>NZ_CP023720.1:0-2245000 GCF_002501585.1 Rhodococcus sp. H-CA8f
CCAGCGATTATCTGATTCGGCTCGGATCGTGACCGTCTCTCAATTACATGGGTGTCATTCATCCCCATTGTGGATAACTCCTGTGGACAACCTAGGAAGTTATCCACATGCTCGAGGATGAATTTCATCCACAGCCTCGTGACAACGCCACCGAGGTCGTCTCGTGGGCCACTCCGCTGGGTGTTGTCTACGCGATGTTCGGCGGCGGAATTGCCCTCGCGATCGCCTCGATAATCGCGCCCACGGAGCCTGCCGGACGCTTCCTGCTCGCCCTCGCGGTGATCGGGCTGTTCGTGATGGGCGGCCTCGCCCTGCGTCAGCGCCCCCGCCTGGCGGTGATCGACAACGCAGGAACCAAGTCGATCGCGGTGCAGCGATTGCGCGCCCGCCACACGTTCACCCGCGAACAGATCGACCGCGTGCGTCTCGTCCGCTACCCGCGTCTGGGTCGACGCGTGCCGATGCTCGAGATCGACATCGTCGACCGGCCCACCGACACGGACAAGCTGTTGATCTTCGGACGCTGGGATCTCGGTACGACGCCGGAGGACGTCCTGGACGTGCTTACCGTCCACGGTTTGGTACCGCCCGAGAAGTAAGCCGGGTTACATGGCCAGTGCCGCGAGGTCCGGCTGCACGATGTCGAGTGCCTGCTGCGGCACCGCGACGGCGTCGCTCGACCATCCCCAGATCGAGTACAGCTCGCGGCCGGGGTCGGTGTACCCGTCGCGGCCGTGAAGCACCCGGTAGTTGTCGATGCAGATCATCTCGCCGGCTTCGGCACGGAACATCGGCCCGCTGTCGCGCACGTGAATCACGGCCTCACTCCACTGCTTCACCAGCGGCCACTGCGCTTCTTCCGATTCACCGGCGATCGGCGCGAGGTACGGGTGATAGCGAACCTGGTTGCGTCCACTCGGCACCGTCCGGCCGATCGGCGCAAATGTGTTCTGCGAGAAGTTCGGTTCCGAATGGTCGATGTCTGTGCTCCAACAGAATTCGGCCAGCTCCGCTGTTGCGGGATCGAAGGCGAGCAATCGCGTCAGTTTGACCGCGTCGATGAGAAACGAGTCGCCGCCACTCGGGTACGCCGGGCGCTTGCACCACAGAAACAGGTAATCGGGAGCGTAATCGCCGAAAGCAAAACCGTCGTTGTGGGCAGTCATCCGCTCGCCGGAGATACCGAACGAGCGCTTGCGGCCGCGTTCGTCCACCGGTTGGGTGTCGACGACAGCGGCTTCGGCATCCTGACTTCTGGCGCTCGCCTCGAACTGGCGGCCGACGCGAATGCACTTCTCACCGAGCAACTTCGACGCGAAAGCAATGGCATCTTCCTCGGTGTGCAGCCCACCGAAGACCGCGGCGCCGTCCAGAGCGATTGCCGCCCGGACGGCCTCGAACGTGTCCACGCGCCGCGGAACAACACTTGCCAGCGTCAAATCGGAAGAGAACATTCATCACTCCATACGTCGAGTTCGCCAAACGGTTCAACTCGAGCGTAGGAACTCGTCATTTCGACGGCGTAACTCCGGAAACCGATTCGGTTACGGAGCCAGCCTTAAGATCACCCGGCATTTCAAATCACCTTGCCCGGGTTCATGATTCCGTGAGGGTCGAGTGCGCCCTTGATTGCATGATGCATCGCGACGACGGCCGGTGACAGTTCCTGTGCCAGGCCACCCATCTTCAGTAGGCCGACGCCGTGTTCACCGGTGACGGTTCCGCCCAACTCGAGGGCGTTGTCGATGATCTCGGAAAAAGCTGCCTGAGCACGCCTCCGCGCCGCTTCGTCGTCGTGTGGCGTGATCAGCAGCGGATGCAGGTTGCCGTCACCCGCGTGCGCGATGTTCGCGATGTGCGTGTCGTGACGGGCCGAAATGGCCTCGATCCGTGCCAACATCTCCGGGACCGCTGCCTTGGGGACACAGATGTCCTCGGTGAGCACCGGGCCGAGCCGCTCGAGGGCGGGGTACGCCAGACGCCGGGCGGAGAACAGGGCGTCGGCTTCCTCCTGGTCGGTGGATCTGGCACTCCAGGTTGCCCCGGAACGGTTGAAACAGGCCAACATTCGCTCGGCTTCGGCGTCGCCGATCTCACCAGGTGTGTCGATGCGGCCGAGCAGGACCACCTCGGCGTCGGCCGAGAGGCCCATGTTCTTCCAGGCGTCGACGGCAAGCAGGCACTGTCGATCGATCAACTCGAGGGCCGACGGTGTGAGACCGTCCGCGGCGACGGCTTCGACTGCCTTGCCCGCAGCAACGATGGAGTCGAAGTATCCGACGATGGTGCGCTCGGGATCGCGCTGAGGACGAAGCTTGACCGTCACCTCGGTGATCACCCCGAGAGTGCCTTCGGAGCCGACCATGAGCGCCGAGAGATCAAACCCAGCCACTCCCTTGGCAGTTCGACGCCCGAGCCGAACCAGCTCACCGGTTCCGGTAACCACCTGCATGCCCAGCACGTAGTCCTTGGTGACGCCGTACTTGACGCAACACAGGCCCCCGGCATTGGTCGCGACGTTGCCACCGATCGTCGACCAGGGTGCGCTCGCCGGATCGGGTGGATACCAGAGGCCGTGCTCGGCGCACGCGTCGCGGAGGTGATCGTTGACCACTCCGGGTTCGACCACGGCCAAACGCTCGAGGGTGTTGATCTCCTTGATGGCGTTCATCGCGTCGAAGGCGATCACGACGCCGCCGGCGACTGCGTTGGCTCCACCCGACAGACCGGTGCCTGCGCCGCGCGTGACGACGGGCGCACCGTGGGCGATGCACGCCTGCACAACTGTCTGTACCTGCTCGGCTGTGCGCGGACGGACCACGGCGACGGGCATCTCGTAGGGAGCCCACTCGGCGTCGTCGTGGATGTAGCTCGCCATGATGTCGGGGTCGGTGATCAGTCGATCCGCATCGATCTGCGAGCCGAGCGCCTCGAGGAGTGTCATGCCTCCACGATAGTGACGGCGGCTACACCACCCCATGTAGATTTACTCCGAGAAACCGGAAACCGTATGGACATTCTCTCCATACTCATCGTTGGCCTGACAAGTTGGCCTGACAAGGGAGTGCGGATGCACGAGAACTGGCTACAGCTTCTCCTGGCCGAGGCATCCACCGAGGAACTGATCGAACACCGCGATCAGTTGGCCGCCGGGTCAGGCCCCGAGGTCGCAGCCGAGATCGAGCGAGAAGCCCGATCCGCACTCCAACTGCGTAGTCTCCTGGCTCAGCGCCGACAACGCGCCACCGAGCTGGGCGCACTCAACGACATCGCGTCGCTGCTGACCACGATGCACGATCATCACGCCCTTCTGCAGGAGATCGTGGATCAGGCCAAACGGCTACTCGGCGTAGACCTTTCGTACCTTGCTCTCATTCACGACGACATCTTGATCATCGAAGTCACGAGCGGGGCGTATACGTCGCAACTGCTCGGCCTGACGGTTCCGTTCCGAGAAGGCCTCATCGGTCGCGTGGTCGAGAACTCCTCTCCTGCTTGGTCTCCCGATTACCGCAACGATCCCTCGTTTGCACACATCGGGCCCGCCGACGACGCAGCACGAGCCGAGAACATGCGCGGCCTGTTGGCCGTTCCGCTGACTTTGAACGGCAAGATCCTGGGTGCCCTCTGCGCGTGCAAGCGCCAGGAGCGTCGATTCGGCAACGAGGAAGTTGCGTTGCTGTCCGCCCTCGCAGCTCATGCCTCGGTAGCCATCGAGAATGCCCGCTCTCTCGAACGCTATCGCGCGACGGTTGCAGAAGTGAATGCAGCGAACACCGAACTTGCCGAGCGCACAGCACTTCTCGAACAGACACTGACCTGGGACCGCTCGCTCACACAAGTTGTCCTGCGCGGCGGCGGTGTTCGCGAACTCGTGGAAGAAACCTCCGCGTCGACGGGTTCACCGGTGTTTTTCGTGACCGGAACGTCGGAGATCCCACCGGGACTGCAACGGGTGAGCGAGAGCGTGCATCGGGTCTTCGACATCTTTGCCGCTGACCGACGCGAGCAGGAGGTGACGCTCATCGTCGGTGAGCAGTTCCTGTTCGCCACCGAAGTACGCAGTGCCGGTGACCAACTCGGAGTTCTGTTCCTCCTCTCGCGTCATGAACCCACCGCCGCCATGAGGTTGGCACTCGAAAGGTCAGCCCCGGCCATTGCGCTTGCCCTGGTAGGCGAACGGGCGGCCAGGGAAGCCACTCGCCGAGCACGCGACGCATTTCTGGTCGATCTGATCACCAGGCCAGCGCCGACGCCGGCCGAAGTCACCGGTCAGTTCCGCCTTGCTGGACTCAACCCCGACCGCTCCTACACGGTCGTGGTGGCCCGCCCGGCCGACGCCGTAGACCGTACACGCCGCAGTATCGAGGAAATTGCATTCCCCTCGGGAACTGTTGTTGCCGAACATGGTTCACGGGTCATCGCTTTGATTCCGGGAATGTCACCGGCAGAGGTCGCGGCGGCGTGGGTGCAGCCGGCGGAGAACCCGACAGTGGGAATCGCCGATCCTGCGGTGGGAGCGGAAGGTCTGGCGCGAGCCTATGTCGAGGCACAACACACCGTCGACGTCCTCGAGACTCTCGGGCGGGCCTCCCACGTGGAACCGGCAAGTTCCCTCGGCATTTACCGAATTCTCCTCAGCCGCACCGGCCGCGAAGAACTCGAAGCGCTGACGCTGCGGTCCCTCGGTCCTCTCCTCGAGGAGGAGCAACGACGCGGCGTTCCGCTCTTGGACACCCTCGCGTCGTACCTGTCACACAATTGCAAGCATTCTGCGACCGCCGCCGCGCTCGCGATTCACGCCAACACTCTGTATCAACGCCTCGAATCGATCGACCGGTTGATCGGCACCCAGTGGCGTCAGCCGGACCAGGCGCTCGATCTTGCGCTCCTGATCCGGCTGCGTGCCAGTGCGGGGAAACTCGGTCAGATCTGAGCGGGCTTGCTCGATCGCTTGGCCAGTGCCACCACAAGAACTGCGGCACAGAGCATCACGGCGCCCACCACCCACAGGCCTGCCTTGGCATTTCCGGTCACATCGGTGAGCCAGCCGGTGATGTACGGAGCACCGAAGCCCGACGCATTGCCGATCGAGTTGATCATGGCGATACCCGCGGCCGCGCTGGCACCCGTCAGGAACGTGGTGGGCAGGTACCAGAAGACGGGGAGCGCACAGAGGACACCGACAGCGGTGAGCGAGACCGCGATCATGACGGTGAACGGCGAATCCAGATACAGCGCAATCGGAATGGATACCGCACCCAGGAGCGTCGGGGCAGCAACGTGCCACATTCGTTCACCGGTCTTGTCGGAATGGCGGCTCCACAGCACCATCGCGACAGCGCCGATCGCGTAGGGGACGGCCACGATCAGGCCGGTCTCGACGAGCGAGAAATCGGTGTTGAACGTCTGCTTGAATCCTGCGACGATGCTGGGCAGGAAGAAGCTCAAAGCGTAAAGGCCGTACGTGATTCCGAAGTAGACCAGACCGAAACCGATGACGCGGGGATCGCGCAGGGTCTTGCCGGCGGACTGGTGACCGGCGTCGCCGAGTTCTTTCTCCTCGTCGGCCATGGACTTCATCAGCCAGGTGCGCTCCTCGAGGGTCAACCACTTCGCGTCGGCGGGACGGTCGGTGAGGTAGAACCAGACGACAAACGCCAAGATCACGGCGGGCAGACCCTCGATCAGGTACATCACGCGCCATCCGGCCAACCCGAACAGGCCGTCGCCGTACTGGATGATGGCAGCCGAGAGCGGGGCACCGAGCGCCGACGAGAGCGGAAGTGTCAGCAGGAACAAGCCCATCAGGCGTACGCGGTACTTCTTCGGGAACCAGAAGGTCAGGTAGAGAAGAACTCCGGGGAAGAAGCCTGCCTCGGCGATGCCCAGCAGAATGCGGAGGAAATAGAGGCTGCCCACGTTGGGCACGAATGCCAGCGCAGCGGCGAGGATTCCCCAGGTGAGCATGATCCGCGCGATCCACAGCCGGGCGCCGAAGCGGTGCAGGGCCAGGTTGCTCGGCACCTCGAACAGCAGATAGCCGACGAAGAAGAGACCGGATGCGAGCCCGAACATCGTCTCGGTCATCCCGAGGTCGGCGCTCATGGTGAGCTTCGCGAAGGCGATGTTCGTACGATCCAGATAGTTCACGAAATAGAGCAGGATCAGGAAGGGAATCAGCCGGCGCGCTACCTTCTTCACCACGCGAGATTCGATCTCGCTCGGCGCAACCCCACCGTCAGTGGTGGTGCTATCGGTGGAGGTCATGGCAGGGGTACTCCTCGGAAAAGGTCAGCGTTGCTATCTACGAAGTGACTCAAGCCACAGTAGAAGTACCGATGTCCTCAACCTATGTGGACAATCTCTACAGAAGCCGTCCCTGCATGTGCATTTACTCCCAACGATCCGGTAAATGACCCTCGGCAGCCTGACAAACGTCCCTGAACAGTCGAAGGCGACAAACCCGCCTGAGCTGGGGATTTAGAGCGACGAACACCGAGTCACTGGTTAGTGTTGTCGGCGAAACAGCCAGAGCAAGTGCGGATGCACCGCGTGACTTGAAGGACAGAACATGACGAAGATGGTTCGGACCACGATGACCCGCCGGTCCTCCACCGCAGTCGCTGCCACCATCGCTGCGGTCGCACTATTCGCCTCCGCCTGCGGCAGCGACTCCGACAAGACCGACTCCGACAAGAGCGCTGCCGGCGCCTCGTCCGCTACATCCTCGGCCACCGTCGGCGGGAAGACGCTAGACGCCAAATTCGAGACGAAGTGCGCAAAGGACGGCGGCACGACAGTTATGACACTGCTCGACGCGGAAAATGCCACCTACGGCATGTTGACCGTCACAGCCATCATCGATGAATCCGGCACGGTTCAGACTGCTGGAATCGCCGGAAGCGAGGGTGGATCGAACGGTCTGCCGTACACCGCCGGATTCGCACCGGGACTGCCTGGCGGATCTGCCAGTGCCAAGCAGGACGGCAATACCTTCGTGGTGACGGGCGAGGGAATCGGCGCCCGGGACAAGGGCAACCCGACGGAGACGTCGAGCTTCGAGATCACGTTCGCCTGCGAGTCCATCATCGGCGGCTGATCCAACGGCTGGGCCCTAGGATTCTTGCTAGCTGATTCCCAGCTGTTCGCGCAGTTGGACGACGCGGAGCACGATGACTCCGATTGTCACCACAGTGACGGCACCAAAAGCGATCCAGCCGATCCGCACCGCCTTCACGCGGTTCTCACCGGCGCCCAACCACTGTGGGGCGTACAGGAAGGCAGCGGCCGTTGCGGCACCTGCCACCAGACCTCCCGCGTGACCCCAGAACGAGATCCCGGGCAGCGAAATGCTGATGATCACATTGATCGCGATCACCGAGATGATCGGGACCGGGCTTCGACGCAAACGCAGTAGAAGGACGGCCTGTGCGCCCATGATGCCGAAGATTGCACCCGACGCTCCAGCGGTCCAGGACAGGGCCGTGAGCGAGGAGAACACCGGCTGGAACGCCATCACCGAGGCGGAACCGCCGAGGAGCGAAACCAGGTAGATGCCGATGTACCGGGAGCGGCCCATCACGATTTCGGTGTCGCGCCCCAGGATGTAGAGGGCGTACATGTTGACCGCGAGGTGCAAGATGCCGAAGTGCAAGAACCCGGAGCCGATGAGCCGGAACCAGTCACCGCTGGCGACCAGACCTGGATTGAGTGCCCAGTTCGCGAAGATCGACGAACCGACCTGATTGTTCATGATGCTTCGCGACTGCGCGAAGGTGGCGAGGAACGCCAGGACGTTGAGCCCCATCAAGATGTACGTCACGACCGGGACCGCGCGGGTGGGGCTCACGGTGTTTCCGGCGACGCCCCGAACGGGGCGGACATCGCGTTGGCCGGCAGCTACACAGTCAACACATTGGTATCCCACCGCCGCCTCGCGGAGGCAGTCCGGGCACGCCGGACGTCCACAACGATTGCAGGAAAGTGCGGTGGGTCGATCTGGATGGCGGACGCACCGCGGTTGGGGCGGGATGCCCTCACTCGCACCGCCGCCCCAACCGGGGTTCGTCATCTGCTTGTTTTACCTGTTCAGGAGATGGTGATGCTGTTGATCACGACGGGCTCGACCGGACGATCGCCACGATCGACGGCGGTGGAGGAGATAGCGTCGACAACCTTCTTGGAATCGTCGTCGAGAACCTCACCGAAGATGGTGTGGCGACGGTTCAGGTGCGGCGTCGGGCCGGTGGTGATGAAGAACTGCGAGCCGTTGGTTCCCGGGCCTGCGTTGGCCATGGCCAGCAGGTAGGAGCGGTCGAACTGCAGTTCCGGGTGGAACTCGTCACCGAACTTGTAGCCCGGGCCGCCGGTGCCGGTTCCGGTGGGGTCGCCACCCTGGATCATGAAGCCGTCGATGACGCGGTGGAAGATGGCACCGTCGTAGAACGGGCCGGTCTTGGTGCCGGCGGCGTTTGCGGTGGTGTACTCCTTCGAGCCGTCGGCGAGGCCGACGAAGTTCTCGACGGTCTTCGGCGCATGGTTGCCGAACAGAGCGATCTTGATGTCGCCGCGGTTCGTGTGCAGCGTTGCGGTTGCGGTCTGATGAGTTGAAGTCACACCACCATCGTGCCATTGCCGGCGTTCTCGCGGATGTCGCCCCGCAAAACTCTCCCTGTCCCCGCCTCACTGTTATGGCACAGTGAAGTCATGACACGAGTGACCGAGTCCCTCAGCACGCAGTTGCCCGACACCTTCGATCACGCGCGCGCCCGCGTCGAGGACACCTTCGACGAGACTGCCGCCTACCTCGAAGAGACAGCGGCTCGTATCAAGGAGTCCGAGGCAGCCGACAACGCTCGCCGCATCGCCGCGGTGGTCGCGACGTCGGTCGCTCGCGGTGCCGGGCAGGTCGGGTTGTTCCTGGGTCGTCAGGGCAAGGTCCTCGCCAAGAAGGGCGTCGAGCGCGCAAAGGCTATCCCCACGAAGTCCGCGGAACGCACCGAGAAGCCTCGCGGCCGCAAGCGCGTCGCCGTGTTCGTCATCGCCGGTGTTGCGGTGATCGGTGGCGCGGTGTTCTTCAAGAGCCGCCGACGCGAGCATCCGCCGGTCGCTTCCGCACCCCCTCGGCTCGAAGAGAACTCGGCCGAGAAGACCGCTTAGTCGACACACGAAAAGCCCCGGAACAGATTGTGTTCCGGGGCTTTTCGATGTTCACGTTCAGCAGTTGGACGGTGCCGGGACGTTGTTGAAGCGATCGATCATGTACCCGACGGATTCGGGTGTACCCACCAGGTACGGCGTCGCATGATTGATTGCCATGCCCGGAATGATCGGGGGCAGTTCGTTGACGGAGAACTGCACCGTCGCGCCCTTGCCGCACCAGTCACGGGCCAGTTGCTGTCCCTGACCGAACGGAACGATGTCATCGGAGCGGCCATGCTGAATGAGCACGGGCGACTCCGGCGTCAGCTTGCCGATCTTCTGCTCGTCGAGGATCGCCTGCGCCATGGGTAGACGCGCCAGAACTGCGGAGAGTGATTCACCGGAATTGGTGAAGCTCGACGACTGCTGGAAGCCGAACTGCAATCCACTTTCGGCGACGCACTGGTTCTTGGTGGCGGCCAACATCTGTCGGCCGCGATCGTTGATCTCGGCGTCGAGCAGCGGCTGAACCTCGGGGTACTGCGCAAGGATCCCGTTGAGCGCGTAGCCGATCACTCCGGTGAGGAACGTGCCGTCGACCTGCTGCAGCGTCGCCGCCAGATCGGCGGGCGGAGCGCCTGCATACGTGCCCTTGAGATCAAGCTCGGGAGCATACGACGGCTTCAATTCCGTTGCGGCAGCGGCAGCTCCACCACCTTGCGAGTAACCCCACAGTCCGACGGGGCCGTCGGCGGGAATGCCCGTGTTCGGGAGCTGCTGAGCGGCACGCACCGAGTCCAGAACCGCATGCGCTTCGGCTTCGCGGTTGACGTAGGTGTGATCGCCAGGAGTTCCGAGGCCTTCGTAATCGGTGACTACGACGGCGATGCCGTTGAGCAGCAACGTGTTCACCCAGATGGACTCGTAGCCGACCATGACGTCCGTCGGGAACTGGTACTCGATACCGGTGTTGAACAGTTTGGACGGAGCGCATTGATCGCCCTGCCCATGCGTTCCTACCGCTGCGGCAACCAGTGGACGCGCCCCCTGCCCGGTCCACGGGTTCGACGGTTCGAGGTAGGTCCCCGTCACGGCAACGGGAGCACCCTTGGCGTCCTCGCTTCGGTACATGATCTTGGTGGCGGTTGCCGGCCACGCACCGTTCGATCCGGGCACGCTCAGCAGCAGTGGTGACGGCTCACTCTTGATGAGATCTCCGTTGGCACCTGCCGGAAGCTCCGACGGCGGCGTGTAGAAATCCGCCGGGTCCGCCATTGCGGCAGGGGCCGTCACAGCACCCATGACCAGTGCCGCGACGGAAACCCCGGCCGCCCACCATGCTCTGCTCTTCACGTTTCGATCTCCCCACGCTCGCCTGCGCTGTGGCTTGGCACACAGCGAACGCAGAGTAACACATACCTCACGTAACACTTTTTCGTGAGGTTTTCGCCTTAACAGGCTGACTTACAACCGTTTACGACTACTTCGTGGGCTCCAGATTGGAGGTCAGCAGCGAACGAAGCTTGTCGGTATCAGCCGAGGTCCACGCCTCGGGGTGCAGGATCTTGGCCCACATGTCCGCTGCATCCTCGCCGTAATTGTGACCGTGCCCGGACGGGACGTCAGCCGAGAAGACCATGTCGAGGGTTACCTGCCAGAAGGTCACGAGAGGTACCCACGTCATTCCCGGATCCACGTCGCGACCCAGCGGTTCCTTGAGCCAATCCGGCTTGTTGAGCAGCAGGTCGAAGGACCACCATGTGATCGGGTCGCTGGCGTGCTGCCAGTACACGATGCGATCGTCGTCCCAGTCGGACTTCAGCTCCAGATCTTCCGGATCGCCGGCAAACCGAATTGCCTGGCCACCATCGATCACCGGCAGGATCTCCGGTGAGCCCGAGTCGCGGCTGTCCGTGATTTCCTGCCACTGAGCAGTGAAGTTGGGGGTTCCGACCCACAGCGCGCCGTCGACGCGCGTCATCATGTCCTGAGCGCCGGCAAATGCGGCCTGGCCACCGTAGGAGCCGAGGCTCTCACCGAAGACAACCAGTTCGGGTCGCGTCTCCACGGGCAGGTCGATCCACTTGGCGTACACCGCGTTGAACAGTGCGCGACCCGCAATCATCGGCGTCTCACGATCGGCGATGAAGGCCAACGGACTCGGAAGGAACGAGTACTGCATCGACGCGATCGCCGTGTCCCCGCCCTCGACGTACTCGAACGCCGACGCGACGTCCTCGTTCACCCAACCGCGGCCGGTGGTCGTGACAACTGCGAGGGTTCCGCGGTCGAATCCGCCGGTGCGCTCCAACTCGTCGACGACCCGCTGTGCGACACCGTTGATCGAGTCCGAGGATTCACGTCCGGCGTACACCCGGATCGGTTGCTTCGCTTCACGTCCGGTCAATGCGGTGATCTCGGCCGCGGTGGGACCGCTGCCCATGAAGGTGCGCCCCTCCTGGCCGAGCGAATCCCAGGCTTCGGCGGACATCGGTGAACCACTGCGCTCAGCGATCAAGGGTTGTTCGATGCCGTCCGGTGTTTCGTGATCCGCACCGGAGAAACTCCAGTTCGCGAAGGCAATCAACCCGTTGTACAGCGCACCGTTCACGATGAAGATGCCGAGGGCGAAGATGACGATCAAGCTGCCGACCTTCGCCGCTTCGAGGGGAACGAACCGAAGTGCGACGGCGGTGAGCTTGTTGGTGGTGAAACGAAGACCACGGCCCGCCTCGAGCAGGATGAACCAGATTCCGAGCGAAATGAGCAGCACCAGAAGGTAATTCGCCTGATTGGTGCGAGGAGCTTCGACAAGGTCACGCACGATCTGCTGCCACCACGAACCGAGGACCAAGAACGTCGGAACCAGAATGACGGCCGCGACCAACAGGATTCGCCAGCCGATCTTCTTGGTGCGATCCGACCACTGCGGTTCGACGCCGCACTTGCGGATCATCCAGGCAACCGTCACGCCGACGCCGTATCCCATCGCGAGCGAGATGCCCGTCGCAACGCCTTGCAAGTACCACGCGCGCGGCAACAGGGAAGGACTCATCGACCAGGTGAAGAAGACCAGAGCAAAGGCAAGCCCGACCGGGTGCAGCGTCTTGCAGTAGAGGCGCAGCCGTTCCCACACACGTTTCATGCCGGAATCGTATGCGCCCCGTGCCCGAATCAGGTCACGAAGCGCACACGCGTCCAGTCTGTTTACGGGGCGAAGCGCAAAATCGCGGCAACTGCGCCGCCGCCCGGAATGTCCTCGGCGCGAACAGCGAGGACCCGAGCACCCGTCAGGAGCGCACGACGAGCGATCTCGTCGACGACCCCGTATGTACTTCCGTTGGTCGACTCACCGGTCGTGAGAGCGCCCGTCTGGGGATCGAGACTTCCAGGTACGACGGAATCGATGTCGATGAAAACGGTGTCGACCTGTCCGTACGTCGCGGCCGTTGCCACGTCGGCGACGTCGGTTTGAGTACGTCCCTGTTCGGTGCGCACATTGAAGGTGTCCCGTACCGCCGCCAACTGCTCGGCGTGGAAATCGTCGAGCGCCGGTCGCGAACCGTCCGCCACCTCCTGCGTCGACAAGGCTTCCGGATTTCCCTCGACGGTTTTGTCGACCAGGTGGCGGTACGAATTCACGGAGCGATACACCGACGCGATGGGTTCCGCGGCAGCCAGGATCAAGGGGACGTCGCGGCCGGCGAGGACACCACGGACCTCGTGATCGACTGCGCGGGCGTACTGATTGACGCGCAACTTTCGGCTGTCCGAACCCGAGAGCCGACCGGCCTCGGTGCGACTGTTGATCGACGACTTGCCAGCGTGATCGGCAGCGTTCTTCGGCATTCCCTGAACACGAACCTCGTCGGCCGGCTGATCGGCGGCGATCTCGATCAATCGCACCGAACCTTCGGCGAGAGCGAGAACAAACGCCGTCTGGGGGAAGGTCACCGAACGGAGCAGTGGCTTGAGATGAAACCGATCGCTGACCGTTTCGAGCGCCTGCAGACGGTTGGGGAGGCGGAAGGTCACCAGACGCTCCGGCGTCGCGTACGTGACCAATGAGCGCGACTGGAAGCGCCAGAAATCGTCGTCGTCGTCGAGCTCTGCGTATTCGGCCTCGAACAGCTTGCGCTCGGCCGGATCCTCCACCGATGCGAGTGCCGAGCGGACCTGGTCCTTGAAGGCGATGCGCGCTTTGTCATGATCCTGCGGCGCATCTTCAGTCGGAGTCACGATGGTGATGCAGGTGGGCCCTTCCACCTCCGCGAGTGCGGCAATTTCACCGTGGCTGGGAATGTCGTTGTGAAGCACTACGAACCTCCTGAAATTGGGTTCTCCTCACGCTACGCCCGGCTGGTTATGACCACTAGACTTTCCGGAGAATTCGGGACGAACGGTCCATAGTGGGCGCTGTTCTGGCCACCCCACTCCGAGCGAACGGCATGTTCATCGCCTTCAGTGCGCCGAAAGTACCGTTCGCTCAAAAGGGGAGGGCCACGAGTCGGGCACCGGCCGGCCGGACATCGGCATACAAAAACACCCTCCCGGATCCCGGGAGGGTGTTTTCTTACTGTGGAGCCTAGGAGATTCGAACTCCTGACATCTGCCTTGCAAAGGCAGCGCTCTACCAACTGAGCTAAGGCCCCGTTCGGTTTTCTGACCGGAGTCAGAGTACCTAGGTTCTATCCTGTTTCCAAATCGTGCCAAACCTTGTCTCCGCGCTGACTTTTGATCAGCTTGGTGACCCCGAGAGCTACCAGAATTCCGGCCCCGACAAGCAGGAAAACCTTCATTCCAGCAACCCTTCTTCGGCACATGGGAGTGGGCCTAGGAGGACTTGAACCTCCGACCTCTTCATTATCAGTAAAGCGCTCTAACCACCTGAGCTATAGGCCCCTGAACCGATTCCAAAGATTACCCCACCGGGCCGCTGACACCAAAACGGGCCCGGCGGAGCAATGTTTTCGCAGGTCAGTCGCGGTCGGCGAGAGTTACCTCGACGCCACCAACCAGGTCGCTGCAGAGGTTGTAGATGAACGATCCGATCGTGACGAGTGCCGTGAAAAGCACCATGTTCGCGATACCGATCAGCGCGGCGTAGCCGAACACCTGGCCGGCCGTCACCAGACCGTCGGAGCCGCCGTCGGCAACGATGTCGGTGAACGCGTTGTTCAGGCGATCCCAGACGCCCATGCCGTCGAGAACGACGTAGAGCAGTCCGACGGCCACCATCCACACGAAGAACAGCGATACCGAGATCACGGACGTGATCTTGAGCGTGGACCACGGGTCGATACGACGGATCTGGACCGTTGCGCGCAGTGGCGCACCGTCCACGACCGAGGCCGATACGGCGTGAGTTTTCTCACCCTTCACCGCAGCAGGCAACGGATGCTTGGCCTCGGAGAGGTCAGGCATGTCCTTCGGCAGATCCTTGCGATCGATGTGCCGAGTCGGCCCGTCGATCGCGGCGGCTTTTGCTTTCGGATTAGCGACGGTGGGATTGGCGACCGTGGCATTTGCAGCCTTGGGATTTGCGCCCGAGGGTGCAACAGCCTTGGCTGCCGCTGCGCCGGCGACGCCACCGGTAGCTGCGGCAGCCGCCGTGCCCGTCACGACAGGTCGCGCCGACGGGTTGCCGGCAGGACGACCTGTCTGTGCACCGGCAGCGGGGCGACCCGCCTGCGGCTGCCCCTTCGGCGCACCACCCTGCGCGGGGTTTTTGGCCGGACCACCCTGTGCCGGACCACCCTGTGCCGGGCCGGCCGCAGCAGGACGCTGCGGACCCGCAGGCGGCTTACCCCCAGCAGGAGCTGCCTGTCGACCTGCAGGAGCACCAGCGCCGGCCGGGCGCGTGATGTTGGTCTGCGGCTGACTTTGCGGAGCCTGATTCTGCGGTGCCGGAGCCTTGCCCGGGTTCTGAACAGCGGGGTTCTGAGCACTCGGGTTCTGAGCAGGAGCCTTCGGCGCCTGAGATGTCTGCCCCTGAGGCTGGCCTGACGGCTGGGGTCCCCGCTGCCACGGCGGTGCCTGGCTGCCACGAGCCTGATTGGCGACCGGTTGCGGCGGAGCCTGACCATCACCCTTCGCCGGGGTTACCGGCGCAGCCGGAGCCACAGAAGGAACGGAAGGAGCCTGACCCTTGGCCGCACCCGCGGCGTCGGGAGCCGCAGCCGCCGGTTTCTGGGCCGAATCCGACGGGCCGCGAGGCGGCTCCGGTGCCTTGGGCGCCGGAGCTGCCTCGGAAGCTTTGGGTCCGCCGTCCGCTGGAGCTGCAGGTTTCGAGGTCTGCGGCCCCGCCGGAGCAGTTGCCTGCTCCGGCTTCGGTGGCGTCGAACCTGAAGTGCTTTCACTCTTCTGGTCACTGCCCGGCTGGTTGGGAGTGCTCACTAGGACTCCTTAGCTCCATCGGCATTGTCTGCGTTGTCGGTGGTCTCTGCAGCGAGCTCTTCGGGCTCGTCGGCGTTGCGCGCAATCGCGAGCAGTGTGTCGCCTTCGCCGAGGTTCATCAGACGCACGCCCTTGGTCTGGCGTCCCGCCTTACGAACCTGCTTGGCAGCCGTCCTGATGACGCCGCCGCCCGAGGTGATCGCGTACAGCTCGTCGTCGTCGTCGACGATGAGCGCACCGACCAGAGTGCCACGTTTCTTGTCGTACTGAATCGTGAGCACGCCCTTGCCGCCGCGACCCTGCACCGGGTAATCCTCCATGCCGGTTCGCTTGGAGTATCCGCCCGACGTGGCGACCAGGAGGAACGTTCCTTCACGAACGACGTTGAGCGAGAGCAGCTCGTCGTCCCCGTTGAAACGCATGCCCTGGACACCGGACGTGGCGCGGCCCATCGGACGCAGTGCCTCGTCGGTGGCCGAGAAGCGGATCGACTGGCCCTGTGCCGAGACCAGGAGCAGGTCGTCGTCGGCGGAGCAGAGAACAGCGCCGACCAGTTCGTCTTCACCGCGCAGGTTGATGGCGACGATGCCACCGCTGCGGTTGGAGTCGAAGTCGGTGAGCTTGGACTTCTTGACCAGACCGTTGCGTGTGGCGAGCACCAGGTATGGCGCGTCTTCGTACGTCTTGATCTGGATGACGGACTGGATGCGCTCGTCCGGCTGGAAGGCCAGGAGGTTGGCAACGTGCTGACCGCGAGCGGTACGGCTCGCCTCGGGCAGCTCGTAAGCCTTCGCGCGGTAGACGCGGCCCTTCGTGGTGAAGAACAGCAGCCAGTCGTGCGTCGAGGTGACGAAGAAGTGCGAGACGATGTCGTCCTGCTTGAGGCCGGCACCCTGAACACCCTTGCCGCCGCGCTTCTGCGATCGGTAGAGATCAGTCTTGGTGCGCTTGGCGTAACCGGTCTCGGTGATCGTGACGACGACGTCTTCACGGGCGATCAGATCCTCGTCGTTGACGTCTCCGTCGGCGGCGATGATGCGGGTACGACGGTCGTCGCCGTACTTGTCGACGATTTCCTTGAGCTCGTCACGAACGATCGCGCGCTGACGCTCCGGGCGAGCCAGAATGTCTTCGAGGTCCGCGATTTCGAGTTCGATCTCGGCCAACTCGTCGACGATCTTCTGACGCTCGAGGGCGGCCAGACGACGCAGCTGCATGCCGAGGATGGCGTCGGCCTGGATCTCGTCGACGTCGAGGAGTTCCATCAATCCGGCGCGAGCGATGTCGACGGTCTGCGACGCACGGATCAAGGCGATGACCTCGTCCAGAGCGTCGAGGGCCTTGACCAGACCGCGCAGGATGTGGGCGCGCTCCTGTGCCTTGCGAAGCAGGTACCTGGTACGACGAACGATGACCTCGAGCTGATGCGTCGTGTACAGACGGATCATCTGGTCGAGGCGCAGCGTGCGCGGCACTCCGTCGACGATGGAGAGCATGTTGCAGCCGAAGCTGGTCTGCAGCTGGGTGTGCTTGTAGAGGTTGTTCAGCACGACCTTGGCAACGGCGTCACGCTTGACGGTGACGACGATGCGCATGCCGACGCGGTCCGAGGACTCGTCGTGGATGTCGGAGATGCCACCGATCTTGGCGTCACGAACCTGCTCCGCGATGGAAGTGATCAGGTTGTCCGGGTTGACCTGGTAGGGCAGCTCGGTGATGACGATCGTGGTGCGGCCCTTGGCATCTTCTTCGATCTCGACGACGCCGCGCATACGAACTGAGCCACGGCCGGTGGTGTAGGCATCCTGGATGCCCTGTCCACCGACGATGAGCCCGTGCGTCGGGAAGTCGGGTCCCTTGATGCGCTCCATGACGGCCGCGAGGGTGGCTTCCTCGTCCGCCTCGAAGTTCTCGAGCGCCCAGTAGATCGCCTCGGCAACTTCACGCAGGTTGTGCGGCGGAATGTTGGTGGCCATACCGACGGCGATGCCGTTGGAACCGTTGATCAGAAGGTTCGGGATACGGCTGGGCAGAACCGTCGGTTCCTGCGTCTTGCCGTCGTAGTTCGGGGTGAAATCGACTGTCTCGTGGTCGATTTCGCGCAGCATTTCCATCGCGAGCGGCGTGAGCCTGCACTCGGTGTAACGCATGGCGGCTGCGCCGTCGTTGCCGCGGGATCCGAAGTTTCCCTGACCGTCGACGAGCGGGTAACGCAGCGACCACGGCTGGGCCATACGGACCAACGTGTCGTAGATCGAGGAGTCGCCGTGGGGGTGGTAGTTACCCATGGTCTCGGCGACCGGTCGGGCAGACTTCACGTATCCGCGGTCTGGGCGATATCCGTTGTCGTACATCGCGTAGAGCACGCGGCGGTGCACCGGCTTGAGTCCGTCGCGGACATCCGGCAGAGCGCGACCGACGATGACGCTCATGGCGTAGTCGATGTAGCTGTTCTGCATTTCCTGCTGGATGTCGACCGGTTCGATCCGGTCGTGTTGCGGACCGTCCGGTGGCAACGTGGTGTCGGTCATGAGCTCACTTTCTTAAAAGAGGGGGCAAGCCCCTGTGCGCGGAAAAGGAGTCCGGGGACTCCGCAACCGCTCACAGGGCCGCAGGCCTACACGTCGAGGAAACGAACGTCCCGGGCATTGCGGGTGATGAAGCTGCGTCGTGCTTCGACGTCTTCGCCCATCAGCACGCTGAACAGCTCGTCGGCAGCAGCCGCGTCGTCGAGCGTGACGAGACGCAGAACGCGCACCGTCGGGTCCATCGTGGTTTCCCACAGCTCCTTGGCGTTCATCTCGCCGAGGCCTTTGTAGCGCTGGATGCCGTCGTCCTTGTTGATCTTCTTGCCGGACTCGAGGCCTGCCTTGACCATCGCGTCGCGCTCGCGGTCGGAGTACGCGAATTCCGGCTGCGCACCCTTCTGCCACTTGAGCTTGTACAGCGGCGGCTGCGCGAGGTAGACCTTGCCGTGCTCGACGAGCGGCCGCATGAAGCGGAACAGCAGCGTGAGCAGCAGCGTTGCGATGTGCTGACCGTCGACGTCGGCGTCGGCCATGAGCACGATCTTGTGATAGCGCAGCTTGGCGATGTCGAACTCGTCGTGGATGCCCGTGCCGAACGCGGTGATGATCGACTGGACTTCGGTGTTCTTGAGGACGCGATCGATACGCGCCTTCTCGACGTTGATGATCTTTCCGCGAAGCGGGAGGATCGCCTGGTACATCGAGTCTCGGCCGGACTTGGCCGAGCCGCCTGCGGAGTCGCCCTCCACGATGTAGATCTCGGACTTCTCCGGATCGTTGGAGCGGCAATCGGCGAGCTTGCCTGGCAGGCCACCGAGGTCGGTCGCACTCTTGCGACGGACCAGCTCACGCGCCTTACGTGCGGCGACGCGGGCCTGCGCCGACGAAACAGCCTTGTTCACAATGGTTTTCGCGTCGGCGGGGTTCGCCTCGAACCAGTGCGCGAGGTGCTCGTTGCACGCCTTCTGTACGAAGGACTTGACCTCGGTGTTGCCGAGCTTGGTCTTGGTCTGACCCTCGAACTGGGGTTCACCGACCTTCACCGAGATGATGGCCGCAAGTCCTTCACGGATGTCGTCACCGGTGAGCTTGGGATCCTTGTCCTTGAGCAGCTTCTTTTCGAGCGCGTACTTGTTGACCGTTGCGGTCAGTGCGGCGCGGAAGCCCTCTTCGTGGGTACCACCCTCGTGGGTGTTGATCGTGTTGGCGAAGGTGTGCACGGACTCCGAGTAGCCGGAGTTCCACTGCATTGCGACCTCGAGCTCGTGGCCGGTGCCCTTGGCGGTGAATCCCACGACCGAGTTGTGGATCGGGGTCTTGCTCTTGTTGATGTGCCGGACGTAGTCCTCGAGTCCACCGGGGTAGTGGTAGATACGGGTCTTGGACTTACGCGGCGCTGCCTGAGCAGCTTCTTCGGCTTCTTCGGCAGCAGACTTGGGAGCCTCGGCTACCTCGGCGGCTTCGTCGTCGATGACCTCGGCGCGCTCGTCGGTCAGCGTGATGGTCAGGCCCTTGTTGAGGAAGGCCATTTCCTGCAGACGACGCGCAACGGTCTCGAAGTTGTAGCGGGTGGTCTCGAAGATCTCGGGATCAGCCCAGAAACTGACGGTGGTGCCGGTCTCCTTCGTCGGGTCGCCCTGTACGAGCTCTCCCGGCTTGGAATCGGTGTACGTCTGCTGCCACCGGTAGCCGTCGACCTTGATGTCGACGTCGAGCCGGGTGGAGAGCGCGTTGACCACCGAGATACCGACGCCGTGCAGACCACCGGAGACGGCGTAGGAGTCGGAGTCGAACTTGCCGCCGGCGTGCAGCTGGGTCAGCACGACCTCGACGGTGGGAACTCCGGAGGCGTGCATGCCGACCGGGATGCCACGGCCGTCGTCGATGACGCGGATTCCGCCGTCTTCGAGGAGGGTGACCTCGACCTTGGTGGCGTGTCCGGCCATCGCCTCGTCGACCGAGTTGTCGACGACCTCCCAAATGAGGTGGTGCAAGCCGCGTTCACCGGTGGAACCGATGTACATGCCTGGACGCTTACGTACCGCCTCGAGTCCTTCGAGGACGGTGATGGACGACGCGTTGTAGTCCTTGCTGGAAGTGCTTGTATCTGACTTCTGGGCAGCCACGGGTGGGTAGCTCTCCTTCTCCGTCAATACTCGAGCGCAGCCGTCAGCAAGCCCTTGCGGGTGTCGTCGGAGCGGGTTCGAGAATGTTGCCGCTAGTTACCGTTGACCATCTTACTGGTAAGCACCGACTAGAAGCGGCCAATGACACCCCTGGCTGCGCCGCAGACGAATTTTTACGATCCCCGGAAGGTGAAACGCTAGGAACTTTGCTTCTCCGAGCGACGCTCTCTCAGGCTCGCGATAAATGCCCGCGCATGTTCGGCAACCTCGCCCGGATGTGAAAACGGCGACCAGTGTCCCGCGGCAATTTCACGTCGCTGCAGGTCGGAGACCCATTTTTCGGTGTCCTCGTATCCCACCGGACGAACGGCTTTGTCGTACTTGTTCAGAATGAGCTGAACAGGCACGTCCGTGTACCGATCCCGCGGCTTGCCGAGAGACGGCCGGATGTTCGCGCGATAAAGCTTGAGTCCGTTCACCATGTCGTCGGCGATGGTGGGCGCGGTGTTGACCACACGGGGGTCCAGACCGTCGAAGAAGCCCAGAAATGCCGGCCAATGCTTGGAGAACCACAGACGCAACGGGAGGGTGCACAGCCCGGGAATCTGGAACAGAACGGTGTAGGCCGACGCAATTCCCTGCGCCGCTGGGCCGAGGAAACGACGCTTGGACACGCTCGCCCGGATCCACTTGCCGAGATGATCGAGATTGGGGCCCGAGATGGACGAGAACGACGCTATCTTCTCTTCGGCACCCGGCTCGCAGACCGCTTCCCACGTTTCCACGGATCCCCAGTCATGTGCCAGGACGTGCACCGGCTTGCCCGGGCTGACCGCGTCGATGACGGCAAAAAGATCGCCGGCCAGTGCGCTCAGTTGGTAGTCCTGCACCCTCGAGGGGATCGTGCTCTCACCGGCCCCGCGGCTGTCGTAGCTGACGACGCGGAAGTCGTCTGCCAGCAAAGGCACGATGCGGTTCCACAATTCATGGGTGTCGGGCCAACCATGCACCAGGACGATGGTCTCGCCGTCTGCCTTGCCCTGCTCGAACACTGCCAGGCTGACGGAACCGTTGGTCACGCGACGCGCGGTCACGGCGTGGACAGGAGAGTGCTTCGACATTGTCGAACCCTTCGGAGTCGGGAATATCTAGAGATCGAGAACGAGACGTCCACCGTCGGAACGGGATACGCAGATGAGCATCTCCGTTTCCTGTTCGGTGTCGGTCAGACGCCTTTCGCGGTGATCGGGCTTGCCCGCGAGCACCTTCACACGACAGGTTCCGCAGAAACCCTGCTGACACGAGTACCCGACACCGGGCAATGTCTTCTTGATGACGTCGAGCGCGGACTCGTCGGCGGGCACGGTGAGCACCTGACCCGAATTGACCAGCTGCACTTCGAATTCCTTGCCGTCGATCACCGGCGGAGCCCCGAACCGCTCGAAATGCAAAGCGGTGGAGGGTGTATCGCGGAATCCGCGGCGGACGGCGTCGAGCATCGGCGTCGGGCCGCAGCAGTACACGGCACCGCCGGCCGGCGCTCGTCCGAGAAGGTCTGCGGTGGTGGGTAATCCGAACTCGTCGTCCGGGCGCACGAAGACACGCTCGGGTTCCCAGCTCGCGATCTCGTCGAGGAACGGCATGGATTCACGAGAGCGGCCCGAGTACACGAAGTACCAATCCATTCCCAATTCTCTTGCCGCACGGACCATTGCGATGATCGGCGTGATACCGATGCCGCCGGCAACAAACAGTGCACTGCCTTCACCCACAAAGGGAAATCCGTTGCGAGGGCCGCGTACCGTGACGTGCTCACCCGGCTGGAGAGCGTGCATCTCGATGGAACCGCCACCGCCGTCGGGGATCCGACGAACCGCGACGCTGTATCCCGTGCGATCGGCAGGGTCGCCGCACAGCGAATACTGACGCCGCAGACCCGAAGGTAGATGGAAGTCCAGGTGCGAACCCGGATGCCACGGCGGAATCGGTGAACCGTCGGCGGATTCGAAGCGCAGGCGAACGACGTTCTCGTCGGTCGCCACCACCTCACGCGTACTGACCACCATGTTCATGGCCGTGTCGGGGTTGTGGCCAGCGATCTCGGGGTTGTAGTCGTAGGCCGTCAACACCCGAAGGTACTTGTCCGCCAATAACTCCGTGATGCGCATGGCACGGTCGGGACGGTTCTTTCCGGACAAATCGGGTGGCGCCGGAAAACGCGGCAACCCGTCGTGCCCGGAGATGACGTCCTTGACCCTCGAGAGTGAAATCACCGTGCAGCCGCCTGAGCTGCGGGTGACGACGCCAGGTACTGCACCGCCTGGGCGGTCGAGCCCTCGTTACTGGGGTGATAGGACTTGCTGAAGTACGTCGACATCCGCTTGACCAGCTCGAACGACGTGGGAACTGTGCCACGCTTTCCGGCCGCGATGAAATCGGACAGGTGGGGCCGTCGACGGCTGGGAGCCTGAGCGGCAAGCTCGGGATCGTTGCGCATCAAGAACCGGGTTCCACGAATCCACAGCCACACGATTGCGGGCGTGACGAGGATCTGGGTACGGATCCGGCGGGTCTCACGCTTGTCGAAGTAGCGCATCACGTCGTACGCGACGGCGCGGTGTTCGACTTCTTCTGCGCCGTGCCAGCGAAGAAGATCAAGCATGGTCGGGTGCATGCCGGCTTTGTCGAGCCCCTTGGCGTTGAGCACCCAGTCGCCGAGGAAAGCAGTGATGTGTTCGATGGCCGCGATGATCGCCAAGCGCTCCACCAGGTGATTCTCGGCGCGCAGACCTGTCATCGGGCGCGGTCCGAGCAGTTTCGAGAATGCCCACTCCATCTGCTGGGTGTACGGCGTCGGATCGAGGCCGTTTTCCTTGAGATGGACGAGGACACCCGAGTGCGCGTTGGAGTGCATCGCCTCTTGGCCGATGAATCCGACGACGTCTTCACGGAGTTTCTCGTCCTCGATCAGAGGAAGAGCTTCCTTGAAAGTCTCGACAAACCATTCCTCACCGGCGGGGAGGAGAAGGTGAAGCACGTTGAGAACGTGTGTGCTGAACGGATCGCCCGGAATCCAGTGCATGGGCAGATCGGACCAGTCGAACTCGACATTGCGAGCCTGCAACAGGATGTGATCCGGCTCGGCGAACGACGAAGCGGGTGTCGATATCTTCTGCGACATCTAGCTACTCCTTCATGCCTGCCGATCGGTAGGGAACGACAGCCTTGTGACACAGTTCACTCACTAGCGAGTTTTAACTGTAACACGAAGTAATAGGTAGAACCAGGTCCTGGTTGAGTTTTCCTCAGCCGTACGTATCGCGAGGTCCGCGGCCTTTCACATGCCTTTCACCCTTGCGCCAGCTAGGCGCACTCGGACCGGTGATGCGCAGTGTCTTCACGACGCCGTCACCGACGGCAGCAGCGATCTTGGCCAGAATCTGGGACTGCATCATGCGCAACTGGGTAGCCCACGCCGTCGACTCGGCGGAGATGCTGAGAACACCTTCTTTCAGAGAGATCGGCTCGGCGTGCGCGGAGATGTCTTCACCGACGACCTGCGGCCACCGACCGAGGACCGTGCCCTCGGACACCTTGGGGGACCACCCACGCGATTTGGAGATAGCGCTGGTGAGAGCGCCGAACCGCTGAGGGTCCCGCGCATCCGGGCCGGGGCCGGACCAACCGCTGCGTCGACGCGGGCGGCCACTTCCGTATTTGGGCGACGAGCGCCCCTGCCCGACGGCCTTGCCGTTGGCTTTGGCTGTCGCGCGTGCCTCCTCGAGGGCACGGCGCGCCAGATCGATCCCCTTGAGCTCGGGCTCCGGGGCCGCGCTGCTGTCTTCAGTCATCGAACTCGACCTCCTGATCCGTCGAGCCTACGGGCACTATCCGGGATATCCGACCGTCTCCGGTATCGGAGGCTTCGACGCCGAACTTGGCCGCCTCGAGTTCGTCCGGTACGTCCTCGGGAACGGCGGCCGTGATCAGCACCTGTTCTGCGGTAGCCGCAACGGTGGCGAGCGCACGACGCCGACGACGGTCCAATTCCGCGAATACGTCGTCGAGCATCAGGACCGGGTCGCTGCCGTCCGCACGCAACAGGGCAAAACCTGCCAGTCTCAGCGAAAGCGCGAACGACCACGATTCACCATGACTGGCAAAACCTTTCGCCGGACTGTCGCCGAGAACCAGCTCCAGGTCGTCCCGATGCGGACCGACCAGACACACTCCGCGATCGATTTCCTTCGACCTCATCTGTGCCAACTCGAGATGGAATCTCTCCTCGAGGTATGCAACGTCGTCGATACCGGAAATCCTTGCAGGATCGGTGAATTCGGGATCCAACGACGAACCCAGGCTGCTCTTGTATCGAATCGACGCCGGCCGGGATTCGGGTGCGATGGAACGATACGACTCCGCCAGGTGGGGTGCCAGATCATGGACCAACTCGAGGCGCCCGGCCAACAATTGTGCGCCGTGAGCGGCCAGATGCCCGTCCCACACCTCGAGGGTGGAGAGGACGTTGTCGGACTCGCCACCACGAGAACCGCGACGCAAAGCCGCACCAGCAGTTTTGAGTAGGGCTGAGCGCTGACGCAGCACTTTGTCGTAATCCGCACGGACGGCAGCCATTCGGGGAATCCGCGACGTCAACAACTCGTCGAGATAGCGTCGACGATCGCCAGGATCTCCGCGAACCAACGACAGGTCTTCCGGCGCGAACATCACCGACTGCAGAATTCCCAGTACTTCCCGCGGACGACGCGTCGGCGACTGATTTATCCTGGCGCGGTTGGACTTTCCCTCGATCAGTTCGACGTCGATGGTCAGTTCGCGCCCATTGTTGACCACAGTTGCACCCGCAAAAGCACTGGCGGAACCGCTGCGGATCATCGGTGCATCCGTGGACACTCGATGAGAGGACAGCGTGGACAGATACCCCAGTGACTCGAGGACGTTGGTTTTACCGTGCCCGTTGGAACCGAGGAAGACAGTTGTTCCCGGCGTGAGGTCCAGCGTCAGCGAATCCCAGGATCGGAAGTCCCGCAGCGAAAATCTACGAACGAACACTTAGCTTCCAGAAGCCGAATTCTTGGGCGAAGCGCTCTTGACCGCGTGACCACCGAACTGATTACGCAAGGCCGACACCGCCTTCATGGCCGGTGAATCATCCTGTCGTGAAGCAAATCTCGCGAACAGAGCAGCGGAGATGACGGGAGCAGGGACAGCGTGCTTGATAGCTTCCTCTACCGTCCAGCGGCCCTCACCGGAATCCTCGGTATAGCCCGTGATCTGCGCAAGCTCCGGATCCTCCTCGAGAGCGTCGACAAGCAGATCGAGCAACCACGAACGTACGACGGTCCCCTTCGACCAGGCTCGAAGCACACCGGGAACGTCCGCGATCAGGCTTTCCGCCTCGAGGAGCTCGTACCCCTCGGCATACGCCTGCATCAGGCCGTATTCGATGCCGTTGTGCACCATCTTCGCGTAATGACCAGCACCGACGGGGCCGGCGTGGACAAAACCGTCTGCAGCGTCGCCGTCGGGGCGAAGGGCGTCGAAGATCGGCATTGCCTTCGCCACGTCGGGCTCGGATCCGCCCACCATCAGGCCGTATCCGTTCTCACGGCCCCAGATGCCACCGGAGACACCGCAGTCGAGGAAACCGATCCCATGGGCGCCCAGAAGCTCGGCATGGACAGCATCGTCGGTGTAACGCGAGTTCCCACCGTCGATGACCAGATCGCCACCCTCGAGGGCATCCGCCAGCTCGGCAATGGTGCTCTGGGTGATTTCACCGGCCGGAACCATCACCCAGACGACTCGAGGTCCCTCGAGGGAAGCAGCGAGTTCGGCAAGTGACCCGACATCGGTGACTTCCGGTCGAGGGTCGTATCCGATCACCTCGAGGCCATGCGCGCGTAAGCGCTCACGCATGTTGAAACCCATCTTGCCGAGACCTACGAGTCCGATCTTCATACTGTTCTCCCTGGTCAGGCGCGAACTGAAGTGCGGGGTACCACTCAGCCCGGGAGGCGAACCGGCATCAGCAGGTACGTGTACTCGCTCGAGGGCGCAGCGAAGTTACCGGACTCGTCTGCCGTGGGCTCTTCCTCGGCCGCGGGGCGAAGAACAGCCGGACGGCTGGGAGTGGTGAAGCCGAACAGAACGTTTTCGCTGTGAAGCGAGTTCAACCCGTCGATCAGGTAACCGGGGTTGAACGCAATGGTGAGTGCTTCGCCCTGGAACGACGCGTTGAGTGTCTCTTCTGCGCGGCCGGCGTCGTCGCCACCCGCAGAGAGGAGCAGGCCGTCAGCGGAGAACTGCATGCGAACCTGTGCGCCGCGCTCGGCGACGAGTGCTACACGCTTGATGGCCTCGATGAGAGGCGTGACCTCGACCGTTGCCATCGCGGTGTGCTGAGCAGGCAGCAACTGACGGAACTTCGGGAACTCGGCGTCGAGGAGGCGCGTCGTGGTGCGGCGTCCGTCGTTGACGATGCCGAGGAGTCCGTCGTTTCCGATGGTCGTACCGGAACCGAGAGCCAACTCGACCGGCGAATTTGCATTGCCGGCAAGCGTTTTCGCGGACTCGGACAGAGTCTTGGCAGGGATGAGAACAGCAGCCTGGACGTCGGGGTTTGCCGGAGTCCACTCGAGTTCACGAACGGCGAGACGGAAGCGGTCGGTAGCGGCGAGGACGATCGAATTCTGTTCGATCTCGACACGGATACCCGTGAGCATCGGAAGGGTGTCGTCCTTGCCGGCTGCTACGGCTACCTGGCTGATGGCTTCGGAGAACAGGTCGACGGGAATGGACCCGGACTGCTGCGGAAGCGTCGGAAGCTGGGGGTAGTCCTCGACCGGCATCGTGGGCAGGGAGAACTTGGCGCTTCCACAGGAGATGAGCACGCGAGTGCCCTCGAGGGTCACATCGACCGGCTTGTTGGGAAGCGACTTGGTGATATCGGCAAGGAGGCGTCCGGAGACGAGTGCCTGACCTGCAGTCGTGACATCTGCCGAGACGCGGACCTGCGCAGATACCTCGTAGTCGAACCCGGAAACGGTGAGGCCGGCTTCGGTTGCGTCGAGAAGAACTCCGCCGAGAACCGGCACAGGCGGCCTCGAGGGCAGGCTACGAGCAACCCACGCTACTGAATCAGCGAACTCTTCCCGGGAAACGCGAAACTTCAGGCTTCCAAGCTCCATCGCCGGGTTATTCCTCTCGGTAGGCATGTTCGTCTGCTGCGGATCTGCATCAGCTCACTTGAAGTCTGACACAGACCAAGCGATGCCCACCGTATGCCCTCGAGGGCGCAAGTGGAAAGCCGAAGCCGGGACGAGCGCAGCCTGAGGCGAGGTTCTCAACAGGAGTTGTCCCCAGAACTATTTTCAAAGAGCTTTTCCTAGGAAATTCTCAGTAGTAGTAATAAGTCCTGTGCAATCTGTGGAGCAACGGTTGTCGACGCTGGTAGGTCCCCTCGAGGGCCTGTGCACTTCTCGAGGACAGACTCGAGGACCAATCGACCCCCTCTGTGCACTCTCTGAAAGTTTTCGGATTCCTCCTCGAGAACTCCACAGACTTTCGGAGTTATCAACACAGTTATCCACAGATGTGAATACTTTTCACAAGAAACGAAGAGTTTGTTCTTATCGGCGTGTCCGACTCCGGCGTGTCGTCCCTCGAGGTGGACAACCGCCCTCGAGGGGACCGCACGTGGAACCCTTCGAAGACACCGATGCCGCTCGAGGGAACCTCTGCCTCGAGCGGCATCGATCGAAATAAGTGCAGGTCAGCGCTTGGAGCGCTGCTTGATCCTTGCGGTCAACTCCTGAACCTGGTCGTACACCTTGCGGCGTTCCGTCATTTCCTTACGGATCTTCTTGTCGGCGTACATGACCGTCGTGTGGTCACGGCCGAACGTCTGACCGATCTTCGGCAATGACAAATCAGTGAGCTCACGGCACAAATACATCGAGATCTGGCGGGCCTGAGCGAGTGGCCGGGCCTTACCCGGCCCACACAGGTCGTCGATCGACATGTTGAAGTATTCGGCCGTCACCGCCATGATCGTCGCCGCGTTGATCTCGAGGCTCGACGAATCGGGCATCAGATCGCGCAGGACCACCTCGGCCAACGTCAGATCCAACGGCTGGCGGTTGAGCGAGGCAAAAGCGGTGACGCGGATCAACGCGCCCTCGAGTTCACGAATGTTGCGCTCGATACGGCTGGCGATCAACTCGAGGACGTCGTGCGGGACCTCGAGGCGATCCATCCTCGCCTTCTTGCTCAGAATCGCGATACGCGTCTCGAGCTCAGGCGGCTGAACGTCGGTGATCAGGCCCCATTCGAAGCGCGTCCGCAGACGCTCCTCGAGGGTTGCCAACTGCTTGGGCGGACGGTCCGAGGAGACGACGATCTGCTTGTTCGCGTTGTGCAAGGTGTTGAAGGTATGGAAGAACTCCTCCTGGATACCTTCCTTGCCTTCGATGAACTGGATGTCGTCGACCAGCAGGACGTCCGTTTCCCGGTATCGACGCTTGAACGCGACCTTGCGGTCGTCACGAAGACTGTTGATGAAGTCGTTGGTGAATTCTTCGGTCGAGACGTACTTGACCCGCATGCCGGGGAACAGTCGCTGTGCGTAGTGGCCGG
The DNA here is from genome assembly GCF_002501585.1 of Rhodococcus sp. H-CA8f. Classification (NCBI taxonomy): domain Bacteria; kingdom Bacillati; phylum Actinomycetota; class Actinomycetes; order Mycobacteriales; family Nocardiaceae; genus Rhodococcus; species Rhodococcus sp. H-CA8f. The sequence continues at coordinate 28,853 of NZ_CP023720.1, forward strand.
CGGCGTGAAGAAGGTGCGTCTTGCCCAGGCCCGAAGCTCCCCAGATGAACAAGGGGTTGTACGCACGCGCCGGCGCCTCCGCGATCGCGACGGCAGCGGCATGAGCGAATCGGTTGGACGATCCGATCACAAAAGTGTCGAAGGTGTACTTCGCGTTGAGACTGTTCGCGCCGGACCCAGAAGCAGAAGGAGTAGCGGGCGGCTTCGTGAAGTACGACGGCCACGATTCGTGAACGCTCGCGAGTGCTTCGCGGTCGTCGTCGACTTCTTCGGTCTCGGCAGTCTCGGAGTCCGAAGGTTCTCCGTCGCCTTCGGTGAATCTGCGCCGACGGTATGCGCCCGATGAGTTGACCGACTCGAACTGACGGCTGCCCGTGCGCTCCTCGACCGGTTCGGCGGGTGCGTCGGCATCGTCTTCGAGTGCGATGCGGACACCGAGTCCCTCGACCTGGCCGCCGAGGTGGCGTCCGAGTGCCTGCAGGATCGGCTCGCGTAGATCGCGCTCGATCGTCTCTTGAGCAAATGGCGATGGAACCGAGAGGAGTGCAAAACCCTGAGCAAGTGTGAGAGGCCTCACCAGACGGACAAATGCCTTCTGCTTGCTGCTCAAAGCCGGAAGATTACTTCCGGGGTCATCACTCGTGAGTTCTGCAACCACGTCGACCCAGACCCGTGCGAGCGCGTTGGGATCGTCGTTCACGTGGTTCCTTCCCGTGTTTCGCCGACAGTGGGTGTGCTGCAGCTGCCGAGCGTATGGCTGCGGCGTCGAATGATTCGGTGGATTACCACCAGGGGTGAGAACCCCGTAACAGGCTACGAATATGCCACCTGGGCTGTGTTTCCACACAATTATCCACAGATGTGGACAAACCTGCACTGAGTCGGTTTTTTCGTCAACCAAATTCGTCAAAGTGATCGAGAAATTGATCTACCTGCAACTTTGTCGGAACTCGAGGCGTTCGCCACTTGGTGTCGGGGATGCGTCAACACTCACAGCCCTGTGGATGAATGTGGAAACTCGGGATTCGGGGTCGCGTCCGGCGCTCGTGCCCGTATGTGCTGATGAGGCCTTGTCGAGAGCATGCGCCGGTGGAACTGTCCGGGTTGCCTTCGGGTCACCTGCAGTCCGTAGCGGAACTGTTGCCAAGGTCACACTTGCTGCCGCGCTCGAGGTCACGGCCGTATGCACACCGCGAATGGAATCTGCGGAATTATGGAAGTATCGGCGTGTCGCCGTGGTTGCCGCGGGAGGGCTCCGAATCGGGCTGGTTTGACCTTGGCAACGGTGGTAAGTAACCTCGAACGGTCACCCGCTGGTGGTGATCGCTTCGTGCTGGCTACATATGTCAGGTCGGATCGGTCTTCCAAGCCACAACGAGTGAAGTTGATTGTTCTGTACCTGTTGGATCCAAAGGCGCCGTAAGGCGTCGATCACTGAATGACGCCGGGAGGCGTCAATGAACTTCGAGGAGTGTTGACCGTGGCCAAGGGCAAGCGGACGTTCCAGCCGAATAATCGCCGCCGCGCGCGTGTTCACGGCTTCCGTCTTCGTATGCGTACCCGTGCGGGTCGTGCAATCGTTTCGGCGCGTCGCCGTAAGGGCCGCGATTCCCTCACCGCCTGATCTGATTTCGAGTTCAGGAGCTCGGGGTGTTGCCTGAGCCGTCTCGGTTGCGTCGCCACGCGGATTTCTCCGTGGCGGTGCGACGCGGGCGTCGTATGGGAAGACGCGACCTTGTCGTGCACGCGTTCGATCGCGAGCAAGTAGAGGCGCTGGTAGTAACAAATCACGGTCCCCGTTTCGGGCTGATCGTGAGCAAGGCTGTCGGGCCGGCGGTGATTCGACATCGAGTCGCACGCCGGCTTCGTCATATCTGTGCAGATTTCGTCGGGCAGGTTTCGCCGGAGACGGACGTGGTTATCCGCGCACTTCCGGGCGCAGCTACCGCCAGTTCAGCCGAACTGGCCAAGCAGTTGCGTGGGGGCCTGACCAAAATGAACCTATTGGTGTCGGTAAGTGAAGAGCCATGAGTACTCCGCTCTCTGAGCAGATCGAGACTCCCAGAGCCTCCCGTGTCATCACGGTGTTGAAGGCTGTGCGTCGCGCTCCCGCCACTGTTCTCATCTTCTGTATCGAGTTGTACCGGACGTATGTGTCGCCCTTGAGGATGCCGACCTGCCGGTTCACCCCCACCTGCAGTGAATACGCGGTCGAAGCGCTGCGCACTCACGGGGCGATCAAAGGCCTTTTCTTGACTGTGGTGCGGTTGGCGAAGTGTGCCCCCTGGCATTCTGGAGGGTGGGACCCTGTCCCTGCCCGTCGTGACCGTGATGCGGGTAGCCGCCATAGCTGTCCGGAAGCACGCGCAGCGTGTCACAGTCCGACGGACGAACAGAGGAGTACTTAGAGCCGTGCTCAATTTCATTTACTATCCGGTATCCGCGATTCTGTGGGTCTGGCACAAGGTCTTCGGGTTCATTCTCGGCCCGGACAACGGAATAGCCTGGGCGCTCTCCGTGGTGTTCCTGGTGTTCACCTTGCGTGCGGTTCTGTACAAGCCGTTCGTGAAGCAGGTCCGCACGACCCGCCAGATGCAGGAACTGCAGCCGCAGATCAAGGCATTGCAGAAGAAGTATTCGGGCGACCGTCAGCGCCAGGCCGTCGAGATGCAGAAGCTCCAGAAGGAGCACGGATTCAACCCGATCATGGGCTGTCTCCCGGTCTTGGCTCAGGCTCCGGTGTTCATCGGTCTGTTCCACGTCCTGCGCTCGTTCAACCGCACCGGCACCGGCATGGGCCAGCTGGGCATGAGCGCCGAGGACAACCTCAACACCCCGAACTACGTCTTCTCGGCCACTGACGTCCAGTCGTTCCTGGATGCTCGTCTGTTCGGCGCGCCCATCTCGGCCGCGATCACGACGCCGGTTGCGCAGCTTCAGGCTTATGTCACCGAGAACGTTCCCGAGCTTCCGTCACGCCTGAACATCATTCTCGTGGCCGCTCCGTTGATGATCATCGCCAGCATCGCGACCCACTTCAACTCACGCGCTTCCGTTGCCCGTCAGAGCGAAGCAGCTGCCGCGAACCCGCAGTCCGCGATCATGAACAAGCTCGCGCTGTACGTCTTCCCGCTCGGTGTTCTGGTCGGTGGACCGTTCCTTCCGATCGCGATCCTCCTGTACTGGGTGTCGAACAACATCTGGACCTACGGTCAGCAGCACCTCGTCTTCCGCAAGATCGATGCCGAAGAAGAAGCGAAGAAGCAGGAAGCGATCACTCGCCGCAACGACAATGCGCCCAAGCCCGGTGCCCGTCCCGATCCCGGTAAGAAGAAGGGATCCCCGGCTGCGCTGAAGACCGCGGATTCAGCCGACGACGACGGTGACGCCCCGGAAGTTTCGCTCAAGAAGCCTCAGCCGAAGCCCTCGGGTTCCAGTGGTGGTTCTACGTCGAAACCGAAACAGAACCGGCCACAGAGCAACCGCGGCAACTCCCCCAAGCGCAATAAACGGCGCTGATCCAGGAAAGAGAACGACCAATGTCCAGTGAAGCTGACATCGTTGTGGATGGAGAGAACGCAGACGTGAGCACCGAGACCACTGCGCCGGTTACCGATGTGGATGTAGACATCGACGATTCCGATGACGATTTGATCGAAGAGGGCGAGATCGCCGGCGACTACCTCGAGCAGTTGCTCGACGTGCTCGATTTCGACGGAGACATCGACCTTGACGTCGAGGGCGATCGGGCGATCGTCAGCATCGACGGCGGCGACGACCTGACCAAGCTTGTGGGACGCAAGGGTGAGGTTCTGGATGCTCTCCAGGAGCTGACTCGTCTGGCTGTTCAGCAGTCGACCGGAGAGCGCAGCCGCTTGATGCTCGACATCGCCGGGTGGCGTGCAGGCCGGCGCGAGGCACTCAGTGCTCTCGGTGCGGAAGCTGCACAGCGTGTTCTCGAGACCGGCGAACGCGAAGAGCTTGCTCCGATGACGCCGTTCGAACGCAAGATCGTGCACGACGCCGTCGCCAAGGTCGCCGGTGTTTCCAGCGAGAGCGAAGGCGCTGAACCGTCTCGCCGAGTCGTTGTCCTCAAGGACTGACACTCCCCCTGATCGAATGCGGGCCCCGGATTTTCCGGGGCCCGCTTTTGTGTCCGAGAGGTGTTTCACGTGAAACCGAATCCGGCAGCACGGTGAAGGTCAGGTGCCTATCGTTGTCGACATGTCCAACGAGCGCTCCGGATTCCCTCTCGGATTGATGACCCTTGGGGCCTTGATAGGGATGCTCGTGTGCGGCCTGAGCTATTGGCCCGTGGTCTTCGAACTACAGCAGAAAATGGAAGTCCAGTCCTTTCCGCCGGGCGGTCTGAAGTATTGGCTCTGCTGGTTGTTGCCGCTGGGAGTAGTCGCCGTCGTATTCATTCCACTTGCACTGGCATGGCGATCCGGGAGACCGGTCATGCTCAGCTTCGCGATTGCCTTCTTGTTCGTCGGGGGTGCACTGTGCATGTTCGGATATTCGATCGACAACATGCCGTACTACATGTGAGCCCCTCCCCTCCCCCAGGAGGAATAGTCGGCCTTCGTTTCACGTGAAACCGGATCGATGGTTGTTGCCCCGAGCCCTCGAACTCCGCCCCAGATTGCCGCCACAATGGATCACCGACCTGATGTCGTCAGGCCTGCTGGCAAGGTCGTCACCTTCGGCGCTGGCATCCGATGACCGACAACCCGCCAGCCCTCACTTCGACGGCCCCCGGATTGGGGCGTCATCAACAACGATCAACAAGGAATTAGCATCCACACATGCACGTCGACATCGAAGGCGCCACCCGGATCGCCCGCCTCGCCGCAGAATTCGACTGGACCTGGGCCGTCGACGACCTCGAACCCTTCTGCGCACAAGCTGGATGGGAACTCGTCGAACTCAGGCAAGGTGGCGGCTCGATACGAACGAACCTTCATGTCTGCCGGCCGAAGGCGAACATGTTCAGGCGGAACCGTTCGATGCACTACATCTCAATCTTCGTCTCGGACCTGGCAGATCTAGGTATTCCCAAGGCAGAAGTTCGCCCGTTGCTGGTCGAGGGGTTCACGAACCTCGATGTGGCATTTACCGCACTCCTGGGGACAGCCACGAGCGCCGAACCCGGACCTGAGGCAACTATCCGGTGGGATCTGCCGAAAGCGGTCATCACACTGCACCGGGGTTTCAGTGCAATCCACCTCGCTCTGAAGAGTCCGAAGTATCAGGCATGGATGGATGAGCCCGAACCGGAGGACGAGGACTAGCGATCGAGGTCGGCGAGATCGCATCCGGTGTGGGAACAGGTTTGCGCACTCCTCACACGAATCGGACCACTCACATCGAATGGGCTTCGTCGCCACGCAAAGTCGATGATGCAGGCTTCGGGGTGAGATCGGCGGCGACTACTTTGCCAAGCAAACCGGAATCGACCTCATCTTCACGGGCTCCGGTTCATAGACTGCGGACCGCGTCGGGGTAATCACGGGACCGCATTGAGTTCGGTTGACTCGCGGGGTGTGCGCGATCGGCGTCGCGCCCACACCTGCTGCTGGTGTCGGCACGAGAGCGGGTCCGGGCTGTTTGAGGTGGAATGGCTTGGCGGTGCCCGGATCGAACTCGTGAGCGGTGATCTTGTTGGTTCCGGGTTCGGTATGCACCAACAGGTAGTCGTAGTCCTTGCCGTCCAACAACTCCTGCACCAAGCGCGGATCTTAATCGCGCACAGCGTGCAGCGCTTTCGAGTCCAGGCGCAGGAATTCATCCTGCGCATCGGGCAGGTCCCCTGCTCGACTTTGATCTTCCCGCCGACACCGGTATCCACATCGAAGGCGAACTCGCCATGCGCATCCTGTGATGCGAAGCTCCTTGGATTCGCGGTTTGTGATGCCAAGTCTCCGGTGTCCCGCAACAGGAGTGTCAAGCCGCCGGATGTATGGCTCGCAACAACCGGCGGTGAGATAACGATGCTGTCCGGGACTTGGACTCGAAGCTCATCCGCGTCGAACAACAGATTGCGTCAGACCGACCGAGTCCGTTCGGCTGTCCGACGGCAGCAATTCTCTACAACCACTTTTCGTAAAAAATTGCCCATTTTGGGCCCGAATTCCATCCATGTAACTACCTACGGCAGTTTCGTCACTGTGATGATATTGATAATCGACCTCCTATCTGCGTTCGATCGCCCGGCTATGTTTCACGTGAAACGGGTCAGAACTCGGAGAATTATCAGCGCAATGTTTCACGTGGAACGTGAACCCCTCCCTCCCCCACTTGAATTTTGGGCGGAATACTTCCCAAAGAATGAACGAGTCGGCAGACTCACAGCGAGTCGGTGTGCAGAAGCGAACACATGTCGGCTTCGGAGCGGATAATGATTTCGGTCTTGATTGTTGATTTCGCGGTTTACGCGGGAGGATGTTTCACGTGGAACAGAATGGTGCGGCGTCGGTTGACTGGGACGAACAAGAGACTGCGCGCGCAGTGTTCGGTGACAGATATGAGATCGCGGAACGGTACTACCAATCCCTGGCAACGGATGGTGTCGAGCGCGGGCTGATTGGTCCCCGTGAGGTTCCCCGACTGTGGGAGCGTCACCTTCTCAATTGCGCAGTGATCGGTGAACTGATCGCCGAAGGTGAGTCGGTTGTGGACGTAGGAAGCGGTGCCGGCCTACCCGGAATCCCTCTCGCGATCGCCCGCCCGGACTTGAAGGTGACTCTCGTCGAACCGTTGCTTCGACGCTCTGTGTACCTCGCGGAGTTCATCGAGTCCAACGGATTGGACGTATTGGTTGTCCGAGGCCGAGCCGAGGAATCGGGTGTTGTGAAGGAAGCGGGCGGTGCGGACGTGGTCACTTCGCGGGCCGTGGCGCCTCTGGAGAAGCTCGCACGTTGGTCCCTCCCACTCATTCACGAGCACGGCCGGATGTTGGCACTCAAAGGTTCGAGCGCCGCCGAGGAGATCGAGCGGGACCGTACGGCGCTCACCAAATTGGGCGCAGGTAAGTTGGAAATACTCGAATGTGGAGCCAAGATTCTCCGCACCCCCACCGTGGTGGTGAAGGCCGAACGTCTCCCGAAGCGTCGCCAGCGTTGATGATTTACACGCATGCAATCGAGAGCAATGTACAGATGATGAGAGCACCTAGTGATCGATTCCCAATCGAAGGAGCAGTCAATGTCGGGTCGATCTGAATCCGCCGTTTCACGTGAAACACCGAAGCAGCACACGGGCGCGGGTGCGGATCAGATCGTCAACGACGACGACGACAATTTCACCGCCCCCTACGCGGCGATCTCCTCGGAGGAGACTCCCATCGGGGCGGCCGCGCATCGAGCGAGCCAGGTGCTTCACCCCCATTCGGTGACGCTGCCGAAGCCGGCGTTCCGCCGCGTGATCACCATCGCGAACCAGAAGGGCGGCGTCGGGAAGACGACGACCACGGTGAACCTTGCGTCGGCGCTCGCTCTTCAAGGACTCACTGTCCTCGTGGTCGATTTGGACCCTCAGGGCAACGCCAGCACGGCTCTGGGCGTCGTCCATACCTCGGGCACCCCCTCCAGTTACGAGTTGCTCATAGGCGAAGTGAAGGCCCCGGAGGCGATCCAGACCAGCCCGCACAGTGAGCGCCTTCTCTGCATCCCGGCAACGATCGATTTGGCGGGCGCCGAGATCGAATTGGTCTCCATGGTTGCCCGCGAGAATCGACTCAAAGGCGCGCTCAACGACAAGGTGCTCGCAGAGCTCGACGTCGACTTCGTCCTCATCGACTGCCCGCCCTCGCTGGGGCTGCTGACCGTCAACGCGATGGTTGCTGCCAAGGAAGTCCTGATCCCGATCCAGTGCGAGTACTACGCCCTCGAGGGGGTCGGTCAGTTGCTCCGCAACATCGAACTCGTCCAGGCTCATCTGAACCCGGATCTGCATGTCTCCACGGTCCTTCTGACGATGTACGACGGGCGCACCAAGCTGGCCGACCAGGTCGCCGAAGAAGTACGCAAGCACTTCGGCGAGGCCGTACTGCGCGCTGTGATTCCCCGCAGTGTGAAGGTTTCCGAGGCTCCCGGATACGGAATGACAGTTCTCGATTACGACCCCGGTTCACGCGGCGCCATGAGTTACCTCGACGCCGGACGCGAACTTGCCGCCCGCTCTGCCACCACGACGACCCAGGAGCAGTGAGATGAGTCAAGCACGCAAAGGTGGATTGGGCCGCGGCTTGGCTGCTCTCATCCCCACTGGGCCGGCCACGGCACCGGGTTTGGGATCGGCTGCAGCGGACGTCGTAATCGGCGTCGACAAGCGCAACCCCTCCCCTCCCCCACCGACGAAGGCAGCTCCGAAAACGCCGAAAGCCACCAAGGCGACGGCTGCGAAGGCTCCGGTGGAAGCTGAGCCGGAGACCGAACTCGAGCCGACCGGCGCGGTCTATCTCGAGATCGAACCGAGCCTGATCGAGACGAACCCGAAGCAGCCTCGCAGCGTTTTCGACGAGGAAGCGCTCGCGGAGTTGGTTCACTCGATCCGCGAATTCGGTTTGATGCAGCCGATCGTGGTCCGTCGTCACGGTGACAAGTACCAACTTGTCATGGGTGAGCGTCGCTGGCGCGCGAGCCAGGAAGCCGGGCTGGAGAAGATTCCGGCGATCATTCGTGAAACCGATGACGACTCGATGTTGCGCGACGCACTCCTCGAGAACATCCATCGAGTGCAGTTGAACCCCCTCGAGGAGGCAGCGGCGTATCAGCAGTTGCTCGAGGAGTTCGAAGTAACTCACGAAGAATTGGCCAATCGGATCGGACGTTCGCGTCCCGTCGTGACCAACATGATTCGTCTGCTGAAGCTGCCGGTGGCGGTTCAGCGCCGCGTTGCGGCTGGAGTACTTTCGGCCGGCCATGCTCGCGCACTGCTGTCCCTCGAGGCGGGTGCCGACGCTCAGGAAGTCATGGCGGCACGCATCGTCGCCGAAGGAATGTCGGTTCGCGCGACGGAGGAAGCCGTCACTCTTGCCAACCGGGCGGACAACGAGATCGCTCCCCAGCAGAAGCGCAAGCCCATCGTGATGCCGGGTCTGCAGGATGTGGCCGAGCGGTTGTCGGACTCGTTCGACACCCGGGTGACTGTCAGTCTGGGCAAGCGGAAGGGAAAGATTGTGGTCGAATTCGGCTCGGTCGACGACCTACAACGCATCGTCGGAATGATGGAAGCGCAGAAATCGACGTAGTGAACTCGGATGCCCGTTTGGTGACGTAATGACGATGACCGGGCACACCACCTATTTTCGTCACTGTGACGAAGTTAGGTGGTCCGAGCTTCTCGAAATCTTGAACCGGGACGAAAGATGTTGAACAGCAATGCATTAGAGCGATCCACTCTCGCGCCACTGCCGACTTGGTACAGCTGGCCTATCCTGGAGAAGAAAAAAGCGGCGGGCGAACATCAAAACCGCTTCGGGGACCTACGGAGAGTGAGTTAGTCAGTGTCGACTCACGTCATCACCTCTCTCACGCTCGACAGCCTCGATCAGCTTTCCGCCCATGCGCGTCGATGCGTGTTCTGGGAGATGGACCCGGGCGCGCTTCACGACGCCCGAGGATTCTGCGATCAGGAATTCGAGAAGGAAGCCTGGCTGTCGATGGTCATGCTCGAGTGGGGTTCGTGCGGACAGGTCGCCGTCCGCGACGGAAAGCCGCTTGGAAGTGCGTTGTACGCCCCTCCCCGCATGATCCCGCGCGCGCAACTGTTTCCGACAAGCCCGGTCAGCTCGGACGCAGTGCTTCTGACAAGCCTTCGCCTCGAGCCCTCGGGCATAGAGGAAGAACTAGGGCCAAGCCTGATGGCCGCTGTCGTGACAGATCTGGTTCGACGCGGAGTTCGTGCGCTCGAGGCATTCGGTATCCGCAGCGACGACTTGGGACCTGCTTCCGACGTGGCCAGCGCAACTGCCGCTCTGGAATGCTCACCCGCAGAATGCATGATCAGTGCCGAGTTCCTCGAGGATTACGGTTTCGAGGTCGTGGCACCGCACCATCGCTATCCGCGGCTTCGTCTCGAACTCAATCGAGATCACGAATGGAAGGTCGACGTCGAAGAAGCCCTCGACCGTCTACTGAAGGCCGCAGCTCTCGAAATGGTGGAGATCAGCGAGCTCGCCAGAGTGTGAGCAGGTGCCGACCGCAGGACCTACGAAATGCGGTCGGCTACCGAAAGTTCTTCTGCGAGAAGCTCGGCGAAGGTGAAGGTGCCGGTCGGCTGATCGTCTTGACCCAGCAGGTACAGCCGCTTGACCGAGATCAAGATGGCTTCGGCAATGGTGTCCCTCATTCGCGGATTCGTCAGTACCGCAACGTCGGACGCGTTGGACAGGTAGCCCAGATCGATCTGCACCGTAGGCATGTTGGTGAGGCGCAACAACTCCCACGTCCGACCGTGAGTTCTGCAGTCCCGCAACGGAGTTCGCGCAACGATCTCGCGCTGAACGAAACCGGTCAACACCTGCCCGATCATCGAGACCGAACCGTGCGAATTTCCGAAGTGGAAGCTCGCGACGCCGTTTGCCGACGGGCTCGAGTTGCTGTCGCAACGCAGGGAGATCATCAGATCCGCGTCGAACGCATTGGATGTCAGTGCGCGCTCGGCCTCGGTGGGATCGGCGTTGTGCGGGCGGGAGAGGAAAGTTTCCATCCCGGTTGCAGCCATCCGCCCCTCGAGGCGCATGGCCAGATCCCAGAGGATGTCAGCTTCGGAGATGCCGTTGACGATGTTGCCCGTCGACGGCCCGCCGAGGCCGGGATCGATGACGATGCGCTTACCGCCAAGCTGCGGGCCCTTACGCCGCACCAGCTCCTCTTCGCTGATCGCATGTGGGGAACCACCGGTGACGCGGGTTCCCAGAAGTTCCAGCGAACGGAGTGTCTGTGGTCCGCAGATACCGTCGGCAGCGATCCCGATTTCGCGCTGGAAAGACGAGAGAGATTCGTGGGTCTGCGGACCGAAGAAACCGTCGACCCGGCCTGCGTAGAAGCCCAGATCTTGCAGTTTTGCCTGCAGCGCTGCGACGTCGTCGCCGTACAGCGGCGCGGACAACTGGTAGATCAACGTACGGGCACCCAGGCGGTACGAGGCCTCACGAAGTGACCGATAGGTTGCCGGGCCCACAATGCCGTCGACAAGAAGCCCACGCTGCTGCTGGAAGGCACGAACGGCGCTGTCGAGTTGATGATCGAAGATGGCGTCGGGTGCAACCCAGTGGGCACCGTCGGCGCTTTCACGTCGAATGCCGGAAGTTCCGTGATGGAGGTATCCCAGCTTCGTCAATGTGCCCCGAATCTCGGCGACGGCCGGGCCGTGATCGCCGTGTCGGAGTCTGTGCATGCGTGAAAGCCTCTCGGATCGGTTAACGAATTCGATCGATGTGCCTGGTCGTAGACCCGATCAGGCACATCGATCGATTATCTCAGAAATTCTGTGGATTGCGAGAATCCACGATGCTCACCCAGCCGTCAGAGAACGTCTGCGAGGTCCTTGAGCAGCGCGGCCTTGCCCTTGGCGCCGACGATCGTCTTGATCGGCTTGCCGTCCTTGAACAGGATCATCGTCGGGATCGACATGACCTGGAAATCGCGCGCCGCCGCGGGGTTGGCATCGATGTCGAGCTTGGCGACGGTCAGCTTCTCGCTGTTCTCGCCGGCGATCTCCTCGAGGACCGGGGCGACCATCTTGCACGGGCCGCACCAGGTTGCCCAGAAATCGACCAGAACGGGCTTGTCGCTGCCCAGGACGTCCTGCTTGAAGGAATCGTCGGTGATGGTGACGGTATTCGACACTGTTACTCCTCGAGGGTTGGGTACGACAGCTTGGTGAATCAGGGAGCGCCGACGACGTCGACCGTGTGGCCGGCTGCGTCGAGCGTGTTGGCGGTGATGTCGCCGCGGTCGGCCAGCCAGCGTTCGGCGTCGATTGCTGCGGAGCATCCGGTGCCGGCAGCGGTGATCGCCTGACGGTACGTGTGATCGACCAGGTCACCGGCAGCGAAGACGCCGTCGACGGAGGTCGCGGTGGAACCGGGAGCGACGCGCACGTATCCGGCGTCGTCGAGATCGACCTGGCCCTTGACGAGTTCACTGCGCGGGTCGTGGCCGATGGCGACGAACATGCCGGTGATCTCGAGTGTGGAAGTTTCACCGGTGACGGTGTCGCGCACGACGAGGCCGGTGACGCTGTTCTCACCGAGCACCTCGACGGGCTCTGCGTTGGTCAGGAAGCGGATCTTCTCGTTGGCCTTGGCGCGCTCGAGCATGATCCGTGAGGCGCGGAACTCCTCGCGGCGGTGCACCAGGGTGACCGAGCGAGCGAAGCGGGTGAGGAAGGTTGCTTCTTCCATCGCGGAGTCGCCGCCGCCGACCACGACGATGTCCTGGTCACGGAAGAAGAAGCCGTCGCATGTGGCGCAGGCGCTGACGCCGCGGCCGAGGAGGCGTTCTTCACCGGGAATGCCCAGGTAGCGGGCTGCTGCGCCCATGGCGAGGATGATCGCGTGCGCGGCGTAGGTTTCGCCGTTCGCGACGACCGTCTTGATCGGGCCGCTGAGATCGATCTCCTCGACGTCCTCGGTGCGGATGTCGGTGTCGAAGCGCAGTGCCTGCTCGCGCATCTGTTCCATCAGATCGGGGCCCATGATTCCTTCGCGGAATCCGGGGAAGTTCTCGACCTCGGTGGTGGTCATGAGGGCGCCACCGAACTGGGTTCCCTCGAAGAGCAGGGGCTGGAGCTCAGCGCGCGCGGTGTAGACACCAGCGGTGTAGCCGGCCGGTCCGGAACCGACAATGATGACGTCATGGACCGCGGGCGTGTTTTCCAGCTGGGTGGTCATGCGAGCCTTCCAATAGTGAGTGCAGACCCTCCGCTTCTTGGAGAGCCGTACCGATCAACACCAGGATAAGGGGTGTTGTTCCCGCACTCCGCTGGAAAGTGGCTCACAGCCGGCAGCTCACAGCGCGGGACTCACTGGGCGGGGCGCGGTGCCTCCCGAACCACCAGCGCGTCCCGAACCACACAGCGCGTGCCGGTGTAGATGGTGGGCATGCACTTGTTGCAGTGGATACACAGACCCTCGTCGACGCTCTCGGCCTGAAATTTGTTGATCAGTTGTGGGTCCCTGAGCAGTGCGCGCGCCATGGCGACGAACTCGAATCCTTCATCCAGTGCGTGCTCGATGGTGTCGACGCGGTTGATGCCGCCGAGCAGGATCAGTGGCATCCTCAGCGCCTGTCGGAACTGACGGGCGAAGGGCAGGAAGAAACCCTCCTCGAACGGGTACGTCGGAAAGAGTTTGGGACCGTAGAACTTCAGCCCGTACCCGACGAGTTTGGGTTGGGAGGCGACAAACTCAGCCAGTGGGACCTCGCCGCGGAAGAAGTACATTCCGTTGAGAAGTGAACTGCCACCGGTCAATTGCATCGCGTCCAGGTGGCCGTCGGCTTCGAGGATCTGGGCGATCGGCAGGCTCTGGTCGAGCCACAGACCTTTCGGCACCCCATCGGACATGTTGAATTTCGCGGTGACCGCCACGCTGGATCCAGCGGCCACTCGCACCGCTTCGATGACTCGACGCGGATACTCGGCGCGCTTGGCGACGCTGCCACCGTATCGGTCGTGGCGCTTGTTCAGATTGGGGCTCATGAACGAGCTGAGTAGATAGTTGTGACCGAGATGGACCTCGATGGCGTCGAATCCTGCGTCCACTGCGACGCGGGCGGTCCGTTCGAAGTCGGAGACGACACCGTCGAGTTCGGCGAGTGTCGCGCCTTTGACGAGGCCCATCGCGGGCGGACTCAGCCGGGTCGACGGCGCCAGGGTCTTCGTCTTGTTGGAAAGCGTGTTGGCAACCAGTCCCGCGTGGCCGATCTGCGCCGCGGCAAGCGCGCCTTCTGAGTGGACGGCGTCGGTCAGTCTGCGTAGTCCCGGCAGCGCGCGCTCGTCCATGACAAGGGTGTCGCGGTGGACTCGTCCACCTGGTGAGACCGCGCAGTAGGCGACGGTGGTCATCGCGGCCCCGCCCCGAGCCACTTCGGCGTGGAAGTTGATCAGATCGTCCGAGACCTCTCCCCGGGGCATGACGCCCTCGAACGTTGCAGCTTTGACGATGCGGTTGCGCAAGGTCAGAGGGCCGAGACGTGCGGGTTCGAATATCGACGGTGTGGGCGCTGTGGTCATTTTCAACTTCCTGCGACGGCCTGATCTTTACGATGCCAGTGGACTCGTAACTACGACGATATAGCGCCTACTCCCAATCTGTCCGACAATTCGACACGATGAACGCCACAGGATCAGGTCGCCCACGAGACCCACGCATCGACGACACAGTCCTCGAGGTCACCCGAGCGATGCTCCTCGAGGTCGGATGGGAGCAACTCAGCCTCCGGGCGATCGCGGCACGGGCAGGGGTCAGCCGAGCCTCGATGTCACGACGATGGCCGTCGAAGGCACATCTAGTTCTCGGATCGATCCTGGGTGCAACACCTGACCTGACACCGTTCGAGGGCACCGATCGCGACGGCTGGATCCGATGGGTGGTGGAGGGAAGTGCTCAGCTCTTCTCGCGGCCCGAGGTTCGTGCTGCGTCGCCGGGACTGCTGGCTGCGCTGCGCGACCATGACGACCTACGCAACGAATTGTGGCGCGGTTTCAGTGGGCCGAGCACGCAACTCTTCCTTCAGAATGCCGAAGATCCCGAATCGGCACTGCTCGATGCCAAGGCCGTGCTGGTATTGGCGGCCGGGGCAGCGATGTTTTCGAGTCTGATAGCGGTCGAGGATGATACGGATGCATTGCGTGGGAGGATTCTCGAGCTCCTGCTACCCGCGGCAACACCGCGCTGACCGTCGACGTCAGCCGATGTTCTTGACCGACAACGTATTCGGATTCCCGTCGCTGCAGTTGATCCCAACGGTGAGTGCAGTGATCTGACGCGGCTGCGATCCCGCGAAGAGTAGGACTATCGCCGGTGCACCGTCGATGCGAACCTCACCCGAGCCGAGCACCGGCCTGCCCTCGTCGATGCCATTGGCGCTCAGGCAGCCGGCAAGCTTGGACGGATCATCCAGCGGTCCAAGGTTTTTGGATCCGATGAGTGAAAGCAGAGACGCCGAATCCGGATCGTCGACAGCAGATGTCACCGGTATGCTTGGTTGAGCAACAACGCTTTCGGCAGGTTCGGAATCTCGGGTTCCGACCACAACGATCACGAAGGCCACCAACACGGCTGCTGCGGCACCGAGCAGCCACGCTTGTGGGCGTCGCCGGAACGGCACGACGGTTGTCTCTGCTGACAGCTCGTCCTGACCGGACTGTAAATCCAGTGCCGAATTGATTCGCTCGGCAAGCGAATTCGGAATCCGTTCGTGAGAGGCCTCGCGCGAGTTCAGTGTCGCGAGTGATGCTGTGACGCTGTCGAGAGTAGTGACAAATGCCTGGGCGTCGGCGTCTGCGTGTACCAGCGGCCACAGAGCTGCGCTGGTTTCGGGATCGAGAACCCCGGCGTGAAGATCCGCCAAGAGGTCCTCCGAAAACGGAGGCGACGGAACGCGAACAGACGGATCTGTCATGAACCCTCCCTCGGCAGTCGGTGTGGACGCTTACAAGATAGGACGCGGCCGGTTCACGAATGGTTCCCGCCTTCGCGAAAGTCCTCCAACTGGGCGGCGAGGCGCTTGCGCGCGCGGGCGCAGCGACTCTTCACGGTCCCTACGGGCACGCCCAACCTCTCGGCGGCCTCGGCCACCGGATACCCCTCGACATCGACGGCGACGACGGCAGCGCGCTGCTCAGGGGGCAGCGATGCCAGCGCTTGTTCGACGGTCAGGCTCATGTCCACTCCCGCCGCGTAATCGCGGTGATCACGGGGTTCCTCCGCATTCTCGGAAGACAGAGAGAACGCGGCCCGCGATTTGTTGCGTCGGATCCGGTCAAGGCAGGCATTGACCACGATGGTGTGGAGCCAACTACGCACCGCCGCATCGCCGCGGAACTTCGCCGCCTTGCGGTGCGCGGAGAGCAGACCCTCCTGGAGTGCGTCTGCCGCGTCCTCGTCCGAGTAACTCGTACGCCGGGCAACGTGCCACAGATGATCCTGATGCCGGACCAGTAGTTCACGGAACGCGTGTCGATCGCCCGCGACATGAGCGGTCAACAATTCGAAATCCGTCGGCTCGAGATTCTTGTTCTCGAAACTTCTGGATTCGAAATTTCCGGCTCCGCCCCCGGTGCCCCCCCGATAACTGTACACGGGCGGATATTAGCCCAGTCGGTAGGTTTCAGAAGGGCCAAGGGCGATCACTTTGCGGCAGTGAATGCAATCTCCGAGATGGATGTCTGGTTTTGTCCGGATTCGGTGCTGAGCTGCGTAATCCAAACCAGGACATACTGACCCGAGCCGTCCGACGAGAGCGGAATGTCGGTCACACCGTTCTTCAGTACACCGGATCCGATTTCCTTGGTCTGATCCAGCGAAGTGTTCGCAGAAGGGGCAGAACGGATTTCAACGACGGTTCCGGGCGAATCGGACGTGATCGCAATGTTTTTCAGGTTGGCCGCATCGGCGAGCGTCACCATCAGGCCGACGCCGTTCTTCAGGGACGGGAAGGGCTGGAAGTACGAGTCCGACGACCATGCGGTGGCCGGATTGCCGTCGATGGCGTTCTTCGCCGTTGCCGGCTGATCCGGCGTGCCCTGGGGCGAGAACACCGTTACGGCCGAGGCGGCTACCGGCACGGTTGCGGCCGCCGGTGCGGGGGCAGGTGAATTGTTCTCGGGCGCAGTAGCTTCGGTGGTCAAGCCGAAACTCTGCTCGCTGAGCGGGGTGTCGTTACTGCCGCCCGAGAGGAAGCTCGCTACCCACACCACAAGGAGAATCAGGACGATCACGGTGAAGACACCGAGCGCCGTCAGTGCCGCGAGCATCCGCGTCGACTTCTTCTTCTCGGCCTCGATGGCTTCGGGGTCGTTCAGTGCGTGACCCGACGCTCCCTGTTCGCGGTGGCCGAGACGAAGTGCCGGAATCATTTCCGTCTTGTCGTTGACGACGGACGCCTGATCGAGGATGTGCTGCACGGTGGCAGCAGTGCGGATTCCACTCTCCGACTGCAACGCTCGAACTGCCACGGCCGAGATGTCGAACGGAACCTCCGGACGGACGACCCGAGGTTCGACGATGTTGCCGTCGGCGCCGCGGCCGGCGGGAAGCAAACCACCGACGGGACCGGCGGACGGATCGGCGAGCGGCCAGCGCGCCGTGATGAGCGAGTACAGCATGGCGCCGAGACCGCGGACGTCGCTGGTGGAATCGGCGTCGGCAAGCGTCGCCGGGAACGCCAGTACGGCGTCACCGTTGATGCTGATGCGAACGCGGTCCGGGTGATCGATGGACAGCGCACCGCCGGTGCGGTGGGCAGCTTCGGCAGCGGCCGCCAGGGCACGGATGGCGCGGGCTGCACCGATCGGTGACGGCGTGGTCTCGGCCATCTCACGCAGCGAGCGGCCGGGAGTCCATTCGGCGACGACGATGCCGCCCGAACTTCCGCGGACGACGTCGAGGACGCGAGCCAGACCGGGCGAGTTGATCCTTCCCAGGCGCAGCGTGCGCGAGAGAACTGCCTGCGGTCCGGACTGGCTGTCGTCGTCACCGCGTTGATCGGCGTCGACGAACGTCAGGGCTACTTCACGGTCGAGCTTGACGTCGAGAGCTTCCCAGAACTGCAGTCCGCGGGTTCCGCCGTGCGGCGCGAGCAGACGGTAGCGTCCGCCGGCGACAGAGGCGCCCGGGATGAGCTTGGGTCCACGGGGCATCGGTCGCTGGGCCGGTCGTGCTGCGGATCCGGCGGCAGGTGTGCGAGGCGCAGCGGGCGGCGGTGTCTGAGCTGCAGCCGTCTTCTGAGGTTCGGGTGCCTTCTTGTCCGGAGCAGGCGTCTTCGGCGCGGGTGTCTTCGACACAGGTGCTGAAGGTGTCTTCGACACAGGTGCTGAAGGTGTCTTCGACACACTGACCGGAGGCACCGGCGGTGCGGCCTTCTGCACCGGCGGCTGTGGCTTCTGGCCCTGCTGTGGCTTCTGGACCGGCCGCTGCGCGGGCTGCTGTGGCCTCTGACCCTGCTGTGGCTTCTGGCCGGCAGATGCGGAGGAACTCGTGGATGCAGGTGTGCCCGACGATGCCGTTGACTTCTGTTCGGACGCTTTCACGGCAGAAGTCCCGGCACTCTTGTTGCCGGAAACGTTGTCGTCGCTCACCCTCGCTCCTTCTCCATCGATAGCCCGTCCCCGAATACGCGCGGGTTGCGATCCTGTACGCCCATGACCAGGGTACGGGAGCGCACCCGGTCGTTCTTGCTCGTTTGATTCCGTTCTGATTGCAGGAATCAGCTCGGTGACGTCGTCGTCGGTGTTGTTACGTGTGTCCGGTTCGGCGCGACCTGTCAGTGAACGAATCTTGCGGGAGACCGCAACTGTTACCGACAGGACTTCCGGAACCTTCTTGAAGTAGAGAATCGTGAAGGTGATCGCGAGCATCAGGATGCCGCCGACGGCGACGCGAACCATCGAGCCGGGGCCGCCGAAACGCTCGGTGAGTTGATCGAATCCGAGGACGCGGTCGACCGCGAGCATGGTCAGCGAACCGGCCAGCGAGGCGAGTACGACGGACCAGACTGTCTTGCCCACGTTGGCCATCTGCAGGTTTCCGAGGCTGCGGTGCAGGAGGTATCCGCCGATGACGGCGCCGGTGATGTATCCGAGACCGTTGGCCGCACCGAGCAGGATCACGACCTGATCGCTGTTGGAGGCGAAGACCGGAGCGAGCGCCGAGAATGCAATTTTCACTGCAGTGATGCCGAGAACGATCCACGTCGGCGTCCAGGCTTGTTCGCGGGCGTAGAACACACGAAGTTGGATCAGGACCAGCGCGTACGGAATCAACGTGAATGCCGACCAGCTCACGGCAGTACCGAGACGTTCGGCCTGTTCGGGTCCGAAGCGGCCGTAACCGTAGAGTGCTTCACCGACCTGCGGACCCATGAAGGTCAGGAACATGATGATCGGAACCAGCGTGATCATGGTCAGACGTGTCGCGACCGACAGATCGTCCACGACGGCCGGGGTGTCGTCGGCCGCAGCGTTGCGGCTCAGGCGCGGCATGATCGCGGTCAGAACCGTCACTCCGAGCACGCCGTACGGGAGCTGCAGGAGCAACCAGGCCTGGCTGTAGATGGCAGGGCCGGCTTCGTCGGCATGTGAGGAAATCTTGGTCGCGAAGATCATGCCCATCTGGCTGATCAGGACGTACAAGACGATGGCGACGGCCATGCCGCCGAACTGGCGCAGGCGATCGTCGAGACCCCACAGCGGCTTGAGCGAGATCTTCTCGCGGCGAAGCGCGGGGATCAGGCTGGCTGCCTGCACGATGACGCCGATGGTGATGCCGATGCCGAGGGTGAGCAGCTTGGCGTCGCCCATCGAGACCGGATCAAGCGAGATCTCGCCCGGAGTCAGGCGGTAGACCACGAGCACCACGAGGACGACGACGTTGTTGAGTACAGGAGCCCAGGCTCCGGGCTTGAAGATCTGCCTGGTGTTCAGAAACGCTGTGAACAGTGCCGACAGCCCGTAGAACAGGATCGCCGGCAGAAGTAGATACGACAGCGCCGTGGTCAGGTCGGTGCTGACCTTGCCGTCTTCGGACAGGAAGACGTATTTGGTGAGTACGGGTGCTGCCAGGGTCGCGAGCAGCGCGGCCATGCCCAGTAGGACGAGCGACGCCGTGAAGAGGCGTCGGACAAACGCTTCGCCGTGATCGGCGTCCTCCCGCTCGGCGCGGACCAGCACGGGGACGACGATCGCGGTCAGAACGGCGCCCAAGACGAGTTCCGCGATCATGTTCGGGATCTGGCTGGCCACGGTGAACGAACTGGCGATGGCCGGGCCGAGGACCATCAGGATCATCAACTGCTTGGCGAATCCCGTGATGCGGCTCGTCAGCGTCGCGATCGCGATGGAACCCGTCGCCGCGAGGAGGCGGGAGTTCGTTTCCTTACGATCACCGACCAGGGCGTGCGCGTCGGTATCGAACTCGTCCGACTTGGTCGCCTGCCGATCGGCGAATTCCATCTCGGCTTCGCGATATCTGGGATAGTCGCGGATCACCGGGATGGTCATGGTGGGTGCGTCGTCGAAACGTGCGTCGGGGTTGACCGGCTGAATCGGGTAGCCGCGCTCCCACGGTGGCATCCGAGGATGCGAACGGGTCGTGGCACTCTTGCGGGTGATCGCCGAGCGGCGACCCTCCTCGGGTGGATTCCCGGTCATGAGCGTTCGTACCCTTCATCTGCTGGGTCCGGCTGACCCTTGAATCGATGCCACAGCCGTCGCCCTGCCAGGAACAGCAGCAACCCTCCCGCTGTCGCCGTCACGGCGGCCAGGGGACGACCGTACGCATTCGACCGTACGGTCACGCTGGTCGGCGTACCCAATTGGCGGCCATCTGTCGTGGTCAGCGAGAAGTTGACTTCCAGCTTGCGAGAATCGTTCATTTCCGCGGGCACAGTCAACTGTCGGCTACCTCGCGGCGGCAGCTGTTTGGGACCGATGTCACTGATCTGCATCTCGGGTGGGGCTTCCACACGCAGGTCGACGTTGATGGCGATGGGCAACTCGTTGCGCGCCACCAGCAGGAGCGGACTCTGCCCCGACGCGAGGGTGTAGACGCCGCCCGGCGACACCACACTGACGGCCCGGTACATCCCGTCGACGGCTTCGGTGACGTTGTCGGCGCGGATGGTCGCAGCGCGCTCCGCCCGATTGACCGATGCGGAGGCGACGTTGCGGCGATCCGCCAAGGTCATCGAGCGAAGTAGATCTTCGCGGAGCGGTGCCGTGAATCCCCGGGGGGTGAGCGAAGCCGCCGGATCGTCCACGAGCGATGCTTCGAGCCCGTCGATACGCGGAAGTTGGGTGGTTGCGGTCTCGACGACGGACGTCTGCGGACCGTCCTGGGTGGCTCGGTCCGGGTAGTCGAGCGTGGCGGCGTCAGTGGCCCCCGGTTGTCTGCCGAGTAGTGCGGGCAGGGCCTGAGGTGAGGCGAGGCCGGAGCGAATGAGGGTCGCGAGCATCGAGAGCACGGCGGTGGCGTCGTTGCTGTCCGCGGTCCACAGTTGCGGCGGCGCGAAGATCTGATTGCGCGGCAATGACGTGGGCGTCAGCGCGGCCCACGCCATCGCTCCCAGCGCGTCCTGGCGCCGGGCGCTGCGCGATTCGATGTCGATGGTCGGCGCGGTGTCGTCGGGGATGTACGACGGGACCTGCGGCTCCGAGCCGGTGGCGGCCAAGGCTGCGGCTGCCGAAGTGTCGAACGCAAGGGCGTCGAGTGAGCCGGTTATCCGCGACGACAGTTGCGGGGCTGCCGAGTCGACGGAGGTGTCAGCCACCATCGCTGTGGTGGGATTCACGCTCAGCACCTCTGCGGTGGCCGAGTCGAGGACACCCGAATCCGGCCAGACGAAATCTCGCAGTGACGTCACGCCGAGGATGTTGTCGACGATGTCTGCCGGGCGTGCGAGCGCGGTAGCCGTCAACTCCGGATTGGCCACCGAGGTGACCGCGGCGAGATCGGCCTGGGCGAACGGAACCGCCGTAGTGCACATCGAGGACGCGAGGGTCTTCACCCGGCCGAGCCATTGGTTGGCGGCGTCGCTGCCACGGCCTTCGTGCGACGGTCCGGTGGGATCTGACGAGTTGTCGGCCACGAGGTATCCGCGAGTCATGTTCTCGACGGTGATCAGAAGGTCAGGGTCGATTGCCAGGCAGAGCGCATCCGTGACGCGGCGATCGGTATCGCTCTCGGGCTTGGTGGCGTTCTCCACCGCATCGACCAACGCGTCCAGGCGCCCGCCGTCGGAAAGTTCGGTGGCGAGTTCGTCGTCGATCAGGCGCACGGGCTCGTTGACCGCGCCCGGGATTCCGCCGACGAGTCGTGGCGCGTCGGCCAGCGGCCACATGAGCGTGACGCCGATCGGGGCGGACGTGTCGGGGGGAACGACGGCCGTCGCCGACGAACTGGGTGTTCCGGATGTGGCGTTCGATTCGGCCGCGGCCGGCACACCGAGCACTGGGAGCAGGAAGCGTGCGTCGTCGAGTCGGGCGGCCCCGCCGTATTCCGGGGTGCCGTTCACGTTGACGAGCATCGGGTAGACGCCCGGTTCGGTGATGTCGAGAGACAACCCGGTTGTGCTCCGGAGCGGCAAGGTGAGTGTGAACTGCTTGGACTGGCCGGTGTCGAGGGTGGTGGCAACGGTGTCGAATTCGCCGACCGTGTCGAAAACAGCCTGGTCGAAATCGAGTGCTGCGCGCACGTCCGAACTGGAGTCGATCGCGGGAGCGCGTTGCAGCCTCACTCCGACGTCCTCGACGGGACGGTCACCGACGTTCTTCACCGTGCCCTTGACCACGACGTTGCGGTCGCTGGTTGTCGTCACGGTGGTCGGTGCGGTGGAGTCGATGGTCAGCTGCAGAAATTTGGCATCGTTGGTGTTTCGCGCCGGGGCGCGCTCACTGGGCTGGCTGGACGGAGCGGCCCAGGAGACGGCCGTCGTCGCGGGCCCGAAACCGACAGCGGCCATCACCAAAGCGGCCACACCGGCCCGCCGCAGAGCCATTCTCATCCGGCGTCCGGTTCCTTCGGGTGCTGTACTCGCGGGATTTCAGGTCGGTGCATTTCAGGTCGCGGCATTTCGGCGATCATCTGCGATGCAAGTTCGGCCAGCTTGCGCTCGTCGGCGTATGCGAGTCGCTTGTGCAGTTCCGTCAGCGGCACCCAGGCGACTTCGGTGACCTCGATGTCCTCGTCGGAGAGTTCACCGCCGAGAAAGCGGAGGAGATAGTGGTGCACGGTCTTGTGGACGCGCCGACCTTCGGTCACGAACCAGTAGTCGATGCTGCCCAGCGGTGCCAGGACGGTTCCCTGGATACCGGTTTCTTCTTCGACCTCACGCATTGCGGTCTGTTCGGCCGTCTCACCCTGCTCGATATGGCCCTTGGGTAGCGACCAGAGCAGGCGTCCGCGGCGGTCGGTTCGGCCGATCAGTGCAGCGCAGAGGCGTTCGGGAGGTCCGCCCCAGCCGTCGACGACCAAGCCGCCCGCAGAAGTTTCACGGACGGTTCGCATCAAAGGTTTATCGGGGTTGCCGACGGCAGGTCGACGCCGCGGGTTGCGGCGACTCCTGTTTGTTCGTTCGGCACCAGACACCTCATCGATACTAGTTGGCCTTGCAGCGTTGCCCGGTAACCCGCGCAAAGCGGTCTATCGCGTTCGTATGCGCGTTCTGCTATTTGCGCACCTTAAGTAAGCTCCTTTCACGTGACTGTCCCTACCTCCGACGCTGATCGCCGCCTACGACTGCTTGCCGACGCCACTGCAACGCTCGGCACGTTGTCCGACGTGTTGAACCCGCTCGGTGAGCGTTTTGCCGAGGCCGGTCACGAGCTGTTCCTGGTGGGTGGCAGTGTTCGCGACGCGATCCTCGGCCGCTTCAGTGGCGATCTGGACTTCACGACGGACGCCAGGCCGGAGAAGGTTCAGGCTCTGCTCAAGGGCTGGGTGGACAAGCAGTGGGACACCGGCATCGAGTTCGGGACCATCAGCGCCATCAAGCACGGCCAGGAGATCGAGATCACGACCTTCCGGGCCGACGCTTACGACCGTGTCTCGCGTAATCCGATAGTCGAGTACGGAACGACGTTGGCCGACGATCTGGTGCGCCGCGATTTCACCGTCAACGCGATGGCGATGAAGATCGGCGCGGACGGTTCCTACACGTTTGTCGATCCGCTGAACGGCATGGACGCCCTGCTGGCCGGGGAACTCGATACGCCGTCGGCGCCGGAGAACTCGTTCAACGACGATCCGCTGCGGATGCTGCGCGCAGCCAGGTTCGTCTCGCAGCTTGGTTTCACGTTGAACAATCGCGTTTTCGAGGCCATCAAAGAGATGGCGTCGCAGATCGAAAGGATCACCGCCGAGCGTGTGCAGGTGGAGCTGAACAAAATGATGCTGGGCATGTACCCGGTGGACGGCATCAACATGATGGTCGACTCCGGACTGGCTGCATACGTGCTGCCCGAGGTTCCGCAGATGAAGCTCGAGATCGACGAGCATCACCAGCACAAGGACGTCTACCAGCACTCTCTCACCGTGCTCCAGCAGGCGATCGATCTCGAAGAAGGCGATCCCGACCTCGTATTGCGTTGGGCTGCACTGCTTCACGACATCGGCAAGCCGGATACCAAGCGTAACGAGCCAGGCGGTGGCGTCAGCTTCCACCACCACGAGGTGGTTGGCGCCAAGCTGGTGCGCAAGCGCATGCGTGCCTTGAAATTCTCGAAGCAGATGGTCGACGACGTTTCGCAGCTCGTGTTCCTGCACTTGCGTTTTCACGGCTACGGCAAGGGACAGTGGACCGATTCGGCAGTGCGGCGGTACGTCACCGACGCGGGCGAGCTGCTCCCCCGGCTGCACAAGCTCGTCCGGGCCGACTGCACCACGCGTAACAAGCGCCGCGCCGCGCAGTTGCAGGCCACGTACGACGACATCGAAGAGCGGATTGCGCGCATCGCGGAGCAGGAAGACCTCGCTCGCGTGCGTCCGGACCTCGACGGCAACGCCATCATGGAACTGCTCAACATCCCGGCCGGCCCGCAGGTGGGCAAGGCATGGACGTTCCTCAAGGAACTACGTCTGGATCGCGGCCCGCTCGAGCGTGACGAGGCCGAAGCCGAACTGCTGAAGTGGTGGGCTACCCAGCAGGGCTAGTTTCTCGTTTCTTGCGGTTGAGCAGCACCGCTGACAATCCGGCGGCATAGACACCCGCGCCGGCAAGGGCCAGGCCGACGCTCTTGCCGTCGGGTGCGATCACCGTCGACGCTGCCGCGATCGCACCGATGAACGCGACGTTGAACACGGTGTCCTGCAAGGCGAATACCTGGCCACGACGGTCGTCGTCGATATCGATCTGCATGGCCGCGTCGCCGCTGAGTTTCACGGACTGCCCGGCGATGCCGAGCAGGAAGGCGGCGATCAGCAGCGATCCCTGCGTCAGGGTGGTCACGAAGACGAGCTGGACGGCCACCGCGCACACCAGGGCGTACGTGATCGTCCGTGAGCGACCGATCCGCGGGATGAGGAACGGTGTGATCAATGCCGCGATCAGCATTCCGATGGCCGTTGCACCGACGGCGACGCCGAATCCGGCCATCCCTCCAGGTAATTGGGAGCCGTTCGAGGTGTCGCGTAGGACCAGCACCATGATGAGGGTGTTGATGCCGAAGCAGATGCGGTGCGCTCCGATCCCGATCATTGCCGTGGTGACGCCAGGCGCCTCCCAGACAGCGGTTGCCCCGGTGCGCAGTCCGGCCGTTACCGAACGGACGGCGCTGGCACGAATCACTTCGTCGGCCACTGGACCAAGTGAGCGGGCGGTGAACCTGGCCGCGGCGAGGGCTGCGATCACCGATCCCAGTGCTGCGATGGCCACGGCGGCGCCTGACGCTCGATCCCCCGCGCCGATCACGCCGATGATCGCCACCGCTGCCGAAGCACCAAGAGCGGCTACCACCGAACCAGCCGTTGTGAGAACGGAATTGGTTGCCACCAGCCACGATTGTCGAACGACCTTCGGCAGGGCTGCGGATACGCCTGCCCCGACAAAGCGGCTGACCCCGATCGCAGCAAGCGCACACGTCAACAACAGAGTGTCACCGCCGCCGGCGACCAGCAGCACCGCGGTGGTCAGGATGAAGAGGCCGCGGAGCACGCTCGCCCACAGGAGCACCAGGCGGCGGTCCCAACGATCCAGCAGAGCGCCGGCAAAGGGGCCGATCACCGAATAGGGAAGGAGCAGTACGGCAAAGCCGGCCGCTATCGCCACCGGATCGGTTTCACGTTCCGGGTTGAAGAGGATTGCGCCGCCGAGCGCGGCCTGGAACATTCCGTCGCCGAACTGGCTGGAAAAGCGGACGAGCGCCAGCCTTCCCAGGCCGGGTGATTCACGCAGGGTGTGCAGTACCCGCTGCCAGGCCTCGCGGCGGTTCGAGGCTCGGTTCATAAGCGGAAACTGTAGTGGGTGGGTCAGGCGCCGATCTTGACGGTGGCCCGCTCGAGGATCGGCGCGATGTCGATCCCCCTCGGCAGGGTCCCGAACACGCTCCCCCAGCTATCTCCGAGCCGACTCGCGCAGAATGCGTCGGCCACCGCGGGGTGCCCGTAGCGGAGCAGCAGCGAGGCTTGCAGTGCGAGTGCCATGTCACCGACGATCTTTCGTGCCCGGTATTCGATGTCGTCGAAATCGCCGAATGCCACCTCGAGATCCCGCACGGTCTGATCGAAGCGGGCGTCCACGCCACTCGCTTGTTTCAGTTCGTCGAAGAACACCTGCAGCGTTTCGGGTTGCTTCGCCATCGCCCGCAGAGTGTCGAGCGCCGCGACGTTGCCCGACCCTTCCCACACCGAGAGCAGCGGAGCCTCGCGATAGAGGCGCGGCATCCGGGATTCCTCCACGTATCCGTTTCCGCCCAGACACTCGAGTGCCTCGGCAGCGTGGATCGGTCCGCGCTTGCAGACGAAGTACTTGCTCACGGCCAATGAAATGCGTCGTAGGGCGCTCGCGTGGGCATCGCCCGACGTTGCGCGGTCGGTCAGAGCGGCCAGCCACATCGCGACGGTAGTCGACGCTTCCGATTCCACCGCCAGATCTGCGAGAACATTGCGCATCAAAGGTTGGTCGATCAGGTTGGCGCCGAACGCACTTCGATGATTCGCATGGTGAACTGCCTGCAGCGTGCCGACGCGCATGCCGGTGGCCGTGCCGATCGTGCAGTCCAACCTGGTCATGTTGACCATCTCGATGATGGTGCGCACGCCCCGGCCTTCGTCGCCGACCATCCACGCGAGAGCGTCGCGGTACTCGACCTCGCTGCTCGCGTTGGAATGATTTCCCAACTTGTCCTTCAGGCGCTGCAGGTACATGTTGTTGAGCGAGCCGTCCGGCAGGACCCGAGGAAGGAAGAAGCACGACAGACCGCCCGGCGCCTGGGCGAGGACGAGGAACACGTCCGACATCGGTGCGGAGGTGAACCACTTGTGGCCTGTCAGGAGATAGCTACCGTCGGATTGTGGCACTGCCCTTGTGGTTCCGGCACGCACGTCCGAACCGCCCTGTTTTTCCGTCATCGACATTCCGGCGATCAATCCGGGTTTGGTGAGGGGAGCTTTCAGCGCCGAATCGTAGTGGCGGGTGGTCAGGAGGGGTTCGTACTGAGCGGCAAGATCCGCGTTGTGCCGCAGCGCTGGGATCACGGCGTACGTCATGGAGATGGGGCAGCCGTGGCCGGCGTCGGTTTGACCCCACACGGCCATCTTCGCGGCGCGGACGAGGTGTGCGTGTGGATTCGGGTCAACCCACGGAGCGCCGTGCAGTCCCAATTCCACTGCGGTGCTCATGAGTTGGTGATAGGCGGGGTCGTAGCGGACCTCGTCGATGCGGTTGCCGTAGCGGTCGTGGGTTCTCAGGACAGGTGGGTGCTCCTCGGCCAGGTCGCCCCACTCCTGAGCTTGCGCGCTGCCGGCGCGGACCCCGACGCGATGAACCTCTTCGGCTGCGTCCGAAGCTCCCTCGCGGTGTAGTGCCTCGAGGATCGGCGCGTATTCGGCTGCGTCGTAATCGATCAGGGGCGGTACCTGATTGGTGACTTCATGCGTGGGTGTCATCGAAACTCCCTAACGATCGAAGGGTGAAGGCGAGGATGGCATCGATCGCAGCGGGATCCGTGGTGCCGCCGCGCAGCGGAAGGATCAGGGCCTCGCCGATTGCCCCGACGATGCACGCTGACGTCAGAGTGGCGTCCTGCGACGGTATCTCACCGGTGTCGACTGCCGAGCGAATTGCGGTGGCCAGGCAATCGCGGAACGATTCGCGAAACATGAGTCGCTGTTCGTCGACGAGTGGATCCACCGGCTCCACCAGCAGTGCATAGGCGAGAACCGGTGCACACATGGCACGTTCGGCGAAGGTGCGAACCGACGCCGATACCGCGGAGCGGTGGTTGCCTTCCAGACTTCGGGCATTGTCTCCGGCGTCCCGGGCCGCGGATACCTCACGGCTGCAGACTGATTGGAACACCTCGGCGAACAATTCACCCTTGCCGTCGAAATGTCGATACAGCGTCCCGGTGGCGACGCCGGCGTTCTTGGCCACCGCGGCGATGGAACAGCCCGCATAACCGTGGGTTGCCACTGCCGTCGTGGCCGCGTCGAGCAGTCGGGCGCGTTGGGCGTCCAGTCTTTCTTGTATTGCCGGAGTGCGGCGATAGGCCATGTGAAGAAGTGAACACCCGTTCTGTTCTTGCGTCAAGAGCCCCCACCTCCAGATTCAGGCAGCAGCGGTGCGAGCCTGTTCCGCGCGCCACCACGCGACGGTCTCTTCGGCGGCCTGATCGAGCGGCGTCGGCGAGAGTCCGAGCAGCACTTCGCTGGCGCTCGAGTCCATGACAAACGGCTTGGTGAACTGGTAGTTCATTTCCGCGAGTTCGCGGCTGTCGGTGTTGATCTTGCCGACGGCGTCGAGCACCCAGGCGGGCAGGACACCCACCTTGGCGGGGGACGCCCCGGCGGCTCGAGCGAAGGCCTCGGCGATCTTGCGCTGAGTGAGCGCGGGGCCGGTGGGTGCGTGGATGACGGAGTTCCAGAGTTCGGGGTTGTGTGCTGCTGCGATCATCGCCGCCGCGAGATCGGGGATGTAGGTGAAGGAGTGCGGCTGGTCTGCGGAACCGATGACACGAATCTTCTTACCTGCCATGACCTTCGGAACCATGCGCTCGCCGGCGTGGGCGGTGCGGACGCGGGGACCGAAGAAGTCCGAGGCCACGACGCTGACGGTGGGTGTTGCGGAGGCCTCGCGGGCACGCAGCAGCGCGGTGCGCACTCCGCGCTTGCCGCCGGTGGCGTTGCGTGGATCGGATTCGGTCATCAGGGTGTCGGAGTTGTAGGCGTAGAGGCTTTCGGGGAAGACCACGACGGCTCCGATGGATGCGGCTGCGTCGAGCACAACCTTCTCGGCCGCCGGGAGTTCCCGCTCCCAATCGGCTGCGTTGTAGGCGGCGTGGATGCAGTGGTAGATGGCCGTGGCGCCCTCGCTGACCGAGCGCAGGGCCTCGGAATCCGAGACGTCGACGCGTCGGCGGTCGATCAGCGGGTGCTCGGGCCCGCTGCCGGACCTGGTCAGGAGCCGGACGTTGATTCCCTGCTCGGCGAGCTGTAGCGCGACGGCGGATCCGACGGGTCCTGCTCCGGTGACGATTTCGAGGTTCGACATGGTGTGCTCCTTCTCGTTTCGGGTGAACTGAGAGCACTGCTCTCGTTTTCAAGAATGCATCCGCGCCCCAGCGCTGTCAAGAGCAGTGCTCTCTTTTGTTGATACTGCTCTCGGTCATGGGGCAAGATGGACTCATGGTTGGGACTCCCCGAGAGCGGGCGCGCGAACAGACGCTGCAGGACATCACCCGGATCGGGCGCGAGCATCTTGCTGCCGTCGGCGCCGCCGCGTTGTCCTTGAGGGCCGTCGCGCGTGATCTGGGAGTCGTGTCCTCAGCGGTGTACCGCTACGTCGCCAGTCGCGACGAACTGCTGACCTTGCTGGTGGTGGACGGGTACACGGAACTGGGCGCGGAAGTGGACTCCGCCGTGAATGCCGTTGCAGCAGAAGATTTTCGCGGACAGTTCATTGCTCTCGGACGTGCCGTCCGGAGTTGGGCGATCCGGGAGCCGGCTCGATACGGTCTGCTGTTCGGCAGCCCCGTCCCCGGTTACGACGCTCCGGGCGAGCAGACCACCGGCCCTGGCACCCTCGTCGTGACCCGGCTGATCGGGATCATCGACGCCGCCCATCGCGCGGGTGCACTCACGGTGCGAGAGGGCCCGGACCTGAGTGACACGCTGGCAACGGACCTCGAGGGAGTGCGGAAAGAACTGGGCACCGAACTGCCGCCGGATGCCGCGGTGCGCGCAACTCTCGTCTGGGTATCGCTGTTCGGTTCGGTGAACTTCGAGGTGTTCGGGCAGTACGGAAGCGATACGTTCACCGATGCGAGTGAGATTTTCGAGCGGCATCTGGCACTACTTGCCGATGTGGCGGGTCTGACCTGAACACGCCTGTGTCTCGTTCCTCCGCACGCAGTTGTCGGTGAGATGATGTCTTTGTGGCGCACGCAGAAGAACCCGAGGATCGAATGGCCTGGATAGAACCGGAGGTTCGTCCGGGCAGTTTGTTGGTGTCGTCGACCGACCTCACGGAACCCGCATTTCGCCGCACCGTCATCTACATGATCGAGCACAACGACGCCGGGAGCCTTGGCGTCATCCTCAATCGGCCGAGTGAGACGGCCGTGCAGAACGTGTTGCCGCAGTGGTCACCGCTGACCGCGCATCCTTCCGCCCTGTACATCGGTGGACCCGTCAAGCGTGACTCCGCGCTCTGCCTGGGTATCGCTCGCAACGGTGCACGGATCGACGGCGTCGCCGGCCTGCGGCGGGTGGACGGCAAAGTTGTCATGGTGGATCTGGACTCGGACCCGGAGGTCATCGCTCCTCTGGTCGAAGGGATCCGCATTTTTGCCGGTTACTCGGGTTGGACTCTGGGGCAGCTGGATTCGGAACTCGAGCGTGAAGACTGGATGGTGATCAGCTCACTGCCGTCCGATGTGCTGACGCCGCCCCGAGTCGATGTTTGGGCACGAGTGCTACGACGCCAACCGCTCCCCGTGGCAATGCTGGCCAGCCATCCCATCGAAGTGGAACGAAACTGATCTGTCGGAGGTCGATGATATTCCTGTGTCATCGTTTTCGAGAGAGGTGGCAGCAATGATCGCTGAGCGTCAGATCCAGTGCGCGGATTGTGTTTCGGATGTCGATCACTGCCACGATTCTTTGCTGCGACATGCCGACGGATCACTCGAATGCACCGGGGTGAACTGCGTCGACCTGGCATCGAGTCGCCATGCGTTGTCCATCGATTGTGCTGAACTGCAGGGCGGTTGTGGCTGCGTCGACGCGACCCGAGGCGAGTTGCTCGCTAGCTGACGCTCACCGGATCCCGATTCGCGAAGCGTTGCGCCATCGCAGCACAGACGATCAGTTGGATCTGATGGAAGATCATCAGCGGCAACACGATCAGGCCGACGGGCTGGCCCGCGAACAGTACAGCCGCCATCGGTAGGCCTGTCGCCAAGGACTTCTTCGACCCGCAGAAGATGATGACGATCTGATCGGGAAGGTCGAACCCGAGCTTGCGCCCCGCGAGAGTGGTCACGCCGAGAACCAGCGCGAGGATCAGGCAGCACACGATTGTGAGGATCACGATCTGCCAGATCGTGATGGTGCTCCAGATCCCCTCTTTCATGCTCTCGCTGAAGGCGGCGAAGACAACGAGGAGGATCGATCCGCGATCGACGTACTTGGTGGGCTCGGCATACTTCTGCAGCCATCCGATCACCAGCGGGCGGATCAGCTGGCCCACGATGAACGGGATCAGCAGCTGCACGACGATGTCGAGGATCGACGAGAAGTCGACCGTCGCCTGGCCCGTTGTATTCATCAGCAGAACCACCAGCAACGGGGTGACGAAGACGCCGATCAGGTTGGAGAACGACGCACTGACAATCGCGCCGGCGACGTTTCCCTTTGCGATCGAAGTGAACGCGATCGACGACTGAACCGTCGACGGAACGAGGCACATGTAGAGGATGCCGGTGTAGAGCTCGTCGCTGATCAGGGTCGGCGACAGGAATCGCAGCGCAAGGCCGATGAGCGGGAAGAGCACAAACGTCGCGGCAAGGACGACAGTGTGCAGTCGCCAGTGCTTGACGCCCTTCCAGGCTTCCTGCGGCGAGAGCCGTGCACCGTAGAGCAGGAACAGGAAGCCGATGGCGATCTTGGTGGCCCAGTTCAGAATGCTCTCCGCGGTACCCGATACCGGGAACACACTTCCGAGCACGCCGGCGATGATGATGCCGAGGATGAACCCGTCGATGTAGAACCTACTGAGAAACTTCACCTGGCTAAGGATAACGGCGTGCGTCGACGGGCTCTCGAGCCCCACGAAGGTTGAAGCCCATCACGGCCAGGCACAGCAGCGTCCCGACGATCGACAGTTCGATGATGGCCGTCTGCATTCCCTGGATGGTGATGGCGATACCCGCGATGATCGACGGGATCGCCAGTCCCGCGTAGCTGACGGTGAAGAATGCCGCCAGAACTCCGCCGTGGCTCTCGCGGGCGTGGATTCGGGCGGCGGCGTTGACGCGTTTCATGCCGCCGGCAAACGCCAGACCGTGCCCGGCGCCGACCACCACGGTGATGACGCCCAGCAGCGCAAGGCTGGGGACGAGGTCGACCACGAGTAGGCCGATCATTCCTAGAGCGAGGATTCCCAGGCCGGCGGTGACGGACGTCCGCGGGTCCATACGACTCCCGCCGAGCTGCGCGATCACCGAGCAGATCATGACCAGTGCAGCTGCTCCGCCGCCGAGTAGGAGGTTGTCGATGTTCAGCAGGCTGGTCATCCACGACGGGACCACCGACTGGAAGAGTCCGACTGCGCCCCACGACAGCGCGACGGCGAGCGAGCTGAGCCAGAACGTCTCTCGGATGGTGGCGGGAACATGCGGCATCTGGAAGAACCGCTTCGGGCGTGTGATGTCCCCGATCCGCGGCAGTAGCAGCAACACGATCAGTGCCGGGATGAACGCGACGAGGAAGATCAGATACGGCAACCGCAGCGGTTGCGGAAGGTACTGGGCGATCGCACCGGACACGAGTGGTCCGAGTGCACCACCCAACGCGCCCGTCACCGTCGATACGAGCGCTGCCCGTCGGTGATCGAAATTCGGTTCCTGCTCCACCAACGCGGCGCTGCCCGCCGCACTGGCCGCGCCCACCGCGATTCCCTGAGCAACGCGTCCGACGAACAACCACACCGTCGCGTCGGCGAATGCCAGAACGAGTGTGCCGACGACGCTCAGCGCGAGTGCAGTCAGAAGCACGGTGCGTCGGCCGAGGGCGTCGGACAGCGGTCCGAAGAACAGCAACGCCGGAACGAGGCCGGCGACGTAGACGCCGTAGATGAGCGTCTGGATGGTTGGCGTGAATCCGAACTCGGTCCGGTACAGCCCGTAGACGGAGGTGGGCATGTTCGCGCCCAGAAGGATCACGGTGAGGACGTAGCCCACGCCGTAGAAGTGTCGATTGGTGCGGCGTGTGCGTACTTCGGTGGCGACAGCTGTGGCGGACGTGGGAAGCCCCTCCTGATGACAGAGTTCGAAAATACATGGGTCGTCCTACGTATCGTAGGTGAGTGGAATGATCGTCGCGAATGCTGTGAGGATGAGTAGATGACCGTTGTTCGCAAGGAGTCCGCGTACGAGCAATCCCTCGATTGGATGCGCGCGCAGATCTCCGACGGCGCCTGGACCGTCGGGAACCGTGTTCCCACCGAGCCGGAACTGATGAGTGTTCTCGGCGTCGGCCGGAACACCGTGCGCGAAGCGATCAAGACACTGACGTCGACGGGAGTCCTGGAGATCCGTCGCGGATCAGGGACCTTCGTTCGGGCACGGACCGACATCGGCGGACTGCTCGGCAAAC
Source organism: Rhodococcus sp. H-CA8f (assembly GCF_002501585.1). Classification (NCBI taxonomy): domain Bacteria; kingdom Bacillati; phylum Actinomycetota; class Actinomycetes; order Mycobacteriales; family Nocardiaceae; genus Rhodococcus; species Rhodococcus sp. H-CA8f. The sequence goes on from NZ_CP023720.1 coordinate 62,613, forward strand.
ACGCGTCCGTCGACGAGATGAAATACGTCTTCGAAGTGCGTCGTGCGCTCGAGATGGAAGCGGTCCGGTTGGCGTGTGAGCGTCGTAGCGACGACGACGTTCGGATACTTCGTGAGCTGGCCGCCAAGCGTGACGTCCCGGCTGAGAACTTCGTCGACGTCGATCTTGCGTTTCACATTGCCGTCGTCGATGCCGCTCACAATCCAGTTCTGACCGATCTGTTTGCCGGAATCCTCGAAACGGTCCGCGCCACCTACGAGGTGACCGAAGGCGTTCATCCGCCGTCGCTGACGTCCTCGCATCATCAGGGAGTTGCCGAAGCCATTGCCGAACGCGATGTCACCAAAGCCAGGGCGGCGGCATGCGGGTATCTCGAGAAGACTCAGGAAGCGATCGGTTCAGGTTCGGCGGTTACCGAGTCCGGGCGTCGGCCAATCGGTTGAGGGACCCGGCGATGTCTTCGGCCTTCGGTGTCGTGATCGTGAGGCGGTCGCCACCGGCGAACGTGACGACCACCGCTGGCCCGGTGCGGGTGACGACGCCGTAGTTACGACGACCCTTGGTCTTGAGTCCCCAGCCGCCGAAGTCCGCGAACGGTTTGATCTCCGCGACGTCGGCTCCGACAACTTCGTCGATGCCGTAGGTCATCGCAGCCATCCCCATGTTGATGACCCGAATTTCCCGTTCGTCGACGATCACCCGGAAGCGAACCAGGCTGACGACGAGCAGTCCGAGTGCCCCGAAGATGAACAGCGGCCAGAGTGACCGCATCGCCAACGCCATGATGACTCCGGGCGCCAGAGTGATCGCAGTGAGGATCACCGAGCCTTTGGTGCTGAATCCGACGTCGTCGGAGATGGGGAGAGGGCAGCTGCTTCGCGGCAACCCGGCCGAGGGTTCGATCGTGGCAAGAGTGCGGACGCGGTAGTCACGCAGGAACGAGGCGCCGATCCACCCCAGCACCCCGCCGACTGCAAAGCCGACACCGATAGACCACAGCGGGAGTGACGTCGTGGACGGATCGGCGACATCGAGTTGGGTGTAGAGCAAAGCGAAGTTCACTGTCGTGATGAGCCCGACCACGCTCAGCCCGACAACCAACATGAAGCGACGCATCATCAACATCGCGGGTGCAAGAGCGGCAATCGCGCTGAGACCGCCACCGAAGAGCAGTGTCAAAAGTGCAATGGTCCATGCGTTGGCCGACGGGGTGGAGAAGCCGTCCGGCGAGGTGGTGGTCCAGTGAGTCGCGATCTGTTCCGGGAGGCGAGGCTCCCAAATTTTTGTCAGGACGAAGCCGAAGGCCGCACACAACAGCGGAACCACTAGTCCGAATACGACCCCGGCCGGGTCGACCACGCGATGTTTCACGTGAATCAATGAGCCGGCTGGCAAGCATCCTTGAGCGCGCAGGCACCGCAGGAAGCGGTACCGCAAGCGGCAGCGTTCGCCTTGGCCTCGGGGGTCTCCGCCACCGGCTCGTCTGCGGCAGGCTCGGAGTGGCCGCCGCAGTTGCAGTCGTTACCGCATCCGCTCTGCTGTGGGAGCGCGGCGGCCGCGCGGGTGCCGATGCCTCCACCGAAACCGGCAGTGAGGACGGCGACGACGACGGCGATGATCGCGACCGCGACGCCGAAGACTCCGCCGATGGTCAGTGCTGCGACTCCGCCGATGACCAACATTCCAGCGGCCGCGAGCATGGTCGGACCGGCCACCTTGTTGGCGAGGGCGAACGACTCCTCGCTCCGCAGGGAATCCTCGGTGCGGACACCGGCCCAGCGGTTGCGCGGGAGTTTGCCGATCAGACCGGCGACACCAACTCCACCGACGGCGACAGCGAGCACGAATAGCACCACAGCGACAACGATCACCCATACAGGATAGGCGCGAGTGGAGTTGATGGTATGCCCGGGTCGCACAGGCTCTACCCTGGTTATCGGTATTTCCGTCAGCCAAGTAGATAGCGACCACAGTGACCGAGTCTCCGCAGTCCCCCGATTCACCAGCCGACGCAACTCCGCAGCACCGCTACACCGCGGAGCTCGCCGGCCAGATCGAGCAGCACTGGCAGGACCGCTGGAGTGAGGACGGCACGTTCAACGCGCCCAATCCGGTCGGTCCGCTCTCCTCGCCCGACGGTGTTCCCGCCGACAAGCTCTTCGTTCAGGACATGTTCCCGTACCCCTCGGGTTCGGGCCTGCACGTCGGTCACCCGCTCGGATACATCGCTACGGACGTCTTCGCACGCTTCCATCGCATGCAGGGGCGCAATGTCCTGCACACCCTCGGCTACGACGCGTTCGGTCTCCCCGCCGAGCAGTACGCCGTGCAGACGGGTACCCACCCGCGGACGACCACCGAGTCCAACATCGCCAACATGAAGCGCCAGCTGCGACGCCTGGGTCTGGGGCACGACGAGCGTCGTAGCCTCGCGACGACGGACGTCGACTTCTACCACTGGACGCAGTGGATCTTCCTGCAGATCCACGGCGCGTGGTACGACAAGGCTGCAGGCAAGGCCCGTCGTATCTCCGAGCTGGAAGCCGAGTTCGATTCCGGTGAGCGCGCTCTGGAAGACGGACGCGAGTGGGCGTCGCTGACAGTCGCCGAGAAGGCAAAGGTCCTCGACTCGTACCGCCTTGTCTACCAGTCGGATTCGATGGTCAACTGGTGCCCCGGTTTGGGCACCGTGCTGGCCAACGAGGAAGTCACCGCCGACGGTCGTAGTGACCGCGGAAACTTCCCCGTGTTCCGTAAGCACCTTCAGCAGTGGATGATGCGCATCACCGCGTACTCCGATCGCCTGGTCGACGATCTCGAGTACCTGGATTGGCCGGACAAGGTCAAGGCCATGCAGCGCAACTGGATCGGACGCTCCTATGGCGCCGAAGTTACCTTTGTCGCAGGCCAGTACGGCGTCGATGTGTTCACGACGCGCCCCGACACGCTGTTCGGCGCCACCTATGTGACGCTGGCTCCTGAGCACGACTTGGTGGACAAGCTCGTCGCGGACGAGTGGCCCGAAGGTGTCGACGCACGCTGGACTGGCGGTGCCACGACGCCGGCGGAAGCTGTTGCTGCATACCGTAAGTCGATTGCCGCCAAGACCGACTTGGAGCGTCAGGAAAACAAGGAGAAGACGGGCGTCTTCCTCGGTTCCTACGCCGTCAATCCGGTCAACGGCCACAAGGTCCCGATCTTCATCGCCGACTACGTGCTGACGGGCTACGGCACCGGCGCGATCATGGCAGTTCCGGGACACGACCACCGTGACTGGGAGTTCGCGAACGCGTTCGGACTGGAAATTCTCGAAGTTATTGCCGGTGGCGATGTTTCGGAGGCTGCGTACTCCGGTGACGGCCCGCTGGTGAACTCCGACTACCTCGACGGTCTGGACGTGGCCGAGGCCAAGGCGACCGTCATCAGCCGCCTCGAGGAGAGCGGGCAGGGCAAAGGCACCATCCAGTACAAGCTGCGCGACTGGCTCTTCGCGCGTCAGCGTTACTGGGGCGAGCCTTTCCCGATCGTCTACGACGCGGACGGCAACGCACACGCCCTGCCGGATTCGGCTCTGCCCGTTGTGCTTCCGGAGGTCGAGGACTACGCACCCGTGTCCTTCGATCCGGATGACGCCAACTCCGAGCCCTCTCCCCCGCTGAACAAGGCGACCGACTGGGTCAACGTCGAGCTCGATCTCGGCGACGGTCTGCAGACCTACCACCGCGACACCAACGTCATGCCGCAGTGGGCTGGTAGCTCGTGGTACCAGCTGCGCTACATCGACCCCACCAACCAGGACGCCTTCTGCGACCCGCAGAACGAGGCGTACTGGACGGGTCCGCGTCCGGAACTGCACGGCCCCAACGATCCCGGTGGAGTCGACCTGTACGTCGGCGGCGTCGAGCATGCGGTGCTGCACCTGCTGTACTCGCGCTTCTGGCACAAGGTTCTGTTCGACCTGGGCTACGTGTCCTCGAGCGAGCCGTACCGTCGCCTCTACAACCAGGGCTACATCCAGGCATTCGCGTACACCGATGCCCGCGGCGTCTACGTGCCGGCAGAAGAGGTCGTCGAGCGTGACGGCAAGTTCTTCTTCGAGGGCGCCGAGGTCAACCGCGAGTACGGCAAGATGGGCAAGAGCCTCAAGAATGCCGTTGCGCCGGACGAGATCTGCGCCGAGTTCGGTGCAGACACCTTGCGTGTGTACGAGATGTCGATGGGTCCGCTGGACACCTCGCGTCCGTGGGCGACCAAGGACGTCGTCGGTGCTGCTCGATTCCTGCAGCGAGTGTGGCGCGTCGTCATCGACGAGGAGACCGGCAAGCCCCGTGTCACCGACGAAGCGCCCGGTGAGGAAACGCTGCGTGCGCTCAACAAGGCGATTTCCGGTGTCATCGAGGATTACACTGCGCTGCGCGACAACACGGCCGCTGCGAAGCTGATCGAGTACAACAACCACCTCACCAAGGCGTTCCCGGGTGGCGCGCCCCGTGCTGCCGTCGAGCCGTTGGTGTTGATGCTCGCTCCCTTGGCGCCGCACCTCGCGGAAGAGCTGTGGTCACGTCTTGGCCACACGGAATCTCTTGCACACGGCCCCTTCCCCGCTGTCGAGGAGAAGTGGCTCGTCGAGGACACCGTCGAGTACCCGATCCAGGTCAACGGCAAGGTTCGTAGCCGCATCAGCGTGCCGGCGGATGCCGATCGCAAGGCTGTCGAGGAGATCGCCCTGGCCGACGAGAAGATCGTCGCTCTGCTCGAGGGCAACGCACCGCGCAAGGTGATCGTTGTGCCGGGCAAGATGGTGAACATAGTTCTGTAGGCGCTTCGCGCACGTGCGCCGTTTTGGTAGTTACCGCTACCGAAACGGCGCACAGTCGTATCTGGGGCTGTATCCGGGGTGCCAATCAGTCGTTGTCCTGATTGTCCCGCTCCGCGGAACATTCTGTAGCGCGCGTTCGACGCGAGGGCTGTGATGCAGGTAACACGTTGCCGAGAACGGTAGCTGTCGTTCCACTGCACTTCCCCGCAAGGCCCCGGCCGACGGTATTCGGCAGGGGGTCAATCGAATTCGCAGGTGTCCCGAAAGGATTCTTCAGCCATGGCGTCTCATGTCCACAGCGACGGTTCGTCTCCCAGTCTGCCCGAATCGACATCGATACCGGAGCGGTGGACTCCGCGACTGGTGTTCTCGCTGGCGTCGATCGTTCTTCTTCTCGAAATGCTCGCGGTGAGCTACATGATGATTTCCACGGCGCTGCCCGCCATCTCGGTGCATTATCAAACGACGCAGGGAGCTTGGCTGCTCACGTCGTTCCTGCTGCTCGGGGCGGTCGCGTCTCCGCTGCTCGGCAAGCTCGCGGACATGTACGGCAAGCGAAAAGTCCTGCTCTTTGCGGTCGCCGGCGCAGCGGTCGGATCCTTCATTTCGGCGATTGCGCCGAGCTATGCCGTCTTGATTCTGGGCCGGTCCCTGACTGGTCTGCTCGTTCCCTGCCTCTTCCTGAGCTACTCCCTCATTCGAGATGTCTTTCCGCCGAAAACCGTTGCGCTGGCTGTCAGTATTGCAACCTCCGGCATGGGCCTGATCGCTATTCCGGCGCCGTTCCTCACCGGTTGGTTGATCGACAACCACGGGTTCCGGAGCATCTTCTGGTTCTTCGTCATCGGTTTGGTTCTGCTCGGCGGCATGATCTTCGCTTCGACAGCGGAATCAGCTGTGCGGCTGCGTTCTTCGCTGGATCTGATCGGCGCGGTACTACTCGGATCGGGCATCGCCGGAATTCTGATCGGCGTCAGCTTCGGACCGACCTGGGGCTGGAAGAACGGCTCGACACTGGCCTATCTGATCGGCGGCATCGCACTGCTGGTGGCGTGGGTTGCCTCTGCCCGAGCCATCCGTGAGCCCTTGATCGACCTGCGCTACTTCGGCAAGCGTTCGGTGATGCTCACCGCCGTCGGTGCCGGGTTCTGCTACGGCGCGTCGGGAGTCTTCACGATTTTGCTGCCGATGATGGTGATGACGCCGGCAGTTCTCGGCCTGGGATACGGATTCGGCGTCACGGCAGAAGGATTCGCGATCTTCCAGGCGCCTCTTGGCGGCATGGTGGTGGTCGGCGGCTTGATCGTGGGCTTCCTGGTCGGCCGCAACATTCGACCCCGCCTGCTGATGATCATCGGAATGATCCTCATGGCAGTCGGATTCACCTTGACGGCCACCATTCACGACAACAAGCCGCTGCTCATCATCTTTGCCGGAATCTTCGGTGTCGGTATGGGTATGGGCTACGCCTCCATTCCGAACCTGCTCATCGAGGCAGTGCCGCCGCAGTTGCAGGCAACCACGGCGAGCATGGTCGCGGTCTTCCAGAGCATCTTCCCCGCTGTGCTTCCCGTCATCGCCTTCACGGTCTTGAACTCGCACATCGCGATGGCGATGGAGGGCGCTGTGTTCTACACCGATGAGGGCATGCGCATTGCGTTCCTGATCGGTGCTGCTGCAGCAGTTCTCGGTGCGATCGCAGCCGTGTTCCTGCCGCGAAACATCGTCCAGATCGGCGCAGAAGACGGCGCGGCGCAGGAGACGTCCCTCCTACCTGCTCACTGAGGCCTTCGGTTCCTGTGCGCCGTTTCGGTATTCCCACTACCAATCGGCGCACAGGGAGGATCCTTGCTATGTTGGGTCTCGCACGGGGGTGCTCGACAGCATAAGTGGGGGGTTCGTGGTGTTGCAGGTCGATATCGATGCGCTTCGTTCATTTGCAAAGGCTCTCCATTCTATTGCCTCGCAGATAGATCAGATCGGCATAGCGTCGTCCGTCCGCATGCCGGTCTCGGGTACCGAGGTCGCGTCGGCCGATGTCAGCGGAAAGATACTCGACGCCTACGCGTTGTTGGGTGCCCAGATTGGCGAAATGGGTGGAAACGCAGATTCGAGTGCATCTGGCTACGAAGCAGTCGAAACGGCATTCCGAGACCAATTGAAGAAGTACGACAGCGGTGTGCAGTGATCACGATTTCGCAGGTATCGAGTTGGCAACCCGAAACCATGATCGAGTACGGAAATTCTGTGATCGTTGCCAATGACACGTTCGCTCAACACATTGCGGACTTTGGGCGTCGGGGAGACGATCTGACGACCCATTGGCGAGGCGACGGTGGTTCGGCGGCATCCATCCGGGCAATCACAGACCGACTTTCCGCCAGCCATGTCGAATCGGCGGTGACTGCGATCGCCGAAGTGTATTCAAGTTTCGGAAAGCAACTGTCGCAGACGAAGGAAGCGCTTGCCTCGGTCGTAGACGACGCGGTCGCCGGAGCTGCGATGAGTGTCACCGACGACGGATACGTACATGCCCCTGAGGTTTCGGGTGGAAACACGGTCGCTGTGGCGATCCTTCAAGGCACGCTCAACGGAAAAGCTGCCTGGTTTCAGCAGCGAATCCAGGAGCTTCTGATTCGAGCGTCGGACGACGACGGTCGAGCAGCCTCGGCAATTCGGGAGGCCGTTGCCGAGCTGGATCTACTTCGACGAGATCCCAACGGCGGCAGGCTGAGTCAGCAGGTCAGTGACATCGTCCGCGGTGTGACCCAGTTGTCCGGTGAACCGGGTGTAGTGCATGAACTGTGGGAGAACCTCTCGCCTGCCGAGAAGGACGCGCTCTTCGACTGGGATCATTCAATCGGTAATCGTGACGGCATACCGCAGATCGATCGAGATCACTACAACCGAGCGCATCTCCAGGAGCTGCGTGACGCAGCCCGACAACGGCTCGATCTGTTGATGTCTGCGCATGGCGCCGTCAGCGACGAAAAATCCTGGTCGAAGCAGATCGATACGATTCGTGCCGAGATCGCAGGTTATGACAATGTCAACGCGCAATTGTCCGCAGGTTCCGAGCAGCCACGATTACTCTCCCTGATCGACGGCAACGGGCATGCAGTGATTGCGCTCGAGAATCCAGACGTGGCCGATACGGTATCCACGTTCGTACCGGGTACCGGTGCAAATCTCGGGGACGTCGCGACGGGAGTCTCGCGTGCCGAAGCAATGCGGGATGCTGCGGTCGCGGCCGATCCGTACAAGGTTCATTCAGTTGTTGCGTGGTACGGGTACGACGCCCCGCAGAGTGTTACCTCCGATGCGACCAAGTCTGTTTTCGCGGAGGACGCTGCGCCCAAGTTGGATCGTTTCCAGGAGGGGCTGCGGACGACTCACGAGGGTCAGCCGTCGTTGAACACCATGATCGGCCATAGTTACGGAACTACAGTCATCGGTCATGCCGCAAGCGGTGAACACACACTCGACGCCGATCGAGTGGTGTTGGTTGGTAGTCCGGGAATTGGTGTGGACAAGGCGTCGGAGCTGAATCTGACCGGTGTTTCTCCGCAAGAGGCTTCCGATCACGTGTACTCGACTACTGCCAAGAATGATCCGATTCGCCTTACTCCCAACTTTATTCACGGTCCACAACCGGTATCGCATTACGGGTGGGGGCATTCTTTTGATTCCGACGGGGTGTCAGGGCCGTGGTATACGTTGGGGTGGAACGTAGATTCGCACGGTGGGTACTGGGACCCTGGGAATGCCGGGCTGAAAACGATGGGGCAGATCATTGCCGGTGTTGAGGTGGGCGATGAGTGATCGTGTGAAAATGCTTGCAGTCTGCCTCGGAACGTTGATTGCATTGGCCGGCTGCGCGAAGGAACTTGACATCGACGGGAGAGCCGATATGGCCGGCGTATCAGTGAATAGTAGTTTGACCGAACATCTTGCGCGCCAAGCTATTATCGGATATTTGAGCGACACTTTGACTCGGACTCCGAAAAATGTGGCGTTGTCTCGTCAGCATCCACAAGCATCCAGCGGGCTATTCGGCAATGGAACTGTTCTACCTTGCATCGACGACGACACGATCGAGAACAGGCCACTGAACGTCATCGTCAAGTACTGGATTGTCGGTATTCCGGGGGGCAAGTCGACCGAATACTTCGGCATCTTTGTCCGTGCCTGGCAGGACCTCGGATTCAAGACGTTGGTAGCCGAAGGAGGGCTCCGATCCGTGAGCGCTCGCTCATCCGACGACTATGCATTCGACCTCTCTGAAAATACCAAGGGAGATTTCATCATCAGTGTCTCGTCTCCGTGTTTCCCGGCGGGTACCGTCGGTGGCGATCCCTTCCCTCTCGATATTGCCAATCCGAATACGTGAAAGGTAAACCCTTTGACAGCAAATAGTTTCGACGATATCGGCGTGAAGGTTCGGCGAGCGCAGGAGGCTCTCGACCGGGTGGTCGGGCGGGCGTCGGATCGGGCAGTCGAAGTCGAGGTCGATGCCAAAGGCCACCTTGGCCGGCTGAGATTGACAGACGCGGCGTTGGCGGCGGGCCCCGACCTCCTTGCCGACCGGATTGTCCAGATGTACACAGCGGCTGTTCGGGATGCTCGTCCGCAAGTCGATGCCGCATTGGCGGAAGTCACTTCTGACCCTCAGATGTCTGCGATCACGAGTTTCGTCGATCAGGTCACGCCTGCCGGTGAGGCGCCGACACCGGTAGCGCCTACCTCTGAGCACGATCCGCCGGCGTGGGGCGATTCGCCGCTTCTCAGGCCTGCTATGACTAGTCGCCCTCGTGCGCAGTTTTGGTAGTTCCCACTACCAAAACGGCGCACAGGGCGGAGCGCTAGGTTATCCTCAGAATTAGAACCTGTTCTAACTACGAGGGGTAGACCATGGCACCGTCCGCAGAGGTAATCCGCAAGACCGTCGACGCCTACATCGAGACAGTTGCCACGGGCACTGCCGCCCAGGTTGTGGCCCTGTATGCCGAGGGTGCAACCGTTGAAGACCCGGTTGGTACCGACGTGCGCACCACCCGCGAGTCCATTCTCGAGTTCTACTCCGTGATCGAGAATTTCGACCAGGAAGCTCACCTTCAGACCCTCCGCATCGCCGGAAACGAAGCGGCATTCCACTTCTCGCTGATCACCAAGCTCGGCGAGCAGACCCTGACCATCGCACCCATCGACGTCATGACCTTCGACGACGAGGGAAAGATCCTGTCGATGCGTGCATTCTGGAACCAGGAAGACATGATCACCGCCTGACATGACGGTCAAGACGATCGATGTCGACGGATTCCGTTGGCAGATTGACGATTCCGGTTCTGGGACAGCTGTGGTTATGTGTCACGGCTTTCCCGGCCTCGGGTACAGCTACCGGCATCAGTCGGCAGCGTTGACGGAAGCGGGTTTTCGGGCGATCGCACTCGACATGCCCGGTTACGGCGGCACTACCCGCCCCGAAGCGGTCGAGGACTACACCAACGATGCCGTCGCGAACCGGCTGATCGACCTACTCGACGCTCTCGGAATCGACAAAGCGGTGTTCGTCGGCCACGATTTCGGCGCGCCCGTCGCGTGGACCACCGCTCTGCGCCATCCCGATCGTGTTGCGGGGCTTGTCTCGTTGGCGGTCCCCTATGCGCCCGACAGGTTCCCCGCAAAACCCTCGACCATCTACGCCGCGATGGCGCGCAAGCATTTTCTGCACATTCACTATTTCCAGGAACCGGGTGTCGCGGAGCGCGAACTCGACGCCCGTCCACGTGAGTTTCTTCAGCGGCTCTTCCATGCCCTCTCCGGGGCTTACCGGTACCTCGACGTCTGGAAGAACCCGTCCGAAGGAAACGGCTACCTCGACGTACTGCCCGAGGCGCCTGCATTGCCGTGGTCGTGGCTCACCGAGGACGATCTGGATGTTTATGTAAAGGCCTTTACTGCAACGGGTTTCACAGGTGGTTTGAACTGGTACCGGGCGTACGACGCCAATTGGGAACGCAGTGCGGATTTGGACGGCGCGCACGTGAACGTCCCGACGCTCTTCGTCGCGGGCGCCGAGGATCCGGTCATCGCGATGAGCGGCCCCAAGGCATTGGACCGCATGAAGGACACCGTCCCCGACCTGCGGGGTGTGCACCTTCTCGGCGGCGCGGGGCACTTCGTACAGCAGGAACGTGCTACCGAGGTCAATGAACTTTTGATCTCTTTCCTTCGGTCGCTCTAGGCGAAATCGGGCCGAAGGTCTAGCGTTGCGCAGATGCGCACCAGGATCTTCGATCGCGGTATTCGGGTAGGTATCACCGGTGCTCTTGTTGCCGGTTCGCTTCTGGCTCTGGGTGTGTCCGGTGCCGCGGCCGCGCCGCCCTGCCCTGGCTCGTCCCCCGCAATCCTCAGCGCCCAGATTCCGGGCGCGGCCCTCGAGGGTGTCACCGTGGACGCTCAGGGTCGCCTGTACACGACAGATCTGGTGAGTGGTCGAATCTTCCGCGTCGACGCGCCTGGTCAGGCCGCAGTTCCGATCGCGACGGTTCCCGGCGGTGCGGGCGCACTCGCGTGGGGTCCGGACGGTTCACTGCTGGTGGGAACCGGAGCAAACGCCGGCGTGCTGATCGGTGATCTGACGCGTGCTGCGTCGGTCGCGCGGGTGGACGTGAACTCGGGTGCCGTGACGCCGATCGCCGGTGGTCTGAGCGCTGCAAACGGCCTCGCCGTCGCGCACGACGGAACGATCTATGCCACCAACGATTTCGGTTCGTTGATCGGTAAGGTCAGCCCAGGCGGTGCCGTCGACCCGGCGTGGGCGACTTTCCCGAGTGCAAACGGCGCAGCCCTGAGCGCCGATAATCGCTGGCTCTACGTCTCGCGCACGTTCGCAAACCCGGGTGTCAGCCGCATCTCCGTCGACAATCCAGGGTATTCGGAATCGTTGGTCGATCTCGGCGGTCTCGAAACCTTCTCTGCTCCAGATGGTTTGACCCTGGACTCGCGAGATCGCGCAATCGTTCCCACGGACATCAGTGGTGAGGTGTGGCGGATCGACGGACCCGGCCAGTACTGCTCGCTCACCAGCGGACTGCAGGCGTCGAGTGTGTTGACCTACGGGCGTGGCAATTCCGGTTTCGCGGCCGGGCATCTCTACCGCGCTGGGTTCGACGGAAAGATCTTCGAGATTCCGGCTGGCTTCGACGCGGGCGCCCAGGCCGCGACACCGTAACGCGACACCTTCACTCGTCTTACCCACTACTGATGCCGGGACTGCCGGAATCGTCCATACTGGTCTGCATGGCGGAAACGAGTGAGATCGACGAGGCCGAAGTGGCCCTTCCCGCGATACCGCAGCCGTTGCTGACCCCGCTCACCGAAGCTGCGATCTTCCTGGTTTTCACCATCGACGAGGGTGGTGAGCAGGCAGTTCACGACGTTCTGGCCGATATTTCCGGACTGCAACGCTCGATCGGATTCCGGGTTCCCGCCGGTGGCTTGGCCGCCGTCGTCGGCATCGGTTCGGATGCGTGGGACCGTCTGTTCGAGGGTCCACGGCCGGCAGAATTGCATCCTTTTGTCGAGTTGACCGGTGACAAACACCACGCTCCCCGCACACCGGGCGATCTGTTGTTCCACATCCGGGCCCGTCAGATGGACCTGTGCTTCGAGTTCGCCACGGTTGTGACCAACAGGTTGGCCGGCGCCGCGTCGGTGATCGACGAGGTCCACGGGTTCAAGTACTTCGAACAACGCGACCTCATGGGTTTTGTCGACGGCACCGAGAACCCGTCCGGGCAGGCCGCCTACGTCGCGGTCACCGTCGGTGACGAGGATCCGGACTTCGCAGGCAGCAGTTACGTCATCGTCCAGAAGTACCTCCACGACATGTCGAAGTGGAACTCACTGCCCGTCGAGGAGCAGGAGAACGTCATCGGACGCTCCAAGCTCGAAGACCTCGAGATGGACGACGACACGAAACCGGCCAACTCGCACACCGCACTCACCGTCATCGAAGACGAATCCGGTGATCAGATCCAGATTCTGCGCGACAACATGCCGTTCGGACACGTCGGCTCCGCTGAAATGGGAACCTACTTCATCGGTTACTCGGCGTCGCCGACGGTCACCGAGCAGATGCTGACCAACATGTTCATCGGGAATCCCGTCGGCAACTACGACCGCATTCTCGATTTCTCGACCGCCGTCACCGGAATCAATTTCTTCGTTCCGACGGCGGACTTTCTCGACGACCCCCCGGACGCGCCGACCAGGCTCGTTCCCGAAGCGACGTTCACAGCGCCCATCTCTGACGGTTCTCTCGGAATCGGCAGCCTCAAAAGGAGTGCCCAGCAATGACAAACCTGCACCGCGACCTAGCACCCATTTCGGCAGCAGCCTGGGCCGAGATCGAAGAAGAGGCGAGCCGTACCTTCAAGCGCCACGTCGCCGGTCGTCGTGTGGTGGACGTGGAGGGCCCGTCGGGTGACGATCTCGCGGCCATCCCGCTCGGACATCAGGTGCCGATCAATCCCTTGGCCGACGGCGTCATCGCACATGCTCGTCAGTCCCAGCCGATCATCGAACTGCGGGTCCCGTTCACCGTCAGCCGTCAGGCCATCGACGACGTCGAGCGCGGCGCCAAGGACTCCGACTGGCAGCCGGTCAAGGACGCCGCCAAGCAGATCGCGTTCGCCGAGGACCGTGCCATCTTCGAGGGATACCCCGCAGCCAGCATTACCGGCGTGCGGGCGAGCGGTTCCAACCCGGAATTGAAGCTGCCCATCGATGCCAAGGATTACCCGGAGGCCATCAGCCAGGCGATCACGTCGCTGCGACTGGCCGGTGTCAACGGACCGTACTCATTGCTCCTGAACGCCGACGCGTTCACCGCGATCAACGAGACCTCCGATCACGGCTACCCCATCCGCGAGCACCTGCGACGCGTTCTCGACGGCGAGATCATCTGGGCCCCGGCCATCGACGGCGCTTTCCTGCTGTCGACGCGTGGTGGTGACTACGAACTGCATCTGGGCCAGGACCTGTCCATCGGTTACCTCTCGCACGATGCGAACTCCGTCGAGCTGTACTTCCAGGAATCGATGACGTTCCTCATGTACACCAGCGAAGCCGTTGTCTCACTTGCGTAAGAGCCTTCGAAACCTCTGATGCCAGGGCGAGCGAGGCAGTTCGCCGATGTCCTGGAGGTGGGCGACAAAAGCCTGGGCGTCCGCGTGCGAAGACGTCTTCGGCCGTCCGTCGGCCCACGCTGTGAACAACCGAAGATAGCGATCGCCGAGAGTGTGGCGCACGACCGGAAGGTGGTGCGCCACTTCTCCTGCGCGCTTTCGGAGCAGTGCCGTCGAGACAACGGCAGCATCGTCTTTGTCGAAGCCTTCGGGTAGTTCGCCACCCGCCACCAGAGCGCGAATAAGCGCTTCTTGACGCTCACCGAGCGTGCTCATGTGCGTGACCAATCGGTGCCCGCGGTGATGCGATCCAGACCCGCTGCGTCGGCGATGGCATCGAGCTCGTCGAGCAATTCCAGTGCCGGCGGATAGTTTCCGTCGCGCTCGAGCATGATCGCGGGATGGTGACCGGCGGCGGTGAACTGCGCAAGGAGTTCCAGCACGGCTTCGGGCACAGGATCGGTATGCGTGTCGTGGTATTTGCCGTCGCTGATGCTGCCACCGGCGATGTGGCAGTATGCGATTCGCTCGAGTGGTAGCCGGATCAGCTCGGCCCAGGGATCACGCCCTCGGTTGAGGGCATTGGCATAGACGTTCGCGATGTCGAGAACCAGCAGAGCCCCGGTGCGGTCGACGATCTCCGAGAGAAACTCCCCTTCGGTCAACTCGTCGTCGGGCCAGTCGAAAAGGGCGGCAACGTTTTCGACGGCAAACGGCACCGGTAGACCGTCCTGAGTCCGGGTGATGTTGCGTACCAAGGCGTCGACGGCTTCGTAGGTGCGTGGTAGTGGGAGCAGGTGCCCGGCCTCGATGCCGCCCGCCCGCACGAATGCGATGTGCTCGCTCGCCAAGGGGGCGTCCAGTAGCTGGGCTGTATGCGCAAGGTGATCGACCCGAGCCTGATCTACCGCCTCGGCCCCGCCAAGGGAGAGCGAGATTCCGTGCGGGATCACCGGAACTCCCAGCGAACCGAGGTGCGGCGGTATCTCGGTTCCGATGGATTCGGCAATGACTTCGCAGAATGCCAGGCCGTCTAGCTGCGCGATGATTCCGGATACCTCGGGACGCCAACCGATTCCCAGGCCGTACAGGGTCATTCGAGTCACCTCCCATGTGCAACTGCTAACGGCGACTATAGACGGATCAGCCGGGCAACCAGTTGGGTCCCGGACCGTTGCCTTCTTCGAAGATCAGCCACGTTTTGGTCGAGAGAACCCCGTCGAGTCCCTGGAGTTCTTCGAGAACGGTGTGGCGTAGTTCCTGGTTGTCCGGGGCTCGAACCAGCACCAGAACGTCGAAGTCGCCGCCGAGGAGGGAGAAGTGCTCGACAAACGGCAGTGCCTTCAACGACGCAGCCAGACCTCGCCACGAGTGCTGCCTGATCGAGAGCGCCACGTACGCCGAGGAGCCGAGTCCGGCCTTCTCATGGGCGATCCGCGTCGTGAATCCGGTGATGATTCCGGCGTCCTCGAGCCTTTCGATGCGGACGTAGGCGTGAGCGCGAGATATGTGCGCCTTCTCGGCCAGTGCACGCATGGAGATGCGACTGTCTGCGACCAGTTCGGCGATGATGCGGCGGTCGATCGCATCGAGAGCGTGCGGTTCGGTGGCCATCTGTCCATTCCTGCTTCGGTAGTCGAGTCGGTTGATGGACATATTGCTGCCCGAATCCTCATGATAGGCCGTTTGTCTTGAATCTTCGACGCCTTCTGCCATTACGTCGCCGAAGTGCGAATACTGATGGACACAACGTCTTCTGGAGGTAGAAGTGACTCTTGTCGAGCCCTTGGGGGAACTGCGGTATCAAAAGTTCCTGCCGGCCGATTCCGCGGTGCAGTACCTCGACCCTGCTGGAGAACTGACGCGCAGCGAGGCCCGCTACGCAAAACCGAGCGACGATCGCCTGATCGAGATGTATCGAAAGATGTTCCTGGGCAGACGTTTCGACCAGCAGGCGACGGCGCTGACCAAACAGGGGCGCTTGGCCGTGTATCCGTCCTCGCGAGGGCAGGAGGCATGCCAGATCGCGGCAGCGATGAGTCTGGAGCCGAGTGACTGGCTCTTCCCCACCTATCGGGATTCGATGGCGTTGGCTGCTCGGGGTGTCGATCCGGTGCAGATTCTGAGCATGCTTGCCGGCGACTGGCACTGCGGGTACGACCCGGTAGCGCTGCGCAGTGCGCCGCAGTGCACCCCGCTGGCAACGCAATTGCTGCATGCAGCGGGGGTGGCCTACGGGGAGTCCCGACGGGGCCTGAACACCGTCGCGCTGGCGCTCTGCGGCGACGGGGCCACCAGTGAGGGTGATTTCCACGAAGCGCTGAACTTCGCCGCCGTCTTCAAGGCGCCGGTCGTCTTTCTGGTGCAGAACAACGGATTTGCGATCAGCGTGCCGTTGTCACGTCAAAGCGCAGCACCGACGTTAGCGCACAAGGGTGTCGGCTACGGGATCGGCAGCGAGCAGGTCGACGGCAACGATCCTGTTGCGATGATGGCCGTCATGGACGAGGCGGCGCGCTTCGTCCGCAGCGGAAACGGACCGGTGATCGTCGAGGCACACACCTATCGCATCGACGCACACACCAACGCCGACGACGCCACCCGCTACCGCGACAGCGCCGAGGTGGAAAGCTGGCTAGGGCGAGACCCGTTGCCGCGTCTCGAAAAGTATCTGCGCGCACACGATCTGATCGACGACGCGTTCGTGGAATCACTGACCGCAGAGGCAGAAACCGAGGCCGCCACACTTCGCGCCGGCATGAACGTCGACCGCCCGCACGATCCGCTCGATCTGTTCCGGTACGTCTTCGCCGAGCAGACACCGCAATTGCGTGAGCAACAAGCCCAACTCGAAACCGAACTTGCCGCCGAAGCCGCTGACACAGGGGGACACTGACCATGCCCATGCTCACGATGGCTCAGGCCCTCAACACCGCGCTACGGGACTCTCTGGCTGCGGACGACAACGTTGTCGTCTTCGGTGAGGACGTCGGCACCCTGGGCGGCGTTTTCCGCGTCACCGACGGCCTCACCCGCGACTTCGGCGACGACCGATGCTTCGACACTCCCCTCGCCGAGTCCGGCATCATCGGATTCGCAATCGGCATGGCCATGGCTGGTTTTCGTCCGGTCGTGGAAATGCAGTTCGACGCGTTTGCCTATCCGGCATTCGAGCAGATCGCCTCCCACGTCGCAAAGATCCGCAACCGTACCAAGGGTGCACTGTCGATTCCGATAGTCATCCGTGTTCCTTTTGCCGGCGGTATCGGCGGGGTGGAGCATCACTGTGATTCCAGCGAGGGCTACTACGCACACACGCCCGGCCTGAAGGTCGTGGCGCCATCCACGGTGGAAGATGCGTACTCACTGCTACGTTCGGCGATCGAGGACCCCGACCCGGTCATCTTCCTCGAACCCAAGAAGCTGTACTTCTCGCGAGCCGACGTCGAACTGACCGCACGTGGGCCGATCGGTCGCGCCGTCGTCCGGCGCCCCGGTCGTGACGCGACGCTCATTGCCTACGGCCCGTCCGTGGAGGTTGCACTGAAGTCCGCCGAGGCCGCCGCGGCCGAGGGCCGCGACATCGAGGTGATCGACATCCGCTCGATAGTGCCGTTCGACGACGAGACGGTCACCGCGTCGGTGCGAAAGACCGGACGCTGCATCGTCATCCAGGAAGCGCAGGGCTTTGCCGGTGTTGCTGCGGAAATTGCTGCTCGCGTGCAGGAGCGATGCTTCCACCATCTCCACGCTCCGGTGCTCAGGGTCAGCGGATTCGACATCCCCTACCCCGCGCCGAAGCTCGAGCGTCACCACCTGCCCAGCGTCGACCGGGTCCTGGACGCCGTCGACCGTCTGCAGTGGAACGACGCCCCGGACACCCGTTGGGCGGTGACGGCATGAGCAATCAGGTATTCATGCTCCCCGACCTGGGTGAAGGTCTGGCCGAGGCCGATATCGCGGAGTGGCACGTCAAGGTCGGCGACGTGGTCACCATCGATCAGATCGTCGTCGAGGTCGAGACTGCGAAAGCTGCTGTGGACGTGCCTATCCCGTTCGCCGGGACCGTCGTCGAATTACATGGCAAGGACGGCGACACCTTGAAGGTGGGCACGCCGTTGATCACTGTGAGTGGTGGCGAGAGTGTCGACGCGGTCGTTTCGGCCAACCACGAGCGTTACCGTGAAGAGGAACGCGCGGGTTCGGGCAATGTCCTGATCGGCTACGGCACCAGCGAGGATGCACCGAGACGCCGACGTCGGACTCCTTCGGCGGTACGCGTGATCTCACCAATCGTTCGTAAACTGGCCTTTGACAACGATATCGACCTCTCCTTGCTCTCCGGATCCGGTGCCGGCGGGGTGATAACGCGCGCTGACGTCGAGGCCGGGTCGAACACCGGCCCGGAGACGGAAACGTCGCACGTGAGCGACCAACGCATCCCGATCAAGGGGCTTCGCAAGGTGGTGGCCGACAAGCTGTCCACCAGCCGCCGTGAGATCCCTGACGCGACAACCTGGGTCGACGTCGACGCCACCGAACTGTTGGCGGCGCGAGCCGAGATCAACAAGTCACTGCCCGATTCCGACAAGATCAGCCTGATGGCGCTGCTGGCTCGACTGACCACCGCGGCGTTGGCGCAGTACCCCGAACTGAACTCGTCGGTCGATACTGCTCGAGGCGAGATCGTTCGACACGCCCGCATCCACCTGGGAATCGCCGCACAGACACCGAAGGGATTGATGGTGCCGGTCATTCGCAATGCCGATGCCCTGAGCACTGTCGAACTCGCACAAGCACTTCGGGTGACCACCGACCTTGCGCGCGACGGCAAACTCGAACCCGCCCGCCTGACCGGCGGCACGTTCACGCTCAACAACTACGGGGTATTCGGGGTTGACGGATCGACTCCGATCATCAATCACCCCGAGGCGGCAATTCTGGGGATCGGGCGCATCATCGACAAGCCGTGGGTGGTGAACGGCGAGTTGACCGTCCGTAAGGTCACTCAGATCTCGTTGAGCTTCGACCACCGCGTCTGTGACGGAGGCGAAGCCGGCGGATTCCTGAGGCTGTTCGGTGACTACATCGAGAACCCGATCCGCGTCCTGGGAAGGCTCTGATGACCAAGGCTCCGATGATCAAGGCTCCGATGACAACTGCAGAACCCCACAGCGAAGTCCTTGTCCTCGGTGGAGGATCGGGCGGCTATGCCTGCGCCATCCGCGCCGCCCAACTCGGATTGTCGGTCACGCTGATCGAGGCGGACAAGGTCGGCGGAACGTGCCTGCACCGCGGATGCATCCCGACCAAGGCGCTGCTGCATTCCGCCGAGGTCGCCGATTCGGCACGCACCAGTGAGCAATTCGGAGTCCGAGCATCTTTTGACGGCATCGACATCGCGCAGGTGCACGACTACAAAAACGGGACAGTCGAGCGGCTGTACAGCGGTCTGCAAGGTTTGTTGGCGCAACACAAGATCACTATCGTCAACGGATACGGAACGTACGTCGGTGGGCGAAGCATCGACGTCGACGGAAACCGCTATACCGGAACATCACTCGTACTGGCCACCGGATCGTATCCGCGGGAACTGCCCGGCATCGAACTCGGCCGCCGGATCCTCACCAGTGACCAGGCGCTCGAACTCGACCGGGTGCCCACCAGCGCGACAGTGCTCGGTGGCGGTGTCATCGGCGTCGAGTTCGCGAGCCTCTGGCGCTCGTTCGGCGCCGAAGTCACGATCGTCGAGGCACTCCCGCGACTGATCGCCGCGGAGGACCCGTGGTCGTCGAAGCAGCTGGAGCGGGCTTACCGGAAACGCGGAATCGTCTGTAAGACAGACACAAAGATCGTTTCCGCGAAAGAAGCAGCCGATTCGGTCCGCGTCGAACTAGGCGACGGAACGATATCCGATACCGAACTACTGTTGGTCGCCGTCGGCCGCGGACCCCGCACGGGCGGTAACGGTTTCGAAGAAAACGGAATCAGCCTCGACAAGGGTTTTGTCGTTACCGACGAACGCCTCCGTACGTCCGTGGACGGTGTGTACGCGGTCGGCGACATCGTGCCCGGTCTTGCGTTGGCGCACCGAGGTTTCCAACAAGGGATCTTTGTGGCTGAACAGATCGCCGGGAAGGATCCGATACCGGTCGCCGAACACTTGATTCCTCGCGTGACGTACTCACATCCCGAAGTTGCATCAGTCGGACTCGGCGAAGAGGCGGCGCGCAAGCAGTACGGTGACGTCTCCACCGTCGTCTACGACCTGTCGGGTAACGGCAAGAGTCAGATCCTGCGAACCACCGGGGGAATCAAAGTGATTCGCAGCGGAACCAGAGGTCCCGTCGTCGGCGTCCACCTGGTAGGCGACCGGGTTGGTGAACTGATCGGTGAGGCGCAGTTGGCCGTCGCCTGGGAAGCACTTCCCGATGAAGTGGGGCGTTTCATCCACGCGCACCCCAGCCAGAACGAGGCGTTGGGCGAGGCCATGCTCGCACTCGCGGGAACACCACTGCACGCGCACCGCTGAACCATGACCAGAAGAGGATCTGCAATGAGCATCGACGACGAACTGCGCTGGGACGGTGAACTGACCGTCACCCGACATGATCGGGAGACCGACACGACCTTTGTGATCCGAATCGACTCCACCCGTCTGGGACCGGCGTCGGGTGGCACGCGGGCGGCGCATTACCCCTCGATCGGTCACGCGCTGGCGGACGCCGGGAAGCTGGCCGGCGCAATGACTTTGAAGATGGCTGTCTCCGACCTGCCGATGGGTGGCGGGAAGTCGGTGATAGCACTGCCCGCACCGCGCAATCGGATCGACTCGGCGACTTGGTCTCGTATCCTCGACATTCACGCGGAGAACATCGACAAGCTCGAGGGAAACTACTGGACCGGTCCTGACGTCAACACCAACTCTTCCGACATGGATCAGCTCAGTCGCACCACCAAGTACGTCTTCGGGCGTTCGGTCGACAACGGTGGCGCCGGTTCCAGCGCGCACGCCACGGCTCTGGGCGTGTTCGAAGCGATGAAGGCCACGGCGCGTCGTCGTGGACTCGGAACACTCGACGGCCGAAAGGTGCTGGTTCAGGGGCTCGGCGCCGTCGGCGGAGATGTTGTGCGTCTCGCGGCGCAGGCTGGGGCACGCCTGCTTGTTGCCGATACGGACCCGCAGCGCCTCGAGGCGGCTTCTCTTGCGGGGCACACGATCGTTCCTGCGGACGAGGTACTTCGAACGTCGTGTGACCTCTTTGCTCCCTGTGCGATGGGAGGCATCATCGATTCCGCTGCTGCTGCGTCGATTCCGACTCTGGCCGTGGCGGGCGCAGCAAACAACATCTTGACCGATGCCGCTGCGGGCGAGGTTCTGCGGAGCCGCGGGGTTCTCTGTGCCCCTGATTTCGTCGCGAACGCAGGCGGAGCCTTTCACCTGGTGGGGCGAGAAGTCCTGGGGTGGAACGAAGACGATGTCGTCGAACGAACCCGAGGGATCGGTCGAACTCTGGACGAGGTGTATTCGTTGAGCGAGGAACGTGGCATCACTACCGAGGCCGCAGCGCTTCTGCTCGCCCGGACGCGGCTATCCCCCGCATCCACCACCGCCGCCGCCACATCCGCCACCCCCGCTGCAGCTGCCGCCTCCCCCGTCTGAACCGCCACCGTCCGAACCCCCGCTACTTCCGCTGCCGTCGGCACCGATTCCGGCGGCGGAGGCCAAGGCGGGATTGATCATCAGCATCGCCGAACCGGCGAAGAGAGCGGCGGACATCCCCGCCAAGCGTGGTCCGTAGGCAGAGAAGGCAGGCTTGTTGCGCGGGGACAGGTAGGCGTGTGCCGTGGTCAGTTCCGAACGTGCCGCACTGCCCGAGGTGGTGCGATCGAAGTTGAGCCCGAGCAGCGGGATGCTGAACCCGGTGACGAGTACGGCGAGAATCAGAAACTCGACGGGCTTGTCGTTGTGCAGTCCGAAAGCAACGCGGACGATACCCACGGCCACCAGGATCTTCAACGGAACTGTGGAGAGAAAGATTGAACGCCTGGTGCTGTCGGAGGTCAGGTATCCCCGGTCCGCCAAAGAGTTTCGTAGGCGAGCTGTTTCCACCGTCATGCGCTCGGCGAGTTGCCGCCGACGATGGGGTAGAGCCTGCTGGGCCAGGCGCTGGTACACGGTGAGGGTGTACCAGTCCAGGGTTTCGTCGCCAGGGCCCAACGGGCGCAGGACAGCGCCGTCGGTGGTGATCAGATCAGCGCTACGCAGGATTGCCAACGATGCTGCGATGGCGCGTGACTCGCCGGTGAGCATTCCGACTTCCGGAGGCGTCAGTTGTTCGGCGGAATACCCGTGCTCGGTTGAGTACCCGTGCCGGCGTGCCCGG
This sequence comes from Rhodococcus sp. H-CA8f, assembly GCF_002501585.1. NCBI lineage: Bacteria > Bacillati > Actinomycetota > Actinomycetes > Mycobacteriales > Nocardiaceae > Rhodococcus > Rhodococcus sp. H-CA8f. Next base: position 85,010 of record NZ_CP023720.1, read on the forward strand.
ATCATCAGACGCCACACCAGAGTGAGAACCATGAGCGTGGCCGATACGGCTATGTAGCCGTAGAGGAAATCCTCGCTGGGGATCCCCCACGTGTCGGCTGCATGCGTGCTCATCCCCCACACCCCCCGCCGCCGCAACTGCTACCGCTGCCGCCACCGCCGTCCGAGCCGGACGATCCGGATGAGGAGCCACAACTGTAGTAGCTCGAACCCCCGCCACCCGGGCTGTACGCGGCGCCCGCAGCCACCGCTCCCGCCAGCGCGGGATCGATCAGAACCAGAGCGCCCGAACCGAAGAGCGCCGCCGAGAGCCCGGCGAGCGAGGGACCGTAGCTCGTGTACGCGGGCCGCAGTTTCGGTGAGAGGTACGAGTTTTCGTGCTTGAGGCGTCGAAGCTCGCTGTCGCCCAAAGCTGTCCGACGACGCTTGATGCGGAGAAGTGGAATCATCAGCGCGAGAACGATGATGGTGAGGAGCAGAAACCCGACCGGCTTACCGCCGGCGATGCCGGCGACGAGACGGACTACGCCGAGACCAATTACCGCCAGGATCGGAACGGTCCGAAAGGCAGCAGTCAGCCCGTCCTGCGGGCGTTGCAAGTATCCCTCGTCGATCAGCGTCGTACGTAGTTGTGCGAGTGCGACGTTCAGCCGTCCCATCAGACGCACCTGCCGCAGCGGGACCTTTCCGTTGCCGAGTCGCTTGTGCACGGTACGGGTGAACCAGTCGAGACGACTCTTGTCCTCCGCAGTGAGTGCCAGCTTGGTCTTTCCTTCGGTGCTGATCAGTTCGGCGCTACGCAGAATAGCCATCGACGCCAGCACCGCTTGGTAGTCACTGGTCAAGGCACCGATCTCGGGAGGAGTGAGCGGCCGACGGACCGAGTCGACGACCACGGGCGACCGGCGCGCAGTCATTCGGCTGTACAGCGAGAGTCCGATCGCGACGGCAGCCGCCACCAGGTACCACTGAAGGAAAGTCTGGCTGGGGATCCCCCACGTGTCGGCTGAGTAGTAGTTGTTCACCGCACTCACCCCCCACAGCTCACGGTGCTCGAGAAGGTCGAGCAACTGGACGGTGAAGATCCGCCGCCGCATCCGGGTGCCCAACCGCCGTCGCGACCCGGACCGAAGAGTGCCGCGGCAATACCCGCAGACGTTGCCCCGTAGGTGGCAAACGACGGTTGGAAATTCGGTGTGAGGTAGGAGTATTCGTCCTTCAAGCGACTCAATTCGACCTGGCCGAAACGAGTGCGTCGGCTCAGGCGGAGAAGGGTTACGACAATCAGGGCGAGGCAGACGACAACGAGCGGAAGGTATCCCACCGGGTTCTCGTTCACGACAGTGAATCCGGTCCTGATCGTGCCGACCACGGCGACGATAACGACCGGTACCACGGACAATCGCGTCAAAGTGTGTTCACGATTGCCGTTCAGGTAGCCGGCCTGCACCAGGTCACTACGAAGCTCCAACAGGGGCAGCGGAAGTGTCGGCACGAGCCGGGAGGGCACGGCAGTTCCACCGGCGTCGTCGATCCGCTGGCGGACGATGCGGGTGAAGCGGTCATGCTGACCCTGGCCGGCAGAATGTGCAGCACTCTCGAGTTCTGCCACGGCAGCGCGTACCGCACGCTCGTCGCTGGTCAGTACTCCCATCTCCGGTGGTGTGAGTGTGCGCAATGCAGGTGTGGGCTTGCGCATGGCGACGCCTCTGATCACAAGTGCGATCACCACAGCTCCGGTGGCAGCGGCGACGTACCACCCGAGGAAAGCCTCGGTGGAAATTCCCCACGTATTCGTATGATCATGCATCGCACACCACCTCTCGATGAACTCCTGAGAACCAGTCCAGTCTCTTTGTCCGACAACTGATGTCAGTATCGGGCCAGTACCCGGAAAAGCGATATCCGGGTGGCCATCGTCATCATTCCGTTACCGGCGAACTGGGGATTTACCGGCCGGTAGGTCGAAGCACGATCTCCGTGGTGTGTGCGTCGGACGGTGTTTCGACGGCAGTGAGTACGGCACGCGCCACAGTGGAGGCCTTCAGGAAGCGCTCCGGGTCGTACTCGTCGCCCTCGCCGGCGACGATGTCGCGCTGCATATCGGTGTCGATCCGACCGGGGTGAATGGAGGTGACCCGCAAGGAGGGCTCTTCCAGGCGAAGTGCGTCTCCGAAAGCGCGCAGGGCGAACTTGCTGGCCGCGTACGAGCCCCAGCCGGCGTTGGCGCGCAGTCCGGCACCCGAATTGATCAGTACGACGTGGCCACCGGCTGCCCTGAGGGCAGGAAGGAGGACACGAGTGAGTTCGGCGACGGCGATGACGTTTGCCTCGAGGGTGCGCCGCCACTGATCGACCGAGGATTCCTCGATGGTTCCGATGTCGGCCACGCCGGCGTTGTGTACCAGCACGTCGAGCGTCGTGATGGACGAGGCAGCGACCGCGACGGCGTCGTAGTCCGTGAGGTCGAGGGGTAGGGGCGTCGATCCGGGTAGTTCCGCGCAGATCGGTTCGAGGGCCTGCGCGGATCGTGCACCGAGCAGCAGGTCGTGTGTCGGCGCCAGTTCGCGTGCGATGGCAGCTCCGAGGCCGCGACTGGAACCGGTGATCAAGGCAGTAGGACGCATGGTCCGAGCCTATCGAGTGTGAATTGTTTGGCTATACGAACTTGTGTATTTGTTTACCCACATATTAGAGTTCGACCATGACGACTCGCGACGCGAAGAACTTCCGCCGCCTGGGAATTGCCGCCCTCGCCGCCCTGCTTCTCTCCAGCTGTTCTGCGGTGAATTCCGGCTCCGATGACGACCGCCCGGTGGTGCTCACCACGTTCACCGTGCTGTCGGACATCGCCCAGAACGTTGCCGGCGATCACCTTCGCGTCGAGTCGATCACCAAGGCGGGGGCGGAAATTCACGGCTACGAGCCGACGCCCGGAGACATTCGGCGGGCGAGCGAAGCCGATCTGATCCTCGACAACGGCATGAACCTCGAGGCGTGGTTCGCGAAATTCGTCAACGGTCTGGACGTGCCACACGTCGTGGTCAGCGACGGTGTCGAAGGCATTCCGATCGCCGGTGACGCGTATGCGGGCAAGCCCAATCCGCATGCGTGGATGTCTCCGTTGAATACGCAGATCTACGTCGACAACATGGTGACTGCTTTCAGTGACCTCGACCCGGACAACGCCTCGGCATTTGCGGAGAACGGCGCGAAGTACAAGGCGGAACTGCAAGCAGTGCAGGACGGCCTGGTCAGTGGGCTGGCGGCATTGCCCGCAGGTCAGCGTGCACTCGTCAGTTGCGAGGGTGCGTTCTCCTATCTGGCCAGGGACGCGGGACTTAGCGAGGCCTACATCTGGCCGGTCAATGCCGAGCAGCAGGCGACGCCGCAGCAGATCATCGCCGCGATCGACTTCGTCCGGGCCAATTCCGTTCCCGCCGTCTTCTGCGAGTCGACGGTCTCGGATGCCCCCATGCAGCAGGTTGTCGGGGCGACCGGTGCGAAATTCGGTGGGACGCTGTACGTCGACTCGCTGTCCGAAGCCGACGGTCCCGTGCCCACCTACCTGGACATGATTCGCCACGACACCGACGTCATCCTCGGCGGTCTGACCGGCGATAAATCATGAACGAAGCCATTCGCGTCGAAAACGTCAGCGTTCACTACGGCGAGGTCCACGCACTGGACCATGTCGATCTGACGTTGAATTCCGGAAGCGTCTGCGGACTGATCGGTATGAACGGTTCAGGAAAGTCGACCCTGTTCAAGGTGATCATGGGAATGATCAAGCCGGACAACGGCTCTGTGAGAATCGCCGGTCTCGACGCAGCCGCTGCGCGCAAGAGCGGGCGCGTCGGATACGTGCCGCAGAGTGAAGACGTCGACTGGACCTTCCCGATCAGTGTCCGTGACGTCGTGATGATGGGCAGGTACGGCCACCTCGGGTTCTTGCGACGTCCGCGGCGTGTAGATCGCGAGGCGGTGGCAGAGGCCCTCGAGCGAGTAGAACTCACCGAATTTGCGGATCGTCAGATCGGTCAGCTCTCGGGTGGTCAGAAGAAGCGCGCCTTCGTCGCACGCGGTATCGCACAGGACGCGTCGATACTGTTGCTGGACGAGCCTTTTGCCGGCGTCGACAAGCGTTCCGAGGCAACGATTTCGACGCTGCTACGAGAGTTGGCTTCCGACGGCCGATCGATCTTGGTCTCGACTCACGACCTCCACGCCGTGCCGAAACTCTGCGACGAGGCGGTACTGCTCATGCGCAAGGTTCTGGTGCACGCCGACCCGGACACCGTGCTTCAACCGGAAAACCTCGCCCTGGCTTTCGGTCTCGACGTGATGGACAGGACCTGATCGATGAACCTCGTTGAACTGCTACTTGATCCTCTCGAGTACGGATTCATGGTGCGCGCGTTGGCCGTTGCGGTTGTGGCGGCGGTTGTCTGCGCGGTGCTCAGTTGTTGGTTGGTGCTCATCGGGTGGTCACTGATGGGCGATGCCGTCTCGCACGCTGTCCTGCCCGGTGTTGTCCTCGCCTACGTCGTCGGCGCTCCATTTGCCATCGGGGCCTTGATCTTCGGGCTGATCGCCGTCGCACTGATCGGACTGATCCGTAACACCAGCCGCGTCAAGGAAGACGCCGCGATCGGTATCGTCTTCACGACTCTCTTTGCGTTCGGTTTGGTTCTCATCTCGGTGACCCCCAGCCAGACCGATCTCAACCACATCATTTTCGGCAACCTGCTGGGGGTGAGCTCGTCCGATCTTCTGCAGGTCGCGATACTCGGCGCGTTGGCGTTGAGCATTCTGTTGATCAAGCGTCGCGATCTGACGTTGTTTGCCTTCGACCCGATCCATGCCAACGCGATAGGTCTTTCGCCTAAGCGTCTCGGAGCGCTGCTACTCGGCGTCCTCGCACTCACGTCCGTTGTGGCGCTGCAAGCTGTCGGAGTCGTGCTGGTGGTGGCGATGCTGATCATCCCCGGCGCGACGGCCTACCTTCTCACTGACAAGTTCTCGCGGATGCTGGTGATAGCTCCGGTGGTTTCCGCAATCTGCGCGATTACGGGTATCTACGTCAGCTACTACCTCGACACAGCTTCCGGGGGCATGGTTGTGATGACGCAGGGCATCGTATTCGCCCTGGTGTACCTGTTCAGCCCGTCGCAGGGGGTCATCGCGAAATGGACTTCGCAGCGGCGTAGGACCCGAGCGGAATACAGCGCCGTGGCTTGACGGGCGGTCTTGATCGTTCGTCCAGTTAACAATCCGCTACCAAATCGGGTAGGTTCGTACGGGCATTCGTCACCACAAACATTCCGGCCGCAACGATGCCGGCTGCAAGACAATCGGTGGTGACGCCTTGAACACCGATGGGCCCTTCGATGACGCAGTTCCGAGCACGACGCACGTGGCTGGTTCTCGGCGTCGTTGTTGCGGTCATCGTCCTCGCCGGATCCGGGCTGCTCAGCCCACGAACCTCGGTTCTGGTGGACGATGTCGCCCAGCTCGTCGGCGGCGCCACTGCGACTGTGGTCTGTTGGTGGACGTCGCGGCGCCATCACGGAGTCGAGCGTCGTTGGCGAACTCTGATGGCTCTCGGTATGGCCGGCTGGACCCTCGGAATGTTCTTCTGGGCGTTCTACCGCTCGGTTCTCCACGTACCACTTCCGTCGCCGTCGATCGCGGACATCGGTTTCTTCATGTTCCCGGTGTTTGCCGTACCGGCGCTTCTGTCGCTGGTACGTGAGTCTCCCCGGCGTGAGGCGATCGGCCCGATCCATCTCTGGCTCGTGCTGACGCTCGACGGTCTTGTCGTTGTCGGTGGATTGTTCATCCTCACGTGGACGACCGCCCTGGGCGCCGTCGTTCATACCGGTCCGACGGGATCTCTCGGGTTTCTTGTCGCGGTGATGTATCCGATCACCGACTTCGTTCTGATCGCGATGGTCTTGCTGATGGTCATCGGGCCGAAGGCCGTTGCCGAGATCCGCGAACCGCTGACGTTCCTCGGGTGCGGGTTGGTGATGCTCTCCCTTTCGGACAGTTTGTACGCGTACTTGGTCGCGATCGGCGCCGAGAGTATGCCGACCATCGCCGATGCCGGGTTCATCGCGGGGCCGCCTTTGATCGCCTTGGCGGCGCTGACGAAGCGAACCGAGCCTCGGAACCGCGACGCGCCACAGCAGTGGCGAAGTGATCGGACTCAGTTGCTGCTGCCGTATCTGTTGATCGCGGTGATCGCGACGATCGTGACTGTTCAGGCACTGATCGTCGGCAACCTCGATGCCGTGGTCGTGATACTCGGCGTCGGCGTGCTGGTTCTCGCGCTGGTGCGCCAGATACTCACGCTCCTCGAGAACGACGCGCTCCTCCAACAGATCTCCGCTGCGCAGGACGAGCTCCGGTACCGAGCGCATCACGACCCACTCACCGAGCTCGCCAACCGGGCCGCATTCGACGAACACTTCGCGAGCGCCATCGAGAACTACCGCCTCACGAACTCCGATTGGGTGCTGATGCTTGTCGATCTGGACGACTTCAAACAGGTCAACGATCGTTACGGGCACCCGGCCGGTGACCGGTTGCTGGTTGCCCTCACGGCGCGTCTGCGTGAAGCGGTTCCCGAGAGTGCATTTGTCGCTCGATTCGGCGGCGACGAATTCACGGTGCTTCTGCAGGGCCCGATCGACGACGCCGTCGTCGTAGCCCGCCGGATCGTCGACGCGCTCAGTTCTGATCAGACTGCAGACACATCGGTGTCGGTGGGTGCGAGCGTTGGTGTCGCGCAGTTCGAGTTAGCCGACGAGCCGCTGAGTGCACACGCTCTTCTCCGCCGAGCCGATGCGGCGATGTACGAGGCGAAGAGAAGCGGGAAGGGCGCCGTTGTCGTCTACTGCGATCGCCGCGAAGACTAGCGCCGTAAGAGTGCGAAGATCGTTGCCGGTGAACCCGATCCGGCCTTGTTGATCGCACCACCGACAAGGATGCTCGCCCCGGTGGTTGGCAGGGCGGCAAGATTGTTCAAGTTCTCCAGACTGATTCGATGCTTGTCGTACAGGAGCGTCGAGACGGGGTAGGTCTCGTCGTTTCCGAGGTCGGGACCGAAGGTGTCGGTTCCCAATGCTCCGCGGGTGCCCAAGCGTCCGGTGTCTATCAGCCACTGCGCCGCGTCCACCGAGAATCCGGGTTGGTGGGTGACACCCTCGGCATCGGCATTGGCATATTCTTCGCTACCCCAGCGCGATTCCCAACCGGTCCAGAGAACTACGGCCGCTCCATCGGGGATCTTGCCGTTGCGCCTTTCCCACTCCTGAAGGTCCGAGACCGTGAGCGCATAGTCCGAATCGGCGGCAGCCTTGTCCCGGATGTCGATCTTCACTGCGGGAAGGAAGAGGTCGGCCGGATCGAGTTGGTCGGCTGTGAGTCCACCTTCCTGAAAGTGCGCGGGTGCGCCCCAATGTGTGCCCGTGTGTTCACCCTCCTTGACGTACTGGAGGTAGTAGCCGTCGTCTGCGATGGTTGCCGCTGTGTCGAGAGTGAACGCGGGATCGCCGGGAAAAATCGGCGTGGTCGCGGGGTCGTTCACGTGGGAGAGCGAAACGGCTTGCAACAGCTCATCCAACGGGGTTGTTGCGTCTTGGCTGCTTCCGGAACTGCTACCCATGTCGATCACCTGAGGCCCCGCTACCAGCGCCAGGCCTGTGGCTGCGCGCTGAAGTAACTGTCGTCGTTTCATCGATCCCCCGCCAATTTGCCCGAATTGAGAGTGTTGCAATCACTTTCGCTCCTTGAACACTAGGACAGAACCTTAGGCTGCTGCCGACCATGACGACCACTCCACATCGCGGACGGCTATCACCTGTCCGTGCGGTCGGTGATCTACGTACTGCGGATACTTTGCGGCCAAAGCGTCGATTGCGCTCTCGGACTCCTTGGTACCGGGGCCGAGGACCTCCGCGCGTCCGTCGACGCGGACCCACCAGAGTGCGGACCAGTTGTCGTCGTAATGATCGACGAGCAGGCTCGCACGCCCCGTCTCGGTGATGTTCCGGAGCCTGCGAAGTGCGGTGGTGGTCTTCGGTTTGTGGTCGACGCAGGAATAGACGGTGTCGCCGACCAAAACGAATACCAGCGGCACGATGTGCGGAACGCCGGCCGCATCTGCCGTTGCCAGGTGAGCCACCCGCGCGGCTTCAAATCGTGCTCTCGGGTCGTCCATATTCACAGCGTAAGGGGATCAAGGCTTGCCGCGAGCCGCTGCTGACGGAACAGTGGTCTCATGGAACCGGATGAAGCGCTTCGGGAGATCGCCTACTGGCTCGAACGATCACGCGCTGAAACGCACCGCGTCAAGGCCTATCGCCGAGCTGCGGAGGTCTTTGCTGGATTGTCCGACGAGCAGAAGGAGTCTCGCCGGAAGGCCGACAGTTGGAAGGCTCTCACCGGCATCGGGCCCAAGACGGCAATGATCATCGCCCAGTCGTACGACGGCGTCCCCGAGTATCTCGAGGAACTGCGGGGGCAGGCCGAGCCCATCGGCGACGGCCCATTGCGCCAAGCGCTGCGCGGCGATCTCCACACACACTCCGACTGGTCCGACGGCGGAAGCCCCATCGAAGAGATGATGCGACGCGCAGCAGCACTCGGCCACGACTACTGCGCCCTCACCGATCATTCGCCTCGCCTCACTGTTGCCAACGGGCTGTCCGCGGAGCGTCTACGTTCTCAACTCGACGTGATAGCCGGGTTGAATGCCGAACTGGCTCCCTTCCGCATCCTCACGGGAATCGAGGTGGACATCCTCGAGGACGGTTCACTCGATCAGGATCCCGATTTACTCGACGAACTCGACATCGTGGTGGCGAGCGTGCACTCGAAGCTGCGGTCCGAACGCGAGGCGATGACCCGCAGAATGCTTGCTGCAGTGCGAAATCCGCGTGTCGATATTCTCGGGCATTGCACCGGGCGTCTTGTCGAGGGTGCTCGCGGAACCCGGCCCGAGTCGCAGTTCGACGCGGAGAAAGTGTTCGAGGCCTGCCGAGAATCAGGGACCGCCGTCGAGATCAACTCCCGACCGGAGCGTCGTGACCCGCCTTCGCGTTTGATCGAGTTGGCCCGCGATCTCGATTGTCTTTTCTCCATCGATACCGACGCCCATGCCCCCGGTCAGCTGGCTTGGCAGGGCTACGGCTGTGACCGGGCCGAAAAGTGCGGCGTCGAAGCGGATCGGGTGATCAATACCTGGACCGCCGAAAATCTTCTGGAGTGGGCGGGAAATTGAGAGCATGCCGGAATGGGTCACCGAGGCGTTTGCTCGGTGACCTCCGGGTTCAGATCCGCGTGGTGGAGCGACGGGGTTTCTGGTCGGGGTCGATGCCTGGCGGTGGGATGAACCAGGGCAGGTGATCAGCGCCTACCTGGATTTCCCATTGTCCGGTGAATCCGGGTTTTCGGTGCATCAGGGTGTGGTGGGTTCGGCAGAGCAGGACCAGGTTGTCCATGACGGTTGGTCCTCCTTTGGCCCAGTGTTTGATGTGGTGGGCGTCGGTCCAGGCGGGGACGCAGTCGCAGCCGGGGAAGGCGCATCCTTTGTCGCGGGCGATCAGGGGGGTGCGTTGTGCCGCGGTGACAAGCCTTTTGAGTGGGGTGACGTCGAGTGGGGCACCGTTTTCGTCGAGGAGGACGGCGCCGAGCATGCAGTCGCAGGCGATCATGCGGGTGCGGCCGACGCTCAGTGGTCCCATCCAGGGCATGTGGCCGACATCGAGATCTTGTTTGTCGAGATCCGGCATGCCAAGGTCCAGGGTGTCGAGGTCGTCACTGTCGGACGGGCCAGGTGTTGAGCCATCACCTGTTGTGGCACCGGCTGTCCCGGCGCATTCACGGTGGTAGGCCAGGTCTTTGGCGTTGATGTGCACGTTCAGGTGTGGGCGTTGGCCTCCGTCGATGCCGGTGGCAGCGTTGTCGAGGTAGCGCCGGATCAGCTCTGCCATGGCGTCTGCGTTGCGTGTGGCGGCGGGTCGTTTGTCGGGTGTGCCGTCCTTGGCGGGGGTGGGCATGGAGAGGCTGGAGAGGGCGGAGAGAAGCATCTCGCCGGTCACTCCGTCGAAATCGCCTCGGACGGAGACTCTTCCGTTGAGGGTTGGGGAGATGCGCAGTTCGTTGCGATCGGTGTCTTCGCTTGGTGGTATGTCGTCGGATTCGAACATGTGCTCGAGGACGCTGATGGCGTAGCGCAGTTTGACGGTGGTTGCTTCGGTTCCGGATGCTGCGGCGAGGAGTGTGTCGCGGCAGTACGGTAGCGCGGCGTCGGGCATTGTTTTGGGTGGGGATTCGCAGAACGCCACGATCAGTGCTGCGTGCTCGAAAGTGAGTTCGCCGGAGTCGAATTGGTCTTCGATCTCGGGGAATGACCGTAGGGCTTTGCCTAGGGTTGCGATTCTTCTGCCGGTGGAGATTTGCAGCATGGTGTGGTTCGCGAGCCATTGTCCGGTGCCGCGGTAGCAGAGTACTTGTTCGTCCGGGTTCAACGTCAGGGTGTCGACGGCGGCCACTCGAATGGATTCCAGGCGAAGGATTTCCGCTGACGCGGTGATGGCGATCTCGCGGACGTTGCTGGGGTGCAGCCGCCACAATCGTCCGCGCACACCCACAGCGGAGCTGTTGACCACGGCAGTGACAGCGTCGTCGGTGATGTCGATCGTCATGCGAACCCCCCCGTTCCATCTCCCATCGTACTCGAACATACTTTCGAGTCAAGGGTTTTTTGGGGGAAGGTGAGGCTGAGCCTGCCGTCGCGATTCTATTGTTCGAGAGGAGATTCCGCCTCTAGAGCATCAGCGCCGGATCTGTGGTCAATTCGATGTTCAGCCATGGTTCGTAGGGGAGATCGGCGAGGCTGGTGGCGAACGAGCGTCGTACTGCGTCTTCACCGTCGATGTCCCAGCTGTGTGGCGCGACCATGAACGTCGCTTCGATATACAGCTTGCGACCCACCTTGCTCATGGTGAGAGTCGGTTCGTCCAAACCGAATTCGTCGCGGACGGCGGTAATGGCCTCGTGCACGCGGGCCTGAACGATTTCGCCGGGAGCACCTTCGAGGAGTTCGATCAGTGCGGTTCGCAGAAGTGCGTACGGTTGCGGGACCAACAACGCGCAGCCGAGGAGGACCAAGACGGAGTCGACATATCGGTCGGCGTCGGAGAAATCGGTGCGGCCCAGGATCATTGCGACGACAGCACCGACTGCGACCAGCGCGCTGAAGGCAGCCGACGCTCCCCATTGCCTGGCTTCGGCGACGAGCAGATCAGATGTGCGGTCGACTTGTCCGACGTAGCGCCAGATGATGATCGACACCACTGCGCTGACAGCGCCGTATGCCACCAGCGATCCCGCGGTGACGTCGGCCCCGCCCGCGAGGATGACACGAACTGCCTCGACTGCGGCGTAGGCGAGCGTCGCCAGTAGCGCCATGCCCTGGACAGCGATGACTACCGGGATCAATGCCTCCTTACCGAAGGGGAAGCGTGCGGTGGGGCCCGAGTCGGCTATCCGCGAGACCCGCAGCGACAGCGCCGTCAACACCATTCCGATGAGGGCGTACACACCGTCGAGCAGGATCACCTGGGACTGCGAGATCCAGCCCCAGAATGCGGCGAGCACAGCCAACGCCGTTGCGACCACGAGGGAGTACCGCAGGGCCTTGCGTTCGCGGGTAGCGCTGTCTTCCTTGGTGCCCATGAAATCCAAACCGCCTGTCCGTTTCGATATTCCTTCACGTAGGAATACCAGCAACGACGCGCAGGCACGGCATCAGTGGACCAATTGTGCTGCCAGATCCAGAAAGTCCTCGGCGTTGATGTCGAACTCGTCGGAGAATGACACATCGGGATTGCCCCTGGCTCCGAATTCGAGTGGTCGGGCTATGAAGGCTGTGCGGAACCCGAGAGCTTTGGCCGCCCGGATGTCATATTTGTGGCTGGCAACCATCATGATCTCGGCCGGGTCGAACCCGAGGTATCGAGCAGCCAGGTGGTAGATCTTCGGATCTGGTTTGAAGACACCGGCCATTTCGGCGGTGAAGACGGCATGCCATGGCAGATTTCCGTGCCGGGAGATGCTGACTGCGGCATTCACATCGGCGTTGGACAAGGCAGCGATTGTGTACTGCTGGCGCAGGGTTGTCAGGCCGGCGACGGTGTCCGGCCACGGGTCCAGGAATTTCCAGGCGGTGGTGAGTTCTTCCTGTTCGGCATCGGAAAGTTCGATGCTCTCGCGGGCCAACAGCTTGCGCAGAGCCTCGCGGTACACCGAATGTACTGTCACCCATTCGCCTGTGGCGTCGCCGGCCTCGGAGGTGTTCGCGAAGTACTCAGCGCGCCAGAGATTGACGAATCTTGGCCAGTCGACGTCGTCGTCGGTGATCCGACGGGCCTCTCGGCACAGGGTGCTGTGAAAATCGGTCGCTGTGCCCTGGACGTCGAACAGCAGTGCTTTGATCTTCTCGCGCACAAGCCCTCCACTTCGAGATCGCCTGACGGTGTTGCCACATTATCGCGGTTACGGCGCCCGATTCGTGCTCGATGAGCGCAAAGGCGCCGCGCGTCGCAAAATAGACATCTATGGCCGACCGCGGATTTACCCCGACTCAGCTCGCCGCCCGAGCTGCCTACCTGCTGCGCGGAAACGACCTGGGCACGATGACCAGCGCTGCCCCGAAGCTGTATCCCCACATGTGGAGCTGGGACGCCGCGTTCGTCGCGGTAGGTTTGGCGCCGCTCAGCGTCGAACGGGCGGTAGTAGAGCTCGATACCTTGCTCTCGGCTCAGTGGAAGAACGGAATGATTCCGCACATCGTGTTCGCAAACGGTGTCGACGGCTACTTCCCCGGCCCGACGCGGTGGGATGTCAATGCGTTGGCAGCGCATGCTCCTTTGGGTACAGCTACATCGGGAATCACCCAACCCCCTGTTCACGCGATTGCGGTGCAGCGGATTCTCGATCATTCGCGTCGGCACGGACGTACGACGCGTGCGGTCGCGGAAGAGTTCCTCGACCGGCGCTGGAGCGATCTGGTTCGGTGGCACCGCTGGTTGGCGGAGGCCCGCGATCTCGACGGCAACGGCCGCATCGCGCTCTATCACGGGTGGGAATCGGGAATGGACAATTCTCCGCGATGGGATCTGGCGTACGCGAATGTTGTTGCGGGACAAGTGCCTGCGTATCAGCGCGCTGATCTCGCTGTGGTGACCGACTTGTCTCAGCGACCCACGGATCACGAATACGACCGCTACCTTTGGCTTCTCGAAGAGATGAAGGCCGTGAGGTACGAGGATTCTCAACTCGCCACTGCCATGAGTTTTGCCGTGGAGGACGTGTTTGTCAGTGCGGTTTTCTCGATGGCATGTGACGTTTTGGCAACTATCGGTGAGGAGCATTCGCGACCAAACTCCGACGTCCGTGATCTGCGCGGTTGGGCAGATCGATTCCGGCAGGGCGTAATTGCCACCACCGATGAACGATCGGGTGCAGCAAAGGATTTCGATCTTCGCACCGGACGATGGGTTCATACCGAGACCATCGCGATGTTTGCGCCGTTGCTGTGCGGCGGCCTGAGTCGTGATGCCGAGCGCGCGCTGTTGCGTACTTTCGAGGGGCCCAAATTCTGTGGTCACCCGGACATGCGATTTGCCGTCCCACCGTCGACGTCTCCGGTTTCCGGCGATTTCCGTCCTCGGGAGTATTGGCGCGGCCCGGTGTGGCCGGTGATCACGTGGTTGTTCTCGTGGGCGTTCGCGCGTCGGGGGTGGGCCGAGCGATCGCACGTCTTGCGTTCGGAGGGGTTGCGGCAGGCCAGTGACGGCAGCTTTGCCGAGTACTACGAGCCTTTCACCGGTGAGCCGCTGGGCAGTATGCAACAGTCGTGGACCGCGGCGGCCGTTCTCGATTGGCTCGGTTGAGTGAACATTCCCTGAATTAGCGGACAAAACGGACTAGTCGACCTTACTCTCGGGAAATGGTCGAGCGACGGATCGTCAGGACACTGGGCAAGCTCACCCCGATCGCGATGGCAGCTGCCATCGCGATCACGGCACCTGGCCTCGCCGCTGCCGACGCTCCCCGCGGCCCGGACGTCTCGTCGTGGCAGCACGTGGACGGAACCGGAATCGACTGGTTCCAGGTCAAGGCGTCAGGGCACGAGTTCGCGATGGTCAAGGCCACTGAGTCGCTCAACTACGTCAATCCGTACTTCATCCAGGATTGCCTGGTCATGCGGGCTGCCGGCGTCTCGCGCGGGGCCTACCACTACGCAGATGTTCGCCAGTCCCCCGAAGCCCAGGCTGCCTTCTATTCGGCGATCGTCCTGGGTATCAACGGACCTGGTGACCTCCCGCCCGTTCTGGATCTAGAGGATGCGAAGGGACTTCCCGCCGGTCAGGTCATCGACTGGACTCATCGCTACCTGAATACAGTCCAGGCACTCACCGGGCGGCAGCCCATCATTTACACGTATCCCAACTTCTGGCGCACTCAGATGGCCAACACCACCGAGTTCAACCACTACCCGCTGTGGATCGCCGATTACAACGGGCAGAACGCTCCGGGCCCGCTGCCCGGCGGTTGGTCCAACTGGACCTTCTGGCAGTACACCAGCACCGGACGCATCCCCGGGATCACCGGAAACACCGATATCAACGTTTACAGCGGGGCGCAGGGCGATTTCGATCGCTACGCCAACAGTGTGGGGTTCGGCAGCAGCTAGTTTGCGGCGGGGGCCCTTGGCTCCGTGGTGCCCGGTTCGGGCCCTTTCGCCCTCGATGCATTTGCCTCGAGGCACGCGGAAGGGCCCTTTTTGGCACTCTTGTGACGCTTGGCTGGTTAGTCCGGTTGTTGCTCGTCAGTTACGAGAATTCTGCCGAGTGGTAGCCACGGTCGCTGAACTTTCGACTAGCTGAGCAGGATCAGAAAATAGCTATGGCAGAAAATGAGCAGGACTGCTCCAACCGAAAAGCTACAAAACGGACTTGAAGTTGGGTCTGGATCGAAGGCGCCGACCCGGTTTCGGTCGAAGATGGCGCCTCGCAACCCAATTATCGGAGCGCCGGAGTGCTTCGTTACCGGCAGCCGTCGCCGGGTGCGGTCTGGACCAATTCGATAAATTTCTACGTGCTTGCACGGGCGATTGGACTCCATTCAGTACGGAGTTTCCGCTCATGGTTCGAGGCGCTGTGGCGCATCCAACAGGCCTTATCCATATTGGGCATTTGTCCAGATTCCTTGTCGCCCTCGAAGTTGGTCGTCACCCGATCTGGTCAGCGGAAACGCCGAATGCCATCGCGTTCGGAGCGGTGCCGTACTCCGAGGGCTGAATTGTCCGCTTGAACAACGCTGCTCCTCGAAGCTTGTCCGATCTACGAACAAAAACGTCGATCGGTCTGCTTTGTCTGACTTTCGATGGGCAAGCTCCCGGTTATCTGTTATCTTGATCGAGATAACTGGAAGGTTGCTCTCGATTTGCACGGATTTCGAGGGCCAAGGTCCTGTTCAGGGCGGCTCTTCCAACACGCAGGTGTTTCCGAAGAGGAGCTCGAATGACAGGACCGGCAACAGCGTCCGGTGTGAGGTCGATCAGCCGAAAACAGGCGGATCGACCCGAACCAACCGATCAATCGGGAGTTCGCGCCAGCGCTCTCGCATCTCCGTCCACCGAACATCGATCAGGCACATCCTGGGGAGTAAGAAATGCCTAACGACATACCGCCGACAAGGTCGGCCCTATTCACCGCAGGGCTCCCGCCCTGGGTGCGAGCGTGGACGGTGGTGTGGACCGCCATCGCGATGATTCTCGGCCTCTCCGGCGCGACGGCAGTAGCTGCGTCAGCGCAGCCGGCCGCAACGCTCGGCGGTCCCGTTCAGGCTCAGACGCCGGCTCGCGCTGCTGTCCTGCCGGACGAGCAACCGCCCACGGGCTGTGCGTTCAGTGCGCCCAACACCGGCAATCTCTCGCAGAACATCTGCTGGATCGATATGTCGACGTTCAACCAGGCTGCCGCAACCTCAGCAGCGGGACAGCCGATGACAGTCAAGCTGACGGATATCTACTCCATCAGCTTCAATGCCAAGCTGGTCAACTCGATCGACGGATCCACGACAAAGCCGCACACGGGTGTAGCTGCGTACCCGCTTCCGGCGTTACAGGGCCTTTCCGCGCTCGGCGACGTCGCATACAGTGGATTGCCGTCTGCGGTCAAACCTGCTTTGTACCAAACGGTTCCAACAATGAGTGGGGGTAATCGGGTCCAGTCGGGCGGAACCGTCAAGCTCGACAATATTGTCATGAATGGGCCGAACGGCGCTGTTAACAACTACGGACTTGTTGTCGCGGATGCCGAATCGACGGACCCTGTTGCCGCAAACAACAAAGAATTCCTGTCGTTCCAGTCGGACAAGAACTTCCGCCTGATCGATCGCACCATGGGTGTGAACACTCCAGGTTGGCCGCCGATTCGGGCGTGCAACGGCACTGTCGGTGGAGCCGATGGTCTCACCGGGCTGGGGACGACTTCGGTTCGATGCAACTCGTGGTGGGACAACGACCTCAGTAAGAATTACTCACCTGGAACGGTAGTACTGGCGGCGACAGCGCCGACTTCCTTCGCCGGCACTTTCGGAAACACCACAGCTGACACGTCTCGGCAGGGTGTTGCGTTCGGCATTTTGCTGCCGAGGGTCAAGATCGACAAGGAACTCACCCGGGTCAGCCCCGGCGATGACTTCACCATCGGAACAAGCACCGGTACTTTCGCCGATGCAAATGCCGCGAGCGGACAGGTGCTCAAGAGCACCGATACGGGGGCTACAGCAACCACCGCTTCCACCGGTTGGAGGATGCTCCTCGCTGACACGACGCCTACCCCCGTCACGTTCTGGGAGAAGCCCACTACTTCGGCGACCAAGACCGCGAACTACGCGACGAAGTGGGACTGCCAGGTCAATGGTGTGGCCAAGAATCTTCAAGCTGGTGGAGTTGCGCAGACAGCATTGGCACCTGGTGACAACGCGTACTGCAAGATCATCAACACCCCGGTTCTTGTGAAGAAGTCGTCGTCACCACCTACCGGTGAGACGGTCAATATCGGCCAAACAATCACCTACACTCTGAATTTCGAGAATCCCGGCACTGCGCCGGCAACGATCGACTACACGGACTTCCTCGCCGACGTCATTGATGACGGAACGGTTGCGGTCGGTGCTGCTACAGGCGGACTCACCGCTGCATTGGATGGCGCCGACAAAATCAAAGTCGGCGGCACATTGCCAGCCGGCGGCAAAGGGACAGTCACATACACCGTCACGGTCAAAGACGGTGGTAACAAAGTCCTGAACAACTACCTCGTTCCGGGTACAACAACTCCTCCCGCAACATGTGATCCTGCAACCAATCTCTGCACGACGCATCCCATGCCCGGGTTCACAGTCGCGAAGACCGCTGTGCCCGCGACAGGTTCGACGGTTCAGGCCGGCGATACCATTACGTACACGGTCACCGGTGCTAACACCGGCAAGACGGCCCTGACTCCCGCGACGATCAAAGACGATCTGAGTGCGGTTCTCAACAATGCTGCTGTCGTTCCGGGTTCGCTGAAGGCGACCGTCGACGGCGCTCCTGCGACTGCTCCGACTTTGTCGGGCAGCACTTTGTCGTGGTCCGCCGATCTCCAGGCCGGTAAGTCTGTTGTTCTGACCTATCAGGTGAAGGTCAACGACGGCGTTGCCGCGGGCACGGTTCTGAACAACAAGGTCACGGGTATCGCGAAGCCGCCGACCGGTCCGGAGATCACTCCTCCTACGGTGGAGACGAATCACTCGGTTCCCGGCTTCAAATTGGAGAAGACTGCTGATCCGATTTCCGGTTCGACGGTTCAGGCCGGCGAGTCGATCAAGTACACCGTCACCGGAACCAACACCGGTAAGACGAAGCTCGATCCGGTAAAGATCAACGATGATCTGGGTGCGGTTCTCAATAACGCCGCTGTCGTTCCCGGTTCGCTGAAGGCGACCGTCGACGGTGCTCCTGCCGCTGATCCGACTCTGTCGGGCACCACCCTTTCGTGGACTGGTTTTCTCGAAGCCGGTAAGTCCGTCGTTCTCACCTATGAGGTGAAGGTCAACGACGGCGTTGCCGCGGGCACAGTCTTGAACAACAAGGTCACCGGTACTGCGAAGCCGCCGACCGGTCCGGAGATCACTCCTCCTTCGGTGGAGACGAATCACTCGGTTCCGGGGTTCACGGTCGCGAAGACTGCGGATCCAGCGCCGGGTACGGGCGTCAATGCTGGTCAGACGATCACGTACACGGTGACGGGTGCGAACACAGGTAAGACGACGCTCAATCCGGTTGTGTTGACCGATGATCTGTCGAAGGTTCTCGACAACGCGACGCTCGTGGACGGTTCGCTGAAGGCGACGGTCGATGGTGCTCCTGCCGCTGTTCCGACTCTGTCGGGTACGACGTTGAGTTGGACGGGTGCACTCGAAGCGGGTAAGTCGGTTGTTCTGACCTACCAGGTGAAGATCAACGACGGTGTTGCCGGCGGCGTTCTGATCAACAACAAGGTCACCGGTACTGCGAAGCCGCCGACCGGTCCGGAGATCACTCCTCCGCCGGTCACGACCGAACACCCGGTGGTCTCTCCGAAGATTGCTGTGGTGAAGTCTTCTGATCCGGTGTCGGGTTCGAATGTTGTTGCCGGTCAGGACATCAAGTACACGCTCACGTTCTCGAACACCGGTAACGGTGCGGGTGAGGTCGCGTACTTCGACGATCTGCGTCAGGTTGTGGACAAGGGTGCATTGAGTGGTTTGACTGCTGATGCTCCGTTGGCTGCGACGATGGTCGGCAGCGATGGTTTCTCGGTGACGGGGACCTTGGCGGCCGGCGAGAGCAAGACGGTGACGTATTCGGTGAAGGTCAATGCCGATGTCGTCGGTGGGGTGTTCGTGAACAACTTCGTTGTTCCGGGGACGACTCCTCCGGTTGATCCTCCGGAGGTGTGTGATCCGGCGACTCAGCTGTGCACGACGCATCCGGTGGTCTCTCCGAAGATCGCTGTGGTGAAGTCCTCTGATCCGGTGTCGGGTTCGAATGTTGTTGCCGGTCAGGACATCAAGTACACACTCACGTTCACGAACGCGGGTAACGGTGCGGGTGAGGTCGCGTACTTCGACGATCTGCGTCAGGTTGTGGACAAGGGTGCATTGAGTGGTTTGACTGCTGATGCTCCGTTGGCTGCGACGATGGTCGGCAGCGATGGTTTCTCGGTGACGGGGACCTTGGCGGCCGGCGAGAGCAAGACGGTGACGTATTCGGTGAAGGTCAATGCCGATGTGGTCGGTGGGGTGTTCGTGAACAACTTCGTTGTTCCGGGGACGACTCCTCCGGTTGATCCTCCGGAGGTGTGTGATCCGGCGACTCAGCTGTGCACGACGCATCCGGTGGTCTCTCCGAAGATCGCTGTGGTGAAGTCCTCTGATCCGGTGTCGGGTTCGAATGTTGTTGCCGGTCAGGACATCAAGTACACACTCACGTTCACGAACACCGGTAACGGTGCGGGTGAGGTCGCGTACTTCGACGATCTGCGTCAGGTTGTGGACAAGGGTGCATTGAGTGGTTTGACTGCTGATGCTCCGTTGGCTGCGACGATGGTCGGCACGGATGGTTTCTCGGTGACGGGAACCCTGGCGGCCGGCGAGAGCAAGACGGTGACGTATTCGGTGAAGGTCAATGCCGATGTGGTCGGTGGGGTGTTCGTGAACAACTTCGTTGTTCCGGGGACGACTCCTCCGGTTGATCCTCCGGAGGTGTGTGATCCGGCGACTCAGCTGTGCACGACGCATCCGGTGGTCTCTCCGAAGATCGCTGTGGTGAAGTCCTCTGATCCGGTGTCGGGTTCGAATGTTGTTGCCGGTCAGGACATCAAGTACACGCTCACGTTCACGAACACCGGTAACGGTGCGGGTGAGGTCGCGTACTTCGACGATCTGCGTCAGGTTGTGGACAAGGGTGCATTGAGTGGTTTGACTGCTGATGCTCCGTTGGCTGCGACGATGGTCGGTGCGGATGGTTTCTCGGTGACGGGAACCCTGGCGGCCGGCGAGAGCAAGACGGTGACGTATTCGGTGAAGGTCAATGCCGATGTGGTCGGTGGGGTGTTCGTGAACAACTTCGTTGTTCCGGGTACGACTCCTCCGGTTGATCCTCCGGAGGTGTGTGATCCGGCGACTCAGCTGTGCACGACGCATCCGGTTCAGGTTCCGGGGTTCACGGTCGCGAAGACTGCGGATCCGGCCTCGGGTACGAATGTTGCTGCTGGTCAGACGATCACGTACACGGTGACCGGTGCGAACACGGGTAACACGACCCTTGATCCGGTGGTGTTGACCGATGATCTGTCGAAGGTTCTCGACAACGCGGTGTTGGTGGACGGTTCGCTCAAGGCGACTGTCGACGGTGTCGACGCGACTGCTCCGACTCTGTCGGGGACCATGCTCTCGAGGACGGGTGCACTCGAGGCGGGTAAGTCGGTTGTTCTGACCTATCAGGTGAAGGTCAACGACGGTGTTGCCGGCGGGGTTCTGGTCAACAACAAGGTCACGGGTACTGCGAAGCCGCCGACCGGTCCGGAGATCACTCCTCCGCCGGTGACGACCGAGCATCCGGTGGTGTCTCCGAAGATCGCTGTGGTGAAGTCCTCTGATCCGGTGTCGGGTTCGAATGTTGTTGCCGGTCAGGACATCAAGTACACGCTCACGTTCACGAACACCGGTAACGGTGCGGGTGAGGTCGCGTACTTCGACGATCTGCGTCAGGTTGTGGACAAGGGTGCATTGAGTGGTTTGACTGCTGATGCTCCGTTGGCTGCGACGATGGTCGGTGCGGATGGTTTCTCGGTGACGGGAACCCTGGCGGCCGGCGAAACGAAGACGGTGACGTATTCGGTGAAGGTCAATGCCGATGTGGTCGGTGGGGTGTTCGTGAACAACTTCGTTGTTCCGGGTACGACTCCTCCGGTTGATCCTCCGGAGGTGTGTGATCCGGCGACTCAGCTGTGCACGACGCATCCGGTTCAGGTTCCGGGGTTCACGGTCGCGAAGACTGCGGATCCGGCCTCGGGTACGAATGTTGCTGCTGGTCAGACGATCACGTACACGGTGACCGGTGCGAACACGGGTAACACGACCCTTGATCCGGTGGTGTTGACCGATGATCTGTCGAAGGTTCTCGACAACGCGGTGTTGGTGGACGGTTCGCTCAAGGCGACTGTCGACGGTGTCGACGCGACTGCTCCGACCCTCGAGGGCACCACGCTCTCGTGGACGGGTGCACTCGAGGCGGGTAAGTCGGTTGTTCTGACCTATCAGGTGAAGGTCAACGACGGTGTTGCCGGCGGGGTTCTGGTCAACAACAAGGTCACCGGTACTGCGAAGCCGCCGACCGGTCCGGAAATCACTCCTCCGCCGGTGACGACCGAGCATCCGGTGGTGTCTCCGAAGATCGCTGTGGTGAAGTCCTCTGATCCGGTGTCGGGTTCGAATGTTGTTGCCGGTCAGGACATCAAGTACACGCTCACGTTCACGAACACCGGTAACGGTGCGGGTGAGGTCGCGCACTTCGATGATCTGCGTGGTCTGCTCGACGATGCTGATCTGGTTGCGGGCAGCTTGACTGCTGATGCTCCGTTGACTGCTGCGATGGTCGGCACGGATGGTTTCTCGGTGACGGGAACCCTGGCGGCCGGCGAAACGAAGACGGTGACGTACACCGTCACGGTCAAGGCTGATGCCGATCGCGTTGCGGCGAATGCCGACAACACGGTGCTCAACTTCGTTGTTCCGGGTACGACTCCTCCGGTTGATCCTCCGGAGGTGTGTGATCCGGCGACTCAGCTGTGCACGACGCATCCGGTTCAGGTTCCGGGGTTCACGGTCGCGAAGACTGCGGATCCGGTCTCGGGTACCAATGTTGCTGCTGGTCAGACGATCACGTACACGGTGACCGGTGCGAACACGGGTAACACGACCCTTGATCCGGTGGTGTTGACCGATGATCTGTCGAAGGTTCTCGACAACGCGGTGTTGGTGGACGGTTCGCTCAAGGCAACTGTCGACGGTGTCGACGGTGCTGCTCCGACCCTGTCGGGTACGACGTTGAGTTGGACTGGTGCACTCGAGGCGGGTAAGTCGGTTGTTCTGACCTACCAGGTGAAGGTCAACGACGGTGTTGCCGGCGGCGTGCTGGTCAACAACAAGGTCACGGGTACTGCGAAGCCGCCGACCGGTCCGGAGATCACTCCTCCGCCGGTCACGACCGAGCACCCGGTGAAGGTTCCGGGGTTCACGGTCGCGAAGACTGCGGATCCGGTCTCGGGTACCAATGTTGCTGCTGGTCAGACGATCACGTACACGGTGACGGGTGCGAACACGGGTAACACGACCCTTGATCCGGTGGTGTTGACCGATGATCTGTCGAAGGTTCTCGACAACGCCGCATTGGTGGACGGTTCGCTGAAGGCGACGGTCGATGGTGCTCCTGCCGCTGTTCCGACTCTGTCGGGGACCATGCTCTCGTGGACGGGTGCACTCGAGGCGGGTAAGTCGGTTGTTCTGACCTATCAGGTGAAGATCAACGACGGTGTTGCCGGCGGGGTTCTGATCAACAACAAGGTCACGGGTACTGCGAAGCCGCCGACCGGTCCGGAGATCACTCCTCCGCCGGTCACGACCGAGCACCCGGTGAAGGTTCCGGGTTTCACGGTCGCGAAGACTGCGGATCCGGTCTCGGGTACCAATGTTGCTGCTGGTCAGACGATCACGTACACGGTGACCGGTGCGAACACGGGTAACACGACCCTTGATCCGGTGGTGTTGACCGATGATCTGTCGAAGGTTCTCGACAACGCCGCGTTGGTGGACGGTTCGCTCAAGGCAACTGTCGACGGTGTCGACGCGACTGCTCCGACCCTCGAGGGCACCACGCTCTCCTGGACGGGTGCACTCGAAGCTGGTAAGTCGGTTGTTCTGACCTACCAGGTGAAGATCAACGACGGTGTTGCCGGCGGCGTTCTGATCAACAACAAGGTCACCGGTACTGCGAAGCCGCCGACCGGTCCGGAGATCACTCCTCCGCCGGTCACGACCGAACACCCGGTTGATGGCACTCCCGCAATCGAGGTACTGAAGTCCTCTGACCCGTCCACCACGAACCGTGTGGTTGGCGGCCAGGAGATCACGTACACGCTCACGTTCAAGAATGTG
Organism: Rhodococcus sp. H-CA8f; assembly: GCF_002501585.1. Taxonomy (NCBI): domain Bacteria; kingdom Bacillati; phylum Actinomycetota; class Actinomycetes; order Mycobacteriales; family Nocardiaceae; genus Rhodococcus; species Rhodococcus sp. H-CA8f. Next base: position 108,331 of record NZ_CP023720.1, read on the forward strand.
GGCACCGCGGATGGTGAGATCAGCTTCTACGACGATCTGACTGATGTTCTCGACGATGCAGTAATGACGAAGAATCCGGCTACTACTTCCACGCTGGTTGTTTCGGGTGTCGTCGACAACGTCTTCACGGTCACCGGAAAGCTGGCCAAGGGTGAGAGCGCGACGGTGACGTACACCGTCAAGGTCAATCCTGAGATCGGAACGTTGTCAGGTCCCGGATTCACTCCGGGCGTCCTGAACAACTACCTGGTGGTTGGTGGCGAGAACCCGCCGGTGGACTGTGTCCCGGGCGACGCTCTCTGCACCGAACACCCGGTGGACCCGCCGGAGACCACCACCACGGTGCCTCCGACGACCACCACCACGACGCCGCCGGTTACGACGGAGCCCTGTGTTCCTCCGACGACGACCACGCGGATGGTTCCGACCACAACGGTTGCGACGACGACGGCTAGCGCGACCACTGCCGGTGACGCTGATGTGACCGGTACGGAGGAATCCACCACCACGGAGGAGGCCACCACAGAGGAGACCACGACAGAAGAAGTTGTCGCGGAGGAGATTGTGGATCCGTGTGGCGTGACGACAACGACGCCGCCGACGACAACGCCGCCGGTCACGACAGTTCCGCCGACCACGACGGTTCCGAACACGACGGTGCCGGTTACACCGACGATCATCATTCCCCCGATCGTCGTTGTGCCTCCGATCGTCGTACCGCCGACGGTTCCGGGTCAGCCGGTTCCGAGCACGGTTCCGGGACAGCCGAAGCCGCCGACAGCAAACCCGGGTCAGCCGGGTCAGCCGAAGCCGCCGACGTCTGCTCCTCAGGGTGGAACGATCAACTCGGGTGGTGGCGCTGGTGAGAGTGGCGTGAACACCGGGTTGCTCGCGGCAGGCGGTTTGGTTCTGCTGCTGGCGCTGGGAACGGGTGTTGTTCTCCTGACGCGTAAGCGTCGCGAGGATGGTGACAACTGATTCTCTTGAGAATCTGAGGTAAACGACGTGGGGCAGATCGCAGATTATGCGATCTGCCCCACAGTCGTTTTCGTGTGTGTTACGAGCCGAGCCGAGATCCGTCCTTCTTCCAGGCTGCAACTACCGACGGGCGAGGCTGGGAGGAGCCACCGTCGGGCCAATGGGATGCGGGGCTTTCGATGGTGGCGTCGTCGGTCTCGCCGGGGTGCTGGACGCAGACGATGACGCGCTTCTCGTCCACGATGGGGCCGCAGGTTTCGGCGCCGACGGGAACGGTGAGGAACTGCTTTGTTTCACCGCGGTTTTCGCCTTCGAGGACAACACTGAACAGTCCGTCGTTGGACTTGAGTGCGTTGCCGTCGGTGGAGATCCACAGGTTGCCGTGCGGGTCGAAGGCAAGGTTGTCCGGGCATGAGATGGGGCTGACCTTGCTCTTGTCGAACCCGCCGAAGTAAGTATCGGCTGTGGCCGGATCTCCGCAGACGAGAAGAAGATTCCAGCCGAAGGTGGTGCCGGCGTGGTCGTCGGTGATTTCGAGGACCTGGCCGTTCTTGTTGTTGTTGCGCGGGTTCGCCTCGTCGGCCGCGGCGCCACCGTCGACTCCGCGCTTGGTGTTGTTGGTCAGTGCGACGTAAACCTTGCCGCTCTTCGGGTTTGCCTCGAAGTCCTCGGGGCGGTCCATCTTCGTTGCCCCGACCTTGTCACCGGCCTGGCGGGTGAAGACGGCGACCTCTTCGGCGCTCATACCGTCTACCAGCGATTCGCCCTTGCCGTCTTCGCCGGTGCGCAGGATGGCTACCCACTCGCCGGTTCCGTCGAACGTGCCGTCCGACGGGAGTTTGCCGGTTCCGTCGATCTCGCCGGCGGAGTTTCCGCTGAGCTTTGCAACGTACAGTGTACCGGCGTCGAGCAGAGTCATGTTGTGGCGCATGGCTGCCTGACTCTTGCCGTCCTGCATCTTTCGGCTCGAGACGAACTTGTACATGTAGTCGAAGCGCTCGTCGTCGCCGCTGTAGGCGACGACGGTACCGTCCGACGTGATGTAAATGGTGGCGGCTTCGTGCTTGAAACGTCCGAGCGCTGTGTGCTTGATCGGAGTCGACGACGGATCCCAGGGATCGATCTCGACGACGTATCCGAATCGGTTGACCTCGTTGGGTTCTGCGACCAGATCGAACCGCTTGTCGAAGCGTTCCCACTTGCGCTCGGAAGCGGCTCCGGCCAGACCGTAGCGCTTCAGCCGGGCTGCCACCGTGGGATCGGTGACACCCTCGGCGTTAGCGAAGTACTGGTTGAAGTTCTCTTCGCCGGAAAGCACTGTGCCCCAGGGTGTGACGCCGCCAGCGCAATTGTTGAGGGTGCCGAGCACTTTGGTTCCCGTGGGATCGGCACTCGTCTTGAGGAAGTCGCTACCTGCAGCGGGGCCGGTCACGACAAACTCCGTGGTTCCGGTGATGCGGCGGTTGTTCGATCCGATCTCCGGTACCAGCTTGCCGTTGTCGGATTCGCCCTTGACCTGGACGACTGACAGTCCGTGGCTGGCCAGGCCGATCTTGAACTGCTCCTCGGTCGGGTTCTCCGCATCGTAGCCGCGGAACATCGCCGGCTCGGTGGAGTATTCGTGATTGACCACGAGGAGGTAGGTGTTGGGCTGCCCGTCGACCGGGAGCAATCCGGCGAAGTCATTGTTGAATCCGAACTGCAGTTCCTGTGCTGCCGCAGTCTGCTTGTCGAAGTCGAATGCCGGGGCTCCGGCGAGAACGGCGTCACCCCAACGGATGACGACGGCCTGATCGTATCCGTCAGGGACCGTGACCTTGTCTTCCTTGTTGGGCGCGACGGCGTCGAAGTTCGTCCCCGCTGGTGTGGTTCCGCCGCTGCTGCCGCTCGCTGATCCGGTTCCCGGTTCGGCACTTGCGGATTCGTCCGAACACGCGACGAGGGCGCTGCCCGCTCCCACCGCGAGCACTGCCATGCCGCTGCCCCGGAGCATGCCGCGACGAGTCAGTGCCGTGCGTGCGATATCGCGGAAGTATTCGCCGCCCGAGGTGTTGGGGACCTCATGAGAGCACGCGTTTCCGCACTTGTACTGGCAGGTGATCGACGCGCGTGCAGACACGCCGTCGTGTTTGACGAACAAGGCCAAAGGCTTGATAGCCACCGTGAACTCCCGAGATTCGATGTACGGACTTCGGGAACCGTAGAAGCTCTAAGCGAGGGTAAAGGAACGTAAAAATGAACGGCAAAACAACGAGGCGACCCTTACCTGCAATTTACGACGCGTCCCCGCGGGGACGTCGCATGACATTTGTCATCGCCGATCCATGACGGTGTCACCGCAGGTGATGACGCTGTGCACTGTTTTCGTCGCGGACTTCCCGCGAGGCTTGGAGGCATGAGAGAACCACATGAGGGAAGCCTCCTGACGGACCTGATGGACATCGGACCCGCACCCACGATGGGCCGCGAACTTGTTGTGATCGTGGTGAACATCGCGATTATCGGAGGGGTGTTCGCGATCATCGGCTCCAATCCGGTGTCCTGGATTCTTGTTGCCGCTCTCGCTGTCTATGCGGGCATTCGATTGGCGATTGGACTGCGCGGCTGGAACCGAGAGGAGGCGCAGCGATGAAGGGCGATCCCGTGATCGACGTAGTCGGAATGTCGCGGCGCTACGGCTCCGGCAAGGAGGCGTTCGATGCTGTTCGCAATCTGGATCTGAGTGTTCAGGAAGGTGAGCTGTTCGGCCTCCTCGGAACAAACGGTGCCGGCAAGACATCCACTCTCGAAGTGATTCAGGGCCTTTCACGAGCCAGCGCCGGTACGGTGCGCGTTCTGGGAATGGATCCGGTGCGCAACCGCAAGCAGATTCGACCGTCGCTTGGCATCATGCTCCAGAAGGGTGGGCTCCCCCAAGACCTGACTGCTCGTGAGAGTTTGGCGATGTGGGCCGGAACGTGCTCGAATCCGCTTCCCGTCGACGAGGTGCTCGAGCGCGTGGACATGCGTGACCGTGGCGATACCCGCGTGAAGTTCCTCTCGGGCGGTGAAGCGCGCCGACTGGATCTGGCGTGCGCGATCGTCGGCCGGCCACTCGTACTGTTCCTCGACGAACCGACTACTGGTTTGGATCCCGAAAGTCGTCGTAACACTTGGCAATTGATCGCTGACTTGAAAGCGTCGGGCGTCACCATCATGTTGACGACGCACTATCTCGACGAAGCTGAATCCTTGTGCGACCAATTGGCGATCATGCACCGTGGATCGGTCGTGCGCAGCGGAACCGTGGCGGACGTCGTCGCAGATCATCCCGCCCAGATCAAACTGCACCGCCCCGGTCTTGCACTCCCAGCGCTGGCCGGCGCCGAGGTGCGCGTCGAAAACGATCTGGTGGTGATCACCACTCGCACCGTCCAGGAGACGCTGACGGAACTGCTGCTGTGGGCGCAGCACAATGATGTCTTGCTGACCGGCTTGGATGCCCGGGCGGCGTCCCTGGAGACAGTATTCCTCTCCATTGCAGACCAATTCGATCATCACGCAACTCTCGAAGGAGCGTCGGCATGAACCGCATCGCAACCCTGTCTCGTTCGGAGTTCACGCTCCTGGGACGAAATCGACTGTTGCTCTTCAATGCAATCGTCCTCCCGCTGATCTTTCCCGTGGGAATGCTGTACCTGTCGCGAGACGGCGGGCTGTCGGACAAGTCGGTGTCGGCAGGCCTCGAGGTATTTGCGCTCTTCCTTCTCGTCTTCGTGGTCTTCTACAACCTGCTGTCGGTGTACGCGACGCGCCGTGACGAGTTGGTTCTCAAGCGACTACGGACCGGGGAATGCAGCGACGCCGAGATCCTGGCGGGCCCGGCAGTGCCGTCGTGGGTTCTCACCGCACTGTTGACGGTGGTCATCGGGATCGCCGTGATGGTTCTCGGCGGCAGTGCCCCGGTCAATCCGGTGCTGGTGCTGGTCGCGGTGATCGGCGGCGCCGCGCTCTTCACAGCGCTGGCGTTGATCACTTCGGCTGTCACTCGGAACGCAGAGGCGGCGCAGATCACCTGCATGCCGATTCTGATTCTGGCGACGGCAGGTATGTCCTCGATCAGGAATGTCTTGCCGGACAACATTGCTCGCATTCTCGATTTCACTCCGCTGGCCGCAGTAGTCGACCTTCTCAATCTCGGATGGCTGGGGCGGACCACTGGCGAACTGGCTGATCTGGGCGATGCGCCCGGTGCGGCGGCCGGATTTGTCGACACCTTCGGTTCGGCTGGGCAACCGCTGTTGGTCATGCTGGCGTGGATCGTCGGTTCGGTTCTGATCGCGAACGTCCACTTCCGCTGGGAACCGCGTTCGTAGAACTCTGAGAAGGTAGTGGGCATGATCGCGCAGAACTTCGGACGCTGGAATCCGAGACGGACGTGGCGAACCGCGTCGAACGTCGACAAGGTTCGCCTCTACACGCGGCAATCGTTCATCATGGTCGCAGTGGTTTTCGGTGGCTTCGGTGCGGTCACCGAGATCGTTGCGGATCGGTACCTGTCGGGTGTCTTCCTCGGGATCAGTGCCGTTGCGTGCGTCATCGCCGTGTCTCGGATGCCAGATCTGGGCGGAGTCGTGGCCAAGCCCGTCCAGATTCCTCTCGCCGTGATGACGTTGTCCGCGTTCTGCTCGGCGGGAATTGCCTTGGGAAGCAATGGCGAGAACGGCCCGTACTTCTGGCTCGCGGCAATCCTTGTCGTGCCCCTTGCTGGGTTGACGTCGTTGCGCTGGCTGATCGTGGGCTCGGTGGCCGCCGGGGTTGTACTGGGACTGCTTGCGGGTCCGGAAAGCGGCGTGTCCGTCGGAATCGTCGCCGCCTTCATGGGGCTGACCGTCTACATGTCGGTGTGGCTGCTTCGCATGGTCACCGAATTGGACGAGGCTCGCGGAGCTGCCGCTGCCCTGTCCGTCGCCGAGGAGCGATTGCGATTTTCGCGCGATCTCCATGACGTCGTCGGGCGGGCACTGTCTGCAATTGCAGTGAAAAGTGAACTTGCAGCGACTCTTTCACGGCGCGGTGACGATCGTGCGGCCGCGCAGATGGACGAAGTACGCGAACTTGCGCAAGATTCTCTCGACGAAGCGCGCGAGTTGGTTCGGGGATACCGGTCCATCGCCTTGGCGTCGGAGCTGGCCGGTGCGCAGTCTCTGCTCGAGGCCGCCGGAATCTCCACCGCGATACGTGGATCGGCAGATCAACTGCCGGTGGAACTGGCCGAGGCCGCCGCGTGGGTCGTCCGTGAAGGCGTGACCAACATTCTCCGGCACTCCAGTGCCGAGAATTGCAGCATCGAGGTGTCCGCGGACGGCGTCGTGATTGCCAACGACGGCGCACGGATCGCAGAGCCGAACAACGGAACCGGCCTGAACGGATTGCGCGAGCGCGTCGGCGCCGTCGGAGGAACTGTCGAAACCGTGCAGGACGAAGATCGCTTCACCCTCACCGCCCACTTTCCGTCCCGAACGAAGGAGTCTCGGTGACCGAGCCGATCAAGGTACTGCTGGCCGACGACGAGAACCTGATCCGCTCGGCTCTGGCCATGATGTTGTCGCTCGAGGACGACATCGTCGTCGTGGCAGAAGCCGAATCCGGCGAGGATGCCGTGATCGCTGCTGCAAAGCATCAACCTCACGTAGCCGTGCTCGACCTTCAGATGGCGGGTATCGACGGTATCGAGACGGCGCAACAGATTGCGCAGACGGTCTCGGGGTGCGTCTCGATCATCGTGACGAGCCACGGGCGTCCTGGATACCTGAAGAAGGCACTGTCAGCAGGTGTCCGCGGATTTCTACCGAAGACGACGCCTGCGGCGACGCTCGCCGAGGTGGTCCGCAGCGTCCACGCCGGCGGGAGGTACGTCGACCCGTCGTTGGCTGCCGAGGCGATCGGCGCCGGCGACTCACCGCTTACTCCGCGCGAGGCGGACGTACTCGAATACGCGGCCGACGGGGCATCCATCGAGCAGATCGCTTCCCGGGCACACTTGTCTGCGGGTACCACCCGAAACTATTTGTCATCAGCTGTCACCAAACTCGGTGCAGCCAATCGGCACGAAGCTGCAGTGATCGCTCGTCGGCAGGGGTGGATTTAGGGCCGAAGGCCCTGCGATGTCGAGAATCCCCGACTTGCTTCGTCCCTGTAGTGAAGTGCGACCAGAATGGGTGGCACCGACACAGAGGAGATTCACGATGGCCAAGTACTTGCTGCTCAAGCACTACCGCGGCGCTCCGGCTGCAGTCAACGACGTGCCGATGGACCAGTGGACACCGGAAGAGATCACGGCCCACGTGAAGTACATGCAGGACTTCGCGGATCGGCTCGAGAAGGCGGGCGAGTTCGTCGACGGTCAGGCTCTCGCTCCTGAGGGCACCTTTGTCCGGTACGACGGTGAGGGTCGCCCGCCGGTCACCGACGGCCCGTTCGCGGAAACCAAGGACCTCATTGCCGGCTGGATGGTGATCGACGTCGACAACTACGACCGAGCCGTCGAATTGGCCGGGGAGCTCTCGGCCGCGCCCGGCGCAGGCGGGAAGCCGATTCACGAATGGCTCGAACTGCGCCCGTTCCTGACCGAGCCGCCGACCATCACGGACTGACGACTCTCATGGACGACACGCTGCTTCGAAGTCTGACTCCGAGCGTGCTCGGCATCCTCGTTCGCCGCGGAGCAGATTTCGCGTCGGCCGAGGATGCCGTGCAGGATGCTCTGCTCGAGGCGGTCAGGACCTGGCCGGACAACCCGCCGCGGGACCCGAAGGGCTGGCTGGTCACAGTGGCCTGGCGGCGGTTCCTCGACGGGATCCGGTCGGATGCGGCTCGTCGCAAGCGGGAGTTTCTGGTTGACGAGCAGCCAGGCGAGCGGCCGGTCAGCGGGTCGGTGCCGGGCGTGGACGACACACTCCAGCTCTACTTTCTGTGCGCTCACCCGTCGTTGACGCCGTCGTCCGCCGTTGCACTTACGCTGCGCGCTGTCGGCGGGCTGACCACTCGCCAGATTGCGCAGGCTTACCTGGTGCCTGAGGCGACGATGGCTCAGCGCATCAGCCGAGCCAAGCGCACGGTCTCCGGCGTGCGGTTCGAGCAACCCGGCGATGTCGCCACCGTTCTACGTGTCCTTTATCTGGTCTTCAACGAGGGGTACTCCGGCGACGTCGACCTGGCTGCCGAGGCCATCAGGCTCACCCGGCAGCTCGCCGCTGCGATCGATCATCCCGAGGTGGCGGGGTTGCTCGCTCTGATGCTGCTTCATCACGCTCGCCGCGCCGCGCGCACTGCCGCAGACGGCAGCCTGGTTCCGCTTGCCGAGCAGGACCGCGGACGGTGGGACACCGAGACGATCGCGGAAGGGGTCGTGATCCTTCAGGGAACCCTCGCTCGCGACCGACTGGGTGAGTTCCAAGCCCAGGCCGCGATTGCCGCACTTCATGCCGACGCTCTCACAGCAGACGAGACCGATTGGGTGCAGATCGTGGAGTGGTACGACGAACTCGCAGCCCTGACCGACAGCCCGATCGTCCGGCTCAACCGAGCGGTGGCGGTCGGCGAGGCGGACGGGCCACGCGCCGGCTTGGCAGCTCTTGCAGCGCTGGACGATTCACTTCCGCGCCATGCCGCAGTCGAGGCCTATCTCCGTGAACGCGACGGAGACCTGGAGACGGCGGCGAGGTTGTATGCCGATGCAGCGCACAAGGCATCCAACCTCGCCGAACGTGACCATCTGATGCTTCAGGCGTCGAGGATCAACGCCCGTCGATCTCTGAAGCGTCCTGGGTCAGAGAACCTGTGACAGGAACGCCTGCAGTCGATCGGTCTCGGGATCGTCGAAAAGCTGTTCCGGAGTACCGGTTTCGACAACGGCGCCGCGGTCCATGAAGAGCACCTTGTCGGAAACGGAACGCGCGAAGCCCATTTCGTGCGTCACGACGACCATGGTCATACCGGACTTCGCGAGATCGGCCATCAACGCCAGAACACCCTTGACCAGTTCGGGGTCGAGAGCTGACGTCGCCTCGTCGAAGAACATGACCTCGGGCTTCATCGCCAAGGCGCGGGCAATGGCGACGCGCTGCTGCTGACCACCGGAAAGGTTGCCGGGCCGCGAGTCCGCCTTCTCCTTGAGCCCCACCAGATCCAGCTGCTCGAGCGCGAGCGCCCGAGCTTGTTCCTTGGACAACCCCTTGAGCTTGTTCGGCCCGAGCGCGATGTTCTCGGCGACGGTCTTGTGTGGGAACAGGTTGAAGTGCTGGAACACCATGCCGATTCGCTGGCGAAGCTCGTCGGGGTTGTCCTTCAAGACGGACTTCCCGTCGAGCAGCACGTCACCCTGCTCAGGCTCGTGCAGACGGTTCAGCACGCGCAGGAGCGTCGACTTGCCCGAACCGGAGGGCCCGATGACGGTGACGGTGTTTCCGGCGTCGACGTGCAGGTTGACGCCGCGAAGCACCTTGTTTGTGCCGAAGGACAGATGCAGGTCCTTGCCGGTGAGCGATACGGACTTCAGTTCAGAGCTGGTGGTCATGTCCTCAGCCCCTTTCCACGACGATGGCCTGCTCGAGCGGATCCAACGTGCCTGAAGTGTCGGCGCGTCCGGTCCGGAGTCGGTTGTCGATGTAGTTGACGAGGTGCGTCAGCGGGATGGTCAGAGCAAGGTAGAACAAGCCTGCCGCAACGAGCGGGGACAGGCTGCCGGTCTGGGCGTTGAGATCACGTCCGACGGCAAAGAGCTCCCGCTGGGTGACGAGGAGACCGAGGAAGTAGATCAGCGACGAGTCCTTGATCAACGAGATGAACTGGTTCATCAACGCCGGCAGAACGCGTCGTACACCCTGCGGGATGACGACCAGCGACATGGACTTGCGGTAGCTGAAGCCGAGGGCACGTGAAGCCTCGAGCTGCCCGGACTCGACGCTCTGGATACCGGATCTGAAGATCTCACCGATGTACGCCGACGCGAGCAGTGACAGCGCCGCGACACCGAGCCAGTACGGATTGCTTCCGGTGATTCCCTTGACGATCGGTCCGACGCCGAGCCCGATGATCAAGATGATGACGACGGCGGGCAGGCCACGGAAGATGTCGGTGTAGACGCGGGCGGGCCAACGCAGCCAACGGGTTCGCGAGATACCGGCGACAGCGAGCAGCATGCCGAGGATCGTGCCGATGATGCCAGACGCGAGCGCAAGGATCAGGGTGTTGGGAAGACCGGTCTTGAGGAGATCGGGGAATGCCTTCTTGTACAGATCCCAGTCGAAGAACGTGTCCTTGAGCTGTTCGAGCGTCGACTTCGGTTGGTACGACGCGGTATCGCCACCGTCACCGTTTGCTGCGTTTTCTGCCGCAATGGCTGCGAAGTCGGGCAGTTCCGGAGTGGCCGCGGCCTTGGATCCGGGCTTCCAGCCTTCAGGGAGTTGGCGCGGTACCCAGTCGGCGTACAGCTGAGACCAGGTTCCGTCGTCGATGACTGCGTCGAGGCCGGAGTTGAGGGCGTCGATCAGCGGCTGGTTTTCCTTGTTCACCGCCCAGCCGACGAAGTTGTTGACCGAGAAGGTGTTCTGGATGATCGAGGTCGGGTCACCGGGAGCGATTGCACCTTCGGCCTGCTGAGACGGAGCTACCCAGGCGTCGATCTGTCCGGATTTGAGGTTCGCGTACGCCGTGGCGTAGTCGGGAAACTTCACGGGATCGAGCTTGAGCGTGTTCACGACGTAGTCGTCCTGCACGGTTCCCTGCACGACGCCGATGCGCTTGGATGCGTCCAGGTCTCCGAAGCCGGTGATCGGGCTGCCGTTAGGAACGACGAGGGAGAAGTATCCGAAGTCGTAACCGTTGGTGAAGCCGACGGTGTTGCGACGGTCGTCTGTGGTGGTGATGGACGACGAGCCGACGTCGAAGCGTCGACCGGCAACCTGGGCGAGGAGCCCGGCGAACTCGGTGCCGACGAACTCGACCTTCAGGCCCAGCTTGTCCGCGACGGCCTTCAGCAGCTCGTTGTCGTATCCGGTGTACTGATTATCGGAGTTGACGCAGATGCTCGGGGGCGCGTCACCGAGCGTGCCGACCGTGATGACCCCGGGTTTGATCAAGTTCAGCTTCGAGGTGTCGATCCGATCGACCGGGGTGACGGTGGCCGTGGTGTAGCGGTCTTCGGCGCCCGCACCCGCTGCCGCATCCAGATTGGTGGGGGCCGCGGTTGCGGCTCCCACTCCTGGAGGTGCACACAGGTCTGTGGGGGCTGCCGACGAATCCGAACCACTCGAGCACGATGACAGAGTCAGCGCCAGGAGGGCAGTGAGGAGCAGTGCCACCACCAGGCGGATCTTCGCTGCGACGGAAGAAAACATGCGAGCAGCGTAAACCTAAGGGTAGCCATTTCTCCGTGTAGAACTGTTGACAGTTTTCGGACAAGCGGCCGCTGCGCTGCGGGCATGCCTTCAAATCAGCGTGATTTTAAGTATCGCCAGGTCGGAGAATCCCGTCTCGAAGAGAACGGAGTTACCGAACCGGTGCGAGTTCGACGCCCGCCGGAGGTACCAGGCGGCGCAGCGTCCCGTCGAAGCCGGTGACGTAGAGCGCCCAGCCGTCGCCGTCCCGGCCGATACGCACTGAACTCGGCCCGGTCCACCCACCCGACAGACCCGAAGCGACGACGCAGGACTTCCCGGTCTCGGGATCTACACGATAGATCGCGCCCTCGAGGTGAGCAGCGACGTAGAGCATCCCATCCCGCGACACGGTCAGATCGTCGAGACCGGGTACCGGGCTCGGGACGGTTGCGACAACGGCCCACGCATCAGGGGTATCCACAGGGACTCGAATGATCTGACCTGTGAACAGATCATCGGTGTACACGGCTCGATGATCCGGACTGAGCGCGAGCCCCTCCGAACGTGGCACTGCGGCCCAATTGGGTACGTCGGTTCGGGAGTCATGTTGATAGCGCGACACGCCCTTCGACGGGCCGCCCTCCGTTCCGACCCACGTCGTCAGAAGATCGCGGTCGGGTAGGCGGAGCAAGCCGTTGCCCGCGAAGTCGACGGGCGCGGACAGCTGATCCGTCGTGGTGTCCAGTTGCCACAGCTTGCCGTCCTGTCTGGTGAGGAAGGACAGCCTCGGACCGTCGAGCTGCAAACCGCCAGGAGCAGCCATGCCGTCGAGGACGGTTCGTACCTGTCCTTCGGCGTCGACGTGATAGATCTTCGACTCGCCGGAGAGGTAGAACCCGCCGTTGTCATCGGTCTCGAGGTTTTCGAGCTGTTCCAACCCTTGGGCTACGGTCTCGACCTGCCAATCGCCGCACATCAGCGCGGTTGTCCAGGTGGCTTCCGCCGGCGTCACCGCGGCAGCGGTCCCGGCTGCGATTGCCGCGACGATCAACAACGCTCGAGTTCGGTTGCGTGATAGCCCCATTGCGCACAACTTACGGCAAATCGGACCAATATCAAACGGTCTGGTCGGTATAGCCGACGCCCAGGGGGTCGCTCCAGGTGGTCCACACGTCTGGCCCGAGTTCGATCTCGGCTGTGGTGAGTAGACACGCGTCGAGTTCTCGGTGCAGTCGAGACGGGTCGATGGATTGGCCGATGAAGACGAGTTCTTGTCGGCAGTCACCGACAGGTTCTTCCCACTTGTCGAGGATTCCGTCGCGACGGTAGTCGTCGGCCGGCCACTCGTCACGGGGTAGAAACTTCCACCAACGGCCGACGTATCCGTGGCGAATGAGATGACCGGCCTGAGAAATACTCCCGATCTCGGTGAACCGGCCGGCATTCCAGTAGTAGCCCTTGGCCCGAAGTAACTTTCCGTTGGTCCACTCGCTGCTCAGGAAATCATGCAGGCGTTGTGGGTGGAAGGGCGCGCGCTCGCGGTACACCACCGAACCGATCCCGTACTCCTCGGTTTCGGGGGTGTGTTCACCTTGGAGTTCTTGTAGCCATCCAGGGGCCTGAGCAGCTTTCTCGAGCGAGAACAAGCCGGTATCGAGAATCGTGTCGAGTGGGATACGGCCGAGAGTCATCGGAACTATCGCAGCAGTTGCGTTCAAAGATCGTAGGACCGCGGTCAATTCGATCAGGTGCTGTTGCGAGACGAGATCGGCCTTGCTCACCAGGATGACATCGGCAAATTCGATCTGATCGACAAGCAGATCCGCGATGTCTCGTTCATCTTCCGGGGCATCGGCTTCGACGCGACCCCCAGCCGTGTAGTCGCGCAGAAAACTGTTGCCGTCGACGACTGTGACCATGGTGTCGAGTCGGGCGACGTCGGCCAGGGCATGGCCGTCGGTATCGATGAAGGTGAACGTCTCCGCGACGGGCAGCGGTTCGGAGATGCCCGAAGATTCGATGAGAAGGTAGTCGAATCGGCCATCGGCGGCCAAGGCGCTTATCTCGGAAAGAAGATCCTCTCGCAGAGTGCAGCAGATGCAGCCGTTGGTCATCTCGACCAGTTTCTCCTCGGAGCGACTGAGCGAGATCTCACGCTCGACTTCTGCACTGTCGATGTTGATTTCGCTCATGTCGTTGACGATCACCGCAACCCGGCGGCCCTCCCGATTGCGCAGGATCTCGTTGAGTAGCGTCGTCTTCCCGGCGCCCAGGAAACCTGACAGCACCGTGACCGGAAGTCGTGTGTCGACCATGATTTCCAGTGTCCTTCCGAATGAGTGAATCGTTGTGATCAGGCGGCGGTCACGCGAACCGCTGCGATCGCGTGACCGCCGCCTGGAATGCTGGAAGATCAGGCCGCAGGCTCGAGGTAACCCTCGAAGAGGTCGACAACGACGCTCCCGCCGTCGGTGTCGCTGCCGAACAATTCCTCCGCAGCGAACGTCACGTGGTAGGTGGGTTCTTCGCCGGCGTCGTTGCGGCCGTGACCGATTGCGTCGGGGAACGGCCACTTCTCGGTGGTCCGGTGAGCGATGGTCCCCACCCGTCCTCGGCAGTAAGCAGGCATTCGAATATGCCCGGGAACGTATTCGTCTCGCACACGTACTCGCTGACCGACCTCGAAGGTGGTTGTGTCGATGCGAGCCGGTCGGCCTTCGGATTCGCTGGGCCGTGAGAGTGGGAACGGCCCTCCTGCAAGGCTTTCGAGCTCTTCCTGCGTCAGGATTCCCTTTTCGACCATCAGTGCCGCGACGCCGATGACGTACCGCTCGTAGTACGGGGTCATCATGTAGTGGCGGGGCTCCATCCGCTCGACGACGTATCGAACTTCGTCGACGCTGAAGGCCCCGAGTTCGGCGACACCGGCGAACATCAGGCTGTACGGCAGGTGCTCCCACTCGGCGTGGAAGGTGGGGCCGATGTCGGCGTTGACGGTATGCGGGACTTTGCCGAAGCCTTGAACTCCGGCAAGATCGTGTACTCCATCCATGGTGTGCTTCTTTCTTGTCGGGGTGGTCAGACGGTGGTGACCTGCGGGACTGCGACGCCGATCAGGCAGTCCTTGGTGACGATTTCCTGCAGTTGTTCCTGGCTCCAGCCTTCGGTGCCTGCGGGACGTTGCGGTAGGACCATGTACCGAGTTTCGGCGGTGGTGTCGTAGACGCGGATCTCGACGTCCGACGCGATCTCGGTTCCCATCTCGGAGAGAACCTTCCGTGGCTCGCGGACCACGCGTGCACGGTATTCGAAACTCTTGTACCAGGTCGGCGGCAGACCGAGGATGGGCCACGCGGTGCATGAACACAGCGAGCACACGATCACGTTCTTGAGGGTCGGGGTGTCTTCGACTGCCACGATGTATTCGCCCTGGGGGCCCAGATATCCGTACTGGGCAACCGCGGCGGTACCGTCGGTGAGAAGCAGCTGCCGGAAATCGGGGTCGGTCCAAGCCCGCGCGACCAATTCCGCTCCGCGCCTTGGACTGAAGTCCTCCTCGAAGGTCTTCTTCCATCCCTCGACGTAACCGTCGGGTACCAATCCCTTACCGTCGAGTGCGCGGAACAGGGCCCACGCGCGATCGGAGACCGGCGCCTGGGCCGGTGCGGCGTTCTCCGTTGTGTGGTCGATCGTTACTGACATCTGGTTCACCTTTTCTATGCAGGCTGATCATGTGTGAATCGGTGGAATTTGTTGTGCAAGTGCGTATACAGGATTAGGTGAGGCTGAGTTGTGGTGCAGAGTCGGAGATGCGGTCGGCAGGCGTCGGAAACGCGCCGCGAAGCTTTTCGAATGCGCGCCCGACCCGGAGGACCGTCGCATCGTCGAAGGTCTTGCCGGTGATCATCATTCCGACCGGAAGCCCGTTTACCAGGCCGGCCGGAACGGACAGGGACGGATGTCCGGTCACGTCGAATGGTGCCGTGTTGGCGATCATCCCGAGAGCCTTCGTGATGAAGGTTGCACGATCCACGTCCTTCGCCGGCAATTCGGATGCGACGTAGGGCAGTGTGGGCATCACCAGGACGTCGAATTGTCTCAAGGCAGTGTCGTAGGCGGCGCGGGCGAGCGGTACGAGGTTCCGGGCTTTGCCGTAGCTCGCGCCGCCGAGGGCGGTGATGCCGTGGTGGCCGGTCAGGGCCACTAGTTTGACGGTTTCGGACAGAGCGTCGGCGTGCTGAATGCGTCGAGAAGCAAAGTGTGCCATCAGTTCCGGATCGTACAAACCTTCGGCGTTCATGCCGTATCCGTTGCCGTCCAACATCTGGTAGGCACCACCGTCCGTGGCGATCACGTTCCAGATGTGGAAAGCATGCAGGTGCCACGGGATGTTTACTTCCTCTACCGTGCAACCGATTTCGGTCAGACTGTGTGCCGCTGCGCGGACTGCGTCGTCGACCTCGGGCTGTGAGACCGCGTGCCCGAAACCTTCTCGAACGATCCCGATTCGCAGACCATCCACATCGGAGTCGAGGGTGGACAGATAGTCACCTGCTTCGACGCTGTCGGCTTGGCGTGGGTCGTTACCGTCGCGACCGGCGATGACCGAGAGCATCAGTGCGGCATCGTGGACCGTGCGTGTGATCGGGCCGAGATGGTCGATTGTCCGCTCGATGGGAAATGCGCCGGTATACGGGACGAGCCCGAACGTCGGCTTGTGTCCGACGACGCCGCAGAATGCCGCCGGGATCCGGATCGATCCGCCTTGATCCCCGCCGATGGCAAAATCGACGTCACCGTTTGCAACGAGAGCTGCACTGCCACCGGATGATCCACCTGCTTCACGCTGTGGGTCCCATGGATTGCGGACCGGTCCGCTTGCCGGTGTGAAGCTCGAACCGGAGAAACACAGGTCCTCACACACAGCTTTGCCTGCGACGGTTGCACCGGCCGCCAGTAGTCGAGTGACCACAGTCGCGTCGCGAGACGGAGTGAATCCCTCCACCGTCCGAGACCCGTTCATCATCGGAACTCCGGCCACGGTCACGTTGTCCTTGATCGCCACGCGTCGGCCGGTCAGGACGCCGTCCGACGTCGGCGGGATGCTTGTGGTCACATACCAAGCGCTCAAAGGATTTTCGTTCGCAGTTGGCACGGCGTGTTCGCGTGACGTGGTCGACGGGGTTGCCTCGTCGGCGTACAACTGGTCGACGACGTCGTAGGAGCCCAGTGCTCCGTCGATCAGTGCCGGCCACTCGAGCCGGGCTGATTGGTCGAGAGTGATGCCGTAATGCCTTGCAGCGGTGTCTATTGCATTGTCGTCAGGTCGGATTGTCGCCATGAGAAGTGTGCTCCTGATGTGATCGGCTTCACTTGTCTTTCAGACTAGTTCCGGATCAGTAATTGCGTCAATAGGTATCGACATATTGACTCGTTAAGTTCGGGTTACGCGCGCTCAGAGAGAGCGGGGGTACAGACGCCCATGGCGTGATTCAGCGATCAGAATCGGCCGATGCAGTGGAACGCCGGTGTCCGTCGAGCTTTTCGACGTTGTGACAAGCTGCCGAAGTACTGTTTCCGGATCGCCCGCCGACGTTCGTTCGACTGCGCGTGCGTAAGCGACGATCGCTTCGTACGTTGTCTCCGACAGAGAGCTGAGCGGAGGCAGGAGTTCGTTCGAGCTTGCGCTGTATCGCTTTTCGAGGTCGTGATCGCCGGCTGCGGATTGAAAGTAGCCGAATGCCGCCCAGACTCCGTCGGCATCGGAATTGCCGATGAGCTGCTGAGTGGCCTCGTCGAGGACCAGCGCGAACGTCCGCGTGGTGGCCCGCAGTCCGTGCTGGGCGCATTGCCGTTCGAAGAAGACCTCGTCATGGCCCACCAGGGTGGAAAGAATCAGTTCGGCCCCGGAGTCGACTATCGACTCGATGATCCGTGAGAAGTCGGTTGTTCCCAACGGTACGTAGACTTCGCCGGCCACCGAACCTGTGGATTCGGCGATCACACGCCGAGCCGCCCAATGTGCTCCGAACGACCACGAATACTGCTGACCGACCAGGAACCAAGTGCGAGAACCGGTCTCGGACATCATTGCGGGTATGCCCGCTCGCGTCTGGTCGAGTGGCCGCTCACCCAATCGAAGGATCCCCGGACGCGATCGACCTCCTTCGTTGAGAACTGTGTGCACCAACAACACACTGGTGTTTTGCAACGCAGATGCAGCGGCATTGAAGGTCGACGACGTCACGCACGCAAAAATGGCGCGACATCCGCTTTTCACCAATCGCAGTGCGGTCGCCGCTCCGGCCGCCGAGTCGGAAGCGTCATCGCCGATCACCAAGTCGACGAGAACGCCGCCGACACCGCCGTCGGCATTGATCTCTTCCACCGCCAGGGCAGCGAGTGTTTCTGTGGCCTGGGCGAATACAGCCGCCGAGCCGGATTTGCTGACCAGCAGTCCGATCCGATGTCGGTCGGAGCGCGGAGGTTCGGGTGGAGCAAATCCGCGCTTGTTGGCAAGCCAGGAAATGCCGTCCTGATCGAGGCTGGACTCGAGAACGAGTCGGGTGCCGGTGCCGTCGGGAAAGAACCGGATCGTCAGACGGCCGCGCCACGGTTGGTGGTGCACGATCACGACCGATCGGCCCCGCTTCACGCCGGCGACATACCCCAACAGAGTGATCGGCATTCCGGCTACATCTGCGCGTGCGCCGTCGCCGACGGGAAGGGAGATGGCGACGGCGGCCCCGACCGTCAGTTGCTCACATTCGAGTTCGAGCAGTTGCCCCGTTTCGAAGCGCTCGAAGGCTGACCCTGGTGGGTCCGTCGTCACGATCTGTGCCGTTACGGAGAGACCTGGCACGTTCTACTTCCTGCCTGAAATAGATGCTGGGGCTCAAACAGGGCCTCAAGCCCGGCGACGCACCGAAGCCGCGTCGGAATCCTCAGTCGCCGTGGTCGGCAACTCGGAGGCGTGAGAACCTGCTTCCAGCGCTCGCCCGAGGACGTCGCGCAGGAACTGGAGTGCATCGTTGGCGGGCCCAGACGGATCGATCGAAAACAAGCGATGACGTCCTTGACGGCGTTCGACGATAACTCCGGACAGCCGCAGCGCCTTGAGATGTGTGGATACCGTGGTGCGACCGACCGTCGAAATTTGATCGCTGATGAAGCCTGCGTTGCATTCGCCGTGGGTAGCCAGAGTGTCGAGAATCTGTCGGCGCACCTGGTCGGCCAGCACAGCAAACGCCAACTCTTCGTTTCGTTGAGTAGTCACTGTGTGCTGTCCGCGCTTCCTCGATGGCCTCTACTGAGATATGTCGACACTCGTCAACATATCTCGAGTTGCCTCCGAGGGAAAGAACGTGGCCGAAGTTTTCCGGCGGCTTCGGTCAGTGCGCGGCGGTGGTCACCGCGTCGCGCAGCAACCCGGTCCCGGGATGGCAGTTGATGTACTCGTACAGCTGATCGGCGGCATCGAATACCGAGACCTCATGGTAGAGACGTAATTTCGACAGGCCCTCGGCGACCCGGAAGAACGTCGTGAAGATCCGCAGATGGGTCGGGTGGGATTCCGACCACCGCTCGAGTTGGTCGAGTGAGGCCCAGTGACCGATGTTGTAGCTCAGGTCGAGGAAGTTTCCGTCGATGTCGATATTGCGTACGAAACGGTTGCTGTAGCACCCGACGGCCGGGCCGTTGTCGCGGAGGAAGTCCATGCCCGATTGAAGAGTGGGCAGGATTTCGTCCAGGTAGAGGCTGCGCTCGTCCGCTTCCGCGTCGGCCCAGTCCTGCCCGGATCTGATCAGTGCGATGTTGTCGTGCCCCCGCACTACTACGCGTCCACCTGCGGCGGGGTCACCGGCGACGACCCGTAGTTCGCCCGAGGCCTGCATCCAGTCGGTCTGAGAGATCGGAAAGCGCTCGCGCATCGAACCCCAGTAGCCATGCTCGTTGATCTCGCCGCTGACACCGTCCATGACGGCTCCCACTCCGGGGAGATCGTCCTGGAACGCGTAGAGCGTCTCGAATTGTTCGGCTCTCGGTGCCACGATCTCCCGGAAGAACCCCAATCCGTCGGACAAGCGGTCCTCGGACTCCCACCAGGAGGCCACCGGAGCTGATGTGCTCCAACGATGTTGGGAAGAAACATCTTTCCAGTACCCGACCACGATCAGATTCTCGTAGCCCTGGTTGTCGATGTGGTGGGTCAGATCGTGGTGTGCCGGTCCGTCCGGCAAGTCGAAGCCGGCGACGATATCCCGCATGGACTGCAGTGCTGCCGAGCGCTGATCCTCGCCGCGGAACTGCACGCCGAGATAGCCCATCGCGACCTGGTGCAATGTGTCGTCCGCACGCCCGACCCACATGGGAAATGGTGGCGAATAGGTATCCGGAACGCGCCTGGTCAGCGTGCGCGGGCATTGAAGATGTTCACCGATTGCAGATTCCATGAGTGCTCCCTGTGATGTAGGTGGTCGGATCGGGTGCCTGGCACTTGGCAACGCCGTGCCGAAAATCTACGCCCGCGAGGCCGAGCAAACTTGGCCGTCAGCGCCCGATACTTGGCCTACCGCGCCGAGAATTGTGGATAGGCGTCGGCGACCGAACGTTTTGAACATCATGTTGAATGGGTAAGTGTCCGAGGATGTTACAGATCAGCGGGCAGTACTTGTGGGGGCCACTGCTTGCGACCGGTATTGCCGCGGGCTGATCCCGAACTCCGCCTTGAATGCGCGACTGAAGGCGGCCAGGTCGGTGAATCCCCAGCGGTGAGAAATCTGGGTCAGCGACCGCTCTACGCCGTGGCGTTGCACGATCTCACGACGGCAACCGTCGAGTCGACGGCTGCGAATCGAACGCGACACCGTTGTGCCGTGTTCGGCGAAGGCTCGGTGCAACTGGCGAATGGAGACTTTGACTGATCCCGCGATGTCCACCGGTGACAGGGCCGGGTCAGCGATGCGGGCGTCTATGGCCGACAGAGCGGATTCGTACAGGCCAGTTCGCCGGGAGACGATCGGACGCGCCGTTGCGTGGAGAACCGACTTGACCAGGCTGCCGATCTCGTTGACGACTTCCTCCTCGTCTCCGCTCGCGTCGGACGTCATGCGGACGGAGGCAAGATCGTGAAGAAAGCGACCCAGCAGGCCACTCAGGCCCGCGTGTCCGTCGAAGGCAATGGCGGTCAAGCTCGTGACCTCCGCGTCGCTGAGTGACAGGTATGACCGTGGCCAGGTGAACACCTCGAGTCCCCAGATGCCGTCGTGTGCGTGTCCCTCGATCTGCCAATCGAAGGGGCGCGTGGTGTCGTACAGGACGTAGTCGCCACGTCGCAGGACGCATTCGCGGTCGTCTTGCCGCACTACCGCGCTACCGCGGCGGATCATGCCGATTTGCAGATAGTCCGCACCGTCACTCTTGATCAGGCTGCTGCTACGGACTATTCGTTGTTCCATCGATTGAACTGCGGACACCCGAACGTGTGCGAGTTGGGCCGAGTGCACGGCCCCGCTGAATCCATCGCCGTCTTCGATATCGGATACGTCGAGCGCGACAAAATGCTCACGCAATAAATCTGCCCAGTCGCCCGTGAGAGTCGTGCGTGTGGGCAGGGAGAAGCCGGATCGCGCGAGCATTGCAGGGCGCCTCCTCGCAGAAAAGCCGAAGTTCTCGGGTGCTCGATGTTCAGAGAGTAATCCCGCACATCGGACATGTCGATAGGAGTCGACATGTGATCACGTCGGGAGAAATTGTTTGCCATACAAACAACGCCGAGTTATTGTTTGTCATACAAACAAGTAGGAGTTCGTGATGGTCACCGAGTCAGTTCCCGCAGCGCGCGCGACGCGTGAGTCGGGCAAGCAGACGCGCATGGCACTGTTCAACGCTGCAACCGAGCTCTTCCTCGAACATGGCGACAGCGTGTCCATCGCGCAGATCTGCACCGCCGCCGGCGCCCATCCCAACCAGGTGACCTACTACTACGGCTCAAAAGAGAAGCTCTTCGTCGAGGTGGCGTGTGCAGCCGTTCTGCGCGCAGGCAAGCGTGCCGAGGTCGACGCCGCCGACGCCGACACCGTGGGCGACTACACCGAGAAGCTGGTCGGATCACTCCTCGGCTCCGGCGCTCCCAGTGTCGAACTGTTCGTGGAAGCGATGATGATGACGGGTCGCCGTGGTGAACTCCGCGATCTGATCTCCGAGACGCTTCGCACTCTGCATTCCTCGGGTGAAACAGCCCTCCTCCGTACCTTGATCCGCACCGGCTGGCAGCTGCGCGCGGGCATCGACGTCGAATCCAAGGCCTTCTGGTCTGCGATCTTCGGCCTCGTCATTCAGAAAACTGCCACCGGCGAGAGCTTCGGTTACTCCCTCGAGGAGGCGGTCGCCGTCATCTTCGCCACTCTCCAGATACCCGACGCCGTACTCAACAGCTCGATGGAATGAACTCTCTTCGAGCGTGATTCTCCGACAAGGACTTCGATGAACATCGTTCGCGTATTCGACAGCAACGTCACCAAGACCCCGGACAAACCCTTCCTGATATTCGACGGTCACGATCACACGTACTCCCAGGTTCAGGACGGAAGTCGACGCGCCGCAGGCTATTTGCAGTCGCTGGGCGTGCAGCCGGGCGACCGCGTCGCGCTGATGTGTTACAACACTCCGGGATTCGTGTACGCGATGCTCGGTGCCTGGCGCTTGGGCGCCGTCGTGGTCCCCATCAACCACAAGATGCAGACTCCGGAAGTTGCCTACGTGCTGGGACACGCGAAGGTGTCGGTGTGCGTCTTCGACGGTGAGTTGGCGCCGGTTGTCGGTCGACTGGAGACAACGGCCAAGCTGATCAGCACCGACTCTGTCGCAGACGGTTTCGACTTCTTCGACGACGCCATCACCCGCCAGGAGGGCGTTGACGGTATCGACATCGACGAGAACGATCCGGCTGAAATCCTCTACACCTCGGGGACTACCGGCTCGCCCAAGGGCTGCGTCCACAGCCACCGCAACGTCGTCGGTGTTGCCGTCACCGCGGCCCTCGCCGTGTCGACGACTCGGGACGAGCGCCTGCTCATGGCCGTCCCGATCTGGCACGCTTCCCCGCTCAACAACTGGTTCATGTCCACGCTCTACATGGGCGGAACCGTCGTGCTGCTGCGCGAGTACCATCCCGTCAAATTCCTGGAAACTGTTCAGGAACACCGTATTACCCTCTGCTTCGGCCCGCCGGTCATCTACACCACTGCACTCAACCTCGTGCCGAACTTTGCCGACTACAACCTCGGAAGCGTTCGTGCGTGGTTGTACGGCGGCGGACCGATCGGCGCGGATGTCGCTCGGCGACTGGTGGAGTCGTACGGCACCACCGAATTCCGGCAGGTCTACGGCATGACCGAGACCGGACCGGTGGGCACTGTGCTGTACCCCGAGGAGCAGTTGAGCAAGGCGGGCTCGATCGGCCGCGTCGCGCTGGCCGGCGTCGACCTGCGCCTGGTTGCCGATGACGGCACCGACGCGGAGCCCGATCGGATCGGTGAGATCTGGCTGCGCGCCGACACCGTCATGCAGGGGTACCTCGACGACCCCACTGCCACGAAGGCTGCTTTTGCCGACGGAGGTTGGTACCGCACCGGCGATCTGGCGCGCAAGGATGCGGACGGTTACCTCTTCATCGTCGACCGCGCGAAGGACATGATCATCACGGGCGGTGAGAACGTCTACTCCAAGGAGGTCGAGGACGTGATCTCCGGCCACCCGGACGTCGTCGACGTCGCCGTTGTCGGAAAGCCCAACGAAGAATGGGGCGAGACCGTCGTCGCACACGTCGTCTGGCGTGAACCGGATGTCATCAGCGCCGACGACATCAAGGACTACCTCTCGGACAAGTTGGCGCGCTACAAGATTCCGCGTGAAGTGGTGTTCGCGACCATTCTTCCGCGTACACCGACCGGCAAGATCCAGAAGCACCTCATCCGCGCAGCGAGCTGAAAGGCCTGTCATGACTGATATTTCCGAGAAGACCGTCACCCACCCGGCTCCGCATCGCACCCATGCAGTGCTCAACCAGTCGGTACCGCGCACGGACGTCAACGAGTTCCTGCTCGATACGGTCCTGGCCGAAGGGGTCGCGCGCCACGACGCCGATTGGGCCACAGACGAACTCACCGATATTGGTGAACTGGTTGGCAGTGCTGGATTCCAGCACGACGCCGAGCTGGCCAACACGGTGATCCCCGAATTGAAGACTTTCGATCGTTGGGGAAACCGCATCGACGAGGTCGAATACCATCCGTCGTATCACCGGATCATCTCTGCTGCCGTAGCGCACGGTGCTCACACCTCTGCCTGGGCTGACCCCAAGCCGGGTGCCAACGTGGCTCGGGCCGCGGCATTCATGCTGTTCTCCCAGGTCGAACCGGGCCACGCGTGCCCGATCTCCATGACGCACGCCGTGATCCCCTCGCTCGAGCTGCAACCGGACGTGGCCGCCATCTGGACCCCGCGTGCCCTTTCTCGGAGCTACACCCCCGAGTTGGATGCTCCCGGAAAGGCATCCGCGATATTCGGAATGTCCATGACGGAAAAGCAGGGCGGCTCCGACGTGCGAGCCAACACGACCATCGCCAAGCCGGCCGGACGTGGCGGCCCGGGTGCGGACTACCTGCTCACCGGACACAAGTGGTTCTGCTCCGCGCCGATGTCCGACGCGTTCCTGGTTCTTGCTCAGGCCGAAGGTGCAGCCGGTGAGGGACTTTCCTGCTTCCTTCTCCCCCGCATCCTGCCCGACGGCACACGCAACATCTTCCGCATCCAGCGTCTGAAGAACAAGCTGGGGAACAAGTCCAACGCGTCGTCCGAGATCGAACTCGACGGCACCGTCGGCACCATGATCGGCGAACCGGGTCGTGGCGTGCGGACCATCATCGAAATGGTGTCCCAGACGCGACTCGACTGCATCCTCGGCAGCACGGCAGGTATGCGTCAGTCGGTCGCCGAAGCAGTGTGGCACGCACGGCACCGAAGCGCTTTCGGTGCCGTCCTTGCAGATCAGCCGGCGATGACGTCGGTGCTCGCCGATCTGGCTCTCGAATCCGAAGCCGCAACCATCACCGCACTGCGATTGGCTCGCGCGCAGGACGAGGACGCGGACGAGCAGGAAAAGGCGTTCCGCCGACTCGCGACGGCTGTTGCGAAGTACTGGATCTGCAAGCGCGGCCCGCACCACTCCTACGAGGCACTCGAATGCCTGGGCGGTAACGGTTACACCGAGGACTTCCCGCTTGCCCGTCGCTACCGTGAGCAGCCCGTCATGGCCGTGTGGGAGGGGTCGGGCAACGTCATCGCACTCGATGTCCTGCGCGCGATGACCCGTGAACCCGATTCCGTTGCCGCCTTCGACCACGAGGTCAACCTCGCTCGCGGCAACAACCCGGTCCTCGATCAGCACCTCGATCGGGTACGACGCCAACTCGGTGAGCTCGCCACGATGGCACCCGCCGACGCCCAGCTCCGCGCTCGGACCGTCGTCGAGGCAATGGCGTTGGCGCTGCAGGCTTCGCTCATGGTGCGCCACTCCCCGGCCGCCTCGCCCGATGCGTTCATTGCCGCTCGCCTCGGCGCCGACCGTGGTCACGAGTACGGAACTCTGCCTGTGGGAACAGATTTCGCGGGAATTCTCGCCAGAGCCTAAGGCTGCTCCCTCAGTACCCTGGTGACGGTGTGTACTGCCGGCGTCGGATTGTTCGGTCGCCATGCCATCGCGATTTTCAGCGTGGGCGTGGCCCCGGCGATCGGCAGGTACACGACCCCGTCCATGGACAGATGCGCCGTCGACTCCACGACGACGGCGATCCCGACCCCCGCTCCGACCATGGCCAACAGGCTGTACGGATCGGGGGCTTCGTGCGCGACGGTGGGCGTGAAACCTGCTGTGGCGCAGACGGACAACGTCGCATCGCGCACCACCGAGCCGTGCTCGGCGGGATACATCACGAATCGCTCGGTTGCCAGGTCTTCCGGTGACACCGAGTCCCGGGTACTGAGGTGATGCCTGGCCGGAACCGCGACCATCAAGGTTTCCTCGCGCACAGTGTGAGTCTCGAATCCGCGCGGAATGGGCAGGCCGACTATGCCCATGTCGAGTGTTCCGCGTCGGAGAGCGTCGAGCACCTCACCCGAGTACATCTGCGGCCGTAGGTCCAGTTCGATTCCCGGATGGGAGTCGGCCAGCGATCGTGTGAGGGCCGACAGCACCGTGTAGCCGCCCGTTCCGCCGAAACCCACCGTGACACGGCCTGTTTCCCCGGTCGACGCCGCTGATGCGATATCCCGTACGACGGCGATCTGCGCTTCGATGATTCGTGCGGGCGTGACCAAGGCTTCGCCGGCTGCGGTCAATTGCACTGATCTGGTGGTCCGGACAAACAGGTCGGTGCCGAGTTCGCGCTCGAGCGCCCGAATGGTCTGGCTGAGCGGCGACTGCCCGATGTGGAGTCGCTCGGCGGCCCGGCCGAAATGAAGTTCGTCGGCGACTGCGAGAAACGCGCGCAGCTGACGCAATTCCATGTCGCTCCTCCCGCTTTTCATTATGTGGTTCTCCCACATAAATGAGTCGAACTAAGTCTTGGACTCTACATGGATTTCGGACGATAGTGATTCACGCCTCACATTGCATCCCTTGGTGATGCCCGACGCGAGAATCAGAGAGAACCGTGGATCAACACCCAGGTCAAGACACCAATCCGCCTGAATACAACACCAAACAGGCACGCAAGGCCGGAATCACGGCGTTTGTCGGAACGACTATCGAATGGTTCGACTTCTACATCTACGGAACCGCATCCGCCTTGGTGCTCGGCCCGCTGTTCTTCCCGGATGCGTCGCCGGCGGTGGGGACACTCGCAGCCTTCGCGACTTTTGCCGTGGGATTCGTGGCTCGTCCTGTCGGCGGAGTGGTGTTCGGTCATTTCGGAGACAAGTTCGGTCGCAAGAACGCCGTGATCATCACCCTCGCGCTCATGGGGTTGGGAACTGTCGGTGTCGGCCTCCTCCCTACGTACTCCCAGATCGGGATCTGGGCACCGATACTGCTTGTGGCACTGCGTGTTCTCCAGGGCATTGCCATGGGCGGCGAATGGGGTGGCGCCGTATTGATCGCCACAGAGTTCGCTCCCCCGAAGAAAAAGGTGCTCTACGGTGCGTTTGCGCAGCAGGGTTCACCGGTCGGCAACCTGCTCGCGACGCTGGCCTTCCTCGGCCTGACGTTGATGTCGGATTCCGTGTTCGAGTCGTGGGGTTGGCGTCTGCCGTTCCTCGGATCCGCAGCTTTGGTGATCGTCGCTCTCTACATCCGACTGCACATCTCCGAGACACCCGAGATGAAGAAGGCTGTTGCGGCACAGGAACGTACACGGATGCCGCTGGTCGAAGTGTTGCGTTCGCATCCCGTCGAACTTGCTCTCGGCGTCGGCGCTGTGGTTGCCGGTGTTGCCATCACGTACGTCAAGACAACCTTTGCGCTCTCATGGGCGACAACGGATCTCGGCTTCGAGCGTAGTGACTTCCTCCTCGTGATCACCGTGGCACTGGTAGCCCAGGCGCTCGTACAGCCTTTCGGTGCTGTGCTGGCCACGCGGATCGATCCGTCGAAAGCGGTCCGTTGGATGCTGCTTCCGGAGATCGTGCTCCTACCACTGATGTTCGTGCTGGTTCAGACGGGCTCCGTGCCCTTGGCGATTCTGGGTATGGTCCTCGCGACGGCGCCTCACGCAATGTATTACGCCGCGTTGGCCGGCATCCTGGCGCAGGTTTTCCCCACCAATGTTCGGTATACCGGCATCTCTCTGTCGTACCAATTGTCGACAGCCGTATTTGCCGGAACGGCCCCGATGGTCAGCCAGTATCTGCTGACGCGAACCAACTCGATCTGGCCGGTCGTCGCTCTTGGGCTCGTGTATGTCGTTCTCTCCCTTGTCTGTATGACGGCACTTTTGCGCAGGAGTGCGCTGCACGCGCAAGGGCTGGAGTCGACGAGCTCCTCGAACATGACCGATGTTTCCACCCTGAAAGGCGTTGACCACTGATGAACTATGCACACACCGACCCCGCTCTGGCAGCGGTAGTGGACAGATGGACCGCCGGGGCGGACCGAGAGACGTTGAACGGATTGCTCGACCGACTGGGCCGAGATGCCGCCGGCCGTTTGTCCGAGCTTGCCGACATCGCAGACAAGAACCCGCCGGTGCTGCAGCAATTCGACAAGGCCGGTGACCGCGTCGACCGGATTTCCTATCACCCGGCCTACCTGGAACTGTGCCGGGCGGCGTACAACGAGTACGGCCTGTCCGCCATGTCGCACCGAAAAGGGTTGCACGGATGGGACTCCGTGCATCCGCCACTCGCGAAGTACCTCGCGTCGTACATCTTCGTGCAGGCCGAGTTCGGGCTGGCCTGTCCGGTGTCGATGACAGATGCTGCTGCGCGGACCCTGCGTATGTTCGGTGATCCGGCCGTGTTCTCGCCCTGGATCGACGCGTTGACGTCGACGGACCCCGAGCAGGCGAAGACGGGTGCGATGTTCATGACCGAGATTCAGGCAGGCACCGACATCGCCTGCACCGAAACACGCGCCGAGCGCGACGGTGACGGATGGGTTCTGACGGGCAAGAAGTGGTTCGCCTCCAACCCGGATGCCGATGTGATCATCACCCTCGCAAGATTCCCGGGCGGACAGGATGGTTCGACGCGTGGAGTCGGAATGTTCATGGTGCCCAAGACCTTGGGATCCGGCGAGCGCAACAACCTCACGATCGATCGTCTCAAGGACAAGCTGGGTACGCGTTCCATGCCGAGCGGCGAGGTGACGCTGAACCGCGCGCACGCACTCCAGGTCGGCGAACTCGATCGAGGATTCCGCCAGATGGCTGAGATGGTCAACACGTCTCGCCTGTCCAATGCGATGCGTTCGAGCGCTCTCATGCGCCGAGCAGTCCGCGAAGCCGTCGAACATTCGAAGAGCCGAGTCGTGTTCGGTAAGAAGCTCTTCGACCAGCCGCTGATGCGGGCGACGCTTCTTCCCCTTGCACTCGATGCCGAGGCTTCGCTGGCCCTGGTCGCGTACAGCGCACAGTGTCTTCAGGCAGCAGACGGCGGCGACGAACAGGCGCGCGCACTGATCAGGGTACTGACACCGATCGCCAAACACTTTGTCTGCAAACGCGCGCGGGTGGTCACCGGCGAGGCCATGGAGGTGCGCGGAGGAAACGGCTACATCGAGGAATGGGCAAACGCGCGACTAGTGCGGGATGCCCACTTGGGCTCGATCTGGGAGGGCTCGAGCAATGTCATTGCGCTGGACGTACTTCGGTGCCTACGCAAGTTCAACTCGCACCGCACGGTCGCGGAAGCGATGACGGACATCTTGTCCACCGTCGGACCGGATTGCGAAGCCGGGGCCGGAGTTCTGTTGCGGCGCTGGGAGGAACTGGTAGAGGAAGGAGATCGTCTGATCTCCGGATCTGACGATGCCGCCCAGGCCGCCAGCGCAAAGTATGCCGACGAGTTGGCTCGTGCCGTCATGGCGACCCTGCTTTTCGATCTTGCGGATCACGGCATCCGACACGGTAATGGGTACCGGTCACTGCTGGTGGCTAATTCCTACCTGGCCGGTCTTGTGGGGAAGGTGCCGTCGGCTGCGCTCGGCAATCTCGACGTGATCACCGACGGCGGTGACGTCGAGCTGGATGATGCACGTGACGTCGTAGCCGAGTTCCTCTCTGTAGCAGGTGGTCATCGGTGAACTCGCCAACAGGCCCCACACCCCTCGCCGGCGTCCGTGTTCTGGATCTGTCGAAGATCCTTGCCGGGCCGTACGCAACCATGTCGCTTGCCGATCTCGGTGCCGACGTCACCAAGATCGAACACCCTGAAGGCGGCGACCCCACGCGTTCGTGGGGGCCTCCCTTCGTCGGGGTAGATGCCGCCTACTATCTCGCGATCAACCGCGGTAAGAAGTCGGTCACGATCGACCTCAAGTCCACCGAAGGACAGGAGATCATCCACCGCATGCTCGAAGAGACCGATGTAGTCGTGGAGAACTTCAAGCCGGGCAGCGGATTACAGAAGATCTTCGACTACCAGGCGCTGTCCGAGCGATACCCGCATCTGATCACCCTGCACATCTCTGCCTTCGGTGAAGAAGGACCGCTGCGCGACGAACCGGGGTACGACATGATCGCGCAGGCCGCGGGTGGGCTCATGTCGCTCACCGGTGAACCGGGTGGTGCTCCGATGAAATCCGGGTTTGCGTTGGGAGACTTGGGCGCAGCGCTTTTCGGACTGGTCGGTGTCCTGGCTGCATTGGTCGAGCGAGGCCGGACCGGGCGCGGACAGTACGTGACCACGTCGCTGTACGAGTGCCAACTCGCGATGCACGTGAACTGGGCGACCAGTTACTTCGCCACCGGTGAGCGCCCGACTGCGTTGGGCTCCGGTCATCCGAATCTTGCTCCGTATCAAGCATTTCCTGCCAGCGACGGGTACTTCGTCATCGCTGTCGGCAACGACGGGATGTGGGCGTCGCTGTGCGAGGCCATCGGAAGGAGTGAACTGGTCACCGATCCGCGTTTCGTCCACAACCGCGACAGGGTGGAGAACCGCGAGAGTCTGGAACGAGAACTCACCAGCGCCTTCACATCGGAAACCGTCGAACACTGGTGCGCTCTTCTCGCCGAACGCGCGGTGCCGGTGTCACCGATCCGCCATCTCGACGAGATCTACTCCGATCCCCACACCGCCGCGCTCGGAATGGTCGGAACCGTCGACCATCCGACGCTCGGACCGTTGAAGCAAGTGGCCTTTCCGGTCAACTTCTCCGGCCAGAGGCCACGTCTGACGTCGGCGCCGCCCGTTCTCGGCGCCGACAACGACGAAGTTCTTGGTACCGCTCAGGCCAGCCCGCTCAACGCAGGCGGTGTGTTGTCGTCGCGCCAAGCGATGGCCTCGGCAAGCGTCGTGAGGTCGTAGTCCGGTCCGCTGATGCCGACGGTGAAGAGCGAGACACCGTCGGCGACCAGGTCAGCAGCATTCTCGAGCCCAGGCCACGGAACCGAGTGCTCTACTTCCAGCGGGTTCCGGCCTACGTCGGCGCAATGGTCGGAGAGGATGCCTGACTTGCGCAGGTGTGTCTCGCGGTCACCGAAGCTGTGCCAGACGTCGGCGTACTCGGCGACCAAGCGCAGGGTCTTCTTCTCGCCGCCACCGCCGATGAGGACCGGGATGTTGCGCGTCGGCGGCGGGTTGCCCTTCGCCAGGCGGCCCGTGATGCGGGGGAGGTATTCGCCCAGCAGTTTCAGCCGTGAACCGGGAGTGCCGAAGTCGTATCCGAACTGGTCGTAGTCCTTCTCGAACCAGCCGGCACCGATGCCGAGGATCAGGCGTCCGCCGCTGATGTGGTCGACGGTTCGCGCCATGTCGGCCAGCAGATCCGGATTGCGGT
Source organism: Rhodococcus sp. H-CA8f (assembly GCF_002501585.1). Lineage (NCBI taxonomy): Bacteria > Bacillati > Actinomycetota > Actinomycetes > Mycobacteriales > Nocardiaceae > Rhodococcus > Rhodococcus sp. H-CA8f. Next base: position 139,168 of record NZ_CP023720.1, read on the forward strand.
AGCCACCACCGGTGACCAGGGCGCCGATCTCGACGCGTTCGGTCTGCTCGGCCCAGGCGCCGAGCATGGTCCAGCACTCGAAGTGGGCGCCGTCGGGATCGCCGGTCAACGGGTAGAAGTGGTCCCAGTTGAAGACGATGTCCACCCCGGCGTCCTCGGACCGCAAGACGGCGTCGCGTATCAACCCGTAATCGGGTGCGTGCTGGGGTTGGAGTTGAACACCGATGCGTACCGGACGAGTCATGCCACGCTCCTGACGAGAGGAATGGTTGTCTTCTCCCATCATGGCCGGGTGTGCGCGGTACCGCTACCGCCGCCGTCGGTGACGGGTATGCCCGCTCTTGTACCCACCCCTTTTCGAGCGAACGGTACTTTCGGCGCCTTAGATCGACTGAACGTGCCGTTCGCTCAAAAAGGGGGGCAGGCAAAAGGGGGGGGGCGGGCAAAAAAGGGGGCGGGTAAAAACAGGGGTGGTCTGCCCACAGCAGACAGGCGGGGCCGCGGTACCGCCGCGCCGGTAGGAATGGATACATGACTACTGAAGCGCCCACCGATACCGGCTACCGTGACCTGTTGACAGACAGGCTCTTCCGACAGCGAACGATTCTGCTCACCGGCGAGGTCAACGACGCCATGGCCGAACGGGTGTGTTCGGAACTGGTGCTCCTCGCCACCACCGACCCCAAGCGCGACATAGTGCTTTACATCAATTCACCTGGCGGATCGGTGTTTGCCGGCCTGGCCATCTACGACACGATGAAGCTCATCCCCAACGACGTCGTGACGGTCGCGATGGGCTTCGCGGCCAGCATGGGCCAGGTGCTTCTCTGCTCCGGCACCCACGGCAAGCGAATCAGCCTGGCGCACAGCCGCATCATGATGCACCAACCTTCGGCGGGTATCGGTGGCACTGCGGTGGACATTGCGATCCAGGCCGAGAGTCTCGAGCTGATGAAGCGTCAATCGCAGGAAATCCTCGCCGCCGAAACGGGCCGGACCGTCGAAGAGATCGAGACCGACAGCGATCGGGATCGCTGGTTCACCGCCGAGCAGGCGCGCGAGTACGGAATCGTCGACCGCGTCGTGACGTCCTTCGCCGAGATCGCACCGCAAGCCACCTTCCCCAAGATCGGATTGTGACGTCATGTCCCAGTACACGATTCCCAGTGTCATCGAGCGAACACCAACGGGTGAGCGATCTTTCGACATCTTCAGCAGGCTGCTCAACGAACGCATCGTCTTTCTCGGCACAGAGATCGACGACGGCGTCGCCAATGTCGTGATGGCTCAGATGCTGCATCTGCAGGCCGACAACCCGGATCGCGAAATCGGTTTGTACATCAACTCTCCCGGCGGTTCCACCACGGCGATGCTCGCGATCTACGACACCATGCAGTTCTTGAAACCGACGATTTCGACGTACTGCATGGGTCAAGCGGCTTCGGCTGCTGCAGTGCTTCTGGCCGCAGGCACTCCGGGCCATCGGCATGTTCTTGCCCATTCGCGGGTGCTGCTGCATCAACCGTCGACGCAAGGTAGCGGCACCATCTCGGACCTCGCGCTTCAAGCAGCCGAGATCCTGAGAATCCGGGAGCAGACCGAGGCGATTCTGAGTAAGCACACCGGTCAGAGCGTCGAGCGGCTCCGCAAGGACACCGATCGAGACAGGATCTTCACTGCCGACGACGCTATCTCCTACGGACTGGCTGACACCCTCATCGAAGGGAACTGATCAGGCTGCCATCAGGACGGGACCGGAGATCGGTGCGGGAGAATGTCCGAAGGTGAGGGAGTTGAGCGCAACGATCCTGTTGCCCGCTCGGAACAGCAGGTGCTCGAGCGGCATCCCGAGCGCTTCGCAGATGGCGCGCAGAATTTCCGACGACGGTTCCTTCTTGCCCCGTTCGATCTCGGAGAGGTACTGCTTCGACATCCCGACCTTTGCGGCTACGTCGTCGAGAGTTCGGTCCTGATCGCGTCTGACCTCCCGCAGCACTCGTCCGTAGGCTTCACGAATCAGCGGGGGTTTGCGCACGGCGACAGCCGGATCGGGGAGTTCCGACTCACCCTTGACCAGGACCAGTCTGCGCGGCGCATCCATAGGCCGAGTATTCCAGCCGACCGGTTCGCACACCACCCGGTTCACCGAGGGCTGACATCTAGTCCGTTCGAACACCACCGGCAAGAAACATCGCTCGAAGAACGAAGGTCGCCTCGGGTCCGATGATCTCGCCGACAAGGCTCGTATAGCGGTCGACGAACTCGGGCCCGTGGGAGGCCTCGTCGGAAGTGGGGTCGCCGAGGTGGTGCGCAAGTTCGTGCAAGACAACGAATTCGCGTAGCGCCCACCGGCCGTCACGGTCGTCCGGGACGGCGATGACGTCGTTCGAGTAGTGAGCGGCGGCATTGCCGGCGCGGGAGCGTACGGACACCGGAATGGTTGCGCGAGGCCAGGTCGCGAGTACCCAGTTCAGCCCGAGTAGCTGATCGCAGTACGCCTGGACCGACTCCACGGAACCGAATTTGCGCTCGACCGGCAACGTGATGGTGGAACCCATGACCTCGACGCTCCGAAGTCCGCGCTCGTCGGCGCGATCGAACATGGTGCGCACCAACGTCTCTGCCTCGTAGACGGCGCTCCGCTGCGCATCCCTCACGAGTCGAGCTGCCCGCGCACCCCGCCGATCTCCGGCAGGTTTCCCAGACGTGCGGAGCGCGCCGCCCGATCACCCGCTCGTCGAGCATGCGAGGAGTGCCCGGCACTCGCGCGACCACCGCCCCGCCACGTCCCACGTGCCTGGGAGTTGGACGCGTAGTAGTCCTTGAGCTCGATTTCCTTGTTGCGCAGCACGAGTGCGGTTTCCGAAGACGACGTGGCAGATTCTGCGATCGCTGCCTTCTCCGTCTCCTGCTGCGTCTCGGCCAACCGAGCGCCGATGCGGGACGCGTACGCCATCTGGAAGTTCAGGCGCGCCGTCACTCCGGCCACCGGCTTGCGGACCTGCGTGTTGACGCGTCGTCGTCCACGAGTTTCGACGACGGTCCGCACGGATGTTTCGCCGCGGTACGCCCCGGAGCGCACGTACGCGTCGGAGTCACGGACCATCTGGAAGAGCAGGCTCGAGTACAGCGCTTCGCACACGTCGATGTCACCGGCGAAGCCGTAGGCGTAGATGACGGCCGACGTCTGCGCGATGTCGCACTGTACGTCGTTGGCAGCGGCGATCGCGATGAACAATTGGGCGTACGTTCGCAGCCCGCGCTTGCCCGGTTCGCCGATGGTGATGAGCCGCTGAGTGGGTGTCGCACGTTTTTCCGAGGACGCGGTGTGCGCCCGCGCTACCGCCAGGTCGATCGCGGAACCGGTGGCCAACCGCTGAGCGGCCGCCATGAAGGCTTCACCTTCGTGTGGATTGTCGGTGGACTCCGCTTGGCGAAGCAGCGCACCGATGCGGGTCAGCATCTTCTCCGAACTCACCGTGAAAGACTACGCTCGCGCGCCGACACGGACGTTTATGCTGCTAGCGCACACGCTCACCCTCAACTTGGATCGTCCGGCACGTTCCTGCCGGTAGAAGGGATCAACCCCGTCATGGCTTCAGTGACTTTCGAGAGCACCACCTGCCTGTTCCCCGGATCGAACACCCCGGCAGTGGACAAGCTCGACCTCGAGATCGAGGACGGCGAGTTCCTCGTCCTCGTCGGACCCTCCGGCTGCGGAAAGTCGACCACCCTGCGCATGCTCGCCGGGCTCGAAGACGTCCACAGCGGGCGCATCCTCATCGGCGACCGCGACGTCACCGGTCAGGAACCGAAAGAGCGCGACATCGCGATGGTCTTCCAGAACTACGCGCTGTACCCGCACATGTCGGTGGCCGAGAACATGGGTTTTGCGCTCAAGCTCTCCGGAACCAACAAGACGGAGATCCGCGCCCGCGTCGAAGAGGTCGCGAAGATGCTCGATCTCGAGCCGTACCTCGACCGCAAGCCCAAGGCGCTGTCCGGTGGCCAGCGTCAGCGAGTGGCGATGGGCCGCGCCATCGTCCGCCAGCCGCAGGTCTTCCTCATGGACGAGCCCCTCTCGAACCTCGACGCGAAACTCCGTGTTCAGACGCGCACGCAGATCGCTCAGCTGCAACGACGCCTCGCGACGACGATGGTCTACGTGACCCACGACCAGGTCGAGGCCATGACGATGGGTGACCGCGTCGCAGTCCTCGAAAAGGGAATCCTGCAGCAGTGCGCCTCGCCGCGCGAGCTCTACAACAAGCCGACGAACGTCTTCGTTGCCGGCTTCATGGGTTCACCCGCGATGAACCTGTTCACCCTCCCCGTCGTCGACGGCGGCGTCGCATTCGGTGACGGGATCGTTCCGGTTCCGCGCGAGACGATGAACGGTGTCGTCGAAACCGAGGTTGTTCTGGGTATTCGCCCCGAGCACCTCGAGATCGCCGCCGAAGGCCTGCCGATGGAGGTCGACGTCGTCGAGGAACTCGGTTCCGACGCCTACGTCTACGGACGCACCACGATCGGCGGACGGTTGCAGCAGATCGTTTCGCGTGGTGACTGGCGCAACCCGCCGCAGAAGGGCGAGCGAGTCAACCTGCGCGTCGACCCTGAGAAGGTGCACATTTTTGCCACCACCGACGGGCGTCGCCTGGGTTAGGCGGACCTGTCAAACGACACATGACCGATTCAGGTTCGGCGTAATACCCACAAGTAGGGGTGTCTCGTGCCACAGTAGGGGCCGATGCCGAGAGCCGGCACCCATGGCGCATGCCGTGAGCCGGCTCTCGGTGACCGTCTATTTGTCATACACATACGGGGAGCGAATCCATGGTTCTGAACTCGAAGGCGATGCGCCGCGCTGCAATTGCAGCCACGGCAGCGTCCATGCTGGTACTGGCAGGCTGCTCGTCCGATTCGGACAAGGACAGCGGAACCAGCACCACGGCCGCATCCGGGGGATCGTCCTCGAGCGAAGGCCGCGGACCCATCACGATCGTCGAGGGGCAGGATGCCCTGAACGAGGCGCTCGAAAACATCATCACCGACTGGAATGCGGAGCATCCGGACGAGAAGGTCACGCTCAAGCCGCTGGCCAAGGAAGCCAACGCGCAGGTCGACGACATCACCCAGCGCATGCAGGCCAAGAGCGACGAGTACGACCTCATCGGCGTCGACGTCGTCAACACCGCTCAGTTCGCCGCAAACGGCTGGCTGCTGCCGCTCGAGGGTGACCTCGCGATCGACGAGTCCGGCCTCCTGCCGTCGACCGTCGCGTCGGGCACCTACAACGGCAAGCTCTACGCAGCGCCGAAGAACACCAACGCCGCGTTCCTGTACTACCGCAAGGACCTCGTCGAGAAGGCTCCCACCACGTGGGCCGAGCTCAAGGAAAACTGCCCGAAGGCTGTCGAAGCCGGCATCTCCTGCTACATCGGTCAGTTCAAGAACTACGAGGGCCTGACGGTCAACACCACCGAGATCACCAACGCTTTCGACGGCCCGTGGGTCGGCCCGGACGGACTCACCCCGGCCATCGACGACAAGACGAAGGCAGGCGTTCAGTCGATCGTCGACAACTTCGCCGACAACACCATCCCGCAGGAAGCACTGACCTACTCCGAGGGCGAGTCGCAGACCGCGTTCGGTGACGGCAAGGCACTCTTCATGCGCACGTGGTCCGGCTTCTCGGTCGACGGTGAGAAGACCTCGGTTGCCGGCAAGTACGGCTACACCGTTCTTCCGGGTGTCGACGGACCGGGCGCTTCGACCGTCGGCGGCTACAACGTCGGCATCAGCGCGTACTCCGACGCGCCGGCAACAGCTCGTGACTTCCTCGAGTTCATGCAGACCAAGAAGTCGCAGACGTACTTCACCGAGGTCGGCGGCGCACCCGTCCTCTCGGCTGTCTACGACGACCCGGCAGTGCTCGCCCAGTTCCCGTACTTCGCGACCCTGAAGGAAGCACTCGCTACCGCTCAGCCGCGCCCCGTCACGCCGTACTACACGCAGGTGTCGAAGTCGATCTCCGACAACACCTACGCTGCTATTCGCGGCGAGAAGACCGTCGAGCAGGCTTTGGCGGACACCAAGGCCGGCATCGAAACCGCCGGTAACTGATCTACCAGGAGCAATAAGCAATGGCAGAACCGCAGGATCCTTCCGCGGCTGTGCCTACCAACCCCACGGTCGGGGCCGGTTCAACCGGTCCCGACCGTTCGGGCGTTGGTGGGAGACACCGTGCACCGGAACCGCTAGAAGAGCCGTCGGCATCCGAGGCAGCAGGGACATCCCTGACCAAGGTTCTGCCTGACCTTGCAGCTACTCCACCCACACCGACCTCGCCCCCGCCTGCGTCGGCCGACAAGCCGAAGAAGCGTCGACGAGTTCCGGTGTGGGCGTTCGTCGCACCGTCGCTGATCGTTCTCGCCGTCATCATTCTGTATCCGCTCGGACGAGCGATCTGGATGTCGATGCACAGCGACGGCAAGAAGCTCGATCCCGAGACCGGCATGTTCGTCACCGGTCAGTTCACGTGGTTCGAGAACTACAAGAACTGGATCACCCAGTCCTGCAACACCGCCAACGGCTCGATTCCCTGCCCGCCCGGCACGCTCGGATCGCAGTTCTGGCAGTCGATCGGAAATACGTTCGGCTTCACCGTCGTCACCGTCCTGCTCGAGACGGTGATCGGTCTGTCGATGGCGCTGATCATGGCCAAGACGTTCCGCGGCCGCGGTTTGCTCCGCGCCTCCGTGCTGATTCCCTGGGCCATCCCCACCGCCGTCACCGCGAAGCTCTGGTTCTTCATCTTCGCCAACGACGGCATTGCCAACAAGATCCTCGGCACCAACATCCTGTGGACGGCGGATCCCTGGCCGGCACGATTCGCGATCGTCGTCGCCGACGTCTGGAAGACCGCGCCGTTCATGGCGTTGCTGATTCTCGCGGGTCTGCAGATGATTCCCGCCGACGTCTACGAGGCCGCCAAGGTCGACGGCGCGACGGCCTGGCAGCGGTTCCGCATGATCACGCTTCCGCTGGTCAAGCCCGCACTCATGGTGGCGGTGCTCTTCCGCACGATGGACGCGCTGCGCATGTACGACCTGCCCGCGATCATGATGGGATCCAATCCCGCCACCTCCACCATCTCGGTTCTGGTGGTCGATCAGATGCGCGTCGGCGCCAATTCGGCGTCGGCCCTGTCCACCATCACGTTCCTCATCATCTTCGCTGTGGCCTTCATCCTTGTCCGATTCCTCGGAGCCAATGCGGTCAGCACGCAGGAAAAGCAGCGGAAGGGGGAGCCGGTATGAACAAGGCACTACGCGGCAAGATCGGCACCTACATCGGCGTCGTACTGATCATCGTGTGGGGACTCGCTCCCTGCTACTGGATGATCGTGACGGCGTTGCGCGACCCGGCGGACACGTTCTCGACGTCGCTGTGGCCCACCAATCTCACGCTGTCCAACTTCACCGCGGCGCTCGATCCCGACGCGAAGGTGAACTTCACCCGGGCACTGATGAACAGCCTCATCATCGCGGGCGCGACCACGCTGATCGCCTTGGTCATCGGTGTGTTCACCGCCTACGCGCTCTCGCGATTCGATTTTCGTGGCAAATACTTCGTCACCGGAATCATCCTCGGCGCGTCCATGTTTCCGGTCGTCGCCCTCGTGACCCCGCTGTTCCAGTTGTTCACCGACATCGGCTGGATCGGCAGCTACAAAGCGCTGATCATCCCGAACATCTCGTTCGTGCTGCCGCTGACGGTCTACACGCTGACGTCGTTCTTCTCCGAACTTCCGTGGGAGCTCGAAGAAGCGGCGCGTATCGACGGCGCCACCCGTGGCCAGGCCTTCCGTCTGATCATGCTGCCCCTCGCTGCGCCGGCACTGTTCACCACCGCGATTTTGGCTTTCATCGCAACGGTCAACGAGTACCTGCTTTCGCTGCAACTCTCGAGTGACAAAACCGCGCCCGTCACGGTGGCGATGGCCAAATTCTCCGGAACCGACCCATTCGTCACGCCGTACACCTCGATCATGGCCGGCGGAACCCTTGTGATGATCCCGCTGGTCATCATGGTTCTCATCTTCCAGCGACGCATCATCGCCGGTCTGACCGCAGGCGGCGTCAAGTCGTGATGCGCGCCTGCGCGCGGTTTCGATGAGGCGGGCTTCGCGCGCCCAGCGCATGGAGCTGATCGCCGGCTTCATCTCGGTCTTCGCCCTCATGGCGTTGATCGGCGCTGTGGTCGCGATCGTCAAGGGCGACCCCGGCGTGATGCCGTCTTTGGTGCTGCTCGGTTGCGTCGTCGCTCTCGGGCTGGCGTTCCGCGGATATCGGAACGCGGTCCGAGCAGAACGTCGCGAGTAGCCAGCCCGGTAGGGTGACATTTCGGTATCGCAGTTGCCGGGAGTTATCTGATCGAGATATCACCCTGGTGGAATGGTGCCGGTAAGTCCGGATCCACGACCGGGAGTGTTGAGTGAGTCCATCGAACAGATCGAGTGCGACGGGTGGCGATCAGTCGTCGGCTCGATCGGGCAAGTCGGCTAATTCCCCACGGTCGAGCAAGTCGGCCAAGCCGGAGAAGAAGCAGCGCTCCAAGTGGCGGTACGTCCGGCGGACCATCTACGTTCTCGTGCTCCTGATGATCATCGTGCCTGCGTCGGTTTTTGCTGTCGCGTACAGCCGGACCGACGTCCCGCGCCCCTCGGACATGCAGACCAATCAGGTGTCCACCATCTACATGGCCGACGGCACGACCGTGCTCGGCAAGGTGGTGCCGGCGGAGGGAAACCGCACCGAGGTCGCGTTGTCGGCCATCCCGATTCACGTCCGCGATTCGGTGCTCTCGGCGGAGGATCGCAACTTCTACACCAACCCCGGCTTCTCGATCTCCGGATTTGCTCGCGCTGCCCGAGACAACGTGATGGGCAAGGAAAGCGCCGGCGGTGGCTCGACGATCACTCAGCAATACGTGAAGAACGTCTTGGTCGGTGACAAGCGCAGTATCGACAGGAAGCTGCGTGAGCTTGTCATCTCCGCCAAGATGGCGCGCGAATGGTCCAAGGACGACATCCTTGCCGCGTATCTCAACACCATCTACTTCGGTCGCGGTGCCTACGGTATCGCCGCCGCGTCGAACGCGTACTTCGACAAGCCGGTCAGTGAGCTGAGCGTCGAGGAAGGCGCAGTTCTCGCTTCCGTCATCCAGAGCCCGTCGTTCCTGGACCCCGAGACCAATCTGTCCGCACTGCAAGCGCGCTGGGACTACGTTCTCAACGGCATGGTGGAACTGGGCAGCCTGACCAAGACTGATCGCGACGCGATGCAGTTCCCGGCTGTCGCCCCCGCCAATCGGCCGACCGATCTGAACCAGGCGCCCGGACCCGAAGGCCACATCAAGACTCAGGTACTCAAGGAACTGGCCGAGGCCGGTATCAGCGACCAGACGCTGAACACCGCTGGTCTGCAAATCACGACAACCATCGACCCGGTTGCGCAGGAAGCTGCGCTGGGCGCCGTCAAGCGGAATCTCGACGGTGAACCCGAAGACCTGCGGACCGCAGTAGTGTCCATCGACCCCAAGACCGGTGGCGTCGACGCCTATTACGGCGGTGACGACGGAGCCGGCTTCGACTACGCCCAGGCGCCGCTGCAAACCGGTTCAGCGTTCAAGGTCTTCGGCCTGGTCGCAGCATTGATGGAAGACATTCCGCTGTCCGCACGGTTCGACAGTTCACCGCTCACGATCAACGGTGTGACCATCGGAAACGTCGGCGGCGAATCCTGTGGTCGATGCACCATCGCCGAGGCACTCAAGCGTTCGCTGAACACCAGCTTCTACCGGTTGATGCTCTCGATGGAGAACGGTGCCCAGAAGATCGCCGACGCCGCCCATCTGGCCGGCATCCCCGAACAGATTCCCGGACTCGACTACCCGACGCTCACACAGGAGGGTGGCCCGCCGGAGAACGGAATCGTGCTCGGCCAGTATCAGTCTCGTGTTATCGACATGGCATCCGCGTACGCGACGCTCGCCAACTCCGGTGTGTACCAGCAGCCGCACTTCATCCAGAAGGTCGTGACGGCCGAAGGTGAAGTCCTGCTCGATCGCCCGGTCTCTCCCGGTGAGCGTCGTCTCGATGCTGCCGTTGCCGACAACATCACGCAGGCAATGCTGCCGATCGCGTCGTACTCGAACGGTCACGCGCTCGCCGGTGGACGCCCGTCTGCTGCCAAGACCGGCACCGCGCAGTTGGGTGACACGGGGCAGAACAAGGATGCGTGGATGGTCGGTTACACGCCGTCGCTGTCCACCGCGGTGTGGATCGGAACTTCCGACGCGCAGGCCATCACCAACTCCTACGGCGGCTTGATCTACGGCTCCGGAGTGCCTGCGGACATTTGGAAGAGCACGATGGACGGCGCGTTGAAGGGCTCCGACTGGGAGAGCTTCCCGTGGCCCGATCCCATCGGCGGGCAGGCCGGCGTTCCCGCCAACTCCGGTGTGACCTCGGGTGATGGGACGGGCACACCCACGACGGGCGCGGCCGCTCCCCCAGCGCCCATCGAGGTGCCCGGCCTGCCGCCGATCGAAGTGCCGCAGCTTCCCCAGTTGCCGCGTCAGATCGAGATCTTGCCTGGCATCGTCATCCCGCTACCGGGCTGAGCCGCAGCGCTCGATTTCCGGCTCTCAGGCCTGATCGTCGAAGAGGCCGAGCTGGGTCGGCGCTGCATCCTTGGCGGGAAGTACAACGACGCGCAGTCCGCGCCTGAGGTTGCGGATCGCGTGCGTCCACGCGCGCTTTTCGCCCGCGCACAGGTCGGTGTCGTCGTCCTTGCGCCGGATGGACTCGGTCAACGCCTCGTGCCAGGCCGTCTCCTGCTCCTGGCTGATCCTCAGGTAGTCGAGAATGGTGTCGCGGTCGTGCTCACAGATCACGGCAACCTCTTCGGCGCTGAGCTCGCCCGTTCCGTCCGCGTCGAGTTCGAGGAGCGCCATGAGCGCCGGAGGAAATTCGTGGCACTCGTGTGATTCGTATTCGGCACCGGGATCTTCGTGCTCGGAGGCCATCCCGTCGTTGAAGGCGGTGTCTCCGGTAGCGCGAATGGGTTGCCCGCCCAGTTCTTCGGCGAGTTCGTCCGATGCTTCGGCCAATTCGGCGAACGAGCGCAGAGCCCGGAGGAGGTGCTCGGCGACGAAGGGTGCGCCGTCCACCCGCACAACGCCCAGCACACTCTGCTCGACGAGAATGAGTTTGATGGTCGGCCACTGCCGATTGAGCTGGGCGAGAACAACAGCAGCGTTATCGAGGTTCTCCACCGAATGCACGACCCGCGAGAACACCTCCACGTACTCGTCGTCCTCGAGGACACGAACATAGGTGACCTGCTCACCGCGGACGAGCGGGATGTCGCCGTCGTCGTCACGCTTGGGTGGATGGCCGAGAAGGCGTTCGACGGCCCCGTCGACCAGGATCCGCAGCATGTCACCCGAACCCGAGGGAGCGTGCGACGGCGTCGTGGCGAACGCCGGCGTCGACTCGCGTCCACTGGTGCTGGCACGCAGGAACGACGGGTGCGCAATGCTCCACATCTCGCGGAAGACACGCAACACCTTTGTCACCAGTTCCTCGGGACGAGTGCGGTCGACGTCGATGTAGAAGGACATGGACCCGTTGCCCTCGGGCTCGTGCTCGCACAGATCGGGAGCGCTGAACCCCATGTCGAGCAGCGCTGAATGGTCTTCCGGTTCGAGCATCCGCAGTGGATGCAGAAACCTGTTGGAAGGGACTTCACAGCGCACGGAGGTCTGGTTCCACGCGAAGAACTGGATGCACGCGGGTGCGTCTGCCAGTTCGTCCATGCTGTCGTAATGCGACTCCACCACGAGAGTGTCGTCGTCCTCCATCACGGAGATGTAGCGAGCGAGATGAGTCTCGAAAGTAGTCCAGGCACTCAGGATTTCCAGATCGAAAGTATTGTCCGACATCGTCGCTCCTCTGGTCCGGGGGGCGCATGGGGCCCTACCGACGACTCGCCGAAACCCCTGCTTTTCAAACCCCGCCTACGACGGTAGTCCCGGGGTCCGACAGTGACAGTGTTCGTAGGATTCGAAGCGACCGTGTTTCCAGTCAGGGGATTATCTTCCGAGCCTGCAGATTGGCGAAGATGTCGAGGAACATCGCTTCGGTGTCGACGTGGCGGTGAAATCCGAACCGCCGAGCTTTCGATCCGTCAGCGAAAAAGTCGTAGTCCCATCCGAATACGAAGTCACCGAACCCCCAGGACGAGACATCGGAGTACGGGGTCCGAGCAAGTTGGTGTTCCTCGACGAGTTCATCCCACACCGACTCCTTGTCCGCCATTGCGACATCGAGGGACATCGGGAGCGGAGGTGCGACGTCCATGTCGAAGAAGGCTGCGATCTTCGGCCACATTTCCTGCCAGCGAAACAGGTCGCCGTTGTTGATGTTGAACGCCTGATTTGCGCACTCGGGATTGGTCGCGGCCCAGACCGTTGCTTCGGCCAGGAGTCCGGCGTCGGTCATCTCGATCAAGCTGGTGTACGCGCCGGGCTTGCCGGGGAATCGGAGTGGGACACCCAGTTTCTTCGAGATGGTCGCGTAGACGGCGATGACCATCGCGAGGTTCATCGGGTTGCCCAACGCGAATCCGGAGACGACCGAGGGTCTGATCGCCGACCACGTCCACGACTTGCCGAGCTGCCTGCGTTCGAGGAACTGCTGTTGGTCGACGTTGAACTCGGGTGGCATGTGCGGTGGATCGCTCTCGCGGGCCGGAGTTTTGAACGGTCCGAGATGTGCCCCGTAAACCTTGTAGCCCTGCATCAGGCTGACGTGCTCGAGTCCGCCGGCAACGGGTTCGATGGCGTCGAGAGTGTTGACCAGCATCGCCAAGTTGGGCGGAACCAGCTCGGCCCATGTCGGGCGGTCTTGATAGGCGGCGTAGAAGACGTGGGTGACGTCGTCCAGTCCGCTCAGTGCCGCTGCAGTCCGGGAAGGATCGAGCAGGTCGACTGCGATGTGTTCGACCCGGTCGGTGTTCGTGCCGCCTCGGCGCGAGAGTCCGATGATCTTCCATTCGCCGGTTGATTCGAGGTGATCGATCAAGTTCCCACCGATCACACCTCGGGCTCCGACCACGAGTGCGACTTTATTGTGATGCACCATTTCAGCCTCCCATTGGAATATCGCGATGTTGCGATATAGGGAGTGAACCATATATATCGGCATTTCGCGATCTAGCGGTATGATCTCGAGCATGGAAGACGCAACAACCGAGTGGGAAACGGCGTTCAAGGCGCTGGCCAACCCGATGCGTGTACAAATCCTGCAGTGGTTGAAAGACCCTGGGAGCTTTCCCCCTCAGCTCGAGCCTGCCGAGGAGGTCGGAGTGTGCCTCAAGCACATACAAGCGAGGGCGAAGGTGTCGCAATCGACTGCGTCTCAGTACATGGCCGCACTCCAGGCCGCGGATCTGGTCACCACCACACGAATCGGCCAGTGGAGGCATTACAAACGAAACGAGCAACAGATCGAGAAGCTTGCTGCATTCATCAGGCAGGGTTTGTAGGTACCAGCACCTGACCGATCCCTCCGGAACCGCGGACGTTGTGGCAAAACCTCACATCGCCGGAGCCGTCGGTATGTGCATTGTGGTCGTTTCTCGGCTTGCTCGTTGTCCTTACGCTCGGCAGAGGGTACTGGCAAGGAGAGGCGTGCGATGAGTCGTGAGAGCTGGGTGGGCCGTGATGCCCGATCCATCGCCGAAGCCGTGCGGTCGGGTCAGGCGTCGGCGCGGACCGTCGTCGAAGAACATCTCGCACGGATCGACGAACGCAACGGCGAACTCAACGCACTGGTCACCGTGTGCGCCGAGGACGCGCGTGCGGCCGCAGACAGCCTGGACGAACGTCGCCTTCTCGGCGAGACACTCGGCCCCCTTGCCGGGGTTCCGTTCACGGTCAAGGACTTGATCGCTACTGCCGGCGTGCGTACCACCGCCGGTTCTCGCACTCTGGCGGACAACATACCGGCCGTCGACGCCCCGGCCGTCGCCGCGTTCAAGGCTGCCGGCGCAATCCTGATCGGCAAGACCAACACCCCGGAATTCGGCGCGTGCGGTCTGACGCGAAACGAACTGTTCGGAACCACGGCCAGCCCGGTGCGACCGGACGGCGTCGTCCGGTCCCCCGGCGGATCGAGTGGCGGTGAGTCCGCGTCGGTTGCTGCCGGAATGAGCGTGCTCGGACTCGGTACGGATTTTGGTGGCTCGGTGCGTTGGCCCGCCCACTGCACCGGCCTCACTTCGGTTCGCCCGACGCTCGGCCGTATCGACCTTGAAGGGCAATACCCCGGCGTGCTTTCGGATGGACGGGTACTCGCCAATCCTGCGACGATGCACGGCACGATCCAGACCATCGGCCCACTGGCCCGCAACCTCGGTGATGCGACGCTTGCGCTGCGCGTCCTGTCGAAGCCGCATCTCGCGTGGACCGAGCCGGACTCGGTCGACGTCGAACACCTCGACATCCGCTGGGCACCCGGCGAGGGAACCATGCCTGTCGACGAAGAAATCCTGTCGGCGGTTCGCTCGGTGGCGAACAGCCTGGACGCGAGTGAGTACGACGGTCTGGCTCTGCCGCGGGCCAACGCGCTTTTCGGCGCGTTGCGATCGGTCGAGACCCACGCGGACATCCACTCTCTCGCCGCGGGTTCAGCGCACTCTTTCGACGCGGACATCACTGCCATGCTTGCCGCAGGCCATGATCGGAGTTCAGCCGAGGTGGAAGCGCTGTGGGCGGATCGTGCGATGTTGATCGCCGACTTCCTCGGCGAGATGGGCGACGTGCTGATTCTGCCGGTTGCGTCGGTGCTCGCTCCGCCGCTCGGTGTGGAGAGCTTCGAGGTGGGCGGTCGCGAACTCACGTGGATGGACGCGCTCGCGAGTTGCCGGGCGATCAGTGTGCTCGGCCTTCCGTCGGTCGTGGTTCCGGTAGGACTCTCCCGCAACGGTTTACCGGTCGGAGTGCAAGTGGTGGCGCGGCCGTTCCACGAGCACGTTGCGCTGTCCGTGGCGGCGCGAATCATGTCGAATGCGCAAGCTCTAGTCTGACTTCCATCTTTCGGTTTCGGCTGCGAAACGTGTTGCGTACGAGTCGGCCAGGTCGTGAAGCGTGGTGACGCAGTCGCCGTAGTACGTCGGTGCATGCATGGTAGCCAGAATCCGCGGCTCGAGGTCGGCCAGGGCGCGGATCGTGGGTTCGAGATCCGGGGTGAGGCAGGTGGCGTGGCCCAAGTCCTCGGCTTCCAAAGCGGGACCGACGATTTCGTGCTCGGTAGTCGCGGGGTGGTGCCCGAACGCAGTGAAGAGATCTCCGCAGAACAGCGTGGACGTCGTCTCCTCGAACATCAGGCCCGCGTCCCAACCGTGCGGGACGTGCGGGGTGTCGATGTGGCGAACGCGGCGCCTGCCGGTTTCGAGTACGTCGCCGTCCTGCAAGGGAAGTGGCGCCCGATCGGCCAGATCGTTGACCTGAACGAAGCACCCCATCGCGCCGTGCGCCACTTGTGCTTCGGGGGCCGCCGCAAGCCAGGAGTTCATGGACCCGCACTCGTCGGCCTCGACGTGACCGAACGTGATCCATTTCAGACGGTCGATGTCGATCAGCGTGGAGAGTGCGTCGGAAGCTGAGGTGAACAACGCTCGCTGCCCGGTGTGGAAGAGCAAGGGTTCCTCGCCGTCGACGAGAAACTGGTTCATCGTGAGGTTCGCTTCGTCCACGAAGGTCGACAGTCGGTAGATGTCCGGCGCGATTTCGGTGATCGTGGTGGTCATCGCTGTGCTCCGATCAGGGCTGTTGTGCACGTCAATCTGTCTTCTCCAGCCTTCTCGCCGCCCCACGCCTGCACAAGGCTCTGGACATGCTCACGGCTCTGGAATAGTGGAGGACGTGTTCGTACTACTGCTGACAGGCCCGCCGGGCGCGGGGAAGAGTTCCGTGCTGACCGCGCTTCACGATCGACTCGGCGAGGCCGGGGTGAGCAACGCGATGATCGAGGTGGACGAACTCGAGCGGTGCTACCCGCCGCTGGGAACCGAGCGGGCAATCGCACACGTCGGGATGTTGTGCGCGTCGTACCGGGAAGCGGGGTACGAACTCCTGTTCCTCACGGCGACCGTCGAAGACGACGACTACGGGCATGCCTTGCTGGCCGCGACCGGCGCCGAGGGGCACCTGCTGGCGCGCCTCGAGGCCGATCCGGATACGTTGCGCACCAGAATCGTCGAACGTGAACCGGCCGGCTGGGCCGGGCTCGACGGTCTGGTGGAAGCGTCACAACTGCTGGCCGGTTCGATGCCGACGCTCAGTGGGGTCGACGTGGTTCTGAGCACAGAAGGCCGCGATCCCGAAAGTGTTGCCGATGATCTGGAAGCGGCTCTGCGAGAACGCAGTCCAGCGCTCTTAGCCGTCGGTGTTCAGAGCGGTGACCACTGAAGCGAACATCGTCGATTTGATTGCCCCCAGTGTGCCCGCATTCTTCGGGCCGATCGGCGCAACCATTTCGATGGCCTTCGCGGTCAAAGCATCGACGGAAGCTGTGAAGTCCACCAAACCGGCTGCGAATGCGTCACTTCCGCCGTATCGCCGCCCCGTGGTCATGGCGACGATTGCCGACGCCGGGCTGAGCTTGGCCTGGATGAGAGCTGCCATTCCTTCGGTGAAGGGGATGTTGATGTCCACCTCCGGGAAGCAGTAGTAGCCGCGATCATCGCGCATGACGCGGTAATCGTGCGCGATGCCGAGCATGGCGCCCGCTCCGAAGGCGTGGCCGTTGATCGCCGCGACGGTGGGCATGGGGAACGTCAGCATCCGGGCGAACAGCGACTGCACCTGCTGCACATACCACTTCGCCTTGTCGCCGTTCGCGCCCAGCCAGTCGAGGTCGAGTCCGTTGGAGTAGAACTTGCCCGTCGCCGTGGTGACCAGGGCGTGTGCGCCTTCGCTCAGAGCCTGGTCGAGTAGCTTGTCGACGGAATCGAGCCAATCTGGCGAGAATCGATTCTCGTCCTCGCCGAGATCGAGAACGGCGATCTTGTCTTCGAAGCGCAGAGTTGCGGTCATGATTGGCCTTTCCTGTTGCGGGGCTTGGGCAGTGGTGGGTCGAGATGCAGAACCGCTCGAACGGCGGCATCCAACCGCGCGCGTGCTGCGGCGTCGGGGACTCGCCAACCGTCGGCGCGTTTGGCGGGATGAATGAGCAGCCCGGTAGGCAGGCCGACAACACAGGCTTCGATTGCTTCGACGGCTCGGCCGTCCTTGCGGCCCCAGAGCGCGGTCGACAACCGGATGAACAACTCGACCAGAGACCGGTCGAGTTGTGTGAGTTTCTCGGCGATGTCGGCAGGGACGTCGGTGCCGAGCAGTTCGTCGCGCTGAATCGTCAGCAGCAGCAACGCGGATTGTGGGTAGTCGAGCGCGAAGACGGCCGGAACTTCGGCGGCTGCGACGACGGCGGAAACCGCGGAGGTCGGCGCGGGGTCCGTGAGAGCGTCGTCCACTCTCGATTGCTGAAGCGCGAGAAATCGTTGCGCGGCACGCAGCCACGCGCTACCGACCAGTCCACTGCGAGAGCCGAATGCGTGATAGATCGCCCCGTTGGATACACCGGTGGCGTCGGAGACCGCCCTGACCGTGACAGCGCTCGGCCCGGCAGTGGCGGCAAGTTTTTCGGCAGCGTCGAGCAGGGTGTCGAGGTCGTGGACGCGTGGCCGAGGCATGAACGCACAGTAACAGAGCGTCCGCTCTGTTACTAGTGTGCGGTCAGATCACCGAATTTGCGCGAAGATCCTCGATCTCCTCCGGGCGCAGGCCGAAGTCGGTGAGTACGTCGTCGGCGTCACCGCCGAGAGTCATGGGTGGCGCATTCCTGACGGGAAGGGTCTTGCCGTCCACCCAGAACGGTCCGCGGACAACGGGAATCGATGTTCCGTCGGCGCTCTGGGTCTGCTCGACCATCTGCAATGCCTCGACCTGCGGGTCGGAGAACACCTGATCGATCGAATGAATCGGGCCGCAGGGGATTCCGGCACCGCGGATCTCGGCGATCCACTGTGCCGCGCCCTTCGTGGTCAGTAGGTCCTCGAGTTCTTTGGTCAGTTGGTCTCGGTGCGCCAAACGTTCTTTACCCGTGGCATATTCGGCACGGAAGGCGAGATCGGGGTCGCCGATAACCGAGCACAGCGCGATCCAGTGCTTGTCCGAGCCGGTGGCAATGTTGATCGGGAAGTCGGCAGTGTCGAAAGCGCCGTACGGCGTGATCGTCGGGTGCGTATTGCCGTTCGGCGTCGACACCCGCCCGGTGCTCAGGTAGTCCTGCGCCTGGAAGGTCATGATCGAGATCGCGGATTCCAGCAACGAGGTCTGCACGCGGTGCCCACGACCGTCGCGTCCGCGCGAAGCCAACGCCGCCGTGATACCCAGCGCCGCGTAGATGCCCGAGACCGTGTCGATGATGGGGATACCGACCCGCATCGGGGTCTGTTCCCCGGCGCCGGTGACCGACATCAACCCGGACATGCCCTGGGCCACCTGATCGAGTCCGGGCGCGAACTGGTCCGGGCCCACCGGGCCGAAACCACTGATGCTCATCACGACGAGACCCGGATTCTCCTGCTCGAGCGAATCGGGATCGAGCCCCATGTCGGCCAGCACTCCCGGACGGAAGTTCTCGACCAGCACATCCGCGTCGAGGGCCAGGCTGCGAAGCAGTTTCCGCCCGCGGTCACTGCGCATGTCGATGGCGATCGACCTCTTGCCGCGGTTCACGGAAGCGAAGTAGAGGCTTCGATCGCCGTCGAACGGCGGCCACTGACGCGAACTGTCGCCGGAGCCACGGGTTTCGACCTTGACCACGTCGGCGCCGAAGTCCGAGAGCAGCGACGTGCACAGAGGGCCCGCGAGAGCGCGGGTGAGGTCGAGAACTTTGATACCGCTGAGCAATTGGTCCATGGGAGAAACCTCGGTTCTGTGGTGTGCAACGTCGCCCACTCGATCCGTCGCACCATCTGCGTGAATTACCGCTGCAGTGATCGTCGGAGAGGGGAAGAATGAAGGTCAGGCCTGCTTTCGGCTGGGCTCGGTGACAACACTGGTCGAGAGCGCACGGTGATGCGACGGCGACATTGCACAACTGCAGGGCCCGGATTTAGGCGCATTGTGTGACAGGCAGGATTGCGGTGGGCCGATACCGTGAACTCTCTACGGACGGCGATGCAAGCGGGAGGCGAGGCGATGCGCGACATTTCCACTCAGCTGGCGCAGTGGCACGCCCGCGGCGAGGATTTTGCACTGGCGACGGTTGTCCGTACCTGGCGATCCTCACCGCGCATGCCCGGTGCTTCTATGGCCGTCTCACGCTCCGGCGAGGTGGTCGGCAGCGTCTCGGGCGGGTGCATCGAGAGTGCGCTGTACGAGATCGCCCAGGAGGTTCTCGCCGACGGCACCAGTCGCGTCGAGGTCTTCAGTGTCTCCGACGACGACGCCATCGGAGTAGGGCTGACCTGCGGCGGAACCATCGAAGTGTTTGTCCAGGCCGTCGGAGCCGATTTCGCCGAGTTCGGTCAGGTCTGTGAACGGATCGAAGCCGATACGCCCGTCGTCGTGGTCACCGAAGTGCGTCCGGGAGCGCCGGCGCGGCACCTCGTCGTCGAGCACGGCCGACGAAGCGGGGATCTGGACGCCACGGAGGACGAGGTCTCCATCCTGTTGCGCACGATGGACACCGGTGAGTCCGTAGCCTTTGTCGCGCCGGCGGGAACCCTCATCGATTCGCAGCACGACCTGCTGGTCGAGATCTTCGCGCCACTACCGAGGATGTACGTGTTCGGGGCCATCGACTTCGCGGCATCGATGTGTACGTTGGGCGCCTTTGCGGGTTACCGAGTGACCGTCGTGGACGCACGGCCGGTCTTCGCGACACGGGCGCGCTTTCCCGACGCCCACGATCTGGTCGTCATGTGGCCACACAAGTTCCTCGAAACCGCACCGATCGACAACAAAACCGTCCTGGCCGTGCTCACGCACGACGAGAAGTTCGACATCCCCTTGCTCGAGATCGCGCTGCGTTCGCCGGCTGCATACGTCGGCGCGATGGGAAGTCGTGCGACGCATGAGCGTCGGGTGGCGCTGTTGAAGGAGCGAGGCGTCACCGACGTCGAGTTGGGGCGTCTGCACTCACCGATCGGGTTGGATCTCGGCGCCAGGACGCCGGAGGAGACTGCAGTGTCGATCCTCGCCGAGATGACCAAGACCCTGCGCAATGCATCCGGTTTTGAACTGCGGGATCTGCAGGGGCCGATCCACCCGCCACCTCAGGAGAATCCGACCGCCCTGCATCGAACGGCCTGAGTCGACTGCGCTGAATTCGGACATCTTGTGTTCGGTGGGGATAGGATCGTTTCTTTCGTGAACCATCTTCCGTGATCCGAATGAAATCGAGGTGCCTGCCAAGTGGCAAACCCGGCCGTACCGGCATCCGAGGTGAATGCTGTTCTCTCCGAACTTCTTCGAACCCCGCTCCTTCCTGGTGTTCGAAAGGTCGCCGGCGGCTCCGAAGACCCGACGGTAGCCCGGGTGGGATTCATGGCGGTTCCGGACATCGGACCGTGGCTGCGACACGGACAGTTGCTGATCACCACGCCGGAAACCCTCGCCCGGGTCACCGAAACCTTCAAAGCATTTGTCGGACGGTTGTCGACGCGCGGAGTTGCAGCGCTCGCCGTCCAATTCGGCGCAGACGGGGACACTCTCGCGCCGGAACTGGTCGACGCGGCCGAAAGCGCAGGCTTCCCGCTCCTGGTTTTTCACGGTGCGTGCGATCACCCTGCGGCGAGAGACCGTGAGCAGACGGAGTCGGCCCAGATCGACGCCATGTTCGGGGCCGAGCGCTTGCGACGGCTGCTGGTCGACGTCGTGATGGGCGGCGGCGGCCTCCCGCAATTGACCGAGGTCATCGCACGGGAGATGAAGGGCGCCGCCCTGATCACCACCTCGGACGGACGCGAGATCTGCCGCGCCGGGGATGCCGCGGAGCGCAAGCATCTGTCTGCCTGTCCCGCCGTAGATTCCACCGGTCGTCTGCGGACCGACACCGTCGAGGGCGGGTTGGGTCTGCACGAGTTCGACGGTCAATTCATCGCGGTGTCCGCGATTTCCGCCAATCACATCGACCACGGGCGTCTCGCGTTGTTCACCGGTGAGCGCGTGATGACGAGTTACGACCAGTACCTGGTCGAGCGAGCGGCGTCGGTGTGCGCGTTGGTCATCACCCGTGAGCAGGCCGTGGCGTCGGTGGAAGAACGCCATCGCGCCAACTTCGTTCACGACCTGCTCCTCGGCCGGGCCGGGGACCACGATCACGTTGTCTCCCACGCCAAGACGTTCGGTTGGGACTTCGATCGCCCGCTGGTGATCGTCTCGATCGAGCCGGACCCGGTCGACGAACCGGCCTCGGCGGCGCCCGCTCGGCTGCCTGTCGTCGATCGCCAGGCGATGGCGTTCTCCGGCGCGATCGCCCACCGCGATCCCGGTGCGGCGGTGACCGCGCTGACGGGCGAGACGGTGATCGTCATGGGCGTCGGCACCGACACGATGGCATTGGTGCGGGACCTCGTCACGGTCGTTCGCGGTGAAGGTGGCGGCGGGAGAAGGCCGTTCAGTGTCGGGGTGTCCCGGCCGACAGCGGCGATCGACGCCGTCCCCGCGCTCTACAGTCAGGCGCGCACCGCACTGACCGTCGGACGCCGGATCTCCGGTCCGTGGACGGTGACTCAGTTCGACGATCTCGGTGTGTACAGACTGCTCAGTCTGGTCGAGGACGAAAACGAGCTGGAGACGT
Source organism: Rhodococcus sp. H-CA8f (assembly GCF_002501585.1). NCBI lineage: Bacteria > Bacillati > Actinomycetota > Actinomycetes > Mycobacteriales > Nocardiaceae > Rhodococcus > Rhodococcus sp. H-CA8f. The sequence continues at coordinate 161,111 of NZ_CP023720.1, forward strand.
TCGCGCGGGAGACACTGCGGGAACTGACGGAGGAAACTGCCGAAGCGCAGGACATGCGCAAGACATTGGAAGTCTTGCTCGCGACCAACATCAACATCGCCGAGACAGCGCGCAAGCTCCACTTCCATTACAACACACTGCGTTACAGGGTCGTTAAGCTGGAGAAAATGCTTGGACCCTTCACGGCGCAACCCGAGCTACGGCTGGATCTGTCTCTAGCACTGAAGATAACCGCGATGCGCGGCATCAATCACTAATATTGCCAATCCGAGTCCGTGGGTTCTGGCAGATTGTCATCACGTCGATACCCCTGCGCTGTAATAGCGTTTCACTCCAGTCACGGTGTTTTGTGAGCTGGAGCACACTCAGCGTTCGGACACCTTCCTCTGCACGAAAGGTCCCATCATGCCGATTTGGACGTTGCACGGAGATGGAAAGAACATCAGACCGGGTGAAGTGGTCGCTCCCGGCGAGCGGCTCAGCTGGGGAAGAACCATCGGGCTGGGCAGCCAGCACGTGGTGTCGATGTTCGGCGCGACGTTCGTCTTCCCGATCATCATGGGGCTCAATCCTCAACTTGCCGTGATGATGTCGGGCTTTTGTACGCTCTTCTTCCTTCTGGTGGTCAAGGGACGCATTCCCAGCTACCTCGGTACGTCGGCGGCCTTTGTCGGCGGTATCGCCGCCATTCGTGCCCAAGGCGGAACGTCCGCAGAGGTGACCGGCGCGATCCTGGTGTCCGGACTGGTCCTGGCAGCCATCGGTATCGCGATCCACTTCCTCGGTGGCCGGGTCGTATTCAAGGTTCTTCCCCCGGTGGTGACCGGCGCAGTGGTGATGCTGATCGGATTCAACCTGGCACCCGTCGTCGCGGGGCTGTACTGGCCGCAGGACCAGTGGGTGGCTCTGATCGTCATGGTGGCCCTGATCGTCATGAGTATCGCGCTACGTGGCTTCATGGCGCGCATCGCCATCTTCCTCGCGCTGATCTTCGGCTACGTCCTCTCCTGGATCCTCGACCGGGTCTCGGGCACGATCACCTCGTACGACGCAGGCACCGGTCAGATCACCGAGCACTTCCGCGTCAACTGGGATTCGGTGCAGTCGGCGTCGTGGTTCGGCCTGCCCCCGTTCTCGGACGAGGCCAACGGAATCGTCGGCATCCACGCTCCGTCGTTCAGCCTGACGTTCATCATCCTGGTCCTTCCCGGTGTCATCGCGTTGATCGCGGAGAATGCCGGCCACGTCAAGGCAGTCGCAGAGATGACCGGCGACGATCTCGACCCGTACATGGGACGCGCGCTCGCCGGTGACGGTTTCGCCACCGCCATCGCCAGCAGCGTCGGCGGTTCGCCCACCACGACGTACGCCGAGAACATCGGTGTCATGGCAGCGACCCGTGTGTACTCCACCGCCGCCTACGCGGTCGCGGGCATCGTCGCGATGATGCTCGGCTTCTCCCCCAAGTTCGGTGCCGTCATCTCGGCGACGCCCGGCGGTGTTCTCGGCGGAATCACCGTGGTGCTCTACGGCATGATCGGTCTGCTCGGCGCCAAGATCTGGAAGGAGAACGGCGTCGACTTCGGGAATCCGCTCAACCTCATGCCGATCGCTGCCGGCCTCATCATCGGTATCGGCGACACGGCTCTGAAGTTCAGTGACACGTTCTCGCTCAGCGGGATCGCGCTCGGCACCATCGTCGTGATCGGGATGTACCACCTGTGCCAGTTCATCGGTTCGAAGAACCCGGAGCTGAATGCGAAGAATCCGGAACCGAACAAGCCGGATTCGAAGGCTCCCGGCGGCGAACGGGAAGAACCCGCCCCGCAGCTCACGTGACACTTGGCTGAGTGTGCTCGATTGTCGAAGGCCGGACATCCTCCTTGGAGGATGTCCGGCCTTTCGCGGTGTGTGCGTGTTCTGTGTACTGATCGATCAGACGGCAGTGCTGGCTTCGACCAGGCCGATACGGTCGATGCGTTCGGTGCGGGTGATGAGCCGTTCAGTCGCATCGGTAGCACTGAGCACGCTCAGCTCGTAGTGCAGTACCGCTCCGACGCGAGTGCAGAAGGCGGCGGATTCGTCCGCGGCATCGGGAAATTCGGGGATGACCCGATCGACGATGCCGCCCGTGAGCAGATCGAAGGACCGTATCCCTTGACCGGCCGCCATCTCCGGAGCGTGCGTGATGTCGTGGAACATGATCGCGCTCGCCCCCTCGGGAGGTAAGGGCGAGAGCCAACCGTGGCGGGCCGCCAGCACTCGATCGGCCGGAATCAGTGCCAGGGCGCCGCCGCCGGTGCCCTGCCCGAGCAGGAGGGAAATGGTGGGGACCTCGAGTGAAATCATGTCGGCTATGCACCGAGCGATTTCGCCGGCCAATCCACCTTCTTCGGCTTCCTTCGACAGTGCCGCGCCTGCCGTGTCGATGATCGTCACCAACGGCAGGTCGAGCTCTGCGGCAAGCCGCATCCCTCGCCGAGCTTCCCGCAGAGCGCCGGGGCCGAGTGGGGAGTGAGCAGTCTGTCCGCGTCGGTCCTGTCCGAGAAGGACGCAGGGCATGTCGCCGAAGCGAACGAGCGCGAGCATGATGCCGGGATCGTTCTCGCCTTGGCCGGTTCCGTTGAGCGGGAGCATGTCCGAGGCCGAATTGAGCAACACTTCCCGGATCCCCGGTCGGTCTTCGCGTCGGGATGCGACGACGGATTCCCACGCCGACGTATCGGGTGGGCAATCGTACGAGCACGGGTCACTCGGCAACGAGTACCCACGACGTCTCGAGGTGATGATGCGCAATGCGCGGTCGACGATTTCGGCGAGCTGGTCTGGCGGCCTCACCGCATCGATGAGTCCGTGCTCGTGAAGGTTCTCCGCTGTCTGGACACCGAAGGGGAAAGGTGAGTTGTACAAGGCCTCGAACACCCGGGGGCCGAGGAATCCCACGAGGGCTCCTGGCTCCGCGATCGTCACGTGACCTAGTGACCCCCAGGACGCGAATACGCCTCCGGTGGTGGGGTTTCGGAGGTAGACGATGTAGGGCAGGTGCGCTTCTTTGTGCTTGATGAGCGCCGCGGTGATCTTGACCATCTGCAGAAATGCCGTTGTCCCCTCCTGCATACGCGTTCCTCCGGAGGTGGGAAGCGCAAGAAGGGGCAGCTGCTCTTGCGTCGCTCGACGGATGGCGACGACGAGGCGTTCGCCCGCCGCCACGCCGATCGATCCGCCGAGAAAACCGAACTCGCAGACGATGATTGCCACACGGCGGCCTCGGACGGAGGCGCTTCCCGTCAGGACGGACTCGTCGAGCCCGGTCTTCTCCTGCGCCCGCAGAAGTGCTTCGGCGTAATCGGAGTCGGTCGCGACGGGGATCGGAGGGGTATCCCACGACTCCCAGGTGCCGGCATCGATCACCAGGTCGAGCAAGTCGCGAGCCGTCAGGCGGTTCATCGGGTGAATCCTTGTAGCCACGACATGACTTCGTCAGTGTCTTCACCGAGTACCGGCGGTGCGGTGTGCCGGGTCTCCGTCACTTCTGTTCCGTCCGGATCGAAAAATCGCAGCGGCGGCCCGGGCAGAGTGATGTTTCCGAGCGTGCTGTGGTCGACGTCGACGAGCAATCCCTGTGATCGGGTCTGCTCCCATTCGTACACTTCGGAGATCGTCCGAACCCGTCCTGCCGGTACTCCGATGCGGTCGAGTTCGGTCAGAAGCTCGTCACGCGAATACGGTTTGAAGGTACGTTCGATCAATTCGACTACCTGGAAATGATTCTCGACGCGTTCGGCGTTTGTTGCCATACCGGGGGCATCGGGATCGAGTTCGAACCCTTCGCAGAATCTTCTCCACAGGCTTTCGCTGCCGACCGAGATCTGCACTGCGCCATCGCCGGTACGAAAGAGCCCGTACGGTGCGATCGAGGGATGGTGGTTGCCTTGCGCTGTGCCTACCTCGCCGGCGACGGTCCACTTCGTTCCTTGAAACGCGTGAACACCGACCACGCTGGCCAAGAGAGACGTTCGAACGACACGGCCTCTGCCCGTCTGTTCGCGTTCCTTCAAAGCCGCGACGACACCGAACGCCCCGTACATCCCGGCGAGAAGATCGGCGATCGGAACTCCGACTCGTTGAACGTCGTCCGGATTCGAGCCGGTCAGCGACATGAGTCCGGCTTCCCCCTGGGCGATCTGGTCGTAGCCGGCGCGACCACCTTCCGGGCCGTCGTGGCCGAAACCGCTGATGGACAGGACGATCAGTCGAGGATTGAGTTCGGCCAGCCGCTCGGTGGAGAATCCGAGTCGATCGAGAACTCCGGTGCGGAAGTTCTCCATGAGAACGTCGGCGCGGCAGACAAGATCTTCGAGGGTTGCGCGCCCGCTGTCGGATTTGAGGTCGAGCGTGATCGACTTCTTGTTCCGGTTCGTGGAGAGGAAGTACGTCGATTCCCGTTGCGTGTTCGGTGGTTCCAGCGGTGGCTCGACAAAAGGCGGCCCCCACCCGCGGGTGTCGTCGCCACCGTGAGGTGATTCGACCTTGATCACGTCTGCACCCAGATCGCCGAGCATCATTGCCGCGTGAGGACCCGCGAGTGCGCGCGTGAGGTCGACGACAATCACGTCGTGTAGCGGACCACTACGAGCACTTGTGTTGTGAGGCTTCGAAGTCGAGTTCATGTCGCACCGCCGTGTTCTGGTGTAATTGGCTGAGCCAGTTGGTGGTTGAGGCCTCCGTAGTTCGGTCGACTCCGGTCCGCTGGACCGAGAAATCGGCCAGGGCCACTGAAGGAGGTATGTGCGGCCCGTCTTTCGAACCGTAAGCGCGCACCGGTCAACGGCACATGGGTAACCTTGCCGATGACGGGTATCAGTGGTGGGTAAGAAGTGACGAACGCTAAACGCACGGCTGGATTGCGGTTGTATCGAACCGTAATCGGGGCGCTCTGTCAGCCTATTTGGTGCATCTTCATGACATTTCGTGCATCTTCATGACCTGCAGGGCGAGTGAGACGTTCAATCGAAGGACGGGGTCGTCGGTGAACGATCCGACGACGCTCTCCAGCTTTCCGATTCTGTATCGCAAAGTGTTGTAGTGCATATGCAGTGCCCGGGACGCCTCGGCGACATTGCAATTGCAGTCGAGCAACGTCTGGAGAGTCAGACGCAAATCTGCGGCTTCGGCGTTGTCCGCCGACAGTGACTTCAGAACGTCATCGGTGAACGAACGCAGTTCGCTCTTGTCCGTCTGGAGCGAGAGGAGTCGGTGTACGCCGAGTTCGTCGAAGTGCGCGATCTGGCCCGGCCCGTTGATACGTCGGCCGACGACCACGGCCGTACAGGCTTGGTCGTAGGCAGCAGGTAGATCGGCCAGGGAGTAGATCACCCGGCTCACTCCCGTGCTGAAGGAGCGGCGGCCGCTGGTGCGATCTCCGGCAACCTTGCGCACCAACCCTTCGATGTCCCGAACCGCACGGTCGGTGCTGGTGGGGAAAAGCGTGACCACCTCGTGTCGAAACCCGACGGAGGGTGCCGTCCGCTCGTGGGTGCGTACCACTTGTTGCCAGCCGTCGCTGAGTCGATCTTGGTCCGTGCGCGTGGAATTCGCGTGCTGAGATTCCGGGTGATCGACGTCGAGTTCTGCAACCACTACGGCAAGTGGACGAGTGACATCCCACCCCAACTGGGTGAAGTGCGCGCTCACTTCCGCCGGCGAGCCGGCTTCACCTATCAGTGCGTCGCGGAGGAAGTCGCCGCGGAATTTGGATTCCACTGCCGCAACTGCCAGCTGCTTGGTGACGGCCAGCGCAGCAACGGTGGCCGCTCGCTCCAGCGCTTGGACGACAACTGCGCCGAGTTCGTGGGTGCCGGCGTACGCGACCATTCGGCCGTGGTCGGTGCCGCCGGCCACCACCCGGGTGAGCGCCAACTGACCAGGAAATCCTTTGGGCGCGTTCTGTAAACCGACAGCGACCCGTTCGGTCAGGAACCGACCGGTGCTTTCGAACAACGGAAGCGCGTTCAGCGCGGCTGAATCTCCGGCCTCCGTCAACACTCTTCCGTCCGGCGAGCAGATGAGAACGCTGACGTCGAAAAGCGCGGCGAATTCCGCGGCAATCTGGGGTAGATCGCCACCTTCCAAGACGATCGACGTCAACGAGCGGTGAAGACGATCGGCAATGTCGAGTGCCGCAGACTGCTTCGCCACCAACTTGGTGAAGACCTCCGAGATCACCTCGTCGAATCCTGCGGTGACGGGAAGAACCAACAACGGCAGCCCTCGCTGCTCTGCCATGTGCAGCATGGCTTCCGGCAGTTCGTCGAGATAGCGGCCCGTTTTCACGGCAAGTGCCGCGACTCCTCGGCGTGCGAGACCGTCGACGAGGTCGCTGAGATCTGTATCGTCGAGAAGCTCTCCGGTTCGCCCGTAGCGCAGCGGGAACCCGGTTGTCACCAACAGTTCGTTCGGCTTCACCCAAGCGAGGATGTCCGGTACTTCCATCACGTTCACCGATTGAACGAGGTGGCGCAAGCCCCCGTGCCCGGCAAGGACTTCGGCTCCACGCAGACTGGGTAGCTCGAGGACATCCCGAACCGTCAGTCTGTAGTCGCCACCTTCTGGCAAATGTTGAAGCTCTTCGCTCGAATATTTGGCAGATCTATCCATGTCGCGAGACTACGCTCGATCACGCGACGAACATTGTCAACAGTTGACGAAAATAGCCTCTCGAAATGAGTGGTTCTCCGTATGTCTGCCAACTACCGTGGTCCGAATTGGCGATCGCCCGCGTCTCCGAGTCCAGGTACCAGGAAAGCATTTTCGTTCAGGCCGTCGTCGATGCTCGCAGTGAGGAGCCTGACTGGATGTCCGGAGTTCCTCAGTGCTTCGATCCCCTCCGGAGCCACGACGACACATATTGCAGTCACATCGGTGGCTCCGCGTGCAATGAGCAGATCGATTGTGCGGATGATGGATCCACCGGTCGCCAACATCGGATCGAGGACGTAGACGGGGGTGCCCGACAGATCAGCGGGAAGGGACTCCAGATACGGAACCGGTTGGTGTGTCTTCTCGTCTCGTGCCATTCCCACGAAACCGACACCTGCCTGCGGAATAAGGGCACTCGCCTGCTCGACCATGCCGAGGCCTGCTCGCAAGACCGGTACCAGGAGCGGTGGATTTGCCAGCCGCACTCCCAGCGTCGGAGCAACTGGCGTCTCGATGTCGAACTGTTCCACTTCTGCGCCGCGCATGGCCTCGTAGACCAACATATGGGTCAGTCTGCGCAAGGCGGACCGGAAAGTTGCGTTGTCGCTGCGAGCGTCGCGCATGGTCGTGAGCAGCGATGCCGCCAGCGGATGGTCGACAACAGTGGTGTCCATGGTCGAATCGTAAGTGAGAACCGATGGGGCGGCGCACAACCGGTGAATTGGAGTCGAAATAACCAATCGCGGTTTTCGTTTGGGCAACTATTGACGATGCCGAAGGGTTCGAGTCGTCATAGCGTGGTCGGCATGGCAGTTCCGAACCGCTCGGCTGGGCTGGGCGCCAGGAGCTGTCAAGGCCCAATTTTGCCTCCACGATTCCCTATACAAGGAGATGCCAATGCCCGAAGCAATCGAGGTCCGTAAGGTTCCGCTACACAGCGTCTCCGACGCCAGTGAGCTCGCCAAGCTGATCGACGACGGTGTCCTCGAGGCCGACCGCGTCATTGCAGTCATCGGCAAAACCGAGGGTAACGGCGGCGTCAACGACTACACGCGAATCATCGCGGACCGAGCGTTTCGAGAGGTTCTCTCCGCCAAGGGTAATCGCAGCCCCGAAGAGGTGGCGGAGGTGCCGATCGTCTGGTCAGGCGGCACGGACGGTGTGATCAGCCCGCACGCGACGATCTTCGCGACGGTACCGGCAGACAAGGTCACCAAGACCGACGAGCTGCGACTGACCGTGGGTGTCGCCATGAGTGAGCAGCTGCTGCCCGAGGACATCGGTCGTACCGCAATGATCACCAAAGTAGCTGCGGCAGTGAAAGATGCGATGGCCGATGCCGGAATCACCGATCCCGCCGACGTGCACTACGTACAGACCAAGACTCCGTTGCTGACAATCCACACCATCCGTGACGCCAAGAGTCGCGGCAAGACCGTGTGGACCGAACAGACTCATGAGTCGATGGACCTGTCCAACGGCGGTACGGCGCTCGGAATCGCGGTTGCACTCGGCGAAATCGACATGCCGACCGACGAGGATGTCATGCACAGCCGCGAGCTCTTCTCCTCTGTTGCATCCTGCTCGTCCGGCGTCGAGTTGGACCGTGCTCAGATCGTTGTCGTCGGTAACGCACGTGGCGTCGGCGGACGCTACCGGATCGGCCACAGCGTGATGAAGGATCCGCTCGACCAGGACGGCATCTGGGCGGCGATCCGTGACGCCGGACTCGAACTTCCGGAGCGGCCGCACTCGAGCGACCTGGACGGTCAACTCGTCAACGTGTTCTTGAAGTGCGAGGCCAGCCAGGACGGAACGGTCCGCGGCCGTCGTAATGCGATGCTCGACGACTCCGACGTGCACTGGCACCGCCAGATCAAGTCGTGCGTAGGTGGAGTCACGGCAGCTGTCACCGGTGATCCGGCAGTGTTCGTCTCGGTCTCGGCAGCGCATCAGGGCCCCGAGGGCGGCGGCCCTGTCGCCGCCATCGTCGATCTCGGTCAGTAGCCGGTAAGAACCTCGCTGGAAACTTCGACAGTCGCGCGCCGCCACCGGTAATTCGTCCTCGAATCAGTTGCCGGTGGCGGCGAATCCGACCGAGATTCTGCCGGCGCAACCCACTTCACTGCTTGAAAGGATTCACGATGGTTCATGCTGCTGACCCTGTCGACGAGAGCGTTTCCGGTGCGCCCGAGAATCGCGAGCTCGTCATGGCCGATGCGGTCACGCTCAGTGGTCTGATACGCAGGCGTGAAGTGTCGTGTGTCGAGGTGATGGACAGCTACCTCGACCAGATCGAAGTTCATAACCCGGCGGTGAACGCGATCGTCGCATTGCGGGATCGGGAAGCGTTGACGGCGGAGGCGCGCGAGCGTGATTCGCAGTTGGCGAGTGGGCAGTATCTCGGTTGGATGCACGGGTTTCCGCATGCGGTGAAGGATCTTTCGGCAGCCAAGGGTCTGCCGTTCACGTCCGGGTCGCCGATGTTCGCGGATCGAATCGCCGAAGAGGACGACCTGTTCGTCAAGCGGATCAAGTCTGCCGGTGCCATCGTGATCGGCAAGACGAACACACCGGAGTTCGGGCTCGGATCGCAGACGTACAACCCGGTGTGGGGTACGACGGTGTCGCCGTACGACAATTCGCGCACTGCCGGCGGTAGCAGCGGAGGCGCAGCAGCGTCGTTGGCGCTTCGCATGCTGCCGGTGGCTGATGGAAGCGATTACATGGGTTCGCTCCGAAACCCGTCGGCGTTCAACAACGTTGTTGGGTTTCGACCTTCCTGGGGTCGGATACCGGAGACGGGATTCATCGCTCAGGGCGCTGTTGTGGGTCCGATGGGCCGAACCGTCACCGACGTGGCTCACCTGCTCTCCACGATGGCGGGACCGGATGCCTATGCACCGTTGGGGATTCGTGAGAATCCCGCTGTGTTCACCGAAAGCCTCGCACGGGATCTGAAGGGCTCTCGGATCGCATGGGTCGGTGACTGGAACGGCTACCTGGCAACCGAACCTGGAGTTCTCGAGTTGTGCGAATCCTCGTTCGAGGTCTTCGAACAGTTGGGGTGCCGCGTCGAGGCTGCGCTTCCTGACTTCAAACCCGAGGACATCTGGCAACTGTTCCTGCGATGGCGTTGGTGGGCGCAGCTCGGTTTGATCGATCAGTACAACGATCCGAGTTTGCGTGAGTTGATGAAGCCCGAACTGTTGTGGGAACTCGGGCATGCGGTCACCCTCTCGGCACTCGACGTGACCAAGGCTGCGGAGGCCCGCAACGGCTGGCTGTCGGCCATTACCAAGATGTTCGAAACCTACGACTACATTCTCGCGCCGAGTGCTCAGGTGTTTCCTTTCGACAAGAACACTCACTGGCCCGAGACCGTCGACGGGCGGTCGATGGACACGTATCACCGGTGGATGGAGACGGTTGTTCCCTGGACGATGGCCGGGGTTCCGGTTGCGGGGATGCCGGTCGGCTTCGACGATCGTTCGCTTCCCATGGGTATCCAGATCATTGGTCGGCACGGCGCGGACTTGGACGTACTCCAACTCGCCTACGCATTCGAGCAGGCAACCCAGTGGGTCGAGCGGGTTCTTCCGCCCGCACTCCGCGTGAACTGACCTATCTATTTCGAACGTATCCGGTTGGGAGAGAACGACGATGGCTTCGGCATTGTGGCACGGGTTCGCGGACATGGGCGCTGTGGAGAAGAACGGCGCGTTTGTCGTCTCTCGCGGTGAGGGCGCGTACATCTGGGACCGCGAGGGCACTCGGTATCTGGATGCGACGGCGGGCCTGTGGTTCACCAATGTCGGGCACGGGCGCACGGAGATCGCGGATGCGGTGGCGGCTCAGTTGTCGAAGATCGCTCATTTCTCGAATTTCGGTGATTTTGTTCCCGAGACCACGCAGGTGTTGGCGGAGCGGTTGGCGAAGATCGCGCCGGTTGCCGGGAGCAAGATCTTCTTCACTTCGGGTGGTTCGGATTCGGTGGACACTGCGGCGAAGCTCGCTCGCCGGTACTGGCACGAGGTGGGGCAGCCGGAGAAGGCGATCATCGTCGGTCGTCAGAAGGCGTACCACGGAATGCATGTTGCGGGAACAGCTCTGGCGGGTATTGCGGTGAACCGTGAGGGTTACGGCGAGCTGATGGCGGATGCGGCCACGGTCGGCTGGGATGATGCGAAGAGTCTGCTCGAGTTGATCGAGAGGATCGGTGCGAACAAGATCGCCGCGTTCTTCGCGGAGCCGATCATCGGTGCCGGTGGGGTGTATCTTCCGCCGGAGGGGTACCTGGCCGAGGTGCGCGACATCTGCCGCGAGCACGACATTCTGTTTGTCGTCGACGAGGTCGTGACCGGTTTCGGTCGTATCGGCGGCGAGTGGTTCGCGTCCACTCGTTTCGATTTGCAGCCCGACATGATGACCACGGCAAAGGGTTTGACGTCCGGTTACGTTCCGATGGGTGCGGTGTTCATCGCGCCGCGGGTGGCGGAGCCGTTCTATGCGGGTTCGTGGTGGCGTCATGGTTACACGTACGGCGGGCATGCCGGTGCTGCTGCGGCGGCGATGGCGAACCTCGACATTCTCGAGCGTGAGAATTTGCTTGGGGAGTCGAAGCGTCTGGAGGCGTCGTTGCATACGCATCTGCAGCCGTTGGCCGAGCATCCGCGGGTGGCGGAGGTTCGTAGTGGGCTCGGTGCGGTTGCTGCGGTGCAGTTGGCTGATCCGGCGGAGGCGTTGCCGTTTGTGAAGACGTTGCGTGAGCACGGTATTTCGGGTCGCGCGGCGGGTCAGGGTGCGATGCAGATTTCGCCGACGTTCGTCATGGCCGATGATCAGGTCGCGGAGATGGCAGCAGGAATCCTCGCAGCCCTCGGCTAGGTACCTCGTTTTCCGTTGACAGACATCGTGTTACGGAATCATTAAGCCGAAGAAAATGTTTGGGCCCTTCGCGGAGCGGTCCTCATTTGGGTCGAAACTGTCTCCAGCACTGACGATGACCCCTGCCCGCGTCATCTGCCACCATTGTTGCCAATCTCGGTGAGTGGGTTCTGGCAGATTGTCATCACGTCCAAATCTGATTGCTGCATTAGCGTTTCACTCCAGACACGGTGTTTGTGAGCTGGGGCACAAAGCATTTCGAACACCTTCCTCCTTCGCGAAAGGTCTCGTCATGCCGATCTGGACGTTGCACGGAGACGGAAAGAACATCGGACCCGGTGAAGTGGTCGCTCCCGGCGAGCGACTCAGTTGGGGAAGAACCATCGGGTTGGGTGGCCAGCATGTCGTGTCGATGTTCGGCGCGACGTTCGTCTTCCCGATCATCATGGGGCTCAATCCTCAACTTGCCGTGATGATGTCGGGCTTTTGTACGCTCTTTTTCCTCCTGGTGGTCAAAGGACGCGTCCCCAGTTACCTCGGTACGTCGGCGGCCTTTGTCGGCGGCGTTGCCGCTATTCGTGCTCAGGGTGGAACGACGGCGGAAGTGACCGGTGCGATTCTGGTGTCGGGGTTGGTTCTGGGATTCGTCGGCATCGCCATCCACTTTCTCGGCGGTGGCGTCATCAGTAAAGCGCTACCGCCGGTGGTCACCGGCGCTGTGGTGATGCTGATCGGTTTCAACCTGGCGCCCGTTGTCGCGGGGTTGTACTGGCCGCAGGACCAATGGGTGGCACTGATCGTGATGGTTGCCCTGATCGTGATGAGTGTTGCGCTACGCGGCTTCCTGGGACGTATCGCCATTCTCGTCGCGCTGGTTTTCGGCTACATCTTCTCGTGGGTCCTCGACCGGGTCTCCGGTCCGATCACGTCCGCCGGCGGTAGTGGAGCACCCACCGAGCACTTTCGTGTCAACTGGGATTCGGTGCACTCGGCGTCATGGTTCGGGTTGCCGCCGTTCTCGGACGAAGCCAACGGAATCGTCGGTATCCACGCTCCCTCGTTCAGCCTCACGTTCATCGTTCTGGTCCTTCCCGGTGTCATCGCACTGGTCGCGGAAAACGCCGGTCACGTCAAGGCCGTCGCCGAGATCACGGGCGACGATCTCGACCCGTACATCGGACGCGCAATTGCCGGTGACGGTTTTGCCACCGCCATCGCCAGCGCAGTAGGCGGCTCTCCCACGACGACACACGCCGAGAACATCGGTGTCATGGCAGCCACTCGGGTGTACTCGACCGCCGCGTACGTGATCGCGGGTGTCATCGCGATCCTGCTCGGCTTCTCCCCCAAGTTCGGGGCGGTCATGGCGGCGACTCCCGGCGGCGTTCTCGGCGGAATTCTTGTGGTTCTGTTCGGCATGATCGGTCTGCTCGGCGCCAAGATCTGGAAAGAGAACGGTGTCGACTTCGGGAATCCGCTGAATCTGATGCCGATCGCCGCCGGTCTGATCATCGGTATCGGCGACACGGCTCTGAAGTTCAGTGACACGTTCTCACTCGGAGGCATCGCGCTCGGCACCATCGTCTTGATCGTGATGTACCACTTCTGCCAGTTCGTCGGGTCCAGGAACCCCGAACTGAACAGGCCGGAGCCCGGCAGGCGACCGGGCTCCACGACGGGTCCGGATACGTCAGATGACGAACGGGAAGAGCCCGTGGCGCAGCTCACGTGATGCCAAGTTGAATGTATGCCAGGTATGACCCGTGACCGTTGTCACATCTGCACAAAACGTGAAGTGACTCATAGAGGCAGGATTGAGTAATGAAACCGTCGCCGCTGACTTATCACCGACCGTCCTCGGTCGAGGACGCGTGCCGAATCCTCTCCGAGGTCTCTCACGAGGGGAAGGTGCTCGCCGGTGGGCAATCGCTTGTGCCGTTGCTGTCCATGCGCCTCGCCGCGCCCGCCCACATCGTCGACATCGGATCGATCCCGAACCTCGCTTCGGTGACCTCGTCCGAAGACGAAGGAGTGCGGTTCCAGGCCCTGGCCACGCACTCGGTGCTGGCGGCCGACGAAGGTGCTCGTCGAGTTCAGCCTCTACTGAACCGTGCTCTGCAGTTGGTAGCGCACCCAACGATCCGTAACCGCGGGACGAGCGTCGGTTCCATCGTCCATGCCGACCCGTCGGCGGAGATGCCGGCAGTCCTGACACTGCTCGGCGGCAGCGTGACCGTCCAGTCGGTGCGTGGCACCCGCGAGATCGCGTCGACGGATCTCTTTGCCGGTCCTCTCGAATCGAGCCTGGAATCGGACGAGATCGCGGTGTCGGTGTCGGTGCCCGGCGCCGAACCCGGAGTGGGGACCGCCATCGACGAGATCGCGCGTCGTCACGGTGACTACGCACTGGTCGGCGTCGTCGCCCGGATTCGCGTGGTCGACGGTCTGGTGGCCGAAGCGCACATGACGTACGTGTCCGCCGGAGAACTGGGGCAGGTCGTGGACTACACGGACGTGCTGGCGGGGGCGTCCGCGACGGATCAGCGAGACCCGCGATGGCGCACTCTCGGAGAATGCGCCCGCGCGCAGATAGATACCGAGGCAGACATTCACGGGACGGCGGCGTACCGCTCGCAGTTGGTGTCCGCGCTCACGGCGCGGGTCGGCTTCGCGGCGGCAACGGATGCTCTCAGTGAGAACGCAGTACTGGCAGGAAAGTGGTGACAATGTCCAAAAACGATCGCTCCATCGATGATCAACTTGCCGAGTTGGCAGCAGACACCGGTGAGCACCATGTGGCCGTGACGTTCACGCTCAACGAGGTGACGAGCACCGTCGTTCTTCCCTCCCGCACTTTGGCTTCGGATGCCATTCGTCACCACCTCCGTAAGACGGGCACGCACGTCGGTTGTGAACACGGCGTGTGTGGTGCGTGCACCGTGCTGCTCGACGGAAAGCCGGTTCGGTCCTGCCTCGTCCTCGCTGCCAGCCTCGAAGGTCGATCGATCACGACCGTCGAAGGCCTCGTCGAGCCGGACGGTACTTTGCATCCGGTTCAGCAGGCGTTCAAGGATTGTCACGGTTTGCAGTGCGGATTCTGCACACCGGGATTCGTGACGACCATCGCGGCGTTTCTCGAGGAGAACCCCAATCCCACACGTGAGGAAGCAACCGACGCGATCGCGGGAAACCTCTGCCGTTGTACGGGATACCAGAACATCAGGGCGTCGGTTCTGCGCGCAGCCGAGATCAAGCGTGAACGGGCCGGGCAGTTCCCGCTCGGAATCGACGACGCGTCCACTCGGGCGGCGTTGGATCGCAAGGTGCGGGGAACGACGAATCCCGTCGGAGGACGGGCGGGTAAGGCATGAGTACTCCGGTCAAACCAGCAAAGCGCAACGGGGCGAAGCACCCCGCTTCCGATCATTCGACGGCCGATCATTCGGTTGCCGACGACGGCAAGTTCTTCGGTAAACCGATTCCGCGCGAGGAAGATACGCGTCTGCTCAGCGGTCAGGGGCGATACCTCGACGATCTGGGCCACAACGCGCTGATCGCGGCATTCGTCAGGTCGCCGCACGCTCATGCGCGAATCATCGACATCGACATCGACCAGGCGCTGGAAGTGCCTGGTGTGCATGCCATCTACACCTACGAAGATCTCCTGGCCGACACGCCGGAAATGGCGGAGAACCTGCCACTGCTCATTCCGCATCCGGGAATCATCGCTCCGCGCAACGGGTATCCCCTCGCGAAGGACGAGGTGAAGCATGTCGGAGAAGCCATCGCCATGGTGGTCGCCGACAACCGGTACATCGCCGAGGACGCTTGCGCGAAGATCGACGTCACCTACGAGGCGCTGAAGCCTGTAGTGGGGATCGACGTCGCTCGCACTGCCGCCAACGCCGTCCACGCCGACGTTCCGGACAACGTCGCCGCTCACCTGCAGCACGGGTTCGGAGATCTGGATGCCGAACTGGCCGCCGCGCCGCACCGACTGACGCTGGATCTCGAAATCGAGCGTTCGGCTTCCATGCCGATGGAGGGCAAGGGCGTCTACGCGCGCTGGGACGGCGACGAGAACACCCTTACGTTCTGGACCTCCACCCAGACCTCCACGTCCGCCCGCGCCGCAATCGCCGCGCGATTGGGGATGGCGCTGAACAAGGTTCACTGCATCGCTCCTGACGTCGGCGGTGGATTCGGCGTCAAGATCGTTCACCCGTGGCCCGAAGAAGTGATGATCACGTGGGCCGCTCGACGCCTCGGCCAGGCCGGCATCTCCTGTGAGGTGAAGTGGGTCGAGGATCGCCGTGAGCACTTCATCTCGAGCGCGCACGAGCGTGGGCAGATCCAGAAGGTCGACATCGGATTCGACGACGAGGGTCGCCTGTTGGCGTTCGACTTCACGTTCTGGCACGACAACGGTGCCTACCTGCCGTACGGGATCATCGTCATGATCAACACCGCGACGCAGGTTCTCGGGCCGTACAAGCCGAAGTCGTTCCGGGTCAACGCCTATTCGCTGTACACCAACACGGTCATCGTGACCCCGTACCGCGGCGCCGGACGTCCGCAGGCAGTGTTCGCTATGGAGCGATCCATGGACGCCATCGCCAAGTACCTGAACAAGGACAAGATCGCGGTGCGGGAGGCGAACTTCATTCGCCCTGAGGACATGCCGTACGACTTCGGCCTGATGTTCCAGGACGGACGCCCGTTGATCTACGACACGGGCGACTACCAGGCAGGCATCGACAAGCTCAAGAAGCTCATCGACTGGGACGGATTTCCCGAGTACCAGAGGAAGGCTCGCGCCGAAGGGCGGTCGGTCGGCATCGGTATCGGTGCGTACGTCGAGGGAACCGGCCCGGGACCTTACGAGGGTGCACACGTCGTGGTCGAGACGTCCGGAAAGGTCAAGGCGGCAACAGGCTTGACGACGCAAGGCCAAGGCCATCAGACCGCCTTCGCCCAGATCGTCGCGGACGATCTCGGAGTCAAGGTCTCCGACGTCGAGATCGTCACGGGTGATACCCGCCGGTTCGGTTATGCCGTCGGCACTTTCGCCTCGCGTGGTGCGGTCATGTCGGGTTCGGCCTTCCATGTCGCGGCGCAGATGGTCGCGGAGAAGGCGAAGAAGATCGCCTCCGGAATCTTGGATCTGCCGGAAACCGAACTGGAACTCCGGGAAGGCCACGTGTGCAAGATCGGCACCGAAGCCGGTGTGGAAGGTACGTCCGTACCGCTGAGTGTTGTTGCCGTGCTGTCGAACCCGCTACGATATGCGTTCGACCGTGAGTCGAAGCTGGCCACCGGTTTCGCCAAGACCGACACGGACATGTCGAAGCCGCCGATTCCCGAGGGTGAGCAGCCCGGTCTGGAAGCAACCGGCTACTACTCGCCGCCCAGTTCCACCTTCGCTTCGGGAGTGCACGCGGCGATCGTCGAAACCGATCCCGTGACAGCCGAGATCACGGTCCGTCGTTACGTTGTCATCCACGACTGCGGAAACGTGATCAACCCCCGCATCGTCGAAGGCCAGGTCATGGGCGCCGTCGCGCAAGGTATCGGCGGCGCACTCTACGAACGGATCGTCTACGACGAGCACGGGCAGATGCTCAACGCGTCGTACATGGACTTCTTGATGCCGTTCGTCACCGAGATGCCGGATTCGCTCGAGATGGATCACACCGTCACGCCGTCAGGGCTCAACCCACTCGGAATGAAGGGTGCCGGTGAGGCCGGTGTGATCCCCACCAGCGCCGTCATCGCGGCCGCCATCGAGGACGCCGAAGGAATCTCGATCACGTCCATGCCCATTTCACCGTCCGAACTGTTCGAACTTCGACTCGCACATGCGGGTTCGTCATCAGAGGAGAATGCATGAGAATCGCCGGCACCGCGCAGCTGACGGCACCTCGCGAAGAGGTCTACGACAAGCTCCAGGACGGTCGTGTACTGGCCGCGACCATTCCCGGTGTGCAGTCGCTCGAGCAGCTCACGGACAATCACTACAAGCTCTCCATCATGGCCGGAGTTGCGTCGATCAAGGGCGTCTACGACGGCGAGGTTGTTCTGTCGCAACAGAATCGGCCCAATTCGTTTGTCATGACGGCTTCGGGGGCTGGTGCTCCCGGCACGGTGAAGGCGGACGTCACGGTCACCTTGACGGAGAACGAGGGTGGCACGCTGCTTTCGTATGACGCCGATGCCGTGGTCGGCGGGATGGTCGGCGGCGTCGGGCAGCGCATGATCACCGGTGTAGCCAAGAAGATGGCCGGGGTGTTCTTCAAGAGCATCGACGGCGTCATTGCCAACGGCATCCCCGAGAAGGTCACTGCCGCCGTGGCGGCGGCAATACCGGCAGTGGCGGTCGAAGGCGCGCCGGTGGTTTCCGGAGCTGTCGCGGCACCGGCGGTTCTTCCGGTCGCTGCACCGACAGCGGGTGGCACAGATGCTCGCACGGTGATGGTCAGCGCCGTCGTCGGCGCAGCCATTGCTTTGTCAGGTGTTGCTATAGGCGGATTCCTGGCGCGTTCTGGTTGTCGCGAGTAGTTCACTCAGGTGTCAACAGCTGATTCACGATGAGGGAAACGCCCCGAACCGACCAGGTTCGGGGCGTTTTTCACGTCCGCGTAACCCACGGGGGCGCCGGCGAAGATCCGCTCGTGATCGTGCGCCGAACCTTGGCCCCCCGATTCGGCGAATTGTGACAAAGAATCCGCCCTTCCGAACCTGTGGAATAGCACTACACGTCAGGTACGAGCCACTCACCGGCTAGGCCGCAACCGTCGATCGGTACCAGACGAGACGAGCCAAAGATCTCAGGAGGAAGCGTGGAACCCAGGAAGATTCGGGTCGGTATCGATACCGGCGGAACGTTCACCGACATCGTGGCAGTGGACGACGAAACCGGCGCCATCGTCACCACCAAGACCCCGTCCACCCCGGCGGATCCCGCCGAGGGCTTTCTCGCCGGTATCGAGAAAGTGCTCGCCAAGCTCGGCGAGAGCGGCGACTCGATCGGTGCGGTCAGCCACGGCACGACCGTTGCGACCAACAAGCTGCTCGAAGGCAAGGTCGAGAACCTCGGCTTCATCACCACCGAAGGCTACGAGCACGTTCTCGAAATCGCTCGTCAGTCGGTGCCGGACGGCTACGGCAACTCGTACTTCTGGGTCAAGCCCGAACGCATCGTTCCCGCCGATCGTGTACGCACCGTCGGTGGACGGCTTTCCTTCGACGGCAGCGAGATTCGTCCGCTCGACGAAGAGAGCGTTCGCAGCGCAGCGCAGTTCTTCAAGGACCGCGGCATCCGGACCATCGGCGTCTGCCTCATGCACTCGTACGCCGATCCGACGCACGAGGAGCGCGTTCGCGACATCCTCTTCGAGGTCTTCCCCGATGCGACGGTGAGCATCTCGAGCCAGGTGCTTCGTGAGTACCGCGAATACGAGCGGTCCATCACCACTCTCGTGGACGCCGCGGTCAAGCCGAACATCCGAAACTACGTGAACAACATCGCGAATCGTCTGCGTGAGTTCTCGACCACCGACGGTGAACCCCGCGACATCCCGTTCTACGTCATGAAGTCCAACGGCGGTGTCCTTTCAGCCAAAGAGGTTGTTCACCAGCCTATTACGACAGTTCTGTCGGGGCCGGCTGCCGGAGCTCTCGGTGCTGCGCTGATCGCCGATGCGGCCGGCGTCGAGCAGGTGTTGACCTGTGACGGCGGCGGAACGTCGACGGACGTCACCGTCGTGGTTCGCGGCGAGCCCGCGCTGACCACCGAAGGGCGAGTGGGCAACTACCCGTCGAAGATCCCGATGATCGACGTCGTGACCGTCGGCGCCGGAGGTGGCTCGATCGCGTGGATGACGCCGGAACGCACCCTCCGAGTCGGCCCTCAGTCGGCGGGCGCCGATCCCGGACCGTTGTGCTACGGCAAGGGCGGCAGCGAACCGACCATCACCGACGCGCACGTCCTGCTCGGGCGCATCCCACCCCATCTGCTCGGCGGCGAAATTCCCCTCGACACAGAACTGGCACGCAAGGGCCTCGAAGAGCTTGCAACACAGCTCAGTCTGGGCTTCGAGGAGTGTGCGGTCGGTGTCCTCGAGGTTTCGGCGTGGAACCAGGCCAACGCCCTGCGTCAGATCACGGTCAAGCGTGGCCTCGACGTTCGCGACTTCACCCTCGTGACGTTCGGCGGCTCCGGCTCCCTGCTCGCCTGCCGTCTCGTCGACATCCTGGGTCTGAAAGACGTTCTTGTCCCGCTCAATCCGGGTAACGTCTCCGCGTTCGGTCTGCTGACGGTCGATGTCCGCAACGACTACGTCCAGACGCATGTCAGTCGTCACGACCGGTTGAAGGCTGAAGACCTGCAGAGCCAGTTCGACGCGTTGGCCGACGAAGCCGAGATCGCGCTCGCCGAAGAGGGTTTCGACGAGACGCAGCGCAAGTACTCCCGTACTGCGGATCTGCGTTACCTCGGTCAGGCCTTCGAGGTACGCGTCCCGGTGGCGGAAGGTACCGTCACGGCGCAGATCATGGACGACGCGGCCGAGGCATTCCACCAGGCGCACCGCGAACTGTACGGCTACGACTTCCGGGGAGACCCGTCGCAGCACGTGGAATGGGTCAACCTGCGCGTGAGCGGCATCGGCCCGATCAAGCGTCCGACGCTCAAGGAGATCCCCGCCGGCACTGGCGCCGACACCGCCCGAACCGGTTCGCGGCAATCGTATTTCGACAGCTGGGTCGAAACTGCTACCTACGACCGCACGCTGCTCGGTGCGGGTGACGTCATCGAAGGACCGGCCGTGATCGAGGAGTTCAGCTCGACTGTCCCGATCCACCCCGGATTCTCGGCACGTATCGACACCTTCGGGAACATTCGTATCTCGAAGTCTTCCGACTCGAACGGAGTGAAGTGATGACCGCCATTCTCGATGCTGCTGCTGCCACCGCGGCCAAGCCGTACCGACTCACCGCTACCGACGGCGCGTCACCTGATCCGATTCTGGTCGAGATCGTCGCCGGTTACCTCGCCAGCGTGGAAATGGAGGTCGAGACCTCCATTTCGCGCACCTCGCGTTCGCCGATGATCCGTGACGCTCACGATTTCCGCGCCGGTATTCACGACCGGAACCTCCGCAAGCTCACGGGCCGTTCGTATTCCGCGCTGGTGCATCCGATCGCCCGGGACTTCCCACTCGAGACGATGAAGCCGGGAGACGTGTACTTCCACAACGACGTCTACCTGTCCGAAGGTGGCATCGGCCATCTCCCCGACCTCTGCGTCACGGTGCCTGTCTTCGCCCGCGTCACTCCCGATGCCGAGCCGAAGGTTGTTGCGTTCGTTCAAGCGTTCGGTCACCACGACGACATCGGCGGTTGCTGCCCCGGCTCCATGCCGTCCGGCGCCACCACGGTGTACGAAGAGGGTTTGATGGTTCCGCCGATCAAACTGTGGGACCAGGGAGTTCCCAACGAGGCGGCGCTGCGCATCATGACGCGTAACTCCCGCATGCCGGACGCTCTCGCAGCTGACCTCGACGCCGAGTGCTCGGCGTGCCTGATGGGTGCGCGTCGACTCACCGAATTGTTCGAGCGCTACGGCGTCGACACCGTCGAGTCGTGCTTCGACGCGATGATGGACGCGACCACCGAGACGTACCGCCGCGAGATCCTCAGCAAGATCCCGGTCGGTGAGTACACGTGGGAGGACTACGCCGAGCACGACGGCGTCGACGAGCCGATGCTCCACATCCAGCGCATCACGCTCACGAAGACGCGACCGGAGGACGAGGGCGGCGAGCGACTCATCCTGGACTTCAACGGAACCGGACCGCAGGCAAAGGGCCCGATCAACCACTGCGGTGACTACGCGGACGGAAACTTCCTCATCAAGTGGTTGGCCCCGATTCTGCGTAACCTCGCGGACACCCCCGAGCGCATGGCCGAACTGGATGTCAACGAGGGCGTCGTACCGCTGATCGAGATGAAGTTCCCCGAAAAGGGAACATTGATCACCCCGATCTTCCCTGCCCCCACCAACGCGCGCACGTTCGTCATCCTCCGTCTGCTCGGAGTGCTGGCCGGCGTCGTCGCCAAGGCTGTGGACGGCAACATGCCCGCCGATCAGGAGACCATCAGGTACACCGGCGTTTACGGTGAGGACTTCGAGGGTCACTCGTACCTCATGCGTGAGGTGCTCGGCGGCGGTTCGGGCGGACGCTACTACGCCGACGGTGAGGACACGATTCACGTCGTTCCCGATTCACGGAACCTGCCGACCGAATTCACCGAGAGCCGTTTCCCCTTCATCGTCGAGAAGCTCGGTCTGGCCATGGATTCCGGCGGAGCCGGACGCTACCGCGGCGGCCTGGGATACGAGAAGCACATCCGGATGCTCAAGGATGCGCACTTCATGTCCATCGCGGATCGTTCGATCCTCGCCTGCTGGGGAGTCAAGGGCGGCAAGGCCGGTCGGCCGTTCTCCGTGGTCCTGGATCCGGGTGGACCGAACGAGCGTGAGTTCGACGCGCTGACCGATGCCGAGCCGATCAAGGCCGGCGAGGTCGTACGGATTCGCACCACCGGTGGTGGCGGTTGGGGAGATCCACTGGAGCGTCCGATCGAAGAGGTCTTGCGAGACATTCAGTGGCGCAAGGTTTCCGTGGAGGGCGCACGCGACGACTACGGTGTTGTCGTGATCGAGGGTGACGAGCCGTCGGTCGACGAGGCTGCTACCACGGAGCTACGGGATCAGTTGCGCTCGGAGCGCGGTGAGAACGAACCCTTCTTCGATCGGGGTCCGGGCTACGCGCAGCTTTCCGGTGGCGCCACCTCAGCGGTCTACGACTACGTCTAGGACGGAAAACTCTCATGGAGAACGGAATTGCTCGCGGCGCCGACATCGCGGTGATCGGCGCCGCGGGTAAGACCGGTGAGGCAGTCGTCGCTGCACTGCCGCCGAGCGTGACAGCTCGGCGACTCGTGCGAAAGACGCGTGTCGACGGGGACTTCGAGGTAGAACTCGAAACGGGAAGAGGGCTGCGCAAGGCCCTCGCCGGGTGCCGAGGGGTGTACTTCATTGCTCCGAACGTCCATCCCGACGAGCCGGCACTGCTTCGCAATGCGCTGACGGCAGCGGCTTCGGCGGGGGTGGAACACTTTGTCTATCACTCCGTGGCGTGGCCGTTCAGCCCGTCAATGCCGCATCACCTGGACAAAGCCAGGTGTGAGGACGAACTGCATCGTTCTCCCTTGAAATGGACCGTGCTGCAACCATGTGCGTACGCGCAGAATTTCGAAGCGGTACTCACGGGTCGGTCAGAGACCATCGTCGTGCCGTACAGCGCGGACACGAGGTTCTCGTTCGTGAGTTTGGCGGACGTGGCAGCTGTTGCCGCGGTCGTCCTGAGCGAGGGCCCGGGCGAGCATCACGGAGCGACGTACGAGGTGGGCGGCCCGCAAGCTCTGAGCGTCATGGAGGTGGCACAGATGGTGGAGAAGCAGACGTCACGTACCGTCGCGATAGAACAGATCAGCGTGGATCAATGGCGTGAACAGATCGGCAGCGGCCTGGACGTCAACGCCAGCTCACGATTGGCGGCGATGTTCGAGTTCTACAACCACCACGACTTCCTTGCGGGCAGTGCTGCCGTGGAACTGCTTCTGGGTCGCCGACCGATGGGCGTCGAGAGCCTGATTCGGTGATGCTTGCTACGCAATGCCTCCTGCCGCCCAGACAACCAGTGGGGGCAGGGCGGCGAGGATCAGGCAGACCGTTCCGTTGAGCCACTTGTGTTCCACCGTGACGGCGGCGAACTCGCGCAGAATAGCGCTCGGCAGGTAGTACCGGGCGGTGTGGGAACCGATGACTTCTGCGTCCAGATCGAGGCTTCGGGCAAACGTTGCGGTTCGGAGTATGTGGAAGTTGCTGGTGACCAGAACCATTCGAGGCTTCGTGGTGTCGGCGCGGAGAAGGTCCCTGGTGTACTCGAGATTCTCGAGCGTGGTGGTCGAACGGTCCTCTAGCATCACGTTCTCGCGCGGGATCCCGTGATCGACGAGGTAGACGCACATTGCCTCAGCCTCGCTGACCACCTCGTCCGATCCCTTCCCGCCGCTGACGACCAACAGCGGGGAACGTCCTTCGCGGACCTCGGCGCGGAAGACGTCCGCGGCCTTGTCCAGACGGCTGGCCAGCAGGGGCGTCACGTCGGCACCCGAAAGCCCGGCGCCGTGCACCACTATCGCGTCCATCCCGGGCTGGTACTTCTGGCGTCCGTACACGTAGGAGTAGAGCAGAAAGCTCGTGAACAGAAACCCCAGGTACGACGCGACCAGGCTGAACGATCCGAGAACGACTGCGAGCCAATATCTCTGCGTCAGCAACGCTGATGCGAGCAGAACGTAGGGAACGAGCAGTCCGAGTCCGGCGACGAGGGAGAGCAGGTTCGCCACGCTGAATCCCTCGCGCCGCAGCATCGTGACCCCGTTGACGATCAGGAATCCTGCAAGCAGGAGCACCAGCAACGGCGAGAGCAGAGCGATCGTCGCGATGACGAACGACGGGATCTCGGTCCCCGGTGCACCCGACTGCAGCATCCACAGACCGGTGAAGATCACTCCGAGAAGTAGATAGACGCCGTTGCTCAGCCTCCGCCGATCCTGCCTGAACCGGTAGCCGCAGAATCCGAGCAGCGCGAGGCCGATGAGGAGAAGGATCACGGAGCCAGACTAGGCGAGGTGCCCACTACACGGGCGCCACCGTTTTGGACTGCTGGATTGCGGACAGCACCCTGGTACGGCACTCGATGAACAGTGGGTCCGCCTTGGTGGTCAGTTGATCTCGAGCTCCGGTCAACGGGACGTCGACGATGTCCTGCATCAATGCCGGCGTTCCGCCGAGTACGACCACTCGATCGGACAGGTACACCGATTCGTCGACGTCGTGGGTGACCAGGAGGACGGTGATACCAAGATCACGTTGAAGCGTCAGCAGCAGGTCTTCGAGTTCCGCGCGGGTCTGCGCATCGACCGACGCGAAGGGTTCGTCCATGAGGAGTACCTGCGGCCGATAGGCGAGAGCGCGAGCTATCGCTACTCTCTGCTGCATTCCGCCGGACAACTGCCAGGGGTAGGAACGCGCAGCACCGCCTAGACCGACAACGGCGAGTGCATCGGTAACCCTCTCGTTCTGAACCTTCCGCGCCAGACTGTTGCCCCGCAGCGGCAGGCGAACGTTCTCGCCCACTCGAAGCCACGGCATCAGTGTTCGTCCGTAGTCCTGTGACACGAGAGCCAGAGTGGCCGGCGGTGCATCGATCGCGATCCCGGCGATGCGGACCTCACCGGTGGTCGGCTTCTGCAGACCGGCGATGCAACGAATCAGCGTGCTTTTGCCGATACCGGAATGGCCGACGATGCAGACGATTTCTCCCGGTGCGACCGTAAGGTCGATCCCGCGGAGCACTTCGCGGCCGGTGGGGCCGCCGTAGGTCACCCCGAGGCCGCTCAGTTCGACTGCGGGTATCGATGCCGCAGATTCTGTGGATGACATCAGTTTCCTTTCACTGCGAGAGCGTCGTGGGTCCGCGGCTGCCATCTGAGCAACCATCGTTCGATCACGCCGTATCCGAGGTTGAGCACGTATCCGATGATTCCCAGCAGGAGAATTCCGGACCACATGTCCGCGATGGCGAATGTCTGTTGCGCGACGATCACGAAGTGACCGATTCCTGCAGTGGAGACATACATTTCGCTGCCGACCATGATGACGACACCGATCGCGAGACTGGTACGGATACCGACTGTTATCTGCGGCATCGCTCCGGGGAGGAGTACCTGCGTCACCAGGAGGGGTGTACGGATCCGGTAGCTGCGCGCCACCAATCGGATACTCGGGTCGATGGAGCGAATGCCGTCGAGGGTGTTGAGGAGTATCGGCCAGACCGCACCGAAGGCGATGGCGGCAACGTTACCCGTCGAACCGGTTCCGAAAACGATGAAGAGGGCGGGCGATACGGCCAGCGCCGGAATGGCGCGGAAGAACTGGAGAAACGGATCGGCAATATCGGCAGCCAGCGGGAACAGGGCCAGCAGGAGACCGGCGCCGATGCCGACCACCAGTGCCACGGCGAGACCGAAGGCAAGGTTGGTCAAGCTCGGTACGACGTCGTGGGCGAATCCCGGACCGAACCAGTTGTCCACAAACGCTTTCCAGATACGCGACAGTGGCGGGAAGTAGGGTGACTTGCTCGACTCCGAACCGAAGTACCATACGACGACGATCAAGATCGGCAGCCACAACTCCCACGCGAGGAGTCGAAGTCCTGACATCATCTTCACGTCGTCATCCTCCTCGGGATGTAATGCCAAGCAAGTAAACGATTCTCGATCGCCATCACGGCGAAGGCGAGCAGCATTCCGAGTAGTCCGGCGACGATGATCAGTGCGAACATTCGATCGGGGACGGATTGGCTCAGCAGGATCTCCTTACCGAGTCCCGGCACGCCCGCGATCAATTCTGCACCGATGGTCAGCAGCAAGCTCAGTGTTGCCGAGATGCGAATCCCGGTGAAGATGTAGGGCATCGACGCCGGTGCGACGACGAGAGCGAGTCTGCGCCACAGCGGAAGTCGGAAGGAGCGTGCGGTCGCCAGCAGTTCCGGGTCGACGTTGCGCACACCGTGAATCGTCTGGAGCAGAATCGGCCACACACTTACTGCCACGATCAGCGCCACCGCCATCCGTTGCGTCGGGCCCATGATCAGCAGAAAGAGCGGAATGATTGCGAGCGGCGGAACGGTTCGGCAGAAGTCGATGACGAAACGGGAGGAGACCGTCAGGAACGGGTGCGCGGCGAGCAGCAGTCCTGCCGGGATCCCGACGACCAGGCACAGCGCCAATCCGATCGCTGTGGTGGTCACCGTTTGTCCCAGTGATGTCCACAACGAGGACGTGCCGAGTTCGTTCACAAGGGCCACTGCCACGTCGCTGAACTTCGGAATACCTTTGACGTCCTCGTCGCCGAGCATTCCGAAGATCTGCCAGGCGGCTGCCAACGCGAAGAGCGTCAGCAGCCGACCGAGCAGAACCTGCCTGCGGCGAGTCTGCAGGGTTGTCAAGGCGGACAACTCAGTTGGCCGGGGTCAGCAAGGAATCGGCCTCGACCGAATCCGTCAGTACCCCGTACTTGACCAGCAGTTCGATCTCCGTGCCGAGAGCACCCGGTTCCACTACTGCGACGAACTGAGGATTCTTGCTGTTGGCCAGCATTTCGAGCGGAATCTTGGCTTGTGTCGAGAGTGCAGCCTTGACGGCGCCCGGATTCTGATTGGCGTAGTCGACGGATTTGGCAAGCGCCGTGCGGAATTTGGCGAGTGAGTCCGGGTTCGCGTCGACAAACGATTCCGAAGCGACCAGCGAGGTCCCTGGCACACCGGGCGCGGCCAAGGGGAAGGGGTGGCCGAGGATCTTCAGCCCCGAGTCGGTTGCTTTGCTCAGGAACGGATCGATGAGGAATGCCGCATCGGCTCCGCCAGTGGAAACAAGGTCGCCGAGGTTGGGCATGGGCGCCTGAATGAACGAGATCTTGTCCGCTGCTCCACCTGACTTCTCCACCGCAGCAGAGATGACTGCCTCGCTGACGGACTTCAATCCGCTGATCGCAACGGTTTTGCCTTCGAGGTCACGGAAGCCGCTGATGGAACTGTCTTTGGCGACGACGAGGCCGGACTGGTCGACGCCGTCACTCGCGGCAAAATTCGTGAGTCCTCCGACGATGGTGACGGGCATGTTCTGGCTGCGTGCCTGAATTGCGGCGGCGGCGGTCGTGGCTGCCATATCTGCATTTCCGCTGAGCAGCAACGGAATTTGAGCCGAGGAACTGGCGCCGCCCTCGACGAGTTGGATGTCGAGTCCTTCGTCGGTGAAGTATCCCTGCTCCATTCCGAGCCAGATCGGTGCGAAGTCTGCGATCGGCTGAGGTGCGATTCGAATCGTGGTGGTCTGGTTGCCCCCGTCGTCGGAGGCCGTGGCGTCGCTCGAGCAGCCGGTCAGTGCCAATGCTGCGGTCGCGACCGCAGCTAGGGCAACAACTCTGAACCGTGGTGTCGACCGAAGGGTATGTCCAACCGTCATGTCCGAAAGCCTCTCGCTGGGAAAGATATGACTTCCTTGCCGGTAATCCGGTGGGAAGGTGAAGACGCTCAAAGAATTCCGTACGCCGGAACGATTGTTGTGACTATAGTAATTTCCAAGACGAATGCCAAGGGTTTTCCAAGAACACGAGATTTCGGATCGCCGGGTACATCCACGGCACCGGGAGGGGATCGGATGACGAAGGGTTCTGCGTCCGCCGTCGACAAAGCGCTGGATCTACTCGAGGCCATCGCGCGCTCGACCACGCCGATGAAGCTCAGCGAACTGGCAGAAGAAGTCGGGATGCTCCGCCCGACTGCGCACCGAGTGCTCGGAGAACTCGCGAACCGTGGTTGGGTCTTCCGCTACGACGGTCGCTATCTCCCCGGCCCGGCTGCACTGCAGGTTTCCCACGAAGCGGCAGCGCATTCGTTGGCGGCCTTGTGCGATCCGACCATGCGGGTGCTGTCCGAGAGCACGGACATGATGGTGAATCTGCAGGTTCTCGAGAGCGGCGGGACGCGAATCATCGCGGCGTTGCGTCCCGAGCGGCTCAAGATGATCACTCGGATGCTCGGGGATCTGCTTCCGCCGCACCGGTTCGCGGGTCCGCTCGCGTTGGTGGCGGCACTCGAGGACAACACCCGGGCGCCCTACCTGGCGATGGTGGAGAAGAGTGGCTATCCAATGGAAGGCCCCACCGGCTTTCTCGCCGACATAGCCGAGACGCAGAAAACCGGATTCGCCGTTGTACACAAACGATCTCAGGACATCATCGGTTCGGTCTCGCGTGCAGTGTCTTCCCGCAAGGGATCTCCGCTCTGCGCGTTGACGGTGATCGGGTTCGACACCGACTTCGATGCGAAAACGACGCGAATGGTCGAAGAACACCTGCTGCGGGCCACCGATGAAGTGCAGCAACTCCTCACTGACCACACTTCGGGCAAGCGCCCGTCCGACACAGGAGAAGAAGGATGATTTCACGGACCGAGGGCTTCATCACCGTCGCAGACGGCGAACGGGTCTGGTACGAGACTGCCGGCGAGGGCCCGGATCTGATTCTCACGCACGGTCTCGGCGGCAACGCTGCGGTCTGGTACCAACAGGTACCGTACTTCGCTCAGCACTATCGGGTAATCAGCTGGGATCAGCGAGGATTCGGCCGGTCCACCAACGAGAATGGCAACCACGGCCCGGTAGCGGCAGTCTCTGATCTGATCGAAATCATGGACCTGTTAGCGGTTGATCGAGCGCACGTGGTCGGCCAGTCGATGGGCGGTTGGGCCGCATTGGGGGCCGCGATCGCTGTTCCGGACCGGGTGGAGTCGGTAGTCCTGGCCTGCACGACCGGCGGCATTCCCGTCGGCTTCGGTCCGGACAGCGCACCGCCCCTCACCGCGGCGCCCGTCACGGCGCGGCCCCTGGGGGAACACCCCGCTGTGGGCGGACGGTTGCCGAGCTTGGACATGGCGAGGGCATACCTGTACCAAGCTCTCGGTACCTTCGGCCATCGCCCACCTGACACCGAGTTCTTCCGAATTCTCAAGGCCCACAACTACTCGCCGAGCGATCTTGCCGCGGTGACGGCGCCGGTTCTGCTGATCGCGGGTGAGCTGGACGATTTGATGACACCCGAGCGGATTCGCAGCGCCGCCGAGTTCCTGCCCCACGCCGAAGTGGTCGAACTTGCCGACCGCGGCCACTCCCCCTACTTCGAGGACCCACACGCGTGGAACGAGTTGGTGGCGCACTTCCTGGCCGATGTTCGTGCGCGCCCAGTGCGCTGAAACGCCAACTCGTCACGCATATTCCAACTCCGAGGAGATCTAATGGATTCATCTCAGACCGTCGAGTTCATCCCACCCGCTTTCGATACGCCGTTCTCCACCGGGGTGCGCGTCGGAGACGTTCTGTATCTGTCGGGTCAGATCGGCATGCTCCCGGACGGGACTTTGGCCGACGGCTTCGAAGCGCAGGCTCGACAGACCATGGAGAACATCGTGGCTTCGCTGATCGCTTACGGTTCCGGCGTCGAAGCAATCTTCAAATGCACTGTCATGCTTGACGACATGTCTCGTTGGCAGGAGTTCAACAAGGTCTACCTCGAGTACTTCCCGGCGTCGAGACTGCCGGCCCGCAGTGCGTTCGGAACAGACGGACTGGCGCTGGGTGCGCACATGGAAGTCGAATGCATGGCGTACACACCGCGGGTCTGACTGCTCGCGGGCACTAGCCGTCCCAATCCACACGTTCAGCGAGGCGCAGCAACGTGCGTCGGCGTGTAGTGCTGGTTTCGCCGATGTGCGCGATCCGGCCGTAGATGTGGGCGCGGAAGTTCTCGATTCCGTCCCGATTCTGTTCCTGCGCAGAAGTATTGGCGGCATTGTGCAGCAGGGCACGCAAGCGATCGTAGTCGTCACGCGGATACGACGGTTGGTCGTTGATCACCAGCCCGGTGAGGTGTTGGCGTCGATGAGGGCGCATCACCTTGGTCTTTCGTGGATGGATGGCAAACCCTTCGTCCCTGGCGATCTGCTCGACGCTCCAGAGGAGGGTTCCGACGTCGGCTACTTCGATTCCGGAGAAGGCGAGGTCGTCGGCGTATCGGGTGTAGGTGAGCCAGTTCGCTTGTGCGAGTCCACTCAAGCGGATATCGAGTTTGCGCGCGACGAGATTCGCCAGTGCAGGCGAAGTTGGCGCGCCTTGCGGAAGATGCGCGGTGCGTAGCTGTGATGCCTGTGCATACGGTAGGCCGCGCAGGGTATCGGCAGGTGTTGCAACAGTGCACAATCCGGTGAGAACTCCTGCCACTGCGGGTGGATAGCCGAGGGCGGTGAAGACGGCGTGGACGCGGCTGCCGCTGATCGAGGGGAAGAACTGCGCGAGGTCCACACCGATCACGATTTCCGACTGTGCGTGCGGCGCTGCAAAAGTCAGAGGGCTTCGACCACGGACAAATCCGTGTGCCGCGTCGTGTGGGGGCACCAGGTCGAGTATGCGGCGCAGAATCTTGCGCTGAATTTCGCGCAATCGAGGTTTCGGTACCTCGAGGAGGCGAGCGCCGGTCTTCTTGCTGATCTGCATGGGCCGGTAGTGGCGTAGCGGTAGGGGTTTCGTGCGGAGCCATTCCCCTCGGTCGGCAAACCACTCGAGTTCGGAGATCGTCAGATCCAGTGAACGAGCCAGGTCCACACTGGTGTTGTAGCGGGGAACGTCGAACCGCCACACCGAGGATTCATTGGTGTCCAGTGAGAGAGGAACAGGCCGCAGGCGAGGTAGTTCGCGAAGCAATCGGTACAGAGTCTGCGGTTCGAACGGTGGGGCGGGCATGAGGTCGAGAACGCGCACGGCCAGGAGCGTCGGGGAAACACCGAAGACGGTTCCGAATGCCTCCTCGAGGCCGCTGAGGGTCCACGGAGCGTCAGCAGCCGCAACGGCCAGACGACGCGCCAACTCGGGATCGAGCTCGAAGTCACGCATGATTCGACTCCGGGATGCGACGGGGCGGGGTGACCAAATCCTTTGTCCGGTGCGGCGGCAAGCACGCGGAGCGTGCCGAACGCCGGTGGACGCAGTATTCAATTCTTCTGGCCGACCCAGGGGTTACCCCTGAGACTGGTCGCGTGGACCAACTCTCACCCACGCGCCGCCGCATCCCTTCACAATGGCAGACCGTCCGGTATCTGTCACGTGTGAAGCGGATCTGTCAGGTGTGGGTTCTCAGATCGACGAACGATCCGAACCGACGAACTCGCTGATCCACGGCACGACTGCTTCGCGGACGGTGACCGCCTGCGGCAGTAGTCCGTTGCTCAGCAGGAGATCGGCCGCGCGCTGCTGCTCGTCGAGGAACTCGTCGGTGACCGGGTTGACACCGAAAGGACGCCCGCGCAGTGCAGCTTCCCAGGCATCGATGCTCGCGGACCCGCCACGCTTCTCGATGTCGTCGACGAAGATCTGCGCGGCTTCGCGGGGGTTGGCTTCGATCCAGGCGTCGGATTCCTGCAGGGCCTCGATGATCGCCTGGAGGGCCTCCGGGTTGGTATCCGCGAAATCGCGCCGGGTGAACCACAGTGAGGGGTGGCTGAAGAGTCCGTCGGTGGCGATCAGCGTGCGCAGTTCGTGGTTCGCTTCGATGTCGGTCAGCCCCGGGTACGCCCCTACCCAGGCATCGATGGTGCCGTCGACGAGGTCCGCTCCACCACCGCGCACGTCGGTATCGACGGGGACGATGTCGGACCAGGTCAGCCCCGCCTGATCCAAGGCGAACAACAACAGTGTGGTCTGCCACGATCCGTGCGCGATGCCGACGCGCTTGCCGCGCAGGTCCTCTACCGTGTTGATCTCGGACTCTGCCTTGACTACCAGGCGCCCGTTCTCCACGCGGGGGCCGGAGATTCCGATGTAGACGAGATCGCGGCCCTGGGCCAATCCGGTGACCGGCGGCGTGAATCCGGTTCCGATCACATCGTATCCGCCCTCCTCGAACAGCCAGTCCGAGTGCAGGGTCGGCAAGGCGTTTTCCGGGTTCACTGCAGGCTTGGCGGGAAGCTCACGCAGGTCCACCCACTCGACGTCCGGGAGACGACGTTCGAGGATTCCGGTGTGGCGCAAAACGAACAGTGAATTGTTGTGTGGGAAGTATCCGACGCGAACGGTCATGAGATCTACGGTTTCCTGTTCTGAATCAGTGATGGGGGGTGGCTAGATGAGGCCGCGTCGACGCGCCTCGTCGGCGAGTCCGCTACGGCCCCACTGGACCGTGAGGTTGGACGGATCGAATTCGACTGAACCGCCGAGGGTTTCGGCGATCGCCTGGAACTGCGCGCCTTCCTCGAGGAGGACGACGAACTTCGCGAGGTCGAGCAACCCGCTGCGGCCGATGACGTTGACCCCGCCGTTGGCTTCGAAGATCGCCACCAGATCGGGATCGTGTTCGAGACGCTCGAGAATGAACTCGCCCGCAGACCGGGATCGATCGATGTGCGGCGGAATCTCTCGGGAGAGCGTCAGCCTCTGCGAAGCCGCATAGCGGATGGGCAACGTCCGATGGGTCTGTGCCCAACCGCCGAGCCACGGAGTGTGGATGTGGACAACGCTGGTGATTTCCGGATGCTCACGGAACACTGACGCGTAGCCGGTGACAAAACCGGCCGATCCGTTGCCGGACAGCACCTCTCCATCGAACGTAGCAACAACCGGTGACACCGACGGATCGTCCGCCCACGGTCCCGGGTCGTTCAGGGCGACCGCGATTTCGGTGCCGGGTACGCGTTCGACGAAGTTCACGGTCCCGTTGGCTGCAACCGTTCCGGTCTTGCGGAAGACGTCGAATGCTTTGTCTGCTGCTTTGCGCGCTTCTTCGACGAATGCTGCGGTATCGGCGTCGAGTCGAGTTTCGGTGGTGGTCATCGAGTCTCCAGTCCAGAAGGTGTGATCGGGGTGCGCTGCAGGAGGGGAAGAACTTCTTCGCCGACGCGGTATGCCTCTTCGAGATGCGGGTTACCCGCGAGGATGAAGGCGTCGACGCCCAGTTCGCGGAGCTCGTCGAGTCTTTCGGCGACCTGTTCGTAGCTGCCGACCAGTCCGAACGCTGGTCCGCCGCGGATGAGGCTGAAGCCACACCACACGTTGGGCTGCACTTCCAGATCTCGGTAACCGGTGATGTGTTCGGGCACCCACCCCTTGATGCGGGCGGCGCCCACCGAATCACCCTGCGCTGCGCGGTCGGCGGCCCCCTTGTCGACGAAGGCCCAGCCTTTCTCGATCTCGGCCCAGGCGGCTTCTTCGGTGTGCCGGGCAACGACGTCGATGCGTACGGCGAACTTCGGGGTGCGTCCCAGCTTGGCCGAGTTCTCCCGCACGCCGTCGATCTTGGCTCTCAGATCGGCGTACGGTTCCAGCCAGGAAAGGTAATAGTCGGAGTGCAGTCCGGCGGCGGCGACGGCTGCTGCCGAAGATCCGGAGAAGTACACCTCGGGAAACGGCTGGCCGGCAAGCCCGGGTGGCAGTGCAGCGCCGTGGGTTTGGAAGAAGCGACCGTCGAAGTCGAAAGGTTCGCCGTCCCACACACCCTTGAGTACATCGAGGAACTCGGATGTCCTGGTGTAGCGATCGTCATGGTCGACCTTGTCGCCCCACCACAGCTGAGGCGCTCCGCCTCCACCACTGATGATGTTGTAAACCAGACGTCCGCCGGTTGCTCGCTGCAGACTGGCCGACATCCGCGCGGCCTGTACCGGGTGAAGGAACCCCGGTTGGAACGCGACCATGAAACGGTACGTGGTGGTCTCGGCGGCCAACGCTGCTGCGGTCGCCCACGGATCCTCGGTCATCGGGAAGGACGGCAGCAGTCCACCGAGGAAGCCGGCAGACTCGGAAGCCTTTGCCACTGCGGCCATGTGGTCGATGTAGCTGTATCCGTCCAACTCGCCGCTGCGGATCGCGGGAGCGATGTTGCCCGGCCCGTATCCACCGGCATCGCCGCGGTTGTAGCGACGCGGAGTACGCAGCGACGCGTGGTCGCCTTCCATCCCGATCCGCCAATAGAAATCGATGCTCATGCGGTGGCCTTCTTTTCTGGGGTGGCCTTCTCTTCCTTGCGGATCCGACCCTCGGGATCGACCAGGTGCAGGAGATGCTCGCCCGCCCGGTGCAGCTCTTCGATGTGTGGTCGACCTGACAAGACGAAACCGTCCACGCCGAGATCGCGATACGACGACAATCGCTGCGCCACTTCCTCGTAGCTTCCGACGAGGCCGATACTGTGCTCGTAGCCGATGCGGTCGAATCCGGACCACAGGATGCCGGCCCGATCGATCTCGAGTGCAGCGGAATCGGCTTCTCTCAGTTGTCGTTCGACGCGAGCCCAGGCTTCGTCGGCTGTCTCCCTCGCGATGATCGGGATGCGCAGGACCTTCTCGACGGTCCTGCCGAGTTCGGATGCTCGGTCGTCGAGGGTGGTGATCCGTGTCGACAACTCGTCACCGGAAAGGGTGAACTGATGGACATCGGCATGGTGGGCCGAGAGTTCCAGAGCTTCCGGTGAGTCTCCGGTCAGATGTACTCGGGGAAAACGGAGTCCCGACAAGATGCCTCGGAATCCGCCGCCGAGTACGTCGTAGTATTCGCCGTCGAAGTCGTAACCCGTGCCGCCGAATCCGCCGGGCAGAATCTGTTCCTCGTTCCACACGCCGCGTGCGACGGTCAGGAACTCCGCGGCGCGCGCGTAGCGGTCGGCTCCTCGAACCACGTCTCCGCGAGCAGCGGCGTCTTCGGGGTCCGTCTCTACCTTCACTCGCCATTCGAGACGACCTGCCGACAGGCGCTGAAGTGTCGCCGACATTTTGGCGGCGTAGACGGGGGTGCCGAAAGTGGGGTGAAACTCCACGACCACTCGCGAATGACGCGTCTGACGTAGGGCGGCGGCAGCAACGATCCAGGATTCTTCGCCATTCGGATCGTACGGTGCGACAACGCCGTCGACGCCCGACAGTTCGGCTGCGAGAACGATTTGTGCCAATTCGTCGAAGGGCCCGAAGTTTCCGGGGCGAACATCGGTCGCGACGGTAGTCGGTCGCTGTGGCCCGAAGCCGCCGCGACTGTTCAGCGCGGCCACTGCCCGGCGTCCGTCACCGCGCGAGGGCAGCTCCCAGTAGACGTCCGTCATTCTTCTGTGCCCTTCTGCGCGGCGACAAGTGCGCGTGCCTGTTCCAGTGGTTCGTGCGCCACCCAGGACCGCAGGTCGAAGTCGGCGGCAAGGAAGCCGTGCGCATACAGGAATTGTTTCTGCACGCCGAGCAGGTCCACACGCTCGTCCGACAGGCTCAAATGCAGTCCGGTGTGGAAGTTCTCGCCGTAGGCTGCCACCACACCTTCGGGCCCGGACTGTGTTTCGGTCTGCAGCACGGCTCGGACCTCGTCGATGTTGGCTGCGGCCCAGTTCGCTGCTCTCAGGCTCTCGGCGAGGAAACCGACGACGATGTCCGGGCGCTGTTCGAGTAGGTCGGCATGAACCGTGATCGGTCGTGGGGTGCCGTTGTTGACGCGATCACGTAGGGATGCAGTGGAATCGAGATCGACGGCAACGGCGAGGCCGTGTTCGCGGGCAACTTCCTGGGCGCGGGCGCCCTTGACGTAGATGGCATCGACGTCGCCGCGGAGCAGGGATTCGACACCCCACGTCGTGTTGCGGGTGGACGAGGCGGTGCGGACCTCGGGGGCTGCCGTCGTCGCAACCTCGACGAGGGTGACGTCGGCAAAACTCAACTCGCCCAGTCGAAGTGCGGAGGCGAAGCCGTGCAGGGCCATGGCGCGAGGAAAGCTCCTGGCCTGATCCGCAGCCCAGGCCGGGATACCGATCCGAGCGCCGGCCAGAAGACCTGCTTCGCGGATGTCGGAGTCTCCGCGCACCAGGATTGCCTGGGCCTCGTCGATCCAGGTGAGCCCGATGAGCCTCGTCGGAGAACCACTGGCACGCGCAGCCAGTGCGGGGACGTTGCCGCCTTCGCGAATGAGTCCGGAGAGATGGTGATCGAAATGGCGCACTGCCAATTCCGGTCCGGCATCTTGCAGTACGCCGAAACGCACTCCGGATTCGTTTGCCGTCCGGTCGAGCCAACCGAGACTGTTGGCGAGACCGCTGGCGGTGGGAACGGGGCAGCGGGTGTACCAGAGTGTGTCGATTGCGGAATCAGCGATCAATGTCATGACTGTCCTGTCCGTCGGGGAAGGTGCGGCCGACACCGAGTTCCTTCAGGAAACTCGCTCGGTAGCGCAAAGATTCGGGATCGTTCCGATCGCGGGGGCGTGGCAGGTCGATGTCGACGTCCACGGCAAACCCGCCCTTGTCGAGGATGAGCACGCGGTCGGCAAGTCGTACGGCTTCGTCGACGTCGTGCGTGACGAGTAGTACAGCCGGACGGTGGCGGGCGACCAGATCGCCTACCAAGTCTTGCATTTGGAGCCTGGTCAAAGCGTCGAGGGCCGCGAACGGTTCGTCGAGCAGTAATAGTTCAGGTTCGCGAACGAGAGCGCGAGCCAATGCGACGCGTTGGGCCTCGCCGCCGGAGAGGGTGGCCGGCCAGGCACGGTGCTTGTCCGCGAGGTTGACCTCGGAGAGTGCGTTGCGTGCATTGTCGGTCACCTGACGTGACCGCTTCTGTCCGACTGTGACATTGGCCAGAACTCGCTTCGACGGGATCAATCGCGGTTCCTGGTAGACGACCGTGCGGTCGCGCGGAACCAGCACCTCGCCGCTGTCCGGTGCTTCCAAACCGGAGAGCACTCGCAACAGGGTCGTCTTGCCGGTGCCGCTGGGGCCGAGGAGAACGACGAACTCTCCGCGTGTGATCTCGAGGTCGATACCGCCCAGAACAGTCTTGTCACCGAACGATTTCCGCACTCCGGTGAGTGAGACTGCCACTGGTGATCCGGCTCGTCGTTCGGCCGCGGTGGTACCGGTCCGCTTACGCGTTGCCAACGGTGGTAGAGGTGCTTCGGTGGTCGGCAGCGAGCCGACGGTCGTGTTCGTCATCGCGCCACCGACAATCTCCGCCACGGCATGGAGTACCGCTCGATCAGCCTGACGACGGCGTCGAAGATGAGACCCAGCGCCGCGTACATGACGATGCACAGAACCATGTAATCGGTGCGGTTGTATTCCTGCGCCAGAGTGACCAGGTATCCGATCCCCTCACGTGTGCCGACCTGCTCGGCGGCGATCAATCCGGTGATGCTGAGCGACAGGCAGATTCGAAGCCCCATCAGAACACCGGGGAGGGCGGTCGGAAGAATCGCTCCGAACACCAGTCGCCAACCTGTCAGTCCGAAACCCTGTGCCGCTTCGACCATCTTGCGATCGACCCCGCGCACTCCCAGGTAGGTGTACGCGTACATGGGGGCGACGGTCGCGACCGCGATCAGGACCACCTTGAAAGTTTCGTCGATACCGAACCAGGCGATGAACAGC
The DNA here is from genome assembly GCF_002501585.1 of Rhodococcus sp. H-CA8f. Lineage (NCBI taxonomy): Bacteria > Bacillati > Actinomycetota > Actinomycetes > Mycobacteriales > Nocardiaceae > Rhodococcus > Rhodococcus sp. H-CA8f. Next base: position 198,825 of record NZ_CP023720.1, read on the forward strand.
GGAACGAGCGCGAGGAACGGGACCGCGCGATTGATCTGCATGGCCCCGTCGATCAGTTCTTCACCGAGCGAGGAGAGACCGGACAGAACCCCGAGCACCAATCCGACGATCACACCGACCGAAACACCGAGTGCAGCACGTTGAAGCGACGCGAGACCGAAGTCGACCAACTGACCCGACTGGTACAGCTCGGCGAATGCCGTCCACACCGCCGGAGGTCCGGCCAGGATCTCTTCGCGGATCAGTCCGGTAGCGGATCCGATCCACCATCCGGCAACCAGCAGCGCGGGCACGAGGAAGCGGAGGGGGATCGAGACCCACTTGGGCCTGCTGCGATTGCGCCGGTAGCGGGGCGTTTCGAGTTGCGGATGCTCCACTGACGGCGACGCCGTTCGTGCGGGCCGGGTCAGCGTCACCATCGGGTCACTTCCCCTCGGTGGTGGGCGCTGCCGCTGCCGAACCTGCCACAGCACCCTGGAGGTCGAAGATCACGTCGCTGCCCTTGAGGGGCTGCTGGATCACCTTGTTCTCGGCGAACAGCGTGGAGATGGATTCGAGGTCGGTAGCGTCGGCTGCAGTCGGGAAGCGGAAGTTGGTGATCTGGCCGCCGAGGGTGATCGCGTCGTCGAGTCGCTGTCCGGAGAGTGCACGCGGACCGGTCTGTTCGAAGACGTTCTCGAAGGCTGCTGGGTCGGCCTGCTGCTTCGCGGTGAGTTCCTGGGTGACCTCGAGGAACTTCTGGACAACCTCGGGATGCGCTTCGAGTACTGCGGTGCGGCCGGCGATGATGGTGCTGTCCACGGAGTCGATGCTCGCCTCGGTTGCGATCTCGACCGCGCCCTTGGCCTTGGCCTCCTGATACGGAATCAGGAACGATGCCCACGCGTCGACCTGCCCGGTGGAGAACGCCGACGCCGCGTCAGCCTGTTGCAGCGGAACGCGTTCGACGGAATCGATCGGCACTCCGGCCTGTGTCAGGGCCTTGAGCGTGATGTACTCGCCCTTACCTGCAGGGTTGACGGCGATGCGCTTGCCGGCCAGATCTGCGACGGTCTTGATTCCGGATTCCGGAGTGGCGATGATGCCGGCCTGGTCCTTGTTGTACGGGTCGGACGTGGCGAAGATGCGGACACCCACGTCCTTGGACAGTGCGCCGACGACGGGACTGTATGCGCCGGTTTGGATGTCGAGTTCTCCGCTGTTGAACAGTTTGAGGTTGGAGCTGAATCCCGGTGTGGTCTTGACCCATTCGATCTTTGCGCCCAGCGGTGCCAGCGCCTCGTCGTAGGTTCCGTCACGCTTGCCGACGGCGATGGCACCGGAGTTTCCGGGATCGAAGACTTTGAGCGTGAAGTCGGCGCTGGAATTGCCTGCGGCGCTGTCGGAATCGGAAGACCCACACGCCACCGCCAACCCGGCCAGCGGGATCATGGCGAGCGCAGCGGCAGCTCGTGGCAGTCGGCGGAAGCGGGACATGTATGTGGCTCCTTCAGGCGTTGATTCGTCAGAACTGACGACGATGACGCTATTGGGTGCGTGTCTGTTTTACCCCCGTTTGTTTTCTGGAGATTGGAAATCTTGACAACATCGGAAGTCTGTTCATCTGGGCTTTTGTGGGTCCGCGTCTGGTTCCTTTCCACCTGATGGAAAGGATGGCCGGACTGCTGGGTCCGTGTTAGCGTCCGATTCTCAGGTCGATCAGGCCACAGCGAAAGGATCGTTCGTGACGGACGCACGCGGCGCGGGAGTTCAGACGGTAACCCGTGCCCTGACCATGCTCACATGTTTTCGCAGTGGCGAAGAACTGGGAGTCTCGGAAGTTGCGCGGCGACAAGAGCTTGCGGTCAGCACCACGCATCGATTGCTGCAGTCGCTCGTCGACGCGGGGTTCCTCGAGAAGGACGACGCAACCAGTCGGTATCGCATCGGCGCGGCGCTGGCGGCATACGGACAGGTCTCCTACCGGCAGCATCGGATCTATCTGTCCGAGCCCTATTTGGAGCAATTGGCCGCGACGACAGGAGCATCCGCCTCCCTGGCAGTGCGAAGCGGAAGTGAGGTGGTGTTGCTCGGATTCAGCCGATGGCGCGAGGCCGACGGGCACGTGCTCCAGGGTGTCCGCCTTCCCTTGCATGCGAGCGCACTGGGGAAAGCCTTTCTGGCTTGGTCCGATGTCGACGATTCCGAGCTCGCTGCGCTGCCACGTGAAGCGACCACTCAGCGTGCGATCACAGATGTTGCCGGTATCCGCCGGGAATTGGAACTGACTCGTGAGCGAGGATACGGATTCAACGACGAGGAGTTGACCCCGGATTACCGAACGATCGGAATTCCGATCATCGATGGATCCGGCACTGTGCGTTACGCTCTCGGGCTTCGTGGTCCGGTCGAGCTGATGATCGACGAACGGATTCCGTTCCTCGCCGACCTTGCCAAGGTGACTGCGCGACAGATCGGTGAAGTGCTTCTCTGAACTGGCGTGAAGTGCTTGTGGCAGATCCGGCCGAACGTGATTACCGTTGAAGCCGAGGGCGCGATCGCACAATGGCTACGCGACGTGACCGCGTCCTCGCGAGCGTGGAGACGAGTGATGACGACGATCGGTGTCGTTGCCCTGGTGCTGGGCGTCCTGTTGGTCGTGGTCGAGGCGCATGCCCCAACCGCGGGGGTGCTCGGTGTGCTTGGAGCACTCATGATCGGTGCCGGCGTCTGGATGCTTTTCACATCCGACGGTATCGGCCAATTGATCGCGATCCCGGTGACGGCGGGGGTCGCGGTAGTCGGCCTGGGCGTGGTGGCGGTAGCGAGTCGAAAAGCGCTTACCGCGCGCCGCGCTCCCGTGCGTACCGGGACGGAATCTCTTGTCGGCTCCGACGCGACCGTTCGCAGTTGGACCGGCGCGCAGGGGCAGGTCGAGCTTGACGGCGGATTATGGAGTGCTCGAATGGAATTCGGGTACGACGACTCTGTGCCTGCCGTGGGCGAATCCGTCGTCGTAGAGCAGGTACGAGGCCTGACTCTGAAAGTGCGCCGTCGTGAACCGTGGGAGCTGCCGCTATGACCACCGTGCTTGTCGTGTTGTCCGTGTTTGTCGTGCTGATTGCAGTCCTTGTGGGAATGTCGGTGAGAGTTCTGCGCGAGTACGAGCGCGCGGTGGTGTTCCGCCTCGGCCGATTGATCACCTTGAAAGGCCCAGGCCTGGTGATTCTGGTGCCGGCGATCGATCGTATGGAACGGGTCAGTCTGCGAACCGTCACGCTGAAAATACCGGTCCAAGAAGTGATTACCCGCGACAATGTTCCTGTGAAGGTCACCGCCGTCACGTACTTTCGGGTCGTCGACGCTGACCGTTCGATAGTCGAAGTCGAGGACTTTCTGGCCGCCACCTCACAGATCGCCCAGACCACACTGCGCTCCATCCTCGGTAAAGCTGAGCTGGACTCGCTGCTATCCGAACGTGAACGCCTCAACGAGGATCTGCAGAAAGTCATCGACCAGCAGACCGAACCGTGGGGCGTCAAGGTCACGACCGTCGAGATCAAGGACGTCGAGATTCCAGCCAACATGCAGCGCGCCATCGCCAGGCAAGCAGAGGCCGAACGTGAACGTCGAGCCAAGATCATCAACGCCGACGCCGAGTTTCAGGCTTCGGCCAAGCTCGCCGAGGCGGCCGAGGTGATCAGCCGCAATCCGACCACCCTGCAATTGCGATATCTGCAGACACTTCACGAGATCGGTAGCGAGAACAACTCCACCGTTGTCTTCCCCTTGCCGCTGGATCTTGTCCGGCCCTTCATGGGCGGCCAAGCGGAGGTTTCCACAGCCACCCAAGATCATGCCCGTTCTGTCTGGAATGCGAAAGTTGTTGATTAGCAGCTAGTTTCATCTCGTTTTTCTCTTGTATTCGAAACTATGTTCGAATATGATTGCTGCATGGACAGTCGGGATGCGTGGCAACTGGATGGCGAGGACCTCAAGAGTGAGGTTCTCGATCTGGTGCGTGCCCGGCACGAGTTGCAGTCGCGGATGGTGTTGCTGATTGCGGAGATGTTTTCCCGAGAGGTTCTCGGTGGGAAGGGTTTTCGGGCGATCGCGCAGTGGTTGCATGGTTCGACGAATTTGGAGATCGGTGAGTGCAGTCTGCTGGTCGGGTTGGCGCGGTTGTTGATGCTCGATCCTGTTGTCGCGGATGCGTTTCATCGTGGTGACGTTGATGCGTTGAAGGCGCGTCAGGTGGCGTCGTTTTGTCAGCATCCGCCGAAGAACATGACGCCGGCGGATGTGGACAAGGCCCGCGGGATCTTGTTGTCGTTGGCGTCGAGGAACATTGCGGATTGTGATGCGGTGCGGGCGGCGATTCGGCGGATCGAGAAGCAGTACGGCAAGCGCGAGGATGGCGTTCCGGTCGGCGAGGATTCCGAACGTAACGAGTTCTACGCCTCGAAAGGCTTGTACGGGCGGGTGTCTGTGAAGGGTGATCTGGATGCGGTCAATGGGGCACGGTTGATCACGCTGCTGTCGAGCCTGTCCGCTCCGACGCCGGAGAAGGACGGTGTCAAGGACACGCGTACTCTGGCATTACGACGGGCCGATGGGTTTTGTGAATTGTTGCGCCGGTATGAGCGGGCGGGGTTGGGTCCGATCGAGGGCGGCGTGAAACCACACATCACGGTCACCGCGTCCGCGAAAGACATGACGGACCTGCAAGCGTTGAAAGACCTGTTGCCGTCCACCGATGAACTCGGGTTCGCGTGGACGGATTGGGTGGGCCCGATCAGTATCGATACCGCCCGGATGCTGGCGTGCGACTGCACCGTCACCCGAATTTTGTTGGATGAGAATGGTGTTCCGCTCGACTGCGGTAAGGAAGCGAGAACGGCGACGGTGCCGCAGCGGCGGGCGTTGGCGGTTCGGGATGGTGGGTGTGCGTTTCCGGGGTGTGGGACGGCGTCGGGGTGGTGCGATGCCCATCATATTGTTCACTGGGGTGATGGTGGCCCAACAGATCTCGACAATCTGATCTTGTTATGTGGTCATCATCATCGGACGATGCACCATACGGAGTGGCGGGTGGAGATCGGCCCGGATCGGAAGACGGTGTTCTATCCACCGATGTCGGTTGATCCGTATCAGCATCCGATCGGCGGGAACAGCCCGCCCACAGCAGCCTGAACGGGCGCAACTGAATACGTACACACCGGGGCATAGCGATGCCCCGGTGCGAGCTGCGTTTGTCGGAGTCGCGTGTGCGGTCAGAGCATCGTCGAGATATGGTCCGGAAGCGCGACACCTGAGTCGAGATCCTCGGACGGGAGCGGTTCACCGAAGTGCGTAGCTGCAGGAACTACTCCAGCCCAGACGGTTTCGACACCGATGTCGGCGGCATCGTCGCCGGGGCCGCCGGTGCGGGCCTTGACGGAAGCCTCGTACAACGGCAGTGCAAGAACGATGGTTGCCGCCATTTCCTTGCGCGTGTGATCCCGCAAGTGTTGGGAACGTCCGGGAACCACCTGGTCGACGATCAGATTCAAAGCCTTCACTCGCTCGTCGCCGTCGGTCACGACTCGAGGTGATCCGATGATGACGCCGCTGCGGTAGTTCATCGAGTGGTGGAAGCCCGACCGCGCCAACACGAGCCCGTCGAGGATCGTGATGGTGATGCAGATTTCGCTGTCGGGAGCCAAGCTTCGCGAGGCCACCGAGCCGTGAACATAAATAGACCCGCCGCGGTCAGGGCCGTCGAGGTCGAACCCGTACGCGGTGGGAAACACCATGGGAACTCCGCCGACGTTCACGCCCATGTGGCACAGCTTCGCGGACTGCAAGACGTCGACGAGTGCCGCGCGTTCTGCGACGCCGTGGTGGCGGGCGCGCTTGTGCGTCGTACGTGCTGTCGGAGACAGCGGAATAGGTGCAGTGGGGGCAGGAGCAGGGGCAGCAAAGACAACGGAATCTGTCATGCAGACAATGCTGGTGGCAAAGTGGCTTCAAGTCATGGTCCAATCAGTGGAGACTTCGATAGGCCACTTCGATTTGCCACTTCCGAGAGGGTTCTGAATGTTTCTGCCTTCGGCGGTAGCCGTCGTCCTCGACCGGACAGATCGGCGGGCGCTCCCGATCCAGATTGCCGACCACCTCAGAGCTGATATCCGTAGTGGTAAGGCGGCAGTGGGACTGAGGTTACCCAGCTCCCGGAAGCTGGCGGCGGAGCTGGAGGTGGCGCGGGGCGTCGTGGAACGGGCGTATGAGCAGTTGATCGCCGAGGGTTGGCTTGTCGCTGTGCACGGCTCGGGCACCTTCGTTGCCGAGGCGCCCTCTCCCGCGGTCACTCCCACGACTACACCGAAGAAGGCCGCCGACAAGATGTCACCCAGGGTGCAGCTCCGGCCGGGCGTGCCGTGGACGCCGCCGCGTGCATCGGCAGCGTGGCGGCGGGCGTGGCGTGACGTCGGGTCCAAACCGCCACCATTCGAGGATCCCGATCCTGCGGGTGACTACGAATTGCGTTCGGCACTATCGGAATTGCTGGCAAGAGCCCGCGGAATGTCGGTTGAACCCGAGAGAATCCTGATCACCTCAGGTGCCACGCATGGTCTCGGCCTCGCCCTGTCGGCTCTGCGTACCCGTGGTGCTGTTCTGGCGATGGAAGATCCCGGATACCGGTATGCGTCCTCGGCCGCAACAGCCTGTGGATGGTCGCTGCTCGACGTGCCCGTCGACGCTCATGGTCTCTGTGTCGACCAACTCGAAACGGCGTCGGAGGGCGTCCGCGGTGTGTATGTGACACCGTCCCATCAGTATCCGACGGGTGGGCTGCTTCCGGTAGGTCGGCGCAACCAGTTGATCGAGTTCGCACGCGCCCGCGACGTCGTCCTGTTCGAGGACGATTACGACTCCGAATTCCGTTACGACGTAGCGCCTTTGCCTGCGCTCGCCCAGTTGGCTCCTGATCGGGTGGTGTATCTCGGAACGGTTGCCAAGACGCTCGGCGCCGGAATTCGATTGGGCTGGTTGGTAGCTCCCCTCGACCTGGTCGACCGCATAGCAGTACACCGCAAGCGAATCGGCGACTTCCCGTCGGTTCCGCTGCAGCAAGCACTCCTGTCCCTGCTCCGTGACGGCGAATGGGATCGGGCGGTACGTACCGCCCGGCGCAGGTACCGGGAGCGCGATCGGGCGGTCGAGGAAGCGCTGTCATCGTTCGGTGAACTGCGCGGACTCGGCGCCGGCATGCACACGACGCTCATGCTCGACGCGGATCTGGCAGCCACCGTCGCTCGCGAGGCACTTGAACACGGCGTCGAAGTGCCCACCCTGGTCGAGTCCACCCGAACGCACGGAGACCCCGGCGGATTGGTCATCGGCTACGGGCGAGTGGAATCCGCAGACCTCGAATATGCGCTCGAGGTGATAGCCGGGTGCCTCGCACGTCACAGCGCGTGAAGTCTCGATGATCGGGAGTGCGGCAACGGATGGGCGTGGTCCAGTTCTAGCGTCTGCTCGTGACGATCCGAAGCCAGACCTTTCCGCACCTGCTCGCACCAGGCACCATCGGCCCGATGACCGTGCCCAATCGTGTGGTTCTCCCTGCGATGGACATGAACCTGTGTGAAGACGGGGAAATCGAAAAGGGCGACATCGACCACTTCGTGGCTCGTGCGGCCGGTGGAACGGGTCTGATCATCACCGGTTGCTGCGCTGTTGCGTACCCGCTGGGCTGCACCAGCCGCAAGGAACCGGGGCTCTCCGAAGACCGGTTCATCCCCGGACTCAAAGCGCTGGCCGACGCGGTGCACGACGCAGGCAGCAAGCTCTGTGTGCAGATGACACACCACGGCAAGGTGGCGCGCATCGATACCCTCGACGGCCGACCGCAGCTGGTCCCGTCCACACCGAAGCCGCCGGGTGACATGAGTGCGATGGCCGATTGCACGCCCGAAGAACTGGGCAAGATGGCTGCCATCAACGAGGGCAAGAGGGCGACCTACCACGAGGCCACCAAGGAAGATCTTGATTGGCTCGTCCGCATGTTCGCCGAGGCTGCCGGACGGGTGAAAGCGGCGGGCGGCGACGCCGTCGAGATTCATTGTGCCCACAACTACGTCCTCGGAGCGTTCCTGAGTCGGTACACGAATCAGCGCAGCGATGAGTACGGAGGTTCCATGGAGAACCGTGCACGCCTGGCTTGTGAGGTTATTCGGGCGGTCAAGGAGGAGGTCGGTGGTGCGCTTGCCGTCATCGTGCGTCTGGCCGGTCAAGAGTACGGCGAAACCGACGGGCTGACCGTCGACGAGGCTGCTGCGGCCGCCAAGATGTTCGAAGAGGCCGGCGCTGACGCCATTCACGTCACCGGTACCGCGCTGAATGCTTTTGCCAACTTCACCGACGGCCCCCTGCCCGACAAGGTCGGCTACTACACGGACAATGCAACGCGGATCAAGCAGGCGATATCGATCCCCGTGATCACGGTCGGACGTATGCTCCCCGAGGTCGGCGAGAAGATGATCGCGGAAGGTCGCACGGACTTCGCCGCGATGGGCCGCCAGCTCCTGGCCGATCCACAGCTGGTGAACAAACTCAAAGACGGTGTACCCGAGCGGGTTCGGCCTTGCATCAATTGCTACGTCTGCGTGCAGGAGAACTTCTGGGACGAGACCCCGCTGTGCGCGGTGAACCCTGCCCTGGGCAACGAAGCGCTGCTCCCCTTCGTTCGGACCAGCACTCCGAAACACGTTGTTGTGGTCGGAGCGGGCCCCGGTGGTCTCGAAACGGCTCGCGTGGCCGCTGAACGTGGGCACCGAGTCACGGTGTTGGACAAATCCGATCGTCTCGGCGGCACCCTGTGGTTCTCGAGCCTCACTACCCCGGACAACGGGCGTCTGCTCAGCTGGTTGAAAGTGGAAATCGAGCGTCTCGGTGTCGATGTTCGACTGAAGACCGAAGCCACAGTCGCCTCGATCCGGGCATTGAACCCCGACGCCGTAGTCGTGGCCACCGGTGCAGTTCGTGAGCGGCCTAGCGTTCCGGGCGGTGATCTCCCACACGTGCACACCGGTGATTCGTTGCGCGCGTTGATGACCGGAGCGGGAGACGTCTCACAGGTGCCGCCGTTCCTGCGGACGATGGCCAAGTTGGGCAAGCTGTCCGGTATCACCAAGAGCCCCGCGGCGATTCGAGCTGTGACCCGCAAGTTCCTGCCCATGGGTAAGGACGTTGTCGTGATCGGTGGTTCGCTTGTCGGACTCGAGCTTGCGGAGTTCCTGGCCGAGCGAGGTCGCAATGTGACGCTGATCGAAGAAGGCCAGCAGTTGGGTATTCCGATGGCGATGCCGCGCCGCTGGACGGCTGTGCGCCACGCCAAGCATGTCGGTGTGGACATTCACCGCAATTCAACGGTGCAGCGAATCACCAAGGAGCACGTCGAATTCCGTTCCGGTGACAAGACACTGACCGCTCCAGCCGACATGGTTGTCGTCGCATCGGGGGTGTCAGCGCAAGCGCCGCTGGCCGACGCTCTGATCGGCGTAGTCTCCGACGTGCACGTGGTCGGTGACGCGGTGAACGTCGACTACATCGAAGGTGCGATGCACACGGCGTGGAAAGTTGCGATGGATCTTTGACCCATCCCCTAGGTAGCGCTTTGTGCCGCAACGATGTCCGGCCACCATCGGGCCGCGACATCGGGGTGCGCACGTAGTCGACTCTTGAGGGCGTTCGCCCCGTAGGAATCGTGGATCGGGTTGTTCGCGTCCACCGTGACGCCGGTGGCGCGCGACGCCAGCTCGGGCGGTAGGTCGAACTCCGGGATCTGCGCTGCGTAGTTCGGGTTGAAGAAGAACGGCACCGAGATACGTTCACCGTCACCTTCGGGTGAAACTACCCGGTGCACAGTCGCTTTCAAGTATCCGCCGGTAGCGACCTCGAGAAGTTCGCCGATGTTGACCACCAGCGCCCCGTCGATCGGCGGTGCGTCGATCCAATCGCCGTCGTGCTCGACCTGCAGACCGCCCTTGCCCGGTTCGACATAGAGCAGTGTCAGTACACCCGCGTCCTTGTGCCCGCCGACGCCCTGGGAGCCGGCACCTTTCGGGCGGCCCGGGTAACGCACCACCTTGATGAGGATCGACGGATCGTGAGCGAACGCGTCGTCGAAGATGTTCGCATCCTGGCCCAGGGCTACCGCCCATTCGCGTAAGAGGCTCAATGCGATCGAGGTGAGTGTGTCGTTCCACTCGGTGATGACGTCGCGGAGTTCGGGAAGGGCGTCGGGCCACTGGTTGGGACCCTGCAGGATCTCCCAGGCCGGTGAGGTGTCGGTGCGCTCGGCCGCGGGCTGTTCGGCGCCGATGTCGATCTGCTCGCGCCAGTCCTGCTTGCCTTCGGTCAGTTCGCCGCCGAGCCTGGTGTACCCACGGAAGTGCGGGCTGCGGACGTTCTCGATCGCGAGCTTCTCGGCAGTCGGAAGTGCGAAGAACTCGCGGGCGACGGCGAGGAGGCGTCGCTGCAGTTCGTCGGGAATTCCGTGGCCGACCAGGTAGAAGAATCCGACCTCGTGGGTGGCCTCGCGGAGCTGAGTGCGGAACTGCTCGGCGGTGTCGGGGTTCTGCGCCAGCGACAGATCGAGCACTGGCAGCGACGTAATCGACATGGGGTCCTCGATCCGTGTGATGGTTCTGATGTCCATCATTCCACGCTGATCGGCACCCGGACCCGCGCGGCGATTCGGCAGCCGCAGGCGTGATTACCCGCGCGGATGCGGAAACACCCTGCGGATAACAGAATCGGGGCCTTGCGCCGTTGGCGCAAGACCCCGAATCAGCGTGAACCTAAATCAGGCCTCGTCGGCCCGGCGTCTAGCTACGCCTCATCGGCTCCGATGATGAACGCTTCGAGCTCGATGCGAGCCTTGTCGTCGGCCATCTGGACCGGCGGGGACTTCATCAGGTAAGCGGAAGCCGGGTAAACCGGTCCACCGATGCCGCGGTCCTTGGCGATCTTGGCTGCGCGGACGGCGTCGATGATGATGCCGGCAGAGTTGGGCGAATCCCAGACCTCGAGCTTGTACTCCAGGTTCAGGGGAGCGTCACCGAAGGCGCGGCCTTCGAGGCGGACGTATGCCCACTTGCGGTCGTCGAGCCACTCCACGTAGTCCGAGGGACCGATGTGGACGTTGCGGTCGTGAACCTTGCCGGCAAGTGCGCCGGTCAGGTTGGACGTCACGGCCTGGGTCTTGGAAACCTTCTTGGACTCCAGGCGATCACGCTCAAGCATGTTCTTGAAGTCCATGTTTCCACCGACGTTGAGCTGGTAGGTGCGGTCCAGCACGACGCCGCGGTCTTCGAACAGTTTCGCCATCACGCGGTGGGTGATGGTGGCGCCGACCTGGCTCTTGATGTCGTCGCCGACGATCGGGACGCCGGCGTCCTTGAACTTGGCAGCCCACTCCGGGTCGGAAGCGATGAAGACGGGCAGGGCGTTGACGAATGCCACGCCTGCGTCGATCGCGCACTGTGCGTAGAACTTGTCAGCGTCGTCGGAACCGACGGGCAGGTAGGAGACGAGGACGTCGACCTGAGCGTCCCTGAGTGCCTTGACGACGTCGACGGGCTCGGCGTCGGACAGCTCGATGGTCTCGGCGTAGTACTTGCCGATGCCGTCGAGGGTCGGGCCACGCTGAACGGGAACGTCCAGGGGCGGGACGTCGGCGATCTTGATGGTGTTGTTCTCGCTCGCGAGGATCGCCTCGGAGAGGTCGAAGCCGACCTTCTTGGCGTCGACGTCGAACGCAGCGACGAACTGCACGTCGCGGACGTGGTACTTACCGAACTTGACGTGCATGAGGCCGGGGACCGTCTGGGTCTCGTCGGCATCCTTGTAGTAGTGGACGCCCTGAACCAGGGACGAGGCGCAGTTACCCACGCCCACAATGGCTACGCGCACCGCGGTGCTGTTCTCACCCATGGTCGGGTTCTCCTTCTTTCCGGGATGTTCCTGTTGTCGATTGCTCGGCTGCGATCAATTCGTTGAGCCAACGCACTTCGCGTTCACTCGATTCGAGTCCGAGCTGATGGAGCTGACGGGTATAGCGGTCCAGCGATCCGCTGGCCCGACCGACGGCCTCGCGGAGCCCCTCACGGCGCTCCTCGACCTGGCGTCGCCTGCCTTCGAGGATCCGCATCCGCGCTTCTGCGGGGGTGCGGCTGAAGAAGGCGAGGTGAACGCCGAAACCGTCGTCGGTGTAGTTCTGCGGCCCGGTGTCGGCGACCAGTTCGGTGAACCGTTGCCGACCTTCCGGAGTGAGCTGGTAGACGCGACGCGCCCGACGCTTGAGCGTGCCGGTGGCAGTGTCGACGTCTTCCGAGATCAATCCGTCGGCTTGCATGCGCCGCAGTGCCGGGTACAGCGATCCGTACGAGAACGCGCGGAATGCGCCGAGCAGACCAGTGAGCCGCTTACGCAGCTCGTATCCGTGCATCGGTGACTCGAGGAGCAGCCCGAGGATTGCGAGTTCGAGCAACTGACAAACCTCCCGAGTCGTTGAACCTAACCGCTTGATGCGATAACCAACTATATCGCGCCGATATATAAAACCACACTGCGGCCCGATACGTGTACCAAGGTGTCACGGCTAGATCAGGGGGTGAACGGGTAGATCGACATGATTTCCCCGTCGAGGCCAGCGGTCAGGTACCCGCTTTCGTCGAGGTCGTTGCCGACGTGGATCTCGATGGTCGGCACGGTTTCGGCGCTTCCGACAGAGACGTACCGAGTGGTCGGATTTTGCACCGACGTTGTGGTTCCGGCGCCGTCGAGCAGGGCGATCACGATGCGAGGATCGAGCTGTGTGACGTCGATCTGTGTCACGCCGGGTTCGCGCGATCCTCCCGAAGTCGTGTCCTCGAGGTCGCCTCGGTAGTAACTGTCGAGGCTCTTGCGCTGCGCAGCAGGATCGGCGCGCGTTACGCGTGCATAAGTGGGATAGATGGTCATCTCGTCGACCAGTCCGCTGCCGTACTCCGTTTCGATGGCACGGAACATCGCCCCCAGGCCGTCGACGGTGTGCAACTGTGGCTCGGGGCTGGAGAAGATCGTGACGTCCGACGCCACATATTTGATTCCGAAGCCGATTGCCGACACCAGTGACAGAGCGATGATCGCAAGGGCGATCAAACGCGTGTCGAGCGAAGGTTCTTTCCGGAGAACAGGCAGAGACGCTTCGGTCTGCAGATCGGACGTCAAATCTTCGAGATCGCCGAGAGTGACTGCCACCGCGGCGAGTTCGGTCAATTCGTCGTGCTCGGTCGCCGTGAGTTGCCCGTCGGCGAAGGCGGAGTCCAGCACTGCGCAGGTAGCCTCGCGATCGGCATTGCGAGCGCGGGTGGTCCTGGTCAGATCGTTCGGCATGTCCGGGGCCTATCGAGGAGTGAAGGGAGACAAGCGGATCGGGCGTCCGTCAGGCGTCAGGTCCATCCACCCGCTCGCGCCGAGGTTGTTGCTCACGTAGATGGAGACGCGTGGATCATCGCTCGACGAACTCATGCTGATGTGTGTGATCTCGGCGTCGGGAACATTGAGATTTGCGGATGCTCCGGCCAGGTATCCGGCGAGCTTGTCGATGTCGACGGCAGCGAGGTCGAAGGTGACGGTGCTGGCCGCCCGGGTCGACGTGCTCTCGCGTGGTGTGAAACCGCCTCGAAAGTCGATGTCCTCCTCCAGATTCGGCGAGATAGCGGCGGCGCGAGTAACGCTTGCATAGCCGTCGTAGAAGTTGACGGAATCGATTATCGTCGTGCCGTACTTGGTGCTGTATTTTGTGATAAATTCCCCGATCCCGCTTGCGGTGACGGTGTTCAGTGTGGAACTCACAATGGGGGCAAGCGGTTCGACGTTTTCGGCTGCCGCCGGTGGAGGCGGTGGGGGTGAAGGGTCGGCGGACAAGGTGAGGTACCCGATCAGGCCGGCGAAGATAGTCGATGCGGCTGCGAGGTACCAGATCTTGTCGATACGACGAACTTTGGCAACGGCGTTGCGCAGCGTTGCTTTCTGCAGATCGCGGACCAGTAGATCGAGCTGGCCGAGGGTGGTCGCGGTCATGGCCGCAGCCGTCCGGTTGGCGTGCTCGTCGACCGTGATCTGGCCGTCGGACAGAGCCGTATCGAGAACGGCGCAGGTATCGGATCGGTCGACGTCGCGCGCACGGGTGCGCGTAGAGGTAGTAGTCGGGGACCCACTCACCGGCTCACCCTAGCTCCCGTACGGGTAGGAACGAGAGATCTCGCCCCACGGAGTGACCTCGATGCGTCCATCCTCGCCGTGGATGTTCTCCGCGTAGATCGCAATCTCCGGGACACCGTAGCTCGCGTTGAGGATCACGGCGGTGATCGTCGCGTCCGGCACTTTGATGAATTCGCCGATGTTTTCCATGAACGGCGTGAGTTTGTCGATCTGGATGGAGCCGAGGTCGAACGTCGGCTGATCGCTTCTGCGAGGGGTGTTGTTCGGCTCGATCTGGAATCCACCCCAGAAGCTGATGCGCTGGGTCTGAGCCGGTGCACCGGGTGCTGCGCGTTGGACCGAGGAATGCTTCTCGTGGAAGCTCGCGCCGTCGACGAACATGTCGCCGAACTCTTCTCGATACCTCTCGATAAATGCGCCGATACCCTCGGGAGTCAATGTGTCGATGTGTGCGATCAGGATCGGTTCGACGGTCGGCTCCAGCACCAGGGTGGTGGTCGGCAACGGTGGCGCGAGGGAAGTAGTGCTGGCATAACTGGCGGTGATGTCTTCCGAAGGCGTCAATGGTGAGCGACTCCAGGCCACCGCGGCGACCGCGCCGACGACGATCAGAGCAGCGCCACCGATGTACACGGCCTTGCGCGTCACCGACGTCCGAGGCGCCGTTGTGGTATCGATCTTCGGCACCTGCAGATCGTTGACCAGGCGCGCGAGCTCGAGCAGGGTTTTCGCGGACCTCGCCTTTTCGGTCCGTTCGAAGTAGTCCTCCGCGCTCAACTGCCCTTCGGCGTACGCGGCGTCCAACACATTGCACGTTTCGACGCGATCAAGATCACGAGCACGCGTCATCGGGGAACGGGAAGACTTCACAGGAAGTGATCGTAATGGCTGGTCGCCATGCGTCCGGACCGCAAAATGTGTTCATCGTGACCCTCCCGAACCGTCCGTGGCGGCACGGACGCACGTACGCTGGTCAGGTGCGGATACAGCGGCAAGTTGTGGACTACGCGCTCGCGCGTCGGTCTGTGCTGGCCGAAGTGTCTGCGGGTAGGACCGACGTCAAGCAAGTGTGTGACGCCGATCCGTACCTACTCAGAGCCGCGAAGTTCCACGGCCGGGGCAGCGACGTCGTCTGCCCCATTTGCCGCAAGGAACAGTTGACGCTCGTGTCCTGGGTGTTCGGCGACAAGCTCGGTCAGGTTTCGGGATCGGCCCGAACCTCGGACGAGCTCGCTCGGCTTGCGGAAACAGCAGAGGAGTTCACGGTGCACGTTGTAGAGGTGTGCCGTACCTGCAGTTGGAACCACTTGGTGCAGTCCTATGTGCTCGGCGCAGTACCTGCGCCGCCGCGACCGCGGCGAGCACGCCCACCAAGCCGGCGCACCGCCAGCGAGTAACGCCACACCCGAAGAAGGGCCCGATCGAAGTCTGCACGTGATCGGTCCGTGACCACTGGAGATTTGATTCGTGAGTTCCCCCAGCAACAACAACCCGGGAGGCAACAACCCGGGTGGGCGTCCCGTCGGTCCCAACCGTCCCGCCGGACCTCCTCAGGGTCGTCCGCCGCAGGGACGTCCGATGGGTCCACCACCGCAGGGTCCGCCTCCGCAGGGACGCCCTCCGATGGTTCCGCCCCCTCAGGGTCGTCCGCAGCAAGGCCGTCCGATGGGACCCCCGCCGCAGGGTCGTCCGCCGCAAGCCCGACCTTCGGGCCCGCCTCCTCAGGGCCGCCCCGCCGGTCCCCCTCCTCAGGGTCGTCCGCCGCAAGGCCGACCTGCCGGCCCGCCGCCTCGGGATCGCGCCGCAGGCGCTCAGGCAAACGAACCGACCCAGCGCGTCGCGGCAGCAGCAGCGACCACCCGTACCAACGCGGGCACCCGCCCGCCGGTCGGACCTCCGCCGACGAAGCCGCCGACAGGTGGCTCCGGTGGCGGTGGCAACGACGGACAACCCCCGAAGGGAAGAAAGAGCACCGTGAAGAAGAAGTCCAAGTGGCGCACAGTTCGCCGCTCGGCCTACGTCTTGGTGGCGCTCGGTCTTGTTCTGCCCGTCCTTGCCTTCATGGCGGCGTACATCGTGCAGGACGTCCCCAAGCCAGGTGACCTCAAGACCAATCAGGTGGCGACGGTCTTCGCCGCCGACGGCACCACGGTGATCAGTACCGTCGTCCCGCCGGACGGCAACCGCGTCGAGGTTTCGCTCGATCAGGTACCGCTTCACGTTCGGAACGCCGTTCTGGCCGCAGAGGACCGCGATTTCTACTCGAACCCGGGCTTCTCGATCTCCGGTTTCGCACGCGCAGCCCGAGACAACGTCCTCGGTCGCGACAGTGCCGGTGGTGGCTCGACCATCACGCAGCAGTACGTGAAGAAGGCGCTCGTCGGCTCGGAGCGTTCGCTGACGCGAAAGATGAAAGAGCTCGTCATCTCCTCGAAGATGGCCAACGAGTGGTCCAAGGACGACATCCTCGCCGCGTATCTGAACACCATTTACTTCGGTCGCGGCGCATACGGCATCGGCGCAGCATCCAAGGCTTACTTCGGCAAGCCCGTCGACCAGCTGACCATCGAAGAAGGCGCCGTCCTGGCATCGTCGATTCAGCTTCCGTCGCTCCTCGATCCCGAGACCAACCCGACCGGCGCGAAGTCCCGTTGGGATTACGTGCTCGACGGCATGGTGTCCGCCGGCACGCTGGATCAGGCCGCGCGCACGCCGATGCAGTACCCCGCCTACATCCCGCTCGCCCAGGTCGACAACAGCAGCCAAGGCTCGACCGGACCCGAAGGCCTGATCAAGCGTCAGGTGCTCAAGGAGATCGGCGACGCCGGAATCAGCGAGCAGTTGCTCAACACCGAGGGCTTGCAGATCACCACGACCATCGACCCGCAGGCTCAGGCCGCAGCGGTCGAGGCAGCCCGTTCCAACATGGAGGGTGAGCCGGAGAACCTGCGCACCGCCGTTGTATCGGTCGACCCGAAGACCGGAGCCGTCAAGGCGTACTACGGCGGTGAGGACGGCGCGGGATACGACTTCGCGAATGCCGGACTTCAGACCGGTTCCTCGTTCAAGGTGTTCGGCCTCGCGGCTGCCCTGGATCAGGGAATCCCGCTCTCGCAGATGTACGACAGCTCGCCGCTGACCGTCAACGGCATCTCCATCGGCAACGTCGAAGGTGAAAGCTGCGGCACCTGCACCATCGCAGAGGCGCTCAAGCGTTCGCTGAACACCAGCTTCTACCGCCAGATGCTCAGCCTCGACGGCAACGGCCCGCAGGCAATCGCGGACATCGCACACCAAGCGGGCATCCCGAAGGACATCCCGGGCGTCGGCCCGTCGCTCACCGAGGCTGACGGTTCCGGTCCCAACAACGGCATCGTGCTCGGCCAGTACCAGGCCCGCGTGCTCGACATGGCGTCGTCGTACGCGACGCTCGCCGCATCCGGCACGTATCACGCACCGCACTTCGTCCAGAAGGTCGTTGCCGCCGACGGCACCGTGCTGCTGGACCGCGGCGCACCCGCTGGTGAGGACCGCATCGACGCTGCCGTGGCGGACAACGTGACGGCTGCGATGCAGCCGATCGCGGCGTACTCGCGCGGTCACAACCTGGCCGGCGGACGTCTGTCGGCGTCGAAGACAGGTACTGCGCAGCTCGGTGACACCGGAGCCAACAAGGACGCATGGATGGTCGGCTACACGCCGTCACTCTCGACCGCGGTCTGGGTCGGAACTCCCGACGGTGAAGCGATCACCAATTCCGGTGGCGCGATGATCTACGGCTCGGGTCTGCCTTCGGACATTTGGAAGGACACGATGGACGGCGCCCTCGATGGCACCGACAACGAGAAGTTCCCGACGCCGGGCAAGATCAACGGCCAAGCCGGTGGTGTTCCGGAGTACACGGCACCTGCACCGCCCAAGACGTCGGCGCCGCCGACCACCGCACCGACGACGACGGAAACCACTCCGCCGCCCGTGGTGACGACGACGCAGGTCGAGGTTCTGCCGGGCATCACCATCCCGATTCCGGGGATCTCCCGGCCGACGACAACCACGCCGCAGGTACCAGGGGCAGGCGAGACCACCGAGGAAGAACCGGCAGGTGTGAGCCCCGGCCAGTAGTTGGAGGGTGGTCGGTTCGAAAGACGGTAACCTCGCGGAGTGGCCGCGAATGCTGATGATGCCGAACCGACCTCCCCCGCTCCGCTGGCCGAAGATCTTCGTTCGGCGGATTGGCGGGACGTTCCCAGTCGCAACGACGCGATGGTGTCTGCGCTGTCGGGAACCGTCGGCGGTCCGGTAGGTCGTCACGCACTGATCGGACGCACTCGCTTCTTCACCCCGATGCGAGTGATCCTTCTGCTCGCCGTGGTGTTTTTGGCTTTCGGCTGGTTCGCGAAGGCCGGCTGTATTCAGCAGGCGCCGGTCGGCGAGAGCGGGCAGGTCGGCCTCGACTGGAGTGGCAGCCGTCAGTACGTGGCGATGTGTTACTCCGACACCGTTCCGCTGTACGGAGCCGAACGCCTCGATCAGGGAGCATTCCCGTACAAGACGTCGTGGGAAGAAGTACGCGGCGACGGTTCGATCCAGATGCGGTACATGGAGTATCCGGTCATCTCGGGGCTCTATCAGTACGGCGCGATGAAGGTCGCCAAGGCGTGGGATTCGATCACCTGGCTGCCGGGCGCGATTCAGGTGGCGCTCTATTTCAACGTCGTGGCGTTCGGGTTGGCGTTGGCGTGGCTGGTCACCGTGTGGGCGAGCACCCTGCTGGCCGGACGACGAGTGTGGGACGGCGCGCTCATCGCGTGTTCCCCGTTGGTGATCGTGCACGTGTTCACGAACTTCGATCCTCTGGCGACGGCGTTCGCGGCTGGCGGGTTGTTGGCGTGGGCACGCAAGCGGCCAGTGCTCGCGGGAATCCTGCTCGGCCTGGGCGGCGCCGCGAAGCTCTACCCGCTGCTCCTACTCGGACCGCTTTTCGTCCTGTGTCTGCGCGCGGGCAAGACGAGGGACTGGCTGGTGACCGCACTCAGTGCCGTCGCGGCATGGCTTGCGGTGAACCTGCCCATCGCCGCGCTGTACCCGCATGGTTGGTACGAGTTCTTCCGGCTCAACTCCGAGCGCGGGGCCGATCCAGATTCCCTCTACAACGTGATCGCGTCGTTCACGTCGTGGAAGGGCCTCGACGGTCCTCTCGCACAGGGCGAGTCACCGTCGAATCTCAACGCCGTCTCTCTGCTTTTGTTCGTGGCCGTCTGCATCGGTGTCGGATACGTCGCCCTGACGGCGCAGCGTCGTCCGCGCGTTGCGCAGTTGTGCTTCCTGTTGGTGGCGGGCTTCTTGCTCACCAACAAGGTGTGGAGCCCGCAGTATTCTCTGTGGCTGGTGCCGCTGGCCGTGTTGGCCTTGCCGCACCGCAGACTCCTGCTCGCGTGGATGACCATCGACGCCCTGGTCTGGGTTCCTCGAATGATGTATTACCTCGGGGTGTCCAACAAGGGGCTGCCCGAGCAGTGGTTCACCGGAACCGTCGTGATCCGGGACATCGCGGTACTCGTTCTGTGCGCGCTGGTGCTCCGTCAGATCTACCGGCCGTCGGAGGATCTCGTGCGGTACGGGTTCATCGACGATCCGGCGGGCGGTGTTCTCGATCAGGCTCCGGACAAACAACCTGCCTGGCTACCCGGTTGGTTGAAGCCGTCCAAGGCGAAGGAACCGGAAACCGTCGCGGTCTGAGGTCACCACTCGTCGAGGGTGGTGTACCCGTCCTGGACCGCGCGGGCGAACAACGCTGCCTTCGTGGGAGCCGGCCGCCCGACGTCGCTGTACTTCGTGCGTACCCGAGTGATGTGTGTGTTGACGGTGCAGACGCGTAGGCCGAGTGTCTCGGCGACCTCGGACTTGGAATCCGAACGAAGCCAGGCGAGAAGTACTTCGATCTCGCGGACGCTCAGCTTCGGCTTGTGCTTGCCGTGCTTGGGGTTGCCGACTCGGGACACGTTTGCCTCGATCTTCGGAGAAAAGCCGATTGAAGACATGCGCGCAGCGCCTTTCGACGGAGGGAATGGGCGTCGACTGCCGTATTTGCAGAAGGGCTGCTGAGATGGGGCGCGACTGAGAACGAGTATTTCGATCTAGGCGTCTCAGTGGAACGGACGCAACTCTCTCGATACAGAGTCCATACAACGGACAAATCTCCTACCTGCTCCGATAGAGTGCCTCGCTATGAACTCGAAGGCGGAAGCCGGTAGGCGCAATCAGGTCGATCCGGGCCAGATCGAGTCGCGTGGACAGTTTGCTGAGGCGCTCACGGCGTTGCGGAAGGCAGCCGGACTGACGGTCCGCGAAGCCGTCGAGCGTTCGGGTGGTTTGCACGGAACCGTCAGCGGATGGTTCGCCGGCCAACACCTGCCGACGCCGGCGAGTACCCCGATGTTTTTTGCGCTCCTCGAGGCCTGCGGTGTCGACTCCGAGGATGAGCGGCAGCGCTGGATCGGTGCGGTGCAACGAGTGAGGCAGCTGACGGCCAGACGACGCGGCGACGCCACCGTTCCGTATCGAGGTCTCGAATCTTTCCGACAAGAGGACGCCGAGTGGTTCTTCGGTCGAGACGAACTCACTGCCAACTTGGCCCAACGGGTGGCGTCGGCGATACGAGGTGTCGGCCGCAGTCAGTTCATGGTGATCGGTGCTTCCGGATCGGGTAAGTCGTCGTTGCTGCGGGCCGGACTCGCCCCCAAGGTTGCCGAGGGCGATTCACGGTTCGACGGCTGGCGGGTGGAAATCCTGCAGCCGGGTACGGGAGGAATTCCGTCGTCGATTTCCGACGAACCAACCGTCTTGATCCTCGACCAGTTCGAGGAACTGTGGACGCAGTGCGACGGTGATCGGCGCGAGGAAATACTGCGGACTCTCGCGGAACTCGGTGAGAACACCATCGCCGTCATCGGAATGCGCGCCGACTTCTACGGTCTCGCGGCGGAGGAACCGCTTTTGGTGCCGCTGCTCGACGATTCGCCGATGGTGGTCGGGCCACTGACCGACGAACAATTGCGCGAGGTGATCGTCGAGCCGGCGGTCAAGGCCGGGATGACCGTGCAGAGCGAATTGGTTCAGGTTCTGGTCTCCGAGCTGACACCACGCGGCTCGCGTACGGCGAGCGACCCCGGAGCTTTGCCCTTGCTGTCACACGCACTGTTGGGGACCTGGCAACGGTCGACGCGTAAAACTCTGACCGTCTCGGATTACTACGCCACCGACGGGATTGCCGGAGCCGTCCAGCAAAGCGCGGAGGAAGTGTACGGCGAGCTCACAGAGCGGCAGCAGCAGTTGGCGCGCAGGATCTTCCTCCGATTGGTCAACGTCGACGAAGTGACGCAGACGCGTCGGCGTGCACCGCGCACCGAACGCTTCCTCGGTGACGACGTCGACGACGTGAACACCGTCATCGACCGGTTCGCCTTACGGCGCCTTCTCACCGTCGACGAAGAGACGGTCGAGGTTTCGCACGAGGTCTTACTGTCAGCGTGGAGTCGGCTTCGCGATTGGATCGACTCGGACCGCGCCGGCCTGGCGGTGCATCGCCGGTTCACCTACGCGGCGCAGGTGTGGGAAGACAGTGGACGCGACCCCGGCGCGCTGCTCGGACCCGCACGTCTTCACCTGACGGAAGAATGGCTGAACTCGGGTGAACTCGGTCTCCCACTGGAACCGAGTCGGACCCGCGCCGCCGACCTCAACGCCACCGAGCGGGAGTACCTCGCTGCGAGCATCGAGCATCGTGATCAGCAGGAATTTGCCGATCGCCGACGTACACGCGTTCTGCGACGGCTCGTGACTGCGTTGGCAGCTGCGTCGGTGATCGCTCTGGTGTTGGCGGTGGTTGCGACCGTCGCCGGTATCGGAGCCAATCGTCAACGTGTCCAAGCAGATACCGCGCGAGACGAGGCGATGTCGCGTCAGGTGGCCACCGAGTCGATCAGGATGCGCGAGCGGGATCCGTCGCTGGCGTCGCAGCTTGCTCTGGCGGCATTTGCGGTCAACGAAACAACCGAAGCCCGCTCGGCATTGCTGGATGCGTCGGGCGTTCATTCGGCTACTCGCATCATCGGACCGCCCGGCGCGATGAAGGCCCGGATAAACCCAGCCGGAACTGTTGTGGCGGTGGGTGGTTCGGATGGGAAGGTCAGACTTTATCCGATGGTGGACGGTGTGGCCTCAGCTGTTCCGCAGGCGGAGTTCCTCGGAGTCTCGGAGGGCACGGCGCTCTTTGCCGTCGCCTACAGCCCGGACGGACGGCTGCTTGCGACCGGTGGCGCCGGCGGCGCTGCGCTGTGGGACGTGTCGGATCCCGAGAATCCGGTCCGTGGAACTCTTCCCGTCGACGGTGAACGCGTAGTGCAGGACATGGAGTTCAGTCCAGACGGAACCAAGCTGGTCGCCGGTACCTCGACGCCCGACGTCCTGCGATGGAACATCGACGTTTCCGCGAATGCCGTTGCTTTGCCTGCTCTTCCGCACCCAGCTGACGGCATCGTCACCTCGACGTTCAGTCCTGACGGACGTTTCCTCGTGGCAGGCGGGCGTCAATCGACACTTCGTGTGTGGGACGTCGCGAAGTGGGGTGAGGAATCGGCGCCGATCTTCGCGACCGAGCCGAACGGCACCACCGTCCACTACCTCGGTGTCGCCTTCAGTCCGGACGGACGCGAGCTTGCGGCGGGAACCACTGGCAGGGAGGTGGTTCGGTGGGACATGAGCGATCCGGCGCGCCCCACTCCCCTGCCGGCACTGACGGGATTTTCCAGCTACGTCAACGAACTCAACTACGGCAAAGACGGAACACGTCTTGCCGCAGGAAGTTCCGACAACTCCGTGCGCGTGTGGGACCCACGAACCGGGGCGTTGATCGAAACACTTCCGGACAGTGGGGCGGTGACCACCGTCGACTACAGCGACGACGGCCGCAACCTGGTCACCGGAGGACTCAACGGTGTGACTCGCGTGTGGGCTCTACCGGGTCCGGTCTGGGCGGGACCTCGGGACACGATTTTCACCAGTCCCTTTGCCGCGGACGGCTCGCGTCTGGTGGCCGGCGTCGGGGCCAGGGGTGGCGCGATGTTGGCGTGGAACACCGAGGATCTCGATCGCCCCGCGGTGATGCCGGAGTTGAAACCGCAAGGGGACGACTCTTTCAGCGGTGCGTCGGCGGTGTCGGCAGACGGGAACCTGGCTGTGAGCGGCACCGGCGGCGGCGGTGCATATCTTTGGGACCTGAGTGATCCGGCGTCGCCACGGATCTACAGCGAACCCGCGGTGTACGTGAAGGGCATCGTGGCGGTCGTCGCGTTGAATCCCGCCGGAGATCTGCTGGCGGTGTCCTCGCAGGACGACAACAGCATTGCGTTGGTCGACGTTTCCGATCCATCGGAACCGAAGCTGCTGTCGTCGACCGATGTCGGCTCTTACCCGCAGATGATGGCATTTCAACCGGGCGCCGACATCCTGGCGATCGCGAACGCCAAGAACGAAGTGGATCTGTGGGATGTGTCGAACCCAGCGTCGCCCCGGGTGGCGGCGACGGTGGGTGGATTCGAAAGTTACGCACTAGCAGTGTCTTTCAGCGCCGACGGGACGTTGTTGGCCGCCGGAAGTGCGGATCACAGGGTCGCCGTGTGGGACGTACGCACACCGTCGGCACCCGAGGAGCTCGCTCGTCTTCTCGGTCCCGAGGGCGCAATCTATTCGATCTCGTTCAACCGCGCCGGTGATCGGCTCGCTGCCGGTGTCGGCGACGGAACCGTCTGGCTCTGGGATATCGAGACCCCCTCGCGGTCAACACGATTTGCGACGCTGTCCGCCTACCCGGGTCGCGTCAACGACGCTCAGTTCGCCGGCGAGAGTGACATGATCGCGGGCAGCGGGTCGGACAAGACCGTTCGCTTGTGGGGAATCGACCCCGACAGCGTCGTTGATCGATTGTGCCGCACCGCAGGATCTCCCATCACGGAAGCCGAATGGGAGCGTTACCTGCCCGGTGTTCCCTATCAGGATCCGTGCGCCGGCTGACGTGGGTCAGTTCATCCAGAACTCGAGCGCCGGTTCCCGACCCAGCTCGCCTCCGCTGCCGGTGATCACCAGTCCGGCGGAGGTGAGCTGGTACGTCACGTCCTTGTTGGTGACGGTGAATCCGTTGCCGGTGGGCGTCGGATCGTCGAGTTCGATGGTGGCGCCGTCGCTCAGCCGTTGACCCTTGTAGTAGTAGCGGCCGACTCCCGTTTCGCAGATGACGATTCGTGATCCGGTCGTGACGGCGATGGCGACGGCAGGATTGGTGGAGTTGCAACTGGGGCCGCCGGAGATGAAACCCTGACGGTCGGTGCCAGAGACGGTCGGCGCCGGACCGATCGAGGTTGTGACGCGTGGTGGCGTCGTCGTTTTCGGCGCTGTGGTGGGTGCACTCGGTGCCCGAGTCGTGGTCGTGGAGTACGAGTACGGCGTCGTGTAGGTGAAACTCCGCGAACTCGCGTCATTGGCGGCGTTGCCGAAAGCGGCGGCGAGCAGCCCGAAGAACGCGATCCACACGATCACGGCCAGGATGCCGAGTGCGGTGAAGATGTAGCCGATGATCAGTCCGGCAAGGGCGAGTCCGTCGCCTTCTTCGCCGGTCCGTTTGATCTGGCCGCGAGCGATGTGCCCGAAGACGATCCCCAACGGCGCGATGAGGAACGCGAAGACGAGGGCGAGCACCGCGAGTGTGTTCGTCGGGCGCCTGCCGTACGGATCGGGCTGCCCGTACGGAGCCGGTTGCAAATTCTGATTGCCCTGGTACCCGTACCCACCCTGATCGCTCATGAGGTGAATCTTGGCATGGACTTGGCCGAAGAGTGCAGGTGATCGCTAGTTTCGGGTACGTGTCTCGAGCTGAGGTGCGATGGTCGGCCAGTCTTCGTCGGTCATCGCGAACAGCGCTGTTGTACGCCAACTGCCGTCGACGCGGCGTCGGTGCTTGCGCAGCAGGCCCTCGAACTGAGCGCCGAGCTTTGCGATCGCTGCCCTGGACTGTTCGTTGAACTCGTCCGTGTGCCACTCGACGCGTACGGCCTCGAGCTGGTCGAAGGCGTGGCGAAGCAGGAGCAGCTTCGATTCGGGATTGATCCCGGTTCCCTGAACAGATCGCGACAACCACGTGTATCCGATTGCAAGACTGCGGTTTACCGGGTCGATCTGGTACATGGACGTAGTGCCGACCACGGCGTTCGTCGCGATGTTCACCTGCGCGAAGGCGATCCGATTCGGGTCGTCGAGGGCTGCAGAGATGTACCTCTGTGCCTGTTCCCGATCGGCGATGGGCGCTGCGGTCCAACGAAAGATCGCCGCGTCGTCGGCCGCCGCGAGCAGAGCGTCGGTGTGCGCGAAGCCCAGGGGTTCGAGTCGGACACGATCACCGGTCAGCGTCGGTGATTCGAACCATGATGCAGTCATCAGGCGTGCTCCCGTGAGTGAGTCGGAAGGTTGTTGTCGGAGTTCGCAATCTGATCGGTCCCACCGGCAAGCGGATACCGCAGTGGGACTCGCAGGAACAAGAAGAAGAACACGGCGAGCAGGACGACGTGGCCCCACACACTCGCCTGGACGACGGCTTCGTACTTGCTCGGATCGAGATTCATGTCCAGTTGGTAGAAGTACCGGAAGATGCCGATACCCAACGCCGCGTCGGCGATCAGATAGGCGACGATCCAGAACCACCGGATCTTGAACAGTACGAGGAACGGCAGGATCCACAGTGTGTACTGCGGTGAATTGACCTTGTGCAGCAACACGAATCCGCACAACATCGCGGCACTGACTGCAATCCACGGAAAGTAGCCGTCGCGGACGTATCGTCGCCAACCCAGATACATCGCGAGCGCGAACGAGACCAGGATCATGACCGGAGACAGGATGCTCACCAGTGCGTCGTAGTCGGCGTTGAGTTCGCGAACTCCGAAACCGTAGAACGGGCGCAACCCCCAGAACCACACCGAGTTGGTGGTGATGTCGGCGCTTCGCTTCTCCTGGAAGCTGAACGACGCGCGCCAGCCTTCGTAGGAAATGAGGGCGAACGGCAGGTTGACGAGGACGACGGTGACGATCGCCGCGCCCGCCGTCATCAGCGCCCCACGAACGTCGTAGCGCTTGCCTTCGGTGCCGCGTAGGAGCACATAGGCCATGAGCGGCAGCACGAACATTCCCGGGTACAGCTTCAAACAGAAACCGATCGCCAGGATGACGGCCGCCAGAACCGCGCGAGTTCGCAGTGGAATCCGCTCGAACGTCATCAGGAAGATCGCGCCGACGCTGGTGGCCACCACCGGGAGCTCCCAGTTGTGGAATGCGTACAGAACCAGGGGCGGAGTCGCCGACCACACGAGCGCGTACGCGCCGCTCATCTTGCCGAGCATCCACGCCGTGAGCAGTCCGAAAGGAGCCAGGATCAGTGCCGAGTGCAGAAGGAAATCGGTGTCGGTGTGTGAGCCGATACCGCCCAGCCACATCAGAATTCCGCTGAGCACCGGGTATTCGACGGTTCCGCCGGTCAGGAATCCTTCGGGCGTTATCCCTCCGGTGACAAAGGGGAACAGATGCTGATCGATACCTCGTCCGAGCCAGAGCAACTGGATATCGGAGTAGCAGACGTCGATGTTCTTGTTGACGTCGAAGTTCAGGCTTCGGCCGTCGGGCGCGAACGGTGCACCGCCGCATCTGGCCTTGTTGAAATAGCCCAGCGCCATCGTCAGCCCGCACAATCCGACGACCAACGCCAGGATCGACGCCGGGGTCTTGCGGTCTGTTCGCATGATTCTCACCCTAGGGGGCGCAGTGGCTCGCGGGGTGATGCGTCTGCGCCACGCGTCGCGCATCGACCTGGCGGTCTTCCCGGAGGGGAGGGACGATTTCCCTGGTCAAGGCCCCTCGTGTAACCTACGAGGGTTGCTGACGCAACGACCCTCCTGCCACGGATAGTCCGTGGCCGTTTTCACTTAGTCCACAGGAGGTGATGAGGTCTTATGCGTCATTACGAATTGATGGTCATCCTTGACCCCAGCCTGGACGAGCGCACTGTCGCTCCTTCACTGGATACGTTCCTCAATGTTGTGCGCCAGCACGGCGGCACGATCGACAAGGTCGATGTCTGGGGTAAGCGTCGTCTCGCCTACGAGATCCTGAAGCATGCTGAAGGTATCTACGCGGTGATCGACATCAACGCCACTCCCGCCACCGTCGCTGAGCTCGATCGTCAGCTCGGTCTGAACGAGTCGGTTCTGCGCACGAAGGTTCTGCGCCACAACAAGTAATTACTGTCGGTAGCGAGCTCTACTCTCGCGCCCAACGGTCTTACATCAATGCAGGAGGAACCACATGGCTGGCGACACCATCATCACCGTCATCGGAAACCTGACGGCTGATCCTGAACTTCGTTTCACCCCGGCGGGTGCCGCGGTTGCAAACTTCACGGTTGCTTCCACGCCCCGCACCTTCGACCGTAATTCCAATGAATGGAAAGACGGCGATGCGCTGTTCATGCGTTGCAACATCTGGCGCGAAGCAGCCGAGAACGTCGCGGAGAGCTTGACCCGTGGTTCACGAGTAATCGTGAGCGGCCGGCTCAAGCAGCGTTCGTACGAAACTCGCGAGGGCGAAAAGCGAACTGTCGTCGAGCTCGAAGTCGATGAAATCGGTCCTTCACTGAAGTACGCCACGGCAAAGGTCAACAAGGCCAACCGTGGTGGCGGCGGTGGAGGCGGCAACTTCGGCGGTTCCTCCGGCGGATCGGGTGGCGGACGTCCGAGCGCTGCACCTTCGGGTGGAGACGATCCTTGGGGCAGTGCGCCTCAGGCTTCGGGCTCCTTCGGTGGTGCGGGCAGCGACGAACCGCCCTTCTGATCCGTACCTGATCAGGAACATCCAGAAAAGAGCAAAGACATGCCGAAGCCGCCCTTGCGCGACAAGGTTATGAAGAAGAAGGTCTGCACCTTCTGCAAAGAGAAGAACACGCAGATCAACTACAAGGACACGACGTTGCTTCGTAAGTACGTCAGCGATCGCGGAAAGATCCGTGCTCGCCGTGTCACCGGCAATTGCGTCCAGCACCAGCGCGACGTTGCCATTGCCGTCAAGAACTCACGTGAGGTAGCACTGCTGCCTTACGCCACCGTGGCTCGCTAAGGAAAGGGAGGAAAGAACATGAAGCTCATCCTCACCGCTGACGTGGACAACCTCGGTGCGCCTGGCGACACCGTGGAGGTCAAGGACGGCTACGGCCGTAACTACCTGCTCCCCCGCGGACTGGCAATCGTCGCCACCCGTGGCGCCGAGAAGCAGGTCGAGGGCATCCGTCGTGCACAGGAAGCGCGCGCTGTGCGCGGCCTGGATCACGCCAAGGAGCTCAAGGCAGCTATCGAGGGCCTCGAGTCCGTAACGCTGACGGTCAAGACCGCCGGTGGCTCGGGCAAGCTCTTCGGTTCGGTTACCGTCGCTGACGTCGCTGCTGCGATCAAGGCTGCCGGTGGACCGATTGTCGACAAGCGCTCCATCGTGTTGCCGAAGGCTCACATCAAGAACACGGGCAAGCACGCCGTGGTCGTGAACCTGCACCCCGATGTGGTTGCCAAGTTCAACCTGAACGTCGTCGGCGCATAGTCGACTGTTCGTCTCGTCGGGCCCCGCACACTTCGGTGTGTGGGGCCCGACGTTTTGTTTCGGGCTGCGGTGTGCCGCCTGACAGCGTCCCGAATCGGACCTGGGGATAACTCTCACACTGTGATGTTCGACTTGGTGATCAGTGACGAATCGGGCGAGGCAACACGCCCGACACGCCGACGCGCCGACTGTGGAAAAACTATTTTCATCAACAGGCCTGTGAAATTGTGGATAGCCATCTACCTGGTCTTATGTAGTTACTATGCAAAGTAGTCCCCAAATGCTCCACAGGCGGTGCACACCGTGGGGCGGGAGTTTCCACAAAGCATCCACAGGTTTATCCACAGTCCGGTTTGTATGCGGACCTACTAGTCCCTAACGTCATCTCGGCGTCTATCTACAGCCCGGCCGAATGCGGCTAGGGGATGTCGGTGGGGGCAGGTACAAATGATGAGGGCGCTGCGGTTTCTGGCAGTGTCGTCGAGTGTTTTACGGGAAGGTCTCGCTTGTGGCTGTTGTAGATGATCGAGGACCTTCCGACTTCTCAGGGCCGGACTACCCGGGCCCTCCCGAGGCCGAGCCCGACCAGGAGTTCGGACGCCAGCCACCTCAGGACATGACTGCCGAGCAGTCGGTGCTCGGCGGCATGCTGCTGAGCAAGGACGCCATCGCTGACGTCCTTGAGGTACTGCGTCCGGGTGACTTCTACCGGCCCGCCCACCAGTCCGTCTACGACGTGATCCTGGACCTCTACAGCCGTGGCGAGCCCGCCGACCCGGTGACGGTCTCCGCCGAACTCGACCGTCGAGGTGAGCTCCGCCGTATCGGTGGTGCTGCCTACCTGGTGACGCTGACCCAGACAGTGCCCACAGCCGCCAACGCCGCCTTCTATGCCGAGATCGTGGCCGAGAAGTCCGTGCTGCGTCGTCTGGTCGACGCCGGTACTCGCATCGTCCAGTACGGCTACGCCGGCACCGAGGGCCAGGACGTGGCCGAGGTTGTCGACCGCGCGCAGGCCGAGATCTTCGAGGTCACCGAGCGTCGAACCACCGAGGACTTCGTACCCCTCACCGAGCTCCTCCAGCCCACGATGGACGAGATCGACTCCATCGCCAGCCGCGGCGGAATTTCCCTCGGTGTGCCCACCGGATTCAAGGATCTCGACGAGATCACCAACGGCCTTCACGCTGGTCAGATGATTATCGTCGCGGCCCGTCCTGGTGTGGGCAAATCGACGCTTGGAATGGATTTTTTGCGTTCGTGCTCCATTACCCACGGCATGGCCAGCGTCATGTTCTCGTTGGAAATGAGCAAAACCGAGATCGTCATGCGTCTGCTGTCCGCAGAGGCAAAGATCAAGCTCGGCGACATGCGCTCCGGAAAGATGACCGACGACGACTGGACCAAGCTCGCGCGTCGCATGAGTGAGATCAGTGAGGCGCCGCTATTCATCGACGACTCCCCCAACCTCACTATGATGGAAATTCGCGCAAAAGCGCGGCGGCTCAAGCAGAAACACGACATTCGCCTGATCGTGATCGACTACCTCCAGCTGATGAGCTCAGGTAAAAAGGTCGAGTCCCGTCAGCAGGAAGTCTCCGAATTCTCCCGTAGCCTAAAGCTTTTGGCGAAGGAGCTCGAAGTTCCGGTTGTCGCGATCTGTCAGCTCAACCGTGGTCCCGAACAGCGAACCGACAAGCGTCCGCAGGTCGCCGACCTTCGTGAGTCCGGATCGCTCGAGCAGGACGCCGACATGGTGATTCTGCTGTACCGCCCCGACGCGACCGAGCGAGACGATCCCCGTGGCGGTGAAGCCGACCTGATTCTGGGTAAGCACCGTAACGGCCCAACCGCGACAATCACTGTGGCGCACCAGCTTCACCTGTCCAAGTTTGTGGACATGGCCCGGGGATAGTGGCTGCCGCCATCGCCTGAAGGTGGGACGGATTTCAGATCTTGTGAGATCCTGCTACAAGCACCAATTCGATTCCACTAGTGCAAAATTCGGTTTTTCTACAGGTGGGGTAGTGCTGCGGTGAGGAAGACGATGCCGAAGGCGACACCGGCAATGCCGGTGAGGATTCCGACGATACCGGCGCTGCTGTCCCCCGGATCGTGTCCGGGGGTGTCGGGTCGGCGAGCAGCCAGTGCGGTTCCGATGGCGGCGGCACCGAGGAGGATGCCGAGGCCGAACATCCAGAACGTCAGGATCGAGAGGGCACCGAGCATCAACGCCATGTCGCTGTATTCGTCGCTGTTGATCGGGCGGTGGTGATCCCACCAATCGGGCGAGGTGTGCGGGCGGGATTCGGTGTTGCCTGTGTTGTCGGATTGCTCGTGCGGGGGGAAGGTTGATGCAGTCATGACGGCTAAAGGGTTCTCGTGCTGATTCTTTCGTGTGGTGGATGGGCCGATCGGCCATACGGGCGCAGAGGGGATCGAAAGAGCGGTGGGGTGAGCCCCGAGCACGCATCGCGTGTCTTCGAAACTCACCCCACCGTGGAACGCTTGTCCGGGCCAGCAGGATCAGGCTTCGACCTGGACCTGCGTTGTCGCTTCGATGGTTTCGGTACGTGAGGGCGGTCCGGAGGAGACCTCGATCCGCCGCGGTTTCGCCTTCTCCGCGATCGGCAAGGTCACCGTCAACACACCGTTGTCGTACGAGGCGACGATCTGTTCGGCGTCGATGTCGTCGCTGATGGACAGTTGTCGTCTGTATGTTCCAGCGAAACGCTCACTCGCCAGCCAGCTCACACCCTCTTCGGAGAGGGCGGTGCGGTGCGCGGTCAACGTCAGAGTCGAGCCGTCGATGTGAACGTCCACCGAGCCGGGATCGACGCCGGGAAGATCGGCGTGCAGGACGTACTGGTCCTCGACCTTGTAGAGGTCCATCGGCATGAACCGTGGACTGCGTCCGTTGCCAGTTCCCGCGGCGAGGACGGACTTGGTGATCGCATCGATGTCGGTGAAAGGATCGAAACGAAGCACAGCAACACACCTCCCATGTCGTGAAACGAAAGGTCCCCGCCACTGTGGCGGTCGACCGAACTCACTGTGCGAGAACATGATAACCACATGAATTAGCACTCTGCAACTGAGAGTGCCAGACTTTTTTTAAGGAGTGTCTCGGTCGCGAACAAGGCGGCATCGGAGCAGGAACAACGGCGGTTGCCAACCCCATATGGTTGGGGCGAAACGGGAATTGCCGGTGTCGAGATGCTGTCAGCTGCCGGTCGAGTTCGTGCGGGCTTACGACTGCCGCTGCGCCCAGCAAGTTCGAGGTTCGCGTACAACGGCGATTGCTTCAAACCCGTATTCTTGCAATGTGTTTCGATTCTGAAACTGCCGCGTCTCGTGGATTTCGAGCAGACAGGTGCGTTCTTCCATGGTGAGCTTGCGCTGACAGCCCTAAACTGCAGAAACGGCGGCGGGGGCTGACTTTGAAGCGTGGTCAGCCACCGCCCCGTTTTACCCGGAACCTGTCTTGATGAACGCGTATCGCCGATTTCGTGAGTGCTTCGCAGTTGTGTTCGGAGCGGTCTGGCTCTGCTCGGTTCTTCGGGACACGAAGCAATGCAGAGGCTGTTTTCTCTCGCCCTCCTCAGGCGGATACGAAAGGTCAGTTAATTCCGACGACTTCCTGGGCGATCGCCGCAAGTCTTGCCTGTGCAGCGGATACGACGCCATGTCGGTTCTTGTGCGCTTCCTCGTACGCAACGATGTCTCGTACCTGTGCGGCGTCGGTCAGTTCCTTGACCGCGGAGACGGCCTGGGCGACGTTGAGTTCGTCGAAGTCTTCGATGGGAAGTTCAGCGGGGTCGAGTAACCCACTCGACTTCCGTACCGAACGGAAGACATCCGCGGCACCGTCAGCACCTTCTCGGCGAGTGACTTTCTCAGCCGTGGCGATGGCCGCATCCCTACTGGCCGACAGTGTTTTCACAGTCACGTCACCGGCATATGCGCCCCAGCTGATCAGCTCACCCAATACCGGCGGTGAGGTGCGAACAGCGTCGATGGCACGGTCAAGACTGCGGGTGGACCAGGAGACCGGAACGTTGACCAGTCGAATGGCTGCTCCGGTGGCCGCTTGGAACGGAGTGCGACGCAAAGCTGCCGGCCCCCCGAGTGCCTCCTCGGCAAGGACGGTGGTCAGCCAGTCCACAGTCGCGGAGTGTGCAGTGATGAGGCGGTCGGCCAACGCCGCGACGGTCTGATCGCCGCCGGCAGTGGCCAGGGCCTTGAGGTAGCGGGAGCGGTCGAGGAGTTGATGTTCGAGCGCAAGGTCTCCCAGTACAGCTTCGTCGAAGGGCTGGGCCTGTTCGACCATCGCTTTCATGCCTGCTGTCGCTCGTCCGAGGAACGGACCGACCGATTCCGGAACGCCACCCAGATCGCGAATCGTGGACTCGATGGAACTGGCCCTTTCTCGACCGTTCTCTGCGTTTTCCGTGAGTTCGCGTCGAACCGCTTCGGTTCTGGCTTGAGCGACGCGTGTTTCGGCGACCTGGATCTCGGCATGTGTCAGACCGAGGATGATGCGCAGCTGGTTGATCAAGGCGGACGTGGTTTCGGAGTTGCTCATATCGGGGTCGTCCCTTCGTCGGTGCGTGCTTTACATGATGTTCAGCTTGTGCTCGACGAGTGCTCCGCGGACCGCGGAGCCACCGCCGATACGCGGGCTACCCCGACCTACCTCCTAGTAACCACCGCAACTTTGCTGCCGATGTCGAACCGCATCGACGAGTAATTGGGCCAAGGGTGGCGGGGCCGATTTCATGGTGGGGCGGCCTGATTCGTCCGCGAGGATCTCGCAGTCCCTGTACCACCGCGCGTGTAGGTCGTTGGATACCGTGGACCAACATTCCGGATTCGCCGTGCGGCGGACGGGGTACCTCCAATGCGTCGTGACCCCGCAACTGATATGTCGGCGAAACGGGCTGCCGAGCAACCCGTTCGAGTGTCGGCAGGTTGCCTGAAGCGACGACCGGTCGGTGTCGATGCAGAGAGTGGGATACCAGTGAACGTGGAAAGTTCCGGGCACGTTGATGCCGGCCAAGAGGGTACGACTGGATCCGAAACAAGTCCCGACACCGCTGACGGGGCGAAAGAACTCGCGGACGAGATGGACAAAAGATACGAGCCTGGATCAAGAGAGACGGTCACGGTGCCCGGGACCGGCGGCACAGTCGCCGGGACAGCTTTCGCCGACCACGTCACGGAGATGTCGGACGAGAAGGTCGAAAACCTCGACGAACAGTTCTCGGAATTCCAGACTCGTGCTGACGACAAGCATCATGAGGACTGACCCGGGGTCCATGCTCCGGTGTGCCAGATGGAATCGTGCGGAAACCCGACAGTCCAGGCGTCGCCGAATGCGGCGTTGATCAGATTGCCCGCCTTGATCTGGCTCGCGACGACCGTCTCGTGGTGATCGAGAATGACTCCGACGTAACCGTCTCCCGATACCGGAGTCGACGCCGAGGCAGATCCTGCGCCGGCAACCGCCACAGCTCCAGCAGCCGCTGGGATGGCCAGAGCGGCAACGATCTTGAGTGCACGTGTCATCGAAAGGGCCTTTCTTCGTTCGGATCTAGTCAGGGGCCGAATCCGGTGTCTCGAAACCAAAATAGGTGGAGGGGGTGTGCCAGTGAACGCCATTTGGCAAATAGTCGGCAACCCTATGGGTATACTTGGGGGTCAGATCACATCGGTGGGATTGATTCGCCGCGGTCGTGGTGCCGGTTTTCGGTCGATCGGGTGTAGGACGTTGAGTCCGTGTGGGCGTCTTCCGACGGCTTTCGGAGATACGTAGTGCGGCAGCCAGATTCGACAACAGTTCAAGTGAGGTCGCCGAGAGTCCGTTCGCGGCCCGGAGCAACTGTCTCAGTTCCGGGTCGGCGAGATGAGCGACTATCTCCGCGTCCTCGTCGTGAATGCGCGCGCGATCGCCGGACCAGGGGATGGTGAAGAAATAGCCGGGAGGGACATCGAAGTAGTCGGCCAACGCTGACACCACCTCATCCGATGGGCTCGAGCGGACGCCGTGTCGAAGCTGTGAGAGATACGGTGTCGAGATTCGGTAGCCCCGTGCGAGAAGGCCGTTAGCCACAGCGGTGTTCGTCAGGCGCCGATCGGAGCCGGAGAAAAGCTCGTTCAACCGGAGTTGAAAGACGTTCTCGTCCGTCGCACGGCCTACCATCACCGCTACCTCAATTCTCTCGTTCCTATCCTGTGCTTGCCGAAGCGGTGCAGGCTTAGCAGATGAGCCAGTGGCCACTGGTGGAGGTCAACGACACGACCTTGCCGATCGAGGTCTCCGGAGCGTCATCCAGATGTCCGCGTACGGTCGCTGTGGCTGTCGATCCTTGGAGGGTGACGTACGCGACTGCATCGAGTGTGGTTGCCGGCAAGACCTTTCTAGTGGTGGTGGTTGATACCTGCTTCTCGGCGCAGACGGTGGCAGCAGCGCTCTCGGTCGAGCCGGTACGGAGGGCATCGAGGTGAGATCGGATCACCGTGGTGATCTGCTCGGAGTCGGTGGGCATCTTCGACGACTGCCTGCCTTCGGTAGTGGGGTCTGCTGAACTGATCGTGCATCCCGAGAGCAGCAGTGCTGCAACGACACCGCCGAGGAGGATCGATTTCACCGATCGCCGGCGGTAGTGGTTTATGGGTGGATTCACCGAAACTCCTTCATTCGTGAACATGTTGCGCCCGGAAAGTCATCCAGCCGTCGGTCAGAAGACGAACGCGGCGGACAGCAGAGCAAGGCTGAGGACCGCGGTGGCATTGGCGGCGCGAACAAAGACGTACCGCTCCACATCCTCGGCGCCGAGACACAGCGCGGTCAGCTGCAAGGCCAGCGACAACATCCCGGTACCGAGCGCGCCGAGGGCGAACAATTGTCGTGCATCCATCAGCGGTATCCAATCCCGTTGCGGTCCAACGGCACAACGAGCAGGTCACATACGCGACCGTGAACTCGGCGAGAGTTCTCCGCACCAGCGGCCGAACTCCTGAACCGAGGATGCAGTCGAGAAGCTGCAGGGGGAGATTTCAGCATCTGGTGAGGACTCCCCGGCAAAATGCGACACAAAACGTCGCTACTTCAGGTGGTTGGGCCGAATCGCAATCCGCGGAGCAGTCGGCGGTAGGAGAAGCGGTCGTCCCAAATGCGAAGCAGGCCGTTTGCGAATGTGTAGTGGCCGTCTACGTCGAGGTGCATGGCAAACCATCCGATGCGGATGATCTCTCTTCGCCGGGAGGACACGGTGTTGTGGTCGGTGGTCATCGTGAGCACTTCCACGACCTCGTACCTGGTGATCAGGCGAGAGACGATCGTGAGCGCCCGTTCGACGCGTTTGCTTCCACGCACGCTGGGCAGGCCGGTGTTGCGCCATTCGATGTCGGGATCGACGAGTGCGCGCACGGCATCGGCGTCCATTTCCTCCAGTGCGATCATCAGGTCCACCACCCGCGATGTCAGTTGATCGTCGTTCAACAGGTACTCCGGTCGTCTGGAATTGTGTTTTCTCATCGGTGGATTCATGTGGTGACCGTCAGGCAGGGACTGTTGCTCCGCGAAACGCACAGGAGCATCTTGCCGGCGGCGCGCTCGGCTGGGCTCAACGAATTGTCACGATGATCGACGTCGCCGTCGCTGACGTGGACCATGCAGGTGCCGCAGAAGCCCTGACGACATGAATAGGGGGCTTTCGGGTTCACACGCAGGACCGCGTCCAGTGCGGTCTGGTCGGCGGCGACATCGATGACCTGACCGGTGCGAGCCAGTTGGATGCGGAAGGGTCGTCCATCGACGACCGGTGCGGCGGAGAAGCGTTCGGCGTGCACTTCCACACCGGGCTCGTTGCGCACACAAGCTGTGATCAGGTCCATCATCGGGACCGGACCGCAACAGTAGATCGCGTCGCCGCTGCGGACATTCGGCGGGAGAAGATCGTTCGCTGCGGGTAGGCCGTATTCGTCGTCGGTGCGGATGGTGACCCGATCACCAAACGGCGACAATTCCTCGAGGAACGGTAGTGTGCGGCGCTCGCGACCGACGTACATCAGCGACCAATCCAGGCCCATGCGCTCCGCCTCGCGGACCATCGGCAGTATCGGTGTGATGCCGATGCCACCCGCCACGAAGTGAACGCGCTTCGCGCGCTCGATTCGCCCGGGTTCGACGAACCCGAACGCGTTGCGTGGACCGCGAACGCCGACGACGGTACCGACTGGCAACTCGTCGTGCACCTCGTTCGATCCGCCGCCACCATCAGGAATCCGGCGTACCGCGATCCGGTAGCAGCGTCGATCGGCGGGATCGCCGCACAGCGAGTACTGACGTATCCGTCCCGAGGGCAGGTACAGGTCGAGGTGTGCCCCGGGATACCACCGTTCGAGGTCGCTGCCGTCAGGTGCTCGCAGTTCGAGACTGACCACGTCGTTGTCGGTGGCCACCGTCGTGCGCTCCGACACCGTGAGCGTTGTCTTGTACTCGTCGATCCGGTTTTCCGGTGGCTCGTCGCGATGAATCAAGACCGCCAACTTGACCTGCGTGGAGACCAGGACATCCAGAATGCGCAGAATCGAGTCGCGGCGCTTGCCGCGGCATAGGTCGACCGGGATCTCGTGGGGGGCCTGCCACCGCTGTGTGAGTTCGGGCGCGTCGGGTGTCATGTGTTGACCCGCTTGGCCGCTGGCGATTGCGCGACGTAGGCGAGGGCCTGGGCGGTGGACCCCACACTGTCGGGGTGAAATCCCGGCACGAACGTCGACACACCGCTCCAGAACCATTTCGATACACCAGGCACCAGTCCGCGGCGTCCGGCGCGGACGAATTCCAGTAGCAATCGCGGATAACCGATGTTCGGCGTGTTGGGGTCGTTGCGGCTCAGATACATCGCAGCACGGAGCAACCACCCCAAAAAGATTGGCCACGTGATGATCATGGAGATACAGCGGCGAAAGTAGCCGACTCCGAAGTACGTGGCGACCTCGTGTGCCACGGCACGATGCTCGACCTCTTCGGCCCCATGCCACCGATAGAGGTCAAGCATCTGCGGATCCGCGCCGAATTTCTCCAAGTCCGCGTTCAACGCCCAGTCGCCCACGAACGCGAACATATGCTCCGAAGACGCGCAAATCCCGAGACGCTCGATCAGGCGCTGCCGGATGGCCTGTGGATCGGAGTCGTCACCGATGCCCAAAGTTCTACGGAAGAAATACTGCATCTGGCGGTTGAACGGGGCCGGGTCGATCCCGTGCCGTGTGAACACCTGATTCATGACCTCGTCATGCGCCTCTGCGTGCAGCAATTCTTGGCCCATGAAACCGAGCATGTCCTCGCGAAGCTTCTCGTCGTGCACGTCCGGGAGAGCCTGCTCGAAGGCCTGGATCATCATCCGTTCGCCCTCCGGGATGACGAGGTTCATCGAGCCGAGGAGGTATGAGGCGATCGGCTCGTTCGGCAACCACACCAAAGGCGCTTTCTCCCAGTCGAAATCGACTCGCCGCGGACGGATCGCTACCCGGCCGGGCGGTGCGATCGGACGCTGTGTCAGTCCACTCGTAATTCGCATGACCACTCCTCTTTCATAAGTACGCAGCAGTACTTATGGGAGAGCATGGCGATCTACCCGTGGCTTGTCAACACCGGACTACGAAGGGTCGGACGAGAGATCCAGTACCCGTTCAAGGAAGGACATGATCGGCGCATGAAGATTCATGTACGAATTCGACCCGTCAACCACCTGGCGGTAGAACAACTCGTTGCAACCGCCGATCGCCGCGAGAAACACTTCACGCCCCGGGGCTTCTGAAGACTTGGACGAGTAGCCGACGAGCAATGCATCGGCGAGCAGTTCCACGTACTCGTTGCGCTTCGCCACCCCTGCCGGGCCGGCCACAGGTAGGTCCACCACCCAGGCTCGCACGAACTCCGGTTCGGACGAACACGTCTCGAGATACTTCTCGATTACAGCCGAAAGCTGTTCGTGTAGAGATAAATTGGCGGTCGAGCTTTGTGTCGAGGTGATGTTGGAGACGATCACCTCGATGCCGGCGTCGATCGCCGCGATCAAGCACGCTTCTTTGCTCTCGAACTGCTTGTAGAAAGCTTGACGAGACACCCTGGCACGCCCGACGACATCGGCGATCGTGGTCGAGGCGATCCCCTTCTCCGCCGTCGACGAGATCATCGCACGCAGAATGCGATCGCGTTGCGCGTCTTGGACCTCGTCCACAGCCAGTCGGCCGCGGCCACGCGGCAACCCGGGGAGGTCACGATCGAACGATCCAGCCAGCCTGCGCATACCGAAATCGTAGCCCGCCTGGCGCCATCGGTTCTCTCGCTCACCACGTCTGTGGACCAACAGCCATGCGAGTGGACCGATGTCGAGTGGAATTGCCCCCGAGGTGCTCTGAGGCAATCTCCCATCGCGACACGGTTGCGTCCAGTTCGTCGTTTCTCCGTGGTGGGGCTGCTCCCTGTGACGAGTCCAGCCGTGGTGCGGCGGAGGGCATCGAAAAGCCTCCTGCATCGACGAAGGCCGTCCGCTGTATTGCATGGTCGTGGAGTGTTGCCTCGTGGAGTGTGAGCACGGGTGTGACACAAGCGTTCAGGCCGTCGAAGACCTCGACCCAGGCGTCGCGATCGTGTGTGGCGAAGGTTCTGCCGAAGCGTTCGGACAAGTCGTCCCAGTTCGATTGGTCCCAGCGATTCGGCAACGAGGCGGGATCCAATCCGAGTCCGAACACGAAGCGGTCGTAGTACACGTCTTCGAGGGCCCCTACCGCCATGTACCTGTGGTCTGCGCACTCGTACGCGCGGTAGAACGGGGCAGATCCGTCGAGGAGGTTGGTTCCACGACGGGCTGACCAGCGGCCGGCGTGCTGCCACGATCGGACGAGCGCAGTCAACGAACTGGCGCCGTCGACCATCGCTGTATCCACCACCTGGCCTCGGCCAGTGCGTTCTCTTTCGTGCAGCGCGGCAAGTACTCCTACGAGCAGGAACATCGATCCGCCGCCGAAGTTCCCGACGTAGTTCAGCGGCGGTGACGGCGGCCCGGAAGCCGGTCCGAGCTGTTCGAGCGCGCCCGAAAGCGCAAGGTAGTTCAGGTCGTGCCCGGCTTCTCGGGCCATCGGTCCCTTCTGGCCCCAGCCACTCATTCGGCCGTAGATCAGCCGCGGATTGTCCTGCAGGCAGATCTCGGAGCCCAGGCCGAGCTTCTCCATCGTGCCGGGCCGAGAGCCCTCCATCAGGACGTCCGCTCGGCCGATCAGCCTGCGCACCTTGGCGAGATCTTCGGTCTTGGTCAGATCTGCAGTGAGTTCGGTCCGCCCTCGGAGCATCCCCGCATTCGCATCGTCGATTCCGTCATCTGCTCCCATCGAGATGGGGCGCACGATGCGCACGACATCGGCGCCAAGATCTGCCAACATCAGACCGGCGTGCAGTAGCGGCCCTATGGCCTCCATTTCAATGACCCGGATACCCGACAGCGGCCCGCCGTGCACGCCGCCGGTGGCTTCGTCCTGCATGATCACCCTCGCGCGGTCGGAGTCGGGACCGACTCGGAGCGTGCCGGCTCGGTACGAAAATCTGCCGGGTCGACTCGGTAGGTCATGGCCCAGTAGTCGTTGATCCGCCACGGAAGGACCGACACGACGCGACCGTCCGGGTTTCGGTACCAGTTCTCCATTGCCGGATGGGTCCAGACCATCCGTGCGTGCTGTCGGTCGACGGCCTCGTTGTATCGATTGTTGACCTCGGCCCGGCACTCCATCGCGCCGAGGTTTTCCGATTGCATCAACTTCAAGGCATCCATGATGTAGCGGACCTGACATTCCAGGATCGTGATGAAGCTCCCCCCATGTCCCAGGCCGGTGTTCGGTCCGGTCATGACGAAGAAATTGGGGAAGTCAGGAACTGTGATCCCCAGGTAGGCGCGCGCGTCGTGCTCGCCCCAGATTTCTCCGGTGGACCGGCCGGATCGACCGACGATGTCCATCGGGTAAAGAACGCGCACACTGTGGAAACCCGTCGCCATGACAATGACGTCCAGCTGGTGCTCGACGCCGTTCGTGTCGACGAGTCCAGAAGGTGTCAGGGCGTCGACTCCGTGGGGCACCAGTGTGACGTCGGGCTTACGAAGCATCGTGAACCAGCCATTGTCCAGCAGCATTCGCTTACCAAAGGGTGGATAGTCCGGAAGAGATGCCTCGATCAGATCTGTTCGATCACCCAGCTGATCGCGGAGATAGCGTTCGTAGAACTTGCGATGACCATGGTTGGTCGCATTGATCGAGGCGCTCGGCTCTGGCCAGTCGGGGTCGACCTGGAGGGACGAGTACACCTTGTCGTTGAAGATCCACGACAGACGCGCCCGGTACCACTCGCGATAGCCGGGGATGTTGTCCATCAGCCAATGGACGCCGTCGTCGATGGTCGTGAAGTAGTCGTCGTTCGGTGCGATCCACTGTGGTGAGCGCTGGAAGATCGTCAGCGATCCGACACGATCCGCGATGGCCGGGCCGATCTGCATAGCACTGGCTCCGGTACCGACGATGCCCACTCGCTTTCCGCGGAGCGACTCGGGATCGTCGAGCTCGCTCGGCCACTCGGCGGAGTGGAAGAGGCGACCACGGAAGGTCTCGATTCCCGGTAGATGTGGGATCTTCGGACGATTGAGCAGACCGACCGCGCTGATCAGGATGGGAGCCTCGAGGGTCTCCGGCGACTCGCCCGGTCGCTGGACGGACACACGCCAACTCTGTTTCGACTCCTCGAACTCGGCGCGCGTCACCTCATGACGGAAGCGGACATTGCGCCGGATGTCGTTGGCCTCCGCAAAGTCCTCGAGATATCCCTGAACCTCGTCGCGCTTGCCGAAGTGGGTCGACCAGTTACGAGGGAACGACGAGATCGAGTAAAGGTGGCTCGGTGTATCAACTCCGGCGCCCGGATAGCGGTTCTCCCACCATGATCCGCCGACGTCCTCGTTCTTCTCCAGGATCACGTGAGGGATCCCAGCGCGGGTGAGCTCGACGGAGGCCAGCATCCCCGCGATGCCGGCTCCGATCACGATGGCGTGGAGTCGCTCGTCGCACTTGGCGGTGGCAGGCTTGATCTGCGGACCATTGACTATCTCCGCCATCATCGGCGCGAAGTCCGGCGGTACGGTCTCGCTGCAGGTGAAGTTGAGGATTCGCTCTACTTCCGAGCTGTCCAGCGTCCGCCGGGACGGCTCGTCCAGCGTCCACCAGCGTTCCACTGCGTCGATCAACGCGCTTCGGATTTCGGACTGAACCTCGTCCGGAAGTCCTCCCGTGGAATTGTCATCCATGCCCCGACTGCGCGTGGGTTGATAGCGGGGTGCCACCCACCGCTCGTCGGCGGTCAGCTCCAGCAACACGGCGAGCATGGTCGGAACATTGCCCCGTAACACCGCCGAACGCAGGTGGTCACGGTCCAGGTCAGTGACGATAGTCATGCCATGCAGGCTAACAGTCGTTAGCAACACAGCCAAGTGCGATTTTAATATTCCAATTGTTGCTTGAAAACTTCGCTTGACCCGGGGTGATGCCGATGACAGTATGAGCCACATCATACTAACCGCGGTAAGCATTCAGGAAGTTGAGGAACCATGGATCTGTCGACAAGTGTCGAATCGGATGCCACTGATATGCGACGGAGTTCAGGTCCGCTTGTCCGATCCCTCACAGCGACCCAGTCGTCACCGCTAGGGCGAGCGACGTTGGGCGACCAGCTACGCCGCCACTCGCAGAGTCGATACTCGAAGCCGGCGATCGTGTCGTATGCCCCAGGTGGTCGACGCACCGTGACCACCTACGGTGCGCTCAATCAGGATGCCAACCGGGCATCCCACATGTTCCTCGGACTCGGTGTTTCC
This sequence comes from Rhodococcus sp. H-CA8f, assembly GCF_002501585.1. Classification (NCBI taxonomy): domain Bacteria; kingdom Bacillati; phylum Actinomycetota; class Actinomycetes; order Mycobacteriales; family Nocardiaceae; genus Rhodococcus; species Rhodococcus sp. H-CA8f. Next base: position 241,667 of record NZ_CP023720.1, read on the forward strand.
CGCGGTGACCGGGTCGCCGTGATGGCCCGCAATCGTGTGGAGTCGATAGTCGCCTACTACGGTGCTCTCAAAATAGGGGCGGTGTACTCCGGCATCAATGTCCTTTTCGGACCGAACGAAGTGGCTCAACAGATCGGGCACCTCGAGCCCGCGGTTGTGGTCGTGGCCGCGGAATTCCTGCCGGTACTGGAAGAAGCGCTGGCGGGACTCGGTACCCGCCCCGAAATCGTTGTTCTCGACAGCACGGACGAGTTCGGCGGCCACTGCTTCGATCAACTCCTCGAGTCCTCGTCGCCGACAGAGCCGGATTGTGATGTGGACGAGCACGATCTCGCAATGATCGTGTACACCAGTGGAACCGAGGCGGCTCCGAAGGGCGTCATGCTGCCGCATCGCAACTACCTGGTCTCCACCGCACCCGCGTACACATGGGGACTGCGATGCCTGGACGATGACGTCTGGCTCTACGTCATGCCATTCCACACTATTGCCGGAATCGGCTCCCTGACCTCGCTCCTGCTATTGGGAGCGACGCTCGTGCTCCCGGCCAGCCTCGCGCCTGCCGACGCTTTGCACATGATCAAAACGGAGCAGATCACCGTCCTGGCTCAAACCCCGACCTTCTTCATCTCGCTCGCAGATCATCCTGACTTCGGTCCTGAGACTGTCGGGACCATCCAGCGCTGCCTGACCTACGGAGGTCAGGTCTCGCCGCGAACGGTGGACGCATGGCACCACGCGGCGCCCGCATCGGTGTGGGGCACCTACTGGGGTCAGTCCGAGTTGACGCAGTTGGGCTCCGTCGGCTGGTTCAAGCGACTCGAGGACATTCCCGATCAGGATCCGACCTGGATCGGCAAGCCTGTAGGCCATCTCGAGGTCAAGGTGGTCGATGCCGACGGAAATGAAGCAGAGCGAGGTGAACTCCTCTGTCGCACGCCGTCGGTGATGCTGGGTTACTACAAGGATCCCGAGAAGACCGCCGCTGTCCTCGACGGTGGTTGGGTCCACACCGGCGACATCGTACGTCGCGATTCGGAGGGCAACATGTTCTTCCTCGATCGCAGCAAGGACATGATCAAGACGGGCGGCTACAACGTGTCCTCGCAGGAGGTCGAGCGAGTACTACAAGCCCACCCCGAGGTGTCGCGCGCCGCCGTCGTGGGACTTCCGGACGCCTACTGGTCCGAGGCGGTCACCGGCTTCGTCATCGTCGTAGACGGCAGCGATCTCACCGGCCAGGAGTTGCGAGACCACTGCAAGGCCGTGCTCGCAGGCTATAAGGTTCCAAAGGCGATCACGATTGTGGACGAGCTGCCCACGGACCCTCAGGGGAAGCTGCTCAAGAGAGAACTACGCCGCCTGTATGCAAAGGACTGAAACGCTGAACATCGATCCTGCCAGCAGCGCGACACCCGGATCCGGTCGACCACGGCTTGAAGGTCTTCCAAGCAGACGTGACGACATACTGGCCGCGGCGGCCGAATACTTCGCTGATCAGGGCTACCACTCGGCCGGTATGCGTGGCATCGCAGATTCGGTGGGAATCAAGGGCGCGAGCCTCTACAACCACTTCACCTCGAAAGAGGAGATCCTCTACGCGATCGCGCTCAAGATGACCCGGGACCCGGTCGACGAGCATTTACTCGTCCTCGACGAACCTGGAACACCGGCCGAGCGTCTCACCTCGCTGATCGATGTTCATCTGCGGCATCTAGCGATGAACAGGGTCGAGCATCTGGTCAGCCTACGAGAGATCTCGGCGCTTACCGACGAACACCGTATGAGGGTGCTCGAGTACCGCAAGTACTACCAGAGGCGTGTGCGCGATGTGATTGCTGCCGGTGTCCGCGCCGGAGAGTTCGAAATCGCCGACCCACAACGTGCGGCTGTTGCGGTGCTCGACCTCATGAATGGTGTGAGCTGGTGGCTTCGAGACGACCACGATATCGAGGCGCTGGTGGCAACCTACGTGGATTACATCGTCGTCGGAATTCTCCGTCACCGTCCCGGAACGCAGAGTGGTAACGGCGGTACGCCCAGCTGACGGTGACGGCCGTTCAGCTCGAAAACAGGTGATCCCCCTCCACCCGACGTGGAGGGGGATCACTTGTTTTCGGGCTCGATCAGAGTGCCCGCCGCAACAAAGGAACCAAAGCGTCCGGATTCGCAATGGGGTTCGGGTTGGTCCCGCACCAGATGTCCTTGAACGTGTACGTAGCCAGACTGGGGAGGTCGTTTTCGGTCAGCCCGACTTCTCCCAGCGATCTCGGCATGCCGAGCCGCCGGATGAGCGAGTCCGCCAACTCGTGAGCGGGCGTTTGCGGCGCACCCAAGGACGCACTGATCAGCGCCTGGCGATGCTCGTTGACCTCGCAGTTGTACTCGAGTGCGAAAGGCGCCATGACACACGAGGTGTACCCGTGCGGGACGTTGAACGAGCCGCCGAGTGCATGCCCGACGGCATGGCTGACGCCCATGTCGAGGCCTGCGACGATCGCGACCATTGACGACCATGCACCGACCTGGCACATCAGCCGCGCATCCACGTCGTCGGTGTTCTCCTTCACTCGGACGAGTCCTTCGGAGAGCAGTCGTATGGCGTTCATCGCCATCCCGTCGTAGTACCCGTTCGATTCGAGCGAGCCCAGGGTCTCGAAGGCGTGGTCCAGTGCGCGAACCCCGGTCGACAGCCACAGCCACTCCGGCGTGTGCAGCGTGAGTGCAGGATCGAGGATGACAGCCTTCGGGGTCATCGCCGGATGCAAGTAACCCTCTTTGACGTTGCTCTTCTCATCCGTCGACCCGGCCAACGCGTTGAACTCACCTCCCGCCAGGGTCGTGGGCGCCACCACTACCGGGATCTTCGGGGCGGAGAAGGTGGGGGCGGTCACCGATGTGTCGGGATTGACCTGCAGGTGGTAGGCGTCCATTTGCGATGCCTCGCGAACTCCGTGCTCCAGAGTGATTGCAAGGATCTTCGCCAGGTCCGTCGCCGATCCGCCGCCCACGCACAACAGCATGTCCGGATCGGCGTCGGCAGCAACTCGGGTGGCAGCAATGACGTCTTCGCGCGGTACATGGGGTCGAACCGCATCGAACAGTCCCACGAATCGATCACCCAGTGCCTCGATCACCCGAGCGATCTCGTCGGTCTGCGAGTTGAGCGTCCCGCTACATACGACGAAGACGCGGGTCGCCCCGAGCAATTCTGCTTCCTGGGCTGCGGCCTCCGCGACCGGAGCGCCAATGCGGACTCTCTCCATGGACGGCAGAGAGACAAGTGATGACTGCACGGCAATACCATCTTTCTTTCTTGATCCTCAATCCACCACGACGTCGTCAAGAGCGCTCAGCTCTCCCTCGGTCTGTTCAGGAGTGGGATAGAGCGTGGATCCGGCGCTGGGAAATGTCTCGCACCCCGTCGCAGGCTAACAGTGGTTACCCTATAGGAGATTTGTGGCGCACGCCACAATCGATTGTGTGCTTGGCTGGCGAAACCATGGGGCGAGGTGAGTTCATGGGAGACATTGCAGGCTTGATCTGCACCTATCTATCAATCCCCACGGCTTAGATGAAGAGCGCTGTTGCATCTCCAGTGCCAGACAAGGATCGGTTACGGTGGATTCGATCCGCAAATTATCGAACTACCTAACCGCTGGTTGTCTGTTTCTGGAACCAGTTGCGTGATGGCGCGAGGGTTGAGTACTGGGATGATGTAGCCATCACTGACACTCTGGTGACGGACGCCGAATCCAGTGCGGCACCCTTCCCAACACTCAGGTGCATGGTGTCGACGGCGCGACATGCATCGACTTCGCCGTGGAGAAGCGCCTCGAACTTTCCTTGGTCGGAACAGCGGCACTGAGGTGAACAATTATCGCGAGGCGTGCCGCGGGTCGATCCGGCTGCAAAGGGACTTGGCATATCGGGGACGAAGGTTTCTTCTTCCGAGATTCACTCCGCCGAAGCTGACCATTGCAGTCGGTCCGGCAAAGTTAGTCGAGACCCTCGGCTTCTGCTGGGGCTTCGAGACTGGGCATACTCACGGTAAATCCGCTGCCGCCGCACGACGCGAACTGTTTCTTCGACTGGATGGACCGTCAGCTAGAGGACATGATTTTCGGGGTTCGATTACGTCCGTATCGAAAGGAGGTGCTGCGTTGTCTGCGTGAGCAAGGGGGCACCGAAGAGCAGAGCACGATGATGTTGCGTCACTTCGGTTCTAAGAGCGCGGTGCCACATCGGCAACCGCCCTTCTGCTTGCCGCGCCACACTCGCCGGAGGCTCTGGTTGTGTCACTCGCCCTCGATCAATGGATCTTCCAGTTCGAGAAGCGCGACCTCGTCCGGATGCAAGTTCTCGTTCGGATCCACGGATCGGGTCAACCGGTCGTTCGGACCCAATTCGTCTGGCACCTGGATGATCTGAAGACCTCGTGCCAAGATCTCGACTCGTCCACGGTTCTCGTTGCTCGTGATATCTGCTGCGAAAGCAGCAGCTACGGCGTCGCGTGCCAGAGCCTCCGCCAGGTCCCAATCATGGATGTAATCCTCGACCGAAAGGTTCGCTTCTCGCCGGCTCAGCGCGGCCGAAGTGCATCCTTGAAAGTAGAGAGCGACCAACTCCTGAGCGCCGTCCCACTCCGCCTCCAGGCCGAGGGCTACCGTGTTCTCCCGCAACGCGGATCGAAGGTCGAGCGCGTCAGCTGCTCTCATCGGGGGTGACGCGCGCACCTTGCTCACGTACTCCTCGAACCCGATCGCGGCGACAGTCCCGACGACATCGATTACTGCGGGCCAATTCGGCCCCAGATGGCTGGCGAGGTCGACGTCCGTGATGGTTGTCGACTCGATGTGCCGGACAAGCGAATCGAGCGAACGATCTGCGTCGTCGTAGAGTCCATCTCGTTGCGCCTGACGAAGCCACTCCGCTTCTGCGACTATCGCATCTCCGGGAATCGAACCGGCGTTCTCGAAAGCTTCATCAATGGATAGCTCAGTACCGACAGCGACTTGGGGCCCCCAAGCCGCTCCGTTGACTCGCAAGAGCTGCGCAGCAGTCTGTACCACGTTCGTCAAACGAACCGACGCGTCAGAAGAGCGACGCAACGTAGCTACATCGGGCCTCGACGGGATGGGTTCACACGCTGGATTGTGCCGTCCACGTTCCGCTTTCGTGATGGTCTCTTCGATATTCGCAGAGGATGGGCGTGCAGCGAAGATCTTCGATACACCGATAGCACCAGCAGTAGCCACAGCGATGATCAATCCCGCTGCAACGAATTTCGCCCTCCGGGTCGGTACCGCATGCATGCTCTTGATTCCCCTTCTGTGTGCCCCGGACGATGCGAGCGAAATATCGGATTCTATCGCGAACGCTATCGGGCGCGTGAGACTTCAGTGTTCGGTCAAGCGCAAGATTGTTGCGGGGATCGGGGCGCCATAGGGAGTAGGTGCCTTGAAAGGGTTGCCAGACGACTTCGACGATCGCACAGTCGGGACGGGCACGCCGGGCTCTCGTCCTTGCTGTAAGTCGAAGCCAAGAAATGTCGGTGGACGTAATGGGGGAGCTGCTGCGGGCCGACGGTGATGTTTTGGTAGCCCCATGGCCACAACGTCGAGTAGATCGTGTTCGGTGCCGATCGAAATCCTTGCGGTCGTCACTCTGATGACCCCAAGCAATTCGGAGTACACCTCCTTTCCTCGTCCTGGCGTCAATGATCGTCGGGATGCATCCGAAACGATCGAGCGGCGATGGCAAGCCGCGAGGCGATCTGGAAGAGCTCACCGTCACCGCACGACGCATCGAGGACGAGGTATCGGCGGCACGCGGGTCGACGAGCGCAACGGCAGGGGCATTCGCGAAGAACTGGCCGACGGTAGCGCCCAGTGGGTTCGGACGTAGTCAGGCGCTGACAGGATCCAGGAGGCCGGTAAGCCGTCCGGCAATCAGTGCTTCGGCCTCTGTGACAATTCGTTCCACCAATTCACCCACAGTGGGGACGTCGTGAATCAGTCCTTGCACAGTCCCCGCCGTCCAGATGCCAGCCTCCGGGTCGCCGCTGTCGAACACCGCTCTGCCCCGCGCACCGGCAACAAGATGTCGAACGTCTTCGAAATTGCCGCCACTGGAGAGAATTTCGATAACTTCTAGGCTGATGCTGTTGCGTGCTACGCGAGCGGTATTGCGCAGTGACCTGAAAATCAGTTCCGTGTCGACCTCCGAGGCAGCGACTATCGCCTGCTTGATGTTGTGGTGAATCGGGGACTCCTCGGTACACATGAACCGAGTGCCCATGTTGATGCCGTCGGCGCCGAGCGCGAGGGCCGCCACTAATCCTCGCCCATCGGCAAATCCACCGGACGCGATCATGGGAATGCTGATCCGCTCTGCTGCTGCAGCGATGAGGACGAGACCCGGTACGTCGTCTTCCCCTGGATGCCCGGCACATTCGAACCCGTCGATGCTGATGCCGTCGACGCCGAGGGCTTGGGCTTTGACCGCGTGGCGGACGCTGGTGCACTTGTGGAGAACCTTGATGCCGGCGGCGTGAAAGTGCGGCAGATGGGGTGCGGGAGATGATCCGGCTGTCTCGACGACTTTGACTCCGCAGTCGATGATCACGTTGCGATACTCATCGTAGGGCGGAGGTGTGATCGTCGGGAGGATGGTGAGGTTGACCCCGAAAGGTTGATCGGTGAGCTCGCGCGTTCGGGATATTTCTCGGGCAAGATCGTCAGGTGTCGGCTGTGTCAGAGCAGTGAGCATGCCGAGCGCGCCGGCGTTTGCAACTGCCGCTACGAGTTCTGCTCTCCCCACCCACTGCATGCCGCCCTGGACGATGGGGTGACGAACTCCGAACGTCTCGGTAAATGCGGTTGTCAGCACTGGACATCTCCTCGATGATGCATGGATATCGGTTTGTCAGTTACGTTGTTGCCAAGTGGTTTTCGGCCAGAGTGACGCATTCAGCCCATCGACGACGCCCACTCGTTCAAGGCCGGGACCTGCGAGGGATCAGTTCGTGCCATCGGAGGTTCGGCGCGATAGGGCATGGCAGGCGTCAAATATTGCTCGCCACGTTCGTTGGTGCCGGGGATGAAGGTACGGTTCGCAATCACATCGTCGGCGCAGATTACCTGGTCGTAGTCACGCACAAGCGCTGCAACCACTCCGGCTGCGGTGAGATGCTCTACCGCCTCAGCGGCGCTGCGGTGGCACAGCTGCTTCTCGATCGTGGCGACGAGGACTGCACGGTTTTCCACGCGCAGTGTGTTGGTAGAGAACCGCGGGTCGTCGGCCAACTCTGGTAAGTCGATCGCCTTGCACAGTTCGATCCAGGCTCGTGGTTGGTAGCCGCTGATCACCAGCTCGCCATCGACGGCACGAAAGACGTCTGCGGCAGGTGCGACGCTTGGTTGTCCGTTCCCTTTGCGGCTCATAGACTTTCCTGATACTTGCCACTCGATCCAGTTGGCGGTCTGCAAGTGGATTGCGACGTCGAGCAGGGAAACTCGGACAGAGGAGCCCTTGCCGGTGCGATCGCGCCGCAGTAGCGCTGCCAGTACCGCTTGGGCGACGACGTAGCTCGTTGCATGATCTATGACCGGTGCGCCCACACGCTGTGGCGGGCCCTCCGCCTCACCCGTCACCGACATCAGTCCGCTCTCTGCTTGCGCAGCGATGTCGAGCCCGGCGCGGGTGGCGGACGGGCCCTCCGCCCCGTACCCGCTCACCGATACGCTGATGATTTCCGGTCGCAGACGTTGGAGTTCGGCAGAGGAGAATCCCAGTCGATCAAGCGTTCCCGGGCGCAGATTGTGCAGCAAGATGTCGCTCGACGCGATCAAATCCCGAGCTCGCTGCAGATCGGCGGAGTCTTTGAGGTCGAGGCAGATTGAACGCTTTCCACGGTTGTACCCGTAGAAGATGCCGCGTGCGTAATCGGCGTCGATTTGTCGGGCCGGTTCACCGCCAGGGGGCTCGAGCTTGATGACCTCGGCGCCGAGATCGGACAACTGCTGCCCGGCGCTGGGTATTGCGATCAGTTGACCGATCTCCACTACTCGGACACCTGCCAACGGCAGGTCTACTTCGTGGGTCATCGAATGATCTCCACATGAGGCGAAGTGACATCCTCAGCAGGTTCCAGGCAGCGCGCCAACAGGATGCCTTCGGTGTGGTTGCAGGGGTTCAATCGATTTCTGTCACCTTCTGCTCCCCCGATGCGGATTGTCACGGTTCCATCGTCATTGCGCTCGAAGTGTGCGTCGTTGAGGTTGACGGTGTGGTCGCGGTACTCGAAGGACTCGAACCAGTGGTTGTACAGCATCACTCCGAAGTAGGTGCAGTCGGGGATGGTGAACGTAATGTCTACGGCAGTAGCGTCTTTCAGTGACCACCAGCCGGCAATGTATTGGTTGGAGCTGGTGCCGTAGAAGTCTCCCCACCCTCGTTGCTCCGAGGTCACGCGAATCTCGTTGGGAGACTGACTGAGTGTTTCGATGAGCTGAAGACTGCGTCGAAGGCTCACGTCCATGCCACGAGCAAGTTTCGTGAGGCGCTGGGCCAGCCACGCCGTGTCGAGTTCGGGGCGTGCACCAGGCGGCGGACCGAGGCGCTCGATGTGGAGAACGGGATCGATCTCCGCGTTACGCGTCTTGTGATACACACGCACTACAACGTCGAAGCAGCGCTCATCCAGCCGAATGCCGCTGCGCCCCTCCAGCTCTTGTGCGACGAAGATCTCGAAGTTGCCGTCCGCGTCACACACCTTGTCGTCGATGACGATGTTGTCGGCGACCCGGTCGGTCCCAGACGCACCGACGCGATTGGCGAGGACGGCGACGTACGGCACTGTGCCACGGTTACCGTGAATACGGTATGTCTCGTTGGGGTCGATCATCGCAGTCCAGTAGTCGACGTCGATGCCGTCTCCCCAGAACTTTCGCATCGGTGACATCAGAGTGAAGAGTTCAGGTCGGAGCACGTCTTGGCGTTCGATATTCATCTCGGCGAGGTATCCGAACAGGCGAAGTGCGTGCCGTACGCCTTCGGCGCTGTCCAGCGGCGATCCTGTGGCGGCAGCTGTCGAACCGAATGTCGCAAGACTGTCGGTGACTGCAGACCAAGCCTCGGTGAGCTGCCGGCGATCGTGCTGGGACTCGGATTGTGTTGACTGGTCAGCGAGTTGTGTCATCGTTTCTTCTCTTTCGTAGTAGACGAACTGGATTGTGTATGGGGGGCGTTGGTCAGCAGAGGGGGTCGAAAGGGACGTCTGCGTCGGACTTGCCCGAGGTCTGGTTGTTCACCCATGCGACGTTCTGGGTCCATCGGTCGGCTGAAATCTCGACCGGCCAGAGGGTCTTCTGCGAAGCCCACACCTGGTTGGCTTTGTCAGCAGGAACATTCATTCGCTCGGTGAGAAGTTGAGCTCCTGCTTGCTCGTTCGCGGGATCGGCTATCCACCCTGCTGCGGCCTCGAGCGCCGCACAAACGGGGGCAGCAGCATCGGATTCAGCGAATGTGGCTGTCGTGACGAGCACCGTGCCCAGGCCGTATGAACTCACGCCCTCAGAGCCCACCGGGTCTACTTCTGTAATCGCCGTCATCGGTATTCCTTGAGCATCGAATACGGCTTGGCTGGCAGCGGTGAGAACGGCGGCATCGATGTCGCCCTTTCGCGCGAGTGGTATCTGACTCGCGGTGGGTGCCGCTGCGATGAATTGCACCGTGGATGCGTCGATGTTTCGTTCTGCGAGAAGCTGATTGACGAATTGCTCGGCCGCGCCGCCACGTGACGGTATGGCGATCCGCTTGCCGGGCAAATCCTCGATGGTGGTGATGCCGCTGTCTTTCGTCACGGCGATGGCAAGATCGATCGACCCGTACGGGGACAGTGGCCGCAGACTCTGCCCTTGCTCTATGGCCGGCACGACGGTTCCGGGTGCACCGACCGCGAGATCGGTTGTGCCGCCGATGAGACCGCTGATGAGTTCGGGCCCGTTCTTTCCGTCGATGAGCTCGACGTGGAGGCCTTCCTTGTCGAACATTCCTTGTTGGACGGCGACGTAGACAGGTAGGGACAAAGCACTCGCAGGGTAGACCCCGATGGCGACGCTACCGTCGTTCGGACGCCCTCCCCCTCCACACGCGGAAAGCAGTAGGGACGCTGCAATGACTGTGCCGACAAAAGGTCGAAGTTTCATGGGATTCCTGTTCCTTGATGGCTGGGCGCATCAGAAATCAAGCTGAGTTGGCTGGCACATCAGTAATCAAGCTGAGTTGGCTGGGCACATCAGTGGTCGAGCTGACCACGCAGCCGGTTGAAGATTTCGATGTATCGAGGTTCGGCGGTGAGGGTTTCGAGTTCGCGGGGGCGTTCGATGTCAATGGAGACGTCGTCGATCACCCGGCCGGCCCCGAGCAGCAGAACGCGGTCGGAGAGACAGATGGCTTCGCCGAGGTCGTGGGTTACGAAGATGACCGTCCGGCCTACCTGGGATTGCCAAAGCTCGAGGAATTCTCGCTGTACTTCGACTCGGGTCTGCGCATCGAGGGCGGCAAACGGTTCGTCCATCAACAAGATGTCCGGATCCAGAGCCCACGTTCGGGCCAACGCGACACGCTGGCGCATCCCTTGGGAGAGTTGCCAAGTCCACAGCCGTGACGCCTCGGACATTTGAACGGCCGCAAGCCAGCGCGCGGATTGAGTTCGTCTCTCCGCCTTGGGTACTCCCCTCAATTCGAGACCGTACTCCACATTCTTCTGCGCTGTTCGCCACGGGAACAGCGCATCTCGGGCCATCATGAAGCCCATCCGAGAACGAGCGTCGAATGGCGTTGTGCCGAGGACCTCGGTCTTCCCTTCTGTTGCGTCCACCAATCCAGCGAGCGCGTTGAGCAGGGTGGTCTTGCCGCAACCACTCCTGCCGACCAGGCTCACGAACTGTCCGCGAGGGATTGTGAGGTCGAGATTATCGACCACAGTTTTCGCCGACCCGTCGGGCGAGGGGAAGGATATCGTCAGTCCGTCGAGTTGGACTGCGGGTGTAATCACGTTGGTATCCATGATGATTCCTGTCATCGTCGAGCCGGGGGCTGCCACCGAAGGAGGTAGCGCTCGGCGAAGTTCATGGCCTGGTTGAGGACGACTGCGACGATTGCGAGAAGTATGAGGATCGCGTAGACCGCTTCCATCCGGAACTGGGCCGAGTAGATCGACACAAGCTGGCCCAGCCCGTCCCGTGACGAGATCAGTTCAGAACCCACGACGCCAAGCAGTGAATAGATCAGCCCCAACCGAAGACCGGCAAAAATGCCAGGTGTCGCGACGGGGAGGAGAATGTGCCAGAACACCTGTGTCTTACTGGCATTCAGGACAGTGGAAAGTCGGAGCCATTCGTCGTCCACTGACTTCACACCGGCTCGTGCACTCGAGCAGACGATGAAGAAGACGAGTGTGAACGCGAGAGCGACCTTTGCCGTCATCGTGATCCCGAAGATGACGATAAGCAGAGGTGCCAGCGCAAGACGTGGCATGGCATTCGCCGCATCCAGAAACGGACTCATGATGCGTTCGAGGGTCGGAAGTAGTCCGAGAGAGAGCCCTACCGCCACCCCGACCGCGCTAGCGAGGATCCAAGCGATCACGACGGCAGCCATCGTGGCACGCAAGTTCGTCGAAATCTCCCCCGACTGCACTGCTGCGGTGAAGTAGTTCCAGGCTTCTCCTGGCGTTTTGGCCAGAACTGGTTCGATCCAACCTTGCGATGCGACGAGCTGCCACGCTCCGAGTAGGACCAAAAGCAGTGCGGCCTGGGCCAGTCGTACCCCGATGGTGCGTCGCGTGCCGGATCGACGCTGTCGAGCGGGCTTCGGCTCAGAGCGTGCCCGACTCGCGGAACGGGGTGACGTAGCACCGGATGGCGAACTTGCGGTGATGGTTTCGGTCATTTCGGCGCCTTCTCCGTAGTGCTCACAGGCGGCGATAGGTGCTCGACAAAAGCAGACGGGTGCGTCTGGTCGAAGCTCCCCGGGTTGTTGCTCACTGCGTTCATATGTGAAGCAGATCACGGGATTCTTCTTCCCGTCTACGCCACATTCGAGAGGTATGCCATAGGGTTTACCTATGGCTGACGGGCGCAGAATCGGGCGCGCACGCGGACTTCCATGAGAAGGGAATCCCAATGGACCGGCGTCATCTGGAATACTTTCTCGCCCTTGCTGATCGGGGCAGCATTTCCGCTGCTGCTCGCGGACTGGGGGTCAGCCAGCCGACAATCTCGGAGGCTCTCGCCAGAATGGAGAAAGAGTGCGGCCTGACGCTCGTCCGCCGTGGCTCGCGGGGAGTCACCCTGACCGACGCTGGACGCGATCTGACAGGTCCGGCGGCCCAAGTACTTCGGGCATACCGGGATTTGGATCACGCTTTGCATCCATTGAACGTCGTGCAGCGGGGTCGGCTGACGGTCGTATGTCCGCGAACATTGGCGCGTGATCCGGCGGCCACGGCCCTCGGTGCGTTCAAAAGCAAGTTTCCCAATGTTGCGGTGACGATGCTCAGCAACGACACCGACGGAATCGGAACGGTGGTCGCCTCGGGTCAGGCTGATATCGGCCTTGGGGTGGACGAGGTGTTCGACGAGGGTGTTGAACGTATCCTTCTCGGCCGGCAACAAATCGTTGCGCTGGTGCCCGCCGCACGAATTGAAGGCGAGGGGGTAGCGGCGTTGACGGATCTGTTGCGAATCGGATTGATCACCAGCCCGCGTGACGATGTCACTCGGCGACTGTTGGCGGAACGCCTGGGCGAAGGCACTGTGGACGGGGCGGTGGTTGCGGAGACTATCTCTGTGGCCTCGATGATCCCACTTGTACGCGCGGGAGTCGGCGTCGCCTTCCTTCCCGAATCTGTCGCCGATACAGTCGGAGAAGGTGTGGTGCTGTGTCGTACTCGGCCCCCGCTCACTCGTGATATCTGGATGTTCCACGGTTCGACGCCATCGCCTGCGGCACAAGCGTTTATCGAGACGACCAGCCGATTACGTGACGAAGGTGGAATGGGGAACGCCGGATGAGCAACTTCGGAGAGTCCGCGCCCCCGCGAATCGATCCGCGGCAGCTACAAGACTTCCTCGCGGTCGTCGAACACGGCAGTATCACGGCAGCAGCGGCAAACCAGTTCACAGGAACATCGAGCGTCTCTCAATCAATTGCGCGACTCGAAAGACGCGTCGGAGGACGGCTTTTCAATCGGGGCCGGGCCGGCGCGACGCTGACTGCGCGCGGACGGAATCTCATCGATCCAGCACGCGAAGCGCTGGCCGCGCTCGACCGATTAGTGGTCGAGCGCGAGTTCTTACTGTCAGCAGTCCCCCACCTCAGTGTTGCCACGACAGCGAGCCTTGCGGACGATCCCACAGCGGTGCTGCTCGGAGCGCTGCGCACGGAGGTGCCGAACCTGAGAATCACCATCTCGGTTCCGCCGGGGTCATCTGTGGCCGATGCGATTCACCCGGTCATGGCCGGCACCGCTGACGTGGCAATAATGGAGTCGCCGCCCACCGGCGTTCCCGGGACTCGAATGGTGCGCCTTCCGGACCACAAGTTGCGCCTTGTCTGCCCGCCCGGCACCCCGCCACCGGTGGACGGGGTATTCATCGGCGAGGACCTCATGCGCATCGGCTTGGTCGTCGCACCGCGGTTTGAAACTTCCGATGTCTATCGCCATCTGCGGTCGATCGAACCGCGAATCGACCACGCCTTCGTGATGAGGTCACAGCATCGCGATGCCTTCGCGGATTTCGCATACGAAGGGATCGGTGCTGTCATCCTCGAACTCTCCAGTGCTGAGCGAGCATCCGAACGGGGCTGCACTGTGGGTGAGATACTCGAACTGCCGCCACGGAAGATCGCAGCCGTGGCAAAGGACGGCCAGAACACGCAGGTCGTCGAACATTTCCTACGGCTGTGTGCCGAGCAATCCGCGCGGAAGCCGTAGGCCGAGGCGATCTCGACTTTGCGCTCTGGGTATTCGCGTCGGCCGGGCGTCCACCGAGAACGATGATTTTTGTCTACAGACACAACACTTCTGGGATAGTCCGTTTCCTGGGACAAAGCCGACGGGTTGCCTTCCCGTGAATATGTAATACACGTCACTCCGGATCAACTTCGAAAGGTTGACTTTCATGCGAAAGTCTCTGAAACATTTCGTGAATGCTGCAGCGGCGGTTGCGTTGTGCGCGACGCTAGGACTCACGGGCGCAACCGGAACAGCGGCTGCCGATGCGCCCGGCATCCCGAGCGTCGGGCACGATTGGGCGAGTGCAGGGCCGTACACGCCGAACGTCTCGATCGGGCTGGTGCACACTCTGTACTACCCGCGCCAGCTCGGCGCGCGCGGCGAGAAGCACCCTGTTGTGATCTGGGGGAACGGGACCGGTGTGCTCCCAGGTGCGTACACCTCCTTGTTGCGCCACTACGCCAGCCACGGATTCATCGTGGTCGCCGCCAATACACCGGCAAGCAACTTCGCCATCACCATGCGGTCGGGAATCGACCTCATCGCGGACAAGGCGGCCAGCCCGTCGAGCGTCTTCTTCGGCAAAGTCGACCTGGAACACATTGGTGCGGTGGGGCACTCGCAGGGCGGGTCTGCGGCGATCAATGCGGCGATCGACGACCGCGTCGACACTGCCGTCGCGATCCAGCCTGGCCCGCTCAATGATGTCGACCTCATCGACGAGCCGGTTCTCTATCTGGCCGGCCAGGCCGACGCGATCGTTTGGCCGGCGATCGTGCGGGCGATGTACGAGGACGCAGACCACGTGCCTGCCGAGTATCTGGAACTGCGCGGTGCCACGCACTTCGGTACGGCGATCAACGGCGGCGATATGCGCGGGCCGAGCACGGCGTGGCTGCGGTACTGGCTACTCGACGATCCGAACGCCCGCACCGAGTTCTTCGGAGCGAGCTGTGGATACTGCACTGACACCCAGCAGTTCTCCGACTTCGACCGCAACGATCTGGCCATGCAGATCCCGGGGTGACGGTCAGATCTGGAGTTGCCGAAGACGAACAGCCTTCCAATCAGGTCGGCGGAGTCGCAAAGCTCAGATGACGACGTAGCCGTACATCCGTTCGCCCTGAGCCACAGCTCTGGTCGCTAGTTCGGCGAAGGCGGTCAGGAACGGCACTGAGTCCTCCGACGGTTTACTCGTCTCGTCGATCGACCAGGCCGCCGCAGTGGCGGCGACACCTTCAGCGTTCAATTCCGCTAGGGCATCGCGTAATTCGTCGGTAACCGTGAGCACGAGGGTGTCGCCGTCGTCGCTCATTGCGACGAGTTTCCCGCAGCGTGGACCCTTGGCGACCTCGTTGTAGGGGCGAGCGGTGAGGGCTGCTTCCAGTCGGCCGAGCGCGACAACTGGATCGACGCCTTTCGCCTGCAGAACTGGAGTCCCATCCGCAGCCAACTGAATCCGCGGGCGAGAGGCATCGTTCGCCTCGATCACCGCTGGTTCCAAGTCGACGAGTCCCTCGAGGGCGGAGGTGGCGTGCTCATCCGTGCGCGCGGTGAAGTAGTCGGTGATCGCAGACATGGCGCGATCATCCCACACACGATGCATCCCCACGTCCCGGAGTCCTTCCGCGACTTGACTGATCACCGTCAGGCGGAACCGGTGTGTGCTTCCTCGATCGCTTTCGCGAAAGCGCGGAGTCGTGGGCTTTCGAGATCGGTACGCCACACGAGGCCCAAAGCAGATTCGGGTAATCCGTTGATCGGTACGAATGTGATGTCCGAGCGCTGGCTGTATGTAGCGGTTGCCGCGCACAGGATGAGGCCGACCTGACTGAATGCGACCTGCGACAGGCCTTCCTGAACGGTGCTCGCCCCACCCTGCGTGGGAATCGTGGCTCCGCCCGGCGTCGTGCTCGGGGAATTCACACGCTGCCAATAGTCGGGGGCGGGGCCGGTGATGGGTACGAGACAGATCTGCGCCAACTGCTCGGCGTCGATCACGTCCAGTTCACTGAACGGGTGATGGACTGAGACGGCCAGCGTCTGGGGCTGTCGAGAAAAGACGAGCCCGGTTGTCAGCTCGGGCTCATCTACGGGGAGAAGTGCCACTGCCGCATCGATTCGCCCGGCGAGTACATCACTGAACGGATCACCCAGGGGTAATTCTTTGATGGTCACGCAAGTTTGCGGATGTTGTATCTCGAAACGAGAGACAGCAGCCGCGATCGAATCGTAAATTGCTCCTTGGAAACCCACCCGAAGCGGCGTCGGCATGTTGCGTGCTCTTGACTGAGCGTCCTCGATTACTCCGACAAGCGCACGATGCGCGGGAGCCAACGACGCAAGAAACTCGGCACCGAATTCAGTCAGGTGTACGCGGCGACTGGTGCGCGCCACCAGGCTGGTGCCGATACGACGCTCCAACCCGCTGATCAGCTGACTGACTCGGCCCTGGGAGATGAACAGTCGTTCGCCGGTGCGACCGAAGTGCAGTTCTTCAGCGAGAACGAGGAAACACTCGATCTCACGCATCGGAGGCTCCGACATTTTCACTCCGACCTTCGACTCATTCGACCACTCCATCATGGCTCATCGATGAATTGAGCTAATGGTTGGATGAGCGATTCGCCGTTGATCCTTGGGCGTGCGGGAGCTTCTCTGGTTACATGCCACATTCCGCGCCCGGGCAGAACAGCCCCGCGCCCACGTCCTCAACCCACGCACACACCATCGAGAACCACTGGGCTGCGGTCGCCCTGATCGCAGCGTCCACCTTCATCGTTGTCGCGGCAGAGATGATGCCGGTCGGGCTACTCACCCCGATCGGTGCTGACCTGGTGGAAAGCGAAGGGACCATCGGGCTCTCACTGGCCATTACCGGGTTGGTGGCAGCGGCCACTGCCCCGTTCGTGCCCATCGTGACCCGGCGCTTCGATCGTCGGTCGACGCTTATCGTCCTGATGTTTGTAGTCGCAGCGGCGAACGCCCTCACGGCTCTCGCACCAAGCTTCGCTGTCCTCGCTGGTGCTCGCGTCCTACTCGGTGTGAGCATGGGCGGAGTCTGGGCACTCGCCGCCAGCCTGGCACCCAAATTGGTGGGTTCCAGATCCGTCGGGTTGGCGACCACGATCATCTTCAGCGGAATCGCGGTTGCCTCAGTTCTCGGTGTCCCTGCGGGAACGTATATCGGAGCAGCGGCCGGGTGGAGCGTGGCATTCTGGACTCTCAGCTGCGCCGCGACGCTGATCGCGCTCGCCATGTTCGCTGTCCTACCCGTGATGCCAGCTGATCAAGCTTTGTCGCTCGGCAGTCTCGTGGTGGCTTTTCGGAACCCGGGAGTCCGGGTCGGAATCGCGATTACCGCGCTTATCGTCACCGCTCATTTCGCGGCGTACACCTATGTGCGTCCGGGGCTGGAGTTCTTCGCAGGATTGCACCCTGCTCAGATCGGCACGATGCTCTTGATCTACGGGGCTCTGGGCGTTGTAGGCAACTTCATAGCCGGGCCATCTGCCACCAAGTCTCCGAAGACTGTGGTCGTCATCCTCAGCGCGGGAGTAGCGATCACCCTTGCCCTGTTCCCGATCTCGGCTACCACCTTGATCACAGCTGCTCTGCTCATGGCGGCTTGGGGCCTCTTCTACGGTGGTGTATCGGTGAGTACTCAAACATGGATCGCACAAGCAGCTCCCGTTCACCGAGAGGCCGCTGCGGCTCTGTGGGTTGCAGTCTTCAATGCAAGCATCGCCCTGGGCGCGTTCGCGGGTGGACGCATTCATGACCACTCCGGTTCCGAAACGGTCTTCTGGATAGCCGCGGGAATCGCCACTCTCGCCATGCTGCTCGCCACATTCCGCAATCCCGTCGTGGCAAAGCACGAACTGACAACCTAGCCGCCTACACAAAACCTTCATAGAGGCAGGACCACAGATATGCACCAGACACCCGTTTCGACATTCATGGATGTGACCGAGATGCTCGAACGCTACCGGGACAAATCGCTGTCTCCGGTGGAAGTGCTCGAGTCCACCATCGAACGTATCGAGGCGCTCAACCCGACCTTGAATGCAGTGGGACACACTTTCTTCGATGCGGCACGGGCGCAAGCGAAGTCAGCGGAATGCCACTATTTACGCGGCTCGGATGACAGCCTCCCGCTCGCGGGTGTTCCCGTTGTGGTGAAAGAGGATGAACCGGTGCAAGGTCAACCGTGGACTCAAGGGTCCAAGGTCTGTGAGGACTTGATCGCCACCCACACTTCGACTTTCGTGCAGCGGATCGTCGACGCCGGTGCCATTGTCCACGCGCGATCGACGGCGCCGGAATTCTCCTCGGCCGCGTTCACACAGTCCGAGTTGTGGGGCGTCACTCGCAATCCGTGGAACACGAAATACTCCTCCGGCGGGTCTTCCGGTGGATCGGCAGTCGCACTTGCCACCGGTATGACGCACTTGGCTACCGGTTCCGATGTTGCAGGATCGATCCGAACTCCGTCGTCACTCAACGGAATTGTCGGGTTCAAGCCACCGCACGGCCGTGTCCCCGTCGATCCGCCCTTCAATCTCGATCGCTACTGCCACTGCGGTCCGATGGCTCGCACCGTAAGTGATTGCCTCACACTGCAGTCGGTCATCGCGGGACCGACCTCCACTGACATTGCCTCGCATGTACCGGCATCGCCGCTGTCCGGCCTCGCAACGCATTCGTTGACAGGAATGCGTATCGCCGTGATCCCCGCGTTGGGTGACTGGCCGGTTGATCCGGACGTTGCCGCCAACACCGCCAAGTTGGTGGACACCCTTACTGCGCTGGGCGCACGCGCGGAGATCATCGAAGTCGACCTGTCACGCGCTGCAATCATGCGTGCGGCCGCCATTCACTACGATCACGTGTTCGGTGCATCGATCTCCGCCGAAGCGTCCGCGCACCCCGACAAGGTCACGGAGTACGCGAAGGAATTCGCGCGATGGGCACGCCGCACCCGTGGTGACGCGACTTTCCTCGACGGACTCGCGATCGAAGCCGAACTGTATTCGTCGATCGGATCCCTGTTCGACACCTATGACGCGTTGATCACTCCGGCAGTGGTGACGGAGGGCTTTCTTGCCGGCGACGACTACGTCGGGCACGGAATCAATGTGGCTGGAACAGAATTGGAGTTCTACCTCGAGGCTGTCCCGGCCATCACCTTCAACATCCTGAGCAGCTGCCCGGTGCTGACGATCCCCACCGGTTTCGCTCGGAACGGAATCCCCACCGGTACACAGATAGTCACGCGGCCGTACGACGACCACACGGCCTTTGTGATAGGGCTCGCCCTCGAGAAGGTCCTGCCGTATCCGAATGAGCATCCAGACTGCTTCGCGACCCCGCGGGAATCGCTCGGCGTTTGAGACTCGCTCTGGTGAAGGGTTGACCAGAATGTAGTTAGGTGCCATATTAGTTGCATGGCAGTGGACGGAACCGATCACGACTCACCCACGTTGGATCAGGCGCGGCGGCAGTTGGAGCATTACGGCCTCGGGTCCGATCCGCAGGCGGTGCTGGTTGCGGTGCGGCTGATCTCGGCGGGCGCGCGGCTCGGTCGAGCAACCGAGGTTCACTTCGCGAGGTATGGACTGTCGACCGGCCGTTACCGATTGCTTGCGGATCTGGAAGACCACGACGGGGAGAAATCTCCCTCGCGACTGGCCGCTGATCTCGGCGTCTCGCGAGCCACGGTGACCGGGCTGGTCGATGGCCTCGAGCAGGAGGGTTTGGTCGCTCGGCGTCCGTCTGCGGAGGACGGGCGTGGTGCGGTGGTCGTCCTGACTGCTCGCGGCGCTCAGCGTTTACGTGACATGGCGCCCGAACACTTTGCTCGTCTCGAGGAAATGGTCGACGAGCTCACTGTCGACGAGCGTGCGGTTTTTCTGGATCTGCTCTCGCGGGTCGTTCGCGGTATCGGTGCGCTGACTGCGGAGTAGTCGGCTGGGATTCCAGGCATTCGTGTAGCGATTCGAATCGTCGTCAATTCTCGACAAAGGCTTCTCTCTCCATGCCCAAATAGTTAGCCACCTAATTAAAATCGGAAAGTTGGTCTCCTTCATGTCCGGACTCACCCCGCCGATCCGTCGCGAAAACAAAAGGGAGATAACCGATTCCAATCGACGCGTCCCGGTTGCCGATCGTCGCGGCGCGCGACCTTTCACCCTGTGGAGAGAGGTGCTGGTCGCCTACCTTGCCCCTGCGCTGATGGCGGGTGCGGGCGGAGTCGCATCCGGCCAATCGGGCCTCACGATGGCGGCATTTACGTCCATTGCGGGCACGTCGGCAGTGGTGGCGTTGCTGATCGGCTCCTGGCTGCAGCGTCGCGGGAGGTCACGGCCGTGGACCACGGCTCTGCCTCGCGTCATGGTGACGGCAATTCTTGCCGTCGGAGCCGCTGCAATTGCAGGCCTCGTCGGGTGGTTCGCCTCCCGTTGGCTACCAGCTCACACGAGCGTGGTCGACACTGCTTGGCTTGCTCGCCTGCAACTCGATCTACCGATATCTGCCGCTGTCGCTGCCGTCATCGTCAGCTGGCGATGGCGCCGTCAGAATCCCTGACAGACAACACATGTCAAAGATCCCCGGCTTCGCGGGGAAGACCGAAAGGAACACGATGATCGTCATCATGGGAGCGTCCGGAACCACAGGCGGCGCGTTGCTACGCAGTCTCGCATCCTCGGGTGTGCCGAGCCGAGCGCTGTCCCGCGACCCGGACAGGCTGCGCGCCCACCTCGGCGATTTGGCCGACGGTTTGGTCGAAGTAGTGCGGGCCGATGCCGCAGACTCAACTTCGCTATGCACGGCTTTCGAAGGGGCTGAACAACTTTTCCTTGCCATGGCCAACGGACTCGAACAGGTCGAGCTCGAAACGCGTGTGATCGACATCGCCGCCGAGAGCGGCGTCGAACACATCGTCAAGATCTCCGATCCCGCCGCCGCGGCCGACTCCCCCATCGCTCTCTCCCGCGGCCACCATGCCGTCGGCGAACACCTGCGCGCATCCGGGATCCGCCACACTCTGCTCCGCCCCTATGCGTTCATGCAGAATCTGCTGCTCCTCGCTCCGGCGGTGGCTGCGCAAGGGGTAATTCTGGGCGCGATGCGGGACGCGCCGTGCAACTGGATCGACTGCCGAGATATCGGCGACGTCGCCGCGGCCGTGCTCACACGCGCCGACCTCGCCGGCGGCACCTACGTCCTGACGGGCAGCGAGGCAGTCGGCTACGGCGGCATAGCCGATTCTCTGACCCGCATGCTCGATCGCCCCGTCCAATATATCGACCTGCCACCGCACGAACTTCGGCAAAACCTCGTCGATCATGCCCACATGCCTCCGTGGCTGGCCGAGCACATTCTGGAGATCCAGCAACTCGCCGTCTCGCGCCCGGAGTCACCCACCGACACGGTGGCACGTGTCCTGGGGCGTGAGCCACGAAGCCTGGATGCGTTCTTGCGTGAGCATCTGGACCGTTTCCGCTGATTCACGCTGCGAGAGCAGTGCCGCCAGAAGTCACGCGGTTGATCAACGAGCCCACCGAATCCTGATCGGACCTCGTACGGATTCCGGGTCGACGATTTCGCCGCCCTGGGTGATCTGTACTTCGCCGTCGGCCACCATGCGGCGGGCAGCCTCTCGGACGGGGTCCATCAGCGGACGCCAATTGTCGGGTGCCGCTGCGCGGGCCACGTCGGAGGGGCAGATGCTCGACTCGGCCGATCGGGCACTGAGTAGTTCGCGGATCTTCGCCGCCAGTTCTTTCTCTTCCACCGTATGACCTCAGTTTCCGGACGTGACCGTAGGCCTTCGACAGAGTATGAACCTTCGGTTCGGCGAGTTGTGGCGAAGGAATGGTGCACATCGATAATTATTGACGGCGTGGAGAATTCGAGTGCAACGCGCCGCGACGTAGTCCGAAAGTCGTATTCGGCCAGATCCCAGGAGTACACGGACCTCTTCGGCTCGATGGATTCGACGCACGTATCTGATCGGGACCTGGTGACCAGCTGGGCCGCCACTTTGACCGGCCCCGTGCTCGACGCCGGGTGCGGGCCGGGGCAGTGGACAGACTTCCTGGCCCAGAGCGGGCTGGCTGTGAGCGGGATCGATCTCGTGCCCGAGTTCGTCGAACGAGCCCGCACCCGATACCCGGATCTTTCCTTCGAGGTCGGGGGCTTCGAGGCATTGGACGCGAAAACGAATTCACTGGGCGGCGTGCTGTCCTGGTACTCGCTCATTCACCATCACCCGCAAGATATCGAGGCACCGCTCGCTGAATTCGCGCGCGTGATCCGCCCAGGTGGTGGGTTGCTGGTGGGCTTCTTCGAAGGCACAACGGTAGAGCCTTTTGATCATGCCGCGACGACTGGTTATCGATGGCCGGTGACCGAACTTGCCGAGGTGCTGGTCACAGCGGGTTTCGACGTGATCGAGACCCATACCCGGACGGGGAGCGGTTACAGGCCGCACGGCGCAATCACTGCCAGCCGGCGCGGCGTCGAATAGCGGATCGAGACAGCGGATCGAGACAGGGCGAGCAATTCTCTTTCATTCATTTCGTGTGAGTGGTGTGCTGGATGAGTCACTCCCCGGCTTTTTCAGCACCGGATCATCCACAGTTGAAAGAAGGCGCCATGACCACGATCCATCTTCACAAGACGACCACTGCGACGCCCGAACAGGTCCTTGCCGGCCTGACCGACTTCGGCCCGGGCCGTGAGGAAATCTTCGGCCGCAGTGCGGACAGCTACCTGAAAGTGCACCAACAAGGACCCCACGATGCTGATGTCACCGAGGGCTCCAGTGGTATCTGGGAGCGTCTGCACTACGACTGGACCGACCCGCACCGCGTCGTGATGACAACCACCGACTCCAACCTGTGGGGCGGGGCGTCGAGCCATACCTACACGCTGACCCGGCAGCCGACGGGCCTGACCGATGTCGATGCCGTCGTGGTCCGGGACGGCAAGAACCTCAAGGGAAAGCTCCTGGCGTCGGTACTCGGACTCGTCGGCACCCAAGTGCTGGGAAAGTCGTTCACGAAGTCCATCGATGCCATCGAAGCTCGCAACGGTGGCGCGAGCGGCGGCAACCCACAGTGACAAGAACCTGACGGACTGTCAGAGCGCTTCGAGGGCTTCCGTCATCTTCTTCACCGTCTCTGGTGCCACTTTGGCTTCGAATCCCGCCTTCAGGAGAGGCGACGCAATCTTGGCGGCACCGTTGAACTCGACGTTCGCGTGATATTCGATCTCGGTCGAGTTCGGACCCACCGAAGTCAAGGTGATGTCGTCGGTACTGGTGGCAGTCTTGTTCTTTCCTTCGAGAACAACGTGATTCAGCTCGTCGGTCACCAGCGTGTACGTCAGTTCCGTGGTGACGCCGAATAGCTTGGACACGTTGTGCCACTGGGTTCCGACGCCGACAGGACCGTCGGAGATCTGTGTGCAGCTCTCGGTGCCCGGATCCCACGTCGGCGCATTGGCGAAGTCGCGGAGAAACGCCGCAGCCTTTTCGATCGGTACCTCGGCGGTGAATTTGCGGGTGACGTCAACCATGCGGTGGGCCTTTCGGTTCATTTTTCGGCGGTAGTGCCGCGGTGAGAGTTCGTTCCGACGCCCGGGCTACCCAAACTCGACAAACGGTAACCGTCTTCAGAGGACTGCGCGGTCCAGTGGACGCGGAAGCGGATCGAGTGCGCCGGTCTCGCGCAGGCGCTCGTACGCCCGAACGACCCCATCGACGGCCCCGATCTGTAGCAACACGCCGCCCGGTAACGCGGCAACGCCTGCTGCGAGGTCACCCGGGATCGCGTCAGCGCGAGCGGACGAGAGGTAGCCGACTCGTCCGATCACGGGATCACCGACGCGATAGTCGGACTCGTCTTCGAGAGCGTCGAGGATGTTGTCGTCGGTGACGTCTCCGAAGTCCGGTTCCCACTCCGCGGCGAGCATCCGAAGTAGTTCTGTCTCAGGAACTTCGGCGGTGTCCGGCGCGCTGACGGCAAGAATCATCGACTGAAGGACGATTTCAGGTTCGCCGCCCGCCAACCCGGAGAGTTCGAGCCCCCATTCGGGCCCTCCACTGGATGCGAGCCTCAATCCGATTCCCAGACGATCCGACCAGTCTTCGGCGGCCTGCGCGTTCTCGAGGACCTGCGCCAACTGGTCGACGGTCACGGCAGTAGCAGGTCCAGCGGAATGGATCTGTTGCCACGACCCGCCGACCACCTCGGGCAACAGGAATTCGACTTGCTCCAACGTCCGACGCCACCGGGAGGCCACGGCCTGCACCGATTCCGGCCGTCGTCCCCAGAAAACTCGAATAGCGCGTCGTGTCATCGAGTCCTCCGGTAAGGATCGTCCATGGGTAGCCATAACCCGTCTTCGTGGATTTCGAGATCAGTGACGCCGCGGGTGAGAGCGTCGACGGCCGCGAGAACTGCAGGGCGCGTTTCGTTCTCGCGGCACAGGAGAGACCACGTCCAGATTGCCGCGGGGTCGATCACCGGACGTGCAGTGAGATCGCTTGGCAGCGTGATGGTCTGCCCTTTGGGCGAGTTGACGACCGGACGGCCGACGGCACGGACGTGATCGAAGAATGCCGGACCGGTGATACCACCGTCGTTGATGCGCAGGATCTGTGCGCCGGTATCGCGAGCGAATTCTTCGGCGTAGACGTTCCACGAATACCAGGAGGTGGTGTCGTCGTCGACGAGTACGACGACGTCGCGTGCCCGCACCGGTGTGGTGTCCTCTCCGGTGGAGACCGCGTACAGCCGATCCGCACCGAGCAGTCTTGCGCTCAGAGCATGTTGGGCGACATCGGTTTTCCGCACCCAGGCGATCGCCAGGTCGAGGCTGCCGTCCGCTACCCGCGCGGCCTGCGCGTGCGAAGGCACCACCCAGGCGTCGACGTGCAGTTGCGCGACCCCTGAAGTGCGCGCGATCAGATCCGTGGGGAGCCAATTGACGTAGCCGATCCGGACGGGCTCCGCTCCGGACAGACGCTCCGCGCGGCGTCGCAGATTCTCGGCACTCTCGAGTAGCGCACGGACATCAGGGAGCAAGGCGGCGCCGGCTGGCGTCAGAGCGACGGAACGGCGGTCGCGGACGAACAGCTTGACGCCGAGGTCGCGCTCGAGTGCCATGATCTGCTGCGACAATGACGGCCCGGCTATCAGTAGCCGCGCCGCGGCTCGGCCGAAGTGCAGTTCCTCGGCGACGACCTCGAAATATCTCAGCTGACGCAGCTCCACGATCCTTCATGCTACGTGCGGTGGGAGGTTGTGCCTATCAGTCAGGAGCAAAGCGGTCGTGGCGGTCCGGCGCGGCCGGGGCACACGATAAGACCATGACCACAATCCACAACGGCGTCTCCCCGCGAGCGCACGCTGTCCAAGCTGCCGCTGCGCTGGCGGCGAGCATGGGAATCGGTCGATTCGTCTACACACCGATCCTGCCGTTGATGCACACGCAGGCCGGTCTGTCCGCCTCGCTCGGCGCCACCCTGGCGACGGCCAACTACGTCGGGTACCTGATCGGTGCGCTCGCGGGAATCCTCATTCCCGGCGTGGTGCGCTCGGCAGCGGTGATGCGTACGTCGTTGGTGGTCCTCATCGCGACTTTGGCGCTCATGCCCACTACCCACGACGGATCCATCTGGTTCGCCCTGCGGCTCGTCGCAGGCATTGCCAGTGCCCTCGTCTTCATGATCGCCGTCAGCGCTTTGCACGCGCACCTTCGGGGGCAGTCCCAATTCTTGGCCGGATGGGGATTCGGTGGAGTTGGGTTGGGTATCGCCCTGTCCGGGGTCCTCGTGTTGGTCGTCCGCTTCATCGGTACCTGGAGTACAGCCTGGCTGGCATCTGCGGCCCTTGCAGTGGTGTGTGCGGTCGCAGCCTGGGGATTGACGCCGGAACCGCGTCCGATCATCACACCGGACGCGCCGGGAACTCCCAGTTCCCAACGCTGGTTCACTGCCTTGTTCATCAGTTATTTCCTGGAAGGCATCGGCTACATCATCGCGGGCACGTTCCTTGTTGCCGCAATCGATCTCGCCGCTCCAGAATGGGTCGGCAGCGGCGCTTGGATAGTGGTCGGTCTGGCCGCATTTCCCTCGTGCGCCCTGTGGGCTTGGCTCAGCCTGCGTTGGTCGAGGCCGACTCTGCTTCTCGTTGCCCTGTTGATTCAGGCGGTGGGCATAGCGCTTCCTGCTGTGATCGGAGGCGTCGGCCCCGCACTGATTTCAGCTTTCCTGTTCGGTGTCACCTTCCTTGGTATCGGGTCAATTGTGTTGGCAATCGGCGCGCACCTGCAGTTCCCACGCGCCGTGGCGTTGCTGACCGCTGGATACAGCGTCGGTCAGATTCTCGGCCCACTCGTTGTCACTCCGTTGCTGCGAGACGGGTATCGCGACGCTCTGCTGTTGGGTGCGGCCGTCGTTCTGGGCGCGGCAGTGGCCGCCGCGGCCTTGCGGTTCCGATTCCCTTCCGATCTCGATGCGGACCCTCGGACGGCCACCTCGACTGAGGAGGTAGTTTTTGATGTCAGATGACGAAACCGCCGGAGCACTACCCGACGTAGGACTGGAGATGTTCGAATGAGCGCACTCACAACCGATCTCGACCTGAAGGTCCCTGTCATCGCAGCGCCCATGGCCGGCGGCGCTTCCACACCGGCACTTGTTGCTGCTGCCTCTCGCGCAGGCGGTCTCGGATTCCTCGCCGCCGGGTACAAGACGCCTCAGGCTCTGTCCGACCAGATCGACACCGTGCGCGCCGAGGGAGTGTCGTTCGGTGTCAACGTCTTTGCGCCCAACCCGGTGCCTGTCGACGTCGATGCGTACCGTGCCTATACCAGGGCGATCCAGGTCGAGGCGGATCGCTACGGCATCACACTGGCTGACGGTGAGCCGGTCGAAGACGACGACTACTTCGAGGACAAGATCGATCTGCTCCTGGCCAGCCCGGTTCCGGTGGTCAGCTTCACTTTCGGCTTTCCCGCACCCGGCGTCATCAAGGCGCTGCGCGCTGCCGGTTCACTTGTCGTCCTCACTGTGACTTCGGAGGCAGAGGCGCTCCTTGCCGTCGACGCCGGTGCCGATCTGCTTGTCGTGCAATCGTCGGCTGCCGGCGGCCACTCCGGAACGCTCACTCCCCTGCAGGTTCCGGCAGAAACACCGATCACCGAACTGATCGCTCAGATCCGTCACCGCACCTCTGTTCCGCTATTGGCGGCCGGTGGACTGGCGACCTCCGCCGACGTCGCTGCAGCCTTACGTGCCGGAGCGGACGCGGCAGTGGTCGGTACCGTACTGCTGCGCACCGAGGAGAGTGGTGCCTCGGCTCCGCACAAGGCAGCTCTGGCCGACACGTCACGCGGGAACACGGTCGTCACAAGAGCTTTCACGGGACGTCCTGCACGGGCACTTCGGAACGAGTTCATCGATCACTACGACGCACAAGCGCCCATCGGGTATCCGGCCATCCATCACCTGACCAACCCGATGCGCAAAGCCGCTGTTGCGCAGGCAGATCCCGAGCGAATGCACCTGTGGGCCGGCACCGGCTATCGCCACGCGACGGAGGAACCAGCCGGGGTAGTGCTTTCGCGATTGGCTAACCTGTGACGGCGCGGACACCGGAAGCCGGATTGCCGGAAGTAGTGACATACGACGGGTTGCCCGGGTCCGCCGGTGGTGCACACTCGCTTCGAGTCAAGCGTCCCGATGTTGCATTTCAGCGGCTGCAGACATTCCTGGAATCCTGCACCGAACCAGTGTCTTTGCCGTCGTGGACGTTCGAGATCTACCAGAGTGGGCCATCCGAGCCGACCGCGCAGTTGTCATCGTTCGCTACCGAACTCTTCGGTGGGCCCCGCTACAAAGCGCAAACCCATACCGAATGGAACGTCCCACCTGGTTCTGTCAACGAAGCGCTCGATGCCCTCGTTGGTTGCGATGCGGTCACAACCCACGGACGTTCTGTGGCGGCGCTGACCTGCAGCGCGCCCGTACGCCTGATCGACCCCAACACCCGCGCGCCGTACCCCGACATCACCCCCGACACGTTCGGCCGTTTTGCCGTAGATGGATACGGCCGGATTCTCGGCGAGTCAGGCATACGCGCAACCCTCGGCAACGCGACATCCTCACTGTCCCTGTGGCTCAACCTGCCTGCAGACGAACGGTTGTCGTCCGGTGCTCGTCACCTACAAGACCATCTCCCGTTCCGGTTGTCCGCGAAACACTGGCGTCTCTGGCGGCCGAACCGGAGCGGAGACTCGTATCGTTCCAACAAGATTCCGTCGCCGGTTCACGACCACGTTTGAATCACGCAGCAAGCATTTTCATCTCGGGCAGAGCTCGCCCATCTCGGAGACAATGCGATCAGCGCTGCGAACCACCCATACCGCGCGTCCGCCACGCAATGTCGGCATCAAGAGTCGGTCCTTCTCGGTGGGCCAGTGCACAAAGGGAAATCCGCCGGCCAGCTCGTCCTGGACTTCGCCGGCGATCAGGGCCGTCAACTCCTGTACAGGCTGTTCGATGTGCGGCCCGACGACCCTGACGCCGATCAGGGGACTGGTTCCTGCACTCTTGTGCTTCGGCCGTGGTCCAGCGTCGAGCGCGAGGTGGCAGTGGCCGTCATCGAGCATCGACACCGTCCACACGCAGTACTGCATGTACGTATCAGGGATGCTTTCACTATGGCACGTTGTCAGAATGCGTCTTCCTCGAGTTCCATGATCTCGTTGTCCAGGGAACCCAGGATTTCTTTCGTCGACGCCAGGATAGGCAGGATGTTTTTGGCGAAGTACGACGCGATCACTACCTTGCCCCGATAGAACGACCGGTCCTTTGCCGACGCGTCACGATCCAAGGCTGCCAACGCGACTTCCGCTTGCACCAACAGGCGCCATCCGATGAGCAGGTCGCCTACCGCGTACAGAAAGCGCACCGAGCCGAGGCCTATCTTGTACAACTCGGAGGGTTGGTCCTGGGAAGCCATCAGATAGCCGGTGAGCGTCCCGGCCATCTCCTGCACGTCGGTCAAGGCGGTCTCGAGTAGGACTCGCTCGGCCTTGAGTCGACCGTTCCCGGCCTCACTGTCGATGAACTCTCGTATGCGACCGGCTACGTGAGCGAGTGCAACGCCGCGGTCGCGTGCGATCTTTCGAAAGAAGAAGTCCTGCGCCTGGATCGCCGTGGTGCCCTCGTACAGGGTGTCGATCTTGGCATCGCGGATGTACTGCTCGATGGGGTAGTCCTGAAGATAACCGGAGCCGCCCAGGGTCTGCAGGCTCTCGGTGAGCAGTTCGTAGGCCTTCTCGGAGCCGACGCCCTTGACGATCGGCAGCAGCAGATCGTTGACCCGCGCCGCCAATTCGGCATCCGCACCCGAAACCAACTCGGCGACATCAGCATTCTGGTGTGCAGCGGTGTAGAGGTAGACCGCTCGGAGGCCTTCGGCGTAGGCCTTCTGCATCGCCAGGCTGCGTCGGACGTCGGGGTGGTGCGTAATGGCCACGCGGGGCGCGGTCTTGTTTGTCAGCTCGGTGAGGTCTGCGCCTTGAATTCGTTCTTTTGCGTACTCGAGGGCGTTGAGATAGCCGGTGGACAGTGTTCCGGTAGCCTTGGTGCCCACCATCATTCGAGCATTCTCGATGACCTGGAACATCTGGGCGATACCGTTGTGGACATCACCCACGAGCCAGCCGACGGCAGGAACGTCCGTCGCTCCGAAGGTGAGCTCGCAAGTTGGGGAAGACTTGAGGCCCATCTTGTGCTCGACGCCGGTGACGTAGACACCGTTGCGCTCTCCCAGTTCAAGTGTGTCCGAGTTGAAATGGGATTTCGGAACGTAGAACAGGCTCAAACCTTTGGTTCCTGGACCGGCTCCCTCGGGCCGGGCAAGCACCAAGTGGAAGAGGTTCTCGGCCGTGTCTCCGACGTCGCCGCCGGAGATGAACCGCTTGACGCCCTCGATGTGCCAGGTGCCGTCGTCCTGCGCGATTGCCTTTGTTCGGCCTGCGCCTACATCGGATCCGGCGTCTGGTTCGGTGAGCACCATCGTTCCGGCCCATCCGCGTTCGAATCCTTCTTTGGCCCAGTGTTTTTGCTGTTCGTTTCCGATGGTGTAGAGCACGCTCGCCATGAGTGGACCCATGTTGAAAAAGCTTGCGGATCCGTTTGCCGCGACCAACATTTCGCCGATCGCCCAGACCAACGGCGCCGGAGCAGGAACACCACCCATGCCTTCTGGTAGGCCGAGTCGCGACCAACCGGCCTCGTTCACCGCCTCGACCGTCTTGCGTAGAGGTTCCGGGACCACAACTGCGTGATTGGGTGCGTCGAATTCGACAGGGTTCCGATCCGCGTCGGCGAAGGACGCGGCGACCGGGCCTTCTGCCAGTCTCGCTACTTCCGCAAGAATGTTGCGCACAGTGTCGGTGTCGAGGTCCCCGTATGCGCCGGCATCCAACAGTTCGCCGATCCCGAGCACCTCGAACAGATTGAACTCGATATCACGCACGTTGCTTTTGTAGTGACCCATTGTTCTCCGACCTTGGTTCGTCAGCAATACGATTCGTCAGCAGATACGGCTCGTCAGCAGTACACAAGAAAGCCTGCCCCACAAGGAATTCAGTACGCAACCGTAGGTAGAGACGAGTTTCGTTGCTACAAAGTAGCGCCGAGCCGCTCTCATTGAAACATTCACTCGTACAATCGGTTTCCGCTGGTGGGGGTGCATATCAGTCGCGTAGCATCCTCTTGGGTCAAAGCAGCTGCGCACCAATCGAAGTGCCCATCCTCACCTTCGGCATCAAACGCATTCGCTGTGATCAGTGAACATGCTGCTCGGTAAACCAAGAGCGCCTCTCGTTGGTAGCCGAGACGTTCCTCGATCGGCGTGGAGAACCCAGTTCTGTCTCGTGAGCCTTTGGTATCGGTCAGAGGGTGAGTAGCACTTTGGTGGCGCGCCGCTCGTCCATCGCCTGGTAGCCGGCGGCGGCGTCCTCCAACGGGAGAGTGAGGTCGAAGACGATGCCTGGGTCGATCTGGTCGGTCATGATGAGCTCGATCAGTTCGGGTAGGAATCGCCTGACCGGCGCGGGACCGCCGAGCAGGCTCACCGTCGCGAAGAACAGGTTCATGCCGTCGAGTTCGACGCCGTGGGATACCCCGACGTAGCCGACATGTCCGCCGGGGCGGGTAGCTCCGATAGCCTGCATCATCGATTCTTGGGTGCCTACGGCTTCGACGGTCGAGTGGGCGCCGTAGCCGCCGGTGAGTTCCTTGATCTTCGCGATGCCCGCGTCGCCCCGCTCTTCGACGATGTCGGTGGCGCCGAATTGCGTGGCGAGTGCCTGCCGGTCGGCGTGGCGTGACATGGCGATGATCCGCTCGGCGCCGAGTTGTCTGGCAGCGAGGATCGCCAGGAGTCCGACTGCACCGTCGCCGACGACGGCGACCGTTTTGCCTGGTCCGGCTTCCGCAGCTACGGCGGCGAACCAACCGGTGCCGAGTACGTCGGAGGCTGCAAGGAGGCTGCGAGCCTGCCGCTCGGTCGGCTCTCCGCGGACAGGGACGAGGGTGCCGTCCGCGAGCGGGATGCGAGCGTATTCGGACTGGGTGCCGACCGAGCCCATCATGACCTGGTGGATACAGCGAGACTGAAAGCCCGCCTCGCAGATTTCGCAGGTGTTGTCCGACGCGACGAACGAGCCCACGACGAAGTCCCCAACTTCGATGTCTTTGACCTCGGGGCCGACCTGTTCGACGACGCCCACGTATTCGTGTCCCATCGGCGTCGGGCCATTCAGCTTTTCGATGCCGCGATAAGGCCAGAGGTCGGAACCGCAGACGCAGGTGGCTGTAACGCGAATGATCGCGTCGGTCGGTTCGACGATCACCGGCGCTTCGATCTCTTCGACCCGGACATCGCCGGGGGCATGCATGACGACAGCGCGCATGACGTGGCTCCTCACCATCGGTTTCTTCGTGTCACTTCAACCTGATCACGATTCGGCGGCGGGCGGGAGTCCCGCGCGATAGTGGTACTGCGAGGGACTCCCTCGCTACCGGTCACTGACTTACGCTCGATGGCATGGACGATCGAGCGCAAGTACGCGAATTCCTGACCTCGCGGCGCGCCCGAGTCACGCCCGAACAAGTTGGACTGCCGGCCGGATCGAACCGCCGCGTGGAAGGTCTGCGTCGAAGTGAAGTGGCAACCCTCGCTGGCGTGAGCGTCGAGTACTACACGAGGCTCGAGCGCGGAGCGATCAGCGGCGCATCGCCCGGAGTGCTCGACAGTATCGCGAAGGCCCTACGACTCGACGACGCCGAGCGCGCCCACCTTTTTGATCTCGCGCACGCGGCAAGCCCGGTAGCCAGGCCCCCGCGTCGGCGAAATGCGAAGGGCTGGAAGCCCCATCAGAGCCTGCAGTGGGCGCTCGACGCAGTCACCGCAGGACCCGCTTTCGTGCGGAACGGTCGCATGGATCTTCTTGCGGTCAACCCACTCGCGCGTGCGTTCTACAAGGACCTTTACGACATGCCGGGGCAGCCCCCGAACATCGCGCGCTTCACGTTCCTCGACGAAAGGGCTTTCGAGTTTTATCCGGACTGGAACGCGTTTGCCGAGGTGACCGTCTCGATTCTGCGAACCGAGGCTGGGCGAGATCCGCACAACAAGGAATTGCACGATCTGATCGGTGAACTCAGCACTCGGAGTGAGGAATTCCGGCGTCGGTGGGGCGCGCACGACGTCCGCCATCACGGCACCGGATTCAAGACTTTTCACCACTCCGCCGTTGGGGAGCTGACGCTTGCCTTCGAAGGTTTGGAGATGGCCGCCGAGCCGGGGTTGACGCTCACGATCTACACCGCAGAGCCGGGATCGCACTCCGCGGAACGGATGCAGCTACTCGCCTCGTTGGCAGCCAGTGAGAATGCGGACTCTGCTCCTCACGTGTCGGAGCGGTCGCTGACGGACGGCTGACGAACTGCGCGACGGTTGATCGGGTCGTCAGTTGACGACTTCGACGGTGGTGCGCTTCGTGCGTTCCTTGCGCAACAGGATCATCAGCGGCAGAAAGTAGAGAGCGGCAACGCCGGTGCCTACCAACACCGGCCCAGTGGCACCGAGACTCGAGGCGAACGCGAACCCGGCGATCCAGGAGCCGACCGCCGTGCCCAGATTGAACGACGAGGTGCTGAGAGCAGAAGCCATCGTCGGCGCCTGATCGGCATAACGCACAGCCATCCCGATCAGGATGGGATTGGTCGACATGCCGAATAGTCCCAGCATGACTACGAGAATCACCGTCACGATCACGTTGTGCGAGAAGAGGCAGAGCGCTCCGAGTACGAGAAACGTCATCGCTGCCGAGACGAACAAGACCCCGTACTGATGCTTCGCACCGAGTCGACCGCCGAGATTGGAGCCGACGAACGCACCGAGTCCGTAGCCGACAAGCACCAGCGGCACTGCCGACGCAGCAAGTCCGGTGTTCTCGGTCAACAGCGGAGAGATGAAGCTGTACGCCGCCAGCGACGACCCGCACACGACGGCGCAACCGGACAGAACGAGCCAGATGCGTCCGTCCCGTAGGCTGGCGATCTCCGCTCGCCAGGACGGCACCGCACCGGAGTCGGTGTCGGCGGGTACCAATCGGTGGACGACGGCCGCGGCGACGAGTGCGAGGGCGGCGAGGGCCCAGAAAGGACCACGCCACCCGATGCTCTGACCGGCCAGAGCGCCGAGCGGAACACCGATGACGTTCGCGAGCATGCCTCCACCCAAGACGATGCCGAGCGCGCGCGAGGAAGACGCCGGGCCTGCCGCTTTTGCTCCGACCACGGCGGCGACCGCCCAAAATGCGCCCGTCGCCACGGCTGTGAGGAAGCGGGCGCCGAGAATGAGTCCGAAGTTGGACGAGAGCGCGACGATGACGTGTCCGATCGCGAAAACAACCAGCGCCGAGCTCAAGGTCACGCGTCGGGGAACCCTGAGTGTCAAGATCGCCATCGCCGGCGTGCCGACGATCATTCCGAACGCGAAGACGGTGATCATCAGGCCGACGTTCGCGATCGACGTACCGAGGTCACCCGCGATTTCGGGAAGAATGCCGGCGACGACGAATTCGGTTGTACCCATCAAGAAAACTCCGACGGCCAGCACGTAGATCACGAGCGGCAGGCGGCCGGTTTCTTCGACGGTCGGGGCGGAAATCATGACGTGGTCAGTTCTCTTTCTGTTGACGACGCGCATGTCGTGGCGCACCCGTCCAGGGCATCACGCCCATCGCCTGCGAGGGAGTCCCGGTCGTTGGGGGTACTCGAAGGGACTCCCGGCGTGGCCGATTGCGCGCTACCGTCGGCGCAAAGACTGCCTGAACCCGGGAGACGCGCCCATGACACGACGACAGATCCGAGGACTGGGCGCCGCCGTGCTCGTCTCGGCCTTCCTGACGGCCTGCGGTAGCGAGGATCCTGAAGGGCCCCGTCCGCAGGCAAGCACGACAACACGATCGGCGCCCGCCGCGGCCTTCGGTGAAACCGAGACCGTCACCGACGGCTTGGACGCGCCCTGGTCGATCGCATTCCACGGCGACACACCACTTGTCAGTGAGCGCGACAGCGCGCGAATCCTCGAACTCGACGCCGGCGGAAACAGCCGCGAGGTGGGAGTCGTCGACGGCGTCAGCCCAAGAGGTGAGGGCGGTTTACTAGGGATCGCAGTACGTGAAAACCGCCTGTACGCGTACTTCACCGCGAACGGGGAGAACCGGATCGAACGCTTCGACATCATCGGTGCTCCGGGGGAATTCGCGCTCGGGCCGGCCGAGACGATTCTCGACGGGCTCGCTTCGGCCAACTACCACAACGGTGGTCGCATCGCGTTCGGCCCGGACGGGATGCTGTACGTGACCGTCGGTGATGCCGGTAGTCGAGACAGGGCTCAGGACCTCGACTCGATGTCCGGGAAAATCCTTCGAATGACTCCGGATGGCGATGTGCCGCTTGATAATCCATTTCCGAACTCGTTTGTCTACAGCTACGGCCACCGCAACTCCCAGGGCATTGCCTGGACCGAGGACGGCACGATGTACGCCAGCGAGTTCGGGCAGGACACCTGGGACGAGCTCAACAAGATCGAAGCAGGCGGAAACTACGGGTGGCCCGAGGTCGAAGGGATTGCGGGTGAAGACGGATTCATCGACCCGCTCCAACAATGGTCACCTGACGATGCCAGCCCCAGCGGAATCGCCATCCACGACGGCACGATCTACATCGCCAATCTTCGTGGTGAGCGACTCCGCACGGTGCCCTTGACCGATCCCGCGACCGCCGACGAGCAATTCGTCGACGAATACGGGCGCCTCCGTGATGTTGTAGTCGCACCGGACGGGTCGCTGTGGATACTGACGAACAACACCGACGGACGCGGCGACCCCAACCCCGGTGATGACCGCATCATTCGCGTGCCGTTGCGCTGATGTCGATTTCCGGCGAACGCAGTACTTCCAGCCCGAGGATCCTCGCCGAAGCCGGTGATTCACTAATATCGTTACGACAGATGACGCGGGTACGGATCGGAGAGACAGCATGGGGACTTGGGGTTCAGGACCTTTCGACAACGACGTAGCGGGCGACCTGCTCAGCGCGGTACAGGCGGGTGACTACGATATCGACGATTACGCACGCCACCCCGACGACGGCTACCTCGATGCCGATGATGCTCAAACAGCTATTGCCGTCGCCGAGATCCTTGCGGTTGCGCACGGGGTTGCTCCGGCGCCTGTGCAGCTGGCCGAGATTGATGCCGCCGGGTACGCCGGAACCTTGAGTCCGGAGCAGAAGGCATGGGTCCTCACCGCACTCGCGCGTGCCGTCGCAGACAGCGACACGTCGGAGTTGTACGAGTTGTGGGAAGAAAACGGTCCGGAAGACCTCGCGGCTTGGCGGGCACCGATCCTGGGCAGATTGGCGAGTCTCAAAACGGTGGGATGAGTGTCACTCGTCAACAGTCCCTTGGTTACTCGGAGTTCGAAGACGACAGACTCCCCTTGACATACCGGGTGGTGTCGTCGGCGAGGATCTCAGCCAGCCCACGTTCGATGCCGTCCAGGGCCTGCGCGGCGACATCGGCCGGAGCGATCTTCTGTTCGGCCGGTACACCCGCAGCCATGTCGGTATCCATGTATGCAACGTGCAGTGCCGAGACGGCGATTCCCCGCGGCGCCAGTTCTTCTCGAACGGCGTCGGTCATCGCCCACGCCGCTGCCTTCGATGACGCGTAAGACCCGAGCGCAGCCGGATGGAACCAGGACAGCACCGAAAGAACGTTGAGTACTGTTCCGCCTCCGTTGTTTTCGACGACCGGAGTAAACGCCCGGGTCACGGCAAGCGGGCCGTAGAAATTGACGTCCATCTCGCGGCGAACGTCATCGATGTCGCCTCCGATCAAGGGTGCCGAGGTAGAGATTCCGGCGTTGTTGATCACCAAGGTCACATCCGATGCGATTTGCGCTGCGGCGGTGATCGATTCGGCGTCCGTCACGTCCAACCTCAGGGGGATGACGCCGGGCAGAT
Organism: Rhodococcus sp. H-CA8f; assembly: GCF_002501585.1. Lineage (NCBI taxonomy): Bacteria > Bacillati > Actinomycetota > Actinomycetes > Mycobacteriales > Nocardiaceae > Rhodococcus > Rhodococcus sp. H-CA8f. Next base: position 278,323 of record NZ_CP023720.1, read on the forward strand.
CGACAGTTTCCGGATTGCGGGCAGCCGCGTACACCTTCGCGCCGCGCTCGACGAGCCCTGCCGCCAGATGGCGGCCGAGTCCGCGATTGGCTCCGGTGACGACCGCAACCGTCTTGTTCAGGTCCATGATTCTCCCAGGGTTGTGACTGTCGGTGACATTTAGATTATGAATCAAATCTAAGTGTGGGCTAGGATAGATGTCAAGTGAAATCCAAACTGGAAGGCGTTGTGATGGGCCGCGTATCGCAGCAACAAGCGGAAGAGAACCGTCGGCGCGTAGTGGAAACCGCAGCTCGTCTGTTCCGAGAGAAGGGCACTCACCTCAGCGTCGCCGACTTGATGAAGGCGTCGGGGCTGACCCACGGTGGTTTCTACAAGCAGTTCGCGTCCAAGGACGCGCTCATCGACGAAGCGACCACCCATGCCTTCGCTGAACTGGCGCAGCTGCACGCAGCAGGTCTCGAAAGGCACGCTGGCCAGCGTGACCAGGCTCGACAAGCCCTGATCGACAACTACCTCTCCGTGGAGCATCGCGACAATCCGGCAGACGGATGTCCCGCTGCTGCACTCGCCGCCGACATGGCACGCGAGCCGGCAGACAGTGAGGCCCGTCGGGTGTATGTCGAGGGGGTCGGTGATTTTGCCAAGGCGCTCGCGGATGAGGAGCATGACGGGCTGGTGCGTCTCTCGACCATGATCGGCGCTCTGGTCCTCTCGCGAGCCACCAAGGGATCGTCCCTCTCCGAGGAAGTCCTTGTCGCTGCTCGTGAAGAGCTCACCGGGTAGTCCAGGATGATCCGCGTACGGCCCGCTGACCCGGCCATGCATACTGACTGAGGTCTCTGTCAGCGATACCTTCGATTGCTTCGAGATCTGCAACGTCACTACCCGATGGCCGCAGGGAGAAGCGAGAGATGTTCACACCCACAGAATTTGGCAAAGTCTCGGTGCTGGTACCAGAGAACGGTGGGACCGTCCCCTTCGGAAACACCGTGGTCGTGCACGGATCCGAACGCACGCTGGTGATCGACCCGTCCCTCTCCCTCGACCGAGATCCCGTGGGCGCAGACCTCGTCTTCATCAGTCACGGCCACGAGGACCACGTTGCCGGTCTCCGGCATTTTCAAGCACCGACGTACGCGCACAACCTCGACGCACCGTCGGTCGCCTCCCTTGACACGATGCTCACAAATTACGGCCTCCGCCCCGAGGAGCGAGCTGAGGTCGAACATTCAATAGCAGCGCAGTACGGCATTCCCCCGACGCACGATGACGTTTCCGGGATCGCCGACGGCCACGTCTTCGACCTCGGAGACCGCACGGCGACGGTCATTCACCTACCTGGTCACACTCCCGGACATTGTGGCCTCCTCATCGAGCCCGACGGCTTCTTCTATGTCGCCGACATCGATCTCACCTCCTTCGGCCCGATGTACGGCGACCTGGGCAGTAGCGTCGACGACTTCCTCGCCTCCATCGACCGCGCCGCGGGCATCGACGCTCGGTGGTACGGCACCTTCCATCAAAAGGGCGTCGTCGAAGGCAGCGACGAGTTCCGTCGCCGGCTGACCGCCTACCGCGACAAACTGCTCAGCCGCGAAGAAAGACTCGTCCAATTTCTCGGTGAACCAAGGCAGTTGGAAGACATCGTCGCGCATCGCCTCGTCTACCGTCCGCACGTCAACGCGCCGTACGTCGATGCAGTCGAACGACGAACTGCGCAGCTGCACCTTCAGCGGCTCGTTGCGGCCGGTGCCGTTGTCACGCTCGAGGGCAACGTATTTCGGCGTGCATGAATGTGTCGTGTCATCCATTGGATGTGAACAGAGCGGGCAGAAGGGTGCAATTGTGGCGAGGGTAGTTGTTGTCGGCGCGAGCCGGGGACTTGGTCGTGCATTGATCGAGGGCTTGAGGAGCGATGGTCACGACGTTGTCGGTATTTCTCGTCGGCGCCCTGACGGGTTCGACGTCTCCGAGTGGATCGAAGCAGATCTGACCGACCCTGTTGCGGCAGCGAACTCGATCGACCAGGAGCTTGTCGGAGGTGTAGACACCCTGATTTGCAACGTCGGAATCTGGGAAGGGGACGCCTTCACTTCCGATTATGCGTTCACAGATCAATCCGACGTCGAAATGCTGGAAATGATCAACGCCAACATCACCGGCACGATCCTTTTGTCGAAGCGCCTGATCCCACGGATGATCGGGCGTCCTCGGCCTCGGATTTTCTTGACTGGTTCTACCTCGGGGCTCCCGCGAAGCGGTAGGCCGGAAGTTGCGTTCGGCGCATCGAAGTCCGCGATCAACGGCATTGCCGACGCCTTGAGAGAGGGCTACCGGAAGGACCGACTCGCAGTGACGGTCCTTCACCTCGGATATCTCAACACGGAAGATGGACTCGATGTGTCCCGAGACATCGCTGCCGCCCGCGGAGATGGGTCTCTGGTTCCCGTGCACGACGTCGTGGATACCGTGCGCTCCATCTCGAATCTGTCGTCTTCGTCATCGGTTCGAGAAGTGGTCCTTACTGCCATCGACGACACACGATTCTGAACGACAGCTACCGCTTCGGTCTGTGAATCCGATTGCCGAACAGATGTATTCAGAGAATATTGCCCTCGATGAAGATGAAGGCTCCCGCCAGGTACACCAGGGTGAGCCCCGTCAGGAGCCACGCCATGTACGGCCGGATGTAGAGGCGCCGCAGACGGTGCAATCGCAGGGAGGCTCGCAAGAACGCGCCTACGGAGCCGAGTAGCAGCATGAGGCTCGGGACGAAGACGGCCAGTCGGCGATCTTTCTGTGAGCACAGCAAGGTGTCGGTACCGAAGCATTCGCCCCGCCGGGAGCCCAACCAGACGATCGCGACAACCAGTGCCGCGGTAGCCAGAACGACGGACAGGCCGTACGTCAGGGTTCGCCTGTTGATCTTTCGCTCTCGGCGCTGAATTACATCTGGTGTGTCAGAACTGTCGGTCATCACACCCCCTTTCGAACATCGCACCTTACTTCGTGGATCGACGGCGGGAGAGGGCGTACAGCACTACTCCGACCGCCAAGAGTAATGATGCGCGCAACCACGTTGCGGCGCTCTGCTGGGTGAGCAACGCAACGCACGTACCGAGGGCGAGGATCGGAAAGATGATCGGTGTCCGGAAATGACTGTGTTGCACTGCGTCACGACGCAGAACCAGGACCGCGATGTTGGTGCTGATGAATACGAAAAGCAGCAGGAGTACCACCGTCTCTGCCAGGGCTGACAACGATCCGGTGACGCAGAGAGCCATGGCAACGGCTGTCGTTGCGATGATTGCCACCCAGGGGGTCCGGCGCCGCGGCAGCACGCGCGCGAATGCGCTGGGAAGCAACCCTTCCGACGCCATTCCGTACGTCAGCCTGCTTGCCATGATCATTGTCAGCAGTGCGCCGTTGGCGACGGCTACCAGAGCGATCAGGCTGAACAGGCGAGGCGGAACACCGACGTCGGCGGCTGACACCACTGCCAGTAAGGGGCCGGAGGACGCGGCGAGCTCGTCGGCGGGCAGCACCACCGAAACAGCCAGGCCGACAAGGACATAGGCGGCGCCCGCCGTCAACAGGGCTCCGAACAGTGCGCGTGGGTAGACCTTGCTCACGTTCTTCACTTCTTCGGCGACGTTCGCCGAGGTTTCGAAGCCGACGAACGAGTAGTACGCGAGGAGCGCCGCTGCCAACACGGCGAGTGCAGGCGATCGACTGTCGTCGAACTCCACGACACGGCTCAAGGTTCCGTCGCCGTGCCCGAGAACTACGCAGGCGAGGACGACAACCATGACGAGGCCGGTGACCTCCACGACTGTCATGACGACATTTGCGCGCATCGACTCCTTGATGCCTCTGGCATTGAGAAGCCCCACCAGGAGGAGGAAGACGAGCGCGGCCGGAACGGTCGGGACGTCAATGAAGGCTTTGAGATAGTCGCCGGAGAATGCGAGCGCGAGTCCTGCTGCACTCGTGACACCGGCCGCCAGCATCGAGAAGCCGACGAGGAATGAGATCAGCGGCTTCCGATACGCCCGTTGGGCGAATACTGCTGCACCGCCCGCCCGCGGATATTTGGTGACCAGTTCGGCATACGACGTTGCTGTCAGCAATGCCATGACGAGCGCTACGAGCAGTGGTACCCAGACGGCTCCACCAACTTCACCGGCGATGACGCCCACCAATGCGTAGATACCGGCGCCCAGGACGTCTCCGAGGATGAACACGAAAAGGAGTGGGCCGGTTATAGCCCGAGTGAGAACGTTCTTACTGCCGCCTTCATCTCCGCCTGCGGTTTCGTCCACGTTCTCGGCACCCGCGGCGCGTCGCATTTGCAAGGTTCGTCCTGTCTTCATGGTGACGTGCCGCCACCTCAGGAGCAGACATGTACCCATTGGTCGAAGTTTCAAACACGGGTCGGACGTGGATGCGTCGGCGCGTGCCGTCCCGTGCTTTCCTTGTAGGTGACTTGCATTGGGTGAACAACAGAAGTAGTGGCTGGAGGACGACGTGGACGAAACGACGGTTGCCGCGGTGATGGACGAGTTGCGTGCGCTCGAGGATCCGAAGGTGCGCGCAGTGAACGAGAAGCACGGTGACGATCACGGTGTGAACCTGACAAAACTGCGGGCAGTCGCGAAGCGACTGAAGACTCAGCAGGAACTTGCACAACAACTTTGGGCGACGGGCGATACCGCAGCGAGGCTGCTTGCCCTCTTGATCTGTCGTCCGAAGGCGTTCGAGCGTGACGAGTTGGACGTCATGTTGCGTGAGGCTCGTACTCCCAAGGTGCATGACTGGCTCGTCAACTACGTGGTGAAGAAGAACCCGCACGCGGAGGATTTGCGGGTGGCCTGGACCGCCGACTCCGATCCCGTGGTTGCGAGCGCCGGTTGGGCTCTGACTACTGAGCGCGTAGCGAAGAAGCCGGAGGGCCTTGATCTTTCAGGATTGCTCGACGTCATCGAGGCGGAGATGAAGGATGCCCCTGATCGCCTGCAATGGGCGATGAACCACTGCTTGGCCCAGATCGGGATCGAACATGCCGAGTACCGGGCCCGTGCAATCGACATCGGTGAACGTCTGCGGGTGCTCGAGGACTACCCGACTCCCCCGAACTGCACCTCGCCGTTTGCGCCGATCTGGATCTCGGAGATGGTGCGTCGACAGAGCGAGAAGTAGGTCAGCTAGCGCGACGTTCGAAACTGCGTCCGGTATCGCTGTGGACTGGTGCCGACCAAGTCTCGGAAGCGTTCGCGGAACGTGGTGACGGCATTGAATCCGACTTGTCCCGCAACACGTTCGATGGAGTGGTCGGTGGTCTCGAGCAGAAATTGTGCTTGACGGAGCCGCGCATGATGGAGCCACTGCAACGGCGTCGTACCGATTTGTTCCTGGAAGCGGCGGTTGAGCGTGCGGGTGCTCATCGTTGCCTTGGCTGCGATTGTCGTGATGTCGAGTTGCTCCCCGAGGTTCTCTTCCATCCAGTTCAGTAGCGGCCGAAGGGTTGTCCCGCTGGGTACGGGAGGTTCGTGGACGATGAATTGTGCTTGCCCTCCGGCACGTTCGAGCGGCATCACGCTCAGCCGCGCCGTGTCGGCGGCGACCGCAGACCCGTAGTCCTGACGGACCATGTACAGACACAGGTCGAGTGCGGCCGCGGCGCCGGCGGAAGTCAGGACGTGCCCGTTGTCTACGTAGAGAACGGCGGCATCGACGTCGATGGCCGGGTGCCGACGCGCCAACTCCGACGCAGCCGCCCAGTGCGTCGTCGCGCGAAGTCCGTCGAGCAAGCCTGTGTCGGCGAGTGTGAATGCACCGACGCACAGTGAGGCGATGCGCGTGCCGCGATCCGCGGCAGTTCTGAGGGCGTCGATGATCTCGGGGTCGATCGGCACGTCGAGATCGGCGGTGCCCGGGATGATGATCGTGCTTGCCTGGGCGAGACGTGACAGTCCGTGCGGTACTCGCATCGTGAACGTTCCGGTCTCCACCTCCTCGGTGAGCGCGCACACGGAGGTCCGGTACGCCGGTGCACCCGAGGGGAGCCTGCATCGTCCGAAGACTTCGAGGGGTGCCGCCAGGTCCATCGGCACCACCCCGGGCAACGCGAGAACTGCAACGTCATGCATGTCTGAAACGTAGCGTATGTGGCGCGAGATTCGGTGATCTCGTGTCTTGAAATATCCTCTCAACTGGTATTTCACAGAATGTGTGAGGTTGGCTGAAAGCCGTCGAAGGTTGGCTTTCAGCCGTCGCCATAGAGGTCAACTTCCTCCTACTGTCGTGGGAACAGCGACGTGCACAGGAGCGCGTCGCACAAAATCGGAGGTTGCAGTGCACGCGCAGATCGTGTTGTTCGACGGATTCGATCCCATGGATGTCGTGGGTCCGTACGAGGTGCTTTACGCCGGGGGTCTCGCCAGCGGTGGGGCGTTGAGTGTCGAACTCGTCAGCGCGGAGGGGCCTCGGACCGTCGTGAGCGGAAGTGGTGAACTCGAGATGACCGCCACTGCAACCCTCGATGTCGAACACGCGGATCTGATCGTCGTTCCCGGAGCATCGGGTCTCTTCGAACCCAATGCGGACCAGCCGGGTTCCAGCTTGCCGGAAAGGCTCGCGGCCACAACGGAAACCGAACTGCCTGTCATGATGCGCCGTGCACTCGACGATCCTGGTGTTCTCGTTGCGACCGTCTGTGGAGGATCATTGGCGCTGGCGATGGCGGGGCTTCTCGAAGGGCGTCGCGCCGTGACGCACCATCTTGCCGTGGACGCACTGGCGGCCGGCGGTGTAATTCCGATCCAGGCGCGAATCGTCGACGACGGTGACCTGATCACCGCCGGCGGTGTGACATCCGGTCTCGACCTGGGCCTGTATCTGCTGGAACGATGCCTCGGGCCCCGGATAAGTCTCGAGGTCGAAGCGCTCTTCGACTACGAGCGTCGTGGAACGGTGTGGTCGGCCAAGGGCGCCGAGCCTGTAGTCACCTTCGCCCCGGACGCCGCGTGAATACGCTTGTGCGTACCGAAACGCGAGAAATCCCATGACCGGAATCCTGCTGTCCCTCCATGTGATTGCGGCCATTCTTGCCATCGGCCCCGTCGCTGTGGCGGCGAGTATGTTCCCGGTGGCGAGCCGCGCCGCGCTCGCCGATCCGGACAGCGCCAGTGTTGCGACGACGGGCATGCTGCATCGCATCGTTCGGGTGTATGCCACGATCGGCATTGTCGTTCCGATGCTCGGTGTCGCCACCGCCGTCAATCTCGGAGTGCTCGGTGACGTGTGGATCCTCACCTCGATCGCACTCACCGTCGTTGCCGCCGTGATACTCACCGCGGTCGTGCTTCCCGCCCAACGGCTGACAATGGCGGCGATCGAAGGAACCGGGTCCGTTGTGGATGTCGCAACGCGGCTCACCCGTCGGCTGGGCACTGCGACGGGAATCTTCAATCTGCTCTGGGTCGTTGTCGTCGTGCTGATGATCTTTCGGCCAGGATCGACAACCGGCGTGTGATCCGAGGCGACATTTCACGTGTCGGAGGCAGTGACGCTTGACCTTGACACAGTGACAAGGGTTCCACTAGTCGGTGAAGGAGGTGGTTGTCGTGAACACAACCAACCACGGTGGGCAGCATGCTCACCTCGTCGACGCCGTGGCCGCAGCAGATCCCTCGGTTCGACTGCGCGCCGCGCTTGCGGTCGGCACACGCCCGGATCCTCAGTTGACGGATGCCCTGATCGATCGGTGCGCCGTCGAGCCGGACTTCTTCGTCCGCGACATGCTGACCTGGGCGTTGTGCCGCTTGCCGGCCGAAATCACGGTGCCGAGGCTGATCCGTGAGCTCGGGTCCGATGGCTCGCAAGCCCGCAGTCAGGCGCTCCACACTTTGTCCAAGATCGGCGATCCGATCGCGTGGCCCGAGGTCTCTGCGCTGGTCCACGACCAGGACGACGAGGTTGCGCGCAGTGCGTGGCGCGCGGCTGTGGCTCTCGTGCCGGCGGGAGGCGAGGGCGCACTCGCGGCCGATCTGGCCACAGAACTCGGTCGGGGTGAACTGCAGATGCAGCTCAGTCTGAGCCGCGCCCTGACCGGGCTCGGCGAGGCTGTGCTCCCGGTGCTCGACGCGGCCGGTACGAGCCCGAATCCGCGTGTCCGAGCGCATGCTGATGCTACAAAGCAACTCTGGCACGATCCCGACGGTGGATTCGCTCTCTCACACGAGTTGGCGAAGCGCGTCCCGCAATCGGACCGGACGCGTAGGAAGGGGAGACGGATGTTGATCGGCGAGGTGTCGCGGCGTTGTGGTGTCAGCACACGGATGCTGCGTCACTACGACACTTTGGGGCTGGTGAAGCCGACGGGCCGCACGTCCGGTGGCTACCGCGAGTACTCCGCTGACGACATCCGTCGCCTCTTCCACGTCGAGAGCCTGAGGACATTGGGGCTCTCGTTGAACGAGGCCAAGCGTGCACTGGACGAACCAGACTTCGCACCGGCCGATTTGGTGGGTGAACTCATGCAACACACTCGGCAACGGATCGCGGCGGAGGAGGAATTGCTGACCAAACTCGAAAGGGTCGACGCCACCGCCCCTTCGGAGTGGGACGACGTCCTGCGCATGGTCTCGCTGTTGCGTGCACTCGAATCCGAGTTCGCCGCCCACCGTCAGCAAGCGATCCTGTCGCAGGACGCGAATGCGGCATTGCCGGTCGACGCACTCGTCGAGGCCATCCTGTCGGAGAGGGATGCCAACGTGGCGGGAGCATTGCAGTGGGCGTTGGCGAGGACCGAAGGTGCGGGCCTTGCAGGTCTGACGAAGGGGCTCGAATCGGAGGACGTCGAGGTTCGACGCCGCGCGACGTCGGCCATATCCGGGATCAACACCGAGGAAGCAACTCGGTCTCTGAAGCGAGCTCTCGATGATTCGGACGCGATAGTCCGCGCCGACGCCGCTCTCGCCCTCGGATCTCGCGGAGAGGCTGTCTCGATGCCAGCACTCCTCGAGATGGTCGCTGACGGGCGCCGCGACGTCGAGGCAGGCGAGGTGCTCGGTCTTCTCGCGGAGCACTCACCTACAAGCGGTGAGGTCGTCGATGCCGTGCAGGCAAGGCTCGACGGCACTGACGACGCCCCGACGAGGTTGCGAATTACGCAGGCGCTCGCCGAGATTCCTGGCGCTGCAGCACGCGAAGCGCTCGCCCGGATCACCCACGACGACGACAAGACGGTCGCGTCCACGGCAGCAGCGATTCTCGAGATGCGCGATCGAGGACCACGTCGGCGCGAACGACCGCGTATCGGGGACTGACAACGGCGCAGCTAGTGCGGATCACCCACGCAGAAAAGGTTTCCCGCCGGATCCGCCAGCACGTCCCAGGATGATCCAAGCCGCATGGCGCTCGAGATCGAAGTCGAGATGAAGTGTATTCCCCACGCGCGCTGCAGAATCGGTCCGACCACTACGTGGCAAGCTATGGTGATCAACGGATAGGGTTCTTACGTGGTGGATCAACGGCAACAGAGTTTGAGACGCAGGTACCTGAGCCTCGGCCTCGGCGAACTGGCTGCAGCGGCTGTATTTGCCGCTGTGGCGGTCGGTGTCGTGATGCCCCGGCTCGAAGGTTCGCGAGACTCCGCGGCGTTGTGGTCGGCGCTGGCCCCACTTCTTGTGATCCTCGTGCAAGTAGGTGTCTATTGGCTGCTTGCGCGGGGCTGGGTCGAGTTGGAGCCGATGCCGGCCCGCCTCGCAGCGCTTTACCGCGTGTTTCGGGTCCTCGATGTTCTCTTGTTGGCGATAGCTCTTCTCGGCGTTGTCATCTGGTTACCAGATCACTCCGGCGCGGCGGTGGGCGTCGTGGCGGTGTGGGCTTTCGGCGTCGTCGAGTACGTCAATTACTTCGTGGCTCGTCTCGCCTATCCGCTGCGGCGGTGGCCTTTCGAGGTCGGCAAGTGGCGGAGACCCCAACTTGTGCGCGACCTGAACTCGGCACGCTGACACCGGCAACCAAGTTGTCTTTGCTGTAACGGCAAAATTTGATGCGGGATCGGAGTGAGTTCGGAAGGATCGGTTCTGCCCATCCAGGAATGAAGCCTCTTCATCGTTCTTCGCCGAGGAAGGAGAACCGCCATGGCAACGTCGCGTCGCAGCCGCCGAGATGCCCCACCACCCCGGACAGGGAATAGCGAGGCAGCCACACTACGAGCGTTTCTCGACTACCTCCGTGATTCGATTGCCGCCAAGGTCGAGGGTGCTCCGGAACCTCAGGTGCGCACCACAATTGTTCCGTCGGGAACAACCTTGCTCGGGCTGGCCAATCATCTGACCTTTGTCGAACGATCGATGTTCCTTGCAGAAAACGTGACGGATTGGAAAGCGACGTTTCAACCGTCATCGGAAGACAGCGTGGACGGTGTCGTCAGTCGCTATCGCGAGACGGTCGAGCGCGCCAACGCAGTTCTCGACGGATGCACAGATCTTGCCGCGCCCATCCCGCGGCCGGGGGCGAAACGACCCGCTCCGAGTGTCCGCTGGGCGCTCGTGCACATGATCGAAGAGACCGGACGCCATGCCGGGCACGCTGACATCCTCCGCGAATTGATCGACGGTTCGACCGGACGCTGACGCTGCAACGTGTTCGCCGATGCTTCCGCGCTTTCACCGAGGCGAATGTCCACGGCTGATCTCTGGGCCCACGAGTACAGCGTCGACAGTTCCGTCGGGAGTCGTTACTTCCCAGGGTAGTTCGGTGGCGGTCGAGGGAATGAGCCCGTCGATCCATTTGGCCACGACACCGACGATCACTTTCTCGAGTTCCACACGTGACCACTTTCGCGGTCGATGCGGAACCGGCGGTTCCCAGCCCTCCTCGCCCCAGATCGCGCCGAATAGCTCTCTCTCGTCACCGATCTGCTGATTCAGACTGAATGCGTCGGGACCCTCGTATCGTGCCCAGACGCCGAATGTTCCCTCGCCGTCTTGGTCGAGCGAGACGTCGATGACGATCCCTTCGGTGCGCGGGGTTGCCGCGTTGTGGATCGCAGCCAGTCGATCGCTCACTACCCCCGACGCGGTATCGAGGACAGATCTCAATTCGTCACGGTATTCGGTAGGTTCCACGAGCTCAGCCTATCCAAGGTATCACCCTGCAGGTCTTGCATCGATGAAGCTGGTTTCCTGAATTCGTCTGTAGCGGAGAAGTTTCTACTCTGAGCGTCAGAGATGTCGTGCGACGAACTTTGCCAGCTTTTCGAGTGCCGTGTCGGTGGGCTCTCTCGGCCGAAATGGCAAGTCCCGCCCCCGTCCGGAGACGGGAGCGGGACTCGGGTATCAGCGAACTCGGCAGCGCGTCAGACAGCTTCTTTTGTCGCCTGCGCTGCGAGGGTGAGCGCGATGTCGACGATCATGTCCTCTTGACCACCCACCAGACGGCGGCGGCCGGCTTCGAGAAGCAGTGTGCGAACGTCGATTCCGTAGCGCTCCGAAGCGGCCTCGGCGTGGCGCAGGAAGCTCGAGTACACGCCTGCATAGCCGAGCGTGAGGGTCTCGCGATCGACGCGAACTGGCCGATCCTGCAGCGGACGGACGATGTCGTCGGCGGCATCCTGCAAGGCGAACAGGTCGCAGCCGTGCTCCCACTCCTCGATGTTCGCGACGGCGATGAAGGCTTCGAGGGGGCAGTTACCGGCTCCGGCACCGTGACCTGCAAGCGAAGCATCGACGCGGGTGACGCCGTTCTGCACTGCGACAACGGAGTTGGCAACCGAGAGCGAGAGGTTCTCATGCGCGTGGATACCGATTTCGGTGCCCTCGTCGAGGATGTCGCGGTATGCGCGAACACGATCCGCGACGTCGTTCATCACCAGACGTCCACCCGAGTCGGTGACGTAGACGCAGTGCGCGCCGTACGACTCCATCAGTTTGGCCTGCTTCGCCAGTTCTTCGGCCGGCGCCATGTGGCTCATCATCAGGAAGCCAGAGACGTCCATGCCGATCTCGCGGGCGGTTTCGATGTGCTGCGCGGAGACGTCGGCCTCGGTGCAGTGCGTGGCAACGCGAACCGAGCGAACACCGAGGTCGTAAGCGTGCTTGAGTTCACTGATCGTGCCGACACCCGGAAGCAGCAGCGTGGTGAGACGAGCGTGCTCGAGTACCTCGGCCGCTGCTTCGATCCATTCCCAGTCGGTGTTCGAGCCGGGGCCGTAGTTGAGCGAGCCGCCGGCGAGGCCGTCACCGTGTGCAACTTCGATCGCGTCGACGCCGGCAGCATCGAGAGCTGTGACGATCCGCTTGACGTCGGTGGGCGAAATACGGTGGCGGACAGCGTGCATGCCGTCGCGAAGGGTGACGTCCTGGACGAAGATCTTGCGGTTGCTCACTTGGTTGCTTCCTTCTGCTGGGCGATGCGCTCCGCGATCTGCATTCCGGCGGACGTCATGATGTCGAGATTGCCGGCGTACGCAGGCAGGTAGTGTGCAGCACCCTCGACCTCGAGGAACACCGACACCTGATGGGTGGGGCGATTGCCGTCGACGAGCAACGTCTCGACGGGCTGGTCGGCCGGGATCTCGGTGATCTGGACTTCCTGCTTGAGGCGGTAGCCCGGAACATAGGCGGAGACGTCGCCGACCATCTTCTCGATGGACTGACGGATCTCCTCGTGAACAGCCGGGTCCGGGGCGTCGACGAGGCAGAACACCGTGTCTCGCATGATGAGCGGCGGCTCGGCGGGGTTGAGGATGATGATGGCCTTGCCGCGGCGGGCGCCGCCGACTGCCACGATCGCCTCGGATGTGGTCTCGGTGAACTCGTCGATGTTGGCGCGCGTTCCGGGACCGGCGGACTTGGAGGCGATGGACGCCACGATCTCCGCATACGCCACCGGGACGACCCGAGAAACAGCCGCAACCATCGGGATCGTGGCCTGGCCACCACACGTCACCATGTTGACGTTGGGTGCGTCCAGGTGCTCGTCTGCGTTGACGGCCGGCACGACGTACGGGCCGATGGCGGCAGGCGTCAGGTCGATCATGCGCTTGCCGAGGGGAGCCAGCCGCGCGTTGTTGGCGACGTGAGCCTTTGCCGAGGTGGCGTCGAAGACGATCTCGATCTCGTCGAAGTTCGGCAGACCGATCAAACCCTCGACACCTTCAGCCGTGATCGGCACGTTCAGACGCGCTGCGCGGGCGAGGCCGTCCGACGCTGGGTCGATGCCGACCATCGCGCCCATCTCCAGGTAGTCGGAGTTGCGCAGCACCTTGATCATCAGATCCGTGCCGATGTTGCCCGATCCGATGATCGCGACCTTGACCTTGCTCATGCGTTGTCCTCTTCGCTGGAAAAACTGGTGGTGACGGAACCGAACCCGGAGACGGTCACGGTGACTTCGTTGCCTGTGGTGACCGGTGCCATGGGGCCGAGTGCGCCGGACAGGATCACCTGGCCTGCCGTCAGCGGCTGCCCCAACTCGCGTGCCGTGCGGGCGAGCCAGACGACTGCTTCGATCGGATCGCCCAGGCAAGCGGTTCCGACGCCGGTGGACACCTCGGTGCCGTCGACGGACATCGACATGACGACGCCGGCGGGTTCCACCTCGTCGAGGGTGCGGCGTTCGGTTCCCAGGACGTACACGCCCGAGGACGCATTGTCGGCGACGGTGTCACCGAATTTGATGTCCCACGACTCGATGCGGCTGTCGCAGATCTCGATCGCTGCGACGGCGTAGTCGATCGCGCCGCGCACCTGCGCACTGTCCAGCGGTCCGTCCACGAGGTCGGCACCGAGCACGAAGGCAACTTCCGCTTCGACCTTGGGCTGGATCAAACGACTCATGGGGATGGTGCCGCCGGCGGGGAACTCCATGTCGGCGTACAGAACGCCGAGGTCGGGCTGGTCGACGCCCAGCTGTTGCTGGACTGCCACCGAGGTCAGGCCGATCTTGCGGCCTACGACGACGGCACCCGCCTGCCGACGGATTTCATCGACGCGGCGCTGGACAGCGTAGGCAGCGACGAGGTCGTCGGCGCCGATCAGATCGCGCACCGGTGCGCAGGGAGTACCGCTCGCGATGGCGGCTGCGAGGCGGTCAGCAGCAGCTGAGATGTCCGTCTCGCTCGCTGTACTGGTATTCGTGGGCTGGCTCATGGCCATTACTTTCGCCGTGGCGCCGAGATTGCGCCAGGGAACTGTCTCACTCAGCGATACGCTGGGCAGGTGACTGGCGGCGCAAACCTCGACACCGTGCTCGGCAAGGCGGTGACGATCCTGCGTGCCTTCCGGGCTGACGACCACGTGTTGCCTCTCGCCACCCTGGTCCAACGGACCGGACTGCACAAGGCAACGGTGCACCGCCTGGCCAACGAACTGGTCGCGAACCGGCTACTCGACCGAATCGACGGTGGCTACCGGCTCAGCGGCGGCCTCTTCGAACTCGGCATGCTCGCCTCCCTCGAACGCAGCCTCCTGGAGATGGCGATGCCGTTCCTCCAAGACTTGTACGAGCGGACCCACGAGACAGTTCACCTGGGGGTCCGCGACGGCCACGACGTCGTATACGTCGCGAAGATCGGCGGACACCGGCAAGCCAACTCGCCGTCCCGGACCGGTGGCCGGATACCGCTGTATTGCACCGCAATCGGCAAGGCACTCCTGGCATTCTCCGACAACGAGTTTCGTCGCGAGGTGCTGTCGGAACCGATGACGCGCCGAACCCCGCACACAATTGTTGCGCCCGGCATTCTCAATACCCAACTGAACCGAGTGGTCGAGACCGGTATTGCGTTCGAGCGCGAGGAATCAGCGCCGGGTCTCGCGTGCGTTGCGGCGCCGGTATTCGGGACCAACGACAAACCCGTCGCCGCCATCAGCGTCACCGGTCCCACCAGTCGCTTCGTTCCCGAGAGCCAAGTGCCTTACGTTCGCGCCGCTGCCGAAGGCCTACACAGCACCATCGCTCGCCGCGAACGCTTGCGGTGATCTGGCCGTCCCGGCATGGACGAGCCCGGTCAAGGCCTGAGGCAACGGCCCGTCGTGTAAGACGCCGAGACGTTGGGTTGCGCGGGTGAGGGCGACATAGAGTTCCGACGCGCCGCGTGGGCCGTCGGCGATGATTCGCTCCGGTTCCACGACGAGCACGGCATCGAACTCCAGACCCTTCGTTTCCGAAACAGGCACAGCGCCCGGCACATCCGCAGGTCCGATGACGATGCTCGTACCTTCGCGCCCGGCCTCGTCCTGATTGAATTCGTCGATGGCGGAGGCTAGTTCGTCGGCGGATATTTGTCTGGACCACGGCGCGATCCCGCAGGCGCGGACGGACTCGGGTGGCTGCACGTCCGGCGCGAACTCGGCGAGCAGGGCGGCGGCGACGCTCATGATCTCGGCGGGGGTGCGGTAGTTCACCGACAGGGATCGGTAGATCCAGCGGCCGGGAACGTACGGCTCCATCATCGTCGCCCACGAGCGGGCACCTGCGGGTGAACGGCGTTGCGCGAGATCACCTACCACCGTGAAAGATCGGTCTGGGCAGCGGCGCATCAGGACTCGCCAGTCCATCTCGGACAGCTCTTGGGCCTCGTCGACCACGATATGCCGGTACGTCCAGTCTCGGTCAGCAGCAGCGCGTTCGGCGAGTTCCCGGGTATCGCGTTCGACGAAACGATCCGCCAGGTCCTCGGCGTACAGCATGTCCTGGGCGAGAAGGTGGTCCTCGTCGTCCATCAGATCCTCGCGGCTGATCATCATGTCCAGCACGCCCGCTGCATACGCGGCCTCGTCGCGGCGTTCACGTTCGGCACTCTGGTCGACGGGCTTGTCCCGGCCGAGCATGTCCACCAACTCGTCGAGTAACGGAACGTCCGAGACAGTCCAGGCGTCACCGTCCTGGCGAAGCAGCTTCTCGTCCGCGCCTGCCGCGCGTAGTCGCGCGGGAGAAGTAAACAGCTGTGTCAGTAGCTCTTTCGGAGTCAGGATCGGCCAGAGCGTGTCGAGCGCCGCGGTAAATGCGCTGTTTTCCACCAGCTCTGCGGTCAGGTCCGTCCGCACTTGCTCCCAGGCTTCACGGTCACTGCGTGTCAACCACCCCTTGCCGATCCGCGCTATCGCCCGTTCGGTCAGCGCCCAGGTGAGGATTTCGGTGAACACAGTGCGTGCGTCGTTGTGGGGGAGTCCGCTCGAACGGGCTTCTTCTCGGGCCCACTCCGCGGTTTCGGCGTCGATCCGCACCGTGACGTCCGCCAATTCGATCAACAGTGGGTTCTCGGGCAATCGCTGATGATCGGCAATCGCTGCGCCGAGAACGTCCAGGATCTTCAACGAACCTTTGAGCCCAGCGGCCTCCGGAGTGTCCTCGGCGGTGACGCGTAGACCGGGAACGAGATCACCGGTGGTCATGAACACCACGTCGGACTCGCCCAGCGAGGGCAGTACGCGGCCGATGTGGTTCAGGAACGCCGGGTTCGGCCCGACCACGAGAACGCCGTGACGTTCCATCCGCTCCCGCTGGGTGTAGAGCAGGTAGGCGACGCGGTGCAAGGCGACGACGGTTTTCCCGGTACCTGGGCCACCTTCGATCACCAGCACCCCGGGGTGTTCGAGTCGGACGATGTCGTCCTGTTCGGCCTGGATGGTTGCCACGATGTCCCGCATTCCCTCACCGCGGGGTGCGTTGACTGCCGCGAGCAGGGCGGAATCGCTGTGCGTGTCGTGTTCTACGCCGTCGGGGCGCCCGAGTACCTCGTCGGTGAAATCGACCACGCGTCGACTCCGGGTGCGGAACTGACGGCGTCGACGCATGTTCTCCGGGTTGGCAGCGGTGGCAACGTAGAACGCGCGAGACGCCGGCGCCCGCCAATCGAGCAGCACCGGTTCGTAGTCGTTGTCCGCATCGAGAAGGCCGATCCGGCCGATGTAGGAGGTCTCGCCCGAAAGCGAGTCCAACCGGCCGAAACACAGTCCGTTGTCGGCTACGTCCAGCCTTTTCACCTCTTTGGCAAGCGCGCGCACCTCGGCGTCGCGTTCCATGAGTGCTTCGCCGTTTCCGCGCAGAGCGGTGTTGTACCTGCCTTTGACTCGGGCGCGCTCCGCATCGAGGCGTGCGTAGAGCCCCTCCACATAGTTCCGCTCGGATCGCAGTTCTTCTTCGTGTCCCTGGGTTGGCACGTGCCCTCACTTCCGCTGGCTGTTCCGATCCCGTAGTCGGTCGTGCGGGATCGGAAGAGCCATTCTGCGGCACTACCCGGGCCTTGCCGCAAGGCCCCCAGTGGGATATATATTGATAGTGGAAGGGAGTGTTGATCCTCCCTCACAGTTCTTGTAGCAGATCCCCCAGACTGACGTATGGCTCCCAGCCTGGTCGATGTTTGGACCCTGAACGCCACGGGTACAAATCTAGTGGCCGGTGTTCCAAAATCGGTTGCCCTCATGAACTTACGTGGATCGAGGGATTGTGAAGGCGATACTGGCAACGGCCGCAAGCATCCTTCTGGTGGTTGCCTTGGCCGTTGCCATCTTGCTTTTCCTTTCCGGATCTCCGCGCGAAAGCACCTCACACGAGCTTGCCGATACGGTGCACACGATCGGCGGAAAGCCGACCACCTGCAGCGAGTTGTTCGGCGAAACGTGCAGCTTCGCTTTGCAGTCGGACTACAACCAGTGGGGACAAGACCTCGACAGTTTCGTCAATGCGGGAACTCTCGGTCCCTTCGCCCGCAGCATCGGCTTCGTGGCGGAGGCAAAGCTGAGCTTGCAAGCATGCGAGGTCAGCGCCGCAGCTGGTCGGACGATTCTCGATTTCTACACTCTCGCCGAGATCGACCATCCTGCGGCAACCACCACCGATCTCTTCCCCTTCTGGAACGAGTCCCGCCAATTCCTGTGCCCGGTAAACAGTTTCTGAGAACGGTTGATCGCTACTTGAGCCCGGACTGAACAAACGCGTCGCGCACGTAGCGCTGAAGGAATAGATAGATCAGGAAGATCGGCAGGCACGCGAGTCCGGACGCCGCCATGATGGCACCCCAGTTGTTCCCCTCGGCACCGAGGAAGCTACGGATTCCGATCTGCAGCACGGAATTCGACTGACGCATGATCAGCGCGGGCCAAAGGTACTCGTTCCAGGCCGAGATGAACAGCATGATGCCGAGCGCTGCGAGAGCGGGCTTCATGTTGGGCAGCACAACCTTCCACAGCGTTGCCCACGAGTTCTGGCCGTCGATCTGGCTGGCGTCCAGCAACTCCCGTGGGAATGCCTCCATGTGCTGACGCATCAGCAAGACTCCGAAAGCCGAGCACAAGTTCGGGATCACGATGCCTGCAACGGTGTTGAGCAAGCCCATCTGGGAAATGAGAAGGTAGTTGGGGATCATCGTGACCTGAAACGGAACCAACCACGACCCGACGAAGAGCAGAAACAACGCTTGTTTGCCGAAGAAGTTCCACCGCGCGAACCCGTAGGCGGCGAGGATGGCGACGAACAGTTGGCTGACCGACATGGCCAACGCCATGGTGAAGGTGTTCACCATCATCGACGCCATCGGGATCGTGTTCCACACGTAGCGGAAGTTCTCGAGGCTGAAGGGCGAGGGGAGGGGGCTCGCCGACAGAGAATCGTCAGGGCGACGAAAGGCCGTGGCGAACAGCCAGTAGATCGGGAAAATGCTGAACACGGTCACGGCCGCGAGGACAACATGTCCGAGCACTCGCCGTGTTCGAAATCGGGACCGGACGGGTCCGTCATTGTTCTTGCTCCGGGTGTCGAGGTGTTCCACCGCCGAAGTCGCACCGGAACCATGCGTATGGCTGGGTGCATCGACCAGAACAAATGCCATGTCAGTTCCTAATTGTCGTAGAAGCTCAGTCGGTCCGACAGGCGGACGAAGATGACGGCGATGATTCCGAAGCCGACGAAGAAGAGAGTGCCTGCGGCAGCTGAAAGTCCGGCATCGAAGTTCTGGAAACCGAACTGGTACAACAGGTAATAGATGTTCGTGGACGCACCGCTCGGCCCACCCTGGGTGAGAATGTCGATCACAGGGTACGCCCACTGCGCACCCAGCAGAATCGTCATGAGGGCGAGGAAGACCAGTGTCGGGGACAGCAATGGCAGTGTTATCTTTCGGGTGATCGTCGCCTCGGATGCACCGTCGAGCGATGCTGCCGAAGCGTAGTCCGGATTGATGCCGGCCAGCCCAGCCGAGATGACCAGGACTCCGAACCCGAGCATTTGCCAGCCGACGATCACGACCACACCGAGGAGCGCGAACTTCGGATCACGAAAGATGTTGCCCATCTCTATTCCCCACGTCGCGGCCACCCGTGGGATGGCGCCGCCGTCGGGGTTGAAGAGCCAGCGCCACACGGCACTGCCGGCGATCGGCGTCACGAGAAAGGGCACAAAGATGAGAGCTTGATAGATGGTCTTGGAACGTCCGGAGATCCGCTTGGACACCATTGCGATGACGATGGGCAGCAACAGCGAGAACAGCATGAAAGCGAGTGTGTAGACCACGGTGTTCCGTAGTGCCTGGTGCAGCTCGGGCAATGAGAGCACCCGAGTGTAATTGTCCAGCCCTACAGCTACTTTGGGAGTAGTTGGTACCATGTTCCACTTGTAGAAGGAAAGATTGACAGTCTCGCCGAGCGGTTTGTAGATCCAGACGATCAACAGCACCACTGCAGGCAACAGGTACAGGTACGGCACCAAGGTTCGGGGCATCCACCCGGAACGGGCCGGGCGCGCCGCTACGGCACGCTCCGGCCCGCCGGTACTTGGAACTTCGACAAACATATTCGAGACTCAATTCACCAGTGCAGTAGCGGAATTGGAAGCATCGCTGGCGGGGACCAGTTTGGCTATAGCCTCTGCGAGGTACTCGGCGCTCATTTCGTACACAGTGGCAGACTCCTCGACCGGAACTACCGTGTGCAGAACGCGATCTCGGAAGACATGGACCATATTGAATGCCTGAGCGCCGTCGCGGCCGCGCATGCTGCCCTTGTCCGTGAGAAGGTCCTGTGTGTAGCAGGTCGCAGAGGCAACCGAGACGGGAATTCCGGCGAACGTGCAGGTGGTCGAGTAGTGCAGATGGCCACCGAGAATGCCGCGGACATCCGTTCCCTCGAGCACCGTGGCAAGTTTGCTCTGTTCCTTGAGTTCCACCAAAGTGAGCACGTCCAGAACCGACGGGACTGGCGGATGGTGCAGTGCCAGAAGAGTGCCGTGTGGAGCCGGTACGGCAAGGACCTCTTTGAGCCAAGCGAGCTGTTCGTCGGTGATCAGGCCGTGATGGCTTCCGGGAACAGTGCTGTCCAACACGATGATCCGGAGGCCGTTCACGTCGACCACGGAGTCGACGGACTCCTGCGTCGGAGCGGAATCCAGCAGCCCGCTTCTGAACGCCGGGCGTGCGTCGTGATTTCCCATGACCCAAATCACCTTTGCGCCAAGCCGTTCAGCCGCCGGCTCGACGATTCGGCGCAGTCGGACGTACGCCTCGGGCTCTCCCACGTCGGCCAGATCGCCGGTGAAGACAATAGCCTCGGGGCGCTGGCCGGCCCGCTCCAGTCGCTCGAAGATGCGTGCCAAGTTGGCATCGCTGTCCACGGAATCGTGGAGAAGATCTCCGTCGGTGACAAAGTGCGTGTCGCTGAGGTGCAGGATGTAGTGATCGGGTTCGCCGTACTGGGACATGAAATTCTCCTTCAAGTGTGTGTCAGTTGACCAGTGCAAGATGTAGGCGGTCGAGTTCTTCGGAGCTCAATCCGTGGGCAAGAAGGTATTCGGAGGCACTTCCGTACGAGTCGTCGATGGATTGCAGGCTTGCCCGCATGAGCGCAGCCGGGCTTGCTCCGACGAGCTGGGCGAGGTTCTCCCCGTCGCCGATGCCGTATTCGCGCATCTTGACGGCCATGGCCGATGCCCACTCGCCGGCCAACATGACCTCGGAGAGCGAATAGTCTGCGACGATGTCGCGGTAGTCAACGCCGACCGCTGCAAGAGCGAGAGCAACGACGAGGCCGGTACGGTCTTTGCCTGCCGTGCAGTGCACGAGTACTGCGCTGTCGTCGGACTCCGCGATGGCGCGCACCGCGCGAACCAGCCGGACTCCGCATTGGTCGATGACCTTCGCGTAGATCGCTGCGAGGTCCAAACTTGTTTCTCGAGAGTTTATTTCGCTCTCGAAGATGGGAAGGTGGAATTGCTGGAGGTCCAGCCCTCCGAGAGCGTTCGGTGCTGTGTCCAACTCTTCCTGTTCGCGCAGGTCGATGACGAAGGCCAGCCCGCGCGCTCGGAGAATCTCGCGGTCAGCTTGATCGAGTCGATGAAGAGCGTCCGCACGAAAGAGCTTGTTCCACTTGGTGCTGAGGCCGTCGCGGGCAGCGTATCCGCCCACGTCGCGAAAGTTGTAGGTACCGTTCAGATCGAGCCGACGATTGGCCCGCTGAACCGGAAGAGCTGTAGTCATAGTTTGTTCCCGATTCGGAAGTGATGTTCGCTGGAATTGGAATGGACCGTGTCAGCCGATCAAGTCCTGAGCCCGTTGCTGCGCGGCTTGCATGGTCGACTTCGGGTCCTTGCCGTAGAACACGGATTCCTCGATGGCTTGCGCGAGAATGTCGTCGACCTGGACATAGCTGTTACCGGGGTACGACTGCCACGGCTGAAGCGAGTCGAGTTGCTTGAGGTTGGGCGCCAGTAGCGGATTGCTGTCGGCCCATGGCTTGAGTGCAGCGGGATCCTGTGTCAGCGAAGAGCGGAGAGGCAGGTATCCGATCTTGGTGGAGATCTGTGTGTATGCGTGATCGCTGGTCATGAATTTGATCAGTTCCCAAGCAGCGCGAGCCTTTGCCGGGTCTTGCGAGAAGACGGAGAGGACCGAACCTGAGTTGGTGGGAACCGCTGCCTGCCCGTCGAAGGCAGGTAGCGCGGTAGCGCGCAGATCCCAACCAGCCTTGGCCGCAGAACTGACAAACATGCCTTGCAGCGCAGACGTGTTGAGATCGATCGCGATGTCGCCCTTTGCGAAGGCTTCGTACTGTGTTGCCGAATCAGCGTTCACCAAGACTCCGTCCTCGTAGAGTCCACGAAGCATGGTGACTGCCGAGACCGAGGCAGGCTCGCCGAATTCGATGGTCTTGCGATCTTCGGACAGCACACCCCCACCGGCCGATTTGAAGAGTGCCTGCATGCACCAGCTGCCACCCTTGACCGAACAGCTCACTCCCAGCGACGGCTTTCCTGTCTTGGCGGTCACTGCCTTGGCGGCAGCGGCAACCTTGTCCCAGGTGGAGAGATCGGTGTCTGCCGGGAGCCCGGCCTCGGTCAGCGCGGTGGAGTTATAGAACAATGTCGGGGTGGAGAACACATACGGAACGCCGTAGGTTTCCCCATTCCAGTCGCCGAGTGTTGCAGCTCTGGAGTGGAAGGGATGGTCGCCGCCGAAGTTTTCCTGGACTGCGTCCTTGCCGACCAGTTCGTCGAGATTTCTTGCTTTCAGTGCGGTGACGGCGAAATCAAGTGTGTCGAAGGTCAATTGAGCGACATCGGGTGGCGAACCGGCGAGCATCTGTGTTTGCACGCTGCTCGCGGTGCCGGAACCGGCCGCACCACCGCTCTGCGGCGGCTGAGCTTTGACGTGAATGTTCGGGTGGGCGGCCTCGAAGTCGGAGATGAGACCGGTGATGGTGTCTGTCCACAAACCTGCCTGGGCAAGGTTGTAGGACTCGAAGACGATGTCGACCTGCTGATTCGGGTCGAGTTCCGGTACCTGTACTGCGGAATCGGAGCCGCCGGTGGTGGCACCTCCCGTGGCGCATCCGGCAAGGGCGAGGGATGCCGCCAAAGCTGTGGCGATCTTCCATCGTGTTTTGCGCATGACAATTCTCCTGGTGGTGAAATGCAGTGTCAGAGGACGAGTTGAAGGTTCAGCTGAGAACGGATGAGTCGAGATCCAATGTTGCTGGTATGTCCAGCCATTCGAGTCTTCGTCCGCTGGATCGGTCGAAGAGATGAAGATGACGCAGTTCGGCGGACAGCACCGCGGGTTGACCCTCGTGAAGTGCGATCGGTCGCGGAGCGCGCACGCAGATCGTGGTCGACCCGACCATGCAGTAGGCCACCTGCTCGCTTCCGAGATTCTCGACCGAAGTGACGTCGACGGTGATACGCGCACCGGTCTCGGAATCCGCGCCCGGATGTATCGGTGTGAGGTGTTCGGGACGAATGCCGAGCACGACGTCGCGGGAATCGGACTCCCCTGGCCAGAGTGAGGCTTCGATTCCTTCTGCCGACACCCTCACTCGCCCGTCAATCGAGAATGCCCTCGCATCAACAAGATTCATGGCGGGACTGCCCAGGAATCCTGCGACGAACACCGATGCCGGACGATCGTAGACATCCTCAGGGGTGCCGAGTTGCTCGAGCCTGCCGTGGTTGAGCAGTGCGATACGCGTCGCCATTGTCATCGCCTCGACCTGGTCGTGGGTGACGTAGACGAAGGTGGCGCCCAATCGTCGGTGGAGGTCGGTGAGCTCACGACGGGTAGCCGTTCTGAGCTTTGCGTCGAGATTCGACAGAGGTTCGTCCATCAAGAACGCCTTGGGATTTCGAACGATCGCGCGTCCCACTGCCACTCGCTGGCGCTGGCCACCCGACAATTCCTTCGGCTTGCGTTCCAGCAGATGTGCGATCTCGAGCTGCTGCGCTACCTCCTCGACACGCGCTACTGCGGAGGCTTTGTCGATCTTCTTCACCTTCAGGGGGAATCCGAGGTTCTTGGCCACGGAGAGGTGTGGGTAGAGCGCATAGTTCTGGAACACCATGGCGACGTCGCGTCGACGCGCGGGAGCGGTGGTGATGTCTTCGTCGTCGAGCAATATCCGGCCGCTGGTCGGTTCTAGCAGGCCGGCGAGCATTCTCAGCAGTGTCGTCTTGCCGCAGCCGCTGGGGCCGAGGAGGACCAGGAAATCGCCGTCACGAACATCGATGTCGATGTTGTCGACTGCGGTGACATCTGCGAACTTCCGACTCAGATTCTCTATTCGAATCCTGCCCATTGGCTTCTCCCGATGAAATGACGTTACCCAATCGCATCGAATTGGGGATTTTCGTTACATCGGAAGTTAGCCAGTCGAAGATGAACGGTGATCGAACGCCGTCGTAAATGTCCGTAATTCTCAGGGCAACTATTCGGGCCGGAACGTATGGATGATCCGAATTTCAGCTAGTGGAAACGTGATTGAGGATTCCGATCACATGCTCGAGAGTCTGGGCGGCAGCTTCCGCCGACCCGCCGCGTCGTTCACTGACGGCGATCTGCAGGCCGATCAGAAAGGTCAGCTGGATGACGGTCGCCGAAGCTCCGTGCGCGCCCCACGGCCCGGTTCCGCCACCGAGAACCAGGCCCATGTCGGCCAGTTCCACCAGTGGGGACCGTGCGTATCCGGTCACGCCGATGACGATAGCGCCGGCTTCTTTCGCGGCGTGGGCGGGCTGGAGGGTCAACGAGTTGAGTCCACTGTCACTGATCGCGAGACAGACGTCTCGCGAGGTGAGGTGGCGAGCTGTCAGTTGCTGCATCACCGCATCGGTGGGTGCTTCCGCGGTCCGTCCGTTCAGGATGAACCGAACAGCCACTGCAGATGCAGATGGCCCGGATACCCCGTTTCCCACAACGAGTACGCGGTCGGCGTCGGCGATGGCTTCGACGGCCCGGTCGAAGGCATCCCGATCCAGTGGTGTGAGTGCTCCGCCGAGATCGGCAGCCACTTCGCCGAAGACCGCTTGCATCAACCCGATGCTGTCCTTGGTGTGCGAAGCATCCTGCACCCGGGATTCGGATGCGCCGAGGTCTCTGAGCAGGAGCATGCGCAGATGCTGAAAGCCCTTGAATCCGAGATTCTGACACGCTCGAATAACCGTTGCTGTCGACGTGGACGCGTGCTCGGCCACATCTGCCGCCGACCACCAGGCGAACTCCTTGGGCCGGGCAATGCAGATGTCGGCGACGCGTCGCTCGCTCGGGGCCAGGTTGGGCGCAAGCGCGCGAATCGTGGACAGCGTTCCGCCCACGGGGGGATCGGTCTGTAACTGGCTCATGTGCACTGAATAACACACGAGAGTGAACGGCACTCCCCTCGGCGGTCGCTACTCGTACGCGTCGCGCCTAGTCGGTGCACGGATGTTTATGCGAATTTCGACGGGGTAGGGCCTTCTGTGTGGGAGTCCTGTCTGTGTGGGAACCCTGAGCGAGAATCCGAAACGTATTGGAGGGTCAACGTGCCAGATGACAAGAGCGGTCCCAGCGAGGGAATCAAAGGCGTAGTAGAGGACGTCAAGGGTAAGGCCAAGGAAGCCGTTGGTGCGGTTTCCGGAAACGACAGTTTGACCCGAGAGGGCCGCGCCCAGCAGGACAAGGCCGAAAGCCAGCGAGAAGTCGCGAAGAAAGAGGCGGAAGCCGAGAAGGCTCGCGCCGAAGCGGCCGCAGACGAAGCGCGACAGAAGTCCGAGCAATAGCCCTGACGCACTCGTCACCCTCGGCCTGGGATTGATCCCAGCCCGAGGGTGAGTCGTGGCTCCGCGTTCAGTTTGAAATCTCTACTTACTTAGGGCGTAACAAGATTCGTGCGCCCAGCATGACGATCAAGAGGAGCTGTTCGATGCCTTCATCTCAGTCCGTCCCAGGTGCACCGGCCCCGAAAGCGCCGGACCTGAAAGAACCGGTCAAGCCTCGACAGCCGTTGCCGCCCAAGGACGACCAGCGGCAGCCGGAGGTGCGTACCGTCGCGGGTGCCGAAGAGAAGGTGAAGGGAAATGGACGTGGCCAGCGGGGGGAGTACCTCACCACCGCCACCGGTACACGGCTTTACGAGACCGACCACTCACTGACCGCAGGCGAGCGGGGCCCGACTCTTCTGCAGGATCACCATCTGCGTGAGAAGATCACACACTTCGATCACGAGCGAATTCCGGAGCGTGTCGTCCACGCCCGCGGGGCGGCCGCGCACGGCACGTTCCTGGCGAATGGCGCAGCCGAAAACATCTGTAAAGCCTCGTTGTTCGCTTCAGGTGCCAGAACCCCGGTATTCGTACGCTTCTCGACAGTTCTGGGTTCACGCGGTTCGGCGGATACCGTCCGAGACACACGCGGCTTCGCCACCAAGTTCTACACCGACGAAGGTGTCTTCGATCTGGTGGGCAACAACATCCCGGTGTTCTTCATTCAGGACGGAATCAAGTTCCCGGACATCATTCATGCCGCGAAACCCCATCCGGACCGGGAGATTCCGCAGGCGCAGAGCGCGCACGACACGTTCTGGGATTTCGTGTCGCTGCACACCGAAGCCACCGCGCACACATTGTGGAACATGTCCGATCGAGGCATCCCGCGCTCCTATCGCATGATGGAGGGCTTCGGCATTCACACGTTCAGGCTCGTGAATGCCGACGGCGATACGAATCTGGTGAAATTCCACTGGAAGCCGGCCGCCGGAGTGCATTCACTCGTGTGGGAGGAAGCGCAGATCGCCGGCGGTGTGGATCCGGATTTCCACCGACGCGATCTTGCCGACGCCATCGAGGCCGGCGCATATCCGTCCTGGGATCTGGGCGTGCAGGTGTTCCCTGATACCGAAGACGAAATGTTCGAAGGCATAGATCTATTGGATCCCACCAAGATCGTGCCCGAAGAACTCGCGCCGGTTCAGGTCATCGGAACGATGACACTCGACGCCAATCCGACGAACTTTTTCGCCGAGACCGAGCAGGTCGCATTCCACCCGGGTCACTTGGTTCCGGGTGTCGACATCACCAACGATCGTCTCCTGCAGGCGCGTTTGTTCTCGTACCTCGACACCCAGATCACGCGACTCGGTGGCCCCAACTTCGACCAGATTCCGATCAACCGTCCTCACGCGCCTGTCAACGACATGCTTCGCGACGGCTTCCATCAGGACGGTGTGCATACCGGAGTCGCGCCGTACCATCCCAATTCGTTGGACGGTGGGTGCCCGTTCATGGCCTCGGCGGACAGCGCGGCCTATATCGAGGTGCCCCAGGAAGTTTCAGGGCGCAAGGTGAGGCAGGCGCCGGCATCGTTCGACGATCACTTCTCGCAAGCTCGACTCTTCTACCGCAGTCTCTCCCCTGTCGAACAGGAGCACGTCGCGCAGGCGTATACCTTCGAATTGGGCAAGTGCTACGAGGAGAACATCAAGACCCGGAATCTGGGCATCTTGGCGAACATCGACGCGGGCCTCGTGTCGATTGTCGCAGGAGGGCTTGGCCTTCCGGTTCCCGAACCGACGGAGCCGTTGAGTGATCCGGAGCTCAGCCCTGCACTGTCTCAGGTTGGCGCGGAATGGCCGGTAGACGGAAGGATCATCGCGCTACTGGTCGACGAGAACTCCGATCTCGACACCGTGGTCGCCATTCGAGACAAGATCTTCGACGCCGGCATGGTGCCGCTGATCCTCGGCCCGCACGGCGGAACCATCGGGGACGGTGACGACGCGGTGACGGTGCAGCGAACGTACCTCACAGCTCGTTCGATCGAATTCGATGCAATCCTGCTGAGCGGCGACGTTTCTCGGATCGGCGAGGGCAAGTTGGATCCACGGGTGGAGACTCTGCTGAACGAAATGTATCGTCACAGCAAGGCAATTGGTGGTTGGGGTGAGAGCATGAGTGCGCTGGCTGCCGCCGGTATCGACGAGTCTGCATTGGGAGTCGTCGTCGATGCTGACGCGGAAGGAGCCCTCGCCTCACTCGCTCAGCTTCTGAAGACGCACCGCGTGTGGGGGCGTTTCGAGGTGCCGCCCACATCCTGAGTGCCGGCCACACCGTCGGAGTGAAGACGAGTGAAGGGACGAAACAGTGGCTCGCAAGGACTCACAACCTCAACTCAAGGATCAAGAACTCTACGAAGAGCTACGTGAGAAGGGCGATTCCAAGGAGAAGGCGGCTCGAATCTCCAATGCGGCCGCCAATCGAGGGCGGTCGACTGTCGCCAAGTCCGGCGGACAATCTTCGCCGTACGAGGAGTGGACGGTCGACGATCTGAAGAAACGCGCCAAGGAACTCGATCTGCACGGGTACTCGAAACTGAACAAGGGTGAGCTGATCGAGAAACTCCGCGATCACTGAGCCGGATTCTGCTCGAGTTGTATTCTGCTTGTGCAGAATACAACTCGAGCGTTCCGTTCAGTGCCCTTCTTGATCGAAGAGTTCCTGACCTTCCAGTCGCTTGACCCGACGGTGTTCCATCAAGATGGCCAGTGTTCCGACGACGAAGGACACGACGCACACCGCGCCGGCGATGACTGCCCATCCGTGAAATCCGTAACCTGCTGCCACCAAGGTCAATCCGAGTGTTGCCAGACCCAGCCCGATCAGCAGGTATCCGGGATAGTTGCGCCCGTCGCTGATTGCCTCCCCGACGTGCGATCGATTGGTGTGTTCGTCATCTACCGGTGAACTCCCGCTCATGTTGGTCACGGCGCACTCCATCCTTCGCTCATGAAGACTTGCGATTCTTCGCTCGTCGTCGGTTCACAGGGCAACTACCCGATCGATGGGTGAATGAAACAGATGGAGTAGTGCCGAAGTGCGGAGAAAGCCGTACGCTCGAAGTATCGGGTGTGGAGGAAAACCGGTGCGAGGAAGGCCTATGAATGGGAAGTCGACTCCTGACCTATTCTCGGTAGGTACACCGACTCTCGGTGTCGAGGAGGAGTTTTTGCTCTGCGATCCGCAGACTGGGCGTCCCAGTCTGCGCAACTCCGAGGTTGCTGCTGCCGGGCGAGAACTCGGTATCTCGTTGCAACTCGAACTCACACGTTGTCAGGTGGAGACTTCCACTTCGATCGGCAGCCACATTCGTGACCTTCGTGACCAACTCTGTGAGTCTCGTGCCCTCACCGCCGATGCCGCTGCCCGCGTGGGATGTCAACTCATCGCTGTCGGAACGCCTTTCTACGATCCACCGGTCGACGAGATCACGCAGAAGTCGCGGTACCAACGGATGGCCGGTCAATTCGGTGCGATCACCGAAGGTGTGATGTGTGGTTGCCACATTCACGTGGGTGTCGAAGATCGAGAACGATCAGTCCAGATCATCAATCATCTGCGTCCATGGTTACCAACCTTGTTGGCATTGACGGCGAACTCCCCGATCAGTGGGGGACGCGATACCGGTTATGCGAGTTGGCGTTACGTTCTGTTCGGCAGATGGCCCAGTTCGGGTCCGCCGCCCTTCTTCGAGTCCGTGGGGCACTACGAGGATGCCGTTGCAGCGATGCTGGAGACAGGGGTCATTCTCGATCCACACATGGTCTATTGGGACGCGCGCATGTCGGATCACCTTCCCACCGTGGAGATTCGGATCAGCGACGTGCCCGCCACCGTGGAGGAGACGATGACTCTGGCCACACTGGTGCAGGCACTCGTCGGCACCGCATCCGCTGCGATCACCAAAGGTGAGGTTGCGCCTGCGGTCGATCAGGAGCTACTCCGCGCGGCTTGCTGGCGTGCAGCACGCGACGGACTCGACGGCAGGTCGCTGGACGTGGAATCCGTGCGCTTGCTGACTGCACATCAGGCGGTTCGGCGATTGGTGGATCATGTCGAACCTGCACTGACCGCATTCGGAGAGTTCGAGCAGGTCACGGCTTCCTTGGACAAGGTCTTCAGCAACGGAAACGGAGCGATCATGCAGCGCCGGCAACTCGCACGCCGGTCACGGGTGGCCGATGTGATCGACGAGTGCGCCCGACGCACTTTCGAAGGGTGCAGTTCACAAGGTGGCAGTGAGCTGTAGGGCACGGTTGGAATTGGCATTCCAAGACCTCCAATTTCTTATCGAGGTCACCGATCGGACGGCAGGAGGAGGAACATATGAATGGCGATCCACGACCCGAGCTTGCGTCGGACAAGGATCTCGACGATATGTGCAGGCAGTTGGCCGCAGTAGTAGAGGAACACGGTCTGTCGGTGGCGACGGCGGAATCGTTGACCGCCGGGAACATCGCCGCACATCTAGGAAAGGCGCCGAACGCCGGTTCCTGGTTTTGTGGCGGGATCGTCGCATATACCCGAGCGGTCAAGCATTCCGTTCTTCATGTTCCTCACGGCCCAGTCGTCTGCGAGGACGCTGCTCGGGTCATGGCACACAGCACTGCCACACTGTTCGGCGCGACGTTGGCACTGGCCGTCACCGGCGAAGCCGGTCCGGATACCCAGGAGAACGTCCCACCGGGAACTGTGTGGTTCGGAGTCGTCGACCATGGGACCGCTGAAACAGAGAAACAGGTTTTCGCAGGTGACCCCGAAGCCGTCCTGGGAGCAACCGTCGAGCATGCGATCGGTCTACTTCTGCGTCACGCGTCCGGTCGCCGCACACCAAGTTCGACAGGCGTGGTGTAGTCGAGAATTCAACTGTTCGAACGATTCTTGTGATGTCCCTTGTGTTTCGCAGGAGCCTGAGCAGTAGGAATCAGACGGCCGTCGGCCGCGTATTTCTCGACTACAAGGTGCTTGCTGACGCCTCGATTGGCATCCACGGCGCACGCGATTGCTTCCTTGTCGGAGTCGAAAGGTTCCTCGGTCGAGGAGCCGTCGGGCATCGTGATCTTGTACCGATCCATACATCGACTATTGCGGGTAGATCCGCCTCCGACAACCTTTGCTCACGGAAATGTCGGCCAGGAGAACAGAAGGTCAGCGGGTCCAATAGTCTTCGGGCCTTCGACCTGAACGGAATCCGTAGTGTTCGAGCATCGCTGTCGCTTCCGGGAAGTTCGCCGCCAGAGCTTCGGGCACATGGGCATCGCTTCCGAATGTCACCGCTTTGCCTCCCTCTTCGCTCCACCACTGGGGTATCCAGGACCACAGCCGTCGGGTGTTCATCTCGAGCGCCCGACCGCTTTCGGCGATGGCGCGCATCCCATTTCGGAATCCGTCCTCGAATCGGCGGGGATCGAAAGGTCCGGCGATTTCGGTCGGCCATGCACGCACTGCGTAGTCGATATGGGTGAACACCTCGAAGGTCTGAGAGCCAGCCACCATACGCGGGATCTCTTCGAGGTAAGCCCACATCACTTCGTCGGCGCCCCACTTTCGAAACAGGGTGTTCGGTTCACTCCGATCGTCGCCGACTTCGAGCGTGTGCAAGGACCCCAATACCCGGTCGATCACACCGAGATCAAGGAGGTGCGACGCCTGCGCTTCGTGCAGGTGCGGTTGTCCGAACTCGACTCCGGTGAGAATCCGCAATTCAGGAAAACGGTGTCGACATCGTTCGATGCTGTCGAGATAGCCGTCGAGGTCGAGGATGGGTGCGCGGACGTAGCCGTCGGTGCTCAGCAGGTGATGTTGATGGGGCATCAGATCTGCGGCGGTTGTGCGCCACCGAGCATCGAAGTCGAGATGCTCGGTGAACACCAACGCGGGCAATCCGATTGCTTCGGCACGTGCGCAAGTCTGTTGCATTCGCCCGGAAGCGTCGGACTGTGGCCCGCCGGTATCCCACGACCACTCGCTGTGAACATGACTGTCCGCGGGTAGTTGCATGTTCAGTTCGTATCAGAGCGCGGAAGTTCTGGTGTGATTACAGTTCGGACTGGCGTACGAAGTCGCTCTGTGCGTGGGTGCCCCAAATTTCGGAGGACTGAGTCTCGGGTTCGCTGTCCAGCTTTCGAACTTCGTGAATGAAGTCCACTCCGTTCAGTTCGTCGGACGGAACCGACAGAAGCTTGCATGTGGTGCTGACGAAGAATCGCTGGACATCTTCCAACTCGAGAC
Source organism: Rhodococcus sp. H-CA8f (assembly GCF_002501585.1). NCBI lineage: Bacteria > Bacillati > Actinomycetota > Actinomycetes > Mycobacteriales > Nocardiaceae > Rhodococcus > Rhodococcus sp. H-CA8f. The sequence goes on from NZ_CP023720.1 coordinate 310,138, forward strand.
GCCCACCGGGCCGGTACCAGTGCGCAACCCCGGTGCACATCTCCAGTATCGCGAGTCGGCTCAATGCCAGATCTTCGATGTCGAAGGCGCCCACGCGTTGTCCGCGTTCGAGGATCTGTCCGAAAAGAAGCTCGTACTCGTCGCGCAGCGTCTGCAACTCGATGCGGTTGTCTCCGGTCAATCCGCGCATCTCGTACTCGGCGACGCGGGCAGTCAGTTGGTTGACAGCGGTAATGCCGACGTGCGACGACACCAGGCCGGCGAGCTGGACCACGGGATCGGCGCTGCGGCGCATCGCCCGCTCTCCCGACTGTGTCAGCTCGTCGAGGCACGACCGAATGATCGAGGCCAACAGTGACTCTTTGCTGCCGACGTAGTGATAGAGCGTTGCCGAGTTGATGCCGGCTTCTGCTCCGAGTTCACGAATGCCGGTAGCGGCGAACCCTTTCGTCGCGAACAGCGTGACTGCCGCCCGTTGAACGCGCCCCAGGTCCATGATCCTCATTTCGGTTGGTTGCCCAATCATGCTAGCATCGCCGCCGAAATCGACTGACCGTCAATCAATTGATTGATAGCTGCCTGTGTACTGGCAAATTACATATCTATTCATCAATCGATCGATTGAAAAATGCTTGACTGTGCGTTGGGTCACTGCATAGTGTTCTTGTCGAGCCTCCCCTCGGTGCGCGAGCTAACAGGGCACTCCATACAAGGAGCAATGACATGAACGACGCGAATCCTCCATCTCCCGCAACTGTCGACAGGCCTGCCCTGCGGCGTGTAGCCGGATCAGTTCTGGTCGGCACCACGATCGAGTGGTACGACTTTCAGATCTACGGCGCCTCCGCCGCTTTGGTCTTTGCGCCGCTGTTCTTTTCGGGCGCAGATCCCGCGCTGGCGACGATTCTCTCCTTCGCTACCTTTGCGGTCGGCTTTCTGGCGCGGCCACTCGGCGGTGTTGTGATGGGCCACTTCGGTGACCGCATCGGACGCAAGAAGGTCTTGGTGCTTGCACTTCTCTTGATGGGAGCTGCAACATTCCTGGTCGGCGTCCTTCCGACGTCTTCCCAGATCGGTGTGTGGGCCCCGATTCTTCTCGTTGTGTTGAGGCTGATTCAAGGATTCGGCGTCGGCGGCGAGTGGGGCGGTGCAGTTTTGACTGCTGTGGAGTACGCACCCAAGAATCGCCGCGGCTTCTACGGCAGCATGCCGCAGGTGGGTGTGCCCGCCGGCCTTCTGCTGGCGACGGCCGTCATGTTCGGCACCAAGGCGCTCACCGGAGACCAATTCCTGGTGTGGGGATGGCGAATTCCGTTCCTGCTGAGTATCGCTTTGGTTGCAGTGGGGCTGTACATTCGCACGGCGTTGGAAGAGACTCCGGCATTCGCTCGCGTGAAGCAGCAGAACACCGCGGTCAAGATCCCGATGGTCGACGCGTTCAAGAACTATCCTCGCCAGATCATTCTTGCCGCAGGTTCGATGATCAGCACCGGCGCCTACTTCTACATCCTCAACACCTACAGCCTGACGTACGCCGATCAATTCGATCTGCTGTCCGGAAACCTCATGCTCGGCGCGGTCATGGTGTCCGCGCTCGTTGCCGTCATCTTCATTCCGATCTTTGGTCAACTGTCCGAAAAGTTCGGCCGACGCCGGATCCTGATGGTCGGGATCACCGGCATGGGTCTGTGGGTCTTCGTTGCATTCGCCGCGATAGATACCGGCAACTTCTGGATCACCACCGGCGCATTGGCGGTCGGCGCCTTCATGCTCAGCATCTCGTACGGGCCGCAGGCGACGTTCATCGCCGAATTGTTCGACGCCCGGGTGCGCTACAGCGCGGCCTCGATCGCTTTCCAGATCGGTGTGCTCTTGGGTGGAGCAATCGCGCCGATGGTCGCGGCCATGTTGGTCCGCGCGACAGGTGGATCGTTCGCGGTGGCTGTGTATATCGCTGCCCTGTCGGTGATTTCGCTGATCAGCGTCTACTTCGTCCGTGACACCGACCTCGACGAAGGAAGCCGCGACATGTACATCGATGACAACGGGGCCTATCTACCGCCGGTCGATCAACGCTCAACGGTTGTCAACTAGTAGAGGAAACTTCAATGATCACAAAGAGTTTCGAAGAGATCTCTGTCGGAGACATTGCGGTAACGGACCCGCGGGTCGTCACCGAAGACTATGTGCGAAGTTTCGCCGACCTCACCTGGGATCGCCATCCTCTGCACCTCGACCCCGACTACGCGCAGCAGACGCGCTTCGGTCGCCAGATCGCCCACGGCGCACTCATGCTGTCCACCTTGCTCGGCCTGGTGGAGTTGGATCCCCGTTACCTCCAGTGCTTCTACGGACTTGACCACGTCAGGTTCCACCGGCCGACCTACCTCGGCGACTCGGTGCATGCGGTGTCGGAAGTGCTGTCGGTGCGTCCTCGCTCGGACGGTGAGACCGCGATCGTGACGTCGAAAGGCTCACTCGTCAACCAAGACGGAGACCTTGTTTTCTCCGGCGAATTCTCTTTCCTGGTAGGCGAGACCCATTCCCTCGACCTCGAAGTGGGTGCTCGGTGAGTTCTCGGCCGCATATGTCATGGTGGCAGGATCTCGAAGCAGAAGACTTCGAATGGACTGTGCCAGAGCAATTCAACATCGCGCACGCCTGTGTCGATGTGCAGAATCCCGATGATCTAGCCCTCGTCGTAGACACCGGTGGACACTGGAGTCGGTACACCTTCGGTGAAGTCGCCACGACAAGCCGAAAGTTCGCAACCGTGCTTGCGGATCTCGGCCTTGTCTCAGGGGATCGCGTCGGTGTGATGGTCCCACAGGGGATCGAGGTTCTCGCGACACATCTGGGCGCCTTCCGATCCGGAATGGTCACCGTTCCGCTTTCGGTCAAGTTCGGGTCGGATGCGGTCGTTCATCGAATGCGTGACTCGGGAGCGAAAGTGCTTGTGGTCGACAAGGACTGTTACGAACGAGTTGCCGACGGAATAGGTGAGATACCCGGCATCGAAGCCGTCATCGTTGTCGGAAAGACGGATCAGCCCTCCGATTCGACCCCCGTTCGACTTCTCGATTTCCACAGCCTCGTCGACAGTGCCGCAGAAAGCGCGGAATTGGCGGCGACGGGCCCCGATTCACACGCCATCATCATCTATACCTCGGGAACGACGGGGAATCCGAAAGGCGCCCTCCACGGGCATCGAATTCTCTTGGCGCACATGCCCGGTATGCGGACGGCATTCGACAATGCGCCGCAGCGGGGAGATGTCTTCTGGACGCCGGCAGACTGGGCCTGGATCGGCGGTCTGTTCGACGTTCTGTTTCCAGCCCTTGCGTTGGGGTGCCCCGTTGTTGCGACGCCCGACAAATTCACACCGGCGCGTGCGGTCGAGATTCTGAGCCGTCACAAAGTAACGGGTGCCTTCATTCCTCCGACTGCGCTCAAGCAGATGCGGAGTATCGGCGTCGACGGCACCGCTGCGCGTGGTATTCGGCTGCGAGCATTGGGAACTGGTGGTGAAGCCCTCGGTGACGCATTGCAGGCGTGGGTTGCAAACACACTCGGCGTAGCTGTCAACGAGTTCTACGGGCAGACGGAAATGAATCTGACCATCGGCACTTCGCGTTCGAAGTGGACGCCCGTGAGCGGCTCGATGGGTCGCGCTTTTCCGGGCTTCGACGTCACCCTCCTCGATCCGCTCGGCGAGCCGGTAGCGGTGGGGCAGGTAGGCGAGATCTGTGTGAAGGCAGGCAACCCCGGACAGTTCCTCGGCTATTGGAACCAACCGTCGAAGACTGATGAAAAGGTCTACGACGGGTGGATTCATACCGGTGATCTGGGTCGGACCGATGAAGCGGGGAACTTCTGGTACCAGGGGCGTGCCGATGACGTCATTTCGTCCGCGGGGTACCGGATCGGCCCCGGCGAGATCGAAGAGTGCCTGCTCTCGCACGACGAGGTAGCCATGGCCGGCGTCATCGGTGTTCCGGATCCGTTGCGCGGGGAAGCCGTTCACGCTTTTGTCGTTCTGTCCGAAGGAACGAACTCTTCGGAAGAGCTTCGCCAGGAGTTGCAGACCCACGTGAAAAGCCGCCTTGCTTTCTACCAGTACCCCAGGCAGATCACCTTCATCGACAGCTTGCCGCTCACCACCACGGGCAAGATCCTACGACGGGAACTCCGAACATTGGCCACTGACGCGAACGGCCTTGGCTAGCAGACGCCTACATGTTGGGTAGGTCCACGACGAAGAACCAACCGCTCAGGGCAAGACCGATGACGCCGGTGAAGAGGCCGACTATTGCATCCCACGGCAGCTGGCGGGCATTCGAGAGCAGATGCCCGCCAGACTTCTTCGGGCGACGTCGGAGCGCAAAGATTCCTGTTGTAATCGCGCCCGCACCCAGAAGGATGCCGAAGCCGAAAGCCCAGAACAGGAGTACCGACAGCGCGCCGAGCATCTCCGACCTCTCACTCCAGCGTGCGACGCGCTGTGTTTCGGTCGGGGGAGGCCACTTGTGAGAAGGCGACAGAGCTGCACCGAAACGGCGGGTGTGATGACGAATTGACTGGTCGCTGAGAAACATTGTCCACCACGCCTGGAGTTGAGTCGATGTGCCGCCGGTATCTACTCGTCTACCCCTTCTCCGTGGATATATGCCGCTGAAGTTGGGGCTAGCTGGTTGCGTCGCGCAGCGGAATCTCGATCAGAAGCTCACTGGAACCCCGTACCTCTCGGGTCGATTGATTCTCATAGGCGTGCAACAGCTCTCGCGGTTTCGAATTGCAGGAATGTCATTCGATGTGAACAAGACCTTCCAGGGCGTCGAGGACCCGGTCCAGCCCGAATTTCCACGCTGCCTCGGGGCTGTACGGGGTGTTCTTGGCTTCGCCGGCCGCTCCTCCGACTCGCTGCGCCAGCGGGAAGTTGTCGCCGAGATAGGCAGCCAGACGCTGGTTCCAGGACGACCACACCTCGGCCATGTCGGCCGCTCGGGGGTCGGGGCGCCGTGCTTGCGCCGAGGACCGGGCGAAGTCGGCGACAAACGTCAGCGCGGAATCCCGCTCGATGTCGCTCAGCCCGGTGCCGTCGAACGCGTGTAGTTCGTGGTCGTACTTCGCGATAGTTCCCGGACCCAACGCGGAGCGCTGATCGGTGATGTCCAGGAGCCACCAGTGCTCCGAGTAGAGGGCAAGTTCCTCCTCGGCTACCCGGCGCACGCGCTTGCGCCACGTCATGTTCCCGTACGACAGGCGCGGACTGTTGCTGCGCACGGTGTCGACCATGAGCACCAGGAGATCGTCACGGGACCCGACGTGGGTGTACACCGCCATGCCCGAGATTCCGAGCTCGGCGGCCAATCGGCGCACCGTCACCGCGTCCAGCCCTTCCACGTCCGCGAGGGCAAGAGCGACGTCGACCGCCTGTGAGGTGGTGACCTTCGCGCGAGGGCCGCGGGCTCCACCCTTCGGTGCGAGGGGGTGATCGCGCCACAGTAGGTCGATCAGTTCGCGTGCCATCAGCCGTCTCCAGAAATCGGGAATACCTCAACAGTGGTATACCTTATACGGTGCATACTGTATGCACTGCACAAGGTTTATGATCATGGAGGCCACGATGAAAATCACCAGCACTGCTCTGTCCTTGAACGTTGCCGACACGGACGCGTCGGCCCACTTCGCGAAAACCCATTTCGGCTTCACCGAGGCCATGTCCGACGATGGATTCGTTTCTCTGAATCATCCGGATGCCGGGGTCAACGTGGTCTTCCTTCGCACCGGTCTCGGTACGTTCAAGCCGGACTTCGTTGCAGGTTCGGCCGGGCAAGGCATGCTCATCGCATTCGTGGTCGATGACGTCGACGCCGAGTTCGCCCGCATCGCTGCCGAAGGTGCCTCCGTCGTCACAGAGCCGGAGACCGAACCGTGGGGCGAGCGCTACTGCCAGCTCGTCGATCCCAACGGCATCGTGTGGCAGCTCGTTCAGTGGGTGTGAAGAACCCGAGCGCTCGGCTCGGCGGCGCGCGGCACAGAACGTAACCAGAGGGCGCGTTCGACGGACTGAGCTTGGAAGCGTTGCGGTGAGATCCCGTGCGCAGTGCGAAACGCTCGGCTGAATGCGGGCAGGTGCGCGTAACCCAGGTTCCTCGACACAGTGCCGGGTGCAACCCCGAGTTGGAGTTGGGTGCGTGCCTGGGTCATCCGTGAAAGCGATCGCCATTGCGGATACGTAGTGCCGGTCTCGATACGGAACTCCCGGCGCAGCCTGGCAGCGTCGGTACCGAACTCTTGCGCCCACTCGTCCAGAGTGCGAGGGTCAGCCGGTCGGGCGGAGATTGTCGCTGCCAGTCGTGTGGCAATCGAATCGGCGGCAGACCCGTTCGAAACCGATTGTGCGAGAGGGCCGGTGGCGATGATGTCGAATGCTGCGGCGCTGTCGTGGCCACGCGGGCGCAAGGGTGTGTAGGCGGCGACGAAAGTGTGCAGCAATGCCAATTCGTCATCGGGGGAGAACTGCACGGTCTCGAGGGCGTCGGCAGATACGGTCGATCCGTTCGAGGAGCGGAAGCCGAGCGGCAGAAGCAGTGAACCCGTCGGAACCGTGACGGTATTGAGGACGCCTGCAGGCAGAATCATGGCCTCGCCGGTGCGCAGTTCCCAGCTGCGGTCCGCGACGTCCACCCGGGCTTGGCCTCGGTAAACCCACACTGCGACGTGGGCGCCGTTGACGCGCGGCCAGGTCGCGTTGGCCGGTATCGGCGGCGCAGTTTCTCCGGGCTGCCTGGGCTCTGCGAGCATGCGGACCAATGCTTGATCGTTGTCGGTGTCCACGCTGCGATCGGTTGGACCGGAGAGGGCCCGCCGACGGTAGTCGCTCGGGCTCTCTCCCATCTGGGCCCGGAACGCGCGAGTGAATCCGCTTCCTGTTTCGAAGCCGACTTCGTTTGCAATCCAACCGATCTCGCGGTCCTGCTTCAGGTACTCCAACGAGGCGGCGATCCGGGCTCGAAGCCGCCAGCGCGTGAAGGTGAGGCCGGTTTCTTCCACGAAGTACCGCTGGAGCGTTCGAATGCTGATCCCGGCACGCTTCGCGAATTGTCCCTCGGTGTCGTCGGTGCCAGGCGTTCGCAAAAGGGCGTGCGCGATCTCGAACGCTTCCCGTGACTGCGGCAATCGCGGCAGCGAGGTGGCCCCGTCGTCAGCCCGGGCGATCATCTCGAACAAGGACGACGGGTGTGCAGCGTCGCCGCGCAGATAGCCCAGGTTGTGAACGAACTCGTGGATCAGTCTGTCTTCCCATCCGGGCGGAACGCGCAGGCGCGTCACGGTAGCCGGCCCGGCGCTGGCGCCGTTCGAAGGCGGAAGCAGGATGGGAAACGCGACGGAATCCGAGTCCGTCTCCATTGCGTATCGCGCACCCGCCGGGATCCACAGCGATTCGCCAGCTGGTATCTCGTGGACCGTCGATCCGACTCGGACGCGTCCGCTGCCTGCAAGAACCCAGAACAACAGCGGCGAGCGGGCGGTGCTGGGCTCGGTGGCGCTCGCACGGACCGGCGCCAAACCGATCGCGTTCGGCTCAGATAGTGGTAACACGTTGGCGCTCCTGGACAACCCTTGCTACTTAAGTATGGCTAACTTTACCTCTGCCGTCTGCGTTCGCAGCGGCGCACTCTCGTACCTTCAGAAAGCCATAATCATGCGCAGATCACTTCGCCCGACGGCGGCAATACTCGCCGTGGTCGTCGCCCTCGCTCTTGCCGGCTGCTCCAGCTCGTCAGATAGCGATGCCGGAACCGAGGGCACCCAGAAAACCTCAGGTTCTGCCGAGGGATGGCCGCGCACCGTCGATCACGGCGACCGCAGTACCGAGATCACCTCGAAGCCGACCCGAATTGTGTCCACCTCGCCGTCGTTGACCGGCACGCTGCTTGCAATCGGTGCGCCGGTCGTCGCCAGCGCGGCAACGACGCCGTCGGGAATGACCGATGAACAGGGGTTCTTCTCCCAGTGGTCGGAGGTGGCAGCTGATCGTGGAGTAGAGGTTCTCTACCGAAATCTCGAGCTGAACCTCGACGCGATCGAGACGTTCGAACCCGATCTGATCATCGGGTCCGCCAACGGAGGTGACTCGACGCTCGACGCCTACGCGCAGCTGAGCGACATCGCACCCACCGTTCTTCTCGACTACGGCGCCAGCTCCTGGGAGGAACTCGCAGATCAGCTGGGGACTGTCACCGGACTCGAGAGCGAGGCCGACAAGACCGTCGACGAGTACGACAGCTGGGTGACGACGCAGGCCGGGAAGATCAAACTTCCCGAGCAGCCGGTGACGGCGCTGGTCTACATGGGTGCCGACGGTGTCTGGACGTTCCGGGCCGACAGCCCACAGGGCAATCTGTTGACCTCGCTCGGCTTTACCTATGCCGAGCCCGCTGAGCAGTTTGTCGCTCCGGACAAGCGGGGTGCCTCCGGCGTCGCGATCGTCAGCTCCGAGAACATGTCTGCCGCCCTTGACGGCTCACAGACGCTGTTTGCCGTCTCGATGGGACCCAAGGATGTGGAGAAGCAACTTGCTGCCGATCCGCTTCTCGCCAATCAACCTGCTGTCAAGGGTGATCGGGTCTACGCGATGGGAACGGCGGCTTTCCGCCTCGACTACTTCAGTGCCAAGCAGACAGTCGAGTCGCTGGTGTCCACGTTCGGTGGATGACGGCGTGAGCGCTTCTTCACAGTCCCGGACCGAAGCACCGCTGCGGTCCGGGACAGCCGCGCGTGCGGGGTTGTTGGTCGTGGCCTCCGTGGTCGTGATCGTGCTGGCGTCCGTCGGTGGGCTGGTACTCGGCTCTCGCAATATCCCCGTCGCCACCGTGCTCGACGCGATCCTTTCCTACGACGCCGGCAACAACGAACACCTCGTGGTGATCGGATCACGCTTGCCCCGAACAATTCTCGGGCTGGTGGTCGGGGCTGCACTCGGACTGGCCGGCGCGCTGATGCAGTCGATCACCCGCAACCCTCTGGCCGATCCGGGGCTACTGGGTGTGAACGCCGGAGCGTCAGCGGCAGTTGTGATTGCGATTGCCTATCTGGGGGTGACTTCGGTCGGCGGTTATCTGTGGTTCGCGCTCGCCGGCGCGGCCGTTGCCTCGGTGGGTGTGTACATGTTGGGGTCTGCGCATCGCAGCGCCGCGACCCCAGCGCGCATGGCGCTCGCCGGTGCCGCTGTGGCAACGGCGATCACGGCGCTCACCAGCATGGTTCTCATCAGCAATGAGGCTGCCTTCAATCAGTTCCGATTCTGGGCAGTGGGTTCGTTGCAGGGGCGCGGCGGAGACGTGATCGTCACCGTCCTTCCCTTCATCGCGATCGGTATCGTGTTGTCGTTGTTGCTGATTCGTCCACTCAATGCGATTGCTCTTGGTGAGGACGTTGCCAAAGGGCTCGGCGCCCGCACTGGTCCCGCCCGGGCCGGATCCGCTGTAGCAGTCATCCTGCTCGCGGGGGCGGCCACCGCGGCGGCCGGCCCACTCGGATTCGTTGGGCTGGCTGCGCCGCACATCGTGCGCGGCGTGGTCGGACCGGATCTGCGTCTTCTTCTGCCGTGCGTGCTCGTCGTCGCGCCGGCGTTTCTGCTCTTGGCCGACGTTCTCGGTCGCGTTGTCACCTCGCCGGGAGATCTGCAGACGGGGATCGCGGTGGCTGTGCTCGGCGGACCGTTGTTTGTCGCGCTCGTTCGCTCACGGCGGGTGGCGTCACTGTGAACATGATTGCAGCGCAGCCGGTCCCACCGCTCTTTCGCGGTTGGGTGGTTCGAATCGGGTCGTGGTCGTGGCGCATAGTCCCGCGAGTGCTGTTCGTAGCCATCTCAATCAGCGCGGCGTTGGCGGCGCTCTCGTTTGCCACGCTGATGTACGGAACCTTGGACCTGTCCTTGGGTGACGTGTGGCGCGCTCTGAACGGCGAAGGCACCCCAGCGGCGGTTCGGTCCGTCCAGAATCGCCGTCTTCCGCGGCTGATCACCGCGATCGGGGTGGGTGGAAGCCTCGGTGTGGCCGGCGCGGTTTTCCAGACGCTTTCGCGCAATGTTCTCGGCTCGCCGGACATCATCGGTTTCACCACCGGCGCTGCGACGGCAGCGGTGGTCCAGATCGTGTTCTTCGGCGGCGGGGTACTCCAGACCGCGGGCGCTGCTGTTCTCGGCGGCATGCTGACCGCATTGCTCGTGTACGCGCTGGCACGCAAAGACGGAGTCAGCGGCGGTCTTCGACTCGTCCTGGTCGGCATCGGAGTTGGGGCGATGCTGAGCGCCGTGATGTCGTTCCTGGTGGTACGCGCGGATATCGACGACGCCACCGTGGTGCAGCAGTGGACGGCCGGTTCGCTGACCGGGCGCGGTTGGCCACACGCGATCAGCGTTGCGATCGCCGTCGGTGTTCTGGTTCCTGCTCTCGTCGTGGTGTCCAGGCGCGTCACCATGATGGAAATGGGCGACGACGCAGCGTCTTCGCTCGGAATCTCCGTGGAGCGATACCGATTCGCCGGCATTCTGCTTGCGGTCGCGCTCACCGGAGCAGCAACTGCAGCTACCGGTCCCATCGCCTTTGTGGCGCTCGCAGCTCCCCAGATCGCACGACGGTTGGCTCGGCGCAGCGGTGTTCTTGTCGCGACCTCCTTCCTGCTCGGCGCGGTTCTGTTGGCGGGCGCCGACTTGATTGCCCAAGCGGTCGAGGTCGGTCTCCGAACTCCGGTCGGTCTTGTCACCAGTCTGCTCGGCGGCGCCTATCTGATCTGGCTGCTGGCCCGTCAGGCCTGAAAACCTTGCTACGAAAGAGATTCATGACTACAGCTACTCCGGTATCGCGGCTACACGCCGAGAAGATCGAGCTCCGGTACGCCGATCGAACCATCGTGGACGAGTTGAGTCTCGAGATCCCCGACGGCGGTTTCACCGTGGTCGTCGGACCGAACGGGTGCGGCAAGTCGACGTTGTTGCGTGCGCTCGGCAGAATGCTCGCGCCGCGATCGGGTCGGGTTCTGCTCGACGGTAAGGACATTCGGTCCTACCGCACCAAGGAAGTGGCTCGGCGCATCGCTCTGCTGCCGCAGTCTCCGCTCTCACCCGGAGCGATCACCGTGGCAGACCTCGTGGCTCGCGGCCGATATCCGTACCAGAGCATGCTGCGCCAATGGTCACCCGAAGACGAGCGTGTTGTCGCCGAAGCGCTTGCCGAGGTCGGAATGCGCAATGCAGCAGATCAATTGGTGGACGAACTGAGCGGTGGACAACGGCAGCGGGTATGGATCGCCATGACACTCGCGCAGCGCACCCCGGTGTTGTTGCTCGACGAACCGACCACCTTTCTCGACATTGCCCACCAGATCGAGGTTCTCGACCTCTGTTCCCAACTGCACCAGTCTGGTCGAACGTTGGTCGCGGTCCTGCACGACCTGAACCTCGCGGCCCGATATGCCACGCACGTAGTTGCCATGCGGTCCGGAGAAATCGTCATGCAGGGCAGTGCCTCGGACGTCTTCACCCCTGAGTTACTGCGTGAAGTGTTCGACCTCGAGGCTCTGGTCCTCGAAGATCCCGAAACCGGACGGCCACTTGTTGTTCCGCGTGATCGAAGACCTGCCAGCCAGCTACCCGTCCACAACTGAACCATCGATCAGGAGATATCAATGACTACCGCATCTCGACCTGAAGAAACTGAAACCTCTGCGTCGGCAAAGGCGCCACGCGGCGAAGACCACGACCGTGGTCTCAACGACGTGGTTGCCGTCGTCGAAAGCGTCGAACGTCCGACCGAGAGCATCTTGCGCATCACCGTCCAGCTGACTTCGTCGGCGGACGACCCGAATTGGCTGCGTCCCAACGTCGCATTCCGCATCCAGCTAGGTCCGCAGTACGGCGGCGTCTCTCGTGTCTACACGGTGCGCAGCTTCGATGCGTCGAGCGGTTCGATGACCTTCGACGTCGTGCTGCACGGTCACACCAGCCCGATGATGCGGTGGGCCGACGACCGTCGTGTGGGTGACACGTTCTCGCTCACCGGCCCTCGCCCGCACTTCCTCGTTCCCGAGATCGCTGGTCGCCGCGTCGCACTGTTTGCCGACGACACTGCGATACCTGCCCTCTATTCGATTCTGCTTCAGTGGCCCGAGGGTGTGACCGGTGTTGGTTGGGTCGCCACCGGTGACGCCGAGGCTTTCGCGGAACTGCCCGTGATCCCCGGCCTCGAATTGCATCATGTCGAGGATCGCCTTGCCGAGTATGCCCTCGAGCTCGAGAACCCAGGAGACTATGCGGTGTGGGGTGCCGGTGAGCGAGACGAAATGCGCTCCATCCGAGCGCATTTCCGTAAGACAGTCGGCCTGGCGAAGGACGACGTGGTTGTCTTCGGCTACTGGAAGCGCGGAGTCAGCACTACCGAGATAGATCAGAACAGACTTCGGAACTACACGAGCATCCTCGAAAACGGCGGCACGCTCGCAGACATCGACGATCTCGCCATCGGGATCTGACCCGGCGGTTGGATACTTCAACTCGCCGCGTGTTCTTCCGGCGCCAGTGAATTGCCCGGTGCGATGTTCGAGCAGTTGTTCGGCGCCGGATTCCCGTTGAAACGGTCGTTGAGCCAGGTGATGGCGCCGGGGAGCCAAAGCGCGCCACCGGGAACGTGACTGATGGTGTCGTACTGGTCGTACTGGATCGACAAACCTGCGTCGCAATAACGAGTGGCGAGTGTGCGGACGTCCCCGGCAACCATGACTCCGTCGCCAGGGCCGACGCCGGGTCCACCTGGCTGGGTGCCCTCGAGGGCTCCGTTTGCGGCTTGAGCGATGAACATAGGGATGGTGGGTATCGGCGCGTTGCCCATGTTGATTTTGTTGGCGACGTCGACGTACTCGGGCACCGAGTTGGGGTTCGCATACTCTGGTTTGGCAAGGTCCTGCCAGGTCACCCCCGGGTACTGCAGGATGACGTTCCCGATCGAGGCATCCTCGATGCGAGGTAGGAGTTCGCGTCCGCGATCGCCGAGATACGGATCGAAATCTATGTCGTAGGCACGGGCAAGTCCGACGACTGCCATCCCGACAACGCCTGCCCAGCCGATGCTTCCGTTTGCGTACCGGAGGTTGTTCGCCGGGTTGACCAACAGTCCACCCTGGGCGGCGCCGATCAGGTCCTCGTTGATGTCCGGGGCGTAGTCCGGAGCGAGGATGGACGCCCAGCTGGTGGCGATTGCTCCGCCCGAGTATCCCATCAGGCCGATCTCGGCTGAGTCGGCAATACCTGTCTCGGGAGTGTTACGGGCGGCGCGAAGAGAGTCGAGAGTCATCATTCCGTATTCGGGTCCCGCCGCGAAGTCTGCGTTCGGCCCTTCGGTGTCGGGAATGACGACGGTGTAGCCCAGTGCCAGTAGGGGACCGAACATGGCAGCTTCGCCGGAAGCGAGAGTCCCGCCGAAGGCGACGTTCCGTCCGCTGGCGGTCAGGCTGCCGATCGGGGTGTCCCCCGCAACAGCTCGTGACGGACCGTCTTCCGGGTTCAGCGAATCGTAGGCCGACTGGAACGAGACAACTTTGTCCGGCTGGGCATTGGGTGGTCGAAGAATCGATGTGACATTCGCAGACGGCCGGCCGAGAGCGTCGGTCGACCGGTACAACACCTGCACGGCTTGCAACGGGGTCGGAATGTTGACGACGTGATAGGGCAAGGTCCTCGTTTTGAGAACGGCCCCAGGCTGATACGACGACAGCGGTGCCGAACCGTCGTACTGATAGAAGGAATCCGCCGACGGTTGCGCGGCGACAGTAGGTGCTGTGATGCCTGTGAGTGCAATGGCTGTCAGCGCCACCGCTCCCTGAAAGAGAATCCTCGATGCCACGATCGACCCTTCGGTTTCGTATGTCTCTCGGTACTTGACGGGCTGGTGTGATGACGACCACACGCTATCTTACTTTTGAGTAATAAACGAGAGGCTTGCGCTGGTTGTTTGAATCATGCGCGGACGCAATCAGATTGGGCTTGTTGTTGTGACCATGCTGATTCGGTCCAGGGCGCCATGTGTACGATACGACTAGTAGCTATCGCGACAAGTTGCTGCCTTGGGCTGTGCCGGGTCCTCCGATGCCGGGAAATGCTCTGTGCTGCAAGGTCTTGAAGGACTAAGGAGTGGACATGGGTAAGCGCGCTCCCGACGACGGCGTGTTTCGGGGATCGGGTGATGCCGAGACGGGATTGCTGACTCCTCCGAGCGGTGCACGTAGTGAGGCGGCCCACGAGAAGGCCCTTAGATCAGCAGAAGCTCTTCTGAAATCCGGTGGAATGAAGGCCGCGACCATCGATGCGATCTCCGAACAATCCGGTGTCAGCAAGGTGACTCTGTATCGGCACTGGCCGTCGCGGCAAGCTATCGCTGCTGAAGCATTCGGCGTGCTCATGGCTCGTCATCTGACATTTCCCGAGACCGATAGTGCGCAAGCCGATTTGAACGACTATCTAGGTGACATCGGAAAGTTCTACCGAGGTCCACTCGGGTCGATCTTTGCCGAACTTGTCGGCGCGTGTGCCAACGATCCGACGACGGCGGCATACTTCCGCACTTTCTTCCTCGACGAACGTCGTCGGGGTTTCGCCGCACTGATTCGGCGGTGTGTGGATTCCGGCTACTTTCGCGAAGACATCGACACCGAGGAAGCGATCGATCTGTTCTTCGGGCCGTTGATCTACCGGATGTTGGTCGGGCACGCGGGTATCGACGACAACACTGTGCGCTCGATCATCGATCACGCAGTTCGTGGACTCCGCAGTGGTGCATAGACGGGTTCTCCGTTGAGAATCCGCAGCGCAGGGAGGGCGAATTGCCCTCCCCGCACTGCGATGTGCCTCAACACTCGGGTGTCAGCTGAGCATCTTCAGTACTAGCTGGTACTCACCGTTGATCTCGGCGTTGCGAAGCGGCTTGGCGGCGTCGACCACGATTTCCGTGGCGTCGTCGTGCGCCTTCAGTAGGCCGATGGTCTCGGCAATGTAGTCATCAAGTGGCAGAGCTGATTCCGAGTTCTCCTGACCCATCAGCGTGGTGCGGACTCCTGGCGGGATGAGTTCGATGCACCGGATCGAGGTATCGGCGAGTTGTACGCGCATGCTCTCGGTGAAGAGATGAACCGCCGCCTTTGTCGCGTTGTACGTGGGCGTGACGGGCAGCGGGACGAAGCCGACGGCGGATGAGACGGTGACGATGGTGGCATTGGGCTTCGTCATCAGATGCGGGATGAACTGGCCGGCCAAGCGAATTGTTCCGAGAAGGTTTGTCGTGACGGTTCTCTCGGCGATGTCGAGGAAGTCCGGGTTCTTCAAGTCTTCCGGGTACATGATTCCCGACATCGTCACGAGGACGTTCAGATCGGGAAATTCCTCCGTGACGGATTCATGTGCGGTTCGAATGGATCTCGGGTCGTCCACGTCGATGACGACCGTGCTGATGCCCGGGTACTTGTCCGAGATCTCTTGGAGCAGAGCGGATCGACGCCCTCCGACGATTACCTTGTTCCCCTCGTTCTGCAATCCCACTGCAAGTGCGAGGCCGATACCGGAGGTTCCGCCGGCAATGAAGATGGTATTTCCCGAGATTTTCAATTTGTGCTTCCTTGGTTTGTCGTGGGCGTCGACGTGGCGACAGTGATGGATTTGAGTTGGGTGTATTCGTTGAGCGTCTCGAGGCAGAACTCTCGCCCCAGGCCGCTTTCCTTGAATCCCCCGAAGGGGACACCGCCTCCCAGATTGAAGTACTGATTGATCCAGACGCAGCCCGCATCAAGACGATCCGCGGTTTCCATCGCGTTCTTCAGGTTGGAGGTATAGATCCCAGCAGCGAGACCGTACGGAGTGTCATTGGCTTCTGCGATCACATGCTCGTAGTTGTTCCATCTGAGGACGCACAGGACAGGTCCGAAGATTTCGTCCTGTGCGATTCGCATCGAGTTGGTGACCTCGAGAATCGTCGGCGCGACGAAGTTTCCGGCTTCGAATCCCGGCACTTCTACCAGATCCCCGCCTGTAAGTAGTTGTGCGCCTTCGTCGATCCCGGATTTGATCATGGAGATCACACGTTCGGCGTGTTCCCGGTGGATCAATCCGCTCAGTTCGGTGTCCTCGTTCAGTGGCGGCCCGACTCGCAATGATCGGAATCCTGCGACGAGTTTTTCCACGAAGGTGTCATAGATATCCTCGTGGATGAAGAGACGTGTTCCGGCCAAGCAGGATTGGCCGTTGCACATGAGGACACCTGCGGTGGCATCGGCGACCACTGCATCGATGTCCTCGATATCAGGAAACACGATGCTGGGACTCTTGCCGCCGAGTTCGAGTGTGGTCGAGATCAGCCGTGAGGCTGCGGCGTGTGCCACGAGTCGGCCGACTTCGGTGCTTCCGGTGAAAGCGAGTTTGCTGACCTTCGGATGGTCTATCAGGGCTGCGCCGGCGTCCTCACCAAGACCAGGGACAACATTGAAAACGCCTGCGGGAAACACGTCGGCGGCGATCCTGGCCAGCTCCATGACGGAAACGCAAGCATTTTCATCAGGTTTGAGGACCACTGTGTTTCCCGCAGCGAGAGCAGGTGCAATCTTGAACGCCGTCATTACCACGGGATCGTTCCAGGGAATGATCTGTCCACATACGCCCAATGGCACTCGCTTCGCGACCAGGTATCCCGATGCCAACTCGCGGCCGAAGCCATGGTGGGCCAGCGAGATTGACGCAAAGTATCGCAGGTGTGAGACGGCGGCTCGATAGTCCTCGCGCATCTCCCTGATATGGCGCCCGGTATCCATACATTCGAGCTGGGCAAGCTCTTCGGCCCGATCCTCCACGAGCGCGGCAAACTGCAAGATTTTGGCGGATCGTTCTTCAGCGGTCAGGTTCGCCCATGCAGGAACTGCCCGCCTGGCGGCTTCGACCGCGTCGTCGATCTCTGTGGGCCCGCACCGAGACAGTGTGGCGAGTAGGGCGCCGGAAGCGGCGTCACGCGCCTCGAATGTGGATGTGCCCATGGCTCGGAACGCTCCGTTGATGAACGCACCGTATTCACGAACTGCTTGACCTTCCATGGAACCTCCTAGATTGGTCAATCACTGATTGACGAAGTGTACTGTACGTTTCGTACACTTGTCGATGGTCGCCTTACCGCCCATGGATGGCGTCAGCAGAAAGACCAGCTAGAACAGTGTTCTGGTTACGTCGTCAAGGCGTAGCCGCAGCAATTCCAACCGCTTGCTTCATAGCCTGCGAGACATAGCCGGTGCCGATCTTGACGCCACCCAGCCACTCGGTCAGACGAACTGCCTCGGCGTCGAGCGACCGTTGCGCATCGGCGGACACGGATTCGAGTACTCGAACGTGGACCACTCCGGCGGCGTCTTGGATCCAGCAGCCCACGACACGACCGTCGACCCAAGCGGTGGTGCCGGCATTACCGCGGGTGTCGAAGAGTTGGTTGCGGTGCGGGCCGAGATAGAAGTCACGGTTCTTCCACCCCATGATCGTCGGGTCGAGCACCGGTAGGAGTGCCGCCCAAGGACCTGGATCAGACACCGTGGCGACGTCATCCGGCAGTAACCAGCCCGTGTCGCCTCCGTCGAGTGAGACTGCAACGGCTTCGAGTTCGGAGAGGGCGGCCCGGACAACCGTCTTGGTCGAGCCCAGCCACCAGACGATGTCGTCTTCCGTCCCCGGTCCGAAGGAGTGGAGCCAGCGTCGGACCATTTCTCGGTATCCGTCCGCAGATTCGAGATCGGTGGGGGCGTCGTCGAGCCAGTGTCGCGTGAGACGGGGAATCGGGCGGTGTTGGCGCCGCGCATGATGTCTGCGGTCGCCCCGAGGTGCGTGAGAACCCTGGGTGCCGACCAGATTTCGCCTGCCGAACCCTCGACCTTGACGTCGATCATCGGTACTGCCTGACGGACCTCGAGTGCGGAAAGGCCTTCAGGGGCATCGGTGAGCAGTGTCAGAACCTCCGCCCGCGCGCGATCGAGCCAGTCGTTGCCGTCGACGGCGATTCCGGCCTTGACGACATCCTTGGCCATTCGTGCGCGCTCGGTGTTCGCGACGCGGGCGGACGCACTCGACCACGCGGCCGGCAGCAAGTCTCGGGGAAAGGTGAAGAGTGTGCGGCGCATAGCCAATTGCTTCACGAGACTGCGTTGGTCGTACAAGGCGTTGTCGACGTCAGTGGCGTCCAATGACCGAACCCTCGCCCAGCAAGACAGATAGACAGTCGCTGATTCGGTGGCGTGCAGTACCGTCATCGCCCGCGTTGCAGCTTCCGGAGAATCGACGCGGAACGAAGGCGCCAGCGCATGACGTACTCCTATGCGTGCACGGCGTTCGTCGTCGGAAACATGGCGCATCAGGCCATCGTGCCACAGGCCAAGTGCGTCGTATCGGCTAGTTGCGCGAGAGTTCGATTGCGCCAGTAGTCGTCGTGTTGGAGATGTGTGATGGCCCCGGGCGTGGTCGCGAAGGTCGCAAACCCTGTGGCTTCGACGGGGATCTGCAGCCAAGAGGAGACGACGAATGTGTGTGCAAATCCGTGTGTTACGACGATGTGATCGTGATCGAGTTCGGTCATCAGTTCGCGCATGCACTCGCCGACCCTTGATGCGATGTCGCGGCGGGTTTCGGCACCGGCAACGGGGCCACGGTGATCGAGGCGGTTGTTGTCAGGAGCCGGAACCTGCCGCTGGGTCAGCCACGAGTTCGGGCGCCCTTCGGCTTCTCCGAAGCTGATTTCGCGCAATCGAGAGTCTGTTGTCGCCGGAACATCGAGCGTCCGGGCGATGATCGCGGATGTCTCGGCGCACCGTTCGAGGTCGGAAGAGGTGATGCGGATCGGGCGCGAAGTTCCTGTGCGTCGACGTTTCAACTCTTCGGCGATCAACTCTGCATCGCGCCTGCCGGCGGGCGTGAGAACCGAATTGTGCCAACCTCCGACGATGTCCTGTGCTGTGTGTTCGGCATGAGGATGAGTGACGACGTAAAGATCCTGCACGAGACCCCTTTCGTTACCCGACCGTTTCGGGCAACAGTATTCCAGGATTGAGGATTCCACGCGGATCCCAGGACGATTTGATCAGCTTCATGGCGGCGATGTCGGTTTCCGTGCGCCCCAGCGCTATCCACGGTGACTTCGCGCGACCGATCCCGTGCTCGGCGCTGATACTTCCGTGATGGGCGGAGACGAGTTCGAAGACCGTATCGGTCAGTTCGTGGGCGATGCTCGGTTCGGCGTCAAGAAGATTCACATGGATATTCCCGTCGGCGAAGTGTCCGAACAACATTGGACGCACATGGACGAATCGTTCGGTGAGTACTTCGCGGAGGCTCTCGATGAACATGCCCATCACGGACAAGGGGACGGAGATGTCGAGTTTGACCACCGGAGTCGTCGATGAAGCGCTGATGCTTTCGGTATGGCTTTCTCGCAGAGTCCACAGTTTTCGAGCGGGGCCAGGCTCGACTGTCGCGTCCTCGATGAGATCGGCAGAGGCGGAGAGAACTTCGAGGAGTGACTCTTCCGTCTCGCGCGGCGATGACACCTCGATCAGGGTGTACATCGGTGACGGTGTGCCGAACGGGCGACGGGCATCAGTGTGCGCGCAGACGAGGGAGATGCCGTCGTCGGTCATGATTTCGGCGGCTTCGACGGTCAACCCGCTCTGGCGCACGCGGTTGCACAACTGCAGCGCTTGGTCGACGTCGCGCACACCCGCGAGCACGACCTGGGTGTCGGTCGCCGGGGTGACCAACTTCATCAGGACCTTGGTGACAATCGCGAGCGTTCCCTCACTGCCCGCAAGAAGCCCTGGGATGTCGTATCCGACATTGTCTTTGACAAGTGGAGTCCACCTGCTCAAGACGGAACCATCGGCGAGTACTGCCTCGATTCCGAGTATCTGTGCCCGTGTATTTCCGTATCGGACCATGCGGGTACCGCCGGCGTTGGTTGCGACGATGCCGCCGAGGGTCGCGGATTCCTTTGATGCCAAATCGATTCCGAATCGGAGGCCATGTGCCGAGGCCGCCAGGTCGGCGCGAGCGACGGTCACGCCCGCACCGGCCGCGATTGTCCGGCCGATGGGGTCGACGGTCTCGATCGAATCCAAACGCCTGGTGCTCAGCACCACTGATCCAGCCGACGGTATTCCGCCACCGACCAGTCCGGTATTTCCACCTTGTGGGGTGATGGGAATCCCGGCCTCGAAGCAGGTCGTGACGACGGCGGACACTTCGGCGGTGTCGGCCGGACGGACCACAGCTATTGCGTCACCGATCCAACGTCCCGTCCAGTCGCGTGTGTAACCCTCGATCAGCTCTGGATCGGTGAGAACATGCGCTTCGCCGACGATCTCTGCGAGGGCGCTGACGATCTCTGCGAGGGTGCCGAGGAACCTCGCGTCCGTTGCAGATTCGCGTGCTTCGACGAGTGTTCGGGGGCTCATGTTCAACCTTGTGATCGTTCGGGGACAGTTTTTCGGGAGACGAGCGGTAGAGCAATCTGCACTCGATCCTCCGACCTCAGGTGATGCGCTGTCCAAGACCAAGTAGTGACACCACCATCTGTTCTTCTTATAATCGCCGTATGAACCTGCAGCGCGCACGCTATCTGATTGCTCTGTCGGATCACGGCAGCTTCACTCGCGCCGCCGCGAACGTCCACGTGGCGCAATCTGCACTCAGTCAGCAGATCAAGGTTCTTGAGCGCGAACTCGGAGTTCCTCTGGTGGACCGCCGAGGTCCGCAGTTCACTTTCACCGACGCGGGGCGGGTAGCGGTACGAGAGGCACGCTTCTTGCTCGGGTGCGCAGACCGGGCGGTCGAACGAATTCGATTGGCTGCACGCGGTGTGGACGGGGAACTGCGCATCGCGTACACCCGGTCGTGGGCGGGTGGCGCCGTCGGGGATCTGGTCAGCACTTATCGCAAGCTCTATCCAGGCGTCGAAGTTGTCGTGCACCGGGGCACTTCGGCGCAGACTGTCGACCTCGTCCGAACCGGAGCCGTCGACATCGCGGTTGTGCGACCGCCGCTCGATGACGACGATCGTGAACTTCCCCTGATCGTCCTCGACACCGAACCTATCCTGGTCGCCGTTCCCGTGGATCATCCGTTCGGGGATCGAACGACACTCGAACTCGGAGATCTGGTGGACATCCCCGTCGTATTCTGGCCCGAGGCGAATGCGCCCGGGATGTATTCGCGTACGCTCGAACAACTTTGGCCCGACAGCACTCCCAATATCGTTCGATTCGAGGCTGACGACGAGCAGGTTTTGCACGCCGTCTCGGACGGCGTGGGAATTGCGCCGATCCCGCAGGGGCGGGCCCGGATGCTCCGAATCCCGGGTATTCATCTGTGTGAGATCGCCGGTATGCAGCCGACTCTCGAAGTTGCCGTGACCTACCGTCCGGACAACCCGAATCCCGCGCTTGCACCCTTCGTTGCGCTCGCCGAACGCGAAAGATCGTCAACCACTGTGTAGCACAAGTGATGCGCGGTGGGCCCTATCCGCCATCGAGGACCAGCATCATGGCCGTTGCGCGTGCCCGGTTCTCGATGGTGTCGACGTGGAATCCGACGTGCTGGGACAGCTTCGCCAATCGGTGCGCAACGCTGCTGTGATGAAGATGCATGGAATCGGCTGCGGCCCTCAATGTTCCGGATTGCAGGTATGCCCTCAAGGTTTCGAGTAGTTCTAATCCCTGTTTGGTATCGCCGATCTCTTCGGCAAGAACCAGATCCGGTATTCGCGAGTGATCGATGTGTGATCCCGGTGCCAGGAGGTTGAGGGCGCCGAGATCGTCGGCGTTCACGATCGGTGTTGTTGCTGACGCCTGTGCACGAGCGAATCGTGCAGTGGTGAGTATTGTATTCACTTCGGAAGCGGAAGCAGCCAAAGATATTCCGGCGCGAATGGATGACGACAGTGCTGACTCGGACAGCTCGGGTGTCGGTGCGAACGAACCCGCCACGAGATTCAGATACTCGCCATCAGCTTCTATCCCAACGGCTTTGCCAGGTGTGCAATCTTGCGAAATAACAAGGTGTGCAGTGCCGCCGGCCGTGTCTGAGACTGCCTTGATTGCCATGACGCGGACTGGGGTTTGGGGTTCGATACCGAGACCGGCGCAGGAGGTGAGCACCGCGAGTTCATCCATCGGGAACAACAGATTTCGAGTGTGCTCGGCTTCGGTAGGCAAGCGTCGGGGTTGCAGGATTATCGCTGCGGTCAGGGCCATTCGGTCGACGAGCATTTCGTCGAGCGGCAAGTGCGCACCAGGACGCTCGATCCATACCTTCCCGAGAACCTCGTCGTCTACAGCGATGTCCCTGGCGATGCTCGGAGGGAACTGGGGTTCGGGCGACCATCGGCCGCGTGGGTCACAACGGCGCAAATTCTTCTTGCTTCTACCGTGTTCCACGATCTCGATACCTACAACGCAGTCCGCCAACTGCGCGCTCGCGCGAAGCAGAGATGCGGTGTCGGAGCCGTGCCGCACGAGCGTGTCGAAGTAATCGATGACACGTACCAGGCCTGCCGAGTCTGCATCGAGCTCGGCAAGCCGGTACATCAGTCCTTGCATCTCGCAACGCTACGAGACAGGCGACAGCGAACGCAACCCTCTCCGGAGCGCAGTGAGGGCTTCGGCGGCACTTCTTTCGCTGACTGCTGCGGTCGCCACTAGTGCCGACCCGTGAAAGGTTCCGGGGAAGGAGTGCAATTCGACGCTGACTCCCGCATGCAGCAGTCGAAGGGCGTATTCGATTCCTTCGTCGCGGAGCGGGTCGAGTTCCATGGTGGACAGGTAGGTCGGCGGCAGACCGGTGAGGTCGGTCGCCCGGGACGGCGCAGCGTAAATGGAGACGTCAGGATCTTCGGGACCTGAATACGACTCGCCGAGGTAGTACTTCCACGACAGGATGGCGTTTGGGCGGTGCCACAACGGTGTGTCGACGAAGTTCGTCATCGAGACAGTCGCCAGACGGTCGTCGAGTTCAGGAATTTCGAGGAATTGGAATGCCACGGGCACAACGCCCTCGTCGCGGGCTTTGAGGACAGTGCCTGCGGCCAATCCGCCGCCTGCACTCTGCCCGCCCACTGCGATGCGGCTGGGATCGACCCCCAGTTCCTCGGCATGGGCGTGGATGTAGAGGAGTGCTGCGTAGCAGTCGTTGACGGGGCCGGGAAAGGAGGTTTCGGGGGCGAGGCGGTACTCCACGTTTGCAACGGCGAATCCGAGTTCGCGCGCTACCTCGACACAAAACGGATCGCTGGACTCAGCGGTGCCGATTGCAAATCCGCCGCCATGGATCCAGAGCAGAACGGGGACAGGGCCGGCGGTGTTGTCCGGGGTGAAGAAACGAATCGTGACTTCCGGATCGCCGTCCAGGCCAGGAGCGGACAGTTCACGAAGCGAGACTCCGTCGAATGGCAGGTCGGCCAACATGGCGCCGATCAGAGCGTCGTAGGTGGCCCGCGCGTTGGGGAGGTCAGCGAAGTCCACCTTCGGGAGCATGGTGAGTGCTGCGGCGAGTTCGGGGTCGAGAGTGGGGAATGTTGTCATGCACTCATCATCGAGCCTGAATGTGGCCTACGTCACCAGTGGTTTGTAGGAAATCGGAGAGTCTTCTTCCGACGCCCGTCGGATCTCCCTAGGATGACGCCGGTGGACAGAGTACATCTCGGGGTGGGTTCGAGCGATTCGGAAGTCGGGTCCAGGATTGGTGGACGCCCGCCGCAGGTTTTCGCTGGTCAGCCGATTTTGCAGACGCATGAGTATCTTTTGACGCTCGCGGCGCACACGGCTCCGTGGCTCGGTGCGCGAGAGCTTTCCGTCTTCATCCGTCGGGGATTCTCCATCGGCGACGACGACCTCGAATACCCGGACATCGGGTTCAGGGCAGTCCTGCACCCGCCGTCATCACGAAGTGCGGAATCGGCCGGCACTCACGAGGGCCTGGGGAGCGCGGCGTTGGTCAATCTTCCCGCTGACGACGAAGTGATGCCGTTGGTGTTGATCGCGCCGCAACCGGTACTCATACAAAATGAACCGTCCTACGCCGATGCCGTCGAGGCGGACGGGCATCGCTTCCTGTTCCAGATCAATGAAGAGGGATGGCCGGTGGTTGCCGAGCCGCAACCCGAGTTCGTCGAGGAATACCTGTTTGGCTACGGCTCGGTGTATTTCTACGGGAGCGCTGACGCGGCCGGGCTCGCCTATGAAGTCGTGCCGGGATTTCTCGATTTCTGAGCTGCCAGACGACCCTTCTGCCGATACCGTGGGCAACGTATTCGACCGGCGGATTTGTCCTTCGAAAATTAGTTTCGGAAGTTTGTCGATCGGCGTCTTTGCCGTTCGACGTGTAGGCAGAGGGACCGAATGAGCGGTCCACAAACGAAGGAGATTCTCATGAAGTACATGCTGATCATGCGTTCCACCGACGAAGCCATCGAAGCATCCAAGGACATGGACTTCGACGAGATCATCGCCGCGATGGGGCAGTACAACGAGTCCTTGATCAAGGCCGGTGTGCTGCTGGCGGGTGAGGGATTGGCGATGGAGGAGGGATTCATCGTCGATTTCGAGTCCGATCCGCCGCTGGTCTCCGACGGCCCGTACGGCGAGACGAAGGAGTTGTTCTCGGGATTCTGGATCATTCAGACGTCGACCAAAGACGAAGCCTTGGAATGGGCGAAGCGCTGCCCGCTCGGGCCGGGAAGCAAGCTCGAGGTGCGCCGCGTGAGCGAGATGTCGGACTTCGATCAGGACAACGAGTACATCCAGAAGGAAGCCGGCTGGCGTGAAGAGCTCGGTACCGATCGTCCGGTCGCAGGCTGAACCATGACCGACGAGGCGGTGCGAGAAGAAACGAGAAAGGCTGTCGACGCGGTCTGGCGAATCGAATCCGCGAAGATCGTCGCCACGTTGACTCGCACCGTCGGAGATCTTGATCTCGCCGAAGACCTGGCAGCGCAGGCTCTGCTCGAAGCTGTCGAGCAGTGGCCTGCCACCGGAGTTCCCCGAAATCCCGCTGCCTGGCTGACTTCCGTTGCGACGCGTCGAGCAATCGACGGGTGGCGACGACGAGAGAGGCTGGACGAGCGCTACGCCCACTTTGCGCGTGAACCCGAGAACGACGCTTCGCATTTCGACGACGTCAGCTGGGATCCGGATCGGATCGACGACGACGTCCTCCGGCTGATGTTCATCGCCTGCCACCCGGTGTTGAATCGAAAAGCGCAGGTGGCCTTGACTCTTCGGGTTGTAGGCGGGTTGACCACCGAAGAAATTGCGAAGGCATTCCTGACGCCGACCGCGACAGTTCAGCAGCGGATAGTCCGTGCGAAGAAGGCGTTGACCGCATCGAAAGCGGTTTTCGAAGTTCCAGGACGAGAAGAGTTTTCGAGCAGGCTGAGCGCCGTCCTCGGAGTCCTGTACCTGGTGTTCAACGAAGGTTATGCAGCCAGCTCGGGGGACGAGTGGATGCGGGCGGACCTGAGTGCTGAAGCTCTGCGGCTCGCGCGAATACTCGCCGAATTGGTCCCCGGGGAATCCGAGGTACACGGCCTTGTTGCGTTGATGGAGCTGACAGCCTCGAGATTCGGCGCTCGGACAACCTCGACAGGTGAGCCCATCCTGCTGGCGGACCAGGACCGGACTAGGTGGGACCGCCTACAGATCTCGCGTGGGCTTGCGGCGCTGGAACGAGCTGACGCCGTCGGGCGTGGACGTGGCCCGTACGGTTTGCAGGCAGCGATAGCCGAATGTCATGCGCGAGCAGCAACTTTCGATGACACCGATTGGAAGAAGATAGTCATCCTCTACGAGGCGTTGGCGCAACTGGCCCCATCGCCCGTGGTCGACCTCAATCATGCGGCGGCGGTATCCATGGCATACGGTCCTGGCCCTGCGCTCGAATTCGTCGACAAGCTTGTCGCTTCAGGTGAATTGACCGGGTACCACCTGCTTCCCAGTGTTCGGGGGGAGTTGCTCAGTCAGCTCGGCCGATCCGAGGAGGCTAGAACCGAACTCCTCGAAGCAGCGAGGCTGGCCGGAAATGAGCGTGAGCGTGCAGTATTGGTCGCGAAAGCGGATGCGCTGCTGTCGGATCAGTAGTCACACGATTGGTAGTCAGGGCTGAGTCGGATCATCATTCGGCACCATGGGCGGCATTCCGACTCCGTAAGGATCGAGCATGTCCGATACACGTCGACCCCACCGTTCATGGGCGGACTGACGGGTCATGCCGGCAGCGCGGCCGATGGTTGCCCATGTTGCGCCGAATCTTCGCAGGCTCATGACGCTTGCCGTCGAATCGATGCCTGCGGCGAGCTGGATCCGGAAACATGCCAACTGCCACGCCATCTGACGCTGCGCCGGGATGTCGGTGTCCTGTTCTGCCTCCCATTCGGGGCTGCCAGGTAATGGATCCGTTCCGACAATCTTGTCCGCCTGCGCGCCGGCCTCGGCGATTGCGACGTTAGCCGTCGAAGTTGCGGCGGTCTCGATCTTTGCGGTCAGGGCGGTCTCGATCAGATCTTGCATGAGAAGTTCTCCATTCGTCAGGTTTAGCCTGACAGTTTCAATTGAATGTTGTCAAGAATTTCCTGACTGATTCCATTTGATTAATGCACGATCTATTTGTGTACTATCTAAATGGCCTTCGGTTCTGTTGGCCGACGTCGAAGGGGTTGCTGGTGAAGATCGTGGTTCTGTCATTCCTTATGGCGCTGACCTTGATGACCGTCGGGATCATCGCGGCGCGCAACTGCAGCACTCGACCTGCCGTGACCGGGGCAGTTACTGCGGCGTCGACGGTTCTTGCTGCCGCCTGGACACTTTTTGCTGTGGCCTTCGTACTGACCTGATCGCACTTCGGCGTGAGCGCGCCAGCGTCGGCGACTGAACTGCGCAGCAGGTCAGGTACGTTTTGTCTGCAGCGCGATGCCGCATACGCTGGCAGGCGTGGCAATTGCTGAAACAGACAGGAACTATGGAGGAAGGTCGGTCGCGGCACGCAAGGCCGAGCGCCGTTCCCTCTTCTTGAATGCTGCTCTCAGTGTGTTTGCCGACAAGGGGTATGCCGGAAGTTCGGTGGCGGATATCTGTGCGTCCGCGAGTTTGGCCAGAAGGCAGTTCTACGACGAGTTCGGTAGCCGCGAGGATCTACTCCTGGCGCTGTATGACCAGATTCAACTCGACGCCAGAATTGCAATGGTCGACGCACTCGACGCGGAGCCTTCGGTCAATCTGCGGGACAAGGCAGCAACGGCCATGGCTGCCTTCGTCGAGTCGGTCGGAAGTGACCCGCGACGTGCACACGTTGCCTTCATCGACGTCGTGGGTGTCAGTCCTCGGGTGGAAAAGCATCGTGTGGACCAACGTTCGGTTTGGGCAACATTTTTCGAGTCGATCATCAAAGGGATTGTGGGCGACGATTACGAACCGCCGGGTGGTTACCGGTGGGCGTCCACTGCCTTCATCGGTGCGCTTACCGCGCTGGTGCACCAGTGGAGCACTACGGAGCCTCGTCCCCCTGTGTCGGTACTGGTGGATCTGATGACGGTGCTCCTGAACGCGTTGATTGACGACGCGCCCCTTCGTGCCGGCGAATAGGTCACGAACACCGGGGATTGTAATCCAGCCCACAACGCTCTACTCTCGTCCTCAATATGTTAGACACTCGCATCTAACTTGTGCGCCCGTGATGAGAACTGCGGCAACACAAGGCAATCTGTGCTTTTTCGGGGAGGAATTGGTATGGGACGACGCTGGACAACTGACCGACAACGCGGGGGCTTCGCGATTGCCGTGATTGCAGTAATCGGGCAGATCGCACTTTCGGCACCTGCCTCAGCGGCACCGGACGGAGGTGTTCCTACCCAAGTTCAGGTCCAGTCTGCCCTGCCGCCTGCGGTTGCGCCGCCATTGCCTGCGCTGGACCAGGCCTTTTATGAACCGCCCGCCGGGGTCGTCGAATCCAAGGAGCCGGGTGAGATCATCGCCGCCCGTACAGTGAATCTCGGCACTCTCAATCTGATTCCGACCAATGTTGATGCGTGGCAGATCTCATATCGATCCAATAACGCTGCGGGTGAGGCGATTCCGGCTGTCACCACAGTGATCAAGCCTCGCGGCGACACTCGCGACGGCGGGCCGCGTCCGCTGCTGTCCTTTCAGATGGCCGAAGACTCGCTCGGAAGTTACTGCGCACCTTCGTATGTCATGCAGCAGGGCGCATTGCCGTGGCTGGTGACGGGCGCTGCCACTGGTGGGGCGCAGTTCCTCGAAGTGCAAGCGGCGCTGGCGCAGGGCTGGGCACTATCGGTGCCCGATCATCAGGGGCCGAATTCTTCTTTCGCGTCCGGCCCGGTAGCCGCGCGGATCACGCTCGACGGTATTCGTGCCGCCGAGAACTTCGAACCCATGGAGCTGCAAGGTCGGTCGACTCGAGTAGGGCTGCTCGGGTACTCGGGTGGGTCGATTCCTACTGGTCACGCGGCTGAAATACGGCGCACCTATGCCCCGGAACTGAATGTCGTCGGAATCGCCGAAGGCGGTGTTGCAGCCGATCTCGGTGCTTTGCTCGACAATGCCAACAACGCTCTAGGAGCCGGGATCGTCGCTGCCGGTGTCATCGGAGTGAGCCGAGAAGATTCTGAACTCGCAGGCTTCATAGATCAGCACATAAACCCCGCCGGCCGAGCGCTTTTCGCTGCCAAAGACAACCTGTGCATGCTCTGGACGTCGGCTGCTGTGCCCTTCCTCAACATCAAAGGTTTCCTCGATGTACCGGGAGATCCCGTCCAACATCCCACGGTGAGAGCCGCGCTCTCTCGAGCTGCCATGGGTAAGTCCGTTCCTGACGTGCCGATGTACATCTACCAGTCGAATCCCGACTGGTTGGTGCCTGTGGGCCCGGTGAACAAACTCGTCGATACCTATTGCCAAGATCCTTCTGCGAGTGTCGTTTACACCAGAGACCACTTCAGTGAGCATGTCAGCATGGAAGTCGTCGCATTGCCGAGTGCTCTGCTGTGGCTTCGTGATCGGTTCGCCGGCGTCCCGGCCCAACAGGTGTGCAGCACCTTCGATGCTGGATCGATGGCGCTTGATCAGAGAACGTGGCCGGTCTGGGAAGACGCAGTGGGCGAACTTGTCGCAGGCCTGTTCGGCAAGCCGATCGGAAACTAGCAGGGGACGTGATGTTGTGGTGAGGAATTCTCCCAGGGGCAAGGTGTTGCACTGACTGGACGTTGTTTCACTGATCGGGCCTTGACGATGGAGTCTTGTCACAACTGGCTTCTTGTCACAATTGGGTTCCTGTCACCGACGAAAGGTTGCGCGATGACAAAGCTGTTGTTTGCAGTCACTTCTGCAGATCACTGGACGCTGAACGACGGGACAGCCCACCCAACCGGATACTGGGCGGAAGAACTGGTCGAGGCGCATCGCGTTTTCGTCGAGGCCGGCTACGACATCGTGATCGCGACGCCTGGCGGTAAAGCCCCCGTTGTGGATGAGGGAAGCCTGGCGCCTGAGGTCAACGGCGGGCAAGAAGGCGCTGATCGTATGCGCAAGTACATCGCGGATCTGCAGCCGGTGCTGGATTCGCCGGAGATTCTGGAGAACGCCGATGCTGCCGACTACGACGTGGTCTTTGTGCCAGGTGGACATGGACCGATGGAAGATCTTGCAGTGTCGGCATCCTTCGGCGAGCTTCTGGTGAAGTTCTTGGACGCCGACAAGGTGGTTTCGGCGGTCTGTCACGCACCGGCGGCACTTCTGCCCGCCCAGAGATCCGATGGAAGCTGGCTGTTCGACGGCTATCAGCTGACGGCGTTCACCAATGAAGAGGAGACGCAGGCTGGTCTGGCGGACAAGGCTCCGTGGCTGCTCGAAACTCGGCTACGCGAGTTGGGCGGCAAATTCTCGAAGGCTGAGGCGTGGTCGCCTTATGTCGTGGTGGACCGGAAGCTCTACACCGGCCAGAATCCGGCTTCGTCGAAGCCGCTCGCCGAGAGGATCGTCGCGGACTTGGGCTGAACGATCACCGGCTAGGCCTGAGCACGGCTTTCGGCACCGCATCGAGGACTCCTTCGATGCGGTGCTGGGCCGTGTTCTGTTGTGCCTGAGGTTCGTCCTCAGGTTTTGAAGGTGGTGTTCGCCGGCCGCGGGTGCTGCTGCGGGTCGATCGAGGGTGGTGGGATGAACCAGGGTTTGTTGTCGGCGCCGATGCGGATCACCCATTTTCCGACGAAGCCGGCTTTTCGGTGCATCAGCCGGTGATGTGAACGGCACAGTAGGACAAGGTTGTTCATCACGGTCGGGCCACCGTTGGCCCAGTGCCGGATGTGGTGTGCATCGGTCCAGGCGGGCACGCATGTGCAGCCGGGGAACGCGCAGCCTTTGTCTCGGGCGATCAGCGCCACTCGCTGCTCCGCGGTGACCAACCTCTTTCCGGGTTTCGCATCGAGCGGCGCCCCGTGATCATCGAGCAAGACGGTGGAGAGGAAACAGTCACATCCGAGGAGTCTGGTCTGCGAGACGGACAGTGGTCCGAGCCACGGCATGTGCCCGACATCGAGATCCGACACAGCCACTCCACCACCATCGGGCGAGGGTGCGGCGGCGCAGTCCCGATGCTCCGCCAAATCACGCGCGTTGATGTGCACGTTCACGTGCGGCCGCTGACCACCATCCGTACCGGTCTTCGCGCAGTCCAGATAGCGGCGGATCAGTTCCGTGAACCCATCCGCGGTCCGCTTCGCCGCCGACCGAGAATCCGGAGTTCCATCGGGTGCCGGGGTGGGCATCGTCAGATTCGACAACGCCGACAACAACATTTCACCGGTGAGAGCATCGAAATCTCCGCGCACCACCACCCGACCATTCAACGTCGACGCGATCCGCAACTCATTCCGATCCACATCCTCGGCGGGCGGAATCTCATCCGATTCGAACACTCGCTCCAAAGTCGCGATAACACTCCGCACCTTCGTGGTCGTCGCCTCCACACCGGATGCCGCAGCCAACAACAAATCGATGCACTTCGGTAGCGCTTCGTCCGGCATCCCCTTCGGCGGGGACTCGCAGAACGCCACGATCAACACGGCATGATCGAAGGAGCAGTCCCCGCCATCGAACCGGGCCGCCACCGCCGGAAAAGGCCGTAGCGCTGCACCGAGGGCGGCGATCTTCTTCCCGTCCCGAACCTGCAGCATCGTGTTCGCCGCCAACCAGCAACCCACCCCGCGGCTGGCAATCACCTGATCATCCGGCCGCAACGACAACTCGTCCACCACCGCCACACGAACAGCCTCGAGACGAAGAATCTCCGCACTCGCCTCGATAGCAGCAGCCCGCAACTCAGAAGCAGACAACTGCCACAGACGTCCGCGCAACCCCACCGCAGAACCAGACACCACATCCGACAACAGAACACTCATTGAATCCCCCGATCCCCACCCCCAATAATACTCGAACATCAGTTCGAGTCAAGAGGTTATGTGAGGGCGCGAATGAGTGGAGTGGGGTCTGCGACTACGAACAAATGACCGCCCCCGCTGACCTCTTCGAAGCGAGAGTGGGGGATCATCGAGTGGGCCCAGCGAGCAACTTCGATGGGTACGTTCCTGTCATCGGTTCCGTGCAGGAAAACCGTTGGTACCGAGATGGATTGAAACAACCCTGGCATCTCGTGGCGGTACCGAGCCAAATCGACGACCCCCGCGGATCCGCCCTGTGCGATCCCTTCGGATGAATCCAATTGGAGAGCAGGGCGATGCGACTCGTCGGTCATGACGGCCTGATCGGCGGCCGGCCAGATCGAGACGGAGTCGCTGCGCAACTTGGAGAACACTCCGGTTCCCGCAAGCATTGCGCCAGCCATGCGGGGAGCCCAATTGGCGGCAAAGTACAGCGCGGATACCAGTTTTATCCTGCGCCGCAAAGTATCTCGTGGGGCTCCGGGAATCATGGCGCACGCCAGCACCAATTTCGAGACTCGTTCGGGTACGGCCGCAGCGACTGCGAGCGCGTAACCGCCGCCTCCGGAGAAACCCATCAGTGTGGCCGAGTCCAACTCGAGATGATCGATCAGAGTGACGTAGTCGTCGTCCCAGGAATGAAATCCCCTGTCCGCGTGTGGATCTGTGCGACCGAAACCGGGACGATCGGGGACGATCAGCCGTAGACCCGCCGTCGCAGCCGCGTTGTCGAGCGAGAGCCCCTCGTATCGGCTGCCAGGTGATCCATGAACCACGACTACCGGCCGGCCAGTCGGATCGCCGTACTCGCAGAACGCGATACGGCGCCCCGAGGTGCCACGAATTTCGGTTGTCGTCACGCTACTTGTCATGTTGTGCTTCCTCGCTGCGCGATCGACGCCACGCCATCCAGAATGAGCGTGACTCCGAATTCGAACCTTCGGGCGGGATCGTGATGAAGCGCGAACACCGATGCCTCGCGTCGATCGGCGGGTGCACTGTCGAAAGCTCCGCGTCCCAATTGAATTGCGACGTGTCCGGTCACGAAATCATGCACGGCGCCGTACGCGTAAGTGGCCTGTTCGTCATCGAGGCCGGCCTGCGAAAGCGCTCGCACGACTCGGTGGGCGGTATCGTCGGCGCCGGGCGCTTCCAGTGATGCCTGCCGATGGGCTTCCAGAACGAGAGGATGCCTCATCAGAAGGTCATGTAGACCGTAGGCGAACGTGCGGGCAACCCCGCGCCAGTCGGTCGGCCAGTCGATCGACGAGACGGCTTCTCCCACGAGGGTGGAAATCAGGTCTCGCCTCAACGCGTCGATGCCGCCGGTAGTGCGGTGGACGGACATCGGCGATATGCCCAGTCGCTCGGCGAGCACTCGAAATGAGACCGCGTCCAGGCCGTCCGTATCGGCGATCTCGGCCGCAGCATCGAGTATCTGTCTGTGACTCAATGCTTTTGGTCGACCGGCCCTTGCGGAGCCGGCGGATTCGGATACCATGCTGACAACAATAGCGATACGCGTATCGAAATTGCAAGTGCCGATTGACCTACAAGGAGTGCTGCCCCATGACTGATCTCCATCAATTGTCCGCTGTCGAACTCGCCGCAGTGATCGCCGCGAAGCAGGTCTCGATCCCCGAGGTGGCACGGTACTTCGTCGATCGTGCGACCACTTCCGATGACGTGGGTGCATTCACGACGATCGCCGGGGAACATGCGATCGAACTCGCCGAGCAGGCCCAGCGCAGGTTGGACGCGCGGGACGCCGGACCGCTTCCGCGCCTGTTCGGCGTCCCGACGGCTATCAAGGACCTCGACGCGACTCGCGGCATCCGCACGACCTTCGGATCGGCGCTCTTTCGGGACTTCGTGCCGGACGCCGATGACGAGATCGTCGAGGCGATCCGAGAAGGTGGTCTGATCGACATCGGCAAGACGACGGTGCCCGAGTTCGGGGCAGCGTGTTACACCGAGCCGGAAGTTGCTCCGCCCGCGCGCAGTCCGTTCGATCGCACACGCAGTGCTGCCGGTAGCAGTGGTGGCGCCGCGGCCGCCGTCGGCGCTGGTCTGGTGCCGTTTGCTCAGGGAAGTGACACCGCAGGGTCGTTGCGTTCACCGG
This sequence comes from Rhodococcus sp. H-CA8f, assembly GCF_002501585.1. Lineage (NCBI taxonomy): Bacteria > Bacillati > Actinomycetota > Actinomycetes > Mycobacteriales > Nocardiaceae > Rhodococcus > Rhodococcus sp. H-CA8f. The sequence goes on from NZ_CP023720.1 coordinate 343,828, forward strand.
CAAGTACGTGCGGAGTCGTGGGCCTCAAGCCGAGTCGCGGTCTGATCACGATGGGGGTGGCAGGTCACGACAACTTCGGTTTTGCGAGCAAGGGGCCGATCGCCCGAACGGTTCGCGATACCGCTGCACTGCTGGATGTTCTGGCGACGCGACCTGGCGCCGGGACGATTCACCCGCCCCGGCCGAAGTCGTTCGAAGAGTTTGTCGTCCAGGCAGAAGGGTCGCACTCTCGCCCCCTGACCGTCGCCCTCGCTCATGGCTCGGTATCCGGCGGCACGGTGGACCCACGAGTCTCCGAGGCGGTATCGAGGGTGGGCGTCGTTCTCGAGAGCCTGGGACACAACGTGTTCGAACGTCCTCAGGCCCGAGACGACGCCTTCGTCGATGCCTTCACCACGATGTTCTCGTCCTTGGCCGGCACCAAGCCCATTCCAGAAGAGTACGAACACTTTCTCCGTCCGATAGTGCAGCACTTACGTGTTCGAGCAAACGAAGTGCCGTCGGGCGATCTGGCCGCGGCAATCGGAGTTGTTCAGGCATGGGCGCGGCGGTGGAGCCTGGATTACGCCGACGCCGATCTTGTTGTCACCCCGACGGTGACAACACCGCCGTTGGCAGTCGGTGAGCTACGTAATGACGAAGACCCCGCGACCGAACTGATCGACATGGTCGCTTTCACGGGAAACACCATCGTCGCCAACGCAACTGGATTCCCGTCGATCAGCTTGCCACTCGGTTGGACGGAAGACGGTGTTCCACTCGGCGTGATGATCTCGGCGAAATGGGGTTGCGACGCAGAATTGCTCTCTGCCGCTGCAATGCTGGAGAACGCGATGCCGTGGAAGGATCGATACCGATTCGACCGCGCAACCGTGCTCTAACCCGGGAGCGACGTCCGCCCGCCGGCCGATGCAAACCCCAACCACGTGTGGCGGTTACCCCACCAACACCACCCGACTTTCGGGGCGTTGCGGTTGTCTTTGCCGTCCCGGCCGGTTCCGTTGCTGATCCACACCGCCGGGGTTCTGGTGTCGAAAGATCCGTCAGGCTTACGCAATCGGGAGCCGATCGTCATGAAGCACTTTCCGCGTTCGAGGACGTCGGGGCGCTGCAACAGCCAGTGAATGCCTTCGGTGAGGGTCAGCGGCGTACGGTCGGCATCAACGATCGCGGGAAGTGCTTCGTCCGGGCTCCAATTGGCCAGGTGATCCCCGCGGTCGACTTCACCGAGCAGATACATCGCGGTATCAGGCAACGCGGCCGGCTCGGTAGGAGCGAACAGATCGACGTCGGCCATGTCGACGACAATGAAGCCCCGCTTGTTCTTGTGCTCGAGCAGGGGAGTCAAAATGGAAGCTGGAGCGAGTTTTTCGTGCACGGTAAGCAGTCCCGCCTCACCTTTTCCGGCTGCGGCGGCTGCCCTGACGTCGCCGGCAGAAAGCCCGGCCATCTCGTGTACCCCGAGTTCGATCAATCGCTCGGCCTGCTGATCGATGGGCGGGAGGTCGAAGTGCATACCTGCGATCCTACCGATCGTGAGCAGGCCGATCGGTGGGATCGGCGGTGGGGGAAGTCGGCCACGAGACGCCCAACGCGCGCATGATGAACGGGACGGTGGTCGCCACGACGGTGTCCACTCGGTCGCCGGCCATGAGCATCGGGCGTCGGCTTTCCACGCAGGCGAGGATGAGTTGCGCGGACGCGGCAGCATCGGAATCGACAAAGACGCCGGCGTCGACACCTTCCTGGACGAGCTGTTCTACCAGAACCGACAGCGGGACAATATGTTCGAGGAAGCTTTCGCGATCCTGCGCGGACAGCAATTCGACCAACGCGATTCCCGTGAATCGCTGCAGTGAGAACTCGACGAGCGTCAGTTTGACGAGGATTTCGATTCGGTCGACAGGATTCTCGCGATCCGCGAGTTCACGCTCGGCCAGGAGCAGGAATCTGTCCATCTCGCGGGTGGACCAGGCAAGCAGTAACGCAGATTTGTCGGGGAAGTAGTTGTACACCGCTGTCCGTGAGACACCGGCTGCCTGGGCCACAGTCTGCAGCTTCACGTTTTGCCAGCCCTGCTCGTGAAGTTCGCGAATGAACGCGTCCAACATGGCTTCTCGGGTCGCGATCTTGTGTTCTGCGGTTGTTGCGCCACCGGTCAGCTTCGGCATGGTCGATCCTCCTGTGTCTGATTCATGGTCACGGGGAGGTCGAACAGATCCGCAACAAGGCGTGGATCACCCTGCCACATCGAGACGGGTACAAGCATCATCTGCTGCGCGATCGAGCGTACGGATCGGCAGACTTCCTGCGCTTCGGCGGCGGTGAGCGTCGTGCGTTTGCGCAATCGCTCCATCTCCGCGGCAGTCAGATCGGTGATCCATTCTTCGGCCGCAAGTGAGAGGGGTGAATCCGGTGTCACGGCCGATCCAACTCGGCACTGGAGAACCTCGAAGTCATCACGGACAGCATGATGACGGCGACGACCGAAACGGCGTGTGCCGCCGCCAGCCAGAGCGACTCGGGTGCATGTTTGTGGAGGGTCGGCGCCATCAGCATGGCCATGAGGAGGGCGAGACCCGACAACATCGCGGGGCCGTTGGGTCGGCCGACAAGCAGGCTGACCAGGAGAACGAGCGCGACAACGCTGCAGGCCACGTCTACAGGCGGGTACGTGGTCGGGACGATTCCGTGGACGGTGTCGGTTAGGTTCAGCCCGATCGACACCAATTGTGCGAGGCCTGTCGCGCCGGCCAGCCAGGCCGTCCACCGCAGTCCGTGAAGACCGGCTTTCCGCACCACGGTCAGAGGCTCCTCCGAAGATCCCCATGCTGCGGACGTCGGTGTTGTCACGGGCCTTCTCCTTTTTATGACGAGGTGTCGTCATAAAGTATCAGCGCTGGAAAAGTGGGTTTCCGAGGGTAGGTAATTGGCTAGTCCTGAGGAGACAGACACGGCAATATCAACAGTTGAATATCCGACGAGGCGAACTGCGGGAGGTGGCTCGATGACGACCCCTGTCCGCACGGATCGGCCCTCGTCGAAACAGAGTTGGTTGGCGCGCGCGGCATTTGCGGCGCTGGTTCTTGCAGTCGTGGTGCTCCTGATTTTCGCCGGACTGAAAACCTTGACCATGCTGATCCTGGGGATCGGTGGGGTGGTCGTGTGCGTCGTAGCGGTGTACTGGTTTCTGACCACCCGCGGATTTCTCCGCTGGATCTCGTTGGCTGTGGCGGTTCTGACGCCGATCGTGGTGCTCGCCTTCCTGATCCGGGAGCGCCTCTTGTGGGTGGTGCTGCTCTCGATCGGATTGTTCGTCATAGCCGGTATCTGCGCCCGCGCCGCTTTGGAGGGGGAGGAGAAGGAACTGCCGGTGGTCGAGCGACCGGCTCCGCCGCCCGCCAAACCGTTCTTCGTGATGAATCCGAACTCCGGCGGTGGCAAGGTCGAGAAGTTCGACTTGAAACGCAAGGCCGAGGAACGAGGGGCCACGGTCGTACTGCTCGAGGGGCCGGAGAAGATCGACGTGACGGCCTTGGCCAGGCAGGCGGTCGCGGACGGCGCCGACCTACTCGGTGTTGCCGGTGGCGACGGAACTCAGGCGTTGGTTGCCGCTGTCGCGGCCGAACACGACCTGCCCTTCCTGGTCGTCAGCGCCGGGACGCGCAATCACTTCGCCGCGGATCTGGGTCTCGACCTCGACGATCCGTCACGGTGCCTCGACGCTCTTGTCGACGGCGTCGAGGTGACGGTGGATCTGGGTAATGTCGGCGGTCGAACCTTCGTCAACAACGCATCGTTCGGGGCATACGCCGAAGTTGTCCAGAGTCCGGAGTACCGCGACGCCAAGACCAGCACCTTCCTGCAGAAACTCCCGGATCTGCTCGCCGGACGCGCCGGAGCGGTGCTGACCGCGCGCTCCCCGAGCGTGTCCGCGGTGGGTCCACAGGCGGTTCTGGTCAGCAACGGACCGTACGAGATGAACGACCTGGCGGGGCTCGGTCATCGCCCGCGATTGGACCGGGGCACTCTCGGGATCGTGGCGATCTCCGTCGGCAGCGCCCGTCAGGCCGTCGGGTTACTCCATCGGGCGCATCAACGAGGCCTGGCTCAGGGCACCGGATTCGAGGTGATCATCGACGCCGACACCGACGAGATTCCGGTCGGCGTCGACGGTGAGGCTCTGGTGATGCCGACTCCCGTCAGGTGCACGGTCAGCCCGCAGGCACTGAGAGTCAGAGTCCCCCGAGACCGTCCGGGCGTCCGTAGGCCCAGGCATGCCTGGGATCTGGTCCGATTGCGAGAGTTGGCTAAGTTCACGAAATCCGGCGCATGACCTGGCGATAGCCTTGCATGACTGCCAGCAGAGCGAATCCGGCAAACATGTCCGATTTGCACCGGATGCTGGCAGCATTGAGGGCCGGTACGGATCCTCGAGGAGCAATCGAATGACGATCACACCCAGCGAAGCGCCGGTAGTCGAGACAACGTACGGGCCGGTTCGTGGATCCACGGAAGGTGCGGTATCGAGTTGGAAGGGGATCCGCTACGCGGCACCTCCGGTCGGGTCGTTGCGTTTCCGCGCACCCGTTCCGCCACAGCCGTGGACCGAGATTCAAGACGCAACAGAATTCGGTCCGTGTGAACCGCAAAGTCGACTTGCGATGATCCCGCTCGGCGAGAACGTTCCAATGGACGAAGACTGCCTGTTTCTCAACGTATGGGCGGCGGGCCCCGCCGGCTCTGATGCGCCGGGTAAACCGGTTATGGTCTGGATTCACGGCGGTGCGTACTTTCGCGGAGCATCCAGCCAACCACTGTTCGACGCAACCACATTGGCTGAAAATGGTGACGTTGTCGTAGTCTCGATCAACTACCGCATCGGTGTGTTCGGCTTCGTCGATTTCTCGTCCTTCAACTCGGAAGAACACACCTTCGAGCCCAATGTCGCTCTCCGCGACATGATTGCAGCGCTGCAATGGGTTCAAGGCAACATCGCGGCCTTCGGTGGTGATCCGAATCGGGTGACATTGTTCGGCGAGTCGGCAGGTGGCGGCGCTGTGACGACGCTGATGACCGTGCCGTCCGCCCGTGGCCTGTTTCATCGCGCTATCGCCGAGAGTTCCCCCGCCACTTCGGTGTACGGGAGTGAACGTGGCGAGATCGTCGCGAAGCTGTTTCTGGAGATCTTCAGCGGCGGTGGCGATCTGGGTCTATTACGGTCCACGTCTGCCGAAGACTTGATCGGGCCGTCAGACGAACTGTTTGCTCGCGTCCCTCAGGAGACGCCCGGCACTTTGGCGTTCGCGCCGATCGTCGACGGTGATCTGCTCCCTGATTACCCGGTGCGCGCGTTCCGTCACGGCAGTGCACACCCGATTCCGCTGATCATCGGAACCAACAAAGACGAATCTTCGCTCTTCCGGATGATGAAATCGCCGTTGATGCCGATCGATCCCGTCGTGATCACGTCGATGTTCGCGGAGATCGCCGACGAGCACCCTGGGCTCGAGCTACCCGATCATTCTCAGATCGAAGGCGCGTATTCGGGGCTGTCCAAGCTGGGCGCTGGTCTCGGGCTGACCCGTGACTTCGGATTTCGTTTGCCCACGCTGTGGATTGCCGAGGCGCACAGCAAGATGGCACCGACCTGGTTGTACCGATTCGACTACGTGCCGCCGATGCTCAAGGCGCTGAAAATTGGTGCGACCCACGGGACCGAACTTGCCTACGTCTTCGGCAACATCAATCACGGAGCGCGGGACATCACCTACAAATTGGGTGGGCTGAGCGCGGCGCGTCACGTGTCAGAGCGCATGCAGGCTAGGTGGCTGGATTTCGCCAGAGCTGCAGGTGATTACGGCACCGGGACCGATCATGAACTGGGTGCGGACCCGGGATGGCCAACTTACGACACCGACACACGCTCGACACTGTTGATCGACAAGCACGATGCCGTCGTCGCTGATCTGGATTGCGAGATCCGGGAGGCGTGGGGTGACACGGTGATTGCATTCACCTGATGGTTCCGGTCTACTGCAGTGTGGCGAGATAGTGCGAGACGGGTCCCGCAGTGAGCATTCCGCTTCCGGCGCCGGCAATTTCGGCGGCGGCAGGTAAGAGTGCCGCTCGAGCACGCTCCTTGACTCGACTGTCGCCGACTGCAGTGGCCGCTGCAGCGGCCAGGCACCACAGTGCCTCGGAGAGTAGCTCTTTGGGCGGGTCCGGCAATGTCTTTACGGCCTTCGTTGCTTCGTTCGTCTGCCCCTGTGCGATGAGGAGGTGTGGCCGGGCCCAGGGTTCGTACGGGCCCCACTGCGTAGCCGGGTCGAAAATTGCCGGCAGTCCCCGCCACACGCGGAGGGCGAGAATTGCGAGAGGGAGTATGCCGTCCTCGAGACCCGGCATGCCGGAACCGGAAAGGTTCACCGCCGCAGCTTCGTACAGCTTCTCGCAGTGCGCCGCTTCTGCGCCGGTAGTGGCCGTTCGCATAGCGCGAAACCAGGTGGTGAACACCGCTGCCAACGGCCGTTCGTGACGTCCGGCCAATCGATCAACTGTCTCGGCGTGTAGCTCGGCTGCGTCGAATTGCCCCAGTGCGCCGAGCGCTTGCATACGGATGAGATGGCCGAGAATCTCGAAGGTGGACAGTCCGTGTCGAGCGGAGAGGTCGACCAGTTCACGGCCGATGCCGTCGCGCTCGGAGGCCAGACCGGTAGTCCAGAACGTCTGCATGAACAATCCGTTCAGAGCGAAAGCCAGGAGACCTGGATCGTCGAGAGCGCGACTGATCTGCACTGCAGCGCGGGCACATTCGAGCCCGCGATGACCGGACAGTCCGCGCGATTCGAGTGCAAATGTCGCCAACAGTCTGGCCCGAGCGGGTTCGTTGCCGACCGGAAGTCGATCGAGGGTGCGCTGAGCGGCCGCGACGATCTGTGCAGCCTGCCGAGGATCGTCGGATCGTGTCCAGATTCCGGGCACGTCGTAGTTGCCGATGATCCGCGCGGTGAGTTCGACATCGTCCAATTGTTCAGCGGCACCGATGATTGTCAGTCGTTGGTTTCGGGCAGTCTCGAGTCCGCTTCCGCCCGTAACTGCCAAACTTCGGAGCAGGCCGACGGTTGACTCCAATCTCGATTTCGATCCTGCCGCTACGGTCCGGTCGTACGCTGCCGAAACCTGAGTGAAGATCTGTTCTGCCGCTACAGGATCCAGGTGGGTTTCGCGGCGGAGAATGTCGGACTCGAGGTCGGTCAGTCGTGGCCCGGGGTCGATGCCCAACTCTTCGGCGAGTAGCTCGCGTGCGCGACGTAGGACTGCCAGAGCATCGCCTTGACGGTTGGACCGGTACAGCGCGAGAGCGAGTAGTCGCCAACCGTCCTCGCGCCAAGGGTGTTCCGTGACGTGGGCGTCCAGATCGGGAATCGCTTCGGCAGTTCGCCCGAGATCGAGTTGCGCGGATGCGAAGCGTTCGACGGCAGTCAGACGCAGTTCTTCGAGGCGCGACCGCTCCGATCGAGCCCACGGTTCTTCGGCGAAATCCGCGTAGGCCGGTCCTCTCCACAGCTGGAGCGCGGTTCGGAGCAGTTCGAGTGATTGCGCCAGCGTCGAATCGGCGGCTTCACGTACCAGTCTTTCGAATTCCCAAGCGTCGACCGCGTCGGGTGCAGCGCGAAAGGCGTAGCCAGGCCCTTCGGTGACAATGACTTTCGGCTTCGTTCGCGGGGCACGATCCGGTTCGAGTGCGCGCCTCAGTGCGGAAACGAACGTACGTATTGCACTGGTCGCCCCGGCCGGAGGATCGACCCAGAAGTCGTCGACAATCACGTCCACCGGAACAACACGTCCTCGGGCAATGATCAGACGAGCGAGAACCGCTCGGTGTCGCGGGCCCTTCAGATCGATCAACCCTGACGAATCGTTCCACGCGACCACGGGTCCGAGAACTCCGAAAAATATGTGGTCTCGCATTTCCCCACGTTATCGCGCTCATCGAATGCTCATCGACTACGGCGAAGCTGATTGCCATCACCCCGACCAACGAGAGCGACCGATGACGATCACCATTCCAGGCTTCGACTACCAGCAGATTTCCACAGCAGACGGAGTGCGGCTCAACGTCGCGGTCGGCGGAAACGGAACACCACTCGTCCTTCTTCACGGTTTCCCCCAGACGCACCTCATGTGGCGTCACGTCGCCACTGCGTTGGCGTCGGATCACACCGTCATCTGCCCGGATCTCCGCGGATACGGAGCCAGCGACAAACCGGTCGAGGAAAACCCGGACACCTACTCCAAAAGAACAATGGCTGCCGACATTGTCGAGGTGGCGAAGAAGCTGGGACACGAGAAGTTCGCCCTCGTCGGCCACGATCGTGGTGCGCTGGTTGCCGTCAGAGCTGGGCTGGACCACCCGGATGTGATCACACAGCTCGGTTCGCTGGACGTGCTCCCGACCTTGGATATGTGGGACATCCTGCACGGATCGAATGCTGCTGTGGCATTCCATCTCTATCTCATGGCTCAGCCACCCGGTCTCCCCGAGCAGATGATCAGCGCCAGCGCCGACGCGTTCTTCGAGTACTTTCTCGACGTGTGGACGCAGAACCGCGAAGCGATTCCGGCAGACGTGCGGGCGGAATACCTGCGCGCCTCACGGGAGGCGGTGCCGTCGATCGTTGCCGATTACCGGGCGTCGGCAGGCATCGACATCGAACACGATCAGGTCGATCGGGAGGCGGGCAACCAACTGCACATGCCGGTCACGGTCATTCAGCAGGACTGGGGTTCGATGCTCGGTTACGACGCCGAGGCCCTGTGGAAAGCGTGGGCGCCCGATCTCGAGCACCGCACGCTGTCCGCAGGTCACTTCATGGCAGAAGAGGCGCCTGCCGAAGTGGTCGAGGCGATCCGCACTCTGCTGAAAAGGTAGTTCTAGCGCTTGACCCCGGCCGCCAAGTCGTCGACGAGAACCTTGGCGGTCAAGGCGTATCCCGCGGCCTTGTAGTAGTCGAACGGAATCACGCGACCGGCCTGTGCGGCGGGCAGGCGCTGCCACGTCGGCGAGGTGTACACGCTGCCGGAGGCGCTGCGATCCAAGGCGAAGATGACGTCGGCTTCTTCGAGACGGTTGAACTGCTCCGACCCGAGCATCACGCGAAGGTCGGGGCCTTCACGGAGCACCTCGAACCCGAGGTCCTCGGCGACGGCGGTGCGGAAATCGTTCTGGAACCACGCGATCTGATCCTCTGCGGCGGCAACGAAGGCAACCTTCTTGCCGGCCATCAGCGGTTCGACGGTCGGGCGGACCTGAGCCACATGGGCGTCGTACTCGGCGAGTACTTCTTCGGCGCGATCGCTGCGCCCGATGCCGGTGAGGAAGTCCGACATGACTTTGCGCCACTCGGGGGTGAAGTCCTTGCCGACGGGCAGGACCGGTGCGATCTGCTGCATCCGGTCGTTGCCGTACGACCCGGTGTCCCACCAGCCGGCGCTGAGGACGAGAAGGTCTGCGCCGAGGGTCGAGATGTATTCGAAGTTGGGATCCGAAGCACCTTCGGCGAAAATCTCGACACCGGTGGCATCCGGGACCTCGCGGCGTAGGTGTTCGGCGGCGCCGGTCGGGTAGGCGGTCACCGGGTACCCCGCAAGGATCGACAATTCGAGGCCGTCGCGTGGATCGAGGGCAACGACGTTCTGAGGGTCCGTCGGAATGGTCAGCTTCTCGTCGCCGCGTGTGAACTCGAAGGTCTCCGCGTTATCGGGCGTCGAACTTTCCGTGCTGCTGCAGGCGGCGAGAAACGCGGCCGCAGCGACGCCCGCGCCGACGCCGAAGAAACCGCGCCGCGTCAGGTTGTCCACGATCGCCCAGTAGTCGCGATCGGTCGTGGAGGGAGAAAGAAGTCGAGTCATGCTTGTTAGGTTAGCCTTAGAGGTTTCCTCGAGGAATGGCGAAACAGCTCCCACGAGCGCCAAGAAATACGGCGAACACGCCAGCGTGCCGAGTGTTGTCGGCGTCACCGGCCCGCCTGAATCACAACCCACTTTCGACCTTTGACGTGCATGACGTCACAACCGGCCGCCTCCTCGATCGCGATTTGGCCCTGATGGCGCCGACTATGCTGGGTGCACCAGCAGTACGATTTCGGAGGTTGCAATGCAGATCACCAGCGTCGGCCACGCAGGATTTCACATCCAGACCGAGGCCGGATCCATCCTGTGTGATCCATGGGTGACCCCGACGTATTTCGCGTCTTGGGTGCCGTTCCCCGACAACACCGAGCTGGACTGGGACGCGCTGGGCAACTGCGACTACCTCTACGTCTCGCACCTGCACAAGGATCACTTCGATCCGAAGAACCTGATCGCGCACGTCAACAAGGACGCCACCGTCCTGCTCCCCGATTACCCGGTGCCGGACCTCAAGCGTGAGCTCGAGAAGCTCGGCTTCCACAAGTTCTTCGAGACGGAAGACTCCGTCAAGCACACCGTCAGCGGTCCCAAGGGCGATCTCGACATCATGATCATCGCTTTGCGCGCTCCCGCGGACGGTCCGATCGGTGACTCAGGCCTGGTCGTCTCGGACGGGGAGACCACCTGTTTCAACATGAACGACGCCAGGCCCGTCGACCTGGACCCGCTGACCGACGCCTTCGGGAAGGTCGACATCCATCTGCTGCAGTACTCTGGCGCGATCTGGTACCCGATGGTCTACGACATCCCGAAGGGCACCAAGCGCAACTTCGGCAAGCAGAAGCGTCAGCGCGGCATGGACCGCTGCCGCAACTACATCTCCCAGGTCGACGCTGCCTGGGTTGTCCCGTCGGCCGGCCCGCCGGTCTTCCTCGACGACGACCTGCGTTACCTCAACGACGATCACGGCGACGAGGGAAACATCTTCCCCGACCAGATCACGTTCCTCGAGCAGATGCGCATCAACGGCAACGATCGTGGTCTGCTGATGATCCCCGGCTCGACCGTCGAACTTCGGGGAAGCGAGAAGGTTGCCCTGACGCATCCCATCCCGGACGCGGACGTCGACAAGATCTTCTCGAACAAGGCCGAGTACATCGAGAAGATGGCGCAGAAGATGGCACCGGTCATCGCCGCGCAGAAGGCTACGTGGGCTCCGGCCGAAGGCGAGCCGCTGCTCGACGGTCTGAAGGCCAAGTTCGAGCCGATCATGGCGCAGTCCGATCTGATCTGCGACGGAATCGGCTACCCCGTCGGACTCGTGATGGGAGAGGAGACGGTCGTCCTCGACTTCCCGAAGCGGATCGTTCGTGAGCCCATCGACGGAGAAGGTAAGTACCGCTACGGCTTCCGCATTGCTCCCGAACTGGTTCGCACCGTTCTGCGTGACGACGAGCCAGACTGGGTCAACACCATTTTCCTGTCGACACGCTTCACGGCGTGGCGCATCGGTGGGTACAACGAGTTCCTCTACACGTTCTTCAAGTGCCTCACCGACGAGCGCATCGCATACGCCGACGGCTGGTTCGCCGAGGCGCACGACGACAGCGCGTCTATCGAGTTGGGTGGCTACGAGATTCAGCGTCGTTGCCCCCACCTCAAGGCTGACCTGTCGAAGTTCGGTGTCGTCGACGGCACCAACCTCACCTGCGATCTGCACGGCTGGCAGTGGGATCTCGAAACCGGCCGCTGCAAGACGTCCAAGGGCCACGAGCTGCGCACCAGCAAGCTGAGCTGAACCGAGCTCGTCGGGTGACGGGATACAGCAGGTCGCTGATCGGCCTGGCGACAGCGCTCGCCGGGTTGGCCGGTTACGTCGACGCGCTCGGATTCATCACGCTCGGTGGGCCTTTCGTTTCGTTCATGAGCGGCAACATGACGCAGGCGAGCGTCGCATTTGCCGACGGGGTGTGGTCGACCGCGCGGGTGGCAGGCGGCATCATCGTGCTCTTCCTCCTGGGAATCGCGCTGGGAACCGTCGTCACCCACTTCACGGAGCGGTACTCCGTCCGGACCCGCAAGGTCACGGTGCTTGCGGTTGTGGCTGGACTGCTGGCCATCGGTTCGGTGATGAGCAGCCTCGACGTCACCCCAGGCGCGATCTCGGCGATGGCCCTGGCGATGGGAGCCGTCAACTCGGTGTTCCAACGCGACGGTGAGGTGACGATCGGTGTCACGTACATGACCGGTGCGCTGGTCAAGATGGGCCAGCGTCTCACCGGAGCCTTTCTGGGCGGCCCGAAGTGGGCGTGGCTGCAGCACTTCGGGATGTGCGCGGGGTTGATCGCGGGCGCGGTAGTCGGTGCGCTGGTTCATCGGTGGATCGGCCTTCACGCTCTGTGGCCTGCTTCGGCATTCACGGTTCTTCTGATCGCCGTCGCGTGGCGGGTCTCGCCCCCGGCGCCGGCACAGGTGTAAAAAGAGCGGGGTACACAAGCCGGAGTGCGGGGGAACTGTGGATGCTCTGATCATCGTTGTGCTGGGACTACTCGGAATCGTCGCCGCCTCGACGCTGGGGGCGCGGATCGGAGTCGCGGCGCCGCTGATTCTGGTGATGGCCGGGATCGTTGTCAGCCTCCTCCCCTTTGTCCCAGCAGTGGACATCGATCCGGAATGGATTCTCGCGGGTGTGCTTCCGCCGCTGCTGTACTCAGCTTCGGTCTCGATGCCGTCGATGGAGTTTCGGCGTGAATTCGGTGCTATCGGTGGGCTCTCAGTTCTCCTCGTCGTGGTGAGTGCGCTGGTTCTCGGTGTGTTCTTCTCGTGGGTGATACCAGGACTCGGCGTCTGGTGGGGCATTGCACTCGGCGCGATTGTGAGCCCGACGGATGCCGTCGCGACGTCCATCGTCAAGAAACTCCCGGTCTCGCCGCGGGTGGTGTCGATCCTCGAAGGCGAAAGCCTGCTCAACGACGCCACCGCTCTGGTCCTGTTGCGTACTGCCATCGCCGGAGCGGCCGCGTCGGTATCGCTGTGGAGTGTGTTGGGCAAGTTCGCTTTTGCCGTCGTCGTGGCCGCGGTCATCGGTGTTGTCGTCGGCAAGGTCAACCTGATGGTTCGTGCCCGTGTCACCGACTCGACGGTCAACACAGTCATCTCGTTCACGGTGCCGTTTCTGGCCGCGATCCCCGCCGAAGAGTTGGGTGCATCGGGGTTGGTTGCTGCCGTCGTGGCCGGGCTCGTCACCGGCTACGACGCTCCTCGGAAGCTTTCGCCGCGTCATCGGTTGTCGGACTCCCAGAACTGGCGCACAGTCGAACTGGTCCTCGAAGGTGCGATCTTCCTGGTGATGGGCCTCGAACTCTCGTCGATAGTCGACGATGTCCGGGTCGACCACGAGGGAATACCTACCGCATTCTTCGTCGCTGCGGGTGCACTGTTCCTCACGATCTTGGTTCGGGCTCTGTACGTCGCGCCGCTACTGCGAGCACTCCAGGCGCGGGCGAACTTTCGCGAACGCATGAAACCCAGACTCTCCGACATCGCGAATCGTCTCGAAAATCCAGAGGATTACCCACCGGACGAAGGGCGGCGTAGCAGGCGCCGGGCGCCTTCGGCGAATCAGATGGAACGGTTCAAGATTCGGGTGCGGCGGACGGTTGCCGATATCGATTACTACCTTGCCGCGCCGTTGGGATGGCGTGAAGGGACGATCGTCATCTGGGCCGGTATGCGCGGAGCGGTCACTCTGGCTGCCGCGCAGACTCTTCCGGAAGACACTCCGAGTCGATCGCTTCTGATCTTGGTGGCGTTCCTGGTCGCAGCCGGCTCGTTGATCCTTCAGGGTGGGACGTTGAAGCGCGTCGTAGTGGCGGTCGGTCCGGCAGCGCAGGACCTCACCGATTCCGAACTCGACGAACATCGACGTTTGCTCGCTCTACTCGAGGATGCTTCTGCGAGTTTCGTTCCACCCGAAGGGCAGTCGAAGAAGAAGACCCGGCTCGATGTGATCGACGCGCAGCGCCAAGCGCTACTCGACGCGCGGGACGACGGCCTGTTCGACGCACGGATGCTCGGATCGGCACTGGCCGCGCTGGATGCCGATCAGATCAGCCTCGAACTCAAGGGCGGTCCGGACGGTTGATCACGTGCACAGTCTCTTTCGAGCAGACGTCATCATTGCCCGCGTGATCACGCCGTGCAGTACCTGAACTGGTGCGAAGTAGATTCGGCCCGCGCGGTTCTTCAGCTCCACGGCAGTGACGACGTGCAGGAGACCGGCGTCGTTGTCGGCCTGAACCGAGGCGACGAATCGTAGGTGTTTCTCGTCCGCTTCGATGAGGGCTTCGCCGTCGGCGATCTTGTCGACGGCAAAGGTGTCCGGGCGTCCCTTGGCGATGCCGAGCAGTCCGACTACCCGCTCCCTGAGCCAGAACATCGCGAGGACTGGTGCGGGGACATTCCTGACGTCGAAGACGGCCTGCGCCCACTCCTCGGATGTATGGGTCGGAACAGACGGGATGGTGATCGTGGTGGCTTCTGCCCAGTCCGGTGCAGGCATTGCCTTGAATGCGAGTGTCATTTCATCCTCCGTACGGTGCCGTATGGAACTTACCCATACGGTACCGTACGGAGGTGACGAATGCCCGCGCCCGACTCTCCCGCGATCAGTGGATCGATGCTGCTTTCGAGGCTCTGACCAGCCACGGGCCAGGTGCCGTCGCTGTGGAGAAGGTGGCACGCACGCTGGGATCGACCAAGGGTTCCTTCTATTGGCACTTTGCGAACCGTGACGAATTGCTGCAGGCTGCGCTCGATCGATGGGAAGTTCTGGCAACCGAGCGACTGATCTCTTCCGTCGAGGCCTCCGGCGAACCGGCAGAGGTGAGGTTGCGTCGCCTGGTCGACGCGGTCACAACCGGACTGCCCGGTCGCCGTGCGGAGTTGGAACTGCTTGCCGGGATCGACCATCCTGTGGTTTCGGCGGCGGTTCGACGTGTCACCGAGCGTCGAGTCGCCTACATCGTGACGTTGTTGGTCGATCTGGGGATGGACAGGCAGAAAGCGGAACATCGTGGCGTACTTGCCTATTCGATGTACCTGGGGCAGATGCAATTGGTGCACAGTGCGCCAGATGTGGTTCCTGGCAGCGGTGCGGACGCTCACGCGCTCGCCGACGAGTTCGTGAGCATGGTTCTGGCCGGGTAAGTCCGCCATCGAATGCAGCGTGATCTGCGCATCACCCTGCGCTTTCAGGTGAGGGACCACACATTGCGCGTAACCCATAGTTACAGATACTTTGAGGTCAGCTGAAGTGGGGTGCCGGGTATGTCGGCATTTCCCGGAGGCGCAAAACCGTTTCACGACAGGAAGAAAGGTGACTCACCATGAGCGTTGTGCTTATTTCGTTGCTGGTCGCCGCTGGACTCACCGTGCTGGCCACCAGTGACGGTGCCGGTCTGGACTTCGGGAGTCGGCAGCTTAACCGCCAGTTGAAGACCCGCACGCACCGGTAACCCCGGAAATCGGCCGGCTCCACGCGATACTTCGCGGAGCCGGCCTTTTGCGTTGTCCGGTCAGTTCACCCCGAGATCTGCCAGCCAGGCCCGCGTGCTGCGGGCAGTGATACCCAAGGCAGCAGTAGAACCCGTCGCGGAGTCGAACGCGACGCTGTCGGCAGATTCGAGTCCCGTGTAGAGCTGGGAAACCCCGGCTGCTGCACCCGCTCCGATGATCGGCGCAATCGATGCACCGAAGGCATCGGGTGTTACGGCTTCGAAAGTTACCGCGCGCGAGAAGTGTTCGGCGAATGCCTCGGCCAATTCGATACCGGTGATCGCCGGAATCTGTCCGATGTCGACCGCGTCCGGTGCTACGTCGAGAGTCAGGGCCGCGACGGCTGCATCAGCGACGTCGAGATGTGAACTCCATGCGACCGCGAGATCGGCACGCAGTGGGTAACGCAGGACGCCTTCGTCTTTCACTCCCGACAGCACAGTGGGCAGAAGAAGATTCTCGAGGAACAAACGTGGGGTCAGAACGGTCACCGCGATGCCTTCGGCGCGAAGTCCGTCGACGAGCTCGGAGAGAACGGGTGTGTTGGGACCGGCAAGCGGCGAAGTAGCGTCGCCGATCACCGTGCCGCTGGTAGAGATCACGAACCGCGAAGGGCGTGCCGCTCTCGCTGCAGCCAGAACATTGTGGGCATAACCAGCTAGCGTCTCGGTGTCGCCGGCGAGTGGCAGGTGAAAGAACACCCCGTCCGCCCCGCGATAAGCGTCGGCGAGAGAGTCGACTGACGCATTGTCCGCGACGACGGTGTTCGCACCCTCGAACGTCTGGTCAGGGTTACGGGTAATTGCTCGGACTTCGGCCCCTGCCGATCCGGCGAGAGCCGCGACCAGTCCTGCGAGAACGGGAGAGCCCTGTGCGCCGGTGGCGCCATGCACTGTGTAAGTCATGACGCCTATAGTTCACATCGGGAACCAGTTACTTCAAGTGAACTAATGGGGAATCGATGAGTGAATCAGGTCACGTGCTTCCGGAGTGCGGCGTCGCGCGCTTCCTGCTGGTCCTGGACGGGCCGTGGGCAACGCTGATCGTTCGTGAGCTCACGCACGGCCCCATGCGCTTCACGGAACTACGACGCGCTTTGCCCGGCATCAGTCCAAGGACACTGTCGGCCAGGCTCAAACGTTTCGAGGAGTTCGACCTGGTGACCCGGACTGCTTACGCCGAGGTGCCGCCGCGAGTGGAGTACGAACTCACCGCGACGGGGATGGAACTGCGCTCCGTGCTCGAAGCGATGGTCGAGTGGGCGGATCTGGCACTCCCCGTTTCCTGAGGTGCCCTCAGCGCGGGCCCGAAAGTCCAACTCGCAGAGCGCCACAGGCCTCGAACATCGCGTCTTGTCCGGTGTGGCCGACGCCGGTGGTGTTGACGAAGGCATGGATCAAACCGCTGTGACGCCTCAGTGCGACCGGGACTCCGGCCTCTCGCAGCCGGTTCGCATACGCTTCGCCCTCGTCGCGTAGTGGGTCGAAACCGGCGACCGCAACGTACGCGGGCGGTAGGCCGGCCAGGTCAGGAGTGAGCAGCGGTGAGACTCGCGGGTCGAGAGCCGAAGTGCCGCCCGACAGGTAATGGGCTGCATACCAGTCGAGTTGGGCGTCGGTGAGAAAGAAGTCGGTGCCGAACATCTTGTGCGACGGGCGCTTCGACGAAAGGTCCACCCAGGGAAAGAAGAGCAGTTGGAATGCGGGTTTGACGTCGTCTTCGGTCGTGGACTGCGCGACGACGGCAGCCAGGTTCCCGCCGGCGCTGTCTCCGCCCACTGCAATGGATTTCGGATCGGCGCCCAGTTCCGCGGCATGTTCGGCGCAGTACCGGAATGCGGCGACGGCGTCGTCGATCCCGGCGGGAAAGGGGAACTCCGGTGCCAGCCGGTAATCCACCGACAGCACACTGACTTCGCCGTGGCGGGCCAGGAAGCGGCACACACTGTCGCCGCTCTCGAGGCTGCCGAGGACGAACCCGCCGCCGTGGAAGTACACCAAAAGTGGAGCGGGCGTGGAGACCCCGGCCGGGCGATACAGCCGAGCGGAAATCGCGTGGTCTCCGGCCGGGATCTCGAGGTCGCGAACCGTTTCGATGTCGATGGGCGTACCGCCGAACAGTCGCGATTCGGCGTCGATCTGAGCTCGTCCCTCTTCGACCGGAAGATGCTCGAAGCTCGTACCTTCCACTGCCGAGAGCAATCGCAGTGCAAGCTGGATCTCGGGGTGCAGAGTCTGTCCGTCGATCTCCTTCGGCTTGCCACCGAGAATGCGCTGCGCGCCGGTCGGTAAGGCGCCAACGACATCGAGCACCACCCGCGCAACACGATCTTGGACAGACATCTTCTCCGTGGACATACTCGCCTTCCGTCGGCTGATCACCCGTCGCTTGTACGTTACGAAAGAACTGGACAAATATCCAGGAACTTCGACGCTCGCGATCAGCTTGCCGGCGTCACCGTGACTGTGACGGGGCCCGCGTCGTCCGCGGTTTCCACTGTGAGAAGACGGCTTTGGGGGTTCCAGTTCACGATGTCGGCGCCTGCGACGTCGACGCCGCCGGGAAAGCCGCTCTCGGGTAAGTAGATCTCGGTCGGTGCCGTCACCGCGGGGTTCGGGGTGAACGTCAGCTGAAGGCGGTCGACGGTCGAGGACCATTCGGTGGGTGTGCCAGCGACGGCGCGCGGATACGGCTTGTTCAGGGTGTCGACGAGGAGTGTCTGTGTTCCGTCCGGCAGGTACGGGCCCCAAGGCCCGGGATCACTGGACCAGTAGGAGACGCCCGCGCCGAGTTCTCGGGCGGTCGTGTAGACGCGGTCGATGTAGTCGGTTGCGCCGGGCAGTGTTGTGTCGAGCCCGAATTCGCCGAGAATGACCGGGACGCCGCCGAGTACGTTTCCGGCTATGTGTTCGACGCTGTCGCGCCAGGTGTCGATGGTCGCGTCGGTGAGTGTGCGTGAGAGGCCGGAGTATCCGTCACCGAGGTCGAGGGGCAGTGGGTACAGGTGTGGGCAGTAGGCGATTCGCTGTTCGCCGGCTCGTGGGTCGTTGATCTTCGTCAGTCCGCTGGGGACACCTTGGTTGACGCCGACGGCCTGCGGGGCCACGCACACCCAGCTGTCCTGATCGACTTCCCTGATGGCGTTGGTGGTTCGCTGATACAGGGCAGCGAGGGGCCCGCCTTCGAATGCGGGGCCTTGGAGGGAACCGCCCCACGGCTCGTTCATCAGGTCGTATGCCACGACGGTGTCATTGCCTGCGAAACGTTCGGCCACCGCCTGCCATGCCTTCGCGTAGTGCTCGACCAGTTCGGGGTGTTGGCCGGTGGTGTTCCAGAAGTTGTCGAATGCGCGCATCACGCCGGGTTGGATGTAGTACAGCTCCCAGCGGTCTTGAGGGCTGACCGGAAGGCCGTCCATGTATGTCGCCCAGGCCGGTGCGCCGTTGCCGATGTTGCCTGCGCCGTTGCCGCTGTTGCCCTCTGGTGTGATCGCGCCGGAGTAGACGTCTTGATGCATGTCGAGCATGACCTTGTAGCCGCGCTCGGCGTACCAGCTGACCCGGTCCTCGACGCGGTCGAGATACGCCTGGTCGTACTGTCCTGGTTCCGGTTCGACCGAACGCCAGGAGATCAGGAACCGCACGAAATTTGTTCCCATGTCGGCATGTTCGCGTTCGAGGTCGGCTTCGGTGAACTTCGGCATGCCGTCGGGTGCGCTTTTTGCGCTCGACGCCGTGTTGAACCCTCGCAGGATCAAGGAGCGGCCGGCGTCGTCGGTCAGGTACGACGGCGGCACGTCCGTGCCGCCGGCGCTCCCCGACGTGGGCAGGCTGCCCTGAGCCGCGGCAATGCCGCCGCCCAGTATCAGTGAGCCCGCGACTATCAATGCTGAGAGCGGGATACGGCGCACGGAAACTCCTCCTGGATGTGTGGATGGATTGACTTGTCCGACTGAGGATTCAGCCCTGGTCTTGATCACTCGGTGTCGATTCACGTCGGTTGGCTTACGCTGGTACGCCCGTTTTCGATGTGTCCGACGAGCACGCGCTTGAATTCAAGATCTTCGTCGACCGTCACGGTGGCCTGATACCAGCCGTCCACCGACGCCACCGCCCACCGGCCGCGTGCGCCGGCAGCGAGCTTCAGTCGGTCTCCGTCGACGTCGACGGAGAGTGCACGACTTCCGGAATTGTTCGCGGTCAGTACAAGCGCGCGCGACCCTGCGTCGATGGTTGTCGAGACGTCGAGCGAGGCTGCCGCACTGTCTGTAGCTCCACTGAACTCGCGCCTGAAACCATTGGGACCCACCAGGGTCAGGCTGTAGACGCGATCACTGAGCGCAACGGTGTCATCGACCTCGCCCAGGAGGTCGTAATGCCGTGGCTCGTCGAACTCACCTGCGTACGGGTACAAGGCCAGGTGAGTTGATGCGGCACCGGCATTGACCAGATGGACCGTCAACGAGCCGGTTTCCGGGTTCACCGTCGTGTAGGCGTCGGGCTGATAGGGAAGGGCCCGTGCTGGTCGAGTGCCGCTTTCCTGCAGGGGCATTCTCTGTTCGGTGGGTGGGGTCGGTGTCCACCGCGGTTCCAGAGGCGGAGTGGGCTGCGGGCGCGCCAAAGTCGGTCGGCTACGCGGGTTGGCGAAGTCGAACGCCGACGTCAGGTCGCCACTCACCGTGCGTCGCCACGGGTCGATTTCCGGCTGCGTGATTCCGAACCGCTTCTCCAGGAATTGTGTGACGGACGTGTGGTCGAACACTTGTGAACAAACGAAACCGCCAACAGTCCACGGCGAGATGATCGTCATCGGCACCCTCGGGCCGAGGCCGAGCGGCTGATTGCCGACCCATTCGGTTTCGACCGAGCGCGGTGGTCGAGGTGGCGGTACATGGTCGAAGTACCCGTCGTTCTCGTCGAAGTTGACGATCACGGCCGTCTTCGCCCACAGATCGGGATCGGAGGCGACGGCGTCGAGCACTTGATATAGCAGTGTTGCGCTCGCCGCAGGTGACGATCCCGATGGGTGCTCCGAATCCACTTCGGACGGAACGAGATAACTGACTTGCGGCAGTCTGCCCGACTCGACGTCCTTCCTGAACTCGGCGGCCAGTGTGCCGGGCCGGGATCGGTACAGTGCGCGATCGTAGAGTTGGCGATCAGCAGGCGACAGTTGGTCTGCAGCATTCTCGAGGGCCAGTACCGCTGCGTCCTGGACCGGCGCCGGCATCGACGGCAGGGCGAGATAGAACCCGGCCAAGGTCTGCAGTTCGTAGGGGAGCAGGCTTGGCCGACCAAGCAGCCCTGCCGCCACTTTCTTGAAGGCAGTGAAGTATTCGAGGTTGTTGTCTCCGAAGTTGTCCCACTCTTGGTAGGTCTTCCAGGAAATGCCGGCGGACTGCAACCGCTCGGGAACCGTCGTCCATCCGTAGCCGGCGTGCCAGGGGTTGTAGGCCGCATTGGTTACAGCTCTTCCCTCGGGGCCGGGCGGATCCGAAGGCAGGACGGACTCGGTTGGATTCGGCGAAAGTGGCTCGTATCCGGTGTATCCAGAGACCCAATAGTTCCGGTTGGGGCTCGTCGACGTCGGAACGGAGCAGTGGTAGGCGTCGCAGATTGTGAACGAGTCCGCCAGTTCGTAATGAAAGGGAATGTCTTGCCGGTCGTAGTACGCCATCGTCGTACCGGTTTTTGCCGCAATCCAACCGTCGTGCCAGCCGTCGGCGAGTGCGGCATGTCCGCCCGCCCAGCTGTGATCCAGCCCGGTGACGTTCTGGGTGTCCATGCGTTGTGCTGCAGCGGAATCGCGGATGAGGAAGGGGAGCACAGGACCGGTAGGTCCGGGTTGTTCGAAGACGCTTTGGCCGCTGCGTAGACGCAACGCATTCGGATCCCCGAAGCCGCGGACACCCCTCAGAGCGCCGTAGTAGTGGTCGAAAGATCTGTTCTCCTGCATGACGAGGACAACATGCTCGATCGAATCGAGCCCGCCGGAGTTTGCGGGTGTCGCCAGTGCACGTTGAAGCGACGGCGGCAGAAGGGAAGCGGCGGCGACTGCAGTCGCACCGACCCCGGCGGCGAGAAACGACCGTCGAGAAAAGGAATTCCTGGACACTTGTGCTCCATCGATCAATCAATCAGTGCTATGACTACGGCCGCGACATGCTGTTGCCGCTGCTCCGAATCGGTGCAGCGGCAACAGTGTCGAGAGAAATGCGATCAGGAACCGAAGAGACCGCCCAGCGAACCGAGGCTGCCCGAGCCGCCGTTTCCGCCATCATCAGGCGCAGCAGAAACCTTTACGACGGATTCGTCCGACGCAGACTGCGTGAATCCGCTTCGCCCGGCGTATGCCGCCTTGATCGGATGGTCGCCCGTCGATGCGAAAGTGTGCGTCAGTCGCGCCACACCATCGACTCCGACGACAACGGGTTGTCCGATGGGTTGGTCACCGTCGAAGAACTGAACCGAACCCCCGCCCGGATTAGGACTGACCGTTGCGGAAAGTTCTGCCGCGACATTCTGCTTGGCCGTCGCGGGAGCTGCCAGTGAGGTCGAGGTGGTGACATCGGACGGCGCGGGATCAGACACGGTGACCGTTTGGGCCGATGCCATCGACGGCATGAATCCTGTTGCGCCGGAGTAGTAGGCCGACACTGCATGAGATCCGGCCGAGGTGAATGCGTGTTCCAGAGTGGCTTTTCCGTCAGCGCCCACCGGGATCGGGGCACCGATGTTTGCAGCGCCATCCTTGAACTGGAGAGTGCCACCAGTGGGGGTCGGCGTGACCTGCGCCCTCAGCGACACCGATACGCCCGTCTTTGCATCGGTAGGAACGTTCACGGCAGTGTCGGTCTGCTTGACGACAGGTGCGGCAGTCACCGTGACCATCGTCTCTGTCGAGTTGGAACTCTGGAATCCGTTGACTCCCTGGAACGTTGCGGAGACCCGCGCGGTTCCGGCGGTGAAGAAGGTATGCGGTAGCCGGGCAGTGCCGTCGGCACCGGGCGTGACAGGTGTACCGACGTCAGCGCCGTCCACCCTGAACTGCACGTTTCCGTTGACCGGAGCCGGATCCACCTTTGCGACAAGCTCTGTCGGTGTGCTGGCTTGGATCGAGTCGGGCATCTGGATTGTGGTGGTTGTCGGTTGGCTGACGTAGATGGTGGTCAGGGCCTGCCCACCGGCGTTGAGGCCGGAGTTCCTGTTGTCCCGCGGGGAGCAGTTGTAGCGCTCCCAGTAGTTGACTGTGAAGACATCCTTCTCGCGCTGGACGAATGTGAGCGCATTTCGGTCGTCGTCGTAGTTGGCGGAGCCGGGATCGGAAACTCGCAGCGAAGGCTTGATCTCGCTACCAGCCGCACCGGCTTTGACTGTGACGTCGACTGCGGGGAGTCGGAACTTGGTGTTGGCACCGACGATGATGCCGTCACTCGATCGAACCGCGGAGGACGGACCGTTTCCGATGGTCCGATTCGATCCGGAGATACGCAGGTGCGTACCGGATGCCGATGGATTACCGCCGTCGTCGATCTGTGTGACTGTTGGAGTGGCACTGTCGGATCCGAGGCCGTACGCACTGTCCGCCACAAGCTGCGAACTCACGAATTCGACGCCCGACGGGATGTCGAAGTCGTACTTGATCCGGGCCCAATGCACGACTCCACGGCTGGCATGGCCGCCGCCGTTTGCCTTCATCTCGTTCGGCTGCACGCGGTAGGTGACGGTCTCACCTGGTGCCGCGGTGGTCGGCGCGGTGATGGTGACCCCCGAGCCGAGCGTCTCGTTGAACGTGATCGGGCTTGCCGCACCGTCCATCTCGCGCACATGGCATGCAGTTGTGAAGGCCACGCTCTTGGTCTCGGGGGCAGCAGAGGCGGTCCCGCCGCCGGCGATCGCGAACAACCCGCCGGCCAGTACCGAGACGGTTGCAATCGCAGAGCCGCGTAACAGTTTCGAGTTCATCGACGAATCCTGGTTTCTGTTCACAGTTTTCACGACCCGAATCCCGGGGTACCAAGGCTGCCGAGGCTACCGGTGCCCGGCTCGGGCTCGGACGGTTCGACGACGTTGATCGTCACGGCGCCCGACATCGACTCCATGAAGCCTGCAGATCCCGTGTAGTACGCCGTGATGTTGTGGTCGCCCACTGTTGTCATCGTGCGGTTGGCCTTCGCGACGCCGTTGACGACGGCCACCGGAGCGCCGAGGTCGACCCCTCCGTCACGGAACTGCACTGTTCCTCCCGACGGCCACGGAGTGACCGTCGCCGTCAGTTCCACGGAGTCACCGACGACAGCTTTACCGGGTGCGTCGATTCGCGTCTGTGTCTGAGCGAGGCTGGAGTCGACATTGATCACGGCGAGCGGCTGGCCGCCTGCGTTCAATCCGGCCGAACGATTGTCGCGTGGTGAGCAATTGGTGGTCAGCCAGTATTTGACGCCGCCGAGCAGGGTTTCCTGTTGCAGGAAGGTCAGGTAGTTGGCGGCACTGTCGTAGGAACCGGAGTTGGTGTCGGAAACGCGGAGCATGGGCTTGATCTGGGTTCCCACAGCCCCTGACGTGACGGTGACGTCGACTGCCGGGAGCTGGAACGTCTTTCCTCCACCGACCTCGATTCCGCCGCCGCCGTTGTCGTCGGTGTTGGGTCCGTTGCCTGCCGTGATGTTGTTGCCGGAGATACGAAGATGCGTCCCATTCGGATCGGGTGAACCGGCATCGTTCACCCGCGTGATCGTCGGGGCGACCCCACCCAGATTCGAGCTGGTGCCGGCCACGATCTGCGCCCCCACGTAAGAGGTGCCTGCAGGGATGTCGAAATCGAACTTGAGACGTGTCCAGTTCACGACGGACCTGAGGTCGTAGCCGTCATTGGGGACCGTCATCGGCTTGGGGGCGAGTCGGTAGGTGAAGGTCGAGTTCGGCGGAACCACGGTCGGGGCACTGATCGTGACGCCGGAATCACGCGTCTCGTTGTGTGTGATCGGACCGGGGAACTGCCACCCGTGACACGATGCCGTGAACGGGAGGTTCACATCAGCGGCGGATGAAACTCCCGCTCCGCCGACGACCAGGGCAACGCATCCGGTCAAGGATGCGGCCACCCCTACTCCTCGGCGCATCAACGTCGACACCATTCACATTCTCCTTGAGTAGCGCTCGAAAAGATCGAGCTCTCGGCTTGAAGCCGGGTCCGGGAACCGGCCTCGAGCTGACAGAGAAGCGAATACGTCTTCGTCGTTTGCTCACCACCAGCTCAAACCCTGGAGAGGAGTAGAACACAGAGCGAGCCGCGAAATATGCGATTCGGACAAATTGTTGGACAAACGTCCAACCGGCGAAATTTCTCCACTTGTCTGACCGCTCTGCACTGCTTTAACGTGGCGTGAAGTGGGCCCGGTAAACGGTCAGGCGATCGCGCGGCGCATCAGTTCTGCCGTCTCCTTGTTGAATGCGACCAGTGTGACCGTCTCGACCTCGGTCTTCGCCGTGCGAATCGCTGAAACGGCCTGTCGGACCGCATCTTCCTTCGGCCAGCCGTAAACCCCTGCCGAGATCAACGGAAAGGCGACGGTTCGTGCGCCGATCGAGTCGGCAACGGCGAGACTGCGGGTGTACGCCGACCGAAGCAATCCGGATCGGTCCTCGGAGCGCGAATACCTCGGGCCGACGGTGTGAATCACGGCCTTGGCGTGGAGCTTTCCCGCGGTGGTGGCCACGGCCGCACCCACCGGGAGGCCGTCGGGAAGGCTGGTGTTGCGCAATACCTCGCAGGCCTTCAGGATCTCCGGTCCTCCGGCTCGGTGGATCGCGCCGTCGACACCGCCACCGCCGAGGAGCCTGGAGTTGGCCGCATTGACGATGGCGTCGACGGTCAGCGTCGTGATGTCACCTTCGACGACTGTAATAGCGGGCATGGATCCTCCTGTGTTTCCGACGGCTGTGTTTCCGACTGCCGTGTTCCAGAGTTCACGCTTCGGGCGAGCCCACGGCATAGCCGAGCGTACGTCGTAGGGGTCACGTCCGATCAACATCGAGTATCGCGCCGCAACCGACGGTGTGCGACTGTGCGCCTGAACGCAATGAAGGAGTACGCGCTTTCCCTCGGCCCGCAACGCCTGGACGGTGCGCGCTGCGTCGTCGAGAACGAACTCGAGGTTGGCGTTGGAATCGTGACCGTCGTCGACCAACCAGAACTCGACGTGATCGGAGCTGACCTGCCGTGTTCCCATGCGGCACAGGCTGACCACGGCGTCGTAGTCCGCAGTGGACACTGCATCGACGCCGCCGAGCATCACGCCGTCGTCATGCGGATGTGTGGTCAGGTGGTGGGTTCCGCGGAATTTCGAGTAATCGAGTTCTGCGGTCGACGGCCATCCGTTCTTGTCGTCGGTACCGCCGCGAGCAGTCTTGATCGCCAGGCGAACCAGATCGGAGGAACGGTATCCCGGCCAGCCGTGCATGATTCGGCGCCAGCGGGCGGGAACAGCCGACGCTCCCCAACGGGCGCCGAGAAGGCCACCCGCGATGGCCGCAGTCGTGTCGGTGTCCCCGCCGGCTCGTACGGCTGCTTCCAATGCGTACTGGAGGTGGCGAGCGTCGGCATTGTCCGTGGAAGTGATGGCCCACCAAGCAGTCTGAAGTGCATGCACCACCCAACCGTTCTTGGAGAAGTCCTGCGGGTTCCCGGTTTCGGCCTGATCGAGCAGCGGGCCCCAGTATTCGGCTACCTCCTGATCGGCAACGGAGAGGAAGCCTCGAACGCCGTCGAAGTTGCCGGCGACAACGGCATGGCGGATGGCATGGGTCCACAACTCACACGCCTGTCCGGCACGCGGGTCGTCGTGCGTGAGTGAACTGATCCGGTGCGCGGCCGCCATGGCACCTTCTGCATCGTCCAAGTAGGAGAGGGCGACGGGAGCAGTCCGCATGAGCGAGCCGTTGCCGGCCTTGCGGCCGCTGATCGCCCGCGCACGATCCGCCATCGCCGCTGCGCTTTCGGAGCGGACGGACAACACTGCTCGCGTCTGGTTGCCGATGTCCGCGGGCTTCGAGTCGTACCACCGGATGAACTGTGCTGCAATGGCATCGAGACCGTCAGAGCTTCCGATGTCGATTCCGGTAGCGGCCACCTCGGCGATCGCAACTGCCATCGAGGTGTCGTCGGTCCATTCTCCCGGCGCCCAGTCGAACGGGCCGCCACCGATCATGTCGATCGTGACCTCGGCCTTCGGGTAGGTGAATTCGTAGCCGGCGCCGAGTGCGTCTCCTGCTGCGGTGCCGAGCAGAACGCCGGCCGCTCGATCGGACTGCTGTGCGGTGAGTTTCATAGCCACCTCTTCGGTTCGCGATGATCGTTTGATCAACTTTGCGCTAACCATAGATCATGTTTGAGATAACATGCAAGGGTGAATAAATGGACAGGCACGAGCGGCAAGGGATTGACGGACTATCCGCGTCCGTCTGTGGCAGTGGACGTCGCGGTGCTGACCTACAGCGGTGGATCTCTGAAAGTTCTGGTGGTTCGGCACCGTCTCGGTGCGCTGGCGCTACCGGGAACGTTTCTGCACGAACGCGAATTGCTCACGGCCGCAGCCGATCGTGCCCTGTCGGTCAAGGCAGAATTGACCCAGACGAGCTTTCACCAGTTGGCGATCTTCGACCGACCGGACCGCGACGACCGTGGATGGGTTTTGTCGGTCGCGCATACCGCGGGCCTACCGGAATCGGCACTGCCCGATTCGGCGCTTCTCGTCGATGTGTACGACGACGAGGCAGTGAGGGGACTCGCGTTCGACCATGCCGACATGGTGCGACTCGCGGTCACGGACCTACGCACGAGGTATGCGTCGTACGTGGATCCGGACGGATTGTCGGGCGGGACGTTCACCGTCGCCGAACTTCGGGGACTGTACGAGGTGATCTTCGATCGTCCGTTCCAGAAGGACAGCTTCCGCCGGCAGGTGTTCGACGCGCTCGAAAGTACCGGCGAGATGAGCAGGCCAGGTAACGGCCGGCCCGCCGAGACGTACCGGAGGCGGGGTGACGGCGCACTGACTGCGCAGGCAATGGCATTTTTGACCGGATGAAGTGAAACGAATTCTTGCAGTTCTGCTGACCTGACGCGCTGAGCTGGGTAATGTCCGGTTGATGGGTGCAGTTTCGAATGAAGCCGAGTCCAAGATTCCGACTGTCGTGTGGGGTACCGGCAACGTCGGGCGTGCATCGATTCGCGCTGTGACAGCCAATCCGGCCCTCGAACTTGTCGGCGTCATCGTTGCCAACCCTGCAAAGGTCGGGCGAGACGCCGGCGACCTCGCGGATCTGGGAGTGCACCTGGGTGTCGCGGCTACCGACGACGCCGATGCCGTGCTCGCAGCGTCTCCCGGCGCGGTGGTCTACGCGGCGTCCGGCGACATTCGGCCCGATGACGCGGTTGCCGACATCACGCGGGCGCTGGCCGCCGGAGCTGTAGTGGTCACGCCGTCGGTATATGCGCTGTACGACCCGAAATCTGCGCCTCCCGAACTTCGTGATCCCGTCGAAGCTGCCGCCAAGGCGGGCGGCGGCGCTCTGTTCGTCTCCGGTATCGACCCAGGCTGGGGCAACGACATCCTGCCGATTCTCGTCAGCGGGCTCGCGGGGACAATCGACCAGATCCGGTGTCAGGAAATCTTCGACTACACGACCTACGAACAGCCGGATTCTGTCCGCTACCTGATCGGGATGGGTCAGCCGATGGACTACGAACCTCCGATGGTCGCGCCCAGTGTTCCCACCATGGTCTGGGGCGGGCAGATTCGGCTCATCGCCCGAGCGCTCGGGGTGGAACTCGACGAGATCCGCGAGACCTTGCTGCGCCGCCGGCTCGAGGAAACCGTGTCGACCGAACATATGGGGGAGTTCGCGGCCGGCACCCAAGGCGCACTGCGATTCGAGGTTCAGGGAATCGTCGGCGGGGAACCCCTGATCGTGATCGAACACGTCACGCGTATTCATCCGTCCTGTGCCCGCGACTGGCCGCTCCCGCCAGACGGAGGCGACGGCGCGCACAAGGTGATCGTCGAAGGACGACCACGAATCGAGATCAACGTCGAAGCCACCGATGAAGGTGGAAACCGCGCGGCCGGTGGAAATGCCACGGCCGTAGGACGTCTCGTCAACGCAATTCCGTGGCTACGTAAGGCTGAACCCGGCCTTTACGACGCGCTGGACGTTCCGCTCACACCCGGCGTCGGCAAGCTCGGTGCCCGAAACTCGGAGGTACTCACATGAATATCGACATACCCGAAGGCAAGAACCCGATCGGCTACGTGTGGGGCGAGATGGTTCCCGGCATCGGGCCCGCGGCCGCCGGGTTCTCCCAAAAGGTCTACACGGACGGCACTCTCGGACTCCGCGAGTTCGAGGCGGCCAGGCTTCGGATCGCTCAGATCAACGGGTGCATCTTCTGTCAGGACTGGCGCACCGAGCGTGACGGCGAGACTGTGGAGTCGACGTTCGATCAGGCTGTCACCGACTGGCGCACCACAGATGCCTTCGACGACAGGACGCGCCTCGCTGCCGAATACGCCGAGAGATACGCCCTCGACCACCACGGGCTCGACGACGAGTTCTGGGAACGTATGACAGCTCACTACTCCCAGCGAGAAATCGTCGAGTTGAGCATGTGCCTCGGATCGTGGTTGGCCTTCGGCCGGCTCAACCACGTCCTCGGCCTCGACACTCAATGTGTGTTGCCCGGCAACTGAACCTAGTTGCCCAGCGTCGTCAGATCCGGGTAGTTCGAGACCTCCCAGCCGCCGTCGACGACCAGACTGGTTCCGGTGATGTACGAGGCGTCGTCGCTGGCAAGATAGAGGCAGGGGCCCGCGATCTCGTCGGGAGTTGCCGCTCGGGACATGGGGATTCGGCTGAGAAACATGTCGCGGGCGGGTTCGTAGTTCATGACCGGCGCGACCAGTGGCGTGTCGACCAGGCCGGGTAGAACGGCATTGACCCGGATCCCCGACGCAGCGAGTTCGATCGCGGCATTCTTGCTGAACATCTCGACCCCGGCCTTGCCTGTCGCGTACGCGCTCCCGTAGGGGCTCGGCACGTGCGCGTTCAATGAGGACACGTTGACTATCGCACCACCGCGACCGTGCTCTCGGATATGCCGCGCTTCATGTTTGGTGCAGAGGAAGACGCCCTTCTGCACCAGGTCGATGGTGAAGTCCCAGTCGGCCTCGTCGAGGTCGACGATCTGCCCCACCCTCGACGCCCCGGCAACGTTGAAAGCCAGATCGATACCGCCGAATTCCGCAGCCGCAGCGGCAATAGCCTCGGCAACATCGGATTCCTTGGTGACGTCAGCGGGAACGGCGAGGAAAGACGCGCCGTGCTGGGAGGCTAACTCCTTCAAACCCTCTGCATCGATGTCTATTCCGGCTATCTGTGCGCCTTCGCCGATAAGTCGTAGTGCAATGGCTGCACCGATACCTGATGCTGCGCCGGTGACAACCGCGGTTTTGCCGGCAAATCTGGACGTGTTAATGGGCACCTGCTTTCAAGAACTTTCCGGTTCGGCGGTTGCCGAGAACGGGTGCTGCTTCTCCGTCGCCGAAGACGTACTCGCCGCCGACGAACACTGCGGTGACGGTCTGATCGTTGCGATTGACCATGCGGGAGAGGTTGTCGTACTCCGCGACCGGACTTTCGGCGTACGCCTCGAGTGAATCGTCAAGATGGGCGGGATCGATCACAACCAGGTCGGCGCGGTCACCTAATCGAAGGTGCCCGGCATCGACGTCGTACCACTCGGCGAGTTCGCCGGTGAGGCGATGCACCGCTGCCTCGACGGTCATGAAGGGACGGCCGACCTTTTGGGCATCGTAGACACGTCGTAGTAGTCGTAAGCCGAAGTTGTAGAACGCCATGTTGCGCAAATGCGCTCCGGCGTCGGAGAACCCGAGTTGGACGCCGTTGTCCTGCGCGAACTTGTCCAGAATCTCCGGCCGGTGGTTCGAGATGGTTGTGCGCCAACGTACTTTCGTGCCGTGTTCGAGGACCAGATCCAGGAATGCATCGACAGGGTGGAGGCCGCCTCGTTCGACGCCGACCTGCCCGAAGCTCTTGCCGACAAGGGATTCGTCGGGGCAGGAGACGATTTCGGCGTCGAAGAAGTCGCGGTGCCAGACTTTGACGCCGAATTTTTGATCGTAGTCCTTGCGGAACTGCCGACGGTACTTCTCGCTCTGCATCAGAACGTTGCGTTCCATCTCGTCGGTCAGATGCAGTGCTGCAGCGCCGGATCCGAACTCCTCGAAGACAACCAGGTCGATGCCGTCGGCATATACCTCGAAGGGAACTGGCAGGTGCTGCCAGCGCAGGTCGCCGCCGAGTCGATTGACTAAGTGTGCCAGTGGGCCGAGGATCACCACGGCCAACTTGTTGGACTTGATGTCGGCCGCCGAAAGCATGCTCGTCTTGAGTCGCTTACGCCAGATACCCGCACTGGAGAACGCCATCGCTCCGGTACTCATCGGGTTGGAGAGGTCAGGTCCGGCCTGAAATACCCGTCCTCGGCGGCGCAGGATCGCATTGAGTCGGCGTCGTTCTTTCGTGGTTGCATACGTCGACGGCAGCGTGCGTGAGCGGCAGGTCTCGCCGTCGAGTTTGTCGAACAACAATTGCTGACTGGACATCCCGACGAATCCTGCGTCGAGAGCTTCGGTCAACTGTGCTTCCATCGACGCGAGTTCGGTGTCGGTGGGGTGCACGCTCTTCCGGGTAGCACGATCCAGTCCCATCTCGGCGGCTCGCATGTCGGAGTGTCCGATGAAGGCTGCAATGTTGGGACCTAGCGGAAGCGCCTCGAGTGCAGCAACATACTCTCTCGCGGAGTTCCAGGTCTTGGCCCGCGTGAGTGCCTCGACGACGTGCTTGCGTGGGATAGCTTCGACGCGGCCGAAAAGGTCGCCGGCGTCCGACGGGCTGGCGTGAATGGTGGACAGGGAACACGATCCGACAAAGATCGACGTGACCCCGTGTCTGAGAGATTCGCTCAGCGCCGGGCCTTCGAGGATCTCGACGTCGTAGTGAGTGTGGATGTCCACGATGCCCGGGATCACCCACTTGCGCCGCGCGTCGATGACACGGGGACAGTCGGTTTCGTCGAGTGGATCGAGGGAGATGGCAGTGACCAGCCCGCCTCTGATACCCAGATTGCGGACAGCTGGTTTCGCCCCGGTGCCGTCGAACCACAGACCGTTGTTGATCACGGCGTCGTAGGTCATGAGATAGCCACCTTTGCGCGTATCGTCTTCCCGGTTGCATTGCGAGGCAGAGGAGTTGTGCTCAGTTTCCACTTCACCGGCACCTTGAAGTAGGCCAGTCGTTCGGCGACATAGTCGCGTAGTTCTTCTTCGGTCGCCGCTCCCTCGCTGCGAAGAACGACAACGGCCGCCACTTCTTGACCGAGGTCTGCCGAATCAATGCCGATCACAGCGCATTCGAGTACCGCGGGATGCTCGTCGATAGTCTGCTCGATTTCGAGAGGGTAGACGTTCTCGCCGCCGCGCAGGATCAGATCGGACCGGCGGCCCGTCAGGCGGAGTCGGCCGTCTTCGAGAACTCCGAAGTCGCCGGTTCGGAGCCATCGGTCGGGACCGATGGCGGCAGCAGTTGCAGTCTCGTCGTTCCAGTATCCCGACATCACATACGGACTGCGAGCGCAGATTTCGCCCTCCTCGCCGTCGGGAACCGCAACACCGAATGGATCACGGACCTCCACACTCACACCGATGATGGGCCGTCCGAGAGTTCCGGGGAACGCGGCGAGTTCTGGTGGCGTGGCAACCGAAATGCCGGTGGAGGATTCGGTGAGCCCGTAACTGTCGACCAAGGTGTGCTGCGCAAAAGGCAGTCGTGCGCGCAGGCGGTCTTGCAAAGCCGGAGATGACGGCGCAGACGCGAGTGCAAAGGCGCTCAGTGAGGTCAGGTCGTACTTCTCGAGACTGCCATGTTCGAGGAGACGGGTTGCCATGGTGGGGACCACCGCCCAGTTGGTGACCTTCTCGCGTTCGACAAGGGAAAGGACTTCGTCGACGTCGAAGGCGCCCTGATGGATGACCACGGCTCCGCCCGTCGCGAGTCGTGGGATCGCCAGGTTATGCAGGCTTGCAATGTGAAACAGCGGCGCGGTCAGCAGATACCGCAAGTCACTGGGTCGGCCGTCACTGGGTCGGCCGGTGAATGCCGCAGCGAGGCGATCGCTGTAGCGGTGGTAGTCGATGACGGCCAACACGTTTCGATGAGTGTGAACAGCTCCCTTGGGGCGGCCGCTGGTTCCGCTCGTGTAAAGAATGACGGCCGGATCGTCCTCGTCGACGGACGTGCGGGGCAGTGCAGAACCCGAATACTTCTCCATCAATGCCGGTAGATCTTCTTCCATCGTGAGCACGGGAACATCGGTGTTCACTTCGGAAAGAACTTGTGCGCGTTTGGCGTCGGCGATCACCACGGTGGGAGTGGTGTGATCGATGCCGTACTGCACTTCACGGGCCACCCACCACGAGTTGAACCCGACGGCGATGGCGCCAAGCGACTGAGCCGCCCAGAAGGTCATCACCCATTCCGGCGTATTGGCGGCGAGGATGCCCACCCGATCGCCCTTGCGAACGCCGTAACGCTCGCGCAGCGCAGTGGCCAATGCTGCTACGGCCTCGCCGTGCTCGAGGTAGCTGAAGCGTCGGTCCTTGGTCACCAGGTAGTCGCGTGATCCGTAATCGAAGGATGCAGCGAGCACGTCGCCGAGTGCCTTGTCACGGTTCTTCATGACGGGCATCGAGCTGCCGAGTACATCCTCGACTTGCATCTCGAAAGGACCACCAGGGCCGGTCAGCCCAGCCATGACGGACGCGATGAATGCTTGTGTATCAGCGGAAGTAGTCACGTGAAGTGCCTTTCGAAGATTAGGGTACGAGCACTGCGCGTCCGGTGACCTTGCCGTGTTCGAGACGGTCGAGTGCGTCGCGGGCATCAGCGAGGTCGAAGCGGGCTACTTCTACCGTTACCAGACCAGCCTGTGCCAGGGCGATGGAATCGACGAGGTCGTTTCTGGTGCCGCCATAGGACTTCCGGATCGATGCGCCCCACGGCCAGCCCGGTCCGCCGGCAGCTTCGGCTGTGATTCCCGGGTTTCCGCCTCCGAGACCCACCATGCGATACGCGCCGTTCGGCGCAACCGCTTGAACGGACATCTGTGCAGTTGCGTCGATACCGACGAAGTCGAAGATGACTTCTGCGCCTCTGGCCGACGTGAGGTCGAGGATGTGCTGCGCGGTGTCCGGTCCCGATTCGAGCGTGATGTCGGCGCCGCAACGTTTGGCGAGATCGAGTTGATCCTGTCCGACATCGACGGCGATGATGCGCACGGCACTGATTGCCCGAAGTATCTGTACTGCAACGTGACCGAGTCCGCCGACGCCGATCACGACGGCGGTGGCACCGGGCTGGAGATGTTCGCGTGCGCCGCGAATGGCGTGGTAGCTCGTCAGTGCCGCATCGGCGAGTGGTGCGGCCTGCAGGAAATCGAGGTCTCCGATGGGTACGAATGAGCGAGCCGGGATCTTGACGTACTCGGCCATCCCGCCTTCGGGACCGAGCCCGGGGCAGGGCGGCATCGCGGTGCGTCCAGCGGCGAGGCACATGTTCTCGTTGCCGCTCATGCATTCTCGGCACTGTCCACAGGACCAGCACAGGTAGACGACGCCACGCTCTCCGACGGAACGGCCGTCGACGCCACTCCCGACGGCTTCGATCGTTCCGGCAATTTCGTGGCCGATGGTCAGCGGTTCTTCGCGCATCTTGTACGGAAAGTGCAGGAGATGCAGATCGGAGTGGCAGATTCCCGCTGCGCCCACCCGAATCAGCAGTTCCGATGGACTGATCTCGGGGATCGGCACGTCGTTGATCTCGAGGAGACCAGGCCCCATGAGCTGAGCTGCCTTCATGAACTGACCTCGCTGATCTCGGAGTTGTACGCAGCGCTCAGATAGGCGTTGCTGCGGTCGGACCCGATCAGACCGGGTGCCATCTTGTTCATGACGTAGGCGAAAGTCATCCGGCGGTCCAGATCGTTGACCAGCATCGAGCCGCCGATACCGGCCCACCAGCAGGCGCGTCCGTCGGGAACCAGGGGTGCGGTATCCGGGTGCGGCAGTCCGTATCCGATGCCGAACTTGAGCGGAGTCATGATCCCGAGGTCGATACCGTCGGCTTGGATCTCGAAGATCAGGTCGATGGTGCTCTGCGAGAGCAGCTTCTGGCCGTCGAGCACACCACCGTTCGAGATCACGGATTGGATCCGAGCGATAGAACGTGCGTTGCCGTGGCCGTTGACTGCGCCGATCTCGGCCTCCCGCCAGGGCGCGGTGTTGACCTCGGGGTAGTCGAGCAGTGGGCAGGTCAGGGTCTTGATGAAGATGCTGTCCTGGTCGAGCGTGGACAGGTCGAACTCCAACGCGGGCGGCGGAGCCATGGTGGCTATTCGACCGAAATGCTCTGCGGACGTGCCGATGTGGAAGTCGGCTCCCAGTGGACCGGCAAGCTCTTCGGCAAAGAACCTGCCGAGGGTCCGACCGTCGATGCGACGAATGACCTCACCGACGAGATGGCCGTAGTTGATCGCGTGATAGCCCGACGCGGTACCTGGGGTCCACCAAGGCTTCTGGGTAGCGAGGCGAGCGGTGGACGTCTCGAGGTCGTAGATGTCCTTCAGCTCGATCGGGCGCTCCCAACCGGAGACGCCAGACGTATGCGACAGAAGGTGGCGAACTTCGATGTCTTCCTTGCCGTTTACCGCAAATTCGGGCCAGTAGTGAGCAACCTTCTGGTACACGTCCAATTGGCCGCGTTCGACCAGCAGGAGCGCACACAGAGCCGTCATGGTCTTGGTGATGGAGAAGGTGTTGACGATGGTGTCCGGGCCCCAAGGAGTGGTACGGGATTCGTCGGCGTATCCGCCCCAGATGTCTACTACGGCTTCTCCGTCGACGGTGATGGCGATGGAGCCACCCAACTCCTCACCGGATTCGAGTTGCGCCTCGAAGGCGGTGTGGACGGCTTCGAACTCGTTGTTGCAGTGACCGTTCACCGTGCTCATGCGCGATCCGCCTTCTCGAGTTCGTGTGCTGCTGCACGCGCCGCAACAGGTAGTTTGTTCCCCGAGGCCGCGGCACGCTTGGTGCCCTTGGCAATTTCCTTGTTCATGTTGCGGACGTACGGGTCGAACTCGAGCTGAATGGTGTGGCGCGGTGACTTGTAATAGGGGGCGAGGAAGTACGCCTCGTCGGCCTTGGTGATCTCCTGCATCTCGTTCGCGGACGGCAGCTGGTATTTACCGGTGAGGTAGGCCGCGACGAGCTTGCTCTGCTGCTCGGCGAAGTTTACGAGCGTCGGCATGGGCTGAGCGAGTCCCATGAAGAAGAGGTTGTCGATTCCGGGCTTCATCATGCGTTTGAAGAGTGGGAATCGGTTGTCTTTGTCCGGCAGCAGGTTCGGGTCGTCGAAGAAGGGGAAGCTGATGTTGTAGCCGGTGGCGCAGACGACCACGTCGACGTCCTCGGCGGTGCCGTCGGCGAAATGAACCTGCTTTCCGTCGAGTTTGGTGATCGCCGGCTTGAAGGTGATGTCGCCGGACCCGGCGCGTCCCAAGAACTCGCCACTGGCTGACGGATGTGCCTCGAAGGGGCGGTGATCTGGCTTGGGTAGTCCGTAGCCCTCCATGGTTCCCAGGTTCTTGCCGAGGAATCGACGACTCAGGAACAGGCGCAGCCCCCGAGGCATCCAGGGCGGGGTGATCAGTTTGTCTCCCGGCACGCCGCCCAGGTATTTCGGCAACACCCACACGCCGCGGCGTGCCGAGACGATGAGCTTGTCGGCGAGGTATCTCTGCCCCAGTTCGGAAGCAATGTCCAAGCCGGAGTTCCCCATTCCGACCACGACAACTTTCTTGCCGCGCATGTCGATCGGATCGAACGGGTCGTTGTAGCTGTGGCTGTGCATGAGGACGCCGTCGAACTCGCCCGGGTAATCCGGGATGTTGGGATCCCAGTGGTGACCATTGCAGACCATCAGGACGTCGTAGGTGCGGACTTCGCCGTCCGAGCGCGTGATCGTCCACAGTCCGTTTGCATCACGCTCTGCGGCAACAACACTGGTGTTGAAGATGATCGACTCACGCAGGCCGAAATGCTCGACGTAGTCCTTGAAGTACTGGAAGAGTTCGGAATGGTGGGGGAAATCGGGAAGGTCAGCAGAGACCGGGAAGTCCTCGAATGCCAAGCGCCACTTCGACGTGTCGATATGCAGGCTCTGGTAGCAGGCCGACATTCCGTTGGGGTTCTTGTAGTACCAGTTTCCGCCGACCTCGTCGGACGCTTCGTAGCAGTCGAAGGGTATTCCGAATTCCTTCATTCGCTTGGCCGTCGTGATTCCGGTAGGCCCGGCGCCGATGATGCAGACGCTCGGCAAGGGGGAGGGGCTCATTCGCCATCGCTTTCTGTTCTGTCTCGGGCGTGCGCGAAGAAGAATCGAAGCCCGAGAAGTGACTTGAGTCATAGTGCGCCATTCGCTGACGATGTGTCAATGAATGACGCAATGTTTTTTGATGACGGTGAGTCGGTGATTTGCCAGGAAGTCGAAATGCGAGCAAGGTGGGCGACGTGAGCACGACTACCGATGGCCCGAAGAACAGGCGGGGAACCCTTCGCGACGAGCAGAAACGAGCGACGCGGGCCAAACTCGTGGACGCCGCACGCACTCTGTTCGAGGAACGGGGATACGCGGCTGTCACGGTCGACGACATCTCCTCGGTCGTCGGATGCAGTAGAGCCACGTTCTACGTGCATTTCGCCAGCAAGGTGGAGATGCTCAAGACGATCGGCGCGGCCGGGATGGCGGCGAGTGCGTTCGCTTTCTACATCGATCTCGATCGGGTCCTCGACACGAACTCTCGCGTGGAGTTCACCGCATGGCTGGAGCGTGCCTTCGACTGGTTCGACGAGAACAAGCGCCTGCTGCCGGCGTGGGACGAGGCCGTGGCACTCGAACCGGAGTTCCGCGAGACAGCGCGAGACGGTATGACCGAACTACCGAATGCCATGCCCAAGTATCTGGGTCGGTGGCCGGTGGAACAGCATGACGAGGCGAGGTTGCGCGTCGAATTGCTCGTGAGCCAGCTGGAGCGATTCTTCACACGCTGGGCCGTGCAGGGGACGATCGATGTGACTCGGATGCAGGCGGCCGAGGTTCTGACCGACATCTGGTTCCCGGCCCTGTCGCCGGAATCCAAGGGCGGCGACGAGCGGTAGGGGCTAGCTCGGATCGATCTCCACGCTGATCGCACCGATGAGGAGTTCTCTTGCTCGTTCGATGGAAATCGAGCCGCTCAGCCAGCGTTCACTCAGGCCTTCGACCAGTGCAGTGAGTCGTTCGGCGGCGTCGGCCGGGCTTGCCTTCGGATCAGCGAGGCCGACGTCCTGAGCTTGCCGGATCAAGGATTCGACGTCGTCTGCCCATTTCTGCGTTGTGGTACGTAGTGATTCGCGTAGCTCGTCTGCGAAGACGGCGCTTGCCCGAAGTTCGCCCCATGCAATGCTGTTTTCGCGAATCTTCGGCGAGTTCTGAAACTCCAGCAGGAGCATCTGGTCGAGCTGCGCGCGCGGGTCTGTTTCCGTGAAGGCATCCTCGGTGTACAGCGCGGCGCGATCGTTGATGTGATCGAGGGCCCGGCGCAGCACACCGGCGCGGTTCTGGAAGTGGTAGTAGATCAGCGCGGTCGACACCCCCGCCTCGGCGGCGAGCGTTTCCACTCTCAGCCCGCGCACGCCGTGCTGGGCGATGACGCGGACTGCCGCTTCCAAGATTTCCGTTTGACGGTTCGACACGAGTCCGAATTCTACGAGGGTGGT
Source organism: Rhodococcus sp. H-CA8f (assembly GCF_002501585.1). Taxonomy (NCBI): domain Bacteria; kingdom Bacillati; phylum Actinomycetota; class Actinomycetes; order Mycobacteriales; family Nocardiaceae; genus Rhodococcus; species Rhodococcus sp. H-CA8f. Next base: position 382,253 of record NZ_CP023720.1, read on the forward strand.
CGGGACGGGCTTCTAGTCCGCAGGTTCCTGCTGGGTGGTGCAGTGAATGCCGCCACCACCGGCGGCAATGGCGTCGATGTTGATCTGCACGACGCGACGGTCGGGGAAGAGGCGCTCCAATTCACTTCTGGCAGCCTGGTCGGCCTCGGGATCACCGAATTCAGGGGCGATGACTGCTCCGTTGCACACGTAAAAGTTGATGTATCCGGCTGCGAAATCATCTGATTCGAACTGCGGCCTGATCGAAACAGGTGCCTCGAGAACAACCACTTCCAGCTTCCGCCCCTGGGCGTCGGTCGCGTTCTCGAGAATCTCGAGGTGGCGTGCGGTCACGTCGTGGTCGAAGGACTCCGGATCCGTGTCGAGGCCTGCGACCACGACGCCTGGTCGCGCGAAGCGGGCGTAGAAGTCCGTGTGGCCGTCCGTGATGTCCTTGCCTGCGATTCCCGGTAGCCAGATGATCTTGTCGAGGCCGAGCAGGGGACCGAGTTCGGCTTCGACGTCCGACTTCGACCATCCCGGGTTGCGGTTGTTGTTGAGGACGCAGCTTTCGGTGATGATGGCTGTTCCTTCGCCGTCGACCTCGATGCCGCCGCCTTCGAGGATCAGGTCGGTAGGCAATGATTCGACTCCCGCGCGGGCGGCGACAAACGCTGCGACTTGGCCGTCCTGATCAAAATCCTGCTTCTCGCCCCAACCGTTGAAGTTGAAATCGATACCCGCTTTGGTCCCGTTGCCTTTCACGAATACGGGGCCGGTGTCGCGCATCCAGAGGTCGTCGAGAGGGGCGGCGATCAGTTCGACCAATGGGCCGACGAGGGTTCGTGCCAAGTCCAGTTCCTCGGAACAGACAAGCATCGAGACGGGCTCGAACTGCGCGATAGTCTGCGCGATCGTCGCGAGGTTGCGCTGGACCTCGGGCAGGAGGGCGGCTCCCCAGATCGCTTCACTGGCGCCGAACGCCATCCAGGTGCGCTTGTGCGGATCGCCCTCTTCCGGCATCACCCACTCGCGAAGATCGTCGCTGCCATTGCTCCCGCCCGAGGCTGAGTCGGAATCGCCGCAACCTGCCAGGAAGAGGCCACTGAGCGCGGCTGCGCCTGCCTGTATGAACCGACGTCTGTGCATTGCGGTGACTCCTTCTGCTTCTCGCGGGCTCGTGTGGTCTTCGAGAAATCTGTTCATCGCGCGCGAGTGGGGCAACATCCAGCTACTGTTCGATCACACCAGGTGCGTCTGGCGCTCACTTGCTTGCACAGAGACTAGCTCCTGACTGAAAATTTAGTCAAGAAAGTAGTGATCATGAACGATGACATTCGGGATACCCGCCAGCCGATGGTGACTTCGCTTGGCATCATCTTGGGGTTCTTATTGAACTTTTTGGCTCAGTGGGCAATTCGCGACGACGGCAAAGCGCCAGTGGAAACCACGACGGACTGGGTCATCGTGGTCACGCTGTTCACAGCCGTCGCTCTGATGCTCATAGTTCTCTTCCGAACGCTGAGTAGCTCGTATGAAGTGGAGCATGCTCGCAAGAGGTACCGCAGTATTCTGCGTCTCTACTTGTTTGCCATCTCGCTGGTTTTTGCCGGAATGGCTGCCGCACTGTTCGTGTAGTGGGAACTGAAGGAATTATCCGACGGAAGGTCACGAGTCGATGAGTCCTTCGACCGTTCCTCGCCATCCGCGGCGCTGGTAGTCCCGGGGCGACATGCCGTGAGCCGCGATGAAGACCTTGGTGAATCCGGACGCGTGCGCGTAGCCGAGTCGACGGGCAGCCTCCCCGGCCGCGAGGCCCTCCTCGAAATAAGCGCGGGCGAGGGTCATCCGCAACTGACCGCGCCAGCGCGGGAAGCTCTGGCCGGTGGCCGCTACGAAGTCTTTGAGGAGCAAGTCCTCGTCGACGCCGAGCCGAGCGCTCCAATCCGGCAGCGTGCGCGAATCGGCGGGGTTCTTCCGGAGTGCGGCAAGGATCGTTTCGACTGGATCGGCCTGATCGCCGCTGGGTAGGGGTGCTGCCGCGGCACTTCGAATCAGCCTCGCGATCCGGGCGGGGTCGTGGATCTCGGGGCGCAGGTGGGTGTAATTCGCGACCACCGTGTGCAGCAGATACGCCTGCGCTTCGCGCGCGAAGTGCAGCACACGTGGGGGCGGTGCGGTGACGGGAGAGGCACCCGGCTGGGATCCGAGGGGAAGTAACAAAGAGCCTTCGGCGATCTCGACGCTGTTGCGCACTCCAGCGGGAAGCCACATCGCGTCACCCCGTCTCAGATTCCAGGTTCGGTCGCCGAAAGTGACCCGGGCGGAGCCTCGGTAGATCCAGACAACGACGTGAAAGTCGTTGACCCGTGCCCACGTTCCACTTGCGGGGATCGTCGGGGGTGCTGGTGCCGATCCTGACCGGGCGCCTTCTTCGGACAACAATGCAACGCCCTGTGCCAGGGTCTCGTCTTCACGGGGCGGCGTCGGGCGCCGGTTGGCGCGTGCGTAGTCGGTGGGTGTCATGCCGGTGTGTTCTCGGAAGGCGCGGGTGAAGCCCGCGGGTGTCGCGAATCCGACCTGGCTACCCGTCCAGCCGATTTCGCGGCCGGCGGCCAGATATGAGGTCGCTGCCGCGATCCGGGCCGAAGTACGCCAGCGCACGAATGACAATCCCGTTTCCTCGGTGAATCGGCGCTGCAGGGTGCGGACACCGATCTTGAGTTGCTGGGCGAACCGGGAAAGTTCGGTGTCGTCGGATGGCGTCCGCAGCAGCGTGCGTGCGATCTCGAGGGTTTCGGCCGAGCGTGGCAAGCGCGGTGGGGAGTATGACGGGGAGTTGTCGTCCACGTCGGAGTGAACACCCGCGACAAGCTCGATCAGTCCGGCTCCCGCTGCCGTCTCACCCCGAAGAAATCCCAAGTTGTGCGCGAATTGGTGGACGAGCCAGTCCTGCCAGTCTGCTGGGATCTCGAAGTCGATGACCCGGTTCAACGCGGGCGGCAGGTCGGCCGCGGGCAGTGGGATGGGAAATGCGACCGCGCCCGGATCGACCCGGATGCTGTACGCGATTCCCGCCGGTACCCAGATTGCCGCCCCCGCAGTCACACTGCGGGTACGGCCGCTGATCTGCAATTCTGCGCGCCCGGTATGTACCCAGAACAGCAGTGGCTCGCGTTCATTCGCGGTCGAGGCGAGCCGAGCAGCGGGGATCTCGGGGACTTCGCCTGCGGGGAACACCAGCCGTGGTCCCACGATGCCCTCCCGACGTCGATGCATTCTCTTCCAGCCGACCGATGAGTGTAAGAAGTCGGCACGCACGGATAACCCTAACTGATTAGGGCAGGCTAGCTTTATTTATTGGCCCGCCCGTCGTGATCGAACGTGGGCCGGACCCCCGTCTGTGCGCTTCCGAGGAGACTTTCCGTGCCCCGAAACACCCGTCCGACAACGGCGTACCCCGTTACCTTGCGTGAACTCGAGGTACATCGGGTGACAGAGGTGACGCCGGGCATGCGGAGAGTGACGCTCACCGGAGTCCAACTCGACACCTTCACCAACGCCGACGGAATTGCCGAACCCGCCTTCGCGAGTACGGGCTTCGACGACGACATCCGGTTGCTGTTCACCTACCCCGGCGAAACCGACCCGGTCCTGCCGGTAATGGTCGACGGCAGTGTGACTTTCGCTGCGGGGCGCCGTCCGCTTGCCCGCGCATACACCGTGCGCCGCTACGATCCGCAAACAAGGGAACTCGACGTCGATTTCGTCGTTCACGGCGACGGAGTGGCTACCACCTGGGCGCGGGACGCCAGCCCGGGCGACCGAATGCACATCGCGGGCCCCTCTGTATCGCAGGGACTCCCGGAAGATTACGAGTATCTGCTGGCCGTCGGTGACGAGACCGCGTTGCCGGCGATCGCACGTCTGCTCGAGGAATTGCCCGCCGATGCCAGGGGGCATGTGTTCGTCGAAATTGCGGACTCGGCTCACATCCAATCGGTGCGCGAGTTGTCCGGGGTGAGTGTCACGTGGTTGCCGCGCGAGGGGGCCGAGCCCGGCGCCACTACTTTGTTGCTCGACGCGGTCAGTGCTGTCGAATGGTCTGACGGACGCGTATTCGCGTGGCTTGCAGGCGAACAGGCGACGGTTCGCTCGCTTCGTCGTCATTTGATTCGTGATCGAGGAATTGTGAAGACCGACATCGATTTCACCGGCTACTGGAAACGCGGCGGGGCCGTGCGCGCAGATTCCTGACCTGGCTCCATCGCTCACCCAACACCCTTCACCTCAGCAACACCGAAAGTGCTCGATAACACCGAAAGGCAGAAATGACAGTCCTGCGCACCAGACGATCACGGATCACCGGACTGATCGGGGCCGCGCTCGCCGCAGCGCTCCTCGTAACCGGGTGCTCGGCCTCGGCCGAAGACTCGAAAACGGCATCCTCTCCCGGTTCGGAGGGGAACGCCCTGCCCGCTGCGGAAGGAACGACCACCTACCCGCTGACCCTGGAATCGCCATACGGTACAAGTATTCTCGAGAAGCGACCGGAGCGGATCGCCGCCATCGTGCCCAACGCCGTCGACACGGAAATGCTCCTCGCGCTCGGCGTCAAACCTGTCCTCTCCTCGTCGATGGTGAAGGAATCGGCTTCCCAGTCGTACTTGTTGCCTTACGACGCAGAGGATCTCGACACCTTCGAGTTCGCGATGGGCGGAACACTTCCCGTCGAAGCGATCGCCGCGAGCGAACCGGACCTCATCGTCGCCGTCGGCTGGGCTGACGGCCTGGGTGGTTTGTCCATGGGCGACTACTACGAGCGTTTGTCCTCCATCGCACCGGTGGTGACGAGCCCCGACACGAAGTCGCGGATGCTCGTGCCGTGGAAGGAGTCGATCCGTGTTCTGGGCGAGACCCTCGATCTCTCGAATGCGGCTGAAAAGGTTGTGGCAGAGCATGATCAGTACTTCGCCAAAGTGCGTGAGGAAAACCCGCAACTCGCGGGTCTGACTGCGACTTGGGCGATCTTCTACGGCACCGGCAATGGGTTGCAGTATCTTTCAGCGCCAGGTTCGGCGCCGGCAACATTCCTGGGTGAGCTTGGTTTCGCCGAGAATCCGCGTGCGAAGGAGTTCGTCACCCAGAGCACGGTCGGAGAAGAACTTCTCGAGAACATCGATGCGGATTTCCTGCTGATCGGTCGCAGTGCCGCCGGCAGCGAAGAGGATTTCGACAAGCTGACCGGCGGGAAGCTCTTCCAAGCACTCGGCGCTGTGTCCTCCGGTCATTGGGTTGGCCTGCCTCCTCGCACCGCCGACGGCGGGGATGTTCTGTGGGCAATCACGAGCGGTGGCCCGATCGGAACGACGTGGGCGGCTGAACATATCGTGCCGCTCGTCAGCGCGAAGGTGTAGACGGACAACTGGAGAACGGAAAGCGCTCACCCGTCGCCACATGATTGTGTGGCGACGGGTTGTTCGTACAGCAGGTGTCCCGGGTTGGGGTCACCGATGGAACGAAAAAAGCCGCGCAACCTGGGGTGATCGGTCCGGCGGTAAAGGTGTGCGATCTCGTTCGCCGTCCGGGCTGCATTGGAGCCGCCCTGTTATAGCGCTCGATGGGGTGCGGTGTGCCCAGTCGGAGTGCGGTGGCGCGGTGTGCGACGATCCGCGGGTGGGAGAACAGGCGGATCGTCTTGCTCGTGGCGAGTGGTATCTCGATGATGACGAGCTGCGGGAACGGCGGCTCGAGTGTTGGCGTCGGCTCGACTCGTTCAATGGGGCTGCGGCGGACGACGATGCTGTCCGCTCACGGGCTCTCGCTAGCCTTTTTGGTGAGGTAGGTGACGGAGCTTTGGTGGTGCCGCGGTTCCAATGCAGCTACGGACACAACATTCGGCTTGGAGCCAACGCATTCGTCAACGCGAACGGGTTCTTCATGGATGATGCGCTGATCACGATCGGCGCGGACGTGAGGATCGGGCCTGGAGCCCAGCTGATGACAGCGTTGCACCCTGTCGATGATCATCGACGGCGCCGCGAGGGATGGGAGCGAGCGGCTCCGATCGTCATCGGCGAGAACACGTGGCTCGGTGCCTCCGTCACCGTCGGTGCAGGAGTTTCGATCGGTCATAACGCCGTGATCGGTGCCGGAAGTGTGGTGTTGCATGACATTCCCGATCACGTCGTTGCTGCTGGATCGCCTGCAAGGGTTGTCCGTCGTACACCTGCCGAAGTAGAAGGACTGCAACGCGAGCACTAGGGCTTGCGATGTCAGAGCGTGATCGTGCGGGTGGGCTCCCAGATGGCGGGGTCGCGGTGGGTGACGACGAAGACGGTAGCCGCCACTTCCCGCACGGCGCCGGCGATGCGGCGCTCGGTGCCCTCGTCGAGAGCCGAAGTAGCCTCGTCGAGCACCAGGACGGGAGCGTCTTTGAGGAAGGCACGAGCGATCGCCACCCGCTGACGTTCGCCACCGGAGAGAGCGGATCCTTGGTGACCGATGTCCTGATGAATGCCGAGCGTCGAGCGGTCGAGAACGGCGCCGAGGGCAGCGCGCCTTGCGGCTTCCTCGATCTCGGTTTCGGTAGCACCCGGTCTTCCCAGTCCGATGTTCTCACCGAGCGTGCCCGAGAACACGAGTGGATCTTGTGGCACGTAGCCGATATGAGCAGCCAGGTCGTCGTATGGCAAGTCGCGCAATGAAACTCCGCCGAGAGTGACGCTGCCTTCGTCCGGGTCGTCGAAGCGCATGAGCAGTCCGAGAAGGGTGCTCTTCCCCGTACCCGAGCGCCCTGCGACGAGAACACGCTCCCCGGCGGGGATCTCCGCGTTGATGCCGCGCAGAACCGGAGCGTGGTCCACTCCTACGACCTTGATGTCAGTTCCAACAGGGCGCGCGGCGTCCTGGCGCGAGGGCTCGGGTAGTGCGGGAGCCGAAGTCGCGGCGCGGTAATCGCGAACCGTTGCGCGCAGTTCATTGACTCCGATTCCGGCCAGAGCGAGTTCGTCGAGCGGGGCAGCGGCGCGGGCGGTGAGGATGACGAGCGCCAGAGCGGCTGCGGGATCGTCGAATCCGGTGGCGGCGAGGAAGATCACTGCGCCTGCCAGCGGCACAATGGTGGCGATCGCCGAGATGAATGTCGCTGGTGCCGCGGCGAGATTGGTCCGTGCAAGCGCAGTTTCCTGATCCCGCCAACTTCGCTCGATACGTTCGACGGAACGTGTGGGACCGGCTGCCGTGCGCAGTAATTCGAGATGATCGGTGAGCTCGAGAGTCGACTGCGTTGCTGCGAGTTCAGCCTCATGCCGGCGAGCGTCCGCTCGGCTGAGAGCGCGTTGGGCGAGCGTCTGAGCCGCGAGGGACACGGCGAGCAGTCCGCCGACGAGCAGCATGACGCCTAGCCCCGCGACGACCGCGATCCCAGGAAGCAGGAGCAGCGGTATCAGCGGCGTAACGAGGAAGGTCTGAAGTTGGTGCGCGGGAACGCTCATCAGTGACGGGATTCCGCGCCCGGCGACGGTGGCGAGCAGCGCCCGGTTGTCGTCGGTGAACCACGACAGCTTGGTGCGGGCGAAGGCGTCGCCGAGCGCATCGTAGAGATCGCTGACGAGTCGAGCCCCGGTGAAGTAACCACCCCGCGAGACCAGGACGGTCACGAAGAGAGCGATTGCGGCCGTGGCCAGCACGAGAACCGGCGACCGGTGATCAGCGATCGAGAGGGCGAGGGTGGTGTACGCGATCGCCTCGAGGACAGCAACGGATACCCAACCGAATCCGATGGTGATCAAGCGGCGACGGGCTGCATTGGCGCTGTTCATTATTCGGCTCCAGTCAGGGCGGCATTACGCGAGGCGGCGTTGTGCGAGTTGGGACTGTCGAGGTCGAGTCGATCGTCGGCGTCGTCTGCAAGAGCAGAGTCGTGGGTGACGATCACGATCGTCTTCCCTTCAGCGTGCGCGAAGTGGCGCAGTTCCTTCAGCAGTTCGGCCGCTGTCCGATCGTCGAGCGCACTGGTCGGCTCGTCGAGCAGCAGTACTGCTGCGGGCGAGAGGAATACCCGAGCGAGCCCGACTCGCTGACGTTCTCCGCCGGAGAGTGAAGTGGCGTCGGTGTCGAGGCTGATGTCGATCTGTGCCCGGCGTAGTGCGGCGTTGTATTCTGCGTCCGTTGCATCGGGGGCGGCCAGCGCGATGTTCTCGCGCACCGTGGCCGGCAACACGTCTGCGCCCTGGGGTGTGAGCAGAATGGACTGTGGCCGCAGGTTCTCGTCGATCGTGAGGACGCTCTGGCCCGCGTAGCGGACGGTACCGAGTTCCGGGATCTCGAAGCCGGCCAGTGCTTTCAGGAGCGTCGACTTGCCCGCTCCACTCGGTCCCGTGATCGCAGTGATCGCGGCTGGGCGGAATGCATGCGTGACGCCGTCGACGACTCTGCGGTCCGCGATCATGACAGTCAGGTCGACGATCTCCAGGCGGTCGGAGGGACTCGACGCCGGAACGGTGAGTGCTTCACCGGCAGGGAGGGTGGGTTCGTCCAGGGCAGCGGCGAGCCGGACTGCAGCAGCGCGTCCAGCCGCGACGTAGTCGAGGCCGTGCCCGAGCCGCAGGGCCGGTGTCACGATTGCGAGGCTGAAGAGAATAGTGGCGGCCAACGTCGTTGCATCCCAGCGATATCCGACGGTGTAGGCGATCGCGAACGTCGCCGTCGCCTGCATGAGTGCAACCGCGACGGCCGCAGGGGTAGCCACGAGTCGAACGCGCTCCTGCATTCCCCGGGTGAACCGTGCTGTCGATTCTGCATAGTCGGCGGCAGCGCCGGTCTGCGCGCCGTAGATCCGGCAGACGTGGATACCGCGGGCATAGTCGTCCACGGCGGTCACTATGTCGCCCATGACATCCGCACTTTCGGCGCTGTGCCGAGCGGCCATTCTGGGGATCACGAACAAGTAGAACAGTGCTGCCACGATGCCCGGAGCCAGAGCGAGAAGCGCCACGGGGCCGGCTGAGGCAACCAGCACCGCGATCGTGACCGCCGGGACCACGATCAGTGTGGCGAACTCGGCCGGTAGGTGCGCAGTCATATGGTGCAGCGCCGAGATGTCGGCCGAAACGAGCCTCCTCAGTGCGTCTCCGCTGTAGCGGGACAGCGTGCTTGCGGGCAGTCGAACGAGATGAGCTGCGAGCTGGCGTCGAAGCCTGGCCTCGAAGAGCGACTCGGCGTGATGGGAGAGCCACGACGACGTGGCCGCGAGCGTTACCCCGGTGAGCCACAGCCCACATGCCCACCCGGCCCAAGTCATCGACGGTTCACCGATGAGTTGCACGACGCTCCAGAGCGCACCGAGCATCGCGACCCCCGACGCTGCCGCCGCGAGCACCCCGGCGGCCAATGCAGGCAGCGCCGGGCGCAAAGCCGGGACCAGCGACGGTTCGACGAGAGGGCGGGGCATGGATAACTCCTTGAATCAGCGTCCGGGTGCAGACACGACAAATGACCGAAACCCAAGGCTAGGCTTCGGTCGTCACGTCCAGTTATCGCGATGCGCCGATTTCTTACACCCGAATGGGTCGTACTTCGGTCTTCAGGATGCGGCCGAAATGGAACTCATGACGTCTTCCCATACGGCCATGACCGCGGATTCGGTTGGGCCAGTCTGAGTGAACACGGCTACGCACTTGCGGCGGAAGTCGTACACCTCGACAGACGTCGTCAAACCGTGCACTCCGTGGGTGCGGGTCAGCCAACACTCCGAGACGCCGTTCAGATCGATCATCGTTCGGCAGGTGTCCGAGGCTAGAGTCAATGTCCCGCCGAACATGGCTGCGGCGTCGAGGTGACCGCGGTGAATCTGCAGGCAGCCGTTGCCGGCGACGACACTCGTGACGGGTAGTTGATGGTAGGACAGGTGCTCCATCCCGGCAGCCATGAGGTGAGGATCGATTCTCCGGTAGCCGAGGGCACCCAGAGCGACCAAGCCGCTACGACGTTCGCTGCCGCTGTCCGAGAGGATGAAGTCGAGCTGTGTCAGCTGATCGGCCTCGGCCCAAAAGGCGGGAGTATTCGATGTCTGGGCGGGAGGGCTTGTTTCCCTCACAGTGCTCGGTGCAGTTCGCATCGCTTCGAAGGCGAGACGATCCGAGGTCGGGGTCAAATACGTAGTGTGTGAACTCGATCCGTGGGTATCGAACATCCGAAGCGTCGGGGGCAGGTGCTGTTCTGCGTCAGTGGTCACCACCGAACCGAGGGCGGAAGGCTTCAAACGTAGGGAGACAAGTCCCGGCGTGCAGACCAGCGGATCGCCGGGAACTGTTGGAACGGCGTACTTGCCCGAGTCGTTGACAGCCACCGGACCTGCAACGGTGATCGCTACGGCGTCGTCTAAGAGCGGCAACATTTTGCCGACTACCTCAGGTGTGGTGTCGATCAGTCCGCCGCGGAACCCTGGACGCGCAAGCAGTGCGTCCAGGTCCGACATGCGCGCCAAAGCTGCGCAACGGCATTCGCCACGGTGCGGGCACATCTCAGTAGACATCCCGTAGATACCGCTTCGATCGTTTGAGGTTGTTGACGTAATCCTCGGCGGCGTCCGCATCCAACCCACCGTGCTCGGCGACCACCTCGTGCAACGCGTCGTCGACGTCCTTTGCCATCCGGGTCGCGTCGCCGCAGACGTACACGTGCGCACCGTTTTCGAGCCAGTCGAACAAGTCTTGGCCATGCTCGCGCATACGAGTCTGGACGTAGACCTTCTCGGACTGATCACGCGAGAATGCCAGATCGAGACGCGTCAGGACACCGTCACGGGTCAGACCGTTCAACTCGTCCTCGTAGATGAAGTCACTCGACTGATGCTGATCGCCGAAGAAAAGCCAATTCTGCCCCGACGCGTTGCGTGCGCGACGCTCGTGCAGGAAAGCGCGGAAGGGTGCGATACCGGTGCCGGGTCCGATCATCACGACGGGAGCAGTGTCATCGGCAGGTAGGCGGAACGAATTGTTCTTGGAGACAAAAACTCCGACCCGATCTCGCTCGCCGACGCGGTCCGCCAGGTACGTCGAGCAGACGCCGCCGCGGTCCCGCTCGCCCGAGCGGTAGCGCACACTCGCTACCGTCAGATGCACGGTGCCGTCGTGGGCCAGCGGGCTGGAGGAGATCGAATAGACCCGATGTTGCAGCGGGCGCAGAAGTGCAAGCAGATCTTCGGGATTCAAGCGAATGCTGTTGTCCAACTGCAGGAGATCGAGAACGTCCTTGCCCCACAGCCACGCATCGAGCGCTTCCCGATCTTCCGTGTCGAGAATGTGCTGCAGTTCGGCGTCGCCACTGCGTCGGGCGATGTCTTCGATCAAATCGCGCGAGGGAATCGAGATCTCGTAGTCGCTGGTCAACACCTGGTCCAACGGTGCGGACGAGCCGTCCTTCGCGGTGACGACGTAGTCACTGCTCGCACCGAGCTGAAGGATGATCGCCTCGACGAGAGCGGGGTCGTTGATCGGGCGGATGCCCAATCCATCTCCGGCCTCGTAGTCCAGACCGTCCTCGCCGAGCGCAAAGGTGAAGTGGCGGACTTCCTTGGCGGAGTCCTCGCCGGACAACAGTCGGTTGGCGAGGACGGTTGCAGGATAAGGGTTCTTGCGAGTCCACTGGGACTTGGTCTTCGTCGGAGTGGACGCAACCGGCGAGGCAGCGGCCCACGCATCACCGTCGACACCGGCTACCGCAGCGACCGCCCGAACGATCCACTCGGCCGCCGGATCCTCGTAGTCGACGTCGCAATCGGTGCGGTCGACAACCCGGGACCCGCCGAGTGCTTCGAATCGGGCGTCGATGTTCTTTCCCGACTGGCAGTAGCCGTCGTAGCTGGTGTCACCGAGTGCGAGTACTCCGAAGTAGAGACCCTCCAGCCGGGGCGCACTCTCGGATTCGACTGCATCCCAGAACAGCTGCGCGTTGTCAGGCATCTCGCCCTCGCCGTAGGTGGAGGTGATGACGAGCACCCGGCGCATGGCGGAAAGTGCATTGATATCCACGGTGTCCAGACCCGCGACAAGTGGTTCGAGACCGTGGGCACGAGCAGCTGCGGCCGCGTCTTCGGCCACGGACTCCGCGTTGCCGGTCTGGCTTCCGTAGAGGATGTGCACTGCTGCGCCGGCAGTTCTCTCCACTGTCGCTGTTGCAGCACCGGTTTGACCGGGCATGACAGTTCGTGAGTGTAGACCGGCCAGGAATCCGGAAAGCCACGCGCGTTGGTCGCCGTTGAACGGTGCGTATTCGGGGATGTACGGGATTTCCATTTTGAAGCTCACCTACGTTCGGGGGAGGAGGTCAGGACACCAGGTCTGGGATCGTGCGCGAAGCGAACAGTTCGTCGAAGTTCGGCAGCGATCCAAGCTTGTCCCGATTCTTGTTGTCTTGAAACAGAATCCACCCGTACGTCGCCGGGCTGTCCATGGCCAACACGTTGCGCAGGCTCAGCGCCTGCTTGTAGTCGTCGACGCGCTTGGCTGCAATCAGCGCAGCCAGCTGTTCGTCGTCGTAGCCGGCCAGAATCTCTTTCGAGTACTTGACCAAGTGCTGGACGAGGGCGAAGTCCTCGGTCAGTACCAGGTTTCGGGCCGCCTTCTGCACTGCTGGATCGTCGGGTCCGGACGCACCCGGCGTGCGGGCGGCGGCGAGTTGTTGTGCGAAGTGAAGCACGGTGTACGCACTGAGCAGCGCATACATCGTCGCGGTATCGGTCTCGCCGTAGGCGGGGACTGCTCCGTTCAGCGCGGGGCGCCCATCGCGCACTGCGAGTTTGAACGTGCGGACCTGACGTGCTGCGATGGCGGACGCCAATTCTTCGAGAAGCTCTTTGTGCGACTTCGCAGCCAGGATTGCATCGCTGTCCTGGTAAAGCATCAATGCCTTGGGCATGGCGTAGACGAACGAGTGCTGTTCGACTTCCCAGTTCTCGAGCAGTCGGGTTCCGAGTGCGGATCCCGTTGCTTCCACATGCAGTTCGAGCAGGAGTTGTACCGCGTGGTTGTGGACGGCGGCTAGAGGATCGGTCGCAGCGGTGATCGAACCCAGCAGTACGGAATCGGTACTTGCTCGCAGTGCCAGTTCGCCGCGAGGGTCGTACTGGTAGAAGAACCCGCCGCTCATGCCGTTGCCGACACCCTTGCCGAACTCGCCGAGATTCACGACAGCACCGTTGGTCATGTACTCGCCGGCGAAGTCGCCGACACCTTCGACGACAGCACTGGCGCCGGAGTTGCGAACGGCAAAGCGATCGCCTGCTTCACCTTCGACGAACACTCGTCCGCCGGTGGCGCCGAAGAGCGCGAAGTTGCCGATCAACACGTTTCCGCCGGCGTCACTGGAGCCGCCGCCTGGGCTGCGCACGGCAATCACACCGCCGCTCATGCTCTTTCCCACACCGTCGTTACATGTCCCGGTGTGTTCCAGGTGCATGCCGTCGTTGCAGAATGCGCCGAACGAGAGGCCCGCAGATCCGGTCGTCAGGACGCGAACGCTGCCCGGAGCCAGATATCGTCGCCCACGCTCGTCAGTCAGTACCCCCGGAGCGAGAAGGCCCGCCGCTCCGTAGTTGAGTTCGCGTTCGAGGTCGATCGCCAACTGCCCACCGACGCTCTTGTTCCGGTTACCCAGGTGCAGTGCACCTTCGGCGAATTCAGGTCCGGACACGGCGACCGAGGCCTCGCCACGGTTGAAGAGCACCGTGCGAACCTTGTCCATGATCTTCTCGTCGAGCGCGTACTCACGCTCGAGGTACACGGGATTGTCGACGGTGATGTTCGGGGCGGACTCGAACATCGCGTCCAGTTTCAGATTGCCGACGATGGACGGGTGATCGAGCAGATGCAGGAGATCAGTTCGACCCCGCGCTTCCTGAAGGGATCGCATTCCCAGATTCGCGAGCAGTTCCCGAGTTTCGTGAGCGATGTTGAGAAGGTACTGCGCCATGGCGCGGGGATCGCCGTCGAACAGTTCCGGGTTGGTGGTCAGACCGGCCGGACACTTGATGTTGCAGTTCTTGGCCATGACGCAGCCCATCATCATCAGCGCAGACGTACCGAACTCGAAGCTGTCTGCGCCCAGTAGCGCGGAAGTGATGATGTCGCTGCCGGTCTGATGCGCGCCCGAGCATCGCAGAACGACTTTCTGGCGAAGCCCGTTGGCACACAAAGCTTGATGGACCTCCGCGATACCGACCTCGGCCGCACGACCCGCGTACTTGAGGCTGGTCACCGAAGCGGCGCCGGTGCCACCGGTGTTTCCGGCGACGTTGATGACGTCGGCGCCGGCCTTGGCGACACCGACGGCGATGGTGCCGATTCCTTCCGAGGACACCAACTTCACGATCACCCGGATGCGCGCTGCCTTGCAGTCGTGGATGAGCTGAGCGAGGTCCTCGATGGAGTAGGTGTCGTGGTGCGGCGGCGGCGATACCAGTTCGACGCCGGGCGTTCCGCCGCGGGCAGCAGCAATGTCGACGGTGACCTTGGCGGCCGGAAGCTGCCCGCCCTCACCGGGTTTTGCGCCCTGGCCGAGTTTGATCTCGATCTCTTCGAGCATCGGGTCGGCGAGGTATCCCGCCCAGATTCCGAAGCGTCCGGATGCAAACTGCTTGATGCGCGACGCACGAATCGTGTTGTAGCGCGAAAGGTGTTCGCCGCCTTCGCCGCTGTTGGACATCGCGCCGACCATGTTCGTGCCGTGAGCGACGGCTTCGTGCGCCGGAGCGTTCAGCGCGCCATGACTCATGGCACCCGACGCCAACTTCGGGGTGATGTCGCTGGCGCTCTGTACCTCGGAGAGAGGAACACCTGCCGGTGCGACCCTCAGCTTGGACAGGAACTCTGCCCCGATGCCGGTTGCCCTCAGCGCAAGATCCGGTGTGATGGCTTCAATGGTGATATCGGCGGCAAAGGTGGCGCAGAGAGCGTCGCCGAGTGCTTTTGCTCGCGCGCTGTCACCGGCCAGTGGACCGTCCAGGCGAAGCGTGTACCGGTCGTCTGCGGCGGATTCACACTGGACCCCGCGCATCACGATCGCAGTGTTGCCGCGTACCGAGAATCGGCTGATCTGCTCGGCGAACTCGGCTGTCGTAACCGCAAACGTGACGTCGGCGGGAACAGAGATGACGTCGCGCAACGCTGCGGGCCGACGCGATCGTTCCGCAGCCATAACGGTAGAAAAGTCCCGGTACCCCGCGGTGATGTCGAAGTCGTCGATTTGTTCGGTGGTCAACCGGTCGAAGCTCGTTGCCCGGTAGGCCCCGGCGTCGAGGCGGAATGCGTCGTCGAGTCGCCCGAGTGGAAGCAAGCGAAGAGCGTCGAATTGCTCGGTGCCGGAGGGACTGTCGAACGCGATCTTCTCTTCGGTGAGCTCGACGTACTTGCGGACTGCGGTGGTACCGAACGAATGCCCTGCGCCGTCTGCGCGCTCCTTGAACAGGCCGAGCAGTGGCAGGTCCTTTTCACCCTCGACTTCACTTGCACGCTCGTGCCACTGCTTCGAGGTCACCGCGACGGTGTCGAAACCGACGCCACCCACCGGTGACTTCATGTTGGGGAACCACTGGCGCAGAACAGGGTCGGACGTATCGAGGAAGTTGGGTTCGAAGAATTCTCCGCCGATGTAGCTCTCGACAGTGCACAGGCCGACGCGTCCCATCGTCTTCATGAGGGACTTCTCGGCAGCCTTCGCGAAGCGTCGGAAGGCGGCATCCGGGTCGGCAGCGAACTTCTCCTCGGCTCGCAACTGAACGGACAAGGGGTAGACAGCGGAAGCACCGAATCCGAGCGCAGCGGCAACGTGGTGCGAGGACTCGATCTGGCCACTCTCCACGATGAGAGAGACACGCAATCGCAGGCCTGCGTCGATAAGGCGTTGGTTCAGTGCTCCGACGACCATGATCGCGGGAAGCGTTGCGCGCTCATGAGATACGTGCCGGTCGGTCAGGACTGCGATCCCGCCCTGTTCTGCTGCGAAGGCGACAACGGCGTCGCCGAGCGCGGTCATCGCGTCAACCATCGCCTGCGCGTCACCCGCGGCGGGGTAGAGCATTTCGAAGCGGCGATGCGGGGTGTGCTTCTGTTCGCGGATCTTGAGCATGTCCAGATGCCCGAGGATCGGCGACGAGATGACGATCTGCTTGGACTGTCCGGCGGTCATCTTCGCGCCCAATGCAACCCGGAGGGTCATGCCGTCCGCTTCCCGGATGCTGTCGAGCGGAGGGTTGGTGACCTGGGCGAATCGCTGCGAGAAGTAGCGTGCCACACCGCCTTCACGATCGGAAAACGCGTTGATGGCGTTGCCGTAACCCATGGCCGATACCTTCTCGGCTCCGTGCGTGAGCATCGGATCCATCAGGAATTTGAAGCTCTCCTGATCCAGGGAGTACGCCATGTAGCGCTGATGAACCTCGAACGTTCCGTTGTAGCGCGTCGGTGAGCTGACCTTCTCCGCAGGTACGGCGGGAATGTCTTCGATCAGGATTCGCGATTGCTCCAGCAGAGACCGGTAGTCGCGTTGTGCGGCGATCTTTTCCAGAGCTTCACGGGCAGTGTAGGTATGGCGATCGCGATGATCGAAGTACAGCATTCCGCCGGCCTCGACGCGTCCACGGTGAATCACCGTCTCGGGTGCGAACGCGATCTGTCCGGCTTCGGAGAATGCGCACACGTAGTCGTGTGTCTCGATCGTGCGAAGTGGACGCAGGCCGAGGCGGTCCAGGCGGGCGCCGATGATGGTGCCGTCGCCGAACACCAGCGCTGCCGGTCCGTCGTTCTTCTCCTCGTACAGCGAGAAGTACTCGAACATCGCACGCACTGCGGGGGAGAGAGTGGTGTCGTTTTCCCAGGCAGGGGGCATCATCGAGACCACAGCTGTCACCAAATCGACGCTGTCCTCGATGACGCGTGCTTCCAGAGTCTGATCGAGCCGGCAACTGTCGGACTGACCGGGCGGACGGACGATCGCACGTCGTTTTGCGCTCGCCACCGCAGCTTCGGAGAGCCGATTCTTCTTGTCCGTGTTCAGTTCTCCGTTGTGAGCCATGAACCGGAACGGCTGCGCCATCGTGGGATGCGGGTCCGTATTGGTCGAGAACCGCGTGTGGAAGTACATCGTGTGGACAGCGTGATCGGGGTCGACCAGGTCGCGGAAGTACGGGATCACTTCGTCGGAGTTCAAGCGGCCCTTGAGAACCTGAGTCCTCGCGCTGAGGGACAGTGGGTACAAACCGCGTAGTGCAGGCGTGTTGTACGCGATTGCCTCGATGGCGAGCAGGGCCTCGTGCACGAGGCGATCGACTACCGCAGGCTCGGGACGCGGAGTGGGGACCTCGAAAATCCACTGCCTGACCGGAAGTTGATGCGCGATCGCGGCCGGCCGAATCGCCGAGTTGTCGACCGGGACGTCGCGCACTGCGAGAGTGGTGAAACCGCGATCGAGAAGTTCACGTTCGACCAGGGCGGCAGCGCGTGCATGCTGGGCGTCGTCGTCCGGAAGGAAGAAGTTGCCGACGCAGAAGCGTCCGGCGCGAAGGTCGGGGCGCCCGGTTACCTTGCGGAAGAACCGGAGGGAGAGGTCCACCGAGACGCCGCCGCCGTCGCCGACGCCCTCGGAGGACATACCGCCGCGGTGCGGAACCGAGCAGAGCGCTTCGCGGCCCTTGATCAGGACATCGTGGGTCTGCACGCCGTCCTTGCGCGTGATGAACCCGACCCCGCAACTGCTCTTGTCATCTGCGGGGTCGTACAAACCGACGATGGACGTGCTCACTGCAGCAACCTTCTCCCTGTCCTGGTTGCCCGGAGATTGTTCGACCGGGCAGATACGACGGCATGGTTTCCGTCAGGGCAGGGCGTCGCTGCTTCGATGAAGCGGCACCCGAATGGGATCAGACTACTGAGTAGAGGCTTACCTTAGTCAAGTTTGCTGGGTGTGACTTGGATCTGAGCAGGTCAGAGGGTTGCTTTGTAGGCAAGTGCGTAGGCGATCTTGCCCGGCTTGTCGTCTGTGTACGGCTTCGACAGCTTTGCGAACTCGCCCTTGGACTCCGCTTTGCCGTCGTTCCAGGCCGGCAGGACTCCGAGATCGGCGGCCGTGAACCCGCTGTCGACGACGGCATCACCCGCCAACGCGGTCTGTGCTTTGGTCACCGACTTCACGGTGGCCAGGTAGCTGGAGAGGTCGTCGCGATTCCAGTTGGTGAGGTCGACGGGCGCGGCGTCGCGGACCCACGCACCCCAGTAGAACTCCTGGAACGGAATCGTGCCGGCGGCGAATCCGATGTCGCGGGAGAAGTACATCAGGCTGCGGTACTTGTCGTCGGCGAAGTTGGCCAGGCCGACGCTCTTCGGCAGGGACTGGACCGGTACCTGGTTTCCGTCCACGTCACGCGACCAGACCCACTTGTTCTTTTCCATCTCGGTCCAGAAGGCGCCTTCACTCAGGCCGCTGAGGTTGCCGAGAACCCGCAGTCGCACGTGCAGGTCGGGGCCTCCGTCGGCCGTCTCGATGAAGGACGTGAGGGTGTGGTGACCGTCGGTCAGGTAGAGATCGCCGCGGGGTCCGACGACCACGGTCTTCATGGGCGCGATGCTCTCGGCGGTTTCCTGACCCACTGGAATCTGGCAGGTGAAGGACGACGGGTCCTTCAGCGTCGAGGCAGGAGTAGCGGTCGCAGCCTGGATCTGGCCGTTCGCCTCGCACCAGTCGTCGAACTTCTTGTTGATCGTGTCTTTTCCGAGCGTGTATCGCCCGAGCTTGTAGTACACCTCGTCGTAGCCGAGGGAAGGCTGCGTCGCATGAACGTCGCCGATGCGCACGTCCAGAAGGTCACCTTCTTTGGCGCACAGGTACTCCGAGCCGCCGGCGGAGCCTGAGAACGAACCGGTGGAGATTCCGCCACACGCGAGGGGAGCGGCGACAGCGGGTGTGCTGACCAGTGTTCCGGCGCCGAGCAGTACCAGTGTTGTGAGTGCCGAGATGGCGGAACGACGCATGTGGGGATCTCTCCTGAGGATGGGTTCGCACGTGAAGAAGCTTGCGTCACAATCGCTCAGGGTGGTTTCGGACTTACTGACAACAGACGTCCGCGCGGTGGCTACCACGTGAATTCACGTCGTAGCCACCGCGCGGTGAGCCTGTTGGTTGATCAGCTCTGTTGGTTGATCAGCCCGGCAGTTGATCAGCCTTTGTAGTTGTAGAAGCCCTCGCCGACAGCGACGCCGAGCTTGCCTTCGTCGATGTAGTTCTTCTTGATGTAGTCGGCGAACGCGCGCTGCTTCTCGCCGCCCTGGGAGGAGATGTTGTAGACGGTGGTCAACCCGACGACATCCATGATCTGGAAGGGGCCGAACGGGGCTCCGGTGCCGATACGCCACGTCTTGTCGACCATGTCGGGATCGGCGATGCCGTCGATCAGCAGGTCGGATGCTGCATTGAGGAGCGGGACCAGGAGCGAGTTGAGTACGTAGCCCGCCTTCTCCTTCTTGAGTTCGATCGGCACCATGCCGATGTTCTTCGCGAATTCGACGACCTCGCGGTACACGGCGGGGTCGGTGGACTCGGTGCCCATGACCTCGGCAGTGTTGTTGACCCACACGTGATTTGCGAAGTGCAGTGCGAGGAACTTCTCGGGGCGGCCGGTGAACTCCTTGAGGTCGCTCGGCAGAAGCGTCGAGGAGTTGGTTGCGAACACCGTGTGCTCCGGAGCTACTGCGGCGAGCTTCTCGTAGGTGTCGCGCTTGATGGCGATGTCCTCGGGAATTGCCTCGATGACAAGATCGGCCTTGGTCACGGCTTCGGCGAGATCGTACGAGTACGTAATACGTTGTAGCGCTTCGTCGGCCTTGCCTTCCTTGGCGCCCTCGACGTTTTCGGCCTTGTAGGCCGCGGCCAACGAGTCGAACCGAGCCTTGGCCTTTTCGATGACCTCGGCGTTGATGTCGTACGCGACGACGTCGAATCCGTGATAGGCGGTCTGATAGACGATCTGCGAGCCGAGAACTCCGGTACCCAGAACGGTGATCTGCTTCAGTTCAGTCATTTTCGATCCTCAATCCTTTTCGGTGGGTAGTCCGGCAAGCGTCAATCGAACTTGTGCGGCAACGATGTTCGTGAGTTCGTCAGCCGTGATCCGGTCCAATGCCGCGCGGGCTATTTCGAAGTGCAGCACGTTGGAAATCGTTCGCGCTGCAGTGATGGTTCGGGTGGTGTGGTTGGGGTGCCCCTCGAGCAAGATTTGCGCAATCCGCGTTTGCAGGCGCTGCGAGAGTTCCAGACCTTCGGCCCGGAAACATTCGCTGGGCTCGCCGAACAACACTTCGCGTTGGTAGATACCGGTGTTCTCGTCGTTTCGGCGACTCGCGATCAGCAGGGGTGAAACCAGCTCGAGCACACGATCTTCTGTGCCCGTCGATTTGGCCTCACGCTCTTCTCCCAGTTCGATCTGCTTGCGGTACTCCGCGTTGTACACCATGAGCAGTAGCTCGGCTTTGCTTGCGGCGTAACGAAAGAGGGTGCCACCGGCTACATCGGCGCGATCGGCAATTTCTTGAGTTGTGACTGCGCTGTAGCCCTTTTCCGCGAACAGTTCGGCCGCGGCGTCGAAGATGCGTGTCTGCTTCTCGAGTTTGTTGCGTTCACGACGACCCAACTCTTGGTCCGATTTCGTCATCCCGCTCACCTCGTCTCATTTCGGATCACGCTCATAAATGAGTCTACTCCGAAATATTGAGAGGGTGGGGTCTCCTCCGTCACATCACCGCAGGCCGCTGACCCAACCGGCGAACACGTCGGAGAACACGTCTGCTTCGCACGCATGCGCCGATTCGGGGTAGGCACATTCGGGGTATCCGGCGACGACGGCGGCAAGTTCGGCATTGCAACACTGCGCCAAGAGGCCGCGCAGGAGGTCCGCGGCCGACCAGCCGGCGATGGATGCTGCGGGGATCCCCTCTTCCTCGTACACCTTCACCAGATCGTCATGCCTCCAGGACAATTCCTCGGCCACCAGTGCATCGGGATTGAAAGACATGGCGCGGTCGAGTGATCCGCGCAGAAGCGAGTGTGGATCGTCCTCACCGCGCAGCCTGGTCGCGAGGTCGGCCGGTGCCTTCTGCATGACGAACATCCAGGGTTTGCCGTCGGGAAAGACTCCGCCGAAGCCTGCCACGTTGAAGGGGAGGTGGCTACTGAGAAAATCTGTCTCCACGTCGACGTGCTGATCGTCTCCGAGGTGAATGAAGTGGCCGGACGCGATCTCCTCTCCGGTTGCCGGCTCGGCCCACGTGTTGTTCCACAGGTCGGTCATCCGACTGCCGTCGGGAAAATCGAGAACCTCGAAGAGGAAACCCATGTCGTCACCACTCTCCGTCGAAGTGGGTGGTTACTCCACCGGTGAGTCGAGAAACCGTTTGAGCCGAGGTCGCGAGGACGACTCGGCTTGTCTCGAAGGTCATCTCGTCGCGTTCGGTGTCCTCCGATTCGGGATCCTCGGCGAGTGAGAAGTCGAGTTCCACCTCTCGATCGGTGCTGGAACAGACCGAGATCATCAGCCCGAGTCGTTCGTCGGTGAACGCCGGTAGCGATTTCTCGGGATGAAAGTCTGCGGCCGCGTGAAAGAAGAATGCCGCCAGCCGTTCGACAAATCCTTCGTCGGTGTGTCTGCTGAGATACTGATTGAACCGATCGGGGCTGAGCAGGCCTACGTCGAAAACGAGTGTGGGTACGTCGGATTCGAAGACAGCGGCGGGTACCGCATGACTGCGAAGGAATACCGCGGCGCCGCCGTACCCCGGCAACCTGAACCCATCACGCATCTGGTGTACTCCCGTCGCAGAGGTGTCCTGTCCACGCTAGGCCATAGCCCGGACGCGTGCTGCTTACCGGACACGTCGGTTGATGGAAGAATTACCGCCTATGAGCGCTGTCCTGTACCCGCCCGTCGAACCGTACGAGTCGGGACTGTTGGAAGTGCCCGATCGTCAGAGCCTCTACTGGGAGACCGTCGGTAACCGGCCGGTGTCCCGGTTCTCTATCTCCACGGTGGCCCCGGTTCCGGGTGCACTGTCGGTGCCAGGCGTTTTTTCGATCCCGAAACCTTTCGCGCAGTTCTGTTCGATCAACGAGGCTGTGGGCGCAGCCTTCCTCTCGCGAGTAGCCCGGACGTCGATCTCACCGTGAACACGACGGCGCACATCCTCGACGACATCGAGCGTCTTCGTGAACATCTCGGTATCGAACGATGGATCGTTTCCGGCCTTTCTTGGGGCGTCAGTTTGGGTCTGGTGTACGCCCAAGCGTTTCCCGAGCGGGTGATCGCGATGGCTTTGGGCGCGATCACCGGCGGGACGAGAGTGGAAATCGAATGGATCACCCGTGCCATGGGCAGGATATTTCCGCGTGAATGGGAAGAGTTCGTCGCGCCGCTGCCGGTGGAAGAGCGTGACGGGAATCTCCCGGCGGCATACGCGCGACTGCTCGCCGATCCGGATCCTGTTGTGCGGGAAAATGCTGCGGTGCAGTGGTGCCGCTGGGAAGACGTACATGTGTCGCTGATGCCGGGGTGGACTCCGAGTGTTCGATACCAGAATCCGGACTTCCGTCGGGTGATGACCAGGCTGGTCACGCACTACTGGGCCAACGATTGCTTCCTCGCGCCGAATCAGATCCTGGACGGAATGGACCGTCTCGCCGAGATTCCCGCGATTCTCGTGCACGGCCGGTATGACATTTCCGGACCACTCGATACTGCCTGGGCGATCCACCAGCGTTGGCCGGGCAGTGAGTTGGTGGTGCTCGACGACGCCGGGCATGGCGGGGGTGGATTCAACGAGGCAATTGTGGAAGCGCTGAATTCACTGGCTCATTCGGTCTGATCGAGTGCTCCGGCGTGCGCCGCAGCGAGCGCGCCGGCAGCAGCGCGATCGGCAACCGACTGGTCGACAGGTAGATCGGCGACCAACAGGCGATAGTAGATGGGCGCGGCGACGGCCGCCAGAAGATCAGCAGCTGAGACCTTTTCGGAGATTTCCCCGCGTTCGACTGCTCGGCGGACCACGATGTCGGCCAGTTCGTAACGTGCGGAATAGAACTCGCGCTTGAGTCTTGCCACTTCTGGCGTACGAACCGCGTCCGAGAACAGTGCAGCCACCAACGCGCCGCCCGACTCGCTTGTCACCAGTGCGACTATCGATCTGGCCATCTCGCGCAGGTCGGATTCGATGGAACCGGTATCCGGGATGGGGACGGTAGTTGCCGACACCTCGACGGCCGCGTCGGCCACCAGTTGGGACAGCGTGCTCCATCGCCGGTAGATGGTGGTCTTGTGGACTCCGGAACGGGCGGCTATGTCCTCGATGCTCATCGCTGCAAATCCGCGTTCGGACAGTTCGGCCGCGGTGGCCGCCAGGACGGCCTCGCGCACCCTGGCGCTACGCCCTCCGGGCCGTTGTGGTGTCGAGGTCATGGGTAAACCTTATCGCAACAAGGTGTTGTGTTAGCTGGAGACACATGGTTCACTGAGCTAATGCAACTGATCGTTGCGTTAGAGATGAATTGAGGGGTGTTTCCCATGTCATACGAATTTCCTGTCGATCACCGAGGCCTCTTCGAAGAGCGCACAGGACAGTTTCTGAGCTTCGGGCTCCCCGTCTCGGATCTCGAGGAACTGCGCGCGTCCATCAACTCGACCTGGGCCGACGCGCCGGGTGGTTGGTCGTACGAGTGGTCGGCGCTGGCGGCGAAGTACTCCGCGGCCGGCAATCATTCCCTGGCAGCGATGATCTACGGAATCGCCAAGTTCCCGGTGCTGGCCAACGAATCCCGTCGACGGGCTCTGCGCAATCAGGTGGACGAATACGTCAAGGCAGCAACAGGATTCGGGCTCGAGTTCGAGCGTCGAATCCTCTTCCTGCCCTACCGAAACGGCGAGATCGAGCTACCGGTACACATCCTCTCGGCGGACGGACGGTACGAAGACGCACCCGTCCTGTTGCTCAGCGGCGGCGTCGACGGCTGGAAGATGGACATGCATCCGTTGGCCAGTGCGTTCGCGACGAACGCCGGGGTGACGGTTGTTGCTTTCGATCAGCCGGGAACTGGTGAATCACCCGTTCCTCTTGATGCTTTCGGTGACGAGGTGATCGACGGGCTCGTATCGACGGCTCGCGCTCTCGGCAACGGGCAGGTGGCGCACCTGGGAGTCTCCTTCGGCGGCAACTTCGCCGTGCGCTCGGGGTTGACCGGCGCCGTCGATGCGGTGATCAACATCGGCGCCCCGGTCAAGGGTGCGTTCGAGACCGTGAATGCCGAGCGCCTGGTCTACGGCATGGGCGACATCGTCGGAAACGCACTGGGTTTCGATGCCCCGGCAACCAAAGAGGCGCTGGTACAGGGTCTCCGTGCGTTCGATCGCAGTGTCTTGATGACCGCCGACGACGGCCGGACCCCGATGCTTGTGGTCAACGGGGCCGACGACGTTCACATCCCGCTCTCGGACACAACACTCTTCGAAGAGCGCCCGAACACGCAGGTACACGTCATCCCGGATGCGGGGCACTGCGCAGTGACCAAGCTGCCCGAGTTGACGCCGATGATGATCGACTGGCTACGAGATGCCCTGTCAGGAACCGCTCCACGAACCGGTAGATGATCCGCCGCCGAAGCTGGCAAAACGATACGTCGCAAGAACGGCCTTGTGATCGGTCGGCCACGGCGTCGGTGAAGCGATGAAGTTGTCCTGGGAGTTCTCCTCCACTCTTTTGTTGTGCACGATCGTCTTTCGGGGTCCGATGATTCCCACAGATCCCAACTTCAGGTCGGAAGCGCGGTCGGCGAAGATGTAGTCGATCCGATCGCGTTCGTCTGCCTCGGGTGCCCAGGTGAGCTGTGAGGTGTCGACGTCGGGATTGTCGGACGGCCAGGTGAAGCCCGGGTGTGTAGCCGGGTTCGGGTACTTGCTGCGGTATGCATCGACAAATCCGGCTTCGTCGAGCAGACGGGTGGATTCCCACGGAATGACGACACCGTTGTGGTCGAACAGATTTCGCGTGCCGTCGGTCCAGTCCAGGGCCGACGGTTCGTTGAAATCGCCGCCGAGGATGACGGACCTGCCCCTCGCCCGTTCTGCGGCCGCATCGTCGATGAACGTCGAAATTGCCAGGGGTCGTCCCGAATTGACGTTCACACGCTGAACCGTCTCGGGGTCCGTGACCGGACCGGACGGCATCTTGTTCCAGCCGAACTCGGAGAACTCTCCAGGCGTGGGAACACCCGCGCCGTATCCGCGCGGTAGATAGGTTGCGTAGGACGTGTAGGCCAGATGTGCCGAGTAAGCAGCGATTTGTTTGCCGTCGACCGTCACGACTGCCTTGATCATCGAGTTCAGGTCGGCTGTTTCCTCGATCGGAAACTTGGAGAGAATCCCCACGTCGGAGGACGCTGCTCCGTAGAAGGTGGTTCCTGACTTGGTCAGCATGTCGGCCAATACAGTTGTCGCAGTGCCGGCTTCCGACAGGAGAACTATCGACGCCTGGGTCGAGATGATCATGTCGGCGATCAGCTGCAGGCCACCGTTGATCTTGGTTCCGCCGTGCCAGGTATTGAGGGAGAGCACTTTGACCTCCTGCGCGGGGTTCGCCCCCGCGACGGAGGTATTGGCACCCAAGGTAAATGCGCTTGCGGTGACTGTCCCTGCGGCTACCGCCATCGCCTTGACCATCTGGCGGCGCGTCAATCCATTCATCAGATCCCGGCTCTCGTTGTCGTGTGCTCGAACCCCCGGAAGATGATTACCATCGCTACCTAAACGGACAGTTAACCAATTGCAAAATGGCAGATTTCCACAGAACGCCGCGCGGGCAATAGTCTTCTGGTCGTGGTACTCAGTGAGCGTTTCCCCGGTAACAAGACCTTCGCGAAGGTTCGTGTCCTGCCGCCGGTGGTGAAGTTGCTCCTTCTTTCGATGGTGCTGTTCAACATCGGGTTCTATCTGGTTGTCCCCTTTCTCGCGGTGCACCTTTCGGAGGACCTCGGATTCGCGGCCTGGATTGTCGGCCTGGTCCTCGGACTCCGGATGTTCAGTCAGCAGGGCATGTTCTTCATCGGTGGAAGCCTCGCCGACAGGTTCGGCAAGCGTCCGATCATTCTGCTGGGCATCGCAGTTCGCGTGGTCGGCTTCCTGATGCTCGGATTGGCCGAGAGCATGGCGGCGGTGATCGTAGGTGTGCTTCTGGTCGGGTTCGCCGCGGCTCTGTTCGCACCCGCAGTGGAGTCGGCCAACGCCGAATACGGACGCGAACTCGAGACCTCAGGAGTCATGCGTCGTACGGATCTGTTTGCAGTGGAACAGATGTGCAGTCGTCTGGGAACCGTGATCGGTCCGGCGTTGGGTGCTGCTCTGTTGATGTTTCCGTTCTCGTGGACGGCGTCGAGCGCGGCGTTGCTGTTCGCGATCATGTGGGTCGGGTTCTTCATCTGGTTCCCGCGGCCGGGCGATGCCCACGACGGCCCGGTGTCGACCTATACGCTGCGCGACGTCTGGCGAAGCGTCCTGACCAACAACAACTTTCTGCTCTTCGCGACGCTCTGCAGTTTTCAGCTGGTTGCGTACAGCCAGCTGTACCTGATGCTTCCGGAACAGCTCGAGCGCGGAATCGGTTCGCAGTCGGCGCTGGGATGGTTCTACGTGGGCGCAGCGGTGTTGGTGATCGTCGGACAGGGGCCGACGGTCGCGGTTGCCCACCGCATCGGGCATCGACGCGCGATCACCTTCGGGCTTGTGCTCATTTCGGTGTCGTTCCTGGTTCCGCTGGTCACCGGCGTCGAATCCGCAGCTTCGGCGTCGACGCAGATAGTCGGTCTGGCGGTGTGGATCGGGCTGCTGCACCTGGGACAGATGTTGATGGTGCCGCCGATGCGAGACACCATTGCCATCCTCGGTCGTGAAAGCAACCTCGGAGCGCACTTCGGCATGCTCAACACGATCGGCGGTCTGCTCGCGCTCCTGGGAACCGTGGGAGTCGGATTCGTGTACGACCTAGTCGACAACGGCCACGCAGCGCCGGCGTCACCATGGGTGATCGTTTCGGTCTGCGTGGCCGTGTCGGCTGTGGTGTTGTGGGTGTGGTCCGGTCGAACGAAGGTTATCGACCCGCGATCGTCTGATTGATCTTTGCTACAAAATCTTCCAGCACAAACGGAATGGTGAGCGGGTTCGGCATGGACACCGCGTCACTGACGATGGGGTCCAAGCTGATCAGGCCGCCGGTCTTGACCACGTTCAGATTGGTGAACGCCGGCTGCGTCTGCATCTCGGGGCGCGCCTTTTCGTAGTTGTCGAAGAGCAGGTAGTCGCACTCGAGGAGGTCGTAGTTTTCGGCGGAGATCTCGTAGTTCAGCTTGCCCGCGAACCGATCCTTCAGTGCGGCAGGAGCCGTGAATCCCAATTGCGTGAGCAACTGAGCGCGCGCTGCCTCAGGGCTGAACGCCCGCAGATTTCCGTCGCTCCAGCGAATGACGAGAGCTGCTGTCTTGCCTTCGAACTGGGGGTTCTCCGCGCGGGTGCGAACGATGAGGTCTTCGACTTCCTGGACCTCCTGCTTTGCCTGCGCGGGAACGCCCACAGCCGTACCGATGCGGGTCGTGACTTCCTGCCAGGGCAGCACCCAATCCGTCTGATCGGCGGCGTGAAGCACAGTCGGCGCGATGGCGCTGAGCTGCTTGTACAGATCCTCGTCGATCGCGTTGTTGACGGCGATGATCAGGTCAGGCGCTGCTGCCACGATCGTTTCGATGTCGAAATCGGTGGTGGCGTTGGCCAGTGGTGTCGGCTCGGCGCCCTGGACTGCCGAGTCGGCCCAGACTCCGATTCCGTCGTCGGTCGATCCCTTCCACACCGGGACCAGGACGGGCGTCAGCCCGAGGGAAAGCAGTACGTCTGCGTCGCCGATGCCGACCGCTGCGATGCGGCTGGGTGCCTGCCCGATGGTGGTGGAGCCGAACTTGTGGTCGATCGTCACCGGGAAGGCGTTGGCCTCGGCGTGAGCACCTTCGGTGCCGGGAGTGGATTCGTCCTTCGCGCTGTCGCCGCAGGCAGCAAGGGCAAAACCTGCTGCTGTTGCGAAGGTGACGGACAGCATGGCACGGCGGCTCAACATTGGGTTCACAGCAACCTCGGGTTTCATGGTTATGGGACCCTAACCATAGTGGAGCGGCAGTGTCGGCAGTGTTTGTTAGTCTCCGCCCATGACGGCGGTTCTCGACTACACATCAGCAGGACCGTTCACCCGCATCGACGGAGTGGACCCGCTCGCCCTCGAGTCACTCCCCACCGACCCCGTGCAAATATGCCGGGTAGTGCCGTACCTGGTGGTCCAACCCACCGATGCACGGTCGCTGAATCTGCCTGCCGACCGATTCGACGAAAACCAGATCCGGCCGGCAAGCGTTCTGCTCCAACGCTTGCTTGCGCTCGATCCGGCACCGGTGACCTCCGCCCGAGAACCCGACAAGCGGCTCGTCGGAACCTGTCGGCACTTTGCTGTTTTGAGTTGTGCGTTTCTGCGCCACCGCGGAATTGCCGCTCGCGTCCGCTGTGGTTTTGCCACCTACTTTCAACCGGGACAGGGCGTGGACCACTGGATTACCGAGTACTGGGACGACGCCGGCAAGCGGTGGATCCGCATCGACTCGGAGATCCTCGGACAGAACGTCCTTCCTCACGCCCATAACCTGCAGCCGGGAGAATTCCTCAGTGGTGGTGAGGCGTGGTTGGCGTATCGACGCGGCGAGATCGACGCCTCCCAGTTCGGGGTGTACGGAACCCAGAACTGGGGAGCCGCCGAGATCCGCGGCAACGCTGTGAAAGACCTTGCCGCGATGAACAAAGTCGAAACCCTGCCATGGGACGAGTGGGGCCGCATGACCGACGCCTACGACGGAAAGACCGGTGCGGCGTACGACGTACTTCTCGACGACATCGCCGACGTCTGCGCCACTGACGATCCCGTGGCCGTGCGAGCGTTGTACGAGCACGAGGATTTACGCGTGCCGGAGAAGCTGCTTACTTTCTGAGAGACTTGCCTGCATGAATCAGGAGCACCGCCAACTCGAGTACGGACTTCGATTCGACTGGGGCCTGCGCGGCGCCGAGGCGATCGCTGCGGGAGTCGATACCGCCGTTGTGGTCGACGTCCTCTCGTTCACGACGACGCTGAGCGTCGCCGCCGATGCGGGAATCGACGTACTTCCCTTTTCCTGGAACGACGAGAGGGCGGTCGATTACGCGCGTGATGCCGATGCGGTTCTTGCAGTGCGACGAAGTGTGGCCAGGGAGGGGCAGATCAGTCTGTCTCCCAGGACGATTCGCGAGTCCGAGGTCCCGAGTCGGCTGGTACTGCCGTCGCCGAACGGGTCGACTATCGCGTTTGCGTTGGCGTCCCAGGTTGCGGTGTGTGTCGGCGCTTCATTGAGGAACGCTTCCGCCGTCGCTGATTGGATTGTGCACGAACATGGTCCGGGATCGCGGGTTGCGATAGTCGCATCCGGGGAGAAGTGGCCCGGTGGAGAGTTGCGTCCTGCAGTGGAGGATCTGTGGGGCGCCGGCGGGGTTGTCACGGCGTTGACCGCGGCTGGTTGGGAAGGTTCCCTGTCGCCCGAGGCACAGATGGCGGCGGATGCCTGGACAGCGGTGTCGGATTCGTACGAGGACCGCCTGCGGGACTGTGCCTCAGGGCGCGAGTTGATCGTCATGGGGTTTCCACACGACGTCGCCATCGCCTCGGAACTCGACGACAGCGACACCGTACCTGTTCTCGAAGATCGTGTGTTTCGAGGTCAGCGCACCGGGCGTCGATTGAACAAACTCCGCGCCCAGAGGTAGGAGAGGAAGGTGATTGCGACGCACCATCCGATCGCGAGTATGGCGTTGTTCCCGATCGCTTCGCCGAGAAGAAGTCCTCGAAGAGTCTCGATGATCGGAGTGAACGGCTGATACTCGGCAAACCATCGCAACACGGTCGGCATCGAGTCGGTGGGGACAAATCCGCTTCCCAGGAAAGGTAAGAGGATCAACACCATTGGAAGATTACTGGCCGTCTCGACGCTCTTGCTGACGAGGCCGAAGGCAACGGACAACCAGATCATCGCGATGGAGACCAGGATGAGTAGAGCAAACGCGGCGACCCACTCCACGAAGCCTGCAGTAGGCCGGAAGCCGACGGCTATCGCCACGGCGATAACTACAACGAGGCTCACGATCGTCTGAAGGAGACTGCCGAGAACGTGACCGGTCAGGACGGACGTGCGCGTGATCGCCATCGTGCGGAATCGTGCAATGATCCCCGCGGTCATATCGGTTGCGACGGAGATGGCAGTACCTTGTGCCGCTGATGCCACAGTCATCAGAATAATCGCCGGTGCAACGTAATTGACATACTCGGCTCGGCCGCCACCGCCTGGGCCGAGGCCGTTCCCGAGCGTTCCGCCGAGCACGTAGACGAACAGCAGTAGGAAGACGACTGGCATCCCGACAAGCATCACCGTCATCGACGGATATCGAAGGATGTGTCGAATGCTGCGACGCAGCATGGTTTTCGAGTCCTGATAGGCAAGCGTCATGGTGGTCATCGCGCGTCGGTCCTTTCGGTGGCGGTCAGAGTCAGGAACACGTCGTCCAGGTCCGGTGTGTGCACGGAGAGTTCCTTGACGTCGATCGAGTGAGCGTCGAGTTGGTCGAGAAGAGAGCGCAGCGAGCGGACACCGCCGTCGCTGGGAACCTGCAGGACATAGGCGGCATCGTCACGGGTAGACTCGTCGAAAACAGCAGCAGCAGAGTCGAGTTGGTCTCGATCGATGAAGTGAAGACGAATGTGGCCGCCGGGAATGCGTCGTTTGAGTTCCGCTGCCGTACCTTGGGCGACTATCCGTCCCTGATCGAGGACGGCGATGTGGTCGGCCAGTTGATCGGCTTCCTCGAGGTACTGCGTCGTGAGGAAGATGGTGACACCGCCCTTGACCAACTCCCGGATGATCTGCCACATGGTGCGTCGACTCCGGGGATCGAGGCCGGTGGTGGGCTCGTCCAGGAAGATGATCTCCGGTCGTCCGATCAACGTCATTGCCAGGTCGAGCCGTCGGCGCATTCCGCCCGAGTACGTCGACGCGAGTTTGTCCGCGGAGCCCTGCAGATCGAACTTCTCCAGGAGTTCGTCAGTGCGAGTGCGGCGTTCGTCCTTGCCGAGGTGGTGAAGATCGGCCATGAGGAGAAGGTTTTCCTCGCCGGACAGGTAGTCGTCTACCGCCGAGAACTGTCCGGTGACACCGATGCGCGAACGCACCGCGTCAGGATCGTCGGAAGGGTTGTACCCGGCGATGCGGATGTCGCCGCCGTCTGCGGGAACGAGGGTCGAGAGGATTTCCACGATGGTGGTCTTGCCGGCGCCGTTGGGGCCGAGGAGTGCAAAGACGGTTCCGCGGTCGACGGAGATGTCGATTCCGTCCAGTACCGTCTTGTCGTCGTAGGCCTTCTTCAGGCCCGTCGCGGTGATGGCTGGTTTACGGGACATCAGCGTTCCTTTCGCTAGATCTTCTTGTTGGATTCTTCTCGGGGCTCCGAACGTCGAATGACGATGTCGCCGTAACTGGTTTGTGCCCGGACGTCTACCCGGCGTTCAGTGGAAGCCGGACCGTGCGTGGCATTCATCTGGTTGTCGACGCGGCCGAAGGACGTATGCGCGTCGAATCGTGCGGCGGTTCCGGATCGAACGCCGATATGGATTCGCCCGGCGGCCGTCTTGGCGGATACGACTCCACTCTCGATGGTCTCGAAACGGATGTCGCCGTTGGCGGTTGCGGCACTCGCGTCGGATTCGGCGTGTTCGACGGCGACGCTTCCGTTGGCGGTCTTCGCCTTCAGCGCGCCGGTGATCGTGCCGATGTTGATGTCGCCGTTGGAATTCTTGACCTCCGCGTTGCCGTCGACGCGGCCGATGCGGATGCTTCCGGACCCGGTGCTCGTGTCGATGTCACCGGCCACATGCTCGACGATGATCGCTCCGGCGCCGGTGCTGACGTTGAGCGGTCCGGTCGTGTCCAGTGTGCAATCTCCGGCCGAGACCTTCACGCGTGAGCGTCCGAGAGTGCCTTCGGCGCGCAGGCTGGCAACTGCTGCAGTGCCTTCGAGTTCCGAGCCGGAGGGAAGCTGAACGGCGATGTCGACAGATCCTGTCTTCCCGAAAATGCCGAGACCGCGCTGTTTCGGAGTCTTGATCTGTAGCCGGCCACCTGCGAATTCGACGCGCGTTTGTTCGGCGACTCGAACGTCTACCTCGCGAGACGAGTTGCTGGGCAACACTTCCACGACAGTGTCGTTGCGGCTGCTCGCAGCGATCCGGATGTGTCCGACTGCCACGTCGAAGTTCAAGGTGATGGGGTCAGGTGTGCTGAATGTAGGCATGGTGATACTCCCGATGAGGTTGTCTCGGTTGGTGATAGAGGGTCGTGCGAAAGGTGAAGCCGGTGTCAGTGCACCCAGCCGCTGAAGCTTTCGGAGCCTTGGGACGTGCGCTGTCTCGGAGTGCTTCTGCTCATGCCGCCTTCCAGCGCAGTTGCAGCCGAGCGAACCAGCCACGCGTTCACGGAGATCCCGGCTTCCTTGGCCGCCGCCTCGATCCGGTCTTTGAGGTCTTGCCCAAGCCTCAGGTTGATTCGAGTCATCGAGGCGTCGTCGGACTCCGTGACGGGGCGCGGAGCCGGAGTCGGTTCCTCTTCGGCGGGGGCCGGAGCCGGTTCGCTGATGGCTGGTGCCACCACGAATTCGGGTTCGCGTCCCCGTAGGCGCAGGTCCACCGAGCCCGGGGCGAGGTCACGCGTGATCTCGGCGGCTGCCGCAGACAATGCGTCGAGAAGGGTGAGTCGCACTGCTGATTCCAGCGGTGCGGTCAAACGATCGGCGAGGGCCTTTGCGTCTTCTCCGCCTGCTTCGGCCGCCACCGCGAGTTCGTGGCGAAGGTTGTCTACGTACGGTGTCAAGTCCATGGCATCACTATGGCACCACTTTGGTGCCATAGCAATACTTTGGTGGCACCTTCGTGTGAGTTTGATGAGAAGTGCCAGCTCATCGGGGTGGTTGGCGTTTCGATTCTCGGCAGGCTGGCACACTCGTAAGGGTGAGTCCTGCCGAACCCAACCGTCGCCGCCGTATCTTGCTCTGGATTGCCGGGGTGCTCGGCGTCGTGATCGTGGTCGGGGCGGTTGTCGTCGCGGTCGCGCCTTCGCGGTATCTGCCCTGGGACACTGCCGAGTTCCCGACGGTCGACGCCAGTTCGGTGACTGCGGACCAGGCTCGAGTGCTCGAACTGCTGCAATCCGAGCACGAGCGGGACCGTCCGGGCACTTTCTATTCCGACGGTATCGACGAAGAATGGTGCGCCGATTTTGTCAGCTGGATAATGAGGGAAGCGGGTCGACCGTTGTCGAACCCGAACTCCGGAAGCTGGCGTATCCCGGGGGTGTACACCCTGCAGGAGTACTACCAGGGGATCGGCGCGTACGCCGAGAACGGCAGCGGGTACACCCCGAGCGTGGGTGATGTGGTGATCTACGACAGTTCGAGATGGGTGGGTCAGCACACCAACATCGTTGTGGCAGTGGACGGTGACTCGGCGATCACGGTCGGCGGCAACGAGTTCGGCAAGGTGCGGGTCCATGATCTTCACTGGCAATCCGACTCCGCCGTCGTGGGGTTCGGAAAACTTCACCCCTGATTGCTGTGGTTCGAGGTCAGGGCAAACCATCGAGCGGATGCACGTGCCTCGCCGCCGGCGTCGATGTGCAGCGTGTTCGTGCCGGTTCGCACGCTCACCTGCTCACCTCTCTTGACGGGCTGGGTGTACTCGAGGATCGCGCGAAAGGGTTCGCTTCGTAATTTTTCAGGCAGTGCATCTTCCACGGGTTGCCAATAGATCGCGTTGTTCACGTGATCGAAAGGGTCGAAATCGCTCGAGCGCAACGGGAATGGAGAATCCGCGTAATCGTCGGTGTCGGGGTCGATCCACCGACGCCAGTGAAGATGCTCATCCACGGCCGTCGATGCCAGGGCAGCGGTGAACTTTTCACTGATGGTTGCCGGCATTCCGGTTTTCGGGTCGATGTTGATCCAGAATGCCTCGGTCTCGATCAATCCACCGCTGTCGGACCTGATCCGAACCCGCATCGAACACCACTTGCTGGAGAGTCCGGAACACCAGCGCTGCAGATGAACTCGATCCGGCCAGACGACGGGTTCGAGTACGTCGATCACCGTCCTTCGCACCATCCACAGCGGGTGTGTATCCATGGCGCCGCGGTCGACGAGATTGTCGAAGCCCGCGTCTTGGAGGTAGCGCGCGATCGCGTCGAGGCGCAGTTGCTTGTCGGTGTGGATGTCGCCCGTACGCACCGGCCAGGAGGCCTGGAAGATGCTGCCGGTTGTCGGTAGTTCGGCCATCGCTACGTGATCGTCGACTTTTGTACGGTTCATCGGATGTGGGCTCCCGGTGTTCGCTTACCCGGTCGGGTGGCTTCACGCTTGCGTTACCCGCTGGCAGGATCTTGAACCATCTGAGTTCACTGTTTTCTGAATACAGATTTCGATGTACTGTCGTACGTATGGATGTCGAGGGCGTAGATGTGGTGACCAACGTGGCGGTGCTTGCGAGGTTCGGGCATGCCTTGTCCGACGAGACTCGGACACGGATACTGCTCGAACTGAAAACTGCCCCTCGGTACCCGTCCGACCTCGCTGAAACACTGGCTGTGACCAGGCAGAAGCTGTCCAATCATCTGGCTTGTCTGCGCGGTTGTGGCTTGGTAGTGGCCGTCCCGGAAGGGCGCCGGACCAGATACGAACTCGCCGACGCACATATCGGTCAGGCCCTCGACGACCTGCTCGGGGTCGTACTCGCGGTGGATCCGTCGTACTGCCCGGACAGTGAATCAGAAGGATGCTGCTGATGGTTGCGCCCGTTGACGGTGGCGGCCTCTCGACTGCCCGGCGTGCGCTCTTGTCGAGACGAATTCGCATCTTCGTGGCGATCACGATCAGCTACAACGTCGTCGAAGCGGTCATCGCGCTGGCGGAGGGCACACGGGTGTCGTCCGCAGCACTGTTCGGTTTCGGCCTCGATTCGGTGATCGAAGTGTCCTCGGCGGCAGCGGTTGCCTGGCAGTTCTCGGCTCCGGATCCGACGAGCCGTGAGAAGACGGCACTGCGAGTGATCGCATTCTCGTTCTTCGGGCTCGCTGCGTACGTCTCGTTCGACGCGATTCGGTCGCTGTTCGGTCTGGGTGAAGCGCAGCACACGAGCGTCGGAATAGTATTGGCTGCAGCCAGTTTGGCGATCATGCCGGCCCTGTCCTATGCGCAACGCCGAGCAGGTAGGGAGTTGGGTTCGCTTTCGGCGGTCGCGGATTCGAAGCAGACGCTGCTCTGCACCTACCTTTCTGCGGTCTTGCTGGTCGGTTTGCTGCTCAACTCGGTGCTCGGCTGGTCGTGGGCGGACCCGATTGCGGCACTGGTGATCGCCGTCATCGCCGTGAAGGAAGGCATCAACGCGTGGAAGGGTGATCCGTGCTGCCCGGTTGTGACGGTGCCCGAGAGCGGTGACGAGTGCGACTGCTGCTGAGTGAACACAGGTTCAGTTGAGTGAACACCGTCTGCAGCGCGTCGGAGAGGGTGCTCACTCGGTGAAAGGGGTGCCACCTTCTGCGCGGGTCTTGATGTGCGCGGCGCGTTGCTCGAGAAGACGGCGCAGATACGGGCCGACAGCCAACCTCAGTGCCAGGTGTCCGAGCGCGCCGAAAGGGGCCGTAACCGTGAAGCGGTCATGCATCCGCGTCCACCCACCCGGCTGATCGTCGAAGACGTGCTCGTGTTGCATTGCGGCAAACGGGCCGCGGACCTGCTCGTCTGTGAACGAGTACGGACGGTTGTACTGCGTGATTCGGCTTGTCATCGAGAATCTCCACCCGAAATGCCGAGCAGCGAACGACACCTCGTCGCCCTCTCCCAGCGTCGATCTACCCGTACTTGTGACTGCCACCTCATCTGTTGCGTGGAGCGAGGCGGAGTGTTCGTCCATGTCGAGTTCGAGATCGAAGATCACTGCCGGTGGAGCGTAGATATCGGTGATCACGACCACGGTGTGTTGCACAGTGCCAGTCTGCCAATGTTGGTTTGCGACGCCGACAAGCGGGTACGGGTCGGTGACCTGCGGTTCATCCGCGACGGGTGATGTTTTCGCTTCCCAGCCCCTCGAGACTGAGTATGGGAAGTGCATTCTGTCGAAAGGAACGCTGATGACTGCTCCACCGCGGGAACCCGCGAATCACCCTGTCCGGCAGGGTTTCGCGGTAGGTACGACGTTTGCAGCAGCAATTCTGCTGCTCACCGCAGGCATTGTCGCTCTGCTTCAGGGCATTGCGGCGGTCGCCGACAACAATCTGTTTGTCGTGGGTATCAACTACACGTACAAGTTCGACATCACGACGTGGGGCTGGATCCACATCATCTTGGGCATCATCGGAATCGTGGTGGCTCTCGGCCTCTTCACCGGTGCAGTGTGGGCCAGGGCGGCGGCGATAGTCATTGCGTCGCTCTCGATCATCGCCAACTTCTTGTGGATGCCGTACTACCCGCTGTGGTCGATCCTGGTCATCGCGCTCGACGTCGTTGTGATCTGGGCCGTCGCGACCTGGGACACAGACAGAGTCTAGGCGCCGAACAACTCGAGAGCAGTTGGTCCCGACCGAATCGACTCGGTCGGGACCATCGCTCGTGCGCGGGGGACGATCCGACGGAGGGCCGGCTCGGATCAGTCGGCTCGGGTCAGTCTGGGAGCCTTCGTAGTTCGGCTACGGTCAAGCCGAGGGAATCGAGGCGGGCCATGATGCTTCGCATAGCAGTGTGATCCGCGACGGGCCCGTACAAACTGGTGAATCCGCCGGCTGCACTGGCAACGCTGAGTTCGGGAAACGCCGCTTTGACGCGGTCCGACACTTCGCCGTCGATGAGGAATTGATACCGAGTGGGAGCATTCATCAGTGTCCGCTCCATTTCGTAGGGCCATGAGGTTCGGTCAGTACCGCGTCGAGCCTCGAAATCACGTGTCGTCAGGGGCAATCGGCGTCGCCGCTCGATCCAGGACTCCGTATCCGTGAGATCCAGTCTTGCTCCCACACGCTCCCGAGGCGTCATCCCCAACGGGTGAATGTCATCGCGGCTCCGTTCATCCCTTTTGTGTGAGGCTGCGAAGGAACGTCACCCCTAGTGTCGACCGGGAGAGAGAAGAGGTCGGCATGGGATCTGTCATCGGGGATCTTCTACCCTTAGCGGTCGGTGTTGCGGTATCGCCCATCCCGATCATCGCGGCGATCTTGATGTTGTTGTCCAAGCGAGCCGGTAGCACCAGCGTCGGATTCGCCCTGGGCTGGATACTCGGAATAGTTGTCGCCACTGTGATCTTCGTGCTCCTGTCCAGCAAGCTCGGCGACTCCGAAGGTGATCCCTCTGCGACGGTGTCGTGGATCAAGCTGGCGTTGGGTGTGTTGCTGCTTGCGTTCGGAGTCAAGCAATGGCGTGGCCGCGGTGGCGAGCATGAAACCCCGAAGTGGATGCAAGCCATCGACGACATGACCGCTGCCAAGGGCGTCGGCTTGGGCTTCGCGCTGGCAGCGATCAATCCGAAGAATCTGATGATGTGTATCGCGGCTGGAATCTCGATCGGCTCTGCGTCATTGGGCTCCGGCGAAGTAGTCGTCGCGGTTCTGGTTTTCACCGTCATCGCTGCATCGACAGTGTGCGTGCCCGTGATCGGTTACCTCGTTGCAGCGGAGCGACTGCGCGGTCCGCTGGCCAAGCTGAAGGTGTGGTTGCAGGACAACAACGCCACTGTGATGAGTGTGTTGATCCTGGTTATCGGTGTTGTTCTCATCGGTAAGGGCATCGGCGGTCTCTGACAACGGGAGGTAGTTATGGGATCGCTGCTACTGCAACAGATCCCGCTGGCACTCGGTATCATCATGAGCCCGCTGGCGGTTGTCGCCGTTGTCGCCGTGCTCTTTTCCGAACGAGCGCGTCTCAACAGCATCGCGTATCTGATCGGGTGGTATCTCGGAATAGTTGTCGCCCTGGCCGGGTCGTACATCATCTTGACCGCACTCCAAGTTCATCAGAGAACACACCCACCCCTGTGGGTGCCCATCCTCCACCTCGTTCTCGGCGTGACGTTGCTCGCGGGTGCCTGGTTCGTCTACACGCGTAGTCGGCGCGGAGTGCAGGCGATGGCGGCTGCAGTGGCTCCGGGAGATGTTGTCGCGGCGGCCCCTCAACTGCCGAAAATGCTCCAGTCGGTAGAACACTTCCAGCCGATGCGATCGGGTGTGCTCGGGTTCGCGCTGTTCGTTCTCAATCCCATCGACATGTCCTGTGCGATTGCCGCTGCCATGAACTTTCGCCTCAGCACCGTGGCGCCGACGTCGCAGATCGTCTCGGCCGTGATCTTTTCTCTGGTGTCCGTGACCTCGGTCGCCGTGCCTGTCGCCCTTCTCCTGATCAAGAAGGAGGAGGCCACCGAACCGCTGCAGAAGATCCGCACCTGGATAGCCACCAACACGCACTTGCTGAACGTCGGGCTCCTCGTCCTGATCGCGGCGATGCAGATCAGTAAAGGGGTGCAAGGGCTATGAGTGCTCCGCACACACGGACGTGGTGGGTCTTCGGATCACTGTCCGACTATCAGCGAGGCTGGCTTCGACCAGACATCATCGCCGGCCTCACGGTGTGGGCTGTCCTTGTCCCGGAAGCGCTCGCGTACGCCACCATCGCCGGAGTTCCGCCGGTGGTCGGGCTCTACGCTGCAGTTCCGTCACTGATTCTGTATGCAGCAGCTGGTAGTTCGCGGCATCTGATCGTCGGACCGATGTCGGCCACTGCCGCGTTGTCCGCGGCGATGATCGCGCCACTGGCGTCGGGAGACGACACCAGATTTGTCGCATTGTCGGTCGGGCTCGCGATCGTGACCGGACTCGTCGGATTGCTCGCAGGATTCATGCGCCTCGGATTCATCGCATCCTTCATCTCCGAGCCGGTTCTCAAGGGATTCATAGTCGGTTTGGCACTCACGATCATCATCGGTCAAGTACCAAAACTCCTGGGCGTGGACAAGGGCGAGGGGAACTTCTTCGTCCAGGCGTGGACGGTGATCAAGGAACTTGGCGAGGTCGACGGTCCGACGGTGGTCATCGGATTGCTCAGCTTGGCAATGGTTCTGGGAGTCAAGCGATGGCTCCCGCTCGTGCCAGGTTCGCTTCTGGTTGTGTTACTGGGGATTACCGCAGTGGCGCTGTTCGGACTCGACGACCGTGGCATCGACATCGTCGGACACATCGATTCGGGCTTGCCGACTATGGGCCTGCCGAGTGGAGTAGGAGCCGAGGACTACCTCGACCTAGTGGGGCCGGCCGTCGGTGTTCTACTCATCGGTTTCGCCGAAGGTCTCGGCGCTGCAAAGACATACGCGGCGAAGGCCGGATACACGATCGACGCCAATCGGGAACTGGTAGGACTGGGGGCCGCCAATCTCGGATCGGGCATCTGCTCGGGAATGGTGGTCAACGGCAGCCTCTCGAAGACGGCTGTCAACGGGGGAGCGGGTGCCAAATCACAGGTCAGCGGGTTGGTGGTCGCCGCATTGACGCTGCTGACACTGCTGTTCCTGACTGGGTTGTTCGAGAAACTACCGGAAGCGACACTATCGGCGGTGGTCATCGCCGCAGTGATCGAACTAGTGGATTTCTCTTCTCTCGCAGCGCTGTACCGGGTCTGGACAAAGCGATTGGGCAGCATCTACGGGCACGCCGCTCGGGCCGATTTCGCCGCCGCTGTCGCGGCGATGTTCGGAGTTCTCCTGTTCGATACCTTGCCCGGTCTGATCATCGGAATCGTCGTCTCGATGCTGCTGCTCCTGTATCGAGTCTCCAAACCGCACGTGGCCGCTCTGGCCAAGGACGGCACGCGCTGGGTCGACACCAGCAGCCATCCTGATCTGAGGACACTCGACGGCGTCGTGGTGGTCAGGGTCGAATCCGGACTCTTCTTCGCGAATGCCGATCACGTGCGTGATCAGATCACCGGCATGGTGACCACCGGGACCACGACGGTCATCCTCGACGCCGAGACTTCACCGTTCATCGACGTCAGCGCGGCCCAGATGTTGGCTCAGCTTCGAGATTCGTTGGCTCGCAAGAATGTGAGCTTCCGGGTGGCCCGCGACATCGGGCAGTTCCGCGATGTCTTGTCCGGGGCCGACGAGGGTGCGCTGAAGGTCGACGTCTATCCAACCGTCTCGCAGGCGCTCGAGGGTCGGGACAACACTTCAGCGTGAGGTCCGCAGCCAGATTCCCAGTGGCCCCGCATCTTTTGCGACCGATCCGACGATCGACGACGCGACCACCACGATGGCAGAGAAGATGAACAGCCACCCGATCACGGTGAACATCACGCCGAGAAGGCCGAACTCGTCCTGAGACGTTTTGGTCATCCGCGGCAGAAATAGAGTGCCGGCCACGTGCAGTCCGGTCAGACCCGTCGCGGTGAGCAAGCCGGACCCGACACACATACGAGTGGTCATGCGATTGGCGGTCAACAGCATGGGCACAGCAGTCCAGACCAGTGCCCACACTGCGTAGACAGCAACAAATTCCAGGAGACTGCCCACTCTCGGAACGGCATTCAGTTCGCGGCACAGCGCCGCACCGACCACTGACGCGGCGACGACGAACACGACCGCGATCCACCGCCATGCCTGGCGAAGCGTCGCAGTCGGCACGCTCCAGATTCGTCCGTACATCCGGCCAAGGGCGCGAGCGTAGGACGTGGAACTGATCAACAGCATGAGCAAGCCGACAATCCCGAACGCGGCCGCAGTGGAGGTGTCGGTCATCACGGCGTCGGGAAGCTGCACCCCGAGGTCGTCTCTGGCGACATCGGCCAAGGGCTTCAGCTTTTCCAGGGTGGACGCTGCGATCATCACCGGCAGCAAGGACGTGAACGCCTGGGCTGCCAAAGTCATGGCGCTGTCGACGAGTCCGACTTCGAAGACGTCGATCGTCGCGTCGGTAGCCAAGCGTCGGCTCGGCGTGCGTCTCGCCCAGACGGTCATTCGATCGCGCGTATCGGAGTACAGCTTCGGGGGCATGGAAGCAGTCTTGCTCAGATGAGTCCGCCGCGGCGCGCAGCCTTGAGTGCGTCGCGGCGGTTACTTACTTCCAACTTCCGATAGATCCCGCGTAGATGCGTCTTGATCGTGTTGACGGACAGGAACAGCGTGTCGGCGATCGACTCGGTGGTGTCTCCCGAGGCCAGTTCGCGCAGCACGGTGTATTCGCCCGGTGTGAGGATCGGTGCACTCACCAACTCTTGTGGACGAATGCGGTTGCGTACCTGTTCGGCAAAAGCCTCCTGATCGCCGAAGTGCCCACTGAACTCGTCGAAGATCGGACGCAGTGACGCGCCGTAGTCGAGGAAAGGTCGCAACAGCCCACCGGTTTCTGCGGCTCGCAGGGCTTTGTGCAGCGAACGAAACGACTTGCGCTCGTGACCGGTGGCAGCGTGGATCCCAGCCTCGAGTGTCCAGGCGTAGACGGTGTGGGCGAGCACAGGCTCTTCGGTGGATCCGAGGGCTTCGGAAACCTCGACGAGTGCTTCTGCGAACTTGTTGGACGAGAAAGCCACGGCAGCTCGCGCCAGGTGTATCTCGGAAGTCTCGCCGAACTGATCAGCCGCATCGCGCACGAGTCGGCCGGCCCATTCCACTTCGCCGACCGACAGGCATGCGTTCACGACCGGTGGGAGTAGGGCCAGAGTCGCCAATGAGAAGGTGCGCAGTGCGATCGCGCTGAGCATCGCATCGCGGACGTCGGCAGCGGTCGACCGTCGATCGGCCGCGTCGCCGAGACTGTGGAGCCCGAACGTGACGACGGTGTGCCACCCGAATGCCGGGACGCTGGCGCCGAGAACATCTGTGCTCCGGTAGTTTCCGATAGTCGGTATGCGGTACGGAAGTTCGCTGGTGGCGCAGAGATATGCAGCGAAGGCCACCACGGACGCGGACAACTCGTACTCCGCCGTCGTTGTGATTCGGTGTTCGACCGCGTAGTCGATGGCGTAGGTGGAGTGTGCCCTCATCGCCTCGATGTCCCCGCTGAGTGAGGCGACGAATCCCAGCCCGGTCAGTGCCTTCAGTACGAATCGCGACCTGCCTCGTAGTGTTCCGAGCGCGACCGCCTGGGTGTATTCGACAGTTGCCCTGTCGAACTCGCGTTTGAGTAGGAGGGCCGTCGCTACCTCGAGGTGAGCGTAGGCTTCGACGTCCGAGTGAGTGCTGTTCTGGCGCCGCACCAGGCGCGAAACCAATGGATTGTTGTCAGAAGTTGGCGAAGCGCAGGAGATTTCCAGACTCATCGCCAGGAACAGTGGCTCGTCCGCAATAGGCGGATGAGTTGCCTCGAGGAGATCGAGGCACGTTGTCGCAGAGGTCACGTCACCGGAATGGAGGGCGGCCGCAGCCAGGACCAGGCGGGTGATCGGAGATTCGGAGACCTGCGTCGGCGCGGATTCGAGCACTCGGACGACGTCTCCGCTGTGCCCGTCGAGTACGAGGCCCAGTCCGCAGCGCTCGAGAAAAGCGAGGATGCGGCACGGGTCGCCGATCGACACCTCGAGTTCGAGCGCCTCGAGTTCGAAGTGATGACTCTCGAACCAGGTTGCTGCTCGAAGGTGCGCGCGATTTCTCTCCTCGTGATCGACCCGGCGGAACTCCGCGCGGAGGTGTTCGAGGAGAAGGGGGTGGTAGCTGAACCACGTGGTGTGGTCGGCGGAGTCGGTCCGCGTCACGGGGAAGTTGTATTGAATCAGAGCGTCGATCTCGGACCGAGCATTCGAATCGGTCAGCGTTTCTGCGAGTTGAGCAGAGAACGAATCGACGACGGATGTCCGCAACATGAATGTCGTGACATGCTCGGGCAAGGATGTCAGGACCTCGTCGACGAGGAAGTCGGCGATCGGGCGCGGCGTATGGGTGAACTCGTTCAATGCATCACCGATGTCGCTCCGGCCTGCCAGGAACGCTGCGGTCAGGCGAACAACAGCGCCCCACCCCTTGGTGAAGTTCTCGACGATTGCGAGCTCGTCGTCGCCGAGGGTGATGTCGTATTCGCCGAACATCGCAGTGATCTCGGTGCGGTCGAAGGCGAGATCGGTGGATGCGAAGCGAGTGAGTCGGCCATCGAGCGCGAGACGATGCCAGGTGAGCGGAGGTTCGTATCGAGCAGCGACGATGATCGACAGATTGTCCGGCGTGTGCGTGAGTATCTGGTCGAGAAGACCGATCGACATCGGATCGTGAAGTGTGTGCACATCGTCGAGGATCAGCGTCGTTCGGCGATCGTGAGCTTCGACGGTTTCCGCGAAGTGCGCGAGCCACTGTTCGACGGGTCGTCTCGATCCCGCCTGTGCCGGGAACCCTTGCCCGGTGGGCGCGCGACCGGCCGGGTCGAGAGGCGTCGAGATGGCCTCGGCGAGGGATTCGCACAGCACCGACACGTTGTTGTCGCGCTCGGCCAACGTCAGCCAGGCGAGGTCCACGTCAGGGGACGCCCGCGAATACTCACGAGCCCAATTCGCCAGCAGCAGGGTCTTTCCCGCTCCGGCCGGTGCAGAAAGCAGCCCGACGGACCCGGGCCCCGAGCCCTCGGTAGTGGTGGACGCGGTGAGTTTCTGGTGCAACCGGGGACGTGGAACCAGTCCCTTGATTGCAGAGGGTGGGTGAAAGCGCCCGCTGACAGGCGCGTCCGACGCGTGAGTGTGCCCGACGCGGTGAGACGCGTCGAGCGTCACTGCAGCGGCATCACGAAATGGGCTGCTCATCCGACTCCTGTTCGACTGGCTGCACTGGACGTGACCGCTGGATCGACATACGTAACGAGTTAGATGATGTGAAACTACCCAATTCGGACACTTGTTAAGCGTCCAAATCAAAAGATTCGGACCAAAGTCCCTGATTTAGCGAGGGGTGCGTTCGAACTACGACGGCG
This sequence comes from Rhodococcus sp. H-CA8f, assembly GCF_002501585.1. NCBI lineage: Bacteria > Bacillati > Actinomycetota > Actinomycetes > Mycobacteriales > Nocardiaceae > Rhodococcus > Rhodococcus sp. H-CA8f. The sequence continues at coordinate 426,389 of NZ_CP023720.1, forward strand.
TCGCCAGTGCTACCGCCTGAATGGCGGGGTGCGAGCAAACCTCGAATATCGGTCGAATGCCTTTTCCAGGCCCACGAGATCCGGATCTGACAACAAGGCCGCCAGAAGTACACGTGCCTGACCGGCCCGAAGATCGGTGGAAAATACAGCGCCTGCGGCGATCAAGTCGTGGCCGCCGCCACCACCTCCGTAAACCGGGGAGATTGGCCCCGAGGGCACACGAGTTGTCACTACCACCGGAATGTGAGCGCCTACGCAGTCTCGGACGGCCTCGACGATCGTCGGATTGGCATTTCCCGAACCGAGTCCGTCGAGAACGAGTCCATTTGCCCCGGCGCTCACGCAAGCGTCGATCTGTACGCGGTCTGCCCCGGGATACACGGCGATGATGTCGACGCGGGTGTTCGAAATCGGATGCCACGGCAATGGTTCGGGAGTGTGCAGCAGTGCCGGATCGATGCGCAAGGAGTGGAAGGCATCAAGTGCCGTCGTGTCGGCCTTTCGCGTACCTGCGGCCGGGTGGACCGAACCGCCGAAGGCGATGAGGACACCACGTCCCTGCGACGAGATGTCGAGTCCGGCCGCGATCGCCGCGGCCAGATTCGAACGAGCGTCGGACTCGGGATGGTCGAAAGTGCGCTGCGCCCCGGTGAAGACCACCGGACGTCGGTCGTCGTGGTGCAGGTCCAACAAGAACGCAGTTTCCTCCATCGTGTCGGTGCCGTGAAGCACGACCACCGCGTCGAGTCCAGGATCCTTCAATTCGTCGGCTACGGCGTCGCGAACACGATCCATGTCCGCGAAGGTCATGCTCGAGCTGTCCTTCGACATCACGTCCACGACTCGAAGATCGATGTCGGTCTGCTCATTGCCGAGCAGATCTGCACCGGTGATTGCGGGCCGACTGATTCCGTGCGCATCTCGGGTGCTGGCGATGGTGCCACCAGTGGTGACGACTGCGACTTTCGACACTGAGGTCCTTTCACGTCAAGCTGTGGGGCGATGGATGGCCAACTCGCGAATGCGATTCCTGGCGCCGTACCAACCAATCATCAACAGCGGTGCGATGATCGCGATGGAGCCGACGGTCCATGTTCCAACAGGGTTGTCGAATGCCATCAATACGATAACGACCGCAAGAAAGACCAGTGTCGCGATCCCGGTGTACGGTGCGCCGAATATGCGGAAGGGAGGGCGGGTGACTTTGCCTTGTTTCGCAAGTTGCCAGAGCTTCAACTGGCACAACACTATGACTGCCCACGCACTGATGATGCCGAGGGCTGCAAGATTGAGGACTATTTCGAAGGCTTGCGCTGGGACAACAGCATTGAGCCCGACGCCGAACAGAATGACCACGCCGGTGAGTGCGATTCCCCCGTACGGCACTCCGGCTTTGTTCATTTTGGCAGCGAAGGCAGGCGCCGAGCCTGCCATCGCCATCGAATGGAGTATTCGTCCGGTCGAATACAATCCGGCATTGAGGGAAGACAAGGCTGCAGTGAGAACGACCAGATTCATGATCGCATCCGCGCCTTGGATGTTGATCGAACCGAAGAATGTGACGAATGGACTTTCACCGGCGTGGTACTCCGTGTACGGGAGCAACAGCGAGAGCAGTAGTACCGATCCCACGTAGAAGACGAGGATCCGAATGATCACTGTGTTGATTGCCTTGGGTATCACCTTCCGGGGATTTTCGGTCTCTCCGGCCGTGGTTCCCACGAGTTCAATTGAGGCGTAAGCGAACACGACGCCCTGAATCACCACGACTGCCGGAAGTATTCCGTTGGGGAACAGCCCACCATTGTCGGTGATCAGGCTGAATCCGGAGGAATGCCCTTCGATGGGCGTGCCGAAGAGTACGAAATAGACACCGAACCCGAGGAACGCGGTCAACGCAACGACCTTGATCAACGCGAACCAGAACTCCAGCTCTCCGAAGACTTTCACGGACACCAGATTCAGTCCGAGAACCAACACCACCGCGATCAGAGCGAACATCCACTGATCGATGTGCCCCAGTGGCGCCCAGTACTTTTTGAAGAAGTTCATGTACAACGCCACAGCCGTGACATCGACCACGGCAGTCATTGCCCAGTTCATCCAGTACAGCCAACCCGCGGCGAAAGCCATCTTCTCGCCGAAGAATTCGCGTGCGTAGGAAACGAAGGATCCCGAAGTCGGGCGGTGCATCACCAGTTCGCCGAGTGCCCTCAGGATCAGGAACGCGAAGAACCCGCACAACGCGTACACGAGAACCAAGGCCGGGCCCGCCTGTTGGAGTCGCCCTCCCGCACCCATGAAAAGGCCTGTTCCGATCGCACCACCGATCGCGATCATCTGAATCTGTCTGGGGCCGAGCGCCTTCTGATATCCGAGATCCTCTTCAGCGGCAACCGCGGCGTGGGGTGTCTCTTCCCGTTCGACGGTCATCAAACCTCCTCCGCGACGGCGGTAGCATGAGGCTTCTCGCCCGCAACGCGGAGATTGGCGAGATGTTCGGGGCTGAGCAACCGATCGAGTTCCTCGCGGTCGAGCAGGCCCGCTTCGATCACGAGATCGGCGACGCGACGCCCGGAAATCAACGCCTCCTGGGCAATCCGGGTGGACGCGGTATATCCGATGTAGGGATTGAGCGCAGTGACGAGGCCGATGGAGTCTTCGACTCGCGCGCGCAACAGTTCGGTGTTGGCCGTGATACCGAGTACGCACCGGTCCGCCAGAATGCGGCAAGCCGCACCGAGGTGTCGCATTCCTTCGGACAGTGAGTGCACGATGATCGGCTCGAAAGCGTTGAGTTGGAGTTGCCCGGATTCCGCAGCCATCGTAATCGTCACGTCATTGCCGATGACTTCGTACGCGACCTGATTGAGGACCTCGGGAATTACCGGATTGACCTTGCCCGGCATGATCGACGAACCTGCCTGCACCGGAGGCAGATTGATCTCGTTCAATCCGGCTCGCGGACCAGAAGAGAGCAGCCGAAGATCGTTGCACACCTTGGACAACTTCACAGCGACCCGCTTGAGTACGCCGGAGAGGTGGACGAACTGGCCCACGTCTTGGGTCGCTTCGACCAGATCCGTTGCCAACACCAGCGGCAGCCCGGTTAGTGCGCCCAGGTCGGAACAGGCCACCTCGGCGTAGCCGGCAGGTGCGTTGAGACCGGTGCCGATAGCAGTGGCGCCGAGGTTGATCTCGTGAACGAGAAGAGCAGCCTCAGCCAGGCGCGCTCGATCCTCCTCGATCATGACCGCGTAGGTGCCGAACTCCTGACCCAGAGTCATCGGCACGGCGTCCTGCAGTTGGGTGCGTCCCATCTTCACTGTGTCGGCGAACTCGAGAGATTTGGTCGTGAACGCATTCTGGAGTACACGAAGTGCATCCAGCAGGTCCTCGATCGCGAAGATCGTCGAGATGTTGACGGCCGTGGGGTAGACGTCGTTGGTCGATTGGCTCAGGTTCACGTGCTCATTGGGGTGAAGTCGTTCGTAGTCGCCGCGCTGGTGGCCGAGGATTTCCAATGCGCGATTGGCGATTACCTCGTTGGCATTCATGTTCGTCGACGTTCCGGCACCACCCTGGATGACGTCCACCACGAACTGTTCGTGCCACCGGCCGTCCACGATTTCCTTGCATGCCTGTGAGATGGCCTCGGCTCGCGGGCCGTCGAGGATGCCCAGCTTCTCGTTTGCGCTGGCTGCGGCCCATTTGACGTAAGCGATGCCGCGGATCAGATGCGGGTTCGTGGAAATTGTTCGACCAGTGATCGGGAAGTTCTCCATCGCGCGCAAGGTGTGGATTCCCCAGTACGAATCGGCTGGAACTTCGCGATCGCCGAGCAGATCGTGTTCTGTTCGCGTTTCGAGCACTTGATCAATTCCTCGTGTCTCTTCGCGCGAGCATCACTCTGCGCGGTGGGTGTATTTCGGGATCGCAGCGCTGACGGACAAGTAGTAGACCCGCCCAGCTATCGGGCTATCAGGCTGTCTGACAGGTCTAATTGTTACCTCGCTCACTCCTGCACGTCAACCCGTCACCAGGTGCGATGTTTGACGCGGGACTTCGGCAGTCGCAACAATGACGGCATGAACCTGTCAGACAGCTGGGTCACCAGGCGACCAGTCGCCGCGCGGGTGAGTGCTGCCGAGGCAGTCCTCGCAGACCTTCGTGCCGCAATAGCCTCCGGCGATCTGGCAGTCGGAGAGCGTCTCCCGTCCGAAGCGTCCCTGGCCGAAAGGCACGGGGTCAGTCGATCGGTCATCCGTGAAGCCCTGCGCTCGTGCCACGCACTCGGGCTCACCGAGACAAAATCCGGGCTCGGCACCTTCGTCGTCAGTGATTCGATAGCGCGAGACCTCGATTTCGGCAGTTACGCGGCCAACGAATTGGTCGAAGCACGGCCTCATGTCGAAATTCCGGCCGCAGGATGGGCTGCGCAACGGCACACAGCGGAGGAACTGGCAGCCCTCCGCGGACTGGTACAGCAGATGCGTGACGAGGACGATCCGCTCGTATGGGTTGCACTCGACGCCCAATTTCACGGACTGATTGCAAAAGCCAGTAGGAATCGTGTCTTCGAGTCGGTAATCGTCGATATCCGTGAAGCGCTGACAAGGCAATCCGAGACACTCAATCTTGTTGCCGGTCGCCAGGAAAAGTCGAACGAGGAACACGAACGAATAGTCGAAGGAATTGCATCCGGGAGTTACGACCACGCCTCCAGGGCGATGGCCGAACACCTGGACGCCGTCAGGATGACGCTCGAAACACTTGTCCAAGAAAGTGATTCGCTGTGACGGCGCGGCCGCGCAGGTTTGTCCTCGCCTGCGCAATCTTCGCGGTATCAGTGACCGGAGCGTTGGCGGGTTGCAGTTCGTCCGACACCGCGCTGACGCCGACAACCGCGGCGTCAGCGACAACAACGGCAGCTGTACCACCTGCGGGTGTAAAGCCATCGTCGACGCCGGAATCCGAACGCACGCTCTTCGATGCTGTGGACCGCAATGATCCCGCAGCTGTTACCGCTGCCCTGACTGCCGGCGCGAACATCGAAGCGCGCGGCGAGGGCGAACGGACTCCACTCGTCGAGGCCACCAAGAACAACGCCGTCGCTGCGGCTTCTACGTTGATTCTTGCCGGAGCTGACGTGAACGCGAAGGATTCCATGCAGGATTCGGCCTTCCTGTATTCCGGAGCCGAGGGATTGAACGAGATTCTGGCACTGACGCTCAGCCATGGCGCGGATGTCGACAGCGTGAACCGTTACGGCGGTACGGCTCTGATTCCCGCGAGTGAACACGCGCATGTCGAGACCGTCCGGATGCTGATTGCTGCCGGGGTACCGGTCAATCACGTCAATGATCCGGGGTGGACGGCGCTTCTCGAGGCCGTTGTGTACGGCGACGGCTCGGCGCGCTACGTCGACGTGATCACTCAGCTTCTCGACGCCGGGGCAGATCCCTCGATCCGGGATGCGTCGGGAAAGACCGCATTGGACAATGCCGAAAGCCGTGGTCAGTCAGACGTTGTGGCGTTGCTGCAATCGCGGAGCTGACGCCAACGAGTCGGGCTCAGCCCGTAGGCCTGTCGAAAGCGTCGGCTGAAGTGTCCGGCGTCGACAAATCCCGCACGGCGCGCAATGGTGGCGATCGGCAGGTCGACGGTAGCGGGTCGAGCCAGTTCGTCCCGAGCCTTCTGCAGGCGCTGGGTGATGATCCACTGCTCGAGCCGGAATTCGTTGTCCGAACAGATCTTGTACAGCTGACGCAGTGAGATGCTGTGGGCGTGGGCAATTCGTGCAGGATGCAGCGCCGGATCGTGAAGGTGTTCGCGGATGTATCGGCGGACCGATGTCAACGTGAGTGCCGATCTCGGAGCGGAGGCGTCGGGATTTGCATGCGTGATCGAAGCGACCAAAGCGCGCGCCAGTTCGATCGAGGCCTCGCCCAATTGTTCGGCGGCAGGATCGGTCTCCAACTGATCTGCGCTGCGGAATAATTCACGAACGTGCGCGATCATCAAGGGGTACAGGTTGCTGTGGTGAGGTCGCGTGGCAGCGTCACGGATGGAGTCGATCGGTAGTCCCAGCCGATCCATCGGAACGTAGAGGCACTGGGAAGCGCCCGTTACCGTCCAGGAAAAATCGTAGGTCGACGTCAGGTCCGTCATGAGTAGTTCACCGGCCGGGACTCTGCGTTGCTCATCGTGCTGATCTAGATGGCCGATTCCGCTCTCCTGCAGGGCAATCGCGAGAACCGGCATCGACGCTGATCGCACGTGCCGCGGTGTTCTGGTCAATCGCATCCCCGTCGACTCGGAGCGGAACAGTGATGCTGCGCCCAGATTCCACACGTTCATCCGGGCGCTCACGCCCGCCGGATCCTCCAAGTGGATCGCACAGGGAACCGATGCGCGTCCCATCGCGTCGACGAAGGCGTCCGTGCGTTGGTCAGGCTCCAGCACGGAAGTATCCAGGAGCAAAGCCATGCAGCCTTGATACCCCGGGATGTGGACGCTCAACCAGAATTTGTGCACCGTGAGCCCAGAAGTCTGCACGGACAGTCACGTCCGTCGCAGCAGGTATTTCTAGGATCGAAACGGGTGTGTCCCGGCCTACCGCAGTTTCTCGCTTGCCTACGAGAGTGAAGGAAACGCATGAAGATCTCACGTGTATTCACAGCAGTTCTGGCAATGCTCATGACAGTCGCGGCCGGACTGATCTTCGGTTCCGGTGCTGCGGTGGCAGGCCCCAAGCCAACTGTCGTTCTGGTTCACGGAGCCTTTGCCGACGCCACCAGTTGGGACGGAGTTGCCGCCGACCTACGCTCGCGTGGCTATCGCGTCGTGACGCCGGACAATCCTCTGCGCGGGCCGGCTTACGACGCGTCCGTGATCGAGAAGACGGTTGCGGACATCGACGGCCCCGTCGTTCTCGTCGGGCACTCGTACGGCGGCGCGGTGATCACCAATGTCCACGATCCGAAGGTCCAGTCGCTGGTCTACATCGCGGCGTTCGGTCCGGTGGAGGGTGAGCCGGTACAGATCACGATCGACCCGATTCGATTTCCTGGCAGCCAATTGCTTCCTCCCGCTCTGGGATTGAGGATCGTCGACGATCCTCACGCGATCGGCGGGAAGAACGTCGACGGCTACGTCACGGACGAGTATTTCCATTCCGTCTTCGCTCAAGACGTTTCCGACGAGACGGCGGCAACGATGTTGGCTCACCAGAAGTCCGCCGCTTTGTGGGCGAACCTCGAACTCGGCGGGCCACCGTCGTGGGCGAACACACCGAGCTGGTATCTGGTCGCCGGTGAGGATCGCGTGATCCCAGCTTCGGCGCAGCGGTTCATGGCAAACCGGATGGGCGCGAACACCAGCGAACTCCCGACCTCCCATGCCTCGCTGGTCTCACAGCCAGGGGCAGTGGCAGACGTGATCGTGGCGGCCGCTCACGGGTGAGTGTGCGACCGCCACGAAAGTAGAAACAGGGTCAGGCGGAAACGATCACCGAGGAGCCGTGTCCGAACAGGCCTTGGTTGGCGGTGATACCGATGCGGGCGCCTTCGACCTGACGGCCTTCGGCTTGTCCGCGCAGCTGCCAGGTGAGCTCGCACACCTGCGCAAGTGCCTGTGCGGGAACGGCTTCGCCGAAGCACGCGAGACCGCCGGACGGATTGACCGGGATGCGGCCTCCGATACTGGTGTCACCCGCACGCAGAAGGTGCTCGGCCTCGCCCCGCTTGCACAGCGCGAGGTCTTCGATCCAGTCCAGTTCCACCGAGGTAGCGAGGTCGTAGACCTCGGCGACGTCGACGTCTTCGGGAGAGATTCCGGCTTCCTCGTACGCGGCGTAGCCGATGGATTCCTTGAACGTGCGCTCCGGAGCCGGGACGGCGGAGCTGGAATCGGTGGAGAAGTTCGGCATATCCATGATCGTCTGCGGGAACGTCGGCGTGACCGTCGAAATAGCCTTGATGCGAACAGGTTCCGCGATGCCCATCTTGCGGGCGTATTCCATCGACGTCAGCAAGATTGCGGCGCCGCCGTCGGACGTCGCGCAGATGTCGAGCAGGTGAAGGGGATTGGACACCACGGGGGAGGCCAACACGTTCTCGACGGTGACTTCCTTGCGGTAGCGCGCATTCGGATTATTGAGCCCGTGCTTGGCGTTCTTGACCTTCACGTTGGCGAAGTCCTCCGCGGTGGCGCCGTAGAGGTCGATGCGACGACGCGCGTTGAGCGCGAAGTACGCCGGGTTGGTCATACCCATGAGGCGGAAGCGCAACCAGTCCGGGTCGTCCCAACGCTCACCGGCGACGGGAGCGAGGAAACCCTTGGGGGTGGTGTCCGCGCCGACGACCAGGGCAACTTCGCTGAGGCCGGCCAGGATTCGTGCGCGAGCGGTGTCGAGTGCCTGGGCTCCCGTCGCGCACGCTGCGTACGACGTGGCGACGCGAGCGCCGTTCCAGCCGAGTGCCTGTGCGAAGGTGGCTCCGGCGACGTATCCGCCGTAACCGTTGCGGACTGTCTCGCCGCCGACGATGAAGTCGACGTCCTGCCAATTCACACCCGAATCGGCGAGCGCGGCGCGAGCGGCGGCAACGCCGTATTTCACGAACGACTGGCCCCACTTGCCCCAGGGGTGCATACCGACACCGAGTACTGCGACGTCCTTGCTCATGACTGCGACCCCTGATCAGCTGCGGCGACAGGCTTCCAGCGCCACGTCGTACGTACTCCGGTTTCGTCGGTGTACAGCGGCTCGACAACCAATTCGACGGTATTGCCGACCTTGAGATCATCGACGCCGAATCCGTCGGCCACCTGGCCGAGGATGACGATCCCCTCGGGCAGTTCGACTGCTGCAAGAGCAAAAGGCTCGTACGGATCCGAGCGCGGGATGTACGGCGGCGGGGGCTGGTACTGCGCGTCGGTGTACGACCAGACAGTGCCGCGGCGGGAGAGTTCCACGTCGTCGAACTCCTCGCTGAAGCAGCTCGGGTTCTTGCAGAACGTCGCCTCACGAGGGAAGGAAATGGTGCCGCAGGATTGGCACTTCGTGCCGATCAGAGCAGGTTCGTCGCCGGTGGTGAACCAACCCTCTACTGCAGGTGTCACACTCCCGTTCGGCGCCGGCGTTGCAGTCTCGCTCATGCAATCCTCATCTGGTTGGCGAGCCTGATCCGGGGGATCGTGGGCCCGCTGTGCCGCTTACTGGAACAGGTTGCAGTATTACACGATTTTGGCCGCTGACGGGCAAAAATTTTCGCTGAGTGGGACGCTGCCGGAACGCAGACGGCCCCGCCGGGCAGACGAGTCTGCAGGCGGGGCCGTGTGCGTGAAAGTAGCTGTTTACCTGTAGCGGATCAGCGAGCGCGAACGGGTCGACCGAATCGACGCGCCGGTTTCACCCGGGCCGCAGCGTCGAGGATGGAGGTGATCTCGACCTGATCCAGAACCTTTTCGCGGACACGGTCGTGCGCAGCGCCGCGTTCCAGTTCCGCCTTGTCGATGGCGTGCCAGCCCTCGCGGTCGACTACGTCGGACTGTCGTGCCCGGACCAGACGATCGACTGCGGAGTCGTCGGCGACCGGGTTGGTCAGGCGTCCGTCGTTGAAGTCGTCGACGAGCATCCTGATCGTTTCCTGCGCGCAGGACTTGTTGGTGCCGATGAACCCACTCGGTCCGCGCTTGATCCAACCGGTCGCGTAGACGCCGGTTGCGGGATCGCCGTTCGGAGCTTCGAGGACGCGGCCGTTCTCATTCGGAATGACCGAAGCACGCTCGTCGAACGGGACGCCGGTGATGGGCACTCCGCGGTAGCCGATCGAGGTGAGGACCAAGCCGGCATCGATGGTCTCGGTATCGCCCGTCGCCTCGATCTGCACGGTTCCGTTGGCGTCGACCAGGGCGTTGCGAGCGAACTCGATTCCACTGACCTGATCGTCGCCGGTGATCGACGTCGGCGTGAGCAGGTAGCGCAACGTGATGCGCTTGTTGCCGACGTCGACGTGATCGCGGTTCTTCAGGGCTTCGAGTAGACGCAACTTCTGCTCGACGGCATGCGGAAGCTCGCCGCGTTTTGCCAGTTCTTCGGTGGCCGAGTCGAGAACCATGTCGTCGGATCCGACAGAGAGTTCGATGTCCGGCAGTGCCATCAGGCCGGTGAACTCGGGGACTGTGAACGCGGACTGCGCGATTCCGCGTCGACCCACGATGACAACTTCTTCGACGCGACTCTTCCGCAGAGCGGCGAGTGCGTGAGCGGAGATGTCAGTGCCCGCCAACTTCTCGGGATCGGCCGTCAGAATGCGAGCGACGTCGAGCGCGACGTTTCCGTTTCCGATGATGACCGCGCGGCGATGCGAGAGATCGAAGACGTCGTCGGCGTGATCGGGGTGGCCGTTGTACCAGGCCACGAAGTCGGTGGCCGATGCCGTGCCAGGCAGATCAGCACCCGGAATGCCGAGACCACGGTCGGACGAAGCGCCGACTGCGTAGAGCACCGCATGGTGATTTTCGAGCAGTTCGCTGTGCGAGATGTGCTTGCCGATCTCGACGTTGAGGTAGAACTCGAAACCCTTTTGTGCGGCGATCTTGTCGAACAAGCGAGTGACCTGCTTGGTCTTCTGATGGTCCGGAGCAACGCCGGCGCGAACCAGGCCGTAAGGCACAGGAAGGCGATCGAAGACGTTGACCTGCACGTCAGGCTGAGTCAGCAACTCGTCCGCGGCATACATCGCCGACGGTCCGGAACCGACGATCGCAACGCGCAACGGCGGTCGGCCCTTGTCGACGTGGGCTGCCGGAATGACCTTGGCGAGAAGCGGCCTGGGCCGCTCTTCCTTGTAGAAGTCCGCATTGATGGACAGGAAGACTCGCTGCGGGTCGGTCAGCTTCGACTCGGGGACGATGGCGTCGACCGGGCAGGCCGAGACGCATGCGCCGCAGTCGACGCAGGCCTGCGGATCGATGTGCAGCATCTCGGCGGTGAGGAAGTCCGGCTCGTCCGGCGTCGGATGGATGCAGTTGACCGGGCAGGCGTAGACGCACGAGGCGTCGCTGCAACAGGACTGCGTGACTACGTGTGGCATGGCGCTATGAGTCCGATCTCGACTGTCCGGGAGCTACGCGGCGGCGTTGTGCGAGCTGCGGTGAGGTTCGCTACGGAAACGTGATGCGCGGCCGTCCATCTTGCAGGCCTTCCACACCAGGCGCGAGGCACGGTTCATCAGGCCGGTGTCGGTGGCCAGCATGCGGACGTCACCGAAGTAGTTGCGCAGGGTCTGGCGTGACTCGGGCAGATCCCAGAACAGGTCCTTCTTCACGGACTTCGGGATGTCGAACTGCTTCCAGAAGGACTTCGGCGGGATGACGATGGCGTCACAGAGAATGCGCATGACGATCGGGAACAGCAGCGAGAGGACGAACCGGTTCGGGCGTGACATCAGCGGGATGCGACGGCTCAGAAGCTTGTGCGCGAACGAGATGTGACGCGCTTCCTCGGCTACGTGGATGGCCATGACCGACTGCATGATCGGGTGGATCTGGCCGCCGGCGCGCAGGATGCTCTTCTGAATGTGGTCGATCGGCTCTTCACCGGCGAGGACACCGACGAAGAACAGTTCGGGGAACGGACCCGCAGCGAGGGGGATGAAGGGTGCAAGCATCTTCATCGGACGGCTCATGCCGGGAGCGTCGGCACCGATGCGGTTGACCATCTCCTGGAACATCATCGTGTGGTTGCACTCTTCGACCGACTCGTGCGTGCAGTAGCGCGCCTCGGCCGAATCGTTGGGCAGCGAGAAGACGTACTGCATCATGCCGCGGATCAGAATGTTCTCGAACTGGAGACCGACCTTCGCGACATTGGCCTGGCGCCACATGCCGATTTCGATCTGCCTGGCCTCGGACTGCGACTGGTACCAGGGGTGAGCACCCAGCGGGTCTGTCTCGGCCGGGAGGATCCAGCGGCGATCGTTCGGGACGACGGCAAACTCGGGGGAGTCCCAGTCGATGTCGAGGTACGGGTCGAAGTGCTTGTGCACCGAGCCCTCGGACAGGAGTCGAAGCGTCTCGTTGTACGAGTCGTCGGATGCTTCTCCGCGCTTGTCGAGCGGCGATGTGAGCGTCATGGCGTCTCCTCTTCGTTTCGGTCACCGCTGGTATTTCTCGCGGTGTTCGGTGGAATCGAGGGCCGGTTGTGTGATCGCTGGCACTCGGTCTGGGTTTAATGTAACCCGAGGTATCAGGAAAAGCTAGTGGCAGATACTCCTGGATCTCGACGAATTCTTGACACGGTCGAAACGGCGCCATAACTTACTTTTGAGTAATTTCCGCGGTGCGCTCGAAGTTGGCTGTTCAGGGATGGGTTCGCACCGAAACGCACGCGAAGATCGAACCGAGGCCGATGTGATCAGAACGCTGCTCAGCAATATTGCCTTGAGTCCGCCGACGCGTCTGCGCTCTCTTGTTCCGTCACGCGGTGTCACGCTCTCCGACAAGACGATCGTTCTGACAGGAGCTTCCTCGGGGATCGGCGAGGCGACAGCTCATCTCTTGGCTCGTCGGGGAGCCGAGATGATCCTGGTCGCGCGCGGTCAGGAAAACCTCGAACACGTACGGGACGAGATCCACCGCAGGGGAGGGTGGGCGCACATCGTGCCTGCGGACCTCTCCCGCGGTGAAGCCGTCGACGAACTCGCGGAGACGATCGCGGATCGATTCGGGTCGGTCGACATCCTCGTCAACAATGCGGGTCGCTCGATCCGGCGTACCGCGTTGGATTCGGTCGACCGATTCCACGACTACGAGCGCACCATGGCACTCAACTACTTCGGACCTACACGACTGACGTTGCGTCTGCTGCCCGCGATGCTCGAGGCGAAGTCCGGACACATCATCAACGTCGGAACCTGGGGAGTCACTGCCGGCGTGATGCCGAGGTTCAGTGCCTACCACGCGTCGAAGTCTGCTCTCAGTGCCTTCGGCCGAAGCCTCGGCGCGGAATGTCACGGCACCGGTGTCGATGTCACCACAGTGCAATTCCCACTCATACGAACACCGATGATCGCGCCGACGGCGGATTACGTGAGCCAGCCGGCGCTGACGGCCGATCAAGCTGCATCGTGGATCTTGCGGGCGATCAATACGCGTCCCGTCGAGCTGTATCCGCGGTACGCGGGGCTGTTACGAGCGATTGACGTTGTATCCCCTTCTGTCACTGACGCTCTCGTGCGAAGGGCCGGGATCTGAGGGGCTGGGATCTGAGGGGCTGGGATCTGAGGGGCTGGGATCTGAGGGGCTGGGATTTGAGGGGTTGGGATCTGACCAGAAACGTGCACCAGCACCGGGGCATGGTTCGTCCCCGGTGCTGATGTATTCGATTTTCGCGATTCACGCCGCTGTGGGTGGGCTGTTCCCGCCGATCGGCTGTTGATACGGATCGATCGACATCGGTGGATAGAACACCGACTTCCGATCCGGACCGATCTCCACCCGCCACTCCGTGTGGTGCATCGTCCGATGATGATGGCCGCACAACAAGATCAGATTGTCGAGATCTGTTGGGCCACCATCATTCCAGTGAACAATATGATGAGCATCGCACCACCCCGACGGCGTCCCACACCCCGGAAACGCGCACCCACCATCACGAACCGCCAACGCCCGCCGCTGCGGAACCGTCGCCGTTCTCGCTTCCTTACCGCAGTCGAGCGGAACACCATTCTCATCCAACAAGATCCGCGTCACGGTGCAGTCGCACGCCAGCATCCGGGCAGTGTCGATACTGATCGGGCCCACCCAATCCGTCCACGCGAATCCCAGCTCCTCGGTGGACGGCAACAGGTCTTTCAACGCCTGCAGGTCCGTCATGTCTTTCGCGGACGCGGTGACCGTGATGTGTGGTTTCACGCCGCCCTCGATCGGACCCAACCCCGCCCGCTCATACCGGCGCAACAACTCGCAAAACCCGTCCGCACGCCGTAATGCCGGAGTACGCGTGTCCTTGACACCGTCCTTCTCCGGCGTCGGCGCCGACAAACTCGACAACAACGTGATCAGACGGGCCCCGTTGACCGCATCCAGATCACCCTTCACAGTCACTCTGCCGTACAAGCCTTTCGAGGCGTAGAACTCGTTACGTTCGGAATCCTCGCCGACCGGGACCCCGTCCTCCCGTTTTCCGTACTGCTTCTCGATCCGCCGGATCGCCGCCCGCACCGCATCACAATCCGCGATGTTCTTCGACGCCAACCGAAGCAGAATCCCGCGGGCCTTGTCCACATCCGCCAGGGTCATGTTCTTCGGCGGATGCTGACAAAACGACGCCACCTGCCGGGCCTTCAACGCATCAACATCACCCCGGTGAAACGCATCGCCCACAACAGGTTCGAGCATCAACAACCGCGCCAAACCGACCAGCAGACTGCACTCACCGATCTCCAGATTCGTCGAACCGTGCAACCACTGCGCGATCGACCGAAAACCCTTCCCGCCGAGAACCTCACGGGAAAACATCTCCACGATCAGCAACACCATCCGCGACTGCAACTCGTGCCGGGCGCGCACCAGATCCAGAACCTCACCCTTGAGGCCCTCACCATCCAGCTGCCATGCTTCCCGACTGTTCATACCGAAAGTTTAATCGAACAAAGTTTCGAACACAAGAGATTGTTGATCGAAAATTGCTGCTATCAAATCGATTTCGACATTTCGGACATTCGGTTATAGGCGGGTCGCCGACGTAGTCCACGTGCGCCGACGAGTGCGAGCGCCACCATCAACCCGGAGCGTAACAGCATCACGTCGGAATTGTCTGAGCCCCAGCACATTGTGTAATCGGCGTCGATCATGTTGCCGCCTGTCCCCGGCAAGCGCATGGGTCCAGCCGAGCACCAGGCCCAGGAGTGTCATCGCCAGCGTAATGGGAACGAAGACCACCAGGACCCGCGAGAAATGCCCTCGAACAAGGCTGGTGGATTCGCGAAGATCGACGAGTAGTGGAAGCGCCGGACACGACGGACACCGATTTATTACTCATCGGTCTGGTGTCGAGTGCGCATCTGCAGTCCCGAGCCAAAACCAATCTTCAGCGCTTCCGGCGGCCGAACAATACGCCGACCGCCGAGATCATGATCAGCGCCACAAGAACGACGACGATGTGCGACCTGTCCGCGGCCGGTGCCACCGTTTCGCTTTCTTTGGTCACTGCATCAGTGAATGTACAGCTTATGCCTGGAGGGAACCATCCCCAGAAGTCTGTAATTCCTGCCGCTACCCTCTCCGCCCGGTCGGGAAGGAGATAATTGAATCGTGATGGGATTCCATAGTGATCAATGCACCAGCTGGGCTGATGTTGGAGGCGCAAAGAAAATGCGTCCAACAAATAGACCAAGGTTAGTGCGATCAGCGATATTGCTAAAGACGCTTGGCTTGCTCGTAATAATCGAATCTTCACGACTCGCCCGCAACAGTCACGTCATCACGAGGTGACGATGGTATTGGTTGCTGCGATCCACCGAATCCAGCCGTGCTCAAAATTGACCTGTCGACTTTGGGAGTCGCCGAACTCTCCTGACATCGGTAGTTAAAATCGGCCATCCTCGCAGCCCTGCCTCCCATAGTCAGCAAAGATAGCACCGTGGACACTTTCTCCGTGCCGAGAAACAATCGATCGTGAGATCGGGGAAGTGGTTACTGCTAGTCCGCGACAAACAGCTCGCTATTCTCATCGAATGGATCAGGCAGTGTCGAACTCGCAGGCAACGAGAAGGTCCGGTGCACTTCGTTGGGTTGCTTTGGTAAACGCACTTATCGCAGCGTCGGCGTCGGCGATGTATGTCGCAGCGAAATGCCATCTCACCTGGC
This sequence comes from Rhodococcus sp. H-CA8f, assembly GCF_002501585.1. Classification (NCBI taxonomy): domain Bacteria; kingdom Bacillati; phylum Actinomycetota; class Actinomycetes; order Mycobacteriales; family Nocardiaceae; genus Rhodococcus; species Rhodococcus sp. H-CA8f. The sequence goes on from NZ_CP023720.1 coordinate 442,265, forward strand.
CCGAACCTGCGGATAGTGCACTCTCGATCGCCGGTGCGGTCGTTCTCTGGGTCCTCACGGCGAGTGTTGCAATCGTGCTGCTCGGAGTGTGCTGGTGGCAGCGACGCCGATGGTTGTGGTCCGATGTCGCTGTTCCGGTTCTCGTGGTGATCGCACTCGGGATCGCGGCCGCGGGGCAGCCACATTTCGATCAGTATCGGGCAGACTTCGAAACCGTTGCACAGCAACTACTTCAAGAACCTGACGATCCCTATTCCGATGGGTATCATCGTGATCTACGAATCGGCAGATTCGATATCTCCTACGCCAACGTCAGCAGTGAAGGCCACGTCTATTTCTTTGACGCACGAGACGGATTGGATATCTTGGACAATCCCGGCTGGGTGTACGCACCCGATGGCGTGTCCGACAAGACCTTCAATCAGCTCCAGTTGGAAGACATCGGGGGCGGATGGTACCGATTCCCTCATCTTGTCGTTGACAGCTATTGAAACTCAAACCACCCGACCAGCATTCCGGAGGCGAAGGGAAGTAGGAGTACGAAAAGCGTCGTGAAGGTCAAGGCGGTGTCGGTGCGGCAACTGCCACCTCCGTCGTACCAGCGTGAGCAGATGTCCCCGAAGTCCCAACTCTCGCCGAACGCTGAACGAACCAACCTGAAAACGCGGCTGTCAGGATCAGGAGGAATATCACCGCCGCTGGCCGCCCGATCTGCCCTCGGCATTGCCGCCAGGTCGCGCACATCATCGGCAAATACAGCTCGGTGAAGTGCGGATGCGTCTCATGATGAAACAATACTGTTCGTCTGGTGATCCGCACGGATTCCGAAAGCCGATACCCCGGACCTTCTCCGAGGTATCGGCCTGAGGTCAGAGGCAGAAGAAACTGAGCGAACTGATTGCCGCGTTCTGCTCGAGCTGGCCTGCGTCTCCGACGTTGCCGGCGGCGACTGACAGATCTTGAAGGGAGAGAATAGCGTCCATTGTCATTTCCTTTGTTGATCGGCGTTCTTGCCGATGGATTTGATCGATCGAGTTTGCTTGCGGTGTTGATTTCATTCCAGGTTTTTCGCCTGGTACTTCTGTGCTCCAATCTGCCGTGGGTGATAACTTCCGAACAATTAGGCGATGTGGCAGTTCGACGCGCACATCAGTGGAAACGACTGTCGGGCAGTTGCCGATCCGGTATGTCGGAGCGACGCCAGTATTCCTGCAGATCCGGTTGCCCAGTCTGTCGAGAGTCTCAGGTTCTGTTCACCTGGAAAGTGCAGTCCTCCTGCGTGATTGAGGCTGTGTAAGCCCAGAAGCTGGAACTGCTGGGCAAGCGTCTGCTCACAATCGGCGCCGGCATATGGACTCTTGGAGAGTTCGCCGAGAAAGAGAATCAGCCCGGCTCGCCCGTTGAGTAGTCCGGCTTGGGCAGTGAATTCGACGGCGGCAGCGCGGGATATGGCAAGTAGCGCAGACGCGTAGCGCGGCTCGTCGACATGTCGAACAAGTTGAAGAAGTACCAGGCCCACGCCGACGGATCCCGATCCGAGGTACGGCATTGTCCGGCGCTCCTCTCTCAGCTGCATCGAACCGTCAGGGCACATCTGCATCACGGACAGGTCGATGTCGACAAGCTGTCGCGCGTGTTCCAGCGATCGAGGATCACCGGTCCGTTCGTAGTGGCGAGTCCAGAACAGCGCTTGCCCGCTCGGCCCTCTCATCAAGCCTCCGCGACCCGTTGTCGCCCAAGATGTTCCGTCGGTGAAGCGGACGTGTGCGCGAGCAGCCGGAAGGCGATCCCGCAGAGTTTCGGTGACGAGAGCGAGAGTTGACGATGCCGCCGGACATGACTCCGATTCCTCGAGTAGAAGGCACCCGATTCCGGAAAGGCCGCCGAAGAGGCTGGAGTCGAGATCGTCGAGTGGGACTCCACGCAAAGTCTCGACCCATCTGTCGGCAGTCGAGTGTCGTCCTAGCTGCCGAAAGGTATGCACCGCACCTGCGAGCCCGTCGAAGAAACCGAACCGTGGTTGCGTATCCGAATCAACTTGATGTTCAGTCCATTCCAGAACTGTCTCCAAGGTGTCGGTGGGAAGATCATCGGCGAGTAGGTTTCCGCACGAGCCGTGAGCAATGCCGTAACCGTTCACTTCGAACTGGGCGATGTCACCGGGAAAGAGTCGATCAGCGCGGGAGAGATCAAGTGTGGTGAGGATGCCGCAGCGCAATCGAGCGTCCATACGTTGCAAGGTTTCCCTCGACGACGTGTCCCAACGATGCGGGTGATCCGCCGGTTCCGGCGGCTGTGCGTCGAGCATCGAATAGAGCGAGGCGCAGAAGGCACGAGGAAGATCGAATCGAGACACCGCGTAGTCGATGAGTTCGGGAATCTTGTTGCGATCGAGGGGGAGCAATGTAGTAAGTGGGACAAAGAGTCCCAGCTCGATGCATCCCAAGGAGTATCGATCTGCCTCGATTCCTGTCAACTGTTGCGGTGCGGTGTACCCGGGAGCCCCGGTGGACCGGGGCGGTTGCTCGTCGATGCTGTGGGCCATCTCGAAATCGATGATCCGAATACCCGACGGTGAGCACATCACGTTGCCGGGGTGAAGATCGGCATGAACGATTCCGGCGTGGTGGAAGCTCTCGACTGCGGTAGTCAGCTGTTGTGCAATACCGAGCGCCCAGGTTCTGTATTCCGTTCGGGAGCTGAGTGTCTGATCCGCACGTATCAGCGGATAGCGGACCGCAATCTCCTGATTCAGGGGAGCGCCGGGAGCGCGCTCGGTGACAAGAAAGTGGTGTCCTTCGCGCTCGAACAAGTTGAGCGCGGAAGGTGAGTACGGGTTGTCGGCAAGGTGAGTCAGCGTGTCGTACTCGTTGCGGATGCGGTCGATTGCGTACCGGCCGTTGGCGTCCGGGGCGGTGAAGGGTCGACCCTCTTTGATGACCAGATTGATGCCGGCGTCGTCCAGCGCGGAGTAGATCCCCCCGCTGTTGCTGAAGTGCAGGGCTTCAGTGATCGAATAGGGGAAGGCGTCGCGTGATTTCAGCTTGTCTTGCTGCGCGCGAACGAAGTCCGGGATTTGTACCCAGTCTGGAGTTCTGAAGGAAGTGCCGCGCAGATCGGGTTCGAGCGATCCGTCAGGGCGCCGTATTGCCGGGACGCGATCGCCGAATGAATCGTTGGTGTGCATGGGCAGGTACGCGCCGTACCGTAAGTAGAGTGGTCCCCGGTTCCATCGCACATCGCTGAGGATGTATGGCCCGTCGGCAGCCGTGACAAGCTCGTCCAGTTCGGTGATGACACGTTGTGTGGCAACGCTATCCGCCGGATAGATCGTGATGAATTTTCCGCTGGATGTTCGATTGGCCTGCTTGCTGTTGGAGAACATGAGGTCTGCTGCCGTCCGAAGAAATTTGAAAGGCACCAGATTGTGGCCGCAATACTCGGAGACGGTATCGAGCAGCTCCTGCGCGTTGGCTTGGGTAGCGGAGCAGTGAATCTTCCATCCCTGTTCTGGCAGCACGCTGTCAGGCGGTTGGAAGTAGTTCCACGGTCCGCTTTGGGGACCGCGTCGCCAGAGTGACCAGTCCACCGACTTTGCAGGCTTAAAGTGCTGGTCAGTCGGTGCGTCAGGTCGAGTGGCCGTTCTGATTCGGTCGTAGAAATGCGAGTCGGCACGTGTGAATGCAACGTATCGCAGGTCCACGCTCTACCTCCGGGTCAGTCCCCCTGCGGTTTGTCATCGATTGGTGCCACGCCCCGAATCCCCTGTGGCTTGGATTGCTTGTGGCGGAAGGTTATCCGATTCCGGACATTTCGGGCGAAGATTGAAAACCTATCATTCGAAAGTACTAATGAAGGGCGTGGGTCAGGGGTTCCTGATCGCCCAACTTTTCATCTGCCCACATCGGCTTCGAGTTCGGTAGCCCTCTCTTGACGGACGGTCCGACTCGGTGGTAATTGTTTAGCGAGCGCTAAGTCAGGGTGCTCTCACGATCTCGGTTCGGCATCCGGTGCCACGAACTCGGGTGCCGGACCGCCCCAGCAATGCACGTCCTCGAAGGGAACGAAGATGACCAAGGCAGTGATCGTCGATGTAGTCCGGATCGCGTCTGGCAAGGGAAAGCCGGGCGGAGCACTGTCCGGGACGCACCCTGTCGAACTGATGGCGCACGTTCTACGTTCCATCGTCGATCGAAACGGCCTCGACCCCGCCCTGGTGGACGACGTGATCGGCGGTTGCGTCGGCCAGGCCGGTGAGCAGGCGCTCAACATCACCCGCAGCGCGGTCCTGTCGGCAGGGTTCCCCGAGTCGGTACCCGCCACCACGATCGATCGCCAGTGCGGATCAAGTCAGCAAGCTGCGCACTTTGCGGCTCAAGGCGTGATCGCCGGGGCCTACGACATCGTTATCGCGGCAGGCGTCGAATCCATGAGTCGTGTCCCGATGGGTACCGCGACGATGGGGAAGGATGCTTCCGGTCCGGGCATCGCGGCTCGCTACCCCGAAGGCCTGGTCAATCAGGGCATCTCCGCGGAGTTGATCACCGCGAAGTGGAAGCTTGACCGCGAGGCTCTCGACGCATTCGCTGCGCAGTCCCACCAGCGGGCAGCAGAGGCTGCGGCGCAGGGGCTCTTCGACAAGGAGATTCTGCCGATCTCGGTGACCAACGCCGCCGGTGAGACCGTCTCGCATACCGTCGACGAGACGGTTCGCGCGTCTACTACCGCCGAGGGACTCGCCGGCTTGAAGCCGTCGTTCTACTCGGAGAAGTACGCGCAGCGCTTCCCCGAAGCGCAGTGGTCGATCACTCCCGGTAACTCGTCGCCGCTCACCGATGGCGCGTCCGCAGCACTGATCATGAGCGAAGAAATGGCGTCGAAGCTGGGGCTGACCCCGCGAGCTCGTTTCCATTCCTTCTCCGTTGCGGGCGACGACCCGATCTTCATGCTCACCGCACCCATCCCAGCCACCCACAAGGTGCTCGCTCGCGCGGGTTTGAGCATCGACGACATCGACACCTACGAGGTCAACGAAGCCTTCGCTCCCGTTCCACTCGCCTGGGCTCACGAGTTCGGCGCCGATCCGGCAAAGCTCAACCCGTGGGGCGGCGCGATTGCACTCGGCCATGCCCTGGGGTCCTCGGGTACTCGACTGTTGACCACGATGGTCAACCACCTCGAGGCCACCGGCGGACGCTACGGATTGCAGACCATGTGCGAGGGCGCCGGCATGGCCAACGCCACCATCATCGAACGCATCTGAAACACATAACCTTTCGAAAGGAACTCTCATGATCGTCAACGACAGCGTCGCCGTCGTCACCGGTGGAGCATCCGGCCTCGGCCTAGCTACGACCAAAGCCCTTCTTGCCGACGGTGCCAGCGTCGTCATCATCGACCTTCCGTCGTCCAACGGTGAAGCCATCGCCAAGGAACTTGGCGACCGGGTCCGCTTCGCGGCTGCAGACGTCACCGACGAGGCTGCGGTCACCGCGGCACTCGACGTGGCCGAGTCCCTCGGACCCCTGCGCGTGGCAGTCAACTGCGCCGGAATCGGCAACGCAGTCAAGACGGTCAGCAAGAAGGGTGCTTTCCCGCTCGACGCATTCAAGAAGGTCATCGACGTCAACCTGATCGGCACCTTCAACGTTCTTCGTCTTGCTGCGGAACGTATTTCGAAGACCGAACCCATCGACGGTGAACGCGGCGTCATCATCAACACCGCCTCCGTCGCAGCCTATGACGGTCAGATCGGGCAGGCTGCGTACTCCGCGTCGAAGGGTGGCGTCGTCGGTATGACGCTCCCCATCGCCCGTGACCTCGCGTCGCTGCTGATCCGCGTCAACACCATCGCTCCCGGCCTGTTCAAGACCCCGTTGCTGGCCGGACTGCCTGAAGCCGCTCAGGCGTCGCTGGGTCAGCAGGTGCCTCACCCCTCTCGCCTGGGCGATCCCAGCGAGTACGGCGCGCTTGCTGCGCATATCGTCTCCAACCCTATGCTCAACGGTGAGACGATCCGCCTCGACGGTGCAATCCGTATGGCACCGCGGTAATTTCGGCTATTCATGACTCGCGAGGTGGAGCCGGTGAATTCGGTGGCAGTGGACTGGAGGACTTTCCCGCCGCTGGTGATGACCGACATCCTGATGGCTTCGCTCGAGCTGTTCGACGAGAACGGTTACCACGGCACGACGGTGCGGCAGATTGCCAACCGTGTCGGGGTAACCGTTCCCGCGCTCTACTATCACCACGCGAACAAAGAGGCAGTCCTCGTCGCTCTGTTCGAGATCTCGATGAGTGAGCTGAATACCAGAACCGAAGCGGCAGAGGTGGAAGCCGGCGAAGATCCGGTACGACGCTTCGCCTTGGTGGTGGAGGCGATTGTTCTCTACATGACCCACCGGTCGCGGCATGCTGCGTTGGACACCGAGATTCGGCATGTCTCACCGGAAAGCCGAAGTCGATACGCCGCCAGTCGTAAGCGGCTCGAGTTGCTCATGCGCAGGATCGTCGACGACGGTGTGGCATCGGGAGATTTCGCGGTCACCGACACCGAAGAGACCGTCCGGGCCATACTCGGTATGGCGCAGTCACTGCCGCGTTGGTTCCAGACCGGCGGGCCGATGTCGCCGACGCAATTGGCGCAGAAGTACGTCGACATCGCTTTTCACACGGTCGGTTATCGTCCGTAAAGTGCATTGCTCGTTAAACGAAGGTGGGCAACAGAGTGAAAACCTGTTGCCCACCTTCAGTATTCATGCTTCAGCATTCACTCCGTGTCAGAGGCGAGTGACTTCGAGTCCGCCTTCGTGGTAGTCGGCCCTCAGGCGCTTCTTGTCGAACTTGCCGACGCTCGTCTTCGGAACTTCCTGAACCACAGCCCAGTTCTCGGGGAGCTGCCACTTGGCGACCTTGTCCGAAAGATATTGCTGGAGTTCGGACATCGTGGTCTCGGAACCGGCGCGCAGAACAACCGCGACCAACGGGCGCTCGTCCCACTTCTCGTCCGGCACGCCGATGACGGCAGCTTCGGTGACGTCGGGGTGACCCATGACGGCATTCTCGAGGTCGACCGATGAGATCCATTCGCCGCCGGACTTGATGATGTCCTTGGAGCGGTCGGACAGGCTCAGGAAGCCGTCGGCCGTGATGGATCCGACGTCACCGGTCTTGAGCCAGCCGTCGTTGAACTTGTCTTCCGCATCGACGCCGTAGTACGACCCGGTGATCCAGGGGCCGCGCACTTCGAGCTCGCCGACGGAAACGCCGTCGTGTGCAACAACTTTGCCGTCATCGTCGATGAGACGTGCCTCGACGGATGCCGGGAAGCGGCCCTGAGAGTAGCGGTACTTCCACATCGCGTCGCCGGTGACACCGGCCGGCGGGCGGGCAACGGATCCGAGTGGGGAGGTTTCGGTCATGCCCCAGGCGTGCAGGACGGAGACGTTGTGGTCGGCTTCGAATGCGTGCATGAGGGCGGGCGGTACCGCGGAGCCGCCGATCAGAACCTCACGCATCGAGGAGATGTCCTGTGGGTTCTGCTCGAGGTAGAGGTGCAGGCCCTGCCAGATGGTGGGTACGGCCGCGGCGAACGTCGGCTTCTCGCTGGCGATGATCGCAGCCAACGGAGCAGGCTGGAGGAAGCGATCGGGCATGATCAGCGAGGCGCCGATCATGAACGCGGCGTAGGGAAGTCCCCACGACATGGCGTGGAACTGAGGCACTACGGCGAGTGCACGATCGCCCTGCGCGAGGTTGGGGCCGTCGCTCATGCAGACCTGCATGGAGTGCAGGTAGATCGAACGGTGGGAGTAGACGACGCCCTTGGGGTCGCCCGTGGTGCCGGACGTGTAACACATTGCGGCAGCGCTGAGTTCGTCGACCTCGGGCCAGTCGAACTCGGTTGGCTGATCGGCGATCAAGCCCTCGTATGTGTGAACCTGCACGCCCTCGGGAGCTTCGAGTCCCGCAGTGGAGGAACCGGTGACGATGATGTGCTTGACGGTTGTCAGCGACGGAAGCTGCGGAGAGAGAAGCGGAATCAGGGACGGATCGACGATGATCACGCGGTCCTCGGCGTGATTGGCGACGTGGATCAACTGCTCGGGGAACAGGCGAATGTTCAGCGTGTGGAGCACAGCACCCATCGAGGGGATCGTCAGGTACGCCTCGAGGTGCTCGGAGTTGTTCCACATGAACGTGGCGACTCGCTCGTCACCCTCGACACCGAGTCCGCGCAGGGCGTGCGCAAGCTGTGCGCAGCGCTTGCCGACGTCTGCGTATGACACACGGCGCGGGCCGGACTCGGTCCACGTGACAACCTCGGAAGCGCCGTGAACGGAGGCACCGTGGCGGAGAAGTTGAGCAATGGAGAGGGGGGCGTCTTGCATGGTGCTCAGCATGGGCTGCTCCTGTGTGGTGTGTGAGACCGGTGCTTTTGCCCACGGGCCCTCACAAACGATGTGCTGTGGCTGCCAGATTAGTCACAGCTGCGAAGTGCTCGCTAGTGACCCACTGCACTAGCGAAGAACCACGCTATGAGTAGCGCTCCCGGATCGACCACTCCGCGAGCGGCTTCGCCCACATAACTTGCACGTCCGCGGTTCGCGAGCATGGTTTCGGTCGACTCCGCGCCGGCCGCCGCCGCTGCCGCTGCGCTGGCCAGAGCGGCGTCCCGATCGGCTCCCGAGTTCACGGATTGCTCCAACGACTCGACCGCCGGAACTATCGCGTCGACCATCGTCTTGTCGCCGACGCGTGCGCCGCCGAGTGAGGTGATGTTGTCGAGCCCCGCCCGTGCTGCAGTCGCGATCGCACCGAGGTCGAGTTCGGAGTCCGCTGATTCTGCGGCGACGCGGAAGAAATGCCGGAACCAGATGCCGAACAACGCGCCGGACGTACCGCCGGCGTGACCGAGGTACGCCTGGGAGACTGCATCGAATATCGTTGCAGTGGAATAGGTGTCACGGATCGCCGAGATGTCGAGCTGATCCAGTGCGGCCACCATGTTGGTCCCGAAGTCGCCGTCTCCTGCTCGTCGGTCGAGATCGGTCAGGGCAGGTTCCTGCTCCAGTACCTTCGCGGCCCAGTCCGCAATCCAGCCGCCGACGAAGCTGCTTTCGGCAGTGCGTGAGGTGTCGGGTGTGAATGTGGGACCGAATGACTCACGCTTGCCCATGCCGCTGTACTCACGTGCCATAGCATTCGGCCAGGCGGGCGCTTTTGTTGGCGCGTCCCATAATTCGAGGATTTCTTTGTTTGTGCGAACAAGGGTGATGGATGCTCCGGCCATGTTCAATGCAGTGACGAACGTTCCGATCAGCGTCCGCTCGATGTGAATTCCCTGGTCGGCCAGATAATCTCCGAGTTCGGCGAACAGTAGTTGCAGCTCCATTGGGTGGGTGGCTCCCAGCCCGTTGACGACCGCAATGACGTGATCACCTTCGGCGAGACTCAGGGACTCGATGATCGGATCCGTCAGCCGTCGCACCAATTCCGGTGCGGGCAGGGCGTCCACGCGTTCTGTGCCGCGTTCGCCGTGGATTCCGATACCAAGTTCCATCTGCCCGTCCGGTAGGTCGAACGACGGCTCGTCAGCCCCCGGCAAGGTGCATGGGCGAAGAGCGACGGCCATGCTGCGAGCCGAGTGCGCGACGTGTTGTCCGATCCGGGTCACCTCGGCCAGGTCGTCACCGCGGGCGGCCGACGCGCCGCAGACCTTCTCCACCACGATCGTTGCCGCAGTGCCGCGTCGCCCCGGGCCGCGACCGTCTGCGCGTTCGGTCGCGACGTCGTCGTCGACCAAGACGACGTCCGTGTCGATCTTGTCCTCGCGGAGTAGTTCCCGTGCGATACCGAAATTCATCACGTCGCCGGTGTAGTTCTTCACGATGTGCAGGACGCCGCCACCGGCGTCGGCAGCTTTGGATCCTTCATGGATCTGCAGTGCGTTGGGTGAGCTGAAGATCAACCCGGGACAGACGGCCGTGAGCATTCCTTCGCCGATGAATCCGGCGTGCATGGGTTCGTGACCCGAGCCGCCGCCGGAGACGAGCGCGACTCGCCCGCGCGGAAGGGGCTGTGCACGAGTGAGGTATCCGGGATCGGGGTTCCACGCGATGTCGTCGGTGGATGCGATCAACCCGCGGAGTGCGTCGGGAACAAATGTCTTTGCGCTGCGCATGAACATCACTTCAGAGTAGGTCTAACGTCGAGTTCGGGCACGGATCGTGATCGACGAGAGGTGGACGGCGTGAAATTGGGGTTGGTACTTGCCGGTGGCGGTGTTGCGGGGATCGCCTGGGAAACCGGTTTTCTGTTGGGCGTTCAGGACAAATCGCCGGACGCTGCCGCAGCGCTGCTGGCAGCGGACGTATTGATCGGCACTTCTGCAGGTTCCACCGTGACTGCTCAGATTGCGGGCGGCGCGACACTTCAGGAGCTTTTCGACGCACAAACGGCCGCTGCGACCGGTGAGATCGATCCGGAGGTAGATGTCGAGGTCCTCGGTCAGATGTTCGTCGACGCGATCGCGGGCTCCGCGGATCGGTCCGAACAACTTCGTGCGCTCGGCGAGGCAGCGATGGCCGCCGACACCGTCGAACCCGCCGTGCGTCGTGCGGTCATCGAGGCAAGGCTGCCCAATCGGTTGTGGCCCGAGCGGGAGTTGCGCATCCCGGCGATCAACGCACAAACCGGTGAGTTGAGGGTGTTCGGCAGTGCTGACGGCGTAGAACTGATCGACGCAGTCGGAGCAAGTTGCGCCGTACCAGGGGTGTGGCCGGTAGTCATGATCGAGGGCGACCGGTACATGGACGGCGGAATGGCAAGTGGCTCGAATGTTCATTTGGCTGCCGACTGCGATGTGGTCGTGGTTCTTTCACCTGCTGCCGATCCCGCCCCGAATCTGCTGGGCGGCAGCCTACGAGAGGAAATCGACGCGATGACGCAGTCACGGGTACTGGCGATCTTCGCCGACGACGCCGTCGTGGAAGCGATCGGAACCAACTCCCTCTCGCCGGCGACAAGGCGCCCGGCAGCTGAACTCGGACGCGAACAGGGTCGCCGAACAGCTGACGAGATCGCTGCGTTTCTGGTGACGGCATGAGCGCCGCACGGATTGCCGTGGTCCTGCGTCCGGAGCAATCCCCGGAAGATCTGGTTCGGCATGCGGGGTATGCCGACGAAGTCGGTATCGACGAGGTCTGGCTGTGGGAGGACTGCTTCTTCGGTGGAGGAATAGCCACTGCTGCAACTGTATTGGCCGAAACCACGCGCCTGGGAGTGGCGATCGGTGTGCTGCCGACGCCGATGCGCAACACCGCGATCACGGCGATGGAGATTTCGGCGCTGGCCAGAGTTCATCCGGATCGACTGCGTGTTGGCTTCGGTCACGGCGTTCAGAGTTGGATGCGGCAGATCGGCGCCAAGGTCGAATCGCCGTTGACCCTCCTCCGGGAGCAGTTCGGAGCACTCGAGCGATTACTGCGCGGTGAGTCGGTGACGGTATCCGGTCGATACGTGAATCTCACGGACGTCAAGCTGGCGTGGCCGCCCGAGAAGGTGCCGCAGTTGCTCGTCGGTGCCACGGGGCCAAAGACTTTGGCGCTCAGTGGTGAGTTGGCGCAGGGCACCGTGCTCTCGGGTGGGACGACCCCGGAAGGTGTTCGCCGGGCGATCGCTCATATCGGAGCGCAGGATCTCGAGGTGGTCGTTTACGTCATCTGTGCATTTGGTTCCAGCGGTCGTGAGCGCGCCCTTGCCGAGGCCGCAGCGTCAGGGTGCGAGTCGCCGGAGGAAGCGATTGCCGTGGGGACCGCGGCCGACGTTGCGGCCGCAGCAGTGCGATGGGTGGACGCGGGTGCAACCACCGTGGTACTCCAACCGACCGTTGACGAGCCGGACGTTCGCGAGTTCATTCGCCTTGTCGCGCAGGAGGTTCAACCGCTGATGGTGTAGCTCAGGCGGCTAGTCGGGACAGAACTTCGTCGATGTCGGCAGTGCTCACGTCTCGATGTGTCACGAACCGAACCTTCCCGGCGACGGTGACTGCACCGACGTCGACAGCGGCGAGCTGAGCAACGGTGGCCGACGGATCGGCTGTGGCGGCGAGAACGATGTTGGTTGCGGGTTCGTCGACAGCCCAACCGCGTTCACGAAGGCCCGATGCCAGGCGTTGCGCATTGTCGTGATCGTCGGACAGGCGAGCTTGTGAGCGAAGCGCGACGATGCCGGCTGCGGCAAGCACCCCGCCCTGACGAACGCCGCCGCCGAGCATCTTGCGGATCCTTCGGGCTTCGGTGATCAATTCAGGTGATGCGGCCAGAATCGAGCCGACCGGCGCACCGAGTCCCTTGCTCAGGCACACCTGGACGGTATCGGCGCCGGAAGTCAGTTCGGTGGGCGAAACATCGAGTGCAGCAGCGGCATTCCAGAGGCGGGCGCCGTCGAGATGAATCTTCAAGCCGCGTAATCTCGCCGCGTCGACCAGTTTCGTCCACTCCGTCGGATTCATGACGGCGCCGCCGGCGAAATTGTGGGTGTTCTCGAGACAGAGCAGCGTGGTGTTCAACGTGAAGTACGGGCCGGGGGAGCCCGCCGCCTTCACGACGGTCTCGGGACTGGGACGTCCGGGTCCGCCGTCGTGCGGCAGCGCCATCGGCATTCCCTGTGCGAGCCAAGCAGCGGTGCCCAACTCTGACCCCAAGACGTGAGAGTGATCCGGTGCGAGGAACTGATCGCCGCGGCGAAGGTGCAGCATCAGCGCAATCAGGTTGCCCATCGATCCGCTCGGTACCCACAAGGCCGCCGGAAAGCCCAGAGTATGTGCGACCTCTTCCTCGAGCGCCGCCATGGTCGGGTCGTGATCGAGGACGTCGTCACCGACCTCGGCGTCAGCCATCGCCTTCCGCATCTCCGCATCAGGCTTGGTGACGGTGTCCGAGCGTAGGTCGATGTACGACGAAGTCATGGCTCATTCGATCAAGCCGCGTGTTCCGGCGTCAAACCGCGGCCTTTGCTGGACGGCTATTCCGGCCTGATAAATCAATATCGCTGAGGATGCCTTCCGTGTGATGATGGGCGCCGGCAATCGTCGGTGAAGAGAACAAGAAGTGGAAGGGACAGGCATGCGCGACTCGAAGCAAGCGTTGCACCTGCGCGGGCACTCACCCCGCGGCATTTCCCTTCCTGCATTCGGGGAACAGAGTGGCGCTGGATATATGCCGTTCCCCGTTTCTTGCATTTGCTCCTGACCCGTCTTCACGTCCAGGAGTTCCACTCCTCGACATGAACTGAGACGTCTCATGCGGAACCCGAACCGCGCATCTACCGCCGCTTCTCACAGTTGGATGAACCGGTCCGTCCGGGTACTCAACGCAACGTACGAGTACCTCGGTGAAGTGAGCGCCGATCGTGCGGTCGTCCTGATCGCCACCGGTTCTGCGCAGTCCACCGAAGACGTGATCCCGATATTTCCGGTGCGCTCCAAGCACGTCGAGATCCCACTGCCTCGGACGATCCTGCTTGCCGAGTACGTGTATGTTGCCCACCGGGTTACGGTCACCGATTCCAGCCGAGCGACCTTCGCCGGCATCTTCGACCGGGACGGTCGTCAATGTGCGTACTGCGCCGCCAGAGCAACGACCATCGACCACGTCCAGCCGCGAAGCCGCAACGGGCCCAACACGTGGGGGAATCTGGTGGCGTGCTGCAGTTCCTGCAATCAGCGCAAAGCGGATCGCACACCGGCTGAGGCCGGCATGCGGCTGCTGTGGGAACCGAAGGCACCTCGACGCATCGAGAAAGTGCAGCAGAAGATCTGGCGTGAATTGAGTCGGACGTGACGGTCCAAAGGAGTAAGTGATGTGCGCTGACGAAATCTCGAATCTGGCTGAGCTTCTGCCGATCTCGGACGACCCAACCTGGTGGCAGGCGGAATGTCGAGGAGACCCCGAGCCGGACCGCTGGTTTCCCTTTCCGTCCGAGGGATACGACTACGCGACCGACGTGTGCAACAGGTGCCCGATTGCGGAATCGTGTCGTGAATTCGCCTCTGCCACTGGTCAGACCGGAATCTGGGGTGGAGTGAAGTTCGAGCAGGGCAGGATCGTCGCGGCGTGAGGGATCAGATTCCCGGCTCCGCGGCGATCGTACCGGCCGATACCGCCCGGCACAGAGCGTCGTGGTCACGTTCGGTTTGATCGGCGTAGAGCCGAGCAAACCGGGTGAGGGCGGTGTCGACCGTGTCCGAGGTTCCCAGGTAACCGGAAATCAGTGACGCGCCACTGGTTCGTGCATGTCCCTTGGCCAGTAGGCGACCGCAGATCGCGACATAATCGGTCAAGGCTGCTGCATCGATATTGTTCAGGTCCACAGAACCTTTCATGTTCCGGAACTGACGGACGTAGTACTGGCGGTCGTCCACGGTGCACCACCCGAGCAGTGGATCACTGACTGTCTGGAGAGCCTGCTGGTATTCCGCGACGCGTCGTCCTTGATGGTCGTGCCAGGCCGAGTCACCGTGCACGAAGGGTGCAACGACGGATCGGCGAGCCTGCTTGAGCTGCAAGAAGATGACGTCGTCCGGGATGCTCCCTTCACACAGGGCGACATACGCACGCAGAGCGACGCTTCCGACTCCGACAACCCGGTGCGCAACGTCGATGACGTTGTATCCCGAGACGACTCGGCGCCAGTGTGGTGCAAGGGTTTCGAGATACTCGTCCAGACCCTCCAGGAGGAAGTCGGTGTCCTTCGGCGTGAGTCGTGTTGTGAGCGGCGGGTTCTCGAGCAACTGGCGCCGTCCGTGATCCTCGACAGTGAACCGAGGAACCGCGTGATCGCTCGTACGCCGTCGTGCCCGCTCCGCGGCGCGGCGGATCTCGGCCAGCAACCCGGGATCAGTGACGTGGTCGGTCAGTCCGTCGAGATCGACCCGGTCGAAGGAGCGATCGAACAGTGGACGCTCGGAAAGCTTTGCCAAGTGGAGGCGATATGCGGACACACACGAGGTTGTCGCTGTTTCGCATTGAGCTTCGGTGAGACCGTTCTGCCGCCCGGCCACCCAGATGCTCGCAGCCAACCTTCTCAGGTCCCATTCCCAGGGGCCCGGATGTGCTTCGTCGAAATCGTTGAGGTCTATGACAAGTTCGCGTTCCGGGGACCCGTAGAACCCGAAGTTTCCGACGTGCGCATCCCCGCAGATGACGGGAGTGATGCCGGTGGACGGGAGCTGCGCCATGTCCTCTGCCATCAAGCCGGCGGTACCGCGCAGGAAACCGTACGGTGAAGCGACCATGCGTCCCACACGAATCGGAACCAACCAGTCGAGTCTTCCCTCGTGTGCCGTGTTGACCTGATCGACCGGATCGCGTCGGTTGGGCGGGGGCGTCCAATCACCAAGCGACGATCGTGCTACTCGCTTGCGCAGGCCCTTCCCGATTTTGCGACGCTCACTGCGGGGCGTCTGACGCGCCCGCAAAGTCGCCCTGCCGTCCGGTTCGTTCTCGAGAGCCAGCTGACCGGCAGGCCTGTTCACCGGGTCCATGTCGGGCTCTCTTTCGTCGGGCGTGCGAAACTCGCGCTCGATCCTATGCCCGCTGGATTGCGCGCCGCGCGACGAGTTCCTTAACGACCCGCCTGGGCAATCAACTCGACAGCGCGGTCGGCGCACAGTTCCGGGTCCGGCATTCTCCCGATACCGAGGCATTCGACAACGGCGAACGACGTATCCGGTGTCGTTTCCACGCCGAGCGCCCACCCGAAGTAGTGATTCCAGGCGAGTACGGCTCGGTGGCCACTGTGCTGCGGAATCTCGCTGCCCAGAACGAGTACTGCGTCGAACGCGGGGCCGTCGCACCAGATGACCGATTCGGCGAAGGTGGAGCTGGCGACGGCGACTACGTACCTGTGACAAGTCGATTCACTCGGAATGGCGATGTGTGCACGCATGGTCGCTCCTCCGGCTCGGTTGCGATCGGAGGGTTCCCCGTTGCCGGCGCCGAAAAAACGCTTGGCAGATTACGTCCCGGCCACAGATCTACGACGCAGACGGTGTCTGAGATGTTTTTGTGCTGCCCGCGCGACCGAGCGAGTCGAGAGATACTGCTCGGCGGGTATCAACCGGGAACCGAACAAGTAGAACCTTTGGGCTTCGTCGTGGTCATGTGTGGCCGCGGAGATGAGCAGACGTTCGATCGCGGTGAACTTTCGCCCACCGGCGTAACCGCTCATGTAATCGATGTGTTTCGTCATACTCTCTCTGGCACTGCGGTATTCGGCCAAGGCAGCGTTCACGTTCCGATGCGAGTCGAGTGTGTGTGACGTCGTCTCCGTCAGCATTTGGGCGGTCGCGTCGACCAGCATCTGAGCGGTCTCCAGTGCCCACGAGCATCCGATGCCCCATAACGGGTCGTTGGTTGCCGCGGCATCGCCGATGAGTGCGAACCCGTTACCTACCGGGTCGGTGAGGATTGTGGAGAAGTGTTTGGTACCAACGATCTTCCCGATGATGTGCTCTCGGCGAACTGGCGGAGCGCCGGGTAATGCGTTGGCGTACGCGAGGAAAGCAGTAGACAGGTCGTCAGTGAACGGGCCGAGCTTGTCGAGGGCAGGGAAGACGACCAGCACGCTGATTCCGCCGTCGTTGGGGAGCAGATAGGCGACGTCGGGATCCATGAACCACGACAATGAAGATTCTCCGTCGGGTCGTTCGAGTCCGGAGAGTTGAGCGAAGTAGCTGAAGCGCCCGTTGGACGCACTCACCGAGTCGCAACGCGCGGATCGTGCGACGGTCGAATCCTTGCCGTCTGCTCCGACGGTCAATCGTGCTTCGACAGTGAAGGCCGAACCCTGTTCGGTGCCGTAGACGCCTGCAGTAGTGCCTTTCTTGGTCAGTAGTCCGGAAACACGATGTCCGAGAAGAAGGTCGACGTTCTGGTAGTCGTTCGCGAGTTGGCGCAGGAGGGGGTCGAGAGTTTCCCTTCGGACGTTGAATCCAGGCGGCGGTGAGTTCTCTGCAGCATCAGGGGTGATCATTCCCCACGGGGTCCAGAATTTCGGAACGGTTTCCACCATTCCCAGGGCGAGCAGTTTTTCCGTGGCGCCGAGTCGTTGCAAGATCGGGGCACCGCAGGGTTGTAGGTGGTGAGTGCACAGGACTTTGTGCGCCCGGATGTCGGAGCGAGCGTCGAGAAGCGCTATCCGCAGACCTTGCTGGGCGTACATGATTGCGGCCGCGCATCCTGCGATGCTCGCGCCGACAATCACAACGTCATAGTTTTCCCGTGCCTTCGAAGTCACTCGATCAGTTTAATGCATAAGGTTATAACTTAAATTTGACTGGATTTAGTCATCGTGTTCGGGCGTTAAGTCCCGAACCGCGGCCCGGATGGACTGTTCACGAAGCTCGTTCTCTCTGCGCAGTTCACGACGCCGACGACCGGCCTCGAATCGCTGCCTCGCGATTGTTCCGGTCGGCCGGAGTTGGGGTACCTCGGCCGGTTTTCCGTCGCTGCCCATTGCGACCATCGTGAAGTAGCAACTATTGGTGTGTCGAGATTTTCCGAGAAGAATGTCTTCGGTTTCGACGCGTATTCCGATTTCCATCGAGGTGCGCCCGGTGTAATTGACCGAAGCGCTGAACGTGACGAGTTCTCCGACATGCACCGGTTCGCGGAACACCACACGATCCACCGACAGGGTCACGACGTACGTCTGGGCGTATCGACTCGCGCACGCATAGGCGACCTGGTCGAGAAACTTCAGAATCGTTCCGCCGTGAACGTTGCCCGAGAAATTGGACATGTCCGGCGTCATGAGGACGGTCATGGACAACGTTTGTTTCGATGCTTGCTGCGACGCTTGCTTCAATTCGGGCAGGGAGTTCGATTCGGACATCGAGCGGGCCTCTTCGGGTCGGTGGACGGTGAAGAGACCGTATCCGGCCAAGAGGGTTACCCGCGCGTTCGGAAGAGCGCGGTGTCAGAGTTCGGGACAGGGCCAACGTGGAGGATGTATTCGCTGGTGGCGACGGGGCCGGCCGCGCTCGACCTGAGATAGGGCTCGAGCGTCGAGCGGAGGTGCGCTGACATCGAAGCCCAATTCCCTGTGCTTCGAACGGCCTCGCGAAAGTTCTTCAACGCCGGTGCCTGGTCGCACAGTTCCTCGACGGGATCCGATCCGGCTGGTAGTTGCCACTCGAGCAGGTGGGAGGCCGAGCTCACCGACTCCAATCCGGCTGCTGCCTTCTCGAATTCGCTCGAGCTCGACCATGTCGTCGGTAGTGGTGTGAAGCCATTCCACGCCGAGGCGGCCTCCCGGCGGAGTGCTGCTGCCCACCCGTTCTCCGACCACGTTGCGACGCAGATCTTTCCGCCTGGCCGGGTCACCCGCATCATCTCTGCGAGGGCAATCGAGGGGTCGGGGCAGAAGATGATCCCGAAGATGCTGACGCAGGCGTCGGCACTCGAATTCGGCCAGGGTAAAGACTGCGCATCGCCGATCGTGAAGGTGGGTTGGGTAGTGCCGGGGTGGGGAATCCAGCGTTCGCGTGCGACCTCGAGCTGGCTGGCGGAGAGGTCGAGTGCGTGGACCGTCATGCCTGACTGAGCCGCCGGGAGCGCAAAGTTCCCGGTTCCGGCGCAGACGTCGTACACCGTGCTCACATGCCCGATCGAGCGCAGTGCCTCCGTCGATGCCGGTGAGAGTTGCTCGGCAAGAGGCGAATACGTCGTACCGTTCCAGTTTCCCTGATTCACGCCAAGCTCCTTTCGACTGCGTCGATGACCGTATCGAGCGCTGCGCCCGCCGCGCGCGCTGCTTCGTCGGGGTTGCGTTCCTCGATGGCTGCGATCAAGGGTCGGTGCTCGTCGACGTGGAAACCTGGACCGACACTGACGGCGGACAGCGAATCCGTCACGGCGGCAAGGACTCCCCGGTAGACGTCGATCAGTGCGGAATTGTGGGACGCCTCGACGATCGAAAGGTGCAGGGCCATGCCGGCTTCGACAGTGAAGCCGCCGACGTGACCGGGGTGGGCATTCCAGGCTGCATGTATCCGCGCGAGATCTTCGGGGGTGTGGCGCTGCGCTGCAAGTCGCGCGGCTTCGACCTCGAGTCCGCGTCGCAGGCTCAGTACGTCGAGAACGTCACCTCTGGCGAGCCTGCGCCCGAGTAGTCCTTCGACCGGCGACGCCGCCATGACGTACACGCCGCCACCGTGACGAACGGACAGAACTCCGGCGTGTGCAAGCGCCCGTACCGCTTCGCGCATGGTGTTTCGGGCGACTCCCAATTCCTCGACCAGTGCGGTCTCCGGCGGGAGTTTCGATCCGACGGGCCATCGGCCGGTCGATATCGCGTCCTCGATCGCCGCAGCGACGATGTCTACCTTGCGTCCGGAGTCGGACATGTGTGCCACCTCGGGTAAGTGAGTCAATGACTTTGTCCGAGGTTAGCGTGCTCTCACGAGTGGGTCAATGACTTGGGAATTATCCGCGTACGTCCAGGCTGCGGGCGTAGTGCTCCTTGAAAACCTCGAGATGCGCCCACGATTCCAAGCCGCTGACACCGTCGATGCCCCGGATTCGCTCGGACAGGGCATGGAGGTCGTTGGACGAGTTGGCGGCGACCGTCGCGATCACGTCGTACCGTCCGAGGGTCCGCGCGAGGAATTCGATTCCGGGCAGGGACTCGATCTCCGATACCGCGTTGTCGTCCCGTGAGCCCAGATTGACGCCGATGCCCATCGCCAGCGTCCGGCCACCACCTCGCCGCTTGACGACAGCGCCGACGCGCAGTGCCGTGCTCGCGATCAGGTGATTGACGCGATTGCGCACAGCGCTCGGCGACAGGCCGGTGTGTTCGGCCAGCTCGAGAAATGGCATGCGCCCGTTGCGTTCGAGCAGTTCGATCAAGGTGACGTCAGTCGAATCGAGTCGGATGTCGGCTTGTAAAGCGGTCTCGGGCATGAAGATTCCCTTGATGACGTCGACGTAGACCAGCGTGCTCACGGATCTGACGCCACGCTGTGAGCGGAGTTCGGCGATGGCGCGGTACAGATCGTCGTGGCTGGGCACCCGAAGTTCTGCGATCACGTTGTACTGCCCGCTGACTGCCGAGATGTAGACCGCAGCCTCGGATCCGATCAACGCGTCCAGTACCGGGGTCATCGGTCCGGACACGGCGATCGACACGTGTGCGAGTGCCTTCAGGCCGAGAAGTTCGGGGTGTGCGACGGCAACCACGGACACCGTTCCCGAGTCGAGTAGTGCCTGCACCCTGGTGGACACTGCCGCGCGTGGGGCATCGACCGCCACGGACAGTTCGCGGTACGTCGCTCGCCCATTGCGTTGAAGAGCAGCGATGAGCTTGGAATCGAGATCGACCGTCATGGATGCCCCAACTTTTCCAGAGATTTTTCTGTATGAGCTTCCTATTAGAACAGTCGCATGTGGGCATAGATGATGTGGATAAGTGCAGAAATGCTCGGAAACTTGTACAAAAAAGTTGTGTACCACCTGGTCTGAAACTTTGATGCATTGCATAGCTCCAGGTCAGGGCGTAGTTTTCGCTCAACACGCAGTGACCTGCACCACCATCTCGACGAAGGACCACCATGCGCAAGTTGCACACGCACGAAGCCTCGCCGCTCGACGCCACCGCCACGATCTTCACCGGCGCCAAGATCCACACCGTTGACGACAGCACGGCGGGAGCCGAAGCGTTCCTGGTGTTCGGAAACCGCTTTGCCGCGGTGGGGACACTCGAGGAATGCCGCACGGAGGCGCGACGCCTGAGCACTCGCACGACCGCGGTGGTCGAACTCGACGGCGCCACCGTCGTCCCCGGATTCGTCGATCCGCACGCACACCCGTTGATGTACGGACAGATGCTCAGCTGGGTGGACTGCGGGCCGGAGAAGGCGCACTCGATTCCCGGAATCATTGCCCTGCTTCAGGAAGCGGCACTCACAGCTCCTGCAGGTGTCCCGATTCGCGGATACGGCTATGAGCACCGCAACCTGATCGAAGGGCGTCATCCGCTCAAGGAAGAGCTCGATCAGGTGGCCACTGATCGCGAGGTCTACCTCATGAACGCGAGCGGTCACGGCGGCGTCGTCAACTCCTTCACTTTCGACAAGCACGGCATCGATGCGAGCACTGAGAACCCGGCCGGTGGCGAGTTCTTCCGAGACGCAGACGGCGAGTTGACGGGCGAGCTGTCCGACGCCGCGTGCAACATCCTCACCGGTGTCAACGGTGTGAAGGTCGGCCATCACGGACCCAACTTCCATCTCGAGGACGAGCCGGAAGAGCACCTTCGCCAGCTGTCGGTCGCTCAGGACAAGTTCCTGGCCGGCGGCGTCACCACCATCGGCGACTGCCAGGTGACGCGTCGTGAATTCGACATGTACCTGCGTCTGGCCGAGCAGGATCAGCTCAAGACGCGTGTCAGCATGTACATGCTCAGCCATCTCCTTGATCACGTCATCGACACGGGAATGCATGGCGCCTTCGGCAATTCGCGGCTCGCGTTCGGCGGCATCAAGTTCTACGCCGACGGCACTCTCGGCGGCTGGACCGCATACTTCCCCGACGGCTACGTGGGCGACCCGTGCCGCACCGGGCAGCTCTACCATGAGCCGGCGGACTACTCGGAGCTCATTGCCAAGGCACACTCCGTGGGTCTGCAGACCGCCACGCACGCACAGTCGCCGACCGCCATCGACATGGTGCTCGACGCCATCGAAGCAGCGCAGAAGGCTCACCCCGACGCCGACGCGCGTCACCGCATCGAGCACTGCGGACTCCCGACGGCCGAGCAGATCGCCCGGATGAACCTGGCCGGTGTCTACCCGGTGAACCAGCCGCAGCACTACTACAACTGGGGCGAGGGCGTCACCGCGGCGATCGGCACTCCGGGTGAGCGGTTCAACCCGCTCGGGGAGTTCATCGCTGCCGAGGTTCCCGTGACCATCAGCTCCGACGCCCCGGTCGCAGAGCCCAAGCCGCTCGAGGCAATTCAGGCAGCCGTCACTCGTGTGACACGTCAGGGCCATCAGCTCGGCTCCGATGCACTCCGCATCTCCGCCGACCAGGCACTGCAGGCTCACACGCTCAACGGCGCGCGTGCGCTGGGTCGTGAAGCGGAACTTGGCAGCATCTCGGTCGGCAAGCGGGCCGACTTCGTGATTCTGGGCGCGGATCTCCTCGAGGTTCCGGCCGACGCGATTGCGCAGATCGAGGTCCGGGAGACCTGGATCGACGGCGAACTCGCACATTCAGGTTATAACCACCTATTGTCGAGCACTTCGACCACCGAGGAAAAGTAATGAACCGAGAGCAACAGATCGTGAAGGCCCGCAAGGCGGGATTTGCAGCCTTCGTCGGTACAACCATCGAGTGGTACGACTTCTACGTCTATGCCACGGCAGCCGCCCTGGTGTTCGGTGACATCTTCTTCCCGCCCGGAACCGATCGCCTGACCGGCGTTGCGGCGGCGTTCGCGACGTACGCCGTCGGGTTTTTCGCCCGCCCCCTTGGTGGAATCGTGTTCGGCCATGTCGGTGACAAGATGGGCCGACGCACCGCCCTTGTTGTCACCCTGACGCTGATGGGTGCAGGAACATTCCTCATCGGCATGTTGCCCACGTACGCGTCGATCGGGTTCTGGGCGCCGCTGCTGCTGGTCGTGCTCCGCTTCGTCCAGGGCTTCGCCGTTGGCGGCGAATGGGGTGGCGCAGTCCTGATGGCCGTCGAGCATGCTCCCGAGGACAAGAAGACCTTCTACGGCGGATTCGCTCAGCTGGGCAACCCGGCCGGCGCCCTTCTTGCCACCGGTTTCTTCAGCATTCTCTCCACCTTCGGCGACGACGCTCTGCGCGAGTGGGCCTGGCGTCTGCCGTTCCTCTGCTCGGCACTGCTGATTCTGGTCGGCTTGGTCGTTCGCTTGAAGGTCGAGGAGTCCCCGGTCTTCGAGTCCGAGGTGAAGTCCGCGGACGTCCCGGAGATGCTGCCGCTCAAGTACGCGCTGGTGACCAACTGGCGTCCGATCATCCTGGGCATCGGCATTTTGCCGGTCGCAGTCGGCGGCTACTACCTCGTGACGACCTTCATCACGGCATACGCGACCGACCCCGACGTCGGCTTGTCGGAGACGCTGATCCTCAACGCGCTCAGTGTCGCTGCAGTGGTCGAGTTGATCGCGACCCTGGGCGTGGCGTGGCTCGGCGACAAGGTGGGGCGCGTCCGCGTGGTCACCTGGGGTCTTGCTGCGGTCGCAATACTCGCAGCGCCGCAGTTCCTGGTGCTGAAGTCCGGATCCGTGTTCCTGATCTTCCTGACGTTTGCGGTCATGCGACTGGTGCTTGCTGCCACGTATGGTCCGATCGCCGCCGTTCTCTCGCAGATGTTCAAGCCGCAGGCGCGCTACACGAGCATCTCGTTGGCGTACCAGGGTGCCGGCGCGATCTTCGGCGGATTGTCTCCGCTGGTCTCGACGCTGATGTACAAGGCAACCGGCAGCATCTGGCCGGTCATCGCACTGCTGATCGGCATGTGCATCCTGAGCATCGTCTGCCTGCTCTTCGCTCCGCAGCATGTGGACGAGGCGACGGATACCGACGGTGTGCGGCAGGACCTCAACAAGGAATCGGCCTCCGCCTGACTGCCGAGAATCGGCTTCCGCCTGACTGCCGAGAATCAGCTTCCGCCTGACAACTGAAAACACGAAGCTGGGGCAGTACACGATTTCCGTGTACTGCCCCAGCTGTCGTTTCAGGTCAGTTGTCGTTCAGCGACTGTTACGCGCCGACGAGATGGCGGTGAAAGTGATCGCTGCGTCGGTGGGCCTGGCTGAGATTCCTGATCTCGCGAAGCCAGAAGTGAGACGCCAGAGCGTTGTTGCTTCCGTAGCCGGTGCCGGAGGTGTCCTCGTCGATCAAGGCGACAAGCGCCTTGATCAGGCTGGTGACCTTGAGGTTGTTGGTCTGAGAATGTCGTACCAGCAGGTCGGCGGCTTCGTCGGTGCTGCAGCGGTAAAGCGTGCAGACAATTTCGAGAGCCCGTTCGCGGAGACGGCCCGAAGTAGTCGGGATCCGTAGTCCGTTTGTCGGGACACTGTTCGTCTGGTTGTTCGTGTCGTCGGGGTGAATCATGGTGTTGTACAAGGTATTCCTTTGAACCACATGGGTTTTGGGCCCGTGCGGTGTGTAGCGCATGTTGATACTGGTGCAGTCGGTACGCGATTGGCGGCGGACTCTGTCGGAGCCTTCGGCCTGGTCAACAATCTGCGGGACTGATGAAAGTGCGTAGTGATCAAAGGCGCGGATTTGCACCGAACTGGAAGTCTGCCCCTGGAACGAATATTGGAACTGTCGTTCCGGGCGAAGCGACCGGCTGCCTGACTGACGGCTGCCCTCTGATAACCCCACCGTACGTCATGGAGTTGGTTTCAGCTAATCCTTTTGCGGGCGATCATGCTCACAGTAGGCGGTTTCACCTGCTCAAGGAGTGTTTACGTGATCGATTATTGCTTGCTTGGTGATAGCCCAGGCGTTGGTTGTCGGGTTTCCGAAGTCGCCGTGGCCGACGCCGGGTAGTTCGATCAGATCGACCACGTCGCCTGCTGCTCGTGCGGCACGGGCATAGCGCCGGCTCTGTTCGACCGACACGACCTTGTCGCCGAGTCCGTGGATCGCCGTGACGGGGAGCCCGGTGGGGAGATGTTCGATCGGTGACGCGATGCGGTAACGGTCAGGGTGATCGACCGGCATGCCGCCCAGAAGATTTCGAACAAATCGATCTTTGCCCGCGGTTGCGGCGAGTGTCATGTCGAAGACGCCGGCCATGATCGTCGCCGAACGAATCGGCACGGTGAGGTCAGGCGCGGGAGCATCCGTGTCCTGTTGTGGTCGCGACGCGACCCACGCGGCCAGTTGTCCGCCCGCGGAGTATCCGGCGATGTGCACGCGACCCAAATCCAGTCGCCCGGAGGCCTTTTCCTGAACGATGCCGGCAAGCGCGTTGGTCGCCGCAACGGTATCGGAGAGAGTAGTCGGCCAACCGCCCTGCCCACCTATACGTCTGTATTCGATGTTCCAGACCGCAATTCCGTAGGGGGTCAGCGTTTTTGCCCACGCACCCGCGTACTCCAGATTGCTCTTCTGCGCCCAGCCGCCGCCGTGGATCAATACGACGACTGGCAGGTCGCCGTCCGATCCGGGTGGAAGATACAGATCGCCGAAAGTATCTGCGGCAGCAGCGTAAGCGATGCGTACCGCAGGGACATCGCGGTCGAGACCGGAGGCGCTGGCGACCGAGATCACGAGCGTGAAGATGCAGACGAGCGCTACGGCGAGGTACCTGGCCAAGCGGTCGCGGGAGCGGTGCGCGATGGCTTGATTCCTCTCGGTCTGCGACGGACGATTGTCAGGAAATCAGTCTATCGGTGCCGAGTGAATTCATGGGGTGAGCGAATGCGCCGTGCTTGCTCGTATGCGTAGTTCGCTACGCGTGTGGGTCGGCGCAGAGGGTTCGTCACCGTCGATCAGGGCGAGCAGTGCATCCACCGCCAAAGCTGCTTGTTCTTCGGGGAAGAAGTCGACGGCGGTGATCGGGGGATCGGAGATCAGTAGAGCGGGCTCGTCACTGTCCTGGGCGATCAAGATACTTCCGGGAATTGACAGGCCGAGATCGAGCGCCGCTCGTGCAGCGGCGGGGGCGCAACCGAGGATGACCGAGAGAATCGCGTCAGGGGGATTCTCGGATGTCAGTGCTTTGTGAGTCGCCGCGTATGCCGCGGAGACGAGTTGTTCGACGGAATTGACGCCCTCGAACGACGCCAGGTCGTCGGTGGCTCGGGGCGACACGCCGTGGATGCGGCACCATTCGAGGTAAGCGATGGTCGTTGCGCGAGTCCATGCCGAATCCATTCCGGGATTGAGGACAAGGATATCCGTTGCGCCCTGTTCGGTGAGGTGGTTCAAGAGCGTTTCGGTCGTGGCGAAGAGATCCGGCGAAATACTCCATCCGAATTGCTCAGGGTTGCCGGGACCCACTACGACAGAAGGTATTCCGAGTTTCTTCAAGATGTCGACGCGAGGGTCGTGCATCATCGGGTCGACGACGATCACACCGTCCATCTCGATGCGACGCAGTCCGTTCGGGTCTTTCATCGACGGCAACAACAGGAGTGAGTGATCGGCGTGGAACGCTGCCTGTGTGGCGGCGGTCGCCACACGGCCGTACCAGTCGAAGTTGAGGCACTCGGCCGAGGAAGGCTCGTCCGGGGCCGGGAGCATCAACCCGAGGGTGGCGGTTCGACCCGAGCGAAGGTTTTGTGCCGACCGATTGGCTCGGTAACCCAAGCGATCCGCAACCTCTTGAACACGCGCCCGGGTGGCAGAGTCGACTCTGCCCTTGCCGTTGAGTGCGTAGGAAACTGTGGACACGGCGACGCCGGCGGCTGTCGCGACATCGCGAAGCGTCGGGACGTTCGGCGTGATCATCGGGGTCGCGTCCTCTAGTTGCTGGGCGGTTTCTACTCAAGAGTAACGCCCAATCGTTTCGGCAGGGGGAACCTGGCGGACGATTGTTCAGTCGAAGAAATTGCGCCGAATCGTTTCATCAAAGCTATTGACTATGCCGAAACGTTTCGGCACTCTCTTAGAACACCGGGACAACTTCGAGTGAAATTCGGTCGACCTCGGGCACCCTCATTCCCAGTCCATGCGCCTAAATACGACGATCCACGGAGTTACCCATGAGAGAGAAAACCCGTCCACGTCGCGCGGGTGCTGCTGCCGCGTGGTCGGCCACTGGTGGTTTGGTCGAACGGCCGGGAATGATTCCGGGAGCACCCGAGATCTGGGTCTACGCAGACAAGTTCTCCTACTTCGCCGGCGATACCGTCTCGGTGCGCGTGCACACCACCGCTGACGAATAGAACATCGAGGTGGTCCGTGACGGCGCGCGCCCACAGAGCATCGTCAAGTACATCGGGCTACCAGGCAAACAACAGTCGACGCCCGACGACGCCTATGCGACCGGGTGTGATTGGTCGGAATCCGTTGCCTTCACCGTTGCACCGAATTGGGCTTCGGGGATGTACCTGATCCTGGTTCGAATGCGCCACGAAGGTGTGGTCGTCGAACGTGAGGGCTTCTTCATTGTCAAGGCACGTGAACCCGAGCACGCTGACATGGTCCTCATCCACACCACGAGCACGATGTTGGCTTACAACGACTGGGGCGGAGCCAACAATTTCCGTGGTGCCCCGGACGGTTTCGGCGACGTGGCGACACCGATTTCGTCGACGCAGCGTCCCATCGCGCGCGGGATGTTGCGCAAACCCGAAGGTGCAGTGCGAAACATTCACACCGATATGCCGGGAATCGGATGGGTTCCGCGGCACCCGCCGTACGAATGGGCCTGGGTGAACGGATACTCGCGCCATCACGCCGACGCATTCTGGGCGACGTACGAACGCCCGTTCACGGTGTGGGCGGAGGAGCAAGCGTTTCTCGTACACCACATCACCCAGCACGACCTACATGAGGATCCTTCAGCGCTGCGCGGATATTCGTGTGCAGTCGTCGTCGGTCACGACGAGTACTGGTCGTGGGAAATGCGTGATCGTCTCGACGCATTTGTCGAAGGAGGAGGCGGCCTGGCGCGATTCGGCGGGAACTTCCTGTGGCAGGTACGCATCGAAGGTGACGCGCAGATTTGTTACAAGAACCCCTTCGACGATCCCATACGAGAAGTAGACCCCACCCGCGTCACCACGGCATGGGATTCCCCCGAGATTGATCGGCCGGGCGCGTGGACGATGGGTTTGACCGCGATGGCGGGGGTGTACAACCGTTACGGCGCAACAACTCCGAGGTCATCCGGCGGCTTTACCGTATACCGGCCCGACCATTGGGCATTGAACGGAACCGACCTGTATTACGGTGATAACTTCGGAATCGCGCCGGTCTGTATTGCTGCCTTCGCAATGGACGGTGCGGACTACACGTTCAGGAAGGGTCTGCCGTACGCCACCGGTGTCGACGGTGCACCAGAGGATCTGGAAATCATCGCAATGGCGCCGGCAGTTTCGGGGTCACGGGACAACTGGA
Source organism: Rhodococcus sp. H-CA8f (assembly GCF_002501585.1). Taxonomy (NCBI): domain Bacteria; kingdom Bacillati; phylum Actinomycetota; class Actinomycetes; order Mycobacteriales; family Nocardiaceae; genus Rhodococcus; species Rhodococcus sp. H-CA8f. The sequence goes on from NZ_CP023720.1 coordinate 470,388, forward strand.
ACGGCACCGTTCCGATTGGTGCGCCCTTCGCCGAGTTGTCGGGAATCTTCGAAAGTGCCTATGGGAGAGAACTCCCCGAGCATCTGCGCGAGTTCGAATACGGTTCGGGAATGGTGGCGACACATCAGCGCGGTCTCGGAACCGTTTTCAATGCCGGGACGACCGAGTGGGTCAGTGGACTGATTCACCGGGATCCTTTCACCGAACGAATAACCGCAAACGTACTGAATCTGTTTGCTGCGCAACTGTCGAGTTTCACTGAGGAGACAGACTGACGGCGGCGACCAGCGGTAGAGTTTGTTGCCCGAGGATGATGGTCGAAGGAGGATTCATACGTACGTATGTATGGAGATAGAAATCGACTTGACCAGGGTTTTTAATCCAAACTACCGTAGTCTTCGCCGTTCAGTTGGATGGCGGGTGGGTGTGGGGAACTGCCGAACTTCGGCAGTCACGTGCGGATCTCCACGATCAGATCCGCACGTGACCTGGCCGCTGCGATTACGTCGGCGTTCGGTTGATCCACCCGTCTCACCCAGTCCGCGGCCGCTTCGGAACTCCTCCCGAAGCGGCTGTGGCGTTTCACCAACCGCTGCGTGCGTGTCGCCTCCGGAACCTCGAGGTACCAGACGGTGTCGATCGCCGCTCGTACTTGTGGCCAGCTGCCGTTTGGTAGGAGGAGGTAGTTTCCCTCGGTGACGATCAACGGCGTTCGAGGCTCGACAGCGGTTGCGCTGCCGATTGATTCGTCGATCTCGCGATCGAAGACGGGCGCGTACACAATGGAGTCTGCCGATCGGAGGCGGTGTAGAAGCGCCGCGTATCCGTCGGCGTCGAAAGTTTCCGGAGCGCCTTTTTGTCCACGCCTGCCGAGTCGGTCGAGTTCCCGATTGGCAAGGTGAAAGCCGTCCATCTCGACGACGGTGCACAGTGAGTCCAGTTTCTGCGCAATTGCCTGTGAAGCCGTCGATTTCCCGGCTCCAGGGGCTCCCGCGATGCCGAGGATGTATCGGCCGTTGTCGGTGATCAGTGAAGCGGCGCGTGAGGCAAGTTGATCGAGCGTCAGCGAGACGGTCGGCGGTGAGGTCCTCACTTGTTGCTCCGATCAGTCCGAGGTCCGGTGGATCGAGGGTACGCCGGAGGTCTTCAACCGTTGACAGTCTGAATGGACTGTGAAACTGTGAGCCATGCCACTCGAGAGACTGGAGGTGTGACCGTGACCCTGCGTGACGCGCAGCGCGAAGCCACGCGCCACCGGATTCTCGATGCGGCAACGGATTTACTGATAGCGGACGGGTATTCGTCGTTGACGACGCAGTCGGTTCAAACGGCTGCCGGAGTCAGTCGGGGCGCTCTCCTGCACCACTTTCCGAATATGCAGGAGCTCACTGCCGCGTTGGTGTCGAACATCGTCGTGCGGAACGAGGCGGCGGTGAGGTCGGCGATGTCTCGACAAGACCCGTCGGTGGATACGATCGAGAACTCGATCTCCGCTTTGTATTCGGCGTTGACTCAGCCGCCGTTCCAAGCGGAACTCGAACTGTGGTCGGCGGCTCGGACGGATCCGGTGTTGGCGGAGGTTCTCCGCGAATCGGAGCGCGTCGCCGGGCGGGATTTGCAGCGAGTTGTCCATGACGCGTTCGGGCCTGAAATTGTTGCTTCCGAGAACTATTCGCAAATTGCAGATCTAACCGTGCTGATGCTCCGTGGTTTGGCGTTGTCCCGGGCGGTACACAAGAGCGATGCCTCTGCGCGTCGTTCGATCAGTCAATGGGCGGGCGTCGTTCGCCTGCTGCTCACCCAGAACTAGCGCAACTCGTTTCGTTCGAAATGCGCTCGATCGACAGGACCGATGATGACAGATTTTGCGACCCTGAAATACGAGACCTCTGGTGGTAAGGCGTACATCACCCTGAACCGCCCCGATCGGCTCAACGCAATCGACGATCGGATGCCGTCGGACATCCGAAATGCAGTTGCGGCGGCCAATGACGACGACGACGTTCGCGTGATCATCTTGCAAGGCGCAGGCAAGGCGTTTTGCGCCGGGTACGACCTCAAGAAGTTCGCCGAAGGAGATCTCGACGGAAAGTGGAATCAAGGCCCGGTGTGGGACCCCATCAAGGACTTTCGGGGCATGAAGCAGAACACCGACGACTTCTTCACCCTCTGGCGATCGCTCAAGCCGACCATCTGCAAAGTTCAGGGTCATGCAGTCGCAGGCGGAAGCGATATTGCGCTGTCCTGCGACATGCTGATCATGGCTGACGACGCCCGCATCGGATACCCGCCTGCTCGCGTCTGGGGTTGCCCGACCACAGCTATGTGGGTGTACCGCCTCGGGGCGCAACGCGCCAAGCGAATGTTGTTGACGGGAGACACCATTGACGGTGTCACCGCCGCCGATTGGGGATTGGCGCTCGAATCGGTGCCGGCCGACGAACTGGACGCTGCGGTGGAGGCGTTGGCGGATCGCATCGCCGGTGTCCCGCTCAATCAATTGGCAATGCAGAAGATGATGATCAATCAGGCGTACGACAACATGGGGTTGCAGGGCACCCAGGTGCTGGCAACCCTGTTCGACGGAATTACGCGTCACTCGCCGGAAGGGCGCTGGTTCAAGGATTTTGCCGAACGCGACGGATTTCACGCCGCGGTGCAGTACCGCGATTCCGGCCGCAAGATTCCAGACGGAGGCGGGCCGCTCCCCGAATCCGACACCCCTTCACGATAGAAAGTGGATGTGAGATGAGCAGTGTTCTCGAAACGTCGTACTTCCCCGCGGACGTGTCGGACCCGATAGTGGAACAAACGGTCGGCGGGTTGCTCCGAGAGTGCGCCGCGGACTCGCCGAACCTGATTGCAATCCGAGAAGTGGTTCCGACGCAATCGCATTCGTTGTCCGGTGCCTCCGAGACGGATCGCACCTGGACCTTTGCGGAACTCCTGGGTGAAGCGGAGGGGTGCGCGCACTACCTCTTGTCGCAGTTCGACCGCGGCGACCGGATAACGGTCTGGGCTCCGAACATTCCGGAGTGGATGATTCTGCAGTACGGCGCCGCGCTCGCCGGAATGGTTCTGGTGACTGCCAATCCGGCGTTGGGCGCCGAGGAGTTGGCGTACGTCTTGTCGCAGTCCCAGTCCCGCGGGTTGTTCCACACCGGAAAGTTTCGCGGCGGTGACATGGCGGCGGTGGCATCCGAGGCGATTTCGATTGCGGGAGCAGAAGTTCTGGCAGTGAACTTCGAGGACTGGGATCGTCAGGTTCGAGGTTGGGCGGGCGAACGGGGCGCACTGCCGGAAGTCTCTCCTGACGACAATGCGCAGATCCAGTACACGTCGGGAACCACTGGAGTTCCCAAAGGTGCGCTGCTGCATCACCGAGGACTGGTCAATAATGCCGATTTCGTCAGTCGGAGAGGTCAATTCCCCGAACAGGGTTCGGTGGTGTCGGCGATGCCGCTGTTTCACACTGCCGGGTGCGGCATCCTGGTTCTCGGTGCTGCGCAGCGAAGAATGTCCATCGGTCTGATCCAGTATTTCGACCCGACTGCGGTTCTCGATGCGGCGGAACGCTTTCGCGCGGATGTGGTCAGTGGAGTTCCGACGATGCTGATCGCGATGATCAACGACGCCAGCTTCGCGAGCCGCGATTTCTCGACCTGTTCGGTGGTCGTGTCGGGTGGGTCGTCGGTCCCGCCCGAACTCGTGAGCACGGTGGAGTCGGCCTTCGGTGCGGGGTTCAGCATCGTCTACGGACAAACCGAGGCGAGCCCCGTGATCACGCAGACCAGCCCCGCCGACACCCCCGAAGACAAATCGGAGACGGTCGGTCTCGCGTTGCCGCAGGTCGAGGTGAAGATTTCCGACGTGGTGACCGGGGACAGCGTGCCACTCGGCGAACAAGGTGAGATCTGCGCGCGCGGGTACCTCGTCATGACCGAATACTTCCGCAACCCGGAGGCTTCGGCCGCCACCGTGGACAAGGACGGTTGGTTGCATACCGGCGACTTGGGGACGATGGATCACCGTGGATACGTCCGGGTGACTGGCCGGCTCAAGGACATGATCATCCGCGGCGGGGAGAACATCTATCCGCGAGAGGTCGAGTCCGTGATCTTCACGCATCCGAAGATCCTCGATGTGGCGGTCGTGGGTGTGCCCGACGAGGTGTGGGGCGAGCGGGTGGTTGCCGTCATCAGGTGGAAAGACGAGTCCGACCAGCCGACCGCAGCCGAACTGGTCGAGTTCTGCACCGAGCGACTGGCACGCCACAAAGCACCCAAGGAGTGGTTCAGTGCAGAAGCATTTCCTCTGACCGGCTCGGGCAAGATTCAGAAATATCGAATTGCGAGCCTGGTCGGCGAGGGCGCCTACGGCGTCGTCAGCTGACCCGAGTCCTTAGCACGTCGGAGCGATTCTGTCTGGGTTATCCCCGTAAATCGCTTCGACGTGCCCTGTTTATCCTGGTGTCGTGAGTTCAACCTTCGGTGAAACCGGACACAAAGCCACCTCCAGCCGCATTCGCGCCACAGCCTTTGCGTCGAAGGTGATGGCCGCGTCCGACGCTGTGAAGTTCATTCACCCCGGAGACACGGTCGCGATCAGCGGTTTCGCAAGCGCCGGTACTCCCAAGGTGATCATTCCGGCGCTGGCCGAGCGCATTCACCACACCCGCGGCAACGGATCGAACTTCACGATCAATCTCCTGACCGGTGCTTCGGTGTCCACCGAGACCGAAAGGCTGCTCGCCGAGGTCGACGGAATCGCGCTGCGAATGCCGTATCAGTCCGAGGCCACCGCGCGTCGCCGCATCAACGACGGTCGCATGGACTACGTCGACATCCATCTCTCCCACGTTGCTCAGCAGGTGTGGGAGGGCTACTACGGCAATGTCGACGTCGCGGTCGTCGAAGTCGCCGGTATCACCGAATCAGGTGAACTGATTCCCTCCGCGTCGATCGGCAACAACAAGACGTGGCTCGACGTCGCAGACAAGGTCATTCTCGAAGTCAACTCCTGGGTGCCCGAGGCGATGGAAGGCATCCACGACGTCTACTACGGCACCGCGTTGCCGCCGCATCGCAAGCCTCTCGAGATCACCCGCGTCGAAGACCGGATCGGCCAGACGACATTCCGAGTGGATCCCGCGAAGGTTGTGGCCGTTGTCGAGACCGACTGCCGAGACAGCGCGAGCCCTCTCACTGCACCCGACGCCGTCAGTGAGGCGATCGCCGGCCACGTCCTGGAATTCTTCGACTCCGAGGTGCGCGCCGGACGGATGCCGGCGGATACCTTGCTTCCGCTGCAAGCAGGCATCGGCAATGTCGCAAACGCGGTGCTCGGCGGTCTCGATCGGGGGCCGTACCGCGGCCTGACCTGCTACTCCGAGGTCATCCAGGACGGGATGCTCAAGCTGATCAAGGACGGAACCGTCGCGCATGCGTCGTCGACGGCCTTGGCGCTCACCGACGAGGGCATCGAAGAACTGACCGCGAACATCGACTTCTACCGCAACCACATCACGCTCCGTCCCCAGGAAATCAGCAACCACCCAGAGGTGGTGCGCAGACTCGGAATCCTCGCCATGAACGGCATGCTCGAAGCCGACATCTACGGCAACGTGAACTCGACGCACGTCATGGGGACGAAGATCATGAACGGAATCGGCGGCTCGGGGGACTTCGCTCGTAACGGCTACGTGTCCATGTTCCTGAGCCCGTCGACGGCCCGCGGCGGTGAGATCTCGGCGATCGTTCCGATGGTTCCGCACGTCGACCACACCGAGCACGACACTCAGGTGTTGGTCACCGAGCAGGGGTTGGCCGATCTGCGCGGTCTGTCTCCGCGGCGACGCGCGCGCCTGATCGTCGACAACTGTGCTCACCCGGAGTTCCGGCCACTGCTCCGCGATTACATCGCTCGCGCCGACGCTCAGCCGGGCGCGGGGCAGACGCCGCACATCCTGGGCGAGGCATTCTCGTTCCATCAGCGGTACATCGACACGGGTTCGATGCGCCTTTCCTGACGCCGGGCAATTCCGCTGACAGTGAGAGAATGCGAGGGTGAGCCGAACCGGGGTACCTGACGACGCCATCCGCCGGGTTGCCGCGGCAGGGGCGGACGACGCCGGTGGCCTACCCGTCGAGTTGCTGGGTGATTTCCTGGACGTGCTCAGTGTCGCCGTATGCGAGGGGAAGCCGCTGCAGCGTCGTCAGCTGCATCGTTTCCGTGCCCGCGGTGAAGAAGCGGCGCAGCAGGGTGTTGCCCTGCGAGCCCTGCTCGATCTTTATCTCTCCTCGGCGTGGCGCCTGTGGCGTGAGCTCCCCGCTGTTATTGCGGCACAATCGGATCCGACTGCCGTCGTCTCGGCCGGCGAAGTCATGCTCCGCGCCGTCGACGATGCCGTCGCCGAACTGGCCGAAGGATTTCAGTTGGCCAGGCGTTCTCTGGTCCGCTCGCAGGTATCGGCACGCCGTGAGTTCGTCGACGACCTGTTGACCGGTGGAGCCGATGTCGTCGGATTGTTAGGTCGTGCTTCGGGATTCGGGCTCCATCTCAGCGGTCCGCATGCCGTCGCGGTCGTGACCGCGACGCGCGAGTTCACCGACGACAATCCCTTGGTGCGGGCCGTCGAACGTGCCGTGCTCGGCAGCAAGGGTGACGCCGACGCGTTGGTTGCCAGCAAGAGCGGCAAACTGGTCGTCGTTTTCGCGGCGCCGGACCGTGATGCCGTTGATCACGTGCTGGCGGGTATTCGGTCGGCTCTCGGACCGGGAACCGATGACGACGGGCGAGTTCAGTTGCAGCGGCGTGCTTTGGACGGCACCTGGCAGATCGCTGTCGGGCGCCCTCGCACCACCGCTTCGGGCGTCGTGGCGTCGTACCGGGAGGCGCTCGACGCACTGGACCTGGCGCAGCGCCTGTCGTTGACCGCACCGATCATCGATGCTCGTGACCTGCTGGTCTACCGCGTTCTGGTCAACGACAGGCCGGCGGTCACCGACCTGATCCACACCCTGCTCACCCCGCTGCTCGAGGCACGCGGCGGCGCTGGGCCGATGATCGACACCCTGCTCGCGTACTTCTCCGCCGGCGGCAATACGGCAAAGACCGCCCGAGACCTGCATTTGTCGGTCCGGGCGGTCACGTACCGCTTGGACCGTATCCGTGAACTCACCGGCCAGAACGTCAACGACCCCAATGACAGCTTCGCGCTCCACGCTGCCGTGCTGGGCGCGAAGTTGCTCGACTGGCCGGCCACGGAGCTGGCCTGATCAGCTGGTGCGCGCCCGTTCCTCGTAGGCAGCACGGGCCGCGGTGTCGACGTCGCCGAGAAACTGCGTCTCGACGCCGAACAGTCGGCTCAATGCCTCGTAAGGCCGTCGGGGCACGAAACCCTGTGCCTGGACAAGCAGTCCGGACACTCGCGTAATGCGCACGCGTGGTCGAGGTTTGGTGATCAAGCCGACGATTGCTTCGGCGATTTCCTCCGGCTGAACCTCACGGAAACCCTTCATTCCCGAAGTCCCGGAAGTGAGTTGGGTGTTGGTGAGCGTCGGCAGTACGGACGAGACGTTCACTCCGGTGCCACGAACTTCCTTGCGGACAGAATCGGTGAAGCCCAACACCGCATGCTTGGCGCCGCAGTACGTCGACAGACCGGGGCACGGGAGTTCGCCGGCAAGCGAAGCGATGTTGATGACGTGTCCACGTCCGCGTGGAAGCATCCGTCGCAGTGCGAGTTTGGTTCCCGTGATCACGCCGAGGACGTCGATCTCGATGATGCGTCTGGTCACGGTGTCGTCCTCGTCGACGATCCGTCCGACCGGCATGATGCCCGCATTGTTGACCAGTACGTCGATCGGGCCGAGTTCACCTTCGACGGTGTCGAGGAAGTCGAAGAACGACGCGGGGTCGGTGACGTCGAGACGCCCGAACGTACGGATGCCCAAATCTTTTGCAGCCTGCGCGAGAGTGGCTTCGTCGATGTCGCCGATCGCGACCCTCGCGCCCAGGCTGATGAGCCGTTTCGCGGTGGCGTATCCGATGCCCCTGGCGCCACCGGTGATGACCACTACCTGACCGTCGAAAGGCTTGTTCATATCGCGAGCGTCTCCAAAAACTAGAGGGATGGGATTGCAGTGACGTAAATCTGCAGCGACGTGAAACTGCAGTGAGATGTGATTGTGGACCAGTTGAAGTTGGGTAGATAGGGCTTGTTGGCCGAACCAAGGCGATAGATTTATGACTAAGTCACAATTCGGGGAGGCGCCATGGAAACATCGGAGTTGGACGGCTGGATTGCGAATCTCGCACCCATCTATCTCCAGCCGGAGGTGATCGACGGTTTCGTCCAACGCATCGACGACGCCATTGCCGAGGCCAATCCCGAGGTAGCGGCTGATCGGGAGCTACGACGCGATGTGGATGCGAGCACCGCGGCGCAGCTCCGCGTCATCGTGGCGGCGATCGCGGGCGGTTCCCAAGAGGTCACGCCGCCGGCGGAGTCGGTTGCGCTTGCACTCACCGTCGCTCGGCGCGGTATGGATCTTCGGGTCCTGCTCAAGATCTACGGCGCCGGACGCCTCGCGATGCTGGGTTTCGTCGACGAGTCGATAGAGGCACTCCCGATCGGTCCGGAACTCAAACGCGCACTTCTCGTTCGAGTGTGGGGTTCGGCGATGAGATGGCTGGAAGTGACCACCGAATTGTTGGTCGCGACGTACGCGAAGGAGCGGGAGAGCTTGGCGCGCGGCGCTTTTGCGCGTCGGTCCGAGACGGTGCACGCGATTGTCGCGGGCGAAGCCCTTCACTCCGACGAAGCGTCCCGGATCCTGGACTATCCGATGCGGCGCCACCACACGGCGTTTGTTCTCTGGACGGACGACACCGACCCGGCTGCAGACGTATTGGCGCGGTTGGACTCGTACGCCCGTACCTTTGTGGACGAGTCCAATGGCGAGCGTGTTCTGACTTTGCCTTCGGGCGCGCGTGAGCTGTGGTCGTGGGTCGCGCATTTCGACGGCCAGGAGTGGGCGTCACATGTTGATGCCCGGCATTCGGATCTTCGCGTTGCAGTGGGAGCGAGCGGTTACGGAATGGAAGGATTCGCTCGCAGTCATCGCGAGGCGCTCGCCGCGCAGCGCGTGGCGGTCCGTTCCGGGGGCTCGCCGGGTATCACCGTCTACGAGGATGTTCAGGTTCCCTGTCTGCTCACCGAAGATCTGGGCGAACTGCGTGAGTTGGTGGCTCGGGAACTGAAAGGCCTGGCCGGCGCGGACGGCGTCACGACGCGCATCCGTGACACCGTCCGGGTCTACTACGAGAACAACTGCACCGCGGCCGCTACTGCCGCTGCCCTCGGCCTGCACAAGAACACCGTGCGGTATCGACTCGATCAGGCCGAAAAGCTACTGGGTCGCAGCGTCGACCAGCGTCGGCTGCCGACGGAGTTGGCCCTCATCGCACTGGAGAGCTACGGAGCCACCATCGCGCCGGCGCCGTGATTCGCTACTGCATGTCATCGAGTCCGGGGAGCGAGTAGCCGGAGTTGTCATCCCAATCTGCGGGGGTGTCATCGAGTGAAACGTCCCAGTCGGCGTCGGGCACCGCTCGCCGGAGTTCGGTCAGTGCGTTGAACCAGTAGACGAGTGACGGAATCACCTCGGTCGGATCGCTCGAGATCTTGGTCGAGCCGTTGAGCAGAGTGTTGGGGATATCCGACGGGTAGAGGTCCAGGACCTCGTAGTCGAACGGAAATTCGTCGTTGTGGACGGCGATGAGTCGGTCGACTTCGGCCTTCTCGTCGTCGGTCAGCGGTGTGGAGCGGACGGCGGAGTAGTACAACGAGGTGCTCATGTTTGCCAGGCTAGAACAAGTTGCCTTCCAACGGCGGTTTCGGATGCAACACCTTTAGATTGCATGATCTCGGCAACTTTAGATACAAAAGTCGTCGATATTTCGACAGGGATGGATAGAAGTCGGCAAGGAACACTGGAGAAGACGGCGAGACGGCCGTCCGAACCCAGTGAAGGAGCTCCCCGTGACCGCAGTCATCAGTGCCATTCGGGTAGGTGGTCAGCGATGAACGTTCCCATGTGGGCGTGGGCCGCGTTCGCCGCAGTCATCGTCGTCATGTTGCTCATCGACTTGCTCGCCCACCGCGGCGCGCATGTCATCGGCTTCAAGGAAGCGGCCTGGTGGAGTGCACTCTGGGTCGGTTTGTCTCTCGTGTTCGCGGTGGTTGTCACCCTGACCTTGGGGGTGAACTCGGGCGTCGAATTCACAACAGCCTGGCTGTTGGAGAAGAGCCTCTCGGTCGACAACCTCTTCGTGTTCGCCCTGATCTTCGGTTACTTCAAGGTGCCCCGTGAGTACCAGCACCGTGTGCTGTTCTTCGGTGTCATCGGCGCCCTGATCTTCCGCGGAATCTTCCTCGCTGCCGGCGTTGCCGTGGTCAGCAAGTTCACGGCCGTGCTGTTCGTCTTCGCCGCCATCCTGCTCTACAGCGCTTACAAGCTGCTCAAGGACGACGACGAGAGCTTCGATCCGGGTACGTCGCTGGCAGTTCGCCTGCTGCGCAAGATCATGCCAGTTCGCGAGGAATACGCGGGAACCAAGTTCTTCGTCAAGGAAGCCGGAAAGCGCGTCGCAACACCGCTGTTCGCCGTCGTCGTCGCCATCGAAGCCGCCGACCTCGTGTTCGCAGTCGACAGCGTCCCGGCAGTCCTGGCAGTGAGCGACGACCCGTTCATCGTGTACTCCAGTAACGCGTTTGCGATCCTGGGTCTGCGTGCCCTGTACTTCCTGCTCTCGGGTCTGCTCGAGAAGTTCCACTACCTCTCCAAGGGTCTGTCGATCATCCTCGCCTTCATCGGCGTGAAGCTGATCATGCAGGCCAGCCACAAGGTGATCAGCACGTCGATCCCCGAGATCCCCTCGCTGGTCAGCCTCGCGGTGATCATCGTGGTCTTGGCAGGCTCGATCATCCTGAGCCTCAAGAAACCGCTACCGCAAGAGCCTGAGGCCGAAGAGGTTGCGTCCGGTGATGCACCGGTCGACCTCGAGAAGACAGGCCCGAATGGGGGCGTCGAGTCTTCCGACATCGCGCTTGCTGCCGGCGAGCACGACGACGATGACGACAAGGTGGATGCTCGCAGTAGGAGCTGACGCCTGATCGGCTGAACCGAATCGAAAAGGGAGACCACACAACGAGGTGTGGTCTCCCTTTTCGTTTCTCACGACTTCTCGTAACCAAACAGACCACTGATCGGGAAGGTGTGTTCTCACTCGGCCGCGCGCGATCTACCTTGGCGGATGCCCGACGTCCGAGATCAGGAGTGCACATGACAATTCACGCGGAAGTCATCACCATGCTGGCCACGCTCAACGCCGCATTTCCGGATGTCACCAGCTTCGAGCCGTCGGAGTTGCGCGCTCTGCTTCGGAATCGACGCGCCCCGTTGGAGCGGCTTCCCGATTTGCGTACGGTCGAAGACCTCGCAATCGAGGGCCCCGGTGGAGATCTGGCGATCCGCGTCTACCGCCCGCACACTTCCTCCGACGCCGTACCGCTGGTCGTCTTCGCTCATGGCGGAGGCTTCGTGTTCTGTGACCTGGACAGCCACGACGAATTCTGCCGGTCCATGGCGGAAGGGGTTGGCGCCGTCGTCGTCTCCGTCGATTATCGTCTGGCCCCTGAGCACCCCGCGCCGGCAGCACACGACGACGTCTACGCCGCATTGGAGTGGGCGGCGAAACACGCGGCACAGTACGGCGCAGACCCGAGCAAGATAGTCCTTGCCGGCGACAGCGCGGGCGGCAATCTTGCTGCGACAGTTGCCATCGCCGCCCGCGATCGTGGGGGGCCGGCGGTTGCGGCGCAGGTTCTCATCTATCCGGTGATCGACGACGATTTCGACACCGAGTCCTACCGTCTCTACGGTACCGACCACTACAACACGACCACGGCCATGAAGTGGTACTGGGACCAATATGCTCCCGAACGCCGAGATGACGTGCGGGTGATACCCACTCGGACAGAGTCGTTCGCCGATCTTCCCGCGGCTGTTGTCGTGACAGCCGAGCTGGATCCGCCGTGCTCGTCCGGTGACGAGTACGCGAAACTGCTTGCCTCGGCCGGCGTCCCCGTGCAGCATCATCGCTTCGACGGGTTGTTTCACGGGTTCCTCACTATTCCGTCATTGTCGCTCACAGAGCCGGCACGCCAGAAAGTTTGGGCGATGATCCGCGAGGTATCAGCCGCCGCTCGATAGGATCTCGTCGCCCAGTTCGCCGAAGGTATGGCAGATTCTTTCCCGCACAATGGCTTCGGTGCATTCGGGATCGAACCATCGATCAACGACGCCCCAGTGGATCGGATGATCGAGGTATTGGGTCTGCAGTGATTCGAGGTCGGTGAACTCCTGCTCCCACACATGGGTCCACGGTGCTTCGTCACATGCAGGTGTTGCGCCGGTCGCCGCACTCACCCGACTGAGTCGCCAGGCAGCGATCGAGGAGATATGCCCGGGCATCTTCAGCAGGTCACTTTCGAACTGTTCGATTTCGTCCTCGGAGGTAGTGGGTTCAACGCGAATCAGCAGCGCTCGGTACACCCCGTTCGGGCCGGTGGCGCGCGAGCGACCCTCGGTTCCGGAACCGTACTCGGCGCCGTGAAAGCGTTCGATGGCATCGTGGTGAAGTTCGGCGTCGACGGAATCGCTAACGGCTCGCCACGCGGCTTCATTCGCGAACTGAAGATGAACGATCAGATCTCCGCCGTTGATGGCGCCGGGCAGAGTAGCGGTGACGAGATGGCGAACTGCGCCCGACGATTCTGCCACTGCCGCAATGGTGTTCACCGCATTCGCCCAGCCGTCCGAGTCCGTGCTGTCGGCAGCAAAAACAACCCTCGTGACGTTATACATCGGCCAGTGCCTCGACGTCGTCGGCAGCAGCCGCCATGGTGCGGCTACGTTCGCAGATGAGTGGTTCCATGGCATCCCACCACTGCCGAAGCGTGGTGTCGCCGCGACTCAGACGAGTCATGGCCCACCAACCGGAGGCTCCGTCGACGGTCCACGTGATAGTCACGACGTTCGGTTCGTACTCGGACCACAACGGCGGACTGACAAGTATGTTGTCGAGGGTCAGGCTGCGTCGCCGGGCGTTCGGCAGGTAGCCGGCACGCCATTCGTCGACGAACTTCTGCCCGCATCCGGGATTCGTGACGATCCGGTCGATCACGTAGAGAGTCTCACCTGCCATGTGCGCAGGCTACGTTCCGTCTAAGTCTCTGCGGTACTACCGATCTCACGCAGCGGGAGGTTGTTCGGAAGCGGACGGGGAGCGTGCCGGTCGCAGCCCCAGCCACCCCACCAGTCCCACCAGAACGAAGGCAACGCCCGCGGTCGCGAACGTGACGGTGAAGGCAGATTCGCTTGGCATCGCCGGAACACCTTCGGGGAGGTTCGCGATTGTCATCGACGCCAGAATCGTTGTCACTACTGCGCTGCCGATGGCGCTGCCGGTGGAACGTGAGATCGAGTTGATGCCGTTGGCGATGCCGCTCTGATGATGCGGCACGTTGGACATGATGATGGCGGGCATGGCTGCATAGCCGAGGCTCAGGGCGGCGCCGATCACCATGCCCGCACCGATGACCGACGCGGTGTGCGTGTGGTCGAACGCGAGCCACGCGAACGGCACCGCGCCCAGGATCGCAGTGAGTCCCAGAACGAATCGCGGCCCACGGAGTCTGATGAGACGACCGCCGATCGGGGCGGCGATCAGCGAAACTATCGCGCCAGGCAGCAGGAATTCGACCGACGCACGCAGAATGCTCGCGTCGAAGCCGTATCCGGTGAGATCGCGGGGAAGTTGTGCGAGATACGAGATCCCGAGGAAGTTCGCGAACATGCCGAAGCCCACCACGACGCCGGCAAGATTTGCCATCATCACCGGGCGGTGGACGAACATCCGCATGTCGACAAGCGGTTCGTCGACGATCTTCTCGATCCATACCCAGACTGCGAACATCACGATCGAGCCCACGAAAACACCGACGGTCAAGGGTGACAACCACCCCCATTGGTGGCCTTGAGAAATGGCCAGAAGAAGCAGAAGTAGTGCCGCGCCCAGACTCAGCGCACCGATGAGGTCCACGCGCCCACCGCTTTTGTGCGTGGTGGGCGGGACCAGCGTGGCGACGGCAATCAAGGCCAGCACTGCGAATCCGGTGGCCATCCAGAAGGCGTTGCGGTAGTCGGCATCCGGAGCCGATGTGAGCAGACCGGTGGCCACGAGGGCGAGACCGCTGCCGAACGCGAGAGTTCCGCTGACCAGGGCCATGGCGCCGGGAAGCTTCTGTGGTCGTATCTCTTCGCGCAAGACAGAGAGTGCGAGAGGGAAGATCGCGGTGGCTGTTCCCTGGAGTACACGGCCGAGGATCAGCAGTGGCAGATTGTGCGCCAATGCCGCGACAATCGAACCGATCACCATGACGACGAGGACGCCGACCAAGGTGCGCTTCTTGCCGTGCTGATCGCCGTAGCGTCCCAGCAGGGGAGTAAAGACGGCAGCGGAAAGCAGGGTCGCCGTCGTCACCCAACTGACGCCGGCGGACGAGGCTCCGAGGTCGGACTGAATCCGTCCCAGGATCGGAACCGGCAGCGTCTGCATCATCGAGACGATCATCGCTGCCAGGCTCAAAGCGCCGATGATCACGGCCTCCCGGCGCGGCGATCTTGCTACGGACTGGTCCGGGGAATCGGTGGCAGTTGGCGTAGCGCTGGGGCTCGCGGCACTGCTCGTCGTAACTGTGTTCGTCAACGGGTCCTTCTCGGGAACAACAAGAGAAAATGCTTAATGTGGCGAAGTAATTTTCTCTGGATGGTAAGTCCGCGAGATCGATCCCGTCAATGCTGGTCAGCGACCGAGTGGGACATGCCCTGTGAATTCGTTCTAGAAGGGGTATACCGGGAGTGCGCTTTGCGCCGTCACCCATTGTGTTTCCGTGAAGGCATCGAGGTTTGCACCGATACCGCCGACACGGCCGCCGTTACCCGAAGACGCCATGCCGCCGAACGGGATGACGGCTTCGTCGCCGACCGTCTGATCGTTGATGTGGACCAGGCCGGTGGGAATCTGTTGGGCGAGTTCGAGTCCGCGCATCGCGTCGGAGGTCAGAATGCCCAGCGACAACCCGTACTCGGAATCGTTGGCTATGGCGACGGCTTGTTCGACGGTGGCGAAGGGGGTCACCGGTGCGACCGGCCCGAAGACCTCGTCGGCGAAGGCAGGCGCGGTGAGTGGGGTGTCGGCTAGCACGGTGGGCCGGTAGAAGAGATCCTCGTAGGTGCCGCCGGCAGCCAGTTTTGCTCCGGCCGCGATGCTTCCGGTGACCAGAGAGTGGATGTGGTCGCGTTGTTTGGCGTCGATGATGGGTCCGAGTGCGACCTGACCGGTGAACGGGTCGCCTACCGGAAGCTTGTCGGCGTGTTCGGCAAGGAGTGCGGTGTAGTCGGCGGCGATACTTTCGTGGACCAGTTGGCGGCCGGTGGTCATGCAGATCTGTCCCTGGTGCATGAACGATCCGAAAGCGCCGACAGATGCGGCCTTTTCGAGGTCGACGTCATCCATGACGATCAGCGCATTGTTGCCGCCGAGTTCAAGATGAGCGCGCTTGAGATGGCGGCCCGCCAGTTCGCCGACCGCGCGTCCAGCTCGGGTCGACCCGGTGAATGCGATGACGCGAACGCTCGGATGAACCACGATTGCCTCACCGGCGTCAGCGCCGCCCGGCAGCATGCTGAACACTCCGGCGGGCAAGCCTGCTTCTTCGAAGATGCGAGCGAGAACCACACCGCCGCAGATCGCCGTGCGCGGGTCAGGCTTGAGAATCACCGAATTGCCCAGCGCCAGTGCGGGAGCGACTGCACGGATCGACAAAATGATGGGGAAGTTGAACGGCGCGATGACGCCGACGGTTCCGACGGGTACGCGACGAGAGAAGCTCAGCCGAGGTTGCTCCGAGCGCAGAACCTCGCCGACAGGGTGTGCGGCCAAAGCTGCTGCGTTGTAGCACTCTTCGGCAGCGGTATGGGTTTCCAGCCCGGCCTTGGCCGGGATGCTGCCGGCCTCGCGGATTACCCATTCGCCGATTTCGTCGGCGTACTGCTCGAACAGTTGACCGGCGCGGCGTAGAACGGCGGCTCGTTCAGTGTATGGTCTTGCCGCCCAATCCTTCTGAGCTGCAGTAGCTTTTGTTGCAGCGGCCGCCACGTCGTCGGGTGTTGCCATGCCGACCGTCGTCAACTGCTTGCCGGTGGCCGGCTCGACGACAATACGATCGTCGGCGCTACCGCGAACCCATTCGCCGTCGAAGATCTTCGATTCCCACACAGGTTCGCTCAGCAAACGCGTCATGGCCGCTCCTCGGTAAAGGGATGCAACCGCGCGCCGCATCACATGGTTGCCCACCACGTTGCTCTGTGAGGGGGTCGATCGCCATCACACTTTCACTCAGTGAAAGACGGATTCATGGCGTCCTTGAGTGCTTGGATCAGATCGGCGAACTCGGTGGAGTGGGTAGCGCCGCTGCGGGTCACACCCGAGACGGGAATGCGCAAGCGGCCGTGCGATTCTCGCATGAAGCTGATTCCAGCGCGCGGAGATTCGCCTGCGGTGATCGAATAGAGCAGGGTCCAGGCGCGCGGGTTGGTGATCACGTCCAGCGTGGCTGTGTGATCGCTCGGAATTGCGGGGCCCAGTTGGACGCGTCGATCGATCTCGCGGAATGCGTCCTCGACCACCTTGTGAATGAGCACCTGACTTTGGCGCGGCGGCAGGAGCAGGGGATATGCGGCCAGATCATTGAGGTCGACGCTTTGCTGGCCGGCTAGGGGGTGTCGGCTCGACATGACGACCAGGAGATCTTCGACGCCGAGGTCCAAGGGTTCGAGTCCGGGGCGGTCGACGCCGCCGCGAATCAGGGCGATGTCCGCGTCACCGGAGGCCACAGCATCCATGCGGTGGGCAAAGCTCTTGATGACGAACTCGACGTCCAGGTCCGGATGAAGTTCGCGCACGTGTGCGATGGCGTCCAGCGTCTGAGCGGCAAAGCTCATGTTTCCGGTGATTCGGATCCGGGCTCTCGGGTCTCGTGCGACGGAGTACGCCATCGTTTCGAGACTGAGGACTTGCTGCGCGATGGGCACCAGTCGCGATCCTGCCGGGGCCAGGCGAACCGCCCGGGTCGAGCGCTCGAAGAGTGTCGCCCCGAGCTCCTTCTCCAGTCGTGCGACCTGATGGCTGATCGCCGACTGCGAGATGAAGCAGCGTTCGGCGGCGCGACTGAAGCTCAGTTCCTCGCTCACGACGAGAAAGTACTTGAGTTGGCGGAAGTCCATGAGGACAGCTTACTTATGAGCAATCGAGATAACAGTCTTGCGAATACTCCAGCTAGCTGGACCCGACCCATGATCAGTCCATACCGTAATAGTCATACTTTCAATTTGGTTGAGGAGTTCGTTGTGGATAGAACAGCTGCGGGTCGCGCCGACATCGACGCGACTGGACACGAGAAGACTCAGGTTGTGATCGTCGGTTCGGGATTCGGAGCCCTCGCCGCGGCCAAGACCCTCGCGAAGTCCAAGACGCCGTTCGTTCTCATCTCCGCCACCACCGAGCACCTCTTCCAGCCGTTGCTCTACCAGGTGGCGACGGGTGTCCTGTCGGCCGGCGAAGTTGCTCCGCCCATCCGCACGATCCTGCAGAAGTACCCTAACGCCGACGTCCGCCTCGGCCGCGTCGTCGAGGTCAACGCCGAAGAGAACACCGTCGTCTACGAAGCCTCGGGCACCCGCCACACGCTCGGGTACCGCTCGCTCATCGCAGCCACCGGTGCCACGCAGGCGTACTTCGGTCATGACGAGTTCGAAAAGGTCACCTACAAGCTCAAGACCGTCGAGGACGCCGAGGTACTGCGTAAGCAGATCCTGCGTTGCTTCGAGGAAGCGCACACCACCAACGACGCGCTGGTTCGCCGTAACCTGCTCAGCTTCGTTGTCGTGGGTGCCGGTGCGACCGGCGTCGAGCTCGCCGGACAGATCAAGGAACTGGCGCGTCGCTACTTTGCGAAGGCCATCAACAACATCAGTGCCGACGAGGTCACGGTCACCATGGTCGAAGGCGCCGGCGTTGCGCTTCCGGCCTTCGGCGGCAAGCTCAGTGAGTACACGCAGGCCTCGCTCGAGAAGTCGGGTGTCGAGGTAGTCCTCAACACCATGGTCACCGCCATCGACGAGCATGGTGTCACCGTCTCTTCGGCAAAGACCAAGGAAGAGAAGCGCATCGACGCCGAGACCGTCATCTGGTCGGCCGGTGTACGCGCCAACGACTTCGCCGCAGTGCTCGGAGAGGCAACCGGTTGTGAGAGTGACCGCGCAGGTCGTCTGCTCATCAATCCGGACTTGACCGTCGGCGGGTTCGCCAACGTCTTTGCCATCGGCGACATGACTTCGCTCAACGGTCTGCCCGGTCAGTCGCCCGTTGCGATGCAGGGTGGCCGTCACGCCGCGAAGACTGTGAACGGAAAGGTCAAGGCCGGAACGCCTTTCAAGTACTTCGACAAGGGCAGCATGTCGATCATCAGCAGATTCAGCGCTGTATGTCGCGTCCGCAAGGTCGAGTTCAAGGGCACGATCGCCTGGTTCATGTGGCTGGCCGTGCACGTGATGTATCTGGTGGGCTTCCGCAACCGGTACGTCGCTGTGATGTCGTGGTTCGGTTCGTTCATCGGTCACCGTCGTCCGCACTTCCACTACGCGCAGGAACCGATGAAGATCGAGGCCGCACCGCCGGTGACCGAACGCGAACCGGAATTGGCGCACTCCGCGTAGCTCCGCACCGCCTGAACACGTTTCGCCTGATGCCAGTCACAGTGGATTCTTAGTGGCACTGCCCTGTCACACTGTGTGAATGGCATCAGGCGACCGTTCGTTGATCGGCCGGGCATTTATCGTGCTCGGTGCCTTCGACGCGAAATCGCCGCGGTTGACGCAGTCGGAGATCAGTCGTCGCAGCGGTTTACCTCTGCCCACCGTTCATCGGCTGTGTGGGCAGTTGGTGGCTGAGGGCGCACTCGAGCGTCGGAGTGACGGCAAGTACCAGGTCGGAGTGCGGTTGTGGGAGATCGGCGCTCTTGCTCCAGGGGCGCACGGGCTCAGACAGGTGGCGTTGCCGTTTCTCGAGGACCTGTACGAGGTCACCCGGGAGAACGTGCAGTTGGTCGTTCGTGAGGGTACCGAGGCTCTGTACCTCGAGCGCTTGTCCTCGCGTAGCGCTGTCACCGTTGTCGGTCGCGCCGGGGGAAGATTGCCGTTGCATGCGTCCAGCGGTGGACTGATTCTCCTCGCGCACGGCGGAACCGAACTTCTCGACGACGTCCTCCAGGCAGGTCTCGAGTCGTTCACTCCCAAAACCATTACGTCCGAGCGGATTTTGCGAGCAACTCTCGACGAGATTAGACGCACCGGGTTTGTCGTCTGCCGTGAGTATCTGAACGTCGGAACCCTTGCCGTCGCCGCTCCAGTACGCGAAGCCGGTGGCAATGTCGTCGCAGCAGTCTCGACAGTTGTTCCGGTGGAGCAGGATCCGGCTCCTTTACTGCCGGCCTTGGTCGCGGCCGCCCGTGGAATTTCACGCGGGCTCGGTGGCGGCGGACTTGGATAGTTCGTATTCGGTCTTTCACTGAGTGAAATTACAGCTGTTCAGGGGAGTGATCGTGGTCGATGGTGGTCTCAATCGTCACTCACCTCAGGAGTTCTCTGTATGTCTTCTTCGCGCACCCAGGTCGGAATCGTCGGTGGTGGTCCCGCCGGGTTGATGCTCTCGCATCTGTTGCATCTGAAGGGAATCGATTCGGTAGTCCTGGAATGTCGCACCCGTGAAGAGGTAGAAGGCACCATTCGTGCCGGCGTGCTCGAACAGAACACGGTTGATCTCATGGTCGAGACCGGACTCGGTGATCGACTGAAGCGGGAGGGCCTCGAACATCACGGAATCGAGCTGCGATTCGGCGGGCGAGGGCACCGAATCGCGTTCGACGAATTGACCGACGGGAGCGCCGTCACGGTGTATCCGCAGCACGAGGTGCTCAAGGATCTGATCGCGCGACGTCTTGCTGACGGCGGGGACATTCGATTCGGAGTGTCCGACGCGAAAGTGCACGATCACGAATCGGATCGCCCGAGCATCACTTTTGTCGACTCGGACGGAAACGACCAGAAGCTCGAGTGCGCCCTGGTGGCCGGTTGCGACGGATCACGTACGCAAACGCGAAAGCTGATTCCCGAACCGTCGATCCGAACGGATCATTTCCGCCAATATCCCTTCGCGTGGTTCGGCATCCTGGCCGAGGCTCCGCCGTCATCGGAAGAATTGATCTACGCCAACCATGAGCGTGGGTTTGCACTGATCAGCACGCGGACGCCCGAGGTGCAGCGTCATTATCTTCAGGTCGATCCGGACGACTCCGTGGACAACTGGTCCGACGATCGAATCTGGGACGAGCTGCACATGCGCGTCGACGGCGAGGGTGCAGAGATCAAGGACGGCAGGATCTTTCAGAAATCGATCCTTCAGTTCCGCAGCTTCGTTTGTGAACCGATGCAGCACGGCAACCTGTTTCTTGCCGGCGATGCGGCGCACACCGTGCCGCCGACCGGTGCGAAGGGAATGAATCTCGCGATCGCCGACGTTTACGCTCTGGCGAAGGCAATGGACAGTTTCTTCACCTCGTCCGACCGAAAGATGTTGGACGGGTACACCGAAACGGTGCTGCCGCGTGTGTGGCGGACGCAGCACTTCTCGTGGTGGATGTCGTCGATGCTCCATCGCTTGCCAGGCGACAGCGGTTTCGGGCATCGCCGTCAACTGGCCGAGTTGGACATGGTCACGCGTTCGGTCGCCGGACGAACGCTGATCGCCGAGAACTACGTCGGAACGCCCTTGATCTAGAGAGCTGTCGCAGATTTTGCGGTGCGTAAATCAGTGGAGCGGGGTGCCTTGATGGTGTACCAGTTGCCATCCGGCCGGGGCGCGGCGCCACAGGGATGTGCGCCGAGCTCGACGCACGCCACGGAGTGAATCCCACTGTGTCAGGACGTATCCGTCGTCGATGATGCGACCGGTCAAGTTGTGAACTTCGATGCCGTCGCCGTCGATGGGTTCGTTTCGCAGTGATTCAACGGTCGACGGTAGGTCCCGGACGCTACCCGACGCACCTATCTCGGTGAAGACTTTGTGGGGTCATGAATGCTCCTCTGCCTACGCATTGGTCGGGCACGATGTCGATCGTGATCATCGCAGAGGTGGGTGTCGAGTTTCCAACATCCGTTCTCGGAGACTGTCGTAGATAGGTGCCGACCCTGCCGCGGTGGCGACGAATACCGCTGCCGCAGTGGCAGCGAGCATCGGGACGAGCGTCGACGTCACCGCTGTCATCTCGACCACGATCACGATGCCGGTGAACGGTGCGCGCACTACAGCGCCGAAGAAGGCAGCCATGCCGATGGTGGCCATGGTGACCGTGAGCCCGGCGTCCACTCCGGGCACGAAGCTCGACAGTCCGGTGAAGATCGACCCCCAGAGTGCACCGAGTGCAAGTAAGGGAGCGAACAGTCCGCCGGGAGTTCCAGCGGCATACGAGAGCGGGCCAGTGAAGAACCGAACCGCCAAGTACAGCAGCAGGATCGGCAGTACGAAGGTCCTTCCGCCGACGATCATCTGTGCAAGAACGTCGCCGCCCCCACTGGCCAGCGGGTCGAGGAACAGCGTCAGGCCGATGGTGGCGCCGATCGTTGCGCCGATGACAGTCGGCGGGATCCTGTCGAGTCGTGCAACGGCGTCGAGTAGACCCAGAATCAAGCGGTTGTAGGCGATACCGAGTAGCCCCGTGAGGATTCCGAAGACGACAAACAGTGGCAAGAGTGCGAGTTGAGGCGTCGGGACGGTGCCGACCTCGAAATCGGGTTGGTCACCGATGACAAGTCGTGCACAGCCCACCGCGACCGAAACACCGAAAAGTGTTGGCAGGACGGTGCGCAGCCGAAATGAGTGCGTCACCTCCTCGCAGACGAACAGTGCCCCGGCGATCGGCGCGTTGAACGCGACGGCGAGTCCTGCTCCGGCCGTGGATGTTTGCAGCATGGCGACGTCCGGTTCGGCAAGGCGGGCCCGCCGTCCCGCTTCTGCCCCGATCGCCGCACCCATGTGTACGGTGGGGCCCTCGCGGCCGAGAACCAGACCGGAGCCGATCGCCAAGAGGCCGCCGATGAATCTGGCAGGCACGAGATTGATTCCCGGCGGCTTCGCTTCGCCGCGGGACACCGCCTCGACGTGCTGGATGCCGCTTCCCTTTGCGAGGGGTACTCGTCTGACGATCAGTACGGCCAGCACGGTGCACAAGGCCACCAGGACGACCGGCACGAGCCACCCGACGTACGGAACGTGATGCGCCCAGTTCACGATCGTCCGACGGAGTTCGTCGGCCCTGATCAGACACCAGCGGAATGCACCGCCGACAAATCCGACCCCGACGCCCGCGACCGCAGCGAGTAGACACAGCAAACTCAGTCCGCGGTTGGAGTCACGCGGTTCGGTGCCGCCGTCGTCCTCGGTCATCGTGATCAGCCCTACCTGATGGTCACAACTCGCGACAGGTGAATTGAGCTTCCTCACCTTGGACGGTAACCCATCCCGATACCCGCAGTGTCGGATCGAGGTTGTGCAGCCGAGTCACAATTCGACAAGCAGACTGATTCCGAGAACCGCCATCATCACGGCGATCAGAGCGTCGAGAATCCGCCAGGCGTTGGGTTTCGCAAAAAGCGGCGTCAGCAGACGTGCGCCGTAACCGAGGGCGCTGAACCAGACCACACTCGCGGTGATGGCACCGGCCGCAAACCACCAACGTCCGATTTCGCCGCGACCGTTGGCAATTGAACCCATGAGCACCACGGTGTCGAGGTAAACGTGTGGATTGAGCCAGGTGAGAGCCAATGCCATCGTGACGGCGGCCAGCCTCGAACCGTTGCCGTGCTGATCCGGCGCCAGCGTCTGGGGTCGAAGCGCCCGCTTGGCGGCGAAGATTGCATAGCTGAGGAGGAAGACCGCACCGGCGATACGAACGAACGTGATCAGCGACGGTGCGTGTTCGAGGAGGGTCCCGATTCCGCTGATGCCTGCAAGGATCAGAATTGCGTCTGACAACGCGCACACTGCGACGATCGGGAGTACGTGCGATCGCGTCAGACCTTGGCGAAGAACAAACGCATTCTGGGCGCCGATTGCGACGATCAATGACAGTCCGACTCCGAAACCGACGAGGGCCGACGCAGGGTCGTTGGTGCTGAGCATGTTGTCGAGCCTGCCGCGCAGATATCATTCAGTCCAGCTAATGATTCTTAGGACGCATCAGAGTAGCTTCAGATTATGTTGGATTTCGAGCAACTGAGGGCATTGCACGCCGCGGTCGACGAGGGAACCTTCGAGGCGGCGGCGCGGAAGCTGCACATCACGCCTTCGGCGGTCAGCCAACGAATCAAAGCTCTCGAGACCGCGGTTGGCCGGATCCTGGTGCAGCGCACCAAACCCATCCAGGTCACCGATTCCGGGAGAGAAGTCCTGCGTCTTGCCCGTCAGATAGACGCACTGTCGCGTGACACCGTGCGAGAACTCGGTTTGGAAAATGGTTCGAACACCTTCGCCCGCGTCTCGATCGCGGTCAATGCCGATTCGCTGTCCACTTGGGTTCTCGGGGCCCTCGCGGAGTTCACGCAAGAAGTCAGTTTCGATTTTCATCTCGACGATCAAGACCACACCACCGAACTGCTGCGCGACGGTTCGGTCATGGCTGCTGTCACGTCTGTTGCGTCACCGATTCAAGGGTGTACCTCCAGTCGGTTGGGCATCATGCGGTATCGGCCGATGGCGAGCGCAGAGTTCTGCCGTCGCTGGTTCGCAGATGGTGTCACGGCCGAATCTCTTTCGGAGGCGCCGCTGGTGGTGTTCAATCGCAAGGATCTGCTGCAGGATCGGTACCTCGATCAAAAGGTCGGCCAACCGGCAGATCCGCCTCGCCATCTTGTTCCGTCATCGGCAGACTTCGTGGACGCCGTCAGACGGGGATACGGGTGGGGGTTGATACCGGACCTGCAGTGCGGCGAAGACGATCGCGGCGGAGTGCTGATCGGATTCGATCCGGACTTCGTGGACGACGTTCCGCTGTACTGGCAGCAGTGGAAACTGTCGTCACCCGTCTTGCGCCGGATCTCCGAAGTGGTGACCCGACGTGCCCACGAAGTGTTGCATCAGCCCTCGATCTGATGTTCGCCGCCCTTGCGGCGTTGTGCTCAGGGAACAAAGAACCTGGATAAGTTGATCCCCTGAGACCGTTTCTTCGGCCACAGGACGCCGATAGTGTTTTGAGTCACACACGAATGAAAGGTGCTGACTCTCGTGGCGGACATCGGATATCTGGCTTGGGATCTTGCGGAGAAGTACGGGAAGAAGCCGTGCCTGCGGGACGACCACGTCGAACTCACGTATGAAGAGTTCGCAGAGCGTACGGAAGCTGTTGCCGCGCAATTGGCCGGACTCGGAATCGGACTCGGTGACGTGGTGGCGATCATGCTGCCCAATCGCGCCGAGTTGCTGATCGCGATCATGGCTGTCTGGCGCATCGGTGCTGCAGCTACACCCATCAATCCGATGTTCACCGCGAACGAAGCGGATTACCAGATCGCGGACTCCGGGGCCGAGTTGGTCATCACCGCTACTGCCGATGCGCCCTCGGGTGGCCGTGCGGTGTTGGTCGTCGACGATCTGGCGACAGTGCCGCCGACCGATCCCCGACCCGGAATCGATGTTGCAGCAGACGATCTGGCGTTACTCATCTACACCAGCGGCTCCACCGGACGGCCCAAGGGAGTGATGCTCACGCATTCCAACCTGCAGTTCATGGCTTCGTCGATGGGCAAGAACATCGGTGTTACCGGCGCGGATCACTGCCTGCTGATTCTGCCGTTGTTCCATGTCAACGCGATCTGCGTCAGCGTCCTGACGCCCTTGCTTGTCGGCGGACAGGTGAGTGTCACCGGGAAGTTCTCGGTTTCGAGATTCTTCGACGACGTTGCGCGGCTTCGCCCCACGTATTTCTCGGCGGTGCCGGCAATCTACGCGATGCTGACCTCGCAGCCGGAAGACGCCTCGATCAACACGTCGTCCTTGAGGTTTGCCGTGTGCGGTGCGGCGCCGATCAGCAAGGAACTCCTCGAACGCGCGGAGCAGCGTTTCGGTTTCGTGATCGTGGAGGGTTACGGACTCACCGAGGGGACCTGTGCGTCGGCCTGTAATCCTGTGGAGGGCCTGCGCAAACTCGGTACGGTCGGCCCGGCGTTGCCCGGCCAGCAGATTGCCATTCTTGCCGAGGACGGAACCTTTGCTCCCGTCGGAACTGCCGGAGAGGTGGTCATCAAGGGCGGCAACGTGATGCGTGGCTATCTGGGCAAGCCGGAGGAGACCGCGAAGACCGTCAAGGATGGTTGGTTGCATACCGGCGACGTCGGGGTCCTCGACGAAGACGGCTACCTGACCCTGGTCGATCGCATCAAGGACATGATCATCCGTGGGGGCGAGAACATCTACCCCAAAGAGATCGAAAATTCGCTCGCCACACATCCTTCCGTGCTCGAGGCCGCCGTCATCGGTGCTCCGCACCAGGTCTACGGAGAGGTGCCAGTTGCCTATGTCGTTGCCTACCCCGACGCGCCCGTCACCGAAGGCGAACTGCTCGAACATGTCACGGCCTTGCTCACCCGAGTAAAGGTGCCAGTGGCGATCTACGTCGTCGATACGCTTCCCCGAAACCCGGTGGGCAAGATCGACAAACCCGGAATGAGACGAGCTTTGAGCGCAACTCCCGCTCACTAGTCCCTTCCCCGTAATACCAGCACAACTCGACGACGTGCGTCGAGTCGATCCGTCATGCCCACATTCCGTAGTTCAGGAGCACATCATGGGATTCAAAGAAGGAAACTTCCCTCCCGTCGATCCGGCAACCTTCATGGACAAGCCGTTTCTCGAGCGTCTGCGTGACATGTCCACGCACTGGGTGGATTACGGCTTCGGTACACCGAAGATGGTCCACACCGTCTACATCATGAAACTGTTGTTCCTCTACCTGGCAGCTGGAACAGCCGTTGCCACTTTGACTTCCGGCCTCTCGTGGTTCGACATCGGATCATGGTGGAACCAGCCGATCGTCTACCAGAAACTCATCATCTGGACCATGATGCTCGAAATCCTGGGCCTGGCAGGGTCTTGGGGTCCATTGGCCGGCCACTTCAAACCGATGACCGGTGGAGTTCTCTACTGGATCCGCCCCGGCACGATTCGCCTGCCACCGTGGCCGGGCAAGGTGCCGCTCACCTCGGGTGACACCCGCACGGTGTTCGACGTCGTCATCTACGTCGCCGTAGTCGCCAATCTTCTTGTTGCCGCGGTTCTTCCCGGCGTTCACACCGCAGGAATCGATTCGGCAATCGCCGACAATGCCGGACTGGTACGCCCGACGGTCTTGTACTCCTTCCTCGTGCTGGTGGTGATTCTCGGGTTGCGGGACAAGGTGCCCTTCATCGCTGCCCGTAGTGAGCAGTACCTGCCGGCGATCTTCTTCTTCACGTTCCTGCCCTTCGTCGACATGATTCTGGCGCTCAAACTGCTGATCGTCATGGTGTGGATCGGTGCCGGTGTCTCGAAGTTCGGCCGTCACTTCTCGCTGGTGGTCCCCCCGATGCTCAGCAATACGCCGTGGATCCCGTCGAAGAAGATCAAGCGTGCGCACTACCGGAATTTCCCGGAGGATCTGCGGCCCTCGCACCTCGGCGGCGGGGTCGCACACGTGGCCGGAACGATGGTCGAGATCGTCACCCCGCTGATACTGCTGTTCTCGACGAACAAGACACTCACCATCCTTGCGGTGATCCTCATGGTCGGATTCCATCTCTTCATCGCGTCGACCTTCCCGCTGGCCGTTCCGCTGGAATGGAATCTTCTGTTCGCTTACGCCTCGGTCTTCCTGTTCCTGGGCTTTCCGGCGTGGGACGGCTACGGCCTCGGCGCCATGTCTTCACCCTGGATCACAGCGGGAATTATTGCAGCCCTTGCCTTCTTCCCCATTCTCGGAAACCTTCGACCCGATCTGGTGTCGTTCCTGCCGTCGATGCGTCAGTACGCCGGCAACTGGGCATCTGCGACGTGGGCATTCGCGCCGGGCGCCGAAGCGAAGATCGACCAGTACATCAAGCGTCCGTCGCCGGATACGCGTAATCAGTTGATGACGATGTACCCCGAAGATGTGTCCGATGTCGTTCTGCATCAGCTGTTGGGTTGGCGTTCCATGCACAGCCAGGGGCGTGCACTGTTCTCACTGATGATCAGGCACCTCGGCGACGACATCAACACGTACTCGCTGCGGGAAGCCGAGTTCATGTGCAACTCCATCGTCGCCTTCAACTTCGGTGACGGGCACCTGCACGACGCGAAGTTGATTGCCGCCATTCAGCGTCGCTGCAATTTCGCGCCCGGCGAGTTCCTGGTGACCTGGATCGAATCGCAGCCCATCCACAAGGGAACGCAGGAGTACCAGGTGATCGACGCCGCTCTCGGCGTCATCGAACGGGGTACTTTCAAGGTCGCCGACGCAGTTGCCGAACAGCCGTGGTTGCCGAACGGGCCCATTCCGTTCGACGTTCAGTGGACACTGGACGTACGGGCCGACCGCGCGGCAACAGATCCGCAGGTTGTCTCCGAGCCGAAGATGCGTACGAGGGCCAGCGGTAGCGAGCAAGAGGTGAGTAAGTGACAAAGGCCGTAGTCGTCGGCAGCGGGCCCAATGGGCTCGCTGCCGCGGTACACCTCGCACGTAGCGGTGTGGACGTGCAGGTGCTCGAGGCCGCCGACCAGATCGGCGGAGGCACTCGCTCCGGTCCGATCGACGTGCCGGGGTTGATTCACGATCACTGCTCGGCGTTTCACCCGATGGGTATCGGCTCGCCGTACCTGTCAAAGCTGGACCTCGAGCGATACGGGCTGATCTGGAGATGGGCAGAGGTGGACTGCGCGCATCCGCTCGACAACGGGGACGCCGGTGTTCTGTACCGCTCGCTGGAGCAGACGGCGGCGGGACTCGGCGCGGACGGACCTCGATGGCAACGCATGTTCGGTGACTTGTCGACGGGATTCGATGCATTGGCGTCCGACCTGATGCGCCCGATCGTCAATGTCCCGCGGCATCCGCTGCGGCTCGCAGCTTTCGGTCCGCGAGCGCTGCTTCCGGCAACCGTGACCGCGAAGTTGTGGAAGACCGACAAAGGGAAGGCGCTGTTCGGCGGGGTTGCCGCGCACGCCTTCTATCCACTCAACCGTCCGGCCACCTCGGCGGTGGGATTGATGATCACTGCTGCTGGTCACCGCTACGGTTGGCCGGTTGCCGAGGGAGGTTCGCGTTCGATCACCGACGCCATGGCCGCGATGCTCCTCGATCACGGCGGCAAGATCGACACCGGCATTCGGGTTCGCACGGCCTCCGAGATTCCGGACGCCGATGTTGTTCTGCTGGATGTCAATCCGGGGGGTGCGCTCGAAATCCTGGGCGATCGACTCCCTGGCCGAGTGGCGAGAGCCTATCGAAAGTTCAAGCAGGCTCCCGGAGCGTTCAAGGTCGATTTTGCGATCGAAGGTCATGTGCCGTGGACCAATCCGGATTGCGCTCGGGCCGGAACTGTCCATCTGGCAGGTGGTTTCGACGAAATCGTGGCCGCTGAGCGTGAGACGAATTCAGGCCGCATGCCGGATCGGCCGTTCGTGCTCCTCGGTCAGCAATACCTGGCTGATTCCACCCGATCCGCCGGGAACGTTCATCCGCTGTACGCCTATGCGCACGTGCCACACGGATATGCCGGCGACGCTACAGAGGCGATCATTCGTCAGATCGAGAGGTTTGCGCCAGGATTCCGGGATCAGATCGTCGCGACAACGAGCAGTGGTACAGCTGACCTGGCACAAGACAATCCGAATCAGGTAGGCGGCGACATCATCGGAGGTGCCAACACCGAACTGCAGGTTGTCTTGCGTCCGCGCGTGGCAGTCGATCCGTACAGCACGGGGATCGCGGGCACTTACCTGTGCTCGGCCTCGACCCCGCCGGGTGCCGGAGCACATGGAATGTGCGGGTACAACGCGGCCGAATCGGCTCTGAAGTACCTGCGACGAAAGGGTGCGGAAGTTCTGTGAGTAGTCCATCGCACAAGGAGCGAGGCGCCGGCGCGATGCGGCGTCTCGCCCGAGTGCCTGCAGCCGCGGAGCCGGAAGTGCTTGCGGTGGTTGCCGAGTTGGCCCGACGACTCGACGAGCGCAGTGCCGACATTGCGCGTGAGATGGCCTTCATGATGGCTCACGAAATCGACCAATTGGATGCAGACGCCAAATTGCTCGAAATGCTCGAGGCCAGCGTGCAGGGAAACATCACGACGATCATCCACGTATTGGCCAACGACATTCCGATCGATCATCTCCAACCGACCACTGCCGCAGTGGAATACGCTCTGCGTCTGGCGCAGCGGGACGTTCCGTCCAACTCTCTCGTTCGGGCCTACCACATGGGCCAAGGCGATCTGATGCGGATCTGTCACGACGAGATCAGCACACTGGATATTCCGGCGCGACTCACTTTGGCTGTCCTGAAACACACTTCGGATGTGGTCTACAGCTACATCGACTGGATCACGCTCTACGTCTTCGACGCGTACGAGCGGGAACGCAGTCGATGGATGGCAGCGCAGGGAAACCTCCATTCGGCCGCGATCCACGCCCTCCTGTCCGGCACCAACGCAGATACCGCTGCTTTCGAAGCGGAGACCGGGTACCGCCTGGGTCAGAACCACGTCGCCCTGGTGGTTTGGTCGACGTGGGATGCGGACGTCATGGGCATCAACACGCTCGATCGACTCGTACGTGATCTCGGCGCAGCGGCGGGAGCGGACAAGCCGCCGATCATCACCGCCATCGATCGACGCACGGTGTGGGCGTGGCTGCCGTTCGGTCGCCGGGTGCCTGCGCCGGATCCGGAGGTTCTCGCTGCGGCAGTGCCGTTGGACGGCGGAGCGCGGGTGGCAATCGGACTGCCAGGGTCAGGGGTCGAAGGTTTCAAGCGATCTCACGAACAGGCAACCGCCGCCTATTCGGTTGCTGCCGTGCCGGATACGCCGCAACGGCCGGTGGTGAGCTTCGGGGACCGCGGCGTCGCTGTGGTTTCACTTCTGTCCGAGAACATCGATTCTACGAAGTCATGGGTCTGGGAGGTGCTAGGCCCGTTGGCGGACGATACGCCTTCTGCTGCATCCTTGCGGACGACGTTGAGCGTGTACTTCGCCCACGGAGAAAGTCATCTGCACACTGCCAATCACATGAATCTGCACCGGAATACAGTGAAGTATCGCATCAACAAGGCGCTCGGAGATCCAGTCGCTGCCGGCCGAGACAAGTTGGATCTCGCTCTGGCCCTGCAGGTTTGTGAGTTGTTGGGTAGATCGGTCCTGCGCCCCGCTAAAACCTCGTGAGCCGTGGATGCGACACGGCCTGTGGGCTCCGTATCGGGTTCTGATGTCCGATGCGGAGCCTGGCCGTGTTCTGTTGTGCCTGAGGTTCGTCCTCAGGTTTTGAATGTGGTGTTCGCGGGCCGTGGGTGCTGCTGCGGGTCGATCGAGGGTGGTGGGATGAACCAGGGTTTGTTGTCGGTGCCTATGCGAATCTCCCATTTCCCGACGAACCCGGATTTGCGGTGCATCAACCGATGATGCGAACGGCACAGCAGGACAAGGTTGTTCATCACGGTCGGCCCGCCGTTGGCCCAGTGCCGAATATGGTGTGCATCCGTCCAGGCGGGCACGCATGTGCAGCCGGGGAATGCGCAGCCTTTGTCTCGGGCGATCAACGCCACTCGCTGTTCGGCGGTGACCAACCTCTTTCCGGGTTTCGCATCCAAGGGCGCCCCGTGATCGTCGAGCAGCACCGTGGACAGGAAACAATCACACCCGAGAAGCCTGGTCTGCGACACCGAGAGTGGTCCGAGCCAGGGCATGTGCCCGACATCGAGATCCGATACAGCCGTTTCACCATCAGGAGCAGCGGGTGTTGCGGCGCAGTCACGGTGCTCCGCCAGATCACGGGCGTTGATGTGCACGTTCACGTGCGGACGCTGCCCACCATCGAAACCGGTCTTGGCGCAGTCCAAGTACCGGCGGATCAGTTCGGTGAACCCGTCCGCCGTGCGTTTCGCTGCGGACCGGGCGTCCGGGGTTCCATCGGGTGCCGGGGTGGGCATCGTCAGATTCGACAACGCCGACAACAACATTTCCCCGGTGAGGGCATCGAAATCGCCGCGCACCACCACCCGGCCGTTCAACGTCGACGCGATCCGCAACTCGTTCCGGTCGACATCTTCGGCAGGCGGAATCTCATCGGATTCGAACACTCGCTCCAAGGTCGCGATAACACTCCGCACTTTCGTGGTCGTCGCCTCCACCCCGGACGCGGCAGCCAACAACAAATCGATACAGCGAGGGAGCGCCTCCTCCGGCATGCCCTTCGGCGGGGATTCGCCGAACGCCACGATCAACACGGCGTGCTCGAAGGAGCAGTCCCCGACGTCGAACCGGGCAGCCACCGCGGGAAACGGTCGTAGCGCTGCACCGAGGGCGGCGATCTTCTTCCCGTCCCGGATTTGCAGCATCGTGTTGGCCGCCAACCACGAACCGACACCGCGGCTGGCGATCACCTGATCATCGGGACGCATCGACAACTCGTCGACCACTGCCACACGCACAGCCTCGAGACGAAGAATCTCCGCACTCGCCGACACCGCAGCAGCACGCAACTCAGAAGCCGTCAACCGCCACATGCGTCCGCGCAACCCCACCGCAGAACCCGAGACCACATCCGACAACAGAACACTCATTGAATCCCCCGATCCCCACCCCCAACAATACTCGAACATGCGTTCGAGTCAAGAGCTGATTCACTAAAGGATCGACCTGACTCTGCGATGTCAGCGGGTTGTCATACTGTGGTCGAGTGACTTCGCCGTGGACAGCTGGGCAGGTGGCGTCGGTAGCTCCCGACGCCGCATCGCTGGCCGCTGCGCGTAAGTTGGCTGGTTCGTGGAGCCATGCCGGCAGTAGCGGTCTCGCGCTCTGGGGGCTGTGTCAGGGCAGCGGCTCGAAGCCGTATCAAGCAGTGGTTGACCTGCGGGGCCCTGCATACAAGTGCTCGTGCCCCAGTCGAAAGTTTCCGTGCAAACATGCTCTGGGGCTGCTGGTGGAATGGTCGGAAGGGCGTGTGCCGTCGGCGGACGAGCCCGCCGACTTCGCGGCAGAGTGGTTGTCGCGCCGCGAGGAGAAGACCGAGAACACCGGCGAAAGCGGCGACGAGGCGCCCAAGAAGTCTCCCGACCCGGCGACAGCGCAGAAGCGCGCCGACCGCGTTGCGAGCGGGCTCGTCGAATTGGACCTGTGGATCACCGATCAGATCCGCGGTGGTCTGGCGGCGATGGACACGTCCTGGGCGGGCTTCGACGCGGTAGCCGCTCGCATGGTGGATGCTCAGGCGCCCGGTATTGCAGGCGCGCTTCGAGCATTGGCGGGAATCGTTGCGTCTACGGAGAACTGGCCCGAGAAGGTCCTCGACGAGTTGGCTCGGTTGCACCTGCTGGTCGCTGCGCATCAGAAGCTGTCCGAGTTGCCGGAAGATCTTGCCCATTCGGTGAAAGCGCACGTCGGCTATCCCGTCTCAACCGAGAGTGTGATGGAATCGATTCCGGTGAAAGAGAACTGGATGATTCTCGGTTCCGGGATCACCGAGGAGAAGCGACTGTTCACCCGAACCGTGTGGATGCTCGGCAGGAATTCGAAACGGTGGGCCATGCTGCTCGACTTCTCCCACGGGTCACCCAATTTTGCCACCGAAACGCCGCCAGTCGGGTTTCTGCTCAATGCCGATGTTCATTTCTATCCCGGTGCCGCGGCATTGCGGGCGCGGATGGGGGCAACGCACGGTGAACCGGAGCCCTTCACAACCATGCCGTTCGGAAGCATCGACGCTGCGTTGCAGCAGTTTACCGATGCCCTCGCCGCAGATCCCTGGTTGCGCTCGTGGCCGGCAGTGATCAGTTCGGTGGTCCCGTCGTTCGTCGACGGTTCCTGGTTTCTCGTCGACGAATCGGGCACAGCGCTTCGGGCAGAAGGTGATTCGGATCTTCTGTGGAAGTTGCTCGGTATTTCCGGCGGTTACCCGGTCACGGTCTGCGGAACGTGGAATGCGCTGGCTCTTACTCCGATCTCGGTTTTCACGGGAGGGCAGGTGATCGTGCTGTGAGCACTTTGATCTCGGCTGCTCTTCTCGGGACTGCCAGAACCTCGACAACATTCGAGGAGCTGCCGGCCGAAGTGCGAGGCCATGCCCGCGAACTCGACGGCGATCCTGCCGAGATGCTTCTGGCAGCAGCAGCGGTGGAGAGGGCGTACCGCCGTGGCGGTGCGGGCTCCACCACGGCGGCCGTGCCGACACCTGCTCCAGACGATGTGCGATTCACGCTGCCGGAATCCTCATCGGCGCACCTGCTGTCGATGCTCGCGGCCAAGGCGACCTTGCTCGACGAGTGGTTCGCAGTCGCGTTGGAGCGCAACTACCGTGCGCCTGATCATCTGGTCGCCGAGTTGCTTTCCTTTGCACGTGCGAGCGAAGCTCACCGGGAGAGCATCCTGCAGATCGTCGGCGAGCGTGGCCGATGGCTAGCCGCGCAAAACCCCGAGTGGAGCAAGCTCGTCCGAACCAGGGATGCAAATCCGGATGTCTGGCGTCACGGAAGTTCGTCCCAGCGCACGCAGTGGCTGATAGACACTCGCCGAACAGATCCCGCGCTGGCACTGGCCGAACTCAGAAAATCGTGGGGCACCGAGCGGGGCGAACAGAAGGCTGCATTTGTCTCGACTCTGGCAATCGGATCGAGCGCCGACGATCAACCATTGTTGGAGGAAGCCCTCGACGACCGTCGCAAGGACGTGCGACGCGCAGCAGTGGAGGTGCTCGGACGTATTCCCGAATCGGAGTTCGGGGAGCGAATGGCCGCGCGGGTTCAGAAATGGGCGCGGGTGGAGCGGAAACTGCTTCGATCCACGTTGGTCATCTTGCCGCCTGAGGAAGTCGATGCGGCGGCGAGGCGAGACGGCATCGAAGATCGGCCGAATCCACACACCGACTATCGTGCTGAGTACGTGCGTCAGGCGATCAGTTCTGCGCCGTTGTCTTTGTGGAACAATATGATCGGTGAACCCGGCAAGGTCTTGGGGGTGAGCGTTGACGAAGGCTGGGAGCCGATCCTTCACGACGCTTGGTCCACCGCTGCAGCCGCGCAGAACAATGCGGAATGGGCGCTGGAACTCTTTCGCACGCGCGGCACGGCCACCGATCGACGCCTACTCCCGTTGGTGCCGGCCAAGGCGCTGGCTGACCTGTTGAGGTCTGGAAACGGCGACGCCAATGTTCTGCACCCGGGCAGGGCAGCGATCTACGACGCTCTGCGAGGTCCATGGCCAGACGACATCACCCGGGCAGTCGTGGCCCAGTGGGAACGAGTTGCGGCCAGACGTGCCGATGGGGGCGCCAAGGCCGGCGAATTCTCGCGCTACAAATACAGCGCATCGCTACGCCTAGCCGAGAGTCGATTTCCCTACAGCGCAGTAACTTTGCTCGATCGGGCTGCGGAACGTGCACGTGACCCGGACTGGCGGCAGACCTTCGCCAGAACTGCCAGCGCCATCACCCACCGCAAGACCCTGCTCGAGGAGCTCACATGACTGACAGCGCAACCGTGCCCACCACAGAACCGGCAAAGCTGATGCGGCCCCACGCAGAGCAGGAGTACGCACTCGAACTCGAAGCACTGGCCGCGCAGGACACCCGCCCGCGTCCACCGTCGTGGAACTTGTCGCCCTGGGCCGTGGTGACGTATCTGTTGGGTGGCACTCTCGACGAAGGAACGGTCATTTCACCGAAGTACGTCGGTCCAC
This sequence comes from Rhodococcus sp. H-CA8f, assembly GCF_002501585.1. NCBI lineage: Bacteria > Bacillati > Actinomycetota > Actinomycetes > Mycobacteriales > Nocardiaceae > Rhodococcus > Rhodococcus sp. H-CA8f. The sequence continues at coordinate 505,580 of NZ_CP023720.1, forward strand.
GGCGGTTGATGGAAGTGGCCGTCGCAACTCTTGCCACCGACCGGGCGCTACTGCTGTTGGGCGTGCCGGGTACAGCCAAGACCTGGGTCTCCGAACACCTTTCGGCTGCAATCTCGGGTGCGTCGACGCTCCTGGTTCAAGGCACGTCGGGTACGCCCGAGGAAGCTATCCGCTACGGCTGGAACTACGCACGCCTTCTCTCGGAGGGGCCGACCGCCGGTGCGCTGGTGCCGTCACCTGTGATGACCGCGATGGAAACCGGGAAGATCGCCCGCGTCGAAGAGCTGACGCGTATTCCGGCCGACGTGCAGGACGCCCTCATCACCATTCTCTCCGAGAAGACGTTGCCGGTGCCGGAACTGGGCATCGAGGTGCAGGCAGCCAAGGGCTTCAATCTGATCGCTACCGCCAACGATCGCGATCGCGGTGTCAACGATCTGTCGTCCGCACTGCGTCGACGGTTCAACACAGTTGTTCTCCCGTTGCCGGCCAGCGAGGAGGACGAGGTGGCTATCGTGGCACGCCGAGTCGAACAGTTGGGCGCAGCACTGGAATTGCCGACAACCCCCGCAGCAGCCGAGGAAATTCGCCGGGTCGTCACCGTGTTCCGGGAACTGCGATCAGGCACGACCACCGACGGCCGCACCAAGTTGAAGTCCCCGTCCGGAACTCTGTCGACGGCGGAGGCGATCTCGGTGGTCACCAACGGTTTGGCGTTGTCTGCGCATTTCGGGGACGGCGTACTGCGGGCATCCGACGTCGCTGCCGGAATCCTGGGTTCGGTGATCAAGGATCCGGTCGCAGACAAGGTTGTGTGGAACGAGTACCTCGAGGCAGTAGTGCGTGAACGCGGCGAGTGGTCCGACTTCTACCGGGCGTGCCGCGAGGTCACCGGGTGACCATCGTGATTCCGGACCTGCGTGTCCGGGTCTTCGGTATCCGTCACCACGGCCCGGGATCTGCTCGTTCGGTTCGGCAGGGCCTGGACGAGTTTTCCCCCGACGTGGTCCTGATCGAAGGTCCTTCGGATGCAGACCCGTTGGTGATGCTGGCGGCATCGGAGTCGATGGAACCGCCGATTGCGTTGCTCGCGTACGCCACTGGCGAACCGTCGAAGGCGGCCTTCTGGCCGTTTGCGGTGTTCTCACCTGAATGGCAAGCGCTGCAGTGGGCTGCGAAGAACGGTGTGCAGGCAAGATTCTGCGATCTGCCCGCGTTCAACGTGTTGGCGGATCAGGGGATTCGTACTGTCCGCGAGGGCGATCCTCTGTCTGAACTGGCCGCGGCCGCGGGTTTCGACGACACCGAACGCTGGTGGGATTCGGTGATCGAATCAAGTTCGGGCGCAGATTCTTTCGATGCGATCACCGAGGCGATGGAGGCGCTGCGTGAGACGGTGCCGATCGACGAGGAGACAGCGCATCGCGAAGCATATATGCGGCAGGTGCTGCGAAAGACGTTGAAGGATGGCGCCGAGCGGGTAGCGGTCGTCTGCGGTGCCTGGCACGCGCCGGCGTTGGTCGGAGCCTTGGGGCCTGCGGCACCCGACGCCCGCATTCTCAAGGGGATGTCCAAGGTCAAGACCTCGCTGACCTGGGTTCCCTGGACACATTCACGCCTGGCGTCGGCATCGGGTTACGGAGCTGGAATCACCTCGCCGGGCTGGTATCACCATCTGTTCACCGCGAACGACAAGACGATCACGCGGTGGCTCACCAAAGTTGCGAGGGTGCTCAGGGACGAGGACCTTCCCATCTCGAGTGCTCACGTCATCGAAGCTGTCCGATTGGCAGATACGTTGGCTGCACTGCGTTCTCGCCCGCTGGCCGGATTGTCGGAAGTTACCGAGGCTACGAGGTCGGTGATGTGCGACGGAAACGACGTTCTTCTGGATCTGATCACACGAAGACTCGTTGTGGGCGAAGCCCTGGGTGCGGTGCCCGAAGAAACTCCGACGGTTCCGCTCGAAGCAGACCTGCGAGCACGTTCGAAGACTTTGCGGCTCAAACAACAAGCGGGAGCAAAGGCTCTCGATCTGGACCTGCGACGCGATATCGACGTCGAGCGTTCCCAGTTCCTGCACCGACTGGGGATCCTCGAGATCGATTGGGGAACCCCGGCCGACAGTGAGGTCCGTTCCACCGGAACTTTCCGAGAGACTTGGGCGCTGCAATGGAAGCCCGAATTCTCGGTCTCGGTGATCGAGGCGTCGCTGTGGGGTACGACGGTGGCCGCAGCGGCGGCATCACGTGTCGTCTCGAAGATCAACGAGCCGGACATCACTCTCGCGTCACTGATCGGACTACTGGAGAACTCACTGCTCGCAAACCTCCCGGCAGCTTTGTCTGCGGTTTTGGAGAGTGTGAAAACAGTTGCGGCACTAGACCATGACGTGTCACATCTGATGGCGGCGCTACCGACGCTGACCCGAACGCTGCGATACGGCGATGTGCGCGGAACCGATGTGACGGCGTTGATCGACGTCGCCGACAGCTTGTTGATCCGGATCTGCACCGGCCTCGCAGTCGCCGTCACAGGACTGGACGATCCCAGCGCCGAGGAGTTTCGCGATCACCTCGACAAGGTTCACTCGGCAGTCATGGTCCGTGACGATCGCGATGCGAGCGCACGGTGGCTGCAGGCGATGGCCGGCGTGATCGACCGTGACGACGTCAACGGTTTACTCGTCGGACGGATGGTGCGGCTACTGCGCGACAGCGGTTCGATCACGGAAACCGCTGCAGCCCAGCGCTTGTCTCGGGCCCTGTCCGTGGGCAGCGCGCCGACCGCCAAAGCCGGGTGGGTCGACGGGTTTCTCGGCGGCGGAGGGCTTGTGCTCGTTCACGATCGAGCGTTGCTCACGCTGATCGACACGTGGGTCCGCCAACTTCGTGAGCAGGACTTCATCGACACGCTTCCGTTGCTTCGACGCACGTTCGGAGCCTTCGAGGCAGGGGAGCGTCGAGCGATCGGTCAGGCGGTCAGAGGTGGACGACGCGTCGAGACGACAGTGGAGACCGATACTCGACGCGGCCGAGCGGCAATGGCGGTCGTTGCCGAGATACTGGGAGCGCGCGTATGAGCGACGACGATCAGCGCCTTCGGCGCTGGAGATTGATGCTCGGGGAATCCGCCGAAGAATCGACGGGAGGGCTGGGCCAACCGGGCGACAGTCGAATGGATGCAGCTCTCGCAGCGCTCTACGACTCGTCCGGCCCGACCAAGGGGCGCCGCCGCTCAGCCGGATTGGGGGCGTCGGCGCCGTCCGTCGCCAGATGGCTCGGCGATATCCGGACGTACTTTCCCAGCACGGTGGTGCAGGTGATGCAGAAGGATGCAATCGACCGACTGGGTTTGGCGCAGTTGCTGCTCGAACCGGAACTGCTCGATGCCGTCGAGCCCGATGTACATCTGGTCGGGACGCTGCTGAGCCTCAACCAGGTCATGCCGGAGGCCAGCAAGGCCACTGCTCGAATGGTCGTCGGGAAGGTGGTTCGGGAGGTCGAAGAGCGAATCGCGCAGAAAACGAAGGCCGCGGTGACCGGGGCACTCAATCGTTCGGCCAGAACGTCGAATCCGAAGTTGCGTGACATCGACTGGGACCGAACCATCCGAGCAAATCTGTCGCACTACCTGCCGGAGTATCGAACCGTCGTCCCCGAGCGGCTCGTCGGATACGGCCGCAAGTCGAAATCTGTGCAGCGCGACGTGGTCCTGGCGATCGACCAATCGGGTTCGATGGCGTCCAGCGTCGTCTACGCGTCCGTGTTCGGCGCGGTGTTGGCGTCGATGCAAGCGCTGAAGACTTCGCTCGTGGTTTTCGACACCGCCGTCGTCGATCTGACGGACAAACTGTCCGACCCCGTCGACGTCCTGTTCGGGACCCAACTTGGTGGGGGCACGGACATCAACCGCGCAATCGCGTACAGCCAGTCGCTGATCTCGCGTCCTGCCGAGTCGATGCTTGTTCTGATCTCGGACCTCTACGAGGGCGGTATTCGGAACGAGATGCTGCGGCGCATGGCGGCCATGAAGAATGCCGGCGTTCAGGTTGTGGTTCTGCTGGCGCTCTCGGACGACGGCGCTCCATCGTTCGATCACGACAATGCAGCGGCGCTGAGTGCCCTCGGGATTCCCGCGTTTGCGTGCACGCCGGACAAGTTTCCGGAACTGCTCGCGGTCGCTCTGGAACGCGGCGACGTGTCGGCCTGGGCGGATCAACTCGCACTCGAACAGCGCTGACTCGAACGGCACTGACTCAAACAGCCTCGAACAGCCTCAAACAGCACTGACCGGTCTGCTTCGAAGACCTGAGCACCGGGTACACCCGCACGATGGGTGACGGACAGGTTGCTGGTTCGACTACGCAGGCGGGTTCGGGGCTGGTTCTCACGGTGTTGGCGAGCAGCCAGTTCCTGATGACCCTGGACAGCTCGGTCATGAATGTTTCGATGGCGACCGTCGCCGAGGACGTCGGCACGAGTATCACCGGCATTCAAACCGCGATCACGCTGTACACCCTGGTCATGGCGACTCTGATGATCACGGGTAGCAAAGTCGGTTCGATGATGGGCCGTCGCCGAGCCTTCGCACTCGGCTTGGTCATCTACGGCGCTGGTTCTCTGACGACTGCGCTCGCTCCGAATCTCGTGGTCCTGTTGATCGGTTGGTCGTTCCTCGAAGGCGTCGGCGCGGCGCTCATCATGCCCGCGATCGTTGCGCTCGTCGCCACCAACTTCCCGGCGGAGAAGCGTCCGGCGGCCTACGGCCTCGTCGCTGCAGCAGGCGCGATAGCCGTGGCAGTGGGGCCGCTGATCGGCGGCGCGGCGACGACATTTGCGTCGTGGCGTTACGTGTTCGTCGGCGAAGTCGTGATCGTCGTCCTGATCTTGCTGGTGCTCAGCAAGGTGGTCGACGTCCCACCGTCGAAGTCGCGCCTCGACTACTTCGGTTCGATCCTGTCCGTGGTGGGACTGGGAATGATCGTCTTCGGTGTGCTGCGTTCGAGCGAGTGGGGTTGGGTGCAGGCCAAACCTGGCGGGCCGCAGCTGGTGGGGTTGTCTCCGGTGGTGTGGCTGCTGATCGTCGGGCTCCTTGTCGTTTACGGATTCCTGCGATGGGAGGGGCGCCTGGCCGCTGCGGGGAAGGAGCCTCTGCTCGATCCGGCGATGCTGAGAAACCGCGAACTCAGTGGCGGGCTGTCGATGTTCTTCGCGCAGTTTCTGGTGCAGGCGGGCGTGTTCTTCGCGGTTCCTTTGTTCTTGTCCGTAGTTCTGGAGCTCAGCGCTCTCGAGACCGGAATTCGCATCCTGCCGTTGTCGGCGGCGCTCGTCGTGGCGGCGATCGGTATTCCGAAGCTACGGCCTACCGCGAACCCGCGACGCGTGGTCCGAGTCGGATTGTTGGTCATGGTCGTCGGCATTCTGATGCTCGTGGCAGGCATGGACCCCGGCGCCAATGCGGCGATCGTGATGATTCCCATGCTGTTCATGGGTTTCGGCTTGGGGTGCCTGTCTTCGCAGCTCGGAGCCGTCACGGTGTCCTCGGTCCCGGACGAACGCAGCACCGAGGTCGGCGGGTTGCAGAACACCGCCACCAACCTCGGCGCTTCCTTGGGAACTGCCCTGATCGGATCGGTTCTCATTGCCACTCTCACGACGTCGGCGATCGCCGGAATCGAAGACAATCCGGCGGTTCCGACATCGGTGCAGCAGCAAGCGAGCACCGACATGGCCTCGGGGGTGCCGTTCCTGTCGACGACGCAACTCCGATCCGCTCTCAGTGACGCCGGCGTCGCCGAGTCCACGGCGGATGCGATCGTGGACGTGAACGAAGAAGCCAGGCTGGACGCGTTGCGTGTCGCCTTTGCCGTGGCAGCGCTGCTCGCAATCGCCGCGTTGTTCCCGACCGCTCGAATCCCCCGCGTCGCGGTCGGCGACAAACGTGGTTCGAGCTAAGAATCAGCAATCGCGGATCGACCTGGACGATCGACGGAACGACCTCTGGATATAGTGATCTGCGCACAATCGATTCGTCAGATGGCTACCGTTGTGAAGGAAACAAGCAGCGAGTCTGAAACACTGACGTTTCACCGGATAAGGGTTCGGTGGGGAGCCAGGGGAGGTTCGGATGGCCAGGCGAGCGGATTCGACGCCCGCTGATGGCGCCTGCGTTAGTGTCGGGATGCCTCACTGATGAACCGTCTGAGTCGATTGAGTCGATTGAGTCGGCAAGATCCTGCTTCGGAGACCGACTGCAACAGCCTGTTTCGCCGTCAGATCGACGAGGCTGCGGCCGTCGCGCCGTTCGCCAATCTTGCGTACATGGCGAGTTTGGTCGTGATTCTGACCTACACCGTCCCGCCCGGACGTCAGACGCTCAGGTGGTTGGGCGGCGCCCTCATCTTTCTTGTCCTCGCGAATTCGATTCGAGTATGGATACCGCTTCGCTGGCGACCGTCGAAGCACACACCGCGCTACGACTACGTGGGTCTGCTCGTCGAAGTGATCGTTGTCGCGACCCTAGACGTCGCACTTTTTGCCCTGCTCTTTCACGACATGGACGTCTTCCGCGACTTGGTTCTGATCGCGACGATGGCAGGAATCATGGGCGCCGGGACCGTGACGTTCTCCAGTCTGAGATCGGTGAGCCTGACCTGGATCTACATTCACGGCCTCGGCGTCTTCACTGTTCTCATCGTCCACGCCGAACCCCACTTTCGCGTACTTGCGATTCAGTTGTGCATCTACATGTTTGCGCTCACCGTAGGGGCGGTCTATCTGTCGGCCTCGTTCCAGAGACGTTGTCTCGCAGAGTTTCAGGCGGAATCCGAGCGTCAGACGGTGGCGTTGTTGCTCGACGGTTTCGAAGGCGGTTCCCGCGACTGGCTGTGGGAGTGCGACACCAACGGCCGGTTCTCCCACACCTCGGCACGTCTCGCCGAGGTCGCAGGTATGACGGTGGACGAGTTGCAGCAACTCACCTTCGGGCAACTCCTCACCAGACTCCAGATCGCGTCGAGTCCGGAGGGGCGTGCGGCCGCGGCCCAGATGATCGACAAACTCGAATCGAGTGCCCCCTTCCGGGACACCGTCGTGCCGGTGCATGTCGACGGTAGGCGGCGCTGGTGGTCTCTTTCCGGTAATCCACGGGTTCTCGAATCCGGCGTGATTCTGGGTTGGCGCGGTGTCGGTTCCGACATCACGGAGAGGTATGTCCACGAGCAGGAGATCCTTCGCCTTGCGGCCACCGACTCGTTGACCGGGTTGCCGAACCGTCGTGCGTTCGGTGTGGCGCTCGAGGAAGCGATCAATTCTCGGGCGCCGGACAAGCAGGTTCTCGTCGGGATTCTCGACCTCGACAATTTCAAATCGGTCAACGACACCCTTGGACATCCGATCGGGGACCAATTACTTCTCGAAGTCACGACACGCCTGCGCAAGGTCGTAGGTTCGGACATGTGCTCGCGGATGGGCGGCGACGAATTCGGGCTGATCGTCTGCACGTCGTCGCGCGACGATCCCGGAGTGATCTTCGATCGGTACCTGGAAGTGCTGCACGAACCATTCTTCGTCGAAGGCAATCGAATAGAAGTGCGGGCCACGATCGGTTACTCCAGCGCGCCCGAGGATTCAACAGACGCAGACGGATTGGTGATGCTGGCGGATCTGGCTCTGTACGAAGCGAAGTCGACGGGGCGCAATCGAGTAGGCAAGTTCTCACCGCTGCTGCGGGCGAGGGCATCGGCGCGGGCGACTGCGCTCCACGAGCTGGACAGAGGGATCGAGGAAGGGCAGTTCGATCTCCACTATCAGCCTCAGGTCGACACTCAGACCGGTGAAGTGGTGGCCTTCGAGGCTCTTCTACGGTGGAACCATCCCAGTCGCGGCCTCATCGGGCCCAGCCAGTTCATCTCGGTGGCGGAGGAAACCGGAATGATCATTCCCCTCGGCGCGCAGGCGATGGCGATGGCGACCGCGGCTGCTGCGGGGTGGCCGACCGGAATCGGTGTCTCGGTCAACGTTTCGCCAGTGCAGTTGGTGTCGCGAGAGTTCGGTGCGATGGTGAAGAAAGCTCTGACGGATTCGGGCTTGGCTCCGCATCTGCTGCAGCTCGAAATCACCGAGACAGGTGTTGTGGACGATCGCGCGATCCGGGATCTCTACAAGCTGCGTGAGCTCGGGGTTACCGTCGCGCTCGACGATTTCGGCACCGGCTATTCTTCCTTCGCCACGCTCCAGAGACTTCCAATCGACGTTCTCAAGATCGATCGCATGCTGGTCACCGACTCGGACGATCCGAAGATGTCCGTGGTGAAGTCCATTGTCGAATTGGCCGCGGCCCTCGGTATGAAATCGTTGGCCGAGGGCGTCGAGACCATCGAGCAGTTCCGCCGCGTTCAGTGGGTCGGGTGTGACCTGGTCCAGGGCTATCACATCAGCAAGGCTCTGACCGCTGAGCGCGTCGATGTGTATCTTGCCGCCACGGACACGGAAACCGGGCGCAGCGTCCACCCACTTACGTGGCTGTGAATCAGATCTGAGCCGAGCGGATCGTATTACCGCCTGCCGCTTTCGCTTGATACATCATCGAATCCGCGACGTTTGTCGCCGCCAGGATTGCGGAAGCACCGCCGCTCCACGCCTTCGATTCGGCGGTCGTCATCACAGCTCCGACGCTCACCGTTGTGGGGATCGCGTCGGAACAATCCGACAGCGCCGCGTTTATCCCTTCGATCAACAGGGTTGTCGATTCGGGATCACCGGCAATGACAGCCAGATATTCTTCTCCGCCCGTACGAGCGATGATTCCGTGTTCGCCGAGATGTGTGCTCAATCGGTTCGCGGTTCTTCTGATGACATGATCGCCTTCGGCATGACCGTGAAGATCATTCACCGTCTTGAATTTGTCGATATCGACGACGACGAAAGCGAGAGACGAAGAATCGTCTCGGGTGCTCTCGAAGAGATCGCCGACTGCCCCTTCCAGTCCCCGACGGTTGAACAGGCCAGTGAGGGGATCGCGGTCCGAATACTGGGCATCGCGGTAGAGAGTGCGCCAGGTCAGGTGCGCAAAAATGGGAACGAGTGTGACAGCTCCGAAAAGAACGGTGCCACGGGCCAGAAGCGTCGTGATATCGACGTCGCCTTCTAGATAGGCAAGAACAAAAACGGTAGTCGTGATGGTCGTCGACCAAACGACATGAGCGACAAGCCACCTTGCGCTGACAAAAAGAGTCGCAAAGGTTCCGGTGACTGCGAAGACGGTGCAACCGAACGTCGCGGACGAGCGATCCGGCACCAGAAGGACTGCGGCCGCGATCCCGAGATCTGCGAATATCCCGAATGCAAGCAACCCCCGGCGTCCGGGAAATGGTTGTGTGAACCAGCACGCGGCGATTCCCACACACGTGCAGATCATGAAAATCGAAAGTGCTTTGCCGGGAGTGGTCGGCGGCGTATCCGGGCCGATCAATTTGTAGAACGCGGAGAGTCCGAAGATGATCGTCATCATTCCGAGCAAGGTTCGGAAGATCGGAATGATTGCTCGGCCGGATCTCTGGTGCTTTATCCACTCGTAGTCGTGTGGTTCGTTGAACCATTCGTGAAGTGTTTGCCAAGAACTGTGCCCTTCGGGGGCGATGACAGGGCTCGGCATGCTGTCTATTTTGCCTTGAATTTAGGTAAAGAGAAAATCTGTGTTCGACCGGTTCCACCGGTTCGATTTTTTTCGGGGAAGAGGTTCTCTTATCGAGTCGAGCGCTTACTCGATGCTTGTTTCAAGCCTTCTTCGAACTGCTGTGTGCGTTGTTCGAGGCGGTCGCGAACGATACGACTTTTCGCGTACGAGACCTTCTCACGCTGTAAGCGACGAGGATGACTCCCAGCGCGACCAGGCTTTGGACGAACTCCGCGCGCGTCGGTTCGTTGAGACCCATTCCCACCAGGATCACGAGAATCAGGCCGGTGACCACTATCGGTAGGCCGGGATACAACCAGACACGGAATTTCAGAATCTCGGGACTTTCGCGTTCCCATCGGCGTCGGAGGCGTAGTTCGGATACACAGATCAGGATGTAAACGAACAAACAGATTGCGCCGGACGAATTCACGAGGAACAGGAAGATCGTGTCTGGCCAGATGTAACCGGCCGCGATACAGAAATACCCGGCCACGGTGCAGGCGAGTACGCCCTTCACGGGCACGCCGCGACTGTTGGTCCGTGTCATCCATGCCGGCGCGTCGTTGTAGACGGAGAGTGCGAAGAGCATCCGTGACGCCGTGTACAGACCGGAGTTGAGGCAGGACAGCACAGCGACCAGAACCACGAGATTGAGAATGTCGGCGGCGCCGGGAATGCCGAGCAGGTCGAGTGCGGAGATGAACGGAGAATCGCCGACGACGAACGAATCCCACGGCAGCATCGTCACGAGGAGGAAGGTGGCGACAACGAAGAACGCGAGAATGCGGAAGACGACGGTGTTCGTGGCTCGTCTGATCGCTCCGGCCGGTTCGGCGGATTCCGCTGCGGCGATTGTGACCAGCTCGGCTCCGGTCATGGAGAAGATCACGGCGACAACGCCCACCAGCACGGGGGTGAAGCCATTCGGCAGAAATCCTCCGTGGCCGGTCAGATTACTGAAATCGACTTCACTGCCGGGCCAGATGCCGAAGACGAACAGACTGCCGAGCACGATGAAGCCGATGATGACGGCGACCTTGATACCTGCAAACCAGTATTCGGCCTCACCGAAGTTGCTGACGGAGAGAAGGTTGACCCCGGTCATCACCAACAGGAGTGCTGCTGACATGAGCCAGAGCGGTACACCATGGATCCACCGGGAGAGCAGGGTAGCTCCGACGACGGATTCGATGCCGACGACGATCACCCAGAAATACCAGTAGAGCCAGCCCGTGGTGAAACCCGCCCAGTCGCCCAACGCCATTCGCGCGTACTCGGTGAATGATCCCGTACACGGCTTGGCGACGGCCATTTCACCGAGCATGCGCATCACCAGGAACACGATGATGCCGCAGATCGCGCAAGTGATGACTGCGCCGGGGCCGGCCTGGTTGATGATTCCGCTCAGCCCGACGAAGAAACCGGCGCCGATGACACCACCCATGGAAAGCATGGTCAGGTGGCGCTTCTTCAAGCCTGTCTTGAGCGTCGAATGAACGCTGGCGGCTTCGGCTGTTTCGGTGCTGCTGTCGGGCATCTGGGCTCAGCTCCTATTGCATGACGCGATCAGTTCTTTCGGAGAGACGCTAAGCTCGTCGTGTGATCCAGAACATGGACCTGATGTACAAATTGGAACTGAAGACTGTCAGTTCTGTCCACTGCCTTCGGAGGTTCCGGTAATGCCGATGACTGTCCGGCGCTTGGCGGCTACCAGCTCTCTCGGTCTCTCGGTTGTTGCAGGTCATGGCCACGTCGATCTGCCGATCAGTTGGGCGCACGCAATCGAGTTGCAGGATCCGAGTCGATGGCTCGCCGGTGGAGAGCTTGTCATGACGACGGGGCTGCACCTTTCGCGATCGGCGACAAAGCAGTACGAGTACGTCGAGCGCATTGCGCGGACCGGCGCCGTGGCACTGGCATTCGACACCGGCACCGTGCACGAGAAGGTGCCGAACGCGATCATCAGGGCCGGCGACGAACTGGGTTTTGCCGTGCTTTCCGTCGCCAAGGAGACGCCGTTCATCGCCATCTCGCGGGCCGTGATCGACGAGCTGACCGCCGACCAGATACGAACGGTGCAGGCGGTGGTCGATGCCCAGGAGAAGTTGGCGCGTGCCCTGCTCGACGGAGTGCCGGCCCTGATCGCTGCACTGGGTCGAGCGGTTCACGCAGCAGTGTGCGTTCTCGATCGGGACGGAGCGGTGCTGGCTCTGACGGAAGGTGCGAGTTCGTCTCTGCCCGAACGCATCAGGGAGCGATCAGGCAAGGAGCGCAGCCGGGTCGTGGTGGACGACGACGGCCATCTGGCCATTCACAAGCTTGCCGTGAGCGGCACGCTGGCGGTGGCGTCCGATGCTGCCTTGGATCAGTCCGAACGACTGCTGGTCGGCCACGCGGTGTCGCTGTTGACCATCGAGCTCGCCAAGCCGTTGCGGGTTGTCGATGCCGAACAACGGCTGAGGTTGGCGGTCGCGACGATGGTGCGCCAGGCTGGCGGCGAAGTAGACGAAAGTCTGTTGCGGTACTTCGGATTCGAATCCGGATCCCCGGTGGTTGCAACTGCCTTGACCGATGTCGGGCCTTTGCTGGCGGCAACCGATATCACCTCAGCGGCCCTCGAAGAAGTGGCGGTGCCGTACCTGTTGGCTCCACTGAATGACGGCACCGGCGTGTGGTTCGTCGTGAAAAGTGAAGTTGCGGAGAAGGTCGCGCGCAGTGTGTATGCGAGAGTGCGGGAGAATTCACGCCGGAGTATCAACGGCGGAATCGGTAGCGTCCGGCCGATGAGCGGTGTAGCAGCGAGTCTGCGCGAGGCCGTCTCTGCTGCCAAAGTGGGGCAGGTCGATGGACACACGCTCGTTCCGTTCTCGGAACTCGGGACTTTCAGTCTCTTGTTGAGTGTGCAGTCGAACGATGTTCTGCAGTCGATCGCGGCCGGCGGCCTCGGTGTGCTGGAAGGCTACGATGCCGAGAACGGTTCCCGTCTGGTGGACTCGATCGAAGCGTTCCTGCACCACAATGGACAATGGGAGTCCGCTGCAACGCAGTTGGGTGTTCACCGGCACACGCTGCGTAACCGCATGGACAAGGCCGCCGAGTTGATCGGCCGAGATCTCGATTCCGCCCACACACGGTCCGAGTTGTGGATCGCACTCAAAGCTCGTGAACTGCTGCAGGCGGAATCGAATTCAGATCACGCTCGGCCGCCCCTGAGATAGACGGTGGTGGTGTGAGTGAAGAACTCCCGCGCCGCGTCGCCTTGTTCCTTGGGCCCGTATCCACTCTTCTTCGCACCGCCGAAAGGTACGTGAGGATCAGCGCCTGCCGATTCCGAGTTGACGTGCAGGATCCCCACGTCCAGGTCATCGATACCGGCAAGTGCGCTGGTCAGGTCCTGAGTGAACAGCGCTGCGGACAAACCGAATTCGCCCTCGTTCGCCAAGCGGAATGCGTCTGCAGTTGTTGCTGCCCGCTGCACCGCAAGCACCGGGCCGAAAAGTTCCTCGAACCATAGTTCGGTGCTCGCCGACAGTTCCAGCACCGTCGGCCGGACGTAGTGGCCCGATTCCGGCGCTTCGGCGCTGGCCACAACTCTGGCGCCGCCGCCGCCGACGGCTCGATCGATTCCCTCGATGATCGTTTGCTGTGCGTATGCGCTGACCACGGGACCTGTAGTGACGTCGGGATCGAGTGGATCTCCGACTCTCAATTCTTCGACCTCGACGGTCAGCCTCGCCAAGAATTCCTCGGCGATGGATTCGTGGAGCACCAGACGCGAAGTGGCCGTGCATTTCTGGCCGGTTGACCGGAATGCTCCCAACATGACCTGCTCGACTGCAAGCCCGAGATCTGCGTCGGCAAGTACGATGGCTGCGTTCTTTCCACCCATTTCCGCCTGGGCCGGAACTCCGCGCGCTGCAGCAGATCCCGCGATTCTTCGGCCGACGCCGGTGGAACCGGTAAAGGTGACGGCGTCGAGGTCCGGGTGGTCGACCAGCGCTTCACCTGCCGCGCTGTCGGCAAGGATCATGTTCAGGACGCCATCGGGTAGGCCCGCTTCGGTCAATGCCTGCGCGAGACGGAAGGCCAGAAGGGGCACCGCGGCAGCCGGTTTCCAGACAACAGTGTTTCCGTATACCAAGGCGGGCGCAATCTTCCACGCCGGGATCGCGATCGGGAAGTTGAACGGCGTGACGACGCCTACCACGCCGAGAGGTTTGCGAGTGACAAGAATTTGCTCGCCGCTACGTGGGGAGGAATACACCGTCCCGGACTCGCGGTCTGCGGCGTTGCCGTAGTAACGCAGAATCTGCGCAGCCCGGCGCACTTCTCCGATACCCTCGGCCAGCGTTTTCCCCTCTTCGCGGGTGAGTTCTTCGCCCCAGGCATCGGCGTTGGTTTCGATGATTTCCGCTGCGCGAGTGAGGTATGCGCCGCGTGCGGACATCGGTAGGCGCGCCCAGTCGTTCGCGGCGATGCGGGCGACGCGAACACCGGTCGCCATTTCAGATGCGCCGGCGCGGCCTCCGGTGGCGACAACTTCGTCGGGGCGAGCCGGGTTGGTGTCCGTCAGTGTGCCTTCGCTACCCGTGACCCAAGCTCCGCCGATCAAGCTGTGAACAACGACGCTCATCGGACTGCTGTCACAGCGTCGCGAAGGATGCCGAGTCCTTCGGCCAGCAATTCGTCGGAGATGCTCAGCGGCGGGAGGAATCGAACGACGTTTCCGTAGGTGCCGGCAGCGAGGAGAAGTAGGCCGTGCGCGTGGGCGTAGCTGACGATCTGGGCGACGGCCTCGCGATTGGGAGCCTTGTCTTCGTCGTGGATCAGCTCGATTGCAATCATGGCGCCGCGTCCACGAATGTCGCCGATTATATTTGTGTCCGAAGCGATTTCGGACAGCCCTGTGGTCAGGATTTCGCCGATGTCCTTTGCGCGGTCGAGGAGGCCTTCCACCTCGATCGTCTCGAAAACTGCCAGGGCGGCCTCGCAGGCCACGGGATTGCCGCTGTACGTACCGCCGATACCACCGGGATGCGCGGCGTCCATGACGTCGGCACGGCCGGTCACGGCGGCGAGTGGCATTCCGCCGGCTAGACCTTTTGCAGTTGTGATGATGTCGGGGACGAAGTCCTCACTCTCGCTGGCGAACCAGGCTCCAGTTCGTGCGATACCGGTCTGGACCTCGTCCGCGACGACGAGAATGCCGCGCTCACGGCAGAATTCGGCGATGCGCTTCAGGAATCCCGGAGCGGGAACGATGAAACCTCCCTCACCCTGAATCGGTTCCACGACCACAGCGGCTACCGATGCGGCACCGATCTGAGTGTCGATCGCAAGACGGAATTGGGCGAATGCTTCGTCGGCAGCGTTTTCGGGGCCGCTCGGCCAACGGTAGGGGTAGGCCATCGGAACCCGGTAGACCTCTGGTGCGAACGGGCCGAATGTGGCCTTGTACGGCTGGTTCTTGGCCGTCATCGTCATGGTCATCAGCGTGCGACCGTGGAATGCGTGGTCGAAGACGACAACTGCCGGGCGACCGGTGGCGGCACGTGCGTATTTCACGGCGTTCTCGAGCGCCTCGCTGCCGGTGTTGAACAGCGCTGTTCGCTTCTCGTGATCTCCCGGGGTCAGGCGGTTGAGCGCTTCGCAGACCTCGACGTACCCCTCGTAGGGGTTTGCGAGGAAACACGTATGGGTGAACTGACCGAGCTGGCGTGTGGTGCGTTCGACCACGCGCGGCGCACTGTTTCCGACGGTGGTCACGGCGATGCCGCTGCCGAAGTCGATGAACGAGTTGCCGTCGACGTCGACGACAACTCCTCCGCCCGCTGCAGCTACGTAAATGCTGGATCCGCTGGTCAGTCCGGCCGGCAGTGCGGCGCTCCGGCGCTTCGCCAAAGTGCGCGAGTTGGGGCCAGGCACTTCGGTGACGAGGCGTCGTACCTGGGGAAGGGTCGGTCCACCGGTGCACGTTTCCGTGCCGTGCTCGAGAATGGTCATCGCAGTGCCTCCAGTTGTTTTCCGAACTGTAGGACGGCGATTAACAGACCGGACATGGCCGGATTGTCGAGTGGCTTCTATCTCATAGGACGCCGCGTCCAGCTAGTTACTTCGCGAAACTGGCGAGGAACCGCTGCAACAGAGGGTTGTAGATCTCGGGTGCTTCCCAGAACGCTGCATGCCCGACTCCCGGGATCACGTGATACGTGCCCTCCCAGAGATTCGTGAAGGTCAACGACGCGACATAGGACGTGTTGACGAACGGGTCCTCGGCGCCGTCGATCACCGCGAGAGGCACAGACGCCGTTGCAACCAGTGCCTTCTGATCCGATTCGCGGCCGGCGCCGAATGCGTCGAACATGATCTTGCGAGCTCGCCCGTCCGTGCGTATCGCGGCGTCGAGGGCTGACTGCTCGAAGGGAACGGCGGTCATCCGTGCGTAGAGTTCGGCTTCCTGCGCGGTGATGACCTCGGTGCCGCCGATGGACAATCCGTCGCCGGCATTGAATGCGTCGCCGAGCGTCTCGGGATTTGCCGGTGGCGTACCGGTGATGACGATTCCGGTGAGCCCGGGGAATTTCGCGATCAACTCGAGGGCGATGTGTCCGCCGAGCGACCACCCGACGACAACCGCTCGTTCGACGCCGAGTTCGGTCAGAACATCGACGATGGCGTCGGCGTAACCGTTCTGTGTGTACGCGGCTTCGGGTTCGCCCGCGTCCTCGGAGTCGCCGTGGCCGAGCAGATCCAGAGTGATCATGCGGTAGTCGCCCGCCCATCCGGCGTCGACCTGATGACGGAAGATGGAGCGGCTGGCCGAGTTTCCGTGGATGAAGACAACCGGGAAACCTTCGGTGGCACTGTCGTCGACTGCCATGACGCCATGCCGGGTTTCGATCTTGGTGGTTGTCATCGGAATCCTCATCGTTCGAAGTGCACGGTCAGCGGGTATCCACGCTACCGGGCATATGCGGCATAGAGTTCACCCGTGGACTTCGCATTGCGCTCGTGCAGTTGGCACGGTCACGAGACCTACGCTCCGGACGAACCTGAGCTGCGGGATCGACTTCATGTGGAGACAGCGGTAGGACAGGCTTGGCGGTGTCTACGTTGCGGCAACTTCGTCCCGGGAGCACCGCGAGCGTCCGGGCCGGCGGACGCCGCTCCCGAGGTTCCGCGGGGACGGCTGCTTCGCGACCGGTTGATCATGCGACTTCTTGCCACCGAGAGAATGTTCCGCGCTCTGGGGTTGGTTCTTCTGGCGATCGGGGTGTTCAAACTCAGATCGTCGAAGGGGCGCGTCGAGGACGCCTTCGAGAACGAATTGCCGTTGATCAGACCATTGGCCCGCCAGCTGGGTTGGAACATCGACGATTCCAAACTGGTCCATCACATCGAGCAGGCGTTTTCGTTGTCGGCGACGACGCTCACCTGGATCGCGGTCGGTCTGTTGGTCTACGCCGGCCTGCAAGTGATCGAGGCCGTCGGGCTGTGGATGGTCAAACGCTGGGGCGAGTACTTCGCAGTGGTGGCGACCAGCTTGTTCCTGCCCCTCGAAATCTACGAATTGACCGAGAAGATCACGTGGTTGAGGGCCGGGCTGCTGCTGGTGAACGTCGCCGCCGTCGTGTGGCTGATCTGGAGCAAGCGGCTATTCGGTGTCCGCGGCGGCGGCGCGGCGTATCACGCCGAACATTCGGAGGAGAGCCTGCTGACGGTGGAGCGGGCCGCGGTCAAACAGGCTTCGTGAGACCGGCTTTCGACGCGGCAGCACCAGCCAGTGTTGCTGCCCCGATCGTGATCATGGCGGCGAGGAGGATGGCTGCGGGTTCACCGTCGCCCATCACCCCCAATTGAGTGCCCACCGTCACTGCGGCAACCGGTACTCCCAGTTGTGCGGCGGACAGCACGCCGAGAGGGAGCGGAAGACCGAGGACGCGTATCGCGGCGTGAACCACGAGAGTTGCTCCGCCCAAGACCAATCCGAGCCAGATGGCGGACGGATGAGTGACGAGGTCGCGCAGATTGATCGCCGCTCCCAACCAGACGAAGAAGAGGGGCGCGAAGAAGCCGTCGGTGATCGCGAAGAGTTGTTTGGCGAGGCGGCGGGGTTCACCGATTGCGGCCAGGACCAGTCCGAAGGCGAAGCCCGCGAGCATGATCGACACGTGAGTGCTGGAGGCCAGCGCTGCCAGAGAAAAGAGGATCACCAAATTGATCCGGAGTTCGAGTGCAAACTTTCGTTTCTCCGAGAATTTGTGGAGCTTTCGCCAATGGCCGGACCGGTGGAAGGCTCGCAGTACGAAGAACAAGGCAACCGCACACGCCGCCACCGCCAATGCGCCGACACCGGCACGAGGGGCATTGTCCGGATCGATCACCAGAGGCAGCGCGACAATGCAGACGGTGTCCGCGATCGCGACCTGGGCAGTCATCTGCAGAACCGAGGTTCCACCGAGCCCCAGCGAATCGACGATGGGGAGAATCAACGCCGCGGACGACGACGCGATCAGGACCGCGTACAGCGCGGCGTGACCGGTGCCGAATGCCGTCGCCGCACCGTAGCCGGCAACAACCGACAGGAGTCCGACGACAACCGAACGAACGGCACCCTTGCCGATTGCCGCACGAACTGCCGGATCGCGGACCGGGACGTGCGAGCCGGCCACCATCATCGTGAGCGCGAACCCGATATCGGCCAGGAACGTGAAAGTCTGGTCCGAAGAGTCGAGCAGCCCGAAACCGGTGACACCGAAGACGACGCCCGCGGCAAGTTCGCCGACCACCACGGGGACATGCCAACTGACGCGAGCGCTGAGCAGCGGGCCGAGGATGCCGGCCAGCGCGACGAGGGCAAGGATGCCGAAGGTCATCGACGACCTACGGCGTCACTGTCGAGGGAGCGATCTTTGCAGGGATGCCGGTGTTCTCGTCCACGTGGTAGCTCGCACAGACACGGTGGTAGCCGTCGGCGATCTGCGCCGGTACTCCGGCGCGGAAGTCTCCCTGCACCAGCAGGATCGGAGACAGCGCGATCCCCTTGCGGATCTTCAACAGGTCGGCAGCAACGTGCGGGTTGTCGACCGGGAGCAGGGGTAGCCCGGCGGCCCGCAGGATGTCCTTGGCCTTCTTCGAGACCAGCGTCGCCGTCTTGAGGGCGTACACGAGAGCTTGGACCTGAACCGGTGTCGCGCCCAACTGGAGGTAATCGCGGGCCGCCGGGTAGTCGTGCTCGTCCGGCAGGTCCTTCCAGAGAACGGCAGGAGCCTTCTCGGCTACCTTCGGCTGGGCTGTCTTGGGAGCCTTCGGCTGGGCTGGCTTCGGCGCCTTCGGCTGGGCTGCCTTCGACGTTTTGCTCTTGGCCATCTGTGCTGTTTCCTTCAGTGTCGGTCCGCGAGTGGAGCTGGTGCAGAAATCGTGCACTATCAGCGCCGCAGGCACCACATCGGAGCTGTTTGGCCCCCTAGGCGGCGGGTAATCAGCAGACTGCGGGGGAACGAGCAGGAGGCGAAGCAATGAAGCGGATTCTCGCAGTGCTCGCAGCGCTGATCCTGGCGGTGTTCGCACTGACCGCGTGCAGTGACAACAACGATTCGTCGGACAACGATTCGGCCGATCACGACGGCATGGCGATGACCAGTATGCCGATGACCAGCATGCCGACCAGTATGTCGATGCCGAGCATGCCTCTGGGTATGTCGACGCCGGGAGCGTCGTCGATGGGAATCGTGATCAGCGGTTTCGAATATTCGACGCCGGAGTCGGTGATGCCCGGACAGGTACTGACCATTCAGAACAACGACACCGTCGAGCACTCGGTCACGTCCGATACCGCAGGGTTGTTCAACGAGGACATCGAAGCGGGTGAGACGGAAACCATCACGGTGCCGAACGAGCCTGGAACGTACACGTTCCACTGCACCTACCACCCGAGTATGCGCGGCACCTTGACGGTCAAGTAGAGGTCGTCCCCGTCCGGCGTAGCTTTTGCTGCGGAAACTTCGGCGGCGCGCACCCGATCAGGCTGGTGGAGAACAGATCCGGGTGTACGGTTTTCAGGTGCGCCGGAGAATAGCGATCAGTGTCGTCACGCTCGTGGTTTGTGCCCTCGGCTTTTCGCCGCCGGCGCTCGCGGATTCACCGAACGGCTCGTATTCGTCACAGCTGCTGTACTTCTCGGTCGATGTCGGGCCTGAACTCTCGACGCCGTGCACCGTCGTCGGTGAACTTTTCGTTCCCGACGGCGTCGATGCGGACAACCCAGCGCCCGCGATCCTGACCACCAACGGGTTCGGTGGTTCGTACAAGGACCAGATTCCCGCGCTGCAGAACTTCGCCGAGAACGGGTATGTCGGACTGACGTATTCGGGATTGGGTTTCGGCGGCTCGAGTTGCAAGATCACACTCGATTCTCCCGCGTACGACGGCGTCGCTGCCTCCCAGTTGGTCAGCTTCCTCGGCGGCCAAGAAGGGATTGCCTTCACGGATCAGGCTCTGACGCAGCCCTATCCGGCGCTCACCGCGGTGGTTCAGGACTCCGTCGATCACACCGGTGCACCGTCGACGAACGACCCGCGGGTCGGAATGACGGGTGGCTCCTACGGCGGCGGGATTCAATTCGCCGCCGCGAGTGTCGATCCCCGTATCGACACGATCATCCCCATGATCACCTGGAACGATCTCTCGTATTCTCTGGCGCCCAACAGCACGGGAATCATCTCCGGTGTGTCGACAGCGGAGCCGGGAGCTGCGAAGGTGCTCTTTGCATCGCTGCTCTTCGGCGCGGGCATCGCGAATCCCGGTGTGGACGGCTACATCGCGGATCCCGCACGGCTACCCGGCTGCCCGAACTACGTCCCTTACATGTGCAACGCGATCGCCGAGGCGGTGGTGACCGGCGACATCGGACCGCAGGTAGTGAGTGAGCTCCGAGCGTCGTCGGTCTCGTCGTTCGTCGACCGGATCAACATTCCGGTACTGCTTGCTCAGGGACAACAGGACACCCTGTTCGATCTGAACGAGGCAACCGCGACTTACGACGCGCTGAAGGATCGTGGCGTCGATGCCAAGATGATCTGGCATTCGTGGGGGCACAGCCATTTGGCCGCTGCGCCCGGCGAATTCAGCTTCTCCGCTCCTGACGAAGACGCGCAATACGAAACCGGTCGCTTCATGGACTGGTTCGATCACTACCTCAAGGACGAGAACACGGAGACAGGACCGGAATTCGCGTATTTCCGTAACTGGATCGACTACGAGGGAAACGCGGCGCCGGCATACGCGACGTCCGACACCGTCGATGTCGGGACCGCCCGCGCCTTCCATCTGTCCGCTGACGGGGGACTGCTGCCGGACGGCACGCCGGTGATACCTGGTCCGAAGACGATCGTCACGGCACCGGGTGGGCTGCCGACAGGCGTCGAGCCACTCAATATCAATCCGGCCGGAAACATTCCGAATGCACAGATTCCGGGAACCGAGGCGCTCTGGACCACTGCGCCGATGACCGAGGCGATGGACGTGGTGGGAGCCCCCACTGTGACGCTGCGTGTTGCGGCGCCCGGACAGCCGGTGGTGTTCGCGAAACTCTACGACGTGGCCCCGGACGGAACTTCCTCGCTGATCAACGGACTGATTGCGCCCATACGCATCAGTGATCCGTCCCAGCCGGTCCCGGTGACGATGCCGGCGATAGTGCATCGATTCGAGCCAGGGCATTCCGTGCGTCTCGCGATCACCGGTGGCGACATCAGTTTCCGTGGGGGACTGCAAGGTATGCCGGTGACGATCTTTGCCGACGGTTCCGGCCCCCTCGAACTTCCCGTCGTGAGCTGAAACACCGTGGGCTGAATTTCAGCGAGAAATGGTTCGACTGTCGCCGCGGAACTCGGCCACGACGGTGTTGCCGTTGCGAACGGTCACGTCGTAGATCCCACTTCGACCGCCTCGTGCCTTCTCGGTGGCGATCGCGGTCAAGGTGTCGCCCAGACGGGTCGGACGTAGAAATCGGATGTCCGCGCGCGCTGCAACGGCTGAATCCTCGTAGCCGTTGCAGGCGAGCGCAAACGCGGTGTCCGCGAGCAGGAAAACATAACCACCGTGTGTGATTCCGTGACCGTTCACCATGGTTTCGCCCACGGTGACGGTCACGGTTGCGCTACCGGGCGCCAGCTCGGAAATCTCGATACCGAGTGCCTGCGACGCCTGGTCCGCGTCGAACATCTCTCTGGCGGTGATGCTTCCTGTACTCACGAGACAACTCCTGTGGGATCGGAGAATTGCAGGGGTCTAGAGGACCGAGACAACTTCCTGGACGTACATGTCGACTGTGCCGGTGGCAAAGTTTGCGACATCTTTTCCAGCGGCGCCCATCTCCGGGGACTTCAGGCCGCTCTGCATCGTCTCGAGATCGGGAAACACCAGGTTGGCGACGGCGTAGAAGACTGGATCGGAGCCGTCAAGCGTCGAGCACTTGCTGAACGTGAAGTCCGAGAGTCCTGGCACTGCGCTGGCGAGCGGGACGTGGATCTCGTTGTAGTACTTGTCGAAAGCCTCCGGATCGGTGGGGCGTCCGTAACATACTGCTACTCGATAGGTCATGTGCTTTCAATTCCCTTCGGGGCGAGTCTTGGCTACCAGAGTCAGGACGTCGTATGTCGCGACCGGATCGTTGTCCTGGTTCGTCACCACGGCATCCCAACGAACCTCACCGTAGTCGGCGCTGCTGCGAGGTGTGATGGTCTTGGCTGTGAGGGTGACCGTCAGGCTGTCTTCGGCTTTCACCGGGGTCAGGAACCTGAGGCTGTCCACGCCGAAGTTCGCGAGAACCGGGCCGGGAGCCGGGTCGACGAACAGACCGGCAGCGAGTGAGACAACCAGATAGCCGTGTGCGACGATGCCGCCGAACAGCGGGTTCGCCGCTGCGGCCACCGGATCGGTGTGTGCGTAGAAGGTGTCACCGGTGAACTCTGCAAAATGATCGATGTCTGCGAGTGTGACCTGGCGCGGACCGCCGACAACGGTGTCGCCGATCTTCAACTCGGCGAGACTCTTTCGGAATGGATGTTCGGATCCGGTCGTGCGCGCTGACCCGGTGAACCAGCGCTCGCCGACCGCGGTGAGCACGTCGGGTGTGCCCTGCACGGCCGTCCGCTGCATGTGGTGTAGAACTCCGCGGATGCCACCCAGCTCCTCACCGCCGCCGGCACGGCCCGGACCGCCGTGTACGAGGACTGGAAGGGGAGAGCCGTGGCCGGTGGATTCCTTGGCGTCGTCGCGGTTCAGGACGAGCACTCTGCCGTGAAAAGCTGCGAGGCCCAGCACCAGTCGACGTGCGATGTCGGTGTCGGCAGTGACCACCGAGGCGACGAGGCTTCCCTCGCCACGGGCCGCGAGTTCGATCGCATGATCGATGCCGTCGTATCCGATGACGGTGCTGACGGGTCCGAAGGCCTCCAGCTCGTGTACCTCGTGCGCATTCTCTTCCGCCCGGAGAAGGACAGGGGAAAGGAAGGCCCCTGACTGGCCGTCGGCACCGATCACGTCGACGTTGTCCGGGTCTCCGAATACGATAGTTGCCGACTTCGTCAGACCGCGAATGGATTTCAAGACTTCATCGCGCTGCTCGATGCTGGCGAGCGCACCCATCGTGACGCCGTCGGCATCGGGGTGTCCCACGACCACTTTGTTCAGTCGCTCGGATGCGGCGTCGACAACGGCGTCGACCAGCGAGACCGGCACCAGGGCGCGCCGGATCGCCGTGCACTTCTGACCCGCCTTGACTGTCATTTCGGTGACGAGTTGTTTGACGTACAAATCGAATTCGGGCGTTCCTGGTACGGCGTCCTCGCCAAGGATCGACGCGTTGAGTGAATCGGCCTCGGCATTGAAATGGACGCCCTTGCCGACGACGTTCGGGTGAGCACGCAGCGTTGCGGCGGTGTCGGCGGATCCGGTGAATGCCACTGAGTCCTGCCCGCCGAGGTGATCGAGGAGGCCCCGTGCACTACCGGAGAGCAGTTGGACGGAACCCTCCGGGAGCAAGCCTGATTCGATGATGCGCCGGAAGACGAGTTCGGTGAGATATGCCGTGGAACTGGCAGGTTTGACGATGGACGGCACACCCGCGATGAATGCCGGTGCCAGCTTCTCCAGGAACCCCCACACCGGGAAATTGAAGGCGTTGATCTGTACGGCGACGCCGCGGCGTGACGTATAGATGTGTTGCCCGAGGAAAGTTCTGCCCTTGCCCAGAGCTTCGACGTTTCCATCCAGAAAGACTGTGCTGTCGGGCAATTCGCGCCGAGCCTTGCTCGCGTAGCTCAGCAGGGTTCCGAATCCACCGTCGATGTCCACGCCGGAATCTCGCGTCGTCGCGCCGGTGGCAGTGGAGAGTGCGTAGAACTCGGCTTTTCCTGCCATCAACGTGAGACCGAGAGCCTTGAGCGCGCCGGCACGTTCATGGAAGGTCATCGCAGACAGTGCAGGCCCGCCGACCTCGCGTGCGTACGTAACCATCTCGGCGAGGTCGACGCCGGTTGCGGAGATCCGGGCCACCTCCGATCCGTCCACTGCGCTCGGCAACGGGGTACCTGCGTCCGGTGCGGCGTACCAGCGACCGGCTACATAGCTTTCCAACAGTCTGCTCACGACAACTCCATCTCACCGTACGTTCGGTCGGTAATTACGATCGCCCGGTAACGCCGCGTTGTCAAGGATTCGGCAGAACTGCCTGGAATCAGGCCTTGCGAAGTCCGTCGAAAGTGACGGCGACGACCGCGTCGGCAATGTCGGAGACGGACTCGCCCGCTCGGGGTTTGTACCACTCGATCAGTGAGTTGACGGTGCCGAACATCAGCTTGCTCGCGAGGGCCGGTTCGATGTCCGGGCGCAGGTCTCCCTCCGCTGCGGCGGACGAGACGAGGCCTCCGACGAAGTTGTCGAATTCGCGTCGACGGGCGAGCGCGGCCCGCTCGACCGTCGTGTTGCCGCGGACGCGCAGGAGCAGGGTGACGTACGGAAGCTCTGCGACCAGCACCTCTACGCTGCGCCGGACCAGGTATTCGAGCCGGTCGATGTACGGACCGGTGGTGGCGCCTTCTTCGGTCGTGACCGCAAACAGGGCGTTGAGTGCACGCGAAAGTGCGAGTTCGAGAAGTTCCGACTTGCCGGACACGTGGTGGTAGATCGAGGACTTCGTGATGCCGAGCTTCTTGGCGAGCACCTCCATGCTGGCGCCGTCGTAGCCCTTGTCGTTGAACACCTTTACAGCCACGGCTAAGAGCGAATCGAGGTCGTAGCCGGGACGTCCGGGGAGGCCGGTGCGTCGAGTGGGGCGTGCCGTAGTCATGCCCCCATCTTCTCAGTTCGGGCAAAGCTGTGCACCAACCTCGTTTTCACCCTTGCCAAACGACCGAATGTTCGGTTATTAATGTAAGAGAGCGAGAAGGAGCGAATGTGAACACCCTGCACGTGGACGAGCGCGAGGATCGCGTCGTGGTCACCCTCGACAGGCCCGCGCAACGCAACGCGATCAACGCGGAAATGATCGACGAACTGCATCAGGTTTGTGGACGCCTCGAACGGGATCCGAAGCTGCTCCTGCTTGCCGGGCGCGGAGACCACTTCGCGGGCGGCGCTGACATCGCGGAGCTCCGAGAGCGCGGACGGGAGGAAGCGTTTGCGGGTATCAACCGGACCCTGTTCGACCGTATCGGAAAGCTCCCGCTGCCCACCGTGGCCGCCGTGAGCGGCTATGCGCTCGGCGGCGGGGCAGAGTTGACCTACGCCTGCGACATTCGCATCGCGACAACGACGGCGGTCTTCGGTAATCCCGAGCCCAATCTCGGCATAATGGCAGCCGCCGGCGCCAGCTATCGGCTGCCGAAGCTCGTCGGAGTCTCGATCGCGAAGCAAGTGCTCCTCGGTGCCAGGAACCTCGACGCCGAGCAGGCGCTACGAGCGGGCCTGGTTGCCGAGGTGACCGAACCGAACTGCCATGTCGACGCAGCGCATCGGCTGCTCGACCGTATTTCCCGACTGTCCCCGCTGGCACTGCGATTGACGAAGATCATCGTCGACGCGCCGGGATCGCATCCGTTTGCCGACGACATCGCCCAAGCCGTCCTGTTCGAGAGTTCGGACAAGC
The DNA here is from genome assembly GCF_002501585.1 of Rhodococcus sp. H-CA8f. Classification (NCBI taxonomy): domain Bacteria; kingdom Bacillati; phylum Actinomycetota; class Actinomycetes; order Mycobacteriales; family Nocardiaceae; genus Rhodococcus; species Rhodococcus sp. H-CA8f. Next base: position 531,411 of record NZ_CP023720.1, read on the forward strand.
ACGATCGCATGACGGCCTTCCTGGAGAAGAAATCATGACTGAAGCAGTTGCACCGAATACCGTCGGAGTCATCGGCGGTGGACGTATGGGTGCAGGTATCGCCCAGGTGTTCGCCGGTCTCGGCGGGGCGGTCACCATCGCGGAGAGTGGCGACGCCGAGGCAGCGTTACAGCGTGTTTCCACCGGCCTCGACCGCGCCCACGAGCGAGGGAAACTCGGCGACCAGGATCCCGCGACGGTCCTCGCGCGCGTGAGCGTCGTAGGCGCAGTGAGCTCCTTACCCCCGTCGCTCGACCTGATCGTCGAGGCGGTCCCGGAAATTGCGGCCCTCAAGGTCGAGGTGCTCGCCGCTGCGGAAACCGTTGCCGGAGAACGCACCGTGATCGCCAGCAACACCAGTTCCATGTCGATCGCCGAACTCGGCGCAGCGCTGACGGATCCGAGCCGGTTCATCGGTATGCACTTCTTCAATCCAGTCCCGGCGTCGCTGTTGGTCGAGATCGTCCGGGCGCCTCAGACCCGCCCCGAGGTTGTCGACTCGGTACGGGCATGGGTGTCGATGCTCGGCAAGGCCGAGGTGCTCGTCAACGACTCACCTGGTTTTGCAACCAGCCGGCTTGGCGTCGGTCTCGGGCTCGAAGCCATCCGCATGCTCGAAGAAGGTGTGGCGGACGCGGAATCGATCGACCGGGCCATGGAATTGGGGTATCGGCATCCGATGGGGCCGCTGCGTTCGACAGATCTGGTCGGGTTGGATGTGCGCCTGGCGATCGCCGAACACCTCGCGAGCACTCTCGGTGATCGATTTACTCCTCCAGCATTGCTGCGAGAGAAGGTGGCTCGCGGCGAGTTGGGGCGCAAGACGGGACAGGGTTTTCACACATGGAGCTGAACCGAACTGCCTGCGAAAGGAACATCGATGACTGACGTGATCCGCTTGGAGATCGAGCGAGGTTTGGCGACAATTACTCTCGACCGACCTGAGGCCGCCAATGCCGTTAACGGCGAAATGAAGTCTCAGCTGCTCGAAACATTGCTGCAGGTCCGCGCGGACGCAGAGGTTCGAGCGGTGTTGATTCTCGCCGAAGGCAAGAACTTCTGCGTCGGTCAGGATCTGGGCGAGCACGCCGCAGCATTGGATGCTGATCCGGCGCACGCGATGGATACCGTCGCCGCGCACTACAACCCCATCGTCACGGCGCTGTCGACGCTCTCTGTCCCGGTAGTGGTGGGTATCGGCGGGGCCTGCGTCGGGGCCGGGTTGGGAATCGCGTTGGCCGGAGACATCCGGGTCGTGGGGGCCCGCGCGAGCTTTGCGACGGCATTCACCGGCATCGGTCTGGCCAGTGACTCCGGGCTCAGTCATGCGCTCGTGCACGCGCTCGGACCTAGCCGTGCCAGTGGCCTGATGTTGCTCGGCGACAAGTTCGACGCACAGAGCGCACTGGAGTGGGGCTTGGTTCATCGCGTGGTGGCCGACGAGGACGTCGCAGCTGAGGCTCGGGTACTCGCGCGTCGGCTTGCCGACGGACCCACCGCGGCCTTCGCCCACGTGAAATCGCTGATCCGTGCCGTTGCTCCTGGGCTTTCCCAGGCGCTGGAGGCGGAGGCGAACGCGCAGGTGGAGCTGGGTTCCACGGCAGATCATCAAGGCGCAGTCACGGCTTTCCTGTCGAAGCAGAAGCCGGTTTTCGAGGGCCGCTGATTTCTGGTGCGTCGAAAGATTCTCTTGTGCGCTGGGACACCTCGGTGCATACTAGTTACCAACCGATCATTCGGTAATAAAAGGTAGGTACGATGACCAACGTGGAAGCTCCACAAGACCTGCAGAACCTGTTCGACGAGACGATCGCGGCAGACCAGCGCATCGAGCCTCGCGACTGGATGCCGGACGGCTACCGCAAGACTCTGATTCGTCAGGTTGCCCAGCATGCCCACTCCGAGATCATCGGAATGCAGCCCGAGGGAAACTGGCTCACCCGTGCGCCTTCGTTGCGACGCAAGGCGATCTTGATGGCGAAGGTCCAGGACGAGGCCGGGCACGGTCTGTATCTCTACTCCGCGGCCGAGACGCTCGGTGCCGATCGTGGCGATCTGACCACCAAACTGATCGAGGGAAAGCAGAAGTACTCCTCGATCTTCAACTATCCGACGCTGACCTACGCCGACGTGGGTGTGATCGGCTGGCTGGTCGACGGAGCCGCTATCTGCAATCAGGTTCCGCTGTGCCGCAGCTCCTTCGGGCCGTATGCGCGCGCGATGATCCGTGTGTGCAAGGAGGAATCGTTCCATCAGCGGCAAGGCTTCGAGTTGTTGGCGACGATGATGCGCGGCACGGAAGCTCAACGTGCGATGGTGCAGGAAGCCGTCGACCGATGGTGGTGGCCCGCTCTGATGATGTTCGGGCCGCCGGACGACGAATCGCCGAACACCGAGCAGTCGATGAAGTGGCGCATCAAGCGGCACACGAACGACGAACTGCGGCAGCGATTCGTGGACATGTCGATACCGCAGGCCGAGGTACTCGGTGTGACCTTCCCTGATCCCGACCTGCGCTGGAACCCCGAGCGTGGCGCACACGATTTCGGCGAGCCGGACTGGAGCGAATTCATGGATGTGGTCCGCGGCAACGGAGCGGCGAGCGTCGAGCGGATCACCAATCGGAAAGCCGCACACGACAACGGGGCCTGGGTTCGCGACGCCGCCCACGCCTTTGCACAGCGCGAGAGACTCGCGCACGATCGCACGACTGGGGAAATATCATGAGCGAGAACGATCAGGTGCGGGGCGATCAGGTGCGGGGCGAATGGCCTTTGTACGAGGTATTTCTGAGGGGAAAGCGCGGACTGAACCACGTGCATGTCGGATCCCTGCGCGCGGCAGACGACCAGATGGCGCTACGCCACGCGCGCGACGTCTACACCAGACGTAACGAAGGCGTGAGTATCTGGGTCGTGCCATCCGCGAAAATCGTGGCTTCGAGTCCGGCAGAAAAGGATCCGTTCTTCGCGCCGAGCGGCGACAAGGTCTACCGGCACCCGACCTTCTACGACATCCCGGACTCCGTTCCCCACATGTGAGAATCACTTCGACTTCGAGGACCAACAGATGAACGATCACGACAGTGCCTACGACGGCCTGGTCGACGGTGACGGCCACGGTCAGTGGGCGTTCGGAACCAGCTTCGACGACCCCCTCGCCGGAGTCGACACCACGGTGCCCGGCGACGTCGATCTCGGTGCGCTGGCGCGCTACTGCCTCATGCTCGGTGACGACGCGCTCGTCAGTTCGCAACGACTCGCCGAATGGTCCACGCGAGCACCGGAACTCGAAGAAGAGGTAGCTCTCGCCAACGTCGGCCTGGACTTGATCGGGCAGGCCAGGCTGCTGCTGGCTCGCGCGGCAGCAGCCGATTCCACTGTGGTTCCGTTCATCTCCGATACGTCACCGGTGCCGGCCGAAGATGCGCTCGCCTTCTTTCGTGATCAGTTCGGTTTCCGCAACGTGAGACTGGTGGAACTCGCCAACGGCGACTTCGCGCACACGGTCGTTCGGCTACTCGTGTTCTCGACCTGGCGGCTGGCGCTGTTCGATCGGCTGCGCATGTCGCGCGATCCGGTTCTCGCAGCTGTGGCGAACAAAGGTGTCAAGGAACTGACCTATCACCGCGACTACGCGGCAAGATGGGTCGTCACCTTGGGCGCCGGCACGGCAGAATCCAAGCGTCGGACGGCCGACGCTTTGCTCGAGATCTTCCCGTTCGTGGACGAACTCTTTGTTCCCACTCAGGACGAACTCGTTTTGGCAGAAGTTGGCGTCGGAGTGGATCCGCGTACTGTTCGGCCGGAGTTCGACGCTGTTCTTGCCCAGGTCCTCCATGCGGCCGAAATGGAAGAGCCGCCTTCACGTTTCTCCGGTTTCGTCGGTGGCCGCGGCGGACGTGCCGGACTGCACACCGGGGCGCTGGGACTTCTTCTTGCCGAAATGCAGAGCGTCGCTCGGGAGCACCCGGAAGGGGTGTGGTGACCGTGGCTGCCACCACCGTCTCTTCCGCGCAGGAGATCGTCGCCTCGGTGATGGATCCGGAGATGCCACTGCTTACTCTGGCCGACCTCGGCGTCATCCGATCGGTCGACGTCGAAGCGAACTTCGTCTGTGTGACAATCACTCCCACCTATTCCGGGTGTCCCGCGATGGCGACGATGCGAGACGACATCGAGCACAAGCTGAACGATGCGGGATACGGCAGCGTCCAGATCAAGACTCAACTGTCGCCGCCTTGGAGTTCGGATTGGATCAGCGAGGAGGGGCTCGCGAAACTTCGAACGGCTGGGTACTCGGTGCCGGGGGCAGCGCCGCGCCGCACCTCGGGGCCGATCGCATTGACCTTGACGGCCAAGCCCCGCGACATCCTCTGCCCCCAGTGCGGTTCGGCAAACACCAGACTGAGTTCGGAATTCGGTGCGACCCTGTGCAAAGCGCTGTATCGCTGCCTCGACTGCCTCGAGCCGTTCGATCACGTGAAGGAGATCTGAACAGATGAGTACCGCAACGACGAACCGGAACAAACCCTTTCACCCGTTGACGGTTGCCGGTGTCGAATCACTGTGCGACGACGCAGTTGCCGTCACCTTCGACGTGCCTGCCGATATCGCCGATCAATTCGATTTCGGCGCCGGGCAGTCACTGACACTGCGGCGGATGATCGACGGCGTCGAACACCGTCGTTCCTACTCGATCTGTGCACCGGTCGGGGCGTCTCCACGTGTGGGGGTTCGCGAAGTAGCAGACGGACTCTTCTCCACCTGGTTGGTGCGCGACGTCAAGGCCGGGGATCAAATCGACGTCCAGGGTCCTTCGGGCAATTTTGTCGCCGATCCGGCACTGGGTGGACGGCACGTTCTGATCGCGGCGGGCTCTGGCATCACGCCCATGCTGTCCATCGCTGCAACACTTTTGGCGAACCCCGAGGCCGATGTCACCCTGCTGTACGGGAACAGGCGTACTCGTTCGGTGATGTTCGCCGAAGAAATCGCCGACCTGAAGGACCGGTACGGTGCACGCCTGGACGTCATTCACGTTCTCTCTCGCGAGCCGCGGGAGGTCGAGTTGTTCTCGGGCCGTCTCGACGCCGACCGGTTGCGTGAGATCTTCACCTCTCTCGTGCCGTGCGACCAAGTCGACGGCTTCTGGTTGTGTGGCCCCTTCGGGATGGTCAACGACGCCCAGGAAGTGCTGGCCGGCTTGGGAATTGCCAAGGATCGCATCCATCACGAGCTGTTCTACGTCGACGACGTCGCTCCGCCGGTCGCGGTGCATCGTGAGCGCGGAATTGTCGGACCGAGCAGCGAGGTGACTATTACTCTCGACGGTCGATCGACCACCGCGACGTTGCCACGCGACCAGTCGATTCTCGATGCGGCCGAACAGTACCGCTCGGATCTGCCCTTCGCCTGCAAGGGCGGAGTGTGCGGAACCTGCCGCGCCAAGGTCACCTGCGGTGATGTCGAGATGCGCAGGAACTACGCACTCGAAGACTACGAAGTCGACGCGGGTTTCGTGCTGACCTGCCAGACCTTTCCTGTCGGTGAACAGATAACAGTCGATTTCGACGCCTGACCGCCCGCACAGCGCCCTCACTGAGCCCACCGGAGACAATCATGACCGAACTCGCCACTGCTACTTCGCAAGAAATCGAATTTGCCAGCCGGGACCGCATTTCGACGCTCCAACTCGAGCGGATGCAATGGTCACTGATGCACGCGTACACCAATGTTCCGCACTACCGCAAAGCTTTCGACGACGCCGGCGTCCACCCGAGCGACTTGAAGGATCTGAGCGATCTCGCGAAGTTCCCCTTCACCACCAAAGCGGATCTGCGTGAGAACTATCCGTTCAAGATGTTTGCGGTGCCCCAGGACAAGGTCTCGCGAATTCACGCGTCTTCGGGGACCACCGGTCGCCCGACGGTGGTGGGGTACACGAGCAACGACCTGAACAACTGGGCCGATCTCATCGCGCGCAGTCTCTCGGCCGGCGGCGTGCGGTCTTCGGACAAGGTGCACGTGGCTTACGGGTACGGTCTGTTCACCGGCGGGTTGGGAGCACACTACGGTGCGGAGCGTTTGGGCTGCACGGTCATTCCCATGTCCGGCGGCATGACCGAGCGGCAGATCCAACTGATCGAGGACTTCGAACCCGACGCGATCATGGTGACGCCGTCGTACATGTTGACCATCGTGGATGCGATGATCAAGAAGGGTATTGATCCTTCGAAAACCTCGCTGCGGGTTGGAGTTTTCGGAGCGGAGCCGTGGACCGAACAGATGCGTACCGAGCTCGAACAACAACTCGACATGCACGCCGTCGACATCTACGGACTCTCCGAGATCATGGGCCCGGGCGTGGCAATGGAATGTGTGGAAACCAAAGACGGGCTCCATATCTGGGAAGACCACTTCTACCCGGAGATCATCGACCCGGTCACGGGTGAGGTGCTGCCGGACGGAGAGGAAGGTGAGCTCGTTTTCACCTCGCTCACCAAGGAAGCGCTGCCTATCATTCGCTACCGAACCAGGGACCTGACCCGTCTGTTGCCCGGGACGGCGCGCTCGATGCGACGGATGCAGAAGGTCACCGGCCGGACCGACGACATGATCATCCTGCGTGGGGTCAATCTGTTCCCCACACAGATCGAAGAACTGATCCTGACGGTCCCCGCCCTCGCGCCTCAATTCCAGTGTGTGCTGGAGCGTCCGGGTCGTATGGACACCCTGACAGTTCGCGTCGAGGCTCGCCCAGACGCGGCAATTTCGGACCATGCGGCAGCGTCGTCTGCATTGCAGAAGCTGGTGAAGAACAAGATCGGTGTCACGGTCGAGGTAAACGTTCTCGAACCCGGCGGACTCGAACGCTCGATCGGTAAAGCGCGTCGGCTGATCGACCAACGCCCGAAGGACTGAAATTACTCCAGGGCCATGCGGGTGGCGAAGATTCCGAGAATGCCACCAGCTAGCCACTTCTGAGCCCGCATCCACACCGGACGTGCCACGAGGAAGGTCGACACGGCCGCCGCACAGCACACGATCAACGCGTTGACGGTGACTGCGACCAGGATCTGCACGCCGCCGAGTACGAGTGCCTGTTGCCAGACCGGGCCCGCAGTGGGATCGACGAACTGGGGGATCAGGGCCGCGTACATCAGCGCAATCTTGGGATTGAGCAGATTGGTGGTCAACCCCATCCCGAACAGACGGCAGCTACCGTGGCGGTCGACTTCGCCCACCTCGAAGGCGGACTTTCCACCTGGTCGGAGCGTCGACCAGGCGAGATAGGCCAGATACAGGGCGCCGCCGATTTTCACCGCGGTGAACACCGTGGGTACGGCGAAGAGAACCGCTGTCAGTCCAGCGCACGTGGCGGCGAGGTAGACCAGGAAACCGGTTGCGACTCCGCCGAGCGAGATCAAGCCTGCCCGGCGGCCCTGGCTGATGCTGCGTGACACCAGGTAGATCATGTTGGGGCCCGGTGTCAGAACCATCGCCAGGGCTATCAGCGCGACTCCCGTCATCGACGCTGACGTGATCATGTCGGTCTCCCACTACTCGGTACGTATGTTCCGTCGAGTACACAAGGGATTACCGTGGCGCGCCAAGGTCCAGTTCGCAGGCAGTGGTCCGCTCAGGTGTTGGCCCAGCTGTCGGGCCCGAATACCTCGTAGTGGATATTCTGCGCCGGGACGTCCCTTTCGAGCAACGATGCGCGCATCGCCAACATGAACGGCATCGGCCCGCAGAGGAAGGCTTGGGTATCGGGCTCCACTGCAATGTCCTGCAAATCCGCCCGTCCTTCGTGAACAGATCCGAACGCCACGTGCGTGCCGAGATCCTCGTACCAACGATGCAAAGTTGCGGCGGGAATCTTGTCGACGAGTGTGCTGAGTTCCGCGCGGTGAGCATGGTCCGCGATGGATCGATCAGCATGAATGACAGAGACCGAACGCTCAGCGCCGGTGTCCACGAGATGATTGAGCATCCCGATCATCGGTGTGCAACCGATTCCGGCCGACGCGAGTAGAAGAGGTGAGTTGTCATCCGGCATGGTGAGATCACCGAAAGGCGTGGTGACGGAGAGTTCCTGCCCCTCGAATACGTTGTTGTAGAGGAAGTTCGACACTTCGCCATCAGGAGTACCGGAGATTCGCTTGACGCTGATCCGCCAGTCTGCGCTGCTCGGTATCGAACACAGGCTGTATTGGCGGATCTGGCGAGCGCCGTCGGGCAGCGTAACCCCGACCGAAAGATACTGTCCGGGCGCGAAGGTGGGGAGTGCACTGCCGTCTATCGAAGTGAGCGTCAGTGAGACAGTATCGGCGGACTGAAGAACTCGTTCGCTGATCCTGACCGTGCGCCAGACGTCACCGGCGTCGACGCCGGCGAGTTGGTAGAGGCCACGCTCCATCGTGATGAGGGTTTCCGCCATCAGCCAGTAGACCTCGTCCCAGGCTGCTGCGACGTCGGGAGTGACTGCATCGCCTAGTATTTCGACGATCGCGGCAAAGAGGTGTTCGTGCACGATTGCGTACTGGTCGGGCGTGATTCCCAGCGACGCATGCTTGTGGGCGATACGTGAGAGTATGAGATCGACCTTGGCGCTGTCCGGCTCGAGCTGAAGCGTCGCGAATGCCGCGATGGCGCCGGCGAGAGCCTTCTGCTGTTCGCCCTGTTTCTGATTGCCGCGATTGAACAAATCACGTTCGAGTTCAGGATGTGCGTCGAACATCTTGCGGTAGAACAGGGTTGTGATATCGCCGATGGCGGCGCCGACCACGGGAAGGGTGGCGCGAATGACCTCGGTTGACTGTGGGGAAAGCATGAGCTGCTCCGTTCGGTCGAAATTCGATTGATCAGCCTGCTTCGTCGCTCCGGGTGGTGAGGCGTAGCAGGACAGTTTTGGATGGCTGCCGGATGACGTCTTCGATCGTGACCGCGTCGAGTGAAACGAAAAACGCTTCCTGCGCTTCTCGCAAAGCGCTCCGAAGGAGGCAACCGCCGCGCAGTGGGCACGGTTTGTCGCCTTCGCAGTCGACGACTTCACCCGGGCCTTCGAGGCGTCTGGCCAGCCAGCCGATGGTGGCGGTGCGGCCGAGTTCGGTGATGGAAAGCCCACCGCCGCGACCACGCCTGGTTGTGACGATGCCAAGCTCACCGAGCCGTGTAACCACCTTGGTGGCATGGGAGTACGACACGTTGAGCTGCTGCGCAACATCCCGGGTACTGGGGGAGGCATCCGCGTCGAGTACGGCCAACCGCATGACGACGCGCAATCCCAGATCGGTGAACTGCGTCAGTTGCATGACCTGAACCTACATAATTCGCATCTGAGATGACTATTTATGTGAGGGGGATCTCGAGGGGTCCCAACCAGGGCGAACGGTACGTTCGGCGCCTCCAGTGCGCTGAACGTGCCGTTCGCTCAGAGTCGGGCGGCCGAACCCCCGGCAACGACGCCGAGAAAGTGGGGTGCTCGCCAGCCCCGCGCCGCAAAGTCGCGGCTCACCGACGCGATGACCTCCGCATGACTTCCTTCCGGAACCAATGCGATGGCCGAACCTCCGAATCCGCCGCCGGTCATCCGGGCACCGATCGCGCCGCCGCGTCGTGCTGCGGCAACGGCGACGTCGAGTTCTTCACACGAGACCTCGAAGTCGTCGCGCAACGACGCGTGGGAGTTGTCGAACAGCTCGCCGACGTCGCTGAATCTGTTGCTGCGCAGAAGTTCTGCGGTCTTCCGTGTCCGTTCGATCTCGGTCACGACGTGCCGTGCCCGCGCCCGGAGGATCGGGTCTCGCACTGTCTCGGCTTGGTCTGCAGTAGCCTCTCGCAAGCTGCCGACGCCGATAGCTGCTGCTGCATCGACGCATTGAGAGCGTCGCAACCCGTACTGTCCGTCTGCGAGCGAGTGTTTGACCCGAGTGTCGATGACGATCAGTTCGTACCCCGCACCGTGGAGTTCGAAAGGGATGGGTTCGGTGGATCCGTCCAGGCAGTCCAACAGGAGCGCAGTCGAGGGTCGGGCAAAGAGGGCAATGGTTTGATCCATCCCGCCGGTCGGTGCGCCGACGCCGTCGTTCTCCGCCTGGATGCATATCTGTACCAGCTCATCGCGGGTGAATGGTGAATCGTGAAGTTCATTGACGGCCAACGCAACCGAACAGGTGAGGGCAGCGGAACTCGACAGCCCGGCCCCGACCGGTACCGACGAGTCGACTGCCAGATCGATTCCTCCGAGCGGGAGGCCTCGGCGCGCAAGAGACCACAGAACGGCTGTGGGGTAGGCGGCCCATCCTGCTGCGATGTCGCCGATGGGCCCGGTGTATGTCTCGTCGGATTGCCGACTGTGCACGCGGACGACCCCGTCGCTGCGCAGTGCGACGGCAACCAGCGTTCGCTGCGCGAGAGCGACCGGTAGGCACAATCCACCGTTGTAGTCCGTGTGTTCACCGATCAGGTTGACTCGACCGGGTGCCGCCCAGGCTCCGGTTGCCGGATAGCCATAGGCGTCGCGAAACTGTTGGAGCACAGATTGTTTCGAGACGGTATCCACTATTTCAACTCCCGTAGGCGGGCCGCGACTGCCTCGGGAATGGTGTCGTTCACCCAGGCGCCCATGGCGGACTCGGACCCGGCGAGGTATTTGAGCCTGCCTGGTGCGCGCAAGATCGAGAACAGCTGAAGATGCAGTCGACCCAGAGGTCGGTCGATGCGGACGGGAGCTTGGTGCCAGGCCGCGATGTACGGTACCCGATCGACGCCCGGATAGAAGCGATCGATACGGCGCAGGAGATCTTGGTAAACGACCGCAAGCTCTTCGCGCTCTTGGTCGTTCAACGAGGGAAGGTCCGGGACGTCTCGGTGCGGTGCCAGGTGAATCTCGATGGGCCATCGTGCGGCGGTCGGGACGTAGGCGCTCCAGTGATCGCCGTCGTAGATCAACCGGGTCCCGTCCTCGCGCTCGAACGCCAGAACATCGGCGAGCAGTGAGCGACCGGTGCGCTCGAAGTGTTTGTCCGCCTGCGTCAACATCGATCGGGTGCGTGACGTGACATACGGGTATGCGTAGATCTGTCCGTGTGGATGGGTGAGTGTCACCCCGATTTCTTCGCCGCGGTTCTCGAAGCAGAACACCTGTTCCACAACCGGATCCGCCGACAACTCCTCGGTCCGAGAGATCCATGCACCCACAATCGTACGCATGCGTTCGAGTGGAAGCTCGGCGACGGACGCCGTGTGATCGCTCGAGAAACACATCACTTCGCAGTGGCCGACAGCTGGGCGATCACCCACACCGTCTCCGGGACCGTCAATGGCTTCCTCGGGTGCCGCGGCAAAGCTCGGAAACCGATTCTCGAACACCGCGACGTCGTAGTCTCCGTCGGGTATCTCTGTGGGCGTGCGTGTTTCGTTGGTCGGGCACAAGGGACATTCGGCGGCGGAGGGGAGATGTGTCCGTGTCATGCGATGCGAAGCCATGGTGATCCACTCCCCGGTGAGAACGTCGTACCTCATCCGAGACGAGTAGTCGATTGCCGGCAATTCGCGGGAATCTCGCGCAGAGTGGGCGCGGGTACGGCCGGCATCGTCGAAGTAGAAGATCTGACGCCCGTCGGCGAGGGTGCGACGGGTCGGATCCTGCTTGGGTGTCATGCGTCGACTTCCCATTCCAGAACACCCTTGCTGACAACGGGTTTCCACACTCCGATCGTGGATCCTGTTTCCAGCGCTGCGGCATGGGCGCCCAACATGACCGAGATGGACGCCCAGATCGGACCGCCGTTGTCAGTGGCGTCCGACGCATACTCGGTCACACAATGATGGAGTGCGCCGTTTCGTGTGTCCACGAAGTAGTGGTACTCGTCCAGTCCGGCAAAGGGAACGAAGGAGGGGATGAACATGGTTGCGGCAGTGCCTGCGTCGCGTTGATCGTGTCGATCCATCTCGTCCTCGGCGTAGAGGTCCGGATTCTCGTAAATCGTCTCGTCCCACGTTTCGAGCAGAGTGAGACGAACTTCGGTTGCGACGTCGATGGGGTAGAAGAACTTGTCGGGAAGCACGCTGCCGAGAAAGAGCCCGGTCCGGTCGTCGTGGGTCAGGCTGCCGTTGTGCACCCGATACAGCTCGCGAAGTTCGTGGGGCCACGTGACGCCGGTCGACGCTTCGAATTCCTCGATAACGGCGTCACCGAGCCCTGGCTGAAACGCTGCAGCCGTCACCGGTGCGTGTGTACGGCACCACGCTTCGATTCGGCTCCATTCGTTTGCAACGCTCATGGGCTTTACGATACGTCCGAGTCAGGACCCGTGAATCAGGTACTGCAGTGTGTCCACGAGCTTTCGGTCCGAAGCCTCGGACTTTCGGCCGGTGATTCCCGATCGGAGAATTGCGGAACCCTCGAGCAGGCTCACGATGGTCTGCGCTGCCGCGCCCAGGTCCGCCGCATCCAGATCCGGTTGTGCACACGTAACAGCGCGCTCTACGTGTGCGATGTACTGCGCGTAGAAGTCTCGAACCACGACCGCCACTTCTTGGTCCGCCGCCGCAATGGCCCATACTTCGACGTACAGACGCACCGTGGCCTGGTCGTCCTGTTCTCCGAGCAGGACTCCGATGAAGTGTTCGGATTCCTCACGGGAAAGACTCTGATCCGTATCCGTGACGACGGCAAGACGATCCAGTGAGCGGGTCAATGCCCGTGACATGACTGCGCGGATGAGATCTGCACGGGTGGGGTAGTAGTGCTGCAGGTGCCCCACCCGCACTCCGGCTGCGGCTGCGAAATCGCGCATCGCCGAGTTGGCATTGCCCTGCGTGGCGAGGACCTGTTCTGCTGCGTCGAGAAGTGCTTCCGCGCGGGCGGCGCCCTTGGAGGGGGTCATGCCCGCAATACTGCCACCCCGAAGCTCTCCAACTCGGAGACGGTGCGGCGCGGGTTCGGAAGCGACTCGGGGAAAGCGACTCCAGGCTGGGCATCGTCGGCCAAGGCTTGTCTGACGGCAAGTGCGCCGCCCACCGCGGTGAGGTGAGCTTGGCCCTGCGGGTCGACGATTGTTGCGCTTGTCGTGCCGCTCGGGCCGGTGACGTCGATGCGTACTTGCGCACTCCCGCCCTTGCCAGGCGAGTACAGGAGTCCGCGTCGTAGCGGTGTGAAGCGGTCGCCGCGACCCCAACGGAACAGACCCACCTTCTTGGCGGCGAGCAGCGCAGTTGTGGATGCATGCGAACTGAAACCTATTCGAGTGCTGGCAGTTTCGGCGCCCAGGGTCATGGGGAACGTGAATTGTTCCGGAGTGTCGATTCTTCCGACCTTGGTGCGCGATCCGGGGAAGTCGACCCAGCGTGTATCCGTCAACGGGCTGACGGTGATCGGGTTTCCTTGCTGCATCACCTCGAAATCCTGGCCGAGGCGATCAATGAAGTCGACGGAGTCGAGCCCGGCAATGTCGTTGACGTCGTAGCGAATCGAGACGTCGATCGTGCTCGCGCCACCCAGTTCCTCGGCCAGCGCTGCGGCGACGATATTGGTGACTCCGCCCATCCATCCAGACGACAGGTACACCGGTGCGCTCGGCGACTTCTGACCCGCCAGAGTGGCGGCGCGAGCGACGCGGGTTGTCCAGCGGGTGATGTCCACGTAGGGAATTCCGGCCTCGACGGCGGCGGACAGAACACGATCGTGGGGATCGTTGACCGTCGACACGACCGCGCGTACGGACGCGTCGAAGGGCGTCGGGTCGAGGAGGTCCCAGCGGCGGACGGAAGCGCCGTGACGACTGGCCAGTTCGTTGCCGCGCTCGGGGGTGCGTCCGGTGAGGAGTAGTGGGAAGTCGGGGGCGAGCAAGGCGGTCAGGGCGCTGCCTACGGTTCCGTATCCGCCTGCCACGAGGATGGGGCCGTCGGCTGAATACTGCAATGAATCGGTCATGCACCCAATTCTAGGTCAAATGACCTAAAACGTCGAATGGAGTCTTTCCAGTGCTCAGTCCCGGTGTCGCACGATGTTGACGACGTTGCCGTCGGGTGCCCGGACGAGGAATCGGCGAACACCCCACTCTTCGGTCGTAATGGGGTGCACGATTTCGTAGCCGAGTCTTCGGGCCTCTTCGTAGGCGCCGTCGACGTCGTCCGTGTGGACGGAGATGACCGAGTCCTCGGCTGCAGTGGCGTCGTGCGTGACGAGTTGTACGTTCGCGCCGGAGTCGGGAGAGGTGTAGCGAGCGACCCACCCCATGTTGAACTCTTCGGTGCTCAGGCCGAGATAGTCGGAGTAGAAACTCTTGGAGGCTCCGACATCGGCGACTTTGAGATTGGCGGTGATGCGTCGTGTACGCATGTGGTTCTCCTACTCTCGGCAACAGATGTGCTCGATGATCGTCCGAAAGCGGAGTCATGTCGACTGCGCCGTCCGAAGATGCGGGCTACCTGGCTGATTCGATTTGTCACTGCGGATCGAACGAGCTCACAGTTCCCAACCGGGAGAAGGGAAGGACGATCAATTGAACCTTGCCGATGACATTGTCGATCGGAACCGTTCCGCTCAGTTCGTCATCGAGATGGAATCGTGAGTCTTTGGAGTCGCCGCGATTGTCACCCATCACCCACAGGTTCCCGTCGGGAACCGTGACCGGCCCGAAATATATTCCCTGACAGGGGATACCGTTACCTGAGATGCGATTGTCGATGTACGGCTCGGTCAGCGGCTTGTCATTCACTCGAAGACCCTCTTCCTCGGACAGGCACTGCACGGTTTGCCCACCGGCCGCGACTACCCGCTTCACGAGATCGTTCTCGTCCGGCGGGACCAAACCGACCATGGATCCGAGTCCTTGAAGTGCCCGGACCACCGAGTTGTCCGATCGAATGGATTGATACTCGTCGTTCCAGGATTCGGGTCCCTTGAACACGACCACATCCCCAGGCTGTGGATCCCCGAATCTATAGCTGATTCTGTCGACGAAAATCTTGTCTCCCGTGCAGCCGGTGCATCCGTGAAGCGTCGGTTCCATGGACTCCGACGGGATCAGAAATATGCGTCCGACGAAGTTCTGGATGACAACACTCAGGACAAGTGCGACGACAACGAGGATGAGAATCTCACGCCACAGTGGACGTTTTCTCGGGTGATCAGCCGTCGTCGGTTCAGTCGAGTCTTCGTGGGCGTCGGATTCCGTCACATTCCCGACAATAGATGGCGCAACCAGTCGGCGGCCCGATACCGACGTTCTCGATTCGAGGGTCTACTTTGTCGGCCGATTTGCTTCAGAATCGGATCACATCACCCACACGGATCTGGTCGGGATCGGCAATCCACGCATTCATGACCCAAACATCCTGCCAACGAATACCTTTCGCAGCAGCAAGGTTGAACAACGTATCGCCCTCGGAGACTGTCACCGTGTCGCCCGCTGAACCTACCGACGATCGAGCCGAGGTTGTCGAATCAGGGGTGGTGCCGCCCCAACCTAGGTAAGCGCCACATACCGGCCACGCGCCGATGCCTTGAGCTGAGAGGGTTGCTTCCGCGGCCGCGACTTGATCGGCTGTCGACGCCAAGTCGGCGCGAGCCGGTGCACCTGCCGGTTTGAATGCATCCCACGTCGACTGCGTGAATTGAAGTCCGCCGTAGAAGCCGTTGCCGGTGTTGATGTTCCAGTCGCCGGAACTCTCGCACATGGCCACCTGCGACCAGTCGTGCGCACTGGCTACGCCGGTGTTGACGATTGCACCGCCAATTGTCAGAACGCCTGCTCCTGCGGCTATCGTGACGAATCGTTTGGTGTGTGAACGTTTGTTTTTCCGGTGGTTTCCCATGATATTTTCCTTGATCGGTCTGACGGGACAGGGATCTCGGCTCGGCGTGCGGCTCGAGTGTTCTGCTGCATGTCGCGGTAGACGAAATCGTCAGTGCTGAAATGTGATTGAGGTGGACAGACTGTGAAGGCCTCGTCTCCAGATTTCAGTTCGGAGGCGTGACTAGATTCGCGGTCTCACACGCTTGCCGACAACGGCTCAATTACCCGGTTACATACCTGTTTTGCGGACCGATACAAAACGTCGGTGTACTCGGTGCTGAGCGGAAACAGGTAGTTGAACAGGCCATTCGACCCATGTGCAGACGAGCGCCGATTGGCATGCTGAAACAACACCGAAACAGGGTCTCTCCGAGATTCAAGCTTGCGGCACGCCGGCGCCTCCTGTTGATCGATTGGCGCACCCTTATGAGGGAGATGTGTCGCGCCCCGGGCCGCTGTCTGCGCCCCGGGATGAGCCCTCCTGCGGAATCCAGAGAATCGGATACCGCAGGAGGGCATTCTCTCGACCTTCGATTGACCGCACGAAAACCGGACGTTTGGGGGACAATGATCTGGGGCGATCACCTGGGGCGAGAAGTCGAGGAGATGTACATGTCCGAGGCCAAATCCGAAAGCACCGAGTCTCTCGCTGGAACGACACCGCCGGCAAAGACACCGCCGGCCAACACACCGCCGACGGAGCCGTCGAAACAATCGGTGCTCAGGCGGTACTACCCGGCTGCGGTGCCCGTCATCCTCGGCTTGATCATCTATTTCATGCCGGTTCCGGACGGTGTGGACCCCAAGGGCATGCACATGCTCGGAATCTTCGTCGGCACCATCGTGGCGTTGATTTTGCAACCACTGCCGACGGGTTCGGTGGCGCTGGTGGGCCTGTCGATCGCCATGATCACCCAGACGGAGACGCCGACAGAAGCGTTGTCCGGCTTCAGTAACACCACGATCTGGCTGATCGTCGCGTCGTTCTTCATCGCCGAGGGCTTTCTGGTCACGGGGCTCGGCAAACGGGTTGCACTCATGTTCGTGACCAAACTCGGCAAGTCGAGCCTCGGATTGTCGTACGGAATGGCGTTGACGGACTTGATACTTGCTCCGGCGACACCGTCGAACACCGCCCGCGCCGGTGGCGTCGTCTATCCGATCATCGTCTCACTGAGCAAGTTGGAGGACTCCAATCCCGAGCCCGAGGACTCTCGCAAGAAGCTCGGAGCATATCTGCTGCTCACGTCGCTGCAAGTCAACGTCGTGACCTCCGCGATGTTCATTACCGCCATGGCGGGTAACCCCGTCGCCGTCGATGCGGCGGCCAAGATCGGCATCGACATCTCGTGGGGCAAATGGGCGCTGGCAGCATCGGTTCCGGGAATTGCAAGTCTCATCGCGATCCCGTGGGTGATGTCGAAGATCTTCCCGCCCACGATGTTGAAGACTCCGAAAGCGCCCGAGCAAGCCAGGGAGGAACTGCGCAAGGCAGGTCCGATCAGCCGCAACGAGAAGATCATGGCCGCCACCTTTGTTCTGCTGCTGGTGCTCTGGTGCCTGGGCTCGCAGCTCAACGTCAATGCCACTACAACAGCATTTGTCGGAATCGGCATCCTGTTGGTGACCAAGGTGCTGACGTGGAACAACCTGGTCCACGACACCGGGGCGTGGCAGACGCTCGTGTTCTTTGCCGTGCTGGTCGGTATGGCAAGCCATCTCGAAGAACTCGGCGTGATCTCGTGGATCGGAACCCAGGTCTCCTCGAGTGTCGACGGTTTGCCGTGGATCTGGGCTTTTGCGATCCTGACCTTGGTGTACTTCTACGCGCACTATCTGTTTGCGTCGAACACCGCGCAGATCGTCGCGATGTACGCGGTGTTTCTCGGCGCGGCGGTGGCAACCGGTGCACCGCCGCTGTTCTCGGCCCTGGTATTCGGCTTCATCGGCAGCCTGTTCGGCGGTATCTCGCACTACGCTTCCGGTCCGGCCGGAGTGATCTACGGTTCCGGATACATCAAGACCTCGGAATGGTTCCGAATCGGTTTCGTGATGAGCGTCGTGATCATCCTGATCTGGACGATCATCGGCGGCGCGTGGATGAAGCTGATCGGCGCCTGGTGACGATCAGTTGTCCTTGCGCCGCAATCCGAATCGCATCGATTCCTTGTTGACAGCGGCAATCGCGGTCAGCGGTATCTCCGCGGGACACACCTCTGCACATTCACCGTAGGTCGAGCACGGCCCGAAATCGGCCTCCATCTGGTGCGACATCGCTCGGGCCCGCTTGCCACGTTCGTTGCGGCCCTGCGTGACGAGGGACAGGTGGGTCAGTTTGGACCCGGTGAAGAGGTGCGCGGCACCGTTGGGGCAGGCTGCCACGCAAGCGCCGCAGCCGATGCACGCGGCGAAGTCCAGTGCAGCTTCGGCACTTTGATGCGAGAGTGGCTGACTGTCCGCGTCCGGTGCAGTTCCCGCATTGACCGATACATAGCCACCGGCTTCGAGGACCCGGTCGAGAGCCGAACGATCGACCACGAGGTCGCGGACCACCGGAAAAGCGGCGGAGCGGAACGGTTCCAGTTTGATTCGGTCACCGTCGGAGAAGCTGCGCAGGTGCTGACGGCACGTGGGAGTGTTCGCAACCGGCCCATGGGGAACGTCGTCGACCGTGATGCCGCAGGACCCACAGATCCCTTCTCGGCAGTCGGAATCGAAGGCGATGGGTTCGTTGCCGCTCTCCACGAGTTGGTCGTTGAGTCGGTCGAGAAGTTCCAGCAGTGACATCTCCACTGTCGCGTCGTTTACTTGGTAGGTGTCGAAAGCACCGGACGAGTCCGGTCCGGATTGGCGCCACACGTCCACGGTGATTTTCATACGTAGTTCCTCGTCTGCAGTGGAACAGCGGTGAAGGACAACGGCTCGTCGTGTCGAATGTGTCTGCCGTCCTTGGCGGTTTCCCACGCGGAGACGAAGCACCAGTCCTGATCGTTTCGCTGCGCTTCGCCGTCGGGAGTCTGATGTTCGGCACGAAAGTGGGCTCCACAGGACTCGTCACGATCGAGAGCGTCGACGCACATCAGTTCGGCGAGTTCGAGGAAATCGGCTACCCTGCCGGCCCTTTCCAGCTCCTGGTTGAACTGGTTTCCGCTGCCGGCGACTCGTAGGTTCGACCAGAAATCGCCTCGTAATGCTCGGATTTCGGAGATGGCCTTGGTCAAGCCTTCGGCCGTTCGGGTGACACCGCAACCCGCATAGAGGATCTCGCCCAGTTGTCGATGAAACCTGTCGGGGCCGTGTGTTCCGCCGACCGAGAGCAGCAGGTCCACCCGACCGCTCACGTCACTGAGCGTCGACGTCACGGCGGGATCGGAAAGTTCGAGAGGTGCTGATCCGAGTAGCGGCGCAAGATAATTCGGAATCGCGTACGGGAGGGTGAACCAGCCGTCGACGCAGGCCGAAAGCAGCGAATTGGCACCGAGGCGGTTGGCCCCGTGGTATCCCCACCCTGCCTCACCACCGACGAACAAGCCGGGGATGGAAGTCATCTGGTCGTAGTCGTTCCACAGTCCTCCCATGGTGAAGTGGGCTCCGGGGGCGATGCGCATCGGCACCGTATAGGGGTCTTCGCTGGTGGCGTCGCGATACATCGAGAACAGATTTCCGTATCTCTCCTCGATGGTCTTGCGGCCGAGCCGTGCCAATGCGTCGCGGAAATCAAGGTACACACTGTTTTTCAGAGGGCCGACGCCGTGACCGGAGTCGATTTGCTCGCGGGCGGCCCGTGAAGAGACGTCGCGGGGAGAGAGGTTCCCGAACGCCGGATATTTGCGCTCGAGGTAGTAGTCGCGCTCATTTTCGGGAATGTCGCCTGGTTCGCGATCGTCTCCGGGCTTGGCCGGTACCCAGATCCGGCCGTCGTTGCGTAGTGATTCGCTCATCAGAATGGTTTTCGACTGCCACTCGGAGTTGACGGGAAGTGCCGTCGGATGGAATTGGATGAACGAGGGTGAGGCAATCAGCGCGCCGCGTCGGTGCGCTCGCCATGCGGCGGTGGCGTTGGAGTTCTTCGCAAGTGTGGACTTGTGGAACACGGTGCCGTACCCACCGGAGGCCAGTACGACGGCATGGCCTGTGGTGGCGCCGATCTCACCGGTCACGAGATCGCGTGTGACGATCCCTTGCGCTCGGCCGTCCGAAACGATGAGATCGAGCATCTCGGTTCGGGTGTGGAGGTTGACCGTTCCGGCTGCGATCTGACGTTGCAGTGCCTGCGACGACGCTATCTGCAACTGCTGGCCTGTCTGCCCGCGCGTGTAGTACGTGCGCGACACCTGTACGCCGCCGAAGGATCGGGTAGCGAGAGTGCCGCCGTACTCACGGGCGAACGGTGCTCCGATGGCATTCATGTGATCGATGACGCGTACGGATTCCTCTGCGAGTCGGAAGCAGTCGGCCTCGCGGCCGCGGAAATCGCCGCCCTTGACGGTGTCCTTCACGAAGCGGGCGAGACTGTCGTTGTCCACCTTTCGGGCACGAGCGGCGTTGATGCCGCCCTGCGCGGCGACGCTGTGTGCACGGCGCGGTGCATCGTGGAAGGTGAAGGATTCGACGTGGTAGCCCAGTTCACCAAGTGAGGCGGCGCAGGCCGCGCCGGCGAGTCCGGTACCGACGACGATGACCGTGAACTTGCGCCGGTTGAGCGGGCTGACGAGCTTGTAGTCGAGTTTGCGAGTGGGCCAGGCTGTCTCCGGATCGCCGGCTGGGACCTTACCGTCCACCGGCGTCCCGATGCTGCGCAGATCGTCGAGTTCGAAGCTGTTCACTTATGACGCTCCTGTCTTCGAGATGACGCCGGTCATCACCGCGATGGGGATCGACATGTTTCCGACCATCACGACGAGCGCAAAGATTCCGGAGAGTGCAACGGCAATCTGGCGCAGCCGTTGGCCGGTCACGCCGAGATCGTTGACCGCACTCCAGAGTCCGTGCGCGAGATGCATTGCCAGCAGAGCCATCGCGACGATGTAGAACGACGCCACCAGTGGACGCTCGAAGCTGGCGATCAGGTTGTCGTATGCGTAACTCTGCGTGCGCGTGGCTGCTTCGTACTCGGCGCTGCCGATGGGTCGGGTTCCGGTCGTGAGGTCGAGTATGTGGAAGATGACGAACAGCAGCAGCACTGCTCCGGTGACGGGCATTGTGCGCGCGGTAAAGGACTTGATTCCCAAGCCTTTACGTCGAAACTTCCCTCGAGCTCGGCGGCCACGGACGGTGAGCAACCAGGCGCACCAGACGTGTGCGACCAATGACGCGAGCAAGACGATGCGAAGAATCCACAGAAGTCCCTCGTATGGCAGGAAGGGTTCGAACACTGTGCGTAGCCAGTGTGCGTAGTCGTCGAAGTGATCGGCCCCGGTGTAGACCTTCAGGTTTCCGATCATGTGGACGAGCACGAAAGCGGCGAAGATCAGTCCCGTCACGGCCATCAGAATTTTGCACGTGATATTGGACGGCCGCGGTCGAGCGCGAGGTGAATCGCCGGTAGCTCGCGATACACGGGTCGGAGCACTCACAGACAGACCTCCCACGCCAGACTTGCCGGACAGGTGCCGTCAGCCTAAGCCCGATCGAGGTTTTCGGCCAACGGATCGGTGCCCGACTTGTCTGTTAATGCAGGTGAATGGGAGTGTAGGGGTGCTCATTACCCGAAAGTAAGGAACCTGTGAACGATGTTTGACTCGACGTGGCGACGGTGGTCATGGCGCGCCGGAACGGCATCGGCCCTGGCAGTGGCCTTGTTTGCGGTGGGGTCGCCGGCTGGTGCGCAGGAGACCGTCGACCTGGCCGACGTGTTCAACCCGTTGGTCGTGAAGGCACTTCAAGGCGCTGATATCTCTACCGAATTGACGCCACTCGGGCTCTCGTCCGACGATCCGTGGTTCGACGAGCCCGAAATCGAGCCCGGCACCGCCCCCGGAACTCTTCTCAAAGCGCGTCCGGTCAGTGTTCAGGTCTACCAGGTCCGCCCGGACGTGGTCTCGGCTCACCAACTCATGTACACAACCACTGATCACTTCGGTCGCCAGGTGATCAGTACCGGAATTCTGATGATTCCCGAGGACGGAACTGCGCCAGGCGATCGCAAGATCATCGGATACGCCGAAGCGAACGACAGCCTGGGGGCGAACTGCGCACCAAGTCACCAGTGGACCGGCGGCAATCAGAGCGACCCGGCGATGTTCTCGGCGCTCGGCCCGGTGGCCCAGATGTTCGGTCACGGCTGGGCAGTGATGATGAGCGACGTCGGCAACGACGGCGACACTGCTCCCCATCCGTTCTCGATCGGACAGTTCTCGGGCAAGGCAACGCTCGACGGCGTTCGGGCAGCACTCGCGCTTCCGGACGCCGGTCTCGAATCAGACACCCCTGTCGGCATCTACGGTGTCGCCGGCGGCGGTGTCGCAGCGGGCTTTGCCGCAGAACAGGCGCATGACTACGCGCCGGAACTGAACGTACAGGCCAGCGCCATCCAGGCGATGATGATCGACCCGGCAACATTCGAGGAGACGGCGGCCGGTGGGATCGGTTCCGGCTTCGTCTTCTCGAGCATTCTCGGATTCGACGCGGGCTACCCCGGCGTTCGGCTCGACGAACATCTCACTCCGATCGGTCACAACGTCGCCGCAGCATTCCGCGCGTCCTGCCAGGCGCTCTACCTCGGACTCCCGTTCGTTCCCTTCGACGTCCTGCTCACCAACCCGGCGCCCCGAACGATCCCGGCACTGGCCGCGGCCTACGCGGACAACACGTTGGGAAAGCAGGCGCCGGCCTCGAAGCTTCTGATTTCTTCCTGTGAGGACGACTTCCTCGTTCCCTTCAGTGAGGCAGAGCAATTGGCGCAGACATATCGAGCAGACGGCGGCGACGTGGACCTGCTCCCGTCGCAGTGCGGGCCGCTCGATTACGTGACCAACCTGTACAAGACGGTGACCGATCAGCTGGGTATGCAGGACATCGCCTGGCTGGCGAAGACGTTCGACGAAGCCGAAGGGAAATGAGTATGCGGAAGTCTTTGACACGCAGGGATTTCGCGCGCACAGTTCTCGTCGCTTCGGCAGGCATCGGCGGTGCGGTCGTACTGGGAGGCCGGGCGTCTGCGGGTACTGGTGAACTCGACAGGTACCTCGACCTGGAAGCGGTGAACGCAAACGCCGAAGCCGCGGGGGGTCTGCATCCTTCACTGCCGTCGGATTCCGCGACGCTGCGGAGTTTGGTCGATACCGCCCGAGCATCGGGAGTGGCTCCGCACCGCTATCAGACACTGCTCAAGCAGTACTGGCTCGCAGTCGGGACGGAGTCGGCAGGTATCGATCTCGCTTCGTGGACTCCCTTCGACGGTGTGCACGCGAATCTCGGAAACCTCACCAACACTTTCCAGTTCTACGAGCGACTGCAGCTCGAGCATCAAGAACTGCAGTGGGCAGGCATGGGCGGAATGGTCGGGCCCGCTTTTGCCGGTGGACTCCTCGACTTGGACTACGGGCGGGTTGTGCTGGAAGTCCAAGCGATCAGCGAAGCGATGGCACTGGTGTGGCGAGAGATCGACCGCATCGGGTCGCCGGTCGCAACGTCGATGGGAGCACCCGAGGACGTTGCGGCGCTGCTCCAGGTCGGCCACGACATCCGCCCCGAGGACGTGATGTGGTTCCAGGGGAAAGTGATTGCGATGAGCAAACACATCTTCTCGGATCTGATTCCCATGCACATGGCGTGGGTTCACGACGGTGTCGACGGCATCGCCGAACTCGATCGGGCAGGGCTGCTCGACGAGAACGCCCGTATCGCGTGGGACAACATTGCTTCGGGGACACCGGAGTCGGTCTTCGACGGCAATGTGCGTCTGCTGCGCCGTGAGCAGTACCAGTCGGTGGGTGATCAGTGGGACGAGGCGAAGGCCTACCGCGGCAGCGTCGGTCGCTCGTTGACCTACCTGACCACCTTCGCCGCATCACCGTCCATGCCTGGCGTCGTACCGCCGCGTGAGTCGAACCCGCTCTCGTTCGCGGTGGGCAATGCCGTTGTGCAAACACCGCTTCCGGACTTCAACTGGGCGGACCGGGACGGTCGTTGGACCTACATCAACGGTCAGCTGCTCCCGGTCTACAACAACCTGATGAACAATCAACCGGAACTGTGGCGAGCGACGCTGGCAGCGCCCGTCTCCGTTCGGATAACCGAGCAGAGAATGATCGCTCGCTTGCCGGACATGTTGCGGTCCATGCTCGCAACTCTGGCGATCACGGTCAACTGAACTCGGCGGTGGCGGGGCCTCGGGGCCCCGCCACCGCCGTGAACTCCTGGGTCAGGCCTGGCTCAGCTCCGCTTGCATACGCGCGGCGTCCTTGCCGACAGTGCGAGTGGCCAGGTAGATGAATACCGCAGTGAGCGCCAACATGATCGGCACGAGATACATGGCCGAGTTCAACCCGTCGCCGGCGTACTGAGCCAACTTCCCGGTACCGGCATCGGCAAGCGCACGCTTGGCGAACCAGTCCGAAATCGCGCCCACGGCAACTGGTCCCGAGAATCCGCCGAGAAGATACATGGCAGCGAAGAACAACGCCGTCGCAGTGCCTCGGAGCCTGGGAACCACGACGTCGTGAATGGCAGGGTAGACGCTGATGTAGAAGCCGTAGGCCAACAACCACCCGGCCGAGAACAAGAGCGTGAACATCACGACGTTCCCGCCGTGCTGCAACAGTGCCAGTGCCGTCAAAGGTGCTGCCAATGCCGAGGTTCTGACACCGATCATCAACCGTGCGCGCGGTGAGCGTGCGCTGGCCTTGTCAGCGTAGCGAGCGCCGAGAAGCAATCCGATGAGGCCCGTGATTCCGACGATGATGCCGGTGACCGATGCCGCAGCAGTCAGTTTCAGGTGGTACTGGCGCATCAGAAGCGGGACGACAAACGAATTCACTGCGTAGGCGGCGAAGTTGAACGTCAGTCCGGCAAGGATGAGCCAACGAAGCGTGGGAATTGCGAGCAGACGACGGATCGGACGGGTGATCGGTGCCTGTGAAACAGCGGCTGCGCGGGCCTCCGGACTTTCGGAACCTCCACGAACCGGATCTGCCATGCGGTAGAGCACGACTGCCAGCAGGACACCGGGAATCGCCGCGAGGAAGAACGGTGCACGCCAGCTGTCGAATGCCTCGGCGATCTTGCCGACGGTGAAGTAGGCGAGCATGAGGCCAATCGGCAAACCGAGCATGAAGACACCAAGTGCGCGTGAGCGTCGTTCTGCCGGGTAGATATCACCGATCATCGAGTTGGCTGCAGGTGTGAAGGTCGCTTCGCCCACACCGACGCCTAGACGTGCGAGGATGAACAGCACATAGCTGCCGGCGGCACCGGTTGCTGCCGTCAGTCCGCTCCACACCAGGAGTCCGATCCCGATGATCTTGGGACGGTTCTTCGTGTCGGCCAACCGGCCCAGAGGCAGCCCTGCGACTGCGTAGACGAGGGTGAATGCAGAGGTGATCAATCCCAATTGCAAGTCGCTGAGCGAAAACTCGTTCTTGATCGGCTCGGCAACGACCGAGGGGATCGCCCGGTCGAAGAAGTTGAGCATGTTTGCGAGAAACAGTGCGACGAGTGTGCCGCCCAGAAGTTTGTCGCGTGTTCCGACAGGGGCGCCGTCGATGGACGGCAGCGGCGGAGCGTCTCGTTGAATTGACATGATTGTTCCACCCTTTTCGCGAGTGCTGAATGAATTGTGTTGGGGGAGAGGCTCAGGACAGAGCGTCGGCGACGGTTTTGCCGATCGCCTGCATCCCGGCCGCAGTGGGATGCAGTGGAACCGCCGGCTGGGTAGGGACGATTCCGGTGTAGTAAGCAGTGGCAGGGTCAGTGCAGATGTCATGCCCGGCAGTGGCTTCGGTGATGTCGATGTACTCGACGCCGTGACGGGCCGCCGTTGCTGCCATGACCGTGTTGCCGTAGTCGATCACACTCTGGAGATAGTCGGCGTCGCGCGGCCAGAACGGCTGGGTGCCGGGGCATCCGTCGGCGGCGATGTATGTTCCGTATCCGATCACGACGATGCGCGCCGAGGGCGCTCGGTCGCGAACCGATTCGAGCATGGAACTCCAACCTGCGGAGGCATTTTCGACCAACTGTCGCTGTTGATCGACGCCGCCTGCGGTGAACTTGTCACGGCAGGACGTTCCGGTGGGTTCGGGGAGCGGGTTTACGCAGCTCAGAACTGTCGGGAACAACGAGATGTCGTTGGCGCCGATTGTGATGGTGACGAGGTCGGTATCGGGCCCCAATGCTGTTTCCTGCGGCGGTACTTGACCGGAGAACGTCGATTGTGCGGTGTCCGTGACGTTGGCGGATCGCGCCGACGAGCAGGTCACATCCGTGAGGTGAGCGTCGAGCCTTTGCGCCACCACGGAAGGGTAGTTGCCTAGTGATCGTAGGCAGCCCGGCGCCGATGAATCTTGTTCGGTGACCAGCGGGCCGGCCGCCGCGGAATCGCCGAGAGCGACGTATTGGATGGGGCTGGCATGCGTTTCGGCATGTGACACACCGGCCCCGAGTGCCGCGATCGAACCGGCAGCCACGACGCCTGCCAGAATGGCTGCGCTGTGCGTTTTCCACGTCACTCGAGGCTCCTATTTGGTCGAAGGTGGGACTTCCAGGTACGCCGCTGATTGTGAATTCGAGAGTGGCGTGGGTTACATAGTGATAGGAAAAAGGCAGGTCGGCCTTGTGGTGGCAATTCAATTCTGTGGAGGGTTTTGTGTCAGGAAACAAAGATCTGCCGTTCGAACCGATAGTGGTTGGCGGCAGATCTCTAGCCGACCGATTGGCGCAACGCACCCATCCGCTGGTCAATGCGACGGTCGATCTGGTCCACCGCGACGTCACCTTCTACCGGTTGCTTCCGGACGAGGCGTTGCGTAACGACGTGACGACCATCGTGAGGCGCAATCTGGAACTGTTCATCTCGATGCTGCGAACGGGTGCCGAGCTGGCGCCCGAGACGCTCGCCGACATCAGTGAGTCAGCCCGGCAGCGAGCCCAGGAATTGGTCCCGCTCGGCGAGGTGTTGCGGGCGTATCACCTGGGTGCAGGGCTGTGGTGGGAGACGATCAGCGAATGGGCGGTTCCGGAAGACGGAGTTGCGCTTGCTCGCACCGGACGACTCCTGAATGCATACACCGCGGCCTCCACGTCCGCGGTTCTTGCCGGCTACGGTTCCGACCACGCCACCCAGACGGACGAGGATTCGGCGCGAAGGTCCCTGTTCGTAGCACTTTCGACGGGTGTCGACGTGGATCGCGTCTCCGACGAGGTGGGAATCAGGTTGGCGCGCCTGTACTGGGTGGTGGCGCTGCACGTCGAGCGGAATGACGACGAGTCCTCGACCGAGGTGGACACTGCCGTCGCGGAGCGGAGGAAGGTGCGCCACCTGCAACGAGAGCTCGATCAGGTGGGACGTGACAAAGCCCTCGGGGTGCTCGGGAGCAGCGGCGGAGCCGTACTGATTCCCATTGTGGAATCGGAACCCGCAGAGGGAAACTGGGCGTCGAGTCCGCAGTATTTGTCATTGTGTCGACGTTTGGGTGATCTCGAGAAGGTCATCGGTGCATCGACGGTTGCCGCTGTACACGTCGCGGCGCCCACGGCAATTCCAGCGGCGGTCACGCAGGCGCGCGAGGTGCTGAACGTTGCCCGAAAGTACGGACGCACCAGTGGGGTCGTCCGTCTCGAGGATCTAGCAGTGGAGTATCAACTGACCCGCTTCAGCGCTGCGCTGCCGATACTCGCAGATGTGTTGTTGCCGTTGGAGTCCGATAGCGCGGTACTCGAGACGCTCGAATCTTTCATCGACTCCGGATTCGATCGAGCCGCCACCGCCCGGCAGCTACACGTACATCCGAACACAGTGGTGTACCGCCTGCGAAAGGCGAGTTCCCTGACGGGACTTGACCTGTCGTCTCCGAAGGATCTTGTGCAAGTCACCATGGCGCTGGGAGCGCGTCGCGCAATCGGTATGGAGGCGGACTCTTCCCAAACGTGATGCGTCTGTGGTTCTCGGTGAACGAGCCGGAGGGCTGGCGATCGGGTGGGGAGACATGGCCAGGCGCCGTATGTCGGGTCACCCACACACGGTTCGGGTGGTCCGCCCGTCGAGACCCGGCAGAGCTTGTCGGTTTCGCGAACCCTGAATTGATCTTCGACACCTTGGACGGGACGGGGCGGAAACACCTGGATGCAACATCGTGATCTGTGACAACGAATTGTTGCCGTTCCGCGTTGTCAACCTTCTCGGTGACTCTGCTGCTCAGATAGGTAATGCGGCGGGCGCGTCGATACGAGATGCTGGTAGATGACGGTTTCGAACCCGAATTGTTGCCCAATATTTATGTTTAGTCTGTGTGACGGTCAGTGAACAGTAAATTTGAGTCAAATGATGCAACCGTGGCGAAATGTTCGCTACCGTGTGCTGGACAACCGACAATCTGGGGGTTCGGCTACATGGCAAATGTTCGCAGGTCTGTGACGAAGGGATTGATCGCTGCTTCGGTGATCGCCGCAGCTGGCGTGGGCCTTTCGCCGGCGACAGCGAGCGCCGACATCACACCGACCACGGTCGTCAACGGTATCTTGTCGACTGTCGGCGGCTGCCAGACGCCGGTGCGGTCTCTCATCCTTGCGTGCACGAGTGCTGAGACGCTGACGCGCCAGTCGCCCGTGCTGCTCGACCTCAACCCGGTGGGTACCAACATCGTCGTCTTGGGCGCCGGCCTCTTCGACGACGGCACGATGCGTCCGATGCTGGTCGACCGACTTCAGGCGGCGCTGCAGCTGGCTCGTCAGTACCCGCAGTCTCCGATCATCACGAGCGGTGGGGCCCCGAAGGCCGGAGTGACGGAAGCCAGGGCGATGCGCGAGTGGCTCGTCGCCAACGGCGTCGACCCGGGCCGGATCACCGAAGAAGGAACGTCGTGGTCCACGGTGGAGAACGCGCTCAACTCTGCGCGGATTCTCGCCGATCGAGGAGCAACGGGCGTGGTTGTGGTTTCGAGCGCCAATCACGTGGAACGCGCGATGGTGGACTTCCGGGTTGCAGTTCTCGGCCGGATCCCGGTCGCAGGTGTGATCGCTGCGACCTGACTCACCCAGCTGCCCATACAGTTCCGCGTACCGCCGGAATCACCCGGACGGTACGCGGAACTGTTTGTGGGTGCTACTTGCGTCGTTGAAACTCGTCGTCACCTTCGGTCAGAAGCGCAAGTTCGGCATCGACGGTGTCGGAATCGATCTCACCGGGAACGGCGATCTTCGCCAGGAGTTGCTCGTCACCACTTTCCGTCCGAAGCGCCTTCTCCCTGATGAAGGCGATCGCGATCAGACTCAACAGAGCCAGGATTCCGGCGATGAGGAAGACCCGTGCGGTGGCATCGCCGTACGCAGCGCGGACCACATCCTGGATCGCTTCGGGTAGTTCGTTGAGGTTCGACAGCCCTGCGCCGGACCCTCCGGAGGCACTCAGATCGACCCCGATTGCGCTGAGGCCCTTGGTCGTCAGATCTGCAACGTGAGTGGAGAGCACTGCGCCGAGGACGGACACGCCTGCCGCGCCGCCGAGTGAGCGGAAGAACGAGACCGTCGAACTTGCGGTGCCGAGATCGCTAGGCGCGACGGTGTTCTGAACTGCGAGAACAAGATTCTGCATCACCATGCCCATCCCGGCGCCGAGCACGAAGAGGAACAGTCCGACCCAGAACATCGGCGTCGCGTGATCGATGGTCGATAGGAGGAAGAAGCCTGCCGACATTGCGACGGCACCGGCGATCAGGAAGCCCTTCCAGCGCCCGAACTTCGTGATCATTGCCCCGGACAGGCCGGCGGAGAGCATGGAACCGATCACCATGGGCAGTGTCAGAAGACCTGCGGCAGTGGGAGAGTAGCCGCGGGCAATCTGGAAGTACTGACCCAAGAACACTGCTCCGCCGAACATTGCGACGCCGACGGCGATGCTTGCCAGCGTCGCCAGCGTGGTAGTCCGATCTCGGAAGAGGCGGAGCGGAATGATGGGTTCCTTGACCTTGCTTTCCACCCACAGCGCTGCGGCGAGCAGCACCACGCCGAGTCCGACGAGGAAGAACGACATCGCAGAAGCCCACTCGAAGTTCTTACCTGCCAAAGTGACCCAGATCAAAAGAGTGCTGACACCGGCGGCAATGAGGGTTGCACCGACGTAGTCGATGCTGACGTCCTTCTTGACGATCGGGAGGTTCAACGTACGCTGCACGACGATCAATGCGATGACTGCCAGCGGCACGCCGACGAAGAACGTCCAGCGCCAGCCGAGCCAACTAGTGTCCACGATCAGGCCGCCGATCAGCGGGCCGGCGACTGTCGCGACGGACATGACGGCTGCGATCGGTCCCTGGTATCGACCACGCTCACGCGGGCTGAACATCGCCGCGATCACGATGATCACGAGGGCTTGCAATCCGCCGAGGCCCAGTCCCTGAACAGCGCGGAAACCGATCAGCATGCCGACCGATTGCGACATGCCCGCAAGGATCGAGCCGATCGTGAACAGCGTGATGGACAGCTGGACCAACAGCTTCTTACTCACCAGATCCGAGAACTTGCCCCAAATGGGAGTTGTTGCGGTGGAAGCCAACAGCGTTGCCGTCACGACCCAGGTGTACTGATCCTGGGTGCCGTGTAGTTCGGTGATGATGGTGGGGAGTGCATTCGAGACGATCGTCGACGACAGGAATGCGACGAACATGCCGAGTAGGAGCCCGACAAGTGCCTCGATCTTCTGCTTGTGGGTCATCGGCGCATCGGTCGATGACTGAGATGGTGGAACGTCGGTAGACGTGAAAGAACTCATGAATGTCCTTGCATCGGAGAATGATTCGATCTGATCGTGCAGCGTCGGTCAGTGCGCCGCGTGGGACTCTGGGCAGGTCGAGCGTCGTAGTCGATCGAGTGCACATGCGACGTCGACGGCGTCCTCTTCGGTCCATCCGTCGAGATGGTCGATGAGTCGCTGCGCCTGGGCGCGACGATGGAAGACCAGGGTCTGGACGCCGAGTGGAGTCAAGGACAGGAGCGATGCCCGTCCGTCGTCCGGGTCCGGTCGCCGCTGAATGTATCCACAAGATTCGGCGTGTGTGATCTGTCTGCTCAGCGTCGAGACTGTCACTCTCAACTTTTCCGCCAGATCCGTCGATCTCGTGGAATCTGCGGCCGACAACTGCGAGAGGAGGGCGCCCAGTGGGTCCGGCAACATGCCGGGGGACAGTTGGCGTGAGCCGGTCGACGAAACCTCGCGGTGGCGCCGGACTAGGGCGCGAAGGTTGTCGAGGATTGCCTCGGCACTGTCGTGAGTGATCACGGCCACCCCCTCGAATAGTTGATATTTGCAACTATAGATCAAGTTGGTTGCACTGCACAACTACTTTGTTGTCAGTCCTCGGAACTGCCCAGTCGGTGCAGCAAGGCCGTCAGCGTGGTGATGTCGTCAGTTTCCCATTTTGCGAGTCGGGCGCGCCAACGATCGATCTGATGATTGCGGATCGTCGTGAGCTTCGTCCGAGCCTCAGGGGTCAGGGTCACCAGCTTCGCGCGAGCGTCGTCGGGGTCGGGGATCCGTTCCACCAGGCCGAGCCGAGCTGCGGCATCAATTTGCCTGGTTAGGGTGGACTTCTCGATATCGAGCGTGGAGATCAGGTCGGACATCCGCACGGCATCGGAACGGTTCAGGATGACAAGAACCGGGTAGAGCGCCGGATCGAGTTTGGGATGAATTGCACGCGCATAGGTGCGCGCCTGGGCGCGTCCTCGTTGCCACATGTCGGCAAGTTCCATCTCCAGGCCCGTGATCGGATCTGAAACCACTGTCGTTCCCCTTTGGTGCGATTCGTTCGGTGTTCATCAAACCAGAAGGGGGGCCGGAGTGATTTGGGTGAAGTCACGCTGAGCGAAAGGTACGTTCGGCGTACTGAAGGCGCTGAACGTACCTTTCGCTCGGAAAGTGGGTGGGTCAAGCCACCGCATACGCCCGCACGCACGTCTTCAGGTCGCGGGTGAGATCGGCCGCTGTACTGGTCGGAGAACCGAATTTCACGACGGACCCGTCGCTCCCGTGGAACAGCAGCGTCGGAAACGAAGTGGCGCCGAGCCTGCGTGCCCGGACGAAATCGGCGCGGGCGGCGTCCTTCGAATCTGCGGTGAACAGGGAAGACACTGCGGCAGATGGGTCGAGCCCGAGCGATTTCGCTATGGCGCGGTAGGTCTCGGGATCGGAGAGGCTGCGACCGTCTCGGTAGAACGCGGTCTGCATGGCCTCCGCGATGTCGAGTGCGCGAGTCGGATCTTGTGTGCGAAGCGCGGCGAGTCCGATCGCAGCATCCGTCG
Organism: Rhodococcus sp. H-CA8f; assembly: GCF_002501585.1. Lineage (NCBI taxonomy): Bacteria > Bacillati > Actinomycetota > Actinomycetes > Mycobacteriales > Nocardiaceae > Rhodococcus > Rhodococcus sp. H-CA8f. The sequence continues at coordinate 563,713 of NZ_CP023720.1, forward strand.
AATCCATGACGAACCGCCCGTCAGACACCAGTTGTGAATATCCGTCACCGAAAGCGGCGCCGGTCTGGGCTGCGATGGTGGCGTTGGCTGATTTCAGGTACGGAGCCGAAGACATGGGTGCGACGCGTTCACCGGTGAACAGCCCGCCGCTGACCACGGATAAGTTGATGGAATCGGCATTTTGACGGACGAACTCCGTCAACGCAGGGCCGAAGCCGAAACACCACCCGCAATAGGCGTCGAAGACGTAGGTGAGTTGCGTCGTGCCTGCTGTTTTCGAGCCTGTCGATTGCACTGTTGATTCCTATCCGAGCGCGAACTGATTGATACTCTGACGGTATGTCGCATTCGGGTATTCGGTCACGGTGAAGATGAGTCCCGAACTAGTGAAAAACAGACAAGTACCCGTCCGGGACGTCGGGTACGCGTCTTCGGTGGCTGACGCGACCGAGATCGAAGTACTCAGCCTGGACACCATTCGCATCAACGGGGGTAGTGCAGAGTTCGTCGGCCCCCAACGCCCGCAGTTTCACTTACTCGCGCTGGTGACCGAGGGTTCGGCGCTACACACCATCGACTTCGTCAACTACGCGGTGAGTCCGGGGACCGTGTTCTGGGTCAGACCGGGGCAGGTGCAACAGTGGGGGCGAATCCAGGATTTCGAGGCGATGGTCGTTCTGTTCACACCCTCGTCGCTCGATGCCGTCAGCCAGCAGTTGTTGGACGGGAACGCTCACAGTCGGCAGGCAGCGTGGCAGTTGTCCGGCGAGAACCTCGAGACCATCAGCACGGGTATGAAACACCTGAACTTGAACTACGGTTGTCCGGATACTTCTGCGCCGGTCGTTCGCGCTGCCATTCTGCGGCACACGTTGACAGCAATTCTGTTGAAACTGACCCACCTCGGTGGACAGGAACAGAGTTCCGTGCTGGCACACAATGACGTGTTCGAAAGGTTTCATGCCGTTGTCGAACGTGACTTCGCCACGGTCCGTTCGGTTTCGGAGTACGCCAACAAGATCGGGTACTCCGAGAAGACTGTATTGCGGGCTACCCGAGCTGCTGCCGGAATGACGGCAAAGCAGTACATCGATCAGCGTGTGGTGCTCGAAGCGAAACGTCTGCTGTCTTTCGGCACGGACACGGTCACCCAGGTGGCGTCGAAGCTGGGGTTCGACGATTCTGCGAACTTCACAAAATTCTTCGCCACCCGGGTGGGTGTTTCTCCGCTGACCTTCCGTCAGGACGTCAGAGCGCGCTGAACGCCGCCCATCGTGCGTCAGCGCTGTCGAGGGTTCCGATGCTGTTCTGCCCCTTGCCATGTGCGATGCCGTCCAGATCCTGGATGATCCAGTAGATGGCAAAAGGATGGCTGCCGAACCAGAGATCGCCGCTGACGTTCAATGCGTGCGCCGGATCGGGTGTCAGGTTGTCGAACAGTGGAGTGTTTCGCACGATGGATGCGTCGTACTGCTGCCCGGAAAGTACGGCGACGGTCTGCGCCGCATGCTCGGGTAGAAGTTCAGGTGAGACGGGCGAAATCGTGCCGGTGTCTTGATTGTTGGTCGCGTTGACTTCCGATGCAGGCCTGGTGAATCCGGCCTCGGTGACCAGTGTGGAGATGGGAGTGGTCGGTGGCACGGTGAACAGGTTTCCGCTGTAGCCGAGAAGGATCGCAAGGCTCTGGCCGGCAGCCGCGGACTTGACGTCTTCGAGGCCGGATTCCAGCTTTCCGATCATGGCGGTTGCTTCGCTGCCTCGATCGAGCTGTGCCCCAGCTTGTTCGAGCACGTCACGCCACGGCGCCGAGTACGGGAGGACCAAGGTTGGCGCCACGGAATTGATCTGCGCGAACAGGCTCGGTAGCGGACCGGCATTGCTCATCAGGATCTCATCGGGTTCGACGGACGCGATCTCTTCGACTGCGGGGTTGGCGAAGAAAGTCGGCTTGTCGAGAACTTCGACGCCCTGCTCCCGCAGAATCGACTTGGCGACGTCCGATCGCAGGGTGCTGTAGACGACGGTGGGCTTCACGCCGAGTGCGAGTGCACTCAGCCCCGCGTACTCGTCGAGCGCGAGAATGCGCTGCGGTGAGGCCGGAACTTCGACGGTGCCGAGTTCGTGTGTGACGGAGCGAGTTGCAGAAGCGGTTTCGGACTCGGCGGAGCTGCTGCACGCGCTTGCGCCGGCAACGGTGAGGAGAAGCGCCGAGACGATGCCGAATGCGGTTCGGGTGGTGAACATCTGAGGTCAACGATCCATTCGTGGGAAGAAGAAGGACAGGAGGGTGCCGGCCAGCAGTAGGCCGGAGCAGACGAAGAGGGCTTGGGAGTATCCGGAAACCAGTGCTTCGGTCGGTGCGCTGTCCGAGTGCGCCGTCGAGGAAGCGGCGACGCTCACGAGAACGGCTAGTCCGAGTGAACCGCCGATCTGACGCGATGTGCTCAGTAGCCCTGATGCCATGCCGACTTCTTCGGGGGGAGCGTCGGCGGTGGCGACGTTACTGAGCGGCATGAACGACAGACCGATGCCGATGCTTGCCAGAAGCGAAGGCACCAGGATGACGGCCCAGAAGGGACTGTCGAGGTTCATGGTCGAAAACATGAAAGTCCCGATTGCGGCGACTGCTGTTCCGACTACGAGCAGCGGTCGAACTCCGTAGCGCGGAAGGAGTTTGGTGGACGCGAGGATGCCGATCACCAGGCCGAAGCAGAAAGGCAGGAAAGCCAGACCGGTGGTGGTCGGTGAATAGCACAGCCCGCGTTGCAGGAAGAGTGAGACGAAGAAGAACGCGCTGAACTGGGCCGCACACACCAGGCACATGATGGCGTTGGCCAGTCCGATTCGGGGTCGAAGCAGGGTGGACAGTCGTACCAGTGGTGTGGCGCAGCGGCTTTCGACTACGACAAAGGCAGTCAGCAGGACGACCGTGAGTGCGAATCCACCCACCACGTAACCCGAAGTCCAGGAATGTGATTCCGTGCCGATCACTGTGCCGACTAGGGCGGTGATTCCGGCCGTCGCCAAGATGGCTCCGGGGAGATCGAGGGAGCCACCTCTGGCGGCTTGGCCGGCCGGCAGGCCACGGGCACCTGCGACCGCGGCGATCAGGGCCACCGGTGCGCCGGCGAACATCACCCATCGCCAACTGAGCCCTTCGGTCAAAATGCCGCTCAGGACGACACCGAGTGCGCCGCCCAGTGCTGACGACATTGCGCCGATGCCGAATGCCTTGGCTCTGGCGCGTCCGGTGGGAAAGGCCTGACTGAGGGCGGCGAGCCCGGCTGGCGCGATCAGTGCAGCGCCGACGCCTTGAAGCGCCCGAGCTCCGACAAGCATTTCGGCGGACACGGAGAAGGTGCCGACGATGCTGACGAGGGCGAACAGCAGAAGCCCGGAAACCAGAACTCGACGAGTGCCCATCACGTCGCACAGACGACCGCCGAGAAGCAGCAGTCCACCGAAGGCGAGGGCGTACGCGTTGACGACCCAGGACAACCCGGCGTCGGAAAAGTTCAGCGATTCCTGGATGTCTGGCAGCGCGACGTTGATGACCGACATGTCGAAGGCCACCAGGAACTGCGCTGCCGCGGCGGCTGTGAGGACCAAAGCCGGTGCGGCTACCGCTCGAGTTGTTGTTGTCATTGCAGGTACCTAATTTGTATACGCGTTCTCATAAGTAGTTAGGTTTACCTTGCTGACGACTGAGATGCAAGGGGTTCCCCGGGCGAGGGCGTCGTAGCAGGGGCGCGCACAATCGACGGATGGCCGAAAAGATGGAACCGAGATCACCGCGGCTCGGACGTCCCCCGACGATCACGTCGGAGCAGATAGTCGACGAGGCGAAACGGCAACTTCAGTCCGGCGGCGCCGACGCGTTGAGCATGCGAGCGTTGGCGAAGTCGCTCGGCACCACGCCGATGGCGCTGTACCGGCACGTGGGCGACAAGGAACAGCTGATCAGCGCGGTTCTCGATGTGTACTCACAAGATCTCGGCGCGCTGGTCCTGCCGCAGGATCAGGTCGAACGGCTTCGCATGATCTTCACCGCGATCTTCGAAACGCTGGCATCGGAGCGCTGGATCATCGAGTTGCTTCAGCGAGGTGGGCGCGGCGGGAGCGGCGCTGTGGTCTTGGTCGATCGGGCCATGGCCGCGTGTGTCGAACTCGGGATGTCGCCGCGCCGCGCACTGTTGGTCTATCGAGCGCTGTGGAACTACACACTCGGTGCACTGCTCAACATCTACGACACCACCACACGACCGGAAGGCAGTGTGTCACCTCTCGCGGTCAAGATCCGAGAAATCGGTCCCGAGAAACTGCCGGTACTCAGTGAGGTGCTCGAGGACTGGCCGGGAGGGACGACGACTGAGAGTTACCTGGAAGGTCTCGAGGTCTTGATCAGTGGATACACAAATTCCGACTGAGAGTGTTTACAACAGCCCGTGCCTCGGTGGGATTGTCCCCGACAGCGTCCAGCGGCCGATGTGTTGGACCTTCCACCTCGTCGGATCGTGCAGAGTATGCGTGCGTGCGTCACGCCAGAATCGCGAGAGGTTCGCTGATTCGCCCGCGCTTCTCGTGCCACCGATCTCGAACAGCGTGCTCGTGGCCGCCAATGACGCCCTGGCACCGACCACTTTGGCAGTTGCAGCGTCGATGGATGCTCGGGCCGTGGAGTCCTCGGTGGGATTACGACGCGCCACGTCGATCGATCGCGCCGCTTCCGCCAAGAGGGATCTGGCAGCGCGAACCTCGATTGCCGCTTCGCCGGCGAGTTGAACGAGCAGTGGATCCTCCACCGCTGTATCGACTTTCGCCTCGAAGAAGGGCCGCGCCTTTGCTGCGAGTTTCACGGATTCACGCAATGCGGCCGACGCTATGCCCGTGTCGATCGCGGCGTGCAGAATCTGGGCCTGTGCCCCGTAGGTGGTCGGGTGAGTGAACAACGATGTGAAGGGTACGACGTTGAACCGCGGCACCGACACGGATTCGAGTGTCACGGTTCCGCTCGCAGTTGTCTTCTGCCCCATGCCGTCCCAGTCGTCGACGATCGACAGTCCGGGAGTATTCCGGGGTAGGTAGACCGCGGATTTCACCTGTGCGCCGGTCTCGGTGAACTGATCCGCATTGGCGGCACGCACCACGATCCAATCTGCGAAAAGCGCTCCTGTGCAATAGAATTTTCGACCTTCGAGCACAAAGTCTTCCCCGTCGGGTGTGAGAGTCGTGCCGTCGATGTCGATGGTCTTGTTGCCGCGCTCGCTCTGGGCGTTGGCGAACTGCTTACCCGACAACGCCTCGGCGTAGAAGAACTGCTTCTGCTCGTTAGACCCCTGGTACCGGAGCGCTTCCAGGAAAGTGAAGTGGCTGTGCGGAATCTGCGCGATACTGGGATCGCCCTCGGCGAGTAGGCGGAAGACCTCGGCCAACGTCTCGGTGCTCGCGTCGATGCCACCGAACTCCTTCGGCACCGACAGCCCCAGCAGACCGGACTGCGCCAGGGTGCGAACCTCGTCGTGGGGAAGGAGGCGCTGCGCATCGCGGACGCCGGCACCTGCCGCGAACTCGTCGGACAGCTGTGACGCTACCGAGAGCGCCTCGTCTTCACTGGTGATGCGGTGCGCGATCTCCTGAATGTCCACAGCAGTCATGCTGCCACCGTTTCACAGTCGTAGCACCCACCCAACACTTACAACCTGTGTGATCGCTACCCTGGAAACCCCCGGGAACTGCATGTTTGCTGGATTTCATGTCTACTGAACGTATCGCCGACGAGATCAAGTTCGCCTACTGGGTGCCCAATGTCAGTGGTGGTCTGGTCACCTCCGACATCGAGCAGCGGACCAGCTGGGACTACGAGTACAACAAGAAGTTGGCGCAGACCGCCGAGAACAACGGCTTCGAGTACGCCCTGAGTCAGGTTCGTTACGAGGCGAGCTACGGTGCCGAGTTCCAACACGAATCCACGAGCTTCAGCCTTGCGCTTCTCTTGGCCACCGAGAAGCTCAAGGTCATCGCCGCCGTGCATCCCGGACTCTGGCAGCCGGCAGTGTTGGCAAAACTGGGCGCTACCGCTGACCACCTGTCGAACGGTCGATTCGCCGTCAACGTCGTCAGTGGTTGGTTCAAGGACGAGTTCACTCATCTGGGCGAGCCGTGGCTCGAGCACGACGAGCGCTATCGGCGTAGCGCCGAGTTCCTTCAGGTTCTTCGGAAGATCTGGACCGAGGACGACGTCGATTTCCGCGGCGACTTCTACCGCATTCACGACTTCACGTTGAAGCCTAAGCCTCTGAACACTCCGGAGCGACCCAATCCCGAACTGTTCCAAGGTGGTAACTCGGCGGCAGCCCGTGAGAACGCCGGTCGCTATTCGGATTGGTACTTCAGTAACGGCAAGGACTACGACGGCGTCACCGAACAGTTGGTCGACGTCCGCCGTGTTGCTCGCGAGAACGATCGGGAGGTCAAGTTCGGACTCAACGGGTTCATCATCGCCCGCGACACCGAGGCCGAAGCAAAAGACACGCTGCGCGAGATCATCGCCAAGGCGAACCGTCCCGCAGTCGAGGGTTTCAAGAATGCAGTCCAACAAGCCGGCGCGTCGACCTCGTCCAAGGACGGGATGTGGGCAGATTCGACGTTCGAGGACTTGGTTCAGTACAACGACGGCTTCCGCTCACAACTGATCGGCACGCCGGAACAGATCGCCCATCGGATCGTCGAATATCGCCGTCGCGGTGTCGATCTGATTCTCGGCGGATTCCTGCACTTTCAGGAAGAGATCGAGTACTTCGGGGCCAAGGTGCTCCCGCTGGTTCGTGAACTCGAAGCAGCCGACAGTGACGAGCAGGTGCTCGTCACCGCCGGCTGATCGCCTGGCCTCTCAGGACTTTGCGTGGCGCTTCGCCAGCATCCAACGAGAGATCTTCATGTCCCGAGCTTTTCGCTCGATGGTCAGCAGGTCCAGCGGAGCGCTGAATTTCTGAACGGCCAGTGATTTCACACTGCTGAACTCACGCAGCCCATCGGCTCCGTGGATACGCCCGAACCCGGAATCGCCGACCCCGCCGAACGGCAGGGCGGCGATTCCGGCGAATCCGAGAACCGAATTGACTGTGACGACACCGCATTCGAGCTTCTCGGCAATTGCTCGACCCTTCGACGAACTCTTGGTGAACACCGAGGCGCCCAAGCCGTACTTCGACGCATTGGCACGCTCGATCCCCTCGTTCATGTCGGCGACCTTGTTCACCACGACGCTCGGGCCGAACGTTTCCTCGGTGATCGCCGTGGAATCCTCCGGAACATCCGTCAGGATGATCGGATCGATGAACGGACCGTTGAACGAATCAAGTCCGCCGAGTACAGCTTTCGCGCCGCGACCGAGAGCGTCTTCGATCTGGCCTCGGACTATCGCAGTCTGCTTTCCCAGCGTCATCGGCCCGTAGGTCGAGCTGTCGGTGGCGCCGGCGTGGGCGTCCTGAAGCGCGGCGGTGAGCTTGGACAAGAAGGCGTCGTACACGGGCGCTGCGACGTAGATTCGTTCGACGCCGGCACAGGTTTGTCCGCCGTTGCCCACTGCCCCGAATGCAGCGAAGCTCACGGCCGCATCGAGGTTGGCGTCGGAGTCCACCAGCATGGCGTCCTTGCCGCCGCATTCGGCGACCAGGGGAGTGAGGGTGTCCGCGCAGGCGGCCATCACGCGCTTTGCGGTAGCCGTCGAGCCGGTGAATGCGATCTTGTCGACACCGGACGAACACAGAAGTGCACCGGTTTTTCCGTCACCGGTAATGGTCTGCAGGACAGGGTGTCCGGGTGCGGCGATGTTCCACAGCCGGGCCAATTCGACGCCGACGCCTGGTGAGAGTTCGCTCGGTTTGAAGACGACGGCGTTGCCGGCGGCCAATGCGTAGCCGATCGACCCCATCGGTGTGTACAGCGGATAGTTCCAGGGGCCGATCACACCGACGACGCCCATCGGCCGGTAGCCGACGGATGCAGACTGGTTGGCGCTGATCAGTCCTGCACCGACGCGTCTGCGGCGCAATACTTTCTGTGCGTTGCGTGCCGCCCAGTCGAGATGTTCGACGGCCAACATGACTTCGAGAAGGGCGTCGTCGCTGGGTTTTCCGGTCTCGGCGGAAATGATCGCCGCCATCGATTCGGCGTGAGTGGCGATCGCGGCGCGGAAATTACCGAGCACCTTCCGGCGGCCTTGGAATCCGAGTTGATCCCACCACTTCGACGCCGTGCGTGCTGCGGCGACCGCTTTCTCGATCTCTTGCTGATCTGCAATGGGGTGCTGCGCGACCACGGAATCGTTGCGAGGGTCGAGGCTCGCGAAGGTGTGATCGTCCGTTTTCGGATCTGTCGACGTGGACGTGCTCTGGCGGCCGAGCTGTTCTGTCATGTTCTTCAGATCCTCCACATGTCGGTGCATCACATATATGTGATGTGATTTACTGTGCTGGTAGTCACAGTATGCGTCGGACCGAGCTCCGACAAGCCTCCAGCCTCATCTCACTCGGGAGTTTTCGATGTACATGGATTTCACGCAGGAGCAGTCTGATTTCGCCAAGTCGGTAGCGTCGTTCTGCAATAAGGAAAGTGGTACCCGTGAGCAGCGAGACCTGCTGACCGATCATGGCGCCCATAACCACAACCAGGCGTTCTACGAGAAGATGGCGGAATTGGGTTGGCTCGGGCTGACTGTCCCGGAGGAATACGGCGGATCTGCCGGAAGTACGGTCGACCTGTGCATCTTCCTGGAGGAAGCCGCCAAGGGCATGGCGCCGATCGGTGGACTGGGCCCGACCGTCATCACCGGGGCTGCATACGAGAAGTTCGGCAGTCCGGCCCAGAAGGAGGCAGTGCTCGGCGGGATCGTCCGTGGCGCGTCGCAGTCGATCTCGATGTCCGAACCCGAAGCGGGCTCCGACGTGGGAAATTTGAGTTGCCGCGCCGAGAAGGTCGACGGTGGGTGGCTGATCAACGGCCAGAAGACGTGGTGTTCCAACGCGCACTTCGCCGAGAACATCCTTCTGGTGGCTCGCACATCCCGAGGTGAAGGCAAGCATGAGGGTCTGACGATGTTCCATGTCCCGGCCGACATCTCCGGATTGAAGATCAGTGGAATCGACACCATGGGCGGCAAGGAGGTCAACGATCTCTACTTCACCGACACATTCCTGCCCGAGGACGCGGTGGTTGGGGAAGTCGGCAACGGCTGGCGTCAACTCATGGCCGGACTCAACATCGAACGCCTCATCCTCGCGGCGATGATGCTCGGGACCGCGCAGCGCGCTTTCGACGACACCCTCGAATTCGTCACCACGCGTAAGCAGTTCGGCCGTCCGGTCGGATCGTTTCAGGCGCTTCGCCACCGGATCGCGGATCTCGCCACGGAGATCGAATGCGGCCGTCTGCTGGTCTACAGCGTTGCCCGAATGGTCGACGCCAACCCGACCAAGATGTTCCCGCGGGAAGCGTCGATGGCCAAGCTGAAGCTGACCGAGACCGCCAAGAAGGTCGCGCTCGAGGGGATGCAGATGATGGGTGGGTACGGTTACGCGACTGAGTTCGACATGGAGCACCATGTGCGAAAGACTCTTGTGTCCTCCATTTATGGTGGTACCAACGAGATTCAGCGAGACATCATCGGCAAAACGTACGGACTGTGAGGATCGGTTGTGGCAACGTCTGCACGCACTCGGAGGGCGACGTCTGAGCTGAGGAGACGGCCACAGTTGTCGGAGGACGTGGCCAACCACGTTCGTAACCTGATCATGTCCGGCGCTGTGCGTCCGGGCGAGTTCGTCAGATTGGACGAAACCGCAGCCGACCTCGGTGTCAGCGTCACGCCGGTGCGAGAAGCCCTCGTCGCATTGCGCGGCGAGGGAATGGTCGAGTTGGTTCCGCATCGCGGCTATCTCGTCTCGCCCCTCAGTCGCCAAGACATCGAAGACATCTTCTGGTTGCAGGGGCAGATCGCAGTCAAGCTGGCTTTGCGGGCGATGGACACCATCACAGCTGATCAACTGGTGGAACTCACGGAACTCAACGCCGATTTGCGAGCGGCGGTCGACGCTTCGGATGCAGCTGCGATCGAGCAGTGCGAATTCGAATTCCACCGCTTGATCAATCGCGCTGCGGGTGGTGCGAAGCTGGCATGGTTCCTGTTCGGCGCGATTCGGTACACCCCGGCTCGTCTATACGCGACGGATCCAGGCTGGGGTGAGCTTGCGGTATCGAGCCACGACGCTTTGATCGAGGCGTTCGAGAAGCACGATCGAGAACAGGTGGACGCGCAGATGAGTCTGCAGTTCTCCGACGGCGCTGCTCGACTTCTCGCTCACCTCGACAACATCGGGATCTGGGACTGAATCAGGAGCTCAAGACGGAGGTAGGGCGGGAGCGAGCAGGATCGCTGCACATTCGGCGACCAGTTCTTCTTCCGTCACGTCGATGTATCCGTCCAGCCATGAACTGAGGGTCTGCGCCAGGCCGCCGACCAGGAAGGTTGCCGTCAGCGTCAAGTGGCCGCTGTCGTTCAATCGGTAGAAGGTCTTGGCGTTGGCGGCCAGGAGACCGATGAATATCGTCGTCGACGCTCGTCGTTTCTCGGCCAGGACAGGGCTCGTCAGGGCGCTGGAGAACAGTAGACGTCCGCGACGGGGATCCTGCGCGATCGTGCGGACGATGTTCGCGATTCCGGCGAGCGCCTTGCCTCGTTCGGTCTCGGCGGCGTCCACCGCGGCCTGGGTTGAAACGGCGATGTCCGTGATGACGGTGTCGTAGACGGCCGACATCAGAGCATCACGATCGGTGAAGCTCTCGTAGAAGTACCGCGCCGCGACACCGGCCTTCTTGCACACTCCGCGGACCGTCAGTTCGGGCTCGGCGGAGCCCATGAGTTCCAGACCGGCCTCGATCAGCGTCTCTCGTCGTTGGGCTACGCGGAGCGCGCCGTCGACGCCACCGTACGAACGCGGTTGGTCATTCATGAAGACCATCTTTGCATCCCGAGATTGCTTGACATCTCGGCATTTCGGCGTTTCACTCATCTGAGAACATGCGTTCGCAGATATCGACTCGAAGGGGTTCTGCCATGACGGTGAGTAGGGATTCGATGGACGGGCGCGAGGAAGCGGTGACGGGCGGCATCGGAGCGGTCGGCGTCCAGGCGGTCGACATCGACGCCGAGGTCGAAAAGGCGATGTCCGGGCTCGGACTGTTGGCCGCAGGCGCCAACGTCATCATGCAGTTGGCGCGCCCGGCGGTGGGGTACGGCGTGTACGAGAGCAAGGTCGAGACGGGTCGGTTGGATCGGCATCCGGTGAAGCGAACCCGGACGACGCTGACGTATCTCGCCGTCGCGAGCCTGGCGACGGACGAAGAAAAGAAGCTGTACCGACGCGCAGTCAACGGCTCTCACAAGCACGTTCGCTCCGATGAGAACAGCGCGGTCGAATACAACGCGTTCGATCCCGAGCTGCAGTTGTGGGTAGCCGCCTGCCTGTACCGAGGCTTCGAGGACGTCTACAAAATCTTGTACGGGGATCTCGATCCGGTCACCCAGGATGCGTTCTATCAGCGAAGCGCCACGTTCGGTACAACCCTTCAGATGCGACGCGACATGTGGCCGGCGGACCGGGATGCGTTCGAGGTCTACTGGAACGAGAACCTCGGCAAGGTGGCGATCGACGAGACGATTCGTGAGCATCTCTACGGGATCGCGTCGGCGACCTTCACGCCGAAGCTGTTGCATCCCGTGGTCGGTCCGCTCAACCGATTTGTCACCACCGGGTTCCTGCCCCAGGCCTTTCGTGACGAAATGCGGCTCCCGTGGTCAGTGCGTCAGCAGCGTAACTTCGACCGATCCATGCGCGTCGCCGCGCTGGTCAATCGGTTCAGCCCGAAGATTCTGCGGATGTTCCCCTACAACTTCTATCTCTGGGATCTGCGTCGGCGCATCGCCAAGGGAATCCCGTTGGTCTGAGCCGACTCTGACACTTGAAGTGATTGACACCACAGGTGAATCGGACACATACTCAACATAGTTGAAGTTGACGTCAAGTTTTAACTTTCCTGTGGAGGCTGTCAGTGGCGAACATCGAAGGCGTATGTGACCAGCGATTCTCTGGCTTGAAGGAGGCGCTGGCACGCAATCTCGATTCCGGCGAGGACGTCGGGGCAGCGATCGCACTGACGATCGACGGCGAATCCGTCGTCGACATGTGGGGCGGTTGGGTCGACGTCGAGCACACTGCTCCTTGGGCCCGTGACACCGTCACCAACGTCTGGTCCTGCAGTAAGACCGTGACCGCACTGGCCGCGCTCATGCTCGTCGACCGCGGGTTGCTGGATCTCGATGCCCCGGTCGCGCAGTACTGGCCCGAGTTCGCAGCAGCGGGTAAGGACCGTATTCAGGTCCGGCAACTGTTGTCGCACACTTCGGGTGTTTCGGGGTGGGATCAACCGTTCACCTTGGAGAACATTTGCGACGACGCGTACGCCACAGCCCGGTTGGCGACGCAGGCTCCGTGGTGGGAGCCGGGTACTGCATCCGGATATCACGCCCTCAACTACGGCCACCTGATCGGCGAGGTCGTCAGGCGCATCGACGGTCGAACCCTCGGCCGCTTCATCGACGAGGAAATTGCCGGTCCGCTCGATGCTGATTTCCGCCTGGGCTTGCCGAAGTCGGAATATGGGCGAGTCTCGAATGTGATTGCGCCACCGCCTTTGCCGATCGACATCGCGGCACTCGGGATGGACAACATCATGGTGAAGACCTTCACCGCGCCGCCGGCCGACGCGACAGGTTCGTGGACCGACGGGTGGCGAGCCGCCGAGATCGGTGCGGCCAACGGTCATTCGAATGCGAGGGCGCTCGCAAGGATCCAATCGGTGATTGCGTGCGGGGGCAAGGTCGGTGACGTTCGCCTGCTGTCGGAGGAAACGATCGACAAGATCTTCGAGGAGCAGTCGTACGGGGTCGACCTCGTCCTCGGTGTGCCGGTCCGCTTCGGCGTCGGATTCGGATTGCCGACGCCCGAGTCCGTCCCGTTCATTCCGGAGGGGCGAATCTGCTTCTGGGGAGGTTGGGGTGGCTCGCAGATCATCATCGACACCGAGAAGCGCATGACCTTCTCGTACGTGATGAACAAGATGGGGCCGGGCCTGCTCGGTTCCGAGAGATCGGCGCAGTACGTATCGGCTGCCTACGACGCACTGAGTTGATCGATGTGACTGCGTTTGATCGATATGACAGGGAGGGCGAAACGCTACTCAAATCCTTGCTGAGTAGTAGCCGACGGGGCTGGTTGTAGGCTCGATCGCTAATCCGGCGGAACGGTTGGTTCGTCCACTGCAGCTGACTATGCTGCCGGATATGCCAGTGTGCTCCGGGGGGAAATCAGCTTGTCCGCTACGTCGAAGTATGCCCGAAAGTTGCAGACCTGAATCGGCTGACCGGCGATGAACGGTTTCGTCGAAGTTGTCATGCGCTGGTGGCAGTTGCCGGACCAGTTCCACAGTTTCAGCAGGTACCTCGAAGATCGTGGGTTCTTGACTTCCTGCCGGGCGCTGGTCGGCGGAACGGCACTCTGGATGGGGTTGGTGTTGCTGTCGGCGCGATTCAGTGACGTCGGTCCGCAAGGTACGTTCTGGCGAGCGGTCAATTTGACGGTTATCGTGTTGTGCCTCGGCGCTGCCCTGATCTGGTGGCTGTTTCCGCCGACGCCGCTGTGGTCGTACACCTTTGTCGTGGGTTCCGACGCTGCGATTGCGGCGGCCGCCGCAACCGACTCGGAACCGCTGGGACGGCTCATCGCGTGCGTCGTGTTCGCGTCGATCGGCGGCTATATTGCGTTCTTCCACAATCCGAAACTCCAAGTCGGTCACTTGGTCTTCGCCTCGATGGTCACGGTGTTTTCGGGGTGGACTTTGTTGTTCGGGCCAGCAGCGGACGTCGGCTTGGGGTTGGCGAAAATCGCGGTCGTGATGGCCACCATCATTGTGATTCCCGTGGTGTCCCAAATTGTCTTGGCAGTTCTGGGATCTGACGCCACTACTTCCGACATAGACCCGTTGACCGGTCTGCTCAACCGTCGCGGGCTTTCGCGTCGGGTGAAGGATCTGATGGGGCCTCCGGTGACCGAGGCCGACGCGGTTCTCGTGGTGGTGATCGATCTCGACCGATTCAAGACGATCAACGACGTTCACGGCCACGACGTGGGGGACAGCACGATCCTGCGAACGGCGCTGCGTATTCGTCTGTGGACAACCAAAGCTGCACTGACCGCCCGCGTGGGCGGTGACGAGTTCGTCGTGGTCGAGCGGGTGCCGGTCAGCGTGATAGCGAGGCTGGAAGGACAGATCCGCTCGGCAATGGACGGGGCGACCGATGATCCACCGACGAGCGCGAGCATCGGAATGGCGGTCCGCACCGCGCCCCGGCATCCGGGTGAGTCGGTCGACGAAGCCTTTGCCGAACTCTTCCGCGTCGCGGACTCGGTGATGTACGAAGCGAAGCGCGAAGGTGGCAACCAGGTTCGGGCGAGCCTGGTCTGATGTGAGAGCTCAGTCGGCGAAGCTCAGGCCGCGTTCGGCGAGTGCTTCACGCAGAATCCTCAGAGCCTTCGGTCCCATCCCGTGCAGAGCGCCGAGTTCCTTCTCGGACACGGACGTCAATTGCGCGAGGTGGGTGTAGCCCGCTCCGATCAGCGCGCGCTGTGCGGGAGCTCCCGTTTTCGGGAAGTCGGTTTCCACTGTGCCCGGATCCGGTTCTGTCACTGGTCAACTCCTCCGTGTGGGTTTTCCACAGTTTAGCGAGCGTCGTGAACGATTTCGGGGCTGTCGATTTTGTCGGGCGTTCGCGGAAGTGCGCGAGCTGCCACGGCAATGCCGATGATCGCGATAGCGGCGAAGGTGAAGAGAAGCAATTGCGCAGAACGAAGCGTCGACGGTTCGCCGATGTTCACCAGCACTCCGGCCAGGGCTGCGCCGAAGGCATTTGCGATCAGCTGAACGGTGTTGATGGCAGCGGAGGCACGCGCACCTTCTCCGGGATCGGTGACCGAGGTCATCGCACCGACTGCAAGATGGGGCCAGGCGATGCCGATTCCGACACCGGCGACCAGCAGTCCGATCACCCACGCGACCATCGCACCGGCGCCGGCGTGTTCGGTGAGAAATGCTGCCATGATGCCCAACCCGATCGCGACGAGGATCGGACCGCTGACAACGATTCGTCGCACGATACGAGGGGTAGTCGCCGAGGCGCTCGGGATTTCGCCGAGAGTCCAGCCGAGAGCGAGTGCGGCCCCGAGGAATCCGGCCGCGAGCGGTGCCAGTCCGGCAAGTCGTTGGCCGAAGAGTGGAATGAACGTCTCGACGGTCGACGCAACAGCGAGGACGACGATGGTCAGGTATACCCATTTGAGCGACGACGCGTTGAACGTCGACGGCGGTAGTACGCCGTGGCGCGAGCGACGGTCAGCGGCGACAAAGGCGATCAGTAGCAGCACAGCGGCGAGAACCATTGCTGCGGTCACTGCGAGGTTGGACAGAATTCCGGCAACGCTGACCAGCAAAGCTGCCGCAGTCAGCAATGCCAGTGAGAGGACCGGCACCGGGCTACTGGTGGTGCTGCCCGGTTCATGTGCCGGTAGCGCGCCGGGGACGAGAGCTGCGACTGCGATCGTCGCGATGACCAGAACGCCGAAAGCCCATCGCCAGGCTCCGAATTGAGCAAAGACGCCGCCGATTGCAGGGCCGGCGAAGGTGCCGACTCCCCACATTGCCGAAACCAGCGCGGCCCCGCGGGTCCACAGATGTCTGGGGAGCGCGGCATTGATGACGGCGTAACCGAGACCAGCCAGGAGGCCACCTCCCGAACCCTGGATCGTGCGGCCGACCAACAGCAATTCCATGGTCGGGCTGACCGCACAGACGACGGTGCCGAGCGCGAAGATCGCGAGGCCGATCAGGTAGGCCCCGCGCGGTCCCCTGGCGGCGAGGACGTTGGTGACCAACATCGAGGAGATGACGGAAGCGATGAGGAAGACCGTCGCGGTCCAGGCGTAGTACTGCTGACCGCCGATGTCGTCGATGGCAGTCGGAAGCAGGCTGGTCGTCAGGTAGACGTTGGTCGCGTACAGCGCGACGCCGCCTGCGAGGACGGTAGCGGTGCCGAGGTATCGACCGCTCAGGAGCTGCCGCCAGGTTCCGGCGGGAGCATCGGTGGGGGAGTGCATGGTGTCGAAGGTAGAATCTCAAGTGCGCTTCAGGTCAATGTCGCGCAGCCATTGGGAGGCAGAATGATCCGTAAGAGTGACGAACTTCTCTCGATCGGTGAGGTATCGGCGCGCACCGGCGTCGCCGTGTCGGCGGTGCGCTACTACGAAACACTCGGTCTGGTTCCTGCAGAGCGGACGGCAGGAAATATGAGGAAGTTCCCGCGCCACTCGATCCGGCGGGTGTCGCTCATCCAGTTGGCAGTCAGGTTCGGGATACCTCTGGCCGAAGTTGCCGAAGTATTCGGGTCGTTGCCGCAGGGGCGAACTCCGACGAAGAAGGACTGGCGCAAGATTTCGACGGAGTGGAATCAGCGCCTCGAGGATCGCAAGCAGGCGATCAGCCGGATGCAGGACGAACTGACGGGCTGTATCGGCTGTGGGTGTCTGTCACTCAAGACATGCAACCTGCTCAACCCTGGAGACGAACTGGGCCGGGAGGGGCCCGGCGCCAGACGTCTCTGAAACTACTGTCGGTCAAACTCTTTCGCGTGGCCGCGACTGAGCATTCCACCGACCACCACGACGCTCGATCTCGATGGGATGCGAGAAGCACTCGCTGATGTTCTGGGTGGTGATCACATTCTCGGCGAGGCCGCTGGCGGTCACGACGCCGTCCTTGATCAGGAGAGCATGTGTGGTGGTGCTCGGAATCTCTTCGATGTGATGCGTCACGAGGATGCTGGCAAGTGACGGGTTCTGATTGCGGAGATCGTCCAGAGCCGTCAAGAGCTGTTCGCGCGCAGCAAGATCGAGCCCGGTCGCCGGTTCGTCGAGCAGGAGCAGGCGTGGTTCCACCATGAGTGCACGGGCGATCAGGGCTCGCCCTCGTTCGCCCTGGGACAAGTTGGGCCACAGTGCGTCCGAACGCGGACTCATCCCGAGTAGATCGATCAGTGCGTCGGCATGAGCCTCTTGCTCCGGCGTCGGTGACCACCGCGGCATTACCTCGGTGGTGTTGGTGAGGCCGGTGATCACGACGTTGCGGACGGTGATCGGAATTCCGATCGTGTGGCGCGGGTTCACGTGCCCGATGTCCATCCGCAGTTCCCTCATGTCGACTCGGCCCAGCTTGTGCCCGAGGACGTAGACGGAACCGCGAGTGGGGTGGGCGGTTGCTCCGAGAAGGCTCAGGAGGGTGCTCTTGCCTGCACCGTTCGCGCCGAGGAGTACCCAGTGTTGCCCGGGTTCGATCGAAATGTTGATGTCTTTCAACAAGTATCGGCCGTCGCGGACGAGATCCACGTGTTCGGTCGACAGAACTGTGCCATTGGGGTGTTGCACGAGAACTAACCTCTCTTAGGCGTCGAGCACACGCAACCGCCGTAAGACGGTGTCGATATTTGCTCGGGTTGCCGCTACCGCGGCTTCTGGGTCGGCGTCTTGAAGGGCCTCGACCAACTGATCATGGGCATGTGAGGTGTCGGGGACGCCGGCTTCGTGGGCCATCATCTCGACGAGGGATTCACGAAGGAGTGGACGCACCGACGTGAACAGCGAGAGTAGAACCGCGTTTCCGGACAACCGAACGACTTCGGTGTGGAAGTCGAGGTCGACGTCGACGAACTTTTCAACGTCACCCTCGAAATGACTGTGTCGCATGGTCAGTCGCCGCCGCAGGCCGTCGAGGTCCTCGGGTTGTACCCGCTCCGCGGCCAGTCTGGCGGCCTCGATCTCGAGTGCGCGACGGACTTCGAAGACCTCGAGGATCCTCGAGCGTCGAAGTAGTTTGGTGAATTCGTCGACGTGCTCGAGTTCGGACGCGGCAGCCACGAAGGTGCCGACGCCGTGTCGGACTTCGAGTAGTCCGTCGCGAGCGAGGAGGCGGATTGCCTCGCGAATCGAGGAACGCCCGACGCCGAGTTCGACGGCAAGGGCCGCCTCGCTCGGTATGCGCTCGGACGGCGCCCACGTTCCTTGCCTGATTCGCCCGCGAAGCAACTGTTCGAGTTGCGGCACCAGCGGACCACTGCGAAGTGTGAATCCTGTGTGGTCGTCGGACACGGCTTGCCTCTCGTGGGGGTACCGACAGCGTAACAACTCATCAGACGTCTGAGGACTCGGGTGGGCCGTGTGTCGGAGCAGTGCTCACGCAGTCGATACCGTCAGTTACGGGTGACGCCGAGGAGCAGTGCGATCAGGTCGAGGGCCGTCTCGATCTCCGCCTTTTCCCGCCCGAGTAGGGGGGCGTAGAGGTGTACGTCGCAGATGCGAACGAGAGCTTCGCCCAGCACTTGCGGCGAAAGCGTGATCGTCAGTTGGCCGGCGTCGACCTGGGACTGCAAGATTTCGGCGGTGATGGAGGCGGAGATCGATTCGATGGAGCCGGGCATCATCGCGAGTTTGATGAACACCATTGGTTCGCGTTTGGTCAGCGCTCGCAGTTCGGTCGACGATTCCACCGACCGCATGACGCGTCCGAAGACGTCGAGGATGTACTCCGGACCTTGCCCCGACGCCTGTGACATCGCCTTCCGGTATGTCCGTTCGGTGGCCTCGGCCAGCACTGTTCCGAGCAGTTCGTCGCGATTGCCGACCCAGCGGTAGAGCGTCGCGCGGCCTACTCCGAGACGTTCGGCGAGCAGTGACATGTCGAGTGGTTCCTCCGCGAGGTACATGCTCGCGGCGGTGTCGATCGCGCGTCGGCGTTCGAGGTCGGTAGGCATCGGGACATTCTCTCCGGTTGTCCGGTACTGCACAATTTCGGCGGTCGAACAGAGGTGGGCTTCGGGTGGCTCCAGCCTATTGACGAACCAAGCGACGTGAGACACACTAGCTCATTGTCTCATGTTAGTGATGGCGATCACAGTCAGGGGTTCGATCGATGAGTTCAGTACAAACCGTTCGTGGGCCGGTGGACACAGCCGATCTGGGAAAGGTGTTGATGCACGAGCATGTCTTCGTTCTGGGGGAGGAGATGCGTCAGAACTATCCCGACTACCCGGAGCCTTGGGACGAGGAGGCTCGAGTAGCCGATGCGGTGACCAAGCTGTCCGAACTGAAGTCGCGAGGGATCAGCACGATCGTCGATCCCACGGTCATCGGACTCGGTCGCTACATCCCGCGTATTGCGCGGATCAACGAGCAGGTCGATCTCAATATCATCGTCGCCACCGGTGTCTACACGTACAACGACATCCCGTTCCAATTCCATTACACCGGTCCAGGTTTGCTGTTCGACGTGCGCGAGCCGATGGTTGATCTATTTGTGAAGGACATCAAGGACGGCATTGCCGGCACAGACATCCGCGCGTCATTCCTCAAGTGCGCCATCGAAGAACCTGGTCTGACTCCCGGTGTCGAGCGTGTGATGCGAGCGGTCGGTCAGGCACAGGTCGAAACCGGGGTACCGATCACGGTTCACACGAACCCGCACACGGAATCGGGCCTCGTTGCGCAGAAGGTTCTGGCCGAGGAAGGTGCAGATCTGAGCAAGGTCGTCATCGGGCACTCGGGTGATTCGACCGACCTGGACTACCTGTGTGCTCTCGCCGATGCGGGTTCGCTACTCGGGATGGACCGTTTCGGTCTCGATGTTCTGCTCCCGTTCGAGGAGCGGGTGAACACCGTCGTGGAACTGGCCCGCCGAGGCTATGCCGAGAAAATGGTTCTGGCACATGATGCCTCGTGCTTCATCGACTGGTTCTCGAGTGAGGCCAAGGCGGCCGCAGTACCGAACTGGAACTTCACCCACATCAGCGATCAGGTCATTCCCACGCTGCTCGAGCGCGGCGTCACCGAGGATCAGATCAACACCATGCTGGTGGATAATCCACGTCGGTACTTCGAGAGCTGAGTTATGACCAACGTGTACGAGAGCAAGCCATGGCTCGCCAATTACGACGCCGACACTCCACCGAACGTGGACATCGAGCATGCCAACGCCCTCGCGATGTTCCGTGCGTCGCTGGAGCGCGATCGCACCGCCCCGATCATCAGGTACTTCGACAGGACTGTCAGCTTTGCCGAGCTCGACGAGATGTCGGACGCGCTTGCCGTAGCCCTCGCCGTGGACGGAATCGGGTTCGGCGACAGAGTTTCCTTTGTCCTGCAGAATGTTCCGCAGTTCGTCATCGCGACGGTCGCAGTCTGGAAACTCGGCGCTGTCGTCGTTCCGGTCAATCCGATGTACCGGGACCGTGAGCTGTCCACCGTACTCGCGGACAGCGGCGCGGTAGCAGTCATCTGTCTCGAGTCCTCGGCCGAGACCGTGGCGACTGCGTCCGAGGGCACCGAAGTGCGACGGGTCATCACCACGTCGGAACGGGATTTTCAGTCGCGCGACGATGAACGGATCTTCGGTTCGGCGTCCAGGATTCGTCATGATGGATTTCCGGACCTATTGGAACTGATCGAGGCTCATCGAGGACAGAAGCCCGAGAAGGTCGATCTGTCCCCGGAAGACCTTGCCTACCTTCCTTATACGTCGGGGACGACCGGCCCGCCGAAGGGGTCGATGAACACGCACGCAAATGTCGTGTTCGCAGCGCAGATCTATCGGGACTGGTTGGGGCTGCGCCCCGGCGGCGCGATGTTCGCGGTGGCGCCACTGTTCCATATCACCGGGTTGATCGGGCACGTCGCGGCTCCACTCCTGGCCGGCGCGCCCACGATTCTGACCTGCCGATTCCATCCCATCGTTGCAGCGGAGTCGATTTCGGAGCATCGGGCTACCGCGATCATCGGAGCGATCACGGTATTCATCGCGTGGACGGACAGCGCCGCAGTCTCGAGGGAATCGTTGAGCTCTCTCGAGTCGGTGTATTCAGGTGGCGCGCCGATCCCGCACGCGGCGTTGGAAGCGTTCCGGGCGAAGTTCGGTCACTACATTCACAACGGCTACGGGCTGACCGAGACGAACAGCCCGGCGATCGTGGTGCCGAATTCGCGTGAAGCGCCGGTAGATCCGGCGTCGGGGGCCGTTGCTGTCGGCGTTCCGGTATCGAATACGTACGCCGAGGTGGTGGACGAGAACGACAGGCCGGTACAGATCGGGGAGTACGGCGAGATCGTGGTCTCCGGTCCCCAGGTTGCACTCGGATACTGGAACAAGCCGGACGAGACCGCACATGCGATGCCGGACGGGCGTTTTCACACCGGCGACATCGGATTCATGGACGGCGACGGTTGGTTTTACATCGTCGACCGGATGAAGGATCAGATAAATGCCTCGGGCTTCAAAGTGTGGCCACGCGAAGTGGAAGATGTTCTCTACGAACACCCTGCCGTACGAGAGGCTGCCGTCGTCGGTGTCATGGATCCGTATCGCGGCGAAACCGTGAAGGCCTTCGTGTCTTTCAAGGACGGTGCCGAGGCGACCACCGAGGATCTGGTCGAGTTCTGCAAGGAAAGGCTTGCAGCATACAAGTATCCACGCATCGTCGAGGTCATGAATGACCTGCCGAAAACAGTGAGCGGCAAGATTCTTCGTCGTGAACTGCGGGTACCGAACTAGATCTGCCTGACAAACGAATTGCCGGCCGCCGACAAGGTGAGCCGGCCATTCGTCGTGGTGATCGGCGAGCATCGATAGGGGATTTAGTCCCTTATGCGGCAATGCATTTCAGTGATTGACATCACTCTTTTTGTATCGCAGACTGATCGCAACGCCATAGAGTTGAAGTTGGTGTCAGTTTCTACTTCTGGCCCGGTTTCACTTCTCAACTCCCGGCGCGACGAGCGTCCGACCCATCGAGGAGTAACCCATGACGAGATCGGCAGTGGATTCGAACACGCAGGCAGGGGGCCTGTCCGATCAGGAACGGAAGAAGAAGAAAGCGCACCGCAAACTTCTCGGCGCGGGACTGCTCGGCAGTTCCATCGAGTGGTACGACTTCTTCTTGTACGGAACGGCTGCGGCACTGGTCTTTCCGCATGTGTTCTTCCCCGATTCATCCGCACTGATGGGCACATTGCTCTCGTTCAGTACGTTCTGGGCCGGCTTCGTTGCCCGCCCCATCGGCGGTTTGGTCGCCGGACACTTCGGCGACAAGTACGGACGCAAGCCCGCCGTCGTCACCTGCCTGTTGCTGATGGCTGTCGCGACATTCCTGATCGGCGCGATTCCGAGTGCGTCGGCAATCGGCGTCGTCGCTCCGATTCTTCTGGTGACACTGCGATTCATCCAAGGTCTCGCCTGCGGTGGCCAGTGGGGCGGAATCGTCCTTCTCCTCACCGAATCCGCGAGTCCCAAGAAGCGTGGATTCTCAGGCACTTTCGGTCAGATGGGTGTCTCGTTCGGTGTAGTGCTGGGCAACCTGGTCTTCCTCGTCGCGACCGCGACCATTTCCAACGAAGCATTCCTGAGTTGGGGTTGGCGGGTTCCGTTCTTCGCCAGCGCGCTGCTCTTCCCCGTGGTTCTGTACATCCAGACGAAGGTCGAGGACACGCCGGAATTCCTCGAGTTGCAGGAAGACGCCAAGAAGAACCAAAAGGACGTCGTCGTTCAGGCTCCACTGGCGCAGGCGCTCAAGGATCACTGGCGCAAGATCCTGCTTGGCTGCGGACTTCTGGCCGCCACCAATGCACTGTTCTACATCAGCATTGCCGGCGTACTCAGCTACGGCACAACCGAACTGGGGTTGAAGCGGAACTCACTGCTCATCATCTCGCTCCTGAGCGCGTTGCTGACAGTCGGCGTGGTGCTGTGGTCCGGGAAGATGTCCGACAAGATCGGTCGTCGTCCGATGATCCTGATCGGCGCCGCGGCGATCGTGGTCTGGGCATTCCCGTACTTCTGGTTGATCAACACCAAGTCCCTGCCGCTGTTCTTCATCGCAGTCACGGTCGGCAGCGTGTTCCAGTCGATGACCTACGGGCCTATCGCGGCATACATGGGTGAACTGTTCGCACCCAACGTGCGCTACTCGGCAGCATCGTTGGCCTACCAGTTGGCTGCGATCACGGTCAGCGGCGGCACCCCGTTCATCATGACAGCACTTATCGCGAAGACCGGAACCACGACATGGGTTGCCGTGTTCGTGGCACTCATGGGCTTGGTGACCTTCTTCAGCGCTTGGGTGCTGAAAGAGACCAACCCGAAGGAAGTTCGGGACGATCCGAACGCAATTCCGGGCGCGCACCTCTACGCCAGGTAATACCTTCGGTCTCGAACAGGCGCCCGCTATCGGTCACCGGTAGCGGGCGTCTGACGTATAACTGGAGCATGGCTGCAGCACGCACAGGCTCCGAAGATGCTTCGTCGACAGTGTCACGGGAACTCCCCTCCACTCAGCGTGGTTTGCGTACGCGTCGAGCGTTGATCGATGCGGCTCGCACCGTCTTCGAACGGACCGGTTATCTGGACTCGCGTCTGATCGACATCACGGTGGAGGCGCAGTGCTCGGCCGGTACGTTCTACACCTACTTCGCAAGCAAGGAGGAGATCTTCGCGGCTGTGATGGAGCTGGCGCGCGAAGACATGATGCATCCGGGCATGCCGCACACTCCGAAAGGAGCGGATCCCGCTGAGGTCATCGCGGCGAGCAACCGCGCGTACCTCGAGGCGTACCGACGTAACGCGAAGCTGATGGGACTGCTCGAGCAGGTCGCAAGTATCGATCCGGAGTTCCGGGTTCTCCGCCTCGAGCGTGCTGACGCGTTTGTTCGACGCAACGCGCGCAGTATCGAGAAGCTGCAGAAAGCCGGTCTGGCGGACGCGAACCTGGATCCGCTACTGACGTCTCGGGCACTCTCCGGGATGATCAGTCGACTTGCGTTCGGGTACTTCGTATCCCGTGGCGGCGAGGACGGCGCCGCCGGAGTGACCTTCGATGGTCTGCTCGATACGGTCAACCGGTTGTGGATCAATACTTTACAATTCTCGCTGCGCCAAAACTGATGTTGACGCCGGGTTCATGTTTGGTGTCTGATGGAGCAATGACACCTACGCGTACGGCAGTGCTCGTCGATTTCGGTGGAGTTCTCACCTCCAGTGTTCTTCAGGCCTTCGAAGATTTCGGGGCCTCGCTTGGGGGAGACCCACGACTTCCGTTGACCCTGCTCTCCCGCGACGACGTCTCGAAGAGGCTGCTCTCCGATCACGAATCCGGAAAGATCGACCAGGAGGCCTTCGAGGCCGGATTCGGAGAACGTCTACGAGCGCACGGCGCAGTCGTCGACAGCGTTGGATTGGTCGACCGTATGCAAGCCGGGCTGATTCGAGACGAGGAGATGGTGCGTCTGCTCGCAGACGTGCGGGCGGCGGGACACCCTGTTGCGCTCGTGTCCAATGCTTTCGGGCGTGATTGTTATGCGGGGTTTGTTCTCGAGGACCTGGCCGACGAAGTGGTGATCTCCTCGGAAGTCGGGATTCGTAAGCCCTCTCGTCAGATCTACACCATCGCGTGTGAGCGCCTGGGCGTCGCGCCCGAAGATGCCGTGATGATCGACGATCTGCAACAGAATCTCGACGGTGCGGCACGATTGGGGATCGCCGGCATTCTCCACACCGACGCGGAAAGCACTCGCAGGCAATTGGCATCGACGTTCGGACTACTGCCCACGCAGTGAAACTGTAGGTTTCTCGGTAACACTCGAATACTGCTGGAACACTTTTGGAGGAACGAATGATTGCTGTCATCGCGGATATCACCGTCAAGGACGGAAGCGGCGAGCAGTTCGAAGCCGTAATCGCCGAACTTGCGGAAAAGGTGCGCACGGAGGAGCCCGGAACGGTTCTGTATCAACTGATCCGATCGAAAACGGATGCGAATTCCTACAAGTTCATGGAGCTGTATCAGGACGGTGCTGCCATCAAGGCTCACGGAACGTCCGAGCATTTCCAGGCTGCAGGAAAGGCGATGGCGCCCTTCCTCGCCGGCGCCCCGCAGATCGAGTACTTCGACGCTCTCTGAGCGAGTGAACAGGTGAGCCCCGGCGAAATCTGGCCGGGGCTCACCTGTGTTTTCAGTTCTGCTTCTGGGCGAGGAGTTCGGTTCGGTCGATCGATCGCTTGAGGATCTTTCCCGTCGAACCCTTCGGGAGTGCGTCGATGAACTGGACGACTCGGGGAATCTTGTAGGCGGAGAGACGTTCCCGAGCCCACGAAGTGACGGCGTCTGCTTCGAGGTCGGAGCCTGGACGCACGGCCACCACTGCGGCAACTTCCTCCCCGTAGTAGTCGTCGGGTATGCCGATCACTGCGGCTTCGATGATGTCGGGGTGCTGGTAGAGCACCTCTTCGACCTCGCCCGGATAGACGTTGTATCCACCACGGATGATGAGGTCCTTCACTCGGTCGACGATGCGAAGGTCCCCGTCGGGATCGGTCTCACCGAGGTCTCCGGTGCGGAACCATCCGTCGTCGGAAAGAACGGCGGCAGTGTCTTCAGGGCGCTTCCAGTAACCCTTCATGACCGTCGGTCCTTTGATGAACACCTCGCCCACTGTGCCTGCCTCGCAAACATTTCCGTCGTGATCACGCACCTCGACCTCGGTGCGCGGTACGGCGCGGCCGGTGTATCCGATCTTTGCGACGCGGTCGATGCTGTTGAATGTCCCGAACGCGCTCGTCTCGGTGAGGCCGTAGCCCTCGAGGATCGTGCAGTTGAACCGTGCTTCGAAGGCACGAGCGACTTCACCGGGAAGTGATGCGCCACCGGAGATTGCGATCCTGAGTTGTTCGAAGTCGGAGCTGTCCACATCGGCGGCGGCGTGCAGCATGGCATTCCACATGGTGGGGACACCGGCCATGATGGTGAGCTTGTCCCGGCGGACCAGGTCGAGCATGGCAGCGGGGTCGAACCGGGCGAGCAGGGACAGTGATCCGCCGCCGGTGAAGGTTGCCATCATGACCGAACCCTGGCCGAAGATGTGAAAGAGCGGCAGTCCGGTTCCGGTGCGGTCCGAGGGGTTTCCGCGGCTGCTCTCGGCGCCGATCTCACCGGCGGACAACAAATTCCCGACGGTCAGCTGAGCGCCCTTCGGGCGTCCGGTGGTGCCGGAGGTATAGAGAATCGCCGTGGTGTCTGTTGCTTCACGGTCGACCACAGTTGCGGGTGCATGATCGGCCTTCGCCGACTCTTCGGTGAGTGTCCACACCGGGACGCCGCGCGCGCTCCCTGCATCCTGGACTGCGGGACCGAGCTGATGCCACGCGATGGCCAGGGAAATCTCCGCGTCGTCCAGAACGTACTCGACTTCGGGTTGCGCCGACATCGTGTTGATCGGTACCACGACACAACCTGCGGCCTGAATTCCCATGTACGCCACGACGAATTCCGCTACCGACGGTGCCGCTAGGAGAACCCGATCGCCTACGCTCAACCCGGCGTCGCGAATGCGGCCGGCGAACGCCAGGGATGCGTCGTGGAGCTGCCGGTAAGTCCAGTGTTCATCCGTGCCGCGGATCGCAATGCTGTTTCGAATTGCGATGTTGTCCGGTGTGACTTCCGCGTGACGGGTCACCGGGTCGAGAACGCTAACCATGGTTCTGCCTTTCGGGAGGAATCGACCGATTGTGTGTCCTGGGTCTCACCAGAGCGTACACTTGAATCCGGCGTCAACATCGAGTCTGCTGGGATTGTCCCGAAATGATGTTGGCTCGGAAGGATGGGGAGCGCACCGTGCTCGATGACGAATCGCGAATTGCCGCCCTGCCGGTGGCTCCGCCTGCGCTGCTCCGAGATCGGCCCACCACCGAGCGGGGAACCCGCACGCGCGCAGCGCTGATTGCCGCTGCCCGCACGGTATTCGAGCGTAGTGGCTATCTCGATGCCCGTCTGATCGACATCGCCAAAGAAGCCGGCTGCGCGACGGGATCGTTCTACACCTACTTCGCGAACAAGGAAGAGGTCTTCGCCGCCGTCCTCGAGGTCGCGCGAGACGACATGATGCACCCGGGCATGGGACGCGTGGCGGGCGCAGACGATCCGTACGCCGTGCTCGAGGCAAGTAATCGAGCGTATCTGGCGGCGTATCAACGCAATGCGAAATTGATGGGGCTGATGGAGCAGGTTGCTCACATCGACCCGGAGTTCCGAAAGTTCCGCAGCGAGCGTGCCAATGCGTTCATACGCCGTAATGCCCGCGGGATTGCAGATCTGCAGAGTCGTGGTATCGCGGACACGACGCTGGATCCAATGACAGCGTCAATTGCTCTGTCCGGCATGGTGAGTCGGCTCGCCTACAGTCTGTTCACCCTCCATGAGGGTGAGGTGGACGGGCG
Source organism: Rhodococcus sp. H-CA8f (assembly GCF_002501585.1). Lineage (NCBI taxonomy): Bacteria > Bacillati > Actinomycetota > Actinomycetes > Mycobacteriales > Nocardiaceae > Rhodococcus > Rhodococcus sp. H-CA8f. The sequence continues at coordinate 591,184 of NZ_CP023720.1, forward strand.
TTCGCCGGAGTTCGATCAGATTGTCGCCACGGTGACAGACCTGTGGGCTAACGCGCTGAAGTTCCCTGACCGATCCTGAAGCGGCAGGTCGCCCCGGCCGTATCGACGTTCGAGCGGCCGGGACGTGCCGAGTCTTGTTTCAGCTTTTCTCTAGTCAGCTTTTCTCTGTTCAGCCTTTCTCGACGACGCGAGCGACGGATTCGGCCACGACGACTGGCTTGTCGGAACCTTCGCGCTCAACCACCTGGCTCATCTTCACCTGGATTCCGCCGGGCAACTGCTCCGCGGACACAACGGTTGCACGCATGCGGACCCGGGATCCCACGGGAACCGGAGCGGGGAAGCGAACCTTGTCGTAGCCGTAATTGAGGCTGTGCGCGAAGCCGTCGAAGTGGATGAGTTGGTAGGAGAACTGTGGGCCCAGCGAGAGGCTGAAGAGTCCGTGCGCGATGGTGCTGCCGAGCGGGCTCGATGCGGCTCGTTCCGGGTCGACGTGAATCCACTGATGATCGTTTGTGGCCTCGGCGAACGCGTTGATGCGCTCCTGGGTGATGTCGTACCACTCCGTCGGGCCAAGTTCCTGGCCGATGAGCTTCTCGAGCTCGGCGAAGGTGGACGGGCGGACGGGCAATTGGTTTTCAGTCATCGTTGATCCCTTTACTCGCAGTTCAGGAGGACGGAACGGGCCGTTCGGGTGACCGTCGCGATTCGACGGTTGAAACTGACGCCGGATTCAACTATACATGAGGGGAGACGTGGATCACTGTCAGCGCGTAGGTATGACGCAAGCGAGAGGAATCGCTCATGAAGGTTGCCCAGAAGGTAGCAATTGTCACCGGTGGCGGCGGGGGGATCGGCGGTGCGTTGGCGCAGCGACTGGCCGCAGAGGGCGCTCGCGTCGTAGTAGCCGACCTCGACGGGGCGGCAGCTTCGGCAGTGGCAGAGGCGATCAACATGGAGCATCCCGGCGCAGCAGTGTCTGCGGGTGGCGACGTCTCCGACGAGACGGTCATTGCGGGCCTCATCGCGCAGGCGGAAAAGGAATTCGGCCCGGTCGACCTCTACTTCGCCAATGCCGGCGTCACCGGAGGCATGGGCCTCGACATCAGTGAGGACGTCTGGGACACGACGATCGACGTCAACGTTCGCGCCCACATTCGTGCCGCCAGGCTCCTCGTCCCTGGTTGGGCCGAGCGCGGGGAAGGCTACTTCATCAGCACTGCCTCTGCTGCCGGCTTGCTCAGTCAGGTCGGGTCCGCCGCGTACTCGGTGACCAAACATGCCGCGGTCGCGTTTGCCGAGTGGCTCTCGATCACCTACGGAGATCAGGGCGTTCGCGTCAGTTGCCTGTGTCCGATGGGTGTCAACACCAAGCTTCTCTACGAAGGCGAGAACTCCGGCGATCCGGTCGGCAAGGCCGCAACCGGGGCCGTGCTTGCGGCAGGCAATGTTCTCGAGCCTACTGAATGCGCCGAAATCGTTCTTGCCGCAGTAGATGCCGAGGAATTCCTCATCCTTCCGCACAAGAACGTTCTGGACATGTACCGGCAGAAGGGCGCCGACTACGACCGTTGGCTGCGCGGGATGCGCCGGTATCAGGCGTCGCTGCTCGCGGGAACGCGATGACCGAGGAACTCGTCCTCTCCGAGCAGAGAGGAGCGGTGCTGGTCCTGACATTCAATCGGCCCCGCGTTCTCAACGCGTGGACCAACGAGCTCGAAGATCAGTACTACGACCTTTTGGCCGCAGCAGACGAAGATCCCAGTGTCCGAGCAATTGTTGTCACCGGCTCCGGTCGAGGATTCTGCTCGGGGGCTGACCTCGGCAATTTGAAGAACGTCGGCGACGTCTCCGAAAGTGATCTTGTCCGACCACGGGACCGTGATTTCCCGACCACCGTTCGCAAGCCGCTTATCGCTGCCGTCAACGGCGTCGCCGCAGGGCTCGGAATGGTCGAGGCTCTGTACTGTGACGTTCGTTTCGGTTCGAGCGCAACGCGATTCACTACCGCGTTCGCGCGTCGAGGCCTGATTGCGGAGTACGGCATCTCCTGGATGTTGCCCCGCTTGGTCGGTCACAGCCGAGCAGTCGATCTTCTGCTTTCCAGCCGGATGGTGGATGCCGACGAGGCGTACCGTATCGGTTTGATCGACCACCTGGTCAGCGGCGGTGACGTTCTGGATGCGGCGATTGCTTACGCCGAGGACATCGCGGCCAACTGCTCGCCGACGTCCCTCTCCGTCATCAAATCTCAGATGAGTGCCGACGCGCACTCGACCTTCACCGATTCCGCCAGGCGTGCGGAATCGCTGATGCTGAACGCATTTCACGGCCCGGATGTCGTCGAGGGCGTCAACAGCCATCTCGAACATCGAGCCCCCAATTTTCCTTCCCTCTCTGTCAGGAGTTCACATGTCAGTGTTTGAGTTCTCGGATCGCACCAAGAAGTACCAGGCCGAACTGCTCGATTTCATGGACAAGCACGTTTACCCGGCCGAAGCGGTCTACGAAGAGCAGATGCGTGAGTCCGGTAACCCGCACTTCCAGCCGCCGATCATCGACGACTTGAAGAAGGAAGCCAAGGCGCGCGGGCTGTGGAACCTCTTTCACCCGCATCCCGAATGGGGCCCCGGGCTGACCAACCTGGAATACGCACCGCTTGCGGAGATCATGGGCCGCAGCCACCTGGCTTCCGAAGCCACCAACTGCGCCGCTCCGGACACGGGAAACATGGAGGTGCTCACGCTCTTCGGCACCGACGAGCACAAGGAGAAGTACCTCAAGCCGCTTCTCGAAGGCGAAATCCGTTCTGCTTTCGCGATGACCGAGCCCGAGGTTGCCAGTTCCGACGCCACCAACATCCAGCTTCGTATGGACCGTGACGGCGACGAGTACGTACTGAACGGCCGTAAGTGGTTCGCTTCCAACGCTTTGCACCAGAACTGCAAGGTTCTGATCGTCATGGGCAAGACCGACTTCAATGCCGCCACCCACCGTCAGCAGTCGATGATGGTCGTTCCGATCGATGCTCCCGGCGTCACGATCCTGCGCAACCTGCCGGTCTTCGGCTACCAGGACCGCGAAGGACACGGCGAGATCACTTTCGAGGACGTGCGCGTCCCGGCCAAGGACATTCTCGCCGGCGAGGGCGAAGGATTCGCGATCAGCCAGGCCCGCCTCGGCCCCGGCCGCATCCACCACTGCATGCGTGCAATCGGAATGGCCGAGCGCGCACTGGAACTGATGTGCAAGCGCGCATCCACCCGCATCACCTTCGGAAAGCCCGTCAGCGACAACGCGAATATCCAGGACTGGATCGCCGAGGCTCGTATCGACATCGAGATGGTTCGACTCCTCACGCTCAAGGCCGCACACATGATGGACACGGTGGGCAACAAGGAAGCGCGCACCGAGATCGCAGCCATCAAGGTTGCAGCGCCGAACATCGCGCTCAAGATCATCGACCGCGCCATCCAGGTTCACGGCGGCGGCGGCGTCACGGACGACTTCCCGCTCGCGATGGCTTACGCCCACATGCGCACCCTTCGCCTGGCTGACGGCCCGGACGAGGTGCACAAGCGCGCCATCGCCAAGCAGGAACTGCGCAAGTACCGCGAAGTCAAGGCGAACTGACATGGCAGGACTGGATCTCACCGGTAAGACGGCAATCGTCACAGGCGCATCGCGGGGCATCGGCCTCGCGACCGCGCAGGCGATTGCGGCGGCGGGCGGAAACGTCGTACTGACCTCGCGCTCACAGGAATCCGCAGATGCGGCTGCCGCGCAGGTGAACGGCAACGCGATCGGCGTCGGCGCTCACGCGACGGACGAGGATGCTGCCAGCAAGTGCGTCGAGCAGACGATCGAGCGTTTCGGCAGTCTCGACATCTTGGTGAACAACGCGGGCACCAACCCGTCGTTCGGGCCGATCATCAACCAGGATCACTCGCGCTTCGCCAAGACCTTCGACGTCAACGTGTGGGCTCCAGTCCTGTGGACCGGCCTGGCAGCGCGGGCCTGGATGGGCGAGCACGGTGGTTCCGTGGTCAACACCGCCTCGATCGGCGGCATGGCATTCGAGGCCGGGATCGGTACGTACAACGCGTCGAAGGCTGCTCTGATCCACATCACCAAGCAGTTGGCGCTCGAGTTGTCACCGAAGATTCGTGTCAACGCCGTTGCTCCGGGAGTGGTGAGAACCAAACTCGCCGAAGCTCTGTGGAAAGAACATGAAGAAGCGGTGTCCGCGTCGACCGCTCTCGGACGCATCGGTGAACCCGAGGACGTGGCCGCTGCCATCGCCTTCCTGGTTTCGGATGCAGCCCAGTGGATCACCGGCGAGATCATGACCATCGACGGTGGCCAGTTGTTGGGTGACGCACTCCCGTTCCGGCAGGGAGCGTCCGTCGGTGGCTAGCGTCGGAGTAGTGGGACTCGATACCGAAGCGGTCACCGGGTGGATAGCAGGCCTGGGGATCGACTTCACCGGGCCGTTGTCCTTCGATCGAATCGGCCTGGGGCAGTCGAATCTCACGTACCTGGTTCGCGATCAAGACGGCAATCGCTGGGTGCTACGACGCCCACCTCTGGGGCACCTGCTGGCCTCGGCTCACGACGTGGCGCGCGAAGCTCGAATCCTGAGCGCTCTCGAATCCACCGACGTGCCTTCGCCGCGAGTATTCGGGTTGACCGAGGATCCAGCCGTCACCGAAGTTCCGCTGCTCCTCATGGAATTCGTGGACGGCGAAGTGGTGGACCGAATGCCTCTTGCGGAGGCGTTGTCGGAAGATCGTCGCCGGGCAATCGGAATCTCGCTCGCTCAGACGCTGGCGAAAATACACGCCGTCGACCTCGGGAAGGCCGGTCTCGACGACCTGGCAAGCCACAAGCCTTACGCTGCACGGCAGCTGAAGCGCTGGGGCGGACAGTGGGAACAGTCGAAGACGCGGGAATGCCCTGACCTGGACGATCTCACCCGACGTCTCATTGCAGCTCAGCCGGCTCACACCGAAACCACGTTGGTGCACGGCGACTTTCACCTACGCAACGTGATCACCTCCGCTGAGAACGGCGAAGTTGTCGCGGCCCTCGACTGGGAACTCTGCACACTCGGTGATCCGTTGGCCGATGTCGGAAGCTTGTTGGCGTACTGGCCGGCGGCAGGGGAGGACACTGGTGGCGATTTCCCGGCGTCAGCGCTCCCGGGATTCCCTTCGCGAGAGGAGATCTCCCGGATCTATCTCGAGGCCACCGGACGGGATCCGGCTGCGCTGAAGTTCTGGCACACCTTGGGGCTGTGGAAGATCGCCGTGATCGCCGAGGGCGTGATGCGTCGCGCCCGCGACGAACCGCAGAATGCCGCCGAGAGCGGAACTCCCACCGTGGAACGTATTGACGCCTTGGTAGCCAAAGCCAGGGAAATTGCAGATCAGGCCGGGATCTGACGAGATCGTCCGGTGTCCGTCGAATCACGAAATTATGGAGGGCCAGTGAGCCAGGAACGTAGAACCGCAATTGTCACGGGTGCAGCACGCGGAATCGGTGCGGCAGTGGCCAAGCGACTGTCGGAAGACGGCTTTGCCGTTGCCGTGCTGGATCTCGACGAAGCAGCGTGTGCCGGAACCGTCGACGCGATCAAGGCCGCAGGCGGCCAAGCACTGGCCGTGGGCGCTGACGTCTCCGACGAGGCTTCGGTTGCTGCAGCGGTGGATCGTGTGGCCGCAGAACTCGGTGCACCTACCGTGCTGATCAACAATGCCGGCATCACTCGCGACAACCTTCTCTTCAAGATGAGCGTTGCCGAGTGGGATTCGGTGATGAACGTCCATCTGCGCGGAGCGTTCCTCATGTCGCGTGCGGTGCAGAAGTACATGGTGGAAGCGAAGTTCGGCCGCATCGTGAACCTCTCGAGCACGTCGGCTCTCGGCAACCGCGGACAGGTCAACTACTCCGCAGCCAAGGCCGGCATGCAGGGATTCACCAAGACATTGGCCTTCGAATTGGGCAAGTTCGGCGTCACCGCCAACGCCATTGCCCCCGGATTCATCGAAACCGAGATGACCGCCGCAACGGCTGAGCGCATGGGAGTCGGCTTCGAGGACTTCAAGACCGCTGCCGCTTCGCAGATTCCGGTCAACCGCGTCGGTCAGCCCGAGGACATCGCGCACACCGCGTCGTTCTTCGTCAGTGAAGGCGCGGGCTTCGTTTCCGGTCAGGTCGTCTACGTCGCCGGTGGACCCAAGGACTGACCGTCCGCTCACCGCTCGAACCGAAGGAATGGGCATGGCTTTCGACGAAGAGGCAGTATCGCGTGATCTCACCGAAAAGGTGAACACGCTTCTCGCGGAGAACGATCCGAACAGTGTGTCGGTGTCGGATTTCCTCGGCGCACGATTCGACGCCGGACTGGCGTGGGTTCATTTCCCCGAAGGTCATGGGGGACTCGGTGTACCGCAGAGCTTTCAGCGTCAGGTGAACGCTCAGCTGGAGGCCGCCGGCGCACCCGGCCCGGCCACCGGCAAGAACGGCATCGGACTCGGCATGGCGGCACCGACCATCGCCGCCTTCGGTACCGAGGAGCAGAAGCAGAAGTTCCTGCGCCCGTTGTGGACTGCGGAGACGGTCTACTGCCAGCTGTTCAGTGAACCGGGCGCAGGGTCGGACCTCGCGGCCGTCGCTACCCGCGCCGTCCGCGACGGCGACGACTGGATAGTCAACGGGCAGAAGGTATGGACGTCGGGCGCGCAGAATGCGCAGCTGGCGATTCTCGTGGCCAGGACCGATCCGTCACGTTCCAAGCATGCGGGTCTGAGCTACTTCATCTGCGACATGACCGACCCGGGCGTCGATGTCCGGCCGCTGCGTCAGATCACCGGCGAGGCCGAATTCAACGAGGTATTCCTCACGGACGTCAGGATTCCGGACGCCAATCGCCTCGGAGCCGAAGGCCAGGGGTGGAAGGTTGCGACCACCACCCTGAACAACGAGCGTGTTGCCATCGGTTCGGGCGCACCGCGTGAGGGAGGCATGATCGGAAAGGTCGCTCAGGCCTGGCGTGACGAGCCCGAGCTGCGTAATCCGGCGATGCACGACGAGTTGATGCGGCTCTGGACCGAATCCGAAGTTGCGCGTCTGACCGGTGAGCGACTGCGCCAGCAGCTCGCCGCCGGCCAGCCTGGCCCCGAGGGCTCGGGAATGAAGCTCGCGTTTGCCGGTTTGGCTCAGCAGATTTCGGGTTTCGACCTCGAGCTGCACGGCGAAGCTGGTCTGCGCTATGACGACTGGACGCTGCGTCGACCGGATTCCGTCGACTTCACCGGGCGTGAACCCGGATACCGGTACCTGCGAGCCAAGGGCAATTCGATCGAGGGCGGAACGTCGGAGATCCTGCGCAACGTCATCGCAGAACGTGTACTCGGGTTGCCGCCCGAGCATCGCGTCGACAAGGACATCGCCTGGAAGGACTTACCCCGATGAGCGCCGATCTGCTGTACTCCGAGACCGAACAAGATCTGCGAGCCAGCGTCAGACGACTGCTGAGCGAGCGGGCCGGCGCCGACACCGTGGTCACGGCGTACGACGACGTGTCCGCCGACTTCACCGGGCTGTGGAAGTCGCTGGCGTCGGAACTCGGTTTGGCGGGACTGCTGGTACCCGAGGAACTGGGCGGGGCAGGTGCGTCGACGCGTGAGGCGGCGGTCGTGATGGAGGAGATCGGACGTGCGGTCGCTCCCGTTCCGTTCTTCACCAGCGCGGTGCTGGCGACGACGGCGTTGCTGAAGGCCGGCGAGACCGAGGTGCTCGGTCAACTGGCAGCGGGGGATTCGACGGCTGCTCTGGTCGTCCCGTTGTCCACTGCACCAGGAACTTTCACACCTACTGTCAAGGTAACGGCGAGTGGACTCGTCGGCAGCGTCACGACGGTTGCCGGCGTCGCCGAGTCCGATGTTCTTGTTGTTCCGGTTGCCGGTGAGAGCGGCCTGGAGCTGCACACCGTTCGGATCGCCGACGCTACCGTCACGCCGGTTCTGTCCCTGGACATGACGCGCCGATTGGCGGACGTCGAGTTCTCGGGGTCGTCGTCGGTGCGGGTCGACAGCGGCAATGCGGCGCAAGCGGTCGAGGAAGCGTTGCTCTGCGGAAGCGCACTTCTGGCGTCCGAACAGTTCGCTGTAGCTCAGTGGTGCCTCGAAACGACTCTCGCGTATGTGAAGGAGCGCAAGCAGTTCGGCCGGGCGATCGGTTCGTACCAGGCGATCAAGCACCGCCTCGCCGATCTCTGGCTCGAAGTCAGCTCTTCGGGAGCGGCAGCACGATATGCGGCGGACACCTACGCGCGCGGCGACGCCGATGCGGCGATCGCAGCGACGGTGGCCCAGGCATTCTGCAGCGGCGTCGCGGTTCATGCTGCGGAGGAATGCGTCCAACTCCATGGTGGTATCGGAATGACGTGGGAGTATCCGGCGCACCTGTACCTCAAACGGGCGAAGAGCGATCAGCTGTCGCTGGGAACCGCGTATCAGCATCGGGCACGCCTCGCCGAGTTGGTCGACCTCCCGATCTCGTCCTGAAACTCACCCACTATCTGTCTGGAGAAAACACTGTGAAGGCTTGGCGCGTCAACGAACTCGGTCAACCCCGCGATGTGCTCGCGTTGGAGGAGACCGCGGATCCCACCCCGAATGCGACGGAGATGTTGGTCAAGGTGCTGGCGGCTCCGGCCAACTTCCCCGACGTCCTCATGTGCCGGGGTGAGTACCAGATCAAGCCGCCGCTGCCCTTCACACCCGGTGTCGAACTGTGTGGTGAAGTGGTCTCGGTCGGTGAATCGGTGACCAAGTTCGCAGTGGGGGATCGGGTGATCGGTAATCCGAGTCTGCCGTCCGGCGGATTCGCCGAGTACTCGGTACTGGATCAGAACAACACGTTCCCGGCGCCGTCGGCTCTCGACGACGCGGAAGCATCCGCTCTGAGCATCGGCTATCAGACAGCGTGGTTCGCTCTGCATCGCCGCACCCAACTGCTCGAGGGTGAGACGTTGTTGGTCCACGCTGCTGCGGGTGGTGTCGGTAGTGCGGCAGTGCAACTCGGCAAGGCGGCGGGCGCCAAGGTCATCGGTGTCGTCGGCGGCCTGGACAAGGCCGAGTACGCGCGCAAGCTCGGCGCCGACCTCGTCGTAGACCGTCACAGTGAGGACTTCGTGGCAGCGGTCAAGGAGTTCACCGGCGGCAAGGGCGCCGACGTGGTCTTCGATCCGGTCGGCGGCGACGCCTACGCGAAGTCCACCAAGTGCATCGCCTTCGAGGGACGGATCGTCATCATCGGCTTCGCCGGTGGCACGATCCCGCAGCCGGCACTCAATCACGCTCTCATCAAGAACTATTCGATCATCGGACTGCACTGGGGGCTGTACAAGGCCTACAACCAGCAGGCCATCGACGACTGCCACGTCGAGCTCACCAGGCTCGCCGATGCCGGCTTGGTCAAACCACTGATCAGTGAGCGGCTGTCGTTGACGGAGGTTGCCGACGGTATCGGTCGCCTCGGCGACGGCACCACTGTCGGTCGCGTCGTGTTCCAGCCCTGATTCTTTGCTGTGCGCCTTTATTAACCCCCGGCGGTTAATAAAGGCGCACAGCACTTCGTGTTCGACGAAAGGTTTCCCCGATGAGGCAAGCTGTCATCGTTTCCACCGCCCGTACCCCGATCGGTAAGGCGTACCGCGGCGCGTTCAACAACACTCAGGCTCAAGAGCTTGCTGCACATGCCATTTCGAATGCAGTTCAGCGCGCGGGCCTCGAGGGCGGCGAGGTCGAGGACGTCGTCCTCGGCGCCGCGCTGCAGCAGGGATCTTCCGGCGGCAACGTCGCACGGCAAGCGGTGCTGCGGGCCGGGCTTCCGGACTCGGTTTCCGGAATGACGGTCGATCGTCAGTGCTCGTCCGGGCTCATGGCCATCGCGACCGCAGCCAAGCAGATCGTGGACGACGGAATGCAGATCGCGGTCGGCGGCGGAGTCGAATCGATCTCGTTGGTCCAGAACGATCACATGAACAACTTCCGCGCGGCTGATCCGTGGCTGAAGGAAAACAAGCCGTCGATCTACATGCCGATGCTGCACACGGCCGAGATCGTCGCCGAACGCTACGGAGTGACCCGCGAGCAGCAGGACGAGTTCGCGCTCGTCTCGCAGCAGCGGACCGCAGCAGCTCAGAACGCAGGTCGGTTCGATCTCGAGATCGTCCCGCTGCCCTCGATCAAGCAGGTGCAGGACAAGGAGACGGGTGAGATCCGCAGCGAGTCCGTGACGCTGACCCTGGACGAAGGCAACCGCGCTTCCACCACGTTGGAAGGGTTGTCGAGTCTGCGACCGGTTCTGGCCGACGGGACTGTCAGTGCGCATTCCTCCATCACTGCGGGCAACTCGTCTCAGCTCTCGGACGGTGCCTCCGCTTCGGTGCTGATGGAGGCAGGCGAGGCGGAACGCCGCGGGTTGGCTCCTCTCGGTATCTACCGTGGGATGGCTGTCGCGGGTTGTGCTCCCGACGAGATGGGCATCGGACCGGTGTTCGCGATTCCGCGTCTGCTGGATCTTCACGGACTGAAGGTCGACGACATCGATCTCTGGGAACTCAACGAGGCCTTCGCCTCTCAGGCCCTGTACTGCCGCGACAAGCTCGGGATCGATCCCGAGAAGTACAACGTCGACGGCGGCGGTATCTCCGTCGGCCATCCGTACGGAATGACGGGTGCTCGTCTGGTCGGCCATGCTCTTCTGGAAGGAAAACGGCGCGGAGCCAAGCTCGTGGTGGTGACCATGTGCATCGGCGGCGGCATGGGTGCTGCCGGGCTTTTCGAGGTCGCATGAGCTTGATCGAGGGACTGTTCGACGTCAGTGGCAAGACCGTTGTGGTCACCGGTGGATCACGCGGCATCGGATACATGATCGCTCGCGGATTTGTCGAAGGCGGAGCGACGGTCGTCATTTCGGCCCGAAAAGCCGAAGCCTGTGACGAAGCCGCGCGAGAGCTTTCGGAGTTCGGCACCTGCATCTCGCATCCGGCCGATCTGTCCACGGACGAGGGGATCGAGAGCCTCGCTGCGAAGGTCGCCGAGATTTCGCCGACGCTCGACGTACTGGTCAACAACGCCGGTGCCACGTGGGGAGCTCCCGTCGACGATTTTCCGGCTGCCGGCTTCGACAAGATTTTCGACATCAATGTCAAGGCAATCTTCCTCTTGACGCAGAAGCTGTTGCCGCAGCTGCGTTCTGCGGCCACTGCGGAAGATCCCGCGCGCGTGATCAATATCGGATCGATCGACGGACTCGTGGTGTCGGGTTCGGAGAACTTCTCGTACGGAGCCAGTAAGGCTGCGGTGCACATGTTGACGCGCAAGCTCGCGGCAACGCTTGCGGGGGAACAGATCACGGTCAATGCCATTGCGCCGGGCCCGTTCCCGTCGAAGATGATGGCATTCCTCCTCGAGGACGAGCAAAGTGCAAAGGCTGTGGCGGACTCGGTCCCGTTGGGCAGGGTCGGAACTCCCCAGGATGCTGCAGGTCTTGCCATTTTCCTGGCTTCACGTGCCGGGGCTTATCTGACCGGCGCGGTGATTCCACTCGACGGCGGTGCGAGCGGAGCGCGCTGACCTACTGACTGATCTTCTCTGTCCGAAAAGGCCTGAAAGTCTGAACTACTATGACTTTCAGGCCTTTTCGCGTCTTTGTCTGATTGGGTTATCTGTGACTGCAGTTGCTAGATTGTCCGAGGTTCGGGGGGAACGACGACGACAACACCAACAATCCCGGCCATGGGGGAGTCATGTTTCGCGCGGGGAGATCGTTGGGGGTGTTCGGGGTAGTTGCTGCTCTGGCAGCTGCTGCCGTCACGGCGGTGGCTTCGCCGGCGATGGCTGCGCCGGGATGCGTCGGAGTCAGTGGCGTCGGTAGTAGTGGAGGTCCGGCCAATGCGGCGCCGTGGCTCAACGGCAACACCGGAGGGTTGCCAGGTCTGTCCGGTCGTACTACCGCGATCGAAAAGATCACCGGCACATACAGTCCCAACAAGACGGTTGATCGCTTCAATGTCCTGGGAACCGACCTGGGCATCATGTGGGACAACGGTGCGGGGCAGATTCTGACCGCTTTCGGCGATACCACCGGGCTCAGTCGTAACCCCACCTGCGACGGTTTGGTGGGCGAGTGGCGAAGTAATGTGCTCTTCCGCAGCTCGGATCGGGTACTCGCCGACGGGATGCGCATCGACAGCGCGCCGAAGGACGGTACCGGTCAGGCGCGTGAGATCATCTCCGGTCTGAAGATTCCGGGCGTCGAGGCTTCCAGTATCCCCACGAGCGGCATAGCAGTGAACGGTGTGCAGTATCTGAGCTACATGTCGGTGCGCAACTGGGGCGAGGCCGGGCAGTGGAGTACAAACTACTCACAGATTGCCACCTCCTCGGACAACGGCGAGACGTGGACCATGCGTCCGGAGACGCTGCGCCCCAACATCGGTGGGGTTCTTCCCGCGGGTGTCGCCCCCGTCGCCGGTAGCGAGAACTTTCAGATGAGCTCGATGGTGAAGGACGGCGGGTTCGTCTACAACTACGGAACCCCCGCGGGACGATCCGGCGAGGTTCGACTTTCTCGCGTGCTCGAGGGGGCGATCCTCGATCTTTCCGCCTACGAGTACTGGAACGGAAACGGCTGGATCCGAGCTGATCCCGCTGCGGCCGTACCCGTCATGGGCGGCCGCATCGGGGAGATCTCCGTTCAGTACAACGAGTTCCTCGGCAAGTTCGTGGCGATGTACGCCGACGCGTTCAGTTCGATCGTGATGCGAACCGCTCCCAGTCCGGTCGGTCCGTGGACGGCACCGGAAACATTGGTCAATCTGGTCGAGGTTCCCGGTATCTACGCTGCATACATCCACCCGTGGTCCAGTGGTTCGGATCTGTACTTCCTTGCCACCACGTGGGCCGACTACAACGTCATGTTGATGCGTACGACGCTCGTTCGCTGATCCGACTCACGTTTGCGCTGACTCAGGTTTGCGCCGAGTTACATTTGCGTTGGTTGGAGGTACACGATCTCCTCGGTGATCGGCGCGTCGTCATCGGCGTCGGTCGGCGGTTCTTGTCGGCGGCGCCACCAGATGGTGAACAAGACGGCTCCGATCACCAAGGCAGCCAGAGCGATTACCGCCACCCAGAATTTCGGGCCGTAGTATCCGACAAGGACCATGCGCATGGCGTTGCGCGCCCACGTGAGTGGCATCAGAGCGTGCAGCCACTGCAGAACCGTCGGCATCTGTTCGATGGGGTATACCGCGCCGAAGGCGAAGATCTGAATCATCAAGGCACCCAAAGCGATGAAGGTTCCGTTGACCGCTCCGAACACAACGGTGAAGAGCCTGCCCGAGCTGACCGCGGCGGCACCCACCAGGATCATCACTGCGATCATCGCCAGAACACTAGGTGGTTCGACGTTTGCCACGGTCAGTGACACCACCGACAACACGAGCGCCGCGACCAAGGTGACCAGGGCGGGAATGCGGTAGCGGCGCAGCCCCTCACGCACCACGCTGGTGTGCGAGTTCAGTGAACGTCCGCGTCGTGGACGGACGACGAACCACGTGAGAATTCCGCACAGGAACAGTGCCACCGAGATTACGGCAGGGACGGCTCCCGGTCCGAAACCGGCTGCGGGATAGTTGTTCCGCGCGTCGACGGCAACCGGGGACGAGAGCAGATTGGCTGTGGTGGCGCGTTCGTCGTCCGAGAACTGCGGCACCTGGGCGGCGCCGTCGGACAAACCGGTGGCGAGTTCTGCGCTGCCCGCGTCGAGCTCGCCGACGCCGGCCGATAGCTGCCCGAGACCGTCACGGAGCGCAATACTTCCGGTGTCCAACTGCCCGAGGCCGGTGGAGAGTTCCTGTGCGCCGGTAGCGAGTTGGCCTGCGCCGTCGGACAGTTGGCCCAGGCCGGTGTTGAGTTCACCTGCACCGGCCGCCGCGGCAAGAAGCCCGCCACGGTAGTCGCTGCTCGGATCAGTGAGTTGGCGCGAGATCTCCCGCGCACCGTCGCGAAGCTGACCGAGCTGACCGATCACGTCGTCGTCCGACGGTTGTGCAGTCAGGGAAGCCCGCAGTCCACCCAGGGCTTCGACGAGTCCGGCGGAGACCGGATCAGCCGAGTTTCGAAGCATCGACGTGAGGGCGTCGATCTGACCGACGACGGCGTCCGAGGACCCCGCGAGGTCGAGTACCGGGGTGGTGACCATGTCGACCACTTCGCTGATCTGACGGGCGCCTGCGCCGAGTTCGTCGGTTCCCCCGACCAACTGGTTGAGTCCGCTGCTCAGCTCGCCCGAGCCTGCAGCAGCTTCGTTCGCTCCAGCAGCCAGCTCGCCGGCTCCGGCGGCCAGCTCCTTGCCGCCTTGATTCGCTTCACCCATGCCGGTGGCGAGTTCCTTGCTTCCGGCGTAGAGCTCGTTGGTTCCGGCGAGTGCCTCGGAGGATCCGTCGGAGAGTTGTTGCGCGCCAGCGGCTGCTTCACCGAATCCTGTTCCGAGTTCACCCAACCCGACCAGCACCTGGTCGATGGACTGCTCGCCGATCGACTCGGAGACCGCCGAGCGCACCTGAGCGATGATGCTTTCACCGACCGGGCCGGCGACCAGACTGTTGTAATCGTTGTACAAGACGTCGAGTTCGGCCTTGCGGCCCGAACCCGATGCGGCACTGGCCACGTCTGCGCTGAAAGTCTTGGGAATGACGACCGAGAAGTAGTAGGTGCCGTCGTTGACGCCGTCGGCGGCTTCCTGTTCCGAGACGACCTTCCATGCAACGTCTCCGCTCTCGACGAGCGCGGCAACAACTTCATCGCCGGCTTGCAGACGTGTTCCGTCGAGTTCTGTGCCGGCATCGGCGTTGACGATGGCGACGGGCAAGCGGTTGACCGTGTCGCCCGGATCCCACAGTGCCCACATGTAGAACGCCGCAATCGACAGCGGTGCGATGACGAGGACAGCGAGAACTGTCCGGATGATGTGCGTGCGTCGCGTCGTGGCCGCGTTGTCGACTACGGGTTGTGGCGCCATGTGGAGCTCTCTTCTCGTGGACCGAAGCAGTTGTGGCACGAAAGAAAGCCACCAAAACTGCTGGACATACGTCCAGCTCGGTCACGATACAAAGCAAACGGCCATCCTGTGACCGTTTTCGAAGAATTGGGCGTTATCGGCCGCCGTGCTCTGCCTCGATCTTTGCCCACTCCCACCCGCGGAAGTTGGCCAGACGAAGCTCCTCTGCTTCGTCGAAGGTGTACCACTCGGTGCTCGGCGCATCAGGGAGAGTGCCGCGCAAGTATTCGCCCAGGTAGTGAAGTGGGCCTTCCCAGCCGGTTCCGACGCCGTAGCAGCCGGTGTCCGGGTCGTTGCGGAAGACATCGGCGACGGAGGCGTGCTCCAACTCGAGCCAGGTGGCGTCGGGGCCGTCTGCAGTCAGCCGGATCTCGACCTGATCGCTGTATCCGCGATCGCCGGGCGGTGTCCACTGCAGTCGCAGCAGGTGTGGGGCGTCGCAGGCCAGGATCTCGCCACTTGCCTGGCCTTCGAAGGCGTACGAGCCGCCCACCTGGAAGTCTCCGCTCACCGGAAGGAAGAAACGGTTGATGCGGTCAGGGGTCGTGATGGCGTCCCAGACGTCGTCGACCGACGCGTTGTAGCGGCGCTTGAGTACGGCAGTTCGAGCCGCACCTTCTGCGATGTCGCGGTTGCCCATGCTCCGCTCTACCGCCGTGAGGCTGGTGTCCTGGTTCGCGATCTCGGTCATTGTGAGTCTCCTTCGTCGGAAAAATTCGATTGTGAAGATCTGCTCCGCTCGGAGCCGCGTCGTTTCCCTCGTGCGAGTTCTGTGGCCAATGCGTCGAGAGGGCCGCTCCAGAACTGCCGGAATCCGTCGAGCCATTGGTCCACTTCTTGCAATGGCGCGGGCTCGACGGCATAGAGACGCCTGGTGCCTTCGCTGCGGACGGTGGCGAATCCGTTTTCTCGGAGCACTCGCAGGTGCCCGGACGCGGTCGGTTGCGAGATTCCGAACTCCGCTGCCACGACTTCGGCGATCTGACCCGCCGAGCGCTCGCCGCTGGACAGGAGTTCCATGATTCTTCGCCGAACTGGGTCTCCGAGAACGTCGAACGCATGCACCAGTCATTTATATCGGCAATGGCCAATATAGGCAAGCGCCGAAACTTGTATTCGGGCGTCGGTCAGTCCGAGAGCGCGAACTCGTCGGCGTCGAAGAGTTCACCGATCAGCCCGCCGAGATGGCGTCGATGTTCGGCCGACAGTGTTGCTGCCGCCTCGGCATCGTGGTCTGCGCACAGCTCGATCAGCTTGTTGTGATGGTCGACGGAGTCCTGGCTGCCGAGAAGGCTCGAGAACTTGCGGTAGTAGATGCGGTGAATTTGTGGGTGAACCTGGTGAATCAGCTTCTTCAACAGCGGATTTGCCGCAGCGTCGATGATGACGCTGTGTAGGCGATCGTCCGCGGTCAGCGCTCGGCCTATGTCGTTTCGCTTGACGGCAGCGGCGAAGTCTTTGTTGGCGGAGCGCATCGCCCCGATCATCTCGTCGGTGAGGTTCGGTACAGCGGTGACGACGGCCAGTTGGTCGAGAGCTTCGATGACTGCGAGTGTTGCCTCGACGTCGCCGCGGTCGAGGGTGGTGATGCGCGTGTACGCACCGGGCTTCGCTTCCACGAGTCCGGTGTCGACCAGCCTTGCGAGCGCTTCGCGGACCGGAGTTCTGCTCAATCCCAGATACTCGGCGAGTTCGCTGTCCTTGATCTTCGAGCCCGGCGCCAGTTCACCGGTGACGATCGCTTCGCGAATGCGTTCGAGAGCGATGTCGCTCATTCGTGCTCGCTCAACCGGTTTACCGCCACGCAACATACTGGATATCGTACTCTGCACGTTGCTTGTCGCAGGTCAGCCCAGGTCGGCCAACGACGCGTGTTTCCGGGCATCCGCAACGCGTAGGAGCAGCGCGCGGGCGAGAATTGTTGCCGGATCGATGATCTGACAGGTTGTGGCGTCGGCGGGCAGTCCGAGCGGAATCTCGGTGCATCCGGCCACGACGACCTGCGCGCCCGATTCGACGAGAAGATCAGCGGCCCTGACGAGTTTGTCGGTGGTCTCGTTTCCGACGTTGCCACTCTTGATTGCTCGGATCGCCGGCATCACCAGTTCGTCCTGGATCGCAGGTCCTGGCACCAGGACGTCAATCGAGTATTCCGACAGCCATTGTTGATACAACCCGGTGCGGACCGTCCCCGTGGTGGCCAACAGTCCGACGGATGTGACGGCGGGTGAGAGCGTCCGGATGTGCCGAGCAACTTCGTCGATCATGTGGACGACGGGAAGTCCCAGTTGGGATGAGATGGCGGGCAGGAAGGCGTGGGCGGTATTGCATGGGATGGCGAGCGTCGTTGCGCCCGACTCTCGGAGGACGCGCGCGCCTCGGATCAGCCAGGGGGTGGGGTCCGGGCCGTTCTCGGTGAGTGCCAATGTCCGGTCGGGAACCGTGGGATCGGCCCAGATGACAACTTTGGGGTGCTCTTGATCCGTCGAACCTGGCGTCAGGGCAACGAGTTTGGAGTAGAAGTCCGCCGTAGCGGCCGGCCCCATGCCTCCGAGTATTCCGATGACGGGTTCGCTCATGCCCGCCGGAGAGTTGGCGCTCTGCCGTATTCGTTGCACCTTCATGTTGCAATCCAACCTTTCGCATCCAATATATTGGATACTCGTAATGTTGACTACAGTGAAGGAGGTTGAAGGTAGTTGTCAAGTAGGGCGCGGCGTTCCCAGAATTGCGAAGTTCGAGATCTCGCTCGATCAGCAGGGGTTGGGTTCGCCGATCTTGACGGCTGAGAGCACGGCTTCGATTTCACCGAAAGGGCTTCCGGCAGAAGGTGTCTGATCGACAACAATCCAGTTGGAATCGACCAGTTGGCGTCGACCCGCGCCAGTTGCGTCAGCACTTCTGGAGAAGAAGACTCCGGCCGACTGAATGGTGTCCTGCGCGTCTTGAAGATTCATGCACACGACGTTGGGCATGATCGCAGGAGTTGCAGGGGGCGTCACTTCTGCGGTGACTGGGGTGGTGGCCAGTGGAGTATTCGTCGGACCGGCCACCGAGGTGGTCAATGGGGCCTGAGTCGTCGTGGGTTGAGTTGTCGAGGTTGCAGTGGTGGTCGCGGTGGATGTTGATTCGGCCTCGCTGTCGGTGCTTGTTCCTGAGCATGCGGCAAGTGACGCCAAGGCGAATGCGCTGAGTCCGATGCGAACGGCAGTTGAGGACGGGCGAATCGATGTCGAAAAGAGTTGTGGTGCGCGCACAGACGTTCCTTGTCGGTAAAGGGGCGATGAAAAGGGGAGATTCGAGTCAGAGCACATCCGACGCCGCCGATGTGCCTTATGTCGAATAGAACCATAGGCTTTCGGCACCGGATTCGAGAGGAATTGCCTACATGCATTTTCTGGAACTACGACACGCGCAGTGTGAACCCCCAGCGGCGTATTCGCCTGTCCTGGAGAGCTACGGAGATGTGCAGACCGTTCTTCTGGGTACCGACCCGCTTCCCGCCCATCGACGGTTCGACGCCGTGATCGTGATGGGCGGGCCGATGGGCGTCGGCGATCAGGGCGAGGTCGAGTGGTTGGCATCCGAGATCGAATACATTCGCGATCTAGTCGAGAACGATGTCCCGGTGTGGGGAGTGTGTCTGGGTTCGCAGTTGCTCGCCGCGGCGCTGGGTGCTCGCGTCTACACGGGCGCTGTGCCCGAAGTCGGAGTTGAGGAGATCACCTTGACTGTCGAGGGCCGGCAAGATCCCGTGTGGGGAGATCTGCCCTCCACATTTCCTGCAATGCAATGGCATTCGGATACCTTCGACATTCCGAACGGCGCGGTGCGGCTCGCTGGTTCTGCCAAGTATCCGAATCAACTCTTCCGATACAAGCAGAGTTACGCCGTTCAGTTTCACCTCGAAGCGTCCTCCGAGGTGGCGCGCGAATGGATGGAACTGGCCGAGTACCGCGACTCGCTGCATGCTTCGCTGGGAGCGGACGGTCCGCGCATCTTCATGCAGCAGTTGAGTGCTGCCGAGTCTCAGGGGCTCGAGATTGCCGCAGCGGTGATGGAGAAGTGGTTGAAATCGATCTCTGTTGAATAAGGCCGTTTTGTCCTGATTGACTGATTTACCTGTTACCTTGTGTTGTCGTGGGTGGATGAACCGATCCGGTCGAGCAAGACACCTCGTAGAGTCCGGATCACCCCCGCGAAAGGGGAGCGATGCGCCGGATACGGAAGATATCGACAGCTGCAGTGACGTGTGTACTCGCGTCGACCGCGGTCTTGGGGGCGACCCAGGCTCATGCATCCCCGTGGGATTGCAACGTCACCGGCAGCTTGGATCAATCAGGTGGGCCGACCAATCCGATTCCCTGGCTCAACGGAACGGACGGGAAACTTCCGGAATTGCAGGGCCGCACCTCGGCGGTCGAGTACATCACCGGCGCGCTCAGCCCCAACCAAACCGTCGAGCGGTTCAACGTTCTCGGCACGGATCTCGGCATCATGTGGGACAACGGCGCAGGTCAGGTCCTGACAGCCTTCGGCGACACCGTCGGAATCGGATCTGACCCCCTGTGCTCCGGGGTGGTCGGTGACTGGCGCAGCAACGTCCTGTTCCGTAGCTCGGACGGAAATCTGTCCGACGGCATGAACATCGACTCCTCACCGACCGACCGGCCGAATCACTCACGCGAGATCATCGGAAGTCTGAAAGTCACCGGCGTCGAAACCAGCAGCATTCCGACGACGGGTATCTCGGTGGGTGGCGTTCAATACGTCAATTACATGTCGATCCGCTCGTGGGGAGGGTCGGGCGAGTGGGTCACCAACTTCTCGCAGATCGCGTCCTCACACGACAACGGTGAGACCTGGCAGGTCGAACCGGCTTCGTCCCGGCCCAATCTGCCGTTGACGGGTAACGACAACTTCCAGATGGGTTCTTTCGTCAAAGACGGTGGTTACGTCTACAACTTCGGGACCCCCGCGGGACGTTTCGGCGAGGGGCGCCTCTCGCGGGTCAAGGAAGCCTCCATCGCGGACGTCGCGGCGTACGAATACTGGGACGGAAAAGCATGGGTCCCCAACAATCCCGCTGCCGCTGCAGTAGTTCTCGACGGGGATGTCAGCGAACTGTCGGTGCAGTACAACGACTATCTCGGCAAGTTCGTCGCGATGTACTCCAACGAGTGGGGAGCGCTGGTGCTGCGGACGGCGTCGGACCTGACCGGCCCGTGGAGTGCACCCGACGTAGTGATCGGCACCGACGAGGTTCCGGGACTCTACGGCGCGTACATGCACCCCTGGTCACAGGGGCAGGACCTCTACTTTCTCGCCACCACCTGGTCCGACTACAACGTGATGCTCATGAAGACCACGCTGCACCAGTGAACCGGATGGTTATCGTTGACCGGTGAGCACCACCGACAATGCGCTACTGATCACCGCCCTTCGAGACGTGTTGGTGGGACCACTACCCGAAATCGGCCGACGATTTTCGACGTTGATCGCGGACATGGCGCCGCACACTTCCCTGGTGATCTTCACCCGTGAATGCACCGGTAGGCCGCGCAAGGTCGCCGGGGATCCAGCCGTCGTCGATCGTGTGACCATCGCCGAACTCGACCGTATCCGTACGGATCTCACTGTCGGACAGATCTTTCGGGGAAAATGCGCTTTCGCCGGCCGGGACCGTGAAGTGCTTGCGATGCTTGATCGAACCGATACGCTTCTCGTTTTGACACCGCACCCCGTACCGGTGAAGACAGCATCCCTCGAATTGATCCAGGCGCTGTTCGCAGTGACTGCAACCGGAATTCAGCTCCAGGTCCGGAACGCGAGCCCGGCATATCTCGCCGAGTCACGGGCAGCGTCGTCGGAGCGTGCACGCACCGTGGCGGAGATGACGGAGGTGCATGCGGCCACCCTCGAGACGATGCTGGCGACGCTGCGCTCGGCGGATCTCGACGACACACGTGCGCGAACCTCGGCCAGGGAGACTGCGGCCTCGGCTCTGATCGGCCTGCGTTCAGCCGTCGACGTGCACCGCGAATTAGCCGAAGAGTCGACCACCACGGCTTTTGCGCGGATGCGTGGGGAATTGCGTTCGCTGCTCAAGCATCGGGAAATCGCGTTGGAGTTGGTGGAGCCACCCGTCGACGGGCGTGGGTTACCCGGTGAAGTGGCGCACGGCGCGCGCGCGGTCGTCCGCGGCGCGGTCTTGGCGTTGTCGGATCAGCAGATGCTCTCGCGTATCCGGGTGGCCTGGACGCTCGACGCGGCTTCACTCTCGATCGACATTCGCGACGACGGCGGTGGTGAAGCCGACGTGGTTGACGTGGAACGCCAATTACGTTCGAGGGTAGAGACTTTGGGTGGAACCGTCGAATCCGAGTCGACGCCCGGGTGGGGGAACCGGATCAGCGCAACCATCCCGCTCGACGCCCCCGTCGCCCTACCGAACCGCGACGTCCTCACCGAACTGGCTCCGCGGGAGTTCGAGGTACTCGAGCATCTGGTGGCCGGACGGCGCAACAAGGCGATCTCGGAGCGCCTCGGCGTCAGCGAGAGCACAGTCAAGTTTCATGTTGCCGGGGTCCTGCGGAAATTGGGCGTCGAGAGTCGGGGTGCGGCGGCCGCCGCGGGCGCGGAGGCCGGCGTGAAGCCTGCACCCTAGTCCTTTCGGCCAGGTCGGTCAGTCAGTTCGACCAGGGTTGCGGGCACCTGCTTCGGGCTAACCTTTGAACGAGTGCACATATCGCAATGTGAAAACACGGCGCCATGTGACGACACGTCCTCAATCGCACGAAGCCAGGAGCAAAGCCATGCCACAGCAGGTACGCGGCGTCATCGCCCGATCCAAGGGTGCCCCCGTCGAAATCGTCCCCATCACGATTCCCGATCCCGGTGCCAACGAGGTAGTGGTCGCCATTGCAGCGTGCGGTGTGTGCCACACCGACCTGACCTACCGCGACGGCGGAATCAACGACGAGTACCCGTTCCTGCTCGGGCACGAGGCGTCGGGCATCGTCGAGAGCGTCGGCCCCGGTGTCACTCACGTCGAGGTGGGCGACTTCGTCGTCCTCAACTGGCGTGCCGTGTGCGGGCAGTGTCGTGCGTGTAAGCGTGGCCGCCCGCAGTACTGCTTCGACACGTTCAACGCCGAGCAGAAGATGACGCTCGAAGACGGCACCGAACTGACGCCGGCACTCGGCATCGGCGCATTCGCAGACAAGACGCTGGTTCACGAAGGCCAGTGCACCAAGGTCGACGCCTCGGCCGATCCGGCTGTCGTCGGACTGCTCGGTTGCGGTGTCATGGCCGGCATGGGTGCCGCGATGAACACCGGCAACGTCGGGCGCGGTGATTCAGTGGCCGTGATCGGGTGTGGCGGCGTCGGCGACGCAGCGATCATGGGTTCACGCCTGGCCGGTGCCAATACCATCATCGCCATCGACCGGGATCCGCGAAAGCTGGAGTGGGCCACGGAACTTGGTGCCACACACACGATCAATGCCACCGAGGTCGACGACGTCGTCGAGGCAGTCCAGGAGCTGACCGGAGGTTTCGGTGCCGACGTGGTTGTCGACGCAGTCGGTCGCCCGGAGACCTGGAAGCAGGCGTTCTACGCCCGCGACCTCGCGGGAACTGTAGTGCTGGTGGGTGTTCCGACGCCGGACATGAAGCTGGAAATGCCGCTGGTGGACTTCTTCTCACGCGGCGGAGCCCTCAAGTCGTCGTGGTACGGCGATTGCCTGCCCGAGCGTGACTTCCCCGTTCTGGTCGACCTGTACCAGCAGGGGCGTCTGCCGCTCGAGAAGTTCGTCAGTGAGCGCATCAAGCTCGACGAGGTGGAGAAGGCATTCGAGACGATGCACCGCGGCGAGGTCCTCCGTTCGGTGGTGGTCCTGTGACATTGCGAGTCGATCGTGTCGTCACCTCGGGCACGTTCAGCCTCGACGGCGGAACGTGGGACGTCGACAACAACATCTGGCTGATCGGTGACGACAACGAAGTGGTGATCGTCGACGCAGCTCACACCGCGCAGCCGATCATCGACGCTGTCGGCGGACGCAAGGTGATCGGAATCGTCTGCACCCACGGTCACAACGATCACGTCACCGTTGCGCCGGAGCTGGCCGAGAAGCTCGACGCTCCGATCTACCTGAACCCGGCCGACGATGTCCTCTGGGAGATGACTCACCCCGGGGTGAAGCATCTGAGCTTGGAAGATGATCAGCGTATTGCTGTGGCGGGCACGGATATTCTGGCCATCCACACACCCGGCCATTCGCCGGGGTCGACGTGCCTCTACCTGCCGGAGGCCGGCGAACTGTTCAGCGGCGACACCTTGTTCTCCGGTGGTCCCGGTGCTACCGGGCGGTCGTACTCCGACTTCCCGACCATCATCGGGTCCATTCGCGACAAGCTGTTCGCGCTCCCCGCCGAGACCAAGGTTCACACCGGTCACGGCGACGGCACGACGATCGGTACCGAGGCGCCGCATCTCGAAGAATGGATCCGCGCCGGATCCTGATGTGATCAGAAGTGAAGTGGGGACGCCGGTACCGGCGTCCCCACTTTTGTCACAACGCTGATGCCCAACCGGCGGTGTCGTTCTCACCCGGGATTGCCATCAGGCCGTGCCACAGTTCGAGGATCTCGAACCATTCTGTCTCGGATCGGCTGAGGGGACGTACAGATTCGTAGCCGGCGCGCAGGCTCTGCCGTACCGCGATCGGTGTCGGTCGCCAATCGGTGAACAGGGTGCCCAGATAGACGCTTGCCTTGGCCAGGTCGCTCACCCGGTGGTCGATCACCACGTCGTCGAAGTCGAGTACTCCGGTGGTCCGAGAGTTTCGAGTCAAGATGTTGGCTGCGCGGAAGTCGTTGTGTACCAGTTGAGTTTGGTCATCGAGCTCGGACGCACGCGCCAGGAGGCCCACGAGCCTACGCGTTGCCTCAGACGCGAACCCGCGGTCGAAATTCTCGAGCCAACCACCGATGCGCTCCTTCAACCCGGTGCTGCGCGACGAGAAAACCGATCCGTCGACATGGGTGGCGCCGAGCGTTCGGTGTATTTCTGCCAGACATGCTCCTGCCGAACGGACCGCCGCGTGGTCCTGTACGTTCAACCAATCTCCCGCCAACTCCGGCAGTACGGTGAATGACACTGCGCACGAAGGAACTTCCAGTGTTTCCCGGACCAGCAGTGTTTCCCGGTCCAGCAGTATTTCCCGGTCCAATCCGTTCAGGGATGTGATCGGCGACGGAACGGGCACGCCCTGCGCGGCGAGTGCGCTCAGCAGGCGCGTCGACGCCTCCAGGTTCGCGAAGCGCTCTGTGGCGCGCGACCACTTCACCACCAGCCCACCTCGGTCGCTCGCAACCCACACAATCGCGTTCTGGTCACTGATCGCCATTCGCGAGCACTCGAGGGCCGTCAATCCCCAAGTCTGCTCGAGTACCGCCGAGACCCAATGGGTGGCTGCGCCAAAGCTGTTGAATCCGAATCGCTCCTCCAGAGCGGCTTCCGGCTCCACCGACTCCCAGAGCATGGACAACCCGAGTGGCAACATGCTGTCCGACTCTAGTGCGGTGGAGGATATCTGAGTAACGTGTCGTGCTTTGCCATTCCTGGCTAACGAATAAGTTTGGGGTTCGACGAAAGAGCCTGGTAGATCATACTTTAACACTAGTTTGGCTGGCACTTTCGAATGATCTTTTGTGACTGTAGTCGGTCTGCCTCAAAAAAACTGATATCTGTTCTAGTGTGGCTCTGCGGTGACGAACGGAAAGTGGAATCAGGTTTTGACGAAGTCTTGATTCCATGAAGCCTGTGAACTTCGGGCGTCGTGGTGCGGTGCAATCGACACAGGCTCATGTTGCTGCGAGCTGAGAATCTGACACGGCGAATGGCGCGTGTCGCGGAACGAGAGGTAGGAGCGCACGATGTCAGCTGACCTTCTGGCTGCACTGAGGACCCTGATTACCGGGGTGGCACCCATTCTTGGGGGCTCAATAGACATTTTGAACACGATGTCTACCAACGACTATTCGAACGAAGGGTGAGCGGTATGGAATCCGTCGCAGAGGCGACGTCATCGTTGGGCGAGACAGTTGTCCAGATGCTGCCGACATTGTTTTTCATGTTGATTCAACGTCCACTCGAACTTTCGATGGGCTTCTGAGGGGAAGGTAAGGCATGTCGCTTCAGCCAATTATGAGTGATTCTTTGGGGCTTGCTGCAATGGTGTGGCCTGCTCTCTCTGAATACCTCACCGCATTTCTGATCTCTCTATCCTGAGAAGGAGTACAAAGATGTCGTCAGACTACTGGGCAGGGATGGTCAATCTCATGTCGAGTTTCGTTGGGGTTGTATTGTTCGGCCTCAGCACTGCTTCCGCCGAAGGTGCGGGCTGGTCCAGCGCAGAGTCGCTCAGCGCCGGCAGGTGACGCCACTTGATTGGTGGACGAATTCACCAATCTCGTAGCTCGAAAGATGTTTCGGCACAAGTGTTTTCTGAAGTTGATTGATGAGGTGGGCGCACGTGGTGCGCCCACCTCTCTTCGTGCAATCGAACGCTGGTGATTGTGCCGAGGAAGTGTTGCATGAGCGTCTTCGCTATCTGACTGCCTGTGTGGCTGGCGGGACCACATCCTGCGCCCTAGTGGCAACGAAGGATCTCGAAAAGTGATGTTGTGCAACATTTTTGAGAATGTCTAAATCGCCGACAAGCGTAAAAAAGTGCATATAGTGTATGTAGCACGACGGTTAGTTCAGTTCACGGCCGGAGCGTCGAACTGCCGAGTGCCCAAGACGGGGAAACTCAGATCATCGCCACAGCTGCATGAACCATGTGTCTTCCCTGCGCTCTGAATGGCGTGCAAACAGGAGGTTTCCGAGCCGCACAGTGGACAGAAGATTCGAATAGCGATTCGTTCGCGTTTCATCTACGAAAGGTGTTCACAGTCATGGGATTTAAGAGAGTCGGAATTGGTGCGGGTGTTCTTGCGTCCGCCGCTGCCCTCGCGTTCGCAGGAACCGCTTCTGCCGCTCCCGCGGTCGAGGCCGTACCTACCGCTGATTACCAGCTGTGTGGCAATGTTTACAGCGGTGCGGGGTTGGAGTACAACGCCGCACCACCGGCGGCCGCACAAGGTGTCTCCGGGGTCGTAATCTCCGGCGTGATTAGCACGGCACCCTCCACGACGTATACCGCGACCACCGATTCAGCGGGGCGTTACTGTATCCAGGCTCCGAATACGATGAAGGCTGATGTACTGGGCGGAGCCACGGTCAAGCTCACTGCCGGCACCCCGCCGTCACCGTTCACCACCATCACCAACAATCCGTGGAAGAGTGCAGCAGTTTTCGGGACTACGAACATCGGAACGATCATTTTTGCAGCGCATCAGTACGGATCGCTCAGTTCCAACTCGGCGTACCACTTTAATTTCGTTGCCTCGTAGATAATCCGTCGACTGATTTGACCGAGCGACATCTTGAGTCCGCACGTGAGGTCTGACTGTCGGCTGACGAGGTAGTTCAAGGATGGGGTGGGTGCAATCCAATGCACCCACCCCGTTTCACTTGTGCTCACATGATCGAACGGCAGCCAGACGACTGGTGCGATCGATCGACGATGATTGCTGTGCCCTGCGGTTCAGTCACCCTGCCGCAGTTCGCTGAAGATCAAGTTGGTCTGGGTATTGGCGATGGCCGGATCGTTGAGGTGCGCGCTGACGAAATCGCGAAGCCGAGTGGGAGATTCACACGAGACGTGCACCAGGAGATCACGGTCCCCACTCATCAGGAACACTCGCTGAACGGAATCCAGTCCGCTCAGGTGCTCGGCAATTTCCGTCATCCGGCTCCTGGCGTGGGAGTGAATCAGAATCGACACCATCGCCGAGATCTCGAGGCCGAGTAGCTCGAGGTCTATGTCTGCGTGAAACCCCTTGATGACGCCCGATTCGCGTAGCGCACGCATCCGCGCCAGAGCGGTCGACGGCGCTATCCCGACCTTCTCGGCGAGTGCATTGTTGGGGATGCGTGCATCCCGGACGAGTTCGCGGAGAATCGCCGTATCGACGTCGTCGAGCCGAACATGATTCGGCCGAGCTGCGGCAGCTGCCCGTTCGATCGCACTAATCATCCGATTTCTCCCTGCCGTCGCGAAAATATTCAGCATCTATTGACCGCGCCCGTCGATGATCCTAGCTTTTGCCAAACACATCGAATTATCAAACGGTCGAGATCGACACAGTCGACTGTTGCGGACGAAGGGGTCTGGATGCTTCCGAGGATCGGCCGACACGCGGGCGACGGACACACGGGCGACTGGGTGGCACGGTTGATCGACATCAGCCCGCCGATCTCCGAATCGACGCCCGTGTGGCCAGGCGATACCGCCTTCACCCGCGCTGTCACGTCAGACCTCGGCGGCAGTGACGCCGTCACCATCAACCGAATCACCACCACTCCTCATATCGGTGCTCACGCCGATGCGCCGGCGCACACCCGCATCGGCGGTGCGCCCATCGGTTCTGTTCCCCTCGAGCCCTATCTCGGCGAAGCACTGGTGGTCGACATGACGGGCGTCGACGGTGCCGCATGCATCGGGCCCGTCGAAGAGACGGTGGAGCGACTCGGCGGGCATCTGCCGCAGCGGCTGATTCTGAGGACCTACCCGAAGTACCCGCGCGAGTGGGACAACGACTTCGCCGGGGTTTCTCCGGAGCTGACCCACTGGTTCGCCGACCGCGGTGGAGTTCTGATCGGAATCGACGGCGCCTCGTTCGATCCGATGGACAGCAAGACCATGGACGGGCACCACGCGGCAAGCGATCGTGGCGTCGCGATCCTCGAAGGACTGTGCCTCGACGAGGTCGACGAAGGCTACTACGAGTTGATCGCACTGCCGCTGAAGTTCCTCGACCTCGATGCCAGCCCGGTACGGGGCGTGCTCCGGACTCTGCCTTCATCACCCTCAACGCCGACACATGCAGGAGAAGAATCGTCATGACATCGACAACCACCCTTTCGTTGGAAGACTGCGTCAAGGCCGACGCAGTGGATCCCCTGTGGGAGTTCCGCCGCGAGTTCGCGATTCCGGAGGGCGTTCTCTACTTCGACGGAAACTCGCTCGGCGCGCGTCCCATTGCCGCACAGGAATGCGCCGCGAGAGTGATCGGCGACGAGTGGGGCAACGGCTTGGTTCGCAGTTGGAACGAGGCTGGATGGTTCGACCTCCCGGTCCGCCTCGGTGACAAACTTGCCCCGTTGCTGGGAGCAGGTGAAGGCGAAGTGGTAGTGACGGATTCGACGTCGATCAACCTGTTCAAGGCATTGGCCTCCGCACTGTCCATCGCGGCTGCACAGGATCCCAGCCGGAAGGTGATCGTCTCCGAGCGCGACAATTTCCCCACTGACCTCTACATTGCGGAGGGCATCATCTCGCTGCTCGATCAGGGATACGAACTACGCCTGATCGACCAACCGGGCGACCTCACCGAAGCAGTAGGACCAGACACCGCCGTAGTGATGTTGTCGCACGTCAACTACCGCACCGGAAACCTGTATGCGATGACGGAAGTCACTGCAGCAGTGCAGGAACGTGGCGCCCTCATGATCTGGGATCTCGCACACTCGGCCGGCGCCGTCACTGTCGATCTGAGCGGCGCCGACGCCGACTTCGCGGTCGGGTGTACGTACAAGTACCTCAATGGTGGTCCGGGTTCACCTGCATTCATCTGGGTCAACCGTCGCCATCAGAACACCGGAATCCAGCCGCTGTCCGGGTGGTGGGGGCACGCGCGACCGTTCGCGATGGAGTCGGCCTACGAACCGGGCGCAGGAATACGACGGTTTCTGAGTGGTACTCAACCCATCACGTCGTTGTCACTCGTCGAATGTGGTCTCGACGTCATGCTCAAAGCTGACATGGCCGACATCCGCAGCAAGTCGCTCGCGCTGGCCGATCTCTTCATCAACCTCGTCGAGGAGCGTTGCGCTGCCTACGGTTTGGAGTTGATCACGCCGCGTGAGCACGAGCGTCGTGGCTCGCACGTGAGTTTTGTTCATCCCGAGGGCTATTCCATCATGAAGGCTCTCATCGCGCGGGGCGTCATCGGCGACTACCGCGAACCAGGAGTGCTGAGGTTCGGTATCACTCCGCTCTATCTCGGATACGCCGACGTGTGGAACGCCGTCGACGTGTTGCGAGACATCCTCGAGAACAAGTCCTGGGATCATCCCGAATTCCGCGAGCGCGACGCAGTCACCTGATTCTTCCAAGTTTCCGCGGACCGGAAGGTACCGCCTTTCGCAAGGAGCTTTCATGAGTGATTTCAAAAACATTCAGCAGCGAGAATCAGGTCTCAAACGCGAACTCGGCCCCAAGCAGATGAGCATGATCGCGCTCGGCGGTGCAATCGGCACCGGACTCTTCCTCGGTAGTAAGTTCGCCATCGGATTTGCCGGCCCGAGCGTCATCATCAGTTACGCGATCGGAGGGTTGATCGCCCTGCTGCTGATGGGTGCCCTCGCCGAAATGACCGTCGCACATGCGACATCAGGTTCGTTCGGTGCGTACGCAGAGTTCTACGTCGGACCGTTGATCGGCTTCCTCGTTCGCTATCTCTACTGGTCTTGCATCGTCCTCGCGGTCGGTACCGAGGTCACCGCGATCGGTGAATACATGCAGTTCTGGTTCGCCGACGTACCGTCGTGGCTGTGGATCGTGTTGTTCTCCGGAGTGCTGATCGGCGTGAACATGTTCAACGTCAAGGCCTTCGGAACGATGGAGTACTGGTTTTCGACGATCAAGGTCTTCGCGATCGTGGCATTCATCGTGATGGCAGCGTACGTCGTGTTCGGTAGCGGGAACCCGGACTAGGGATTCCACAACTACACGGCCGGTGGCGGATTCTTTCCGAATGGTTTGTCCGGCATGTGGTTTGCCGTGATCGTATCGATCTTCAGCTACTTGAGCATCGAGATGATCGCCATTGCGGCCGGTGAGGCGGAAAACCCCGCGGTGGCGGTGAAGAAGGCGTTCCGTGTGACGATCGTCCGGCTGTTCGTCTTCTACATCGCAACTCTTGCTTTGATTCTGGCAATTGCTCCGATGGACAAGATCTTGAGCGGCGGAAGCCCTTTCGTCACGGTGATGCAGGTCGTGAAGATTCCGGGCGCAGACAGTGTGCTGAACTTCGTGGTGATCATTGCCGCGCTGTCCGCGATGAACAGTCAGTTGTACGTGTCTTCGCGAATGATGTTCTCGCTCTAGCGTGCTGGTGACGCGCCGGCCATTCTCGGCAAGGTCAGGGCCAACGGCTCGCCGGTCAACGCCTTGCTGCTGTCGACGTCGGGCATCGCCGTCGCGACCATCGTCTACGTTCTCTTTCCCGAGCAGGCATTCACGTTGATGATCTCGTTGTCGATGTTCGGAGCGATGGCGACGTGGCTGCTGATCTTCGTGACGCACTGGTTCTTTCGCAAGCGGATGAAGGAGGACGGAACCAAACTTTCCTTCACGATTCCGTTCTTTCCGGTGGGAACAATCCTCGGCGGAGTCCTCATGGTCGCGATTCTGATCACCACGCTGTGGGTCGACGATTTCAAGATGACGCTGGTGTTCGGGGTGCCGTTTGTTCTTGCCGTGATCGGCATCTACTACTTCACCCGATCACGTCGGGCGCAGAGTCGAGCGGTAACGGCTGAACAGGTTCAGGACGAGATCACCGGCACGGTGGTCAAGCGGGTGCCCTGACTCGCATTGGGAATCACAGGGTTTCGGCGAAGAACTCCATAGTGCGGGTCCAGGCGAGGGCAGCAGAATCCGGGGCGTAGTGGCTGGTCGAAGTGTCGTTGTTGAACGCGTGGCCGGCGTCGGCATAGCGGTACACCCGGGCGAGATCGGACGCGGTTGCGCGCAATTGCTCGACGCTCTCCGGCGGGATACTCGGATCGAGGTCGCCGTAGTGACCGAGCCACGGGACCTGCAGTTGCGCTGCAAGTTCGGTGCCTGCCGCGATTCCGTCCCATCGGGCCTCGGCGACACCGCCGCCGTAGTACGTGACAGCGGAATCGACGAGGGGTACCGCGGCACACCACAGTGACGCGGTGCCGCCCATGCAGAATCCGAGGGAGCCGACTCTGTCTGCTCCCTCGGATCGGCTGTAGTCGACGGCGGCACGTACGTCGTGGCCGATGCTTGTGCTGTCGAGTGCCATGAGCGCATCCTTCGCGGACGGGAAGTCGGTGAAGGAGGTCTGTGCGCCGCGGTGGTAGAGATGCGGGGCGACGGCAAGGTAGCCGGCGTCGGCGAGGCGTTCGAGGATGCTCTCGATGTGTTGGTTCACGCCCCACGCTTCTTGGAGAACTACTACCGCATGTCTCGGTTCACTCGGCGAATCCGGTCGGCTGACGGTCAGCGGTACGTCACGTGTGGTCGTCGTGAAAGTTCCCATGTCCCGACTGTATGCGAGTACGGACTGTATTCGAGTACGGACTGTGGGTGCCCGGTCGAACTAGACTCGTCGAATGTTCAGTTCCGACGTTCCGCCGATCAGCCTGGGCAGTTGGCCGACGCCCGTCGAACCTTTGGCGCGTTGCGCGAAGGCACTCGGATTGGGGGCCGGAAGACCTGTGGATCAAACGTGACGATGTCACCGGACTAGGCGGTGGCGGCAACAAGATCCGAAAGCTGCAGTACACCTGCGCTCAGGCTTTGGCCGTCGGCGCGACGACTTTGATCACTACCGGTGCACCGCAAAGCAATCACGCTCGGTTGACTGCATCCGCAGCAGCCCGTTTGGGATTGCGTTGTGTGCTGGTGCTCGGTGGTGCCGAGCCGGAATCCGCGCAGGGAAATCTCGTTCTGGATGCACTCGCGGGCGCTGAGATCGTCTGGGCCGGTGGGGACAGGGCATCCGCGGTCGACGCCGCGGTGCAGGCCGTCGCTGACTCGGGCGGAGTTCCTTTTGTCATTCCCTTCGGTGGTACCAGCGCGGTGGCCGCGCAGGGTTACGTCGACTGCGCACGCGAGATCGAGCAGCAACTCCCCGGAGTGGAACGCGTCGTGGTTGCACTCGGATCGGGCGGAACGATGGCTGGACTTGTCGCGCATCTGGGCGTCGACAGAGTTGTCGGCGTCGATGTCGGGGCTGTTGCCGATCCAGTGTCGACTGTCGTTGGGTTATTGGACGAGATGCCTGGTCCGACCGTGCGAGCCGCGGATCTTCAGATCCTGCGAAACCAAGTTGGACAAGGATATTCGACGCTCACGGAAGCATCAGCCGGCGCGATCCGATGTTTGGCTCGTACGGAGGGCATCTTCCTCGACCCGACGTACACCGGCCGAGCCTTTGCGGGATTGATCCAACTCGTGAAGGACAAAGCCATCACGGCGGGATCAGAAACGGTCTTCCTGCACACCGGTGGGTTACCTGGCCTGTTCGGACATCCCGAACTGTCGACGCTGCGGTGAGCGAGCAGATCGACTACCCGCTCAGCAGCCCGCTCGACGAGCTGTCCGAGTGGCAACGCGTCGTGCGACCGCTGCGCGTCAGTGCCGACGGGTATCTGCGTTTGGCGACCAATCGGCTGTCAGTCGATTCGGACTATACGTGGGAGATGCACCGCCACAGCGATCACGAATTGCTGTGGGCGATCGACGGTGTTCTCGAGGTCCGTACTCCGAAGACTGTGTACACGGTGCCGAGTGGGGTCAGTCTATGGATCCCGTCCTATGTTCCCCACGAGGTGACGGCGCGTAGCGGCACAGAATTGTCGTGCACGTGGTTGGTGGCATCCGATGTGACCGGGTTGGATCGTGTGGTGGCCTTGTCCACCCCTCCGCTGCTCGAACAAGTACTCGATCACCTCACCCGAGACGACTTGACCGACGCGGCTCGTCGACGAGCCGAGGCGTTTGCCATCGACCTCGTCGAACCCGTTCCGCGACTGATTTTCGATGTGCCGCTGCCGACGACGCCGTGGCTTCGGCAGATCGCAGATCAGTTGGTTGCCAGCCCGGCCGACACCCGATCGGTCGAGGAGTGGGCCACCGACGCGAAGGTCAGTACGAGGACCCTCACACGAAGGTTTCCGGCCGAAACTGGATTGACCTTCTCGGAATGGCGTATGCGACTGCGGGCTCATCATGCGATGCAACTTCTGGCACTCGGTCGAAGCATCTCGTTTGTATCGAGGAAGACGGGTTTCCGTTCCGAAAGCGCGTTCGGTGCGGCTTTTCGTCGGACGATGGGTGTGACCCCGGGGGAGTTCGCAAGCCTGATCGATCATCCGCGCGCGCCAATGACCGATTGGCTACAGGACTAGTCCGAACAGCGACTCAAAGCGCCTCGATCGGACTTGTGTCGTGCCACAGAATGAACTTAGGGTTGGCTAAACAATCACCTCTGTAGGAGTTCTGCGTGCGCGCAATTCGATCATTTTCTTTCGGTTCCAGAGTCATCGCAGCGGCGGCAGTTGCCGTTGTCGGTGCGATGGCGGTGACTGGCTGTTCCTCGTCATCGGCCGACTCCGAGCCGACGGACGTCCGGACGGTTGCCTCGGCATACGGGGACATCGAGGTTCCTGCCTCGCCGGAGCGCGTCGTCGCCGCGTCGTACGACACTCCTTGGCAGCTCATGTCCCTCGGAGTGAAACCGGCTGCTGTGCAGGACTACGGCAAGTGGATCAGTGAATTCACGCCCGAGCAGCAGGCCTTCGTCGACGGGCTCCCGACCATCGGGCCGTACGGGGAAATGAACTTCGAAGCGATCGCTGCGGCAGATCCCGACATCATCGTCGGCGACGCCGACGAAGTGGACCAAGCGGCGTTCGACCGTCTGTCTGGCATTGCGCCCACTGTCATCGTCAAGGGCGAGAGTCGAGGTGACTGGAAGACGATCACCACGGAGATCGCCGAGGCGATCGGCAAGACGGACGTGCTCGAGTCGACGCGCACTGCTTACGAAGAGAATCTCGAACTTGTTCGTGGCGAGTACGCGGACGTGATCGCGAACAACAAGTGGATTCACATTT
Source organism: Rhodococcus sp. H-CA8f (assembly GCF_002501585.1). Classification (NCBI taxonomy): domain Bacteria; kingdom Bacillati; phylum Actinomycetota; class Actinomycetes; order Mycobacteriales; family Nocardiaceae; genus Rhodococcus; species Rhodococcus sp. H-CA8f. Next base: position 625,370 of record NZ_CP023720.1, read on the forward strand.
CGCTCGGAGACGCACCCGGCGCTTTCTCGGTTCAGCAGCCCACTGGTGCGATCGGCAATTTGGTCGTCAACGAACTCGGATTGGCGTACGGGCCCGGTGTTCCGACCAATTACACCGATGCCGGATACGAGTCCTACCCGATGGAGCAGCTGGCCGACATCATGAACGGTGTGACGGTCGTGCTGTATCCCCTGAATGCGGACGGATCGACCAATGCGGCGGTTCAAGCGGTCCTCGACGACAACCTCTTCACGAGGCTGCCGGCGGCGCAGGCTGGCCACGTCTTCGGATTGCAGTCGAGTGTCACAGATTTCGTGACCGCGAACGGTTGGCTGAACGAAGTGAAAACGAAGGTGTTTGCAACGCTCTGACGCTTGCTCACCTTTTGACTGCGCGCCCGCAACTGACCAGTTGAGGGCGCGCAGTCTTTTTGGTTGCCGCTCCGGGTGAGAACCCTGTCCTCTGCTTATGATTTCTGTCACGGCTGGTTACCGTTACTTCGTTGAACCGGACCAGGGCTGGTCTTGCCAGACCCTTGACGTTTCGAGGCGCGGCAAAAGGTTGATGCGGTGTCCATTGCCGCAGATCGATGGGGTATTTTGTCCGAATCAGCTGTCGGGGTGAACAGTGGCTACTCGGGGGAGAGCGCGTGCCGGACATGTGTCCCGGTCGGGTTTCCAGTAGGGCGTCGTGCGTTCACGGCCACATCCGTCAGCGCGCGAGTCGTGGTTTGCTGAGCGTGAACGGTGCGTGGGGCGAATCGTTCGAGGGGACGAAAGGCGAGATCGGCGAATGACAGCGACTTCCGACGCACGGCATACCGAATCGAAGGCTGTCCAGAACACCGACTCGCCGTCTGGCGAAAACCCGCGCTGGCGCGACCGCAAAAGGTACCTGTGGCCGCTCGGATTGCTGATTCCACTCAGCCCGTTCATCTCCTGGTTTCTCGTCGACAACCTTCGTCTCGGATTGTTCTGGGCGACCGGCGCGTGGCTCCTGGTCATCGTCATCCCGATCATCGACATGTTGGCTGGTGAAGACGGCGAAAGTCCGCCGGACGATGCGATCCCACAACTGCAGAAGGACCGCTACTACCGCTGGTGCACTTACGCGTTCCTCCCCTTGCAATACGCCGGTCTGGTCTTCGCCTGCTGGTGCTGGATCAACGCTCCGATGGGAATCGCGGAAAAGATCGCGATGTCGTTCACGGTGGGTGTCGTCGCCGGCGTCGGTATCAACGCGGCCCACGAGCTCGGCCACAAGAGCGAGAAGAGCGAACAGTGGCTCGCGAAAGTGGCGCTTGCGCAATCTCTCTACGGGCACTTCTACGTGGAACACAATTTCGGCCACCATGTGCGTGTAGCTACTCCGCAGGACCCGGCCAGCTCACGGTTCGGTGAGAGCTTCTGGAGGTTCTTGCCACGAAGTGTCTTCGGCGGGCTGCGTTCGGCATGGCGCATCGAGAGCGCGCGACTCCAGAGGAAAGGCAAACGAACCTGGAGCTTCGAGAACAATATTCTCAACGCTTGGGCGATGAGTGTTGTCCTCTTCGCGACGCTGATCGGTATCTTCGGTTGGGAGGTCGCGCCCTGGCTCCTGCTGCAGGCAGTTGCCGGATTCACCTTCCTCGAAGCGGCGAACTACCTCGAGCATTACGGTCTGCTGCGTGGCAAGCGTGCTGACGGCTCGTACGTTCGCGCCAGCCCCGCTGACAGTTGGAACAGCGATCACGTCGTGAGCAATCTGTTTCTCTACCAACTGCAGCGGCACAGCGATCACCACGCCAACCCGAAGCTGCGGTACCAAAGTCTGCGTAGCGCGGCCGAAGCGCCGCAACTTCCGGCCGGCTACGCAGTGATGATCGTGATCGCGTGGATTCCACCACTGTGGCGCCGGGTGATGGATCAGAGATTGTTGGACTACTACGACGGCGACACAGAACGAATCAACGTCGGCTGATCACGTAGCCGTCCGCTGAACTGTTCGGAGTTGTCGTCTCAGCGACCGTCATCCCACACGGTGTTACCGCTTGCGGTCGTCGAAGGGTAGTCCTGGACCGCGTCCCAGTGTTCGACAATTTTGCCGTTCTCGTCGAATCGGAAGATGTCCATCGAGCCGCTGCCGGCCGTTCCCTCACCGGACGAAGCGAAGGTCTGAACAAAGACGAAGTCGCCCTCGGCTACCGTCCGTGGAAACTTGGTGGCCTTGTCTCCGGTAACGGGTTCGATCCCGGCCAGTGCGGTGACAAATGCGTCCTTGCCGTCAGCGAACGAGAGGTTGTGCTGGGTGTAGGTCGGGCCGACCAGCTGGTCGGCAGCCTCGGCGGCTTTGCCCTCGTTGAAGGCGAGCTGCAGGAACGTCAACGCGTTGGCCGTGTTGCGCTCCAAGACTTCTGACGACTTGGACGGCGACGAGGTGGGTCCGTCGAACATCGTGTTCGGATTTGCGGACGTTTCCGGCACGTCTTGAATGGCATCCCAGTGTTCGACGATCTTGCCGTTGTCGACGCGGAAGATGTCGAACACGGCCTGGCCGCGGTCGCCGGGTGCAGACGTGGTGTGAGACTGGAGGGCAACCAGATCGCCCTCGGCGAAAACACGAGTGATCTCGGCGTGTAATCCGGGTGTGGCCTCGACGTAACCGCCTATGCCGCTGACAAATCCGGCTGCCCCGTCGGCGGCAGTGGGGTTGTGTTGGATGTAGACGTCGCCAAGGTACCGGTCGGCGGCTTGCTGTACCTGACGGCCGTTGAACGCCAGTTCGTAGAAGTCCGTGACGACGGTCTTGTTGGATTCGAGTTGATCGCCCTGTTCGGCGACAACGGTCGTGGACGTCGCAGAACTGCTGGGCGTTGCGGATTCCGCGTCGTTGGAGCACGCGGTGAGCAGGAGGGCGGCGGCAGCGGGAACAGCGATCCAGGCTGCGCGCCTACGAAGGTTGCTCATGTTCAGTGTGCGACGGTGAAACGCTGGCGACGGTGGGCCGGAGTCTCGATCTCGTCGACAAAAGCGTGTGCGTAGTCTTCGCCCGCGACGGCGGAGTTGCCCTCGGCGTCCGTCAGGAGAATGTCGCCACCCAACTGGAACGATCCCTTCGGGGCGACGCCGGCATGGGCACCGAACGCTGCGGCCGGGCTCACGTAGAACCAGTCGACATTGCTGTCGGTCGCGCGGAGCGCATCGAGGACGTCGGCGTGAGCGAGCGCCTCACCCTTGTATGCGTCCGGGAAATCGGGGGTGTCGACGACGCGCGGCCCACCCTCGGCGACCAACAGGCTGCCGGCGCCACCGACTACGGCAATGCGAGCACCGTTGCGTGCGGCGGCATCTGCGAGGGGAGTGACGGCGTCGAGCAGGCGCTTGCCGTCGATCTCGCGAGCGGGGATGGCAACGACAACGACGTCGTTGTCTGCCGTGATCTGCTCCACGATCGTGTTGTCGTGAACCGAACCCTGCACGACATTCGTGTCGGTTCCGGACTGCGCGCTGCGAGCGACGACGGTTACCTCGTGGCCGCGTGAAGCGGCTTCCTTTGCGATTGCGCTTCCTGCAAAACCGTTTCCACCGAATACTGCGATCTTCGACATGGCGTGTGCCTTTCCTTGATGTCGTCGTTGTGCTTGTAGTAGTAAATTTATTCACCTGGAAGGTCGATGTCCCGGTCAGATGCGGGCAGTAATTGGTGAAAAACAGACATCTTGATGACGATGGGCCGACTGCTTCGGGTCGAAGTTGCGAACCGTAGGGTTGGTACATGACTCTCACCGCCGACAACAACGCAGGTCCGCTGGCAATCGAGCGCTCGGATGTCGAAGCCGCACGGACTCGTATCGCAGGACTGGCGCGGCGTACTCCCATCTTTCGAACTGCGGTGCCGACACCACACGGTGAGGTGCCGGTTCTGTTCAAGCTCGAGTACCTCCAACACGGCGGCTCCTTCAAGGTGCGCGGCAGTCTCAATGCAGTGGAACGAGCGGTCGCCGACGGCACCATGCCTGACGCAGGCGTGGTGATCGCGTCCGGCGGCAACGCTGCGATCGGCGCTGCGTGGGCCGCGCGGCGCCGAGGACTCACCTGCACAGTGGTGGTGCCGGAGACAGCGCCCGAAGCAAAGGTGAAGGCACTTGGGGAGCTGGGTGCAACCGTTCACAAGGTCGGCGACCGGTATGCACTCGCCGCTGCCGCTGGGGCGGACATCGCACGCTCGAGCGGTGCGCTCGAACTGCACGCCTACGACCTGCCCGACATCGTCAGCGGAGCCGGGACCATTGCTCTCGAGATCGAGGACGACGCATCCGGACCGATCACGTATTGCGTTGCAGTCGGCGGCGGCGGGTTGGTCTCTGGAATCGTCGCGGCGGCTCGTCCCGAAGATCAAGTGGTAGCCGTCGAGCCGACCGGGGCTGCCACCTTGCACACCTCGCTCGATGCGGGGCGTCCGATCGATATCGAAGTGAACAGTATCGCCGGGGACTCATTGGGGGCCACACGGATTGGCGCCATCGCCTGGGAGACGCTGCATGAGAGTTCGGTTAACAGCGTTGTGGTCGACGATGATTCGATCCGGCAGGCGCGGGCGTTCCTGTGGCGGGAGTTCCGGATCCTGGTGGAGTTGGGAACCGCGGCAGCAATGGTTCCGGTTCTGAACGGAACGGTGACGCCGCCGTCCGACGGTGAATTGTGCGTCGTTTTGTGCGGTGCCAACACGCATCCGACTGACCTGTAATTTTTGCGTATTTCTTTGCCTGCGTGTGAGAAAGTCCCAGGTGGGTACCTCTCGCAGTATGAGTACCAGCAGCATAATCTGGATAATTGTTGCCGTGGTCGTGGTGATAGCGATCGTGGCCGCACTCCTGTGGGTGGCGCGAAACAGGCGCGACGAGCGTCGTCACATCGAGGCAGAACAGATCCGCGAAGACGTCGCAGACAAGTCGCTGCAAGTAGGCGAGCGCGAGGCGCGGGCAGAAGAGACAGCAGCCAAAGCGCGCATGGTGCAGGCAGAGGCCGACGCCAAAGCGGCGGAAGCGTCTGCGCTGCAACATCATGCAGCGCAACATCGGAAAGAGGCGACGAGTTCTCGCGAGGAACTGAACCAGCAACGAGATCATGCAGACACGATCGACCCCAAGGTTCCCAACCCCGAAGAACCGCGGTCGACGCCGGATCAGAACCCTCGAAACCCTTGATCTCGAAACACTTGATGCAGGCGTTCGAGGGAAGCGTCTGCCCGTATATGGTTCGACGATCATGATGAACAAAGAATCGTCACCGCAGGACCAGAAAAGTGTCACGTCCACGGCGGCTGACGTTGCACAGAACAATGTCTTCGAGCGCTTTGCCCGCGCAGGATTTGTCGTCAGCGGTGTGGTTCATCTGCTGATCGGATATATCGCGATCCGCCTTGCTCTCGGTGGATCCGGGTCTGCGGACCAATCGGGTGCGATGGCCGAGTTGGCAGGAAAACCAGGGGGTGTCTTCGCTCTGTGGGTCGGCGTCGTGGCCTTCCTTGCCATGGCGTTGTGGAGATTGGCCGAAGCTGCGTTGGGGAGCTCGTCGTCGCCGTCCTCGGACGACAAGAAGAAGGAGTTCTTCAACCGCGCAAAGGCTCTGGGCATTTCGCTCGTCTATTTCGGTTTTGCTTTCACTGCATTCGGATTCGCCCGCGGAAGCGGGAAGTCCAGCAGCGGTCAGAGTGCGGGAATCACGGCGCGTTTGATGGAGAACACGCTGGGGACTATCGCATTGGTGATCGGTGGGATCGCGATCATCGCTGTGGGTGTTTACCACGTGTACAAGGGCGCGAGCCAGAACTTCCTGGATGATTTGAAAGGCACACCCAGCAACTTCGTGCGCCGACTCGGAACCGTCGGGTACGTCGCCAAGGGCTTGGCCATCGCTGCTGTCGGCGTTCTGGTTCTTCTCGCGGTCAACAGTTCCGAACCCGGCAAGTCCTCCGGACTCGACGGAGCGTTCAAGACGCTGGGTGCGCAGCCGTACGGAGTGGCCCTGCTGATCCTTGCCGGATTGGGCATCATCACCTACGGGCTCTACTGCTTCGTGATGGCACGCTCGACGAAGATGTAGCGCCCCTGGGTAAGTGGGTCTATCCGAATGACCCGGTCTGGAAACCGACGTCGCTGCCCGACGAACTTCCCGTCGAGCTACCGATTATCGGTCGTCTCGGAACCAGATCATGCATCAGGTTCACTGCTGCAGGGTCGATCATCGCCGCATTTCCACCGTTCGCAAGAATCGTGATCGACCAGCCGCTGTCGGGAACCAACAGGGTGATGCAGTTGGATCCCGAGCTGTCTCCGTTCTTCTTGGCGAACCGTTGTGGGAAGTTCGGCGTCGGGGGTTGGAGCTGCCACGCCATTCCCATTCCGAATGCAGGATTCTCCGGAGCTTGCGTGTCGATCTGCTCGAGCATCGAGGTCAGGACCGGTTTGAGCGGGTTGTTGCCATAGCCGAGAGTTGTTGCGGCCCAGATCGACATGTCCTCGGCGGTGCTGACGAGGCCACCCCCGCCTGCGATCGCACCCGTGTTGTTCCACAGAGGGGCTCTTGTGCCGTCGAGGTAGTACGGAACGGCCAGGTCGGTTGCTTTGGTCTCGATCACGGTACCCATCATCCCGAGCGGGTCGGTGATTTCGCGGGCAACTGCTGCCGCGAAAGGCGGCTTCTCCTGTCCCGGAATGATCTTGTCTGCCATGAGTGTGCCGAGCAGTCCGAACCCGAAGTCCGAGTACAGCCAGTGGCTACCGGGGGCGAACTCCAAGGCCCCGGGAGCCCGGAGTCCTTCCCAGAGCATGTCTCTCGTGTACTTCGCTTTCTCGTCCACGCACGATTGTGTGGGATCTGCGCACCCAGCCGAGAGATTGGGCGGGTCGTCGCTCAGACCGGAACGGTGGGTGACCAGTTGGCGAAGCGTGATCTCCTCGCCACCGCTACCTTTTGGCAGCGGGTTGCCGTCCGAATACTTGCTCGCCAGGTCGTCCAATCCGACTTCTCCCCGAGCGATCAGTTTCGCCAGTAGTACAGCGGTGAAGGTCTTGGTCTCCGAGGCGATCTCGAATTGCGTTCGTGGAGTGACTCTCACGCCGTTTTCGACGTCGGCCTGGCCGTAGTGGTACGTAGTGGTGACACTCGCTTTGCGGTTCTTCTCATCCGGTTTGACGATGGCGAAGGCAAGACCGGGGACTCCGCTGTTCAGCAGTGTCTCTGCGACGCGCTGTACCGCTTGGGCTTCCGCAGGATCGCCGACCCGCGAACCTGGATTGGGTGCCGTGGGGCCGGCGGCGCTGGCGGTCGAGGAGGTCGCGAGGGTTATGACGGCGGTTGCCGCCAGCCCTGCAACGCTGATGAACTGTCGTCGTGACGTCCGGGCGGACCCTCGATCCTGGTTTTCCATTGTTTGCACATTACAACCAAAGTCGACTGGTTTGACTGTTTTGTCGGAATTGCCAAGGTGTGGTCCTTAGACGATGGTTTTGCTAAATCACGCCGCCGTTGACGTAGATGACCTGGCCGTTGACCCAGCGAGCTGGGCCGGCGAGAAACGCGACAGCCTCCGCGATGTCCACCGGTGTGCCGAGGCGTTCCAGGGGAGCCAGCTTGGACAGGTTCTCCACTGTAGCTTCGTCTTTCCCGTCCAGGAACAGATCGGTGGCCGTGGGGCCCGGGGCTACGGCGTTGACCGTGATGTCGCGTCCCCTTAGCTCTTTCGCGAGAACCAGAGTGATCGCGTCGACAGCACCTTTGGTGGCGGCGTACGCGGCATAAGTCGGAAACGCCAGCTTCTTCACGGAGGTGGAGAAATTGATGATCGCACCACCGCGCCGGACACGTCTGGCTGCCTGCTGGTCGACCACGAAGGTCCCTCGGACGTTGGTCCGATGCATCCGATCGAAATCGTCGAAGTTCAGTTCTGCGACGGTGGAGAGAATCATGATTCCGGCTGCATGGACGACGACGTCGATGCCCCCGAACTCCTCCTCGACCGTATCGAACAGGGCCGCGACTTCACCTTCGTCGGCGACGTCGGCATGCACCGCGATGGCGCGACCGCCCGCTGCGACGATGGTGTCCACTGTTTCCTGGGCGCGTTGAAGGTTTCCTGAATAGTGCACGGCGACAGCCATTCCGTCGGCGGCGAGCTTCTCGGCAGTCGCTCGCCCGATGCCGCCGGAAGCTCCGGTGACGATGGCGACGCGGGTGGTGGTGGTGTCAGTCATGATGTAACTCCTGAACTGGTTTGGGTGCATCGGACAGCTTGCGGAGCCACTCCCGTAGTAGGCCGACTTCGTTGGTGGAGAGGGAAGTTGAATCTGCGGCGGCGAGTTGGGCGTCGAGAGTGGATGCAACTCTGTTGAGGGAGGCGTCCGGGTGGGCGTCGGATTCGTCGATGATGGACGCGAAGATTCCGTCGCGAACTCGCTGTGACAGCGTCGGATCGGGGTACTGTTCCGGCCTTACGACGAGCATCAGAGCGACGCCCGCATTGGCGGACATCACCATCTGCGTAGCCACGTCGACCGACACGGTCAGAACACCTGCCGCAGCGCATCGTTCGAGAACGGATCGAAGTAGCGCCTGGGCCTGCAGGGCGGTGTCGGCGCTCTGGGCGGAAGGTGAGTGCATCAGTCGGTAATGAGCGGGATGTGCGAGCGCGAAGGCGGTGTGCGCATCCCAGCCGGCCCGTAGATCGGCGACGGGGTCATCGGAAGGTGTCGCAGCGCGTTTGCCTTCGAGGTATTCGAAGAAACCTGCCTCGACGACGGCTGCGAGCAGTCCGTCCTTGTCGCCGAACTGACGGTAGAGCGCGGGGGCGCCGACGCCGGCCATCTCGCACACGGCACGGGTGGAGATGTCACCGTTGGGGGAGGTGTTGAGCAGCTCGGTCGCTGCGGCCAGAATCTTTGCTCTCGAACTCATGAAAACAACGCTAACACAAATGTGTAATCGTTGCTATCGCCGGTTTGGTCGTGCGAACGAACTACAGACACAGGCACCAGAACTTGATCAGATGAGTGAGCCGGTCCGGCCACGGTTCTGTGTGGAGTGACGGCTAGAGCCGTTCTGTTGTCACACTCTGAACTAAGGAATCCTGGTGATCGACTCGGAAACTACTGTTGCGCCGAATAATTCGCATTCCGGTTATCTGGGGTGGATTCTGCGGGTCATCAGTGTCGTGGCGTGCGTTGCGGTTGCAACGGTCGTTGCCTCGCTGACGCTCGGGCCGCCATTCGCACGGGCCTGGGCACAGTGGGTTGCTCGTCATCTAGGTGGGGACTTCGAGACGGGAGTCGTTGTCGGATTTGTGACTGGGCTTTTAGGCATTGCTGTGACTTTGTTCGCAGCGCTGATGAGTTCGTTGGCGTGGCGGCGCCGAGGTGGCCCGGCATTTTCGCTTGGTATCGGTGCTATTGCCTTGCTTGCCGTTCTTCCTGGCGCAGTGAATTTGAGTATCGCGGTCGGTGCAGCAGGATCCGGGGTAAGGGCGGCGGGGAGGATCCTCGACGTCGACGGGCCGGCGTTTCGTGGAGCCTGGGTAGCCGGATCAGTGGCGGGACTGTCGCTGTATATGGTCGGGGCGCTGCTGTCAGGGAGGAGCCTTCGTTCGGCATTCGGGCCTGTCAGGCAGGTGGTGTCGCCGCCGCCAGGGGTGGTCGGCGGTACGAATGCCTTGGCCATCGTCGCACTGGTACTTGGAATCTTCGGTGGGGTTCTTGCTATTCCCGTGGGCCATGTGTCGCTGAACCAGATTCGCCGTTCCGGCGAAAGTGGGCGCGGATTGGCAGTGGCCGGCCTCGTTCTCGGCTATCTGTCGCTGGTCGTCATCGTAGGTGTCGTACTAGTGGCTGTGCCCGCGGCCTTTCGATAATTTGGGTCGCGCGTCAGAGTTGGGTGGGCTGGAGTGGCTCGATGTCGTAGGCGCGGGGTCCGAACAGGCTCGCCGTCCGGGTGCGAATGGACGGAAGTGCTTCGTAGAGGCTCCCGCCGAGGCGGTGGAGGGAGTTGAACGATCGCGATTCCCAAACCGGAAACTCTCCGTCGGTGTCGCGTGATGCTGTGTCCCACAGGAGGGCGTCACCGTTTTCGCTCCATCCGAAAACCTGCAGCGAGTCGGGGAGTGACCAATCGCCGTCGGGTTCGATCATCCAATCGAACTCGTCATCCTGTCCTTCTGTGTAGACCGAATGAAGATGAGCGGTGAGGTTGCGGGCGCGCCCTTGCCAGCCGTCGGCAAATCCGGGAAGGACGGGCGGATAGATGAGCCAGAGTCCGAAGGTCCGCGCCCACCCTGCGTGCCGGATGAATGCGCGATATGAATCGGGGAAGCCCTGCCGGTCGGGAAATCGAAAAGAATCCAAAAAGGTGAAATCTATGTGTTGAAGCGTCGGTTGGCCTTTTACCGTCAGCGCGTTGGGTCCCGTGGCAAACACGTCATCAACACTAGCAATGCGAGTCCGTGGGGGATCTCGGGCGGGAGGTCTTGGCTGGTTGTTCCCCGAGTTCGTCGGATCAAATACCTTCAATGACCCGCAAGATTCACCACCAATCGAATCACCAACTCGCCGTCCACCTCTCGGGTCCGTTTCTCGCAGATCACGTTCATCAATGCGGTGCCCTCATCGATGCCGAGTTGGTGTGTGAGTAGCGTGTCGATCGTGTCGTCGGCGCTCGTCAATGCAGCTGCAGCGGAGGCGAGTTGGTGGTTCGTGACTCCTCTGTTGCCCGTCAAGGCAACGCGCAGAGAGCCCCTGGTGAACGTCGTGATCGCGGGTGGTGTCGGTCCACCCGTGTTGGCTTGTCGCACCCCGGCGATGTCCACCCCGGGTAACAAATCGGACGTGGCCTTGGCCGGCACTCCACCAATCGGATGCACGGAGACAACTCGATCGCCGAGGCGTTCCAGAGCGGTGTCGATCGACGCTACTGTGCCGGCGCGGTGAGTCGCGACCAGCACGGCGACCGAGCCTGTGGTTTCGCGTACCCAGTTCTCGGTAGCGAGCGAGTTGACCACGGATGGAAAGTGATTTGTCGTCCACTCCATGCCGAGTTCGGTGCGGTGGACCATTACTACTCGGACGGTTGGGAAGAGAACGGAGGGTGCGAGGGCCGCAGCCAGATTTCCGATGAGACCGTCGCCGAAAATGAGCAGCGTCCCCGGTGACTCACGGGAGAGGCAGGAGAGCGCGTACCTGACGACGGCGTACGGTTCGACGAGAGTAGCGCGTGCGCTGGAAAGTTCCAGTGGCAACGGCGTGACCAACCCTCCACTCACCGCGGGCACGCCGATGATGACGCGTTGTTGAAACAACCCCTCGACGTTGTGGCCGAGAAGAAACGATGAATCATGCGGATGCGTCGGGTTGACCACGACTCGATCACCTACCTCGAAGCCGGTGACGCCGTCGCCCACTTCGACGACGCGGGTAGCGCCTTCGTGGCCGACGATGGGCGAGGGGTCGTCCCTGTCTCCGCGCACAATCTGAATGTCAGTCCCGCACAGGCTGACTTTCTCGGGGGCGACGAGAAGTTCGCCGGGTCCGGGAGTTGGAGTCGGCCGCTTTTCGACGCTCGACCGACTGCCCCTTCTCACGATTGCGCGATGGGTGAGTTGCGTTGTCATGAATCCTCTTTCACAGCTTGCTTACGCGGAGGCGACCGGCGGCAATATCGTCGGCACCGGACAGGGTGTCGATGTCGTGAGGACGGCACAGGTATATCGTCCTATGGATTCTCTCGGGAGTCAGTGACGTGTCCGCGTACGATCGCACCGAGGCGAGTTGGGAACAAAGTTCCCTCTCGTACATCTCGGACAGACCTTCGGCGAGCCCGCCACCGATCCCGATGCGATCCAGTCGTGGATCGAGGGCGATCATCGTTCTGACCAGCTCGGCGATCGGCTCGACGACCACGCTCAACAGAAGTGATGCACCAGGGGCGCCTGACTCGAGTGCTGGACCGAACGAATCTCTGTCATAGGGCAATTCGAGAGCCGAGGCGACAGCAGCCAACGCCGAGCCGGACGAGATCGCCGCGACATGTCCGATGCCTCCACATGCGCAGGGCAACTGTCGCACTGTATCCGGCCCCGACGTCACTGCACGAAGGTGGCCGACCTCACCTTGCAACCCCAATGCGTCCACTGGAATCACTCCCTCTCTTGCATCAGCTATCCGCAGTGCGATCCCGCTGCTGATGGTGAGGTAGGCGATGCGCCGATCGGTGGGACGTGTAAACCCACGAGCGAATGACGCCAACCCTGCCGTCACGTCGTTCACGAGTGTCCATCGAACGTCCGGGCGGTGGGATTCGAGGAGGCGCAGCAACGGAATCTCACCGGCAGGAGTGCCGCCCCACAATGGGCCGGATCCATGGGCGACGCCCTTCTGTTCGTCGAGCGCGGCCCCGCACGCCATGTTCACTGCGGCACCCGGCGGTAGATATCGATCCAGTGTCTCGATCAGCTCGCGCAGGAGTTGATCGGGAGTGGCAGACGGTTGTCGGAGCACGCTGGGCGATGGCAGCCGTTCGGTTCGCTCACCGCTGCGGATGCGTAGCCACGTACCTCCCAGATCGACCGATACGGTATCCGTCATAGTTCCGGTACCACGTCGATTACGAGCTCCGATCTCTCTCGGGAGAGTCGTAGTGAAGTAAAATTATTCACTCTCAAAAGGTTTCGTCCGGGCTCGGCTCCGATTGCAACGCATGATGCGCCGGAATCGGCCGCAGCAGCCATGCCGGCCGAGGAGTCTTCGAATACGGTGCAGGAGTCGGCGGAAACCTTCAAGCGCGCCGCCGCTGCAAGAAAGCCCTCGGGATCTGGCTTGCCGGCGCGCACGTCCTCAGCGCATACCGACGCGTGTGGAAGCGGGAGGCCCGCTTCAGTGAGCCTTCGCACCATCATCGATCGAGGGGCCGACGTGACAATCGCCCATTGCTCCCGGGGCACAGACGCCAGAAAGTCCTTGGCGCCGGCGATGGCGCGAACTGGATGCGAGTTCTGCTCTTCGCTTTGCCTGATCCAGTTCAGTTCGGATTCGACGTTTGCTCGATTACCGAGAACCCGAACGATGATGTCGGAAGCGATGCGGCCTGGAAGTGCCTGCGCTACCACCGCCCGATCAACGCCGTGCCGGTCCGCGAATTCGAACCAGACAGCCTCGATCGACGCCTGCGAATCGACGAGGGTTCCGTCCATGTCGAACAGCAGTGCCGAGGTCGAAATGGATTGTCGAATCAAGCTGGGCCGCAGAGTCATAAGACGGCCACCCGACTCATTCCCAAACTTTCGCCGGCAATGCGAATCAGATCGAGATCGTGGTCGGTTGAGCGGCGCAGTCGCTGGTCGCCAGGATCGGTATCGAGCACAATCGTCTGTGCACCGATCTCAGACAGAAAATCGATGTCGGCACGTATCTGGTTGATGGTTCCGTACCCGAGTGGACGGTCTGGTGATTCGACAGATCTTTCGGTGGGGAGAAAGTAGATGCGGGGGACGAACTCACGCCCGGGGGCGAGTGAAGCGACTCCAGCGATGCATAGGCCCCGGGTAGGGTGCAATGGGTGCCATGCAGTGCCTAATCTGTTGGTTCGGTCGATCGCAGCGGGTCCGTTGCCGCCGATCCACAACGGAGGGTGTGGTTGCTGCAGCGGTAGAGGTCCGTTGTGCACGCGATGTGTTCCGGCCGAGCCCGGTGCGTCGTATGTCTCCGACGTCCACGCTGCGATCAGGGTTTCGAGAGTGGTATCCGTCAGTCGGCCTCGACGTGTGAACGGAACGCCGAGGACGTCGAAAGCCTGTGCAGTCCAGCCGACCCCGATGCCCACGATCAACCGTCCGCCGCTGAGTCGATCAATCGTCGCGGTCGCGTGGGCGAGGTGGGCCGGGTGTCGGTGACTGCCGATCAGCACGCCGCTGCCCAGGCGAATCGACTCGGTACCCGCTGCGAGCCAGGACAGCGTGGCCAGGCACTCGTAAAACGGAGCGGGAGAGCGGCGATTCGCGTCGTCGGTCAACACCACGTGATCCGAGAGTAGGACATTGTCGAATCCGGCAGCTTCCGCTGTCCGGGCCCACGCGAGAATCCCCTCGGGGTCGATCTGCGGCCCGAAGTTGGGGAGATTGATTCCGTACTTCACAGCGAACTCGGAATCAGTCGCGCGGCGCCCCCGTGGCGGAACGTCAGGAAGTTTCCCCCGTTGGCGGTCAAAGGGCGAGGGGCCTCCTGCCGGCCGATGTGGTGCTCGAACAACTCGATGTTCAAGTCGCCGACGGATACCATCGCCATCCGGGACGTTCCTTCGACGTCGAGATCGAACTGTGCCGTCATGAACCCGCGATCCGCTGCGATGTCGGTGCGGAGCACCTCGGTTCCCGAATGGGCGGTCACCAGACGCGCTATCGCGGCGTCGAGGTCCGGGACGCTGTAGCCCGTGTGATCCAAACCGCGGCAGGTCGGGAGAAGGGCTGACGCGATGTCCTCTCGTCTGTGGTGGAGTCGGGCCTGGGTTTCGTGGAAGTATCCCGGCTCCTCGGGCCACTGCTGAAGTTCGAAGAGATCGCCCCACGGCGACCGGAAGTACACCCACTTGTTGCCCGCAATCGGACCCTCGGGTACCTCGATCACGTCGCCGAGGACTGTCACGTCGCTTCGCGAATCAAGGTAGCTCACAGCGAGTTCGATATCGCCGACAGTGAAGCAGAGATGGTTGGTACCGATGTCGACCAACCGCGGTGGGGGTTGATGGGGCCAATCCGCTGATACGAAATCCACGACCCCCGACAATCCGATCGGTACGGAGACACGTCCGGGGTATCTTACGACGCGGTTCGCACCCAGGAGTGAAGCGAAGAAGTTGGCGGCGGCGTCCGCATCGGGAACGGTGACACCGACTGTGGACAAGGCATCTTCGACATTCGCGGTCACGGTCATGGGATCAGCAGTACCTTTCCTCGGGTTCCGCCCGCGGCCAGCAGAGCGTGGGCTTGGGGTGCTTCGTCGAACCGGAATGTTCGGGCGACAGGGACGGTGACCGAACCGGTCGATACCAGTTCGGCGAATGATTCGAGGCCCGAGCCGTCCTCGTCGACATAGCTTTTCGCCGGTGTGATTCCACGTTGCGGTGCGGGTTGCTCGTTGTCGTCGATGGAGATGAAGGCGCCGTCGTCTCGCACACTGTCGACGGATTCGGCAATACCCGCCGTGTCGACGATGGCGTCGTACTCCTTCTGCGGCAGGTCGACGGGACTCGCTATGACCCGGCTGAGGCTGAGGGCCAAGAGTTCGTCAGTGTCGCTCTCGCGAGCGAGGGCTTCGACGCGGTGTCCCCGCGAGATCAGCAGCGCCGACGCTATTCGGCCCACCGCGCCGGCAGCACCGGTCACCAACACCGTGGATTCTGGTGCAAGGTCGAGTTTCTCGAGGCATTGCACAGCGGTGAGCGCTGCGAGTGGGATCGCAGCAGCGTGCTCGAGGGTGACGTTCGACGGAGCGGGTGCGAACAAGGACTGGTCGGCGGTGACGCGTTCGGCATAGGTTCCGTAGCGGTGTGCCGGTTGCGCGATCATTCCGATGACGCGGTCTCCTGGCGTGAAGCGTGTTACCGCGGATCCGACTGCGATAACAGTTCCGGAGACGTCCCATCCCAATACGGCTGGGAAGTGCAACTCGATGGGCAAGAACCCCGAACGGGTCTTCAGATCGACAGGGTTGACGGCAGCGGCTGCAACGGAAACAGTGACGTCTCCGGGGCCGGATGTCGGCTCGTCAACCTCGGTGAGAGTGAGAACGCTTGGGTCGCCGGTGGCTTCGATTGCGATGGCTTTCATGCGATTCCTTTCATGAGACCTTGCGTTGGAGAATGATCGACGGCGTAGCGGGCATTCGCTTCGGCTGCAGTCAGAACCAGTCCGCCGTCGACGGTAACGGTGGTCCCCGTGAGATAGCTCGAACCGGACCCGGCGAGGAACGCCGCGGCTGCTGCGACCTCGTGCACACCGGCCGGACGCCCCAACGGGATAGCGGGGCGATCGATGTCCGCATACGAGGATTCGTCATCGATGCCGTTCATCGCGGTGGCGGTTTCTCCCGGTGCGACGGAATTGACGCGCACTCCGTGGGGCGCGAATTCGAGGGCGAGGACACGACTCGACGCCGCCAATGCGGCCTTGCTGGCGCAGTAGATTGCACCGCCGGTGATGGGGACCGTGTCATGGATCGATGTGATGTTGACGATCGATCCTGCGATACCTCGCGCGATCATCCGGCGCCCCACCGACGAGGCCAACGCAAGTGGGGTGATCGAATTGACGGCCATGACCTCGCGCATTCGATCGATGGCGAGTGCATCTGCGGGTGATCGATCGTTGATTCCGGCATTGTTTACCAGGCAGTGGATCTCACCCAGTTCATCTGTGCATCTCAGAACGGCGTCGACTGTCGATTCGGCATTGCGCAGGTCCAGTTGCAGGGGAACGACGTCGATGCGGAACTGCGCATTTAGTTCGCTCACCAACCGTGCGATGCGATCGAGACCATTGCCGTATCCGAGGACGAGGTTGTGACCCTCTTTCGCAAGCGCGAGCGCGATTGCCCGGCCGATACCACTACTCGCTCCGGTTATCACTGTGTATTCGAGCTCACTCAACAGAGATCACCACCTTCGGCCGTGTCCTGTGGCCTTCGAGACGATCGAATGCGGACTGTGCTTCGGTCAGAGGAACCACACTGTCGATCAATGCGGTCAATGCCGGGCGAATCAGCGGGAACAGTTCCGCGGCTCGGCGGTAGTGATCTACCCCGTGACGTACTCCGATGATCGAAATGCCGGCCAGCGCAACCGCTCCGGGATCGATCGATTCCGTGTGCGCCGCGACGCCTACGAGGATGCACTTGCCTCCCGGACGGAGAACGCCTACGGCGGTACCCAGCGCACCGGCGCCGCCAGACGCCTCCACGACCACGTCGTACTGCCCGGTCAGGTGTGTGGCATCGGTGAAACTGTGTGTGACGGTGCCGGAGTCGAGGTGTTCGATCGACCGGGGTTCGAGAACGTCGACGGTGATCGGGTATCGACTCAGCATGGCGATGGACAAGCTGCCGATCGTGCCCGCGCCGACGACGAGAACCCGATCACCCGGCGACACCGAAGCAGCGTCGAGCGCCTCGAGCACCGTCACGAGCGGCTCGATGAGAACGTGCTCCGGTTCGACTGTGACGCGACCGAGTGAAACGACCGTGCGCCGCGGCATGCGGAGGAATTCGGCTGCGGCACCAGGATGTTCGTATAGCCCGACCTCACGCAGATCGGAGCATTGGTTGCGTCGTCCGGCCCCGCAGGCCGAACACGCCTGGCAGAAAATCATCGTGCTCCCGGTGACTACGTCACCCGCCGACAGATCGTGAATATTCGGGCCGGTCTGCTCTACGGTGCCCACCCATTCGTGCCCGAAGTGATGCGGAAACGATGTAAGGCCATCAGTGAGGTATGACGACGTGCCGTGCAACAACTCCAGATCCGTACCGCACAGACCGACATAGGCAACCTTGACGACGACATCGTCAGGCCCGCAGTTGGGACGGTCGATCGTCACGATCGACACGGAACGGGGAGCGTCGATCATCGCAGCTCTCATGGCTTTCACGTCACGCTCCGAGCAGTGCGCCGACTGACGAACAGCAGCAGTACTGCGCCCGCCGCGAGGACTGCCCCGATAGCAGGCAGGACTGCAACGCTGTTGCCGCCGGACAGAGCGATCGAGCCGATCCACGCGCCGGCAGCATTCGCAAGTTGGAATCCTGCAATGTTGACCGTGGCAGCAAGGTGCGGGGCTTCGCTTGCAGCACCGATGAGTTTCGAGGCGAGCGGCGGAATAATGGAAAAACCGGTAGCACCGAGTACGAACATCCAGGCGAAGGCAAACCAAGACGTTCCGCCGAAGACGAAGAGAGCGAGAAGTGCCAACGCGAGCGCGGTCAACGCGATGTACAGCGTTTTGTCCAGGTCCTTGTCTGCGTAGTAACCACCGAGTTGATTGCCGACAACAGACCCGACGCCGAATACGAACAACACCACCGTCACCGTCGACACCGAGATGCCGGCATGCTCGGTGAGATACGGCGAGATGTAGGTGAACACCACGAAAAGCGCTGCCTGACTGAGAGCGGTCAGCCCGATCGCCCACAGAACTGGGCCCCGGGTGAACACCCGTAGCTCTGAGCTGACATTGCCGGTCTGGTGCGAGGGAGCGGCGTTGCGCGTCGAGGCGATCAGCGCAGCGGTGACCAGCAGTTGGAAAACGGCGATGATCGCAAAAGACCAGCGCCAACCCAGTTGTGTACCGATGAGAGTTCCCAAGGGGACGCCGAGGACCGTCGCCAGGTTCAGTCCGAGGGTGACGCGGGCGATCACACGCCCTTGGAATTCAGGCGCCACCAACGACGTCGCCAGCACCAGGCACAGAGCGAAGAACGTCGCGTGTGGCAGAGCAGTGATGATCCGAAATATCACCATGGTTGCGAAGTTCGGTGCCAGCGCAGTTCCGATGTTGCCGATGACGAAGAGAGCCATCAGAGCCGCGATGAGAGGTGTCCGCGGCACCCTGGTGGTAGCGATCGTCAGTAGAGGGCCACCGATGACCACTGTGACGGCATAGATGGTGACGAGCAGTCCGGCTGTGGAGGTGCTGACCCCGAGGTCGGTGGAGATGTCCGGAAGTACGCCGGCCACAAGGTATTCGACAGTGCCGACGCCGAACACTGCCAGGAGCATCCAGATTATTGCGGCATTCGCGTTGGTAGAGCGAGCCGTTGTCGTCAATTCGTGCGGAGTTTCGACCACCATGGCCTATCCCTTCTCGTATCCGGTGTATTCGACGACTGCGCATCCCCATGTGAACCCGACGCCGATGCCGGTGAGCATGATCCGGTCTCCAGGGTGCAGGGCCTTGCTGCGGCGGAGCAGGTCGAGGCCCAGTAGTGGGTCGGCAGCACCGGTGTGGCCGATGGTTCTGCCGAGTTCGACCAAGGTCTGCTCGGCGCGGATCTTCAGCGGCTCGAAACATTGTTTGCGGAGTAGGACGTTGCCGAAATTCGGTACGATCCAGGTGGCGATGTCACCGTGATGAGTGGCGGCATCACCCAAAGCTGTTTCAGCGCATCGAGACAGAGCGGCCGCGTTGCGTGACCAGAACTCGTCGATGGAGTGAGTCTCGGTGAAGCCCCCCACCCGTGCTCGGAGATCGATCGGGTCGGCGGTGCCGTAGACAGGCATGCTTGTGCGCTCGTGCCCGCGGTGCATCTGCTCGAGGTGTGCATCAGTGACTACGGAAGTCGAAAGAATACGAAAGGGACCCGGATCCGGGCCGATGACAGCAGCGGCCGCGCCGTCTCCGTAGGCGAGACCGCTGTCGGAATTCCACCGGTCGAACAGGGGGAGACGCCAAGCGTCGGATGCAGTTACCAGGCCTTTGCCGTGTCCGTCGAACCAGCGGCCGATCAGTTCGATTCCGACGATTGCTCCGGCGCAGGCTGTTCGGATCTCGATCGGCAGGCAGTCGTCGATGCCAAGTTCGTTCTGAATGTAGGCGCCGCAGTTCCACGCCTCCAGGCCGTTGTGCAGAACCACTGCATGCACGAGTAGGTCGATTTCGTTGCTGCTGATTCCGCTGTCGGCCAACGCAGCTCTGCCTGCGAAGACTGCCATCTCCGGCGCGGATTCGCCGATATCAGGGTCCGACACTGCAACCGAAGTCTGTCCGGTCTTCTGCTGTTCGACGGGATCGAACCGTCCTTCGGTCACCATGTCGGAGGCTTGTTCCCGCCTGTCCGGTAGGTATGAGCCGAAGCCTTCGATGTAGAGGTCGCCCCACCTCATGACGCGACCTTCGTCACCGACGTCTCACGGACGCGTAGCTCGTCGCTCTTCCTGTTCAAAAGGGCGGAGGCAGAGTTGATTCCGTCGATCGTGACATCATTGACGAAGTGGTGTCCACCGATCCCGACCGGCAAAGGCAGCCGTTGCCGCCCGTCCCGATGACGCACTGTGTCGGCCAATGCGGCGCCGAGGACGCCCGGTGTGGACAAGACGTCGTTCCAGGTGGGAAGGCCGAGGCGCCTCATTACAGTCAGGACGCGATCAAGTTCAGCTTCACTGATACTTCCCCGCAAATAACCCAGTGCAGACGTCAATGCCATGTCGACAGCTACGGCTTCACCGTGCAGAAGTTCCGGTAGTGCTTCCATCTCGAGCGTGGGCGAGAATGTGTGGCCGTAGTCGACGCAGCGTTCGAGGCAGGATTCCCACAGATTGGGCTGCAGTTCCTCGAGCATCAGGTGGATCGACTCGGCGATGACTTGTGTTGCTGCTGTGTCGAGTTCGTCGGAAGAGCCCTGAAACCTGTCATCGATCAATCGTTCCCCGAAGATTTCCAGCAGTTCGAAGAGGTCGAGGGATTTGATCAAGGCCATCTTGAGTATCTCGGCAAGGCCGTTGGACAAGTGTCGGTTGTCGAGGGTACGCAGGAATGCTCGGTCGACAAAAGTTGCCAGGGCCGGTGCATACGTCCCCAGTCGATTCTTGCCCATGCCGTAGTTGACTCCGGTCTTGACGCCGACCCCGGCGTCGACGAGGCCGATCAGTGTGGTGGGGACCCGGATGTACGGCGTTCCGCGGCGGTAGACGCTCGCGGCGAAACCGACAATGTCGAGTAGAACACCCCCGCCGATCGCGATTACCGGCTCCCTGCGTCGGTCGATGCCGAATCCGTTCATCGCGTCGACCACCCGCACCGCAGAACCCCACTCTTTGACCGTCTCGTCGGCTCGCATCGGTACGAAGGATGCTCGTATTCCGTGGTGTTCGAAGTAGCCTCGAATTCTATCCCCGTGAATTCGGTCGACGTTCGCGTCGATGATGATCAAGCGTCGGTCTCCGCGGTGTAGCGACGCTGCGCTGCACCCGTCGAGTAGTCGAGTGCTGTCCTTGGCGAACAGATTTCGTGCGGCAATCACGTGATACTCGACCTGTTTGACCGCTTCGACCTTCCATGTCGAATCGGTGGCCGCGCTGTGGCTGAGACCCAGTTTGAATGAAGCGGCACTACGCATGTCGATCCCCCTAGACGGTGTGAAAGAGCGTTCGCGAGCTGTGTCAGCAGTACGGCGGTACTTCAGTGAACGAAATGAACTTTCGAGGAGAACAGTAGGACATTCGCATAGTGATCGCTACAAGAGTAGAATAGATCACATTTGGATCGGTAGATGCTGCGGAATTGGGAGGTTGCATGGCCGGGGTGCCGGGACAAGGGCGGAAGTTCGACGTAGACGCGGCCTTGGACAAGGCGATGTATGCCTTCTGGGAGCACGGCTACGAGGGGACATCCGTTGCCATGTTGACTGCTGCGATGCAGATAAATCCACCGAGTCTCTACAGTGCTTTCGGCGGCAAGGAAGGAGTGTTCTTTGCCGCCGTCGATCACTACAACGCGACTCGCGGCGACTTCATGGACCGGGCGTTCGCCGAAGAGCGCGAGGCATCCGAATTGATTCGCCGCCTCTTGAACGACGCGGCGTCCCATTACACCGACGAGTCTTGTCCGGGTGGTTGTCTGATCATCAGCGCGGCGGTCAGCGTAACCGACGCCAACAGTCACATAGCAAACCGATTGCGCGACATGCGAAATGCCAACGTGGTGTTGCTGTCGCAGAGGATCGCAGCCGATATCGCCAACGGACTCATGCCCGCTGACTCCGATCCCGAGGACCTTGCCGAGTTCATCGGTGTAGTCATCCAAGGCATGTCTCAGCGCGCCCGAGACGGTGCAACACAGAGGCAATTGGAACTCGTAGCGAACAGGTCTTTCGACTCGCTGAACTTCTCGAAAGACCTCATCGGCTGAACAGATTTCAGTTGACGGTCGGGGGTCGAGCTGGATTGGGCGATGGAGAGCATCGAGGTCGGTCCTAGTGACCTTCTATCCCAATGTAATTCGTCACTGACCGTGATGGCTGTCGGTTCGTTGAAGGAAGGGGCGAGGCCAGGCTCCGAGTGCGAGCACGGCGAGGATCGTCTGGGCCAGTCCGGTGGTGAAGAAGATGCCTTGCAGCGGCGACCAGGCGAGAACGATGGCGATCTCGACGAAGATCCAGATAATCATGGTCAGCCCGGCGGCGGCGTGCAGGCCCCATGCCAGACGGAACCTGTTGTGCTGAGCGAAGAGCGCGGCGGCTTGGATGCCTCCGACGACAACGCCGAGGAGGATTCCGGGCCAGAAATATGAAGGGAAGACGGTTCCCTCGATCCACTCAGGAGGCAGGCCCATCCCGCCGCCGATCGTCAGGCCCGCCATTCCCACGAGCGCAGAGAGCAGGTTGAGCCACGCGATGGCGGACAGACCGATCCGGAGACCCCGTGGAGGGAGCGATGTGGACGTCATGCCTGACAACGATAGAGAGGGTCAGTCGAGCCCGTCCATGTTCCTGCGCGTTGCCGCGCTGGCAGCGTCGGCATCACCCGCGACGATTGCTTCCACCAGATCTCGGTGGGCAGCGGCTTCGTCGTCGATGGATTGGGGGTTTCGTGCCGTGACGTCGGTGATAACGTCCAGGGCCGAGTTGCGGAGCGTTTCGATGAATGAATCGAACACCATCGACAACACGCTGTTGTGCGCAGCATTCACCACGGCGCGATGTAGTTCCATGTCAGCGTCGACAAATTCTGTTGGTGTCGAAGCATTTTCACGGGCTTCGAGTGCTGCCCGTAACAGGTCGACGTCGGCAGAGGTCCGACGCATGGCAGCCAGGCGGCCCGCTTCCACTTCCAGAAGTCGGCGTACTTCGTAGACTTCGCGGCGGTCCGAGCGTTTGAGTTCTCGCTCGAGTTCTGTGACCGGAGTCGAGGACATGACGTAGGTGCCGGATCCTTGATGAGAGTAGAGCTGTCCCGACGCGATCAGTGCACGCACGGCTTCCCTGCCGGTCGAACGCCCGACTCCGAGAAGCGTGCTCAGATCCTGCTCGTTCGGGATTTTCGTCCCGACCGGCCATTCGCCGTCGCCGATGAGGCGCGCAAGTTCGTCTGCGGCTTTCTGTACCAGTGACTGCTGCTTGACCTGGCGCACTGCCATGTGTCTGCTCCTGACTGACTCGGTGAACCGCCGTGGAGCGGCCCACCGAGTGACACTTCATGTCCTCCGATGAATCTTCAGACTACGGGGCTGTCTTCGGGTTATCGAAGGGCGATGACGTCCAGTTCGCGCTCCGTCTCGTCCTCCGGGTCGAGGCGTCGATCGCGCAAGGTGAATGCGATGACGGCTCCGACCAACAGCACTGCAGTTGTCGCCCCGATCGCCATGCGCGGTCCGAAGTGATCTGCCAGGTAACCGAACAGCGGAGAGGCGATGCCTCCCACTGACATTGCGAGTCCGAGGGTCACCCCACTTGCCGTGCCTGGGCGGTTCGGTAGGTAGTCCTGCGCCAATGTCACCTGTGGCGCGAAGGGCAAGAACATCGCGAATCCGAGACAGACGATTCCAAGTTCGGCAATTGCCACGTTCGGAGCCGCGGCGAGCAATGCCAGTGAAGGTACCGCAAGCAGGTAACCGAGTCGGATGGATGCACGTCGACCACGACGGTCCGCGAGGACTCCGCCCAGTAGCGTGCCGGCCGCTCCCGCCAAGGTGAAGGAGGACAACACGATTGCTGCACTCGAGGACGATCCGTTCAGTCCGTTGAGTACGTACGGTGAGACCAACGACAGCGTGGTCACATATGGAATTGACCAACACACCGTTACCAGCACGAGTCGGGTGAACGAGCGCCAATCATCTGACACGGGACCGTTCGCTGCTAGCTGCGAACTCAATGATTGGGCTGATTCGGCGTCCGTGCCCGTGCCGGCTGGTCGTGATTGGGCGACGATCCACCAAATAGCCGCTACCGCTGCAGGAACTGCGAGCAGGTAGCCGCCGGACAATCCGAGCGAACCGACCACGAGCGTGACGAACGGTGGCGCCAGTGAGGCTCCCAACGTGCCGCCCACGGAGAACACGCTCATGGCCTTCTGCGAGTGACCTCCAGCTGCGCGTGCCAAATTTGTGGCGGGCGGATGGTATGCGGCAATGCCGATGCCGGCCAAAGCAATTGCCAGCCAAGTGACGATGTAGGTGGTGCTCATCGCGGCCACGACAATTCCCGTTGCGGCCGTCACAAAACCTGTGGGTACCAGCCAATTCCGGCTCTTTCGATCGACCAGCATGCCGAATGCGGGTTGCACGACACTGGATAGTCCGGTCGCGGCGAGCGTGATTCCGGCAACCGCGGAGTAGGAATATCCGCGTTCCAGCATCATGAACGGCAACAGTGCAGGCACAGCCCCCTGGTACAGATCGTTCACGACGTGTGTGCCGGTGAGAAACGCAACTTGCCCCTTCTTCATCTCCTTGGGCATCCCTTCGTTCAGGTCTTCAAGTCCTCAGGTCCTCTGAGGACTTGAAACCTACATGAACTCACGAACGCACGGTTGTGTTGGAGACCTGGATCTCATTCGCGACGACTGCCTAACTCGCAGCAGTCGCGGCATTGCGGGCGGCGAGTTGTGCGAAAGCGTGGGTCAGTTCTGCCGGGCCGACGACATCGATGTCGGTGTCGAATCGGTTGAAGGAGGCTGCCAGCGCCGTCCAGGACCATGATCCGGCTTCGAGGCTGCACTGGTCGGGGCCAAGATCTTCGACGGCGCCGTCCTCGACAAAGGGAAGAACATAACTGGCTGGTCGATGGAGAACGACCTTGCCGTGGCACGGCCATTTGTTGATATGTTCCGATCCCTTGAAGCACGCGGCCACGTATTCGCTCACGTCACCGCCGGGGATCTCCTTCGGTGTGAACTGCGGGCCGTTCGGGATGCGTGGGGTGATGCGATCGGCGCGGAAGATTCGCCAGTCGTCTCGCTCGAGATCCCACGCGACGAGGTACCAGCGACGCTTGGAGGTCACCAGATGATGTGGCTCCACGCGGCGTGGGGGTGTTATTTCGATGTTGTCAGTTGAGCGGCCGTTCGAGTAGTCGAAGCGGAGCACCTCGCGAGCGCGCACCGCTGCGGAAATCGCTACGAGCACCTCAGGGGACACCGAGTCTGCGTCGCTGGAATCGGTCGAAATCGTGGTGAACGTGAGTGCGTCGAGGCGATGACGCAGGCGCGACGGCATCACTTGTCGCACGGTGGTCAGCGCACGCACTGCGTCCTCTTCGATGCCGACGCCGGTCAGCGTCGCCGCCTGCAGAGCGACTGCCAAGGCGATGACCTGATCGTCGTCGAACAGCAGGGGTGGTAGCTCGCTGCCGGCGTCGAGTCGGTATCCGCCGTCCGGGCCCATGGTCGCCGCAATGCTGTAACCCATCTCCCGGAGCCGGTCGATGTCGCGGCGGACCGTGCGGTGGCTGATGTCGAGCCGCTCGGCGAGTAGAGCGCCCGGCCAGTCGCGCCTCGTCTGCAAGAGGGACAGCAGATTCAAGAGCCGAGTGGTGGTCGCCATGTCGTGAGACTACGACGAGTCTAGGACGAAAACAGTCCTATACGGCTGTGAGAGTCGACGTTGTCAGGGAAAACCCGGGCGACGTTCGTACTAGGAGCAGACATGAGCATCAAGACAACGACCCACCTCAACTTCCGCGGAGACGCCCGCGCGGCTCTGGAGTTCTACCAGTCCGTCTTCGGTGGCGAGGTCACGATCGCAACCTACGGCGACTTCGGAATGCCCAAGGATGTGCCTGGCGCTGAGAACATTGTGTTCGGCCAAGTCGAAACCGCGGACGGCTTCAGCGTGATGGCGTACGACATCCCAGGACAGTCGGGCGGCTCGACCGCCAATGCCGGCACGACGCACCGCGAGAACGGCACCACGATCACCGACCAACCGTTCTTCGTCTCGGTTCGCGGTGAATCGCTCGAAGAGGTGCAGGGTTACTGGGCCAAACTCTCTGTCGGTGGATCCATCATCGAGGGTCTTGCCGCGGCGGCGTGGAGCCCCGGATTCGGCATGCTCACCGATGCGTTCGGGGTGACGTGGATCCTCGACGTCGCTGCCGGCGAAAACCCGGCCTGATCATTCAGACGACAAAGCCGCTGGCACCGAAAGGTGTCCAGCGGCTCCAGCGCGTCGGTGCCCGTCTTGCGCCTCTCGGCAAGTGGCCACTCGAAGTGGCAATTCTGGGGTGGTACCCGGGGCAAAGAACCGAACACCGACACCATCTCCAACGAACCTCCACACGGAGTTATTCCATGCTGACTTGTGCCGCGGTCAATCGTGGTCCTGCTCATCGCTCAGCTCCAGCAGAGCTGAGATGAGGATCTGAATCAGCCGGTGACACCGGTCAATTCGTTGGGGGCGTGATCGAGGGTGGTCTCGGTCAGGATGCTGCCGTCTTCGAGGTCGACGGCGATCAGCTTCTTCGACGTGGGATCGGTGACGTACGCGGTGTGGTCTTCCACGAAGAGTGCCGGCCTGGGCTCTTGCCACTTGGTGGGCTCGGTCCATGCGTCGATGACGGCGATCTTCTTGGTGACGACGCCGGTGTTCGGGTCGACGACGTGGATGGCGCCGTCGGTGCCGAGCACCAGTGCCTCTCCGTGCGGTCCGCGGCCGAGTGAGCGGAAGGTGTAGCTGGTGCCGAGGTCGACGAGCTTGAGTTCGGACGTCGTCGTGTTGGTCAGCGAGACCCGTTGCGGACGTTCGAGTTCGGCGTCCTTGTCAGTCTTGTAATCGCCCAGGACGATGTCCGACTCCTCCGAGCCTGCTTGATTTCCGATGCGGCCGTATGCATCCGGACTCTGGACCTTGGTGATCGCTCCGTTCTTGTACACGAGCAACCCGTCCTGGCAGCCCAGCACGATGGCTTCGCCGGCAGCGACTGCTTCGCCGTGGACACCGGGGCACTGTTCGTTGCGCAGGATTTCCTTGCGGTCGGCATCGAGGATGGCAATGCCGTTGCGGGACTCCGAATTTCCGATGGTCGTCAACAGGCTGCCGTCGGCAAGTGCGACCGCAACGCCGTGATGGGGTTCTGGCGTGGTGTACGTCTCGACGCGAGGTTGGCGCTTTGCCAGTTGCGCCGGATCGAAGATCTCGACGAGTCCCGAGCCGTCGTTGAAGAGGACGGTCTTTCCGGCATGGCGTACAACGTGTCCGGGTTCGTTGGCTGCGAACTCGACCTCGGACATCGCGGGATCGGCTGTGTAGTAGTGGGAATGGTCGCCGTGGGCCGAGGACCACGTGCCGGTGTCGAGCACCTTGAACGCCTCACCCGACGAGATCATGACGTGGCGACCGTCGCCGGCCGGGTTGAGTCGCGTGAAGCCGTCGATCTTGGTCTCGCCGACCACGTCGAGCGACGTTGCATCCAGCACCAGGACGCCACCGTCGTAGGAGACTGCGAGACGCGGTGTTGCCGAGGCTTGTTCGGTGGGTGCGGACGCGGTTGTCGTGGTGGTCTCCGACGGGGCCGAGTCCTTGTTGTCGGACGAGCAGCCCGTGACGAGGGCGAGTGAGAGGCCAACTGATGTGGCAAGGGTGAGGCGCCGCGACATGCGGGTGTTGAGGTGCATGGGTATAGATCTACTGCTTAATGTAAATGATTGTCAAAGTCGAGTATGCGAATGTTCGCATGTCGGGCGTGGGCACCGCGCTCGAGCATTCGCGAGCCGATGACCCCGAACACGAGTTCCCAGAAAGGGCGTTCCGATATTGAGCGGTTGAGAACATGCCTGCGATTCTTTGCCGCGTACGGAATCAGCCGCGTCGAACGCCTCGACATTGGATCATGGCCGTCGGCGTAAGTCATGACCCAGGATTCCAGGGCTGGCAGCAGGCCTGGGCATAGTGTGTATTCCCGCCCAGGTCGGCCGGTGTTCGAGTATGTGGGTCCTGATGTCGGCCTGATGCCGAGGACTCCGAATTCGGTGTTGATCAGGAATCCGGAATCGCTCAGTATCGATCCGAAGGTCTCCGTCAGCGAGTGCATGGTCGAAGGGCATTCCATGCGCCACAGCGTTGTTGGCTGCTGCGCACGCGTAGTAGCCGAAGGGGCTGCGTCCGAAGGATGGCGCGTACGCGACGTAGCGACGGCTTAAAGGACCATGTCTTTGGCCCACTGATCCAACTCGAGCAAATTGGCGCCGACGGCGCTTCCGCTTTTAGTTCCAGTGCAGGTTGGGCGGCGTGGTTTTCATGCTCCAGTGGGCCCGTGCCTCGCGACGGGGAAGCCGGTTTGTTGGCTTGAATTTGAGGTTCGTCTACTGCTCTCGGGCCGTCGCTCGTTCCGAGTTCAGGTGAGGTGGCGGCTGGGAGGCGTCAGCGTGGCTTCGACGCCCCATCAGGTAAAAGGCGATAGTGGCCGGCGTGATGGTTGCGAGCGCAACGTAGGACATGGCACTGACTGGAGACGGTGCGGGGAAGAAGATTCCGTTGAGATAGATCCATGAGGTTGCGACGGCACCGGCGATCAGTGCTGCGATTGTCACGGCGGTGGCTGCGCGCTCGCGGAAGAGGAGCATCACGGCGCCGATGCTGATGACGACGTATGGGCTCACCCAGAAATAGACGACCAGAGTTGACACTGCGTTATAGATGGAAGGAAGTGGGCCCGTGGCGCCGATCACCAAAGTGCAAATGCCGAAGAGGCCACCGAGAATGATCAGCAGGATTGCGGAAACAGGGCTGTGGAATCGGGAGTGTATGCGTGTGAACCTTTGTGGTAGAAGCTTTTCGGCTGACAGGGTGGCGACGAAGCGGGATCCGTAGTTGACGAATCCGATCAGTGCGGCGAAGGTCGCTACGGCGACAACGAGGTCCGTCATTTGTCCCATTGCGGTCGGTAAGCCCGCATTCTCGGCCAGGGCGGCGGGGGATGATGTGCCGGAAAGGATTTGGTCGGACGTCTCCGTGATTCCTGGTGCCTGTAGGAAGGTTGCGATCACGTACAAGGTTCCAAGCACGATGGGAACACTCATCACGGCGGCCGGCACATTCTTCTTCGGGTCGCGGGTCTCGGCGGCCAGGGCTGCGCTCCCCTCGAAACCGACCAGGAACGCAGTTCCGGATGCGATGCCGGCCACGATCCCGCTGACGGACGCGCCCTGAAGAGTCAGTTGTTCCTGCAGATGTAGACCAGTGTGAATCGCACTCGCCCCGGTAATGGCCAGCAACAGTGGAAGACAAATCGCGGTGAGTAGGACCGCGATTACGATCGAAACATCTAGGCCGCGACAGGTGATCGCCGCGACAATTGCTGCGGAGGCGAGGTAGATCGCGATTTGTGCAGGGCGATCGAGGCCGCCGTCGATGCCGATAGATTGCAGGAAGCTACCGCTGTACGCGCCGATGACCAGCAAAATGCTTGCGACCATCGCCAGATACCCGAGGAACAACGAGGCTGCGATCAGTGACTGTGCCCATCGCCCGAATACTTCGCCGGCGTAGGAGTAGAGCGATCCGGAGGCGACATACCGGCTAGCGAAGACGGTTACTGCTCTGCCGACGCAGATGACTGTCAGCGCTGCGAGCAGAGCAGCGACCCAACCACCGAGTCCTGCGTTGAGTACCAGCAGCATTGGAAACGACGCCATGCCGACGGCAGGGATCATTGACGAGATGGCCAGCGAGGTCAGTTGAAGGCGGCTGAGATGGCCGGATTCAAGGTTGATGGACTCCGTATTAGTCTGTGCTACAGCATTATTCGACGAGTGATTCATATGTGCGTCCTTGAATTTGTGCACTGTCGAGTGCGGGCAGGGGCTATATGCCGGGATCGGCCGCGATCGCGCGTGTGAGGATCGGGATAGCCCTCAGGAGATGGTGATGTCAGTCACATGACTGAGTCGATCGACTGAGATTAGCTTCGCCCTTGCTGTTCGTCAATGAGTTCCGGGAAATTCCTTGAATACAGCTGCGGGATTCGGATGATGACGGGCACGACTGCGGCCCGGCGCTGTCGATTGCAACGCCGGGCGGGAAACGGGAAAACTCTAGTGGGGCGGGTGGATCGAATCGATGATGCCGACGATTGCGGACGAGATGGCGTCGAGTTCGGGTGCGCTCACTCCGGTCGCGCCAGTTGCGAGATTTTGCATGTAGATTCCGTCGATTGCGCCGATCGTGTAGCGGGCGAGCAGTGTGGCGTCGCTGCCGGCGATGTCGGTTGCGTGCCGAAGCTCATCGGCGAAGGCGGATATGTACGTCGTGTAGCTGGCTCTGGCGAGTTCGGCCTTGTCCGGATTGCGCAGCGCCCACAGCAGCAGCTCGTATTGGGCGATCGGGACGTCCCGATCGGCGTGGAGAAGATCTTGGAAGCGTTCGAGCAATGAACGGATGATCTCTTGACGTGTCCAGCCAGTTGTCGGTACCAGGCGTGATCCCACTGTGGTGGCACGAAACATGTCGTCCACGGCGGTATAGATCTCTCCTTTGCCGTCGAAACTGTAGTGCAACGCAGCGAGGTTGACTCCGGCTTCGTCGGCGATGCGGCGGGTGGTCGCCGCGGCCAGTCCGTCGCGAATGATGACTCGGGCGGCGGCCTTGACGATCGCAGTCCGCCGCTCGGATGCTGTCAGATACGCCATTCGCTTTACCGTTCACCTTCTCGTTGTCGTGGGACTCCAGGGGTCGAGCGTATCGATGTCACTCAGCGTGCGTGACACCCTGGTCGATCCTTTATCTGCCCGGTGCGTTCCGGGTGCGTCGTTGCCGCTCTTCGGGATCTCTTGCAGTTTGCCTATTGACGCTAGCTCCGATCCGCCATAATCTCAGTCACATGAGTTAGTCATGTGACTGACTTCATTGCTCGACTATAGCGCTTGGCAGATCACACCAGGGCGAGAGCTGCGACATCGCACAAAACCGCGTCTCTCTGACGCGCAACCAAATCGCTTGCCCCATGCCCCGAAACTGGAGGGACCACCCCATGACCGACATCCGAGAGCGGGTGGATACAGATCCACCGCGACCCGATGAATCCCATACCCGGTGTGCGCCCGACGTCGCCGTCACGATGGAGTTCGACCCACCCCCGTTGGTACGAGCTGTCGTGACCCGCCTGCGCGTTGCTCTCGATTCCGACTCAGGCAGGAAAGCTCTCGAGGTAATGCCCCCCGAGGTCGACCTGCAGTCGACCAGTGATCCGCAAAGCGCGCGATTGACTCGAACAGCAACCGGCGTGCACGTCAGTAGCCCCGAGGGGTCGACAGTTCCTGTTGTCGGAATCAGCGTCGACGAACTGGCGATATCCGAGGACGAGCCCCTGGCGGGCACTGCGAATGTTGCCGCGTTAACCCCTCTTATCGAACCAGAGCCACCGACGCTGGACATCGCAGCGTGTGAATTCTGGGAGAAAGCTTCGGGCCTGCCTGGAATGCCCGGATTGTCATTGGCTGCTCTCGATACGGGCGCAGCCGTGCACGTGGGGCCGACAACGGATGCGTATGAAATTCACGGGCTCGAGATGGATCTACGTCGACTGCTAGCGGGTTTCGAGTTGTTCGTCTATTCCCTGCGCGCAGGGAAGTTCTACATCAAAGGCACGAACCGACAATTGTCGGTCGTCGCGGGAGCATCAATGAAGGCGGTCCTCCATGTCTGACACGACGAACCTCGGTGAATGGATCGGCAACAATTCCGTTCGCACGATTCGCGCACAAACCGTGACGTTGGATGGTGCCTTGGTCGGAAAACATCTGTCACCCAAAAAGTTTGAGTCCGGAGCGCAATCGGGCTGGGGATTCGCTGATATCGCCCTCGCAGTCGATCTCGGGAACACCGCTCAGCTCGGATTCGATTTCGGTGATTGGCGCGGTGAGATGCACGACGTCTTCCTTCGTCCCGACCTTACGACTCTGTCAACCGACGCATCACTACCAGGTCTCGCCACGGTGATGTGTGATCTGGTCGATCAACACGGGGCACCGCTTCCGGTGTGTTCGCGATCCACGCTCGCACGTGTGGTCAAAGAGCTTGCCGAGCTTGGATTTACAGGTAAGGCGGCCGTGGAGATCGAGGCCACGGTGTTCGAAGAGTCGATCGAGCAGGCCCGCGAACAGCGTTTCACGAACCTGCATCCACTCGGCGGTACCCAGGGCGCGATCTACCTGTTGAGCAGATCACGGGACTACACGACGCTCATGGACGCAATAGCTGACCGCATCGAACGGGCCGGAATCCCTTGGGAAGGCTGGGCAGACGAGTCCGCGCACGGCCAAATCGAAGTAAATCTCCCACCGACCGACATTCTCACCGCAGCGGACTGGTACGTACGAACGAAGCAGATCATGCGGGAAGTCGCCTACGAGCACGGTCGCACCATCACCTTCATGGCTCGGTGGTCGCCGGACCAGTTCGGGCAGGGCGCTCACATCAACCTTTCGCTTCAACAGGACGGACGGAACGCCTTCTTCGATGAAGTTGAGCCCTCGCGCCCGTCGGAGACGATGCGGAACTTCATCGGTGGCGTCCTCGACACAATGGCGGCGGCCAGTTCTTTCCAGTATCCGACCGTGAACTCATACCGCAGAATCGCAGAATTCGACGGACCTCCCACCACCGTCACGTGGGGTGTTGACAACAAGAGTGCGGCCGTTCGAGCCGTCTGCACGACCGAGAAGCTCTCTCGTGTCGAGTATCGCGTCCCTTCGGCGGACGTGAACATCTATCTGTCGATGGCATCGTTCCTTGCCGGCGGTCTGATCGGCCTGCGCGATCACAGCGATCCTGGCCTCGAATGCACCGTCATGGCCTGGGGATTGCCGCCGGGAACCCCGAAGTTGCCAGCCAGCCTCTCTCGAGCGATCGCGGAATTGAGTGGCGATGTAAACCTGACGGAGGTTTTGGGGCGAGAGCTGGTGGAGTACTGGATCGGCACGCGCCGGTGGGAATGGTTGCAGTTCTTCACCACTGGGGGAGACCCGGCCGCAGGAGTCTCCGACTGGGAGCTCGAACGCTACTTCGAGCACGTCTGACAACGAGGACAGGTCTGAAGATGAAAGCAGCAATACTGAACGCTGCCCCTGGTCGGCTCGAGTTCGAAGAACTCGACATCGACGTGGCCGGACCTCGAGAAGTTCGCATACGTACAGCAGCCGTCGGGCTGTGTCATACCGATCTGCACTACGTGGACGCGCTCTGGCGAACAGAACTTCCGGAGGTGCTCGGTCACGAGGCATCGGGCATCGTCGAATCGGTTGGGTCAGACGTCACGGCTGTAGCGCCTGGCGACCACGTCGTGACGTGCATGACAGCTTTTTGTGGCCGATGCCGATACTGCATTGCAGGTCGACTCACCCTCTGCTCCAATCATTCCCGCCTCCGCTCGCGGCCCCAGCCGGCGTTGACGACCAAGGCCGGGCGCGCAGTGGGACGAATGGGTGGCATCGGTGGATTCGCCGAACAGATGCTCGTGCACGAGAACAGCGTCGTCCGCGTCGACGATTCGGTACCTCTCGATCGCGCGAGTTTGCTCGGGTGCGCCACCATCACCGGCGTCGGGGCGGTCTGGCACAGTGCTCGCATCGAACCAGGGTCGTCGGTTGCCGTCATCGGTTGTGGAGGCGTGGGGCTTTCGGTAATTCAGGGCGCCCGGCTAGCCGGCGCGGCCCGGATCATCGCGATCGATGTGGACCAGCGAAGTATCGATCAGGCTCTTCGAGTCGGGGCGACTGCGTCAGTGAACGCGGCTGAGATCGAGCCCGTCGACGCCGTACGCGCGTTGTGTCCGGGTGGGGTGGACTACTCATTCGAGGCGATCGGCCGCAGAGTCACTGTCGAGCAGGCATTCTCGATGCTCGCTCCCGGCGGAGTGGCCACGGTCCTCGGCATGGTTCCTGATGACGAGCCGCTGCGGATCACGGCGTCGGAATTGTTTTTCCAGGAGAAGCGATTGCAAGGCTCCCTCCTCGGGTCGAACCAATTCCCGACCGATATTCCGCGATTGGCCGAGCTGTACGTCCAGGGCCGACTC
Organism: Rhodococcus sp. H-CA8f; assembly: GCF_002501585.1. Lineage (NCBI taxonomy): Bacteria > Bacillati > Actinomycetota > Actinomycetes > Mycobacteriales > Nocardiaceae > Rhodococcus > Rhodococcus sp. H-CA8f. The sequence continues at coordinate 659,382 of NZ_CP023720.1, forward strand.
GAACTCGACGAGATGATCTCGTTGCGAGTCCCCTTCGACGAGATCAACACAGGAATCGCAGCGCTTCGTGAAGGAGGGGTGAATCGTGTCGTCGTCGAATTCGCCTGAGCGTGCGCGTCGCCCATTGATCGGAGTGACCGGTCGGCGCTCGAGCGCGGAACGCCTGGCCGTCGAACCTCGGTACCGCCATCTCGAGTTCGACATGCACTACTCCGATTTTCCCACCCGGCTGTCGTCCGAAGGCGCCCTGGTCGTCCAAATTCCCTATGAGGCAAGCGGAATCGACCTGATTGAGCGGCTCGACGGAATAGTCATCTCTGGTGGGCAGGATGTTCACCCCGAAACACTGGGTATCGACGCCGCGCCCACCGACCCGGACAGTGACCCGCGTCGAGATGCGTATGAGATCGAATTAATATCGGGTGCAGTAGAACTCGGTACTCCACTGCTGGGTGTCTGTCGCGGGATGCAGATGCTGAATGTGGCATTGGGAGGCACGCTCGTGCCTGATCTTCCGACCATAGACATCAACCACAAGTCACCAGGACTGGGCATAGCCGAGGAGACCCACCCCGTACGGATCGCCACTGATTCGACGGTGTTCGAGATATACGGCGCACACGTAGAGGTCAACTCCTTGCACCACCAAGCAGTGGACCGGCTCGGCCCGGGCCTCACTCCCAGCGGGTGGGCTCCGGACGGTGTCGTCGAAGCGGTGGAGATGCGCGGGAGACCGATCGTCGGCGTCCAATGGCATCCGGAATGGCGCCGGAAGGACCCCGTCTTCGCTTGGTTGGTCCAGGTCGCTCTCGCGCGAAAGGAAGTGCTCGATGGAGTTGCATGAATACTCGGACATGGACGCCACGGATCTGAAATGTCGACTCGACCGGAAAGAAGTAACCCCTGCTGAAGTGCGCGAAGCCGCACTAGCTGCAATCTCCCACGTCGACACGCACCTCGGTGCCACCGTCGGTCCTCCACTCGACCCACCACCGACGTATTCCACATCCGGTCCTTTCAGCGGAGTTCCGTTCGCGCTCAAAGATCTCCTGTGCACTGCGGCGGGGATAGCGAACGAGAACGGTAGCGCAGCAACCGCAGGCTATATCGCCACACGTGACTCCGATCTGATGGCTAGGTGGCGCGCTGCCGGACTGTCCGTGACCTGTCGCACTGCCACACCAGAATTCGGATTCAGCGCAACGACGGAATCGGCAGTGAACGGTCCTACCCGCAACCCCTGGAACCCACAGCGGGTCGCCGGTGGATCCAGCGGTGGCTCCGCGGCGCTCGTTGCCGCCGGGGCCTTGCCGTGGGCGCACGCCAACGACGCCGGCGGATCCATAAGAATCCCTGCCGCACTGTGCGGGGTGGTGGGACTCAAACCGACCCGCGGGCTCGTTCCACCCGGCCCGGATTCGGATGAACCGCTCTTCGGCCTCACGACTGAGTTCGCGGTCACCCGGACAGTTCGCGACGCCGCCGCGTTGATGGACGTAGTGCACGGCAGCGCACCGGGGGACCGGTACTTTCAGCCGCGTCGAAGCCCCGGCCACTACAGCCGAGCAGTCGGCCGGCGACCGAAAGGCCTCCGGATCGCTGTGTCGACCGAATCACCTGGCAGTCGTCACGCTGCGGACCCCGCCGTGACAGCCGAGGTGATGCGCATCGCGCGCTTGCTCGAACAGTTCGGCGGCCACGTCGAGATTGCGGCACCAGATGTTGACCCCGAACTGTTTCGGGATCTCAATCTCACTTTCTGGTCTGCGTCGATCGCAGAGTCCATGCGCGCACTGACCGGAGTACGCGCCATCGAGGACATGTACTCCTCGCTGGAGAGCTCGACTGCCGCCATGGTTCGTCACGGATTCACCGTGGAATGGGCGGACATCGCCCGCGCCCGCCGCTACCAGAATCACCTGACCCGTGGCACGGCGAGCTTCTTCGAATTCTTCGACCTCACTCTCACGCCCACCACACCGACGACCGCCTGGCACGTCGGCGAACTCGCCTCCAACCGGCGGGGTATCACCGCCGGCGAGTGGGTGGACACCTTGGCGAAGTACTCGCCCTTTACTGCCATCTACAACGTCACGGGCCAACCGGCTATCTCCATGCCCACAGGAATGTGTGACGGACTGCCGATCGGAGTGCAGCTCGCCGCAGCTCCCGGCCGTGACGATCTGTTGCTTGCCGTGGCCGCGCAACTCGAGGAAGCCGTCCCATGGGCAGGCCGCGTCCCACCGATTCATGCCGGCAAGCCGCTCCTCCCAGAAACGGAAAAAATGCCGACCCTCTACTCGGAAACGGAACGCACATGAACACCCGCGAGGAATGGACACGATTCGCGACGTCAATCGAAGCGCCATCGGCTATGTGGCTGAACGGTCAATGGTTCAACGGTGACGGGAGTGAGCGCCACCATGTCTTGTCCCCGCATGACGACACCGTCGTAACCAGTGTCCCGCTGGCCACTCACGCCGACGTCGACAGAGCCGTCGAAGGTGCTCGCGCGGCGTTTCTCGATGGCCGGTGGGCGAGGATCAGTGCGCGCGAGCGTGGTGCGGTACTGCAGCGGTGGGCAGAGCTCGTCTACGAGCACCGCGACGAACTCGCTGCGCTCATCACACTCGAGATGGGTAAGCCGATCCAGATGGCACGTGATATCGAGCTGCGCGCCGTCGAGAACACCTTCCGCTGGTATGGAGAACTGGCTGACAAACTCTACGACGAGTCGCCACGCGGCCTGATCGATGCGGTCGTGTTGGTGAGCCGTGAGCCGGTGGGGGTGGTCGCGGCGATCACCCCATGGAACTTCCCACTCACTCTCAGTAGTTGGAAAATCGCCCCTGCGTTGCTTGCAGGCAACAGCATGGTCATCAAGCCCGCTACACAGTCACCGTTGTCCTTGCTTCGCTTGGCTCAGCTGGGTTCGGCTGCAGGACTTCCCGACGGCGTGCTGCAAGTTGTCACAGGTAGCGGTGGACAGGCCGGAGCTGCCCTTGCTCGCCACAACGGCGTCGACTGTCTCACCTTCACCGGATCACCGGACGTCGGCAAACAGCTGCTGATCTACGCGGGTGAGTCGAATGCGAAACCCGTGCATCTCGAACTCGGCGGCAAGAGCCCACAGTTGGTATTCGCCGATGCTCCGGACCTCGCCGTTGCAGCGCGCACCGTGGCGTGGGCAATTACCTTCAACGCCGGACAGATGTGCACTGCAGGTGCTCGCTTGTTGGTCGAGGAAACGATCGCGGATCAATTCGTCGCCGAGGTCGTTTCGGAAATCAAGCGCTGCACTGTCGGTGACCCTTTCGATCCCGATACCCACATCGGGCCCGTCGCGAGTCGGGCGCATCGCGCGGACGTCCTCGAACACGCGAGAACTGCTCACACAGAAGGCGCAACGCTCGCCCACGGTTCGCTGCAGGAACGAGCAGGTTCGGGGGCGTACCTGGATCCGATCGTGTTCACCGATGTTCAGGCCGAGCACCGCCTGTTCCTCGAAGAAGTTTTCGGACCGATCCTCGCAGTCACCCGTTTCACTGACGACGCTGACGCCGTCAGGTTGGCTAACGCCACACCGTTCGGTCTCGGAGCGGGGGTGTGGACGTCGAATCTCACACGAGCCCACCGGCTCACGCGCGAAATCGACGCAGGTCTTGTCTGGGTGAACTGCTACGAGGAAGGGGATCTCTCCGTCCCCTTCGGCGGTCGCAAACTCTCAGGCCACAGTGTGGACAAGAGCATCCATGCACTCGACAAATTCACGTCGACGAAGTCGACGTGGATCCATCTCTGAACAAAGGCACAGCACATGTCATCACGGGTCAACGACGGCCACATCGCGATCATCGGAACCGGGTTTTCCGGGCTGTGCATGGCGATCGAACTGAAGAAGAAGGGCATCGACGACTTCGTCCTGTACGAACGCGCCGACGATGTCGGCGGAACCTGGCGCGACAACACATACCCAGGGGCAGCCTGCGATGTGCCCAGCGTGTTGTATTCCTACTCCTTCGCTCAGAACCCGAACTGGACCCGTATCTTCCCGCCATGGTCGGAACTGCTCGACTATCTCAGATCTGTTGCTGCGCAGTATGATTTGCTGCCGCACATCCGCTTCGGTGTCGAGGTCTCCGAAATGCGGTTCGACGAGGACCGGCTCCGGTGGAACATCCAGTTCGCATCCGGCGAATCAGTGACGGCTGCCGTTGTCGTCAACGGCTCAGGGGGCTTGAGTAATCCGTACATCCCGCAGCTACCCGGACTGGAATCATTCGAGGGTGCCGCATTCCACTCCGCCAAGTGGCGACATGACCTCGACATGTCGGGAAGGCGTGTCGCGGTGATAGGTTCCGGCGCCAGTGCGATCCAGTTCGTCCCCGAAATCGCCCCGCACACCGAGACCCTGCATGTGTTTCAGCGATCACCCAACTGGGTCATGCCACGTGGTGATGCCGCGCTGTCGCCCGCCACCCGCGAAAGATTCTCACGGCGTCCTTATCGTCAACGGTGGCTGCGATGGCGGACCTACTGGGCATTCGAAAAGCTCGCCAGCGCCTTCCTCGGAAATCGCAAACTCGTCGAACAGTACCGATCCCAGGCGCTCGCCAATCTTCAACAGCAAGTGCCGGATTCGGACTTGAGGCAGAAGGTCACCCCAGATTACGATCCTGGCTGTAAACGTCGCTTGATATCCGACGACTGGTACCCCGCGCTGCAACGGGAAAATGTGCACTTGAACACCTCGGGGGTTTCCGAGATCCGCCCGCATTCGATCATTGACTCAGAGGGAGCGGAACACGAAGTCGACACCCTGATCTTCGCGACCGGATTCCAGGCAACCAGCTTCCTGGCACCGATGAAAGTATTCGGCCGCGAAGGAGTCGAACTCTCCGACAGTTGGCGCGAGGGCGCCGCAACAAAGCTCGGGCTTGCATCCGCCGCGTTCCCGAACCTGTGGTTCCTCAACGGCCCGAATACCGGTCTCGGTCACAACTCGATCATCTTCATGATCGAAGCACAAGCCAGATACATCGCTTCGGCAGTGCAGTACATGCGCCGAAAAAGTATCACTGCCCTCGAACTCGATCGCACCGTCCAGACAGGCAGCTACGCCGCCACCCAAGAACGCATGCGCCGAACTGTATGGGCATCGGGTGGCTGCGACAGCTGGTATCAATCCGCTGACGGTCGAATCGACACCCTGTGGCCGGCCAGCACAATCGAATACTGGTTGCGCACCAGGCTATTCCGCAAGTCCGACTTCCATGCACTGACGACAGGCAAAGGATGAACAACATGGACGTATCAATACTCGGCACCGGCTTGATGGGAACAGCTCTCGCTCAGGCGCTCATACGCAGCGGGACAAAGGTGACGGTGTGGAATCGAACCGCCGACAGAGCGTTACCCCTCGCTGCGGCTGGAGCTACAGTCGCCGAATCTCCACAATCTGCGATTGCGGCCAGCCCGCTAATCGTCATCAGTCTCCTGAACTACGAGATCGCCAAAGATGTCGTTACAGAAGCAGATTCGATTGCCGGAAAAATCATCGTCAACACCGCAACCGGTACGCCGGAGGAAGCGAACCAGTTCGCCGAGTGGATCGCAGGGCGAGGCGCTCGGTACCTCGACGGAGCCATAGCTGCATACCCGGAGGACATCGGAACCGAAAGTTCAGGGATCAACTATTCCGGAGACGAGGACGTGTGGGAGGACGTCCAGAGCCTTCTGACACCCATCGCCGCCCAATCACGATATGTCGGAGCCCGTCCCGGTGCCGCCAACGTGATCGACGCGGCCATGGCAGGCGCATTCTTCAACGTCGCGCTCGGTGCCTTCCACGAAGCAGCAGCGTACGTGCGGTCCGAGGACGTCGCGATCGCGGAGATGCGCCACAGTTTGCACCTGTGGACCGACAAACTTCTCGAACTCCTTCACGAAGCACTCAAAGCGTTCGAATCCGGAGAGTACGAGACCGATCAGGCAACCTTGAACGTATACGCAGCCGCAGTAGAAGCCTGGCAACAATCGATGCAGCGAGCAGGCCAACGCGCCGCTCTGATGACGGCGAATCTCGACAACTTGCAACGTGCATGCGCAGCCGGGCACGGGGACAAGGGCATCTTCGCCCAAATCGAAACACTCTCCGCCAACCCTCAATCCGCAATCTAAGGAGACATCAATGACAACCATGGCCAATCACCTCACCGCCCTGCCCTCGACAACAACAGTCGACGAGATCGTCGACGTGATCCACCGCGACGGCGGTGTCATCGTCGAAGATTTCCTCGACACCCCCCAGCTCGACGAGCTGCGCGCCCAACTTGGCCCCGTCCTTGAAAGCACCGGCTACGGAGAAGACGAATTCTTCGCCGGAACCCAAACGCGAAGAGCAGGAGGGCTGTTCGGTCGGATCGACCTCATGCCCCAGATCGCGCTCCACCCGCTCTACTACGGGGCCGCCAAGAAGATCCTTCAGGTGCCCCTGTCCGTCTGGGTCGGAGACGACCAGATCGAAATCACGCCTGATATCCAGATCGGTGTCACTCAGGCAATCGAAATCCACCCTGGGCAGGGTGCCCAGCGTCTCCATCGAGACGACACGAGCTTTCTGTGGCGCCACCCCGACTACGGACGCGAGGGCCGACTGCAGATCATGGTGGCGGTCAGCGATTTCACAGCAGAAAACGGCGGCACCCTCGTCATACCCGGAAGCCATCGGTGGGACGACCAACGAGGCCCGAAACAAGCCGAAGCGGCGCCGACCGTGATGCGGGCCGGTGCTGCCCTCATCTGGACCGGTTCTACGTACCACGGCGGTGGTAACAACTCGTCCGAGGCGCCACGGACCGGCTTGACGATGGCATTCGACCTCGCCTGCTTACGTCAGGAAGAGAACCAATACCTGTCAATCCCGCGTGAAAAACTGCTTGATCTTTCCGAAGAGGTACAGCGACTGCTCGGCTGGGGGTCCGGAGCGAACCTGATGGGTTACGTCGAACGGGGCGGTCAGATGATCGACGCACACGTTCTCCTCGAAAACGGCGCCGTCGAACTCCCGACTGCCCGCTGAACCCTCGATCCTGCACGTCGCTTGCCACCCGCAACCCAACTCGCACAGTAGTTTCTGGGTTTCGAATCGAGAAACATATCCGTCATGGGCGTACTCCAGCTGATTCACCTTGACATCGTGTGTCTCAGGTCAGGACTAGGCAATTGCCTAGTCCTGACCAAGGGTGCAGTGTTCGTGCCGCGTGAGCTACCGGTTCTTGAAGAACGAGACGTCGTCGTTGCCGATGAGGTCAGGGACCGTCCAGCCGTCGAGGTCGTATTCACTCAGGCACTGCTCGGCCAGTCCCTTCATGGAACTTGCGTGTCCACGATTCTGGGCTGCGAACAGCAGTTCCGCCTTGACGTTTTCGTGGTTGCCGGAGTAGTTGCGCTCGTAGAGTTCGTGGCGCCCGCCGAACTCGGTGCCGATCGAATCCCACAGAGCCTTCATGACTTTCACCCGGTCGACGGCGGTGATGCCGTCCGAACCACGAACGTACTTGTCGAGGTACGGACGCACGTCCGGGCTCTTGAAGTCGAGTGAACTCGAGGGCAGGTAGATCAGGCCCGACGCGACGTCCTGTTCGATGATCTCCTTGATCCGCGGGTACCCCTGGATCATGAACATTCGATAGGTGAGGCCGTACTCGAGCTTCGGTATCACCGAATCGCCGACCCACTGTTCGGGATCGCGTGCCATCGATTCGGTCAACGACCAGAAGAGGTTTCGCCACCCGATCACTTCGCCGACACGGGTCTGAACTCCGCGGAAGCCGCCGGCGCCGGTGGCTTCGAGTGCTTTCATCAACAGTCCGGCGATGAAGTCGAGCTTGACGGCCAGGCGAGTGCAGCCCTGAAAGGTGAAGCGCGGCAGGAAACCCGATTGAGGGAAGAATGCGTTGATCCGGTCGACGTCGCCGTACATGAAGACGTTCTCCCATGGAACCAACACCTTGTCGAAGACGAAGATGGTGTCGTTCTCATCCATGCGGCTCGACAGCGGGTAATCGAACGGACTGCCCATCACCGCAGCATGTTCGGTGTACGAGGTGCGGCAGATCAGCTTCACACCCGGAGCGTCCATCGGTACCGTGCAGATCAAGGCGAACTGCTTCTTCTTGATCGGCAGACCGTAGTGAGCGATGAAGTTGTAGTTCGTGATCGCCGATCCGGTGGCGACCACCTTGGCGCCGCTGACGATCAAACCGGCGTCGGTTTCCTTCTCCACCTTCATGAAGACGTCGCCGACTTCGTCCGGTGGAAGTTGGCGATCCACCGGGGGATTGATGATCGCGTGGTTCCAGTACAGAACCTTCTCCTGCGATTCGCGGTACCAGCGCTCGGCGTTGTCCTGGAACGGTGCGTACAACTCCTTGTTGGCGTGGAGGGTTCCCAGGAAACTTGCCTTGTAGTCGGGGGAGCGGCCCATCCAGCCGTAGGTCATACGTGCCCACGTCGCGATGGCGTCGCGTTCCTTGAGCAGATCAGCCGACGACGTCGGAGTGCGGAAGAACGGCATGGTGACACCGCCGTTGCCCGTGTCCGTCGGAACGGTCAAGGCGTCCACGTGCTCGCCCGTGTGCAGAGCGTCGTACAGCCTTGCGGTCATGCGGATCGGATTCCGGAACGCGGGGTGCGTCGTGACGTCCTTGACGCGATCACCGTGAAGCCAGATCTCGCGACCGTCCTGCAGGCTCGAGATGTACTCGTCACCCGTCATCGGCCGGGTGGCGAAGTGCTTCGTGCGGTTGGCTTCGCTGTCGGCGGCCGGATTGACCTGTGGCGCTCCGGAATCTGCGGGGTCGACGCCGGTGGGAGGAATTTCGGTGGTCGTCATGGCAAAGCCTTTCAGATCGTTTGGGGTGCGGGCTGAAGATGAATCGGGGTGAAGGAAGTGGTGGCGTCGAACCATCCGCTGTGGGGGTCGTCCTGACTGCCGTTCCAGACTGTGGTCGACGAGGTGGCGCCTAGGTCGTGAAAAGTGCTTCGGTAGAACAGAAGCGGATCCTTGCCACTCGACTGCGCATCGACGATCTCACCGATGAAGATGATGTGGTCACCACCGTCGTACTCCTTCCACGGGACGCACGAGATAGTTGCTGCGGCGCCGTCGAGCAGGGGAGCGGTCGGTCCGTCGATCCACTTCGGTTCGGTGCGCTGCGGTCGGCCGGCAAAATGCATGGCCGTGTCCACTTGGTCGGCGGCAAGGATGTTGACGGCAAACGGCGCGTTGCCGAGGTAGCCGCACGCCTTGGACTTTCGCGTCATCGTGATCTGGCACAGGCGTGGTTCCAGCGAGATTGCCGTGAATGCGGTGACGGTGGCTCCGTGTGGCTGACCGTCGGCGTTGGTGCAGGTGATGACGGTGACGCCGCTGGCGAATTGGCCGAAGATGCCTCGAAGCTGATTTTGTTCCATGACCGGACCTCCTTGTCGGATGGCTGGTGAGTGAGGGTGCCGCGAAGTGCGGGAGGCGGAGGTGCTGGACGACTCGCGCCGGGAGTGAAGACGAACGTACGGCGAGTGCGGCGTTCGGTCGATCCGTACAGCGCGGTGTCTATCCGGATTGCGCACCCGATCGAAGCCTGTATCCGTTTCCTCTTGGAAGTGACCGGGGACACAGTGTTCAATGATGTTCAGCGCTCATGCTCGGCAATGTGGCTGGTCACGGGTTTGGAAGGTGAAGAAGGACGATGGTCGACTCCAAGATCGGTACAGCTCCCCGCGACTGGGACGAGGCGTGTGATGCGGTTTCGGACGCCTATTTTCCGCACACGCTGACGCCGTTGTCACGGCACGCGGCCAGCGGAGTCGGGGTGTGCACCGCCGAGTTGGGTCCACTGCGGATCGCTCATATTCGATGGGGAGCAGACGTCGCGGTCGAATCCGAGCATCCCGGCGCCTACGGGGTGAACATCCCGCTCTCGGGCGAGCTCGAGTCGGTGTTCGCGGGCTCGCACGTGCTCTCGACGGAGGGCGTTGCGACGGTGTGTCCGCCCGACATCACCACAAGAATCACGCGGTGGAGCGCGGACTGCGAAATTGTCGGAGTCCGGATGGACCGTCAGTACCTCGACCGCGAGATGGAGAAGGTACTCGGCCGGCCCGGAATGCACTTGCCTGATCAGGTGGATCTTCGGGGAGACGACGGAGCCAGATGGCTGAAATTTGTTCGCTCACTGTCGGATCAGATCCTCGGCCCGGTCGGCGTGCTGCACAACGAACTGGTGGCAGCTCAGCTCTCCGGTGCCGTGGTCACGGCATTCGTCCTCGCTGCAATGCCCGAAAGTGAGGACGCGGTGCGACATGCCAGGCCACGCATCGTCAAGCGGGTGCTCGACGAGATGCACGACGACCCGGCCCGCGTGTGGACCGCAGCAGAGATGGCCGAGGTGGCGGGCGTCAGCGTACGGAGATTGCAGGAGGGATTTCGGCAGTACGTGGGCCGGAGTCCGTCGGAATGCCTGCTCGACATCCGCCTCGAGCGGGTCCACGCAGATCTGGTGGATGCCGACGACTCGACGACGGTCACCGATGTCGCTGTGAGATGGGGTTTTACGCACACCGGACGATTCGCGTCGTCTTTTCGGCGTAAGTACGGTGTGTTGCCTTCCGAAGTATTGAGAAGTTAGCTCCGGTATCCCATGTCCGCGCTGAGCTGATTCGCCTTCTCGACGAGGAACGGTGCGACGTCGGCGCGAAAGGCTTCCGGGGTTGTGCGTCCGGCCGAGGTAGAACACGCTGCCACACCGACGACGCTTCCGCCGGCGTCGCGGACGGGGGCGGCGAGGGAAATCAGGCCGTCTTCCAGTTCCTCGGACGTGAGTGCATAACCCTGCTCGCGCACCACTCGAAGTGCGGTGTGGAATGCGCCTTCGTCGGTGATCGTGGTGGGTGTGAGGGCGTCGAACGTGGAGTTCGCGATGACTTTGTCGACGATTTCGGTTGGCGCCCAAGCTAGCAGGGCGCGGCCCATGGAGGTCGCATATGCAGGCACTCTGGTACCGACGCTGACGTTGATGCTCATGATCCGGCGTACGGGTACTCGCGCGGCGTAGACCACGTCGACGCCGTCGAGGACCCCGAGCGACGCCGACTCGTGGGTGTGTTCTGCGATCTCCAGCAGGCGGGGGAGCGCCGCCTCGGTCAGGGCATGTGATGCCGAGAAGTGCTGGCCGATGCTTAGAACGCGCGGGGTGAGCGACCACCGACTGTTGTTGCCGGTGACGTATCCGAGTTTCTGCAGGGTGAGGAGGATACGCCGGACCGCGGGGCGGGAGAGGCCCGTTTCGGCGGCAAGATCTGCGAGCGACGGGTTGGGGTTCTTCTCGTCGAAGGCCATCAGCACAGCGAATCCACGCTCGATGCTCTGGATGTAATCGCGATCGTTCTCGCTCACGGAATGACCTTTCATCTGCGGGTATGCCTGATCAGTGCCCTCGAAGGTTGACAAACCTTGTGACTGGGCGCACAGTACAAGCGTACGCACAGCGTAACAGATGTACGCACAGCGTACAACCAGACTTGGGAAGCCGACTCAGCCCAGCAGTACGGCACCCACCCGGTAACAGCCACATACGGCCCCGAGGAGGACCACATGACCACTTCCGAGAGCCCCACCGCAGTAGGTTCGGGCACGGCCGCCACCGACAAGTTCCTCCAGGAACGAGTCAGCGCGGACACCCCGCCCGAGCGCGTCTCGGCCATCGCCAAGGACGTGCTCGAGGCACTTGCCGGCGTCATCGACAAGCACGGCATCACCTACCCCGAGTACCGCGTACTCAAGCAGTGGCTCATCGACATCGGCCAGTTCGGCGAGTGGCCCCTGTGGCTGGACGTCTTCCTCGAGCACAACGTCGAGGAGGTTGCGTACCGCGGCCAGCACGGCACCAAGGGAAGCATCGAGGGCCCCTACTACGTCGCCGACGCCAAGACGTTGCCATCCAAGTGTGAACTTCCGATGCGTGACAACGAGGTTGGATCGAAGCTGGTCTTCGAGGGCCAGGTTCGCGATCTCGACGGCAACGGGTTGGATGGGGCCACCGTCGAGCTGTGGCATGCGGACGACGAGGGCTACTACTCCCATTTCGCGCCGCACATCCCCGACGGGAACCTCCGCGGAACGATCGTGACCGACGGAGCGGGACGGTTCGAGATCACCACGATTCAGCCTGCGCCGTACCAGATCCCGACCGACGGCCCCACCGGTTGGTTCATCGAGAAGGCCGGCTGGCACCCGTGGCGTCCGGCTCACCTGCACCTCATGGTGAAGGCACCCGGCAAGCGCACGATCACTACGCAGCTCTATTTCAAGGACGGTGAGTGGATCGAGAACGACGTGGCAACTGCCACGAAGCCCGAACTGATTCTCGATCCGAAGCCGGGTGCCGATGGAATCAACCGGGTCACGTACGACTTCGTGCTCGACCCGGCCTGATCCACAACTGTTCGAAAGAAAGTGATTTGATGACAGACCTGTCGATCGTCTCCATCGAGACGACCATCCTCGACGTTCCTTTGGTCCGCCCCCACAAGTTCGCCACCACATCGATGACGGCGCAGCCGTTATTGCTGGTCGCGATTCGCACATCCGACGGTGTTATCGGATATGGCGAAGGTGTCGTTCCGGGCGGTCCGTGGTGGGGCGGCGAATCGGTGGAGACGATGCAGGTCATCATCGAGAAGTACATCGCGCCGGTGGTGGTCGGCAGGCGTGTGGATCAGATCACCGCGATCATGGCCGACATCGAAAAAGTTGTTGCCAATGCACGATTCGCGAAGGCCGCCGTCGACGTGGCGTTGCACGACGCCTGGGCTCGTAGCCTGGGAGTCCCCGTGCACACGCTCCTCGGCGGGGCTTTCCGCGAGAGTGTCGACGTCACGTGGGCACTGGGTGCTGCGCCGGCGGACGAGATCATCGAAGAAGCTCACGAAAAGCTCGAATCACGGCTCAATTTCAGCTTCAAACTCAAAATGGGAGCACTCGACCCGGCGGTCGACGTCGCGCGCATCGTCAGCATCGCGCAGGCGCTCGACGGCCACGCCGGCGTCCGCGTCGACGTCAACGCGCGGTGGGATCGCTTCACGGCGCTGCGGTACCTGCCACAACTCGCAGACGGTGGAGTCGAACTGATCGAACAGCCCACTCCGGCAGACCAAATCGAGGTCCTCGCCGAACTCAGCAGGCTACTACCGATTCCGATCATGGCCGACGAGAGTGTGCAGACCCCACACGACGCTCTCGAAATCGCCCGCCGGAGCGCCGCCGATGTCATCGCCCTCAAGACCACCAAGTGTGGTGGCCTCCAGCGCAGCCGCGACATCGTCGCAATTGCCAAGGCCGCCGGTATCGCGTGCCACGGTGCGACGTCCATCGAAGGCCCGATCGGCACCGCCGCTTCGTTGCACTTCGCGTGCGCCGAGCCTGGAATCAACTTCGGAACAGAGCTTTTCGGCCCGCTGCTCTTCAGCGAAGAGTTGCTTCAGGAACCCCTGAAGTATTCCGAGGGTCAGTTGCACCTCCCCGCCGGACCTGGACTGGGAGTCGAACTGAACATGGACGCCGTCAAGACCTGGACCAGGAACTAGAGGATAGAAGAACATGGCACTCTTTCACGTTCGAATGGACGTCGATATTCCGCGCGACCTGGATCCGGAAGTACGCGCCGATACCGTCGCAACGGAGAAGGCGTACTCGCAAGACCTTCAGCGACAGGGAAAGTGGGTGCATCTGTGGCGAATTGTGGGACAGTTCAGCAACATCAGCATCTTCGACGTCGAGTCGGCTGACGAACTCCATGAGATTCTCTGGAACCTCCCGCTGTTCCCGTACATGACCATCGAGGTCATGCCGTTGACGAAGCACGGATCTTCGATCAAGTAGAGCCTGCGCGGGCGGGCGGGTCAGCGTATTCCGTCGCGGCGCAATGCGACGGACACTGCGGCAGAGCGGGTTTCGACGCCGAGCTTGGCGTAGATGTGCCCAAGATGGGTTTTCACCGTCGCTTCGCTGATGAAGAGTGCCTTACCCAGCTCGCGGTTGGTCATCCCCTCGGCGAGCAGGCTGAGCAGTTCGGACTCACGGGCGGTGAGCGCTTCCTGCGGGCGCTGCATCTGCTGGACAAGACGAGAGGCCACAGTGGGAGAGAGAACGCTGCGCCCGGCTACCGCGCCGCGCACCGCGCCGAAGATCTCGTCGGGCGTTGAGTCCTTGAGTAGGTAACCGATGGCACCGGCGTCGACGGCCCGCACGACGTCGGCGTCGGTGTCGTACGTCGTGAAAACCAGTACGGGAACATCGACACCGTCGCTTCGCAAGCGTTTGATCGCTTCTGCACCGTGCATGCCGGTGCCCATGTCCAGATCCATCATCACCAGATCCGGTGAGGCCGACGGTATCGCCGTGGCCGCCCCCTCACCGGACGATGCTTCGCCGACTACTTCGACGTCCGGCTGAGTGTTCAGCAGCGCTCTCAGCCCGGCTCGCACGACCAGATGATCGTCGACGAGGAACACGCGAATGGTGGTGGTCACCGGATCCTCCGTTCGAGAGGGAACTGGGCCGCGACGACGGTGCCGTCTCCCGGTGCACTTTCCACGGTGAACGATCCGCCGAGCTGTGCGATGCGACTTCGCATCGCACGTAGGCCGTATCCACCGTACCGAGAATGGTCGGCGAGCTTTCCCGGATCGAAGCCGACGCCGTCGTCGAAGATGTCCACGGAGACGGAGTCGTCGAGATACGTGATCGTCACGCCCGCCGTTTCGGCGCGAGCGTGGCGGGCGATGTTGGAGGACGCGCTCGAGACCACTCGCACGATGGCATGAGCTACGTCCGAGGGCAAGATGACGGCTTCACCGACGGTGCGGATCCGAACGGTCGGGACGAACTGGCGGGCGGCGGCCACGACCAAGGCGTCGAAGTCGCCCGTACCGCCCTTGGCCGGTGCCAGATCGTGGACGAGGTCGCGACTCTGCATCAAGCTCGTTCGGATGTTCTCTGCTGCGGCATCGACATCGGCTCGAGACGGCGAACCCGTTGTATTCCAAGTTTGTTCGGCTGCCTCGAGTCGTAGAAGAGCGCTCGCAAGTCCCTGAGTAACGGTGTCGTGGATTTCGCGCGCGAGGCGCTCTCGCTCAGCGGCAACGCCGGCAGCACGTTCGGTATCTGCCAATGCAGATTGCGCTTCTGCTACCTGACGTAGAAGCCGAAGGCGTTCTCGGGCATCTCGTTCCATCTGCCCGTACGCTGCCGCGACCAGTGCCGCGGTGCACAGAGGTCCGAGCAGTGTCACCAATTCGGCACGACCGGTGACTCGGTAGAACGCGATTCCGGCGAGGACGCCCAGGATCCCGACGAGGGGGTAGGCGATCTTGCTCGGGTACAGACGAATACAGAGGAAGAGAACGGGGAACGCACACCACGCGAAACTCGGCGCAAGCCAGACCAGCGCTGCCCAGGTGCTCAGTACCGGCCACATCCACAGTCGTTGGCGAACCACATCTCGCGAGGACACCGTAGCCATGACGGCGTAGAGCAAGGCGAGGACCACGGCCAGGACGAGTACCACCCCGAACCGACCGCTGGTCCCGTGGACTGTGACGTACCGGACTCCTGACGTGGACAGCAGTACGAAGAACGACGCGTGGATCGCATACGCCAACGGGCCGCGCAGGCCGAGTTCGGCGTCGGCGTTCATGGCTCCGTTACTCATCCCTCGAATATTACGGAGGGCGCCAGGCCGTCGTATCAACCGTTCGGATGATATCTGCACAACCAGACGGGGCACGGTTCGTCACCCGAGCGCCCGATGTGCGCACCCGCACTCGGACGCGACGCTGTAGTGGACGGTTTCGAACCATTCGACTGAAAGTGTGCCCGACATGAACCACCGCATTTACACACGACTTCCCCGTACGCTCGCTGTCGCCGTTCCGGTTGTCGCAATCCTTGCCAGCGCCGCGTGCTCGACCACCGACACACCGGTGGCGAACGCATCGAGCACGACGTCGATTTCTGCCACGCAGCAGCCTGCTGCGACCGGCGATTCGGCGATTGTCACTCAGAATCGACTCAGCGCCGACGCAGCAGTGAAGGCTGCTGGTGCGGCCCTGGCGAAATGCCGGGCGGACGGGCTCGGATTTGTCACCGTCTCCGTCGTCGACCGTGCCGGAAACGTCATCGCTATGGTGCGCGGCGACAACGCAGCCCAGCACACGGTGGAGGCCTCACGTGAGAAGGCTTACACCTCTGCAGCTTTCGGAGCCGACACCAGTGACCTCTCGCAGCGTACCAAAGGCGAGGGA
This sequence comes from Rhodococcus sp. H-CA8f, assembly GCF_002501585.1. Lineage (NCBI taxonomy): Bacteria > Bacillati > Actinomycetota > Actinomycetes > Mycobacteriales > Nocardiaceae > Rhodococcus > Rhodococcus sp. H-CA8f. Next base: position 675,747 of record NZ_CP023720.1, read on the forward strand.
TCAACCATCGCCGACCTCCCCGGCACTCTCTTCCTTGCAGGTGGAGTCACTGTGAAGGCTGGATCCGCGTCGATCGCCGGCATCGGTGTCGGTGGTGCACCGGACGGAATGCAGGACCAAACGTGTGCTGCCGCAGGTCGTGATGCGATCGCTTCGTCACTCGGCTGAGTGAGCGCATTCAGCGTGCTTCGTGAATTGTGCTTTTCGCCACCTGGATTCGCTCGGCACGACAGTTGTCCGATTGTTGCGATGACCTCGACTTTGTAACACCGGAGCCCCCGGAAAGGGACAAACACGTCGACAGTGGAACCGACGATGCACTTACCGAAGCGAGTTTCTTGATGCGCAGTTTCGGGGAAAGACACAACCTTGCAGAGAATCAGATTCAGGTTGCCCGAACGCAATACACGGCGGGCGCGGGTGCTCGTAGCGGCGTTGCTGTCGATCTTCCTCCTCGGCGGCATGTTCGGTCCGACCGCCGCGAGCGCTACTCCGGCGCACACGGCGCCATGGGGTGGTTACGACGAGTTGTGGGTCCCGTCTTCGATGGGAAACATCAAGGTTCAGGTGCAGTGGGCCGCGCGGGGCGGCAACGCCGCGTTGTACCTACTTGACGGTCTTCGCGCGCAAAACGACAGGAATGCTTGGAGTTTCGAAACCAACGCACTCGATCAGTACCGCAACGACAACATCACGTTGGTGATGCCGGTCGGCGGTGAGTCGAGTTTCTACACGGACTGGTACGCGCCGTCCAATTTCAATGCTCAGCCCATAACGTACAGGTGGGAAACATTTCTCACACGCGAGCTTCCGGACTTCCTTGCAGGGTATGGTGTTTCACCAACCAACAATGCGATCATCGGGTTGTCGATGGGCGGCAGTGCCGCGTTGAACCTGGCGGGGCATCATCGGGATCAGTTCAAGTTCGCGGGCTCGCTGTCCGGCTACATCAATATCTCGGGCCCGGGTATGCGTGAGGCGATCCGCGTAGCCATGTTCGACGCCGGCCGGTACAACGTCGATTCGATGTGGGGCCCGCCGTGGTCATCCGGGTGGCTTCGCAACGACCCGTTCGTCAACGCGGAATCGCTTCGCGGACTGTCGATGTACATTTCGTCGTCCAACGGCATCCCGGGACCGTACGATCATCCGTCTGCGCCGATCGATTACTTCCACACGGCGACGGGTATGGGGCTGGAGGCGCTCTCCTGGGTGCACGCGCGTGCATTCGAAATTCGTCTGAAATCCATGGGAATCCCAGCGACGTACAGCTTTCCGCCCGCCGGGATTCACTCCTGGCCGTATTGGTCTGCTGAATTGTGGATGGCCAGAGGACAAATTCTCGACACCATGAACGCCTGGTGACGCAGATGTGAGGATCTCTCCGGACTGGCGTATGCGTCAAGTCCGGAGAGATCTCGCTCAGAAGGTGATGATTCCGCGGAGGTTGCGACCGGCATGCATGTCGGCGAAACCGTCGTTGATCTGGTCGAGGCTGTACCGGTTGGTGATGAGTCCGTCGAGTTCGAGCTTGCCGCTGGTATAGAGATCGATCATCCAGGGAATGTCGGCAGTGGGATTGGATGCGCCGAACAAGGATCCTTGAATTCTCTTCTGGTACAAGGTGAGTTCCATCAGGCTCACGGGAATGCCGATGTCCGTCATCTTCCCGAGACCGGTGACGACGCAAGTTCCTGCCTTGCGGATTGACGAGAACGCCTGCGCGACATGTTCTCCGGTGGTGACGCCGACGGTGACGATGGCGGAATCCGCGCCCTGGCCGTTGGTGAACGAGCGCGCGATGTCCGTGGCTTCCTCCATGGTGGCCACGGCATGGGTCGCCCCCAATTTCAATGCACTGTCGCGCTTGAACGCAACCGGGTCCACCGCGATCACGTGGGCGGCGCCGGCATGCGAGGCGCCCTGTACCGCGTTGATTCCGATTCCGCCGACTCCCATGACGATGACGGTCTGCCCGGGGTACACCTGAGCGGAGTTGACCGCGGCGCCCCAACCGGTTCCGACGCCGCAGCCGAGCAGACACAAAGCGTCGAGCGGCAGGTGCTTGTCGACTTTCACGGCCGAGAGAGTGCTGACCGTGGTGTATTCACTGAAGGTGGACAGGCCGCAGGTTTGTGCGACTGGCTGACCGTCGAGAGACATTCTGTAACTGGAGGTTTCGCCGGGCCTGCTGCCGGTCATGATGGCAGCACCGTTGTCGCAGAGGTTCTGGATTCCGCTTGCGCACCAACGGCAGCGGCCGCAGGCGGCGAGGAACGAGAACACGACATGATCGCCCTCGGACCATCCTTCGGTGTTCGGCCCGACCTCGACGACGATTCCGGCGCCTTCGTGTCCGCCGCAGATGGGATAGCGGCCGACTCCGTGGTCGCCGCTGGCGATGTGATCGTCCGAGTGGCACAGGCCGGAGGCGACCATCTTGACAGTGAGTTCGCCGCTGCGGGGTGAATCGAGTTCGAGATCGACCACCTCGTATGTGCCTGGTGCTTGGCGAATGACGGCTCCACGAGTGCGCAAGTTGTCTCCTGAGGTGAGAGTTGTTCTTCGGCTACCTCAGTTGTCTACTCGAGAGTTCAGGACGGGCTCGAGGCCCATCTCACTGATCGGACGTTTCGTATTTTTCGGATTCGTCCGGGGTTCGTCCCAAGATGGCGAGTTGCAGTTCGGTGAGCAGTCGCGTGTCCGGCTCGTCCAACGAAATGCCCATGATCTGTTCAGCGCGCCGAATGCGGTAGCGCAGCGTGTTCGGATGTACTTTCAGAGACGAGGCGGCCTTCTTCACATCCCCGAAAGCTGTCAGGTAGGCCGTGAGCGTGAACTGCATGTCAGAGGTGTTCTTGTCGTCGTAGGAGACGAGTCTGTCGATACGAGGGTCTCGCAATCGCTCGTGATCAGCAACGAGGTCGAGTATCTCGCCCAGCAATACCGCGGTGCGTGACGCCGCGAGTGTGGTGACCTTCGAGGTTTCGTGATCATCGGTGGTATCGAGCACGCGGTCCACCTCTCGACGCGCCTCGGGTACGCCTTGCAACCGCGCGATCGGGACCGCGACGGCGGCGCGCACGCTGATGCCCGCACGGTCCTCGACTACTCGCACGGTGTCGTAAGCCCAGTCGCTGACAGCGACCTCGTGGTCGGCCTGAGGGAACAATACGTAGATCCGGTTGTCGATGATCGTCGTGACCGCGTCGCTGCGGAATGCGCTGGCGCGCAGGCGCAAGGCGTTGGTGATTCGATCGAGATTCGATCCGGGCGAGAGTGATGTCGCAAATCCGACGACCGCAGACGGTCCGTCGGTGTTGATGCCGAAAGAACCGGCCAGCGAGTGCATGTCGACCCCACCGGAGCGAACACCGAACAGCCTTTGCACTTGGGCATTCTCGCGGCTGGAGGCGTCCAAGGTACGCATGAGAATGCGTGCGGCGACCGCCGCTGCACCCCGCAATACCGCTTGGGCGTCGTGGGAAAGAGGTTCAGAGGCGCGCTGCACCCAGATGCTGCCGAGATTGTGTTGGTGTGCAACAGAACCCGTCGGCGCTGACAGGTCCGGGCGGGTGATGCTCACAGCCAGCCTCTGCGCGGCTCCGATGCTCGGCTCGGAGGGCAGACTGATGACCTCGTCCGATCGCCTGAGATGCTCGAACACGCCTCTGCTCTCTATCCATTCGGTGTATTCGATCGGCCACTCCCGGCCGAGTATGGAGAGCTGACGGAGTTCGTCTTCGCCTTCGTGAGCAGAGGAATATGCGATGACGTGGAGTGCCGTGTCGTCGATCGTCACGAGTCCGCCAGTCAATTCGGCGATCGTTTCCGAGAGCGCGAACAGATCCGAATCACCACCGGCCACAACTCCTGCGACGGCCCGCGAACGGTACATGCTCTGTGTCAGAAGCCGTAGTACGAGCGAATAGACGTGCCCGGAACTAGCCTGCGGATGTACCGCGGCCACTGCGATCCCGATGTTACGTGCGGCGGTGAGAACCGTCGTCGCCTCGCGCGCATTCTTGACGAGCAGAAGCTTCGGGCGACGCCTCGCCGGCCTGCCTTCGAACTTTCGCAGCCACTGCGTCAACGTCGATTCGGGCACCCCTACGGGGAGGTAGATGTCGGAGATCGCACCACGGCTGTCGGTGCCGTCAATATCGGAGGACTCGACGAGGGCGATCGAACGGATTTCGACATCGAGTCCATCCGGGCTTTCCAGAAGTTCGATCACGGACTTGTCCGTGGAATGCATGAGGGCGCCGAGGGTGGTGCCGACACTCGGCCCGTTATTCCTCGGACCTGTCGACGCTTGCGGGAGGGCTACAGAAAGTGGCTGCACATTTGCTCCTCGGCCGGTGGGTCATTACAGGCTAACCCCGACAGACGAAATGCAGAATAAGGAAATAGGGGACAAATTTATTCGTCAGGCATGGTGATGCCGAGTTCCTGCACCTTTTCGGCGACTGCCTCTGGAAAAACGTTCTTGAACAGATAAAGGTCTTGTCCGATCACCCAACCAGGTGCCAACGCCGTCGCATATCGCTCGAAGTATCCGAGTTGTTTACCGAAAAGAACCAATTCCTCGGGACTCGCAACACCCCACTGCTTGCCCAACTGAATCAGTGCCATGATCAATTCACTGAGCTTGAGTTCACCGAGGTCACGGCCGAGAATCGGGGTCAGGGCCGTTGCGACCTGCATGCCGAGCTGATCGTCGTCGACTTCGTAGTCGGTTGCATATCCCAAGGATCGAATTCCGCGGGCGACACGGGCGAAATCACCGTCGATGAGGGTGGCTCGGAACATGTCGGAAAGGATGCATCTCCATGTCTCGGGAAGGACGCCGACGATGCCGAAGTCGAGCATCGCTATCCGGCCGTCGTCGAGGACCCACAAATTTCCCGCGTGGACATCTCCGTGGAACGGACCGTGAACGATGACTGATTCGAGCCAGACCTTCACTCCGCGCCGGATCAGCATGCGGGCTTCGTCGATGCCGTCCGGACCGGCGACGAACCGATCCAGTGGAACGCCGCGCATGCGTTCCATACAGATGACGCGGGGACCACAGTAGTCCCAGTACACCTCCGGTGTCGTGACTCCTTTGTTGTCACCGAATGCGCTGATGTTGTTCCGGAATGTGGTTTGCCGGTCGGCCTCGACCGCGCTGTTCAATTCCGTCATCGTTGCATTGTGCAGATCGCGAATGATGGCGGTGGCATTGGCAATTCGAAGGAACTCGACAAACTTCTCGAGGATGTTCGCACCCCAGTACGCCGCCCGCAGGTCGATCAGCATCCGCGCATAGATGTCCGGACGCTGGATCTTGATGACGGCCTCGCGGCCATCGTGCAGAACGCACGCGTGTACCTGCGCTACCGACGCGGCCGCGAGAGGTACGTCGTCGAATTTCGCGAACAGGTCGTCTACGGAGTATCCGAGGTCCTCGTGCACGACGCTTCTGGCCTGCTCGGCAGGAAATGACGGAACGTCGTCGAGGCAACGTAGGCATGCATTGGCGACGGGGGCCGGGAACAGGCCGGACGACGACGCGACCAGTTGACCGAGCTTGACGAAGGTGGGACCCAGAGCGATGAAGCCGTCGACCATCCCGTCAGAGGCAGCGTCAGCCCACGTGCGTCCACGCTTGCGGAAAGGCCACACGATCAGTGCCAGCATGATCGATGTCGACAACACGACGGCGATGATCGCGGAACGCCACAACTGGGCGAGGCCGAAGCGTTCGAGGTCCGGCATGTGGACTTCGAGGGCAGTGGCGGGCACTCCTGACGAGTACGGCCCGACAGGTCGCGTTGGATCCAGCACAGCTCTCCCTCGTTCAACGAGCGCATCCAGCATTTTGCCGTGAGATCACTTACGCGACCCCTTCCGTTAGTCAGTATGCCAAGTCACACATAACTGCCGGAACCGCCTACGCGTTCAGCCTACGATCGGTGAATGCGTGAGCACTTGATCCCGATCGGCGAGGTTGCAAAATCGTTCGGAATTGCGGCTTCGACCTTGCGCTATTACGAGGACGAAGGACTGCTGTCCGCGCGGTCGCGAACTGGCGGCAAACGCTGGTACGGGCAGCGTGAGCTGCGCCGGCTGGCATTGATCCGGATGTACACCGAGACGGGAATGTCCTTGGAACAGGTGCGGTCCTTCATCGAAACCGACACCACGTCCGACCAGTTCTCGACGGTTCTCGCAGATCAAGTGTCGACACTCGAGGCGCAGATCGCCGCTGCTACGCGAGCGAAACTGATCCTCGAGCATCACCTGACGTGTCGGCAAGAGCGTCCGATGCAGTGCCCGTGGTTGCTCGAGCAGCTCGACATACGCGTCGAAGCGGCGCTTGACTTCAAGTTGACTTGAACCTCCATAGTTAGGGCGCACTTACCGCCCTATCCGGAGGTTGACCATGTCGGCACGACGATGGCTGCCGCTCATCGCCGCATGCATCGGAACTTTCCTGTTACTGACGTACGCCACCATCACGACAATCGCGGTGCCGGCCATCGCAGTCGGTTTGGACGGCAGTACGGGCGCGATGTCCTGGGTCGTCGACGCCTACACGCTGGCTCTTGCCGCGCTTCTGGTGGGCATGGGCGCGCTCGGCGATGCGTGGGGACGTAAACGCCTCTACATCTGCGGACTGGTCGTGTTCCTGGTTGCAACGGCCGTGTGCGCGATTGCCCCGGACGTCACGGTTCTGGTCGTTGCTCGCGGCGCGCAAGGAATTGCCGGTGCGGCGATGTTCGCGACGCTCCTGCCTCTGCTCGGCGACGCATATTCGGGCCGCGATCGTCACGTCGCCTTTGCTGCGTGGGGCGCCGTCGCTGGATTGGCGGCGGGAATCGGGAACGTTGCAGGAGGGCTGCTGACGCAGTTCTTCGACTGGCGTGCGGTCTTCTATTTCGGAATACCCGTGGCCGCAGTAGCGCTCGCAATGGCTGTGTTCTGTTTCGCCGACAGTGAGCGCGGCGACGACAACATCGACTGGGCCGGAATCGTTTTGTTCACCCTCGCTGCCGTTGCCGCGGTTCTCGGCGTGACGTGGGGCGGCGACATCGGGTGGGCTTCGTCGTCGACAGTTCTTGCCTTCCTGATCGCAATCGGTGCGCTGACGGCGTTTGTGTCCTGGCAGCGTCGAGGCAGCAGTCCGATGCTCGATCCGGCATTGTTCCGATCCCTGAAATTCGACGGCGTCCTCGTCGCTGCGTTCGGGTACTACCTCGCGGCCTACGGCCCGCTCGTAGTCCTTTCATTGTGGCTGCAGAACGGGCTGGAACTGTCGGCATCGGCGGCCGCACTCGTGCTCTCGATTCAACCGCTCGCTTTTGTCTTCGTGTCGGCGCTGTGTGGATCACGGCTTCAGCGAGTCGACCTTCGACTGTCGCTCGGATTCGGGACGGTTCTCTGCGGAATCGGTTGCGTGGCCATGCTGTACGTTCTCGCCGAGCCGGTCTGGCCCGCGCTGATCGCCGGGCTGATTCTGACCGGTGTCGGTTCCGCGATGGTGTCGCCGGTGCTGCCGGGTGCCGCGATGTCGGACGCCCCGGCAGAGCGCGCCGGGACGGCTTCGGCGACAGCCAACTCGTCGCGTCAATTCGGGCTTGCCGTCGGAATTGCGTTGTGCGGCTCTCTCTTCGCCGGTCCGGACGAGTTCGCCTTGCTGTGGCCGTTGGTCTTCTGCGCCGGCGTCGGAATGCTCACGGGTTTGGTATCGATCCTTCTCTTTTCTCGTTCGTCAACTCCTGCAACAGTTCAACCAATCGCCGAAAGGGCACACACATGACCACGCTGTTCACTCCACGACCGCACCGGCGTCTCGAGATGGACTGGAATCGCCGCAGGTTCCTCGGCGCTGCAGCAGGATTGGCTGCTGCGCTGGCAGCGGCCGGTTGCTCGCGTTCGGGCGCAGACGCCGGGGGTGAAGGCGATGCAGGCTGGTCCTTCACCGATGATCGCGGCAACCTGATCGAATTGGATTCACCGCCAAGGACATTTGTCACCTACACCGGTATCGCGGGTGCTCTCTGGGATTACGGACTGGTGCCTGTCGGTGTTTTCGGGGCGCTGACACGATCACCGGGATCAACGGACACCAGCATCTCCGGCAACTTGGATTTCTCGAAGACCGACATGGTCGGGCAGCTCTGGGGACAAGTGGAACTCGAGAAGATCGCTGCGCTGGAGCCGGACGTCGTCATCGTCCCTCAGTTGCGTGGTTCGGCACTACTAGACGAGGCGAACTTGGATGCGGTGAAAGGCTTGTCGACAGTACTGTTCGTGGAAACGGCAGCAGGAACCATCGACCGAACCGTGCAAGAGATCGTGGAACTGGCCGTGGAACTCGGAGCGGACCAGGATATGGAGGCTCAGCGAAAAGACTACGACGCTGCGCGTGCGCGGATCTCCGAAGTTGCTTCTTCGCTGAATAATTCACAGGTTTTGTTCGCGTCCGCAGATCCGGACACGATTCGTGTCAGTCTTTCGGGATTCCCGATCCTCGCAGACCTGGCGGGATTGGGACTTGCCGTCGTCGATCCGGCCGAGGGATCGTCGGTCTACGTCGAGAAACTGGCTTGGGAGATGGCGGACCACTATCCGGCCGACATGATCTTCCTCGACGATCGCCCGTCCAGTTTGCAACTGGATACGCTCGGAACCAATCCTGCGTGGTCCAACTTGCCCGCGGTGAAGGCGGGAAAGATCGGGACCTGGAATCCGGAACCCGTGCTCAGTTATGCCGGGATCGCCCGTACGTACAACAATCTGGCTGACCAGCTGCTGGCATTCTCACATTCCTGACCGCCGCGTCGTCTACGACGTATGGACCTCTTCACCGATCTGTCTGCTCGAGTTGATTCCCTCGATTGGCCTGCGCTGATCGAGGGAATCAACTCCAGTGGGTGTGCCCAGACGGCGCCGATACTCGACGAGTCGGAGTGCCGCGAAATTGCTTCCTGGTACTCGGACGTCGACCGGTTCCGGAGCACCATCGACATGGCTCGATACCGCTTCGGCCAGGGGGAGTACCGGTACTTCGGCGATCCCGTACCGGAGCCGATCACGGCTATGCGATCCGCCTTCTACCGACACCTGCTGCCCGTGGCGCGGGAGTGGGCGTTCAAGCTGGGCGAGGGTGCACCGTGGCCGGATTCATTCGAAGAATGGATCGATCAGTGTCACGACGCCGGTCAGAATCGCCCTACCCCGATCCTTCTGTCCTACGGACCTGGTGACTGGAATGCATTGCATCGGGACTTGTACGGAGAGTTGGTGTTTCCCTTGTAAGTCGTGATCGGGCTCGACAGACCTCGCATCGACCACGCCGGCGGCGAGTTCTTGCTCGTGGAACAGCGGCCGCGCGCCCAGTCGAAAGGGACGGTGACAGTTCTCGAGCAAGGTCACGCGTTGATCTTCACCACGCGGGATCGACCGGTGCAGAGTTTGCGGGGGTGGTCGAGAGCCCCTGTGCGACATGGTGTCAGTGTGGTGCACTCCGGCACACGTCGAACATTGGGATTGGTGCTTCATGATGCCGAGTAAGACGTACATTCTCCGCGACGCTCGCAACAAACCCTACGAGAGCTCGACGCCCGGTGCGCTTGGCGGGCACCGGAAAACGAAGATCTACGGTCGACTCGACTGTCGAGGGGCTGCGCAGGCAATCGCGCGTGGTGGGTATGTCGTCAGTCGGGTGTTCTTCGCGGACGAGCCGACCGCGATTGCGGCCGGCTATCGCCCCTGTGCCGTCTGCATGCCCGAAGGTTACGCAGCCTGGAAGGCAGTTGCTACGCGCCGAAGCGGTCGCGGTACTCCTTCGGAATGAGCGGCTTGTCGCCGCGGACCTTCAGCTGCTGGACAGCCCAGGTATTGCCGTCCGGGTCGGTGAATCCGAAGAAGGTGCCCCCGTCACGCTCGTCGAAGACGGTGACCTCACTGGCATCGACGCCGCGGTCGATTAGCTCTTGGCGAGCCGTTGCAGCGTCGGCCACGACCAACTGCAATCCCTTCAACGAACCAGGGGCCATCTCGGTCTGCGACGGCAGGTTGCCGATGACGATCGAGCAGCCCGAACCACGCGGAGTGAGCTGGGCGACCGTCATGTGTTCGTTGACGGTGTGGTGGTCGAGATCGAAACCGACCTTGTCACGGTAGAACTCGATGGAGCGGCCGAGGTCACTGACGGGAACGATGACTACTTCGAGGGTCCAGTCCATGAAACTGCCTTTCGCTGAAGAGGTTCGGGCAAACAGGTGGTCAGAGTTGCGCGACGATCTTGTCCAGGCGTTCGTAACCTTCGGTGACGCCGAGCTCCATATTGCTCTCGATCATTCCGTCTCGCGCTTCGAGGCTCGGATATACGGAATGGCCGGAGAGACGGGTGCGTCCGTTGCCCAGATCCTCGAACGTGATCGATTCGATGCTGACGACGTCGGGAAATCCCTCGTATTCGAAGGTTTGGATGGCAAAGTCGTTCTCGCGAACAACGTGAAATACACCGTTGAACCGGAACTCTTCGCCCTCGGGGTTGCGATGGACGTACTTGTATCGACCGCCGCTCACGAACTCGTATTCGTCGATCTCCATCTCGTAACCGTTGGGGCCGAGCCACTGCTTGACCAGTTCGGGATTCGAATGAGCTGCGAAGACGGCGCTGACGGGTGCGTCGAATTCGCGGGTGATGTCGATGTACGGCACGCCCTCAGGAGCCGTGATGGTGACGGGATTGGTGGTAGCCATGGCTAAGTCTCCTTCTGTGTGGTGCTGAGTAGGTGATCGAGCTTGCGGAACTGTTGTTCGTGGATCAGTCGATAGCGGTCGATCCAGGCGGTCAAAGCCTCGAGAGTTGCGGCGTTGAGATGTACCGGCCGCCTCTGGGCTTCGCGGCTGCGAGTGACCAAACCTGCGGCTTCGAGTACCTGAATATGTTTGGAGACGGCCTGTTTCGTGATCTCGAATGGCTCGGCCAAATCGTTGACCGTTTGGGGGCCGGTGCTCAGGCGGGCGATGATCCGCCGTCGTACCGGGTCGGCAAGCGCCATGAACGCTTTGTCGAGACGCTCGTCTGCCCCTGGATCCACGATCACTTGTCAACCATCTCCTTTATCAACCAACCTGTTGATTACGATACGAGCCCATGCGGAGGGTGTCAATGCTTCGAAACCGATTAGCGTGGAATTCATGAACGCTCTGATTCCTCGGCCACGAATGGAAGTGGCGCCAGGGGCGATTCTCGTTCCGGATTGGCTCAGCATCGAACAACAGCGCACCTTGGTGGCCGAGTGCCGACGGTGGGCGACCGCGCCCGTGCCGATGCGCTCGGCCGTCGTCCCTGGTGGGCGCAAGATGTCGGTGCAAACAGTCTGTCTCGGTTGGCACTGGCAGCCGTACAAATACACGCGCACCGCCGACGACGTGAACGGTGAACCGGTTGCCGCTGTGCCCGACTGGCTCGTTGGCCTCGCCCGTAGCGCAGTTGCCGCTGCCTATGATGATCCGACTGCGGGGGAGCGGTACACGCCGGACACCGCGCTGATCAATTTCTACGACGAGGGCGCTCGGATGGGCATGCATCAGGACAAGGACGAGCGCTGCGACGCTCCTGTCGTCTCACTGAGCGTCGGGCAGAGTTGTGTCTTTCGGTTCGGGAATTCCGAGAATCGGAACAAGCCGTACACCGACGTCGAACTCCATTCGGGTGATCTCTTCGTCTTCGGTGGGGAGTCTCGGTTCGCGTATCACGGAGTGTCGAAAGTTATTGCGGGAAGTGCAAGTCCCGACATCGGTCTGCCGTCCGGGCGGCTGAACATCACCCTGCGGGATACCGGAATGTCGTGACTGTCTCACCCCTGCTGTGCCACTGGTGTAGCAGGGTCGAAGTCTGCGCTCGAAGGTCCGTCCCCGACCATCTCGATCAACTCGGTCGACGGTGGAGTTGGCAGCGTGCGCCAGCGCTCTCGTTCGAGGTTGTGGGGTTGTGTCTCGTTCATGCCCTCATTGTCGACTTCCGGCTCCGATCCACCAGTCGGGGATGGGCCGGGTGCAATTCGGTAGGCCGTTGAGCGCCCCGCTGTCTCGTCGACATCCTCGGACCTCAGCACGTCGACGACAGTTCGGGTCGCGGCACGGGTCTGGCGAGGTTGGTGGGTGGATTCGAGGCGACCGTGGTTCGCTTATCCCAGTGTCTTGTTGCGGCCGGCGAGGGAGCCGAAGACGAGTTGCACGGCCAGCAGCACCAGCAACGCGATCAGAGGAGTCGTCCAGGAATCGACGGCGTCGTGCAGTGCACCGAAAACGAGGGGACCGGTGGCGGCCAGAAGGTATCCGACGGACTGTGCCATACCCGAGAGTGCCGCTGCTTGACCGTGATTGACAGTGCGTATTGCGAAGAAGGACAAGGCAATGACAATCGATCCGCCGATGCCGATGCCGAGGAATGCATTCCACAGCAGGGCCCAGGAGGGGAGGAGGAGTTGGCCGAGAACTGCCACTGCGGTGACCGACACCAGCCCGAGGACGGCTCCTCTCTGATCCTTGGGCAGTTTGTGCAGGAGCACTGCTGTGAGGAGGCTGCCGACGATCGAGAATATTTGCATGATGCCTTGATGCAGTCCGGCGGTAGCCGCGGTAGTGCCGTGTGATTCTTCAATGGTGGGCCACCATGTCAGAACGGTGTAGAAGAAGAGAGATTGGACGCCCATGAATATTGTGATCTGCCACCCGAGTGCTGAGCGCCAGGGGGAGCGATGGCCGCCTGGATGGGGATCCAAAGCCGCAGCGTGATCGTGTTTCGGAAGCGTGCGTCGGCGAAGTTGGGGAAGGAACACCCCAAATCCTATGAGAGCCATAGCAGCCCAGATTCCGAATGCGATCCGCCAACCGTGATCGGTGAGACCGGCGATCGGCACGGCAAGTCCGGATGCGGTTGCGGCGACGGCTGCAGAGACCGCCGAGAAGATGCCGGTCAAACGGCCGGCTTCGGTCGGGAAGTCTCGTTTGAGGAGCGCCGGCAGTAGAACGTTCATTGTTGCGATGGACATGCCGAGCGATACGGTACCGATCCACAGCGCAGGCATCCACGGAACAGAGCGGATCACGATCGCTAAGGCGAGCATGCCGAGTGCTGCTGCGAGTGTCCGTTCCATTCCCCACCGAGCTGCGATGACCGGGGCGACGGGGGAGAACACTGCGAAGCACAACAGTGGAAGGCTGATCAGCGCTGATGCTGTTGTCGACGAGATATCGAGATCGGTGCGTACCTCACCGAGTAGCGGGCCGACGACTGTGATTGAGGCTCGAAGATTGGCTGCGATGAGAAGAATGCCCGCGATAACGAGTCCTCGGCGCATTATCGGTATCGCGCTCGGGGCAGACGCCACGTTTTCGGTGTCGGAGATGACGTTAGCCATAAGTGTGCCCTTCTGAGATTGTCTGTGCGCTGAACCTCTTGTGTGTCAGCTACTTCGGCATGCTTTGTAGAAAGTTGGATCGGCTGTGGTCCATCAGTCGGACCACTGCGGCGGCTGCGCCGTCCGGATCGCGGTCACGGATGGCCGCAAGCAGATGCCGGTGTGGGTCGTCGTCGGCCCAAGGTCCGATGAATAGCTGTCGAGTCTCCTTGTCGGACTTACCTTGTGGGATACTCATGGTGTCGGAGCGATCCAGACTGCGGTAGATGTCCGTGATCAGTTGGTTCCCGCTCGCTGCGAACATCTCCAGGTGGAAGTCGAGGTCGTGCTCGACGGATTTGGCGACATCGGGCTCAGCGTCTCGGCGATCCAAAGCCCGACTCATTCGGTCGATGTCTTCGGGCAGGGCTCGTTCTGCAGCGAGTCGGGCAGCGTAGAGTTCCAAAGCTTCACGGGCTTCGAAGATTTCGAGCACGTTCTCCGCCGCTGCACGTCTTTGAAGTGCAATTTCGAGTTCGGAGCTCGCGCAGATGTAGGTTCCGTCTCCCGGGCGCGCTTCGAGGAGACCGGCATGGACTAGGCCTCGAATGGCCTCCCGGACCGTATTGCGGCTCGCGCGGGTCATTTCGACGAGTTGATGCTCGCCGGGGATCTTCTCTCCCAATTCCCAGTTGCCGGAGGTGATCTGGGAGCGTAGCTGTTCCGCGATCTGCACTGAAAGTGGGATGTTGCGTGCGGTGGGTGCGATTCGAGGATCCGGCATGCGTCAAATGTAGGACATTTGGTTGTTTGTGGGTAGGTTTACCTTTGTGATGTATGGCACTTGGGTTCGATCGGCCTGGGCTGGGACCTGATTCTGCGTGCTCTGTGTGCACGTAAGTACTCCTGCCGACCGCGTACGGGGCAGTTGACCCGACCCGGAGGGCAACTGCGATCGATTCCTCACGGAATCTCATGCCTAGCAGACCCTCACGTGTGTGTCATTGCTGCGATTCCAGCGTCCATGCGGGCTGGTCGGTCACTTCCGGGCCGTCGTGCAGCACCCAAACACACGGCTCGGAGATGTAGGTGGCAGCATCGGTGAACCAGTATGTTTCGTCGGGTGCCCAGCCCGCGATGACGCTCGCCGTGTCGGCATCGACCTCGATCGCGGTTCCTGCCGCCGCCAGGTATCCCGTCACGGTAAGGTGCACTCCCTCAAAACTTTCCGCGACCTGCACCCAGTCCGGGATGACCCACCTGCCTGATCGGCCGGTAGTCCGGTACCAAACCTGCCGCGTTTCTGCGGTGACCTCGAGTGGGAACCGTCTGCACAGCTCCGACCAGGCTCGTGCACTGTCGATCTCGTAGATGCGTGCGCCATTCGGTGGCCGCAATGCTCGCACGACGGCCCGTTCCCATCCCATGCTGTCTTCGATGAACCACAAGCCCGCCGGAGTCCCGTCGAACAGCGCCCTCGTCGAACCCTGCGTGGGTGGATTCGACCACCAATAACCTGACCAGTTCGCCGCGGGATCCACCGGGCGGTCACGTTCAGCTCTCTCTTCCGATTCCAGGGTGCTCGTGCGCCACTCGCTGAGGAGTTGTTGCGCAGCAGGCACCTCGCGTGTGTCCGGAGAGTAGTCGCCTCGGCTCATGATCGACCATTGGTCGGGCGCGGCAAGCGAGCTGCTCCACCATTGCGCCTGTTCGGATCCGGCAATGTGCTCCGCGACGCGTCGAAGCTCATCTTGCATAACCTCGGTGGCGACGAGGACGTCTTCTCCGTCGGGTTCCTGCCAGTAGCGTGCCGCATCGACGGCTTCTGCGAGGGCGGAGCGTAGATCGACGGCGGTGACGTCGGGGAGCGAGATTTCCGAGAGGCTACGCGCCACATCCTCGGCGGTGACTATTGTCCGCCGGGCCTCTTCGGCGCCCGGGCCGAACAACACTCGGGAGGTGCCTTGCCTGACGTCGAGGTGATAAGCCGCCCGGTGAGCGCTGATGCGGAACATACCGTCGCCTGGCTCGGGCCGCAGGGTGCGTTCGGCGTCGATCGCATACGCGAGCAGCATCCGGCGCCCGCGCGGTCCCGACAGCAAAATATCCGCAGTGAGCATCTGTTCTCCCGTTTTCTGGTTCAGATGACGGTAGCCGAGGTCGGCGAGATGGAGAGCTTTCTCCCGTGATGTCAGAGCTCCTGGCCGGTTCGTCGCGCACGACGTAGATCGTCACACGCTGCATTCGGCGGCGAAGGTGGACGGAAGGGAACCCCCGGCTGCTGCCAGTCGCGTGAACGCGGCCATTGTTGGTGGGCGCGACCACTGCCGTCATTGTGCAGCCATTGTTTTCGTCCATCAGTGCTCGCACTGTTCGTCTGTAGTGACAGCGCAATAGGTCCTGTTCATTGCGAAGGATGATCCCGAAGGAGAACTGAAAAGTTTGGGAGGCAGTTATTTTGGCGAGAGCAACCTTTGTGTCAGTACAGTCTCGACCGAAACCAGTGATCGAGACTGATCATGTCTATCTTGTGCATGTCGAGACCCAACTGGGCGGCAACTTTCACTGCGTCGGCGCGGGGGATAGAGCTTTGGGGCAGAGTCCAATTGGTCTCCCGCGCATGATGCTCGAGAAGGTCGATGACTGTCCGCGGGACGGGTTCGTTGACGTGAAGTGTTGAGCCGTAGCGAAATTGCTGTTCTATCGACAGCTCGTGGATAGATCGGGCGAGTAGGTCTACGTCGACAACTGACAGGACTGCGTTACCGTCGTCGATGATCGAGTCGAGTCGAGAGACAATTCGCGTCAGTGTCGGCAGAAACCATCTGTCGCCGGGTCCGTACACGAGATGGGGCCGGACGACGAGGCCTCCGGCGTCGCGCACGAACTCCTCGGCGAGGGCGCGCGTGCGGCTGGCAGGTGAGAGGGGTTTGAGAGGTGCGCCGTTGACGGGCAGGTCTCGAAACGGGCCTGGCCCGTACACCGCGGCGGTGCTGACGTAGAGCAGCCGTTCGACGCCGACGGCGGCGGCGATCGACGCAACGTTTCGTATGCCGTGTTCGTTGACGTGAACACACTGTTGTTCGTCGTCGCCCACGTACGACACGCAGCAGATGACGGTGGACGCCTGGCTCATTGCAACTCGTAGAGAGGCGCTTTCGTTGATGTCGCCGATAGTGGCGGCAATTCCGTTGCGGCTGAGTTGTTTGGCTGCGCTGTCCGTGCGCACGAAACCGATTGCAGCGTTTCCGTCCCGGGAAACCAGCTGGTTCATCACTGCTGAGCCGATGAAACCAGTGGCTCCGAGTACCAGAGTCGTCATGGTGTGTCCGTGTCGAGGGCGTTGCTGCCGGGTCTTTCGACGTATCGTTGAGATTCATTCCGTCGGCAACGAGAGCTGGGTAGATCATGCAGGAGCGTGCGGTCCTCACGCGCCAGGCCGTCATTTTGGGTGCTGCGAAGAGCTTCGAGAAGTTCGGGTACTCCGCCAGTCTGGGCACGATCTTGCAACACGGGGGCGTGTCCAAGGGTGCGATGTATTTTCATTTCGCGTCGAAGGAGGAGCTTGCGCACGCGGTCATCGCAGCGCAGCACGGAATGGCGATGGAAGGTACCCGGAGGGTTGCTGCGCATTCCGACATCGCGGTAGAAACCCTGGTGCTCGTTTCGCAGGAGATGGCTCGGCAGCTTGTGACCGAGCCCATCGCGCGAGGTGGCATGCGGTTGACGATGGAGATCGGCAGTATTCAAGGTCCCATCGAACAGCCGTACCTCGATTGGATCGAGGCTATCAAGCAGGTGGCAACCCAAGCCGCCGAAGCCGGCGATATCGTCCCGGGCACCGATATCGACGCGTTGGCTCGATTTGTGGTGGGGTCGTTCACCGGAGTGCAGATTCTCTCGGAAATGCTTACGGGCAGAACCGATCTGTACGAGCGGTTGAGTCAGATGTGGAACTTGGTGCTGCCAACGATCGTCCGCGAGGACAAGTTGGCGCACGTCATGCAACTGGCGGCGCTTGCACCGAGAGAGTGGGAGCCACCGAGCGTTTGACGTGGATGACGCGACGAGCAGAACGTGTTCGTTCCCTCTCATAATTGGTCCGCAACTGTAAGTTCAAGTTCCGCGGTGGTTTCCAGATCTTGAGTGAACCGAACTCGGTGCACATGGCCTGACGCGTCAAGGAGGGTCGTTGACACCTCGCACGGCGTTTCCCATTCAGTGAACCTCGGAAAGACCGCCGAGAGTGAGGCGATCTTGGTTGCTGGGTTGCCGATGTGGAATCGGACCGCTTGTCGGGCGGCCTCGAAAAGAATCATTCCTGGGATGTGGTCGACGGGGTGGTCGAAAAGGGAGTGGTTGCGCGGATCGGGAGTGCAGAACATCGTGTGCCGAGCAGGATCAGTGCTGATGAGCACATCTCCATCGGTTAGGCGTCCGACTCGCTCCGATCCGACCACCGCGGTTCCGGAAGGAAGGATGCGCCGGCTCGGGCGGTGGTCTTCTCGTCCTTGCCGAATGCGACGGTATCCCTCAGGGCTGACTCCTCGCGCAACAGCTTTGCATCTGGCGACGTGCCGGTTGCCCTCTCTGAGGATCCCCGACACTTCGACCCCCGAGACCGCTCCGTCGCGATGAGTGAGGTTGTCCGCTGTCATCGAGAAACTCAACGGCTCCGCGACTGGTTGCACGTCGAGCGCATCCAACATCTCGAAGCTGAATGTTTCCATGAGGAACTTGTAGTGCAGTGGAATCTCGTATCGGGTGTGGCAGAGAAGCACCACTGCCTGTCGAAATGCTTCTGCCACCCCGAGTGGATCGTGTTGCTCGCTCGATACGTCGAATATCCGGTGCGAGACCGGGAGTTGCACAGCAACCTGGTACGCCGAGTCCGATTCGATCCGGTAGTCCGTCAAGAAAACCTCGGCAACAGCATGTCTGTGGACGAGATGCCGCGGCACTGTGCGTGTGTATTCCATTGATTGAATGCACCTTTCGATGTTCGCTCGTGTCTTCGGTGTCGTGTAGGAACCAATTTTCGACGTCCGGACACGTCGTCGAATCGTCAAAATTGACGATCTTTGCGAAGGTCGAGTTCGATCAGGGGTAGCACCCATCTCAACGAGTGTGTCTGGGGCACTTCCTGCTAGAAGCGTCCGATCCGAAGTTCCAGTGGGTGTCTACGTGCGTCGTGACCAGAGCGGCGGAGCATCGCGCATGCCTCCAGTTGGGAGTGCACCCCCAGTTTCTGCAGGATGCTTCGGACGTGGGCGCGAACCGTGGTCGGTGCGATGTGGGCGGTTCGAGCAATCGAGTCGACATTCGAACCGCCGTAGAGAAGACCCACGATCTCGAATTCGCGATCGGTGAGACTGCCGATTCGTGCGGATTCTTCGGTGCGCAACCGGATGCGTTGTACGAGCGAGGACTTCTCGTGTGCAGGTTGAGTGGAATTGGGGTTGAGTGCGGCCTGCAGCTCATCGAGCAGCGATGCGAACGGGAGTTGAGAGTTGAGCACGGAGTGGGCGCCCGCAGCAAGCCCCCGAATCATGGAGCGGCCGCTACTGAGATCGCCGACCAGGACCGATCCCTCGAGTGCGGAAAGCTCCTTCACGTGCCAATCGACGCCCCCGAGTGGTAGGAGAACAAGCGCTCGACCGTGATCGCTGGTGTGGTGCCTTAACAGGCTCATGTCTGCGGTTTGTGGCGCGGAATAGGCCCTGGTGCTTATTCCGGCAGCGATTGCATTGGCGAACCCTCGATCGCTATGAGTGGTATACACCGTGACTGTGCTGGAGTGTGTCATAGCGACTACATCACCGGTGGAGGTCCAGTCCGCCCGTTTTCCGCGTTGCGAATCCAAAACCGTTGGTTTCAGCGTGGTTTCGTCAGCGGGCTCGTTATCGGAGTGACCTCTTCACTGATGCGCACGAAGGGTGACAGCGATAGCGCAGTTGTCCGTCCGCCCATGGAGACTCGTGCGTCCGACACCTGATCGTGGACCTTCGAATTATGCTAGGGCGCTGAATATTTGGGCGATGAGTATCCCGCGTAGACGAGCCATTGGACGTTCCGTCGACGACGTGAACGACTCTCCAGTGGCTCGAGGCATTCGGGCGTCTCGATCGAGTTTCCGCGAGGCCGGTGCGTCGCACTCTCAAGGTTCTGTACCCAGTCGGGTCGAGATATTGACTGTTACCGCCAGTTGCACATACCCTGTACATTGGCGCTGACCTTAGGGAACCCGGCCTGAACCGGCCGATCGTTCTCGGCCACTGCCGACGCCAGATGTAGCTTCGCGACGACCTACGAAACGAGTTTCCTCCATGACACAGCATGTCGACGTACTGATCATCGGCGCTGGCTTGTCCGGAATCGGCGCGGCTTGCCACCTCATTCGTGAGCAGACCGGAAGCACTTACGCGATCCTCGAGCGCCGCGAGAACATCGGTGGCACCTGGGACCTGTTCAAGTACCCGGGCATCCGTTCGGACTCCGACATGCTCACCTTCGGATTCGGTTTCCGTCCTTGGATCGGCACCAAAGTGCTCGCAGACGGGGCCAGTATCCGTGACTACGTCGAGGAAACCGCCAAGGAATACGGCGTCACCGACCACATCAACTTCGGCCGCAAGGTCGTGTCTATGGACTTCGACCGTACCGCCGCGCAGTGGACCGTGACCGTCCTGGTCGAGTCGACGGGGGAGACCGAGACGTGGACCGCGAACGTCCTCGTCGGCGCCTGTGGTTACTACAACTACGACAAGGGCTACCGCCCCGCCTTCCCCGGTGAGGACGACTTCCGCGGTCAGATCGTGCACCCGCAGCACTGGCCGGAGGATCTCGATTACACCGGAAAGAAGGTAGTGGTCATCGGTTCCGGTGCCACCGCGATCACGCTGATCCCGTCGATGGCCCCCACCGCTGGTCACGTCACCATGCTGCAGCGCTCGCCCACGTGGATCCAGGCGCTTCCGTCCGAGGACCCTGTTGCCAAGGGTCTCAAGCTCGCACGTGTTCCCGACCAGATTGCTTACAAGATTGGTCGAGCCCGCAATATCGCACTACAACGCGCCAGCTTTCAGCTTTCTCGCACCAACCCGAAGCTGGCCAAGAAGCTGTTCCTCGCCCAGATCCGCCTGCAGCTCGGCAAGAATGTGGACCTGCGTCACTTCACTCCCAGTTACAACCCGTGGGATCAGCGCCTGTGCGTGGTTCCCAACGGGGACCTGTTCAAGGTGCTCAAGAGCGGCAAGGCCGACATCGTCACCGACCGTATCGCCACGTTCACCGAGAAGGGCATCGTGACCGAGTCGGGCCGCGAAATCGAGGCCGACGTCATCGTCACGGCGACCGGCTTGAACGTACAGATTCTGGGCGGCGCGACCATGAGCATCGACGGCGAGCCGGTCAAGCTCAACGAGACTGTGGCCTACAAGAGCGTGCTCTACTCCGACATTCCCAACTTCCTGATGATTCTCGGCTACACCAACGCGTCGTGGACGCTCAAGGCTGACCTGGCCGCGTCCTATCTGTGTCGCGTGCTCAAGATCATGCGCGATCGCAGCTACACGACTTTCGAGGTTCACGCCGAACCCGAGGACTTCGCCGAAGAATCTCTCATGGGTGGAGCCCTGACCTCGGGCTACATCCAGCGCGGCGATGGAGAAATGCCGCGTCAGGGTGCCCGCGGCGCGTGGAAAGTGGTCAACAATTACTACCGCGACCGCAAGCTGATGCACGACGCCGAGATCGAAGACGGTGTGCTGCAGTTCAGCAAGGTCGAGACTCCCGTCGAAACTGCAGACAGGGCCGCCAGCGCCTGAGCCGGCTCCACTCGAATGAACGGGGTTGCGCCCCCTTGCCTGAATCCGTGATCTTTTCGTTTTGTCGGAGAGTCGCGGTTCGCGTTCGCTGTGTTTCGAAAGTTGCTGCAGGAAGAGCGAGTTCAGACTTCGGTCTGCCATCTGGGCGGCTGGACATGCTTGCCGCGGTCCGAAACTCGATTGAGACGGCCACCGCTCGCTGACAATATCCAGGCGTTTGCCGGCGGACGGCAATCGACGGCGGCGCGAAGGCGTCGCGACCTGCCTAACCGTGCCGTCATCGACACGAAATACTTTTGGCCGCAGCAATTTTGGCGCGAGTCGAAGGTTTGGCAGATTGGGGGAGGACGTCCTGATGGTTCGGTTATTGTCAGTCGCGCATCGCCTGTCGATTCAGCACGTCTACTTCGCAGCCCGGCGCGGCTGGATCGAAACCATGCTCGACCAGCCAGCGCACGCCTCTCAAGCTGCGCAACGACCACCACGCCTGGATGACCTCGAGGTCGACGTCAGTGCCGTAGCCCTCAACCACGTCATCGAGATGTTCCGGGTGGCCGAGGGTCAGTGTTGCGAGGTCGTACAAGGGATCGCCCTGCGCGGCTTCGGACCAGTCGATGACGCCGGCAACTTCGTCATCGGTCACGAACACATGGCAGGCTTGGAGATCGCCGTGTGTGAATACCGGTGTCCACGACCTGAGTGCAATCTCGGCAATCCGACGGTTGGATGTAATCACTCCGGTGGCAACCACCCCGCTCCTGGTCAGCCATGCACATTCGCGGTCCAGTTCTGAGGCGATGTCGTCGAGACTACGGCCGGGCCAGGGCGGCAACGGTGCGTCGTGCAGCATTCGAACGGCGGCACCCGCTGCGGCCCACGCCGCTGAAGGCGTGGTCGACGGTCTGCCTAGGCGACCGAGCGCGTTTCCCGGCAGAGCGGCGAGCGCGAGCACGGGCGGCTTGCGCCACAGAATCTGCGCTGTCGGGATTGGGGCTCGGAGCATTGCTTCGACCTCGACGTCGGTATTCGACTGATCGGCGTCGATTTTGAGGAACACCTCGCCGACGCGCAGAGTCGCGCGCTCGCTATGGGCGACGACAACCTCGACTTCTGTCACGTCGGTCAGTATGGCTGGGATGCGCCTTGGCGTCGCCGGGTTTCTCGCGTGCGGTCATTCGCGATCGGAGCGCGGTATGTTCCGCTGACCTCCCGCACCTCAAACTTTCTCAACAAACTGCCTTACTGCTCCCTTGTTTGCTGCGTGACATCATCAAGGTCCGCCAAGTCAGTCTCACTGAGATCAATTCGCGAAGCAGCAATGTTGGCTTGTAGATGAGCGATGCTCGTGGTGCCGGGCAGGGGAATGACGGTGGCCGCGACCCCGCGCCCGCGCTGATGGACCCACGCAAGAGCGACCTGGCCAGCCGTCGCTCCGACACGAGAAGCGATGCTGGCGAGGGACCGAGCGACAAGATTGCCGGTGGAGTGGTTGAGGTTGCCGTGCCCCATCGGCGAATGTGCGACCAGTGTGATCCCGAGGTCGGCGAGCGTTGGGAGAAACAGTTCAACATCTCGCCGTATAAGGGACCATTGCTCTTGCACGGCAGTGATGGGGTGTACGGCATGAGCTCGTCGGATGTCATCGAGCGTGACATTGGACAGCCCCAGAGCCCGGATCTTCCCTGCCTGGCGGAGCTCGGCCATAGCGTTGACGGTCTCCTCGATTGGTGTGTCCTCGCTGCGGTGATGCAGGTAGTAAAGATCGAGGTGATCGACGTCGAGGCGCCTGAGTGAGCCCTCGATGGCCGCGCGCACCGTTGCGGAGTCCGCCCGAACATTCCAGTCATCAGGATGACCCGACGGCCCGCGGTAGACACCGAATTTGCTGCACAACGTGATGTGTTCACGGTTGGCGCCAATTGCCCGACCAACCAGCTCTTCGTTTCCATACATCTCGGCTGTGTCGAGCATGGGCACCCCGGAGTCGATCGCGGCGCGAACCAGTGCGGCGGGGTCGCGGTCAGCATCACCCCACCCGTTGTCGGTCAATCGCATCAGGCCCAGGCCCTGGATGGGCACATCATCGAATGTTTTCGGCGCGACAGTCATGAACGAGTACATTATCGGGGTCGCTGATCAGAACCAGGTCGCCAAAGAGGCCGATTCCGGCGACTTCGACATCTCGCTGCATCGCTCGTTCAGCGCTTGACGCGGTGCAGCTGTCGATCGCTGTTCCGAAGTGGGCGTAAACAGCTGAATATCACGCTGCGAAATGCCGAGTGTCCTGACTTGCTCAGGCTGATTCTGTCCGCTTGACCCGCACGTTATGCACAACCATCGGGACAGTTATTGCCAGGACCATCGCTATCACGAACACCGATATGAAAACCCAAGGACGTTCTGTATCGGATGCTCGGACGGTCAGCACCGCCCCACTCGTAAGCAGGGGCATCCCTGCTGCCGCGAGTAGATCGACGTGCCGCGGGGCGACAGGAGGTCCGGCGAAGTATGGAACTCGAACCCCGGAGTTCTCTCGAAGCATCCGTCGCTCCGACATCGCGTAAGTGCTCGCGCCGACTGCGAAAATGACCAGTCCCAGTACGACAAGACCAATTCCCGTTCGGGTGGTGAGTGCGGCAAACATGAACACCGATGTCACTGCCGGATAGAGAACCGCCATCTTCCAGAGTGGAGTCTTGGTCCGCGTGTCGACTGCAACACTGACCGGGCGCATCGGTTCGAGAGGCTCCATCAGCTCAGCGTGCCATGCGCCACTCGGGAAACAAACTGCCTGTGCCGTTTCTGGCAGGCTGCGGCTGCCCGGATTGGATGTCGGGACCCCTCACTACGATTCTCGTCGTGACCGATTACGACGATCTCGACATGTTCGGTGGCCTCGACGCCTCCTCCCTGCCGCTCCGCCAGCAGCAGATTCTGATGACCATCCGGGATCTCGTGGCTGCCAACGGGTGCACGCCGAGCACACGGCAGATCGGAGACGCGGTTGGTCTGCGCTCGACGTCGACGGTATCCAAGCACCTCAAGAGCCTCGAAGAGAAGGGCTTCCTCCGTAGGGGAGCGGCCATGGCTCGGCAGTTGGACGTGCGGCCGTTCCTCGTGGGAGCGAAGGAACAGTCGTCGTCGAACACCGTGACGGTTCCGGTCGTCGGTGACATTGCGGCCGGCGCGCCGATCCTCGCGGAGGAGCACGCCGACGAGGTGCTGGCGCTTCCTCGCGAGCTCGTGGGCTCCGGCACGGTGTTCGGACTTCGGGTGCGCGGTGAGTCGATGGTCGACGCAGCAATCTGCGACGGCGACGTCGTCGTGGTGCGGCGCCAGGACGAGGCACACTCCGGCGAGATCGTCGCCGCGATGATCGACGGCGAGGCCACCGTGAAGGTGCTCCGACGTCGCGACGGTCACGTGTACCTCGAGCCTCGTAATCCCGCATACAGCGTCATCGACGGCGATCGCGCGGCCATCTTGGGCAAGGTTGTTTCGGTGATGCGACGTATCTGAGAGGTGTCCGGTCTCAGCGATGGTTGGCGCGGGGACCGTTGTATTCCTCATCGGTCACTTTGTCGCCCCATGTCGTTTCGGTGCTTCCGTCGCCGGGTCCTTCCCACAGCGCAAGGTGGGTCATGAAACGGTCGGGTGCCGCGCCGTGCCAGTGTTCCTCTCCTGCCGGGGTATAGATGGTCTCGCCCGGGTGAACTTCGACGATCTCGCCGCCGCGAGCTTGAACCAGCGCGGTCCCGGAGACGATGTGGAGGGTCTGCCCGAGGACATGGGAATGCCAGTCGGTTCGCGCACAAGGTGCAAAGCGAACCATGTTGGCGCGCATCCTCGACGGCTCCTGGCCGGCGTAGATGACGTCCCACCAGACGTCGCCGGTGAACCAGTCGCTGGGTGCTTTGCTGGTGGGCTGGGGCTTCAAGATTTCCATGAGGTCTCCTCGGAATCGAAAGGGGCGGTTCAGTTCTGCGTCAGCGGAACAAGTCGAATGGTGTTGGGTGCGGCGGCGCGGCCGGTGACGGAGCCGACGATCTGCGGGCCGTAGCGGTCGTACTTGGTGTGGTAGGCGGAGTCGATCGCCGAGTGCGCATCCGGTGCGGCGGACTCGAACACCACGTCCCGCTCAATTCCTCCTGCGCGGATTCGGCCCCTTCCACTTGCCGTTGCTCGGACGAACCACGGGTTGTCGGTTCCGTATGCCGAGCGCACGTACAGTTGATTGTCGGCACGGACGACCCAAATCGTGACGCACGGCCTTGCGGTGCCGTCGCGGCGGTTAGAGGAGATCTGCAATTCCTCGGCACCACCGATCTTGGTCAGTTCAGCCTCGGTCCACGAGTGCGACATCTCGGCTTCCTTTCTCCTGTTCGAATTGCTTTGTGGTACTTCGCGTTCTCGTAGCCGGGACGATCAGTGCGAGGACGATGACGAGACAAGCGGCCAGCAGGGCGGTGCCTGCGGTGAGAGCCGTTGATACGTGATCGGTGAGTGCCGTTGTGGCGTCGTCGGCAGAGGCTCCGGCGCCCGCGGAAACTGCGACGAGGATGCCGAGTCCGAGAGCACTGCCCAGTTGGTGTGCAGTGTTGACCAATCCTGATGCGGCACCGGCATCCTCGGCCTCTACCCCGGAGATACCGGCAGAAGTCAGCGGAGCGAAAGCCAACCCCTGCCCGGCGCCGATCAATATCATCGGAAGTGCTATCGCGGTGAGATACGTGCTGCCGGGATGGACCAGACTGAGCCACGCCATCCCGGCGAGGGTGACGGCAATGCCAACCGACAGAATTGCGGAATTTCCGAATCGTGGTGTCAGTCGCGGAATCAGCATCGCCACAGCAAAATTGACGATCGTCATCGGGAAGAAGGCGATGCCAGCTTGGAACGCGCTGAAGCCCATGACGCCTTGGAGTAGCTGAGTGGTGAAGTAGAAAAATCCGATCATGGCGCCCAGATAGAGCATTCGGGCGGCGTACGCGGATCGCTCCCGGCTGCGGAACAACCTCAGTGGCATGATCGGCTGTTCCGCTCTCGCTTCGTTGAGGAAGAGCAAGGTCAGTAGTATCGCCCCGGCCGCCAGTGTCGCAACAGTGATCGGTGAGGTCCACCCCGCTTCGGCCGAGTTGACGGTGCCGAAGACGAGTGCGGTCATGCCGAGTGTGGCGAGAACAGCGCCCGCCACATCGAAACGTCCGGAGTTGGGGTTCGGTTTCCGGAATGAACCGGGGCGCGAGCGCGATCATCGCGATTCCGATCGGAATGTTGATGAAAAATCCTGCGCGCCAAGACACCCAGTCGGCAAGGGCGCCGCCGATCACGAGTCCGAGGCTGGCGCCTATTCCTGCGGCAGCGCCGTACCAGGCAACAGCGCGCGTTCGCTCCGGCCCGGGCGGGAAACTGGCGGTCAGCAGTGACAGCGACGCCGGGGCCACCACTGCGGCTCCGACGCCTTGGAGAGCGCGCGCCGCGATGAGCCACCAACCGTTCGGCGCGACCCCGACGAGAAACGACGCAATCGCGAAAATTGCGAGACCGGAGACGAATACGCGACGACGGCCGAAGATATCCCCGAGACGAGCGCCCAGCAGGAGAAGGCCGCCGAACACCAGGGTGTAGGCGTCCTGGACCCAGGACAGCCCGGTTGCCGAGTAACCCAAGCTGCTTTGGATGCTGGGTAGCCCGGTGAAGATGATCGAATTGTCTAGCAGGATCATGAAATAGCTGATCAGAATGATCGCCAGGATCGCGGTGGAATTGATGCGACCGGCAACGGGACGGTTGGCAGTGTGGGTCACGCGCTTCTTCTTCGCAAGTGGTGGACGTTCGCAAGTGGTGGATTACGGGCGGACGAGGACCTTCAACGATTCACGGGAGTCCATGGCTCGATAGCCTTCCGCTACGTCGTCGAGCCCGACGGTGTGGTCGAAGACCTTGCCCGGCTCGATCTTTCCGTCGAGCACATCCGGCATCAGCTCTTCGATGTACGCGCGCACCGGAGCCGGTCCACCGGTGAGCGTGATGTTGGGTCCGAAGAGCGTCCCGAATCCGATTGGAGCTTCTTCGTATTGGGGTACTCCGACTCGGCTGATGACGCCGCCCGGTCGGACAACTCCGCGTGACTGCTCGTAGGCAGGCATGTGACCTACCGCTTCGAGGACGACATGAGTGCCGTCGCCTCCGGTCAGTTCGCGGACTTTCTCGATGCCCTCGTCCCCACGTTCGGCAACTACATCGGTGGCTCCGAACTCGAGGCCGAGGTCCGTGCGGGTCTTGTGTCGCCCCATGAGGATGATGCGCTCGGCGCCGAGGCGTTTGGCGGAGAGCACTGCCATCAGCCCCACGGCTCCATCGCCGATGACCGTGACCGTCGTGCGTTGGTTGACGCCACCCTTGACCGCCGCGTGATAGCCGGTGCCGAAGACGTCGGAGAGCGTGAGCAGTGACGGTAGGAGTTCGGAATCCTCACCGACCGGCGCCTTGACCAGGGTGCCGTCTGCCAATGGCACTCGGATGGCCTCCGCCTGCCCTCCTCCGATCCCGTTTCCGGCCCAGAATCCGCCGTGGCGGCAGGACGTCTGCAAGCCTTCGCGGCAGAAGTCGCACGTCCCGTCGGACCAGGCGAAGGGGGCGATGACGAAGTCGCCCTTCTTCAACGTGGACACCTCGCGACCGGTCTCTTCGACCACTCCGACAAATTCGTGGCCCATCGGGGAACCACCGGGTGTTGCCGGCATGTTGTGGTAAGGGTGCAGGTCAGAGCCGCAAACGCAGGCCCTGACGACCCGCACGATCGCGTCCGTCGGCTGCTGCAGTACCGGATCGGGCACGGTCTCGACCCGAACGTCTCCGGCGCCGTACATGATGGTTGCTCGCATGGTGTCCCCTCTTGCTTCTGGTGTCGAGTGCTTGGAAGTCGACGTTTCTGCGTGAACCGGTCGACTGCAGTCAGTCAACGCCGCGCCTCGCGGGCGCGGGAGTGTCTGTTGTTCCAGGTAACGGCAGTACCTCCCTCGGTCTTCGCCGCTCGAGTAACGTGAACTGCATGGACAACCGAGCCGAGATCCGCGAATTCCTCAGCTCCCGTCGTGCTCGCATCACACCCGAGCAGGCAGGGCTCCCGGCTTACGGCGGAAACCGTCGCGTCAAGGGGTTGCGCCGTGAGGAAGTCGCTCTGCTCGCCGGTGTGACCATCGACTACTACGTGCGCATGGAACGCGGAAATCTGGCGGGAGCGTCGGATTCGGTACTCGAAAGCCTTTCCCGAGCACTGCAACTCGACGAAGCCGAAACTGCCCATTTGTACGACCTCGCGAAGGCCGCCAGTGCAGGCGCACCGAGTAGAAAGCGGCCCGCCCCCAAGGGCGTGAGCCCGGCGATTCAGCAGATACTCGACGCCATCACCGACGCGCCGGCGTGGGTACGCAATGCCAGGCACGACATGCTGGCGGCCAATCGCATGGCGCGCGCGTTGTATTCGCCAGTCTTGGCTGATCCGCGTAGGCCGGCGAACAACGCCCGCTTCGTGTACCTGGACCCGGCGTCGCAGGACTTCTTCGTAGATTGGGAGCGCGCGGCAGACGACATCGCCGCGATGCTCCGTTCGGAAGCGGGGCGAAATCCCCATGACAAGGCGCTGACCGAGCTCATCGGTGAACTTGCCACTCGCAGTGAGGTATTCCGCACCCGGTGGGCGAAACACAATGTGCGCTTTCATCGGACGGGATTCAAGAAGGTTCGTCACCCCGTCGTCGGCGACCTGGAGCTGAACTTCGAGGCGATGGAACTGCCGTCCAATCCCGGGCTGACACTGCTGGTCTACACCGCGGCGCCGGGGACGCCCACGGCTGACGCACTCAAACTCTTGGCGAGTTGGGCGGCAACCCAGGATCAGTTGGATCCGGCGAACGACAGCGAAGCGGCGCTCTGAGTTCGGTCGGCAAGTAGACCTGTCGATCAGCTCAGATGCGTTACCGCCCAGGCCACCTGGTCTCCACCCCGTCGCTTGGCTCGATACATCGCGTTGTCGGCGTCGGCAAGTATCCGATCGATGGTTCCTGAAGCGTCCGGGATTGTCGAGGACAGCCACACGCTGGCTCCGACGCTCACGGAAATCGACTGCCGACCGGCGGGCCGCGATATCGAATTGTGAATGTCCACCACGGTTTGTTCGATGCGACGTGGCTCCACGGGCATGAGAATCACGAACTCGTCGCCGCCTGTCCGGGCAACCAGCCCGACCTCTCCGACCGCTGAGTTCAGACGCCGACCGACTGTCACCAGCATCCGATCACCTTCTGCGTGACCCAGTTTGTCGTTGACGCTCTTGAACGAATCGACATCGATCACCACCGCGAGGACAACGTGTCCTTGGAGTTCGCCGACACCGAACAGCTGTTGCCAGACGTTGTGCAGCCCACGTCGGTTCAGAGCAGCGGTGAGTGGATCGCGCCAAGAGTGTCGTGCATCGTCGGTCAAGTACAAGACGAGGAAATGCACGGTCATCGCGGCGGACGCGATAACACACCCGATGACGAATCCAGTGGACACCGACAGCGAAGAATCGGTATCCGGATCGGTTACAGCGCGAATTGTCAGTAGGGCAACGACGAACAGCGCGCCGACGATCTGTGCCGTGACTATTCGAGGGCTGTGGAATACCGACGAATAGTTCGCGACGACCACGAACAGAACGGCGCCGGTCAATGCCAGGAAGCTCGAATGGATTCCGGCGAGAAGTATCAAGGACAAGCAGATATTGGTGAGCGAAATGAAACGAACGGATTGGTGGTGGCTCGGCCAGGACCGTCCGAGTGACCAGCGAATCATGCAGTAGAGCGCGATCATGCATGCTGTGCCCGCCGCGAGCCGTTCAGGGAGGTCGGTTGCGCCACCCTTCACGAATTGAGCCAGTACGGCGAGTGCCACGAACACGGCGCACCAAAAGGTGACGACCACTCTGGCTGTCCCCAACATCGATCGAGCAGCCAGAAACCGAGGGAACCATTCACCGTCGTACGCAAGAGACCACCAGCGACGCAACAGTCCAGTTGTTTGACGAATGTTCTGCCCCAACCCCGCAGCGCCACTGACTCCCATGAAACCCCCTCCGAGATCTTGCGAAAATTCCCGGAAGATTCTTCGTCAAGATTTGATCCCCGAACAAGGTACCCGATAGTTGAACGATGGATTGATGCCTCGTGAGGTGTGGGCCGCTCTAAGGTGCGATCGGTGTGGTCAGGATCTTTCTGAGTGCCGGAAGATCCAGGGTTGCAGCAAGATCTGCAATCGTGACTCCCGACAGCGATGCGCGCCAGGCTTTTTCGGCGTCGGCCATGACTTTGGCAATTCCGCAGGCGGAACGGCATTGCTCCGGTGGAGCGGCGAGGATTCCTTGCTGTCGAATCTCCGTGCACCGGAACGCAGGTTCAGTGCCGTCAACCGCCTGGACGACGTCGAGAACGGTGATTTTCTCGGGAGCCCGGGTGAGGACGTACCCACCGTCTCGGCCCTCGGTCGGATTGACCAGACCGGCGTGCGCGAGCGCTCGCAGATGCTTCGCCAGGTATGTCTTCGACACCCCGTGAAGTTCGGCGAGTCTGGCTGTGGGTACCGGCCCCTCGGCCTGGCTGAGAACCACACAGCAGTGGAGTGACCACTCCACGCCTCCGGAAAGCTTCATGGTTGAACTCTATCGACGTGGTGGAACTTGATGCGGGCCTGACGTCGCTCGAGTGGTCGACGTCAGGCCTTCTCGGCAAGCCACGCGTCGTACGTTGTCGGCGCAATCCATGCGTCGGCGCCGGGTGTCGGGGTGAGTGCCGAGTTGTCGAGTTTCGCGCCGAAGTACCCGGCCTCGGGGTCGGAGATCACCGAGCGCTTGTCGCCGGTGACGACGAACAGGCGCCGGACCAGTTCGTCGATGCCCAGCGGTTCGGGCCCGGCGATCTCGACCGTGCCGTTATGCGGCGCACCGGTCACTACCTCGGCGACGTGAGAAACGACGTCCCGTGATGCGATGGGCTGCAGATGTGCCTGTGTTGCATGGACCGTGCCGTCGGTGGTTCCGGCGTCGGCGATTCCGGCGACGAACTCGAAGAACTGGGTCGATCGGACGATCGTGTATGGGGTCGGGCCGGCTTTGACCAGGTCTTCCTGGGCGACTTTGGCTCGCATGTACCCGGAATCGGGCAGTCGATCGGCGCCGACGATGGACAGGATGACGTGGTGACCGACGCCCGCCTTCTCTTCTGCGGCGAGGATATGGCTGGTTCCGTCACGGAAGAAGGCCAAGACGTCTTCGTCCGACCACGACGGAGAATTGGTCAGATCCACGACGACGTCGGCACCATCGACTGCTTCGGCGATTCCTGCGCCGGTGGTGATGTCGATCCCGTCTGCCCGACCGAGCGCCTTCACGTCGTGCCCGGCGTCAGCGAGCTTGGCGGCGACCTGGCTTCCGATCAGTCCGCTTCCGAAAATGACGATCTTCATGATTTTCTCCTTTACTCGGATAAGTCGTGTCCAAGTATACTCGGACACAACTTATCCAAGTCAAGGGTTGTCTGATCAGTCGAAGAGTTCGGCTGCCAGTGCTTCGTAGGTCGCGAGCGGATCACCCTCGGCGGGAAGTGCTTGGATCGCAACGTGATCGGCACCTGCCGCGACATGCTCCCGAAGTCGATCCGCGATGGACTTCGCGGTACCGCGCGCAACCAGAGCGTCGATGACGCGATCGTTTCCTTCGTTCGCCAACTCTTCGGGCGCAAAACCGAGGCGCTCGAGATTGCTCGTGTAGTTGCGCAGATACAGATACGGGTTGGCGACGGCGGGGCGACCGATTGCTCTGGCCTTCTCCGGATCGGTTTCCAGAACAACCTTGTGCTCGGGGGCAAGAATCTTCGAAGGGCCGAGGATTTCACGAGCTTCGGCGGTGTGTTCGGGGATGGTCAGGTACGGATGCGCGCCGGCAGCGCGATCTGCGGACAGTTTCAACACCTTCGGTCCCAGTGCGGCGAGGACGCGCCGCGATTCCGGGACCTGGGCCTCGTCGAGTTCGTCGAGGTACGACACGAGCGAGGCGTACGGCTTGGTGTAGTCGCCGGTCGCCTCCGGATGTCCGACGCCTACGCCGAGCAGGAATCGCCCCGGATGCGCGGCTTCGAGTCGGTGATAGGACTCCGCCACCTCGGCCGCAGGTGAGGACCAGATGTTGACGATTCCGGTCGCCACGGTGATGTGCTCGGTCGCGTCGAGAAGTTTCTCGGCGATCCGTAGATCGGCGCGTGGTGAGCCGCCGATCCAGATGGTGCCGAAACCGAGTTTCTCGATCGCTGTTCCCAGTTCGGGCGGCAAACCAGCCGCTCCTCGCCAGATTCCGTAGGTGCCCAGGTCAGGTGTTTTCGTAGTCTCCGTCACAGCGGGTGCAACTCGGCTGCTGCCGGGATCTATTCCTTCCGTCGTCATTTGCCCGGCGCGCGGTAGTCGGTCGGTCGCTTGACTGCCTCGTCGATCTGCTCCGGCGTGAGCAGCGTGATCGACTCCGAGCGTGCTGCGCCTGCCGCAGCCGTGCGAATGCTCAATGCGGCTGCCGCGACGTCGTCCGGCAGGTTGCCGATGACGAACATGTCGTGACCGCCCAGCGCGAAGTGGCAGGATTCGACTGTGCCACCGATGCTTTCGACCATTCGCGTTATCGCGTCGCGCCGCGCAGTGCCTCCCTCCTGCTGTAGACCGGCGGCGCCGGAGGGTGAGTACGTCACTTGCCAGAGGTATTTCGGCATTTCCACTCCTTGCTCGGGATGGGTACTTCGATCGTGTACCCGTAGGGCGCTCGGTGGCAATGGGTAGGGGACAATCACGGCATGGTTGGAACTCCGGTGATCGTGACTATCGTGTCCGTGTGTGTGGGTTTTGTGATCTTCATGCTGGCTGCCAGTGGTGCACGCGGAAAGTGGGACCGTCGCCTCGTGATCGCGTTGTTCGTCGGCGCGGTGGTGTGCCTGACCGTCGTACCGGTATCCGTCGCGCTCAGTGCCGGAGTTTGAAACACGGAGTGTCAAAACGCTCGAGTGCCGCTTAGTCTGAATCGATGGCAGATATTCGGGTAGGTATCTCCGGGTGGACGTATCCCGCGTGGCGCGGAGATTTCTATCCGAAAGGTCTTGCTCACCGCAAAGAATTATCTTATGCCGCAGAGAGATTGACGTCGATCGAGATCAACGGCTCGTTCTATGCCCTGCAGAAGCCGGAAAGCTACACCAAATGGCGCAGTGAAACTCCCGAAGATTTTGTGTTCGCGATCAAGGGCGGCCGGTACATCACGCACATGAAACGACTGCTCGACGCCCGTGACGGACTCGCCAACTTTTTCGCCGCCGGAACACTCGCCCTCGGTCCCAAGCTCGGACCGATCCTGTGGCAACTACCTCCGACGCTGCAGTTCGAACCGCAGCGGTTGACCGACTTCTTCGACGGTCTTCCCCGCACCACCCGGGCTGCCGCCGATCTGGCAGCACAGCACGACGACAAACTCACCGAAGACCGAGTGTTTGCCCAGACCGAGAGGGATGTGCCGATTCGCTACGCGGTGGAAGCGCGGCACGCCAGCTTCGAGACCGACGAAGCCGTGGACCTGATGCGCGAGCACTCCATCGGTTTTGTCGTCGCAGACACCGCCGGCAGATATCCCCGCATCACCACTCCGACTACCGATTTTGTCTACGTGCGGATGCACGGGGACAAGGAACTGTATGCGAGTGGGTACACCGACGAAGCTCTGGGCAAGTGGTCCAAGCGCTTTCGGGATTGGAGGGACGAGGGCCTCGACGTGTACGTCTACTTCGACAACGACATGAAAGGCTTTGCGCCGCACAACGCAATGTCCTTGTTGGAGCGGCTGCGCTGACGGATCGCCTGGCCTGTCGGTGGGATGTGGAAGGCTTCCGCATGAACGCGAGGACCGAGGAGATACCACGATGACGCCAGAACAGCGGACGCCAGAACAGAGCTGGCCGACGCATTGGCCGAAGGTCGCCCGTGACATCGCTGATGCCACGGCCGACGCACTCGCCGCGGTGCGGGCGGCAAATCGTGACGGACTGCTCGTGGCTGTCGAGGAACTGCGCGGGCTCTCGTTCGAGCAGGTCAGCTCGGTTCACGCGGCGATCGTGCGCGAATTGCTCGAGGACACGCATCCGGACGGCTTGTCCAGCGAGGACGTGCAGGATGCGCTGACTGCCTGCGCCAAGTCCACAATCGTGTGGCTGCCGGATCTGGACGTGCAGGCGCTCGCTGCGGTTTACACCGGGGCGCTCGGGATTTCGGATCTGGAAGACGATTCGTTCCGCATCGGGCACGGCGCGTACCTGCGTTCGGCGGTTCTGGTCATCGGAAGTCTGTCGACCGGAGTGAAGAAAGCTCAGAGCGCGTACGTCATTCGTGCAATCGACGAAATCGCACGTGCTCAGACCATCGAGATGCCCTGAGCGTCAGCTCGTAAATCGAATTAGGCTGAGGTCATGTCCAAGATCGCCAGCGCAGATCGTGTTTCGTTTGCCGAACTCCTCGAGTTCATCAGGCCGCGTCATCGGGCCACGTTCGTCACGGTGAAGAAATCCGGCGAGTTGCAGATCTCTCCGGTGACGTGCGGGGTCGACGACGAGGGTCGGATCGTCATCTCCACGTACCCGGAACGGGCCAAGGCCGCGAACGTTCGCCGCACCCCCGCGGTGTCTCTGTGTATCCACTCCGACGAGTGGAACGGTCCGTACGTCCAGGTGAACGGAACCGCGGAGTTGATCGACCTCCCGGACTCGGTGGAACCGTTGGTCGACTACTACCGATCCATCGCCGGTGATCATCCCGACTGGGATGAGTACCGCGAAGCCATGCGCAAGCAGGGCAAGAGCCTGATCCGCGTCACCGTCGACTCCTGGGGCCCGATCGCAACAGGCGGGTTTCCGCCCGGACGCTGACGCTATCGAGCAGGTGGCGAGAGTTCGACTACGTGCGCATCTCTGGCGGCCAGCGGTTCTTTGCAGTGTGCGCACACAACTTGGGCGTGCAGGATCTCACCGCAACGATGCTCGACGACGGTAGGCGGCGGACCCGTCGTCGCAAAGGTATCTCCCCATTCCATGAGTGCCATCAGGATCGGGTAGAGCGCCTTCCCTGATTCGGTGGCGACGTATTCGTAGCGCGGTGGATGGTCTTCGTAGCGACGCTTCGTGAGGACGTCGGCCTCGACGAGGGTGCGCAGACGCGCGGCGAGGATGTCGCGGCTCGCACCCGTGCCCGCGGCGATCTCGTCGAACCGTCGTTGTCCGAGGACGATTTCTCGGAGCACCAACAGTGACCACTTCTCGCCGACGACCTCCAAGGCGTTGGCGATGGAGCAGTTGCGTCCTTTTGTCGCCGTCATCTCTGAGCCCCTGTTAGTTGGAGAAGTTAGTTGGGAATTCCAACTTAGCACTTGACGGTATGTATTCGAGGGCGGAAGGTAGGTCGAGAAATCCAACGGAGCAGATGAGGGGTCGTCATGACGGAATTGAATCTCGAGGCAGCAAGCGGATTTGTCAGCGCTGCCGGATTGCAACTGGACGAGGTGTCCGGCACGAAGGTCGTCGGGCACATCGATCTGTCCGAGGCGCATCACACTCCGTGGGGTGTAGTCCACGGCGGTGTCTACACGACCGCCGTCGAGTCGGCCGCGAGTATCGGAGCCAGCACTGCAGTGGCAGATCGCGGCGAATTCGCCGTCGGCGTCCACAACGGAACGGATTTCCTGCGGGCGCGTACGGGTGGGCGCGTGGACGTCGTGGCTCTCCCGATTCAGCAGGGACGCGTTCAGCAGTTGTGGTCGGTGGTCATCACCGATCCGGAATCGGGCAAAGAGGTGGCGCGCGGTCAGGTGCGATTGCAGAACGTACCGCTGCCGAAGTAGGTCAGTCCCAGATCCCCGAGTCGATGTTGCGTGAGATTCGTTTGAGCAGTGCCGTCAACTGGGCGCGTTCGTCCTCGTCGAGTCCGGTCAGTACTTGACGGTCTCGCTCGACGCGACGGGGAAACTCTGCCTCGACCAATGCGCGACCGGCATCGGTGAGTTGAAGCAGAACCACCCGTCCGTCGTGTTCGAAACGCTGACGCTCGACAAAGCCCAGCTTGGCCAGACGGTCTGCGTGTTTTGTGGTGGCGGCGCCGCTGACCATCGTGACGGCGGTGACTTCACTCGCTCGCAGGGGACGGTCACTGCGAGCGAGTGCGCTCATCACGTCGAATTCGGCGCGAGAGACCCCGCTGGACGCCAGGGCGCGATCGAGCTGGTGAAGAGACTGCGCGTTGATGCGGGCGATCCGGCCCATCACTTCGACGGGGGCGGTGTCGAACTCCGGGTAGGCGCGCTTCCATTCGCGACGGACTTTGTCTATGAAGTCGTCTTCGGATCTGTCAGTCGCACCCATGGCCCCATCTTAGCGACAGAATTCACATTACTTCACAAGTAATTTACTGGTGAAATAAATGTATGCTGAGTCGGTGACCCGAACCGAAACCGCAGCCAGGACGCCCAGCCGTCTCACTCATTCGAGTGAGGCCATTGCACATACGGTCTCCGGGGCGACGTGGCGAGCGGCTTTTCGCGTCGGATCCGCCGACGCGACAATCGCCCCCGCGATCAGGGTCGGGCTCGCCACCGCCGTAGTCCTCGTGGTCGGCGGACTGCTCGGGCATCGGGAGTTGGCCGGCTTCGCGGCCTTGGGTGCGCTGTGCGCCGCGTTCGGTAGGTACGAGCCGTATCCCCGGTTGGCGGGCAAGCTGGCGATGGTCGGTGCCGCATTGGTGGTTTCCATCGCTTTCGGCAGCGCAATGGGTGTTGTGGGCGTTCCGATGTGGTTGCAGATCGGCATCCTGTCGTTGCTGGCCGGTGCGTCGTACTGCTTCATGTCGGGCTTCCGGATCACCGGACCAGGGCCCGTCATCCTCGTCTTCGCGGCGACCGGTGCAGCCGGATATGCCTCCAGTGTCGATGATCTGGCGAGGCTGGTGACTGCCGGTGCGCTCGGAGTTGTGGTCGGTTGGGTGGCCGCGATGCTCCCAGCGCTCGTACTGCCGATGGGGCCTGCCCGTCTGGCAGTTGCTCGTGCAGTCTCCGCGGTGGGGCGTCTCGAACAGTCCGGCACAGACGCAGTGGAACCGGCGCTCGGATCGATTGCCAACGCCCGCTTGGTCATTGCGTCGAGCGGTCGGATCAAGTCGACCGTCGATCACGGACGCGAACTGGTGGCAGTGCTCGACGAAGCAGAAGCGGCAGTACAGCAATGGCAGTTGCACGGCGACGCGACTTTGATCCGGAGTATTGCTCAGCACGAGAAGGAACTTCGGAAGCTCAAGCGCTCCAGCATGATCGAACACGACCTCGCGCCGGCGCCCACGCTTGCCGCACCCGAGGGCTATTTTCTCGAAGGATTGCGCCGACTGTATTCGCGCCCGGTTCGGATGAATGCTCTCCGCATCGTGGCGGCCTCGGCTCTGGCCGGTTGGCTCGCGGCAGGAGCCGGGTTGGAGCATCCGCTGTGGGCGTCGATGGGTGCCATCGCCGCGATGCAGGGGCTGAACTACAAGCAGACCGTCCAGCGTGGGATTCAGCGGTTGGTGGGAAATGTCGGTGGCGCCGTCGTCGCTGCTGCTCTCATCGCATTGACGCTCGGCTACTGGCAAGCGGTTGCCGTGGTCGTGATTCTGCAGACAGCTGCTGAGCTGCTCGTGATCAAGAACTATGCACTGACATCACTGGCCGTCACCCCGATGGCACTGCTCCTCATCGGTTTCAGTGCTCCGATCGGGACCGAAGCGGCAGTGGCTCGCGTCGCGGACACTCTCATCGGCGTGGTGATCGGTGTTGTCGTCGCCGCTGTGACGATCAGTCGATCGGATCGCCACCACGTCACCGTGTAACCGGTTCTGCCGTGTTTCCGGTACTGCTGTGTTTCCGGTACTGCTGTGTTTCCGGTACTGCGTAGGCTCCTGCAGGTGGAGGACAGCACGCCGGTCGACGGCCGGAAACTGCGTTACCAGCATCGCCGTGCCGAATTGCTCGAGCAGGTAACCGCGTACGTCACGGCGAACGGCGTCGGTGAACTGTCCATGCGGCCATTGGCCAAGGATCTGGGGATCAGTCATGCGACACTCATCCATCATTTCGGTTCGAAGGAACAACTGCTCACTGAAGTAGTCGCAACCCTGCGAGACAGTTCTTCTCTCGACATCTCTTCCGGGACCGACATCGTCGAGATGTTGACGAGTTACTGGAATGGGCGCACATCAGCGGAATCGTTGCCGAACTTTCGCTTGATGTTCGAGATCTACGGACAGGCGTTGTTGCATCCGGAGCGGTATCGCGAGTTTCTCGACCATGTGGTGGGGGACTGGTTGGGTGGTTTGGCGGAAGCTGCGCTCGCGCACGGATGTCCACCCGATCGCGCTGATCGCTACGCGACGATCGTGTTGGCGCAGATTCGCGGGTTGACGCTCGATCTGGTGACCACCGGTGACCGCGTCAGAATCGACGCGGCGTTCGCCGAATTCGCGGCTGCGATGGGCGCTCTGGCCAGCTCCTGGAAGGCGATCTGACGCTCCGAATGCCGTGACGCTTCAGGCGATCTGCTCGAACAGGGACACGATGATCCCTTCAGGCCCCCGGACGTAGGCCATGCGCACGCTGTTCTCGTACTCGCCGATCCCGCCGATGAGTCCGTAACCGTCCGCAGCCACCGCGTCGACCGCAATCTGGAGATCGCCCACCTCGAAAGACACGTTGCGTATCCCGATCTCGTTGGCCATCGGAGCAGGCGATCCGGGTACGTGCTCGGGCGTGACGAAGGACGAGAGCTCGAGCCGTGATCCTTCGCCCGGCGGGCGCAGCATGGCGATTTCGCACTTGGCTCCAGGGATACCGCAGACGGTTTCCACGAACTCACCCTCCACGGATCCGGTGCCCTCCACCTCGAGACCCAGACCGACGAAGAATGCCGTCGCTGATTCGAGGTCCGCGACGGTGATGCCGATGTGGTCGAAACGCTGTACGTGTGCCATGGACACATCCTCCTACTGTTTTTTCGTGCGGTTCGATGCTAGGTCGGAGTTGGGGCCGGAATCTCGACATATACCTTTCACGAAGCTGCAAGATTTTGCTTGACCGATCGGTTAAACAAAATCTACGATAACGTCCAACGAGGTCGCCCACCGCACGAACCGGAGTCGTCAGACGTGAAATTCCAGTCGAAGTCGTTTGCCCGCATATCCATCGCAGCCCTCTGTGCTGCAACGATCGGCTCCGCCGTTGCTGCGCCCATCGCGTCCGCACAGGCACCGAGCGCGTCGCAAGCCACCGGCACTGTGGTGTCGAGTGAGCCGCTACCGAAAGATCTGTGGATTCCGGGTACCGCCGACGCCAAGCGATTCACGTACTGGACCATCGGTTCCAACGGCGGGCCTGCGCTGAGCAGTGGCGCATACTACGTCCCGGCCGGTCCGGCACCGGAAGGTGGTTGGCCCGTCATTGCGTGGGCGCACGGCACCACGGGACTCGACGATTCCTGTGCCCCTTCGCTGGTCGGTCCTGGCCTGCCCGAGCGCGACTACCCCTACCTGGGGCGTTGGCTCTCCGAGGGCTACGCCGTAGTCGCCACCGACTACGTCGGTCTGGGAACACCGGGGCTGATGCCGTATCTCGACGGAAAGGTGGAGGCGCACAGCGTCGTCGACTCGGTCAAGGCTGCTCGGGTGATCGACCCCACCATCTCGAATCGGTGGGCAGTGGTCGGGCAGTCGCAGGGCGGCGGTGCGGCCATCACGACGGCGCGCTACGCCACCGAATACGGTGGGGATTCTCTCGACTATCGCGGCGGGGTGGGTACCGGAGTGCCGGCCAACATCGAGTTGACCCTCCTGCCTGCCGGTCCGGGCTTCCCTCCCATCGCCCTCGGCGGCGGATTGACGTCGTACGCGCTCTACATCCTCGCGGGCTTGCGGGAAGCGCACCCCGAGATCGACTTGAATTCCTACCTGAACGACTTGGGAAGGGAAAAGGTCGACTCGGCCGAAAAGCTCTGCGCCGCAGACCTGGACGAGGCATCCAATGATCTGGTCCTCGGTGACATCTTCTCCCGCCCGCTCAGTCAGATCCCGAACTTCCAGGGTCTGCTGAACGATTACATGGGTGTACCGACCAGTGGATACGATCGCCCCATCTTCATCGGCCAGGGCTTGCTCGACGTGGATGTCCCTGCACCGTCTGCGCTTTCGCTGGTTGCAGCGTTGGTGGCCAACGGTGAACCGGTCACGTTCAAGACATACAACACCGACCACAGCGGCGCTTTGGTCGAATCACAGGCTGACACGATTCCGTTCGTCGCGAACCTGTTCCGTTAGACATATCGAGAATCCAACTCATCCGAGGGTTGCTGTCGCACAACTGCGACAGCGACCCTCGGTCATTTCTGTGACTCCTTGATTGCGTTCAGCCGCGCCTCGAGGCCGTCGAGGACACGGTCGAGTGTGTAGCGATAGTGTTCTGCCCGTGTTGCTTCCGCAGCATCCGGTGGACCGGCGAACTTCCCGATCAGTGTCTCCATCGATGAACGAGGATCTGAGGGTCCGTCGTTACTCAGTCGTTCCAGCATCGCGCTGTGATCGGGTGAAGGCTGTCCGCTGGGAATGCGCCTGGCGTCGTTCATGGCGATCAGTGTGATTGTCGAGGTGAAGGCGACGGTGTAAGCCTGAGCGGCTTCTTCCCCGAACCCGGCGTCGATCAGCGATGCCAATCCGGCCTCCATGAGTTCCCGGCTGCGCTGGGTGGCAACTCCGTTCATCAGCAGCCACTGTGCCGCGCCTGGACACTCGATCAAGGCCTCTCGCATCTGCAAGAGCAGATGCGTCAGCCATTGACGCCAATCTTCTTGTGCAGATGGCACGTTCACGGCCGACACCGCACTGTCGACCACCGCAGCCGAGAGTGCGTCCCGATCTCCGACGAGTCGATAGACGACGGAGAACGACGTATCGAGTTCGCCGAGCAGCTGCCGCAGCGACCAGCCCTCGACTCCGTGCTCGCGACTGAGCCCGAACGCCACGGTCAGCACCGCGTCCGCAGTGATCCCGGTGTTGTAACTCCGGCGGCGCTGTGATTTCGCGGCGGACTTCTTGTCAGGTGATGGCGCAGTCATGGTCCGACCGAGCTTAGTGGCGTCGGATCGGTGTGCGTAGTCGACGCAAGCGATTGACGGATGTACTTAGGTGAGGTTTACTTGCCAAATCCGAGCAGTGCTCGGATTTATGCGAACCCCCCGATTTTTCGAAGCTGAAGGACACCATGAAGTTGAAAACGCGACCCGGTTACCTATCGAGGCTGGGTGCTTCGCTGCTGGTCAGTGTCGTTGCCCTGACTGCGGCCGCCTGTAGCTCGAGTGAGGCGGGACCGACGACGGAACCTGCCGAGGGAACGCGTGTTGTGTCCCACGAATTCGGTGAGACGTCGGTTCCGGGCGACCTCGGGCGAATTGTTTCCCTCGACGAATACGCCGCACTCGGTCTCCTTGCCGTCGGCATCACCCCTGACGTGGTCTTCACGTCGTGGGGATCGGAGATCGGCCAGGATATCTTGGCGTCAGCGGGTACCGAGGTGGTCACGGTGCCGCCGCTCGGTGCACCCCCGATCGAGCAGGTCCTCGCCCAGGATCCCGGACTGGTCATCTTCACGTCGATGGGCGATCGGAGCTACTACGACTCCCTTGCGTCGACCGTACCCACAGTGCCGGTCCCGGCCGTCACCACTCCGTGGCGTGAGAATCTTGCCTTCTTCGGACGCGCTTTTGATCGTCAGTCGGTTGCCGACAAGCTGACTGTCGCTTTGGAGGGCAAGATCGCTGACGTCTCTGCTCGGTCCGGTGGTGAAGTGAACACCGTGTCGGTGCTGATGAGCAGTTCTGGAATCCTTGCCACCACCACCGAGCAGGCGCCGCCGTCGTTGCTGTTGGCGGAGAGCGGCTTCGGGCGTCCGGAATCCCAGCGAGCGAATGCCGCTGGAGGACTGCCGTATGCGCCCCTGTCCGACGAGGCGATCCCGGCGCAGGATGCTCGGATCATAGCCGTGTTCGACGAGGGCGTGTACGAGTTCGGCAAGGTTGCCGGTGTTCCCGGGTTCTCGAGTCTTTCAGCGGTGCAGGAGAACCGAGTGGCCAAGGTCAACGGAGACATGTGGCTTGCCACTCATCCCTTCGCCACCTTCTGGATGATCGAGGACATGGATGCCATGGCTGCCGGCAATCTGACCGGCACCGGAACCGAAGCTGTTGCCGCGAAGCGCTATCAGGAATTCACGGCGCTGACGGCATGAGTTCGAGTGCGTTGAGTCGGCGCCTGGCTCTGCGATGGGGAGCGGTGACGCTCGGCTCTGCGGCTGTGGGTTCTGCGGCTTTGGGTTCTGTGGCATTGAGTGCGTGCAGCCGTGGCTCGGCGAACGAAACCAGTTCTGAGATTTCACCGTTCGACGACGAAGTTCGTGCTGCCGAACAGGCGAGATTTCATAGCGGGCGCACAGTCGAACGGAATCTGACAGCTGCACCGGCTCGGGTGAGTCTGGGCGCCAGAGAGGTCGACACATGGTCGTACGGTGCGGAAGCAGTTGGCCCGGAGCTTCGAATCTCCAAGGGAGACCGGCTCAACGTTCGGTTGCAGAACGACCTTCCGACGGAGACCTCAGTGCACTGGCACGGCATTGCGATCCGCAACGACATGGACGGCGTCCCGCCGGTCACCCAGGAACGAATCCGACCAGGTGCCGAGTTCACCTACGACTTCGTGGCCCCGGATCACGGAACATATTGGTACCACTCCCATTCAGGATTGCAGGCCGATCGAGGGCTATTCGGTGCACTCGTGGTCGAGGACCCGAACGACCGGACCGGAGCCGACGAGGACGTCGTCATCGTGATCGACGACTGGCTCGACGGGCTGGGAACAACCCCGGATGCAGTGCTTCGCGCATTGTCACCGGACGTGCAGGGAGGACACCACGGGCACGGCGGCACTCCACCGGAAGTCGATGGTGCAGAGATTGATTCTGCCGCAGAACTTCTCGGCAGTGGTCACGGAAATTCCAGGGCGCTCGGTGGAACGGCAACGCACATCACGTATCCACTGCACCTGATCAACGGATGGCCTGTGGAAGATCCCTTCGTAGTCAGTGCGACGGCCGGAACTCGGCTTCGATTGCGGGTGATCAATGCCGGGGCGGAGACTCCGTACCGTTTCTCGGTCGCCGGGCACGAGATGACCGTTGTCAGTGCTGACGGGCAGGACGTTGCCTACACAGCCGGAGACGAGATTCTGATCGCACCCGCGCAGCGATACGACGTATTGGTGACGGTGCAGTCCGGCTCGTGGCCCATCGCCGCGAAGGTGGAAGGGAAGTCAGGTGGCGTCGCGTGCCTGCTTCGGACGCCGGATTCGGTAGCGGTCGTCGACCTGACTTCGCCTGCAGTGCTGTCAGGTTCCGGCGGTCGGCTCGTTCTGGAATCGGAGCTTCGCCCGTCAGGAGCGCTGGAGCAGAGGGCACCGGATCGTGCGTATTCGGTGGATCTCATTCAGGCCGGCGATCGATACCTCTGGGGAATGGCGGGCGCCGATGCAGGTCGGTTGAGAATGAAGCAGGGCGAGCGAATACGAATCGTCATGAACAACGACACCGACATGTGGCACCCGATGCACACCCATGGGCACACCTTCTCGGTTCCCTCCTACGGCGGGCTTCGCCGAGACACCGTGATCGTACTTCCGCGTACACAAATGGCGATCGACTTCGACGCCGACAATCCAGGACGGTGGATGTTTCACTGTCACAACGCGTACCACTTCGAGGCCGGGATGACTGCCGACCTCCACTACGTTCGATGAGGAGAGCAGAATGTCATTTCGCACCGGATTGACCACATTGATCGCTGTTGCAGCGGTATTCACACTGACGTCGTGCGGCAACGATTCGACGGGATCTACCGAGCAAGCGCCGGTCGAGATCTCGGTGAAGAACCTTGCGTACTCACCGAACTCCGTCACTGTGCACACAGGACAGACGGTCACGTGGATTTTCGAGGACCAGGGAATGCCGCACGATGTCGTGTTCGCCGAGCCGGGGATCAAGAGCGATCTCCAAGGAAGCGGAACCTACAGTCAGACCTTCGACAAAGCCGGAACGTTCACCTACACGTGCACACCACATCCGAACATGACCGGCACGATCATCGTCGAAGAGTGAGTAACTCGATGGCAGTGAACTCGATGACAGTGAAGGAGACTGTGGCCTTCGAAGACTCGCCTGGTCTGGTCGACCGAGACGCTTTGGGTCGCATGATCGCTCCCGTGAGAAATCGCCTGCTCCTGGGTGCGGGTTTGTCGGCGCTGTCGGTGCCGCTACGATTCCTGCCCTACGTTTCGGTGGTCGAGATCGCGCGGGTGCTCCTGACCGACTCGTCGTTGAACCTGGTCTGGCTGTGGGCCGCAATCGGTGCAGCGGGCACAAT
Organism: Rhodococcus sp. H-CA8f; assembly: GCF_002501585.1. NCBI lineage: Bacteria > Bacillati > Actinomycetota > Actinomycetes > Mycobacteriales > Nocardiaceae > Rhodococcus > Rhodococcus sp. H-CA8f. Next base: position 720,564 of record NZ_CP023720.1, read on the forward strand.
TCTCGGTTTTGTCGTCTACAACGCAGCGCTGACCGTGTGCCACACCGCCGACGCGCATTTCAAATACTCGATCCGCTCGCGTATCGCTCGGCATCTGTCCCGAGTTCCTCTGGGGTGGTTTGCAAATGGTGGCACCGGTGAAGTGAAGCAGGCGATGACCGACGACGTGAAGCGGATGCATCTTCTCGTCGCTCACCTTCCCGCCGACGTGGTACCCGCGATCCTGTCGCCGATAGTGGCCCTGATCTATCTGGTGGCGATGGACTGGAAGTTCAGCCTGGTCCTGGTCGGCTACATCGGAGTGTGTCTCGTTCTTGCCGCGCCGTCGATGCGCAGAGCCTATCGAACGAACGTCGACTCCTGGAATCTTGCAATGTCGACATTGACCTCTGCGACAGTAGAACTGGGCGACGGTATCGAGGTCGTCAAGACGTACGGGAGTGGGAGTCGCGCATTCGCGCGCTACTCGAGCGCTGTCGATTCGATGGTTGCGGTGTGCGTGCGATGGATGTCGGGGATGGGAAGGCCGGTGGTCGCGATGTCGATCCTCCTCTCACCGGCGGTACTCATCGTGGTCATCACGGCGACGGGAACCGCAATGTTGTCCGGGGGTTGGATTACCCCGGTAGCTCTTGTTGCCTTTCTGGTCGTCGGAATCGGTGTTCCGTCGTCGGTTCTGCACATGGGAACGATGGCCAACCTATACCGCGAAGGCCAACTGGGAGCGACTCACGTCGAGAGCATCCTCGGCGAACCAGAGCTGGCCGAACCTCAGGATGCAGTGCCTGCCCGCAGCACTTTGGTCGAATTCGACAGCGTCGGCTTCGAATACACCACTGGGCAGCGCGTCCTCGAGAACATCTCCTTCGAGATGCAACCGGGCACCGTGACCGCGATCGTTGGCCCCTCCGGCTCCGGAAAGACCACTTTGGCGCGTCTACTTCCGCGGTTCTGGGACGTCACGGACGGGTCTATTCGACTGGGCGGAAGCGATTTACGAGATCAGTCCAGTCGTGAAGTCTTGAAATCGATGGCCATCGTCTTCCAGGATGTTGTGCTCTTGCGGGACAGCGTGCGCGAGAATATTCGGCTCGGTCGACCGGATGCAACGGATCTGGAAGTGGAGAGAGCGGCGAGGCGGGCGCAGATTCACGACGTGATCATGCGACTGCCGGACGGGTATGACACCGAGATCGGTGGTGGTTCGGGCAGTGAGTTGTCGGGTGGGGAGAAGCAACGCCTGACCATCGCCCGCGCCATCCTTCAGAACCCGCCGATCGTCATCCTGGACGAGGCGACTTCGCAGGCCGATCCCCACAGTGAATCGGCCGTTCAACGCGCACTGGGCGAGATCAGTGCAGACGGCGGCACCCTGATGGTGATCGCTCATCGACTGCACACCGTCCGACACGCAGATCAGATACTCGTTCTCGACGCCGGACGTATCGTGGAAAAGGGTACGCACGAACAGTTGTCGGCGCTCGGCGGAACCTACGCGCGGATGTGGGCGCTCCAGAACCCCCTCGTGGAAGACATATCTCCGCGAAAGGCGCTGCAATGATTCGAGACCTGGACGAAATCCTCGGGCGCGACAATGGGATGCGAGGTCAGATAGCAGGTTTCACGCTCGCCGGGATACTCGAGGGTGTCGTCTTTGCACTGATGATTCCGATCCTGAAAGCGGTGGTTCGCGGCGATTACGACGCCGCAGTGCCGTGGGTTGTCACGGCTGCTCTCGTGGCGGTGGCCTGTGGCGCCGTACGGTGGATCGCCGAGAATCGGGCGTACCGCATCGGAATCGAGGGTTTTGCCGGTGGAATCATGCATCGCCTCGGTGAGCACTTGGTGCAGGTTCCGCTCGGGTGGTTCAGCAAGGCGAACCGTGGGGCGTTCACTCGCCTGGTCACCGAGGGCACGGCTATCTTGATGAGCATCCCGGGAATGATCATCGCGCAACTCGTCACCGTCACGGTGACTCCAGCGACAGTGGCGATCGCTGTCTTGTTTGTGGACTGGCGACTGTCCCTCGCGATGGTCGTCTTCGTTCCACTGGGGATTCGGGCCTACCGCAACGTGCAGCGGGCGGTTGTTCCCGAATACGAGGCGATCGGCAAGAGCGAATCCGAGTTGGCATCGCGCGTCGTCGAATATGCACAGGCGCAGCAAGTTCTACGTTCGGCCGGTAAGAGTGGCGAAGGCTGGACTCGGTTGGACGAAGCTCTTGTGTCCAACCGGGACGCACACCTGCAGGAAATCGGATCGGTCGACAAGTATCTACTGCGGTTCATGATCGTCGTTCAGGTTGCCTTTCTCGCCGTGCTGGTTCTGGCGGCACTGCTGGTCACCACCGGGTCCATCGACACAGCAAGCGTGATCGTTGTTCTCGTGTTGGCCGTGAGGTTTGTGGAGCCGATGCAAATGCTCGCAGGATTCGGTGAAGGTATCTCACTGGCCCGGGTGTCGCTCGGATCTGTCCGAGAGATGATCGATGTACCGGTGCTGGCGGAGCCTGAGGTGCCGAAAGAGCCTACCTCGTATGATATTCGGTTCGATTCGGTCTCCTTCGGCTACGGCCCGGATCGCGTGATTCGTAACGTGAGCCTCGAATTCCCGGACTGCTCGGTCACTGCTCTGGTCGGTCCTTCCGGTTCCGGAAAGACAACTCTGGTTCGGCTGATCTCCAGATTCTGGGACGTCGACGAAGGTGCGGTATCCATCGGGGGAGCCGATGTTCGCGACATCGGAACGAGAGCATTGATGACTCGGATATCGACTGTCTCACAGCAGGTTTACCTGTTCGACGGAACCATCCTGGAGAACGTTCGGTTGGCGAGACCGGATGCCACCGACTCGGAGGTCCGTCAAGCAGTGGTGGATTCCAGGCTAGGCGAAGTGATCGACCGTTTGCCGAGCGGTGAGGAGACCAGGGTAGGTGAAGGCGGATCACTGCTGTCCGGCGGTGAACGTCAGCGGGTCTCGATTGCGCGGGCATTCCTCAAGGACACTCCGATTGTTCTTCTCGATGAAGCGACTTCCGCCCTCGACGGAGAGAACGAAGTCGCCATCACCGAGGCAATTCACCGATTGGCCCGTGGTCGAACGGTGGTGATCATCGCTCATCGCCTGTCGACTATTCAGGGAGCAGATCGCATCGTCTACCTCGAAGCCGGAGGGGTGGAGGAGGTCGGTTCCCACGAAGACCTGATCGCGCGAGGTGGAAAGTACTCGGGTCTGAGGGCCGAGCGCAGTGGCGCGGAGGGATGGAGGATCGACCGAGCACTCGAGCCATGAGCAAACCGTGTGGTTTGATCGACGAATGGGCGAAGCTGCTGCAGATCCAGTGAAACCGCCGCGCAAGCGCAGGTGGCCTCGTTGGGTCGCAGGCATTGCGGTGCTCGGAGCAGTTGTCTACGCGGGCTCGATCGTGTGGATCTCCGTGGCGTCGGCCGGACATACGTCAGACGCCGCCGATGCTCCCGACGCTCCGGTTGTGATCGTGCTGGGCGCGCAGATCAAGGACGGTAAGCCGATGGCTTTCCTGAAAGGGCGGCTGGACGCAGCAGTCGAACTGGTGGAAGCGGGAAAGGCTAAAGCGGTCCTGGTCTCCGGCGACGCGAACGGCGGCTCGGGTGACGAGATCGCGGCGATGACGAACTACCTGGTGGAGCAGGGAATAGATGAGCGTCGCATCGTGGGGGATCCGTACGGCCTCGACACCTATGACACCTGCTTTCGGGCCATACATACGTATGGGGTAACCAAGGCGTTGATCGTCACTCAGGGGTATCACGTGCCCCGCGCTGTTGCGTTGTGCCGAGACGTCGGCATCGACGCAGACGGTGTGAACAGCGATTGCGGGTGCGCAACTCCGACGCTGATCAAGAACGCCGCGCGGGAGTGGGTTCTTGCCAAGCCCAAGGCAGCGCTGGACATGCTGTGGAGTCGGGACGCAAAGGTGACGTCGCCGACGGAGGACTCGGTCCAGGTGGCGCTGTCGATTCCCTGACGCGGGGTGAGTGCGCACGGTTTCTGTCGAGTGAACACACGCTCCGGAGAGTCGGAGCGTGTGTTCACTCGAGGTGAAGGGTGCTAGCTCGACAGTCAGATCAGTGCTGCGGCGGCGAATGCTCCCAGTGCGATCAATGCCGCGCCGGTGACGCTCTGCACGCGACGGTCCACGACGCACATGATCGAGAGGAATCCCGGCATCGAGCCACCACGCTTGGTGTGCACGATTGCCGCGAGGCTGGGCATGCAGCGGCCAAGGGATACGACCGTGAACAGCGCCGCCCCGAGAGCCGGTGAACCCGAAGCCATGACGCCGAGTGCCAGGAGGTAGTACGCACTCGAGCGGATGAAGATCAGAAATCCCGGACCGATGATCGCGCCGAAGATCAGCGAGACTTTCCAGGGCGCCATTGTGCGGCGCAGATGGCGCGGAAGCTGTTGGCGCCGCATCGGAGTCGGCATCCTCACTGCACCCAACTCGTGCAGCCCGTACGCAACCGCGACGACGGCCCAGACGCCCAGCGCCCAGCCGATCGGGACGTACCCGGACATCGCCGCACCGAGAGCGCCGATCAATGCCCCGGTGACGGCTCCCGTCGTGACCGAACCCAGAGCGTGCCAGCCGAGTCGGCGGACGGGGGTCGAGGATCCCTTCCGATCTACCTGCTTCGGCGCGGCAACAACTCCGGCGACGGACATTCCGCAGGTCGACCAGTTCGCAGCCAGCGACGTAACCAGTCCGGCGCCGATAACAGCTGTGGTCAAAGCTGTTGTCGCAGATGGCGTGGCCACGAGTGCGAGGCCGGCACCCGCAGCAGCGCCCGCCGCGACGAGGCTGACACGGGTCGCGGTGCCGACCGAGCCTTGAAGGGTCGGCCGGATGTCAGGGACATCGGTCTGCAGTGGGCCGTGTGAGAGAACAGTAGTCATCAGATCCTCCGAAGTGTTTGTGGTTCAGGAAAAGTGTTGAGCCGAAGTCGCAGCGAAAAGTGTTGAGCCAGGTTTCACAGCACTGTGATGACGCCGATCATGTACGGGTGGACGGAGCACGAATACTCGTAGACGCCGACGCTCTCGAACGTGTGCCGGAACGTTCCGTCTCCGGTGATACCACTGTCGAACAGGCCGGGTGATTCCACATGATGCAGGAGTCCACCGTCGTCGAAGCGCCACTCGACGGTGCCGCCGTGTTCCACGGTGACGTCCATCGGGCTGAACTGAACATTGCTGATCTCGACCACCACGTCGGGGACGGGATCTTCTGTGCCGCAAGCTGGGACACACGTCGCCGCGACAGCGAGGCCGAAGCCGACGATCCACCTCCTCACTATTGAACGATCACGGTGCCCACCATCATCGGATGGGGCGTGCAGTGGTAGGTGAAGGTGCCGGCGTCGTCGAACGTGTACGAGAAGGTTCCCTCGGTGAGCAACTCGCTCTTCAGTTTCCCGTCGAGATCACCGTTGCCGACCACGTCGTGGGGGAGTCCGCTGTCGTCGAACTTCCATTCGACGGTCTGTCCCTTCTCGATGGTGACCGATGCCGGTGTGTACGCCATGTTCTTCACCTCGATCACGACTGCCGGTTCGTCCGACGACGCACCGGCATCACTACTGCAGGCGGTGAGGCTCAGGGCAGCGCACGCGGCCAGGAAAGCGGGAACGAGTTTCTTCATGAGGTGTTCTCTCCATTCTTCGACTTGTCAGCGGACGTAACGCAGATTTGCCGTCATGCCGGCCTCGAAGTGGTAGGCGTTGTGGCAGTGGAACATCCACTCGCCGGGATTGTCGGCGTCGAACTCGATGGCAAGCTCGGTGCCGGGTAGGACGTTGACGGTGTCGCGGCGAAGTCCGCCGTAATCCGGTACCGCAAACGTGTGGCCGTGGGTGTGCATGGGGTGCCACATCGTGGACGTGTTCTTCATCGTGATCCGGACCCGTTCGCCCTGTTTCATGACGAGCTTGCCCGCATCGGCTCCCGCCATTCCCCAGACGTACCGATCGCCGGCCTGGATCAATTCGATGTGGTAGTCGCGATCAGGCGACTTCGTCTCGAGCCGTGCGGATTCCGTGGGCCGGAGTTCGCTTTCGGTGACCAGTCGGCCGGCCAGTTCCGAGAGGTTTCCGCCCACATCCGGATTCGCCAGCGCCAACGCGTCGGTGCTGCGTAGGACGGTCGACGCATAACCATCTCGGCCCTCGACCTTCGCCACCACCGGCCATGTTCCCGACTTCACCGTCACCAGTACGTCATAGCGTTGGGCCATTCCGACGATGATGGTGTCGGCGGGAGTTGGTTCCACGTCGTAGCCATCGGTAGCGACGATTGTCATCTCGTGACCGGCCACCGCAAACCGGTACGGAGTTTCGGCCGCTGCGTTGATGATTCGCAGTCGAAGGGTCGAACCGGGCGCTGCAGTGACGACAGCAGGATCGTTGGGTGGCCGCCCGTTGATCAAGTGCAGTGGATACGCGATGTGTTGAGTCATCCCGCCGAGTGGTTCGGAAGAACCGTGTCCGCCGCTCACCAACTGTTGCGCGACGGACATGTCGGCTTCCGAGTGTTCCGCCGGAGTCGTTGCCCCACCGCCGTGTCCGCCGTGCCCGCCCGAAATTGCCGGGTTCAGGGCCATCAGGACCGAATCCGGTGTGGTACCCAATCCGTCGAGCCAGTCGTCGAGCACCAGAACGGCATCGGCGTCGGCCCCGGTGATGTCGTTCGGGTCCTCGACGATCATGGCGCCGAAGAGCCCCCGATCGGCTTGTAATCCGCTGTGCGAGTGGTACCAGTACGTTCCCGGATCCGGTGCGATGAAGTTGTACTCGAAACTCGAACCGGCGCCGATGGGTGCCTGCGTGGTGGGTGCCGCGCCGTCCATGTCGTTGCGGATTCGAATTCCGTGCCAGTGCAGTGTTGTTTCGGCATCGAGGCCGTTCTGGACGCTGACGTTCACCCGGTCACCGGACTTCAGACGAAGTTCCGGAGCCACCGCAGCGCCTCCGTACGTCCACGTGTCCACGCGGCGTCCGCCAAGATCTACCGTCGAGAATCCGGCGGCAAGGGCAAACGCAGCGGTGGTCCCGTTCCAGGCTCGCGCCGATTCTGCGGCGGCAACTTCGGGGTCGGCGGGCAGGATGTAGTCGAGATCGGTCGTGGGCGTCGGAGATGCTGCAGTGGAACTGCATCCGGCAATCGTCCCCATTGCGCCGAGCCCGAGTGCTCCGGCGCCGAGTGCTCCCAAACTCAGGAAGCGGCGCCGGCCCATCACCACACCGGATCCGGGACGACTCATCGGAGTACTTCTGGTGTGATCAACCCGCTGACATCCCCGACGTTGCCCGAGACATCGACGGAACTGACCTGCTCGCCGGTGCTCGCGTTGTAACCCACGATCTTCTGCGGAGCGGAGCCTTCGACCTCAGGTCCGGTACCGAGCACGTAGAACGTGGCGCCGTCGACGGAAAAGGTCATGCTCTTGATGTCTGTCAAGCCGAGGTCTGCAAGCGTCAAGCTCTTCACCGGGGAGAAGGTCGTTGCGTCGGACAAGTCGATCTTGACCAGTGAGCCTCCCCGAGCAGAGTCCGGATGAATAGCCGTGTCCGTGTACGCGATTGCGAGCCGGGTTGCGTCGGCGTTGATGACGTTCTCCGAGAATCGACCGGAGTCCTGCCCGGCGTTTCCGATCGGCTTGACACCTTCCTGAGGCAGTCCGTTGGAGAAGTCGAAGACGTACACATCGCCGTTCTCACTGACCAGCAAGGCTTTTTGTGCTTCCGATGCCCACGTGACCTTGCGGGTGGAGACAAAATCCTCGGGTAGGACCTTGCTTCGGGCGGTTTCCTTCGGAACACCGTCGTTACCGATCGTGACGTGAAGCAGTTCCCGGGTGTCCTCGCAGACGCTGTACAGCTCGTGATCGACCATCCACGTGAACGGACCGCAGCCGACTATCTGGAGTGCACCGGTCGCTTCCTTCTTCTCGAGGTCGACCACTCTGATTCCGTACAAACCGTCGTCCCACGTGACGAAGAACTTGCCGTCGGACGTCACGGCGTTCGAGCCGGCACGGGAATGTACGCGTGCGACGTCCGGAAGCCTGACCTCGGCTGGTTCCAGCAGGTTTCCGGAGTAGGTGCTGACCGTGAAATCTGCTGCGCCGCGGGAACCTCGGGGGCGCCACACCTCGGCAGCGAGCACCGCAGGATCCTCGGCGGAATCCCCGACGAATCCGTGAATGACCGGATCCCAGATACCCGGGCCGACGGTGATCCGGCTCTCGGCTACACCGGTTTTCGGATCGATGACGTTGACGCTGAGCTCGAGCTGGCCGAATCCACCTTCGACGCCCAGCAAGCGGTCAGCTGCGATCGGGATGATCGAACCGACGTGCAACGGCTCGGGAATGGTATCGCCGATTTCCTGGTCGTCGTGACCGAGGGAGATCCCCTCGCCCGGAGCAGTGAACGGAACTGTCGGATAGGTGACATCGCCTGCGCTGGAAGGTTCGTCGTTGTCGGACGAACTGCAACCGGCCAGCGCGAGTACGACGGTGAGTGGGATGACGGCAACGGCGGGGCGCGCCAGTTTTCGGGTTCGCGAACTGCTCATGATCCGGCACCGACCTTGGGGCGCTCGGCCGGTCGAGTCTGGCAGTCCTCACCGATGATGGGCGCCATCGTGCAGGTGTATGCCTGAGACTCGTCGGAGACACACCAGATGATTTCCTGGTCGTAGCTTCCGGAGACCGGGTTGTACATCACGGCCTGCATGTCCGGTTCGCCGCAGAATGCGTTGGAACACGAAGGTGCACCGCAGCAGTCGTAGTAGGCGATCAGATAGGTCTTGCCGGTATCAGGGTTGGTGCAGCATCCGACCCAGAACTCTGCGCCGGGCTTGCTGCCGGGGGCGCAGGTGGTGACACCGCCGCCGTTGCATGCGGCACAGGACGTTCCGTCCATGTTGCACCAGCGCCAGTACTCGCACTCGGCCGGATCTTTACCGTCGTAGACAGGGACAAGAGGTTCGGGGCCAGGTGCCGGCGCAGGAACCTCGGGCTCTTGGGCGAAGGCACTACGTGTCACAGGAAGTGTGCTGATCAGTGCCACTCCTGACACACCCATGGTCCACTTGCCGATCCGGCTGATCATGGACCGCCGCGAAACGCGTTCGGAGAGTTTGCGTCCGGTTCGACTGGTGAGCGAACCGCCCTGGCCCGCCATCCATTCGGCCTGGGCCTGAACTGTCGCCTCGTCGACGGGATATCGGTTCTCCGTCATGTTGTGCTGCGGGAATTCATTGTCGTCCAACGATTTTCTCCTGATTCGTGAAGAGGATCGAACTGTGCAGGAAGATCAGGCCGCGCTGCCGGATTTCGCCTGGGCATGAAGGTGCTGGAGTGAGGGGGTGCCGGATTCGAGCGCATTGAGCAGGCTTTCCACCTGAGCCATGTGATTGCACAGGCCCTTTCCTCGGATCTTGCCGTGCTCGTCGAGAATCACGCCGTACGGAGTGGTGCCCACCTGGTACGCGATACCGACGTCTCGAGCGTCGATGTAACTGAGCTCGGAACCGATCCCGCTGCCGGCCAGGAACTCGCGATGCTCTTCGGGTGTTCCGTCGGAGATGATGATCACGTCGAGATCCGATTCGGCTCGGGCCATTGCCCTTACGCCGGGAAGAAGACTCTTGCACGTCGAGCAACTCGGAGCGGTGAACAGCAGGAGTTGCGGCTTGTCGCGGTGACCACCGACTCCGACGATCCGTCCTTCCTGATCGATGAGACCGGCAAACGACGGGCCCGCCTGTTCGACCTTGGGGCCGGTATCCATCATCCGGGCACCGAGAGGTCCGAGACGTACTTGTACGCGGCCGATTTCACGAGCCAGAGCAAGAACCATCAAGAACAGTACGGCTACGGCGATCACCAGGATCACTGTCGCGACAAGGAGGAAAGTGGTCATCGTGGTAGTCCTGCCTTCGAGTTTTCAGTGGTGGGGATGTGAGTCACGAGCCGTACCGGGACGCGGCTTCGGCGGTTCGGAGGCGGATGGAGGCGCTCGACAGGTAGTCGTCGACCGGGCGTCGTCCGAGGTGGACCACCGAACGAATCTGTGCGAGAGCAACTCCAGCCAGGACGAGGAGGAATCCGAAGGTCGCCGCCACGACCTGGACGCCGATCTCAGCCTGTCCGGCGGTGACCGACAGTGCCACAGCGATCACCGCGAGTGTTCCGGCGCGAACGGCGTGGAACCATCCGATACGCGGAATCTCGCCGACTCCGAATGCAAAACATCCGCAGTCCAGATCGCGTCGCCCACGCAAGAGGTTGATCGTGAGGCCCGTGAAGAACGACGCGAACATGATGGCAGCAACCAAGGCGGCGAGGCGATGGGCCACGCCGAGAACCAGAAGGATGCCTACGACGGTTTCCGCGACGGGAAGGATGCGAGCGATCGGTACTTCGAGTCGCACCGGCAACACTTTGTATCCGCGCACCGAACGAAGGGCCCCGTCGTGGTCGTTCAGCTTGGGAATGCCGGCGAGCAGGAGAACAAATCCGATGATCGCCGAAGTGGTGGCGCTGACCAAGTCCATGCTTCCTCCGTTCCTCTCGGGTAGTGCCGGTGGTGTGTGGGACACATCCTGTACGGGCGATGCTGCGAACCCGCGTCGACCGCGCTACGCCTGGACGAGGTGCAACTGAGAGAGCAGTTGTCGTGTGAGAATCGGAGAACTAGCAGGTCAAGGTGCTCCCGGAGGGGTCGGATACCGTCGGCCGCCCTTGATCCGGCATGACGCTGGGTGGGAAACAGAGTCGGATTCTCACTTGAAAGTTCTGTGCGCGCCATCGTGGAAACTGCGCGGAAACATAAGCGGACTAACTTGACCGAATTCTGACAATTCGCTCGTAGGTTCGGGCCTGGACGCGACGGACGGTGACACATGGCCGTGAGTGCGGCACTGCGTGCAGCGATCACGCGAGCGCAGAATGCGGATCAACACAGTGAGCCCGTGTTCTCCCCGCTCCGTGGTCTCGGACGAGGACGTTTGACCCCGATCGACCTGTTGGGGCAATCACTCTCCACGATCGCTCCGGCAACGGGAATGGTGTTCATCGCCCTGTGGATGATCACCTACAGTCCCGGCTACGTCGGGTTGGCTGCGATTGCTGCGACAACTTCGGCGGTGTTTCTCGTTGCGTTCTGCATCACTCAATTCACGCGGAGACTGGCCGCAGCAGGATCGTTGTACAGCTTCGTCTTCCAAGGCTCCGGTATCCGGGCGACACTGACGGCGGGCGCCGCACTGGTACTCGGGTATCTCGGAATCTCGGTTTCGGTTTTCTCGCAGGCGGTTCCGAGTCTGCTCGATACCATCGCCATTGTCGGCCCCGACGTGCGAGGAACTGCCGCGACGGTGATCACGACGGTGGCGATTGCCCTGGCCGTCGCGTGGATTGCAGTGCGCGGCGTCCGGTTCGCCACCCGAGCGATCCTGGTCGTCGAAGCGTGCTCGTTGATTCTCATCGTCGTGGTCATGCTGGCGACGCACAGTGACACGACAACTGCTGTTGCCCTGCCGAATCCGTCGCTGAGTGCAGTTCCGTTTCTCGCGATGCTGACGGTGCTCAGCATGGCGGGCTTCGAAAGTTCGGCCTTCTTCGGCCCGGAAGCGAAGCGACCACTCATCAGCGTCACACGCACGGTTCTCATTTCGCCGATCATCTGCGGGGTCCTCTTCGTTTTTGCGGCCTGGGCGGCGATGACCGGCCACGGCGCGACGATCGTCGGAGCGTACTTCGAGGGAACGGCATCGGGGGCCAGCGCGGAGGTGGTTCTGGCAGTCAAGATCGGAATGACGTGTTCCTGGTTCGCATCCACTCTCGGTTGTGCGCAGGCGGGTTCGCGGTTGTTGTATTCGATGGGGATCGAACGGGTACTGCCTGCGCCGCTCGCTCGCGTGCACAGACGGTTCCGCACCCCGTACGTTGCGGTACTTGCGTTCGTCGCGGTAAGTGCGGCAGGCGTATTCATCTATTCGGATACGGTTCGCGACGATTCGGGATCCTTCGACGGCGTGGTGGAGACCGCGTTGGTCTGCGCTTACACGCTGGTGGCCTTTGCTTCGTGGAAGTTCTTGCGCCGAATCGGGGAACATACGTCGCTGACCCGGATATGCACCCTGTCCGTGAGTACCGCCGGTGCTGGTCTACTGGTCTACATCGTTCTCGACGGTGCGGTTCACGGGATGTGGGCACTGCCGATCGCTGCTCTTGCTGTTGCGGTGTCGGGGACAGTGTGGAGCGCATTGCTTCGAAGAGCCAGACCGGAAAGCCTTCTGATGGTCGGCGCTTTCGACAGCGTCGAGACGGCGGACCTGTTGCCCGGTGCTGGCACTCTGCTGATCGACGGTGACGGGCGAAGGCGACTCGTTCCGGATCGTGGGACCGCCGAGGGTGACTCGCCGGAGCATGGGCGGTGACCGCGGACCGTGGAACCGCTGGTCCACGATCAGGCAAACAGATCGGCGACGAGACCCACTTCAGTGGACAACAACCGCGTGCGGTTCAGAAGGCGCTGGGGATGCTCGAGGCGGTGGCTCATCTGGGACCGGGAACAACCGCGAAGGAGATCGCCACTTTTGCAGGCGTTCCATCGGCCACGGCGTACCGGATGCTGAATCTGCTGGTGGCGGAGGGCTTTCTCGTGCGGGTGCCGGACCTGTCAGGGTTCGCGTTGGGGCGTCGGACTGCCGAGCTCTCGCATGCGGCGTCGTCGAGTGGTCCGGCGCCGACGCTGCACGAGCGCGTCGAGGACATGCGGACACACACGAGGTTCGGATTGCACGTCGCGTCATTCGCCGGTGGGCGCTTGCGGTTCGTCGACAAGGATCCGGATCACGAGATCATCGGAATAGCGGCACTGGCCAAGAACCTTCACGCGAATGCGCTGGGGAAGGTTCTGTTGGCGCACGACGAGCGGTTGCTTTCGGGTTTGGAACTTCGCCGGGTCACGGAGTTCACCCTCGGTGATTTCGATGCGTTGTATGAGCAGCTGAGGTCTGTTCGCCTGCAGGGTTTTGCATTCGAGAACCAGGAATGCCGCCTGGGTCGATCCGCGGTGGCAGTACCGGTTCGAGATCACGCAGACCAGGTGGCAGGCGGGTTGTGTGTTCAGGGAGCGAGCGGGCGAGTGACGGATGAGGATCGAGAGTTGGTCGGTTTTCTACTCGATTGTGCGCGTCAGCTCACCGGATTGCTCTGACGTCACACGCGCAGGCTCAGGGGGAGTCCGGCGGTCATCAGGACCACGGACTCCGATTCACTGGCGATTCGGCTGTTCACCAGACCGAGTAGATCGCGGAACAGCCTCCCGGACTTCGTGTCCGGGACGACGCCGCTTCCCACTTCGTTCGTGACGGCGACAATCGGAACCGGACAGGCGGTCCAGGCGTCGGCCAAGACGTCGATATCTGCGTGGACGGCGCTGAGATCTTTTGTCGCCCACGCCTGATGTCGGTCCAGACGTGCGGTCAACCACGTGCCTAGGCAATCGAGCAGGATCGGTGTTGTTGCGGCCGCGAAAATCTCGGTCACGTCGGAGGTCTCTACCGTCGTCCACGTCGACGGCCTCCGCGCGCGATGCGACGCAATTCGTTCGATCCAGTCGGGATCGTCGTCCTGCGGATCCCCGGTGGCGATGTACGTGACGTTCCGGTAGCCGGCAAGCAGGCCCTCCGCGTAAGTGGACTTGCCCGAGCGGGCGCCACCGGTGACCAGAGTTCGATGGCTCTGTCCTACCCCGATCTCGAGCACAGCTCCATCCGGAACCGCTCGCGCCCCGGACACGCGAAGTGCTTCCGAGAGTTCGTTTTCGACTGGGTTGTGGTGTCCGAGGTGTACGGCGACCACATCGGTTCGATCGGCGATCGCGTCGCAGTTGCGGAGCCGCAACACCGTCTCCGCGAAACTCGACAGATCATGGTGCCCGGTGCCGTGGTCAGTTTTGTAGCCGAAGGTCTCTTCGAGAAAGACGGCGTCGAAACGGGCGTCGGCAAGTGCGTCGACAGTGGATTCGGGCAGAGGCCCGGTGTCGGTGGCCCAGAAGATTCGGGTTCCGGATGCGTCGGTGATGTCGTAGAGAAGGGTGGGTACTTCGTGCGCGGCTTCGAGTGCGCGAACACGATAGGTGCCCAACATGATCGACTGGCCGGTCTCGAGCGGTGTGAAGGTCACCGGGTCATCCGGGCCCACCCAGTCTCGGCAGAGAGCGAGCGCGTCGGGTGGTCCGAGAACCTGTAGTGGTTCGGTGCGCGAGGCCCAGGACCGGAACAGCAATGCCATCGGGCCGAGGTGATCGGGATGAGAATGCGTCAGCAGGATGTGTTCGACGTGTGCCAGCGTGCGACCGAATCGCGACGCGGCACGCGGTACTTCGGGACCACAATCCAACAGGATTCTGTTGTCCACCAGTGCAGCGGTGTGCCCGCGGATGGTTTCACTCGACAGGGCAGCCAGGCAGGAAGGGCAAGTACAGAACGGGTTCGGCCAACCGTCGGCAGCGCCGGTGCCGAGCATCACCAATTCCATCAGCGGGTGCCTTCCTGCCGAATCGGAACAACTATGGGACCGCTGGGCCGGTCCAGGATTTCGACCCGAGCGCCGTACACGCGGCCGAGGAGGTCTGCCTCCAGCACCGATGAGGGTGTGCCGTCGGCAACGACGCTGCCCTTGTCCAGCAGCACGATTCGTCGACCGTACTGACCCGCGAGAGTGAGGTCGTGCATCGCGGCGATGACCGTGATGTTGTCGGCTTCACGCAGTTCCTCCACCAAGTCGAGAACCTGCTGCTGGTGACCGATGTCGAGCGCGCTGGTGGGTTCGTCCAAGAGCAGTACCTGTGGTTCTTGGGCCAGTGCCCGAGCCAGGACCACGCGCTGCAATTCGCCGCCGGAAAGTTCGGTGGCTCGTCGATCTGCGAACTCGGTGAGGTCGAGCCTCTCGATCACCGAAGAGATCACCGAACGGTCAGTGGCGGTTTCGGTTCCGAAGCGTCGTAGATAGGGAGTGCGGCCGAGCGCAACCAGTTCCTTAACCGTTGAGCCCTCGGGTACTACCGGACGCTGAGGCATCAACGCGACGACGGCGGACATCGCCTTGCGGCTGGAATTGCGAGGACTCAGTCCCCCGACCGAGAGCTCACCGGTAGACGGAATCAATCCAGCGAGGGCATGCATCAAGGTTGTCTTGCCGGCGCCGTTCGGCCCGACCACGGCAACCCAATCGCCGGGTGTCACATCGAGATCGATGCCGTCGACGACGTCCTTGCCGCCGAGGTTGACTCGGAGGTCGCGGCACCGCACTGCGCTGTCGGTCATGCCGAGACCCGGCTGCGGCGCAGAACCAGAAGGAAGAACGGAGCGCCGATCATCGCGGTCACAACCCCGATGGGGAGTTCGGCCGGTGCCATGACCGTGCGGGCGGCAACGTCGGTGAGGACGAGAAACGCCGCTCCGAGCATGAGTGACAGGGGGAGAAGCAGTCGATGCGACGGGCCGACGACCAGTCGAACCGCATGGGGAACAACGATTCCGACAAAGCCGATGAGTCCACTTGCACTCACGACCGCCGCCGTTCCCAGAGTTGCGGCGAGCACCAGTACCAGGCGTGATCTGGCCGGGTCGACGCCGAGGCTGGCGGCTTCGACGTCACCTACGGCCATCACGTCGAGTACGCGTCGGTGTACCAGGATGACGGCAGATGCCAGCGCGACGTACGGCAGGACAACCAGAACTTCCGACCAACCGTCGGTGGATAGTCCGCCGAGCAGCCAGGAATAGACCTCGCGGAGTGAATCGTCGAACCGCTGCTGGACAAAAGTCTGCGCTGCATTCGTGAACGCCGCGACTGCGACACCGGCGAGGATGATGACTACCGCGTTCTGCGGCCCGCCAATGCTGCGGCCGAGCGAATAAGTTGCGAACACGGCCAGCACACCACCGACGAAGGCGGCCATGGGAATTCCGAACATGCCCAGCGCTCCACCCGAAACGATGGCGAGGGTTGCGCCCAGTCCGGCTCCGCTGGAAACGCCGAGGAGATACGGATCTGCCAAGGGATTTCGGAACACGCCCTGGTAGGCGGCACCGGCAACGGCCAACATTGCTCCGACCAACGCGCCCAGTACTACTCGCGGAAGCCGGATCTGCCAGAGAATCGCCTGCTGTGTCGCGGTGAGACCGGAATCGAGGTGGATGCCGGGTATTCCGTCCAGAAGTTCGAGAATGGTTCGATCAGGCGTCAAACCGGCCGGCCCCACCAGAACACCGATCAGCAAGGCAGCGCACAGAATCAGCGCGGCGCCGAGCAGAACGGCGGTCCGATGTTGGGAGATACCGGCTTTGATCATCGAGTGCTCAGGCCGCGGGAACTTGGGCAACGATGGCCGCGACGGCCTTCACCTGATCGGCGACACGAGGTCCCCAGCGGCTGGAGAGGTCTTCGTCGAGCACATGGATCTGGTTGCCGGTAACCGCTTTCATGCCGCTCCACCCGGGTCGGGCGGCGACGGATTCTGCTGTCACTCCGCAGCATTGGGAGTCTGCGAGAAAGATGAGATCGGGATTGGCCTGCACCACGAATTCGGCGGACAGCTGCGGATAGTCGCCCTGCCCCGCGGCGTCGGCGATGCTCTTCATTCCGAACAGCGAGTAGATCTGCCCGACGAAGCTCGAACTCGTGACGGTGTAGAGCGAGGAGTCGAGTTCGTGGAAGTACGTCAGCGGCTGTTGGCGCGCAGGAACACTGGCGACAGCGGCGTCGATGTCCGAGCGCATGGTGTCGACAACTTCGGTGCCCTTGTCCTCGTGGCCGGTGGCCTTCGCGACGCGCTCGATCTGGGCGTAGACGTCGTCGATGCTTGTGGCTGCCGGTAGCAGGAGTGTCGGCACCTTCGCCTTTTGCAGCCCGGAGACAAGATCGTTCATGTCATCCGATGCGATCACCAGATCCGGTGCGTAGCCGAGGATGGCTTCGACGTTCGGTTGAAAGCCCGAGAGATCGGTGACCGGGATACCGGCCGGGTAGTCGGACTGATTGTCGACGGCCTTCACCTGATCGCCCGCGCCGACGGCCCACAGGGTCTCGGTGGCGCTGGGACTGAGTGACACGATCGACTGCGGACGTGACTCGATGGTGATGTCCGTGCCGGAATCCGTGGGACCGGAAACAACAGTCACCGGGAACGAGCCGTCCGAGGCGGCTGTGGTTGCGGGTGCATCGGACGTCGAGCTACTGCAGGCACCGGCAAGCAGTGCGGTGCTCACCGTCAGTGCTGCAAGTACAGATCTGAATCTACGTGTCGGCCGAGTACTCACAGCCACCCCTCCGCTAGTGGTGAAGGGTCGCGAGCAGCGCGGCCGCGAGGCGAAGCGCCACGAGCGGTCCTTCGTCCGAGAACCATCGTGTCGCCACGAGGCCGGTGACCTGACTCGTTCGCCTCGAGTAGTGACGGGCGAATTCACAGTTGCGTCGACAGTGCCGGGGTTTCACCGAACTTCACACGAGCAGCGTGGCACCCCGGTGAACCGGGGCATCTGCACTTTACAGGGGTCGTCTGGCTTGACCCGGGAGGTCAAGGCAGGGTAAATATCTATTCCACTAATGAACTAGTGAAAGGGTTCGGATGATCGACTTCCGTATCGACCGCCGATCCGGCATTCCCACTTACGTGCAATTGGTCCTTCAGGTGAAGCAGGCGCTCAGGCTCGGTGATCTCCAAGTCGGGGATCGGCTGCCCACAGCCAAGGACGTCGTGGGAGCGCTCGCGATCAACCCGAACACAGTCCTGAAGGCCTACAAGGAACTCGAGCGCGACGGACTTGTTGCCCCGAGGCCCGGATTGGGCACGTTCGTCGTGAAGTCCCTGGCCAAGCCCGGTATGGCGGAAAGCTCTGCGCTACGTCGTGAGTTGGCGCGTTGGGTTGCAGATGCCGTGGCCGCCGGACTCGAGCGCACGGACATCGAAGCATTGGTGAGTTTGGAGCTCGAGAAGACGTTCATCGAATCGGATCCGTCCGGAAAGCAGGGGGAGACATCATGACTGCGCAAGAATCGGCACTGACGATGCAGGACGTGGACAAGCGCTTCGGCAAGAAGAAGGTGCTCGACGCCTGCACTTTCGAGGTCGCAACGGGAAGCATCACTGCCCTGGTCGGGGTGAACGGAGCGGGCAAGTCCACTCTGATGTCCTTGGCGGTCGGGTTGACGATGCCTGACCACGGTTCGATCTCCGTCCTGGGCAGCACGCCGGATCAGGACGGCATCTGCCCAGGCCTGTCGTACCTCGCTCAGCACAAGCCGCTGTATCCCAAATTCACTGTTGCAGAACTTCTTCGATTCGGCGCATACACCAACGACGAGTGGGATGCGAAGTACGCTCTGGATCTGGTGGAGCGCGCTGGGATTGCTCTCGATGCAAAGGCGAAGACTCTGTCACCAGGTCAACGAACCAGGGTTGCACTGGCTTTGGCGCTCGGGCGCAGATCGCAGTTGCTTCTACTCGACGAACCCTTGGCGGATCTTGATCCCGTGGCGCGGCGGTCCGTCGCGACCACTCTGCTCGAAGACGTTGCCGAGTACGGCACCACGGTTCTGTTGTCTTCACACATCGTTTCCGAATTGGCAGACGTCTCGGATCGACTTCTTCTGCTGGGCGGCGGAAACGCGAGATTGTCCGGTCCGTTGGATGAATTGATCGCTGCCCATTACGTATTGATCGGGGACGGCGATCCTTCGGACGTGGTCGGCGCCGGTGCGGTCATTCATACCGACAAGGGGATGCGGTCGAATTCTCATGTGGTGGAGGGAATTCGTCCGAGCCCTCAGGCCGGCTGGGTGATCGACGACGCAACTCTCGACGACGTGGTGCTCGGGCACCTGAGCGCGGAAACGGTGGTGGCGGCATGATCTGGGTTACGTGGCGGCACCACCGGACATCGCTCGTTGTGTCATTGGGATTCCTCGCGGCATTAGCAGTCATTGTCTTGTCGAGTGGTGCGATCATCAAGAGCGGCGGACAAGCCCAACTCTTCGGATCGCCTCTCAGTTGCTTCGATGACATCACCGCTATCTGCACGGCAGAGACTGCTCTCACCCTGACGACAGTGGTTGCGACGGCTCTGCCGGTGTTCCTCGGCGTGTTGATCGGTGTCACCGTGTTTTCGCGGGATATCGAACAGGGAACGCACGTATTGGGGCTTACTCAATCGGTCAGTCGGACTCGTTGGTTCTGGACCCGGGTGTTGATCGTCTTCCTGCCGATTTCTGTGGCTTCGGCATTGCTCGGATTTGCACTGCAATGGGCTCGATCTCTCCCGGACAACTCCCGGTATGCATTTGTTGCCGGGCGTTCGACTTTCGTCGAGATATCGAACCTGTCGTATCCGCTCTTTCAATCCAGCGGACTGGTCTTGGGTGCATACACATTCATGGCACTCATGCTCGGAGCAGCTCTGGCTTTGCTGGTGCGTAGTTCGATCGGCGCAATGGCGATCACGATGGTCGGTGTTGTTGCGATCCTGGCAGCATTTCAGTTGGTTGCACGACCCGATTACGCCGAGCCGAGTGTCCGAACGTCACCCGTCGCCGGATTCAGTTCCTACTATTCGAGCGATACCAGTATTCCCGCGGTCAATTGGGAACTCGCGCAGGGATATGTCGACCTCCGAGGTAACTGGGTCGACATCAAATACGACGAGTGCACGTGGGGTGGATCAGGCGGCGAGAACCCGTACGACCAGCGCCCGGAGGAGACCGGCGCCGAGTACAGCCTCCGCATGGATGTGCTCTCAGCGCAGCAGAACAGAGAGATGGAGATCTGTTTGCGGGAACACGGCGTCGACCACTACGAAGTTCGCTACCACTCAGCTGATCGGTTCTGGCGTTTCCAGTTCACGGAAGCTGCACTCGTCCTGATCCTTTCGGGCTTGTTCCTCCTGCCGGCGCTCTGGGGCCTACGACGCCTCAAGCCGTGACTCAGCGGGCGACCGGCGCGACCGTCAGCTGGTTGATGTTCGCGCCGGTCATCGAGCAACCCTTGGTGGGGTAGGCAAGGAAGACCGAGTCGTAGCTGTTGGGCGGGTAAACCCTGAGTCCCGCAACGTCGGTCACGCCGCACTGATCTGCCGGGTAGTTCTCGACGTTCGTGGCGCGCACCAAAGACGTTGCGGCAGAGCCAGGGGCAAGGGAGACGAGTGAACCGGATCCGGAGCGGCCGGCTGCAGCACCCACTTCGCTTCCGGACGCTCCCGTGACATAGGAGACGCCGGGGAAACCGTCGAGCGTGCACGTGCGGCCGCCCGTGTTGGTGAAGACCACCGGAAGCTCCACAGAACCGGCGGCGCCACTCGACTCGCCTAGGGTGACGTTCAGTTCCCCGATCGCGCAGCCTTCGGGATTGGGTGCCGTCGAGGTTGTGGTTTGGGTGTGATCGGTATGGGTCGTCGAAGGTGCGGCAGTACCGGTCTGGGTCGTCGGCGCAGAGGCGGTCGTGGTTGAGGCGGGTGCCGGTGAACTCTCGGCCGTTCCCGTTCCCGTTTCGTCCGAGCCGCAACCGCTGAGAAGGGCGAGAGCAGCAAGTGGAGCCGCCAACAAGCCGACGTTGCGCATGCGGTTGGGATTCATCGCTCTGTACTCCTCAAGTTGGTCGACAACTGGCTCCGGAACATCCGTGTCCGGTATATCCGAATCCGAGGCCGGATGTGCAGAAACGAATCAGGCTCGCCGGTGATCAGGACCTACTTCCCGGATGGATTGCTGCTGCGGATCTAGCATGAGAAATGACCTGTCCGGATCGCGACCACCGGGAGTAGCGCATGTTCACCTTCACCAGCGACGACGGAGTGGTCATTCATGTCCACGAATGGCCCACCGAGCAGGAACCTCGAGGGGTTGTTCAACTCGCGCACGGTATGGGTGAGCACGCAAAACGCTACGCACACGTTGCCGAAGCCCTGAATGCTCGCGGTTTCCACGTCTATGCGGCGGACCACCGCGGCCACGGTGAGAGCATGCACGCCGGCCCAGGCAACATCGGCGACGACGGCTGGAACCGCTTGGTGGCAGACATGGTGACCCTCACGGGCATCATCCGCGACAAACACCCCGGCCTGCCCGTCGTACTGCTCAGCCACAGTCTCGGTTCGTTCGCTTCGCAGCAGTACATCCTCGATCATTCGCACCTGATCGACGCCGTCGCACTGTCGGGGACTACCGCGGTCGATCGACTGATCGAGAGCCTCGTCAACGACGGCCCGGACGTCCTCGCCCAGTTCAACGCCGAATTCGAACCGGCCCGTACTCCGCACGACTGGCTCAGCCGTGACGAAGCGCAGGTGGATTTGTACATCAACGATCCACTGTGTGGTTTCAGCCTGGACGACGCCGGCATGGGCGGGCTTATCGCAGCTGGGCCGAGGTTCGTCGACGTCGAGGGCGTGCGACAAGACCTTCCGATCCTGGTCTTCGTCGGCACCTCGGATCCTCTCAACGCCGCGCTGAGCCGTACCGACGTCGCAGTCGAACGGTACAACTCGGCGGGGATCGAAGACGTCACCTATTACACCTATCCGGGCGCCAGGCACGAGATCTTCAACGAGACCAACCGCGACGACGTCATCAATGATCTGACGACGTGGATGGACCGCGTACTCGAAGCGTGACCGCCTCACCGGAAGGGGAACACGATGTCCGCAGTTCCGGCCGCACGACCCGATCCAGACCCGCGAGATGTCAAGCGCTGGAGACGATACCTCGCCGACGAACAAGCCGAGGCCGCCGTCTACCGCGACCTCGCGGGTAGGCGCAGCGGCGAGGAGCGCGAAATCCTTCTCGCCCTGGCCGACGCGGAGGGCCGACACGAGGCGCACTGGCGAGCGCTTCTCGGCGATCACGTCGGCAAACCACTTCGCGGTGATATCCGCACTCGGATACTGGGCTTTCTGGCCAGACGCTTCGGCTCCGTCTTCGTGCTCGCTCTTGCGCAGCGCGCGGAAACACGATCCCCCTATCCGAACGATGCCGACGCGACCGCATCGATGGGCGCGGACGAGAAGATCCACGAAGAAGTGGTGCGGGCCTTGGCCACTCGGGGTCGGAACAGACTTTCGGGGACGTTTCGTGCCGCCGTCTTCGGAGCCAACGACGGCCTCGTCAGCAATCTCGCTCTCGTGCTCGGCATCAGCGGTAGCGGCGTCTCCAACCAGATCGTTCTGATCACCGGCATGGCCGGGCTTCTGGCCGGCGCCCTGTCGATGGGAGCCGGCGAGTACGTTTCCGTCCGCTCGCAGCGAGAGTTGTTGGAAGCGTCCAATCCTGGTCCCGCGGCCAGCGAAGCCGTCGGACTGCTCGACGTCGACGCCAACGAATTGGCGCTGGTCTACCGGGCCCGTGGCATGTCCGCCGAGGAAGCGGACCAGCGCGCCGCCGAGGTCCTCGCGAACAGCACCTTCGGCGCCGCGGACGTTGTCGACGACCATGAAGCCGTCGGAACCGGATTGGGCGCAGCGGCGGCAAGTTTCTGCTTCTTCGCCTCGGGCGCCATCATTCCGGTGTTGCCGTATCTGTTCGGCCTGGAAGGCATGACGGCTCTGATCGTCGCGTCCGTACTCGTGGGGATCGCGTTGCTGACGACGGGCGTTGTGGTCGGGTTGCTGTCGGGCGGGCCGCCGTTCAAGAGGGCCCTACGCCAACTTGCGATCGGCTATGGCGCTGCCGGCGCGACGTATCTGCTCGGCATGTTGTTCGGGACCTCGCTCTGAGCGTCTGCTCACGCGCGTAGGGCGGGATCGCGGTGAGCCGGATCGATCCGGACCGGAATTTGGCACACCACGGCCTCGGTGTGTTTGCGCAGTGCATGAGCGATCTCATCGGTCCGTTGGCTCGGGAGTATCCGATGCCATCTGGTCGCCGGGTCGATGGTGGCGACGACAACAAAGGTTTCCCGGTGGGGGAAGTGTGTGCGGATGTATCGAGCGAGGGTGTTCCCCACGGAGTTCTCGGTGTCCTCGATGACGATCAAACGCGAATTCGGGTGTCGGGCTTGCCATCGGCGGGTGAAGTCCGTCGTCGATTCGTGGGCCAGGCAGACTCGAATTGCGATGGGCTGCGAAGACATTGCCGTTGCCGCGGCCATCGCGCGGGTGGAGAGCGACGTAATTTCGGACACGGGTACTAGGACCGCTGGTTTGTATCCGATAGACAGAGAATCGTTCTCACCCTGAACGGTTAACCGAGTACCGATATGTGTGTACGCACCGCGGATGCGTTCCATGCCGAGGACGAGCGCAGGGAGCGCGAGAGCGATCAACCAGGCGCCCTCGGTGAACTTCATGGCGGTAGTCACCACTGCTGCGATCGAAGTCAACGCAGCCCCGAAACCGTTGAGCGCTAGGCGCCACTTCCAGCCCGGCGTCTGTTCGGCGAGCCAGTGGCGCACCATGCCGAACTGCGCGAGCGTGAATCCGATGAACACACCGATGGCGAACAGCGGCACCAAGGTGTTCATGTTTCCGCCGGATCCGATGAGCAGGAGTGCACCGATGCCTCCGAGCGACAAGACGCCGTACGTGAAGACGTCGCGCGTCGACTTCCGGCTGAAGCGGTGCGGGAGCACGTTGTCGTCGGCGAGGATCCGCATCAGGTTGGGAAGTCCGCCGTACGAGGTGTTCGCGGCCAACGCCAACAGAATCACGGTGGAGAATTGGACGACGTAGTAGCCCACACCATTTCCGAGGGCAGCGGAAGTGAGTTGCGACAGGACCGTTGTTCCAGGGACCGGTGCGAGTGAGAACTTCTCGATCAACACGGCAAGGCCGATCAGCATGGTGCCCAACAGGATTCCCAGAGCTACTTCGGCACTCTGAGCGCTACGCACGCGAGGCTTCTTGAAGCTGGGTACCGCGTTGGCGATGGCTTCGACTCCGGTCAATGCGGCGCAACCACTCGAAAAGGCTTTGAGCAGAAGGAGAATGCCGATCGTGTGTGCGTTGTCGGCGAGGAAGGGAGCCGTGGCGGCGGCAGGGTTTTCCCGAAGTAGTCCGGCACCGATCACCGTGAAGATGCTGACGACAAAAACCACGGTGGGCAACATGAATACCCGCGCGGAATCTGCGATGCCCCGCAGATTCAGTGCCGTGATGCCGCCGAGTATCGCCAGTGCGATCCAGACCGTGTAGGGAAGAAGCGCAGGGAAGGCGGAGGTCAGAGCCGCGACACCGGCTGCGATCGACACTGCGACGTTGAGGGTGTAGTCGACGATCAACGATGCGGCAGCGGTCAGGCTTGCGCGCGGGCTCAGATGCTTCTTCGCGACGGCGTATGCGCCACCGCCTTCGGGAAATGCGGCGATCACCTGGCGATACGACGCCACGAGGACCACAAGCAGCACGGCGATGGCGATCGTCACCGGCACGGTGAAGCCGATCCCCGCGCCGCCGGCGAGGGCCAACACCAACACGATGGCCTCTGGACCGTACGACACCGAGGCCATCGCGTCGAGCGACAGACCCGCCAGTCCGGTTGCGACGGAGAGCTTTTGCTTCTCAGGTTCGCCGCCGGCGCGGGTGGTCGACGATATGACTCCACGGTGTCCGAGTATCACTGCATGTCTCACCGAGTCAGTATCGTCATTTCCCGTAGCTCTGAGACTGATCTTGACGATGCCTTGACGCGATCACCAACAAATCTGTACGGGTTCACAACGGCGGTTCGAGTCGCGGGAAGCCTTGTGACAGCTGATCAATCCAGCGGGCGCGCATGGCGAGAATATCGCGGTTCCGAGACTCCGATTGGGCGGCGACGTGCGAAAGTAGGTCGCGAAGTCGGCCCAAAACGAGTGGTGAGTTCGATGCCGAGGCTATGACGTCGTCCAGTCCGGTTCTGACGAAGGTCGTGAAGTCGGGTAGCGGAATCACCACACGCAGATCACCACGCTCGTCGACGACCCGGATCGAATCTGCGCGCACGGAGGCCACCAGAGAGAGGAGGTCCTCGATCTCGTCCAGAGCCTGCACGGCCGTCGCAGGATCGTTGATAGCGGGTGAGAGCGCTCTGAGCGCGATGTCAGCCAACAACCGAATCGCGAGTAGGGGGTCCTGGGTGAAGGTTCGCTCACTCCCACTGACCAAGGCGTCAAGAATCGTGTTGGCGGGCATGGGTCCGCCGTAGACGTCGGCGAGCGGCAATCCGTCTCGCAGCGTGCTACCCGGCGAAACTCGGAGGACCACCATGGATCGGCAGGATCGAGCGCTCTGCAGCAGATCTTCGACGAGGATCTGCTGCAGAACGGCTGGCGGTCGATGCCACTCGATAGTCGTGATCACCGGAAGTGTTGGTAGAGGAGGCAACTCCAGATCGGTGGCGGGGTACACGGCGGCGAAGACTGCTCGGCCACGACTCGAGATCGAGGTCAGTACAGGAGCCAACTGGATGGCCGAGAATGCGCGCAGCTGGAGCAGCCTGATCAGCGTCAGCGTGGCCAAGAGTGCCAGCACTGCGAGACTTGGCACGACCACGGACACATCCGTTTCGTTGCTGATGGCGAGCGCTGCAGTGATGTCGAAAACCGACTGGCCTATGGCGAAGGCAAACGTTCGCCACACGATGGGGTCGTCGCGGAACAACAACAAGCGAGGAGTGAAGGTGGTCGCGGCCCACTGGACGACAAGGAACAGTAGCGAGAAGATCACTGCGACTACACCCAGTAACCCCAGCCCGAGTGCAACGAGCATCTCGCTGACCTGACGGGCGGGAATCATTGGGCCGCTGCGTAAATATGGCATCGCCAGTCCGGCAGCCAGTCCTACGACGACGCACAGGATCTGGGTCAGGCCGGCACGCACACGGCGCCGGGGGACGAGGAAGGCATGCCCGATCGGGGTGGGAGCGAAACGTCCGGGCTGATCCACCCTTCAAGCCTCCACGCTGCGGCAATGGTGCGCCTTCACCCGAAACGGATGATGTCGACGCCGTCGTGATCCTGAAACGCTTGAAAGGCCCATGTGAGAGACAGAAGGCGAGACGTCATGACGGATCCGACAGGCCAGAGCCGCGCTGTACTACCGATTCCGGATCGACAACATCTTGGTCTGGTGACGTACGACGCGAAGGATCCGGACACGGAGTTTCCGCCGATCACTCCGCTACTGCCGCCGGCCGGGGCACCCAATGTTCTGGTGGTCCTGTTGGACGACGTGGGATATGGCGCGAGCAGTGCCTTCGGCGGACCAGCGGACACGCCGACTGCTGAGCGATTGCAAAGTAATGGGCTCACGTACACGCGGTTTCACACGACTGCGCTGTGCGCACCGACCCGCGCCGCACTGCTGAGTGGACGCAACCACCATTCGGTCGGTATGGGCTCGGTCACCGAAACCGCGACCTCGGCTCCTGGACTTTCCGGTCTGCGCCCGAATACCAAAGCCGCACTGCCGATGACGTTGAAACTGAACGGATACTCGACGGCGCAGTTCGGCAAGTGCCACGAGGTGCCGCCGTGGCAGACATCCCCGGTGGGGCCGTTCACATCGTGGCCGACGGGAGAAGGCGGATTCGAGCACTTCTACGGATTCATCGGCGGGGAGAACAACCAGTACTACCCGGCGCTGTACGAGGGTGTCGCGCCCGTGGAGGCGGACAAGACACCGGAGGAGGGTTATCACCTCACCGAGGACCTGGCCGATCACGCCATCGACTGGGTTCGGATGCAGAAGTCATTGGCTCCGGACAAGCCGTTCTTCGTCTACTTTGCACCCGGCGCCACACATGCACCGCACCATGTTCCGAAGGAGTGGGCAGACAAGTACGAGGGCCGGTTCGCAGGAGGTTGGGATGCGCAACGCGAATCGATTCTCGAGCAGCAGAAGCAGCGGGGAGTCGTCCCCGCGGATGCGGTCCTCACCCCGCGCCCCGAGGCCATTCCGGCGTGGGAGGACATGAGTGAGGAGATGAAGCCTGTCCTCGAACGCCAAATGGAAGTTTATGCAGGGTTTCTCGAACACACCGATTTCCATGTCGGCCGGCTTGTCGATGCGATCGAGGAACTCGGAGCTCTCGACAACACCCTCGTGTACTACATCATCGGCGACAACGGAGCGTCTGCAGAGGGGACGATCAACGGGGCCTTCAACGAGATGGCCAACTTCAACGGACTCGCCGCCATCGAAACACCCGAGTTCATGGCGGAAGTGAAAGACAAGTTCGGTACCAAGGACGCGTACAACCACTACTCCGTGGGGTGGGCATGGGCAATGTGCACGCCGTACCAGTGGACGAAACAGGTTGCCTCGCATTGGGGTGGCACTCGCAACGGAACGATCGTGCACTGGCCGGCGGGGATTCGGACCAAGGGTGAGACGCGGTCGCAATTCACCCACGTCATCGACGTCGCACCAACGATCCTCGAGGTCGCGAAACTGCCGGAACCGACCTTCGTCAACGGCGTCCAACAATCACCGATCGAGGGGACCAGCATGGTCTACACCTTCGACGACGCCGAAGCCGCCGAACGTCACGATCTGCAGTACTTCGAGATGGCCGGCAATCGCGGTATCTATTACAAGGGTTGGAGTGCGGTCACCAGACACAGCACTCCGTGGCTGTTCGCGGAGGCACTCCCCGCTCTCGACGACGACGTGTGGGAGCTCTACGACGGGTCGCAGGATTGGACGCAGTCCAAAGATTTGGCGGCCGAGTTGCCGGAGAAACTCACTGCACTGCAACGCTTGTGGTTGATCGAAGCAGTCAAGTACAACGTTCTTCCGATCGACGACCGAAGATTCGAGAGGTTCAACCCTCACATCGCGGGGCGTCCGCAGTTGGTGTCCGGGAACCGACAGGTTCTGTTTCCCGGAATGAAACGGCTGAGCGAGCACAGCGTGCTGAGTATCAAGAACCGATCGTTCAGTGTCACAGCAGCAGTCGACATCGCGGATGGCATTACCGCCAACGGTGTGATGATCGCGCAGGGAGGCAGGTTCGGCGGCTGGGCACTTTACGCGCGGGAAGGTCGCGCCAAATTCGTCTACAACCTGCTCGGCATGACCGAGTTCGTCGTCGGGTCCGACGTTGACATTCCGGCAGGATCACATCAGATCAGAGTTGAGTTCGCCTACGACGGCGGTGGTCTCGCGAGGGGCGGCGCTGTCACGATCTATCATGACGGTCACGAAGTGGGCTCGGGTCGCGTCGAGCAGACCCAACCGATGGTCTTCTCCGCGGACGAGACCACCGACATCGGTGACGATTACGGCATGCCTGTCAGTGTCGACTACAGTGGCGCAACCACATTCAACGGCCGTATCGAGGTAGTGCAGATCGACGTCGGCGACGATGACCATACCCACCTGATCGACCCGGAGGAGGTGGCGCGAGTGGCGTTGTCCAGACAGTGATTCCACTGACAAGAGCAGCAGTCACAATCTCCTGAGGGAGGGTCGCAATGCCGACCGTCATCCGTACTGTTCACGATCTGGTCCGCCACGCGCGCGGGCCGACGCATCATCACCACCATCAATCCGTGCACGAGGCAAGGCGAATGCGCGCCCACCACATACTGGTCACGCATTCGCTCGCCTGATTTCGGGGCTACAGGTCGCGCGCCAGTGCTCGTCCGGCTGCGCGGCCGGAGAAGATGCAGCCACCGAGGAAGGTCCCTTCGAGCGCGCTGTAACCGTGGACTCCGCCGCCGCCGAAGCCCGCGACCTCACCGGCCGCGTACAGGCCGTCGAAGACACTGCCGTCGGCCTTGATGACCTGTGAATCCAGGTTGGTTTCCAAGCCGCCGAGGGTCTTGCGTGTGAGCAGGTGCAACCGGACCGCGATCAGTGGGCCGTTCTTGGGGTCCAGGATCTTGTGCGGTGCAACGACGCGCACGATCTTGTCTGCCAACAGATTACGAGCACCGTGGATGGCGGTGACCTGGAAGTCCTTGCTGTACTTGTTGTCGACTTCGCGGTCGCGGGCGATCATCTCGCGCTCGATGTCCTCGTAGTCGAGGAGCGGTTCGTCGGTGAGGGCGTTCATGCCGTCGACCAGATCACGAAGGTTGTTGCGCACCACGAAGTCTGCGCCCTTCTGCTTGAACGCCTCGACCGGTCCCGGCGCGCCCTTCTTGATTCGTTCGAGGAGGAGCTTGAAGTCGCGGTTGGTGAAGTCCGGGTTCTGTTCCGATCCCGAGAGTGCGAACTCCTTCTCGATGATCTTCTGGTCGAGGATGAACCACGTGTACTCGTGGCCGCTGTCGAGGATGTACTTGAAGGTTCCCATCGTGTCGAAGCCGGGGAAGTTGGGGACCGGCAGACGCTTGCCGGTGGCGTCGAACCACATCGAGGAGGGTCCGGGGATGATTCGGATTCCGTGGTTGGGCCAGATGGGATTCCAGTTCTGGATGCCTTCGGTGTAGTGCCACATGCGGTCGCGGTTGACGATGTTTCCGCCTGCGGATTCGGTGATTTCGAGCATCCGTCCGTCGACGTGTGCAGGTACTCCCGTCAGCATGTGCTTCGGTGCCTTGCCGAGTCGCTCGGGCCAGTTCTTCTTCACCAGTTCGTAGTTGCCGCCGATTCCACCGGAGGTGACCACGACGGCCTGTGCGGCGAACTCGAATTCGCCGATGGGGGTGCGCGAGCTCTTCACGCCGCGTAGATCACTGGAAGGTTCGAGGACGGTTCCGCGTACACCAGTGACCGCACCATCGGTGACGACGAGTTGATCGACTTGGTGGCGGTGCTTGAACGTGACCAGTCCGCGCTTCTGGGCGGCGATCACCTTGGTCAGGAAGACATCGACCACGCCGGGGCCGGTTCCCCAGGTGAGGTGGAATCGCGGTACCGAATTGCCGTGTCCAAGAGCCATTCCGCGGCCGCGTTCGGCCCAACCGACATTCGGCATCAGGCGAAGCCCCAGGTCGTGCAGGTACTGACGCTTGTCGCCGGCCGCGAACTCGACGTACGCCTTGGCCCACTGGCGAGGCCAGTGATCTTCGCGCTCACGGTCGAATCCGGCAGTGCCCATCCAGTCCTGCATTGCCAACTCGAGAGAGTCCTTGATACCGAGTCGGCGTTGCTCGGGGCTGTTCACGAGGAAGAGTCCGCCGAGCGACCAGAATGCCTGCGCGCCGAGGTTGGCTGCGTTCTCCTGTTCCACGACAAGGACTTTGCGGCCGGCGCGTGTCAGTTCGTAGGTGGCGACCAGTCCCGCCAGCCCTGCCCCGACAACGATGACGTCAGCTTGTTCGCTCACGACAGCTCCTCTTTCGATTGGTTGTTCTGGATTATTTCGCTGTAGGACAGCAGGATTCGAGTGAAGATATCGCGGCGCAGTGCGAAGGCGGCGTTGGTGTCGGTGTCGACGAGACACTGCACGCTGGTGCCGTCGTGCACTGCGACCAATGCCCGTCCCAACGCAGTCGGGTCGCCGACGATTGTTCGCCCGACGTCGCTGAGTGCGGACTCCACAATGGGCAACAGGGTGCGAAGGATCGCGTCTTCACGGTCGGCAAGGGCTTTGCGAAGTGCCGGGTTGCGGAGCGCGTGAGCGGTGAATTCCGCGTTGATCCGGTACCACTGCGGGTCGACCGGAACCACCGCCACGATCCGGGCGACAGCGGCATGGATGTCGACGGTGTTGCCGGCGGTGATCGACTCCGTCGCCAACCGCAGATCGGCGAGCATAGCTGCAGATCGTTGCTCCCACATCGCGAAGAACAGTTCGTCGAGTGAATCGAAGTTGGAGTAGAACGCGCCTCGGGAGTAACCGCCGCGTTCGCAGATCTGCTCGACCGTGGCGTGCCCGAACCCCGATTCAGAGAAGGCGTCCGCAGCCGCGTCGAGCAGGCGCTGCCTGGTTTGACCACGGCGTTTGGTGACACGCTTGGCCGGCGAGTTGTCCGTTCCAGTCGTCATCGGCGCCTCCGTCGGGGTGGAACCCAAACGATACACCGATGTATCCGATGCGAAGACGTATCTCGATTAGATCTTCTTGGCAGGTGTTTCTATCTATATCTAGCAAATATGCAAGATAGGAAGATATTTGTATGACGACAGCTACAAGTGCAGATCACGCTTCCTGATCGCCGCAGTGGCGACGACGCTGATCGCCGAGGTGGCCACGAGATATCCACATGCCAGCCACGGTGAACCGCCACTGGCGCCGATCAGTGCCGTCAGAATCAGAGGTGTGACGCCGGAGGCGTAGATACCAGAGAACTGGTAGACGACCGACAACCCGGTGTACCGGATTTCTGTGGGGTAGAGGCTCGCATACAGCGTTCCCTGGGCGCCGTAGAACAAGGCATGAATCACTCCGAAGACCACGACCATCGCGACTCCGAAGAGCAGGAGATTCTCGGTACCGAACAGTGCGAAGGCGGGGAAGATCGCGAGGCCGTACGCGGCGATGCCCACGATGTAGACCCGTTGCGGGCCGAACCGATCAGTGAGTAATCCGGAAAACGGCAGCAAGATCGCCATCACTACTGCGGCCACGGTGACCACAAGAAGTACGGGAACCTTTTCGAAATGCAGAGTCTTGGTTGCATACGTGATTGCGAAGACGCCCCAGGTGTTGAACGCGGCGCCCTCGCCCCAGCGAGACAACATGCCCAGTACGGTGTTTCGCGCGGCTTTTCCTTGAAAGACTTCCCTGAGCGGGGCGGACGAGCGCTGTTCGAGGTCGCGAACGGCCTGAAAGGCGGGCGTCTCGTCCACCTTCAAGCGGACCACCAACCCCACGATCACGAGCACCAGGCTCAGGACGAAGGCGATGCGCCAGCCGAAACGGAGAAACTGGTCGTCGTCGAAGACTGTTTGAAGCAGCGCGAACATTCCTGTGCCCAATGCCAACCCGAGAGCCAATCCGATCTGCGGGATGCTGCCGAACAGTCCACGCTTCTTCTCCGGACTGTGTTCGACTGCCAAGAGAACAGCTCCGGCCCACTCGCCACCGAGAGCGAATCCCTGCAGGATACGAAGCAGCAGAAGCAGAATCGGTGCAACGACTCCGATCTGAGCGGCGGTCGGAAGAACGCCCATCAGCGCCGTCGCGATACCCATGATGAACATCGTGAGAGCAAGCGTCTTCTTGCGCCCGATGCGATCGCCGATGTGACCGAACACCACTCCACCGATGGGGCGAACGAGAAAGCCGACTGCGAAGGTCGCAAAAGAGAGCATGGTCCCGACGAACGAACTCTGGTTCGGGAAGAACAGTTGGTTGAAGACCAGACTCGCGGCCGTCGCGTAGAGGAAGAAGTCGTACCACTCGACCGTCGTGCCGAGCAGGCTCGCGGCGACGACGGTTCTCAATCTGGATCGCCGCTCGTCGTCGGTCTCGTTCGAGAACGGTGAATTGTGCTCGACTTCGGCAAACGTGGTCATCGGAGCCCCCGGGTCGTGGTGCAAATTCACGAAGGTATCGCCGGCGCCGAAAGTGGGCACCCCTAGCGATCAGGGTGATTTCAACCATGTTCTTCGAGGTGGACTGTGGTTGTAATGACAGAAGAGTTCTGCCTGTTCGTCGACGAAAGGAATCACCGTGTCACTGCGCTTCCACTGGTTCTTGCCTACTTACGGTGATTCCCGGAATCTGATGGCGGGTGGGCACGGCAGTTCGATGTCCGGTGATCGTCCGGCGACGCTGAAATACCTCAATCAGATCGGCGCGGCCGCCGAGACGAACGGCTTCGAAGCCGTCCTCACGCCCACCGGCGCGTGGTGCGAAGACGCCTGGCTGACGACGGCGATGATGCTCGAGACCACCGAGACACTCAAGTTTCTGGTTGCTCTGCGACCGGGATTGCTCAGCCCCACGCTGGCCGCCCAGATGGCCGCAACCTTCCAATGGCAGTCGGGCGGTCGTCTGCTGCTCAACGTCGTGACCGGCGGGGAGGACCACGAGCAGCGCACGTTCGGTGACTTCCTCGACAAGAACCAACGGTACGCACGATGCGGCGAGTTCCTCGACGTGATCCGCCAGTTGTGGTCCGGTAACGGTCCGGTTGATTTCTCCGGCGAGTACGTCAACGTGGAAAAAGCTACGCTGCAGCGTATTCCGGATCCGGTACCGCCCATC
The DNA here is from genome assembly GCF_002501585.1 of Rhodococcus sp. H-CA8f. Lineage (NCBI taxonomy): Bacteria > Bacillati > Actinomycetota > Actinomycetes > Mycobacteriales > Nocardiaceae > Rhodococcus > Rhodococcus sp. H-CA8f. Next base: position 753,697 of record NZ_CP023720.1, read on the forward strand.
TTCTTCGGCGGATCTTCGCCGGCGGCCGGCACCGTCGCATCGCGCTACGCGGATACCTACCTCACCTGGGGTGAGACGCCGTCCGCTGTTGCCGCCAAGATCGCCTGGATCCGCGACCTCGCGGAAGTCCAAGGTCGTCACCTCGACTACGGAATCCGTTTGCACGTCATCAGTCGGGACACCTCGGAACAGGCATGGGCAGAAGCGGATCGGCTGCTCAGTGCGCTCGACCCGGCGACCGTCGAGCAGGCTCAGGCGAGTCTTGCGCGATCCGGCTCCGAAGGTCAGCGTCGGATGCTCGAATTGCACGGCGGTGGTTCGGCTTACAAGGAGGGCGTCGGAGCGCGGTCGCTGGAGATTGCGCCGAACCTGTGGACCGGCGTCGGATTGGTGCGAGGGGGAGCAGGTACCGCATTGGTCGGTTCGCACCAAGAAGTGGCTGATCGGATTGCCGAGTACGCGGCGATCGGACTGGATCACTTCGTATTGTCGGGCTATCCGCATCTCGAAGAGGCGTATCAGTTCGGTGAGGGTGTGCGTCCGATCCTCGAAAAGCGTGGATTGGTAGCACCGCACGGTTCGGTCGGCGGACCGGTGCGAACGCCCTTCGTCTCCAGTGGGAACTGAGTCGAAAAGCTAGCTCTTCGAGAAGGGGACGTTTGTCCCGATCTTTCGGGCATGCCCTCCCGGCGGGGCAATTGGGCCATTTCGGGCGCTAGATCCGATCTAGGCTGCGCACTGTTGCCGAACTCAAGGCGCAGTACGAAAGGATCCTCGATGAAGCTGGGCACGAGTGGAGTACGTCGCGTAGTGGGAACCGTGGCAGTCGCCGCTGCAACCGCGGCAGGCGTCGCGATGGTCAATCCTGCGACTGCGTCGGCCGAGGTGGTCCCCCCGGTCGTCTCGTACAAGGTGACCGGAAACGATCTGGCGCTGACGATCACGAACAACAACACGGGAATTGCCCCGTTGTGCCAGGCGTTTGTCGTCAACGCCGCGGATTCTGCTGCTGTGCTTGATGATCCGCTGAAACTGCTTGATCCGAACCTTGTGGTGTACCCCAAGATCACCGATCCGGCCTCGCTGTTCGACGTGGGCAAGGGGCAGACGGTCACCGATACCGTGACCGATGTTCCGGACGGAACCTACGCCGTGCTCGGTGCCTGCTCCGATCTTCTCGATCTCGAGACGTTGGGTAAGCCCGTTCCTGGCGTGCCGAGCCTCGTTGTCATCGGTGGACCGTTCAGCGGCATCAATACCGGAAGCCTGAGCGACCTGTTCGGTAGCGGCAGCCTCGAAGGGCTTTTCGGGTAGCTCGCTGCCTGTCTCCCCAATTTTCCGACTGAGCGGTCTATTCTTCATGCATCTGGTGATCTGACCGACTTGCCTGGAGGTTCGGAAATGCGAAGTCGTGGATTCAAACGCGCTCTCGGAAGCATTGTCGCGGCGTCCGCCGCCGTCGTGGGACTGGTTGTCATGACTCCGGCGACGGCGTCGGCAGCACCAGCGATTCTTCCGCCTCCGGTATCGGTGAGCGCAGCGGACAATGCGATCACCTTCACCATCACCAACCCGAACCCGCGGTTCAGCTTCATCAACTGCACGGTGGCGATCCTCAATGCCAGGGATGTCCCCGACGTGATTCGCGATCCGGCAAAGCTGCTCCAGCCTGGTGTGTTGGTGTACCCGACCGTCAGTAACATCCTCGATCTGTTTGCCGTTTCGCCTGGGCAGACGATCACGCGGACCGTCGGTAATCTGCCGGCCGGGGTTTACGCCGTTGCGGGAGCATGCGTTCGACTGCTCGATCCGACCAACCCCACTATCGCGATTCCGCAGGCAGTTGTGGTCGGCGGCTGGTTCGAGGGCGCGGGAACCGGAAGTCTCTCAGGATCTTTGGAGGATCTGGGATACAACACGGTTCAGGACTTGATCGACGCGTGGAATCGGATCAGCTCGGGAAGCAGCGGCGGTAGCTTTCAGTTCGAGTACCAAGGTGGCTCGGATTTCGAGGTAGTGGGTCCCACGTCGTAGTAGGTGCAACTCACTTGCGTGCACGATGACGCCGCACCGCGTCGCGGTTCGCGCACGTGGGGGAGCAGTACCGCTGATTGCCGTTGCGGGAGGTGTCCGCGTAGATGTTGGTGCACTCGTCCAGGGTGCATCGACCTAATCGGTGCATGCCGCGGCCGACGAGGTGTAGCGCCGTGCCTACCGAGAAGAGTGCCTTGAGGACCTCGGCGAGCGACTGTTGGGGATCGCGGTAGTGCAGATGCCAGCCGTCGTTCGCGTGGTTGGTCATGCGCGGATACGCCGACGCTTGCTCGAGCATGACGTTCACCAGTTCGGCGCGGGCTGCCTCCTCCGTGACGTCGACGATTTTCGACCACTCGATCAGAAGGTCGAGGGTCTCGTCGAGGTCCTTCTCGGCGATGGGGAAATCGAGAATGATGCCTGCATCGACGCAGCGTTCGACGAGTTCGGCCAGGGTCTCGGGGTTTCGATTGGCCAGGTCGGCGGCCAGCGTCACCGCATATTCGCCGTAAGGGTTGAGATGCACAATGCCATTACATCATGCTCGTTGCATGAAGAAAACAGAGATCACGCCGATCGGTTGCATCCATCGCTGGGAGGTCGAATCCCGGCACCGAACCAGCGAGGGGACGGTCACCTACCTGCGCTGCCATTGCGGGTCGTGGCAGACCTTGCTCGCCGAGTGGATGTCGGGTGGGGCAGCCTCGGCCGTCGCCGCACCGATAAAGGTCAGGTCCAGGTAATGATCAGCTAATCGTTCCGTTTTACCTCCGGCGACATGGAACGTGTTCTAGATTCAGGGTTATCTGCCTCGATGTCGCGGCGCGGACTCTGAAAGGAAAGACAATGCAGTTCAATCTTGCTGACATATTCGAGACCGTTGCCGGCTCAGTCCCTGATCGCGTTGCATTGACTTACGAGGGAGAGAACTTCTCCTACTCTCAGTTGGATGCGGAGGCTAACCGAACGGCCAACCTGTTCGCGCAAGCTGGCATCTCGAGCGGCGATCATGTAGCCCTGTTCCTGAAGAACAGCGTCGAACATGTCACGTCGATCCTCGGGTTGATCAAGATCCGTGCGGTCCCGATCAACGTGAACTACCGGTACACACCCGCCGAGCTCGAGTACATCTTCACCAACTCCGACTCGGTCGCAGTGGTCGTGGAACTCCCCGATCATCAGCGTGTCCTTGCTTCCCTCTTCGGTGCATGCCCGAAGGTGAAGACGGTGATCGTGATCGGCGAGATCGACGCCGAACTGGTCGTAGCAGCAAAAGCGCATGAAGTTTCCGTGGTTTCGTTCGACGACGCCCGTGAACAGTCGCCAGTGGGGGAGTTCGACGCTCGTTCTGGCGACGACGTGTACCTCCTCTACACCGGCGGGACCACCGGATACCCGAAGGGCGTCATGTGGCGTCATGACGACTTCTTCCGTAAGCCGCTCTCCGGCGGCAATCCGTACGGTGAGGGAGCGCGGCAGGACCTCGCCGAGATTGCCAGTGCTGCAAAGGAATTTCCGGAACTCTCGTTCCTCATTGCTGCCCCGCTGATGCATGGCGCCGCGTTGTACTCGCTGTTCACCTTCCTCACCCTCGGTGCGCGAGTTGTTCTACGACGCGAGTTCGACGCGGAGAAGGTCGTCGAAGCGATCGAGAAGGATTCGGTACAGGTGATCTTGATCGTCGGCGACGGCATGGGACTGCCGTTGGTCGACGAGATGGAACGACGCAAGGACGAGGTCAATTTCAGCACCCTGTTCTCGATCACCTCGGGTGGCGCGATCTGGTCCACCAGTGTGCGGGATCGCATGCTGGCGGTGAAGCCGGACCTGCTGCTGCGGGACAACTTCGGAGCCTCCGAGTCCGGTAACGACGGCGCCTTCTCCATCGACGAGGCGGGCAATCTGCGAATGCCGACCTCGCCGAACATGATTCTGGTCGACGAGCGCCTCGAAGAGATTCCAGCGGGCTCCGACGACGTGGGCTACATCGCGCGCATCGGAAACGTCCCGCTCGGGTACTACAAGGACGAAGAGAAGACCGCCCGCACGTTCCCGACCCGCGCCGACGGCACCCGCCTTTCGGTGCTCGGCGACATGGGCAAGGTGGAAGCAGACGGCACCATTGTCTTCCTCGGCCGTGGCTCGCAGTGCATCAACACCGGTGGCGAGAAGGTCTTCGCCGAAGAGGTCGAGGCTGCCCTTCACGCACATCCGGCGATCTCCGACGCGCTCGTTGTTCCCGCACCCGATGCGCGCATGGGGCAGCAGGTCGCAGCGGTGATAGCGACCTACCCCGGATCCGACGAGCTGACTCTCGAAGCGGTACAGGAACATTGCCGCAAGACGTTGGCCGGATACAAGGTGCCGCGCACGATCGTTCTTGTCGATGAAGTCAAGCGAACCCCGGCCGGTAAGGCGGACTACCGCTGGGCGACGACACTGGCATCGACCTAGCAACGTGGAATGGGCGACGACGATCTTTCACACGGATTTCACCACGACATAAGAGACATACCGGAAAGATGGTGCAGAGTAAGTCGTTCGCGCCTTGCGTCGTCACTCCACGAAAGGGCCTTGTCTCATGCTCATCATCGGAATACTCCTGTTCGGGATCGTCATCGGAGCGGGAGCCCAGCTGATTCTGGGGAAAACGACCGCACGAGTGGACTGGACCTTCGCGTTCATCGCGGGAATCGGTGGTTCGCTGGTCGGCGGATTGCTCGTGAGTTTGATTGCAGGCGACGGATTATCATTGCGCCCGAGCGGCATCCTCGGGTCCCTTGCCGGCGCTGTCATCATCACCGCGGGGTGGCAGTGGTACCGCGGGAGGAACGCAACTACAACTACGCGTCCGTCTGATCGCTGATTTCCACAGTTCCGTCAGGGGACGGAGAGCGTCGACATATGAACGAACTACTCGATGAAGTCCTCACCGCACATGGCGGAGTCGAACATTGGCAGTCCGTTTCAGCGATCACGGCACGGGGACGTTTGGGCGGTCTGCTGCCCCAGCGCTTCCCAGGCAACAAGCTGGCGAAGTTCACGGTCGAGGTTGAAGTCGCCGAGCAACGCACTGTCCTCCAAGACTTTCCGCGTGTCGGCGAGTGCGCTGTGTTCGACAAGGGCGTCGTGCGGATCGAAACTCGTGACGGCGAAGAACTCGGGAGTCGAACCGACCCACGTTCAACGTTTTTCGGGTTGAGTGGAGTCCGGCGCAACCTCCACTGGGACGCACTCGACACCGCTTACTTCGCCGGCTACGCCTTTTGGAACTATCTGACGGCACCGCTGCTGCTCGCCCGCGACGACATCACTGTCACCGAAGCCGAACCTTGGCAGGAATCCGGGCAGCAATGGCGACGACTTCAGGCAACGTTCGCGCCGGCGATCGATACCCATTGCCGGCAGCAGACCTTCTATGTCGACAACGGTGGCCTCATCCGCCGTCACGACTTCGTCGCCGAACCCGTAGGCAAGTGGGCTAAAGCCGCACTCTACTGTGACCATCACCGTCAGTTCGACGGCCTCACGTTTCCCACTCGACGACGTGTGCTCCCGAGAGGGCCAGGCGGCCGCGTTCTCTCGCGGCCGACGCTCCTGGCGCTCGACTTCGACGATATCGAGATCAAGCGATGAACATCAGTTACTGGTTACCGGTTGTCGAGTGTGAACAAACGGAACACGGTCCGCATGCACAGAACGACGCCGACGAAGCCCAGTACCGCACTCACGAGTGCATAGCCCGACAGCTGAGGTGTGAGTTGTGGTCCGCCAGGTACGAACAGCAGGATCGCCGCGACAATCAGCGCGGTCACTCCCGCCGCCATACCCAGGGCGTTGTTCGCCGACCGTCGTAGCCATCGCCTGTCGTCGGGGTGTGCGACCGAGCGAGTGCGAAGTGTGAAGCTTCCCGACGCGATCGAGGTCGCGATCTGATCGAGCTGACCAGGCAGGCGCCGGACCACCGCGGTTGTGACCGCCGTCGTCGACAGGATTGCCTGCGCGGCTGCAGTCGGGCTGGCGACATGGGTCAACAGTCGGGGTACTTCGGCCCGAACAGCAGCGACGAGGTCGATCTGCGGATCCAGGAGCCGCAGGGCGCGCTCCAAGGACGCGAGCGAACGGAAAGCGGCGGCGACGTCTCCCGGCACTCCGATTCGGTGTTCGCGAAGCACAGTGAACATTCGCGCGAACGATGCCATGGAAACATTGGGTTGGACACTGAGCAGGGTGATCTCTCGGCCCACCTGGTGACGTAGTGCTCCGCGATCAACTTCGGGCGGTACGTCGAATGCCATCAGCATCGCGTCGACTGTCGCCACCGGATCACCTGCGAGGGCAGCGTTGAGGAGCACGGCGAACAAGATCCGTGTCTCGCCGTCCAGAACCCCTACTGCGCCGAAGTCGAGGAGCCCGACCCGGCCGTCATCGAGGATCATGATGTTGCCGGGGTGCAGGTCCGCGTGAAACACCCCGTGGACAAAGATCCCGTCGAGCAACGACGCAAGAAGTTCGTTGGCGACGCTGCTGCGGGTGTGGCGGTCGAGGCCGGTGAGCGCGCCCTCACCGTCGGAGAGCGGGGTGCCGTGAAGACGTTCCATCACGAGCACCCGTCCGCTACTGAGGTTGGGGTAGATATGCGGAACGACGATATCCGGGCGGTTCGACATGGTGGAAGCAATCGCGCCGGTATTCGCTGCTTCGGTGCGGTAGTCGAGTTCCTCGAGCAGTGACGTGACGAGGCCCCCGGCGAGTCGGTGAACGCCGATATCGCGTGCCCAGGGAAAACGGGTCTCCGCGCGGGATGACACGCGAAGGAAGATATCGCAATCCACGCTCACTTGTGCGCTCGCCTCGGGGCGTTGAACCTTCACCACAACGTCGACGCCTTCAACGGTGCGCGCGGAATGTACCTGTGCGACAGAGGCGGCGGCGAACGGCTCCACATCGAACCACGCGAACACCGACTCTGGTGCGTCGCCGAGTTCCGATGCCAGTAGCTCCGCGATACGGTCGGGATCAGCCGGGCGTGCCGAACTTTGCAGAGAAGAGAGGGTGCGAGCCAACTCGGGTGGTATGAGGTCGTCTCGCGTGCCGAGGATCTGTCCCAACTTGACGAAAGTGACACCGCACCGGTTGATTACTTCCACCAGTGCGTCCCCGAACTGAGGCGCTGATGGCCCAGCACGGAGAGCGGGCCCGCCTCCCGCTCGCACGACGATGCCCGTGATCTGGACGTACCGCTTCGTTCGGCGCCAGGATTTGCGGCTGCGCTGCAATGCTTCTGGCGGGCCGGGTATGGACCCCGTTGGAAGGACAACTTCGAGGAAGACCAGTACTGCCAGGCACGCCGCGAATACCCAGAGTGCGACAACTCCGAAGAATATGAGTGCTGTTCCCACGCTCACCAGAAGTTGATCGTCCTGGCTGGCAATTCCTGCGAATGTCGCGGCGTAGCCAGACAGGGGGACACCCACCGAGAGCGCTATCACCGCGACCAGAAGTGTTCGTGGCCATCCGACTCTCGTCCCCAGCGTTCGTCGCATCACGCCCGCCAGTGCTGCTGCAAGAAATGGCGTCGTGACGATCCAGACCATCAAGTCCATTGCGATAGCGTACGGGTTCGCAAGCGGCGATTCATCCAGGAAAACCCTGAGCCCACCCCGACTGACGGGTAACAAGCCCGACAGTGCCCAAGCGTCGAACATGCTTGGGCACTTCGGTGTTCATTCGCTCCGATGGCGACTCGTCCTGATCGACCGTCCAAAACTGCGTTCACTGACCATCCGCGAGGCCGAACTACGCATCATGCTCGTCAGCGATGTCCCGGCCCCCTTCGCGCGGAGCTGTACAGCCGAAGAACAGGCTGCGATGGACGCCGAGCAGAAGTGGGACCGAGTGGACTCCTTTAAAGAATGGGGCCGCCGGTGAACAGGTTGACGAGACTCACCGCGAAGAACTGGACGATCGCTATGGCGGTGGCAAACGGGTCGCCCGCATACGTAGCTTGGTTGACCCATTCGTTGAATGCGTTGATCGAACCCATTATGATTCCTCCTGAGTAGTGATGGCGTGATTGATTGAAACTGGTGGTATGACACTCGACACGAGGGACGTCAGTACGGACCCGGCGCAGTTGGGCATATGAGGCCACGAAAGGTCAGTGACGAGCGCCGACGGTACGCTGCGGTTGGTTGCCCTCTGCGTTTCGAATGTAGTTCCTCGACTTAGGAATACCGTGAAGGACGGGCGGATTCGGTTACGAGTATCCCGCGACAGACGACATCGTCAATATTACGATGTCGGCAACAAACGCGACGACGGCACCAATCGGATTCTGGACAATCCACGAAATTACTTCAGTCATGTTCTCGGTCCTTCCTTAGCGTAAGACGCGTGATCGAATACTCGGCCAGCTATTGCAGTACCCGGCCCCGTTCGGCGAATTAAACCGTTACCGAGGATGATTGGCGCAAATAGATAGATCGCACACCGGGGGCGTTGAATCAACTCGCCCAATCGTTGCACCTCTATGCTCGGGGTTCGATTCGTTACCAACATCTTTCAGAGAAGGGGTGATCAGTCCCATCAGCGATCGGTACCCCGCGTGCGAAATCCTTCTTCGTAAACACCTGCCCAGCAACGTCGTAACGTCAGAGGTGGCAGTTGGCAAGGCCGACCGTCTTCTCGAGATCGTGGCGAGTTTTGCTGGGCAGATGTGACACTACCTCGCGGTCTCGCCGGATCAGTCTTCCTTTCGGAGATCGATGGCTGTTCTTCGTGTGGTTGTTACACAATCGACGGAATCGCTGTTGGGGGTGGCGATGCGCAGCTATTTCCCCTACGAACCTTCAGGAATTGCCTGCGACACCCGTGGATACGGATCCTCGATCTCCACCGAGCACAATTCCGTGTGCCGACAACATCGCAGTGCTTCCGACCGGATCGATGCACCCAGAACCAATCGCCGTCACGCACAAAGGGCCAGACGGTTCTGGGAAAGACCCAAGCGCTCCTTCAGTTCCCGGCGATCTGTTGCGCCAGTTCGAGTTCACGCCTGATCTAACTGGTCGACGCATAGTGGTGTACCGGTAGCCGAAAGAGTCCCGCCGGTCGGTTAGTGTTGACGGCGAAATACGACGCGGAGGTGACTGTGAGAATCTGGAACTGGTTGATGCTCAAAATTTCAGCAATCGGTGGGTCGCCGAAGTTTCGGAAGATAGTCGACAGTCCGATTTGGGCGGGCGCCAATGACCGCAAGCTCTGACTGAGCGGGCGGCAGATTCTCCAATTTGCAATTGCCGACCTGAAACTGCGAGCACGCTCACGGCCTGCTGCGACGGGAACGCGACTGTCGACCTGAATTTATCCGCAATCGATATGGGAGGGCTTGTGGGAGTCTGGGGTCCGGGAAACTTTGACAGTGACACCGTCGCGGATGGGTTGGGGGCCCTGACCGGTCGAATCGTGGACGACATCACTGCCGAGTTCGAAGACGATTCGAGTCTGGAGCCGGATGAATGGGGCGGGGAGATGGTGCCGGCGTGGCTCGAGATCCTCACCGATATTGCCCAGACGAAACGAGTCGGTGTGACCTTTCCATCGACGCAAGTGCTGATCGACTGGCGCGATCGATATCTGCGCGTGTGGGATGGCTACATTGACGAACTCGAACCGGACGAGGATCACAAGGTCGCTCGACGTGCAGTGCTCGTCCATACCTTTGAACAGGCGGTCGCCCTCGCCGCCGAGCGGGAACAGGCATAAACCTCGCGCGGCCGCAGCGTTCCTTGTCGGCATGCTCCCACTCGATCGGCAACGTCGGGAGGAAGCGATTGTTCTCGGTGCCTTCCACGCTGCCGCACTGACCGGACAAGGAATCGCCGCCGAGGAAACCCTCACTGCCCCAAGAGAGTTGACAGCGCTCATTTCCGGCCAGCTTCAACGAGTGACCAATCGGGACGCGGTTGCGCCGTCAATGGATCCCGACCTCGACGCCGAGCTCATTCTGGCGGCTGTCGCCGGGCTCGCCCAGGGGATGCTTCCCGGCTACGCCACAGCAGAATTGGCGGCCCAGTTGGTTGAGCGTCTCCTCGATCGCATTCTCGGGCCGACGAGACCTCAGGCCACGAATGAACCCGAAGTCGGCCGCCGTTAGTATTCCGGGATGTCTCCTGTGAACCCAGCGCTCGCCGGCCGGGTGTTTCCCTCGTCTTCGTACCTTGTCGGGCGCGAAAAGATTCGCGAGTTCGCTCTGGCGGTGCGTTCGAGCAATCCCTTGCACCATGATGTCGGTGTCGCCAGGGAGGCCGGGTTCGTCGATGTCATCGCGCCGACAACATTCACAACCGTTGTCCAGCAGCGAGCGATCATGGCACTGCTGCGCACGCCGGATACTGGGCTCGATCCGACTCGTGTGGTCCATACTTCCGAGAAGATCGAGCATCAGCGTCCGATAGTCGCCGGCGATGACCTGTCTACGACACTGACGATTACAGGGGTGACAGTGCGAGCAGGCAGTGCGATCCTGTCGACAGTTTCCGAGATCCACGACGTGACCGACGCTTTGGTCGCAACGGTCACCTCGACCCTGCTGGCGCGAGGAGAAGGCGCATGACCGTACCCGTCGTGCCGGTTTTCGAAAACCTCGTCCTTGGTGACATCGTCGCGAAGGTTGATCTGGTCCTCACTCGTGATGACCTAGTTCGCTACGCCGGTGCCTCCGGCGACATGAACCCGATCCATTTCAACGACGCAATCGCTACTGCGGCTGGGCTACCGGGAGTTCTGGCGCACGGAATGCTCACTGCCGGAATTGCTTTGCAGGCCATCGTCGACTGGGTTGGTGACCCGAGCGGTGTGATCTCGTATGAAACTCGCTTTACTCGGCCCGTCGTAGTCGATGCCGTCGATGGTGCTGATCTCTCCATCGCTGCGAAGATCGCGCGGATCGACTCCACAACGCGGACTGTGCGTATCGATGTCACCGTCATGCACAAGGGCCAGACGGTTCTGGGAAAGACCCAGGCGCACCTTCAGTTCCCGGGCGCCTGACAGGATTGCGGGCTGTCACTGGTCACATCGGGACCTACGCATCCGGGCGGGAGATCAACTGCATTGTGGCGCAGCACTACCGGAAAGACACCAACAGCTCGTCCGACGCTTGCATCGGTGCGTATCCGTCGGCGATGACGCGCCGACAGCCGTCGAGTTCGACGGTGAGTAATCGTTCCTCGTTCGTAGGACGGTCCACGTAGATCGTCGACGCCACCTCGGTGGCCACCGCGTCACAGTCGGGAGCGGGTGGAAGTCCGTCGAAGGTTTCCGTCGTAGACGATGTGCCTACGAATTCGGTGGCGGAGAATCGGCAGAAAACGCTGCCCGCCGACAGCGACGTCAGCGCCGTGGTACCTGTTGTGGCTGGTCGGTAGGCCGGCCGACAATGCGACAGTTCGTAGATCTGGTCGTCGGACAACGCTATTCGGTGTTCGGTACTGCCGACCGGTGTCAGTTCCTTGATGGCGGCCAGGCCACCGGGTTTCGGCAGTCCACACGAATCGGAGGGATACCCCGGCCGAGTTGCTCGGCCTCGATCGTCGACCAACCAGAATTGGTCCAGGACAGCCAGGCTGTAGTTGTCACCGCAGCCTTCGGGGAACCAAGTCTTGTGCGCGGACGAGCGGTTCAGCATTTCCACCGCCCGACTGAAATCGCCCTCCCAACGATGAGCAGAGAAGCTGACGGTTCGGTCGGCTGCCACGTTGTCGCTGACAAACGGGTCGCACGTGACTGCGGCGACGGGTACGAAATCGTCTGGAACCGTCGCCGTTGATGTCGTCTGGAGCGGGCCGATCGGATACGGGGTCGCGCACCCCAGCGTCTCGGCGTCGACTATTACGGCAACTGGTCGATCGGGGATGGTCACGTGCCAAATGCCGGCAACAGCGAGGATGACGATCACGACTGCGAACCAACGCCAGAGCATGAGCACACCGTATCGTTCCCGATGTACGCCGAGCGGGAACAGGCCTAGTCCTCCGTTAACCGCCGAAGTCCTCGCATCCAAATTGAGTGGATCCAGGTTGCGGCTCGCAGATATGGTCCACTGGTGACGCATCCGAATGGCCGAAACGACAGTCCGATCCTGGTGATTGGTGCCGGTGTCGTCGGCGCGTCGATCGCGTATCACCTGGCGCGCATTGGTCTCCGAGTCACGGTGCTGGACCACGGCTCGGTGGCAGGAGGGGTGACCGGCAACTCCTTTGCCTGGGTCGGCCTCTCGAAGAGTGCCGCAGAAACTTACTCAGATCCGTTCCGGCAAGGCGCTGCAGTCGAATTCGACCGCCTGGAGCGCGAACTCGTCGAGCCAATCGGTTTGCGCCGCAGAGGCGCGATCACCTGGGAAGAGACGGAAGCGGAGACTCGAGCGTTCGTAGATGCTCATCGAGCACTCGGCCATCCCGTCGACCTCATCGGTAAAGAGGAAATCCTTGCTCGTGAGCCGGGATTGCGGACGGCCCCCTCGGTCGCAGCGTACGCGCCTGATGACGGTGGCGTTGACCCGGTTGCGTTCGCTCGATCGCTCCTGCGAGGTGCCGAAGAGTGCGGTGCCACAGTGTATTCCGATGTCGGTGCGCGCGGGGTGCTCACGGAGGGCATGAGAGTGTACGGAGTAATGACTGCCGACGGTCCCGTCTACGGATCGGCCACCGTGCTCGCTGCGGGTACCGCGATCCCTGGACTCGCGGCGTCGGCGGGAGTCGACGTCGAGGTCGACGCCTCCCCGTGTTGCCTCATCAGATTCTCGACGCCCCACCCATTGGTGAACGGAATACTGTCCTCTCCGGATTTCGAGATCCGGCAATTGGACGAAACGACACTGATTGCGGCTGAAGATGTTCCGGCCGGGTTCTCCGGAGATGCTCGTGAGCTTGCGGGGCCGACGCTGCACGCGATCCGCAGTCAGCTCGTGGACGGTGACCAAGTGGAACTGATCGAGGCGGTAGTCGCTGACCGTCCCATCCCGCGTGGTGGCCGCCCGCTGCTGGGCTTCGCCGAAGGCGTGTCGGGGCTCTATCTGGCCGCGACGCATCCGGCGATCATTCTGGCCGGAGCAATTGGAGCCCACGTGGCCGGGGACTTCGCCCGAGCGTCGAGCCTGGACGGTTAGACGACGATGCCGGAGCCCGGTTCGACAAGGTCGAGCCGATATTGCGGTTCCTAGTTCTCTCTAGGACACGCGCTAGAGAGCGGGATATTCGTCTACTCGGCTTGTACCGTCGATGGGCATGGACCCCGTGCGCAATCCGTATGCCCCCGGTGCCGGTCAACGCCCGCCGGAACTCGCCGGGCGCGACAAGCAGATCGACGCCTTCGACGTCGTTCTCGAGCGAATTGCGCGTGGCCGCCCGGAACGAAGTGTTGTCCTCACCGGCTTGCGTGGCGTCGGCAAGACCGTCCTGCTCAATCAGTTGCGTTCGGCCGCGATCTCCCGAAGTTGGGGGACCGGCAAGATCGAGGCGCGCCCCGATCAGGATTTACGACGCCCACTCTCGTCGGCGCTGCACATGGCAGTCCGAGAGATCGCGGTCTCCCATCGCGATCCCGAGCGGGTCGAGCAGTTCCTCGGAGTCCTCAAATCGTTTGCCCTACGCGCCACTGCGGACAAGGGAATGCGCGAGCGCTGGCAGCCAGGCATCGATGCACCCGCGATCAAGGGTCGGGCAGACAGCGGCGACATCGAGATCGACCTCGTCGAGTTGCTGCTCGACGCGTCGTCGCTGGCCAGGGATGTCGGCGTCGGGATCGCCATCTTCATCGACGAGATGCAGGACCTCGGTGCCGCGGATGTCTCGGCGATCTGCGGGGCCTGCCACGAGTTGAGTCAGGACGCGGCACCGTTGATCGTCGTCGGGGCGGGGCTTCCGCATCTGCCTGCTGTGCTGTCGGCGTCGAAAAGCTACTCGGAGCGCCTGTTCAGCTACCACCGGATCGATCGGCTCGAGCGGGAAGCTGCAGATCAGGCACTGATTGCGCCTGCTGAGCGTGAGGACGTCGAGTTCACCGAATCTGCGCTCGACGCTCTGTACGAAGCGGCTGACGGGTACCCGTACTTCGTTCAGGCCTACGGAAAGGCCACGTGGGATGTGGCGGCGTCGAGTCCGATCACGTCGGAAGACGTGCGCGTCGGCGCGCCGACGGCTGAGGAAGAACTCGCTGTCGGCTTCTTCGGATCACGGTACGAGCGAGCAACGCCCGCGGAGCGTGAGTACATGCGCGCCATGGCCGATCTCGCCGGTGACGACGGACCCGTCGCAACCGCGAAGATCGCCGTCGAGTTGGGGCGCAAGCCGGCTTCCCTTTCGCCGGCACGCGATGGACTGATCAAGAAGGGACTGATCTATTCGGCAGAACGTGGGTCCATCGGATTCACGGTCCCTCACTTCGGCCGATACCTGCGCGGACAAGCGGAGTGAACGCGCTCGAAACCGCGTGGGATCGGGTGGCGGCGCTCAGTCCCAACCCACCGGCGTGGGTAGTTCAACTGGCCGCGTTGATCGCCGTGATCATTGTTCTCGAACCACACCTGTGGCGGATCGCCCGTAACGTCGTCACCATCGCACACGAGGGCGCTCATCTGATTGTCGCCGTCCTGGTCGGTCGACGGTTGAAAGGTCTTCGCCTGCATTCGGATACGTCGGGTGTCGCGATTTCGTCGGGCAAACCGACCGGCTTCGGCGTCATTCTGATGACGTTCGCGGGGTACGTCGGACCGTCGATTCTCGGACTCGGCGCGGCCGGGTTGTTGGGCGCGCAGCGTGCGGTCTCGGTGTTGTGGATCGGCGTATTCGTGATCGCGGTGATGATGGTTCTGATCCGAAACCTCTACGGAGTCTTCTCACTTGCCGTGGTGGGAGCCGTGTTGTTCGGACTCGTCTGGTGGGGGACCCAGGAGCAGCAGGTGGCTGCTGCCTACTTCTTGACGCTCTTCCTGCTTTTCGCCGGACCACGCCCAGTCGTGGAGCTTCAACGGCAGCGAATGCGACGAGGCGGGGCACCGGACTCGGACGCCGACCAATTGGCCAGGCTCTCACCGATACCCGCGATCGTCTGGGTCGGTTTGTTTCTGCTCGTGAACGTCGCGGTGCTCGTGCTCGGCGGATGGTGGATCCTGCGCCCGGTGGGTGGCTGACCGCATTGATCAGTTGTCCTGACGGGACAACTGATCAACGATTATTGATGCTCCGCGGCCGTAGTCATCGCGTGAAGGCGCTCATATCGTGGAAGTCGACGAGTGGTCGTGCCGGGACTTCCCGCGGCCACAACCGCAGCGACGAAGACCGTCGACGATGACAAGGATTCGTTTTGGACGACAAGAACTTCCGCGGACGAACCGCGATCATGTCCGGGGGAAGCCGTGGCATCGGACTTGCCATCGCCCGTGCGATAGCGCGCCGCGGCGGAAACGTCGTGTTGCTCGCCAAGACCGATACGCCTGACCCCCGGTTGCCCGGAACAATCCACACGGCTGTGGACGAGTTGAACGAGCTTGGGGGTCATGCCGTTCCCGTCGTCGGTGACGTGAGGAACGACGACGACATCGCGCACGCCGTCGATGCAGCGGTAGAGCACTTCGGTGGTATCGACATCGTGGTCAACAACGCGAGCGTCCTCGACATTTCGAAAACCGAAGACCTCGCGATGAAGCGATTCGATCTGATGCAGCAGGTCAACGTCCGTGGCACTTTCGCGCTCACCCGAGCGTGCCTTCCGTACCTTCGGGTTTCGGCCAACGCGCACGTATTGACGCTGTCGCCACCGCTCAACTTTTCGCCGCACTGGTTGGGTGCTCATCCGGGCTACATGCTGGCCAAATACGGAATGACATTGGCGGCCTTGGGTATCGCCGCGGAGTATTCAGGTGCATCGATTTCGAGTAATTGTCTGTGGCCGGAGACCATGATCGCCACGGCGGCCGTCGGAAACCTGCTCGGGGGAGACGACAGTATCGATCACTCGCGTTCACCCGAGATCATGGCCGATGCGGCTGTCGAGATTCTCGGACGTCCCGCCGGCACGGAAAGCGGTCGGACGGTACTCGACGTCGATGTCCTGCGCGAGGCGGGGATTTCGGACTTCTCGCAGTACGGCGGTCAGTCACCGTTGGCGATCGACATCTTCGTCGACGCTCCAATTCCGTGATCTCGGGCGATCTACAGGTATCTAGCCAAATCGCTAGATACCTGTAGATCTTCCTCACGCCACCTCGTGCTCGCCGCCCGGGGCAACTTTCTGAAGTCCGCGATATGCGTCGCTGGCACTTTGGCGACCACCGATGACGGCCTCGACCTCCGCGGCAATCGGCATGTCGACTCCGTACTCGCGAGCCAGATCCATGAC
Source organism: Rhodococcus sp. H-CA8f (assembly GCF_002501585.1). Lineage (NCBI taxonomy): Bacteria > Bacillati > Actinomycetota > Actinomycetes > Mycobacteriales > Nocardiaceae > Rhodococcus > Rhodococcus sp. H-CA8f. The sequence goes on from NZ_CP023720.1 coordinate 770,131, forward strand.
GGTAGGGGCAGTTTTTACTCCCTCGGCGACCTGGCCGAGCTTGGCGACCGCCTCCTCGACGGTCAATCCCTGCGCCAGAGCTTCGCCGACGCGACGGTTGCGAGAAGTCGGAGCCATGCAGGTGGCGATCAAATCGCCGACGCCCGTCAAGCCGGCAAAGGTGCGCGGGTTGGCGCCCATCGCTTCACCGAGTCGGGTCATCTCGGCGAGACCGCGCGCGAGCACCATCGCACGAGTGTTGTCCCCGACTCCCAGGCCGTCGGCCATGCCCGAGGCGATGGCAACGATGTTCTTGAGGATGCCGCCGAGTTCACAGCCGAGCACGTCGGTGTTGCGGTAGACGCGGAAGACGGACGACGCGAACAGGGGTTGCAGCGCGGCGGCGACGCGATCGTCCTGGGTGGCCACGACCGATGCCGCGGCCATGCCGTCGACGATCTCCTTGGCGATGTTGGGGCCCGCGAGCAGTCCGACGGGATGGCCGGGCAGGCACTCGGCGATCACTTCGGTGGGACGCTGCCGGGTGCCGGGCTCGAGGCCCTTGGACAGTGACAACACCGGGACCCACGCCCGAACCTCGTTGGCGATCTCGGCGAGGGTGGCGCGAACGGCGTGCGAAGGCACCCCGCATACGAGTACGTCCGCTTCACGAGCGGCTTCGACCAGATCCGAGGTTGCCTTGAGGCCCTTGGGAAGTTTGCGCTCACCAAGGTATTTGGAGTTGGTCCGTTGCGAATTGATCTCGTCGGCCGCTTCGGAATTTCGTGCCCACAGCAGGGTGGGAGTGTTGCGGGCAGCGAGGCCGGCCACCGTGGTTCCCCACGATCCGGCACCGAGGACGACGACGCGTACCGGGCGGGCCATCAGAGTGCGCTGTTCTGGGTAGCGAGTGCTGTCATGGCGCCAAGCGTTCCACTTGCGGAGCAGTTGCGGGCCAATTCCGGCGAGTCTGTGGCTCGACTTACAGATGAGGCGGCGGTTCGGGGCTTTCGCGCATTGTTTCGACCGCTTCTGCGGATTCCGCGACGATCGAGCGCATCGCGGTTTCTGCAGCGTCGGCGTCGCCGGACTGAATGGCTGATGCGACCACTCCGTGCAGGTGAATCGCTTCGGGGTCGGCCTCGTGGGGCATCAAGGAGTGGCGTGTGCGGCCTTCGAGTATCTCGACGACGATCTGCGACATCGCCCGCAGCATCGGGTTACCGGAGGCGGCGAGCAGGGTGCGGTGGAAGTCGGAGTCATGGCCGAGATAGGCACCGGTATCGGCAGCGCGAGAGGTAGCTGACATGCCGATGACGGCTGCGGTCAGCGCGCCGCACTGCTCGGGTGTTGCGCGAGTTGCGGCCAGTCGCGCCGCCAGGGGCTCGATACCGGAACGGAGTTCACTCAGGATCGAAAGCTGCTCGAACCGATCAGGACCGGCCAGTTGCCAGCGGATGACATTGGGGTCGAGCGAGTTCCAGTGTTCGGAGCCCAGGATGGTGATTCCGACGCGTCGACGAACCGAAGCCAATCCGAGAGATTCGAGAACGCGGACAACTTCGCGGATGACGGTTCGCGACACGTCGTAGCGCGTTGCCACCTCGTCGGCGGAGATCGTGGTTCCCGGGGGGAGCACACCACCGACTATGTCTTGGCCGAGCTGTTCCAGCATCGAGTCGTGTAACTGCTGAAACGGGACAGAAGGCATACGTAGATCGTCCCATGCGTATGGAGTAAGCCCGGTGCAAGGCGAATAAATACTACAAATTAGTGTCTGCTCTTGAAATTGTAGGTTAATTAAGGAACAGTGACCTCAATCACTCATCGGACTGGGAGTCCCTATGAACACCACAGCATTGCTGGCGGCCGAGGTCGTCCCCGCTGGTAGCGACGCACGATTGATCATCGCTGCAGTCGCCGGCGTCGCGGTCATCATCGCGCTGATCACCTGGCTCGACCTGCATCCCTTCCTCGCGCTGTCCATCGGCGCGGTAGGTGTCGGTCTGGCGGCCGGCCTCGGTTCGGCAGAGTCGGTTGCAGCATTCGCCACCGGTTTCGGATCGACCATGGGAAGCGTCGGAATCCTGATCGGTTTCGGCGCGATGTTCGGCAAACTCCTCGCCGATTCCGGTGGTGCCGACCGAATCGTCGACACACTGGTCGGCCGCTCCAGCACCAAGGCACTCCCGTGGACCATGGCTCTGGTCGGCGCTGTCATCGGTCTGCCGATGTTCTTCGAGATCGGTCTCGTTCTGTTGATGCCGGTCATCATCCTCGTCGCGCGGCGATCCGGATTGTCCCTGATGCGCATCGCGATCCCCACCCTCGCCGGCCTCTCGGCCATGCACGGGTTGGTTCCCCCGCACCCAGGGCCGCTGGTTGCAGTCTCGGCATTGAACGCAAACCTCGGCCTCACGCTCGCGCTCGGTGTCCTCGTCGCGATCCCCACTGTTGTTCTCGCCGGTCCGGTCTTCAGCAAGTACGCAGCGCGGTGGGTCGACGTGAAGGTTCCGGATCTCTTTGTCACAGGCGAAGATCGAGGTGAAGAAGAGAAGCAGCAGCGCCCTTCGTTCGCGGCCACTCTCGCAGCGATCCTCCTCCCGGTTGTTCTCATGCTGGGCAAGGCATTCGCCGACGTGATCGCACCCGATTCCGAGGCACTCCCCAAATCCGTCCTCGACTTCCTCGGAACACCCGTTGTGGCTTTGGGTCTCGCGGTTCTGGTCGGAATGGTGCTGCTGGGTCGCGGCGGCGGAATGGACCGCAAGGCCATCTCGAAGTCGCTCGAGAGTTCCCTACCTCCCATCGCAGGCATCTTGTTGATCGTCGGCGCCGGTGGCGGTTTCAAGCAGGTCCTGATCGACACCGGTATCGCCGGAGTGATCGCCGACGCGATCAAGGGCAGCAGCCTTCCCGTGCTGTTCCTGGCCTGGCTGGTAGCGGTATTGATCCGCGTCGCAACGGGTTCGGCAACGGTGGCAACGGTGACGGCGTCGGGCATCCTCGCTCCGGTTGCGGCCGACCTCTCGTCCGCACATGTCTCGCTGATGGTCTTGGCGATCGGTGCAGGCTCGCTCTTCCTCTCGCACGTCAACGACGCCGGATTCTGGTTGGTGAAAGAGTATCTGGGCGTCAGCGTGGTACAGAACCTCAAGACCTGGACCGTGATGGAATGCATCATCTCGGTATCGGGCCTGGCCGGAGTGCTCGTGTTGAGCGCATTCATCTAGGTAGGCGAGCACATGAACAGCGAAGCGGCACAGCAGAAGCAGTATCCCGTGCTCGTCCTGATGGGTGTCTCGGGCTCGGGAAAGTCGACGGTCGGCGGCATGCTCGCCGGAGCGATGGGTTGGGACCTTCAAGAAGGCGACGATCTGCACCCGCAGGCGAACATCGACAAGATGGCGACCGGGCATCCGCTGAACGACGACGATCGCTGGCCCTGGCTCGACAAGATCGCCGTCTGGATCAAGAGCCATACCGACGCCGGTCAGCCGGGCATCGTCACGTGTTCGGCACTCAAGCGCAGCTACCGCGACGTGCTTCGCGGTGAGCACGTCGTGTTCGTGCACCTCGCCGGTTCGCGGGATCAGATCGGCCAGCGATTGACCGCCCGCCTCGATCACTACATGCCCGCCTCGCTCCTCGACTCCCAGATCTCGACGCTCGAGGCCGTCGACCCGGACGAGCAGGCCATCGTCGTCGACGTGGGCGGTAGTCCCGCCAAGATCGCGGAGGAGATCCTGCGACGGGTGGAGACGTTCGAATACTGAGCATGCCAGGCGTGTAAGCACCCGAGGTTCGGGTTACGGTGCATGGGTGACTGCTGCTGCTCAGACGGCCTGATCTTGACCGACTTCGACTTCCACAGCGTCTGGACGCTCCCGGCCTCTGCCGACCGCGTCTACGACGTTCTCGCGGATGCCGAGCGGTATTCGCAGTGGTGGCCTCAGATACGCCGAGTCCGGGCGACCGACGAGCACTCGGGCTCCATGGCCATCCGCAGCGCTGTCCCTCTGACGCTGCTGGTCTTCGGGCGACGCGAGGTCGAAGACCCCGTTGCCCGCCATCTGCAAGTGCGTCTCTCCGGGGCAATGACCGGGTGGAGTAGCTGGGTGGTAAGCCCCGCTGAATCTGGCTGCGTCGCCGACTTTCGGCAACAAGTAGCGGTGTTCGGAGCGCTCGGTCTGGCCTCGAAGATCGCGAAGCCGGTATTCGAGTGGAATCATGAAGCGATGATGCGTGGCGGGCACCGCGGACTCTCCGCTTATCTCTCCCAGCCGTGATTGCGAGCCGAACTTACACACGCTCGAGTAATTCATGCCTACCCGTCGTGTCGTTTTGACGCAGCGTCAGTTATCGTTCACAACAGCAGTCGACAAGTATGTGTAACTCACATGCACAAAACGTCTTGACCTGGGAGGACGCTATGCGGACGCGAGATTCGACGGTATGGCATTGGAACGTGAGTCCCCGAGCGCGGGTTATCTTCTGCCTGACCAGGACGTTCGTGAAGCCGATGTTCACCCTCTGGCCGACCACCGAACGCGGCATCCGCCAACTCGAGCGACTCGACGCGATGGCGGACAAACTGCCGAAGCCGAAGAACCTCGACATCGAGCCTTTCACGCTTGGTGGTGTGCCAAGCGAGAAGGTGCAGCATCCACGCAAAGCGCAGGGCGAGTTGGCCGGAGCCACGATCCTCTACTTCCACGGTGGTGGGTTCGTCTTCTGCGGTCTGGCAACGCACCGCGCGCTGTGCGGTTTGCTCTCGGCGAAGGCCGGAGTGCCGGTGATCTCCGTGCGCTACCGTCAGCTGCCGGAAGGTTCCATCGGCACCTCCGTCAAGGATGCGATGGCCGCGTACACCGCGTTGCTCGAGACAGCGGAAGACCCGAACAAGATTGTGCTTGCCGGTGATTCGGCGGGCGGTTACCTGGCCATGAAGGTCGCCGAAATTGCCGCACTGCGCGGAATCACGCGGCCCGCTGCCGTGGTGGGATATTCCCCTCTTCTCAACGTGAACCTCGAGGACCACGATCCCGATTTCATGAAACGCGATGCCTACCTACCGATGTCACAGGTCGAAAAGCTCAAGGACCGGTGGCTGGAGGGTCCGGACGAGATTCCTGGTGCGCAGTCTCCGATCAACGCCGACGCCAGTCTGATTCCGCCGTCGTTCCTGGTGTCCGCCGAATACGAACTGATGCGTCCGGACGTCGAGATCATGACCGAAAACCTGATCAAGGCAGGACAAGCCGTCGAAACGCACATCTGGAGTGGGCAGATCCATGCTTTCCCGGTGATCGGCAAAGCTCTTCGGGAGGGTAAGGCGATCGTTGATCTCACGGTCAAGTTCCTCGAGCGAACGATGGCCTCGCAGAACCAGATCAGCGCCTGAGGTGTTTGTCAGCCGATCGACGTGAGTGTTGCGTAGTCGTCGTTGTCGAGAACGCCCTCGACGACTGCGCGAACTTCCGAGGCATGCAATGTGATCGAACCGCCGTGGTTGTCGAGGAAGGCGGTATCCGCGGCGTCTCGCCCGGTCGAGATCCGCACAAGATTGCTGCGCGGCGCCAATTGCGTTGCGTCGACCACGCGCCACACGTTGTCGATACTGGCTTCGACGACGGCGTGAAAATCCATCGGATCGCAGCCCGGCGCGTAGACGGCCACCAAGCGCGCGGGAATCCCCACGGCGCGTAATAGTGAGATGGTCAGGTGCGAGTAGTCGCGGCACACTCCGGCGCCTGCCAGTAAGGTGTCTACCGCACTGTCGGTGCCGCGACTGGTGCCGGGAACATAACTCAAATGTGTACTCACCCAGCGCGTGACTTCGAGGAGGAGTTCGGCCGGGGGAGTGGCGAGATCGAATTGCCCGGCGACAAAACCGAAGAACTTGTCGGCCTCGGCATACCGACTGGGGCGCAGATATTTCGACACGTCGTAGTCGCCGACCGACGACGGTTCTGCGCGGCCGATGACGGTTGCGTCGTAGCTGACGATCAGTTTGCCTGGGGCACAGTCGAGTAGGTGAATCCGGGTGCCGTGTTCGGCGATGACCTCACGGGGTTCGATCGGCTTGCCGTCATGGACGAACGACATCGTTTCCAGCAGTTCGACACCCGGCGCGCGCGTCACCGCGATCTTGAACTCCAGGTTGGTCGCCTCGTCGATCTCGATGTCGAGCAGGGCGGCGACGGTACGTTTCATCGGATCATCTTTACACCGAATTCGGACACCCACCACCTGGGAGGATTGTGACAGTGCGATCAGGCTTCGGGATAGTCGACGTCGACGCCGCTGCTGAGGTCGCTGCACTCCACCAACTCCACGCCGTGTTCGCGTAGATAGGTGTTGGCACCGCCGTCCCCGGTGAGTGACTCTGCAAGCGTCGGCCAATGGTCGCGTCCGATCAGGACAGGATGGCCGGGCCTTCCGTGAAAGACAGCTCTTCGCAGTATGTTTCGTGATGGGATGTCTTGACCCGCGATTCGCGTCACGGTGTCGGTGTTCAGGTCCGGGACGTCGACCAGGGAGATCGCTGCCGCCTCGGCACCCTCGATCTGCATCGCCGCCTCGAGTCCGCAGCGTAGTGATGCGCTCATTCCGCGTTCCCAATCCGATTTCACCACAATGACATCGGTGGTGGGCAGCAGTTCGACGGCGTCCTCGGCCTGTGCGCCGAGAACCACGATGACCGGTGAGAGTCCGGCGGACTGCAGCGTCGCCACCCCGTGGCGAAGCCAAGGCTGGCCGTCCGTGCCCGTAACGAGAGCTTTCGGTTTGCCCATGCGGGATCCGGCCCCGGCAGCCAGCAGGATCCCGCACGTCGACATGATTATGCTCCGGTGACCCGCGGGCGCAGCCACTCGATCAGATCGTTCAGAACCTCTTCCTGCTCAGGCTCATTGAAGATCTCGTGATACAAGCCGTCGTACACCTTCAAGGTGACGTCCGAAGAACCGGCCAACTCTGCTACGAGCTTGCTGCCGGCGGGGTCCGTCAATCGGTCGTCCGAGCCGTGTTGAAGCAGTACGGGAATGGTGAGCGATGGCAGGCGCGCCGGGAAGCCTTCCGCGGCGGTGATCATGCCGCGCGCAATTCCGGCAGGAACCTTGCCGTGGTGAACCAGCGGGTCGGCGTTGTACTTGTCGACGACCTTCTGATCACGCGATACGGCAGCCGCTTCCAGGTTCTCGACAGGCACGTCGGGGAGGTACTTGCCGACGATCTTGCCCAACTGCATCACGATCTTCGGAGTGCCGGTTGCGATGATCACAGCAGGTCCGGACAGGGCGAGTGCTTTGAGATCGGCCTGATGGTCGAGGGCATAAGAAAGTGCGATTGCGCCTCCCATACTGTGGCCGAGCAGGAACTTGTCCTTGCCGGGATGTGCCGCCGTCACGATCGAGAACAACGTGTGGACGTCGTCGGTGAAGTCGGAGAATTCCTTCAGGTGAACGCGCTTGCCGCCGGAGCGTCCGTGTCCGCGATGGTCGGGTGCGTACACGATGAGCCCGAGTTCCCCGAGCCGCGCAGCAACATGGTCGTAGCGCCTCGCGTGTTCGCCGAGTCCGTGGCACAGGACAAGAACCCCGGTGGGTTCGCGGTCCGGTGTCCACACGTCGTAGACGATCTTGGTGCCGGCTACTCCGGTGAACGACGACTCTTCGTGCTGCATTGTTGTGCCCTCTCTGCGACCGGTTCCGGTACGCGGATTCTCACATGCTATTCGCCCCGTGGGCAGGGCGCGGGTGTTCAGGGTGTGAGGTCGTCGAGGAAACTTCGACACTTGTTTGTTACGGCTGGTTACATTAACTTAGGGGCGTGACCGGACAAACCGTTGATCGTTCCGACCCTGTTCCAGCCACCCGCTCGCGCCGATTGTGGCGACCCGCGGTTCGGGCCTTGCTGGACGGCGCGCTACCGCTGATCGACAAGCGAATGGCGGAATCGGTACGCCCGTTCGATCGGCCCGAGATGATGCGTCCGCACCTGGCTTCGCGGAAGTTCGCGTGGACGCACTACGGGATCTTCGTTCCCCGGCTGCCAGGGCCTTTCCGTTACCTCAACATCATGACGTTGATCGGTGCAACGGGGACGGTGGTGTTCGACAACGACTATCTCGCTGCACCCGACGCGCGAAACACCGCAACCGTGCTGAGTTCTACCGCAGCGCCGGGGCATCACTTCTATCGGGCGTACGACGCGGCCGATGAGTGTGCGTTCGAAGAAGATGGTTCGCGAATCGCCTTCGGTGACAACCTGATCATCGACAACAGCTATCCGAAGTTCCATGTCACCGGACGATACGACTCTTTCGACGTCGATCTCGAGATCGTGGCATCAGATCAAGCGTCGTGGTTCGTGCGTAATCCCGTCTACGACCACGTCAGTCTGCTGGCGCAGTGTTCCGGGACGATCTCGAGTCCGGATGGCCCGGTGAGTATTTCGGCTCCGTGCACCGTCGAATACGCGCGGTGCATGACACCGCAATCGTTGACCCGCCGCGCCCTTCCCGAGTCCTGGAAGCTCCCGGCCGATTTCTTCACCTACCAGATCGTTCAGCTCGACGACCGGCATCAATTGTTGCTCACCGATGTTCGAGCTTCAGGGGTTACGGCGTGCAAGCTCGCCTACATTCGGACTGTTGACGGCAGTGCGAAGGTCTTCGACGACGTGGTGTTCGACGTACTCGAGTATGCCGACGCATTGCATGTCGACCCGGAGGGACGTGAGATGCGTGTGCCGCGCGTACTACGTTGGCAGGTACGCGATTACGGCAGGACGATCGTGGAGTTCGAGGCCGAGATCGACTCGGAGTGGCGCTACGGCCACGGTAAGGGGTACGTCGGCGCGTACACCTACCGGGGGAGTTTCGACGGTGCGTCGATCAACGGCACCGGTTACATCGAATGGGTGGACTGCGAAGTGTAAGGCACCTAGTGTGTATCGGTGCCTTTCGTAGACCCCGCCTCGCTGACAACTCGTCCGCAGAAGATCCTTGTCGCGGGGACCTCGGGCGCCGGAAAGACGACTCTCGCCGGTCGAATCGGGCAGCTTCTCGGGATCGAACACACCGAGTTGGACTCGCTGTTCCACGGGCCCGACTGGGTTCCGCTCGAGAGATTCGAAACCGAAGTACGACGTTTTTCCAGCGAGCCGGCCTGGGTGACCGAGTGGCAGTACGGCGCGGTCCGTGAGCTTCTGGCCGAGCGTGCGGACCTGATGCTGTGGTTGGATCTGCCTCGGCGGACGGTGATGCGCCAGGTGATCACACGAACCGTGCGTCGGCGATTGCAGCGAGAGGTGTTGTGGAATCGCAACATGGAGCCGCCACTGCACACCATTCTGTTCGATCCGGATCATGTGGTGCGCTGGGCCTGGCGAAGCGACGGACGCAACGTCGGGCGTATGGCCACGGTCCTTGTCGATGTGCCGTCGTTGCCGATAGTTCGGCTGCGCAGTCGAGAAGAGATCGAGGCTGTGCTCGAAGTCCTCGGCCGTCTGCCCTCAGATCGTCTGAGCTAGGCGAAATCCCAAGTCATCGATAGCAAACGTCGGGTGGCTTCGCCTCCGTACGGTAGCGCCGCAACCGCGCTCACTTTCGGCCCAACTGCCGCCGCGGAAGATCCGGTACGTGCCGTAAACCTCGGGGTCGTAGAGATCCCAGCACCATTCCCAGACATTGCCGATCATGTCGTACAGGCCCCAGTTGTTGGGTGCCTTCATCCCGACGTCATGTGCTCGTCCCCCTGAATTGTCGCTGTACCAGGCAATCTCGTCGATTTCGCCGTAGCGGTAGCCGGAGGTGCCGGCTTTGCACGCGTACTGCCACTCGGCCTCGGTGGCGAGTCGGTAGCCGGTTGCCGCCCGGTCCCACCAGGGAGACTCGGTGTCGATGTCGTGATACGCGGGCGACAGACCGTCCGCGACTGACAGTGTGTTGCAGGTTGCAATGACGTCTTTCCACGAGAGGTCGACCGCGGGTTTGCTCGAATCGTCCGCCGAATCTCCGTGAAGCAGTGCCCTGGTGGTGAGATGGCGAGCGAGGCGGAATGATTCGACTTTCGAGGTCCACGCAGTGCCTTTGCGATCGTCTCTGAGATGCACCTCGCCGGCAGGGATCTCGATCATCAATTCCGCTGCTCCGGTCATTCGTTCATCATCGCAGAGGTTGTCGCTCACCCGGGGAGACGCTCGAACGCAGCTTGTGGGTCAAGGCCGGTACGCATGCGCCATGCGGTCAGTGCAAGCCCGAGGCAGACCACCTGTGCCGGATCGTCGAGGGAAACACCCATCAGCTTCTCGATACGAGTGAGCCGTGCATAAAGCGACTGGCGCCGAATGCCGAGGAAATCCGCGGTTCTCACCTTGCCGCCCCGATGTGCGAGGTACGCGTCGAGTGTCCGGACGAGGTCGGCGGAATGTGCTGTGTCGTACGCGATCAGCGAACCGAGTTGCTCCGTGACGAACGAGGACAAGGAAGCGGGTGTCGTGCCGGCGGCGAGCAGTCGTTGGACGCCGACGTCCCTCGCGAGGATCACTCCGGTCCGGGTGCCGAAACGCCGTGCGATCTGGACGACTTCGCGAGCTTGCGCGACCGCCGCCCCGACGCCCGACAGATCCTCGACCGGCGTCGCCACTCCGAGCGTGCGTACCGCGGAACCGCCCGGCCCGCGGCGTAGCAGCTCGTCGGCTTCGGTGAACGCAGTCCGCACTCGAGCGGGGGATGCGGACGCCCACCCATGCGCGAGCACGATGACGTGATTGGCCGCAGTCCCGACGACACAGGAGCCGAGCACGGCCCGCACGGCGTCGCGTACTTGGTCAGCGAGCTCTCGAACCGGCGTTTGCCGATCGATGTCGACAGCGGCGACGAGGACGTGGTGCCCCTCCGACAACGGCGTCCACCCGGCCGCTGTCAGTCGTTCGGACAAGTCGCCGTGCGATGTGAGCACACCGCCCACCACGTCGGTGATCACCGATTGGGCGAGTGACTGTCTTGGGCCGAGATCGCCGTGACGGCCGAGTTCCAGAGCCACCGCGACGGCGGCGCAGTTTGCGACGGCGGTTCGGCGTGTAGTTGCGGTCCCGCACAGGACAAGTCGACCGAGTGAGTTCGTCGGACCGCGTACGTCGTGGATCGTGCGTTCGGTCTCGGATCGCTCTGCGCCGGTTGTGCTGCGCTCGACGGTTCTGCCATCCGCGTCGAGGAGATCGACGCCGCACCCCGCGAGTCGTGACACCTTGTCGAGCAGCGCGGTCATACCCTGGCCTGCCACCACGAGACTCAGAAGTTCTTGCCAGACAGGCTCGCCCGACTGTGCCGAACCGAGAGTGCGGCGGAGCATGAGGTCGTGAAAGTCTTCGACCATCCGCTCGAAGGGCACTACTGCGTGCAGGGCCAAGAACGCGAGCCCGCGTCGGCGCGATGCTTCGACGAGTTCGGGAGGGGCCGTGAGGAACGAGCGGCCGACCTCCATCGCGAGCGCGACGCATCCCGCGTCCGCCAACTGGTCGATGTAGGCGGTGAGCTGCTCGGGAGATCGCCCGTGCAGACCGAGGCCCGTGGTCAGGAGGACCTCACCTCCGGACAGCAGCCCACCCATCTCGTACACCTCGGACGAATGGACCCAGCGGACCACCGCGGTATCGACGTCGCCCGCGAGCACCTCGATTGCGGCGGCCTTGAACGAGGGCATCGCAAGAACTTGTCGCAGAGTCGGGAGCATTTCTATATCGTCCGCCGAGGGGGCACTTCGTCATAGAGCTAGTTCTGCCGAACTGACAGGTTGTCCCTTGTCGGGCTGTTACCACCGTGGTCGGATTGTGACACGAGCCACAATCGACGATTTTGGTCAGACTCCAGGAGCGCACATGAACCACCCGGCACACACCGATGAGTATTTTCTCGGACTTGCGATCGAACAGGCGAAGATCGGTTGGGAGGAGGGCGGCGTGCCGATCGGCGCGGCGCTGATTCACCGCGGCGAGGTTCTCGCAGTCGGACGCAACCGCCGGGTCCAGATGAACAGCGCCATCCGTCATGGAGAGACCGACTGCATCGAGCGCGCCGGACGACTGCCGGCCTCGGTGTATCGCGAGTGTGTCCTCTACACGACTTTGTCACCGTGCTTCATGTGCGCCGGAACGGCGCGCCTGTACGAGATCCCTCGAATCGTAGTCGGCGAAAATCGTTCCTTCGAGGCGTCGGAAGAATGGTTGCGCAGCAGCGGAATTCAGGTCGACGTCGTCGACGACGCGGAGTGTGTGGCACTGATGGACCGCATGCTGGCCGAGCGCCCGAGCCTGTGGCTCGAAGACATCGGCGAAGTTGTATGAGCAGCGCCGTCGAACCTGCCACGGTCGCAGGCGATTCGGAGAGCACAGGCCACCCGATCGATCCGGACTATCCCGTTAGTCCGGTTCCGCTTCATGCACGAAAGCCGTTCTTCTCGCTCGCGGTGGTGTTGTTGGGGTTCACCATCTTCACACCGACGATGTTGGCCGGAGCAGCGCTCGGTACCGCGTTCTCGTTCTGGAAACTGATGGTGGTGATCGCCGCCGGATCCGCCATCTTGGGGGTGTACGTCGCCATGATGGGGTTCGTCGGAGCTCGAACCGGGCTGACGACAGTTGTGATGGCGCGCTACAGTTTCGGCACTCGCGGGTCCAAGCTTGCTTCGATCCTGCTGGGCGGTACCCAGATCGGCTGGTACGGAGTCATCATCGGCACGATCGGCGATCTCACCGCGCAGGCATTGGGCTGGGATTCCTATCTCGCGCGGGCGTCGGTGATGATCGCGGCGAGCATCTTGATGTGCATCACCGCCTGCTACGGCTACCGCGGAATGTATTGGGTCTCGCTCGTCTCGACGCCCTTGATCCTGGCGTTGGCCTGCTGGGTCGTGTTCCGGTCCCTCGAGGAAGTCGGTGGGTTCTCCGGCCTGGTCTCGGTTCAACCGCAGACGACCATGACGATCGCGCTCGCAATCACCACTGTGGTCGGCACGTTTGTATCGGCGGGAACGCAAGCGCCCAACTGGACCAGGTTTGCCCGTTCCGGATCACAAGCGGTGTGGGCCTGCGTTATCGGGTTCCTCCTCGGAAACGGATTGATGATCCTGTTCGGTGCCATCGGAGCCATCACGTTCCACGAAGGTGACTTCGTGCTGATTCTCTACAACCTCGGGCTTGTCGGCTGGGGCCTGGTCTTGCTGTTCGGGAACCTCTGGAAGAGCAACGCCGACACCGCATACGCCTTCGGGGTGGCCGGCGCCGAATTGTTCAGAAAGCCCCGCAAGACCCCGTTCGTCATCGGTGGGTGTGTGATCGGCACGGCGCTCGCTCTGACCGGTGTGCACAACCATCTTGTCGACTATCTGAGCCTGCTCGGAACGTTCATCCCGCCATTGGGCGGTGTGATCATCGCGGACTTCCTGTGCCGCTGGCGGCGCGGCATTCCCGAGGGTTACACCCCGCAGCCGGTCCACTGGCGAAACCTCGCCGTCTATGCCGTCGCAGCGTTCCTCGCTTGGCTTTCCGGTGAGTTCGAGGTGGGAATCCCGCCGCTGATCGGAATCGTGGCAGCAATTGCTCTGACGATGTTCCTGCACAGGGTGTTTGGCAACAGCTCGGCAAATCGGGAGGTCTCGACCTCCACCGTCTGAATCGTGCGTCAGGCACCAGCGAGCCCCCGGCGGTATCGACCGCGCCGGGGGCTCGCGTAATTGATGGAAAGGGCAGACGATTCCGTCTCAACCGTCAGCGCAGAACAGGCAGGTAAGGTGCCTCGATTCCCTGCTCTTCGAACGCAGTCAGCGCCGAGCGCGCAAACGCGCGCTGGACTGCCCACTGGCGCCCAGGCTTGACCTGCGCCGTCACTCGAATGGTAATTGCCTCGGCAGTAACCGAATTGACTCCCAGCATCTCCGGCTTGTCGATCATGTCCGCCCTGATCGGTTCGGACTCCGCCGCCTCGAGGACAGCTCGCGTCGCCACCTCGCACGCTTTGTGCACGTTCGCGTTGTGGGCGATCGGAAGATCGAGAACTGCAGTGGCGTAACCCTGACTCATGTTGCCCACTCGCAGGATTTCGCCATTGCGGCAGTACCACAAGGTGCCGTTGGCATCTCGAATCGTGGTGACACGCAGGCCCACTGTTTCGACGGTGCCGACCGCGTCACCGAGATCGACGACGTCGCCGACACCGTACTGATCTTCCAGCAACATGAAGATGCCGGAGAGGAAGTCACGCACCAGGTTTTGTGCACCGAAACCGATGGCAAGACCGATGACGCCGGCGGATGCGATGAACGGCGCGACGTTGATCCCGAGGATGCCGAGGATCTGCAGCACACACCAGACGAGGATGACGATGGACACCGTCGATTTGAGTACCGAACCGATGGTCCGGGCTCGCTGCGATCGGCGCTCGTTCACCTTGGCGTTCGGAGACTTGCGAGGCTTCGACATTCGATCGATCCCGCGGTGCAGTGCGAAGCGCAGAACGACTGCGAGCGCCACGTAGATCGCGATCTCGACGGGTCGGTGAATCAGCCAGTCTCGGTTGGTGTCGGTCAGTTCCCATGCTTGTATTTCGGAAATCATCCCCATGCATTCTACGGATTCCGGCCGATCCGGGCATCGTCGCAGGGCAGGCGGTCCAAAGCCGTACAGGCAGCTAGGCTTACGCCATGGCTGCGTTCACTGGCATACCCGTTGCTGCACTCGACTTCTACGAAGACCTGGAGGCTGACAACAGCAAGACCTGGTGGGCAGCGCACAAGGAGACGTACGACGAAGTGGTTCGTCGTCCGATGGCGTCGTTGACCGCGGCGTTGGAGGACGAATTCGGCACGGCCAAGCTCTTTCGGCCATATCGTGACGTTCGATTCTCGAAGGACAAGATCCCGTACAAGACGCACCAGGGAGCGTTCGTCGGTCTCGCCGAGAGCTGTGGCTACTACGTGCAGATCGACGCGGCAGGGTTGATGGTGGCCGGTGGTTTCTACGCCAGCAGTTCGGAGACCATCGCGCGTTATCGTGCGGCTGTCGACGACGACGTTCGAGGGCCGGAGTTCGAGAAGATCCTGGCCTCCGTCGAGAAGGCCGGATTCACGATCGGCGGCGACAAGCTCAAGACGGCACCTCGCGGATACACGGTCGATCACCCGCGGATCGAATTGCTGCGTCACAAGTCGCTGACTGCCGGTCGTAGTTACCCAAGCCCGTCATGGCTGGACAGTGCCAGGACGTTGAAGGAAGTTCGCACAGCGTGGCGCGCACTGACGCCCTTGGTCGAATGGTCCGGACAGGTGCTCGGACCGAACTGACCGTCCGACAGGAAAGTGTGACGTAGCCGTAGGAGAGTTCACCTCGAGTTCATCGAAACTCGAGACGCCTGGGGCTAGCGTGGTGTGTGTAACCGCAAGTTTCGGCCCCGCTTCGAGTCGCAGCGCCGCAGTTCGAAGCCATTTTCTCTCGATCGACATCGTGAACAACCCGTGTCAGTGGAGACCATCATGGCTATGTTTCTCGCTCTCGTCCTGATCATCTCGGTCCTCGGAATCGTCGGCACCTACCTCGCGTTCAGTGCGGTCTACTTCGTCGAGATGCGCAAACTCGACAAGTAAGGGGTGCGAATTGGCCTGATTCGACTATTTCTGGGCCGATCGCGACGACCCTCCCTGCGTACGCTGTTAGGGCATCCTTATCCGCTCGCAACAGTGGATGATTCATTTCTTCTGGAGGTTCGACACGCATGCCCGCTCAATCCACGCTCTTGCTTCCCGAGGGCTACTCCGACAACCGCCTCGTTTCGGACCTCACCCGTCGGCGGTTCGGCTTCGGTGCCGGGATCGCCGGACTGGGCGCGTTCCTGGCGGCCTGCGGTGACAGCGGGAGCAGTTCGGGTGAAACCGAAATGCGTTCTGTGACGACACCTCTCGGTACCTACGACATTCCCGTCAATCCGAAGAGGGTTGTCGCGATCGACTCGCGGCTCGATCTGGAACCTGCTGTAGCTCTGGAACTTCCGCTCGTCGGCTACACGTACGCCCAGGCGACACCGTGGGTGCCTATCGATTCGTCGGTGCCGTTCCTGTCGGAGATCCCCAACCGCGAACAGATCTTGGCGCTCGAGCCCGACCTGATCGTGTGTCTCAACTACGAGAGCGAGTGGTGGCCGGTAGCCGAGATGTCCACCATCGCACCGGTTCTGACGACCGAGTTCACCGACGACTGGCGTACAAACCTCTCGCGGTTGTCGGGCTGGCTCGGTCGAACGGCCACACTCGATCGATTGACGCTCGACTACGACAATCTGATTTCCGACATCCGCAGTCGTCATGCCGAGAAGATTGCGTCCAAAACCGTTGCCAGTGTCTCGTTCATGCCAGACACGAACACGCTGTACGTCACGAGCATCCGTACGTCCGAGAAGGGCGACAAGCCCAGCGACATGACGCTCGGCGACATCGGTGGCAAAACTGCCACCTCGGAGGGCCTCGATCCCGAGGGTGGCGTCAGCCTCGAAGGCCTCGATGTGCTGGCCGGCGTCGACGGCTTCATGATCACCGAAAACGAGGACAGTGCCGCGTACCAGGCATTGGTGGCGAGCAAGCTGTGGCAGCGACTCCCGGCAGTGCAGGCTGGCAACGTCACCAGTCTGGGTGGCTCCACGTTCTACGGTTCGATCTACACGATTTCATACGTGGCACAGGGTTGGGATGCCCTGTACAACAAGATCAGCTGAAGCCTCTGCCGACCGGACCGATGAGTTTCGGTAACGCGGGCGGTCTAATCAGGTAGGCATTGACCAAACCTGAGGAGATCGACGTGCAAACAGAGCAATCCCCAGCGGTAGTGCAATCCCGCGACGGCACGACCATCGCATACGAACGCTCCGGTGCCGGACCAGCAGTGGTTCTGGTTGCCGGAGCGTTCTGCGATCGAGGATGGTTCGATTCTCTCGCTGCTGCGTTGGCGGCGGACTTCACGGTGTACTCGTACGACAGGCGCGGACGCGGGGACAGCGGTGACAGTCGCGCGTTCTCGATCGACGCCGAGGTGGAGGACTTGCGAGCGGTCGTCGCTGCCACTGGTGAAACGCCGCTGGTCTACGGATTGTCGTCGGGTGCTGCGCTGGCTTTGGAAGCCGCTGCGCAGGCCGTTCCGATGCGTAAGCTCGCCGTCTACGAGGCGCCGTACATGGACGACGACCAGCGTGACGAGACTGCCCAAAGTGACCTGGAGCGGTTGATCGCGGCCGGCGACAGGGAAGGTGCTGTGACGCGTTTTCTGGATCTGACGGGTGCATCCCCGGAGATGGTCGACGAGATCAAGCGGAGTGCCGATTGGCCCGACATGTGCGCCATCGCGCACACCTTGCCTTACGACGTCGCCGTGTGTGATCACGGCTGTCAGTCGCTCGACTGGCTTGCCTCCATTACCGTCCCCACCTTGGTCATGTACGGCGGTGACAGTGGTCAATGGGCACCTGCCTCGGCGACGAGAATCGCTGAAAAAGTCTTGGGGACAAAGACTTTGGAGATCCCCGGTCAGGGTCACGGCGTTGCCGACGACGCTATTGTCCCGGCTCTGCGTGAGTTCTTTTCCGGCTAATCGCTGTGCGGCGAAAACGATCGTCAACCTAGGGTTGACGTTTTCGATTGCGTCAACCTATGGTTGACGCATGAGTAAACCAGTGGAAATGACCAACAAGGTTCGACTCGACGACCTCATCGACGCGATCAAGAAGGTGCACACCGACGCGCTCGACCAACTTTCCGACGCCGTGATCGCCGCTGATCATCTCGGTGAAGTTGCAGATCACCTGATCGGCCACTTCGTCGACCAGGCGCGCAGGTCGGGGGCGTCGTGGACGGAGATCGGTGCGAGCATGGGTGTGTCGAAGCAGGCTGCGCAGAAGCGTTTTGTTCCCAAGGCGCCGAGTGATCAGAAGCCGATGGATCCGAACGAAGGGTTCAACCGGTTCACTCCTCGGGCGAAGAACGTCGTCATGGCCTCGCAGAACGAAGCCCGCGCTGCCGGTAACGCAGAGATCCAGCCCGAGCACCTGCTCCTGGGGCTTGTCGAGGAGCCTGCCGGGTTGGCTGCGAAGGCGATAGTGGCGCAGGGGGTGGAGCTCGGGTCCGTCCGAGCTGCAGTGGCCGGTGGACTCCCGGCTCCGACTTCCGAACTGCCAGAACTTATTCCGTACGACGCTCGCGCGCGCAAGGTCCTGGAACTGACGTTCCGTGAGGCTCTTCGTCTGGGCCACAACTACATCGGAACCGAGCACATCCTGCTCGCGCTGCTCGAACTCGAAGACGGATCAGGTGTTCTGGCTGATCTCGGAATCTCGAAGTCGGTTGCGGAGTCGAATATCGTGGGAGCGTTGGCCGTCATTCAGGATCAGTGATTCAGGGGTGAATCTGATGCAGAAGAGGGCCGCACCCTTGCGGGTGCGGCCCTCTTCTTGTGTCACTGATTAGACAGCGCGCACATTGGTGGCCTGAGGACCCTTCTGGCCCTGGCCAACCTCGAACTCCACACGCTGGTTCTCGTCGAGCGACTTGTAGCCGTTGCCCGAGATTTCAGAGTAATGAACGAACACGTCCGGTGTTCCGTCGTCGGGAGCGATGAAACCAAAGCCCTTTTCGCCGTTGAACCACTTCACGATGCCCTGTGCCATACCGATACTCCCTACAAACTCGATCCGGGCCCTCACATCGAAGTCCCGATCTCGATGTGTCTATCCTCCCACGCCGCGCAAGTCGAACGGTGGGCGACGTGCAAAAGACGGTAATTCGCAAGCTTTCGAGGAGGGAATGGCAACTGATCTTCGACTGATTTTCGACGCTGGAGCGACCCGATCGCCGAAGGCAGGGACTGGTGGCTCGCCCAACTGCCTGCGGTGATAGATCAGCGGGAATGTACTTGTCCGCTCGAGAACGGTCCATATTTATCGCTCCGATCTCTCGGAATCGCAAACGTAGGAACCCTATGGAAGATGAGGGTGGGCTAACCTCTCATTCGCTGTGCCCTCGGCGCGCGCAGCAGCCGAGAAGGAGAGTGCATACATGTACGGAACGATTTGTGAATCTACGACGTCTGAACTGGTGGACCAGCTCAGTCGCCGTGGGTTCTTCGGCGTCGGTGCGGTGGCAGCGGCCGCCATCCTTGCGGGTTGTTCGACTACGTCAGATGCCGCTGATGCCGGCGAACAACGCGAGGTGATCAATGCGCTCGGCACCACCACGATCTCGGGGAAGCCGGAAAGGATCGTTGTTGCCAGCGACTTCACGGATCTCGAATTTCTGCTCTCTCTCGGCGTTCACCCAGTCGCCTACGGCAATACGGGTGCGTGGGACCGCGGTGCACTGCCTTGGCAGAGCACCGCTGGAATAGCCGATCTCGAAAGCTTCGACACCACAGGCGAAATCAGCCCGGAAATCATCGCGCGCTACTCACCGGATCTCATCATCGGAATGAAGACCTATCTCGAACCGGCAGCCGAGAGGCTCAGCCAGATCGCGCCGGTCATCGCGCTGGACTGGACCACCTCGTGGCGTGACGGCGTCGCCACGGTCGGGCAGGCCGCTTTTGTCGACGAGGCCGCTGCTGCAGCGATCGCCCGGACCGACGCCCTGATCTCCGACACCGCCGCCTCGCTGAATGGCTTGGGTGGCAAGTCGATCATGATCGGCTCGATGTACGGCGATCAGTTGTATGTGCAAGGGGATGCCAGTGCGCCCGGGGTTCTGCTGCGCGAACTCGGACTCAACTATCGCGGATACAACGCCGAGCAGATGACTGCGCTGTCGATGGAGCAGGCGGAGGTACTAGCACCCGCAGACATTTTGCTCAGCCTCGCTTCTGATCAGGAAGCGACGACGAGGTTGGAGAACTTCGCAGTTTTCCAGAACCTCCCCGCGGTGAAGGCGCGAGCCTATGCGCCGGTCGAACTTCTGCTCTCGAATGCCTTTGTCGACAATTTCGGTCCACTGAGCGCGCCGTACGCCTTGCCGCAGCTCGCCGAGGTCTTGACCGGGCTTGCGGCGGGCCAGGGAAAACAACTCCCCTGACCTCGCTTCCGAGCGTACGGACCCTGCGTCGGCCTAGCATCGAAACATGGTGGACATAGATCTGACTGGCCGCGCCGCAGTTGTCGGCGGATCACAACCGCTGCGAGCGATACTCGAAACCCCCACTACCCCCGGCCCGTGGCCGGGGGTAGTGATGATTCACGAGGCCTTCGGGCTCGAGGAGGTGATGCAGCGGCAAGCCAAGCGGCTGGCCTCTGCGGGATTCCTGACGCTCGATGTCGACCTCTACAGCGCGGGCGGGGCGAAGCGGTGCCTCGTGCCCACCATGACGTCGATGCTTCGAGGACACGGCAAGGCGTTCACCGACATCGAAGTCGCTCGCAGTTGGCTGTTGGAATCCCCGGACTGCACCGGAAAGATCGGTGTCATCGGATTCTGCATGGGCGGCGGCTTCGCGATGGTCAGCGCCGGAGATTTCGACGCTGCCTCGGTCAACTACGGTCAGCTTCCACGCAAACTCGATGAGGCCGTGGTGGATGCGTGCCCGATCGTCGGGAGTTTCGGAGGCAAGGACTTCTCGCTCCGCGGTGCGGCAGCGAAACTGGAGACGGCGCTCAGCAATGCCGGTATCGAGAACGACGTCAAGGAGTACCCCACCGCCGGCCACGCGTTCCTCAACGACGCGGAGGCCGGACCCAAGGTGCTTCGTCCGTTGGAGCGCATCCTCGGAATCGGTCCCGATCCTGTTGCAGCGCAGGATGCCTGGAAGCGAATCGACTCGTTCTTCGGGCGCCACCTGGCATGATCAGCGACTGGTTCTCTCACCGCCGTTGACTGCCAATACCTGACCGGTGATCTGCCGGGCGCCCGGTGAGGCCAAGAAGTGGACGGCTGATGCGATGTCGTCCGGTGTTCCGGCGCGCTTGGTGCTGGTGGACTCGATCAGCATCGCGCGACGCTCGTCCGTCAGAAAGTCTCGGAAGAACTCGGTGTCAGCGATGTAGCCGGGGGAGACGATGTTCGCGGTGATGCCTTCGGGCCCCAGCTCGGCGGCCAGATCGATATTCCACGTCGCAACTGCGGCTTTGGCAGCGCCGTACGCGCCCGCGCCCTTGTCGGCGGCAATCGATCCGATGGTGATGACGGCACCGCCGCTGGGGATTCGATCGCGAACTGCGGCTGTGGTCAGCACTGCCGAGATGAGATTGGAGTCCAGATTCGCACGCCACCCGGCGGCCAGGGATTCCAGATCTGACGGTGCTTCGCGATCGAAGTCCGTGTTGCCACCGGCGCAGTGCACCACGACGTCGATGGTTCCCGGAAGCGAATCCTGCAGCCGCTTCAGGTCTTTCGGGTCGGAGTTATCACACGTCAAGGCGTGAACATCGGAACCCAACTCCTCCGCGGTCTTTTCGAGTGGTTCCGTGCGTCGGCCGGTGACAAAAACTGTGTCTCCGTCTCGGGCGAACGCCGCTGCAACTGCGCGCCCGATCCCTGTTCCGCCGCCGGTTACCAGAACTGTGCGTGTCATGCCTACCTCCGTGAGCTACGTTTAGACCTATACGAAGAACGTATCATTTAGAGCTAAATGAGGTGTGCAGTGGTGGGCGATTACAACCCGGACGACGCGGTGGACGCGGTTGCGTTGGCCTGGCTTCGCGAAAGGCCGGGCACGCCCGTAGAGGGTATCGGCATTGTGACCAGGCTGTGGATGTGCGCCAAGCTGCTCGGTGAGGATCGCCGACGGGTACTCGCCTCGGCCGGTGCGGACACAGCCACGCTGGACCTACTCAGTGTCCTGCGGCGATCCGGCGAGCCGTATCAGTTGACGACTCGCCAGATCACCGAGCAGACCGGAGTCACGGCCGGTGCGATCTCGCAGCGACTCGCGCGCGCGGAGAACGCGGGTCTGGTGGAGAGGTCCTCCGCCGCGCAAGGGTCACGACTAGTGCTCGTGACCCTCACTGCCGCCGGTCACGAACTGGTGGAGCAATTGGTGGACCGAGTCCTCGGCCGTGAAGCCGAACTGACGTCGATTCTCACCGAGCAGCAGCAGGCCGAACTCACCGAACTGCTGCGTGTCTTTCTCGACGGTCTACGCGGCGAACTCGGTGACCCTGGCGTCGCGCACGTCGGGGCTTGATCAGGACAGACGCTCGAACACTGCAGCCAGGCCCTGCCCGCCGCCGATGCACATCGTCTCGAGGCCGTAACGCGCTTCGCGACGGTCCATCTCGCGCAACAGGGTGGCCAGGATTCGTCCACCCGTGGCACCGACCGGATGGCCGAGGGAGATGCCGGAGCCGTTGGGGTTGACGCGTGGGTCGTCGGCTTCGAGCTTCCAACTCTGCAGGACTGCAAGTGCTTGTGCCGCAAAGGCTTCGTTGAGTTCGATGACATCCATGTCCGCCAGGGTCAATCCGAGGCGGCCGAGTGCCTTCTCCGACGCCGGGACGGGACCGATGCCCATGGTGCGCGGGGGAACTCCGGCAACGCTCCAACTTGCCAGGCGTACGAGGGGTCGCAGTCCGAGTGCGCGGGCTTTGTCTGCGGTGGTGACGATCGCCAGCGCTGCGCCGTCGTTCTGGCCGCTGGCATTACCTGCCGTCACGGTGGAGTCCGGGTCGATCTTTGCGCGCATGGGACGAAGGCGTGCAAGCGATTCCATCGAAGTGTCGGCCCGCGGATGCTCGTCGGTGTCGACGAGCAGGGCCTCACCCTTGCGCTGCGGAACGGATACCGGAACGATTTCCTCGGCGAAGACGCCGTTCTTCTGTGCGGCAACGGCACGCTGATGCGACTGCACAGCGAGTGCGTCCTGATCTTCGCGACTGATGGAGAACTCGGCGCGCAGGTTCTCTGCCGTTTCGATCATTCCGCCGGGAACCGGGAAGTCGCGTCCGCCGGCTGTCACGCGGGCGCGCGCGAGACGATCGCTGAGCGCAACACCTTCACCCTTGACGCCCCAACGCATTCCGGTTGCGTAGAACTCTGCCTGGCTCATCGACTCGGCACCACCCGCGAGGACCAGATCACTGCCACCGGACTGAACCTGCATGACGGCCTGGATGATTGCCTGCAATCCCGACCCGCACCGGCGATCCACCTGCATGCCGGGAACATCGACGCCCAGACCGGCGTTGAGCGCCGCGATGCGTCCGATCGCCGGAGCTTCACCGTTCGGCGAAGCCTGGCCGAGAATGACGTCGTCGATCTCCGCGCCGGAAATGCCGGTACGTGTGACGAGTTCGGCGATCAACGTCGAGGCGAGATCTTCCGGGGCTACGTCACGGAAGACACCGCCGAAGCGGCCGACAGGGGTGCGGAGCGGTTCACAGATGACAACGTCAGGCATTGGTTCTTCCTTGGGTATGCCCGGTCAGCGAGTGGCTGCCGAGTGATTGTTGGACGACTGAGTACGTCCGAGATCGACGGAGATGGCGTCCGCGGTGGCGACTGCGGCCGGAACCAGTTCACCGCGAACAGCTTCGGCGCTGTAGCGGGCGGCTTGGGTGGAGATGTTGACAGCCGCGACCACATCACCGGTTGCGTCCCGGATGGGTGCGGCGAGCGAGCGCAGACCCTCTTCGAGTTCCTGATCGACAATCGCGAATCCGTCGGCGCGAATCTTCTCGAGTTCGGCACGCAGACCGTCGGCGGTGGAGATGGTCTTGCCGGTCAGTCGGGTGAAGGACACTCGGGCGAGGTAGGCGTCCAGTGCGTCGTCCGGCAAGCCGGCGAGCAGAACTCGACCCATGGATGTGGCGTACGCGGGAAAGCGCGTGCCGATGGTGATGGAAACCGTCATGATGCGGCTGACCGGAACACGGGCCACGTACACGACGTCGTCACCGTCGAGGATCGACACGGACGTGGATTCACGGACCTTGGCGGACAAGGCTTCCAGATGCGGCCCGGCGATCTCGGGAAGGGACAGACTGGAGAGGTAGCTGTAGCCGAGTTCGAGGACTCGCGGCGTCAACCAGAACACTGAACCGTCAGTACGTACGTATTCGAGTTCGACGAGTGTGAGCAGGAAGCGGCGAGCAGTCGCACGCGTGAGATCGGTGTGCCTGGCAACTTCGCTGAGGGTCCGACGCGGGTGCTCACCGTCGAAAGCCTTGATGACGGACAGCCCACGGGCCAGCGACTGCACGTAGTCCGGTGACGGTCCCGGCGCTTGCTCGCTGCTGTTCTCACTCATGTTGTCTCGTTCTCCTCAGGTTCGGCCGAGAGGTCCGCGAGTGCTTGCTTTCCCAGCGCAAAAGCCAAGTTGCTGTTCGGCACACCCGCATAGACCGCGGTATGGAGAAATACTTCCACGAGTTCGTCGGGATCGATCCCGGCACGCAGCGCAGCGCGAATGTGCATGTCGAGTTCGTGTTCGTTGCCGACGGCGGTGAGGATCGCGAGAGTGAGGAGCCTGCGGGTGTGGTGATCGAGGCCGGGGCGTGACCAGATGTCACCCCACGCCGTGCGAGTGATGAAGTCCTGGAACGGGGCCGTGAATTCGGTGGCACCGGCGATGGAACGATCGACGTGGGCGTCGCCGAGCACCTGACGTCGTACGATCATACCTGCCGATACCGCGGCGCTACGTTGGGCGAGCGCAGATGTGTGCGAGGCAATATGCGTTGCAAGCAGTTTGGTGACGCGCCCGGCCTGTTCGACGTTGGCGAGGTGTGCGCCGGGATCGACCACGTGCAGTACCGCATCGGCGATACCGTCGGCGATCGCGCTCAACGTCGCCGGAGGTGTCGACGGATCCTGCTCGCCCGCGACGAGGAGCGTCGGAGCGACGATGCGGGCCAGGTCGGCGCGGCCGTCCCACATCGAAAGCGCCTCGCAGCAGGCGGCATAACCCTCGTCGGGTGTGGCTTCGACCATCGCGACGTGGCGGGCGACAAGCTCCGGATCGTTTTCGGCCAGTCCCGGCGTGAACCAGCGTCCGACGACGGCGGCCGCGATGGACGCGATGCCGTCCGCACGGACAGCCTGCGCACGATCGATCCACGGCTGAGCCGGGGCGAACTGCGAGGACGTGCACATCAACGTCAACGTCTCGACGCGAGTGGGGTGGTGCGCGGCGATCCATTGGCTGACAGCGCCGCCGAGGGAGAGCCCAACGAGATGTACGGACTCGAGTTCGAGCGAATCGAGGAGAGCGATGACATCGCCGGCAAGATCGGCAATGGAGTAGGGGCCCGCAGGCACCGGTGACTTGCCGTGGCCGCGATGGTCGACGGCGATGACGCGGTAGCGATTCGACAGCGCGTGAATCTGCGGCTGCCACATGGACAGATCGGATCCGAGTGAACCCAGGAGAACCACTGCCGGGGCATCGGGATTGCCGGTCTGTTGAAAGTTGAGCGCGACGCTCATCGAGATCCTCCTGTGGGGCGTTCGGCGAGGGCGCGGTCGACCAGATCGGTGGCGTGGCCCAGATAGTGTGCGGGGTCGAGTAGTTCGGCGATCTCGGTTTCGCTCAGGTGCTCTGCGATGGCGGGATCACGATCCAACCTGGTTCCGGAAGTGGCTGCCGCGGTGACGATGTCGCGTGCTCGATCAGTGTGTGCGGACAGGGCCTTGGTGACACGCTCGGCGAGAATCAGGCCACCGGTGATGTCTAGATTACGAGCCATCGACTCGGTGTGTACTTGCAGGCCGGTGAGGCTCACGGAAAGCTGGTGCGCTGCTCCGCCTGCCAGACGCAAGAGATCGGTGACGGTTTCCCACTCGGCGTGCCAGGGGCCTGCGGCGCGAGCGAATTCGTGATCCATGTTCGACAGGGCTGTGGCCACCAGGGCGGGAGTGCGTCGCGCTGCTGCGCGGGCGGTGATCGAGGCAACCGGATTCTGCTTGTGGGGCATGGCCGATGAGCCGCCCGGAGCGCTCTCGGCGACCTCGGACAGCTCGGTGGACGCCATGACGGTGATGTCGGTGGCGGGCTTGGAAACGGCGCCGGCGACGATACCGAGTGTGGTCGCGAGTTCTGCGATGGTCACGCGGTCGGTGTGCCAGGGAGTGACCTGCCTGGCCAGACCGAGTTCGTCGGCCAGCGCGTCCGCGATCCTGAGCCCGTCGGGATACAACGCAGCGAGTGTTCCTGCGGCTCCGCCGAATTGAACCGGCAACGTGGACAGCACGATTTCGAGACGAATCGCTGCGGCGTCGAGTGCGGTGAACCAACTCGATGCCAGTAGCCCGAAGGTGGTCGGAAGTGCTTGTTGTCCCAGGGTTCTCGCGACCATCGGAGTAGAGCGATGGATGCGGGCGAGGTGGGCGGCGGAATCGGCGGCGCGGGTCAGGTCGGCGAGAACCACCGCGCCCGCGCGTCGCGTCAACAGCATCAGCGCACAGTCCATGATGTCCTGACTGGTGGCGCCCGGGTGCACCACGGAGGCAGGCACACCTTCCTGTCCCACCCTTTCGCGCAGCATCTTCACCAGCGGAATGACGGGATTTCCGCCGGCGGCCGACGCGCGGCCGAGCGCCACGATGTCCAGGCCGCCCGGTTGTGAGAGTTCAGCTGCGGCGGTCGCCACCGCGGCGCAATGTTCCCCGTCGGCCAACCCGACGGTGGCCATCGCACAACTCAGTGCGGCCTCCACGTCGAGCAACGCGGTGACCCACGCCTGGTCGGACAGGTGCTCCGATACTCGGGTGGCCCCGAACACCGGGTCGAACAGTGCGCCGCGAGTGGGCATGTGTACTCCTCTTACAACTCGAAGAAGGGCGTCTCGACGCCGTTCGCGTCCTCGTCCTGAACATAGACCGTCCAGGAGTACCCACCGTCGACCTTGGTTGCAACCAACTTCGCGCGTTCGGTTTCGCTCAGTGAGGACAGCACCGGATCTGTTGCGTGTGCGTCGGTGTCCTCGGGGAAGTACAAGCGGGTGACCAGGCGGTCGAGCATGCCGCGAGCGAAGACCGACACGTTGACGTGCGGCGCCTCGTCCGCATCCGTTTCAGTGGGCTGCGCTCCGGGCTTGACGGTGTGGACCAGTGCGGTGCCGGTGGAATCTGCTGCGCTGCGGGCGAATCCGCGAAAACCCGCCGGAGTGAGGTCCACTGCGCCGCGGGGATCGTCCGGATGGTTGAAGCGCCCGAGCGTATCGGCTTGCCATGTTTCGATCATCGCGTCGGCGACGGGTGTGCGGGCGCCGTCGATCACCGTGATGGCCAGCGTGATTCGTCCGGGGGTGTCGGTCGGGGCAGCGTCGGGGCCGTCCGTCCAGGGGAGGCCGATGTGCCAGTACGGTCCGACGGTCTGAGAGGGCGTGACCCCGAAGGGGGCGGTGGTGAAGTCGCCGGGGACGACCGGATAAGTGGGTGCGGGCTTCGCGGTGCGATCAGTCATCGTGGTCTTCCTCGTTTTCGAATACGGAGGCATTACGGCCGCGCAGGACGATGTCGAAGCGGAACCCGAGAGCCCAGTTGGGGACTGTGGCGTCGTAGTCGAAGACGCTGACCATGCGGTGACGGGCTTCTTCGGGCACTGAGTTGTAGATCGGGTCCTGGAAGAACATCGGATCTTCGGGGAAGTACATCTGCGTCACGAGGCGCTGCGTGAATGCCGTGCCGAACAGCGAGAAATGGATGTGGGCCGGTCGCCAGGCGTTGTCGTGGTTCATCCACGGGTAGGCGCCCGGCTTGATCGTGGTGAAGCTGTAGTGGCCGTTCGCGTCGGTCACGCAGCGACCGAGCCCGTTGAAGAACGGGTCCAGCGGCGCGGGCCAGTTGTCGCCGGTGTGGCGGTAGCGTCCACCGGCGTTGGCCTGCCACACCTCGAGCAGTGTGTGGGGGACCGGCTTTCCGTCGCCGTCGAGTACACGGCCGTGAACGACGATGCGCTGTCCCTGTGCTTCGCCGCCGTTGGCAATGGTCAGGTCGTTTTCGCCGGCGCCGACGCGATCTTCGCCGAATACCGGCCCGGTGAGCTCCGTGAGGCGCTGGGGGAGCAGCTTCAGCGGTTGCTTCGGGTGGCGAAGAGAAGTGGTCTTGTAGTCCGCGAAATCGGCCGGGGCGTTGACGCCAGTCGGCCGCTGGTACCTCGGCGGTAGATGCAGCATAGGGAACCTCGTCGTTCGGTTACGTGAAGTTGTTCGCAATGTGTACATGTGTTGCGCTCTGCGAACAGAATAGTTCGTAGATGTGACCCAGGCAATGCCGGGGGCGAAAAATGTTCGTGATGCGCACGGGGGTTCACAATACGTACGCACCGCGCTACTGTGATCGACATGATGGACAAAGTCATTCCCACTGCTGCCGAGGCCGTCGCCGACGTGCCGGACGGCGTCACGATCGCTGTCGGAGGTTTCGGGCTCGTCGGAGTGCCGGAAATCCTCATCGATGCGCTCCTAGAGCAGGGCGCGACATCACTCGAAACGGTGAGTAACAACTGCGGCACCGACGGGTTCGGGCTCGGAGTGCTTCTGGAGAAGGGGCGTATCCGTCGTACTGTCAGCTCGTACGTCGGCTCCAACAAGGAGTTCGCGCGTCAGTACCTTTCCGGTGAGCTGGAAGTCGAACTCACGCCGCAGGGCACGCTCGCCGAGCGCATGCGCGCCGGGGGAGCGGGCATCCCCGCGTTCTTCACCCCGGCCGGCGTCGGCACCCAGGTCGCCGACGGTGGCCTGCCACTGCGTTACGACGGCAACGGCGGCATCGCAGTTGCCAGTCCGCCCAAGGAAACTCGTGACTTCGACGGCGTCACCTACGTGATGGAGCGCGGCATCGTCGCCGACTATGCACTGGTCCATGCCTGGAAAGGTGACCGGCACGGCAACCTCGTCTACCGCGCGAGTACCCAGAACTTCAATCCGGCTGCAGCAACGTCGGGGCGCATCACCATTGCGCAGGTCGAGCACCTCGTCGAGCCGGGTGAGCTCGACCCTGCCGAGATCCACACGCCGGGCATTCACGTTCAGCGTGTTGTCCACGTCGGCCCCGTGACGGTCGGCATCGAGAATCGGACGGTACGAGCATGACTTCTGTACTACCCACCAAACTCACCCGCGAAGAGATGGCGGCCCGCGTCGCGCGCGAACTCGAGGACGGGCAGTACGTGAACCTCGGCATCGGTATGCCGACGCTGGTTCCGAACTACCTCCCGACCGACATCACCGTTGTATTGCATTCGGAGAACGGCGTTCTGGGCGTGGGGCCGTACCCGACCGAGGACGAACTCGATCCCGAGCTGATCAATGCGGGCAAGGAGACCATCACCGTTCTCCCCGGTGCGTCGTTCTTCGACTCCTCAGCGTCGTTCGGCATGATCCGCGGCGGCCAGGTCGACGTTGCCGTGCTCGGTGCCATGCAGGTCAGTGCCACCGGAGACCTCGCGAACTGGATGATCCCCGGCCACATGGTCAAAGGCATGGGCGGCGCGATGGATCTGGTCCACGGCGCAAAGCGCGTCATCGTGATGATGGAGCACGTCTCGAAGAAGGGTGAGCACAAGATCGTCGAGGAGTGCTCGCTTCCGCTGACCGGTAAGGGCTGTGTCCAGCGAATCATCACCGACATGGCCGTGATCGACGTGACTGACGACGGTCTCCGCTTGGTGGAGACGGCGCCGGGCATCAGCGTCGAGGACGTGGTTGCTGCCACCGGAGCGAAACTGATTCTTTGACAGTATGTTTCATCTGATGGCTCAGCCGCCGGGTCGTGACTTCCATCCGACCCGGCGGCTGTTTTACGCCCCGACGTCCTTCAGCTCGCTCTCGACCGGAATCCAGAGCTCGAACCGTGCGACGGTGAAATCGTCGTTGTATTCGGTACGCATGATCTCGGGACCAGGTACGGAGCGAAAAGGGTTGGCCGGGAACCATTCCGTGTAGATATCGCGCCACAAGTACTGCACAGATTCGATTGCCGACCCGTCGGCGGTGAACACGGCCCACGTGTGTGCGTCGACCGTCAGCACATCGAAACCCGTGGGTGAAGGTTTGCCGGTGACCACTCCCAGGTAGTAATCCAGTTCTGTACCTTCGGTTCTGGGATGCGCCAAATTGTCGACGACACTGACGATTCCTGCCGGCTCCTGATCGGACAGCTCGCGCAAACCGCGCAGCGCAACCTTGTCCACGGAGCGGGTGAAATCTTCGATCGCAGAATTGGGACCTTCGTGAACCAGTGGAACCCGGGTCTGGAATCCGACTACCGTCAGGGCAGGTTTGTCCACAAGCATGTAGTCCATCGGTGTGGCTCCTTCCAACGTCACGTGAATGACAAGTTTCGGTTGTGATTTGAGAACGGCGGGAGCGCGTTTGACCGCGCCGGGGCTCACGCCGTGAAATGCGGTGAACGCTCGTGTGAAGGCTTCCGCGGACGAGTAGCCGTACTTCACGGCGGTCTCCAACACTCCTGATCTGCTGACGGACAACTCGGCACCGGCCAGGGTGAGTCGACGTCGACGGATGTATTCGGATACGGGAATGCCGGCCAGGGCCGAGAACATCCGCCGAAAGTGATACTCCGAGGTGGTTGCCAGCCTTGCCATCTCGGCTGTGTCGATCTCGCCGCTCAGATTGTTTTCGATGTAGTCGAGCGCGCGGTTCAGTCCGTCGATCATCGTGTCTTCCTGTTCACGGGTTTCACGCTACGCAGATCACTTGGTCCGTACCCGACTATCCGTGCCCGAAAAAGTAGGGCAGGAAATGCATCTGGACAACTCAGTTAATCATCATTATCTTGAATCGAACATCGATGGTTGACCAGGAGGCACAGTGAGCACCCGTTTTCCGCAGGCTGAATTGACCGAGGTGCCCGAGGACATCGCCGCCAGGATTCTCGAGATCCAGGAGAAGTCAGGGTTCGTGCCCAACGTCTTCCTGATGTTCGCTCGGCGGCCAGCCGAGTTCCGGGCATTCTTCGCATACCACGACGCGATCATGCTCAAGGAAGATTCCGCACTCACCAAGGGCGATCGAGAAATGATCGTCACCACGATCTCTGCGGCCAACAAATGTACGTACTGCGTTGTCGCGCACGGCGCGATTCTGCGTATCTACGAGAAGAAGCCGCTGGTTGCCGACCAGGTTGCGGTCAACTATCGCACCGCAGAGATCTCCGATCGTCAGCGCGCGATGCTCGACTTCGCCACCAAGGTGAACTCCGCCTCGCACGAAATCGCCGACGTCGACTTCGACGCCCTCCGTGAGCACGGCTTCGGCGACGAGGATGCGTGGGACATCGCCGCGATCACTGCATTCTTCGGGCTCAGCAATCGCATGGCGAGCTTCTCCGGCATGCTGCCCAATCCGGAGTTCTACCTGATGGGGCGCGTTCCGCGGTCCTGATTCCTGCGACTCGAACATAAGCTTTCAATTTTTCGGACCGACCGGTCGTAACGTCTGGAACTCAGCCGACGAAGTAAAGGCTGTCCACGCCGGAATTGCCGTCTTCGTAAAGAAGGCCGAAAGGTTGAGCGCTATGTCGGAGAAGTCCATCGCCCATTCTCGGAGGGTCCGCTCTGCGGCCGCCGGTGCCGTACTAGCTCTCGGATTGGCGGTGGGCGGCACAGGAATTGCATCGGCAGAGCCCGAAACCGTGTGTACCCCGAGTGCCGATCCGCTGGTGACCTGCGCCGAGGAAGAGGCAGCTGCCACCACCGACGCCGACGCGGCGACGAGCACCGAGACCACACCCGAGAAGGTTGAAGCCGGGGTCGCGGGCGCGGGCAGTGCCGAAACCGCAGGTACGGACGCCGCAGCACTGGCGGAAGCCGAAGCAAAAGCCAAAGCAGCAGCCGACGCGGCAGCGAAGGCCGCCGAAGCAGCCGCAGCGGCAGGGGTCGACTCGTCCGCAGCGACAGACACTTCGGTGAAGGCGACCGAGGCAATGACTCAGGCGAGCGTCGAGGCAACCAAGGCGGCGGTCGAATCGACCCAGGCCAAGGCGGAGGCAGGGGCCGCGGAACAGTCTGCCAAGGAAGCCGAAGAGGCAGCCAAGGTTGCGGAGTCCGCTGCAGCCGATGCCAAGGAGGTAGCAAAAACAGCTCAGGCAGAAGCAGACGCCGCCGCAGCCAAGGCTGCCGAACTCGAGGAAGCAGCGAAGGCCGCCGGTTCGGGGACCAAGACCGAGGAGGCGGCACAGGCGCGCGCCGAGGCTAATGCTCTGCAGGCCAAAGCCGATGAGGCGAAGGCTGCCGCGGATGCAAACGCCAAGCTGGTTGCGGACAAGAACAAGGAAGCCGAGGAAGCCTTCAAGAACTGGGACATCGCGAAGGGACTCGCCGCAAAGACTCAGGCGTTGGCCGCGGCTTGGAATGCCAAGCAGCTCGCGATCACCGTCAAGGAAACTCAGAAGGTGGCCACCGCCGCCGAAACCACGGCCAAGGCAGCCGAGTCCGCGGCCGCAACCGAGGTAGAAGCTGCCACTGACGCCCGTAAGGCCGCAGATGAAGCGGCAGCTACCGCGGCTTCCGCACGAAAGGACGCCGACGCTGCGCAGAAGGCCGCGGAGACGGCCCAGGCCGAAGCCGATGCTGCGGGCGAGGCTGCCACCGACAAGCGAGCCATCGCCGACGAAAAGGCTGCCGAAGCCGCCAAGAAGGCCGAAGCTGCCGAAGCAGCGAGTAAGAAGG
Organism: Rhodococcus sp. H-CA8f; assembly: GCF_002501585.1. NCBI lineage: Bacteria > Bacillati > Actinomycetota > Actinomycetes > Mycobacteriales > Nocardiaceae > Rhodococcus > Rhodococcus sp. H-CA8f. Next base: position 802,759 of record NZ_CP023720.1, read on the forward strand.
CGCAGGATCTCTACCTGGCCGCCGAAGACGCGAAGGCCGCAGCCGACGCCGCAGCAGCAAAGGCCAAGGAAGCTCAGGCCGCCGCGGCCGCCGCGAAAGCCGAAGCGGATGCAGCGCAGAAGATCGTCGACGAGCTCAAGGCAAAGGGCGAGAAGGAGATCGACAACGGAACAGGCGTCGGCGGTGAAGTGATCATCGGTGAGCACACCGACGACGGCTCCGGGGTCACGAAGGTCGACGAGACCACCGCTGTAGTGAACAAGACCGGCGTCAAGCTGGTCGGCTACTACAACAACAAGGGCGCCTTCGACGTCGTCGACTACTACGTCACCGATGCCGACGGCGATCCGGCACTTGCAGGAAGCCTGCCCCCCGTCGAACTTGCTCTCGGTGACACTGCAAGCAGCAGCACCAGCGGTAGCAGCAACTCCAACCTGCCGGCTGTATTGATCGGCGTCGGAGTCGTGGGCGCTGCCGCCGCAGCAGCTACGACGGTGGTTGTTCGTCGCAAGCGTCATGACGGCCCGGGCAACACGTCTGCGTAGCGCCGGCCTCTCGGCGGTAGCGATCCTCGCCCTCCTCGCATCCGGATGTTCGGGCGAGAATGCGGGATCGCTACCTGACCGCTCGCCGGTGCAGTCGCATATCGCGGCTGCACCGGCTTCGGTGACCGTCGATCCGGCAGAACCCGAGAGGATCGAGTTGAGGTCTGCGTCCGGGGTCACGTACCTGAGCAGTCCGTTGCACTCGGAGAAACTGATGCGCGGCGGCGAGAGTGGGCAGCAACTGAATCCCGTCGACGAACTGCCGGTGTGGTGGGGCGAGAGCGGAATGCCGGGAACGGAAACCACACAGACCGTTGTTGTCGTCGGGCACAACTACACCACTCGCGAAGCACCGTTCCGGGCGCTCCGGGTAGTGGAGCCGGGCGATCGAATTCTCCTGGCTACATCGAACGGCACACTCGAGTACGACGTCGAAACCGTCGGGCCGCTGCACAAAGGTTCGCTGCTGGGCACTCACGAGTTGCGCGAATCGGTTCCGGGACGGTTGATCCTCGCCAATTGTGATGTCGTCGAAGGAGAGTCGACCGACGACAATTACGTCGTCATCGCCCAGCTGGCAGCGCACTGAATCCGTGGCAGTGCAAGAATAGGTACATGGATTCCCTCGGACTTCTCTCGGAACTGGTAGCTCTCGACACGGTCTCGGGGGAGGCCGCTCCTCAACGGCGGGCGATGGATTCGATTGTCTCGTTGGTTCTCTCACGTGCGCCACAGGCGACGGTGGAGTCAGACCTGACCGGCAATCATCCCTGGGCCTTGATCACCAACGAAGCTGCACCCTCGGCAGCCAGACTCCTGTTCGCCTGCCACGTGGACACGGTGCCAGTGGGCACTGTCTCCGACTGGGAGTTCGACCCGTACGCCGCACAGGTCGACGGCGAATTGTTCCTCGGCAGAGGGACATCGGATATGAAGGCCGGCCTTGTTGCCGCTACTGCCGCGGTTGTCGACGCTTTCGAACGTGGAGTCCCGGTCGCACTACTGCTGACGAGCGACGAGGAAATCGGATCGCTCGGGGCCGTTCGTTCGGCCGACGCCGTAGCGAATCTCGAGGTCGGGGCTGTCATCGTTCCCGAGGCGACCGGCAATCGCATCAACCTGGGGCACCGCGGTGCACTGTGGCTCGAAGTGTCCGTCAAAGGAAAAGCCGCGCACGGGAGTACGCCGCAGCGAGGAACAAACGCTGTCCTCAAACTGCTTGACGTCGTCGATCGAGCTCGGCGTGAGCTTCCGCTGTCGTCCGACGCGTTTCTGGGCGCCGAAACCTGGAACCTCGGTTTGGTCGGCGGCGGTTCGGCTCCGAACATCGTGCCGGACAATGCACGTGCGGTGATCGATCACCGCACGGTGGGAGACGGCGCAGACCTGCTTGCATGGTGGCGCGCCCAACCGGAAGTCGACTCGGTAGAGACGTCGATTCACCTGGGAGGTGTGCGTACCGACGCGTCGGATCCGTGGTTGGCTACCTTGCCGATCTCTGTTGCAACCGAACCGGTTTCGTACTTCACCGACGCTTCGGTGCTGGCAGCGGCCGCCCCCGGCGCTCCTGTCGTGATCTGGGGCCCTGGCACTCCCTCGTTGATGCATGCGGCCAACGAAAGCGTCAAGGTGTCCGAACTGGACGATGCGATCGCTGCCTACGGTGCCGTGGCTGCTGCTTGGCCGACGGTGGACTGACGGACAATCAGTTCAGGAGCAAGCGCAATGTGGGCTGTCGACTCGGAAGAGTTGTTCATCGCCTGATCCAGAAGTCGCACAGCTTCTTCCGCGATTCTCTCCTGCGGCTGTCCGACCGTGGTCAACGGCGGATTGCACAGTTCGGAGAAGGGGATGTTGTCGAAACCGGTGACCAGAACGTCGCCGGGGACGTCGATGCCCAATGCGTGGCAGGTCTGCAGCACACCGAGCGCGATCAGGTCGTCGGCGCAGACCAAGGCGTCGGGGCGAGTCTTGCCGGTCAGGATGGTGTTGGACGCCGTGCGTCCCCATTCGATCGAATACTCGCCGAGTTGTGTCCACTCGTCACGAGTTTCGATTCCCATTCGATCCGCATGGCGGAAGAATCCGGCCCGGCGAAGTTCGGTCGACGAATTGGTCAGCTCGGAACTGATGAAGGCAGCCGATCGCGCGCCGCGCTCGGACAGATGCTCCATCACGAGTGATTGAGCGGCGTCGTCGTCGACACCGACCCAGTCCGTTTGGGTATCCATTGCAAACCGGTCCAGTTGAACGACCGGAAGCGTTGCTGCGCTGGCTCGTACTGCTTCGGCACTCAATTCGCCGTGGCACGGGCTGATGATGATTCCGTCTACCTGCCGCGAGACGAGCGACTTGAGCCGCTGCGCTTCCACGTCGGGATCGGAACGAGAATCGCACAGGAACAGTTGTAGGCCGCGCTGAGCCAGGACGTGTTCGACATTGACCACCAACGAAGTGAAGAAGGGATTCGCGATACTGGGAACCACCATGCCGACAGTGTCCGTCCGATTACGACGCAGTGAGCTGGCGATGATGTTTCCCGAGTATCCGAGAGAATCCGCGGCTCGTTTGATCGTCGCTGCAAGCTCGTCCGAGACAGGGCGGGATCCGGACAGTGCCCGCGACACGGTGGCAGTCGAGACCCCGGCCAGTTCCGCGACATCGCGAATGGTCGCCTTGCGCATGCGTCCCCCGTTTTCTGCTCGATTCGGGTCCGAGGTTATCGAACCGCACGGTCCAGTGTCCCGCATGTAACGCGATTGAGGCAATCGTTTACAAATTCGAATTGTGAAATCCTTGACACAACCCGGTGTTGATCGCATAACCTGCTAATTCATCAAGGCAATCGATTACATCGTGTGCAGATCTTGTGCATGGACATACAGCGCAAATCTTGCGCATGGAATGGGGTAGCTGAAGTGACCGCATCACCGCTCGGAGTCTTTCCGCCCAAGCCCTCGGCGTTGGCAGAGATGTTCACCGGCACGCCTTCTCTCATCGGGGCCATCCACCTCCCTGCTCTGCCGGGCAGCCCGCACTACACCGGGCAGCCGGTTTCGGAAATTGCTCGCTTCGCTGTGGAGGAAGCGCACGCGTACGTCGACAACGGTTTCGACGGTGTGATCGTCGAAAATCACTGGGACATACCGTTCCTCAAGCCCGGTGAACACGGATACGAAACCGCCGCCAGCATGGGAGTCATCACGGCAGCGGTGGTCGGTGAGTTCGGCAAGGCCGTCGGCGTCAGCATCCTGTCCAACGCCGGCGAGTGCGGAGTGGCCGCGGCGTGGGCGGCAGGCGCGAGTTTTGTGCGCGTCAATCAGTGGGCCAATGCCTACATTGCCAATGAGGGCTTCATCGAGGGTCAGGCGGCCAAGACGACGCGCTTCCGTCATCGCATCGGCGCCGACCCGGTCCGGATCTTCGCTGACGTGCACGTCAAGCATGGTGCGCATGCCATTGTTGCGGACCGCACCGTCGCGGAACAGACCGAAGACGCCGAGTTCTTCGATGCAGATGTCCTGATCGCGACCGGTTCGCGCACCGGTGACGCCGCTTCGGTCGACGAGGTTTCCGTGATCCGAGACAACACCGTTCTTCCCGTGATCATCGGATCCGGCATCACGGCTGCCAACGTCGCAGCGCTGATGAAGGAATGCGACGGCGCCATAGTTGCATCCTCGGTGAAGGACAATGGACGCTGGTGGGGACGGGTCGCAGGCGAGAAGGTCCGCGAACTGTCCCGGGCCGCAGGAAAGTAACCATGATTGTCTTTTGTGGATACGCCAACAACGATGTGACGGTACATGTTCCACATGTACCGGTGCTCGGAGAGCGCGTGCAGGCAACGGCCATCAGTCAGATCGACGGTGGAATGAATGCAAATGCTGCGGTATCCGCAGCCCGAATGGGCGCGCAGGTGATCTTTGCCGGTGCCGTGGGCCCGGACGCGCGATCCACCGAGTTTCTCGAAGCCCTCGAGGCTGACGGCATCGACACCAGTTGGTCGCCGCGAGATGCGTTCCTGTCGACGGCAGTTGTACTCATCGCGCAGGACGGCGATCGCTCCATCATCAGTCAAGACGACCCGAACGATGCCGAACGCATCGGAGTTGTCATCACCCGATTGGCTGCTGCCGGTGGTGGACGGCTGTTCCTCGACGGATACCGTGCGGGCTTCCTGCCAGAGGGATTGCCGGGAAGCGTAAGTCTGGTAATCGATCTGGACGGTTGTGAAAACAAAGCCGCGGCACTGCGCGCATTCGCGCTCGCTGACCACGTCGTCGTAGGGCGTGCCCTGTGGGAAGGCGAGTTCGGGATCGGTTTCGATCAGTGGCAGGCACTGGCCGCCGAGCACAACACACACCTGCTGGTGACCGACGGCTCGCGAGGTTGGACACTGGCCACACCGGGCGGCGAGGTGACGAGCGAACCGGCAGTAGTGGTCGACGTCGTCGATGCCGTCGGGGCCGGTGATTGCTTCGGCGGTACGTACATCGCTTTTGTCGACGCCGGGCGCTCACCGGTGGACGCTGCACGACTCGCGGGAGCCTCGGCTGCCTTGGCTTGCGCCACTGCCGGACCCCGCGGATGCCCCACCCGAGATGAATTGGACAGCTTCACAGCAACATTGACCCCTCACACCCTTTTGGAGACTCGATGATGAAACGTGCATTGCCTCTGGCGCTGGGAGCTGCAGTCGCGCTCACGCTCACCGCTTGTGACTCGGCTTCGTCGAGTGACTCGAAGGACGCATCGGGTGGCTCGTCCATCCCGCAGCCGACCCGAGTCGCCGAAAGCTGCGACGGGACGAACGGCAAGCTCAAGGTCGGTCTGGTGACCATCAACCTTCAGGCGCTGTACTTCAACCAGATCAACAATGCCGCCAAGAACGTCGCGGACAAGGCAGGTGTCGACCTGCAGATCATCAGTGGCAACGACGATTCCGTGGCGCAGGCCAACGCCTTCGACAATCTGATCGCCGCCGGAGTCGACGCGATCATCGTCGATGCAATCGACACGGACGGAATCAAGCCGTCGGTGGTCAAGGCCAAGAACGCGGGCATCCCCGTCGTCGCGGTCGACGCGACCATCGACGATCCGGCGCTGTCGACTCAGGTCGGTACGGCCAATGCCGAGGGCGGTGCCAAGATCGGAAACACCTTGGCCGACGTCGCGAACAACACCGGAACGGTCGGTATCGTCGGCGCGCTCAACAGCACTGTCCAGTTGGAGCGGCAGAAGGGCTTCACGGAGACCGTGACCGGCCGCGGAATGACCGTCGGCACCGTCGTGGACGGACGTAACATTCAGGAGAACGCACAGACCGCAGCGGAGAACCTGCTGACCGGCGGTGGCGACATGAAGTACGTCTACGCAACCGGTGAGCCGGCTTTGATCGGACTCGTTGCGGCGGTCAACAGTCAGAAGGCGCAGGATCGCATCGAAGCAGTCGGTTGGGATCTTTCGGATCAGGCGGTAGGCGGACTCAAAGCCGGTTGGCTTAAAGGCGTGGTCCAGCAGAACACCTTCGAATTCGGCCACGAGGCAATGAATTCGGCAATCGACCTGGCTTGTGGTCGCGGCGCTCCGGCGAACATCCCCGTCCCCACCCAGATCGTGACCCCGGAGAACGTAGCCGACTACATGTACTACTTGGAGAAGTAATCATGGCACCTCCACTGATCGAACTCTCGGGCATCACCAAGTCGTACGGACCGGTGAAGTCCCTTCAAGGAGTTGACCTTCGGCTGGCGAAGGGTGAAGTACTCGGAGTCGTCGGCGACAACGGCGCCGGCAAGTCCACCCTGATGAAGATCCTCGCGGGCGCCGTCCAGCACGACGGCGGCGAAATGCGCGTCAACGGTGAACCAGTGCGCTTCTCGACGCCGCTCGACGCGCAGCAGAAGAAGATCGGCATCGTCTACCAGGACCTGGCGCTGTGCGACACGCTCGATGTCGCGAGCAACCTGTTCCTCGGCAGAGAACCGCGAAAAGGTCCATTCCTCGACCGGCATGCCATGCACGAGAAGGCGGCTCACATTCTCGCCGACCTTCATGTCAAGGTGAAGTCGACCTACCAGGAGATCGGGCAACTGTCCGGCGGGCAGCGGCAAACCGTCGCGATCGCCCGCGCTGTTTCCTTTCGGCCAGACGTACTGATCCTCGACGAGCCCACCGCAGCGCTTGCCGTCGCCGAGGTCGAGTCGGTGCTCAAGCTGATCACGGACGTCGCAGCGGCCGGAGTGGGCGTCATTCTCGTGACACACCGCCTGCAGGACCTGTTCCGCGTATGTGACCGAATCACGGTCATGTACGAGGGGCAGAGCGTCGACGACGTTCCGATCGGCGACCTGAACATCGAGTCCCTCGTCGGACTCATCACTCGAACTCCGGTGCCGCAACGGACATCGGCAGCAACACAGGGAGCCACGGCATGACCACTCTCGAGAAGACCCAGGCGCCGATCGAGCGCAAGCTCGCCGCGAAACCCTCTTTGTGGGACAGCGTCAACAAGCCCACCCTCGCGATGCTGGCGGTGACAGTTGCTGTCGCAGCCGTCTTCTCGGCGACCACGTCGTCGTTCCTGACATTCACGAACCTGTCGAACCTGGCAACCCAGATCGCTCCGGTTCTGATCATCGCGGTGGCGATGACTTTCGTGATCACGGCAGGTCAGATCGACCTGTCCGTCGGTGCGATCGTCGCGTTCGTCGCGGCGATGAGTGCCGAGCTTATCCAGGCCGGCGTCGATTCGTCCCTGGTCTTCGTCGCCGCCCCGGTGATGGGTGCGGCCTGGGGCCTGGTCAACGGATGGCTCGCTGCCTATCAGGGCATTCCGCCCTTCATCGTGACTCTCGCGACGATGTCCGTCATTCGCGGTATCGCGCTGTATCGGACCGAAGGATTCTCCGTTCCGGTTCCGGCCGACACTTACTTCGCGAAGCTCGGAACTGCTGAGTTCCTCGGGTTCTCCGCCAGCGCCTGGATTGCTCTCGTAGTCGTGGTCATCGGAGCAATTGCGCTCAACCGCATGCGCTTCGGGCGCTACGTCACCGGTATCGGATCCAACGTCGAATCCGTGCGACGGTCCGGCGTCAACACGCGTCGTGTGCTCATGATGACGCTCGTCTTCACCGGCTTGGCTGCCGGTATCGCGGGACTGCTGATCGCGGCTCGACTGGGCTCGGGTTCGGCCAACTCCGCAACGGGATTCGAGCTCACGGTGATCACCGCGGTGGTTCTCGGTGGTACCAACCTCTTCGGCGGTCGCGGCACCGTGATCGGTACCGTCATCGGCGCTGTCCTGACCGGAATCATCGCCAACGGACTGACCCTGCTCGGTGTGAGCCCGTTCTTGACACCGATCATCACCGGTGTCGTTCTGCTACTGGCCATCTGGATCAACATGCGGGGACACACCCTGAGCGCGCTGTGGCGACACCTGCAGTCCGCACCCTCGGGGCCTGCACGCTCATGAGCAAGGTTCGTACTGTCACGGGAACTGTGGACAGCTCGGAACTCGGACTGGTTCTCCCACACGAACATCTGCACAACGATGTCACCGGTGCGTACACCGAGGCCCCGGATCCGGTTGTGGCACAGCGGTTGGCCGGTCCGGTACGCGCCGAGGATGCCTGGCTTCTTCACGACAATCCGTATTACAGTCTCGACAATTGTCGAGTCGACGACGCAGCGGCCGTGGTGGAAGACCTTGTGGACTTCGCCCGCCTCGGTGGTCGGACGATCGTTGATCTGACACCGCCGGGACTGGGCCGGGCACCGGAGAAGTTGGCGGAGTTCTCGCGAAAGTCAGACGTGCGAGTGATCATGGGTTCAGGGTGGTACCTCGAGACGACCCATCCGGTCGAGGTCCACGAACTCGGTGTCGACGATCTGGCAGGTTCGCTCGTCGAGGAGTTCGATCCGGCAAAGGAATTGGCACCTGGCGTGATCGGGGAGATCGGAGTCTCCCCGCTCTTCACTCAGAACGAGGCGAAAGCGTTGAGGGCGGCATGCATCGCCCAGCGCGAGGTGGACGTGCCCCTGTTCGTCCACCTTCCGGGATGGCAGCGCGTCGGACATCACGTCGTCGACATCGTGGTCGACGAGATGGGCGTCGATCCGCAAGCAGTGGTCCTGTGCCACATGGACCCGTCCGGACACGACGCCGACTACCAACGATCGCTCGCCGACCGCGGTGTCTTTCTCGAGTTCGACATGATCGGGATGCCTTTCGATTTCCCCGGCGAGGGTCTTTCTCCGCATCCGGCGGAAACAGCCACTGCGGTAGCCGGATTGGTCACCTCCGGTCACGTATCACAGCTCCTGCTCAGTCACGACCTCTTCCTCAAATCAATGCTCAGAAAGCACGGCGGAAACGGATTCTCCTACGTACCACTCGTCTTCGCCGCCCGGTTGGTGCGCGCAGGCGTAGATCCCCAGCAAGTGTCCGCACTGATGCGAGACAACCCGAGGTCGCTCTTCGAGCAGGCCGCGAAAGGAAACAGAAGCAGTCATGGGTAAACGAGTACTGATCGCCGGCGAGAGCTGGATGACGACGTCGACGCACGTCAAGGGCGTCGACGAGTTCAGTGTCCATTCCTACGTCGAGGGAGTCGGTCCGCTTCGGGATGCGCTCACCTCACGTGGCCACGACGTGACACACATGCCCGCACACCTGGTGCCGACGCAGTTCCCCGGTACCGCAGAAGCGTTGTCCCAGTTCGACGTCGTCGTTCTCTCCGACATCGGAGCGAACTCGCTGCAGTTGGCTCCCGGTGTCTTCGACCAGTTCCGCGCCGGGGAGGATCGCCTTGTCGCGCTTCGTGACTGGGTGAACGCCGGCGGCTCACTGATGATGATCGGTGGCTACCTCTCGTTCTCCGGGTTCCAGGCGCGAGCAGCTTTCCGCCAGACCGCGATCGCCGAGGTACTACCCGTGACGATGCTGGCCGAAGACGATCGCGTCGAGACACCGGCCGGGATCGTTCCCACCGTCGTCGATGCTGCTCACCCGGCTCTCGGTGGTGCCGGCGATTCCTGGCCGGCGCTCCTGGGATACAACCGTGTCGTCGCGAAGGACGGTGCCGTGGTTCCCGCCACCATCAACGGCGATCCGCTTGTCGCTGCCGGTGAATACGGCGCCGGACGGTCGATCGTCTTCACCTCGGACTGCTCGCCGCACTGGGCTCCGCCGGAGTTCTGTGAGCAGTGGCCTGGATACACCGACCTGTTCGACGGCTTGATCAGTTGGGTCGCCGGCGAATGAGTCGCTCCTCAGACCTGCTCGCGCGGCAGCAGAGTAATCTCGCTGCCGCGCGGGCGGTTCCATTCATCGAGGACACCATCGGCGGGACGTTGAGTGATGAGGGATTCCGCCGGTACCTCGTGATCGAAGAGGCATTCGTACTGACGGCCGTCAAGGTGTTGGGGTTGGTGGTCGCCGAATCCCCGACGCTCGACGACGCGCTCGACCACGTGACGTCGATGTCGAACCTGGTGGGCGAACAGCGCGAGTATTTCGCGCAGTTGCGTTCCCGCTTCCCGTACGCGGGGGACGCAGCGGCTCTGGTCGAGGAGTCGTCTGTGCTGTCGACGCATGCCTTGACCCTCGCTGGCGAAGAGGGCAGGGCGGCGGCCCTGGTGGGCATGTACGCCGCGGAAACCCTGTATCTGTCGTGGTGCCGGGAGGCGGCGGCAGTGAACGTACAGCGCGAACCAGCGTTGCAGGACTGGGTAGACATGCATGTCGCTCCGCCGTTCGTGTCTCAGGTGGCGGTGCTGGCGTGCGAGGTAGACGCCATGCCCGAGTCCGTCACCGACGAGGACCTGGATCGGTGGTTCTCCGGCATGCTGGCCGCAGAGATCGATTTTCACAACGTGGCGGTGTGAGCTACTGCTGTGCGCCTTTATTAACCCCCGGCGGTTAATAAAGGTGCACAGCAAAAGGCCCGTAGGTAGCTTTCGCAACCTACGGGCCTCTTCTTTGTAGCGGGGACAGGATTTGAACCTGCGACCTCTGGGTTATGAGCCCAGCGAGCTACCGAGCTGCTCCACCCCGCGTCGGTGTGAAACCAACAGTACACGACTTCTGGGGGTGCAATTACCACCCCCTGTCACCGGCTGGAGTGAGCGCTTTCCGAGTAGTAACCGCGGATGTGTCCGACTATGCGCTGACGTGCGAGTTCGCCGTCACCCGCGTTGACCGCATCGACCAATCCTCGGTGTTCGTGACGCAGTCGCATGCAGGTGCTCGGCCAGCTGTCGATCTGCACGCCCGCGAGAACGTAGGCCTCGATGGACTCTCGTAGGCCGGTCATCATGGCTGCGATCACCTGATTGCCCGCCGCGTCGGCGAGCGCTACGTGGAATTGCGCGTCGAGTAGTAGGAATTCCTCGGCGGAGAGATTTACGTCATCCATCGAGTCGAGCAGTTCGACGGCCGTGCTGAGGTCGGGCGTCGGGGTCCGCGATGCCAGGGACTGCATCACCTCGGATTCGAGAACGAGTCGTGTCTTCACCACATCCGAGACCGGAAATCCTTGTGCTGCAACCTGCATCCGCATCAGCATGGTCATGCCGCCGGTCGGTTTGGCCACGATCATCGCGCCGGACGTCGGGCCGGAGCCAGTCTGCGCCTTGAGGAGGCCGAGTGCTTCCATGACCCGCAACGCTTCTCGGACCGATGACCGTCCGACGCCCAACTCTGCTGCCAGAATTCTCTCTCCCGGCAGGCGCTGGCCAGGAGACACCTCGCCTGAAACGAGCCGACGTTCGAGGTGGCTCAGTACTTGTTCCCACGCTCGCGGGCTCGGCTCGGTCGGCATGAGGCAAGAGCATAACCGGGTGGACGCCGTTTACGGGGTGGCCTGTCCGGGGATGTATTACTGTGGTCAGACCACACCGACAGATTGCGGGGAACCACATGCGAGTAGCGCTGTTCGCCACCTGCATCGGGGACACGATGTTTCCCGACGCCGTCAAGGCCACCGCCCTCCTGCTCACCCGTCTCGGGCACGACGTCGTGTTTCCGTCCGGGCAGACCTGCTGTGGGCAGATGCACGTCAACACCGGCTACCAGCCGGGCGCGCTGCCACTGGTCGCGAACTACGCCGATACTTTCGGTGATGCGTCGATCGACGCCGTTGTCGCACCATCGGGATCGTGCGTCGGTTCGATCCGTCATCAACACGAGATCGTCGCCGAGCGCTACGGCACCGCGTCGCTGTGTGGGCAGGTGCAGACCGTGAAGGCAAAGACGTTCGAGCTTTCGGAATTCCTCGTGGACGTTCTCGGTGTCACCGATGTGGGTGCGCACTTCCCGCACCGGGTCACCTATCACCCGACCTGTCACTCACTGCGCATGTTGAGAGTGGGAGACAAACCACTTCAGTTGCTGCGCAACGTCCGCGACATCGATCTGGTCGAACTCCCGGAAGCAGATTCCTGCTGCGGCTTCGGCGGCACGTTTGCCATCAAGAACGCCGAGACGTCGACGGCCATGTTGGCTGACAAGATTCGCCATTTGGCCGACACCGGCGCAGAGTTCTGCAGCGCCGGAGATTCGTCCTGTCTCATGCACATCGGCGGTGGGATGTCACGACTGCAGATGGGCGCCAAGACCATTCACCTCGCGGAGATTCTGGCATCGGTGGAAAGCCGGGTGCACGCATGAGCGCTGTGACGCTGGGTCTGCCCAGCTTTCCGCCGAGGTCACCCGAAGGTGCAGGGTTCCTGCGAGGTACTGAGAAGTTCCCTGTCGCAGCACATCACGAGCTGGCCAACGCGCAACTGCGACGCAATATCGGCAAGGCAACGCATACCATCCGTGCCAAGCGCATCAACGTAACTGGAGAGCTCCCCGATTGGGAGGAGCTGCGGGATGCGGGTTCGGCGATCAAGGCCGACGTCATGGCGCGGTTGCCGGAACTGCTCGAACAGTTCGAAGCTGCAGTAATCGCTCGCGGTGGGCAGGTGCATTGGGCAGCGGATGCCAACGAGGCCAACGCCATTGTGACCGAGCTTGTCAAAGCCACCGGCTCCGACGAGGTCATCAAGGTCAAGTCGATGGCAACGCAGGAGATCGGTCTCAACGAGCATCTCGAAACCCAGGGAATTATCGCCTACGAGACCGATCTCGCGGAATTGATCGTCCAGCTCGGCCACGACAAACCGTCGCACATCCTGGTTCCTGCGATCCATCGCAACAGGTCAGAGATTCGCGAGATTTTCCTGCGTGAGATGCCAGATGTCGATCCGAACCTCGGGGAGAACCCGGCCGAACTTGCCGCAGCTGCACGAAAGTTCTTACGCCACAAGTTCATGACGACGCCCGTCGCCGTCTCCGGCGCCAATTTCGGCATCGCGGACACGGGCACTCTGACCGTCGTGGAGTCGGAGGGCAACGGGCGAATGTGCCTGACGCTGCCGAAAACACTGATCACCGTCATGGGCATCGAGAAGATTCTGCCGACCTATCAGGATCTGGAGGTCTTCCTTCAACTGTTGCCGCGGTCGTCGACGGGGGAGCGGATGAACCCGTACACCTCCCTGTGGACCGGCGTGACGCCTGACGACGGTCCACAGGAATTTCACCTGGTCCTCCTCGACAACGGCCGGACCGCCGCGCTTGCCGACAAGATCGGGCGGGAAGCCCTGAGCTGCATACGGTGCTCGGCGTGCCTGAACGTGTGCCCGGTCTACGAGCGCACCGGTGGCCACGCCTACGGATCCACCTATCCGGGACCGATCGGCGCGGTACTGACTCCGCAGCTCGCGGGCATGCATGGCAAAGACGATCCGAATTCGACTCTTCCTTTTGCCTCGAGTCTGTGCGGTGCGTGCTTCGACGCCTGCCCGGTCAAGATCGACATCCCGTCGCTGCTGGTCGAATTGCGGCACCAGAAGGTCGAGCAATCCGGTGTCACGGCAGAGTCTTTGGCGATGAAAGCCGCATCTCTGGCGATGTCGACCGAGGGCAGGTGGACGCTGGCTCAGAAAGCTGCCGGGCTCGGACGCGTCGTGGCCGGCAGGAAAGGGAAGATCTCCACGTTGCCCCCTCCACTGAACGGTTGGACAGCTGCCAGAGACATTCCCGCTCCACCCAAGCAGACCTTCCGATCCTGGTGGGACTCCGACGAAGGCCGCGAGGCATTGGACGAGGCTCGTCGTGACGGGAAGGCAGACAGATGAATTCACGTGACGTGGTGCTCGGACGCATTCGTGATGCCATCACCTTGGCGCCCGCCGGTGAAGGCGAGATACCGCGAAACTACCGGACTGGCAGAACCATGCCAGACGGGGAGCTCATCGATTTGTTCGTCGACCGCCTCGAGGACTACAAGGCGCACGTTCACCATTGCGCTGCAACAGAAATCGCCGATGCCGTCGCCGGAATACTGAGACAGCACGGACTGAACACTCTGGGGATCCCCGCCGGCCTCGACCGATCATGGGTAGCCGGGTTCGACGGAACGCTGGTGGTGGACAGCCCGGACGTACCGGCTCCCGAACTCGAGAACCTCGACGCCGTTGTCACCGGCTCGAAGGTAGCGTGCGCCGAGACCGGCACCATCTTCCTCGACGCCGGTCCATCGCAGGGGCGCCGTGCGTTGACGCTGGTACCGGACACACACATCTGCGTCGTGTATCGCAGCAGTGTGGAAGTGGGAGTGCCGGAGGCGATTGCGCGGCTGACGCCGCAGCGTCCCACCACCATGATCAGCGGCCCGTCGGCAACCTCCGACATCGAACTCGAACGCGTCGAAGGTGTACACGGTCCGCGAAATCTGCACGTCGTGATCGTGGATGGCTGATTCCCGCCGAGCGGGAACTCAGGGGCAGCGGGCCACATCAGCGTCTAACGTCCCGGCCATGACACAACTCTTGGCAGGCAAGGTCGTCTTCATCACCGGTGCAGCGCGGGGTCAGGGACGCAATCACGCGATCCGACTCGCGCAGGAAGGTGCCGACGTCATCGCTGTCGACGTGTGCGCGTCGGTGTCCGAAGACGTGGGTTACGCGGCCGCAACGGAAGCCGACCTCGACGAAACGGCCCGTCTCGTGCGAGCAGAGGGGCGCGAGATCGTCACCGCGGTAGCGGATGTACGTGACCTCGAGGCGCTGCGGGCGGCGGTGGCGTCGGGCGTCGACAAGTTCGGTCGCCTCGACGTCGTGATCGCCAATGCGGGCATCGCTACGTGGAATCGTTTCTGGGAAATGCCGGAAGAACAGTGGTCGACGCTGGTGGACATCAATCTCAATGGTGTGTGGCGCACGATGACAGCTGCGGTTCCCTCGATGATCGAAGCCGGCAACGGTGGTTCCATCGTGATCGTCAGCAGTGCTGCCGGCGTCGCCGAAGCGCCTGGTTGTGCGCACTACTCGGCGGCCAAGCACGGCCTCGTGGGTTTGGCTCGCACTGCTGCAACGGAATTGGGAAGCTTCGACATTCGAGTCAACAGCATCCACCCTGGCGCGGTGGAGACCGAGATGGGCAACGATCCCAACGTCGGTAAGGTACTCACTACTCATCCGGAGTACATGAACTCGTACAAGTGGCCGCTCACGTCCGTCCCACGCACCACCGTCGAGGACATCTCCAACGCCGTGGTCTACCTTGCGACGGACCTCTCCCGCGCGGTCACCGGGACGAAGATCGTCATCGACATGGGTCAGACGATGGCGTAGTCGCGCTCAGAGCAGATTGAACTGCGCCACCTCGATGGTGTTCTCGACCGCCTCCGAGAGCGTGCGAATACGTTCGTCGGCGCCTGGCGCGGTCAAAATCGCCAGGCGATCGGCGTCACCCATCGGAATGTTTCTGGCAAGGGCATACAGCCGAGAACCCAGCGGATCCAAGGGATCCGGTGGGACGGGCATTCGCGGAGTCTGTTCGCCGGCCCGAAGTGCGAGCTTTCCCAGCATTCCGTACATGAACTCGATGCGCTCGAGGAGAGAGTCGTATTCGTAAGCGGTGACAGGTGTTCCGTTGTTCTCGTCAGGCCACAATTCGATCTCGGCGAGTGGGTAAGGATCGTCCGGCAGCCAGCGATTGACGCGGATGCGGTCTTCGGTCCGGCAATACAACTGATACCGTCCGGCACCCATTGCGACATGAGACTCGATCCGAGCCAGAGTGCCGACGTCGTGGCGTGATTCGCCGCCACCGACCTCGTGGCCACGAGCGATGAGCACTACTCCGAACAGTGGGCCGTCGGCAGCTTCGAGAACGTTCTCTACCAGTGCGCGGTACCGAGGCTCGAAGATGTTCAGTGGCAACACCTCACCCGGAAGCAATGCAGAGCCGAGCGGAAACATGGGGAAGATGGGCATCAGGGGATTCTCAACCTCGGAATCGGAGGGGCGGGGAAATCGCCGGGGCGATCGATTTCAGCGAGCAAGTGCTCGGACCACATCAGCAGGCCGGGGATGTCGAGGCCGTGCGGGCTTTCCACTTCGTAGTGCCTGATGCGGTCGTGACCCTGGCCGAGGAGTGAGACGGCACCGGTGTTGTTGCCCCGAAGTAGATGGGTGAGCCCGACGGCCAATTGAGCCAGTCCCTGCCACAGGTCACGCTCCTCGCCGGGAGCGTCCTTCCACGTTCCTTCGAAAATTTCGTGCGCGTGAAAAGGCATCCCGTGGTCGAGAAGACGCTGAGCCTCGGTGATCGACTCGTCCGGAGGGAGGCGCACATCGTCGGGAATGCGCGGGACACCGCCCGCTGCGTCACGTGGCAGTGGACGGCCGAGTCCGTCGCGGGGCCGCGAATTGAGGGGCTTTCCAGCGGCGTCCCGGTCGCGTTCGGTCATACACTCAGCCTAACGGCAGCACCTCGGACGAACCCGCCGAAAGTTTTTTCGAGTCGCCTGTCGATTCCGGGGAGAACCGTTCGTCGTCATGTTGTAAGGCAAGAAAGCCGGAAGAGAAACAACAGACCAAGGAGTCAGTCATGAAGTACATGTTGCTCATCTACACCGCGCCCGGCGGAGACACCGAACCCCAGTGCACGTTCGAGGACTGGCAGCAATACGACAAGGAAATGAAGGATGCCGGTATCTGGGTGTCCGGCGATGCCCTCGCCGACCTGACCACCACGACAACGGTTCGAGTCTCGCAGTCCGGAGAAAAGACCGTCACCGACGGACCCTTCGCTGAAACCCGTGAAATCCTCGGCGGCTACGACGTCATCGACGTTCCCGATCTGGATGCGGCGCTGGCCTGGGCCGCGCGGTGCCCCGGCGCGCGCGACGGTGGAAGCGTCGAGGTGCGTCCGCTGGCCGGGTTCGGGGACTGATTCGCCGTGGACGAGCAGGCCGAGAACTCCATCGAGTCAGTGTTCCGGGAGGAACGTGGACGACTCTTGGCCTCGCTCGTCCGCCGTTTCGGTGATCTGGATCTGGCCGAGGAAGTCACCTCCGAAGCCGTCGAGGCCGCGTTGGTGCACTGGCCGGTGGACGGAGTGCCGGCCAAACCCGGCGCCTGGCTGCTGACCACGGCGCGTCGCAAAGCCGTCGACAGGCTTCGTCGTGATCAGGCCTATGCGGCGCGATTGGCGGTGATGCAGGTGGACGCCGATCGTGCCGACCCGGCGCCGCCCACGGTCGACGGAGAACTTCCCGACGAGCGGTTGCAGCTGTTCTTCACCTGCTCGCACCCGGCGCTGGCCGAGGACGACCGAATCGCACTCACCTTGCGTTGCCTCGGCGGGTTGACGACGCCCGAAGTTGCTCGGGCCTTCCTCGTTCCTTCGGCGACAATGGCGCAGCGGATCGTGCGTGCGAAGAAGAAGATACGTCAGGCTCGGATTCCCTTCCGAACTCCCAGCACCGAAGAACTCCCGGAACGCCTGCCCGGTGTTCTACAGGTGATCTATTCGGTGTTCACCGAGGGGTATGCCGCCAGTTCGGGGCCGGATCTGCAACGCGTCGACCTGGCGGTAGAGGCGGTCAGGCTGGCGAGGATCCTGCGCGCATTGCTTCCCGATGAGCGCGAGATCGCCGGGTTGCTTGCGTTGATGCTTCTCGTCCACGCGCGTCGGGATGCCCGTACCGACGCCGGTGGCGGGATCGTCCTCCTCGAGGACCAGGATCGCGGGTGTTGGGACCAGCCGATGATCGATGAAGGCAGCGACCTCGTCGTGGTCGCGTTGACCGGGGGAGCGCCGGGGCCGTACGGGGTGCAGGCTGCCATCGCCGCATTGCATGACGAGGCGGCGGATGTGGAGAGCACCGACTGGCCGCAGATCTGCGCGCTCTACGGAGTGCTCCTCACGTTGACGCCTTCGCCTGTCGTCGCAGTCAACAGGGCAGTGGCGCTGGCGATGCGCGATGGCGAGGAGGTTGGGCTGGCAGCGTTGGAAGAACTGGCAGCGGAGCCCAAACTTGCCGACTACCACCCGTATCACCTCGCGCGCGCCGAACTGCTCGCCCGGTTGGGGCGCACCGACGCGGCAATGTCTGCATACCGACGTGCGCTGAATCTGGTTGGTACGGAACCGGAGCGGGCCTACTTGGAGCGTCGGCTCGGTGAGATCTCTGACTGATCGGTGGTTATTGCGGGACGTCGAGATCGAAGTACAGGGTCTCGGACCAGTAACCGAGGCCGAGCTCGCGTAGCGGTTCCTCGACGCTCTCCTGAGTCGGCGTGAACAGCCGCTCCCAGAAGCGCGGCTTGGCGGGTGCGAGCGTGGCCAAAGCTGCCTCCATCTCGGCGTCGATGTCCGCCAGACCGGTCATCAGGGCCGCGCCCTGTTCGGCGAACGGTTCGTCGTCCATGTCGAAGATCTCGCCGCACTCGAGGACGAAGTAGTGGTCGGGCTCGGTGTGGCTGCGCAGGAAACGCAGCGCATCGCCGGCCATCGTGCCGAGTTCGGGGTGATCGATTCTGCCGAGGAAGTCTTCGAGCCGGGCGATACCAGGACCGCAGGGCGCGGTGACCGCGATCAGGTCTGGGGTGTCGTCCCAGATGACCGACTGGTGGGCGAAGGGATTCACGGACACAAGGATCCTCGGGACCAGCGGTATCGCGTACGACCACTCGGAGATACCGGTGAGACCTCGGGCGCGAGCGGCAGCCGGATTCTCATGCGGAGCAACAGGGGTCGAGTAAAGATAGGTGCGGTTGGCCACTGGCCGAGTCCTTTCTGCGGTCGGTGTCACCTGATTCAGGCGGCGCCCACCATCCTCAATGCCAGGTCTCCGTACAGTTTTCCAATGTCTTCCGGATTCGTGTAATTGCCGGCCGGGAACCAGCGGCACACGTCGACGCACAGGGACATCAAGGCGAGGGTGACGCCTTCGGCATCGGGGATCGTGAAGTCGCCCGACTGGACGCCGGCGTCGACAACCTCCCGGACCACCCGCGTCGTGCTGCGGCGAAGCGCGACGACGGTTCGGTAGTGCTCTGGTGTGAGTGCAGTGAGTTCGTATTGGACGACGCGAGCGAGTGAGTGGTGCCCGGCCTGCCAACTGGCGAAGGTGCTGACCAGTTCCTGGAGGCGAACGGACGGCTCTTCACCCGGTCTGTCGGCGCCCTCGACCACCTTCAACGCTTCGGTGTGACCTTCGAAGCTGATCGCGAAAAGCAGCTCTTCTTTCGAGCGGTAGTGCGGGTACATGGCGGCGGGACTCATGTCGAGTCGTGCGGCGATGTCACGCGTGGTGGTGCCGCCGTAGCCCGCGGAGGCAAAAGCGTCCACGGCTGCCGCGCGGATACGGGCCGCAGCTTTGGAGGGGCTGATCACCACGTCAGGTGAATCGCTCACGGTTTCCTCCAGGTGTGACGGATTTCGATGTTGACAATATCCCGCTCTCGATTCACTATAAGCAGATGCTTAGATTCTAAGCGAATGCTTAGGAACATCGTTACGTGTGGCATTGCCACGCCGAAAGGAAGCAACTCGTCATGCGTCGCACTCTGTACGGACCCGATCACGAGGCATTTCGCGAATCTGCCCGCGAATTCGTCAACCGGAACATCCTTCCGGTCGCAGAGAAGCTGATCGACCAGCGCTTCATCGATCGTGAAATCTGGCTCGAAGCGGGACGCAACGGCTTCCTCGGACTCGAGGTTCCAGAGGCGTACGGCGGAAGCGAAGCCGGCGACTACCGCTTCAACGCTGTTCTGGCCGAAGAACTCTCGCGTGCCAGTGCAGCTGTTGCCTCGAGCTTCGGCATCCATGCCGACGTCGTTGCTCCGTACCTCGTTCAGCTCACCACCGAAGAGCAGAAGCAGCGTTGGCTGCCCAAGTTCTGCACCGGTGAGATGCTGACGGCCATCGGCATGACCGAGCCTTCCGGCGGATCCGACCTCGCCTCGCTCAAGACCACTGCGGTCAAGGACGGCGACGACTGGATCATCAACGGCTCCAAGACCTTCATCACCAACGGCTACAACGCTGATCTCGTGATCGTGGCGGCGCGGACCAGTCCAGAGAAGAAGTCCAAGGGCATCACGCTCTTTGCCGTCGAAACCGGCATGGAAGGTTTCGAGCGCGGACGCAAGCTCGACAAGGTCGGCCAGCACGAGTCCGATACCGCCGAACTGTTCTTCGAGAACGTTCGCGTGCCGTCCACCAACATCATCGGTGAGATCGACCGCGGGTTTATCCACATGATGGAAATGCTGCCGCAGGAGCGCGTCGGCGCTGCGGTGTCCAACATCGCGCACGCTGCTCCGATCCTCGAAGAGACGCTGCAATATGCCAAGGACCGCAAGGCTTTCGGTCAGCCGATCGGCTCGCTGCAGTGGAACAAATTCCTTCTCGCGGATCTCGTGACCCGCATTGAGGTCACCCAGGCTTACGTCGACAACTGCGTCGCAGCACACGCTGCCGGCGAGCTGACCGCCATCGACGCCGCCAAGGCGAAGTGGTGGACCGCGCAGGTGCAGAACGAGGTCCTCGATCACTGTGTTCAGTTGCACGGCGGCTACGGCTTCATGACCGAGTACCGCGCCGCTCGCGCGTGGATGGACGCCCGCGTCACCAAGATCTGGGCCGGATCCAACGAGATCATGAAGGAACTCATCGGCCGCGATCTCGGCCTGTAATTTCGCAACTGCAGTCCATATGTCACTGCAGTCGATACGCCACTGCAGTCCATACGTCACTTCCCGAACCCGACGACACAGGAGCATCACCGCGCATGTCTGTTCTCGACAAGTTCTCTCTGACCGATCGAGTGGTCATCGTGACCGGTGCGTCGTCGGGCCTCGGGGTGGCGTTTGCGAAAGCCGCAGCAGAGGCCGGCGCGGATGTCGTCCTCGCTGCTCGCCGCGTCGACAAGCTCGAAGACACGGCCAAGCTCGTGCGTGACGCAGGCCGCGAAGCGTTGTGCGTGGCCACCGACATCGTCGATCCGGCTCAGGCTCAGAACATGGTCGACGCCGCGATGGAGAAGTTCGGCCGCGTGGACGTACTGGTCAACAACGCCGGCGTCGGAACCGCTGTTCCGGCAACCCGTGAGACCCCGGACCAGTTCCGCGCCGTCATCGACATCAACCTCAATGGGTCCTACTGGGCAGCGCAGGCCTGCGGCCGCGTCATGCTCCCGGGCAGCTCCATCGTCAACATCTCGAGCATTCTCGGATTGACGACCGCCGGACTCCCACAGGCCGCCTATGCGGCGAGCAAGGCAGGCGTCGTCGGATTGACCCGTGACCTCGCACAGCAGTGGGGAACGCGCAAGGGCATTCGCGTCAACGCGATCGCGCCAGGCTTCTTCAAGTCGGAAATGACCGACCAATACAACGACGGCTACTTGGACGCGATGGCTCCGCGCCTGATCCTCGGCCGCATGGGCGATCCTGAAGAGCTCGCGGCCACCATGGTGTGGCTCGCGTCCGAGGCAGGCGGATACGTCACCGGTCAGACCATCGCCGTCGACGGAGGAATCACCATCACCTGACGCCGATGCCGAGATGTCGCCGGCTTTGCCGTATAAGTAGCTGGTGACCTCTCGCGCCGAACCTCAGGAGAACTGGGAAGACCGTCCGCCACCATCCATGGCTGCGACGGAGCTTCTGCGTGACCTGCCGGTGACTGCCCGCGGCGTCCGGACCAGGGCTTCTCTGGTCGCAGCGGCTCGAACGGTGTTCGAGCGCGCAGGGTATCTCGATGCCCGTCTGACGGACATCACCAAGGAAGCGAACTGCTCCACCGGCACGTTCTACACCTACTTCGACAACAAAGAGCAGATCTTCGCCGCAGTTCTCGACGTTGCGCAGGAAGACATGTTGCACCCCGGCATGGGACGGGTCCGCGACGTCGACAATCCGTATGCGGTCCTCGAATCGAGCAACCGTGCCTACCTGACGGCGTTTCGCCGCAACGCCAAACTGATGGGTCTGCTCGAGCAGGTATCGCACATCGATCCGGCCTTCGCGAAACTGCGTCGGGACCGAGCCGAGACCTTCATTTCTCGTAATGCCCGAGCCATCGAACGCTTGCAAGCAGCTGGCAAGGCAGACGGCTCGTTGGATCCGCTGTTGGCTTCCCGAGCACTGTCGGCGATGGTGAGCCGTCTTGCCTACAGTTCGTTCGTCTCCGAGGAACCTGGCGCCGACGGCAACCCCGTCCCGTTCGAGGACGTCGTCAAGACGGCTACTCAGGTGTGGGCCAACGCGCTGGGCCTCGAAGGCGACCGCGGGTAGTTTCAGCCTTCGCCGCGGGCCGCGAACTGCTGCTCGAGGCTGTGGCGCAACGTCTCCTCGCTGTTCCTGACAGCGTTTTCGACGAACGGCCCGATCAAGCGGCCGAGAGCTTTGCCGGCAATGCCGCCGGGGAGTTTGTAGGCGAAGTCGACGGAAAGCTCGGTCTTGGAATCGTCGATCGCGGCGAACTCCCACGTGGACGAGTTGGATACACCGCCGAGCGAAGACAGCTTGATGATCCGATTCTTCTCCCACTCGGTGACCTCGAGCTTGGAGCGCAACGTGCTTGGCCCGATCTGCATGGCCGCGTCGAACGTGGCGCCGAGCCCCTGATCGAACTCTCCGAACGGGGTGAACTCGGAAACACCGAACATCCACGTCGGGACGTTGCGGTAGTCGTCGATGTAGTCGAAGGCGACATCAACCGGCACGGCAGCAACCGCGGAGTGGCGAACATGGATCATGACTGGTCCCTGTCTTTCGGTGAACATCGACTGTAACCAATGGCAC
Source organism: Rhodococcus sp. H-CA8f (assembly GCF_002501585.1). Taxonomy (NCBI): domain Bacteria; kingdom Bacillati; phylum Actinomycetota; class Actinomycetes; order Mycobacteriales; family Nocardiaceae; genus Rhodococcus; species Rhodococcus sp. H-CA8f. The sequence continues at coordinate 825,468 of NZ_CP023720.1, forward strand.
CGACGCGTTCGGCGGCGGCGCAACGGCGATCTACGGTATCGGTATGACGAACGAGCTTCCGGTACGCGGGTCCTGGCGCGATTACGAAGACCTGGGACTACCGAAACCGCTCGCTGCGGCGCTGGAGGCGTTCGTCGAGCAGGGCTATCACGGGACTTCGATCCGTGACGTCGCGTCGCGGTCCGGGCTGTCGGTGCCGGGGCTCTACCACCACTACCCGTCCAAGCAGGCTCTGTTGATCGGTCTGGCGACCGTGGTGATGACTGAGTTGTTGGAGCGAAGCCGCGCCGCCGAACTCGATGCCGGGGACGATCCCTCTGATCGCTTCGACGCGGTGATCGAATCTCTGTTGCGGTTCCACATGTTTCGACGCGAGCAGTCGTTCGTCGCTTCCTCCGAGATCCGCAGCATGGAGCCCGACAGTCGGGCTAGTTACATCGCGCAGCGCGACGAACAGCAGAAGCAGGTGGACCGGATCGTCCTCGACGGCGTTGCTTCGGGCGTGTTCGATGCCGACCATCCCGAGGATGCCAGCCGAGCTGTCGTGACGATGTGCGTCGCCGTCGCGGTGTGGTACCGACCGGACGGTGAGTTGTCTCCGGACGAGTTGGTGGAGAGGTATCTGGAGATAGCGCGTCGGATGGTGGGGGCGAAGCGGGTGGGGGAGTGACTGTGGGGGCGAAGCGGGTGGGGGAGTGACTGTGGGGGCGAAGCGGGTGGGGGAGTAACTGCTGTGTGCAGTGTCGCGGTAGGCGGTCGCCAGCGTTTGGTGTCGGCCACGACGCGTTCAACCTCGCTTTTGTTTGCCTGGGAAATCGCATAGGTCGGTCGCATTGACCAGCGCGCGGAGACGGTTTGCTGCGTTGCGAAGGCGTTCTCCAACTATCGGATTCCGGACGGCCCCGGCGGCCAACGACTTTGCAACAGTGGCGACTTCATCGCCGCGGGGGATCAGTAGGCGGTCATTGGACGCCGTGAACGAAGGCCGCTGCGATGCGAGCGATTCCCGAATGCGGCAGGTCGAGTGTGCGTGGGCAGGGCTCGCAGTAGCTACTTCTGCGCCGACGCGGGGCGCGCCTTCGGGCAACCGGCTCGGTCGATCGTTTACCAGTGCGCTGATTCTTGCCCTATTGACTCTTCCACGTGCGGTGATACGTTTAACCGCACGAGCATGGTGAGTGTTATCCCCGGCGTCGGTACGCGCAATGATGCAGTGTGCAGTGTGGACCTGGCGGGCGTGTGACTGCAGGGACTGTTTGGCCTGCTATATGCACGATGTGTGCATATTTATGGTGAAGTAGTGCTCGTACTGTGCATCGTTGTTGTGATGGTGACTCCGTAACGTGATTTGGACAACGCTGATTGCAGTACATGACGTGCCTCGCAACCCTATTGAGGGGCATGCGTGTGCAGATTGAGGACTCACAATGACTACGAACATTTCGGAAGACCCGCGGGCGCTGAGCCTCCAGCGAATTCGGCTTGCCCGGGTTGCGACATTCTTCGGATTCGCACAATTGGGAGCGGTCATGCTCACGTGGTCGACGAACACCACTGCGCTCCGTGCTCACCTGGGGTGGTCGGGGGAGGGCGGCGACTCGAATTTCGGGCTGGTGGCATTGGCGATCGGCGTCGGCGCTGCAGTCGGCTGCTTCCTCATCGGGCCGTTCGTCGACAGGTACGGTCCGCGAGCCACCTGTATGCCCACGATGATCATCTACCCGTTGATGTATATCCCGTTCGCGTTCTTGCAGGGTATTGCCAGCGCAATGTTCCTCGGCGTGATGATCGGCTTGTTGAGAGGTGCCTTCGACACCGCCTTCAACACACACGGTGTGCAGGTGGAGCGTTACTACGGCAGGCCCATCATGTCTGCGTTCCACGCGGCCTATCCGGCAGGCGGATTCGTCATCGGCCTGGTGGCCAGTGCAATCGCCCGTCACTATGTCGAGAGCCCCGCGGTGGCCTACATCTCGATCGGTGTCACGATGTCGGTTCTCGGAGCTGTGTTCGGTCGCTGGTTGTTGACTCGCGATGAGCTGCTACCCCCGGATGCCGCAGCCGTTCTCGGGAAGCAATCGACAACCGGGAGATCGGCGTCGACGACGACTTTGCTGATCATGGCCGGATTCGGCCTCTTGATGCTGGCATCGATGCTCAGCGAAGGCGCAATTCTGGACTGGGGACAAGAGTTCGTCCGGCGCCATGCCGATACCAGCGCTGGTATGGCTGCGACAGCTGTGACCTTCTACTCCGGTGCACAATTCGTGGGGCGCCTCTTCGGTGACCGGCTCGCCGAGTACTTCGGTGCGCGCGTCATCGTGGCCGTCAGTGGTGTGATCGGATTCGTCGGTGCCTTGCTTGCGATCGGGGGTGCGTCAGCTCCGTTCGCCCTGGTGGGATTCGTTCTCCTGGGGCTCGGGCTGGCATGCATGGCTCCGCTGATGCTCTCTGCTGCCGGCCGTCGTGACCCCGAGAACGCCGGAAGAAACATCGGAATTGTCAATGCGATCGGCTACGTCGGCATGCTCGTCGGGCCGGCTGCGATCACGCTCATCGTCGACGGATTCGGAATCGGCTGGATGCCGGCGCTGCCGGCGATCTTGCTCCTGCTCATCGCCGTCGGCGGTCCTGTATTGATGAAAACCGTTCCGCGATACTCGGAAACTGAACGTACGGGAAATGCTCCGAAGCCGGAGCACCACACGGTCTCCCACTGAGGTCGAACAAGCAGTGGCCCACGTGCGAGTACATCGAAATCCGGTGTACTCGCACTGGTGTCACCGAACGGAAGGAAATTCTGTTCGGGATTTGAGGAAGAAACAGGATGAGCACTGGCGGACCTTCGGAGTCGATCAGACGTTCTGCGCGAGCGCTGATCGTGGATCATTCGTACCGAATACTGTTGTGCAACTTTCGATCTAGATCCGATGAAACCTATTGGATCACGCCCGGTGGCCGTTGCGAGGAACGTGAGACCCCACGCGGCACACTCGAGCGAGAGCTTCGAGAAGAGGTAGGGCTCGAACTACGCACGACGCAGCCGCTCGTCTGGCGCCAAACGATCATCGATCCAGAGCACTTTCCCGGATTCAGCGGCGTCGACAACTTCTATTTCCTGGTTCGAGTTCATGGGTTCGAACCACGAGGGGCATTGACCGACGCAGAATTGCGCGATGAGCACCTACACGGTTTCAGATGGTGGACTCTGGAAGAGATCGAGAACTATTCAGGTTCGGCCCTTTTCGCGCCTCACGATATCGCCGAGAGACTCGATCTCACCCTTCGTCGCGGGTCGCCGTGCCCGGTAGTGTGTTTCGGCTCGGATTGATCCAGGTTGCTACTCGTACAGAATCGGGCCGCGCGATCGCTGGCGACACCGACGCTCTGTACAGGAGAATATGCCGTAACTGGGCAGCGACCCGTCGTAGACAACCCCGTGGACGACTCGTGATGCCAATGCTGTTCGAGGTCGACGCGGTTATGTTCGGCGCACCAGGACTGTGCCGTTGGTCGCAGAGTTGGTTCCAGACACGTGAAACATTGCGTGCGCCCAGGGGCGGTCCGCGTTCAGCAACGAATTCTCTTCGATCATCCTGTCGTCGTGATAGCCCTGTGGATCCTCGCCGAGCTCGACCAATCGTTGTCGCGCTGTCTCCGGTGCGGTGTCGACCCACACTGTCGCGTCGTACAACATCCGCAATGAACGGCGGATCGACCCGGCACCTTCCACGAGAAGCAACGTCGTCTGGTCAGAGACAGCGATATCGCGAGGCTTGTCGTGGTTCGACCGGAAGGTGAATGGAAGCCCAGTTCGCCGTATAGGTTCCAGTAATTCCTTGGCGAGCAAGGTATCCCAGCCAAAAAATGTTCGACTGCACGCGATGTCATCTGTGTGCACGATGACCGTCCCTGTGCAGTTTGCCGATAACAGTGCGGCCAGCGTCGACTTGCCGGAACCACCCCTCCCATCGATCCCTACGATTGCCGGGCCGCGCCCAACTGAACCGGACCGCAGAAGTTCCACGAATTGTGGGATCGCGAATCTATTCCAATCCGAATTTTCGTCACGTTCAGTGGGACGTTTCATGAACCTCTACCTTGGATCGAACCAGCTCCGAGTGTGAATTGTGAACGGCTACTGTCCACAGAAGTCGACTGTGACCCGGCTAGCCGTCCTGGCCGACTCGAGTATCGAGATGCTCACTGCCAGTGCGTTGGTCGCGTCGAGTCCGTCGACGACTGGTCGGCCGTCACCGCGCGTGGCACGGGTGAAGTGTTCCAGCGTGATGTCGTACGTGTGCCGGCGGTCTTCGACATCGATCTCGTGTGATCCCCGGCGATCGTGCAGAACGACCGACCCGATGGGTTCCGGAGTCATGACGTCGGCTGCATGAAGGCTGCCGGCTGTCCCGTGCACCTCCACATACGTGGGTGCGAATGGCGTAGTGAAAGTGTCGTGGAATCGTACAAGGACGTTGTTCTCGTAGAGAATCGACGAGGAGGCTGCATCTTCGGCTTCGGTCGCCCAATCTCCTTGAGCCACAGTGATCGCGCTCGCCGTCAGTGCTCTTGTGCCGAGTAGCGGATTCACGACTGATGCGTTGTGGCAGGAAAGATCCATGACGGCGCCTGATCCCGGCGCGCTACCGAGTCGCCACCCTCGCAATCGTTCGGGTAGGAGTGACGTGTGGCGAACACTGACCGACAGAATCCGGCCTATGTCGCCGCGCGTCACTGTGCGTCGAATGGCCTGGTGCGTACCTGCGGCAGGCAGGTGGTGGTTGACACCTAGGACTACGCCGGCGGATTGGCAAGCGGCGGTCATCTTCCGCGCATTGTCGATGCTCGTCGACAGCGGCTTCTCGCAGAGAACGTGTTTTCCGGCTGCTGCCGCCGCGCACACCTGCTCGAGGTGGCGATCATTTGCACTGGAGATGTAGACCGCATCGATGAGGGGATCGCTGAGCAGATCGTTCAGCTTGTTCGTTCGGTTCGATATCTCGTTCCGACGTGCGTACTGCTCGGCGTGGTCCGCATTTCCGCTGTACACGGAACTGATGTGGTGGCCGGTCCTTCGCAGTGCGGGAATCATTCGCGTTTCGGCGATATCACTCGCACCGACGATTCCCCAGACGAGATGCGGTTGTTCGCTCATCGAAGTATTCCTTCTCGGGCATCGACGATGTCGAATAGACAACGACGGCTCCGGGTATTGGCCGACTCGACGTCAGGAGTTCGGCGCGTACGAAATCTTGTAGGCCAACACTACGAAGTGGCGATAAATATCGACAGCGCCAAAACGTGCAAGCGTGAGCCGCTGATCGACCACTGTGAGCAGGCGCGAGCGCTGCACCTGCTCTGACCGTGAGCTTTCGAACGACCGGCATATCATGCACGGATTGGGCAGAATTTGGCAGAAGTGCTTCCCCCTATGTGTCTGTTCGCTGGATCACTTCGCAGGAAAGCTAGGGCTATCAGTTTGATTTCATGCCTCACCTCGAAGGAGCAACCCGCCAATGTCGTTCGTTCTCAAAGCAGCAGTCGGCGAACCAGCGCAGCGTGCCAGCAATCCGGCGGTGGTCGACACTGTCGCGGGTGTGATCGCAGACATTCGTGCTAACGGTGACGACGCGGTCCGCAAGTACTCTGACCGTTTCGACCGGTGGTCACCGGATTCGTTCCGCCTCGACGAAGATCAGATCCGCGAGATCGTCAAGTCCGTCCCGACAACGGTCCTCGAGGACCTGCAGTTCGCGCAGCGTCAGATTCGCGACTTCGCCCAGGCGCAGCGCGACACCATCACAGACCTCGAGGTCGAGACTCTGCCCGGCGTGTTCTTGGGGCACCGGAACATTCCGATCGACGCGGCTGCAGCTTACGTTCCGGGTGGCAGGTACCCGCTGACAGCGTCGGCGCACATGACGGTGCTGACCGCGAAGGTCGCAGGCGTCGAACGCGTCGCGGCTACGACGCCCCCGAATGACGGGCTTCCGCCCCAGATCAGCATCACCGCAATGCATCTCGCCGGGGCCGACGAGATTTTCGTGCTCGGTGGCGTACAGGCGATTGCAGCGCTGGCTCTCGGTACCGAGACGATCGATCCTGTCTCGATCCTCACGGGGCCGGGCAACGCATACGTGGCAGAGGCAAAGCGTCAACTCTTCGGTGAGGTCGGAATCGATCTCTTTGCAGGTCCCACCGAAACACTGATCGTTGCCGACGAGTGCGCCGACCCGTTCACCATCGCAGTGGATCTACTCAGCCAGGCTGAACACGGTCCGGATTCACCGTGTGTGTTGATCACGACGTCCGAGGCTGTGGGCAACGAGGTGATCAAACACATCGACGCATTGCTACCCGGTCTGGAGACGAACGCGATCGCCGGGCCTGCCTGGCGCGACCATGGACAGATCCACGTTGTCGGGACTCTCTCCGAAGCATATGAACTCGCGGACAAGTTTGCCTCCGAGCACGTACAGATCCTGACGCAGAATCCGCGTGAAGCGCTCGACAACATGAGCAACTACGGTGCCCTTTTCCTCGGGGAAGGAACGTGTGTTCCATACGGCGACAAAGTGATCGGGACCAACCATGTACTTCCTACTCTTGGCGCTGCGCGCTACACCGGAGGGCTCTGGGTAGGGAAGTTCCTCAAAACCCTCACTTTCCAGGAGGTGCGCGATCCGGCGGCGAGCGCCAGGATCGGCGAGATCGCTGCGCGACTGTCCCGATTGGAACGCTTCGAAGGCCACGCCCGTTCAGGTGACCTGCGTGCGGCGAAGTTCGGTGGAGCCGAACTACCGTGGGGCGAGATCCCGGTGGCGGCAAACCTCAAATGACGATGCGCATCGAGCACGACCTGCTCGGTGATCGTGAAGTGCCTGCGGAGGCCTACTACGGCATCCACACGCTGAGGGCACTGGAGAACTTCCCGATCACCGGTATTCCTCTCTCGGTCCACCCGGACATGGTATCGGCGTTGGCCGCGGTCAAGCAGGCCGCGGCTCGGGCGAACGCCGACCTCGGAATCCTCTCGCCCGAGCATGCAACAGCGATCGAGCAAGCTTGCAAGGAGATTCGCGCGGGCAGGTTCGCCGACCAGTTCGTCGTCGACGTCATTCAGGGTGGTGCCGGCACGTCCTCGAACATGAACGCCAACGAAGTGGTCGCGAACCGCGCGCTCGAAATGCTCGGCCGCGAACGGGGGCAGTACCAATTCCTCCATCCTCTCGAACACGTCAACATGAGTCAGAGCACCAACGACGTCTACCCCACCGCGATCAAAATCGGCTTGCAAGGTGCGGTCACCAGGCTTCGAGGTGCGATGGACGAACTTGCAGGCGCATTCGCGGAGAAAGCAGCCGAGTTCTCCCACGTGCTCAAGGTCGGACGGACTCAGTTGCAAGACGCGGTCCCGATGACTCTCGGTCAAGAGATCGTCACGTTCGCCGTGATGATCAAGGAGGACTCTCAGAGACTGGAAGAGGCCGCTCGGTTGATCTCGGAGATCAACCTGGGAGGGACGGCGATAGGCACCGGTCTCAATGCGCACCCGGAGTACGCCAGACGTGTGCGTGAGCACCTGGTGTCGATCACCGGTCTCGACATCTCGACGGCATCGGATCTCATCGAAGCAACCCAGGACGTCGGGGCCTTCGTTCAGTTGTCGGGAGTGCTCAAGCGCACTGCGGTCAAGCTGTCCAAGATCTGCAACGATCTGAGATTGCTGTCCTCGGGCCCACGCGCAGGGCTGGGTGAGATCAATTTACCTGCGGTGCAGGCGGGTTCGTCGATCATGCCTGGCAAGGTCAATCCGGTCATTCCCGAAGTGGTCAATCAGATTGCCTACCGGGTGGTGGGAAACGATCTGACCATCACCATGGCTGCCGAGGCGGGTCAACTGCAGCTCAACGCATTCGAACCTGTCATTGCACACAGCCTGTTCGAGACTGCAGAACTCCTCACGCGGGGCTGCACTGTGTTGCGCGAGCGATGCGTGATCGGCATTACCGCCAACGTCGCGCATCTCGAACGAACGGTCGCGGCTTCGATCGGTGTCGTGACCGCGCTCAATCCCTACATCGGCTACACAGCCGCGACGGAATTGGCGGCGGACGCGCTTGCTTCCGGTCGCACCGTCGTGGAGTTGGTGCTCGAACGCGGGTTGTTGGGCAAGGAGGATTTGGACGCGATCATGGAGCCTGCGAATTTGGCACGAACTGCGATCGTGTCGGCTCCCGATTTCGATCCGCTCGTCCCGTCGACCTGACCAGGTCTTCAGGGCGGTTGACACCGCACATGTGGGCGGTATCGTTTAGTGATACGTATAACTACTTGCAGTCCTGTTGCGTCAGGATTGACAGAAGCTGAGTCGGCACGGTTCAAGGACGTACAGCGTCAAGCCAGCCAGGAGACGGAAACCATGTTCGAAAAGACACGAATGGACAGTCATCCCCCCTGTAAGAGCAACTACGACGTCATCGTCGTGGGAAGCGGAATGGGGGGTGGAACGATGGCATACGCTCTCAAGGATTCCGGCCTCGATGTGCTCTTGATCGAGAGGGGAGACTTCCTTCCACAGGAACGTCAGAATTGGGACCCCCGAGCGGTGTTCGAGAAAGATCGGTACAAGAACGCCGAAAAATGGGTCGACACCGAAGGGCGGGAGTTCGCCCCCGGCACCTACTATTACGTCGGCGGAAACACCAAATTCTACGGTGGCTCGCTGGTCAGGTTCAGGCGAGAGGATTTTCAGTCCTCACGGCATCACGACGGTGAATCGCCGGCATGGCCGTTCTCGTACGACGATCTCGAACCCTACTACGCACGTGCCGAGCAGGTGTACAAGGTTCACGGCGACCACACCGACGACCCGACGTTGCCACGCAACGAACCGTTTCCGTACCCTCCCGTAGGGCACGAGCCAGCGATACAGCAGGTCGCCGACGATATGCGTAAGGCGGGTTTCACCCCTTCCAATCTCCCGCTCGGGGTCGACCTTCGGCAGGGTGGGTCATGTATTCGATGCAAGACATGCGACGGGTTCCCTTGCCGTACCTTGGCGAAATCGGATGCCGACGTCTGTTGCGTGCGACCCGCACTCGATTCGGGCAACGTCGAAATCGTCACGAACGGGTACGTGGAGAAGGTGCTGACCGACGATTCCGGACGTCGAGCATCAGGCGTCGAAGTGACCCATCGCGGCGTCACCTCCACCGTACGTGCGGATACGGTCGTAATCTCCTGTGGTGCGGTCAATTCTGCAGCGCTGCTGCTACGTTCGGCCACGTCTGTCCATCCTGACGGGCTCGCAAATTCCTCCGGAATGGTCGGTCGTAACTACATGGTGCACATGAACTCGATCATGGTGGCCATCGACCCACTCAAGAAGAACAAGTCCGAGTTTCAAAAGACGTTGTACTTCAACGACTTCTACCTGCGTGGCACTGACGATCATCCGTATCCGCTGGGCCACGTGCAACTGATCGGGAAGCTCCAGGCGGAGATGATCAAGGGGCAACGGCCCCACATCCCCAAATGGGCGTTGAGCCTTGCCACGAACCGTAGTACCGATTGGTGGCTGTTCACGGAGGATCTGCCCAACCCTGAAAATCGTGTCACGCTGACTCCCGGAGGGCGTATCCAGATCGCGTGGGAACCGAATAACGTCCGGGCACACGAGGTTCTGGTTCGCGAGACGCGAAAAATGCTTCGCAAGATCGGATTTCCGGTGGTCATCAGTGAAGGAACCGGGATAGAGGTGAACTCGCATCAGGCCGGAACCGTTCGGCTCGGTACCGACCCGGCTACATCGGTCCTCGATCCGAGTTGCCAGGCACACGATGTCGACAACCTGTATGTCGTCGACTCCTCCTTCTTTCCGTCGCTCCCGGTGATGAATCCGGCGCTGTCGATCGCGGCGAACGCGTTGCGTGTTGCAGATTCGATCATCGCTCGAAGCGGCGGCTCCACGGCGGGTGCATCGCACGGCTCGTCGATCTCTGCATAAATTGCTCACCCCAATTCTTTTCAATTCGAAAGTGAAGAACATGACTGTGCAAAAGCTCACCGGTGGCCAGATGGTGGTCGACATACTGATCCGTGAAGGAGTTGAAAAGGTATTCGCTATTCCGGGACACGGCAATACAGCGTTACTTGATGCGTTCGTCGACCGGGCCGACGAAATCGAGTTGGTTCCCGCCATCCACGAGCAGGGCGCCGCACACATGGCCGACGGCTACTACCGCGCATCGGGCAAGATCGCGGCCGTCTGTACTTCCATCGGACCGGGAGCGACGAACACCGTAACCGGAATCGCGACTGCGTTCGCGGACTCGCAGCCGATGATTCTGATCACCGGCGCCGTTCACACGTATATGGAGAACCGCGGCGTCCTCCAGGAGATCGATCGGCCGCACGGGAACAATTTCCCACGGATGGTCGAGCCGGTCGTCAAGCGCTGGTGGCAGCCCGGTCGACTGGAGCAGCTACCTTCCGCGATGGCTCAGGCGTTCAACACGATGCTCGAAGGTCGCAGAGGGCCTGTCCTGGTGGATATCCCGCAGGACCTGCAAGCTGAGTACGGCGACTATGTTCCAGAGTTGTACTCGCGCCGAGCTCAGACCCGGGCGACTGGTGATCCCGTCGCCATTGCCGAGGCAGCCAAGCTACTGGCGGGTGCTAAGCGTCCCGTGATCCTCGCTGGCGGAGGCGTCATCGCAGCCGAGGCCGGTGCGGAACTCCTCACACTGGCGGAACGTCTCGGCGCTCCCGTGACGCACTCCTTCCAGGGCAAAGGCGCATTCCCCGCAGACCACGATCTGTACGCGTGGCCGTGCGGCGACATGGGATCGATTCCTGGTAACGGAGTCACCAAGACCGCCGACGTCATTCTTGCAGTGGGTTGCCGGTTCAGCGATCGCATCACGTCCTCCTACCGCCCGGGAGTCACATTCGACATCCCTAACACGAAACTCGTTCACATAGACATCGACGGATTCGAGATCGGCCGCAACTACCCGGTCGAGGTCGGGATCGTCGGCGACGCCAAGACCTCGCTCGCGTCTCTGATCGACGAACTCGGCGCACCGGCAGCGGATTACGACTTCCGAGCAACCGACTACTACGCCGAACTTCAGGACTTGAAGGCGCAGTGGGACGAGCACCTGCGCCCTATGCGTGAGACCGATTACTTACCGATGACCAACTCGCGGGCAATGGTCGAGATCCGAAAGGTTCTTCCGCGTAACGGAATTCTGGTCACCGATTCCAGCAACCCGGCAAACCAGGCGTTCAACGAATTCCCGATCTACGAGCCGAAGAGCAACATCGTTGCCGGCGGATTCTCCGGAATCGGATTCGGTGTACCTGCCGCGATCGGCGCCGCGATCGGCGCACCGGACAAGCCGGTTCTCGCGCTCGTCGGCGATGGCGCGTTCCTACAGACCGGCACGGAGATCGCAGCTGCCGCCATGAGCGGCGTCAATGTCGTCTTCGTCGTTCTGAACAACGGTGGCTGGGAAGCAATCAAGGACCTTCAGATCAATCTCTTCGGCGCGGAACGGGAAATCATCTCAGGGTGGAAGTTGCCGGATGGATCCCCGTACTTCGCCGATATCACTGCGTTCGCCCAGTCCCTCGGATGCAAGTCCGAGCGTGTCGAGGATCCGGCAAAGCTCGGCGCCGCTGTTCAGCGCGCATTCGAGACCGAGGGCCCCGTAGTCATCGAGGCGATCAGTGCTCGCGAGCTGCCCTGGACCGAGATGCATGCAATGGGTTGGTGGGATATCACCGTACCGGCGTACCACGGCGAAGTTCGAGACGACTACGTGAACCAGCGCGGCTTCTGACCCACCCCTCACCGGAAAGTAGTTGTAAGTCATGGGCAACATCAAACTCGGACTTAATCTGGAGTTCGCGCGATACGAGAACGGCTCTTTCGATTGGGCCATGGACCAAGCTGCTGAGATCGGCTACAAGTACGTCGAGCCGATGGTGCACTGGGGTCGTGAACTGCTCAGTGCAGCAGGATATTTCCACAGTCGTTCCATGCTCGACGATCCGTTGATCCTACGGAATGCGGCCGAAGATCGCGGTCTCAGCATCTCGTCGCTGTCGAGCCACGCGCCACTCGCCAAGCCGGAGGTGGCAGTGGAGTACTTCCGCCAGGCCATCCGTTACGCCGCGGAGGCAGGTTCTCCGATGATCATGGTCGACGATGGACCCACCCCGTCTTGGACCACGGAGGAAGAGAACTACACGCTCATGCGGTACACCCTGAAGGAGGCAGCGCTGGTCGCGGAACCCCGGGGTATCAAGATCGCAATCGAGACCCACGGGCCGTACACCGCGACTCCGGAGCGCCTCGACAAGATCATGAATTTGGTCGACAGTCCTGCCCTGACGATCAACCTCGATACCGGAAACAGCTACCTGAGTGAGAACGATCCGCACGAGTGGCTCGAAGCCATCATCGGTCAGGTCACGCACCTGCACGCCAAGGACATCGCGTTAGACGACGCGAAACGTCTACGCGGAAAAGTGCGAGGCATGCTGGGATGCGCATGCGGTGAAGGCGTCATCGACTGGAAGCGCATCGTCGACACACTCGCCGCGGCCGACCACGACGTCGTCTTGTCGGTGGAGTGCGGCACGCTCGACGCCGCGAAGAAGAGCTACACCCACCTCAGCGCATTGATCGAAGCAGTCGGTCAGTAGCCGTGTTCGGTTTGGAGACGCATCCGGGAAACATGAATACAGTCGTGATCATGGACCCGTCCGTGATGAAGCCGAGGATTCCGAACGGTGAAGTGCCGACCGTCGAGGAGTTCGTGACAGCCCCGCCTGCCGTACGCGCACTGCCGATCCCGCGGATCGAAGCCGTCGACGGCCGAATACAGATCAACTAACCGAACACCGAAAGTGCTCGGGCCCAACCTCATCAGGTTGGGCCCGAGCACTTTTCGTCTCGGCGGCTGTAGTTCTGCCTCGTCTGGGGCGGTGGGGGCCAGGTGGGTGATGGAAAGGGTCTCGGATGTCCGACGCCGACGGTGAGACAGTGAGTCTCGGATCCGCGACACGAACAGGCCCGTCGACAGTCGTGGTGACTTCAGACGGGCCTGTACGTCGATCTGCTTGCAGCTACAGCTGCTTACGCGACGGCTTCTGCTGGTCGGGCGCCGGTGATCATCGAGACGATCTCGTCGGCGGTGGTTTCCTTGGTGTTTCGGCACCCGACGACCTGGCCTCGCCGGAAAACGTACACCCGGTCGGTCAGTTCCAGCACCTGTTGCATGTTGTGGCTGACGATGATGACCGCGACTCCGCGTTGTTTGAGGCGTTTGATGATGTCGTGGACGTGGGCGGTCTCCTGCAGGCCCAATGCCGCTGTGGGTTCGTCCATGATGATGAGCTTCGATCCCCAACCGGATGCGCGGGCGATGGCGATACCCTGGCGCTGGCCACCGGAGAGACCCCGAACGGTCCGGTGTACCTCGGGCACGTTCACTCCGATCTCCGTGAGCAATTCGGTTGCACGCTTGGCCATCTTGCGTCTGTTGAGCACGCTCAAGCCGCCCAGGTTGATCAGCTTCTCTTCACGCCCGAGGAACAGGTTGGTCAGGACGTCGAGGTCGTCTGCGAGTGAAAGATCCTGATAGACGGTTTCGATCCCGGCTTCGCGTGCATCGATTGGGCTTTGGAACTCACAGTCCGCACCGTCGAATCGGATGGTGCCATCACTCGACGGTTGCGCGCCGGAAAGGATCTTGACGAAGGTGGACTTGCCTGCGCCGTTGTCGCCCATGATGGCGATGTGCTCACCGTGTCCGACGCTGATGGAGGCGCCTTGCAAAGCTTTGACGCCGCCGTAGAACTTGGAGAGGTTCGTAGTCTGGAGAAGAGGCTCGGTGGTGTTGGTGATAGTACTCATTGAGGTGGTTCCGATCTGGGGGGTCGTCTCGAATCAGTACGCTGCGGGAGAGTCGGCGACATTGGCGGATGTTACGGGCGGGATCGGGACGAAGATCTTGGGTTGCACCGTGCCACCGTCCAGCAGGGTCAGCATGGCGGCGACAGCTTCTCGCGCCATCTCCTTGGGATCGCCGTTGATGGTTCCGTACGTGTCTCCCGCGAGGATGCTCTCGCGCATCTCTTCCGGATAGTCGTTGCCGACGAAGACGATTTCGCTTCGGCCCATCGACTTGGCCAGGCGGGCGCCCGCAGCCAATTCGGGTCCTTGCGCGACGACGGCGTTGATCTGCCCTGCCGGATACTTCGCGAGCCAGTCCTGGGTCAGGCTGATGGTCTTGTCGTTCGCCCAGTTGTTCGGCTGCTCTTCGACGAGTTTGACGTCGGGGAAGTTCTCCTGCAGTTCGGCACGGAACCCTTCCGACCGGCCGATCTGCGGCCCACTGCCGAGGATGCCGGTCATCAAGGCGACGTTGCCCCGATTGCCAATTGCTCCTGCGACCATCTTCGCCTGCTCGCGTCCGACCTGAACGTCGTCGGTCCCGACGAACGAGGAGACCGGGGCGTCTTCTGACAGCGCCAGGGAGAATGCGATGACCGGGATTCCTGCTGCTTCGGCTCGTTTGATTGACGGAGTCATGCTGTCCTGGTCGCTGGGGGCGAGGAGAATTGCGTCGACCTTCTGCGTGACCAGCTGGTCCATTCCGCTACTCATCTGAGCGATGTCGTTGTGCCCGTTGACAACACTGAGCTTGTATCCCGCAGCTTCAGCTTCTTCTTGCACAGTCGAGATGGCTACGTTCATCCACGGGTCGACGCCGACGTCGTACACCACGAAGCCCAGCGTCTTGTTCGCACCCGAGGAAGGTGCGGTTCCGCAGGCCGTGAGTGCGACGGCGACGAACGCGGCCAGGCAAAGGGCAAATGCGGTTTTGATTGTTCGGGACGTTCTTCTTGCGGTCATATGTTGTCACTCCTGGAATGTGGTTGGCTGCGACTGGAATCGGACGTATCAGCGTTTGCGGGCGCTGCGGAACGCTTCGAAGCCGACTGCGAGCAGAACGGCCGTACCCGTCAGCGCCGGCTGCCAGTAAGCGGAAACGCTGTACAGGTTCAGTGCGTTTGTGAGGACGGTGAGCGACAGGATGCCGATCACCGCGGAGCTGATGCCGCCGACTCCGCCAGTGAGTGGTGTGCCGCCGATGATGACGGCGGCGATGGCGAGGAGTGCCCACTGTGTACCTGTTGCCGGACTCCCGATTCCCGAGATCGAGACGAGAAGAATTCCTGCGATGGCAGCGCACAGTCCGCCGATGGCATAGACGGCAATCAGAACCCGATCGACATGGATTCCGGCACGACGCGAGCCTTCCTTGTTGCTCCCGACGGCGTAGATGTGCTGGCCGAAGAGCGTGCATCGTAAGACGAACAACAGAATCAGGATGACCACGACGAATGTGAGACTGGCAAAGGAGATTCCAGCGATGTTCCTCAAGCCAAGATCGGTCCATCCGGAAGGAAGAGGAGCGATCGGGGTGGCGCCGGTTGCGGCGTACAGCAGTCCGGTGACGACGGCTTGTGTACCGAACGTGGCCACAAATGGGTTGATGCCGATCTTGGCTACGAGGATGCCGTTCACGAAGCCGGCGAGTAGACCGGCGACCAATCCGACGAGAATTCCGATGGCTATACCGTGCTGGAGACTGACGTACGCTGCCGCGCATCCGGCTGCCGCTGCCACGATTCCGACCGAGAGATCGAAGCCACCTGAGATAATCATCAGCTGCATACCGCCGGCAATGATTCCGACCATCGCCGCCTGTTGCAGCACGTTCAGCAGGTTGTCCGACTGCCGAAAGATCGGGTTGGCGATGCACAGAATCACCACCGATGCGGCCAGTACAGTCAGCATCACCCGCTGAACGACCTGCGACGGTGTGCTTGGCAGAATGCGTTTAAGCAGAGCAGGTAGCCATTCCTGCGAGGATGCGTGGGGCGGCTGGGGTGCCGCGGAACGAGTGGAACGGCCGACGTCATCGACAGAGATTCGCGCGCTTGGCGGCCGTTTCTGCTGGTCTTCGGTCAGGGGCATTGAGGACTCCTCGAAAGGGTGTGTCGGTGTTCGGTCGAAAGAGCGAAATCAGGTCACCCGGCGGCACGGCGTTGTGCGTGTCGAGATTTGGATCGGTGCCATGCAGTTCGCGTTCGGTTCGTGAACCGGTAGCGATTACTCGGACGGTGGGCCGGGTCTATATGGGCGCTGAAACAAATCTTCGGACAGGTAGGAAGCGGGTTCGCCATGTGTCTCAACTCTGTTTGGCGCCCCCCGGTGAAGCCCTGGGGTTGTAGAAATACTGTCCTGTGACTGCATTCACAGCTAGACGCAAGGCGGGAAAGATGTCTCGGCTGAGCGACACGTTTTGTGTAGTGTCTTTGACATGTCTTTCACGGTTGCGGACGCTCTGGAACTCTCACTGATCCGCGCGGCCGGTCCTCACGTACTCACCAACGGAACGGATCTGGATCAACGCGAAGTACGATGGGTTCACTCGTCCGAGATCCCCGATATCGCACGATTTCTCAGCGGCGGCGAATTGTTGCTGACGGCGGGCCTCGGTATAGGGGAAACAGAAGCCGAGCAGCGTGCTTACGTGAAGGCGATTTCTCGAGCGGGTGCGGCAGCTCTGGTGATCGAAGAATCCGGTCGCATGTTCGATCGAGTTCCTGAAGCTGTTGTACAGGAAGCCCAACAAATGCTGCTTCCGGTGATCGCGTTGACCCACGAAGTGTCGTTCGCCGGAGTCTCCGCCCAGGTGCACGAAATTCTGACCGAAATGCGACTTCGGAGCCTGACTCGTGAGCGTGAGGTCGAAGCAACATTCTCGGGATTGCTGCTCGACGGCGCAGACCATCTCGGAATAGTGGAGACTCTGGCGGCGCTCACCGACAGCACGGTGGTTCTGGAAAACATCGCGCACCGGGTGACGGTCTATTTTTCAGTGGACGGTGTCGAATTCGATGACGACGAGTGGAATCGTCACGCCAGAGTATCGCACGACAATGAAACTGATTGTGTCCGAAGGCCCGTCGTCATGCGTGGTCAACCGTGGGGGTGGATCCACGTGCTCCAGGGACAATCGCCGACCGCGCCGTTCTCGGCTGAATTCGCGGCGGAGCGGGCAGCAGCAGCGATCGCGATCTCGCTTCTCACCGATCGTAGCCGCGAGGCGCGTGACGATCAGCGCAGTACCGCTTTGATGACACACTTGCTGCTGGGAGAAATTTCCGGCGATGAGTTCGTGAAGCAGGCCAGTCGTCTGGGGTATCGGCTCGGATCTGGCCTGATGCGAGTGTTCGTGGCCAACAAGAATACTCGTGACGATTCTGGTGGAATCCGGCCCAAGCGCAGGAGCAGTCCCAATGCGATCAGTGCCGACATGGGTGATTACATCGTCACGGTGGCGCCGGAAGTGAGTGGCCGTCCGCCGGAGATCGAGGATCTTGTCGGTTTCGTCGGAGCGGGTGTCGGTGTGAGCCGCGCTATTTCACGTGACATGGTTGCTGTCGCGCTCACTCAAGCGCGCAGTGCTGCAGCCGTCGCCCGAGCTTCTGGTGGTGTCCTCCACTTCGACGAACTGGGGGTCGAGCGGATTTTGGTGACCCTGGCGCAGGGCCCGGAACTGGCGAGCTTCGTCGAAGACGAATTGGGTCCGTTGTTGACGAAGGATGCGCACTCGGCCAGTCCGCTGCTGCCGACACTGCGTGCGTTTCTCAGCGTCGACGGGCGCAAGACTGAAGCGGCGGACAAACTCTACGTGCAGCGCAGAACTCTGTACAACAGGTTGGAGCGGATCTCCACGATTCTCGGAAAATCCCTTGATGCCCCGGAAACACGGCAGCGCTTGCTGTTGGCAGTCAAAGGTCTTGAGCTGCTGGAGGGTTCGGCGATCAGTTCGTCGCGACGTTCCGGAAGGAACTAGCGTTCCGACTTCGATGAGGGGGACGGCGGTTCCTGCCGTGGCTAAACCTATACTGATCGCCCTGCGAGCTCCGCGCGCGGCAATGAGACGGCCTGTTGCCAGCAATCCGCACAGGGAACCACCGGGCAGTCCCAAGATGACTAAACCGAGTCCGCTGGTGGTGAGCTCGAGTGCATTCTTGACGTCGGGTGTCACTGTCACCCAAGAGGCTTGGCAAGCTCCGAGAAGTGCGAAGATGACAAGCTGTGCCCATTTCGTGCGGCCGAGCACGAAGGGCAACTTCGGGTAGAGCATTTCGTTGATTCGCTTCGTGGAGAGTTAAGTGAATCGTATCACCCGGTGATACGATTCACTCGTGTCTGTGGTGGTGAAACAAGGTGAGGTTGAGATGTGGCGCGACAGGCGGAAGTATCGCAAACCACGGTGTCGCGCCTACCGTCTCCCGAAGTGTTCGGTCGGGGTAATCGCCGCTGCCGACAGTACCTCTCACGGACGTCATCGTTCGTACATTCGCGGGACCTTCAGTGCAGAAACATCTTTGAAACTATCGAGGCAACGGCAGGAGTGGGGCGACGAACATGGCTAGTCACCGTATGGAGGAAGAAGTGGGGTACGTCTGTGTCACGTGTCGCCATATCGGTTCGTCGTTGCCTATGCCCAAGCCGTCTGTGCCGCTGGCCGTGCGAGCTCGATGCAACCTCTGTGGCGAGATCGACACGGCGATGTCGGGGCGGAAAGACGATGTGCCATACCGTGTCGAGCTCTTCGGGGGCTTTCGTAGAGCTTGGACGCATGCAGTCCGGTGTGGGCGAATGTGTGAACACCATCTACTGTGACGACAGGTCAACCGAAGCCAGCACTCGGTTGAAACGAGACCACGATAGAATTCGTGAGATCGTCAAGGGTTACGGCGGATGATTCGTCCGGAGCAAGGGGAGTCGCTTCAGTGGTTACGATGAAGGACGTGGCGCGGGCAGCAGGCGTCTCCCAAGCCGCTGTCTCATACGCGTTCAGTAACTCTCCGAAAGTTTCTGCATCGCAGCGCGATCACATCTACGCAGTCGCTCAGTCTCTGTCCTACGCCGGGCCGAACATCGTCGGCAGTAGCCTGCGCTCCGGCCGAGTTGGAGCGGTAGGCATCATGGTGATGGAGTCGTTGGGGCACGCACTGGAAGACCCGTCGACCATGCTGTTGATGAAGGGGGTAGTCGAAGTCAACGAACTCGCCGACGTTGCCCTCACTTTGTTGCCGTTGGTCTCCAGTAGGGAAGAAGGATTCAATTCTCCCGCGGTCAGAGGTTTGGTCGACGGAGTAGTCCTGCACAATGTAACTCCTACCCACCCGATCATTGCGGCCCTGATTCACTCAGGAACGCCGGCAGTTGCGATCGATTCACCCGCGGACTGCGGCTTGCCGTTCATCGGAATCGATGATCGCGCTGCGGGATTCAAGCAGATGGCCCATCTCTTGGATCTCGGGCACCGAAGAATCGGTGTGGTCTGCGAACGTTTGAACATCGGTGGCACCGACGGGCCGATCTCCAAGGCAGTTGTCGAACACTCTTCCGAGCGGGTCCAGCGAGATCGGATCCTCGGGTACTTCGATGCTGCAACTGCACGGGGAGATGCCGGTATCTCGATTGAGGTTTACGAGGCTTCAGGTATCGATCGTGACAGCGGCGTCCGTGCTGTTCGCTCGATGGTCGAGAAACTGAATCCGACCGCAATAGCCACGACATCAGATGTCTTTGCCGTCGCTGCCTTGAGCGTGCTTCGTAGCATGAATATCTCAGTACCTGAGGTTGTTTCGGTTGTCGGATTCGACGATGCGCCAATCGCCGAACTCATGGATCTGACCACTGTGCGTCAACCGCTGGTGGAGAAGGGGCGCGCCGCAGCCTCCATGCTGCTCGACAATATCGACGGCGCCAAGCGGAGGCAGAAAATCTTCAAAACCAAGCTGATCGTCCGAAACTCGACAGGCCCGGTCAGCACAGTCTGAACGAGACCATGCTGACCGGGCCGAAGTGGTCAGGATCGATAGACTTTCCGGTACAGTTCGGCGATTTCCTGTGCGCTGGGCACCACCGGGTTGTTCGACGGAGAACCCGACGCCAAGGCCTGTTCCGCCATCAGTGGAATGAGCTCCTCCCAGCGGGACTCGTCGATGCCGAATGTGCGCGGACTGGGTACCTCTACGTCGACGCACAAAGCATCGATGAAGTCGACCAGCTTGTGCGAGGCCGCCTCGTCTGAATCGCCGCGATCGGCCGCGCCCAGCTGCCTGGCGCAATCGGCGTATCGATCACGCGCCCCGGGTATGGAGAACGCGGTGATCGCCGGAAGTAGCATTGCATTGGAAAGTCCATGCGCCACATGGAAATGTGCGCCGATCGGACGACTCATCCCGTGTACCAGGCACACGCTCGCATTGGAGAATGCCATACCCGCCTGAGTGGAAGCATGCATCATCTGTTCACGTGCTTCTCGATCTGAGCCGTCACGGTACGCGCGCAAGAGGTACGCCCCGATTGTCTTCATCGCAGACAGTGCGAGCCCGTCCGAGATGGGGTTTGCCTTCTTACTGACGTAGGCCTCGATCGCGTGTGTGAGTGCGTCGACACCTGTGTCGGCCGTCAGTCTCGGCGGCATCGACATCGTGAGGTCGGAATCGACGATCGAGGCGATCGGAAGAAAAGAAAGCCCAGGGCATAGCATCTTCTCGTCGGTGGCAACATCCGTGATGATCGTGAATTGTGTTGCTTCCGAGCCACTTCCTGCCGTCGTCGGGATGGCGATGATCGGAAGCGCCGGCCCCGCGTACACCCGAGGGGCTTTGAAATCGCGCATGACGCCGTCCTGCTTGAACAAGACGGCAAGTGCTTTTGCCGTGTCCATCGGGCTGCCGCCGCCGAAGCCGATGATCGAGTCGGCATCGTGGGCGGTCAGAGCGTCGAGACCAGCCTGTAGAGAATCGGTAGTGGGGTCGGGAACCGTCTCGGAGAAGAGTGCGGCCTTCTTTCCTGCTGCTGCAACGATCTTCAGCAATCGATCGGCAGAACCATTGCTGACCATGAACGCGTCGGTGACAAGAAGCGGACGCTCGATGTTCAGATCCGTCAGCACTTCGCCGAGACTCTCGACGGACCCAGGACCAAGTTTCAAGAACCGGGGAAATGAAATGTTGGCAACCATGCCGATCCCTTCGAATGTTGTGAATGTATTTCCCGGCCCGTCGTATTCGGACGGGACAAGAACTCAGTTGTTTTCGGGGAAGCCGAGGTTGATGCCGCCGTGGCTGGGATCGAGCCAGCGGGTAGTGACGACCTTCCCACGGGTGAAGAAGTGGACTCCTTCGGTACCGTGAGCGTGCGTGTCGCCGAACAGGCTGTTCTTCCAACCGCCAAAGCTGTAGTAGGCCATGGGGACGGGAATGGGGACGTTGATCCCGACCATGCCGACCTCGATCTCGTTCTGGAAGCGACGTGCTGCGCCACCGTCATTGGTGAAGATCGCGGTGCCATTCCCGAATGCACTCGAATTCACCAGGTCGAGTGCTTCGTCGTAGGAGTTCACTCGCACGACCGAGAGCACAGGGCCGAAGATTTCGTCTGTGTAGATGCTCATGTCGGTGGTGACGTGGTCGATCAGGGTCGGGCCGAGCCAGAATCCGCCCTCACCACCGTTCGCCTGCACGTGCCTGCCATCGACGACGAGCGTCGCGCCGGCCGCCTCACCGGCGTCGACGTAGGAGGCGACCTTGTCGCGGTGGGCCTTGGTCACCAGAGGACCCATGTCTGAGTTCTTCGTGCCGTCACCGGTTTTCAGGGTGCGGGTTCGCTCGGCGATCTTGCCAACGAGTTCATCGGCGATGTCGCCGACGGCGACCAGTGCCGAGATCGCCATGCAGCGCTCGCCGGCCGAGCCGAATCCGGCGTTGACCATTGCGTCGGCGGCCAGATCGAGGTCTGCGTCAGGCAAGACGATCGCGTGGTTCTTCGCTCCTCCGAGAGCCTGAACGCGCTTTCCGTGGCTGGTGCCGGTGCTGTACACGTACTGGGCGATGGGGGTTGAACCGACAAACGAAACGGCCTTGATCGCAGGGTTGGTCAGAAGTTCGTCGACAGCTGTCTTGTCGCCTTGCAGGACGTTGAACACGCCCGCTGGAAGTCCTGCCTCGGCCCAGAGCGCCGCGATCCACAGCGAAGCAGATGGAACTTTTTCGGACGGCTTGAGTACTACCGTGTTTCCGGTGGCGATCGCGATGGGGAAGAACCACATCGGGACCATCGCGGGGAAATTGAACGGCGAGATTA
Organism: Rhodococcus sp. H-CA8f; assembly: GCF_002501585.1. Classification (NCBI taxonomy): domain Bacteria; kingdom Bacillati; phylum Actinomycetota; class Actinomycetes; order Mycobacteriales; family Nocardiaceae; genus Rhodococcus; species Rhodococcus sp. H-CA8f. The sequence goes on from NZ_CP023720.1 coordinate 847,735, forward strand.
TCGCGACCGGGCCGAGCGGTTGACGGATCGAGGTGACGTCGACGTTCGTCGAGGCATTCTCGGTCATACCGCCCTTGAGCAGGTGCGCGATGCCACAAGCGAATTCGACGACCTCCTGGCCTCTTGACACCTCGCCGAGTGCGTCGGAGAGGACTTTGCCGTGCTCGGCGGTGATTATCTCTGCGAGTTCGTGCTTGCGGTCATTGAGCAGTTCGCGGAACGCGAAGAGGATTGCGGTGCGCTTGGCGAGCGAACTGTCGCGCCAATCGGGAAACGCAGCAGCAGCTGCGTCGATAACGGCGCGTGCGTCTTGCACGCTGGCGAGCGCGACACTGCCAGTGACGGCGCCGGTCGCAGGGTTCGTGACCGGAGCGGAGTTTCCACTCGAACCGGGGGCGATCTTGTTGTCGATCCAATGTGCGATGACAGTCATGACTATTCACTCCTGAGGCTGGGGTTGATTCGAGTCTGTGCCGCAGAATTGCCGTCGTCAACAAGTAAGATCGCAGTACTCAATGCAAAATTGCAGCCAAGAACGGGAATGGCGATGTTCACTTCTGACAACCTGCGCTTTCTGCTGGAACTGTCACGCACGGGGCGTATTTCGGATACGTCGAAGCGACTGGGGGTCGATCAGACCACGGTCTCCAGGAGAATCTCTAGGCTTGAAAAAGACATGGGAGCAAGGCTTTTCGATCGCGGCGTCTCGGGCTGGCAGCTGACCGAGGCGGGCAGGCGATTGGTTCCCTACGCGGAGAGTATCGAGTCGACGCTACTTTCTGCGCTCGGTGAGACGACCGCCTCGGCGTCGCCGAGCCTCAACGGGACGGTCCGGATCCTGACCCCAGACGGCTTCGGTGCCTTCGTATTGGTTCCGGGCCTGCGCTCTGTACGTGCCCGGCACCCGGATTTGTACACCGAAGTGCTGACTTCGACTACCCACGATGTGTTGACCGGGCGTGACTTCGACGTCGCCGTCACATTGGAGCGTCCCTCTCCCCGATCTGTGGTCGTCAGCAAACTTGCGGACTACAACTTGCGGCTTTACGCCTCGCGTCGGTATCTGGAGACGCACGAGTCGATCTCGTCGGTGGACGACCTACGTCATCACACGCTCGTCTGGTATGTGGACGCGTTCTTGGATGTCGAACCTCTGCGTATCCTCGACCGGATACTGCCCACCGGGCGAGCGCAGATCCAGACCAATAACATCGCTGGTCACTACGAGGCAGTCAGGCACGGTGTGGGAATCGCGCCCTTGCCGACGTACATCGGCGCGACCGACGATGACCTCGTGCCGGTGCTGCGTGACGAGTTCGTAATTCGGAGGTCGTATTGGCTCGTTGTCCCGCGCGAGCTGATCAGATTGGCCCGCGTGCGGGCGATAACCGATGCCTTGCATGAGATTGTCGACAGGAACCCCGACCTCCGTGCGCGGTGATGTGCGGGTTTCCTGTATTCGTCGGGCGAGGCGATGGTTGACGGTCAGTTTGTGGCGCCTATGAGGAATGATCTCGATTTCAGGTGTGGACTCTGTCGAAGGGTCTTCTGGAATGTGTGGAGAGGGGTGGATCACCCGGAATGCTTCAGCATTTCGAGGGCCGCATCCCGGCCGACGTCGAAGGGGTCGGTGCCGATACCGATCCCGTCTGCGACGAGGGCGCCTTCGTGAAGCAGCATGATTGCCTCGACGAGACGTTCGTCGGCTTGCCCGTCTGTCGCCAGAATGCGCCGAAAGACGTCCAACATTTCCTGCTTCTGTTCGGCGATGACAGCGAACACCGGGTGTGACCGATCGCTGAACTCGGCGTGCGCGTTGATCATGCTGCACCCCTTGCCTCCGCTTGCCTTGGACCAGGAGGCGGAAGCGTCGAATGCCGCACTCAACTGCTCGGCGCGGCTGTGTCCGGCTGATGCGAGCTTCTTGTCGCGAAAGGCTCGCCACCGCCGATCTCGATCCTTCAGATATTCCACGACGAGGCCGTCTTTCGAGCCGAACCGCTCGTACAGAGTCTTCTTCGTGACCCCGGCGTCCAGTGCGACGGTATCCACGCCTACGGCGTGAATTCCCTTTTCGTAGAACAGCTTCGACGCCGACTCCAGGATGCGACGTGCTTTCGGAGTCAAGTCGGGTACGGATTCGTCTGCCATGGACAAGAGTATACCGATCTGTATAGTCGACTCCATGAGTAAACAGATCGGTATACCTCGGATCGTGACCTCGAGATCTGCCGTGACGGCTACCTTGTCGGTCCTGTTCGTCGCGTGCTGGAGTTCGGGATTCATCGGAGCCAAACTCGGCGCCGGCAGTGCCGAGGTCCCCACGCTGCTGATGTGGCGTTTTCTCCCGCTTGCGGCGGTACTGGTCCCGATTGTCTGGCTGTCCGCCCGGCGCCGGAACGCGATGCCGACACCGCGGGCTGTCGGCAGGCAGGTGGTGATCGGAATACTCTCCCAGAGCGGCTATCTGTTGTCCGTGTACTGGGCAGTCGATCTCGGCGTGAACACCGGAACCACAGCACTGATCGACGGTATTCAGCCTCTGGTGGCCGCCGCGCTGCTCGGCCCGGTCCTCGGTGTCGCAGTCCCGCGGATGCAGTGGATCGGTTTAGCGATCGGACTGGCCGGCGTCGCGATGGTCACGGCAGCCGACGCCGGGGCCGGTACATCGGCCCCGTGGTGGGCGTACGCGATTCCGTTCCTGGGAATGCTCAGCCTCGTTGCATCCACCTTCGTTCAGCAACGCGCTCCCACGTCCACGCCGCCACTGCAGGCTTTAGCCATCCACTGCTCAACCAGCGCAATAGTTTTCACAACTCTGGCGATCGTCTCGGGTGCTGCCGTACCGCCGAGTGTCAGCACATTCTGGATCGCATTGCTCTGGTTGATCGTGTTGTCCACCTTCGGCGGATACGGGCTGTACTGGTTGTTGCTCCGCCGCATCGGCATCACGTCCGTCAACACCTTGATGTTCTTGATCGCCCCCGTCACCGCGGTCTGGGGCGCACTGATGTTCGGAGAATCCTTCACTCCGTTCACCGCTCTCGGCTTGGCGGTGGGCATCGTCGCCGTCGTCGTGGTCACCCGGGTGGACAATCGACCGAAGAAGCATGACGAGAGCACGGATTCCTGCCCGGCAAGAGCTCCGATCACGTCGCGCTGACGAAGCCCGATCGCGATGTGAACCGCTCGCGGAGCGTGGTGATTTGTTCTGCGGTGAGCTTGAGTCCGTTGATTGCGTAGTCCTCGACTGTGCCGAAGCGCGTGCGCATTTCGTCGAGCGCGGCGTCGAAGTAGCTGTCACGGACTCCGAGGAGCGGCCGGAGCAGTTCTCCGTCAACGCCTTTGCTTGCGGCGAAGTCGAGGATCGGTTCCGTCATGGGCGCCAGATCGGTGTTCGTCTCCAGGTAGTCGGCGCGTACATCGGCTTCGTCGGCGCCGAGGAGGAGTAAGAAAGAGGTCGCGGCCCACCCGGTGCGATCTTTGCCGGTGGTGCAGTGGAAAAGTGCTGCACCGGTTCTTGTTTCGTCGATGAGGTCGAGATAGAACGCGCGGTAGGCGTCGAGGGCGGACGGCAGGCTGACGAAGTTGCGGTTCGCTTCCTCCATCTGTGCGATCCCACGTCCATCGCTGATGGTCTCGGCGTACGCGACCGGGTCCGTCATGAGTAGTCCGGTGGCCGCGGCGTTTTGGGCATTGTCGGCGAGAACGTCGAGCCAGACCGTCCGCGTCGAGTCAGGGAGATTGTCGAGTGCGCCGTCGCGCTCGGCAGCGGTCCTCAGGTCGTAGACCGTCCGGACGTCCAAGTCGGCGACCGCGGCGACGTCGTCGCCGTCGAGTTTCGCGAGCGTCGCCGAACGGTAGAGCGCGCCGGCGCGGACGGTGCCATCAGCAACGGGAATGCCACCGAGATCCCGGAAGTTCGGAGCGGTCTTCAGGAGAACGCGACGATCGAGCGGGTGAGTTGGCATGGCTGACTCCTTGTGGGTTCCGTTTCCGAACTGATCATTCATGCCTTCTGCACACTGCGCACGAGCTTTTCGGCATTGCGTCTCTTGATCCACTTGTCGATGACGAGAGCCATGAAGATCCATCCTCCCAACGCGGTGATCACCCACACGATGATCGGGGCGAGGATCCAGGACCCGACGCCGCTGATCGCAATGCCGTCGGGGACCAGGGTCGCAACCCAGAGCGCGAGCAGCGTGGCGACCAAGCCGACACCGCCCGCGAGCGGAGCCGCGTAGTGCAGTGCCACGCTGAGCACGAATGGGCCGAGAATCATGTGGGAGAGGGTGAATACACCGATAGCGGCCAAGAAACCGTTGACGCTCAGGCTGACCCCGGGCAGCGCAAAATGCACGACGATCAGCGCGATCGCGCCGAGTATGCATTGCGAAACGAGCTGAAATAACAGACGCATGGCTTGTACCTCCGTGATCAGGTCTAGTCACCCGAGAGTGGTGTGTGCGTGGGGAACGCTTTGCTGGAGGGCCTCGGGACGAGGCGCCGTCCAGGTTCCGTCGAGCACGTCGGGGCGGGGGCGGTACAGGCGCAGTACGTAGTTCCAGCCCGGCATGATGGGCAGTGCGTTCGCGACGCCGTCGAGATTGACGCCGAACCGGATGGTGGTGCTGCCGTCGGAGTCGGGGGTGGCTGTGAGGCTGTTGATGCTGTTGACGCCCAAGGCGTTCTCTTCGAAGTATCCGGCTGCGTTGTACAGCGAGACCGACCAGAACGCATCCACGGGAACATCGTTCAGGCGGAGACGGTATTCCCCGATCGGGAGACGTTCGTCGAAGTTGACGTAGGTGGCCTCGTACTCGGGAAGGCCACCCCAGCCGGATGCGGTACCGAGCAGGTGCCTGATCGGGTCGACTTCCGCTGCGGTGCCGAATGAATGGTCGTAGGTGGTGATGCCACGAGCGAGTGCGAGGAGCGCGTCGCGGGTCTCGGTCTGCGATTGTTCGTCGTAGTCGGGCAACGGGAACTCTCCCGTTCCGCCGCCGTCGATGGTGAGGGCGTCTTGCAACCGGTTCACCTCGGCGACGTCTTCGGGGCTGTTCGGATCGACGAGGATACGCACGATCAGTGCGGCGTAGTCGGTTCCGACCAATTCGCGCGTGAGCAGGTGCTCTCCCGGATCGCGCAGGATGACGGGACCGAAGTGATCTTGACTGACCACCCACACGGAGATGTAGCGCTTGCCGGTATCGGGCACCGTGATCGTGACGTTCTCGCGCACGTCGATGATCGCGCTGCTGTACAGAGTGTCGCGGTTCTGGCGGATGATCGGCTGGTTGTCGAGTGACCCGAGATCACGAGTGTGGTTCCACGTGCCCAGGCCGACGCCCGCGGCCAGGCGAGCGAACATGAGATCGGACTCTGCCCGATTGAAGTTCAGGACGTTGACGGCGATCGTGGACATAGTGGGTTCCAATCGGTGTCGGGGTACGGAAGCGGGCGCGGTAATCCATGGCCCGTCGGGTGAATCAGCCCAGCAGTCGTGCTTTCGCGGCTTGGAACTCGGCGTCGCTCAGTAGGCCTTGTGATTTGAGATCGCCGAGTTTCTGCAACTCGGCGACGAGATCGACCGGGGGTGCGGGTGTGGGTGTGGGGAGTACGGCTTGCTGCTGGGCGAATTCGTACTGCGCCTGCTCGTAGTCGGCCTGAGCTCTCCTTTGCCGGCGGGTGGCCATACCGTCGCTGACGGCGGTCGCGGTACCGGTCACGACCGCGGTGCGGGCGGCGAGGCCCAGCAGTCCGGGGCGTCCTCGTCTCGGGATGTACGGCATGTCAGACCTCCAATTTCGGGATGATCGTGTCCATGAGGGCATTGACGACGGGTGCGGGTATCCGCTCGTAACCCAGTAACACCGCGCCGGACTCGGCGGTCCGGGCGGCGAGTTCGCGCTGATAGACCAGCTCGAGCGCGACCAGCAGCGCTGAAGCGCCGGCGGGAATCGCCTCCGCGAGTTCGGTGATGTCTTCATGCCCGAGCAGACCGGACGCGCCGAGCATTTCGACGTTGATCTCGAAGCCGTTCGGCAATTCCTCGACCTCGACGAGGGTGAGTTCACCGTCCTCGGACTTGGAGATGACGATCAGATCGAGGAGTCGTACCAGGCCGGTATCCGTGAGGTCGGTGAGCGCGGAGAACGCGGCGGGGTCGAGGCTCTGCCCCGGCAGACCGAGAAGGTAGAAGTCGACGGGGCCGAAACGCGCGGCACTCACGAGAGCACCTTCAGCTTGAGTGCGGCGAACTCTTCCTCGCTGATCGATCCGGCTTCGAGGAGTGCTGCAGCTGTGGCGATTTCCTCGCTGGGACTCTTTCCTGCGACTTCGCGGATATACGATTCGGCCGCGCTCTCGGCCTCGCGTGCGGCCTTGTTGCTGCGTTCCGTCATCCCATCGCCGCGGGCGACGAGATAGACGAGCGCGGTGAGGATGGGTAGGAAGAGCAGGAAAAATATCCAAACAGCTTTCAACCAGCCGCTCAGCTTGTGGTCGCGGAACAGGTCGGCGACGATCGCGAACAGCGCGAAAAGATATCCGACGAAGACGGTCGCCCACAGCATCCAGCCGAGGCTTTCCCAGAAACTCATGTGTCTTGTCCGTTCGTGTCAGGCCTGCGCATCGGCATTCCGCCGACTCGCGCTTTCAGTTGGTTCCGGCAATTCTCACCGGTTTCCGCATGCTTCGATCGCTGTCTCATCCGAAGCGGATGAGACGGGATTTCCACGGCCGTCGAACGTCTCGAGTATCTTCGACACATGATCGAAGCCGTGCGTGACGCACTTGCCTCCGGTGAGGCGGAGCAGGCTCGACGCGTCCTGCGGAAGAACTGGCTCCGTCTGATTCTCGAATCTCATACCAGGGAACTCGAGCAACTCTGCCTTGCGCATCCCGATCCGCACGATCCACACATCCTGCTGATACGGGCGTGCTGCCGCGACCTCAGCGGCGATCCGTACGGCGCGGAGTTTCTACGCGGGCAGGGTCTACGGGTCGCGTCCGACGATTTTGTCGTCTGTTTCACCGACCTACTGCTCGCTCCGGACACCTCGACCAAGGCCGTCATCGCCGATCGCGCGCGTCACGCCCTCGCCCAGTGCGAGCCCGAGGACGATTACCCGTCCGCACTTTTCCTCCTCGGGTGGACCGAGATCAGGCTTCGTCGTGATCTACCTCGCGCCATCGCGCTACTTCGCTCCGCCGGCGATGAAGCGCGGTTGCAGTCGCGTGCGGAGACGTTGCGTCTCGCGCAATCCAATTTGGCTTTTGCACTCACCCACGCGGGAGTGTTCACCGAAGCCGAACAGATCCTCGACGGCCTTCCTGCCCGAGAGGTTGCATCCGACTGGGAACGCTTCGAAGGTGGACTCCCACAGTCGAATCGAGGGTGCATCGCCTATTGGCGTGGCGACTTCGAGGAAGCGATCGCTCAGTTCGACTCGATAATCGTGGAGGGCAGTCCCGGAACCAACTTCGAGGCGCTCGCCCGTCTGTACCTGGTGATGAGCCTGATCGCTCTGAACCGGAAAGACCGGTACCACAACGCCGCTCGGCTGCTGCGAGGCGTGAGCACTGCGGACAAGCACGGCATTCCTTGGGATACGCTGCGGCGCGTCACCACGGCCTGGCTCGCCCACGCTCAGGGGCAGGACGAGCAAGCGCGCCGCATCGCGAAGCCCACGCTGACCAGAACAGGTGCTGCGGTCGCTCACGCGCTGCTCGCCGAGCTCTATCGAGTCTTGGGGGATCCGGAACCGTCGGCGCAGGCGCTTCGGTTGGCAAGCTCGGCCGCGCTGCCGCGATATGCGCTGGTGAGCACACTTGTCACCTCTGCAGCGCTGAGCTCCGTCGCAGGGCGTGGGCCGCAGGCGCACGAGCAGCTGGATCGTGCGCTGGCTGAGGCAATCCCGGAGCAGATCCTCGCCCCCTTTCTCAGCGGCGATCCGGTAATTGTCGATCTCTTGAACGCGCACGCAATACAGGGGTCGAGACACCAGGACCTCCTGCGCACGATTCTGGAAAAACGGAGCCGGCTCTCTGCCCAGCTCGCCGGAGTCCTGACCGAACGCGAGAACGAGATTCTCACTTTTCTGCGCACCACGATGACTGCAGACGAGATCGCTGCGCACCTCGGCATCGCCTATCCCACTGTGAAGACTCACATTCGCTCGATTTACCGCAAATTAGGTGTGGCCAAGCGGCGTGCCGCTGTTCAAGCAGCCGACAACCTAGACCGCGGGATCGGGGGCGATTCCGCGACGGAGGCTGCGAACCGTCAGATCCAAGGCTTGTAGTCGAGTCCCGGAACCGCGGTTCACGTAGTCCATCGACGTGTAAAGCAGTGACCACAGTAGGTTCTGCACCCAGTCCGAACCCATGTCGGGGTCGATGGACCCGTCGGAGTGTCCGCGTTCGATGGCGTCGGTGACTCCGTCGTCGTTCGACGCGGACTCGGCAAACGAATCTTCTTGATAGACGCCGGGAGTGAAGAACAGGACCGTCAAAAGGTCGGCCAGTTCGAAGTATTCGTGGCAGAGGCGAACCAGTGCCTCGGCTCCGGTGCCCTCACCGAGTCGCGCCGCTGCTGCGGCCTCACCGACGGCGCGAGTGGCCTCGGCCGCGACTGCGTCGACCAGGTCGGATCGTTCGGGAAAGTAGCGGTGCAAAGTGGTCCGGCCGACCTTCGCGGCCGAAGCGATCTCGCTGAGGGTCGCAGCAGGCTTGGATGCGAACACCGAAACGGCAGCATCGAGGATGGCCTTCCGTGTGCGCTCGCGGGTCGCGCTTTGTTCTGGTGCGCTGTGGATCGTTGTCACGAATTCGAAGCGTAGCCGTGTCCGGTTTCGGTATCCAGTGTTTCCGAATCGGAATTTCTCTTGCCCTTTATGGAACATTCGTGTTCCATAAATTCATGCTTGAATCCGACGCTTCTCAGCCCGCACCGAAATGGAGCAATCTCCGCGTCCTCTCGGAGTTCGCTCGACCGCATCTGCCGTCGCTCCTCCTCGGATTGGTACTGGCGCTGTGCGGCTCGGCGGCGACGCTGGCAACGCCGATGGTCACCAAGTGGGTTCTCGACACCCTCGATACCGGTGCGTCGCTGAAGGGACCGATCCTCACGCTCGTCGTCCTTCTGATCGTCGGTGCTGTGCTCGGTTGTGCTCAGTGGATCGTTCTCGGAACCGCCGCCGAGAAGGTTGTCTTCGACGCCAGGTCTTCGCTGGTGAGGCGATTCCTGGCGGCGACCGTACCTTCGCTGCAATCGCGATCCGTGGGTGAATTGGTCACCCGGGTCACGTCGGACACCTTGCTGCTGCGGGAGGCGGCGTCGTCGGCCGCGGTGAATATTCTGAACGCAGCCGCGTTGACCATCGGAACGATTGTTCTGATGGGCGTTCTGGATCTGCCGTTGTTGGGGGTCACCATGGTGGCAATCGTGTTCGCCTCCATACTCTTTGCCGTTCTGATGCCTCGGATTTCCGCAGCCGAAGCGCGAACCCAGGAATCGCTCGGTCAGCTCGGCGGCGTACTCGAGGGTGGCTTGCGTGCGATCCGGACGGTCAAGGTTTCCCTCGCCGAGGATCGCGTCGGCGCTCTGGTGACGACCAATGCGTCCGATGCGAAAAAGCATGCGATCACGGCGGTTCGAGTGTCGGCAACCGCGTGGACTGTCGCGTGGACCGCCATTCAGGGATCGATCATTGCCATCCTGGGCTTCGGTGCCTGGCGAGTCGCCGACGGCGAAATGGCAGTCTCGACGCTCATCGCGTTTCTGCTCTACGCCTTCACCCTGATGGGGCCGGTGTCGGAGCTTGCGCAGAACGTGACTTCCGTTCAGTCGGGAATCGCGGCAGCTATCCGGATTCGCGAGATGCAGTCGTTGCCCACCGAGCAGTACGACGAGGTCGTGGACGTGGTCGCGAAAACAAATGCTGCCGCGCCGCTGATCGAGTTGCGCGACGTCACCGTGAGTTACCACGGGTCGAGCCAGCCGGCGTTGCGCGATGTCTCGCTGGTCATTCCGACGCGTGGGCACATGGCCATCGTCGGCCCGTCGGGTGCCGGAAAGACGACCTTGCTCTCGACTGTGCTGCGATTTGTCGAACCGCGATCGGGTGAGGTTCTCCTGCATGGAGTCGGTTACGACGCGCTCGATCACCGCGCTGTGCGCGAGAGTCTCGCGTACGTGGAGCAAGAGACACCGGTGGTGCCCGGAACGATTCGGGAGAACGTCGTCTTCAGCCATCCCGACGCGACGGACGAAGAAGTCCAGGCCGTTCTGCGCCTGCTCCGCCTCGACGACGCGATCGAGGCCCTGCCGAACGGACTCGACACCGCTCTGACGGCCACCTCGCTGTCGGGCGGCCAACGTCAGCGGATCGCGATGGCACGCGCAGTTCTGCGACCGAGTGCTTTGCTTCTGCTCGACGAAGCCACTGCCCAGGTCGACACACTCACCGAAGCCGCGATTGTCGACGCGATCAACGAACGTGCACGTACCGGGGCCGTGGTGACTATCGCTCACCGGCTCTCAACGGTGCGTGACGCCGACTGGATCGTGGTCATGGAAGACGGTCGGATCCGCAACATCGGCAACCATGACGAGCTCATGGACAAGGACGATCTGTACCGCGACATGGTGGTTGCCGGCCGGCTCGATCAGGGCGAGGCGATGCTCGAAGATTGTTGACCCGGCGCATCGGCATGTGCGAGAGTGCTGTTACCGAGCGATCGCTCGGTCGGGAAGTTCTTTCGGAGGTGGCTGGTGGCAATCGATCTGACGTACGCGCCCGAGGTGGTGGCGCTGATCGAGAAGACGCGCGACTTCACGCGCAACGTAGTGCTCCCCATCGAAGACGAACACGCCGGTGACATCGCCGTCGCGGGTGGCGATGCCATCCGCATCGAGATGCAGGCGGCAGCAAAAGAAGCCGGTGTCTTCGCACCGCATGCACCGATCGAGTACGGCGGCCACGGACTCAACATGAGTGATCGCGCGCCTGTTTTCGAGGAAGCCGGCTACTCGCTCTTCGGGCCGACGGCGCTCAACATCGCTGCGCCGGACGAGGGCAATGTTCACATGCTGGCCCACGTCGCGAACGAAGCACAGAAGCAGCAGTTCCTCGCGCCGCTCGCAAGCGGGGACATGCGGTCGGCATTCGCCATGACCGAACCCGCGCCGGGAGCGGGATCCGATCCCTCGGCTTTGAACACCCGCGCCGAGAAAGTCCCCGGTGGCTGGAAGATCAACGGTAAGAAATGGTTCATCACCGGCGCCGACGGCGCCGGATTCTTCATCATCATGGCGCGCACCTCCGGCGAGCCCGGGCAGCGCGGCGGAGCGACCATGTTCCTGACGCCGACGGACACAGCGGGTCTCATCGTGGGTCGACACATCGACACCCTCGACAAGGCCATGATCGGCGGGCACTGCGAGGTCACGTTCGAGGATCTCTTCGTTCCCGACGAGGCCGTTCTCGGTGAGGTCGATCAGGGATTCGCCTACGCGCAGGTTCGTCTCGGTCCCGCCCGCATGACGCACGTGATGCGCTGGCTCGGTGCAGCACGCCGCGGCCACGACGTCGCCGTGGCCAGGGTTGCCGAACGAGAAGGCTTCGGCTCGAAACTCGGTGATCTCGGAATGATCCAGAAGATGGTCGCCGACAACGAGATCGACATCGCAGCCAGTCGCGCACTTCTGGTGCAGGCCTGCTTCGAACTCGATCAGGGCGGGCACGCGAGCAACGCGACGTCCATCGCCAAGACCTACGCGGCCGAGGCGATCTTCCGGATCGTCGACCGCTCCATTCAGATGTGTGGCGGAATAGGCGTGTCCGGCGATCTGCCGCTGGCACGGTTGTCCCGCGAAGTGCGTCCCTTCCGCGTTTACGACGGTCCGTCCGAGGTTCATCGCTGGGCAATTGCGAAACGTGTTGTCGGCGCCGCAAAGCGCGCTGCTCGGGAGGAGTCGAAGTGACGGACTTCCCAGGACTCGATCTCGCGGCGCTCCACAAGTATCTGCAAGCCGCAGGCGTCGAGGTGAGCGGTGAGTTGCGAGCCGAACTGATTTCAGGCGGCAAATCCAATCTCACCTACGGAATCTTCGACGACAACTCGAAGTGGATTCTGCGTCGTCCACCCACGGCCGGCCTGACGCCTTCGGCGCACGACGTTGCGCGCGAGTTCCGAATCACCTCGGCGTTGCAGAACACTGCCGTGCCGGTCGCGCCGACCGTCGTGCTGTGCGAGGACGCCTCGGTGATGGGTGCGTCGTTCACGGTGGTCGAGTTCGTCACCGGTCAAGTGATCCGGACCAAAACCGAGTTGGAAGCTGTTCCGGCAGAGCTGGTCACGCAGTGCACCGACGAGTTGGTGCGTGTTCTCGCTGCCCTGCACGACGTCGACTACAACGCAGTGGGTCTCGGCGAACTCGGCCGACCCGACGGTTACGTAGCCCGCCAGGTGAAGTTGTGGGCCGGTCAATGGTCACGCGTCAAGACCGAGGACTCGGCCGATGTGGACAGGTTGGCGTCGAGCCTCGCGGAATTGATTCCGGCTGAATCGGCCTCGTCGATCGTGCACGGCGACTACCGGATCGACAACACGATTCTCGCGGCGAACGACGTCACCAAGGTTGCCGCAGTGGTGGACTGGGAACTGTCGACGCTGGGAGATCCGCTGGCGGACATCGCGATGATGTGCGTCTATCGGCATCCCGCGCTGGATCTGGTTCTGGGTGAGCCTGCTGCGTGGACGAGCCCGTCGCTACCGTCCGTTGTCGATCTGGCGCAACGGTATTCGTCCGTTTCGGGTCGTGAACTGGCGCATTGGAACTTCTACATGGCGCTCGGGTTCTTCAAACTCGCAGTCGTGGCGCAGGGCATCGATCACCGATTCCGAGCAGGAGCCACCGTCGGCGGGGGATTCGACAAGGCTGGATCTTCTGTGCCGGAACTGATCTCGGCCGGACTCAACGCACTGCAAGGGAAATTCGAATGACTCGATCAGCACTGGTCACCGGCGCCTCCAAGGGAATCGGGCTCGGCATCGCAACACGCTTGGCTTCGCAAGGGTACGGGCTGACCATCACGGCGCGTGATGCCGAACGGCTCGCCGTTGTCGCCGAAGAACTTACGCGCGCCGGATCGCCGGACGTCGTCGTCTCGGCCGGCGACATGGCGGACGAGAACTTCGCCGCAGCACTCGTAGCCACGCACGGCGAGCGGTTCGGCTCCATGCGAGCCCTCGTCCTCAACGCCGGAGTGGGAACCAGTGGGCGAGTGGCTGACTACCCCATGCGACGTTTCGACAAGACCGTTGCCGTCAATCTCCGGACACCGTTCGCACTATTGCAAGCGTCGCTGCCGCTCCTGCGTACAGCGGCGGACGCGGACCTCGCCGGCGGAGCAAAGGTGATCGCTCTCGCCTCGATGGCCGGTGTGTATGCCGAGAGCGGGCTGGCCGTCTACGGAGCCACCAAAGCTGCGCTGATTTCGATGGTCGAGGCACTCAACGCCGAGGAATCCGGAAACGGCGTCAGTGCGACGGCCATCGCTCCCGGTTACGTCGATACCGACATGTCGGCGTGGACGCACGATCGGATCACACCGGACACCATGATCAAGGTCGACGACATCGTGGAGTTGGTGGACGGTCTGCTCAAGCTCTCGTCTCGAGCGGTGGTTCTGAAGGTCGTCATGACGCGTGCTGGGACCAACGGCTACTCCGCCTGAAATTTCAATCCAGCTTGGCTTCGCCCCGCTTGCGAAAGAAGTGAAAGCCAGGCACTCCGACGATCGCCTGCCGCAGGTCCTTGACCACTCCGAGGAGTTCGTGGATCTCGGGTGAGACGGAGTCGAGGGTTCCGAGGATGGGCAGCACCGCGGCCACCCGGTCGGTGAGCTCCGGTAGTTGGTCGATCAGCTTGATCGCGGCGCTGACCTCTGCCTCGGAAAGGTCGTCGGCGAACCTGGCGGCCAACGGCGCGAGCTGTAGGGCGATGGGCTCGTAGATCTCGAGGAGTTGTCCCGCGATGTCCGAGGTCTGCTCGACGGCCTCGACCAGCGTCTCAGCTCGAACGGTCACGGCGGCGGCTCCGATGACGACGCGGTCGGCGTTGTCGGCGATCTGGTTGATGCGTGCCACCAACCTCTCGACCGAGAAGAGGAGCGCCTCGAGTCGAGTGGGCAGGGTGACCGCAAAAGCGACCGTGGACAGGGACCAGTGCACCACGTCGCCGACGGAGCGGACGACGGTGGAGCTGCCGGGCAAAACTAGAGCCATCCCTCGATACTGCCTGATGTGACGTCAAAGTACAGGTAAATCTCACATTCACGAGGCCAGCGGCGTCTTCGAGGTGTCGGTGCCGGCACGGACAATCAATTCACCCGCTGCCTGCTGCACCGCGCAACCTGGAAGGATCGAGACATGACGGCTATCCGTACGCACACCGTGATCGACTCGCCGATCGGGGCGTTGACGCTGGTAGCAGCAGGTGACGACCTCTGCGGGCTGTACATGGCGGAGCATCGCCACAAGCCGGACGAGTCCACGTTCGGTGATCGTTCCGCGGCGGTCTTCGGTGAAGTCGAATCGCAGCTCACCGAGTACTTCGAGGGTGATCGCACGGAGTTCTCCGTGCCGCTGGCGCCCGTGGGTACCGAGTTCCAGAAGCGGGTGTGGGATACCTTGCGAACGATCCCGTACGGCGAAACCTGGACATACATGGAGCTCGCGCAAACTTTGGGTAACCCGCTTGCGATCCGTGCCGCCGCCGCGGCAAACGGCAAGAATCCGATCAGCATCATCGTTCCCTGCCATCGTGTGGTCGGTAGCGACGGAAGTCTGACCGGTTTCGCCGGCGGCCTCGAACGCAAGCGGTTCCTGCTCGACCGCGAGCACGGCGGCGAATCGGATGTCCTCTTCTGATGCGCTCGGCTCACAATTCGGTGATCGGGAACGTCTACCGATCGTGAGACTCAAACCGTTCGAAGACGTCGTGACCGAATACGGTGCAGTGGTCCTCCGTGTCTGCCGTGCGGTGGTCGGTCCCGTCGACGCCGAGGACGCGTGGTCCGAGACGTTCATCGCAGCGATGCGGGCATATCCGGATCTGAATCCGGACGCGAACATCGAAGCCTGGCTGGTGACCATCGCGCACCGCAAGGCAATCGACATCACCCGAGTGCGCGCCCGCGTGGCCGTGCCGACAGACGAGGTTCCGGAGTTGCCGACGCGAATCGGCGTACCCGGAACGTGGGATCACGAACTCTGGGACGCACTCGAACAGCTACCGCTCAAACAACGTGCGGCAGTCGCCTATCACTTTCTGGGTGGGCTGCCGTACGCAGAGATCGCGGACATCCTCGGCAACACCCCGGCAGCCGCCAGACGCGCGGGTGCCGACGGTATCGCCACACTACGAAGAACCTACTTGTCCGCTACCGCTACGGAAGGGAGTCACTCATGAGTAACGATGTGTTCGAGGCACTTCCAGCCGTTGACGCTGACGACATGATCCGCCTACGGGCGCGCCTGGCTGCGCAGGCGTCCGAAGCTGAATTGATCGACGTGGCATATCGAACCGTCGATTCGCCGGTCGGAAAGCTGCTCCTGGCGGCGACCGATGTCGGCCTGGTGCGGGTTGCCTTTGCCGTCGAAGGGCACGACCTCGTTCTGGAACGATTGGCCGACACCGTCAGCCCCCGTGTGCTTCATTACCCGCGCAGGCTGGACACTGTCGCTCGCGAGTTGGACGAGTACTTTGCCGGTGCGCGTCGAGAATTCGATCTGCGCTTGGACTTCCAACTCGCGAAGGGGTTCCGACGCGAAGTGTTGCGTCATCTCCCCGAGATCGAATACGGCCACACTGCAAGCTATTCGGTGGTCGCAGCAGCGTCGGGAAGCCCACGTGCCGTGCGTGCCGTGGGGACCGCATGCGCAAAGAATCCGCTGCCGTTGGTGGTCCCGTGTCACCGGGTGGTGCGCAGCGACGGCAGCCTCGGGCAGTACGCCGGCGGCCCCGAACTGAAAGCGATTCTGCTGGATCTGGAAGCCGGCCGGTGAGCGCAGTGACGCTGCGCTTTCAGGCACCCTACGCAGTCGAACCGCTCACCGGTGCCCTGCGGGCTCACTGCGTCGCAGGCCTCGAGCGTCACGACGACGGTGTTCACACCAGAGTCGTACCGTTGCCTTCCGGCCCGGTAGTTGTGTCGGTGTCGTGGACAGACGACGGTGTCGTCATGGATTCCGATGTGCCGGCGGAGGATTCCGCAGTGCTGGAGGTGATCGTGCGTCGTTGGCTCGACCTCGACGCCGATCACACTGCTGTCGAAGCAGCGTTCGGTAGCGATGAGTTGTTGGCCCCACTCGTTGCCGCCCGTCCAGGATTGCGGGTGCTCGGCTCGGTGGACGGTTTCGAGACCGCAGTGCTCACCGTTCTGGGGCAACAGGTTTCGCTCGCCGCAGCGAGGACGTTCGGTGGTCGTTTTGTCAGCGCATTCGGAGCGCCGGTGGAAGGGGAGTTTCTTGCCTTCCCTGATCCGGACGCGGTTGCAGCGCAATCGCCGGAGGACATACAGAAAGCCGTCGGATTGACCACAGTGCGCGCAAGAACAGTGCACACGTTGGCAACTGCGGCAGCGAACGGTCTCGATCTCTCCTGGGATGCGGATCCTGTCCAATTTCGACAAGAGTTGTTGGCGCTACCGGGAATCGGACCGTGGACCGCTGACTATCTCACTGTTCGAATTCTCGGTGATCGCGACGCCTTCGTACCCGACGATCTGGTGTTGAAGCGAGCGTTGGGGGTCTCGTCGGGCAAAGAAGCCGCAGCGTTGTCCGAGCGCTGGCGACCCTGGCGAGCGTACGCACTCTTTCATCTGTGGACCAAGGAAGCGTTTCTGTAGTGGTCAATCTTTCGCGCGGGCCAGTTCGGACGGCCACCATATACGTTTCCCGATGTCGTGAGAGAGCGCAGGCACCAGGACACTGCGCACGATGATCGTATCGAGCAGCACACCGAAGGCCACGGCAAATCCGATCTCGGCGAGGAAGACCAGCGGCAGGATGCCCAGTACGGCAAATGTTGCGGCCAAGACGATTCCGGCTGAGGTGATCACACCCCCGGTGACCGCAAGACCGCGCAGGACACCTGCGCGGGTGCCGAATTCTCCGGTCTCCTCTCGCACACGGGTCATCAGGAAGATGTTGTAGTCGATACCCAGAGCGACCAGAAACACGAAGGCGAACAGTGGGAACGATTGATCCGCCCCGGCGAACCCGAATACGTGTGTGAAGAAGAATCCGCTCACACCGAGCGTCGCCGCGAAGGAAAGCACCACGGTGACAATGAGAATCACCGGGATCAGCAGAGCACGGAGCAAAGCGGCCAAGACCAGGAAGATCACCACCAACACGATCGGGATGATCAGGTTTCTGTCGCGGACCGAGGCCGCCTGGACATCGAGGGTGGTGGCCGTGCTGCCGCCGACGAGCGCGTCGGCGCCGGGCACGTCGTGGACGACACTCCGCAGTCGCTTGACAGTTTCGAGTGCCTGCGGCGAATCGTAAGAGTCGGCGAGGGTTGCATTGATCATGGTTCGGCCGTCGATCGGTGCAACGGTGAAAGCCGCAGGGGCGCAACCCGCAGCGGCGGCTTGTGCGACGGCAGCGGGGTTGGTCTTGATCAGCTCGCTGACCTTTGCGACGTCCACCTGGGTGCAGACGGCGCCGGGATCCTGCGAGATACCTTCGACGCCGCTGGCTGCTTTGATGACGGCGTCGGCCTGGTCGGCGTTTGCGGTGATCACGGCCGGTGCGCCGGCTCCGGGATCGAACTTCGAGTCGTAGAGTTCCTGTCCGACAACGGCGTCGGGACGATTGGTGAAGCTTTCGGTGGATGTCAGGCCATCGGTTTTGAGACTGCCGATCCCGGCCGCGAACAGGATGATCAACAAGACTGTGGCGCCGATCCACAGTGGGCGGTCCTTGCTGCCGACGGCCTCGGCGATCTTGCCCCACATCCCGTGCGTCGTAAGGTCTGCGGCGTGATCGACCTTGGGCTTGCGCGGCCAGAAGACCCACCGTCCGGTGGCGGCCAGAGCGACCGGCATGAACGTCATCATCACCAGATAGGTGCAGGCGATCCCGATGGCGGCGACGGGTCCGAGGCTCTTGTTGGAGTTGAGTTGAGAGAACGTCAGGCAGAGCAGACCGAGAATGACGGTGACAGCCG
Organism: Rhodococcus sp. H-CA8f; assembly: GCF_002501585.1. Lineage (NCBI taxonomy): Bacteria > Bacillati > Actinomycetota > Actinomycetes > Mycobacteriales > Nocardiaceae > Rhodococcus > Rhodococcus sp. H-CA8f. The sequence goes on from NZ_CP023720.1 coordinate 865,985, forward strand.
AAGCGGTGATGGCCGGCGCAGACTCGCGCCAGGCCTTGATCATCGCGTCGAAGCGGTTGGGATACGTGTGTAGTTCTTCGCGATAGCGAGAGATCAAGAGTAGGGCGTAGTCGGTACCGGCACCGATCACCAACACGAAAAGGATGCCTTGAGATTGTCCGGTCAGAGTGAGTAATTCGGCTTTCGCGAGGAAATAGATCACCATCGACGACAAGCCGATGGCGAGGAGCGCGGAGAACAGCGGGAAGAACCACAACACCGGCGATCGGTACACGACAAGCAGGATGAGGATCACGACCAGGAGTGCCGCGCCAAGGAGCGCTCCGTCCAGACCGGCAAAGGCGTCGATGAACGCAACGAGTAGCCCACCTGGCCCGGCTGGGAGTACCTCGACATCACCAGCTGCTTGTTTTGCTGCGTCGATGACGTTCTGCTCGGTGGTCGCCAGGACATCGCCTGCCACGGATGTGTCTCCGTCTTTGGCGACGAGTGGCACGAAGATCGACGCAGTTGTGCCGTCGGCGGAGTACTGAGTGGGCTGCATACCGTCGGCGTCTACCCCGGAGATGCCGGCAATGGCGCCGTAGGCCGAGTTGATTGCAGATTTGTCCGCCTCGGTGAGGGCCGAATCTCGATGGAACAGAACAAATCCAGGGATCGTCTCGACTGCGAGGAAGTTCGCGGATTGGTTGCTGACGATTGTCGATTCGGCGGAACTCGGGAGGTACGAGGCGTTGTCGTTCTTTTGAACCTCGGCGAGTTTGCCCTGGAAAGAACCGCCGAATCCGCCTGCGACGAAGGCAAAGATTGCAAGCGCGATCACGGTGAAGATCGGCACGCGAAGGCGTTTGACCGTTCCGCGCTCGTTCCGTTCTGCATCAGTTGTATCCAGCTTGGTCATGGTTCTCCTCGAACACAGTCGACCAGCACCAACAAAGCAACATTTTCCAGTAGAACACGCAATACGGGCGCGGTGGAACCACTTGGAGTGGAATTGACGACGCTACGAAGTGCTTTTGCCGTAAGTCTCGCGGGCTGCGACGTCCATGGGAAAACGAACGACTGTGTCGCCGAACAACAATCGAGTTGCCGAAGCCGCGGCGGCCAGCACGTGGGCGGCACCTGACTCGGGGTTTCGGGTATGCACGACCACTTCGTCGTGCTGGAAGAAGACCAACTCGCCGTCCGGATCTTCGGCGAGGCGGCGCCTGAGGTCGGCGAGCAGGCACAACGCCCACTCGGACGCAGTGGCCTGAACGACGAAGTTTCGCGTGAAACGACCGCGGGCATGAGCGTCGCCGTGGGAGTAGAAGTCGGGAGACGGTGGGGGACAGGCCCGGCCGAGCAGTGACTTCACCACCTCGCCGCGCTCACCTGCCTTGGCAGCTTGCTCGACGTACTCGACGGCGACCGGGAATCGCTTCCGCAACAAGATGAGCAGTGCTTTGGCTTCACCCGCCGTCGCCCCGTACAGGACTCCGAGGATTGCGACCTTGGCTTTTGCGCGATCCCCGCCGAAGGCTTCGGCACCGACAAGTGCGTACAGATCGTCGTCGCCGGCGGCAGCCATCATGCGGCGGTCGCCGGACATGGCGGCCAGAATTCGGGGTTCGAGCTGACCGGCGTCGGCGACGACGAACACGTGGCCCGGATCTGCGACGACGCTCGAGCGCATGGTCTTAGGAATCTGGAGGGCCCCGCCGCCCCGGCTCGCCCACCTGCCGGACACGACACCACCGGGAACGTAGATCGGGCGGAATCGATCGCCCCGCACCCAACTGTCCATCCATTGCCAACCGTTGGTGCTGTACAGCTTGGCGAGTTCGCGGTGACGTAGGAGCAGCGGCACAGCCGGATGATCGATTTCCTGCAGAAACCACTTGCGCGTCGACGGTAGTTCGATGCCCTGACGCCCGAACGCCTCGGTGATCTCCACCGAAGACGAAGGATTGACGGTGCGCCCGAAGACCTCGCTGATCTGGGCGGCAAGTTCCTGCATGCGTGCGGGGAGGTCGTATCCCGTCGGCCGCGGCCCCAGTCGTTCTTCGAGGAGTTCGCGGTGCTTCTGCGTCGAGAACGGCAGGCCCGTGTGCGTCATCTCGGCGGCGCTGAGAGCGCCGGCCGATTCTGCTGCGATCAACAAGTCCAGTCGAGCGTCCGTGCCGATGGTTGCGCGCTGATCGGCGAATTCGGTGGCGACGGCGAGAGGATCGAGAACGGGTGCAGTGTCGAAGAGTCCGAGTCGATCGTCGTCGAACTCCTCGGCAGACGGTGACGGTTTGCCGACGCGCATTCCGAGTATCGCGCGGGTCAGGGAGATGTCGTGGCACCGCTGAACCCGTACGCCTGCCCGCAGTAGCGGTGGGTACACGGTCGCCGTACTCGGCCACACCCACCGCGGGTGCTCGGCTTCCTCGATGGTGCGCACCGCTGCGATCAGGTCGGGGTATTCGACGGGATCGGCGAGCGGCGTTCCACCGGGGTCGGTCCGTAGGACAGTTGCCGTCACAGCTCCCGTGGACGTCGTACTACCGGGGACCAGGACAACTCGCACGACATCAGTGTGACGGCAGGGTCCGACACGCCATCGCTCGGCGCTGCTCAGGCCCCGACGAACCGGATGTGCTGACCCGGGCGGGCTTGGCCGAGTCGGTCGATATCTGCGTCCGCGACCACTCCGACCACCGGATACCCGCCGGTGATCGGGTGATCGGTGAGGAACACGACAGGTTGGCCGCTGGGTGGGATCTGGATCGATCCGAGCGCTACGCCTTCGGTGGGGAGTTCGGCGTCATTCGTTTGTTGCAGCAGTTCGTCGGTGCCGACACGATCGAGTCGCGCCCCGATTCGGTCCGAATCGGTGGAGACCGCCCACTGCCCCCGCAGGAGCGATTCGGGGTTGGTGAATCGATCTGCGCGCGGCCCGAATACGACTCGAATCTCGAGAGTCTCGTTTGTCATCGGTGGAACTGGTGCAAGGTCGACGAGCGAGAACGCGGTCGGCGAAGGCCCGATCGGGAGAACAACCTTGGGCTCGAGAGGCGCCGGACCTATCCCGGACATGGTGTCGGTGCTGCGCGATCCCAGGATCTCGGGAACCACAATGCCGCCCCGGACGGTCAGATACGTCCGCAGGCCACTCGGTGCGTAGTCGAGGCGGACGGTCTGACCGACGTCGAGAGCGATCACGCTCGAATGCCCGACCGGAATGCCGTCGCGGTAGGCCTGTGCGGGCGCCCCGGTGAACGCGATCGTTGCCTGTTGCTGCGCTCGAATGCTCAATCCGCCCAGGAGGACCTCGACGCCTGCCGCGCTCTCGTCGTTGCCGACGAGCCGGTTGCCGAGTTTGAGCGATCGCCTGTCCGCAGCACCGGAAACCCCGACGCCTGAGCGAAGGTGTCCGGTCCGTCCGAGGTCCTGGATCAAGCTCAGCGGCCCGGTGTCGAGTATCTCCAGACCGCTCATCGGTCGTCCTCGTTGACGAAGCGCACGCGGCACCCGGGCTGAACGGCGGCCGGTGGCGTTGAGTTCAGGTCCCACATCACGGCGTCGGTGCTCCCGATGATCTGCCAGCCACCCGGCGATGCCCGCGGGTAGATCGCGCTGTATCCAGCGGCCAGGGCGACGGAACCGGCTGGCACTGCGGTTCGCGACTGAGTTCGACGTGGAACGTCGAGCCGAGTGTCGCCTGAAGTCAGGTAGGCGAAGCCGGGTGCGAATCCGATGAAGGCGCAACGCCACATCGCCCCGGTATGGGCCGCAACCACCTCGGAACGGCTCATTCCGAGTGACTGTGCGACGTCGTCGAGGTCGGGCCCGTCGTACCTGACGGCGATGGTGAGTGCATCCGTCTCGGAATGCTCGTCTGTGGTCGCGGCAGAATTGGTTTGCTCGAGATCGTTCAAGCACTTCCGGACGTACGTGAGATCTGCGGCCGGGGTGCACGTGACCAGGACCGTGCGAGCTGCGGGGAGGAAGTCTTCGACCCCGACCGGGGTGTTACGCGTCAGTGCTTCGGTGAACGCGAGAACGTCAGCTTCGGAATCGAGGTCTACGAGAAATGCGCGTTCTCCCGCGGGAAGTATGCGAGTCACAGGGAGGGCTCCCGATCGATTCGAGTCCGCTCCACGTCCGCTCGCATCGCCACGATGAAACTCGCGATGGTGGCTCGCTCGGCCGCGGTGTAATTCCCGACGGTGCTCGCAGCCCGTGAAATGAGGGGGCCGAAGAAGCTCTCGCCCAGAGTGACCGCCGATGGTGTGACCTGCAAGATCACTCGCCGGCGGTCCTCCGAATCTCGCTCCCGAGCTACGTGGCCCGCTTTGACCATCCGGTCGACCAGTGCAGTCACCGACGCCGAGTTGATCCCGAGCTGTGAGCCCAACCAACCTGGCGTCGCCGATGTGTTCGAGCGCTCGGCATCGAGAAGACAGATCAGTGCGCGGACGTCGGTGGAGTGCATTTTGTATTTGTTCGCAAAGCCGGAAACCGCCACGTTCAAGTCGACGGTCAGTGCGCGAAGCGAGTGGACGATCGCCATTGCTTCGTCTTCTGCATCACCGACGTTCATGGATGCCTCCAGCCCTGGTGTGTTGTCTCTCGATTGTCTACTATCTCGATAGTCGAGAGAAAATGGGGGTGGGGAATGGACTTCAATCGCGCATACGACGCCGTACTGACCAAATGGCCGCAAAAACCGCTGGGTGTGGATCTCGCAGGCCGGTTCGGCCGAACGCATGTGAACGTCTGTGGACCTGAAGACTCGCGGCCGTTGATCCTTCTGCCCGGGGGAGGTGCCACTTCGACGGTGTGGTTCGACAACGTTGCGGCGCTGTCGAAATCCCGGCGTGTTTTTGCCGTCGACACCCTGGGCGATGCCGGACTCAGCATTCCCAATGGTGATCCGATGAAGTCCGTCGACGATCTGATCGAGTGGATGGACTCGATAGTCGATTGCACCGGCGCCGACACCGTCGATGTGATCGGACATTCCTACGGCGCAATGATTGCGTTGGCCTTTGCGCTGCATCGACCGGATCGTGTCGGGAAACTTGTTCTGCTCGATCCTAATTCGAGTTTCGCCGGCATGAAGGCGGGCTACCTTCTGCGTGCGCTTCCGCTGTTGCTGTCCCCGTCGCGAGCACGCCGAAAGCGACTGTTGGAGTGGGAGACGGGTGAGTCGAGTATCGACTCCGACTGGCTGTCTCTTGTGGAAGTGGGCACTTCGGATCTACCGCGACCCGATCTCGTAGTGCCTCAACGCCCTTCGAAAGAGGACTTGAGCGCACTGGATGTCGAGTTGCTGGTGGTCCTCGCACAGGACGGACGGGTGCATGATGCGGAAACGGTGTCGAGGTCGGTGCGGGAGAGGATTCCCGCAGCACGTGTCGAGGTGCTGAAAGATGCTTCACATCACAGTATTCCGATGGTTCCCGCCGATGAACTCAACCGGGTGCTCGTCGACTTCTTGGAGGGCTAGCGGATCAGGGTGCGACGACGCACCCCGGACCGATCGGGGTGGCCGGATTGACATCGACCGTTGTGACCGGCCCGCCCGCTGACGTCTGGTAGGCCATCAGAGAATGTTCGCCGGGTGCGGTCGGAGTCCACAGCGTGACGGCGTGGCCGAGTACAACCGGCAAGGTGAAATAGGGATTGACGGTGTCCCAGATCAATTCCTGCGGGAACATGGTCGACGCCCGGTTCAGGTCGACAATCGAGACGTTCGACTCGTCCAACGCTGCTGTCCTGGCAACCACCAGATACGTGCAGCCCGCCCCGTACGGCGTTGTCGGCCCGCTACTGAGACCCGGAAGGACCGTGACGTCTACTACGTCCGCGGAAGCTGACGTCGCGGAACAGATGGCGGCGCTCGCGCTGATGGCGGCGGCGATCACGGTAGTGCGAGCGATTCGTGAAAGTGTCATACCAGCAGGTCGGTTTCATCCTGCGGAGCGTTACAGTTGAAAGGCCCCGACCTCAACAGAGATCAGGGCCTTCCTTTGTATTGCGCTACTTTTGCACCGAGCTACTTCTTGGAGACGCGGAGCAGCTTCTTGTTCACGAACTCGTCCATTCCCCACGGACCGAGCTCGCGGCCGACTCCGGAGCGCTTGACTCCGCCGAAGGGCAGACCGGGCAACGTCGTTCCGTGCTCGTTGACAAACGCCATTCCCACGTCGAGATCGGCAGCGACCGACCGGGCGGAATCGAGATCGCTGCTCCAGACGGACCCGCTCAGACCGTAGACCGACGAATTGGCAAGTTCCACAGCCTCGCTGGCCGACTTGACCTTGTAGACGACGCCGGCAGGTCCGAACAGTTCTTCGCTGTAAGCCCGCATGTCCGGGGTCACGTCTGCGAGCAACGTCGGCTGAACGTAGGCGCCCGGGCCGTCGATCTTCTTCCCACCGGTGAGCAGCGTTGCTCCCTTGGACACAGCGTCGTCGATCTGCTCGATCAGAGTGTCTGCCGCGCTCTGTGAGGACAGCGGGCCCAGGACGGTGGATTCGTCCAACGGGTCACCGGCAGAAACGGATTCGAAGGACGTCGCCAATTTGCGGGTGAAGTCGTCGTAGAAATCTTCGGTGACGATGAAACGCTTGGCCGCATTGCAGGCCTGGCCGGCATTGGACAGACGCGCCTTGGTTGCGGACTTGACGGTGGCATCCATGTCGTCGGAATCGAGGACGATGAACACGTCCGATCCGCCGAGTTCGAGGACGACCTTCTTGAGATTTCGTCCCGCAGTTTCGGCGACGCTGGTGCCGGCGCGTTCGCTGCCAGTCAGTGACACGCCTTGAACTCGTGGATCGGCGATCATGTCCGCGATCTGCTCGTTGGTCGCGAAGACGTTGACGTAGGCGTCGTCCGGCAATCCGGCTTGTCGCAAGATCTCTTCCATCAGCAGAGCCGACTGCGGACAGTTGGACGCGTGCTTGAGAATGATCGTGTTGCCCAGCATGAGATTCGGTGCCGCGAAGCGGGCGACCTGGTAGTACGGGAAGTTCCACGGCATGACGCCGATCAGGGCACCGATCGGTCGCCGGTACACAACCGACTCCTCGGCCCCGGGAACGTCGAGTCGTTCTTCCTCGAGCAAAGCCGGACCGTGGTCTGCGTACCACTGATAGATCGCGGCCGAGAGTTGTACTTCGCCCTTGGCCTCGCGGACCGGCTTACCCATCTCCAACGAGATCATTCGGGCCAGTTCGTCCGCCCGCTCTGTGTACAGTTCGGCGGTCTTGCTCAGGACTGCCGCACGTTGCTGTGGCGCACTGTTGCGCCAGGTCAAGTAGCCGCGATGCGTGTTCGCAAGTGCGGCTTCAACTCCGGCGTCATCCAAAGTATCGAATTCCCTGACGGTTTCACCTGTCGCGGGATTGACTGTTTTGTAATTAGCCATAGTTGTACAACGTGCGGAAGGGGGTCGAAGATTCCCGAAACGCGCAATCACATTGAATCGGCCCAACAGGTTTCGATCAAATCCCGGCTGGGTACCATCTCACGCCACCTTGGGGCGATGGGTGCGTTCGTAGCCCTTGCGGTCGTAGAAACGGGTGGTCACGATGCCGAGTACGACGCCGATCAGTAGACCCACCAACGTCATCCAGACGGCATGCAGCAGCCCTGCCTCACCGCGTGCGCCGAAGAACAGGATCGATCGCGTACCCATGTAGATCTGGTGCATCGGCTCGAATTGCGCCAGCCAGGCATACAACCTGGGGCTGGCTTCGAGGGGGATGGTGCCACCGGACGAGGGCAGCGCGAGAATGACGAACACGAACAGGTTGATCAACATGCCCAACGAGCCGAATGCGGCCATCACCGACATCGCCGTGATGCCGACTGCAGTGATGACCAGCGCGCCGTACTCCCACAATGCAAGCCCGTGAGTGACCGGCATTCCGAGGGCGCGACTGATCCACTGGAACAACGCGGAGACTATGCCGGACAACACGATCATGAACGCCCATTTGACGAGCAGCGTCCGAAACCTGTTGATACCCACAACGTCGTTCTGAACGAAGAGCGGACCGAATTCGGTAGGCGCATATCCGAGCATGCCGTCCACCAAGGAATTGACCACGGTTGCTCCGGTGAATCCCGCAAGGACCAACAGCAGCGCGAAATAGAATGCAACCAAACCGAATCCGGTGCCGTCGGGAAGCGGATCGTGGGCCACCGTGAGTACGTTCACCGGATTTTCGAGCAGCAGGCGGCTCGCTCCTGAGATCTGGGTTCCGGTGCCTCCCGCTTCCAACTGCTGGGTGACCAGGGTGGTGAGTTGCTCGCCCATGTTCTTGTTGACCGAGGCGAGGGCTGTAGTTCCGATCGACTGGACCAGAGATGCGGATACGGAACCGGCGCGCGGATTGGTGTAGATCGTGATGATCGGTTGCTCTACGTCACCGGCGACGACGCTGGCCTCCGCCAGGATGATCGTCCTCTTCGTGAAATCACTGGGAATCACGATCGCGCCGTACAGCGTGCCGGAGTTCAACCGAGATTGGGCTTCGGCGAAACCGATCTGCTGCAGGTCGATCTTCTGGTGGTCGATTCCGTTTTCGAGGCCGGCGACGATGTCGTTTCCGAAATTCTTGCGGTCGGCGGGGTCGCCGCCGGGGAGGGTGTCGCCTTCGTCCTGGTTGACCAGGGCGATCGGGAACTGGTCCAGGTGTTTCTTGGGGTCGAGTATTCCGCCCATGTACAGCGCTGCCAGCGCCGACATCAAGAGGGTGACCACTATCAACGGCGTCAACCAGAATCGTGGTGTGTGCATGACGGTGCGGGCAGACGGCTCCGTGTTCTTGCTCATCGTCAGTCGACCGGCTTTCTTTCGCGCGGAGTTCCTCGGGCTGAGCGTAAACGCAAAGGTGCGCCGGGGCAGTCTTTCGATCTGCCCACGGCGCTGGAGACCTGCCCGGCCGGCGGCGGGTCAGCTTGCCGGCAGTCTCATCCGAAAAGGCTGAGAACGGATCGGTAGGGTATGGCCCGCGGCAACCCTGCCGAGACGATTTCGGAGAAACCGTTGACCAACGTGCTGATAGTTGTCCTGATACTCGTAGTGATCGCTGCCGTCGCGTTTGTGGTCCTGCGTGGACGCCAGGGCAAGCCGAATGCTCGCGTGGACCCGCTCGCCGACTATCCCGAGGTGTACGACCCCCACAAGATCGGGGTCGGCGACATCATCACGTACGCGGGTATCGACCACGTTGTTCGAGGGACCATCACGCTCGACGAAGAGGGATACATCTGGCGTGAGCATCTTCTCGACGGGTCGACCGGTCGTCGTTGGCTGACAGTGGAGGACGACGAGGGCGAACTCGAGATGACTCTCTGGATGCGTCGAGAAGGAACCAACCTGGTCCCGAACGGCGACGTCATTCTCGACGACAAGGTTCACCGCAAGATCGAAAGTGGAACGGCGAAGTTCACGGCCGAGGGTACGACGGGTACGGCCCCCTCCGGCTCGATGGAATACGCGGACTACGCGACCGCCGACAAGACCGGGCTGATCGCATTCGAGAAGTGGGCGCGCGGACAGTCGTGGGAGGTTTCCACGGGACGGGCGGTCACCCGCAGCGAACTCACCGTCATCCACTCGGGCCCACCGGAATGAGTCTGTATCGACTCGATGTGGAACCGACCGACGTGAATGCCTCGGCACTGGGGTTGGTGCTGGGAGCCCCCTCGCCGCCGACCCTCGCCGAGTTGGTGATCGAAACTTCCGATGCGACGTTGACACTCGGAGTGCTCGGGGCATCTCACGTGGTGACGGCCCGGGCATCGGGAAAGGAACTGACCGAGCAGGTTTCGTGTGATGCTCTTGCCGCCGGCGGTGAACCCTTGCCGGCAGTGGAGTCCACGGGAAACTACCGGTTCGAGTCTTCCTCGCTGGTCCTGGACCGAGTCGAATTCGATTCGGAAGCTGCATCGTTGAGAGAGTCCGCCGGCCAGGACGGTTGGATCTGCGGATCCTTTCCCGGCGACGACACAGCGTTGACCGCGTTGTGTGGCGTGCGAGACCGCCAGGGGTGGAGTTGGCAGAGTTGGCATTTGTACCCGGGGGAGGGGACAGGAGTGATCGTGAAGACGCGCAGTAGGTGGCGCCCGTGAGGGGGCGGACGTGGTTTGCTCCGGTGATGGTGGCAGCCGCAATTATGTTGTCGGCGTGCGGTGGTGGAGCCAAAGACTTCATCGCGGACAACTATTCCAAGACGTCCCAGGATGGCGACGTCGTGTTGTACTCGTCGAAAGATCCAGTGGGCACGACCGTCTCACGGATTGTCGACGCGGACGAACCAGCGGCGCGAAGTGCTGACGGCGGCAACGAATACCTGCGCTACGACGATGACATCGTCACTGTCAGTTCGGCTTCGGGCGGTGGCAGCACCATCAAGGTAGAGGACATCGACGGCACGTATCGCAGCGGCGGATACGCGTACCTGGGACCGGGCTTCAACCCGGGATCCCCGGCGGGTGGAAGTAGTGGCAGCGGCGGCTCGGGTAGTGCCAAATGACGGTAGTGCTCAATGAGAAGGAGAACGGCGTGACGAACATCTTTGCATCCACTTCCGTCGAGATCGGAACGGTGGATCCGGCATTGCTCGTCGGGGGCGTTCTCGGCACCCTCGCCTACTTCGTCGTCGGCGTAGCGGTTCTGGCGACGGGATTCCTGGTCCTCGACCTCATGACACCCGGAAATCTCCGCCACCAGGTTTACGTCGACAAGAACCCGAACGCTGCGATTCTGTTGGCTTCCAACCATCTTGCGCTGGCGATCATCGTGGTGACGGCAATCCTGACCAGTTCGGACGGCTTTGCCCAGGGACTCGCCGACTCCGCGGTGTACGGACTGTTCGCGATCGTGTTGCAAGCGATCGCGCTGCGTTTGATGAACGCATTCCTTCCCGGCAAGTTGGTTGCACTGGTGCAGGATCCGAAGATGTGCGGCGCCGCGTGGGCGGTGGGTGTGAGCTTGTTGTCCATCGGTTTGGTGAACGCCGCAGCGCTCACCTGATGGTTGCCGCTGATCGCGATGTGAAAGTTGCCGAGCGTTCGACGATGCTCGGCTCACGCGCACGCGTGCTTCTCCTTGCGGCTGTTGCCGCGTGCGCGGCGTGCGGCCTGATCTACGAGCTGGCCCTGTTGACGCTCAGCGTGAGTCTGACCGGCGGCGGCATCACCCAGACGTCGTTGATCGTCGCGGGATTTGTTGCGGCGCTGGGTATCGGAGCGCTGGCCGCCAAACCGCTGTTGGGGCATGCGGCCATCTCGTTTGTGACCGTCGAAATCCTGCTCGGGCTGATCGGCGGATTCAGTGCCGTCACGCTGTACGTGACCTTCACGTTCTTCGGTTCCAGCGCAGCAGTTCTGGTGGCTGCGACCGCGCTGATCGGTATCCTCGTGGGTGCCGAAGTGCCTCTGCTGATGACGCTGTTGCAGTCCGGTCGCAGCGACAACGACGCACAGAGCACCGGAAAGGTATTGGCCAACCTCAATGCAGCCGACTATCTCGGCGCGCTGATCGGCGGCCTCCTGTGGCCGTTCGTATTGTTGCCGTGGGCGGGCATGATTCGCGGTGCCGCACTCACCGGCATGATCAATCTCGTGGCTGCGGCAGTTGTCGCGCTGATACTTCTTCGGTGGCAGCTCAGCCTGCGTGCACGATTGATCGCCGTCGTCGCAATGCTGTTGGCGGCGAGCTTGATCGGGTGGCTGCTGATCGCGGCCTCGGACATCGAGACCACGTCGAGGCAGCGGCTCTACACCGATCCCGTGGTGGCCGCCGAGCGATCGGTGTACCAGGAAATCGTCGTCACCGAGCGGGGAAACGACGTGCGACTGTTCCTCGACGGAGACCTGCAGTTCTCCAGTGTCGACGAGCATCGGTATACCGAGTCGCTGGTGTATCCGGCCCTGGTCAACGACCCACGGCGCGTGCTGATTCTGGGCGGAGGTGACGGCCTCGCTGCACGGGAAGTGCTGCGAATGAACAGCGTCGAGCAGATAGTTCAGGTGGAACTCGATCCGGCAGTCATCGAGTTGGCCAACACGCGTCTTCGTGATCTGAACGCGGGAGCACTCGAGGATCCACGGGTGGACGTCGTACTCGACGACGCGTTTCGGTGGTTGCGCGAGCGTCCGGATCCAGGCTTCGATGCGGTCATCGTCGACCTCCCGGATCCTGACACCCCCGCACTTGGCCGCTTGTATTCGATGGAGTTCTACGGACTTGCCGCTGCCGCGATGAATCCGGGCGGGCTGATGGTCGTCCAGTCCGGCAGTCCGTACTCGACGCCGGATGCGTACTGGAGAACGGTGTCGACGGTATCGGCTGTCGGACTGAGCGTCTCGCCCTACCACGTTTTCGTGCCGAGCTTCGGTGACTGGGGATACGTGCTCGCGCAAAGAGGTTCCACGCCGCCCGAGCTTCGTCTGCCCGCTGGTGTGCCGAACCTGCGGTTCCTCGACGAGCCCACCCTGGCGTCGGCCTCGGTGTTTCCTCGCGATCGCCCGAGGCGGGAAATGGAGCCTTCGACACTCGACCGGCCGCGCATCGTCGACGATATGCGCAAGGGCTATGAACGCTGAACTCCCGACCGAGTAGCTTGAATCGAGACTCTCGGCCACGACGGAGGTACGGATGACTGTTCGGATCGAGGAGCACGCACCGGGAGTCCGGTTGCTCACGATGGACCGCCAGGAGAGGCGCAACGCGCTCGACGCGAAGACTTACCGCGAGCTCACGAACGCGATCCTGGAGTCTGACGACGATGACGCAGTGCGGGTTTCGGTGCTGACGGGCGCCGGTGGTGTCTTCACCAGCGGCAACGACATCGGAAGTTTCCAGGACACTGCCGGGAAAGACGGCGGCGAGGCCAAAGACCTGCTGATCGCACTCGTCACCGCACGCAAACCGATTGTCGCAGCGGTCGAAGGGTTTGCAGTCGGAATCGGCACCACGATGTTGTTGCACTGCGACTTGGCATTCGCGGGGCGAGGTACACGATTCCGATTGCCGTTCGTTCCGCTCGGGCTCTCGCCCGAGGGCGGATCGAGTTACCTGTTGCCGCAGATCGCGGGGCTCAAGCGGGCAACGGAACTACTGATGCTCGGAGAAATGTTCGGGGCGGAGGAGGCTGCCGAAGCCGGCCTGATCAATCGAGTCGTGGAGGCCGAGACCGCGCTCGACGTGGCATTGGAGCGCGCGGTGCGCATTGCAGACTCCCCGGCTGAATCGGTGACGCTGACGAAGATGCTCCTCCGCCGCCCACATCTCGATGCCCTGCTGGAAACCATCGACGTGGAGTCGGATCATTTCGCGAGACGGCGGCGATCCGACGAAGCGCAAGAAGCCTTCGCAGCTTTCATGAAGAAGAGGTGACCGAAATGAATGGTGCACAATCGCTTATCCAGAGCTTGGTCGACTCGGGTGTCGAGGTGTGCTTCGGCAATCCCGGAACGTCCGAGATGCATTTTGTTGCCGCACTCGATTCCGTTCCCCAGATGCGTGCGGTACTCGGTTTGTTCGAGGGCGCCGTCACCGGTGCCGCGGACGGGTACGCGCGTATCGCCGGAAAGCCTGCCGCGACGCTGCTTCATCTCGGCCCCGGAATGGCGAACGGACTGGCGAACCTTCACAACGCGCGCCGCGCCCACACCCCCATCGTGAACATCGTCGGGGACCACGCGACCTACCACCACGGTTTCGACGCTCCACTCGAATCGAATATCGACGCGCTGACCGAGTGGCTGGAGGGATGGAGTCGACGTTCCGACTCCACCGCGACCGTCGGTAGCGATGCGGCCGACGCCGTTGCCGCCTCCATGGATCCGCCCGGACGCATTGCCACACTTGTCCTCCCCGCCGACGTCTCGTGGAGCGAAGGTGGAGTTCTTGCGGGTCCTCGAGACATACCGGGGCGGGCGGAAGTAACTGCAGCACAGATCGACTCGGTGGTAGGCGCGCTCAATGCCGAGGGGCGCGCCACGCTACTGCTGGGCGGCGTAGCGTGTTCCGAAGCCGGACTGCGCGCCGCTTCCCGAATTGCAGTCGCGACCGGTGCACAGATTCTGGTCGAGACCTTTCCGGCCAGGCTTCAACGCGGTGCGGGACTACCGTCATTCGAGCGCTTGGGATACTTCGCCGAGCACGCCACCGAACAACTTCGCGGAACAACTCAGCTCGTCCTGGCCGGCGCGGTTTCGCCGGTCTCGTTCTTTGCGTATCCCGGAAAACCGAGCGATCTGGTCCCGGACGGCGCCGCGGTGACAACGCTGGCGAATGTCAGCGACGATGTTGTCGGCGCGTTGGAAGCAGTGGCGGAACTCGTGGCACCCGGAGTGGAACCCGTTCTGCAGGAGGCAAATCGGCCGTCGCTGCCGAGCGGGCCTCTCGACGTGCGAAATTGGGCCGACGTGATCGGGGCCCTGCTGCCAGACGACTCCATCATCTCCGACGAGGCGGCCACTTCCGGTTGGGCGATCCCGATTGCCCTTGCCGGAGCGCCGCGCCACGACGTGCTCACGCTCACCGGAGGTGCCATCGGCCAGGGCATCCCGGTGGCGACGGGCGCCGCTGTGGCAGCGCCGGAGCGGCCGGTGATCAATCTCGAAGCCGACGGAAGCGCGATGTACACCATCACGGCGTTGTGGACGCAGGCGCGAGAACAGTTGAACGTCACGACGATTCTGCTCAACAATCGCGCATACGCCATCCTGCGTGGCGAACTGCAACGAGTCGGCGCAGAAGGTGGCGGCGTCGTCGCACAGTCGATGTTGGATCTGTCGTCTCCGAACATGGACTACGTCAAGATCTCCGAGGGGTTGGGAGTGCCCGCGTCGCGGGCGAACACAGCGGAGGAGTTGGCCGAACAGTTTGCCGCAGCGCTGGCGGAACCCGGCCCGCATCTCATCGAGGTCATGCTGCCTCCGCCGTCGTGATTTCGACCTCGAATCGATCGTCGATTTTGCATTCAACTGGAGGTTTTGGTGCTAGCTGCGATCGGTCTGTCTCTTCCGATTGCCCTCGGCCTGCTTTTCGTCTCGATGCCCATGGCGGTGATCGTGCTCGTCATGATCACCGCTGGAGCACATCGAGGGGCGGCATCTTTTCTACTCGGGTGGGTCCTCGGAATCTCGGCAGTCGTTGCGGTGACGATCGTGATCGCGGACTATTCGTTTGCGGAGTCGGAGTCGTCGCAGACTTCGGTGTGGTCGAGCGTCGTACGAATCGTGTTGGGGCTCGTTCTGTTCGGATTGGCGTACAAGCAGTGGCGAGCGCGTCCGAGGGACGGAAGTGATCCGACAGTTCCGAAGTGGATGAAGAGCATCGACGGCTTGACTCCGCGGAAGGCGTTCGGGTTGGCGTTCTTGTCCGCGGCGGTCAATCCCAAAAATGCAGCGCTGGCGGTATCCGGTGCGGCCACTATCTCGGTCGCCACGAATGTTGTTGCCCAACAGATTGTTGCCGCGGTGATCTTCACGGTCATCGCGAGCGTCGGCATCGCGTCGCCGATCCTGGTCAAGGTGTTCTCCGGCAAGCGAGCCGACGAGATCCTCGCATCAGCGAAGTCATGGATGACCGCGAACAACGCAGTGATGATGACGGTCATCCTGGCAATCCTCGGTGCGACCGTGCTGGGCGAGGGGCTCAGTGGACTGCAATAAGTCGCCTACCATTGGCGGGTGACTGATTTCGACGACGAAACCGCTGGTTCCGACGCTGCTGGTTCCATTGCCTCCGCTGCTTTGGCTGTTCTGCGCGAGCAAGGCCCGCTGAGTCTCGAAGAGTGGGCGACCCATCTCGAGGAGTACGGAGCTGCGACCGAGTTGGCCGACGTGCTCGAGTATCTGTCCGAACCGATGCTCGGGTACCTGCCCAACGGAAAGTACGTCGCCCTCGACACGGTCCTCGAAGGGCTCGTGTTCACTCACCGGCTAAGCGAGCTCGAGATTGCGTCCGACATCCTCGACGCGAGCCCCGATCTGGAACCGATCTTGGCATTCGGCGACGGCGACGGCGACGGCGAGGACGGGGCGATCCGGGTGGCCCTGGCGGAAGAAGCGGCCGTGGAACGTGGAGCTGCTCCCTTCCGGAGTCGACGAGTTGTGGTTCTTCCAGCCGGAACCCTCGGCGAGTGCGCCGACGGTGATCTCATCGGCCTGGCAGTCGAAGACGGAAGACTTGCGTTTCGTCTGGTCGAGATCGAGGACGAACCCGATCTTGCTCCGGCGCTCGGCGAACTCTTCGAGGAGGACGGAGTCGAGGCCCTGGATTCGGTGTGCTGGCAACTCCTGCTCGAGGATCCGTCTCTCTTCACGGTTCCTGTTGCGCCGCTGGGTGAGATCTTCGAGGCGGCAGGTTACGAGCACGAGCGTGAACTACTGGCTCGGCGGGGATTCGACTTCGATGCCTACGACCTGCAGATTCGGACAGCTTTGGTCGCCAGTACCTACGACCTGACCCACGACGAGGCCGTCGCTGCTGTTGCATTTGTCGATCTGGCGGACCGCGGATACACCGATGCCGTCATCGCCGACTTCGACATCGTGGACTGGGCTCGCCGTCACGTCAGCGCCGCCCCGGACTTCTTTGTCTCACTGGCAGATCCGGGTGCTGCAGTGGCCGTGTTCGATCTCGGATTTCGGAATCAGGACCCGGTGACCGACGCAATCCTCGAAGCGCTTGCGTCCGAACTGGCCGAGCGAGGGCCACGGTCGGTCAGGGCGGCGGCTCATTGGCTCGCCGGTAAGGCCGTCGATCGGCTGGGGCGCGTCCTCGAAGCGGAGGCGCACTACGAGAAAGCGCTCCTTGCCGAATCCGGTTGGGGTCCGGCCTTGTTCGAGCTGGCTCAGTTCGCGTCGGACCGCGGCGACGCGACCCGGGCGCTGTCACTGCTCGGGCGGATCGACGGCGGAAGTGAAGAGAATCTCTACGCCGTACTGCAGGACTTCGTCCCAGTCGATCACCCGGAACTCGGGCGAAACGACAAGTGTTGGTGCGGTTCCGGCCGCAAGTACAAGGTCTGCCACCTCGGAAAGGCCGATGAATCGGTCAAGGCAGATGGTCGCTGGTTGTACAAGAAGGCGTGCCTGTTTGCGTTTGCCTCCGAATTCGTCGACGTCGTGACCGGGCTCGACGATCTCGAAAACGCGAATCTCTCCGAGGACGAACTGATCGCCGCCACGATCTTCGACGGCTCGGCACTGGACGTGGCTCTGTTCGAGGGTGGGATCTTTGCCGACTTCCTGGCCAGACGCAGCGAACTACTTCCCGAGGCGGAAGTAGTGACAGCCGCACAGTGGCTCGGGGTCCGGAGGTCGGTGTACGAGGTGATCGAAACTTCCGACACCGGCGTCGTGCTGCTCGATCGTGTGTCCGAGGAAACCGTCACCGTTGGTCACCCGGTCGAAGGAAAGCCCGGCGACCTGATCAGTGCCAGGCTCCTGACGGCCCCCACTGGTGCGCTTGCGGTGGGCGTTGTCGTCATGTCCTCGGAATCGCAGGCTGCGAGGGTACTCGAGGTTCTCGCTTCCGAGGAACTCGACGCCGAAGAACTGGTCCGCGAGTCGCGTGGAGGCGCCGATCACTCGACCGATGACCGGTGACGATGTATCGAGTCGACCCCGTTAAAGTTGGATAGGTGAACGAACCGATGGATGCCAATGACTTGATCGCCGAAGCCGCGATGGAGTTGTTGCGTGAGCACGGCCCGCAGACAGCGGCGGACTGGGGCACCCTGTTGGCCGATGCCGGCCACGGTACAGCCGACGACATGGCCGAATTCGTCGAGTACGTCGAGGACCCACTGCTCGGCTACTTGAGTGAGGAGCGGTACGCCGCACTCGACACGTTGTTCGAGCATCGAGTGCTGACCCATCGGCTCACCGAAGCCGAAATAAAGTCCGGCGTTCTCGACGCGAACCCTGATCTGATGATGCTGCGGGTGTTCCTCGATCGTGACGACGACGAGATTCATGGCATCAGCGTCGTGCACCGCGGGATCGACGACGACCTGTTGGCTGATCGTGGGATCGAAGATCCGGAGTTCCCGCACGACGAGGGTTTTCTCCTCGACACCGATACTCTCGCCGAATGTTCTGCGGGCGATTTGATCGGACTGTTCGTCGCTGACCGTGAGCTGACGCTCTGCACCATCCCCGAGGTACTGGATCCCGCACCCGGATTCGGCGAGAGCCTGGGGACGGTCCTCGCAGACATCGGTGCTGACACCCTCGATGCCATTGTCTGGCAATTGATGCTCGACGAGCCGTCGCTGTTCCGTCAGCCCACCGCACCGCTGGGCGAAATGCTCGAGGCGGCAGGTTACGTCCGCGACGGTGATTACGTTGCGGTCGACGGATTCGATTTCGAGGCATACCACCTGGCGAACCGAGCCCGCATGCTCGAGGTTCGGGAGAACCTGCACCCGGAAGAAGCCGCCTCGGTGATTGCCTTCGTCGATGTGGTCATGGCCGCGAAAGCCGAAGCCGTCGAGGATGTCTCGGACTGGGCGCGCAAGCAGATCAAGGAGGATCCGCAGACCTTCGCCGGCATCGCCGAGCCGCCCGCGGCTGCGGCAGCGTTGGAGCTGTTGTCCGAACTCGACGATCATGATTCCGTATTGCATTCTGTTGCAACTGCTCTCGCCGAGAATGGGTCGCGTCGTGTCAAGCCGGCAGCGCATTGGCTGGCAGGCAAGGCTTCGGATCGTCTCGGCAAGATCCTTGTCGCTGAGGCGTCGTACGAAACGGCGCACGATCTCGATCCCGACTGGACTCCCGCGATCTTCGATCTGGCACTACTGGCGGCCGATCGCAGCGACGTGACCCGCGCGCTGGCACTTCTCGGCCGGATCGAGGGTGGCGAGTCCGAGGTTCTGCACGAGGTTCTTCAGCGCTATGCCCCGGCCGAGCACCCCGAACTCGGCCGAAATGACAAGTGCTGGTGCGGTTCCGGTCGCAAGTTCAAGGTCTGCCATCTGGGCAAGTCCGAGGTGACGTTCGATGATCGGGCCAACTGGCTCTACGTCAAGGCTCAGTTGTTCTCGCGCACACCGGAGTACTTCGACGCCGTGTTCGATCTTGCGCTCATCCGTGCCGAGCAGTTCAACAGCGAAGAAGCACTGACGTTGGCCGTCGAAGGCGGATTGGCCGTCGACGCTGCCTTGTTCGATGCGGGTATTTTCGCGGCATTTGTCGAGCGGCGCGGAGAACTGTTGCCTGCCGACGAACGCGAACTGGCCGATCAGTGGTTGCCGATTCCGCGCTCGGTGTACAAGGTCGCCTCGACGGAGCCGGGACAGTTGGTGACCCTCAGCGACGTCCGCAACGGGCATCTGGTGAAGGTCACGGACGAGTGGGGCTCAGTCAATCTCGAGCCGGGCACGCTCGTCTGTGCACGCGTTCTCCCCGCCGGCTCCACGATGCGCACCTTCGGTGGCATCGAACCGCTTGCAGCAGAGGACAAGAAGGAACTGATCCAACTGATCGAGTCGGTGGATACCGAACCGGGTCAGCTGGTGGAGTTCCTCAGCCGCGGCCTTGCCGGTGCGCCTTTCCGGTAGCGTGCACTACCAAAAAGGCGCACGGGGCCGGAGGCCTCAGGGCGTGACCTGAGCCAACATCATCTGCTCGAAACCCTCACCGTACGGCGGGAGCATTCCCCATTCACCGCGCGGGTCATGCTGCGCTGCTTCGAATACCGTTCGGGCGTGACTGAACTCGAGGAAACCCTCGCGGCCGTGGTAGTGCCCGATACCCGAAGCTCCGACGCCGCCGAAGGGTGCGTCGCTCAGGCCCGGGTGTGACATCGCGTCGTTGATGGTGACGCCGCCCGAGACGGTGCGTTCGAGCACGGATTCCTTCTCGTCCAGGTCGGTTCCGAAGTAATACAGCGCCAACGGTTTCGGCCGTGAATTGATGTCGGCGACGACGCTGTCGAGTTGGTCGTACGGCAGGATCACGACGGCCGGTCCGAAGATCTCCTCCTTCATGATCTGCGCGTCGGTCGGAGGGTCGACCACGATTCGCAGTGGGCGGCGGCGAGTGTCTGCGGAGAGTTCTTCGTCGGGAACGGTGATGATTCGTGCCCCACGCTCTTCCGCGTCCGCGATGTACCCCTCGATGCGTGCGAGGTGACGATCGCTGACTATCGAGACCATGTCTTTGTTGTCGGCGATCGTGGGGAACAGTCCGGTGAACTGATCGGTGAACGCGTCGATGAACGCTTCTGTGTTCTCGCGCGGGACGTAGATCAGGTCGGGAGAGACGCAGAGTTGGCCGGCATTGGTCGACTTCGCGATGGCCAAACGTGATGCAGCAGAGCTGATATCGGCACTGCGGCTCAAGACGCTCGGTGACTTGCCGCCGAGCTCGAGGGTGACCGGCACCAGGTTCTTCGCAGCATTGGCCATGACCAGCTTTCCGACGGTTGTGCTGCCGGTGAAGACGAGGTGGTCGAAAGGCAGCGACGTCAGCAGATCAGCGACCTCCGGTCCACCTGTCACCACCGCGACCTCCACGGGGTCGAGCGTTCGACGCGCCGCCTCGGCCAGGACCGCCGCAGTGTTCGGCACGATCTCCGACGGTTTGAGAACGGCGCGATTTCCCGCTCCGAGGGCGCAGGCGAGCGGGCTCAGGAGAGTGAAAAGGGGAGCATTCCAGGTTCCGATGATGCCGATCGAACCCTTCGGCTGGTACGACACGTACGCCGTGGCACCCAGCTGATCCTGCATCGCCCCGGTGGCTCTCGGTGAGCGAATCATCCACTCTTCGAGTGAATCACGAACGTGCTTGAGTGAAACCATGGATCCCAGAACATCATTCATCACCGAGTAGGCCGGGATTCGGCCGCCGAAGTCTTCGTTGATCGCTTCGGTCAGATCCTTGTGGTTTGCCACCAGAAGATCGACGACGCGTTGGATGCGCTCGCGTCGTGTCTGCGCGGACGGAAGACCAGCGGCGCGAGTTGCTTCCTGCTGGGCCCGCAGAATCTCTTCGAGATCGGTGGTGACGGCGGCATCGGTGCTCATGGGCACTCCTCGTAGTGGCGAAGTATTGACCGGACCGTATCGACGCGGCGCGAACAGATGCCCCTTTCGTCTCGTTGACCGGGACGGATTCGATTGGTAGAGAGAACACATGTCGCAGA
Source organism: Rhodococcus sp. H-CA8f (assembly GCF_002501585.1). Taxonomy (NCBI): domain Bacteria; kingdom Bacillati; phylum Actinomycetota; class Actinomycetes; order Mycobacteriales; family Nocardiaceae; genus Rhodococcus; species Rhodococcus sp. H-CA8f. Next base: position 887,145 of record NZ_CP023720.1, read on the forward strand.
CACAGGTAGAAGACACTGCAGTGAAGATTTCCGTCGAGGAGTCGGTGGGACTCGGATTCCTGACGCTCGATCGGCCGGCGCGGCGCAATCCGCTCTCGGCGGAGACCATGCGCGAGGTGACGGCTGCCCTTCTCGAATTGTCTGCAGACGAGCGCGTGCGGGTCGTGATCGTGCGCGCCGAAGGCCCGGTGTTCTCCGCCGGCCACGATCTGACGGAGATGATCGGGAGAACCCTCGAAGACGAGCGGGCGATCTTCGACGGCTGTACCGAGATGATGGAGACCGTACAGCGGATTCCGCAGCCGGTGATTGCCGCAGTACAGGGCCCGGCTATCGCGGCGGGCTGCCAACTGGCCGCGTCGTGTGATCTGGTTGTTGCTGCGTCGAACGCTGTCTTCGGTACTCCCGGCGTCAAGATCGGACTGTTCTGCTCGACGCCCATGGTGGCCCTGAGCAGGGCAGTAGGGCGCAAGCGCTCGATGCAGATGTTGCTCACCGGGCAGACGATCGACGCCGACACCGCTGCGGACTGGGGTCTGGTGAACTTCGTCGTCGCGCCCGAAGACCTGGACCGAGAGGTGCGCGAACTGGCCGGCAAGATCACGACGGCCAGCCCCCTGACGGTGAAGATCGGTAAACAAGCGTTTTATCACCAGATCGATCTGCCGCAAGCCCAGGCGTACGAGGCGATGGCGGAAACGATGGCAACCAATGCCGTGACCTGCGACGCTCAAGAAGGTATGCAAGCTTTTGTGGACAAGCGAAAGCCTGAATGGCGCAATAAGTAACGATCGCTCTTCCGGTTTAGTTGGACGTCCTATAACCTGAGCGAATGAGCCTGGATCCACGCACCAACACCGTCGACGGAGTGCTTCGGCGCTCGGCAGCCAAGTACCCCGACCGCGTAGCCGTCGTCTTCGAAGATCGCACTCGCACCTACCGCGAACTCGACGACGCGGTGACGCGGGTCGCGGCCCACTTGCTCGGTCTGGGCCTCGAACACGGCGACCGCGTCGCGGCATACGGAACCAACTCCGACGCCTATGCAATCGGATTCCTTGCCTGTGCGCGAGCAGGTTTGGTGCATGTTCCGGTCAATTACGCACTCAAGGGGGAGGAACTCCGGTACCTCGTGGCGCAGTCAGGCGCCCGCGCGGTGTTGGTGGATCCGGCATTGGCGTCGACGCTCGACTCGGTTCGCTCCGACCTCGATCTCGACCACGTGATCGCACTGCGGGACGCGGAACTGTCGGTGGTCACGATCGGCGAGGCCGGCGAGGTGCCTGTTTTCGAACCGCGTGCGACGTCGACGGATCTGGCGCAACTGCTGTACACCTCGGGCACCACCTCGAAGCCCAAGGGCGCCATGATGTCTCACGGCGCGCTGGTTCACGAGTACGTGTCCTCGGTGATCGCGCTCGGGCTCGACAAGAACGACAACCCGCTGATCTGCATGCCGATGTACCACTCCGCGGGCATGCACGTCTTCATGCTGCCGTACCTGTCCGTCGGTGCGACGGTCAGTCTGATGCAGGCGCCGGACATCCCGGAGATTCTGCGCCGCGTCGAAGCAGAAAAGATCGGATCGCTGTTCCTGGCCCCGACCGTGTGGGTACCGTTGGCCAACCATCCGGACCTCGAGACCCGCGATCTGTCTTCGCTCAAGAAGGCGCAGTACGGCGCCTCGATCATGCCGGTCACGGTGCTCAATCGTCTGCGTGAGCGTTACCCGGACATCGGCTTCTACAACTGCTTCGGCCAGTCCGAAATCGGTCCGCTGGCAACAGTTCTCCAGCCCGGCGAGCATGCTGATCGTCCGTCTTCTTGCGGGCGAGCGGTGTTCTTCGTCGAAACCCGTGTCGTCGACGCCGACGGAAACGACGTTGCCGACGGTGAGTCCGGTGAGGTTCTCTACCGCTCACCGCAGCTGTGCAACGGCTACTGGGAAAATCCGGAAGCCACCGCCGACGCCTTCCGCGACGGCTGGTTCCATTCGGGCGATCTTGTCGTGCGGGACGAAGAAGGGTTCATCACGGTCGTCGACCGAATCAAGGACGTCATCAACACCGGCGGCATCTTGGTGGCGTCGCGCGAGGTCGAAGATGCGGTCTACACACACCCGGCTGTGGCAGAAGTTGCCGTGATCGGTACGCCCGACGAGAAGTGGATCGAGGCCGTCACCGCGATCGTCGTGCTCAAGGACGGCAACGACGAGTTGACGCCTGAGGCGTTGATTGCCCACGTCAAGGAGCGAATTGCCCCGTTCAAGGTCCCCAAGCACGTGCGTTTCGTGGCCGAACTCCCGCGAAATCAGAGCGGAAAGCTGCTCAAGCGGGAACTGCGCACCGTCTGACACCTGCTATAGGTTCTGCCTTACCTTCGGTTCGTTTTCAGGTCTTTGACTCCGATTGCCTCACGGTATTGACTTCGGAGGACGGCATGGACTTCGGAAACAGCAAGGTGAGTGGTGGGAATGCAGGTCGATGCAGATGACTTCGCAGATATCTTGGCGACTGCGCGGGAGTTCATCCGTAAGGAAGTAGTTCCGCGTGAGCAGGAGATTGCCGACACCGACGCCATTCCTGAGGACATACGCAAGAAGGCCGCAGCCATCGGGCTGTTCGGCTACGCGATTCCTCAGGAATGGGGTGGGCTCGGACTCGATCTCACCCAAGACGTCGAACTGGCAATGGAATTCGGCTACACGTCCCTGGCGCTGCGTTCGATGTTCGGTACCAACAACGGAATTGCCGGGCAGGTGCTGGTCGGCTTCGGTACCGACGAGCAGAAGGCTCAGTGGCTAGAGCGCATCGCCTCCGGCGACGTCGTGGCTTCCTTTGCTCTCACCGAACCCGGCGCGGGCTCAAACCCGGCCGGCCTTCGGACCAAGGCCGTTCTGGACGGATCCGAATGGGTGATCGACGGCAACAAGCGGTTCATCACCAATGCTCCACTGGCACAGCTGTTCGTGGTGTTCGCGCGCACTCGCCCGGCGGATTCCGATGGTCCGGGAATTGCAGTCTTCCTGGTTCCGGCTGACACGCCAGGAGTCACAGTTGGTCCCAAGGACAAGAAGATGGGTCAGGAAGGTGCCTGGACCTCCGAGGTCACCTTCGACAACGTCCGGGTTCCCGAGTCGGCCCTCGTCGGTGGCGACCAGGACACCGGATACCGCGCAGCGATGACGTCTCTCGCGCGCGGACGAGTCCATATCGCGGCGCTCTCGGTGGGAGCAGCACAGCGAGCGCTCGACGAATCTGTCGCGTTCTCCGTGGTCACGGAACAGGGCGGCACCGCTATCGGTGACTTCCAGCTGGTTCAAGCGATGCTGGCTGACCAGCAGGCCGGTGTCATGGCCGGGCGTGCGATGGTGCGTGAGGTGGCTGCGCGGTACGTCAGCGGTGAGGATCGACGTCTCGGCCCCTCGGCGGCAAAGCTTTTCTGCACCGAGATGGTGGGCAAGGTCGCGGATCTCGCCGTGCAGATCCACGGTGGCAACGGGTACATGCGCGGTGTGCCGGTCGAACGCATCTACCGTGAAGTTCGCCTGTTGCGCCTGTACGAGGGAACCAGCGAGATCCAGCGACTGATTCTCGGCGGTGGGCTCGTGGCGCAAGCGAAAAAGCAAAACCAGCGCTGACACCTTTACCTGACGAGCTTTAACCTCACGAACGGAGTGGACATGGGATTGTTGGACGGCAAGGTTGCGGTAGTGACCGGCGGAGCGCAGGGCATCGGGCTCGAAATTGCGCGCACCTTCATCAAGGAAGGTGCGACCGTCGTTCTCGGCGACATCAACGAAACCGTCGGAACGGCTGCGGTCGCCGAACTCGGTGGAGAGTCGGTCGCCCGTTTCGCTTCCTGCGACGTGCGTGATTCCGGACAGGTCGAGGCCATGCTCGATCTGGCCGAAAGTGCTTTCGGTCCAGTCGATGTCATGGTCAACAACGCCGGCATGACGCGCGACGCCACGATGCGGAAGATGACCGAGCAGGACTTCGACGACGTGATCGCCGTTCACCTAAAGGGCGCCTGGAACGGAACACGCGCTGCCGCAGCCCGCATGCGCGAGCGTGAGACGGGCGCAATCGTGAACATCTCGTCGATCTCCGGCAAGGTGGGCATGCTCGGGCAGACCAACTACTCGGCCGCCAAGGCCGGCATCGTCGGTCTGACGAAGGCCGCGGCAAAGGAGGTCGCGTTCAAGAACGTTCGCGTCAACGCCGTTCAGCCCGGACTTGTCCGCACGGCGATGACCGAGGCAATGCCCGAACGGATCTGGAACGAGAAGCTTGCCGAGATCCCGATGGGGCGTGCGGCCGAGCCCTCGGAGGTTGCTTCGGTTGTACTGTTCCTCGCGAGCGAACTCTCGAGCTACATGACGGGCACGGTTCTCGAGATCACCGGCGGCCGCCACATCTGACCCGTCCTGTTCGAGTGCAAGAATTCAGAGTGTAAAACTTCTGGGTGTAAAACTTCTGGGGTGACTACTGACATGGGACAGCCGAACTCGGATCTTCCGCTCGACGGAATCACCGTGGTTGCACTCGAACAGGCGGTGGCGGCACCGCTCGCCACCAGGCATCTCGCGGACATGGGTGCGCGGGTGATCAAGATAGAACGCGTCGGCGAGGGCGATTTCGCGCGTCACTACGACCGGGCGGTTCATGGTCAGGCGTCACACTTCGTGTGGCTCAACCGTTCCAAGGAATCGATCGCTGTCGACGTGAAGTCGGAATCCGGCCGGCAAATCGTTCTCGATCTTGTCGCGCGAGCCGATGTGTTCCTACAGAATCTGGCACCCGACGCAGCTGCGCGACTGGGGTTCGGCGCGGAGGAACTGCGCGAGAAATTCCCACAGCTCGTCGTGATCGACATGTCCGGATACGGCAGTGCCGGCCCACGGCGTGAGCGCAAGGCGTACGACATGCTGGTCCAAGCCGAGACCGGAATGATCTCCGTGACAGGCACACCGGAGACGGCCACCAAGACGGGTATCCCGGTCTCGGACATCGCCGCTGGAATGTACGCGCTGACTTCGATTCTGAGCGCCCTGTTCCGTAGAGAGCGAACGGGTAAGGGAGCGCTCGTCGAGGTCTCGATGTTCGATTCCACCGTCGAGTGGCTCGGGCATCCGATGTACATGAAAATGTATGCAGGAAAGCAGATTCCGCGGGTCGGGCTCGGCCATGCGGCGATCGTTCCCTACGATTCGTATCCCACGGCCGACGGCGAGATCCTGATCGGCGTCCAGAACGATCGTGGATGGCGTGCACTGATGGTGGACGTGTTCGAGCGAGAGGATCTGGTCGACCATCCGCGCTTTTCCACCAACATCGTGCGCGTCGAAAATCGCGGCGAGGTAGACGAATTGGTGGGTTCCCTGACTCGTCTGTATTCGACGGCAGATCTGGATCAACGCCTTGCCGCCGCCGGTGTCCCGGCCGCTGCACTCAACGACATGGCAGGTCTACTGGAACATCCGCAGTTGGAGAAGCGTGCCAGGTGGAGGTCCGTGGGCACCGAAAACGGACCGATCGATGCCGTGCTACCTCCGATGACGTACTCGGACGTCGAAATGCGCATGGGTGACGTTCCGGCACTCGGCCAGCAGACGGATTCTCTACTGGCCGAGTTGGGGCGTACGGGCGACCAGATCGCGGACCTTCGCCGCGACGGATCGATCGGTTAACGCTTCTAGCGTCGCAGGTTCTCGAACACCGCTGCAATCCCTTGTCCGCCACCGATACACATGGTCTCGATCCCGTACCGTCCCTGGCGCCGGTCGAGTTCGCGCAGCAGATTGGCGAGGATCCGCCCACCGGTGGCACCGACAGGATGTCCGAGCGAGATCCCGGAACCGTTGACGTTGAAGCGCTCCTCGATGTCCTGCGCGCTCAATCCCCAAGCCTTGGCGCACGCGAGAACCTGTGCGGCGAATGCCTCGTTGACTTCGATGAGGTCGATGTCGTCGAGCGACAGATCGACACGGGAGAGAGCTTTCGCCACGGCAGGCACCGGTCCGATGCCCATCCGGTTCGGCTCCACACCCGCCACACCCCAGCTGACCAGTTTCGCGAACGGTCGCAGGCCAAGGCGTTCGGCGTTGGCCGCAGTGGTGACGATGGCCGCGGCTCCGGCGTCGTTCTGGCCGCAGGCGTTTCCGGCGGTGACTGTGGCTTCGGGGTCGACTCGACCTCGAATAGGGCGCAGTGCAGCAAGATCGGACAGCTGAATCCCTCGGCGTGGATGCTCGTCGCGAGTGACGACTGTCTGCTCACCACGGCGCCCGCGCACCGAAACGGGAATGGTCTCGTCGTCGAAATACCCGCTGTCCTGGGCATGAACGGCCCGTTCGTGCGATCGCACCGCGTATCGGTCCTGCTCGTCGCGGGTGATCGAGTACTCCCGGCGCAAGTTCTCGGCGGTCTCGATCATGCCGCCTTCGACCGGGAAGTTGACTCCGCCGGAGTTCGTGCGCGGTTTGGCCAATCGGTCGTGGAACTCGACCGAAGGGCGCTTTGTGCCCCAACGCATATCGGTGGAGTAGAACTCGGTTCCGCTCATGCTCTCGGCGCCGCCGGCGATGACCAGATCACTCATCCCGGTCTGTACCTGCATCGCGGCGTAGATGATCGCCTGCAATCCCGAACCGCAACGGCGATCGAGTTGTATTCCGGGAACGGACACGTCCAGACCGGCGTCGAGTGCCGCGATTCGTCCGATGGCCGCGGCCTCTCCGTTGGCGTAACCCTGACCGAAGATGACGTCGTCGACATCGGTGGACGCAATGCCGGTTCGTTCGACGAGGCCACGCACAACAGTGCTGGCGAGAGTGGTGACGGGAACGTCCTTGAAGACTCCGCCGAATCCGCCCACCGGGGTGCGAACGGCTTCACAGATGACTGCGTCGTGCATGGAATGCGCCTGTCTCGAGGAGAGGTGGGGAATGCGTCGCGTGAACGGGCCGATCGAAGGGCCCCATAGCGACCTGGCCACTCGAATATCCAGCACGCGTGGCGCGGTTGTCAACAGCAGGAACGACCTGTTCGGACATAGTTTCCGCCATACGGTTCGTATGCGAAATCGACTTTGACACATATACCGTTCGGGGATTGAATGGATGCAGCGTCTCTGCCGCACACATGTCGCGGTGGGGTGAAAGTTCCTGGAGTCGAATCAGTTTCGTCGACAGGAGAGCACGAAGTACCGACAGACAGGTGGAACAGTGACTCGTTTGGCGCAGACGGCGGGATTGACCGAGACCCAGAGCGACATCGTCGGGGCGGTACGCGAGTTCGTCGATCGTGTGGTCATCCCCGCGGCGCAGGAGCTCGAACACTCCGATACGTACCCGACCGACATCGTCAAGCAGATGAAGGACATGGGTCTGTTCGGACTGACCATCGACCCCGAGTACGGGGGTATCGGCGAATCATTGCTCACCTACGCGCTGTGCGTCGAAGAGTTGGCCCGTGGATGGATGAGCGTGTCCGGCGTCATCAACACGCATTTCATCGTGGCTCACATGATCTCCGCGCACGGGACGCCGGAACAGAAGGCGAAGTACCTTCCACGTCTGGCGTCCGGGGAACTCACCGGCGCATTTTCCATGTCGGAACCGGCCCTGGGTTCCGATGTTGCTGCCATATCGACCAAGGCGAAGCATACGGAGTCAGGCGATTACGTGATCACCGGCCAGAAGATGTGGCTGACCAACGGTGGTTCGTCGACGTTGGTGGCAGTCCTCGTCAAGTCGGACGAGGGCGCGGAGAAGCCGCACAACAATCTGACGACGATATTGATCGAGAAGCCCGCAGGTTTCGGCGAGGTACTCCCGGGCCTGACCATTCCGGGCAAGCTCGAGAAGATGGGCTACAAGGGAATCGACACCACGGAGATGATTTTCGACGGCTTCGAGATCGGAGCCGAAGAGGTCCTCGGTGGCATTCCTGGCTTGGGATTTCGGCATATGATGGACGGCGTCGAGGTCGGCCGGGTCAACGTCGCCGCGCGTGCGTGCGGAATCGCCCAGCGCGCTTTCGAACTGGCTGTCACCTACGCCAAGCAGCGCGAGACGTTCGGCAAGCCGATCGCCGAGCATCAGGCCATCGCGTTCCGGATCGCCGAAATGGGCACCAAAGTCGAAGCGGCACATCTGATGATGGTCAACGCTGCCAGGCTCAAGGACTCGGGTGAGCGCAACGACGTCGCCGCGGGTATGGCGAAGTATCTGGCGAGTGAATTCTGCTCGGAGGTCACGCAGGACAGCTTCCGTATCCATGGTGGATACGGCTACTCAAAGGAATACGAGATCGAGCGGTTGATGCGTGAGGCGCCGTTCCTTCTCATCGGTGAAGGCACCAGCGACATCCAGAAGCAGATCATCAGCAAGGGCTTGTTGCGCACCTACAACTGAGCCGACAAGCGGCACCGCGAACATGCGCGGTGCCGCTTCGTCGTGTCGGATCAGCGGGTGAAGGCCAGGGTTGTCACCGGTGACCGATTGCCGTATGCGTCAACGGCTTCGACACGGGCTTCGTATGCGGTGCCCGCTGCGGCATCGGGAATCGGAATGTCGAGGCTGTTCGGCCGCGGCATGAAGTAGAAGTCCGAGAGCACCTTCGACGAGACCACCTTCGCTCCGGTGGCTGTGTCCGTGACCTCGACGGCGTAGTGGTGCACCATCTGATCGTCCTTGGCCTGCGCGATCCTCAGTGCGGTCGCACCGTTTTCGCCGGTCGTCACCGAGAGCGGAGTGCTCGAGGTGAACTCCGGCGCGTGCGTGTTCCGTGCGCCCGAGGTGTAGCGGAAGTTGTCCTTGATCTGCTGGTTGGTCGACCCGTCGAGCTCGACCGTCCACCCCGAACCGCTCAGCGTGCCCGCGCTCGAGTACGGCGGCTGCCAGTTGGCTGACCACGCGCCACCGGCGTAGATGTCGTGCTTGTCTGCCGCCATGTTGATGCGGTTGATTTCCGTGCGGTCCTGGTAGACCTCGACGAAGAGCGCTTGGGCAGTGGGTGATTCGAAACGGTTCGCGAGACCGGACTCGGTCACCATCTGGTAGCCGTGATCGATTTCGATGTACGACATCGAGCCGTCGTTGACCGACGTGAAGTCACGCTGATGGATCGACCGGTCGTCGTTGTTGTTCAGATGTGAGTGCCCGGAGAAGAAGATTGCCTGAGGGAAGGCGCTCAAGTCTTCGGTCAGTCGAGGGTTCGACGCCTGCTGGCCGTCCATGGCTGTGTTGCTTGCCGGCCGGTGTCCCTGGACCAGGATCGGCTTGGTCAGGTTCCCGGACTCCGCGGTGATTTCGGTCAGGCGGGACTTCAGCCAATTACGTTGCGCTGAATCATTGTTGTATGTCTCGGTGTTGACCGTGAAGAGATGGACACCGCTGACATCGGATTCGTAGTATCCGCCACCGGAATCCGGGAACCACTCCGCCGGATATCCGGCTCTGATTGCCGCGAGACTTGCATCGTGATTGCCGTTGGAGATCAGGAGTTGTGTGTCGTTCATGCCCTTCCTGGCGAGGTTTGCCTGGAAGATTTCTGCGACGATCTTGTGGTCAGGCCCCTTGCCGTCTCCGTTGTCGTTGATCATGTCGCCGTTGGAGAGGATCGCGTCGGGTTTCGGGAAGATGGAACCGATTGTGTCGAAAAAGCTTTCGTACTTCTGGTCGTTGTTCGCGTGGTCGCCGACGTGGACGTCGGACATCACGACGACCTGAGCCAGCGGCTTCTCCGAGGTCTTGATCAGGTAGCCGAACGAGACTGCCGCGCTCGCGTGATCGCCGCGGAAAGCGGCGACAGTGACGTTGGTGTCCTGTGCGATCTGCAGCGGACGTCCCGGTGTGGCAGCTTGGCTGTCGGTGGTGGGTGTCGTTCCGTCCAAGGTGTAGCGGACAGTGGCGCCGCGCTCGGCGGTGAAGGTCAGATCGACAGGGTGCTCGTACCGTCCGCCGGGGACGCTGACGCCGGGCGCTGCGGGCGGCGTGTTGTTCTCGCCCGAAGAGCTACCCCATTCGAAGGACGAACTGCCCCAGCTGGGTTCGGCTTGGGATTCGGCGGGGGCGATGCCGGGAACGGCGAGAGCCGCGGTCACGGCTGCTATCGCGATGGTCGTACGTCTCACGAGGATTCCTTGTCTTCGACGCGGTGGTTCAGACCCATCCGTAATTGGTCTGGACCAATTACGCTAGGTGGCGCCGGGTAGAAAAAGGTGTGTCCTGTATGTCCGACTAGTGAAGCGTGCATGAACACCGTCCGCGCTTGCCGGCGGTACTGTCGGCTGCGCTTATGGCAAAGTCGATGGCGTGGACCTACGTCAGATCGAGTACTTCCTTGCCGTTGCCGGTGGGGAGTCCCTGTCGACCGCTGCGCAGAATCTGTCGGTCACCAAGCCGTCGCTGTCGCAGGGTATTCGTGGTCTCGAGCGTGAACTCGGAGTCGAACTGTTTCACCGTGTCGGTCGCGGTTTGGTTCTGACGGCGGCAGGTCGGGCGTTGGTAGGGCCGGCGCGGCAGATGATGCGCAGCAGTGCGGCCGCATTCAATGTCGCGACCGGGACGGCCGACGAGCCTCGTGGGCGGCTCGACATCTGCTCCGCGGCACATGGTCTCGAAGGTCCGATCGCACGCATCGTGGCGGACTTTCGTGAGCGGTGGCCTGCTGTGACCGTTCGGGTCGGTGAACTGCCGCAGGGTGCAACGTCTGAGCAGGTGTTGGCAGACGGCGCATGTGAGGTGGTCTTCAGCTATTGGCCACCCGACATGTCGGCGCTGTCCACGAAAGTGATCGGGGTGAACGAATACTGGCTGGCAGTGCCGTCGGGGGTTCATCCTGACGTCTGGCCGAATGGTGTGAAACCCGCTGCGGGAGAGCCGGTGTCATTGACGGCTTTGCCCGATCTCCCCGTGGTGGGTGTGCTCAAACACTCGCGGGCTCGGCTTGCCATCGAGTCGTCTCTGCAGGCCGCCGGGGCCCGGACTCGGATGTCGACGGAACTGGCGCAGCGGGAGACCGTCGGCGCGTTCGTCTTTGCGGGTTTGGGTATGGCATTCATGGAGCGTTCGTTGGCCGAGAGATCGGTCGCGTCCGGCGCGGAGATATTTCCGGTGGAGCCGGCGATCTCACTGAATTACGGCATCGAGTTCGATCCGGAGACGCTCTCGCCGTTGGGCAGGCTGTTCGTGGACGGCTTGTGACGTGTGGAGACGTTCTCGATGTACGCAGACCCGGCCGGCGAGAGCGGGCCGTCGCGGTAGACCAAGATCGTCTGCCGCGTGATCGGTGGGAAAAGCGAGCGAACCTCAGATGCTGGGGAGTCTTGTTCGGCGATCGATCTGGGCAGCAGCGCGGCGCCTACACCTTGCCCGACCATTTCCCGGACGGCAAGGCGATCAGGTACTTCCACGACGACGTTGGTGAGCTCCAGATCGTCGTCGATCGAATGCCCGCGCCGAAATGTCGATGCCTCGACCACCATCGGCAGGCGCGCAACCACGGCGCGCGGAACCGGATCGGGGAGGTCTGTGGCCAGGCGAACGGGGATCGACAAGACCGTTTCCTGGGTACTCACGGCAATTTCTCGAAGCCCGTCGGAGACATCGGTACCCGGGTGGGTCTCGAGAAACCCGAGTTCACACGTGCCCGCTCTGACCAGCGCGCGCACGTCCTGTGCGTTCGGGACGGCGTTCGTGGAGAACCGAATTCCGGGCGCCGTCAGATGGAGGCGTCCGGCGACCTCTGCGACAGGGTCGATGGCAAGATCGGACTGAACAGCTATGGCGAGTTCGCCGGCGCGCAGAGCGGTTACTGCGGCCACCGCGGCTTCGGCCCGAGCAACGTCGGCGAGCAGCGCACGTGCAGAATCGGTAATTGCCAGTCCGACTGTGGTGGGAGCCAGACCGCGAGTGGTGCGCTCGAAGAGTGTGGCTCCGAGTGCTCGTTCGAGGTTGCGTACGGCCTGCGAGAGTGACGGTTGCGAGATACGCAGGACGTCCGCGGCGGCGGTGACGCTGCCGTGATCGACGACGGCGACGAGATACTGCGCGCTGCGTATGTCCATCCCGGGTGCCTGCATCTGGCAAATTCTCCCAGATGACCGGACCTTGGCGGCGGTGACTTGCTGCGACCTGCAGACATAGGTCTCAGCTATGGCTCTGTGCGCCTTCTCGTCTTTGTGGCGCAGGCCATAGCGATGATCGACTGTTCCAGTACCACCGACCGCGGTTCGTGCTCGGTGAGTACCTGGAACACAGGAGCGTGATGTGAGCGAGCTTCACCTACCCAACCGGATACGCCACTCGGCGTCGACACGGCCGTCCGATCCGGCGATCACGTGCGGCGACCGAACTTTGACATGGGCTGAGCTGGATGGCGAGACCAGTACCTTGGCGAGCGCGCTGGCAGAAGTGACCGCTGCCGGTGCTCGCGTCGGTGCGCTACTGCGGATGGGGCTCGAAGGTGCGGAAACCTTCATCGCGTGTGCGAAGGCAGGCGCTGTGTTCATCCCGTTGAACTGGCGGCTCAACCCACTCGAACTCGTCGACATCGCCGAGGATGCGGAGCTCGACGTCTTGATCGTCGATGACGAGTTCGCCGCGGGGGCGGCGGCGATGTCCGCAGCGTTGCCGGAGATCGAGGTCATAACCGTGGGAGCTGCAGGGGGCCTGCCGGATTCGCGAACCTGGGCGGAGTTCGTGGCCTCCGGGAACGGCGTCGACCCCGGACATGGGCACGATCCGGACGCAGCAGTTCTGCAGCTGTACACGTCCGGGACAACCGGCCGGCCCAAGGGCGTCGTGGCCACGCACCGGAATCTGTACAACGAGCCCGAGGGGTTCGATGTCTACGAATTCGGTTCGAATGCAGTCGCACTCGACGCACTTCCCCTCTTTCACATCGCCGGCGCCGGCTGGATGAGTACGTGCTTGTCGGCCGGAGTGCCATTGGTGCTGCTCGGAGACATGGCGCCGGCTCGGGTCGCTGATGCCATCGCGACTCACCACGTCACCCACGCATTTCTGGTGCCTGCCGTCATTCAGACGCTGGTAGATCTGCCCACTCTCGACAGTTTCGATCTGACCAGCCTGGAGGTGGTCGCCTATGGGGCGTCGCCGATCACTCCGGCACTCCTCGCTCATGCGATGACTGTCTTGAACTGCAAATTCGTCCAGCGATACGGGATGACCGAGACAACGGGTTCGGTATCCGTCCTTCGTGCCTTCGACCATCATGTGAGCGGTCCGCGTTCGGAGTTGCTCCGCTCGGCGGGAAAACCGATGATCGGCGTCGAGATCTCCATTCGAGACGTCACAACTGGTGAGGTATTGCCGCCCAACAAATCCGGTGAGATCGTTGCGCGCAGCAGAAACAACACTCGCGGGTACTGGCGACGTGACCGAGAGACCGCGGAACTGTTCACTCAGGACGGCTTTCTCCGAACAGGCGACGCCGGCCATTTGGACGACGAGGGGTATCTGTTCGTCACCGACCGCCTCAAGGACATGATCATCACCGGCGGTGAGAACGTCTATCCGATCGAGGTGGAATCCATTCTGGCCGAACACCCCTCGGTTGCCGAGGTCGCGGTGGTCGGGGTTCCGGACAAGCGCTGGGGTGAATCCGTCACCGCGGTGGTCAAACTGGTCGACGGTGCCGACGTGCCGAGCGTCGACGAGTTGATCGCGTTCAGCACAGCGAAGTTGGCGTCGTACAAGAAACCTCGCCAGATCCATTTCGTGGACTCCTTGCCTCGCAACGCGAGCGGGAAACTGCTCAAGTCGAGCCTGCGGACCATGCTGAACGCGAGCGGAGAAGCATCATGATCGTGACCGAAGACGTCGGTGTCGCACAACGTGAGGCGTGGGCGAACAAAGTCCTTCCACCGGTGGAACAGGCGCGGGACGGACTGTGGTCGATCCCTGTTCCCATGCCGGACAACCCTTTGCGTTACGTGCTCGTCTACGCACTCGCGCTCGACGACGGACTTGCCCTCATCGACGTCGGTTGGGATCACGAACAGTCGTGGCAGGCTCTCGTCGACGGCATAGCATCGATCGGATACCACGTTTCCGAAGTGCGCTATGCGGCAATCACGCACCTGCATCCCGATCACTTCGGTCTGGCGCCGCGTCTTCGGCAGGTCAGCGGCGCAACGCTTGCGATGCACGTGGCCGACGCGACGCTCCTCGGATACCACGGTCCCGAGCAGACCCGCGACGACATCAGTGGCTGGAACCTGCAATTGTCCGAACTCGGCGCACCGGCCGAAGTGCTCGACGCGTCTCGGGTCGACCTGGTGCGGTTCGCTGAGCACGAAACCATCGACATTGTTCTGGGAGATGGTGATTCACTCGATCTTCCCGGGTGGAATCTCCGGGCTCAGTGGACACCGGGGCACACTCCCGGACATCTCTGCTTCGTGGAAGAGGACAGAGGCTTGTTGTTCAGCGGCGATCACATGCTGCCGAGGATCAGCCCGAACATCTCCACGATTCCCGGTGAACTCGAGAACCCGCTTCATCGTTATCTTCTCTCGCTCGAGGCGACGACAACACTGGGCGAGTGTGAAGTGCTTCCGGCACATGAATATCGATTCCGTGGGATCGCCGATCGTGCACGTCAATTGATGGGGCACCACGAGGAGCGATTGGCGGAGATCGTGGCTGCGGTTCAGGATGAGCCCGAATCCACGGCCTGGGAACTCTCACGCACGATCTCCTGGTCTCGCCCGTTCGAACAGATGTCGCCGCGACTACTTCGCTTGGCAGTCCGCGAAACCCATGCTCATCTCGTTGTTTTGGCCAAGCGGGAGATCGTGACACCGTCCGGCGGCACACCCGTGCGCTGGAGCATTCGCGCGCAGTGACCTTTCAAGAATCTCATCACGGAAGTAGGAACCGAACATGAGCGTCGTGCTCACCGACTTCGCCGACGGCGTTGCCGTCATCACCCTCAATCGTCCCGAGGCCAAGAACGCGGTCAATCTCGAACTTGCCGAAGCCTTGGCTGCCGCCATCGACGAGTTCGAGAACAGGTCCGACCTCACCATCGGTATTCTGACCGGATCCGGTGGAACCTTCTGCGCCGGTATGGATCTCAAGGGATTTGCGCGCGGGGAACGGCCATCGCTGCCGGGTCGTGGTTTTGCCGGTCTGACCGAGGCTCCGCCGTCGAAGCCGCTGATCGCAGCCGTCGAGGGGTGGGCCCTCGCCGGCGGGTGCGAACTTGCGTTGGCGGCCGATCTGATCGTGGCGTCCACGGATGCGAAATTCGGCTTGCCCGAAGTGAAGCGTGGGCTTGCCGCGGCCGCCGGTGGCCTTTTGCGTCTGCCCAAGATCCTCCCGTACCAGTTGGCCATGGAAATCGCGATCACCGGGGATCCGCTCAGTGCCACCGTGGCGCATCATCACGGCTTGGTCAATCGGCTCGCCGAACCTGGACAGGCACTGACCGTCGCACGCGAGCTTGCGGCCCGAGTAGCGGCAAACGGTCCACTGGCTGTTCGCGCGACCAAGCAGGTACTGGCAATGTCCGCCAAGTACACTGATCCGGATGCCTTTGTCGCGCAACGCGAATTCATCGATCCGGTCTTCACCTCACGTGACGCCAAGGAAGGTGCAACGGCGTTTGCCGAGAAGCGCTCTCCCGTGTGGAGTGGCTCATGAGTGCCGAGACGATCGAGCGCGCGGCCGTAAGCATCGAACGTGACGGTGCTGTCGCGACGATTGTTCTGTGTCGGCCGCACCGCCGCAACGCTCTCGATCTCGACGCCTGGATCGCTCTACGTGAAGCAGTCCTCGAACTTCAAGAGGATTCGCAGATTCGCTCTGTGATCCTGACCGGCGCGGACGGGACCTTCTGTGCGGGCTCCGATCTGGACAAACGCGGCTCGTCGCACCCGCTCGATCGCATGCGTGTCATCAACGCAACGGCCATCGCACTGGGTGAGTTTCCCAAGCCTCTGGTGGCGAAGGTCGACGGGTTTGCCGTCGGAGCCGGATGGAACATGGCGTTGCTCTGCGACTTCGTCGTAGCAGCCAAGGGTGCGAAGTTCAGCCAGATCTTCGCCAAACGGGGGTTGTCTGTCGACTTCGGGGGTTCGTGGATCCTGCCGAGACTGGTCGGCCTCCAGCAAGCGAAGCGACTGGTGATGCTCGCCGAGACGATCGACGCACAGGAAGCCTACGAGCTCGGGCTGGTGACCTATCTGGTCGAGCCGGGTGAACTGGACGAACACACGTCGAAGCTTGCGCAGCGGCTCGCTGACGGTCCGCCAGCCGCACTGAGTCAGTCTGCCGCCATGCTCGAACATCACACGTCACTCTCGTTGCGGGAAGCCTTGGACAACGAGGCGAGGGCGCAAGCGGTCAATTTTGCGACGGATGCTACCGACGCGGTTCGTGCCTTCGTGGAAAAGCGGGAGCCGGTCTTCACCGGAGAGTGGGCCGTACCAGGGCTAACTCGAGTGGAGTGAGCGTCAGATCGCTGGTCGTATGATGGATGAGTGGATCTGCATTTCGTTACCTACTTCGTCGCTGTCGTCGACCACGGTGGGATAACGAAGGCCGCTCAGGCTCTCTACATTTCGCAGCCCTCGCTGTCACAGGCAATTCGCACGCTCGAGCGTCGACTCGGCGCCACGCTGTTCGACCGGACCGGCAGACGGTTGGTTCTTACCGACGCGGGCCGCACGTTCGATCTCGCGGCCAGGAGAATCCTTGCCGACGTCGAGCGCGCGAAGGCGAAAGTGACCGCCGTTCGCGAACTCGAGTTCGGCCGGGTGGACGTCGTCTCGTACTCGGCGTTCTCCATCGATCCGATGGTCGAGTTGGTTCGTCGATTCCGGGCCAACTTTCCGAAGATCGTCGTGCGCGTCCTCGACACGTACGGCCCGGCCGGGGTCGACAATGCGTTACGGCGAGGGTCGGCCGAGGTCGGCGTCACCGATCTGAGTATCGGGTACGAAGGTTTGGTCACGGCTCCGATTGCCGCTCAGGAGTTGGTACTCGCCACCCATGCGTCGTTGTCCGGGCGGCTTGCAACGCCGTTGGCGGATCCGGTTCCGCGAACGCTCTTGCACAGTTTGCCGCTGGTGGTCGATCTCGGTGATCAATCGAATCAGTTCCGGGGTCTACTCAGCGAAGGCGCCGAGAATGTAGTCGTGGACTGTGTTCACCCAGTGACGACGTGGGAACTGGTTCGCCGCGGAATTGGCGCCACTGTCGTGCCGAGAAGGGTTGCGCAACAGCAGATGACAGACGTCTGCGCCTTCTCCTTCGACCCGCCGCTGACACGCGACGTCGGCATCGTCTATCGCTCGGGCGAGCAATCCCCGGCAGCCGCTGCATTCATCGCGACGGCTGCGGAAATGGCCACCTCCGCCGTTCCGTCCAAGGAAGAGGAGTGAACTGTGGAGTTCCGGCAGATGGAGTACTTCCTCGCGGTCGTCGAAAACAAGGGGATCAACGGCGCCGCAGCTGCTTTGGGCGTTGCTCAGCCGACCGTGTCACAAGCGTTGCGCGGGCTCGAACGTGAACTGGGAGTGCGGCTTTTCCATCGCATCGGGCGCGGCATGGTCCTCAGTGCGGCCGGTCGCAGCCTGGTCGGCCCGAGTCGACAGGTTTTGCGAGACGTAGCTGCGGCGGCTGAACAGTTGACGGCATCCGATGGCGCCATCGTCGGTCGCCTCGACATCATGGCTTTCCCTGCACTGACCTCGGGGACGATCGTCGATCTGATTGCGGAGTTCTGTCGACGGTATCCGCAAGCACGAGTCAGATTTTCGGAACTCGAGCGTGAGGACAATCTGGAAAGTCTCATCAGGGACGGCCACTGTGAATTCGCGGTGGCTCATCTGCCTCTCGAAGCGGGCGAAGGGCTCGAGATCGTCGAATTGGGGGAGCAGGAGTACCGCCTGGTCTACCCGGCGGGAACCGAACTACCCGAGGGGCCGGTACGCCTTTCGGAAATGCCGGACATTCCCATGGTATTCGTTCCTCGCGGGGCAGCGATGGGCGACGCGATCGAAGATTCGATCCGAAAGGCCGGTACCAGAACGGAACTCGCGGTGGTGACCGAGCAACGGGAGTCACGGCTCCCGATGGTCATCGCCGGCCTCGGCGGTTCGTTGGTCGAGCGCTCGGTGGCGAAATCGATGCCTGGTCAGGTCGTGGAACGGGCCTGCGAGCCGAGATTCCTGCGTGCGTACGGTCTCGCCTTCGACCCCTCGACGTTGTCGCCGGTGGGACAGGTATTCGTGAACCTGATCCACGAGTACCTGTCCGACGAGTACCTGTCCGACGAACACCGGTCACAGCACTAGAGTCGGCAGATGCGTTCTCGAGCGGCAGCGTACTCGGCGGCGAGACGCTCTACTACTGCATGCGTCGGAAGTACGGCGTCGATCGCTCCGATGCCCTGTCCGGCGCCCCAGATGTCACGCCACGCCTTGGTATCGGTGTCGGTGGTCGCGAAACTCATTGCGGAAGGATCGGATTCGGCTAGGTTGTCGGGGTCCAAGCCGGCGGCAACGATGCTGCCCCGCAGGTAGTTTCCGTGTACTCCGGTGAACAGGTTGGAATAGACGATGTCGGAGGCCCCTGAACCCACGATCATCTCCTTGTACGCAGGATCCGCGTTAGCCTCTTCGGTTGCGATGAAAGCTGATCCGACGTATGCCAAATCGGCTCCGGCCGCGAGCGCAGCGAGAATCGAATCACCATGAGCGATGGCACCTGACAACAGCAGTGGACCGGCGAACCACTCACGAATCTCCCGAATCAGGGCAAACGGCGACTGCCTACCGGCATGACCACCTGCCCCGGCAGCTACCGCGATCAGTCCGTCGGCGCCCTTCTCGATCGCCTTGCGTGCAAAGCGATTGTCGATGACGTCGTGAAGAACGATTCCACCGTATGCGTGGACGGCGTCGTTGATGTCGGTGCGAGCGCCGAGGGACGTGATGACGATCGGAACCTCGAACTCGGCGATGGTCGCCAGATCCTCTTCCAAGCGGTTGTTGGACCGGTGGACGATGAGGTTGACGGCAAATGGCGCCGACGGATTATCCGGGTGCTCACGATCATGGTCCTCACGAGCGACGGTGATCAGTTTGAGCCAATCCCGAAGTGCCGACTGCGGACGAGCATTCAGTGCCGGGAAGGACCCGATGATCCCAGAGGTGCACTGCGCGATGACGAGGTCAGGAGTCGAGATGATGAACATCGGTGAAGCGAGAACCGGGACACGCAGTTGCGACGTCAGGTCTGCGAAGGTCGTCACCTGGAACCGCCTTTCTGATCGACGGATTCGAGAAGTCTCGAGCGGAGGTCGGTCTTGAGGACCTTACCGGCAGCCGATGTCGGAAGGAGTTCTACCTCGACGACCTCGCGAATCTTCTTGTACGGCAGCACCTGCTCGGCGACAAACGCCTTGATCTGCTCGGCGTCGAACTCGGCGCCCGGAATCATCACCACGAAGGCTACGGGCTCCTGGCCGTTGCTCCCCACTTCGCGGCCGACAACCGCGGCAGTCGAGATCGCCGGGTGCGAAACCAGAATCTCTTCGAGTTCACGCGGATAGACGTTGTACCCCTTGTAGATGAGCATGTCCTTCGCCCGGTCACAGATGAAGAGGTATCCGTCCGAGTCCAGGTACGCGATGTCACCCGTGTCCAACCAGCCGTCGACGAACTGTTCTGCGGTGGTTTCCGGGTGTCCGAGATAGCCGTCGGTGACCTGAGGCCCACGCACCCACAGTTCGCCGCGTTCGTTCTCGCCCAGAACGGTCTTCCGGTCCAGCTGATCGCGAATCTGGATTTCGGTGTCGAAGATCGGGAGGCCGACGCTGCTCTGCCGGTACTCCGAGCCGTTGATCAGCGGAGCTGCCGTGACCACACAGGTGGCCTCGGTCAGCCCGTACCCCTCGACGACGAGCGCTTTGGGAAATGCCCGGCGGAGTGCGGCGAGCGTGACGCTGTCGATCGGGGCAGCGCCCGAAGATACGACGCACACGCTGTCGGTGTTGCGCACCGTAGCGTCGGGATGAACCGACAGTGCATGCCACATGGCAGGAGACCCGGTGAGATAGGTGGCCTCGTGCTTTTCGATCAGCTCGAGCATCCGGCCGGGTTCGAACCGACCGGCAAATACCTGGGTGAGACCGGAAATCAACAGGAACGACGTGTTGAGCAACGAATGTGCGTGGAAGAGAGGTGAGACCACGATGGTCGCCCCTGTTCCCGGCGTCGGACCGAGCACGTCGAGGCCGTCGATGCGTCGAGGCGTGACGAGACCGTCAGGACCTGCCTCCAACTCGTGCCCGGTTCTCCACCCACACATCTGCGTGATGTTGCCGACGACGTTGCGGTGAAGAACACGAACACCTTTGGATACTCCGGTGGTTCCGCCGGTGAACGCGATGTGTGCGATGTCGTCGCTTCGGACGGAGGCAGGGGTGAATTCGGTGGGTAGATCGGCGATGAAGGCGTCGAACGCGACGACCGACTCCGGTGTGTCGAGCGCACCCTCGGTGTCCTGGACCATCACGATCGTACGTACGGAGGTTCCGGAAGAGGCCGCGAGCAGTGTGTGCAGCTGCGAACTCTGAGTGACCGCAGCAACGGCGGACGTCTCCTCGATCTGCTTGCGCAGTCCAAGTTCTGGCTGCAGCGGATTGACCAATGTAACGGTCGTCCCGGCCTGCAGGCAGCCGTAGTAGGCCTGGAGGAACTCGACGCAGTTCCCGAGATGTAGCAACACGACGTCGCCGACGCCGACCCCGGCCTGCCGCAGTGCGCCGGCGAATTGTGCACTGCGCTGACCGAGTTCGCGGAACGTGCATGTGCGCTCGCCGTCCACGACGGCGAGGCGATCACCGTAGAGCGCCGCCATGCTGGGTGCCCAGTAGGCCATGGTGGTGTCCGGGTAGTGCATGTTGTGGCGCAGTTGTGGATTGGCGATCACGCTGATGCCCGTCACCGGGGAGCCATTCGGATAGCGCCGTCGAGTCTGATGGTTTCGCCGTTGAGATAGCCGTTCTCGAGCATCGAGACGGCCAGCTGGCCGAACTCGTCCGGGCGACCCAGCCGTGAGGGGTTGGGAACCGAGGCTTCGAGGGCCGTGCGCACGTCTTCGCGCAGGCGCGCCAGCAGGGGAGTGTCCATGATGCCGGGAGCAATGGTGTTGACGCGGATTCCGCGGCTGGCGAGATCGCGGGCAGCGGTGACCGTCATACCGACGATGCCGGCTTTGGACGCCGTGTAGTTGATCTGACCGATCTGACCTTCGAATGCTGCGACCGACGCCGTCATGATGATGGCTCCTCGCTCACCGTCCACGGCATCGAGTTCTGCCATCCGCTCGGCGCCGAGACGGAGTGCGTTGAACGAACCGACAAGATTCAGTTTGACGACGAACTCGAAATCTTCGACCGATCCGGCTTTTCCGTCCTTGTCGAGAATGCGCATGCGACGCCCGGCACCCGCGCAGTGGACGACGCCGCGAAGGCCGCCGCGCTCGTGCGCCGCGTCGAGTGCTTCGGCGAATTGTTCGCTGTCGGTGACGTCGGCCGGGGCGAATTGCGCGGCAGCTCCGAGATCGGCCGCCACCTGCTTACCGTCGGACGAAGGCAGATCGATCAACGTGACCTGCGCTCCGGCGTCGAGCAGCCGTCGAGCGGTTGCCAGGCCGAGACCTGAAGCGCCGCCGGTGATCGCGGTGGAAAGTCCCTCGAGTTTCATGGATCAATTCTTCTTTCCTGCTGGATGACGTGTCGGCCCGAAAGCGTTGTCGGGTCAGATCAATTCGAGAATGGTCGCATTGGCCATGCCGCCGGCCTCACACATCGACTGGAGACCGTATCGAATTCCGTTGTCGCGCATGTGATGTGCCAGGCGAGTCATCAAGATCGCACCTGATCCGCCGAGTGGGTGGCCGACCGCGATAGCGCCGCCGAGCGGATTCACACGATCGATGGCTGCGCCGGTTTCAGCCTGCCAGGCAAGCGGGACGGGGGCGAAGGCCTCGTTGATCTCGAAGGCACCGATGTCGTCGATGGACAATCCGGAGCGGTCCAGTGCCTTTGCGGTGGCGGCAATCGGACCGGTGAGCATGATGACCGGGTCGTCGGCTGCGACCACTGCGGTGTGAATACGAACGAGCGGCTTCCAACCGCGTGCCCGGGCGTACTCGCTGGTCGTGACGAGTGTGGCGCCCGCCCCGTCGGAGATCTGCGAAGAGTTGCCGGCGTGGATGACACCGTCGGCGTCGAAGGCCGGGGGCAACTTCGCGAGCGACTCCAGACTTCCACCTCGCCGAATGCCTTCGTCCTGGGACAACCCGGCGATCGGAGTGATCTGCCCGGTGAATGCTCCAGCATCGGTGGCGCTGGCCGCGAGCTCGTGTGAGCGGAGGGAATATTCGTCCAGAGCCGTTCGTGTGAGTGCCCATTTCCGGGCCATCATCTCGGCGCCGGTCCCCTGGCTGAAACTGTCCACACCGTAGCGTTCGAGTACCGAAGGCGGGAAATGCTCACCGTTCTTGCTGGCGGTTCCCATCGGAACTCGCGACATCGATTCGACGCCTCCGGCTACGACCACGTCGTTCTGACCGGAGATGACGGTGGCGGCAGCAAAGGAAACTGCCTGCTGGCTCGATCCGCAGGCCCGGGTCAGTGTGACGCCGGGAACGCTGTCGGGCCAGCCGGCGGCGAGTGCCGCTGTGCGGGCGATGCTTCCGGCCTGTTCGCCGACCTGACTGACGCATCCCCAGATCACGTCGTCGACCGTGGCCGCGTCGAGTCCGGTCCGTTCAGCGAGTGCACGCAGTACATGTGCGGACAGTTCGGCCGGATGGATCTCCGAGAGGGCGCGTCCTCGACGGCCGATCGGTGTACGTACTGCGTCGACGATGACGGCATCTCGCATGTATCTCTCCTGCTGTTCGTGCCCGGTGTTGCGATTGTGCGGTCGGGGCGTGCCTCGAGTCGATCACGAGCGGGTCGACCCGGCAATGTCTTTCGGTGAATGGCTTTGTTAGCGAATGGCTATACGTGGAGCATTCAGCCGCGGATGAGCTTGCGATCGCGCTCGGGATTGGCGAAGACGAGGACCAGAACCGCGGCGACGACTCCGATGATGCCGATTGCCTGGAAGGACTGGGCGTAACCGTCGGCCGGGGTTGCTGCGTTGTCCACGATGACTCCCGTTGCGTAGGGAGCAATCAGGCCGCCGATCGACATGATGGCGAGGAAGAATCCCATGGTGCCTGCAGTCTGCTGCGGCGGGCACAGTTCGGAGATCGCAGCGTTGATGAGCGGGAAGGTGATTGCCGAGAATCCGTAGCCGATCGAGACCATGGCGACAGCGACGATGGGAGTGGAGATCTGTGGCAGGAACAGGAGAATCGATCCGCAGATCAGAACGCCGACGCAGGGAACGATGACGCGAACCGTGCGAGAGGTGAAGCCGCGGCCGATCAACTTGTCCGTGACGGAACCGGAGGTGATCATGAGGACGAGGCCGACGATCGAGGGCAGTGCGAACATCGAACCGGCTTGCATCGCACTGTATCCGAGGCCGACCTCGAAGTACGACGGCAACCAGGTGAGAACGACGGTGGTCAGTGCGTAGATGGTGGCGATGAGGAAGCAGCAGCTGACGAAGGTGCGGGAGAGCAGGATCTTGCGCCACGGAACGTTGGGCTCGGTGACTGCCTTCGTTGCCGTCCCGGTCGCCTCGGTTGCTTCTGTATCTGCAGTCTTGGTCGCCTTGACGGCCTTGCTCGTGTACGGGCCTTCGGACCAACCGGCCAGCCAGCAACCCATCCACACGAGTCCGAGGACAGAGAGCGAGAGAACCGCTGCGCGCCAGCCGTAGTGAACGGCGATGAAGGTCAGTACGGGCGCGAGGGCGATCTTCGCGACGGAGGCGGATCCGGCGAGCATTGCACCGGGAAGGCCGCGCTTGGCCGGCGGGTGCCACGAGTACGCGGCGGTGTGCATCAGCGCCGAGCTGGGGCCTTCGGCAAATCCGAGGAGCATGCGCGAGACGATCAACATCGCGAGGCTGGCACCGAGAACGAGGGGGAGCATGACCACGGACCAGATTGCGGCCAGGATCAACAGAGCCCAACGTAGGGTCAGGTACTTGTTGAGCGGTCCGGCGAGAAATCCGCCGATGCAGAACATCAGGAAGAACAGCGAGCCGACCATGCCGATTTGCGAAGACTTCAGTCCGAGCTCGCGAGCGAGGGGCTGAGCGATGATTCCGAGGACTGCTTTGTCCGCGTAGTTGACGATGTAGAGGAAGACGACGAGCCCGGTCATCGTCCACGCACGCTTGCGGGTACCGAAGACGGGGACTGCTGACGAATCTGGCGTTGCTGTTGCTTCGGGCTGGACGTCGTTACGCTGTGGCGCGATGGGGGTCACGTGGCGTCCCTTCGAGACTGGTGGGCGGATGCGATCGTGCTCGAAGCGCGGCCTCGAAGCGATCGGTGGTGTTGTGTTTGCCGGCTGACCCATTCAACGTGTTCTGGATCACTTTGAGCAATGTCGCGTCGATGATCGGAACGATAGCGGTTGCCTATGTATCGCAGGTCAGGCCATATTGGTACGCCCTATCGGACGCATAGCCGATGAGTGTTGGATCGAATACGGAACGTTGAGGCAAGGTGAGATCAGGATCACCCTGTTCCCTTGACCGACTGGAGTTCATACATGCAGCGCACCGTGTTCAACGAGGATCACGAGGCATTCCGGGCTACCGTCCGCGATTTCATCGCGAAGGAAGTAACCCCGGTCCACGAGAAGTGGGAAGAGGACGGTCACCCGCCCCGTGACTTCTACCGACGACTCGGAGAGCTTGGCGTACTCGGAATTCAGGTGCCGGAGGAATACGGCGGAGGCGGCGAGAAGTCGCTCAAGTTCAACGTCGTCGTCGCCGAGGAGGTTGCTGCCGCCGGGGCGTCTTTCGGCTCGCAGTCGGTGCATACGAACCTGATCCTGCCCTACCTGCTCGAGTACGCGAACGACGAGCAGAAGAGCCGCTGGTTGCCGGGCTTCGCCTCCGGCGATCTGATGTTCGCGATTGCGATGACCGAACCGGGAACAGGGTCGGATCTGGCGAACATCGCGACGACGGCCAAGCTGTCGGAGGACGGTACGCACTACGTGGTCAATGGTTCCAAGACGTTCATCACCGGCGGGGTACTTGCCGATCGCGTCCTGGTAGTGTGCCGCACCGCGCCGAGCACAGCGGAGAACCGACGCACCGGGTTGTCGATCCTGGTGGTCGACACGTCGTCGCCCGGATACTCGGTGGGGCGCAAGATCAACAAGATCGGTCTCAAGACCTCCGACACTGCGGAGCTTTCGTTTGTCGACGTACAGGTGCCCGTCGAGGACCGGCTCGGAGAAGAGGGCGACGGATTCAGCTATCTGACCCACAACCTGGCTCAGGAGCGGTTGACCATCGCTTTCGGAGCGGCCGCCACTGCCAGTGCAGCGCTTCGCTTTGCCATCGACTACGTCAAAGACCGCAAGGTGTTCGGTAAGCCCGTCGCGGCATTCCAGAACACCAAATTCGTTCTGGCCGAATGTGCTACCGAGGTTGATGCCATCCAGCTGGTGTCCGACAACGCACTCGAATGTCATGACCGCGGCACTCTGACGATTCCCGACGCCGCGAAGGCGAAACTGTTCTGCACCGAGGCAGCAGGCCGAGTTATCGACAAGTGCCTCCAATTGCACGGCGGGTACGGCTACATCACCGAGTATCCCATCGCGCGTCTTTACGCAGACACGCGTGTCACACGAATCTACGGTGGCACAAGTGAAGTCATGAAGACCATCATCGCGAAGGATCTTGGTCTCTGACGCACTCTCGACATGTTTTCGGCCTCGGAACATTTGTTCCGAGGCCGAAAACATGTTCCAGGTAGATCAGTTCGCCGGAACGCCGACGATGCCGTCCGCGATCAGTGCCGAAGCGTGATCAGCAGTGGTTCCGAGGACATCCGCGAGCACCGCAATCGAATCGCCGCCGACCTCGGAGGCCGGTCCGGTGCTCAGGTGTGCGCCGTCGAACGAGGCTGGGTTCGCGGCAGCCAGATAACTTCCGATTCGAGGCTGATCGAGTGCGGAGAACATCGGGTTGTTCTCCAGTTCACCGGAATTCACCACTTCATCGAAACTGCGGTACCTCTCGAACAGAACCGACGATGTGTCCAGCGCTGCAGCGATCTCGGCGCCGCTGTGTTCCCGGAACCAATGTGAGAACAGAGCAGTGAGTACCTCTCGATGACGGTAGCGATCCGCTTCGGTGGAGAAGTCGGCTCCGAGGGCACCTT
Source organism: Rhodococcus sp. H-CA8f (assembly GCF_002501585.1). Classification (NCBI taxonomy): domain Bacteria; kingdom Bacillati; phylum Actinomycetota; class Actinomycetes; order Mycobacteriales; family Nocardiaceae; genus Rhodococcus; species Rhodococcus sp. H-CA8f. Next base: position 913,507 of record NZ_CP023720.1, read on the forward strand.
CGACGGCGTCGACAGCCGCCGTGGTGCCGGTGACCGACGCAAGGTCACGGAAATGCCGAGTAGTGAGTGCAACGATCATGAACCGTTCGTTGTCGCTGGAGACGAAATCGATTCCGTACGTGCCGTAGACGGCGTTTCCGCCGGACTCGCGACTGCGACCGTTCACTTGTACTTCGGTGAGGTAGCCGAGTGTTCCTGCGGTGGCCAATGCGACGTCTTCGAGTGGCAGCGTGATCTGCGTGCCGTGTCCGGTCGAGTCACGTTGGCGCACTGCGGCAGTGATCGACAGGGCGGCATAGAGCCCGCAGGCGACGTCCCAGGCGGGCAGTGCGTGGTTGACAACTCCGGCGTAGTCGGCGGGGCCGGTGATCTGTGGAAATCCCAACGCGGCGTTGACCGTGTAGTCGACCCCGGGGCTGCCGTCGCGGCGTCCGAGAACCTCGAGGGTGATGACGTCGCTACGCAACTGGGCCAGGGAGTCGTGGCTCATCCAGGTGCGACCGCCGGCATTGGTGACCAGGATTCCGCCGCCAGGTCCCGGAGCCGTGACCAGTTGGCGAATCAGTTCTTGACCGCGCTCGGCGCGCATGTCCACTGACAGTGACCGTTTGCCTTTGTTGAGTCCGGTCCAGTAGATGCTTTCACCCGTGTCGGTGACGGGCCAGCGTTTGTAATCGGAGGCACCTCCGATCGGGTCGATCCGGATCACCTCGGCGCCGAGCTGGGAGAGAGTCAGTCCGCACAGGGGTGCGGCGACAAAGCTCGAGACCTCGACGATGCGAAGCCCGGACAGCGGGCCTTGGGTCTGAGTCATCTGTGATCCTCCGTGGTAGAAGAGTGTGCGATCATGCCATCAACACGGTGAAACGCCAGTCGAGAACCGGAGTCTGTGTTGCAGAAGCATTGTGGGAGAACACGAGCGAACGCAGTTGCACTGCGGTTCCGTGTTCGAGGGGCGACGAACTTTCGACGTGCAGTTCGCTCGTGAGGGTGTCGCCCTCGTGAACGGGCCCGGTGTGATCGCACGAGTGCCATCCGAGAACCGTCACCACATTGGGCAGAGCGCGAGTTGCCTGGGCAAGTGCAATTCCGATGGTGTGGCCGCCGTAGACGAGGCGACCGTGGGTGCCGACGCGATCGTCGTGGTGCGTCGCTGCGATGTTCAAGCTCAGCCGGGCAAGTTCGGGTGCACTGGTGACGACGTCGCCGCTGCTACGGAATACCGAGCCCACCAAATCCGACTCGAAGTGCCTGCCGGGTACCCGATCTCGATATGTGTCGAGGTCCCAACCGTCAGGTGATACGTACGGCGCCGGTTCGGACGGACCGATCACGGAGAGGTCGTCGGCGTGGCGAGTTCTCGTCTCGATCGGGTCGGGGCTCAGTGGGAGCATGGCGCAGCGGTAGAAGTCGAGGACCGTGTTGCCATTCTGATCAGCGGACGTCATCCGTAGCGCGGCAAGTCCGGTGGCGCCGCGTCCCGGCTTGGCCGAGTTCTCGCGTAGACCGACAACCTCGGTGCGCGTGTACAGGGTGTCACCGAGTACCGGGAAACGGTGGAATCGCAGTCCACGGTAGAAGAGGTTTGCCTTGACGTGGTGTGTGACCACGGTTGACTGGCCGATGGCGACGTCGGTGACCAGTCCTGGATTCGCCACTGGTGCAGCGGAACCTGTGACGCTCGACGACAGGTGTGCGTCGAGAGGCAAGCGCATGCGGTCACCGAGGATCGCCTGATGGGAGGCGGCGAGTCCACTGGTCAACGTCACCGCTGGTGCTTCGTCGAAGATCTGACCGTGGGTGAGTTCGTCGAAGTACGGTCCTCCTACGTAGTGCTCGCTCATACGGTGACTCCTTCGGCCCGGGCAAGCGTACGACGCGCTGCCACGGCCACTGCTTCGTCGAGCATTTGGCCGTCGAGCTGGGCGGCGCCGGAACCCAGGGTTTCGGCTTCTTCGAGTGCGGTCAACACCCGTCTGGCGTCATCGACGGCGTCGTCCGAAGGAGTGAATGCGGTAGTGGCCGAGTCGATCTGCGCCGGGTGGATGACCCATTTACCGTCGAACCCGAGAGCGCTGGTCCAGTGCGCGGCGCGGCGGAAGGCGTCGTCGTCGGTGATGCCGAGAAAGGGTCCGTCGATGGCGGCGACGCCGGCTGCGCGGCAGGCGATCAGGATTCTGTCCTGGACGGCAAGCCAGTGTTCGGGCAGTGCCGAGCGTGAGCGACCCAGCGCTGCACCGAGATCTGCGTATCCGATGATCGCGGCCTGCAGACGAGGAGTCGCGCGGGCGATGGAGTCGGCATTCTGGACGCCGAGCGGAGTTTCGATCAGGGCTTGCAGGGTGGTGTGGTGCCCACCGGCAGCGAAGAGGATGTGCTCGGCCTCGAGGAGTTCGTCGGCGGACTCGACCTTCGGGACGATCACGCTCGTCAGCGATTCTCCGAGGGTGCCGCAGGCGATCAGGTCGTCGCGGGCCCATGGTGTGGTGAGGCCGTTGATTCGGACCGAGATGGTGCGCGCCTTACCGAACTCGTGCACCAAGGAGCTCACGAGGGTTCGCGCAAGGTCCTTGTTCGCCGAAGTGACGGCATCTTCGAGGTCGAGAATCACCTCGTCTGCGTTCGAAGAGAGTGCCTTGCGGGCCTTGCGCTCGTCTGAACCCGGAGCGACCAGGGACGCGCGGCGTCTGGTCGCGCGGTAGTGGTTCTCGTCCATAGTGTGTCGATTACCTCGATCTGGTGATCAAATGTACGGCCAGTTGCGAAATAGATGTGCTGCCGTGAACGGCGTTGATGTGCAGCGAACTGCCTCGATGCTGGCAGTTGCTGCGTATCGATGTCAAGGCGCGGTATTGACATTGCGCGAACAATATCGAAATATGGCCGTACAAACTTATTTCAAGTCGAGGCGGATTCATGCTCAAGCTCAACGACGAAGAGACATTCCTGATCGAAACCGTGCGCCGGTTCGTCGACCGAGAGGTCAAGCCCACGGTCCAGGAGGTGGAGCACGCGAACGAGTATCCCGAGAAGTGGATCGATCAGATGAAGCAGATCGGGATCTACGGCCTCGCGATTCCCGAGGAGTACGGCGGATCACCGGTGTCCATGCCCTGTTATGCGCAGGTGACGCAGGAACTGTCGCGCGGATGGATGTCCCTGGCAGGAGCGATGGGTGGACACACAGTGGTCGCCAAGCTCATCTCGCTGTTCGGTACCGAAGAGCAGAAGGTGAAGTACCTGCCGCGAATGGCAACCGGCGAGATCCGGGCAACGATGGCCCTCACCGAGCCCGGCGGTGGTTCCGATCTGCAGGCCATGACGACCAATGCCAAGAGCGACGGCACAGATCTGGTCGTCAACGGCGCCAAGACATGGATCACCAATGCCCGCCGGTCCGGCGTGATCGCCTTGCTGTGCAAGACCGATCCCAGCGCAAGCCCTCGTCATGCGGGCATCTCGATCGTTCTCGTCGAGCACGGCGAAGGGCTGACCGTGTCCCGCGACCTCCCGAAGCTCGGATACAAGGGCGTCGAGAGTTGTGAACTGTCCTTCGACAATTACCGCATCTCCGAGTCGGCCATTCTGGGCGGTACTCCCGGAAAGGGTTTCGGGCAGATGATGAAGGGGCTCGAGACCGGCCGTATCCAGGTGGCTTGCCGTGCACTGGGCGTCGCCACGGCCGCACTCGAGGATTCACTTGCGTACGCGCAGCAGCGCGAGAGCTTCGGCCAGCCGATCTGGAAGCACCAGTCGATCGGCAATTACCTCGCCGACATGGCAACTAAGCTGACGGCCGCACGGCAGCTGACGTGGCACGCGGCACAGATGTACGACAGCGGCGAGCGGTGCGACATGGAGGCAGGCATGGCCAAGCTGTACGCCTCCGAGGTGGCGATGGAAATCGCGTTGTCCGCCGTCCGCATTCACGGCGGTTACGGCTACTCGACGGAGTACGACGTCGAGCGGTATTTCCGTGATGCGCCACTGATGATCGTCGGGGAGGGAACCAACGAAATTCAGCGCAACGTGATCGTTTCGCAACTGGTTGCCCGCGGCGGTCTGTGACGGACCGGTGAGCAAGTAGGATCATGTCGCTATGAGCGGTAAGGAAAGAGAGACGGAGCCGGCGTACCAACGCCTCTCTCGTGAGCTTCGTCAGCAGATCTCTGCCGGTACCTACCGCGACGGCATTCAACTGCCCACCGAATCCGAACTGGCGCAGCATCACGGCGTGAGTCGGCAGACGGTCCGCCGAGCCTTTCACGATCTTGTTGCCGAGGGCATCGTGTACCGAGTACCCGGGCGCGGGACTTTCGTGACCGAGAACAGCGGCCGCTATCTCCGTCATCTCGGATCCATCGAAGATCTCATGAACCTTTCGCGGGACACGACGATGGAAGTGGTGTCACCGCTGCAACGGCGCGTGGACATCGAGGCGGCCAGTCGGCTTCGGCTCGACACCGACGTCGTGTACACCGTGGTCTTCCGACGGATACACGAGGGAGTTCCGTTCGTGCAGACGACGGCGCATCTGCCGGAGGCGATCGCGCGGCAGATCATCGACCTGCCCGCCATGGCGGCCGGTGCGGTGAGCGCCAATACGGTGATCGGCCTGCTGGAACCGCTGATCGACAGTCCGATTGTCGAAGCAGCACAATCGATCACGGTGTCCCCGGCAACGGCAGACGTTGCCAGGGACGTCGATTGCGAGATCGGCCACGCCATGTTGCGGGTGGACCGTTTGTACTCCAACGCGCAGGGCGTTGCCAACGAGTTGTCGGTGAGCTATTTCTTGCCGGAGCAGTACACGTATCGGGTCACGCTGCGCCGCGGCGCACATTAGCGCTGCACTTTTCTTTGCTGTTCAACACCTTTCAGGAGAGAACTATGCGAATTTTCAACGGAATCGACGAAGTTGAGACGGCTGTCGGTGAGCACTTGGGCTACAGCGCGTGGTTTCCGGTCACACAGGATCGGATCGACAAGTTCGCCGACGCCACCGAGGATCACCAGTGGATTCACGTGGATCCCGAGCGCGCAGCGCAGGGTCCGTACGGCGGCACCATCGCCCACGGCTATCTGACTCTTTCGTTGTTGCCGGTGCTCGGCGCTCAGGTGATGCGTGTCGACGGAATCTCCATGACCGTGAACTACGGCAGCAACAAGGTGCGATTCCCCGAACCGGTCAAGGTCGCTTCTTCGGTGCGGGCAGGTGCGGAGATTCTTTCCTTCGAGCGCACCGCGAAGGGCGCGACGATTGTCGTGCGGTACACGATCGAAATCGAAGGAGCAGGTAAACCTGCGCTGGTGGCGGATACCGTGCGCCTGTTGGTCTCCTGAATCCTTTTCCATTCTTCCAGAACGAGATTCGAGGTCAGTTGTGAAACGAGCAGCATTGGTCGCGCCGGTCAGAACCGCGGTGGGCCGTTTCGGAGGGGCACTTCGTGACGTGCCTGCGGAAAGTTTGGCTGCCACTGTCGTCAAGGAGACCGTGCGTCGTAGCGGAATCGATCCGTCCCGCATCGACGACGTCGCGATGGGGCAGTCGTATGCCAATTCGGAGGCACCGTGCATCGGAAGGTGGGCGGCGCTCGAGGCCGGGTTGCCGATTTCGGTAGCCGGCTTCCAGACGGATCGCCGATGCGGAACGGGTCTGCAGGCCATCGTTACCGCGGCCATGATGGTCCAGACGGGTGCTGCCGACGTGGTTCTCGCGGGCGGCGTCGAATCGATGAGCGGGATCGAGCACTACACCACCGGAGCGCGGTGGGGCACCAAATCCGGTGGGCTGCAACTGTTCGACCGCCTCGATCGTGGTCGAGAGCGCTCGCAACCCGAGTGGCGTTTCGGCCGAATCAGCGGAATGATCGAAACGGCCGAGAACGTCGCGACACGCTGCGGGATCACGCGGGAAGAGTCGGACGCCTTCGCCGTCGAGAGTCACCGAAAAGCTACACTGGCAAGAGAATCCGGCCGATTCGATGCCGAAATCGTCGCCGTCGAACTGACGGATCGAAAAGGGAACGTCACACAGTTTCGTGCTGACGAGGGGATCCGTCCGGATACCTCACTCGAAACCCTGGCACGGCTGCGTGCGGTGTCCGAGGGAGGCGTCGTGACCGCCGGTAACGCCAGCCAACAGAATGACGCTGCGGCAGCGATGTTGGTGGTCGCCGAGGATCGCCTGGACGAGCTGGGGCTGGAACCCATCGGGTTCCTCGACAGTTGGGCCGCGGCCGGTTGTGAACCGGCGCTGATGGGCCTCGGACCGGTTGCCGCCGTCTCGAAACTGTTTGCTCGCACAGGGGCAGGCTTTGCCGACTTCGATCTGGTCGAGCTGAACGAGGCGTTTGCGTGCCAGGTTCTCGGCGTCGTGAAGGAATGGGGCTTCGAGGACCTCGATCGACTGAACGTCAACGGTTCCGGCATCTCGCTCGGGCACCCCGTGGGAGCGACGGGTGCGCGTATGGCAACAACCGCGCTTCACGAACTCGGCCGTCGCGGCGGCGGAAAAGCGCTGTTGACCATGTGTATCGGCGGTGGCCAGGGCATGGCAGCCGTGGTGGAGTCTGCCTGACGAGGTTCGCTTCTGGGTACACTTGCGGCGGGGGATCGGAAGTTCTACGGAGGCAGTCGGTTGACGAATGCAGGCGCAGCAGACACCAGTGGCGCGCTGAGCGTCGAGGATGTTCGTCGCGCCAGGGCTGCACTCGAGGGTCTCGATGTCACCAGTTGGTCCGGTCGCTTCGAGCTTCTCTCCGACGCCAACCGTCTGCGTCTGTTGCTCGGCCTTCACCACGCACCGGGTATCTGCGTCACGGATCTGTCCGTGGCGCTGGGGATGAGCGGCACAGCCGTCTCACATGCGCTGCGGCTACTGCGTAGCCAGGGGTGGGTGAGCGCGACGCGCGACGGCCGATCGATGCGATACCAACTGGCAGACGACACCGTTCACCAGCTGTTGCATTCGATCGGCGCCACACATTTTCACGACGAGACACCCACCCCAGGGCACACGCACAGCTGAGCGTCTCTCAAGGAGTCGCGAAGAACTTCTCGACGGCCGGCGCAGCGTTCGGGTTTCCGTTGGTGATTCCCGCGCCGACTCCGGCAACCGTGCCGATGACTCCACCGACGATGCAGCCGGCGATGAAGTTCGGGAAGATCGACAGGCAGCCGATTCCGACGCCGAGGTTGGCTCCGATGAGCGTCGACTGCACGCCGCCGTTGTTCCAGCCGATATTGACCTCGTTGGCCATCGTGTCGAACGCGGCTTGCTTCGGATCGTTACCGGGGAAGAGCATCAACGCCGCCTGGCTGTTCGACTCGGCGGTCGGTGTCAGTAGGGGTTGGGACGGATCGAAGCCCGCATTCGGGGGCGCTGCGACCGCGGTGCCGGCTCCGGCGCCGACAGCGGCGACGACGAGTACGGACATGGTGAGAGTTCGGGACAGTTTCATGGGGACGGCCAATCTGTCTGTGTGGAACCAGTCGTGAATGGTGGCGGTGCAGTTCGTTAACCAGAACTCCACCGTCTGGATCGATCGTGCGGACCTCCTCGGGCACAACGGGACCCGTCGTCTCCGCGCGACGGGCCGTGTTTGGTGGCTACCCGACTCAGGGGGCCCTGAAACCGCCCAGTCTCATTCGTTTTTCGACAACCGCGCGCGCAATTCTTCGACCTCGGCAGTAAGCCGATCGACCTCGGCTTGCAGGGGTTGGCGTGCCAGAGCGAGGGATTCGTCCATGCGCTCCTTTTCGAAGCGAGGTGTGATATTTCGACTGCAGTTCCAGTCGAACGCTTCGACCTCGACGACGATGGAGCGCTGCGCTTTTGCTGTCATGGTGCCGCCGGGGACCTGCAAGAGTTGTTGCAGCAGTTCAGGGTCCTCGTCCGCTTCGATCACGTGTGCACGCCCGTAGATCTTCAATCTCGTTCGCGTCGGGTAATCGATGACGAACAGCGAGATGCGATTGTTCTCTTCCAGATTGCCGAGCGTCACGAACTGCTGATTGCCGGGGAGATCGGCGAATCCGATTCGATTCGGGCCCAACATATGCAGGAATCCGCGCGGGCCGCCGCGATGTTGGACGTACGGCCAACCGTCGGGCGTCACAGTGGACATGAAGAAGGAATCCACGGATTTCACGAATCCCTGAGCGCGGAAATCGAATTCCATCGGGCCTTCGTCGGGCTGATCGAGCTTTGAACCGTAGACGGTGAAACTCCCGGTCGACCGCTGACGCTCCACCGCAGCGGGGGAGAAGGCGATGTGTGCGTATCGGGTCGACATTCTTTATCTCCTGGTGCTCAGTGCCAGCGGTGGTCGGCAACGGCAGTTCGCGGACCGAACTTGGGTTTGACGGCTTGGCCGCTGACCTGCAGAAGCCTCACGGCACGGTATCGATGCGGTTGGAGGGGAGCGAGGTACTGCACCATCTGGGCGTCGTCGATCGGTTCACCCAGGAGCGACCAGCCGACGACCGCAGCGAGGTGGTAGTCGCCGACCGAGAGTGCGTCCGAATCGCCGAAGGCGCGCTGAGCCACTTCCGCGGCAGTCCAGATCCCGACGCCGGGCACCGCTCGCAATCGTTTGGTCGCTTCGGCCCGGGGGAACGATGACGCCTGCTCGAGGCGGTCGGCGACCCGAGCGCACTGAACGATCGTCTTGGATCTCGCGGGATCGACATTTGCGCGATGAAACTCCCACGACGGCATTCGTCGCCATTGGTCCGCGGTGAGTGGAACTCGCATTCCGTCGGGCGCGGGGCCGGGTGGGCGCTCCCCGAATTTGGTCAGCAGCCGGCGCCATGCGGCAAACGCGTCGATGCCGTGGACGCGTTGCTCGAGGATCGCGGGAACGAGGGCTTCCATGACGCGTCCGGTGCGGCCGATGCGCAGATGAGGGAAGCGTCGATGAGCTTCGGCGAGCTTGGGATGCTCGGGCGCAAAATCTTCGGCCTCGTCGTCGAGACCGAGCAGAGCTTCGGCGCCGGTCAGAAATTCCGTGGCGCCGGGACCCCAGGCCTGTACCCGGACCGTATGGCGATCCGACTGCGTGATGCGGTAGGTCACAGGACCCGAAAGTTGGCGGGAAACTCGCCAGATCGCTCCGTCGGCTGACCGTCGATGTGCGGGGTCGCCGGGTCCGCGCTGATGCGGGCTGAGCGTCAGCGCGGCATCGAGCGGTCGCTGAGAAGTCACCGTGACTTCGTCGACCGGAGATAGCGGCGTCATCGAGGTCAGCGTATCGCCACCGTCCATCCTCCGTTAAGGCGTGTGTCGGTGGCGCAACGTATTGTCCGAGCCATGATCATCGTGAGCACCGACGGATCCTGTCTGCGAAACCCCGGCGGGGCTATCGGCTGGGCGTGGGTCAATCACGAGGGTCCGAGCATGTCCGGCGGAGAAGCGTCCGGCACCAATCAGATTGCCGAGTTGCGTGCGCTCTTCGAGGCCGTCGTCGCCCATCCCGGTGCTGATCCTCTGCTCATCGAATCCGACTCGCAGTACGCCATCAAGTGCGCGTCGGAATGGCTGCCGAGTTGGAAGCGCAAGGGCTGGAAGACCGCGAGCGGCGGGGCGGTCAAGAACCTGGAACTGGTGCAGAGCATCGACCGAGCCATCACCGATCGAGTCGGTCCGGTGCGCTTTCGTTGGGTGCGCGGGCACGTCGGCAACCACTACAACGAAATGGCAGACAAGCTGGCCGGCGAAGCCGCACGCGCCATCGTCTCGGGGGACATCGCATCGGTCCCGCTTGCTGCCCCGGTGAAGAAGGAACCGACCGCCGTGAACTCCCCTTACAAGGAGAAGTCCACGACGGCCGAAGAACCGGCAGATCTGTTCACACTTTTCTGAGCGGTTCAGAAACCGTCGGCAACCTGAACCAGCGCCCGGCCGGTGTACTTGCCTTCGCGTACCTGATCGATCACCGAGACGACGTCGCGGACGGCAACGAGGTTCGTGATCTCCTTCAGATGACGTGGGGCCAAGTCGGAGCCCAGACGGGCCCACAGCGCGCGACGGGGTTCGATCGGCATCAATACCGAGTCCATGCCCAGCAGTGAGACTCCGCGGAGAATGAACGGCAGCACGGTCGTAGGCAGCGCGGCGCCGCCGGTCAATCCGCTGGCGGCCACAACACCGCCGTAGTTGATCGTGCTCAGAACGTGAGCGAGGGTCTTCCCACCGACGCAGTCGACCGCCGCCGCCCACTGCGATTTTCCGAGCGGGCGAGGCTTGGCGTCGGGATCTTCGGGGAGCCGGCCGATCACCGAAGACGCACCGAGTGACGTCAGAAGGTCTGCCGCGCCTGGCTTGCCGCTGGAGGCGACCACGTCGAAGCCTGCGCTTGCCAGAAGGTCGACGCTGACGGTGCCGACTCCGCCGCTCGCGCCCGTCACCAGGACGGGACCGTCGGCGGGCTTCACTCCGCTGGCCAGAATGGCTTGGACGCTCATGGCTGCGGTGAATCCTGCCGTGCCGATCGCAGCAGCGTCGGCGGTGGAAATGCCGTCGAGCTTCACGACCCACTCGGCAGGCAAACGGGCGATCTCGGCGTAGCCGCCGTTGCGGGCGGTCCCGATCTCGTAGCCATGTGCGACGACCTTGTCGCCCGGGGCGAATGCGTCGGACTCGGAGGCAATGACCTCGCCGGCGACGTCGATGCCGGGGACGATCGGGTACTCGCGAACCACCCCGCCTTTCGGGGTGACCGCGAGCGCGTCCTTGTAGTTGACGCTCGAATACTCGACGCGAATGGTGACCTCACCTGCCGGGAGGAAGGATTCGTCGACGGTTTCGGGGGCGAAGTCGATGGTGCCGTCGCTTTCGCGGGCGACCCAGGCGTTGAAAGTAGTCATGGGTCGAACATAAAGGCCTTCGGCCCTGTGCGCCTTTTCGGTAGTGCGAACTACCGGAAAGGCGCACAGGGGCGGAGCCCCTAGATCAACACAGGGGCGGAGCCCCTAGATCAAGCTGCCCTCATGCACCGCTCGATCGAAGGCCGGCAGCGGACTACCGTCGCGCAGGGTTGTCGCCAATGCCGGATCGGCGAGGTGGAGACGGCCGATCGCGATCAGATCGAACTCTCCACTGCCGATGCGCTCCTCGAGCTGTGGGATGTTGTCGACGACAGGGGCGACGCCTTCGATGCGGCTGTCCCGCAGCGACTTTCCGATACCGACGCTGCCGACGGCCATCGTGACGGCGCCGGTCAATTTTTTCGCCCAACCGGCCAGCGAGAGATCGCTGCCTTCGAAGGCGGGGACGTCGAAGCGCCTGATGCTGGCATCGAGAACGTCGACTCCGGCGTCGACCAGCGCGCCCAGGATGACGCCCAACTCCTCGGGAGTCTCCGCGATCTTCGCGGTGAAATCCTGCTGCTTGTGCTGCGAGAAACGGTAGATGATCGGCAGATCCGGTCCGATGGCCGCGCGGATCGCAGCGACGACGGCGGCCGGGAACTTGGTTCGACGCTCCAGGTCGCCGCCCCACGCGTCGTCGCGCTGGTTGGTGCCCTCCCAGAAGAAGGAATCGAGGAGGTAGCCGTGACCGCCGTGGATCGCGATACCGTCGAAGCCGAGTTCGACGGCGTGCTTCGCGCTACGGACATACGCGTCGATGACGTCCTGGATGTCTTGCTCGGTCATCGCTTCGGTGCTCGCCTGCGCGCGTTCGACGTAGGCCGCGGAGTACGAGGTGACGCCGAGCGGACCCCACTCGCCCGAGGGACGCATCGGCTTGAGCGAAGGGTCCATCTGCGTCATCGCGCCCCACAGAGGCCCGACGTGCCAGAGCTGAGGCACGATCTTGCCGCCAGCAGCGTGCACGTCGTCGACTACCTTGCGCCATCCGGCCTGAGCAGCGGGAGTGTGGAGGTTGGGGACGTTGGCGTGGTCGACAGCAGTCTCGTGATCGATCGCGACGCCTTCGGTGACGATCAGTCCGGTACCGCCCTCGGCGCGTCGGCGGTAATAGTCGGCGACGTCGCGGCCAGGCACGCCCTCGATGGAGTACGTGCGCGTCATCGGCGACATGACTATGCGGTTGGACAATTCGAGCGAACGGATGCGGAGCGGTTGGAACAGCGGGTTGGTCACTTCGTCACAGCGCTTTCATGAATCGGAAGAATCCGGGGTCCTGGTCGACACGGAGCCGGGTGAGGGTTCGGTAGCTGATCAGCCACTTGCCGTCTTCTTTGCGGTATTCCTCGTGGTAGTGGCCGTAGCCGTGCAGGTGTAGTTCTTTCTCGCCGTCGTTCCACCACAGCATGTCTTCCATCGCCCAGATACCGGTTGCGGTGGTGGGTGAGGTCAGCACGATTTCGGGAGTGTGTGCGTGGTGCGCCGTGGTGAGGGGGATGTCGCCGTCGAGCATGTTCCGAATTGCCGCGGTGAGTTTGTCGATGCCCACTACCTGGTTCGAGGTGTCACCGGTCTTGGGTTGCTTGTCTGTCGGGAGTCCGCCCCACGTCTCGCTGACGACGTCTGCGGTGTGCAGGGTTGGGTAGACATGCCACTGCTTGGTGTCCATGCAGCGTAGGCGCGCGGCGAAGACACGTTTGATTTCCTCGATTGCGAGCAGTTCCTCGACGGCACTGATCGATCCCACTTCGGACTCGGCCTGAGACATTCAACCTCCAACGGTGATCGGCAAGATGGGTTCACATTCGGGTGCTCAGCGCGGGCCGTCAACGACCTGTCCCGGTGAGCGCGACGGCACTCGGTATGGTCGAGCGAACGAAAGGGGTGTCAGACGTGTGTACCGAAGAGGTCCCATCGACCGGACCGGAGGAGATCGCCGAGGTTCGGGCTTTCTGGCGCGAGTTGGGTGTTCCTGGCGTGATCGACGTCCATACCCATTTCATGCCGAAGAGCGTCATGGACAAGGTGTGGGGCTACTTCGATTCGGCGGGACCGATGATCGGTCGACCATGGCCGATCGCGTACCGACTTGCCGAGGAGGAGCGGGTACACCGTCTCCGCGAGTTCGGTGTCCGGGCTTTCACGTCGATGATCTACCCGCACAAGCACGCGATGGCCGAGTGGCTCAATCAGTGGGCCGTCGAATTTGCCGCGCAAACACCTGATTGCCTGCACACGGCCACGTTCTATCCCGAGGAGTCGGCGGCGTCGTACGTCGGAAAGGCCCTGGATTCGGGCGCGCGAATCTTCAAGTCCCACATCCAGGTCGGAAACTACGACCCGAACGACCCTCTGCTCGACAAGGTCTGGGGTCAGCTCGAGGACTCCGAGACGCCCATCGTGATCCATTGTGGATCGGGACCGGCGCCGGGGGAGTACACGGGACCTGATCGCATTGCTTCGCTGCTCGCACGGTACCCGCGCCTGTCGTTGATCGTCGCCCACATGGGGATGCCCGAGTACAGCGAATTCCTCGATCTGGCAGAGGCTTACGGCAACGTCCGCCTGGATACGACCATGGCGTTCACCGATTTCACGGAAGAGCAGTGCGCCTTCCCGAAGGCAGACGTTTCACGGCTCGTCGACATGCAGGACCGGATTCTGTTCGGTAGCGACTTCCCGAACATTCCGTACCCGTATCTCACGGCTTTGCAAGCGGTTACGCGCTTCGATCTCGGGGACGAATGGCTGCGAGCCGTCGTGCACGACAACGCTGCGAAACTCTTCTCGGTGAGCTGAGCCCACCGAGAAGTATTTCGCTCAGCGCAATTTGATGCTGCCGCCGTCGGCCATCAACGTCTGTCCGGTCATGTACTTGGAATCCTCGCTCGCCAGGAATACCACGACGGGAGCGATGTCGGTTTCGGGATCACCGATGCGTCCGAGAGGTACCTTGGCAACCGATGCGGCTGCGCGCTCGGGGAAGGCTTCCTGCCACTTGACGACGCCTTCGGTGGCGGCGAACGGGCAGACCACGTTGACCCGAATGCCTTCCGGCGCCCACTCGTTGGCGACGACGCGCGTCAGGCCTCGCACAGCTTCCTTGGCCGCAGCGTAGGACGTCTGGGTGGGCATTCCGTCCAAACCTGAACCCGATGCGAAGTTGACGACCGAACCCTTGGTCTTCGCGAGTTCGTCGTGGCATGCCTGCATCAGGTGGACAACGGGGTAGAAACCGGTGTTGAAGGACAGGTCGAACATGTCCTGCGTGGTTTCGAGCAACGGAGCCTGACGGGATGCGTGAGCGTTGTTCACCAGGATGTCGAGCTTGCCGAAAGCCTCGAGCGCGGCGTCACGGATCTGCTCGGCCGAACCGGCGGCAGCAAGGTCGACGTTCAGGAACTTGCCGGAGCCGGCCAGTTCTTGTTCGAGGGCCTGGCCCTGCTCGTCGTTGATGTCGACGAACAGGACCTTCGCGCCTTCACGGGCGAAGACTCGGGTGATAGCGCGACCGATTCCGCCGGCGCCGCCGGTGACGATCGCTACCTTGCCGTTCAACCTCATGAAAACGCTCCTCTTCGTAAGTGCTGCTTAAACTGTTGCGGTCTCGTCGACTGCAAGTGCGATCTTTTCGAGGCCGGCGATGCTGTAGGCAGCGTAGGTCTCGTACGGCCCACGGCCGGAGAAGTAAGACGAGAGCTGACCACCGAGTTCTTCGACGGTGAACGCGGATCCGGCTGCGTCGAAACGGTTCTCGACCTTGGGTGCTTCCATCAACGCCACCATCTTGCCGTAGACGACGAAGACCTGTCCGTTGATCTCGTCGGAATCGGGGGATGCGAGGTAGCTGACCAGGGTCGCGACGCGCTCGGGTGCAAGCGGATCGAGGCCGACGACGCCGGTGTTGTTCTCGCCGAAGGCTTCTGCCGTCATGGCGGTGCGGGCACGGGGGCAGATCGCGTTCGTGCGGACGCCGTAGCGGGAGAGACCTGCTGCGCTCGAGAGCGTCAGAGCGGTGATGCCGGCCTTGGCTGCCGAGTAGTTGGGCTGTCCGGCGCTGCCGAAGAGGAAGGCCTCGGAAGAGGTGTTGATGATGCGGCCGTAGACCGGTGCGTCGGCTGCCTTACTGGCTGCGCGCCAGTGGACTGCGGCTGCGTGCGAGGTGGCGGCGTGGCCCTTGAGGTGCACGCGGATGACGTCGTCCCAATCGGATTCGGTCAGGTTGAAGATCATCTTGTCGCGCAGGATGCCTGCATTGTTGACGAGGATGTCGAAGGATCCGAAGTTCTTGACAGCCTCTTCGATGATGCGCCCGCCGAGTGACCAGTCGGAGACGTCGCCGGTGATGGCGAGCGCCTGTCCACCTGCGGCCTTGATCTCGTCGACCACGTCGTTGGCCGCTGCACCCATGTCGTTGACGATGACGGCTGCACCGGCAGCCGCGAGTCCGAGTGCTTCGGCGCGACCCAGGCCGGCGCCGGCGCCGGTGACGGCGGCAACTTTGCCTTCCAAGCTCAGTGATTGCGTCATGTCGTGCTCCTTCGATCCGGGCTGGCGGGTAGGTACAGCAAAATTAGTATTCATTCTAATTTGAAGTCGAGAGTTCGGCAGTCTTTCCGAAAAAATCATTCGAGCGAAATCAGAATTAGTTCTAGTTTTGAGCAGAAGTTTGACCAACTGAGGAGCAGTCTCACTCAGCGGGAGCGGTGATCTGGGTCACGAGCGCTGCATGCCACCTTGGGTCGACGCGGCGATCCCACCGCGTACGCGTTTGCGTCACCACCGATCCGCTCAGTTCTCGGCCGCATTCGTCGGCTCCAGGGTCGGATAGTTCTCACCGAAAACGCAGTACGGTCGGCCCCGAATTCACCGGGCCGGACATCAAGGAAGGCACAAGCAGTGTCACTGAATTTGGCAGATCTGTACGAGGGCATTTCGGATCTGATTCCGGACCGCACGGCGCTCGTGTGCGATGGCCGTCGTCGCACCTACGTCGAACTGGACGAGGGATCGAACCGCATTGCCCGCCACTTGGCGAGTGTCGGTGTCGGGCCGGGCGATCACGTCGCTCTGCACATGCGCAACAGCGTCGAGTTCGTCGAGAGTTTGCTCGGCTGCCTCAAGATTCGTGCGGTCCCGATCAACGTCAACTATCGCTACGTCGACGCCGAACTGACCTACCTGTACAACGATTCGCAGTCGGTGGCACTGATCGTGGACGAGGAGTTCGTTTCCGTCGTGGAGACGGTTCTCCCGGCCGCGCCCGGCATCAAACACGTCGTTGTCGTCGGCGAGTCGGCCGTCCGCGATATCGAAGGCGTCGACGTCGTTCGATTTGCCGACGCTGCCGCGGAGCAGCCCGCCACTCGTGACTTCGCGCCCCGCAGCAACGACGACCTCTTTGTCATTTACACCGGTGGCACGACGGGGATGCCCAAGGGTGTCATGTGGCGTCATGAAGACTTCTACTTCGCGGCGCTCACCGGCGGAAATCCGTTCGGTCCGCCGCACACGACCGCACAGGCTCTGTTCGCCGCGGTGCCGAACGTTCCCGCGATGAACATGCTCAGTACCGCACCCCTGATGCACGGTGCGGCGTCGTACTCGCTGTTCACCGGATTCTTCATGGGTGCCAACGCAATTCTCATGGCGCGGTTCGACGCGAAGACGACCCTGCAGCTCGCCGGGAGTGAGAAGGCCGTCTCCATCACCGTCGTCGGAGACGCGATGGCCCGTCCGCTCGCAGACGAATTGGCAGCAAACGCAGCAGATTACGACCTCGGCACGGTCGGCATGGTCTCGTCCGGCGGGGCCTTGTTCTCGCTCTCACTGCGGGAGCAGCTCAAGTCGATACTTCCGAACCTGGTGATCCGCGACGGATTCGGCTCCTCGGAGTCGGGCGTCGACGGCAATCTCGAGATCGGCGAAGACGGACTGATGCGCATCGCCGCTCGCGACGAGACCCGCGTCGTGGACGAAAGGATGCGGCCGCTGGAGCCGGGATCGCCCGAGACCGGTTACATCGCTCGCAGTGGTCACGTGCCGGTCGGTTACTTCAACGATCCGGTCAAGACCGCGGCTACGTTCCCGGTGATCGACGGGGTGCGGATGTCGGTGCTCGGCGACGTCGGGCGCGTGGAAGCCGACGGCTCGATCGTCCTGCTGGGGCGTGGTTCTCAGTGCATCAACACCGGCGGGGAGAAGGTGTACCCCGAAGAGGTCGAGCAGGCACTCAAGAGTCACCCGGCGGTGCTCGACGCTCTGGTCGCGGGAATTCCGGATGCGAAGTTCGGTGAGCGCGTCGCTGCGGTCATCACGACCCGAGAAGGTTTCGACGTTCCGGACGCTGCCGAGATCGGTGAGCATTGCGCGTCGCAGGTCGCTCGGTACAAAGTGCCGCGCACCGTCATGAATGTTCCGTCGATCAGGCGTTCTCCCAGCGGAAAGGCCGACTATCGCTGGGCCAAGGCCACTCTCGCCGAGCAAGTTTCCTAGTCCGGCCGGAGCCATCCAGCGCGTTTGTGAGGGACGCGTTGGGTGGCTCTGGTGCTCTAGCCTGTCACCGTCAGAACCAGCAGAGCGACGTTGAGTGCAACGATCAAGCCGGCCGCAATCCATGCCGCGACGGTCGTGAACGGGGCATTGCGCGCGTCGCCCATGAGTTCGGGGTCCGAGGTCATTCGCACCAGCGGGATGATCGCGAAGGGGATGCACAGGCTCAAGACCACTTGGCTGAGCACGAGTGCCAGCGTCGGGTCGACGCCGAGTCCGAGCACGATCAGTGCCGGGATGAGAGTGACGATTCGGCGTGTGATCACCGGAATGCGAATGGCCAGAAGACCATGCATGATCTCGGCGCCGGCCGCGCACCCCACGGAGGTCGACGCGAGTCCGGAGGCGAGGAGTCCGATCGCAAACACCACGGCTACACCCGGACCGAGTGAATTCTCGATCGCGGCATGCGCGCCGTCGATGGTGTCGGTGCCGGGTACTCCGCGCAGCGCCGAAGCGGCCAGAAGCAGCATGCCGATGTTCACGCCACCGGCGATGATCAACGCGACTACGACATCCCAACGGGTGACTTTGAGTAGTCGCTGCAACCGTGGCCCGGGTTTGATGTGGCCGTGGCGATCACGTGCCAATGCGGAGTGAAGGTAGATCGCGTGCGGCATGACCGTTGCTCCGAGCATGCTGGCGGCGAGCAGTACGGTCTCGGTTCCTTCGAAGCGGGGGACCAGTCCGGCGACCGCTTCGCTGCCGGAGACGTCGGTGAAGGCGAGCCCGGTCAGGAAGCCGATGGTGATGATGGCCAGCAATCCCATGACCACGAACTCGAAAGTGCGCTGTCCGCGCCGACTTTGGATCGTCAGGATCACCATCGACACGCATCCGGTGATCAACCCGCCGAGGAAGAGCGGGATGTTGAAGAGCAGGTTGAGTGCGATGGCGCCGCCGATGACCTCGGCCACGTCGGTCGCGATCGCCATCATCTCGGCCTGGAGCCAGAAGGCGCGGCGGTTGTTCTTACGCAGGCGCTGACCCAGCATTTCGGGCAAGGATCTGCCGGAGACCAGCCCGAGTTTCGCGGACAGGTACTGCACCAGGACGGCCATTGCATTGGCGAGTACCAGCACCCAGATGAGGAGATAGCCGTACTTCGCGCCGGCGGTCAGGTTGGCGGCGACGTTACCCGGATCGACGTACGCGATTGCCGCGACGAACGCCGGACCGAGCAGGGCGATGGATCTTCCCGTAGGTCGTCGGCGCGGAGTCGTCGGCTCTTGCGTACTGGTGCTCATCGGTCTCCTGGTCACACGTACTCGGACCTGTTGGTTCGAATATGTGAACTATAGAGTTCGGGGAGCCGAACTTTCAATAGCTGTGCGCGGTCAGCGACCGCAGAGGGTCCCTAACCGCGCACAGGCGGTTAGGCAGTCACCCCGGCAGCCAGGAGAGCGCGGGCCTCGGGTCGGCCGTCGAGGAGGGCGTTGGTACGCAGTTCGACCTTCCACTCGCCGTCGGTCTTGATCAGTTCCCAACGGTTCGCGGTGATACGGAGGACCTTGAACCCCGTCGGGTTCTCGGGGTCCTTGATGACCAACTGCGAATGGCAGGTCGCGACGGCCTTGTTGCCGTCGATGCGGATGTGCGCGGGCGTCATCATGTGAGCCGCGCCGTTCATGATCCAGTTCTGGTGAGAGGCGCTGTGAACCATCGCGCGCAGTTCGCCGCGGCCGTGCATCGCGCCGGTGTCGACGTCGTAGACACCGTCCTCGAGCCACAGGTTCGCGACCTCGTCGGCTGATCCACTGTCGACGGCAGGGCTGTACGTGGTCAGCAGTTCGGTGATCGCGAGCTTGTCCTCGAGCAATTCCACTCGGGCGAGCAGAGATTCGATCAGGGCGGTCGAGTCGGTCATCGGTACGTCCTTTGCATTGGATTGTCGGCAAATCAGGAAGTGGTGAAAGAAGAGCCCTCGGCGAGGGCGATTCGGTGAAGTTCTTCGAGTTGTTCGCAGTAGTGTTCGACGCTTCGAGCGCCGACCGAGCAACTGGCTATGGTCGCCCCGGCGTCACGGACGCGTGTCAAGGCGCGAAGGGCGGATTCGCGATTGCCGAGGGGGTCGAGCGGAGCACCGGCGGGAAGCACTACGTCGAATCCGTCGGGGAGCGTCGTGGCGTCGAGCATTTCCTTCAGTTCGGAGAATCGCAGCCCGAACGGCACCCACCCGTCGCCGTGTGTGGTGGCCCGGCGCAACGATCTCTTGGTCCGGCCGCCGATCCAGAGGGGCACACGTTTCTGGACGGCATGGGGTTCGACGACAAATCCGGAGTAGTCGTAGAACTCGCCGTGATACTCCGGAGTCGGAGTCGACAGTGATGCTCGAAGTGCTGCCAGAGCGTCGTCGGCACGTGCTCCTCGGTCGACGAACGGAGCATTTATGAGATCGAATTCTTGTTTCAGAGTCCCCACTCCGAGACCGAGTATCAGGCGTCCGTTGCTGACGCGATCAAGCGTTCCGTAGCGCTTGGCGATCTCGAGGGGGTGGTGATAACCCAGTACCAGCACCTGCGTCGCCAGGAGGATCCGCGACGTGCGTGCGGCCAGGTAGCCCAGCGTGGCGAGCGGATCCCAATAGGTTCCGCCGCGTTCGGTGGCAATTTCTTCGGGAACCGCCACGTGTTCACTGCAGGTCAGATGATGGAAACCGAGTCGATCCGCCGTGGCAGCCACTGTGGCGATCTCGCCGATGTCAGCACTCGCCTCCCACTCCGAACGCGTGCTCGGGTGCTGAATCAGGACCGGCGTGACGATTCCCAGGTGCATCGGGCGTTTATAGCGCTCCCACCGACGCGGCGGCGGGTGAATTACCGCTGATCGGGATCGAAACGACCGATTCACTTTCCAGAAACTGTGACCTGGGTTATAGTCGGTAGAATCAATTCCAGTTTTCGGGAGGCGTCCATGACCATCGTTGACATGAACGACACACTGTCCACCGTCCAGAACGCCGCCGGGCAACCCAAGAAGGATCTGCCGCCGTCGATGGTCGAGCGGATGACATTGATTCTCGACGCTTTCGACGGCCGCGCCGCGCGGCTGACGCTGGAAGAAGTCGCGTGCCGCACTCAGTTGCCGCGGTCCACCGTCCACCGCATTCTCGATCAGCTCGTCAAGCTGGACTGGGTCGATCACGCATCGTTCGGCTACTGCCTCGGGCGCCGCGCGCTCGGCCTCGGTGGTGGCGACGGCGGCCACAGCCAGATCCGCGAAGCCGCAGCACCGCTTCTGCACGAACTGCACCTGCAGACCGGCATGGTCGTTCACCTGTCGGTGCTCGACGGACGCGAGAGCGTCTACCTCGACAAGGTCGGCGGACGATTCGCCGCGGCGCTGCCGTCCCGCGTCGGCGGCAGAGTGCTCGCTCATTCGACGGCCGGTGGCAAGGCGATGCTGGCATGGATCGACCCCGAGCGCGTCGACGCTCTGTTCGGGTCGGCACTTCCCCGCTGCACCGAGAACACCATCACCGACGTCGCCGTGCTCCATCAGGAACTGAACCGCATCCGTCAGCGTCGGGGACTGGCCTTCGAACGCGGGGAGTCGGCGCGTGGAGTCGCATGTGTGGCTTCGGCAATTCGCGGACACGAGGGTCCCGTCGGCAGCATCGCGTTGTGTGGTGACATGCGGACCGCTCAGCTCGAGCGAGTTGCCCCGCTGGTCGTCGACGCGGCTCGCGAGGTCTCGCGGACGTTGTACCCCGAACTGGGTGCTCCTCGACGCGGCCGCAAGACGCCTCCCGTTCCGACCAATACGTTCTCGGCGGAGACGATGGATCGCCTGCTGGCAGCGTCGTCCGACCACTGGATCTGACGTATTTTGATCGACTTGTCTCGCTGATCGGGACGAGTCATAGCAGCTCAGCGGTACTGATGGCACCGTTCGGACCATGACGACTGAACTGAGCTACGAGGGAACCCTGAAGGAACTGCAGACCGATCTCGGTGTGCTCCGGTACCACGAAGCCGGCGACGGCCCGCCGCTCCTGCTGCTGCACGGTTCGGGCCCCGGTGTCACGGGTTGGCGTAATTACCGCGGCGTTCTCGCGGACTTCGCGGAGCACTTCCACTGCTACGTTCTCGAGTTCCCCGGATTCGGCGTCAGCGATCCCGGCCCCGACCACCCGATGATGATGGCGCAGGCATCGGTGGGGATGTTCCTCGACGGCCTCGGCCTCGGACCTGTCCACATGATCGGCAACTCCATGGGCGGCATCGTCGCCACCAAGGTCGCGATCGACGAACCGCACCGGGTGAGCAAGCTCGTCACCATCGGCGGCATGGGAAAGAACACCTTCTCGCCGGGCCCCGGTGAAGGCATCAAACTTCTCATGGAGTTCACCGACAACCCCACTCGCGAAGCTCTCGTCCGCTGGTTGCATTCGATGGTCTTCGACCGCGCGGTCGTCACCGAGCAGTTGATCGAAGAGCGCTGGGCTCTGGCCACCGAGCCGACGACGCTCGAGATCGCCCGACGGATGTACAGCAGCAAGGCCATGGCCGCCATGGGCGCGGCTGCCGCTGCGTCGACCGCCGTGCCGTACTGGGCGCAGCTGAACAAGATCAAGGCGCCGACGCTGTTGACCTGGGGACGCGACGACCGCGTCAGCCCCGTGGACATGGCGATACTGCCGATGCGTGATATCCCCAACGGCGAAGTTCACATCTTCCCCAACTGCGGACACTGGACGATGATCGAAGCCCGTGACGCCTGGGTCGCGTCCGTTCTGGCATTCCTGACGCGTCCAGAAGGCAAGTAGGGGCTTCGCCCCCGTGCGCCTTTTTGGTAGCTCCCACTACCAAAAAGGCGCACAGGGGGTGCTCCCACTCACCGGGAAGCGTTTCTGCACTTCGGCGGGCTACCTGCCACCGTTTCACCAACAGATTTTCATTCTGCCCAGGCACTCGCCGGGTAGCGAAACCAGAAAGCCGGAAAAATCATGGGTCAGGTTCTGGACAACATCTCACAGTTCGCCGACGAGATCCGCGCCGACGGAGTCGAGGGCGACAAGCTGATGCGCTTGACGGACGGCAGCGCGAAGCGTTTGCGCGACTCCGGCGTGATCCGGATGTTCCAGCCGAAGGAGTTCGGAGGCCTCGAGGCACATCCGCGTGAATTCGCCGAGACGGCAATGGCTATCGGCGCGATGGACGGTGCCACGGGCTGGGTCAGCGGCATCGTCGGTGTTCATCCGTGGGAGCTTGCGTTCTTCGACCGCAAGGCTCAGGAAGAGGTGTGGGGAACCGATCCCGATACGTGGATGGCGTCACCGTATGCGCCGATGGGCGTGGCGAGGCCGGTCGAGGGTGGGTACATCCTCAACGGTCGTTGGTCGTTCTCGTCCGGTACCGATCACTGTGACTGGATCATGATCGGCGCGATGGTCGGTGACGAGTCCGGTAAGCCGTTGATGCCGCCGAAGCACCTGCACGTACTGCTGCCGCGCTCCGATTACGACATCGACCAGGACAGCTGGAATGTCGTGGGCCTGCGCGGAACCGGGTCGAAGGATCTGATCGTCAAGGACGCGTTCCTGCCCACCTACCGCACGATCGACGCCGGAAAGGTGTACGACGGGACGGCGTGGAAGGAAGCGGGCCGTACGGAGACGTTGTACAAGTTCCCGTTCTCCTGCATTTTCCCGTTGGGGATCACTTCGTCGTTGATCGGTATCGCGGAGGGTGCGTTGGCGTGCAACATGGCGGCGCAGCGTGAGCGCGTGACGGTCAGTGGTGTTCCGATCAAGGAAGATCCGTACGTGCTGTTCGCGATCGGTGAGGCGGCGGCCGAGATCGCTGCTTCTCGGGCTGCGATCTTGGAGACGGTGGATCGTTTCTGGGACATGACCGAGAAGGGTCAGGAAGTTTCGTTCGAGCTTCGTGCGATCGGTCGGCGTACGCAGACTGCGGCGGCGTGGCGTGCGGTGCGGGCGGTGGACGAGATCTTTGCTCGTTCCGGTGGTGGCGCGTTGCAGTTGAACACGCCGATGCAGCGGTTCTGGCGTGACGCGCATGCCGGTCTCGCGCACGCGATCCACGTACCCGGTTCCATCTTCCACGCGTCGACGCTCTCGCAGCTCGGTGGCGAACCGCAGGGCATCCACCGCTCGATGATCTAGTCCCACAATCACTCTCGAAGCAAGGACGGTTAGGCATGACTGAAATTCGGGGCCTGGGGTATCTCAGGATCCAAACGCAGGACGTGGCTCGCTGGCGCGAGCTCGTGGTCGACGGACTCGGCCTCGCGGTCGGTAGTGGCCCGGAAGCCGACGGCCTCTACTTGCGCCTGGACGAGCGTCGTGCGCGACTGATTGTCCTGCCCGGTGAGACGGACAAGGCCCTCGCAGTGGGCTGGGAAGTGCGAGATCAGTTCGCGCTCCAGCGTGTTCGTGAAGAGGTCGAGAAGGCCGGAGTCGAGGTCGAGGTTCTTTCCGAGGTCGACGCCAGCTACCGCGATGCCGAGCAGGTCATCGCATTCGACGATCCCAACGGCAACCGTGTCGAGGTCTTCTTCGGACCGGTACTCGACCACAGCCCGTTGGTCACCCCGCACGGCGGCCGCTTTGTCACCGGTGATCAGGGACTCGGCCATGTGGTGCTTCCGGTTACGCGTTTCGACGAGGCGTACACCTTCTACACCGAGGTGCTCGGATTCCTCCCGCGCGGTTCCATCCGTCTCGGCGGAATCGATGCGCCGCCGCCGGCTCGCCGCGTTCGCTTCATGGGTGTCAACCAGCGCCACCACAGCCTGGCGCTGTGCCCGGCGCCGCCGGTTGACGAACCCGGTCTCGTGCATCTGATGATGGAAGCCGAGACTCTCGACGCCGTCGGTCAGGCTCTCGATCGTGTTGCCAAGCTCGGCTTCTCGATCTCCTCGACGTTGGGTCGCCACACGAACGACAAGATGGTCTCGTTCTACGTGCGCGCACCCGGTGGCTGGGATCTCGAGTTCGGTTGTGAAGGCACGCTTGTCGACGAAACCTTCTACACTGCTGAGGAAATCACGGCGGACAGCTACTGGGGCCATGACTGGTCCGACAGTGAACCGCTGGCCGCGTTCACTCCCAAGAGCTAGTTCTGACGCAACAAAAAAGCTCGGTCCCGACGCCTGTCGGGACCGAGCTTTTTCGTGTGCTCGATCAGGAAGCTGCTGCTGCCAAA
This sequence comes from Rhodococcus sp. H-CA8f, assembly GCF_002501585.1. Lineage (NCBI taxonomy): Bacteria > Bacillati > Actinomycetota > Actinomycetes > Mycobacteriales > Nocardiaceae > Rhodococcus > Rhodococcus sp. H-CA8f. Next base: position 938,100 of record NZ_CP023720.1, read on the forward strand.
CCGGTTTCGAGGTCGGCGAGGATGTCGTCGATTCCTTCGATACCGACCGCGAGGCGGACGAGCCCCGGGGTGACACCCGAAGCGAGCTGCTCCTCGGGGGTGAGCTGCGAGTGCGTCGTCGACGCGGGGTGGATGACGAGTGAGCGAACGTCACCGATGTTGGCGACGTGGCTGTGCAGCGTCAGTGCGTTGACGAACTTCTTGCCTGCATCGACTCCACCGGCGAGCTCGAACGCGACGATAGCGCCGGTTCCCTTGGGAGCCAGCTGCTTTCCACGCTCGTGCCAGGGTGAGGATTCCAGTCCGGCGTACGCGACCGACGTGACTTCGGCGCGGCCCTCGAGGAACTTCGCGACCTTCTGGGCGTTGGACACGTGGCGCTCGATGCGCAGGCTCAGTGTCTCGATGCCCTGCGAGATGAGGAAGGCGTTGAACGGTGCGATGGCCGAGCCGAGGTCGCGCAGAAGCTGAACGCGTGCCTTGAGGGCGTAGGCGGGTGCACCGAGATCGGCGAAGGTGACGCCGTGGTAGCTGGGGTCGGGGGTCGTGAAGTTGGTGTGGCGTCCCTGGGTCCAGTCGAACGTGCCGCCGTCGACGATGACGCCGGCGATCGCGGTGCCGTGTCCACCAAGGTATTTGGTGGCGGAGTGGACGACGATGTCGGCGCCGTGCTTCAGCGGCTGAATGAGGTACGGAGTTGCAACCGTGTTGTCCACGATCAGCGGGATACCGTGCTCATGAGCGACTGCGCTGATGCCGGGGATGTCGAACACGTCGTTCTTGGGGTTGGAGATGGTTTCGCCGTAGAACGCCTTGGTGTTCGGACGGATCGCCTCACGCCAGTGATCGAGGTTGTCCGGGTCCTCGACGAAGTCGACGGTGATGCCGAGCTTGGGCAGCGTGTAGTGGAAGAGGTTGTACGTGCCGCCGTACAGGCGAGGGCTGGAGACGATGTGGTCCCCGGCCTCGGCGAGGTTGAGGATCGCGAAGGACTCGGCGGCCTGACCGGACGCAACCAGCAGAGCCGCGACTCCGCCTTCGAGAGCGGCGATGCGCTGCTCGACGGCGTCCTGCGTCGGGTTCATGATGCGGGTGTAGATGTTGCCCGGCTCGGCGAGGCCGAAGAGCGCCGCCGCATGGTCGGTGTTGTCGAAGACGTAGCTGGTGGTCTGGTAGATCGGAAGCGCTCGAGCGTTGGTAGCGCTGTCCGGGCCCTGTCCGGCGTGGACCTGCTTGGTTTCGAACGACCAATCGGCGGTCGGATCGGTGTCGACGGGGGTGTTCTCGCTCATGAATTCATACTCCGTGGTGAAGGTGGGTTGGTGCGGGTCAGGCGGTTTCGACGACTGTATGTACTGGGACGGGATTTCGGGTGAGATCGAGTACGGGGCAGTGGGCGTCGACCGTCTCCTGCAACTCGAGGTATCGCTCGCGAGTTTCCGGACCCGTCAGGGTCACCACGACGCGAACCTCGGAGAATCCCGGGCGGACGGCATCGTCGAATCCGAAGAATCCACGAACGTCGAGGTCGCCTTCTGCCCTGGCCGAGATGTCGTCGAGCGCGATACCGAGTTTGTCCGCCCACACACGGTAGGTGACCACCTGGCAGGAGAGCAGGGATGCGAGGTAGTACTCGACGGGATTGGCTGCGGTGTTCTCGCCGCCGAGGGCCGGCGGCTCGTCGACCTCGACGGTGTACTTACCGAGAGAAATGGTGCTGGCAACGGCGTCGTGCGCCTGAGCGGATGCCTTGAAGACGACGTGCGCTTTGCTTGCGTCCTTGTCGATGGCGTCGGCATTGGCTGCTACGACGGAACTCAGGTGCGAGATCGAAGCGGTGGTCATGACAGAAATGTCCCCTGATCTGGGTGTACATACGAGTATCGACGTGAGCGGCGCTCACGTCGTAGGTCCGATCAGTAGATCGGACACCCGGATGTACAGACGTGCGCAAAATCGACATGGCGTCGCCGCGTCAGCAGCGTGCCCGTCTCGTATGCGCCAATTCCCGTCACGGAAGAGACTGTAACCGGTTCCCACCCTTTCCGACCAGCCCTATAGGAAATCCGTCTCGGATCGTGGTCGCTCATGTGGGCGGCAGTCCGCTCCACTGCGGCGTCCGACGGCTCGCAAAAGCGTCGAGTCCTTCGGCGATGTCCGGCGATCGGAGCACCGCGTCCTTCGCGTCGTCGGTGATGGTCCATCCGGCAGTATCGGCCTCGGCGTAGAGAGCGTCGATTGCCTTCAGGCTCAGGCTTACCGAGGTCGGAGAGGACTCGCAGATCTCGGCCGCCATCACCAGAGCCTCGTCGAGCGCCTTACCCGGGGCAGTCACTGCATTGACGACGCCGAGATCTTTGGCCCGATCGGGATCGAGAGTGCGCCCGGTGATCAGGAGTTCGCGAGCGACATTGATCGGAAGGGCACGTGGCGCCCGAAAGAGCGCACCGGACGTCGCAACCAGACCACGTTTGGTTTCGGGTAGACCGAATTGGGCTGTGGCGGAAGCGACGATCAGATCGCAGGCCAATGCGATTTCGAAGCCGCCGCCCAGCGCGTATCCCTCCACTGCGGCGATCAGAGGCTTGTTTCGCTGACGCCGAATGACGCCGTACTCACCGCCGCGAGGCATGCGAAGGTCGGCTCGCTCTCGGATATCGGTTCCGGCGCAAAAGATGTTGGGGGTTCCGGTGATGATGCCGACCCACAGAGAAGGGTCGTCGTCGAGAAGGTTCAGTGCGGCTTCGATTCCCTCGGCAGTTTCACGATTGATCGCATTACGACGTTCTTCGCGTTCGATCCTGACGATGAGAACGCGGTCGTGGCGTTCTGTGGAAACAGTCGACATAATTGGACTGTAGTCCATCTATCGAAGGAGTGGTGCGTCAACTGGCGAGACCGACATTGGACACATTCCGGACTGTGGCGAAGACTGTGTCCTGAGGCGGAGAAAGGCAGGTCGACGTGATTTCCAAACGAGAACAGAACAAGCGCGATACCAACGACAGGTTGCTCTTAGCTGCTCGAATTCTGTTCTCGGCAAAGGGTTTCGCCAGCACGACCGTCGACGACATCGCCGAGCGAGCCGAGGTGTCGCGAGCCACCTTCTTCAATTACTTCCAGGGCAAGGACTCGGTTCTCGAGGCGCTGCACAGTGATCATCTCGATCAGCTTGCGGCACTGGTGGATCAGCTCATGGAATCTCCGATGCCGACCTCTGATCGGATCTCCCGGATTTTTCAGGACTTTGCGCAACAAGCGATCATGCATCCGCGCTATCTGCGCATGGTGACTGCAGAACTCGAGCGCGACTTCGCCTCCTCCGGAGCGGGGGCGGCACACGATCATCGGTTCCATGTGGAACTTCTGCGGATCGTCACTGCCGGTATCGAAGCCGGCGAAGTGAGATCGGACTACCCGCCGCTGTTTCTCGCGCAGATGATCGGCGGTACGTACGGAGCGTTGGTCCGCTTCTGGCGGCAAGACGCCGATTACGACGTGGTCGGCGAATTCGATCGCGGTGCCAGGTACGTCGCGGAAGGCATCGCTGCTCGCTGAGCCGACTCAGGACGTGGTGCCGGCTCAGGGTGTGGGCACTACCAGGGGCAGCATCTGCTGGACGCTCTCCGAAAGATAGTTCGCGGCAGTCTGATCACCGGACAGGTGGCGAAGAAGACTCTGCTGGAACAGGCCGTCGAAGATCGCGTACATCGCCGGCGAGGTGACCGAGGGCTCCACGTCGAGAAGCTCGGCATAGCGAGAGACGATGCGCCAGATCATGTTTTCGAGACTCTCGTCGATCGCGGCCACGTCGGTTCGGAACGACTCCTCGAACATCGACTGCGCGCGCAGGTCGTACCAGAGGCGGTGCATCGTCGGCTCGTCGATCATGGTCTCGGCGAGCAGCGCGCCGAAACCCGTTTTCAGTTCCTCCGGCGTCTGAGCGGTGGCGACGATGCCGTCGTAGCGGGTGACGCAGCGTGCCTTGTAGTGGCGCACGCAGTGGGTGATGAGATCGACCTTGTCGCTGAAGTAGTAGTGCAGGACGCCGTGGGAGAACTCCGAATTCTGGGCGATTTCGCGCAGGCTCGTGCGTGCGTAGCCCAGTTCGGCCAGCGTTTGCAGTGCGGCCTCGGCCAGTTGATCACGTCGCTCGGAGAATTTGTCGACCTGACGACGTGACACCTTGTCTGCGTTGGACCGCTTCTCCGAAGAGACAGGAACCGCCTTTTTTCCTGCCCCACTTGGCTTCTCGACTGTCGTGGTCACGATGGCACGTCCTGTTCCCTGCGGTTTCCACAGCGGCACGATCGCCGCGTCCGAATCAGTGTAACCCCTGGTCTTTGACGAGCGTGTAACAAAATCTTGACAGTCGTCAAGATTTCTCTTGACACTCGTCCAAAGTTGAATACTCTGTGACTCACACCACTTGGCAGCGTCGCTGTGAACGGTGGCATCGCGAGAGTCGTTTCAGTCATGGAGGCAGTCGAAAATGAGCGTGTTTGATCTCGAGGGACGAAAAGCACTGGTCACAGGTGGTGCCAAGGGGCTCGGAGCCGGAATGGCTGAGGCGTTGGCGAAGGCGGGGGCGTCGGTGATGATCGGCGATGTTCTCGAAGACGAAGGTCGTGCCACCGCAGAGGCCGTTGGTTCGGGCGGAGTCAAAACCGGGTTCGTAAAGCTGGACGTCACCGACGACGCCAACTGGGAAGAGGCAGTCGCCGCCACCGCGGAGACTCTCGGCGGCTTCGACATCCTCGTCAACAACGCAGGCATCGAGATTTCCTCGCTGGTGGTTGACCTCGATCCGGGCGACATCCGCCGTATGTGTGAGGTCAACATCCTCGGAACAGCGCTCGGAACCAAACACGGACTGCGCAGCATGCGTCCGGGTGGCGTAGCCGGAACCGGCGGCTCCATCATCAACATCTCTTCAGTGGCCGCAACCATTCCGTTTCCCGGGATAAGTGGATACTCCGCGACCAAGTCCGCGGTCGATCGCTTCACCAGAGTTGCCGCCGCCGAGTCGGGCAAGCTCGGCTACGGAGTCCGCGTCAACTGCATCTACCCGGGCCTCGTCGCCACGGAGATGGGTCTCGGACTCGCGGCGGACATGGAGAAGCTCGGCCTGTGGCCCAGTGCCGAAGCGGCAGTCGGCGACGTCATCGGTCTCACCCCGCTCGGCCGCCTTGGTGAAGTGAACGACATGGCTGACGCCGTGGTGTTCTTGTCCTCCGACGCCGCGCGATTCATCACCGGAATCGGCCTACCGGTCGACGGTGGTATGGGCATGTAACTGCCCTCCCCATTCGTACGTACACCCTTCTCACGTCTTCGAAAGGTTCCACGAACATGTCCGAAAAGAAGCCAGTCATCGTCTACGGAGTCTCCGGGTACACCGGCCGTCTGGTGTGTGAATACCTGCGCGAGTTCAACATCCCGTTCATCGCAGCCGGCCGCGATGCCGCTCGAATCCAAGAGGTCCTCGACAAGATCCCCGGTTTGGACACCGTCGATCACGAGGTCGTCGAGGTCGAGCACACGGTCGAGGCTCTGACCGAATTGTTCACCGGCGCACAGGTTGTCAGCAACATGGTCGGGCCGTTCATCAAGCTTGGCGGCACCGTCGTCGAGGCTGCGTTGAATGCCGGTTGCCACTACATGGACACCACCGGTGAGCAGGACTGGGTACTCGACGTCCAGGAGAAATTCGGCGACAAGTACCAGGAGAAGGGTCTGCTTCTCTCGCCCGGTATCGCGCAGATGTACACCACCGGTGAGATCGCGGCCAACATCGCACTGGAAACGCCGGGTCTCGATACGCTCGACATTCTCGTGCTGTGGAAGGGATTTCCCACCTACGCCTCCACTCAGACGATCTTCACCATCCTCAAGGCGAACTGGTACTACCTCGAGCAGAACAAGTACGTGCAGTGGGCGCCCGGCCAGACTTTCGACGTCGTCGTTCCCGGCCAGCACGAAACTGCGCTTGCATTGCCGTGGGGCGGAACTTGCCACCCCGTGTGGTTCAAGAACGATCCGCGAGTTTCCAACGTCAAGGCTGCGGGCGGGGTGTTCGACCGCACCGTGATGGAAGGTGTTGTCGCGACACAGAAGATCGTGGAGGAGCAGATCAAGACCCTGCCCGCCGACGAGCAGGAAGCCGCCTTGGCCGAGATCGCCGGTTCGGTTCAGGCGGGTATGCCCCCTCGTGAAAATCCGCGCATCAACACCTCACTCGACTCCGTCTACGCGTCGGGACCGCTGGGTCGCTCGCACGTCGTGATCCACGGAAACTGCAACTACAAGCAGACGGGCCTCCTGCACGCTTATGCAGCGCATTCGTTGCTTCAGCAGGCGCCCAAGAGGACCGGGCTTGCCTCGGCCTGCCAGGCGTTCGGCCATCGCGAACTACTCGGCGCGCTGCGTAGTTTCGGGCTGGCTCTGGAGCCGGAAGTAACCATCAACGCCTAGCTCGTCGCCCTCGTCATCATGTTCACGGCTCCCGGCGTGCATCGCGCCGGGAGCCCCGCCCTGGAGGCTCCCCATGCGTTTGACCGACTATCTCGACAAGGGAGCCTCTCTTGGTTCCACCGCACCGTGTTTGACGATGGGGGAGCGCACTCTCTCCTACAGTGAGGTGCAACAGTTCAGCCGACGCTTCGCAGCTTCGCTCGCTGCTTCGGGCATCGCGGCGGGCGAGAAGGTCGCGATTCTGTCCGGCAATGACCCGATCTCGTTCTCCTGCGTATTCGGTATCAGTAGGGCTGGCGCGGTCTGGTGCCCGATTAACCCTCGCAACGAAGCTGCGGAAAACCGAGACCTGTTGGATCTGTTCGATTGTCGTGCTCTCTTCTTCCAGAAGTCCTATGCGCCGCTCGTCGACCAGATCAAGGACGCGCTTCCACAGTTGGTGACGCTCGTCTGTATCGACGGCGAATGGGATTCGGCACAGTCCCTCGAAAGCTGGCTCGGGGAAGAAGAACTCGACGCCGCGGCGCCCGGCGACGTCACCATGCTGGTCGGCACCGGTGGTACGACGGGCCGCCCCAAGGGCGTGATGTTGACCGGGCACAACATCGAGACGATGACCGCAATCACTTTGATGAGTTATCCATTCGAGGGGCGCCCGGTGTATCTGGCGTTGGCGCCGTTGACTCACGCCGCCGGTGTTTTGTGCTTCCCGATCATGGCCCTCGGCGGCGAAGTGGTGATCATGCCGAAGCCCGATCTCGGGTACTTCCTCGCGAACGTTCAGAAGCACAAGGTGACTCACACCTTCCTGCCGCCGACGCTCATCTACATGTTGCTCGAGCACGAGGACCTCGCGGTAACGGATCGTAGCTCGCTGCAGTGTTTCTGGTACGGCGCGGCACCGATCTCCCCGACCAGGCTAGAGGAGGCGATCGACAAGATTGGACCGGTCATGGCTCAGCTGTTCGGGCAGAGTGAAGCCCCCATGATGATCTCGACGATGTCACCGAAGGAGCATTTCGGCCCGGACGGCACTGTCGCAACGTCACGACTTTCGTCGGCGGGTCGACCTTCGCCGCTGGTGACCGTGGGGATCATGGATGACAAAGGCGCGCTGCTCGGACGTGGCGAGCGTGGTGAGGTGGTGATTCGCAGTTCATTGGTGATGGCGGGTTATTACAAGAACCCCGACGCAACCGCGGAAGCGTCAGCCCACGGCTGGCATCACACCGGCGACATCGGGTACCTGGACGAGGACAATTTCCTGTTCATCGTCGATCGTGCGAAGGACATGATCATCACCGGCGGTTTCAACGTCTATTCGGTCGAGGTGGAGCAGGCACTCATGGCGTATCCGGGGATTCAGGACTGCGGAGTGATCGGGTTGCCGGACGACAAGTGGGGCGAACGTGTTGTGGCAGTGGTGCAGCCACACCTCGGCGCAGACATCGACGGCGCCGAGGTGATGGCTTTCGTGAAGTCTCGCATCGGAAGTGTGAAGACTCCGAAGCAAGTCATCGTCTGGGACGATCTACCTCGCTCCAAGGTCGGCAAAGTTCTCAAGAACGAGATCAAGAGCGAGCTGACTGGCTGAATACCCCCGGAACGCCTATGTTTCACCGCGCGGAGTGCCTGTCGAAACCGACAGGCACTCCGCCTTCTTGTCACCGCGGCCGGTCGATTGCTCACGAATCGAGTACCGATCATCGGGAATCGTGTCTGTGAAGTTCGAATCGCGACCCGCATCGTCTCTGTGTCAGCCATCACAATGATGTGTTCGAATGAGTACGAGGTGAATCATGCGTCACGAAAGAACAGTCACCGAGCAACTTCCCCTTCCGGCCAGGACCGTCCGGAAGGTCATGCTCCGCTTCATGCCGGTCATCGGATTGGCATACATCGTCCTGTATCTCGACCGATTGAACATCGGCGTTGCAGCATTGACGATGAACAAAGAACTCGGAATATCGGCCTCGATGTTCGGGTTTGCGGCCGGAATCTATTTCTGGAGTTACACGATCTGCGAACCCCCCAGCAACTACATCCTCACAAAGGTCGGTGCGCGGCGCTGGATCACACGAATCATGATCACGTGGGGCGTGGTCACCATCGGAACCGCGTTCGTTCAGGGTGCCAGCGGATTGGTGGCAGCACGATTCCTGTTGGGTATTGCCGAAGCAGGCTTTTCGCCCGGCATGCTGTTCTTCGTCTCGAAGTGGTTCCCGAATCGGGATCGAGGCAAAGCAATGGCGTGGATCGTGACCTTCATCTGTATCTCCGGCCTGGGTACTCCGATCACCACACACCTGATGGCTATCGACGGCTTTCTCGGGCTTTCCGGATGGCGATGGGTATTCATTCTCACCGGCGTCCCCGCCGTGGTCATGGCGTTTGTGATCTACAAGGTTCTGCGGGACAAGCCTTCCGAGGCGGAGTTCCTCTCCGAGGAAGAACGCGGTTGGCTCGCCGATACGCTCGAGTCGGAGGCGCAAGAGCGCGAAGCGGTCGTCGGTAAGCACAGCTTCCTCCAGGGACTCGTGCACCCACGAGTACTGGTGTTGATCGCCGTGTTCATCTGTTTCACCTTCAGCCTCAACGGTTTCCAGATTTGGATGCCGCAGATTTACGCGCAATTCGGGATGAGCACCAATCAGATCGGATGGGTTGCCGCACTACCTGCACTGATTGCGATCGGACCGATGATCTGGTGGACGCGCCATTCGGACCGCGCCGGAGAGCGCCCCGTGCACTTCGCCATCGCCGCATCGGTCGCAGCACTCGGTTTTGCTATTGCTGCGCTGTTCTTCACCACACCGGTTGTCGCCATCTTCGGATTCTGCATCGCCGGGATCGGTCTCTACAGTTCGATGAGCATCTTCATCACCATGCCTTCGAGCTTCCTTACCGGCGCTGCCTTGGCGGCAGGTTTCGGTGTCATCAACGGAATGGGTAACCTCGGAGGCTATTTCGGTCCACAGGTCACCGGCTGGATCAAGGACGCGACCAACAGTTTCACACCGGCAATCGGGGTGTACTCCGCGGTGCTGGCGACGGCAGCATTGATCGTGCTGCTGCTCAAGGTGATCACCAGAAAGGCCGACAAGGCCAACGCCCAACTGACTCTGGATTACCGGGCGGAGCGCGACGCCGGAACCTTGGTTGCACCTGAGCAGGTTTGAGCCGAGTCTCGGCCCGGAAGATTCCCGATCAACGGGAATTCTTCATTCTTCAGGCGAGCATGCGCAGGACATCATCACTTATCAGGATCACAGTCGTCGACCGTGGTTTCGTCGGCAACGAACAAACGAGGACTTCGTGAGTAGATACTTCGGGCCTTTGCGCCAATTGGGTTTTGTGGTCAACGACATCGACAGTGCGCTGAAGCATTGGATCGACGTTGTCGGCGTTGGCCCCTTCTTCTTCGTGGAGGACCAACCGTTGAACGACTTCGTCTTCCGTGGCAAGTCGAGTGCGCCTCGATTCAGTGTGGCGCTCGCGCACAGCGGAAGCGTGCAGATCGAGCTGATTCAACAACACAACGATGAGCCGTCGGCATTTCGCGAGTTCGCCGATCGCGGGCTCGAAGGACTTCAACATGTTGCCTACTGGACAACGGATTTCGATCGATATATGGAGGAATCCAAGAACCGAGGGCTCGTCGAATTGCAGAGTGGTAGGTCCGGTAGTGGCGCTCCGGACGAGCGATTCGTGTACTACGAGGACGGCCCGTATCCGGGAACAGTCATCGAAATCTCGGAGGTCAGCGGAAGGAAGGGTGATCTGTTTCGCGCAGTCGAGGCTGCATCGAAGGAGTGGGACGGGTCGAATCCCATTCGCGACATGAGGAAGGTGCTGTAGTCGTGAGTAGGAAGGTAGCGATCGTCACTGGTGGCGCATCGGGGATCGGCCTGGCAACGTGCAAACGATTCGCCGACTTGGGTTGGAATGTCATCTCTGCCGACCTGTCGCATACATCCGGAGACACTGCGCCAGAACCAGATACACGGACAGTCGGCGTTCGAGTGGATGTCACCGATGAGGGGGATATCCGACGGCTTCGCGACGTCGCCGAAAAGCTGTTCGGTCGTGTCGACACGGTTGTGACCTCGGCGGGAACCGCGGACAACGCGCCGATCCGGCACACCACACCCGATCGATTCAGGCGAACCCTCGAGCTGAACCTCGTTTCCACGTTTGCGGTGGTCAGGGAGTTCGTGGATCTGCTCGCCGGAGATGGCGGCGGATCGGTGGTGACAATTGCCTCGGTTTCCGGCCTACGCGGCAGCGTAGACCGTGCCGCGTATTCCGCCTCGAAAGGTGGCGTGGTCGCGTTGACCACACAACTCGCGATCGAGCTCGCCGGCGAGGGGATCCGAGTCAATTGTGTTGCACCGGGTTCGACGCGGACACCGCTTGCAAGTCGGGCCCAGAGCCCTGAAATGCAGAGCGCCATCTTGCAGTCGATCCCGTTGAGCCGTTACGCGGAGCCGGCTGAGATTGCCGAAGTCGTGACCTTTGTCGCTGGTCCCGGCGCCGGTTTCGTGACGGGTCAGACGTGGACGGTCGACGGAGGTCAGTCGATGACAGCCGGTTGGAATCTTGCGAAGGAGCGACATGACTCTTGACGCAACGTCCAATACAACGGAGAAACCGGTAATCATCGGAGTGCACGTCAACGAGAACACCATGCGCGCACCCAATCCCCACATTCCGTGGACGCCCAGCGAAATAGCCGACACTGCTCGCGCTTGTGAGGATGCGGGGGCGTCGTTGATGCATTTTCACGGTCGAGCCGTGGACGGCGGCGTGGATCACTCGGCGGCGACCTACGGAGAGATCGTCGAGCGGGTTCGGGCGGTATCGAATCTGCTGCTTGCGCCGTCGATGGCCAATGTTCCCGGCTACACGATAGATGAGCGGCTGTCGAATCTTGCCCCGAACCAAAGTGATCCGAAACGACGTTCCGACTTCTTGGTCGTCGATATGGGCTGTGCGGCGATGGACTTGATCGATGCGACGACAGGCTTGTTCGCAACCGATTCCAGGGTCTTCGTCAACGACACTCGAACACAGATCGAGTTACTTTCGCGCGCTGGTGAATTGGGTCTGGTGCCGTATCAGACGTCATTCAACGTGAGTTGGACGCGCGCGATCTTCGCCCACGCAAGGGTGCGGAATCCGTCGTCACCATTGGTGATCGCTTTCATTCTCGGTGGTGACGAGTTTCCGGCTGCACATCCGGCGACAGCAGCAGGGCTACGTGCGCAACTGGACCTCCTGCCGACTGATCTTCCAGTGGAGTGGATCGTCTCGGCCTACCGAGGCAATGTTCTTGCAGCAGCGGAGGAGTCGATCAAGCGCGGGGGCCATGTAGCAATCGGTGCCGGTGACTACCACTACGAAGAACTGGGATACCCCTCCACACCTGATCTGGTCGCCGAAGTTGTTTCGATCGCTCGGCGGTACGGGCGTGAACCCGCAAGTCCTGATCAGGCACGTCGAATTCTAGGGGTGGATGTCCATGCGAGTAGTTGAAACCGAAGGTGCCGAACCTACTTTGGTTCATTCCTCTAACGGAAAGAGAGTGTGGATCATGGATTCGATTGCGTTTGCTTCCTCGGCTCAGGCCGGTGATGTGATCGTGACCGGATCACACGGAGGGACGAGTGCTGGAGAGTACGCCGTCGGGTTCGGGGTTCGTGTTGTGGTGTGCAATGACGCCGGCATAGGGAAGAACAAGGCAGGAATCGCAGGTTTGGCTGCGATCGACGCCCAGAAGATCGTCGGCATTGCAGTCGGACACGAGAGTTCGCGTATCGGAGATGGCAAGGACGTGTGGGAGTGCGGCATCGTGACGTATGCCAATCCGACTGCAGTCGCAGCGGGTGTGCGTGTGGGCAGCCGCGTTTCCGAAGAAGTGCTGGCACTGATAGAGAGGAGCGTCGACTGATGTTTCGGAACATTGTCGGTGTGGAGAACGGTAGACAGATTGTCGTCATGGACAGTATGTCGCAGATCGAACGGTCGGACCGCGACCGCATCGTCGTTGCGGCATCCAACGGCGGTCAAGAGTCAGGGCGGATGGCGATTGCGACGGGCTGTGCGTTGGCTGTGCTGAACGATGCCGGAATCGGCAAGGACAACGCGGGGATCATCGGAATCGTCCGCATGGGAGATTCGGGACTTGCCGGCGTAGCGGTCAGTCACGACTCTGCCGAGATCAGCAATGGAATGGATATGTGGCACAACGGAACTGTTTCGTATGTCAACGAGCCCGCAGCGGCGGCTGGGATACGGGTCGGTGACAACGTTCGCACGTGTGTGAGTGCGTTTGCGGTTCGCTTCCCTGTCGGCCCAATGTCGGCGTCCGAGAGTTCGTCATGATCGGCCATGTGGTCAACCGGCCCGAGGATGTAGTCCGCGAAGCGCTCGAAGGACTTCAGATCCTGCACCCGGAAATGCTCTCCTACCACCGAGATCCGTTGTTTGTGACTCGCGCGGTTGTCGCCCGAGACAAAGTTGTGTTGGTCTCAGGTGGCGGGGCCGGGCATGAGCCGTTACACGCGGAGTTCGTCGGATCCGGCATGTTGGACGCCGCAGTTCCTGGGTCGGTCTTCGCCAGTCCCACAGCCTTTCAGATCCGTGCTGCGGTCAATGCTGTCGAGACCGGACGGGGTGCACTTCTCATCGTGAAGAACTACACCGGAGACAAACTGAATTTCTCGATCGCGGCCGAGTTACTCGGAACTGAGCGGCAAGTGGAGATCGTGATGGTCGACGACGACCTCGCGACGACGACTGCAGACGAGGGTGGACCTGGACGTCGTGGTACCGCTGCGGTAATCGCCGTGGAGAAGATTTGTGGGGCGGCCGCGGAACGGCACTGGGCGCTTTCCGAGATCGCTGACCTGGGGCGCCGGGTGGTGGCGGCGTCGGCGACGTTGGGTGCAGCTTTCCGCTCGTGCACGGCTCCCGGACAGGATCGTCCGTCCTTCGAACTGGCGCCGGGGGAGATGGAGTTCGGCATCGGAATCCATGGCGAGCGTGGACGTGAGACGCGTCCGACGGTTCCTGCCGCCGAACTCGTGGCGCAGTTGTCGGAGCCGATCCTCGATGCTGTCGGGGTGGAGCGCGGGGATGGTGTGATAGCGATAGTGAATGGGCTAGGGGCAACCCATGGACTCGAATTATCGATTGCCACTGCAGAATTGAAGTCTTTCCTCGGGGATGCCGGTATCGGTTTGGATCGGGTGATTGCAGGTTCTTTCGTCACTGCATTGGATATGCACGGGCTCTCTATCACCCTTCTCCGTTCGACCGAGGAGTTTCTGGATCTTTGGGATGCAACGGTACGCACTCCCGCACTCGCTTGGTAACTCGAATATGCACTACTGAAAAGAGTTTCATGATGACAACGTTGAGCGTTGGGGACACTCGGGCGTGGATCGATCGATTTGCCGACGCCGCCGAAGATCAATTCGATTCCCTCACAGATTTGGACCGGCTTGTCGGAGACGGCGATTTCGGAATGAATCTGCGGACGGGCCTGCGAAGTGCGGTGCAACGACTTCGTTCCGACCCGCCGACCAGTCCTGGTGAAGTGTTCGCCCGTACGTCGGATGCGTTTCTCGGCATCGGTGGGACAAGCGGACCACTTCTCGGTCTGTGGTTCGGCCGGATCGGAGCAGTCTCTGGAGTTGAAGTGACCGCAACAGACCTGGCTTCTGCCCTAGGTACGGCGACAGCTGCGGTGCAGCGTCTCGGCAATGCCCAGGTGGGTCACAAGACCATGGTCGACGCCATGGTCCCCGCAACCAGCGCATTGACCGAGGCGGCAGTCAGCGGGGCAACCTTGTCTGCTGCCTTGAGCTCTGCGGCCACGGCTGCGAGGCTCGGCGCCGAATCGACTCGCGCGATGCTCGCCCGCCGCGGACGCGCGACCTACGTGGGAGAACACGCCAGGGGCGTCGAGGACCCTGGGGCATCGGCGATTGCCATGTTCTTCGCCGCATCCAGCTACAAGAGCGTTCCGGCATGAGCGATCTGCGAGACAAGGTCATCGTCACAGTTGCCCCGACGGGTGGCTTCCTCACTGTTGCCGACAATCCGTTCATTCCGACTCAGCCTGAGCAGATTGCGGCGGATGTGGCACGCTGCCACAGCGCTGGAGCCAGCGTGGCAGCACTTCATGCTCGACGACCGGACGATCAAGCGACCTGTGATGCCGCAATCTATCGGCGGATGAATACGCTTGTCCGCCAAAGCTGCGACATCGTGATCAACAACTCGACCGGCGGCGGAGTCAACGGTGACATGGTGAGTGTTCGCAGTGACGGAACGCGCGTCGTGGACTGGGACGCGAGGCTGCAGGGCCTGCATGGCGGAGCAGACACATGCACGCTCGATGCCATCACGGCCTATGTGACATCACCGGTCGGTGAGGTACTGATGGACACGCCGCCCAGTCGTGCCGCCGAACTGGCAGCGTCAATGCGCGAACTAGGAATCAAACCTGAATGGGAGGCCTTCAGCCCGTCACATCTGCTCCAGGAGATACGTACGTTGACCGAAGAGCAGCCTGGCCCGCACCTCGTCAATCTTGTACTGGGACTCGATCGAACTTTTCAGAATGCGATGCCGTACTCCCCGCAGATCTTGCAGCAGATGGTGGAACACCTACCGGAGAAATCGGTCTTCTCCGTGAGCATCAGCGGGCCAGATCAACTGCGTGGTCTGACTCATGCACTCGTGCTCGGTGGGCACGTGCGTGTGGGAATCGAAGACTATCCGTTTCTCGCGAATGGGGAGCCGGCCGAGAACGTTCGTTTGGTGGAGAACATCGTCGACATCGTCCAGCGACTCGGAATGCAGCCTGCAACACCTGGGGAGGCAAGGGCAATCCTTGGTTTGGAGGGTTCGGATGAGTAGAACACCGACGAGTAGAACACTTCGCTCGCAGGATTGGTTCGGAGGCAATGATCTCAATGCATTCATCCACCGCTCGTGGATGAAGAACCAGGGTATCCCTGATCGGATGTTCGACGGCCGACCGGTTATCGGTATCTGCAACACGTATTCCGAGCTCACGCCGTGCAACGCTCACTTCAGAGATCTGGCCGAGCAGGTGCGACTGGGTGTCATCGAAGCGGGCGGATTTCCAGTTGAGTTTCCGGTGATGTCATTGGGTGAGACGATCATCCGCCCCACCACGATGCTCTATCGGAACCTCGTCAGCATGGACGTGGAGGAGTCGATTCGAGCCAATCCGATCGACGGCGTCGTACTGCTCTGCGGCTGCGACAAAACCACCCCGGCACTGGTAATGGGCGCAGCCAGTTGTGACCTTCCCACCATTGTCGTATCCGGTGGGCCCATGTTGAACGGCCGCCATCAAGGTAAAACTGTC
Source organism: Rhodococcus sp. H-CA8f (assembly GCF_002501585.1). Taxonomy (NCBI): domain Bacteria; kingdom Bacillati; phylum Actinomycetota; class Actinomycetes; order Mycobacteriales; family Nocardiaceae; genus Rhodococcus; species Rhodococcus sp. H-CA8f. The sequence continues at coordinate 953,980 of NZ_CP023720.1, forward strand.
GGATCTGGAACCTCGGTGTTCGAGATGAGTGAAGCAGTGCGAGCGGGGTGCATGAGCGAATGTGAGTTCAGAGCAGCGGAATCGGCGATGTCTCGATCGCCTGGTCACTGCAACACTATGGGCACCGCGTCGACGATGGCTTCGATTGTCGAGACTTTGGGCCTCACGCTGCCCGGTAATGCTGCGATCCCGGCAGTGGATTCACGGCGACGTGTACTTGCACGCGACAGCGGCGTGAGAATCGTGGAGATGGTCGTCGAGAACCTGACGATGTCTTCGGTCGTCGACCGAAATTCATTCGAGAATGCGATCAAGGTGAACACGGCTATCGGTGGGTCCACCAACGCTGTGGTGCACTTGCTTGCCATCGCCGGGAGGCTGGAAATTCCCCTCGAACTCAGCGATTTCGGGGAGCAGAGTCGTGACGTTCCCCTGCTGGTCAACCTCATGCCTTCGGGTAGCTATTTGATGGAAGATTTCTTCTACGCAGGCGGACTGCCCGCGGTGATCGCCGAGCTCGGAGACATCCTCCATCTGGATGCCGCCACGGTTACCGGAAAGACTCTCGGTGAGAACAACTCCGGCGAAACGATTTGGGATGACGACGTAATTCGTAGCACGGCGGCACCGTTGCTGGAGCAAGCCGGCATAGCGGTATTGACCGGCAATCTCGCGCCGAACGGTGCAGTGATCAAGCCGTCTGCGGCGTCGCCCGAGTTGCTCAGCCACGTGGGTCGTGCGGTCGTGTTTCACGGAATGGACGACTTCTCGGCGCGCGTCGACTCGCCGGATCTCGACATCGAAGCCGACGACGTCATCGTCCTCACCGGTGCTGGGCCGAAGGGGTTTCCGGGTATGCCAGAGGTAGGTAATCTGCCACTCCCTCGAAGGCTGCTCGAGCAGGGTGTGCGAGACATGGTCAGGATCTCGGATGCGCGAATGAGCGGAACAGCCTTCGGCACAGTCGTTTTGCACGTTGCGCCTGAAGCGGGAGCCGGTGGGCCTCTCGGCGCGGTCAGGGATGGTGATTTGATCGAGTTGGATGTTGCTCGTGGAGTCTTGCGTGTACTCGTCGACGACGACGAGCTGGCCAGGCGTCTCGAGGCGTTGCCGCCACGCGTACAAAAGAGTACGAGTGGGTATCAACGACTGTTCGTGGATCATGTGATGCAGGCCGACCGCGGAGTCGATTTCGATTTCCTGGTGGGCAGGCGTGGAACGGAGGTACACGGTGACAATCACTGAGCGTGTCGGCCGAGTCGTGGTCGTGACCGGTGCAGGGTCGGGACTCGGCCGCGCAATGACCAGAGGTCTACTCGATGCAGGACACCACGTTGTATTGGCTGGTCGAAACAGCGTGAGCTTGGAAGCGACAGGTGGGGGTCACGAGCGTGCAGTGGTAATTCCCGCTGATGTGTCCTCGCCCGAATCGGTTCATCGGTTGTTCACATCCGTGACTGAGCGTTTCGGCAGACTCGATGTGCTTGTCAACAACGCAGGGACATTCGGGCCGTCGGGGAGTGTGGACGAGATCGATCCTGAAGCGTGGAACGCGACAGTCGCAGCCAATCTCACCGGCGTATTCCTTTGTGCGCGTGAAGCGATTCGTATCATGAAAACACAGGATCCGAGAGGAGGCCGGATCATCAACAACGGGTCGCTCTCCGCTCACACGCCCCGGCCCGACAGTGCCGCCTACACCGCGACCAAACACGGTGTGTCAGGTTTGACGAAGTCGATCTCTCTCGACGGCCGAGAATTCGACATCTGTTGCAGTCAAATCGACATCGGCAATGCGGCAACTGACATGACAGCCGGAATCGGCCACTCGGCACGACAAGCTGACGGCACCACCAGGCCCGAGCCGACATTCGATCCTCGTCATGTCGCGAACACCGTTGTGCAACTGATAGATCTACCACTCGACGTGAATGTCCCGACTTTGACGATCATGGCAAACCGGATGCCGTACGTCGGGCGCGGTTGACGGCGTCAGCGTCGTTGTAGGACAGGGCGGACGACGGACTGGGCACTCGAGAGATCACGTGAGATGGCGATTGCCGTCGTCCGCACCGCCGCGTCGATACGGGTCAGATTTATTCGGCCTGCCATACCGGAAATGGAGATGGCGCCGAGGACGTCTTCGTCCGGGCCGAATATTGGTGCTGCGGCGCCGACGATCCGGGGAAATGCTTCCTGGCGGTCGAAGGCGACACCACGCTTGCGAACACGATCCAGTTCTCGGTGGAAGAGTTCGGGGTCGGTGATGGTGTTCTCGGTGTGTGCTTCGAGGACAGTGGGCATCGTGAAATCCCGAGAGTTGGTGAACGCCAATACTGCTTTGCCGGAACAACTTGCGTGTGCAGGCCACCGACCACCGATTTGCTGCGGAAGGCGTGGTCCGTCGTCGCCACGGAAGACATCAAGGTAAACCACGTCGAAACCGTCCAATACAGCGAGTCCCACGTTGTGTCCCGTTGCTTCACGCAAGGCCGAAAGGTGGCGCCGGGCTGCTTCGCGGAGGTTTCGCTGCCGTGGAACAGATTCGCCGATCTCGAACAGGAGGAGACCCAAGCGGTAGTTGGTTCCTTGCCGTTCGAGCAACCCGACTCGGACGAGATCGTCGACCATGCGATACACCGTTGTTTTGGCCATGCCTGTCCGTCGAACAAGCGCTGCTGCGCTGAGAACGCCTGAGCTGTCACGAAAAGTCTTCAGGATCTCGGTGGAACGACCAATTGCGGAAACCTCGCCATCGGCCCGATGAATGGGACTCACCGAACTATTCTGTCTGCCTGATGCGCGATTGTCGAGGGGAAATCGCGCATCAGATCACGCAGGTCATCCGGTGATGGGATCGCCGGATATCGTCACGACTCGCACACCACGTCTTCGGCGGGCAGTGAGCCGTCGAGCAGGTACGAGTTGACGGCGGCGTTTGCGCAAGTATTCGCGTAGCCCGGGAACACCGCATGAGTGCGGCCTGGAACTGTCACGAGCCGTGAACCTTTCATCGCTTCATGCATGCCGAGGCCTTCGTCGTACGTCGTGCGGGTGTCACCGGTTGCCTGGATCTGCAATGCCGGAACATTGTTGTCGATGTCGATCCGCTTCGGGGCCTCACTGCGCCAGAACGCGCAGGGCATGATCGTGTTGTGCGTGCCGGCGAAGATCGGCTGATCACCACGGTGCTCCTCCAACTTGTTGCGATACCACGCGGGATCGCTCGGCATCGACACGTCTCCGCAGACAATGGCGATCGTTCCGGCATAGTCAGGGCCGGTCCCCAATTCGGTCTGGAACCATGCCTGCATCAGTCCCGTCAGCTGGGGATGGATGTTCTCGACGGTCCTGCCGGCGGCGAGTTCGCGCAACTGAACCAATACCTGCGCGAATGCCTCGCTTTCCTTTTCGGTGTCCCCGGTTCCGTTGACGTACATCAGGAATGGAAGGACGTGATCGTCGACGGCGTAGTCACCGATCTGAATCGGAGTGGTGGCCGCGTCCGAGATCAGCTTCTCGATGAGGGCGCGAACTTCGGCGGGCGTCGATCCGAGTGCATAGGTGGAGTTGTGTTTTGCTGCCCACTGTGAGAATCCGTCGATCGCTTTCTCGTTGGCCGGGCCCATGTCCTGGAACATCTCGTAACCGTATTTCTTCGGGTCCGGTGCGCTGTCGAGAACCACACGGTCGATCCTGTCTGGGAACATTTGCGCATAGGTCGCACCAAGATATGTGCCGTACGACCACCCGAAGTACGACGCCTTCTCCTGGTCGAGGGCGCCACGAATCACGTCGAGGTCGCGGGCGATGTTCTGAGTATTGATGTGCGGCAGATAGTCCGGGTACTTGTCCCAGCATGTGTCAGCGGCTTCGCGTGCGAGCGCAACACTTTCGTTCCACCCTTCCTCTGTGGTACCCGGTGAACGCATCCATGTCATCTGCTCGACGCCGCAGTCGATCGGCGTGCTCTTGCCGAGTCCTCGGGTGTCCATGCCGATGACGTCGTATGCCGCTGCAACTTCCGGTGTCATCCCGGCATTCAGAATCTCGGGCAACCCCAGACCGCGGCCGCCCGGGCCGCCAGGGTTGGTGAGCAGGATCCCGCGTCGCTGTGCAGGATCGGTGGACGCGACCCGCGAGATTGCCACTTCGATTGTCTTGCCGTCAGGGGCCGAATAGTCCAAAGGTACTGTGACCATTGCGCAGTCACTTGCAGTCGATGTTCCGGTGTCTGTGGCGCATGGCCCCCATTCGACATCCTGGTCGTAGAACGCGCCGAGATTCGATTGTGGATCTTCCTGCGGAGCAGCAGGATCCGAGCACGCCGCCAGTGCAGGTACTGCGAGTGCGGCAGCGGCGATTGTGGTAGCCAGCCACTTTCGTGGTCGAGGCGTGCGTGATCTGGGCATGATGGATCCAGTCATTGTCGTGTCGTGTCCTTGTTTCGAGCCCATTTTCGGGCAGCGTTGATCACCCCACTTCCGATGTGGGGATTCAGTGGCGGAGTTTCAGGGTCGAGACTGGCGGGCAGCGAACTCGGCCGCTACAGCCTTCGCGAATCTTTCCTGGGTCGGGGTTCTTCGATCTGCTTGGTGCTCGCGCAGCACCGCTACCAACCGGGTGGGTGAAGGGCGTTCCGGTGCGGCCTGTTCAGGAAGCACTCTCTCGGTGAAATCGCAGAACTGAATGGCAAGGGCCGCAATCGTGTCGGCGTCTGCCGGAGCGTCGGTGAGGGCGTACATGCGAGTAATCAATTCGATTGCCTGCTTGCGGTTCGGCTTCGCCAACGCCCGGCGGTGTGCGCTCAGGAGTGAATCGCAGACTTCGGGATCACCCCCGGAGACGGTGAGCGCGAGGATCAGGAGTTCGCGCTCGTTGTCGATCCACGCTGTCGGTGCACCGGCAACGACATACTGTGCGAGCACTTCCGAAAACGCGTCGGGTAGTTCGGGATCGGCGTTGCGGCGTAGCGACTCGATGTGAGCACGTTGAACCGCGATCTGTTCGGCCTTGGCTGCCAGTTCCTTGTCGAGTGCGTCGAGTGCGGACCGGGTGTCGTGAGCGTCGCCGTCGAGCAGTTCGGCGATCTTGGCAACAGGAATCCCCAGATCGCGCAGGCGGCGGATGCGGCTCAGTCGTGCCAGGTCCACCGCCCGGTACATGCGGTAGCCGTTGGGTTGGCGTTGTGGTTCTTCGAGAAGCCCGTTCGAGTGGTAGTAGCGCACGGATCTGACGGTGGTGCCGGCCAGATTCGCCAGCTCGCCGATGGTCATCATCGCCTCGCCCTCCCGTTTGTCGATTCGGATTTCGTCTGTGGAAACCATTCTCCAACCCTGACGCGGCGTCAGGGTCAAGGTGCGCGCCGGAGAACGTGACCGTTGACATGTTAAGGACATAGCCTTAATCTGGATTTTGTCCGTTACGACATCGTCGATTCCGAGGAAGTGCCTTGATGGCTACCCTTTTGCCTGCGGCAACGATCTTTCCGATCCCCACCGATCCGCTTGCTGCCTATGGTCCACTTGTCGCTCGCCGGAATCCCGAGTCCGTAGTTCCGGCGCCGTACGAACACTTTGCGGTCAAGGCGGTCACGCCCACGATCGGAGCGGAAATCTCCGGCATTCGACTCGGTGGGGACCTGTCTGATGCCGTGATTGCGGAACTTCGCCGCGCTCTCCTCGAATGGAAAGTCCTCTTCTTTCGGGATCAGGACCTCGGCCGAGCAGAACATCGAGCTTTTGCCGAGCGTTGGGGCGATCTCGAACAGCATCCGTTCTTCAAGTACACGCAGCCAGGGCAGACGGACGTCGATGTCACGACGCTGGCCAAGGATGCGATGGTCGGCGGCGTCGAGAACAACTGGCACAACGACGTGACGTGGCACGAGTTTCCTTCATTTGCCGCCGTACTTCGTGCAGTCGAGGTGCCAGAGGTGGGTGGTGACACGTTGTGGGCTGACACCGCTGCTGCCTACGATCTGCTTCCGGAAGACGTCAAGAAGCGTATCGACCCGCTTGTTGCAGAACATGATTGGATCAACTCGTTCGGTCGGTCGATGCCGGCGGATGCGGTCGAGATGTTGCGTCCGAAGTTCCCCGCGGTGCAGCATCCGGTGGTTCGGGTCATTCCGGAAAGCGGCAGGCGGGTGTTGTTCGTCAACATGACCTTCACGCAACGGATCTTGGGCGTATCCGAAGAGGAATCGAACGAACTTCTCACGATGCTGTATCGCCACGTCAATCGTCCGGAATTCCAGGTCCGACTGAAGTGGGAGCCGAATACTGTTGCCTTCTGGGACAATCGGACCTGCCAGCATTACGCGGCCAGTGACTACTTCCCGGCTCGTCGTGTGATGGATCGAATCTCGATTGTCGGCGATCGGCCAGTGGGCGTCGGGGACTGATACGACGCTCAGCGCCTCACGATGCCTACTACGAATAGTAGTAACGCACCTCACATATTTTTTCGACGCCTTGTCGATATGATTTCGACAAGGCGTCGATAAAAGTCGGCGTGACTCGCACCGACGACTTTGGAGCTTCCCGAATGTTCCTCGCCCTGCGTGAACTGTGGTTTGCGCGAAACCGATTCCTCTTGATGGGCGCCGTGGTTGCCCTCATCTCGATCTTGATGGTGATCCTGTCCGGCCTCTCGTCCGGCCTGGTCAACGACGGTGTCTCCGCTTTGCAGCGGACGCCGATCCAGGCGTTTGCCTTCGCCCCGGACACCAAAGCCGACTCGGCGTTTTCGCGCTCGGTCGTCACCGAAGAGCAGGCGCAGGCATGGCGCATGCAACCCGATGTCCAAGACGCCGAGCTCTTCGGCAACATGATCGTCAATGCAAAAACTCGCAGTGGCACGCCTGTCGATCTCACGCTCTTCGGTATCGAACCTGGTTCCTTCCTCGAGCCCGTCACCGCCGACGGGAGGGGACTGCAAGCCGACACGGACATCGTCGTCAGCTCTACCTTTCGTGATGATGGTGTTGCGATCGGTGACACGGTGATACTCGATCGACTCGGTACGGAGCTGACAGTTGTCGGATTCACCGAAGACAAGCGCACTTTCGGGCACGTAGACGTCGCCTACCTGCCCCTGCGTACCTGGCAGGAGGTTCACGCCGGTGCCAAGATCGGCGAAACCGCCAACGCCAGTGCGTATTCCGAAGCGAGTGTTGTCGCGATTCGGGGCCTGGACGATGTAGTGCCGGACCTCGTGTCGGGAGATGCGGCGGCGGGAACGTCTGCAAAGACGCTCGAGGAATCTTTCGACTCCTCACCGGGCTTCTCCGCGGAAATGATGACAATGTCGATGATCAAGGCGTTTCTGTACGCGATCTCCGCACTGGTCGTCGGCGCATTCTTCAGTATCTGGACAGTTCAGCGTGGTCGCGAACTCGCAGTGTTGCGTGCGATGGGAGCCTCCACCGGCTTCCTGCTTCGCGACGGCATGGCACAGGCACTGGTAGTGCTGCTTGGTTCCATCGGCATCGGTGTGTTGCTGGGCTTGGGGCTCGGCTCGGGACTCGAAGGCGGTGGGATGCCGTTCGCTCTGGAGTCCGGCCCTGTCGTCAACGGCGCAGTGCTCTTGGCGGTACTCGGGCTGATCGGCGCAGCCGTTTCCATCGTCCGCGTTACGCGTGTCAACCCGCTCACCGCATTGGGGGAAAACCGATGACCACAGTCGAAAAAACCACTACCGGACTGGTATTGACCGCTGTCAGTCTTCGATTCGGTGACGGTGACTCCACCGTGCTCGCCCTCGACAACGTGGACCTCGAGGTCACGGGCGGCGAACTCGTCGCGATCGTCGGGCCGTCAGGGGCTGGAAAGTCGAGCTTGCTCGCTGTGGCAGGCGGACTCGGTCGGCCGTCGAGTGGAACGATTGTCATCGACGGCGTCGACGTGTCGACGATGCCGGCCCGTGCATTGGCCAAACTTCGACGAGACAAGGTCGGCTTCGTCTTTCAATCCGGCAATCTGATTCCAGCGCTGACGGCGCGCGATCAGCTTCGGCTGATTCCCAAGCTCACGGGGCGGCCGGGGCGCGATCCCGAGGAATTGCTCGACTCGGTCGGTATGAGCCACCGTGCGGATCGTCGACCTGGTCAACTCTCCGGCGGCGAACGACAGCGCGTCGGTATCGCTCGGGCATTGATGAGCAATCCCTCGCTACTGCTCGTCGACGAGCCGACGGCTGCTCTCGACCGCAAGCGTAGCCATGAGGTGGTTGAACTGCTCTCGCGCGAAACTCACGAGGCCGGCGTCGCTACGATCATGGTGACCCACGATCACGACGTGCTCGGGCACTGCGACCGCATCCTCGAAATGGTTGACGGTCGATTGCGTCAGAGCGAGTAAGCCCGCAAGGGGACTGGAGGAGATTCGGTGCCGAGGATCGATGCCCCCACTGTGGTCGAGCATCGTGCTGCTCAGCGGCGTGCCCTCCTCGACGCTGCACACGCTCTTCTGTCCGAGACCCCGGACCGGCCGCCGGGGCTCGGTGAGGTGGCAGCGAAGGCCGGGCTCGCCAGGTCGAGTGCCTACCACTACTTCCGGTCCCGAGAAGATCTCCTCAGTGCCGTCGTCGAAGACATGTTCCCGCGCTGGAACGACAAGATCGTCGAAGCGATGGCAGGCGCAGACGATCCGGTATGGGCGTACGTCGAGGCAAACCTCCAGCTGGTTGCCGACGGGGAGCATGCGATAGTCGGAGCGCTGGCGACGCTGACCCCGCAAACGTTTCGAGATTCGCGGATCATGGAAATGCACGACAGTCTTGTGCTTCCGCTTGTCGAGGCCCTTCGCCTCCGTGGCGTGTCGGACCCGAAGCTCACCGCCAAGTTGATCAACTCGCTGGTGCATACGGGTACTGAACTGATCGAATCCGGTTGCAGCATGGACGAAGTCAGGTCCGCCGTGCGTGAGGTCCTCGCGTGACGGGCAGCCTCAGGCCGTAATCAGATCCATCCGAAGGTACTCGGTGATGCGGAGCAGTCTCGGGGGTTGGGACACGTCTGAGGAAAGTGCTTGAAATGCTTCGTCTTTCGTGACGAGGCGCGGGGCGCCGAGGCCCACCTCCGTCTCGTCGACCGACAGTCGAGCGCTTCCCGCTTTCAAGACGTTCTGCACCCAGTCCGAGCCTGATCCGTACACCAGAATGAAGACATAGCCACCCTCGACCGGATAGGCGTCGAGAGGTGTCCGGTAGGTCGTGCCGGATGTGCGTCCGACGTGTGTCAGTATCGGCCATTTCCCGCTCGAGATCGCGCGAGGATTGAACACTCGCTTGTTGACGTGTCCCCACCATCTCGGCATCGGCATTGCGGTCTCCCTTCGCGAGCGCCTTACGAACGTAAGGCTGGCTTACACCTGTAAGGGTGACTTACGGATGTAAGGTTGTCAACGTATTCGTTCCTCGGAGGGGAGTCTGTGTGTCACGGCAACCGCGACAGTCGCTGAACAGGACTCGCGTAATCGAGGGCGCGATCCGCGTTGCCGACGCGGGTGGTGTCGAGGCCGTCACGATGCGACGGGTGGCCCAGGAGTTGGGCATCGAGGCGATGTCGCTCTACCACCACGTGCCCAACAAAGATGCGATTCTCGACGGCGTCGTCGATGCGGTCTTCGAGGCGATCGACCTGCCTGACAGCGAGTGCGCGGATTGGCGAGATGCAATCCGCGGACGCGCCTTTTCCGCTCGCACAGTCCTGTCGCAGCACCGTTGGGCTCTCGGTTTGCTGGATTCGCGACGCAACCCTGGCTCGGCGACCATGCGTCATCTCGACGCTGTGCTCGGAGTCCTCCGGAAGGCCGGGTTCACGCTGCCGATGGCCGCCCACGGAGCCTCGCTGATCGACAGCTACATCGGCGGATATGTTCTCCAGGAGGCGAATCTGCCGATCAGCGGGCCCGTCGACGTCGAAGAAGTTGCGAGTGACATCCTCGAGCACCTTCCGGCTGAAGAGTTGCCCTTCCTTCACGAGATGATCGTCGATCACGGTCTGAGTCCGGCTTACGACCACACGAGTGAGTTCGCCTACGGTCTCGATCTCATCCTCGATGCGCTGGAGGCGCGCCGATGCTAGCGCCGAACCGGCACGTGCTTGGTGACTATCCGGTGGATCAGGCGAGCAGCGGTCCGGGCAGTGCGATTGTCGATGTCGAGGCTCGGGTTCAGTTCGGCGACATCGAGAACCGCGAGCTTTCCGCTGGATGTGACTCGATCACATACGTATTGGATTGTTTCCAGGCTGACGCCGTAGGCCGCGGGTGCGCTGACGCCCGGCGCCACGGCGGCGGGAAGCACGTCGAGGTCGATGGTCAGGTAGACCAGATCGACGTCGTCGAGGAAGTCTGCGAGGAACTGATCCACGACGCCTCGAGCGATCACTCCGCATTCTTCGTCGAGCAGATAGCGAACGCCAAGGCGGTGAGCCGTGTCGAACAGAGCAGTGGTGTTGCTCGGTTGGCTGATTCCGATCACGCTGTACTGATGTGAGGTGCCTGCCGCGGCTTCGTCCTCGGCGATCTGACGAAAGGGCGTGCCGGAACTGGGGATCGGGTCGCCACGAAGGTCGAAGTGCGCATCCAAGTTGAGGATTCCGAGTTTGGCTCCGGCGGTTCGCAACTCGGAGCCCGCGACGCCGAGGTATGTACCGTAGGCGATTTCGTGTCCTCCCCCGAGAACCACGGGGAAGTGTCCCGAATCGAGCGCGGCACTGACGGCGTTCCCGAGTGCGGCCTGACCGGCCTCGAGTTCTTCACCCGACACGGCAACGGTTCCCGCGTCCTGAATCTGCAGTGGTTCGGCCAGCGCCATGGAGGCCAACCCCGCTCGCAATGCGTCCGGGCCATCCGCGGCGCCGCGGCGGCCCTTGTTGCGGCGGACTCCTTCGTCGCTGGAGAATCCGATCAGAACACAGTCGCCGGGAGCTGTTTCGGCTGAATACGGTTGCACGGCATGATGCCACCGCAGATGCTCGGCAGTGGTGCCGTCGGAGCGCCCGGTCCACGGCTTGGGTTCGATGTCGACTGCGATCTGATGTGCCACGACGGCCTCCCGGTGAGTGTATTTCAGTAGCTTGTGGCGAGTGCGCCGTTTTTCCAGACCTCGCGCACCAGTGGCACGCCCGGGCGGTAGGCGAGGTGGAGGTACGACGGTGCATCGAGCGCGATGGCGTCGGCACGTGTTCCGAGAGAAAGGGTTCCGACGTCGGTGCGCTGCAGCGCCCGAGCGCCACCTGCAGTGGCTGCCCAGACTGCCTCAGCGGGCGTCATGTGCATGTCTCGCACCGCAATTGCGATGCAGAACGGAAGGCTCGTGGTGTAACAGGTACCGGGATTGCAGTCGGCGCCCAGAGCTACGGTGACTCCGGCGTCGAGCAGTGCGCGTGCGTCGGGGTACTTGTTGCGGGTGGAGAAGTCGGCGCCGGGCAACAGTGTTGCGACGGTGGAACTCTGAGCCAGGGCGTCGATGTCCTCGGCGGTGACGTACGTGACGTGGTCGACGGACGCTGCTCCCATCTCGACGGCGAGCTGAACTCCTGGCCCTTCGCCGAGCTGATTGCCGTGGACGCGGGGGATCAGTCCGGCGGCTACGCCTGCGCTCAGGACTGCATGAGCCTGTTCGCGGTTGAATGCTCCTCGCTCGCAGAAGACATCGATCCACTTTGCGTGTGGCGCACAGGCAGGGATCATCTCGTCGCACGCCATGGCGACGTAATCATCGGCGCGGCCGGCATATTCGGGTGGTGGAACATGGGCGGCCAGCAGTGTGACCTCGTCGGTGAACTGTCCGGCGATCAGTGCGCTGCGTAGTTCGCTCTCGGTGTTCTGCCCGTACCCGGTCTTGCATTCGACGGTTGTGCTGCCCGAGCGCAGGGATTCGTCGAGTAGGCGCCGAACATTGGCCTGCAATTGTTCGTCGGTGGCCGAGCGCGTCGCTTCGATGGTGTTGCGAATGCCGCCGGCGGCGTACTTCTCGCCCGCCATGCGAGCTGCGAATTCCTCGGCCCGCTCGCCACCGAACACCAGGTGCGAGTGACTCTCCACGAAACCGGGGAGCAGGGCCCGACCGCCGATATCCTGACCGATATCGGCAGCCGGGGCGTCGGCGGAATCGCCGACCCAAGCAACAACGCCGTCGTCGTCGAAAACGATTGCCGCGTCGTGGCGTACGCCGAGCTTGCCCTCACCCAGAGTCGGGTCATTGGTGACGAGGGTTCCGATGTTGGTCAGAACTGTGGTTCGAGAACCATTCGTGGTCAATGTCATTCCTAACTCAGGGTGAGGTGGTGGAGCTGTTTCAGTTCTCGGTCATCGGGATACGGACGCCGCGCGTGGCCGCCGTGTCGATGGCGTGGTCGTATCCTGCATCCGCATGCCGGATGACGCCCATCCCGGGATCGTTGGTGAGAACCGCTTCGAGTTTCTTGGCCGCGAGTTCGGTGCCGTCGGCGATGCACACCTGTCCCGCGTGGATGGAGCGTCCCATACCGACGCCGCCGCCTTGGTGAAGTGAAACCCACGAAGCGCCGGACGCGGTGTTGACCAGGGCGTTGAGCAGCGGCCAGTCGGCGATCGCGTCGGACCCGTCGATCATCGATTCGGTTTCGCGGTACGGCGAGGCGACCGATCCCGAGTCGAGGTGATCGCGGCCGATGGCGATCGGCGCGGACAGTTCGCCCGAGGCGACCATCTCGTTGAACTTGAGGCCCGCGAGGTGGCGCTCACCGTATCCGAGCCAGCAGATGCGGGCCGGAAGGCCCTCGAAGGCAACCTTTTCGCCTGCCATGGTGATCCAGCGACGCAGGTGCTCGTTCTCGGGAAAGAGTTCGAGGATGGCCTTGTCGGTGGCCTCGATGTCCTTGGGATCACCGGAGAGAGCTGCCCAGCGGAAGGGGCCGAGACCTTCTTCGAAGAGCGGGCGGATGTAGGCGGGAACGAATCCGGGGAAGTCGAAAGCGCGGTCGTAGCCGGCCTTGCGGGCCTCGTCACGGATGGAGTTGCCGTAGTCGAACACCTCGGCGCCGGCGTCCATGAATCCGACCATGGCCTTGACGTGCGCGGCCATCGCGTTGCGGGAATCTTCGGTGAACTTCTGCGGATCCTTCTCCGACATGATCTTCATGTCGGGGAAGTCGATCCCGATCGGCAGGTAGGCGAGGGGATCGTGCGCCGAGGTCTGGTCGGTGACGATGTCGATGGGGGCCTTCATCTCCAGCAGAGCCGGGAAGATCTCTGCCGCATTGCCTTCGAGGCCGATGGAGAGCGGCTTCTTGGCGTCACGTGCCGCTGTCGCCAGTTCGAGCGCGTGCTCGATGCTGTCGGCCTTGGTGTCGAGGTACTTGTGGGCGATGCGACGGTCGATGCGGGTGATGTCGCAGTCGACGCAGATCGCGACGCCGTCGTTCATGGTGACGGCGAGAGGCTGGGCGCCGCCCATTCCGCCGAGACCTGCAGTGAGCGTGATCGTTCCGGCGAGCGATCCGTTGTAGCGCTTCTTCGCAATGGCGCCGAAGGTCTCGTAGGTGCCCTGCAGGATTCCCTGGGTGCCGATGTAAATCCAGGAGCCTGCGGTCATCTGGCCGTACATGGTCAGGCCGAGGTCTTCGAGACGGCGGAACTCTTCCCAGTTCGCCCAGTCACCGACGAGGTTGGAGTTGGCGATCAGCACTCGCGGTGCCCACTCGTTGGTGCGGAAGACACCGACCGGCTTGCCGGACTGCACCAGCATGGTCTCGTCGTTCTTCAGCGTCTTCAGTGTGGCGACCATGGCGTCGAATGCCGCCCAACTACGTGCTGCGCGACCGGTTCCGCCGTAGACGACGAGGCTGTCCGGGTGCTCGGCAACATCGGGGTCGAGGTTGTTCATGAGCATGCGCAGGGCGCCCTCCTGCTGCCAACCGAGCGTCGTGAGTTCGGGGCCGCGGGGAGCACGGACGGGGCGCGGCTCGTGGCCGGGGGTGCTGATTTCCATGGTGTTCTCCTTGCTTAACTGAAGTTCGAAAGATGTTGGGGGATCAGACGCGAGAGTCGGTCATCGCGGTGTGATCGGGGTAGATCATCGACGAAGGTGGATTGCTGGTGCGTTTGGCGAGCGGGTAATAGATCAGCCCGGTGAACACGATGCCGACGATCCAGGAGATGTCGGCGCCGCCGAGCATGTCCGTGACGGGGCCGGTGTACATCTTCTGGGCGAGGAACGGGATCTGGGCGAGAACGCCGGCGGCGTAGCAAGCCAATGCGGTGAAGTTCCATGCTCCGTATCGACCGTTGACGTCGTAGAGCGCCGGAATGTCGATGCGCTCCTTGGAGATCAGGTAGTAGTCGATCAGATTGATCGCACTCCACGGCGTGAACACCATCAGCAACACCAGGACGAAGTTCTTGAAGTTGTCCAGGAAGTCGGCGCTGGCGGCGATGGCGATCAACACCGAGACAGCGGTGAAACCGAGAATGTAGAGGGTACGGGCGGTGCTCGAGATTCGTGACTGGCCGTTGAAGGCTGTGACGGTGGTCAGGATCGACATGAATCCGCCGTACGCGTTGAGCACGTTCACCGTCAGCTTGCCGACCAGGATGACGAAGTAGATCAGGAAGGCGATGGCAGCGGGTCCGGCCAGATCTCCCATGAAGCCGACCTGGTTACCCAGGAACGCGTCGCCGGCGCAGGCCGCGACGAGGGCGCCGAAGGTCATGGACCACTGTGACCCGATGACGCTACCGAGGAACGTCGACCAGAAAGTGGTGCTCTCGGAGGTGCTGCGCGGCAGGTATCGCGAGTAGTCGGCGACGTACGGGCCGAACGTGAGCTGCCAGCCGGCACCCAGCGAGATCGCGAGCAGGAAGGTGACGATGTCGAAGCCCTTGATACCGACGTACGAGGCGACGTCGTACTCGAGGAACAGTCGAACGGCCAGGTAGGAGAATCCGACGATGCCCACGACGGTGGCGATCCTGCCGACGATGTGGATCAGCTTGTAGCCGGTGACCGCGACGAATGCGGTGAGGAGACCGAAGACGACGATGCCGACGGTGGGGCTGTCGATGTGCAGGATCTTGTTGACGGCTTGGCCGGCCAACACGGTGCCGGTGGCAGCGAAGCCGAGGTACATCAGGATGACGAGAACAAGCGGTACGACGGCTCCCTTGACGCCGAACTGGGCGCGACTCGAGATCATCTGGGGGAGGCCCATGCGCGGGCCCTGTGCGGAGTGAAGCGCCATGACAGCGCCACCGAAGATGTTGCCGATCAGAAGTCCGACGATTGCCCAGATGGCGTCCGCGCCGAATACGACGGCGAGAGCACCGTCGACGATTGCCGTGATCTGCATGTTGGCGCCGAACCAGAGAGTGAACTGGCTGCGCGGGGTGCCGTGTCGTTCTGCATCCGGGACGACGTCGATAGTGCGTCGTTCCGGAGTGAGGATGACCTCGGCCGGTCCATCGTGAGTCATAGGCCTGTCTTTCTGCTGCGAGCCCGTCGAGCGACGGAATCGACGTCGGGGTATTGCCCACCTTCTTCGTGCTTGGTGCTTTGCGCCTGGCGCTCTGTGCGCTGGGTCACTGTCACTGCGGATAAATGTATATGCCTGTATATACAGGCGTCAATACCTGAAACCCGATTTCGCGTAAATGCTGTGTAACACCGCTCGAGAATCAGAAACCCTTACCAGGGTTGAGGATTCCGAGTGGATCGAACGCGGCCTTGATCGATCGGTGCAGTTGCATGCTGTCCTCACCGAGCTCGAGAGAGAGCCAGCGACGCTTCAGAACGCCGACGCCGTGCTCTCCGGTCAGAGTTCCGCCGAGTTCGAGAGCGCGCCGGAAGACCTCGTCCGCGGCGGTCCACACGGCTTCGGGGACCGAGCCGTCGGCAGTGCGGTCGAAGACGAAGGTCGGATGGACGTTGCCGTCACCCGCGTGCGCGACGGTCATGATCTTGACCGAGTGCTCGGCGGCAGCCCGGTCGATACTTTCGAGCATGTCGGGCAGTTTCGACCGCGGGACCCCGACGTCTTCCACCAGACATTGCCCGAGTCGTTCGGATGCAGGATAGGCGAGTCGGCGAATCTCGAGTAGCTGTGCGGCTTCTGCTGCGTCCTGTGAGACGGCGACAAAATCGGCGCCGGCCTGCTCGAAGTGCTTCTGCATCGCCGCGGCTGCTGCGTCGGCGTCGACCCCATCGGCCTGTGCGATCAGCATCGCGGCGGTGTTGTCTTCCAACCCGATTCGTTTCCAGTCGTCGACTGCGCGAAGGGTTGCTCGATCGATCAGCTCCAGCAGGCTCGGCCCGATCCCGCCGCGAACGACCGCGGCAACCGCGTCCGCTGCGGAGCGGAGAGAATCGAAACTGCCGACGACGGTGACCGGTGCTCTCTTGGGCTTGGGCTGCAACTTGAGCGTGGCACTCGTGACGACTCCGAGTGTTCCTTCCGAACCGACGAGAAGACTGGTCAAGTCGTATCCCGCAACACCTTTGACGGTCCTTCGGCCTGTCCGCACGATCCGACCGTCGGCGAGCACAACCTCGAGACCCAAGACTGAATCGCGGGTGACGCCGTACTTCACGCAACGAAGTCCACCGGCGTTGGTGGCGATGTTTCCGCCGATCGTGGAGATCTCGAAGCTGCTCGGATCGGGGGCGTACATCAGCCCGTACTCGTCTGCTGCTCGACTGATGTCAGCGTTGATCACCCCGGCTTCCACGACAGCGAGCTGATCGTCCGGATTGACCTCGAGAATCGAGCGCATGCGAGTGGTCGAGATGACCAGGCAGCCCTCGACGGCTGTCCCGCCACCCGCCAAACCGGTTCCCGCACCGCGGGTTACCACCGGGACACGGTGAGCAGTAGCCCATTTCAGAGCCTCGGAAATGTCGGCCGCAGTTTCAGCGAGCATGACGGCTGCCGGATGGCCGGGTTCGGCGAGATGGGCCTCGTCGCGACGGTACGAGTCCATTACCGCCGGGTCGGTGATCAGGCGACTCGAACCGATCGACCGAGCGAGTTCGTGGACGGACATTCTTTTCTCCAGTCGGTCAAAGGTTGTGTGCGAGAGCATCCACAGCGGCGATCACGGCGTCTTCTGCGGCCCGCTCGCCGACGGTGACCCGCACTCCCTCGCCGGGGAACATCCGGACCGAGACACCCTGGGCGACGCAAGCCGCTTCTAGTGCAGAAGCTCTCTCGCCGAGAGGGATCCAGACGAAGTTCGCTCCGCTGGGGACGGACTCGACGCCGCGCACAGCGAGTTGCTCACGTAGGTGAGCGCGACCCGCGGTTACCGTTTCGACTATCGAATCGGTGTGCGCCGGATCGGTCAGCGCTGCGCAGGCCGCGGCCTCGGCAACGGCGCTGAGCCCGAAGGGCGGTGCCGCGCTGGAAAGATCCGCTGCGATCGCCGGATTGGTGATGGCATAGCCGGCACGAAGGCCGGCCAATCCGTAAGCCTTGGAGAAGGTTCGGAATACGACGATGTTGGGAAAGGCTCGAAGCAGGTCGACGCCGTCGACATCGCTGGTCGCGAACTCCCGGTAAGCCTCGTCCAGAAGGATGAGGACGTCACCCGGGATCGAGCGGGCGAACGAGACGAACTCGGCGGTCGAGAACTCGCTTCCGGTCGGATTGTTGGGGTTGCAGACGAGTACCGCGCGGGTCTGCGGAGTCACGGCTGCCGCCATTGCACTCAGATTGTGCCGGTGTTGGGAATCGAGTGCGACGGGTACACCGCTCGCCCCGGCGATTCCGATCAGTATCGGGTACGCCTCGTAGCTGCGCCACGGGTAGACGACTTCGGTGCCCGGGCCCGTGTATGCGGTCAGTACCTGCTGGAGCAGTGCCAACGACCCGGCGCCGACCAATACCTGGTCGTCGCCGACACCCAGGCGGTCGCTCAACCGGGCGATCAGCGTGTCGCCGAACAGCGACGGATACAAGTGCGAGTGTGAGGCCGCGAGATTGACGGCCTCGAGAATTGCCGCCGAGGGTGCAACCGTCGACTCGTTGCTCGACGCCCGCCACCGAACCTGCTCGAGGCCGGCGGCTTTGGAGTACCGAGGGAGTGCTTCGATTTCGGGTCGGGGGCGAGGCCGCAGCGCTCCGGGCGCGCTCATGCCAGGGCGCCGATCGCGTTCTCCGCGGCCGCAACGAGTGCACCCGATGCCGCCAAGTCCACCGCGGCCTCGATCTCGGGGGACAGGAAGCGATCGGTGCCCGGCCCCTGCACCTTCTCGCGGAGGGCCCGAAGGACGGCTCCGGTGGCTGGTGAGGGTTCGAGTGGGGAGCGCAAATCGATTCCTCGTGCTGCAGTGAGTATCTCGATCGCGAGAACGCGGGTGAGACCGTCGATGGACCGGCGGAGCTTACGTGCACCCGACCATCCCATGGAGACGTGATCTTCCTGCATGGCCGAGGAGGGAATCGAATCGACGCTGGCGGGGCTTGCGAGTCGCTTGAGTTCGGACACGACGGCAGCTTGTGTGTACTGCGCGATCATCAGTCCGCTGTCGACTCCGGGGTCGTCGGCAAGGAAGGGAGTCAGACCGTGGTTGCGTGCTACGTCGAGGAAGCGGTCGGTGCGGCGTTCGCTGATCCCCGCGACATCCGCGGTCACGATGGCGAGGAAGTCCAAGACGTAGGCCACGGGAGCTCCGTGGAAGTTTCCGTTGGATCGAACCCGTCCGTCGAGGGTGACAACGGGATTGTCGACAGCACTGGCCAATTCGCGCCCGGCGACGAGGCGGGCGTGATCGACGGTGTCGCGTGCGCCGCCGGCGACCTGCGGTGCGCACCGCAGTGAGTACGCGTCTTGAACCCTGGTGCAGTCAGGGCCCGCATGGCTGGCGACGATCGGGGAATCGGCAAGCAGACGCACCATGTTCGACGCGGCCGCGCCCTGGCCGGGGTGGGGGCGAAGCGTTTGGAGGTCCGCGGCGAACACCTGATCGGTGCCGAGCAAGCCCTCGACGCTCATGGAGGCAGCGATGTCGGCCAACTTGAGCAGATGATCGAGATCGGTGATCGCAAGGGCCAGTTGGCCGAGCATCCCGTCGGTACCGTTGATCAGTGCGAGGCCTTCTTTCTCGGCCAGAACCACCGGTTCGAGGCCATGGGCAGCCAATGCTGTTGCCGCATCGGTGAGTTCACCGTCGGCGGTGCGGACGGAACCTTCGCCGATGATTGCCATCGCCACATGAGCCAGTGGTGCCAGATCTCCCGAGCATCCGAGGCTGCCGTATTCGTGCACCACCGGGGTGATGCCTGCGGTGAGTAGGTCGGCGTACGCCTGTGCGACCACGGGGCGCACTCCGGTCCTTCCGGTGGCGAGCGTCGACAGGCGCAGAAGCATCAAGGCCCGGATCACTTCGCGTTCGACTTCCGGTCCCGAACCTGCCGCGTGTGAGCGGATCAGGCTGCGCTGCAACTGCGTCCGCAGATGCGCCGGAATGTGCCGGGTGGCAAGTGCGCCGAATCCGGTGGAAACCCCGTAGACCGGCGTGGGATCTGCGGCCAGGGCCTCGATGCGTGCACGACTTTCGGCGATCGCGGTCAGTGATTCCGCGGTCAATGCGACGCCGTAACCGTTGCGCGCGACGTCGACGACGTCGGCGATGGTGACAGCGCCGATTCCGACCTCAATGGTTCGGGTGGCTGTATGGGTGGCAGGGGTGGCGTTCATGGGACTCCAATGATGATGCGGTGGTGATCCAGCAAGTCTTGTATACGAGACTCTAGTCTTGAATATGAGACGAAAACAAGGCCCGCAAAGTACGCAGCGGAGAAATTGGCTACATGTCTGCGGTCGGGGTCTCCACCATTCGATCTCCGAGATCGGCAGAGAACTCGGCGCTGACGGCGCGCACTCGGTCGGCGATCAGGGCACTCTCCTCGGCCGATTTGGAGCCCGAGAGGAAGGTGACGCCGAGAGCTGCGACCGGACGACCGTCCCGCGTGATCACGGGGCTGGCGATGCAATTGATCCCGGATGTCGTCGCATTCTCTTCGACCGCATATCCGCTCTCACGTGCTGCGGCGAGCAGTTCTCGCAGTTCGGCGAGCGTCGACGGTCCCGTTCCGGTCCGCGTCGGCCAGGTGTATCCCTCGTAGAGCGCGCTGATCTGTTCCACGTCCAGACGGCTCAGAATCGCGCGCCCGACTGCGGTGAGATGCGCTGGAAGGCGAGTCCCGATTTCGGTCACCAATCGCACGCCCGGCTTCAGTGGTTCACGTTTGTCGAGGTAGATGACGTCAGACCCCTGTAGTACCGCGAGATGAGACGTCTCATCCGTCGACTGAGTGAGTGCCAGCATGAATCGTTGGCCCTCACGGTGAAGTGGGCCTGAGCGCATGTACGACGCACCGACTTCGAACGCCGAGACACCCAGGGTCCAGGCGCGTTGATCAGCCCAGTACGAGACGAACCGTCGATCCCGCATGACATTGAGCAGATGATGCGTCGTGCTCTTGGGCAGGTCGAGGGCGCTGGAGATGTCCGCGGTCGCCAGCGGCACACCCCGGCGAGCCAGCAGATCGAGCACGTCGAGCACGCGCTCAGCGGATTTCACGCGGCTCGTGCTCATGGGGTGTGTCCTTACAGGTAGGTCGGAGGAGGGAGTGGGGAACCCACATTGTCTCGGATACGAGACTGAATCGCCAAGCGCTCGGGGTGGTCAGGGAGTCTGGCTGCCGAGTTCCGCGGACAACCGTGCGCAGTGCTCCACCAAGACGCGACCGTGGCTGGCGCAGACCTCGTCCGTCAGACGGAATGTCGGGCCGACGACGCTGAGCGCTCCGGCTATCTGACCGACTGCGTTGTAGATCGGCGCGGCAACTCCGGTCGAGTGATCCTCGATGGTGTCGTGCGCAATGGCGTACCCGCTCTCTCCTACCTTGCCGCTCAACGCTGCGCCGACGGCGGTGCCGTCCAGGGGAACGCTCTGTCCCACCCACCCCATGTGGCGGATCGCGTGCGTGCCCTCGATCTGATCGAGATACAGCGCAGTGTCTTTCGGTCCCATCGTCGACAGGTAGGTCGATTCCCTCGTGGTTTCGGCGATGGCCTTCATCGCGGGCCGGGCTCTCGGCAACAGTTGATTGTCACCGAGAGCGCGAGCTCCGATCTGCAGTAGCCGCGGGCCGACGCGATAGACGTTGTCCTCGCCGCGAACGACGAACTCGGTTTGTTCGAGGCTTCTGATCAGGCGAAGGGCGGTACTGGTTGCCAGATCGGTTGCCTTGGCGGCGTCGCCGAGCGTCAATCCGCCGTGCTCGACGATCGCACCGAGAAGTTCGAACGTGCGATTCGCGCTGCGGGTCACGTCGCCGGGGGCCATGTCCTACTCCAAGTGCCGAGGGATGTCTGCGCTGAATCTATCGCGAGCCCGGCAGTACCTCACCGTGGTGCTCGTCCAGCAGGGGACTGCGGCGGACATCGGGGCGTCGGCTCTCACCGAACACGACGGGTTGTCGTACGTAGGAGATCTTTCCTGCTACCGGGTGCTCGAACGATTCGACGACTCCGCGATACTCGGCCTGTGCGGAGGTGAGTGCCTGCTGGACGTCCCAGATCTCCGAGCCGGCGAGGCCCGCGTCGCCGAGAATGCCGACCACGTCGGCGACGGTCTTTCCTGCAGCCCAGTTTTCGATCTCCTTGCGCAGTGCCGGCTCGTTCTCGGTCCGGGCGGTGTCGTCGGCAAATCGAGGATCTGCGATCAGGTCGATGCGATTCATCGTCTGCGCCAATTTCTCGAAGCCGGATTGGCTCGCAACTGCGAGGACAAAGAGACCGTCGTCGGCCTTGTAGGTGTCGAACGGTGTCGACACCGGATGACGGTTGCCGACGCGTGGGGGAGTGACCCCGGTGGATTGCAGTTGGCTGTGTGCTGTCGGCAGCATGGCGAGCATGCTGTCGAACATCGCGACGTCAAGGTGCTGCCCGAGTCCGGTCGCCCGTGCACTCAGCAGGGCGGTACTGATTCCCCAGGCAGCGAACAGCCCGGCGACCAGGTCTCCGAACGACTCACCCAGCCGGGTCGGGCCGGATTCTTCCGAGCCGGTGATGCTCATGATTCCCGAAAGAGCCTGGACTACAAGGTCGTAGGCGGCGGCGCCGGACATGGGCCCGTCCTGTCCGAAACCGGAGATCGACGCGTACACGATCCGCGGATTGCGAGCCCGCGCAGCCTCGTAGTGGATTCCCAGGCGCTTGGTGACGCCCGGGCGAAAGTTTTCCACGACGACGTCGGCGGTCTCGATGAGCGTCAGCAGCGCCTCACGGTCCTCGTCGTTCTTGAGGTTGAGTGCCACCGAACGCTTGCCGCGATTGAGCACGTTGAAGTAGATGCTTTCACCGTCGCGGAACGGGCCGAGGTGCCGAGAGTCTTCACCGTGTTCGGATTCGATCTTGACGACGTCCGCACCGGCGTCGGAAAGCAGTGCGGTGCAGTAGGGTCCGGCGAGGACGCGCGAGAGGTCGATGACCCGGATGCCGTCGAGTGGGGGAAGTGCAGACATGTCCGCGCCTTTCAGAAATCGGTGGAACGCGGCGACGGAGCGTTGCCGGCAATGGTGAGCAATTGGATCTGCGAGGTGCCCTCGAAGATGCGGAGAATGCGGCAATCGCGGTACAGGCGTTCGATTTCCGATTCGCGCATGAATCCCGCGCCACCGTGGATCTGCACGGTTTGATCGACGATCGAGAAGCAGGCCTCGGTGGCGACGTACTTCGAAATCGATGCGGCGCGGCGGATGTCCTGACCGGCATCCTTGACGTCGGCGGCCCAGTCTGCGGTGACGCGTGATGCGACCAGTTGCGCGTCGCAGCCACCGAGGAGTAGCTGGATTGCCTGGAAGTCGAAGATCGGCGTGCCGAACTGCTTTCGCTCCGTTGCGTACTCGCGTCCCAGTTCCCAAGCGCGCAAAGCGATGCCGTTTGCCATTGCCGCTACGTCGATGCGTGCTCGGTTCAGGGCGGTCAAGGCGATGTTGCCGCCGCGACCTTCGGTGCCGATCACCGAGTCGAGCGGCAGCACGACGTCGTCGAGGTAGACGGTGTATGTCGGAGCCGAACGAATTCCCATCTTGTCCTGCGGCTCCGAGTAACTGATTCCCGGAGTGCCCTTGGGGACGACGAAGGCGGTGATGCCGCGGAATCCTGCGCTCGGGTCCGTCTTGGCGAAGAGCACGACCAGGTCGGCTTCCTTCGCGTTGGAGATGTACGTCTTGGATCCGGAGAGATGCCAGCCGTCGTCCTCGCGTCGAGCGACGGTACGCATCGAGGCGATGTCGGAGCCGGCGTCGGGTTCGGTGAGTGCAAATCCGGCCAGCAGTTCGCCCGACGCGAGCTGGGGCAACCAGCGGTGCTTCTGCTCTTCGGAACCGCCGACGAGAATCGGCTCGAGGCCCAGGTAGTGCGCGGTGTAAATCGATGCCAGTGCGGCGTCGGTGCGTGCAACTTCTTCGATGGCGACCAGTTGGGTTCGTGTCGACAGGCCCAGACCGCCGAATTCCTCCGGCACGGAAATGCCCATGAGGTCCTGCTGTCCGAGGCGCTTGACCAGCTGCGCCGGGAACTCTTTGGATTCGTCGCGTGCGGCTGCTCCGGGTTGGATCTCGGCGTTGGCGAAGGCTCGGACGGTGCTGCGGAACTCAGCGAGATCAACGCTGTCGATGTCGTGCGCGGTCTGGGTGGTCACGGGGGGCTCCTTCGAAGCGAGGTAGTTCACGAATTTCATCTAATGGAATCTAATTGCCATTAGTTGGCACGACTGACTATGGCTGAGGGTGGCGAATTTGTCCAGGGGTGGAGCTGTTGTGTCGCGGCTCACGTTCTGCAATGATCAACTTGTCTAAACCTGTATAGACAAGTTGATCGCGGATCGAACCCACTACAAGTCGGAAGCAGCGTGGCTTTCGGCGGAAGGTGCTGACATGAGCCTCGTTTCAGTCGACACGACACCGGACTCCGAGAATGTGAGGAGGGTGTGCAGTACGTATTTCGAGGGCTTGTCGGCTGATCGATACGCGGCGCTCGCCGAAGACCGCAAGCTTGCGATGGTCGCCGCGCACATGGATCTTTCGCGCCGACGGGGACACAACTCGTCGATCTCGAGACTCGCGCCGGCCGGGGAGCTGGGGGACGGGCCGGCAATTCAATACGTCGGCGACGACATGCCGCAGCTCGTCGAAGCGGTACTGGCGACACTTGCCCGCGCGCGCATGGAGCCGGAATTCGTGGTGCACCCTGTGCTTCGCACAGTCGTGCATCCGGCGCACAGCACCGAAGACGCCCGGGTCGGGGAGCGTGCCGAATCATGGATCCACATAGGACTACCCGCACATTGTTCGGACGCGCAGGCGCAGGTGATCGCTGATGACGTCGGTGGAATCCTCGACCGTATCGCGCGTGCCTTCCGCGATTCCGTGCCCCTGCGAGATCTCGTCGACGAGGCGCGCGGGCAACTGACCTCGGGCGGTCACGCCGAAGAAGCTGACTTCCTCCAGTGGTGCAGTGCCGGAAACTTCAGTGTCGTCGGCGGTGCGCGAACAATCGACAGGCACGAGCCGTACACCCTCGGCGTGCTCCCCGATCCAACCGGCTCTTCGGATTCGAAGGCGGTGCCCCTCGCGATCGGAGTGGTGTACCTCGGGCAAGGGTTCGGTGGATCCGCATACGCCACAGAGATCGACGTGTCAGTCGGTGACCGTGAATACCGATTCATCGGGTCCTTCACCTCGACCGGACTTGTCGCAGACGTCAGGCGATCCCCCCTCGTGCGAGGGCGCGTCGCAGACATCTTCGACGCCTCCGGATCCACCGTGGATTCGTTTGTCGGACAATCGATGCTGGCGGTGATTCAGTCGATTCCGATCACAGTCCTCTTTGCCGCCGACCCGGCCCGAATTGCGGACGCACTGGACGAACTCACTTCTGTGGACGGCCGCACGTCGTTCCATCTGTTCCTGCAACCCGTGGGATGCTCTCCGACGACGGGGCAAGACCAGGAGCTGTCGGCTTTGCTGTTCGTTCCGCGCGAGAAATTCAGTACGACGATCAGAACAACGGCCGAGTCGGTACTCGCCGAGGCGCTTGGTGCCCGCACCATCGAGTTCTCCAGTCGAGTATCGGAATCTCCCTTGGCCGTCGTGCATTTCACGGCCACAGTCGGCGGCGGCGCGAACTTTGCATCGGCGCGACAAGCGCGGGAGATTCGGGATCTCGTCGTCGACGCGTGCCTGACGTGGGACGAGCGTTTCGTTCTGGATGCTTCGCACTACGACGAGCAGCGCAGGCGTGCTCAGTTCGCCGAGCGAGTTCCGGTGGCGTACAAGCAGGATTTCGACGCCGTCCGAGCCGCCGAGGACATGGCGGTATTCGACGGCCTCGAACTCGGAGAGGTGAGCCCACGGTTGGCCCGATCTGTCGACGGACCCGGTACTCACCGACTCGGGCTGTACGTATCGGGTGACCCGCTCTCGCTGGGCGAGGTGCTGCCCGTATTGCAGAGCCTGGGCGTCGACGTGGTCGACGAGCGTCCGTACGAGCTCGTCTCGGCAGGCTCGGAACAGTCCTGGATCTACGAGTTCACGCTCGACTATCCGAGTGCGCCGGTCGAAGGCTTCGACAACTTTGCCGCGCGGTTCGCGGCGACGTTTGCCGCGGTTCGAAACGGCTCCGCCGAGCCGGACTCGTTCAACGAACTTGTCGCGATCGCCGGACTCGGTTGGAAACAAGTAGTGGTGCTGCGGGCATACGCGGAGTTCTTGCAGCAAGCAGGATTTCCGTACAGCACCAGTCGCGTCGCCGAGGTACTTGCCGATCATCCCGAGATCGCCGCCGGTCTGTGCGAATTGTTCGAGAGCCGTTTCGATCCCGACGTCGTAGACGGAGATCGAGGTGCGCATGCAGCAGCGGAGATGGAAACGGCCGTGGCACAAGTGCAAGGACTCGACGCCGATCGGATCCTGCGTGCATTGTCCGAACTGGTCCGTAACACGTTGCGTACCAACTACTTCGTCTATGGCACCGAATCGCTCGGCGCACTCTCGTTGAAGTTCGATTCGGAGAAGCTGTCCGTACTGCCCTTCCCTCGACCGAAGTTCGAGATATTCGTGTACTCACCCGATGTAGCAGGTGTGCACCTTCGCTTCGGTACGGTTGCCCGCGGCGGCTTGCGTTGGTCGGATCGGAAAGAGGACTTCCGCACCGAGGTACTGGGATTGGTGAAGGCGCAGGCAGTCAAGAACGCGGTCATCGTGCCTGTCGGTGCGAAGGGCGGATTTGTCGTCAAACGCCCGCCGGTTCCAGGGCAGGGTGTAGACGCAGACCGAGAAGCTACCTTGGCGGCCGGGATCGAGTGCTACCGATCCTTCATTCGCGGACTACTTGATCTCACCGACAACGTCGACAAACAGAGCGGCGCCGTTGTCGCGGCGCGAAGGGTCGTTCGCCACGACGGGGACGACACTTATCTTGTTGTCGCCGCGGACAAGGGCACTGCAAAGTTCTCCGACATCGCGAACGACGTTGCCGCGCAGTACGGATTCTGGCTCGGCGACGCCTTCGCATCCGGTGGATCGGTCGGCTACGACCACAAAGCCATGGGTATCACGGCGAAGGGCGCCTGGGAGAGTGTCAAGCGGCACTTCCGGGAATTCGGCGTCGATACCCAGCACGACGACTTCACCGCGGTGGGGATCGGAGACATGAGTGGTGACGTCTTCGGCAACGGTATGTTGTGCAGCAAGCACATTCGTCTCATCGCGGCGTTCGATCATCGGCACGTGTTCGTCGACCCGAACCCGTCACCTGAGCGCTCGTACGACGAGCGATCACGTCTCTTCTCGCTCCCACGATCGTCGTGGGCCGACTACGACCCGACCTTGATCAGTGCGGGTGGCGGAGTGTGGGAACGCTCGGCGAAGCGCGTTCCGATCAGTGACGAGATGCGAGAGGCACTGGGTCTCGACGCCGACGTCACCGAACTGACTCCACCGCAACTGGTTCGGGCGATTCTGCGGTCCCCGGCAGATCTCTTGTGGAACGGCGGCATCGGAACGTACGTCAAGGCCTCCGGTGAGTCCGACCTCGAAGTCGGCGACAAGAGTAATGACGCGGTTCGGGTGAACGGCAACGAAGTGCGTGCACGTGTGATCGGTGAAGGAGGCAATCTCGGCCTCACCCAAGCAGGACGAATCGAATACGCGCGTATCGGCGGACGGATCAATACAGACGCCCTCGACAATTCCGCGGGAGTCGATTGCTCCGATCACGAGGTGAACATCAAGATCCTTCTCGACTCCCTGATCAGCTCAGGCGTCGTCGCGGACTCACATCGCGACGCACTGCTCGAATCGTTGACCGATCAGGTCGCCGAACTCGTTCTTGCAGACAACCGTTCACAGAACGAACTGATGGGCACCACGCGTGCGGATGCGGGGGCAATGATCGGCGTGCACGGCAGAGTGATTTCGAACCTCGAATCTCGCGGAATCGTCGACCGCGTCATCGAAGGGTTTCCGACCAAGAAGCAGTTCGCCGCGGCCGAGAAGACGGGAACGGGGCTGACGTCGCCGGAACTCGCCACACTGATGGCCCACGTCAAACTCGATCTGAAATCCACGCTGTTGGCTGGAAGCTCGATCGACAACCAGATCTACCGCAAGGCGCTGGTGAACTACTTTCCGGAGGGCGTTCGAGATGCAGGGGGCGACGCCCTCGACCGGCACCCACTGCGGCGCGAGATCGTCGCGACCGTGCTGACGAACAACGTCATCGATCGGGGCGGCATCACCTATGCGTATCGGCTCGGTGAAGAGGTCGGCGCTGATCCGGAAGACGCGGTACGTGCCTTCACCGTGGTTTCCGAGGTGTTCGGACTGTGGAAGTTGTGGCACGACATCAGCAAAGCCTCGATCTCGACCGCCGTATCCGACGAGTTGATCCTGCTCACCAGGCGACTGCTCGACCGGGCGTCACGGTGGATGCTGACGCGTCGGCCGCAACCGCTGGCCGTCGGGGCCGAGATCAGCAGATTCGGTGATCGCATCGCGGAGGCGTCGACCGAGCTCGATGACTGGCTGGTAGGCGCAGATCAGCGGAACCTGGCTGCGCGAACGGTCCTCATTACGGACAAGGGCGCGCCGGAGAACCTGGTCAGGCGAGTGGAGATATTGCTCGATCAGTTCGGACTGCTCGATGTGGTGGAGATCGCTGACCTCGCCGATCGCGCAATCTCGGAGACCGGTGAACTCTACTTCCGGCTCGGTGAGCATGTTGGGCTCGTCCCGATGCTCAATCGAGTGTCGGCATTGAGCAAGGACGGAAAATGGAACGCGTTGGCGAGGTTGTCGCTGCGGGACGAGTTGTACTCGACGGTGCGGGCCTTGACCCTCGACGTCTTGGCCGACGCGGAAGCGGGTGACTCGACAGCGGAAAAACTCTCCAGGTGGGAAGAAAGGAATGCGTCGAGAATCGAGAGGTCGACTCTCGCGCTCGCCGAGATCGAGGCATCGGGGCAACGCGATCTTGCTGCGCTTTCGGTTGCGACGAGCCAATTGCGGCGCATGGTGGGCTAGGCCCGGCGCGGACGCCCGCGGATTGATCGGAAAGGTGCGCGAGACGGATAGACTTCGAAGGCCGAACGGGAGAACCGACTCGGTGGTTTTCGACGAACGGGTGGTGGCGATGGCGATTGCTGAAGTGGACGCAGAACTCGCCGTGCTGTTCAACGAGGCAGGCGGCGAGTCCGCCCCTGCCTACGAACGGGTGAAGAACCTCGTGGTCTCGCAGATCAATTCGGGTCGGTGGACCGAAGGCGATCAGCTGCCTTCGGAAAATCAACTGGTCAGTGCGCTTGGGTTGTCACGCATGACGATCAACCGAGCGCTTCGTGAACTCACCAGCGACGGTCTGATCGTGCGGATGATGGGGGTCGGTACTTTTGTCGCCGCCACGAAGACCGCGTCCCCGCTGTTCGAAGTAAAGAACATCGCCGACGAGATTCAGCGCCGCGGCCACCGTCATCGAACCGAGGTCGTGTTCGTTCGTGAGGAAGAAACCGACCACGGGCAGACGTTCCTTCGTGAATCGGTGGGCAAACGGGTGTTCCATTCGCTGATGGTGCACTTCGAGGACGAAACCCCGATTCAGGTGGAAGACCGGTTCGTGAATCCGAACGAGGCGCCCGACTATCTGCGCCAGGACTTCACCGCGATCACCCCCAACAACTACTTGAGTGACGTTGCGCCTCTGGTTCGCGGCGAGCATGTCGTGGAAGCAGTGTTAGGGAGCCCGGACGAATGCGAGCTGCTCCGCATCGGTCGAGGGGAACCGTGTCTGTTGATTCGCCGCCGCACCTGGTCGGCCAACGGGTTGGTCAGTGCGGCGCGCTTGATCCACCCCGGTTCACGCAATCGCTTGGAAGGAACCTTCGAGCGCTGATCGTTTCGAGTGGCGAGTCCTGAACGCAGGCTCGTCCGATCGCACCATTTTCGGGGTCGAGTTCGGTGCAATCGACCAGGACGTGACTGCGAGCACACTGAGATCATGGGTGGACGGTTATTGCTTCCGCAACCTCACTTCCCGACGAGTGAGACCTGAGCGGATCGCAGCAACGCTATCTACGCCACTGGCTTCCATGATCGAAGGAGTTCGACCTGTGACCGACTTGCCCAAGGACCTACTTGTCGCCCCGAAGTGGCAGGAACGCCTCGACGAACTGGCAGCCAAGCATTCGGTACCTGGCGCGCAGGTCGGTGTGATCGCGCTGGGCGAAGACGGTGCAGCGGATATCCGTGTCATCACCACCGGAGTGACGAGCCTGAACACGCGTGTCGACGTCGACGCAGACACCCTGTTCCAGTACGGATCCGCGAGCAAGATCTGGACGACGACGCTGATCATGCAGCTCGTCGACGAGGGCAAGCTGACGCTGGACACCCTGGTGGTGGAGGTGCTTCCGGAGTTCACGATCGCGGATCCTTCCAACACGAAGGAAATCACGATCCGCCAGTTGCTCACGCACACAAGCGGTATCGACGGAGACCTGTTCAACGACACCGGCGACGGCGACGACTGCGTCGAGAAGTACGTCGACGAACTCGCGACCGCGATCAGCGTCACCGAGCCCGGCGGGCATCTGAGTTACAGCAATGCAGGTTTCGCCGTTGCCGGCCGTATCGTCGAGGTTCTTCGTGAGATGACGTGGGACGAGGCGTTGGTCGAATACCTCTGGAAGCCACTCGGATTGACGCACATCATCACCAAGGCCAAGGATGCCCCGCTGTTCCGCACCGCCGTCGGTCATGTGGCGAACCCGGATCGGACGTCGCCGGACAAGGTGGTTCCGACCAAGCAGTGGCTGCTTCCCCGCGGTATCGGTCCGGCCGGGATCATCACCGGATCCGTCAGCTCGCTTCTGACCTTCGGCGCTGCACACATGCGTGACGGCCTCGCGTTGACGGGTGAACGCATTCTGTCCGAAGAATCCGCGCGTCTGATGCGCACCCCACAGTTCGACCTGACTGCCGTCTCGAGCGTCGATCAGGCCTGGGGTCTCGGCTGGATCCTGTCCGACTGGGGCGGTGTTACGTCCGCGCAGCACGGTGGTGCGACGATCGGCCAGATCACTCGTTTTCACACCTTCCCCGAACTCGGCCTGGCCATGGCAGTTGTCACCAACTCGCGTGGTGGCGGCGCCCTGGCTCACGACATCGAGAAGGAGATCGCTCAGGAGCTCGATCTCGTTCTGCCGGAGCCGAAGTCCGAACCGGATGCAGCAGACATCGATCTGTCTCACATTCTCGGGACCTATGAATCGACAACCGTTCGAATCGAACTCACGCGTGGCGACGACGGCGGATTCCAGGTTCAGAACTTCGCCAAGGTCGAGATCGACGGCGAGCCGCCGGCCCCGCCCACCAAGGTCGTGCCTCTGTCTGCTTCCCGGTTCTCGATCAGTAACGAGAGCGCTTCTGGCGAGATGGCTCACCTCACGATCGATGGCGAGGAATATCTGTACATGACACGGCTTTTCAAGAAGATTTCCGACTAGCCGCGGCGAGATGATTCTCTCCGCTGAATGAAATCTCGGGCAGGTCGAGGGCGATGAGGGCCCTCGACCTGCCCGCACTACTTTCTCGAGGAAAACTCATGTTGAAACCTCTCGCTCCTTTTCCGGACGTGAATCACCCAGCGGCACTGGATGCTTACGGCCTTGCGCCGATCATCGACGGTCACAACGATCTGGCATGGACGGCTCGCGAAACTGCCGCATACTCGGTGGAAAATCTGGAGAAGGATTCCATATTCCAAACCGACATCGACAAACTCGGTCGCGGTGGCGTCGGTGCGCAGTTCTGGTCGGTTTACACCCCGTGTGACAGGACGGAGGCCGAGGCTGTTCAGTACACACTCGAGCAGATCGACTATGTATACCGGATGATCGAGCGGTACCCGGATACTTTCGAATTCGCGCGCACCGGTGACGACGTGCGTCGCATCTGGAGCGAGGGCAAGGTCGCGTCATTGTTGGGTGCGGAGGGCGGTCACAGCATCGGCAGTTCGCTCGGCGTTCTGAGAATGATGGCGCGCCTTGGTCTTCGGTACATGACTCTGACGCACAACGACAACACCGGGTGGGCGGACTCCGCGACGGACACTCGAGTACACGGCGGGCTGACCGACTTCGGTCGCGAGATCGTGCGCGAAATGAACCGGCTCGGCGTGCTCGTCGATCTGTCGCACGTCTCGGTGGAAACGATGAGAGATGCCATCGAGACGTCGTCGGCGCCGGTGATCTTCAGCCATTCGTCCTGCACTCAGCTATGCGGTCACCCCCGTAATGTTCCCGACGACGTCATGAGGCTGCTCGCGGACAACGGCGGGGTCATCATGATCGCCTTTGTGCCCATGTTCCTTTCTTCCGAGTACAACGAGTGGTTCAAAGGCGGGCGGGTCGGCCCACGGCCGGCGATGACGGTGGACCATCTGGCCGATCACGTCGAGCATGCCCGAGACGTCGCGGGCATCGATCACATCGGTTTGGGTAGTGACTACGATGGGTTCGACGACTTTCCGGACGGTATGCAGGACGTATCCGGTTTCGCGGTGTTGATAGACCGTCTGGCGGAACGCGGTTGGTCCGCGGAGGACTTGGCAAAGCTGATGGGCAACAACGTGTTGCGTGTGCTCGACGAGACCAGTGCGGCCTCGATATCGAGCCTTTCCTAGCCGTATCGACGCCCGAGAAGATGAGGATGAGAATGAAGAAGATTCGTACCGTTGCACTGAAGGTGGTTGCTTCGGTGTCCGTAGTTCTGGTTGTGCTGGTATCGATAGCGCTCGTATTCAACGTCGGCTCCAGCAAGGCGAACGTTCCGACCGCGGAAACGGGCAACCAGTTCGTGTCCGTCGACGGCAAGAACATGAGCTACTCGATTCGCGGCAGCGGTGATCGGACCATCGTGCTGCTGCCCGGGTTCGGAACGTCCGCACCGATCCTCGACTTCAAATCACTCATCGACGAGCTTGCACCTGACTACCGAGTTGTCGCGATCGAGCCCTTCGGCTACGGATACAGCGACGCAACCGACAAGGACCGCACGGCTGAGAACATCGTCGAAGAGATACACGAGGCTGTGCAGGCCTTGGGGATTGACGAATACATCCTCATGGGTCACTCCATCACAGGTGTTTATGCCTTGGACTACACCGCGAAGTACGGCGACGAGGTCACCGCTTTCGTAGGCATCGACAGCAGCGTCCCGGGGCAGCCGAACATGGACACCAAGTTCCCGATCGAAGTCTTCCGCGTTGCAAAGAAATTGGGCTTCTCCGACGTTCTGGCGAAACTCGGTGGCAGTGAGGAAACCGATGCCTACCTCGATGAAGCCGAGAAGGCAGAGATGAGCCGACTGGTCGCGAAGAACAACTTCAGCGACACGTATCTGAACGAAATGGATCACCTTTCCAGCAACTTCGCCGCGGCGATCGGCAAGACGTTCCCTGCCGATCTCCCGATTCTGTTGTTCGCTGTACAGAATTCCAAGGTCCAGGGTTGGACAGAGCTGCACGAAGAACAGGCAGCATCGGTCGATCACGGTGAATTGGTCTTGCTGGACGGAGACCACTACCTACACCACACCAAGTCGAAGGAGATCGCCGAGAACCTCGAAAGGTTCCTGGGCGAGCTGAACTGAAACCCGTAGGACGTTAATGTTGAATGCGGGGCCATCGAGTCGAGATGGTCCCGCTTCTTCTTTCTCTACTGATCGTTCGGAGGCGTTGTGGCACAGACCTTGTCACGTGATGAACTGGCGAGTGCGCTGGACTCGGCGTATTCGAAACTCGACGCGTTACTCGACGGCGTCGCCGAGGCCGATGCGTTCGACGCCGTTGCCGTCGATGCGTGGACGGTGCACGACGTACTCGCTGTGCGTGTCTGGTGGGCAGAGGCCGTCGTAGAGTGGATAGGTGCCGGACTGCGAGACGAGACACCGCAGACGCCGGCTGCGGGTTACAAGTGGACGCAAACACCCGCGCTGAACCAGTCGGTGGTCGAGGCGAGTGCAGGTACCTCGGTTCGAGAGCTTCGGGATCGTTTGCGCGCGGCTGTCGCAGCGCTGCGTCGATACGTGGGAACTCTCGAAGACGATCAACTGCTGTCGGTCGGGGTTTTCTCGTGGACCCGGACGTGGCCGGTCTCGAGGTGGATCGCCGTCAACACGATCACCCAATACGCGTCGTTGTCGAAAATGATTCGGCGAGTGCTGAAGTCGAACAATCAGCCCTGAAGTCGATGCATCCGCCATACGTCCGGTCCGTCGGGGAGCGAGGTCTGGCCGACGATCGTGAAACCGAACCGTTGGTACAGCGGGAGATTTCGTTCGGTCGACGTGTCGAGCCAGCAAGCCTGTTCGGTTCGATCCAGTTCCGCCAAAGCATGTTTCAGTAGTGCAGAGCCCAATCCACTGCCCTGCGAACGCGGTGTCGTACCGATCGTTGCC
The DNA here is from genome assembly GCF_002501585.1 of Rhodococcus sp. H-CA8f. Lineage (NCBI taxonomy): Bacteria > Bacillati > Actinomycetota > Actinomycetes > Mycobacteriales > Nocardiaceae > Rhodococcus > Rhodococcus sp. H-CA8f. The sequence continues at coordinate 987,992 of NZ_CP023720.1, forward strand.
AACGACCACGCGTGCTCGAGGGCGGGAAGCGCAGACAGTTGTTCGTCAGCCTGGAGAACGCGCTCGAACCGATCTCCGTGCAGTTCCACGATCTTCTCGACAGTCGCTTCATCAGGCTCCGGGGCGTCGGGCGGCAGGACTGCGATGACGCCGTTGCCTGAATCATCGATGTATGAACGTCCGAACGGTAGTGCCAGGTGTTCGAGGTAGATCCGTTGCAGAGCGGCGACCCGTTCCACGTGAGAGTCTTCGGCGACGCACCAGTTCGTCCAGGGATAGTCGGCAAAAGCCTCGCCGAGAACCTCGGCGGCACGGTCGAGGTCGTCGATGGACAGCGGTCGAACAGAATTCTGCATAGTGCCACTTCAGCACAATGGTGTCTTCCGTCGCCACTCGATTTCGGCGGTGTAGCAGGTGCGCGGGCCGTGGTCACGTACTTGTGAGTTCATTCAAGAAAGTTGGACGCGGCTGTCGATCCTGCGTTCACTGGTAGTGATCGGGTAATCGCCGAGCTGTCAATTTCGGGCACATGAGATCCGGGTACGGCGATTCCCCGCGAAGGGAATGAATATGAACAGGCTCGAAGGCAAAAATGTAGTGATCACCGGCGCCGCCAGCGGAATCGGGCGTGCAGCAGCACAACTCATGGCGGCAGAAGGCGCCAAGGTGCTGGTCGCCGACCTCGATCCAGCTCGAGCGGAGGAAGCAGCGGCGGCGATACGCGAGACCGGCGGCACTGCGCTGGGTTTCGGCGTCGATGTCATGAACGAGGAGTCTCTGGCAGCGATGATCGAAAGGGCGGTCGCCGAATTCGGTGGCATCAACGTCTTGTGCAATCACGTGGGCGGTAGTAATCCGCGCAAGGATCTCGACCTGCTCCGGATGGACCTGGACGAGTGGGATCGCGTGATGTCGCTCAACGTCCGCAGCACTGTCGTCGCTTCACGACTTGCCATTCCGCACATGAACAGTGCCGGTGGAGGATCGATCGTCAACACGGCCTCGGTAGGTGGATTGATCGGGGATTCCCTGCAGTCTGCCTACGGATCCGCCAAAGCGGCAGTCATTCGTCTGACGCAGTACATCGCAGTCCAGTACGGAGCAAACGGTGTTCGGTGCAACGCCGTAGCGCCGGGCGCGATCATGACACCCGCACTCGTGGACAACATCCCTGCTGATGTCATCGACGGCATGAAGCAGGCAAACGCGCTGCCCTACCTCGGTGAACCCGAGGATATCGCACACGCCATGGTCTACCTGGCCTCGGACGAATCTCGCTACATGACGGGGCAAACCTTGGTGGTCGACGGTGGACTCACCAGCAAGAGTCCACTCGCGACCGGCCGTTCGTCGATGTTGAGCTGAGTCAACTCCGCCAACCGCTGGGGCCGGCGCCCAGAACCTCGATGGATCCCTGACTGGCGTGTGAATGCTTGGTGCGGTGCGTCATTCGCCACCTTCCGTCGATTCGGGTCCACGAATCGTGGTAGTCGCCGAGGGTGAAGAAGTTCAGGTGAGCTTTGCTCCCGGTGCCCACATGCATGTCGCTGACATAGGAGCGGCTGGTGGCAATATCACCGACCACCTCGACCAGCACGTTGCCGATCAGATGTTGGGTGGGACCGCACTCGTCGAGGAACGAGCGGATGGAAGCCACAACCTCGGCAGGTCCGCGCAGAGTTCCGGTTCCCAGTTCTGCCGTAGCGTCCGGAGTCATGATCCGGTGGAGTTCATCCCAGTCCCGCGCATCCATGGCTCGGGCGAACTCGAAAATGGAGCGGGTGATCTCGCGTTCGTCGAGAAGAGTGGTGATGTCGACGCCCATGCTGTGCGCCTTTCTTAACGTCGGGGGGTTAATAAAGGCGCACAGCAGAAGTCAGCGGTTCAGCAGCTTGCGCATCGCTTCGGCAGCGCCCTTGACCATCTTGTCTCGGGGGAAGCCGCTGCGCTTCTTGGCGCCTTCGTAGTTTCCTGCAGCAACCCAGATCGGGCCGTCGGCAAGGTGTTCGAGGCCTTCGCGTGCAACATCCTTGGGCTCTGCGACGTTCATGCCCGGGATGTCGAAGTTCAATCCCGCGCGAATCATGGCCGGCGTGCGAGTGACACCGAGAATGAACTCGACGACGTGAACGCCGTACGGCTGAAGTTCGAGCCACAGGCTTTCGGCGAAGATGCGACCGAAAGCTTTCGAGGCCGCGTAGATGCTCTGGTGCTCGGAGCCCATGAATCCGGCCAGCGAACCGAGCAGCATGATGCCGCCTCGTCCGCGGTCCTTCATCAAACCGCCGAAGTGGTGCGAGAGTTCGAGTTGCTTGTTGATGTTCAGCTCGATGACTCCGGCAAATCCCGTCAGATCACCGGTGACGAACTCGTGGCCGTAGCTGTTGGCGCCGGCGTTGAAGATGAGCAGGCCGACCTCGACGTCGTCGGTGACAGCCTTGATCTGGTCGAGCGCGTCGGGAACCAATAGATCCAGTGCGAGAGTGCGTACTTCGACGCCGTTGGCGCGTGCCTTGGCCGCAGTCTCCTCGAGCGGCCCCGGCTTGCGGGCGATGAGAACGAGGTTGATGCCGATCTTGCTGAGCTCGTCGGCGAACCCTGCGCCGACACCTTCGGAACCGCCGGCGATGACTGCCCACGGGCCGTAGTACTGGGGATCGATCATTACTACCTTCTTCGAAAGATGTTGGCTCGGCTAGTGAAACGGAGCGGGTACTGGTTCGCTGTCGTCGACGATCGGCTGAGGCACCGGCTCGTCGTTGAGAATCTCGAGCTTGCCGGCCGTTGCAGCGTTCACGATGGACGCGATCAAGGCGCCGCACTCCTTGCGGGGAGCACCGGGTCGTCCCTCACGTTGCCCGAATTCACGGTCGTCGGCGATTTCGAGGCACTGGGCGCGGGCCTGGTCACTCCACTGAACGGTGGTGTGTTCCCAACTGTTCTTCTGGACCAGGACCTGCGCCTTGCACTCAGCGCACTGAAGAGGCTGCATCTTCGTCTGCCTTCTTCGCAGCGAGGTTGTCTTCGACTTCCTTCTGCCAGGCGGCGACGGGTCGCGCGGTGTCGAGTTCGAATTCGAAGCGTTCGGTCATCTCGGGAGCGATGTCCGCGACGTCGACGTAGAACTGCTCGTACCAGCGGCGGAGCTGGTAGACCGGGCCATCCTCTTCGCACAGGAGCGGGTTCTCGATGCGAGTCTTGTTCTTCCAGATCTCGACGTCCTGCTCGAAGCCCTTGGCGATGAACGTGCCGAAGTTCGCGGCCATCGCGTCGGCGGCTTCACCCTGGAAGCGATCGGACTTCTTGACGATGATGCCGTACTGGAGCACGAACTTGTCAGCGCTGACCGGGTAGTGGCAGTTGATGAGCACAGAGTCGACGTTGTAGTCCTCGTACTCGTAGGTCAGGTCGTCGACCATGAAGGAGGGGCCGAAGTACGTGGCAACCGAGTTGCTGCCGACCATCTTCGGGGTGCCTGCTGCGTGGGGACGCATATCGGAGCGAGCGACGCCGCGCATGTACTGCGTTGCGGCGTGGCCTTCGAAGACGTTCTTGAAGTACGTCGGGAAGGAGTAGTGCACGTAGAAGAAGTGCGCCATGTCGACGATGTTGTCGACGATTTCACGACAGTTGGTGTCGACGGTCGTGGTGTACCAGACCCAGTCGCTCCACTCGTCGCTGAGCGCGCCTTCGATACGGGGGATGGCTACGTCGTCGGTCGGCGGGTTGCCCTCGGGGTCGTGCCAGACGAAGAGCATGCCGTCCTGGTCGAGGGTCTGCCATGCGCGCGTCTTGGCCAGTGGGGGAACGCGGCGTGCATACGGAATCTTCTGGCACTTGCCGTTGCCGCCCCAGCGCCAATCGTGGAACGGACAGGCAATGGCGTCGCCCTTGATGGTGCCCTGGCTCAGGTCGCCACCCATGTGGCGGCAGTACGCGTCGAGGATCTTGACGTTGCCTTCACTGTCGGCGAAGACGACGAGCTTGGTGCCGAACGCCTCGATGGAGTGCGGCTGGCCGTCCTTGAAGGACTCCGTGAGCCCAATGCAGTGCCATCCACGTGCAAAGCGAGTAGGCGCGGTTCCAGCTTGGATCTCGCGAACTTCGTCGTTGTCGGACTGATTGATCGTCACGATGAGTCCCGTCCTTTCCAGGGTCAGTGTCGACGCCCGACGCTAGGGGAGCGTGAATTACCGCTGGGGCCTCGTCTCACTGGCCGGGACCAGCGGCGAGCGAGTGGATCCGGCGGCTGATCCCGGCCTCCGGGACTTCAGATCATCGGAACGCGTGACCGACATATCGTGACGGGGCAGCCGTTATGTCTATCTGCCGATCCGCTCCCTCACGGTTCGGTGCGAGGAGTGTCTTCCATGGTCAACAAGGTTCTGAGCTCAGTCCGTGATCTGCTTCCGAAGATCGCGGCCCGCGCTCAGAAGGTCGACGATTCGCGCAAGATCTCCGAACGGACCATCCGGGAGCTTTCCGAAGCCGGCGTCTTCTCCATGCTGGCGCCGAAGAGATATGGGGGCGCCGAGAGCGACCCGGTCCACTTCTACGAAGTGGTCAGGGCAATCTCCGCTGCCTGTGGTTCGACCGGTTGGGTCGCGTCGGTGGTGGGAGTGCACCCGTGGCATCTGGCGCTTTTCGACGACCAGGCACAGGCCGACGTGTGGGGAGAGGATCAGACGACGCTCATCTCGTCCGCGTACGCGCCGGTCGGTCGACTGACGGCGGTGGACGGTGGTTACGAACTGTCGGGCCAGTGGGGCTTCTCTTCCGGCTGTGATCACGCGAGTTGGGCATTGCTGGGCGCGATGGTGGTCGGGATGGACGGCCGGCCGGTCGATTTCATGACGGTGTTGGTGCCGCGTACGGATTACGAGATCCGAGATGTCTGGGATGTCGTGGGGATGCGCGGCACCGCGAGCAACGAGATCGTGGTCGACAAGGCCTTTGTGCCCGAGCACCGATTGAAGCGCAACTACGAGACCGCACAACTTCGCGGCCCAGGCCAAGCAGTCAATCCTGGTCCGCTGTACAAGCTTCCGTTCGGGAGTATCTTCACCTCGACGGTCGCGGCTCCGTGTGTGGGCATCGTCGCCGGTTGTTACGAGGGATACCTGGACGTGATGCGTGAGCGGGTCCGTCTGAGCTTGGGTGGTGGACGGTTCAGTGAGGACCAGTTCGCTCAGGTTGCCGTCGCGCGTGCGTCGTCGGAGATCGATGCCGCGATTCTGCAGATGGATCGCAATATCCGGGAGATGTACGAACTTGCTGTCGCCGGCAAGGAGCTTCCGCTCTCGATGAGGCTGCGCGCGCGTCGTGATCAGGTTCGCGCGACGGAACGTTCGGTGGAGGCGATCGACATGCTGTTCAAGACAGCAGGCGGGAACTCCCTCTCTCGTGGAAACCCGATCGAGCGTGCGTGGCGAGACGTTCATGCGGGCAGCGTTCACGTTGCCAACGAACCCGAGCGCGCGTTGGCGCTGTACGGCCGGGCGGCGTTCGGACTGCCGGTGGAGGACAACCTGATCTGACCGGTTGGCGTGCCGCCGAGTGGGGTATTTGCCTCTGGATGAGGGAAGTTCCGGCGCTGACTATCGGCTCGATCGTGGACATGGCGGGTGTCGCGCGGGCGAAAGTGATGCCGGCAGGCCGAAGCGGTGTCTTCGAGGAAGTCGGTGCGGGGGTCTCGCCGAGTTGGAATGTTTTCTGCAGCGACGATCGGATTGCCTTCACCGATTCCTTTTCCGTCGTGGGTGATCTCCGGTTGCGTATCGACCGTTCCGACCTCCGTGATCTCGGCGAGGGTGTGTCGTGGGCGCCGGCCACTTTGTACGAGCAAGACGGTTCGACGGCTGCCGTGTGCACCCGGTCCGCACTCACTGCCGTCGTGGCGCGGCTTGCTGCCGACGGACTGGAAGCTCGGGTGGGTCACGAGATCGAGTTCACTCTTTTCGGTGATTCGCGCGACGGAGCGTGGTCGGCGTACGGGTTAGGTGCAGTCCTTCGCCGCGAGGACTTCCTCAAGGACCTTCTGCGCAATGCCGAACGCGCACAACTTCATATCGAGCAAGTTCATGCGGAGTACGGACCGGATCAATTCGAGATCTCCATCGCTCCGAGCGCTCCTGTTCAAGCGGCCGATCTTGTGGTGCTGGCCCGGATCTTGATCAGCCGCACTGCCAGAGCCCATGGATTGGCGGCATCGTTTTCACCGATACCTACGATCGGAGGTGCCGGGAACGGTGCACACCAGCACTTTTCGTTGATCTCAGGTGGGCGGCCCGTCTTCTCCGGTGGTGGTCAGGACTACGGGATGACCGACGAAGGATCATCAGCTTTGGGTGGAATCCTTTCTCACCTCACGGAATTCACGGCCGTCTTTGCTTCCTCGCCGCTCTCCGGCCCCAGGCTGCGTCCGGACAATTGGTCGGGGGCCTACGTCTGTTGGGGGCTCGAGAACCGGGAAGCGGCACTGAGGTTCTGCACGGAGTCACTGTCGAATCCACACGGCGCCAACGCCGAAGTCAAGATCATCGATCCATCGGCCAATCCGTATCTGGCCACCGCTGCGGTACTCGGTCTTTCGCAGATCGGTATCGACAATGCCGCGCCATTGCCGCCTGAAATCGTGGTGAACCCGTCGACTCTCACAGAGGCGGAACGTGATGAGCGCGGGGTGACCCGAGTCCCCACCGATCTCGGCGAGATCGTGCAGAAGTTCAACTCCTCCTCGGTGGCGAGGGAAATCTTCGGGGAGTCGATCATCGAAGCGATGGTGTCCGTGAAGGGAGCTGAGCGGGAGACGTTCTCCCAGATGGACGAGGCGACAACCGTCGAGCGGCTTCGATACACCTGGAGTTGAAGGGGTTGACGCTTAGGATCGTGAATTCTATGTTTAAGTTATTCCTTAATTAAGGAGTTGCTTACATGGACGAGCGAAGTGGTCGACTCGATTCAGTGTTCAGCGCACTGGCCGACCCGACGAGGCGTGAAATGCTCTCTCGCCTGACGGATGGTTCGATGACCGTCGGTGAGCTGGCCGAGCCGTTCGAGATGAGTCGGCCCGCCATCTCGCAGCATCTGAAGGTGCTCGAGCGAGCCGGTCTCATCGAACGAACCGCCACCGCGCAATGGCGCACGTGCACCCTTCGCGCAGAGGGTCTCGACGACGCCAGCGCATGGGTCGACGAACACCGGCGCGGTTGGAACGAACGCTTCGACCTCCTCGACGAGCGTCTACGTGAGCTGAAGCAACGCCGACCGAAGAAGGAGAAGGACAATGAGTGACCAGAATGCCGATGCCACCGCAGAATTCACCATCACCCGGATCTTCGATGCGCCGCGTGACCTTGTCTGGCGAGCGTGGACCGATCCCGACGAGGCGGCGCGGTGGTGGCACCCCGAGGGTGTCAGCAGCCCTCGGGAGCACGTCACGATCGACCCCAGAGTTGGCGGAACGTACCGCTACCTGATGATCAACGACGAGAATGGTGCCGAGTTTCCCACCGGTGGAACCTATCTCGAGGTCGACGAGCCGAAGAAGCTAGTCTTCACCTGGGGGATCCGGGAGATTCGGTGGACACCGCGCCTCGAATCACGGTCACGCTCGCAGATCGGGGAGACAAGACCGAGATGACATTCCATCTGGTCGGGATCCCGGGTTTCAAGGGCGACGGCAACGTCTACGACGGGTGGGAATCCGCGTTCGACGTGCTGGACAAGGTATACCGCGGCGAGTAGTCGGGAATCGGACACCGCCACCGGGGCACCGGTGATTGAATGGAGTGAACACACCATTCAATCACCGACGTGGGAGAGCCTGATGGCACCAGAGGTTGCGGTAGTTCTCGAGGGATATACCTACTTCGAATGCCCGCGCTGGCACGAGGACCGAATTTGGGTGTCGGACTTCTATACCTACCAGGTGATTTCGGCCCGTGAGGACGGGACCGACGTACGCGTCGAGGCGGAGATTCCAGGGCAGCCGTCCGGGTTGGGGTGGCTTCCGGACGGCAGATTACTGGTCGTCTCCATGCGGGACCAGAAGATTCTGCGGCGAGAATCTGATGGCGATTTGGTGGTGCACGCAGACTTGTCCGAGTACGTGAGTGCCAACGTCAACGACATGCTGGTCGACGCGCAGGGACGAGCGTACGTGGGCAACTTCGGGTTCGACCTGATGAACCTGGCCCCCGTCGAGACGGCAGATCTCCTCCGCGTCGACCCGGACGGATCGGTGCACGTCGTGGCGCGAGATCTCCACTTCCCCAACGGGATGGCTCTGACGTCGACCGAAGATCTGCTCGTGGACGAAACGCTGGGAAATCGAATCAGTGCGTTTGCCGTCCAGCCCGACGGCTCTCTGGGCGAACGCCGTGATTGGGCGTCGTTCGGGCCGGTACCTGGTGGACCCGAGATGGAGACCACCCTCGCTGAGATCGTTGTTGCGCCCGACGGATGTTGCATCGACGGAGACGATTCGATGTGGGTGGCCGACGCACTCGGAAGTCGAATTCTCCACGTCGACCCGTCTGGCAAGACAATCGATGAAATTGCCTTCGACAGCGGCGTCTTCGCTTGCGGGCTCGGCGGTTCCGACGGTCGTACGCTGTTCGTCTGTGCCGCCCCGGACTTCAACGAACACGCTCGCAAGGTGGCAACAGAAGGAAAGCTGCTGTCGATTCGTCTGGAGCCTTTGGGCTGACATGGAATTGGTGACCTCGCTACCTGCCGACACTCCGCTGCGGCAGGTGGCTCAGCACGTCGAACGCATCGAGAACCTCGGTTTCGACACGGTGCACATCTCCGAGACCATTCGCGACCCCTTTGCCGTGGCGGCACTGGCCGTCGAGCACAGCAGTACTCTCACTGTCCGGACGTCGATGGTTGTCGCGTTTGCGCGCAGTCCCATGGTGACGGCTTTGGCTGCCTGGGATCTTGCAGGTTTCTCGGGTGGGCGATTTCAACTGGGGCTCGCAACGCAGGTGCGCGGGAACATCGTCGGGCGGTACTCGATGCCGTGGACCAATCCTGTTGCACAACTGCGCGATTACGTCAGTGCTGTACGGGAGATATTTCAAGCGTTCCAGACGGGCGGCGAACTCGACTATGCCGGCTCGCACTACACCTTCAACCGACTGCAGCCCTACTTCAATCCGGGGCCGCTCGACGTTCCAGCTCCCGAGATCTGGACCGGGGGAGTGAACTCCCGCATGTGCTCACTGGCAGGAGCCGTCGCCGACGGCTTTGTTGCTCACCCCACCAGCTCCCATCCGAAGGTGCTCGCGGAGAGGATCATTCCATCATTGACGGCCGGCGGAAGGAAGCCGCGGCTGATTGCCGTTCCGAAGACGATCACCGGCAAAGATCGTGCCGCGATACTTGCTCAACGAGAAGCGGTGCGCAGTGAACTTGCCTTTCTCTACTCCACACCGGCATATCGAATCGCGCTCGAGGTTCTCGGCTTGGCGGGGATCGGCGAGAAGCTGACTGCGATGGCACGAACGGGTGATTGGGCTCGACTACCAGCTGTGCTCACGGACGATGTTCTCGACATCTTGGTCACGCAATGCACCTACGCCGAACTCCCCGGGGTGCTGAGTTCGAAATACGCGAGTCTCTGCGACGGCATTGCACTGGCAGTGCCGGCGGATCCCGCCGACGACCGCGCCTTCGCAGCGATGTGTGAGGAGATTCGAGCCGCCGCAGCGTCTGCCCCCTGACGTCCAGTCGGCGCGAACTACACTCTCGACATGGGGCGCGTCTACGAAGGCATCGATGAAAAGCTCACCACGTGGTTGCAGGCCCAACCGCTGTTCGTCGTTGCTACCGCACCTTTGTCTCCTGACGGGTTGATCAATTGCTCACCCAAAGGGGGAGTCGGATCGTTCGTGGTGCTGACATCAACCCGCGTGGCGTACCTCGATCTCACTGGCAGCGGTGTGGAAACCATCGCGCACGTGCGCGAGAACTCGCGAATAACCCTGATGTTCATGGCATTTGACGGACCACCGAAGATCGTTCGACTGCACGGTCACGGACAAGTTCTGCCCGCAGGGTCGGAACCGTTCAACGAGCTTGTCGGTAGGTTCCCCGAGCACCCGGGACTGCGGTCGATCGTCGTGGTCGATCTGACGCGCATTTCGGATTCGTGCGGATACGCAGTACCGCTGATGGACTACCAATCCGATCGTGACGTGCTCGACCGCGTAGCGGAGAAGAAGGGTCCGGAGCGGCTCATCGCCTATCGCGCCGAGAAGAACGCGAAGAGTGTGGACGGCTTACCTGGCATCGACGCGGAGTGATACAACATCGCGACGCCGTGAGAAAGAGTGTGGGGCAGGTGATTCTGACATCGCCTGCCCCACGTCCTCGTTGTGCTGGTTACTTCGCCATGTCCTGGGCTGCTCGGTACGAGAAGACCATGGCCGTGCCGAGTGGAACTCCGGGGCCGGGGTAGAAGCGGCCGCTCAGTGACGCGCTCGTGTTGCCTGCGGCGTACAGGCCGTCGATGGCGCTGCCGTCAGCACGCAGGACTCGGCCGTTGACGTCGGTGACCAATCCGCCCTTGGTGCCGAGGTCACTGAGGACGATGCGGGCCGCGTAGAACGGACCGTTCTCGATGGCCGTCAGTGCCGCATTCGCGCCGCCGTTGGGTGGGCAGAAGAACGCGTCGTACGGGTCTTCGCCGCGATGGAACTCTTCGTCGACGCCCAGTTTTGCGGCATCGTTGAACTTTTCGACAGTGCTGCGCAATGCGTCGGCCGGTAGTCCGGTCTTGGCAGCGAGTTCTTCGAGAGTGTCGGCACCGACCCACGTTCCGGCTTCGAGGTGCTTGGCGGGCGCCGTGTTCGGGATGCAGATGGCGGGCAGTCCGCCACCCTCGCGCGAGTCGAAGATCATGAACGACGGCACGGCAGAACCGTTGTCGTCGTGAGCATCCATGGCTCGTCCGAACTGGTCGTACGGAAGCGATTCGTTGAGGTAGCGCTCACCGGCGCTGTCGACGACGAGCCCACCGCGAACGCCGACCATGAAGGCGGCGCTGCCGTCGGGCTGCTCGACGCCGGGGCAGAACCACGCCTGATCGAGCAAGGCTGTTGCGCCGCCGACGGCAATTCCGGCGGAGATCGCGTCGCCGGTGTTGGCGCCGAAGGGACCCATACTCCAGATCGCCTTGCCGGGGGTGCCGGCCTGCTCACGCATCTCGGCGTTGCCTTCGATGCCGCCTGCTGCCATCAGGACACCGCGGTTCGCCTTGATTCGCTGGGTTTCGCCGCCGGATTCCACCTCGGCGCCGACAACACGGCCGTCTTCCACGATCAGGGAGGTGAGGACGGATTCGGTGCGAAGTTCTGCCTTACCGGTGCTCTGAACTGCGGCCAGCAGACGGCCGATCAGTGCGCGCCCACCGATCATCGGGCCGGGAGCATGATCCTGACCGGTGCGGTCTTGGTCCAGTTCCGGACGCACCTTGCCGGCGAGGTCACCGATGTCGGCGGGATCGAGATCGAGAGGGTTGATGGAGCGTCCCGTGTCCATCCGGCCTTCGGCTTTGTAGTAGTCGGGGAACGCACGGAACTCGAATTCGATGTTCGGGTTCTGCTCGAGTAGAGCGACGACAGCGGGAGCAGTCTCGACGTAGGCGTCCTGGCGCTCGGACTCGGCGTCACCGAGCAACGCGCGCAGATAGGTGCGGGCATTCTCGGTCGAGTCGGGAAGTCCGGCGCGTTCCTGCACCTGGGTACCTGGGAGCCAGATCGAGGCACCCGAGTAGGCGGAGGTCCCGCCGAAACGATCGGTTTTCTCGAGGACGATCGTCGTCAATCCCTGAGCAGCGGCGGTATATGCGCCGGTCAGCGCTCCGCCGCCGGAGCCGACTACCAACACGTCGCACTCGCTGGTCCAGTCCTGCATCATTGCGTCCTTACTCCAAGAGGGTGGGGTGTCCACGGAATACCGCACGGCACTGGAAGGCCATGCCAGGTCCCACTGAGCGGGCAATATGCCGAGATGGGTGGTCCAGGTGAGAGAATTAGCGCGGTCGTTCGCGGCCGGGACACATAATCGATGATGGGGGCGACGTTGCCGAGAATTGCCGAGGTCAGGGACGCTGCTGAGCCCAGTTCGGACGAGCAGCGGGCGCGCCATGTGCGGATGCTGGAAGCGGCCGCCGAATTGGGGACCGAGAAAGAACTCTCACGGGTTCAGATGCACGAAGTTGCCAAGCGGGCAGGCGTGGCCATCGGCACTCTCTACCGTTATTTCCCTTCGAAGACGCACCTCTTCGTCGCTGTGATGGTCGAGCAGATCGATCAGATCGGCGACAGTTTTGCCAAGCATCAGGTGCAGTCGGCCAATCCGCAGGACGCCGTGTACGAGGTCCTGGTGCGCGCGACTCGCGGGTTACTGCGTCGGCCGGCCCTTTCGACTGCGATGCTGCAGTCGTCCAGTACCGCCAACGTCGCGACGGTGCCGGACGTGGGCAAGATCGATCGCGGCTTCCGGCAGATCATCCTCGATGCGGCCGGGATCGAGAACCCGACCGAGGAAGACAACACCGGGTTGCGTCTGCTGATGCAGCTGTGGTTCGGGGTCATCCAATCGTGCCTCAACGGTCGAATTTCCATCCCGGATGCGGAGTACGACATCCGCAAGGGGTGCGACCTGCTTCTGGTGAATCTCTCACGACACTGACGTGACCTCGCCCCTTCTCGGGGTGGGTTCGTCGTATCCTCAAAATTGAAATCAATTCTATTATTTGAGTCAGGCTTGGTTCAAAGATGACGTTCATTCCGGCATTGCCCTGACATCAACAATAGAATACATTGCAGAAAAGTTGACGGTGAGTCAGCTCACCGACCGAAAACTCCACGAAGGAGCGCACATCATGGGTCATGCAGTCATCGTCGAGGCCGCTCGGACACCGATCGGCCGTCGTCGCGGCGCCCTGGCGGGGCTGCACCCCGCCGAGATTCTGGGAGCAGCGCAACTCGGCGTTCTCGAACGAGCAGGCGTCGCACCGGAAGACATCGGGCAGATCATCGGTGGCTGTGTCACCCAGGCAGGTGAGCAGTCCAACAACGTCACGCGGCAAGCGTGGCTGCACGCCGGATTGCCGTACAGCACAGCGGCAACCACCATCGACTGCGCCTGTGGATCTGCCCAGCAGGCAGTGCATTTGATTTCCGGCCTGATTTCCTCGGGTCAGATCTCAGCCGGTATCGGCTGCGGCGTCGAGGCGATGAGCCGTGTGTTCCTGGGCCAGGCAAACGCGCCCGGTACGGGAAACCCGTACCCGGACGACTGGACCATCGACATGGGTGACCAGTTCACCTCTGCGCAGCGTATCGCCGAGAAGCGTGGCATCACACGCGCCGACGTCGACGCCTTCGGCCTGGAATCGCAGCGCCGCGCAGCCCAGGCTTGGGCAGAAGGACGCTTCGACCGTGAGATCGTGCCCGTCAAGGCTCCTGTCGTCACCAAGGAAGGTGTGCCGACCGGTGAGATCGCCACTGTCACGCGCGACGGTGGCCTGCGCGAGACGACAGCCGAGGCGCTGGCCGGACTCAAGCCGGTCATCGAAGGCCATATCCACACCGCCGGCAACTCGTCGCAGATCAGTGACGGCGCGGCTGCGGTACTGCTGATGAGCGAAGAGCGCGCACAGGAACTGGGATTGAAGCCCCGCGCGCGGATCGTCGCGTCCGGCATGGTCGGATCTGATCCCTTCTATCACCTGGACGGACCGATCGAGTCCACCCAGATGGTGCTCGACAAGGCCGGAATGACTCTGAACGACATCGATCTCGTCGAAATCAACGAAGCGTTCGCCTCGGTAGTGCTCTCCTGGGCGCAGGTTCACGACGCAGATCTGTCCAAGGTCAACGTCAACGGCGGTGCGATCGCACTCGGGCATCCCGTCGGTTCGACCGGCGCTCGTCTGATCACGACCGCGCTGCACGAACTCGAGCGCTCGAACAAGTCCACGGGGCTGGTCACGATGTGCGCCGGTGGCGCTCTCTCTACCGCCACCATCATCGAACGCATCTGACCCGTACTCAAACTGTCGAATTGACGAGGTAGACATGACCATTGGATTGAGTGAAGAAGATCGTGACCTCCGCGACTCCGTACGGGGCTGGGCGGCACGTCACGCAACACCCACCGCTATCCGTGAAGCGGTCGAGGCGAAGGTCGAAACTCGCCCCCAACTCTGGAGCGGGCTTGCCGAGCAGGGACTTCTCGGACTACACGTGGCCGAGGAATTCGGCGGCGCTGGATACGGATTGGTCGAGCTCGCGATCGTCGTCGAGGAACTCGGGCGCTCCATGGTTCCCGGCACGTTCCTGCCGACAGTCGTGGTCAGCGCCGTTCTCAGCGACGCCGGAGTCACCGCTCCGCTGGCCGGACTGGTCGACGGCAGCACGCTCGGAGCCGTTGCACTGCAGCCGGGTTCGCTGAAGATCGCCCGCGACGGCGACACCGCCACCCTCAGCGGAACATCCAGCCAGATTCTCGGTGGCCATGTCGGCGACGTGTTCCTCCTCGCGACGGACAGCGGATTCGTTCTGCTCGGACGTGACCGCCTCGAGGTCACGGACTTGGCCAGCTACGACGTCGTACGTCGTAACTCCGAGGTCACCGTCGACGGTCTGATCCTCGCCGATTCCGAGATCCTCACCATCGATACGCAGCGTGTACTCGACATTGCCGCAACACTGTTCGCGGCCGAGGCATCAGGTTTGGCCGACTGGGCCGTCACGACCTCGGCCGACTACGCGAAGGTGCGTCAGCAGTTCGGTCGCCCGATCGGCCAGTTCCAGGGCGTCAAGCACAAGGCCGCTCGGATGCTCGCTCTTGCCGAGCAGGCGCGCGTCTGCGCGTGGGACGCTGCGCGCGCACTGACGCCCGCCAACGGCGTCGGTGCCGAAGAGGCTTCTCTCGCAGCAGCTGTCGCTGGAGCCACGGCCCTCGAAGCCGGCTTCTCCGTCACGCGTGACTGCATCCAGGTGCTCGGCGGAATCGGCTACACGTGGGAGCACGACGCGCACCTGTACCTGCGCCGCGCGCAGTCCCTGCGAATTCTGCTGGGTTCCACGGCATCCTGGCGTCGTCGCGTTGCCGAGCTGACCATTGCCGGCACCCGTCGCGTGCTCAGCATCGAGTTGCCGCCCGAGGCCGAGGCGATCCGCGCCGACGTCCGCGCCGAGCTCGCTCCGGCTCTCGAACTCGAAGGTGCCGCGCAGAAGACGTACCTCGCGGAAAAGGGCTACACCGCACCGCACTTCACGGCTCCGTGGGGCAAGTCCGCCGACGCCGTCAGCCAGCTGGTCATCGCCGAAGAACTGCGCGCTGCGAAGATCAAGCCGCACGACATGATCATCGGCAACTGGGTCATCCCGACGCTCATCGCGCACGGCAACGAAGAGCAGCTTGCCAAGTTCGTCCCGCCGTCATTGCGCGGCGACATCGTCTGGTGTCAGCTCTTCTCCGAGCCCGGCGCAGGTTCCGACCTCGCGGCTCTGAGCACCAAGGCCACCAAGGTCGACGGTGGCTGGAAGTTGCAGGGCCAGAAGGTGTGGACATCGATGGCACGCGACGCGCACTGGGGAATCTGCCTCGCGCGCACCGACGCCGACGCCCCCAAGCACAAGGGCCTGTCCTACTTCCTGATCGACATCAAGAACAGCGGCCTCGACATTCGCCCGCTTCGCGAGATCACCGGTGAAGCACTGTTCAACGAAGTCTTCTTCGACGACGTCTTCGTCCCCGACGAGTGCCTGGTCGGCGAGCCGGGGGACGGCTGGAAGCTCGCTCGCACCACACTGGCCAACGAGCGTGTCTCGCTGTCCAACGACTCGTCTCTCGGATCGGGTGGTGAGGCTCTTCTGAGCCTGGTCGACGGACTACCCGGTGGCATCGACGACGAGCAGCTGACGGTGCTCGGAAAGGTGCTGTGCGACGCGCAGTCCGGCGGTCTGCTCGGTCTGCGCACCACGCTGCGCTCGCTCACCGGCGCGCAGCCGGGGGCCGAATCCTCGGTGGCGAAGTTGATCGGTGTCGAGCACATCCAGCAGGTCTGGGATGTGGCAATGGAGTGGGCCGGGCCGAGTTCACTTCTGGGCGACCAGCATCGGATGTCTGCAACCCAGATGTTCTTGAACTCGCAGTGCATGTCCATCGCGGGTGGTACAACCAATGTTCAGCTCAACATCATCGGTGAGCGAATCCTGGGTCTGCCTCGCGACCCCGAACCGGGAAAGTGACCTGCACATGAGCAATCGCACCTTCGTCATCGGCGTGGGCATGACCAAGTTCGAGAAGATCGAGACCCGCGACTGGGAATACCCGGACATGGTGACCGAAGCCGTCTCGAATGCACTCACCGATGCCGGGATCAGCTACGACCAGATCCAGCGTGCTGCAGTCGGTTACGTGTTCAACGCGTCGACAGCAGGCCAGCGTGCCCTGTACGAAACGGGTCTGTCCGGTATCCCGATCTTCAACGTCAACAACAACTGCGCCACCGGCTCGACGGCACTGATGACGGCGCGCGAGTGGGTACAGGCCGGACAAGCGGACTGCGCACTGGCCGTCGGCTTCGAAAAGATGACCAAAACGGCGCTGACCGGAACCGGTGAGATGCCCAAGGTCACCACTTTGGACTCGCAGCTGAAGATCATGGTCGAGGACTACGGCTTCGCCCGATCGCCCATGACCGCTCAGTTGTTCGGTAATGCCGCCGTCGAGCACATGAAGAAGTACGGCACCACGGTCGAGCAGATTGCGGCCGTGGCGGTCAAGAACCACAAGCACTCGGTCAACAATCCGTATGCGCAGTTC
This sequence comes from Rhodococcus sp. H-CA8f, assembly GCF_002501585.1. Taxonomy (NCBI): domain Bacteria; kingdom Bacillati; phylum Actinomycetota; class Actinomycetes; order Mycobacteriales; family Nocardiaceae; genus Rhodococcus; species Rhodococcus sp. H-CA8f. The sequence continues at coordinate 1,004,843 of NZ_CP023720.1, forward strand.
CGTGACGAGTACACCCTCGAACAGGTGCTCGGCGACAAGATGATTCACGAGCCGCTGACGCGCTCGCAGTGTTCACCGACTTCGGACGGTGCCGGTGCTGCCGTCGTCGTGAGTGAGAAGTTCGTCCGTGAGCACGGACTCGAGGACCGTGCGATCGAGATCGTCGCTCAGGCCATGACCACCGACACCTCGGCAGCGTTTGCCGAGAAGTCGATGATCGACGTAGTCGGCGCGCCGATGACGGCTGCGGCCGCCGAGCAGGTCTTTGCCGAAGCCGGCATCAGCATCGACGACGTCGATGTCATCGAACTGCACGACTGCTTCGCGATCAACGAGATCATCACCTACGAAGGTCTCGGAATGTGTGGCGCCGGTGAAGGCGGAAAGCTCGTCGAATCCGGTGCCACTACGTACGGCGGCCAGTGGGTCGTCAACCCGTCTGGCGGTCTGATCTCGAAGGGCCACCCGCTGGGTGCCACCGGGCTGGCACAGTGCGCCGAACTGACGTGGCAGCTTCGCGGGACCGCAGATGCTCGCCAGGTCGAAGGCGCACGAATCGGATTGCAGCACAACCTCGGACTGGGCGGCGCGTGCGTCGTGACCGTCTACCGAGCCGGAACTTTGGAGAACTGATGGCTATCGATCTCGAGGTGGCATTGTCCGCCGAACCGACTGTGCGCGAAGCGTCGTGGACCGACCGCGACGTCATGCTCTACCAGTTGGGGCTCGGAGCCGGCGTGAACGCTCTGGATCCCGCCGAGCTCACCTGGGTGTACGAAAAGGGTCTGAAAGTGCTCCCGACCTTTGCAATGGTTGCGGGCCAGGGAGTTTCGGCGGGTGTACTGCCCGCAGCGTCGATGAGTATGCCGGGAATCGACATCGACCTGCGCAAGATTCTGCACGGTGGGCAGTCGCTGACACTTCACGCGCCGATCCCGTCGACGGGTGCTGCTCGTATTTCCACTCGCATCGCTGACGTGTGGGACAAGGGCAAGGCTGCCGTCATCGTGCTCGAGACGGCGGCCGAGGACCTTGACGGGAATCCGTTGTGGACCACCGGAATGCAGATCTGGGCCCGCGGCGAAGGTGGATTCGGCGGCAGCGCCGGTCCCGAAGTTGTTGCCGGGGTGCCTGACCGGGCGCCCGACAAGGTACTGACGTCGAGCACGAGTACCTCACAAGCCCTGGTGTACCGACTCAGTGGAGACATGAACCCGCTGCACGCTGATCCCTCCTTCGCGAAGATGGCGGGATTCGACGCTCCGATTCTGCACGGTCTGGCGTCGTACGGCATCGTCTGCAAGGCGGTGGTCGACGGAATTCTCGACGGAGATCCGACGCGGGTGAAGAACTACTCGGTGCGGTTCGCCGGTTCGCTGTTCCCCGGCGAATCCATCACCACCTCGGTATGGCAGGACGGCAACACACTGACCTTGGCGGCGACGTGCCCCGAGCGCGAGAACTCCCCGGTTCTCACACACGCAACAATGGAGATCAACTGATGGACCTCGGCACGCACCCCACGGCAGCCACACACCCGGGCGGCACGATTTTGACTTCGCCGCCGCAGGACGCCCCGGTCGACCGGGCCACGGCAGCAGCGCGTCGCGTTGTCGACGCGATGCTGCGCACCGACCGCGGAAACGCCAATCTGGATCGGGTTGCGGAGGAGCTCAACAGCATTGCCGAGCACCTCGAGCAGCACTCGCCCGAGGTGGCCGAGCGCTTGATCGACATGTGGAACGGTGAGGGCGTGACTCGTCACGATCCGGTGACCGGCCCCGAGAATGCCATTGCGCCGCCGCTGGTTCTGGAAGGGCTCGCTGACGGGTCGGTGCAGGGAGTGGTCACGTTGACGCTGCCGTACCAGGGCCCTCCCGGCCATGTACACGGCGGTGTTTCGGCGCTGCTGCTCGATCACGTTCTTGGCGTCGCGAACGCCTGGGGTGGAACTTCGGGCATGACAGCACAATTGAGCACTCGGTACCATCGCCCGACTCCACTGTTCGAGCCCCTCACGATCAGCGGCAAATTCCTTTCCAAGGACGGCCGCAAGATTCACACCGTCGGTGAGATCAAGACTGCGGACGGCGAATTGTGTGTGTCGGTAGAGGGATTGTTCATCGACAAGACCGTGCCGCGCCCCAGGTAGGGGTTCTGACGAAGGAGGGCCCAGTGGGCAAGCTCGACGGACGTGTAGCAGTGGTCACCGGTGCCGGTATGGGCATCGGGCGCGGAGTGGCAGGCGCGTTCGCGCGTGAAGGCGCGTCGGTGTTGGTTGCCGAGATCGACGAGGCAGCGGGCCTCGAAACCACCCAGTGGTTGCGGGACGAATGGGGCGCGGAGGCGGAATTCGTCCGGACCGACGTCACCGACAAAGCTCAGGTTGTTGCCATGGTCGACAAGTCCGTCGAGCGGTTCGGACGCCTCGACATCCTGGTCAACAATGCTTGGCGGACTTTCGGTTTCGCTCGGCTCGAGAAGATGACCGACGAGCAATTGCGTGGCGGTTTCGACATGGCAGTGATGGCCGCTTTCTGGGCCATGCAGGCTGCGTTGCCAGAACTCGAGCGTCACGGCACCGGCCGCGTGATCAATATGTGCAGCCTCAACGGCGTGAATGCTCACATGTACTCGGTGCAGTACAACGCGGCCAAGGAAGCATTGCGAACACTGACTCGCACTGCTGCCCGCGAGTGGGCTCCCAAGCACGTGAACTGCAACGTCATCTGTCCCGGTGCGCAGAGTGCGGCGTACAAGCGTGTCGCCGAAGCCAATCCGGAAAACGCGGCAGTGATGGCCGCACAGAACCCGATGGGGCGGATCGGCGATCCCCTCGACGACATCGGCCCCGTTGCGGCCTTCCTGGCGAGCGACGACAGCCGTTACGTCACCGGCAACACTCTCTTCGTCGACGGTGGTGGGCACATCAACGGTGTGCAGTGGGCGCCGACCGTCGACTGATCGGCAGTAATTCGGCTCGAGAATCCGGCGTCTATTTGGCCGTGAATCCCGCATCGACCGGCAACGCGATACCTGTGACGTATCGAGCCTGATCCGAGACCAACCAGGCTATCGCGTTGCTGACGTCGGAAGCTTCGATCAGCCCGACGTCCAAGAGATTGCCGACGTCGGCTCCGCTCGATGCGGGGGAGTCTGCGAACAGTTTCGCGACGGCATCGTTGACGACCATCGGTGTATTCGCTCCCGCCGGATGCACGGAGTTGACACGAATGTTGTGGGGAGCAAGCCAGTGCGCCCACGTGCGCCCCAACCCGACGATGGCGTGTTTACTCGCGCAGTAGCCGTCGGATCCGCCGGTTCCATCACCTCCGCGGCCGACAAGTCCCAGTGTTGATCCGGTCAGGACTATTGCGCCGCCTGTCCCTTGCTCGATCATCGCGGGCGCTGCGGCCTGGACGGTATTCCAGACGCCGAAAAGATTGACCTCCATCTGGTCGCGGAAGGCGCGGGCATCGTCGATGTCCGGGGACATCATGCCGATACCGGCGTTGGCCAGGACGATGTCGAGGCTGCCCAACACTGCGATACTTTCGGCCACTGCAGCTCCCAGCGCGGGTAAATCGCGAACGTCGACTTCTCGCGCGACGGCATTTCGCCCGAGAGCCTCGATCATTGCCGCTGTCTGCCTCAAATCCTCGGCGGTACCCATCGGGTAGGCCACCGATTCGATCTGGCGGCAGATGTCGAGTGCGATGATGTCCGCACCCTCCTGCGCCAATCGCACGGCATGGCTTCGGCCCTGACCTCGGGCGGCTCCGGTGATCAGTGCGGTTTTGCCTTCCAACTGTCCGGGCATGGGTGCTCCGTCCGTCGTGAATCATGAGTACTCGGTCATGAGTACTGACTCGAGGGGACGGCGAAACTCGTCGCCGGCGACGTAGTCTGAGTTCAGATACAGCGGGAACTCGCTTCGGAAGAGAAGAGGCTCGGTATGTCCGATTGGGAGAAGAAGTTCGAAGCTGAAGCCAAGGGCCTCCTGGCCGAGGTTGAAGAAGAGCTGACCGTCCTCGAAGGTGTCGACACCATCGATCCGTTTGGTGAAGACGATCCGGACCCGGTTGCTGGAGACGATCCGTCAGCGGGAGATGACGACACCAAGCCGGCCTCAGGCTGACCCTGCGACACGTCGACGCGCCTCGACGCCGCTCGGTATCTCAGAACGGTGGTGGGTCATCCCCGTAGTCGATGGGTTCTCGGTGGGCTCGCGGTGATTTCCGCCGCTTACGTTGAGCGTGTTGTTCTAGCTGCCTTTGAATCCGTCGGCGTTGACGATTGCGTTCGGACTGGATACGGGCGGCCTTGTTCTCCGACTGGGTCCGCCGATCTCGACCGCACTGCGGCGGCATCGGGCCGTGCGGCCCGGCCATCAACCCTGCGGGGCGTGTTCGGTAGCAATGCCCAGTCGGCGATGTCAGCGACATGGTCCGATCCTGGTTCGACGCGAATTGCCACCGGTCGGAATGCTTGAGGCGATGGTGGTTGCGGCAGAACGCACTCATATTCGATTCGACTGTCTTGCCGCCACGTTCGGGGTCGCCATGATGGAACGGTTCATTGTGGTCCAGATCGGAATTCCAGGCCGGGACATCACAATGCAGCCATTGGCAGCTGCCCGCGATGATCCGCAACCAGGTATCGAGAACTGAACCCGGCCGGTAGACGTACGCCGAAGCAAGCACCGGTTCGGTGGCGGCGTCAGCGGGTACTCGGACGTTTCGAATTACGGCGTCTTGGGCGATGTCGCGAGCATGCTCAGCGCTGATCACCCCGTACCCGTCGAGGTGAGCGGGCTCGCCGCCTCCGCGCAGAGTGGAATCAGTCATCACGACGTGAACCACGGGCCGACGAACGACAACACCACCGCTACGATCCTGCGGGCAATCAGCTCGGCCACAGTTGCACGGCAAGAACGGAGATCCGTTGGTCAACTCGAAGAGCGCGTCGGCTCGTCGCTGCTCGTATGTTCGAGAGTCGTTTCGGCATACCGACATTGCCAACTCGCGTAGTCGGCCGTCGAATGCCCGAGCCTGCTCTGCCGGAATGCTGCCCAAGATCTTTGCCATCCCGTCCTCGGCAGCGCTGACCCCGACGAACCGATCGGTGAGAGCACGGCGTCGACGTTCTCGCATACCTTCCGGGTCCACCATCGCCACGATCCGATCGATCGCCGCTGTCAGTCGCCTTCCCGTCAAGCCCGTTCCGCCGGCTACTGGTGGGGCGAGAACCTGCTCGAGCAGTAGTCGTTCCACTTCGTCGATCAATTCGTCTTTCACGTTCGCGGTCGCGGAATCGATCAAACCAACTCGGTACAGATCCAACTCGCCACGCGCCATCGCCGCTCGAGTGCGATGCAAACGAGTCTTCAACGAGAACCCCAACCCGATCAGCTTGCCGGCAGCCGCGCGGCCCATCGTCAGTGACGCACCGACTTCCGATTCAGCCAACTCGTGTGCGGTCGACGACCACGCACCACTGGCGGCATGCTCTGAGCTTCGCCGCGAAAAGAACTCGGCAATCACAGCGAGCTTGCGTTCGACCAGCATCGCCTCACATGCGTGCAGATCTGTCATGAGATCAACCAGCGCACAATCAGTTTCGGTACCGGTCAGCTGCGCTGAGATACCGAAGAGCTCTGTTGTCGGGTTGAACATGCATCCATTCTATTCGAATGTGTGTTCGATATGAACTGAATTCTCAAATCAGTCGGAATAGTCCGAGTTTTCTGATTCTCAGCGAATTTCCAAGGCCTGTCGTAGTGCGCTCAGAGGATCCGAGGCGTCACGACGCCCACGCGGACCAGGCCCTTCTGGGTTGACGAAGCGGCCCTCGTCCGAGCGAGTCCACTCTCGTACGGCCCATCGCTCCTTGATCGCCCAGCGACCGTTGCGACGCTCCATGTGGTCGATGAATCGCGCACCGCTGGTGAAGTTGATCATCCCGATGCCTTCGGGCCCACCCCAGTGTGTGGACATCGAATACGCCTCGCTGATCGCGTGGTCGCCGTGCAGTTCGACCAGATGGTTGCCGATGTGATGCATCGTGCCGCCGATCGCCGAGAGTTTTGGTGTCACCCAGGCGATGTACTGGTCGATGTTGCCGTCGAATCCGGTGTGATGGTCGATCGCATCCGGGTGGTAGGCGCTGCGGACGAGATCGAAGTCGAGGCGGTCGATGCCACGGCAGTACGTCAGAACCACCTCACGGATTGCCTGCTTGTCGATGAGATCTTGCAGTGCCCGGTCCATGTCACGCCTCCTTGATGCTGGTCATCCAGTCGAGTAGTTCTGGTAGTTCTTCGGCGGCGCAATCGAATACGGCGGGTCGGAGAACGACGACGGACGCGCCGCGGGCGAACCAGTCCCGGGCCTTGTCTGCGGTTGCCGAGAGGTCGACGGACCCGTTGTCGCGTCGAACCGGCGCCGCAGACACTTGCACGCGCGCCGACTCCGGGTCACGTTGGTGAGCTTCGAACGTGTTGCGCAACAGTGCAACACTGTCGGTGAACGTTCCCAGATCGGTCGGGTTCACGGTCCAGCCGTCTGCGACGCGTGCGATGCGGTCGAAGTTCCGCCGGCTTGGTCCGAAACCGAAGAGCACCGGTATTCGGGGTTGGATCGGCAGCGGGAGGCTGTGGTAGTTCTCGAAAGCGAAGTCGCGCCCCTGGAAGGTGGCCGGTGCATTGGTCCACAGTTCGCGGCAGGCTGCGACGGTCTCCTCCATGCGCCCGAATCGCGCGTCGAAAGGCATGTTGGTGGCGGTGTATTCAGCTTCTTGCCATCCAACGCCGAAACCCATGACAGTTCGACCTTCGGACAATGAGTCGAGAGTGGCAACCTGCTTTGCAAGCAGGGCCGCCGGGCGAACAGTGGCGATCAGAACCGATACTCCGAGGCGAGCTCGTTCCGTCACCGCGGCGATCGAAGACAGAAATGAAATCGGTTCGTACCAAGGGTGATCCAACGGGAACAGGAAGTTGTGTTCGACTACCCGCTGGGCGTGAGCGTCGGCATTGAACCCGAGGTGGTCGCCGGTGCAGATCAGATCGATCCCGGCACTGTCAGCACGCGCGGCGAAGTCCAGGACCGGGCGGACCTTGCCGTCGAACAGGGCCTCGAGACCCAAAACGTTGACACCGATTTCCACAGTCGTTCCTCTACAGTGCCCGCTTGGCATGAGCGGACATGTCGCCCATGTTGTCCAAACAGAAGAGCCTCGAGCTGAACTGCCACGACCCGTCGATGCACGTGAAGCGATCGAAGTAGCGCCCCGACAAAATAGGTTGCAGGGCAAGATCTTCGGTACCTTGTATGACCGTTACGTACGAGAGCGCCGTCGCTGATTCACCGTCGACCGAGATTCGCGTGTTGGTCAGCAGATGTTTGGTGCGTGGAACCGGCGGATCTCCGTACATCCGAATGAAGCCGCTGCAGGCTGCGAACACTGCGTCGGCGTCGGACGAAATGAGAGTGGTGGCAACCCCGTCCGGTCCGCACTGCCCGTAGTCGGACTGGGCGAACAATGCAGCGACTTCACCCAATCTGCCCTGATCGATCAAATGCGTGTACTCACAGAGCAGGTCACGGATCGCAGACTCGGCGACGATCCGTGACAGCTCCGCGGTCATACGGTGATCTCGCGCCGAACCATCTTGCCGGTTGCGTTGCGAGGCAACAGATCACTGGTGATGCGCCACTTCGACGGCACCTTGAAGTAGGAAAGTCGCTCGGCGGCGTAGTCGCGCAGCTCCGCCTCCGTGGTGGCAGCCCCGGGACGCAGTACAACCACGGCGGACACTTCCTGGCCGAGGTCGGGGTGCGGCATGCCGATGACAGCGCACTCGATCACGTCGGGGTGTTCGTCGAGCGTCTGCTCGATCTCGGTGGGGTAGACGTTCTCGCCACCACGCAGGATCAGGTCGGAACGACGACCGGTGAGACGGAGACGTCCGTTCTCGATGACGCCGAAATCGCCGGTGCGGAGCCAGCGTCCCGGTGCAATTGCAGACTCGGTCGCCTCGTCGTTCTCCCAGTATCCGAGCATGACGAACGGGCTGCGCACGCACACTTCACCTTCGATGCCGTCCGGCAGCCACTCGCCGAAGGGATCGCGAATCTCCATCGAGACGGTGATGATCGGACGTCCGAGAGTACCTGGGAACTCTTCGAGTTCGGCGCCGACGGCGACCGCAATTGCGGTGCTGCATTCGGTGAGGCCGTAACTGTCGACCAGAGCGTTGCGTGCGAACGGCACCTGCTCCTTGAGGCGTTCCTTGAACGCGGGCGACGACGGCGCGGACGCCAGCGAGAATGCAGTCAACGAAGAGACGTCGTACTTGGCGATGTTGCCGTGTTCGAGTAGCCGCGATGCCATCGTGGGGACAGCACCCCAGTTGGTGACGCGCTCGCGTTCGACCAACCCGAGCACCTTGTCGACGTCGAAGCCGCCCTCGGTCAGGATGACGGCGCTGCCTGTCGCGAGACGGGGGACCACCAGATTGTGCAGGCTGGCGATGTGGAAGAGCGGGGAGGTGAGTAGATAACGCAATGGGCTCGGCTTGGAAGCGTCGTACTCACGGCCGGTGAATGCAGCGCCGATCGCGTCGCTGTATTTGTGGTAGTCGACGACGGCCATCACGTTGCGGTGCGAGTGGAGTGCGCCCTTGGGGCGGCCACTGGTACCGCTGGTGAACAGGATGACGGCGGGGGCGTCCTCGTCGATGTCGGTGCTCGGCACGTCGGAGCCTGCATATTCCGCGATGAGCGCGGGCAGATCCTCTTCCATGGTGAGGACCGTGATGTCTGCCGGCAGTTCGGGGAGGGCGGCGCCGCGCTTGGCGTCCACGACCAGAACCTTCGGGCGTGAGAGCTCGATCCCGTGGGTGACCTCGCGCGGAACCCACCAACCGTTGAGACCGACAGCGATCGCGCCGAGCGCCTGCGTCGCGAAGAACGTCATGACCCATTCGGGAGTGTTGGCAGCGAGGATGCCCACACGGTCGCCCTTGCGGACTCCGTACTTGTCCCGCAGAGCAGTTGCCAGCGCGGCGACGGAATCAGCGTGCTCGGTGAACGAGATTCGACGATCGCTGGTGACGAGATAGTCGCCGTCGCCCCAGGCGCGAGATGCCGAGATGAGTTCACCGATGGCGTGACCACGGTTCTTCATCACGGGCATGACGGTGCCGAGAACCTCTTCTTCGACGATCTCGAATGGCCCACCTGGACCGGTGAGGCGTGAGACCGCCTGGTCCAGAAGCAACTGCGGATCTGCGGGGGCAGTCATGGAATGGCCTTTCGTATTGTGGCGCTTTTCACGTCACAAAATCTCACGAGAAAATCATATCTGTGGCGGCGGTTACCACTGAGCGAGACTGGGACGGTTCCGGCATTGAGGCGTCGATACGTTCGAGTCGTATCGCAGTTGGAGTAATCGACATTCCGATATCGACTAGGACACAGGACACGATGACGAACACCGCCACCGAAGCATCTTCGAATGCAGCTCTTGCAGCTCCTCAGCGCGAGGACGTCGCGCAGATGTTGATCGACCGTCTCGGTGATCAGCACCTGGGTCTGCGGACGCGGACGCAGGACTGGAGCTGGGACGAGGTGGTGCGCGAGAGCGCGGCGCGCGGCTCGCTTGCGAAGTCGCTTCGCGCGCCTGGACCGTTTCACATCGGAGTACTTCTGGAGAACGATCCCGAGTTCCTGTTCTGGCTCGGCGGCGCGGCCCTGACCGGGGCCACGATCGTCGGCATCAATCCGACCAGGCGTGGAGCTGAACTCGAGGCTGAGGTTCGGTACGTCGACTGCCAGCTGATCGTCACCGACAAAGCGGGCTACGAGAAGTTGTCCGGCCTTGACCTCGGACTGACCGAAGATCGTTTTGTTCTGGTCGACGACGCGTCATACCCGGACAAGATTTCCGCTCACCAGGTCGAGTCGCCTCAGGTCGACCTCGGCGTCGACGCGTCGACGCTGTTCTTGCTTCTCTTCACCTCGGGCACCACCGGAATGTCCAAGGCAGTGCGGTGCAGCCAGGGGCGTCTGACGCGGTTGGCCTACGCGAACTGCGCCAAGTACGACATCGACCGCGACGACGTCTGCTATTGCTGCATGCCGCTCTTCCACGGCAACGCGTTGATGGCTCTGTGGGCGCCGGCCCTTTCGCAGGGAGCTACGGTCTGCCTCGTTCGTAAGTTCACCGCCTCGGGATTCATGCCGGACGTTCGGTTCTACGGCGCAACATATTTCACCTACGTCGGTAAGGCTTTGGGGTATCTCATGGCGACGCCGGAACTGCCCGACGACATCGAGAACACCCTCACGCACGGCTTCGGGACCGAGGCGTCGCCGGGGGACAAGGCAGAGTTCATCCGTCGTTTCGGTGCGCAGCTTTTCGAGGGATACGGTTCGAGTGAAGGTGCCGGTTCGGTCGTGCTCGATCCGAACCAACCTGCCGGCGCGCTTGGCCGTCCCGCGAGCGAGAACATCGTCATCGTCGATCCCGATACCCGCGAAGAGCGACCCCGCGCAATTCTCGACGAGCACGGTCACGTGCTGAACCCCGACGAATCCATCGGCGAGATGGTCGACAAGGCCGGATCGAAGAAATTCGAGGGGTACTACAAGAACGAAGACGCAATTGCCGAGAAGATTCGCCACGGTTGGTACTGGACAGGCGATCTCGGCTACGTCGACGAGGCCGGGTTCATCTACTTCGCCGGACGTAAGGGTGACTGGATCCGCGTCGACGGTGAGAACACCTCGGCTTTGATGATCGAGCACATCTTGCGTCGGCACCCCAAAGTGATTGCCACGGGCGTCTTCGCGGTACCGGATCCGCGTTCGGGCGATCAGGTGATGGCAGCTGTCGAGGTCGCCGACTTTGCCGATTTCGATCCGGCCGAGTTCGCTGCCTACCTTGCCGCGCAGGCGGATTTGGGTACCAAGGCAGCGCCGCGATTTGTTCGTGTTTCGACTGATCTGCCCGTCACGGGCTCCAACAAGGTACTCAAACGTGAACTTCAAGCCGACCGCTGGCGGACCGACGAACCAGTGTTCCACTGGGTGGGCCGCGGTACTCCCGAATACACGTTGATGACCGAAGCTGACGTGGTGGACCTGGAGAAGGAGTTCGAGACGCACGGCCGCACGCGGTTCCTATGACACGGCCGCACGCGGTTCCTATGAGTGGTGTTGCGCTGGTTACCGGCGCTTCCCGAGGGATCGGCCGTGAGTGCGCGCTGGCATTCGCGCGCGCCGGATTCGACGTTGCAATCACTGCTCGCACCGTTCGTGAAGGCGAAGGGCGGGCGGCCCCGCGAACGAGGCAGGGGGAGCAGGTCATTCCGGTACCCGGCAGTCTGGAGACGACGGTTGCCGAGATCGAGTCCTTCGGTGTGCGCGCCTTGGCCGTTCCGATGAATCTGCTCGATCTGGCCTCCGTCCGCGGCGCCGGTGAACGGGTGCTGGCGGAGTGGGGACATGTCGACGTGTTGGTGAACAACGCCTACGCACAGACGGTCGGAAACATGGACCGGGTGCTCGACATCGAGATCGACGACGCCCAGGCGATGGCGATCGGCAACTATCTGCACCAGCTTGCGTTGATTCAGGTGATTCTGCCGTCGATGATCAAGAGCGGCAACGGGGTGGTCGTCAACCTCGCATCTGGTTCGGCGACCCTGGATCCGCCTGCGCCTCCCGGCGAGGGTGGTTGGGGTTTGTCGTACGCCGCGTCGAAGGCGTCGTTCGGACGTATCGCCGGAGCGATCAACTCGGAGTATCGAGGCGCCGGAATCAAAGCGTTCAACCTGAGTCCGGGATTTGTCATCACGGAATCAGGGAAAGCCCGTGGTGGCGCGGACGCGATAGTGGAAGCCGGATTTGCGGCCACACCGGCATCCGTGCCCGCCGCTGCTGCGGTGTGGCTTGCAACAGATCCGGATGCGGACCGGTTCCTCGGTCGCGTCGTGGACGGTCCGAAATTGATGGCGACACTGGAGGAAACGGTATGAAGCTCGGCGTAGTTGTTCCGGTCGAATTGGGTCGAAGTGGAGATCCCGACTGGATTCTGCAATTCGCCCGTGCTGCCGAATCGTTGGGTTTCGACGAGATCTCGGCCGTGGAGCACTCGGTTGTCATCGCGGATACGGCGAGCGAATACCCGTACTCTCCGACCGGAAAATCTCACCTACCCGATGACTGTGACATCCCGGACCCACTGGAACTACTGTCATTTGTTGCCGGCGCCACAACGACTTTGGGTCTGTCCACCGGAGTTCTGGTGCTTCCCAACCACAATCCGGTAGTGCTTGCCAAGCGCTTGGCGACGCTGGATCGACTTTCGGGTGGGCGATTGCGCATCTGTCTCGGTCTGGGCTGGATGAAAGAAGAGATCGAAGCGTGCGGCGGTGACTTCGAGCGCCGCGGCAAGGTAGCCGATGAGGCCATCGCGGTGATGCGTTCACTCTGGGAGGGCAAGGAAGCAGTCGATTTCGACGGCGATTACTTCTCGTTCAAGGGTGCGTACAGCTGGCCGAAGCCGCACCGCGAATCCGGAGTTCCGCTCTACATCGGTGGACACAGTCTCGCTGCTGCTCGGCGAGCAGGCCGGTTGGGTGATGGTTTCCAGCCGCTGGGACTGGCCGGTGAAGATCTCGACAAGGCTGTAGCGGCGATGAAAGCGGCTGCGGTGAAGGCAGATCGAGATCCTGCCGACGTATCGCTGGTACTCGGTGCGACACTGCCCAGGCTCGACGAAGCGAAACTCGAGTGGGCACGCGGGTTGGGAGCCGATCGAATCGTGTTGTCCGCGAGCCGTCGTGGCACGTCGTTGGAATTGATCATCGACGAAATGGCTGAATGCTCGAAGCGGCTGGGGCTCGGCGCGTAGTCCTTCGTCTGATCAGGGATGCGCCAGCCCGTTCAGGACCATCGCGCCACGAAGCGCGAGCGATCGGGTGCGTCGATCCGGGACGTCAGTCGAGGGCGGTGGCGTCGGTTGTCGGCGTCTTCGTGCCGGGTGTCGCTTCGATGTCGAGAACGACCTGGCTGTCGGTGGCTTCTTCGGGGAAGACGTACCGACGCATGGCCCACCAGCGGAAGGCCGTCGCCAGCAGGGTCCCGATGATCGATCCGCTGATGAAGTCCGCGAAGTTCTCCATCAACACCGACACCTCGGGTTGACGCAGGTGGAACACGTACCTGGAGGTCCAGAGAGGTACCTGGTTGATGGCCAAACCGATACCCGCGACGATGAAGAACAGAGCGGCCTCGTGATGGCGCTGTCGACCACCGCGCTGAGCAAACGACCATTCGCGGTTGAGGACGTAAGACAGAACCGTCGCGATCAGGACCGCAAGGATGTTGGCCGTCACCGGGTGCTGAGGCAGAACCGTCCACTTGATGCCGAAGAACAGCACCGTGGTGACGATGAAGGCGATGCCGCCGACCACCAGGAACTTGAGCATTTCTGCGTGCGGCAGGACGCGCACGAGAACCCGCTCAGGAAGCCTATTGACCATCTTTTCGACAAACGCCATTGTTCGAGGCTAACCCTGAATACGACCGACGGCACAAATCGTCGATGCCCGTGTCGGCAAGATCATCAGAATCCGTACCCGAGAATTGCGGGCTTCTCTGCGTTGAAGGCGAAGTCGAAATTCCGGATTTCCCGCGGATCGGACGCGTGGAGTCGGTGCGCCGCCGCGAAGGTCTTGGCCTGGTGCTCGCCCAGGTACAAGCTGCTCAGGACATCAGAGGGCATCGTGATCGCGGGCTCCGCGTCAGTGGCCGTACAGGTGGCCTTGCCACCCTTGACCTGAAGTGCAAAAGTTCCGCCGGCCTTCAGGAACGGATCTTCGACCTTGATGACGGTGTCCAGGTCAGCAGCATATTCACGAGCCTCGAGAGCCGCGGGCACGTCCATGATGCGCAGCCACAGTCGATCGGAGCGCGTCGTCGTTCGGGCAAGGCGGTAGTCCGTCAGCATCAGCCGGAGTGGATCGGCAGGATGTTGGCGTGTCTCGATCCGGGTGACGAGGTCGAGGCCGCAGATCGTGCGCCACAGCGCCGCGTGCGCGTCTTCGGTGATCGTCACGAACTCGTCGATCCGGGCGATGCTGTCGCGGCCCTCGCTCGTGTGCCGGTAAGCGATGTATCCGTCCGCGTGTGTCAGAAAGAACAGTCCGGAGGCGCCGTCACGATCCTCGGACGGGTCGGCGAACATGTGGTCCCAGAGCGGTTGCGGACGCAATTGAGCGCCGGGTGTCAGCAGTCGCCAGCGGTCGTAGATCTCGGGTAGAAGCGTCGAGGCAGCTTTGACGTCGACGATCGACACGCCACCGTTGTCGGGCACCTCGGGGCGGAACCGCGCGAAGCGGCGATCGAGGGTGATGCCCTCGCTGAAGGTGGCCGGGCCGTATCCGAAGCGGTTGTAGATGCCGGCCTCGCTGGCCGTCAGGGCGGCAAGTGGTGCTCCGGTCGACTCGATGTGGGCGTGAAGTGCAGTGAACATCGAGCGTAGGACGCCACGGCGACGGTGAGTCGGGGCGACGGATACCCAGGTGATTCCGCGCGTGGGGAGTTGGCGTCCGCCGGGCACGGTGAATTCCATGTCGATTTCGATGGCCACGCCGACGGGTAGGTCACCGTCGACGGCGAGGATGATGTCCTCGGGCTTGTAGAGAGCCTTCGTCAGTTCGCTGACCGCGGGAGACGGGTGAAAACCGAACCCCACCGAGTCGAGTAGTTGGAGAGCCGGCCAGTCGCTCTCGGTAGCGGTGCGGATGGTGATCTTGTTTTCGGGGCTCACGTATATCGACTTTGGCATAGATTGCGTGAAGACGCACATGAATATCGGGGCTGACGTTTCCGCACCGGCTCCCAGGGGTACCGCCCGACGGACCAGTCCTGCGGCACGGAGAAAACCGATACGGAGAAACACTGTGGCGATCACCGACATCAAGGAATATGCCCATCTCACCGAGGAAGACGTCGAAGCGCTCGGGCGCGAGTTGGACGCCATTCGGCTCGACATCGAGGAGAAGCGCGGCGCGCACGATGCTCGATATATCCAGCGGACGATCGCGTTTCAACGCTCTCTGATGGTGGCCGGCCGCATCGTCTTGTTCGCCAGCAAGAAGAAGCCTGCCTGGATTCTGGGGACTGCGCTGCTGGGGGTCGGCAAGATCATCGAGAACATGGAACTCGGCCACAACATCATCCACGGTCAGTGGGACTGGATGAACGATCCCGAGATTCACTCGAGCAACTGGGAGTGGGACAACACCTGCCCGTCCTCGGGATGGAAGCACTCGCACAACTTCACTCATCACAAGTTCACCAACATCGTCGGCCTCGACAACGATGTCGGCTACGGCATCATGCGCGTCACGCGCGATCAGAAGTGGCACGCCGACTATCTCTTCCAACCGATCACGAATTTCGTGCTGGCGACCCTCTTCGAGTGGGGCGTCGCACTGCATCACCTCGAGACCGACAAGCTTCGCAAGGGCGAGGTGAAGTGGTCCGAGAAATCGGAGATGGCCAAGGACGTCGGAAAGAAGATCGCGCGACAGGTGGCGAAGGATTACATCCTGTTCCCCGCCCTGACCGGCCCGGCGTGGAAGACCACGTTGACGGCCAACGCCGTTGCAAATCTCATCCGCAACTATTGGAGTTACGCCGTCATCTTCTGCGGGCACTTCCCCGACGGTGCCGAGAAGTTCACGCTCGAGGAATTCGAGAACGAATCCCGCGCTCAGTGGTACTTACGACAGATGCTGGGGTCCGCCAACTTTCATGCCGGCCCCGTCATGGCCTTCATGAGCGGCAACCTCTGCTACCAGATCGAGCATCACTGCTTCCCTGACCTGCCGAGCAATCGGTACTCGGAAATCGCGGTGCCGCTGCGGGACTTGTGTGACAAGTACGACCTCCCGTACACCACCGGGCCGCTGTGGAAGCAGTACGGATTGACGTTGCGGACCATCTGGAAGTTGTCGCTGCCCAACAGGTTTCTCTCCGCGTCCCAGGACGATGCTCCGGAGACGCACTCGGAGTTGAAGTTCCGCATCCGCGGCGGAATCAAGGAAGTCTTCGGCGTCGATCCGCAGACCGGTAAGCGGCGAGGCCTGCGAACTGCGATCGCGATGGTGTCGAGCTGATCGGTTACCGCTTGTGGGCCATCGAACGAACTACGAGATCGCCGGTCGACTGGATCGCCTGAACCAACACGATCAAGATCACGACAGCGACGAACAACACCGGGGTGTTGAATCGTTGGTAGCCGTACTTGATCGCGAAGTCGCCGAGACCGCCGGCGCCGATGGCGCCTGCCATGGCTGAGAAACCGATCAGCATCACCGCCGTCAGGGTCGCTCCGGCTACCAATCCCGGAACTGATTCGGGCAGTAGGACCTTGGTGATGATGTCCTTGTCGGTGGCGCCCATGGATCGTGCTGCTTCGACGCGTCCGGAATCGACCTCACGCAGTGCGTTCTCGACGACGCGAGCGAAGAAGGGCACCGAGCCGATGGTCAGCGGGACGATCGCTGCCGTCGCCCCGAGCGCTGTTCCGACGATCGCCCGCGTCGCCGGGATGAGGAGGACCAACAGAATCACGAACGGCAGCGAACGGCCGATGTTCACCACGGTGCCCAGTACCGAATTGAGAACGCGGTTCGGACGGATTCCGTCGGGCGCGCTCGCGTGCAACAGAACGCCGAGGGCGATACCGATGATCACGGTGAGCACGAACGAGACGCCGACCATGTAGAGCGTGTCGAGTAGGGCTTCCCATGCTTCGCCCAGGGAATCCTGCCAGGACGTCTTGTTCATGAGAACGTCACCTTCACTCCGCGCTGCGAAAGATGTTCTTCGACAGACTTTCTTGTCTCTTCGTCGTTGGCGAGTCCGGTGTGCGAGGCGAACTCCACGCGAAGGCGGCCGACCTGATGGGCTCCGATGTCCTCGATACCGCCGGAGATCACGGTGACGTCGACATCGAGATCACGCGAGAGTTGGGAAATCACGGGCGAGGTCGACAGCGAATCGACAAAGGTGAGGAGTGCCGGAATTCCGGTCGGGGACGTTCGCACCGTTCCGGTCGGCAGTAGCGCCTCGCCGAGGGGTGAGTCCGGGTCCGCAACCAGTTCGGTGAGCGTTCCCTCGTCGACGATACGTCCCTGGTCGATCAGGGCGGCGCGGTGACAGATCCGTCGAACCACGTTGAGCTCGTGGGTGATCAGAACGATGGTCACACCCAGACGTCGATTGAGGTCGGCGAGCAGGTCGAGGATCGAATCGGTCGTATCCGAGTCGAGGGCGCTCGTGGCTTCGTCGCACAGGAGGACATCGGGAGAAGCCGCCAAGGCCCTCGCGATCCCGACCCGTTGTTTCTGTCCGCCGGACAGTTGCGAAGGGAAGGCGTCACGTCGGTCTTCCAGGCCGACCAACTCGATCAGCTCGTCGACGCGGGCACGGCGATCTGCCCGCGAGTACCCCGCCACTTCGAGAGGAAAGGCGATGTTGGCGGCGACCGAGCGGGAGTGCAGCAGGTTGAAATGCTGGAACACGACACCGATCCGCTTGCGTGCATCGCGCAACTGCGCCGGGCTCAACGCGGTCAGATCGGTGTCACTCAACAGAATCCGGCCACTGGTCGGGCGTTCGAGCAGGTTGAGGCAGCGCAGCAGAGTCGATTTACCGGCGCCGCTCTTGCCGATGATGCCGAAGATTTCGCCGTCTTCGATTTTCAGGGACACGGAATCGAGTGCATGCAGAACCTTTGTGCCGCTGCGGTATTCTGTGCCGCTGCGGTATTCCTTGGAGACCGATTCGATCGAGAAGACCATGACGGGTCTCGATCAGGTAGCGCTGGCCGGAATGACCGAGCCCTGGTAGGTCTGCTCGATGAACGTCGCGACGTCGGTGGACGTCAACGCCTCGGCCAACTTCTGCACTCGCGCATCGTTTTCGAGGGAGGTACGAACCGTCAGGACGTTGGCGTACGGGTTGCCCTCGGCCTTCTCGAGCACCAGTGCGTCCTTGGCGGGATGGAGGCCGCCTTCGATTGCGTAGTTGCCGTTGATGATTGCAAGATCGACATTTCCGTCGTCGAGAGTGCGCGGAAGCTGCGGGGGATCGACCTGGGTGAACGTGAGTCCCTTGGGGTTGTCGATGATGTTCTTCTCGCTGATCTGCGTGATGTCGGTGCCGGGGGCGCCCAACTGCTGATCGAGCTTGATCAAACCGGCCTGCTGCAGCAGGTACAGCCCACGGGCGAAGTTCGTCACGTTGTTGGACAACGCGACCGTTGCGCCCTGGCGCAGGTCGGCCACGTTGGTGACCTTCTTGGAATATGCACCGAGGGGCTCGACGTGGACCTTCGCCACGGCGACCAGGTCGTCGACGCCCTTTTCCTTCGACCACGATTCCTGGTACGGCACGTGCTGGAAGAAGTTGGCGTCGGTGTCGCCCGCTTCGAGCACCTCGTTGGCGTCGAGGTCGCCGGTGATCTCGCTGACCTCGATCTTGGTGTCGCCGAGCAGGCCCTTTTCTTCGACGAACTTCAAGATCTCGGCGTGCGGAACCGAAGAAGCGACGATGCGAAGGGGCGCGTTCTCATCGGAAGAGTTGTCGCTCGAGCACGCTGCGACGGTTCCGACTGCGACGGCGGCCACTGCGAAGGCAGCGAGGAATCTTCTGGTGCGCGAGCGTGACATGTGAATCTCCAAGACATAGCCGAACGTCACGCCGAGATGGCGTGACAGTTGCTGAACGCTAGCCCGGTAAACCTCCCGTGAGGAGATACAGAATCACCGCGATTTTTTCCTGTACCTATTGTCCGAGCAGGATGACCGGAACGTCCTCGGCAAAATCGACTACCAATTCACGACGCGAGAACAACCAGGTGCCGTCGACCTTTTCGAAGCTGTCCTGATAACGAATCTCGATCCGGTTGTCCCGGTGGCCCTCGCCCCGCGGATAGATGTGGTGAGCGGAGCAGTAGGCCTCACCGTGCGCGGTGGTGGGGCTGTCGAGGTCGAGGATCTGCTGCTCGACGATGTGCCGGGTCGAGTGCAGATGTGAGACGGCATCGACCACCGAACTGCTGACGACGGTGTTCCCACGTATCTCCGTCGGCGCATCCGTTCCGTTCAATGCCGGCGGCAAGACGAATGCCACGTCGTCAGTGAAGAGAGCCGCAAGCGCGGTGGTGTTTCGGCGGTCGACGGCCTGTGCATACCTGGCGGCCAAGTCGGTGAGAGCGACGCGATCCGAGGAGTCCATGCGCATATCTCACCCTATGTGACGCCGCTCATGTTTCGGCTTCCCGCTCAACGAGACATTCACAGCGCCCACCTGGGCATCTGGTTAGCGTCCAGACCAAGAGTTGCCAGCCATGAATGCCATAGGAGAAACAGCGATGGATCTGAGGGAATCGCCCGAGCAGCAGGAGCTCCGCAAGGAGTTGCGCGCGTACTTCGCGGCGCTGCTGCCGGAAGAGAAGCGTCGCGCGGCCGGCGAGCAAGGTGTGGGCGGCGAGTACTTCCGCGAGATCGTGAAGTTGCTGGGTAAGGACGGCTGGCTCGGCATCGGCTGGCCCAAGGAATTCGGTGGACAGGGCCGCTCCATCGAAGAACAGTTCGTGTTCTTCGACGAGGTTCAGCGCGCGGGACTGCCGTTCCCCTTCGTGACGGTCAATACCGTCGGACCGACGTTGATGAAGTACGGCACCGAAGAGCAGAAGGAACGATTCCTGCCCGGCATTCTTGCCGGCGACATCGTCTTCGCCATCGGCTACACCGAGCCCGAGGCCGGCACCGACCTCGCATCACTCAAGACTCGTGCGGTTCTCGACGGTGACGAGTGGATCGTCGACGGCAACAAGATCTTCACCAGTGGCGCAAACACTGCCGACTACGTGTGGCTGGCCTGCCGCACCGACGCGGACGCCCCCAAGCACAAGGGCATCTCGATCCTGATCGTCCCCACCGAGGACGCAGGCTTCGAGTGGTCACCGATCAACACCGTCGGCGGTTTGATGGTGACGTCGACGTACTACTCCGGCATTCGTGTTCCGTCGAAGGACGTTGTCGGCGAGGTCAACGGCGGTTGGCAGCTCATCACGGCTCAGCTCAATCACGAGCGAATCGGCTTGGCGGCCATCGGTGGTCGCACTTACGGTCTGTGGAACCTGGTTCTGGACTGGGCCAAGGAAAACGGTGCCATCAACATCCCGTGGGTGCAGCAGGACTTCGCTCGTACACACGCCAAGCTCGAGGCCATGCGCCTGCTGAACTGGAAGATGACGGCAGCCGTCGCACAGGACACGCTCTCCGGAGCCGACGCCGGCGCTACCAAGACGTACGGGACCGAGACTCACGTCGACGTCTACCGCACCCTGCTCGGAATTCTCGGCTCCGCCGGACGCATCCGCCCCGAGTCTCCGGGCGCTTTGCTTGCCGGTCAGATCGAGCAGATCTCGCGTCAGGGTGTCGTGAACACCTTCGGCGGCGGCGTCAACGAGGTTCTGCGTGACATGGTCGGCACCATCGGCTTGGGACTCGTTCGCGAAAAGAGGGTCAAGTGAGCGACATTTCGGCGCAACTCGACGCTTTTGTCGGCCAGACGCTTGTTCCCACAACCTGGGGACCCGACGAGGTCAACATCCCCATGATCCGGCATTGGGCCGAGACCATGGGCGATACCAACCCCGTCTACCTCGACGACGACGCTGCCCTCGCCACCGGCCGTGACGGCGTCGTCGCTCCCGCTCAGATGCTCCAGGTCTGGATCATGCGGACGTTCACCGACAAGATGGCGGGCAACGACCCGTCGCAGGTGTGGACCGATCTGATCGCCACCCTCGACGCAGCGGGCTACAGCTCCGTCGTGGCCACCGATTCCGATCAGGAGTTCTTCGCCGAACTGCGCCCAGGCGATCGCGTGAACTACACCGAGGTCATCGAGTCGATTTCCCCGGAGAAGAAGACCGGCCTCGGCGTCGGACACTTTGTCACGACGCTCAAGACGTACCGCAACGGCGACGACGAAGTTGTCGGCACCCAACGGTGGCGGACACTGCGGTTCAAGCCTCAGGAAGCTGCTGCACCGGAGGCGCCGCGCGCTCTGCGTCCGCGTCCGGCTCTCAACGCGGACAACGCTTTCTGGTTCGAAGCGGCCAAAGAGCATCGTCTGGTGATCCAGCGCTGCACGTCCTGCAAGACGTTGCGTCATCCCACCGGCCCGATGTGCGGGGAGTGCCAGTCACTCGAGTGGGACACGATCGACGCGTCGGGGCGGGGCACGGTGTTCAGCTTCGTGGTCAATCATCACCCCAAGATCGACGCGTTCGACTACCCGCTCATCGTTGCGGTAATCGAACTCGAAGAGGGAACCCGATTGATCGCCAACATGGTGGGTATCGCGCCCGAAGATGTCGTGGTCGACATGCCCGTGGAACTTGACTGGATCGACGCCGACCCGGATCTGACGCTTCCCGCGTTCCGGCCGGCCGTACGCGAGGAGCACTGATGGACTTCAATTTCAGCGAAGAGCAGGACGCGATTCGCTCACTGGCCGACGAGGTCTTCACCAGCAAGGCAACGATCGAGCGCACCAAGGAGATCGAACTCTCCGCCGAGCGCGTCGACCGTGAACTGTGGCGAGAACTCGCGACCACCGGCCTGCTCGGTATCGCCCTGCCCGAGGAGTTCGGCGGCGGCGGACTCGGCTTGTCCGAGCTGTACGCACTGCTGGAGGAGCAGGGCCGTCACGTTGCGGCCGTGCCGATCTGGGAAACGACCCTTGCGGCATTGGCTGTCAATGAATTCGGTTCCGATTCCCTTCGTGCCGAGCTCCTTCCGAGTGTTGCCGACGGCAGTCGATTCCTGACCGTCGGTCTCGAAGAGTTCGGTCCGTACACGGGCGGCGACCCACTGACCACGGCCGAGCAGGACGCCGACGGCAACTGGACCGTGACGGGTGAGAAGGCAGTAGTGCCGATGACTCACGTCGCAAACCTTGCTCTCGTTTCGGCAACCGCTTCCACCGGTACGGCACTGCTGCTTGTGGATCTGAGCGCCGAAGGAGTGACGCTCGAACAGACGCAGTCCACCAACTGGGAGATCTGTGCCAACGTCACCTTTGCCGGTGCCCCCGCGCAGCTGATCGGTGCGGCCGATGGTACGACGGTTCCGTGGCTGATCGACCGAGTTGAACTGGCGTTGGCAGCAATTCAATGGGGTGTCGGCTCGGGTGCAGTCGCACAGGCTGTCACGTACCTGAACGGCCGCAAGCAGTTCGGCCGTCCGCTGGCGACCTTCCAGGCCGTCAATCATCAACTCGCTGACTGCTACATCGATCTCGAAGCGATGAGGGTGACTCTGTGGCAGGCCGCCTGGCGCATCTCCGAGGGACTGGATCTCGGCACCTCTGTACTCGTCGCCAAGTGGTGGGCCACCGACGGCGGACAGCGCGTCGTGCATCGCACCACGCATGTCCACGGCGGTATGGGCGTCGACACCGACTACCCGGTTCACCGTCACCTCTTGTGGGGCAAGCAGATTGCTGCCACCCTCGGCGGTTCCAGCTCCGATCTCGCGCGTCTGGGTGCGCAGCTCGCATCCGGTGTGGAGGTGCTCGCATGACCGTTCTTGCCGGTCGTAGCTACGCAGACGTCGTTGTCGGAGAGGCATTGCCCGAGTTGGCGATCCCGCTGACCCGCACGTTGATCGTCGCCACGGCAATCGCCACTCGCGATTTTCAGGACGTGCACCACGATCCGAGCCTGGCCCAAGAGCGCGGATCCAAGGATGTCTTCATGAACATCCTCACGAGCAACGGTCTTGTCGGTCGATACGTCACGGACTGGGCCGGATCTGCATCGACCTTGCGCCGCATCGCCATTCGTCTCGGGGCGCCCAACTACCCGGGTGACACCATGACGATGACCGGTGAGGTCGTGTCCAAGGAAGACGGAGTGGTCGTAGTCAAGGTGCAGGGTGCAAACAGCCTCGGCAACCATGCATCCGGCACCGTCGCAGTCGCTTTCAAGGAAGAGGAGAGGCCCTGATGGCGATCAGCCCACTCTCGGGAGCCGCCGCTATCGTCGGCATCGGATCCACCGAGTTCTCCAAGAACTCCGGCCGCACCGAACTGCAGTTGGCGTGTGAGGCCATCGTCGCGGCACTCGCTGACGCCGGTATCGATCCGTCCGAGGTCGACGGTCTGTCCACCTACACGTCGGAGACGAACGGCGAAGCCATTGTGGCTCGCAACTGTGGCCTCGGCGAGCTGAAGTTCTTCTCGCGCATTCACTACGGTGGCGGCGCCGCGTGTGCCACCGTGCAGCAGGCGGCTATGGCAGTTGCGACGGGTGTTGCCGACGTCGTGGTCTGCTACCGCGCCTTCAACGAGCGCTCCGGTGTGCGCTACGGCCTTGGCCAGCACGATCGCCCCATGGACAGCACCGCTGATCGCGCGGCATATGCGTGGATGACTCCGCAGGGATTGTCGACTCCCGCTCAGTGGGTCGCCATGTTCGCCCGCCGCTACATGCACCAGTACGGTGCGACGAGTGAGGACTTCGGACGAGTTGCAGTGGTGGCGCGCAAGCATGCCGCCAACAACCCGGCTGCCTGGTTCTACGAGCGTCCGATCACACTCGAGGACCATCAGAACTCGCGCTGGATCGCCGAGCCTCTGCACCTGCTCGACTGCTGCCAGGAAACCGACGGCGGCCAGGCATTGGTCATCGTCTCTGCCGAGCGTGCAAAGGATCTGGCCAACAAGCCCGTCATCATCAAGGGCGCCGCTCAGGGCAGTAGCAAGGATCAGCACATGATGACCAGCTACTACCGTCCTGACATCTCGGGTATCCCGGAGATGGGCCTGGTTGCTCGTCAGTTGTACGGCCAGAGCGGCCTGACCCCTGATGACATCAACGCCGCGATTCTGTACGACCACTTCACCCCGTTGGTGCTTCCGCAGCTCGAAGAACTGGGCTTCTGCAAGCCAGGCGAAGCCAAGGACTTCATTCGCGAAGGCAACCTCGAGATCGGTGGACGCTTGCCGTCCAACACTCACGGTGGTCAGGTCGGCGAGGCATACCTGCACGGTGTCAACGGAATTGCCGAAGGTGTGCGACTGGTCCGAGGAACGTCGACCAATCAGCCCGATGGCGTCGAAAACGTCTTGGTCACAGCCGGAACGGCAGTGCCCACCAGCGGTCTCGTTCTGGGCGCTGTTTAAGAGAGGAAATGACAGTGACAACATCGGAAGCTGCGAAGACCGCCGGCGATTGGCGCGGAGCCGATCTCGGTACCCGCACCGTGGCGTACACCGAGCGCGACGCGATCTTGTACGCACTCGCCGTGGGCGCCAAGGCAACCGAGCTGGACCTCGTCTTCGAGGATCAGCTTCGGGTACTGCCGACTTTTGCTCTGACGCTGGCACAGTGGGCTCCCGACGCTCTGGGTTCCGCGGGCGCCTTCGACACCTCGACGGCACTGCACGGCTCGCAAGAGTTGAAAGTGCTTGCTCCGCTTCCGCGTAGCGGTGAGGTGACGTTGAAGGCTTCGGTCGGCGAGGTGTGGGACAAGGGTGCTGCAGCCGTTTTCGAAGTGAAGGTGGAGTGCGAATACTTCGTCGCGACCTGGTCACTTTTTGCTCCCGGTGCCGGCGGATTCGGCGGAGAACGTGGACCCTCACGTCCGGCGGAGCCGACCGGTGAGCCTTCGTTGACCGGTGTGCTGACCACAGCGGAGAACCAGACGGCGATGTACCGGCTCCTGGGCGACAAACACCACATCCACATCGATCCCGAGGCTGCGGCGCGGATCAACCAGCCGCGTCCGATCATGCACGGGCTGTGCACGTTGGCCGCCAGCACACTCGAGCTTGCTCGGGTCGCCGGAGTGCATCCGGCTGATCTTGTCAGTCTCGAGGGCCGATTCGCTGCGGCGATCCATCCGGGTGAGTCGCCGTCCATCGTTGCGTGGGGAACTCCCGACGACCTGGCCTTCCAGGTCACCAAGGGTGATCAGGTAGCGATTTCCGGTGCACGAGTGAGCTTCTCCGCTCACTAGTCCCTCCAGACTCAACTGCGGGGTGCTTGACCCCTTGTCGCGCCCCGCAGTTGTTTGCACGAAGAAGCAGCCCCTGAGCGATTCGCTCAGGGGCTGCTCTGTGCTTGTGTTCAGTCCTGATGGGTCGCCATGTAGCGAGCCGGGTACTCACCGCCGCCGTGAACGGCGATGTCGGCGCCGTTGACGTACGAGGAGAGTGGGCTCGCCAGGAACAGGCAGGAGTTGGCGATATCGGCCGGGACGGCCATGCGCTCCATCGGAATGGTCTTCGTGACCGCCGCGCCGCCGTCGGCGCCGTAGACCTCGGCGGCAGCCTCGGTACGGATCAGGCCGGTGGTGATGTGGTTGATCCGGACCTTCGGCGCCCATTCGAGGGCCAATGCCTTGGTCAGAACGAGGAGGCCGGCCTTGGCTGCGCTGTACGCCGCGGTTCCGGGCTGCGGATCGATTGCCGAGACACTGCCGATGTTGATGATGGCACCGCCGTCGTCCTGAGTCTGCATCACTGCGTTGGCGGCCTGGGCAACGTTGAAGGGTGCCAACAGGTTCAGGGCCACGATCTTCTCGACGAAGCGCGGTGACACCGTCGCAGCATCGGCATCGGGGGAGCCGCCGGCGTTGTTGACCAGGACGTCCAGACGGCCGAAGCGCTCGACGGCATCCTGGACGAGGGCTGCGGCGTCGGCGGGATCGCGGACGTCAGTGGCGCGAAAGGCTGCGCTACGGCCGTCGGCGGTGGGTAGGTTTTCGGGCTCGTTACGGCCACAGACCAGCACGTTCGCACCCGCGGCGAGGAAGGTTTCGGCGATGACGTAGCCGATGCCTTTGGTGCCGCCGGTGACGATCACCGAGCGTCCGCTGAAATCGACGGGGTTGGGCAGTGTCACGGTGGAGCCTTCCTGGTGCGGTGCCGAGCTGAATTGCCGCCCAATGTGATTGACGCGACGTGGTCGCACACCTTAGGGTCAAGCAAGTGCTTGGTTGTTTTGTAGGTCGAGTGTAGACGACAAACGGCGGCAGTCACCAGAATCGACCGGTCCCTCCCGCAAAGGGACCTCTGCGTCGACAGACATTGGAGTAGTCACATGGGCAAGCTCGAAGGCAAAGTTGCACTCATCACGGGTGCGGGTCAGGGAATCGGGCAGGGGATTGCCCTGGCCTTGGCCAAAGAGGGCGCCGTGATCGCCGTTGCCGGTCGCACCGAATCCAAGTTGCACACCACCTGCGGACTACTCGCTGACATCGGTGCGCGCGGTGAGGCCGTGGTTTGTGACGTCAGTAAGAAGGACGACATCACGGCGGCCGTGGACCGAACCGTCGAACTGTTCGGCGGAATCGACATCCTGGTCAACAACGCCAACGACTGCAAGCCCGGCCCGCTCTTGAGCGTGCTGGACGAAGACTTCGAGCGTTCTTTCGCGACGGGCCCACTCGCCACCCTGCGCATGATGCAGGCGTCGTACCCGCACATGAACAGTCGTGGGGGCGGCGTCATCATCAACATGGTCACCTCGGCCGCCGTGCGCTGGGATGCCAGTAACTACGGCGCTTACGGTTCCATCAAGGAAGGCATGCGCTCGTTGACCCGCGCTGCCGCCTGTGAATGGGGCAAGGACAACATCCGCGTTCTCAATGTTGCCCCGCACGCCAAGACCCCCGCGTTGCAGTGGTGGATGGACAAGAATCCGGAAGAGGCTGCGGCTTTTGTCGCGGGTATCCCGCTGGGACGCGTCGGAGATCCCGAGACCGACATCGGTCGTGCCGTCGTCTTCCTCGTCAGCGAAGACGCCGGTTACCTGACGGGTGCCACGATCCCGCTCGACGGCGGTCAGTCGCGCTGGGGCTGACCGCCATCGACCCGATCAGGTCATCACGGCGCCGCCGTCGACGGCAATCGTCTGCCCGGTGACGTTGCGAGCCTTGTCGCTGAGCAAAAACGCGACCATCTCGGCGATGTCTCCGGGCGTCTGGGCTCGACCCATCGGAACCATTTGGGCAACAAAAGAATCGAAGACATCAGCATCGGAAACGCCCGCTAGTGCAGCATCGCGCCGACGCAGTTCCTTGATGGTTCGCAGCCACATGTCGGTGAGGATCAGCCCGGGCATGACCGTGTTCGAACGGAGCCCTCGAGTCGCGCCGATCCGGGCGACGCTGTGACTCATCTCGATCACGGCGGCCTTCGACGGCCCGTAGTGCGCGAGCATGTCACCGCCCAAGCGGGCACCGATCGACGCCAAGGCTTTCCAGGCGTGCTGCGGTGTCGGCGAGTGCAGCCTCTTCGATGTCGAGTAGTAGCAGGGTGCCGAAGTCCTCGGCAAGCCGCTCGGCAATAGCGGCGCCCAACTCGGCCGCTGCGCCCGTGACAATGGCTACGGGCGCGCTCACGGCAGGTGCGTTTCGAGCAGTGGGGCAAGCAGTTCGGCTGCGCGCGCTGCCGTGATGACCTCGCTCGGATCCACCTTGGTGACGACTTTCGAAGCAGAATCTTCGTAGACGTGCTCACCGATGAGTCGACCCTGCTCGTCGTACGGCCAGACGAATGCCAAGGTCCGACGCACGAGATACCAACCGTCGGAGTCGATGCCCGACGACTGTTCAGGG
Organism: Rhodococcus sp. H-CA8f; assembly: GCF_002501585.1. Classification (NCBI taxonomy): domain Bacteria; kingdom Bacillati; phylum Actinomycetota; class Actinomycetes; order Mycobacteriales; family Nocardiaceae; genus Rhodococcus; species Rhodococcus sp. H-CA8f. The sequence goes on from NZ_CP023720.1 coordinate 1,032,570, forward strand.
GCTGCGGACGTGGATCCGCCCGATTCGTGCACCGCGCCGAACACCCCGTCTCCGAGGATCGAACCGGGGACGAACTGACTGAAGAGGGTCTCGCCGGAGAACCCACTGTCGGATACGGCGAAGTCGGACTTCCCGGTCCACATGACAAGGGTGTCCGTCTCGGCGAGTGACTGGTAGAAGGTGGTGACGGCGTCCATGCCGTCGAGGACAATCGACTGACCGTCTTCGAACAACCGGTAGACGGGTTCTTCGACGGTCATGTCCGGCGAGAGGATTTCCTTGTAGCGACCGGAGACCTCGAGCAAGGCGTGGCGTCGGTAGTTACGGAGGATCTTCTGGTGCCGCGGATTGTCGATGGTTTCCAATTGCTTTTCGACGCCATCCATCATGTGGACGAATTCGTGCTCGTACTTGCTCATCACATCTCCTGGTTTCGCAGATTCGGCGGGCTGTCCGGATCTGCGACAACTGTGACCTGGCGAGGCATTCGCTGTACATGTAGATCTTCGTTCGAGAATTGCCAGTTTGCTTAACTTCGCTGTTCAGATACCGTGATGGTCGTCACTTTAAGTCGAGCGGCGGGCCGAAAACAACCGAATGGACGGTAATGAAGAAGGCGAGAAGAGGCGAAGATCTGAATCTGCGTTTGGTGTCCTCGTTGCTCGTCGTCGTGGCGGAAGGGCGCTTCGGGCGAGCGGCAGACCGGCTGTTCGTCACCGCGCCCGCCCTCAGTCAGCAGATTCGTCGACTCGAGGAGCAGGTGGGAGTCGAGTTGGTCGATCGCAGTTCGCATCCGGTGGTGCTCACCGCCGCGGGTGAGGTGTTCGTCGCGGATGCGCGGCCCGCTCTCGAGTTTGCCGTTCGCGCGATGAACGGTCTCGACGCACTCGAGCGTCGGCGGGCCAGGCGGTTGCGGATCGGATTCATCAACGGGGCTGCCGGGAGTTTGGGGCGTGCGGTGATCGATTCGTTGCATGCGGAGGTGGAGCTCGTCCAGTTGGATTGGTCCCAACAGGTTTCGGCGGTGGCGAGCGCGACCGTCGACGCGGCATTCGTGCGACCGCCGCTGCCGGTGCTCGACGGTGTGGTGCTCGAACGGATAGGCGTCGAACCGCGGGTGGTGGCTCTGCCTCGAGGGCACCAACTGGCGGGTCGCGCGAGCATCGAGATTTCTGAAATAGATGGGACTGTGCAGGTTTCGAGTGACGGCGCACCACCCGAATGGGTGAAATGGTGGTCGGTGGACCCGCGCCCGAGTGGTGTACCCGTCCGGTACGGCCCCTCGGTCCGCACGATGGACGAAGCACTCGAGGTTGTCGCCAACGGTCGGGCGGTGGTGATAACGGCAGCAACCATTGCCGAGTACTACACCCGCTCGGATATCAGTTTCGTGCGCATTTCCGACATCGAGCAGTGTTCGATCGATCTGTGTACCCGCGAGGGCGACAGCAGTCCGGCAGTGATCGAGCTACGCAAAGCTGTTTCAGCCCTCGGTGCCGCCAGGTGATTGCCGTGTCCTGATGTGATGCGCATGTACTCGGATGTAATACGCATTCTTGCCGTCTTCGTTTTAGTCGGTTAGACTAAAACCATGAAAACGATCAGCACGGCACTTGAAATCGTCGAGGCAGCACGAGTTTCGGCCGATGTGTTCGGGGGAGACTCCAGCGATCTCGACACCCGTCGCGCTGCGAAGCGTCGTTTTCATCGGCTCGCCTCCGCCATTCATCCGGACCGGGCGAAGCCCGAAGATCGGGTGCGATACTCGGCCGCAACATCTCGGTTGAACGAGCTTTACCGCAGTTGGGCAGCGGAGTTCGAGCCGGCAGATTCTCGACCCGTTTATGTCGGCGAGCGGGGCGAGTACACGTTGGGTGGACTGGTAGCGCGCGGCTCGGTCGCTAACCTGTACCGGTCCGATGCCGGTGTCGTACTGAAGATTCCGCGAAACCCTCGGGCGAACTCGATGATCGAGGCCGAACGGAATGTGTTGACGGACATCGAGAATTCGTGCGAAGCCGGTTGGGCAGTCTCGTACTTCCCGCGATTGATCGATCAAATCACCCATGTGGGCAGCGGCACGAGACGTCAGATCGATGTGCTGGACGATCTGACCGAAGGTTTTGTGAGTCTCGCCGACGTCCGTGAGGCGTATCCAGGTGGCCTCGATCCACGGGACTGGGCGTGGATGCACCGACGGCTACTTCGGGCTCTGGCAGCAGCGCATGCGACTGGTTGGGTGCACACCGCGATTACCGCGGAGAACGTGCTGATCGAGCCTGATCGGCACGGGGTGGTGCTGGCCGGCTGGTCCTTTGCCACCCGTACGGGCAGCCGCCCGGTGGCGACGATCGGTTCCGATCGTGATTCGTACCCACCGGAACTCGGCGAAGGAGCGTCTCCGGCCTGGGACGTCTACATGGCTCATCATTTGATGCTCCGAATGCTGGGCGAGCAGACCCACGAACGGATGAAGGCGTTTGCCGACGGCTGCATGCAGGACAACCCGAGATTGCGTCCCGACGCGGTCGACCTACTTGGCGAGTTCGACGAACTCCTCGATCTTCTCTATGGCCAGCGGACATTTCGTCCGTTCGCCGTTCCATCCATGAAAGGACAGTGATTGTCATGGGCTACGGATACTGGGACGACAACACCTATTTGGCGGGCAAGACTTTTCGTGCCGCACGCGGTGTCGACGATTTCGGTTACACCGATTCGCTTCGGTCGCGTCCGCGAAGCAGTTGGAAAGCGGACCCGACCCTCGACCCCTTCGGCGTCGACAAGCGTGAATGCCGAGACTCGGACGGGCACCCCGATTCTCTCCCGATAGCAGTGCTTTTCGATGTCACCGGCTCGATGGGCGCTGTTCCTCGAATCATGCAGGACAAGCTCGGAAAGCTGCACGGGCTGCTGCAACGCAAGGGATATGCGGATGATCCGCAGATTCTGTTCGGTGGTATCGGCGACGCCGATTCCGATCAGGTGCCACTACAAGTCGGCCAGTTCGAGTCGGGTAACGCGATGGACGAGCAGCTTCGGACCATCTTCCTCGAGGGCAACGGTGGTGGTCAGAAATCGGAAAGCTATGAATTGGCAGCATATTTCATGGCACGTCACACCAGTACGGATGCCTGGGAGAAGCGCGGAAGGAAAGGCTACCTCTTCATCATCGGTGACGAGCTGAACAAGCCGCGGCTCTCGGCTCGTCACATCCGTTCGGTGATCGGGGACAAGGTACGTCAGGACGTGTCGGTGCCGTCGATCTACAGTGAACTCGAAGAAAGATGGAACGTCTACTTCGTTCTGCCGGATCAGTCGTCGTACTTCAACGATCCGGAAATCGCGGATCACTGGAAGACGTTGCTCGGTGAACGCTTCGTCAAACTCGACGATCCCGCCGCGGTGTGCGAACTGATCGCGCTGACGGTCGGAATCGGCGAGGACCGCATCGACCTGCGTGACGGACTGGCGGATCTCCGCGACATCGGTTCAAGAGCTGAAGCCGAGACTGTCGGCAAGGCTCTCGCCCTGATCCCAGGGCGCAGCACCGCGACGGTGGCCGGGTTGCCCCGCGATCTCGGAACCGGCACGGACGATGTCGATTTCGCCTAGAAGGAGAACATAATGGAGCCGTTCGAAGACCGCGATATCGTCGTCGTAGACCTCGGGTTCGGAGATGCAGGGAAGGGAGCAACCGTTGATTGGCTTTGCTCCGATCGAGCCGATCTGAATGTGGCCGCAGTGGTCCGCTTCAACGGTGGGGCACAGGCAGCGCACAACGTAACGGTCGGCGAGCGCCACCACACGTTTTCGCAGTTCGGCTCGGGATTGCTGTCCGGCGTCCCGACGTTTCTCTCGAAATTCGTGTTGGTCGAGCCCATCGCGCTCGCGCGGGAAGCACGTGCTCTGGAAGCGCTCGGAGTTCGAAATCCGTTCGACCTGATACGGATCGACGCGCGCGCATTGTTGACGACGCCGATCCATGTGGCCGCCAACAGGGCCCGTGAGGATGCTCGCGGCGATAACCGACACGGCTCGTGTGGCAAGGGGATCGGTGAGACGGCGGCGTATGCGCTCGAAGTTGCGAGTGCGCCTACGGTGGGAGACTGCCGGCGACCTGATTCCTTGCGTCGTAAGTTGTCGGCGTTGGCCACATTCTACGGACCGTTGATCGCGGAGAGTCGCCACGGGTTTCCGCCGATCGACGACATGGTCGACATGTACGCCGAATTCGGTGCCGTCGTGGACATCGCCGACCCGGATGCGCTGGGCGCGTTGGGTGCCGGTGGTCGTCTGGTATTCGAGGGGGCACAAGGTGTCCTTCTCGACGAGTGGCGGGGGTTTCACCCACACACCACGTGGTCGACGGTCGAGCCGTCCAACGCGCGAGCGATGATCGACGAGTTGGGCCGGGACAGTTACGTACTCGGCGTCACCCGCACCTACATGACACGACACGGAGCTGGGCCGTTCCCGACGGAGGATCCGGAGCTGGCGAAGGTGTTGCCCGAGCTGCACAACGGGACGGGTGAGTATCAAGGCGGATTCCGGACGGGCCACCTCGACGAGTTGTTGTTGCACTACGCAATCGAGGTGAGCGGTGGCGTCGACGGCTTAGCGCTTACTCATCTCGACGCGATGGATCGCGCGCGGGCTGCAGGCATCCCGATCCACGGGGTGCACGCGTACGAAGGATTGCCGTTCGTTCCCGTCGGAGAGTGGAAGGATCTCGATCACCAGCAGGCGCTGACAGATTCCCTGAAAGCCGTAGGGGTCGTGCCGAAGGAACTTCCGGCCGACCCGGAGGATTTCGCCCGGTATCTGAGCGAGGAAATGGGTGCGCCGGTAGTGCTGACCGCGAACGGTGCCGACCGGGTCGATCGTCAGATGCGATGCCCAGTGCCTGCATGATGGACGGTGTGGACCAGTCACTTGTCTCGATCGATGTCATCGCGCTCCGGTTCGGCAATCCGGAACCCGGGATGTTGCGATTTGCCGTCACTCCGCGGCGAGCGGAGCCGTACACCGGGCAGTTGGCGCTGCCCGGTGTACTGCTGGGCGCCGGTGAGCGGTTGCAGGACGCCGCCAGGCGAGCCGTGACCACCAAGCTCGGAACTCCCGACGAGAAGATCCTCGTCAGCGGTCAATTGACCGTGTTCGACGAACCCAATCGCGACCCCCGCGGTCCGACGCTCTCGGTGACCATGTGGGCAGTGATCTCGTCGGACGAGGTGCCGGGTTCGGCCGAATGGGTGAGCTGGGACAACCCGGGGGACCTTGCGTTCGACCACAATCGGATAGTCGCCGATACCCGCCCGATCCTTGCTGACACCCTGTTGTGGCGAGATCAGGCTTTCACGCGGGCACTACTGGGTCCGTCGTTTCCGGCGTCGTACGCACTGGCCGTGGCGGAGGAGCTTTCCGGTGTGCGTCCGGACCCGGGCAACTTGAACCGGACGCTCAAAGCGTTGCCAGGGCTGGAACGTACGGACGAACGAGTCCGGGTCAGTGCCACCGGGCGACCCGCGGTGGTCTGGGCGTGGACCGAAAACAGCTGACCTACCTCAGAAGTTGCCCCGCGCGGCCTGCTCACGCTCGATCGCTTCGAACAGGGCTTTGAAGTTTCCCAGCCCGAATCCCAGTGAGCCGTGGCGTTCGATGATCTCGAAGAACACGGTGGGACGATCTCCGATCGGCTTGGTGAAGATCTGAAGAAGATAGCCGTCCTCGTCGCGGTCGACGAGGATGCCTCGCTTCTGCAATTCCTCGATCGGAACTCGAACCTCTCCGATACGCGCGCGCAATTCGGGATCCTCGTAATACGAAGCAGGAGTAGAGAGAAACTCGATTCCTTCGTCGACCAGAGCATCGACTGCTCCGAGGATGTCGTTGGTCGCAAGCGCGAGATGCTGAGCGCCGGGACCTTGGTAGAACTCGAGGTACTCGTCGATCTGTGACCGCTTCTTCGCGATGGCAGGTTCGTTGAGTGGGAACTTGACTCGGTGATTGCCGCTCGAGACGACCTTGCTCATCAGCGCGGAGTAGTCGGTGGCTATGTCGCCGCCCACGAACTCGGCCATGTTGGTGAATCCCATGACCCGGTTGTAGAAGTCGACCCACTGGTCCATCTTGCCGAGTTCGACATTGCCGACGACGTGGTCGAGGGCCTGGAAGATTCGCTTGGGCGCGCCGTCACGCTTGCGGTACGACGACGTCCGTTCAACGTATCCGGGAAGGTAAGGGCCGGTGTAGCGGGAACGGTCGACGAGGGTGTGCCGAGTCTCGCCGTACGTCGCGATGCTGGCCAGGCGAACGGTGCCGTGCTCGTCGGTGATGTCGTGCGGTTCGCTCAACACCGTCGCGCCTTGGGTGATGGCGTGTGCGATGCACTTGTCCACGTCAGGGACGCTGAGCGCGATGTCGCGGATACCGTCGCCGTGACGGCTGTGATGTTCGATCAGCGGACTTGCCGGATCCACAGCGCCCTTGACGACAAACCGCACCGCCCCACTCTTGAGTACAAACGCGTGGTGGTCGCGGTTTCCCGTCGACGGGCCTGAATAGGCCACCAATTCCATGCCGAACGCGGACTGGAAGAAATGTGAAGTCTGCGTGGCATTTCCGACGATCCATTCGAGGCCGTCCCAACCGCTCACGGGGAAGGGATCGTGATCGCTGTCGTACTCGACCAAGCCGACCAACTGGCGCAATTGCTCCAGATCCAGGCCGGCCAGCTGTTCGTCGTCGGTGAGAGTCTGTTCGACGGTCATGATGAGTCCCCTCTGAGTGCGATGTACACAGCGCGGTGCTCGAGTTATGTTCGGCACTGCCAGTACAAACAGATAAGTCCTTCAGAGGTTGGGTAGTCAACGGAGGTAGTTGAAAGTAGACACAGCGCCGGAATGCGAAGATGGTGGCACTGTTTTGTAGGCAATTTGCATAGTTGAACGACGAGTGGAGCAGACGTGAATCTCGACGCAGTGGATCTGGCTCTGTTGGACGCGATGAACAAGCACCCGAGAGCCGGTGCGTTGGAGCTTTCGCGTCAGGTCAAGGTTGCGCGGGCGACAGTGCAGGCGAGATTGAAAAGGATGGAAGATGCGGGCGTCATCGCCGGATACGCGCCGCACATCAATTTGGCTGCAGCGGGTTTCGGAGTACAAGCATTCGTGACTTTGCAGATCGCCCAGGGGGCGCTCGACACCGTCACCGCGGAACTCGAGGCAATCCCCGGTGTGCTCGAAGCCTTTGCCACCACCGGCTCCGGCGACGTGCTGTGCCGGATTGCCGCTGCGTCGCACGAGGATTTGCAAGCGACGCTGCTCGAACTGAATCGGTCGGGGATAGCCACCCGGTCGACCAGCGTCATGGTTCTCTCGGTTGTGGTGCCGCTCCGGTCGATGCCCCTACTGCAGACTCTGCAATCGGAGCAGACGACCAAGGCCCCGGCGTACCGACGAGGCGGTCAGTCTCGCTGACGACCCGGAGCCCAGAATCCCAGAACGATCGCGGATACCCACATGATCGCGGCGAGCGTGAGTGCTCCTTGATCCATGCCTTTGATGAAGGCTTCACGGGCGAATTCGGCCAACTGGGCACCCTGCGGCCCGGCTGCTTCGGCGACATGGAGAGCGGCGGCCAGAGAACCGGATACCGGTTCCTTGGCGGGTTCGGGCAGCAAGTCGACCGCGGGCTGGACGTGATTGCCGTAGCCGGCGGCGAGGATACTTCCCGCCAGTGCAACGCCGATGGCAGAGCCGATCTCACGGGTTGCGTCGTTGACTGCTGAGGCAACACCCTGTTTGGAGTCTGGTGCGTTGGAGACGATCGCAGCAGTGGCGGGGGTTGTCGACAAGCCCAATCCGATAGCGGCTACTACCAAGGGGACACAGACTTCGGCGTAGGTCGAACTGGCGTCCAAGCGCGTCAAGAGTGCAATTCCGGTTCCGAGGAAGGCAACACCGGTGGCGGTGAGAGCGCGAAGGCCGATACGCGGAATCAGTAGGGGAGCAACCACGGACAGCGCCATCACCGGCACAGCGATCGGCATGAGGGCGAGCGCCGATTGCAGGGGGGAGTAGTCGAGCACCAGTTGGAGATACTGCACGATCAGGAAGAACAAGCCGAAAGTCGCCAGGAATTGCAGGGTCAGTGACGCTGCGCCGCTGCCGAATGCGCGATTGGCGAACAGTCTCACGTCCAGAAGTGGATGGCGAGTACGTAATTCGACCCAGCTGAATACCGCGCCCATGGCAATTCCGCCGACCAGCAACGCGAGAACTACCGGATCGAGCCAACCACGGGCCGGCGCCTCGATCATCCCCAGGACGAACAGTCCGATCGAGCCGGCGATCAGCGCTGTACCAGGTAGATCGAGTGGAGTTGCCTCCGTGTCCTTCGACGTCACGATCGTGAACGACACCACGAGGATGAGGACCGAGACGACGGCCAGGCTGACGAAAATCGAATGCCAGGACCATTTTTCGAGGAGTAGCCCGGAGACGACGAGTCCGGCGATTGCACCGGACCCTGCGACGCCGGACCAGACTCCGACGGCACGGGCACGCTGCGCCGGCGGGAAACCTGCAGTGAGTAGAGACAGCGTCGCCGGCATGACAAATGCGGCGCCGACGCCGGAGATCACGCGGGAGACGATGATCCACGACGGTTCGTCCGCGAAGACCGGAATCGACGAGCCGGCAGCAAAAACGAGTAGTCCGAACATGAGCAGTTCTCGTCGACCGTATCGATCGCCGAGTGCGCCCGCCGGCAACAAGAGACAAGCCAGCGTGAGCGTGTACCCGTCCACGATCCACGTGAGCTGGCTCTGTGTTGCACCGGTATCACGGGCCAAGTCGGGAAGGGCCGTGTTGAGAGCGGCCATCGCTGCGACGACCAGCGCGACGGCGCAGCACGCGACCGTCAGCATCCAGATCTGTCGGATGGTCCACGTGGACTGTTCGAGCGTCGTATCGCTACTCACGAAACCTCCCGATAGAAACAAGACCATCAGTATCGTTACAAGAACAGCAGTTCCACAACCCCCAAGTGGGTATAACTGAGGTTGTGACGGCGGGAATCGACAAGCAGGAAATCGACAAGCAGGTCAGCGACGAGGATCCGCGTAAACAGCGTTCCAGGTCCAGGTTGCTCGACGCGGCGACCAAGCTGCTGGCAGAAGGCGGCGTGGACGCGGTGACGATCGATGCCGTCACCAAATTGGCCAACGTCGCACGTGCGACGCTGTATCGGCATTTCGACAGCGGCACGGAGTTACTCGCCGCGGCATTTGCTCGCCTCTTACCGCCGGTGCCCGAGATGTCCGGGGAAGGTGACCTCCGCGCGCAATTGCTCGAGTTGTTGACCAGTCAGGCCAAGGCCATCGAAAGCGCACCGATCCAGGTGACGGCCATGTGCTGGCTCGGCTTGGGGCCGGAGCTGAAGGGCTATTCGAGCGTCGACGCGCTGTCGACGGACAAGCCCGAATTGCGATCGTTGCGCCAGACGGTCTTCGAGCAGTACCGTCACGCGTTCGATCGGATCCTGCGCTCGCCGGATGCGATCGAAGCGTTGGGGGAGTACGACTACGACGTCGCACTTGCTCAGTTGGTCGGACCTTTGGTGCTCACCAAGCTGGCCACGCTGACGCCTCTCGGGGAGGCCGCGTGTGAGCAGATCGTGGACGATTTTCTGGCTGCACGCGGAGTGTCGAGCTGACAGCTCACGGCTCCAGATTGCGTCGTAGCACGTACTGCTCGAGGCGGTCGATGCCGCGCACTCGTCGTGGACGAAGGTGTCGCAGTTTGAAATTGGCGTCCGAGCCGAGCTGGGTGGCCAGCTCGGAGTCGATCAGCACGGTGCCGGGGCGAGCAGAGCTGGTCAGGCGCGCGGCCTTGTTGACCACCGAACCGTAGAGATCTCCGAAGCGAACCAACGTCGGACCCATGGCCAGACCTACCCGAAGCTGTGGATCGTCGTGATCGGCGAGGACCGCCTGCTGGATCTGCAAGGCGATCTCGGCGGCGTGGTGGGGGCTCTCGGCGGCAAACATGACCTCGTCACCGACGGTCTTGACCACCCAGCCGTAGTTGCGTCCGATGATTTCGGTGGACGCGGACTCGAACCGCTCGAGCAGATCGTTGAGTTCGGCGGAGTCGAGGCCGCGGGTCAGCGAGGTGTACCCGACGATATCGGCGAAACCCACGACCAGAACGCGACTCGCGACTTCTTCGCCCGGGTTTCCCACGTTGCGGCCCGTCGACGACGCGACGTGACGCTTCCATACGTACGTCTGCAGAGATTCGACAGCAGGAATGATCTCGGCGCCGAGGCTCAGGACGACATTTCTGATGGCGTCGGGTTCGTGATCCACCGAGTCCGCAAGCTGATCGATGATGTGTGTGCTGATCAGCGATACCTGCCACTCCGCCAACCTCGACATCGACTGTCCGAGAGAACGGGCGGCTGCCACCTCACTGTTCTGCGAGATGACTCCTCGATTGACCATGTCGGTGATGGTCTTGAGGGCGTCGGCGTCTTGCTGCGTGAACATGACCGCGTCGGGATCCTCGTCGACGGCAAAGCCCATCGCCACCCACAGACGATCGGCGCGCTCGCGTGTCGCCCCGGCGAAATCCGCGATCTGCGACTGTGTGAAGCAGCGCGGTCCGCCGAGGAGGGACTCCTCGATGTCGGCTTGAATCCGGCTGAGCAGATGAGCATCGACGTCGATCGGCTCAGCAGCGTGAGATTCAGCAGCGTTAGATTCAGCAGGGGCGGGTTCGGTGACCTCGTCGATCCACTCTGACTCCGAACTGCTCACCGTGCTCCTTCTTGCCGCAACGAATTTCTGTCCACCATCTTCCACGCGGTGCCCCGAGAACAGTACTGAATTGGCCGAACCGCCTACGGATCCTCGGGCCCAGGCGGGCGGTGAGAGTCAACACGTCGGTGGCTTGTGCAAGAGTTGCCCCGAGAAAAGCACTGTCGATACTGAAATGCACGAGATACTTCTGAAAGGACCTGCGCATGCCACCCCGTAGACGTTCCGGCGCTGCCGCATCAACGCCGGATCACCTCACTGCGGACAATCTGGCAGCGCTCGCCACGGCTGTCGCCGAAGGCAAGCGCGCCACCGTCTATCTGCGCGAGGCGACTCCCAGCCTGGGGATCGAAGCCGGTACCTCGGCGAAAGTCGTGTCGGTGGACGGCAACACCGTGATGATTCGCCCCAAGGGCGTGAACGACGAATTGCCTTTCGAGGCAGAGGAATTGCGCATCAACCGCGTCTCCGCGGCACCGGCCAAACCGGCGCCACGGCCCAAACCAGTTGTGGAGTCCGAGCCCCTGATGGAGCCACTCGTAGAGCCTGTTCGACCGAAGCCGCGTGCGCAGCCTGCACCCGCTCCGGTACCGACTACCACTGCTGCCCCTGCCGCGACACCTCGTCCGGCCGTCAAGCGTGCGAAGAAACTGCCGGCCGGCATCAGCGTCACCATCCATGCGGGCGCGGACAACGACTGGAGCGTGACGGTCACACAGGGCGCCAAGCGTCCGGGCAAAGCAGTTCCGGTCGCACCCGATGCGGTCGAGCGAGCTGTCCGCGAGTTGGGTGAGCCCACCGCAATCGAAGCTGTCGAGTCCATCATCGTCGCTGCACGGGACATGGCTGCAGCGCGAGTCGACGAGTTGAGTCGTCAGCTCGAGGAGGCACGCAAGATGCTCGAAGCGCTCGGAGCTACCGACTAGAAACGCTGCGTAGGTCCGCACTTTCCGGGGTATGCGTTTTTTGCAGCGGGGAGATTACCGGCGGAGAGATTGTGATGTTGCAGCGAATTGTTTCGGCTCTGGCAGCGTTGGTCTTGGCACTCGGACTCGGGTTCATCGTCAGCAGCAACGCGGTTGCTGCACCCACGCCCATGGGTGGTGGTTCGGGCATCATCATCGACAATCAGCTGGTCTGCACGTTGACCACTATCGGGCACGACAACGGCGGCAGACTCGTGGGTATCACCGCAGGTCACTGCGGTGGTCCTGGATCGTTCGTGATCCCGGAAAGCAACGAGGACGCAGGCGTGGTCGGCACGTTCGTCGAGTCGAACCCGGACCTGGACTACGGGGTCATCCAGTTCGATCCGGGCAAGGTCACACCAGTTCGAACGGTGGGCGCGGCAACCATCACCTCGATCGGCGCTCCGGCCAGCTTCCCGGCTACAGCCTGCAAGGAAGGCCGTACGACGGGCACCACCTGCGGCGTCGTCTGGGGAGACCTGAGCGCCGACGCATCCACCTGGACTCAGATCTGCGTCGACCACGGTGATTCGGGAGCCCCGGTCACGGTCGGCACGACGCTGGTCGCGATGGTCAACGCCTACCTCTGGGTGCCGTGCCTGGGGCCGGAACTCGGCACCAACATGACCTCCATCGTGGACACGATCAATGCCCACGGAGGCGTCGGCGCCGGGTACCGGCCCATCTAGCTGCGAGCTGGGATCAGCCGCACACTGCTCCACCCGAGGCTGATCCCACGAGCTTGGAGTACTTGGCCAACACACCACGTGTGTAGCGAGGCGGCAACGGCTCCCAGCCCTTCTTGCGGGCTTCCAATTCGGAGTCGTCGACCAACAACTCGAGTTGTCCGGTACCCACGTCGAGCCGGATCTGGTCGCCGTCGCGAACGAACGCGATGGGACCGCCGTCGACGGCCTCGGGCGCAACGTGTCCGACACACAGGCCGGTGGTGCCGCCCGAGAATCGTCCGTCCGTCAGCAGCAGGACGTCCTTGCCGAGACCCGCACCCTTGATCGCGCCCGTGATGGCCAGCATCTCACGCATTCCGGGACCGCCCTTCGGGCCCTCGTAGCGGATGACAACGACGTCGCCACCAGTGATGGTCCCGTCTTCGAGCGCGTCCATTGCGGCACGTTCACGTTCGAAAACCCGTGCAGTGCCGACGAATACATCAGACTCGAATCCTGCCGACTTGACCACCGCGCCGCCGGGCGCAAGTGACCCCTTCAGGATCGTGATGCCTCCGGTCGGGTGAATCGGCTTGTTCATCGCCCGCAGGACCTTGCCGTCCGGATCGGGCGGGGTGATGTGCGCCAGGTTCTCCGCAACAGTCTTGCCGGTGACGGTCAGGCAATCTCCGTGCATGAGTCCCGCGTCGAGCAATGCCTTCATGATGACGGGGACGCCGCCGATACGGTCGACGTCCGTCATGACGTGCTTTCCGAAGGGCTTGACGTCGGCGAGGTGCGGGACCTTCGCGCCGACGCGAGCGAAATCGTCGAGCGTCAGCGGGACGTACGCTTCGTGCGCGATCGCGAGGAGATGGAGCACCGCATTGGTGGATCCGCCGAACGCCATGACCACCGCGATGGCGTTCTCGAACGCTTCCTTGGTGAGGATGTCCCTGGCGGTGATGCCCCGACGAAGGAGTTCGACAACGGCTTTGCCGCTCTCGCGGGCGAATCCGTCGCGGCGACGGTCCGGCGCGGGCGGTGAAGCGCTGCCGGGCAGCGACATTCCCATGGCCTCGGCGGCGCTGGCCATCGTGTTTGCGGTGTACATGCCGCCGCACGCGCCTTCGCCCGGGCAGATCGCCCGTTCGATGGTGTCGACGTCGGCGCGGCTCATCAGTCCGCGCGAGCAGGCGCCCACAGCCTCGAACGCGTCGATGACGGTGACTTCCCGCTCGCTGCCGTCGGAAAGTTTGGCGACGCCGGGGAGGGTGGAACCGGCGTAGAGGAACACGCTGGCGAGGTCGAGGCGGGCCGCCGCCATCATCATGCCGGGCAACGACTTGTCGCAGCCGGCGAGAAGAACCGATCCGTCGAGGCGCTCGGCCTGCATGACGGTCTCGACGCTGTCCGCGATCACTTCACGGGAGACGAGGGAGAAGTGCATGCCCTCGTGACCCATCGAAATGCCGTCAGAAACGGAGATGGTGCCGAATTCGAGGGGGAATCCACCGGCCTCCCGGACACCTTCCTTGACGGCCTTGGCCAGGCGATCGAGGGACAGGTTGCACGGTGTGATCTCGTTCCAGGACGAGGCGACGCCGATCTGCGACTTGACCCAGTCGTCGTCACCCATTCCTACTGCACGCAACATGCCGCGCGCTGCGGTCTTTTCGAGTCCGTCGGTGACGTCACGACTTCTGGGCTTGATGTCGGGTTCGGTCATTTTCCAAGCATAGGCGTCAGCGGGATGTCTTTCCGGCAGACGAGCGACTCGAGTTGCCAACAGACGTCGTCCGTCGTGAATAGACTCGTCGCATCGCAGTTGGGGCTGAGTGTGCAGGTGATTGACGTACAGGGGGATTCAGGTGGAGTCGGAACTGATTTCAGCTTTCGGGTTTGCAGTTCTGGCGGCCGTCTTGACCGGTAGTGGTGTCTTCCTGGTTGTTCTGACGGTTCTGCACGAGATTGCCCGGTGGAAGGGCCGCTTCGTATCGGTGTGGGTGACTTTCTTTGCCGCACTGCTGATACTGCCTGTGCTGTTCGGTGCGTTGATCGCCGGCTATTCCGCGTTCTCCGAGATCGACGGGTCCGAGGCTCTGATTCCGCCGGCGTTCTGGATCCTGATCGCGGCCGGGGGTGCACTCGGCGGTTACATCGGAGTCAAGGTCGGTGTGGTTCGAGGCTCGGCCCTCGACTACCGGTTGTGATCGGGATCGACTCGGTCAAACTTTCAGAGAATCGCAGGCGAAGCCTGGGTGAACATCCCGAAGCTCTCTTGAACGGCCGTTCAGGTGCGGGTTCACTCCTAGCGTGCACACGAATGCCTTCGATCGAATATCCAGACGTGGCCTACTGCAGGGATCGGCGGCTCTCGCCGGCGCAGTAGGTCTCGGTGTCGCTTCGGCGAGCCACGCCGGTGCCGAGGTTCCGGGTGGCAGCCCGGGATTCGCGCACGGCGTGGCATCCGGTGACCCGTTGCCGGATGCCGTGATCATCTGGACCCGCATCACCCCGACGGCAGACGCAACGCCAGGTTCGGGCGTCGGGGCGGCGGTGACGCTCAACTGGCAGGTCGCGACCGATGAGGGGTTCGCGAGCGTTGTGGCGTCGGGAAGTGTTGCTGCTTCGGCAGAATCCGATCACACCGCGAAGGTCGACGTCACCGGACTCGATTCGTCGACGACGTACTGGTACCGATTCACTGCGGGTTCGGCTGTTTCTCCGGTGGGACGCACCCGCACGGCTCCGTCGAACTCGGCAGATCTCGATCGTCTCCGCTTCGGCGTCGTGTCCTGCTCCAACTGGGAAGCAGGATATTTCGGTGCTTATCGCCACCTCGCATTCCGCGAAGACCTCGACGCGATCATTCATCTCGGTGACTACATCTACGAGTACGGGCAGGGGGAGTACGGCGCGCGGAACGGATCCGTTCGCCTTCACGAGCCGGCCCACGAGATCATTTCGCTGGCCGACTACCGAATTCGGCACGCGCAGTACAAGACCGACCCGGATCTGGCTGCTCTTCACCTGAAACTCCCGTTCATCACTACGTGGGACGATCACGAATCGGCCGACAACGCGTACCGGGACGGCGCCGAAAACCACACTCCCGGTGTCGAAGGCGATTGGGCAGATCGAAAGGCGAACTCGGCCAAGGCGTATTTCGAGTGGATGCCCGTCCGCCCGTCGGGTAGTGGTTCGAGCGTTCAGCTGTATCGACGGTTCCGCTTCGGGAATCTGGCCGAGATCTCGATGCTCGACCTGCGTACCTACCGCGACGAGCAGCCGACAATGAAGCAGGTCGACGATCCGTCACGCACCATTACCGGACGCGCACAGATGGATTGGTTGACCAGCGGAATCGTCACCTCCCCGACGCAGTGGAAGATCGTCGGCAATCCGGTCATGATCACACCGTGCGTGTTCCCGCCGCTGGAGCCGGCGACCACCGCGGCGTTGACCGAACTGGTGGGAGTGCCGCAGGCCGGTGTCCCGTACAACACGGATCAGTGGGACGGGTACACCGCCGACCGCACTAGGCTTTTCGACGCGATCACCTCGAACGGTGTGGACAACACCGTCTTCATCACGGGTGACATCCACACGTCGTGGGCTTGCGACCTACCGACCAATGCCGCGAACTACCCAGGCGGGCCGACTGTCGGCGCCGAGTTCGTCGTCCCGTCGGTGACGTCGCCCAACATCGACGACATGCTGAAAGTGCCGCCGCGCACGGTAACCGTTGCGGCAGAAGAAGCATTCAAGGCCGTGAACCGGCACGTGCGGTACGTCGAACTGGATTCGCACGGCTACGGCGTATTCGAAATCGCCCGCGAAGGTACTCAGATGGATTGGTACTACGTCGATGATCTGACCAATCCGCAGAGCAATGCGCACTACGCCGTGAGCTACCGTCTTCCGGCAGGCGCGGGCAGTAGAGTCTCACCCACCTCGGCCGCCCTCGATCAGGCCTCGTACCGACCAGGAGTCGACCAGTGAGTATCGAAGTTTCGCGTCGTAGCGTTCTGATCGGTGGAAGTGTTGTCGCCGGAACGGCATTGCTCGGAACGCCCGCTCGCGCGAGCGTTCCCACCAGCGCAGGCATCCCAGACCTGGACGTGCATGTCATCGTCGTCGACGGCATGCGTCCGGACGAGTTGCGATCGGAGCTCACCCCGACGCTGACCGGGCTTGCGGCCGGCGGTATTCACTACCCGGACGCCAGTGCCATCACGATCGCGGAGACGCTGCCGAATCACACGGCGATGATGACGGGAGTGCTGCCGGCGCGTTCGGGAGTACCCGCCAACTCCGTCTACGATCCGTCCATCGACAAGAAGCGTGACCTCGATCGGCCTTCCGACCTGCAGGCATCGACGGTTCTGGATCGGGTGCGCGCCGAACTCGGATTGACCACTGCGAGTGTGCTGTCGAAGCGCTACCTTCACGGGTTGTTCGGTGACCGCGCCTCACTGGTGTGGGATCCCCAGCCGCTCGTTCCCGGCACGGAGCACGCGCCGGACAACTTCACGATCGACGCCTTGATCCGTATCGTCGGCGGGAACTCGCCGCGGCTCTCGTTCACCAACCTCGGTGACGTCGATCGGGTTGGGCACCTGGATCTGTCCGGTCCGTCCATCCGGATCGCTCGCACGGCCGCACTTCAGAACACCGACAACCAGGTTCGCCGCTTCGTCGACTTCCTTCATGACACGGGTCGCTGGAATCGGAGCATTCTGATCGTGTTGGCCGACCACTCCATGGACTGGTCGGAGCCCGCGCGGCTCATCGGACTCGATCGACCGCTGAACGCGGACCCGTTGCTGGCAGGCAAGATTCGAATCGCCCAGAACGGTGGCGCAGACCTGATCTACTTCGTCGGACCCGATGGCGAACGGGCGGAAGCCGTCAGCCGGATTCAGCAGATCGTGGATGGTGTGGACGGCGTCGAATCCAGCCACCTCCCCACCGAATTCGATCTCGGCACCAATGCCGGTGACGTCGTTGCGTTTTGCGCTCAGGGCTGGCGGTTCAGTGATCCGACTCCACTGTCCAACCCGATTCCCGGCAACCACGGCCATTTCGTGACACTGCCCATCCCGTTCTTCCTCAGCGGCGGGCATCCCGCTCTCGACGGTGGACGGAAGATCGACACGCAGGCTCGCACGATCGACGTCGCGCCGACGGTTGCGGCTCTGCTCGGCCTCGGTGCACCTGCCGGCGGCTGGGACGGCGTCGCCCGCACGACGGGCGTGACGCTGAACGTCTAACGAGGATCGCGGCCGGTCAGGGCAATCAGCTTGTCCTGCAACGACGCATCGTCAGGAAGATCGACGGGAGCGGAGAACAGGCCGCTCTCGGCGAGCATGTCGCGCTGCCCGTCGAGGTCGGACCAGACGGCCTCGACGAGGTCTGGATCGAGTCGCTCGTCTGCTCCGACCGCTCGCGCGAGATCCCAGGTGTGGATCGTGACGTCCGAGGTCTGCTGGCGCAGATAGGGTTCCACCTTCACTGTGCCGTACGAGAGGTGAACGTGGGCACTGAGGTCCGTCGATTTCCACGCTTTGATGGCGGCATCGGAGTACTTCTGCCATTCGGTCCACAGGTCGTCCCCGACGGGAACGATGTCCGGTGTCGCCTCGCCGACCGTCAGTCCGGCCAGGAGCGGCGGTACCCACTGCTGCTCCTCGATGACGTGGCGGACGAGGTGTTCGACGTGCCAGTCGGAGTCGGGCGTGGGTGCGTTCCAGTCCTCGACTGCGGCGAGTCGTGAACCGAATTCGCGGTGGGCGGTGAGCACGAGTTCGAGCCAATCGAATGCCATCACTCGAGGGTAACCCGATCAGCCTGACGTTAATCGGTGCGTGAGGCTTCGATTCGGTGAAGACTGTCGAGGTTGTCGCTTAGTCGAATCGAGGAGTTTTCATGACCGTCCCCACCGTCACTCTGGCCGAAGGTCTCACTGTCAGCGCCCAGGGATACGGCGCGATGTCCGTTGCCCCTGTCTACGGCCCGGTGGATCCGGCCGAGGCGCTTGCCACATTGCACCATGCGGTGGACATCGGGATCACGTTCATCGACACCGCCAACGTGTACGGCGAGGGCTCGAGCGAGCGTGCGGTGGGAGAGCTTCTCAAAGACCGCCGGGACGAAGTGCAGTTGGCGACGAAGTTCGGTCTGGTCGGCAACATCGCCAACGGTCAGCGCGGGATCAACGGAGACCCGGCCTACGTACCGCAGGCACTCGACGAGTCTCTGGGACGACTCGGCGTCGATCATGTCGACCTCTACTACTTGCACCGGGTCGACCCGAACGTTCCGATCGAAGACACCGTCGGCGCGATCGCAGAGCAGGTGAAGGCGGGCAAGGTCCGCAACATCGGCCTGTCCGAGGCGACCGGCGATGAACTGCGTCGTGCGTACGGGGTGCATCCGATCGCGGCGATCCAGTCGGAATGGAGCATCTGGAGTCGGGACGTCGAGAACAAGGTAGTACCCACCGCCGCGGAACTCGGAGTCGGATTCGTGCCCTTCTCACCTGTGGGCCGAGGCTTCCTGGCGGGATCGTTCGATGCGGAGACGCTCGGTGACAACGACCTGCGCCGACGCTTCCCACGCTTCTCGGACTCCGCGCTCCCTGCTAATCAGAAGGTTCTCGACGTGGTCCGCGCCGTCGGTGAGGAGCTCGGCGCGACGCCTGCACAGGTTTCCCTGGCATGGCTCGATGCCAAGGGCCGTCAGTACGGGTTGCCTTCCGTTTCGATTCCCGGCACGCGGTTCGCTGCACGAGTCACGGAAAACGCCGGAGCGTTGGACATCGTTCTGAGCGAAGACCAGATCGCTCGCCTCGACTCCCTCGCCGCGATTACCGAAGGCTTCCGTTCGGCTGATTTGAATTGGGTCTCTCAGGGCCGCGAATAATCATGTCCTGAGCCTTGCGAAAGACAGGAGTAACATACAGACCCGATGAAAAAAGTGTGGTTGGTCTGGGGTGTCGGTGTTTTTGCCTACGTGATCGCCGTGCTTCACCGCACTTCGTTCGGTGTCTCGGGTCTGTCTGCTGCTGATCGGTTCTCGATCTCGCCCAGCGTTCTGTCGAGCTTCGTCGTGCTGCAGATCGTTGTGTACGCCGGTATGCAGATTCCGGCAGGAGTTCTCCTCGACCGCTACGGTTCGCGGATCATGATCGCAGTCGGTGCGTTCATCATGATGTCCGCGCAGTTGGCTCTCGCCTTCACCGAATCGCTGCCCGTCGCGATCGGTGCACGTATTGCCGTCGGTGCCGGGGATGCACTCACCTTCATCTCGGTGTTGCGGTTGGTACCGCAGTGGTTCCCGCCCCGGCAGGTGCCGTTGGTCTCGCAGTTCACGGGCATCCTCGGTCAGCTGGGCCAGGTGATGTCTGCGCTTCCGTTCATGTTGCTGTTGTCCGGACCGGGCTGGACTTTTGCCTACGGCAGCGCTGCCGCTGTCGGACTGTTGGCGTTTGCACTGGCGTTGAGTGTCATCCGCGACGCGCCGCCCGGTGCCGACGTGGTCGCCGTGCCGGCCGGCGCCAAGGAGATCGGGCGACAGATCAAGACGGTGTGGATGCGGCCCGGCACCCGCCTCGGGTTCTTCAGCCACATGGGGACTCAGTTCTCGATCACGACGTTCGCGCTGCTGTGGGGTGTGCCGTACCTGAAATCGGCTCAAGGCCTCGACTCCACGACGGTCGGCTCGCTGCTGACGCTGTCGGTCATCTCGGCAATCGTGGCGGGCCCGATCCTCGGCATTCTCACCGGTCGCTATCCCATGCGTCGATCGTGGTTGGTTCTCACCATCATGGTCGCCAGCGCGCTCATGTGGACGATCGTGCTTTCGCGTAGTGAACCGTCTCCGCTCTGGTTGTTGACGATCCTGGTGGTCGTCATCTCGGTGGGTGGACCGGGTTCGGTGATCGGCTTCGACTACGCGCGTACGTCCAATCCGAGTTCGGCGATGGGCACCGCACAGGGCATGGTCAACATCGGTGGATTCCTCGCTTCCCTCATCGTGATTCAAGTGATGGGCGTAATCCTCGGACACATGGGTGGGTACACGTTCGACGGATTCCGCGTCGCCTGGATGGTGCAATATCCGGTCTGGGTTCTCGGTATCGTCGGTGTGCTCGTCACTCGAGGCAAAGCCCGGCGAGCCCTCGCGGCAGAAGGCGTACACGTACGGCCGATTCGCGAAGTCATTCGTCGCAACAAATAACTCGATCGCATCGGGTAATTCATCCCCTGCGGGTGAGGTTCCCAAGCGTCCGAGCCACCAGGCTTGATGGATGAACGACGCAATGAACATCGGACCGGTCGAGCTCGTGGTGCTGGCATTCCCAGGTTCCACTGTGGATCCTGAAGCCGTCGCCGCGCTGCAAAACGTGGTGGAACGAGGTTTTGTCACCCTGCTCGACCTCGTGTACATCGCCAAGGACGCCGACGGACAGGTGTCACAGATCGACGTCGACGAAGATCTCACAGAGATCGGACTGGCGATTCTGTCCATCGAAGCCAAGGCATTGATCAGTGACGAGGATCTGGACGTGGTCCGTGAGTCACTCGAACCAGGAACGTCCGCCGCAGTCATCGTCTACGAGCAGACGTGGGCGCGTGAGCTCGCGTCGACGGTTCGCGGCGGCGGCGGCGATGTAGTCCTTCACGTTCAGGTACCGCGCGAGGTAGTCGTCGCAGCGGTCGAAGCAGCATTTCAGTAGCGACAATTACCCAAGGAGTTCGGCATGGTTTTTCGAGGTGGACGCAGAGGGCGGCCGGGGTTGCTCGGCACGGTGGCGCGCACTGCGGTAGTGGCTGGAACCGCAAAAGCGACGTCCAACGCCATGGATCGACGGAGTCAACGGAAGGCCAGCGAGCAGCAGCAGGAATACCAGCAGGAGTACCAGCAGCAACAGCCGCCGCCGCAGGTCGCACCCGTGCAGTCCGTTCCCCCTTCTGGCGCGGACGATCTGGTCTCCAAGCTGCAGGAGCTGGGTCAGCTTCATCAGACCGGCGTGTTGACCGACGCGGAGTTCGCCGCGGCAAAGTCGCAGTTGCTGAGCTAGTGCCCGCTGGTTCTTGAAGCCTTGAACGGGTTTACCACACTGGACAATTGAGCATGAAAGGCTGATCTATGATCGACCCACGCGCAGCATCGGCCGCAATCGAAGCGGCGAACTCCCGAGTCACCGAGACCCTGCCGTTCTCCGACAAGACCGATTTCACCGATGCCGAGCGCGGGTTCATCGGCGCGCTCGATCCCGGCGTGGTAACCGGACCCGACGGAAAAGTGCTGTGGGACAACGACTCGTACTCATTCCTGGATGAAGAGTGCCCGCCGACCGTCAATCCGAGCTTGTGGCGTCAATCGAGGTTGGTGGCCAAGCAAGGGCTATTTGCGGTGACGGATTCGATCTATCAGATACGCGGCCTCGATCTGTCGAATATGACCCTTATCGAGGGGGAGAGCGGGATCATCGTCATCGATCCACTGATTTCTCGGGAAACCGCGGCCGCTGGTCTCGCGTTGTATCGGGCGCATCGTGGTGATCGACCGGTTGTCGCGGTGATCTACACGCATTCGCATATCGACCATTTCGGTGGGGTCAAGGGGGTGACCACCGAAGACGACGTCGCTGCCGGGCGATGCGTGATCTATGCCCCAACCGGATTCGTGGAGCATGCCGTCGAGGAAAACGTCTATGCGGGAACGGCAATGGCTCGACGCGCGGCATACATGTACGGGGCGGCATTGCCTCGCGGTCCTCGAGGTGGTGTCGGTGCAGGGTTGGGCCAGACCACCTCCACCGGTACGCCGACGCTGATTTCACCGACGGTGTCGATCTCGAAGACTGGTCATACGGAGACGATCGACGGCGTTCGGATCGAGTTCCAGATGACCCCAGGCACCGAGGCGCCGTCCGAGATGAACTTCTACTTCCCGGACTTTCGCGCACTGTGCATGGCGGAGAACGCAACTCATAATCTGCACAACCTGCTCACACTTCGTGGAGCGTTGGTGCGAGATCCGCATGTGTGGTCGGCGTACCTGACCGAATCGATCAATCGCTACGCCTCACGATCCGATGTCGTGTTTGCATCCCACCATTGGCCGACGTGGGGGACCGAACGGCTCACCGAGTTCATGTCATTGCAGCGCGATCTCTACGGGTACCTTCACGATCAGACACTTCGTCGAATCAATCAGGGGTGGACCGGTCTAGAGATCGCCGAATCCATCGAACTGCCAGCCGCCTTGGCGCAGGCGTGGCACACACACGGGTACTACGGTTCCGTCAGTCACAACGTCAAAGCCATCTACCAGCGCTACATGGGATGGTTCGACGGCAACCCAGCGCACCTGTGGGAGCATCCACCCGTCGAATCGGCCAAGCGTCACGTGGAGTACATGGGCGGATCGGCAGAGGTGCTCCGAAAAGCTCGGGAATCGTACGAGAGCGGAGACTTTCGGTGGGTCGCGCAGGTGGTGAACTACGTCATCTTTGCTGAACCGGACAACGCGGAGGCCAAGACCCTGCAGGCCGATACCTTCGAGCAACTCGGGTACGGCGCCGAGAACGGCACCTGGCGAAACTTCTACCTCACGGGTGCATATGAACTGCGCAACGGTTCGGTGGGTACGCCCACAGTTGCTGCAGCTCCTGATATCACCGCAGCGTTGTCGGTGAAGCAGGTGTTCGACGCCGTGTCGCTCCGCGTCGACGGAGTGAGTGCAGCGAATTCCCACATCGTCATCGATTGGAACATCACCGACGAAAACATCGTGCACCGAACGGAACTGAGCAACGGAGTGCTGATCCATTTCGACGTGGAAGGTGGGTCTGCAGATGCTGGGTCTGTGGATGCGACGTTCAGTTTGAGTCGTCTCGGCTTACTCGGTGTGCTGCTCGGTGGTGCGGACCTGGGCGCCGAGATTGCGAATGGCAGTATCACGGTGGCCGGCGACCCGGCGAAGCTCGCAGAACTTGCGGGGCACCTCGACGAGCCTGACCCGAACTTTGCGATAGTCACGCCGACGTAGCAGCGTGTGGCAGTCGAGAGAGGCTGTATTTCAACGAGTCTCGAGTTCTTGGCGCTCGTGAAGTTGTCCGTTTTGTCTCTGGTTATCGAAAGTATGTTCGATTAAACTTTCGGTATGGACAGTCGGGATGCGTGGCAGCTGGATGGTGAGGGCCTCAAGGGTGAGGTTCTGGATCTGGTGCGTGTCCGGCACGAGTTGCAGTCGCGGATGGTGTTGCTGATCGTGGAGATGTTTTCCCGTGACGTTCTCGGTGGGAAGGGTTTTCGGGCGATCGCGCAGTGGTTGCATGGTTCGACGAATTTGGAGATCGGTGAGTGCAGTCTGCTGGTCGGGTTGGCGCGGTTGCTGATGCTCGAACCTGTGGTGGGCGATGCGTTTCACCGGGGTGATGTTGATGCGTTGAAAGCCCGGCAGGTGGCGTCGTTTTGTCAGCATCCACCGAAGAAAATGACGCCGGCGGATGTGGACGAGGCCCGGGGGATTCTGTTTGGCCTGGCGTCGAAGAACATTGCCGATTGTGATGCGGTGCGGGCGGCGATTCGGCGGATCGAGAAGCAGTACGGCACGCGTGAGGACGGTGTTCCGGTCGGCGAGGATTCGGAGCGCAACGAGTTCTACGCCTCGAAAGGCTTGTACGGCAGAGTAACTGTGAAGGGTGATCTGGATGCGGTCAACGGGGCACGGTTGATCACGTTGTTGTCGAGCCTGTCCGCTCCGACGCCGGAGAAGGACGGCGTCAAAGACACGCGCACTCCGGCGCTACGGCGGGCGGACGGGTTTTGCGAGTTGTTGCGCCGGTACGAGCGGGCGGGGTTGGGTCCGATCGAGGGTGGGGTGAAACCGCACATCACCGTGACTGCGTCGGCGAAAGACATGACGGACCTTAAAGTTCTGAAAGACCTCTTGCCGTCCACCGAGGAGTTGGGGTTCGCATGGACGGATTGGGTGGGCCCGATCAGTATCGACACGGCCCGGATGCTGGCGTGCGACTGCACGGATGCTGGCGTGCGACTGCACGGTCACGCGGATTTTGTTGGATGAGAATGGTGTTCCGCTCGACTGCGGCAAGGAAGCGAGAACGGCAACGGTTCCGCAGCGGCGGGCGTTGGCGGTTCGTGATGGTGGGTGTGCGTTTCCGGGGTGTGGGACGCCGTCGGGGTGGTGCGATGCCCATCATATTGTTCACTGGAACGATGGTGGCCCAACAGATCTCGACAATCTGATCTTGTTGTGCGGTCATCACCACCGGACGATGCACCACACGGAGTGGCGGGTGGAGATCGGCCCGGATCGGAAGTCGGTGTTCTATCCACCGATGTCGATCGATCCGTATCAACAGCCGATCGGCGGGAACAGCCCACCGACAGCAGCCTGAAGTGAAACAACTCGAGACGCGAGCACCGGGGCACAACAATGCCCCGGTGCTTGCTCGATCCAGGATTTAGTCAAGACAACGTGATGTCGGCAATCAGGCCGTGGTGATCGGATCCCTCGATCTCGATCCGTTGCAAGGATGTCGCCACGGCGCCTTTGGTGATGATGTGGTCGATACCGACCACCGCCGGATACCACTTGTCGGTCGGGTACGTCGGGATCAGGCCGGAACCCAATTGATCGGCGGCGCTGGTGTATCCGTTGCTGAGGAGATTCCGGAACTGTTTGTTCGAGTACGACGCATTGAAATCGCCGCTGACTATCACATTGTCCATCCCGGCGACTTCGTCCATGTAAGACCCAAGCTTTTGCTGCTCGGCCGCCCACACCGAAGCCGGCGAGATGTATGCCGGTGCCGGATGCACGGCGAACAATGTGACTGGCTGCGCCAAGCCGACATTCAGCACTGCGGACAGCGTTTCGGGTGAGAACCCGTCGAGGCTACGTGGATTGGAGAGAGGAAAGCGACTGTAGATTCCGGCCCCGCCACCGCCGTCGGCGTAGGGGATCAGGAACTGGTGGCTCAGAACCTCTTCAAGCCCGGCGGCTTCGAGCGCTTCGACTTCCTGGTACGTCAACTCCTGGACCGTCACCACGTCGACGTTGCGTTCGCGGACCATCGCCACAAGCGACTCCGGATCCGCTGCACCGACCATCAAGTTGGCCTGCATCAACCGAATCGATGGACCGTTCGCAGACGTCGACTCCCCAGTTCCGCCGATGTACAGCGGGCTCACAGACCATCCGAACAGTGCAAGGACGACAAGGGATGCGGCACATACGATCCACTGACGCCCGATACCCGAGACGACGGCACCGATCAGCGGAGCAATCATCAACAAGGGTGCCACTGACGCCAGAACGATCACGATGTTGTGATCGACGTCCAGCTGAGTTGCGATCAAGGCAACCAAACCCGTCACGATTCCGGCCACACCAACCACGGCCGAAAGGCGGCGAAGAACCAGTCGACGAGGGGTCACGGTATCGGGTTGCATGACATCCATCGAAGCAGAAAGGCGCCGTAGCTCCGGGGAAGCGCAGGTGGAGTCGGTGCGCCCTATTGTTTGCGCCCTACTGTTGCGGATACGGCAGATGGCTGCTGCTGTTCTGACTGACGGAGATCGAGCGGCCGAGTTGGGGGAAGGCGCGTTGAGAGCACGCCGGTCTGTCACAGACTTTGCACCCCGCGCCGATCGGCACGATGGTCGCGGGGTCGTCCGTCTGGATTCCGTGGGAGTAGACCATGCGATCGGCGTAGCCGATGTCGCAACCGAGTCCGACGGCGAAGTTCCGCTCGGGGGCGAGGTACCCGAGCCTGCCGCTGTGGGTAGTGCGCGCCACCCAGAGGTATGTCCGGCCGTCGGGCATCTTCGCGACCTGGGTGAGGATGCGCCCTGGGCTCGCGAACGCCTCGTGGATGACCCACAGCGGGCAACTGCCGCCGACTCTGGAGAAGTGAAAAGCGGTAGCGGACTGTCTCTTCGAGATGTTTCCGGCGCGATCGGTTCTGACGAAGAAGAAGGGAATGCCGCGCTGGCCGTGCCGTTGGAGTGTGGACAGCCGGTGACAAACTGTTTCGAAGCCGACCTCGAATTTGAGGCTGAGCAGATCGATGTCGTACCGCAGCGCCTCGGCCGATTCCAGGAATTGGGTGTACGGGAGTAGCAGTGCGCCGGCGAAGTAGTGCGCGAGTCCGATTCGAGCGAGTGCCGCGGACTCGGCACTCAACGATTCGTCTTCGGCGACAAGGGAATCGATCACGTCGGCTTGGGTGAAGAAGGCCAACTGCATCGCGATCTGGAACGCGCGTTGCCCTGCCGACAGACGACGGGCGAGGGTGAGTACCGACTTGTCCGGATCGTAGAAACGCTTGGGGCCGAGCTTGTCTGGTTCGTCGGTCCGGATCGTCACGGTGACGCCGTGCTGATCGCGAAGTAGTCGTGCCAGTTGCAAATCCACTGCGCCCACGGACAATCCGTTATCCACGAACATCTGCTCGGCAGCGTCGTCCAGAACGGCGATGTGATTCTTTCGGTCGTAGAAGAAGTCCCGAACTTCCTCGTAGGGCATGGGTACGAGCGACACATCAGATGCGGCCTCGCCGGACAGTTGCGTCGAGAACTGGTCCAACTGCTCTGTTGCGGCGTGCAAACGACGGTGCAACATCACGAGGGTGCGTCCGACCGCGGGCATTCGGGCCACCAATTCGTCTACCTCTGCCAGCGATACGTCCCCGGATTCCGAGGTTTCGGCCAAGGCGTGATGAACGTCAGCAACGAGGCGTGCGTCGGAATCGGAGGCGAAGAATTGCACGTCGAGATCGAACTCGGCGTTGAGCTTGAGAAGGACGGGGACCGTCAGCGGTCGTTGATCGTTCTCGAGTTGATTGACATAGCTGGGGGAGAGTTCGAGTGCCTTCGCCAGTGCGGACTGTGACAGGTTTCGTTCTTCCCGCAGTCGTCGCAGCCGCGCTCCCGCGTACATCTTCTTCATCGAATCTCCTCGGTGCCGATCGCGTTCACCCTACCGAGGAGCCATTCGCAACATTCGCAACATTGCAGGATCGTTATTGCATAAATAGGCAATTGCGAGGGCCTATCCCGAGGTGAATGAGCTGCGTAGCGTGCAAATAGATACCGAAGCACGTGAGAAGAGGATCGATGAAGACGCATCTCGTACGCACCCACCGCTCTGCCGAAGAGTTCCCCAAGGAAGACCACCTCGCGTGGAAGATCGCGGAAGTTGCGACGGATTCCGTCGAGGTCACCGACGCCACGTCCGACATGATCGTCAACCGGATCATCGACAACGCGGCAGTTGCCGCAGCTTCCCTGGTGCGCCGCCCCGTAGTGAATGCGCGTGCACAGGCGCAGTCTCATCCGTACACGCCCGGGTCCACCGTCTTCGGTATCTCGGGTGCTTTCTCGCCCGAGTGGGCCGCCTGGGCCAACGGCGTCGCGGTTCGTGAACTCGACTTCCACGACACGTTCCTCGCCGCCGAGTACTCGCACCCCGGTGACAACATCCCGCCGATCCTCGCCGTCGCTCAGCACACCGGCCGTGACGGTAAGGACCTGATTCGTGGTCTCGCAACCGGCTACGAGATTCAGATCGACCTGGTTCGGGCTATCTGTCTGCACGAGCACAAGATCGACCACGTCGCACACCTCGGCCCCTCGGCTGCGGCAGGTATCGGAACCTTGCTCGGCCTGGGCACCGAGACGGTCTACCAGGCAATCGGTCAGGCGCTGCATCTCACGACGGCGACACGTCAGTCCCGCAAGGGCGAGATCTCCAGCTGGAAGGCCTACGCGCCTGCGCTGGCCGGCAAGGTTGCCGTCGAGGCAGTCGACCGTGCGATGCGCGGTGAAGGTGCGCCGTCACCGATCTGGGAAGGCGAAGACGGCGTCATCGCCTGGCTGCTCGGTGGCCCGGACAAGGAGTACCACGTTCCGCTTCCAGGTTCTGGTGAGGCGAAGCGCGCCATCCTCGACTCGTACACCAAGGAACACTCCGCGGAGTACCAGAGCCAGGCACCGATCGACCTCGCACGCCGGATGCGTGCCCGCGTAGGTGATCTCGATCAGATCGCCTCGATCGTCCTGCACACCAGCCACCACACCCACGTCGTCATCGGCACCGGATCCGGCGATCCGCAGAAGTTCGACCCCACCGCATCACGCGAAACTCTCGACCACTCGGTGATGTACATCTTTGCCGTTGCGCTGCAGGACGGTACGTGGCACCACGAGCATTCCTACGCGCCCGAGCGTGCACAGCGCCCCGACACGATCGAGCTGTGGAACAAGATCTCCACGCGCGAAGATCCCGAATGGACACGCCGTTACCACTCGACGGATCCGGACGAGAAGGCTTTCGGTGCTCGCGCCGAGATCACCTTGAAGAGCGGCGAGGTCATCGTCGACGAGCTTGCGGTGGCTGATGCGCACCCGCTCGGCGCACGTCCGTTCGCTCGCGATCAGTACGTCGCGAAGTTCCGCACCCTCGCCGAGGGCGTCATCGAGCCGAGCGAACAGGACCGCTTCCTCGACGCGGCACAGCGCACCGCCGAATTGAAGGCAGGCGAACTCGATCAGCTGACCTTCACCGTTTCCGAAGACGTTCTCGCTCGGGCTCCCAAGGTCGCCAAGGGACTTTTCTGATGTCCGGCCTCATCGCAGCAGCGACGTCTGCAGCCGACAAACGCATCGGTTTCCGTGCCGGGCTGACGTCCGGAAAGATTCAACGACTCCCCGGTGCGATCAATCCGTTGACAGCCAAGCTCATTCAGGAAATCGGGTTCGAAGGCGTCTACGTTTCGGGTGGTGCGTATTCGGCCGGATTGGCGCTTCCCGACATCGGGCTGACCACGTTGACCGAGGTCGCCGCCCACAGCAAGCAGATCGCGCGGGTCACCGACCTCCCGACGCTGATCGATGCCGACACCGGTTTCGGTGAACCCATGAGTGCTGCCCGCACGGTCACGATCTTCGAGGACGACGGTATAGCCGGTCTGCACCTCGAGGATCAGATCAACCCCAAGCGCTGTGGGCACCTCGACGGCAAAGCGATCGTGCCTACCGAAGACATGGTTCGCCGAGTTCGTGCTGCAGTCTCGGCACGTCGTGACCCGAACTTCGTCATCTGCGCGCGCACCGATGCTGCCGGAATCGACGGTATCGACGCAGCGATCGAGCGAGCAAAGGCCTACGCGGATGCCGGTGCCGATCTGATCTTCACCGAAGCTCTTGCCACCGAAGCAGACTTCGAGAAGTTCCGCGCAGCAGTCGACACTCCGTTGCTCGCCAACATGACCGAGTTCGGGAAGTCGAATCTCATCTCGGCGAAGACATTGGAAGAGATCGGTTTCAACGCCGTCATCTACCCCGTGACCACCCTTCGTCTGGCGATGTTCGCTATCGAAAAGGGTCTGCGCGAGATTTTTGCGGAGGGCACGCAAGAAGGACTGCTCGGCGAGATGCAGCAGCGCAGCAGGTTGTACGAGATTCTTGAGTACGAGCGTTACAACGAATTCGACAGTGGCATTTTCAATTTCAGCGTGGAGGGGAGTAGGACATGACCGAACAGATTCCGACGATCTACAAGGGCTTGGCCGGGGTTGTCGTCGACACGACGGCTATCTCCAAGGTAGTGCCCGAGACGAATTCGTTGACGTATCGCGGTTACGCAGTGCAGGACCTCGCCGCGAATTGTAGCTTCGAAGAAGTTGCGCACCTGCTGTGGTACGGCGAACTGCCGACACCCGAGCAGCTCGAATTGCTCTGTCTGCGTGAGCGTGCGGCTCGCCGTGCCGATCGATCACTGCTCTCGCTCCTGACCAAGATGCCGGACAACTGCCACCCCATGGATGTGGTCCGTACGGCGATCAGCTACCTCGGCGCCGAGGATCCGGCGGAGGACGACAACTCCGAGAAGGCCAATCTGGCCAAGGCACTGCGGATGACGGCTGTGCTTCCGACCATCGTCGCAGCCGATTTCCGCCGCCGGCGTGGTCAGGATCCCATCGCGCCGCAGTCGGACCTGGGTTTCGCCGAAAACTTCTTGAACATGTGCTTCGGTGCTGTTCCGGAGCCGGCGATCGTAAAGGCCTTCGAGGTCTCGCTGATCCTGTATGCGGAGCACTCCTTCAACGCCTCGACGTTTGCCGCTCGTGTTGTGACGTCCACACTTTCGGACATCTACAGCGCAGTGACGGCTGCGATCGGCACGCTCAAGGGCCCGCTGCACGGCGGTGCAAACGAAGCTGTCATGCACGACATGCTCGAGATCGACGACCCAGACCGCGCGGAAGCCTGGATGTCGGAGAAGTTGGCCGCCAAGGAGAAGGTCATGGGCTTCGGACACCGTGTCTACAAGAACGGTGATTCGCGTGTTCCGACCATGAAGCAGGCGCTCCTCGACGTAGCGGCAGCGACGGACGGCGAGAAGTGGGTGCAGATGTACGAGATCCTCGAGAAGACGATGGTCAGTGCCACCGGAATCAAGCCGAATCTCGATTTCCCCACGGGCCCTGCGTATTTCCTTATGGGCTTCGACGTCGAGATGTTCACGCCGATCTTCGTGATGAGCCGCATCACCGGATGGACGGCGCACATCATCGAGCAGGGGCAGTCGAATGCACTGATCAGGCCGCTGAGTCAGTACTCCGGTGTGCCGCAACGGACCGTTGTGGCATAACGCTTTCAACAATCGTGGCATGACACCCCACTAATGCTGCGTCGGCGAGGTTCGGTTCTGGCATCACCGTCTCCTGGCCTCGTCGACGCTTCTCCGTTCGCACTATCTGCAACTTCGCACCGAATATTCGCAAAGATACTCGAGTGCAATGTGTTTCGTTTGTTCCTTGCCGGTAATAGCGTCAGTGTCATGACTGAAACGCACGAAGACATCTCGATCATTCGTCATGGCGACACGCTTGACGTCGTGTTCAACCGGCCGGAAAAACACAACGCATTGACTCCTCAGATGTACGACGCCATGGCCGGAGCCTGCCGAAGCGCCGACTTCGACCGCGAGATCCGGTTACTCACTCTCCGAGGTGCTGGGGGAGAGGCGTTCTCGGCGGGTTCCGACATATGCCATTTTCAGACCTTCTCGAGTTTTCACGACGGGCTCGACTACGAAAGTCGGTTCGTCGGCGTGCTGACCGAACTCGAGAAAGTGCGGGTTCCCACGCTGGCGGTCATCGACGGTGTGTGCGCGGGAGCCGGGCTGTTGTTAGCGGCAGCGTGCGATGTGCGGATCGCGACGCACGGGTCCCGCTTCTGCCTCCCGATCGCGCGCACGCTCGGAAACTCGTTGTCGGTCCATTCCGTGGCGTTGCTGGCGGACAGGATCGGCAGTTCGCGTCTGATGTCGTTGGTCGCTCGGGCGGGGGTCATGTCGAGCGACGAGGCTCTGCGGAACGGCTTCCTCAGCGACTGTGCAACAGAGACAGAGTTCGCGAGCCTGACTGCCCAGGTATCGCGGGAACTCCTTGCGGCTGCCCCGATGACCGTGTGGACGATTCGAGAGTCCCTGCGCCGCATCAGGACCCGATCGATCACCGACAACGATGATCTGATGCGCATGATCTACAGCAGTGACGACTTCAAAGCCGGTGTCGACGGTTTCCTTCGCGGCGAGCGACCGGTTTGGGCCGGCGCGTAGCTCGGCTGTAGAACCAAAGGCTTGCGTTGGAGCGCGCTCTAACCCCTAGCGTTGCCCACCATGACAACAAAAACCTGGATCATCACTGGAGTTTCTCAGGGTTTCGGCCGCGAGCTTGCAGTGTTCGCACTTCGAACCGGGGACGCGGTAGTCGCGGCAGTTCGTAGGCCCGAGTCCGTTGCAGATATCGCGTCGGAGCATCCGGATCGGTTCTCGGCGGTGACGTTCGACGTCCGCGACACCGCGGCGGCACCCAGCGTCGTCGAACATTCGCTCGAGCATTTCGGTCGTGTCGACGTGCTGGTCAACAATGCCGGTCGCGGGATGGTCGGCGCGGCGGAGATGGTGGACGATTCGACGTTGCGGGATCTCATGGAACTGCACCTGATCGGACCCGCCGCGTTGGTGCGCGCCGTCCTCCCTTCGATGCGAGCGCAGGGCAGTGGAACGATCGTGCAGATGAGCAGTCAAGGCGGCCGCATGTCGTTTCCCGGCGTCGGGGCGTATTCGGCGTCCAAATTCGCGATTGAAGGCTGGTCGGAGGCCCTTGCCGGTGAGGTCGGGCAGTTCGGCATCCGGGTCATGATCGTCGAGCCCAGCCGATTCCGTACAGCATTCAACACACCTGGCGTTCTGAGCTTCGCCGAATCATCCTCGGACTACCGTGATTTGCTCGATCCTGTTCTGCGGGACATGGCGGCGGCAGACGGTGTTCAGGAGGGTGATCCGGAGAAGGCAGCAGAGATCATCACCTCGCTGGTGCACAGCGAGAATGTGCCACTGCGTCTGCCGCTGGGAAAGGAAGCCGTGGAGCGGATATCCACGTCGTATCGGAAGAATCTCGCCGAGGTATCCGTCTGGGCCGACCTCGCTCGCAGCGCCGATTTCGCGGATGCTGCCGGACCTGTCCGCCCGTTCTAGGCTGGGAGTCATGGCTACCGAAGACTTGATGCGTAAGGCGCTCGAGGCACTTGGGGAAGTGGACGGGCCCATGTCGATCGAGGTCATTCACCGGCTCGTCGATGCAGGGGACGTCGAAGATCCGATGTCGATCGCCGAAGTGTCAGACCTGCTGGATGTTTCGGCACATACCCTGCGCTACTACGAGAAGATCGGCTTGGTTGCGGTGGATCGTGATTCGAGCGGACATCGTGTGTACGGGCCGGAATCTATTCGCAGGCTGGTGTTTCTGACCCGCATGCGTATCTCAGGCATGGCGATTCGCGACCTGCAGCACTACGTTGAACTGGTCGACGCCGGTGAAGGGACAGTTCCGGAGAGGCTCGACATGCTGCTCGAGCACCGGGACACCGTTCGTCGGCAGATCAAGGAGCTCACATTGTCTTTGGCTGCGACGGAGTACAAGATTGCGACGTACGGCGGGCGGACCGGAGAGTAGGAGTGATCCGTTCAGTGGATGTGAGTGGCTGTTTTCGTGACTCGCCCTCTTCTGATTCCGATCGAGACGAACGCGCCAATCAGGGAGACGATGGCGCCCACCCACATCGTCGTCTGCAGCCCATACATGAATGCAGTCTCGGTCGCTGATCGCAGTGTGAGGGAAAGAGCCGGGTCAGTTTCTGTCACGACTGGTGTGGTGCCCTGGGCGACGGCACGAACCGCATCTTCCGAGACTCGATCGACTATGAAGTCGGGAATGACGTTGCCCAGTAGTGTTTCGTGGAACTTTGCTGCGGATGCCGCCGCCATCACGGCTCCGAGCACTGAAGTTCCGAGGATACCGCCAACTTGAAGTGAGGTCTGATGGACGCCCGCAGCAGGTCCGGCGTCTGCGACGTTCGCATTCCCTAGGATCGCTTGGACTGACGCAGTCATCACAAACCCGATTCCCAGGCCCAGTACCACAAACGGAATGGCCAGAGAAAGGTAGCTTCCGTGTGGTTCGATGGTGGTGAACAGTAGGAATCCCACTGCGCTGAGCAACATTCCCACAAACAAGGGCGGACGTGCGCCGTACCGTTTGATGATCCAACCGCAACTGCTCGAAGCGACTACATTCGCGATACTCATCGGGAGGATGTGGAGTCCGGCAGCCATGGGGGAGTCACCGTTGATCTGTTGCAAGAACAAGAGAATGAAGAACAGTGAGCCGACAAGCGCAAAGAAGGAGATGATTGTCAGGATGACTCCGAGTGTGATTGACCGGTCAGCGAATAGCCGAAGCGGCACCAAAGGATCCGATGCGCGCCGCTCCGCTTCTACGAAGGCCAAACCAGTGACGGTTCCACCGACCAGCCAGCCGATGACATGCCAATCAGTCCAACCACTTTCGGGGGCTTTGATAAGTCCGTAGGTTATGGCGAGGAGTGAACTCGTCAGCAAGATCGAACCCAGGACGTCGAACTTTACAGTCCGTACGACCCGGCCCTTGGGGAGCAGAAACAATCCTGTAGCGAGGGAAATCGCCGCAACGGGGACGTTGATCAGGAAGGCCCATCGCCAGCTGGTGTGCTCGATCAGCAATCCGCCGATCAGGGGGCCGGCGGCGGATGAAGCGCCGATCAGCGATGCGAAGACCGCAAGCGCCTTCGGAAGTGTTGCCTCGGAGAAGAGGGACCGAAGCAATGCCAGAGCATTGGTGACGATCAGTGCGCCGAAAATTCCCTGGCCGAGTCTCGAGAAGATCACCATTTCTACACTGTGCGCCAGGGCAATTCCCGCTGATGCCAACCCGAAACCGACGATCCCTGAAAGGAACACAGATCGTCGTCCGAAGCGATCGCCCAACCTTCCCGCGAGAACGAGCGTTGCCGCCATCGCGAGCAGATAGATGTTGGTAATCCATTGCAAACCAGAGAGACTCGCGCCTAGATCGACGACAAGAACCGGATTGGCCACTGCCGTTATCGTGCCGTCGAGCGAAACGATGAGAACGCCGAGTGCGATCGCAGTCATGGCGACCCAGGGATTGGAGTCTCGAGGTGGATCGGTGACTGGGAGTGCGTGGATATCAGTACTGCCAGTAGATGTCACTGAGGTCTACTACTTTCTGATCGATCGGAGTTCTTCAGAGGTTGATCATGTGGCCGGCGAGGCCGTGGATCGCTTCCTGCAGTGCCTCACTGAGTGTGGGGTGGGTGTGGACGTTGCGTGCCAACTCGTTGACCGTGAGGTCCCACTTCTGGGCCAAGGTCAGCTCGGGCAGCAGTTCCGAAACGTCCGGTCCGATGAGGTGCCCGCCGAGCAGTTCGCCGTACTTCTTGTCGGCGATCAGCTTGACGAAACCGGTCGGGTCACCGAGACCGTGTGCCTTGGCGTTGGCGGCGAACGGGAAGTTCGCGACCTTGACGTCGTAGCCCTCGGCTTTGGCCTGCTCCTCGGTCAAACCGAACGAGGCGACCTGCGGCTGGCAGAACGTCGCACGCGGCATCATCCGGTAGTCACCGAGTGTCTGCGTCTCCGCGCCGCCGATGGTCTCGGCAGCGACGACAGCCTGAGCTTCTGCGACGTGCGCGAGCTGCAGCTTGGCGGTGACGTCACCGATGGCGAAGATGTGCGGGACGTTGGTGCGCATGTAGTCGTCGATCGCGATGGCGCCGCGATCGGTCAACGCGACCCCGGTGTTCTCGAGACCGAAGCCCTCCACGCGCGGTGCGAAGCCGACGGACTGCAGAACCTTGTCGACGACCACGGTCTCGATCTCGCTGGACTTGTTGTCCTTGATCGAGACGGTGACCTTGCTGCCGTCGTCGCTGATGGACTGCACAGCGGCACCGGTCTTGATGGTGACGCCGAGCTTCTTGTACTGCTTGGCGATTTCCTTCGAGACGTCGGCGTCCTCGTTGGGCAGTGCCCGATCGAGGAACTCGACGATCGTGACGTCGACGCCGTAGTTCTTGAGGACGTAACCGAACTCCATGCCGATCGCGCCGGCACCGACGATCAGGATCGAACCCGGAAGGTCACGGGTGAGGATCTGCTCTTCGTAGGTCACGACGTTCTCGCTCAGCGAGGTGCCGGGCAGCAGCTTGGTGTACGAACCGGTCGCGATGATCGCGTTGTCGAACGTGATCGTCTCGGTGCCACCCTTGCTGAGCTCCACGCTGATGGTGTTGGCGTCGACGAACGTGCCCTTGCCGTCGTACTCCGGGATCTTGTTCTTCTTCATCAAGAAGTGAATGCCCTTGACTCGCCCGTCCGCGACCTTGCGGCTGCGATCGAAAGCGGAGCCGAAATCGAAGGACACGTCTCCGGACATGCCGAACGTCTTCGCTTCTTTCGTGAAGATGTGCGCGAGTTCGGCGTTACGGAGAAGCGCCTTGGACGGAATGCAGCCGACATTCAGGCATACACCGCCCCAGTACTTCTGCTCGATGATGGCGGTGCTCAGGCCCAGTTGTGCCGCGCGGATAGCAGCGACGTACCCACCGGGGCCGGCTCCGAGGACAACGACGTCATAGTGTGAGGTCACGATAATTCTCAGATAGTCGATTCAGATCAGGTCAGTGCTTCCACAGACTGGGGCTTTCGGCCATGCGGCATGAGGAGAGTCGCGGCGAGTCCGGCTACCGCCAGACCTGCTGCAACGAAATAGACTGTCGTGTAGCCAATTCCAGCGTAAATAGGCGTTCCGTCAGCAACCGTTGCAATGTTCAGGGCGAGGATGGCAAAACCAATCTGTACAGCAACAGCACTGCCGACGGATCCCACCACGTTGACCGTTGAGGCAGTGACGGCCTGCAGTCGAACCGGCGCGGCGGCGATCACCAGATTGGGTATTGCCGCACTGATCAGACCGGCGCCGAATGCGTATATCAAGTATCCCAACAGTATCGGCCAGAATTCCTTGTGGGAGAAGGCGAGTGACACGGAGCCGATCGCCATCAAGGCGAAGCCGATCCAGTTCGGCAGGCGTGCGCCCCGACGTTCTGCGATTATGCCGACAAGCAACCCCATTGCGACGGTGGCCACGCCGGCCGGTGTGGTCAACCGCGCCATGTAGCTTGCGCTTTCCCCCAACCCGTAGGTAACGCCGAGGGCGATAGGTGTCTGAACGATGAAAGACAACAGGACGAATTGGAGAACGATGACGGCCTGGCCGGTAAATTGCGCGACCAGTGTCGTCACGACAGCGCGACCGCGCAGCACCGCAATGTCAATCAGTGGGTTCTCGATTCGCTTTTCGTATCGAGCCCATCCGATGAAAATTGCCACCGCGGCGATGGCGCAGAGAAGTGTCTTCCACGACGTCCAGCCCCACGTTCCGCCTTCGCCGATGCAGTACAGGAGGAGTGCGATCGAGAGCCCGAGCATGATCCCACCAACCCAGTCGATGGACGTTTTCACTCGGATCGGGGACTCGGGAACAACGAGCATTACCAAGGCGCCCAGGAGCACAGGGAAGAGCGCCAATGCGAAGAACACTCCGCGGAAGCCGAAATTATCGATCAAAACTCCGGCAATGACAGGACCGGTGATCGTGGTGACACCAATTCCAGCGGTTGTCATGCTGACCGCCATCGCCAGCATGCGCTTCGGGAAGATGTCGCGCATCAGCGAGTAGGTTATCGGCACGATTGCAAGACCGAGTCCTTCAACGGTACGACCGACTAGTACTACGGAAAAGGTCGGCGCGATTGCGACGATCAGCGAGCCTGTTGCCATGCAGGCGGTTGCGATCAGAAGCCATTTCTTCTTGCCGTCTCGATCTGCGAGCTTGCCGATCAACGGTGCGCTGATAGCGCCGGAGAGTGTGAACAGTGTTGACACCCAAGCGATGTTCGAGGTCTCGAATGAACCGGCCATGCTGGGGAGTGCAGGCGTCACCAGATTGAACGCGTATGCGACTTCTTCGGACAGAAGGCAGAGGATCAGGAGGATTCCGACCCAGCCGGCGGTTGATCGATTTCCCACGCCTTCTATCGCGAGAGTGGGGTTTTCGGAAGAAGACTCCGATGGAGTCGAGGAAGGATTATCCGTGGATGGAGCGGTCATCGTGGCTCCTGCATCTTTCTGACGGGAAGACGGGGCAGTGAGCGGGACAGTCGGCGCGGCGAGTGTGCAGACCCACTGAAGCATTTTGTGATGTGAGGCACAGTAAAATGGATCGATTGATTCTGTCAAGTGATCCACTAAATTTTTCCCGAGAAAATTGCAAAAGCGCGCACGGAGACGGCGCGTTCTGTGGGTGGTGGATCCGCAACCCTACCTGGGAAGATCCATCCACAAAGCTAGGTCCGGGTTGGATCCATGAGTGACTCGAGCCCGCCTGCGACAAAATCCGCCAGTGTGTCGAATCGACCGTTGGATAGCGCGCGAGATCCCTCGATGCTTGCGTCCGACCATCGTGCCGCCATCACGATCAGCGTGTTCACGGTGAGTGACCAGTTCAGTTCGATCGCGGTGTCGTCGGCTGAGGGGTAGGCGCGTTCGAGTAGTTTGCGCAGCAGCTCTGCTGTGTCGTCCTTGACGGGGAAGAGTCGAGGATCGTTGGCGAGGCTGAGTTGGCCACAAATAGTCAGCCATCGAACACCTTTGTCAGGTTCCTGATCGAGGAACTGGCGATACGGCAGTGCCAGGAGATCGACGATCTGCCTCGCTGTCGGAACGGTGTCGGAATCGACCATGTTCTTGGCCAGGCGATGAATGTGCGCGAGCACTTCGGCGCCGGAGTCGAGGAGGACGGCGTCGAGGATCGCGTCCTTGGATCCGAAATGATAGTGCGCGGACGCTGCTCCCAATCCGGCTTCGGCATTGATCGCTCGAATCGAGACGGCCTCGACTCCCTCTGCTGCGAACAGCTTTGCCGCTGAGTCGATCAGAGCACGGCGAGTTGCTGCGCCGTCGCGTGGACTGGATCGTGGCATTTCCGCAACCTTTCGGTTTGTTGACCCCATCATATCGCGATGCCGCGGCCTGATTTCCGGCCTGCTGACCCGGTGATGTCTGAGTAGACCTCAGCCGATTTAGAGAATGCACTTGATTGAATCACTTGATCCACATATGGTGATGTGACAGCAGCCACACGAATGGCAATCGATGCCGGGTTGTCAAAGGCGCGAACCTCGTACTTGCATGTCGGACTGTCAGAAGGAGATCGGAATGGCCACGCACACAAGCGAACAGCTGACCGAAGTAGTGGAACCGGAGTCACTCGACCCACGGTTGGCGATCGACATTTTCACCGTCATGGCCCGTGCGCGTGCGATCGAGGACGCGGTGCAGATTCACATCCGGGACCACGGATTTGCCGGATTTTGGCATCCGGGCAAAGGGCAGGAAGGTGCTGTCGCTGGAGCGGTGGCAGCGATGCGAGACGACGACTATCTGTTCTATCAGGGAAGAGGAGCCACATGGCCGCTTGCCAAAGGGATGGCGATGGGGCCGATCATCGGTGACCTGCTTGGAAAAGTGACAGGTTCTACCGGCGGAAAAGGCGCCGGGGTTCCTCACTGGGCAGATCCGGCGCTCGGAATCATGGGGGAGGGGGCGACGCTCGGATCGGTGTATCCGGTGGCAGCAGGCGCGGCGTTGTCGGCGCAAATGAGAGGCACGGGGCAAGTTGCGCTGGCTGACTTCGGCGACGGAACGGCGGCACGTGGCACCTTCCATGAAACTCTGCTCGAGGCATCGCGGTGGAAACTACCTTTGGTCTACTTCTGCGAGAACAACGGAATCTCGGTAACCACCTCTTTTGAGTCTGTAAGTCCGACAAGCACTATCGCCGAACGGGCGTCTGCATACGGGATTCCGGGAGTTCGCGTCGACGGTCACGACGCCGTCGCTGTCTACCATGCGACACAGACCGCGATCGATCGAGCGCGCGATGGTCATGGGCCGTCGTTGATCGAGGCAGTCGTCACCCGGGTCGGCGGACACTGGGAAGGCGACGCGCAGAAGTATCGCCCGGAAGATTTCTTGTCGACGTACCGAGATCCGTTGGATATCATGCGTTCTCGACTCGATGCTTCACTGGCCGACCAGATCGTCGCCGCAGCACGTGCGGAAGTTGCCGATGCTCTCGTCGCGGCAGAAGCCGCTCCTTTGCCTGACCCCTCCGTTATCCTGAAGGACGTTTTTGCATGACTATCACTGACGACACGCCTGTCAACCGCACGGCTCCGGAAACCACGGTGCAAAGCTACGAGGCCGCACAGGGTGCGGCGATTGCCGAGGAGATGCGCCGGGATCCCTCGGTGTTTCTCATGGGCCAGGACATTGCGTCAGGCGGGTTCTTCGGCGGAACCCGGGGCCTGGTAGAGGAATTCGGACTCGAGAGGATCCGAAACACCGGAATTACCGAAGCATTCATGGTGGGTGCGGCCGCCGGTGCCGCCATGACCGGAATGCGTCCGATCGTACAGCTGGGGTTTGCAGACTTCAGTTTGATCGCCGGGGACGAGATCTTTCAGAAACTGGGTAAGTGGCGCCATATGCACGGTGGTCAATTCGAACTTCCCGCTGTGATCATAATGCCGATCGGGCCGAGCGGTGGTGCAGGACCCGAACATTCGGGTTCGATGGAGATGCTACCGATGCATTTTCCTGGACTCAAAGCAGTTGTCCCGTCCAATCCTGCCAACGCGAAAGCCCTACTCAAGGCCGCAATCCGGGACCCAAATCCTGTTCTGTACTACCCGAGCAAGCAGCTCAACTTCAAACGGGGTGAGGTATTCACCGATCCCGAGTACGTAATGCCCTTGGGTAAAGCATCGATTCCACGGCGTGGCGACACAGTGACTGTCATCAGCTATGGATGTATGGTGCCTCGCTCGCTTGAAGCAGCTGTCGTGCTGGCTGCGGAGGGTATCGAGCTCGAAGTTGTCGACCTGCAAACGCTGGTTCCGCTGGACCACGACACGATCATCGCGTCGGTGATGCGGACCGGGCGGGCGATGATCGTTCACGAGGCGCCGAGAACCGCTGGTCCTGGCGCCGAGATCGCTGCGCTCATCCAGGAGCGTTGCTTCTACTGGCTCCACGCTCCGATCGCGCGTCTCGGTTCTGTGGATGCGCCGATTCCGGCGAGTCGGTTCCTCGAAGATCATTGCTTCCCAAGTGTTTCCGACATCATCGAGACAGCCCGTCACCTGGTTCGCGACTAATTACTCGACTACGAGGACATTCACCATGCTCACACTATTCGACGTCCACATGCCCCACATGGGGTCGGTGGAATTCGCGTTGCTCACCGAATGGCTGCTAAAGCCTGGGGACAGGGTCGCCGAGGGCGATCCGCTTTGTGAGGTGTCGACCGACAAGGTCGACACCGAAGTTGACTCGCCAACTTCGGGAATCCTCATCAGTTACGTTGCCGCAGTGGATCAGGAGGTTCCTGTCGGGGACGTCATTGCTCGATTTGCCTCACTCGATTCCGACCCGGTAGCCGTCGCGCAAGCCATTGCCGGTGAAGATGCAGCCGGTGAAGATGTCGCGCCGGAGGCGCCGACATCGGATCCGATCGCAGCTCCGTCCCCGATTTCCCCGGATCGGGCTCTCGCGAGCGAGGCCGCGGCAGTCGTCGCCGAGGGTTCTCGCCCACCCAACGATTCACTGGTGTTGGCTGCGTCGTGGTTCTCTCCGGTCAATCGTCCGCCCGAAGGAAGTCGACGCCTCCGCCTCGATTCGGGCTCGACTGATATGTCGCTGGAGAGCAAGAGCGAATTCTTGCCGGGAGCCAGGGATCGAGTACCGGAAGATGCTGACACCGTGGCGATTCCAGCCGGATACGAGGCTGTGACCTACACGGCTATCGAACACACTCGCCTGCGTAGGGCAATCGCCAAGAATCTGACAGAATCGTGGAATACGGCTCCTCAATTGACGGCGCAGGTTGATGTCGATTTCACTGCGGTCTCAGTAGCCCGAGCGAAGATCAACCGTGAGAGATCAGCTCGAGGTGAAGGGAAACTCAGTTTCCTTCCCTTTGTCGGTCACGCACTGTGCCGGGCGCTCGCAGACCACCCGGATGCCAATGCCACGTTCACGGACAAGCACCTCGTGCGATGGAACACTGTCAACCTGGGAATTGCCGTGGACACTCCGGACGGACTGATCGTCCCCGTCATACGTGATGCGCAGAATCTCGAACTGGAGGCACTGTCGGACGCAATAGTCGCGACCAGTAGTGCGATACTCTCGGGTTCCGCGCAGCCGGAGGATCTTTCGGGCGGAACAATTACGATCAGCAACTCGGGAAGTGTCGGCGGCGTGGTCTCGACTCCGATCCTGACTCGTCCGCAAGTTGCCTCGATCGGTCTACCAGCCATCGTGCGTACCCCCGTCGCGCGAAAGAGCGTCGACGGTGAATCCGAACTCCTCACCATCAGGCCCATTGCACGACTCGGATTGACCTTCGACCACAGGGCATTCGACGGCGCCGAAGCCTTGCGCACGCTGATGTCCGTACAGAAGTATCTCGAACAATGGCCGACAAAATCGT
This sequence comes from Rhodococcus sp. H-CA8f, assembly GCF_002501585.1. Classification (NCBI taxonomy): domain Bacteria; kingdom Bacillati; phylum Actinomycetota; class Actinomycetes; order Mycobacteriales; family Nocardiaceae; genus Rhodococcus; species Rhodococcus sp. H-CA8f. The sequence continues at coordinate 1,075,104 of NZ_CP023720.1, forward strand.
AGGCACTTCTCGACGTGAGGACATCAGATGAGGGCAGCAGTGCTTCGAGGCGGAGACGTCATACTTGCCGACATTCCGGAGCCGTCACCGGGACCGAATCAGCTTCTGGTGGAGCCGATAGCCACCGGGATCTGCGGCAGTGATCTTTCGGCCTGGCAGCACACCGATGATTTCCTGGCTGCGCATCGTGAGGCGGACGTGCCGGGAGCGCTGTTCGATCCGGCGCACGATGTTGTATTCGGACACGAGTTCACTGCAACGGTGACCGAGTTGGGAACCGGAGTGGTCGATTACGCAGTCGGTGACCGTCTGGTGGTTCTGCCGTGGGTCGTTGACGACGATGGATTGACTCATACAGTCGGATACTGCAATTCGAAGCCCGGAGGGCTGGCTGAAAGGGTTGTTATCCAGGCTGGAGGGCACCTGCACATCCCTCCGGACGTGGATCCGGTTACCGCTGCAGTGACCGAACCTCTCGCTACTGGTGTTAACGCCGTGCTGCGTTCACGAATCGTTGCCGGCGCCGCCGCAGTGGTGACCGGTTGCGGGCCTGTGGGACTCGGCGCAGTCATCGAGTTGGCAGAACGCGGCATCCACCCCATCGTCGTATCCGACCCTTCGGAACTTCGACGAACTGTGGCTTTGGCGTACGGGGCCGATGTGGCAGTCGATCCGAGGCACTCGGATCCACTGAGCACACTTGCAGGAATGATTCCGGCAGATACCGAAGTATTTGTCTTCGAAGCATCCGGAGCGCGGAATCTACTGGGTTCCTTGATGTCTGTCGTTCCACCGTTCACACGCATTGTGATTGTCGGATCGGCAATGGAGCACGAGTCGATTCGACCCGTAATCGGGATTCTCAAGAATGTGAGTTTGGAATTCGTGGGTGGTCCGGGGCGTGGAGAACATACGTACCAAGCATTTTCCCGAACTTTCGAACATATCGTGGAGCGTCGTTTCGATCCGGGATTCATGGTCACGGGCTTTGCCGGGCTGGATGCGGTGAGTGAGGTGTTCTCTGCGCTGCGTCCGGCCGCGGGAGACGAGATAGAACACGTGAAGGTTTTGGTGCGGCCCGACCTGCCCGCCGGTGCGGGTGTGGTGCGTTGTGTTGTCGATTAACGGCCGTGTTGTCGACTAGCGAAGGTGGACTACCTGATGAGGACGTTGTGATGAACGAGGTGGAATCAATAGCGGTGCGCGAGCAGTTCAACGCCGACTTGGTTCGGTCCAGGTTGGTCGAGATGGGCGAGTTGGCCGCTGGCGACGAATTGGCGGTGCGACTACTTGCCGGCGGTCGTTCGAATTTGACGTTCGAGTTGGCGAGTAGGTCGAGAAGATGGATTCTGCGTCGTCCGCCGATCGGTCACCGTCTGGAGACTGCTCACGACATGAGTCGGGAAGTGACCGTTCAGCGAGCCCTCGCGGAAAGCACTGTCCCGGTTCCGCGGATCGTGTTCTCCGAGGAGCTCGACGCTACATCGGGTGGAAGTTTCTACGTCATGGACAAGATCGAAGGTCAGGTGTTGCGAACCGATGACGACTTCGCTTCCGTGGACCAGAGCAATCGCTCCGAGCTGGCGTTTCGCTACGTCGATTGCCTGGCTGCTCTGCATACGCAAGACTTTCGTAGCCTGGGTTTGTCTGGTTTCGGTAGGCCGGAGGGATACCTCGAGCGGCAGGTAAGGTGCTGGAGTAAGCAGTTGGCGTCGTCGAAGTCCCGCGATCTTCCGATGTTGGAAAAACTAGGGGTAAGGGTCGCGTCGTCGATTCCGAGGCGGTCTGCAACCTCGATCGTCCACGGCGACTTTCGATTCGACAACATGATTGTTCGGTTAGGTGCCCCGTCGGACATCGTCGGAGTGCTGGATTGGGAGATGTCAACACTGGGTGATCCGTTGACAGACTTGGGTTTAGTCCATCTGTTCTGGTCGGGATGGGCAGGTATCGATAATCCGATTGCCGGGACACCCTCTGCGCATGAGGGTTTCCCCTCGTTCGACGACGTTGTCGAAAGATATTCCCTAAGCACTGGGTTCGATATCGATGCGCTGCAGTGGTATTCGGGCTTTGCATTCTACAAGATGGCAGTGATTCTGGAAGGCATCCATCTTCGCTTCGTCAATGGGGAAACAGTCGGCGACGGTTTCGAGGACATCGGCTCGATGGTCGTTCCTTTGGCAGAGCGCGGGCTTTCGACACTTGCGTAGCCGAAAATTGTTGTGAAACAGTGATTTCTGATCTCGGTCGTACTCGGTCGTACTCGGCCGGCGAAGGGTAAAGGTGTGTGACATGGACTTCGAATTCGACGCGAAGACTATTGATTTGAAGGAACGCGCGTCGGCATTCATGGACGAGTTCGTTTTTCCCGCAGAGCATTTCTTCCACGACAACCCGGAAGTAGGGGATCGGCAGTGGGAGCGTCCGGCGGTGATGGCGGAACTGAAGGAACACGCGAAGGCACAAGGGTTGTGGAATTTGTTTCTTCCGCACGATCCGCGTGGTGCGGGACTGTCGAATCTGCAGTACGCACCGTTGGCCGAGGTCACGGGTTGGAGTCCGGAGGTTGCGCCCGAAGCGTTCAACTGCAACCCACCCGATACCGGGAACATGGAGTTGCTGACGCTGTTCGGGACTGACGAGCAGAAACATCGGTGGCTCGATCCGTTGTTGAACGGTGACATCAGGTCGGCGTATTGCATGACGGAGCCGGACGTGTCGTCGTCTGATCCCGCGAACTTGACCTGCTCAATCACTGATGGGGGTGATTGTTGGAGGATCAATGGACGTAAGTGGTGGTCGACCGGCGCGATGAGCAGCGATTGTGTGTTGTTGATCGTGATGGGGGTGTCAGATCCTGATGCGGATCCGCGGTCGCGCCACAGTTTGGTTCTGATTCCGCGTGAGACTCCTGGCGTGCGTATTGTCCGGGGACTGAAGATGTTCGGCTTCACACACGGTGCCCATGGCGGTCACGCGGAGGTGCATTTCGAGGACGTACTTGTTCCCAAGGACCACATGCTCGGCGAGCGTGGTCGGGGGCAGGCGCTGGCGCAGGCCAGGCTCGGTCCAGGGCGGATTCATCACTGCATGCGCATGATCGGGATGGCGGAGCGTGCGATCGAGTTGATGTGTCGTCGGGCGAACGAGCGTGAGGCCTTCGGTAAGTCGTTGGCGGATCAGGGAATTATTCAGCATTGGATCGCGCAGTCCAGGGTAAAGATCGACCAGTTGCGGTTGTTCGTTCTGCGGACTGCCTGGTTGATCGACACAGTTGGGGCGCGTGAGGCGCGCACGGAAATTTCGGCTATCAAGGTTGCTGCCCCAGACGCTGTGGGCTGGGTGATCGACAAGGCAATTCAGGTGCATGGCGCCGGCGGAATGACGCAGGACTATCCGCTGGCGATGTTGTGGGCGCAGGCTCGGACCATGCGCTTCATCGACGGCGCTGACGAGGTTCATCGGATGGTTGTCGCGTCGCGTGAATTGCGGCTTCATCGATAGCAGTCCGGGTTGCACGAATGACGAATCGATTCCGAATGGGGATAACTGGTGGCAATGCGGCTCCCATTCGATATCGGTGAGATTCGACGTCGTCTGATCGACTGCGGCGAGTTGGATCGATACTCGCGATTCAGTGCTAACAAGGTTTCCAGTTCGCCGCCTGGGCAGGCGTACTCCTTGACCAGCGATGAAGGAGCGTGGATCCTGCGCTGTTCGTCGAGCAGTGATGACAGTCTTGGAACACAGGGAATTCGAGCAGAGGCCACTGCGCTGCATATGCTCGAAAAGAGCAGCATTCCAGTACCTCTCCTTGTCTACCGGGACGAAGCCTCTGGATTGGTCGTCTCTCGACGGGTGCATGGGTCATCTCTCCGGACCGATATTCAACTAGCCGACGTCGAGATCGGCGCGAGAAGCCTGGTAGCGAACTCATTTGCCGATACGCTTGCCGGGATTCATTCGCTCGAAGTCGGCCTCGACGGTGTGAGTACCCTCCCCGGGATGTGCGGGGAACTGCACAACTACTTGTCCGAGATCGGGATAAGGCTCGCTCGGCACGAATTGAGTGTGAGGCCGGCGTTGAACGCTCTCCTCGATTCCCTCGCGCGATCGGTGCCGGAACCGCGGAAGCCCTGCTTGCTCCACGGCGAATATCGTCTGGATCGAACGGTTTTCGACCTCGACGACTCCCCACTATTGCGCGCAGTGACAGATTGGCGTCGAGTAGGTTTCGGTGACCCGCTGTTGGACGTCGGTATCGCCTACGTTTTCTGGGCAGGTCTGAGAGGAATTCCCAGCGTTGTATCGGGTTGCCCTTCAGTTCATTTCGGATACCCGGCATTCGAGCAGGTGTTGTCCCGGTATCGAAGGTCAGTTACCTTCCATGTCGATACACGCGTGTTGCCGTGGTTCTACTCGGTGGGGTTTCTCGAGGTTGCTGCACGTGTGCTCGAACTGTGCGATGAGAGAAGCGAATGGCTATCGAGCACAAATAGATTCGGCGATGTGTCGGCCTTGGTAACACCATTGATCACTCGCGCAGTTGCAGCCTTGGAAGGCAGTCACCTTGCCGCATCCTTTGCACTCACGCGAATGGCAGAGACCCGACGAATACTTGGAGGAAAGTCGTGACGCACGACAGTCGAACCACCGGGGAGGGACGTAAGCTGCTCCGTCTCGAGATCCGAAACGCGGAGACGCCCATCGAACGCAAACCCAACTGGATCAAGACCCGCGCAAAGATGGGCCCCGAGTACACGGAGCTCAAGGGCCTGGTCAAGCGTGAAGGTTTGCACACCGTCTGCGAGGAAGCAGGCTGCCCCAACATCTACGAGTGCTGGGAAGACCGCGAAGCCACGTTCCTGATCGGCGGCGAGCAGTGCACACGCCGCTGCGACTTCTGCCAGATCGACACCGGCAAGCCCGAGGCCCTCGACCGCGACGAGCCCCGTCGCGTCGCGGAAAGCGTTCAGGCCATGGGGCTTCGGTACTCCACGATCACCGGCGTCGCCCGCGACGACCTCCCCGACGGAGGCGCCTGGCTTTACGCCGAGACCGTCCGCAAGATCCACGAACTCAACCCGGGCACCGGCGTCGAGAACCTGGTTCCGGACTTCAACGGCAAGCCCGAATTGCTCGACGAGGTCTTCGCCTCACGCCCCGAGGTGCTCGCACACAACCTCGAGACCGTCCCCCGCATCTTCAAGCGGATCCGTCCGGCATTCCGGTACCAGCGCAGCCTCGACGTCATCACCGCAGCACGCGACTACGGACTGGTCACCAAGTCCAACCTGATCCTCGGTATGGGCGAAACCCCTGAAGAGGTCACCGAGGCGATGGCAGATCTCCACGCCGCCGGTTGCGACATCCTCACCATCACCCAGTACCTGCGCCCCTCGCCCCGGCACCACCCCGTCGAGCGGTGGGTCAAGCCCGAGGAGTTCGTCGCACACTCCAAGGCTGCAGAAGAGATGGGCTTCGCCGGCGTCATGGCCGGTCCGTTGGTTCGCTCGTCGTACCGCGCCGGCCGCCTGTATGCGCAGGCCATGGCACAGCACGGCCGTGAACTGCCCGAGGCGCAGCGTCATCTGACCGAGGGCGGAGACGCTGCCCAGGAAGCCAGCTCACTCATGGCGCGCCCCGCCGTCGATATCTAGTGCGCCAACGTCAGTTCGATACAGGAATCGGGCGACTCTCAGGTACGCGAACGGGCATCGCTCATCCGATCCAGCCCGCCTTCCATGGATAGCGCCAACTGCTCGAGTGCCGCGAGAATTTTTCCGCGGTCCCGTCCGAGTTCGGTGAACAATTCACCGTGAGCGGCGAGTTCGCGAGGAAAGACATCATCGACGACAGCGTTTCCCTGGATTGTCATCGTGATCAGTGCAGATCGCCTGTCTTCGGGATTTCTCGTGCGGGAGACAAGGCCTCGCTTCTCCAATCGTGCGAGTGCCTTGCTGACTCCGGCCCGAGACATACCGAGGCGTTCGGCGAGACGAATCGCGGTGACCGGTTCCTCGGCGTATCGAAGCGGCACAAGCAGTTCGACTTCCGACACGGTGAGGTCCGCGGATCGGTACACCGGTTCGACGGCGAGTTCGAGAAGCGCCGTGATCCGCTTGAGTTGCGCGACAACTTCCATGGGCGACGTGTCGAGGTCAGGATTGTTTTCGGCCCAAAGGTTGCACGTACGGGAGCGGAGTGTTGGTTCGTTCACGATTCCTCAGTTTTGTTAACTGGTAAACAAATTTGCTAGATTGCCAGAATAGCTCACCGTCTGGGGTGGGACGAACTGCGGGACTGGGGGAGTGCATGAGGTTCGATGTGGTGATTGTCGGTGGCGGTGCGGCGGGGTTGAGTGCCGCGCTCGTTCTGGCTCGGGCTCGGCGGCGAGTGATGATCGTCGATGCTGGTAACCCGCGCAATGGTGTCTCCGAGCACCTGCACGGGTACCTGACGCGGGACGGGCAGAGTCCGACGCAATTACTTGCGGCCGGACGCAAGGAGGTTCTCGAGTACGGCGGCGAAATGACGACTGGCACCGCAATCGGAATCGAGCAAACGGAGGACGGTGGATTTCTGGTGCAAACCGACGCGACTGCGTCGCTGGAGGCACGGACTGTTCTGGTGGCGACGGGGTTACGTGACGAGCTGCCGAACATCGCTGGGCTGCAGGATCGCTGGGGAGTCGACGTTTTGCATTGTCCCTACTGCCACGGGTACGAGGTTCGTGATACGCCGATCGGTGTACTCGGGGGTGACAACAGGCCGTTCACCATTCATCAGGCGTCGTTGGTGCGCCAATGGTCGGACGATGTTGTCTTCTTTCCGAATCGCATCGAGCTGACCGGCACCGAGCGGGAGCGGCTGACTGTGAGGGGGATTCGCATCGTAGAAGGCGACGTGGCCGGGGTCTCGGTGGCAGACGGTCGATTGGACGGCGTCGAGTTGGCCTCCGGTCAGGTTGTTCCGCGGAGTGTGGTGTTTGTCGGTCCACGGTTTGTTCCACGCGACGCTTTGCTGACTGACCTGGGATGTGAAGCTGACGAAAATGGTTGGGTGGTAACTGATCCTGCGGGAAGTACCAGCATGCCTGGTGTATGGGCCGCTGGGAACGTGTCGGACTCGCCTGCACAGTTGATCACCGCCGCCGCCGCTGGGTCGAAGGCTGCGATTGCCCTGAATCACTATCTGCTCGAGCAGGATATCGTGCGAGCGGTCGCGACCGCGACCGAACTTCAGCCGAGTGTGACCGGAAGCAGCCCTCGCGGGGTCTCCTGAGCGATCTGTTCCAGCGCAGACTCCAACGTCGGAAATTGATACTGGAAGCCGCTGTCCGCGAGCACCCCTGGTAAAACCCAGCGACTCTTCGTCACCAGTTCAGCCTCGGTGCGGATGATTCGTGCGCCGAACTCGAGCATCCAGCCCGGCGTCGGAAACCCGTATTGTCGGCCAAGTTTCGCTCGTACCATACGCATCATGTCGGTGTTGGTTACCGGATACGGGGATGCGATATTGACCGGGCCTGAGATCTCCGGATGCTCGTAGATGTGGATGACCGAGCGAACGACATCGGAAATGTGTATCCAGCTGAACATTTGTCGTCCGTCGCCCATTCTTCCGCCGAAACCCATTCGGGCCAGGTTCACGAAGGGGTTGATTGCTCCGCCGCCGGCTCCGAGAACGATCGACATTCGTAACGCCACTTTACGAACGGGGGTTGGGGCTGAGAACAATTCGTGTTCCCACGCCCGCGCGACCGCGACGGAGAATCCCTTACCCAGCTCTCCGTTCTTCTCATCCATCGGTCGATCCCGCGCGTTTCGGTAGATCGTGCCGGTACTGGCATTCGCCCAGAGCGAGGGTGGTTGCGGTGTACGGGCCAGTGCGCGACCCAACAGTGCGGTCGTTTCCACGCGGGAGGAGAAGATTTCGTCGGCATTGCGCTTGTTGTATCGGCAGCTCACAGAGCGTCCGGCGAGGTTGATCAGCAGATCCGCGCCGCTGAGTACGTCGGCGACACCTTGCTCGTCGGACCAGGTGGCATCGCTCGTTCCTCCGCGGCCGATCGTCCGAATCTCGACCCCGTTCGATTCGAGCGCTCGAAGGAGAGATTGCCCTATGTAACCCGACGCCCCACATACAACGACAGTCTTCATGATTTTTTGTTCCGCTCTGGAGAAACGACTTTGGTCATCAGGGCGGCGACGTCGCCGACCAGGCCGCGGGCCACTGGCAGCCGCGCGAGGGTGAGCGCTTTGGCGATGATCGGGACCAAGCCGTCGACCAGGGATCGGGTACGAGTTTGCCCCGGAGACGGGTCGGTGACCCAGTGCAGCGTCACGCCCAGATAGCTGAGCCACAAGAGTGTGGGGAGCTGGGTCTCCAAGGACGCCGGCGTCTTCTGCTTCGACGCCGCCAGTGCTTCGCGCATCAATTCGACGGCCATCGATCTCGCATCACTCGACTCGGCCGAGAACGGGCTGGACGGCGATTCGGTGGGCAGGGCGACGTGCAGAAATGCGCTACCGAACCCGTGATAGGGCCCCATGACATCGAGTCCGGTGTGCAGAACGATCGCGAGATTTTCCGCGAGTGAGCCACCTTTGCGTAGGAGTGGGAGCGCACGCTCTCGGTGATCACGTTGGATGACGAGATACAGCTCGTGAACCAGTTCGTCTTTGCTGGCGAAGTAGTAGTAGGCATTCCCGAGGGAGACACCTGCCTCAGTCGCGATCTTGCGCATGGTCGTCGCTGCGAAGCCTTCGTCGCGGAAGAGCCGCAAAGCTGTTGCCACCAGCTTTTCCCTGGTTTCGATCCCGCGACTGCTCATGGGCTCCCTTCCTTTGAACGTGTTCAAGTTCAGCGTACGCCTTGAAGTTGAACACGTTCAAGAGTCGATCTGTTGCGAGGAATATAATAAGCGCGCATACTAAAATCATGATTGAACTTGCGCTCGGTTCGCCAGGTGGTCGGCGATGAACGCCTGGTTAGGGGTTGTCTCGGCCGAACATGTGCGTCGCGCAGTGGATCTTGGGATCGCGCAGATCGGGCACGGGAAGAGGTCCGGATTGGCGCGGATGAAGGCGGGCGATGTGCTTGTCTACTATTCGCCGGTCGAGTCCATTGGTGATCGAGATCCGTTGCGCGAGTTCACAGCCCTCGGTGTGATCGAAGAGGGTGAGATCTGGCAGGCGGACGAGGGGTGCTTCAAGCCGTTTCGGCGTCGAGTGCGATACGAGCCGTTCACGCCCGTTCCTCTCGGCGACGTACGGAGTCGATTGGCATTGACCTCGACACCGAACTGGGGGTATCAGCTCCGCCGAGGCTTGATTCCGTTGGATGGCAACGACGTCGAGATTCTGCGCTCGACAACGAGCTGACACACTGACGCTGTGGTGAAGAAACTGGAAACCGACTTCGAGGATGCTGGCGACAGTCCGGGTCTGATGTTGTGGCGTGTCACCAACGCGTGGCAGGCCTCGATTCGCGCGGCGCTGCGGCCTTTCGACCTGACTCACGTGCAGTTCGTTCTGCTCGCCGCACTGACCTGGCTGGACGCGGAAACACCGATAACTCAACGCGATCTTGCCGAGTACGCGCGCACCGATCCGATGATGACGTCACAGGTGATACGGACCCTCGAATCCAAGAAATTGGTCGAACGACGTCCACACCCGACGGACGCTCGGGCACGCTCGGTGGTGGTGACCCAGGCGGGTGCGGCCCTGGCAGGCAAGGCAAATCGTGCGGTCGAAGCATCGGATCGGGAATTCTTTGCCGCTCTCGGGGATCGTCAGGCGGCCTTTGTTGCGATGCTCGGCGTGCTTGACCGAAAGTAGCAACCCTCAGTTTTCAAGGGATAACTCTGAAGTGATCTGCAGCAGTGCATATTTGGCTTCCAGCCCGTCCAGCAGGGATTCCAGCGCGAGTTCGAAACTGGCACCGTCGATTTCCGTAGCACGCTCGCGCAACAGATGTGCTCGCGTGAGGTGCGGGTAACGCTCGGCGTAGATCGCCGGATCGTCCACGAATCCGCCGGAGAACGTCGCTGTCGCAGCGCCCATGACCACGTACTTGACGGAAGCGCCGATCAGTGTTGCCGTGCGCTGCGGCCATCCGGCCCGCACCAGGCCGCCGTGGATGGCGTTGGCGCGGTCAAGGGCGATGGGCCTGACGCTCGGACCGTAGGCCAAGTAGGGAACGATATTGGGATGCTTGCCCAGGGCGGCGTGGTAGGACCGCGCCCACGTGCACAGCGCACCGCGCCAATCGTCAGAGTCGAAGCCGCTCACGTCGACGGACTCCATGATGACGTTCGCGACGTCGTCGAGTAGCTCGTCCTTGTTGGCGTAATGGCTGTACAGCGATGGTGCTTGCACGCCGAGAACGGTGGCGAGTTTGCGCATCGAGAAGTCGGTCAAACCGTGCTCGTCGACCAATTTCAGGGCGGTGTCCCTGATGATCGGCTTGCTCAGTAGTGGAATCCGCGGTCGCGCCATCGCACACCCTTTCGTGTGAAAGTACTGGACAACCTTACACCGTGAGTTTATTATCCAATTAACCTAACAGTGTTCGGGAACGTGGAGGATCAGATGACGCGGGTGTTCGAGAACAAGGCCGATCTCCTGGGGGCGGTCGGTGAAACGCTGGGCTCGAGCGAGTGGGTCGAGGTCACCCGCGAGATGGTCCATCAATTTGCCGACGCGACCGGTGACCATCAGTGGATTCACGTCGACGACGAAAGGGCAAAGCGTGAATCACCTTTCGGCGGTCCGATTGCCCACGGGTATCTGACTCTCTCGCTCCTGCCGCTTCTGTCGAAGTCCGTGTACCGCATCGACGGGGCGAAGATGGTCATCAACTACGGGTCCGACAAGGTTCGATTCCCGAGTCCGGTGCCGGTCGGAGCCAAGGTTCGAAACACTGCAGTGCTCTCCGCGATTGAAGAGTTGCCGAACGGTTCGCTGCAGAGTCAGATCACCAACACCGTCGAGATCGAAGGCGTGGACAAGCCAGCCGTTGTTGCGCAGACCGTCGCACGAATCTTGTTCTGAAATCCTGCCAGAAGAAAGCAGACTCCATATGAATCTCGAATTGACCGGTGAGGAAGTTGCGTTCCGCGAGGAGATGCGAAAGTTCTTCACCACCGAATTCTCGCCCGAACTTCGTGCACGTGTAGCGGGATTCGGAAAGCTGACGCGTGAAGACATCGTTGCGGGCCAACAGATTCTGAACGCACACGGACTGGCGGTTCCGCACTGGCCGGTCGAATGGGGTGGCAAGGACTGGACTCCGGTACAGCGCCACATCTATTCCGAGGAAATGCAGTTGGCGTCGGTACCCAACCCGTTGCCGTTCAACGTGAGCATGGTTGGGCCCGTTATCGCAGCCTTCGGCTCGCAGGAGCAGAAGGAGAAGTTTCTCCCGGCGACGGCTAACGCCGATATCTGGTGGTGCCAAGGTTTTTCGGAACCAGAAGCCGGTTCGGATCTCGCTTCACTCAAGACGGCTGCTGTCCGTGACGGCGCGGATTACATCGTCAACGGTCAGAAGACGTGGACTACTCTCGCGCAGCACGCCGAGTGGATCTTCTGTCTGGTTCGGACAGATGCCAGTGCCCAGAAGCGTCAGGCAGGAATTTCGTTCCTGCTCATCGATTTGGCGACTCCCGGCATCACGATTCGTCCCATCAAACTGATCGACGGCAGCGTCGAGGTCAACGAGGTGTTCTTCGACAACGTCCGTGTTCCTGCGGAAAATCTTGTCGGCGAGGAGAACAAGGGCTGGGACTACGCCAAGTTCCTGCTCGGCAACGAACGCACGGGGGTCACACGGGTCGGGTTCTCCAAAACCCTTGTCGCCACGGCAAAAGAGAAGGCGCGGGAGGTTCGCGTCGGAACCGGCACCCTCCTCGAGGATCCGTTGTTCGCGGCTCGGTTGGCCGAGTTGGAAAACGAATTGCTTGCACTGGATCTGACTCAACTGCGAGTTGTGGCGAGTTCGGCAGACGGAAAGCCGAATCCGGCATCCTCGCTGCTCAAGCTCCGTGGCTCCGAATTGCAGCAGGCAGCAACGGAATTGCTGATGGATGTCGCCGGACCGGACTCTCTGCCGGTAGACATCGCCGACATCGACTCGCCGGAGTGGGCGCAGCAGGCGGCGCCGCGCTACTTGAACTACCGGAAGGTTTCCATCTACAGCGGATCAAGTGAGGTGCAGCGCTCCATCATTGCCTCCTCGATCCTCGGATTGTGAGCATCTGACATGAATTTCGAACTCGACGACGAACAGACGATGCTTCGCGACACAACGCGCGAATTACTCAGCCGCAGCTACGACGCGGAGAAGCGCAACGCCACCTCGGCCACTGACGAGGGATGGAATGCCTCGGTGTGGAAGCAGTTCGCCGAGCTCGGGCTGCTCGGCCTGCCATTCGCGGAGGCCGATGGCGGGATGGGCGCTGGGCCGGTCGAGACCATGGTGGTGATGACCGAACTGGGCCGCGCGCTTGCACCCGAGCCGTATTTGGGTGGTGTTCTGATCCCCGGTGGATTGATTGCTGCGATCGGTTCGGCAGATCAGCGGGCGCGACTCCTGCCGGCGCTCAGCGACGGGACCACGTTGTCGGCCTTTGCCCATACGGAACCTGGCACGCGCTGGCCGGTCGCCACTGTCACGACCGCGGCATCGAAGGCGGGATCGGGGTGGACGATCACCGGCGTCAAGAACCCGGTTCTGCAGGGCGACAGCGCGCACGTCGTGATCGTCAGTGCCACACTTCCAGGCGGCGGCACCGGGCTCTTCCTGGTGGATGCAGAAGGCTCGGGTGTCACACGGAGCACGTACGCCACCCACGACGGCCGTCGCGGCGCGCAGTTCACGTTCACCGATGCCGCGGCCGAACAACTTGGTGAGGGCGGCGATGTCACGGTGGCGATCGTTGACGCAGAGGTCCGGGCGCAGGCAGCTCTGTGCGCCGAGGCGATCGGAATCATGACCGAGGCGCTGCGACTGACGACGGATTACCTGAAGCAGCGCAAGCAGTTCGGTGTTCCGCTCGCGAAGTTCCAGACGCTGACTCATCGTGCGGCTGACATGTACGTGGCGCTCGAACTGGCGAGCAGTATGAGTCTGTACGCGACCATGGCCATCGCCGACGGAGTGATCGATCCGACCATCGCGTCGCGAGCGAAGCTGGCTGTCGGTCGTGCCGCGCATCAGATCGGTCAGGAAGCAATTCAAATGCACGGTGGTATCGGTATGACAGCCGAGTATCCGGTCGGGCACTACGTCTCGCGGCTGGTGGCCATCGAACACACTTTGGGCGCATCGGACGATCACCTCAGGGTGCTGGCCGGCGGCGTCTCGAACTATTCGATGGTTGACGTCACCGAGTAGATCGGTGGGTGAAGATAACGGGAGGTCATGCGCAGGTCGCGTGGCCTCCCTTGTCTGTGCGGGGGCCGGCCCGCGGTATTCGAGGTCGAGTAAAATCCCTGTGATCAGTCCGAGAAGAGAAAGGGATCGAAGTGACCGCGCATACCGAGCAGCTCGAGTTCCAAGCAGAAACACGTCAGCTGCTGGATCTGATGGTTCATTCAATCTATACGAACAAGGACAGCTTCCTTCGTGAGTTGATCTCCAACGCTTCGGACGCGCTGGACAAACTCCGCCTCGAGTCGTACCAGGACAAAGACCTCGACGTCGACGTCTCCGATCTGCATATCGAGATCGACATCGACAAGGCGGCACGCACCCTGACCATCCGCGACAACGGCATCGGAATGTCGCGTGACGAGGTCGTCGACCTGATCGGCACGCTCGCCAAGTCCGGCACCGCCGAGGTGCGTCGTAAGCTCAAGGAAGCCAAGGATGCAGCGGCATCGGAAGAACTGATCGGTCAGTTCGGCATCGGCTTCTACTCCACGTTCATGGTGGCGGACAAGGTCACGCTGCTGACCCGCCGCGCCGGTGAAGATCACGCGACGCGCTGGGAGTCGACCGGCGAAGGCACGTACACGCTCGAGCATGTGAATGAGGCGCCGCAGGGCAGCTCCGTGACCCTGCACCTGATGCCCGAGGATTCCGAGAACGGCCTGCACGACTACACGTCGGAATGGAAGATCAAGGAACTGGTCAAGAAGTACTCCGACTTCATCGCGTGGCCCATCCGCATGGATGTCGCTCGTACGTCGACGCCGGCGGAGGGCGAAGAGCCCGAGGTCACCATCGAGACCGAGACGATCAACTCGATGAAGGCTCTCTGGACTCGCTCCAAGGACGAGGTGTCCGAGGACGAGTACAAGGAGTTCTACAAGCACGTCAGCCACGCCTGGGACGAGCCTCTCGAGGTCATCCCGATGAAGGCCGAAGGTACTTTCGAATACCAAGCGCTGCTGTTCATTCCGTCGACGGCGCCGTTCGATCTGTTCATGCGTGAGCGCAAGGCCGGCATCCACCTCTACGTCAAGCGCGTCTTCATCATGGACGACTGCGAAGAGTTGGTGCCCGATTACCTGCGCTTCGTCAAGGGCGTGGTCGACGCACAAGACCTCTCGCTCAACGTCTCTCGTGAAATTCTGCAGCAGGACCGGCAGATCGCTGCCATCCGTCGTCGTCTGACCAAGAAGGTCCTCTCGACCATCAAGGACATGAAGGCGAACGAGCCCGAGAAGTACTCGACCTTCTGGACCGAGTTCGGACGCGCGCTCAAGGAAGGCCTGATGGCCGATGCCGACAACCGCAAGACGCTGCTCGACATCTCTTCGTTTGCCTCGACCAACAGCGAAGAGGGCGTGACCACTCTCGCCGAGTACGTGGAGCGCATGAAGGACGGCCAGGAACAGATCTACTTCATGACGGGCGAATCCCGTCACCTCATCGAAAGCTCTCCGCATATGGAGGCTTTCAAGGCCAAGGGCCTCGAGGTTCTGGTTCTCACCGACCCGGTGGACGAGATGTGGGTCGACGCTGTCTCGGACTTCGACGGCAAGACCTTCCAGTCGATCGCCAAGGGCGAGGTCGACCTCGACACCGAGGACGAGAAGAAGGCGGCCGAGGCCGAGCGCGAAGAGAAGGAGAAGGAATTCGGCGAGCTGCTGACGTGGCTGACCGAAACCCTGTCCGACGACATCAAGGAAACGCGTCTCTCGACGCGACTGACCACCTCGGCTGCCTGCATCGTCGGCGACGCGTTCAGCATGTCTCCGACGCTCGAGAAGATGTACAAGGCTTCGGGTCAGCCTGTTCCGCACAGCAAGCGCATCCTCGAGCTCAACCCGGAGCACCCGCTTGTCTCGGGTCTTCGGGAGGCGCAGGCCGCCAACGACAATGCGGAGAACCTGACTGAGACGGCTCAGTTGCTCTACGGCATGGCGTTGCTTGCCGAGGGCGGCGAGCTGAGCGACCCGGCGCACTTCACGCGCCTGCTGGCCGATCGTTTGGCCCGCACAGTCTGATCTGGTCCTAGCTGGCTCGAACTCCCGGCACTCACCCTCATTGGTGAGTGCCGGGAGTTTTTTCTTTGATCGTTTTCTAATGAGGACCGTTTCTGTCCGCAATGACTTCTAACGTAGTTCTCACAGGGCAAAGAACCCACGAGCGAAGGAAAAACATCATGAACGCACCGACCACCACCGTCACCGGCGAGCGCGCGGATCTCCTCCAGAGCCTGCGTCAACATCGTGAATTCCTTCTCTTCACGGTCAAGGACCTCACCGACGAGCAGGCTGCTTCGAGGCCGACCGTGAGCGAACTGTGCCTAGGCGGATTGATCAAGCATGTGGGTCAGGCGGAGAAGGGTTGGGTCGACTTCATTCTGGAAGGCCCGGCCGGACTTGGCGGGGACTTCGACCCGACCCAGTGGTCGGAAGAGATGCAACAGGAACGGGCGAACGAATTTGCCATGGTCGAGGGTGAAACCTTGGCAAGCATCGTTTCCGAGTACGAAGGGATCGCGGCCAGGACCGACCAGTTGGTGGCCTCGCTGGACAGCCTCGACATCTCTCATCCACTTCCGAGCGCTCCGTGGTTCGAAGCCGGCGCTCGCTGGTCAGCGCGGCGCGCATTGCTGCACATCATCGCCGAGACGGCCCAGCATGCGGGCCACGCAGACATGCTTCGTGAAGCCATCGACGGCTCGAAGACGATGGGTTGATCGACAGCTCGATCAACCGGGATGTTTACACATCACACAAATATGTAACACTAGTGTCTATGAGCACCGAAAAGTCTGCCTTGCAACCGCCGATGCAGTGGGACGCCTGGGGCGATCCGGCCAAGAAGCGTGAACTGTCGGACGCAGTCACATCATTGTTGACCGGATTTCTCGGTGTGTCCGCACCGACTCGCTCGCGCCTCGCCATCGAAGACGTTCAGGTGACTCCGTCCGCCCTGGCTCAGTCGCACGTCGAGGCGCTGGCTGGGCTGGTCGGGGCCGAGTACGTCAGCACCGAGGATTCGGATCGAATCCTTCGGGCCGGTGGCAAGAGCACCCCGGATCTGCTTCGCCGTCGTAGCGCCGAGCCGCAGGACGCACCGGACGCAGTCGTCACTCCAGGGACAGACGCAGAGGTCGAGCAGGTTCTCCGATACTGCTCTGCCAACCGGATCGCAGTGGTCCCGTTCGGTGGTGGCACCAGCGTCGTCGGCGGGCTCGATCCCATTCGTGACGGGTTCGACGCAGTTCTATCTCTCGATCTGCGCAGGTTCGATCAGCTCGTCGGGTTGGACGAGGAATCGGGCATTGCGACGTTCGGCGGCGGAACCACCGGCCCACGGGCCGAGGAGCTTCTGCGTGAGCACGGTTTCTCGGTCGGGCACTTCCCGCAGAGCTTCCTGTTCGCCACTCTGGGCGGGTTTGCCGCCACCCGGTCTTCGGGGCAGGCGTCGGCTGGATACGGACGCTTCGAGGACATGGTCCAGGGCCTCACCGTTGTCACCCCGAGCGGTGTGGTCGAGACCGGGCGTGCGCCGGCCTCTGCCGCAGGCCCCGATCTGGGTGAGCTTTTTGTCGGCTCCGAGGGGACATTCGGCGTCATCACGCACGTGCGTGTCCGGGTTCACCGCCTGCCCGAGACCACCGTGCGCGAAGGGTGGAGTTTCCCCGACTTCGCCACCGGCGCAGCAGCATTGCGTGAGCTGGTCCAGGAAGGATCGGCTCCGACCGTACTGCGATTGTCCGACGAGGCCGAGAGCGGCGTGAATCTGGCGACCACCGACAAGATCGGCGAGAACGCCTTCACCGGTGGTTGCCTCGGCATCACCACCTACGAGGGCACCGCTTCGCACACCGCTGAACGGATGGCGGAGGCCCGAGCAATTCTCACCGCTCACGGTGGGACTTCGCTCGGTGAGGAGCCCGGAAACAGTTGGGAACACGGGCGATTCGATGCGCCGTATCTGCGTGACGCTCTTCTCGACGTCGGCGCACTGTGTGAAACCCTCGAGACAGCAACCACCTGGGGTAACCTCGCGAACCTGCGCTCCTCGGTCACCGAAGCGCTGACCAAGGCTCTCGTCGAGCAGGGGACTCAGCCGCTCGTCATGTGCCACATTTCTCACACGTACAAGACCGGTGCTTCGCTGTACTTCACAGTAGTCAGCGCGCAGACCGAGGATCCGATCGCTCAGTGGCACAAGGCGAAAACTGCCGCTGGCGATGCGATCATCGCCGCCGGTGGCACGATCACCCATCATCACGCAGTCGGAGCTGACCATCGCCCGTGGATGAAGGACGAGATCGGCGAATTGGGCGCGAATATCCTTCGCGCAGTGAAGAATGCAGTTGACCCTGCCGGCATCCTCAATCCTGGAAAGCTGATTCCGTGACCGAAACCCGCAGTCAGATCGAGAAGGTTACCGTCCTGATCAATCCGATGGCGGGACATGGTCACGCGCCTGCGGCCGGACGCAAAGGTGTTGCGCGACTGCGTGCTCGGGGAGTTGCCGTCACCGAGATCATCGGAACCGATGCCGACGACGCCAAGAAGTTGGCGCGTCGTGCGATCGAGGAGGGTACCGACGCGCTGGTGGTGGTCGGCGGTGACGGTGCCATCAGCATCGGATTGCAGGCTGCCGCGTTGACCGATACTCCTATCGGACTCATCCCGGCGGGCACCGGTAACGATCACGCCCGTGAGTTCGGCATTCCCACAGGCGATCCCGAGGCAGCCGCCGATGTGATCGCCGACGGCGTCGTGCAGCAGTCCGACCTGGCGAAGATCACGCTTGCCGACGGTTCCGTCGTCTGGTCGGGAACGATCATCGCGAGCGGATTCGATTCGCTGGTCAGTGAACGGGCCAATCGGATGTCGTGGCCCAAGGGACCGATGCGCTACAACTTGGCGATGCTCGCCGAGTTGGCGAAGATGAAGCCGCTGCCGTACCGGATCGAACTCGACGACGAGGTCATCACGGTGGACGCGACGCTCGTGGCTGTCGGCAACGGCCGCTCGTACGGTGGCGGCATGCTCATCACTCCGGGCGCGTCGAAGTCTGATGGGTTGCTGGATCTGACCGTCGTCGGGCACGGTTCGAGGTTGCGTCTGGTGCGCCTGTTTCCGCGGGTGTACAAGGGAACTCACGTCTCCTTGGATGCGGTACAGACGTATCGGTCGAAGAAGGTCCGGTTGGTCTCCGAGGGCATCATCGCCTACGCGGACGGCGATCGGGTGGGGCCGTTGCCCATCACGATCGAGGCAGTTCCCATGGCGCTCAACATCTTGACGCACACTCGGATCTGAGTTGGTTCTGCCGGTCACGCGGTAGCAGTGGTGTAAGACTTCTCGGATGAACGAATCGAGGAAGTCGGTGCACCGCCGCACTGCGTGGACGTCGGAGCGGTGGCAGCTCACCACCGACATCCCCTTGACCGCTGCGGCCTGCCTGTTCTTGGTGGCGTACGCGTACCAAGTCCTGGCGCAACCGACTGGCTTCCCGCATCGCCTGACCGAATGGATCATGTGGGCCGCGTGGTTCGTATTTGCCGTCGACTACGCAGTTCGCCTGTGGTTGGCTCCTGCACGCGGTCGCTGGTTCGTCAGGCATCTCTTGGATTTGGCGATGGTGGTGCTACCCATGCTGCGTCCCTTGCGCCTCCTTCGATTGGTCACCCTGCTTGCAATAGTCCACCGCTCGAGCGGGCAAAGCTTGCGTGGACGAGTGGTTGTTTACGCCACCGGGGCTACGGCCTTGCTGATCGGTGTCGCGGCACTGGCCATGCTCGACGCCGAGCGGCACGCTGAGGGCGCCGCCATCACGTCGTACGGGACGGCGTTGTGGTGGGCGATGGAGACGGTTACGACCGTCGGTTACGGAGACATGGCTCCTGTCACTACAACCGGGCGCCTGATCGCCGGAGCGTTGATGATCGGCGGAATTGCATTGCTGGGCATCGTGACTGCCACACTCGCTTCCTGGTTGGTCGAGCGAGTGGCGGAACAGGACGAGGCAGGGCAGGCCGCGACGCGTAAGCAGGTGGCAGATCTGTCCGTGGAGGTCCGAGCTTTGGCCACCCGCACGCACCGAGTCGATCTCGCGTCCGTCGATACCGATTCGCTGCGTCGCGAACTGGCGTCGAGGGGAGTCGTGGCGCAGCATGCACCTTCGGACAATTGACCCGCAGTACAGCAAACAATAGAACGATGGTCTGATAATCTTGCGTGATGGTGGCGACCCATGGATTCCAGCGCGCGCGCAGGCCCGAGCAGATCGAAGCACGTCGGTGCGCGATTCTCGACGCAGCTCGCGCGATGCTCGGGTCCAAGCCAGTCGCAGACATCAGTCTGCGTGAGCTCAGTGAGAGCGTCGGCCTCGCGAAGTCGAACGTGCTCCGGTACTTCGACAGTCGCGAGGCCATCTTTCTCGAAGTGCTCGACGAGAACTGGGTAGCGTGGCTGGACGGGTTGTCCGAGTCGTTGACTCCGACCAGTGACGACTCACCGTTTGCCGCTGAAATTCATGTGGCATCCGCGGTTGCGGAATCGCTTGTCTCACAGCGGTTGCTGTGCGAGTTGATGAGCGTCATGGCCGGTGTCCTCGAAAGAAACATCTCCGTCGACTTCGCCCGTGACTTCAAGAAGCGGGCGACGGTCAACTCGGGAAGGTTTGCGTCGCTGGTTCATTCGCAACTGCCCCATCTCTCGGAGGGCGACGCCGCTCAATTCGCCAAGGTAACCCTGGTGATCGTTGCCGGCTTGTGGCCGACTGCCGAGCCGACGGAATCCATGGTCGTCGTACTGAACGAGATGCAGGCGCCCCCAGCCTCCGACATGTTCGCAGTCGGCCTGCGTGAAGGTCTGATCAACCAGCTCGTCGGGTTGTCGGCGCGAGCGGCAACCCGAACGAGCTGAGAACGATCAGGCGCTGTGCAGCGTCAGAACGGTTATCTCGCTCGGTGCGAACACCCTGAAGGGCGGACCCCAGAATCCGGTTCCCCGGCTGGTGTACAGCTGCGTACGTTCTCCGTGCCTGGTAAGCCCGTGTACCGACGGTTGATCGAGTTTCACCAGAAAGTTGAAGGGCCAGATCTGTCCGCCGTGGGTATGACCGGCGAGCTGCAGATCCACTCCCGCGGAAGCGGACTGAGTAACCTGCTTCGGTTGGTGGGCGAGCATCAGGATCGGCAATTCGGGGTCGGAGCCGGCCAGGGCCATGTCGAAGTTCGCGCCGTGTCCGTCGAGTTTCGATCCCAACGCTGTCGCATCGTCGACTCCGGCGATGACCAGTCTGTCTCCGCCCTTGGTGACGACGAGGTGGCGGTTGTGCAGCGCGTCCCAGCCGATCGAGGTCATGTAGTCGAGCCACTCCTGAGCCTCGTGGAAGTACTCGTGATTGCCGGTCACGTAGACGCGAGCGAGCCCGGCTTCGACCGATGCGAGGGGGGTCGCTTGGCCGAGGCGCTGCTCTACCGTTCCGTCGGCGATGTCACCGACGTGGGCCACGATGTCGGCGTCGAGATCGTTGACTGCCGCGATCACGCGCTCGGACCACTTCTCGCGATTGATCGGCCCGAAGTGAGTGTCGGTGATCGCGACTACCCGAAGTTTGTCCATCCCCGCACCAAGGCGGGGGATGGTGACGTCGACCTGCTTGATCCGTGGCAGTCTCATGGCTTCCCGGTAGCCCCAGATCAGCAGAAGGGCCGAGATGATCAGTGCGGCAACGGCGACAATTCTCGATCGAAGCGGGTCATCCACGCCGCCGACGAGCAGTCCGAGCCTCAGAACTTCGCCGAGCAGGGTCCACACGAACACGACCCAGATGATTCCGAGGAGGGCGTCGCCGATCAGGCGAACTGGATCGCGGTCGGTGTGTCCGTGGCTGAGCACCATACTGGCAGGCAGGGCGATCAAGAGGGTGGCAAACAGAACGGTGCCGAAAACTGCCACCGCCGTCGGCCAGTCCGGCCGGATGAACAAGCTCCACCACGGGTACACGAACAACAGAGCCAAGATCGACGCGACAATCGCGGATATGGCAACGATCCGCAACGGTCTGCGGCGCGGAACTCGAGCGACGTCGGTCGCCTGGGGTGTAGTCACCCCGTCCAGAGTAAAGGTCCACTGGTCTATTAACAAGGGGACAGTGGTCCGCTATCGGGATGTCGGTGTTCTCGGATAGGTTTCCGAACGTTGAAACTCGGCCAGTGATCAGGTGGGTGGCGCATGGAGAAGTACGACGTCAAGAAGGCATACAAGGATCTCTACTCGCCTGGGCGCCGCGATTTTGCCCTCGTGACCGTTCCCCGCTTCGGCTACTTCGTCGTCGACGGTCACGGCGACCCCAACACTGCCACCGAGTACTCCGAGGCGCTCGAAGCGCTGTATTCGGTGTCCTACTCGGCAAAATTCGCGAGCAAGAAGGAATTGGATCGCGACTTCGTCGTTGGCCCGCTGGAAGGGTTGTGGCGGGCAGATGATCCCGAGGTGTTCGTGACACGGGACAAGGCGGCTTGGGATTGGACGATGATGATCTCGCAACCGGAATGGATCGCTCAGGCCGAACTGTCTGCGGCGATCGCCTCAGTTCGAGCCAAAGCGGTCCGCGCCAAGAAGAACGTGGCGGCTTTGGACAAGGTCAGGTTCCTCGAATTGGAGGAGGGCCTGTCCGTCCAGATTCTTCACGTAGGTTCCTACGACGACGAGGCCCCCACCTTGGACCGCTTGCACAACACGTTCATCCCGTCGAACGGCTTCAGTTTCAACGGCGATCATCACGAGATCTACCTCAGTGATGCGCGCCGGACGCCGCCCGAGAAACTGAAGACGGTTCTGCGTCAGCCTGTTTCGAGGTAGCAATCAGGGCTCGAGGCCGCGCAACTTCTCGAGGTCACGTCGCTCGCGCTTGGTCGGTCTGCCGGCGCCGCGATCACGTCGCGGAATGGACGCAATCAGTTCGGGCGGTGGTGGGGGCGGCGAATTGTCCTGCAGGCAATCGGCGGCCAGCACCGCGCTGACTCGCTTCGTGATCGGCTTGACCACGACGACAATGCGTTCGATGCCGGATACACGCACCCGCACCTCGTCGCCGGCTTTCACCTGCTGAGCCGCCTTTGCCGACGTTCCATTGACCCGAACGTGTCCCGATCGGCAGGCCGTCGCCGCCTGCGAGCGTGTCTTGAACAGCCGAACCGCCCACGTCCAGCTGTCCACGCGAACACTGATCGCGTCGGAGGGGAGTTGGGCTGGCACGCACTCCAGCCTACCGACGAGTGCTCACAGACCCTGCGCGCGGATGCCCGAGTAGGCGCGCGGCGCATACCGCAGTCGTAGCGGCAGCAGATGCCAGAACCGATCTGTCAATGTCAGGAAGCGGGCGAACCAGAAGTACATCCGTTCGTCGCGCGGCGTCCATTCCCATTCAAGGGTCTTGCGTGCCTTCTCCGGCATCAGTGCCTTGCCGATCCAGTTCGCCACGGCCATCGTGGGGCGAGAGCTAAGACGCCACAGCCACGTCGGAACCTTCGGAGCCGGTGCGATGTCGTGCTCGGCGATGCGCGTCGACCATTTTGTGGTGTGGGTGTTGATCAGGTGGTTGTCGAGCATGTCTTCCCAATACGTGCGGAAGCTGGCGTAGTCGTCGAAAGCCGGTCGATCGGTGAGTCCGTAACAGCGCCACCAGGTTACGGCCTCACGGACAAGTTGGTCCTTCTGCTCCTGCGTGAACTTCTTGTACGCGAATCGCTCGTTGAAATCGAGAATCACCTCGAAGAACGTGACGTGTGTCCACCAGAAAGTGTCAGGAGTGAGGGCGTGGTAGCGCCCGCCGGTTTCGTCGATTCCTTTGAGATCGGTGTGGAAGTTGCGAACGAGCGTGCCTGTGCCCTCTTCGGTCCGGTCGTACACGACGCCGTAGATGGGCGGCAGTGAGCGGAACAGGCGGTCGAGCGGGTTGTCGAAGAAATTCGAATGATCCTGCAGCGCTCCACTTACCGCGGGATGCATGTTCTGCAGCGTGCCTGCGCGTCCGAGATACAACAGACCGCGAACGTCGCCGAAGTGCGTCCACGTCAGGGAGCCGGGGCCGATCGGATCGGCTCGCAGTTCTCGAGGCTTCGATCGACGAGTGCCCGTGTCTGCGTCGCTGCTCATCAGGGTGCCCCTCCGCCTGCCATCATGTGACAACGGTTGTTGTCACATGATGACTTTTACTGCGCTACGCGAATTTGTCAATCGATTCGACAAGATCTGTCCGAAAACAACTCCGGCCCCTCACCTGCAACAGGTGAGGGGCCGGAAGAGTGAAGCGGTCGGACTCAGGCGTATTCGTAGAACCCGCGACCGGTCTTCTTGCCGAGACGACCGGCGTCGACCATGCGGCGAAGCAGCGCCGGCGGAGCGTAGTGCGGTTCTGCGAATTCCGCGTACAGGGACTCTGCCGCTGCGAGGGCAATGTCGAGACCGACGGTGTCGAGCAGCGTCAGCGGACCCATCGGGTAGCCGCAGCCGCCCTTCATGGCCTCGTCGATGTCTTCTGCTGTGGCGTAGCCGGATTCGAGCATCCGGACTGCCTGGCACAGGTAAGGGATGAGCAGAGCGTTGACGATGAAGCCTGAGCGGTCGCCCGCGCGAACCGTCTTCTTGCGCAAGGTGTTCTTGGCGTAGTCGGTGACGGCGAGAACGGTCTCTTCGGACGTCGTCAGGCTGACCACGATCTCCACGAGCGGCATGACCGGCACGGGGTTGAAGAAGTGAACGCCGACAACCTGGCCGGGGCGCGAGGTGGCCTTGGCGATCTTGATGACGGGGATCGACGACGTGTTGGTCGCCAGAATGCCTGCAGGCTTGACGATCTTGTCGAGCTTGCCGAAGATCTCGTACTTGAGAGCTTCGATCTCGGGAGCAGCTTCGATCACCAGGTCGCGATCGGCGAACTCTTCCATGTCCAGGGTGACGCGGACGCGTGCGATCGCGGCGTCGGCTTCTTCCTGGGTGATCTTGCCCTTGGCTACGCCGCGGTTGATCGACTTGGCGATCCGTTCGCGAGCAGCGGCGGCAAATTCTTCTTTGGTTTCGAGCACCAGTACCGAGCTACCGGCTTTTGCACAAACTTCGGCAATGCCGGCACCCATGGTGCCGCCGCCGATTACGCCTACGAGTTCCACGATTCTCCTCAAGATTCTTCAGACAGGGGTCAAGCCCCCGTGCGCGGTTAAGGAGTCTATGGACTGCCTGACCGCGCACAGGGCCGGAGGCCCTACTTCAGTAGCGCACGCGACATCACGACGCGCTGAATCTGGTTGGTGCCCTCGTAGATCTGCGTGATCTTGGCGTCGCGCATCATGCGCTCGACCGGGAAGTCGGTGGTGTAGCCGGCGCCACCGAACAGCTGCACGGCGTCGGTGGTGACCTCCATGGCAACGTCCGAAGCGAAGCACTTCGCTGCAGCGGAGATGAAACCGAGGTTCTTCTCGCCGCGCTCGGCGCGAGCAGCGGAGGTGTAGACCATCAGACGTGCGGCTTCGACCTTCATTGCCATGTCCGCGAGCATGAACTGAACAGCCTGGAAGTCGCTGATGGACTTGCCGAACTGCTTGCGATCCTTGGTGTATGCCAGAGCCGCGTCGAGTGCGCCCTGGGCCAGGCCGACAGCCTGAGCGCCGATGGTGGGACGCGTGTGGTCGAGGGTCTCGAGTGCCGTCTTGAAGCCGGTGCCCGGTTCGCCGATGATGCGGTCACCGGGGATGCGGCAGTTCTCGAAGTACAGCTCAGCGGTGGGGGAGCCCTTGATGCCGAGCTTCTTTTCCTTCGGTCCGACGACAAAGCCCTCGTCGTCCTTGTGGACCATGAAAGAGGAGATGCCGTTTGCGCCCTTGTCGGGATCGGTGACAGCCATGACGGTGTACCAGGTCGACTTGCCGCCGTTGGTGATCCAGCACTTGGAGCCGTTGAGAATCCAGTCGTCGCCGTCAGCCTTCGCGCGGGTACGCATCGAAGCGGCGTCGGATCCGGCTTCACGCTCGGACAGTGCGTACGACGCCATTCCGCCGTTCACGAGGTCCGGGAGCACCTTGGACTTCAGCTCTTCGGAACCCTTGAGGATCAGGCCCATGGTGCCGAGCTTGTTCACGGCGGGAATCAGCGAGGAGGAGCCACAGACGCGGGCGACTTCCTCGATGACGATGCAGGTGGCGACGGAGTCGGCGCCCTGGCCGTCGTAAGCCTCGGGAACGTGGATGGCGTTGAAGCCAGACGCGTTGAGAGCGGTGAGCGCTTCCTCGGGGAAACGTGCGTTCTCGTCGACGTCCTTGGCGTACGGCGCGATTTCCTTCTCGGAGAGTCCGCGGATAGCAGCCCGCAGTTCGTCGTGCTCTTCGTTCAGCGCGAAGAGATTGAAATCCGGGTTTCCTGCCATGGGAACGCTCCTTGGTGAAGGTGGCTTGAAGGCGGTCGGTGCGGCTCCGGCGTTACCAACGAGATTCGCGGACAGACCGGTGCCAATGACCCCAGTCAAACACGGCACTGAGTGCCAGGTCAAGGGATGGGCGTGTGAAGTTACGGTGCACGAGCGGTGTCAGCCGAGTTGTTCGTGGATTTTTCTGCTGATCTCCTCGACGGACGTGCCCGGGGGAAAGGCTACTACCAGCACGGACTTCGATTCTGGCGTGCTGGTCTTCGACTCGGGTGCCACGCCGTACGTCCGCCGAACGTCGAGCAATGCCTGGCTCAGCGCATCGGCTGTGGCGTCTTCGTCGCCTTTGATCATGCTTCGCAAGAGGTAGTTGTGGCACGCGGTGACAGCTGCGGCAAAACCGACAACCTCGAGGACCGGTTCGCGGGGAACAGCGCTGCGCAGGTAGTCGACGAAGAGGCGCTCATAGCGGAATCCGGTGACGAGTTCGCGGTCGCGAAGAGCTGGAACATGCTGTACGACGCGGTATCGCCGCATCGAAAGGTCACGGTTCCGGCGGAAGAAATCGAAGACCAGTCCCGCGGCCTCGCACACGGACGCCCAGGGGTCGGCGGAATCGGACGCGAGGAACTCGGCCACGTGTGCGAGGAGGGACTCGTGATCGGCGAAGATCACGTCTTCCTTGGAGCGGAACTGCCGGAAGAACGTCCGGCGCGACACACCGGCGGCAGCGGCGATCTGCTCGACGGTGGTGGCTTCGTACCCGTTCTCCGAGAACAACCGGATCGCTTGAGACGCGACGTGTACCCGAAACTGTGCGGGGTCAGTTCCGGGCAGGTCTGCGCGTTCACTCATGGGGACAAGTATTGCGCCTGTTCGCGCCATCCCGGTGTGGCGGGCAGCAACCGCATGCCGATCGGTTCCATCTCAACGGTGTGCGGTGGACGTGAATTGGTAGGTTGCCGCCTCGACGATCTCGTCAGGGGTAATAGCGATCTCCTCGTTCAGCCACGCGGTGACCAATTCGGCAAGGCCCCCGACGAAGAGCAGTCCGTTGATCTGACCTTGATGAGATGGCCAAGCTCGGTCGCCGTACATTCGCGAGGCTTCGTCCGCGACCATTTGCGCGAAGCCGTGCAGTACCGCGCGCCGGTGTGCGCGAAGGGGCTCGTATGCAGCGGATTCGATCATTGCCACACGCCCCTTGCGGGGATCGTCGGTGAGGAGGGTGACGAACGACGCGATGGCATCTCGTACGCGCTGCTCGAGCGTCCCGTCGCTCGCTCGTAGTGCGGTCAGGCCGGCGTCGCGAACCTCGTCGGCAATTCCGTCCAGGATTGTTTTCAGCAGTTCGTCTCTGCTGGAAAAACTTTCGTAAAAGTAGCGTTCCGTCAACTTGGCTCGCGCACAGATCGCGGTCATCGTGGCGCCTCGACTGCCTGCGACAGCGAATAGTTCCAGCCCTGCCTCGAGTAAGCTCTCGCGCCGCAATGCTGAGCGCTGGTCGCCGCTGAGGCCGGCATACCGCCGCGGCGTCGGAGAAGTCATAGGTCGATATTGACAGACGCAACCACTGTGACGCAGACTACAGTCAATCTGACAGGATGCACTGTCAGATTGAACGAGAGTAGAGGTCGCAGTGTCCAAGATCCTGGCTCGTCCCCCCGTGAACTCGCAGTTGCACCCGATTTCGGGCCGTTCCGGGCTGCCTCTCGTCGGGCACGCTCTTGCATACATCCGCGATCCACTCGCATTGATGCAAGAGAACTGGGATCGATACGGCGAGGTCTCTTGGTTCTCGATGGTCGGCCGGCAGTGGATCGCTGTTCTCGGACCCGACGCGTGCCAGGAAGTGCTGCAGAACAAAGATCGGGCTTTTGTGAACAGCGACGGCTGGTCGGTGCTTATCGGCCCCTTTTTTCACGGTGGGCTGATGCTTCTCGATTCGGAAGAACATCTACGGCATCGTCGAATCATGCAGCAGGCGTTCACTCGGACTCGGATCGAGAAGTCTGTCGACGTTCTCAATCCGGCAATCGACTCGGCGCTCGACACATGGACCCCCACTGACGGATTTCGTGCATACACAGCGCTGAAGACACTCACCCTCGATCTCGCCACCGACATCTTCATGGGCGGTGCCGAAGGAAGTACCGAAAGCGAAATATCTTCGGTGAAAAAGGCTTTCGTGGATTGTGTGCAGGCGGCTACTTCTCTGGTCCGCTACCGGGTGCCGGGGACCAGA
This sequence comes from Rhodococcus sp. H-CA8f, assembly GCF_002501585.1. Taxonomy (NCBI): domain Bacteria; kingdom Bacillati; phylum Actinomycetota; class Actinomycetes; order Mycobacteriales; family Nocardiaceae; genus Rhodococcus; species Rhodococcus sp. H-CA8f. The sequence continues at coordinate 1,103,209 of NZ_CP023720.1, forward strand.
TGGAAGCGAGGACTCGACGGCCGCCGGGTCCTCGAAGACTTCTTTCGTCGCTACCTGCCGGCGCGTCGAGCTCGCGCAACCGATGATTTGTTCTCCGTGCTCTGTCACATCGAATCCGAAGCAGGACAACGCTTCAGTGACGACGAAGTGATCGACCATATGATCTTCCTCCTGATGGCCGCACACGACACTTCGACGATCACCCTTTCCACGATGATGCAATATCTAGGTCAACATCCGAAGTGGCAGGACAGGTGCCGTGCCGAGTCGCTCGCTCTGGGGACCTCGACGCCCAGCTATGCAGATCTCGACGGCCTGAGCAGCCTTGACCTGGTGATGAAGGAATGCCTCCGACTCGTCTCTCCCGTACCGGTCATGGCGCGGCGAGCGGTCCGCGACACTCAAGTACGGGGTCACTTCGTGCCTGCGGGAACGTATGTTTCTGTCGCCCCTCACTTCACGCACCACATGGCGCAGTACTGGCCTGATCCCGAGCGTTTCGATCCCGAACGTTTCGCCGAGAATCGACGCGAAGACAAGGTTCATCGGTACGCGTGGGAACCGTTCGGAGGTGGAGTGCACAAATGCCTGGGAATGCACTTCGCCGGCGCCGAGATCAAGGCAATCATGCACCACCTCCTCATGCGCTTCGACTGGAACGTCGACGCAGATTACGTCGCTCCGCTCGACTTCACGTCCTTGCCGTTCCCTTCGGACGGGCAACCTGTCGATCTGCGCCGGCGTCACAGTTCGGTGCGCTGAGACCCTACGGCCGAATTACTTCGACGCACGCAATTGGAACTTGAGAACCTTGCCGGTCGGGGTGCGAGGAAGGTCGAGTGGAAAGACGATGTCGCGGGGAACCTTGTACCCGGCCAGCAATGCACGGGTGTGCTCGACGATGTCTTCGGCGGAAGCCTGTAATCCCTTGCCCAGCACCACGAATGCCTTCGGGCGCTCGCCCCACTTCTCGTCGGGAACGCCGACGACTGCCACGTCGATCACGGCAGGGTGACTCATGATCGCCTGCTCCACCTCGACGGTGGAGATGTTCTCACCGCCCGAGATGATGATGTCCTTCGCGCGGTCCTTGAGCTGGATGTAACCGTCGGGATGCATGACGCCGAGGTCGCCGGAATGGAACCAACCACCGGCAAATGCTTCGGCGGTCGCGGCCTCGTCACTGTAGTAACCGAGCATCACGTTGTTGCCGCGGAGCACGATCTCACCCATGGTCTGGCCGTCGGCGGGAACGTCGTTCATCTCGGCATCGACAACGCGAGCATTTTCGGCCTGCACCATGCCGACTCCCTGACGGGAGAGAAGTGCGGCGCGCTCGGACTGCGGCTTGTCGTCCCAGGCTTCCTGGTACTCGCAGATCGTGTACGGGCCGTATACCTCGGTGAGACCGTAGACGTGGACGACGGTGACACCGATGTCTTCGAGTTTTCCGATGATCGTCGGTGACGGGGGAGCGCCGGCGGTGGTGATGCGCAGGGCTTCGACCTTGTGGGCCTGGTCTGCGTCGGCGATGGTGGAGCAGACGGTAGGAGCGCCGCACAGATGCGTCACGCCCAGATTGTCGATGGCGTCCCAGATCGCGTCGGCGCGGACCGCGCGCAGGCAGATGTGTGTGCCTGCGGCCTGAGTGACGGCCCACGGCGTGCACCACCCGTTGCAGTGGAACATCGGCAGTGTCCACAGATACTTCGTCGCTCCGTCGAAGCCGTTGTGGAATGTCTCGCCGAGCGAGTTCAGGTATGCCCCGCGGTGGGAGTACATGACGCCCTTGGGTTTTCCGGTGGTGCCAGAGGTGTAGTTGATGGCGATGCACTGCTGCTCGTCGTCGACGCCCCAGTACAGTGGCTGATCGGCGAGAGCTTCACCTTCGGCAATCAGATCGGCGTACTGCCCGGTGACGATTCCGGTGGGGACCTCCGGGTAGGGCACGGTGGAGTCCGGGATCTCGATGATCTCGCGCAGGCTCGTCACGTTCGCCTTGGATGAGGTGACCGAGCCGACGAATTCGGAGTCGACGAACAGGATCGTGGTTCCCGAGTGATCGAGGATGTACTCGAGTTCGGGACCGGCGAGGCGTGAGTTCAGGGCGATCAGGACTCCGCCGGCGAGTGGGACGGCAAAATGCGCGAACAGCATCTCGGGAACGTTCGGCGCCAGGTACGCAACGCGGTCACCGGGCTGAATGCGTTGACGCAGGACGCGGGCCAGCGCTGCGACCTCGTCACCGAACTCTCGGTACGTGTAGCTCCGGTCGCCGTGAATGACGGCGGTGCGATCGGGGAACACCGCAGCGCTGCGCTCGAGAAAGCGCAGCGGACTGAGCGGGGTGTTGTTGGCTGCGAGAGCTGTCGAGACAGACACGGTTCCTCCGAAGGCGACGTGACACGGTTGGTGTCACGGTAGTTGTGATCGGCACTACAAATGGCCTGGATGCACGCTATTGCCCAGTCAAAGGTGCCGCTACCCTCTGAATTGGGTATGTGGAGGTGAGAGTGAGCAGGGTACTGAGACCGAGCGACGACGACGCGTTGCGCGCCGAACTGCGTCGACTGCACCCCCGAACCGAGTTGCCGGTTCTGTTCGGCGGTTGTGTCGACGACCGGTCGCTGACCATCACCGGCTACGTCGGGACTCGTAGCAACATCCTGCGAAATTTGAAGATCGACGCCGAATGCGGACTCGGTGGTCGTGCGATCGCAGAACAACGACCGGGCGCGGTGCAGGACTACGCGAACTCGTCGCACATCACCCATGACTACGACTACGAAGTAGGCACCGAAGCCATCGAATCCTTGATGGCAGTCCCGATCGTCGTACGCGGGGTTACTCGCGGAGCGATCTACGGAGGACTGCGCGCCAACCTGCCGATCGGCGACGTGATCGCCGAGACGATGATGCGATCGTCGTACGCGTTGGCCCGCGAATTCGAGATTCGCGACGAAGTGGATCGTCGGGTGGCGATGCTCGATACCGCTGCGGTGGAACACGGTTCGAATCGCGATGCCCAGATATCCGAAGGGTTGACCGAGAGCGTCCTGGCGCTCGGCGAGATCGCGGCGAACCTCGAGGACATGGCTCTCAGCGCGCAGGTCCGCGCCGTCGAGGCAAAGTTGCGGGCGTTGGCGTCGCCGAAACCTTCCGCGAACACTCCAGTCGCGAACACCGTTGTCCTGTCGCCCCGCGAGCGGGAGGTGATGGGCTACGTAGCTCTGGGACTGCGCAATGCCGAGATCGCCGAGAGGTTGTCCCTGAGCGTCGAAACGATCAAGACGTACATGCGGAATCTGATGGGAAAACTCGACGTCCGCAGTCGGCACGAAGCAGTTGTGGAAGCGCGGCGGCAGGGCTTGATTCTGTAAGGCTGAATCGGTGGGCCGGTCCCGCCAAGCGGAATTTCAAAGCTACGCCTTCGCCATGGTTGGTATGACGGACCTCACTATCGGCAGAGTTCGACACGAGTGATGAGGGCATCGATGCAGGATTTGTTCGACAACAACGACATGACCGGCCTGGCCGAGGCGATCAGGAGCGGTGACGTCTCCGCCAAGGAAGTTCTCGAGTTCAGCCTGGACAGACTCGACGAGCGCAACCCGGCAGTCAACGCGGTGATCAGTGAGCGTCGCGAGGAGGCACGCAACGAGGTATCAGGCGGCTTGCCGGAAGGTCCACTGCACGGCGTCCCGTTCGTGATCAAAGACCTGGGCATGGACGTCGCAGGATTGCCGAGCACCAACGGATCTCGATTGTTCGCCGACGCTGTGGCAGAAAAAGATTCGACGCTCGTGGAGCGATACCGTGAGGCCGGTCTGGTTGTCATCGGCAAGACGAACACACCGGAGTTCGGTAAGAACGCGAGTACCGAACCTGCGCTGTTCGGGCCCACCCGCAACCCTTACGCCCTCGATCGTTCACCCGGCGGATCTTCGGGTGGCACGGCTGTAGCGGTTGCCGTCGGGATCGTGCCCGGCGGCCATGCCAGTGACGGCGGTGGATCGATCCGCATTCCCGCATCGGCCTGTGGCTTGGTAGGCCTCAAGCCCAGCCGCGGACGCACTCCGACGGCACCGGCGCGCACGCTGTTCTCGTCGCCGATGAGTGTTCATCACGCACTCACCCGAAGTGTCCGCGACACTGCGCTGCTTCTCGATCTGTCCGCCGGGCCGACAGTGGGCGATCCTTACGTGATCCTGGCGCCGAGGCGGCCGTACATCGAGGAAGTGGGCGCGGATCCCGGACGGTTGCGGATTGGTCTGAGCAACGTGCTGCCGGACGGCACCCCGGTGGACCCGGAGTGCGCGGCGGTCACAACCAGTGTTGCCGGCCTGCTCGAAGAACTCGGTCACGATGTCACCGAGGGCGCCCCGAACTTTCCGCTCGATGCCCTTACTGCCGGACTTTCCGTGTTGATGGGCATTCCGATGACGATCGAGGTCGATGAACGACTGGAGACACTGAACCGCGCAATCCGCGACGACGACCTCGAACCGATGGCTCGGATGATCTACGACCGCGCGAAGTCCGAAAGTGCGACGAACGTCGTCAAGGCATTGCAGGAACTCGAGCGGGCAGCCCAGGTGATCGGTGCGTTCTTTGTCGATCACGACCTGTTGCTGACGCCGACGATGGCTCGACCGGCAGCTCCGCTCGGTCTGCTCGACACGGCAAATCCCATGTCGATCTGGGAGCATTCGGCCGGGTACAGCGGCTTGACCAGTCCGTTCAACAGTTCAGGTCAGCCCGCGATTTCCTTGCCGATGGGTCATGACTCGGCCGGCGTCCCTATCGGTGTGCAGTTGGTCGGAGCGTTCGGGCGTGAAGATTTGCTGATCCGGGTTGCGTCGCAGCTCGAGGTGGCGTGCCCGTGGAGCATTGCCCCGGTGTGGCCACCCGTCCCGGCGTAGCCCCGGCACCGTCGAAGAGTCGAGAGCACCGTACTTTTCACCCGTCGAGGGTGAATGTGGGCCGTCCCGAAACGCATACAGTTCGGAAGGACAGCCCTATCCGGTATCGGTGAAGGAGTCTCTCGATGAGCCAGTTCCAACCAGACAGTCCGGCGACTCCCGCCGTCAATGCAAAACGACTGTGGGCGGGCGGGGCCGCAACTGCGCTCGTCGCGGCCCTGGCCGCGGTCGTCGGACTACTGATCGTGCGGGGAATCCTCGACACTCCGGTCATCACACCGGAGCGGATGCCGGGGAATTCCCAAGCCGGCTCGCTTGCTCTCAGCGCCGCGATCGCAGCGCTGGTCGCTACCGCACTTCTGCATGCGTTGATGGTGTCGACGCCACGTGCGTCGAACTTCTTCGCGTGGATCGGAATCCTCGCAACGATCGCCACCGCGCTGTGGCCGTTCACGATCGCAGCGACTACCGCATCGCGAGTCGCCAGCGCCGCAATCTACTTCGTCGTCGGCATCGCGATCGTCTCGTTGCTCACCGGGGTCGCAGGGTCCGCGCAGACCACTCGCCGTATCGGCGTGTGATGGAGTATCGACCGTGAACGGGGTGGTTCCGCAAGCACAACGGCGCACATTGGCGGAGCTCGACGAAAAGCTCAATTTCTCGGTGGGGGACCGAGATTCGAAGCGATCCGCCTTCTGGGTGATGCTGACGCTGTCTGCCGTGATCGCCGTGGCCGGTGTCGTGGGCGATTCCACGGCAACCGTCATCGGAGCGATGATCGTCGCTCCCTTGTCGACGCCGATTCTCGGGGTCGGGCTGGGCATCACAACTGGCCAAGGCGCTTTGGTGGGGCGGAGCCTGGTCTATGTCGTCGGTGGTATCTGCCTCGTCGTCGTATTGGGTGTCGCGTTCGCTCAGGTATTGCCGAATCCCTCCAACGTGCTGACCAATTCCCAAGTGCTTGGGCGTACTTCGCCGACGTTGATGGACTTGACGGCAGCACTTGCGACCGGTCTGGTCGGGGCCATCGCGATCGCGCGCAAGGATGTCGGCGACGTACTTCCCGGTGTTGCCATCGCAATTTCGCTTGTCCCACCGTTGGCGGTGGTAGGTGTCTGTCTCGGCTCGGGGTCACCGAGTTTGGCGGTGGGCGCGTTTGTACTGTTCGCATCGAACGTGGTTGCCATGATCATCACCGCGACAGGCGTGTTCGTCGCAGCTGGGTACGCGCGCGACGCCGGGATCTTGAAGACGTCGCGGCGGCGGGCATACCTCGTGCTTGCCGCTCTGTTGATCGTCGTCGCGATTCCGATGGTCGGCAACTCCCTGTCGTCGTTGTGGGCGAGACAGATCGGGAGCGCGGCGCAACAGTGGCTCGCAGACACTCCGGGAGCCGAGGTCACCGATGTCACCTGGCAGGGCAGCACCGCCACCATCGACGTGCTCGGCCCGGAAACCCTTCCTCCACTGGATGAACTGGAGGCATCGATCGACGCACTGATTCCGTGGAACCCGGACGTGCAGATCGTCCATACCGTCGGGACGAGGATCGCGGCGGGGTGAGGTCAGGCGATAACGCGAATCGGCCACTGGCCGTTGACGTCTCCCACGTCCCGGCCCTGGCTGAGTAGGTACTCGGCGAAATCACGCTGGCGCTCGGCGTGCCAATCGGCTTGATCGACCATGAGATCGAGCCCCAGGAGGTCGGGGAACCGCACGGCCAACTCGCGGGCCAACGCCGCCGCCGCTTTGGCATCGGCCTCGGCTTCGTGCGCCGACTCCAATGAAATTCCGTAGTGCTCGCACACGGCCGCAAGCGTTCGCTTGCCCTTGCGGAACGTATCCATCGCCCGATCGATCACGTACGGATCAATCACCAACCCGGGAACGAATGCGGGCTTGCCGATGCGCAGACCCTCGGCATGCATGACCGTCAGATCATAGGAGGCATTGAACGCCACGACGGCGTGATCGCGCGCCCAGGAATTATGCAGAGCATCGCGAATCTCTTCGTAGCCCTCGGCGTAGTTCTGGCCGTGCCGCGCCGCGTACTCGGTGCTGATTCCGTGAATAGCCGAAGCGTCGGCGGGGATATCGACGCCGGGATCGAGTAACCACGTGCGTGTTTCGACATTCGAACCGTCGATGACCGCGACGCAGGCACTGACGATGCGAGCGGTCGACGGATCCCGCCCCGTGGTCTCGAGGTCGAACGCGCAGATCGGGCGATCGGACCAGCTACTCATCGGGGGCCTTTCGGTGCAGAACGTCATGTCCGAATCACTATGCACCTCCCTACCGACAGAAACGACGAACAGCCACCTCCGCCGGGTGAAGGTGGAGGTGGCTGCTGCGTGACTGTGTGGACCTACAGAGTCTCGGTTCCGACCGTGAAGCGATCCATGACGTCTTCACGTGGAGTCACACCGAAGCCCGGTCCCTGCGGCACGGCGATGTGGCCGTCCTCGATGACAAACGGTTCGGTGATGTCCTCCTTGTAGAAGCGATCGGACGCCGAGATGTCGCCGGGCAGCGTGAACCCGTCCAGCGCCGCGAGGGCCGCGTTGGCGGCGCGGCCGATTCCGGTCTCGAGCATTCCGCCGCACCACACCGCGATACCGTGTGCCGAGGCGAGATCGTGGATGCGCTTGGCTTCCAGATATCCACCGACACGGCTCGGCTTGATGTTGATGACCGAAGCGGCACCGAGCGTGATGGCATCCGCCGCATCCTTGGCCGACTCGACCGACTCGTCGAGGCAGATCGGAGTCGAGAGGGACTGGGCGAGCTTGGCGTGCTGCACCAAATCGTCCTCGGCCAGCGGCTGTTCGATGAGGAGCAGTGCGAATTCGTCCAGGCGACGGAGCAACTGCGCGTCGACGAGGGTGTACGCGGCATTTGCGTCGACCTGCAGAGGAACGTCGTAGCCGAACTCCTTGCGCACCGCAGCCACGGGAGCGATGTCCCAGCCCGGCTTGATCTTCAGCTTGATTCGCACGTACCCCTGCGACAGATAGTTGCCGACGGTCTCTAGCAGCTGAGGGATGCTGTCCTGGATGCCGACGGACACTCCCGAGGGAACTCGCGTGCGAGTGGCACCGAGGTACCGAGCGAAAGACTGTCCGCGAGCGCGCAATTCAGCATCGAGAATTGCCATTTCGATAGCCGACTTGGACATCTGGTGGCCCACGATGTGGTGAAGTACGCTGCCGACCGTCTCGGCCGAGAGCGGCTGATCCGACTGCGACTTACGTAGCGTCGGAACGAGATACTCGCGAAGCATCGCCCGCGCACCAGCGGTGTACTCCGAGTTGTAGTACGGATCGCTCAGCGAACCGCACTCGCCCCAGCCGACAGTCTCCACCGGACCGTTGGGGCCGTCGGTGGTGCCGCTCACCTTCAGGACGAGGGTGTTGCGCTCGAGCTGGGTGCTGAATGACGTGGTGAAGGGGGAGACGAGAGGGATGCGCAGTTCGCGCAATTCGACGGACTCAATGTGCATGGACTTGCTCTTCTCCGGTTGTCTCGCAGATTTTCGTGAACGTGTAATAGCCGCTGGGGTCGAAGCCGGTCGATTGCCATTCCTTCGAGGCGATCAGTGGTTCGAGGTACTCGCGAAGCGCGTGTCGCCAGGCAAAGGCAGAGGCGCGGTCGACTGTTCTCAGATGCTCGATGTCTCGGGGTATTCCGACTGCGATATCGATGCAGTCGGGTGGGATCGGGAGCATTCGAGGCGTACCGTCCTCGGTGGGTTGAAGCACCTTGAATGTATCATTCACGGCCACAGCAGAACTCGGAGATCCATCGACGTCGAGATCCCAACTGACGAGCATACGATCGCTGGCGTCGCCTGCGTTGATGCCGTCTGCCATCGAACCGTAGAAATCCGGGTTGTATTCGGTCGGTGCGGCACCGAGACGCTGAATGTTGAAATAGGCATTTCGTGCGACCAGTGGATCGAAGGTCCACCGGATCGTCCTGACACCGCGCTCGATGCACCAGTCTCGCTGATGATGCTTGAGGGCGCGGCCGATTCCCTTGCCTGCGTGTCCCGGTAGTACTCCGGCGATGTGTGAGTGCAGAACCTCGCCGAGAGGCTCGACGAAGAATCCGACACAACCACCGATCATTTCGCCTTCGGAAAAGGCTCCCACCACGTAGTGACCACCGTGATGAAGCGCAACCAACATCGCCGTGCCGAAATGAGCCGGTCCGGGGCTGGTAGCCCAGATCTCATCGAAAACGGCGGATAGATCGGCTATTTCGCGATTGTCGACCAGCTCTCGAAACTCAACCGCTTTGCTTTTCGACACGAGGGCCCCCTTCAGACGTGATCGAACGAATAAGGCCCGCAACCAACGCCGTCCTCGGGGCGATCGCGGACACGAGCGCATGCTCGGTCTCGGCGTGTGCACCGCCGCCGACGCCACCGAGGCCGTCGAGGGTGGGGATACCGATACCGGCAGTGAAGTTTCCGTCCGAGGCTCCGCCTACGGCGAGCCCGACGGGAGGAGTCAGATCATGCTCGAGCGCAACACGTTCCGCTAACGCCAGCAACGGTGCGGACATCGTCGCTTCGAGAGGTGGACGGTTGACGCCACCCGAGACCGTGACTACGGCTTCAGGGTGGATTGCCTGCAGGGCTCGGATATTCGCATCGACCCGTTCCTGCTCGGCAGCGCTGGTTGCGCGCACGTCCACATCGACAAAGGCTTCTGCCGGAACGGTGTTGGTGGTGGTTCCGGCCGAAATGACAGTCGGGGTGACGGTGGTTGCCTGCGCCGGCGAGGACAAGTCGTTGACCGCGATCACGAGACGAGCCAGTTCTACTGCAGCATTGATGCCCTTTTCCGGCTCCAGCCCGGCGTGCGCGGCGCGACCGGCAACATGGATCCGATACAGCGACACTCCCTTGCGGACAGTCTTCAGTTCGCCGCCGTCACCGCCGGCCTCGAGAACCAGTACCGCGCCCGCCGCGAGTTTCTCGATCAGTGACCGCGACGTGGGCGAACCGATTTCTTCGTCACCGGTGACCAGGAGTGTGATTCCGTCGAGTGCATCGTCCCCGTGCAACTCTCGGACGATGGCGAGGGCGTGGATTGCCTGAACGACACCAAGTTTCATGTCGAGGCCACCCGGACCTCGAAGTGCGCCGTCGGTGACCGCTGCGGGTAGGCGCGTCAGGGTTCCGATCGGCCACACGGTGTCGTGGTGACCGAGCAGCATCAGCCGCGTCGGTGAGCTGCCGAAACGGGTCACCAGATGGGTTCGGCCTTCCGTCACTATCGACTCCGGTGTCACTCCGAGTCGTTCGTGGACAAGGTCTGACGTCCACTTCGCGCTGCGGGCAACAGCTTCGAGATCGTGCGACGGCGACTCGACTTCGATGAGCGCGATGGCGTCCTCGAGGATCTGAGGAAGTTGGCGCTCGGCCAGATCGCGGAGAATGGTCATCGGTTGTTCACTCGCGGATACGCGCGGCTTCCGACGTGTAGCAATTGTGTACTCCCGGTGTCGGAGAAAGTGATCCGGATCCAACCCGCTGATTGAGGTAGTTGGGTCGCGAATACTCCAGGCTGAACTTCGATCAGGCTGAGAGAGACGGACTCTGCGCTTTCGGCGTTGACCGAAGGGTCGATGTGGTCAGTGCGGCGGGCGGTCAAGGAACTCCCGGTTCTTTCCAGGACGAAATCGGCAGCAGCATCGCGGTACAGACCGCACAGCGCATCGAGTTCCTCAGGTGAGGACGTGGTGCGGGCGGCGGGGTCTCCAGGCGAAAATGCCGGTGTCACGGCGACGCCGCCGATGGAACCGATCACTTCGGTGAGAAGGTCGCCCGAGAGAGCGTCCATCGCACCGCCGTTGGCCATCAGGACTACCGCAATGCCGCAGGACGGGACCACCCGCAAGAAGGACTGCTGTCCGAGGGTTCCACCGTTGTGACCATGCGCCAGCACCCCGTCCCAATTGTGCAGCAGCCACGTGGTTCCCATGATGTCTGCAGACGACACGTCTCCGATCTGGCGGCGCTCCTCGAGCATCGCCAGATGGGTGGACCGCTGAAGCAGAATCGGATCCTCGCGCATCGAATCCTGCGCGAACAGAAGAAGGTCCTCGGCGGTGCTGTTGATGAGACCGGCGGGGCCCATCGAGCGAGGGATGAGGAATTGTGGTGTCTGCGCGAGATTGTCGGCACCGCCGACATGCCCGACCGCAGCGCGGTGCAGTGCCGTCTCCTCGGGCAAGGTCGTGGTCTTGGTCAGGCCGAGCGGCTCGATGATCCGCTCACGCAGAACCGCGTCCCAACTCTTGCCTCGGAGAACCTCGATGATTCGTCCGGCGATGACGAAGCCGGTGTTGCAGTACGACCAATCGGTACCGGGTGCGAAGAGCTGCACCGTCGATGCCAGGGCTGCGACGTATCGCTCGACGCAGTCGTCGCCGCGTCCGCCGTCGATGAAGACGTCACCGTCGATGCCACTGGTGTGAGTCAACAGGTGGCGAGTGGTGACCGTTTCAGTGGCTACCGCGTCGGCAACTGCGAAGCCCGGCAGAATGTTCCGGACAGGCGAGTCGAGGTCCAGTAATCCTTCTTCGACGAGTTGCATGATCAGGGTGGCCGTCCAGACCTTGCTGATCGAACCCATCTGGAACAACGTGTCGGGAGTGGCCGCGACACCGGTGCGGGTACTGACGACACCGGACGTCACCACGGTGCGGTCGAAACCGCTGCGGGTAGTGGTCAGAATTCCGAGCGAAGCACCGGGTACCCCGTACTTCGCGCTCAGGGTGTCGAGTCGGTACTGCCAGTAGTCGGGATCGACCGTCGTCAGTGCCGGCGTAGGCGAGAGATGACGTTCGATCCAGTCGACGAGACGGGTGCTGTAATCCAGACGGTGGGAGGGGCGACCCGTCAGCACAAAGGCATGCGACGCGCCCGGGAAGACCACCAGTTCGGTCGGGGTGCCGGCCAAACGCAGTCCACCGAACCACTGTTCTGCCTGGTTGACCGGGCAGCGGACGTCGCTACCGCCGTGAAGTATCAGCGTCGGTGTCGTCACCTTGGAGACTCGCCCCAGCGGCGAAAGTTCCTGTACCCGAGATGACTGCGGGTCGAATTCGACCGTCTGCAGCAAGATGCCTTCGTCCGAGGGGCCCGCCGTGTTCGCGATGTCGCAGACAAGGCCGCCAGCGACTGCGACGGCAAACCGATCGGTGACGGACGTCAGGGCGCACGTCATGAATCCGCCGTAGCTGTAGCCCGTGAGCACCAGTTGCTTCGGATCGGCCATCCCTTCGGCGACAAGGGTTTCGACTGGTTCGAGCAGGTCGGCGCGATCCGCCTCACCCCAACCGTCACGCACACCGTCGAAGAACTCGTTGCCGTAGCCGTCGCTTCCCCGCGGATTGATCATCAAGACCGTGTATCCGAGCGCGACCAGTTCCGCGTGGTACGCGTGCATCGGGGTGGGTGTACCGGTCCAGGCATTGTGTGGTCCGCCGTGGACGTCCAGAACCAGCGGACCGGCGCCCGTGACGTTCGGGTCGCGCAAGATCCAACCCTGAACACGGGTGCCGTCGCTGATGTCGAACCAACGCTCGGAGGCGACTGGAAACGCGACGGAAGTTGTCAGTTCCGTGTTCAATTCGGTGACGGTTTCGACTGCACGAGTCTCGAGGTCGATGACGGCGACCTCACCGAAGGACGTCGCCGTTGCAAGCGCGACGACGGCCTTCTCGGACGTCAGGGCAAGACCGAAGACCACTGTCTGTTCTCCGGTGAGAAGTGGTGAGACGGAGCCTGATCCGAAATCGACCTTGTGCAGTTCGGTGGAGCCGTGGTTGCGGATGCAGAAGACGATGTCGCCGTCGGCGGTGAAACACGGTGCGCCACCGGGATAACCGGTCCCGCCAGGCATGACGTTTCGGTCGAGTTCGGATGTCAGACTGCGGTCTTCCACTCGCTGGTCGCGGTGCAGGACAAGAAGTTCGTTGTTGTGAATGATCGGCGTGTGCCAACCGACTGCTACGACGGCGTCGCCGACAGGTGTCCACGTAAGTGGTCCGGCGATGCCGCGTGCGTGCCCCAGCATCCGCGGAGCCGAGGCGAGATCAGTCAGCGATACGGTCCACGCGGAGCTCGCCCGTGTCAGATCGGCATTGCCGTCCATCGCCGCGGTGAAAGCAAGTTCGGTGCCGTCGGGGCTGTACGCGGGATGCGAAGCGTCCCAATCGCCGTCCGTCAGTTGCCGAAGCGAGCCGGCGGCCAGATCGAACTCGAACAAGTGCGCCCGAACGCTGCCCCGGACACCGGATCCGTCGACCTTGTAGTTGAGGCGTTTCGCCACCAAGAGGTGTGACGATCCGGCGGCAGTGCGGTCGACCGGGGCACTGAAGGCGATTCGAGCACCGTCGGGAGAGAACACTGGTGCCCCAGCGCCGAGCGGGAGCTGCGCCGTGGTGGTCATCTGAACGGCGGGCCCGCCGGTGGCGTCGACCTTCCACAGTTGCGGTGTGCCCGAGGAATCCGGCCGAACGAAGACCAACAGCGTGGAAACGGGATGCCATGCCGGCGAGGTGTCGGCAGGTCCCGCGGTGAGCTGTAGTTGCGGGGAAGCCAACCAGATCGAGTGCTCGTTGGTATCCGCGGCCGGATTCGCTTCGGTACGTACGTATGCAATGCGTCCCGACGCCGAGACGGCGATGCTGGTCGGTGTAACCACGGACGCGTAATCCTGGATTCTCGCCGAACGACGTTCTTCGGCACGGGCTACGGCAGCGGGGGAGTCGAGAGTGGTCGGCGTTGTCATTGGAACATCGGCTCCCCGAAGGTCGGGATCGCGGACAACAGCTTTGCCGTGTACGGCTCCTTGGGCGAATCGATCACGTCGAGAACCGGCCCGTGTTCGACGATCTCGCCGCCGAGCATGACTGCGACGTGGTCACAGACATAGCGGATCACCGCCAGGTTGTGACTGACGAATAGAACCGTCAGACCTAGCTGCTTCTGCAGATCCACCAACAGATTCAGAACCGCGCCCTGCACGGACACGTCCAGAGCGGAGGTGATTTCGTCTGCAAGCAGAACTGCCGGTGCGGCTGCCAATGCCCGCGCGAGGGCAACGCGTTGGCGCTGACCACCAGACAACGACGACGGGTATTCGTGCGCCTTCTCCACCGGCAGTTGGACGGTGGTGAGGAGTCGAGCCACCTCGGCAGCGCGGTCGCCGCGGCTGCGGCGAGCTTTGTCACGACGCTCGGTGGACCGCAGCGCCTCGGCGAGTGACTGGCCGATGGTCATTCGCGGGTCGAGGCACGAGTACGGATCTTGGAAGACCATCTGGATCCGGTGGCGCAGACGAGCCGTCGCGCCGCGGGCGTGAGCGACGTCCACACCGTCGAGAAGGATCTGGCCGGAACTGGGCTCGGCCAAGCCGACAGTTGCTCGCGCCAGTGTCGACTTTCCGGAACCCGATTCACCGACGAGACCGACCACCGATCCGGAGGGGATGTCGAGATTGATGTTCTTGACGGCGTGGAATTTTTTCGAACCGCTACCGAGGTGGACGTTGACGTCACGGAATTCGAGCCTGCTCATCGGATCTCCTCTGCAACAGCCAACAGTTCTTCCAACTCGATGTCGGCGGTGCTCTCCTCGGCGTCGAGGCTCTCCACCTGCCAGGCTTCGTCGACGGTGGCAAGCGGCTTGTCGCGATCGGTGCTCATGGTGGGGACCGCGGCGATCAGCGCGCGGGTGTACGGATGCTTTGCACGACCGGCAATCAGATCGTCGACTGCGATGTCTTCGACGATTTCGCCGGCAAACATGACCAGGACACGGGTGCACATGCCGGTGATGACGGCCATATCGTGTGAGATGAGAAGGATTGCGGCGCCGGTTTCTTCGCGAACCTCGTGGAGCAGCCCGAGAACCTCACGCTGAACGGTCACATCGAGCGCAGTGGTGGGTTCGTCCGCGATGATCAGAGCGGGCTTGCCCATCAGACCCATGGCGATCATCGCGCGCTGACGCATACCGCCGGAGAACTCGTGGGGGTACTGCTTCGCACGCCTGGGCGCGTCGGGGATCTTGACGGCGTTCAGTCGCTCGACTGCCGCCTTCTTCGCGTCGACCTTGCTCATACCTTCGTGGAGCCAACCGATCTCGGCGACCTGGTATCCGACCTTGAGAGACGGATTCATGGACGACATCGGATCCTGGAACACCATCGCCATACGTGTGCCGAGTTGGCGGGCAACCTTGCGCGAAGCCGCGTTGTCCGGCCGCTTCCCGTCCTTCATCAGCACGGTGCCGTCGAACTCGATGAGCCCGGCGTCGACCACGGTGGGGTGGTCGGTCAGCTGCGCGATTGCCATGCAACTCAGTGACTTTCCGGAGCCGGATTCACCGACGATGCCCACGGTTTCGCCGCGATGAACTGTAAAACTGATGTTGTCGACGGGGCGACGCCAGTCGTCACCCGCGGGGACTGCGACGGACATGTTGCGGACGGTGAGAACTGCGTCCTCGTCGCTGGGCGCCGAATCGGCCTGGGCAGTTTTCCGGTTGATCGGCTTCCACTTCGGCAGGCGACTGCTGATCGGGCTGCGAACTCCCGCGCCGCGAGCAATGGCCTCGCCGAGCAGCGTGAAGGTCAAGCCGGCGAGCACGACGGCGATGCCGGGGGCAAGTGCGGTGGCCGGGTTGACGAAGATCTTCGACAGACCTTCGTTGAGCATCCGGCCCCAGTCGAATGCAGGCGGCTGAATGCCCAAGCCGAGGAACGAGAGTCCGGCGAAGACCACCAGGCCGCTGCCGACAGCGATGCTGGCATTGACGATGAGTGGTTCACGGATATTGGGGAGAATGTGGCGGAACAGCAGCCCCGGCTTGGTGACCCCGAGGATGCGTGCTGCGTCGATGAAGTCGCGTCCGTTGACCGACGAAGCCAGTGCGTACGTCAACCTCGCGAACGGCGAGGCCAGGGCGAGGCCGATGGCGATCACCGCGCTGCCCGCACCCTGTCCGAGAACGACCAACAGGAAGATCGCGAGGAGCAGTCCGGGGAACGCGATGGCGAAGTTGAGGAATGCCACGACCATTCGTCCGACCCAGCGGGGAGCGAGCGTCGGGAGCGTACCGAGTATCAGGCCAATTGTGACACCGAGTGCGACGGCTCCGAGAGCCATGAGCACCGACAGTCTCGCGGCGGTCATCGTGCGGGCGAAGACGTCACGCCCGCCGGCGTCGGTGCCGAAGATGTGCTCGGAACTCGGTCCCTGAGAGAGTGCCTTCGGGTTGGCTGCGACAGCGGCGTCACCCCAGATCATCGGTCCGAAGATGACGAGGGCGATCAGAGCGGTCAGGAAGGTGAGGGCCAGGATTCCCAATGGGGTGCGGAACGTTCCGACGATCCAGTGTCGTCGCGGGGGCGTCTTGGGGGCCGCAGTGGGGGCCGTAGGTGAGGTGCTCAACTCAGTTCTCCCGAATTGTGGATCGTGGGTCGATGAGAGCGAGCACCACGTCGACGATGAAATTGATGAGAAGGACGATGGCGCCGTAGATCACGACCAGTGTCTGGGCGAGCGGGTAGTCCTTCTCGGTGATGGACTTGACCAGCGCCATGCCCATGCCGGGCCAGGCGAAGATGCTCTCGATGAGCACGGTGCCGGCAATCAGACCACCCAGGAGGAGTCCGGCGAGCGTCAGCGTCGACGTCATGAGGTTGGGCATTGCATGACGGAAGTAGATTCGTGCCACGGGCATTCGCTTGGCGCGCGCCGTACGGATGTAGTCCATGTCCAACACGCCGAGTGCCTCTGCACGGACGATGCGCGACATCGAGGCGATGGCACCGATCGACATGGCCGCGACCGGGAGGATGTAGCTTTCCGGTCCACCTCGGCCGGCGACGGGCAGAACAGGGAACGTGACGGCAAAGAGGTAGACCAGCGCCGTACCGAACATGAACTCGGGGATCACGGCGATAGTGCCTGACGTTGCGGTGTAACCGATCTCGACTCCGCGTCGTCGACCGTTGCGGGTCAGTGCAGCGAAGATGAGGCCGATCGGAATGCCCAGTAGCAGCACCGTGACGACTGTGAGTACAGCCAGTTCGAGTGTTGCAGGGAGGCGGGACGCGATCACCTCGAAGACCGGAGTCCTCAAGGTGATCGAGTCACCGGGATTCCCGCTCAGCAACCCGCCGACGAATCGGAAGTACTGCTGCCACAAGGGAAGGTCGTAACCGAGCTGAGACCTCGTTGTCTCGACCAGTTCGACCGGTGCGTTCATTCCCAGAGCCAACCGAACCGGGTCGCCCGGAATCAGTTGGAGCATCAGGAACGCCGCAGTCACCAGCGCCCAGAGTGAAATCACGAAGGTGCCGAAACGACGCAGAAGATATGCGGGCCAGCTGTCGGACTCGAGCCACTTTGCTCGAGCCTGAGGCGCCGCTTCTGGTTTCGCGGCTTCAATAGTTTGACTCATGGGCTGTCTTTCCGGAGGGCGGGAACAGATGCAGGGCGGGAAGAGATGCTGAGCGGGAAAACGACTTACTGGTAGAGACGCAACGCAGAACCGGTGAGCGTCTTACCGAATGAGAGTCCGGCCTTGTTGAAGTACACGTTCATGACGGAATCTGCGAAGGGCACGGCCGCGATCGTCTTGGTGAGCTCCGACTCGGCGTCGGCCCAAGCGTCACAAGCGTCGCTACCGGTCAGACCGGAAGCCTTGGTGGCTGCTGCTTCGTAGGCGGGGTTGCTGACCGATCCGAAATTCTTGCCTGCTGCGGGAACCGGCCCGGCAAAGTACGCGGTGAACGTGCTGGGCAGCGAGGAGTTGATCTGGACCCAGGCGATGTCCCAGGCAGAGTTGTCCTTGCCGCTCAGAATGACGTCGATGATCTTGTTCGAGTCACCACCGGTCACCTCGACGTTTGCGCCGAGTTCGGACCACGCCGACTGAGCAAGTTCTGCCGCCGCGTTGCGCGGATCGTCGGTGCCGTCGTACACGAGGCGGAGATTGAGCGGCTTGCCATCCTTGCTTCGCTTGCCGTCAGCGCCGGCAGTCCAACCAGCGCCGTCCAGTGTTGCCTTTGCAGCTGTGAGGTCGAAGTCCGGAATGTTGCCTGCGACAGAGTCGTAGACACAGGCGCGCGGTTCGACGGCGACGAGACTGGTTGCCCGGACCCCGTTTCCGGCGGTGATGACCTGAGTGAGGTCGTCGAGATTGACCGCTTGGATCAGCGCCTTGCGCACTGCCGGATCACTGGTGGGGTTGCTGGCGATCTGGTTGAAGTACATCTGGCCTGCGGGCACCGGCCGGCCAACCGAGTCCAGATTGGCTGCCGCGACTCGGTCCTTGTCCGGCCCGGCGATCGGAGCTGCATTGAGTTCACCCGAGAGAAGCTGATTTGCGGCGGTGCTCACGTTCGGTGCCATGGCGGCGATGACCGTCTTGGGGACGCCGGGGGTATCGGAAGCGGTGCCGTCGGGGCCCCAGTTGTAGCCATCACGTCGCTGGAACGTGTAGTGGTCGTTGGCGGCGACTTCGGTGACTTCGAACATGCCGGTGCCGAGCGACTTCTTGTTCGATGCTGTCGGATCTTTCAGCCCGGCCTCGCACAGGATCGGCAGTCGACCGACGTTGAGAAGCAGGAACGGGCTCGGCGCCGCAGTGGTCACCGTGACGGTGCGCGCTGCCGGATCGGCGGTTGCTGTGGCACCGGTCGGAACGGAGGACCCGCGCAACTGTGAACCGTTGTCCGGATTGGCCACGAAGTTGATGTTGTCCGCGACGGTCTGGGAAGTCAGCGTCGATCCGTCGGTACAGGTCACCCCGTCACGGATGGTGAAGGACGCCGAGGTCGGGGTCTCTTCCCACTTCTCCGCCAACCACGGTCCGACTTCGCTGGTATCGGGATCCTGGTAGATCAGGTAGTCGTAGGCCAAACGAGACAACTCGGCGGTTGCCTGAGAGGCCGACATGATCGGGTTGAGTGCGCCCGGATCGGCCTGCAGGGCGAAACGGAAGGTCCCGTCCGTGGCCGGTTCACCGCCACTGGCGCCCGAGGACGTGCCTCCCGAGCCACAAGCAGACAACACAAGCGTGAGCCCTGCGGCTGCCGCAAGTGTTGGATAGGAGCGGTGTTTCATGGTGCCTCCGGGATGGAGCTGGGGCCCGAGCGAAAAACGTGAGGGCGCGATTGAGTGTTGACTGCTAAATCTTGGCGCATGACGTGACGCGCATCTCTGTCGATCCTCACGAAAATCGGGTCGATTTTCGTCCGCTCCCACGAAAACCGCCTGGATCGGTGAATACCTGTCCGTATACCGACAGCGACCGGCGAAACACGACGATTTCCCCGGTCGCTACCGGCGGTCTACTGGTACAGGCGCAGGGCCGAACCGATGAAATTGCGGCCGAATGCAAGACCCGCATTGTTGAAGTAGAGAGTCGTGATCTTGTCGGCAAAAGGTACCGCCGAGTTTGCTTTGATGATCTCGGACTCAGCGTCTGCCCAAGCGGCACAAGCGTCCTCGCCCGTCAGCCCGGAAGCCTTGGTGACGGCTGCGTCGTAGGCCGGGTTGGAGATCGACGCAAAATTCATTCCCGCAGCGGGCACAGGACCGGAGAGGAAGGGGACCAGCATGCTGGGCAGCGCGACGTTGATCGGCTCCCACACAACATCCCACGCCGTGTTGTCCTTGCCGCTGAGTGCTACATCGAGAATCTTGTTCGAGTCTCCACTGGTGAGTTCAATGGTGGCGCCCAGGTCGTTCCACGCGTTGACCGCGACGTCGGCGGCAGCATCGGTCGCGTCACCGAACGTCTCGTAGACCATCCGAATTCGGAGCGGTGTGCCGTCCTTGCTGCGCTTACCGTCCGCGCCCACCTTCCAGCCCGCAGACTCGAGAGTTGCTGCGGCTGCACTGGTATCGAAGTCCGGCAGGTTTCCGGCGACAGAGTCGTAGATGCAGGCCCGCGGTTCGATGGACACCATCGTGGTCGATCTGGTTCCGCGACCGGCCGTGAAGATCTCGGCGAGGTCGTCGAGATTGAGAGCCTGGACCAGAGCCTTGCGGACGGCAGGATCGCTCGTCGGATTACCGGGACTGTGGTTGAAGAACATCTCGCCCGCCGGAGCAGGCTGCTTGACGGTGTCCAGGTTCGCGGCGTTCATGCGATCCTGGTCGGGGCCGGAAACTGCTGCGGCATTCAGATCGCCGGACAACACCTGGTTGGCCGCTGTGCTGTTGTTCGTGATGATGGACGCGACGACATTCTTGGGTACTCCGGCCGTATCCGAGGTGGTGCCGTCCGGTCCCCAGTTGTAGCCGTCGCGCCGAACGTAGGAGTAATGATCGTTGGCGACTGCCTCTGTCATCTGGAACATGCCCGACCCGAAGGTCGTCTTGTTTGCCGCCGTCGGATCCTTCAACCCGGCCTCGCACATGATCGGTATTCGCGCCAGGTTGAGAAGCAGGAACGGAGAGGGCTCCGGAGTCGTGACCGTCACTGTCCGTGTCGCCGGGTCGGCGGTGGCGCTCGCAGTTGCCGGTGCGTACACCCCGCGGAGAGCAGATTTGTTTGCTGCATTGGTGATGAAGTTGACGTTGTCGGCGACAGTCTGGGCAGTCAGAGCGGATCCGTCGGTACAGGTGACGCCGTCGCGAATGGTGAAGGACGCGGAAGTGGTTGTCTCTTCCCATTTCTCGGCGAGCCATGGCTTGGTGACACCGGTATCGGGATCCGGGTGGAGCAGATAGTCGTAGCTCAGACGCGCCAGCTGGTGCGCCGGCGATGCGGCCGTCATCAGCGGATTCAGAGCGCCGGGGTCGGCCACGAGAGCCAATTTGAAGGTGCCGTCCGTGACGGGTTCACCCCCACCCGAACCCGAACCCGACGAGCCACCCGATGAGCACGCGGTCAGGGCAAGAACGGTGCCAGTTGCCGCAGCCAGCAGTGCGTAGGACCGTTGTTTCATGGTGCCTCCGGAAGGTGTAGTCCCGCCCGAGTGACGCGAGGTCTGTCGGGTCAGGAGCAAAAAACGATTGCTTGAATCCTCACTCAACAAAAGGAGGAGAACATCGTCCGGATTTACGAATGTTTCGTGAGACTTGGTAGATCGCTACAACGCTGTCGGATAGAAGAGACGAAGCTGGAGCATCAGGCTGAATCGAGTTTCCGGATCATCGAGATCGATTCCGGCAATCCCGGCAAGCTTCTTGAGGCGGTATCGAAACGTGTTGACGTGGATGTGAACCAACGACGCAGCCGCCGGAATGTCGCCGAACGTGTCGAGCCAGGCTCGAAGGGTGTCCACGAGGTTGATGTCGTGAGTGCGGTCGTACTCACGCAGTACCGCGAGCGGACCCGACGCGGTCTCGTTCTCGTCCGCCAGGGCGTCGGAGAGGCGCAGAAGTAGGGAATTGATCTGCACGTCGTCGGCGCGCGCGACGGTCCGGCCCGAGGAATTCCACGTCGACCTCAGAACGCGAAGCGCTCGGTCGGCTTCGTCGCGTGACTTCTCCAGCGTCATCACGTCGGCCACTGTCGCACCGATTCCGATGACCACCGACTTTTCCGAACGGGAACGGTCTGCAAACTCCGACGCGATCCGACGCACGTAGTCGTCGTCGGTCTGGTGCCGGGTGTGTGGGATGACGGCGTAGACGGTGCCGCCGATCGCTGCCGCCACCGACAACGGAAATACTTGGTCGAGATAGGTATTGAGTGTCAGGGCCAGTTGATCGACGTCGGCTTCGGCCTCAAACGATGCGCCGGCGCCGCTACGGAAGCCGGCCGCAAGTACGTTTGCTTTCGAGCGGCCGTAGCCCAGTCGCTCGGCCGCTTCCTTGGCCGAAGTGCCGCCACTCAGTAGCGTGATCACCTCGCCCAACCTCAGCCGTCGTGCGGAATCGGCGGCCAGCTTGGCGCGAAGCAAACTCATCGCGGCTACCCCCGCCGCCTCGACGAGCGTTTTGACCTGCAATTCGTTCGGCTCCTCGTCCAAGATCACCCAGATCGAACCGAGGATCTGGGATGCCGCATGTATTCGCATGCCGACCCGGGGCCTGATGCCCGGCCCGATACCCGGTAGAAATACCGGCAGGGTAGAGCCGTAGATCTTGTTGAAGTACCCCATTGACCTGAGCCGGTCGGAATAGTGCTGCGGCACTTGATGTCCGAGGACGCTCTGCTTACGTGCCTCGTCGCCGAAGGCTTGATCCGCCGAAAACGCGAGGATCCGGCTCGACTGATTCTCGATGGTGACCGGGCCGTTCAATACCTGAGCGATCGAGTTGGCAAGATCGAACAGGTCGGCGTCGGCGGCGGACGTGCGGTCCCCGTTGTTGCCGGATTCGAGGATCTCGTTGATCAACGACGCACTTTGCAGCCAGCTTGCATCCTTGACCATTCCCAGTAGTGCGATATCGGCTTCGGCGACCGCCCGTGCGACGCTTTCGTCGACGGCCAATGGCTCCCTGACGATCAGCGCGACGGCTCCGGCCGAACCGTATTCTTTTACTGCAGTGGCAATGTCGGCCGACTCGGCCAGTCCTGCGCCGAGCACGACGGCGCCCGCACTGCCTTGCGTGACTCCGGACCCTTCGTGCAGGGTCACTCGGCTGACAGTGCGGGCGTCGTCGACGGTGTCGCCTCCGCTGAGGAACGTCATTCCCAGTCTGTCGACGATGTCGACGATCGAAACTCCCGTTGGTGTGGTCACCACCACACCTTAGGGGGAGCAGGATCGATCAGTTGGCTGGTTGCCCTGCTCAGTTGGCAGGCTGCTCGGCTACAGCTTTCTCGACGAACCGGCGGGTCTGATCGAACGCCGCGGGCACCTGGACGGAATTGGTCATGTCACTGATCTCGGACCACCGTTCGGCGACGACCTCAGGGGAGAGTGCGCCTTCGGGGATGTACACGCCCTGCGACTCTTCCATGCGAGCGATCGCGAAGACGCCGGCGCCGGCGCTGAGGATGGTCTTCGTCGGTGCGTCATCGGAGACCATGAACAGTGCGCCGGGTGAAATCGATTCGGGTGCAAGCAGAGCGAGAGTCTTCTCGTCGAGGAGGTCTTCGGTCATGCGGGTCGCGGCGGTCGGGGCCAGCGAGTTGACGCGGATGCCCTTGCGTTCGCCCTCGATGGCGAGAACGTTCATGAGGCCGACGACGCCGGACTTCGCGGCGCCGTAGTTCGCCTGGCCGAAGTTGCCGTAAATTCCCGATGCCGACGTAGTCATGAGGATGCGTCCGTAGTTCTGTTCGACCATGTGCGGCCAGACTGCCTTGGAACAGATGACGGAACCCATCAGATGCACGTCGATGACTTTGCGGAAGTCGTCGAGCTCGGCCTTGATGAACGACTTGTCGCGCAGGATTCCGGCGTTGTTGATCAGGATGTCCACGCGGCCCCACTTGTCCACGGCCGTCGCGACCATGGCGGCAACGGCGTCGACGTCGGTGATGTCGCAGTGGTCCGCGATGGCCTCGCCGCCCAGCTCGACGATTTCCGCCACTACTTTGGCTGCTGCGGTATCAGCGCCGCCACTGCCGTTGACCGAGCCACCCATGTCGTTGACGACGACGCGTGCGCCGCGTGCGGCGAGGGCCAATGCGTGTGAACGGCCGAGTCCGCCGCCTGCGCCCGTGATGATCGCTACCTTGCCGGAAAAATCCAACGACATTGGAAAACCTCTCTGATCTGGGATACTACTCAGTATTACTATGCGAAAGTACGGAATCAGTCAAGGTCCGACCGTTGAGTGAGGAGGAATCGAAGTCGTGAGTAGTCAGACGAGTAGTGATGTGCCGGACGTGCGATCCGCGATCATCGCCAGCGCCGCTGACGCCTTCGCCGAAGACGGTTACGCGGCCACGACTGTAGATTTACTGGCCGATCGGATCGGTGCCACCAAAGGTCTTGTCTACTATCACTTTCGCTCGAAGTTCGACATTTACCTGGCAATCTACGAGCGCGGGATGAGCATGCTTCGCGCCGAGGTCCAGGCTCGGATGGACGGAGCAGACAGCGGCCTCACGCGTCTCGAAGCGATGTCGCACGCCCACCTGGTCAACCTCATGACACATCTCGGGTATCACCACACGATCCACCAGGGGGTCCGGGGTCAGATGAACTCCGCGCTCAAGCCGAGGCAACAGCAAGTCCTCGTGGAACTGAATTCGCTGCGACTCGACTACGAGAATCTGTTCGTCGACGTGATGACCGAAGGTGTCGCGGATGGTTCCATTCGTGTGCGCTCACCGCGAATGGCGGCAAAAGTACTCCTCAGCAGTCTCAACGGCATCGACCTCTGGTACCGAAGGCGTGAAGGGCAGACGTTGGTGGAGACGGAGTCTTTGGCGGACGAGATCGTCGAACTCTTGGTCGGCGGATTGCGCGCCGCGAGCTGACTGAAAGCTGCATTCACCGTGCGGGTGACCTGACGAGACAACGACGATCCGGTTCGCGGTGTGTGTCGACCAGTATCGGCGCTATCTCCGGCACTGGGCCACGATTTTTGCCGCCGATTCCAATCGCGACAGGGTCGACATTCGGGCAACTACCTTACTTCCCCGAAGAGGACGTCAACTGCGCTCTGCAATCGAGTTGCAACAGCACACCCGGATCAGTGCTTGCACGTGATATTTGACGCAGACGCCGAGCGCCCCAAACGAGTCCTATCGGCATTATCCAGACACTCTCATATCCAAAACACCACACATCGACGCCGATTCTATGGTTCCACCCAGTCGATGTCTGGATCTTCACCGCCGAGCACCGACATGTCGACAGACCTCATACCGCTCCTGCTTTCGAACGCCAGAACACGACTGACGCCCGCCCGTACAAGAACCGCACGCACTTGACGACCCCCGCGCCGTCCCTTCGGAGGTCCACTGCTGTTCATCGAGTGCGCGACATCTTTGTGTTGTTCTGTCGTCCGCACGTCGCGAGTTGACCTTCATTCGTCGCCTGTACGTGGCAGTCGGGACATCGTGGTGAGCTGTGGGGCGAAGCGCGGATCGTCAGCCTGTCGAGGGCCGAGGATGCCGATAGCGGACCACAGGAATAGTGCGGGTGTGAATGGCCCCGATAGCTGTAGTGGGACAGAATTTTCGAAGACGAGCTTCACGGTCCAGCCATGCGGATGCGGGTAGAACTCACTGACTCCGCTGAAGTAGAAGCTGAGCCATCCGTGGGAACGTATGTGGCACAGGAAACGTTCGTTGGTGACGATGGCCGAAACTTGTTGGTGCGCGCGCCAGGTGACTTGGGATTTTCGTCGCAAACTGATCCCCGGAGCCGCCTGGTCCCAGTTTGCTAGCCGTCCATGGTACCTGTATGGGGCTGGATAGGCCGACTCGCTCGCGGCAACGAAGGGGATCGGCGTAGTGACGGCATGCCCTTGTTGCCCGCATGGGTGGTGTGTTGTTCCTCGAGTCGCTGCTGTTGCCTTTCTGGCGAGTGCGCGCATCCGTGACGGCGTCGGTGCGGACAGCAATGCCTCGGTCGATGCATGGATGGTGTGCGTGGTGGATTCGTCAGTTTCGCGCGAGTAGACGGTGATGTGGAGCGGCATGGCAGAGATGCTCGGCTACAGCTATTCCGTTGCCTATCGTGATGCCGAGCTGGCAGCGCAGCCATGGAGCCGTTACCCCACTGGCTAAGGCGAGTGGGGTATTGGGAAGCGTCAGGTCCAGCGTCGATGCGGGCGGCGTAGAGGTCTTTCAGATTCCGGTGGTTCGTCCGTACCGGTGCAGAGCAGCGTCGAGGGCGCAAGTGATGCTGGCGGCAAGCATAATTGCCAAAGTCGCATTTATTCGGTTGAGCTGGGCGGTGCTGGCGTCGTGAATTGTCACGTGTCGAGACAGCGACGTCGGTGCTGGATTTGGGTCGGACGGGTCCCACTGAACCAGAAACGGAACTACTGCCGCCATTGGCATGAAGAACCTCAGCAAAGGCCAGAGTGAAGCCTCGTCGGACTCGTCGAGCGCCAAACTCTCGCGCATCTCTTTATACCGCCCTGATACGTGGGTTTTTAGATAGCTGTCTGTGACCACGACCGCCAGCGCCTGGGCTGCCTCGTAGTGCCCGTCTTCAAACGCGTCGATCGCATTCAACACCAATTGGGCTCGGTCGGCGACCTGGCTGTCGACGGGGTTTTTCAGGGCCGTGCGGCAGTCGCTACAGATGTCCTCGTAACGGTCGTCGAGAATGCTCAGACGACCCTCGAAGTCAGCCGCGCCGAGTAATGCGACTACTATTTCGGCCCTTGGGACGTAGACGAGGGGGATCCCTTCTACTTCGGTGACCTGCTTCAGCTTTGCCAAGTCGAGACCTACGTCCTCCGACCAGTTCGGCGGCCGGGCATCCCGGACCATTGCGGTGGCCATCTCCGCGATCTGAGTGAGGCCGGGCATAGCGGGTGCGAGAACTTCGGAGATGTTCTTGCGAATCTGGTCGAGATGTTTGCCGATTTCGTTGTCGTACTGATTCATGAACTGTTCGATTTGAGGGCGCGCGTTCGCATACTGTTCCATAGCCCGCCGGATCTCATTGTTCATGGGCAGAGTGTAAAGCTCGTGAGGCAAAAGCGATCGGTTTGTGCGCAGGTGGCGATTGCCCGCCCTGGCTTTTGCTCCGCCGTCGCCGGGCGGAGCGGATGCGCGACTACCCCCTGCTTCCGACGCTTCCGCAGATTTCCGACCCGTCGGTCACCAATTCGTCAAGCTGAGTGAGGTAGCGACGTCCGCAACATGAACGGCGAGCCCTGCGACCCGGCCTGGCTATGAACCTGGGTATATAACGGTCCCGTCGTGAACCCCTTAGGTCTCTCGGATTATAGGATCGCACAGTGCCTTGGTATCAAACTGCAGGAATCTTGATCGCTGCCGCGTTTGCGTTGCTGAGTCTTCCGAAGCTCCTGTTCGATACTTTTGATGCCGCCCCACTGTTGCGTCATCGGATGCTGTCGATGTCCGCCGCCGCAGAAAAGGCGACTGCGCCGGGCGCGAAAATGGTTTTGGCCGGCCATGCCGATGCTCTTGCAAACCGTCTTGCAGCCGTTCATACGATCAGATACAGCGGCCGAGACAAGTGTGTGATCGGCGGCGTGGGCGTAGCGGTTCCGATTTTGTGGGGGGCAGCGCTGGTTATCTGGTCGCCGGGCCTGATCGCCACACTGGCGGTCATCGTGGTAGGGACCTTGCTCCTCCTCACAACTCAACCCCGACTGGCGGCGGTCCAAGGGAGCAGGAGACTCTTCGCTGAACTTGGCTGTCCGAAGCACCTGCAACGCCTCGCGGTGCCGTCATTTCGGGATTACATGTGGAACCTTACAATCACTCCCAAAATCGTTCTGGCAGCTGCGATGCGGATCGAGCGTGAGTCCCCTCCTTCGCGTTTGAAGCTCAATCAGGTGACTTACGTGAACAGAGCGATCGCGGCCTTGGAGAGTAACTATCGACATGCAGTGCGCCCTCGATGAATGCCCGGAGCAAAATGGAGCGGTAGCCAGCTCGTTGTGCGGTCGGGATTGCTGGTGCCAAGCCAATTTTTAGCCACAGCTGAGTAGAGGCTTCGTCCTCGTCGGCCATGTTTCCTTCGCGAGGTGCGGCGCGAGATCGTCGATACCGGGCGCCGAAACCGCTCGTATCGTTGCGACCGCTCGTGCTCGGGCCAGAGGCAACGAGATTCCACTTCCGAGATTCCGTCTTAGCCTGGATGCCAACGGTAATCCGATCGGCCCGCAGCACGCCGGGCGATTCAATGGCCCGATCGGTTGAACCGAGGTGGAATGTGACCCGGCAGTCGCGTGGACTGATCGTTCCCAGTTCAAGGATTTCTGACGGAATCCCGGCGCGGAGGCAGTGGAGTCTCTCGGGTGTCATCGGTCGAAATAGGAGCACGAACCGTGGAAACGTGATGCGCAGTAGCTTGAGATCGCCATTGCGATAAATGATCTTCGATGTTTCGTGGTAAATTTCGTCCAACATTGAAATAACTTATAGGGGTGTCGGATGCGTGTCGCAAGAGTTGTGGTTAAGAATTTTCGAAGCCTGAAGGATATAGACATTTGCGTCGACGACTACACTGCCCTTATTGGTCCCAATGGCGCCGGTAAATCATCCGTACTGTACGCCCTCGACTGGTTTTTCAAGGGCGGTGGATTGACCGTCGACGATGTGCATAGATCGTCTGGATTAGGTGCCGCCGAGCGTGCTCAAGATGATGACGATAGGTTCATCTCAGTTGCTGTAACATTCAATTGTTTATCGCCGGTAGACAAGGAACGTCTCGGTAAGTATGGCATGGGAAGTGAAGCTGTTTTTCGGCGTACATGGATGGCTTCGAATAGCAGAGAAAAGATCATTGGTAATGCACTGCAAGGGCCCGGATTCTCTGCAGTGCGGGACAGTAAGAAAGTAGGTGAGTTCCGTCCAGCTTATGCAAAACTTCGTGAAAGTTTCAATGAACTTCCTGATCTGGGGCCGACGCCAAGTAAGGAAAGTTGCGAAACTGCACTTCGCGTATGGGAAATAGACGATTCCAATTTCGGTAAGCTTGAAGAAGTTTCCGACAGTGACGCCTCCCATTTGTTTGGCGTGAACGGAACTTCAGTTATAAGTCAATGCAGCCGAGCTATTCTCGTACCAGCTTCTCTGGACATGGCAGGCGAAGTCGGTGCGTTCGGAAAAAAGACAGCTCTGAATGAGCTGGTCGGTGCTCTCATGAGTGCTGCAGGCGAGAAGATTCACGCTGCATGGAGGATCAAGTACGTCCAAGAATTGGCTGAACTGCATGAATCTGTTCGAATAGGAATTGATAAATCAACTGCAGGTCGTGCAACGGCGGTAAATGCCCGACTGCAACAACTTATACCAGGAACGGAAGTTCGGTTTACTCCGACGATCCCCGAGTGGGTGCCGAAATCTGACGCTACGATAAGAACGGATGTTATCGTAAATGGCGTGGCCAACGACGTGGCTCGGCAGGGCCATGGCACTCAACGAGCTGTAATGATGTCTATGTTGCAGGCACTTGTTCCCGATGTATCTGATGCATCCGCTTCCCATATGGTACTCGACGAAGAGAGCGAGGTAGACGCGCAGAATCGGTTGAAGGAGGAGTTGGCCGGCCTGCCTTCTTTACTTGTCTGCATCGAGGAGCCTGAAATCTATCAGCACCCCGTGCGCGCTCGTGCGTTTGCGCGAGTACTCACGGAACTGTCCAACGATCCGAATGTACAGGTTATAGTGGCTACGCATAGTCCGTATTTTGTTCGACCTGAACAGTTTTCTTCGCTCCGACGTATTTCACTTGACGGTGCGACAACCAATGTATCTCAGGCGACGGTTCAATCTATCGCTGACGAAGTTGACAAGGATGTGGAAACCGTGCTGGCTACAGTAATGAAGCAGGTTCCAACGGGGTTTTCTGAGGGTTTCTTTTCTGATCGCGTTGTTCTTGTCGAGGGCGATACTGACAAGGCTATATTGGAAGTTCTGTGTGACCGGCTAGGCTTCCCTTTGGATGCTGCAGGTGTATCGATCGTTCATGTTGGCGGAAAAGGGAACCTGAAGATGTCTTATGCAATATTGAATTCTCTCGGTGTCCCTACTTATGTTGTAGTTGACGGTGATGCCCGGAATTCTCTGCGATCGGCTAAACATATCCCTGGGTCGGAGGGACAATTAGAGGCACGCAAGTCCCATAAATTGCAGACCGAAGACGCAATAAGCTGGATGAAGGGTGCAACGGAACTAGGTCTTAAATTTGAATGCGTTTCTACTTCCACTGATTTCTTTACTATATGGAACGATGATATAGAAACAGAGCTAGAAAATTGGTCTGATTTTGTGGACCAAATCAGCAAGGCTGGTGGCCAACTTCGCACTAAAAAGATGGCACATTATCGGGCGGCGGCTATCGGGGTTGAATTGGATGGCATGCCTGAATCTATTCGGGATTTCGTTAAATCAATTCGGTCTTTCGGAGAGTAGTGAATGGCTCGTGCTTGATTCGTTTCCGAACGTGTCATATCCGGTTCGGTGCGGCGGCATCCTGTCTGGGTGAATGCGTGCACAGCACATCGTAGCCGAGTAATGAATCGCAGCTGGAGATTCTGGGATACTCCTGTTTCTTTGGTAGTGCGTTTATCGGCGTGATTAACTGTCCGAGACATGGTCATGGCAAGATATATTGAGAAACCTTACCGAGGAGAATTTCATGGACTTCGAATCAGCGATTCACAACCGACAGTTGATCTCCTTCACATACGACGGCCTTCCCAGAGTCGTGCAGCCCGCCACATTTGGACACACAAACACAGGAAAGCTTTCGCTTCGTGCATGCCAAATCGGCGGCAATAGTCGTCGGAACTCCCTACCGTGCTGGGGGATGTATACCGTGGCGAAGATCATGGCCCCGGTTAATCATGGAACCATATTTTCGAACTTCGCACAGCCCGGGTACACGCGACTCGATTCTGCATTCGCTGCAATTATCGCTGAACACTAGTTCGGCGATAGCGATTTCGTTCCTGTGCGGCTATGTGGTTGAGGTAGTCATTGCGGGGAGAGATGGCGATTTGCCGAATGTAGATTCGGCTCGCCCAATTTCGGTTGGCACTCGCATGAGTCCACTGTCTTTCTGTGCGATGAAATGCAGAGCTTGACCTAAATGCTGGCGCGAAATGTGCTTGCGAGGCGCACTTCGGCGGCAGTAGCGCCGCAGTTGGTTACAGCGCCGACGTCGCACCGAAGATGAGGAGGTAATATGTAAATGGTTGAGACAGATTTTGGTCGACGTACACGGACTTTCGCAGCGCGAGTGGTCCGCCAGCAACGAACAGCAGTACAGCGCGAGCTGGCCGCCGCCTTCGGCGCTTTTCACCAGCCCGTGCCTGGTTCGCGTCGTGCCATCGACGCCGCATGGTTGGACGATCGAGGGCATCGTGAGATCGACGGACTCAAGGGAATCAATCGAGCACCGAACAGCCGAGCATCTTTTCGTCGATGAATCCCCAAGTGCCGGGTACTCCCGATTGAAGAAACCCATAGTGTTGGGGTACTGACGTTCGACAGTGATCGGCGTCGCCACGATCTTCTGAAGTTGTTCGGCTGACGTCGACGTTGTCGCGTCCGGGCCTGGTGATACCCGGACTGCCTGTGCGACCAGCCGCTTTTTTGAAGTAGTCAGCCAGTCCTACTGATTCTTCGCCGGCACGCTCGCTGGTTCAGCGACGCACTTCCCGCAATCGCCGTCGCGGTGTGCGCCAATTTCTTCGATGAACCAGTCATGAACGGCGGTTTTTGGCGGCGACGGCACCAATCTGAATTATCTTTGCAAAGCTGCCAGCTCCCATATATGCAGGATCTGAAGAGTGGCCCGTAGGCATCGCTGTGCGCGGGGATGAGTATTTCCTTTCCGCCGGCACGACCAACGTAGGTATCGCAGCACCGGCGACTTTGGCGCCTGGATTTCTGGCCATGATTCTTCAGTTTCCTCCGACCGGTTCGTGCTGTCCTGCGGCTTGTCGTGCTCTGGCAGTCGGGGTAGCATGTTGGCGTCGTGCGCGGACTTGCGTAGGAATTCAGGGAAGAGGAGGTGTGGCTGTAATGCGTGGCCAACCTCCGAGTACCAACTGAAGCTGTAGCCGCCCGGGTTGATCCGGTATTTTGCTGCAGCTTCATCGTGTGTTCATCGGCTTCGGCTTTGCTGTGAAGCAAGCGTCGTCGTTCACTCTTCCCTCGAAAGCTGTTCAGCATGCGCGAATTTCGTCGTTCACGTTCGGTACTGCCGCGTCGTTCCGCGGGGCTCGGTGACTCACATCCCGGACACTCGCGTGCCGCACGCACCGTCGTCAAGGCTGCCCCGCCCGAGGCGGTGGCGCCCGTCGAATCGACCGTCGTCAACAGCGGCGTGTACCGCGACGGCGAGCGGATAGCGTCACCGTCCACGCTGGCGGAAGCACTGTCATGCCTTCCGGATTCGCAGTCGATGGCGTGGATCGGCATGTACCGGCCCGACGACGCCCAGTTGTATGCCGCTGCACAACATTTCGACCTCCACGAACTGGCGGTCGAGGATGCGATCGTCGCGCACCAGCGCCCCAAGCTCGAGCGCTACGGCAAGACACTGTTCGTGGTCCTGCGTGCTGCGCGGTACCGCGACGAGACCGAGCGGGTCGAATTCGGCGAATTGCACATCTTCTGTGGTCCGAACTTCATTCTGACCGTCCGTCACAGTGAATCGCCGGATCTGTCGGCGGTGCGGACTCGCATGGAGAACGATCCTGACCTGTTGCGGTTGGGTACCGAGGCCGTTCTCTATGCCATTCTCGACGCAGTCGTCGACGGGTACGCCCCGGTGGTGGCCGGCCTGCAGAACGACATCGACGAGATCGAAACCGAAGTATTCAGTGGCGATCCCGGAGTTTCGCGTCGCATCTACGAACTGACCCGTGAGGTGATCGAATTCCAGCGGGCGACGCGTCCGCTGCTGGGAATGCTGCGTGGGTTGTCGGCAGGGTTCGACAAGTACCACACGGACGAGGAACTCCAGCGATACCTGCGCGACGTCACCGACCATGCGACGACTGTGGTGGAGCGGGCCGACGGCTTTCGTCAGTTGCTCGGAAACATCCTCACGGTGAACGCAACTCTGGTGTCGCAGAACCAGAACGAGGAGATGCGCAATCTGACGCAGGCAAGCTACGCGCAGAACGAGGAGATCAAGAAAGTCTCGGCGTGGGCGGCAATTCTCTTCGCGCCGACGCTCATCGGAACCGTGTACGGGATGAACTTCGACGACATGCCGGAACTGCACTGGCACTTGGGCTATCCGTTTGCGCTCTCGATGATGTTCTTGACCTGTGGAAGTCTCTACACGATCTTCAAGCGTCGGGGCTGGCTGTAGAAAGCGCCGGCTGTAGAAAGCGCTGTGCGCCTTGCCAACCGAGATCGGTTGGCAAGGCGCACAGGTGTTTTTCGGGAGGGCGCTCGAATCAGAGCGTTGCGACGCAGACCGTGAACTTACGTTCCGGGTGCTCGAATCCCGAGTCTGCCCCCGAACCGCATTCGTCGATCGACGTGGAGTTCTGCAGGATTTCGACGACCTCGACTACATTGGTGCCGCTGGTATCCGAGCATTCGATGCGGGCGGGCTCATCCATTCCGCTGCCGAGGTCCATGCATCCGCCGACTACCCAGTCGACGTCGAGACAGACAGCGCCCTGCTCGTCACCCGCGAGGGTCTCGTAGTAGTACGAGTCGACATCGGAGGCACACAGATCAGAGGTGGGAACCTTGGCGACCACCTTGTAGTTGGAATCCTTGCTACCGCAGTCCGCGTTGTCGATTTCTGCGGCCGTCGTGGTGCCTCCGAGCTTGACGCAATCACCGATCGACACGTCGATGTCGACGTCGCCGCCATCGTCCGAGCCCTCCTGGCCGGTGATCTTCGAGGTGGTCGGGGCCGCGGAGGTAGTGGTCGAATCGGCAACCGAGGAAGATGATTCCGCAATGGCTTTCGGCTCGATGTCGGAACCGCAACCGACGGTGAAGGCGGCGATTGCAGAAGTTGCGATCACCGCAGTGCAAAGTCGCCGGACGATTCCGGACATAAGGACCCCTTTGTTGATTCTTGGATAATTCTGTTGGTTCGTGGATTGTTCGGGACCTATTCCAATACATCGGTAGTCGAATTGCCAACCGGACTGTCAGTATGGGTAGGTGGAGCTACCCCTGATGCCGCCGCTTGCCCCGATGCTCGCGAAGGCTGCGGCCACTGTGCCGCCTCAGCCCGAGTCCGGTGACCCGACGTGGTCGTACGAGCCGAAATGGGACGGATTTCGAGCAATCATCTTTCGTGACGGTGACGAAGTGGTGCTCGGATCGCGAGGAGGAAAGGACTTGGCGCGGTACTTTCCCGAGGCGGTGGAAGCCGTCAAGTCTGAATTGCCCGAAAAATGTGTGGTGGACGGAGAACTGGTGGTTCCCCGTGAGATCGACGGTGTGACGCGCCTGAGTTGGGAAGCGCTCTCCGAGCGGATTCACCCCGCCGCGAGCCGCGTCGCATTGTTGTCGGAACAGACGCCCGCGCAATTTGTCGGGTTCGATTTACTGGCGCTCGGGGATCGCGACGTCTCGATCGAGGACTTCGGGGTCCGACGTGCGCTGCTCCTAGATTCCGTCGGTGGCGGGCCGAGTTGCAACGTCACGGCAGCGACGGCAGACAGCGCCGAAGCAATGGCCTGGTTCGAAACCTTCGAAGGCGCGGGTCTCGACGGGGTTGTCGCCAAGAAGCTGGCGGGACCGTACCTGTCGAACAAGCGCGAGATGATCAAGGTGAAACACGCCAGGACCGCGGATGTCGTACTGCTGGGCTACCGTCCCCACAAGAGTCAGCCAGGTATCGGGTCGATGCTTCTTGGTCTGTACGACGGTTCCGAATTGAAGATGGTCGGTGGCGCTTCTGCTTTCACCGCGGCGCGGCGGATCGAGTTGTTGGCCGAACTCGAACCTTTGCGCCTCGGGGACGACGTTGTAGCCGAGGGAGAGGCCAGCCGGTGGAGATCGGCCGCAGACCGCTCCTGGATTCCGCTTCGTCCTGAGAGGGTGCTCGAAGTGGCGTACGACCAGATGGAAGGGGAACGCTTTCGGCACGCTGCACGATTCCTGCGCTGGCGTCCGGACAGGGTGCCCGACGAATGCACATTCGATCAGTTGGAGGTTCCGGTGCGATACGACTTCGCGGATGTTCTTGCAGGCGGTAAGTGATGGCGAGCCCGGCAGAGGAACTGGACGTCGACGGGATCGCGGTCCGATTGTCGAGCCCGGACAAGATCTACTATCCGCAGTTGGGTGAGGACGGCGGAACCAAACGGCATCTTGTCGAGTACTACCGAACGGTGGCGCTGCAGGGTGCAGCGTTGCGGGCGCTCCAAGATCGGCCCACGCATCTTCAGCGATTCCCCGACGGCATCGAGGGTGAAGAGGTTTACCAGAAGCGGCTGCCGGCAAAGCGGCCCGAGCACGTCGAATCCTGCGAGGTCACGTTCCCGTCGGGTCGCAAGGCCGACGTCCTTCGAGTGCGAAGTGCTGCGAACATCGTGTGGGCCGCCAATCTCGGGACTGTCACGTTTCATCCCTGGGCCGTGCGGTGCCCGGACACCGACCACCCGGACGAACTGCGCATCGATCTCGATCCGCAACCGGGGACCGGGTTCGACGAGGCCGTTGCCATCGCGGACGAGGTCCTTCGCCCTCTGCTCGCCGAGTTGGGATTGGAAGGATTTCCCAAGACGTCCGGTGGCCGAGGCCTTCACGTCTACATCCCGCTCGAGGCGCGCTGGGATTTCGTCGAGGTCCGTCACGCGGGTATCGCCCTTGCTCGTGAAGTCGAGCGTCGTAGTGCCGATCGCGCCACAACCGCGTGGTGGAAGGAAGAGCGGGGTGAACGGATCTTCATCGACTTCAATCAGAATGCCCGTGACCGGACGATCGCGGCGGCGTATTCCGCTCGTAAGACGCCGATCGCAACTGTGTCGACGCCGGTGACCTGGGACGAACTGCGCGACGTGCATCCAGACGACTGCACCATCGCCACGGTTCCCGGCTTGCTCGCCGATCGTGGTGATCCGATGGAAGCCATGCACGACAAGGCCTTTGCCCTCGACGTTCTGTTGGAGATGTGGGAGAAGGATCTGGCGGCAGGACTGGGCGATCTGCCGTACCCGCCGAACTATCCCAAAATGCCCGGTGAACCCAAACGTGTTCAACCGAGCAAGGACCGCGATCGGAAGAACAAAGACGGGTAGCGTCAGAGGCGGACATATCGGGTAATTCGATCAGACGTCGAATGTACGGTCACGTCGAATGCACTGTGGGGGTTGGATATGGATCGCCGGAAAATGCGAGCAGCAAGCTTAGCGGTGGGCGGCGTGATTCTTGCCGCCTTCGGATTGTCACTCGGTAGCGGAACAGCGTCAGCCGCGACGTTGGATTGTTCGGCGCGCGGGCAAGATCAGACGATCGTCGACGGGTCATCCGCATGCCGAGCGGTGGCAGATCCCTCCAGTTACGCGATTTCACACGTCGAGGGCGACGGTGTCGGCGTCGCGGATTCTCGAGACGGTGGCAGGTCGGCGGGCGTCGGACTCTTCGGCGGCGTTGCTGCGGCGGAGTCGCGCGGTGGGTTACTTGCCGCCGTCGCGTACGGCCCGGGTTCGCTCGCACTCGGTCGCACCGACTCCTCACCATTTGCCGTCGTGCTCAGCGGACCTGGCGGCAGAGCGGCAGTGGGTGACGCGGACGTCGGGGCGATCTGCTCAGGTGGTCCCACCCTTGTTTTCAATATCGCCACAGGTCAGGGATGTTTCAGCGACGGCACTTCGACGTGGGTCACCCCGTGAGGGCACCCCGGCCCTGAGCCTCTTGCGTGACAGTGGTCACAATGGTGTCAAGCTCCTGCCACCGATCGGGTGACCGGGCAACTTGATCAGCGGGGATCGGAGGACGCGATGACTCCCAGTGCACGACGGGGTTCACTCGCCCGGGTGGAGGTGCCTTCGCGCACCGAGCTGTACGTGGACCGGCGATTCCTTCCCTTGGCCGACCGCTTCTTCGCGATGTATCGCCAACCGCAACAAGGTGGCGGCGCTCTCGTCGTGTACCTGGGCGGTGAGAAAGTGCTCGACATCTGGGCCGGCAATGCCGATCGTGATCGGCGCTGGGACCACGACACGGTGTCGCTGTCGTTCTCGACCGGCAAAGGCGTCGCCAGCACCGTCGTTCACCGACTCGCCGAACGTGGGTTGATCGACTACGACGCCCCGGTTGCTCGGTACTGGCCTGAATTCGCGGCGGCCGGCAAGGACAAGATCACCGTCCGTGAACTGATGTCACATCGCGCGGGCCTTCACCGAGTTCGCGGCTTGATGCCGCATCCTCTCGACCTGATGGACTACGACGCGGTCGTTGCCGCCCTGGCTGCCGAGAAACCGGATCCGCGTCGGCTTCGAGGCCCCGGCTATCACGCTGTGACCTACGGCTGGTTGGTAGCCGAACTTGTGGCCAGGGTGTCCGGTCAGCCGTTCATCGACGTCGTACAAGCGGAGATAGCGAAGCCCCTCGGAGTCGACGAATTCTGGTACCGCGTACCCGAAACCGAGCGTCCACGGATCGCGAAGCTGTTCCCACATATCAACCCTGCCGGCTTGAACTGGGCCTTCGCGTCGACCGTGCTCTCACACGTCGGTCCGACTCGCGGACTCGCGGAGGCCGCGATGCCGGACGGTTTCGACGTCATGGTGCGCAACCCGGCTGTCCACGACGCCGTCATGCCGGGCTGGAACGGAGTGTTCAGCGCGCGTGCTCTCGCGAAGATGTACGGCGCCATCGCGAACGGCGGCGTGATCGACGGGAAGCGGTTCCTGAAGGAATCGACCATCGACCAGATGTCGACCATCCAGACTCGCAATCGGGATTACGTGCTGGCGGTGCGGCCCAACTGGACTCTCGGTTACCATCCGCCGATCATTGCCACGCGGCGGCAGCCGCGGAATGCGATAGGCCACTACGGAGTCGGCGGTTCAGGCGCGTATGCGGACCTGTCCAGCGGACTCTCGCTCGGTTTCACCACCAACAGGTTGGGTAGTGCTGTGACAGCTCTCGGTGATCTTCGCCTTGCGAGGCTCGGCGCCGAGGCGCAGGAGTTGGTTCGTCGAATCTGACACGAAGGGAATGCCATGAGCAGCAACGTGTACCGGGTGACCGAGATCGTCGGCTCGTCCACCGAGAGCAGTGACGCGGCAATTCGCACCGCCATCGCCCGGGCGAACGAGACGGTGCGCAACCTCGAATGGTTCGAGGTGGTGGAAACTCGCGGTCACATCGAGAACGGCGCCGTGGCGCATTTCCAGGTCACGTTGAAGGTCGGCTTCCGGCTCGACGGCGACGAATCTTGAGTCGTCGTTCATGAGTGTTGATCTCAGGGCGGCCGTCGGGTTCATGGCGGGACATGCCAGAACTCTCGATCGGCATCGACTGAATTTGATTCTCGGACAGGGTGACCGGACCGCGGCATTGGCGGCTGTGGACAGTTATCGCAACCCGGACGGTGGGTACGGCTGGGGACTCGAACCGGATCTTCGCTCGGCATCGAGCCAACCTGGCGGCGCGCTGCACGCCTTCGAAGCCTTTGCCGACATCGGAACGCCGACGCCCAGAGCCGTCGAACTGTGCGACTGGTTGCAGACCAATTCGCTGGCAGACGGCGGTTTGCCGTTCGCCTTCCCGATCGCCGACCCGGCCGGTTGTGCGCCCTTCTGGGTGGATGCGGATCCGTTGGCGCCGTCGTTGCAGATCACCAGCATCGTGTGTGCTGCAGCGGCTCGCGTTGCCGAATTCGACGAGGCCGTCGCCGAACATCCGTGGTTCGCCTCTGCCGTTCGATATTGCCTCGACGCGATCGACGGGGCGGATTCTCTGCATGCCCTCGAGCTGGCCTTTGCCTTGCAGTTTCTAGACGCGGTTCACCGGAACAGTCCCGAAGCGTCGTCGTTGGTGAGCACTCTTGGTTCGCGTGTCCCGGCTGACGGCTTGGTTCACGTGGACGGGGGAGCCGAGGGCGAATTCATGCGGCCCCTCGATTTCTCACCGCTTCCCGGCGGCCCGACCCGCGCGTTGTTCGACGCATCAGTGATCGAGTCCGAACTGTCTGCGCTCGCTGCGCGACAACATGGCGACGGCGGTTGGGCGGTGGATTTCGACAGCTATTCACCCGCCGCGGCGTTGGAATGGCGAGGTCACGCCACCGTGCAGGCGGTGTGGCTGCTGAAGCGCAATGGGGTGATCTGAAAACGATTCTCGCGCCAAATTGGAACACGTTATAGTCTGGGAACCAGTTCGAGCTTCGTGTTTCAGGGATAGGGGAATGTCATGGCGTATGTGATCACGCAGCCGTGCTGCAACGACGCCTCGTGTGTTGACGTGTGTCCGGTCAATTGCATTCACCCGACACCGGACGAAGCTCCGTTCGCGACCACCGAAATGCTCTACATCGATCCCGACACCTGCATCGATTGTGGTGCGTGTGTGGACGAATGCCCGGTCGAGGCGATCTTCCCGGACAACGAACTCGACGAGGACGACGCGCCGTACCTGCAGATGAACGCGTCGTACTTCGAGAAGCATCCGATGGGCCCGGATTGGCCCGAGCCGATCACGATGGCCAAGATCGATCCCGAACTGGGAACGCTGAAAGTGGCGATCGTCGGCTCCGGCCCGGCCGCCTGCTACGCGGCGATGGAACTGACCGGCAAGCCTCGCGTCGAGGTCGACATGTTCGATCGACTTCCCACTCCATACGGTTTGGTGCGCGCCGGCGTGGCGCCAGACCATCCCGGAACCAAGGGGGTCACCGATCAGTTCCGCGCCGTCGTCGCGAAGAAGACTGTGCGCTGCCACTTCAACGTCGAGGTGGGCACCCACATCTCGCATTCGGAACTCTTGGACCATCACCACGCAGTGATCTACGCGGTGGGCGCTGCCGGGGACCGCAAGCTCGAGATCCCGGGCGAGGATCTGCCGGGAAGTCACGCCGCCACCGAGTTCGTCGCCTGGTACAACGGCCACCCGGGATATGCCGATCGGACTTTCGATCTGTCCGGCGAGCGAGCGGTGATCGTCGGAAACGGCAACGTCGCACTCGACGTCGCACGCATCCTGGTGACCGACCCTGACCAGCTTGCGAAGACGGACCTCGCCGAGCACGCATTGGAAGCGCTGCGGAACAGCAAGATTCGTGAGGTGGTCATTCTCGGGCGTCGTGGGCCGGCGCAGGCCGCGTACACCAATCCCGAACTGTTGGCGCTCGGACAGATGGCGAACGTGGACGTAGTCGTCGACCCGATCGAAGCCGAACTCGACGAGGCCAGTCAGGCGTTCGTGGACAGCGATGCCGCCGAGCCGTCCGTCCTGCTCAAGGTCAAGCAGGCGCAGGAATTTGCTTCGCGTACCGCAGATCCTTCTCGCAAGCGGATCGTTCTCCGGTTCCTCACCTCTCCCGTCGAGATCCTCGGCGACGGTGCAGTCTCACAGGTGCGGATCGTGAAAAACGAATTGGTGGCAACGCCGACCGGTCAGCTCTCCGCCCGGCCTACCGAAACCGAGGAGACGATCGACACTTCACTGGTGCTTCGGTCGGTCGGATACCGCGGCACACCGATGGCCGACTTGCCCTTCGACGACGCTCGCGGCGTGATCCCCAACGAGAACGGCCGCGTGATCGACACCGACACCGGCACGCCGATCCCGGGTGTCTACGTCGCGGGTTGGATCAAGCGCGGACCGACCGGCGTAATCGGCACCAACAAGTACTGCTCCGCCGAGACCGTGTCGATGATCTTCGACGACTTCGCTGGTGGGCGCCTCGCCACGCCGACCGAGGACGCTGACAAGTTGCAGGTTCTGCTGGCAGATCGGTCGCCGGATCAGGTGGACTACCAAGGTTGGCAGCGGATCGACAAGGCAGAACGAGCATCCGGTGCCGCCGCCGGTAGACCGCGAACCAAACTCATCTCCATCGAATCGATGTTGGCGGCTGCTCGCAGCGAGGGATAGCAACGTTTGGGCGAACATCCGAATTGCTCGATTGCCGCATTTGTGTGTTAATGACTATGGAAATGTGCGGTTTGCTCTCTTTGGCGTGCTCGGGCGTGTAGGTGTGCGCCCGGCGGGCGCGTCCGGATGGTGCATCGGCATCGGTACCAGGCGGGTATCGATGCCGGCCGCGCAAAATCCACGTGAGTACGTGGTCATTCGAGCGAAGGTAGTGACATGGGCAGCAAACAGGGTCGTCGGACGTCACGGGTTGCCGTGGCAATCGTCGGAGCGGTGGCTGCCGGCCTGGCTCTCGCCGGACCTTCCGCGGCCGTTCCTCTCTTCCCCGGTGGGCCGGACATTCCGTTGCCCGTCATTCCCGGTGTTCCGTACCTCGATCCGGCGATTCCGGTTCCGGGCATCCCGGGTACACCGATTCAGGCTCCCATCGGCGCTCCCAACTTCTCCGCGCCGTCGCTCAACCCGTCCGCGGGTGAGACAGTCGGCATCGCGCAGCCGATCATCATTCGTTTCAACGAGGCAGTCGGCGACCGTGCCACGGCCGAGCGCGCGATTCGCGTGACCACCGATCCTCCGGTCGATGGCAGCTTCTACTGGATCAACGACAGCCAGGTCCGTTGGAAGCCGGCACAGTTCTGGCCGGCGAACATCTCCGTGACCGTCGACGCCGGTGATTCGCACTCCACGTTCAACATCGGTGACGCACTCGTCACCGTCGCGGACGACAACACCAAGCAGGTCACCGTCACCCGCAACGGTGAGGTCGTGCGCACCATGCCGACGTCGTTCGGCAAGCCGGGTCACGAAACACCGAACGGCACGTACATCGTCGGCGAGCAGCTGCGCGACATGTACATGGATTCGTCCACGTACGGCGTTCCGATCGATTCTCCCGAGGGTTACCGCACCTACGTCGAGTACGCGACACGAATTTCCTACAGTGGCATCTTCGTCCATGCCGCTCCGTGGTCGGTAGCGCAACAAGGTTTCACCAACGTCAGCCACGGCTGCCTCAATGTCAGCACCGAGGACGCCAAGTGGTTCTTCGAGAACGCAGGCAAGGGTGACCCGGTGATCGTGCAGAACACCGCAGGTGGAGTCCTCAGCGGCGCCGACGGATTGGGTGACTGGAACCGCTAGACATCGACGAGGAAGGCCCTGCGCGAGAAGTATTCGCGCAGGGCCTTTTTCGTGTCGCGTTCAGCTCTAGTGTCTTGTACGTTCACCGTTCATTCGTTGCGAGCGGTCAGACTGCCTCAGTGAGATCGAGTCCGGAAAGAACGCTGCCCACATCAGGCAAGCCAGGTCTGTGGGGCAGACCATGGCGTGATTACGCGCTCTTTGCGCTCTTGGTAGGTCCCAATCTCGCGTTGCTGATCTTGTTCACCTACCGCCCGCTGGTGGACAACATCCGACTTTCGTTCTTCGACTGGAACATTGCGGACCCGAAGGCGACGTTCATCGGGCTGAGCAATTACCGCGAGTGGTTCGGACGAAGCGACACCTGGCAGATCGTCACCAACACAGTGGTATTCACGTTGGTCACAGTGGTGGGTTCGATGGTCATCGGTTTGGCGTTGGCCATGCTGCTCGATCGCAAGCTCGTCGGGCGAAACCTGGTCCGGTCGGCGATCTTCGCGCCGTTCGTGATCTCCGGTGCAGCGATCGGTGTCGCGTTTCAGTTCGTCTTCGACCCCAACTTCGGTCTGATCCAGGATCTCCTGCACCGCGTCGGACTCCAATCGCCCGACTTCTATCAGGACCCCCACTGGGCGCTGTTCATGGTGACGGTGACATACATGTGGAAGAACCTCGGCTACACGTTTGTCATCTACCTCGCTGCGTTGCAAGGAGTTCGGCAAGAATTGAACGAAGCAGCCGAAATCGACGGCGCCAAGCCGTGGACCAAGTTCCGCCGGGTTCTCTTACCTCAGTTGCGCCCGACGACGTTCTTCCTCTCCATCACCGTCATGCTCAACTCGCTCCAGGTCTTCGACATCATCAACGTCATGACCCGTGGTGGCCCGCTGGGTACAGGGACGACGACGATGGTCTACCAGGTGTACAACGAGACATTCCGAAACTTCCGGGCGGGCTACGGCGCGACGGTTGCCACCATCATGTTCTTGATCCTGCTGATCATCACCGTCTACCAGGTTCGTGCCATGGATCGGGGAGAAGAGAAATGACAGCGGTAGAGGAAAAGAAAAGCGCTGCTCCGACTTCCGTCGTCCGGCCCGGGCCGGATCGCAAGAACGTGGACCGGCGTGAGGTCGGTGTGAAGATCCTCGGCTACGCGGCAATGGTGATCGCCTTGGTCATCATCGTCCTGCCGCTCTACTGGATCGTGATGACCTCGTTCAAGGAGCGTCCGGAGATCTACACGCAGCCTGCAACGTGGTGGCCGTCGTCGCTGCATCCCGAAAACTATTCCGAAGCAACGACATCGGTTCCGTTCTGGATGTTTCTGCGGAACTCGATAGTGATCACGACGATACTGTCCGCGGCGAAGTTCGTTCTGGGGACTCTCAGCGCCTATGGGCTGGTGTTCCTGCGCTTCCCGGGGAAGAACTTCGTCTTTCTCGGAATCATCGCCGCATTGATGGTTCCGAACCAGATCACCGTGATCTCGAACTACGCGCTCGTGGCAGAGTGGGGCTGGCGTAACACGTTCCAGGGCATCATAGTTCCGCTCGCGGGTGTAGCCTTCGGTACGTTCCTCATGCGCAACCATTTTCTCTCGATACCTTCGGAGATCATCGAGGCAGCGCGGATGGACGGCGCCGGCCACTGGCGGCTTCTCTGGCGCGTGGTGCTCCCCGTTTCCGGGCCCACGATGGTGGCGTTCG
The DNA here is from genome assembly GCF_002501585.1 of Rhodococcus sp. H-CA8f. Taxonomy (NCBI): domain Bacteria; kingdom Bacillati; phylum Actinomycetota; class Actinomycetes; order Mycobacteriales; family Nocardiaceae; genus Rhodococcus; species Rhodococcus sp. H-CA8f. The sequence continues at coordinate 1,146,621 of NZ_CP023720.1, forward strand.
GCATCATCACGGTGGTCAACGAATGGAACGAGTACCTGTGGCCGTTCCTCATGTCCGACGATTCCTCGGTGGCGCCGCTGCCGATCGGATTGACACAACTGCAGAACAACGACGGACTCACCAACTGGGGTCCCGTCATGGCCGGAACGGTACTGACGATGCTACCGATCCTGGTGATTTTCCTTCTGCTGCAACGACACATGATCAAAGGCCTCACCTCCGGTGCGGTCAAGGGCTGACAGCTTTTCCCGTCACATTTCTTTCTCGAGGAGCAGTAATGGCAAACATGAACAGGCGCGGATTTCTGAGCCTCGGCGGTGCAATCGCCGCCGGCGCAGCACTGACCGCATGCGCGGGATCCGGTGGTTCCAGCGCTGATGCTGCGGGAACATCCGGTGCGTCGGGTGAGTCCAACACCATCACCTTCTGGTCGAACCACCCGGGTAAGTCCACCGATGTGGAGAAGGAACTGATCAACCGCTTCCAGACCAAGTACCCGGACTTGAAGGTCAACTTGGTGGACGGCGGCAAGAACTACGAAGAGGTGGCGCAGAAGTTCAACGCTGCCCTCTCCGGCGGAGATGTTCCCGATGTGGTTGTGCTGTCGGATGTCTGGTGGTTCAACTACGCACTTGCCGGGGCAATCGAGCCGCTCGACGGACTCTTCTCCGAGGTGGGCGTCGACTCGGCCGACTACGTCGATTCGTTGCTCGCCGACTACCTGTTCCAGGGCAAGCACTATGCGCTTCCCTACGCGAGGTCGACGCCGTTGTTCTACTACAACAAGGCGGTCTGGTCGCAGGCCGGACTTCCCGACCGTGGGCCTGCAACGTGGCAGGAGTTCGACGAGTGGGGACCTGAGCTGCAGAAGGTCGTGGGCAACGGCAAGTTGGCACACGGGTGGGGCAACGCGAAGGATTACCTCGGCTGGACCTACGAAGGCCCCATCTGGACCTTCGGCGGATCGTACTCCGACCAGTGGAATCTGCAGCTCGACAACGAGAAGACCATTGCCGCAGGGCAGTTCCTCTCCAGCATGATTCACGACAAGAAGTACGCCGCGGTCTCCACTGACATCGCAAACGAATTCGGTACGGGCATCCTGGCGTCGACCATCGCGTCGACGGGTGACCTGTCCGGCATCAAGAAGACTGCGAACTTCGACATCGGCACCGCTTTCCTCCCGGCAGTGGACGGAACTCCCGGTTGCCCCACCGGCGGCGCCGGGCTCGCCATCCCGTCCAAGATCTCCGATCAGCGTAAGAAGAACGCGCTCAAGTTCATCGACTTCATCACCAATGGTGAGAACACGGCGTACTTCTCGCAGAACGTCGGCTACATGCCGGTCCGCAAGTCGGCAACGTCGGAGCCGAGCATGAAGGCATTCCTCGACGCGAATCCGAACTCCCGTACCGCTGTGGATCAGCTTTCGCGTACGCGCTCGCAGGACTACGCACGCGTGTTCGTCCCGGGTGGCGATCAGATCATCGGCACCGGACTCGAGCAGATTGCTCTCCAGAAAGCCGACGTCGCATCGACATTCGCCGGCGTTGCCACCCAGTTGCAGCAGATCATCGACCGGCAGATCACCCCAAAGCTGCCGAAGTAGTAGGAGAGAACACTCATGGCCAACGTGCAATTCGCGGGAGTCACGCACCGCTACGAAGGAACCGATCGACCGGCAGTCGACCGTCTCGACCTCGACATCGCCGACGGTGAGTTCCTGGTACTCGTAGGACCTTCCGGTTGCGGTAAGTCCACCAGCCTGCGAATGCTCGCCGGTCTCGAATCCGCGTCGGACGGCCGGATCGAGATCGGCGGCACGGACGTCACGCATCTCGCGCCGCGAGCACGTGACGTCGCCATGGTGTTTCAGAGTTACGCGCTGTACCCGAACATGACCGTCGAGCAGAACATGGGTTTTGCGCTCCAGAACGCGGGAGTGGGAAAGTCCGAACGGCGCGAGCGGGTACTCGAGGCAGCACGGATGCTTGAACTCGAACCGCTGCTCGGACGTAAACCGGCCAAGCTGTCCGGTGGGCAACGTCAGCGAGTTGCCATGGGTAGGGCCATCGTTCGCCATCCCAAGGTGTTCTGCATGGATGAGCCGCTCAGCAATCTGGACGCCAAACTACGCGTGAGTACGCGGTCGCAGATCGCTGCCTTACAGCGTCGACTGGGCACCACGACGGTCTACGTCACCCACGATCAGGTCGAGGCGATGACGATGGGGGACCGGGTGGCGGTGATGCTGGACGGTCGTTTGCAGCAGGTGGCGAAGCCGCGGGAACTTTACGACAACCCCGTCAACACCTTTGTGGCCGCCTTCATCGGATCGCCCGGCATGAACCTGATCGAAGCGCCGGTCGAGGGTACCGTCGCAGTGCTCGGTGACCTGCGGATTCCGCTGCCCACCGGGGCGTCCGAGCGGGAGCGGGTCGTCGTGGGAGTGCGTCCCGAGTCGTGGGATCTGGTGGGAGCGTGGCGAAAGGGCTCGCTGGCCGTGGATGCCGACCTGCTTGAAGAGTTGGGCGCCGAATCGTTCGTCTATGCAAAGGGTGCCCCGGATTCGCAGTGGCAGAGCCGATCCGGCCGAATTGTCATTCGCGTCGATCGGAAGATGTCGGTGGCACCGGGGGAGTCGCTTCATCTGCTGCCCAAGGCCGGCGAGGTGTACTTCTTTTCCGCGGAGACCGGGGTACGTCTGTAGCGATACTGTGTGCGGCATGACCGTCGCACGTTCGCTCTTGCTGTTCGTACTCGCCGCGCTGCTCGAGATCGGGGGCGCGTGGTTGGTGTGGCAGGGAATTCGCGAGCACAAGGGCTGGATCTGGGTAGGGCTCGGCGTCATCTCGCTCGGTCTCTACGGTCTGGTCGCGACCATGCAACCCGATGCGAACTTCGGGCGCATCCTCGCCGCGTACGGCGGGATTTTCGTAGCGGGTTCACTGCTGTGGGCGGTGGTGATGGACGGATTCCGCCCGGATCGTTTCGACATCGCCGGTGCGCTGATCTGTCTGGTCGGCGTCGGGGTGATCATGTACGCCCGGTAGGGCCTTCGGCCCCGTGCGCGCTCAAGGAGTCCAGGGGGTCCTTAAGCGCGCACAGGGGCTTGCCCTTGCTACCAGATCTTCACACGCTTCTCCGGCTCCAAATACAGTGCGTCACCGGGCTTGACGTCGAACTCCTCGTGGAACGTGTCGAGGTTGCGGACGACGCCGTTGCACCGGAACTCCGGCGGCGAGTGCGGGTCGACGGCCAGACGGCGAAGCGCTTCGGCCTCACGGGCCTTCGTGCGCCATACCTGCGCCCACCCGAAGAACACGCGCTGCAGACCGGTGAGTCCGTCGATGACCGGAGGTTCGGTACCTTCGGTCGCGATCTTGTACGCCGCGATCGCGATCGACAGCCCGCCGAGATCGCCGATGTTCTCGCCGATCGTGAATTCACCGTTGACGTGGTGGCCCGGCAGTTCCTTGGGCTCGAACTCGTTGTACTGCTCGATGAGAGCCTTTGTGCGCTTGCCGAATTCGCTACGGTCCTCGTCGGTCCACCAGTCGACCATGTTGCCGTCGCCGTCGTACTTGGCGCCCTGATCGTCGAAGCCGTGCCCGATCTCGTGGCCGATGACGGCGCCGATGCCCCCGTAGTTGGCGGCATCGTCGGCTGCGGCGTCGAAGAACGGCGGCTGGAGAATGGCTGCGGGGAACACGATTTCGTTCATGCCCGGGTTGTAGTAGGCGTTGACGGTCTGCGGCGTCATGAACCACTCGTCACGGTCCACGGGGCCACCCAGCTTGGCCAGGTCACGGTCGTACTCGGCGGCGTATCCACGACGGTAGTTGCCCACCAGGTCGGTAGCCGAGATATCGAGACCGGCGTAGTCACGCCACTTGTCGGGGTAACCGATCTTCGGGGTGAACTTCTCGAGCTTGGCCAACGCGGCCTCACGAGTCTGCGGGCTCATCCACTCGAGGTCGGAGATGTTGCGACGGTACGCCTCCTGCAGGTTGGCGACCAGTTCCAGCATGCGGGTCTTCGCCTCAGCGGGGAAGTGACGGTCGACGTAGAGCTTGCCGACGGCCTCGCCGAGCAGATCTTGCACCAGGCTGACTCCGCGCTTCCAGCGCTCACGGTTCTCTTCGGTACCCGAGAGCGTGGTTCCGTAGAAAGCGAAGGTCTCGTCGACCAGCGCCGAATGCAGGTAGGGGGAGCGAGCGTGCAGCACCTTCCACGCCGCCCATGCCTTCCAGTCGTCGAGTGACTCCGACGCCCAGAGTGCGGTGAAGGTGTGCAGGAAATCGGGCTGACGGACCACGATCTCGGCGAACTTCTCCGAATCGGCGCCGAGACCGGACAGCCATGCCGCCCAGTCCAAACCGGGGTTCTGCTCGGTCAGTTCCTCGAAGCCCACGAGGTTGTAACTCAGATCTGCGTCACGACGCTTGACGACGTCCCAATGCCCGGCCGCGATCTTCTTCTCGAGTTCGAACACACGCTGGGCGTCGTAGCCGACGCCGGCGAGGGTGAACATCTTGTCGATGTGCGCGACGTACTTCTCGCGGATCTCCGCGTAGTTGTCCTCGCGGTAGTACGACTCGTCGGGCAGGCTGATTCCCGACTGGCTGAAGTGGATCAGGTACCGCTCGGAATTCTTGGCATCGGTGTCGACGTAATGCGAGATGGCACCGCCGACGCCGACGCGCTGGTGGCGTCCGATCACGGTGGCCAACGACGACCGGTCCGGCGCATCGGCGACGGCGTCCAGCTCGTCGTCGATGGGGCTGAGGCCCGCGGCCTCCACGGCGTCGGCGTCCATGAAGCTCGAGTACAGGTCGCCGATGCGCTGCGCATCGGTACCGGCGGCAGAGTTGGACTCCGCGGCTTCGGTGATGATGGTCTGTACGTCTTCTTCGGCCTTGTCGTAGAGCGTCCGGAATGCCCCGTCGACTGCGCGGTCTGCCGGAATCTCGTATTCGGCGAGCCATTTTCCGTTGACGTGGACGAACAGATCGTCCTGCGCCCGTGTGTCGCCGTCGAGGTGGGTGAGGTCGATGCCTGAGCGATGAGCCGTGGTCATTTCTCCATCCTTACACGATCATGACGAACTGCTCGGTGTGTGCGTGATCGCTCCACACCCCAGTTCATCTCTTGTGCTGGGCAACGTCGGTACCGCATGGCACGATCGAATACGTGACCAGCAGACCTGCCGCAGATCCGCACCTGCAGGACCTCGCGCGACTACGACGCGTGCGTGACCGTATCGACCGGGAGTACGCGCGGCCTCTGGACGTGGAGGCGCTCGCGCGGGGAGTGAACATGTCTGCGGGGCATCTCAGTCGCCAATTCCGTCAGGCGTACGGCGAACCGCCGTACGCATACCTGATGACCAGGCGAATCGAGCGCGCAATGGCGTTACTGCGCCGCGGAGACCTCAGTGTCACGGACGTCTGCTTCGAAGTCGGCTGCAGCTCTCTCGGCACTTTCAGCAGTAAGTTCACCGAATTGGTAGGGGTCCCGCCCAGCGTCTATCGGCGCGAGGCCGAACAGTCGACGGCCGGAATGCCGTCCTGTGTGTCCAAACAAGTCACCAGACCGATCAGGAATCGAGAAGCGCAGAACCCACAACCGCAATTAACGTGATCGCCATGGACATCACCATTCACTCGAGTTTCCTTCCGCAGGACGACCCTGACGCCGCCCTGAACTTCTACCGCGACACCCTCGGCTTCGAGGTGCGCAACGACGTCGGCTACGACGGGATGCGTTGGATCACGGTGGGGCCGCCCGGCCAGCCCGGCACCTCCATCGTGTTGCATCCGCCGGCCGTCGATCCCGGAATCACCGACGACGAGCGCCGCACCATCATCGAGATGATGGCCAAGGGCACGTACGGCGGACTTCTTCTGGCCACCAAAGATCTGGACGATACGTTCGAGCGGCTTCAGGCCGGCGACATCGACGTCGTCCAGGAACCGACCGAGCAGCCGTACGGCGTTCGCGATTGCGCCGTCCGCGACCCAGCGGGAAACCTGATCCGTATTCAAGAACTGCGCTGAGCCCGTCAACTGCGCTGAGCCCGTCAACTGCGCTGAGACCGTCGGCGATCGACTGACAGATGGAGACACGATGACTGCCCTGCACACTGCAGACAGCCACGATTTGATCCGCGTGCAAGGCGCGCGGGTGAACAATCTCGAAGACATCAGCGTCGAGATCCCGAAGCGGAGGCTGACGGTATTCACCGGCGTCTCCGGTTCGGGAAAGAGCTCGCTGGTGTTCAGTACGATCGCCGCGGAATCGCAGCGGATGATCAACGAGACCTACAGCGCTTTCGTTCAAGGATTCATGCCGACGCTCGCGCGGCCGGACGTCGATGTTCTCGACGGCCTGACCACCGCGATCATCGTCGATCAACAGCGGATGGGCGTCGACCCGCGCTCGACAGTCGGAACCGCCACCGACGCCAACGCGATGCTCCGCATCTTGTTCAGCCGTCTCGGAAAGCCTCACATCGGTTCGCCTCAGGCGTTTTCGTTCAACGTGGCCTCGATCTCCGGAGCAGGCGCGGTCACGATGGAACGCGGCGGACGTCAGACGAAAGAGCGTCGTAGCTTCAAGATCACCGGCGGCATGTGTCCGCGATGTGAGGGACGAGGGGCGGTCAACGATTTCGATCTGACCGCGTTGTACGACGACACCAAGTCGCTCAACGAGAGTGCGATCACGGTCCCCGGCTACAGCATGGAGGGTTGGTACGGCCGGATCTACCGCGGCTGCGGTTTCTTCGATCCCGACAAGCCGATCAAGAAGTACACCAAGAAGGAACTGAACGATCTGCTCTACAAAGAGCCGACCAAGATCAAGGTCGAAGGCATCAACCTGACGTACACGGGTCTGATTCCGCAGATTCAGAAGTCGTTCCTCGCCAAGGACGTCGACGCGATGCAGCCCCACATCCGGGCATTCGTCGAGCGGGCGATCACGTTCACCACCTGCCCCGAATGTGACGGGACGCGGCTGAGCGAGGGCGCGCGGTCGTCGAAGATCAAGGGCGTCAACATCGCCGACGCCTGCTCGATGCAGATCAGCGATCTCGCGGAATGGGTCAGCGGTCTGAAGGAACCATCGGTCGCGCCTTTGCTCACGACGCTCGGCGAAACGCTCGACTCCTTCGTGGAGATCGGACTCGGCTACCTCAGCCTCGACCGTCCGTCGGGAACGCTGTCCGGTGGTGAAGCTCAGCGCACCAAGATGATTCGTCACCTGGGTTCCTCGCTCACCGACATCACGTATGTATTCGACGAGCCCACTACCGGCCTGCATCCGCACGACATCGCGAGGATGAACGATCTTCTGCTGCGCCTGCGGGACAAGGGCAACACCGTGCTCGTTGTCGAGCACAAGCCGGAGACGATCGTGATCGCCGATCACATCGTCGACCTCGGGCCAGGCGCGGGTAGCGCCGGCGGAAACGTCTGCTTCGAGGGCACAGTCGAGGGCCTTCGTGCCAGCGATACGGTCACCGGGCGTCACTTCGACGACCGGGCCGCCCTCAAGGAGACCGTGCGGGAGTCCACCGGAGCAATCGAGATTCGTGGAGCGAACTCACACAACCTCCAAGATGTAGACGTCGACGTACCGCTCGGCGTACTGGTCGTGGTGACTGGTGTGGCCGGATCGGGTAAGAGTTCGCTGATCCACGGCTCGCTCGCGAAACGCGAAGACGTGGTGTCGGTCGATCAGAGTGCGATCCGCGGCTCGCGTCGGAGCAACCCGGCAACGTACACCGGGCTGCTCGATCCGATCCGCAAGGCATTCGCGAAGGCCAACGGCGTGAAGCCGGCGCTCTTCAGTGCCAACTCCGAAGGTGCCTGCCCGACGTGCAACGGCAACGGCGTCATCTACAGCGACCTGGCGATGATGGCCGGCGTTGCCACTCTCTGCGAGGAGTGCGAAGGCAAGCGCTTCCAGGCGGAAGTTCTCGAATACAAATTCGGTGGCAAGGACATCAACGAGGTTCTCACGATGTCGGTGGCCGAGGCCGAGGAGTTCTTCGGCGACGGTGAGGCGAAGACGCTCGCTGCGCACAAGATCCTCGTCCGACTGGTCGACGTGGGGCTCGGGTACCTCACGATCGGCCAGCCGTTGACGACGCTGTCGGGCGGTGAGCGTCAGCGCATCAAGCTGGCGACGCACCTCGGCGAGAAGGGTGGCGTGTACGTCCTCGACGAGCCGACCACCGGACTGCACCTGGCCGACGTCGAGCAGTTGCTCGGCCTGCTCGATCGACTCGTCGATTCCGGTAAGTCCGTCATCGTCATCGAGCACCACCAGGCCGTGATGGCGCACGCCGACTGGATCATCGACCTCGGCCCTGGAGCCGGTCACGACGGCGGTCGGATCGTCTTCGAAGGCACTCCCGAGGAGCTCGTCGCCGACGGCTCCACCCTCACCGGAAAGCATCTCGCGGCATACGTCGGCGGCTGACCTGGCTCCTACCTCAGGCGTCGATACCCAGGTTGATGACGGCGAGGTAGGAACCGTCCGACTGCTTCTCGACGGTCATGAGGCCGGTGTCGTCGTAGATACCGTCACTGGCGTTGTTCGTGTTGTTCTCACGACCGGTGTGCTCGCTGTACGGGGACTGCGAGTACACCTCGTCGAGAAGGGTCTCGTCGAAGAAGGTCTGCGACGTGAGGACCGTCTTCTTGTCGATGTGCACCTTGACGTGAATGTGGGTGGTGCGGCCCATGTACCAGCCGGGAAAGATCGTGGTGAACTGCGCGATGCCGTTTGCATCGGTGGTCTGGGCGCCGCGCAGGTAGGTGCCGTCGTCGGTGGTGGTGGCTTCGGTGTCGCCGACGCTGTACGAACCGTCGGAGGTCTCTCCGGAACCGCCCATGCCGCCGCCCATTCCTCCGGGTGCGCCTGACGGAGGTTCGCCCATTCCACCTCCGGGTGCACCTGACGGAGGTTCACCCATCCCGCCGGCCGGGGGAGTTCCGCCACCGCCGCCGCCGTTGGCGCTCAGCGAACCGGATTCGAAGCCGGAGTACACGCCGCCGGCGTCGCAGTGCCAGATCTCGACGACGGCGTTGGAGACCGCGCCGATGCTGCCGTCGACGTTGCACTGGCTGTTGTCCTGCACGCGCATTGCCACCTGCAGTGTGGTGCCCGGACGGTCTTCGCGGATGTCGCCGCGAATGGAGTCGACGTCGAACCAATAGGGGCCCTGTGTCTCTTCCTTGCTCATGACGCACTGCGGTGCTTTGGCCAGAAGTGCGGTGACGGCATCGCCGGACGTGGCCGCTGCGGAAGCGCCGGAAGTGGTTGTCGTCGATGCAGCCGCGGCCGAACTCGTCGTGGCGGTGCCACTGTTACCGGAACAGGCTGCGATGAGCCCGCCGAGACTGATGGTTCCGCCGAGAGCGAGGGCCCGTCGACGGCTCACGCGTAGCCTGCTCGCTTCGATGTCTCTGTTCACGCCGCTGTACCTCCATTGTGTGGGCTGTTGTCTCAATGGTGGACGGGCGACCTGGTGCGGAACTGGTTATCCGCTGTGAACTTGCTGGGAGAGCATCTGGATGCTCGAGGTGGCCCGTACGTAGACCTGTCCGCCGGCGTCGACGATGCGCGTTTCGATCAGCGCGAGCCTGCGCCCGGCACGAATCACGGAGGCCTCGGCGCGTAAGACCGGCCCGCCGATGTCGGGTGAGCGCAGGAAGTCGATCTTGTGGTCGAGGACGCGATAGTCCTGATCGGAGCTGGTCAGGGTCTGTGCTGCCAGTCCCGTAATGGCGTCGACTGCCGAGATGAGGACACCACCCTGCACGGCGCCCAGCGGGTTGGCCATCCAGGCGACGGGTGCGAACTCCCCGACGACGGAACCTGGCGTCACGTCGACGACAGCAAGATCGAGTAGCCCGGCGAGCGGTCCGCGTTCGAGTTTGCCGCCTCGGATACCTTCGACGACGTCGGACCCCGACAACCCACTCAGGTTGCTCGTTTTCTCCGGCGTCGGGACCGGTAGCGGCGCACCGTCCACGTAGTCGTCGATTCCGACGACGGGTGGACGCGAGACCACCATTGCGCGGCCGGCCATCACGGCCAGGAGGGTGCCGTTCTCGTCGCGAAGTTGACCGGACGCGAGCCCGACGCCGTCGTCGAGATGCACGAGCGTGCCGGTGGCGCCGACGTCTGCGAGAGCGGGAATGTCGGCGCCCGCGCTGACCGTGACCTGCGCGAGCACGGATTGATGGCCCGAGGTCAGCCCCGAGTACACCGCGCCGCCCATGGCACCGTCGATCATGACGCCGATGGAACCGAGCACCGTCTTGCCACGGTGATCGTGGAAGCGCGGGCCGACTGCCTGCGCGAAGGCCAAGTCGCCCGGCACGACCGATACGGCGCGCACACCCATCAAGGTGTTGAGGGGGTCAAGTTGCGTGACGGGTGCGGCGGAGTTGTCGATGCTCATCCGTCGAGTATCTCCAGCGCACCCAGTCCTGCCGAGACCGGGTCTCAACCACCGATACGTGAATGCATCTCCCAGACGAGGACTTCCGCCCCGGCGTCGGAGGTCAGTTGCTGCCCACCCGAATCGCTCAACCGGACGGCATCACCCTCGTACAGTGTGCCGACGCCCTCCATCTCGGCAGTGCCCTGCGCAACGAAGACGTGCAGGAACGGTGCGCTGGGAAGATTCACGGAGGTGCCGGGCAGAATCCGCGCGACGTGCATGGCGGCGTTCTTGTTGTTGATGCGAATCGCCGAATGATCCTTGTAGCGCTCCATTCCGGAGGCCACCGGGATCAGACCGCCGCGCAGCAGTTCGTCGTCGATCTCGAGTTGTTCGTAGCCGGGAGTCAGTCCACCTTCGTCGGGTACCACCCACATCTGGATGAAATGCACGGGGTCGGAATGCTGTTCGCCGCCAATACGCCACGAATCGTTCTTCTCACTGTGCATGATTCCGGTGCCGGCGCTCATGCGCTGGGCGAGGCCTGGATAGATGACGCCGGTGTGGCCGATGGAATCCTGGTGCACGAGCGAACCGCGAAGCACCCAGGTCACGATTTCCATGTCCTTGTGCGGATGGGTATCGAAACCGGTTCCCGCCAGTACGGTGTCGTCGTTGTTGACGAGCAGCAATCCGTGATGAGTGTTGTCCGGATCGTAATGCTGTCCGAACGAGAACGAATGTTTCGAATCCAGCCAGGAGACGCGGGATTTCAAGCGATCACCGGAGCGGTGCACATCGATGTGCGGTGTCGTCCGTGGGGCCTGTGCTCGACCAGATGCCATGGCTCCTCCTTCTGTGCCACCGGGATCCATCACTACCGGATCCACCACTACCGGCATCCACCCTACGACGAACCTGCTGTGTAGTCCGAACATTGGGCGTACTCGGTGGTGTCGTCAGTTCGTCGACGCGTGCATCTCCCACACGAGTATCTCCGCATCGTCGATTCCCTCGACTCGTTGACCGCCAGTGTCCTTGAGTCGCAACGAATCTCCTGGTCCCAGCAATCCGACTCCCTCGACGTCGACAGTGCCGCTGGCGATGAACCCGTGCACGTACGGCGCATCCGGAAGAGATACCGACCCGCCGGTCTCGAGGCGAGCAACATGTAGTGCCGCATGTTTGTTGTGCAGGCCGATGGCGCTGTGACCGCGATGCGCAGGCATCCCCGATGCCAGGGTGATCAGGCCACCGCCGTCGAGTTCGGAGTTGATGTCGAGTTCCTGATAGCTCGGGGTCACTCCGGATTCGTCCGGCGGTATCCACATCTGAACGACGTGAACGGGTTCGGTGACGCGTGAGCCGTCGGCCCGGAAGCGATCGTTGCGCTCGGAGTGCAGGATTCCGGTACCGGCGCTCATTCTCTGCGCGAGTCCGCGATGGATGACGCCGGAGTGCCCAGCGGAATCCTGGTGAACCAGAGATCCGCTGAGCACCCACGTCACGATCTCGGTATCGCGGTGCTGATGAGTGTCGAAACCGGAGCCGGCTTCGATGATGTCGTCGTTGTTCACCAACAGAAGTCCGTGCGCGTACGCGGCGTGATCGAAGTTTCCGGCGAAGGGGAAACTGTGACGCGCGGTGAGCCAGCCGTAGTTGAGGTGCGCACGTTCGGCTGCTCGTTGGACGACCACCGACGACATGTCAGCTCAGCTTTTCGTGTGCTGCCGGGATGGATCCGAGGCGTCCGGCCTGGAAGTCCTCGAAGGCCTGCATGACCTCGGACTTGGTGTTCATGACGAACGGCCCGGCCATCGCGATGGGCTCACGAATCGGTTTGCCACCGAGGATGAATACCTCGAGGGATTCGGTCCGCGAATCCTGGCGATCGGAAGCGGCGACGGTGATGGAGTCACCGCGTCCGAAGACAGCCGTCTGCCCTACTCGAATGGGTCGACGCTCGGCTCCGACCGTTCCTTCGCCGGCGAGCACGTAGACGATGGCGTTGAACTCGGGGTTCCAGGGCAGAGTCAGGCTCGCACCCGGGGCAATAGTGGTGTGGGAGAGCGCGATGGGTGTGTACGTCGATCCGGGTCCGGCGTGGCCGGCGATGTCTCCGGCGATGACGCGCACCAAGGCTCCGCCGTCCGGCGAGGAAAGCAGGGCCACCTTGTTGCCCGTGATGTCCTGGTACCGCGGAGATGCCATCTTGTTGTCGCGAGGCAGGTTGACCCACAGTTGGACGCCGTGGAACAGGCCGCCGCTGAGGACGAGGTGCTCCGGCGGAGTTTCGATGTGAAGGATGCCGCCACCCGCGGTCATCCACTGGGTGTCGCCGCCGCCGATTACACCGCCGCCACCGTTGGAGTCCTGGTGCTCCATGATGCCGTCGATCATGTAGGTGACGGTTTCGAAGCCGCGGTGCGGGTGCCACGGAGTGCCCTTGGGCTCTCCGGGTGCGTAGTTGACTTCGCCCATCTGGTCCATGTGGATGAACGGGTCGAGGGCGGAGAGGTCGATGCCGGCGAACGCGCGGTGGACGGGAAAGCCTTCACCTTCGTATCCGACCGGCGCGGTGGTGATGCTCTTGACGGGGCGGTCGACTGCTGCCTCTGCCGGCTCGTCGAGGCGGGGCAGGGCCAAGATGTTCTCGACTGTCACAGCAGGCATGTCGTACTCCTTGTATCCGTGAAGCTGATGTCAGGTAGTTGATTGTTCAACTATCTCATTCGGAGTCAACAAAGTCGAGCCCCGGGTATTCCCGGGGCTCGACTGGTGTTCGGATCAGCCTGTTGTCTGGATCAGCGCAACATGCTGCCGAGGGTTTTTGCCGCTGCCATGACCTCGGCGCCCAGGGCTGCTTGATCCTCGGAGTCGAACACGGAGATTCCGAGGCTGGAGATGGCGTCGCGGCGTCTGCCGGGGATGACTGCCGAGATTCCCAGGACGGACGGGATGACCTCCCCGACGGTCACTGCGTAACCCCGTGCGCGGGCCGCCGTCACTTCCTCTCGTTCCCCGCTCACCGGTGGGAGTGAGGCAAGAATGGAAAGCCCGGCGGAGCCGCGGTCGATCGGATCAACCTGCCCTGGATGAAACGCGACGTGAACCTTGGCGCTGCGCGGTTCGACCACCATCAGTGCGCGCACTTCGGTGTCGCTCTCGCGGACCACCAGGTGTGCTGTCGCCTCGGTGGCCTCGGCAAGTTCTTGAAGTATCGGGCGGGCCAGGGTTCGTAAATCCTGTTCCACCGGTTCGGCGAGGGTGACCAGTCCGGCGCCGAGAGTGACGCGCTTGAAGGAGTCTTTGCGGCACAGGTGATGAGCCTCGAGCGTGCGGATCAACCGATGTGCGACAGTCCGGTGGACTCCCACTCCGTCGGCAATGTCCGTGACTGACAAACCGTGCGGATAGGACGTCAGGAGTTCCAAGATCTCGAGTCCGTGGTGCAGCGTTTTCGACATGCTCGAGTCCACTTGAACTGCGCTTTTGCGCGGTCGGTGTTCCTCGCTCAGCTCTGACATCAAATCCCTTTCTTGACGTTTGTGAGGTATGCCACCTACGCTTTGAACATATCGCACAGTGTGTGCGATTATCGCACACTTTACGGAGCTGCACAACCTTCGGGTGGATGCAGCGCAGCGTGTTCGGAGAGAACCTTCATGAGCAACTATCGCGTCGTGGCAACGGAGGATGTTGTCGCAATCCAACAGCTGTACGGCCACCAGAGTCATTGCATAGACTCTGGGCGCCAGCAGGATTGGGCGCAGACATTCACGGCCAACGGTGAATTTCATTCACCCAGTTATCCGGAACCCGTGGTCGGTTTCGGCGACCTTGCAGCGTTTGCTGCTCGCTTTTACGCTGCTGCGGAAGCCGTCGACGAGGTGCATCGGCACGTTCTGACCAATCTCGTAGTCGAGGCGGTGGACGAGAGTGCTCTCGCAGTGCGCGGGTACCTGCAGATAGTTGCCACCGCTCGCGGCGGCGAATCGCGACTGGTGCGGATGACGACTGTCGATGACCGCGTGGTTCGGGTCGGTGAGGAATGGAAGATCGCCCGCCGCACCGTCTCCCGAGACGACGCACCTCGAGTGTCCGAACAAGGCTGAAGTACCGAAAAGTTTCTTGCACAACAATATTCAGTAGGAGAAGTACATCATGACCGAAAGCTCTGACCAGACGAACCCGGGCCGCACCGTTGTGACGCAGATGTCGGCGGTGTACCCGGAGTTGGCAGGCAAGGTCGCAGTGGTGACCGGCGCGGCTCAGGGTATGGGTGCGACCTTCGCCGAAGGGCTGGCAACACGCGGCGTACATGTCGTCGGTGCCGACATCAACGAAGAGCAGATGCTCGCCACGGCCGCACGAATCAATACGGACCTGGAATCGAATGCACTGGCGGACAAGCCGGGTCGCGTCGTCGGAGCTCGGGTCGACGTCACCAAGCCGGACGAGCACGAACTGCTTGCGCAGTTGGCGTTGAAGGAGTTCGGCCGGGTCGATTTCTGGATCAACAATGCGGGTATCTTCCCGTTCGCGCTGGCCGAGGAGATCACCCCGGAGCAGATCGGCGCAACGCTGAGTGTCAATGTCGAAGGAGTGCTCTACGGTGCTCAGGCAGCGGCACGCCACCTCGGTCCCGGCGGCGCCATCGTCAACATGTCCTCGGTATCTGCGCTGCGTGTGCGGAAGGGGAGAGGCGCTTACTGCACGTCGAAAGCTGCCGTCGCGCACCTCACGGAGTCTCTCGCAGTGGAGTTTGGGGACAAGGGTATTCGGGTCAACTCCATTGCGCCCGGCTACATCGACACGGCGATGACGAAGTGGGTTCAAGAAGATCCGATCGCGCTCGCGAACGCACTCGACGCGGTGCCGCTGCATCGTCTGGGCTCGCCCGAAGAGGTCTTCGGCCCGCTGCTGTTCCTGCTCTCGGACAGCGCGCGCTACGTCACCGGGCACAGCATTGCGGTGGACGGTGGTTCGCGGCATGTCTGAGTCCACGAAATATCCCGGCGTCGTTCTCGTTACCGGCGGTGCTGCCGGGATGGGAGCGCATCACGCGCGCACTCTCGCCGCGCGCGGTTCGCATGTCTGCATTGCCGATGTTTCGGATTCATCCGGCGTGGTCGACGACATTGTCTCCGCCGGCGGATCGGCGTCCGCTCATCTTCTAGACGTCACCGATGCCGAGGCCTGGGACCGGGTTGTCGACGAAATTCGCACCACCCGTGGGGAACTCGGGGGACTGGTTAACAACGCCGGCATCTCGCGTCGGCTCGAATTTATGGACACCCCGAACGACATCTGGGAACTGACCATGAAGATCAACCTCTTCGGTCCGTTCTACGGTATGAAGGCGGTGGCGCCGCTGATGCGCGAGAGTGGTGGCGGATCGATCGTCAACATCTCGTCCATCGCCGGTCAGATCGGATACTTCTCTCCGGCTTACTCGTCGAGTAAGTGGGGTTTGACCGGTCTGTCGAAGTCGGCCGCGGGCAACTTCGCGCAGTGGGGGATTCGCGTCAACTCTGTGCACCCGGGACTGGTCGGTACGGCGCTGCTCGGCGGCGCAAACGACTTCGTCGCCGCGTCACTGAAGTCGGTTCCCTTCGGACGCATGGGAACTCTCGACGAGATCACCGAAGCAGTGCTGTTCCTGCTCTCGAACAGTTCGACCTACACCACCGGTACGGAGCTCACCGTCGACGGCGGGTTGGTGTCGAACGGTCTTTACCACCGCATCATCGCGGAGACTGGAGAACTTTCATGACCGAGCACTGGGACGTCGTTGTCATCGGTGGCGGCGGAGCCGGTCTCGCCGCTGCGGTGTCGGCAGCTGAAGAAGGCGCATCCGTTCTGCTGTTCGAGTCCGAAACCGAACTCGGTGGATCCACTGCGCTTTCGGCCGGAATCTTCACGGCCGCCGGAACAAGCGTGCAGGCAGGCCTCGGAGTCGACGACTCGGCAGAGAAGTTCTTCCAGCACTACATGGACCTCAACCAGTGGATGCTCTCACCCGGATTGATTCGTGCGTTCTGCGAAAACGCCGGTCCGACACTGGAATGGCTCATCGGACTTGGCGTCGAAATTCCGGCGGCAATCTCGGGTAACGCTCACCAACCGGGACTCGCCCAGGCCGGCGTCGAGGACGTCTGGCGCGGCCATGTGCCCAAGGATCAGGGATACGGACTGATTCAGGTGCTGGACAAGGCTCGTCGTAAGCACGGGATCGAGGTCATCTTCGGAACACGGGTGCAGAAGCTGATCGAGGAAGACGGTCGGGTTGTCGGTGTTGTCGCCGACGACATCGAGGTACATGCGGGCGCCGTCGTTGTTGCTTCCGGTGGATTCGCGCAAGATCCGGGCTTGGTGGCGCGCCACTTCCCGGACGCGAACAAGGCCGGAGACGCCTTGTTCGTCGTCGCAGCCGAGGGGAGTCGCGGAGACCATCTTCGTTTTGCCGAAAACCTCGGTGCTTCCGTGGCGGGCGACGGCTGGGGTCTGATGCTGCCCACGGTCTACTTCCAGCGATTCCATCACTGGCAGGCCGGTTTTCCGCCGAAGTCGCGGATCTACGTCAACCAGGACGGCCGTCGATTCATGGACGAGGACAGCTCGTACGCCGTCTCGACCGGCATCATCGACCATCAGGGTGGATACGGTTGGATGATCTTCGACGAGAACGCTCGCGTGAATCTGGCTCCGGGATATGCGGATTGGAATCCCGAACGCATCGAGGAAGAAGTTGCCGCCGGTGGCACGATTCGCGCGGATACGATCGAAGACCTCGCAGTGGCTACGGGTGTTCCGGTTGCGACGTTGACGCAAACCCTGCGTCGATGGAACGACCAACTGCCCAGCGGTCACGACGACGACTTCCTCCGTCATCGCACGCTGCGAAACAAGGGTGCCGTCGGCAACCCGGATCCTATTGCGACAGCTCCGTTCTATGCCGCGAAAATCCTTCCGGCAGAGCTCGTATGCACGCATGCGGGAATGGAAATCAACACCGATGCGGCCGTGCTCGGCAGCACCGGAGTACCTATCGAGGGTCTGTACGCGGCCGGTGAGGCCGGCGCCGGAATCCTCGGACTGAGATACGTGGGCGGCGGCAATGCAGTTGCCAACGCTTTGACCATGGGCCGCGTAGCGGGACGTAATGCGGCGAATTACACCAGGACCAGCGCTGAGAGCGCACCGGTCCATTCCATCGCGCACTCCTGACGTCCGACGTCTGCGCGGCACCGAATCCAGTCAGTATCCAATCCAGGCAGGGAACAACATGTCAGAGAATGAGACCATGGCGAGAGCCGAATCCACCGAGGGCAGGAACGTGGCAACCGAACGACAGTCGACGACGAAGGTAATTCGCGCGGCCATCGTCGGTACCGTCGTCGAGTACTACGACTTCGGTATCTACGGATACATGGCCACGACAATCGCCGCGCTGTTCTTCGTTTCCCACGACCCGAACGCAGCACTGCTCGGTACCTTTGCAGCATTTGCCGTGGCCTTCTTTCTACGCGTGCCCGGCGGAATCTTCTTCGGCCACATCGGCGACAAGTACGGCCGCAAGAATGCTCTCTCCTGGACCATCCTTCTGATGGTTCTGGCGACAGCCGGAATGGGCCTGCTGCCGACCTACGCCACGTTGGGAGTGTGGGCCACGTCCATCCTCGTTCTGGCTCGTTGCCTGCAGGGCTTCGCGGCCGGCGGTGAACTCGGCGGCGCCAACGCGTTTGTCTCCGAGTCCGCTCCCAAGCGGTGGCGTGCGACGCAGACCTCGATGGTCAATACCGGCACCTACCTGGGTTCGCTGGCTGCTTCGCTCATGGCCCTCGGCCTGACGTCGGTATTCTCGCAAGAGCAGATCCTCGAATGGGCTTGGCGTATCCCGTTCCTGCTCAGCCTGCTGATCGGTGGCATCGGTATCTGGATCCGTAGCCAGATGGAAGACACTCCTCAGTTCGAGGAACTGCAGGACAAGGGTGAGACCAAGAAGCTTCCCATCCGTGAGCTGCTCAGTACCTCCGGCGGCAGCGTCGTCAAGATCATCCTGCTGGGCGCACTCATCACCGGCGGTTACTACATCGCCTCGGTGTATGCCGCGACGTACCTGCAGACCACCGGCGGTCACTCGTCGCGCGTCGCCTTCCTTTCCACTTCTCTTGCACTGGTTCTCGGCGTCATCACGTTGCCGATCTCGGGATACATGGCAGACAAGTACGGGCGTCGGCCGGTGCTGTTCGCCGGTAGTGCCGCCGCAGTGGTTCTCGGAATCCCGATGTTCATGATGATGGCCGGTTCTGGTATCTGGCAGGCGGTTGTCGGTCAGTCGGTGCTCTTCATCTGCGTTTCCGTTGTCAACGGTGCTTCGTACGTGACCTATGTCGAAATGCTGAAAGCATCTGTGCGGTACAGCGGTCTGGCCTTGGGTAACAACGTCACCAACATGTTCCTCGGTGGCACCGCGCCCTTCATCGCCACCTATCTCATCAGCTTGACCGGTAACTCTCTCGCCCCGGCCGGATACTTCGTGTTCTGTGCCGTGATCACCCTCGTCACGGTCTTCTTCATCAAGGAGACCAAGGGCGTTGAACTGCAGGTTGATTGATCACCTCGGGAGAACAGGAGACGGGCTGTGTCCCTCGCTGACAAGCAAGAAATCACCGAAGTTCTGTATCGCTACGCTCGGGCCGTCGATCGGAAAGATTTCGACAGCGTAGCCTTCTGCTACTTCGACGACGCGATAGACAACCACGGTGGTTACATCGGAACTGTCGACGGGCTCATCGAAGACATGAAGCTCAGGCACAAGACGATCGACTCGTCGATTCACTGCATCTCCAACGTACTGATCGACGTCAACGGCGATGTCGCTCAGTGCGAGTCGTACTGCTTGTGTTTCCTCCGTCAGGAGCGTTCCGGTACGGATTCGGTGCAGACGCTTGCCACGATCAAGTGCCGTTACGTCGACAGGTTCGAAAGGCGCCGTGGTGAGTGGCGAATCGCCGATCGGATCGTCGTGTTCGACGAATCTCGCGAAGACGTGATCGAGAACGTCTTGCCCACGGACTGGGTGACACAACGGCGATCGTTCGACGACCCGGTCTTTACCAGAACTCCCTGACCGGCCGCGCAGACGAAAGGCCTTCACACACATCGTGTGTGAAGGCCCTTCGTCTGTTCACTACTCGGATCAGCCCGCTGCCTCCGGTGCGGCGACCTCGGTCAAACGGCCGTCCGAGAGCCTCAGCCAGCGTTCGACCTTCACTTCGGCCAGGAATCTCTCGTCGTGGCTGACCACCACGAACGCCCCCTGGTACGCGTTCAGAGCGCTTTCGAGTTGCGCGACGCTCACCAAGTCGAGGTTGTTGGTCGGCTCGTCGAGAAGCAGAAGTTGCGGAGCCGGATCGGCGAAGAGAACGCACGCCAACGTAGCCCGCAATCGTTCACCGCCCGAGAGCGCAGCGACGGGTAGGTGAGCACCCGCACCCCGAAAGAGAAAGCGCGCCAGGATGTTCATGCGTTCCGGGGCCGGTAGGCCTGGAGCCGACAATGCAAAGTTCTCGGCGACGGTGCGTGCGGGGTCGAGTAGGTCGAGCCTCTGCGACAGATATGCCACCCGACCGTCGGCTCGTTTGACCTCACCGGAAGTCGGCGCAACATCCCCGTTGACGATGCGAAGTAGCGTCGACTTTCCGACGCCGTTCGGCCCGGTCAACGCGATACGCTCCGGTCCTCGAATGGCCAGGTCAATGCCGGGGTCGGCGAAGATCTCACGATCGCCGAACGCGAATTGCATTCGCTCACCAAGGAACACCATGCGTCCGGCGGGTACGTGAGTGCCTGGCAGTTCGAGCGAAATCGTCTGGTCGTCTCGAAGAGCGCGGCCCGCTCTGTCGAGTCGGTCCTTTGCCGCGTCGACCCGGGCGAGGTGTGTCTCGTTCGCCTTGCCGGCCGACTCCTGAGCATTGCGCTTCATGGTCCCCGCAAAGATCTTGGGCAAGCCCGCGTTCCCGAGATTGCGGGCAGCGTTACTTGCGCGTCGCGAAGCACGTTCTCGGGCCTGCTGCAGTTCGCGCTTCTCGCGCTTGACCTCTTGCTCGGCGTTGCGGATGTTCTTCTCCACCACTTCGCGAGCCGAGCGTGCCGCGGCTTCGTAGTCGGTGAAATTGCCACCGTAGAAGCTGATCTCGCCGCTGTGAAGTTCGGCGATGCAGTCCATGCGGTCGAGTAGTCCTCGATCGTGACTGACCACCAACAGACAACCACTCCAGTCGTCGAGAACGTCGTAAAGCCTGCGGCGCGCGTCCAGGTCGAGGTTGTTGGTGGGTTCGTCGAGGAGAAGGACATCGGGGCGTCGCAGGAGTTGCGCCGCCAGTCCGAGCGAGACGACCTGCCCGCCGCTCAGAGTGTCGAGGCGACGATCGAACGTCATGTCGGCCAAACCGAGTCGACCGAGTTGGGCTCGCGTTCGTTCCTCGATATCCCAGTCGGAGCCGATTGTCGTGAAGTGTTCTTCTCGTGTGTCCCCGGATTCGACTGCGTCCAACGCAGCGAGCGTCGGGGCGATGCCCAAGACCTCGGCAATGGTCAGATCGCCCGTCAGTGGCAGGTCCTGCGGAAGGTATCCGAGAACGCCGTCGACGGACACACTGCCGGCGCGCGGCCGCAACTGGCCGGCGATCAATCTGAGCAGAGTGCTTTTCCCGACGCCGTTCTGGGCCACCAGCCCGGTTCGGCCGCCGGGCACGGTGAATGACAATTCGTCGAAGACCGGAGTGTCGTCCGGCCAGGCAAAAGACAGATTCGAGCAAACGATGTAGGTATCGGACATGAATAGACCTCAGGTGTTGTGCGGGCGCGGCAACGCTGCTCCGCGAAGAGTCGGGTAAGTGAACGACAACATGGCCACGACGGCAGCGCTCCGAGGCGTCTGCCGGTGGCCGTCATGCCCGGTTTTATCCGGAGATGTCGAGTTCACCAACCATGTCTGATCCTTTTTGGTCTGTGTTGTTTCATCCGACGATAACAGGAGCCGGTATCTACATACGAGCAATACCGGCGCAGAGAAGTTCGACCAGTCGTCGATACACCCGATCCGGGTCGGTGCCGGCCGGTTGTCCCTCTACCGATTCGAGGATGCAGAAGCCGTGCAGCGCACTGCGAAGAGACCACGCCGCCTGCTCCGAATCATCCGGGCTCAGACCGTATCCCGCGATCACCTTGTTGATGACGTCGACCACCTCGCCGACGGCGGAGACCAGATCGGGATGTGGTGCAGTGGGGTAGCGGTCGGTGATGGCGTAGAGCCCGGGGTGTACTCGGACGAACGCACGCCATGCGTCCGCGAGCGCCATGACGGCGTCGTCGCGCGAGAGACCGACCGCGGCGGCACGCAGTTGTTCGGCGAGAAGGCTGCGTGCGAGGAGGCTGAGTTGATGGTGGACGTCGTCGACCCCGTCGACGTGTTTGTACAGCGCTGACTGCCGGACGTCGAGGGTCTCGGCGAGTTGACTCAGTACCAGAGCGTCGGCGCCTTTGCTGTCGACCAGATCGGCTGCGGCAGCGATCACGCGTTCACGGGTAACCGGAGTTCTCATGCACGCATCTTCCCTGTATGACAGGCTTCGCGTCGGTGATACATTATCACCATGAGTGATGAAGTATCGCCACGCGAGCTGTCCGGCGATCAACTACGCCGTCGTGACCTGCGCGTAGTCGTCACCGGTGCATGCATCCTCGGGTTGACCTCGGTGCTCTACGAACTCTCAGGAGTGTCTCCGTCGACGGGTGCATTCTTTCGGTGTCTCTATGCGCTCATCCCTCTCGGCATGCTCGTGCTCGTTCAGCGTCGTCGGTCACCCCGGCCTTCGGTCTCGGCGCCCTGGATCGTGAAGTCTTTGCTTGCCGGCGCGTTCCTCGGAATCGATCTGGTGCTCTGGCACGAGTCGATTCATTCGATCGGGGCAGGTCTTTCGACTGTGATCCTGAATTTGCAAGTGCTGTTCGTCGCAATCCTCGGCTACGTTGTTCTGCGCCAACGGATCGGCCGGGAACTGGTCGCCAGCCTTCCGTTGCTCTTCGTCGGAGTTGCTCTGGTAGCCGGGACGAGCACAACGCTCACGGGGTCGAATCCTGCTGTCGGAGTGTCGTTTGCCGTGATCGCCGCAGGCGCCTACGCGGTCTACATCTTCCTGATGGGTCTGGCTACTCGGGCGGCGGGTAGAACGGCTCTGCCGATGTTCGTCTCGACGGGAGCCACTGCCCTCACTGCAGGTGTATACGGCCTCGTGAGTGGAACTTTGGATCTGACCCCTTCGCTCGTAGCTCAAGGCTGGCTTGTGCTGCTCGCGTTGGTATCTCAGGTGATCGGGTGGCTTCTGGTGGCCAGCGCCAGTCAGCGTCTGCCTGCCAGTGCAGTCGCCGCCAGCCTGGTGTTGCAATCGGCGTCGGCACTGCTGTTCGGCGCGGTGATGCTTGCGCAGACCCCAACTCTCGTCCAACTTGCAGGTGCCGGAATGATTTTGGCCGGAGTGGTTGTGGCGACGCGGATACCTGCGAAGAAGTCCTCGACGACTGTAGTCGGAAAACGAATGGAGACAAGCGTATGACACCGGTGGCTGACCACATCTACATCAACGGCGAGATCAGGACCATGGACGGTGCGGTCGGCGATAACGCGACCGCTGTGGCAGTCAAGGACGGCAGATTTGTCGCCCTCGGAACTGATGCCGAGATCTCGGCGCTGACCGATTCCGAAACCTCCGTTGTCGATCTTGCCGGAGCAGTTGTTGTTCCGGGGTTCATCGAGACGCACCTTCATCCGATGATGTGGGGTTTGATGCTCAGTGGGGTCGACGCAACGACGAGTGCGTGCCCGACCATCGAGCAGTTGATCACGGCGTTGGCCGCGCGGGCCGCGATCACACCAGTTGGCGAGCCCATAGAAGCGTGGGGCTTCGACGACAGCCTCGTGGCGGAGGATCGAGGTCTGACCGCAGCTGATCTGGACAAGGCATCCACCGAGCATCCGATTCTGGTGCGGCACTTGTCTGCTCACGGGATCTATGTCAACTCGGTCGCACTGGAGAAGGCCGGGATCGATGCCACCACGGTCGATCCGGAGGGTGGTGTCATCGTTCGGGACAGCGCCGGTGTACCCACCGGTGAACTGTGCGAGGTTCCGGCAATGTCTCTGGTACACGGACTTGTTCCGGATATGAAGCCGGATGCGTCCAAGATCGCGATGCTGCGGGCGCAGGAAGTCATGGCTTCGGTGGGCGTGACAAGTTTTCACGACATGTACGTCACAGCCGAGATGTACGAGGCGTACCGGCAACTCGATGCCGACGGTGACTTGAGGTTGCGTGCGCGCCTCTATCTCGGCCACGGGGTGCACGATCAATTGGGCGAACTCGCCGATTCGACAGATCGAGTTCGTGTGGGCGGCGTCAAACTCATTTCGGACGGGTCGATTCAGTTGCACACCGCTGCGCTGACCGAGCCGTACCACGATCTGGGCGGATGCCACTGCGGCGGAATGGCAATCCCGGCAGGTGCACTCGGGGTGCTCGTCGCGGAACATCACGCTGCCGGCCGGCAGGTTGCGATTCATACCAACGGTGATCAAGCCATCGATTTTGCACTGGACGCAATTGCAGCGGCACGGACGGCACACCCGGACGTCGAAGTTTCGCATCGACTCGAGCACGTTCAGACGTTGCGGGAAGATCAGATCGTGCGGATGGTCGAACTCGGGGTGGTGGCGTCGATCTTCGTGAACCACGTCTACTACTGGGGCGACCGGCACCGTGATCGGTTCCTCGGACCGGGTCGTGGCGAGCGGATCAGCCCCGTGGCGTCGGTCGTGGCGGCGGGGCTTGCCTACGCGCTGCATTGCGACTGCCCTGTCACTCCCGTGAACCCGCTCTTCACGATGAACACAGCCGTACACCGTGTGACGCGAGAAGGTCATGTTCTGGGTGCAGAGCAACGGGTTTCCGCGTCCGATGCGTTGGCCGGTTACACAAGCGCTGCCGCCCGTCTCACCGGCGAGTCATCGGACAAAGGTCGGATAGCGGTGGGACTTTTGGCGGATTTTGTTGTGCTCGACGGAGATCCGTTGCGGAGCGCTTCTCAGGAATTGAACGAACTGTCGGTCCTGCGCACGGTTGTCGGCGGTGAGACCGTCTTCGAGGTGTAGGTGCTCGTAGTTTTACCTTGGGATTGGGTGCCGGTAGTCAACTCCTTACCGGCTTCGCAACTGTAGACGCACGTGGGCCGGGTAGCGAATTTGCTTCCCGGCCCACAGCTTTGGACGCACCAGGGGGCAGTCGCTATTCGATGGTCGGACAAAGTTATTGGTGGAGTGCTGGTTTCGGAGCGTGCGAGGGTTTGTCATGGCCGTCTGATCCGGCGAGGCGCGGCGATCGATGATGCCCGTGTCCGTGGCATTCGTGAACGAAATGCAGCACGTGCTCGAAACGGTTCGATCCTTCTGTTTGCTCGAGGGTCGCTGTTCTCGACGAGTTCGTTCGTGAATATCCTCGGACATACCAAGAGTATGTAGAACGTGTTCTCATATCGAGTGGAACGAATCGCCCGTTCGGCGCCAAAGGGTTTTTCGGGAACAAGTTACGAAGCGCAGCTAACTGTTTCTAACAGTACTGGTCAGCGCGCATAATTCACCCGCATGGAGTGTTCGACTTCCTCCTGAACGTTTGACCAGTAAAACCGCCACAAAAGCTGATACGTGTGATAAAAATTGATCCGAAGCGGAGCAGTAGCTATGTATGAGCGAGGGCATGCACAGCGTCACGGTTCGGCTCGCAAGCCTTCTGCAACATGTTCGGCACCGATGGCGGATGTACCTGGATCTGTCGTCTTATCACCCCAATGCCCGGCAACGGGACAGACGAAATGAGTCTTCACATGCCTCGATTTTTCCCGGTCGGGGACGGACGCGAATCCCGTCTCCCCCGGCGCGCCACTGCTGTGTTGGCGGCGCTGCCGGCTGCATTGCTCCTCGCGACCTCGGGTGCGCTGCTTGCTCCCGGTAGCGCCGTGGCTGCCCCGGGCGACGACATCACTGACCAGTGCCTGGAGATGTCCCAGAACGGTGGACCCTGGGTCAAGCCGCCAGCCTTCGGGCCTAATGGAACCGACTACATCCCGATCCCCGGAGATGAGGGCACGCAGATTGCCTTCGACGTCCGCAATGTCTGCGACCTTCCCGCCACGCTCACACTCTTCAGCGAGGGCTGGTCCGTCTCGGGCGGCGGCACCGCGACAGTACGGGGCAAAATCGGCAGCCAGGTCGGCCAGCAATTCGTGATCGGACCGGATGCGAATTCCGCGACTCGGATCGAGTTGGTGAAGACGCCTCTCGCGCAGAACGTCAACGTGATGGTCGGTTTCATGATTGGTATCCCGGCCAGCGAAGTCCTGCAGGGATACGAGATCAACCCCGGCTGGGGTCTGGTCCTGGTGGAGGGCGAGCCTGCTGTGGTCGCCCCCAGTGCTCCGACCGACTTGTCTCTGGGCGCCGCCGAGGTAGAGGCGGGTACACCCGTCAAGGTCTCCGGCAAGGCAGAGCCGAACAGCACCGTCACTGTCACCGGAGGGGGTGCCACCTGCACCGCCACCGCGGATGCGAGTGGGGACTTCAGCTGCAACCTGACTATCACCACACCCGGCAGTCATCCGATCACCGCCACTGCGACAAATGCGGGTGGGACCAGCCCCGCCTCCGCGGGAGTCACGGTCAAGGTCACGGCGAAAACTACCGATCCGGGTGGCAGCAGCAGCGGTTCGCTCGGCAGTAGCACCGGTTCGCTCGGAAGCTTGGACCTCTTCGGAAGCCTCGGCGGATAACCACTCCGGCCCAACCGGCCACTTAGAACTCGCGATGCGCGGGGCGATCTCGACCATCTCCGCGCATCGCCGGCATTCTCGGTCACCGAATTCAATTCGGCGGCTTCATTTCCCATGCCCCTTCCTGGGGCTGTTTCACCGGAGTGCACATCCGCACGGCCCGGGCTCAACCAAGCGCGTCGGATGTCCCGCCGCGAACTGCACAGGAGGAATACCAGATGAACAAGACCACAAAGGGTGCGATCGCCGCTGGTGCGGCTGCCGTTCTGCTTGCAGGCGGTGCCGGAACCATGGCCGCGTGGAACGCGTCCACCAACACCACGGGCGCCGGCACGGTGACCGCAGGATCGATGGCAGTTTCCGAGACCACGGCCGGCACCTGGAAGTGGGTCGGCGGCAGCAAGGCCGGACAGGCGTTTGCGCCCACCGACAAGCTGGTTCCGGGCGACAAGGTCGCTTACACCTCGGTGTACCAGGTGACCCTTAACGGCACCAACCTGAAGGCCACCCTCACTCCCACCCTCGGCAACCTGACCGGCTCGCTCAAGGACGCGGATCTGCTCACCGTGAGCCCGTCGAGCACCAACGTCTCGCCGATTACCGCGTCCGGCCCCATCTCGTTCACCACCGAGGTGGAGTTCAAGGCGGATACGACCGGTCAGGTCGGCGCCGCCGGCACCGCCACCATCGGTGCCGGAACGATCCTCCTCGAGCAGACGCTCACCCCGTAGTTAATCCGTAACCAGAAGAAGGTCACGTGAAGACCCAATACAAATGGGCGATCGCAGCGTCGTCGGTTCTGCTCATCGGGTTCGTCTCGGTGCAGCAGACCGGCGCGCTGTGGCGCGATACCGCAGAATCGACCGGCGGCACTATTCAGGCAGGCATGCTCGATATCTCTGCCGGCGGTGAAGGGGTCAAGCAGTTCAACCTCGATGGGTTCAAGTTGGACAACAAGGGCCCGGGCGACAGCATTCAGATGCCCTTGCCGGTGATCAACTCCGGCAATGTGCAGATGAACTACGTGCTTTCCGATGTTGTACTCAACGGCGCCACCCCACCGCCGCTGAGCCTGCGCGTGGCCAAGGTAGCCAACGAGGCGGCCTGCACCGCCACTGGTGACGTGGGCACTGAGCTCTACAACGGTGCCATGGACGGTGCGGCCTTTTCGGAGCAGCTGGTTCCGGCCGGGCAGATGCAGGTGTTGTGCCTGCGGGCCACGCTGGGCCAGGGCGCGGCAGCGAGCCAACAGTCCAACGCGACGTTCACCTTCGACGCAAGCTCAGTGAGCCAGTCATGACCGTCACCGCGAGAAGCCGGCGCGCGGGCGAACGTGCCGAGTATCGACCCCGGCACAGCGCGCACGTGGAAACATCTGAGCGGCAACATGATCCCGAACAAGACTCAGGAGAGAAGACCACCCTCTGGTGGTGGACTCGCACCATCGTCTCGTGGGTGCTGTTGCTGTTGATGATCGGCGTTCTCGCGGTGATGGTCGTTATCCCTCGACTCACCGGCTCCACCGCGTACACGGTTCTCACCGGCTCGATGGAACCGACCATGCCCCCTGGCACGCTCATAGTGGTCAAGCCGACTCCTAACGAGGATCTGACCACCGGGGACGTGATCACGTTCCAGCCCGTCTCCGGCGATCCAGCGGTGGTCACCCACCGCATCGAGGGCATCTACTACACCGGGGAAGGGGAGCGTCGCATCCACACTCGCGGCGACAACAACCCCGTCGCCGACTCGTGGTCGCTGGTGCCCGAGCAGATCCGTGGTCGGGTCATCTACTCGGTGCCGTATCTGGGCCGGGTGAACTCGGTGATCAACGGGCAATCGCGTTCGATTCTCACCACGGGCGTGGCTGCGGGCCTGGCTGTATATGCCGTGTGGATGGTCGTCAGTGGCATCCGCGACAAGCGGGGCAAGGCCGATGACGACGAAAGTGGCACCGACCCGACTCTTTCCGGCCCTGAACTCGGCGCGCCGGTATTGCCCGCCGATCCATCGGCACCAAACTCCGAATCGAAATAGGACAGCAGAATGTCTACAGAACAGAAATCGGGCGGCGGCGCGCGTCTCGGGGCGCGGATGCGAAGCCGTCTGGGCGAGACCGGTTGGATACGTACCCGGGCCGTGCTCTCACTCGGCATGGTCCTGGGCCTCGGAGCGGTCGGCACGATGGCGGCGTGGTCCGACAGCGCTACCGCGACCACCGGCATGTTCAGCACTTCGTCGGTCCAGCTGAAAGTCGACAACCAGCGGCCCGCACACCAATTCACCGAACTCAAGCGCAACAGCATGCTGCCAGGCCAGAGTGAGGCCGGGGCATTGACGGTTCAGAACACCGGAACGGCCAACTTCCAGTGGGCAGTATCGGCAACGGCCACCGGCTCGTCCGCGCTGATCGGGAAGCTCAAGGTTTCCCTACATCAGACCGGCGCCAACGACGGCAGTACCTGTTCAGGACCGATCATCGGGACGCAGCAAGCGTTCTCCGGCAACCCGACACTCGTCTCCGGCAGATCACTCGCTGCCGGTGTTTCGGAGCAGGTGTGTATCAAGGTGATCGTCGATTCGACCGCAGGTCAGACGGAGCAGTTCAAGATCGCCGATCTGGGCTTCAACTTCACCGCAACGGGGCAGTGATCATCGCGATGGACAGCACCGATGAGGAGGTGACCGTGGGACGCAGTCGCGGCAAGGAAATTGCCCTGAATGTGGCTGCGGTCGCCGGGCTCATCTGCATTATCGCCACTCTCGCGTCCCTGATATTCGGGATCAAACCACTGGTGTTCCGCTCGGGTTCGATGGAACCTGCAATCTCCACCGGTGCGCTGGCGCTGGCGAAGACCGTGCCTGCAACTGAACTCGCTGTCGGCGACGTGATCAGCGTCGACAACGACCAAGGCGTGCGCATCACCCACCGCGTGGTCGAACTCGAATCGGCAGGAGTGGAGGACACCGTGCTCGCCACGCTCAAGGGCGATGCCAACAATGTGGCTGATCGGCTGCCGTACACCATCACCGAGGCAGACCGCGTGTTCACCAGCGTCGGTGGGCTCGGCTACGTCGTTGCTTGGCTTTCCAGTCCGCTCGCAACTTTCCTCGGCGGCGGATTGGTAGGCGCGGTGCTGGTCATCGCATTTGGACGAACTAAAGACCGGCGTCTGGAGAATGCCCGCGCCGCCACTACAAATGACGCCCGCGTCGATGCTGACGAAACCTGCGGGGAGCTTCAGGAGGCTCATAATGATTGAAATGCGTCGGGCTAGCACCCGCATGAAGTCGCTGCGGTCGTTGATCGCCATCGGCGGCGCTGCTGCAATGGCTTTCGGCCTGGCTCAGGCCACCGGGACGATGGCAATTCCAACTGACACGGTCAACTCGACCGGCGCACAGGTGGCGACGGGCAACTTCTATCCGACGCCGTTGACCTCGACTGTGAACTGCTCGACGTCGGGAGGAGCAGACCTATTGGGACGTAGAGCAAACCTGAGCTGGCCCGCGGTTCCAGGTGTCACGGGGTACAAGGTGGTTTTCGTGAGGAAATCCGATCCGAGCTACATCGTTCGAACGGATAATCTGTCGGCGAGCCAAACGTCGATCAGTGGAATTACCCATGGCAGTCGCAATGTGATGTGGGCGCGGGTGTACACCGTGAACGGGCCGGCAATCTCATCTGGTTTCATGTCGTCTGTCGAGATAACCCATAAGGACCTCGTAAGTAACAGGACCGAATGCGAGGGTAATCGTGGTCCGCAATTGGCTAACCAGGCCTGGGAAAATACCAACACCTGGGATCCGACGACACCGGCACCCAACGGGGCGAACCCTGTGAGCAGGATGCAGGCCGAAGCGATGGTGCCGAACGAGCCGGATGCGTTGGAGACGACCACTACCCAAGCTCCGTCCACGAGCGAGACCGTCGATCCGACAACGTCCACCGAGCCGACCAGTACAACCGAGGCCACGACCACGACGGCACCGAGCACGACGACTCCGGCACCGACCACCCCGGAAACCACGTCGCCGGAGACCACTCCCTCGGCGGATCCGAAGCCGGTTCTGACGGACACAGTCGAGAGTGGCGGCCTCACCGGCGGCTGGACTGCGGGTGGTAACAAGGTTGCAGTGGTCGACGCCAACGGCAACGAACTCGCAAGTGGCCGTGTCGAATCGGGTTCCACTCTGCACTGGTACGACGGCCAGTTGTGGATTGTCGGGGCAACCGAGGTCTACCGCATCATGGAGTCGCCGCAGGACGGCACGTGGAAGTTCTACAAGGACAGCGGGCAGAACATGCCTGACTTCGCGTAGCAGCTGATCACTCGATCTCTCGCCTGTGCCCCCGAGTCTCCGGATCCGGGGGCACAGGCGTGGATCCGCATGCTCTGATCGTGTCGGGCAACAGGTAACCGGCCGGTCGCTCGCTGGTGAGGTTTCGGCGATTCGGGAACGGGATAAGCAACTGCAGGTGGCAACGACGTGTAGAGGTGCCAAGAGTGCTCGTTCGGAATTGGTATTCCTTCAGGTCTCGAGCTATCTTACTGCAAAGTAAGTTTCGTGTCGGCAATCGATCGGGGCGATTGCCGACCTGAGTACGAGGACCGATATGCGGTTAAACCTGGGGGCCGTAGTTCGGCGACGTCGTTGGGCGCGAGACGTATTGGCAGCCACGGCGGCATGTGCGCTGGCGATGTCCGCGTTGCTGTCTGTCCAGACATCAGCGTCGGCGTCCGAACTGGACGAGTATTTGAATTTGCCCCTTGTGAATCGCAATGCCGAACACGGTCCGGGCGGTGTCCATCCCGCGTTGCCGACTGATCTCGGCACCTTGCAAGCCCTTGTGGAAGAAGCCCGCGCCAGTGGTCGCAGTCCGGAATCCTATGCGGCCTTGCTGTTTCAGTATCGATTGGTCGCTGCCACGGAAGCCGCCGGAATCGATCTCTCATCGTGGAATCCGCGCGCCGGAGTGTCGGCTAATCGCACGAACCTGGTGAAGTCGTACCGCTACTACGAGGATCTGCAACTCGGTCACCCGGAATTGCAGTGGGCGGGAATGGGCGGACAGGTAGGCGCGGACTTCGGCGGGGGACTGATCGACTTCGAACTGATGGCGGACGTGTACTCGTTTCCGAATCTCCAGCAGGTTGCCAATTCGATAGTTTCTCAGGTCACGGATCAGGTTGGCGTGCAAGCGCTGAACCAATTGCCGGCAGGGCTGCGCGCACTCGCGGCGGTGGGCAGGAACGTCACGGCGGACGACTTGGATTATGTGCTGGGGATGATCCTGGTGATGCAGAAGAACATCTTCTCGGATCTGATGCCGATGCATCAGGCATACGTGGATGAAGGGCTTCCTGCACTGGAGGAAATGCAGAGTGCCGGACTATTCGGCAAGGATGTCATGGACGCCTGGCGTGATGTCGCGTCCAGTGATTCGAATCGGATCGCACTGGGGAACGTTGCGCTGCTCCAACGTGAGCAAGGGGTGATCATCCGCGACCAGTGGGATACCGTGCGCGCCTACAAAGGTGATGTGGGAGAAGCGATCACCTACGCATCGACCGTTGCCGGCTCGCCCTCGGTCGCCGGCGTGGTCCCGCCTCGCTCGTTCCGGCCCCTCGAGTTCACGACGACACTCGCCGACGGACGCACCGCGAACGTGACGATGCCACTGCCGGATTGGAACTGGTCGGTGTACGAGGACCGGTGGGACTACATCACCTCACAGCTATTGCCGAAGTACCGAGCGATGGTCGAAGAAGATTGGCCACGGCTCGTAGCCACATTGAGTGTTCCCTACGAAATTCAATTGGAGAGCCACCGCCCGATGATGACCCTCCCACAAACTCTCGAATCGGCCCTCTCCAGTTTGAAAGTGACGGTTCAGTGATGTCGTCGGCCACATTCCGAAGGTTGGCGCCGCTGGTGGCGCTGACCGTTGCGCTGGTCCTGCCAGCAACGGCTGGAGCTGAGGTGCCGGACAGTGATGTCCCGAAAGACGTGCAAACTCCTGTATCCGAGGAGTTTCGGACCGACACCCCAACTCTGGGAGAGGTATTCAACGGGTTCACCGTCGGTGCTCTCAGTTCAGGGGAGTTCGCATCCGAAGAGGAGATCTTCACTGCACTCACCGCCGATGATCCGTTTTACGACGAGCCGGTGTTGACCGGCGCCGAGCGTCCCGGTGATCTCCTGAAGTCGAAGAAGGTGGATGTACTGTTCACCGGATACAAACCGGGACAGCTCGACGCCTACAAGATCATGTATGTCACAACCGGAATCGACGGTTCGACGCCGGTAGTGAGCACTGGAATCATGATGATCCCGATCGACGGAACGCCGGCGTCGGAGAAGAAGATCATCAGCTATCAGGAGGCCAACGACAGCGTCGGCGGCTACTGTCATCCGAGTTCACACTGGACCGGCGGCGATCCGCTGGACGGCGCCTCCTGGTCGGCCTTGGGTCCACTGGCGCTGATGTTCGGAAAAGGCTATGCCGTAGTGATTTCCGACGTCGGGAACAACGGAGACCGTGATCCCCACGGTGTCTTCGCGGGTAAGTTCGCCGGGCACGCCCAGTTGGATGCAGTGCGCGCAGCATTTCAGCTGCAGGATTCCGAGCTGAATCCGGAGGCGGAGATTGCGTTGTTCGGAATCGCTGGTGGTGGAGTCGGTTCGGCATTCGCCGCAGAATCTGCGCAGTCCTACGCGCCGGAACTCGATATCGTCTCGACAGTCCTCGAGGGCATGGTGATCAAGCCCCGAACATTCATGGAGACAACAGATTCCTCGGTCGGCGCGGGCTTCGGATTTGCGACGCTCCTCGGTCTCGAACCGTGGTATCCCGAGATGAAGTTGAACGACAAGCTCAATCCCGTGGGCCGAGTGATTGCCGACGTGTACCGGGGTGAGTGCCAGATGCCGGCGTACTTCACGCTTCCGTTCGTACCGTTGGCAAGCCTTTTCGCGCCGGGAATCGATCCGATCACAGAACCCAGCTTCCAGCGTGCGTACGACGACAACGTATTGGGCCACGGCGCTCCGGCGTCGAAGGTATTGATAACTTCGTGCGCAAAGGACGACTCCCCGATGTCACTTGTACCGGCAGCTGATGCGCGAGAACTGGCGGACACGTACAGAAGCCGAGGGACGGACGTGAGCTATCAGCCCACCGACTGCAGTATGGATCGCGCATTCGCGGATCCATACGGTTGGGGGACAGACCTGTTCGGAATGCAGACAATCGATTGGATTGCCCACAATTTCGACAACTGAGTGAAACTATCCGGTGACAGCGAGACGCAAACTCTGATGGCGGCGTACGAACATGCTGGGGACCCAACGTGGCGGGAA
Source organism: Rhodococcus sp. H-CA8f (assembly GCF_002501585.1). Classification (NCBI taxonomy): domain Bacteria; kingdom Bacillati; phylum Actinomycetota; class Actinomycetes; order Mycobacteriales; family Nocardiaceae; genus Rhodococcus; species Rhodococcus sp. H-CA8f. Next base: position 1,180,333 of record NZ_CP023720.1, read on the forward strand.
TTCGGAATCGACTGTGACATGCGAACTGTTTTCGAGAAGTACACCGATGGCGGTCTTTGCTTCCAGTCTGGCCAGCGCGGCCCCGACACAGAAATGTGCTCCCTTGCCGAAGGCGAAATGCGCTCGGAGATTGGCCCGGTCGAGGTTCATCGCGTGTGGCTCGGCGAACGACTCCGGGTCGCGGTTCGCCGAGCCCCACAGCAGTATGAGATGACTGCCGGCGGGGAGCGCCACACCGCCGAGTGTTGTGTCCGCATTGACATGTCGGTGGTGTCCGCGAAAAGGCGACTCGAGTCTGAGCGTCTCCTCCAGGAATGCGCTCACGAGTAGAGGGTCCTCGCGCAGCTGCGTCTGTATCTCGGGGCGCTCGGCGAGTAGCCGTGCAGAGTTGGCGATCAGTCCGGCGGTCGATTCGCCGCCCGCACCGACGAGTTGCACCAGCATCAGCACGGCCACGTCTTCGCTGAGTTCGCCTGCGTCACAGCAGTGGACGAGGTCTCCGAGTAGATCGTCGACCGGGTTTGTCCGCGCCTCACGAAACTTGCCGTAGAGGTACCCGGTGAGCTCGGCCGCCGAGGTGACGACGTCTGTCAACCGTTCCGCCGTCACGATGCCGCTGAGAAGTTCGGTGCTGTCGTAAGACCACGCCAGCAATTGGGGGACGTCGTGTGCCGGCAGGCCGATCAGTGTGGCAACCATCTGCAGCGGCAGTGTGTCCGCTACCGACGTGACCCATTCGATCTGTCGACCGTCGAAGCCGTTGTCCCACAACTGCTGCGTGTACTCGAGCATCGTCGGCTCGAGTGCTCGTATGCGTTTGGCGACCAGTGTCGGCAGGACAAGTTTGCGATGGTGCTGATGGTCGGGTTCGTCGGCGGTCGCGAGGACATGAACGGCTTGCCCGCCGCCGTTCATGTCGAACGTCACGGCCGATCCGTCCGGTGTTCGAACCAGTACGCCGGTGAGGTTGGAGGAGAAGTCCTCGGTACGGGAAACGGCTTCGGTGACAAGTTCCCACGTCGACACCAGATAGAAGTCGGTATCGGGTATTCGATACACGGGGTGCTCGCGCCGGAGTACGTCGTAGAGCGGGTAAGGGTCGTCGATATTCGACGGGAGGAAGGGGTTGATGTCCAGCGTCGGTGGTGTCACGAATGGAAGATTTCACGGCCGTCGAGGAGAAGTCAACAGGTGGGAAATGCCTCTGAACTGGCATTTTGAGAAAATCTAACGCACTTCAACCCCCTCGTACTTCTCCCAGGTCAGAGGCTCGCGGCCTTCCGTAGCGTTGAGATTTCTGATTGAATCTGTCTCGAGATGAGACGAGGTGACGGAGAGTGACCGGTGTGAACGAGCGCCGCGCCGCCGACTGGTTGGCCGGCGGTAACCGCCGTGAACTCGCAACCGAGCGCATCTTCGCGGCTGCAGCAGAGCTGATTCGAGAACAGGGATTCGATCGGTTCAGTGCCGACGACGTCGCTTCGCGCGCAGGCTGTTCGCGGGCGACGCTCTACCGCTACGTGGGTGGCAAGTCCGCGATCCGTGAGGGGTTGTTGTCGCGAGGTGCGGCGTCCGTGGCGAGCCAGGTTGCGGCTGCCGTCGAATCACTGCGCGGCGACGAGCGGATCGTGGAGTCGATCCTCGTCGCCGTCGACGCGATCAGAGCCGACGCCGCCATGAGCCATGGCCTTGCGGCGGCGCGGGCCAACGGTATCGACGAGTATCTCGTGTCTTCTCCGTTGCTACCGCGTACTGCACTCGAACTTGCTGGATTGGATCCCGAAGGTCAACAGTCGCAGTGGGTGGTTCGGATCGTGTTGATGCTGTTGGCGTGGCCACTGGCCGACAGGGCAGACGAACGACGGATGGTCGAGTCGTTCGTCTGCTCCTGAGCAGGGTTCCGTGTTCGTGAACAGTGCGGCGGGTCGGTCGCTGCTGCAGACGGTTCGGTTCATGCATTCGTTCCTCGGCTCGGTACCCTGAAGCCTGTCCGCTGCCGCGAAGGAGAAAGTCACGATGGTGGTACGCAGTACGTCCATGCGTTTCGACGCAACAGAACTGACGATCGAGGAACTCGCGCTTCAGGCCGAAGTGCGGGAGTACCTCGACAAGCGGCTAACCCCGGGCAGCTACCCCCTCGGACTCGGGATGTCCGGGGCTGTGGATCCGGCGTTCTCGCGAGATCTCGGTAGCCGTGGGTGGCTCGGAATGTCACTGCCGAAGGAATACGGCGGGGGCGGACGGTCAGCAGTGGATCGATTGGTCGTCGTCGAAGAACTTCTCGCGCGGGGAGCGCCGGTCGGCTATCACTGGATCGGAGACAGACAGTCGGGTCCGAGCATCGCCGCCAACGGCACGGAAGAACAGAAGCGGTACTTCCTTCCCGGTATCGCGAGCGGTGAGTTCTCGTTCTCGATCGGGATGAGTGAACCCGACTCGGGTTCGGACCTGGCATCGGTACGCACTCGCGCCGAACGTGTTGATGGTGGCTGGAAAGTCAACGGCACCAAGATCTGGACCACCGGTGCCTTCCATGCCACACACATACTCGCTCTGCTTCGAACCTCGGCAGACAAGCACAACGGACTCACTCAGCTGATCGTCGATCGCGACAGCGAGGGCCTGACCGTCTCACCCATTCCGTTCATCGACGGAAGCGAGGACTTCTGCGAGGTGTCGTTCCAGGACGTTTTCGTGCCGGACTCGCGTCGCCTCGGAGACGTCGGAGCGGGCTGGGGACAAAACACCGGTGAACTCGCACTCGAGCGAGGTGGCGTCGACCGCTGGATGTCGCTGATGCCGGTCCTCGAGAACTGGGCAGCCAACCAGGCGGCGCAGGGCGGTCCCTCTGCCCTCGCCGATCTGGGCTCGATTACGGCGCGCTGCTGGGCTTTTCGTGGGATGTCGCTGTCCATTGCACGGATGGTCGACTCCGGTCGCTCGCCGGTCACGGAGGCCGCGCTGAACAAGGAGATGGCAACACGCTTCGAACAGGACTGTGTTGCGACCGTCGCGCGGCACCTCGGCCGGGCTCCAGACCTTGCCTCCGACGATCCGTACGAGTCGCTGCTCGCCCGGGCCGTGCTGGTGGCGCCGTCGTGGTCGATTCGCGGTGGAACCAACGAAATTCTCCGCACCGTGATCGTGAAAGGATTGAACCGATGAATTCGGGGTCAGAGATCAACGCGTACACATTCGACGCCGACCTCGAATCGATGGTAGAACAATTTTTCGCCGAGAAGTCCGGCACCGAGGTGGTAGCGCAGGCGGAGATGGACGGTCTGCCCACCGGATTATGGAGCGCGGCAGTCGAACTGGGGTTGCCACTGGTCGGTCTTCCCGAATCCGTTGGTGGTTCCGGTGGCTCGCTCCTCGACGCCGTGACTGTCCAGCGCGCGGCGGCGAGGCACGCTGCGCCGTTGCCGCTCGCCGAGACGTACCTCGCGGGCAGGCTGGCAGCAGCGGCCGGGCTACCGGTGCCCTCCGGAATCGCAACCGTCGCGCCGGGATCGCAGCGCGACGATGTGCGTCGCACCAACGACGGTTTCCTGTCGGGCACCTTTCACGATGTGCCGTGGGGTAGCGCCGCATCAGTGCTGGCAGCAGTTCTCGGTGATCGCGTTGTACTCCTGAACATCTCCGACGCCGAGATCGGTGGAGGGACGGATCTTGCCGGGCAACCGTGTCAGAGCCTGACGTTCGCAGAAGCGCGGATTGTCGATGGCGACAACTTTGTCGACCCGCGGATTCTCAACAGGCTCGGCGCGTTCTTGCGCTCGGTACAGATGGCAGGAGCCATGGAGTCGGTGTCGACGTTGACCCGTCGCTACGTGTCGGAGCGGGTGCAGTTCGGTAGGCCCATCGCGCAGTTCCAAGCCGTCCAGCAGCATATCGTCACTCTCGCTCAGATGGCATCGATGTCCACGCTGGCTGTCGATCGCACTGCACATGCACTCACCAGAGGCGATGCCGACTTCGAAGTGAGCGCAACCAAATTGGTGGTTTCACAAAATGCGCTCGCGAGCGTGCGCGCCGCCCACCAGGCACACGGTGCGATCGGCATGACCCGCGAATACCGCTTGCAACAACTCACCCGACGACTGCATGCCTGGCGATCGGAGTTCGGCGACGAAATCGCGAGCGCTACGCAACTGGGAGAGGCCGTAGCTGCATCGCCGTCACTGCACCGCTTGATCACTGATCCAGAACCGACATTGCAGCTGTAATCCTGACTGTCGTAGAGGATTACGTTGCGTTGCAACGAAGATCGCGCTTCAGTATCTTGCCTGCTGCCGACAGTGGCAATGCATCGACGAATTGGAAGGTACGCGGAGATTTGTAACCGGCGATCAGCGTTTTCACGTGAGCGCGCAGTTCGTCGGCGTCGGCGTCGAAACCATGCCGAAGGACGACTACGGCATGGACACGCTCGCCCCACTGGGTATCGGGCAGGCCGATCACGGCACAGGACGCGACGGATTCATGTTGTGCCAGAGCGTTTTCGACCTCGGTGGAGTAGACGTTCTCGCCACCGGTGACGATCATGTCCTTGATGCGATCGACGATGAACAGGTAACCGCGGGCGTCGAGGTATCCGGCGTCGCCGGTATGCATCCACCCGTCGCGGAGCACTTCTGCGGTCTCTTTCGGTTTGTTCCAGTATCCGAGCATGACGTGGCTGCCGAACGTGACGATTTCGCCCACCTCGCCGGGTGGGAGTTCCGCGCCGGTCGGGTCGACGATTTTCACCTCGCAGTGCGGCAGTACTCGACCGGCGCTGCGGAGGAGATCACCACCTTCGAGGTGATCAGCCGGGCTCAGCATGCTGATGTGCGCGGTTTCAGTCATCCCGTAGCCCTGCACAAACGAGCTGTTGGGGAACATTTGCATGACTCGTTCGAGAAGCGTCGGTGAAATGGGCGAGGCGCCGTATCTCAGGATCCTGACGCTGGACAAGTCATAGGTGGTCGAGTCTTCGTAGTCGACCAACATCTGAAGCATCGTCGGCACCAGACCCACAGTTGTCGGGCGATGGTGATCAACGGCCTCGAGGAACGTGCGTGGGCTGAAGTTCGGCATGAACACCTGGGTGCCACCCATCAGCGACTGAGCCAACCATCCAACTATCCCGGCGATGTGAAACAGAGGGTTGATCGCGAGGTTCGTTCCGTTGCTGACAGCCACGCTGCCTGCCGCGAGAGTACCAAGCGCCGAGGTCATCAGCGCTTGATGACTGATCATCACGCCCTTCGGCACTCCGGTGGTCCCGCCGGTGTAGAGCAGTAGTGCCAGCGTGTCGCCGCCGACGCGCAGATCGTCGACCGGAGTCGCCTCCGCGATCACCCGTTCATAGTCGAGCATTCCGTCGCGAACCGGGCCGCTGCCGCAGTAGACGACAGTGGTCAGGCCTGGACACGCCTCGCGAAGGGTAGATCCGACGGAAGCAAAGTTCTCGTCCACGAGTAATACCGTCGATCCTGAATCTTCCAGGGCGTACGTGATTTCCGCCGTGCTCCAGCGAGAATTGACCGGACTGGCCACTGCTCCGAACCACCAGCAGGCCAGGAGCGCCTCGTGGTAGTAGTCGGAGTTCGATGCCAAGATTGCGACTCTGTCACCGGTGCGCAGGCCCAAAGTCTGAAACCCTCCGGAGAGTCTGCTCATCCGGTCCACCGATTCCCGGCACGTGCGCAGCCGGCCGTCGAAGATCGTCATCACCGCATCGGGTGATGCTCGCAGGGATCGGTGAACGAATTGAGTCAGCTGCATGCGATTCCTTCTGCGGGTGTGGGCCGAGTGCTCCGACTCGGATCAGTTCCAGCCATGATGCTATTTGCCTGATAATTTCCTTCACTCACCGCCTGAGACCGCGCCTCACCCTCGATGCAGTCTAGGACGATTGTCCAGTTGTCTCTTCCGATTCCGTCCTGCAGCGGCGTGATTTCTGCGAGAGTGTCGAACATGCGTGGAATTCTGGTAGCCGGTGTGAGTGCATTCGCGGCGGTCGTCTCGGTCGTCTCGGCTCCCACGGCCGGTGCCGAGGCGACTGCGGACCGAGCTCGCTCGTTCTCCGAGACCACGTCCGTCGGCGTCCACAATTCCTACGAGAAGGCGACGTTTCCGTACTTCGCCGACGCTTTGGACTCCGGGGCCTCGCTGCTCGAATTGGATCTGTGGACCAACGGCGGTGGTCCGGACTGGCTTGTCTCGCACATGAATCCGGTGGTGAGTGACAGCAACTGCGTCGGTGCGCAGGACGCATCCGGGTTGCGAAGTGGTCAGCGAGATCAGGGACTGCGCGGATGCCTGGCAGATATGCGGGCGTGGCACGAAGCCGACCCCGAGCATCCTCCGGTGATGATCAAGTTGGAACTCAAGGACGGTTTCACCACCGGCTACGGACGCGGACCTGCCGATCTCGACGCCTTGATCCTCGGGACTCTCGGCGACGCGGTCTTCACTCCATCCGATCTGATGGGTGAGTCCTACTCGACCCCGGATGCCGCCGTCACCGACCGTGGATGGCCGACCATGTCCGAGATGAGCGGCAAATTTCTGTTCGAGCTGATTCCGGGAACGATCGAGGAGGGAAACCCGCTCGACACGGAGTGGACCGACCGGCAGTACGCGACGCACTTGCGAGATCTGTCCGCTGCCGGACTCGTCCAACTCGGCGCCGCCTTTCCCGCTGTTCACCGGGCGTCACCGGGAGACCCACGAATCGACCGTTACGCCGACCCGGGCATCCGCCCGTGGTTCGTGATCTTCGACGGCGACGCCCTCGATTACACCTCGGGCGTTGTGGATCCGCAGTGGTACCACGATCGTGGCTACCTGCTCGTCATGACCGACGCGCACAAGGTCGCTCCACAGATCGACGGTGCGCATGCCACCGAGGTGGAGGCGAGCGAGCGTCTCGACCGGTTGGCGGGTGATCACGCAAGTTACATCACCGCGGACTGGTCGAGGTTGCCGAACGTACTGTCCACCGTGGTGCCGCGTCGGTGATCTAGAGGGCGGCAATTCTCAGGAACAGGGTGCAGGATGGGTTCATGCGCACTGTCACGTGGAATCCCGAAGTCTACGGCCGCTATTCGGGTGAGCGGTCACGCCCGTTCGTGGACCTGGTGTCACGGGTGGCGACCGAAGACCCGACGCGGGTAGCCGACCTCGGCTGCGGATCAGGTAGCTTGACCGCGATGCTGGGGGAACGATGGCCGGACGCCTCGGTATCCGGATTCGACTCGTCTCCCGAAATGGTGGCGCAGGCCCCGACAGACCTACCGGGAAACGTCACCGTCGAGTTGGGGGACATCATGTCCTTCGATGCCACGGGTTACGACGTGGTCGTCAGTAACGCTGCATTGCAGTGGGTTCCGAGCCACCGCGAGCTGATCGACCAGTGGGCGGACACCCTGGCATCCGGGTCGTGGCTGGCGTGGCAGGTTCCAGGAAACTTCGATGCACCGTCACATGCGCTCATGCGAAGCCTCGCGGAGTCCGCGGAATGGAGCGAGCGACTGGGTGGCGTCCTACGCGGCCCGGAAGGCGTCGACAGTCCGGTTGCGTACGCGCAGCGTCTGCAGGAGCACGGATTCGACGTCGACGCCTGGGAGACGACGTACGTACATGTGCTGGCCGGTGCTGATCCGGTGCTCGGATGGGTTCGGGGGACTGGACTTCGGCCGGTGCTGGACGTTCTCGGCGAGGCCGACGCTCCGGAGTTCGAGCGCCAGTATTCGGATCTGCTGCGGGAGGCGTATCCCGCAACAGCCGCCGGAACGCTGTTTCCGTTCCGGCGGGTGTTCTGCGTGGGACGCAAGCGGTAACTACTCGGCTGTGCTGCGGTCCGCCGATCACTCAGCGGTGACAAAGCCTTCCGAGACCAGCCAGTCGCGAGCCACGTCCGCCGGCTCCTTGCCATCGACGTCGACCTGCCGGTTTAGCTCGGTCATCACCTCGTTGGTCAGTTTCTCCGAGATCGGCGCCATGACTTCGGCAACCTCCGGATGTGCTTCCGCGAAGTCCTTTTTCATGACCAATGCCGGATTGTATTTCGGGAAGAACTGCAGATCGTCTTCGAGCAGAACGAGATCGAGTGCGATGATGCGACCGTCGGTGGTGAACACCTCGCCGAACTTGCACTGATCGCTGTCGGCTGTCGCCTGGTAGATGATGCCGGTCTGCAGGATCTGGCGCTGGGCACGCGAGGCGTCGAAACCGTATTTCGCTGCCAGGCCGGGGTATCCGTCCTGGCGGACGTTGAACTCGGTCTCGACGCACGTCACCGCGGCGCCGGGATCGGATTCGACCAACTTCGCGTAGTCGGAAACCGTCTTGACGCCGGTCTTCTCAGCGGTCTCCTTGCTCATCGCCAATGCATACGTATTGTTCATCGGCGCCGGATCGGTCCACACCATGTCGTTCGCAGCAAGGTCCGCATCACGGACGGCCTCGAACTGCGCCTGCGAATCGGGAAGAGGAGTCTCGTTGCCGAGGTAGTTGATCCAGCCGGTCCCGGTGTACTCGTACGCAAGGTCGATCTGCCCGTTCAACTGTGCGTCACGGGTGCTGTTCGAGCCCTGGATGTTCGTGAGATCTCGAACATCTGCGCCCGCAGCGGCCATCGCGAATTCGATGACGTATCCGAGCACGATCTGCTCGGTGAAGTCCTTGGAGCCGACGGTCATCTTCACACCCTCGAGCTCGGGAACCGGCTCGATGCTGCCGGGGCCGACAGCCAGGGGCAGTGCGCCACCGGACTCGAGGCCACACGAAGCGACAAGTGTGAGGCCGATCGTGGCAACCGCGACTTTCCAGCCCCACGTTCTGGTGATCGAAGTCTTGGTCATCGTAATCCCTTGGGCCCGAGATAAGTTTCGGCGAGCGCGCCGAGCCAGTCGATCAGCAAGGCCAACGACACCGCCAGTACGGCACCGACCACGAGGGTGACGTTGTCGCGGAGCTTGTATCCGGTGTCGATCAGAATGCCGAGTCCGCCGGCACTGACCAGGAAGCACAGCGTCGCGGTGCCGACTGCCAGAACGAGCGAAGTGCGCAGTCCTGCAAGGATGTACGGGACGGCCATCGGGAATTCGAGTTGACGCAGGACCGTGAGCGAAGACATTCCCTGCCCGCGCCCGGCATCGATCAAGGTCTTGTCCACTTGCTGGTAGCCGAGGATGGTGTTGCGCAGCACCGGGAGCAGCGAATAGAACGCGATGGGAAATACGCCGATCCAGAAGCCCGTCGTTCTTGTTGCGAGATAGAACAGCACGAGCAGGCCGATGGCAGGCGCCGCGGCTCCGATGTTGGCTATCCCCACGAAGAACGGTGCCAGCCGGGTGAATTTCGGCCTGGTCAGCAGAGTTCCGAGTGGAACTGCGATGGCGACGACGATGATGACCACGGCGGCCGTGATCAGTACGTGCTGCCAGGTCAGTGTGACGATGTTGTCGAGATTGATACTCGCCTTCTGCGTCGCGTTGAGATCTCGGCTGAATGCCCAGATCAACACGCCCGCAACCAGGATCAGGACGATGACCGGTTGCACATACAGTCGCATCCGTTCCGCACGGCGCGTGGCGGCGTTCTCGGCCGCACCCAGATCGGGGGCGTCCGGTTCCATCTCAGGCGCGGAGACGCGCTCCTCTGTCGTGGCAGTCATGTTCAACCCTCGACGTTCTCGGTGTCTGGCTCTTCGTCGTGGTCGTGCGCATGCTCCTCGCGCATCTCGGAGAGATGGCTGACCAGTGTGTCGATGGTGATGAGACCGACATACTCGCCGCGCCGTCCGGTGACCACTGTGGACGCATTGCTTTCAGCGAGAAGAGCTTCCAAGGCATCCTGCAGGGTGGACTGGATGGACACGGCTTCGCCGATCTCGTTACCGACACCTCGAAGCGTCGACGCATGGGCGAGGTGGCCGGGCGAGACCCAGCGAAGCGGCCGTCCACGCTGATCGAGAATCAAGGCCCACTTCCACTTACGCGCTGCGAGTGCGGTTCTCAAATCATCGACCGAATCGGTTTCGCGGGCGGTGAGGCACTGCTTGAGTTTGATCTGGCGCACGCGTGTCAGGGTCAGCTGCTTGAGCGAGGCGTCCGCCCCGACAAATCCCGCGACCATGTCGTTTGCGGGATTGGCGAGAATCGCTTCCGGAGTGTCGTACTGCATGATGCTGGACTGATTGCCCAGCACGGCAATACGGTCACCGAGTTTGACTGCCTCGTTGAAATCGTGGGTGACGAAGACGATGGTCTTACCCAACTCCGACTGCAGGCGCATCAGTTCGTCCTGCAGCAGGCCGCGGGTGATCGGGTCGACGGCACCGAAAGGCTCGTCCATCAACAAGACAGGTGGATCGGCAGCCAGCGCCCGCGCAACGCCCACACGCTGTTGCTGGCCACCGGACAACTGGCGAGGGTAGCGGTCGCGATAGGTATCGGGATCGAGGCCGACGAGGTCGAGCATCTCGTCGGTGCGAGCTGCGATACGTTTCTTGTCCCAACCGATGAGGCCGGGCACCGTCGCGACGTTCTTCGCAATGGTGAAGTGCGGGAACAATCCTGCCTGCTGGATCGAGTAGCCGATGCCGCGGCGAAGCTTGTCCGGGTCGATGGACAGCGCGTCCTTGCCGTCGATGGTGATCTTGCCCGAGGTGGGTTCGATCAGACGGTTGATCATGCGCATCGTCGTCGTCTTGCCGCAACCCGAAGGTCCGACGAAGACCACGATCTCACCGGCCGGAACAGTCAGTGAAACATTGTCCACCGCTGCAGCTTTCTGGCCCGGGTAACGCTTGGTGACGGATTCGAGAACAATCTCGACCCCGGATACCTTCTGATCTGCAGATACGTCAGACGGAATGGTTTCAGTCATTGCAGCCCCTTCGAAGTAGTGAGACGACCGATGACGACGTAGATTCCGTCGAGAATCAGAGCCAGAATGACGATCAGTACGGTGCCGACCAGCGCTTGAGGAACAGCGTTCGGGCTACCGACACGCGAGAGTCCGGAGAAGATCAGGTTTCCCAGACCAGGACCCTTGGCGTACGCCGCGATGGCGAGGATGCCCATGAGCATCTGTGTGCTGACCCGCATGCCGGTGAGGATCGACGGCCACGCGATCGGCAGCTCGATTCGACTCAGAACATGCATGCGATTCATTCCGACACCGCGGGCTGCGTCCGTGATCGCCGGGTTGACCGCATCCAGACCGATGATCGTGTTCCGAATGATCGGGAGCAGGGCATACAAGATCAACGCGGTGATCGTAGGAGCGACGCCGAGACCGAGAATCGGAATGAGCAGTCCGAGGAGGGCGAATGAAGGAACCGTCAGGATCGTGCTGGCCAACGCCGTAGCGATGGAGGATCCCGCCGGGCTCCGGTAGACGAGAATGCCGATGATCACGGCGGCAATCGTCGCGATGATCACGGACTGGATAACTGCTGAAACATGTAGGTACGAGTCGGTCATCAATTGTTGTCGTCGTGCAACGACAAAATCCCATAGGGCGCCCATATTTCCGAACCCACTTTCTTCGGACTTCTGCTCGCTCGAACGTCTTCCCTCGACACCGACCGGCGCACAAGGGCTTTCCCCGCAGCCTCCGTAGGCCGAGGGGTTTCCCTCGACTGTCGTCCAAAAACTGAGATACTGCAACTAATTCCGATTGCAGCGTGTCGGATGTTGTTCTGGACGTGAGATTTTGCGGGACGCGGGTAGGTACCCACTGCGTGCGGAGTTGAAACGTGCTGGAGACAGCAAACGCTCGAGACATCAAACGCTCGAGACAGCAATGCGGGAGGGCTCCGGAGAACCCTCCCGCATTGTGGGAACTGTACGAATCGGCCTCAGGCCCAGCTGAGCGCATCCTCATTGGACAGCCGCGGCAGACGGTCGAACCACGGGTTCTCGCCGGGATGGCCGATGTTGACCACCAGGGTGGTCTTGAAGCGTCCGTCCGCGAAGAACTCGCCGTCGATGCCGTCGGCGTCGAAGCCGGCCATCGGGCCGGCGACCAGGCCCTGGGCCCGAATCGCGAGGATCACGTAACCAGCTTGCAGTGCGGCGTTGAACTTGCTGCTCGATGTGGCGGCAGCGTCGTCGGACTCGAAGTAGTCCTTCATCTCCGGACGGATGGGGAACAGTGCCGGAATGTGCTCGTAGAACTTGGTGTCAACGGCAAGAACCGCGACAGCAGGCGCCGATGCGGTCTTGGCCTTGTTGCCGTCGGACATGTGCTCGACGAGGCGCGCTTTGCCCTCCTCCGTACGCACGAACAGCACGCGCAGTGGATTGGTGTTGGCCGCGGTCGGTGCCCACTTCGCGAGCTCCCAGATCGCAGTCAGTTCGTCGTCGGTGACCGGTTCGTTGGAGAAGGAGTTTGCCGTGCGGGCTGCTGTGAAGAGCAGTTCACGGCCGGCTGCGTCGAGCTGATGTGCGGTAAATGGGGTGGCTGCGTCGAGTGACATCGGTGGTTCCGTTTCCGTTGTAGCTCATCCGAGCGTTACCCGGTAAAGCTAGTTGCTAGTAAAAAGAAAGTACTTGGATACGGTAGCACCAGTCGTAGGGTTCAGCGCGGGGGAGTGACGAGTCAGACCGTCTGGGTGGCGAGAATCCTCACCGCCAGATCCTCGATCGCGCACTGTCGTGATTCGAGGCGGACGCGCGTGAGGTCGTTGATCATGCTGATGGTTGCCAACACCGTCGCCCGCGCATCCGCAGTTTCGTTGCCGAGCAGGTGTACCCACTCGTCGATGTACTCGCGTTGTGCAATGTGCGTCGAGGCCTGCGCTTCTTCGGGCAAGTTCGCTGTTTCTTCGATGAGAATGGCAATCGCGCTGTCGGGTGAGATCACCGAGTTGGTGTACGAATGTACGACGCGGGCAATCGCGTCTTCCCGTGAGTCTGCGTTCCTCAAAGCCTGGACCAGGCCGAGCCGGAGTGTTTCGTTCCCGCGGGCCAGAATTGCTTGCAGCACTTCGGCTTTACTTCCGAAATGGGTGTAGATGCTCGAACTCGGAACACCGGCGGCGCTGCCGATGTCGTCCATTGTCACGGATCGGTAGCCGCGTTGATCGAACAGCGTGATTGCGGCGCCCATCAAACTTTCGCGACGCGAAGTGTGGCTGAAGTTCGAAGTCGGCTGGGGCTGTGCCGCCGGCTCCTCGGGAAGGACCGGAGCGGTACGAACGACATCGAACAACCTGGCCAACAAAGCCTCGAAGCGCTTCCGAGGAAGCGTCGTGCGGTGTCGAGCGGGGCTGAACGCGATACTGGTGAGTGCCCACCCCAGAACGACGGAATCGGGAACCGACAGGTCGGGACGCTCGTGTCGAAGGGCGGCTGCGACCCGGCTCGTGACTTCCCGAACTCCGGCACGCGCCTCCGTTCTGCGCTCGGGGGTCAGGTTACGGGCCTCCTGATCGAAGAGAAGACTACGGAAGTTGTTGTCGAGTCCGTAACGAACCAGTGCCGTGAAGACCACCTTGGAATCGGTTCGATCGACCTCGTCGAGGATCGCGAGGATCGAAGACGAGCCGTCGAGCATTGCCTGCGCGAGGAGTTCCTGCTTGTTCGGGAAGTGGCGGTACAGCGCGCCTGCGGTGATGCCCACCGCAGACGCGATGCCTTCCATGCTGACGTTGTGGTACCCCGAGCGGCCGAACTGTTCACGAGCCACGGTGATGATCTGCGCCTTGCGGTTGCGTGGGCGCAACGTCTTCTTCGGGGTCGTTTTCGGCGCGGCCGGCCGGTCCGGCGAGGCCGCAGGTGTGCCGTCCGATGTATCGATCGTCATGGGGCCCTCGAGGTCGGTGGCGTGGTCAGGTGATGGTGCTGGTTGCCAAGTCGGAGAACTGCCTGCGGAGTTCTCTCTTGAGTATCTTGCCAGCCGGGGACACGGGCATTTGCTCGACGATGGTGATACTTCGCGGAGACTTGTAGCCGGCAATCAGCGTCTTCGAGTGTGCGCGGACTTCTTCGCACGTCAAAGACACCCCGGGACGCACGACCAGGACCGCGTGGACTCGTTCGCCGTACTGATCGTCGGGTACGCCGATCACAGCGCAGCTGATTACGTCCGGATGTGTGGCCAGTGCGTTTTCGACCTCCGTCGAATAGACGTTCTCACCACCCGAGATGATCATGTCCTTGAGCCGATCCACGACGAAGAGATACCCGGCTTCGTCCATGTAGCCTCCGTCGCCGGTGTACAGCCAACCGTCGCGCAATGCCGATCGTGTTTCTTCCGGCCGATTCCAGTAGCCGCACATGATGTTGCCGCCGCGGGCGATGATTTCGCCGACCTCACCGCGAGGAAGCTCGTTGCCGTTCTCGTCGACCACCTGAATCTCGACGTGTCCCATCGGCCGACCGGCAGATTTCAGGCGGGTCGCGTCGACGTGATCTTCTGCGCTCAGGCTGGTGAGTCCGGGTCCGGCCTCGGTCATGCCGTACCCCTGCATGAAGGCTGCCTGCGGAAAAGCCTGTTGCGCTTGCCGAAGCAAGGTTTCGGAGATCGGGGAAGCACCGTACTGCACGGCCAGGATGCTGGACAGGTCCCGGTTCGTCCGGTCCGGATGACGAATCAGCATTTGAATCATCGTGGGTACCAACAGCATCGACGTAACTTTGTGCTGCTCGATCAAGCGCAGTGCGGTGGCCGGTTCGAAACTTGGCTGAATCACCAACGTCGCCCCGACAGTGTTACGGCCGATCCAATTTGCCAGCGACGCAAGATGAAACATCGGGGCGGTGATCAGAGCCAGGCCGTCGGTACCAGGCGTTCTGTTACTGGCCACTGCGCCGAGGCTCGACGTCACGAGGTTGGCGTGGGTGAGCATGACCCCCTTGGGGTGACCGCTGGTTCCGCCGGTATAGAAGATTCCGGCCAGGGTGTCACCGCCGAGTCGCAGGTCCGGTGTGGGTTCGCTCGAGGCGATCAGATTCTCGTAGTCGAGAGCGCCGGCCGGCGTCGGCAGTTCGCCGGCATGTATCACTACGGCGAGCTGTGGGAACAACACCCGTACCTCGTCGAGTAGCGGCAGAAAGGTGTCGTCGACGACCAGCACTCGTGTATCGGAATCGTCCAGCGCAAAAGCGATCTCGGCAGCGCTCCATCTGGTGTTGAGCGGATTGACCGCGCCTCCCATCCACCAGGTGGCAAAGAAGTACTCGTGATAGCGGTCGGAGTTGAGCGACAGTATCGCGACGCGATCGCCTACCTGCACACCGAGGTCACGGAAAGCGCCCGCAAGACGGGTTACTCTCCCGCCGACCTCGGCGCAGGTGCGGAAACGGTCCCCACACACGGTCATGGGCTGGTCAGGGCGTTGCTGCATTGATCGTTGCAGAGACTGAGTCAAGTACATGGGGACCGCTCCTTTCGGGAAACGTGAGGTCAGCGACTGCCGCCGTCGCACACCAGGCATTGGCCGCTGACGTAGTCGGTTTCGGGCAGGCAGAGCGCAAATACCGCGCCGGCCGCTTCGTCCGGACGTCCGGCGCGGCCCAGTGGGATGGTCCGCTCGGCTGCCGCCAGGAGCTGCGGGTTGACGCCGACTTTGATCTCGCGACCCTCGACGTCGATGGTCGAGTTACCGTCCGCCGACGCTTCCGTCAGGCGGGTGTTGATCAGACCGTATGCAACGGCATTGACGTTGACCTTGTAACGACCCCACTCACGCGCAAGGGTCTTGCTCAAGCCGATGATGCCGGCCTTGGCGGCTGCGTAGTTGGACTGTCCGGCATTGCCCACCACTCCGGCATTGGAGGAGATGTTGACAACCTTGCGGTGGTAGTCGGTGGGATTGGCCTTGATGTAGGGCTGAGCGGCGCGCAGGATCTGGAACGGTGCCTTCAGATGCAGATCGAGAATCGTGTCCCACTGCTCGTCGGTCATCTTCTGGATGACGTTGTCCCAGGTGAACCCGGCATTGTTGACGATGATGTCGAGGCCGCCGAAGGTATCGATTGCGGTGTTGACGAATCGATCCGCAAAACCTTCTTCGGTGACCGAACCGACGCACGCCACTGCCTTGCCACCGGCCGCGATGATCTCCTCGACCGTCTCCTTGGCCGGGCCCGGATCAAGATCGTTGACTACGACGCTCGCGCCTTCCGCGGCGAACTTCATGGCGATGGCGCGGCCGATACCGCGGCCGGATCCGGTGACGAGTGCTGTCCTGTTGTCGAGCTTGCCCATGTCGGGGTTCCTTTCGGTAGAGAGAGTTTTCAAGCGGCTACGACGGCGTCGCCGCGCAGGGTGACGGTGCCGTCGGAGAGAGTGACGGCAATATCGAGATGGGCCAGGCCGTCCTCGACCTTGGTGACGGTCCCGGTGCACGTCGGCTTGGCGTGCAGCGGTGTGATGGAGGCAAAGCGAACACTGTAGGTGCGGATGCGTTCCTGCGGAACGTAATTGGTCAGCAATCGACCGAGGTAGGCCATCGAGAGCATGCCGTGTGCGAACACGTCGTCCATTCCGCCGGAACGAGCGACGTCGAGATCGATGTGCATCGGGTTGTGGTCACCCGAAGCGCCGGCGTAGAGCGCGAGAGTGGTGCGGCTGATCTCGGGCAATTCCAGGGAGGGAAGAACGTCTCCTGTTTTCATTTCTGCGCCTTAGGGTTTCGAACGACCAGGGTGTTGGTGAGGCGGGCGATCAACTCGCCGTCGCGGGTGACCTCGGCGGTCCGGACAAGGAAGTCCAAGGCGCCGTTCTTCTTCGAGTACACGTCCGTGACCTTGCCGTTGTAGGCAAGTGTGTCGCCGGCATAGGCGAGTGCGTGATATTCGAAGGACTGCTCGCCGTGCAGGACGTACCTCATGTCGATTTTCAGCGATCGGACCAGGGCAAACGGGTCCGGTTTTTCCATGTCGAGGCAGAACAGGAATGTCGGCGGTACCACCAGGTCACGATGCCCCGCAGCCTTGGCGGCCTCGACGTCTCCGTAGATCGGGTTGGTCTCACCGATGGCCTGGGCGAAGAAGCGCAGGCGTCCGCGCTCGACCAGTGCCTCGTGGCCCGGGATGATCGTTCCGACGACGGACGGATCGAGCGCCATGTCAGCCCACCTTCTTGAAGATGCTGACCACGCACGCACCGCCGAGTCCGAGGTTGTGCTGCAGTCCGATTCGTGCTCCTTCGACCTGCCGCTTGCCGGCCTGACCGCGCAGTTGCCAGACCAGTTCGGCGCACTGGGCAAGACCGGTGGCGCCGAGGGGGTGGCCCTTTGACAGCAGGCCTCCCGACGGGTTGGTGACTACTCGTCCGCCGTAGGTGTTGTCGCCGTCCAGGATGAACTTCTCGGCAGTACCTTCGGGCGTGAGGCCAAGACCTTCGTACGTGATGAGTTCGTTGGCGGAGAAGCAGTCGTGCAGTTCCACGACCTGAACGTCCTCAGGTCCGATGCCTGCGGCTTCGTAAACCTGCGCAGCTGCGGCAGCCGTCATGTCGTAGCCGACGACCTTCATCATGTCGCGGTCCTCGAAAGTGCTTGGTGTATCGGTGGTCAGGGCCTGTGCCTCGATCACTACGTCAGCCGCCAGCCCGTGCTTGCGGGCGAACTCTTCGCTGCAGACGACAGCGGCAGCGGCGCCACAGGTGGGTGGGCAGCACTGGTAACGAGTGAGCGGGCCGAAGATGTGCGGTGACTCCAGCACCTGCTCTTCGGTGAGAAGATCACGGAAGACCGCGTTGGGATTGTTGGCCGCGTGCTTACGGGCCTTGACCGAGATCTTTGCGAAGGTCTCGGGCTTGGTGCCGTACTTCTCCATGTGCGAAAGTCCTGCGCCACCGAACATCTGGGCTGCGCGCGGTGCGTCGTGGACGCCTTGGATCTCGGTCATCAGATCGTCGAAACGGTACATCGGGGCAGGGCGGTCGTCCCAAACTCGCTTGAGCGCACCGGGTTTCATCTGCTCGAAGCCGACAGCCAATGCGCATTCGACGGCGCCACTCGCGACGGCTTGGCGTGCGAGGAAAAGGGCCGACGAGCCTGTGGCGCAGTTGTTGTTGACGTTGATGACCGGGATTCCGGTGAGCCCGAGACCGTAGACGGCGGCCTGTCCGGCAGTGGAATCGCCGTAAACGTAGCCGGCATAGGCCTGCTGGACCAGCGAGTAGTCGATACCGGCGTCGTCGAGGGCGGCACGGGCGGCCGTCTCTCCCATGACGTTGTAGTTCTCACTCTTGCCCGGCTTGGTGAACGGGATCATTCCCACTCCGGCAACATGGACTTTTCTGGTCACGATTGTCTCCTAAATGATCGGATGAAGATTTACTTAACACCACGATTCGAGTTTTGTCTACTGGGTCACAATGCGTATTTACGAGGTACTTTCGTCGCGATATCCGGCAGATTTTCGACGAAGGTGGACAATTTCACGAGGCTATTGCGTCGGAGTGTCGATTGATGATTTACTTTCTGGGCGGCAAGGTGGCGTGCGTCACAGAGTAGGTGCCCGGCGGTTGAATCGACCACGAATCGACCACATCGGGTTCGCACCGGACCGGTCTCCGAGTCCCGCATCCAGTACTTCGGTGCTGAGATCAGTTCACCCAGCTTCTGTTTCGCATTGCGCTCACTCCGTGGCGCAGTTGTCGCACTTGTCTGAGAGGATCGATGAGAATGACGTTGAGCAAGCCGGCTCTTCCCACCGCCGCACCACCGCGAGAAGTAGGGGAATCCCGAGTGCGGGCATGGGGGCTCACCGGAGTTCTCGTTCTCCTTGTCGTCGTCAACTGGGCTGACAAGGCAGTCTTCGGCCTGGTTGCACAGCCGCTGGCCAAGGAATTCGGGCTGACCTCTGCACAGATCGGACTGGTCGGCAGTGCATTCTTCCTGGCCTTCACCGTCGGTGGCTTCTTTGCCGGGGTACTGCACAAGTGGATGTCGCTGCGGTGGTTGCTGGTTCTGCTCTCACTGGGGTGGGCAGCGTCGATGATCCCGCTCGTCGTGGTTGCCGGTTTCGGCATGCTTCTGTTCACGCGCATGATGCTCGGATTCTTCGAGGGACCAGCGGGTGCGCTGGTTCACACGGGTGTCTACTCGTGGCATCCTGCGGAAAAGCGTGGTCTGCCAGGAGCTTTCCTGGCTTCCGGTGCCTCTATCGCGAAGATTGCGATCGCGCCGCTGATGGCCTTGGCTGTAGCCAGTTGGGGGTGGCGAGCAACGTTCATCATCCTTGCCGGGGTCGGCGTGGTCTGGTGCGTCCTGTGGTTGTTCACCTGGAAAGAGGGGCCGTACATGCAGCGGCCGGTCAGGAAGTCCGAGCGGGAGACCACAACGGCCACAGACTCGGTGGTTGTCGCCAAGGTGCCGCTGACGAAGATCTTCTTCACGCCGACATTCCTCGGTGCGCTTGCCGCGGTGTTCACCATGTACGCTCTCATCACGGTGGTGCTCACGTGGCTGCCGTCGTACTTCGAAGTGGGACTTGGATACTCGCGGGTTCAGGCGGGAACCATGTTCGGCATTCCCAGCATCGCGGGACTGTTCTTCATGTTCCTGTGCACGTCGATCAGTGACAGGCTGATGGCGCGGGGTGCCAGCTCTCGGATCCTGCGCGGTATCGTTCCCGGAATTGCCCTGCTGATCTGTGGGCTTGCCCTCGTCAGCATGCCGTTCATCAAGACTCCGATCGTTGCGGTGCTCGTGGTATCAGTGGGTTACGGCATCGGGACGGTCATCATTCCGCAGTTCAACGCAGCGATCTCCGAAATCTGCCCGCCGCAGCAGATGGCCTCGGTACTGGGTGTTTTCATGGCTCTGATGGCCACCGGCGGTCTGATCGCTCCCTACCTCACCGGCGTCATCGTCGACAGCGCCGCAACCCCGGCCGAGGGATACGCCACCGCATTCCAGATCTTCGGAATCGCGACTGTCATCGGTGCCGTCATCGCGCTCTGCGCCGTCAACGCCACCCGCGATCGGGTGCGAATCCTCGGCTGAGCACTACTCACTTTCATTTCACAATATCCAGGAGAAACAATGCAGCGCACAGTATTCAACGAAGAGCACGAGGATTTCCGCAAGGTCATCCGTAGCTTCATCGAAGCCGAGGTAGTGCCCAACTTCTCCGATTGGGAGCGCGAGGGCATGGTGCCCCGCGACTTCTATCGCCAGCTCGGCAAGCTCGGCGTTCTCGGAATGACGGTTCCCGTGCAGTACGGCGGAGCGGGTGAAACAAGCTTCAAGTTCCAGGCTGCCCTGACCGAAGAGACGGCTCGTGCGGCAGTCAGCTTTGGCGCATTCGGTGTACACACCGGCCTGGTCCTGCCATACATCCTGACCTACGGAACCGAAGAGCAGAAGCAGCGTTGGCTGCCCGATTTCATCAGTGGCGACATGATGACTGCCATCGCGATGACCGAACCGGGCACCGGCTCGGACCTGGCGGGCATCAAGACCACGGCCAAACGGTCCGAGGACGGCACTCACTATGTTCTCAACGGCGCAAAGACATTCATCACCGGCGGCGTTCAGGCTGATCGGGTTCTCGTGATCTGCCGTACGTCACCGCCGACGGTAGAGAATCGTCGCGCCGGGTTGAGCATCCTCGCAGTGGACACGTCGAGCGAAGGCTACGAGGTCGGTCGCAAGCTCGAGAAGATCGGCATGCGCACTTCGGACACGGCAGAGCTTTCCTTCACCGACGTACGGGTGCCGGCCGAGGATCTACTCGGTGAGGAGGGGGCTGCCTTCGGCTACCTGGCCAACAACCTTCCGCAAGAGCGACTGATGATCGCAGTCACCCAGACTGCGGCGGCCGTCGGAGCCATCGACTTCGCCTCTGCCTACGTGCGTGACCGCAAGGTGTTCGGCCAGGCGGTGGCGGAGTTCCAGAACACCAAGTTCGTCATCGCCGAGTGCATCGCCAAGGTGGAGGCTGCTCAGTGCATGGTCGACCGGGCTCTGGAATTACACGAGACCGGCGACCTCAGTGTTGCCGACGCCGCCAAGGCAAAGCTGTTCTGCACCGAGACGGCAGCCGAGGTCATCGACAAGTGCTTGCAGCTTCACGGGGGCTACGGCTACATGCTGGAATACCCCATCGCGCGTCTGTACGCGGACACCCGTGTGTCGCGCATCTACGGCGGAACCAACGAAGTGATGAAGACGATCATCGCCAAAGCGGCCGGGTTCTGAACGAATCGAGGGAAACCATGGCAGAGCTTCTCTACGACGTCGATGACGGTGTCGCCACGATGACTCTGAACCGACCGGATCGACGCAACGCGATTACGTACACGCTGCTCACCGAGCTGCAGAACGCGCTTACGTCGGCGGCCGGTGACGAGGCCGTGAGAGTCGTCGTGCTCACGGGCGCTGGAGGGAACTTTTCGGTCGGTCGCGATCAGTCCGGTGATCGGTCGAGCCGTGTAGTGCGGGGTGATTCACAGCAAGAGGATCGCACTCGCTTGCTTGATGTTTCACGGGTGATACCAACTTTGGTGCAGCATCCCAAGCCTACGGTGGCGGTGATTCGCGGTGGCTGTGCGGGCGCCGGCTTGAGTCTCGCTCTGGCGTGCGATCTTCGCTATGCCGGAGCCGATGCGATGTTCAACACGGCCTTCCTGGGGGCTGGAATGTCCGGTGACATGGGAATGGCGTGGTTGCTGACCCGCGCAGCGGGCACATCGAAGGCGCGGGAATTGATGCTGCTGTCCGAACGAATCAAAGCTGATCGCGCTGCCTCGTTCGGAATGATTCACGAGGCTTTCGCCGAAGAATCGCTGGAAGCGAGGACTACGGAAATTGTTCAGCGGCTCTCTGTTTCGGCACCGTTGGCAGTGCGTGGTGCAAAGCTGAACCTCGATTCGGCGATGTCGCGGCCGCTGTCCGAATTCTTGATGGACGAAGCCGACCGGCTGATCACGTGCGCGTATTCCGAAGACGTGGAGGAAGCGCGCTCGGCATTCCTCGAGAAACGAGTACCGCACTTCACGGGCCGCTGAAAAGAACTGGAACACATTGTTATCGGGATCAGGAGAGTGAACGAGAATGTACTTGACTCAGGGTTTACATCGGTCGGTCCAGCGTGAACCCGACGCGATCGCCGTCGTTGACGGGCAGCGCCAGTTGACGTTCGCTCAACTGGAGAGTCGCGTTGCGCGATTGGCCGGTATGTTCACGTCGTACGGGCTCGACCGAGGTGACCGGGTAGGAATACTGGCCACGAACTGTCTCGAGTATGTCGAATACTCCTTCGCCTGTGCCTGGGCGTCGATGGTCGCGTCCCCGGTGAACAACCGCTGGAGTCCCGACGAGATGGCATTTCACATCGAAGACGCCGGAATCACAGTGCTTCTCGTGGACGGACCGCGCCTGGCCGCTGCGCTGGAACTGCGTGAACGGTGCGCTGTACTGGAGACCGTGATCGTATTCGGTGCGGCGGATCTGCCCGGCGATACGGTCGACTACGACTCTGCTTTGGCGCTGCACGGTCCGATTCCCGATACTCACGCAGATCCCGATGCCTTGGCGTTGCTCATGTACACCGGCGGAACTACAGGCCGC
The DNA here is from genome assembly GCF_002501585.1 of Rhodococcus sp. H-CA8f. Classification (NCBI taxonomy): domain Bacteria; kingdom Bacillati; phylum Actinomycetota; class Actinomycetes; order Mycobacteriales; family Nocardiaceae; genus Rhodococcus; species Rhodococcus sp. H-CA8f. The sequence continues at coordinate 1,202,864 of NZ_CP023720.1, forward strand.
CCCAAAGGTGTCATGCTGAGCGCAGGCCAGATCCTGACATCGGTGCTCGGAGTCCTTGCCGGTAGTGGTGAGCCGAATCTGCCAGGCCGCTCCCTGCACGTGGCGCCCCTGTTCCACCTCGCAGCCTTCGCCGGTTTGGTCCAGGCCTCGGTTACCGGATCCGTGCATGTTTTGATGGGGGACTTCACCGTCGAGAAACTCGTCGAAACCATTGCAGAGAAGGAAGTTACACAATCTCTGCTCGTGCCGACAATGGTGCAAGCGATGCTCGAATACGCTGATCGGACAGGTCTGCCGATCGACAGTCTCACCTCGATCACCTACGGCGCATCGCCGATGCCCGAACCACTGGTTCGGCGCTTGATCGAACGATCACCTGATCTTCGACTGCGCCAGGGCTACGGAATGACCGAGTTGGCCCCGGCAGCAACACTTCTCCGCGACGACGACCACCGCAATCCTGATCACCCGGAACGACTTCGATCAGTGGGACGTGCTGCGCCACACACCGAGGTGCGGATTGTCGACGCAACCGGCACAGAGCTTCCGCGCGGCGATATCGGTGAGGTCGTCGTGCGGGGCTCGAACGTCATGATGGGTTACTGGAACAACGAGGCGGAGACGGCGCACGCGGTGCGCAGTGGATGGATGCATACCGGTGACCTCGGCTTCATGGACGAGCATGGCTACGTGTTTCTCGTAGACCGACTCAAGGACATGATCATCTCGGGCGGCGAGAACGTCTACAGTGCCGAAGTCGAAGCCGCCCTGTCCCAGCATCCCGGTGTGAGCAGTTGCGCGGTCATCGGAGTACCCGACGACAAGTGGGGAGAACGCGTCCATGCAGTGGTGGTGCGCACACCTGAAAACAATTCGAGCGGTGATGAACTCCGAGATTTTGTCGGCGAGCGTATAGCTCGGTACAAGGCGCCGCGGTCGGTCGATTTCGTCGACGCACTCCCGCTGTCGCCGGTAGGGAAGATCCTCAAGCGCACTCTGCGTGAGACCTACCGGTGACACAGCCATCTTCCCAACATGCTTCCAGGAGTAGAACCGTGATCGACCCACAGATTCGCGACCTCGATTTCGACGCCTACCGGCAGGTGATCCGCGACTTCACCGACAATGAGCTCATTCCTCGTGAGAACGAAATGGTCTCTGCTGGTGAGGTTCCCGCTGACCTCGTGACAAGGATGGCCGAGGTCGGACTATTCGGCATCACGCTTCCGAGGAGCGTCGGCGGATTGGGGTGGACCGTCGAACAGCAGGTGCTGCTGACTTTCGAGTTCACCCGGTCATCGGCGGTGTACCGTTCCCGATTCTCGACCAGTATCGGACTGGCTTCGCAGATCCTCCTCGAATACGGCACCGACGCTCAGCGTGAACAGTATCTACCGGCGATGGCGGCGGGGGAGTGCGTCATGGCGTTTGCTCTCACCGAGGAGCAGGCGGGTAGTGACGCCTCCGCCGTGCGCGCCACCGCTACCAACACCCCGGACGGCTACGTCATCAACGGTGAGAAGCGCTTCATCACCAACGGAGCGTGGGCTGATGTTCTGGTGGTGTTCGCCCGCACCGCGGACGGCGAGATTTCATCCTTCCTCGTAGATCGGGAATCGCCGGGGGTAGAGACCCGGGTGCCTGAATTGATGAACGGTCATGCCGAAGGCCCAGTCGCCGAGATCAGCTTGCGTGACGTTGTGGTGAGCGCCGACCGGTTGATCGGCGGTGCAACAGGTTTGGGGATGATTCACGCGATGCGCGGAATCAACCAGGCTCGCACCCACGTTGCCGCGACCGCAGTCGGTCAGGCGACTCGGATGCTCGCGGAGGCAATGAAATACGCGGGTTCTCGTGAGCAGTTCGACCAACCTTTGGCCGAGTTCGGTGCCGTGCAGGCGATGCTCGGACGCAGCTATGCGGAACTCGAGGCCGGACGAGCGATGATCCTCGACTGCGCCCGTGAGTTCGACCGCGGAACGCCGCCGCGTCATCGGATTGCCGCGGCAAAGCTGTACTGCACCGAGATGGCGTCGGTGGTCGGGGACCGGGCGGTGCAGGTGCTCGGCGGGGTCGGCATCGTCGGCAATCACCCGGTACCGCGTATGTGGCGGGATGTGCGTGCCTTGCGAATCTACGAGGGCGCCTCCCAGATTCACGAACGCAACCTCGCCCGGGCGCTGCCGTCATTGCTCGGCTGAAACCCGTACTTACACAAATATTTCGAGACGAGAGAAAACCGAGGGACAATCATGGGTACCACCACAGGCCGCGGACCGCTCGCCGGACTTCGCGTCGTAGAGCTTGCCGGAATCGGTCCAGGTCCCCACGCAGCGACGTTGCTCGCTGATCTCGGCGCTGACGTCGTCCGTGTTCAGCGCGCCGGTCGGATCCCCGGTCCCGGTCAGCCACGGGATCAGACCCAGCGTGGGCGTCGTATCTGCGAGGTGGACCTCAAGGACCCTGCCGGCGTCGACATCGTTCTGGGATTGATCGAGCGTGCGGACGTGCTCATCGAGGGTTTCCGTCCCGGGGTCACCGAGCGGCTCGGTCTCGGCCCGGATGTTGCGCTGGAACGGAATCCGGCCCTGGTGTACGGCCGGATGACAGGATGGGGTCAGGAGGGGCCGCTTTCGCAGGCTGCCGGACACGACATCAACTACATCTCGCTGACCGGCGTCCTGCACGCGATAGGTCGTGCCGGTGAGCGTCCGGTTCCGCCGCTCAACATGGTGGGAGACTTCGGTGGTGGCTCGATGTTTCTGTTGTTCGGAATACTTGCCGCGCTCTTCGAGCGACAGAAGTCCGGGCAGGGTCAGGTTGTCGATGCCGCCATGGTCGACGGGACGCTGGCGCTGTCACACATGATGTGGAGTTTCCGCGGTCTCGGACGCTGGTCTGACGAACGCGGTGTGAACATGCTCGACACCGGCGCCCCGTACTACGACACTTACGAGACATCCGACGGCAGATACATGGCAGTCGGTGCCGTCGAACCACAGTTCTATGCACTACTTCTGGCCGGTTTGGGACTTGATCCCGCGACGTTGCCGAGCCAGAACGACAAGAGTGCATGGCCGCACACGAAGAAAGTGTTTGCCGATGTGTTCGCGTCCAAGACACGCGACGAGTGGGCGGCGATCTTCGACGGCACCGATGCATGCACGACACCGGTTCTGACGTTTGCGGAAGCCTCATCCAATCCCCATGTTGCCCAGCGTGGTTCGCTCGTGGAACTGGACGGGGTCACTCAGCATCGTCCGGCGCCGCGATTTTCCCGCTCCGATCCGGGTCTGCCGTCGGCCCCTGCCGCTGAAGCCGTTGACGCAGGGACGTTGTGGACGTGACGCTCACCGAATCTCGAGAACTCGAGTCCTTCGATCTACACACGTTGCTGAGCCTGGACGACGTCGGACCCGACAGATTCCATGGGTACTGCCACGCTGGCTCTCCCGGGCGCATCTTCGGCGGGCATCTCGCGGCACAGGGCTTGACCGCCGCTGGTCGGACAGTGCCTGCGACTGCGGTGGTGCATTCCCTTCACGGATACTTCCTCAGCTCAGGCGATCCGCGGCAGCCCATCACCTACGAAGTCGGTCGTCTTCGTGACGGACGTACGTACTGGTCCCGTCAGGTCACTGCCCTGCAACTGGGCACGCCGATCTTCACACTCTCCGTGTCCTTCAAACTTCCGGAGGACAGCACCGATCGACAGGGGGAGATGCCCGTCGTACCTGCTCCGGAGGACCTTCCCGATCCATACGAGCGCTGGGCGAGTGCACGCGCCGACGAGTTCCGCGACAACAAGACACATCGTGCGATGGACATGAGATTCGTTGCGGACGAGGGTGAGCGCGAGCGGGGGTCGGTCGCACAGTCGGTGTGGTTCAAACCGAATCACGCCTTTCCCGACGAACCGCTGTTCCATGCCGGGGTCCTCACCTACGCTTCGGACTTGTCTTTGGCATCGACGGCCTCACTCGACATCCAGCCCCACCGGTCGTTGATGGTCGGACCTTCGCGAGTGCTGATGGCGTCACTCGATCACGCGATCTGGTTTCACCGACCCTTCCGGGCCGACGAATGGATGCTCTTCGCTCAGGAAAGCAACTCCGCCACTGACGGTCGGGGATTCTCGACGGGCCACTTCTGGACACGCGACGGCGTCTTGGCTGCAACCGTCGCCCAGGAGTCGCTCTTGCGGCGAGTTGACGGGCCACCGTGGCCTCGGGCCTAGGATGAAGCAATGTCTGGGAAGAGTGAAGCCGAGCACCAACCACGCGTCTGTGACGCGGCGTTGGCTCGCGCTTTCAGCTTTCTCGGCAAACGCTGGAACGGTGTGATCCTGGCGACGCTCCTCGGTGGTCCGGCGGGATTTGCGGAACTCAAGCGTGCAGTGGGCAAGATCAGCGACTCCGTGCTCTCGGACCGATTGACCGAACTGGCTGGTGCGGGCCTGGTCACGCGGACCGTCGACGCCGGCCCGCCCATCGCTGTGGAGTACGAACTCACGGCGTCGGGGCAGGCGCTGCTCCCCGCTCTCAGCGAACTGACAACGTGGGCCGCCGAAAACCTGCCACCCGAGAGTTGCCCGAACTGACCTATTGCGTGTGAACAGTCTTGTGAGATTCGTACCAGGTGTCACCTGCCGGTTCTCCCGCCAAGTTCCAACTCCACGAGACTGTCGGCGTGATGCGTGAATAGATTCCGGGACCGACCATTCCTACCCTTTCGATCGGCTGTTCAGCGACTCCGTAGATCCTGATCCCGCGCGCGACAAACGGCTCGAATGACGGCATGTCGTCGATGACGAGGGCTACTTCGAGTTGTCCTGACCCGATATTGCGGAACTTCCTGGTTTTCAGGACACTCTGGCCGCCCCCGCCGATCCAGAAGTGGGCCCCGTCGTATTCGAAGGCCAATGGAACGACGTCTGGTTGCCCGTGCGGTGAGAGCGTCGCTACGCGCGCCAGTGGCTGCGACTGCATGTATGCGATTTCTTCTTCCGTGAATGCCATCTGTTCTCCTTCGGGGACGAAACACGTACGCAACGTAGATGCAACGTAATCAAAACTAGTGTTCTGGATCACACAGTGTTCGTGTGGTCGAGAGGCCTTTGGTCACGAATCTGTGGGCAGAACGGGTCCTGGTTCGCTACCGGTGGTGGATGAGGACAAGGTTCCGCGGGTTGAGCACACAGCTCGCGGAACCGCCCCACCACACGCCCCGACGAGGGCACCGGCCGACAGGAGTTCAGGTGTCCGTAGTTGCGGAAGTCTCGGCGATTGATTTCGCGGAGACCGAATTCGATTGGGCGCAGCGATCGACGCGGATTCGTGAAGTCGACCCACTCGTTCCGGGGCCACCATCCTTGGCGATGTGTCTGAGCGAGCCGACGCGCGGACTGGTCGACATCGCTTCACTGCTTCTCGCGGCTCCTTGGTTGCTTCGATCGCCGCGTGGGGACGGGCATCCGGTCCTCGTTCTCCCCGGATTGCTGACTTCGGACGTGTCGACTCTCGCCTTGAGGACGTACCTGAGCTTTCTCGGATACCGGGTTCACGGTTGGAATCTGGGTCTGAACACCGGTCCGACGGCGACGGTGGTCGACGGATTGCCTGCCGCATTGGCCGAGGTAGCTGATCGATACGAGCAGAAGGTGTCGGTGATCGGCTGGAGTTTGGGCGGTATCTACGCTCGAAAGCTGGCGAGGGATCTGCCGGATTCCGTACGTCAGGTAGTGACACTCGGAAGTCCTTTCGCTCTCACCAGTCTGGAGCAGACGAGAGTCGGATCTCTCTACGCTCGTTTGTCCGGTAATCACGCGATACTGCCTCCGGTCGACGGCATCGAATCCGAACAGGGATCGCCTATTTCCGTTCCTGCCACGTCGGTCTACTCCAGGCACGACGGTATCGTTCCATGGCAAGCGTGCTGTGAAACCTCGGCAGGCCTGTCGGAAAGCATTGCGGTGCAAGGCAGTCATATGGGGTTGACCCACAACCCGTCGGCGTTGTGGACGGTTGCCGATCGTCTGGCGCAGGACGTGGACAACTGGCAACCTTTTGCGGCTCCGAAACGGCTTCGACGCATGTTTCCCTGCTGAGGTTCGAGGCTGGGGTTCGAGGCTGGGGTTCGAGGCTGGGGTGTGGGGGAGAACCCTGAGTCAGACGTGGGGACGGACTCGTACCTGAGGACACACCGCGTCGGAAAAGATGGGTCCATGGCCTGATGCGCACAGGTGGATCGGCGGCGGATAGTGGAGGTCGACGCGGATGAACCGCGAGTTCCGTTGAAAGGAAACAACACATGACCTCCCCGATGAAGACCCGCAAGCTCACCCGCGCCCGCTCGGGAGCAATGTTCGGTGGGGTGTGCGCCGGAATCGCTCGATACTTCGGTTGGAAGTCGTCGACTGTCCGCTTGCTGTTCGTGCTCTCGTGCCTGCTGCCCGGCCCGCAGTTTCTGATCTACATCGTGATGTGGATTTTCATTCCTCGTGAGCAGATCTGACCGAACCGCTCAACGGCGGCGGTCTTTCAGGCATTGCTTGGCCTCGTGCAATTCCTCCGAACTCAGTGGAGGAAGGGGGAGTGCGTCACGGTGCAACCCCGCCGTGCGTAGACCGTCGAGCATCACCGAGAGGTATCGACGCCACACGGTCGGGTTGACGGGCTGAGCAAATTCGGTGACTGCGCCCACCATGAAGATGAGGCCGAACAGGTCCGTCGGTACGGCGTCGGGGCGCAGCATCCCGGCCTCCTGGGCCCGGTAGAAGATCCTCTCGACCGACGGTTCGATGATGGATCGTTGGCATGCGACTTGCTCGCATCCCTCGTCGGTTCCGTTCAGGACGTCTTTGAGCCCGCGGTTGACCGACATACGGCTGCAGGCGAATTCGGCAAAGGTGACAAGTCCGTCCCACGGATCCGGATTGGCGAGTGACGCGTCCGCGGCCGCCGCCATGTCGGCGAAGTTCTGTTGGAAGACTCCGTCGATCAATTCTTCCTTGCTGGCGAACCGCCGATAGACCGTTCCGACGCCGACACCCGCGCGCCGGGCGACGTCGTCGAGTGTGACGTCGATCCCTTCTTCGGCGAACAATTCACGTGCGGCGTCGATGATCAACTGCCGATTACGTGCAGCATCGGCGCGAAGGGGGCGCTCCATTGCGGTACTCATGTCCCCACTCTACCCGCCAAGTGGAGACAGCCTCTCCGTTTTCGTGTAGCGTTTTTGCTAACCGGAGAAGCCATCTCCGCATAGGTTGGGCGAGGGACTATGTCAGACATTGCTGAACGGACTGAATTCGAGCAGTCCTCAGCGCCTTCAGGGGACAACCACGCAAAGCGGTGGCTGGTTCTCGCGGTTCTGGGAATTGCGCAGCTGATGGTGGTCTTGGATGCCACCATCGTCAACATCGCGCTGCCTGCTGCGCAGCGCTCACTGGAGTTCGGTGATTCGGACCGCCAGTGGATCATCACGGCATACGCATTGGCGTTCGGCAGCTTGCTGCTACTCGGCGGTCGATTGAGCGACTTGTTCGGGCGCAGGCGAACTTTCATCGTCGGCCTGATCGGCTTCGCAGTGGCTTCCGCCATCGGTGGCGCAGCCGTCAACTTCGAAATGCTTGTTGCCGCTCGTGCCGGCCAGGGCGTATTCGGTGCGCTCCTCGCCCCGGCAGCCCTGTCGCTGCTGTCCGTGACATTCACGGATCCAGGTGAGCGTGCCAAGGCTTTCGGTATCTTCGGTGCCGTTGCCGGCGGCGGTGGCGCCATCGGACTGCTGCTCGGCGGAGCGCTCACCGAGTGGGTCGACTGGCGTTGGTGCCTCTTCGTGAATCTCTTCTTCGCGGCGATCGCCCTGGTCGGAGCAGTCCTGTTGCTCGCGCCGCACACCAGTGACTCGCGACCCAAGCTCGACATCCCGGGAACGATCCTGGTGTCGATCAGCTTGTTCAGCATCGTCTTCGGATTCTCGAAGGCCGAATCGGACGGGTGGAGTGCAACTCCCACTATCTCGTGGCTCGTTGCCGGCGTCGTGTTCATGGCGGCGTTCATCTACTGGCAGACCAAGTCCGAGCACCCGCTCCTGCCGCTGCGGGTGGTTCTCGACCGAATCCGGGCTGGCTCTTACCTGGCGATCTTCCTTTCCGGCGCAGGCATGTTCGCAGTCTTCCTGTTCCTGACGTACTACATGCAGCTGATCCTCGGGTACAGCCCGATCATGACCGGCCTCGCATTCATGCCGATGGTGTTCGGAATCGTGACAGCGGCAACGCTTTCGACAGCGGTTTTGCTACCGCGCGTCGGTCCGCGAGTGCTGATCGTGAGCGGAATGGTCATCGCGGCGATCGGAATGACGCTGCTGGCCCAGATTTCCGTGGACAGCACTTATGCAGTCCACATTCTGCCGGGGCTCGTTGTCACCGGACTCGGCATGGGCAGCATTTTCGCCCCGTCGATGCAGGGAGCAACTTCAGGCGTGCATCACGAAGATGCCGGCGTCGCCTCTGCCACGGTCAACACGATGCAGCAGGTGGGCGGCTCGATCGGAACTGCACTGCTCAGCACGATTGCAGCCTCGGCTTCCACCAACTACCTGGTGGGCCGCGAGATGAATCCGCTGACCCAGGCACAGGCTGCCGTCGAGAGCTACACCACGACGTTCTATTGGGCCGCAGGCATATTCGCGGTCGGTGCGGTCTTGACCGGACTGGTTCTTCGGAGTGGACTGCTGCCGGATTCGCCGGAAGGCGAACCGGTAATCGCCCACTGACAGCAAATTTCGGGGTCGACGCCATTGCGGCGTCGACCCCGAAATCGAGTCAGCAGTTCTTATCGGGCGATGCCTGAAACCGATGAAGGACGTGATCGAGTTGTTCGGAGGAAAGCGCCGGGACGGGCAACTCGCGATGGCCGGTGCGGGACGCGCAGAGTCCGTCGATCATGAACCCGAGTGCGCGGCGGTAAGCCTGAGGGGCCTCGTCGCCGCCGAACTTCTGGGCCATCTTGACGACCTGCATGAGAAGCGGAATGTCGTTGACTTCGAAGTCGCTCCGCAGGGTGCCCTGTTCCTTGGCACGATTGACAAGTGCCGCGGTGTGCTGAGCGATCCCGGCGCGCGCGCGAGCGAAAGTGTCCGACGCGAAGCGCCCGTCCATCAGGAGATCGCCGAATCCGCGGTTGTCTGCCATGCGCAGGGAGATCACGTCGAGAAAGTAGACAAGACCTTCCCAGGCGTCTGGCATCTCCCGGGCGGTGGCGGCAATCGTTTCGATCTCGGAGCACCGTGTGTCGAACAGGGCCTGGATCAGCTCGTCCTTGCTGGCGAACCGGCGATAGACGGTGCCGACGCCGACGCCGGCGTGCTTGGCGACGTCCGCCAGCGTGGCGTCGAGTCCTTGGGCAGCGAACACCTCGCGAGCGGAGTTGAGGATGCGCTCGAGGTTGGCCTTGGCGTCGGACCGAAGGCGCGGCTGTGAGCAGTCGGCCGAGGTCCCCGCATGAGAAGCGTCGGGGTGTGTTGTCGGCATCCTCACAGTCTACGGCACTAAGCGGAATGATCGATTCCGTTAGTGCTATATTACTAAGCGGAACGTGTGGTTCCGATTGTCCGTATGAGAGAAGCCGATATGAGCACGTCTGACATCTGGGTCGGGAGCAATCCGATCTCGATGGTGGGTACGCGGAGTGCAGGTTTCGCGGCAACGAGGCTTCGCGCTCTTGCCGGCGACGGCGCCTTTGCTCAGCTCGTTCGTTTTGCCCTCGTCGGCGGAGCCAGCAATATCTTGTACTTTGCCGCTTTTCTGGCGCTGCGCGGTGACGGAGCGCTGGTCGCCAACGCCGTTGGTGCAGTCTTGAGCACCATTCTGGCCAACGAGCTGCATCGCCGGCTCACCTTCCATGCCGCGGATCGCGTCAACTGGTTCACCGCGCAGTGGGAAGGCGGTGGACTCGCTCTGGTCGGGTTGATCGCCAGTTCGGCCGCCATCAGTGCGCTCGGCTTCCTTCTCCCCGGCGCCGACGGACTTCTTCAAGCCGGGCTTGTGATCGCAGTGAGCGGAATTGTCGGTGGCCTGCGATTTGTCGCCCTTCGCGGTTGGGTTTTCTGAGCGGTTCTCGAATTCGAGTCGGACTCGGCTCGTAGGGAACACTGTGACCTATGAGCCTTTCGATAGCCGACTCCGGCATCCGTCTGGCTGTGCTCTGCATCGTCATGGCTCTTGTCGCCACGCTCGTCTACCGATTCACCTCTCTCGGTAGCGTTCGGGTAGTCCCAGGCGCACTCGCTCGTGGCGCTCTTCAGTTGGCTGCGATTTCGTTGATCCTCGCCGCAGCCTTGGCTCACATCTGGTCAGCGCTCCTCGTGCTCGTCGGCATGTTCGCTGCGGCGTCGTTCACCGCGGCACGACGCTGCGGCGCAGGAACGTCCGGAGCGTGGCTGACCATCGCCTTGGCGTCGGGAATCGGTGTGGTTCTGCCACTGATGCTGCTGTCCGGAGTGGTTCCGCTGGAAGGCATCGCTCTGGTGCCGATCGGCGGAATTGTTCTGGGCGGCGCGATGACTGCAACATCGATGGCAGCCAAACGCGGACTCGACGCCGTCGACGACCGGTACGGGGAAGTCGAAGCCGCACTGAGCCTTGGATTTTCCCAGCGCGATGCACGGTGGGAAGTAGCCCGCACCGCTGCCTCCGACGCCCTGCTACCGGGAGTCGACCAGACGCGCACCGTCGGCCTCGTGACATTGCCCGGCGCTTTTGTCGGCGTTTTGCTCGCGACGGGGTCGGCCGTTCAAGCCGGTGCCGTGCAAATTCTTGTGCTGGCAGGGCTGCTGTTGGCGCAAACCTGCTCGGTCGCCGTGGCGTTGGAACTCGTCGCCCGCGGCTTCGTCTTTCGAGGTAAGACTGTCAGGCCTGCGCGAGTTCGTTGATCTTGTCGCTGCGAAGGACGCGGTCGGGAAGCTCGGGTGTGTTTGCCGCGAGGGTGATCATTGCCCTGCCGATGTTTTCACTGGTGGTCACGCTGCTGGGCCAAACCTTGCGCAAGAGTGGGTAGAGAGGCACGGAGATTTGATAGAAGGCCTTGTACCACCAGGTCTTCGACGGCGATCCCGGGCGCGGACGGATGAATCCCGGCCGGAGGATGTAGGTCGTGAGAGGGAGTGCGAGTAGCGCATTCTCGGTCGCGCCACGTACTCGCTTCCACATGGTCTTGCTGGTTTCGGTGGAGTCGGCGCTTTCGCCGGACACGTAGACGAACACCATCTGAGGGTTCACACCCGACAGTGTCGTGGCGGCGGCAAGCGTGATGTCACGCGTGATGCGGGTGTAGTCGGCTTCGTTCATGCCGGCAGAGGAGACACCGAGGCAGAAGAAGCAGGCATCCGCGCCGGTCAGATCGGCTTCGATCGCCGAGAAGTCGAGCATGTCGCGGTGAACGATGTCGACGATCTTCGGGGCGGTTGTACCGGACGGATTGCGGCCGACGGTCACGACTTCGTCGATTCGTGGATCGTCGAGGCATTCCCTCAGGACGCTGTTGCCGACCATTCCTGTTGCCCCGAAAACGACGACCTTCATGATGTTCCCCCCGGCGTTGGTTCCACTTTCTGTGATGCGCACACTACGGAACGGTCTGCAGTTCATCCGACCGGAGTGGCCAACTGAACGCTTGACCTGCAATTATGAGTCCATTTTGACCCGACTCGTGACTAAAGTCCCTACAAACCGGCTGGACGGTTGGCTGAAAATAGTTTTATGAACGAAGGAGTTGATGAAATACACGTTCTGGGATCGGAGTCAGCCGGTCGAATGGTAGAGGCGTCGACGATCATCGTTCTCGGTGCGCTCTGTGCCGTGGTCGCAGGTTCTGGCGTGTTCTTTGTCGTCGGATCGATTGGTGGCTTCGCCAGACTGCTCTACCTGGTTGTTCGTGGTCCGCTCAACTCTTGCTCGGTACCGGCGTCGAATGTCGAGCTGGTGCCTTCGAGAACGTCATGTGGTCGTTGATGCTCCCGAACGTGGAGTGAAGACGGTCAAGGATGTAGTTCTGACGCATGTTCCACGGTGACTTCGATCCCTGCTTCGGGAACTGTTCCACGGCACGCATGACGTACCCCGACGCCAGATCCAGGATCGGCCGCTGGTCCATTTCTTCGGTCGCGTGCGGCACGCACTTCGAATAGTCGCGCTTGTCCATCTCCGTCAGCAGTCGGCACACGTACATCGACGTGAGGTCTGCTCGCAGAGTCCACGAGGCGTTGGTGTAGCCGACGCACATCGCGAAGTTCGGTACGTCGCTGATCATCATGCCCTTGTAGACGTAACGATCACCGAGGGTGACGGGTTCGCCGTCCACTTCGATGGACATCCCGCCGCACGCCTCCATCTTCAATCCTGTTGCAGTGACGATGATGTCAGCTTCGAGTTCGCGACCTGACGCGAGAAGGATCCCGGTCTCGGTGAAGGTGTCGATGTGATCGGTCTCGATCGAGGCCTTGCCGGATCGGAGGGCTTTGAACAAATCGCCGTCGGGTACGACGCACAAGCGCTGGTCCCAGGGATCGTAGGAGGGTGTGAAGTGAGGATCGAGGGGGATGTCTTTCGGGAGTTGACGACTGATCGCGAGGTTCAGCATCCTCTTTGCACGCGCCGGACTGCGTCGGCACAGTTGGTAGAAACTCAGGTTCACTACGACGCTCTTCCATCGAGCGATGCTGTGCGCGAGTTGATTCGGCAGTACCGCGCGAATGGTGTCCGATAATTTGTCGCTGGACGGCAGCGCCAGAATGTACGTCGGTGATCGCTGGAGCATCGTGACGTGGCTTGCGTCCCGTGACATCGTGGGGACCAAAGTGACTGCGGTGGCGCCGCTTCCGATCACAACGACCTTCTTGTCGGAGTAATCGAGTTCTTCGGGCCAGAACTGGGGGTGCACTACCTCACCGGCAAACGATTCACGTCCGGGGAAGTCGGGGGTGTATCCGCCGTCGTAGCTGTAGTACCCGCTGCAGAGATAGAGGAAGTTACAGGTCAATGTTTCGTCTTCGTCGCCGGTCGTGACCGTGACTGTCCAGGTCGAGGTCGCTGACGACCATGATGCGGCCGTCACCTTCCGGTTGTACCGAATCTTCTTGTCGATCCCGTTCTCTCGCGCGGTGTCGCGCACGTACCGCAGGATCGAATCACCGTCGGCGATTGCTTTGGCATCTGTCCACGGGCGAAACGGGTAGCCGAGCGTGAACATGTCGGAATCCGATCGGATGCCGGGATACTTGAAGAGGTCCCAGGTTCCGCCGCTGTTCGCTCGGGCCTCGAGGATTGCGTACGACTTTCCTGGAAGCTCGGTCTGGAGTCGATAAGCAGCACCGATGCCGGACAAGCCGGCGCCGACGATCAGGACATCGAGGTGTTCGGTGCTCATCAGTTCGGACTCCGTATCGACTATGTGGGGCCACCGGCAGAGTTAGTGCTCGATCACCACACTACTGAACGATGCTCAGTAAGGCGAGGAGGACCATGTGATCGTTGGTGGTCGGATTGCCGCGCACAGTGGTTTACCTGCGGCGTCGGTGAGCCCGAGGTCTCCGTGGAGCACACCGGAAGCGTCGGCCTGCTCGACGATGTGCTCGGGGATCGCGTCGAGCATCAGCTTTGCGCGCCGAAACATCTCGAACGTCTGGTCATCGGATACCGTCACCCAGGACAGGTAGATGAAGCGTCCGCGAGGTGGACCCTGGATGTGTGGACCGAGAATGTCCCAGGCACCGGACTTTCGCTCCTGGCTCGCTGTCAGTTCCCATCGCACTGTCTCGGTATCTCCTGGTACGAGGTCGAGGACTTCGTGTGGCTTGCCTCGGCGCTGAACGCCGACGTGGATGTTGCTGCGCCCTTCGAAGGTTGCGGTTTCGGAACACTCACGTCCGGGCAGGCTGTGACCGGTGATGATGATCTGCATATCGACATCATGCTCCGCACAGGTCGGGAGGGGTTGGCGTGGTGAGTCGTTCGGGTAGAACCTTTGTTGCGGCCGTGGTGGCGAGCATCCTGTTGTCGAGTCTCGGCTGGGGGTCAGGTGCTGCCGCGGCGACGACGGACGAACCGGAAGTCGCGGGCGCGCTGGAGTCCTATGGCGAACTCTCGGCCGCAGTGTTTCCGGTCGGCGCCGGTGAGACGCAGAGGGTCGTGTATCGAACTCTGCGTACCGCTGACAGATGGGGAGAGTCGTCAGGGTCCGTGTTTCTGCCGGAAGGTGCCCCACCGGCGGGCGGTTGGCCCGTCATCTCGTATGCCCACGGAACTTTGGGCAGTGCGGATCAGTGTGCACCCTCGTCGACCGGATTCGGTCCGGGCGAGATCGAACCGATCGAACGCTGGTTGGAGCAGGGATACGCGGTAGTCGCTACCGACTACTCGGGACTTGGTACCGACGGGGTGCTGGCCTATCTCGACGGACATGCCGCCGGCGCGAATGCGGTCGACATCGTGCGGGCAGCGCACGAGTTGTACGGCAGTGTGCTGAGTCCCCGGTGGATGGTTGCGGGTTTGTCCGAAGGCGGTCATGCGGCGTACTTCGCGGGACACGAGGCCACCACTCGTGCACCGGAATTGGATTTCCGCGGCTCGGTCGTTGTTGCCGGCCCCACCCATATGGAAGGTTTGTTTCCGTTGGGCGGACCGCTGTTTCCCGACATCGGCATCACGGGGTTGGTGGGATACGCGCTGTACGTTCTGGCCGGGATCGACGATCAACGACCCGAAGAGAACATTCGGGAGGTTCTCTCGCCGCAGGGGATCGAGTGGATGGAAAAGGCTCGGACACTGTGCGCCGGAGATCTCGGCCGCCACATTCGCGCCGAACGAATCCAGTTGAGCTCGTTGTTTTCTCGGTCGGTGTGGACGCCACGCTTCCACGATCTGTTTCGCGAGATGATGCAGGTGCCGGTCGACGGCTACGACCGGTCACTGCGTGTGGTGCAGAGCGTGTCGGACACAACGGTTCCTGTCGCCCTTACCTGGGCGCAACTGGTCGACATGCGTTCGCGAGGAACGCAGTTCGAGTATCAAGAACTCAGCGGAATCAGCCACGGCCAAACGACGGTCGCTTCGATGGACCAGACCATGGAATTCATCGATCGATTGATGAGGTGATGTTCGGCGGTGTTGTTGTTGCAGTTTGTTGTTTCAGGGTGGTTGTTCAGCGCATACGTCGCGGCCCGTAATCGTGGCCACCGTTGGCGAACCACACGATTGCCGCAATCGCGTACAGGATGCAGACTAGGAGTAGTAGCCCGCCTGCGATCCACAGCGAGATCTGACCGAGTCGTTTCACTCGATCGGACGCGTACCGCGACCCGGCCACATCGCCGTCGGCCCACAGCGGATACACGTTGAAGGCGTGCGTGAAAGCGGAGAAGGAGAGCGGCCAGAAGAACAGCAGCGAGACCACTGCCCAACCCGCATTGACGGGCGGTCGAATCGGGTGCTGAGGAACGGATTGCTGGACGGTGGGTTGATCCGGGTTGGTCATGGGGGCTCCTGACATGAGGTGGCCCTTTCGACGCTACTGCGATGGAGCTGAAGAATCACTGAGTGTGCACGATCAGCCGTAATGCCAGTCGCGATCCATCCGTCGGAAGTACGGAAAGAGTGTGGCCTCCTCGAAATCGAGGTGCGACTGCATATGATCCGCCAATTCGGAGATTGCGGCGTGTGCCCGATTGACCGTGGAGGATTCGGTGCTCAGCGCGAGTGACGCACGCTTGGCTTCCGACACGATCTCCCCGACAAGCTTGTGTTCTGCCTGCAGTCGTTCGACCGCAGGGGCCAACTCGGGAAAGTTCCTGGTCATTACGGGGAACATACGTTGATCTTCGATGGTGTGGTGCAGAGTCAGCGTGTTGCAGTAGAAGTCGCAGTTGACCCGTAGTTGCCAGACGAAATCCGCGATCGTCAGATTGTCGATCATTTCGGGTATCCGAGTCAGATCGGCGGTTTCGTCCGACAACAGTTGCAGGGCATTCTCGAGTACCTCGATATCGGCTCGCAGAGGTTCGTGAACCTGACGTAGCTGTTCGATCATCCTCAGACCGGCAACTGTTGCCGTGTTGTGCGAATGAGGGGCGTTCACGTCAGCGCAACTCGATCCCGCTCCGCGAGCATCCTCGCTACCGGCAGGACGTCCTTCGCTGCCATCTCGATACGCTCGAATACCTCAGGGTTGAGGATAGTCGTTCCGTCGAAATCACCTGAGCTGAGATAGATCCCGACCGGAGCGGTCAGCGCTTGGAAGAAAGCGAACAGTGGACGCAGGGCATGATCCAACACGAGAGCGTGGCGGTCGCTGCCACCTGTCGCAGCAAGAATCACCGGAGTGTTGGCAAGCGCGTACTGGTCCACGAGATCGAAGAAATGCTTGAACATTCCCGTGTACGAGCCGCGGAACACCGGTGACGCCGCGATGACGATATCGGCAGACTCGACTGCTGCCAGCGCTTCGGCGGTCACTGAGTCGACGTGATCGCGATCCAGAGCAGATGCAAGACCTGGAATCAGATCCACGATCTCGAAAACTCGTGTGTCGATCTGCTCGAAGTCTCCCAAGGTTTCGACGATCAGGTCGACGAGGGCACGAGTCTTGGAGGGTTTTTGGAGGTTGCCGACAACGGCAACAATTTTGAGCGGTGTGCTCATCGAAACTCCTATTTTTGGGACGATTTCAGTGATTCGATTTCCTTACGCACAACGGGCGCTACTTCGGTGCCGAGGATCTCGATCGCACGCAGCATGTCCTTCTGTGGCACATTGCCGAACCCCATCTGGATCATGATGCGGTCATGATGGAACAGTTCGTACTGCGCCATCGTCTTGTCGATGATTTCCTGCGGGCCGCCGAGGAAGAACGCACCCGCGGTGGTTGCCTGCGCCTCATATGCCCTGCGCGGCATGGGAACTCCGTTTCCCCGCTGATGATGATTCTGCATCCACCCGGCCTGGAAGTACGGGTACGACGTGTCGAGTGCTGTTTGCTTCGAGGTATCGACAAATCCTGGCGAAGCAATCGAGACCGCCAGCTTCTTCGGATCGTGTCCGAACTCCGCTGCAGCCCTGCGGTATAGATCGACGAACGGTTCGAACTGTTGGTAACTTCCACCGATGATGGCCAGTGAGAGGGGCAGGCCCAGTTTCGCGGCACGGACGACAGAGGCCGGAGTACCTCCGACTGCGATCCACACCGGAATCTGACGGTCCGGGCGGGGCGTCACGTCACCGTCGATCAGTGGTGGGCGAAGTTGTCCTTCCCAGTTGATCGGGTTCTCGTCGCGCAGTTTCAGTAGTAGATCGAGCTTTTCGGCGAAGAGTTCGTTGTACTGAGACAGGTCGTACCCGAAAAGCGGAAATGACTCCGTGTACGAACCTCGGCCGGCAATGATCTCGGCACGGCCTTCGGAAAGCAGGTCAACTGTCGCGAACTGTTGGAACACACGTACGGGATCGTCGGAACTGAGTACAGTTACGGCGCTGGACAGCTTGATCTTGTCGGTAGCCTGAGCCATTGCCGCGAGCACAACTGCAGGGGCTGAGACTGCGAAGTCGGTGCGATGGTGCTCGCCGACGCCGAAGACATCGAGTCCAACCTGATCGGCAACGGTTGCCTGCTCGACCAAATGGCGAAGGTGGACACCGGGATTCATCATCGCGCCGGTAGTGGGATCTGGGGTGAGTTCACCGAAATGGTAGACGCCCAATTCGAAAGCCATGTTGTTTCTCGCTATCTGTTCGTGGGGGTGATGGAAAGTTGTTCTGCGTGCGCATCGCATGCGCCGCCTTGATTCGTGTGATGTGCGGCAAGTCGGGAGAAGAAGCGTTCGAGTACCGGAAGCTCCTCGGTTTCAATGAGATCGGAGAAGTATTCGGCGATCCCTCGCGTGTGTATGGCGGACGCTTTTCGAAGCGTCTTCTTGCCCGCAGGCGTCATCGATACCGTCACGACGCGTCGATCGTTGTCCGGGCGAACGCGCTCTGCCAGTCCTGCCTCGACCAATCGATCGACGACGCGCGTCACGCCACTGGTGGTGACCAGGACCAGTTCGGCCAGATCGCCCATTCGGATCGTGTTTCCCGGCGCTTCGTGCAGTCGGAGCAGAACGTCGTACTGGCCAAGGGTGAGCCCGGTGGTGGTTCGAAGGTCCGCCTCCATCTTGCCGAGGATGACGCTGTGGCTGACCACTAGGTCGCGCCAGACGGAACCACGTCGACGTTCATCGGTAGTCATCGGTGACAGCCTCCATTTATTTGCGCTCGCAAGTATTGCTTACTCAAATAATACGCCTGGATCGATCGAACTATTCCCCGCTCTCATTTGTGCTGGTAGCAAAGCATTGACTCGAACACGTGTTCGAGTATTCTTGTGTGTAGGGGATCGGGGGATTCAATGAGCGTGCTGTTGTCGGATGTGGTGTCTGGTTCTGCGGTGGGGTTGCGCGGACGTCTGTGGCAGTTGTCTGCTTCTGAGTTGCGTGCTGCTGCTATTGAGGCGAGTGCGGAGATTCTTCGTCTCGAGGCTGTTCGTGTGGCGGTGGGGGACGAACTCTCGATGCGTCCTGATGATCAGGTGATTGCGAGCCGCGGGGTGGGTTGCTGGTTGGCGGCCAACACGATGCTGCAGGTTCGGGACGGGAAGAAGATCGCCGACCTGGGTGCGGCGCTGCGGCCTTTTCCGGCGGTGGCGGCCCGGTTCGATGGCGGGGACTGCTCGTTCGAGCATGCCGTGTTGATCGTGGCGTTCTGCGAGTCACCGCCGAAGGGAATGCCGGACGAAGCGCTCCCTCGCTGTATCGATTTGTTGTTGGCTGCCGCGTCGGGCGTGGAGGCGACAACGACGAAGGTGCGGAACGTGATCGCGACCTTGGAGCGAGTGTTCGAATCGGATGAGATTCCGCCCGCCGAGGATGTGGATCGGAATGAATTGCGGATCGCGTCGACGTTGAATGGTCGGGTGGTGGTGCGCGGCGATTTCGATGCTCTCACTGGTGAAATGTTGTTGTCGGCGTTGTCGAATCTGACGATGCCCACCCCCGCTGCGGATGGAACCCCGGATTCTCGGTCGGCGGCGAAACGCACGGCGGATGGGTTCACCGAACTGATTCGGCGGTATCTGGATTGCGCGAAGACCGGTGTCGATGGTGGGCAGCGTCCGCATGTGAACGTGCACATCAACGCGCGTGATTTGGCGGAGCACCGGGATTGCGCCGCCGCACCCTCGCCCGATGGTGGTGGAGTGGCTGTGTCGGATCTTGATGTCGGGCACATGCCCTGGCTGGGGCCGCTGTCGGTGTCGCAGACCAGGCTTCTCGGGTGCGATTGTTTCCTGTCGACTGTGCTGCTCGACGATTGCGGGGCGCCACTCGATGCGAAACCCGGGAAACGGTTGGTGTCCGCCGAACAGCGAGTGGCGTTGATCGCCCGCGACAAAGGCTGCGCGTTCCCCGGCTGCACGTGTGTACCGGCCTGGACGGATGCGCACCATATTCGGCACTGGGCGAACGGTGGCCCGACGGTGATGAGCAACCTTGTCCTGCTGTGCCGTTCACATCACCGGCTGATGCACCGGAAAGCCGGGTTCGTCGGGAAATGGGTGATCCGCATCGGCGTCGACAACAAACCGTGGTTCATCCCGCCGCCCTCGATCGACCCCGGCCAGCACCCACGGCCCGCGAACACCACCTTCAAAACCTGAGGTAGTACTCCTCGGGCACAACAGAACACGGGCCAGCACCGCATCGAAGGGATCCTCCGATGCGGTGCCAGCAGGCCGTGGGGGAGTCGAATCAGTGCTTCGAGCGCTTGTGGCGGTACATCTCGGCATCGGCCGTATCCCAAGTCTCGGAAAGGCTTTGGAACATGGAAAAGTCGGCTCGGCCGATCGAACAACGGACGTCGGCATTCCGGAACGCCTTCTCCAAACACTCGACCAGGTAGTCGACGGCGCGCGGCTGTGTATCGGGCAGAGCGATTCCGAACTCGTCTCCGCCCAACCGTGAAACCACCGCACCAGGGTGCGCGCATGCTGCCAAGATCTTGCCGGCCCGTTGAACATATTCGTCACCCGCGGCGTGACCGAGTTCGTCGTTGATGGTCTTCATGCCGTCCAGATCGACGATGATGATAGATCCCGGATCGGCGAATTGGCGGTACCGGGTTTGCTCGGCCTCGAGGATGCGGTTCCACCCGCGCCGATTGAGAAGACCTGTCAACGGGTCGGTCTCGGCATCGAGTTGCGCAGTTTCGGCCAGTCGCACTGACTGCGCGCGCTGATAGTCGACATCGAGAATCGTTCCGAGGAGTCGGCACAGGAGAGTGAGGAGGGCCAGGTTGTCCTCGAGTACGGAGTCGCCCGTAATCGGGTCGGCGCCACACAGAGTGCCGAAGAGACTGCCGTCGTTGTGAAGGATTGGGATGCTGACGTATGCGCCTATGCCTTCCCACCTGTCATCTCGGGAAAGTGCAGGTACGAGTGCGCGATTCGATGAGGCTGGCGGCGCATTTCCGAGGACTACCTCGCTGCACATGGTGTTTTGCCAAGTCCGGGTCTCGCCGACTTCGATGTGAAGTGGGTTGGGTGAGACGGTGAGAAAGATTTGATTCGACCCGTCGAACCGCGTGATCGACCACAGTGCCAGCGGAAGATATTCGTCGAGGTAGGACACGATCGAGCGACTGGCGTCGTCGAAATTCGTCAGTGGTGGCAGGAGTGGCAACATCGGGATGGTGCGCGCCTGGCCGTGCGGCATTTGGTGACCTCCTGATCGACCCTAAGATTCTGTCGATGTTCAGGCTCTTGGTCCCGCGTGCGACAAATCTTCCACGAACAGTCTGCCTCGAGAATCCTGGCGATTGCTGAAAGTGTGCTGTGATTCTTCCGACCGCGGGGCCGTTGATTCTTTGGTGGCCCGCTAATCTTCAGGCATGGAGCTGGCGCGTGGAGCGAACACAGTCGTTGACGGAACTTCGCTGAAGGTGGCGGTGAACGGTAGCGCCCCGGGCACGGTGGACCTGATGGTGTTCCAGCTCGACGAACGGAACCAGGTGCGGAACGACGCAGATTTTGTCTTCTTCAATCAGCCGGTGTCGCCCGAAGGTGCGGTGCGCTTGGAGTCCGGCGGCGTCATCGAAATCGACATTGCGAGGTTGCCCGCCGACATCCACCAGCTGAGTGTTGCCGTGGCGCTTGATGCGGCGGCAAACGGAACCCTTTCTGCTGTCGGGGGCCTTGGTGTCGTGGTGGAGCAGGCTGGTTCCACCGCTATCGTGGCTCAGGCTTTGGGTTTGACGAGTGAGAGGGCAGCGGTCCTCGTCGAGATCTATCGCCGCGGCACGGACTGGAAGGTTCGGAACGTTTCGGCGGGTTGGGACAGCGGATTGGCAGATCTGGTCACTGCATTCGGAGTCTCGGTCGACGAGGAACCGCAGAGCCGACCCGACTCGGCTGAATCGGCAGATGGCATTCGGACCGTGCCCGACGAAGCCAAACTCTCGATGGTGAAGCGGGAAAAGCTGGACCTCCGAAAGCGCGAAGTGGCCAAGGTCCTGCTGACCAAGGGTGGCAACGGAATTCGGGCGCGAGTGGTCCTGGTGATCGACAAAACCGGAAGTATGGCCAAGCAGTACCGCACCAGAGTGGTGCATCGTGTTGTCGAACGCATGGTTCCCGTTGCGATCCAGCTCGATGACGACGGCAAGCTGGAGCCGTACTTGTATGCAGTCAGCTTCGTCAAGCTTCCCGAGATCTCTGTTCATGACGCGGAAGAGTGGTCGGATACCTACCTGCACTTGCGCGGCTCGCACGGCGGATTCAACTATGACAAGATCGGCGCCGCAAATCGTGAAGTGCCGATCATGACTGAGATTCTCTCCGGCCTGACACGTGGTTCGGCGCCGACGCTCGTCCTGTTCTTCACCGACGGAGGCTTCAGCGAGCGCAAGGAAATCACGAAATTGATGCGCGAAGCGTCTGGGCTCCCGGCCTTTTGGCAGTTCGTCGGAATCGGCAAGGCCAACTACGGAGTGCTGGAGAAGCTCGACGACCTCGACGGCAGGGTGGTCGACAATGCCGGATTCTTCGCGCTGGACGACATCGACACCGTCGACGACGCCCAGTTGTACACCCGTTTGCTGAGTGAATTCCCGGATTGGCACAAGGCAGCTGTAGCCGCGGGCATCACGACGCCGTGATTTAGCTGGTCGAAACCAACTGCGGTGCATTCTCTTTCAAGAATTCGTCGATGTGCGCCCAGGTGGAGTCTCTCGCGGTGGGGCCGGCAACGAGCCCGAGGTGACTTCCCGGCGCCTTCTCGAACCGGACCGACGGCGCTCCGGTGAGGACCGACGTGATCGCTTCCACCGAAGCGATGGGTGCAATCACGTCGGTGGTGCCGCCGATCGCGAGAACGGGAACGCTCAGAGCTGACAGTTTGATCTCGCGCCCGGCAAGCGTGACAGCGTCGTTGTAGAGATTGTTGCCGAGCATGAGTTGTTCGCAGATCTGCTGAAATGCCTTGCCCGGGTATCCAGGCATGGCTGCCATGAACTTGTCTATCGATTCCATACGAGCCAGGGTCTCGGTGTTGTGAAGATTGCGGACGATGAACCATGGCTTGAGGACTTCGCGCTGCAACGCCGTCACCTTGTAACTCGCCTGAACGAGTGGAGCAGGTAGTCCGCCGACCAGATTGGTCGCGGAGGTGAGCGGGGTATCGCCCGTGTATTTGCCGATCAGCCTCAACGGGCTGATAGCGGGAATCTTCGTGTAATCGATTGGCGTGCCGATTGCCGTGATCGATGCGATCGGAAGGTCGGAGTGAGCGGAGCCCGTGAGCAGAGACATGGTCCCGCCGAGGCTCCACCCGATCAGCGAAACAGGTGCGCCGTCATGTAGGTCCGAGATCGTTCGGATCGCTTCCGGGATGATGTCGTCGACCCAGGCCTCGAAACCCATACCGCGGTCGGAGTACCGCATGGTCCCGTAGTCGAGGAGGTAGGGCGTGTTTGCGCCATCCAGTAGGTGTGCGGCGAGGCTCTGGCCTGCACGAAGGTCGTAGCAGTCGGCTGAAACCGCGAGGGGAGGTACGAGGAGGACCGGATTGCCTCTGGGCGTCCACAATGCGCCGAAGCGATACAGATCGCGGTGTGGACCTTCGCTGATCAGTACCGACGGCGTGCGTTCGGCCTTCTCGACACCGTCGCCGAACGAGAGTCCCCATGCATTGCGCGCTGCGGTGTCCAGCGTCGGACGCCACGTCGCGATCAAACCACTGATATCGAGCACTGGTTCCCCTCGGAGTCGAATCGGCGGACGGCCGAGTCAGCCGCGCTCGGTGTATGTTACCTGCCTTCACATACATCGATCTCGGGGGTGCAAAAACCCAGCTCGGCAACGGAGCCACCGTGCCGAGCTGGGCTGATCGGGGTGATCTGGCAGTGATCGGGTGGGGACGATCAGGCGGGGACGATCAAGCCGGTCGAGGCTGTGGCCGTCGCGTATCGCTGTGCAACGTCTTCCCAGTTGATGACGTTCCAGTAGGCCTTCACGTAGTCCGCCTTGACGTTCTTGTACTGCAGGTAGAAGGCGTGCTCCCACATGTCGAGCATGAGCAACGGAACGATACCGATGCTGATGTTGCCCTGCTGGTCGGTGAGCTGCTCGATGACCAGGCGCTGCCCGACCGTGTCGTAGGCCAGTACCGCCCAGCCGGACCCCTGCAAAGTCGTTGCTACAGCGGAGAAGTGGTTGACGAATGCGTCGAAGGTACCGAAGTGCTCGTCGATCGCGGCTGCCAACTCGCCTTCTGGTCGCTCACCGCCGTTGGGGGAGAGGTTCTTCCAGAATATCGAGTGATTGGTGTGGCCGCCGAGGTGGAAGGCGAGGTTCTTACTGAGCAGCGGCGCCTTCGCAGTGATCGTGCCGTCTTCGCGTGCAGCAGCCAACTGCTCGATTGCGCTGTTGGCGCCCGCCACGTACGTGGCGTGGTGCTTGCTGTGGTGCAGTTCCATGATCTCGCCGGAGATGTGCGGTTCGAGTGCGGCGTAGTCGTAGTCCAGCTCGGGGAGAACGTATTCAGTCATGTGACATGCCTTCCTTTGAGGAAATGTTGTGAGACGAGAGATTTCGATAGGTTCGATCGTGATAGACGAGCGGCGCTGACACGTGCTGCGGATCGATGACGTCGACGACGCGCGCGGTGACAATCACTGCGGAGCCACACGTCGTGGCATTCAAGGGAACCGCCCGCAAGGCGTGGCCCGTGCCGTGCAGGAATGGTTCACCCGTCGACAGAAACGACCAGCGCATGTCGTCTCCGAAGCGCACAGCGCCGCGGGTCGCGAACGTGGCCGCCAGTCGCTCGTTCGCCGAATTTGCCAGGTGAACAACAAAACTGCTTGCGGAAGCAATGACGCTCGCAGAACCACGCAACGACTGCAGTGAGAACGCCAGAACTGCCGGATCGGCGCTGATCGAGATCACCGAAGACGACGTGATGCCGGCCGGGCCGTCATTGCCCGTGGCGGTGATGATCGAGACGCCGGCGGGATGATTTCGGAACGCCTCGACGAATGCGCTTCGGATGGACGGCGCCGAATCAACAGCGACATCCGAAACAGGTTGGGTGCCAACCAATTTTGTCGTCACACTTAGCACCTCTTCTGACTCGGGTTTTGCTGTCGTTGCACTGTCTTGTGCAATACCGACGTTAAAACCTCGAGTGCAGTTGAGGTCAAGGTGCTGTGGCGGACCTCACCGTCCGAGCTTGGCTGCCAGACGTTCCATGTATCCGACCACCTCTTCGGGGCTCTTGTCCGGAGTGCCGAACATCGCCTCCGTGACACCGATATCTGCCCAGTGGGCGAGCTTCTCCGGATCGGGTTTGCCTGCCAGGACGGTTATTTCAGGCTCGCCGACTCTACCTGCTTCGGCCCAGATCTTTCGGAGCAGTTCCACGTTTCCGTCGATCTCCTGCTCGATCGGTGTGGTGATCCACCCGTCGGCAGACTTTGCGATCCACTTGAAAGTCTTCTCGTTGCCGCCGCCGCCCAACATGATGGGAGGACGGGGCTTCTGAACGGGCTTGGGCCAGGCCCAACTAGGCCCGTACTTCACGAATTGGCCGTCGTACGAAGCTTCTTCCTTCGACCACAGTTCACCCATGGCTTCGAGATACTCCCGGAGTGCGGTCCGGCGTTTGTTGGGCGGTACGCCGTGGTCGGCGAGTTCCTCTGCATTCCAGCCGAATCCGACGCCGAAAACCACGCGTCCGTCGGAAAGATGGTCCAGCGATGCGATGGTTTTCGCGAGAGTGATCGGATCGTGTTCGAGGGGGAGGGCCACCGAGGTGCCCAATCGGATGGTGCTCGTGACCGACGCGGCGGTGCCGAGGGCAACCCAGGGGTCGAGTGTGCGCATGTAACGGTCGTCGGGCAATTCTGCCGACTGGGTTCCGGGGTGATCGGAATCCCTCGATACGGGGATGTGAGTGTGCTCCGGAACGTAGAAGGCGTCGAATCCATTCGCCTCCGCAGCCTTTGCTGCATCGGCAGGGCGGATGCCGCGATCACTGGTGAACAGGCTGAGTCCGTAGCGCACTGGTTCTCCTTCGATGGTCCGTCGAAAAACTGTAACCTGTTGCATCTTCGTTCGGATAGGTTTCCAGCCCAGTAAATCGATTGCCGACGTGACCGGGGGCGTGGTGAACTCGGGCGGAGTTGTTGTGGGCCGAGAGGTGGATGCAGTAGAGATGGACGCAGTGGAGATGAATCGGTTGTCGTGGAATGCGGCGACCGTCGCTCACAACAGTCACAAAGGTGACCAAGCACAGTTCTTTCGCAACGGCGGGTCGACCTTGTTTCCGGAAGAAGTGGCGCTGCTTGGCGAGATCGACGGCTCCTCGATTCTTCATCTGCAGTGCAATTCCGGTCAGGATTCGCTGAGTTTGGCTGCTCTCGGTGCCGCGGTGACCGGCGTCGACATCTCGGATTCTGCGATCGACTTCGCGCGAACGTTGTCTGCGGAATCCGGCATTGCCGCCGATTTCGAGCGAGCGGATGTATCTGCGTGGCTCCGAGATGCCGGCGCTACCGGGAGGAAGTTCGATCGAGTCTTCTCTTCGTACGGAACGGTGATCTGGTTACCCGATCTCGACGAGTGGGCCGAGGGGATTGCCGGTGTTCTGGCGCCGAACGGTCGATTCGTTCTGGTGGAGTTTCATCCGTTTGCCATGTGTTTCGACGAGAAGTGGTCGCTGACATACCCGTACGGAGGCGGGACTCCCGTGACCGAACCCGGTGGCGTCGGCGACTACGTGGCAGATTCAGCCGATCTCGTCTTGCCGGGCGCTCAGGGAGACGGAGTCGAGAACTTCGAAAATCCCTTCCCTTCATGTGAATTCAACTGGTCCATCGCCGAGGTGCTCGGCGCCCTGCGGCGTGCCGGATTGACGCTCGAGTCCTTCGACGAGTACCCGTACGCCAACGGTTGGCAAGGATTCGAGGAGATGGCAGAACTCGGTGGCAAGCGTTGGGGAGTCCCGGCCGGACGACCAGAGATACCGCTGATGTATTCGCTGTCTGTTCGCTTGGCCGACTGACGCCTATTTCCCCCGCATTTGCGGGTAATTGCAGACACAGGTAGTAATTACCCCCATGCCCACGACGCCACTGACACGACGCATCGCCGTCGACCTGTGCCGTCTTGGTGCCAACTGCTGTTGCTGTTGATTCCTTCCGACTCTCCTGAGTGAGAACGGCGCCGCTCTGTGCGCCTTCGCCCCTGCATGTGCGCTCGTTGCTGCATGTGTGCCGGAATTTTCCGTACGTCGAGGAAGAACAGCGATGTCGACTCCTGTCGAAGCAATAGAACCAACACCAGTCGCGGAACCGAACCGTGAACCGCGTCGGCCGTGGACTTCGAGTGTGACCACTGTCGGACTGCCGGTGCTCTCAGTGATCGCATTCTTGGCCTTGTGGCAGGTCGCCGCGGCGAGCGGCACCTGGAGTGAGACCTTCGTGCCCTTTCCGAGCACGGTCTGGCATGCCTTCGTCAACACGATGACCACGCACGACGGAGTGCGTGGCTACCAGGGGTATTTGCTCTGGGAGCACCTCTACATGACGCTGCGACGGGTGCTGGTCGGTGTGATCATCGGCGTCGGATTGGGCGTGATCCTAGGTTTGGCAATGGGATCGGTGACATGGCTGCGGAGCCTGCTCGAACCGTGGTTGACCTTCCTGCGGGCACTGCCGCCCTTGGCGTACTTCTTCCTGCTGGTGATCTGGCTGGGAATCGACGAGGCGCCGAAGATCACGCTTCTGGCGTTGGCTGCGCTACCGCCGGCAGCAGTGGCCACCACAGCTGCTGTTGTCGCGGCACCCGTCGGGCTGGTCGAAGCTGCCAGGGCGCTGGGAGCCTCACGGGCACAAGTGATCCGAGACGTGGTTGTCCCGTCGGCGCTGCCTGAAACTTTCACGGGCATTCGCTTGTCGGTGGGTATGGCGTACTCGTCAGTTGTCGCGGCCGAATTGTTCAACGGCATCCCCGGAATCGGCGGAATGGTCAAGGATGCAAGCAATTACAACAACACTCCGGTAGTGCTGGTGGGGATCTTCGCCATCGGATTCTCCGGTTTGATCATCGACGGACTGTTGCGGGCTGCTGAGCGCCGCGCCGTTCCCTGGAGGGGAAAAGTATGACCGACAATAAGAAATATGGCAGCATTTCCGAGCCCAGCGGCAATCTGAAGCGCAACAGCAATCCGAACCGCAACGAGGGAAGGGCTTCCCGGACGGCGTTCACGGTGCTGATCGGCGTTCTTGCCCTTGTTCTCGGTGCGTGCTCGGTGGATCATTCGGGCCAGGATTCGTCCAAGGAAACGATCCGTATCGCCTACCAGTCGTTCCCGAGCGGCGACTTGATAGTCAAGAACAATCGCTGGCTCGAAGACGCATTGCCCGAGTACAACGTGAAGTGGACGAAGTTCGATTCGGGAGCCGACATCAACACCGCCTTCATTGCCGGTGAAATCGATTTCGGCGCAATCGGTTCGAGTCCGGTTGCTCGTGGCCTCTCGGCACCGCTGAACATTCCGTACCAGGTCGCGTTTGTTCTCGACGTGGCCGGCGACAACGAAGCCTTGGTGGCGCGCAACGCAACCGGAATCAAGACCGTCGCAGATCTGCGTGGCAAGAAAGTGGCCACGGCATTCGCCTCGACCGCGCACTACAGTCTGCTGGCAGCACTGAACCAGGCCGGACTCAGTGCTGACGACGTCCAGTTGGTGGATCTCCAGCCGCAAGCATCCCTCGCTGCCTGGCAGCGCGGTGACATCGATGCCGTCTACACCTGGTTGCCCACGCTCGACGAGCTCCGTAAGGACGGAACACAGTTGATCGCCAGTCGCGAGCTCGCGACGGCTGGAAAGCCGACACTCGA
This sequence comes from Rhodococcus sp. H-CA8f, assembly GCF_002501585.1. Taxonomy (NCBI): domain Bacteria; kingdom Bacillati; phylum Actinomycetota; class Actinomycetes; order Mycobacteriales; family Nocardiaceae; genus Rhodococcus; species Rhodococcus sp. H-CA8f. The sequence continues at coordinate 1,231,348 of NZ_CP023720.1, forward strand.
TCTTGGTGTGGTGTCGACCGCGTTTGCCAAGGATCACCCCGAGATCGTCGATACCTGGCGCCAGGTTCAGGCCCGCGCGCTCACGACGATCGCCACGGACCCGGACGCGGCAGCGGAAGCTGTTGCCGCGCAATTGGGCGCCTCGAAGGACGACGCGGCAGCGCAGCTGAAGCAGGGAGTGTTCCTCACTCCCGAGCAGATCTCCTCGCCGGAATGGCTGGGCGCCGAAGGCGCTCCCGGGAATCTGGCAGTGAACCTGCAGAGTGCAGCGCAATTCCTGGCCGAGCAGAAGCAGATCGACAGTGTGCCTGATCTGGCGGTCTTTCAGAATGCTCTCTATGTGAAGGGGCTTCCCGATGTCCTTGACCAGTAGCGAGACCGCACAGCAGGCCGCGGGAGGATTCGCTGCCGACCGCCCGGGCGCGATCCGAATCGACACCGTCTCGCACAAGTACGGCCACGGTCGAGAGTCCGTCACGGCACTCGGGCCGGTATCGATCGACGTCGCCCCTGGTGAGTTTCTGGTCCTCGTCGGAGCGTCGGGTTGCGGCAAGAGCACATTGCTGCGGCTGATTGCAGGTTTCGAAAATCCTTCCAGCGGAACAGTTCAGGTATCAGGATCCGACCCGATTCCCGGGTCGAGTGCCGGCGTGGTGTTTCAGCAACCACGATTGTTTCCGTGGAAATCGGTGGGCGGCAACATCGATCTGGCACTCAAATATGCCGGGGTGACGAAGAGCGAACGCGGGCGAAGGCGCGACGAGCTTCTCGACCGCGTCGGCCTGGGCGGCACTGCGGACCGGCGTATCTGGGAAATCTCCGGCGGGCAGCAGCAGCGGGTAGCAATTGCCCGGGCCCTGGCGGCCGAAACATCGTTGCTGTTGCTGGACGAGCCCTTTGCCGCATTGGACGCCCTCACTCGCGAGCGTCTACAGGAGGACCTCCGCAGTGTCAGTGCCGAATCGGGGCGAACAAGTGTCTTCGTCACTCACAGTGCCGACGAGGCGGCCTTTCTCGGCTCCCGCGTCGTAGTTCTGACAAGCCGGCCCGGCAAGGTCGCACTGGACCTGAAAATCGATCTGCCACGAACCGGCGTCGATCCCGACGATCTCCGAGGCTCACCCGAATACGCGGCATTCCGAGCCGAAGTCGGCCATGCGGTCAAGGTTGCTGCTGCAGCGTAGGTACCCTGCGCGTCGACTACCAGGTGGCCGCGTCGATAATAGGAAGGAGAACGTGCAGGACACGACGAACAAGGAGTGGTCATGGCAACTGAGGTGGAGTCCGGTGACCTCGTGCAGGCAGCCGGCCATGCGGGTCCGTGGACGGTAGTCGAAGTTCGCCAGGGCATGGCGTTGCTCGAACACAGTGACGGGCACAGGTTGTCGCGTCGAACGACGACGTTGACCGTCGTCCGCAAGGGCTCGGGCAAGAAGACGACGGCGGTCGACGACGGGAAAGACGAAAACGGGTCGCCTACCCTGTTCGACTGATCTTCTGTCAGCCCGAGACGGCGTCAGCTGGAGAAAATGTCGTCGACGCGTTTGTCGAAGTACTCGGCGATTCGGAACGCCAGCGACAGACGCGGGTCGAAGTGTCCCTTCTCGATCGAGATGACGGTTTGGCGCGTGATTCCGAGTGCGTCGGCGCACGCTTGTTGTGACAATCCGGCCGCCGTCCTGAGTTCTTGAAGATTGTTGCGCATCAGATCTCGATCGTGGGGGCGCGGTCCCTCGACACCGCCCAGTACCGAATTCCGAAGTCGACCAGGCCGAGGGCAGTGAAGATCAGGAGCGGCAGTTCGGGAGCGCCGAAGACATTGTGCGCGATCAGCGCGATTCCCATGGCAGTGATCAAGTCTGTGAACGCGCCGAATCCGGCCTTGCGGCTCCATTCTGTTTCGACGGTGTCCTCGGGATAGGCGGGAGCCTTGTTCTTTTCCGATGGGAAAAGGGCCCATACGGATCCGATGCAAGCCGGCGCCATGACGATTGCGAAGACGACGAAGGTCAACGTCTTCTGGTCGCCGGCGGTCAGTGCTGCGAAAAAGCCGAGGGTCAGCGTTACTGCGACGCCGATGCCGATAACCAGGCTCCACCGTGCCGTGGTGCTCATGAAGCCTCCCGGATGTAAGAGTTCTTTGACAGGGTTGAGCGTAGATTCACGCACGCCGTATGTCAAAGAACTCTTACATCGCGCTCCGGGTCACGCGATTCCGAAAGGCGCTGCGTATGAAAACTTCCCCGTCTGATCAGCGCGATGTGTGGTGAGCGTTCTGATCTGAAAGTGAGCGCCCCACTCAGCTTCCGGAGACTCCACTCCGACGTCCGTGCTGGTGACGAATCCGAACCGCGGGTAGTACTCGGTGCTGCCCAAGAGTGCGATCAGCGGCACGTCCAGGGCGTCGCACGCGCCGACCACCGCGTGCATCAGTGCCGAACCAACCCCGCTGCGCTGGTTGCCCGGGGTGACAGCCAGCGGACCGAGGCCAACAGCCTCCACGGGACCGACCCATCCGCGTGTCCCGATCACGAAGCCGACGATCTCACCGCCGGCTACGGCGACCAGCGACAACTTCGGTAAGTAGTCGTCCGAGGCGAAGAGTTGGCGTGTCAGTTCGATCTCGTAGGGAGTCTCGCCGGGCGGTGCCTGGTCGGCAAACGCCGCCCCGAGCAGTGAATAGATGGCGTCACGGTCGGAAGAAGTTTCGCGGCGGATGTACATGGCCACGAAACTACCCGGTTCACTTCGGATTGTGCTCCCCATTTTCGGCCTGACGTGCCACTCGCTTTTCGTAGTCCGCACGCCCGTTCGGATCTACCGATGTCAGTGCGCGGCGATCGTCGATCACCCGGCGGCCGATGTTGATGATCCATTCGGGGACCAGTGCGTCGACGAGATCCCAGCCCGCAAGGTAACGGGGAACTGCAGTTTCGGCTCGCCGATGCGCGACCGTGTCGACGACGGCCTTGGCCACTACCTCGGGCTCAACCGTCGGCATTCCCTTTCCGAGTGGCACGCCTGACGAGAGGCCGGTCCGCACCGCGCTGGGCAGGATCGCGCTGACGCTGACCCCGGAATCTGCGAATTCGACACGGGCAGAAGCCGAAAGGCCCACTGCGCCGAACTTGCTGGCGTTGTACACGGCCATCCCGGGTACCGGAAGTTTGCCTGCCATCGATGCGATGTTGACGACGTGCCCGCGTCGTCGATCCACCATGCCGGGCAACACGGCGCGCATCCCGTGAATAGGCCCCCAGATGTTGACGTCGAGGGTGACTCGACTGGTGGCGTCGGACTCGTCGAGGAAGCTGCCGAGCGGCATCACTCCCGCGTTGTTGACGAGAATGTCGATGTGGCCGAATTCACCGATCACCTTGGAGACGAACACATCCCAGGAATCGCGTGAGGTGACGTCCAGCAGGTAACCGCGGGCACGTGGGCCGATGGACTCCGCTGTGTCGACGGCTGTCTCCTCGTCGAGATCGCCGACGCATACGAGTGCACCGCGAGCAGCGAACAACTTGGCTGTCGCCCGGCCGATTCCGCGGCCACCGCCCGAGATGACGACGACCGCTCCGTCGAGATCGATCGGCGGGTAGGTGATGCCGAAGAGGCTCATGCGGTGTACTCCGGTTCCGGACTGGTGGTGGGCTCGGATGGCGTGGGTTCAGATGGCGCGGGTTCAGGGGGCCTGTTGTCTGACTCAGGGTTCGACGTGTGGTTGTAGGCATACGGATCGAAGTCCCGTAGCCGTCGACGCATGGCACCGGACGACCACGGCCAGTTGAAACTGTTGCGGCCGTTGACGTCGAAGAAATAGCTTTCGCAACCACCGGCGTTGTAGACCGTGGTCCCCAATGCCTCCTGAACCTGAGAGTTGAAGGCTGCCTGAACTTCCTCTCGCACGTCGATGGTCTGCCAGCCGTGACGACGGGCGTGGCCGATTGCCTGCGCCACATAGTTCAGTTGGGCTTCCAAGATCATGAACGCCGATGTGTGCCCGGTGCCGAGGCTCGGGCCCAGCAGGATGAACGCGTTGGGGAATCCACTGACGGCGGAGCCGAAGTACGCCTGCGGGCTTCCCTGCCAATGATCGTCGAGTGATCGACCTTCTCCGTCGAATACCTTGGATGCGATGGGCATGTCGAGGATGTGGAAGCCCGTTCCGAAGATGATGGCGTCCACCTCCGCCTCCACTCCGTCGGCGCCGATCACGGTGTTACCGCGGATCTGCTCGACGGCGTTGGCATGGACGCTGACGTTGGGTTTGCCGAGGGCCGGATAGTACGAGTTCGACATGAGCAGTCGCTTGCAACCGAGGGTGTAATCGGGAGTCAATGCCTTGCGCAGCTTCGGATCGCGTACCTGCAGGCGCAATTGGGCTGACCCGAGTTTCTGCACGATTCGCAGAATCCACGGATTACGGAATCCCAATCCGAGCGCTTCCATGATTCCGTATTCGATGCTGCGCAAGGCTTTCTGTGCTCCCGGCACGAATCGCATGACGGACCTTTCGATCCGCGGTACGTAGTGATCGGGTTTGGGAAGAACCCATTGAGCGGTTCGCTGGTAGAGGTGAAGGGCGGAGACCTGGGAGACGATGCGCGGAACGAACTGGACTGCCGACGCTCCGGTTCCTACGACGGCGACGCGTTTTCCGGTCAGGTCGTAGTCGTGATTCCACTGCGAGGAATGAAACACCTCTCCCTCGAACGCTTCCAGTCCGGGGATCGCCGGTGTCAGGGGCTCGTTCCATGGGCCGGCAGCGGCTATCACGAAGCGAGCAGTCAGTTCGCCGCTGGAAGTTGTTATCTTCCACAGTGATTGCGACGCATCCCATCGCGCGGAGAGCATTTCGACCCCGAAGCGAACGTGTTTGTCGACTCCGTGCGTGCCCGCCGTGTTCTCGATGTATTCGCGGATCTCCGGTTGCTCCGCGAACAAGCGCGTCCAATCCGGATTGGCGGCAAAGGAGTACGAGTACAGACCGGATGGAACATCACAGGCGCACCCGGGATAGGTGTTGGCGCGCCAGGTTCCACCGAGGGAGTCGGCCTTCTCGAGTAGCACGAAGTTGTCGATTCCGAGACGCTGCAGGTGGATAGCCGCGCCGATTCCGGAAATTCCACCGCCGATGATCACGACCTCGAAGTGGTCAGATTCGTTGTTCACTGAGTCTGCGCTTTCACTGGTGGGAACGAGTGGGCTGGAACGGGTGCACATCGAGTTCGCGCTTGACGCTCGCACGTGTTGTACGCAGCGATGATTCGAAGGTGGCGAGCCGTCGGCGGCCGTCCATGAAGTTGGCGCCCATCACGGCAAGGTCGTCGTCGGTGGCATCGATTCGTATGACTCTGGTACCCGCGGAGCGGACCAGTTCGATCTCCTGATCGAGCCCCTTGGACATGGCATTGCGCAGTGCACCGCGTTCGATACGGGCGGCTCCGCGCGCCGGCCTCAGGGTTCGAGAAGCCATGGGCGCCAGTACAACCAGCTCGTCCAGTTGGAGGGGGAGCAGAAGGTCTACCGAAGCCGTGGATGCGGCGCCGCCGTCGATGTACCTGACGCCGTCGATCGTGACGGGTGGAAACCAGCCGGGAATCGCCCATGACGCTCGGAGTGCTTCACCGACGGTCACTTTCGGAGCCCCCTGTGCCCCGAATGCGACCCGTCGCCCCGTTCTGTAGTCCATGGATACCATGTACGCGTTCGGATGTGGGAGCCACGAATCGCCCGGAGCAAGTGATTCGGCGAGCGTAGTGAGCCAGGACGGGTCGCCGCCACCAACCGGTGCGATGCCGCTCATCCGGCTCAGAACCGGAAGGTCTCGACGCGTGAGGAGTCGTGGATTGCCGACGCCCAGTCTCGGAAGTGGCGGGAGCTTTCCGGGCGCCGACGCGATGTGGGTGAGGAGCTCGGGGCGTGCGGCGGCGTTGCCGAGTTGCATGGCAACCAACTCGTCGACACCGACTCCGCTGCCGAGCATCGTCACGAACTCGGCGCCGGCGGATGTCCCGATGATGGCTGTGGCTTCCCGTGGATCCCAGTCGAGCGCATCCCGGACCGAGGCGAGCGCGGCAACAGTCCAGGCAAAACCGAGAGTGCCGCCGCAACCGATGGCCAAGCCGCGTCTCGGTGCGCTGTTTTGGCGCACGGTGGTACCGGTCACATCTGAAGTCATGTTTCGGAGACTATCAGTATCCGAATAACGTTGGTACCCCAAAATTGGTTTCAGTACTCCACTCGACGACCGTTCGCGGTATTCGGCTACCGTGGGAATCTCGATACCGAGGACCACTGGGAGGTTCCGATGGCGCGATTGACCAGGCAGGAAGCGCAGGCGTTGACCCGTGAGACCCTGTTGGCGACGGCCGTCGAGCACTTTCTCGATCGCGGATACGCCGCGGCCTCTCTCGATCAGATCGCCGAGGACGCCGGGTACTCCAAGGGGGCGGTGTACTCGAATTTCAAGAACAAGGATGAATTGTGTGCCGAAGTTCTCGGCCGGATCAGGCTGACCAAGGTCGGTGAGATCACTGCGCAACTCGGGGCGAAATCGACCCTCGACGATGCGGTAGCCGAATTCGCGCGGTGGGCCGAGCGAACAATCGGGGACCAGAGGTGGACGCTGCTCGAGGTCGAGTTCTCGGTGAGATCGCGGCACAGCGAGGACATTCGGGAGAAGATCGCGGCGGGTGCAGACCAGGTGCGGGGACTGATCGCCGGATTGGTCCAACACCTCACGGAATCCAACGGGGTGACGCCGACGCTGGATCCGGACGCAGCCGCGCTGCGAATGCTCAGCGTCGGAATCGGTTTGGGGCTACAGCGCGCAATCAGCCCAGAGCTTCCCGTCGATCCGCTGGTGGATACGGTGCGGGAGATTCTGTCGGGCGGCTGAGGAGTGCGCGGAGCATGCCGCCGATCTCGGCGACCGCTGCACGGGATCCGGCACTGGGCCCCAGAACGTTGACGAAGCCGTGGATGAAGCCGGGATAGCGTCTATCCGTGACGTGAACACCGTTGTCTCGCAATCGTGCTGCGTACGCTTCGCCTTCGTCTCGGAGTGGATCGAATCCCGCCGTGATCACGATGGCTGGTGGCAGTCCGGCCACGTCGGGGGCGCGTAGCGGCGATACCAACGGGTCGAGTCGATCGGCATCCTTGCCGAGGAAGCTGGACTCGTAGAAGTTCATATTGGCCTCGGTCAGGAAGAAGCCTTCACCGAACGTCGTTCTCGAGGGAGCCTTCTCGTGAAAGTCGGTAGCGGGGTAGATCAACAGCTGTGCTGCCGGTGGCGTCTTGCCGTCGTCGCGGGCACGCAACGCCACCGTCGCGGACAGGTGCCCGCCCGCACTGTCTCCTCCGACAGCGATGCGTGTCGGGTCTGCCCCGAACTCTTCGGCGCGGTCGACGATATCCTGGTACGCGGCATAGGCGTCGTCTACCGGTGTGGGGAAAGCGAATTCGGGTGAAAGCCGGTAGTCGACCGAGATGACCCGTGCGCCGGAGGTCTCGGCCAACAGGCGACACGGAGCGTCGTGTGATTCGATGCCGCCCTGTACCCAGCCGCCGCCGTGGAAGTAGGCGAGCAGAGCGCCGGTGTCGGCAGTCGGAACGTAGAGCCGGGCGCGGAGCGGGCCGTCGGCGCCCGAAACGGAGATCTCTTCGGTGCGGACCTGCGCGGGTCGGCCGCCCATCATGATCGCGGTTCGGGTGAGATTGGCGCGAGCAGCGGCGAGTGACTGGGGATCGGTGGAATGTGAGGGGAGTGGCCGCGTCTTCGCGAGCGTGAGCAGCAGGTGTGCGTCGGCGTCGAGCGTGTTGCCCTCGATGACGACGGGTGGCCCGGTGATTCGACGTTTCACCGCGCTGGGCAGCGCGAATGCGGCTGCTACCAAGGACGCTTCGGCGCGATCTCGAATGCTGCGGCTGCTGGCCTGCTTCACGGATTCCGACACGTGGCGCAGACTACCAAGCATGACTACTGCGGCACTGTCGATCACGCAGATCGAGAACACACATCTGGTTCGGTGCGGTCACGCCAATTGGGTCCTGGTCGAAGAGGGGGCCGATCTGACGTTGATCGACGGCGGATACCCGGCCAACGGCGCCGACGTCGAACGCTCGATCGAGCAGATCGGTCACCAGCTCGGGGATGTTCGGGCAATCCTCGTCACTCACGCGCATGTCGATCACATCGGTGGAATCGCGGACATCGTGACTCGGCTCCAGGTTCCGGTCCTGATGGATCCGTTGGAAGTGCCCCACGCGAAGCGGGAGTACCTGCAGCAGTTGTCGCCGGCCAAAGTTCCGTTGCTGTTGTGGCGGCGAGGCGCTCCGAAGTGGCTACTCGACGTGATCGGAGCAGGCGCGTTGAGAGGCGCGGAACTGCCTCGAGCACAGGCCTTTGCGGCAGGTGGTGCGCTGGACGTTCCCGGTCGGATCGTACCGATTCCTACCCACGGGCATACCGACGGCCACAGCGCTTACCTTGTCCCCGAGGCAGGAGTCATCGCGTCGGGTGACGCTCTCGTGACCGGACATGCGACGTCGAGCGTCGCCGGACCACAATTTCTGGTGCGCCCCTTCAACCACGACCGTGGAGCGACGGACCAGGCGTTGGACAATATTGCCGCTGCGCCCGCCGGCGCGCTGTTTCCCGGACACGGTCCGGTCTACGAAGGCAGCTTGGCTGCCGCAGTCGAACAGGCCCGAGCGGGCCGGACAAGGATGCGTCCATGAGTACTGTCGAAACGGTCGACGAAGGCGCGGTGCACGGTTTCCTGCACCGCCCCGAGTCAGTGCCCGTCGCAACCCTGGCATTGACCCACGGCGCCGGAAGTAATTGCAACACTGTGCTGTTGAGTGCTGTCGCCGACGGCTTTGCTGCAGCAGGAGTGCAAGTTCTGCGCTTCGATCTCGCGTTTCGGGTGCGTCGAGCTTCGGGGCCGCCGCATCCGTCGCGTGCTGCGGAGGATCGTGCGGGCATTGCCGAGGTGATTGCCGCTGTTCGCTCGGACTACTCGGTGCCCGGACCCGTTCTGCTCGGCGGACATTCGTACGGCGGTCGGCAGGCGTCGATGCTGGCAGCGGAGAACCCGGGACTTGTCGACGGCCTGGTCCTGCTGTCCTATCCACTGCATCCACCGAAGAAGCCCGAGAAGCTCAGAACCGAACACCTGCCCGACCTGAACACACCCGCCGTTGTCGTCCACGGATCGAAGGACGAGTTCGCGACGACGGAGGAGATACAGGCAGCACTCGACCTGGTTCCCGCCGCGACACGTCTGGTGGAGTTCGAAGGAGCGCGACACGACTTGTCCGTGGTGAAGTTTCCGGTGGTGGAGGCGACAGTCGCGGCCGCATCGGCTTTGTTTGTGTTCTGAACGCCGAGCGGGCAGTTGCCCGTGTCGGTGGTTCCTGGTGAGATCGAATCATGAGTGCCCAGCCGTATCAGCCCAGTGCCCTGTCCGACGTCACGGTGAGCGTCGACGGGGACGACACAGTCGTCAGCTTCCCTCGGGTGCTGCCGTATCCCGTCGAGAAGGTGTGGGAGGCGATCACCGACCCGGAGATGTTGGCGCAATGGACGCCGTACACCGCCGATCGGAATCTGAGCCGTACCGGTGACGCCGTGATCACCATGCTCACCGAGGACGGTGCCCCCGAAATGTCGCTGCCGGTCACCGTTCACGTTGTGGAGACCACTCGGCGGCTCGAACACGAGTGGGGCCCGGACGAATTGGTGTGGGACCTGACCTCGGTCGAGGGCGGCACCCGCGTCGTACTTACGCAGAGGTCGCGCGCCGAGGGGATGGCGTCGGCACTCGCTGCCGGGTGGCATTTGTGCTTCGACGTACTCGATGCCCTTCTGGCCGGCGAGCCCTTCGGACCGATCGTGGGCGAACGGGCGCGCGAGTACGGTTGGGACGCACTCAACTCCGGTTACGCGCGACAGTTGGGCATCGACGAATCTCAGGTTTGGTAGCTGCTCAGAGTTTTCGACTGGCAGGCTTTCTGGTGGAGGCTCGCACGATCAGTTCGACGGGAAGTTTCACGGATTCGACGTTCTTGCCGGAGATCAGTGCGAGTAGGTGCTCGAGCCCGGTCGCGCCGATCTTTCGGGCGGGGGACCTCACCGTTGTCAGGGGCACCGGGAGTTGCGAGACAACCGGAATGTCGTTGTAGCCGACCAGCGCAAGATCGTCGGGAATGCTCAACCCGAGATCACGTGCCACACCGAGTACGCCGATCGCGATGGTGTCGCTCACCGTGAAGACGGCGTCGGGGCGTGAATCTCCACCGAGCAATGTCGCCGCCGCATCGACACCCCCTTGAACTTCGAACTCGGACGCCACTATTCGGTTCGGCGGCAGTGCTAGACCGGCTTCGGTCAGGGCATCGCGGAAACCCGCGACGCGTTCCCGCGACGTGCTGGCGTGATCCGGCCCCGCGATCACTCCGAGATCGCGATAGCCGCAGTCCAGAAGATGCTTCCCCGCGAGGTAGCCGCCGAGTCGGTCGTCGCCGCTGACAAAGGGAAGACCTCGGTTCGGAGACGACGTCGCCGAGTCGATGTGCCGGTTCAGCAGCAGGATCGGGAGTGAGCGCAGGGGGAGCGAGTCGACGAAATCGGTACCCGGCAGGTGGATGCTGCTCAGCATGAGACCGTCGACCTGTCGGCTGACCAGGAACTCGACCGCTTTGCGCTGCGCGTCCAGATCGTCGGGTGGGCTGGAGAGCAGCACGGAGTACCCGGCTGCGGTGGCGGCTTCCTCGATGCCTTGGAACATCGTGGCCACCACGACGTCCGTCAGCCTCGGCATCACGACGCCGATGGTGGTGGTCTTGCGGGTACGCAGGCTGGCCGCCCACAGGTTCGGTTGGTAACCGAGTTCCTCGGCAACCTGACGAACTCGGAGTGCGGAGTCGGACCAACCGTCGGCGGGCTCGGGCTGACGGAGGACCCGCGACGCCGTCGAGATGTGGACCCCGGCCTGGTCGGCGATTTCGCGCAGCGTTGGCGGACGGCCGTTGCTGCGGTTCGACGGATCGGGCGTCATCTGCGTCGGGGCTCCTGGTGTGCGTCGGTTCTGAGCTGGTTCTGAGTCGGTTGGCCGTCCGGGGATTGACGGGTGTGCAACCGGGCTCTACTCTAGGCGATGCAAACGATTGCGCAATCGTTCTCGCAATGGATTGCGCCCGAGAACACTGGAGGCCCCGTGACCACGCCGCAGTCCCTGTCCGAGCTTTTTGCCATCGACACCCTGCTGGACGCCGAGGAGATCGCGATCCGCGACACGGTCCGCAAGATGGTCGACGATCGCATCCGCCCGCACATAGGTGAATGGTTCGAAGCGGCAGCACTGCCGGCGCGTGAGCTGGCCAAGGAACTGGGCGCGCTCGGCGTTCTGGGCATGCACCTCGAGGGCTACGGCTGTGCCGGAATGAGCGCCACGGCGTACGGGTTGGCCTGCCAGGAACTCGAAGCTGTCGATTCGGGCATTCGCAGCCTCGTCTCGGTCCAGGGCTCACTGGCCATGTTCGCGATCCACCACAACGGAAGTGAAGAGCAGAAGGAAGAATGGCTCCCCCGGATGGCGGCGGGTGAAGCCATCGGCTGCTTCGGTCTCACGGAACCCGATTTCGGATCCAACCCCGGCGGTATGCGAACCAACGCCAAGCGCGACGGCGACGACTGGATCCTCAACGGCACCAAGATGTGGATCACCAACGGCTCCATTGCGGACGTCGCCGTGGTCTGGGCGCGAACAGACGACGGCGTGCGCGGATTTGTCGTTCCCACCGATACTCCGGGATTCTCCGCCCCCGAGATCAAGAACAAGATGTCGCTGCGCGCGTCGGTCACCTCGGAACTGGTGCTCGAGGACGTGCGTCTTCCTGCCTCGGCGATGCTGCCCAAGGCACGCGGACTTTCCGGGCCCCTCGGCTGCCTCAACGAGGCACGCTTCGGCATCATCTTCGGCGCGATGGGTGCCGCACGTGACTGCCTCGAGACCGCGATTTCCTACGCGCGTGATCGCAAGGTCTTCGACAAGTCGCTCGCCGCGTACCAGATCACCCAGGCCAAGATCGCCGACATGGCAGTCGAATTGGGCAAGGGGCAGTTGCTCGCCATCCACCTCGGACGCCTCAAGGACGCCGGGACGGTTCGCCCCGAGCAGGTCAGTACCGGCAAGCTCAACAATGTCCGCGAGGCCATCAAGATCGCCCGTGAATGCCGCACCATTTTGGGCGCCAACGGCATCACGCTCGAGTACCCCGTGATTCGGCACGCCAACAACCTCGAATCCGTTCTCACCTACGAGGGCACCTCCGAGGTTCACCAGCTCGTGATCGGTCGCGCTCTCACCGGTGAAGAAGCGTTCCGGTGACGGTCGACGCTGTCGGAGCACTCGACGGGCTGGTGATCGCTGATTTCGGTCGCGTCCTCGCCGGCCCGTACGCCACGATGATTCTCGCCGACCTCGGCGCGGAGGTAGTCAAGATCGAACGTCCGGGTGTCGGCGACGACACTCGTAGTTGGGGTCCGCCATGGGTCGGGGACGAGTCGAGTTACTTCCTGTCGGTGAACCGCAACAAGAAGTCGGTCACTCTGGATCTGCGCGAGCAGGAGGATCTGGAGAGTGCGCGTGAGTTGGTTCGCGGCGCGGATGTAGTGGTTCAGAACTTCCTGCCGGGAACGATGGACCGGCTGGGATTGGGTTACGACTCTGTGCGAGAAATGAATCCGCGTGCGGTCTACTGCTCGATCAGCGGCTTCGGTGGCAACAACTCTTTGCCGGGATACGACCTGTTGATCCAGGCGGTGGGCGGATTGATGAGTATCACCGGCCCCGATTCCAAGACTCCCACCAAGGTCGGCGTCGCGGTGGTCGACGTCATCACGGGCCTACACGCCAGCGTGGGAATCCTTGCAGCGCTGCGCCATCGCGATCGAACGGGCGAAGGACAGCACGTCGAGGTCAATCTGTTGTCCTCGTTGCTCTCCGCGCTCGCCAACCAGTCGTCCGGCTATGTTGCCGCGGGCGTGGTGCCTCAGGCAATGGGCAATCGACATCCGAGCATCGCACCATATGAGGTATTCGACACCGCGGACCGTCCGCTGGTCCTCGCTGTCGGCAACGACCGGCAATTCGGTTCGTTGACAGAGGTTCTCGGAGTTCCCGAACTTGCCGCGGATGTGCGGTTCATCTCGAACCGGGATCGGGTCGCGCATCGAGAAGAGTTGTTCGATGCCGTCACTGCTGCGTTGGCCAAGGGCACTGCAGACTCGTGGTTCGAGGCGCTGACCGAGCGAGGTGTCCCGTGTGGACCTCTCAACGACATCGCCGACGCGATAGCGCTGGCGGAGCGACTGAATCTCGATCCGGTGGTGTCCATCGACGACCCGCGTCGCGATGCACCGACCCGGCAGGTAGCCAATCCGATTCGGATGAGCGGCACGCCGGCAACCTATCGGTCGGCCCCGCCGCGGTTGGGGGAAGACAGCGTTCCCACTCCGTCGGGAGTCAGTTGACCCAAGCGAATCGGCCACCGGAATACCCGGTGGCCGATCTGCGTGTGTGGGTGACTCAGCTGACCTTCAGGACCAGCTTTCCGGTGTTCGCACCGGCGAAGAGAAGGTTGAGGCTGTCGCCGAACGCGTCGATACCCCCGGCGACGACGTGCTCGCGGGCAGTCAATTCGCCACTCTTGATCCACTTTCCGATCTGCTCCTGAGCTTCTGCGTAGCGATCGAGGTAGTCGAAGACCACGAAGCCGGCCATCGTGGCCCGGTTGACGAGAAGTGACAGGTAGTGCGCGGGGCCTGGCTGAGGCTCGGTGGCGTTGTAACCTGCGATGGCGCCACAGATGACCACCCGAGCGCCCAGGCGCAGACGGGAGAGAGCAGCGTCGAGAATTTCTCCGCCGACGTTGTCGAAGTACACGTCGATACCGTCGGGAGCGTTGGACTTGAGCGCCTTGTAGACGGATTCGTTCTTGTAGTCGATGGCGACATCGAAGCCGAGGTCCTCGGTGAGCCACGCGCACTTCTCCGGACCGCCGGCGATGCCGATGACCTTGCATCCGTGGAGCTTTGCGATCTGACCGACCAGGCTGCCGACCGCGCCCGCAGCACCGGATACGACGACGGTGTCACCGTCTTTCAGCTTTCCGACGTCGAGCAGTCCGAAATATGCGGTGACGCCGGGGAATCCGAGAGCTCCGAGCCAGGTCGGTAGGGGAGCGATCGATTCGTCGACCCGGGTCACATCTGTTCCGTCGGACACTCCGTACTCGGAAGCGCCGAACGATCCCGCCACGATGTCCCCGACCTGGTAATCGGGGTGTTGGGATTCGGTGATGCGTCCGACGCCGTGGGCGCGCATGACGGAACCGAGCTTGACCGGCGGAACGTACGACTTGACGTCGTTGAGCCAACCGCGCATCGCGGGGTCGAGGGAGAGGTATTCGACCTTGACGACAAACTCACCCGGCCCGGCGGACGGGATCTCGGCGTCGACATATTCCCAGGTGGAAGCGTCGGGAAGTCCTGTCGGGCGGGTGGCGAGGCGTACTTGGCGGTTGGTCATCTCTCCCCTTCGGCGAAACGAATTGAACTTGAGGCCGGATTCAATATAGGTGATGGATCACGAACTGGGAAGAGTTGGATGAACCGATTGACGACTATGTATGTTCGATCGATGAGCAATGTCGTCGAAGACGCGCCTGGTTGGTTCACTCGGGCGCTGGAAGCGCCGGTCGAGACGGGGTCGGTGGAAGTCGAGGGCGCTTCGGTGCACTTTCGGGCTTGGGGGTCGGCGGGGCCGGGAATTGTGTTGGTCCACGGCGGCGCAGCCCACAGTCGCTGGTGGGATCACATCGCGCCGCAGTTCGCCGAGGGGCGGCGCGTCGTCGCTCTCGACTTGACGGGCCACGGAGACAGTGACACTCGCGATGCCTACGCGATATCCCAGTGGGCTCGCGAGGTGCTGGCGGCGGCCGAGGCCGGGGGAATCGACGGCAAGCCGATTCTGGTGGGGCACAGTATGGGTGGGATTGTTTCCTTCGTGGCCTCGCATCTGCACGGCGAACTGTTGGACGGCGTTGTCATCATCGATTCGCCACTCAAGGCGCGGACGCCCGAAGAGGAGGCAGCTCGACGCCAGAATGCGTTCGGCCCCAAGAAAGTTTATCCCACCAGGGAAGACGCGATGGGTCGATTCCGCTTCGTTCCGCCCCAGGATTCGGGACTGCCTGCGGTGCGTGACCATGTGGCAGCCACGTCCATGGAGGAAGTTGATGGCGGTTGGTCATGGAAATTCGATCCAAACTTCTTTCTCCGAGTTGGCGCCGAAGATGTTCTCGACAGTGAACCACGTTGCCGCGTAGCCTATTTCCGAGCTGAGAACGGTATCGTGTCCGATCGACTCATGGAGCACATGCGTGGACTGTTCGGACCGGAGGCCATCGTGGCGGAGATTCCCGAAGCCGGCCATCACGTCATGATCGATCAGCCGTTGCAACTCGTGACCGGGGTGCGAACTGTGTTGAGTGCGTGGGCCGTCGCAAGTCAAGTGCCGGTAAATCAAGCGGCAGGTAACATCGAGGAAAGGGTAGAAGCATGAGCACGGAATTGACTCTCGAACCGAAAGTTGAAGCTGCACTGCAGTTGTGGCACACCATGATCGAAACCGGTGACCTGTCGGCACTACCGACCATTGTCGCGCCCGACGCGCAGTTCCGATCGCCAACCGGATTCAAGCCGTACCAGTCCGCGGATGCCGTTGTGCTCATTCTCAATACGGTGATCCAGGTGTTCGAGAATTTCGAGTACCACCGTCAGTTCGCCGGAGCCAACGGTCGGCAGGTCGTTCTCGAATTCAGTGCGAACATCGGAGACAAGAGCCTCAAGGGAATCGACATGGTCGAATTCGACGAGGACGGCAAGATCGTCGATTTCGAGGTCATGGTGCGTCCGGCCAGCGGGCTCGCCGCATTGGCTGCCGAGATGGGCCGCAGGCTCGGGCAGACGCTACCGACCTACAAGGCCTGACCTGAGTCCGGGCGCGGGCCCAGTCTGCCTGCTCAGCTGGTGCGGAATCCACCGTTGGAGTGAAGGAGTTGTCCTGTTATCCAGCCTCCGGCGTCGGACATCAGAAATCGAACGAGGTCTGCAGTGTCGCCGGGAGTACCCAGCCGGCCGGCAGGGGTCTGGAGGGTTGCGGCCTGTCTGATCTCCGGTGTCATCCATCCTGTGTCGATCGGTCCTGGGTTGATGACGTTTGCCCTTACGCCGCGTGATCCCAGTTCGACTGCGGCGGCGATGACGATGCGGTCGAGAGCGCCCTTGCTGGCCCCGTACGGAAGATTATGGGCCGCATGGTCGCTGGTGAGTGCGATGATCCGCCCGGTCACCTGACTGATTTCGCGTTGCTCCGGAAGGCGTTCAGCGAACGCTTTGATCAGCAGCCAAGAGGCGCGGGCGTTGACGGCGAAATGTCGTTCCCAGCTCTCGACGGTGGTATCGAGGATCGAGCTGTCGACGCTTTCGCAATGCGAGAGAACCAGCCCACGAAGGTCATTCCGCGATGCGGCAGCGTCAACGAGCTGTGCGGCCGCATCCGGCGAGGCCAGATCTCCGGGAACCAGGTCGACACGGCTCCCGAGTGCGCGACACTTCTCGGCAACGTCCTGCGGATCGTGCGCTCCGCGGACGAACCCGACGCGTTCGTCATAAGGCGCCCAGTAGCCGATCGTCAGATCCCAACCATCCTCGGCGAGACCCAATGCGAGGCTTGCTCCGATCGACTTGCTCCGGCCGACGCCGGTGATCAACACGGTCCCGCGCCTGTCAGACACTGCTCGCCTCCAGAGATGTCTTGCAATTCAAATGGGGTGAGGTCACTTCAGTTGGAAGCATCACTGTAGCGGGCGAGCTGTCGACTGTATCGAGCGAGCTGTCGCCGTAGGTGCCTCGACCTGACCAGTGTCTTGACACGGCGCTGGTCACAGCGTTTGACTGAGATGCAAGCTCGAGTTGATTCGCCGGACTGTGTCCCGGGAGGTTGACCTATGCGCGGCAATGGAATTGCAGGCAAGGCTTTCTCAGGCGAGGGCTGTAGACGTGGACAAGAATCTCACCGAGCAAGGTCTCATCGCGGGACCGTCTCGGTTCTGGCTTTGGTTGGGGTGTGCGTACTTTCGTTTGCCACCACTCAGATGGCCGGCGCGCAACCGGTTGCAGAGAATGTCGATACCGGGTTCGTGATCCCTTTTGCCGGGGCACCGGTCTACGAGAGCGTCGCGCCCACGCAGATGACTACTCCGGATCAACTCAACCAGCCACTCGGTCAGCAGACTGCGGAAGAGATTGCCGCGCAGATCGGACTCGAGCCAGCCGACGCTTTGACCGAGGAGCAGTATCGCGACCTCATGACCGGCGGTGGGATCGGTGGCAATCTCGAGGATGCCGAGGTGATCGACGAATGCGCTCGGATTCTCACCAATACGAACGGGCGGCCCCTCTATTCCGGCACTACGCCGTCGGTTCTGGCCAGTTACGGGTTGTACGTGAATCCCGACGGATTGCTGGAGAGTCCGGCCAACGCGGATGCGCCGACGCGACAGGTGAATACGCTGATCGCCCCTGGCGGTTTCGTGGGCACCTGGTTGCGCAACAACGGTGCGACGCACACTCTGATTGCGCTCTATCAGTCGGCATACACGGTGCAGGCAGTCTACGGATTTGCAGCGCAACAGATTTCGGGAGAAGCACAGCTGGTGACCAACACCAAAGGCGATGTGAGTTCGGAAGTCGGCATGTCGATGGCGCCGCCGCTCTGGATAGTGAACTTCGCACTGCTCTACATCTTGAAGCCGTCACTGGCGGCGGCCATGCCTGCGCACTGGGCTCCCATTCCGCCTGCCGTTGCCGACGCCGTGAAGGCGAGTCCCACCGGTCAAATCGCCTTCAGTGACTATGCGTCCTATTTCGAGTGATCGGTCTGCCGGACAGCGCTGACGAACTTCTCGATCAAAGCGTGGTCCTTGACGCCGCGGGAAGACTCGACGCCGCTGGAGACATCGACGCCCCAGGCACCGGTGGCATCAAGAGCGTCACGGACGTTCTCCGGGGACAGTCCGCCCGCCAGGATCCACTGGCCTTGGGGGCGCGATTGCTGTTGTGCCCAGTCCCACGGCACGCCGGATCCGGCGTCGGCGCCGTCGATCAGAAGTTCGTCCTCGCCGAGGTCGAGGTTGTAACCGTCGCGGACGTTGCTGGAGACAACAGCGCGGATGACAGTGAGGCCGGCGTCGTGCAGCCGCTGCACTTGCTCGGCGTCGACCAGATCGTGAATCTGCACGGTACGAAGACCGGTGATCTCGGCGATCTCGAGGACCTGATCGATCGGGTTCCCGAGAAATACTCCGATTGCCCGGATGTGTTCGGGGATTCGTGCAAGAAGATCGACTGCGAGTGCGGGGTCGACTTTGCGGACGCTCTCGGCGAAGACGAAACCGATGGCGTCGACGCCCAGACCCACCGCGAGGTCGACCGTGTCAGCGTCCCGCAGCCCACAGACCTTGATGAATGTCACCTGATACACAGTACTAGCGTCGTCGCCGTATCAGCGTGGTCGTCTAGCCTCGTGCGTGCGACATTTCTACGTGCGAGAGGCTTGACGTGGACTGGCTCTACCGAATCAGTTTGATCTCGGGACCACTGCCGGTGATCCTGACTGTGCTCGGGGTCCTGGGTGGTGTGTGGCTGCTCGGTTCGAGCGTTCGCTGGTACTACCGCAGAGCGGTACCGATCGCGGGGCTGATCGCACTGGTGATCATGATCGCCGTCTGGATCACCGTCGAAAAGGTGATCGTGCCGTTCCCGGATCCCATCGAGATGTCGATCTACGTGTGGATCGGAATCGGTATCTACGCGGTGCTACTTCTCGGGCCGCGAATCAAGGCGGGCGGAACGATCGCGAAGGCGGTGGTGTCCGTCGTTGCGACCGTTCTGGTCATCGTCACCGCCGCGACGCAGATCAATCTGGTCTTTGCTGCCTACCCGACGGTGGGAATTGCCTTCGGACACGATGATTTCGACCGCATTTCACTCAGCGAAGTTCCCGGTCCGACGGATCCTGTTGTCACCGGCGATCCCACCGACACGGTGTGGAAAGCGCCGGAAGGCATGCCGATTCGCGGACGAGTCACGACTTTGCCTGTTCCCGGAACGATTTCGGGATTCTCCGCACGTGACGCCCAGGTGTATCTGCCGCCGTCGTACTTCACCAATCCGCGTCCACTACTGCCCGTCCTGGTGCTCATGGCCGGTCAGCCTGGCAAGCCCGAGGACTGGCTCCAGGGCGGAAAGCTCACCGCGACAATGGATGCTTTTGCCCGGGATCACGAGGGGTTGGCGCCGGTCGTCGTGATAGCCGATGGAACAGGCTCGCAGATGGCCAATCCGCTGTGCACCGACTCGTCGCAGGGCAAGGTCGGCACGTACCTGGCAAAGGATTTGCCCGCTGCAGTGGCGAATGCGTTCCAGATCGACACGAACCCGAGGGCGTGGGCCATCGGCGGACTCTCTTACGGCGGTACCTGCTCGCTGCAGATGGCTACCAACTACCCCGACGTGTATCCGACGTTCCTCGATCTCTCCGGTCAGTTGGAGCCCTCGCTCGGTGACCGACAGCGAACCGTCGACGAGATATTCGGCGGCGACGAGGCGGCATTCGTGAAGGTGAATCCGATGGACCTGCTGGCGACCCGGAAGTTCCCGAACTCGGGCGGAGTGTTTGTGGTCGGAACAGATGACAACGAGTTCAAGCCCGGCCAGCAAAAGGTGTACGAAGCGGCCAAAGCGGCCGGAATGGACGCCAGATATCTCGAGCTTCCCGGTGGTCACAGCTTTTCGGTGTGGTCGGCCGGCGTCGAGCAGGAGCTGACGTGGATCTCGCAGCGAATGGGTCTGATCAGCTGAATCCTGTTCCGGTTTTGGAACGTGTTCTATATTCGGTGTGTGGCTGCCGTTCGGCAGTCTCTCGATCGTTCACCGACTGGAGTTCAGGCACATGTACGAGTGGTCCGACACCGACCTGATGTTCCGCGACGCCTTGCGGGGCTTTATCGACAAAGAGGTGCGACCTCACGTCGACGAGCTCGAAAGTGGTGCGCTACCGCCGTTCGACATCATTCGCAAGCTGTACTCGACCTTCGGTCTGGCCGACATGGCACGCGAGGGCCTCGAGAAGTCGCTCGCACGCGAGCGCGGCGATGCTCCGTCCGGTGACGGTGAGAAGTCGAGCGCCTTCAGTGGCGCCGGCAGCATGGGCGTTGTGCTCAACAGCGAATTGGCCGGCGTCAGCCTCGGTCTTGTCGCGTCGTTGGGCGTCAGCCTCGGATTGGCCGCTGGAACTATCCGCAGCCGCGGCACACTCGCGCAGAAGGAACGCTGGCTCCCCGGCTTGGTGACATTCGAAACCGTCGGTGCATGGGCGATCACCGAACCGGACTCCGGCTCGGATGCCTTCGGCGGTATGAAGTCCTACGTACGCCGCGACGGTGACGACTACATCCTCAACGGCAACAAGACCTTCATCACCAACGGTCCGTACGCCGACGTGATGATCGTCTACGCAAAGCTCGACGAGGGGGACGCTTCGGTTGATCGTCGTGACCGCAAGGTGCTCGCCTTCATCCTCGACAAGGGCATGGAGGGGCTCACGCAGAGCCCGCCGTTCAAGAAGATGGGAATGAACTCCTCGCCCACCGGTGAGCTGTTCTTCGACAACGTCCGCATCACCAAGGATCGTCTGCTCGGCGAAACCGAGGACAGCGGAAAGTCCGACGGAAAGTCCAGCGCCAAGGAGAGCTTTGCCGCCGAACGCATCGGCATCGCGTCGCTCTCGCTGGGCATCATCAACGAATGTCACCGTCTGAGCATCGAATACGCGAAGTCCCGCAAACTGTGGGGACGTGAGATCGGGCAGTTCCAGCTCATCCAGCTCAAGCTCGCCGAGATGGAGGTCGCTCGAATCAACGTGCAGAACATGGTCTTCAACGCGATCGAGCGCACCGCGGCCGGAGACAAAGTGAGCCTGGCGGAGGCGTCGGCGATGAAGCTGTACTCGTCGCGCGCAGCGACCGAGGTCGCGATGGAAGCCGTACAGCTGTTCGGTGGAAACGGCTACATGGCCGAATACCGAGTCGAGCAGTTGGCGCGTGATGCCAAGTCGCTCATGATCTATGCGGGCAGCAACGAAATTCAGGTCACCCATATCGCCAAGGGCCTCCTGGGCTGACACCGGAACGTTTTCGCTGGTCGGTCGACCGCAGCAGGAACCGGATAGTCTTGCTGCGGTCGGCGACACCGCGCCGGCGGATCGGAGTAAGCAGTGAACGCGCCAGATACCACAAATGTTCATCCGATGGCCGGGCAACCACGAGTGGTGTTGCTGAAGCCGTTGATCGACAACCCGTTGATCGAGGTAGGGGAGTACACCTACTACGACGATCCGGAGTTCGCCGAAGAGTTCGAGACTCGAAACGTGTTGCATCACTACGGTCCCGACAAACTGGTGATCGGAAAGTTCTGCGCCCTGGCCACCGGTGTCACCTTCATCATGAACGGCGCGAACCATCGTATGAACGGTGTCTCCACTTACCCGTTCCCGATCATGGGCGGCGATTGGGCCCGGCACATGGATTTGGTGCAGGATTTGCCGTCGCGCGGTGACACCGTCGTGGGGAACGACGTGTGGTTCGGCGGGGACGTGACAGTCATGCCCGGTGTCCGGATCGGCCACGGGTCGATCGTGTCCACCGGCGCAGTCGTAACACGCGACGTCCCGGACTACGCAATTGTCGGCGGCAACCCGGCAATGGAGATCAAGCGTCGCTTCAGCGCTGAAGACATCGAGAAGTTGGTGCGAATTGCGTGGTGGGACTGGCCGATCGAGAAGATCACCCGCCACGTCCGAGTGATCTCGGACGGAAGTGTCTCGGAACTCGAAGCGGTTGAGTGATCTACCGATCTGCTAGTTCGATCGAGTGAGCGAGTAGTTCCGGACATAAAGCAGGGCGGCCGCGAGAAGGCCGACGGCAAGACCTGTTGCGGTGAAGGTGATCAGGTTCGGCTCGAGGTCGAAGTGGATAACGGCGAAGAGTGGTTCCGCAACGCGGTCGCGCAGCGTTGTGAATCGCATTCGAGGATCGTCTCATCTCGGCCCGAGATCGAGACTCTTTGTCGGTGGCTTGTATTAGCTTGTGCGCATGACTCTCACACTCGGCATGATCACTTTCGACAGTCTCGATCCCGGTCCGCTCGCAACGTGGTGGGCGGCGCAGTTGGGCGGAAACATCGTCGAGGAGAACGACGGTTGGTTCTACATCGTCGCGGTCCCTGACAGCGCCACCAACTTCGCATTCCAGAAGGTCCCGGACCCCACTGCCGGCAAGAATCGCATCCATCTCGATTTGGGGAGTCCGGATCTCGACGCCGAGGTGGCGCGGCTCGTCGAGGCCGGAGCAACCGAGCACCACCGCGAGAACATGGACGGTTTCCGTTGGGTGACGCTCCTCGATCCTGATGGGAACCAGTTCTGCGTGTCCGGTCCTCACGCCTGAGCTGACAGGTTCTGAGCTCACCCGATTCGCGCCCACTGATTTCGTGCCCACTGATTCCGCGGGCACCGATCCGGGCATGATGAGGGGCATGACTTCTCAGACTTCTCGGACCGGGGCCGACGCAGTCGGCCTGTGCAGCTTCGTCGATTCGTCACCGTCGCCGTTCCATGTGTGCGCGACGGTGGCGACCGAGCTGACGGCCGGTGGGTTCGTCGAAGTCCACGAAACGCAGTCGTGGCCCGCCGAGCCCGGACGGTACTTCCTCGTGCGCGGTGGTTCGCTGATTGCCTGGAGCACCGAGGGCGTGGGAAACACCGCTCCGTTCCGGATCGTCGGAGGTCACACCGACAGCCCGAATCTGCGGGTCAAACAGCATCCCGACCTCACTTCGGCCGGGTGGCAGATGGTGGGCCTCGAACCGTATGGTGGTGCGTGGCTGAACTCTTGGCTCGACCGCGATCTCGGTATCTCTGGCCGATTGAGTGTCCGGGTGGGAAACACGGTGGAGCAGAAGCTGGTTCGCATCGACGACCCGATTCTGCGTGTTCCGCAGTTGGCTATCCACCTGTCCGAAGATCGCAAGGGCGTGACGCTGGATCCGCAGCGGCACGTCAACGGAATCTGGGGAGTGGGTTCGAAACCCAAGTCGTTCATCGGATTTGTCGCCGAGCGTGCGGGTGTAGCCGCGTCGTCGGTTCTCGGCTGGGAATTGATGACACACGATCTTGCGCCCAGCACAGTCGTGGGGGTGGACAAGGAATTGGTCAGCGCCCCTCGGCTGGACAATCAGGGCACGTGTTATGCAGGGACACAAGCACTTCTGACCGCAGTCGAGTCACCCGGTCAGCAGGTCCCGGTGCTCGCACTCTTCGATCATGAAGAGGTCGGCAGCATGTCCGACCGTGGAGCTTTCTCAGATCTGCTGAACACCGTGCTCGAACGGATCGTGTTGGGGCGCGGTGGTGGCCGCGAAGAATTCCTGCAGGCGATGGCGGGCTCGGTGTGTGCGTCGGGCGACATGGCTCACGCGACGCACCCCAACTACCCGGACCGCCACGAGCCCGCTCATCGGATCGAGATCAACGGTGGGCCTGTACTCAAGGTGAACCAGAACCTGCGATACGCCACCGATGCGGCCGGTGCAGGCGAATTCGCGCTCGCGTGTGATCAGGCGGGAGTGCCGATGCAGCGCTACGTCCACCGCGCCGATCTGCCGTGCGGCTCCACCATCGGACCCATCACGGCATCACGGACCGGACTGTCCACCGTCGACGTCGGCGCACCCCAGCTCGCGATGCACTCTGCCCGCGAGTTGATGGGCGCGGCAGACGTCCGCATGTATGCCGACGCGCTCGGTGCCTTCCTCACGCCTCGAAGTTAGAGGTCGCGTAGTTAAAGTGCTGAGAGCCCGGCGGGTGCGGCCGGGAGACCCTCGAAGAAGTCGGCGCTCGGTGTGAAGAACATCGAGCCCGTCACGGCCGTCGAGAAGTCGAGTAGTCGGTCGTAGTTGCCGCGGGGGTCGCCGAGAAACATGTTCTCCAGCATCCGTTCGGTGATGGCAGGCGTGCGGCAGTAGCCGATGAAAAAGGTGCCGATCTCGTCGTCACCGAGGCGCCCGTACGGCATGTTGGCACGCAGGATCTCGAGAGCCTTGCCGTTCTCGTCCTTGATCGCGTTGAGCGCGACGTGCGAGTTGGCCGGCTTCACGTCGGACGTCATCTCGATGTCCTCGAGCTTGCTGCGCCCGATCACACGCTCCTGCTCGTCGACGGTGATTGCTTCCCAATCGCGCATCCTGTGGATGTAGCGCTGGATATGGACGTAGCTGCCGCCGGTGAACGCAGGATCCTCGTCGCCGACCGTCACTGCGGCGACGGCGTCGCGGCCGACCGGATTCTCGGTGCCGTCGACGAAGCCGATGAGGTCGCGGTTCTCGAAGTACTGGAAGCCGTGAACCTCGTCGACCACCGTGGCCGCGCCGTGCATTCGCTTCGTGATCTGCCGAGCCACCTCGAAACACGCGTCCATACTCATCGCGCGGATGTGGAAGAGCAGATCACCGGGAGTCGACGGCGCCGAGTGGACGTCACCCTGCAAAGCGGTGAACGGGTGCAGCAGCGCAGGGCGCTGACCGGCGAACAGTCGATCCCAGGCCATCGAACCGATGCTCGTCACGACGTCCAAACCCGATCCAGGGACACGCAGCCCCACAGCCCGCTGCAGGCCGGCGACATCGGCGAGCAGTTCTCGTGTGGTGTTCTCGCCACCCGGATTCACGGTCGCGACCAGGAAAATTGCAGCCGGAGTGAGGGGAGTGGTCACCGACTGGGACTGTGCCGTGAGGTCGGCTTGACGAACATCCTGGGGCATGCGAGACCTTTCGAGGGAAAGAATGAACCGGCCTGACCTTAAGAAAACCGACCGGATTACCCAAACCGGGGCGGGTGTGACGGGCGATACTTCGCAGGCCTGGAGGTGTTGCGGGTGCTGCCGTCTGCGGAAGTCGTCGGCCCACACCGATAGACTGTCCCCCGGCACGTTCTTTCGTTGGGCACATTCGTGGTGTCCCGCTCCGCGCCGGCTTGCCTCTTGACTCCCGTAGGGAAGGGACCACTCTCCAGTGTCTGCTCACCAGGTCGATACCGTCACGCACGCATCGGCTGATCCCGATGCCGCTCAGCCGTTCAAGGAGCTCGGTCTCAAGGACGACGAATACGCACGCATCAAGGAGATCCTGGGCCGCCGTCCCACGGACGCCGAACTGGCGATGTACTCGGTGATGTGGAGCGAGCACTGCTCGTACAAGTCCTCGAAGGTCCACCTCGGATACTTCGGCAAGACCACCACCGACGAGATGCGCGCCAACATGCTGGCCGGAATCGGCGAGAACGCCGGCGTCGTCGACATCGGTGACGGCTGGGCAGTCACGTTCAAGGTCGAGAGCCACAACCACCCCTCGTACGTCGAGCCCTACCAGGGTGCGGCAACCGGTGTCGGTGGCATCGTCCGCGACATCATGGCCATGGGTGCTCGTCCGATCGCCGTCATGGATCAGCTTCGGTTCGGTGCTGCTGACGCCCCCGATACCCGTCGCGTCGTCGACGGTGTCGTGCGTGGTGTCGGTGGATACGGAAACTCCCTCGGCCTCCCCAACATCGGCGGCGAGACGGTCTTCGACGAGTCCTACGCAGGCAACCCGCTGGTCAACGCACTGGCAGCCGGCGTCATGCGCGTCGAGGATCTGCATCTGGCCTTCGCTTCGGGTGCAGGCAACAAGATCATCCTGTTCGGCGCACGCACCGGTCTCGACGGCATCGGCGGCGTCTCGGTCCTCGCGTCGGCGACGTTCGACGACGAGGGTGGAGACACCGGCGGACGTAAGAAGCTCCCTGCGGTTCAGGTTGGCGACCCCTTCACCGAGAAGGTGCTCATCGAGTGCTGTCTCGACCTCTACAAGGCCGGCCTCGTTGTCGGTATCCAGGACCTCGGCGGCGCCGGACTGTCCTGCGCCACCTCCGAGCTGGCTGCAGCCGGTGACGGCGGCATGCACATCAACCTCGAGAAGGTTCCGATGCGCGCCACCGGCATGACCCCCGCCGAGGTGCTCTCCAGCGAATCGCAGGAGCGCATGTGCGCCGTGGTCACGCCCGAGAACGTCGATGCGTTCATGGAGGTCTGCAAGAAGTGGGACGTCCTGGCCACCGACATCGGCGAGGTCACCGACGGTGAGCACCTCACCATCTCCTGGCACGGCGAGACCGTCGTCGACGTTCCCCCGCGCACCGTCGCTCACGAAGGCCCGGTCTACCACCGTCCCGTCGAGCGCCCGGCAAGCCAGGACGCGTTGATCGCGAATACGACCGCCGGACTGAAGCGTCCCGAAACCGACGCCGAGCTCGAAGCGACCCTGCTGAAGATGATCGCCTCGCCTGCCCTGTGCAGCCGCAAGTGGATCACCGAGCAGTACGACCGCTACGTCCGCGGTAACACCGTCCTGGCCGAGAACGCCGACGGCGGTGTCATCCGCATCGACGAGAAGACCGGACGCGGAATCGCACTGTCCACCGACGCTTCGGGCCGCTACACCGCGCTCGATCCGTACACCGGTGCGCAGCTCGCATTGGCCGAGGCTTTCCGCAACGTGGCAGTCACGGGCGCAACGCCCAAGGCCGTCTCCAACTGCCTGAACTTCGGTTCTCCCGAGGACCCGGGTGTCATGTGGCAGTTCCAGCAGGCCGTTCGCGGCCTCGCCGACGGCTGCGCCACCCTCGGCATCCCCGTCACCGGCGGCAACGTCAGCTTCTACAACCAGACCGGATCCACGGCCATCCTGCCGACGCCGGTGGTCGCCGTCCTCGGTGTGATCGACGACGTTCACCGCCGTATCCCGACGGGCCTCGGACTCGAGCCTGGCGAGACGCTGATCCTGCTCGGCGACACCCACGACGAGTTCGACGGTTCCATCTGGTCGCAGGTCGAGCACGGTCACCTCGGTGGCGTGCCGCCGAAGGTCGACCTCGCCCGTGAGCAGCTGCTTGCGGACATCCTGCTCGCCTCCTCGCGTGACGGACTGGTCACCGCAGCTCACGACCTCTCCGAGGGTGGACTGGCCCAGGCTGTCGTCGAAGCCGCGCTGGCCGGCGAAACCGGTTGCCGCATCCTGATTCCCGAGGGCGCAGATCCGTTCGTGACCCTGTTCTCGGAATCGTCCGGACGCGTCCTGGTTGCGGTTCCTCGCACCGAGGAGACCCGCTTCACCGGTATGTGCACCGCTCGCGGCTTGCCGTGGACGCGTATCGGGGTCGTCGACGAGGGCAGCGACTCCGTCGAGGTCCAGGGACACTTCTCCGTCACGATGGCCAAGCTCCGTGAGGCCTTCGAGGGAACGCTGCCCGCACTGTTCGGGTGATAGATGGTCGATTCCGGAGAACTGACTTCTTCTGACAGCCAGCCGCAGGAACACCACCTGCGGCTGGCTGTTCCCGCATCTCTCGAGAAGTTCGACAACCGCTTCACCGAGTGGGCGTGGGGGCTCCTCAAACTCGACTTCACCGGCATCGCGTTTGCCGCGTTCTTCTTCTGCTGGTCTCTGACGCCGTCGTTGCTGCCGCGCGATTGGCTCTTCCAGGGTCTGATCGGCGGCATCAACTCGGCCATCGGCTACGGCGTCGGCACCGCGATCGGTTGGGCTGTGGAGCGATACCTGCTCAGCGGTCGACGGTGGTGGCCCCTTCCCGAGCCGGTGCCTTCCGCGATCAAGGTCTTCGTACCGGTCGCATCCATCGTCGCGGCGATCATCATGTTGGTCTACGCCGCCGGGTGGCAACGCGAAATTGCGGCGCTGACCGACGCCGAAGGCACAACCACCTCCGGCTACATCCGAACCCTCGGATTGAGCCTCTTCATCGGCGGCCTGCTCATCTCGATCTGGCGGGTCCTCCACGATCTGGTGAAACTGATTGCCCGACAGCTGATGCGGCGGTTCCACTGGTCGCGGTCTGTGGCCAATGGTGTCGGCGTCCTGGTTGTCACCGTCCTGTTCTTCATGTTGGTCGACGGCGTTCTGGTCCGCGGAATCTATGCCGCGACCAACTCGATCTTCAGTCTGCAGAACTCGACCACTCGCGACGGCGTCGTCGAACCGCAGGATCCGATGAAATCGGGTAGCCCCGAATCTGCTGCTCCCTGGGACACATTGGGGTTCGAGGGGCGCAACTTCGTCTCGCGTGGACTGGACGCCCAGGAACTCGAAGCGGCAACCGGTAAGCCCGCGATGGATCCGATTCGCGTGTATGCCGGACTCGAAAGCGCCGAAGATCCCGAAGAGCGTATGGATCTGGTCATCAAGGAACTGGAGCGAACCGGCGCCTTCCAACGCAAGGTCCTCGTGGTCATTCCGACGACAGGTACAGGGTGGGTCAATCCCACTGCGGCACAGGCAATCGAACTTGTACATGGCGGCGACACTGCTCTTGTCGCCAGCCAGTACTCGTACCTGCCGAGTTGGATTTCGTTCCTCGCAGACCAGGAGAAGGCGCAAGCTGCCGGGCGCCTGTTGATCGAGCGGGTACACGAAAGATGGCTTCAGGAACCGGAAGCCACCAGACCGAAGTTCATGGTCTACGGCGAGAGCCTCGGCGTCATGGCCGGCGCGGGGGCATTCGACACACTGCAGGCGGCGCGCGATACCGCCGACGGAATTCTGTGGGTAGGTCCGCCGAACGCGACGCAGTTGTGGCGTTCGATCGAGAAGAGGCGCGATCCCGGCACTCCCGAAGTGGCGCCCGTGTACGCGGACGGTCTGGCCGGAGTCCGGTTCGCGGATCGCTCCGAAGACATCCCGACCGACGGTATGACGTGGCCGCAGCCGCGAGTTCTGTTTGTCCAGCATCCTTCCGATCCGGTGGTGTGGTGGTCACCCGACCTCATGTTCAACCGGCCCGAGTGGCTCAAGGAAGTACCGGGGTTCGACCGCTCACCGTCGATGAAATGGTTCCCGGTCGTGACGTTCTGGCAGGTGTCCGCAGACCTCGGTAACGCCGCGGGAGTTCCGGACGGTCACGGTCACAATTACGGAACCTCCGTTCTGGACGCCTGGATCAGCGTCGCCCAGCCCGAGGGATGGACGGCCGCAGAAACCGAGCGGGTGCGGTCGGCGTTGGTTGTCGCCGTGAAGTCCGAGGGCCCCGAGAAGTGAAGGGAGTCGCCTCGATCGCGCTCTCCGCCGCCGCGATCACCTGGAGCAACGTCGTGCTTCCGGCATTCGGTCTTTCGCCTCGCGCTCGCGCCGTAGTCAACACCGCGGCCGGTCTGTCGGCCATCGGAGTCTTACTCGCACGTGGTTACACCCGCGAGGAACTCGGATTGGCACACACCGGAATTCGTGGTGGTGCCCAGTTCGGCGGAGCCGCGGCCGGGGCGGTCCTCACCGGATACAGCGCCGCTCTGGTTGTCCCGTCCTTGCGTGCGACACTCGCTGCCGACGAGCGAGCAGACGGCCGTGAGGACTTCCTCGAATGGATCATCTTGCACATCCCCTTCGGCACGGTGCTTTCCGAGGAACTGTTGTTCCGTAGCGCGATGTCCGCAGTCTGGAATCGTGAGCTGAACCGTCCCACCGCGCAGGCTGTTCATGCACTGACTTTCGGGTTGTGGCACGTCGCCCCCGCCCGCGGTGCCGGCGACAACGTTCCCGCTGCAGTGGCATTCACCGGCGCGGCGGCACTGCTGTTCGAGTGGCTGCATCGCAGGGGTGGCAGCGTCCTCGCACCGGCATTGCTGCACCTCGCGACCAATGCCGGTGGCGCACTTGCCGTTCGTATCGCTACTCGAAGACAGGGAGTGAACTGATGCCGCCCCGCCGCGCCGTCGACCCCGCCGAATTCCGTGCCGCAGTCCTGGCTGTCGGCCCGTGGCTTCGCGATCCGGAACTTCCGAAGCCTTCTCGCGCTGAACTCGGCGCCGCAGTGAAGATGAGTGCGCGCACTCTCGAACAGATCGCCCCCGGATCGAGCGTCGAGGTGCGGGTGCCGCCGTTTGTCGCCGTGCAATGCATCGAAGGTCCACGTCATACGCGCGGAACCCCGCCAAACGTTGTCGAGACGGACGCTCGCACGTGGTTGCAGATGGTCACCGGACTGCTCGAGTTTTCCGAGGCCGCAGGTGACGGGCGAGTCGACGCCTCAGGGAGCCGCGCCCCCGAAATTGCGCACTGGCTCCCACTGCTCCGGTTGGCGTAGTGACAGAGACCATCCGGTTCGCTTCGGCGTGATCTGAGGCCCAAGGCTGCCCTCAGGGGAAGTGTGTCCCAAAATGGCCGTAGACTGTGGATGCCCCCCAACCCCTGCCCACAAAGGGAGCGCCCGGTGACTCGTGCCGATCTGTCGGTCAACAGTCCAAATCTCCTCGCTTCGAACCCGTCCGACGAGGACGAGAACGAGCCCCGCGAAGAATGCGGTGTATTCGGCGTCTGGGCGCCGGGAGAGGATGTGGCGAAGCTCACTTATTACGGCCTGTACGCACTTCAGCACCGTGGTCAAGAAGCTGCCGGCATTGCGGTAGCCGACGGCTCCCAGGTGTTGGTGTTCAAGGATCTCGGCCTGGTCAGCCAGGTATTCGACGAGCAGACTCTCGCAGCGATGCCAGGACATGTCGCCGTCGGACATTGCCGTTACTCCACCACCGGTTCCACGACGTGGGAGAACGCGCAGCCCATCTTCCGTACGACCACTGCCGGTACCGGCATCGCGCTCGGCCACAACGGCAACCTGGTCAACACCGCTGAACTCGCGAGCCGCACCCGTGCAGCCGGCCTGGTCAACGACAAGCGCCCCAATGCCGCGACTTCCGACTCCGACCTCATCGGTGGTCTCCTGGCACACGCTGCCGGCGACAGCACCATCGAACAGGCCGCGATGGAATTGCTTCCCACGTTGGAGGGCGCGTTCTGCCTCACCTTCATGGACGAGCACACGCTGTACGCAGCGCGCGATCCGCACGGCATCCGCCCGCTCTGCCTCGGTCGACTCGACCGCGGTTGGGTAGTCGCCAGCGAGACCGCAGCCCTCGACATCGTCGGCGCGTCGTTCGTTCGCGACATCGAACCCGGTGAGCTACTCGCGATCGACGCAGACGGCGTCCGCTCCTCGCGTTTCGCGAACCCGACTCCCAAGGGTTGTGTCTTCGAGTACGTCTACCTCGCGCGTCCCGACAGCGTCATCGGTGGCCGTTCGGTCCACTCGACCCGCGTCGAGATCGGCCGTCTGCTCGCCAGCGAGCACCCCGCCGAAGGCGATCTGGTCATCCCCGTTCCCGAGTCCGGCACCCCCGCCGCCGTCGGGTATGCCCAGGGTTCGGGCATTCCTTACGGCCAGGGTTTGATGAAGAACGCCTACGTCGGCCGTACCTTCATCCAGCCGTCGCAGACGATCCGTCAGCTCGGTATCAGGCTCAAGCTCAACCCGCTCAAGGAAGTCATCCGCGGCAAGCGGCTTGTGGTGGTGGACGATTCGATCGTCCGCGGTAACACTCAGCGTGCGCTCATCCGGATGCTCCGCGAAGCCGGCGCCCTCGAAATTCACGTCCGTATCGCCTCGCCGCCGGTCAAGTGGCCCTGCTTCTACGGCATCGACTTCGCCTCACCGGCCGAATTGATTGCCAACGGAGCAGGCGGACAGGATGCGACGTTCGAGGAAATGCTCGACGGTGTGCGTCGTTCCATCGGAGCGGACACGCTCGGATACATCTCCACCGAAGGCATGATCGCCGCGACCGAGCAGCCGGCCAGCCGTCTGTGCGCCGCATGCTTCGACGGGACCTACCCGATCGCGCTTCCCAAGGAAACGTCGATCGGCAAGAACGTCCTCGAGGGGATGCTCGAGAGCACCGCAGGTTCGACGGCCACTCGCGACAACGACAACGCGAGCGCGCTCAGCCGCCCCTGAACACCGAAAGCTGCAAAGCGCCGAAAATCGATAGCCGAGAATCTGCCGTCCACAACATGTGGGCGGCAGATTTTCTGTTCCACGACTTTCCGTTCGACGACACGGCATACGTCGTGAGCATCTGGCATAGTGCCCTCCGTGGCGCAACTGAGAATGGATGGGCACCGGGTACTGGTCGCAGACCTGGTGGGGGACACCATCAAAGCGATCAACGGTTCGATGGTGGCGTACGAGGGTGCGATCACCTTCAAGAACGCCGGTATGGGCGGTGGCGGAGGGTTACGTGCCGCGCTGAAACAGAAGGCGGCAGGTGAATCACTGTCCCTGATGGAAGTCAGCGGACAAGGCACCGTCTACTTCGCGGTCGACGCCCAGGACATCACGATCATCGAACTCAACAACGACGCTCTGCACGTGGAAGCGTCACAGTTGCTCGCACTGGTCGGACAGCTGCGAACCGATGTGAAATTTGCCGGCCTCCGCGGCGCAGGTTCCGGACAGGGCTTGTTCACGACGGTCGTCAGCGGCACCGGTCTGGTGGCCGTGCTGTCGAAGGGCGGACCGATCATCGCGCTCGAAGTCAGCCCGCAGTATCCGCTGGTTGCCGATCCCGACGCATTCGTCGCTCACCGCGGCCAGCTCAACCAGAGCTTCGTCACCGACGTCACCTGGCGCTCCGCGATCGGCGGTGGCAGCGGTGAAGCGTTCTCGCTGCGATTCGACGGATCCGGAGTCGTCTACATCCAGCCCGAGGAGCGCTGAACCATGCCGTTGGAATTGGTGAACAGCAAGGTCGTCAAGTCGACCCTCGCGCCTGGCCAGAACGTGCTCGCCCGCACCGGGTCGATGCTCTACTACACCGGTGACGTCCGCTTCATCCCGCACAGCATGGGCGGTGGGCCAGGCGCCATGCCGAACATGGGCGGTATCGCCGGGATGGCCGGCCGCATGATGTCCGGCGAGCATGCACGCATGATGGCGGCCGAGGGAAACGGTGAGGTCTTCTACGGGCACGCCGGCTTGTACGTCGAGGTCATCCACCTCGACGGTTCGTCGATGCTCACCGTCGAAGCCGACCGACTCCTCGCACATGACGGTTACCTCCAGAGTTCGATAGTCGCTCTCACGTCGCAGGGCGGTGTGCGCGGAGCGGTACGCGGAGCGATGACCGGTCAAGGGCTGTTCACGACGCAGTTGCACGGACAGGGAAGCGTCGCGGTTCTCTCGCACGGGGGCGCGATTCCGTTGCAGGTCGGTCCGAACAATCCTCAGGTCGTCGTCGACCCGCAGGCATACGTGTGCCACATCGGTCAGATCAACGTCGACATCTCCGCGAACGTCGGCTGGCGCGAAGCCGTCGGCAAGGGCTCGGGGGAGTCCATCCAGCTGAAGATGACCGGCGCCGGCACCGTCTGGGTCCAGGCGTCCGAGCAGAAGTTCTGAGAGGGCAAAGAGCATGGGTATCGAAATTCACAATCCGGCGACTCTGCCCGCCAACGACAACGTCCCGGGCAACGACTACGCCTTCTGCGTCGAGATGGCCGGACAACCGTGGTTCACGTCCAAGGGCGCGATGATCGCGTACTACGGAAACATCAACTTCGAGCCGCTCGGGCGCACGAGCATGACGGCGATCGTCGCGGCCAGGTTCTCTTCGCCGCTCTACGCGGACGACTGGGTGCTCGCCCAGGGGCAGGGCAAGTTGATCCTCGGCGACCGCGGATTCAACATCAATTCCTACGACCTCGACGACGGCAACCTCACGATTCGCGCGGCCAATCTCCTCGCCTTCGAGACGAGCCTGGACCTCAAACAGTCCATCGTCCCAGGCTTTTTGACGCTGCTGGGAACGGGCAAGTTCCTGGCGTCGTCCAACGGCCCGGTCATGTTCGCGGAGCCGCCGCTGCGCATCGACCCGCAGGCGTTGGTGGGTTGGGCCGACTGCCCGTCGCCGTCCCATCACTTCGATGCGGACTGGATGCAGAGCTTCCTGGGAGCGGTTCGGGGAAGCATGTTCGGCGCGAATACCGGTGAAGAACGCCAGTTCGATTTCACCGGAGCCGGCACGGTGCTGATCCAGTCGAGCGAGAAGGTCGTCCACGACGGGCACCTCCTCAAACACATCGAATCCGAGACCGTTGCACTCGGGCAGAACAGTCTGCGAGCGCTGCACTCCTCGATCGGTGCGCGGCTGCAGAACTGACGTCTCGGGGTACGCGAGGTCTCACCGAGGGGGCCGGTCCGGTAGCGTATGGGCGTAATCGTCGGTATTTGTGTGCGCGCTCTGGGTCTCGAGTCGAACGATCCATCTCGCGTCACGAGGATTGCAAACACTTCACATTGCAAGACCACTTACCTGTGCACGAGCAATACGTGCTCGCGAGAAATACAAGGCTGGAGTAGTAACCCGATGACCGAGGACAGTCACCGCACCGCAGGCGCCTCCTACGCGGCAGCAGGAGTCGATATCGCCGCAGGCGACCGGGCGGTGGAACTCTTCGCCCCTCTGGCCAAGAAGGCCAGCCGCCCCGAGGTCATGGGTGGCCTCGGTGGTTTCGCCGGCTTGTTCTCCCTCAAGGGTGACTACAAAGAGCCGCTGCTCGCCGCATCGACCGACGGCGTCGGAACCAAGCTCGCTGTCGCGCAGGCGATGGACAAGCACGACACGGTCGGACTCGACCTCGTCGCCATGGTTGTCGACGACCTCGTCGTCTGTGGCGCCGAGCCGCTGTTCCTTCAGGACTACATCGCTGTCGGCCGGGTCATCCCCGAGCGCGTCGCGGAATTGGTCAGCGGCATCGCCGAGGGCTGCATCCAGGCCGGTTGCGCTCTCCTCGGTGGCGAGACCGCCGAGCACCCCGGCATCATGGCTGACGGTGACTACGACCTCTCCGCCACCGGCGTCGGTGTCGTGGAGGCCGAGAAGCTGCTCGGACCGGACCGCGTTCGCCCCGGCGACGTCGTCATCGCCATGGGCTCGTCGGGACTTCACTCCAACGGTTACTCGCTGGCCCGCAAGGTCCTGCTCGAGATCGACCGCATGAACCTGAGCGCACACGTCGACGAGTTCGGCCGCACGCTCGGTGAGGAACTGCTCGAGCCCACCAAGATCTACGCCAAGGACTGCCTGGCACTCGCTGCCGAGACCGACGTGCGCACGTTCTGCCACGTCACGGGTGGCGGCCTTGCCAACAACCTCGCGCGCGTCATGCCCAAGGGCTTGGTCGCCGAACTCGATCGCGGAACCTGGAGCCCCGCTCCGGTGTTCGCGATGATCGCGCAGCGCGGACGCGTCGAGCGCGCCGAGATGGAGCAGACCTTCAACATGGGCGTCGGCATGGTTGCCGTCGTGGCGCCCGAGGACGTCGACCGCGCACTTGCCGTCCTGACTGCACGCCACATCGACTGCTGGACGCTCGGTAGCGTCAAGAAGGCGTCGGACGCCGCTGCAGAGCGTGCGTTCCTGGCCGGAGACCACCCGCGCTTCTAGACCGCAACGTCAGCTGCCCCATCGGAGAGATCCGGTGGGGCAGTTTTGTGTGTCCGTACAAGCAGGCGCGAGGCAGAAAATGGAACGCAAAAATGAGGAAGAGCGATCAGCTCTTCCTCATTTCACAGTCTGCGCGGTGGCAGTGCGCGGTCAACGCCGCCAGTCGTCGTAGTCGTCCTCTCGCGCATGCCCTTCCCTATCGGAAGTCTGGTCCGATCGGACACTGCTCCGATGCGAGTTGGTCGATCCACCTGCGAGCTCTCTTTGCAGGCTGTCGAAATCCGTGGTCGGTACGCTGTACTTCAATTCGCGTGCAACCTTGGTCTGCTTTGCCTTAGCCCGGCCGCGGCCCATGGCTGACCCCCTCGCGCTTTCGCGGGGCGGCCTGGGGAATTTGGCGGCCCCGTTTGAGTGTGTAAGTTTCCTGACACACACTCTAGCGTGGAAAAGTCGCTTCCGCTTCCACGAACGCCTCACCGCCGTGTCTGATTGCTCTCACTATGGCCGCGAGCTGCCAGGATGCTGAAAGAACTCGTCAGAACTTTGTGAGAACTGCTCAGAAGTTTCCGGGAATTGCGCGAATCGTCCCCACTCGGGCGTCCCCGCCAAAGACCGGAGCGGATGCGAGAGCCGCCAATTCCTCGGTCCACTCGGTGTTCATTCGCTTGAGCAGAGCTGCCGCCAATGGCAGGAGCGCCCGCTCGTGGCCGTCGTCGATCTTGAGGGCGAAAGCGGAACCGTCTGGAAGCGCTCCGGCGTAGATGCCGTCGTATCCGGTCTTGGAGAACAGACCCGGCACGGCGGACATCAGACGCTGATCGTTGCGGCCCGTGCCCGAGACGAGGAAGGGGTTTTCGCGGACCGCGTCGGCCACAGCCCGTTCGGGGGAGTCCGGCTCGGCCGAGGGCAGGCGTCCGAATGCCCGAGCCAGGTTCGTGAGCGAAAGCGGGACGATCGGGAGACCACAACCGTCGATGCCGAGTTCCTGCTCTTCCTCGCCGCTGAGATCGAAGATCGTCTCCTGGATCGCGAGTTGGAGGGGATGGGTCGGCTCCATGTACGTCTCGAGCGGCCAGTCGTTCACGACGCACGTCGCGAGCATCGCGGAGTGCTTGCCCGAGCAGGTCATGTAGATCGGACTGGGAAGTTCGCCCGCTGCGATCAGTTCGGCTCGGGCCAGTTCGTTGCCCGGCAGATCGGAGGGGCACTGCAACTGGTCGACACCGAGTTGGTAGCGAGCGAGAAGCGCGGCGACCAATTCGATGTGATCGGCCTCGCCCGCATGTGAGGACGACGCGACGGCCAACTCTTCCGGACTGGTGGGTGCAAAGCCGTTACGAAGCGCAGCGACGGCTTGCAGCGGCTTGTTCGCCGAGCGCGGGTAGATGGGTGTGTGAATCTCCCCGAGTCCGACAACGACCTCGCCGTCGGCGCCGAGAATGACGGCCGATCCGCGATGCACGCATTCGCGGAATCCCGAGCGGACCACTTCCACCAATTCGATACTCACGAGTGCACCTGCGCTTCTGCTTGTTCGATGAACCTCTGGACGCGCGCGGCGACGTTCGGTGCAAGATCGGTGTGTTCTGCGAGGAGCCGTCGGAGTCTCTCGGGGTCGGTTCCGGCGAAGACCTCTCGAACAGTCACGCCGTGATCCGGTACGTGGACTCGGGTGACCGAGTCGCCCGCGGCGATCGTGCCGGTCCGGTTGACGCGAAGGTATGCGCCGACGTCGGTCCGCTCGGTGAATCTTTTGACCCAGCCCTTTTCCGCGGCCCAGATGCCGAAGGTGCCGCACGGGACGCGGGGAGCGGTTACCTCGAGTTCGAGAACGTCCGACGCCTCGGCTCCGGTGATGTGCCAACGCTCGCCGATCACGGCGTCCGTGACGAGCATTCCGCTGATGTGGAGGTTCTCGCCGAACCACCCCGGGGCGAGCGGTCGGCCCAACTCGTCCGACCATCGCTGCGCTTCGTCGCGCTGATACGCGTAGACAGCTTGGAAGGCGCCGCCGTGGAATTCGGTGTCGCAGACGTAGTCGCCACCCAGGCCGAGTCGTCCCACCGCGACGCGGCCGTCGACGGGACGCTTGTCGATCGCGGTCCGGGGGACTCGCCTGACGCCACTGTCACGTTCGGTGTGGACGACGCAGACCGCGTCGACCATGCCCGTCACTTTCCGCGCAATCGGTTGACAGCCTCACGTCCGGCCTGGGGTGCGTCGTCCGCGACGATCGAATCCGGATCGATGGACGCAGCGCTGGGGCCGGCCATCAGTTCGGTGTCGACCGGAATGTTGCGCTTGATCAGAGCGAGCGCGATCGGGCCGAGTTCGTGATGATTGACGACGGTCCCGACACGTCCGACTGCTCGTCCGCCCGCCGTGATCGGATCACCCGGTTCCGGGACCGCTTCGGCGCTGCCGTCGAGGTGCAACATGACGAGATGGCGCGGGGGCTTGCCGAGATTGTGAACCCGGGCGACGGTTTCCTGACCGCGGTAGCAGCCCTTGTCGAGGTGGACGGCGCCGTGTTCGGCCGGCCCGCCGATCCAGTGGACCTCGTGCGGGATCGTCCGCTCGTCGGTGTCCAGTCCGAGGCGGGGCCTCCTCGCTTCGACGCGGAGCGCCTCGAAGGCCCAACTTCCGGCGGGCTTGGCACCGGCATCGGTCAGCGTGGTCCACAACACCGCCAGTTGCTCCCGTGGGACGAGCAGATCGAAAGAGTCCTCGGTGGGCCACGGCATGCGGCGGACGAACCCGCCGTCGGCCAGCGCGAGAGCGTCGTAGGCATCGGTTGGTGTCTGCACGCCGATCGCGGAGAGGACAGCCGGGGATTCGGGACCGACCAGGCTCAGGACCGCGAGTTCGTTGCCGTCTCGAGGTTCGGCCTTGGACCAGAACACCATCTTCTTCAAGAAGGAGAGGAGGTCGGGTCCGCGGTCGGCTTCGGTGTCGATCCAGGTGACACCGGCCAGGTCCGTCTGCACGAAGTGGTGCTCGACGCGTCCGTTGACATCCAGGCTCAGGTTCTCGGCACTCTTGCCGTCGGGGAGCGCGGCGATGTGCTGGCTCGAAATCGTGTGCAGCCACGTGAGGCGTTCGTCGCCGGGAATGGCGATCACGAATCTGTGACTGCGGTCGACCACCACTGCTGCGCGCTGCGCGGTTCGCTGTTCACCGAGGGGATCGCCGTAGTGCCATGCGACACCGATGTCGGCCGAACCGTCCGGTGCGGTGACCGCGCCGGGGGAAGTCAGAAGTGGGCTGTTGGGCACAAGAGCGTTGTCGACCACAAGACCAGTCTAGGAGTGTGGGCGGGATCGCGGTTACAGGGCGGCCCCGGCGGCTTGGCGGATCGTTAGGGTTGATGGCATGCCTGATCGCGTATTGGTGACTCTCGACCATGAGGTGCTCGATGCTGACGCACCGTTTCTGCACGCCGACGACCTGGCGGTGGTGCGCGGCGACGGAGTCTTCGAGACGCTGTTGGTACGCGACGGTAGGGCGCGGGTGGTCGAGGGACATCTGAGTCGACTGGTTCTGAGCGCGCGGGCACTGGGTCTGCCCGCCCCCGTTCTCGATGACTGGCGTCTGGCGATCGAGATGGCAGCCGAGGAGTGGGGGACAGAGAAGGAAGGCGCGCTTCGTCTCGTTCTGACTCGCGGCAGGGAGAGCGGCGACAAGCCCACAGCCTTCGTGATGGTCGGTCCGGTGGCCGATCGGGTCAGACAGGTCCGCGAATCGGGGCTGTCGGTGATGACTCTCGAGCGAGGTTTCTCGGTCGATCTCTCTGCCCGGGCACCCTGGCAGCTACTGGGCGCGAAGACGTTGTCCTACGCAACCAACATGGCAGCGCTCCGATATGCGGCGAATTTGGGTGCCGACGATGTGATCTTCGTCAGTTCCGAGGGCAATGTGTTGGAGGGGCCACGCTCGACGGTGGTGATCGTTCGGGACAGGACTTTGATCACACCGCCTCCCGCACAGGGCATTTTGATGGGTACGACGCAGCGTGCCCTCTTCGACGTTGCCGGCAGTGCTCGCTTCGATTGCCGATACGAAACCCTCCGACCTGCGGATTTGATTGCGGCCGACGGAGTGTGGATGGTTTCGAGCGTCACGCTGGCCGCACGCGTCCATACACTCGACGGGCTCGCATTGCCAGAGCCGAAGGTCTCCGAGGAATTCGCGGAATTGGTTGAACGTGCAATTGATTCGGATTCAGCAGGGCGATAGGCGAATAGGAATCGCGACAGGTCTCTACTACATTTGGTAGTAGCAAAGTCCTGCGGTCCAAACCGGACAGCAGTACCGTGTCCGCAGGGGCCGAGCGACTGCCCGCGTCTCGAACCCCGAAGCCTGTCCCAGGGCCCTACTCTCGGAGTAGCCAATGGATACTTTGGACGTCTCCAGGTGGCAGTTCGGTATCACTACCGTCTACCACTTCATCCTTGTTCCGCTGACCATCGGACTTGCACCGATGATCGCGATCATGCAGACGATGTGGGTGGTCACCAAAAAGGACCACTGGTATCGGCTCACCAAGTTTTTCGGCAAGCTCTTTCTCATCAACTTCGCACTCGGTGTAGCCACTGGCATCGTGCAGGAGTTCCAGTTCGGCATGAACTGGAGCGAGTACTCGCGATTCGTCGGCGACGTGTTCGGAGCTCCACTCGCGTTGGAAGGCCTGGTCGCTTTCTTCATGGAGTCCGTCTTCATCGGACTGTGGATCTTCGGTTGGGGCAGGCTTCCCAAACTTGTACACCTGGCGTGCATTTGGCTCGTGGCGATCGGCGTCAACGCGTCGGCGTTCTTCATCATCGCGGCCAACTCGTTCATGCAGCATCCGGTCGGTGCGACGTACAACCCTGAGACGGGTCGTGCCGAGCTCACCAGTATCTGGGAGCTGTTGACCAACAACACCGCTCTTGCTGCCTTCCCGCACGCGGTTGCCGGCGCCTTCCTGACGGCGGCGACGTTTGTTGCCGGCATCAGTGGTTGGTGGATGGTGCGGAACATGCGCCGCGCCAAGCAGGCTGAGGCCGCCGAAGCCGAGCGTCTCGAAACCGACGCGCGAACGATGTACCGCCCGGCAACACGATTCGCCTTGCTCGTCATGATCGTGGCCGGGATCGGCATCATCTACACCGGTGACGTTCAAGGCAAGCTCATGTTCCAGCAACAACCCATGAAGATGGCGTCGGCAGAATCGCTGTGCGACACCGAGATGGATCCGGATTTCTCGATTCTCACCATCGGTACACACAACAACTGTGACAGCGTGACGCACGTTCTGAAGGTGCCGTTCGTTCTACCGTGGTTGGCCGAG
Source organism: Rhodococcus sp. H-CA8f (assembly GCF_002501585.1). NCBI lineage: Bacteria > Bacillati > Actinomycetota > Actinomycetes > Mycobacteriales > Nocardiaceae > Rhodococcus > Rhodococcus sp. H-CA8f. The sequence continues at coordinate 1,272,254 of NZ_CP023720.1, forward strand.
GGCAAGTTCACCGGCGTCGAACTGCAAGGCGTGAACCAACTGCAGGAGCAGGCGGAGCAGGACTTCGGACCGGGCAACTACCGACCGAATCTCTTTGTCACGTACTGGTCTTTCCGCGCCATGATCGGTCTCGCCGCCGGTTCGGCAGCACTGGCTCTCGCGGGACTGTGGGTCACACGTAAGGGGCGGGTCCCGGACCAGAAGTGGTTCGGAATCCTCAGTCTCGTCGCGATTCCCACTCCGTTCATGGCGAACAGCGCCGGCTGGATCTTTACCGAGATGGGCCGTCAGCCCTGGGTGGTGCATCCCAATCCGACCGGCGTCGACATGATCAGACTGACTGTCGACCAAGGTGTTTCGGACCACGCATCGGCTACCGTCTGGGCTTCGCTGATCACCTTCACCCTCCTGTATGGAGCGCTGGGTGTGGTCTGGTTCAAGCTGATCGTGCGGTACGCGAAGGAAGGTCCGTTGGAGCACGACATGCATCCACCGGGCGATACGGATCATGACGAGCCGGAAGATCCGGACAAGCCCAAACAACTGTCGTTCGCGTACTAGGAGGCGATCATGGGACTTCAAGAAGTATGGTTCGTGCTCGTCGCAGTGCTCTTCATCGGTTACTTCGTCCTCGAAGGGTTCGACTTCGGTGTCGGAATGCTCATGCCGATCGTCGGCAGAGGCAGTGACCTCCCGGCAGATACGCGTCGACGGGTGGCGCTCAACACGATCGGCCCGGTGTGGGACGGCAACGAGGTGTGGCTGATCACCGCCGGTGGCGCGATGTTCGCGGCATTCCCGGAGTGGTACGCGACATTGTTCTCCGGGTTCTATCTGCCGCTGCTGATCATCCTGGTGGCCTTGATCGTTCGAATCTGTGCCATCGAATGGCGAAGCAAGATCGACGACGACAAATGGCGTCAGCGCTGCGACTGGGGCATCATCTTCGGCTCCTGGGTCCCGGCAATTCTCTGGGGCGTGGCTTTCGCGAACATCGTTCGGGGCGTGGCGATCAACGCCGACAAGCAGGTCGAGTCGGGATTCTTCGATCTGCTCAACCCGTACGCACTGCTCGGCGGTCTGACCACCGCGCTGGTGTTCGCTCTCCACGGCGCTGTGTTCCTGGCACTCAAGAGTGCCGACGAGGTTCGTGAAGACGCAGTGAAAATTGCTGCACGACTCGCAATTCCGGCTATTCCCGTCGCCGGCGGATTCGTCCTGTGGACGCAGCTCGCCTACGGCAAGGGATGGACGTGGATTCTGGTAGCCGCCGCTGCTGCTGCACTGATCGGCGTCGTCTTCCTGACGCGGGCCGAGCGTGAAGGCTGGGCTTTCGTTCTCACCTGTGTGGCCGTCATCGCCACCGTCGTGCTGCTGTTCGCCTCGCTGTTCCCGAACGTCATGCCGTCGACGCTCGATCCGGCGTACAGCCTGACCATCGAGAACGCGTCGTCGAGTCCGTACACGCTCAAGGTGATGACGTGGGCCGCGGCATTCATGACGCCGGTGGTGATCATCTACCAGGGTTGGACGTACTGGGTGTTCCGACAGCGCATCTCCTCCAAGCAGATTCCGGCGTCGATCGGTCTGCGATTCAAGGAGAAGACGTGGTAGTCACCAACCTTGAATCACGAAACATTCGAATGCCGAAAGAACTGACGGTCGAATTCACGTGACTATCGAAGTAGGCGACGCTCCCACCACTCGGGAGCGTCGCCGGGGGCCGATCGACCCGCGACTGTGGCGCCATTCCGCCTCTGCGCGCGGCTATCTGATCCTGACGGTCGCTCTGTCGATGGTGAACGTCGTGATGGTCATCGTCGCGGCGCTCATGATCGGCCGAGTGCTGGCCGGAGTGATCACCACTCGAACTGTGGATGTTTCTTCGTGGACAACCGAATTGGTTGTTCTGTCCGCAGCTGTGGCGGTCAGGGTTCTGGGGACCTGGCTGCAGACCAGGTATGCGCACCGGGCGTCGACTCGCGTCGTTGCCGAGATCAAGAACGGCGTGCTGACGTCGGCGACGGCGATGAGTCCGCGCGATCTGGATCCTCGGCGGGACGAGATCGCGACCGTGGTCACCCGCGGTGTCGACGGCCTCGGTCCGTACCTGACTGGATACCTTCCGGCTCTGGTCCTGTCGGTGACACTGACGCCTATCACCCTGATAGTCATTGCGGTGCAGGACATGACGTCCGCGGTCATCATTTTCGTGACGCTGCCGCTGATCCCGATCTTCATGATTCTCATCGGCTTGCTGACGAAGGGTAAGTCGGAGAAGACACTGGCCGCGATGACCACGCTGTCTTCGCAACTGCTCGATCTACTTGCCGGACTGCCGACACTGCGAGCGCTCGGTCGTCAGCAAGGCCCTGCCGAGCGTGTCCGTGAACTCGGTGACGCCCATCGACGGACGACCATGTCTGCTCTGCGCGTAGCGTTCCTGTCGTCGATGGTGCTTGAACTGCTCGCAACACTCTGCGTCGCATTGGTGGCCGTGAGCATCGGCTTGCGACTCGTGTACGGGGACATGTCACTCGAGCCGGGGATAGTCGCGTTGATCCTCGCACCCGAGGTGTATCTGCCACTTCGGATGGTGGGAACCCAGTTCCACGCCGCCGAGGACGGAATGGCAGCAGCCGACAAGGCATTCGAGGTGATCGAGGCGGATTCTGCCGCACCGGAGGGTGGTAGCACGACGGTGGTCGCTTGCGGCGCCGACATCGTCTTCGACGGACTCGGCGTGACCTCTCGTGGGGGAGTCGCACCGTCTCAACTTTCCGCCGTGGCGTTGCCAGGGGCGATCACCGTGCTCACCGGTCCCAACGGCTGCGGCAAGTCGACGGCAGTGCACGCGCTACTCGGGCTGATCGAACCGAGCAGTGGCCGCGTGACGGTCGCCGGCGTCGATGTCCGAGACCTGGACGAGCACGCGTGGTGGAGTCAGTTGGCATGGCTTCCCCAGCATCCGGTCCTCCTACCTGGCACCGTTCGTGAAAATCTCGATCTCACCGGGGTCGTCGATGCGCAAGCATTGGCTCGCGCCGCTGCTGCGACGGGATTCGACGCGGTATTGGCCGAGCTGCCTGCGGGTGTCGAGACCGTTATCGGCGTCGGCGGCACAGGTTTGTCGCTGGGGCAGCGACAACGACTGGCGCTGACACGCGTGCTCGCCTCCGACCGCGCAGTTCTTGTCCTGGACGAACCCACCGCTCACCTCGACTCCGATTCGGAAGGGACAGTGTTGGCTTCTCTGAGAGCACGGGCGGAGCGCGGCGACACAGTCGTCGTGATCGGCCATCGTCCGAGTGTGCTCGCCGCAGCTGACCGGATCGTCGAGGTGCGCGCTCATGAGAAGTGACGCTCACGATCCGCTTCTGCGTGCTCTTCGGCTACTGGAACTTCGACCACGACGCGTACTGACTGCGGTGGCCGCCGGTGTGGCAACACTTGGTAGCGCACTCGCCTTGGCGGCGCTGTCCGCATGGTTGATCACGCGCGCGTGGGAGATGCCTCCCGTTCTCGATCTCAGCGTCGCCGTGGTTGCCGTACGCGCGTTGGGAATCTCGCGTGGTGTCTTCCGCTACCTCGAGCGATTGACGACGCACGACGTCGCATTGCGCGGCACCACCGCAGCGCGGTCGAGGATCTACCAGCAGTTGGCGGCGGGAGATCCCGCGGCCGCCGCCGGACTACGACGCGGTGACCTGCTCTCCCGTACGGGCTCCGACGTGGACGCGCTGGGCGACGTCGTCGTCAAAGCGCTGATCCCGATTGCTGTTTCGGTTGTCCTCGCCTTCGCCGCGGTGGGAATCCTGTTGTTCATCTCGATTCCGGCCGCACTCATTCTGGCTGTTGCGCTGGCGGTGTCCGGGATTGCGGCGCCCTGGCTGTCGGCGCGAGCTGCTCGACTTGCGGAGGCCGACAGTTCAGCTGCCGCAGCGCGATTCAGTGCGTCGGCGGTTACCGCGCTCGACCATTCCGCTGAGCTTCGAGTATCAGGTCGCTTGGATCAGGCGGTGAGCGAGGCTGTGTCCGCCGAGAACGAGGTGGTCGATGCAACCGATCGCGCGGCGGTACCGAGTGCCTTTGCCGCCGCTGCGACGCCCCTGGCAATCGGCGTGAGCGTACTCGGTGCCCTGCTGATCGGAATTACGCTGTACGGAACCACCGACATGTCACCGATGTCCATGGGAATCCTTGTACTGCTTCCGCTGTCGGCTTTCGAGGGAACCGCGATACTGCCCAGCGCGGCAGTTGCATTGACCAAGGCGCGGCTGGCGTCGGCTCGCATCATGGCGGTACTCGATCGAGCCGACGCGGAACACGTCGAAGGAAATCGTGCGTGGCCGGAGAACGGGATTCTCAGCGTGCATGCATTGCAGGCGGGTTGGCCCGGGGGAAAGGTGACCGAACCGCTCTCCGTGGATCTTCCTCGCGGTGCCCGCGTTGCCGTCGTCGGGGAGAGTGGATCCGGAAAGACCACCGCACTGATGACGACGGCGGGGTTGCTGCCGCCCGTCGCGGGAACAGTTCGCGTTGGCGCAGTGGATATTTCGGATATCGATCCGGCCGAACTGCGCAAGCACGTGGGGTACTTCGCCGAAGATGCACACCTCTTCGAGACGTCGGTACTCGAGAACCTGCGCGTTGCGCGGGGTGACCTCACCGCCGAGGACGCGGAGAAGGCACTTGCCGCAGTTGGTCTCGGCGACTGGTTGTCGGAACTGCCGGAAGGGCTCGATACCTACCTGGTCGGCGGTATGCGAGCGGTTTCGGGCGGTGAGCGTCGTCGGTTGCTGTTGGCACGCGCGATCGTCTCGCCTGCGGAGGTGCTGCTGCTCGACGAGCCGACCGAGCACATGGACGCGGATGCGGGCGCTCAGTTGCTCCGCGAGTTGCTCAGTCGCGACGCAACGCTGGTCGATTCTTCGCGAACCGTTGTTGTCGTCACCCACCAACTTCCGGACGGCACAGCAGCTGACCAGGTGATATGCGTCGGAAAAGTTTCTGTGGAAAATACGTTGCCGTCGTCGTGAAGTGGGCGTACTTTCTCCTTTACACAAGGAAGGAGGTGGTCTGAAATTGAAGTACAGACGGACGCGTGAGGTGGCTGCCAGCTAGCCGCAATCGCTGATGGAATTCACTTACCGCGTGAGCGGCCGGCGAATCCCAGGCAGCCACCCGACCCCCGAGCCCCCGATCAGTCCGACCGGGATCCGCGCGAAAGCGTGGGTGTGGCTCGGGGGTCGCTTCGTGCCGTGCGCCTTTATTAACCCCCGGCGGTTAATAAAGGCGCACAGCGCGGACAAGGATTAGGCCCCCACCATCCACCGCGCTCGAGGATCGCTCTGACCTCGGCTGCAGTTCGGCACGAGGCCCCCTCCACCTCCTCCCAACCGAAGACCAGTGTGGCGTTGCCTGACAGTTCGGATGCGTTACCTCGCCGCCGATCCCGCAGTGCAGTCGCTCGAGAAGAGTGGAAGGCAAAACCGTCGAGTCGAACGATCAGTGCGACACCGCAATTGCGGTAGTCGACGTCCTCGTAGAGAGTTCTCCCGTCGACGAGGACCGGCGATTGCCGTCGTGCTTCCGGCAAACCGTGTGCTCGCTCGACTTCGATTGCGTAGCGATGTTCGAGTACCGACTGGACGCCGCGATCCAAGAGGTCCAATGTCGAGGACAGCGCTTTGACATATCGCCTCGGCCGGCGGCACTCCATTCGGGTGCGTAGTTCCACCCGGGACACCTTGCACGCCGTGGCCGAGCGGACCAGAGAACGAGCGGCGTCGCGAGCCGACGGCTCTGCAACTGCCAGGTCAATTGCGGTGTCGGCCAGCGAAGTACGAGCAGGCTGCGTGGCAACGCCGATGTGGGCCTGAGCGCGTGAACGATGAACGATCACTCCGGGATGGGCAGTGGACCACCCCAACGGAACGGGGCGCGCCGGGGAGCGTTCGGGTCTGACCGTCGGACTCTGACAGCGTGAGGATCTGCCGTATCGGACCGTGATGTGGACCGGCAGTTCGGACTCGATGTGCGTGAGCCCCCACTCTTCAGCAGCAGTCCGGTGACTCAGGTAGGTCTCTCCGCCGCCGAACAGAAGGGCGGCCTCGAGAATCATTGCTCGGTTGAGTGGGCCGTTGGTGCTGGATTGAACGCCGTGGAGGACGGAAGTCCATTGACCCGATTCGACCAGATGTTGGATGCGCCGCGGTGAATAGCCGAAAGGGCGCAGCTGTTTATTGGTCGCGAGCCCGTGCTGGAAGTCGAAGAGTCTTCGGAGATCAGGATCGATGTAGTCGCAGTTCATGCGAATACCGTGAGATCGCGGTCCGACAGGAATCGGTCGAAACTGCCGCTCCAGAGCCCGCCTGTGGAATTTGTCGGTGCCTGTGGATGGATCTGCTGTGCGCCTTTATTAACCGCCGGGGGTTAATAAAGGCGCACAGCAGAACTAGCCGATGTAGCGGGTCAGCCGCGCCGAGAGGCGCGGTTCCAGGCCACCGTCAGACATGATCCGCTCTTCGACGTACGCGAGGTCGCCGCCTTCGACGATGCCGTAGAGGCGCTTCGCGCCGCCGTACAGTGCACCGGACTGGCTGCGGATCACCACGTCGGTGGCAAGTTCCCACGACGCCTGGGTAAGCGCACGGCCGTAGTACATTTCGACGACGCCGGAGCTGTGGCTGAGCAGGAGCTCGACGACTTCCTGGTTGACGCTGCCCGGGATGCCGTCGCCGCCCATGCGCCAGTAACCGCTCTCGCGCAGATCAGGGCTCACGTACTTGCCCTCGGCGTCGAGACGCCAAGATCGGGACTCCCAATTGAGGTAGGGGCCACCGTCGTGAGAGATGACGATCTGCTGACCGAAGGCGTAGTCGCCGGTCTCGTCGTGCCCTTCGCCTTCGCCGCGCCAGACGCCGACGAGGGGGAGCAGTGCGAGGAGTTCGGGATTGATGTCCGGGCCGAGGCGCAGGTTTGCGGTGTCCTCGGGCAACGGAAGGTCCGGCAGGGTCGGAATGTTGAGCGATGCCGTCGACTTGGAGCGCTCGACGGCGATGGCGACAGCTTCGTCCCCGCTGCCGCGCCTTACGGCACCTGCAGCGGCGGAATCGTCAGCGGTCGCGTCGGACCCTGAATCCGGAGCCTGACTCACGACTCGTCGGTGACCAAGCGGTACACGACGTACACGGAGAACCAAGCGATCATGACGGATGCGAGTGCGAGGAGTACCTCGAAGAAAATGACCACGGGTACATCTTAGACCGCGGCGACCGACCGGAAAAATCGGGAGCCGGAATGCAGAAGGCCCCGCACCGAAGGGGTGCGGGGCCGCCTGGAAAAGCAGGAATTACTTGCTGACGGTCACGTCCACGTTGTGCACGCCCGAGCCCTCGGGTGCGACGGTGGATGTGCCGTTGCCCGAGCTGGACAGTGCGCGCACGGTCCACTCGCCCGGAGCGGCGAAGAAGCGGAAATCGCCGGTTCCCGATGCCACGACCTCGGCCGTGAACTCTCCGGAGCCGTCGAGCAGGCGCACGAATGCGCCGCCGATGGGCTGGCCGTCAGCGGCGAGAACGCGGCCGGTGATGACCGTTTCCTTCTCGACGTCGACGCCGGCAGGCAGGGTCTGCCCCTGGGTAGGTGCTCCACACATGATCAGGCTCCCAATTCGATCGGTGCGCCGACGAGTGAGCCGTATTCGACCCAGCTGCCGTCGTAGTTCTTGACGTTGTTCTTGCCGAGGATCTCCTGCAGTACGAACCAGGTGTGGCTCGAGCGCTCGCCGATGCGGCAGTAGGCGATCGTTTCCTTGGTGTCGTCGAAGCCCTTCTCCGCGTACAGCTTGGTGAGGTCGTCGTCCGACTTGAAGGTGCCGTCCTCGTTGGCGGTGGTGCTCCACGGGATGTTGATGGCCCCGGGGACGTGGCCACGCTGCTGCGCCTGCTCCTGCGGAAGGTGGGCGGGAGCGAGGATCTTGCCGGAGAACTCGTCAGGGCTGCGAACGTCGACGAGGTTCTTGCTGCCGATGGCGTCGATGACCTCGTCGCGGAATGCGCGGATCGAGAAGTCGGGGGTCTCGGCCTTGTACTGCGTGGCTTCGCGGTTGACTGCGTCCTTGGAGAGCGGGCGTCCGTCGAGTTCCCACTTCTTGCGGCCGCCGTCGATCAGCTTGATGTCCTGGTGGCCGTACAGCTTGAAGTACCAGTACGCGTAAGCGGCGAACCAGTTGTTGTTGCCACCGTAGAGAACGACTGTGTCGTCGTTCGCAATACCCTTGGCGGAGAGCAGGTCCGAGAACTGCTCCTGGTTCAGGAAGTCGCGTCGGACGCCGTCCTGGAGGTCCTTGCGCCAGTCGAGCTTGACTGCACCCTCGATGTGGCCGCCGTCGTATGCGCTGGTGTCCTCGTCCACCTCGACAAAAACGGTCTTGGGGGTGTTGAGGTTCTGCTCAGCCCAGTCAGCGGAGACTAGGACGTCGGAGCGAGCCATGGTGTTCCTTTCGATGTGGTCTTGCATCGGTCGATATCTAGCAGGGGTTCAGCGGGGTTGTGTGGCAAGCGTTTTCACGCGGTGGTCGCGCGGCCGGTATTTCGCAGCCTGGCGACGAGTGGGTAGATCTGGCAGCCGAGGCAGATGCCGAACGCGGCGTTGAGCAGGGCCGCGAAGAGGGCGAAGCCGGTGGCAACGGTGCCGACGATCGTCGACCCGGCCAGGAAACCGACCGTGCCTGCCAATGCGAAGACGAAGCCGACGAACTGAGCGAAGCGCAGCGGCGCCACGGGTTCGCGTTCGCTGACCGGCGAGAGTCGCGGGGCGACGAGCTTGCCGAAGATCTGGCCGTACGGGCTGCGCTTGGGGCCGAGTACCGCTCCGACTGCGAAGACGATCGCCTGCAATGCGAGAACGACGGTGGTGGCGGGCAGAGAGAAGGTCGAGAGGATGAGCGTGAGAACGAGAACGCCGGTGGTGACCCACGCGGCGAACCGAGGTCCGCGGACGTCGACTTGCTCGAGCTGGGCTGTGGTTGTGGACATCGGGAGTGCTCCTGCGCTGGATTGCATGGTGCTTGCCTGGACCGAGAAAAGGGGACGCAAAAGTCCCACTCGGTGGATTGATCACGTGAGCGAAAGCTCGAAGGTCAGAGAGATCTGACGGATGTGGTGATCAGCAACAGGTACAGCAACAGCCCCCGAGGCGGCACAGGTCTACTGCGCGGCGTCGGGTGAGCATCAGCTCGTGGCGGGTTTGCACGTCGGCGAGTTTACCCCGAATTCTCGGATTTTGGCTCGTGGGGTCCGGATAGTGGTACGAGCGCAGCTTTCAGATCGGCTGCGGACGGAACTCCGGACACTCGGAACTGTTCCTCCAGGCCACCGTCGAGGATGAACGTGGTGGGCAGCGACAGGACGCTCATTTCGCGTGCCAGGGCCGGTTCTTTGTCGATGTCGAGCTCGATCTCCACCGGCGGACGGGGAGCGTCCGCCATCGACACCACAACCTGGCCGACGACGCGGCGTACTGCCGCGCACGGTCCGCACCAGTCGGCGGAGAAATGCAGTACGACGGGCCCGCCGTTCGGCGAAGACACTCCGGCAGAACTCAGCAGTTCGAGGCGACTGTCAGCGGCGCCGGCTGCGGCAGGCGTGGTGACTCGGACCTTCCCGTTGCGAGACTTGAGAAAGAGCCCGACCGCGACGACGGCGACGAGGGCGACCAGCAGAATTGTGATCCCGGTCATCGGTTCTGCAGCTCTGCGAGATCGATCGTCGTGTTTTCGGCGCTGCCTTCGATCACGATTCTTCCGCCTTCCGCGTAGACCAGGCTCGGCTGAATTCCGTAGGGGAGTGCCTGCGGATCGATCGTGTAGCTGAACAATCCGAGGACGACGGGTTCGAGTGCTGCGGGGATCGAGAAATCGGCTTTGCCCTCCGGACCGAAGTACAGGTTGCTTGCGACGATCTTGACCTGCCCACCTTCCAGAACCAGGTTGGCCTGGACGCTCACTGCAGTCTCGACCGGACCGACGGCAACCGTTCCGGTCAGCACGACGGCCCCCGCGGTGCTCGCGCCCGTTCCACCGCTGCCCCCGGTGCCATCCGACTTGTTGGCCGGCGGCGAAGATACCTGCAGGTCAGGGATGTTGAGCAGCTTTCCGAGGTCGGTGGCGTTGATTCCCATCCGGCCGTCGAGTTTGTCGACGGGGAGCTGGGTGACATTGCCGTTCACGATGTCGGAGAAGGGAACGGTGACCCCGCGCAGGTCGGCTTCGACGGTCACTTCGCCGACCACGTCGCTCTGGACGCCGGTAGCTCTGACGTAGACGTCCTTGTATTTCCCGCCGAGTGCTTGGGTGAGGAAGGGGAACCCGTTGAAGGTGACCTCCGGATCCGACTCGAGTGATGCGCCGGTTCGGAGCTCGCGGGAAACCCGGTACTCGGCGTACGCGGCAGCGCCGAAATCGGCCACCAGTCCGAGGCCGAGGAGAAAGACGATGCCGATGATCAGTTTGCGCACCGCACCATTGTGACGGACTCCGGTCGGGGTTCGATGCGACGGCCCCGGTACCAGGCACGCTAATGTAGGGACCGACCAAAAGCGTCGAACTACTCGAGCGTTGCCCTCACGGGTTGCGCGGGCTACTAGATAGGAGGCCGTGTGGAACTGCTCCTCCTCACCTCCGACCCCAACCCGGAAGCTGTACTACCGGCGTTGGCGTTGCTGGCGCACTCGGTTCGGCCTGCCCCCACAGAGGTTTCCTCGCTACTCGAGGCAAGTTCCGCGGACGTGGCATTGGTGGATGCGCGCACTGATCTAGCTGCCGCACGCGGGTTGTGTCGATTGCTCGGAAGCACAGGATCCGCGGTACCTGTGGTCGCCGTCCTCACCGAAGGCGGACTCGTTGCCGTCAACGCCGACTGGGGGTTGGACGACATCCTGCTTCCCGGTACCGGTCCGGCTGAGGTGGACGCCCGATTGCGGTTGTTGGTCGCCCGCAGCGGCGGTGTTGCCAGTCCGGAAGCGTCGGGAAAGATCACGCTGGGCGAACTGGTTATCGACGAGGGGACGTACACGGCACGACTGCGTGGACGGCCCCTTGATTTGACTTACAAGGAATTCGAGCTGCTCAAGTACCTCGCGCAGCATGCCGGTCGGGTATTCACCCGGGCACAGCTGTTGCAGGAAGTGTGGGGCTACGACTTCTTCGGCGGCACCAGGACGGTCGACGTCCACGTGCGTCGTCTGCGGGCGAAACTCGGCACCGAATACGAGTCCTTGATCGGTACAGTCCGAAATGTCGGATACAAGGCAGTGCGTCCGACCAGGGCCAAGGGCGGCGCAGCTGCTCCCGTTCAGTTCGAGGACGACGAAGACGTCGACTACGACGCGGCCGACGGATCGGTGGTCTGACGTGGGTTGGACAGATTCACTGCCGGCCGGATCCGCCGAGCAGGTTTCCGCGCTTCTCGATCGCGCGACCGAGTTCGACGGCAAGGCACCCGTGTCGGAACAGGGGCGCCATGCCGTTGCCGGGCGCGGCGCAGCACGACACTTTCTCGAACTCGACGGCGATACGGTCGTCGGTTATGCACAGCTGCAAGCCGGTTCGGACGAGCATCCCGACATGGCCGAGTTGGTGGTCGACCCGCAGGCGCGGCGCCGTGGTATCGGAACCAGGCTTGCCGCAGCGGTATTCGACGAAGGTCGGCCGGGCACGCGAGTCTGGGCGCACGGAAACATCGACGCCGCAGTGGAATTCGCCAAGAGCCTCGATCTGGTCAGCGTTCGTGAACTCCTCCAGCTGCGTCGACCGCTAGATGCTCCGCAGCTTCCGGAAATCGTTGTGCCCGAAGGTATAACGATGCGGACGTACCGTGGGCCCGAAGACGATTCCGAGATCCTTCGCGTCAACAATGCGGCCTTCTCCTGGCATCCCGAGCAGGGTGGCTGGACCCAGGCGGAGATCGACGAGAGAACGGCCGAAGGCTGGTTCGACCCGGCGGGTCTGTTCATGGCGTTCGCGGACACCGATCCCGATACTCTTCTCGGCTTTCACTGGACCAAGGTGCACGCACCCGAAGGTGGCGATCCGGAGTTGGGGGAGGTGTACGTCGTGGGTATCGATCCCGCGGCGCAGGGACGTGGTCTCGGCCGAGTGCTGACTCTCGCAGGCATGCATTACCTGCGAGATCGCGGCCTCGGAACGGTCCTTCTGTACGTCGAAGGTGACAACACTGCCGCCCTCCACACGTACGAGCGACTCGGCTTCGATCGGTTCCACGTGGACATGGCTTACGCTCGCGCGCTCTGACGTCACAGTCGAACACGCAGAAATGTCCAGTCTGTTCATTCTCTGTTAACCATGTGTGGTCCAACCGGACACCGCGCCCGCCTACTTTTCTCTGTGGGCAGCGCCGTGTTGCCTGATGCAGATTTCAATCATTTTGCATCTCATGTCGCCGCCCGATCGTGGGCGTGGCGGTAGCGATTTCCGGAGGATCTTGGTGAATCTCAAGCGCAGTGGTGCCCTGCTCGGTGTAGTGGCCGTGGGCGCCATGACCTTGGCCGCATGTGGCAGCGACAACAACTCGTCGTCGACGGGTGTGGACGCGTCCGCATCGAACGCAACGTGCGAAGGCAAGAGTAACCTCTCTGCCGCTGGTTCCTCGGCACAGAAGAATGCCATGGACCAGTTCGTCGCCACCTACATCTCCGTGTGCCAGGAAAAGGGCAAGACAGTCAACGTCGCCTACAACCCCAGCGGTTCGGGCGACGGTCGCACGCAGTTCATCGCCGGCCAGATCGACTTCGCCGGCTCCGACTCGGCCATCAAGGACGAGCAGGCCGACAAGGCCAAGGAGCGTTGCGTCGGCGGCGAAGCCTGGAACCTTCCCCTCGTCTTCGGCCCGATCGCAGTTGCATACAACCTCGACGGCGTCGACAAGCTCGTTCTCAACGCAGAGGTTCTCGCGAAGATCTTCAACGGTGGCATCACCAAGTGGAACGATCCGGCAATCGCCGCGCTCAACTCCGGTGCTTCGCTTCCCGACGAGAAGATCACCACCGTGATCCGCTCCGATTCCTCGGGCACCACCGACAACTTCCAGAAGTACCTCGACGCGGCATCGAACGGTGCTTGGACGTCGGGCGCAGGGTCCGACTTCACCGGTGGCGTCGGTGAGGGCGCCAAGGGTTCGGCGGGCGTTGCACAGGCAGTTGCCACGGCACCGGGTTCGATCACCTACGTCGAGAAGTCGTTCGCCGATCAGAACAAGCTCTCGGTTGCAGAAATCAACACCGGCTCCGAGGCAGTCGCACTGACCAACGACTCGGCCGCAAAGTCGATCGCAGGCGCGAAGTTCAAGTCCGACGCAACCGGCGACCTGACGCTCGACCTCGCGTCGATCTTCAAGACCAACGAAGCCGGCGCATACCCGCTGGTTCTCGCCACGTACTCGATCGTCTGCTCTAAGGGCTACGACGCGGACACCACCGCAGCAGTGAAGTCGTTCCTGACGAGCGCGGCCAACGAGGGTCAGGCCAACCTGGCCGAGCAGGGTTACGTCCCGCTGCCGGCCAACGTCCAGGATCGCCTCAACGCGTCCATCACGGCAATCAGCTGACCTAGAGACTCGTGCGGACAAGCTCATGGATCTACATTCAGACGTGAAGGAAGTGAGCGCACATGAGTGACGCGCCCATCACCTCGACATCTCGTTCTCCCGGCCCCGCAACCAGCGGGGCCGGGGTGGGCGGTCCGAACGGCACCACGGAGGACACGATTACTTCCACCAAGGCTCCAGAAACCGAGCATCCTCCGAAGGGTGACGGTCCGGGAAGCGGCAACAGCAAGACGGTGACCCGTCCGGGTGACCGCATCTTCAGCTCGCTCGCATCCGGTTCGGCAATCTTCATCACGGTTGTCATCGCAGCGATCGGCGCGTTCCTGATCTGGCGTGCTGTTCCTGCTTTGAGCCGGAACCAGGTCAACTTCCTGACCAGCCGTGAATGGGTCACGCAGAACATCAACGCGATGGCGTTCGGTGTCCTCGATCTTTTCCAGGTCACGGTGTTGGTCTCGCTGTTCGCACTGGTGCTCGCGATGCCGATCGCACTGGGTATCGCGATCTTCCTGACTTCGTACTCACCCAAGTGGCTCACGCGGCCACTGTCGTACACGATCGACCTTCTCGCGGCCGTGCCGTCCATCGTCTACGGCCTGTGGGGACTTCTCGTGTTCGCTCCGGCGATCACCCCGGTCGCGGTGTGGCTCAACGACACTCTCGGCTGGTTCCCGCTCTTCGCCGACGGCAGCGGATCGATCACCGGCGGCGGCACCATCTTCACCGCAGGCATCGTCCTCGCCGTGATGATCCTTCCGGTCATCACCGCAGTGACCCGCGAGGTGTTCATCCAGACCCCGCGCTCACAGATCGAAGCTGCACTCGCTCTCGGCGCCACGCGCTGGGAAGTTGTGCGCACCACGGTCATCCCGTTCGGTAAGTCCGGCTACATCAGCGGCTCGATGCTCGGTCTCGGACGCGCACTCGGCGAGACGATGGCGCTGTACCTGATCCTGCGCACCACCTCTCAGGCCTTCGGCTGGTCGCTGTTCGACGGCGGCTCGACCATCGCCTCCAAGATCGCCCTCGGCTACGCGGAGTTCAACAACGACATCCAGGCAGGCGCGTACATCGCGGCCGGACTGGTGCTGTTCGTACTGACCTTCGTCGTCAACGCGGCTGCCCGCGCAGTGATCGCCGGAAAGAAGGACTGACCCATGACCTCCACTCTGGACCGGCCGGTCAAGGCCCCCACTTTCCAAGGCGTCGGCGCCCGTCGTCGTGCCAAGGACGTCATCGCGACCATCCTGGTGAGCCTGGCAGTCGTCATCGCGCTCATCCCGTTGGTCTGGGTGCTCTTCACGGTCATCGCCAAGGGCCTGCCCGCTCTGACGTCGCCCACGTGGTTCACCAACTCGCTGAGCGGATTGACGGCGTCGGCCGACGGCGGCGGTATCTATCACGCATTGATCGGCACCCTGCTGCAAGGCATCGTGTGTGCGGTCTTCTCCATCCCGCTCGGTATCTTCGTCGCGATCTACCTGGTGGAGTACGCCGACCGGAAGTCGAAGCTGGGCAAGCTCACCACGTTCATGGTCGACATCCTCAGCGGTGTTCCGTCGATCGTGGCTGCGCTGTTCATCTACGCACTGTGGATCGCGACCTTCGGCTTCCCCAAGTCCGCGTTCGCCGTGTCGCTGGCTCTGGTCCTTCTCATGGTCCCGGTCGTCATCCGCTCCACCGAGGAAATGCTGCGCATCGTCCCGATGGATCTGCGCGAGGCGTCGTACGCGCTCGGTGTGCCGAAGTGGAAGACCATCTCGAAAATCGTTCTGCCGACGGCGCTTCCCGGCATCATCACCGGCGTCATGCTGGCCCTGGCCCGCGTGCTCGGTGAGACCGCGCCGCTGCTGATCCTCGTCGGCTACGCGCCGTTCATCAACTTCGACCTGTTCAACGGCGAAATGGGCACTCTGCCTTCCGTCATGGTCGCCGAGATGAACAACCCGACCGACGCCGGCACCAACCGCATCTGGGGCGCAGCACTGACCCTGATCCTGCTGATCGCGATCCTCAACATCGTCGCGAAGCTGATCGGTCACTTCTCACAGGTCAGAAGCAAGTGATGCGGCCTCGGAACATGTTCGTACTCAACAGCGTCAACAACTCAGTAGGGAGCCGGTAATGGCCAAGCGTCTGGATCTCAAGGACGTCAACATCTACTACGGCAAGTTCCACGCCGTCGCCGATGTGGGCCTGTCCGTCCCGCCCCGGAGCGTCACCGCCTTCATCGGCCCGTCCGGTTGCGGCAAGTCCACCGTTCTCCGTTCACTCAACCGCATGCACGAAGTGATTCCCGGTGCGCGCGTCGAGGGTTCGGTCCTGCTCGACGGCGAGGACATCTACGGCTCGAACGTCGATCCTGTCGGCGTCCGCAAGACCATCGGCATGGTGTTCCAGCGACCCAACCCCTTCCCGACCATGTCCATCAAGGACAACGTCGTCGCGGGCTTGAAGTTGCAGGGCGAGCGCAGCAAGAAGAAGCTCGACGAGGTGGCCGAGCGTTCGCTGCGCGGTGCCAACCTGTGGACCGAGGTCAAGGATCGCCTCGACAAGCCCGGTGGCGGCCTCTCAGGCGGTCAGCAGCAGCGTCTGTGCATCGCGCGTGCCATCGCGGTCTCGCCCGACGTTCTGCTCATGGACGAGCCGTGCTCCGCGCTCGACCCGATCTCGACTCTCGCGATCGAGGACCTGATCACCGAGCTGAAGAAGGACTTCACGATCGTCATCGTCACGCACAACATGCAGCAGGCTGCGCGTGTGAGTGACCAGACGGCATTCTTCAACCTCGAGGCAACCGGTAAGCCCGGTCAGCTCGTCGAGATCGACGACACCGAGAAGATCTTCTCGAACCCGACGCAGAAGGCCACCGAGGACTACATCTCCGGCCGCTTCGGATAGCCCCTGGGATTGCACACTGCACGATCATGTTTCACCCCCGTTTCCAACAGGAGACGGGGGTGAAACTTTTTGGTTGTGGTGATAGTTCCCACTCCGGGGCGCAGAGCTGAGCGTCGTTGGGCGCCCGAATAATTCGATGAGCAGCGCAAGTGCGCCGAGTGGGCGCTGAAGTAGCCGACGATGTGAATCTCGTGGATACTGACGACGCTTCGGGCAATGCTAATCTCGGCCCGACAGCACGCTGTCGATCGATGTCGTTTCACAACCGGAAGGGCTTGTCAGTGCACCTCACCCCTTCAGATACCGAAAAGCTCCTCCTGAGCGTTGCGGGCATGGTCGCCCGCGACCGCCGCGAGCGCGGGGTACTGCTGAACTACCCCGAAGCGATGGCCCTGATCTCGTGTTGGATTCTCGAGCGTGCGCGTGACGGAATGACGGTTGCGGAACTGATGAACGCCGGTCGGCAAGTGCTCACCCGCGACGACGTGATGGAAGGGGTACCCGAGATGATTGCAAACGTCCAGGTGGAGGCCACTTTCCCGGACGGTCGCAAGCTGGTCACCGTGACGGAGCCCATTCGATGATCCCCGGTGAGGTACGTGTGTCCACCGAACCGCTCGAGTTCGGCACTGACGCGGAAAAGATCACGATGGTCGTCGTCAACGACGGCGATCGCCCCATTCAGATCGGTTCACATCTGCACCTTCCAGCGGCCAACCCGGCGCTGACCTTCGATCGCGAAGCGGCAGACGGCTTCCGGCTCGACATCCCCTCGGGAACGTCGGTTCGGTTCGAACCCGGGGTAAGCAGGACGGTGACACTGATCGCGCTCGGCGGACTCAAAAGGGTTCCGGGCCTGCAGATCGTGCCGGACGAAGACCTACCGACGCATGCGCGTGAGCCCAAGACCGTGATGCCGTTCGGCACGCCCGGTGTCGAGGTCGAAGAACCTTTGCGAGCGTCCTCGGTGAACGTTCGTGTGAGTGATGTTCCAGTCGAAGCGGATTCACCGGATGACGCCGCGACGCCAGTTGAGAGGACAGCCGAATGAGCAGGATCGATCGACGCGGTTACGCCTCCTTGTACGGCCCGACCGCTGGCGACCAGATCCGTTTGGCCGACACAGATCTGTGGATCGAGATCGAGCACGACTACACCGCGACCGGCGACGAGATGGTCTTCGGCGGCGGCAAGAGCATCCGCGAGTCGATGGGCCAGGGCCTGACCACTCGCGATCAGGGCGCTCTCGACGTCGTCATCACCAACACGGTGATCCTCGATCACTGGGGAATCGTCCGGGCAGACGTCGGAATTCGCGACGGACGCATCGTTGCGATTGGCAAGTCCGGTAACCCCGACATCATGGATGGCGTGCACCCCAAGTTGCTCATCGGGCCGAGCACCGACGTGATCGCCGGCGAGGGGAAGATCCTCACCGCGGGTGCGATCGACACTCACGTGCACTTCCTCAGTGAAATCGAGATGATGGAAGCGCTCGCGACCGGTACGACGACGGTGGCGGGCGGCGGAACGGGCCCAACCGAGGGAAGCAAGGCAACCACCGTCACGCCCGGCGCCTGGTCGCTGACGATGATGCACCGGGCCCTCGACCACATCCCGCTCAACGTTCTTCTCCTCGGCAAGGGCAGCACCGTCAGCTATGAGGCCATGCGACAGGAAGCTCTCGCCGGCGCAGGTGGATTCAAGGTCCACGAGGACTGGGGTTCCACTCCGGCCGCAATCGACGCAGCTCTGCGAGCAGCTGACGAGTTCGGGCTCCAGGTGGCGCTGCACGCCGACAGCCTCAACGAAACCGGCTACGTACAGCACACTTTGGACGCGATCGCCGGACGCGGGATCCACGTGTTCCATGCGGAAGGCGCCGGCGGCGGGCACGCTCCGGACATCATCGTGACGGCAGGTGAGCCGAACGTTCTTCCGGCATCGACCAATCCGACGTTGCCGCACACCGTAAACACGGTTGCCGAGCACCTCGACATGCTCATCGTGTGTCATGCGCTCAATCCCCGGGTTCCGGAGGATCTTGCCTTTGCCGAGTCACGGATCCGGCCGACAACTATTGCAGCGGAAGACTTTCTGCACGACATCGGTGCCATCTCCATCACCTCGTCCGACGCCCAGGCGATGGGCCGTATCGGTGAGGTGACCCTGCGGACATGGCAGGTCGCCCACGTCATGAAGGCCCAGTACGGCAAGCTGGGTACCAGCATGCCGGCCGACAACGAGCGTGCGCGCCGTTACGTCGCCAAGTACACGATCTGCCCCGCGGTGGCTCACGGTATCGATCACGAGATCGGATCGGTCGAGGCCGGGAAGATGGCGGACCTGGTGCTGTGGGATCCCGCGTTCTTCGGTGTCCGTCCTTCTGCCGTGATCAAGGGTGGGGCGATAGTTGCTGCGCCGCTGGGTGATCCGAACGCTGCTATCCCGACCCCGCAGCCGGTGTTCGTTCGGCCGGCCATCGCGGCAACTCCGGGATCAGCCCCGCACCTGTCCACGACGTTCGTCTCGCCGATGGCGATCGAGGACGGTCTGGCCGGTCGTCTCGGTCTCACGCGCACCCTTACCGGTGTTCGTCCGACGAGGCACCTCACCAAGGCGGATATGCCGAACAACACGGCACTGCCGTCCATCGACGTCGATCCGGAGACGTTTGCCATCAAGGTCAACGGCGACCTGATCGCGCCCAACCCCGTTGACGTAGTGCCGATGGCTCAGCGCTACATGCTGTTCTGAAACCATGTCAATCGAGATGGCGTCTGCCGAGATAGCATCGATGCTCTTGGCAGACGGGCGTCTGCCTACCGGCGGTCACGCGCACTCGTCGGGGTTGGAACCGGCACTGGCGGGCGGACTCCTGCAGAGTCAGGTCCCCGACTTCATTCGCGGTCGACTCGAAACAGTGGGACTTGTCGAGGCCGCTGCAACGGTGATCGCGCGCCGCTGGGCCGTAAGTGCCGGTGGTGCAGGCGAACTCGAGGAGATCTCAAGGGAACTGCTCGCTCGGACGCCCAGCGCACCGCTGCGTGAGGCGTCTATTCAGCTCGGACGTGGACTGGCCAGGCTGGCGTCGCGATTGTGGCCGCAGCACCCCGCGGTCCAGATGCTCATGGCGCTGCCTGGGCATCCGATGCGTCCGCTCGCGTTGGGAGTCTTCACGGCGATCTCCGGGATGGACGACCTACAGGCAGCCAGATCTTGTTTGTACGACGACGCTCAAACAGTGGCGTCGGCGGCACTGAAGCTACTGCCGGTGGATCCGGCAGAACCGGTCGAATGGTTGCTCCGAGCAGCCCCGACCATCGAAACCGTCGCCGCGGCTGCCGTAGCAGTCGAGGGCGTCACAGATATACCCGCAACAACAGGACCGTTGGTCGAACAATGGTCACTCGAACACCACGCTCGATCCAGGAGGATTTTCCGTGCTTGACAACCTGAACAACACCACCACTGCTGCAAGAGGTTTGAGGCTCGGAGTTGCCGGCCCCGTCGGCACAGGCAAAAGTACCCTCATCGCCACCATCTGCCGCGAGCTCGCGTCGGAGTACGAGATCGCGGTGGTCACCAACGACATCTACACCGACGAGGACGCGCGACTGTTGCGCGCGGCCAACGTACTTCCGATCGAGCGCATCGTCGCAGTCGAGACCGGCGCGTGCCCGCACACGGCCATCCGTGACGACGTGACGCCGAACCTCATTGCGGTCGAAGACCTCGAGCGTCAGTTCCATCCCCTCGACATGGTGATCGTGGAAAGCGGCGGTGACAATCTGACCGCCACGTTCAGCCCGGCACTGGTCGACGCCCAGATCTTCTGCATCGACGTCGCGGGCGGCGGAGACGTCGCACGCAAGGGTGGTCCCGGAATCGAGCGGGCAGATCTGTTGGTGGTCAACAAGATCGACCTGGCCCCGTACGTCGACGTCGACGCGGTCCAGATGGTGGCCGATGCCACGGCCGCGCGAGACGGACTTCCCGTGCTCGCGCTCAGCCAGAAGGATCACGCGACGATCGACCAGCTCAGTGCGTGGCTTCGCCAGGTCATCGCAGCTCACCGCGCGGGTAGTCACACCCCGCAGGATCCGGGCCCGATGGCGCCGCACTTCCATGCCGATGAAGAAGACCACGGACACGGTCACGGGCACAGCCACTCTCACGCTCACTGATGCGCACCGGAGCTACGCGGGTCGTCGTCGAGAGAGTGGGTGACACCGCTGTTGCGCGAGAGCTGATCTCGGGCGACTTCCTGGCCCCGCGGTTCGTCGACGCTCGCGGGCTCACCGTGCGAATTGCCTTGGTAGGGCACAGTGCAACGCTGCTGGCCGGCGACGACCTGCGTATCGAATTCGTAGTCGCTCCGGGTACGTGCCTCGAGGTGATCGAGCCGTCGGGGACCGTCGCGTACAACGCGCGTGGCGGCCGGGCGTCGTGGTCGGCTTCGGCGAGCGTCGGCGCCGGTGCGGCGCTGATCTGGCGCGCGGCACCGTTTGTCGTCGCGGGCGGCGCGGATGTGACCAGGCGCGTGGATATTTCACTGGAATCCGATGCGGTTGCGCTGCTCGACGAGATGATCGTGTTCGGCCGGACCGGCGAAACCGGCGGTGCCCTTCGCTCGGATCAGCGCATTACCGTCGACGGTGACGCGCTGCTCGTGGAAACACTCGACCTGCGTAGCGTGCCGGGCCGTTCGCTGCCGGGAATTCTCGGTGGCCATCGCGTGCTCGGTACGACCATGCTGTTGGGGATCAAGACTTCCGACGACGTCGAAGGGCACGTGACGCCGCTGGCGGGAGCAGGGATGCTGGCGCGGGCCGTCGCCGATCACGCACACGAGGCGAGCGCAGCGTTGGATCCGATGTGGTCGCAGTGGCGTGGGCGGGTTTCGCAGAAGTACACCGACTGATTCGCCCGACCGTCACACTTCGGGAGGCTGCGTCGTCCAGTATGTGACCAGGCCGAAGAGAGCCGGGCGCACGGGTTTGACGGAGGCATCATGCGAATTGTTGTTCTGGGCGGAACCGGCCAGATGGGAAAGCTGGTCGTCGAGCAGGCGAAAATCGGGGGCCATGACGTCGTAGCCGCCGCTCGATCGACGGGAGTCGACATCTCTACGGGTGCGGGGTTGGACGAAGCATTTGTCGGTGCCGACGTTGTCATCGACGTGAGTGATCACGTCACCAACAGTGCCAAGAAGGCGATCGAGTTCTTCGAGACGGCAGCGAAGAACATCGCCGCGGCCGAAGCCAGAGCAGGCGTTAAGCATCACGTGCTGCTCTCGATCGTGAACTGCGACGATCCGCAGTTGAAGTCCTTCGGGTACTACCAGGGAAAGGCCGCGCAGGAACGCGCGGTGGAAGCGTCGGGCATTCCCTTCACGATCCTGCGATCCACTCAGTGGTTCGAGTTCGGCGAGAAGACCATCGCGCTCTTCGGACTGGGGCCGGTCGCGATGGTTCCCCGGATGCGCTCCCAACCGATAGCGGCGAAGACCGTCGCCGAGGCTCTGGTGACATGCGCTCAGAACGGTCCGACCGGGAGGGCTCCAGATCTCGCCGGGCCTGAGGTCCTCGAGATCCCGGCCATGACGCGTGAGATTTTGAAATACCGTGGCCGGCGCAAGTGGCTGATCCCGATCTCGATGCCGGGAGCGGGTAAGGCGATGAAGGGTGGGGCGCTGCTGCCCGGGCCGGGATCCACAACTGCAGGACCCACGTTGAAGACCTGGTTGCACGAGAACTGAATAGGAAAGGCGGCCGCGCAAGTGCGCGGCCGCCTTTTACTCACGTGGACGGTTAGGTTCAGAGGTCCGGGTAGTTCAGAGATCCGGGTACGAGGTGAGGTTGTCGACCTTCTCGGTGGTTTCCGGCTCTTCGGGCAGCTTGCCGGTCACCAGGAAGATGACGCGTCGGCCGACCTCGACGGCGTGGTCGGCGAACCGCTCGTAGAAGCGGCCGAGCAGCGTGACGTCGACTGCGGCGGCAACGCCGTGCTTCCACTCGCGGTCCATGAGGACGGTGAAGAGGTGGCGGTGGAGGTCGTCCATCGCTTCGTCTTCTTCGCGCAGGCGGGCAGCGCGCTCGGGGTCGCGGGTCTCGAGGACGACCTTGGCGGCCGCACCGATGGAGACAGCGATGCGTCCCATCTCGGCGAAGTAGCCGTTGACCTCTTCGGGAAGCACGTGGTTGGGATGTCGGCGGCGCGCGATCTTCGCGACGTGCAGGGCGAGTGCACCCATGCGGTCGATGTCGGCGACGATCTGGATTCCACTGACCACCGAGCGCAGATCTCCGGCAACGGGAGCCTGCAGGGCGAGCAGCGCAAACGCGCGCTCCTCGCAAATGGTGCTGAGTTCGGTGATCTTGTCGTGTTCGCCGATTACTTGTTCTGCCAGGGACAGGTCTGCCTGGAGCAGGGACTGGGTGGCGCGCTCCATAGCGGCACCTGCCAGTCCTGCCATCTCGCCGAGCGTGTCTGCAAGCTCGGTCATCTGTTCGTTGTAAGCCACGCGCATGAGGTCAGAGCCTACGTGCCGTGAAAGACCAAGTCACAAGCACCAGGTGAACGCAAGGTGAATGAACGCGTGTCAGTCGCAGGTGGTGTCGCCTGCGTTGACGCTGGCGATGTCGGCGGGCAGAGCCGTCGAGGTGCTGGTGTCGACCGATGTCGGATTTGCCGCCAGGATGGTCCCCGGGTCCGCGGGGGCGACGACGGTGCCGGCGAAATTGCTTCCGACGACGACCTCGATCATGTCTCCCATGCTCGGAGCGAGAACGAGAACCGCACCGGGAATCGACGACGCGACAGTGACCGCTTCAGCCTCGTAACCTGCTGCGTAACGCACGACGGTGGTCGAGGCTTGAGCATTCGCCAGGCCGGTGGCTGCGCTGAAGTTGCCGACCGTGGAGATCTGGAAACCGTAGGCAGCGAGGCTGTCGGCGATCGTCGCGGCCTGCCCGGCGATTCCCGACGCGTTGGAGACGTCGACCGAGATGTTGTAGGCACTCATCGCTTCGACGGAAGTGGCGGCGGGCGGCGTGCTGGACGTAGGAGGGGTTGTCGTGGAACTGGTCGACGACGGTGTGGTGTCCTCGCGCTCTTCACCCGGAAGCGGTTCGTCGTCGATGATCGCCTGGAAGAGGGACTTGATCTCGTCGGTGCGAGGAATCTCGTTGCCCCAGTCGTTGGTGCCGTCCGTGGGGACCGTCAAGAACGTGACCGCGCCCGCGTCGACGTTCTGCAGCGAACGGCCGAGGGTGACCAGCGACTTCGTGTCGATGTTCTCGACGAACGTGTCGCTGGTGAAGGCGTTGATGAATCCGTTGAGCTTGCTCGGATTCAGGAGGACCTGGTTGGACAGGGCCGAGCGGAGCAGCGCCGACAGGAACTTCTGCTGACGGGTGATGCGTCCGTAGTCGCCGTTACCCTCGGCTTCGACGTGGCGCGCACGCACATAGTTGAGGGCGGTACGGCCGTCGAGCATCTGTGTTCCGCCGGATGCGAGGACGGTTCCGAGGATGCCGTCCTCGATCGGTCCGGGGGAGCAGACGTTCACGCCGCCGACGGTGTCGACCATGCGCTCGAAGCCGGCGAAGTCCATTCCGACGAAGTGCCCGATTTTCAGGCCGGACATCTTCTGGATGACCTTGACCAGGCACTTGGGACCACCGAGTGCGTACGTCGCATTGAGCTTGTCGCCGCTGGCTGCCGGGAAGGTTTCGCTGGTGTACTTGCCGGCGTCGTTGTCCCAACCCTGGCAGATCGGACGTTCGACGTCGAGGTCACGCGGGAAGGAGACGGCGACGACGCGGCTTCGGTCGGCGGGAATGTTCACCAGCATGACCGTGTCGGCTCGGGCGCCTTCGGCGTCTTCGACGGTTCCGGCGCCGATCTCACCGCTCGCGCCGGCGCGGGTATCGGTGCCGATGATCAAGTACGTCTCGTCGCCGAGCTGGCCCCCGGCGTCGATGATGTCGTCGGACTCGGTGTCGAGTGCCGCAATCTGATCGAAACCGCCTTCGACCGACCGCAGATAACCCCAGACGACGCCGGTCAACGCGAGAGACATGACGGCCAGGAACGCTACTGCCGATCGGCCGATCACTTTTGCGCGATGGCGGCGGCGAATCTTGCTTTGCGCCAGACGAGTAGCGCCGGTGTCACCGACTACCCGCGGCACTGCGGAGGTGACGGGATGTTCTTCGGTGATCCAGTCCGCAGCGGCAGGCGGGACGGTCGGACGCGCGGGAATCGGCCGGGCCGGGGGCGGCGCGGACGCTGATGGAGGTGGAGTCCTGGGTGGCGCGGATTTGGTCGGCGCTGCCTTGGGCGGCGCAGCCGGGGCAGGTGGCGGCTTCTTGTCGCCTACCCGACGGACCAACTCGGCGACCGAAACAGAGTCGTCGGTCGGAGGCGAATCCCGGCGGCCGGTCCGTCCACTGCTGCGACGCTCCGGGGGACTGGGTGGTTGCGGTGCTGGTCGCTGGGGTGTGGCAGGACGCTGGGGTGTGGCAGGACGCTGGGGAGCTGCCGGTTGGTCCGGGCGGGCGTTGCGGAACCGCTTGTCTGCGAGCGGACGTTCCCAGGGGGCGCGGCTCTCGGGCGGAGGTGGGCCCGAATCGTGATCATCACCCACCGATGCAACCTGTCCCGTCGTCGACTGTCAGTAACTCGTCATTCAGATGCCGGCGTCAACCGGTTGTCGACGAAGCTGGAGCCATATTACTGGTGAATCCTGAGTGCTTCACTCAGAAAGTGATGAGAGTAATCCGACGGCGTGTTCTCGCTAGCCACCGGAGTGCATCATGTCAGCCCCGACCGGCACAAGATCGTCCTCGGGATCGTCGAGCCAACCTTCCGGAAGTGCTACCTGACCGGGCGAGCCTTGGCGACCCCGCGGGCCTTCGGCGTCCTTGGGGAACGGGACGTCGTGATCGAGCTGTCCGAGCAGGTCGTCCAGTTCGGACAACGTGCTGACCAACGCCATCGAGACCCGCAGATCCGATCCGACCGGGAACCCACGCATGTACCAGGAGACGTGCTTGCGAAGTTCGCGCAAGCCCTTCATCTCACCGTGGTGTGCGGCGAGCAGCTGGGCGTGACGGGCGATGATCTTGGTGACTTCGCCGAGCGTCGGCGGCGTGGCGATCTGTTGTCCGTTGAGAGCTGCGCTGAGTTCCGCGAACAGCCATGGCCGTCCAAGGCAGCCACGTCCGACGACGACGCCGTCGCAGCCGGTCTCGTTCATCATCCGGGCAGCATCCGAAGCATCGAAGATGTCACCGTTGCCGAGGATCGGAACGTCGGTGACGTGTTCCTTGAGACGCGTGATCTCGTTCCAGTCAGCAGTGCCGGAGTAGCGCTGCGACGCGGTACGTGCGTGAAGTGCGACGGCAGCAGCGCCTTCAGCTGCGGCGATCCGGCCGGCGTCGAGGTGCGTGTGATGTTCGGGGTCGATGCCGACGCGCATCTTCACGGTGACCGGAATATCGGTGCCCTCGGTCGCGCGCACAGCGGCCGCGACGATCTGTCCGAACAGCCGACGCTTGTACGGCAGCGCGGAGCCACCGCCCTTGCGGGTCACCTTCGGGACGGGGCAGCCGAAGTTCATGTCGATGTGATCGGCCATGTTCTCGTCGACGATCATCTTCGCCGCGGCGTAGGTCGTATCCGGGTCGACTGTGTACAGCTGCAGCGACCGGGGCGTTTCGGTCGGGCCGAACGTGGTCATGTGCATCGTGGCCGGCTGGCGCTCGACGAGCGCGCGTGCCGTGACCATCTCGCAGACGTAGAGGCCGGACGTGCTGCCTGCACGTTCGAGTTCGAGTTCACGGCACAGCGTGCGGAAAGCGACGTTGGTGACGCCCGCCATGGGGGCGAGGACCACGGGGCTGTGCAGCTCGAGTGAACCGATACGTAGGGATGACATGTCTACCTCTGAACAAATACTTGTGACAATTGGAAGTGCCCGGTACCGAATCCGGTACCGGGCACAGAATAGCTGGTGAAACTAAGAAGCCTGCTGTTCGCGCTTGGCGGCTTCGCGTGCGAGCATGCGATCGCGCTGTTCCTCGAACTTCGTCGCGTTGGCGGCAAGGGTCTCGAGGAAGGTCGCCAACTCTTCGCGCGTGTTCTCGCCTTCGGCGCTGAAATCGTTGCGCTCGAAGATGTTCCACTTGCGCAAGACGGGCCAGACGACCTCGTCGAGGTGCTGGCGAAGGTCGTAGATGCCGTGCTTGGCCATGAGAGCGCCGTTACGACGGAAGTTCGGCATGCCCGCGCCCGGCATCTGGAAGTTCTGGACGATGTTCGCCACAGCCTTGAGAGCCTGATCGGGAGCAAGATCGAGCGCGGCGGCGCAGATGTTGCGGTAGAAGATCATGTGCAGGTTCTCATCAGCGGCGATGCGCTGAAGCATCTTGTCGGCAATCGGCTCGTCGCAAGCCTTGCCGGTGTTGCGGTGGCTGACGCGCGTCGCGAGTTCCTGGAAGGTCACGTAGGCGACCGAGTGCAGCAGGCCGGCGTCGCCCTCGTCGATGGGTGCGCTGTAACCGTTGGTCATGTGTTCCATGCGGAAGCGCTCGAGCTCGACGGGGTCGACTGCGCGAGTGACGACGAGGTAGTCACGCATCACGATGCCGTGACGGTTCTCCTCGGCGGTCCACCGGCCGACCCACGTTCCCCAGGCGCCGTCCTGCGAAAAGTTCTCGGCGATCTCGCGGTGGTACGAGGGCAGGTTGTCCTCGGTGAGCAGGTTGGTGATCATCGCGGCGCGAGCTACCTCGCCGAGCTGTGACTGCTCGAGACTCCAGTCTTCGCCGCCCATGGCTGCGAAGTTACGACCCTCGTCCCACGGAACGTAGTCGTGTGGATGCCATTCCTTGGCCATGGAGATGTGGCGGTTGACGTTCTCCTCGGCAACCGGCTGCAGCTCTTGTAGCAGCTCCAGCTGCGTCAGAATCCTCGTCATTTCTTGCCTCCATGTTGAGTGAATGCGCGACTTCGCCCCAGCCTACGGCACCGTAGGTTTGAAAAGAATGGCATGAAAATTGCTCCCCTCGAGGGATGTTACCGATCCGTAGTTATCCGGGGGCACTTTCACTACCAAGTCGTTCTTTCGACGTAGTCGCGGAACGTCCGGGCGGGATCGGACAGCTCGCGGGTCTTCGACCAGATCAGCCCTATTTTTCGCTGTGCTCCTTCGATCGGTACGTAGACGACTCCTTCGGCCCAGATCGGTGGATCCTGCACCGGCATGACCGAGACACCGAAGGACGCGGAGACCAGTCCGCCGACCGTTGCCAGCTCGCTGCTCTCGAAGACGAAATTCGGCGTGAATCCTGCGGCCGCGCACAGTTCATCGAGAATTCTTCGCATCCCGAAGTTCGGATGCATACCGATGAACGGTTCGTCGGCCGCGTCCGCAAGCTCGACCGAATGCAACTTCGCAAAGCGATGATCAGCCGGAACAGCCAATGCCAGTGACTGCTGGGCGATCTGCATCCATGCCACCTGCGGATCACGCGGCTGCGGCGAGACGACGGCCAGGTCGGACGTGCCGGCGGCAATTCTGTCGACCAGGAACTGCGCACTGTCCTGATGCAGTTCGAATCGCACTCCGGGATGCTCGACGCGGTATCCGCGCAGCATGTGCGGCACCAACCAGGTGCCGAACGAGTGGAGGAAGTCGAGCCGGACCGTGCCGCTTTCGGGGCTCGCCAGCGACTGGATTTCGCTCTGCGCCGCGTCGAGTGAGTGAAGAGCGGTGCGAACGTGTCGGTAGAGGATCTCGCCGTACCGGTTCAGTTCGAGCCGGCGTCCCTGACGGTCGAAGAGCGTCACTCCGATCTGTCGTTCGAGGCGTGCGAGTTTGCGCGAGAGCGTCGGCTGCGACAGGTGAGTCAGATCCGCGGTAGCGGTCACCTGTTGGGTTTCGGCGAGAACGACAAACCATTCGAGGTCTTCGGTCAGCATCACGAACCCAATCTATATACCTATGACGCATATAGAACTCCAAGTTTATGCATTTTCTTTTGTCGAAGCGCGGCGGGAGGATTCTTACCGGAGGTAAGTGATGCCTGGAGGTATGTGGTGACTGTCGAGAATGTGATCGAATCCGGAGTGGTGCCGCTTCGCCGCGGAACATCGGGGTATCGCACGGTGACCGTTGCGCTGTTCGCGGCCGGGCTGTCGACTTTCATCTCGATGTACGCGGCACAGGCATTGCTGCCTGCGTTCGCCGAAGGCTTCGACGTCTCGCCCGCGGTGTCTGCACTTTCGGTCTCGGCGACGACGGGCATGTTGGCGTTGGCGATCATTCCGGCCAGTGCGCTCTCCGAGCGGTTCGGTCGCACACGGGTGATGATCGCGTCGGCGTCGGCATCCTGTGTGATCGGTTTGCTTCTGCCGCTCAGTCCGACGATCGAGGTTCTGCTGATCGGACGCGCGGCGCAAGGCTTGGCTCTGGCGGGGGTCCCGGCGGTGGCGATGGCCTATCTGGCCGAGGAGGTCGATCGCAAGGACCTCGGTGCAGCGATGGGAAGGTACGTAGCCGGCACGACGATCGGTGGGCTGATCGGACGGCTGGTTCCGTCGGCCGTCGTCGATTTCAGTACGTGGCGCTGGGCATTGGTGACTGCGGCCTTGCTGTCAGCGTTGTTCGCGCTCAACATGATCCGGAAGCTTCCCGCGTCGAAGTTCTTTCGCCCGCAGCCGGTGTCGGTGCGTGCGATCGCATCGAATCTACGACGCCACCTTGCGAACCCGTCGCTGCGCACGCTTTTCGCCTTGGGGTTCATCCTCATGGGCGGATTCGTCTCGATCTACAACTTCCTCGGGTTTCGGCTCACGGCAGCTCCTTTCGGACTTCCTGAAGCACTTGTCGGCCTGGTCTTTCTCTTCTACCTCGCCGGAACTTTCACCTCAGCGGTAGCCGGCGGGGCCTCGGACCGGCTGGGTAGGCGCAGTGTTCTGCTCGGCTCGGTTGTTGTCATCGGTATCGGTCTGGCACTGACCGTTCCGGACAATCTGGCGTTGACTCTCGTGGGGATGCTGCTCTTCACCGGAGGATTCTTCGCGGCACATTCGGTGGCCAGCGGTTGGGTGGGGCTGATCGCGACCGATCACCGGGCCGAGGCGTCGGCGTTGTATCTGTTTGCCTATTACGCGGGTTCGTCCGTGGCGGGCGCCCTCGCTGGTCTCGCGTACGCGGGCGGCGGTTGGGGTGGGGTCAGTGCCTTTGTGGGCGCGCTGCTGTTGGTTGCGTTTGCATTGTCGCTGAGGATGTTTCGATCTTCGACGGTCGAATGACAGAGCACTGCGGCGACCCCGAACGGGATCGCCGCAGTGCGAATCTGTCGAGCGTCTTACTTCTTGCCGCCGCCGAGGAGGCCGCCGAGCAGGTCTCCGAGGCCGCCGCCACCGGATCCACCCAGGATGCCGCCGAGTGCGCCGCCGATGCCGCCGCCGGAATTGCCGCCGCCGCCGAGAATTCCGCCGAGGAGATCCCCGAGCCCGCCGCCACCGGAGGCCTGAGTCTGCGCGCCGGCACCGCCACCGGTGAACTGCTTGGCGAGGTAGGCCAGGACGATGGGAGCGAGGATCGGCAGCAACTGCTTCACCAGATCGTTTCCACCGCCGCCACCGACACCGCCCAGTGCGCTGGCGACCTGATCGGTGTTGCCGCCGAAGATGTTCGAGACGATCTTCTGACCGTCAGCGGTGTCGACTTTGCTGATGTCGACGCCGTCGTCGAGAAGGCTGGTGTCAGCGTGCGACTGCAGCGCACTTTCGAGTGAGGCTGCGCCTGCGGGATCCTGAGCGTTGGCGCCGAGGCCACCGACGAGGGTCGGAAGTGCAGTCTTGACCGCCGATTCGGCAGTTGCCTGGTCCACGCCGAGTTGCTGCGCGATCTGGTCGATGGGGATCTGGGATAGAAGGTCGTCAAGCGATGCCATTGATGCCCTACCTCTTCTGGGGTACTACTCGTCAGTACCCGGCTGTTGCAGACACTAGTGAATGTCGGCGTCGACGGTAACCCTCCGGTTGCCGAGCGGTCAGGCTCGGGTCTTCTCGCGGGGGACCAGACACGCTAGGAGAGCGAGAATCAGTCCGCCGGCCGTCAAGATGAATCCTGTCTGATTTGTCAGGATCGTGGAGTAGTTTTCCCTGATGACATTGTCGAATTGATCGTTCACTCGGTAGTAGAACGTGCCCAGAGTTCCCAATCCCACGATGATTCCGATCCACGCTGAAATACGAGAACCGAACAAAGCGGCGATCAGAATCAAAACGGCTGCAGCGAGCAGAAGTATCGCCATCGAACGGTAGAAGGTCACGGACTGATCGCCGAGTTGCTCGATTGCCCACCCGGCCGGAAAACCGTCCCGCAGGTCCTCGAGGCGAACGTTGTTGGGTTTGACCCCGGCCAGTACGTACATGAACGAGCCGACGGCAACGGCGATTCCACAAATGAGCAGAACCAGATGAACTAACGTGCGCATGCCACTCTCCCTGTGTTCGGAGTTCGGTAACGCGGTCGTCGCCGAGCCTAGCGGTGTCGCGGGTGTCAAGCGCGGTATCGAGCGTGCAGAATCGTCTCCATGCCCGACAACATGCGTCGACTCGAAGAGATCTCGTTGTCCCTGCCGGAGGCGGAGCGCGTCGACATCGAAGCGTGGGACGGCCACCCGACCTTCCGGGTCCGCGGCAAGAACTTCGTGTTCTGCAACGTCGAAGCCACCTCCTTGACCGTCAAGTTGAGCAAGGAGGAAGCCGAAGCGGTAGTGGCCACCGAACCAGGCGCAAGCGCTGCCGGCTACGGTCTCGGTCGTCACGGGTGGGTTGCGCTCGACATCGGCACCGACGTTTCCGAGGAGAAATGGTCGCAACTGGAGGAGTGGATCTACACCTCGTTCACCCTCGTTGCTCCGAAGCGGCTTGCCCGGATCGTTCTCGATGCGGATGAGGAACGCCCGTAACGGATAGATTCGTCAGTACAGACGCCGACTAGACGAGGATTTGTCATGACGACACCGGAAACTTCACCGGCCACCGCAAAACCGGGTATGCCGCCGTGGGCGAAGAAGGCCATCGGGATCGCAGTGATGGCGGTGGTCCTGGTCATCGCTTACTTCATCCTTGCCGCCTTCCTTCCGCGTTGGTGGGCGCAGCGAATTGCGTCGTTGGCGAACGGCAGCTTCAGCGCCGGAATCGCGTGGGGACTGCTGTTCGGTCTCGTCTGCACCCTGGTCCCGCTCATCTTCTTCCGGGCGGTCTGGCAGGTGCGCAAGCGCAAGCATGCTCGAATCATGCAGATCACGGCTCTCGCGTTGGGTGTGATCTTCGCGCTGCCGAATCTGCTCTCTCTGACAGTTGTTCTCGGCAACAACAATGCAGCGCATGCGGGCGAGCGGATCCTCGACGTCGACGGCCCCGGTTTCCGCGGAGCCTCCGTTGTCGGTGCAGTCCTGGGCGTTGCGTTGTTCCTGGGTCTTGTCGCGCTCGGCTACATGTACAAAAAGCGTGGCAAGGATCTCGACAAGATGCGCGGTGAGCTCAAGCAACACGAGCCGCAGAGTAAGGGCGAGGCTCCAGCCCCGGAAATCTGAGTCAGCTCTTCGACCGAGTGCTCAGGCCGACACCGACTCCGACGGTTCCCGCCGCCACCAGTCCGGCGAGCGGGACCGCCCAGTGTCCGGCAAATGTGCAGCCGAGAACCAGGATTGCGCTCACCGGTAGAACAGCCTGCTCGATCCTGTCACGCTTGAAGTGTCGTGAGTGCATGAGCCACACGAAGATCAGGAACATCGCGGCGGGGATCGTGACCGCGGCAGATGCTGCGAACGTCGAAATGTGCGCCTCGCCAACTGCTTCCTCGACGGCTACTTCGATGCCGGCGCCGATGGCCGCAGCGGATCCGAATACGAAGTAGTGCCCGTATCCCCACAACAGGACGGCGCGATTGCCCTGGTCTGCGAGGTACTCGTGGATCGGGACGGCGAAGTAGATCCACAACGCGGAGAACACGATCAGAACTCCGCCGACAGCAATCGGAATCAGTAGGTCGGCGGCGTCGAAATCACGAATGCCGGATTGGACCGCGATGGTGGCGGCAGCAATGGTTTCGCCGAGCATGATGATGGTGAAGAGGCCGTAGCGTTCGGCGATGTGTTGCGGGTGCCACGGCGTCTGGTGGTTGCGCTCGGCGATTGCCGGCACCGCGAGTTCGGCGATCATGAGAACGAAGAAGCCGGGAATCCACGCAGACGCCGGCATCAGGAGCAGCACGATCCAGCCGGCCTGGACGATCACGAGCCCAGCGGCATATTGCAAAGCAGTGGTTCGCGCTGCACCGGATTCACCGCTGGCGGCTCGAAGCCATTGGCAGGTGAGCGCAATTCGCATGATGAGGTAGCCGACGATGGCCGTCGTACGGTCGGTTCCGTCGAACGCATCGGGGATTCCGGCGGCGAAGACGAGCACGCCACAAATCTGTACGAAGGTCGCGATCCGGTAGGGGACGTCGTCCGTGTCGTAGGCAGACGCGAACCAGGTGAAGTTCACCCACGCCCACCACAGCGCGAAGAAGACGAACATATAACCGGCGATGCCGTCGACGTAGTGGCCCTCGGCAACAGCATGCACCAGTTGAACTCCGGCCTGTGCGGCCGCAACCACGAAACACAGGTCGAAGAACAGTTCGAGTGGCGTCGATGCGCGATGGTTCTCGTCGCGGCTGCGTGCGCGCATCCGGATGATCGGCATAACGGCCCGGCCGTGGCCCGCGCCTGTACTGGTGTGTTCTGTCATCGTCCCCACCTTGCTCCGACGTCTAGTGCAGGAGCGCAGTCTAGGGCGAATTCCGTCGGGTCGACGAATGAGACATTTCGCCCCTCACCACACGAGAACGGGTTTGATGACGCGCCCCGACGCTTGATCTTCGACGGCTTTGTTGATGTCGGCGAATGCGTAGCGCGTCACCAAGCGGTCGATCGGAAATCGGCCACCAGTGAAGAGTTCGACGAGTTCGGGGATGAACGTCGAGACTTCCGACTCTCCTTCGATGCATCCTCGAATTGTCTTTCCGCTCAGCATGATGTCGGCCATGTTCACCTCGACCGTGGATGCTCCGAGTCCGACTACTGCCAGTGTTCCCCGTGCTCGAAGTGATGTGACGGCTTGATTGATCACGGAGCCGATTCCGGTGGTGTCGAGGGAATGTGTCGAACCTCCGTCGGTGGCGGCGCGGACCGCGTCGAGCGCATCTTCATTCGAGGGATCGACAGTGACGGCGCCGAATTCCTCGGCGAGTTCGCGCGGCTGCGCAACGGGGTCCACGGCGACCAGGGTGGAAACGCCGGCAGCCCTCGCCGCCAGCAGCGCTGCGAGTCCGACGCTGCCTGCCCCGAAAACGGCAAACGTCGAGTCGGGCTCGGGGCGAAGTAGATTCAGCACGGCACCCGCGCCGGTTTGAAACCCGCAGCCGAGCGGAGCCGCGACGGTCAGGTCCACCGCAGGATCGACGACGACGGTGTTGTCGGCAGAGGCGATGACGTATTCCGCGAAGCTGGACTGGCCGAAGAATGCGGACCGTATCGGAGTTCCGTTTCGCCGGACCGGCGTCGAGCCGTCGGTGCGTGCGCCAGAGCTGTTGAGCCCGTATGAGCTTTCGCAGTACGCCCGATGGCCGCTGAGGCATTGCCTGCAGACACCGCAACTGCGGTAGCTCAGCAATACGTGATCACCAGCCGCGATGTTGTCGATCGACGAGCCAACGGCTTGCACCACGCCGGCGCCTTCGTGTCCGAACACGCAGGGCCCGAGCTTTTCCGGTAGCACCGTCTTCGTGAACAGATCCGTGTGGCACAGGCCTGTCGCGACGATGCGAACCAGGATCTCGTCTGCGCGGGGTTCGTCGATCTCGACGGTGTCGAGTGTGAAGGGGGAGTGCGGGCCGTGTGAGAGCGCCGCTGTCATCTGCATGGCGGACGTCGAATTCTGTTCGGCGCGAATCACGCTCGCTCGAGCAGGAAGTAGTAGTGCTGTCCGCCGTCGAGAACCAACGCCGATTTTCCGTTCATGATGCCCATGAGCGTCGAATCGTCGACTTTCTTGAAATGGTCGAAGATCGGCGCGCCGTCGTAGACCATCGTCGCCGTGACTTCGCCACGAAACTCGATGTTCCACAGACTTGCCTCGCCATTGCCGCTCTTGACGTCGGAGTAGAGGTTGCCGTCTTCGTCTCGGCAGATCAATGGCTTTGCATCCTCGACGGAATTGAAAGTCTTGCCGTACCAGCGGCTCGCGAACAGCTTTTCGTGCAGACGATGACCGGTGGCGAAGTCGTCACCCTTCCATTCGCCGAGGATTTCTTCGGCGGCGACGGTTTCCAGTGCGGCCCACACTTCGTCGAGTTCTGCTGGTGAAACACCACTTTCCGATCCACGGAGCCGGGTGAATGCGGTTCGAGCGTCATCGAGATTCATGTCTCTCCTTGCGTCGGCGGGTGAGTTGGCCGAAGTTCGCGAACCAAATTGTTCGTCAACTCTGCACGCTACGCCGAACCGGATGGTTCGGCAACGGTCGATTCGTTCTAGGCTGTGAACATGCGCTCAGCAGGGGAAGCCACGAGAGACCGCATTCTGGCGGCCGCAAAGGACGAATTTGCGACGTACGGCCTGGCCGGCGCGCGGATCAATCGGATCGCCGCGCAAGCGCGTGCCAGCAAGGACCGTCTCTACGCGTACTTCGCGAGCAAGGAAGAGTTGTTTTCTGCCGTCACTGAGCAATGGACGTCCGAAACCACAGCGGAGACAGCACTACGAGGTGATGATCTGCCGGGGTATGCAGGTCGACTCTTCGACAACTACGTCGCGCATCCCGAGAACGCTC
The DNA here is from genome assembly GCF_002501585.1 of Rhodococcus sp. H-CA8f. Lineage (NCBI taxonomy): Bacteria > Bacillati > Actinomycetota > Actinomycetes > Mycobacteriales > Nocardiaceae > Rhodococcus > Rhodococcus sp. H-CA8f. The sequence continues at coordinate 1,307,692 of NZ_CP023720.1, forward strand.
GATTGCAGCAATGGGCGGATCTCGAAGCACCGGACGTCATGAGCGAGGACGACATACGAAGCAAGACGTTCCGGCCGAAGGTAGCCGAGATTCGCAAAGGTCAACTCGAGGGACACATCGACCCCGAGTGGAATCCCGCGGAGTTGATTCTGTTGATCACCGACATCGCCCGGATGTTCGCGCTCAAGTCGTCCCGTCCCGTCGCTCAGCGTCGCGAGGCTGCGGTCGGGGCGGTTCAGCGGTTGATCGCGACGTGACGAACCGGATGTGCAACGTGATCAATGGCCAACGCCGCGTTCCCTTGTGCTCTCGCACGAGGGGACGCGGCGTTGAATTCCAGTTCGGAGCGGGTCAGAGCTTGACCGACGGCTGACCGCTCCTGATACGACTTACCTCGGATCGAGCGAATTCGACTCGGCCGGTGGTGGTTCCGTGGGAGTCTGCCAGGGCGTCGGCGAGGTCTGCCGCGGCTTCGAGGACGTATTCGGCGCGTTTACGGGCCGCGTGTCCGCCTGCAGATTTGCGGAAAGCCCTGCGTGCCTTGTGGTCGCCGCACAGAGCGACGAATTCTTCGTCCGTGATGACACCACGGTCGACTTCCGGTGCCAGGATGTCGCTCAGGAACTGGCGTTCACGTGGAACCGTCATTCGAAACACGCGGACCACGAGGGTCAATGCAGCGGCGACCATGACAAAGAAGAGCGGAAAGAGGAGTGCATTCTTGCCTTGTGTCAAGGCACCGGCGGAATCCCACAGGCCGTGGAGCAGCATCGCGGTCGCCATCAGCGCGAGTCCGCGCCCCACACGACGCGGTTCCGCCGGCCGTCCCAGTAGATAGACGAGTCCGGCACCGAAGATCGCACTGTACAGAGTGTGTGCGGCCACTCCGAATACCATGCGGAGGATGATCGTCGGCATCGCAGCGCCGACCGGATCGGCTCCGAACTGCGACGCGGCCGAGTTCAAGGCGTACAGAACGTCTTCGAAGATCTGGAAGCCGAGTCCGATGAAGGCGCCGAGGATGAATCCGTCGAATGCGGTGCGCACCAATCGAGATGCCAGTGCGATGAGCAGGAGCAACCCGATGCCCTTGGCGATTTCTTCGGTGAACGGAGCTGTCAGGCCGGGGCCCCAGTCCGATGCCCACGCCTGTCCGAATGTCTTGGCGTACAAGGACAAGATGGCGTCGTTGGCGTTTGCGGCCATCACCCATGTAGCGGCGAAGCTGCCCCACAGGAACGCAACGACGATCAGTTTGACCGGTTGGCGCGCGTACCTGTCGATGTGCTGCGTGAACCACCAGAAGATGGCGCCGTACACACCGAACAGCACCAGCGAAAGCGCGATGGCTTCTCCGTAAGCGCCGGCGGACGACGACAGCAGCGAGAAGAATTTGAAGGCGCCGCTCACCACCAAAGCGAGGTAAACCCAGAAAGCGGCGTTGCGCGGCTGGTAGAACGTGAACGACCTACCCCAACCGGAGTTCTCGATCGCACCGGCGCGGGTGAGGAGATCGTTTGCGGGTTGTGTTGTGGGAGTGCTCATCAGGAACCCTCTCCGGCTCGGTGGCTGATGCTCACGATCATGTGAGCAATGTCGTCCGTGATGGTCGGAGCCACATCGCTCGGCCCGGTGGAGACAACTTCGATGCCTTTTCCGTCGACGACAAATGCTGCGATCACGCCGTCGGCAGTCGAGTTCGAGTAGCTGGTGATGACACCACGAATGCCGCTCGCCGTGGTGATCGAGGAAGAGTCGCCGCTGACGCGCAAAGACTCTGCTGTTGCCAGGGCGTCCGAGGTCTTCTTGATCTGTTCGAGTAGAGCGTTCGCGTCACCGGCGAAGGGTGCCGTATAGACGGTGAACAGTGCACCGCTGTTCACCAGAGTTGCGCGCTGCGGGAACGAACCGGAGACGGGAGCATCAGTTTCGCGGACCCCGTCTGTGATTCCCCAGCCGACGGCGGGAACGAAGGTGATGCCGTCTTTGAGTTCCATGACATCCCCGGCCACGACTTCGTCGTCGTAGGCGACAGAGTTGTTGACGGCCGGGATGAGGATGCTCATGACTATCGCAACGGCCAGCACAATCGCTGCCGGGATGATGGTCACTCGGTCCAGGCCGAACCATCTACGGTCGACGGGAACCCAGCGATCCTCGGGTTCGAATGGCGTCCGCGGCGGGTCGTCCCGCACTGTGGTTTCCGTTTCGGTCATGTTTGCCCGGGCTTTCGTGAGTGCTTGGTAAGGCGTTCGCGGGCCGCAGTATCCGATTTGTACTGCACGCCGTTTGTGCTGGGTCGACAGCGAATCTGAGGAGTGCGCCTCAGGGGGTAAAAGTACCAAACAGAACGATTCAGGCAGGACGTGAACCTGGACATCGCTTTGGGGGATTTTCGAAAGGCGCCGGCCCCGGCGTCTGCACGATGTTTACGTGATTCTCAGTATTGGTGCGTAGCTTGGTCGTTGGCTCGTTGACGCCCTCGGGATGTTGACGTGCCGCCCAAACTTTTGTTGTCGACTGTTCAGATACTGGTGAGCTAAAGGATCGCGGCCGGCCACCCGTACTGAATATCGTCGACACTCAGCGTGTTCCTTCGGCGCGCGCACCTGTTCAGTATCTGGAGTGGAACCGTGTCTCAGTGGCCGTGCCAATGAAGATCTCGAAGAAGGTAGCCCTGGTGCTGGTGGCTGCATTCGCGTTGACGTTGGGTTCGGGGGAAGTCGGAACCGCCCGCGCAGACACGTCTGTCCGGGTGAGTGTGGCCGGTCATGTTGTGAGCGCCGGACACTTCGAGCAAGTGCGGCGCCCCAACCGGTGTGTGAAGGCTGGGCCGGGGAAGTCGAAACCGAGCGAGCAGAAGTCCACGAATCGCAGTGGGCGTCGAGGTAGCGGGGGATGCTTCTGACGGTGGTTGCGAAGTTCCGCAATCAGCCGTCCTGAATCTGTAACACGTTCTAATCTTGCGTAATGGACGTGACCTATGAGGGGACCAAACGCCAAGTCGCTACCGACAAGGGGACTTTGCGCTTTCACGAGGCGGGCGATGGTCCGCCGTTGATCCTGTTGCACGGCTCAGGGATCGGTGTGAGTGGTTGGCGGAACTATCGGGGGAACCTTGAGGTATTCGCGAAGCATTTCCACTGCTACATCCTCGAGTTCCCGGGTTTCGGCGTGAGCGATCCCGTCGACGGCCATCCGGTGATCACGGCAGCGTCGTCGGTGATCCGATTCATGGACGCGCTGGGAATCGAATCGGCTGCGATGATCGGCAATTCGATGGGTGGGGTAGTCGGCGTCAACGTCGCGATGAGGTTCCCGGAGCGTGTCTGCAGGCTGGTCACCATCGGTGGCGTCGGCCCGAACATCTTCAGTCAGAATCCAAGTGAAGGTACCCGTCTCCTGCAGGACTTCGCCGACGCTCCCAGCCGTGAGAAGTTGGTTCGATGGCTCGAATGCATGGTGTACGACAAGACTGTCGTCACCGAGGCGCGGATCGAGGAACGATGGGAAACGGCCAACGATCCGGCCTCGCACCAGGCATTGACCGCGATGTACGGATCCAAAGCCTTTGCCGCTCAGCAGCAGATGATGTCCAACTCGGATGTGCCGCCGTACTGGTCGATGATGCACAAGGTGCAATGCCCGACCTTGCTGACATGGGGGCTCGACGACAGGCAGTGTCCACCGGACATGCCGATGATTCCGATGCGACTGATTCCGAACGCCGAACTGCATGTATTCCCGAACTGCGGGCACTGGGTGATGATCGAAGCCAAGGAGGCATTCGAGCGCGTGAGCGTCGAGTTCCTGCTTCGATGACCTGCTGATGCATTGATGTGGCACGAATTGATGTGGCATGAACGCACAAGACCCGGCGCCTCTGAATGAGGCGCCGGGTCTGTGTTTGTGCCCCCAGTAGGACTCGAACCTACGACCTGCGGATTAAAAGTCCGTAGCTCTACCAACTGAGCTATAGGGGCGCGGCGCAGAGTCTAACGGGACCGCAGAGTCCGTGAAAACACCACCCCCATCAGAAGGGCGATTCCGATGACGGCGATGGTCCCGCCCGTGCGATGCAGACCCGCGTCGTCGATGGTTCCGCGCATGGTCAGCTCGATGACGACGGCCGCAAGGTTGGCGCCGATGTACTGGATTGTTCGGTACAGGCCGATCGCGGTCCCGACGTCGGCGGAGGTGGTCACCGAGTTGATCAGGTTCTGGTTTCCCATGTTGTTGAAGCCGTTGGGGATGCCCAGGATCGCCGCTATGAGCAGGAGTGCCACAAGGGGAGTCGAACTGGATTCGACAAAGGCGATCAGAATCCCGCCGACAGCCAACGCGGCGGTGCCGATCAGGAGGGTGATTCGTGCGCCGAATTTCCCGTACACCCTGGACGCGGACATGGTCGCGAAGATCCCGACCGCAGCGACGGGCAGCATGAAGAGCCCGGCGCTGATCGGTGACATTCCGCGGGCTACCTGTAGCCACTGGGGGAGTCCGAAGAAGATGCAGTAGAACGCTGTGTAAGTCAGCAGGGTCCGGCCGAGAGTCATGCTCAGTGCGCGGTTTCGGGCGACGGCACGGACGTCGATGAACGCCGAGGCGGTTCGACGTTCCCACCAGACGAACAGGAACGCGAAGAGTGCGGTCGACGGGACGAGATACCACTTCGCGTGCTCGGCGAGAGACAGGAGAAAAAGCATCGTCGACGTCGTCAGGGCCAGAAACAGCGTGATACCGAGTGGGTCGAGAGACTTGAACAACGCAGCGGCGCCGGCCCGGTCGGGCAGGGCGGAGTCGCTCGGAGCGGCGAAGAAGACCCATACGGCAGTGACGACGACAAGCGGGAGGTTCACCCACATGATCGACTGCCAACCGAGTGTGCCGACCAGCAACCCGCCGAGAGTAGGCCCCAGCGCGACGACCGATTGAGCGCAAATGGTGAGTGTTGCTATAGCTGAACGGGTTTGAGCTCGGTGACGGTCAGCGTATTCGCGGATGACGGTCATCGCATTCGGATACTGTGTCGCCGTGCCGATTCCGAGCAGAATCCGCGCCGCGATAAGCCAACCCAGTGACGGGGCGAGCGAGCCGAGGATCGATCCGGCAGCGATCAGACCCAATCCCGCCAGATAGACGCGTTTGGCGCCGAGGATCGATCCGAGTCGCCCCGCCGCCGGTGCCGTGACTGCAGTCGCGATGTAGAGAGCCGAGATGACCCACGCTGTGCCCGAACTGGAACCGAAGTATGTGGCGATCGGGACGATTGCCACCGCAATCATCGACGAGTTCAGTGCCTGAAGAACGGTTCCCGAACCGAGAGCAAGACTCAGTTTCAGGGGAATGGAGGCTTGGGGTGTCGACGTTTCGGCGACTGCGGTCACGGGTTCATCAGTGACTCCTCTGATATCGATGTCGATGCTGGGGACGCGCCCTGGCCTAGTCTGCGCAGGATGCGGCCGGCGATCAGCAGCAAGTCACGCTCGGCTTCGGTGCACTCGGCGTCGATGACCTCGGCCAGCCACTGCGTGCGTTTCGTTCGGTCTTCGTGAAGGGTCGATGTGCCTAGTTCGGTCATCGTGACCAGGGCCGCGCGGCCGTCCGATGGATCCGCCCTTCGCGTGACCATGCCCTGTTCCTCGAGCGCGGCCACGGTCTTGGCGATGGATTGCGGTGTGACGCGCTCGAATTTCGCCAACGCTTTTGCGGTCAACGGACCTTGTCGGTCGAGGTGGCCGAGAGCTTGGATCTGGCTCGGCGTGAGTTTGTGGTCGTGGCGTTTGGTGCGAAGACGCCGGACGAAGGCACCCAGATCGTCCCAAAGTACGTCGATCTCGTCCCGATTCTTGCTGCGACCCTCGCCATCGTTCATTTAGACAGTCTAACTGTGTTATTTCGATGCTGCCAGCACGGTTTCGACAAAAACTGGGGAATAAACAATCGCATTAGTTGTTTAAAACCTTGGGATTGCCGTTCATCCGTCGGCGAAGCAGTTCCGTCTGCGAGGTCGGATTATCGGAATCTCGGACACGAAAAAGCTCGGATGCGCACCCCCTGCAGCGCACCCGAGCGGCCAAAACCATACCACTTGGTGTCTTTTGGGCATAAAGTCGGTTGTTGTCCCCCGAACAGCCGATTGCCTCTAGTACTTTTGGCGGGTATCGCTCTAGTCCTTACGTAGGGTGTGTTGGAGGGGATATTGTGAGGTTTCGGGGGATGACAGGCGCCGATCACGGCGATTCTGCGTACCAACTCTGCGAGAGGCACAACACCGTAAATGGCACGTCAACAAGAGCGTGCGCGGCGTACCCGCGCCGCCCTGGTCGAAGCGGCTGCAGTCGAATTCGCCAAGCGCGGCTATGCAGCTGCGTCGGTGAACACGATCCTCGAGGGCTCCCGCGCCACCAAAGGCGCCATGTATTTCCATTTCCAGTCCAAGGAAGAGTTGGCGCGAGCGGTTCTGACCTCGGCTATCGAAACCTTCACTGGAATCACTGATCGTTGGGCCAAGAGAACAGACCTCGATCCATTCGTCGCATTGCACGGGCTCGTGCTCGACATTGCCGAGGTCTTCCGTACCGAGGTAATCGTGCAGGCGGAATTCCGGCTGATCATCGAGCCGGAGTTCTACAAGGATGTGCAATCGGGTGGCGGGCAGGTCTGGGGAAAGACCGCCTACGAGTTGGCATTGCGCGCCAAGGACGACGGTTTGCTCCGCGAAGACGTGGACCCGGAGAAATTCACGCGCGTACTGGCAGCGAGCCTTGCCGGCCAGCGGTACATGGCGGACCTGATTGCCTCGAGTGGCGATCTGGGTGTGTGGTTCGAGGAGTCCCTCGAAGTGGTGCTCGAAGCCATGGCCACACCGGAGTGGTTGGAGAAGTTTCATCGCGATGGTTGGCCACAAGTGGAGTTCCCCGACGCGGAATAGTCCACTTTTCGCCCATGACCAGGCGATTTGTGATTTCCGAACGCTGTGCCATAAGCTATCCAAGCTCCCAACGGAACGCCGTTGGGGTACTAGTTCGGAGAGATCCGGCGGGCCCCCTTCGTCTAGCGGCCTAGGACGCCGCCCTTTCAAGGCGGTAGCGCGGGTTCGAATCCCGTAGGGGGTACGTTTTGCGAAAGCGAAACGATGCAGTATGGTTTGACCCGCACGACACGCTTTGAGATGCACAAATGCCAGGCCAGGACAGTGGTTTGGGAGCGGCTCGAAGATGTAGTACGGTTTCACAGCAAGGAAAAAGCAAGGCCCTGTGGCGCAGTTGGTTAGCGCGCCGCCCTGTCACGGCGGAGGTCGCGGGTTCGAGTCCCGTCAGGGTCGCAAAGCTTTGTTCTCAATCAATTGGTTGAGAACAAAGCAATGCGATAGGCATTCGGTTCGGGTGCCGTCCGGCCAGGTAGCTCAGTTGGTACGAGCGTCCGCCTGAAAAGCGGAAGGTCGCCGGTTCGATCCCGGCCCTGGCCACCATAATTCTTATCGACAAGCTCCAATCTCATGTTCTTCGAACATAAGGTTGGAGCTTTTTCATGCTCGGATGTCAGTCGCCGTCAACCACTCGGCCTGATCATCTCAGTTGTGCGCATCCTTTGTCTCCGTGAATGTTTCCGGTCACCGGGAACGTGCTGGGCGTCACTCCACAGAGGACATCACTATTAGCCGATTGCGGCCGATCCGTGGCTGCGTCTACTGGAAGTGAGGTGGAATCTCCGTGTCGCACTCGAGATCTTGGCGCATCGGGAAAGTCAGCCGGGTCGCCGTCGCATTGCTCGGTACCGGGGTTCTGTTGGTGGGCTGCGCGAGCAACGGTGACGACAGCGGAACCGATACGACGAATACGTCGGGGGACGTCGTGACCGGCATGGTCAACGAGCAACCGGACCCAGGCGACGCGGTCGCCGGCGGGACCATGACGTACGGCGTGCAGGTTCTCGTTCCCTCACTTGACCCGACCAAGACGGCAGCGCGCGGCGGTTCCGGCGGTGAGGCCTTCGCTGCTGTGTACGACGTCCTGATGAGTTATGACACTGCGAGCGGCGAGTTCGAGCCCAAGTTGGCTGAATCGCTCGATACCAGCGACGACGGAAGCACGTGGACGTTGAAACTTCGCGACGGTGTGAAGTTCAGCGACGGTTCCGCGCTCGACGCCAACGCCGTGATTGCAAGCATCGATCGGTACAACGCGGGCAAGGGCAATGGCGCCGAGTTGTGGCTGGCTTCGGTGGAATCGGCGCAGGCAAGCGGCCCCACGACGGTCGACTTCAAGCTGAAGACGCCGTGGATGCGCTTTCCGTCGATGCTCGCTCTCGGGCACGGGATGATCGTCGCCCCGAGTTCGCAGCAAGGCGACAAGTTCACCGCCGTGGGTGCCGGACCCTTCACCGAAGATCTCTTCACGCCGAGCGTCGAGCGAATCTTCAAGGCCAACCCGTCCTACTACGGCGGTGCTCCCAAGCTGGACAAACTGCGGATGGTTGCACTTAACGGTCCGCAGGCCAATCTCGAATCATTGAACAGCGGTCAGCTCGATGTTGCCTACATTCGCGGCCTTACTTCGGCGATCAATTCCGCCAAGTCCGCTGGTTACCCCGGCTACATCGACGTGCTCAACGCCGGTAGTGCCGAGATTGTCAACAATCGTGAAGGCCGACCGGGCTCGGATGTTCGCGTTCGCCAGGCTATCGGCTACGCGCTGGACACCACGTTGATCGATCAGCGCGTGGAAAACGGTGAGGGACTGCCTGGCTCGGAGTTGTTCGGTCCGACGTCGCAATGGCACGTAGACACACCGGGTATTGCCTACGACCCCGAAAAGGCCAAGGAGCTTCTGAATCAGGCGAAGGCAGACGGATACGACGGCACTCTCGACTACGTCGTGCTCAGTGAGCCCAAGGACCACGCGATCGGCCTCGCCGTGCAGTCACTGTTGCAGGCCGTCGGGTTCGAGGTGAACTTGATCTTGGCCAACAACGCCGGCGACATCGTGCAGAACGTCTACGTCAAGCACGATTTCGACCTCGCGCACGCGGGCATCGGAATGTACGAGTCGATACTCGATCTCGGATTGTTCTCCACGACCAACAGCACCTCGATGGCGAATACTGCTGGATATGCGAACCCGGCGATGGATCAGCTGATCGCAGATCTACAACAAGCCAAGGATAATTCGTCGACCCTGGCGATCATCGGCAAGATTCAGACGCTGTGGAACGAGACGGTTCCGTCGGCGCCGATCGGCGGGCTCACGTCGTTCTGGGCTTGGCAGAAGAACGTGCACGGTGTGGTTCCGACTGCAACCGGCATCATGCTGTTCGATCAGGCATGGATGGGCGCGAAGTAGCGTTCCAGCGCACACCGAGAGCCCCGTCCGACGCGAGTCGGGCGGGGCTCTTTCGTGTCTACGTCGGCTAGCGTTGCGCAACCCTTTCGATCAGGATGATTGTATTGAAATATGTTGTAGGTCAATATGATTCGTCAAGCGCGATTTGACTTGTTCAGCGTCGCCCGCATAGATTGCATCCACCATCCAGAGTGGCTGAGAGACCTGGCTCGATGATGCCGCAGCAACCCGCTACCTAACCGCAGTGTGGGTGCTACCGCCAGGACCGATGGAGGACACATGACTGTATTTGCCGTGGGTATCGAACTGGACGGCGAGGGCACTCACCCCGCTGCCTGGCGCCGAAGCTCACATCGCCCGGATCAGTTGCTCACGGGTAAGGCTGTGCGCGATCGCGTCGCGGCTGCCGAGAATGCGGGCTTCACCTTCGCGACGTTCGACGATTCCATCCTCCCTCCGCGTGGTGACGTTGTCGGCCGCATCGATGCCGTCTCCAGGGCGTCATACGTGGCGGCGACGACCAGCACGATCGGACTGGTCCCCGTCGTCGGGACCACGTACGCCGAACCGTTCCACACCTCTTCGCAATTGGCGACATTGGACTACTCCTCGCGTGGGCGTGGCGGCTGGCTTGCTGTTCCGGTCGAAGACGATGCCGCGGCGAGGGCGTGGGGGAGGGCTCCGGTAACGACGGAGTCGGCGCGTCAGCAGGAGCAGCGGGATTCGGTTACCGTCGTGACAGATCTCTGGGATTCGTGGGAGGACGACGCCGTCGTCCGTGACTATCTCAGTGGGCGTTTCCTCGAGCGTGATCGTCTGCATTACGTCAATTTCGAGGGCGACACCTTCTCGGTGAAGGGGCCGTCAATCGTTCCGCGGCCGCCGCAAGGCCAGTTGGTGGTGTTCGGCCGCTACGGCGCCATCGAACCACACCAGGCCGATGTTGTTCTCGTTTCCGGTGATTCGGTGGAGGCCATTGCACAGTCGGCTGCCAAGGCGCGCGATGAGGGCGCGTCATTGGTGGTCGCCGAGGTCGATGTGGCATTCGATACGCCGAATCTGTCTGCGGCGCAGCGGTTGATCGAGCTGAACTCGTACGGGAATGCCGTCGTCACTGGCCGACTGCTCCTGGCTGCAGATCCGGGGGAAGCGGCCGTGGTTCTGAAGGAATTGGCCCGATACCTCGACGGTGTTCATTTCCACGCTCTCGTGATCGACGAGGACCTGCCGGTGCTGGCCAAATTCGTGCTTCCGGCGCTGTCGAAGTCCGGATTGACGCGACGCCCGGTTCCGGGATCGACTCTGAGGGGCAACCTCGGCCTGCAGCGGCCCGCAAATCGATTCGTCCACTCCTCCTGACTTGACTTCGCGCTAAGGACATTTCGGCTATGACTGCATCACGCTCCGCCGTACCTCGACCCGACGCTCACGTTCACTTCGGCGTCTTCTTCCAAGGGGTCAACCACACCACCATCTGGTCCGATTCCTCGAGCGGATCCCAGATCGACTTCGAGACGTTTCGGCGGTTGGTACTCACCGCCGAGCGAGGTCTGTTCGACGCCTTCTTCCTCGGTGAGGGCCTTCGTCTTCGCGAGCAGAACGGCAAGATTCTCGATCTGGATATCGCCGGCCGCCCCGACGCCATTGCGCAGTTGGCCGCCCTCGCCGGTATCACCGACAAGATCGGGCTGGTCGCGACACAGAACACCACGTACAACGAACCGGCCGACCTCGCCCGTCGACTCTCCGGCCTCGATCTACTTTCCGACGGACGGGCCGGCTGGAACGCGGTGACCACCGACAACGCTTGGACGGGAGAGAATTTCCGTCGCGGTGGTTTCCTCGACCACGCCCTGCGTTACGAGCGTGCCGGGCAGTTCATCGAAACTGCACGGGCACTGTGGGATTCGTGGGCCGACGACGCGATCTCGGACTCTCGCACGTCCGAGAACTGGTCGACTCCGGGAGCCGTGAGCGACGTACGCCGCCAGACTTCGCAGTTCGACATCACCGTGACGCCGACGCTTCCCCGCAGCAGACAGGGACATCCGGTCATCTTTCAAGCGGGCGATTCGCCGACTGGACGCGATTTCGCGGCGACGCACGCCGACGTCATTTTCTCGCGACACGGGACGCATTTCGACGGCGCGCTCGACTTCGCCGACGACATTCGGGCTCGGTTGCGTAGCGTCGGGCGACCGGAGGACGACGTCAAGATCCTGCCCAGCACGCAGATCGTGTTGGCGGAGAACGAGTCCGAGGTCGAGGAGAAGGCGCGGTGGGTCCTCGAAGGTCAGTTCACCGGTCAAACCGCACTGTCCCTCGTCGGATTGGTGTGGGGGAAGGACCTTTCCGACCGAGACCCGGACGGTCCACTACCGGAGGAAGATCCGGTTGCGCGCCCGGTGTCCGAGACGCGCGGTTCCGCGCGAGACGGCAACGACCCCATTGCGATTGCACGTGAATGGCGGGCTCTCGCCGAGGCAAAGAACCTGTCGCTACGTCAGGTCGCCATCGAGACCTCGCAGCGTTCGGGTTTTGCGGGCACCCCGGGGCAGGTCGCAGATCAGTTGGTCCATTGGGTGCGCAACGGAGCTTCGGACGGCTTCAATATCTCGCCGTACCTGGTGCCGACCGGGCTCGACGAGATCGTGGACTGGTTGATCCCGGAACTGCAGGAGCGTGGGGCGTACCGCACCGAGTACTCCACGTCGACGCTGCGAGAGCACTTGGGGTTGCGACCGCCGCTCACGCGTCGGGCCGCGTCTGAAGTTGCGGGGTAACGGGTCCTGTCCCACACGGTCACAGCGGCGGCCGAATCCACCAAGCTCGATTCGGCCGTCCGCTGGGAGATCATCGTCTGCGTAGCCGCGGGCTTCACCACCCTTCTCGATTCGGCGGTGCTCGGAATCGGGGTTCCGTCGATCCGGGCGTCGCTGGGCGCGTCGACCTCCGAGGTGCAGTGGATCCTTGCGAGCTATTCGCTGACTTTCGGCTTGGCCCTTGTGCCGGCGGGCCGACTCGGTGACGTCGTCGGGCGTCGACGCTTGTTCTTGGCGGGGCTGAGCATTTTCGCTGTGATGGGAATCCTCGGAGCATGTGCGTCGGATCCGTCGATGATCGTGTTGGCTCGTCTTGGGCAGGGGATCGGCGCAGGCACCATCAGTTCGCAGGTGCTCGGCATCATCACCGACCGGGTGTCCGGAAAGGCTCGGGCGAAGGCGTTAGGCGCGTACAGCACCGCGGGTGGTCTGGCCGGCGTTTCCGGACCGATCCTCGGTGGCGTTCTGCTGAAGTATTCTGACGCCGACTTCGGATGGCGGTTGCTTCTCGTTCTCAACGTGCCGTTTGCCGTGATCACTCTGATTTTGGCGTTTCGCTTTCTGCGCCGTGATCGAACTACCCGATCGGGCGCATCGATCGATCCGGTTGGGCTGTGTCTGCTGGCGACTACGACCGGGCTCCTGTTGTGGCCCATCGTGACCCGAACCAGTGTCACTGTGGCTGCGGCTTTCCTGATCGGTGCGTTCGGCGCTGCCGTCGCCTTCTGGTTCTGGGAACGTCGGTACGCCGAGCGCGGCGGGACGCCGGTACTGCTTCCGTCGTTGATCGCCTCGAGGGGCTTCCGACTGGGTACGACGGTTGCACTCTTCTGGTTCGGATCCATCCTCGCCGTCAACGCGGTGCTCAGCCTCTATCTGATCGAAGGTTTGGGCTTCGCCCCGCTGAGTGCGGCGTTGATCATGACCGGTAGCTCACTCGCGATGGCATTGACGTCGGCTCTCGGATGGCGGCTGGTTGCCAGGTTCGGCCGAAGTGCAGTGGTTTTTGCCATAGTCGGCGAGATCCTTGTCATCCTCGGGTACATCGCAGCGGTCAATCTGATTCCGCGGGAACATTTGATCCCGGTGCTGGTGGTCCTGGCGGTGTTGTCGGGAGTTGCCAGCGGTTTGGTCGACGCGCCCAATCGGGTGCTGACTCTCGAATATGCACCGCCGGGCGCGAACGGTGTTGCGGCGGGTTTCCTTCAACTGTCTCAGCGCCTGTCAGCGACCATCTCGCTGGCCGCGGTATCGGGGTTGTATCTCGGTGTACTCGGATCGTCGCCCGACGGATACGGACGTGCGTTCGGGATCGCGCTTGCCGTCTGCGTGGTCATGTTGACGCTCTCGTTGGCGGGAGCGGTGGCAGACCGACGCCGGCGAAGGACGTGACCTGGCATTTCGTGGGTCTACATGGACCTCGGGAGGCCGAGCCCGTGTGACTCATGGGACTTGTGTTACCCATGGGTTAGGAGTCGTGGGACGATACTTGTGTGGTGACCGGTCGCAGTGAAGACAAGCCCAACGGTCGCGGGAGTGGAGAGCCAGTTAACCCACCCCGTGGATCGTCGGACAAACGTGACCGCACATCGACACCCTTCCGCGCTCGAACGGCGATGTGGACGAATCGGCCACTGTTCGATTTCCATATGATCGTCGGTCTGGTCGTGCTGATCGTCGCGTTCGGACTGCTGATGGTGCTGTCGTCTTCGGGTGTCGAATCCTATGTTCTGTCCGGGACGTCCTACGCCCGCTTCTGGCCGCAGTGCATGTTCGCAGCGATCGGTTTGGTGATGTTCGTGGCGGTCGTGCGGTTGCCGACCGAAACGATGCGTAGAGCCTCACCATGGCTGCTGATCCTGTGTCTTGTTCTGCTTGTCCTGGTGCTGATTCCAGGTATCGGCTCGGAACAGATGGGTGCTCGCAGCTGGTTTGTGATCGCGGGTATTTCCTTCCAGCCGTCGGAGCTGGCCAAACTTGCTCTGGCGATCTGGTCCGCGGCGACGGTTGCGTCGTTCATGAACGCGCGGATGGATGTCAACCGTGCGCTGCCGGTGATCGGCGGTACGACGCTGCTGGTTCTGGTTCTGGTGGTGTTGGAGAAGGACCTCGGAACCACGATCACCATCGGCATCATCTTCATGTCGGTGCTGTGGTTCGGGCTGTTCCGGATGAAGACGTTCATCAGCCTCACGCTCGGTTCCGCAGTCGCATTTCTCGTGCTCGGGCTTACTGCTGGTTACCGCTCGGATCGCATCAAGGCTTTCCTCAATCCTGATCTCGACCCGCAAGGCTTGAACTTCCAGAGCACTCAGGCCAAGTACGCCTTGGCGAACGGCGGCATCTTCGGTCGCGGTCTGGGGCAGTCCGACGCCAAATGGAGTTACCTCCCGCAGGCGCACAACGACTTCATTTTTGCCGTGATCGGTGAAGAGTTGGGTCTGGTCGGTGCGCTGATCGTCGTTGCTCTCTTCGCCGCGGTTCTGATCGTCGGACTGCGAATCGCGAAGCGGTCGACCGATCCGTTCCTCAAGGTCATGACGGCGACAGCAACGACGTTGATCGTCGTGCAGGCGTTCATCAACATCGCCTACGTCGTTGGCCTGATTCCGGTGACCGGTCTGCAACTACCGCTCATCTCGGCGGGCGGAACGTCGATGATCACCACCTTGCTGATGTTCGGGCTCATCGCGCACGCAGCCTTCCGTGAGCCCGAGGCTGTCGCCTCGGCCGAGAGCAGCGGTCGCGGTTGGATTCCGCTGGTCTTCGGCAAGCCTCGGTTCGGCATTGCCAAGAAGCCACAGACTGACCGACGTCGGCCGCCTGCTCGCCGCGCCCAGCCGGCCCCTACTGGTCAACGCCGACCGGAGCGACGGGCGCCGCAACCCGACAGGCGCCGGACTCAAGCGCCGGGCCGACGCGCACCGTCGCGCGACTGGTCGGAAGATCCACGTAGACGCGGCCGATCCGATCGGCCGCGGCGCGCTTCCTGATCTCGGCCAGTCCTACTGGCGGCCAGCTCGGAAGCGGGCAGTCATGCACCCGACGATTGCGTTGGGCGGCTACATTGGGAGTCGGCAAAACGACGTCTAATTAGGGTTGTGGACATGGCAGGTGGCGACAAGGCAGACCAGTCGGTGGTCGAACGTAGCTCGGTGACCGGACGTCGTACGACGCCGTCGCAACGAGCGCGTTTTCGCCGGATTGTCGACGCCGCAATGGAATCCGCCTCCGAAGGCGGCTACGACGCGGTGCAGATGCGATCGGTCGCCGATCGCGCCGGCGTCGCGATCGGCACTGTTTACCGGTATTTCCCGTCCAAGAACCACATGCTCGTCGTCGCATTGTTGTGGATGTTCGAGGGTTTGCGTGACAGATTCCAGGACTTTGTAATCCCGGGCGAGACTCCGTCGGACCGGATTCTGTTTGTGCTGCGCAAGAATACGGAGGTCCTCGAGACCGATCACCTCCGTTACGAAGCGTTGGTTCGGGCGTACATGTTCGCGGACGCGTCGGCGACTCCGGAACTCAACGCGCTCGGTGGGGTCGTGACCGAGATGTTCGCGAAGGCGATCGGCGTCGAGGAAGTCTCGCAACAGCAGATGGATGCGGTGAAGGTCATCGACGACGTCTGGATGTCGAGTCTGGTCTCGTGGGTTGCCGGCCGGATGACGACGGACGAGGTGATGGCGCACCTCGAACTTGCCGTGCGACTGGTCTTTCGCAAGTTGGGTGGATAGCGCTCAGACGGTGTAGCCGCCGTCGACGTTGAGCTTTTGACCGCTGATGAATCCGGCCGCGTCGCTTGCGAGGAAACATACTGCTTCGGCGATGTCGGCAGCTGATCCGAAGCGCTTCAACGGAATTCGGCTCATCGTCACGTCGAGTGCGCTCTGGTCGAGTTCGGCGGAGTTGATCAGTCGCTCCGCCATTCCGTCCGTCAACATGCCTGGTCCTACCGCGTTGAACCGAACGCCGTAGCGTCCTTCCTCTGCGGCGAATCCGCGAACAAGTTGTTCGACAGCCCCTTTGGTGCCTGCGGAGAGTCCGTCGCGCACGGGAAAACGATCCGTTGCCGCGGTTGTCACCGCTACCACCGAACCCGAAGATGCACGCAGCGCAGGCAGGGCGGTGTGGACGAGTGTGAAGAATGCCGCGGCTTCCTGGTTCAGTTGTTCGGTGAAGAACGCCGGCGTCACGCGTGAGAGGTGCGTCATCGGGACGTGCGGTCCCGCAGCGTGGACGAGGGTCGTCAATGCGCCCAGATCACTGACCGCATCGCGGACGGCGGCGCTGATCGACAGCTCGTCGGTCAAGTCGAGAGAATACGAGTGGACGAGCACGCCATGCGCTCGAATCTGCTCGCTCAGTTGCTCGGCAGCGTCCTTGTTGTTTCGGTAGGTGAAGGCGACGTCGTGCCCGCGTTCGGCGAGAGTAAGGGCGATCGCCGACCCGATTCCACCGGTTCCGCCGCTGACAAAAGCGGTGCGTGCTGCGCTCACAATGCCTCCAGAGGTGTGCCGTTCATAACCTAGCAAATGCTTGGTTGGGTTCTGTCTGGGAATATATCAGTACGCGAAGGACAGGCTCAGATTGCTATCGCAACCGGACTGATCGTCCTAATCTGTTGCCATGTCCGGAGACAGTGTGCAGTTGACCGACGGGGCGCCCGGTGGGGAATCGGAACCTCACGCACCGAGTTTGAACAATCGCCTGAATTGGCTGCGTGCAGGTGTTCTGGGGGCAAACGACGGAATCGTCTCGACCGCAGGCCTCGTGGTCGGTGTTGCGGCAGCCACAACCGAGCGCTCCGCGATCTTCACGGCCGGTTTCGCTGGCCTGGTTGCCGGCGCTGTGTCCATGGCGTTGGGTGAGTACGTCTCGGTCAGCGCTCAGCGAGACACCGAACGCGCACTCCTGCAGAAGGAGAAGAAGGAACTCCTCGAGACACCGGAGGCGGAACTCCAGGAACTGACCGAGATCTACGAGAACAAGGGATTGAGTCCGGAGACGGCCCGCCGCGTCGCCGAAGAATTGACCGAGCACGATGCTTTTGCGGCACACGTCGAAGTCGAATTGGGTATCGACCCGGACGATCTCACCAATCCATGGCATGCGGCGATTTCGTCGGCAATCTCGTTCACGATCGGCGCGGCGATCCCGTTGGTCGCAATCCTGTTGCCGCCGACGGGTATCCGCGTCCCCATCGCCTTCTTCGCAGTGCTGATCGCACTTGCACTGACCGGGACGATCAGCGCGACGCTCGGCGGAGCCCGCAAGACCAGAGCGGTGCTGAGAGTGGTGATCGGCGGCGCGCTCGCGATGGCTGTGACGTACGGAGTAGGTCAGCTGGTGGGGACGGGCCTCGCCTGACCCCTGCTGTGCGCCTTTATTAACCGCGGGGGGTTAATAAAGGCGCACAGCAATTCAGGCGCGACAGATCATGACCGGCCCTGGCGCATGGTGCAGCAGATTCTGGCTGGTCGAGCCCATCACGGCGGCGGCCATCGCACTGCGACCATGGCTTCCGACAACTATCAGCTGCGCGTCGTCGGCGTACTTGAGCATGACGGGGGCGGCGGCGCCGGGTTCACTGATGCGGGTGACCGGCACGTCCGGGTACTGATCGGCCATGCCGGCCAGGTTCTCTGCCAGCAGTGCCGATTCCTCCTGCTCGACGGCCTCCCAGTCGATGAGGATTCCCGCTCCGCCTTCGCGGAAGGTGGACGAGCCCTGCCAGGTGTGGACCGCGATAAGCGGCGCGTCGAACTGATCGGCATAACGAAACGCGTACTCGACGGCCTTCTTGCTCAACGCACTTCCGTCGACTCCGACGATGACGGGACGTTGATCCGGACCGGGATTCTCCGCCGAACCACGCCAGACGGTGACCGGACAGGTTGCGTGATTTGCCACCTTCAGTGCGGTCGATCCGAGTAGCCGCGAGCGCAGTGCGCCGGATCCGGTCGACCCCATCACGATCAGGCGTGCGGTACCCGAGGATTCGAGGATGTGCGTCGACGCCGGGCCCGGTGCGATCTCGGATTCGATGGTCAGTTCCGGGAATTCAGCTGAAATCACCGCGGCGGCGGCATCGATGATCGCTTCGCCGTCTTCGCGGATCTGGCTGAGGAACTGCGACTGCAACATCACTGCAGCGGGACTGTAGATCGGGCCCTCCTGCGGCAGGGCATGCGCCAGAATCAGTCGTGAGTTCACCGCGTTCGCGACCGAGGCTGCCCACCGGGCCGCCGCCGTCGAGGACTCGGATCCGTCGATACCGGCGACGACGTCCTGGTGTCCTGCAAGTGTGTTCATGTCTACTCCTCTGAAATGATCGAGATCGGTCGACTGGTTGCAGCCTGGTCACCAGAGTGACGACGCTGATTTGACGGCTTCCTTCCACGTCTTGCGGAGCAGTGTTGATTGCCCGTGGGCGATTTCCAGTTCTCGTCGGTAGGCCATGCCCAATCCGAAACTGGTGAGCGAGGTGTGCTCCTGCTCCGCAGCAATTTCGAGCAGGTGATGTTGGGCTACAACGGAATCCTGATGCTCGCCGAGAACATCCTGGAAGTGGCTGAAATGCTTCAAGGCGCGCTTGGCCCGGCTCTTCGACACCGGTTCCATGACCTCGATCGCGTACTTCATCCGCTTGGCGCCCTTGCGTGCGCGGTGCATTCGCTCGTCACGCTCGGTGCGGGTATCGGCATCGAAGACGTGATCGACTCGCTTACCGACCTTGTGAGCTAGATGGCGCAGGGTATGCGCCAGCTCTCGTGCCGACGCCTTTTTTCCTACACGGTGGGCGGCAGTGTCGAATTCGAGGTCGCCGACGTACTCGTCGAGTCGATCGAGCAGTGTGGTGTAGCGCTCGGAATCGAGCGCTTCGAGGGCGGTTTCCTGCGCGGTTTCACCGCGGGCCGAGAAGTACTCGTCGATTCGAGCGCGCACTGCTTCTCGCTCGGGCATCTCGTCGATTTCACCGAGTCGTTCCACGAGACGCTCCCACTGGACCTCGACGTCGCGGGCGTCACCGAACTTTCCACCGATCCACCGAAGATCCGTGATGAGATCGTCGGTCTTGGGGGAGTGACCGGCGTACGACTGTAGAGCGCTGCGGATACGACGTGCTGCGACCCGGAAGTCGTGAACGGCTTCGTCGTCGGCGCGGCGCGTGCCGAGATCCGCGGCGACCAGTGCGCGCAGTTGTTCGATGAGGTAATTACGCAACAGAATTCGCGGATTCGACGCTTTGCCAGTGGTGACCTCGTGGCCGACGTATGGAGTGACCGAAGTGCCAAGTGCTCGTTTGAGTTTGGACGGACTCGCAGAACGCTCGAGCCCCGCGTCCAGTAGAACCGACTCGATTGCATCGGCCAGGGCTTGCCCGCCTGCGCCTTGTTCGACCTCGACTTCCTGCCACGTCGACTCACCGGAACCGTCTGCCTTGCAGGCGATGACGGTGTCGGAGACCACTTCGGCAAGCAGAACACCGTTTTCGCCGTTGAGTCTGGTGCGCTCCCGATCGGTGATGATCAGGGCGACCGGCACCAGATCGTGACCGCGGATGACCGCCCGGATCAGACTCGCCAGCGGCGAGGGCACATCGGTGCTCTCGTCCGGGGGAAGCTGGATTTCGGTTCTAGTGTCCTCGCCTGCGGGAAGTTTCATGTGCCACCCCGCGTCATCGCCGCCCTCACGCTTGCGCAGCGTGATCTTCTCGGCGAGCAACCGGTAGTCGGCGGTGTCGAAGTAGGTGGCAGAGAGCTGTATCGAGTCGTGGACCGGTTCGCCGACGACACCGGGAAGTCCACCCAGCGCGGGAACTTCCTGCTCGGCCGGCGCCTCGTACTTGCGCTCGATCTCCCGTACGGCTTCGGGTACGACGGCGGTCTTGCTCATCTGGTCTCCTCTTGCGGTGCGGTCTGCGCTTCCATCCTCCCGGTATCGGAGGCGCAGTGGAAGGGTCCGGGGTCCCTACGGCGAGTCGCCACGGCCTGATTCGTCCGGCCAGGACAGGGTCCGCCGACTTTCGAACCGTTGCAGCCGGCCGGTCGTGGGATCCTCGAACTCGAGAACCTTCGACAGCAGGCGCAGCGGGTTCGAATAATCCTCTGCGGCAACGTCGTAGAAGTCGGGATAGAAGTTGTCGCCGTGGATCGGGAGCCCGAGCGAGGTCATGTGCAGGCGAAGTTGATGGGTCTTGCCGGTATGGGGAATCAACCGGTACCGCGCGAAGCCCTCTCGCGTCTCGATCAGTTCGATCCGCGACTCGCTGTTGGGTTCGCCCTCGATCTCCGCGGCCTTGAGCACGCCCCTTTCTTTCACGATGCGACTGCGCACGATCGCGGGAGTGCTCACCTGCGCGTCGTAACGCGCGATGGCCTCGTATTCCTTGGTGACGCGGCGCTCGGCGAACATGGTCTGATAGCCGCGCCGGGCCGCCTGATGCACGGTGAACAGCAGCAGTCCTGCCGTGACGCGGTCGAGGCGATGCGCTGGACTCAACTCCGGCAGATCGAGATCCCGACGCAACCGCACCAAGGCCGATTCGGCGATGTATCGCCCGCGTGGCGTGCTCGCGAGAAAGTGCGGCTTGTCCACGACCAGGATGTTTTCGTCCCGGTAGAGGATGTCGATCTCGAACGGCACCCGCGCTTCGACCGGAGCGTCGCGGTACAGGTAGACGAAACGCCGGGGAGCGAAAGCGCTCGCCTCGGTGATCGCGACGCCCTTCTCGTCGACGACCTCCCTGGCTGCGACTTTCTCCCGTAGGCGGACGGAGTCCTGGGGAAACCGTTCGAGCAGATAGTCGAGCGTCGTCGCCCACATGCCGTCGTCTGGCTGACGGATGCGACTCGGGTTCAGGCCGTCGCGGACGGGAAGGGGAGATCGTGACACATCTTCAAAGCTAGCCGTCCGGGCGGCATCGAGACCTATTGACGACATATGGGACGGAAGTTACTATCCGGTAAGTTCGTGACGCCGGTCACTGTCGTGGGGGCAGGGCTGGGTCATCACAACAGAAAATTGGGGTTTTCGTGAGGACACGACTTCTACGTCGAAGGTCGACAACGATTGCGGTGGGGCTGTGCGTCGTGGGATTGACGGTGCCGAGCGCCGTCGCTTCCGCGGATCCGACGGGAGGGTCGGACGGACAGGCCTGGCTCGCGGCCACGGAGGCTGCGCCGCAGTATCCGGGCGTCTCCGTCGAGTGGGACGTACCCATCACGATGAGTGACGGCACGGTTCTGCAGGCAAATGTGTACCGACCGGCGGATGCGTCCGGGCGCGCTGTGGAATCGAAGGCGCCTTCGATTCTCAACATCACGCCGTACACGAAACTGCTGGACACGTTGGTGGATTCAGCTCTGTCGATCCCGCAAGTGGGTGAGACGTTGATGGACGTGGCGAACTCGCTCGACCTCGCGGCGCCGTTCGACGGAGTCTCGGAGTTGACGGGCGTCATAGCCGGCGGAGGCGCCAGGGTTCTCGGCGTCAACCGTGATCTGGTCCAGAACGGATACACGCAGGTAGTGGTCGACGCACGTGGAACCGGCTTCTCCCAAGGTAATTGGGACGTGCTCGGCAAGCGCGAGCAACAGGATTCGGTCGAAGTCATCGATTGGATGAGCAAGCAGGGGTGGTCCGACGGCAAAGTGGGGATGGCCGGAATCTCGTACTCCGCGATCAACTCCGTACAGGCCGCGAGTAACAATCCGCCTGCGTTGAAGGCAATCTTCCCGGTCGAACCAGGCAACGATCTGCTACGCGACATCGTAGGAACCGGTGGAGGACTCGGAGTCGGGTTCATGCCGTTGTGGCTGACCGCGGTCAACGGGCTCAAACTCATTCCGAACGTTCAGGACATCCTGCAAGGCAACTTCGATCCACTGTGGTTGGCGAGCCGCCTCGAGGATCCCGGCACCCTGATTCCTGAACTGGTACAAGCGATGACGGCCCAGAGAATCGAGGACGTGTCACCGTCGACTCTGCAAGTCGCACAGGACAGTCAGTTCTATCAGGACCGATCCGCTGACGTCGGCAACATCACTGTTCCGACGATGGTCTACGGCGGTTGGCACGACATCTTCGCCAACAGCGAGCCGCGGATCTACAACGGAATCGATCTGCCGGCCGGGCAGAAGCAGTTGATCATGGGCAACGGCTATCACGTCACTCCCGGTGGAGGATTCGGCAAGGACGGTGCGCCGCCGCGCCTCGACGTACTCGAACGCGCGTGGTTCGACAAGTGGCTCAAGGGCATCGACAACGGAATCGAGCGATACGGTCCGGTGACGATGTTCCAGCAAGGTGGCGGATGGATCACGGATGATCAGTTCCCGCGAGCGGGCGCGACGTACGAACGTATGTATCTGAACTCCGCGCCCAGCGGAACTGCCGCTCATGCGGCCTACGACGGTTCACTGACCAGTGACCAGCCCAGTGCCGCAGCGCGATTGACAGTCGCACCCGGACTGCGAGGCTTCTGCTCCGGTGACGGAACTCAGGGCACTGCCGGGATCTCCGTGGTGCTCGGTGCGTCGTGTTCCAAGGATTCCCGATTCCAGGAAGCGGAGGGTCTGACGTTCACCGGTGAGGCAGTCACGGAGCCGACCTCACTCTCGGGCCCGATCAACGTCCACCTCGAGACAGTCCTGGACGCGACGGACGGATTCTGGGCAGCGACGGTCAACGACGTAGCGCCGGACGGAACATCGACACCGATCACGAACGGCGCTCTGACTGCGTCGCTCCGGGCGGTCGACGATTCCAAGAGCACTCGCTCGGCCAACGGTGACTACAGTGAACCGCACCACTATCTGACGATCGACACGCGTCAGCCGGTGGTTCCCGGTGAGGTCACCGCCGTCGACATCAACATGCTCCCGACGGACGCAGTGCTACAACCCGGTCACCGGCTCCGCGTCGACGTCTACGCTGCCAGCGTGCCGCGATACCTGGCGCTCGGGCCGATGCTTGCCGACAGCCAACTGAAGCCGCAGCACATCGAATTGGCTGCGGATCGGCCGAGCTTCGTCAACGTTCCGTTCGTCGGGGGTCGCTGACCCGGACTGGATCGGCGGCGTGAGAACCTGCGGGCTCGCGGACGTTCTGCGAAGATCGTCCGATGACAGAATCCCGACTCTCCGCCGCCGTCCACGATCGTCTGGACGGACTTCTGGATCCGGTGGACGAGCGGCTCGCGGCCCAGTTCCCGGGAAACCGTGACGAGATCCAGCCCGTGCACACGATTTACGTCAGTGCCGCGGATGCAACCGTCGACACCCCTCGTCTCTGGGGTGAGCAGGCGATCGCGCTTCTCGATTCCCATGCGCATGTGTTCGCCGATCTCGACACGGAGAATGCGCTCGCAGATGTGCGAGTTCAACTCGGCCGCAAGCCGGTCCAAGACTTTCGGATCGATTTCGAGGACGGGTACGGACGCCGCAGCGACGAAGAAGAAGACGCAGCAGCGACGTCGGCCGGGCGGACGCTTGCGGCGTTGAGCGCTGATCCTGCCGGGCCGAACTGGGGCGGCATCAGGTTCAAAGGGCTGCCGGCCGGTGAGCGTCGGCGCTCGATCAGGACGCTCGAGCTTGTGCTCGACGCGGCCGGCGGAGTGCCGGACGGATTTGTCTTCACCGTTCCCAAACTGCGCGCGGTGGAGCAGGTCACGGCGACGGTGGTGCTCTGCGAAGAACTGGAGAAGGCGCACGGACTCGAGACCGGGTCGCTTCGGTTCGAGCTGCAGATCGAGAGCCCGCAGGCGGTCATCGCTGCCGACGGAACTGTGGCAGTTGCTCAGGCCATCCATCGCGGTGCCGGCCGTCTGACCGGTTTGCATTACGGCACTTACGATTACAGTGCGGCTTGCGGAATTGCATCGCGTCATCAGTCGCTCGAACATCCGGTGGCAGACCACGCAAAGGCTCTCATGTTGGTTGCTGCCGCGCAGACCGGCGTCTGGGTGTGCGACGGGTCAACTCAGGTCGCGCCCGTCGGGAGCGCCACGGCGATCCGCGACGCGATCACTCGGCACCATCGTCTCGTCACGCGGTCCCTTGAACGCGGTTACTACCAGGGGTGGGACATGCACCCCGGGCATCTGGTCACCCGCTGGCTCGCCACGTTCGGCTTCTACCGCAACGCACTCGGCGCCGCTGCCCCGCGCATCCAGTCGTACCTGGGGCGCCAAGGTGGCGACGTGATGGACGAACCTGCAACTGCCCAGGCGCTGGCAGCGGTGGTACTGCGTGGGCTCGACGCGGGGGCTTATCCAGAATCCGAAGTTCTCCGGCTCGCCCCGAGCGCGGACACCAACGCACTCCACCACCTCGTAGGACGCACCACACCGATCACAGGAGAACACTGACCGATGAGCACCACCGAATTCACCTTGCTGCCCGACCTGGCACTGCGCACCCTCGGCGGAGCCGTCATCTGGGCGAACGACGAGGCATTCGCCGAGCGCGAGGCCCTGATCCGACCAGGTAAAGCCGGATACCAGCCGGCGACGTTCGGACACAAGGGGCAGGTGTACGACGGTTGGGAGACGCGTCGTCGCCGTGTGGCAGGTCATGACGAGGCGATCGTGCGCCTCGGTGTTCCTGGAGTGGTGCGAGGCGTCGTGGTCGACACCGCGTGGTTCAAGGGCAATTACCCGCCCGAGATCTCGGTGGAAGCAATCTCCGTCGACGGGTATCCGGATCCCGTCGACCTGGCCGGATCCGGCGAGTGGACAACCATCGTCGAACGCTCGACCGTGCACGGTGACTCGGAGAATCCGTTCTCCGTGGTTTCGGAGGATCGATGGACGCACGTCAAGCTGACCATTTATCCGGACGGCGGCGTTGCGAGATTCCGTGTTCACGGTGAAGCGCGGCCAGACCCGCGTTTCCTCGATGCCGGGCCGTTGGACCTCGCAGCACTCGAAAACGGTGGCCGCGTGACCGATTGCTCCAACATGTTCTACAGCTCACCGCAGAACATTCTGTTCCCCGGACGCGCTGCTTCGATGGGGGACGGGTGGGAGACCGCCAGGCGCCGCGACGACGGAAACGACTGGGTGCAAGTACAACTCGCGGGTGAAGGCGTGTTGAGTTTCGTCGAGATCGACACCTCGTACTTCCTCGGAAACAGTCCAGGTGAGGGCGCTCTGACCGGCCGAACTCCGGAAGGGGAGTGGTTCGAACTGTTGCCGCGTACGACGCTGCGTCCGGACACGCGCCATCGCTTTCCGATCGATTCCGAAATTCCGGTCACCGATGTCCGTCTGGACATCTTCCCGGACGGTGGCCTGGCGCGGCTGAGAGTATTCGGCGTACTCACCGACGCTGCTCGCGCTGTGATCTCCGGGCGCTGACGGTAAAGTTGTTGGCATGAGCGACTATCCGCGCGACGACTATCCCCGGGACATGGTGGGGTACGGCCCTCATCCGCCGCATCCGCACTGGCCCGGCGACGCGCGGATAGCGGTTCAGTTCGTACTCAACTACGAAGAGGGAGCCGAGAACAACGTCCTCGACGGGGACGCGGCTTCGGAGACTTTTCTGTCGGAAATGACTCCGGCGGAGGCATTTCCGAATCGACACATGAGCATGGAATCGCTGTACGAGTACGGCTCCCGGGCCGGGTTGTGGCGTGTCCTGCGGACCTTCGAGCGGCGAAACCTGCCTCTCACGGTCTTTGCGGTGGCGCGGGCAATGCAGCGTAACCCGGAAGCAGTCAGTGCTTTTCAGGAGTTGGGTCACGAGATCGCGTGTCACGGATTACGTTGGAAGTCTTACCAATCCGTGGACATCGAGCGTGAACGCGCCGACATGACCGAGGCAGTCCAGATTCTGCAAGATCTGACGGGTTCGGCGCCTCTCGGTTGGTATACCGGACGCGATTCACCGAACACCCGCGAATTGGTGGTCGAGCACGGCGGCTTCGTCTACGACTCCGATTCGTACGCCGACGATCTGCCGTACTGGGTAGACGTTCCGCGTGGCACAGAGTCGGTGAAGCACTTGGTCGTTCCGTACACGCTCGATACCAACGACATGCGTTTCGCCTCTCCAGCAGGATTTCCCAGCGGCGATCAGTTCTTTGCGCACCTACGTGACGCCTTCGACGTGCTGTATGCGGAGGGAACGGCCGGATCACCGAAGATGCTCTCCGTCGGGTTGCACTGCCGCATAATCGGACGCCCTGCCCGAGCTGCCGCCCTCGAGCGTTTCCTGGACCATGTGCAGTCACACGAAAAGGTCTGGATCACGCGGCGAATCGACATCGCCGAGCACTGGAAGACCATTCACCCCGCGTAATGCGGGGCTATTTGCGCGCCTCGATCAGAAATCGACTCGAGTACGCGACAAAAGATCCGTCGCGACGGATCTGCTGATCGAGTTCCCGGAGCCGGTCCAGATACTGCGCGACGGTGAATCCCGGAACCATCCAGATCACCTTGCGTAAGAAGTAGACAACGGCGCCGATATCGAAGAATTCCATGCGCAGTCGCTCGAAACGAAGGTCGACGACGGTGAGCCCGGCCGCAATCGCGTCGGCGCTTTCGTCCACGTAGTGCCGTCCGCGACGAGCCTGCGGCTGAGGACCGAGGAAGAACTCGACGAGCTCGAACACGCTGGCGTGACCCACATGTTGAGCGAAGTACGTTCCTCCAGGTTCGAGTACCCGAGCGATCTCGGCCCACCACACCGTCGCAGGGTGTCGACTGGTCACCAGATCGAAAGCCGAATCGGCAAACGGTAGCGGTGGCTCGTCCGGATCCGCGACCACCACCACACCTCGGGGACGCAGAAGGGCGGTGGCCTTGGTTACGTTCGGTGGCCAGGATTCGGTTGCTGCCATCACCGGCGGGAGTGTCGGTGCAGCGGCGAGGACTTCGCCGCCGCCGGTCTGGATGTCCAGCGCAGCGCCGGCGACACCGAGATGTTCACCCATCAACCTCTGATACCCCCACGACGGACGCTGCTCCGTGGCGCGCCCGTCGAGCCACGAGAAGTCCCACCCGTCGACGGAGGCGGATTCGGCTTCGGCGACAAGTTCCTCGAAACTTCGTGACGTCCTCTCAGGCGTTCCTTGCGACATCACATCATCATCGTCGCGGAGGGTCGACGGTGCCAGTTGTTTACGGCTACTTCGGGGTGGCACCGAGCATCGGTGCGAGTTGAGTGGCAATCGGGTTCAGGTTCAGCTTGTCCGGGTCCACCTTGGGCTTGCTGTCCCACGGTTGCGAGGTGTTCGGGTCGGCGAACGCGATGCGGTTGGCGCTCCGAACTCCCGTTTCGCTGCCCTGGGGTGCCTGGCAGTTGGCGGCAGTGTTCAACGGGAAGTTCTGCGTCGTGTCGTCGAAGTTCGGGTCTTTGCGCTTCATCTCGTCGAGGATCGCCATGGTCCCTTCGTAACCGACGGTGCACGAGAGCGGGTTGTTGGTCTCGAGTACCAAGCCGAGATGTACCGTGCCGTCTCCCGGTGCAACGGTGGGCGCCGCCCCGGCGAGCGCAGGCAGGAAGAGCAGGAAGGGCTGCAGCGAGGGCAGTGTCGGTGCGGCTGCCGCTGCAACGGCGGAGAGGTTGGAGAGGTTGGTCGTGAGCGCGGGGCCGGCTTCGGTGACGAGAGAGCCGACTTGTTCGCTGGCCGGTATGCCGTTGTCGATCACGCGTCGGATGTCGGGGTCGCTGGTGCGCAATTGCGCAGTCAGTGCGTCGAGGTCGGTGCTGAACTGCTTGATCGCCGACGATTGATCGGATTGCGTCGTGAGTACCGTCTGGCTGTCGCGGATCAGTCCGAGGGTCTGGGGAAGGGTGTCGAGGCCCGACTGGGAAATCCCCGACAGCGAGTCGGCAAGGACTTGCAGATCTTCGCCCTTGCCGTTGAATGCCGCGCCGAGTTCCTTCGCGACGGTGTGGAGTGCGTCGACCGGAACGGAGTGCACCAGACCGTTGGCGCTGGTCAAGACGTTCTCGATGGGAATCGGCGTGGTGGTGTCGCCCACGGCGATCACCGAGCCGTCTTCGAGGAACGGGCCCTGGTCGGTATCGGGCTGAAGGTCGACGTACTGTTCACCGATGGCTGAGCGATTGGCCACCACGGCTCGCGCGGATGCGGGAATCTGTGGAGCATTGCTGTCGATCAACAGGTCGACTTCGATTCCGTCGGACGTGAGCGACATGTCGCCGACGCGTCCGACGGGTACACCGCGATAGGTCACTTCGGCGTTGGTGAAGATGCCACCGGACGTCGCCAGTTCGGTTTTGACCGTGTATTGGCCGAATCCCAGAAGATTGTCCAGCCGTACGTATTTCGCTCCGACATAGATCAAACCCAGGAGTGCAACCACGACGAGGGCGACCAGCTGCCACTTGGCGAGCTTCGACATCACCATGTGGGGACGGCCCTGAACTGATGCGGTGTGTTCATGGTTCGACTCCCGAATGACTAGCCGGGTACGGCTGGTGTT
This sequence comes from Rhodococcus sp. H-CA8f, assembly GCF_002501585.1. Taxonomy (NCBI): domain Bacteria; kingdom Bacillati; phylum Actinomycetota; class Actinomycetes; order Mycobacteriales; family Nocardiaceae; genus Rhodococcus; species Rhodococcus sp. H-CA8f. The sequence continues at coordinate 1,336,326 of NZ_CP023720.1, forward strand.
GAGCGAATTGTGTTCACCCGCGAGCATTCTCGGGCGAACCGGAAACTTCCGGCAATTCGTTGTTGGCGATAACTATAAACAAGTCGTCACAGATAGAAAGTCGGCGCTGAGATTTCCGCAGGTCGTCGAAACGTAAGTGGCACAGCTCACTTCGAATGCGTCGATGTGACGTACGTAGCTTTGCGTCCGAATCGGGCTTGACTTCGCCAAACATATCCATAAAAGTAGATGCGTTCCGGTTGGCGAGGAGAAGGGGTGCGGTCCATGGATGCTTTGGCGATCTTCAAGGCGCTGTCCAACCCGACTCGTCTGCAGATCTTGGAGTGGCTCGCGCATCCGGCGAAGTATTTCGACGAGGACTCGTACACGCAACAGGATCTCGGGTTTCACATCGGAGTCTGTGTCGGTGACATTCAGGGGCGATCGGGACTTGCCCAGTCGGTGATCTCGGGGTACCTGCAGGGCATGAAAGATGTGGGTCTGCTCGAGTCCGAGCGCATCGGGAAGTGGACGTACTACCGACGAAACGAAACCGTGATCGGCGAGTTCAGGGAATTCGTTCGCGAAAAGCTGTAGCGGTCGGATTGCCCTCGTCGGCCGGTTTTGCTCAATCAAACATATCTATATATCTAGATATGTATCTGTCTTGTGTGGCGTAGTAGTAAGGAGTGTGTCGTGAAGTCGAAATTGTTGATACCGGTTCTGGCGTTGGGTGTATTCGGAATCATCACTACGGAGATGGGCATTATCGGGGTTCTGCCTCAGGTCAGCGAAAAGTTCGGTATCACCGCGTCCACTGCCGGATGGTTGGTCGGTGTGTTTGCGCTCGTCGTGGCGGTGACCGGTCCGTTCACGACGCTGATCACCTCGGGAATCAACAGGAAAACCGTTCTGTTGGTGGCGATTGCAGTCTTTGCGGTCTCCAACATGGTGTACGCGAGCACGTCGAGTTTCGAGGTGATGTTTGTATTTCGGATCATTCCCGCCGTGGTTCACCCGGTCTTCTTCGCGCTCGCACTCGCGAGTGCAGTTCGACTGGTGCCACCGGAGGAAGCAACTGCAGCTGTGACGAAAGTATTTGCGGGTGTCACAGTAGGATTCGCATTCGGTGTACCGCTGACGTCGTATCTGGCCGAGAACTTCTCGGTGTCCACGGCTTTCGTTTTCGGTGCCGTGGTCAACGTTCTCGCGTTTCTCGGGATTGTCGTACTTCTGCCCTCGGCTCCGGTGACACAACGCCTGTCGTACGGCGCACAGGTCGGGATCCTTCGCCGGCCGCGCGTGTGGTTGACCATCCTTTCCGTCACCTTCGTCTTCGCAGCCATGTTCTCGGTGTACGGATACTTCGCCGAATACCTCGGCGGAGTGACGGGCATGAGCGGATCGTGGATCAGCGCGATGCTCTTGGCTTTCGGTGTCGTGATGATCTTCGGCAACTTCGTCTTCGGGGCGGTGCTCGCCAAGAGTGTGGTGCGCACGGTTGTGGCTTTTCCCTTGCTGTACATCGTCGTCTACGTGATGCTCTATCTGGCAGGCCCGTACTTCGGTGCGATGGTTGTAGCCGTGTTGGTTTGGGGTGTAGTGCATTCCGGTGGTCTGGTGGTTTCGCAGAGTTGGATGGGGCGAGACGCAGTCGACGCGCCTGAATTCGGCAACAGCCTTTTCATCTCGTTCTCCAACTTGGGGATCACGCTCGGAACTGCGGTCGGTGGACTGTTTCTCGCGCATTTCGAAAACCGTCAATTAGTCTGGGCCGGAGTATTGTTCGCGGTCCTGGCACTGGTGACGATCGGTGCTCGACTCTCGCTCGGGCACGTTCACAGCGAGAACGGTGTCAGTGTGCCGGTGTAGATTTTGGGCAGTGGCCGTGTGAACTCGCCGCGCGCACTGGTCGACAGTCCGAGGGTGACCAACGATTGAACCATCGTGACCCCAGCGGCAACGCCGTCGACTACCGGGACACCGAGTTCGTCGGACAAGTCCTGGCACAGGTCCGCCATACCGGCGCAACCCAGCACGAGGACGTCCGAGTCGTCTTGCTCCAATGCGTCGAAACAGGCTTCCAAGATCACCTTTCGCGCGTCGGGATCACGATCGAGTTCCAGAACCGGAATCTCGCAGGAGTGGATACCCCGGCACCGAGCCTGCATGCCGTACCGGTCCACCAGATCGGCTGCGCGGCCGCGGGTTCGACCGAGGGTGGTCACGATGCTGAATCCGCGTCCCAGGAAACTTGCGTAATTCATTGCCGCTTCGGCAACAGCTACGACGGGGCCCTTGGCCAGCTCTCTGGCTGCATCTAGGCCTGGGTCACCGAAGCAAGCAATGACGTAGCCGTCGACTTCGTTCTTTTCTCCGGCGGCGATCTCGGCCAGGATTCCGGGGATGCTGAGAGCTTCGTCGTAGTGGCTTTCGATCGACGCGGGACCCATCGCAGGGCTGACGGCCTCGACGAATGTGCCCGAGCCCGCGACGGCCCGGGCACATTCCTCGATCTTGGCGGTCATCGCCCACGTGGTGTTGGGGTTGATCACCTTGATTCTCATGACGATCAGTCGACCGTCACAGTGTCGGGAGAAGAAGCATTCCGGACAGCCAGGGAAGTGCGCGTGGCGAGTAGGTAGTAGACGGCAAATCCGAGCCCGCAACCGATGAACCAGCTGTACTGCGCTGCGGTGTACATCCCGGTGAGGTCCTTGCCCAGGACCGGGACCATTGCGACGACGGCTCCCACCACGGTGGCGATCACTGCAGCAGGATTGTATCCCTTGCTGTACCAGTAGGTTCCGGTCGGCGACATGCTGAACAGTTCGTCGACGATCACCTTCTGCTTGCGCACGAGGTAGTAGTCGGCAATCAGGATTCCGAACAGCGGACCGATGAAGGCTCCGAGGGTTTCGAGCGTGTAGTGGATGACGTCGGGATTGTTGTAGAGGTTCCACGGGGTGATGAGGATCGAGCCGATCGCCGCGATCATCCCGCCGGCGCGCCAGCTGATCTTCTGCGGGCTCACGTTGGAGAAGTCGAAGGCGGGGGAAATGAAGTTGGCCACGATGTTGATGCCGATCGTGGCGATGGTGAAGGTGAGTGCGCCGAGGACGATGGCGAAGGTGCTGTCGATTCGTGCCACTGTTGCGACGGGATCGGTGATCAGTTCGCCGTACACCGGCAGTGTCAACGACGCCGTGACGACGACCAACACCGAGAATACGAGGAAGTTCAACGGCAAACCGAGGAAGTTGCCCTTCTTGACTGCAGTGAACGACTTCCCGTAGCGGGAGAAGTCACCGAAGTTGAGCATCGGTCCGGAGAAGTACGAGACAACCAGAGCGATCGCACCGAGCATGACCGGCACGGCGTCGAAACCGGAGTACTGGACGTCGCCGAGTGTGAGATCGACAGCGCTCCAGCCTGCCTGGTAGATGAGGTACCCGCACAGCATGAACATCACGACGTACACAGCCGGCCCGCAGAAGTCGATGAAGCGGCGGATCGATTCCATGCCTCGCCAGAAGACACAGGCCTGAAGTACCCACAGGAGCATGAAACTTCCCCAGCCCAGTGCGGAGAGTCCGGCGAATCCGTAATCTTCGACGACGGCATACGGTGCGAGTGACGGAAAGAGTTTGATCAGTACGACATCGAGGGCTGCCGAAGCGAGAAAGGTTTGAATCCCGTACCAGGCCACGGCAATCAGGCCACGAATGATTGCCGGGATGTTCGCGCCGAGGACACCGAACACGCTGCGGCAGATCACCGGATACGGTACGCCGGTAACTTGGCTGGGCTTGGCGACGAGATTGCAGAAGAAGTAAACGATCGTGATACCGACCAGCAGGGCGACGAGTACTTGCCAGCTGGCCAATCCCAGTGCGAAAAGACTACCGGCAGTGACATATCCGCCGACGCTGTGTACGTCGGACATCCAGAAGGCGAAGATGTTGTACGACGACCAGGTCTGCTTGCGAAGCGGCGCCAGATCCTCGTTGGTCAAACGAGGGTCGTAGCCCGGTTTGATCAGTCCGCCGCCGACCGGGAGGCCCGCGGCTTCGACGAGGTCGGCCGAGCCGGTTTCCTTTGGGGGAGTTGGGGTAGTGGTCGTTCGGGACGGAAGAATGTCGGTCATGACAGCTCCTGTGCATCAGTGCAGGAAATCAGCGGACAGTGCACGAGCTCTCAGCGTCAGTGATGAAAACTGTGTTGAGAGAAAGGTATCGACGCTGTGTTGCACAGCTATTGCGCAATCGGTATATCTTTCTCGGCCAGTAGGCCGGTGTCTGTCGGCAGAGTCGCGATCACGGTGTTGAGTCGGCGATGATGGATTTCGGAAGCACTCAGAAGAGCGGCTGCGTCCCGACGCAGGAATGCGTCCAGCATCGCGGTGTGATCGGAGTGCAGAACCTGGCGATCGACGCCGGCAACATGGACCATCGGCTGTACCGGTTCGGTGATGTTCCAGGCAGCTTCGAACATGTGCAGAAGTCGAAGCATTTGCGACGGTCGGGTCAGTGCGAGGTGAAAGTTTCGGCTCTCACAGTGATAGGACTGAGAGTCGTCGTAGCGCAACGCGATCTCCAGACGGGAATTCACCTCGACGGCGTGTTCGTGATCCTCTTCGGTGGCCTGCTCGACGGCGACGGCCAATGCAGCTGATTCGAGAGTTTCGCGGACGATGTACATCTCGCGCAGTTCTGCCGGCGTCAACTGAGCAACGGTGTAGCCGAATTGGTGGCGGTGGTCGACCAACGACTCTCCGACCAGGGTCTTCAGCGATTCCCGCACTGGTATTCGGCTGACCCCGAACACATCAGCCACGTCGCCGAGAGGGATCGGGGTACCCGGAGGCGCCGAACCCGACAGAATCACTCGGCGCAGTTCGTCGAGGATCGTTTGTTGTGGACTGCCGGGAGCATCGATTACCAGTTGCGTCAGTAGTACCGATCTACGGCGCGGTGGCATGTCGGTCTCCCTTCTCGTCGCTGCCAGGGTAGAAATCCGTTGTTTCGGGCGCGTGACACCGGCATGGCCGTCGTGAATCGCATGCGTGAGGGGCCGTCATTTCGACTGCGATGACGAAGCACAAGTGAGCGCTGCTCAGGGCGACGAACACGGGGGTAGCGTTGATTTGTAGTGGTTGGCAGAAAGCGAGTCGGTCGATGGCATCCGTTGTGCGATCAGAAGCCGACCAGCGAGTTGTCGGCAACTTGCCCTTGGAGCTGACGAGTTTTGTCGGCCGACGGCGTGAGTTGGCCGAAGCCAGAAGATTGTTCGAGTCGTCCCGTTTATTGACGCTCACCGGTATCGGAGGTGTCGGCAAGACGCGGCTCGCGATCCGGCTTGCGAGCGCGCTCCAGCGGGTGTTCCGAGACGGCGCGTGGTTGGTGGAGTTGGGGGAGCAGACGGATCCAGAACTCCTCGAGGATTACGTCGCCGTGATTTTGGGGGTGCGGCCGGTGTCCTCGTCGGACCCGCTGCACACTGTGATCGACTACTGCTCCGATCGCAGTCTGCTGTTGGTACTCGACAACTGCGAACATCTGGTCGATGCCGTCGCTCTGTTTGCCGGTGCGATCCTACGGCGATGTGCCGGTGTCAAGATCTTGGCGACGAGCAGAGAATCGCTGGGAATGGGCGGTGAGGTGACGATGCGCGTTCCCTCGCTCACCACGCCGCAGCAACAGCCGCGCGAATTCGAGGGACTTGCCCAGTACGAATCCGTGTCGTTGTTCACCGAGCGTGCGGCTTCAGTCGTCCCCGGTTTCACCCTCACTGAGGAGAACAAGCGCGCCGTTGCTCATATCTGTCACGACCTGGATGGACTCCCGCTTCCGATCGAGTTGGCGGCCGCTCGCCTGCGCGGTATGTCGGCGGAGCAGATCATGGATCGGCTCTCGGATCGTTACCGCCTTTTGACTTCTGGTGGACGCGACGTACCGAGTCGTCAGCAGACTCTCCGATTGTCGATCGATTGGAGTTACGACTTGTGCTCGCCTCCGGAGCAGCAGCTGTGGGGTCGGCTGACCGTGTTTTCCGGCGGGTTCGAGCTTGACGCAGCCGAGGGAGTGTGCGGGCAGGAATCGAGTTCGACGGAAGTGCTCGATCTCGTCACTGCGTTGGTCGAGAAATCCATCCTCATTCGTGAGGAGATCGACGGCACCGTTCGCTATCACCTGCTCGACCTCCTGCGGGAGTACGGACGAGAGAAGGCCGAGTTCTCGAACGACTACGTGGAACTTCGACGGCGCCAACGTGATTGGTTCGAAGCGCTGGTCGTTCGTGCGGAAGCCGAGTGGATCAGTGACCGGCAAGCTGCGTGGATCGCACGGCTGGGTCGTGAACAGCACAACGTCTACGACGCGCTGGAGTTTTCGATTTCCACTGCCGGGGAGGCGCGATCTGCAACGCGAATGGTCGGTGCGTTGTACAGATTCTGGCTTTCTGGTGGATTGCTTGTGCAGGCACGGTATTGGACGGATCGAGCTCTGAATACAGAGGATCGGGAGCTCGACCCGTTCCGCGTTGATGTCTTGGCCATCGACGCTGTGAATCACGCGATGCAGGGGGAGCTCGAACGGGCACAAGCGCTGGTCGACGAGAGCTGGCTCCTGGCGAATGCCTTGGCGGACGTACGCTCACGCGGTCTGGCGGCATGGGGTGACGGATACGTCGATACCTTCAGAGGCAACTTCGATACCGCAACGGCCAAGTTGGAATCCGCGTTGACGCTGTTTCGATTGGACGAAAATCTGCTGCATGTGGTGATCGGCCTGGACACCCTGGGGATTGCGTACTTTCTTTCCGGGGCCCTCGATCGCTCGGTGGAGTGCAACGAAGAGACTCTCGCGATCACCGTGCCCGCCAACGAAGTGATGTTCCAGGCTTTTGCGTTGGGAACCCTCGGGCTGGTGGGCTGGCTCCGAGGTCAATTAGATGACGCACGTGATTATTTGACGCGGAGTCTGAGAATTCTCGATGCCCCGATGAACTCGGCGTGGTGTATCGAACCACTAGCGTGGATTGCTGCAGCGCAACGTGATTGGAAGAATTCCGCGGTTCTGCTCGGCGCGGCAGCCATGTATTGGCAGAAGGTCGGGGGTCGGCTGGCGGGCCTGCCGGGTTTGTCGCCGCATCACGACACTGCGGCAGAGACTGCTCGTAGGGCTATGGGTAAGAGTGCTTTCGACAAGTCGTTTCGCAACGGATTTGTGATGTCCGAGAGTGAAGCTGTCGCGTATGCGCTCGACGAGCGTCGCAGTGTTCCGGGTTCATCGTCAACTGAGGCACCTCACCTGACTCGTCGTGAGCAGCAAGTTGCGGAACTCGTTGCGCGGGGCCTGACCAATCGCGCTATCGCGGAACATCTCGTGATCTCGCTTCGTACGGCTCAGGGTCATGTGGAGCATGTGCTGACCAAATTGGGTTTCACCTCCAGAGCGCAGATCGCGGCGTGGTTCGTGTCGACCGAGCAGGAGACCGACTCCCGAGGCTGAGATCGCGGGCAGTGGTGAGCGCTTCTCGGGTGCAGTTCGCGGGGGTAGCGTTGGTTTTGGAGTGGAATCGCAGAAAGCGAGTCGGTCGATGGCATCCGCTGTGCGTGCAGAAGCCGATCATCGGGTTGTCGGTAACTTGCCGTTGGAGTTGACGAGTTTTGTCGGTCGGCGGCGTGAGTTGGCCGATGCCAGAAGATTGTTCGAGTCGTCCCGTTTGTTGACGCTGACCGGCGTCGGGGGCGTGGGCAAGACACGTCTCGCGATTCGGCTTGCGGGTGCGCTGCAGCGGGTGTTCAGCGACGGTACCTGGTTGGTGGAGTTGGGGGAGTTGTCGGATCCGGATCTGCTCGCGGATTATGTCGCCGTGACGTTGGGGGTGCGGCCGGTTTCGTCGTCTGATCCGCTGCGCGCTTTGATCGACTTTTGCGCCGATCGGAGTCTGCTGTTGGTGTTCGACAACTGTGAACACCTGGTGGATTCGGTTGCCCGGCTTGCCGGGGCGATCTTGCGTCGGTGTGCTGGTGTGAAGATTCTGGCGACGTCGCGAGAGTCTCTGGGTGTGGGCGGTGAGGTGGTGATGCGGGTTCCTTCTCTCACTACGCCGGAACTGCGGGGGCCGCGCGCTTTCGATGGGCTGGCTCGGTACGAGTCTGTTTTGTTGTTCGCAGAAAGAGCTGCGACTGTGGTGCCGGGTTTCGTGTTGACCGAAGGGAACCGGAATGCCGTTGCCCGTATCTGCCACGATCTGGACGGATTGCCGTTGCCGATCGAGTTGGCTGCTGCTCGGCTGCGATCTATGTCGGCGGAGCAGATCATGTATCGGCTTTCTGATCGTTACAGCCTTTTGACTTCCGGTGGGCGTGATGTTCCCAGTCGTCAGCAGACCCTGCGATTGTCGATCGATTGGAGTTACGACTTGTGCTCACCGCGTGAACAACGGTTGTGGGCGAGGCTGTCGGTGTTCTCGGGTGGGTTCGATCTCGATGCTGCCGAGGGTGTTTGCGGGCAGGATTCGAGTTCGACGGAAGTGCTCGATCTCGTCACTGCGTTGGTCGAGAAGTCCATCCTCATTCGTGAGGAGATCGACGGCACCGTTCGCTATCACCTGCTCGACCTCCTGCGGGAGTACGGACGTGAGAAGGCCGAGTTCTCGAACGACTACGTGGAACTTCGATGGCGCCACCGTGATTGGTTCGAAGCGCTGGTCGTTCGTGCGGAAGCCGAGTGGATCAGCGACCAGCAAGCTGCGTGGATCGCAAGGCTGGGTCGTGAACTGCACAACGTCTACGACGCGCTGGAGTTTTCGATCTCGACGCCGGGTCAGACGCGATCAGCGACGCGAATGGTCGCGGCGCTGTACCGATTCTGGGTTCTCGGCGGTCGGATCGCTTCGGCGCGGCACTGGGCGGATCGAACCCTGAGAGCTTCCGATAGGGAGCCGGACACTTATCGCGTGGAAATTCTGTGTATCGACGCCGTAGCGCATGGGATGCAGGGTGACCTCGTCCGGGCGCGCGGACAGGTAGCGGAGAGTTGGCGCCTTGCCGAGGTCGTGGGAGATGTACGCTCTCGAGGCCTGGCTGGATGGGCGGACGGATATGTCGACACGTTCAACGGCGAATTTGACACTGCCGCCAGGAAGTTGGAGGCTGCCGTATCGCTTTTCCAATCAGCTGAGAATCTGGAGCACAAAGTGGCCGGCTTGATTACCCTCGGGCTCGCTTGCATCTTTACCGGCGCGCTGGAGCGGTCGGTGGAGTGTTTCGACGAGTCCCTTGCCATCACCGGACCGCCGCACGAAGTGATGTATCAGGCGTCGGCGCTTAGCAATCTAGGGCTTGTGGACTGGTTTCGAGGTGACCTCGAGCGCGCACGTGACCATTTGGCGCGAAGTCTGCGGGCCACGGCCGCTTCAATGAACTCGGCGTGGTGTATCGAACAGTTGGCGTGGATTGCTGCAGCGCAACGTGATTGGAAGCAATCGGCGGTTCTGCTCGGCGCTGCGGCGATGTACTGGCAGAAGGTCGGGAGTCGGCTCGCGGGGCTTCCGATCTTGTCACCCCACCATGACAAGGCGGCAAACGATGCTCAAAAGGCATTGGGTAAGAGTGCTTTCGACAAGGAGTTTCACCGGGGAATTGTGATGACCGAGGGTGAAGCTGTCGCGTACGCGCTCGACGAGCATCGCAGAGTCCCGGAAACATCGTCGACCGAGGCGATTCGACTTACTCGTCGTGAACTGCAGGTTGCGGAACTGGTTGCGCAGGGCCTGACCAACCGCGCTGTCGCAGAGCATCTCGTCATTTCGCCGCGGACAGCACAGGGGCACGTGGAGCACGTGCTGACGAAATTGGGTTTCACCTCCAGAGTGCAGATCGCGGCGTGGGTGGTATCGACTGCGCAGGAGCGTGACTCGCGCGAGGTCAATGGTTCAGCAGATCGGAGCTGAAGTCCGATTGCAGTTCTCCCCTATCGTCGCCGCACAGGCAGAACACCGGGTACCGCTTACCTAGTTCTCGCCGTTGAAACAATACTCGCAGCGGTCCGGACGCATCCGCGCGCGGGGATTCCGTGAGCAACGTGTACAGCCACGGCCCCTCGTCCAATTCGACGATGGCGAGAACGGTCGTGGGGTCGCCGTGAACCGTTCGCCAGGACACGACAGTGCCGTCTCCGCAACACCGCGTTACGTCCAACCGCGCTCCGCGACACCTGGTGCAGACCGCGCTCGCGGGGGAGAGGATGGCATCACATTCCGCGCATTGGGGGAGTGTCAAGCATTCGGATCGTGATGAACGGCCCGAATATCGTTGCGATACACGACTTTTTGTCAAGTTGACGTGATACATGTCAGTAGCGCCGGGCGAGATAGTATGGCATCGAGTCCACGGGTGCGCGTTTGACCGACTCCCCGGACGTCGGGGCGTGAAGGACCTCACCGCCTCCGGCATAGATCCCCACATGTTCCCCGCCGTAGTACAGGACTACGTCACCTGGCTGGAGATCGTCCCGGGAAATCGGAGCTCCGCCGACCGCCTGGTCGTAGGTAGTTCGCGGAATTGAAACGCCCGCTTGTGCATAGGCCCATTGAACGAGGCCGGAGCAGTCGAACGAGTCCGGTCCGGTCGCGCCCCAGACGTACGGTGCGCCGATCTTGGACTCTGCGGCTGCCAATGCGCGGCCTCCATCCGAGGAAGCGAAAGCTGACACTTTCGCCGGATTCGTGACGACGGAAACTCCGGCGGTGTTCCAGTCCGGAAGCAAGGGGGCCTGAGCGTTCGCGGTGTCGATACTGACGGCAAGGGTTGTCAGTGAAAGAGCGCCGATGACAAGCGCCCTTCCGAGTGCGTTCTTCGTCGTGCTGGGGCTGGTGAATCGGTGGTGCGACATTTCTCGTGTTGCCTTCGCGTCGGTGCGTCCCGAAGCAGGTATCCGGCTGGGCGTGATCGGGCTTCGGCTTGTGACACACAGCCTGGTTTCGCCTCGACGTGTTCGCGCCGGTCAGTTGGACGGGATGCATACCTGTTTTCGAGTGGCGTGTCGGCAATCGTGACGTCTCGCGAAGTGGCAGAAGAAAGAAGTAGGTACCGATGCAGGTACTACGGTCGTCGCCGCGCCGATGCGTGCGCGGCAACATCGAGTTCGATACTTCACCCGGAGAAAAACCTCACCTGAACTGGGATTTGATCATGATTGTCTCCGCAAGTCGAACCGATGCATTCATCGAGTGGCGCACCGCCGTGGTCGATTCTCGACCTGTCGACTTCGGCGTCGGTGGGCACGGCGAGACAGTGCTGTTTCTGCACGGTTGGGGGTTGTCCCCTCGCGCCTATGGATCTGCGCTTGCTGCCGTCGTTCACCGGGGATCCAGGGTGATTGCGCCTGCGCTTCCGGGACTTGGCGGTACGGCTGAACTAGACCGAGCCGATCGCAACTTCGAAGGTTATGCGGCGTGGGTGACGCGGTTTCTCGACGCGGCCGGAGTTACCGGTCCGGTGACCGTCGTCGGGCATTCGTTCGGCGGCGGTGTAGCGACAGCAGTGGCGCGGGACTTCCCCACGCGAGTCTCGCGCTTGGTTCTGGTGAACTCGGTTGGTGGTGGCGTGTGGTCGAGTGCTGGTGGTCAGGAGCGCCCGATTCGTGAACGTCCGTGGTGGAACTGGTGTGGGTCGGCGATGGTCGAGGCTGCCGAGTCGGTACACGCTCGCAGAATCCCACAGTTTCGACTCGACGAGTCCGCGCGATGCCTGTTGTCGTGTTGTGGGGAGCCGATGATCATGTGATTCCGCGAACGAGTTTTCATGCTGTCTGCGCCGCCTTGGGTGATCCCGAGGTTCGCGAGGTTCCGGGCAATCACAATTGGCTTATCGACGATGCGGAATTGTTCGGCCAGGTGCTGACGGAATCACTGGCCGGACGCGCTGTCAGTGCGCCTGTTCTGTCTCCTTCGTTCGCGTTCTGTTCGACCACGCGGATTGCGCAGTGACCAGGCAGCCGGCGATCAGGGTGATGACCGCGATGACGCGCACGGCGCTGTCCGCGCCGGTGGTGAAGGCACTCAGGACGGCGTCGTGAGCGAGGGGAGTGTCGGCCATCTCGAGTCCGTCTGCGACCGTGCGTGGCGCGGCGCCGTCTCCGTCGCGCATCGCGTCGGGCAATGCGCTGACGAAACGGCTGGTCAAGATGGTGCCGATGACGGCGACGCCCAAGGCGCTGCCGAATTCTCGTGCCGTCGCCTGCAGTCCTGAACCGACGCCTGCCTGTTCGAGGGGCAGCGAGTCCGCGATGTCGTGAGTCAATACGGGGAGCGCGGCTGCCGCGCCGATGCCGATGACGACGAGCCACAACGCGTAGGCGAAATAGGGAGTGTGGGCTGTGCTGGTCGACAGCCCGAACATGCCGACCCCGATGAACGCGAACGCTGCCGCCACGGTGATGGTGGAACCCAGACGAGCCGAGATCAGCGGCACGAAGCGAGCACCGAACAGCAGTGGAATGGTCAGCGGTATCACCGCCAGGCCGGTGGTGAGAACGCTGAATCCCTTGGCGTACTGCAGAAATGATGCGTTGACGTAGAACAGTGCGAACAGACCGAAGAACGCGACGGTCATTCCCAGGCATCCCGCGCGAAGCAGAGGAAGGCGGAACAACCGCGGATCCAGCAAGGGTTGCTCGACGCGGAGCTCGACGATGATCCATGCCGCATAAAGCGACGCCGACGCGACGAACGCTGTGATCACCGTGGTACTGCCCCAACCACTTTCGGGTCCTTCGATGATGCCGACCAGCAACCCGAACGTCGCCGCCGTCAGCAAGACGGTTCCGACAGGGTCGAGACCGCGGTGATTTCGAGGGGTGCGAGGAGCAAGGTTGGCGACTGCGGCACCACCTGCCAACGCGATGGGTACGACGGCGACGAACAACCAGCGCCAGGACCCGGTCTGCAGAAGCGCGCCACCACCGACATTCCCTGCCACGCCGCCGAATCCGGTCGACGATGCCCAAATGGCAATTGCGCGAGGACGCTTCTGTGGGGGAGTCGCGTGCATGAGGATTGCGAGGCTGTTCGACAGAACACAGGCGGCTCCGACTCCGGTGACGCAGCGGCCGATCAGCATCACCGCCACTGTGGGGGAACTCGCGGACACGGCGGCGCCTGCTGCGAAGAGGATCAACCCGATGGTCAGCACCCCTTTGCGTCCGAAGCGATCACCGAGTGCCCCGCAGGGGATCACCAGACAGGCGAAGACCGTGACGTAGGAATCGACGATCCATAGAAGCTGCGTCGAGGAAGGATGCAGAGACCCGGACGTCAGGAGCGGAACTGCCAGGTTGATGGCCGCGACGAACGCAATAACGAGGACGGTGACCGCGCACAACGTTGCGAGCACCAATCCTTGTCGCGCGTCCGAGTTCGCCCGACCCTCCGTCGGTATCGAAGTATTTGTGGACAAGACGCACCTCTTTGCGGGAATTTGTTCTATTGCGGGAGTTGTTGATCGACAGCCAATTCGGCTACTGAAACGACAGTAGGGATCTCGGTAACGTGCGTCTACTGCAAAGATTGCAGTAGATAGTTGCGTATGGTGCAACTATGGCGATGGATATGGACCTCAATCTTTTGAGAGTGTTCGACGCTCTGGTAGCGGAGGGCAGTGTCACCGGCGCGGCCGAGCGATTGAACTTGTCGACACCGGCAACCAGTAGGGCTTTGGGGCGTCTCCGGCGTGCGATGGATGACCCGATCTTTGTTCGTGCCGGGCGTGGGTTGGTACCGACGCCGTTTGCGTTGCGTGCAGCACCTCAGGTCCGATCGCTCCTGGAAGGGGCGCAAGGCCTGTTGATCGACCGCAAGAACTTCGAACCAGCAGAACTCGAGCGGACTTTCGTGATCCGAATCAACGAGGGCACGGCGGCCAGCCTCACCCCGGCTCTGGTCCGGCGTTTCGCGGCGGAAGCGCCGAACGCTGTAATCCGTTGTGTCGGAGAGGGAAACGAGGACGTCGACTCGCTGCGGAACGGTTCGATCGATCTCGATATCGGCGCTGATCCGTTGCCGTCCTCTGATGTGTGCAGTGAGATTCTCTACCGAGAGGGTCATGTGGGCTTGGTATCGAAGTCGTCGCCGTTGGCCCGCACGGCTCAGCCGACACTCGCGCAGTTGTGTGAGCATCCACATGTCTCGACATCCAGACGTGGCCGGACACACGGACCGATCGACGACGCGTTGTCCGCAGTCGGAATGCGCCGGCGGGTGATCGCGGTGGTTGCCTCGCCCGTTGCGGCGGCGCTCATGGCGGCCGACAGCGATCTCGTTGCACTGGTGCCGGAAAGGCTTGCCCGATACTTTGCCGCTCGCCTCGATGTCGCCTGGTTTGCGGTGCCGACCGAACTACCGGCCGTCACCATCCACCAACAGTGGCACGGTCGGCTGGACCACGATCCAGCACACAAATGGCTGCGCGAACAAGTACGTGAGGCAAGCGTCTAGCTGGATTCGGCAGACGTTCTGTACTCTCGCAGTCATGCAACAGCGGAGCACGGGAACGGTGACACGGTCACTGTTGCTGCTTCTGCTGCCGTTCATCGCTCTTCTCGCCGTGCCTCCGCTTGGATCGTCGGGTAGCGCCGCGGTGCTGGGAACTGCGATTGCCGTCTTCGTGGTCGCAGCCCTCGCAACGTCGTCGAAGTACGAACTTCTGCAGCTATGCGCGGTTTCGGCCACTGGCCCCTCTGATGACGAACGCTGCCTGCGTGGCGCTTTCCGCAGGCAGAGCAGCCCGGACGCGCCCGGCCGTCCACAGCCTCGAGCTCCGGGAATCGGTCTGTAGATCGGCCGTCGGCGGGAGTGAACTCGTCGTAGGTCGGTCAGACGTCTTGCGTCCACGACCATTCCCGCGCTCTCATCTCCGGTGAGCGTGCCTCTCGGTGAGGTTCATTCGTCATGCTCGATTTTGTCTACTACCCCGTGTCCGGAATCCTCTGGTTCTGGCACAAGGTCTTTTCACTCATCTCCGGATCACCCGACAACGGCGTCGTATGGGCGTTGTCGGTCGTATTTCTGGTCTTCACGCTCAAGGCTTTGCTGTTCAAACCCTTCGTCAAGCAGGTCCGCACCCAACTGGTGATGCAGAAGCTGCAACCTCAGATCAAGGCGTTGCAGAAGAAGTATTCGGGTGACCGGCAGAAACTCACTGTCGAGATGGCCAAGCTGCAGAAGGAACACAACTACAGTCCGTTGCTCGGCTGTCTGCCGATGCTCGTTCAGGCACCGGTGTTCATCGGCCTTTATCACGTCCTGCGATCGTTCAATCGGACTGGAGCGGCATCGCACGTCCCGTTTCTGAGCCCGACCGAACCGATGTCGGTGGCGGACAACGCGAATACGGCCAACTACTTCTTCAGTGCCTCGGACGTGCAGTCGTTTCTCGACGCCAAACTGTTCGGCGCGCCGTTGTCCGCCATGATTTCGAGTCCGGCAGCGCAACTGGAAGCGTTCGGCGACGTCAGCCGTATCTCCATCATTCTGGTTGCCGTACCGCTGATGATCTTCGCCGCCGTCGCTACACATTTCACGTCGCGGGCGTCCATCGCGCGCCAAGTGGACACCGGAACCGTCAACCCTCAAACAGCGATCATGAACAAGCTCGCATTGTGGGTGTTTCCGGTGGGTGTGATCGCTTTCGGTGCTTTCGCGCCCGTGGCGATCCTGCTGTATTTCGTGAGTAACAACTGCTGGACGCTGGGACAACAGCATTTGGTCTACGGCCGGATCGCGGCGGAGCAGAAGGAAGATGAATCGTCGCCGACACCCGGAGTGACTGCGCCCCCGTCGCCCAGGGTGGCTGCAGCACCGCCGCTGCCGGGTGCAAAGCCGATCCGCGCCAAACGCAAGCGATAACAGAAAAGCGACCCCTCCCTACCGGCGGGTAAGGCACGTACGCTGGAATGCATGACCAAATGGACCGCAGAAGACGTAGTCGATCAGACCGGCCGCACATTTGTCGTCACGGGGGCGAACAGCGGACTGGGTGAGGTAGTCGCACGGGCGCTTGGCAAAGCCGGGGCCGACGTCGTCCTCGCCTGTCGTGACACCACGAAGGCCGACGCCGTGGCCGCCGAGATCGGACCCAACGCGGTTGTCCGCAAATTGGACCTCTCGGATCTGTCGTCGGTACGAGCCTTTGCCGACGCAACGGAGAAGGTCGACGTCCTGGTGAACAACGCCGGCGTGATGGCGGTTCCGTTTCGCCGGACTGTCGATGGATTCGAAATGCAGATCGGCACAAACCATCTCGGGCACTTCGCGTTGACCGGATTGCTGAAGGGCAAGCTCACCGACCGTGTCGTGACGATGTCCAGTGCCCTGCATCAGCTCGGAACTGTCGATCTGGACGATCTCAATTTCGAGCGTCGGAAGTACAACCGCTGGTTGGCCTACGGGCAGTCCAAGCTTGCCAATTTGTTGTTCACGTACGAACTTCAACGCAGGCTCGCGGCCTCGGGATCTTCGCTCAAAGCGCTCGCTTCGCATCCGGGGTACGCGTCGACGAACCTGCAGGGGCACACCGAGTCGATCCAGGACAAGCTGATGGGAATCGGCAATTCGATCTTCGCGCAGTCCGCGGAGATGGGTGCCCTTCCCGAACTGTGGGCGGCAACCGCGCCGGATGCCTTCGGCGGCAGTTACATCGGACCGGACGGTCCGTTCGAGCAGCGAGGCTATCCGAAGGTCGTGGGGTCGAACAAGAAGTCACACGACACTAAGACAGCCTCGGGTTTGTGGACACTGTCGGAGAAGTTGACCGGAGTCTCGTTCGGGATTTGATTCAGATATGAAGGTGGCCGCGAACTTCGAGAAGTTCGCGGCCACCTTCATATCCGTTCGAGCCAGATGTTGTTCGGGTTACAGCGTGACAACCATCTTGCCGGTGTTCGCACCGCGCATCAGGTCGATGAAAGCCTGCGGTGCATTCTCCAGGCCTTCGACGATGGTCTCGTCCCACTGAATCTTGTTGTCGGCGAGCCACCCTGCCATGTGGGTGCGGAATTCGCCACCGAGGTGACGGTAGCCGCCTACGAGGAATCCGCGCAGTGTGAGCTGCTTGCCGATCACCAGTGCCAGGTTGTGGGGAGCGGTGGGCTTCTCGGTGGTGTTGTACTGAGCGATGGCTCCGCACAGGGCAATCCGGCCACCCTGGTTCATGGCATCGATGGCGGCTTCGAGATGCTCGCCACCGACGTTGTCGAAGTACACGTCGATGCCGTCAGGGGCGGCAGCGGCGAGCAGTTCGGTGATCGGGCCGTCGTGGTAGTCGAATGCCGCATCGAATCCGAGTTCGAGAAGTCGGGCAACCTTCGCCGGTGAACCGGCGCTACCGATTACTCGCTTCGCTCCGAGCAACTTGGCGATCTGACCGACGAGCGATCCGACGGCACCGGCTGCGCCGGAGACGAACACGGTATCGCCTTCCTTGAACTCCGCAACCGCGGTGAGGCCGGCATACGCGGTGAGGCCAGTCATGCCGAGGGCACCCAGGTAGGCCGTCGCCGGCGCGATGGACGTGTCGGCCGGAGTCACTGCGGATCCGTCGAGGATGGCGTATTCACGCCATCCGAGGCCGTGGACGACAACGTCGCCCACAGCGCGATCAGCCGACTTGGATTCGACGACCTCGCCGACAGCACCACCGTCGAGCGGCGCACCGACCTGGAACGGCGGAAGGTAGGACTTCACGTCGTTCATTCGGCCGCGCATGTACGGGTCGACGGAGATGGCGATGTTGCGGACCAGGATCTGGCCGTCTTCGAGTTCGGGGAGTTCTACTTCGGCGGTGGCGAAGTTCTCCGAGGTGGGCCAACCGTTCGGGCGTGAAGCGAGACGGATTTCCCGGCTGACAGTGGTGGTGCTCATTCGTCGTCCTTACTTACTTCGAGGGTGACCTCGATGTTGCCGCGAGTTGCATTGGAGTACGGGCACACCTGGTGCGCCTTCTCCGTCAACTCGACGGCCTGATCATGGGGCAGATGGGGGAGTGAAACCTCCAGCGTCACAGCGAGTCCGAAGCCTCCTGCACCGTTGGGGCCGATGCCGACCCGCGCGCCGACTGCGGAATCAGCCACGTTGGCCTTCTCGGCGCGGGCGACCATCTGCAGAGCGGAGTGGAAGCATGCTGCGTATCCGGCGGCAAAGAGCTGCTCGGGGTTGGTGCCTTCGCCACTGCCACCCATTTCCTTGGGAATGGCGAGGCCGAGATCGAGGCGTCCGTCCGAAGTGCGAGCGTGACCGTTGCGGCCTTCGCCGGTGGCAAGTGCTTCTGCGGTGTAGACGATATTCATGACTTCTTCTTTCCGTCGGAGTGGGCGTTGGATGCTTGAAGTGACTCACCGAGACGAGTGAGAACGTCTCGGAGTTCGGTGAGTTCGTCGTTACTCAGACCAGTGGCGCCTGCGAGCTTGGCCGGGATGTCCTCGGCCTTGCTGCGCAAGGTGGAACCCGCCTCGGTCAGGTGAATCTCGACGCGACGCTCGTCCGTGGTGAGGCGTCGGCGCTCGATGAATCCCAGACCCTCCAGCCTCTTGAGCAGCGGCGACAGAGTTCCGGTATCGAGATCGAGTGCCTCACAGATCTCACGCACGCCCCGGCCGTCTCGTTCCCAGAGTGTCAACAGGACGAGGTACTGGGGATACGTTATTCCCAGGTCGTCGAGCATTGCCCGGTACGCGGCCGTAGTGGCCCGCGACGCCGAATAGAGGGCGAAGCAGACCTGGCGTTCGAGAGCGAGTGGGTTGGTCACGAGAACAACTGTAGCGCACAGTTAAGTTGTGCACAACAAAGAAGTGTCAAATAGATCTGCGGATGCACAGCCGTCTGGTTACGGCGTCGACAGAATCTCGGATACGCACTCGAGGAAGGTAAGCACTGCCTGGGCCGCGGGTGCCGGAAATCGGGTGCGCACTGCCAGCCCGTCGTGGGTGCGCGAAAACCAGAACTGAACGTCGTCGGCGCTCGACACGCGACTGAGTTGCTGCGGATTGATCGGCGCAGGTTGTGAGTCGCCGGGCCGTGATTCGCGGGGGCGAGATCCACCGGGCATGGTCCGGTAGTCGGCGTAGGACACCGAGAAGATGTCTCGGCGAGTGGGCGAAACCTCGGGTCCCAAGCTCCTCAACACTTGTCTCGACGACACGGACGACAGTGAAAGTGACTCGTGGAAAGCGAGATTGACTGCCCGAGCCGTGCTGTGAAGATCATCCATGCTCGTCACGGTGATGGGTGCATTGGCCACCAGCCAGCCGAAGGTGTGGTTGTGCCGCGGTTCCCGACGTGTGTGAACAGGGAACAGAAGGCGTGTGTCTCTCTTGTCGGTCAATTGTGTTGTGGCCAAACCGATCGACGCAAGAATCGCACCGAACGACGAGTGTCGATGATCGGCGCAGTTCTGGTCGAACAGCTCTGCTTCGTCGGCGTCGAGGAGCATTCGGGTGTCTGTGCCCTGGGGCGACATGGTCCCGGCGGGCAGCCCCAGATCTACGGGAAAATGGGGAGTGTCACCCCCGCAAGATCGAAGGAAAGACCGCCACCCCGAAATGCGGTGGTCGCCGGGCTCTGGATCCGCGGTTGCCGATTCACGGAAGCAGTAGTTGAGGAAACTCCCGGGCTCGGGCAAGAGATCTGACGCGATCGGATTACGGTCCGCCCGCGTGTATTCACGATACAGAGTGCTGATCTCGGTAATTGCGATGCTCATGGACCAGCCGTCGCAGATGGCATGGTCGAATCCGCAGATCACTGTCGACTGGTCCTCGCGGGTGATGGCCCCGAGAAAGTAGGCGGGAAACGCAAAAGGATTGCACCATCGATCCAAGCGCTCGCCCAAGAGTTCTCGCACCTGTTCCGGCGTTCGCGCGTCCGCCACTGTTTCCTCACGGAGGCGCAGATCGACGACATCGGCGACGTCGACGAACAGCGCCGAGGATTCATCCGCTTCTTCGGCCTGGGAGAACGAGCACGACAGGGCGTCGTGACGGGACGTCCATTCCTCGAAGCTGGCCCGGAGTGCGTCCGTGTCGATCGGGCCGGGAACGTCGAAAGTGGCAGCGAGCCAAGTCGTATCGCCGCGGCTCCCGGCAAGATGCAGCTGCTGATTCGAGGTCGGAGGAACCGGATATGTCGATCCGGTGGAGATTTCGCTCGGCGTCCACTGCAGGATGCGGCCCGGCCGTGCCTCGAACCTGTCGAGAAAGGTGATGTGCATCAGGCGGTCTCCACTTCCTGACGTGCATCCGCCTGACGAACAACACGGTAGTCGCCGGTATCGGCGACCGTTCTCAGGACGTTGCGGAGGTGTCGAAGGTACCGATCCACCGATGTGTGCGCTTGCTCGGTATCGGGAAAACTGACCATCACGTACGTACGGTCTTCCTTCCGGTTGATCCACATCGACAGATCACCCGTCGTTCCTGGCCCACCGAGTGCGCGCGCTTCGAGTTCGTCGTGGTGCTCGGCACCTGGAATCAGGCGCATGTCGATGTACGACACCATCGGCGGGACCGAGGTTCCGCCGATGTCGGATCCGGTCAACTTCGACACCTGGGCGATCACCGAGTGAATGGACACGTCCGCGAGTCCCTTCACGGCTGCGCGAGCAGCGTGAGCAAGGGGGAGTGCATCGGTGAAGGTGGTGACACCACTCAGCGTGAACGAGACCGGGACGAGATTGATGAACCAGCCTTGAGAAAACAGGTATCTCGGATCGGAACGAGTACCGACTGCGTTGAGCGCGAAGTAGTTCGCTCTGTCAGAAACTTCGATCTCGGTGAGGGCGAGGGCTGCGAAGATCCCCGTGGAGAATCCGA
This sequence comes from Rhodococcus sp. H-CA8f, assembly GCF_002501585.1. Lineage (NCBI taxonomy): Bacteria > Bacillati > Actinomycetota > Actinomycetes > Mycobacteriales > Nocardiaceae > Rhodococcus > Rhodococcus sp. H-CA8f. The sequence goes on from NZ_CP023720.1 coordinate 1,357,175, forward strand.
CGCCATTGGACTTGCACAGCGCTGCGAACGCGGCTGACTCGTCGCTGTCGAGAACGTCGATATGTGTGCGGGTCGACCGGGTCTGTTCGCCCTGCGCGACGCCGAGGTCGAGGGGGAACGTCGGGAGTTGTCCGGCGTTGGCGGCGAGAATCGAAATCCATTGCTGCACAGGTTCTGCGGATAGGTCGAGGTTCTTCGCCGCTGCCCGTTCTTCGCCGCTGTACTCGACGTAGCTGCCGGGAGAGGGAAGTTGAGCGTCGATGCCGGCGCTTTCGGCGATGTACAGCGCACGAAGTTCTTCGACGCCCAGCATCAGCGACAGGCCGTCGGTGTGCGAGTGATCGACGCCGTAGTAGATGGTGAAACCGGCGCCGGTGCCGTGCTCGACGGCGCCACTGGTGAACGAAGGCCATTGCAGTGGGCTGGTATCGCCTGCGAAACTTCGGCTGACATGCTCGCGAACCGCATCGGTCGTGTTCAGGGAACCGACGCTGTGCGGCGCGAGTTCGATCGTCGATTCATCCACCACATGACGGTCGATGACCCCGCTGCCGCCAGGATCTTCGGATGGTCTCACCTCGAACCAACTGTGAAGTGTGTTGTGCCGCAAGACAAACGCCTGGACCGCCCGACGCAGTGCCTCCCGATCGAGATCACCGGGCAGAGTGAACGTGAATCCGATCCACGGTGACCAGTCGACGCCTTGTGCGCGCTTGTGATCGGCGGTACGAATGTGTCCCTCTTGGAGGAACGAGAGAGGTTGGTCGCTCAGTGGTGCTCGAGATGCTGCCGTCAGGGACTGCTCAGTAGGCCTGAACTCGGTGAGCGTCCCGGCTTTCGGTGCCCAGAGATCGATGGGTGTCATTTCCATGAGAGTTCTCCTCGATCGGTGCAGCGGTATTGATCGGTACAGCGGTGTTGGTCGGAGGTGAGCATGTGTCGGTCGAGAAGGCAAAGTCCTCCATTTCGCGGCGTAGGAGTCCCGCGAACTGATGGATGTGGCGGCTTGTGCGCGCGTTGCCTGGGTGGCGTATGGCCAGATTGAGCCCTTCGGGAGTCCGTGTGAGCCAGATGTAGACGTCGGTTCCCGAATGATCGCGACTACGAAGGCCTCTGGTCTGCCAGCTCGTCCATTGCTCGGCACCAGGAACGTGACGAACGTCCATGTACGAGAGCACGAACGGCAGGTGCTGCGGGGAGTCGATCAGCTCGCACACTTTCGAGTACGGCAGGGCCGCTGCGGGGCGGACGCGTCGCATCTCCGTGCCGGCAACCTTGGCCAGATCGCTCACGGTTGCTGCGGGAGCAATCGGGATCCTCACCGGCACAACACCGATGAACCATCCCAGCGACGCGGCCCATCGAAGCTCCGAACGGGTGTGTTGCGGCACCACGACGCGGAATTCGTCTGCACCGGTGAGATCACCGGTCACCTTGGCCGCGCACGCGAGTATCGCGGCCAGGAATCCTTGGTTGCTGCGCTTGCTCGCTTCTGCCAGGCGTTCGGCTCCCCGGGCGCTCAGAAGCCAGGCGGACAGGCTCTGCTGAGGGCCTCGGCGTCCGGCGACCGGTTCGGGCAGCGCTGGAAAGAGCGGAGCCTCGCCCTGCGCGTAGAACTCGCGCCACGTCTGCACCGCCGGGTGAGAGCAGTCCGCGTGTCCCACGAGATCTCGTTCCCTGGTGCCGAAGTCGATGTAGCTTCCGGTCTCCGGCGGCGAGGGAGGGCTTCCCTCGCTCGACGAACGGTAGATCGTCTGCAGTTCGTGCGCGGTCAACGCCACCGAATATCCGTCCAGCAGAGCATGATCAGCGGCAAAGACCACGGTGAAATGGTTGGGACCTTCAATTGTCGCGAACTGGTACGCAGGCCACACAAGTGGATCGGTCGACCGGTCGAGCAGTTGCTGCAGATGCGTGAAGACGGACATCGAGGACGCAAGATGTCCGACTTCGTTACCCAGAATTCGGACATCTCCAGGACCCGCGGTGCGTCGGACTATCGCTTCGCCCTCCATGGCGACTCGTGTTCGGAGCACTTCGTGGCGATCGATCCAATGATCGAGAGTGGCCGCCCAGATCCTTCGGTCGAGTCGGTCGTGGATACGAAACGAGGTACCCAGCCACGACGGAGTGCATCCGTCGTTGTGATGGTGCGCCTGCCGTTTCGCCTGCTCGGCATGTTTCAAGTGTGCCTCGTGTATGTAGCTGGCGGGACGCTGGTCGACAGGCCACAGTTCGGGCGGATTCACTGCGGCAGGAGTCCACTCGGTGACGGTCCCAGGAGGTAGGGGATAGTCGGCAAGTTCCGTGAATTCCATTGGGAAACCTGATCTCTCGAGATGGCGAAAGGTGGGGATCGTGAACGGGGCGGATGTTTGTAACCGAGAGTGACAGATGATTAGTCAAGGCAAGTAGAACGCGACCTGAGGCTCCGCGCAACTGCTTCGGTCCGGGATGTGACGAGGAACATTCTGCTCGTTATTTCGGACAATTCGAATACTGGACATCCGGTTTACTGCCCTGGTCACCTGTCAGTTGATCGATCAATCACTCTGGGGTGAAACAAATTTCAACAGACCGTTGTGAACTCCGTCGGACGGCGAAGAATGTGCGCATGCGAATGTCGGAATATGTTTGTGTGTAGCAATTTTCGTAAGGGTTTGACTGTATATCTTTTAATTGCAACAGGGTTCGTGTACAGCCGTCGTGCCCGTTCGGCGCGCGGATTGTTCACCGAGTATTGACATGCTCGGCATCTGCCGGTCGTATGCAGACGGTATTTGTAAGCGATGACTGATCCGATGGAATACGACCTGGTTGTGATCGGCTCCGGCCCGGGTGGTCAGAAGGCTGCCATCGCGGCGGCCAAGCTGGGTAAACGGGTAGCGATGGTCGAGAAGGGCAACATGCTCGGGGGAGTGTGCGTCAACACCGGCACCATTCCGTCGAAGACGTTGCGCGAGGCGGTTCTCTACCTCACCGGGATGAACCAACGCGAACTGTACGGCGCAAGTTACCGCGTCAAGGAGAACATCACTCCGGCCGACCTGCTGGCGCGAACCCAGCATGTCATCACCAAAGAAATCGAAGTCGTGCGATCTCAGCTCCTGCGTAACCGCGTCGAATTGTTGGTAGGGGTCGGCTCGTTCGTCGACGAGCACACCATCCTCGTCGAGGACGCCTCGCGCGGAGACAAGATGACGATCACGGCAAAATTCGTTGTGATCGCGACCGGAACGTTGCCTGCCCGCCCGGCGGGGGTGTCCTTCGACAGTCACCGGGTGCTCGACTCCGACGGAATCCTCGATCTGACCTCCATCCCGACCACCATGGTCGTGGTGGGCGCGGGAGTGATCGGTATCGAGTACGCGTCGATGTTCGCGGCACTCGGCACCAAGGTCACCGTCGTCGAGAAGAGAACGTCGATGCTGGACTTCTGTGACCCCGAGGTCATCGAGTCGCTTCGGTTCCATTTACGCGATCTGGCGGTCACTTTCCGATTCGGTGAAGAAGTGACGGCCGTCGACGTCGGAGCGAACGGAACGCTTACGACGCTGCGCAGCGGCAAGCAGATTCCCGCCGAGACCGTGATGTACTCGGCGGGACGGCAAGGCCTCACGGCGCCACTCGCGCTGGAGAACGCCGGGCTCGAAGCCGACGAACGTGGCCGCATCTACGTCGACGACAATTTCCGCACCAAGGTCGAACACATCTACGCCGTCGGTGACGTCATCGGCTTCCCGGCGTTGGCGGCGACGTCGATGGATCAAGGTCGACTCGCGGCCTACCACGCCTTCGACGAACCAGGCGCGAAGCTGATGGATCTGCAGCCGATCGGCATCTACTCGATTCCCGAGGTGTCGTACGTAGGCGCCACCGAGGTCGATTTGACCAAGGAATCGGTGCCGTACGAGGTCGGGGTTTCCCGATACCGTGAACTCGCGCGCGGGCAGATCGCAGGCGACACCTACGGGATGCTCAAGATCCTGGTGTCGACGGATGACCTGAAACTGCTCGGCGTTCATATCTTCGGCTCGGGTGCAACGGATCTCGTGCATATCGGCCAAGCGGTGATGGGGTGCGGCGGGACCGTCGAATACCTTGTCGACGCCGTCTTCAACTATCCGACACTGTCCGAGGCGTACAAGGTGGCGGCGCTCGACGTCATGAACAAGATCAGGGCTCTCAAGCAATTCCACTAGGGGTCGGGGTGTCCCCAGGTACCGGTCAGGGTCGGTCGGTGTACTTCTCGGGTAGCACTTGTTCGAATACCTGAGGGTGATGTCAGGCCTGGGAAAATAGGGCAGGGTCTATCTCTATGACCATTGCCCATGAACTTCGTGTGGAATTTCGATGCTGATCGGACTGATTGCCGCGATTGTGGCGTGCGTCGGATACGGCGTGGCGTCGGTGTTGCAGGCGTACGGCGCGCGCAAGTCGGCAGCGGCCGCCGAGCAGCGAGGCGAGGCCGGACACGTGACGGCGACGGGTGGCCCGACCTTGCGTTCGACGTTCGCCGCAGCGCTGACGGCGTCGTTCATCCTGGGCACCGTGCTCGATGCGGTCGGATTCGCCGGTAGTGCCATCTCCGCGCGGCTCATTCCACTGTTCTTGTCGCAGACAGTGGTCAGTGCCAATCTCGTCATCACGGCAGTGCTGGGGACCGTGGTCCTGGGCATCCAGTTGCATCGTCGCGACTGGTTCGCGATCGCCACGGTGATCGGATCGCTCCTGCTGCTCGGTTTGTCTTCGGGTCACGCGGGCGGCGGGAGTTCCAACGACGTCGTCCACTGGGGTGTCCTGGTGGGCTCGGCGTTGATCTTGTCGATCGGTATCGGTTTGATCCGATGGTTGGGCTCACGCGCAGCAGTTGTCGCCGGGTTGATCTCGGGTGTGTTGTTCGGCTGTCTGGCCATTGCCGTACGCGTGGTCTACGGAATCGATCCGTTCGAAATCGGCACGATGCTCCGCGATCCGGCCGGCTGGGCAATCCTCGTCTCGGGCCTGGGCGGTTTCTATCTGCACACGGTGGCGTTGCAACTGGGATCCGTCAACGGAGCGACAGCGGCACTGGTTGTAGGCGAGACGGTCGTTCCGGGAATCGTCGGCGTCGTGGTGCTCGGCGATGCGTCGCGACCGGGCCTGGAATGGCTTGCCATCGTCGGATTCGTCGGAGCGATCGCGGGCGCCGTCGCCGTAGCCGTCTTCGGCGCGGCGAGCCACGAGGGGAAACCTGCCGAAGAAGTGACCGTCTGATTCGAAAACCACAGCCCTTCGAAAACTGGAACGCGAACACGACCACAGACGTGTTAAAAAGACACTTCAAGTCGATGGCGGAGGGTCAATGGTGCACGAGGGCCAAGCGAAGCACGAGGCAGAAGCCATCGCCGGCAACCGGTCGAATTGGGACGATCGCGCCGAGGTGCATGTGCGCTCCGAAATGTATGACGTCGGAGGGTTTCTCGCCGACAGAGCGGCCATTTCTAGAGTCGTGCAGAACGATCTGTCGAGTCTGTCTACGCATCTGCCGGCGTCGGGAGTGCGGGATCGCTCGCTCCTGCACTTGCAGTGTCACATTGGTATCGACACCATTTCCTGGGCGCGCCTTGGTGCGGTGGAGGTGCACGGGCTCGATCTTTCGCCCAACTCTCTGCGCCACGCAGCGCGTATCGCGAAGGCCGACGACCGCGAGATCACGTGGGTGGAAGGTGATGCGCGATTCGCCTCGACGCTGATCGACCGACGTTTCGACACGATCGTCACCAGCGCCGGGACAATCGTCTGGTTGCCGGAACTCGCCACCTGGGCCCAGTCGATCCACGACCTCCTCGAGCCGGGTGGGGTGCGGTCACAGGCGCCGGGTCGTAGACCGGAGGAAAGTAATGAGCAGCTTGGATATTCAACGTTGGTCGAACGACTTCACTGCGCTGACCAAAGTCATTTCGGAAGGCATCGAGCAGTTTGTTCTCCGGTTCATTTCCAGCTGAAGTGATCTGAGCTCGCTGCCTGGCAAGGAGTTATTGATCTCCACCGCGGTTCGGAGGCCGAATCGTGATGAAGCAGAGGTTCTTACGGGGTCTGGGAGGCCTGGGCGGGGGCGAGCAGGTAGGAGAACACGTACGTAACTGCGGCGATGACCGCCAGTACGATCAAGGACGTCGGAAATCCTTGTCGACCCAGCTCATGGATCAACTAGAACACAGGCGCGATCCCGAGGCTGTGGAGTATTTCGGATTCAGGGGCTGAAGAACGCGAGTCGACGGTGCAGCCGTGCGATCGACGGGTCCCCGATCGTGCGCCTGCCATCGGTACGAGCTTGGCTCGGAGTCATCCCGTAGAAGTCTTTGAACGCGCGCGCCAATTGGGATTTCGAGGTGAAGCCACATCGCAGGGCCAACGCGTCGGTCGTTTCGTTCGACATCTCGGCTCTGGTCAACTCGCGGTAGACGAGTTCGAGGCGCTTGCGCCGTATGACAAGAGCAATTCCGCCGTCGGATGCGAATGCGCGGTAGAGCTGTGCTCGGGAGACCGACAATGCTGCGCACATGCTCGTCGGGCCGAGCCAGGTCTCCGAGAGATGCTCGGCGATGTAGGCGTACGCACGATCGCGGAGAGAGTGATCGGGCCGCGGCGACAGATCAGGTTCGGCGATACCCAAACTGACACGCAGGAGGGAAGCGACGACGTCCTCGTAGCCGGCCGCAGCATCGGGATCGAGATGCGGTAGCGCGAGTACGACCGATTGCATGCACTGAGCGAGCACGACGGCAGGAACTCCGCGCAGTACCTTCCCGTGTAGAGAACGACCCTTCGACTCCGCTTCGACGAGGGAGCGCGGTGCCAGGAGTGTGATGGTGCGTCCGGTCGCCTCGGTTTCGACGTCAGCAGTCCAGGTTCGCCCGAGGTCGAAGAACGCGATGTCCCCCGGGCGGGCGACAAAATCCACTCCGTCGGCGTCACCACTGACCTGTCCGCCGAGAACGACCTGGATCATGTACTGATCGTCGAGTCCGCTCTCGGCGATCACAACTTTGCTGCGGTGGTACTTCTGCGCGTTGAAGGTCGTTTCACCGATCAGCGAGGTCCCGATAGGCAGGGCGGAGATCGAGCCTTGGAGGGGCGTGTCGGCGCCTATCGGCTCGGTGACGAAGAACGGACGCGTGACGACACGCCAGAAGTCGTTGGCGTCCGCAGGGTCCACCGATCGAGTCGACACGCGAATGCGGGCGGAATTCATCGGCACGCGGGCATGATATGTCAGATCCCGCAGGTCGCAGTCACTCTCCCGCAAATAAATGTCAATAGTGACCGAGCCCACATAATGAGACAAATCGGGCGTATTTGTGAGACGGCCAGTGCTCGCGTGTCGCGGTGATTCTGTCTATGTTGTTCGTTATGGGTGGACAGGTTGGGAGTTCGATGCTCGAACGAAATCTCGAGTTCGGCGGGGATCGACTGCTCGTTTGTCGGCCATCATGACATCCACTTCAAATCGGTCGCAGCTATCTCGAGCAAAGCGAAATCCTCGAGGAAGGGGCACGCTGCAAAGACGGCTCGCCGGGCGTGGAGCCACGGCGATTCGTCCTCGTCTGCTCGGGTTGATGGAACGCTCGGCGGGCTTGACGGTCATCGATTCGCCGCGGGGGTTCGGGAAGACGGACCTCGCCGCGTTGTGGCTCACGACTCTCGGGCACATGCCCATCAGACCAGTTGTCTGGGTGCCGGCGCCATCGAATCGGATGACCCCCCTCGAGTACTGGAACACTGCGCTCGCAGTGATTCAAGATTCTCTGGAATCACTCGAGGCCCCGCCACGAATGCGCGAGGATCCGGTGGGGGCAATCGAATCACTACTCGACTCGTCGCCCACTCCATTCGTGTTGGTGTTCAACCGCATCGACCTGGTTGAGGGTGACGAGGTGGGACGCCGAATCGTGGATCTGATCGTGCGGCTTCCCGGATTGAAAGTAATCGTCACGCTGCAGGATCGGTCTGCGACGGACTTACTCGAGGACGTCCGCGTGGACGAGTACCTGTGCGCGAACGACCTCAGGTACACGCTCGACGAGTCCACAGTTCTGTTCGCGGAGGCAGGGATCCACCTTCCCTCGGGCATCGTCCATTCGATCTGCGAGCGTGTTGCCGGCGTTCCTGTGCTGATGAAGGTTGCTCTGAGTGCGGTTGCGGGGCTGAGTGAACCGAGTCGTGGGCGCGAACGCGTTCAGCAGCGAGTGGACCAGGCGATCCACGCGTACGTCAGTCGGACCGCTCCTCGATCGGGCAAGTCGCTCGAGTTGTTCGACTTCGCGACTACGATCGCCGCCGCCCGCACCGTCACACCAGAGATCGCTCGTGTCTTGTCCGACGATCTTGACGTGGAGGGCAAACTGGACTTGCTCGAGTCTTTCGGTCTGATCTTTCGGGACGGTCCCGAGGGAGAAGCATCCTGGTACTTTGCGCCGTCAGTTCGACTGGCATTCATGCAGATACGGACCGAACAAGGGGATGGATTCGACGATCCCTTCCAGGTTCTCGTCGATCACGCTCTCGGGACTTCGGATATAGCCGGTGCCGTTCACTACGCCTTGGACGGACGCCATTGGACCAGGGTGCTCGACATACTCGAGCGTCACTGGGCCGATCTTCTGGTCGATCACACCGGATTGGTCCGGACTGCGTTGCAATCCATACCCGGCGACGTACTCAGTTCGAACTCTTCGATTCTGGTGGGCCGTGACCTGCTCGAATCACGCCTACGGCCGCAGTTGGTCAACGGCGATTCGTTGCCGACGGAACCGGCGGAATTGCGTGCGATAGGTGGTAGTTCGCATGCGCACAGCTTGTTGAACGTCGGGACGGTCCAATCGGTTGTGCTGAGAACATCCGGTAAGTACCAACGCTCTACCGAGATCACGCGCAAGTTGGCTCACGTCGTGTACGGACTCGGTGACGAGTCGTTGGGCGCGTTGGGGTCTCAACTGCCCGCCCTGCGCCTGATCTGGGGTGTTTCGCATCAACTGACCGGTGACCTCGGTGATGCCGCGGTGGAATTGCGACTCGCCTATCAGGGTGCGATGGAACACGGTCCGGAGTTCGTCCTGCGGCACGCCGCTGGCAATGCCGCGCTCAACTCCGCGCTGATCGGGGATGTCGCGCACGCGACAGACTGGCTTCACCTCGAAAGCACACACCCGGACGTTTCGGGATGGTTGGGACCGCCCTCGCACATGGGGGGAGCGATCGCGCGGGCACTGGTGGCGTGCGATCGCGTGGACCTGAATGCCGGCGCTGCCGCGATGGACGCGCTCGCCGAGATCACACCGCCGGGCGACCTGTGGGCGTTCGCGGCCTACACGTACACCAGATTCGCACTGCTGCAATCGGATCCGTTCTCGGGGCTGATTTCGCTCCAGCGCGCAGTGGCAACGCACGGGCATGTGAATCCGTGTGAACGATCACTCGGTGACGCACTTCTCGCCGCGGCGCGTATCGATCTTCTGTTGGCGTCCGGGGAGGGTACCAAGGCGCTGGAGGAATCAGTCGCTGCGTCACATACGTTTGCTGTTGTCACGGTTTCTGTCGCTCGTGCGCATCTCCTGACGGGGGCTCCGTCACAGGCATTGGAATTGTGTCGCGAAATTGACTGGAGCGAGCAGTATCTCACGAGGTTTCGGCTCGAGTCCCTGCTGATCGAATGCGCTGCGCTGTGCGAACTGGGGAGAATCCCCGCTGCCGCCAGTCCGTGGGAGGAGGCTCGCGGACTGCTCGAAACCTCAGGTGTCCTGTCGGCGCTGGCGACCATACCGCGTGATCTGATCAGGCAACTGGAAGAGCGGGCCGAGGGCCCGAGCAGTGCCGTCGCAAGCTTTCTCGAATCCGAAGTGCCGCAGATGTATCCGGCGGCTATCGTTCAAGTCCAATTGACGAAGCGGGAGATGGACGTTCTCGTGGAACTGGGTCTCGGCATTCCGATCGGCGAGATAGCGCGAAAGTTGTTCGTATCCAACAACACATTGAAGAGTCACCTGCGAGCCCTGTATCGCAAACTCGGTGCGCATTCCCGCGAAGAGGCCGTCGCGGCAGCGCACCGACACAACCTCCTCGGCAGTGGGCAGGACTGATCGACGTCAGTGCAAATTGCGCTCGGAGTAGATCTTCATCGCGTCACGGACCAGCGAAGCGGTGCCTTCTCCGTACTTGTCGTAGTTTGCAGTGAAGCGGGGATCGTCGACGTACATCTGGCCGAGTCCGGTGAAGGCGTCGGCGCTGGGAGTCCTTCCCTGCCAACCGATTTTTATCCACTCGAACTGTCTCTGGGTAATCGTCTGGACGTCGTCGCTTTCCGCGGGTAGGCCCGCTGTCAGTGCTTTTCCGAATGCCGCTGCGATGTCGGCTTGAGCTTGCAGATGTGCTTTCCGGTCCTGCTCGGACATCGACCGCCACCAGTTGTCGCCGCTGGTATAGGCGTCCTTGCCCCAACGCTCGATGACCTCGTCCTTGTATCGGGTGTGGTCGAACCCGTCGAAAACATCTTCAGGCATGAGTGATTCACCTTTCTTCGTCTTGTTCAACGTCCTGTTGACCGATTCGATCTGTCTCGAGATCCGCGTGCGCTCTTGCTCGAGGAGTTCGAGGTGCGTACGCAGTGCGGCGGCCGTGTCGCGTTCACCGGTGAGGACTTCGGCGATGGCCGGCAATCCGAGTCCGAGTTCCCGAAGCAGCAGGATGCGTTGCAGTCGCACCAGGGCGTCTTCGTCGTAGAAGCGGTAGCCGTTGGCGCCGATGCGGCTTGGTTCCAGGAGTCCGAGATCGCCGTAATGGCGCAGCGTTCTGCTGGTGGTACCGGCGGATTTGGCGAGTTCTTGGATGGACCATTCGCTCACGTGGAGTTCCTACTCTCGGATCGGTTGTGCTCATTCAGCATGCAAGTTGACGTTGCGTCAATGTCAAGAAAGTTCTCGGTGTGCATTGTCGGGAACGTTTTATGTCCGTTTCGCCGTATCGCCACGAACGGGTCTCCAACTGATTGATTCGATGACCTAGGTCACGTGATTTGGCTCACAAATTGCCAATTTGAATAGTTGAGCAAGCCTCTGTTGACGCTTTCACATACCTCGACCACGATCATCTGAACAGATCGAGTTACGCGGTTGTTGAAAATGCACGGTAGTTGAAATGCACTGCAGACGGAACGGTGGTCCACGATGACTGAACTGGTGTCGGGCGTAGCCCAGGCCAAGCCCTATGACCTCGATGATCGGTACCGGTCGGGATCGGGACCGGTGTTGCTGACCGGTGTTCAGGCAATCGCACGCGGTTTCGTCGAGCAGCACGTTCGCGACATCCGGGCGGGTAAGCGTATTGCCACTTTTGTCTCCGGTTACCAGGGCAGCCCCCTCGGCGGCGTCGACAAGATGCTCCACGGCATGCCCAAGGTTCTCGCGGAACACGACATCACCTTCATCCCCGGCTTCAACGAGGAGCTCGCTGCCACCGCGGTATGGGGAAGCCAGACGGATCTCCCGGCCGGAACCGCGACCCACGACGGCGTGACCGGCGTCTGGTACGGCAAGGGCCCCGGCGTCGACCGCGCTACCGACACCATTCGCCACGCCAACATGTACGGCGTGAACCCCAAGGGCGGCGTCGTCCTGCTGGTGGGCGACGACCCGGCGTCGAAGTCCTCCACGGTTCCGGCCGTCAGCGAGCGCTCGCTTGCCGCGATGGGTGTGCCGGTTCTCTTTCCGCGCAATGCCGAAGAGATCATCACGATGGGTATGCACGCCGTTGCACTCTCGCGGGTGTCCGGTTGCGTCGTAGCGCTGAAGATCGTCGCCGACGTCGCCGACGGTGCCTGGACGATCGACGGCAGCATCGCGGACTTCGACATCGTGGTTCCGGAAGTGCAGTTCGAGGGCAAGCCCTTCGTCTACAAGCAGCGTCAGATGGCTGCGCCGCCGGACAGTGTCATCGCCGAGGCCGATCTGTACGGCCCGCGATGGGATCTTGTTCACGCGTACGGAACTGCCAACAACCTCGATGTGATCGAGGTCAACCCCTCCGGTGCGAAGATCGGTATCGCCGCCACCGGTACAACTTTCGACTCCGTCCGCCAAGCTCTGGCAGACCTCGGCGTCGATGATGCGGCGCTGCACCGCGCCGGGATCCGTCTCCTTCGCATCGGAATGTGCTACCCCGTCGTTGGCGAGAAGATCAAGGAGTTCGCCGAAGGTCTCGAGCAGATCGTCGTGGTCGAGGACAAGACCGCGTTCATCGAAGCTCAGATCCGGGAAGTCCTGTACGGCACCGACGATGCTCCTCGCATCATCGGCAAGCGTGACGGCCAGGGCCGTCTGCTCATGCCTGCCAGTGGTGAACTGACCGCAGGCCGGCTGCTCGCCCCGTTGCGGCGCGTACTGAAGCCCCACGTCGAGCTCAAGCGCACCCTCCCGGCACCGCTGTCGCTGAACGTGCTCTCCGCCAAGCGAACCGCGTACTTCTGCAGTGGGTGCCCCCACAACCGTTCCACCGCTATCCCCGAGGGTTCAATCGGCGGCGGCGGAATCGGTTGCCACACACTCGTCACCATGTCCGGCCGTGAGGACAGCGCTGTCACCGGCCTGACGCAGATGGGCGGCGAGGGCAGCCAGTGGATCGGGCAGGCACCGTTCACCGACGTGCCTCACCTGTTCCAGAACATCGGCGACGGCACCTTCTTCCACTCCGGTCAGTTGGCTGTCCAGGCATGCATCGCCGCAGGCGTGAACATCACCTACAAGTTGCTCTACAACGAAGTAGTGGCGATGACCGGTGCACAGGACGCAGAAGGTGCCCTCTCCGTTGCTCAACTCAGCCACAAGCTGACCACCGAGGGCGTCAAGCAGATCATCATCTGCGCCGACGAGCCTTCGCGCCACAACAAGCGCGCCCTGGCCAAGGGCACCAAGCTCTGGCACCGCGATCGCCTCGACGAGGCTCAGAAGGAGCTTCGCGAGATCAAGGGCGTCACCGTACTGATCTACGACCAGCACTGTGCGGCCGACGCTCGTCGCCAGCGCAAGCGTGGCACGCTGCCCACTCGCAACACTCGCGTCGTCATCAACGAGGCAGTGTGCGAGGGCTGCGGTGACTGCGGTGTGAAGTCGAACTGCCTCTCGGTCCAGCCTGTGGACACTGAGTACGGTCGCAAGACGAAGATCGACCAGACGTCCTGCAACACGGACTACACCTGCATGGACGGCGATTGCCCCTCATTCGTGACCGTCGAACTGGTGCCGGGCAAGAAGGCTCCCAAGGCCGCACGTCCCGTCCCGCCCGTCGTCGCAGATCCCGATTTCGGACCGCTCACCAGCACGCAGAACGTGTTCCTCGCGGGCATCGGCGGCACCGGTATCGTGACCGTCAACCAGGTGCTCGCAACTGCGGCACTGCGCGCCGGCCTCGAGGTGGAGAGCCTTGACCAGATCGGCCTGAGCCAGAAGGCCGGACCGGTTGTCTCGCACCTGCGTTTCAGCTCCAGCGCGCTCGAGCCGTCCAACCGCCTCACCCCGGGCAGCGCGGATTGCATCGTCGCCTTCGACCTGCTGACCGCGACGGACAACAAGAACCTCGACTACGGCAACGCCGAGAAGACGGTCTCCATCGCATCGACGTCGCAGACGCCGACCGGAGACATGGTCTACGACAAGGCTGTTCGCTACCCCGAGGAGACGTCACTCCTCGCCCGTCTCGACAAGGTGTCGCGCACCCTGCGCTCGTTCGACGCACTCGCCGCGGCACAGGAGTTGTTCGGTAACACCGCAGCCGCCAACTTCCTGCTGATCGGTGCTGCCTACCAGAGCGGTGGACTTCGTCTGCCGGCCGAGGCCATCGAAGAAGCGATCGGCATCAACGGCGTTGCCGTGGACGCGAACATCGCGGCATTCCGTTGGGGCCGTGCAGCAATTGCCGACACTGCAGCGTTCTCGGCCGTCACCACGCCGGCCAAGTCCGTCCGCGAACCCGTTGTCGCACCGGCTCACATGTTCGCCGGAACCACCTTCACCGGTGAAACCCTGCGACTGGTCGAACTGCGTGCGGCACAGCTCATCGAGTTCCAGTCCGTCAAGATCGCCCAGCGCTACATCGATCAGGTTCAGGCAGTCTGGACTGCTGAACGTGCCGCAACCGAGCGGACCGATTTCAGTGAAGCGGTCGCCCGCGGCCTGTTCAAGTTCACCGCGTACAAGGACGAGTACGAAGTTGCTCGCATGCTGGTCGATCCTGCCTTCATCGAAGACGTCAAGTCGCAGGTGCCGGCCGGGGAGAACCTGACCTACAAGCTCCACCCCCCGATCCTCCGAGTGATGGGCCGCAAGAAGAAGATCGGCCTCGGGCCCAAGTCGCATGTTGCACTGAAGGTTCTGGCCAAGGGCAAGAAGCTGCGCGGTACCAAGCTCGATCCCTTCGGCTACATGCACGTCCGCAAGGTCGAGCGTGAACTGCTCGCCGAGTACGAGGCCATGATCGCTGATCTCTCTCGTACGCTCGCAACCGACGGATACGATCGCGCCGTCGAGATCGCGGCACTGCCGGACGTGGTTCGCGGCTACGAGGACATCAAGCTCGGCAACATCGAGCTGTACAAGACTCGCCTGCGCGAACTCGGTGTAGGTGAGTAGGAGCGTCGGCGAGTAGATCGAAGAAGACTGTGCCCCAGCGACCGTTGTCGCTGGGGCACAGTTGTATTCAGAGCTGTATCGGACGGAAACGGGTTCAGGAGGGCGGGAACTGGCCGTCGGCGACCACAGCGCTGCCGTTCCACGTGAAATTCACGATATTCGGTCCGCCTTGAGGGCAGCAGAATGCGTCGTCGTCGAGCAACCATCGGTATTGGACGGACACCGAATTCTTGTTGCTGTCGATGACGTGTGTGTACGAGTACGGCTTGCTGGTAGCCGTGCCCAGGTAAGTCCCGTCGTGGAAGAACAGGACGTGTGACTGATACGTCGCATCGCCCACGCCGTCACCGTCGACCGAAACCCAGAGCAGGTCAGGACAATTACCGATCTGCTCCTCGCTCGCGGATCTCGGTATCCAGCTGCCGCCGTTGACGTCGGTTCCCAAGGTACCGATTGCGTCGGTGACGACCGGGGAGTCGACGTCGAGACAGGGACCTGAAGCCGGGACTGCAGGCGTCGTCGCCGGCACGGATTCGCTTGCTGGGGTGCCCGATTGCGGCGGGGGAGAACTCGTTACCGTCGTCCCGGATTCGTTTGCCGTCGAGGTCGCCGACGCCGTTGAGCTTGACGCTGCTGAACTAGCCGCCGCCTCGGGTGTTCCTTCGGTCGACCCGCAACCGGCGACCATCAGGGCAGTGGCCGTCACCAGTGCCGAGACAGCGACGGCGGCCGAAATCGGAGCTTTCCTGCGCATGCGTCCTCCAGAGAGTGTGGGTTCACGTGTTCAAGTCCCTCCCTCGTTCTGTCGCCGGGCCGCATGCGTGCGTTATCGAACAACTGATAACGATCAGCTATCGGGCTTCGGTGTTGACGGCTTCGGCGTTTGTGGCGCGAGCGGAGTCGTATCGCACGGATCCGGCAACCACGGTCATCGCGATTTCCGTGGTCAGGAGAGAATCGACCCCTTCGGTGAACGGATCTTGTTTCAGTACGACAAAATCGGCTGCTTTTCCCCGAACCAGTTGGCCGGTCACATCTTCCCACCGGCACGAGTAGGCAGCGTCGCGGGTTGCGTGAGCCAGCGCGTCCGCGAGGGGGAGTGCGTACCCCGGCAGGTTGGGTGCCAGTGACGGATCGATTGCGGATCGACGGGTGGTGGCGATGAACATGTTCGGCAGCGGCGGGTGGGGCGCCGTCGGAGCGTCCGAACCCAACGCCAGAACCGCTCCGGCCTCGGTGAATTCGGGCCAGGGGTACGCGCGATTCACCCGGTAGTCGCCGAGCATCGCCTGCCAGTTCTCTTGGATAGCAGGGTCAGCGTGAACCGGTTGCATCGAGGCGATGATTCCCAGGCGGGCAAGCCTTTCGACGTTGTCCCGGGTGATGGACTCCAAGTGTTCCATTCGGTGCCTGCGGGGAATGTCTCCGTTGGCGGCGATCGCGTACTCGAGTGCCGTCAATCCGATCTCCGACGCCTCGTCGCCGATCGCGTGCATCGCGATCTGCAGGCCCGCGGCGTCAGCGGCTGTCACGACGGGGATCAAGGACTCGAGATCCCAGATGGGCTCGGCGTTGGTGCCGTCAGAGTACGGCTCTTTCATTGCGGCAGTGCAGCTGTCGATCACACCGTCGATGATGATCTTGATTCCGGCGATACGGAGCCACGGACCTTGGACGCGCTCGTGGAGTTCGATCGCGTCGTGAACTTGTCGGACGTTGTCGGCCTCGTTGTCCTCGCGGGTCATCAGCCAGTGAGCCGCGACGCGCAGCGGCAGTGTTCCGTCTCCTGCGTCCAATGCTCTTTCCAGCGAGGCTAATTCGTCCGCGCCGAGAGCCATGTCGACCGCGCCGGTCACGCCGTCCTCGAGATAGTGGCGGAACGCGAGCGCGAGGGCGGCGTCCCGGTCCTCGTCGGATGCGAGCTCCGCCAGTTTCGGCCAGACGTAGAGCATCATGGCCGTCTCGTACAGCATTCCGGTGGCTTCTCCGGTGTCCGGATCCCGGCCGATACGACCGCCGATCGGATCGGGCGTGTCCGCGTCGATGCCGAGTTCTCGCAGTGCTGCAGTGTTCACCCAGACCGAATGTACGTCGTTGGCGTCGAGGTACACCGGGCGATCGGGCACGACGGCGTCGATCATCTCTCGCGTCGGGTGCCCTCCATCCAGCGCGGAGAACAACCAACTGCGACCCAGCAGACGTGGTGCGTCCGGGTTCGATTCCGCGAATTGCTTGATGCTGGACTGAATGTCGGCGAGATCGGTGGCATCACGCAGATCCAACTTCTGCAGCGCGAATCCCATCATGACCAAATGTGTATGGGCGTCGACGAAACCGGGTAGCACGACGGCGCCTTGGAGATCGATCACCTCGGCGTCGGGAGCCAGGATATCGGCATAGACGGTTTCGCCCACGAATCTGAGCTTGTGGTTCTCGACGACTATCGATTCGGCCCATCCGTCGTCGGCAGCCGTGAAGATCTTTCCGTTGCGGTAGTGAGTGATGCTGTCATTCATGACTTCTACGTGATCCTTACGCGATGACGGTAGTAGTGATGGCGGCGCTGTGGTGACGATACGCACCCTCGGTACGTGCGGAGAGTCGGGAAACCAAGGCGAACGGGACTAATAGAACGAAGCTGATCCCGGAGATGATGGCTCCGAAGGTCGGATACCCGAGGCTGGCCGTCACCGAAGTGCCGAACAGTGGCGCGAACGCGGAGCCGATGAGGTAGGTGCCCAGTAGTGGGGCCGACCATCGGCCGGCGGCGTCGAGCGCGGCCGAGATGGCAACCAAGACGATGAACGTGGCCGCGTAGACAGTGTTCCAGGCGATGACCAGTACCAGGTAGATCGTGGGATCGGTGGTGAGGCTGGCAGACAGCTTCAGGATTGCCCCGAGTATCAGTAGCACGGAGATCGATACTGTCCGACTGACCCGAGAACCCAACGCGGTCAAAGTAACAGCCGCGAGCACGCCACCCGCCGTTGATGCGCTCAGCGCGAGACTCATTTGTTGATCCGAGAGTCCGGCGTGCTCGGAACCCATGATGCCGAGTACTGCCCACAGTGAGTCTTCGCTGATCGCCCAGACTGCAAGCATCGCGAGAAATGCGGTTCCGGCAAAAGTGAGTCGTTTCGCGCTTACCCCGGCGGGGAGAGTGGTGGTCGTCTTGGCGGACTTCGCCGTCTCCGGCGACTCTTTCACCGGGGATGACGGCAACCAGGTGACCGTTGCTGCGGTAGCCAGTGCCAGGACTGCGACGATGCCGAATGCGTTGGTCATGTGTGTGCCGAGGATGGGTATGAGAGCGAGGACGGCTGTGACGACGACACGGTTCACGAGGCCGCTGATGCTTGACGCCCGGTCCGGGTTCGTGAGCGCGGCCAGTGCCGCTCCACCAACGGATGCAGATCCACCAGCGCCGATGCCGCCGACGATGATCGCGGTACACACGATCATCGTGGACGGTGCGATGGCCGCAACGCCGAATGCGGCTGCCATTGCCATCAGGCTGACGCGGCCGAGGAGATGACGATGCCGACCCGATGCGATACGAGTGGTGGCGAGGCAGGTGAACGCGCAGACCAGCAGCGATGCGGTCAGGACGGCACCGGCGGCGGATTCGGTGACACCGAGGTCCTCGACCATTGCCACGATCATCAGGGGGATGAGGTTCGCGGTGATGAATCCCATGACACCGATGCTGAAGACGGCAATACCGCGGTTGGCGGTGAGTGGAACCCGGTCGGACTGCGTAATCGCAGAAGCGTTGATTGGCACTAGGGCAACCCCATGTCCTGAAGGGGGTGGCGGAACCGACCCCTGATGGCGTGATGCGAGTCACTTAATGAATGTGATTCGTTAAGTATGGGGATGGGCCCTGCCTCGGTCAAGGGGTATAACGAATTTGATTCGTTAATTGTATGTTTCGGGATACCGCCTCCCGCAGAGTGGCGTCGCCGGTCTGTTTCTTGTTGTGAGGCTTATGCTTCCGCAATGGCTGAGATTGCGGAACGCACCCGCTACTTCGAGCGCTACGTCACTTTCGTCGACGCGATTGTCGCCATTGCGATCACGCTGCTCGTCCTGCCGCTGGTCGAACTCACCAGTGACCACCACGGCACCACGTCGGAACTCCTGCGCGATCACGCTGCGCAGTTCTATTCGTTCGCCCTGAGCTTTCTGGTGATCTTCCGTCTCTGGTGGTCGCAGCATCGGCTGCTTCGTTTCGTGGTCGACGGAGACAAGGTGGTTGTGCGCGGGCTGGGGTTGTGGGTGATGACCATCGTGTTCTTGCCGTTCCCGACTGCGCTCGTTGCAGCGCCGTCGCAGGATCTCGGAACCAGGGCTCTCTACATCGGGACAATGGCAGCCAGTGCTGCGTGCCTGGCGGTGGTCGCGTGGGGTCTGGTTCGCAACCCTTCGTTGAGCGAAGAGAATGCGAAGCCGCATTTCACCGCTGAAATCGTCACTTTCCTGATCATGGTGGTGGCGCTGCTCGTCAGTGTGCTCGTTCCGGTGACGTCGTACTTCCCGCTGTTTCTTCTCCTGCTGTCGACGCCGATCGAGAAGCTGTGGAACCGAGTGGCGGCGAAATGGAGTCGCGGTGAAGGTGAGATGAGCTAGTCGGCGCGAGCGGTCATCGCGGATTTCTTGGCTTTGTTTCCGCAGATGTTCATCGAGCACCAGCGTCGGTTGTTGCCGCGGCTGGTGTCGACGTAGAGGCCGGTGCACCCGTCGCCCTGGCAGGCTTTGACGCGGTCGTGGTCGGGTCCACCGAGCACCGCGATCGCGTCGGCAGCCACTATCGACAAAGCGTCGCGGATCGGATTGTCTCCGGCTGATTTCCAGAGGGCCCGGCCACTCTCGAGGACGAGGTGGGCATCACCGAGTTCGGATGCGGTGTTGACGATCCCGACATCGGCGCGTGAGGCGCGGCGGTCCTCGCATACGGCGGTTCCGATGCGATGAATGGCCTCACGTAAATCCTGCGCGCCGCGGAGGTCGTCTTCTGTCGCGGTTGCTGGGGTGTCCATCAGATCGTTGGCGCGTAACCATAATTCGAGTCGCTGCGGGCTCGTGAGTCGTTCGAACCTCGAGCCGTTCCGATTGGTGAGGGTGGCGGTGAAGCGGAAGGCGAGCGTGTCGTTGTCGAGTCGAAACACGTCCCGAGCGGATTGATCAGCTCCTGCTTCGTTCACTTTCATCCTCCTTTGTAGCGAACCATCTCAACCGGTTCGACAGCAACTGTACCTGTGTGAGAGTGTTGAACCGTCTTAGATGGTTCAGCATTTTCGAGAGGGGAATCCATGACTTCTGTTTCCGTGGTCGGTTTGGGTGCGATGGGTCGTCCCATCGCTCGAAATCTGATGGGTGCAGGCTTCGACGTGACGGTGTGGAATCGCAGCCCTGAAGTGGTAGCCGAATTGGTCGCGGAAGGGGCGACCGGCGCGAAAACCGTTGCCGAGGCATTCCAGTCCGGTGTTGTGCTGTCGATGTTGGCGGATGATTCGGCCGTGTCTGCGGCCATTCTGGATCCCGCCGTACTCGCATCCGTTCCGACTGGAACCGTGCACGTCAACATGGCCACCGTCAGCGTCGGCCTTGCCAAGCGCGCCGCCGCACTGCACGCCGAGTACGGCATCGGGTACATCGCGGCGCCGGTATTCGGACGCGTTTCTGTTGCTCAGGCTGGCCAGTTGAACATCATCGCCGGCGGCGACAGTTCCCTCCTCGAGCGAGTGCAACCCTTCCTCGACGTCATCGGGGCTCGCACGTGGCCACAAGGTGAGCGTCCGGAGCAGGCCAACATCGTCAAGATCATCGGCAACTACCTCATCCTTGCCGCGATTCAATCCTTGGGTGAGGCAATCACATTGGGGGAGAGGTCAGGTGTGGACGGAAGCCAACTCGTAGAACTGCTGACCTCGACGATCTTCCCGGGGCCGGTCTACTCCAGCTACGGAAACCTCGTCGCGACGCGTCAGTACGAGCCTGCAGGATTCACCACCACTCTGGGCCTCAAGGATTTGAGGCTTGCGCTCGACGCCGCCGACAGCGTCGATCTGGATTTGCCGTTCGGCGGCGTACTTCGAGGCGTGCTCGCTCAGGCTCTGGCGAACGGTCAGGGCGAGATGGACTGGGCGTCGATTGCAGAACTGGTCCGATCCGGCCAGTCGGGTGAAGGCAGTCCCGAAACACCGACGAGGTGAGCGCGAACTCGGACGGGACTGCGACTTCGGCACTGGCGGAGACCGATTCCGTCCGGACGCTACCGCTGGCCGGGTTGTCGGCACTCGCAATGGCAGGTTTCATAGCGATCACAACCGAAACCATGCCGGCCGGACTACTGGTGCAGATCGGGTCAGGGCTGTCCGTATCTGTCTCCGGCGCCGGGCAATTGGTCACTGCATACGCGTTGGGCTCGGTCGTCGGGGCGGTACCACTGATCGCATTGACCCGAGGACTGCGACGGCGTGCTGTCCTGGTGTCGGCGACTGTTGGATTCGGTGTCTTCAATCTGGTGACAGCGCTGTCGTCGAATCTTGTTCTCACCTTGGGTGTTCGGTTTCTGGCGGGCATGGCAGCAGGTGTGGTGTGGGGGTTGCTTGCGGGGTACGCACGCAGGATGGCGCCCCCTCATCTGCAGGGGCGGGCCGTTGCGGTTGCCTCCGTCGGACAGCCGATCGCGCTGGCAATCGGCGTTCCGATGGGTGCGTGGCTCGGGACCCTGGCCGATTGGCGCGTAGTCTTCGCCGTGATGTCGGTTGCTGCGCTACTTCTGGTCGTGTGGATACTCACGGTGATGCCGGACTTTCCCGGGCAACAAGCGGATCGGCAGCTGTCGGTGCGGAAAGTCCTGGTCCTGTCGGGCGTACGACCGATTCTGTTTGTCGCGTTCTTGTGGATCTTCGCGCACAACATCGTGTACACGTATCTGGCGGCGTTTCTGGATCGCATCGGTTTCGGCGATCGGTTGGGAATCGTTTTGTTCGTGTTCGGACTTTTCGCCTTCGTGGGCATCGGTGTGGTCGGGGTGTTTGTCGACCGGGCCCTTCGAAGTCTCACCGTGCTGAGCTTGGTGGTCTTTGCCGCAGCTTTGACGGCGTTGGGCGTCGGCGGTGACAGCTTCGCAGTGATCGCACTCAGCGTTGCGGTATGGGGCGTGGCATTCGGAGGCGCTCCCACTCTCCTTCAGACTGCGCTCGCCGACACGACGGGCGACGCTGTGGACACTGCGCAATCGGTTTTCGTGACGATCTTCAATGCGGCGATCGCAGCGGGCGGCGTCGTGGGCGGGCTGATCTTGGCGGACAGGGGTGCGGGAGCGTTGCCGTTGGTTTCGCTGGTGCTGATCGTCGTCGGTGTTCTTGTGGTCAGTATCCGACAATTCGGACATAGCTTGTGATTCACTTCACGCATGCGAAAGTCATTGCTGGTGGTTGCTCTCGTTGCTACGTGGTTTGTCGCCGGAGCGATGCCCGCGGGGGCTGCGGATGCGAACTGGTCCGGTGATTACTCGCTCAAGCGTTTCGCCGCGACCAAGACGGGCACAAGTCTGGCCGCCAGCCAGTGGGAGCCGGATTTCTCCGATACATACACGTTCGAGACGGATTGCTCGAGCGGAGTCTGTATCGCCACAGTGGTCGGCGGTCCGGCTCCCGCCAATCCGACGTTGCCGCAGCCTGCGCGATACACCTGGGACGGAACCAGTTGGGTGCACCCCTATGACTGGGAGTGGGATTGCTACCAGGGGGAAGGCGTGCCCAAGGTGTGGGCACCGGCGCACTCCGAGGCGTATTACACACCTCAGCCCGATGGCAGTCTGAAAGGTTCGTGGCGTACCGACATCGCGAGTGGTCCCTGCGAGGGATCGGTGATCATGCACGTCGAGGCGTACCCGGTCGGTCGATCTACCGGATCCTTCGGTAGTTGAGAACGATCTGTGGCCCGAAGGTGTTGAAACAAATCTGAGCCCGCGGGAATTGATCGAGCCCCATGCACGTTAATTGAGTCAGTAACGCTCAACTTTCTGCAAGGAGGCTTCGGAATGCCAGCATTCTTCGGGCCCGAGGGTCCCGGTCGCATCGATATTTCCCGGCTCATGAGCAGGGCCACCCAGCAACTCATGGCTGACGCTGCACGTGTAGCGGCTGCTCGCGGTGATTCGGATCTCGATGCACTGCACGTTCTCCGCGTCATGGCGGAGCAGGATCCGGTCCGCACGCTCATGCAGCGCGCCGGAGCCGACCCGAAATCCGTGGTCGACGCCGTCGACCTGCGGCTGCCACAAGGCCGTGAGCAGGGGGCCTACTCTGCTCCTGCGCTCAGCAGCGCCGTGAAAACCGCTCTACTCGAGGCTCATCAACTGGCCCGAGCCCTGGGATCGACGTACATCGATCCCGAACACCTCTTCATCGCATTGGCTGGTGACCCCGATCATGTTCCGGGTCGTCTGCTCGCTTCGGCCGGCATCACGCCGGAGAAGCTGCAGGCAGCGGTTCAGAATCCTGCAGCCGGTCCAGTCGAAGACGAGTCCACCACACCGACGCTCGACAAGTACGGCGTCGATCTCACCGATCGCGCACGCAACGGCGGCGTCGATCCGGTGATCGGCCGCGCCGACGAGATCGAGCAGACCATCGAGATCCTCTCCCGCCGCACCAAGAACAACCCCGTCCTGGTGGGTGAAGCAGGCGTCGGCAAGACTGCCATCGTCGAAGGTCTCGCCCAGCGCATCGTCGACGGGGATGTCCCGGAATCGTTGGTGGGCAAGAGGATAGTCCAGCTCGAACTCTCGAGCATGGTCTCGGGTACTCGCTACCGCGGAGACTTCGAGGAACGGCTGACCAAGGTGATCGACGAGATCACCGCACACAAGGACGAGCTGATCGTCTTCATCGACGAGATGCACACCATCGCCGGTGCCGGAGGCGGCGCCGAAGGTGCGATGGATGCCGGAAACATCCTCAAGCCCAAGCTCGCTCGCGGTGAACTGCACATCGTCGGCGCCACCACGCTCGACGAATACCGCAAGAACATCGAGAAGGATCCCGCGCTCGAGCGGCGCTTCCAGCCCGTACAGGTCGGAGAGCCGTCGATCGAGGACGCGATCGCCATCTTGAGCGGACTGCGCAGTCGGTACGAGGATCACCACAAGGTCCACTACACCGACGAGGCGATCACCGCTGCGGTGGAGCTGTCGGCACGTTACATCGGCGACAGGTTCTTGCCGGACAAGGCAATCGACTTGATCGACCAGGCCGGCGCCAGGCTTCGTTTGAAGACTGCCACGGTGGACACCGCTGCTCTGCAGCAACGTCTCGAGCAGCTCGAGAGCGACAAGGAGAAAGCCGTCGCCGACGAATTGTACGAGAAGGCGTCGACCCTGCGTGACGAGATCAACGGCGTCGCAAAGCGTCTCGAGAAGGCAGGGTCCTCGGTTCCTTCCGAGGAAACTCCGGATGTGACTGCTGAACAGATCGCCCAGGTTGTCGCCCGTGCCACGGGTATTCCGGCCAGCCAGATGACTCAAGCAGAGAAAGATCGCCTGCGCCGTCTGGAAGAGGAACTGCACGGTCGTGTCATCGGGCAAGATGACGCCGTTCGCGCAATCGCGCGTGCGGTGCGTCGTAGCCGGACCGGTATGAGCGATCCGGATCGTCCCGTCGGTAGCTTCCTGTTCCTCGGACCTACCGGTGTCGGCAAGACGGAGCTCGCAAAAGCTCTGGCTGCCACACTCTTCGGTGACGAGAACAAGATGCTGCGCTTCGACATGAGCGAGTTCGGTGAGAGGCACACGGTAAGCCGATTGGTCGGTGCTCCTCCCGGATATGTCGGCTACGGCGAGGCCGGACAGCTCACGGAACAGGTGCGTCGTAACCCGTACTCGGTGATCCTGCTCGACGAGATCGAAAAGGCACACCCGGACGTGTTCAACACCTTGCTCCAGGTGCTCGACGATGGGCGTCTGACCGACGGCCAGGGTCGAACGGTGGACTTCAAGAACACTGTCGTGATCATGACCAGCAATCTCGGCTCGGACATCATTTCGAGCAAGTCCGGTGGACTCGGCTTCACCACAGGCGATGCAGAGTCGGCGGAGAAGCCACTGCGCGACCGCGTGATGGCCAGGTTGCGCGAATCGATGCGGCCGGAGTTCCTCAACCGCATCGACGAGATCGTGATCTTCCGCAAGCTCGACACCGAGCAACTGCACCGGATCACTGATCTGTTGCTCGACGACAGCCGGAAGCGGTTGCAGTCCAAGGGCATCGACATCGAGTTCACCGCCGACGCAGTGGACTGGATTGCCGAGCACGGGCATCAACCCGAGTTCGGAGCTCGCCCGTTGCGACGTTCGATTCAGCGTGTGGTCGACGACAAGATCGCCGACATGCTGCTCGACGATCTCCTCGAAGAGGGCGGCAGTATCACCGTCGCGGTTGACGAGGGTGAGTTGGTGTTCAGCTAGGAGGGGCACAGCCCCCGTGAGCGGTTAGGGAGTCTCTGGACTCCCTAACCGCTCACAGGCGCGCAGCGCCCAAAATCTCCGCCGCCAGGGCGTCGTTGTGCCGGAAAAACCCCGCATTGGTACGGGGACGAGGGAAAGCCGCCGACCAGTTGTGGCCTGCAACCCACGGCCCGGCCGCGAAGCGGCGAGGATGAGCTGTGTTGTCCTGGTCGAGAATTCGTGAAGTACCGTCGACGGCGAGCTTCGCCGAACTGTCCACGGTCGCACGAAGTTCGACTGCCTCGCCCCGACCGTGAAGCGTCCGCAGGAGCGAGTCACCGCTCGCGCTGATGGACGCAACCGGCAAGCGTGCTTCGACGAGGGTGTTCGCGGCCACGATGTCGGTGTGCGACGCACTGCGAGCGACAAAGATCCCAGCCCCCGTTGCCGGGTCGATCTCGGTGGAGAACACCGAATCCGGCCCGAGGAACTGGACGATGCCGGCCTCGTTGAGCGCGATCAACTGTTCCAGTCGCTCGGGTGGCGGACCACTGGCGATGAAGCTGAAGAACGAATGAAGCCAACCCTCGACGTCCTTGGCGACGGATTCGGCCGGGATTCTGCCGCGCCGCAGCAATTCTCCGACAGTCATGTACGTCGACAGCAGCGCTGAGAAGACAGCCGCGTCGGCGCTGAAATACGGGTCCGACCTCCGCGCGACGTCTGCCGAGATGTATTCGTTGATCCGGGATTGGACCTCGGCAAGTCCGTCGTAGCGCTCACCGCCGAGTGGGCGGTTCAGTCGCTCGAGATCGATACGGTCTTCCGGCTTCGGAACTGCGTTCTCGACCAGTTCCTGCAATCGAGACGATCCCCAAGCCAGCGAGGCGAATTCGGCGTCGAACTCCTCCCAGGTGCCCACCGTCCGATCCGGGTGCGACGCGAACAGTTCGTGATAGTGGGCGCCTGCCAATTCTTTCGACGCCAGCGGCCAGATGTCGTTTCGGAAATCCAACGGCCCGTCGCCGGGCACAAGATCAGCGGTGAAGAACCGGGGTAGCGGTGGCCGCGCGTCGGCGATCGAGTACGAAATCTTGGAGTGGTACGGCACGCCTCGACGAGATCCGGCGTACAACAGAGGTTCCCGACCCGAGGGAGTGTAAGTGAGGGTGCCGTCCTCACCGCGTTCGAAGACGCCGCCGCGGCTCTCGGCGAGGAGAACCATCCAGTCGATGAAAGCCAGCCCGAGCCCGGCGATCAGAACCGGTTCGCGTTCGGGAATGACATCGGCGTCGAGGTCGGCGGTGTATCCCGGACCTACGTAGGTCAACCCGTGCTCGGACGCGAAGCTGGTCAGCGCGGTTTCACGCGGGGCAGCCAACGCATCGGGGTGCCCTTGCGCGAGAAGGACGGCCGTTGCTTCGATGACAACTCCGTCGTCCAGATGAACCGTCTGTATCTCGCCGACGTTCACGATGTCGACCACTGATCGTCGATGAACCCGAACGTCGACGTGCGCTGGTGCGGAGTCGACCGCGGTCTGGAACACCCAGTTCAGGTATCGGCTCTGCAGTGACCTCGATGCAAACGACGACGGGGTGATCATCGGGACTTCTGCCGCGATTTCGGGGAATTCGGCAAGTTCAGCCGAGTGCTCGGCGACCCATTCCGCGAGGGTCGGACCCGGCAGCACTGGGCCGGTCACGGCGGTGGTCTCGTCGGTGAACATCGTGACGTCCGCGGTTGTCGAATTCATCCACAGAAGCGGCGCCTGGCTGCCTCGCCAAATGCGGCCGGCGCCTGCCGGATACGGGTCCACGACGTGAATGTCGATCGGTACGGGATCGGCGTTCACCGATTCGTGAGCGAGGATTCGCTCGAGTACGCCGGTCCCGCGGGGGCCACCGCCCACGATCACGACGACAGCTGCTGTCCCCACTGAGGTACGGGGTCGATCGCCTGGCACGAGTCCTCCATCGGACCTGGCAGAAAGCACCCGCACCTCAGCAGAGGGGGTTGCTGCGACGTCACGGAGCCAGGACTCTCGATCGCTCTGGATGGTTAGTCCAGCTTATCTTCGGAGAATCGTGAGGCAAGGAATTCCGGACATCAGATCAGCGTGAATCAAACAGTTGTCAATCGTTATCTTTCGGTTTGCGTTGCCGGCAGGATCCGAGCGTGAACATCCCCGAAGCCGATTCGTGATCCCCCGACGCCGGGAGCGGTGGCCGAGATGGCGATGGTGTCGCCGTCTTCGAGAAAGGTTCGAGTCTCGGAGCCCACGGTCACGGGTTCCTTGCCACCCCAGGTCAGTTCGATGAAGGCGCCGCGCTGATCCTTGTCCGGTCCGGAAATGGTTCCGGATGCAAAGAGATCGCCGGTGCTCGCTGCTGCGCCGTTGATAGTGGTGTGCGCGAGCATCTGCGCCGGCGACCAGTACATCTGGGCGTAGGGCGGCCGGGAGACGACGTGACCGTTCCATTCGACGGCCAGGTCGATGTCCAACCCCCACTTCTCCTCGCCGCGCAGGTAAGAGAGAGGTTCGGGGTCCTGCACCGGCGTATCGATTCGGGCAGCTTCGAGCGCGAGTAACGGGACAACCCACGCAGAGATGGACGTCGCGAAGCTCTTCCCGAGATTCGGGCCGAGAGGGACGTATTCCCACGCCTGGATGTCCCGGGCGGACCAGTCGTTCACGACGACGGCGCCGAAGACGTGCTCGGCAAAGTCGTCCGGGGTGATGGAATCGCCCATCTTCGAGGGAGTTCCGACGATGAAGCCCATTTCGGCCTCGATGTCGAGGCGGCGGGACGGTCCGAAATCCGGGTTCTCCTGATCGGGTGACTTGCGCTGTCCGCAGGGGCGAACGATATCGGTGCCGGAGACGACGATGGTGCTCGAGCGCCCGTGGTATCCGACCGGAAGGTGCTTCCAGTTCGGCATCAAGGGAGCAGCGTCGGGTCGGAACAGGCGTCCGAGGTTGGTCGCATGATTTTCCGACGCGTAGAAATCCACGTAGTCGGCCACCGCGATCGGTAAGTGCATCGTGACTGAGTCGACGGGAAACACTGCGTCCGAGTCTATTTCGCCGGTCACTAGATCCGTGATCCGATTACGCACCGATACCCACTGATCTCGGCCCAGCGCCATGAACGCATTCAGACTCGGTTCGGCGAAGACGGAATCTCCCAGTGTCGCTGCGAGATCGACCACCGAGTCGGCGACCCGAACACCAACACGCGGTGATCCTCCGGCGGGGGAGAAGATGCCGTATGGCAGATTGTCGATCCCGAACAACGAGTCGGCGGGAATGTCGATGGTCGTGACGGTCATACGAGTGTTCCTTCGGTTTTGTCGGAGCGGACGATCAATCCGAGACCTTCGAGCTCGATGAGAGGGTCCGAAATGCTACAGGTCCCGAACGAGAGGAAGCGGCGACGCACCTCGCCGGCCTCGTCCGCGGTCAGTTCGGCCAGGGCTTGCGCGATCGATTCGCCATCGCGTTGCGCCAGAGCAGCAACAACTTCCGAGCGGTCGGCGCCCCGCCTCACAGCGTTGACGGCCACCATGATGTTGAGGAAGCCGTGCTGCTCGAAACCTGTCTCCGGATCGGTATTGCGCACGCCGTGATGCAGTCCCGCGGTCGCCTTGAACGGGATACCCGCTCGGACAACGGATATCACGGCATCGGCGAGCTCGTCCTCGTCCGGGTACGCTTCGGCGACAATTCCTCCGGTGCGAAACTTCGCGGAATACCCGGCGGTTTCGAGCGCCGTCAGAAAGTCCACGCGTCGATCACCGCGGGGTACCTCGACAAAAATGTCCAGGTCGGGATGAGCGGCATGGACGGGAGCGAGTTCCTCGAAGGCGGCTTCGGCGTCCAACCCGTCAGGAATTCCCACTTCGACGGCGGCGACGCTGACACCGGGGATAGCGAGCGCGTTCGACAGTGCCGCCGCCGTATCGGCTGGACCGGCCGGCACAGTCAGACTCAGCGTCACCGGGTTGTCAGCTGAAACGTACGCGGCCAGTTCGCTCAATCGCGGCGCGGGAAAGACGAAGGGCCCGACCAGTGCGTCATAGTCCGCCTGCTGGTAGGCCGCGTGGGCCGGAACTGCCTCGGCAAGAGGAGCATTGCCGGGTGGGAAGAGTGCTGCGTCGTCGCACAGGCCGCGCAGGAGTGGGGAGATGATCGTCATTGCTGAGGCCCCCGCCCTGCCCAACTCCAGGCGTACGCTTCGTCTTCACAGGCCAAGGCTCCCTCACCCAATTCGAGGGGCCGGAACGTATCGACCATCACGGCCAGCTCGTCGAAGAACTCGGCGCCGATGCTTCGCTCGTACGCGCCGGGTTGTGGGCCGTGGGCGTGGCCGCCGGGATGAATCGATATCGAACCCTGCCCGATGCCGGAACCCTTGCGTGCCTCGTAGTCACCGCCGCAGTAGAACATGATCTCGTCCGAGTCGACGTTCGAGTGGTAGTACGGCACGGGGATCGACAGGGGGTGGTAGTCGACCTTGCGGGGCACGAAGTTGCAGATCACGAAGTTGTTCCCCTCGAATGCCTGGTGCGCGGGCGGCGGCTGGTGAACACGGCCCGTGATCGGCTCGTAGTCGGAGATGTTGAAGGTGTACGGGTACAAGCATCCGTCCCAACCGACGACATCGAAAGGGTGCGTGGGATAAACCATTCGGGTGCCGACGATGCCCGCCGACGTGCGGTGCTTGACCAGTACCTCGATGTCGGTGCCTTCGGCGATCATGGGCGCGGTCGGTCCGTGCAGGTCTCGTTCACAGAACGGTGCGTTCTCGAGTAGCTGGCCGAAGCGGGAAAGATAGCGCTTGGGCGGGACGATGTGACTGTTCGCTTCGATGGCGTAGGCACGAAGTGGTTTGTCACCCTTGGGGATCCATCGATGCGTTGTGGACATCGGGATCAGGACGTAGTCACCTTCACAGGCCTCGAGTGTGCCGAAGACAGTCTCGACGGTCGCCTCGCCAGATTCGATGTAGACCATCTCGTCGCCGATTGCATTGCGGTACAGGGGAGATGGCGCCGCCGCAACGACGTAGGACAGTCGCACGTCGGCATTTCCGAGGATGAGACGACGGCCGGTTACCACGTCGGTCTCGTTCCAGGTGCTTTCGGGAAACAGCGTGTGGAGTTTCAGATGGCGCGGTTTGAGGGGATGGTTGGGGGTTGTGCTCTGATCGCGCAGTTCCCAGACCGTTGCGTCGACGATGGCCGACGGGATCTCGCGGTGGTAGAGCAACGAAGAATCCGAGGAGAAACCTTCCTCTCCCATCAGTTCTTCGTAGTAGAGGTTGCCGGACTCGTCACGGTGTTGGGTGTGACGCTTCGGTGGGATGTTGCCGAGTTGTCGATAGAACGCCATGACGGGGCTCCTTCTGTGCTGTTCTGCCTGGCTCACCTCCACCAGATAGTAAATACATTAACTAAAATGATGTGATGGGCGCAACCCTTCAAGGGGGTTCGGGTCTATGTCAGTTACGTCCGCGTACGTCGAACTGGCTGCGGTTGGTGATCAGTTTGTCCAGGAGCATGACAAGAATTCGCTGTTCGGCCTCGCTCAGGACGCTGACCCAGGCGTGTTCGCGTTCGTTCTGCTCGCGAAACGCTTCGACCATGGCTTCTCGGCCTTTGTCGGTCAGGTACAGCTGGACCGAACGGCCGTCGTTCTCGGTGGGCCGACGATCGATCAATCCGTCTGCCAGCAGCGACTTGGACAGATTGGAGACCGCTGCCCTACTCATTCCGGTGAGCTCGGCGGCTGCCTTCGGCTCGATCGGACCGGCCAGCCAGGTGACGAACAACAGTCGGAAGGAGGACCATGACCAGCCTCGAGGGCGGTGGATCGACGACTCGAGATCGTACGTGACGACGTTGGAGGCTCGGTTGAGCGTCAGGAGAACCTCGGTGGCGAGCTGATCGCGAAAGCCGTGTTCGGTGGCCAGCTTTTTGTTGGCCAGTTCGATGAACGACCAGAAATTGAGTTCGCCGACGGTTGACTGGTCATCGGTTGTCCGGTCATTCATGGACTAACCCTAGCGCGATCGGCAGGTGATTAATCCATGTACTAGATTTCGGGGTTCTGATGAAACTTCGCAACCTGGCACTGCGGTCGAGGTTCTGAACTATCGTGACGCGCGTGACTGTGCGCAGCGACGAGTTTCCCCTGGATACCGACCTCATGTCGGTGGGGCAACTCGAGCGGAGACGACGATTGACCACGGCGGTGGTCGAGATGCTTGCAGAGATGCCGTCGGATCGAATCCAGATGAAAGAAGTGTCGGAGCGTTCAGGTGTGGCGCTAGGCACTCTCTATCGCTACTTTCCGACCAAACAGCAACTTCTCGCTGCGGCGATGACGGCGTGGAGCGGGCTCGAATCCGCTCGTCGTCCTGAGGAGCCGCGAACAGGCGGCGAAGAGAGCAATGCGTACGAACGGGTTCTGGCACTTCATCGCCGCGAGATGAAGGCATTCGAGCGTAGGCCTCACTTCGCTCGACTCGAGATCGAACTCCATTCGTCCTCGGATCAGTTCGTGATCGAGTCGTTGGATCAGCGCGCGGCTGCACATCGGAGAATGCTGTTCGAATTGATGGACGGTATTCCGGCCGAGACGGCGCGGGTTGCGGCCGTGGCAATGGGCGGCACGATGTTGACGGCCCTTGCACTGTGGACCAGTGGCCGGATCGGATTCGCAGAGGCCCAGCGGAACGTCGAAGACGTCATCGGACTGGTGCTTCGCTGAACGGTGTCACTCTAGAATTCAGTTCTTGTTTCAGTCGCTGTGAATGCGAATCATCGCTTCAGCTTCGTGAAAACGAAGACGCAGGAAGCGTCCTTACCTAGAATTCACTTACAAAACTGCCGGGGTGTCCGATCCAAGGATCGACGTATCCGTGACCTGTGAAAGTGAGTCGCAATGAAGCGCTCGTACCGAGCTCGCTCTCGAATCTGGATGGTTGTCCTGGCGTCGGCGACACTGGTGGTGACGGGGTGCGCCGGTAGCAGCCAAGGTACGACCACGGATGCATCGGACGTGACGGTCGGAGTTGTCGGTGACCAGAACAACGGGGGAGAGCCGCGCTCGGGTGGCACCGTGTCGTTTGCCACCTACAACGGGATCAGCAGTCTCGATCCGGCTGACCGTCAGGACGGCGGCGCTACCGGTGGTAGCGAAATGGCGGCCATCTACGACCTTCTGATGCGCTTCGATACGGCGGCGGGCGAATACGTTCCCCACTTGGCGCAGTCTTTGTCGGCCAACGGCGACAACACGGTGTGGACACTGAAATTGCGCGACGGCGTCACCTTCAGCGACGGCACTCCGATGGACAGTGCGGCAGTCCTGTGGAGTATCGATCACTATCTGCAGAAGAAGGGAACTCACGCGCTGGTGTGGAAGACCACTGTGCGCGAGACGAATTCACCGGATCCGAGTACGGTCGTCTTCACATTGGCGCAGCCGTGGGACGAGTTCCCGATCATGTTCACCACCGGTCCCGGCATGATCGTCGCGCCCTCGGCGATGGCTACCGGCACGTTCACCCCGATCGGGGCAGGTCCGTTCACCGTCGAGAAGTTCGCCTCCCAGGACGAATTGGTGCTCGCTGCCCGTCCGACGTACTGGGACGGGGCACCGTACCTCGAGAAGTTGCGCTTTCCGGCAATCGTCAACGAGAAGAGCAAACTCGAGGGATTGCACACCGACGGAATTCAGGTCGCCTATCTGAAGTCTCCCGATTTCATACACGAGGCTTTCGAAGCCGGTGATCCAGGATTTGTGTACTCGGCCAGCATGGCCGGCGTTCTGGCAATCAATCAGCGCGACGATCGGGCAGCGAAGGACGAGCGCGTGCGTAAGGCGATTGTCGCTGCGGTGGACCCGACTACGTTCAACGAGCGAGTTCAGGGCGGCTTCGGCGAACCCGGCACCGACATGTTCGCGTCGTGGTCGCAGTGGCACGGATCGGTGGCCGGGAACGGCTTCGACCCCGAGGCGGCGAAGAAGTATCTCGCCGAGGCGAAGGCCGACGGTTACGACGGAAAACTGACGTACGTCGGTATGAACGATCCGGCGACGCAGCGCAGCGCGCTGACGTTTCAGTCGCTCTTGCAGGCAGTGGGTTTCACGGTCGACATCACCTACGCAACCAGCATCAACGATCTGATTTCCATGCTGTACGCGAAGCATGACTACGACGTGTCCTACTTCGCGTTCAACGTGCTGGAAGAGTCACCGTTCGTGCGTATGTACGGCAACCTGTTCAGCGAATCGCCGTCGAACATTCTCGGCTACAAGAACGCTCGGATGGACGAGTTGCTCGGCAAGCTGCAAACAGCGTCGGGCGAGGATGAGCGGCGAGCCGTCATCGACGATATTCAAACCGTGGTCAACGAGACGGCGCCGATGGCCGTGGTCAACTCCGGCAAGGTTTTCATCCCGTGGCGCGAGAACGTGCACGGAGTGATGCCGAGTGCGGACGGGATTCTGCTCTTCGGCAACACGTGGTTGAGTTGATCCCCGCATAGGGGCCCGTGCCCCTCGAGGCGCTCGTCGCTGTCACTGACCGGTGGTTGGGGGCGGCCCGACGACCTCCAGGTCCAGTTCGGCACGAGCGCGCCCGAATCCTTCACCCGGGAAGGTCATGTCGCCTCCTTCGACGTGGATGTGAGCCTCGGTCGGACGGTTCATGTATTCGAAGAACTTCTCGAACACACCGGTGGTCAGGAGTCCGAGCATCTGCGTGCTGTGGCTGGCGAACGAGAAGCTGTGCACGGTACCGGCAGGTGCGTGAAGGAAGTCACCCTTGGTCAGAAGGATTTCCTTACCGTTCGCGTGCAACAGAAGTCGGCCCTCGAGGCAGAAGAAGTTCTCAGTGTGCTGACGGTGGAAGTGCAACGGAATGTATGGACTCTTGCCGCCGCTGGTGTGCATCGCGAAGTACGTTGAATCCGTGTTTCGGGAGCGTGCGAGATAGGTGTTGAGTTGGTCCATGCTCGCCCATCGGTCACCTTCTCCAGCGTGCAGGACGTAGGCCGAATTGGACTGGGGCAAAATCGATCCCGGCGAGGACGGAAGATCCTTCTTCTCCAGGTCCAGTACCCGAACTCCGTACTGTGCTGCGAGTTCGGATTGACGCGCATCCGAAACCTTCTGGTCAGCGCTGATGTCGAAGACGTGCGACGGAGTGGCGGTGCCCGATGCTGCGCCCCAACTGTGTCCGTCACCGACGGTGAGCCAACTCAGGAATCGCGTGCGATGCGCGAGCATGCGGTACGCGTACGGCGTGCCGGGTGGGATCGACACTGCGTCTCCCGCTACGAGGACGTTGGTTTCGCCCGGAAGCCAGACTTGGAGTCGACCATCGGTGACGTACAGGAAGCGGAATTCGTCAGAGTGCTGGACGAACGGTGTCTCTACGCCGGCACCGCCGTAGACGTAGGCGGCACCGAACTGTCCACCCGTATCCTGCGGGCGGGCGATGACTGTGAGGAGTTGGCCGCCCAGTTGGTATCGCTCACCTTCGCCGGCAGAAAGGTGATAGGGCACGCAACGCCCTGGCAGAGAATCCGATTCGGGAACTGTGGACTGGACGTCGTCGAGGCTCGGAATGTCGAATGTGGTCATGTGACGGGTGCACCTGCTTTCAGCGTTCGAGAGAAAAAGGCTTCGATTGCCGCGAACGACGCGCACGGGTGAAGTTCGACGAACTGCTTCCAACGATTGGTGGAGGCTCGGATGGTTGCGGGCGCCGACGGATCGCGCTCGAGGTGCCCCTGATCGAGACTGAGGCCGGGTCCCAACTCCAACACATGGCCCGGATTGAAGAATCCGTGGCCGAAACCGTCGACGAGATACAGGATCACGTCGTTTCCGTAGGAGGCGAGCGACTCGTACAGAGTGACGCTCTGGTGGAAGGGAACCATCGTGTCCTCGCTCCCGTGCATGACGAGGAACGAGGGTGTGCTGCCCTTGGCTACGCGGGCCGGGCTCGCATCGTATGCGGCGGCAAGGTTGTCTCGAATCGGTCCACCCAACAGTGATGCCTCGGGCGATCGTTTTTCGGATTCGGAACTCGGAGACGAAAGATCTACCAGTGCAGGTAGATCCGATGGACCGTAACCGTCGACGACGGCGTGGACAGCGGAGCTGACGGACGAGGCCTCTTCGTGTTCGAGGCACAGCGTCGAGGAATGGATGCCGGCAAGCGCTGCGAGGTGCCCTCCTGCCGACGATCCCCAGAGTCCAATTCGATCAGGATCCACACAATGTTCGGCGGCGTTGCTGCGCAGCCAGCGCACTGCGCGCCGAACGTCGAGCAATTGGCCGGGGTGAATTGTGTCCGGCGCCAACCGGTAGTCGATGCTGACCATCACGTATCCCGCTGAAGCGAAATGCTTCGCGAGGTCTGGGCTGGCCGTGCGGTCTTGTAGCCGCCATCCGCCGCCGTGGATCCACACGATTGCAGGCAATGGCTGCGGTGGGTCCTTCGGTCGGACTATGTCGAGATGTAAGCCAGGGGCGTACTCGACGGTGGAATGGCGGACATCGGTCGAAACCGTGTCCACGTGGGTGAACTCCTTCGACGTGAACCCGGGCCTGGGTCGTCGCTTTCGCGGTTGTAAGGCCTCTCCTTAGGTCACTGTCTAGTAAGGCAAGGTAACAGGAAAGCGAGAGATCCGGAAGCGAACATCCGATTCTTCGAGAAGGATCGGTCACAGGGCACGACACCCCGTGCGCCTTTTGGGTAGTGCCCACTACCAAAAAGGCGCACCGGGGCTTTGCCCCTAAAGCTCCGCTCGTACCACCTTCGCGGCTTCGACGAGGTTACGCAGTGACGCTTCGACCTCGACGGAACCGCGAGTCTTCAATCCGCAGTCGGGGTTGACCCACAATCGTTCGACCGGAACAGCTTTGAGTGCTTCGCGTAGCGACTCCGCGATCTCGTCGACGCTCGGCACCCGCGGCGAGTGGATGTCGTAGACACCGGGGCCGACGCCGAGGTCGAACCCGACCGAACTGAGATCGTCGAGGACCTCCATGTGTGAGCGTGCTGCCTCGATGGACGTGACGTCCGCGTCGAGGCCGGCGATGGCGCCGATCACCGCTCCGAACTCGGAGTAGCACAGGTGCGTGTGGATCGCGGTGGAATCCGCGACGCCCGAGGTGGCCAACCGGAAGGCGCCGACCGACCAGTCCAGGTAGGCGCGCTGATCCTCGGCACGCAGTGGGAGTAGTTCTCGCAGAGCCGGTTCGTCGACCTGGATGATTCCGATTCCGGCGGCCTGCAGGTCGACGGTCTCGTCTCGAATGGCCAGTGCGACTTGATTTGCCGAGTCGGCGAGGGGTTGGTCGTCGCGGACGAACGACCAGGCCAGAATGGTGACTGGTCCGGTGAGCATGCCCTTGACCGGCTTGTCGGTCAGGGACTGTGCGTACGTGATCCAGTCGACGGTCATCTGCTTCGGGCGCGAGACGTCGCCGTACAGAATCGGCGGACGCACGCAGCGGGTGCCGTACGACTGGACCCAACCGTTGGCGGTGGCGAAGAATCCGTCCAACTGCTCCGCGAAGTACTGGACCATGTCGTTGCGTTCCGGCTCACCGTGAACAAGCACGTCCAGGTCCAGCTTTTCCTGGAGCGCAACAACTTCGGCGATCTCGGCGCGCATACGGTTGACGTACTCGGCTTCGTCGATCTCACCTTTGCGCAGTGCTGCGCGAGCGATGCGGATCTTCGAGGTTTGCGGGTATGAACCGATGGTCGTCGTGGGCAGCGGCGGCAGAGAAAGCAGCTCGTCCTGGGCAGCGCGACGTTCGGCGGCGGGCGCGCGACCGGTCGCCGAGTTCAGCACCGCGTCCAGACGGCCTCGAACACTCGCATCATTAAGTCTGCGATCGTCCTTGCGGGTCGACGCGGCCGCTCGTGCCAGAGCGAACTCGTCCTCCACCGACTCTCGGCCCTGTGTGAGAGCGGTTGCGAGAGTTACTACTTCCTTGACCTTCTCGGTGCCGAACGCGAGCCACGAGCGCAGGGCCTTGTCGACATCGGACTCAGCGTCGAGTGTGTACGGAACGTGCAGCAGGGAGCACGACGTGGAGACGGCAAGCGTGTCCACGCTGCCGAGCAAGGCACCCAAAGTGCTCAGTGCCGAGTCCAGATCGGACCGCCAGATGTTTCGTCCGTCGACCACTCCGGCGACGATTAGTTTGCGGGCGAGTTCAGGTACGGAGCCGATCGAATCCTGACCGGCCACCAGGTCGACGGCAAATCCTTCGACGCCGGTGGACGCAAGCGCGGGCAACGCGTCACGCAGCGAACCGAAGTACGACGCCAACAGGATCGACGGCCGCTCGGACAGCGCTGAAAGCTGTTCGTACGCAGCGCGTGCCGCTTCGATTTCCTCATCGGTGCGATCGCCCACGAGGGCGGGTTCGTCGAGCTGAACCCAGCTCGCACCGGCCTTCGCGAGCCGACCGAGTAGATCCGCGTAGAGGGGGAGTAGTTCGTCGAGCCGCGAGAGCAGCGGCTCGTCGGTGCCGACAGCCTTCGAGAGCAGCAGGAAGGTGACCGGTCCGATGACGACCGGGCGGGCTGCAATGCCGTCGGAAAGTGCTTCTGCCAGTTCGGACAAGACCTTGGACGGGTCGAGTGCGAACGTGGTGGACGGTGAAATCTCCGGCACCAGGTAGTGGTAGTTGGTGTCGAACCACTTCGTCATTTCGAGTGGCGCGATGGTGTCCGTCCCACGGGCAGCGGCAAAGTAGCGGTCCAACGGATCGGCGACCGACGCGACGCGGTCGGGCAGCGCGCCGAGAAGAACTGCGGTGTCGAGCATCTGGTCGTAGAAGGAGAAGGTATTGACCGGGATGGAGTCGAGGCCCAGGTCACGGAGGTCGGCCAAGCCCTGCCGACGGAGGTCACGGGCGACAGCCTGCAGGGCGTCGGCGTCGATGCGCCCTGCCCAGTAGCTTTCGGTTGCCCGCTTGAGTTCTCGATGAGGACCGATGCGCGGTGAGCCCAGCACGGTCGAAGTGAATGTTGTTGTCACGGAGTTTCTCCAGATTGCCAATGCATTGATGGCCACTGCCGGCAGACGGGTACACCTCACGAGACCTCGAGTTTCGGCGGACAGTACTGCCCGCACCGCACACGAGGTCCGATGGAGATCTACACGCCCATTCCACGAGGCGGTGGACCGTCGGGCACGGCGTGCCCGACACAGTCGGCAGGTCTTCGGACTCGCGGGCACTCGATCGAGTTGGATCGAACCTACTGGCCGTCGCTTCCCAGGCGGATGCCCAGTGCACATAAACGGCGGTCGTTCCTGCTTACCGCTGCGGGACAGTCCCGGATTTTCACCGGGTTCCCTCTCACTCCGACAGCTTGCGCTGACGGGGCTTCGACGCCGGGAACGGTCTTCGGGGCTCCTCATGACCGCGCCGGGCGAACCAGCTGCATCGACCAGCATAAGGCCAACCCTCCCTGAGCAGTCAAGGAGAGTCGGCGAAGGGCGCTACGCGCGTGACATGTAGGAATTCGAGTCCGGTGGTACGCGCGGAAGATTCTCGGAGGAACGTAGATTCTCCGCCATTTCGACAAGCAGATCCTGCGAAGACGGCGATAGATCGACGACGCGAGAGGTGAGGTTTCGCAGGCGCACGTTGTGCAGCTGTTCGAGGAGAGAGAGGTCCGCCTCGCCGCCCGAGATCGCGGGCGGAGTTTGATCGGACGGGGCGTAGAAGTAGTCCGGATGGACGTTGAAGAAGTGGGCGAGGGCGGCAACCACTTCGGGTGACGGGTTGGTTCGGACGCCGGTGCGCAGTTGGGACAGGTACGGCGTCGAGATGCGGCAGCCGAACTCGGTCATGCCGCGAACGACCATCGCGTTGGTGACGTGAAAGTCGGCAGTCTCGAACAGCGAGTTCAAGCGATCGTTGAACTGGTTCGACATGAGACGTCCCTTCCCCCGTTACGCACAGGCTCCGTCGATTCAATTAACTGCATCATAGCCAGTTATCGAACGATTAGCTGTTTTGGATTCTCGCGGAGGGGGTTGTTTGCAGGGAAAATCCCTAGGGTAGAAGGTCCCTACTTTGAGTGATCTGGACAAATCGCCGTCAAGAATCGAACGGCGAACTATTTGCCGGGGAAGCGGATTCCGGCCACGCGGATCAGAGCCAGCCGTTCGACTCGGCGATTCTGACGGCTTCCGCGCGCGTCGACGCACCTGTCTTGCCCATCGCGGATGACAGATGATTTCGAACTGTCCCTGCGGACAAGAAGAGCGCCCCTGCGATGGCTGCCACGGGTGCGCCGTCGTGAGCGGCGCGCAGTACTTGGGTCTCACGCTCCGTCAGGGGCGACTCGCCGCTGACGAGGCTGTCGGCCGCAAGGGTGGGATCGACGACGCGCAGTCCGGCGTGGACACGCCTGACTGCGTCGGCCAACTGCCTGGCGGGTGTGTCCTTGACGACGAACCCGCCGGCCCCGGCGTGCAGGGCTTTGCGAAGAAATCCGGGACGTCCGAACGTGGTGACGATCAGGACTCGGGTGTCGGGTGCTGCCTCGCGAAGGGCCGCCGTCGCGGCGATTCCGTCCATGCCGGGCATCTCGACGTCCAGAAGCGCGACATCTGGGCGGTGTTCGAGAACAGCGGCCACAACCTCGTCGCCGCGACCGACCTCGGCCACCACGGAGAGGTCGGATTCCAGATCGAGTAGTGCGGCCAACGCTCCTCGCACGAGCGCCTGGTCGTCCGCCAAGAGCAGCCGTATGGTTGCTCGATCGCCCTGGCTGTTCACTCTGTCTCCTGTTCGACTACCTGAAGTGCAAACCCCTGCGGCTGGGGATGAGTGATGATCACTCGTGCGCCCGACGCTCCGGCGCGCTCGCGTAATCCGATCAGACCGTTGCCGGAAGACGTCGACCCGGCCCCTTGCCCGTCGTCGACGACCGACGCACTATTTTCGTCGACCGTGATCCGGCAGTGGGTCGCACCGCTGTGTCGAACGACGTTGGTGACGCCCTCACGGATCGTCCATGCAAAGAGTTCGCGAAGACGCGTGGGAACCATGTCGGTACTGCTCGGCACCTCGTCCTCGATACCAGCCGCACGCAATGCCTCTCGTGCTCGGGCTATCTCGACGGGAAGAGAAATCCCACGAAATCCTTCGACGGCTGAACGCACGTCTGCCAACGCGTCACGCGAAAGTCTTTCGAGGTCGTCGAGTTCGTTGCGCGCACGTTCGATATCGACATCGAGTAGGCGATTGGCCAGTTCGGCTTTGATCGTGATGACGGTCAGCGAGTGCCCGAGGATGTCGTGCAGATCGCGCGCCATCCTCGTTCGCTCCTCCATGATTGCCCGCTGCTCCTGCTCTTCGCGTTCATGGAGCATGGCGAAGTTGCGGCTGATCAGGGACATGATGCCCCAGGTCGCGAATGCGGCCGCGCAGACTCCGAGCGAGAGTCCGGAGTAGTTCCCCCACCCGGACGAGAGGCTGACTATCTCCACGGAGGCCGCGAACACCAAGGCGAGAATGCCGCCCGCGACGGTCGGCAGCAGCGTCACCGCTGTCACCGCGAGATACGGTGCGGCTGCCAAACCAGTCGGCCCGACGCTGACGATCATCACGGCGGCCAACGCGGTCAAGGCGGCCAAAGCCAGTGCAGCTTCGCGAATCGTCGGCCGAGTCATTGTCATTCGACGCCGCTGCTGCGTTGTGGCGAACGTGTAGAGATAGAGCGCACCGAAGGCGACCGTCGCGAGAATCCCTGTCCAGCCGCGCAGTTCGTCGCGCAGATTCCATCCCTCGATCAGCGGCCCGCCGAGAAATACCATCCAGACCGCCGCGAAGAGAACGCCGAAACGATTCCGCCGCGGGAGCGCGACGGAATCTTCTCGGTCAGTCGTTTGCGACAACTACACACGCTCCGTATCTCGTTGGAACCGCCAGATCGCTCCGCCGGCGAAGATGGCGAACCACACCAGGATATTGACGATCCAGGTCCAGTGAATGCTATTGCCCGTCAACGGTGCGTGGGCGAGGGCGTTGATGCCGAACATCGGGGTGAACTGTGCGATGGTCGCCCAAACGGAACCGTCGGTGAGCGGTACGAAGAGTCCGCCGCCGAAGGCGAGCAGAGCCAGTCCCGGTCCGAGCAGCTGCATGACGTTCTCACTGGGGAGTAGATACCCCATGAACAGGCCGAAGGCCGCGAAGATCGACGATCCCAACCAGGCGATCAATGCCGTTGTGAACCAGAGTGATCCGTCCATCTGCGCCGAGGTGAACGCTCCGACGACGTAGACGACAAGGATCGAGACGAGACCGAGCAGCATCGCCATGATCAGTTTGACGGCGATGTAGGCGACCGGGGTCAGGGGAGTCAGCCGAAGTTGTCGGCTCCATCCGGACGCTCGTTCGATCGAGACCATCGCTCCGCCGCTGGTGGTGGCCAGCATCGCGCCGTAGAGAGCCATGCTGATCATGATGTACGCGGCGACATTGCCGTGCCCGATCCCGTGGTCGTCGTCGCCTTGACCGAGCCCGAAGACGAGGAAGAAGACAACCGGCATGACGAGCGTGAAGATCATCGTGCGCCGATTGCGAGTCAGGCGACGAAATTCCAATCGCAGTAGCGTCGTGTTGAATCCGCCGAGAGGTACGACGGTTCGCTCGGCTCCGTAGGTGTTCGCTTCGGTTGCAGTGGTCATCACTTCTGTCCTTCGGAGTTGTTCGACGTGAGTGCGATGAATGCGTCTTCGAGGCCACGCGAGACGATTTCGAGATCGCGAGCCTGGGTATTGGTCAACAGGAACCGTGCAACGGCATCGGTGTCACCCGAGTGCACGAGCAGTGACTCACCGCGCACCTCGACGGCGTCGGAGTTCGGTATGGCTCGCAGGAGTTCGTCGGTGATGCCTGGAACAGTCGCGCGCAGGGTGCGTCCGGACGCCATCGCCTTGACCTCGGCGGTGGTCCCGTCTGCGACCACGGTGCCTTGCCTGACGAGGATGATGCGGTCGGCGTAGACATCGGCCTCTTCGAGGTAGTGCGTCGCAAAAAGCACAGTGCGACCGTGATCTGCGTCGGCGCGGATGGCGGACCAAAAGTCCCGACGCCCTTCGACGTCCATGCCGGTGGTGGGCTCGTCGAGAATGAGCAATTGGGGGTTCGACAGCAACGCCATCGCAAATCGCAACCGCTGTTGTTGTCCGCCTGAGCATTTGCTGACCAGGCGATCGGAGATGTCGAGGATTCCGGCTCTCCCCAGCACTTCGTCGACCGGACGGGATTGGGCGTACAGGCTGGCGGTCAGCTGCACCGTCTCGGCAACCGTCAGCTCTTTCAGTAGTCCGCCGGTCTGCATGACTGCGGAGACGAGTCCGCGGGCGATCGCCGATCGCGGTGACATTCCGAAGACGCTCACGTCGCCCGACGTCGGCCGGGACAGGCCGAGGATCATGTCGATGGTTGTCGTCTTGCCTGCGCCGTTCGGGCCGAGGAACGCGACGATCTCGCCGGGGCGGATGCTCAGGTCGATACCCTTGACGGCGTCGACGGTTCCGAAACTCTTGCGAAGTCCGGTCAACCGGACGGCGTCGTGTGCCGATCCTTCACTGAGTGTGTGCAGTGCCTGTGCTGAGGTCATACATAGAATCTGCTCGCTTCGAGGTCGTGATCCCTCGTCCGTCCGTCATTCTTCTGCCATGACATTTGTCATCGGGTCGGCCGGTATCTGATTCGGTGCAACCTGGCCGAGGCGCGCGAGGACCAACCCCGCGATGATTGCTGCGCCACCCACAGCTTGGAGTGCAGTGACGGATTCCCCGACCAGGATCCACGCGGCGAGGACCGCGCACAGCACTTCGGTCAGCGCTACGAGAGATCCGATTGTCGGCCCCAGCAGCGTGATTGCGGCGATGCCGGTGAGATAGGCAATGACAGTGCTGACCAGGACCAGGACCACCACCGGCAGCCATACGTTCACCGAATGGTCTGCCACGACGGCGTTCGAGGCCGAGAACTGGAGGGGGAGGACGCCGACGAGTCCGAGCGCGCCGATGACCACTGCACTGACCGTGAGCCCCGATGCCGCGAGCACAACAGGATGGAGATCACCGTCCGCACGTTCGGAAATGACGAAATAGACTGCAAGGCATGCCGCGGCGGCCAGTCCCCAGGCGACTCCGACGGCACTGATCTCTGCCGATCCGAAGACGTCGATCACCACGGCGGCGCCGATCATGGCAACCGCCGCACCGAGAAGCGTCTGCACGCTCGGACGCGCGCCCTTGGTTATCCACACCCATCCGATGACGATGATCGGTGCAAGGTACTCGAGAAGCAATGCGACGCCGACCGAAAGATGTTGCACGGCATTGAAGAAGCACAGTTGAACGCCCGAGATCGCGAACACCCCATACAGCAGTACCGTTCGCGTGTGGGCGCTCACCTGTCGTAGGCGAGGCCATTGGGTG
The DNA here is from genome assembly GCF_002501585.1 of Rhodococcus sp. H-CA8f. Taxonomy (NCBI): domain Bacteria; kingdom Bacillati; phylum Actinomycetota; class Actinomycetes; order Mycobacteriales; family Nocardiaceae; genus Rhodococcus; species Rhodococcus sp. H-CA8f. The sequence goes on from NZ_CP023720.1 coordinate 1,400,810, forward strand.
GCTACGGCGATCACCATCATCACCAGTGCGCCGCCGGCAACGCGCGCGAACACTGCGCCGCCGGGGGACCACCCCGATTCGATGAGAGACTTCGCGAACGGGCCCGAGACGCCGAACGTTGCCGCGGACAGCAGAGCGAAGATCAGGCCGTTGCGAGAGTTCACGTCGTCACCCGTCAGGAGTAAAAGCGATTACGATGCTGACATTAGGTTGATAGAGCTCAGGAGTCAAAGTGCATTTTGCTGGTGACACGGAATCGGCGCTCGTCTTCGCCGCGTCGTTGGTCAACACGGCCCGCGGCGGGGCTGAACTGCTTCCGGATCAAGAGGAGCTGACACGGTTTCTCGACGCGGATCATTGGACCGGCAGGCGGGACGGCACGCGGGAGGAATTGACGGCGGTTCGTGCGCTGCGTCCACGACTGCGAAAGTTCTGGGAAGCCGCGGGAGTGGACGACGCCGTCGAGGTGGTGAACACACTGCTACTCGAATCGGGCGCGAGGCCGCGGCTCACCAGGCACGACGACCTCGGCTGGCATCTGCACGTCACCGCTGACGATTCGCCACTGGTGGACCGGATGGCCGCAGAAGCGGCGATGGGTGTGCTCGATCTGATCCGAACCGACGAATTCTCGCGGTTGCGATGGTGCGAGGCCCCGGACTGCGAGGCGGTCTTCGTGGATTTGTCGCGCAATCGTTCGAAGCGATACTGCGACACCGGAAACTGTGGGAACAGGGCGCACGTCGCCGCCTATCGTGCCCGTAAATCCGGGGCGTGACCAAGCGGCGTTCGGAGGGATAGAACCAGGCTGAGTGAATACCTTGTCGGGAGCCAGGATCGGTCTAGCGTTGTGAATTCGGAACAGATTTCGCGAAGCCAGGAGGATGGTCGGTGGCCGATCGTAGGCGTCCACTCAAGACGGTGACCGGTGTCAGCGGGGCGGTGAGTATCTACGACGCCGCGATCGATCCGACGACGTCGACGGTCGCGTCCGCGATCGACGTCGCAAAGACGGCCGAGGCGAACAAGATCGACGGACTGTTTGCCGCCGACCTGCTGAGTTTCGGCGCGCAGGGCGCGATCGGTGCGCAGGAGCCGTTGATCTTCCTTGCCGCGCTGAGTGCGGTCACCACCCATGTGGGGCTGATCGCCACCGTCACGACCACATTTCATCACCCTTTCAACCTGGCGCGGTTGTTCGGCACCCTGGACCACGTCAGCAATGGTCGAGCCGCATGGAATGCCGTCACTTCCTCACTCGGAGAAGAGAACTACAGCGACCTGGACCTGCCGAGTCCGGAGGAGCGGTACGCCCGAGCGGCTGAATCGCTCGAGGTGGTCAACGCGCTCTTCGACAGTTGGAAGCCCGGCGCCCTGACCCGGGGAGAGGGCTCAGCGGTGCTCGATCCGTCGAGGGTGGTCCCCATCGAGCATCGAGGCAAGTACTTCACGGTGCAGGGGCCGCTGAACATCCCCTCCCTGCCGCAGCGTCGTCCGGTCCAATTCCAGGCCGGCCAATCTGCCGGAGGTATCGAACTGGGTGCTCGCTTCGCGGAGGTCGTATTCACTTCTCTCGCAACCTTCGAGGACGCGGTCACCTACACGAAGACGATCCGCGCCCGGGCGGCAGAGTTGGGGCGTGGGGACGAACTGCCACTGATTTTCAGCTCGTTCCACGCAACGTACGGCGCTACCGAAACCGAAGTCGAACGATTGGTCAGAGAAGCCGAGGAATCGATGGACTTCGACGCCGGTCGCACGAGGCTTGCCGACATGTTCGGCGGTGACGTGGATTTCTCGGAATTGCCGCTGGATCGGCCGATCCCGGAGTCGTTGTTGCCGGACCCGTCGTCGGTGAATCGACGACGGGGCCGGGTCGAGATCTTCGGCAAGCTCGCATCACAAGGAAAGACTCTGCGTGAGTTGATCATCGCGTCCAAGGACACCGGCCACTGGGCAGCGGCGGGCACCCCGGAACAGCTCGCGGACGCGATCGAGGAACGATACGACGCGGGCGTACTCGACGTCATCACGCTCGGTGACCTTGCCGATCCGCGTACACGCGATTTCGTCACGAACGGACTGCTGCCGGAACTACGCAAGCGCAGAATCGTGGGAACAGATTACGTCGGGGGTACCTTCCGTGAGAACCTCGAGTTGCCACCGCTGCCACCGGTTTCCAGCACCTAGTTGTTGGAGGCGAGTGAGCGCATGAAGAACATGAGGTTGGCCGGCCGTTCCGCCAGGCGACGCATGAAGTAGCCGTACCACTGGCTGCCGTAGGGAACGTAGACCCGCAGGTGATTGCCTTCGGCTACCAATCTGCGTTGTTCGCCGTCGCGGATGCCGTAGAGCATCTGAAACTCGAAATCCTCGGCTGTCCGTTCGGTCAATGTGGCGAGTTCGAGGGCGGCGTCGATCATGGTGGGATCGTGGGAGGCGACCATCGGGTACCCGTCACCTTCCATCAAGACCTTCAGGCAACGCAGGTACGACGCGTCGACTTCGCCGGGCTTTTGGAACGCAACGTCGGCCGGTTCCTTGTATGCACCCTTGCACAGTCGAATTCGTGAACCTGATCCGGAGAAGTGCTGGCAGTCGGCCTCGGTGCGGTGCAGATACGCCTGCAGGACCGTGCCGAGCGTCGGGAAGTCGCGGCGCAACTCTTCGACGATGGACAGTGTCGAGTCGGTGGTGGTGTGATCCTCCGCGTCGACGGTGACCCACGCGCCCACTTCGTCTGCCGCTGTGACGATTCGGTGAGCGTTCGCCAGGGCGATCTTCTCGCCGTCACCGGGAAGTGACTGCCCTAACGCGGAGAGCTTGAGCGAAACCTCGAGGGTGTGTTGCGTCCCAGCCGCTTCGGAAAGCGTTGCGTACGAGCGGAGAAGGGAGAGATAGGCGTCGACGGTAGCTGTTGCCTGAGCTGGATCGGTAGTGTCCTCGCCGAGGTAGTCGACCGTCACGAACCGGCCACTGGTGAGGATGTCGCGTACGGCAGAGACCGCTGCGGGTTCCGCGTCCCCGGCGACAAACCTGTCTACCAGCTTGCGAGTCACGGTCATCCCGGAGACTGTCTTCTCCAGCCGCGACGAGCGTGCCGCAGCGAGGAGTACCGGGCGCAGCGGGTTGCTCAGCGAGACGGCACTCATCAACGGTTCTCGCTCTCGGCTGGATCGACGTCCTGGTGGGGGTAGCGATGATCGGTGGGAGGAACGAAGGTTTCCTTGACGGTGCGTGTCGACGCCCAACGGAGCAGGTTCTGCGGTGAACCGGCCTTGTCGTTGGTACCGGAAGCTCGAGCGCCGCCGAAGGGCTGTTGTCCGACTACCGCGCCCGTCGGCTTGTCGTTGACGTAGAAGTTTCCGGCGGCGAACCGCAGACCGTGGTGAGCTTGATCGACGGCCGCACGGTCGGTGGCGATCACGGCACCGGTCAGGGCGTACGCGGATCCGCTGTCGATACGAGCGAGGATGTCGGCGTAGGCATTCGGTGCGGAGTCGTCGTAGACGTGCAGGGAGAGTATGGGGCCGAAGTACTCGGTGCTGAAGGCTTCGTCACTGGGGTCGTCACCGAGCAGGACCGTCGGCGAGATGAAGAATCCTTCGCGGTCGTCGTAGTCGCCGCCTGCTGCGATGGTGAGGCTGCCGGTCGACTTGGCTCGGACGATCGCGGCGGCGTTGCGGTCGAAGGAACGCTGGTCGATGACGGCGCCGCCGAAGTTCGTCAGGTCCGTGACGTCGCCGTACTTCAGTGACGACACTGTGTCGATGAACGTGTCGCCCATCTTGGCCCACACCGATTTCGGGACGAATGCCCGTGACGCGGCCGAGCATTTCTGTCCCTGATAGTCGAAGGCCCCGCGGATCAATGCCGTCGTGAGTACGTCGGGGTCTGCTGAACTGTGTGCGAGTACAAAATCTTTGCCGCCGGTTTCGCCGACGAGACGCGGATACGTCCGGTAGTTCGAGATGTTGGCTCCGACCTCACGCCACAAACGCTGGAACGTTGCGGTCGATCCGGTGAAGTGGATGCCTGCCAAGCGCGGGTCGGTCAGCGCGACCTCCGACACCGTGGGCCCGTCGCCGAGAACAAGATTGATCACCCCGGGTGGGAGGCCGGCGGCTTCGAGTAGTTGCATCGTCAGGTACGCCGCGACGGCCTGCGTCGGTGACGGCTTCCAGATCACGGTGTTGCCCATCAGGGCCGGTGCGGTGGGGAGATTTCCGGCGATGGCGGTGAAATTGAAGGGGGTGATCGCATAGACAAAACCTTCGAGTGGTCGATATTCGACGCGATTCCACACTCCCGGAGCGGAAACGGGTTGGTCGGCGAGTATCTGACGAGCGAACGCGACGTTGAAACGCCAGAAATCGATCAGTTCGCACGGGGCATCGATCTCGGCCTGATATGCGGTCTTCGACTGACCGAGCATTGTTGCGGCGGCGATGGTTTCGCGCCACGGGCCGGAGAGTAGATCGGCGGCGCGGAGGAAGACCGCAGCTCGGTCGTCGAACGAGAGGTCGCGCCAGGCCGGGGCGGCGAGTGTAGCGGCGTCGATGGCATCACGAACATCCGAGTGCGTTGCGCCCGCAAACGATCCGATGACCGAGCTGTGACGGTGTGGTTGAACTACGTTCTCCCGCTTGCCCTCCGCAGTTCGGTGGACGCCCCCGATGACCTGTCGGATGTCGGTGGGTGCCTCGGCCAGTTCGGTCAGTTTGGTGCGTAGGCGTGATCGTTCCGGGCTTCCCGGCCCGTAATTGTTGACCGGCTCGTTGGAGGGGTGGGGGACATTGGTGACGGCGTCCATGACGATCCTTCGGCAGACTGATGGGTGGGGCAGTTGTCGTGTCGTCATCAGTCAAGCCGAAAGGAGTCGGCGAGTAATCCGCTGATCGGCCAAACTTCTCGGACGCTGTTTGTTCGATCGGCTGAACCATCTCCGCAGGAAAATGAACTATTCTCGAAATTGAGGCGTTGGAACGGTCCGGAAAGTGGGTGGTACGTGGCTATCCGTGAGGTCAGGCTCGACGCGGTCCTTCGGGCGCTGGGCGGAGCCTTTGTCGAGCTCGTCTTCGCGCCGTCAGGTGATGACGTCTTCGTCGACTCCGTGGTGTTCGCGGAGGTCGGGGACCTCACACGCCCCGGAACCGCGGACGTCGAATCCTCTGAGCTCTGGCTCGCTGTCGGTATCGGCGCAGCCGAATTGGCAGCCTGGCTGAACCGCGTCGATCAGAAGGGATCAGCGCCTCGGGCCGTCATGTCGAAGGAGGCCTCGGACACGTCGGTGCGCGCGGCGGCACAGCGCGCCGGGATCGCCTTGATAGCAGTCCATCCGGACGCTCGTTGGGATCGATTGTTCACCACGATCCGGGGCGTGCTCGATCATTCGGTATCCCGTCAGGATTCTGAGGACGTTGTATTCGGCAGTGACACAGACTTGTTCGAGCTGGCGCAGAACGTCGCGTCACTCACCCGGGGGATGGTCAGCATCGAGGACGAGCGTTCCCACGTGATGGCTTATTCGGCATCAGGGGATGCTGCGGACGAGCTCCGCCGGCAATCGATCCTCGGCCGTGAAGGACCTCGGGAATACCTCCGGAAGCTACAGGAGTGGGGCGTCTTCGAAAGCTTGCGGCGAAGTGACGACGTGGTGGAGGTGCCTGCGCACGAAGACCTCGCGATCAGGCGACGGTTGGTGGTTCCCATTCGCAGAATTTCCGAGAACGTCAAGGGGGAGAGCGGTTTCAGTTCTGATCTGCTCGGCACGATCTGGGTGCAGGAAGGCCCGCTTCCCATCGCCGGCGATGCCGACAGAGTGCTCCGCGGTGCAGCGGCCATTGCAGCTCGGCTGATTTCGCGCATCCGAGACGCGCCGAGTAACGAGGCGATACAGGTTCAGCGCTTGCTCGGGGTTCGCGGCGGCGGCGTCGATGTTCCTTCTCTGGCGGCCTCGTTGTCCATCCCGATGTCCGGACCCGCGATGGTGATCGGCGTGGCGAGTGTCGGGGGCAGAGTGTTGTCGGCTTCGGGTGAGCTCGTGTCGTCGTTGCGCCTGCACGCCAGTGCCTTTCACCGTGAATCGCTGGTGAGTGCATTCGGCGCCCGGATCTATGTGCTGTTTCCGCGAACCCAATCCGTGAAATCCACAGTCTCGTGGACCCGTGAAGTTGTCGCGCGTTTGGACAAGGTGTCGCCCTCGGGTTTACGGGCCGCAGTCTCGTCGCCGGTTTCGACGCTTGCGGAGGTGGCTAGGGCTCGCGCCGAAGTGGATCGGGTCTTGGACGGAACGTCGGGGGATGTTCGTGTGACCACCCTCGCGGACTCGCGCACTCCGGTGCTGCTGGGCGAAATCATGGACGCGATTGCGGCCGACGAGCAACTGCACGATCCGAGAATCGACGCGCTCGACGTCTACGACAGGCGTAACGGGTCGAACATGCGTGAAAGCGTCTCCGTTTACCTCGCGCATTCGGGCGATGTCCGACGCGCGTCCGAGCAGCTTCGCATTCACCCGAACACACTCAGGTATCGGATCAAAAGGGTCGAGGAGATAACAGATACCGACCTGTCCGAGCCCTCGACGAGGCTGTTGATGGAGATTCAGTTGGAGGCGTCCGCTCGCGCAGTGAGTTCGCCGAACCTGTCGGACCCCAGCAGTACTCTTCGCGAATGATCGACTCAGCGAAGGTGCCAGGCGCAGCGCGCGCGTATTTCGACGGCGGAGACGTCCGTGACGTGTTCACCGAAGACGCCGTGGTGCGTGACGACGGCCGGACGTATGTCGGGATCGAAGAAATCGTGGCATGGAAGTCCGCCGTGTCGACGGCGTTCACCTTCACCCAGAAGATCGAGTCGGTCAACACCCCAGGCTCGGCCGTTGTCGTGTCGGTGAAGGTCGAGGGTGATTTTCCCGGAAGCCCCGTCCAGTTACATCACCATTTCACTCTCGACGGTGATCGGATTTCCGCTCTCACGGTGTGCCCCTGATGCCCACCGCTGACGAACTGCTCGGGAAATCCGTCGTCGCCGATCTGGCAGGCTGTCTCGAGCGAGCCTCCGGTCACACACGCCTCGCCCTCGTTCGGGGTAGTACATCCGAATTCGACGGTATGAGTCTCGGCGAACGTACCCGCGTTGTGCGGGACGCGATGACTGCCGAACTGCCTCAGGATCTTCCGGCCTTCGCCGAGATCATCCGCCGTGCGCTTTCAGAGGAGACCTTCACTGGTTGGATGATCTGGCCGGTGACCGAAGCTGTCGCCGTCACGGCGACACGAAGTGGCTCCGAGTCGGACTTCGACGAGGGAATGGCTCTCCTTGCCGAGCTGACGTCGCGTCTGACGGCCGAATTCGCAATTCGCACATTTCTCGAAACGAACCTTGACCGTTCGCTGGCGATCGCACTCACCTGGACCGGCCATGAAGACGAACACGTCCGGCGCTTGGCGACCGAAGGCACTCGTACTCGTTTGCCCTGGGGAAGACGAGTGAAAGAATTGACGGCGTGTCCCGAGTCGACAATCGCCATTCTCGACGAGCTGTATCGGGATGATTCGGAATATGTACGACGTTCGGTCGCAAACCATCTCAACGATCTCAGTCGTGCTGACGCAGCGCTCGCCGTGTCGACTGCGAAGCGTTGGTTACAGACACCGGATTCCAACACACTGAAAATCGTCAAACATGCATTGCGGACGTTGATCAAGGCCGGCGACCCAGATGCTCTGTCTCTTCTGGGGTTCTCGCCGCCCACCGACGTCGTGGTCGAAGGGTTCGTCATCGACCGTGAAATAGTCGATGCGGGTGGAGAACTCACCTTCGACTTCGCCGTCACGAACAACGGCAGCGAGTCCGTCACCGTCGTGATCGATTACATCGTCCACCACGTGAAGGCCAACGGGACGACGACGCCGAAGGTCTTCAAACTGACAACACGAACGCTCGAGCCTGGGGTGCCGGCCCGCATCGCGAAGAGGCATTCCTTCAAACCGATCAGTACCCGGAAGTACTACGCCGGCGAACATGCCGTCGAGGTGCAGATCAACGGTGTACGCCAGGTGCGAGGTGTATTCCGTTTGGACGCGTGAGTGACCCCACCGGTCACTCACGCGCCGATCCAATGCCCGCACAGACGTCAGCGCATGACCTGTACCTGCTCGGCGATGTCAGCGGCCAGGGCCATCGCAGTCAGAGCGAGGCCGTTGTTGAGGTCATATCGCAGATGCCCGACATGGCCGTCCTGGACAGCGCGGACTCGTTTCCACGTCGGCGACTCGGCTTCGACGGCGTCGGGGTTCTGTAGCAGTACGAAGTCGGCCTGGTCGAAGATCGCGAGCTCCTCGAGGCTGTAGAAAGTCGAATCCTTCCGATCGGGTGCGGCATGGGCGGCGTCAGTCAAGACGTTCAGGCCGAGGTCCTGTGCAACCGACACGGCGAACGTGTTGTTCTGCAGCCAGATCTGACCGCTGTCTGCACCGGCGATCGCAATCGACTTGCCTTCGAGGAGACCACCGATCTTGGCCCGCGCTTGAGCAAGTTCGGCGTTGTATCGGGCGATGACGCGTTCGGCGACTTCGCGGCGATCGAGCGCCGTGAGCTGCGCGGTCATGGCCTGTTTCCAGGACGAGCCCGTCGTGCCCTCGTCAACGACGAGCACCGGGGCGATGTCAGTGCCGAGCAGGCCCCTGTCCTGGTAGTAATCCCACCAGCCTTTCCCGACAACCAACAGATCGGGGTCGTAGCTCAGGATCGATTCGGCGTTCGGTTCGTTGTTCGTCCCACCGAGGCGAGCTGCGCCGGCGGGTACCTTCTGCATGAGTTGAGACTTCGGATCCCAATTGGTCGCGACGATCGGGTACTCGGCCAGTAGTGCAAAATCGAGGGCGCCTCGGGCTTCGAGCACCACGACACGCTTGGGGTCCCGCGGGAGGCGGTAGGTCTGGTCTGCGACGACGATTTCGACCCACTCGTCCGAGGCTTCGGTGCCGCTGGATTCGCTCGAACATGCAGACAGCGCGCCCAGTGCACCGAGCGCCGCCGCACTGGTCAGGAACCCGCGTCGTGTCAAGGAATCGATCAGACGGGTGAATTCGTCGTCCACATCTTTTGTCGACTGCAAGGGGGTTTCGGTCGCAGAAGGGGACACCGTCGGGTGGAAGGTTTTGGTCGATTCGATCACAGGCATGAGAAGGCGCAGCTCCATCTGATGTTCCGGGCATTGGCAGGTGCCTAACCAACGTATTCGAACTTCGCAGCCGGAGCCTTACTCGAAAGCGCCAACCGCTCAGCGGATTTGGCCATTCTTCACGGACTCGTGCCACGGGACTCGCCCCTCGGATTCGGCTTGTTGTGGACGGGCGCGCCCATCTGATCCGAACTCGAGGTATCGTGGCCGTCATGCAGCGCGTCTATTTCTGGTTTAGCAGGCCGGCCCCGGGTGGGCCTGCCGGCGTAACCACGCGCTGACAACCTCCACCCAAGAGCCGGACTACAGACCGGCTCGCTGGAGTTTCTCTTCATCTCTGGGGTCGGCCTGAGAACAGGAAACCGAAAACCCCATGACTGTCACCATCGACACCACCGCAGCTTCGGACAGCCTCGACGATCAGCGCACTGTGAGTATCAGTCCGCTCGTGTCACCGGCGACTGTTCGTGCTCAGCACGCTCCGGACGAGGTCGCGGCCGCAACCGTGCGCACCGGTCGGGCCGACACGATCAACATCCTCAACGGTGACGACGATCGTTTGATCGTCGTTGTCGGTCCGTGCTCCGTGCACGATCCGGAAGCGGCGATGGACTACGCCCGCCGGTTGGCCGCCAAGGCCGAAGAACTGCGGGACGATCTGCACATCGTCATGCGCGTCTACTTCGAAAAGCCGCGCACCACTCTCGGGTGGAAGGGCCTGCTCAACGACCCCCACCTCGACGGCACGTTCGACATCAACACCGGGCTCGGTATCGGCCGCAAGTTGCTTCTCGACGTGTCGAGTCTGGGCCTGCCTGTCGGCTGCGAGTTCCTTGATCCGATCATGCCGCAGTACATCGCCGACCTGGTCAGCTACGGTGCGATCGGCGCCCGGACCGCCGCCAGTCAGGTTCACCGTCAGCTGTGCAGCGCGCTGTCCATGCCCGTCGGCATCAAGAATTCCACCGAAGGTGATGTGCAGGTAGCCGTCGACGGTACCCGCGCCGCGGCGGCGAGCCATGTGTTCCCCGGAACGGATCTCGACGGCCAGGCTGCCTTGATTCGGACCGCGGGCAACCCGGACTGCCATGTCATTCTTCGTGGCGGCAGCGACGGACCGAACTACGATGCCGAGACCGTCGCGGATACCCTTGCTCGCCTGCGTAAGTCGAACCTGCCCGAGCGCGTGGTCATCGACGCGAGTCACGGTAACAGCAGCAAGGACCACGAGCGTCAGGTCATCGTGCTGGACGACATTGCCCGACGTCTGACCGAGGGTGAGCAGGGAATCGCCGGCATCATGTTGGAGAGTTTCATCGAGGCCGGCCGTCAGGACCTGACCTTGGGTAAGGCGGACGAGCTCACCTACGGTCAGTCGATCACCGACGCGTGCATCGACTGGTCCACCACCGCAGCGCAGTTGGACCGTCTGGCGCAGGCCGTTGCGGCTCGGAGGGGCTGACGCCCCCGTGCGCGTTTAGGGAGTGCCTGGACTCGCTAAACGCGCACAGGGCCGCTAGGCCAACACTGCTCGCGTGGCCTCGACCAGGCGCTTCAGCCAGGCGTCCGTGCCGACGGCGCGGCGCAGCGGCTCGTTGGGCAATTCGATGCTGACCGGCAGTCCGGCAGGCAATGTCGACCAGATGTCGGCCAGGGCGATGCCGCCGGTGCCGGGCACCAGACGCTCTTCGCGGGCGTGACGGATCAGTTCTGCGTCATCCGTAGGAGCGGGGGTCGAACCGTCGCACATCTGGGCGTAGTGAAGCCACTCGCGCGGGATGGACGCAAGATCCTCCAGCGTGGTCGCCGAGCGGTCGGTGTGGAGTGCGTCGACCAGGACACTACGAGCCGGACCGTCTGCCGCCGAGACGATCTCGATGGCCGCACGCGCATCGGGCACCGCAGTCCACGGCATGAATTCGAGCGAGGCGACGATGCCGTAGTTCGCGCACAGTTCAGCGAGGCGGGCATAGGAGTTCGTGAGCCGAGCGCGGTCGCGGTCGTCGCCGCCCACCAGAACGGCTTTGGCTCCGAGCTGTGCACCCGCTTCGAGAAGCGGAACGTAGTCGGTGGGGTCGAAGTCGGCTGCAAGGCGGATGATTTCGAGGTCGAATACCTCAACGGGTGAATCATCCAGTCGACGCACCAGTTCGTCCAACGACTGCTTGTCCTCGTGCAGCGGGTAGGCCGTCGTACCTGGTGCCGCAGGCATCAGGCGGATGCCGATGGTGTCGAAGCCGTGCTTTTCGGCCAAGTCGACGTGCTGCATCGGAGCAGTGTCCAGCACCGTGAGGGCTGCAAGCCCGAGTGAGAGTGTCATGCGTGCGCTCCAACTGTCTTGGCTCCGGCCAGTTCCCGACCTGCCAGGTAACCGAACGTCATAGCCGGGCCGAGGTTGATGCCGCCGGACGGGTAGTGCCCGCCCATCACGCTGGCCTGATCGACGCCGACGGCGAGCAATCCCTCGATGGGGCGGTCGTTGTCATCGAGAACCTGCGACGACGAGTCGGTAACAAGCCCGGCGAAGGTACCGAAACTGCCCGGCACCACCTTCAGCGCGTAGTACGGACCCTTCTGTAAGGGCGCGAGCGACGGGTTCGGCCAGGGGTTGGCGGTATCGCCGGATCCCCGGTTGAACGGTGTTGTGCCGCGACCGAACTCGGGGTCTTCACCGGCCACGGCCCCGACATTGAATGCCTCGATTGTCTTTTCCAACTGCGTCGGATCAACGCCGATCTTCTCTGCCAGTTCGCGAACGGTGCGACCACGTGTCAGGTATCCCGAGCGCAGGTACGGCTGGATCGGTATCGGCAGGGGCTTGGCCATGCCCAGCGGGAGATAGCGCACATACTGCTGATCGGCGATCAACCACGAGCACACTTCTTCGCCCTCAGGAACCTGCTCGACCATCGCGAGTGTGTAGTCGTGGTAGCCGAGTGCCTCGTTGACAAAACGCTTGCCGTTCGCGAGAACTCCGATGACACCGGGCTTTCCGCGGTCGAGGATGTGCGGGAACACCCCTTCCTTGCCGTTGCGGTAGCGAACGATGGAGACGGGGCAGTACGCGACGGGGGAGGCAAGAGTGCGGTCGAGGCGACCACCCACGGATTCGCCGAGGGTGATGCCGTCGCCGGTGGTTGTCTTCGGAGTGAGTGACCAGTGCTCGTTTCCGGTGGGGGTACGGGGGAACAGTTCACGTCGGCGGTCGATGTCCTGGGCGAAGCCGCCGGTGGCCAGTACGACGCCGCGCGTGGCAGTTACCGAGTACGCACCATCCGGACCTTCGAGGCGGACACCGACAACGCGACCGTCATCGTCAGTCTGCAGCGATGTTGCCGACGTTTTCACCCGAATCTCGACGCCGAGATCGAGCGCTGAGCGAAGCATCATGCCGACAAGCGCAGTGCCGTTGACGAGTTGCTGGCCACGACGCTTGGTGGCGAGATCGAACATGTGCTTTGTCACGCGAACACCACAGTGCACAAATGCTTTCGGCGATCGAGTCGAATGCAGGAATGCCTGCAGGTCGGGGCCGGCCATGATGCCCATGCCGAGGAATGACGTCTCGTACAACTGTCGACGTAGCAGCGCCGCGACGTCGGGGCCGAGCTTTCGCAAGCTCACCGGTTTCGGTCCGACGGAACGATGACCCGTGGCGGCTCCCGGTGTGTCGCCGTGAATGTCGGCGATCTTGGCTCCGGGAACAAACTTCAGCGCAGTCTTGCGTTCGAAGAACTCGACCATCTCCGGTGCGCCGTCGAGAAGAGCATCCACTTTGGCGGCGTCGAAGTTGTCTCCGAGTCGGTTCTCCAGATATGCCCGCGGCGCCGAACGATCTTCGACAACCCCGTCGGCGATGGCAAACATGTTGCGCGGGGTCCACATCCACCCGCCTGACCAGGCCGTTGCGCCGCCGCAGGTGTCGGCCTTCTCGACAACGAGTACCGACGCGCCGCCATGTGCTGCGGCAATTGCTGTGGAAAGCCCGCCTGCGCCGGAGCCCACGACAACCACGTCGTAGGTGAGGGGGGTACTGCTACTCATTTCTGCTCCTTGGCAGTTGCTGCGAGGGTCGGTGTCGATGTCAGCTCGACAACCTTCCCGGTTCGTGACGATTCGTAGATTGCGGCGATGATGGCAAGTGATGCGCGGGCGTCCCGGCCGGTGACGGCGGGTTCGCGCCCGGTCAGGACGGCGTCGGCGAAGTCCTGAACCTGCAAGGTGTGGAAGTCGGTGAGTGCCGCATTGACTGCTCCCACATCGAGATTGGCGTCTATGTCGGCGGAATACGGCGACTGGAACTCGACTTCGCCCGGCACGGTCCAGATTTCGTTGACACCCTCGTGCCCTTCAGGAAATTCGAGGACGCTGGCGATGGCGCCGGTGCGCCCGATCACTGTCACGCGGTTGCCCAGATTGTGATTGGCACCGGTAGTCGCGGTGACGGTGGCGGTGCCGCCCGAAGCAAAGGAAATTACAGCTGACGCACTGTCCTCGGTCTCGATGTGCTCACCGTGGGTGTGGGTGCGGATGAAGCCGCTGACCGAGACGGCCTCGCCCATGAACCAGGCCAGCATGTCGATCTGGTGCACCGCCTGCGTCATGAGCACGCCACCGCCGTCGGTGTCCCAGCGTCCGCGCCACGCGTCGGCCGAGTAGTAACTCGACGGGCGGTGCAGGATCACCGACGCCTCGCCTAGCGTGGGCAGTCCGATCCGGCCGTCGTCGATGGCGTCCCGGATACGACGCGCGGCCGGCCAGAAGCGGCGTTGGAAGAGGACGCCGAAGGTGATACCGGCGCGGTCGGCGGCCTCGATCATGCGGTCGGCGGCAGCAACATCGACCGCGATGGGCTTCTCGCACAACACATGTACACCCGCTTCGGCAGCGGCCACGACTACCTCTTCATGTACCGGGTGCGGCGTGCAAACGGTGCAGGCGTCGAGTCCGAGGGCGAGAAGTTGCTCCACTGAACTCACGGCTGCGGGAATGCCGTGCGCTGCCGCGAACTCCTGGGCGCGTCCGAGATCGGGATCGCAGCAGCCGATCACCTCGACGCCGGGGACTTGTTGTAGGGCTCGGGCATGGTTGCCGGCGATCTTGCCGCAGCCGACGATTCCGACTTTCAACGTCATCAGAAATGTTCCTCTGCTTCGACGTCCCGCGCCGCAGACTCGCCGCGGTCGAGACTGTTCAGTACTTCGATGTCTTCGCCGGAGAGGGTCACGTCGAGTGCTGCCAGGTTCTCGGCCTGACGCGTCGGGTTCGCTGATCGCGCGACCGGAACCACACCCTGCGCGACGTGCCAAGCGAGGACCACTTGAGCTGGGGTGCAACCGATTCGGCCGGCGATCTCCCCGACCACGGCGTTGTCGAGCACATCGCCGCGGCCGAGCGGGCTCCACGACTGCGTGAAGATTCCGAGTTCGTCGTTGGCGCGGCGCACCGGAATTCGCGCGAGCGACGGGTCCATCTGAATCTGGTTGACTGCCGGTGCCTCGCCGGTTTCGGCGACGACGCGGCGCAGGTGGTGCTCCAGGAAGTTCGACACACCCACGTACCGAACCAGTCCGGCGTCGCGGCAGGCCAGCATCGCCTCGAACGACGCAACGTAACGATCGATTCGCGGGAGCGGCCAGTGGATCAGGAACAGATCGAGTTGATCCAGTCCCAGTCGTTCCAGGCTCTGCTCGAGCGCTCCGCGGATGTCACCGGAAACCTGGTCGTTTCCACGAAGTTTGGTGGTGACAAACAGTTCTTCTCGCGGCAGAGCAGACTCCGCCAACGCTACGCCGACGGCGTCCTCGTTGCCGTAGATCGCGGCGGTGTCGATGAGGCGGTACCCGGCCTCGATTCCGGAGAGTACCGACTTCGTGGCGTCGGCACCGACCAGTGGCCAGGTTCCGAGTCCGATGGGTGGCAACGCAGTTGCCACCGGTGCGGCTGTGTGTGCGCTCATGCGTGAACCTCCTGACGGGCCGCAGCGGCGGCGGTGATGGCGACGGCAACGTCGGCTGCGGTCACGAGTGCGGCATGGATGGATCCGCCGTCACCGCTCGCGTCGCCGACGGCATGGACCCCGAGTCGTGGTGCCAGTGAACGTAGTTCGGTCAAAAGCTCCGAGCGCGGCTCGACGCCCTGTGAGATCAGCAGCTCGCCGGGGGCGTCGACTTCGCTCAGTACACCGCCTGTCGAGATCGTGACCCGATCGGCGTCGACTTTGGTGACGATCGAGCTCAGGTAGGTCGTGAGGTTCTCACTTGAGGCCAGGCGCGGCAGCAGTACGATCTTGCCGCGTCGGCCGACGTCGTGCGCGATGGTTTCCTGCGGCCCGATCATGACGACCTGGGTGCCCTTCTGGAGCAGATCGTCGGCAACAGCGGCAGCCTCGCGGTCGGCGCCGAAAATGGTGATTGCTTCGGGGGCCGGATCTCCGGAGGCGAGGAACTCGCGGACATCACGGACGGTACGGGTTGCTGCTCCGGGGAGGTCAGTCACGGGACCGTGCCCACCGGCAGCAAGGACGATCGCGTCGAAGTCACTGTTTGCGAGCAATGCTGCGTAAGCTCTGGTCGAAGTGTGGCACTGCACCCCGAGTTCGGCCAGTTCCGCGAGGTACCAGTCCACGATCCGCCCGTATTCGGGATATTCGTGCAGCTTCGATGCCAGAGCGAAGTCGCCACCGAGACTGGGGCGTTCGTCGTACAGGTCGACGCGGTGACCGGCAAGTGCCAGGTCGCGGGCAGTGGCCATTCCGGACGGACCGGCACCGATGACGGCGACCCGCACGGTGGCATCAGCCGGCTTTGTAGGCTGATCCAGTTCACGTCCGACCCACGGGTTGACGGAGCAGGGAATGGGACCGGCAGCCAGGCTGTCGATGCAGTAGTTGCAGGCGATGCACGGGCGGTACCGGCCACCGTCGACAGCGCGATTCGGGAAGTCCGGATCGGCGTGCAACGTACGGGCCATGCTGACGAAGTTCGCCTGCCCGGATTCGATGATCTGCGCGGCGATCTCCGGCGACGTGATGCGTCCGGCCACACCAACCGGGATGTCGAAGTCGCGCTGGTACTGCTCGGAGTACGGCGCGAGGAGTCCACGGGACCATTCACCGGGCTGGATGATCCACTGTCCCGCTTCGTAGTTGCCGGCCGAGACGTCGAGGAAATCGAGTCGGTCGGTATCGATGGCGTCGATGCGCACGCGGGTCGTCTCGGCGTCGAGTCCGCCGTCAATGCCTTCGAAGGCTGAGAATCGAAGTCCCAGAGTGATTCCCGGAGCATGCTCGTGGACGGAGGCGATGACCTTGTTGACGAACAAGGTGGGGTCGGCCCATTCGTCGTCGCGGTGATTGTAAGCAGGGGAGAGGAACTGGTGGATCAGATACCCGTGGCCACCGTGCAGGGAGATGACGTCGACGCCCGCCTGCTGGCAGCGCGCTGCGGCTTCACCGAAACAGTCGATGATGTGCTCGATGTCGTCGGCGTCGAGTTGTTCTGGCATCTCGCCGCCGACAACCAAACACGGAATCGGTGTCGGGGCAACGGGAACAAACCCGCTGACAGAACCTTGCGCCGTACGTCCACCGTGGTTGAGTTCGACTCCGACGAGGGCGCCGTGTGCGTGGATCGCGTCGGCCATCTTCTTGATGCCGGGAATCCGTTCGTCGACGTCGACGCCCATCTGCCGGATGCGTCCCTTGCCGTCGGCACGCACGTAGCTGGCTTCGGTGAAGATCAGTGCAGCACCACCTTCGGCGCGGCGGGCGAGGTACGCGATGTACTCGTCCGTCATGGTGCCGTCGACTTCGCAGTAGTTGCGTTCCATCGGGGCGGACACGAACCGGTTCCGGAGGCGGACGCTGCCCATGTCGAGAGGTTCGGCGAAAGGCGCAGTCACCTTCATCAGTGCTCCTGGTACTTCGCGAGAAAGTAGGTGTTCGGTTGTGCTCATGCGCATGCCGTCTCGGAGAGCAGCTCGCTCAGATGGCTGCGCATGCGATCCGTATCGGCTTCGACACCGGTCAGGAGTGTGAAGGTGTCAGAGGCTTGAGCCACCAGCATCTGCCCACCGTCGAGAACCGCGCATCCGAGAGCAGCTGCAGCGTCGAGCAATTCGGTGCGCATCGGTCGATAAACGATGTCAGCGAACCACAATCCGGAATGCAACGCCGCAGGGTCGAAGGGAGTTCCGGGGTGACCCACCATGCCGATCGGAGATGCGTTGACGACGCCGTCGCACGTCGTCAGGTTGACGGCGATCTCATCGATCGCCAAAGCCGTTGTGCGCGTGCCAGGGAAGGCCGAGGTGACGCGAGAACACACATCGACAGCGCGATCGGGATCAATATCTGCGATGCGAAGATCCGTGGTACCGGCGGCGGCGAGTGCGTATGCCACAGCGGAACCCGCCCCTCCTGCCCCGGCAAGCACCACTCGGTCCAAGGCGGCGTCGGGCAAACCGCGCTGCAGTGCTGTGAGGAATCCGCTGTGGTCTGTGTTGTGGCCGATCAAACGGCCGTTGTCGACCACCACCGTGTTGACGGCACCGAGCAACCGCGCGTTGCCGGACAGCTCGTCGAGCGCGTCCACGACAACCTGCTTGCACGGGTGGGTGATGTTCAGTCCGGTGAAATCGCCCGCGACGGCGCCACGCACCACCTCACCGGTTTTCTCGACCGAGATGTTCAGGTTCTCGAGATCGATCAGTTCGTAGCTGTAATCGTCGAGTCCGAGTGCTGCTGCTTCGTGTGCGTGCAACGCGGGCGAGAGTGAGGTGGCGATACCCGACCCGACAAGGCCGATACGGTGACGTGTGTATTCGGTAGTCATGACATTCTCCTGCATAAGTGGGGACGGCCCCTCGCGGCAATTCAGCGCGAGGGGCCGGTCCGGTCAAGCGTTGTTGCTGGTGAGCTCTGAGTCCTGCTTGATCGGCAGGCTCGGCTTCGGTTGGCCCAGTTCTGCTGTGGGCGTGCGGTACGTTTCCGGTCCGGTCATTGCCGCGATGGCGGAGATGACGGCGAAGCCCAGGCACATCCATGCAACCGGTGTCCAGTTGCTCTTGTCTCCGGCCGAGATCGCCTGGGCGATAGCCGGTGTGAAGCCGGCGACAAGGAGTCCGAGCATGAGGCTGACGGCCATTCCGGTGTATCGGACCTTCGCGGGGAACTGCTCCGGGAAGTATGCCGGGTACGTGCCGTTGGGCATCGCGTAGAAGATTCCGATCATGACGATTCCCGAAGCGAAGACCATGGGGACGCTTTGGGTTCCGATCGAATGGAAGAACACGAAGATCATCAAGCCGGCTCCGATGGCGCCGACGACGAAGATGGGCTTGCGTCCGTAGCGATCCGAGAGAATGCCGAACAGCGGCTGAGTCAGTACGGCAACAAAATTGGCGGTCGCGATGGCCCACAGCATCGTGGAGCGCTCGAAGCCGGATTCGACGGCGTACGCCAGGGCGAAGACGTTGACGATGGTGTTGATCATCGCGAAGGTCGAGCTCATGCTGATACGGATCACGGTGCGCCAGTGCGAGCGGAACATCTCGACGACGGGAATTCCGGCCGTCTCGTCCTGTTCCTTGAGTTCCTCGAATACCTCGGGCTCATCCAGGGCGCGACGTAGCCACAGCGCGACGACGGTCACGATGATGCTGAGCCAGAAGGGAACTCGCCAACCCCACGAGTAGAGGTCTTCGTCGGGCAGGCTCGCCACTGGGATGAATACCAGGCTGGAGACGACGATGCCGAACATGATCCCGCTCATGGTGAACGAGGTGAAGAACGAACGACGGTGATCCGGTGCGTGTTCGAGCGTCAGTGCCGAAGAGCCGGGTGATTCACCGCCGGCAGAGAGCCCTTGCAGAAGGCGAAGCAAGACGAGAATGATCGGCGCGGCGATGCCGATCTGGTCGTAGGTCGGCAGGCAACCGACGATGACCGTCGCAACACCCATGAGGAGCAGGCAGGCGAGAAGCGCGTTCTTGCGTCCGTACCGATCGCCGAGGTGTCCCCACAGCACTGCGCCGAGTGGGCGGGCGACGTAGGCCACGCCCAGGGTGCTGATCGAGAGCAGCGTTGCCGTCGAGCCGCCGCCAGGAAAGAAGATCTTGGGGAACACGAGCGCGGCTGCGGAGCCGTAGATGAAGAAGTCGTAGTACTCGAGGGTACTGCCGAGGAAGCCCGAAACGGCGGCGCGGCGCGCATTCGAATTCGGGTGCTCCGCAGTGGAGTGCGTGGAACCGGTGGAGGTGATCGGTGGTGCCATGTGAAGTCCTTTCGTCCCGATGGGCCGGCCGTGGCGGCACGTTTGGTGATGCACCACGCATCGGTGACGTCCCTCACCTTTCGGCGGCTGAGACGACAGTGCCACGAAGGACTATGGCGCGTCCAACACTAAATGAGTCTCAGATAATGACGTTTTTGGTCTCAATCTCCGGCGTCGGCAGAATCTCCTCGGACGTCTCCAGTGCGACGGCGAGTGCATCGGTCATATGCCGGGGTGACCAGGCAATTCCGTGATTCATGAACGTCGGCTCGCCGGTGAGTGGGACGAACACACTGCCAGGTGGGGTGATAGCAGCCATGCCGGACGTCATCAGCGCTACACCGACGCCGGCGGCAACGAGCATGAGGATCATGTACGGATCGGTGATTTCCTGAACCACGCGAGGCCTGAAGTCTGCGTTCATGCAGGCGCGCATCGCGGTTTCCTGGAGGGCGGAGCCGGCTGAGAGCGGGGTGGTCACGAATCCGTCGTCGGCCAATTCGCGGAGATCGATCGCGTCCCTCTCGGCAAGGGGATGGTCGATCGGAAGTACGGCGCCGAACGCCTCCCGTCGGATCAGCCGGGTAGACAGTGATGCGGATTCCACCGGTAGTCCGACGAAGGCGAGGTCGAGGGCGCCGCTCTCGAGTTGAATGACCGCGTCGCGCGTCATGATCCGGCCGAGGAGTGTCAGTTCGACTTCCGGATAGCGCTGACGCAACGCGCGGGTGAGCGGCGGAAGTGCTTGATAGTTGAGCACTCCGGTGAACCCGATCGTGACTCGTCCGTAGACGCCTCCCGACGACGCACGCGTAGCGTGTCGTGCCGTCTCCATGTTCTCGATGACGCGATAGGCGTGGGGGAGAAAGGCATGTCCGCCGGACGTGAGTGCGACGCTGCGAGTGCTTCGTTCGAACAACTTGACGCCGATGTCCTTTTCGAGCTTTCGGATCATCTGGCTGAGTGGCGACTGGGCCATCTGGAGCCGTGATGCGGCCCGCCCGAAGTGAAGTTCTTCCGCAACCGCGACAAACGCGTGCAACCAGCGGGTTTCCATCGCCAAGGCCTCCAGGTATTTGACGTTGACAACAAACGCCATATATTCAGAATTTCTACACAGTGTGATGGCAATTATGCCTGTTTGCAACATAAATTGAGTGCGTAGCGCACAGAAACTCAGGAGTGAATGCGATGCAGGGTTACCCAGAGGGTGTCACCGCGCTCGTTACCGGCGGTGCGAGCGGAATCGGCGCCGCCAGTGCAAAGCTGTTGACGGAGAGGGGAGTTCGGGTGGTAACGGCAGATCTTGCCGAGGGTGCGGACGAACAACTCGACGTGAGTGATCCGACAGCAGTCGATGCGCTTCGAACCAGACTCGGCAGAGTCGACATCTTGATCAACAGTGCGGGAATCGTAGGACCATCAGCGCCACTCGTCGACGTCGACCTCGCGGCTTGGCGGCGTACGTTCCGCATCAACGTCGAAGGGACATTCCTGATGTGCCGGGCGTTCGTGCCGGGGATGGTTGCGTCCGGGTGGGGGCGGGTCGTCAATCTCGCGAGTATTGCTGCCAAGGACGGAAACCCGAATCAGAGTGCATATTCCGCGTCCAAAGCGGCAGTCGTCGCGCTGACGAAGTCGCTCGGCAAAGAGGTCGCCACCGCCGGTGTGCTGGTCAACGCGATTGCTCCCGCGGCCGTGGAAAGTCCTATGAATGCCGGCACCGATCCGGCCATCCTCGCCCGCTCGCAGTCTTTGACGCCGATGGCGCGGATGGGGCGGGCCGACGAGATCGCCGAATTGATCTCCTGGCTGTCGTCGTCGGCGGTGAGTTACTCGACGGGTGCTGTGTACGACGCCAGCGGTGGCCGCGCAACGTACTGAATTACCTTCTGGAAGAAGTCGATCAGAACTGGAGCAGTGACTGCCACAGTTCGCGAGATGCGTCCTGGTACTCGAGCATGTGCGAGATCAGTTCACGTAGTGGCTGCGTCGGTTCGAGTTCTTCCGGAAGGAGCGGATTGCGCACGATGACCGCGATCACCGCGCTGCCCAAGGCAAGTGATTCACGGGCAGCCTCCTCGCGACTGATTGTCGCCAGGCGTGTTTGCGCCTGTGTGAGTGCTTCACGGGCCTCGGCGATGTCGACCAACAGTGCTTCCGAGTTCCAGAGTGTGCGGATTGTCGAATCATCCTCGGGGGCAAGGTGAGCGATTTCCATGACAGCCGATTCGGGGGCGGCGCCGAGTCGGCGGAGAGTGCGGCGGGCGCTGTCCGTGCCGCCGAGCAGATTGTTCGGGCGGACGGCGAGTGTGGGCTTCCACTCCTCGTAGCCCGCCAGGCGCAGCGCCTGATCGTGTCTTCGGGCGGCAGTGCGGTCGCTTCGTTTGAGCGCTGAGTGCTCGACGGCTATCCACGTGCCGTCCCAGGGGCGTATGCGATCGGTACGAGTTCGCCACCCCTCGACCTCGCTGTAGGTGGGGATGCCGTCCGGGTTGAGGACGTACGTTCCACGAGCGGTGCGACGCAGTTTGTTCTCGCGGCACAGGCGGCCCGTTGCCACGCGAACGCTCGATGCGCTGACACCGACGATCTCGCCGGCCCGGGTCAGCACTGCAGTGCTGAACTCGGTGTCCGGACTCGCCGTTGCGAGGTCCAGCACAACTCGGGTTGCGGACATTCCTCGATCAGTTTGTAACAACTTTTGAACAACTCCTGACAAATTCTGTTACAAGTGGCATGGTGGGTACCGGGAAACCTTATCCGCGAGCAGTGAGGAAATATCGTGACCGACTCCGATCGACCAGGTGGCGATGTCTATGTGGAGCGTGACGGTGGCGTCACCGTCATCGTGATGAATCGCCCTGATCGCAAGAATGCGGTGGACGGGCCGATGGCGGCGCAGTTGCGTGATGCCTTCCTGGAGTTCGAATCGGACGAGAGTCAGAAGGTGGCGATTCTGTGGGGCGCGGGCGGCACATTTTGTGCCGGTGCGGATTTGACCGCAGTCTCCGACCCCGCCCGCGTGCACGAGTTGCATCCGGAAGGCGGCGGCACCGGCCCGATGGGGCCGAGTCGGTTGGTGTTGTCCAAGCCATTGATCGCCGCCGTCAGCGGATACGCGGTTGCAGGAGGGCTCGAGCTTTCATTGCTCGCGGACCTGAGGATCTGCGAGGAGGATTCCGTGTTCGGAGTCTTCTGCCGGCGCTGGGGAGTTCCTCTCATCGATGGTGGGACCGTGCGACTGCCGCGAATCGTCGGGCAGGGGCGAGCGCTCGACATGATCTTGACCGGTCGCCCGGTCGACGCTCCGGAGGCGCTGGCCTTCGGACTGGCCAATCGTGTTGTTCCAGTGGGGCAGTCACTCCAGGCAGCCAAGGAGCTTGCGCACCAGTTGGCCGCTTTCCCTCAACTCTGCATGCTCGCGGATCGCGCGTCGGCCTACCGATCTTTTGATCTACCACTTGCCGAAGCACTGCGGGCCGAGGGCGTCGCGGGAAATCCCATTGTCATCGCTGAAGGTGTGCGCGGCGCTGCTGCGTTCGCCGCGGGCGCCGGCCGGCACGGCCGGTTCGAGAACAACCCGAATTCGAACGAGGAAACTGAACCATGATGCCCATAACCAGAGACCTGATCGCCCGTGGTGCGCGACAGCACGGATCGCGAACAGCCGTCGTTTTCGGCGATCGATCGATGACGTTCACGGAAGTGGACGAACTCAGCAGCCGATTGGCGCACACATTCATCGCCCTCGGTATCGGGCGTGGTGCACGGGTTGCATTGCTGGTCAACAACTCTCTTGCCAGCGTCCCCGTCGATTTTGCCTGTGTCAAAGCCGGCATCAACAGGGTTCCGCTCAACTCGCGTCTCTCGCTCGACGAGCACGCGAGAATGCTCGAGGACACCGACACCTCGCACGTCGTCTTCGGTAGTGACCTCGCCGACCGCGCCGCTGAACTGTCCGCCAGGTTCCCCGAACGTACGTTCATCGGGCTGGAAACAGGTTCGGCGCGGCAGCGTTCGCTGCTCGACCAAGCACAGAGCATGCCTTCGGACACACCGGACGTCGAGTTAGCTCCCGACGATGTGATCCTGATGCTGTTCACCTCCGGGACCACGGGAACATTGAAGGCCGCGCAGCACACTCAGCGCAGCTACGCCGGCATCTGCCGCAATGTTCTGCTCAATCTGCTTCCGGCGACTCAGGACGACACGATGCTGCACGCGGCATCACTGATTCATGCCAGCGGTGTCTTCGTGCTTCCGTTCTGGCTGCGTGGCGGCAAGACCGTCATCCTTCCCGGATTCGACCCGTCGACCTTCTTGGACTCGATAACCGAGCATCGGGCTACGGCAATCAATCTGGTGCCGACGATGATTCAGATGCTCCTCGAACGCCCTGATTTTGCGAGCGCAGACATCTCGAGTCTGAAATCCGTGATCTACGGTGCGTCGCCGATGCCGCTGGCCACCATCGAACGTGCAATGCAGGCGTGGGGGCAACACCGTTTTCTCCAGTACTACGGGCAGACCGAGGCGCCGCTGTGTATTGCAGTCCTACGGCCCGAAGATCACACGGAAGATCGCCTGCTGTCCTGTGGTCAGCCCGCCATCGACGTCGAGATCAGGCTGCTCGACGGCGAGGGAAACGAAGTGCCCCAGGGAGAACCGGGTGAAATCGTGATCCGCTCGCCATCGGCGATCGCCGGATACTTCAATGCACCGGAACTGAATGCGGACACCTTCACCGAAGACGGCTGGGTTCACACCCGTGACATCGGTCAGTTCGACGCCGAAGGATTCTTGTTCTTGAAGGACCGAGCTTCGGACATGATCATCAGCGGCGGATACAACGTCTACCCCCGTGAAGTCGAGGATGCACTCCTGACGCATCCGTCTGTCCGTGAGGTCGCCGTGGTGGGTACCGCCGACGCCAAGTGGGTGGAGGCGGTCACGGCTGTGGTGGTACTCGAGGACGGGACCGTCGAAAACGACGCACTGCAAGCATCATTGGTCGCGCACGTCGGCGAACGACTGGCGTCGTACAAGAAACCGCGTCGGGTTGTTTTCGCAGAATCCATACCGAAGACGGCCGTCGGCAAGCTCAATCGGAAGGCGCTGCGAGACGAACTCCGCGACGCTATCTAACTCCGCGAGTGCGGAATTGAACGCTGATTCTCGGCCCGAGGGCCCGCGCACTCTTCGGGACACAGTGTTCCCACGTGCGTTGGCAGGATCCGCCCATGACGAGTAGATCTCCGTGTCCGAGATTGAAGCGGATGGATTCGCCGCCCCCACGAGGGCGCAATAGGAGCGGGCGAGCCGCACCGAGAGACAGGATGGCCACCATCGTGTCCTCGGTGCGACTTCGTCCCGTGTCGTCCCCGTGCCAGGCAACGCTGTCGGAACCGTCGCGATAGAAACACAGACCCGACGTGGCGAATGGTTCACCGAGTTCGTCGAAGTAGTGACTGCTCAGCGCGTCTTTGGCTTCGGTGAGAAGCGCGTCCGGCAGTGGTTGATTCTCTGCGTAGAAACACACCAGACGAGGGACGTCGACAACGCGGTCGTACATCTGACGCCGTTCGGAACGCCACGGCACCGTAGCCTCCAGATTGTCGAACACGGCCTCCGATCCGGTCAGCCAGGCCGGGCGATGGTCGACCCATGCGCCGGCGGTGAGAATACGTCGCTGCACCGTGCCGTCGAGATCGGCCAAAGAAACGCCGAGGTCACCGTTGTCGAACAGAGACGGTTGCATCGTGGCGGTCATAGGCTCCACCGTACACCGAAATCGAACATATGTTCCCATGAATTTTGATTGCAGTGCTGGACGGCTGTTCATCCTTGCTGGGTGATGTCCGTCGGCGTGAACCTTTGAATACTGTTCTCACGCTATTTCGCCGAAGAAGGGGACGTCATGACTGCTCCGCACCAATCTCATGCGAACCATCCTGTCCGACAAGGCTTTGCCATCGGGACCACGGTGGCGGCAGCCTGCCTGCTCTTCGTCGCGGGAATCGTCGCGTTGCTCCAGGGCATCGCGGCTCTCGCAGACAACGACCTGCTGATCGTCGGAGTCAACTACACCTTCGAATTCGATGTCACGACATGGGGTTGGATCCACATCGTGCTCGGAATCATCGGCATCGCGGTGTCGCTGGGATTGTTCGTCGGCATGACGTGGGCCCGCGGCATGGCCTTCGTGATCGCGGCGCTCTCGATCGTGGCGAATTTCCTGTGGATGCCGTACTACCCGCTGTGGTCGATCGTGATCATCGCCCTCGACGTCGCCGTGATCTGGGCCGTCGCGACCTGGCGACCTGACGAGGTGTGATCCTCTGACCGAAGTGAGTGGTTCACCTGCGACAGGTGAACCACTCACTTCGCTGTGTCCGGGCCTCCACGGTTGGCCTCATCCCTACACGGCGTCAGCGCCGTTTCGGTGACTCGCGATCCTGGTTCTCGCGCGGACGCATGTCCTTCGTCGATCGGTGTGGGAAGCCGTGGATCATCGAGCAAGAGATCCAGCAGATCACCACCGTTGCGATTCCGAGTCCGATCGACACGAATGGTTCCTGCGTGGCCAGCCAGACGCTCAGTCCGATTGCCGTCCCGACGATCAGAATCAGGATGGTGTCGAGTCGTGTCGTTTGCATCGAAATCATCGCCTGGCACAGATTGTTTTCGGCGGCCCGCTGGTTTTGGCGGCCCGCCACCCGGCGAGTGACAGCCGGGGGCAGACCTTGCGCGGCTGACCCCTCGCTCTGGAAATCGCCGCCGCAAGTGATCAATACCCGCGAAATTCGTCTGCGAAACTATTGGCAGGCAGAACAGGACCTTTGGCCGGTCAGATCGATTCCGCGCGGTTGGCCGCCTCGATGAATCGGGACCAGAACGGTACGCGGACGCTAATGGGAGAGAGTGTCTTTCGGCCCTGTCCGAGGGGGAACTCATTGGCGAGATATTCGAGGAGGTTTGCCCCGTAGTAGACGATGTCGGTCTGCCACACGGAGATCACCGGCGATCCCGAGGGGGAGGGTGCGGCGGGCGTGAAGCGGTGTCCGAAGATCGGGACAAGGCGCGGCCACGCTCCGATCTGTTGACGCACGATTGTGGTGACGTCCTCGGGTGAGGCGGGCATTCTGCCCCACGATGCCGGCCAGAACGGTGGTTGTTGATGCAGTGCATCCCAAATGAAACCTTCGGTGACTGTATCTAGCCAAGTACCCAACTCGAGGTCGTCGGCGCTACGCCAGTTCGGCCAACGGTCGCCAAGTGGTAACGCAGTGGCAAGAAGGCTGCGGTGGTCTGGGTTGAAGTGAAATCCAAAGCGTTCGTGGACGGAATCGAACTCTGCGTCGGTCAGGCCCTCGCTGAGTTCGATCCCGGCCCCGTTGAGCAGTGCCGCTGCCTCGCGCCCGACGTGCTTCATTTCAGGAGTCTTGCAGATGCTACGTCCAGAACGGCAACGATGCTCTGGTCGATCACCGCACAATCGCCCGGCCGGCCTGTTGGTCGAACCTACGTTGAGGTTGTACATACTAGTTGTTACAGTCGATTGGTGAACTCAAAGGACCAGCTGACGGGTGCGATGGCAGAGCTGTTGTGGGAGCGCGGCTATGCAGCGACGAGCCCACGCGACGTGATGACACGTGCCGGGGTTGGCCAGGGCAGCATGTATCACCATTTCAGTGGAAAGCACGAACTCGCGGTAGAGGCGCTGTCTGCAGTTACCCGAGAAATGACGGGCGAGTCATCTCCGTTGGGTGGAGAAGGCTCGCCCCTCGAACAGATGAAGCGCTACCTCTCATTGCCGCGGCCGGGTACTCGGGGGTGCCGGGTGGGTCGGATGACCCAGGACCCGGAAGTGGTCACGGATGCAGAACTGATCGCAGTCGTTGCGAATGCCTTCGACACCATGCTGAACCATTGGGAGCGGGCGATCACTGCCGCGATTGCTGCAGGAGAACTTCCGACGAGCATCGTCCCGGCGGATCTCGCGCGAACGCTGGCAGCCGTCCTGCAGGGCGGCTATGTACTTGCCCGCGCGCAGGGTGAACAGGGCCCGATGGATGCGGCGGTTCGTGGAGCCATTTCCCTGCTCGACGCCGCCCAGTCCGCTCTCCGCACCGATCACTGACCAACTCGAGAAAGAGAAATCAATGTCCGTTCGTATCGGAATCAACGGCTTCGGCCGTATCGGTCGCAGCTACCTGCGGGCTGCGCTACGCAGCGATGCGGATGTCGAGATCGTCGCGATCAACGACATCGCCGACGCCGCAACCCTCGCTTCGCTCCTGGAGTGGGACTCGGTGTCCGGTCATCTGGACGGCGTCGAGGTCGACGGGGACGCGATTCTCGTTGCAGGAAAGCGCATTCGCGTCACCTCTGAGCGCGAGCCGTCCCTCATCCCCTGGAGAGCCGAACGCGTCGATGTCGTCATAGAGTCGACCGGCCGATTCACGGACTCGGTCAACGCTCGCCAACACCTGACAGCGGGAGCGCGAAAGGTGATCATTTCGGCTCCCGCCGACAGTGATGTCCCTGCAGTTGTACTCGGAGTAAACGACGACGTCCTCGACATGTCGGAGGACGTATTCTCGAACGGATCCTGCACGACCAACTGCCTCGCACCGATGGTTAAGGTGCTGCACGAGGCGTTCGGCATCGAGTCCGGACTGATGACGACGATCCACGCCTACACCAGCGACCAGCGCCTCCACGATGCTCCTCACAGCGATCTCCGGCGCGCCCGCGCCGCGGCATTGTCTACGATCCCGACTTCCTCCGGCGCCGCCGCCACCATCGGGCGGATCATCCCAGAGCTGGACGGAAAATTGACCGGACTCTCGCTGCGCGTCCCCGTGCCAGTCGGTTCTATCACCGACCTCACTGCCCATCTCTCACGACCGGCGACTGTCGTGGAGATCAACGAAGCGTTTCGCGTCGCATCGCAGACTCCCGAACTCTCGTCTTACCTTGCCTATTCGGAGGCGCCACTTGTCTCTGCCGACATAGTCGGCAATCCCCACTCGGCAATCTTCGATGCGCCCCTCACACAGGTCGTCGGCGAACAAGTGAAGGTTTTCGCCTGGTACGACAACGAATGGGGATTCTCGAACCGGCTCGTCGAGCTTTCGCAGCGGGTTGGCTCATAGCGACCAGACGCAGGGCGGAAGGCTTCGGTCGTGGAGGCTGTGCGACGGAAACTGATTTCCCATGGGGGACCCTCGTATGGACCGCACTGGTGCGTGGTGCCCGCAATGATTGGCCGCGATGTGCCCTCACCTGTGGCAGAGGGCGCTGGGTTGTCGAGCGAGTCCGCCATCGTTGCCGTAGATCGGTTGCCGGTGATCTCACCGTACTAGTCGGAAGGTGGTCTGGGCTCGAGGAAATCGGGAGGTGCGGCTGCCGCCGACCCGCATCAGATCGGGACGCAGTCGTTGTACTGTGAGTCATGCCGACCCTGCTTCGACGTGCATTCAAGATCGGCGCGGTAGCGCTGGCAACGATTGTGGTGGCGGCCTACCTGTATGCGGTCTTCACTTATCGCAGCGCTGATGTCTTTGCGCCGCCAGGACGCATCGAGTCTCTCGGCCGGACCTATCTGATCAGTAATTTCCCGCCGCGCACTCGTGAAGACCTCGAACAGCGATACGCGCAAGGCCACCGTGAGCAGTACACCTTGGAACAAGTGAGTTCCGTATTTCCGTGGCGCGCTGTCTACCAGTGGCAGAACGACCAGATCCGCGGCCAGGCGACGTCGAGCGCGTACCTGAAATGGGGCGAGACGTACATCAGCTATTCGCTTTCGGGTGGCCCATGATTCTGCGTGACCGAGTCGAACTCACATCGCTTCGTCTGCTGTCGCTCGTCGTGCTACTGCTGCACCGGACTGCGCTTGCCACCGTTCTTCGATGCGGCCGTACCGCCACACGAGGAGGGCGATCAGCCAGGTGACAACAAAGAGTCCGACGATGATGAAGCCTATCGCACCGAGATCCAAGTTCCCGATGGTGCCGAGAATCCCGTCGTGGATGTCGAGTTTGTCGGTGAAGATCGAGATGATTTCCTGGGTCCCGATCAGCAGTGCCACTGCCACCGAGAGTCCGGTGATCACCATGTTGTAGTAGATCTTTCGTACCGGCTGGGCAAATGCCCAACCGTAAGCGAAGTTCATGAACGATCCGTCGATCGAGTCGAACAGAGACATCCCGGCGCAGAAGAGTATCGGTAGAACGAGGATCGAATACCACGGGAGCCCTGTCGCTGCCGCGCCGCCGGCGATCACCAACAGTCCCACTTCGGTGACGGTGTCGAATCCCAGTCCGAACAGCAGACCGACCGGGTACATGTGCCAGGGCTTGCGAACCATCTTCATCACCGGGCCCAGGATCTTGTTGAGGGCGCCGCGGCTGTCGAGTTCTTTCTCGAGTTGTTCCTCGTCGAAGGTTCCGGCCTTGTACTTCGTGTACACCCGATGAATCCCGATGAGAGAGAAAAGATTCAGGAGGCCGATCAAGATCAGGAACGTTCCGGAAATGGTTGTGCCGAACAAGCCGGTCCACTTTTCCAGATCGGAGTTGTCGTCGGAAAGGCTGGTGGCAAGTTGCTGCACACCCAACGCCAGAAGTGCGACGAGAACAAAGACGATGGTGGAGTGTCCGAGTGAAAACCAGAAACCGACGGACATCGGTTTCTTGCCGTCCGCCAACAACTTCCGAGTGGTGTTGTCGATGGCGGCGATGTGATCGGCGTCGAAAGCATGGCGCATGCCGAGCGTGTACGCCGTGACACCGAGTCCGATGCCGAAGACACTGCCTTCGATCGTGTAGTGGCCGGGGACAACCAGACCGAGCAGAACTGCCCACCCGACGACGTTGAGTGCAACGACGGTGACGGTCATTCCGATGATGCTTCGACGCTGGCCTCGATCCAGACTGTGCCAAGCGCCGGCGATTCGGGTGCCCGTCGTGGTCATTGTCGTGGACATCGAACCTCACCGATCTTTCAGTCGCGGCCGGCGGCCACCCTACTGAAATCGTATAAGTGTTCAACTGTTCAGATAAGCGCCTGGAGGTTACAAATCACCCATCCGGGAGTAAAACTGCTTTGCTCCCGGATGGGAAACGCTCAGGCAAACACGGTATTGACCAGTGCGACGTAGATCGTTGTTCCGACAACGATGCTCAGGACGGCATTCTTTCGCCACAGGTGCGCGGCGATCGTGGCACACACTGCAATCAGTTCGGGGAGGCCGTGAGACGGGGCGGTGATCGACACCCCTTTGAGTGAATACATCACGAGGATCAGCATGACGCCGGCCGGCATGTAGATGCCGAGGTAGCCGACCAGGGCGGAGGAGCGCAGCGGCATGAGCGCGGCGAAGGGGATTGCGCGCAGCGCGAAGGTGACCACGGCCATGACTGCGACCGCCGCAAAGATGTACGAGGTGTCAGGCATCGATCTTCGCCTTTCGTGAGTCGTAGACAAAGCGGCCGATCAGGAAGAGCACGAAGGCGCCCATTGCAATTGGCAGCATGTGATCCGGGGCTGCGAGCCGGGCGACCAGAGCGCAGGTGACCGCAGCGACCGGCACCGCGAATCCGTTTTGTGCGCGAATTGCCTCGATCGAGAGGACGACGAACAGTGCGGTCAGAGCGAAGTCGAGACCGACTATCGAATCTGGAATCCACTGTCCTGCCGTCGCGCCCAGGATCGCGCCACCGATCCAGTAGCCGTGGAGGTACAGCTGGGAGTAGACGATGACGCGTCCGGTGAGTGCCTTGGGATCGGCAGTTACCGACATCGCATAGGCCTCGTCGGTCAGCGCGAACATGCTGTAGAAGCGGGCGAAGGGGTTGCGAATCTTTTCCAGCGGAAAACTCAAGGCGTAGAACACATGTCGAAAGTTGACCAGCAGTGCGGTCAGAGCGACGTACGGCAGTGGTGTCATGGCCGCGACCATTCCGACGGCGAGAAACTCCAGCGATCCGGCGTAGATCAGCGAGGTGAAAGCGACTGCCCACCAAGGGTTGAGGCCCTGTTGGACCACAAGAACGCCCAGGGCTATCCCGAGTGGGAGCAGGCCGAATCCGACCGGCAGCGACAGTTGGAAGGCGTGCCGCCACGCCGGGGTTCGCGGCGAGAGTTCGACGGCAGGCGCGGCCGTCGACGATGCTGGTTCGATCACGACGCAAATCTATAACAAAGATCGAGGTGATCGATTGCTCAGAATGCCCACATATTGAACAGTGCGCAATAATAGTGCGATGGATGCCATGGATGACGCAATTTTGTTTCACCTCCGTCAGGACTCGAGTCTGACGAACACGGAATTGGCGGATCTGGTGGGTCTGACACCGTCCCCTTGCCTGCGCCGCGTGAAAAAGCTCGAAGCCGACGGAATCATCACCGGGTACCGCGCGATCGTCAGTCAGGAAGCGCTTGGCCGAGGATTTCAAGTGATCGTCACCGCCGAGATCGGAGTCAACGACCAGGCGACCATCGAGGACTTCGAATCCCAGGTCGCCGCCTTCGACGAAGTGATCGAATGTCGGCGGTTGTTCGGAATTCCCGACTACTTCATTCGGGTCGCGGTGAAAGATCTCGCGACCTACGAGAACTTCATGGTCACCAAGCTCAGCGGGCTTCCGGCTGTCTCGCGGGTGACATCGCTGATCACCATGAAGACCATCAAGAGTGTCGACTGATGCCCGGGCTCGGCTGAACCTTCACTAGGTGTCGGTGGTCGGCGTTAACGTCGGAACATGGGATACGAATTTCAAGTCACAGTAGATTCGGCACACCCGCACGAACAGGCGAAGTGGTGGGCCGCAGCACTCGGGTGGGCAGCGGAGCCCAGCGACGAAGACTTCATCAGGGGCCTCGTCGCTGCTGGTCACGCCAAGGAATCTGACACCACGACCTTCGAGGGAGTTCTCGTCTGGCGCGAAGGTGCGGCGATCAGCGATCCGGAGCATCCCGAACGTCCCCGCGTTCTGTTCCAACTGGTTCCGGAATCGAAGACGGTGAAGAACCGGCTCCATTTCGACATACGAGTGGGCGACAAGCGCGAGGATGTCGCAGCGCACCTCGAGACGGTGGGGGCGACGATCCTGCACCGGGGAGCGCAGGGGCCGAGCGTGTGGATCACGATGACCGATCCCGAAGGAAACGAGTTCTGCGTCAGCTAGCGGTACGAACTCGGAGTGTCGCCGGTCCATCGTTTGAAGGCCCGACGGAACGCGCTGGGCTCGGAGAACCCCAATCGCGCCGAGAGTACTTCGACGGATTCTCCGCGCCGCAAACCAGCGATGGCTACGTCGCGGAGCACTTCCTCGCGCAGTTGATTCAGTGATGTTCCGTCACGCCGCAGCAGTCGACGCAGATGGGGAACGCTGATCGAGAGCATCTCGGCGATCTCCTCGGCCGTGGAGGTTCGCCCCTTCACCCCGAGTTCCAGGACCCGTCGCACCTGCGCCGACGCAGTGCTGTCGTAATCGCGTTCGGACATGAGCTGAATCGGAGATTCTCGGAGGTACTCCTCCAACGTCTCCTCGGTTTGGATGATCGGTGCGCGCATGGCCGAGTTGTCGAACTCCAGTGCCGCTCGCTGCGCGCCGAAGGTGACCGGCGCTCCGAAGATGTAGTCGTAGTCCTGCGCCAACCGCGCATCCGGTGCCGAGTACGGAAATTCGACTGCCCGAAGTCGGACGCGCTTTCCGATCAACCACGCGGAAAATCGGTGCAGCAAGATCAGGACAAAATCGGTTGTGACACGTTCTGCGACATCAGGTTCGGCGACGCCTTCGCGAGCTCGGACTGCGAAGCTCACCCGCGTGCTTTCCTCGCCCTTTTCGATCGCCAGTGGGGCCAGAGCCGGTAGCGCACGGATCACGTCGGACATTCGAGCGAACGCTGATCCGAGGTCAGGGCAATGGATCAACGTCAGGCAGATCAATCGGAAAGTGCCACGGGGGACCGGGGCGGATCCGAGGCCGAACAATTCGTCGTCGGTGATCTGCCAGGTGGTTTGAATGAAGGTGGTGACCTGAGTTGGGGTCAGCCGCGCGCGAGCGTCCG
Source organism: Rhodococcus sp. H-CA8f (assembly GCF_002501585.1). Lineage (NCBI taxonomy): Bacteria > Bacillati > Actinomycetota > Actinomycetes > Mycobacteriales > Nocardiaceae > Rhodococcus > Rhodococcus sp. H-CA8f. The sequence goes on from NZ_CP023720.1 coordinate 1,434,362, forward strand.
ACAATGTCTCCAGGTCGATCCCAGCAGCTCGCAGTGCACCAGACAAATCGACGTCGTTGTCCGGCGAGAACGCGAGGTAGCGGTGGACGAATGCGGTCGGGATGGTCCGCGCTGTCATGGGTGCGCTGCTCCTTGGAGCAGGTGGAGACGGCGTGCAGCTTCGGAAAGAATGTGGTCCTGCTTGCAGAAGGCGAAGCGCACCAGGTGCTTCCAATCGTCGCGGTTGTCCGCGAACACGTCGACCGGTACGGCCGCGACGCCGATACGCTCGGGTAGGGCGCGACAGAAATCTCCCGCGTCGGTTTCACCCAACGGTCTGATGTCGGCAAGGAGAAAGTACGTGCCGCCGCCGGAATGCACCGTGAAACCGGCCTCGGTCAGAGCTTTTCCGAGTACGTCCCGTTTGCCCTGCAAGCTCTGTCGAAGTTCGACGACCCACGGCTGTTCGTTGGTCAGCGCGTAGGCAACGGCCGGTTGAAATGGTGCACCGGCAACAAATGACATGAACTGCTTGGCGGCACGGACTCCGTCGATGAGTTCTCGGGGGCCGATCGCCCAGCCGGTCTTCCAGCCGGTGACATTGAAAGTCTTTGCGGCACTGGACACAGTGACGGTGCGCTCACGCATGCCCGGGAGCGACGCCATCGGTGTGTGGGCGAGGCCGTCGAAGACCAAGTGCTCGTAGACCTCGTCACTCAACACGATCAGGTCGCGTTCGCACGCGAGTTCGGCGATCGCTCGAAGTTCGTGATCGGCGAATACGGTGCCGGTGGGGTTGTGAGGACTGTTGACGATCAGCATCTTCGTCTTGGCCGTGATCGCGCCGCGCAATGCATCGAGATCGACCGCGAATCCGTCTCCCGCGGCGACCAGCGGAACAGTCCGACGCACAGCGCCTGCCAATGCGACGGATGCAGCGTAGGAGTCGTAGTACGGCTCGATCAGCACTACTTCTTCGCCGGGTTCGACCAGTCCGAGAATCGCAGCACTGATCGCCTCGGTGGCGCCGACGGTGACTAGAACTTCGGAGTCGGGATCACTGTCGAGTCCGTAACGGACGCGCCGATCCTCCGCGATGGCCTGACGCAAGACGGGCATGCCCGGACCGGGCGGGTATTGATTGACGCCCTCGGCGATGGCTCGGCGCGCTACTTCGAGCATGGCCGCAGGACCGTCGGTATCCGGAAAGCCCTGACCGAGGTTGACCGCGTCGTGAAGTGTGGCCAACGCTGTCATCTCGGCGAAGATCGTGGATGCGAACGGCTGCAGACGCGAGACGGTGCGGTTGCGGGGCGTCGAAGGCATCTTTGCAGCTTAGTCGGCTGACACCGCATCCTCACATCCGCTCGGACGCGGTGCTTGTCACGTTTGAATCGCCGCCATCGTCCAACTCTGTAGAGAGCATCGAATCCGGTGCCCCAGAACATACGGAGGCTTGCCATGACTCGCATTCCCGCAGTGACACCGTCAGAAGCCAGTCCGTTGATCAAAGTGGCATACAAATTCGCTGCCAGGCAGTACGACGAAGTCCCCGAGCCCTTTGCCGTCCTGGCCAACCATCGGAAATTGTTCGTCGCGGCTGCCCGTCACGAGATGGCCGTGCAGAAGGCGTCGAAAGTGCTGCCGTCGAACATTCGTGAACTGGCCGTCTATCGCGTCGCCTGGACTGTCGGCTGCTCGTGGTGTGTCGACTTCGGGACGATGCTCTCGCGCCTGGACGGTTTGGACATCGACAAGCTGAAAGGGATCGCGAATTACCGGGATTCACCGAAGTACAGCGAGGACGAGCGGGCCGCGATCGCCTACGCCGATGCCATGACCGGTGACCCGCACGGGGAGAACGGGGTGACGGACGAGCAGGTCGCGGATCTCGAGCGCAGGTTCGGGCGAGCGGGCGTCGTGGAACTGACCTATCAGATCGGGCTCGAAAACATGCGCGCCCGGATGTATTCGGCGTTGGGGATCACCGAGCAAGGGTTCAGCACCGACTCCTGCCGCGTGCCCTGGGCCGAAGAATGATGCGCTGACTCGTCTACGGCAACTATCGACAATGCTCCGCAGATACGTGATCATGATTGACTAGTTCACGCATCTGCGGAGTATTTCGGCTTGTTAGGTCCGCACTTGCGACCTACGATCACCTGGTGCCCAACATTCGAATCCGCGAAGCTGCCGGTCTGCTCGGTGTCAGTGACGACACCGTTCGACGGTGGGTCGACGGTGGGCTTCTCACCGCGACGACGGACGACTCCGGCCGCAAGGTCATCGACGGTGCCGAGTTGGCGGGCTTCGCCCGGTCCAACGCCGGACCCGCACCGGCCGATCCGCTCGCGGGTGCGAGTTCGGCCCGCAACCGGTTCGCCGGCCTCGTCACCAAGGTCGTCACCGACAAGGTGATGGCCCAGGTCGAAATGCAGTGTGGGCCCTTCACTGTCGTCTCGTTGATGAGTACCGACGCGGTTCGGGAGCTCGGACTCGAGGTCGGGAGTATCGGAGTCGCAATCGTGAAGGCCACCACGGTCATCGTGGAAACGCCGTAGTTCTGAACATACTGGAGGAAATTCGTGAAGCGTGTAGTCGGACTTGTTGCAGCAGGTGCCTTTTCGCTTGCCCTGGTGACCGGTTGTAGTTCCTCCGACAATTCGTCGTCGGAGACGTCGTCGGCCGCTCCGACCACGACCACTTCCAGTGACAGTGCCACGGGAAGCATCACCGTCTTCGCGGCGGCGTCACTCAAGAACAGCTTCACCGAACTCGGCAAGGAGTTCGAGTCCGAGAACCCCGGTTCATCGGTCACATTCAGCTTTGCCGGGTCCTCGGATCTCGTCGCCCAGATCACCCAGGGCGCACCGGCTGACGTGTTCGCCTCGGCTGACGCCGCCAACATGACCAAGGCCACCGATGCCGGTGTCGTCGCGGGGTCGCCCTCGGATTTCGCGAGCAATACCTTGACGATCGTTGTACCGCCTGGCAATCCGAAGGGCATCGCGTCCTTCGCAGATCTGGCAAAGGAGGGGACACAACTGGTGATCTGCGCTCCGCAGGTCCCGTGCGGCGCGGCTACGAAGAAGGTCGAGACGGCCACAGGTGAGACCCTCTCGCCCGTCAGTGAGGAATCGTCGGTGACGGACGTTCTCAACAAGGTGACGTCCGGGCAGGCCGATGCCGGCATCGTTTACGTCACCGACGCGAAGTCCGCGGGTGACAAGGTGCAGACGGTCGCGTTCCCAGAAGCCACCACGGTGGTCAACCTGTACCAGATTGCGGTGCTGAAGGATTCGAAGAATTCGGGAACGGCAACCAAATTCGTCGATCTCGTGAAGGGGCCCAAGGGCCTGGCAGTTCTGAGTGACGCGGGATTCGCTGCCCCGTGACACACCTAAGACCGGCAGTCCGGGCTCCGCTCGGGTTGCCGGTATGGATTTACCTTCCGGCGCTGATCGGCGGAGCGTTTGTCATCGCGCCCTTGGCGGCGATGCTGGCCACCGTGCAGTGGTCGCAGTTCTGGGAACTCGTGACTTCCGAATCGTCGGTTGCCGCGTTGAAACTGAGTTTGAAGACAGCGGCAATGAGCACGCTGCTGTGCATCCTGTTCGGGGTACCGATGGCCGCGGTATTGGCGCGCAGTCATTTTCGGGGACTGTCCGTTCTTCGATCGTTGATTCTGCTCCCGCTGGTTCTGCCGCCCGTGGTGGGCGGTATCGCGTTGCTGTACACGTTCGGGCGCAAAGGGTTGATCGGTGAGCAGTTGGAAGTGCTCGGCATCCAGATAGCATTCTCGACAACCGCGGTGGTCCTGGCGCAGACGTTTGTTGCGCTACCGTTCCTCGTCGTCAGCCTCGAAGGTGCACTACGCACTGCGGGTACAAGATACGAGGCCGTTGCCTCGACGCTCGGAGCCCGCCCGACCACTGTGCTTCGCCGGGTGACTCTGCCGCTGGTGCTTCCCGGTCTGGTGTCAGGGGCAGTTCTGGCTTTCGCTCGAGCGCTGGGGGAATTCGGTGCGACGCTGACCTTCGCGGGAAGTCTGCAAGGGGTGACGCGTACCCTGCCGCTGGAAATCTATCTCCAGCGCGAGACCGATCCGGATGCAGCGGTGGCGCTTTCGCTGGTGTTGGTCGTAGTCGCGGTGGTCATCGTGGTTGCGGTGCGTGGACGCGGATCGGCGGGTTCGTTGTGAGTGGCCTCCACGTCGACATCGAGATTCCGGAGCGCGACGTCGTTGCGACGTTCGACGTAGCGGCGGGCGAGGTGACCGCCATCCTCGGGCCGAACGGCGCCGGCAAGTCGACGGTACTGGCGGCGGTAGCCGGACTGCATCATCCGCGGCGCGGATTGATCGAACTCAATTCCCGCGTTCTCACCGATACCCGTAGGGGAGTCGTGTTGGCACCCCATCGGCGCGGCACTGCCCTACTCGCGCAAGAGGCACTTCTCTTTCCCCATCTCAGTGCGGCTGCGAACGTGGCGTTCGCGCCGCGCAGTGCAGGGCGGTCGCGTCGCGATTCCGCCGAGTCCGCGCGCCATTGGCTGGACGCAGTCGACGCCGGCGATTTGGCTGACCGCAAGCCTTCACAGCTCTCCGGCGGCCAAGCGCAACGGGTTGCAGTGGCGAGGGCATTGGCTGCTGAACCCGAACTGCTTCTGCTCGACGAACCGATGTCCGCGCTCGATGTCGCCTCCGCCCCCGCGCTGCGGTCGTTACTGCGCCGAGTGCTCAGGACCGGCGATCGCACGGCCGTACTGGTCACGCACGACGCTCTGGACGCACTGGCGCTGGCCGACACGGTTGTCGTCATGGACGGTGGCCGGGTCGTCGAACGTGGTGACGTACGAACAGTTCTGACCCGCCCGCGTAGTGCATTCGCAGCACGCATCGCCGGAATCAACTTGCGCAGCGGCACGATGGCCGGAGACGGAGTGCTCAGAAGTCCGGTCGGGGTGGATATCGCGGGCCAGACGGAGACCGACCTACCGGCCGGCAGTGCCGCCGTGGCGGTCTTCGAGCCGCGAGCAGTGTCGGTCTTCCTGGATCCGCCGCACGGCAGCCCACGAAATGCGTTTGCGGTCACGATCGCGGAGATCGAAAATCGAGGCGATGTCGTCCGAGTGCGAGCGGAGGACGAAGCCGGCCAGCCGGGCTTGTCTGCCGACATCACGGCGAGCGCAGCGGCCGAACTCGATCTGGTTCCGGGATCGGCCGCTACGTTTGTGGTCAAGGCCACCGAGACGCTGATCTATGCGCAGGGTGCAGGCTCGTAGACGTCCTCAACGACCGAATCCGCATAGAGGGCTGCAATTTCGGACGCGTACTTCTCGGCTATCGGCTTGCGCCTGAGCTTCATCGTCGGTGTCAGCTCGTCGCCGCCTGGCTCCCAGAACATGGTGAGTACGTGAAACCGCTTGATCTGCTCGGCCCTCGACAGACGCGAGTTTCCCTCGGCGACAGCAGTTGCAACGACGTCGACGATCCGAGCGTCCTTGGCGAGTACCGCGGCCTCGGCCGCAAGTCCCAGTGAGCGTGCCGCTCCGACCGCGGCGTCGGCGCTGAGAGTGATCAACGCTGTGTTGAACTTTCGGCCGTCTCCGATCGTCACGACCTCACCGATCAACGACGACGACGTCTTCACTGCCGTCTCGATGGCAGCCGGTGACATGTTCTTTCCCGACGCGTTGATGATCAGCTCCTTCTTGCGATCGATCACCGTGAGGTAGCCGTCCGCGTCGGCGGTGACGACATCTCCGGTCGAGAGCCACCCGTCTGCACTGATCGCTTCGGCCGTTTTTGCCGGTTCGCCGCGGTACCCCTTCATGACCAACGGGCCTCGAACCAGTAGCTCGCCGTCCGCCTCGATGCGCATTTCCATGCCTGGGAGTAACTTTCCGACCGTTCCGAGCTTGGTCGGCTCGGCCGGCGCGGTGCTCGCGATGCATGTCAGCTCGGACATTCCCCAGATCTCCGAGATCGGAACTCCCAGGGCTGCAAAGAATGCCAACGTGTCCGGCGGAATCGGTGCGGCGCCAGAGATGGCCCACTTCAGTTCGGCAAAGCCGAGTTTCGCACGCAGAGCGGACAGGACCATCGTATCGGCTCGGGCGTAGTCCGCTTCCAGTTCGGCGGGGACTGTTTCACCGGCTCGTAAGTGTGCGAGACGAGTGCGACCGACGTCGAGTGCCCACTGCAACGCCGCTCGCCGCGCGTCGTCCGGTTCGTTGGCGACAGCCGATTCGACTGCAACTTTCAGCTTTTCCCACACACGGGGGACGCTGCCCCAGATCGTGGGGCGACAGTCCGGAAGCGCGGCCGCTACCTGGCGCGGATCCGGCACGACAGTGATCTGGGTGCCGAACACCATTTGCATGTACAGGCAGGTGAGCCGATCGGCGATGTGCGCCGACGGCATGTACGAGGTGATGCGGTCACCGAATTCGACGGGGAGTACAGCGCTTACGGCGTTGGTTTCGAACAACAGGCATGCATGAGTCGTCTCGACGCCCTTGGGGTTGCCGGTCGTGCCGGAGGTGTAGATCAACGTGGCGACGTCGTTCGGTTTCACCGCACGCCAGGTGCCCTCGAAATCGAAATCCGATGCGGCAGAATTCTTCATCTGCTGCAGGGTCACAGTGCCGGGCTGGTGGACATGCGATTGCGCGTCGACGACGACGATCGTCTCGAGTGTGGCGCCCGAGCGGCGGACCGTATCCATGTACCGGTCTTCGCAGACGAGAACCCGTGCACCGGAATTGGCGAGGATGTAACGGATGGCTTCGGGTGCCGACGTGTTGTAGATGGAGAAGGACGTCGCGCCGAGATGTTGGGCACCGACGTCGATCGGATAGAACTCGATGCGGTTACTCATCATCAGGGCAACCGTATCGCCGTGTCCCACGCCGATTCCGGCCAATCCCGCGGCAACCTCGCGGACCTGTTCGGCGTACTCGCGCCACGTCAGTGTTCGCGCATCGCCGATGTCTCGCAGGGCCACCGCGTCGGGCGCTACCGCCGACACTCGCTGGAAGGCTGCACACAACGTGGTCATGATGTTCTCCTGGATGCCTTTGTCAGGGCTGATGCATTCGTCGGGGCCGCAGCGGTGGTTCTGTCTTCGAGTTCGCGGATCAGGTCGTGTGCCTGTTTGTCCCTGGCCAGATAGCCGTCGGCCAGGACATTGATGAATCCGCGTCCCCACGCCCAGGGTTCCCAGGCAGCGGGGGCAAGGGTCCGCGCGGCGCGGCGCGCGATCGCGTCTGCGATCACCGTGGCGGCACGGTCCGGGGAGATTCGATGACGGAGGGGACCGGGTAGTCGAGCGTCGAGTTTGCGCCCGATCTCGTCGTCGTCGAGTGTGGCGCGTGCAAGTTGTGTATCCACCATCCCGAAGTACGCGATGCCGGCAGTGGCGCCGTAGCCGGCAACCTCGAGACGCAGCGCCCGGCCGAGCGCTTCGACCCCAGCCTTGCTGATCATGTACGAAGCGCCGCCCAAACCGGGGGCGAACGACGCTGCCGATGACACGACGACGATGTGCCCACTGTTGCGGATCACCTCGTCGATGGTCGGATGCACTGTGTTGAAGACGCCGGTGAGATTGACGTCGAGCACGCGATCGAAGGCGTCGGGATCGATCTGGCGCAATGTTGCCGGGGGAGGGGTGATTCCGGCGTTGGCCACCACGACGTCGATTCTGCCCAGCTGCTCGATGATCGTTTGCACGGCTGCGGTCATGCCGTCCCGATCTCGGACATCGGCCGTCACCGTCACGACTCGCTGTGACTCGAATGAGCGCTCGGCCGTTGCCAATGAACTTTCGTTGACGTCGACCAGCGCCACGGTGGCCCCACGCCGGTGGAGAGTGCGCGCCAGCGCGGAACCGATACCGTCGCCTCCGCCGGTGATCAGCACGACCTTTCCGGCGACGTCGTAGTCGATTCGGCGTCCGGACAGTGGAATGCCCAGATCGCGGACTGTTCCCGCAATTGCGGACATGCGTCCCGTCATTGCTTCAGTGCCTTCCGTGTAGAGCGCGGATGAGAACCTTGACCAGCCAGTCGATTCGGGCGGTCCGTCGAAACGTCGTCAGTGGTAGGGGCGAACGGAATCGTTGCCTGGTCATCGACCGGGCATAGGTGAACTCCTTCAGACCATCTGGGCCGTGAACGCGTCCGAAACCAGATGCTCCGACCCCACCCAGTGGCAGGTTGGGAACCGCGGCATACATCACGTAAGAGTTCACCGACGCTCCTCCGGATCGGAGCCGATCGGCAACAGCCGCTCCATCCTTGCCGAACACGCTTGCTCCCAATGCGTATGGCGACGCATTGACCAACTCCACCGCCTCGTCCATCGAGGCGACCTTGGTGATCGTCATCGTCGGGCCGAAAGTTTCCTCCGTGACGGCGAGGCTGTCTTCGGGGACGTCGACCATGATGGTCGGTTGCACGTACTGGCCGGAGATCGAGCCGAGCCCTCCGAGAACGACACGTCCACCCCGCGACATCGCGTCGTCGATGTGGCGCCGGATTACAGCCACTTGCGCGGGCATGGTGATCGGACCGATCTTGTCTTCGGCACCCGGACCGGCATGAACTCGGGCAGCCAAAGTGATTGTCTTGTCGATAAACTCGTCGTAGACCTGTTCGTGCACGTATACACGCTCGACGCCCAGACAGGTTTGACCGGAGTTGGACAATGCGCCCCACACCGCAGCATCCGCGGCGGCACCAACATTTCCGTCGGCATCAAGGATGAGCGCGTCCTTACCGCCACATTCCATCAACACCGGTGTGAGGGTCTCGGCGCACGCTGCCATGACTTTCTTGCCCGTCGCGGTCGATCCGGTGAACCCGATCTTGTCGACACCGGCCAGGCACAGTGCCGCGCCGACCGAACCGTCGCCTGTGACAACTTGCAGCACAGGATGTTCAGGGACGACCTCGGCAAACGCTCGGACCAACCATTGCCCGACTGCCGGCGCGAACTCACTCGGCTTGTAGACCACGGCGTTGCCTGCAGCCAGCGAGAACGAGAGCGAACCGAGTGGGGTGAAGACCGGATAGTTCCACGGACCGATCACACCGATCACCCCGAGAGGTCGATACTCCACCGAGGCGGCCTGATTGACCGTCAACAAACTGGAGCGGACGCTGCGCCTGCCCAATACATTTCGGGCATTCTTCGACGCCCACGCGAGATGTTCGAGTGCCATGGCGATTTCGAGCATCGCGTCAGGGTGCGGCTTGCCCATGTCCCGGTGCACGACGTCGGCGAGTTCGGATGCTCGACGAGCGATGATTCCACGCCACCGATCCAGTCGACGAGCGCGTTGCTCGAATGTCAGTTCTGCCCACCACTCGGAAGCAGTTCGGGCGTCGCGCACTGCCTGTGTCACCGTGTCGTCGGACGCCTGTGTAGTCGTGTCGATCTCGGTCGCCGTCATCGTGGAGTTCCTTGAAGTGTGTGGTGAACGGCGCCGTCGGCCCAGCTGCGAGTGACGCGTTCGAGGATCGGTCGGGACAGAGACAGAATCGGGGCGAACAACGGCTGCGCTTGGACAGCGAACGTCCAGGTGAGGCGGCTGCCAGTCGAAGTCGGTTCCAGCACCAGATCTTCGGCGAAGCGTTTGAACCCCGGCAGTGACGCCGACTCCACGTAGAACGTCATTCGGTGCCCCTCGTCCCAGCGGAAGAATCTCTCGTTCAGTGCAGCAAAAGCGCCGGCGCGCACGGTTCGGGTAGTCCCGATGCCGAATGGTCTGGCCGAGGTCCAGTCGGCTCCGGTGATCCCGCGCGCCCACGACGTGAGCGCTCCGTCCGCGGTCAACGTCTGCCACAAGCTTTCGCACGTCGCTTCGGATTCGATCCGGTGAGTGATCACCAGCGGCGCGGATCGGACGAAGTCTGCGTCGGCTGCCGCAAGAGAGAATTTTCCCCTCACAGGTCCACCACCAAAGATGCACCGGTGGAACGTGATCGACAGGTCAACATCGAATCGGCACGTTCGGATTCGGTGAGCAAGGTGTCTCGATGATCGACGCTCCCCGAGAGCACCCGAACCTTGCACGTACCGCAGAAGCCCTGTTGGCAGGAATACGCGACTCCGGGAAGTGCACGTCGTATCGCAGCCAAAGCACTTTCGGACTCGCCCACATCGACGGTGAGACCGGTGCGCGCCAGATGCACCGTGAACTCCTTGCCGTCGACTACCGGGAGTGGGGAGAACCTCTCGCTGTGCACCGATCCGGTCGGATTGCCGGCGAAGGTCGCCGCGCGCACCATGTTCATCAGCGGCGCCGGTCCGCACGTGTACACCGCGGCACCGGGATCCGCAGCAGCGACCAGTGTTTCGATATCCGTCGGGCCCAACTCGTCGTCCGGTCGGATGGTTACCCGGCCGCTGGAGTATTCCTCGATCTCGTCGAGAAATGGCATGGCCGTCCGAGTTCGTCCGAGATAATCCAAACGCCAGGGGATTCCGCGGCGGTGACAACGTTGCACCATGGGAAGGAGCGGAGTGATCCCGATTCCGCCCGCAACAAAGAGGTACGACGGAGCCGCGACAAACGGAAACGCGTTGCGTGGCCCTCGGACGTCCACAACCATGCCGGGTTTCAGCGACTCGTGTATCTCGCGCGAGCCGCCCCCACCCTCGTCGATCCTCCGGACGGCGATCCGATACGAGGACAAGTCGTCGGGGTCGCCGCACAGCGAATACTGTCGTTGCCTTCCCGAGGGGAGAAAGATGTCGAGGTGGGCGCCGGGAATCCACGACGGAAGGGTGATTCCTTCCCTCGGGGTCAAGGTGACACTCAGGACGTCGTCGCACTCTGACCGGACGGACTTCACGTCCAGAGTCATGTCGAACCCGCTGTAGCGGACCGGGCTGGGGCGCGAAAGTATGTGCGCTGCTGGACTTGCTGCAAAGATTCGGCGGTATGCGCCGGTGGCTTGCGCGGCAAACCTCAACGACCGGGTCGGTGTGAAGTCGGGTGCGTCGTGGGAACTGTCGGCAGTCGTCTTGTTCATCCTGCGCTCGCTTCGGAAGAACGATTGGCAGCAGGCGAGCGAGCGAGGTAACGCATGGCGACGTCCATGTCCCCGATCTGGGAAGGATGGAAGCTCGGCCGCAGATACGGAGGAATCTCGGTGATCAGGAATTTCATGTTGGGTACCAGGCCACGACGGGTGGCGCTTATCAGTTGGAGAGGCCACAGTCGGCCCTTCGTCGTGGACGGGTCCTGTCGGAACAGGTAGTTCATCGAGGCGATGAACAGCACGAACAACGTGAAGCTGGCCAGCAGCGCCGTGCGAACGCGTCTGGCGTAGCTGCCGTCCACGTACATGTAGGCGTCGAAGGCTACGTTGCGGTGTTCGACTTCCTCGGCGCCGTGCCACTTCACCATGTCGAGCATCATCGGGTGCATGCCGGCATCTTCGAGGGCGGGATCGGTGAGCAGCCATTCCCCGACCACTGCCGTGTAGTGCTCCATGGCGGCAAACAAGCCGAGACGTTCACAGAGCCAGGCGTGCTTGGCTTTTCCGGTCAATCCTTTGTCGCCCAATATCTTGTCCACGAGCCAGTCCATCCGGCGTGACATCGGTTTCATGTCCATGCCGAGGTCCGCAAGATGCTCGCGTGCACCTTTGTGCGACGACGCGTGTGTTGCTTCCTGGCCGACGAATCCCACCACCTCTTCGTGCAGGCGAGTGTCTTCGATGAGCGGGAGTGCTTCGGCGAGCGTTGCGGACATGGCCCGCTCTCCTTCGGGTAACACGAGATGCATGAAGTTGATGACGTGGGTGACCATCGGTTCGTTCGGCACATAATGCAGTGGTACGCCGTCCCAGTCGAATTCGACGTCACGGGCGGCGATCGCATGTGCTTCGTCGGTGTAGCGGCGAGCGCCGGACGGTGCGACGACGGGTGTGCCTCGGAAGGCGTTGATGCCGAGCATTATCGGCTCCTCACGGTTTCTCGAGCAGTGGTGAGTGCTGCGGACGAGACGGGTTGTACCTGCGCGTAGTGAGCGAGGTCGGCTCGTTTGGTCCTGGCCCGGAATGATCGGTTGAATCCGGGATAGAAGGTGTAGTTGCGACCGCCGTCGACGAGGTAGTAACTACTGCACCCGCCGGCGTTCCACACGCTGGTGGCGAGTCGGCGGTCTGTCGCGCGTACGAACTCGCGTTGCACGTCTGCGCGGACGTCGATGCTGCCGATGCCGCGCTCGTCCATTTGAAGAATGCAGCTCACGATGTACTCGACCTGGGCTTCGATCGTGACGACCTGTGAGGTGTAGACCACGGAATTGGGGCCGAGGATCATGAAGAAGTTCGGAAAACCGCTGATAGTGGTGCCGAGGAAGGCCTCGGCACTGCCGTTCCACGTCTGTGCGAGGCTGCGGCCGTCCTGGCCTCGGATGATGTCGAACGACGGGTTGTCTCCCATCCGAAAGCCGGTTCCCATGACTATGGTGTCGACTTCCCGGAAGGCGCCGTCCGCGGTGAGAACTCCGCGCTCCTGCACCTCGACGATTCCGTCCGTCACCACCTCCACATTGGGTGACGCCAGCGCGGGATAGTAGGTGTTCGAGAACGTCGGACGCTTGCATCCGAATGCGTAGTGGGGGAGCAGCTTTGCGCGAAGCTCCGGGTCCCGCACCTGCCGGCGAAGGTGTGCTCGGCCGAGTGCGGCCAGCCCTTTGAGCAGTGACGGCTTGTACACGAATCCGGGTACCAGGGCTTCTTGAAGCAGGTCGAGTCCCTTGCGTGCCAGTCGTTGGGTGAGCGGCACCCGCTCGAAGAGAGCGCTTGGCCAGCCGGTCATCGGCTGATCCGGATGCGGCAGGATCCACGTCGGTGTCCGCTGGAACACGGTCAACGTGTCCGCGAGCGGTTGCAGTCTGGGGATGATCTGCACCGCAGAGGCGCCGGTGCCGACCACGGCTATCCGCTCACCGCGAAGGTCGTGGTCGTGGTTCCAGTCCGCGGTGTGGAACATCTGACCACGAAACGATTCGAGCCCGGGAAGGTCGGGTGTGGCGGGGGCACTGAACGGGCCGGTGGCCGCGACCAGGAACTGTGCCTCCCAGACGGTTTCCGCAGTGTGTACCCGCCAGATCTGGGCTTGCTCGTCCCACGAAGCTTCTGTCACGTCCTGGTTGCAGTGGAAATGACCGGCCAGTCCGAAGCGATGGACGCAATCCCGGAGATAGTCGTAGATCTCGGGCTGCAGGGGATACAGCCGCGTCCAGTTCGGATTGGGCGCAAACGAGAACGAGTACAGAATCGACGGGATGTCGCACTGTGCACCGGGGTAGGTATTGACCTGCCAGGTCCCCCCGGGCTCCGCGGCACGTTCCAGAACGACGAAGTCGTCGATCCCGGACTGCTTCAAGCGGACAGCCGTTCCGATGCCGCCGAAACCGGCTCCGATGACGACGACTCGTGTTCGGCGAGTTCGAGTTTCCTCGTCACCGGCCGATGGCCCCGAGGTTGGGTCGATGTCGACCATGTGTGACGCCTCCTGATTGGTGCGTGAACAACTGAACGAAGAGTAAGTCTGACATCAAGTGATGTCAACAGCGATTGATGTCAGAATTGAATTGATTGACATCGTGCGATGTCAGTTCGCTTGCCGAGGTCGCCGCGATAACCTGAGGTCGAGAGCACTGCCGGTCAGTGAGAACATGGGGACATGACGGATACCGAGGCTCGGCGCACCGGCCCGCGCAGGTGGCGTGGGCAGGAACCAGAAGATCGCCGCGCCGCGCGCCGGGCACAGCTGATCGAAGCCGGGTTGCAGATCATGGGCACCGAGGGTGCGGCCGCCGCGACCATGCGTGCGACCTGCCGCGAGGCTGCGCTGACCGAACGGTACTTCTACGAGAGCTTCGCCAATCGTGACGAACTGCTGGTCGCCGTGCTCGACGAGGTCGTTCTCGGGGCACGCGACACTATTCTGGACGCTCTCGAGGCGGCGCCTTCCGAACCGTCGGCCCTGATCCGTCACGTGGTGAAGGCCTTCACCACCTACGTATTCAAGGATCCGCGCCGTGGACGCATCATGTTCGTCGAATCCCAGGCGGAACCTGCGCTGTGGGATCGAGGGCGAGAATTGATGGCGGAGTTCACCAATCCGATCTCCGCGTCGCTCGAGCTGATGTACGGCGGCGAGGCAACCGACTCCGCGAACTCCGAACTCAATTCGGTGGGGCTGTTCGGTGCCCTCGCGTTCATCTATCAGGCGCACACCCCGTCCTCCAAGATCTCTCGAAGGCGATTGGTGGAACACATTTCGCTCATGGTCGAAGCGCAGGCGACGGTCAACAGCACGCCCGCGAGAAAAGAATGACGTCCGCGTCGGCCACAGGCGGAAAGCGTCTCGGTCCTGAAGACCGGCGTGAGCAGATCATTGTCAGCGCGGCAAAGGTTTTCGAGGAGAAGTCTTTTGCCGACGTCTCGATGACCGAGTTGGCCAAGGCGGCCGGGGTCGGTCGTCCGCTGCTCAATCATTACTTCGGCTCCAAGCGGGAGTTGTACCTCGACGTCGTGCGGCGATTCGTCTTCATTCCCGAAGTGGCGGTGGACCGCATTCCGCGATCGGCGAGCCAGGAGAAGCGGATCGGCGCCGTGATCGATCGGTGGCTCGACGTCGCCTGGCGTCATCGCGACATGTGGATCTCGACAGTCATGTCCGACGACCTCCGCCGTGACCCCGAGATGGACCGGATCCTGCAGGACGCTGACGACGTTGCTGCGCGACGCATGATGGATGCGCTCGAGATTCGACCGAGTGAAGGCAGCGAGGCTGCTGTTCATTCGATGATCGTGGCGTACGGAGGATTGGCCAAGGCCGCCAGTAAGCAGTGGTTGGTGACGGGAGCGCTCGACCGCGAACAGGTGCACCTTCTGCTGGTACACAGTTTGCTCGCCATCGTGCGTGACGTTCTGCCGGCGTGCGAGGCGGATTCCTGATTGCTCAGAGTGATCTCGCCACGAGGTCTTTCATGACTTCGTTCGATCCGGCGTAGATTCGCTGAATACGAGCGTCGGCGTACATCTGAGCGATGGGATATTCGAGTATGTAGCCGTACCCGCCGTGTAGTTGCACGCAGCGGTCGATCACGGCGCACTGCTGATCGGTGAGCCAGTACTTGGCCATCGCGGCGGTAGTCGCATCGAGTTGCCCGGCAAGGTATTTGACGATGCAGTCGTCGATGAACGTTCGTGAGATACGAGCGATGGACGCACACTCGGCAAGTTCGAAGCGGGTGTTCTGCAGGTCGAAGAGCGTTTGCCCGAACATGTTTCGGGATTTGGTGTACTCGACGGTGAGGGTGACGGCACGCTCCATTGCCGCAGTGGCTGCAACTCCGCAGATCAATCGTTCGGGCAGTAGCTGCTGCATCAGCTGGGCAAACCCTGTGCCTTCGCGGTCCCCGAGCAGGTTTGTTGCAGGCACCCGCAAGCGGTCGAAGAACAGCTCGGTGGTGTCCTGGCCCTTCTGTCCGACCTTCTCGAGTATTCGCCCGCGCTCGAAACCCGGTGTGTTGTCATCGACCTCGGCCACGATGAGCGACACTCCACGCGCTCCGAGGCCGGGATCGGTCTTGGCGGCAATGATCACCAGATCACAATTGCGACCGTTGGAGATGAATGTCTTTGCGCCGCTGATCAGGTAGTCGTCACCGTCGCGGACGGCGCGGGTGGTGATGTTCTGCAAGTCGGATCCGGTGCCGGGCTCGGTCATGGCGATTGCGCCCACCCACTCGCCACTCACCAGCTTCGGTAGCCAGCGCAGTTTGTGCTCGTGATCGGTGTAGGCATTGAGGTAGTGCGGCACGATTCCCGAGTGCACGCCGAGTTGGAGTGAATGATCACCCGCCATGACCTGCTCGTGGAACAGCACGGCGTCGTGCGCAAACGTTCCTCCTCCGCCGCCGTACTCGGTGGGGATCGACATGCCGGCGAGCCCGAGCGTCCCGAGTTCCCGATATGCGGATTTGTCGGGAAAACCCTGGGACGCGAAGCGTTTCTGATGCGGTGTGACGTGTTTGGCGAAGAAGTTCCTTGCCAGGTCGGCCACGGCCTCCAATTCGTCGTCCATCCACGGGGACCGGCGTTCGGTGGTTCGGGTAACGGTAGATCCTTGCGTCATCGTGATTCTCCCGATCGATGAAGTGCGACCCGCGAGCGGATCCGACTCCACCTATCATCCACACTGTTGACAGAGTGTCAATAACGGGGTGGTCTAATCGACCTCCGGACCCGCCTCGAATTCCACGTCGGCCGCCCGCAAGAATGGGAGGACACAGACACGAACAGGCCGGCGCGAAGGATGGGCAGTGGACCCCGAAGAAACATCAGCGGGTCACGAGTCCAACCTCCCGGCTCCGCGGCCGGCGCGCAGCGTCCTGTTCGGATTGCCACCGGTGGGAAACCGGTACCCCGGAGCGGTTCGCGTCGCCCTCGCCCTGGCGATTCCGGCGGCCATCGCCACACTGCTCGGATTCGGGTCTGCGTCGCTCCTGGTCGGCCTCGGCGCATTTGCATCGATCTACGGTGAGGGTCGTCCGTACCGGAGCAGGTGGAAGGCGGTCGGTATCGCCGCGACGTCGCTGACGATCCTGTCCTTCATCGGGGCATCAGTGGGTGAGCCCGTCCACCGAGCCATCGCCGAGGGAGCGCCGACGGTGCTGCTCGTCTTTGTCGTGCTGATCATGGCCGTCGTGGTGTCGACCTGCGCCTTCACCGTCGACGCGCTTCGATTGGGTCCACCGGGCGCGTTCTTTCTGTTGCTCACCACCGAGATCAGCTCCGTGATCGCCACTCCCGGCCAGCCGCCGGTCGAGGTTGCGATGTGGACGGCAATCGGTGGGATCAGCGCGGTGGTCGTCTCGATGACGGGAATCCTGTGGGCACCGAGAGCTGTCGAACGCAGCGCTGTACAGGCAGCCGTATCGGCCGTTGCGGAGTACACGGACGCTCAGGCGGCGTACGCCCCACCCGAACTCACGCGAGACAAACGCCACGCTGCAGCACTTCGGCTGCACGACGCGTGGCAGTGCCTTTACCGCGGCGCAATCGTCGGGAAAGACCATCCGTTGACCCGTGAACTCGAACGAGCGCAGATCTCGATGGCCAGAGCGATCTCCGACGACCACGATCCGGAGCTCATGGCGGACCCCGCGTTCGACGTCGACGAGGTCGGGGCTCACCCGCCTCTGCCCGATCCGACGATCCGATATCGGTTCCTCCGCGCCTGCAATCCGTCCAGCCGAGCGTCGGTCACGGCACTTCGGCTGTCCATTGCCTGCATGGCCGCGGGAACCCTCACCGTCCTGCTCGGCATCGATCGCCCGGACTGGGCGGTGATCGCCGCGGCGATGGTCCTTCATCAAGGACCGGATCGAATACTGGGCACCTATCGCGGAATTCACCGCATCGGCGGAACCGTCCTCGGGTTGATTCTGTTGGGTGCCATCTACGCCTGGAGTCCGACCGGTCTGTGGTTGGTGGCGGTACTTGCAGTCCTGATGGCCGGGATCGAGCTGTTCCTGGTGCGGAATTACGGGATAGCCGTCATCTTCATCACCGCCCTCGCGATTCTCCTCGGCGCGGCCGGTGGTGCGCACGGGACCGTCCAACATCTGATCCTCAGCCGCATGCTCGAGACTGCAATCGGCGTCGTCGTGGCGTTGGTGGTCCTGTGGACGGTGGGGCGCGGTGCGCATCGACGCACTCTGATCTGGGTCGACGAACGGGCGAGTAGCGTCCTGTTCAAGCTGCTGACCGAAATTCGCGCGAGGCACTATGCACCACAGGCGAATTGGTCGGAGCTTTCGGAGCTTCGACGGGACCTGGACTTCGAACTGCGAGGTAGCGCGATGGCCGGGATCGACGCCGCCCACAACGAACCAGAGTGGGCGTCGCAGCAGTGGAGGACGCACACCGAATTGCATCATCTGGGATCGGATGTACTGCACCGACTGTGGTTCGGAACGCAGGTGTCCAGATCACACCTCGAGGAATGGGAGTCTCGTTACTTGCGTTCGGGTTCGGTGTGATCGAGCATCGGCACAGCGCTGAACTTGGCTGGATTCGCAATATCGTAGGCTGCGCACACAACTCCGTCGCGGACAGTGAAGCCGGCAACGCGAGCGGCGAACTGCGGGTACTGGTCATCCCCTGGTGAGCCGGCGAATACACCGCCGAGCCGTCCGTTGACGAGAACCGGTGACATCGAGAACACCGCTGCCGGTCCGTACTTGCGGGCCAATCCCAGGTAGAACCGCGCCACACGATCGCTGCCGCGCACAATGTTGACAGCCGTGCGGGTCGTTCCGCCTGCGTCACCGATCAGGACGGCATCGGGATCGAGTGCATCGATCACGGCGTTCAGATCTCCACTCGCGATAGCCGTCACCAATCGCTCGACGGCGGCAGCATGCTCCTCGCTACTGACCGGGACCGGCGCCGACGCTGCGGCTTTACGGGCCCGCGAGGCCAACTGACGGGCAGTGGCTACTTCGATGTCGAGGATGCGCGCAACCTCGGCGAAGGGCACGTCGAAGCCGTCATGCAGGACGAAAGCAACGCGTTGAGCGGGAGTAAGGGTGTCCAGGACGACGAGGGCAGCAAAACGATTCTGTTCCTGCCTCACGACGTACTCCAGCGGATCGGGTGTCGCTGAGGGTGTGCCCGCGGTGGCGTCGACGGGCGTGACGATCGGCTCCGGAAGCCACTGTCCGACATAGCTTTCTCTTCTGACTGCGGCCGATTTGAGATGATCGAGGCAGATCCGACCGACAACAGTGGTGAGCCATCCGCGCAGCTCCCGGATCTCGAGGTCGCTTCCTTGTCTCGATTGTGCGACTTGCAAGCGTATCCATGCCTCCTGCACCGCATCCTGAGCGTCGCTGAAACTTCCGGTGAGACGGTAGGCCACCGACGTCAGGTGGCCACGGTGTTGCTCGAAGTCCTGCGCAGTCGTCGGCGAAAGCATGCCCTCATGATACGGACCTCACACATTAAATCCGGCATGAATGTAACCGTTGACCCAGGTAGTGGGTGCCGACGTATGGTTTCGGCACTGCTAACGGCTCGATTTTGTCTTCACATTCATTGGAGTCTCACGTGTTTCGGTCTTTCCCGCTCATGTCGCTCAACTGTTGTCGTTGAACTGACATTCCCCACACCTGCCTGTGCCGAGCGCCGCACACGGCGCTCCGGACAGGTGTAGCCGAGAACTGAACCAATCATCTTCTACAGGAAGCAACTTCATGATTCGCCCTCGTTTCGCGCGCTCGGTAGCCGCGGCCGTCGCCTTTGTCACTCTGTCCAGCCTTGCCGTTGCCTGCTCGGGCTCCTCCGACGAAGTCGTCAAGACCGCCGACGGCAAGACCGTCCTGCGGTACGAGGGCAGCACCGGACAGGTCATCTACCCCGAACTGGCCGCTGACCTCGGTTACTTCAACGACGTGGAGCTCAACTGGATCGGCGATACGACCAGCGGCCCTCAGAGCATTCAGAACGCAGCGACTGGTCAAACCGAGTTCGGCGGAGCGTTCAACGGTGCGGTGGTGAAGTTGGCTTCTGCGGGTTCGCCGATCACCTCGGTCATCGGGTACTACGGCTCCGACAAGGAGAGCTTCAACGGGTACTACGTACTCGACGACAGTCCGATCAAGTCGGCGAAGGACTTGATCGGCAAGAAGGTCGGGATGAACACCCTTGGTGCGCACCACGAGTTCGTCGTCCGTGAATGGCTTGCGCGGCAGGGACTTACGCCTGACGAGATCAAGCAGGTTGAATTGATCGTCGTTCCGCCGGTCAACACGGAACAGGCGCTGCGGCAGGGACAGATCGATGTCGCCACCCTCGGCTCGGTCTTCCGTGACTCAGCGCTCGAACGCGGTGGTCTTCGCGAGCTGTTCACCGACGAATCGCTGTTCGGCTCGTTCACCTACGGCACGTTGGTGTTCCGTGACGACTACATCGCGCAGAACAAGGAGGCGGTCGCCGATTTCGTACAGGGAACAGCGAGGGCCATCCGCTGGACGCAGACGCACCCACGAGAAGAAGTGATCGCGAAGCTGACGTCGATCATCAACAGCCGCGGACGCAACGAGGACACCAAGCTCATCAGTTACTGGAAGAGCCCAGGAGTCGCCGGTCCCGGCGGAACGATCACCGATACCGAGATCAGCACGTGGATCGACTGGCTCACCCGTAACGGCGAACTCGAAGAAGGAAAGTTGAAGCCGTCGGACATCTACACCAACGAATTCAACCCGTACGCCAACGGAACGTATTCACCCGACAGCGGCGCTGACGGACAGGCACTGGAGGCAGCAAAATGAGCACAGAACCGAAACTACGGCTCGAGCACGTCACCAAACAGTTCGACATTCGTGGGACCGACGAAGTTTTCACCGCGGTCGAGGACATCAACATCGACGTGGCGCCGGGGGAGTTCCTGGTCCTCGTCGGGCCGAGTGGTTGCGGCAAGTCGACTCTGCTGGACCTCCTCGGAGGGCTCAGTTCACCCACGTCCGGTCGAATCCTTCTGGACGGCAAGCAGATCACGGGCCCAGGCTTGGATCGGGGAATCGTCTTCCAGCAATACGCGCTACTTCCATGGCGAACTGCACGTCACAATATCGAGTTCGGACTCGAAGCGAAGGGCGTGAAGAAGAGCGAGCGACGCGAACTCGCCGAGCATTACCTCGAACTGGTCGGTCTGCAAGGTTTCGCGGATCGCTATCCGCACGAGTTGTCCGGTGGAATGAAGCAGCGAGTCGCGATCGCCCGCAGCTTGGCATTCGATCCCGAAGTGTTGCTGATGGACGAACCATTTGCTGCGCTGGACGCACAGACGCGAGAGTCGCTGCAGGACGAGCTTCTGCGCATCTGGAAGGCCACCGGCAAGACCATCCTGTTCATCACCCACGGAATCGACGAGGCCATCTACCTCGGGCAACGTGTCGCAGTACTGACTTCGCGCCCGGGGCGCGTCAAGACGATCGTCGACATCGACATCGACCGGTCCGGCGACGACGTGCGATCAGGTGAGGAGTTCCGTGTGTTCCGGCACCGGATCTGGACGCTGCTGCACGGTGAAGTCGAGCGCGCTCGGGCCGGCGAACTCGATCCTGCCAAGGAGGTTGCACATGTCTAGCGCATTGGCGACGCCGGAGGTGGTCGCCACCCCGAAACCGTTGGCCGACAAAACACCTGACATTGCGCAGCGGAGCCAGGCCGGCGGCAAGGCGGCGCGCTACATTGGTTCCACCGCCTGGCGGATTGCCAAGCCGTCGATTGCGATCGCGATCTTCCTCGGGATCTGGGAAGCGGCACCTCGGCTCGGGCTGGTGGACAAGGTCTTCCTGCCGCCCTTCACCGAAGTTGTGTCCGCATTCTTCACTCTCGCCGAGAACGGACAATTGCAAGAGCATGTTTCGGCCAGTCTGACGCGTGCGCTGACCGGATTCTTCGTGGCCATCGCGATCGCGATTCCGTTGGGAATCGCGATCGCCTGGTACCGCCCGGTCTCCGACTTCCTCAACCCGATTCTCGAATTGTTCCGCAACACAGCAGCCTTGGCTCTGCTTCCCGTCTTCGTGCTGATTCTCGGAATCGGTGAGGAATCGAAGATCGCCCTGGTGATCTACGCCTGCACCTTCCCGATTCTGCTCAACACGATCTCCGGTGTGCGAACAGTGGACCCCCTGCTGATCAAGTCCGCTGCCTCGCTGGGGTTCTCCTCGATTCGGCTGTTCCAGAAGGTGGTTCTGCCCGCCGCAGTTCCCACGATCTTCACGGGTATCCGCATGGCCGCCGCGTCGTCGATTCTCGTGCTGATCGCCGCCGAAATGGTCGGGGCCAAAGCCGGTCTCGGGTATCTGATCACCGCTTCCCAACTCAACTTCCAGATCCCGAACATGTATGCGGGCATCGTCGCGATCTCGTTGTTGGGTCTGACAATCAACGCGATTCTGGTCCTGATCGAACGTCGGCTCTCGCGCTGGCGCGTCACCACCTGACCACACTTTCACGGAAAGATTCTGCGAACTCATGTCCGAACGACAATTTCATCTGAACGCCTTCCTGATGGGCGTCGGCCATCATGAGGCGGCGTGGCGCCACCCACGCACAAATGCGGCCAACCTCCTGGACGTCAAGCACTTCCAGGAACTGGGGAGAATCGCCGAGCGTGGAAAGCTGGACTCGGTGTTCTTCGCCGACGGTCTAGCAGTCGGTCCGCGGGTCAAATACAACACTCAGGCGATCTTCGAACCCGTCACCTTGCTGTCGGCGATCGCTGCGGCCACCGAGAAGGTGGGGTTGATTGCAACCGCGTCGACCAGTTACAGCGATCCGTACACTCTTGCAAGGAAGTTCGCTTCCCTCGATCACATCAGTGGCGGACGAGGCGGGTGGAACATCGTGACGTCGGCCGGCGCCGACGAGGCCGCGAACTTCGGCCTCGATGCGGTACCGACGCACAGCGGTCGTTACGAGCGCGCCGAGGAGTTTCTCGACGTGACGCTCGGACTCTGGGACAGCTGGGAAGAGGGGGCAGTTGTCCTGGACGAAGAGACCGGAATCTTCGCCGATCCTGATCGTGTCCATCGCATCGACCACGACGGTCAACGATTCACGGTGGCTGGCCCGCTCAATTCGCCGAGGTCTCCACAGGGACGTCCGCTGCTTGTACAGGCCGGTTCCTCCGAGAGCGGTAAGGATTTCGCGGCGAGGTATGCCGAAGCCGTGTTCACCGCTCAACGAACACTCGAGCAGGGGCAGGATTTCTACAACGATCTCAAAGCGCGGCTGATCAAGTACGGGCGTAGTCCCGACGAGATCAAGGTACTGCCGGGCATCGTGCCCTTCATCGCGGATACGGAAGAAGAAGCGAAGGCTCTGGAGCAGTCGTTCACGGACCTGATCTCTCCGGAGTATTCGCTGCGCCAACTCTCGAACATGGTGGGTGTCGATCTCACCGAGCATTCTCTGGATGCCCCGCTGCCACCGTTGCCGGACATCGATCGCATCCAAGGGAACAAGAGTCGATACCAACTCGTCAAAGATCTTGCAGAGAGCGAAAACCTCACCGTCCGTGAATTGATCGGCAAACTCGGCGGTGGCCGTGGGCATCGGACATTTGCAGGGACACCGGAGCAGGTCGCGGACGAGTTGACCGCATGGTTCGACAAGGGCGCAGCGGACGGCTTCAACATCATGCCGCCCTATCTGCCCGGAGGGCTCGAGGTGTTCGTCGACCGGGTCGTGCCGATTCTGCAGGCGCGTGGGCTCTTCCGAACCGAGTACACCGAATCGACCCTGCGGGGCCACTACGGCCTCGATCGTCCGGCGAACCGGTTCTCGCGGGCCGCTGACGCGGCAGAAGTGAGCGCGTGACGGAAACACTGCCCAAGGAACAGCCGGCGATTGCCGGACTCAAGCCACTGGTCACAACGGTTTTCGTGCCGGCGGCTATCTTCGGGATCGGTCAGGGTGCGGCTGCCCCCATCATGGCCGTCACCGCGCGCGACCTGGGCGCATCGGTCGCCGTCGCCGGCCTGATCGTTGCGCTCGGTGGCTTGGGTGCCGTACTCGGTGACCTCCCTGCCGGCCGGATAGTGTCGCGTTTCGGTGAGCGTAGATCGATCATCGGCGGAAGTTCCTTGGGTGCAACAGGAGTGGTGATCTGTCTGCTTGCGCAGACTCCGTGGATGCTCGGTATCGGCGCACTGTTGACCGGACTGGCGAATGCGGTGTGGGGCCTTGCGCGGCAGAGCTACCTCGCCGAGACCGTGCCACTCGGTCTTCGGGCCCGAGCAATGTCGTCGTTCGCCGCGATGTGGCGGTTGGGTTTCTTCCTGGGACCGCTCATCGGTGCCGGCGTGATTCTCCTGGTGGGAGCGCGCGGAGGATTCCTCGTCCAGTTGGTGGGCGTCGTGCTCGCCGGGGCGCTGATGGCCCGCGTTCCCGACCCGCCACGAAAGGTGCAGGCGGGCAACAGCGATCACGGGCACGTCACCCTCCCGGAGATCCTTCGCCGTCATCGTGCCGCTCTGTCGACGCTCGGGACAGGCTCCCTTCTGATGGGCGCCGCCCGCGCTTCGCGTGAGGCCGTTCTTCCATTGTGGGCATTGCACCTCGGGTTGGATGCAGCCCAGGTGAGTGTGATCTTCGGTATCGGTGCGGCCGTGGACCTGCTGTGCTCGTATCCGGCCGGACACATCATGGACCGATACGGCCGTAGGTTGGTCGCGGTGCCTTCGCTGACGGTGATCGGTGTGTCGTACCTGATGTTGCCGTTTTCGACGGGTGCAGTGGGATTGACCGTGGTCGCTGTCGTGATGGGGATCGGCAACGGACTGGGCAACGGCGTGATCATGACTCTCGGCGCTGATATCGCCCCGCCCGAAGAGCGCGCCGAGTTCCTCGCTGCATGGCGATTGACGCACGACACGGGCATGTTCGGTGGGCCGCTCGCGATCGGTCTTCTCGCCGCGGTGTTCCCGCTCGGGTGGGCATTTGCCGCACTGGGCGCGACTTCGTTCGCCGGCGCGGCGATGATGTTCCGCTTCATTCCGGTCTATTCTCCGCGGGTGTCACCCCGGTCGCGCGTCGGGAAACTGTAGGTAGGCTCGCTACATGCGATTCGGACTGTTCGTACCTCAAGGCTGGCGTCTGGACCTGGTCGGCATCGACCCCGCGAAGCAGTGGGAGGTGATGCGAGACTTCACGCTGCGCGCGGAGGCAGGGCCGTGGGAGTCGGTGTGGGTCTACGACCACTTTCACACCGTTCCCCAACCGACGGAAGAAGCGACTCACGAGGCGTGGACGTTGATGGCCGCACTCGGTGCGTCGACCTCGCGTATCCGACTGGGCCAGATGTGTACCGCCATGAGTTACCGAAACCCGGCGTACCTCGCCAAGGTCGCCGCGACCACCGACCTGATCACGGGTGGACGCGTCGAGATGGGCATCGGCGGCGGTTGGTACGAGCAGGAGTGGCGCGCGTACGGCTACGGTTTCCCCTCTGCCGGTGAGCGTCTGGGCCGCCTCGACGAAGGAATCCAGATCATGCAGCAGGCGTGGTCGACCGGCAGCTCGACGCTCGACGGCAAGTACTACCAGGTCGACGGAGCGCTGTGCCGTCCACTTCCGTTGCAAGAGGGCGGAATTCCCATCTGGGTTGCCGGTGGCGGCGAGAAGGTCACACTCAAGATCGCGGCCAAGTACGCGCAGTACACAAACTTCGACGGCACCCCGGCCGGCTTCGCGCACAAGTCCGAGATCCTGAAGAAGCACTGCGACACCGTCGGTACCGATTTCGATGCCATCGTCCGTTCGGCCAACTACAACGTGGCCATCGGCGCGACGGAAGCCGAGGTGGCTCAGCGGTTGGAGACACTGAAGGACAGACTGACGCCGTTGGTCGGCGAAGCTGCCGCCGATGCGTCGCTCGATGCGTTCCGCGGAATGCCCGCCGTTGGTACACCCGAGCAGATCATCGAGAACCTGTCGGCGCTCAAGGCACAGGGACTCGAGTACGCAATCTTCTACTTCCCCGAGGCCGCGTACGACACGTCGGGAATCGAGATGTTCGAGAAGGAAGTGCTGCCCGCGCTTGCGTAACCGTTAGGGCTAGCGCAGGGAGTCAGGAAGATCGGCCGGGTTGATCAGAACCCGGCGATCGGGGTGGGTGCGAACTTCTTCGGAGTCGGGGATCCGGCTCTGCAGGAAGTTCCACTCGCTCGCACTGACAGCTGCGATCGCGCGTGCCAGCACTGCCGAGTCCTTGGTTCCCCACTCGATCGGCATGGGGCTGACCATCTGCCACGTGTCAGCCTTGCTGCGGGTGGAACGATCCGAACGCAGTGCCACCGACGGAATGCGGTCGCCGACTCGCCACTTCGGATTGAGTCGAACATTGCGGCTGACGAGCGCGTACTTCGGTGCTCCGGCCGCCGGCTTCGCGATGTCGATCAGTGCCGTCAGGGTCGCCGCTCGAGGGTGAACCTCGGTGACGATCGCGGGAACCAGTGGGTTGTCCGCATACAGAGATTCGACGCTTCCCACCTTGCGAGGTGCCCACAAGGCGACCCACAGTGAACTGGCCGCACCGATGGCGAGGACCGCGCCGATGATGATGGACCACACCTCACCCATGCTGATCAGCCAGGCTCCGACCGCGGCGAGGACGATCGCGAAGATCACCGCAGAAATCTGCAGGCGGCGTACGTCGGCCAGTGTGTCGTTGACCGACTTGGCGTGGGCCTTGTCGACGGTGAACTGGAAGTCAGCCACGAAAAAATCCTTCGGGTGGTGCCGGACGATCTAGGACCGGCCCCCGATCTCCCGGGAGCCGTCCACCAGCGTAGCTAGTTTCGCGCGCGCTCCCACATTTGCAGGTAAGCCTCGGCGCCACGGCTCATGTCCTCGATGATCGTGTCACCGTCGGCGCCCGCAGCAATACGCATGTCCGCGATCCAGTCGGGAATCATCCCGTACTGGGCAACACCGTCGGTGTTCACGTCGAAAACCCTGGTGCCGGCGCGCTGCTGGTCCATGACGGTGCCGTCGAAGGCGGTGTACGGATATTGGAGCGGATTTTCGGCGGCGTCACCGCGCGGTGCGGCTTGCGGCCCGAAGCCGTTGGTGTCTGCGCCGTAGCCGAAACCGAAGTAGTAGTTCTCGCTTCGCATTGCCCGTGCGTCGCGCCACTGGTCGATGAACCCACGCTCCTCGGGCTTGTCGTCCGATGCGTCCAGTTGCCCGGCGTACAGGGCGACAAATCCGCCGAGCGCGTAGATCCGCTTGTAGAGGCTCGGGTCGCTCCAGCTGTGACTGGAAACAACACCGGAATAGTTCGCTGCTTCGAGAATGTCGAGGGCTGCTTCGGCGGTCTTGACGCTCATGTGATCGATGTCCACGATCATCCCTCGGTCCATCAAACCTCGGATCGTGTATGCGCCGAGGTCGGTCAGGCCGTGCGAATTGCATTGCGGACCAGAGGGGTACACCGGAAGCGTCACTCCGGGTGGGAGTACCGCGAGAAGATTCTGTGCGCCGTCGACCTTGGTGGGCAGCACATTGTCCTCGGCAACGCCGGTGCATGGTTCCGACTGCCAGAACTCCCCGGTGCCCAGGTAGTTGCCGATATTGACGGCCACTCCGGTGACGCCGCCGTCGAAACGGGCACCGCCGAGGGCGTTGTCGAACTTGTGCGTGACGATCATCTGCCGAACACCGAGGTCGTACAACTCGTCCAGGCCGCGGTCGATGTCGTCCTCGGTGCACTGCGGAATACCGTTGCGCACAGAGCAACCGAAGGGTTCGGACACCTCCACCCCGAGGGTGACGGCCAGCTTTCCGTCGGCGGCCACCTGCCTGGCCTGTTCAGGGGAGCTCACGATGCGGAACCAACCCCGGCCGGGACCGCCGTACTGGGCGTCGATGTAGTCCTGGAGTTCGCGTGTCTGCTGCGCCTGGATCCGGACGGTCTCCATCTCGTCACAGGGATTTCGCTTGCTCGGATACAGCTCACACAGCACACGGTTGGCGACAAAGAGATTGGTGAAGATTCGCAGACCACCACGCCAGGCGCGCTCGACCCACTTGTAGTACGTCTGCTCGTGCGTCAGTGAATCGTGCGCCGGCCAGTCGGCGAAACTCGGCCAGCCGGTGGTGTCGTGAGTTTCGAAGGGATTGCCGTACGACAGAACGTTTTCGAGGAGCGCCGGTATCCCGTCGGGTCGATGGTCCGGGCAGTCGACGAGCGCTGCGGTGACGCCCTGAGGGTCGAAAGGTCGGCCGCAGTGCAGGTTTCCGCCCATGAACTCGGAAGCGTTCATGTGCACGTGTGTGTCGATGAATCCGGTGACTTCACCGTTCGGTCCGATTTCTCCTGGAACGCCGTTTGCGCCCACCTCCGCTTCGGGGAAGTCGGCGCAGCCGTCGCGCGGGATCAGCGTGAACGCAGATTCGGGAACGTCACCGGGATCGGACATCGTGAGCATCAAATCGCGCGAGATCAGTTGACGGCCGTTCGAGGTCGCGGTCAGAACGAACGATTCACCGGTGGACATCACGGTCCAGTCGGTGGAGGGAGTTGCTTCGGAAGTGGCGAGTACCGAGTCCGCGCCGTCGTGCGAGAGCATCGACCCGTCCGGGCCGTACAGCATGAAACGACCCAACTGGGCCGCATGTAGCCGGAACGGTTCGGCGTCTGCGGCTTTCGTTACGTCGGTGAGGTACGCCGACCCGTCACGACGGACGAAATCACCAGACTCGGTGCGCAGCGCGAAGCAACCGTTCGCAAGTGCGTACACCGAGTTCTGCGCGGTAGGAGCAGGACTCGGTGCCGCGGCGCTGACGCCTGTCGTGGCGACGACGACGGCGGCAGTCAGCAGCGAGATGGTTCCGGCGAGCCGACCCCGTAGACGTGGAACTGAGCGCATGGTGCTGGTGACCCCCGGCCGATGGACACGACTGTGACAGGGGACACTCTACAGGTAACTGGACGTATGTCCATTTGATTCTGCAACGTGTTGCAGAAATGCTCAGCCGATTGCAGGTCCGAGCAGGTCATCGGCGTCGGTGATCCGGTAGGCGTAGCCCTGTTCGGCGAGGAATCGCTGACGATGTGCCGCGTATTCCGCATCGAGAGTGTCGCGGGAAACCACCGAATAGAAGTGGGCCTGACCGCCGTCGTGCTTGGGTCGCAACAGTCGTCCGAGCCGCTGAGCTTCTTCCTGTCTCGATCCGAAGGTTCCCGAAACCTGCACGGCGACAGACGCCTCCGGAAGGTCGATCGAGAAGTTCGCGACCTTACTCACCACCAGCGTCTGGATCTCACCGTTACGGAACTGATCGAACAGGATCTCACGTTCCTTGTTCTTGGTGGATCCCTTGATCACCGGCGCGTTCAGGGCTTCGCCGAGTTCGTCGAGCTGATCGAGATACGCACCGATCACCAAGGTCGGGGAATCGGGGTGCTTCGCCAGAATGGACTTCACGACAGCAATTTTGGTGTGCGCCGTGGAGCACAGTTTGTAGCGCTCCTCCGGTTCGGCGACGGCATAGGACATGCGCTCGGCGTCCGTCATCGTCACTCGCACCTCGACGCAGTCTGCCGGCGCGATCCAGCCCTGCGCTTCGATGTCCTTCCACGGAGCGTCGTAGCGCTTGGGCCCGATGAGCGAGAAGACGTCGCCTTCGCGGCCGTCCTCACGAACCAGCGTTGCGGTCAGGCCGAGACGGCGGCGCGACTGCAGGTCTGCCGTCATCCGGAAGACGGGCGCGGGCAGCAAGTGGACCTCGTCGTAGATCACCAGTCCCCAGTCGCGGGAGTCGAAGAGTTCGAGATGCTTGTACTCGCCCTTCGTACGACGCGTGATCACCTGGTAGGTCGCGATCGTGACCGGCCGAATCTCCTTGCGCTCGCCGGAGTATTCGCCGATTTCTTCCTCGGTCAACGACGTGCGGGCGATGAGCTCACGCTTCCACTGACGACCGGCGACGGTATTGGTGACGAGGATGAGTGTGGTGGCTTTGGCCTTTGCCATGGCTGCTGCGCCCACCATCGTCTTGCCGGCGCCACACGGCAGCACGACGACGCCCGAGCCGCCGGCCCAGAACGAATCCGCTGCCATCTGCTGGTAGTCGCGCAGTTCCCAGTGGCCCTCTTCGAAAGCGAGATCGATCGGGTGCGCTTCGCCGTCCACATAGCCGGCGAGGTCCTCGGCCGGCCAGCCCACCTTGAGCAACATCTGCTTGAGGCGGCCGCGTTCGCTCGGGTGGACGATCACCGTGTCGTCGTCGACCTTCTCACCGAGCATCGGTGAGATCTTCTTGTGTCGCATCACCTCGGTGAGGACTGCCCGGTCGAGGCTGACCAGGATGAGGCCGTGCACCGGGCTCTTGACCAGCTGCAAGCGTCCGTACCTGGCCATCGTGTCGACGATGTCGACCAGCAGCGGTTGCGGAACAGCGAATCGTGAGAACGAAACCAGAGCGTCGACAACCTGCTCGGCGTCGTGACCGGCGGCGCGGGCATTCCACAAGGCCAGGGGAGTGATGCGATACGTGTGGACGTGCTCGGGGGCGCGTTCGAGTTCCGCGAAGGGGGCGATTGCCTGCCTGGCATCGCCGGCGCGCTCGTGGTCGACCTCCAACAGCAGCGTCTTGTCGGATTGGACGATCAACGGTCCGTCGGTCACGGAAGCCTCCTAGTGAAACAAACGCAGCAGCCACAGAGCGTTGCACCGCGTTGTCGGCTGACGCCAACCCTGCCATTGTCCTGGTATCGGAGCGCATACGCCAACAGGCGACGCTCGCACAGCCAGAAGTAGAGGTGCCCGAGTTCGGGCACCCCTACGTCAACAGAGCAGGACCAACCGCTATTCCGGACGACCTGCAGCGGGCAGGACGAGGATCTTCACGTGCTCGTCGGGTGCGCGAAGAGCCGCAAAAGCGTCCGAAACTCCGTCGAGCCCGACACGGCCGGTAATGATCGCTTCGGCGTCGATCTCGCCGGCGGCCAACCGAGCAAGGGTGATGTCGTACGCGTTCTCGTAGGGGCCATGACCGAAGTTGATCGAGATCCTTCGGAACTGCCCGATGACGGGAACGATGGTCTCGTCGCCGAACGGCGCAGCCAGGACCTGAATCCGCGAGTTGAACGGCAGGGTGCGCATCAGTTCGCCGATGACCCCCGCCCGGCCGCTGCATTCGTAGGCGATCAGGATGCCGTTCGCGGCCTGGCCCACGAGCGGGTTGCCTTCGGCGACCATCTGATTCCACAGTTCGATCGGATCCTGTGTGAAGGGGTCGACGACGATGTCCGCGCCCATCTTCTTGGCGAGCTCGCGGCGTTTGGGGGAGGGTTCGGACGCGATGACGATCTGTGCCCCTCTCGCTTTCGCCGCGACGATGGCACCCAGTCCGATCGTCCCGCAACCGACGACGAGCGCTGAATCGGCCGAGGTGAGGCCGGACTGCTGGAGATGCATCTCGCCGACGTGTAGAGGTTCGGCCAGTGTGGCGTGCTCGAGTGACAGATGGTCGGGAACCTTGCGAACCCAGAATGCGTCGACAACGATGTGATCGCCGAACGCGCCGTGGTATTCGTTCGAGTAACCGATGATCGTCGGGATTCCGGTAGCCGTGTCGGTGGCCAAGCCGATGCCGGCCACCCGATCACCGATCATGAAATCGTCTACTGCAGAACCGGTCTCGGCGACGATGCCCGCGTATTCGTGACCCAGCACCACGGGTGCGTCTGGATCGAAGGTGGCGAGCGGGTAGCCACCGTTCTGTGCGACCTCGACGAATCGGCACGGGTCCTTCGACATGCTCAGGTCGCTGCCGCAGATTCCGCAGGCGACGACGTCGATGCGGATCTGATGGGGTGCCAACGGCGGCGCGTCGGCCATCTCGGCGACGGCGAATTCTCCCTGTTGGAATCGGACAGCCCTCATGCCCGCAAGGCTCCCGTCTCGGCCGGTTGGCCGTAGTAGTCGGTATGGGCTTTGGTGATCGCTCCGACCAGCCCGCCGATCAGGTATTCGCGGTTGTCCTCGGCGAACTGCATGCTCGCCTGACGTCCGACATTCCGCTTCCGGAAGTGCGGGACCACCTCGGAGGCGAACAATTCGTAGCTGCGTTTGGTGTCCTCCCAGCTCGCCATGTCCACGTGAAGGATCAGGAACGTGCCGAACCCTCCTGTCTTCTCGATCAGACGCTCGATCTGAGCGATCGCATCTTCGGGCGTACCGATGATCGCCTGACCGAACTCGCCGAGCGTGTCGTTGCGCCACTGGTCGATGATTCCGGCAGGTGTATCTGCCCAGGCAGGGTTCTGGCCGGTCTGTCGATTCACGTAGGAGGCCATCGATCCGATCCGTCGGCTCACGGCGCGCTCGGCTTCGGCTCGGGTCTCGGCGATGAACATCGGATTGACCACACGCCACGTCGCCCGGTCGGCGTGGTGGCCGTGCTCGGCCGAGACCTTCTCGTACACATCCCAGTTGCGATCCAGTGCGTCGAATCCGCTGGGTGAACTCGCCGCGAGTGAGAGCAGGGAGAGCCCGTTCTTGCCGGCGAGCACCGAACCGTTGGGGGAAATCGTCGACGCTGTCACGGTCTCGATGCCGTCCGCACGGTATGTGGGCAGCTGTGCGCGTGCGTCACGCAACGTGAACCAGTCGGTTTCCATGTTGACGACCTCGCCGCGGAGCAACGCGAGAATGGCCTCGAGCGCTTCGCCCTGGCGACGACGCTGGTCCGACGGGTTGATGCCCATCATGTGTGCATCGAGGGGGATCTTGCCCGGGCCGGTGCCGAAGATGAGCCGTCCGCGGGTCTGCAGATCGAGCTGAGTGATGCGGTCGGCCGTGATCAGCGGGTGGTGATAGGGCAGGGACGTCACGCCTGTGCCGAACTGGATGCGCTCGGTTCGCTCTGTGGCGGCCGCGATGAACATGTCCGGGGCAGGCACGATCTCGGCGCCGGTCGAATGATGCTCACCCATCCACGCTTCTTCGAATCCGAGGTGGTCCAGGTGTGTCATGAGGTCGATATCGCGTCTGAGTTGCAGGGCGGGATCGGCGTCGAGCGGATGGTACGGGGCGAGGAAGGCTCCGAAGCGGATGGACGATGCGGACCACACGATGACATCTCCTGTCGACAGGGGAGTGATTTGGATCACTCGCTCTGATGGAGATGTCTAACATGGATCAACTGATCCAATAAGTTGAGCCTCCCGCACAGTGGGAGGTTTGTAATCACTTGTAGCTCAACGCTATCTGGCGCAGTCATGTCGTCTAAGGTTGTTTCAAGTCGATCAACTGAACCAGGCATTTTGAGAAGGAGCGTTGAAGAGGTCATGCGACTGGACGTCACAATCACCCCCACCTCCTCGACCGTCGAACTGAACGGGGTCGACGATTTCACCAGTCTCTCGGTCGTCGTAGGCGGCGACGATCAATCCGAGACTCTGAGTCGGGCATTGGAACCGTGGGGGGAACTCGAGGACGATCATGTCTGGCTCGACATTGCTCACCTGGAACAAGCCGTCGCGGCCCAGGTCGGAAACGCGCAGTGGAGGCAGAAGTTCTCCGCGATGGTGGACTACGCACGCGCCCACGGCTGGGTCGATCGCGACAACAGGGTGCGAGCACACCGTGAATCACTCTGACTCCGCGGTCAGCGCTTCGGAGAAGTTCGGCGAGCCCGTGCGAAGCTCGTTCGTATGACCGACTCCCGGCAGAACCGTCAAGGCGACGTGACACGTCTGCGTTTGCTCAAAACTGCTGAACGGCTTTTCGCGACAGAGGGATTGGATGCAGTTTCGCTGCGCGCGGTCAATGCGGCGGCCGGTCTCGGACCGTCGTCCGTCCACTACCATTTCGGCACCAAGGAGGATCTGGTCGCCGCGGTGCTGTTGGACATGGGAACGTCGGTGCGAGATCAGATCAGCGCGAACGTGGACGCCCTAGCCGCCGACAAGGAGCCGCCGACGGTCGAAGCGTTGGTGCGGGCCGTCACGGCGCCATACAAGACACTGCTTCTTCGCCATCGCACGCGGGGAATGCGATGGATCAGAATCGTCACGCAGATTTCGCAGCCGCAGATGTCACGACCGGGCCATCCAGCCCTCGAGGCGACCGAGCTGCACCTTCGTGATCATCTTCTCGACCAGGTCCGTCGTACCTTTCCTGCTACCGATCCCGAAAGGCTCGAGACTCGCTGGGCGGTTGCCTTGATGGGCTTCCTCCAGGCGTTGAGCCGGGCGGACGATTGGAGCGGAAGCAGCAAGCCGCTCGCGCCGGAGCGACTTGCCGACTTCTACGAGGACCAGGTCGTCTTTCTGGTGGGTGGAGTGCGACAGTTATTGGGATGAGCGCCTAATTGATGCGCCTCCTATTTCTGCGCGACCACTGACTTCCGCATTTCCATTACATGAGTAATAGCTTCGGAAATTCCGGATCTATAACCGATATTCTTTTCGGAATCACCCGGAGTGGAATCAAGCTCCGATTCGAGTCTCGTTTGAATACGGTCCAGGGTGTGGATTGTTCTTTTCACGATGGTTGATTCTCTTTCTGCGGTAAATCCGAAAGAAGTATTCCGGATTGCCGAGCGTGTTCGTCGAGGACACACAGTGATGCAAGGGTCATGCCCGCTGCGTAGCCGCGCGAGCGTGCATCAGTTCCTCGACTACGTGACTTGAACAGGTTGAATGTTTCGTGCAGGTGCACGAGGGTGTCGGTGGAGGCAGGCATTGGTCAGCTTCGCAGTCAGCTCGTCTTCCTCTGGACTGTGCTGTCAGCTCCGCTTCCGCTTACGAATGAACTCGGAAGACTCCGTATTTTTCGCCCGCTTTTCCGCGCGGCGTTCCTTGATCGACTGAGCGGGTTTCTTCATGTTCTTTCCCGGCGCCTTGTCAGCCATTGTCGCTCCTCATTTTTCGAAGTGGCAATCACAAACTGACCTCGACCATACTTCATTTACAGAAAAAAGCCAGTTGCTTCTTTTCTGCTACTTTTTTCCGGAGTCGACGGGGCTGACGGAAGTAATGCGGTGCAACGTGAAACGGCGTACGGCACCACTTGCCGGGTCGAAGGCGTCCAGCTGTCCGCCGCCCACGCTGACGGGGTCGACGATGCGATG
This sequence comes from Rhodococcus sp. H-CA8f, assembly GCF_002501585.1. NCBI lineage: Bacteria > Bacillati > Actinomycetota > Actinomycetes > Mycobacteriales > Nocardiaceae > Rhodococcus > Rhodococcus sp. H-CA8f. Next base: position 1,469,048 of record NZ_CP023720.1, read on the forward strand.
AGTCGCTACCCCCTGAGCGTCGACATAGCCGATGTTGACGCTCGAATTGTCCCGGGCCGCTGTGGCCAGTAACGCGATGGTGGCGGCATTGTTCTCCCTCGAACCGTCCGTCCGGACACCACCACGGCCCGGGGCGGAAGCGCGGTCACCTGCTCGCATCGTCCGTACCAACGACGCCAATTGATCCGCCGACGGGCTTGCGGGCATTCGCGAGGCCGGTCGGCTGCGACGGTTCGGTACCCGCGCCCCGCGTGGGCGGAGATCGACCAACGTGCCCGAGGAGTCCTCACCTGCCGGCGCGAATCCGGCTGCGCGCAGCTCGGCCAGGACCTCGCGCAGTGGGGCCTGCGAAATCGCGACTGTGGGAGCCAAGGCGCGCAATGCCAGGGGCTCCGCCACCGCCGAAGCGAGGACCTCCGCCAGCAGTGATGCGTCCTCACATCGAATGAACGACGCCGCCACTCCGGCACGCAGTCGCCCGTGTCGACGGGCGACATCGTCGATCAGATACGAAAGTGATTGGGGAACAGGCGTCTTCGATTTCGAGGCGAACATCGCATGCAGTTCGGTGGCCGTCAGACCGGCGTCGAGCGCACGACGCACGCTGTCCTCGCTGATGCGGTACATGGACGCCGATCCTGCCGACTCGATGTCCGCGACCAGGCTCACCTGCTCGAGCAGGTCCGGTACGAGCGGGCCGGGCGCAACCAGAGTCAGATCTGCCTGGACCAGGATGTAGTCGATGGGCTCGGGTAGGGCGGACTGCATTTCGGCTTCGGCGTCCCCGCCGTGCAGCAAAGCTCGTCCAGGTGACGACAACGCGCCGCGGGCCACCAGCCCGAGCGCGGCGGCCTCGTCCAGAGTCCGCTCGATTGCGAACGTCCGTAGGCGCCCGCTCCATCGCGGGCGTCGCCACGCCAGTAGTCGACTTACCTCGACGGCCGATGCAGTCTGGCCACTGTCGAGTTCGGAGAGCAGCCCCAGAATGGCCTGGCGATCGCGCGGAGCCGCCGGGGCCCGGCCTTCCTCGGACAGCGCCGCGATGGGCTTGTCGGTGGAATCCCTCAGCCCGATCATCCACGGAACTCGCGGTACGTCGACCCAGGCGGACGCCAGCACCTCCCACCGACGCGCTGTGGACGCGTTGAGCCAGCCGTCGACGGCGAGTGTGGGCGTCCAGTATTCGTCCGCGTTGTCCGAGACCGGCGCCGGATCGGGCGTTCCACTGGCGATGAGTCCGGCTGCCGAGAGCAATTCGACGAGCAGGCTCACTCGCGCTTCGTCGAGATCGGCCGTCTTGGCCACGCGTCGTAATTCTCGAACACCGAGTCCACCGGCTCGCAGTGCTGGGGCCGGTGCTGCGCCCAGAACAGCGATCACGCTCTCGCATTGGCGTACCAACTCGAGTGCCTCGCCGGCCGCTGCGGCGTTCACGTCCGCGGGTTTGAGTTTGTCGCCCCCGATGACGGGTGCGGTCAGCGTCGTCGGATCGAAAACCGGCTCGCCGCGGATGACCTGACGAACCGTCGCCGGAAGCTCGACGGTCTGCTCGTCGAGCCACCGCAGCAGGCCGGCCGCCAGCAGTCGCTGAACCGGGCGCTCAGGCGGTGTTCCGGGGGCGGCGTCGCGGGTGCGACCGATCGGGCTGGAGTTGGCGAGAGTCTCGAGGAGATCCCGCTCACGGGTGTCCAGAGCGTCGAGGGCTGCCGAGATCTCGGTCTCGGTCATCGCCTCGGCAGGTTCGAGGGCTCGCCCCACACGCCACGGAATCATCCCGATGACTGCCGGGACGACGCTGATGGGATCGACACCCCAGACGAGGGCGGACTCACGCATCTTCGACAGTGACTTGTCGACGGCCTTCTTGGTGACCTTGCCCTTGCCGGTCAGGGCGCGTTCGGCGATTGCACTGTTGAGCTCCGCCCGCGTCATCGGAGTTTCCTCGGCGCCGGCCAGTGCCAACAATTCGAGAAGACCGAAATCCAGGGTGTCGAGTTCGTCCGCCGCTCGGCTGACCGACGCGCGTTGCTGCGCCCGACCACTGAGAACCACCATCGTGCTCGGCGGCGGTACGGCCAGATCGGGGCGCAGACGCAGCAACTCCGTCAACTCGGCGTCACTGCGCGCCGAGAGCCAATCGGTCAGACTTTCGGCTGCGGAACTGCCCGCCGGGGTGCCACGTGTTTCGGTCATCAGGTATCAGATTAGAGACCTGGTCTGTACGGCGTAACGGCGTCCTGTCAAAATGACTTCGTGGCCAACAATTCGAAGCAACACTATGTAGATCCAGGATGGCCGGAAACTGCAGACGGAGATCACGCAGTGACCGAATTGTCATCGACCCGCGCAGGTGGACTTTCACCCTTCGGCGAGGACACCACCTTTCCGGTTCCGGTGGAGTCACTTCCTTACGTACACCCGCACACCGTCATCAACCGATAACAACTCGACACGAAGAAGGCCCGCACCGATTCGGTGCGGGCCTTCTTGATGTTCGAGCGTCCGAGCGGACAGTCTTACCGGTGTTACTTGAGGAACGTCTTCGCGGTGTCGGCGACTGCGAGGATCTGCGGGTCGACCGGGATGCCGTTGGCCTTGGCGAACGCGATTGCCTGATCGATGGCGTCAGCGACCGGGTGTGCAACGGTCTGAGCGACCTGCTGTGCCGGAGCCGGAGCTGCCTGAGGAGCCGTGGTGGCCGGAGCGGAACGCTCGGTGGCGCCGCTGCTCAGTCCGAGGCTGGAGGAGCAGGACGGCCATGCGCCCCAACCCTGGTTTGCGAGAACACGCTCGGCAACAACGATCTGCTGCTCGCGAGTGGCCTGGTTTGCGGTGGCTGCGTACTGTCCGCCGCCGTGTGCGTTCCACGTGCTGGGGGAGAACTGCAGTCCGCCCTGGTAACCGTTGCCGGTGTTGATCGCCCAGTTTCCGCCGGCCTCACACTGGGCGAGACGATCCCAGTCGGAGTCGGGGGCAGCGCTTGCGGTTCCGGTGGCTGCAATTCCTGCTACGCCCATGATGGCGCCGGTGACGGCGACCTTGGCGACAGTGCGACCGGTGGTGGTGGGCTTGCGATGGCGTCCGCTCATGATGGTCGAAATCCTCTCCACACGCGCCTGCGAGGTCAGCTGTCGGGTTCGGGCTGAGAGGTCGCCCGGCCTCGCCTTTCCTGGCTGGAAAGGGTCTGGCTTCACCCCAAGATTCGGTCTTGCGATCGAACCGGTGTCCACTGGAGAACTTTTCTGTTCTCACAGAGGACTTTGGGTCCCCCGTCCTCGTCCCTGGAATGCTCTGTCGGAAGTCCGGTACCCGCGGGACAAGGCTTGGCGCGGCGGGCCGGAGGTGGCCGAGTTTCCCGGCCGAAAACGACGGTAACGGCTCGAGTCTCTCGTGTCACCATTTGATAACGCGGCGTGGCGAAGGACGTACAACGCGTCACACAAAGCGCAGGAGACTCTTCCCAGGTAGGTGGGGGTGCCTGAGTGAATGTCCGGTTGTGTCCGTTCCGTTATCCATCCGTAATGTGAGCAAGGTCACACGTTATGCGGAAATGGAATTCCGGCCGAGTGAGAGGTGCGCCGATCCAGGCCGAAGATGTGTCCTGCGTCTCAACATCGAGATTGAAACTTAGGTTAGGTTTGCCTGACTTGCCCCGAATGGGCAGGGTTCGCAGAGTCTTCCAAAGAAGTAGGGCACCCCTCATGAAACTGCAATACCGTCGGCGTGCGGTCACCGCGTCACTCGCCGTCGCCGCTGCTGCTGTCGGCCTGGCCGTCACTGCTCCCGCTGCACACGCCTCACCCGAGGATCCGACACACGGTGTTGTCGGAAGCTATTCCGCAACCCAGCCGGGCGACATCGTCGTCGACTCGGCAACCCACCGCGGATACATCACGCAGTACGGCGGACCGACCAGCTCGTTGTCCGTCGTCGACACGAACACCGGCAAGTCCGTCGGCACCATCGACGGTGTCGTCGGTTACCCGTCGGCACTTGCCGTGGACTCGGACCTCGGACGCGCATACGTGTCCTCCTCCTACGGCGGCGCGATCTCGATTGTCGACACGAAGACCGGCAAGGTCGAAAAGACGGTCACGCTGAGCGAGAAGAACCCCGACGGGTCGCGGCCGCAGATCAACGATGTCGTCGTCGACCCCACAACACACCGCGCGTACTTCTCGGACTACAAGTCCGGCAACATCCGAGTCGTCGACCCCAATGCCGCCGACGCCGTGTCGAGCATTCTGGTCGACAAGTCGGCAACGCCGACCAAGCTCGCCTTCGACAGTGTCCGCGGCTTCCTCTACATCGCGGACACCAACTTCTTCGACGAGAATTACGGCCGCACGCTGTGGCAGGCGGACGTACGCAAGGGCGGAGCACTCAAGTCGATCGTGCGTGCCGACAACCTCTACCCGGTCGACGTCGATGTCGACACGAACACCGGCAACATCTACATGACCGACACCCGGGCAACCAACCTGTGGGCGATCACCCCGGCCGGCGCGGTTCTGTCGAAGACCACGCTGTCTCCGACCGCGATTCCCAACGGCGTGGTCGTCGACGCTGCTGCAGGCATTGCATATGTCGCGGACGTCATGAACGGACACCTGTGGTCGGTCGATCTGACGACCCGCGCCACCACCGCTCTGACCGATACCAAGGTTCCGGCACTGGAGAAGGTCAAAAACCTCGCGCTCGACACCTCGACCGGCGCCATCGCGTCGACGACCAACGGGGGCAAGGTGACCGTCGTTGCTGCGTACCCGCTACCCGCGACCGTCGAACTGCCTGCCGCTCAGGTCGGTAAGGCGTATTCGCAGAAGCTCACTGCCGCTGATACCCGGGCAGCCTTTGCGCTCACCAACGGCACTCTGCCCGGCGGACTGTCCCTCGCACAGGACGGCACCATCTCGGGAACCCCCACGGCCGTCGGCAGCGTCACCGTCGAGATCACTGCGAAGAGCGTGCTTTCGCGCGCTTCGAGTGTGACCATCGTGGTCTCCGAGGGTCCGGTCGGCCCCGTTGATCCGGGCAACCCGGGAACGGGTACCGGTTCGCTCGGTAACCTCCCCGGACTCGGTAGCCTCGGCCGCTGATCCGACCTGATACGAGAGAACCCGACCACAGCACCTGCTGTGGTCGGGTTCTTCTGTCTCCGGGCCCGCTTACGCGTAATTGACGCGGTCCACGGCTATGCGTAATTGACGCGGTCCACGGCTATGCGTAATTGACGCGGTCCACGTCGACGATCTCCTTGCCGAGCGGCATCAGCGAGATCGGAATCATCTTCAGGTTCGCGACCGCGAGCGGAATTCCGATGATCGTGATCGCCATCGCGACGGCGGTGACGATGTGTCCGATCGCCAACCAGATACCGGCGATGATCACCCAGATGACATTGCCGATCATCGAACCGACACCAGCGGTCGGCTTGTCGACGACGGTCTTACCGAACGGCCACAGTGCGTAGATGCCGATGCGGAATGCCGCGATTCCGAAGGGAATCGTGATGATGAGGATGCAGCAGATGATGCCTGCGGCGAAGTAACCCAACGCCAGCCAGAAGCCGCCGAACACCAGCCAGATCACGTTCAGGAGGATTCTCATGGTCAGTGACCTTTCGGTTGAAGGCGGGGGTGATCAGCGCACGCGTCGACCGGATCTGAGCGTGTAGACGATGGCCAGAAGGAAGCCGATCGGGCACGCGAGTGCCACCAGGTACAACGCCAGGCCGGGCGGGGTGTCGCTGAAGATGTGGACTGCGAAGATGGCCACGATCGCCAGGAATCCGACGATGAACAGTGCCATCGCCGTACGGAACAGACCGTTTCCGGTGCCGGAAGTGCGCGGGTTCGGTTGAGGGTCCACACCTACGAGGATAGTGCCTGTAAACCTGGGTGCCGACCCGGGTTCGTCACAGGTAGACTGTTAACAGACTGCGCGCCCCGCTGAAGCAAGTGTGGGGCGCGTTCTTTTGCATTCTTCCACCGGAAGCGATGCGAGCAAGGCCATGAGGCTCTTCCGAGAGCCTCCCGAGCACATTGGGGCAGATGCCCCAGTCGAGTGATGAGCAGGTGAACGCGGTGCCGACCGGCAAGGTGAAGTGGTACGACGTCGAAAAGGGTTTCGGCTTTCTGTCGCAGGAAGAGGGCGAGGACGTCTACGTCCGTGCTTCCGCTCTCCCCGAGGGCGTCGAAGGCTTGAAGGCTGGCCAGCGCGTCGAGTTCGGCATGGCTGCGGGCCGCCGCGGTCCGCAGGCGCTGAGCCTGAAGGTGCTGGAGCCGGCGCCGTCGTTGCGGGGCGCTACGGCGACGCGTCGTGAGCCGGTCGAGCGTAAGCACACCCCTGACCAGCTGCACGGCATGGTCGAGGACATGATCACGTTGCTCGAGGCGAAGGTCCAGCCGGATCTGCGCAACGGCAAGTACCCGGACCGCAAGACCGCTCAGCGGATCTCCGAGGTCGTCCGAGCCGTCGCTCGCGAGCTCGATACCTGATCGCTCGATTCGAGCTGCCGTACACGGCTTCGAAACAAAATGCCCTGCACACCAATCGGTGTGCAGGGCATTTTCGTTCTTCCGGGGATCAGGCGGTCTTGATCGACCAGATCAGTAGTCCCTGTTCGCTTCCCTCACCGACGGCGAGGTGGATTTCGACGCCGACGAGTTGCTTGACGGGATCGCTCGAAGATTCGACCGTCACTGCCAGGGCCTCGCCGGGCTCGAAGACTCGGGGTTCGCCGGTCTGGTTGCCGTCGGCATCCTCGTAGACCGCCAGCAGGGCCCACTGCGCATCGGAGACGTCCGTCGACAACGACAGCTGCAGCGGGTAGCCCGCGGGAACGTCGAGGGCATAGATGTCGCCCACCTGGGCGCACTGGGACAGATCGATGGTGCAGAACCCGGCAGGGTTCGTCTCGATCGTCTTGCCGTGTGCGTATGCAGTGATGACCGGCAGCTTTTCGGGGTCGTCGTTGATGTTCTTGATGATCACGAAAAGAACGGAGACGTAAGCAACTAGTGCCACCACCATCAGGACACTGATCGCTGCCACGATCTTCTTTGTTCTCGAGCGCATCATCACTGCGGAGTACTTCCTTGTCCTCGGTTGGATTTACCGGTGTAAATCACTTCGGTCACTTCTTGTTCGGCCAGATCGGGTCGCTTCCCGCCGAGGCCGGGCAGGAGGCTGCTTCCTCGGTAGCTCAGGAAGGTCTGTAGAAGCCCGATCGTCAGGAACACCGATACAACAGTGAACCCGATCCAGTATTCGGTCGGAAGCAGAACCCCCAATGCGCCGCCGAGTACCCAGCTCAACTGCAGAACCGTCTCGGATCTGCCGAATCCGGACGCGATCGATTCCTCGGGCAGGTCGTGCTGGAGTGACGCGTCGAGTGAGACCTTTGCGAGTGCGCTGGCGGCGGAGGCTACGAGTGTGGCCAGCGCAGCGGTCATCAGGTTGTCCGTCAGCGCTGCGATCACCGCGATGATCCAGACCGACGCAGTGCACCGGAGCACGATCAGTGCGGGCCGGCCGAGCTTGAGGCGCGCACCCGTGGCATTTCCGGCGAAGTTTCCCAGACCGGCCGCTGCGCCGACCAGGCCGAGCATCATGGCTTGCTGGAGCGGCTCGTGATCGGTGCGTGATTTGGCGACGAACGCGATGTAGAGCGTCAGGAAGCCGGTGAGCACGCGAATGGTGCCGTTGCCCCAGAGTCCGATGATCACGGCGCGTCCGAGAGGCTGTCGGACCTTGGCCGGTTTCGCGTTCGGCTGTGGTGGGGCGCTGCCGGCGTGGTGCGCCTCGTCCGGGTGGTAGGTGATGGTCGCGGGAACCTCACCCTCGGTGACTTCGACCCACGACGGGATTCGCATGCTCAGATATGCGCCGAAGACGGTGACGGCGACGGCGAACCACAAGGCTCCGGTGGAACCGAAAGCGAGCGCGAGCGCACCCGCGACGGCGCCGGCGCCGATCGTTCCGCCGATCAACCCGAAGACCGTCAGACGCGAATTGACGCGCACCAGGTCTATTTCCGGTGGTAGGACGCGTGGTGTCACCGCACTCTTGAGTACCGAGAACGATTTACTGAGCACCATCATGCCGAGCGCGGCCGGATAGAGGATCCAACTGTCGAAGTTGAAGACCAGGATCACTGCGAGGAGCGTCCGGATTCCGAACGACGACGCGAGTGCGATGCGGCGGCCGCGCTGCAACCGGTCGAGCATCGGACCGATGAGCGGTGCGATGACCGCGAACGGTGCGATCGTGATCAGGAGATAGAGCGCGACCTTGGTCTTGTCCTCACCCGTCGCAGCCGAGAAGAACAGCGTGTTCGCAAGGGCGACGGAGATCGCGGCGTCGGTGGCGTTGTTCGTCATCACTGCGTAGGTGAGAGCGGTCAGACCGGACTTGTCCGCGCCGTCGGCCTTCGCTGCGCGCTGGAAGGTCGCGATGCCCTTGTTCGTCAGTTCGCGGCTGCGCATCGCTGCGACGCGGGTGACGGTGAGCTTGCGGGGCATCGGGGGAGCCTTGGGGGCGTCCGCACCCGGTGCCTTGGAACCGGACGCAGAATCCGAGTCTCCCCGTGATTCGGGGATCGGGTGCAGCGGCGGCAAAGGCGTGCGACGCGCAGCGGGGCGAGTCGAAGGCGGGTTGTCCGGGCGGGCCGCGGGTGGGTAATTGTCGTAACCGGGGTGCACCTGTTGCCCCTCCGGCTCGTCGTGGATTCGCCGAGTTTCGGGGTCGTAGGGTTCGCGCGGTCCGGTCACCACTCAATTCTGTCCTAGTGTCGGCGCGGCTACCACGCACACCCCTGCGAGTCCTGTGTCATGTCGGACTCAGTTAACAAAACGGACTTCGAACATCTGCGGCCAATACTTGCCGGTGAGCAGGAATCGATCGGTACCGGGAATCTGCGCGATGCCGTTGAGAACGTCGACGGTGCTGGTCGATCCATCCGTGACGAGTTCTTCGCGTAGAGCCGATGCGTCGTACACGTTCGTGACGGCGCCGTCCGACGGGTCGATTCGGACGACGGTGTCGGTGGTCCAGACATTGGCGTAGACGGAGCCGTCTTCGGCGCATTCCAATTCGTTCAGCTTGCCGACGGACTCCGAAGATCTGGTGACGTCGACTGTCGAGATCGGCGCAAAGGTTTCGGGATCGCGAAAGGTCAACGTGGCCGAACCGTCGCTGGAGACCAGCCGATCCCCGAGCGAACAGATTCCCCATCCCTCGGTGTCGAGTGGGAACCGCCCACGTTCGGTCAGGGTGTCCTTGTCACGGGCGATGGCGACGCCGTCTTTCCAGGTGAGTTGCCACAGTGTGTCTCCGGCGACCGTGATGCCCTCACCGAACAACGGCGGGTCGAGATCGGCACGCGCAACTTCCGGTCCCGAAGCGGGGGACTGCTCGTCGGAGATCTCGCTCGAGCGCACCCAGGACTGCCCGACGCGTCCGGTGCTTTCGTACAACCGGTTTCCGTCGATCTCGAGGCCCTGCGTGAACGCGTCGGGATCGTGCGCGGACACTCGAACGATCTCGACGGAGCCGGTTTCGGACGTGAGGCTGTCGGGAGCACCGGGGGAATCGGAGCACCCCGCCAGGGCTGACGCGATCACGGCGACCACTGCAAAAGTGCGCACGGAATTGGCGTGTGACCTACTCATCTGCCCAGCATGGCAGCCCAGTGCGTTGCGGACTTGCGGTGGTGCGGCAAACTGGAGGAGTGAGTGTTGCTACTTCTCCAGAGCGTGCAGTGCCGCGCCCAGTACTGGCCGATGCGGTCGAGCTTGCCCGAACGGCAGTCGTCGACCTGCATGAAGGCGGTGTGGGGGCATACCTCGGCGTGACGTCGGAGGACGAATTTGCCGCCACCCATCGATTTGCAGCAGACATTCCCGGATACCGCGGTTGGCAGTGGGCGGTTGTCGTCGCTGCCGGACCGGAGGACACCCGCGCAACTGTCAGTGAGTTGGCGCTGCTGCCGGGTCCCGACGCGTTGGTTGCGCCGGAATGGCTGCCATGGGATCAGCGGATTCGTCCCGGCGATCTCTCCGTCGGTGACCTACTCGCCCCGCCGGCCGAGGATCCTCGGCTCGTTCCCGGCTACGTCGCCACCGGTGACCCGGAAGTCGACGAGGTAGCTCTCGAAATCGGGCTAGGCCGCAAACAGGTCATGAGCCTCGAGGGCCGACTCGATGCCGCGCAGCGTTGGTTCGACGGTGACTTCGGCCCGGAGTCGGAGATGGCCAAGGCTGCCCCGTCGACGTGTGGGCTGTGTGGATTCTTCCTTCCACTGGCAGGTTCGCTGCACGCAGCGTTCGGCGTGTGCGGCAACGAACTCTCCGCAGACGGCCGGGTGGTCAGCGTGTCCTACGGCTGTGGCGCGCATTCGGACACCAGCTTGCCGCTCGGTGCGGGCTCGCCGCAGTTCGACGCATTCGACGACGGAGCAGTCGAGCTGATTGCGGTGCCCGCTCGCCCGTCGAGCGTTGTTGCAGTTGAGGATTCGGTATCCACCGAGTAGAAGATCCGTTCGGCACGGACGCACTCCGCGAGGCGACGCTGCGCGCGTGGTCGGAATCTCCGACGCGATTGCGTGAAGACGCGGCTGCGGAATCCGACCTCGCGAAGGCCGGGTACCGCGACCGTCTGCTCACCGAACTGGCGCAGAACGCTGCCGATGCAGCTGCACGCGAGGGCGTCGAGGGCTCTTTGTGGGTGGACGTGGACGGTCGGACGCTGACCGTCGCGAACACCGGCCGTCCGCTGGACGAATCCGGCGTTCACGCACTCACGGCGCTGCGTGCGTCGAACAAGGTCGACGCCGACGAAGGCGTGACGGGACGGTTCGGAGTCGGATTCTCGGCAGTTCTCTCGGTCGGTGACGAGGTGGAACTGCGCTCGTCGACGGGATCGATTCGATTCTCTGCCTCGCAAACTCTGCGCGAGATCGAGTCTCGCGAACTCCCCGTGCCGGAAACCGGTGTCCCCGTACTTCGTTTGGTGTGGCCGTCTGGCGAATTGCCGAGCGACGGTGCCGATTCGGAGGTGGTGCTGACGCTTCGGCCGGACGTCGATGCCGCGGCGCTGCTTTCGCAGATGACACGTGAGGCAGTCGATCTGCTGCTCGAACTCCCGGCTCTCGGATCAATTCGTTTGGGTGAGAAGACTTTTCGGCGATCGGAACGAGTGCTGGATTCCGGTCTCGTCGAGGTGGTCATCGGAGATCGCACATGGTGGCAGTACTCGGCGCCGAACGCACGGTGGTTGGTGCCGGTCCGCGACGGGGTCGTCGAGCCGGTCGCAGACGACGTGCTGCGGGCGCCGACCCGATCCGACGAGGAACTGTCGATCCCCGCGATCATCATTGCCGACATTGCAATGCAACCCGATCGGCGACGCCTCATGCCCGCTGCACCGATCGCTCCGCTTGCCGAGGGGTACGCGAAGTTCCTTGCTGCACTACCTCCTCGGCAGCGAACGGCACTCGTCCCGATCCCTGCCTTTGCCCGCAGCGAAACCGATTCGCTTCTGCGCGAAGCGCTTCTGAAGGAGCTGCAGGAAAACGAGTGGCTTCCGGTGGTCGGTGAACCCGACCGCGCGCCGCAGCGAGCATCCGTGGTGCCCGGGCTCAGTGATGACCTTGCCGAGTTGGTCACCGACATCATCGGCGGCCTGGTTGTCCCCGAGCTCTCCGGCCCCAAGCACGAGCGAGCACTCTCGGCAGTGTCGACGCACCGCATCGGGCTCGCGCGCATCGCCGAACTGCTCAGCGGCTTGGAACGTGAACCGAAGTGGTGGAATCGACTCTATTCGGCTCTCGAGCCCTTGGTGGTCGACACTCTTGCGGTGGAAGAGCTTGGAACACTGCCGGTTCCGCTCTCCGATGGACGAACGGTGACCGGACCGCGGACCGTCGTCGTCGGCGTCGAACTGGGCGAAGACGCACCGTCTGTGCAGTGGACGAGGTTGGTTCATCCTGTCGCGGCGCACCCGTTGCTGTCTCGATTGGGAGCACAGACCGCGAGTGCCACCGACCTGCTGTCCGATCCGGCACTGCGAGCCTTGATCGAAGATGCTGCGGATCAGGATGATTCGGTAGCGACGGAGTTGGCGCAAGTGGTGCTCGGATTGGCGGCCCACGTGGCGCCAGGGGCGCTGCCGTCGTGGATCGGTGAAGTGCTGCTTCCTGATTCGGAGGGCGAATTGCGGTCCGCCGACCAACTTCTGCTTCCGGGAGCTCCCCTTGCAAGCGTCCTGGTCGAGGATTCTCCCTTCGGCATCGTCGACGCTGATTTTGTTCAGCGGGTGGGGGAGCAGGCGCTACGGGTAGTCGGTGTCGGGTGGGGTTTCACGGTGGTCCGTGAGGAATTGCCGTCCGGCCCCGATCACGATCTCGACGCCGAAGACGCATGGTGGGACACCCTCGACGAGGACCCCGAATACATCGAAGCCGTGCGCGATCTCGATCTCGTGGACGAAGACCGCTGGCCGCAGGCGCTGTCGCTGCTGGTCGAGTCGCCGGCGACGCGGGCGCTGCTCACCGACCGTCGTGGATACACGGCGTGGTGGTTGCGTTCGAATGCCGAACTCGGCGGTGAGGTGCTTGGCTTGCTGCGCGCTCCGGGCGATCGCACCTTCGAGGGATTGCTCGATGCTGCCGAACACCCCGACGCCGGATTCTTCTCCGGATTGCTGGCATCGGATACCGTCGACGATCCGGAACTGGCTCAGCTGCTACTCGATCGGCTTGCCGACCCACTACGGATGCCGGCCTCCGCCGTCGTCGCGCGGACGCACCGACTGCTGGGTGAGGCAGCGCAGCGACGGGTTCTCGACCTGGAGGAACTGCACCTGCCGCCGTTCGTGCGAGGCCTTTCCGGCGATCTGGTCGATCCCGGCGACGCCCTTGTTCTCGACCGACCGTGGCTGGGAGCGGCACTGCCTGCACAACGAGTGGTGCTCGGCAGTTTCGAGACAGCTGACGCACTGGCAGATCTGCTCGACGTCGCTACGGCGTCCACATCCGTTCACGGACGAGTGAGCAGCACCGGCGTTGTGACGACGTGGGCGAACGAACCACAGGCAGTTCTCGGCTTCGCAGCCCTCGGCCGTGAGGTTCCCGGCGGCGAGGTAGTGATCCATCACGAACTGTCGGTGGAACTGACAGGAGCGGTGGAGGCGACAGTGACCGTGCCGTGGTGGGTGGACTCGGACGGCGTTCATCACGTGATGCGCACGTGGACTCTGCCGCAAGGGATGTGAGGGCAGATGTCTTTTGATCAGTGGGTACTCGACAGTGCAGTGAGCCAGCGGACGGCGTGGCTCGTGGACGTGGTCGACGTCATCACCGACAGCGGCGGAACCCTCGCGTCGTGGCTGATCGCGACGCTGCTCACGATCGTGCTTCTGGTTCGGGGGCTCCGAACGGAAGCTCTGCTGATCGCCGGATCGATGTTGACCGGTCTGCTCGTGATGAGCGGATTGAAGCGCATCTTCACGCGAACCCGTCCACCCCTGCCGGAGCGTTTGATCGAAATCGATTCGTATTCGTTCCCGTCGGGCCACGCGATGATGAGCGCGATACTCGCGACTTCGGTTGCCGCAGTGATTCTTCGGCTTGCTCTGCCGAGGCTCGCGAAGATGGCAATGCTCGCGAGCCTCGGCCTGTACACGATCGCTGTCGGATTCTCCCGCGTCTACCTGGCTGCCCATTGGATGACCGATGTGCTGGCAGGTTGGGCGTTCGGGATGGTGTGGGCCGGAGTGTGGATCTGGGGAACTGCGCAGATCAGGAAGCGCCGGGCGCTGGTTACTTCGTGAGTTCGGCGAGTAGTTGGCTTGTCGCCCACGGCAAGCTCAGTGCTGAACTCGCGGTCAGGGCCGCACCGACCTGCGGGGCCTGATCGTCGTTGACGTAGACGACGCGATTGTTCTTGACCACGTCGAGTTGCTGGAAGCCCGGATTGTTTCGGACCGCCTGGGCGGCATCGGGATTGCCGATGACCACGAGACGGTCCACGTCGAGGAGATCTAGTCGCTCGGTGGAGATGGGCGCGTAGAACTCACCGTTCATCAACGCCTCGACCGCGGGAGCAGGTTTGAATCCGAGACTGCCGAGGACCCGTCCGCGGGCGTCCTCGGAGGAGAAGGCGTAGAACTCCGGGGTCGTGTCGACGCTGATGATCACCGCGGTCTGGTCTGCAAATTCCGGGTGAGCGCTTCTGGCGTCGGCGAACTGCTTGTCGATATCGGCGACCAACTTCGCGCCGTCGGCCTCGCGACCCACTGCCTTCGCTGCGGTCTTCGTCGTGATCTGCCACGGAGTTGCGTAGTCGCCGTAGGCCGGATCCTTCGCGACGGTCGGGGCGATCGCGGAAAGTGTGCTGTACAGGTCTTTGTCGATGCTCGAGTAGAGCGCGAGGATCAAGTCGGGCTCGAGCGCAGCGATCTTTTCGACGCTGATCGTGGTTTCGGGATTGCTGCCGACGACGGTCGGTTCGGTTCCGCCCCAAGGGCCGGTGACCCACGGCCACGTGCGGTTGACGTCCGGCTCGCCCGGGTACTGATTGACCATTCCGACGGGCTTGATGCCCAAGGCCAGCAGAGCCTGCTCGTCGTTGTAACCGACAGTGACGATCCGTTGTGGTTCGGAATCGATCGTGGTGCTGCCGAAAGCGTGATCGATCGTGACGGGGAAGGCGCCGCCACCGGAACTCGACGAACTACTTGCTGCGTCGTCGTCCGAACTGCAGGAGACGAGTGCTGTGCCGACCAGGGCGACCAGAGCAACGGGTGTCAGTCTCGTCCAACGTCCTCGGCTTTTCCAACGATTTCGGTGGGAGATCTTCACGGTTACGTGGTTCCTTTCAGCATTGACAAGCTAAGACCGACACTAGAGTGCAGGGTAGGCTTACCATACCGACAGGGTGAATCGACCTGCTCAGTCGACCAGACCGGCGCCCTGTTGTGCGCCCTTGTCACCGCGCACAGCTGCGCGTCGTTGAATGGAGAACAGAGCGAGGCCGAGGAAGCCGACTCCGATACCCGCGTAACAGATCGGGAGTGCATCCGACCAACGATCGCCGCTCACCGCGACCACGATCGTGGCGACCACCCACAACGCGGTGCCGATGATCAGTGCCGGCGCGGGTGCGGACAATTTGCCGATCAGGCTGGTTGTGTTGCGAGTCTCCGTCACAAAATTAACGCTACCCGTACCCCGGTGGCCTACTCTCCCTAGTGCGACCGGCTTCATGTGCGCCGGCACACGGCGACCTACAGCGATGGGGAAAGAACAAACATGGCGGCACCCGGCAAGATCCTCGACACCTATTTCAAGATCAGCGAACGAGGGTCGACGATCTCGACCGAGGTTCGCGGCGGTGTCGTCACCTTCGTGGCGATGGCCTACATCGTGGTCCTCAACCCCCTGATCCTCGGCAGTTTCTCGGCTGACGACGCTGCAGCGAAGACCGACGTTCTCGGCAACATCCTTCCGGTCAACCAGGTGGCTGCGGTCACCGCTCTGGTTGCCGGCCTGATGAGCATCGTCTTCGGTCTCGTTGCCAACTATCCGTTTGCCATCGCCGCGGGTCTCGGCATCAACAGCCTGCTCGCCGTCACCATCGCACCTCAGGTCACCTGGCCCGAGGCGATGGGACTGGTGGTCATCGACGGTGTGATCATCGTTCTGTTGGCACTCACCGGTTTCCGAACTGCGGTGTTCAATGCGATTCCCTCGGCATTGAAGTCCGCGATCGCGGCCGGTATCGGCATGTTCATCGCCTTCATCGGGCTGGTCGACGCCGGATTCGTCCGCCGCATCCCCGACGCCGCCGGTACGACGGTTCCCGTCGGACTCGGAATCAACGGCTCGATCGCTTCGTGGCCGACCGTGGTGTTCATCTTCGGTGTCCTGCTCATGGGTGTTCTGGTCGTGCGCAAGGTTCGTGGTGGACTGCTGATCGGCATCGTCGTCACGACGATCCTCGCCGCGATCATCGAGGCAGTTGCCGACGTCGGACCCTCGCTCGGAACCAACCCCAAGGGCTGGAACCTCAGCATCCCCGCGATCCCGGAGATGCTCGGTGGTATGCCTGATCTGAGCCTGGTCGGCGACGTCAGCATCTTCGGCGCGTTCACCCGCATCGGTGTTCTGGCCGCCAGCCTGCTTGTCTTCACCCTCGTGCTCGCGAATTTCTTCGACGCCATGGGCACGATGACGGGTCTCGGTAAGGAAGCCGGCCTGACCGACAAGGACGGAAACCTCCCCAACGTCGGTCGCGCGCTTGTCGTCGAAGGCGCGGGCGCGATCGTGGGCGGTGGCGCTTCGGCGTCGTCGAACACCGTGTTCGTGGAATCCGCATCGGGTATCGCCGAAGGTGCCCGCACGGGCCTGGCAAATGTCGTGACCGGACTGCTCTTCCTCGTCGCGATGTTCCTGACGCCGCTCTACTCCGTCGTGCCGATCGAGGCAGCTGCGCCTGCCCTCGTCGTCGTCGGTGCGCTGATGATCGGACAGGTCCGAGACATCGATTTCACCAAGTTCTCGGTGGCACTCCCGGCGTTCCTGACCATGATCGTCATGCCGTTCACCTACTCGATCGCCAACGGCATCGGTGTCGGCTTCATTTCATGGGTGGTCCTGCACGCTGCCAGCGGTGGTATCAAGAAGATCCACCCGTTGCTCTGGATCGTGGCGGCACTTTTTGTGGCCTACTTCACTGTCGGACCCATTACCGACGCCCTTACGTGAAATCAGGGTTGACCGGTATTCGATTACGTGAGCTACCGGCCAGCTCTTGACGTATTGTCTGACGCGTGACCACCGAAACTCGTGCGCTGGCCAGCGATCTTTCCCTGGCTGTAGTGCGTCTCACCAGGCATCTGCGCGGCCGCAGAGTCGACGCTCAGGTATCGCTGACGCAACTGTCCGCTTTGGCGAGCCTGGATCAGTACGGCCCGATGACCCCTGGCGTACTCGCAGCACGTGAGAAAGTTCAGCCGCCGTCGATGACGCGCGTTGTTGCTTCTCTCGCCGAGCTCGGTCTGGTCGAGCGCTCGCCGCATCCCACGGACGGTCGTCAGATCATCGTGAATCTCTCCGACGCCGGGCAGGCGTTGCTCGCGGACGAGACCCATGCGCGTGAGGCGTGGATGAACGAGCAGCTGGCCGGGCTGGGTGGCGAAGAACTCGCGACGCTGCGCGGTGCCGTCGGGATCATCACGGAGATGGTCAACAAGACGGAGTAGTTCCGCGAGTTAGAAGTCGTGTAGCTCAGCTACTGAGACGTCGCGTAGCTCCGCTACATAGAGGTCGTTGCCCAAACGAATTACTCGAGGGGCAAGATGGTGGAGTGCCCCGAGACCCCGATTCCGGCATGTTTGCCGCGCTCCACAACCGCAACTACCGCCTTTGGGCTTCCGGACAGATTGTTTCTCTGGTCGGCACGTGGATGCAACGTATTGCCCAGGACTGGCTGGTACTGACGCTCTCGGACGGCAACGCGTTGGCGGTGGGCATCGTCATGGCCTTGCAGTTCGGTCCGACGCTGTTTCTGTCGGTGTGGGGTGGGGTGCTGGCCGATCGGTACGACAAGCGTCGGATCCTGATCTTCACGCAGTGGGCGAGTGCGGTATGCGCACTGGTGTTGGGTCTGTTGGACGTCGGTGGGCTCGTCGCGTTGTGGCACGTCTTCCTGATCGCCTTTGCCCTCGGCTGTGTCTCGGCGCTCGACGCACCGGTGCGTCAGTCGTTCACTATCGAGATGGTGGGCAAGGAACACCTGTCCAATGCCATCGCGCTCAACTCGATGACGTTCAACACGGCCCGCATCGTCGGTCCGGCCATCTCGGGTGTTTTGATCAACCTGATCGGAACTGGATGGGTGTTCCTGCTCAACGTCGCGACGTTCGGTGGGGTCCTCATCGCGCTGTACCTGATGAACAAGAAGGAGCTGATCCCGTCCGAACCGGCGCCGCGTACCAAGGGGCAGGTGCGCGACGGGTTCCGATATGTGTGGGGTCGCAAGGACCTTCGGGTGATCATGGTGTCCGTCTTCATGGTCTCGACGTTCGGCCTGAACTTCGCGATCAGCCTGGCGGTGATGGCGCGCAACACGTTCGGTCTCGAGGCCGACGGTTACGGACTGCTGTCCACGACGCTTGCTGTGGGAACCCTTGCAGGCGCTGCGTATGCCGCAAGGCGCAAGGAAGCGCCGCGGTTGCGGACGTTCCTCGGTGCCGCAGTGGCTTTCGGCGTGTTCGAGGTCGCGGTGGGATTGATGCCTACCTACGCGTTGGTGGCGCTGATGTTGATTCCCACGGGCGCACTGACGTTGACGTTCACGACGTCCGCGATGAACATCCTGCAGATGTCGGTCCCCTCCGAGATGCGTGGGCGGGTGATGGGCATCTACATGCTCAGTTTCCTCGGTGGCACACCGCTGGGAAGCCCGCTGCTTGGTTGGCTCGCCGACTCCGTGGATCCCCGTGCGCCCCTGATCGTGGGCGGAGTGATCTCGCTCGTCTCGGGCACAGTGGCCGGGGTGTACCTGCTACGTAGCGAAGGGCTGAAACTTCGTCTTGCGAGGCCGGAAGACGGTGGAAGGTTGCCGGTGTTCGTCCTGCGTCCGGTGATCGTGTGCGACGCGACCGAACAGGCAGTCGAGGCTAGCCGCGCGCCGTGACCTTCTCGCGCTTGGGAAACACCGTGTAGCTCAGGGCGATTGCTCCCCAGATTCCCAGCACCACTGTCAGCTTGCTGATCCATCCGTCGAGGGCACCCGTACGTGCAGGGTCGTCGACGAGGAATATGGCCGCGCCGAGAAGTCCGCACGCGATGGCCCAGGCGATCGCGGCTTTGCCGAACTCGCGCCATTCGCGCAGTGCTCGCGCACTCCCGTACTTGGGTGGCGCGACGGGAGCCGGGCCGCCGGCGAATCGGTAGGCGAACCTGGCGTCGGCCCAGGAGATGAGACTGTGCCCGAACGCAACGGAGAAGCCGATGTAGGCCGCAGCGAGCCCGTGGGTGAAGTTCGCCTCGCCGCCGTCCCGAAGATCGAGGGCTGTGGCGACGAGCAGGACGACGTCGACCAGGGGTGCGCAGATGAGCAGTGCGGCACCCAGCGTCTTGCGGCGCAGCAGATAGCGGGCGGCGAGACCGGCGGCGATGAACACCCAGAACATGATTTCGCACGCGATGATCAGATGGACGATCATGACATCAGCTCATTTCTAGTACGACTGTGTTAGTGGTCGAAAACTAGCACAGCTGTGTTAGTTTTGTGAAGTGGTGAAACGAAGCAGCCCCGATGAGCGACGGGAAGAGATCGCCGAGGCTGTCTGGCGTGTGATCCGTCGCGATGGTGTGGCGAGCGCGAGCGTCCGGGCCGTCGCGGACGAGGCGAAGATGTCGACGGGGTCGCTAAGGCACTTCTTCGCGACGCAGTCCGAACTCTTGCTGTTCGCGATGACGCTCGTGACCGTCCGAGTGGAGAAGAGAATCGCCGGCATCGACTTCGATCCCGACATCCGCCGCGCGATCCGCCAGTTCACCGATCAGTTCGTTCCCCTCGACGAAGATCGGCGTGAAGAAATGCAGGTCTGGGAGGCGTTTGCTGCTGCCGCCCAGACCGATTCGACGTTGACCGCAGTGCGTGACGAGACGGACCGGACGCTGTTCGAGCACTATCGAACATTTGTCGAGGCCGTACATGATGCAGGATTCCTGCAGCCGGACGCTTCGGTCGACATCGAGGCGATGAGGTTGCATGCGCTCGCCGACGGGCTCGCGTCGCACGGCGTCGACAATCCCGAGCGAACCAATCCGCAGGTGATCGGCCGGGTGCTCGACGCGCATTTCGCTACGCTGCTGCGCTAGGTCGGGAGTAGTGGTGGGGGGCTCGCGGTGCGTACGGCACGATAGACCCGTGGTTCACGTCATCGACATCTCAGATCCCGCCGACCCCCGGTTGGATGACTTTCGCGATCTCAACTCCTCGGATCGGCGCCCCGACCTGCCGGAGGGCAAGGGACTGGTCATCGCCGAAGGAGTATTCGTCACTCAGCGGCTGCTGACGTCGCGGTTCGAGCCGATCAGTCTTCTCGGCGTTGAACGACGGCTCCTGGAGCTCGCTGACGATCTCGACGGTGTGGACGTGCCGTTCTACCGTACGAGCGCCGAAGTGATGGCCGAGGTCGTCGGATTCCACCTGAACCGTGGCGTCCTCGCTGCAGCAGCGCGCCCGGCACCACTCGCGGTCTCGGACGTGCTGAAGGACGCAAAGACCGTCGTGGTCCTCGAAGGCGTCAACGATCACGAGAACCTCGGCTCGATGTTCCGCAACGCTGCAGGGCTCGGCGTGGACGCCGTTCTGTTCGGGAAGGGTTGTGCTGACCCGCTGTACCGGCGGTCGGTCCGTGTGTCGATGGGGCACGTGCTGCGAGTGCCCTTCGCGCATGTGGCAAAGTGGCCACACGACTTGGATGAGCTGCGTGGCAACGGTTTTCAGCTCATATCCTTGACTCCGAATCCGGAAGCGGTCACTTTGGCCGAAGCGATGACCGGGGAGAAGGTGGCGCTACTGCTGGGCGCCGAGGGGCCAGGTCTGACCGAGCATGCGATGCGGGCCACCGACATTCGTGCCAAGATACCGATGGCTCCCGGCACCGATTCGCTCAACGTCGCAACCGCAGCGGCTATGGCCTTCTACGAACGCGTCAGGACCGGCCGGTGACTCTGGACCGCACGCCCTGGTTCACCGGAATCGCGGTGTCGGTATTCGCCGCGATGCTCTCGACCAGCGCTGTCGCGGCGTTCTGCGTCGCGCTGGGCAACGTGAACGTGCTCCTGGCAGTTGTCGTCAATATCATTGCGGTAGGCGGACTTGCGCCGACCGTCTGGCGCTGGCGAGCCGTCTCCGTGTGGCGATGGGTGGTTTACGGCGCGGTAGTCGGCGTTCCGCTCGGGTGGATCGCAGCGATAGCCGCGTGACCGTGTGAGGCTGCTCGGCGCTACTTGAACCCGAAGTACCGGGCGAGGCGGCCGCGCGGCTTGGCCACGGGTGCGTCGTGGATCGGCGGCATGTTTTCGGGCATGGGTATCTCTGTCGGCGCCTGCTCGGGTACCGGTACGGGAGCCGGGGGCGCAGGTTTGGGTGCCTCGCCGGGGCGGTGAATCTTGAAGCCCCACAGGAGAATCTGCGTTGTATCGAGTTCGTGTTCTCGCGGCGCGCCGGTGTATCGGAATCCCAGCCACTCGAGGTTGGCGGACTCCGCGAACTGCTGCGGGTGGAACGGAAGTGACTGCGGATCGGGCAGGATCCCGGGCGGGTAACGCAGGGGATGGTTGCCGGCCCAGAATTCCAGTTCCCAGGTCTGCGGGATCCCCAGATTTTCGACGATGTCGATCGGGATGGCACTGAACGAGCGTCGTAGCTCGCCGTTCTCCCACAGTGCAAACGAACCCTGCGCGGTTTCGGGGACGGAGCTGATCAACAGCGTCGAGCCACCCTCGGCCGAAAGGTGCCAGGAATCAGGCAGTTTCGAGGGGACAAATGTGCTGAGTTCGGAGCTGCAGACGACGCTCACTCGGCCGTACGCGCCGACGAAGACGTAGCCGGGGCTCACCGTCGCGGCCATCGACAGCGGCTGAGGACCGAGAGACTCGAACTCCTTGTCCGGGTACAGCGACATGGCGATTTTCAGCGCCTCGGTCTGATCCGGCTGTGGGTACTTGCTCAATTCGGTGCGAGCGTCTGCGCCGCCCAGAAACCAGATCGTCGATACCCGTGCAGCCACCGGCAGCCCTCTCTCCTCAGCCTCGCTCGAAAGAAGAATACTTCCCTTCGGGTCAGCGACCGCTGCTGCGGACCCCGAGGAGTACGTCGTCCCACGAGGGAAGAGCAGGCCGTCCGCGCTTGTCCTTGGTCTGCGTCTGCTGCGGAGCGGTTTTCGGGGTCACGTCCGGTGCAGGCTCGGGAACCTCTTCGTCGACGACGGTTTCCGGCTCGACAGCAATCGGCTCGGGCGCCACGATTCGTTCAGCCACCACCGTCCGCTCGGAAACTGCTGTCCGCTCGGAAACTGCTGCGGGCTCCGGCTCGATCTCCGCCACCGGTTCGGCGTCGAATCGGGACAGTTCAAGCTGCTGCGGCTCGTTCGAGACCACCGGTACCAGGCCGCGGAGCGGGCGACCGAAGTCGGGATCGATCAAGTCGAATGCCGCGTCGTCGAGTGCGACGATCGTTCCGCCGTGCGCGTCGGGCTGGTAGCGCCAGTGTGCGGCGTTGGTGGTGCGGCCGGCCTGCCACTGCAACTGCGCGACCCACTGATTGTCCTCGTCGCGCCAGGCATCCCAGGTGGCCTCGTCGATGCTGTGGCCGCGGGCGCGGAATGCGTGGGTCACGATTTCGGAGAGGGTGGGAACTGTCGGACCGTTGTCGCGCACCGGGTGTCCGCCCTGCGCCATTTCCGCGGCGCGGGAACGCTCGAGCAGAACGGGGTACGCAAAGCGCTCGACCTTGCTGATGGGGATCTTCGCTTCTTCGGCGACCTGCTCTACGGAAGCACCGGAACGAATGCGCGCCTGAATTTCGCGGGGACGGAGTTGGCTTTCCATTTCGATCTCAATCTGGCCGAGTCGAGCCACGTCTCCGCGGGAAGCTGCACGAAGTTTGTCATCGGCGGGAAGCCGGAATTTCTGGCCGGTTTCAGCATCTGCGCACACCACATGCGATCCATCGGGTTCAAGTCCGATCACTCGAAGCTCTCGCACATTGACCTCCTTATCGCGCCGGCTCGCGACTTTGCGCCGCGCTCAACTGTAATTCATTCGTGACCATGGACTCGGCAGGACACGCAGGGCGAGATGACCTCGGATCCGACCACCGGTGTGATAGCTCACAAGGCCTGGCGCAAACGACGCTCGGCCCCCGACATCATGTCGGGGGCCGAGCGGTGAAGCAGTATGAAAATCAGCCGAGCTGAGAAACGACCCAGTCGATGCTCTTGGTGAGAGCGGTGACGTCATCGGGGTCGATGGCCGGGAACATGCCGACGCGCAGCTGGTTGCGGCCGAGCTTGCGGTACGGCTCGGTATCGACGATTCCGTTGGCGCGCAGGATCTTTGCCACCTCGGCAGCGTCGACGTCGTCGTTGAAGTCGATGGTGCCGACAACCTGCGAGCGGTGTGCCGGATCAGCGACGAACGGCGTTGCGAACTCGCTGGCCTCGGCCCAGTTGTACAGGCGCGAGGACGAATCCGCGGTGCGAGCGGTGGTCCAGTCGAGGCCGCCGTTGCTGTTCATCCACTCGATCTGGTTGGCGAAGAGCAACAGGGTGGCCAGGGCCGGGGTGTTGTACGTCTGATCCTTGGAGCTGTTGTCCACGGCGATGGGCAGCGAGAGGAAGTCAGGAGTCCAGCGTCCCGAATCCTTGATCTCCGCGACGCGCTCGAGGGCGGCCGGGCTCATGAGCGCGATCCACAGTCCACCGTCTGCAGCGAAGCACTTCTGCGGAGCGAAGTAGTAGACGTCCGAATCGGCGACGTTGACCGGAAGTCCACCGGCGCCCGAGGTGGCGTCGATGGCGATCAGAGCGTTCTCCGAACCCGCGGGGCGCGAGACGGGGATCGACACACCGGTGGAGGTCTCGTTGTGCGCCCAGCCGATGAGATCGACGGACGGGTCGGAGACCGGCACCGGTGCGCTGCCCGGATCGGCGGAAACGACGATCGGGTCACCGATGAACGGGTTGGCCTTGGCGACCGAAGCGAACTTGGAGCTGAATTCGCCGTTGGTCAGGTGCAGCGACTTCTCGCGGATGAGGCCGAATGCGGCCGCATCCCAGAACGCAGTGGTTCCGCCGTTGCCGAGGACGACCTCGTAGCCCTCGGGCAGTGAGAACAGATCGGCGAGGCCGGAACGAATGCTGGCCACAACGTTCTTGACCGGCTTCTGGCGATGGCTGGTGCCGAACACCGAAGCGCCCACCTCGACCAGGGACTGCAGCTGCTCGGGGCGAACCTTGGAAGGACCGCAGCCGAAGCGTCCGTCGGCGGGCTTGAGGTCGGCGGGGATGATCGGTGTGGAGGTCATCGCTTCTTTCTGTTCCTTCACTTGTGTTCTGTACTACCGTGATTGGCGAATTCGAGCGGGGTACTACGCGTGGCTGATCTGGTCCCAGCCCTCGACCGACTCCGGAGTACGGGGCGCCGGGCCGGTGTAGATGGCGGCCGGGCGTACCAGTTTACCGAGACGCTTCTGCTCGAGGATGTGTGCACACCAGCCGGCGGTGCGGCCACAGGTGAACATGGCAGGCATCATGTGCGCGGGAACCTCGGCGAAGTCGAGGATGACGGCGGCCCAGAACTCGACGTTGGTCTCGATCGCGCGATCGGGACGACGCTCACGCAGTTCTGCCAGTGCAGCCTGCTCGAGAGCTGCGGCAGCTTCGTAGCGGGGAGCGTTGAGGCGCTTGGCGGTAGCGCGGAGCACGCGAGCACGGGGATCTTCGGCGCGGTAGACGCGGTGTCCGAAGCCCATGAGCTTTTCCTTGCGGTCGAGGATTCCCTTGACCAGTGCGCGGGCGTCGCCGGTCTTCTCGGTCTCTTCGATCATCGGAAGAACGCGGGCCGGTGCGCCGCCGTGCAGCGGGCCGGACATCGCGCCGATGGCGCCGGAAAGCGAGGCAGCGACGTCGGCGCCGGTGGAGGCGATGACGCGGGCCGTGAAGGTGGAGGCGTTCATGCCGTGCTCGGCTGCCGAGACCCAGTACGCGTCGATTGCCTCGACGTGTGCCGGATCGGGCTCACCCTTCCAGCGAACCATGAAGCGCTCGGTGACCGTCTTGGCCTCGTCGATGCGGCTCTGGGGGACTGCAGGCTGGTAGATGCCGCGAGCGGACTGCGCGACGTACGACAGTGCCATGACGGATGCGCGGGCGAGCTGGTCGCGGGCGGTCTCGTCATCGATGTCGAGGAGCGGCTGGTATCCCCAGATTGGAGCCAGCATCGCCAGTCCGGCCTGGACGTCGACACGGACGTCGCCGGTGTGAATGGGGAGGGGGAACGGCTCGGCCGGCGGGAGGCCGGGGCCGAAGCGGCCGTCGACGAGAAGGGCCCATACGTTGCCGAAGGTGACCCTCTGGCCGACCAGGTCTTCGATGTCGACACCGC
Source organism: Rhodococcus sp. H-CA8f (assembly GCF_002501585.1). NCBI lineage: Bacteria > Bacillati > Actinomycetota > Actinomycetes > Mycobacteriales > Nocardiaceae > Rhodococcus > Rhodococcus sp. H-CA8f. Next base: position 1,494,237 of record NZ_CP023720.1, read on the forward strand.
GGTAGCGCAGTGCGCCGCCGTCCTTGTCGGGTTCTGCGATATCGCTGGTGAAGGCGACGACGCCTTCGAGTCCGCTCACAAAATCGTCCGGTATTGCTGCGCTCGCTGCCATTCTCGTGGACTCTCCTCGTTCGAGTGCGCCAGGTCTACAGTCGCACTGCCTCAGCTTCAGTGACTGCGCCTCGGTGCTCGCAGGGATGAGCACGCACCGTGTTTTGTACTGCGCAATCGTCTCGTCCCGATTCGGTTGCTGTCGCTGGTGCGGCTCGCGGTCCGGGTCGGGTCTAGCCACGGCAAACTTTAGCGCGTGCCGCGTAGCCGTTGGCCAGTGAGTACCCGGGAGTAGCGTTCTCGGCTGTGTCGAATGAACGTCAGGACCCGCAGGCGGTGGACAACGAACTCGCGGCCATGCGTGTGGGCTATCCGCAAGCAGGCAGCGAATCGGAGTCCGTCGAGGACCGCATGAGTGCGGAATTGGATACCTCGGTCGTCGAGACCGGTTGGCTGCCCCTCATGCGTCAATGGCTCGTGGACGCCGTCGAAGCTGACGCGCCGGAGCCCAACGCCATGACTCTGTCGACGGTGGACGACGGTGGCCGTCCGGCGTCGCGCACCGTGCTCTGCAAAGGGCTCAGCGAAGACGGTGTCCTCTTCTTCACCAACTACGGATCCGACAAGGCTCGTCACCTCGACGCCCACCCGTACGCGTCGGCCAACTTCACGTGGCTGACCCTTGCCAGGCAGGTGATCGTCCGCGGCACCACCGAGCGCGTGAGTGCTCAACTGACGCAGGAGTATTGGCGAACCAGGCCTCGTGGATCGCAGCTCGGCGCGTGGGCGTCGTCGCAGTCTCGTCCGATCGACTCGCGTGCCGATCTCGACGAGCAACTGCGTGAGGTCGCCGCCCGATTCGGCGTGGACGGTGAGATTCCGGTGCCACCGAACTGGGGCGGGATTCTGATTCGGCCCGAGTCCGTCGAGTTCTGGCAAGGACGCGCCAACCGCATGCACAATCGAGTTCGCACGAGCCTGGTCGACGGACAGTGGTCCGCCGTCCGTCTCCAGCCGTGAGCCGGTTACTCGCGGACACGACTCCGCTCGAGAATCGCGACTATCGACGGCTGTGGACGGCCGGCATCGTCACCGTCATCGGCGCTCAGCTCAGTGTGGTCGCCGTACCGCAACAGGTGTACGAGATCACCCGAAGCTCGGCCTACGTCGGTCTGACGGGAATCTTCGGTCTGGTCCCGCTGGTCGTTTTCGGTCTGTGGGGCGGCGCACTGGCCGACGTCATGGATCGACGACGGCTGTTGATGATCACCTCGATCGGACTCGGTGTCACGTCGGTGCTGTTCTGGATCCAGGCTGCTCTGAACGTGAACAACGTGTGGTTGGTGCTCGGATTGTTCTCGGTTCAACAGGCGTTCTTCGCGGTGAACCAACCGACGCGAGCGGCGATCATCCCTCGGTTGATTCCGGGCAGGCAGTTACCTGCCGCGAACTCGCTGAACATGACTGTCGTGCAGTTCGGTGCGATAGCCGGCCCGCTACTGGCGGGTGTCCTCATACCGTCGGCCGGTCTGCAACTGCTGTACCTGCTCGACTCGATCTTTCTGATCGCCACGTTGTGGGCAGTGTGGAAGCTCCCGGCGATTCCGCCGACCGGCACGTCTCGGCGGGCCGGGCTCAGCGAGGTTCTGGGCGGTTTCACGTATCTCGCGACGCAGAAGGTTCTGCTCGCGTCGTTCGTGGTGGACATCATCGCGATGGTGTTCGGGATGTCGCGAGCGCTGTTCCCGGAAATCGCACACGAATCCTTCGGTGACCCCGCCAGCGGCGGTTTTGCGCTCGGACTGCTGTTCGCGGCGATGTCGGTGGGAGCAGTTCTGGGCGGTATCTTCTCGGGTTGGTTGCCACGAGTTCAGTACCAGGGGCGGGCCGTGCTGGTCTGCATCGCGCTGTGGGGGCTGTCCATGGTCGGCTTCGGCGTAGCGGTGTACTTCGCGAGTCCCGGTTCCAGTGTGATTCTGCTCTGGGTGGCGGTGGCATTCCTGGCATTCGGCGGCGCCGTCGACATGGTCTCGGCCGCATTCCGCAGCACGATGCTTCAGCAAGTGGCAACCGATGACATGCGCGGACGACTGCAGGGCGTGTTCATCGTGGTCGTGGCTGGTGGTCCGCGTATCGGTGACGTCCTGCACGGCGGTGCGGCCTTCCTGTTCGGGACCGGTGTCGCGGCAGCGGGCGGCGGCTTCCTGGTGATTGTCGGTGTTGTCCTTTCTGCCCTCGCATTTCCGGCGTTCGTTCGCTACAAGGTGGGACGCGCCGTCTGACGTCCTGGTTAACCGGTCGCTCGTGGTGGAAACTGGTACGTATGACTGCGCCGCACAGCACGGGTAGGGGAGGGTTCGAGATCCGTGGTGGCGGCTATCGAGCCGAGATCGCCGCGGCCGGTGCCGGGTTGCGGCTTCTCGACCACGAAGGACCGAACGGTCAGCGCGCGCTGACCGAGACCTGGGCGCTCGGATCGAAGCCACCGCTGTCGGCCGGATTGGTTCTCGCGCCGTGGCCCAACCGAATTCGCGACGGGCACTTCATGTTCGACGGCATCGAGCATCAACTCGAGATCACCGAACCTGCGCTGGGGAACGCGAGCCACGGGTTCGTCCGTCGTCGCAATTGGAGCCTCGTGGACCACACCTACGAGCGCGTCGAACTGTCGGTGGACGTCGGACTGCACAAGGGTTGGCCGTATCCGTTGCAGCTGACGATTGCCTATGAGGTCGGTGCCGACGGGTTGACCGTCACGCATACGGCCACGAACAAGGGTGCGACCTCGTCTCCGTTCGGGCTCGGAATGCACACTTTCATTCGCGCCGGCGACTTTCCGCTCGACGAATGTGCGCTGCATCTGGCCGCGGGCACGCGGTTGCCGATCGATCCGGCGAGGATGCTGCCGAATGCGTATTCGCAGGCAGTCGCCGGTACGGATTACGACTTCCGGACACCGAGACTGCTCGACGGGGTTCAGTTGGACACGCCGTACAGCGCATTGGACGTCGTCGACGGCAGTGGTCGGACGCAACATGAGCTGCTGGCTCCGGATGGAACGGGCACTGCCCTGTGGACCAACCGCGAGTTCCCGTGGATTCAGGCCTTCATCGCAGATCCCGCCAACGACAAGGGGTATCCCGATCGCGGCCGCGCATTGGCTTTGGAACCGATGACCTGCCCGCCTGACGCCTTCAATTCGGGCATCGACCTCCTGGTGCTTCACCCGGGGCAGACGTGGGCGGGTAGCTGGGGCATCAAGGCTCTGTGATCCGGCTCTCATACCGTGGGATCGTGTAACGCCGAGTAGGCATCGGCCGATAACAATCGGTTTTCGGTACCTCGTGTCAGTGCTCCGGACGGTCCGGCATTGGTCCCATTCTCGGATTGCTGCCGAGATTTGCAGATCAGTGTGGGTAAATGCGCGATTCCGTAGACTGGAGTCCCGGTCATGCGAGTGGGAAAACCCAGCCTGGAACGTGTTTCAGTTTCGGTGGGTATGTCGGGTTCGTGAGTACCCGAAAAATAGCCGTGGAGCGACCCTCCTTCGGCACGATCTCTCCCGTGCGACTAGTTTCTAGTTGATCGCATGTAGTTACTCGTTGGTTCGAGCTTGAGAGGGATCCTTCGTGCCCGCTGACAATGACACAAAGCCCACGCTTACTTACCCCGGTGGTGAGTACACGATGTCCATTGCCAGGGCAACAGAGGGCAATGACGGCATCGAGCTGGGAAAGCTGCTGGCCACAACGGGGTACACCACCCTTGACCCCGGTTTTGTGAACACTGCATCCACCAGTTCTGCAATCACCTACATCGACGGTGAGAAGGGAATCCTGCGTTACCGCGGATATCCCATCGAGCAGTTGGCAGGTAAGTCGACGTTCATCGAGGTCAGCTACCTGCTGATCTACGGCGAACTGCCGACCGACGCGCAGCTCGAGTCCTTCACGGACCGCATTCGTCGACACACCCTGCTTCACGAGGACCTCAAGCGGTTCTTCGACGGATTCCCGCGCAACGCTCACCCGATGCCGGTTCTCTCGTCCGCAGTGAACGCACTGTCGGCGTACTACCAGGATTCGCTCGATCCCGAGGATCCGGAGCAGGTGGAACTGTCCACCATCCGTCTTCTTGCGAAGCTGCCGACCATCGCTGCGTACGCGTACAAGAAGTCCGTCGGACAGCCGTTCCTGTACCCGGACAACTCGTTGAACCTGGTCGAGAACTTCATGCGTATGACCTTCGGCTTCCCGGCCGAGCCGTACCAGGGTGATCCCGAGGTCGCCAAGGCACTCGACATGCTGCTGATCCTGCACGCGGACCACGAGCAGAACTGCTCCACGTCGACCGTGCGCATGGTCGGCTCGTCGGACGCCAACCTGTTCACCTCCGTCTCTGCCGGCATCAACGCACTGTGGGGCCCGCTGCACGGCGGCGCGAACCAGGCAGTGCTCGAGATGCTCGACGAGATCAAGGCCAGCGGCAGCACCGCAGCCGAGTTCGTCCGCAAGGTCAAGAACAAGGAAGACGGCGTGAAGCTCATGGGCTTCGGGCACCGCGTCTACCGCAACTACGATCCGCGCGCTGCGCTGGTCCGCGAAACCGCGCACACCATCCTCGCCAAGCTCGGCGGCGACGACGAACTGCTCAACATCGCAATGCAACTCGAAGAGGCCGCCCTCACGGACGACTACTTCATCGAGCGCAAGCTCTACCCGAACGTCGACTTCTACACCGGCCTCATCTACCGCGCGATGGGCTTCCCGCCGCGCATGTTCACGGTGCTGTTCGCCATGGGCCGTCTGCCCGGCTGGATTGCGCACTGGCGTGAAATGCACGAGGATCCGGCTACGAAGATCGGCCGCCCGCGCCAGATCTACACCGGCTACACCGAGCGTGACTACAGAGACATCACGTCCCGCTGACGCGTGACCTAGCGACATCACGTCCCGCTGACGCGTGACCTAGCGATATCACCACCCGCTAGTCTTCTGTACCCAACATTTCGCCTCAACGAGGAGGACCCATGAGTAGCAAGCCCGTAATCGAGTTCCAGGAAGGCCCCGCGCCGACCGATCTGGTCATCAAGGATCTGGTTGTCGGAGAAGGCGCCGAAGCCGTTCCCGGTGGCACCGTCGACGTTCACTACGTCGGTGTCGAGTTCGAGTCCGGTGAAGAGTTCGACTCTTCCTGGAGCCGTGGCGAGTCCATTCAGTTCCCGCTTCGTGGCCTGATCAAGGGTTGGCAGGACGGCATCCCGGGCATGAAGGTCGGCGGACGTCGCCAGCTCACCATTCCGCCGGAGCTGGCATACGGCCCCGCCGGTGCAGGGCACCAGCTTTCCGGCAAGACCTTGGTCTTCGTGATCGATCTGCTGGAAGCCAAGTAATTCACTGTGCGCCTTTATTAACCCCCCGCGGTTAATAAAGGCGCACAGCGCAAGCAGCCCCGCACCGTCAGGTGTGGGGCTTTCTTGTGTGGTCAGCTCGCGGTCTTTCGTCGGTAGAGCCAGTTCGACCACACGAATCCCGCGGCGGCGATGCCCAGGCACCACGCGAGGGCGATGGCCGCGCTGTTCCCGATCGGCGTGCCCATCAGGAGTCCGCGCACCGTCTCGATGATCGGGGTTACCGGTTGGTGCCGGGCAAATCCCTGCAGCCAGGACGGCATTGTCTCAGCCGGTACGAAAGCAGTGCTGACGTAGGGCAGGAACATGATGGCGAAGGTGAATCCGCTTGCAGCCTCCGGGTTCTTGGCCAAGAGCCCCAAAGCTGTCGAGAGGTACGACATGGCAAAGACGAAGGCGACGATCACAGCGGCGACGCCGAGCCAGCGCAACGGATCGCTGGTCGGGCGAAATCCCATGATCAGAGCAACGACGACCACGATCGCCGTAGTCAGGACGTTGCGGACGACGCTGGCCAGTACATGACCGGTCAGGACCGACGACGGAGAGATCGCCAAGGTCCGGAAACGGTCGATGATCCCGTCCTTCATGTCGCTCGAGACGCTGACCGCGGTGGTCGAGGCGCCGAAACCGGCGCACAGAAGGATGATTCCTGGCACGACGTAGTCGATGTACTCGCTACCGGTGTTGATGGCGCCGCCGAAGACGTAGACGAACAGCAGCATGAGCATGACCGGAAGGGCTATCGCGGTGATCATCGAATCCGGACTGCGCAGAACGTGTTTGAGATTCCGGCGGAGCATCACCGCGGAATCGATTGCAATGGTGGAGGTCATCGAACGCTCGCAATCTCGGGTTGGCCTGATCCGGTGAGCGCGAAGAACACGTCGTCCAGATCCGGAGTGTGAACGGAGAACTTCTCGACGGTGATCGACGGATCGTCGATCGAGTCGAGGATGGCTTTGATCGACGGAACCGCCCCGTCGGAAGGGATGTGCAGGGTCAAGGTCTCGGCATTCGAATGCGCCTGCGGCAGTGATGCCGCGGCGAGTTCGAGTTGAGCCAGGTTCTCGAATTGCAGAGCGACATGGCCGCCGGGAACAAGGCGTTTGAGTTCGTCCGGTGTTCCCTCGGCGACGAGGCGACCGCCGCTCAGCACGCCGACTGTATCGGCCAATTCGTCTGCCTCGTCGAGGTATTGGGTGGTGAGGAAGATGGTGACGCCTGACGCTGTAAGTCCTCGAACGATCGACCACATTTCGTGGCGGCTCCGCGGGTCCAGGCCGGTGGTGGGTTCGTCGAGAAAGACGACGTCCGGTCGGGCGACGAGGCTCATTGCGATGTCGAGTCGTCTGAGCATGCCGCCCGAGTAGTCGCCGGCGCGTTTGTCGCCGAAGTCCGTCAAATCGAACTGGTCGAGCAATTCCTCGGCACGGCGACGGGAGTTCTTCCGGCCCAGGTGATTCAGTTCGCCCAGTAGGGTCAGATTCTCGAATCCGGTCAGCAAGGTGTCGACGGCTGCGTACTGCCCGGTCACGCTGATGCGCCGCCGAACATTCTGTGGATCTCCGGGCAGTGAATGCCCCGCGACCGTGACCTCGCCTCCGTCGAAGGGGATGAGGGTGGTGAGAATTCTTACGGCCGTGGTCTTTCCGGCGCCGTTCGCGCCGAGGAGTGCGTACACCGATCCGGCCGGGACCGACAGGTCGAGTCCACCCAGTACTTGTTGATCGCCGTAGCGCTTACGGAGTCCGCGGACCGAGATTGCTGGGATCGTTCCTGACATCGAGACCTCCAAGTAAGAACTGTGTATGTCATAAACTCGTGTTTATAGCGTACACAGTTCTAGGATGATGGCAAGAGCGAAGAGTGGGAGCTTATGGATCGCGGAGCGCTACCGAGAGCAGTTGAACTGGCCTGGGGACTGGACCAGCCGGGAACGCGGGGTCCCAAGAAGGGGCTCAGTCTCGAGCAAATTCTCGACACCGCGATCGAGTTGGCCGACGCGGAAGGTGTCACGGCTCTGTCGATGGGCCGCGTGGCCAAAGCGCTCGGGTTCACGACCATGTCGCTCTACCGCTACGTGGCAAGCAAAGACGAACTGATCGAACTGATTTCGGATCGGGTGATCGGGCCACCGCCGGTGATTCCCGACGGCGTGACCTGGCGCGTCAAGCTCGAGGCGTGGGCGAATCAGGAGTATGTCACGATGCTGAGTCGACCGTGGTGGCTCAAGCTGCCCATCACGGCTCCACCGACCGGGCCCAACAACATGGCGTGGCTCGACGCGGGTCTGAGCGCCCTCGACGGTGTCGACCTGAGTGCCGCGTCGAAGTTTCAGGTGGTGACCAACGTGTCGTTGTTCGTCATCGGCCGCGCCCGATTCTCGGCTGACCTGGCTACTCGTTCAGCGCAGTCGGCAGATGACGACGTCGCATACGGTGCTCTCATTGCTCGTGTCATCAATCGGGAGGAATTCCCCCACCTGAGTGCCGCAATCGAGGAGGGTGGCTTCGAGGACGGCAGCCCGGAGGGTGAGGCCGCCGGCGACGATGCCTTCGATTTCAGTTTCTCGCTTGGCTTACTGCTCGACGGAATCGAGAAGCTGGTGCAGCGGTCAGGACACCAGCGCGGTGGCACTGACGTCGTCGATGATCAGGTCGGTGATCAGCCCGCCCCGTAGTGCGCCCTCCAGCGCGGGCAGTTTTGCTGTTCCGGCGACGATGCACACGCGCCTGGCGACCTTCTCGAAAAGGTCCAGTCGTGGGCCGCTCGCGCGCTCGTTGAGTTCGATTCCGCGGTAGCTCCCGTCTGACCGGAAGAACACGGTTGCGATGTCGCCGACTACTCCGTCGCGTCGAAGTGCTTCTGCTTCATCGGGTTCGAGGTATCCGGCGGTGTAGACGTGACTCGGGACGTTACCGCCCGGTACGCCGATGCTGAAGACTGCCAGGTCCATTCGCTTTTGCATGTCCAGTACGCGTTTGATACTTCGTTCGCGCCACAACTGCTCCCGGGTCTCCGGGTAGTCGAAGAATGCGGGGACCGGAAATCCTTGGGGGAGAGCGCCGTAGGCGTCGGCGATGGTTCTGATGATGTCGCTGGCGTACGAGATTCCGGTGGTGCGAGTGTTCGCTGCGCCGTTGAGTTGCACGACGTACGAGTTGTACGTGCGTTTGGGGGCAAGGTGCTTGCTGACTTCACTGAGAGTGGTTCCCCAGGCGATCCCCATCACCATGTCGCTGTCGAAGAACGACGCGAGCAGGCGTCCGGCAAAGGTTGCGACCTTCTCGAGTCGCTCGAGATCGCCCACCAGTTCCGGCACCGTCACCACGTGGGCACGCACTCCGTATCGTTCCGAGAACTCGCGTTCGATGCGAGGAGCCTGGCCGTGCGGGGTGCTGATCTTGATCTCGACGAGGCCTGAGGTGCGCGCGTAGGTGATCAATCGGGAGACGGTGGATCGGGACACCCCCATGTCGCGGCCGATGGCAGCCATGGTCTGGTCCTGGAAGTAATAGAGGCGTGCGGCCTGAACGGCGTCGGCGATGCGAGGGTCCGCCGGATCGGAGGTAGCGGAGTCGGAAGTGGGAGTTTCCATGGGTTCGTCCTGTCTGCACGTACGTGCAAGAGCACTGAACCGAATCTTATCCGAGTAGAACCAGGTTGAGCCGCTCGATCACGCAAAGTCCCAGAAGTGTGTCTGTTACCCGCGTTACGGTGCGCAAATGACGCATTTGCACATATGTGCACGAGCTATGCGTGAATGTGCAATGGGCTTTACGCTACGGGTGCAGCAATCCAAACTATGACATGCATCACAACGAAGTGAGGGTGGGGATGGAGAAAGCCAAGCGATTGGGGCTTCCAGGCGAGTTGGCAGCCGAGTTCGCCGGAACGATGATCTTGATCTTGTTCGGCGTCGGAGTTGTGGCGCAGGTTGTGTCCGGCGGGAGCGGTGGGGGTCTCGGCGGACACGACAGTATTGCGTGGGCCTGGGGACTCGGCGTCATGTTCGGCATCTATGTCGCAGGCCGGGTGACGGGTGCTCATCTGAACCCCGCAGTGACCTTCGCCTTCGCGATCTTCCGGGGATTCTCCTGGCGCAAGGTGCTGCCGTACACCCTGGCGCAGACCGCTGGAGCCTTTGTCGCCGCGTTGATAGTCCGGTGGAATTACAACGACATGCTCAATGCGATCGATCCCGGACACACAACCGCCACCCAGACGATCTTCTCGACGATGCCCGGAAACGGAACGCTTCCGGTCAGTCTCGGCTCGGCTCTGATCGATCAGATCATCGGCACCGCCATCCTGTTGTTCCTCATCGTTGCAGTCACCGATTCTCGTGGAACTCCGCCGCTTGCGAATCTCGCGCCGTTTGTCGTCGGATTGATCGTGGTGGGAATCGGATTCGCCTGGGCGACCAACGCGGGGTACGCCATCAACCCGGCGCGCGACTTCGGGCCACGACTGGCGTCCTTCATCACCGGCTACGGCAGCGCCTGGCGAGATCAGTACGGGAGCTTGTATTTCTGGGTGCCCATCGTGGGACCCCTGATCGGCGCTCCGATCGGAGTGTTCCTCTACGACAAGCTGGTTGGAAGATTCCTGCCTGACGACGAGTCGGCGGAGGAAGCGACCGAGGAGCCGGCGTCGATACCGGCGTGACCGCGAAACATTATCTCTGACAGTCAATCTCTCGTACTTTCTTTCGATACCAAAGGGGTAGCACGATGACGCAGTTCGTAGCCGCGATAGACCAGGGAACCACCTCCACACGTTGCATGATCTTCGATCACAGTGGGCACGTAGTCGCTGTCGAACAGCACGAGCACACACAGATCTTTCCGCAGGCAGGCTGGGTCGAACACGATCCGATCGAAATTTGGGACAACGTCCGCAACGTCACCGCGGGCGCTTTGGCAAACGCGGACCTGACCGCGGCCGATATCGCGTCCGTCGGCATCACCAATCAGCGTGAGACAGCGGTGGTGTGGGAACGCGCCACCGGAAAACCCGTCTACAACGCAATCGTCTGGCAGGACACACGCACCGATCGAATCTGTACTGCACTCGCCGGCGAGGACGGGCCGAAGAAGTACACCGAAGTCACCGGATTGCCTTTGGCCACGTACTTCTCGGGTCCCAAGGTCAAGTGGATTCTCGACAACGTCGAGGGGGCGCGTGAGAAGGCCGAAGCAGGAGAGTTGTGCTTCGGCACGATGGACACCTGGGTGCTGTGGAACATGACCGGCGGCGTCGACGGCGGAGTGCACGCAACCGACCCCACCAATGCGTCGCGCACCCTGTTGATGGATCTCGACACTCTCGCTTGGGATTCGGCGATCTGCGCCGACATGGGCATCCCCGAATCGATGCTCCCCGAGATTCGCAGCTCGTCCGAAACTTTCGGATTCGTGCGCGAACGCGGAACGTTGTCCGGCGTGCCGATCGCCGGAATCCTCGGCGATCAGCAAGCAGCGACTTTCGGTCAGGCCTGCCTCTCACCCGGAGAAGCGAAGAACACCTACGGAACCGGCAACTTCGTGCTCCTCAACACCGGCACCGAAAAGGTGATGAGCAAGAACGGTTTGTTGACTACGGTCTGCTACAAGATCGGTGAGCAGCCAACGGTTTACGCGCTGGAAGGATCGATCGCCGTGACCGGTTCGCTGGTCCAGTGGCTTCGGGACAACCTCGGCATGATCGACAACGCGGCCGACATCGAGGTCAATGCGCGCTCTGTGGACGACAACGGTGGCGCGTACTTCGTGCCTGCGTTCTCGGGTCTGTTCGCACCGCACTGGCGCGCGGATGCCCGCGGTGCCATCGTCGGTCTGACCCGGTTCGTGAACAAGGGGCACCTTGCCCGGGCGGTACTCGAAGCGACTGCGTACCAGAGCCGTGAGGTGATCGAGGCGATGAACCTCGACTCGGGCGTCGACTTGAAGGTACTCAAGGTCGACGGCGGAATGGTCGCGAACGAACTCCTCATGCAATTCCAGGCCGATCTGCTCGACGTCGAGGTGATCCGCCCTGTCGTTGCGGAGACCACGGCATTGGGCGCTGCGTACGCCGCTGGTCTCGCGGTCGGGTACTGGGAGAGCGAGGACGACATTCGCAGCAACTGGGCGAAGGACAAGAGCTGGACGCCGTCGATGGATTCGGCCGAGCGTGAGCGGCTGTACGCAGGCTGGCAGAAAGCCGTCACTCGGACACTCGACTGGGTCGACGCAGACTGATAGCGGCGCCCGAATTTCTACCTATTTTCAAGTGAAGGAACCCTTTTCATGAGCACAGCACAAGCATTGAGTCCGTCCTCGCGGGCGGAGTCGCTGAAGAAGTTGGAAGAAACCGAACTCGACGTCCTGGTCATCGGCGGTGGCGTGGTCGGCGCGGGTAGCGCGCTCGATGCCGCAACTCGTGGTCTGAAGGTGGGCTTGGTGGAGGCTCGTGACTTCGCGTCCGGAACCTCGAGCAGGTCCAGCAAGTTGTTCCACGGCGGACTGCGTTACCTGGAGCAGTTCAATTTTGCGCTCGTGTTCGAGGCACTGCGTGAGCGGTCGCTCGTTCTGAACTCGCTGTGCCCGCATCTCGCGAAACCGGTGCCGTTCATCTACCCGCTCGAGAAGTTGATCGACCGGCCGTACGTCGGTCTGGGCATCGGCGTCTACGACGTGATGGGCGCAGGCCGCGGGGTTCCCTCACACCACAAGCATGTGGGAAAGAAGAAGACTCTCGAGTCGTTCCCTTCCGGAAAGCGCTCTGCTATCAGGGGTTCGGTCAAGTTCTACGAGGGCCAGGTAGATGACGCGCGCCACACGATGATGCTGGCGCGCACAGCAGCCGAATACGGCGCACTGTGCGTCAACAGCACCCGCGTAATCGGTTTTCTCCGTGAGGAGGACCGCGTTGTCGGAGTGAAGGCAGTGGATCTGGAAACGGGTCGCGCGTTCGAGATCCGTGCTCGTCAGGTCATCAACGCCGCCGGGGTCTGGACCGACGAGATCCAGGAAATGGTCGGTGGGCGAGGGCAATTCCAGGTTCGCGCTTCGAAAGGTGTGCACCTGGTCGTCCCGCGAAACCGCATCAACTCCTCTACCGGAATCATCACGCGGACCGAGAAGAGTCTGCTGTTCGTGATCCCGTGGGGAAGCCACTGGATCATCGGTACGACGGACACCGACTGGAACCTCGACCTCGCGCATCCGGCAGCGAGCCGAAGCGATATCGACTACATCCTCGGACATGTCAACAAGCTGCTCCAGGACGAGTTGACGCACGAGGACGTTGTCGGTGTGTACGCGGGACTGCGTCCGTTGTTGTTCGGCGAATCGGACTCGACCAGCACTCTCTCGCGTGAGCACGCGGTGTCGAGTCCGGTTCGAGGGTTGACGGTGGTCGCCGGTGGCAAGTACACGACCTACCGCGTGATGGCCAAGGACGCAGTCGATTCCGCGGTACACGGACTCGAACAGAAGGTGCCGAAGTCCTGCACCGAGCGTATCCAGCTGGTGGGTGCCGATGGCTATTTTGCCGCACACAACAATCGGCATCTCACCGCTGAGCGCACCGGGCTCCACGTTTCGACCATCGAGCACCTACTCGGGCGGTACGGCACTTTGGCTGACGAGTTGTTCGAACTCATCGAGGCGAGGCCTGAACTGGGGCAGCCGTTGGACTCCGCCCCTGAGTACCTCAGGGCGGAGATTCACTACGCCGCGAGTCACGAGGGTGCGCAGCATCTCGACGACTTCCTCACCCGTCGTACCCGCATCTCCATCGAGGTGACCGACCGCGGCGACGCGGCAGCCGCGGAAGTAGCCGAACTGGTTGCGCCGGTGCTGGGTTGGACTCCCGAGCACATTGCCGAGGAGATCGAACACTACCGGTTGCGTGTTGCAGCCGAGCGGGAATCGCAGGAGCAGCCCGATGACCTGACCGCTGATGCGGCGCGCCTTGGTGCACCGGACGTTCGCACCGGAGTCACTGTCGGACAGGTTTGAACCTGAGACACCACTGATCGGCCGGGGCATTGCGTCCCGGCCGATCGGCCGAACTGGCTCGGTGTCAAGCGAACTCGTCTGGCGGGCATTCGGGGAGGTCGATCGTCACCACAGCGCCGCCGTTCGGATGGTTCGAGAAGTTGATACGAGCGCCGATGACCGCCGCTTGCCCGACTACGATCGTCAAGCCGAGGCCCAGGCCCGAGTTCGGGCCGCGTTCGACGCAATCGGTCTGAAATCTCTTCGGCCCCTGACGAAGCCACTCTTCAGTGAACCCGCTGCCCCGATCCCGCACCGTGATGCGGGAGTGGTCGACGTCGACATTGATCGGCGGCTTTCCGTGATTTCGAGCATTCAAGATCAGGTTGGCGATGATCCGCTCGAGCCGACGTGCGTCGGTGTGCGACACAGGCGTCCAGTGAACTCTCACTTCGCACTCCACCCCGGTGGTGGAAATCGCGTGGTGAACCACCGGTGCCAGTTCCACCGATTGGATGTCAGCGTGCTCGGACGTGGTGTCGAGGCGGGCCACTTCGATGACGTCCTCGGCAAGCCTTCTGAGTTTATGGACGCCGTCGCGCACTAATTCGGTAGGCCTACCTGGCGGCAGAAGCTCTGCGGCGCCGACCAGTCCGGAGATGGGTGTTCTGAGGTCATGCGCGATGTTGGCTGTCACGCGCTTCTCGGCGTCCAATTGTCCCCGCAGCGCATCCGACATTGCGTCGACCGCATCCGCCAGCTCGGTGATCTCGTCGTCGAAAAGCGACCAGGTGACCGAGCGGACGCGGATGTTCGCTCCGGTGGACACTTTGCGAGCCGCACGGGCGGCCGAGCGCAATCGATACGACATCGCGAGTCCAAGCAGCACACCCAGGACGGCACCCGCTGCGATCACTGCGATGGTGGCATTGCGAAGTGTCCGATCGACGCTGGCGATCGATTCCCGCTGCGCGGTGTACGGGACGCGAATCGCCACCACCTGAGTGTTGACGTCGGCAGCAGCCCAGACAAATGGCTGGTCCCCGCTGTTGACAAGGTAGGTGGCACGTTTGCCGCCCGCCACGGCCTGACGCAACTCTTCCGGAACGTCGAGACCATCTGTGGTGGCGCGGAACAGCGCACGCATGCTGCCCGTTTCGTCCTGCAGCACCAGTTGGAGATTGCGATCCGCTGCCGCCCGCGCTGCATTCTCTTGGTTGTGTGAAAAGGTTTGATGCATCACGGTACTGAGCGTGATCGAGGCGACGGCAATCACGAACGTGATCGCTGCAGCGATCTTCCACTGAAACGACAACCGCCTCCCGGTGGACGGGAGCTTGGCGGCGAGATCCCGCGATCTCACCGATGGTTGTCCATCGTGTAGCCGAACCCCCGGACGGTTCGGATCTGTTCGGAGCCGATCTTCGTGCGCAATCGCTGAATGTGAACGTCGACGATGCGCGTATCGCCGCCCCAGTCGTAATCCCAGACGTCCGAGAGCAGTTCGGAGCGAGACCAGACTTTGCGCGGCACACTCACCATGATCAGGAGCAGCTTCATTTCAGTGGGGGTGAGTGCCACTTCGGCGCCCGAACGCGTGACGGTCACCAACTCGCGATCGATCTCCAGATCGCCGAGAGTCACGATGTCTTTCTCCGTACCGGAATGGGATTCGACCCGCCGGAGCACACTTCGGATACGGGCCACCAGGACACTGCTGTCGAAGGGCTTGGTGACGTAGTCGTCGGCACCGGCTTCCAATCCGAGAACGATGTCGACCGGGTCGTCGCGCGCGGACAGCATGATGACCGGCACCGACAGTTCCTCACGAATGCGTCGGCACAGGCTGATTCCGTTCAGGTCGGGAAGCATCACGTCGAGGACGGCGATATCCGGCTTGGCGTCGACCGCCAAATCCATTCCGGTCAACCCACCCGATGCGGTGATCACCCGAAACCCGTTGCGTTCGAGATTCAATTGCGTTGCTTCGCGGATGACAGCGTCGTCTTCGACCAGCAAAATCAACGGATCGGTCATCGGCCTTCGCTTTCATGGGAACGGAACACTCTCAAACCCTTCACCGGTCCACTTGTATGCAGTCGACGATTGACAGAACTCCGGAATGCCGGGGTCTTTGCACAGGTCGACCATGACCGACAATCCTCCGGTTGAGCCGACGACGTAGCGTCCTGGGTCTTGCACTCCGAAGACTTTGTGAGCGCCCGATTCGTCGATCTGGTAGACGAATCCGGCGACCATGAAGCTGACCGGTGGGGCCGGTCGTCCCCAGATGCCGACAGACTCGCAGGTGAAGACATTGACGACGGCATCTTGCCAAACGGCGTCCGTCACGTGGGAGTACCGGATTTCGAAGGGGAAGTTCGCATCCCCGCACAGTCGGAGACTGTCCTTGACCGCATCGGACACTTCCGGGTCTGCTCTGAGGAGGGCAACAGGATCGATGCTCAAGCCCTGTGAGAGATCCGAGGGGTCGAGTGATGCTGCGATATTCGGAGTGGGTTCTGATTCAGGCTCGGTGGAACAGGAGGCGAGAGCAAACGCGACCGGCAGGCAAAGACCGGCGAGCATCGCGCGGCGACGGCGATCAATCACGGATGAACTCCGTTCCATCCCAGTGGAACTCGGTTCGCAGCGGCGGACGCGGGCAACATTCGAACTCCGGTGGCCGCGGATCCGTTTCCAGGACAGACAAACTCGCGGCGCGCTGACCGCTGACGATGAATTTTCCGCGCTCTTCGACGGAGAACAGGCGCTCACCCAGTTCGGGATTGTCTTCACTCGAACCGGCCTTGCCGCTGCGGTAGACGTAGCCGGCGAGGTTGACCGAAATCGATACTCCGGTCCCGGGTTGGTGGGCAGGTTGGCACGGATACACATTCATGACGACCAGTTCGGTCTCCGGCACGATACGAGGTGCGCCTGGATCGAGAAGGATGGATCCGACAGAGATCGGATACCAGTCCGGGCACGATCGGAGTTCTGTCTTCACGCCCTCCGACACCCCTGGGTCGTCGAGAAGCGCACGGCCCAACCTCGAATTCTCGGCAACCCGTCTGGCCAGGTCGGCGGGCTGTGTGACGGACAATCCGGTGGAAGCGACATCGCCTTCGATCACAACACCCTGAGTGGACCCGCATCCGGTGATCACGGACGCTCCGACGGCCGCTGTCGCGAGTGCCGTACCGAACAGCCTGCGAGTGCGGCCTGTTCGGCCCTCGCAGATCTCATTCCGATACAACACTTTCCCCTCCCCGGCCGGTGCGAACTGTCTCATCGGCATGCGCACTTTTCATAGGATCACACGTGATCTCGATATCGGCGTTTCGCCACCCACCGTTACGTAATCGTATGAATGTCGGGACCGTTGAGAGTTGGTACGCGACCGCCGGAATTCTGTTACGAAACCGATGGAATCAGGCTTTTAGAGTGAGTCACGTCGATGTTCGCCATTTGAGGTGAACGGACCCGAATTTCTGTATCGAGGAGCGTGAGAGCACATGCCTGATGTTTTGCTGACCAACAAGTCTCGGCGCCTGCGAGTGTTCCTTGCCGTACTGACGATCGGAAGCGCGTGCGCCATGACCGCGTGTTCGAGTGAAGACACCACTGCACCTGAAAACGGTTCGACGGCTACGTCAGTGGTCGCGGCGTCCGCGACCACACCCCCGCTGACCACGGTGGCACCTACGTCGGAGACAGTCGAAAATTCGAATTCGGCCGGCAGCGCGGACGAATCCACCCCGGGAGTCCCGGCGGGTGGAGCAGCACCGGCCTGGACGCCGGTCTCGGCCAGCACAGTTGCCCCTGCGGCCCCTGGTCCGGCTACCGGGTCGACCAAGTGCACCGATCAGATCAACTATGCGGGCGATCCTCGTTCGAATGCAGAGATCAACAGCATCGGAGAGCAGATGGGTTCATGCCCGGCCCCGCTCCCATCCGGTGCCGTCGAACCCCCCGAGAAGTGCACTGACCAGATCAACTACGGCGCTGACCCTCGTTCCAACGCCGAGATCAACATCATCGGGGAACAAACCGGGATCTGCCCCGAGCCGATACGCCCCTAGCGAGCTCGAAACCTGAGCAGTAGTCGGGAATTCGACCAAGGGTGGAACCAGGGGGAGATCGGAATGACAAGCAGGGCAGGTGGACGTTCGATCGACGGTGTTGCCGACGATGCGTCCCGAGGGGATCGTGACGCGATTGCGGAACTCCTTCAACGCATCGTGCCTCTGGTGACGCGGCGCTGTCGTGCCGAATTGCGACCGGTCGACGCTGACCGTATTGCCGTCGGCATTTGCGGTTCCGTCCTGGCCGATATCCAGCGACGACGACGCGCCGGAGAAGCGTTCCTCGCGCATCTGTACGACGCGATCAGTCGCGAAATCGATTCGCTACCCGCATCCAGTCGACGCACTCTGCCGTTCGGCGATCTGTCGGCCGTCGAACGCAATGTCTTGGTAGCTCGCATCGTTGTCGGTTTCGACGTGCGCGAGACGGCGCTGTCACTGAGAACAACAACGAGCGCCGTCGAACTCGTACAACACCGCGCGCTGTCCAAGATCAGACGCGGCAGCCTCAGCGGCGCCTGAGTCAACGCTCGAAAGTCAACAGCTGCAACCCTTCGCAACTCCCGGCAACCTCACGCAACTCTTTCTCTTCGCCCGTGACCTACACGACACTGCATGGCGACGAGTGATCGAGAACGAGGAGTGTGACGGTGGTTCAACGGACGGCGCAGAAGCCGGCAACGTCAGGATCGAAAAAGACCGGGGCCAAGCCTCATTCAGGGCTGGACCGGGATGCATTGCTGAAGGCGTACGAGAAGATGTCGCGCATCCGCGCGTTCGAGGATCGATTGCACGAAGAGAATGCAACCGGTGACATCCCCGGCTTCATTCACCTCTACTCGGGCCAGGAAGCCATCGCGGTGGGAGTGTGCGAGAACCTGAGCGACGCCGACTACATCGGATCCACTCACCGCGGTCACGGGCACTGCATCGCCAAGGGCTGCGATCTGAACGGCATGATGGCCGAGATCTTCGGCAAGGACGACGGCTTGTGCCGCGGTAAGGGTGGGTCGATGCACATCGCCGACCTGTCCGTGGGAATGCTGGGTGCCAATGCGATTGTCGGCGGAGCACCGTCGTTGGCGATCGGCGCTGCACTGAGTGGCAAGACACTTCGAAACGGCGTCATCGCAGCGTCGTTCACGGGAGACGGTGGATCCAACCAGGGAACCGTCTTCGAGGCGATGAACATGGCTGTGGTGCTGGATCTTCCGATCGTCTTCGTGATCGAGAACAACGGATTCGGTGAAGCAACAGGAACCGACTACGCGGTGGGCGCACCCGACATCGCCGCCCGCGCTGCATCCTTCGGAATGCCTGCCGTCAAGGTGGACGGCACCGACTTCTTCGCGGTCTACGACGCGATGGCGGAAGCATCCGAGCGAGCCAGGACCGGCGGTGGCCCCACCACGATCGAGGCGGCCGCATTCCGTTGGCATGGCCACTTCGAGGGTGACGCGCAGCTGTACCGCACGGCGGAACAGGTTGCGCAACTACGGGAAACCAAGGATCCGCTCAAGAATTTCCGTAGCAGTGTGGATGCGAAGAAGGTCAGCACCGCTGATCTGGACGCGGTGGACGAGCAGTCGCGAGTGCTGGTGGACGAGGCGGTAGCGAAGGCGCGCGCCGCGGCGTACCCACCAGTCGAAAATCTGCTGACCGATGTCTACGTGTCGTACTGAGGAGCCCGAGATGACAAGCGTGGAAGCCACGAACGTGTCGAAGAAGACCTACCGCGAGGCCGTCAAAGAGGCCATCGCTCAAGAAATGCAACGAGATCCGAGCGTCGTCCTGATCGGTGAGGACGTACGCGGTGGGCATGCCGGTACCAATCCCGATCTGGAGACGAAGAAGATCGAGGCATTCGGCGGTGTCCTGGGTGTCACCAAGGGATTGTGGACGGAGTTCGGATCGGAGCGTGTAATCGATACCCCGATCACCGAATCCGCGATCATCGGAATGGCTGCCGGAGCCGCACTGACCGGGCTGAGGCCGGTCGCCGAGCTGATGTTCATGGACTTCTTCGGAGTCTCCTACGACGCGCTCTACAACCAGGCTGCCAAGTTCCGCTACATGTTCGGTGGCAAAGCCAGAACTCCGCTGGTGGTGCGAGGCATGATCGGCGCCGGCTTCTCCGCCGCTGCGCAGCACTCTCAGTCTCCGTACAACGTATTTGCCGCGGTGCCTGGGCTGAAAGTGGTCGCGCCGTCCAACGCCTACGACGCCAAAGGCCTACTCATCCAGGCCATCCGGGACGACGATCCTGTTGTGTTCTGTGAGCACAAGGTGCTCTACGACCTCAAGGTCGAGGTGCCGGACGAGCCGTACGCGATTCCGTTCGGCGTCGCCAACTACACCAGGCAGGGCGACGACGTCACGATCATCGCTTTGTCCGCAATGGTGAACCGCGCCAATGACGTAGCGGACAAGCTGGCCGCCGAGGGTATTTCGGTCGAGGTTGTCGATCCTCGTACCGTCTCACCATTGGACGAGGACGGCATCCTCGAATCCGTCGCATCGACCGGGCGCGTCGTGATCGTCGACGAATCCGCCGCCCGCTGCGGTTTCGGGCACGACGTGGCCGCGCTGATCGCCACCAAGGGATTCAACTACCTGAAAGCGCCGATCGAACTGATCACGCCGCCACATACTCCGGTTCCGTTCTCACCGACCCTCGAAACTGCCTGGCTGCCTGACGCTGCGCGCATCGAAGAGTCGGTTCGCAAGCTGGTGAGAGCCTGATCATGGCTGACATCAAAGCTATCGACATCCCCAAATGGGGGCTCTCCATGGAGGAGGGGTTGGTCAACGCGTGGCTCATCGAGGAAGGTGACTCGTTCACCAAGGGCCAGTTGATCTGTGAGATCGAGACCAGCAAGATCACCAACGAGTTGGAGGCGCCGTTCGACGGTGTTCTCCGCAAGATCGTCGGCATACCGGGGCAGACTCTGCCCGTCGGTGCCGTGATCGGTGTGTCCGCCGATGCGTCCACGACGGATGCGGAGATCGAGCAGTTCCTCGCCGCTCGCGGCGCAACCGCGCCGGCGGAAGAGCCGGCACCGTCACCAGCTGCCGAACCGGAGGCTCCCGCGACACCTACGGCTACACCCGCTGCGAAGGTGGTTGTTGCAGCGAAACCTGCACCAACCGGTTCCACCGTCGTACCGAGTGTTCTGCAGGGCACGACGCAGAGCGACGTGTTTGCGAGTCCTCGAGCACTCCGACGTGCCGAAGCGCTCGGAATCGATCTCGCCGCCGTAGTGGGTACCGGCCCACTCGGACGGATCAGTGTCCGAGACATCGACGACGCGATTCGTGACGCCGGTGGCACTGTTGCGACAGCAGCGCCGGCCACGAGATCCGGCCTCCCGCTGCGATCAACCGCCGACGACAGTGCCGTGCCTGCCACCCCGGTCGCACGCAGAACTGCCCGATCGCTGGGCGTCAACCTGCACGACTGTCGTCCGACAGGCTCGCGGGGACGCGTCTGCGTCGCCGACGTGCACGACGCCGCTCGTTCCGCGCAGCTCCTGCCAGAAGCGGCGGCTCAGACGGGAACCATTGCCGTCGAACCCGAGTACGACACAATTCCGTTCACGCCCATGCGATCGGCAATCGCGGGCAGGTTGCAGGCGTCCAAGCAGCAGGCTCCCCATTTCCGGCTCACGGCGGATCTCGAGCTCGATGCGCTCCTCGCTCTGCGCAAGGAGATCAATTCGACTGTCCCGGCTGTCAAGCTGTCGGTCAACGACTTCATCGTGAAGGCCTGCGCGGCTGCGCTGATGAAGGTGCCGGACGTGAACGTCCAATTCGATGCCGCGAACGAATCGGTTCTTCGATTCGCGTCGGCGGATGTCTCGGTGGCAGTTGCACTTCCGACCGGGCTGATCACGCCCATCGTGCGTGGCGCGAACACAAAGTCGTTGGCGGACATCTCCGGTGAGGTGCTCTCGTTGGCCACCAAGGCGAAGACCGGCAAACTCCGTCCCGAAGAATTCCAAGGCGGAACGTTCACGGTGTCCAACCTCGGCATGTTCGGGATCAAGGCATTCGACGCGATCATCAACCCGCCCCAGGGAGCGATCCTCGCCGTAGGTGCGGGGGAGAAGCGTGCCGTGGTGGTCGGCGACAGTGTTTCCGTCCGGACCGTGATGACCGTGACCCTCTCGTGCGATCACCGGGTGATCGACGGAGCCTTGGGCGCGACCTTCCTTCGGGAGCTCCAGCGCTTTGTCGCTTCTCCCGCGCTGATGTTGGTGTAAGGGGCTGTGGTGGAAAGCAATACGTCGAAGAAGTACGACGTTCTTGTCATCGGTGGTGGCCCCGGTGGTTACGTGGCGGCGATCCGGGCCGCCCAGTTGGGGTTGAACGTTGCGCTGGTAGAACGTGATCGCCTCGGCGGGATCTGCCTCAACTGGGGTTGTATCCCCACCAAAGCGATGCTTCACGGCGCGGACGTCGCGCATACCTTGAGTGAACTCGACAAATACGGATTCAGTTCGGCGTCTGTCCAGTTCGACATCTCGAAGTTGGTGTCGTTCAGCCGAGGGGTTTCGGAGAAATTGTCCGGCGGTGTTGCCTACCTGATGAAGAAGAACGGCGTAGACGTCATCTCAGGCACCGCGAAGTTGGTGGACAAGGGCGTCGTGTCCGTGGAAGGTCAGACGTATCGAGCCGACCACGTGATCATTGCAACCGGCGCCCGGCCGCGTTCGATTCCCGGGGTTGCCCCCGACGGTGATCGGGTGTGGACCTACTTCGACGCACTCGTCCCGAAGGAACTACCGAAGTCGCTGCTCGTGATCGGGTCCGGCGCGATCGGAGTCGAATTCGCCAGCCTGTACCGCGATCTCGGCACCGAGGTGACCATCGTCGAGATGGCACCACACATCATGCCGGTCGAGGACGAAGAGATTTCGGCGTTCGTTCGCAAGCAGTTCGAGAAGCGTGGCATCACGATTCACACCGGAGCCTCGGTGTCGGCGGTGACCGTCGGCGCCGACGCCGTCGAAGTGAACGTGCAGACGAGCGACGGTGTCCAGGCGGTGACCGTGGACCGGGTGTTGGTGGCTGCCGGGATCACCGGCAACGTCGAGGATCTGGGGTTGGAGGCTCTGGGCGTCGAGATCGAGCGTGGTGCGATCGTCACCGACCAGTGGTGCCGTACCAGTGCCTTCGGGATCTACGCGATCGGTGACGTCGCGGGCGCTCCATGTCTGGCGCACAAGGCAAGTCACGAAGCTGTCCTGTGCGTCGAAAAGCTGGCAGGCGTGCCCGATGTTCATCCGCTCGATCGCGACTACGTTCCGGGATGCACGTATGCCCGCCCGCAGGTGGCGAGTCTGGGTCTGACGGAGAAGCAGTGCGCCGGTACTGGTCGCAAGTTGCGGGTCGGACACTTCGACCTGCAGGCGAACGGCAAGGCATTGGCGATCGGCGAGGCCGAAGGCTTCGTCAAGACGATCTTCGACGCAGATACCGGGGAACTGCTCGGCGCGCACATGGTCGGTCCGGATGTGACCGAGCAGATCCAGGGTTTCGGTATCGCCCGATCCCTCGAAGCCACCGGCGATGATCTCGCCGAGGTCGTGTTTGCTCATCCGACGCTCTCGGAGGCAATGCACGAGTCTGTGCTCTCGGCGCTGGGGAGACCCCTCAACGCATGAGCACAGTCCGCGTGCGTGAACGCCGTCCTACGTTCACGCACGCGGACAACTCTGCAACCGGGTGCAACGCTCGCTTTCGATGACCCCATCACATAGGACTGGAGTGTGATCGGCGCAACGAATCGACTCGAACCGGCCCTGGGTAGTGGTGAAGACCCGGCGCAGTACGCACGTGTTCTCGAATCCGTGTACGAAGCAACGATGTCCGGGCGCAAACCGCCCGCGCGCCCGCGCTCCGTGATCGCCGATTCGTGGTCGCGTCTGCGCGCCCTCGGTCTCGATCCGGAGCGGTGTTCGATCACGAAGACCACTCGTGCCTCGGAGATCGAAGAGAGTCGGGGTGCGGCCGGAATGACGGAGATCTTCGACGAGGCGGTACGCGGTCTGGCACCGCTCGTCGGCCCGGACGACGCGAATTTGATAGTGGTGGCGGACCGACAGGGTCGCATCCTCTGGCGCCACGGGCCCGGTCGAATGCTGGATCGGGCCGAACGCCTCGGGATGATCGAGGGTGCGTCGTGGACCGAGGAAGCTGTCGGTACCAACGGGATCGGTACTTCGTTGGCATCAGGTTCGGCAGTGCAGGTGTTCTCGGCCGAGCACTACTCGCGCTCGCAGCATCCGTGGACTTGCTCCGGGGCGACGGTTCGGGATCCGCGTAGTCGCCGGGCGCTCGCCGTCGTCAACGTCGCCGGCGCCGCAGGCACTGTCCACCCGTCCACTCTCGCTTTGGTGGACAGTGTGGCCAGGCTGGCGGAATCCGCACTGCGGGAGAAGCATCGAATCGGATTGGATCGGCTTCGGATGATCTCGGCGTCGACGCTGGCTCGCGCGAGTCAGCCGACAATGGTTGTGGACCGTAGTGGCTGGGTTGCTGCGGTGGACTCGATGGCGCCGATCTACCGCATCGCACTGCCGAAAGTGATGACCAGCGGCGAGCATTGGCTCCCGTCACTCGGATTGTGTATGTGCGAGCCACTTCCGGGCGGCTGGCTCATCCGCCCTCAGGTGAACCCGGCGTCTGGAAATGTTTGTGCCGAAGTCGAATTGGACCTGCGAGATTCGAATGCGATGGAACTGCGGTACTCCTCGGACTTGGGAGGTTGGAGTATCGACCTCAGCCCGCGTCATTCGCAGATCCTCCTGGCTCTGACACAGGCGCCCGAGGGCCTCACGGCCTCGCAGCTCGCCTCAGAGTTGTTCGGCGATCCGCGCAAGACGGTGACCGTCCGGGCCGAGATGTCGAGGTTGCGTAAGCGATTGGCTGGAATCGTGCTGGCTCAGCCCTATCGCTTCGACCCGGCGGTGCGGGTAAAGACCGTCCCTGCTGTGCGCCTTTATTAACCGCGGGGGGTTAATAAAGGCGCACAGCAGAGCGGCGCGAACGCCGCACCTGCGCGTACTCGTAGCCGTTCTGCCAGGTCACGGTGGCCACCAGCACCCAGATGATCCACGTGGCGCTCATGTGCGTGCCGACAATGCCCATGACGATAGGGATGGCGGTGCAGGGGAGCGCCCAGCCGAGCAGCCACCGTCGGTCCGATCGCGCAAACAGCCCCGCCACGGTGCTGATTCCGAAATAGACTGCGATGCTTCCGCACAACAACCACCGCAGGTTCGCGGGTGTGTGTTCCGCGCCGTGTTCGGTGGCAGCTCCGAGGCCCGCGACCAGAACCGCGATAGCGCCGGTGGTGAAACAGTGCAGTGCCATGTCGATGCGAGCGGGAAACTTCTCGGGCTGCAGGTGCGGAACACCGGCGTGGCCGTAGAGAAGCGAGAGTGCCCACATGCCCGAGAGCAGGACATACGATCCGACGGCGAGGCTGACCACCGTGGAGTCCCAGGTGAGCTTCGAGGCTGCAGAGATCACGAGGATCACACCCTCACCCAGCACGATGATGACGTACAGGCCCAGTCGCTCGGCAAGATGAGCCCGATCGGAGTGCAGGGCTTCGAGTTCGGGCATCCGGTCGTCCTTGAACCCGCGAACCTTGATGATTCGGTCGAGCTTTTCCTGCGCGTCTTCCATGATCGCGCTGCCGGAGACGACGAACATGATCAGCAGATCGATGGTCACACCGGCGGTCCAGAGCCAGAACCGAGTTTCGCCCTCGAACCAGAACGAGACGATCCACGGGATCACACCGAGAGACATCTGGGCGATCGGCCAGTCCACTACTATCTGGCCGTTGTGCCACACCCGACTCGCCAGCAGGCGTACGGCCACGTAGGCGACAGCGAAGGCCAGCGCATGGTTGTCGTGGATGCCGGCCACGGCCGCCATCATGACGGCCAGTCCGAACATGGCGATCAGCATGCTTGGGATTCGGACACGGTCACCGGCAATGTTGCCGTACATCGTGAACGTCGCCCACGCGGTCCAGAACGCGAGATAGAGCAAGGCGTAGAGCGCGACATCCGACCACGACGGCGAACCGTGGAGCAGGTGAGCCAGCTGACCGATACCGGCAACTACGACCAGGTCGAAGAACAATTCGATCCATGACGCGTGTCGCTCGAGCACCGCCTTCTGCTTCGAGTCTGGTTCATTTCCGAGTTCCGACATAAAGCTCAGTATCGGTTATCGGCATCAACAGTGCTGGTAGGCAGCGAAGTTGTCCGTTTTTTTGAAGTTGTGCTTATGCTGTCCGCGCTCACGCGCGCGGCGTCAGGGAGGGGCATGCGAAGGCGCAACTCGACGCCGTCGACCACATGACGAAGAAGTACGCACAAGAGTTGGCAGACAAGGGCTAACGTCGTGAACGATCCACAGGGCAACAGGGCGTTGTGTTTTCGAGAAGCCATGGCGCACGTGTGCTCACCGAGACTGCCGGACGCTCCCATCTGGATCGTGTGCACCGTGGACGCCGTCGTGGACGGTGGTGATCACAAGATCGTGACAGGATCGGTGGACGACGCCTGGCACTGCGAGGCGAATCCACTGACCTATCACCGGCGTGTATTCGGTACGCACTCACCGTCGTGAGTGATCCAGGAAAGGATTGCCATGTATGTACTGGTGGACAACGGCCGCGTCAGCGTCCGCGAAGTGGACAACCTGAAGGCCTTTCACGTCGAGGTGACCGGCGACATCGCCGATTCCGAACTGGACGAGCTCTTGCGCCTTCGGAATTACGGATACGTCAGCGGTGGTAGTGCATTCATCTCGGTAGCCCGTGTTCGCGAGAGCGCCACTGACGTCGACGGAGTGGCGGCGATGGTCGACTACGCCCAAAGCAAGGGCTGGGTCGACGACGACGGTGAAGCGTTGCAGGCCCACATCGTTCGCCGGCAGTAGCGGGAACGCTCAGACCATGTCGTTCTTCTGCAGCCATCGCAGCGTCGGCCAGCCGCAGAACACCGGGAGCCAGCAGGTCAGGACTCGGTAGAGCAGAACCGACGGCACTGCGATGCTTGCCGGCAATCCGAACGCGGACAGGCCACCGATGAGGGCGGCCTCGACGGCTCCGACGCCACCCGGTGTCGGAGCTGCCGAGGCGAGGGTTCCACCGATCATCGTCACGATGGTGACGGTGATGAACGTGGTTCCGCCGCCGAATGCCTCGACGCTTGCCCACAGAGCCAGGGCGGCACCGAGAGTTGTTGCAGCGCTGCCGCCCACGATGATGAGGAATCGGGTCGGGTTTCGTGCAAGTTGGCTCAGTTCACCCAACACCTCGGTGATCTGAGGACGCAGATCGTCGCGCAGCCACCCACGAAGTTTCGGAATGAACATGAATGCACCGAGAACTCCGAGCGCGACGCCACCCGCCAGATACAGAACAGTGGATCCCGGGATGAAGTGCGAGAGGTTCGTATCGCGTCCGGCGACGATCGAGAAGAAGATCAGCAAGCCGACGTGGGTGACCACCTGAACCGTCTGTTGAAGCGCGACTGCGGCCGTTGCACGGACGGTACCGAGCCCGCCCTTCTGCAGGAACCGCACACTCAGGGCGAGCCCGCCGACTCCGGCCGGAGTAGTCGTCGCGGCAAAGGTGTTGGCCACCTGCATGATCAGGAGGTTGCGGTAACTGACCATCGACGACGCACAGGCCCACAGGGCCGCTGCCGCGCCGACGTACGTCAGTGCGGAGACGCCGAGGCCGAGCAGTGCCCACCACCAGTTGGCTGTCTTCAACTCCGTGATGAATGCGGGTACCTGGCTGATGAAGGGATAGGCGACGTAGACCAGTCCGATGAGCAGAACGAGCTGGATCAGTTGATTGCGACTGAATCGGGTGACCTGTGCGGGAGCGACCTTTTCGATCCCGTTCTTCGCGCCGACCTCGTCTCGGATCTCGGTCATCAATTTTGCGGAATCCTCGGCGGTCCGCCGAATTCGGTTGGGCAACGCCGAGGTGGTCAATCGGCCGGAGGCAGCGAGAATCGTGTCTGCGCCTTGCGCACGAATCGCGGCGTCCACCGCTGCGTCGACGCCGAACAGTGATGCGGTGGCAAAAAGAAGTTGGGCGTTGTCGGACTGCATCTGAACTTCGGTGGCGCCGAATTCGGAGTACGCGTAGCCGCCGAAGAGGATCGTTCCGCCCTCGACGCGAATCTCGGAAGCGCGCAGGTCACCGTGCGCCATCTGATGTACGTGAATGGTGTGCAGTGTTTGCCACAACGCGTCGATCAGTTTGGAGGATTCTTCCTCGTCCGCCTGGTTTTCGACGGCGACGGCAAGTGGGATACCGCGGGGGCTCGGGCGGGCGTACATCTCCCATCCGCGATCGAGCACCGAGATGGCGACGGCTTTGGAACTGGCCAGACCGATGTCGGCGAACGCGATACCCATCAGCGCGCGATGTTCGACGGCGCGCCGAAGCGATCCGTAAGGGGGAGGAGTTTCACGGTTCCGGAACGAGATCCAGCGGAACGTCTGTCGAATTGCTCCGCTGCTTCGCTGGTTCTGTCCGTACAACTCGACAATCAGTTCGTCGAACGGTTCGTCGTCCGGAGCCTTGTCGATGTCGGCGGACATGACCAGCGGGCCGATTCCCGAGGGACTCACGACGCGGAAAGCGGTGACGCGGTAACCACGCCGCGCGAGCACGCGTACTGCAGAGTCCAACGGCACTTCGAGGGCAGGTGTGCCGACGGCAAGAACGATCACCGCGCCGATCAGATAGCCGACGGCGAGACCCAGCATCGATCGGGCGGGAACGATCGAGCTGACGATCAGGTGAATGGGCGCAAACAGCAGAAGCAGCGTCCACCAGGCTCGTCGCCACTTTTTCGGTAGCCACGGACCCGAGACGGTGAGCACCGCCGCGAGCATCGCAATCCACCGCGGATCGTCGAGAAATTGGGACAGGAACGTGGCGTCGAGTCGGTCGGGGACGTCGAGGTGCCACTTGGGTGCGGCGAGTCCTGTGCCGGTGAACGACAGCGCGAGTCCGGCGCACAGGCCGGCAGCGGCGTATCCGGCCAGCAACTTCCATCGGCGCCCCACGATGAGCCCGATCAGAATGGCAAACGGTAGCGCCAGGATTGCGATGCCGTAGAGGAGGTACACAGTGTCGGACAGGCTCGGCGACAGCACTCCGACGATGTTGGACACCGACGTTTCGAGGGCGTCCCACTGACTTCGGGTGATCAGAGAGCCCGCGATGACGCCGCCGAGCAGCACGGCAGCGATCGCGACCCGCATGATGTCGCTCGTACGGCGGTGCAGTGGTGGCAGGAGGCTTCCCGTTACCGGGATCTCCCGTCCGTCTACTCGCATCTCGCCAGAACTCTCTTCTCTCGGGGGTTACCGACCGTCTCAGTTACCTCGATCAAGGTACCGCGTGGGGGTTCTGCGCCTGGGAAGCCGGACCTGTCGTTACCTCCTCGATGCCAAGCAACATTCGCTTCGGCCCCGCGGCGGAGGGCTTCGGCGCGTAAAATTCACTTTCCGGACGTTCGTTCATTTCGACGACAGGGAGTGCGTATTCATGAGCCCCGACTCCAGCGGTGTGGACGGTCGGGTTCCTGACCTGCCGACCCCGTCGACCAGAATTTCCGTCACCGAGGACTATGCGGCCGAGATCGACGAGCTCTCGAGTCTCAAGCACAAGCTCGGCGGACTCGAGCCCTCAGAGTTCGCGGATGCCTGGAAGCAGGGCTATCCGTACGAGAAGAAGATGTCGCGCCGCGAGTACGAGCGGAAGAAGCGGCGTCTGCAGATCGAGTTGCTCAAGCTGCAGCTGTGGGTCAAGGAAACCGGGCAGAAAGTGCTCATCATCTTCGAAGGTCGCGATGCTGCCGGTAAGGGCGGGTCGATCAAGAGGTTCACCGAGCATCTCAATCCTCGTGGTGCCCGGGTCGTCGCGCTCGAGAAGCCCACAGACATCGAGCGAACGCAGTGGTACTTCCAGAGGTATGTCGCACACCTACCCAGCGGCGGCGAGATCGTGATGATGGACCGGTCCTGGTACAACCGCGCCGGTGTCGAACGAGTGATGGGTTACTGCACGCCGACTCAGTACCTCGAGTTCATGAGAGAGACCCCGGACTTCGAGCGGATGCTCGTCAACTCCGGGATCCATCTGCACAAGCTGTGGTTCTCGGTCAGCCGGGAAGAGCAGTTGGCGCGATTCGCAGCCCGTCGAACAGACCCGGTGCGTCAGTGGAAGCTCTCACCGACTGATCTGGCTTCGCTCGACAAGTGGGACGACTACACGCAGGCCAAGGAAGCGATGTTCTTCTACACCGATACCGGGGATGCGCCCTGGACGGTGATCAAGAGCAACGACAAGAAGCGCGCCCGCCTCGAAGCGATGCGTCACGTGCTCGCCAGCTTCGACTATCCCAACAAGGATCACCGGGCAGTCGGTACTCCGGATCCCTTGATCGTCGGGCCTGCTTCGGCCGTATTCGAAGAGGGCGAGCACGTGAACGTGGAGTTGCCTCAGCTCTAGCGCAGATGATCGCTCAGATCGAACTGGCCTCTGCCCACAGATTGATGCCGCTGTCCTTTGCGTGCTGATCTATGGAGGCCAGTTCGGCTGCGCTGAATTCGAGATTGTCGAGCGCGCCGACGTTGGCTTCGAGTTGGGCGACGCTGGATGCACCGATCAATACCGAGGTGACCCGCGAATCGCGGAGTGCCCAACTCAGTGCCAGCTGAGCCAGCGACTGGCCGCGGTCTGCCGCGATGTCGTTGAGCGCGCGGATGTGGGTGAGAGCGTCGTCGGTCAACCACGACGGATCGAGTGACTTACCTTGGGCGGCCCGAGAATTCTCGGGGACGCCGTTCAGATACCGGTCGGTGAGCATGCCTTGCGCGAGCGGTGAGAACGCGATGACGCCCACGCCGAGATCGTCGACAGCCGAAAGCAGGTCCTGCTCGATCCACCGATTCAGCATCGAATAGCTCGGCTGGTGGATCAACAAGGGGACCCCCGCAGCGGCGAGCAGTGCGGCGATTTCACGGGTGCGCTCCGGCGAATACGAACTGATACCCGCGTACAGCGCCTTGCCCTGCTGGACGGCACTGATCAGCGCGCCTGCGGTCTCGTCGATCGGAGTTTCGGCGTCGGGGCGATGGCTGTAGAAGATGTCGACGTAATCGACTCCGAGTCGGCCGAGTGACTGGTCGAGGGATGACAGCAAGTACTTGCGGGAACCGCCGAACCCGTAAGGGCCGGGCCACATGTCCCACCCGGCCTTCGACGAGATGACCAATTCCTCGCGGTACGAAGAGAAATCCTCACGCAGGATCCTGCCGAAGTTCGTCTCGGCGCTTCCGTACGGCGGCCCGTAGTTGTTGGCCAGATCGAAGTGCGTGATTCCGAGATCGAATGCTCGCCGCAGGACTGCGCGCTGGTTCTCGATCGGTACGTCGTCGCCGAAGTTGTGCCAGAGCCCGAGCGAGATCGCCGGGAGTTTGAGACCGCTCCGACCGGTTCGGCGGTAGGGCATGGCTTCGTAGCGGTCCTGCGCGGCGACGTACTGATCGGACATGGTGCCTGCCTTCACATCGTTGTGGTTGAGCATTTACTCCCGACCATTATCGCCGACGGCATTCAGGTGTGCTGAACACTCGGGCGGCCCGTACGAAAATGCTTGCGGGTTAAAGCAATTCGATCGCTCTTCTGGACCGACGTTCAGGTTCGAGTCACAGTGCCGGGCGGCGGTGACGTCGACCACGTCTGGGTTCGCATCTAAGGGAACAGTAAGGAATCGCGGTTACCATGGTCACAGTCGATCGGCGATACCGATCGCCGATTCGCTTCGAACATGTTGCCCAGCAGCCGGATCCGGGGTCCGGCGAGGAGATCTATGTCGACGCAGTCCGTAGTGCACGCACAATCATCCGCAGACGAAGCCGTCGTGGGGGATTCGTCTCCGCCGGGTGGTGGAAGCCGGCGTTATCTCGAGCAACTGATCAGATACGACGTGCCGGCGTCGCTGGTCGTCTTCCTGGTGGCGCTTCCCCTGTCCTTGGGAATTGCTATCGCCTCCGGGGCACCGATCATGGCCGGTCTGATCGCCGCCATCGTCGGCGGAGTAGTGGCCGGAGCGGTGGGAGGTTCACCGCTGCAAGTCAGTGGTCCCGCAGCCGGCCTGACCGTGGTGGTCGCCGAACTGATCGGCAAGTTCGGGTGGAAAGTCACCTGCCTGATCACCGTCGGCGCCGGAATTCTGCAGATCGTGTTCGGGCTCAGCCGAATTGCCCGTGCGGCACTGGCTATTGCGCCGGTGGTGGTGCATGCGATGCTCGCCGGTATCGGCATCACCATTGCGCTACAACAGGTTCACGTGTTGTTGGGCGGAAGCTCGGCCAGTTCGGCGCTGGACAATCTACGGCAGTTGCCCGCACAGATCGGTGCCCTGCACGTCGAGGACTTGATGATCGGACTCGTTGTCATCGCCACTCTTCTCGGGTGGCGCTATCTCCCCGCGGGCGTCCGGAAGGTGCCTGCGGCATTGGTCGGCATCGTATTGGCAACTCTCGCTTCGCTCCTGCTGCCGATCGACGTCGAACGTATTGCTCTCGACGGATCTTTGTTGGACTCGATCGGACTTCCCGCTCTGCCGGACGGCCAGTGGCTCGGCGTCGCAACCGGCATCCTGACCATCGCCCTGATCGCCAGCGTCGAGAGTCTGCTCTCGGCCGTGGCTGTGGACAAGATGCACTCGGGCCCGCGCTCGAACTTCGATCGCGAGATGCTCGGCCAAGGTACTGCGAACATGGTGTCCGGGGCGATTGGCGGCCTGCCCGTCACGGGTGTGATCGTACGCAGCGCCACCAATGTCGAAGCCGGGGCGAAGTCCCGTGCGTCGTCGATCATGCACGGCCTGTGGATTCTGCTGTTCTCGGCTGCGCTCGCCGGGTTGGTGCAGCAGATTCCGAAGTCTGCGCTTGCCGGACTGTTGATCGTCATCGGCATTCAACTGGTCAAGCTGGCGCACATTCGGTTGGCGCGACGGACCGGTGATCTGTGGGTGTACGGCATCACGGTGGTCGGCGTCGTGTTCTTGAACCTGCTCGAGGGCGTGCTGATCGGATTGGCGTTGGCGATCGCCCTCCTGGTGTGGCGTGTCATCCGCGCATCGGTCACGGCAGAAGAGTTGGGTGACAAGGATTCCGGGAAGTGGCGGGTGCTGGTCGAAGGGTCGTGCACCTTCCTGGTGCTGCCCAAGCTCACCTCGGTACTCGCCGGCATCCCGCCGCGGTCCGACGTCACCGTCGAGTTGTCCGTCGACTTCCTCGACCATGCCGTCTTCGACGTCATCGAAGAGTGGGCGAGGCAGTACGAGTTGGCAGGTGGTTCGGTGATCATCGACGAAGTTGGCTCGGTGAGTATGGAGAGCGCGACCACCGGTCCGCCGAAGCGCGGCGCCGCAGTCACCGACCTGCGCGGATTGCTCGCTCCGTGGGGTAGTTGGCAACCACAGGCTTCGGGAAGGAATCTGAGCAGCCCGCCAGCCTTGCGACCCATTCTCGACGGGGTGTCCAACTATCATCGCCATCGCGCCGAAGCGATACGGCCGCACATGGATCAGTTGCGCGACGGCCAGAATCCCGACTCTCTTTTCCTTACCTGCGCAGATTCGCGAGTGGTGCCGAACATCATCACGAGCAGTGGCCCAGGTGACCTGTTCACTGTGCGCAACGTCGGAAACTTGGTTCCTGCCGGCGGCCGCGATACGTCGGTGGAAGCGGCACTGGCCTTCGGGATCGACGAGTTGGGTGTCAGTTCGGTGATCGTGTGCGGACACTCGGGCTGCGGCGCGATGCAGGCACTCCTGACGAACAGTTCGTCGGAAGCGGGAGTTGTCGGTGAGTGGTTGAGGCATGCGGAGACGAGCTTGCAGGCATATACGAGTGGCCATCCGGTGGCGCGTGCTGCGGCCGAGGCGGGTTTCTCGGAGGTCGATCAGCTCGGAATGGTCAATGTTGCAGTCCAATTGCAGACTCTGGAACGCCATCCTCTGGTCGGTCAGGCCCGTGTGGACGGTCGCCTGCGTATCGCCGGACTGTTCTTCGACATCGGCTCGGCTCGGGTCATCGAAGTGACAGCGTCAGGGATCGGCGAGTTGATCGAGACCTGAAGGGGCTATTCGGGTCCGGGCTGATCCCTGAGTTCGACCAGCAGGCGAGCCCCGCCGAGCGGACTGTCGTGAAATGTCGTACGTCCGCCGTGCAGGGCCGCCTGCTGCGCCACCAGTGCCAGGCCCAAACCGGAACCCGTCTTGCCTGCCGTCGATCCGCGAGTGAAGCGTTCGAAGACGCTCGAG
Organism: Rhodococcus sp. H-CA8f; assembly: GCF_002501585.1. Lineage (NCBI taxonomy): Bacteria > Bacillati > Actinomycetota > Actinomycetes > Mycobacteriales > Nocardiaceae > Rhodococcus > Rhodococcus sp. H-CA8f. The sequence goes on from NZ_CP023720.1 coordinate 1,528,168, forward strand.
CGTTCCTCGGCCGGTATTCCGCAACCGTTGTCGTCGATCGTGATCGTGACGGTGTCCGGTGAATCGACCGGGCGCGCGAGGGTGATGCGCACCGTGCTCGCGCCGCCGTGGCGGACTGCATTGGTGATCGCGTTGTCGAGGATCAACCGGATTCCACCGGGAAGGGCCCGGATGCAATAGGGGAGTGGGGAATCCACCGTGACGACACTGACATCGACGCTCGGGTGGTGGCGTCGTGCATCGTCGGCAGCGATGTCGCATACCTCGGTCAAATCGGTGTCCTTGAAGTCCTCAGCCGTCGACAACTCGCCCTTCGCCAGTCGCTCCAGGTCCCGGAGAGTCGATTCGACGCGGCCCTGTGCGCGGGCCAGATCTGTGAGGATCTCACGTCGCTGCTCGTGGTCGAGATCGTGAATGGACAACACTTCGATGTCGGTTCGCATCGCCGTCAACGGAGTTCGGAGTTCGTGAGCCGACGCGGAAGCAAAGTCCCGAGCGGCAGCAAGGGCCGAGTTGGTCGCGGCCTGTGCCCGGGCGACGTCGCTGAGCATCGATTCGGCTGCTGCGGCAAGCTCGTCCGCTTCACGGATGCCGGAAACCTCGGTGGCGAGATCGGGATCTCGCCTGGCGATCCGGCGGGTCAATTCCACGAGTGGGCGCACCGCCGGGCCACCGAACAACCATCCCAACGCGGCTGCGGCCGCTACGGCTCCGACGCCGAAGAACGCAACCTGACGCTGTTGGTCGACCGTGATGTCCCGCGCCTCGGCATAGGGAACCGCCAGCGAGACCAGGGCATTGATCCCGTCGGCCTCGGCGGTGTAAGCCCGGTACTTCGTACCGTCCACGTCGACGGTCGCTGAGCCGACCGGTAATTCGGGCAGTCGCGTCGGGGTACTGGATTTGACGGTTCCGTCGGTGTCGGAGCGGATGGTCACGGAGAACGCTCCGCCGTCTCCGAATGCGCCGAGAAAAGGTCCCGCTGTTGCCGCATTGGCCACGATGACCGTCGATGCCGTCTCCAAGCGACGGTCCAACTGCGCCAGATTGTTTCGTGCGATAGCCAATGCAACGACCACGCCGAGTGCGATGACGATGAACGTCGCCCCCAGTGCCGCGGCCGCGGCAACGCGAGTTCGTAGTGAGAAGCGGCGACGCTTCACGGGTTCTCCCGAAGCACGAACCCGACGCCGCGAACGGTATGCAGCAGACGAGGTGAACCGCCGGATTCGAACTTTCGACGCAGATAGCCGATGAAGACGTCCACGACGTTCGTGTCGGCCACGAAGTCGTAGCCCCACACGAGTTCGAGGAGACGTTCGCGAGTAAGCACGATGCCGGAATTGTGAGCGAGGACTTCGAGTAGCTCGAATTCGCGTTTGGTGAGCGGTACTTCCTTGCCGTCGACACGAACCCGGCGACCGGAGAGGTCGATGTCGAGGTTTCCGACGCGCAGGGTGTTCGTTCCCTCGGAGTGATCGCCGGCCGGAGTGTTGCTGCGACGGAGCATTGCGCGGATCCGGGCAACCAGTTCGGCGAGGACAAACGGTTTGACCATGTAGTCGTCTGCGCCGGATTCGAGCCCGGCGATGCGATCGTCGACCGAGTTGCGTGCGCTGAGCACGCAGATCGGGATTTCGTTGCCGGCGGCACGAAGCGCCGTCACCACGCCGGTGCCGTCGAGCACCGGCATGTTGATGTCGAGGACTACCGCGTCCGGTCGCTTGTCGGAGATCACTCGGAGCGCGTCGGCGCCGTCCACTGCCGTCAGTACGGTGAATCCCGAGAGCCGCAATCCGCGTTCGAGTGAGGTCAGGACGTCTGCGTCGTCGTCGACTACGAGGATTTTCGGTATCTCGGTCACAGCCCCATTGTGCCTTGCCTGGTACGTCGGGTTTCGCCGATCAGACCGGCAAGTCGGTACCGTCCGGACGCAAACCGGCCATGAACACCGCGACCAACCGCGGGACCAGGTTCGGCATGGCCTCGTCGGACAATTCGATTTGCGGGCGCGTCAGTTTGGCCAGAGCCATGACGAATTCGAGCGGTTGCAGATCGGCGCGAACCAGTCCGGCGCTCTGAGCGGCGCCGATCGTCGCGGTCATCTTCGATTTCGTCACCTCACGCACCGCCAGAACTTCGGGCGCCAGCTCGGTGAAACTGCGTTCCACCAGTGCAGGAATGAGCGCACCCAGGCGCAGTTCCACGAGGCGGTCCACCAGCGTGTGCCACGCGTTTGTGGGATCGGTGGACATTGCCGTGAGTGCGATGTCGGCAGCCTCGCGAACATCGGTCAGTGTTGCGACGGCGACGGCGGTCACGAGGTCCTCGCGCGTCGGAAAGTTCCGATACAGCGTGGCGATGCCCACTTTCGCGAGTTCTGCGACTGCGTCGAGGGGCGCGTCGTGCCCGCGCTCGGTGAACACCGCTCGTGCGGCGTCGACTATTGCGTTTCTGCGTTCACGTGCATCGGCTCGCACATTCACCTCCGGTATTGACAGTTCATCATAACCGGAGGAATATCTTCCACAAATAGTGGAGGAAAAACTTCCACTTAGGGAGGGTAGTTATGAACGCCGAAGTTGAAGCACGGGACCGCAAGAAGTTGGTGGCTGTGGTGTTGGGCTTGTCCGCCGTGATCGGGCTGATGCTGCTTGCCTTCGTACTGCCCTCGGTCAACAGTGGCCCGCACGAACTGAAGTTGGGCATCACCGGTCCAGCTCCGGCAACCGAACAGATCAGCACCTCGCTCGAGGCGAGTAAGCAAGGCGCCTTCGATACTCGAGAATTCGCTGACGCCGACGCCCTGCGTGACGCGATTCGGAATCGCGACGTGGTCGGCGGAATCGCCGTTGATGCCAACGGTCCTCACGTGTTGATCGCGACTGCAGGCGGAACCCCGATCGCCCAGACCCTGACCGGGGTGGCCAACGGCCTCTCGGAGGACTCGGGGGCAAAGGTGCCCGTCGAAGACGTTGTGCCGCTGACTGCGGACGACCCGACCGGTGCTGGGCTCACGGCATTGGCCTTGCCCTTGGTGTTCGGCGGAATCATGCCTGCTGTTGTTCTCGTGCAACTGTTTCCGCGGAGCATTGTCAAGCGAGTGTTGGGCGCTGCCGGCGTCGCGGTTGTCGCGGGTTTTGCACTGACTGCCATTCTGCAGTTCGGCACCAACAGTCTTGACGGAAACTACCTGCTCACCGCGCTCGCACTCACCATGGGCATGTCGGCCATCTCGCTGCCCATTCTGGGACTCGAATCCCTGCTCGGGATGAAGGGATTCGCGTTGGGTGCCGTCACGATGATGTTCATCGGAAACCCACTCTCGGGGATGGCGACAACTGCCGCGTGGTTGCCCGCAGGCTGGGGTGCATTGGGGCAGCTGCTCCCACCTGGCGCCGCAGGAGCATCCGTCCGTTCGATGGCGTTCTTCGACGGCCATGGCGCCGCCACGCCACTTCTGGTGCTGGTGTGCTGGATTGCCGTCGGGATCGCGCTGTGCGTCGCCGCCGGCCGGAAGAAGGCGTCGACCCCCGTGGTCGAACCCGAGGCTGCGCTGGTCTAGCCGGCGGGGCTTGCGTACGGGGTCAGGTCGGGAATCGGCCAGGCCCCGTCAACGCGTTCCACGACCAGTTCGACGACCACGGTGTCCTCGTCCATCGGTAGAGGCCGGAGGATTCGGGGCTTTCCCGCCTCCCATTCGACGTCGATGCCTGCGGAGGTCAGAGCGTCCTGGTCGATGACGGCGACGATCAGTGGCAACGTGAGGTCGCCGAACACCAGATCGAGCACCGAAGCGAGCGCGTTCGGGGTGGTTGCGCGAATGAATCCCGCCTCGTCGTAACTGATTCCGCGCGTCGAGACCTCGTACTCACCGAAACGCTTGCACGCTTCCCAGTCGTCGGCGATGGCGACGTGGACGAGTCGTTGTCCGGTCATGCAGTGCTCCTGTAGTGTTCGAAATAATGAAACGTCAACGTAGCATTAATTGAGTGGCACGGTAGTAGGGGACTTGATGGAGCAACCGCGCAGACGTGGGAGAACCAGCGACGCGGAGCGAGCTGATCGACGCAACGAGATTCTCGACGTTGCGGTCGACTCGTTTCGAGAAGTCGGGTTCGCTCGAACGACCATCGACGCCATTGCCACGGCGGCCGGCGTCGCCAAGCGCACCGTGTACAGCTATTTCGGCGACAAATCCGCAGTCTTCGCTGCTGCTGTTTCGCGTCAGCACGCGTATGTCGAGAACGCCGGTGGCGACCAGTCGGACCTGCTCGCCGCTGCAGTGGACATCGTCATCGCACTGCACAGCGAAAACTCGATTGCGCTGCACCGCATGATGATCGGCGAGGCCGTGCAGTTCCCGGAACTGGCCGCCGCGTTCTACGAATCCGGCCCGGCCAAGTCGATTGCCTTTCTGGAGAAGATATTGATCGATCAGCACGGCCAGAAGGCTGCGCTGTGCGCGGATCAGTTGTACACGTTGCTGCTCGGGGAGGAGCACCGGCAGCGACTGCTCGGGCTCGCTTCCGAACCGACAGCAGAACGAGCTGCGCAACTTGCAGCTCGTGCGGTGGGATGCGTTCTGGGATCTGATCGGTAGGCTCGACTGGGTGAGTAACTCTGTGGTCTGGTTTCGACGTGATCTGAGGGTAGGTGACCTTCCCACCCTGAGTGCAGCGTCGGATGCCGGCGGGCGGACGTTGGGTTTGTTCGTTCTCGACGAGAACCTGCTCGGACCGGCAGGCTCACCCCGTCAGGATCAACTGTTCGCCAACTTGACGGCGCTCGATCATCAACTCGACGGAAATCTGATGGTGGTTCGAGGTGATCCGGCGGACGTGGTGCCCCGTGTAGCGGAATCCGTTGGCGCCGAAGAAGTTCACATCAGTGCCGACTACGGACCCTACGGCCGACGGCGCGACGCGGCCGTGGCGGAGCAGGTGGAGTTGATCGCCACCGGATCTCCGTATGCCGTGGCGCCCGGACGCGTCACCAAGGCGGACGGTGATCCGTACAAGGTGTTCACACCGTACTTCCGTCAGTGGATGGAACACGGTTGGCGGGGCCCCGCGTCGACCGATGCGCAGACGGTCCGTTGGTTCGATCCGAGCGACAAGGAGGGTGGCCCGCGCCGGGTGAGTATCCCCGCGCCATCCGCCTCCGTCAGCGATTTCGTCGGTGAGGTCGGCGCCCTCGAACAGTGGAAAGAATACTGTGAGAACGATCTTGACCGGTACGACGACGAACGAAATCGGCCTGACCTCGACACCACGAGCCGGATGTCGATTCCGCTCAAGTACGGCACGATCCATCCGCGAACGATGTTGGCAGATCTCTCCAAGCGACTGGGCGACGGCGCTCAGGCTTACCGTCGCCAGTTGGCGTGGCGAGACTTCTACGCAGACATCCTGTTTCAACGCCCCGACAGCGCGCGGAAAAACTACGACGACAAGTTCGACCGTTTACGTCACGACGGTGGAGTGGACGCAGACGCCGCCTTCACGGCCTGGTGTGAGGGCAAGACCGGCTTCCCGATCGTGGATGCCGGCATGCGGCAACTCGCGGCTGAGAACTGGATGCATAATCGGGTGCGAATGATCGTCGCGTCTTTTCTGGTGAAGGACCTACATATTCCGTGGTGGCGTGGCGCACGGTTCTTCATGTCGCATCTGGTGGACGGTGACTTGGCCTCCAATCAGCACGGGTGGCAGTGGACTGCAGGGTCGGGCACAGATGCTTCGCCCTTCTTCCGCGTCTTCAACCCCATCACGCAGGGAGAGAAGTTCGATCCCGACGGCACATACGTCCGTCGGTGGGTTCCCGAACTCCGCGATGTTCCCGGGAAGGCCGTCCACTCGTTGAAGACGATGCGCCCGGTCGACTACCCGGACCCGATCGTCGATCACGCGCATGAGCGTGAGGAAGCCTTGCGCCGGTACGGCGAGATCAAGGGCTGAGTGCTCAGTGATCTGCGGGCGCTACGCGGAGGCGGTTTCCGTCCAGATCTGAAATGACGAATGTCAGACCGAAGACATCTTCGTTTGGCTCTTCGACTACCTCGACACCCTTGGCCACCCACTCGTCGTAGATCGCCCGAATTTCATTGCTCCCGCCGTCGACCAATATGCCGACTTCGAAATTGCGCGGAGTCGCGGGATCGAGGTCGCGGGACTTGCCGCTCCACAGTGCAAGGACCACGCCGCCGCCGAGGTCGAAGGTCATGTACCGAGGGCTGAGGACCTCAGGCTTCGCGTCGAACAATTCGCCGTAGAACGCTGCTGCGGAGGCGGCATCGCTGACGTAGATCAGAAACTGGTTGGGTAGTCGCACTGTGGTTTTCCCTCTCCCGTTGATGTTCGGGCCACCGGCAGCGGGGCGTGTGCCTGGTCGTGCGGGGCCGTGTTCAACACTTCCCGCGCGCCGGACGAATGTCCAAGAACGAGTGCGTCTGAGAGGCAGATGGATTACTTATGACGACTGCTGCAGTCACACCGCACTGAGGTGGTACCCGACGCTCAGGTTCGGGTAGTAGCCGTCGATGTAGCTCGAGATGAAGTAGTGATCAGGGTCGGTGGTGCGAGTTCCGTCGGTGTCGAACTGCGGATAGTCGTTGGCCATGAAGACGGCTTGTCCGCCGCCGGGAGTGGAATAGACGACGTCGACCGTCAGGCCGCGCGGGTCCTGGTTGTATGCCGTGACGATCTCGGTCTCGTGGGGCGCGAGCGACTGGCGTGGGCTCTGCATCCACTGTCCGTAGGGGTTGTCGGCGCCTTCGAGATGAATTGTCTGTTCGGTGTCGTTGCTGATCGTCATCGTGATGGTGTTGCCGGTCGTGGGAAGAGTTCCGGCACTGGCGATTCCGCTCAATCCCAAAGTGAGGGCGCCGGCGGCCAGAGCTGTGATTGCGGCAACTACGTAGCGTGGGTTCGTCATCGTCGGTGTCCTTTGTCCGGGTGAGCGTTCGGTTGGCTCTCTCGAAGACAACTATGTCGGAGTGGATCGATGTCGTATATCCACTTCCGGGACCCTGTGCAGGAGGAACGGTGTGTCCACCGATCGGGGGACACCTACTCCGACACGGAGACAGCTTCGACCTTTCGCTCGCCGGTGACCAGCAGTCCGATCAGTGCGGCGGCCGCGAGAACCATGACGAGTGCGCCGTAGCCACGCGTCGTATCCACCAACCCCACCTTGCCGACCAGGTAGCCGGCCAGCAATGCCGGAAGGCTGTTGGCCAGATACGCGATGACGTAGACGGTGGACAACAACCCCGCGCGTTCGTGGTTCTCGGCCAGCGGCATGACAGTGAGGATGGTTCCCTGGAATCCTGCTCCGAAGCCGATCCCGGCAACAGCCGTACCAACCAGAATCAATACTGCAGAGGATGTTTCAGCACCGATGAGTGTGACGGCCACCCCGAGCACCAAGGCGGTTGTTCCGATCAGCATCACGGTTCGGCCGCCGAGTTTGCGGAAGGTGAGCACCGCTGCGGCTCCGAATCCCGTCAGTGTTGCGACCATGATGGCACCGATGAGCGAGCTGTGAACGTCAAGTGCGTTGCGCGCCAGCGCCGGTCCGAGTGAGAGGTAGAAACCGCCCAGCGCCCAGACCGCGATCAGGCACGGTGCGGTGAGCGCAATCATGGTTCGGGCCTCGCGAGGAACAGCAAGGGTGGGGCGTAGCGACTGCCAGGCTCCGGGGCGTCCGCCCGAAGTCTCGGGAGCGGCCCAAACCCCGAGGATCTCGAGGACGACGAGTACGAGAAGGACCAGGTAGACAGTGCTGGTTGGCCTGGGCAGGTGCTCGCTGATGAGACTCGAACCCACGGCTCCGACGGCAAGCCCCACTGTCGGAGCAACGCTGTTGATAATCGATCCGCGTCCCGGAGTGCGTTCGAGGTCGATCAACGCCGAACCCAAAGCGCTGATTGCAGCGCCGGTGGCAACACCCTGCACGACCCGGGCAATCAGCAGAATGGTCAAACCATCGGCGGAGGCGAACAGGGCGAGCGAGACCGCCTCCAAGGCGAGCGCTCCGAGCAGGACCGGTCGCCTGCCGATGTGATCGGACAGGGATCCGGCGGTCAAGAGCGTGGCGAGCAATGCGAGAGCGTAGATGCCGAACACGAGCGTCGACGCGAGCGAGGAGAATCCCCACAACTGTTGATAGTGCTCGTACAACGGTGTCGGGGTCGCGGAGGCGCCCAGGAACGTAGCGATGATGACGGCGATGAGTGTGAAAGCGACGCCTCGCCCCAAGCGTGGGCGTGAAGTGCTCTCGGTCGGTGGTGAAATGGTCGTTGTCATTGTCGTAGCGCTTCCCGTGCGGGTGGTGAAGACTTCAAACGCAAATACTTTGCGTTTGGGACGCTACGCCTGGCCGTAGCCTAATGCAACATCTTTGCGTTAGTATTGATTTATGAGTCCGTCCGCAGGTCCGCGCCCCGGTGGCCGCAGTGCGCGCATCCAACAGGCAGTGCATGCGTCGGCGCGCAAGTTGTTGGAACAGCGTGATCGGGCAGAGATCACGGTGCCGATGATCGCAACCGATGCGGGTGTGACCCCGTCGACCATCTATCGGCGGTGGGGCGACATCAACGAAGTCTTTGCCGATGTCTCGATCGAGAGATTGCGACCGGACGCCGACCCGCGTGAAACGGGTTCGCTCCGAGGGGATCTGACGATCTGGGCGCAGGACTATCTGGAGGAGATGTCTGCACCCGTCGGTCGCGCATCGCTGCGAGATGTGCTGATGAGCGACGACCAGACGCACGCACCGGACGGCACGAAGAAGTTCAAGTGCGCCTTTTTCTGTCGGACACAGATCGACGTGATACTAGCTCGTTGGCCGGAAGCTGCTGACGTGGATGGTGATTCGGTAGTGGACCACGTGGTGGCACCGATCATCTACCGAATTCTGTTCGACCTCGAACCGGTCGCGCCGCAGCGAGTTGCGGAATTGGTGGATCAGACACTTGCGCTCGCGGCGTGGGTCGGTGCCGAAGGCTGATCGCTACGTAGTCGGGCGTGGACATGCATGTCGTGCCAGCCGTCGGCGTGCCTGGCGGAGCCTCGTCGAACACCTTCTTCGCTGAAGCCTGCTTTGGTGGCGACTCGGCACGATCGTGGGTTGTGGATCGAGTGCTCGAGTTCCAAGCGATGAAACCCTACTTCGCGGAATGCCCACTCGGACAGTGCGGTTACGGCCTACGCGTTCCGGCTCTGCCACTCTGCGTTCAGGCGGCGCGCAGATTCCAGAGTTGCGATCGCCTCTTCGGTGTCAACTCGCGCGAGGACCAGTGCACTTACTGTGCAGGAGAGAAGGATTCGAGTGCGGTCTGAGAGCGTGGCGTCTGTCTCGGTCGGAAATGTGGCTTGTAGCCCGCTGCGAATTGCAACGGCAAGTTCTTGCCGATAGGCGCGGATCACGGCTGCCACCGCATCGTCGTGCGCGCCGAGTCCGGCAGCCGTATTGAGAAGTAGGCAACCGCGCCGAGGCGAGTCGGCGGTCATGGTGCCGATCGCGTGCTCAAGCGAGTAAAGGTAGTCGTCGACGGCGTCTGTCCCGGGATTTGTCGTGAGGCCGCGCAGACGTGGCCGGATGACATGTTCGAGGTACATCTGCACGGCGGCGTCGAACAATCCGCGCTTGTTGGTGAACGAGTTGTAGAGACTTGACCGACTCAGCCCCGTCGCGGATTCGAGGTCGCCGAGTGAGGCGCCTTCGTATCCGCGTGCCCAGAAAACGTCCAACGCGGCAGCGACCACGGCTGTTGTGTCGAATTCTTGTGATCTGCCCATCAAAGCCTCGCTCTTTCTGTATCGTTCGGTCCAGTATATATTGGACCGAACGATACAGAATTCACTCGAAGCAACAGGAGCTCACCGATGAACGTCGCCGGCTACATCTTCGCGGGACTGGCCGCAGCAGTGCACGTGTACATTTTTGTCCTCGAATCGATTCTCTGGACGGCCCCGAAGACCCGCGCCACGTTCGGCGTGAAGTCCGAGGAAGAGGCGATCACCACGCAGCCGCTCGCCTTCAACCAGGGCTTTTACAACCTTTTCCTGGCGATCGTGTCGGCGGTCGGCATCGTGATTGCGGCGACCGGCTCCGCGTCGGTCGGAATTGCCCTCGTCCTGGCAGGCACAGGATCGATGGTTGCCGCGGGACTGGTGCTGATTCTCTCGTCTCCCGACAAAGCCCGCGCAGCCGTCGTGCAGGTGCTTTTCCCAGCTATTGCCGTTGTTCTGCTGGTAATCCACCTGCTCTGAGTGGTCTCTATCCGCCGCCGAGCACCAGTGATTCGATCAACGCAAAAGCCCCGTTGAGTGCTCCACAATCGAAGGCTTCGGCCAGGGCGTATCCGATGACAAGTTCGTCGGTGCTCGGCGTGCTCGACCAGACTGCGTCGGTCTGTCTGGGATCGGATTCCTCGTTCTTGGAGAAGTGCCCGATCCGCAATCCGTCGCGGGTGAATGCACTGTTCGCGTCGTCGACTGGGGCGAAGTTCAAACTCACGCCGTCGACGAGTGCCGAGACAGAGTACGAGCGACGGGACAGAAACCCTTTGCCGACAGTGAGTTCGACTTCGTCGCCACCGACAGTGAAGAACAAGTCGGCGGCGGCGCGCGTTCCGATGGGTGTGCCTTCGCGGCGCGGGGCATCGACTCGACGCGTCAACAGAGCGTGTGAGTTGCCGTTTCGGACGTCGACGACCCCCGTGTCGACATCGAACGAGATCTCGACTTTTCCGTGAATCGGGTCCATTACGGCGTATTTGACCGTCACTGTGCCTACCCCCTGTAAGTGTGAACTCGGGTCCATAATACGTGGTGGGAGCGTTGTCCAGTATGCCCGAATCCAAAAAAATAGTGCCGAATGACGCGCGTTTGCGGCCAAATGCTTCTACGCTGGGTCTTGGGTTTGTTGCGCATCCCACAACGGTTTTTCCCACGCCAGACGAGGAGCGCCTATGAGGTTGTCGACTACTTGTTCTGTTGCTACGAAGGCTTGATCAAGCCGGAATTGCCTCTGCCGGATGGTGCTCGAGACCCATCCGGCAGAGGCAATTCTGCATCAGTTGGGGCCTTCAGCCGCCGGCGAATTTTTCCGAGGTGCCGAGATCGATCGGCAACGCAATGCCGGTGATCCCGCGCCCGGCCGGCCCCACCAGATAGAACACCGCATCCGCAATCACTTCGGGGTCGACCCATGGGTGGGGAAGCAGATTCAGCTTCGACATGATCGGAGCGGTATCGGCGAGGACAGGATTCTCCAAGTCTGGACGGAACGCACGAACCATCGGTTCGTTGTCGATCATCGTCGTTCGCACATTGCCCGGGTGTACAGAGTTGACCCGAATGTCCGCCCAGCCGAGTTCGTTGGCCAGAGACTTCGCCAACCCCCGAACGGCGTGCTTCGACGCGGAATAGTGTGCGATACCCGGCACGCCTCGAAGCCCGGCCATCGAGCTGATCAACACGACGGATCCACCTCGATTGCCGTTCATGATGTGCGGAATCGACACCTTGGTCGTCAACCAAACGCCGGTGACGTTGATGTCCATCAGCTCGCGGAACTCTTCGGCGCTCAGGTCCCAGGACAATTTCGCCGACGCCGCGATTCCCGCGTTGGCGATCACGATGTCCAGTCGGCCGAGCTTCTCGACTCCGGCGTCGACCGCTGATTTCAGGGCATCGAGGTCGCGAGTGTCCGCGACGGACGCGACGATGCGCCGGCCCTGAGCTTCGACCAGGGCGACGGTCTGGGCGAGGTCGGCTTCGGTGGCCATGTCGTACCCCGCTGTTGCGACCGGCGCGCACAGATCCACCGCGATGATGTCCGCGCCCTCGGACGCGAGCTTGACGGCATGTGCGCGCCCTTGACCGCGCGCCGCTCCGGTGATGAATGCGACCTGACCGTCCAAATTGCCCATCGAACTTCCCCTGCCCGTCTGAATCGTTGAAAACTGGAACGTGTTCATACTGCTACGTTCGATGCGAGCCAGGCAGGGGAATTCTCTGAATCCTTATCCGCGAAGGAGTTTGGACAACTCGTCCAGTACGCTCGCGTCCTCGATGGTCGACGGGACCGTGTACTCCTCGTTGTCGGCAATCTGCCGCATGGTCTTGCGGAGGATCTTGCCGGAACGAGTCTTGGGTAGTGCAGCGACGACGGTGACGTCCCGGAACGTGGCGACGGCACCGATCTGGTCTCGCACCCGGGCGACCAGTTCCTGTCGGAGTGTTTCGGGATCGATGTCGACGCCGGACTTGAGCACGACGTAGCCGCTGGGGCGTTGCCCCTTGAGTTCGTCGTGAATGCCGATGACCGCGCATTCGGCGACAGTCGGGTGGCCGGCGACGACGGCCTCCATGCTTCCGGTCGAAAGGCGATGTCCGGCAACGTTGATCACGTCGTCACTTCGTCCGAGCACGAAGACGTAGTTGTCCTCGTCGATGTATCCGGAGTCGCCGGTGAGGTAATAGCCGTCGAAAGTCGACAGGTAGGACTTCACGTACCGGTCCTCGTCACGCCACAGTCCGGCGAGTGTTCCGGGAGGAAGCGGCAGGCCGATCACGATGTTGCCCTCGGTGCCCGGACCCACGAGTTCGCCCTTGCCGTCGACGATTTCGACGCGGTATCCGGGGCAGGCGACGGTGGGTGAGCCTGCTTTGATCTCCATCGGTTCGAGGCCGCGCAGGTTCGCGCAGATGGCCCAACCGGTTTCGGTCTGCCACCAGTGATCGACCACCGGGCGATCGAGAATCCGAGTAGCCCACTCGTAGGTGTCGGGATCCAAGCGCTCGCCGGCCGCGAACAGTGTGTCGAGCGACGAGATGTCGTACTTGGCAAGCTCTTTTGCATCCGGGTCGGCCTTGCGGACCGCGCGGATCGCTGTCGGAGCGGTGAAGAGTGCCGACACTTTGTATTCGGAAATGATGCGCCAGAATGCACCTGCATCGGGGGTCCCGACGGGCTTGCCTTCGTACATGACCGTCGTAGCTCCGGCGAGCAGTGGCCCGTAGACGATGTAGGAGTGGCCGACCACCCAACCGACGTCTGAGGCGGTCCACCAGACCTGGCCGGGGCTGATGTCGTAGAGATTCTTCATCGTCCACGTCAGGGCAACGGCATGGCCACCGTTGTCCCGGACGACGCCCTTGGGCTTACCGGTCGTTCCCGAGGTGTAGAGAATGTAGAGCGGATCCGTCGCGGCGACCGACACCGGGTCGGCAGGAGTTGCATCAGCGATCAGCTCGTCCCAGTCGAACCAGGCTGCGGCACTTGACTTGTAGTCGGCAGCTGCGCCGGGAATCTGCTCGCGATTCTTCACGATCACGGTGTGCGCGGGCGTGGCGGACAGTTGCAGAGCCTTTTCGACCATCGGCAGGTACTCGATTGTTCGTCCGGGTTCGAGGCCGCCGGACGCCGTCACGAGCACCACTGGACCGGCGTCGTCGATACGGGTTGCGAGTTCCTTGGCCGCAAAGCCGCCGAACACCACCGAATGCACCGCGCCGATTCGCGCACACGCGAGCATCGCGATCGCGGCCTCGGGGATCATCGGCATGTAGATGATCACGCGGTCGCCCGCCACCACACCCTGATCTTTCAAGACGCCGGCGAAGAGTGAGACCTGCTCGAGCAATTCGGCGTAGGTGTACGTGGCCTTGGCTGGGACCATCGCGGAGTCGAAGATCAGCGCGGTCTGATCGCCGCGGCCGTCGCGGACGTGCCGATCGAGGGCATTGAAGCTGGTGTTGAGCGAAGCATCCGGGAACCAGCGATAGATCGGCGCGGCAGAATCGTCGAGAGCCTTCGTGGGGGCGACATCCCAGTCGACGGCCCGCGCAGCGTCGAGCCAGAACTTCTCCGGCTGATCCATGCTCTCGCGATATGCGTCGGCATACGTGGTGTGGGACGCCTGCTCGGAAGAGCTCATCGACGTGTGTCCTCTCGTGAACTTCGCTTACCGGTGACCTGAAACACCTTAGGTCACCGTCAGTGCGGTGCGCCTCAGTAGCGGTGCGGGTACCGTCCCTTTGCGCCGGGCGGGCCTGTCCCGTCGGCCAGTGGCGCGTAGGGGTGGGATAAGCCAGGGACGGAAAGGGGGATCGATGTGACAGGTGCAGCGCAACGCGCAGGCTTCTGGGGAGTCCTCGCTCTGCGTGACTTCCGACTGCTGTGGACCGGCGACGCAGTCAGCGGTATCGGAAACGGTGTCACGACCGTCGTACTGCCGCTGGTCGCGCTTCGCGAACTGGACGCGAGTAGCTTCCAGATCGGTGTGCTGGCATCGGCAGTGTGGTTGCCGTGGTTGATCGTCGGACTACCTGCCGGTGCCTGGATCGACCGGCTGCCACGGCGTCCGATCATGATGATCGCGAACGCTGCGTGCGCGCTGCTCTTCGCGAGCCTCGCGATCGCCGGCTTCCTGGAGGCGATGACATACGGCCACCTGCTCCTGGTCGCGCTGCTCACCGGTACAGCCACGGTCTTCTTCCAGGCGGCCTATCACTCGTATCTCCCCACGGTGCTCGCCGAAGCGGATCTTGTCGAAGGGAACTCGAAGATTCAGGGCGCCGAGGCCGCAACTCGGGTGATCGGCCCAAGCGTCGGTGGGCTGGTGGTTGCAACTGTCGGGCTCGCGGCCGGTCTGGTTGTCGACGCGTTCACGTTCGCCTTCTGCTTCGTATGCATCTGGCTGATTCGTGTGCAGGAGACCGTCCATCGCGGACAGAATCAGCGAGAACCGTTGCGACGGCAGATTGCGCTCGGACTGCGATTCGTTGCCGGTGATCCGTATCTGCGGTCAATCGTCGTCTACGGCACTCTGCTCAATTTCGGTCTCACCGGGTACACCACGATTCAGATCGTGTTCTTGGAAAAGACGGTTGGTGTGGGGGAGTTCGGACTCGGGCTTCTCTTGGCGATTGCCGGGGTGGGCGGAATTGTCGGATCGATGATCGCGCGCCCGCTCGGCCGCAGATTCGGCACTGCCCGAAGCGTTCTCATCTGTCAGTTGGTGACGGGACCGTTCATCCTGTTGGCGCCTCTGACGACGTACGGTGCCGGCCTGTTCTGGTTCTGCATCGGCGGCATGGTGATGGTTGCGGGTGTCGTGTCGTGCAACGTGGTGCTCGGCAGTTTCCGTCAAAGTTACTGTCCGCCGGACCGCCTCGGACGAGTAGTGGCAACGAGTATGTTCCTGCTGCACAGCAGCATTCCGCTCGGTGCGCTGACGGCAGGCTACCTCGGCGACGCGGTGGGACCGCGCGGGACGATGTGGATCATGGCCTGCCTGATCGCGCCGTGTGGATTGGTCCTGCTCTTCAGCCCGCTCCGCGGGATCCGCGATCTACCGAGTCGGCCGGCGATCTCGCTGCGGTAGAGCCGCGGCGGCCTCTTCGCTTCGAATCGCGATGCGAAGAGTCGCGAGCATGAACAGTGACACTGCGAAACCGAAAAGCGCGCCGAACTGGTCCTGCGTGAACAGATAAACCTGCGTCACCAGAAGGCTCACGATGAGGGATGCACGCAGGAGTCTCAGGGCTCGCAGGTACGGACCGCGGAAGAGGAACCACACTCCCAGGACCACAAGAACTCCGGTTGCGACGGTGGAGATCTGGACCACCAGGTCGGAGACGTCGTCGGCCTCGACGACGTTCTCGGAAACCAACGCGTAGATCACCTGGACAATCGCCAGAAGAGCCTGCAGTACGAACAGGGTCAGTACCAGTCGGCGGACGACACGGTGCCGGAGCAGTTCCTCAGCACGGTGGAAGAACGCGTTGCGGCCACGAGTGATCTTCGATTCGATACCGCCGGTCGGCGGAGTCTGTGAATGCAGGCCGGCTTTGATCGAATCGACGAGGTCGGTGAGGCTGCGGTCTTCGACGCCGTCGAGTACGCGGAGGGCGTGGTTGTACTGGATCTCGTCGAGCTGACCGAGAGCGAGGTCCGAGAGCGCTCGCGCCCCGATGGCGAGCCGATGACGATCATTCATTCCGCGCCGAATCACCACCTCGCGCGCGGCAAGATAGAAGAGAACGAAGACGACGTACATGATCGCGATGGCAGGCTGGTAGAAGTAATCGACGTCGGAGGTGACGAATTTTCCGACCTCGTCGATGAAGAGACCGAATCCGATTCCGCCGACGAGCGTGGCCAGGTCACGCGTGCGAGAGCCTTCGGTGATGGCGGTCGCGACGATGGCGACGGCCATCAGCAATCCGCCCCAGAGAACGTGTGCGATGTGGAGGGCGCCGCCCCCGATCTGGGGATAGCCCGTTGCCGCCAGATAAGCGCGGGTGATCAACACGGTGGCGATGCCCGCGAACAGGAACAATTCGAAACGAGCGAGTGCCGCGCGGTCGTAACTGTGCGGCAGCGTCAGCGCATTCCGGTCCTTCGTCGTCATTGCGGAACTCCCAGGTTTCGATAGCGCGCGATACGGGAGGACTGGCGATCGGTGTCCGACTCTTCGGCAAGCATGAAGAGTTCGTGCGCTATCGCAGCCCCTACCCTCTTGGAGAATTCCACGGGTTCGTCGGCCGCGTCAGGCGTTTCGGGAATGATCGCGTCGATTACGCCGTCTCGAAGCAGATCCAACGAACGAATGCCCTGCGCTGCCGCCATCTCCGGTGCGTGACTGATGTCGCGATGGACGATCGCGCTTGCGCCTTCCGGCGGCAGGGGAGCGAGCCACCCGTTCTGTGCCGCGAGTACCCGATCGGCGGGCAGCAGCGCGAGCGCCCCGCCGCCTGTTCCCTGACCGAGCAACACCGACACTGTCGGGGTCTTCAGCGTCACGAGGTCGGCGATGCAACGGGCGATCTCAGGGGCCAGTCCACGTTCTTCAGCTTCTTTGGACAGCGACGCGCCCAAAGTGTCGATCACGAGGACAAGCGGGAGTTGTAGTTCTTCGGCAAGTTTCATGCCCCGTCGCGCTTCCCTGAGCGCGGCCGGTCCCATCGTGGTGAGCGCGGATTGGCCACTGCGGTCCTGGCCGAGCAGGATGCACGGAAAGCCTCGGAAGCGGGCGAGCGAGAGCAAGATCGTCTTGTCGGTTTCACCCTGCCCGGTGCCGCTGAGCGGTACCTGTTCAGTTGCGGCATGGCGGAGCAACTGCCGGATGCCGGGTCGATCGGCCCGGCGCGAGAGCATCACCGACTGCCAGGCGGGAACATCGGGAATCTCGGGTGAGGGAATCGGGTCCGTGGCTGCCGGGGCCGGGGGATCGGTGAGCACGCACAACGCTCGATTGACCAGCAGACGGAGGCGGTCGACGGGTACGACGCCGTCGATAACGCCGTTGCGATACAAGTTTTCGGACGTCTGGATACCGTCGGGAAACTTTTCGCCGTACAGCGATTCGTAGACACGGGGTCCGAGGAATCCCACCAGAGCACCGGGTTCCGCGACGGTGATGTGGCCGAGGGATCCCCACGAGGCAAAGACCCCGCCGGTGGTGGGATTGCGCAGGTATACCAGGTAGGGCAGGTGTGCCGCTTTGTGAACAGCCACTGCCGCAGCGATCTTCACCATCTGAACGAAGGCGACGGTGCCCTCCTGCATCCGCGTTCCGCCGGAGGTGGGCGAGGCGAGCAGCGGGAGTTGTTCTGCCGTAGCACGTTCGACGGCGGTCACGATCCGCTCGGCCGCGGCGACTCCGATGGAACCGGCGAGAAAGCTGAATTCACAGGCAATTACCGCGACTCGACGGCCCCGAACCGTACCGACACCGGTGACGACGGACTCGTCAACTCCGCTCTTCTCGCGGGCCTTCGCCAGGTCTTCTGCGTATTTCGGGCCAGGTCCGACGTCGACGGGCGGGGAGTCCCAAGAGACGAAGCTCTCGGGATCGAGTACCGCAGTGAGTAGTTCTTCGGCCGAGATTCGCACAACGTCCTCCAAGTAAGCAGCACCCCGTCCAGGATGAACCTACCTGGACGGGGTGCCGCCGGGATCGCGTGGCGCCAGTTGTGCGCTGGAGAATCAGCGTCCGAACGCCTCTTTCCATGACACGACCTTGCCGATACGAAGGATGGAGCGCTGGTAGATCTTTGCCGCGATCATCGACAACGCAGCAGTCACGACCAGCATCAGCAGAATTGTTCCCACGATCTGGAACGGAGAAGCAACGCCGGCGGAAATGCGCAGGGGCATGAGGATTGCCGAGAACGGCGGAATCCAACTCAACACGTTGCTCAGGGTTCCTTCTGGATTGCTCACCGAAACGAAAGCCACGCTGACCATCGCCATGACGAGCAGCGCGAGAGGCATCGCGGTGGCGTTGACGTCCTCCTGCCGCGAGACCATGGACCCGGCGGCGGCGTACAGCACGGCGAAGAAGAGGAAGCCGAGAATGAACCACCCGAGAGTGCCGAACAGAACGCCGATCGCGGTGCCCGTCACGGTCAGGACGCCCGTCGCCAGTCCGGTGGCGACGCCCGCGACGGCATAGGCAGCCATCTGCATCAGGCCGACAGCACCGATTCCGAGAACCTTGCCCCACAACAACTGCAGCGGACGAAGAGTGGAGAGCAGCAGCTCGACCACGCGACTGGACTTCTCCTCGACGACGCCCATCGCCACGTACGTTCCGAACAGCAGGATCTGCATGTACAGGAGCACCACAGCAGCGATCGACATCGCTATGCGTTGGCCCTGTTCGGGATCCGGGGGATCGATGGCATCGATGGTGACCACTGCGGTGGACGTGGCTTCGGCGAGCTGAGCCGGGTCGATCCCCGCAGCGGAAAGCGCATTCGATTGTGCTTGTTGTGCAACGGAACTCTCGATGACGGCGCGCAGATTCGTGGGCACTTCCTTCTTGGTCACGACAGTGACGCCGCCGCCCGATCCAGCGATCACGGCCACGTCGAGGTCGCCGTCCTTGACCTGGTTACGCGCGGTTCCGTCGTCGGAAACCTCCGTCACCGTCACCGGATTTCCGAGGGTGTCGCCGATGGACACCATCGTGGCACTGAGTGATTGGTTGCCGACCAAGCCGATCTTCGACTTGTCCTCGTCGCCGCCGGAGAAGAGTGAGAAGGCGATGATGCCGCCGACGATCGCGACCAGGATGATGACGTTGCTGATCACAAAACTCTTCTTCGAGATCTGCGTCATGAATTCGCGTCGGGCGACCAACCCGATGGCTCGACCTCCGCTCAACTGGTTGCTCATGCGGCTACTACCTCTCGGAACAGATCGGTCAGTGACGGACGTCGTAGCGTGAACTCGTGCACCGGTCCGGTTTTCAACGCTGCATGCAGGATCTGCTGATCGTCGGCGGTTCCGTCGACGCTCAGGAGCGTTCGACCGTCGAGGTGGCTCAGTGTGGTGACACCGATCAGATGGTGTGCCCAGCCGACCGGCGCGTCAGGGGCGAAGACTTCGATTCGGCCGTCGCCCTTGCCTCGTAGTTCGTCGACGGTTCCGATCTCTCGCATGCTGCCGCGGCTGATGATGCCCACGCGATCGCACAAGCGCTCCACCAGATCCAGCTGATGGCTGGAGAAGATTACGGGAACACCGGTGCGAGCCTTCTCGACCAACACGTCACTCATGACATCGACCGCTACGGGGTCAAGGCCCGAAAACGGTTCGTCCAGAACGAGTACCGCTGGATCGTGAACCAGCGCGGCCGCGAGCTGCACACGTTGCTGATTACCGAGGGACAGGGAGTCGACGGTGTCCTTGACGCGCTCGGCGATACCCAGACGTTCGGTCCAGCGCTCTGTCGCCGCATGCGCATCGGCTTTCGAGAGTCCATGTAGCTCGGCCAGATAGGAAAGTTGCGCGCCCACCTTCATCTTGGGGTAGAGGCCGCGTTCCTCCGGCATGTATCCGATCGTGCGACGCACGTCGAGGTCGACGGGTTTGCCGCCGAGGCGAACTTCCCCCGAATCTGCTCCGAGCACACCCAGCGCAATGCGCATCGTGGTCGTCTTGCCGGCGCCGTTGCTGCCGACGAATCCGAAGATCTCGCCTGGTCGCACTTCGAAACTGAGGTTGTCGAGTGCAACGACGTCGCCGTAGCGTTTCGAGATGCCGTCGATCGTGAGGGTGGCTGACATGGGTCCTTCCCATCGGTCGAGTGGTGCGCTTCGGTAATACGGGTCAGAGGTCGAACTCTTCGGAATCAATCGGATCCGGGTCTGGATTGGTCCACGAGAGAATCATCGCGGGCGTGCACGCGCCGATCAGCATTGCAGTCAGTGCCAATAAACCTCCCGAGTAAGGCAGTCTCTCTACATTCCACTGCACCGACGAGGTGAAAATGAGGAAAATGGCGACAATGAAGACCAACGATTGAGTCACGCTCAACCCGACGGAACGGGCGTCGTTGCGTTGCTGGATCTCCCATTCGTCCAGAGCATGCCGCGGCGCATCCCCTTGCCTGCCCGACACGATTTGAAGTGAAGACCACGTCGGTAGGAACAACAGGGTGAGGACCGGCCATGCCACCGCGAACAGTGGGTTGAACAGGCACGCTATGCCGATGGCAACCATCGTGGCGAACAGGACTCCGAGGGCGATGACGAGCATCCGCCGACGTCGACGGGTTCGCCAATTCGGGAGCCAATGTCGGAACGTCTCCTCGTTCTGCAGGAACCGCCGAGTGCGGTGGGCCTGGTAGCGGTCGATCAGATTTGATTCAGGCACTGGGCTTTTCACTCCCCTCGGTAGTGCGGTCAGATCGGTAGACCTCCGTCGACGGTGCATTCCGGTAGACCTCCGTCGACGGTGCATTTCGGTAGACCTCCGTCGACAGCGGCCCGAACTCCGTCCGGGAGAACACCGCTTCGACCGGAAGGTCGAACACCCAGCAGATCCTGAACGCGAGATCCAGGCTGGGGTAGTGATCGCCGCGTTCGAGCGCCCCCACCGTCTGCGGGTTGACGTCGACGAGTTGTGCAAGCTGGGCCCGACTCATCTTCCGCTCGGCGCGAAGCACTCCGATGCGATTGAAGATGGGGAGCGCGTCTCCCCGTCGGACTGGGCTCATGCATCAAAGTGTTGTAAAAACCCAACAGTTTGTCAACATGAACCGCGAAGATGCCGTTTCTGGGTGGTGTCGGCGGATAGGGTTCGGGCAACAGAAGGGGCGTCGCATGGTGGTCGAAAAGTTGGTGCTCGAGAAGTCCTGTCTCGTCGTGCAGGTGCGCGAGGACGGTAGCTACAGCGTGGTACCGCAAGGGCGTGAAGTGGTCTGGCGCGATGCGATGGAAAAAGGTGCCGTCATCGGTATCGGTCAGCACACTCCAGGGGACGTTGAGGGTGAATCGTGGTGGGTCGTGTACGGCCAGTCGGACATCGGGGCGGACGTCACCGTTCGACTCGAGGACGGGTCGCACGTGCCGGTGGGCCGTATCGGTGAGATCTTCGCCAGTGAATGGGTGAGCACCCCGCAGCAGGCCTTGCTGTATCGGTCCGATCGCCCGGTGGAGTCGCAGCCCACTAAACTGTCTGTGCTGTTCGCCAGGCCGAAGTTCATGCCCAAAGCGGCGTTTCCGGAGAATGATCGCTTGTAGTCGCAGCGAGCTGCCGTCGGGAGGCTGGCGGCCATCTTCTCGAAACATTACGGTACGTACTGTACTGTTTGGGAATGACAACTTGGCCGAACGACCTCGCAGTAGTGCAAGTGCGCATAGCGCGACCCACCGACAGGCTCGACGACGTGATTGCGTTCTATCGCGACTGTCTGGGATTGCCAGAGCTCTACCGGTTCTCCGGTCATGCCGGGTACGACGGAATCATGCTGGGGCTGCCGGATTCGAACTATCACCTCGAATTCACGACCCACGAAGACGGAAGCCCGTGCCCGGCGCCGACGCAGGACAACCTGTTGGTGCTCTACTTCGCCGGCGAGTCGGCGATGTACGAGGTAGTTCAGCGGTTGGGTGAAGCAGGGCACGAACCCGTTGGCGCCGAGAATCCGTACTGGGAGGAGAATGCGGGGATGACTTTCGAAGATCCCGACGGCTGGCGTCTGGTGCTCATGCCGCGACCGGTGCTGTAGATGGTGCGCGCCCGCGACGAGCGGATCGACGACGCCGTACTGGCGGCAACCCTGGAGTTGTTGGGGGAGAACGGTTATGCGGAGCTGTCAATCGGTTCGGTGGCGACGAAAGCCGGCGTGCATCGACCCGCCATCTACCGGAGATGGCCGTCGAAGCGGCATCTGGTGGTCGACGTCGTCGTGGCGCACATCGGTACTGATCCAACGCCGGACACCGGCGATCTCAGGGCAGACCTGGTCGCCGGCATCACGACATTGGTTGTGGGGCTGAGCGAAACGGTAGTTGGGCGGATCCTGCCCGCGTTGGTTGCGGATCTGGCGGCGGACCCGGAATTGGCGCGGGATTTCCAGTCGGCATTCTTTCAGCCACGACGCGATTCCACTGCGGCAGTGCTGGAATCGGCGCGGCTACGCGGCGAAATTCGGAGCGACTTCGACCTGGACTTCGTCCTGGATGCCCTGGCGTCGCCGATCTATTACCGAGCGTTGTTCCGTCACTTACCGCTGGACGCGCTCCTGGCCGAGCAGTCCGTCGATTCTGTGCTGCTGACGTTGACTCCTCACGAAAATTCCTGAAGCCGTTTCGATTCAGTTCAATTCGACTGGATCGGGTCCGACACGGCTGTCGGTGTTCAGCGCTGCGATGGCAGCTGACTCGTCGGTATCGAGTGCGAAGTCGAAGATTGCGGCGTTGTCGCGCATGCGGGCAGGTGTCACCGACTTCGACAAAACGGTGTGTCCCTGTTCGAGATGCCAGCGCAGAATGATCTGCGCTGGGCTCTTTCCGTGTGCTGCAGCGATTTTCCCGATGGTCGGGTCGTCGAGGATAGTTCCCTGTCCCAGTGGGCTCCATGCCTCGATTTCGATGCCGCGACTTCGCGCGTATTCCCGTGACGCGTGCTGTTGCAGTCTGGGGTGCAATTCGATCTGGTTGACGGCCGGGGTGATCGAGCTGTGCTCGGCCAGCAGTTCGAGGTGCTCGGGCAGGAAGTTGGACACGCCGATCGCACGGGCACGGCCGGAGGCGAGGATCTCCTCGAAAGCGGCCCACGTCTCCACGAACAGGCCCTTTGCCGGTGCCGGCCAGTGGATCAGATACAGGTCGACGAAGTCGAGGCCGAGCTTGTCGAGGCTCGTGTCGAACGCGGCGAGCGCTCGGTCGTGGCCCTGATCGTCATTCCACAACTTGGTGGTGACGAAAAGCTCTGACCTCGGAACACCCGAACTAGCGATGGCGCGGCCGACACCGGCTTCGTTTCCGTAGATTGCGGCCGTGTCGATGTGGCGGTAGCCGATCTCGAGAGCGGTGGCAGTGACCTCTTCGGTCTGTGCGTCCGGTACCTGGAAAACGCCGTACCCGAGTTGCGGGATGGTGATCGGTTCGCCGGTGGTTCCGTGAGTCAGTGTGCGGTCGGGGATCGACAACATTGAAGAGCGCCTTTCAAGACTGGGTGTGGCGGTTCGACGGGCGATCGTGTCGCCCGTGCCCACCTATGCCGCGCATGCAACTATTGCGTGCGCCTGATAAATAGTTGCACACGCGGGTTGTCTGCGCAAGCAGAGTCGGTTGGCTACTCCTCGAAGAGCTGTCCGTTCTCCATTCGCCACCGGCGCGTGCTTCGGGTGGACTGCAGCATGCGTCGATCGTGAGTGACCAGGAGGAGGGTTCCCTCGAAGGATTCCATCGCCTGCTCGAGCTGTTCGATCGCCGGAAGGTCGAGATGGTTCGTCGGCTCGTCCAGTACCAGTAGGTTCACGCCGCGAGCTTGGAGCAAAGCAAGTGCAGCCCTTGTTCTTTCGCCGGGGGACAGGGAAGCGGCAGATCTGAGTACGTGGTGTCCGCGCAGGCCGAACTTGGCGAGCAGAGTACGGACATCGGCATCGGGCCAGTCCGGAACCTGAGCGCCGAAGGCCTCGACGACTGGTTGATCACCTTCGAACAATCCACGCGCCTGATCGATCTCACCGATCGCGACACCGGAACCCAAGGACGCGATGCCCTCGTCTGGGACGAGTTTGCCGAGCAAAACGTTCAGGAGGGTGGTCTTGCCTGCCCCGTTCGCGCCCGTGACGAGGATTCGATCGCCCCAGTCGATCTGTGTCGTGACCGGACCGAACGTGAACTGACCGCGCGTTACCTTGGCACCATTCGTGGTTGCGACAACGGATCCGGACCGCGGAGCCGCCGCGATCTCCATGCGAAGTTCCCACTCCTTGCGCGGTTCCTCGACCACTTCGAGTCGCTCGATGCGACGTTGGGTCTGGCGTGCCTTCGCGGCTTGCTTCTCCGTCGACTCGGTCCGCAATCCGCGTCCGATCTTGTCGTTGTCCTTGGCCTTACGACGCGCATTGCGGACGCCGTGTTCCATCCAGTTGCGCTGCATCTGTGCGCGATCTTCGAGATCGGAGCGGGTGCCTGCGTATTCCTCGAACGCCTCGCGTGCGTGCTGGCGGGCGATCTCGCGTTCGGCGAGGTACGACTCGTAGCCGCCGTCGTAGACGGCGATGTCCTGTTGTGCCAGATCGAGTTCCACGATCCCCGTGACGGTGCGCGAGAGGAACTCGCGATCGTGGCTCACGACAACCAGCGCCGCTCGGGTCTCGGCGACAAATCGCTCCAACTGCTCGAGACCCCGCAGGTCGAGATCGTTGGTGGGTTCGTCCAACAGGAGAATGTCGTAGCGCGAGAGCAACAGCGACGCGAGCCCGGCGCGTGCGGCCTGACCGCCGGACAGTGCCGTCATGTGAGCTTCGAGCGGAACTCCGAGCCCGAGTTCTTCGACCACCTTCTCGGCGCGCTCGAACAGATCGGCGCCGCCGAGAGCGAGCCAGCGTTCGAGAGCCGGAGAGTACAGATCCTCCTCCGCTTCAGCCAGGGTTTCGGCCGCGGCGTTCATGACCGCCTCGGCGTGCGCGACGCCGGTGCGTCGGCCGAGGAACTCGAGGACGGTCTCGCCCTCGATGCGGTCGGGTTCCTGTGCGAGATAACCCACCGCAGCGTCTGGCGGGCTGAGGATGATCGAACCTTCGACGTCGGCAGTTCCGATTCCCGCCAGTGCAGTGAGAAGCGTCGACTTGCCGGCGCCGTTCGCGCCGACGAGGCCGATGACGTCGCCGGGCGCGACGGTGAGATCGAGGTCGGAGAACAGAGTGCGTTCTCCCCGGGAGGCAGAGAGGCCGCTGATGCGCAGTGTTGCAGTCACCTGAGAAGTATCCCCGGAGCTGTGCGCCTGCGTTAATCGGTGCTGTGCGCCTTTATTAACCGCGGGCGGTTAATAAAGGCGCACAGCAGTCAGTCACGGACCAGGTGGTACCAGCACGGATGTGCCGCACGGACCGGAAGTGGCGATTCACTCACGTCGGCGGCCGTACTCGAGGCAATCGACCAACCGTCGAATACTCGCATGACGTCCTCCTCGGAGACGCCATGTGGCATCGGCCAACGGTGACCTGGCCCGAATGCGAACATCACCATGGACGCCCCGGGTGCGGTGATCGCGTTGACCGACCTCCCGTAGTCGCGTCGTTGATGATCGGTGAGCCCGTGAAAGCAGCCGATGTCGAGCACCAGCATGTGCCCGCCGTCGACAGCAATGTGCAGGTCTGCCGCGTCCTCGTGGAGGAACCGGACGTCGACGTGTGCTTCACGCGCGTGAATGCGCGCTTTGTCCAGCGGTTCCTGTTCGGCGTCGACGCCGGTGACGTGCCACCCGCGTTGCGCCAGCTCGATGGAATGGCGTCCGGTGCCGCAACCGATATCGAGTGCACGGCCACCTTCCGGGAGGGGAATCGCATCCAGAAGGCCGGACAGTTGAGCGTCGAAGCCGTGACCGGTGTGCTCCCATGGAGTGACGCCGACCTTGTAGGCGAGACGATATCCGAGATTCATCGCTCTCTCTTTTCTCGAGGCGATTCGATTACTTGTATTCCAAGGTAGACCGGCATTTCGGGTGCGACAAGGGGCCGAAGAGGAGGTTCGGTGGGGAATGCCTCCTGGCGCCCGTGCGTTGGATCCACATATGACCGAGACCAACGATGTGACCTCTGTACCGACCATTGTTCTGAACGACGGTAAGACGATCCCCGCACTGGGATTCGGTGTGTTCCAGGTTCCGGACGACGAGACGCAGGAAGCCGTCTCCACCGCTCTGAAGGCCGGTTACCGCAGTATCGACACCGCCAAGATCTACGGCAACGAGGTGGGCGTCGGCCGCGCGATCGCCGAATCCGGCATCGCCCGCGAAGACCTGTACATCACGACAAAACTGTGGAACGACGATCAGGGCTACGACTCGACGCTTGCCGCCTTCGACGCCAGCCTCGACAAGTTGGGTCTCGACTACCTCGATCTGTACCTGATCCACTGGCCGGTTCCGTCCAAGGACCTGTACGTCGAGACCTTCAAGGCATTCCAGAAGCTCAAGGCGGACGGACGGGTTCGATCCATCGGCGTCTCCAACTTCACCATCGAGAACCTCGAGCGTGTCATCGGTGAAACCGGTGAGGTGCCGGTCCTCAACCAGATCGAGCTTCACCCCAAGTTCAACCAAGCCGAACTGCGCGCTTTCCACACCGGCAAGGGAATCGCGACGGAAGCGTGGAGCCCGCTCGGCCAGGGAACTGTTCTCGGTGACCCCGTCATCACCGCTATCGCCGACGCTCATGGCGTCACCGCGGCTCAGGTGATCATTCGCTGGCACCTGCAGATCGGAAACGTGGTGATTCCGAAGTCGGTGACCCCCGAACGTATCGCCGCAAACTTCGATGTCTTCGGATTCGAACTGACGCCGGAACAAATCAACGCGATCGGTGCTCTCGACGACCCGGCCGGCCGCATCGGCCCCGACCCGGTCACGCTCGGCAGCTAGAACTTCCGGTAGACCCACGAACGGCACTCCCGCAATCGCGGGAGTGCCGTTCTGTCGTGCGAGGTCAGTTCAGGTGCGTGCGATGTTCTGCAGTGAATGCGATGTGCTCGTCCGCGCGTCCGGTGCGGAGCTTCTCGACCCACTCGGGATCGGCGAGCAGCGCGCGTCCGATGGCAACCATGTCGAATTCACCCCTATCGTACTGAGCTTCGAGACGCTCCAGCCCCGTGACAGCCGATGCGGCGTCGCCGGTGAATGCCGTCGTGAACACGGAGTCGAGTCCGACCGAGCCGACGGTGATGGTCGGCAACCCGGTCAGCTTCTTCGTCCAGCCGGCGAGGCCGAGCTTGCCGTCTTCGCCGTCGAGTTCAGCGAACGCCGGTTCCCAGTGGCGCCTCGTCGACGGATGCAGAACGTCGACGCCGGCGTCGACCAGGGGAGTGAGGATGCGGCCGAGTTCAGCCGGGCTCTGGGCGATACGAGCGTCGTAGTGGCCGGACTTCCACTGCGAGAATCGGTAGACGATCGCGAACTCGTTTCCGACAGCCTCTCGGATTGCGGCGACGACCTCGGCCGGGAAACGGGTGCGGGCTTCCAGTGATCCGCCGTATTCATCGGTGCGGACATTGGTTCCGGCCCAAAGGAATTCGTCGAGCAGGTAGCCGTGCGCTCCGTGCAACTCGAGCCCGTCGAAACCGGTGTTCTTCGCGTTGAGTGCGGCGTCGACCCACGACTGCTTCAAGGTGTCGAGATCCGAGGTGGTGAATTCTCGTCCCAGACGGGTGCCGTCCAGCGCCAGGCCGGAGGGGCTGACGGTTTCGACCTCGGGGTTCAGACGCGAGTTTTCGCCGCGCTCGACTCCGAGGTGCCACAGCTGAGGAATGATCGATCCACCCTCGGCGTGCACGGCGTCGACTACCGACTTCCAGCCGCCCAGGCTCGAATCACCGTAGATGCGCGGTACGCGGGTGTGCGGGCCGGCTGCCGGGTCCGGGATATAGGTGCCTTCCGTGATGATCAGGCCGACCCCGCCCGCTGCGCGACGACGGTAGTACTCGGCCACGTCGGCGCCGGGGATTCCGTCAGGAGAGAAGGCGCGAGTCATCGGGGCCATCGCAAAACGGTTGCGCAACGAGAGTGATTTGACCTCGAAAGGCTCGAAGAGGCCGCGCAACGCGGGGGCCTCGGGTGCTGTCGATGTGTCGGGAAGAGTCACGGGTTTGTTCAACGCGGCGGACCCTTGACCTATTCCGCCGCCTGACTTTATCTCACCGAAATCTGCAAAACGTTGCGTACGTTCGGTTTTCGATTGATGTCCACGTCGACCAAACTTAGTTTGTGCATTAACTATTAACATGCGATATGGTCGTGCGGAAAGTTCTTGAGGGCGGTATCGAGCACGAAAGAGGACGCGCGAGCATGACAACAACGGTGCCGGACGAGCGGACCGGAGAGCTGGAGCCGATTCCGGAGCGGCCGTACCCGAAGCGTCGTGATCCCAAGGGGTCGTGGATGTTCGACATGATCAAGACCACCGATCACAAGAAGATCGGGATCATGTACATGATCACGGCTTTCGTGTTCTTCTTGATCGGCGGCCTGATGGCCCTGTTCATGCGTGCGGAACTGGCTGTCCCCGGGATGCAGTTCCTCTCGAACGAGCAGTTCAACCAGTTGTTCACCATGCACGGCACGATCATGTTGCTGCTGTACGCGACGCCCGTCGTTTTCGGCTTCGCGAACTACATACTTCCGCTGCAAATCGGTGCCCCGGACGTGGCCTTCCCGCGCTTGAACGCATTCGGCTTCTGGCTCTTCACTTTTGGTGGTTTGATCGTACTCGGCGGATTCCTCACGCCGGGCGGCGCTGCCGACTTCGGTTGGACTGCGTACACCCCGCTGTCGGGTGCGGTGCACAGCCCCGGCGTCGGAGCCGACCTGTGGGTCTTCGGACTGACAGTGGGCGGTCTCGGCACTATTCTCGGTGCGGTCAACATGATCACCACGGTGATCTGTTTGCGCGCACCAGGCATGACGATGTTCCGGATGTCGATCTTCACCTGGAATATCTTCATCACCAGCATTCTGATCTTGATGGCGTTCCCGCTGCTGACCGCTGCATTCATGGGTCTGTTCGTCGACCGTCACCTCGGTGGACACATCTTCGACCCGGCGTCAGGTGGAGTTCTGTTGTGGCAGCACCTGTTCTGGTTCTTCGGGCATCCCGAGGTGTACATCATCGCGCTGCCGTTCTTCGGCATCGTCTCGGAGATCTTCCCGGTCTTCAGCCGTAAGCCGATCTTCGGATACACCGGTTTGGTTTACGCGACACTGGCGATCTCAGCTCTGTCCATCGCGGTGTGGGCTCACCACATGTATGCGACGGGTGCTGTTCTCCTGCCCTACTTCTCGTTCATGACGTTCCTGATCGCCGTGCCGACAGGTGTGAAGATCTTCAACTGGATCGGCACGATGTGGAAGGGGCAGTTGACCTTCGAATCGCCGATGCTGTTCTCGGTCGGCTTCCTGATCACCTTCCTCTTCGGTGGTCTGTCGGGCGTCATTCTCGCGAGTCCGCCGATCGACTTCCACGTCACCGACACGTATTTTGTTGTCGCCCACTTCCACTACGTGGTCTTCGGTACGGTCGTGTTCGCCACGTACGCCGGTATCTACTTCTGGTTCCCGAAGATGACCGGTCGCATGATGGACGAGCGCCTCGGCAAGTGGCACTTCTGGACCACGTTCGTCGGCTTCCACGGCACGTTCCTCGTCCAGCACTGGCTCGGTGGCGAAGGTATGCCCCGTCGTTATGCCGACTATCTGCCCTCGGACGGATTCACGGTGCTGAACTCGGTGTCCACGATCTTCGCGTTCGTGCTCGGCGCGTCGACACTGCCGTTCATCTGGAACGTTTTCAAGAGTTACCGCTACGGCGAGGTGGTCACCGTCGACGATCCGTGGGGTTACGGAAACTCGCTCGAGTGGGCGACCACCTGCCCACCGCCGCGTCACAACTTCACCGAGTTGCCGCGCATCCGTAGCGAGCGTCCGGCGTTCGAGCTGCACTACCCGCACATGGTGGAGCGTATGAGGGCGGAAGCCCACGTGGGCCTCACCGGGCAACCCACGTCGACGTTGGAGAAGAGTGACGATCATCGCCAGATTGATTAGTGCGATAATAGTTACTGCACTAATCAATCTGGTAACATCGGATTCATGACGACGAAGGCTCCGCAGACGCAGATGGACGATCCGCTGGCTCTCGACCGGCAGGTGTGTTTTGCACTTGCCGGTCGCGAACCGGGCAGTCCTGTCCGTCTACCGGCCACTGCTCGAGCCGATGGGCCTCACGCATCCCCAGTATCTGGTGATGCTTGCCCTGTGGGGGAAGTCGCCGATGGCGGTCAAGGAAATCGGGCAGGCATTGCAGCTTGATTCGCCGACACTCTCGCCGCTCCTCAAGCGACTCGAGGCGTCCGGGTTGATCACGCGAACCCGTAGCCGCGCCGACGAACGTCAACTCGACGTCGACCTCACCGAAGCCGGTGTGGCACTGCGTGACGAGGCGGAGAAGATCCCGCCGGCGGTTGTCGCGAAGCTCGGCGTCAGCCTCGCCGAACTCGAAGAACTCCACAACGTTCTGACGCGGGTCAACGAGGCCGCGCTCCGCGCCGGCGCTTTAGACCAATGAGAGAAATGTGATGACCACATCTGAAAGAAACGTGACGACTGCGTCAAGACCGATGCGTACCGAACAGGTGACTTCCGTGACTTCCAAAAAGCAACGCACGAGCCCGAATCCCCTTCAGTGGTTGGGTTATTCAGTGGGGCGCAAGTTGCCCGATTCGATGCAGGACTGGGTGCGAAACGACCTGATCGGTGACTGGGCTGTGCCACGTCACCTGATCCGCAGCATGGTGCCGTTCATTCCCGTCTTCGCGGCCTTCATGCTCTTCCCCGGGCCGTGGGCCCTGCGGGCGTCGATGGTGCTGCTCGGAGTGCTTCTGGCGCTGTTCTATTCGGTCTCCTACATGGCTCAGAACAGGTCGCGTCGCCTCGAGCGTCACGGTTTGCCTTCCGACCTCGAGAACCCGAAGAAGATCTCGCGCCACGACGCCGAGAAGGCCGCCTACGAGAAGTTGCACGGCGGCCCCGCGACCTAGACGCTTCGGTCAGATGCCGTGAAGGGCGCTGCCGCCGTTCATCTCGCAGACGCCCTGCTCCATGGCCGCCGAGAAACCACCTTCAGGGTCGGTCGAGCGAAGAGCCGATTCGACGTCCTGCTCTACCAGGTATCCGTTGATTGCGATCGCCGCGGTTGAACCTGCAGCCGCAGCATTGATTACCTGTGCGCGAGGGTCGACGACGTTGCCGGCGCCCCAGATACCGGGAACACTGGTGGCGCCGGAATGATCGACAGCCACGAATCCCGTGGGGCTGGCTTTGCAGCCGAGTCGCGTCAGATGTGCGTCGTTCGGAACGAAACGCGGCGCAACGAACAGTGCTGAGCGCGCAACCAGTTGGCCGTTGTCGAGTTCGACGGCTTTCAGTTTGCTTTTCTCGCAGACCAATCCAGATACCGATCCGTCGGCAACCGTCACTCCTCGGGCAGCCAGTCGCGCGCGTTCGTCGGGGGTGAGCGAGATCTTGTCGGGGAAGAACGTCACATCCGACGACCACTGTCGGAGTAGAAACGCCTGGTGAAGTGACATCTCGCGAGCGTCGCCGCCGAGAACGCCGATCGGTTGGTCGCTGATCTCGTACGCATGGCAGTACGGGCAATGGAGCACGCTTTGCCCCCAAAGCTCCTGGATTCCTGGTATTTCCGGGAGTGAATCCCGTAGGCCGGTGGCAACCAGCACAGTGCGAGTTTCGAGCGTCGTGCCTCCCGACAGTTCGACGACAAAGCCGGGTTCGATACCGCGCCAGGAGATGTCGACTACGTCGTCGCGTTTGAATTCGACTCCGTACGTCTGTAATTCGCTGCGTCCGACGGCGAGCAACTCACCTGGCGCCATGCCGTCTCGCGAGAGGAAGCCGTGCATGTGTGCTGCCGGTGTGTTGCGCGGTTTGCCGGAATCGATGACGGCGACCGAGCGCCGAGCACGACCCAACACCAGGGCTGCACTGAGTCCGGCGGCGCCACCGCCGACGATCACGGCGTCGAGGATCTCTGTTTCAGTGTGTGTTCGCATGAGCACAGATTGCTCGCGGAGGAGGTTCGTCAGCAACTAATGTTGCCATTTCTGGGAATCGTCGTCAGACTCGGCACCATGAATGTCAACGGTCCGCACATCGATGCCGCCATCTCGCAGATCGGCGCGCGCCTCAAACGCATTCGTACACAGAGGAACGTCACGCTCACAGCGCTGTCCGAGTCCACCGGTATTTCGAAGAGCACCCTGTCGAGGCTCGAAGCGGGGGAGCGTCGACCCAGTCTGGAGTTGCTGCTTCCGATCGCGCTTGCCCACCAAGTGCCGTTGGACCAACTGGTTGCGGCACCACAGGTCGCCGATCCACGTATCCAGAGTGCGCCTCGAAGCGTCAGTGGGCGAACGGTATTGCCGCTGACTCGGCAACCCGGTGGGCTGCAGGCATTCAAGATGACCATCCCGGCAAGCCAGACGGACCCCAACCCGCAAGTGCACGACGGCTACGAATGGCTGTACGTCTTGTCGGGGAGGTTGCGGTTGGTGTTGGCCGATCACGACATCGTGATGGGTACGGGTGAAGCTGCTGAATTCGACACCCGAAACCCGCATTGGTTCGGTAGTGACGGCGGCGGCCCGGTCGAGGTACTGAGTCTGTTCGGCCCCCAAGGAGAACGCATCCACGTACGGGCCAAGCCTTCGCCGAAGTGATGGCCAGTCATACTTTCATTCGATGCTGCCGGAAGCGAAGAGGACAGTGAGGATCCGTGCGAATCGAAATTGACGACCTGAGTCGGGATGTGGTCCGTGCTCTACTGACCGAACATCTCGCCGACATGCATGCGACCTCGCCCGCGGACAGCGTTCACGCGCTGGACATCACCGGGCTGACGGATAGCTCCGTGACCATGTGGACGCTGTGGAGCGAAGGTGACGATCTACTCGGTTGTGTTGCACTCAAGGAACGGTCGTCGACCGGTGGCGAGATCAAGTCGATGCGAACCTCATCGGTAGCTCGAGGGCGTGGCGTGGGTACGCGACTTCTTCAACACGTCGTGGACGAGTCGAGACAACGAGGTTACCGGCAACTCGAATTGGAGACCGGCACACAGGACTTCTTCGATCCGGCACGCCGACTGTATGCGAGATTCGGGTTCGTCCCGTCTCCACCGTTCGGAAACTACCGCGAAGATCCGAACAGTGCATTCTTCGTTCTCACCCTGTGAGCAGCTCTCATTCGGTGAACATTCTGGCAGTTATTCGTCGTACTGCGCTCTCGGAGTTCATGATTGCGGTGTCGAGCACGAGCCGTTCCGTGGTCCACGGCTCGTAGTCTCGATCCAGGATTTCCTGCCACGTAGGTAGTACAAGATCCGGGATGTCGACGACTCGCCGTTCTGCGCGTCTGCGATGCTCGTCGGGATCCGAACAGATGACTTCGACACTGAGCAAGCGCGCCGAATTATGTTGTGCGGTAGCGGACCAGGCGTTTCGTGTCGCCTCGACTGGGTTGACGCATTCGACCACGACCGAGAGTCCCAGTCGCAATTGTTCGGCGGCGAGCGCGTACCCGGTGATGTATCCGGCGGTCCCGGATACATCAGCGATACCGCTGCGGATCAGCGACTGTTCGATGGTATCGATCCGCACGTAGGGGATCTTGTGATGCTGAGCAAGCACCCGCGCGATCGTCGATTTGCCGGTGGCCGGCAAACCACCGATCACGACCAGTGCCGCGTCGGCCGACGGCTGGGGGTTGTGTACGGCATCCACCATCCCCGCAATGTACGGGGCGTCGTCGATTCACATCGACTCGCCCCGTACTCCTCTCAGTTCGAGGTCGCGAACTCTCGTGCTTCGAACGCCAGGTCGTCGGCGGCGGATTCCATCCGTGCCGTCGCACGGTTGGGTGCTGTCAGCACGGCGACAATCGGAACTGCCAACGCCAGCAGGCCGAGAACGAAGACGGGGAAGAGGAATGAGAACACTTCGAGTCCCTGCGGCGCCGGGGCTGCCGCGTCGTGAACAACCTCGACTGCGGCCATTCCGGTGTAGTGCATACCGACGACGGCGATGCCCATGATGATTCCGGCGACAAAACGCAGAATCGTGGACTCGAGCACCATGGTGAACCACAGTGCAGCGGTTCCGGCGACGACTGCGATGAGAACCGACAATGCAACGAAGAGCAGGTCGTAGTGGATCTCACCCTGAAAGCGCAAGGCGCGCATGCCGGTGTAATGCATGATGTTCACGGCGAGACCGGTCACCACGCCGCCGATCAGAAGCCGCGTCCAGCGGAATTCGGTCCCGATGATCAGCAGACCGACAAAAACAGCACCTACTGAGATGATCGCGGAGATCACGGTCCATCCGAGGTTGTATCGAATGGGACTGCCGGGGACTGCGAAGCCGAGCATGGCGATGAAGTGCATCAGCCAGATGGCGACACCACCGATCGACAGGGCAGCCATGGCTAGCCATCGCATGCGTGTGGCGGTTGTCGTCGCCGACGCTGAATGCCTGGTGCACGCCAGGCCGACTACCGACCCGACCACGGACACGACGTAGGCGAGCCCGAGCAGCCAGATTCCCATCGAGAAATGGTGCATTTCATCCGACATGCCAGTTCCTTTCGGCGACGATTCGCATCTGGTGATTCATCTAGACGACTGCTTCAGCTGCAAGTCGTTCGAGGGAGTACTCGGTGACGGCGATCAGCGCGCGTTTGGCCGATTCGCGGTTTCGGGCGTCGATCTCGATCATGGGAACGCGGTTGGGTAGCGCCAATGCCTGCCGGAGATCGCTCGCCGAATGGATTGGTGCGCCGTCGAAACGGTTGACCGCCACAATGAACGGGAGCCCTCGCGCCTCGAAGAAGTCGACTGCAGCGAAGCTGTCTTCCAGACGGCGCGTGTCGACCAGAATGACCGCACCGATCGCACCGGTGATCAAGTCGTCCCACATGAACCAGAAGCGGCGCTGTCCCGGGGTTCCGAACAGATAGAGGACCAGGTCGTCGGCGAGAGTGATGCGCCCGAAGTCCATCGCGACCGTCGTGGTGCTCTTGTCGGGAGTGGAACCGAGATTGTCGATACCGTCGCTGGCGTCGGTGACCATTGCCTCCGTGCGAAGGGGGACGATTTCAGAGACGGTCCCCACAAGCGTTGTCTTGCCAACACCGAAACCCCCGGCGATCACGATTTTTGTCGATTTCACGCGAGACGATGAGTCAGAGTGCCCGAAGTCCACTGAGGGTCCTTTCGATCAGTTCGCGTCGCTCGACTCGAGATGCGTCGCTTCGCAGAGTGGCATGTATTTCCAGTGATCCGGCTACTACGAGGTCGGCAACCAGTACCCGCACGACTCCGATCGGAACACCGAGGTGGGCAGCGATCTCGGCAATCGAGATCCGCTTCTCGCAGAGTGCGACGATCGATGCACGAATATCCTGCGGTGCAAGATTGTTCGAGACCACGTCCTCGATCGTCGCGATGATCGCTTCGAGCGGGAGGTCGATGGACGGCAGGGTCCGACCTTCGGTGAGCGCGTACGGCCGGACCAAGCTGGGTTCGGCGTCGTCGTAGTCGGATTGATGGTGAGGCATCGAACTCAAATACCCTGCGACGTTCGCGGGGCAATGTCCATCGTGGTCCCGACGCGATCGACGAGAGTCGCCATTTCGTAACCGATCTGGCCGATGTCGCATCCGGCGACAGCGAGGGCGGCAAGGTAAGCGCCGCTACCGACGCCCATGAGAAGCAGGTAGCCGTTCTCCATCTCGACGACGGACTGCATGACGGCCCCACCGTCGAAGAGGCGTGACGCCCCCGCGGACAGGCTGGCGAGTCCGGAAGTGACAGCGGCCAATTGATCCGCCCGATCGAGCGGAAGGTGTGTGCTCGAGGCGGTCAACAACCCGTCGGCTGAGACGATGATCGCGTGACTCACACCCGGCACGTCTCGGGCAAAAGCCGAAACCAGCCAGTCGAGTGCGCGGGGAGTCTCCTGGGCTCCGACAGTGTTCACTGTTCTCCTTCATCGTTGTGCAACATCGTGGACGATTCGAAAGACTGTCCGCCATCGGGCTGATGGTCGGCGGCGCGCCGACGCCCTCGTTGTACTCCGGATTGGTAACTGCTCCAACCACGTTGGACGTCCGCCGGATTGGATGCATGGCGCTGTGTCGTACCGCCTCCGCCGACGGCACCAGGAACCAGGCGGGCTCCGCGGTCTCGAATGGGCAGACCGGAATCGGCGATCTTGGTGACCGGCATCTCGAACGAGGTTCGAGCGGCCAGCCAGCCTTGATCCGCGTCGGTGGTCCACGAACTGCCGGTGGAAGCCGCCGAAGTCTCCGCCGTCGGATCCACGAGCCACTCCGACACCATCCGGGCGAAAATCGGCATCGTGGTCGGAGCAGAGGGTACGCCGTTCGAGTTGCCGTCGCCCGCGCCGTCAGCCCTCGCCGATGCGCGAGCAGAGAGCCCGTCACGGGTGCGTGAGGAGAAGAATGCCGCAGTATTTGTCGGCATCGGGGCTGAGAGTCGGTGCCGCGGCGGCGGGGTTGTCGACGGTTGTGGACCCACCGGGATCTCGGGACCCTGTGCCGGCGAGGCGAATTCCGGCGACGGAGTACGAACGGGAAGGGACGTCGATGTGCTTGTGCCCTCGGGATCGGGCAGAGGAGCGAAGGACGACACCGAGGTGGCGGGTGAAGCAGTGGTCGGAGTTGAAGTGCTGACTGCCGGTACTCCACTTGTGCCCGGAGTGCGACGTGGCAATCCCGAAGGCGCTGTTGCCGTAGGAGTGGATTGCGGTGTGATCGGGGCGAACGTCTCGGTCCGATCGGTACTGTTACCGGGCGTTCGACGCGGGAGATCAGCGAGACTTCTGGTCGCAGGCCGCGGGGGTGCGGATTCGGTCGGGACGGGCTGTGACCATGACGGTGCAGGCGGTGTGGGAGGGGGAGTTCGATCGAGCGTGGGAACGGGTCCGGTTCGCGGCGTGCGGATCTCGGGTCCCCGAGACGAATCGAGTATCGACGTCGGTAGGAGCACCGTTGCGGTGATGCCGCTGTGCGTCGATGACGTTGCCGTCGGGCGCAGGCGCACAGAGATGTTGTAGCGACGGCTGATTCGGCTCACGACGAACAAACCCATGCGACGCGCTGTATCCGCGCTCATCTCGCCGCCGGCGGCGAGGCGCTCGTTGGCATCGAGGATATCGGCAGGCGACATGCCGATACCGAGATCTGCGATCTCGACGATCATGGAGCCGTCGATAGTGCGGGCAGCGTTGATGGAGACGGTGGTCTCCGGTGGGGAGTACCGCAGAGAATTGTCGAGCAGCTCAGCGATGAGGTGAACGACGTCCGGGGCAGCATGACCGGTGACGACTCCGGGCGGGATCTGCCCGAGTTCGACGCGTCGATACTCCTCGACTCCTGATACCGCGGCGCGAAGGGTATCGCCGAGAGCGACGGGGGCGGTCCTGGCGCGGCGTACATCGGTTCCGGCGAGAACCAGCAAGTTGTCGCCGTTTCGACGCATTCTCGCGGCGATGTGGTCGAGCCGGAACAGATTCTCGAGGCGACGCGGGTCGTCTTCGTCCTGCTCCAACTGTTCGATCAAACCGAGTTGCTGGTCGACGAGGGACTTGTTACGCCGCGACAGCGTTTCGAACATGTCGTTGACCTGGCGCCGCAGGGTGGCCTGCTCGCCGGCAAGCGTGATGGCCTGACCGTGCATGTCGTCCACCGCGCGTGCAAGCTCGCCGATTTCCTCGTGGGTGCGGATCGGGACACGGGCGAAGTCGAGTTCGTCGGTACTGGCACCTGCGCGAATTCGTTCGATCGCGTCGGGGAGTCCGCGTCGTGCGGCCTGCAATGCGGCAAATCGCAACCGGCGGATCGGATCGATGAGCGATCGGCTGATGACGAGGGCGATGGCCAGTGCCAGCAGGACCGCGCCGAGCACGATTGCAGTGTCACGGAGTGCTGCGGTTCGTGCTGCATTGGATTCGGCGGTGACGGTGTCGCCGAACTCGGTGACGGTGGTGTCGGTCAGGCTGTTGTACTGGTCGTTTCCGGATTTCAGATCGGCGCCGACGCGGCTCCCCAGAGGAGAGGTCGACGGAGTTGATCCGAGGGCGTTGATCCGGTTCTGAGCAGAGTTGCTGAGGGTCTGGACGGTGTCGTTACTCCCGTCGATGGCCAGAATGTTGTTCAGAGCGACCAGTTCGGCACCGGCAGCACTGACCATCGACGTACGAGCTTGCTGGTCCGGATCACCGGAGCCGAAGAGGATTCGTTGTTCGGCCAGCGCTCGTCGCGCTTCCCAGAGTGCGGAGAGTCGACCACCTTGTTCGCGCAGGACAGGGCGTTGAGAATGCTCGACGACGCTGGTGAAGGTGCTCGAGAGTGCGCGCGAGACTTCGCCGACCCGCGAAACCAAGCGTGCGGGAGCCACCGCGCCGGCGGCGATCTCCTCGGTGATGGAACGGCTCTCGGCGAGCGCCGAAGTCACTTGGTCGTTGAGGTCGCCGTCGGACTGGAACGCGCGCGCGGCGTCTACCAGTTGGTCCATTGCGTCCGAAACTGCTTGTGTTGCCGGGCCGGTGTCAGTGCGTGCCGATGCGGCTTCGGCGAGTTCGTACAGTGCGGATTCGAGGTTGATCGCCGCGGGCACTGCGAGGGCACGCTCGGACGAGGAACTCAGCTGTGCGGCTTCTTCGAGTTCTGTCTGAACTCGAAGTGCGCCGAGGACGACGGCGACGATCATCGGCAATGCGAGAACGGCGATGACCTTCCATCCCAGGCGCCATTCGCCGATCGACCACCAAGAGGTTGTCGTGTGTGAATCGTGTTTCATGCGGAACATGGCCCCTTCACGTCAACCCCCCGTGGGTCATTGCCCGAACCCCTTCAATCCGGTTTGACCAGAAGGGGTAGTTAGCTGAACGGTAACAGACTGTTCGCTGGCTCGCTACATCCCAGTTGGCTTCATGGATCGCCGATGACTATATCCGGATTGTAAGGCCAGGTGAAAGGGTAAACGGACAAGTGCGGCGAATGGGATAGCCGGGTTGTTCGATTCGGTAACTCGTCGACTCGTTGATATGCGGCGCGCGGGAATCTCCGGAGGGATCTGACTCAGGACCTGACATCGAAGACACGTCCGAACGAGTCGCACTCGCATGTCAGACTGTGGAAACCGCACCGATGACCGAATCGAACCTTGGAGCCATAGTGGGTGGACCTGCTCGCGACGCGTTGCGCGCGATCGCCGAACTGCTCGCCCCTGACAGCACTGTCGTCATCGACCGTGTCACTCTCGCGATCGACTATCCGGAACGGTATGTCGAAGTACAGAACGAGCTGTACTCACAGACGCTCGAGAAGCCGCACCCGGAATTGGGGTGGTTTGCTCTCGTCGACGCGTTGCACGACCGAAAACTCCTGGTCTGGGTGGACTGGAACGAGGACGCTGCCGAGGTTCTCGGTCAGCTGAGAGCGCTCGCGTCGGCGCCGACAGGATCGTGGGAGTGGGCGCAGAGTCTTGCCATGACCTTCGATCGAGCTGCCGGACTCGAATCGCTTCTCGCTCGAGTCGGCGACAACATCACCGAGACGGGCGTTTCACTTGCCTGGCTCGACAGCGACAGCGATACGTTTCTCATCGCGCTCGTCCCGAGTGTTCACGGTGCAACACTCGTCGAACTCGCGCTGGCAGCCGGGCACTGCGTGCGCGTGTTCTAGAGTCTCAGCGTTTGCCGAGCAGGCGGCGCAATCCTTCGATTCGATCGCTCAGTCTGGGCGGCGTGCGCTCGGGATCCATCAGTGCATTTTCAGCGAGCACGTGGTCTTCGCCGTCGACTGTATTCCGGTCGAATTCGCGCAGACTGCGAGCGTCGGAGGTCGAGAGAGCGCGAACCGTCGACAACAGTGACTGCTCACCCAACGCGTCGTCGACTTCTTCCTCGGTGACGTCGAGGTGCTCGCTGAGTAGCCGGCGCCTCAATCCGATGATCGAGGCGCGCAACTCGACATCTGCGTCGTCGTCGGATTCGACGGCGATGTCGCACTCGGTGTCGAAGCCCATCGAACGGTTGTTGAGGTTCGACGACCCGATTCGCAGGAGGCGATCGTCCATCACGAGGACCTTGGCATGCACGTAAATTGGTGCGCCGGAAGAGGTCACGGGATAGAACGCACCGAACCGGTCGTGGATATCGGCCGACCACAGCAAATGCAGCAGGTCGTGGCGTGCCCCGTCCATCGCCTTTTGTTCGAGCCATCCATCGGCATTGCGCGGAATGACCAGAACGATCTCCGGCCCGTCGGCCTCACGTAGACGCGCGGCAATCGCCTCGGCCAGCGTGCGTGAGGCGAGGTACTGGCTTTCGATGTACAGCGTGTGTTCTGCCCCGGCGATGGCCGCGAGATAGAGCGCCTCGATCTCGCGTACCTCTGTGCGTTCGCCGAGTTCCGGCAGCGTTCTGGCGATGGCCACGTCGACGACGCGCAAGGTAGGAGCCAAATTGACCGGCCACGGCGTCGCAGTGCTCTGGACCGGTGGGAGGTCCTCTCCGGTTGCGGATTTCCAGCGTGCCCGCGCTAATTCGCCGATGGCCGCGGCAGCATTGCCGTCGACCGCCGTGGTTGCGTCATGCCAAGGGCCGTAACGTCTTCCGCT
Source organism: Rhodococcus sp. H-CA8f (assembly GCF_002501585.1). Taxonomy (NCBI): domain Bacteria; kingdom Bacillati; phylum Actinomycetota; class Actinomycetes; order Mycobacteriales; family Nocardiaceae; genus Rhodococcus; species Rhodococcus sp. H-CA8f. The sequence goes on from NZ_CP023720.1 coordinate 1,568,924, forward strand.
CGGTGTGATCCGGTAGTCGTTGCGGTCGACGTGATCCGAGGTGTCCCAGCGGTCCACCGTCATGTCGATGCCGCCGCAGAATGCCAGAGTGTCGTCGATGACGATGATTTTCTGATGGTGCGCCGCACCAACCGGGTGGGCACCGTCGATCTCGAACCGAAGGCGCTCGTCGGTCAGCCAGTTGGACACGAAGACGGGAGTCATGCCGCGCCCAATTGCGGTGAACGCGCCGATGTTCCATTTGAGTACGAGGATTTCGAGGTCGGGTTTCTCGCGGACCAGCCAGCGGAGGAACATTCCCAATCGGTTGGGGCCGTCGAGCGTCTGCTTGCCTGGTTCGAGTTTGATGCGCGTGTCGAAGTCCCAGCCGATCAACATGATTCGCTTCTCGGCTTGCAGCATTGCGGACTTCGCATGATGAAAGTAGTCAGCGGCGTCGACGATGCAGGCAAGATTGTCGGCCGGTTCGATGCGCCAGCAGGTTTCGCCCGGAATCAGTATTCTGTTCATTCGCCGATTCCCAGGTACGCGGTCAGTTCGCGCGCCGCCGCTTGGCCGGCGCGGTTGGCTCCGATCGTCGACGACGACGGTCCGTATCCCACCAGGTGTACGCGAGGGTCGGCTTCGACCTGCGTGGCGAGGCGCCCGGTCATCGGGATTCCGCCACCCGGTCCGCGCAGGTGCAACGGCGCCAGGTGATCGAGTGAGCTACGAAAACCGGTGCACCACAAGATGACATCGGCGTCGACGACGGTACCGTCGGCCCACTTCACGCCGTTCGGAAGGATTTCGGAGAACATCGGCAGACGATTCATCACACCGCGCTCTCGCGCTGCCTGGATGGCAGGCGTCGCGGGGAGGCCGGTCACCGAGACAACGGATCCCGGTGGCAGGCCGCGTCGTACACGATCTTCGACCATGGCAACCGCAGCGCGGCCGATGTCCGGCGTGAACGGCTCGTCGCGGAACTCGGGTTCGCGCCGCGTCACCCAGGTAGTGGTCGTGACGCGTGAGATCTCGTCGAGCAGTTGGACGGCCGAGATACCGCCGCCGACCACCACAACATGTTTGCCTTCGAACTCCGCAGCGGTTCGATAGTCCTTCGTATGGAGTTGTCGGCCACGGAAGGACTCGGCCCCGCGATAGTGGGGGATGAAGGGGCGCTCCCAGGTTCCCGTCGCGTTGATCAAGCCTCGCGCCGCGAACACTCCCTGGTCGGTTTCGATTCGCAGTCGCTCTTCCCTCGGACACACCACCCGTGTGTGTACCGGGCGGTGGACGGGAAGTTCGAATTGCTTTTCGTACAGTTCGAAGTAATGGGGGACCGCCACCGATGCAGGCACTTGTTCGGCGTCTGTACCGGTGGTTTCCGCGAAGGACATTCCCGGGAGGTCGTGCACACCGTTGACGGTGCTCAGTGTCAGGCTCGGCCATCGGAACTGCCACGCTCCGCCCGGACCGGACGCATGATCGAGCACCACGAACCCCGATTCGGGTTCGATTCCGAACTTGCGCAGGTAGTACGCGGCGGAGAGTCCGGCCTGTCCCGCACCGATCACCACCACGTCAACCGGGTGTGGTTGCTGTGCGGCAAGGTCGTCTGTACTCATCGGTAATCTAACCTCCTGATGTACAGAACTTAGCTGCAGAGAAGTATGCGGACGGTAGCGGCGCCTCGGAACTCCCGTGTGTCGAGCCTTCCAGAAACGAAAGTGAGCGGACATGATCGGGTTCTCCCGTGACGGCAACGTCGTGACCATCGAGTTGCAGCGTCACGAGCGTCGTAATGCGCTCAGCGCCGAACTCTGCATCGCAATACGGGACGCGATGAACGCGGCAGTCGCCGAGCATGCGCACGTTGTCGTCATCACCGGTGAGGGATCGGCGTTCTGTGCAGGCGCGGACCTGTCCGGCGACGTCTACATGGAGGGCTTCACCGACCGCTTGTTCGAAATGCTCCGGTCGATCGACACGGCGCCCATCCCCGTCATTGCCGCTGTCAACGGTCCGGCCATCGGCGCCGGTACCCAGTTGGCCATCGCGTCGGATCTGCGCGTCGTGGCACCGACCGCTCGCTTCGGAATCCCCGCGGCCACTCTCGGAGTCTCGGTGGACAAGTGGACCATGCGTCGGCTCGCGTCGCTGGTCGGCGGCGGTCCGGCGCGTACCATTCTGCTCGGCATCGAACAGATCGGCGCCGAGGAAGCCTTCACTCGCGGTCTCGCCAACAAGCTCGGAACCCTCGACGACGCTCAGGAATGGGCGCACCGCATCGCCAATCTCGCACCGCTGTCGTTGCGGCACATGAAGATGGTTCTCAACGACGACGGCACCATGGAGGAACAGTCTCCCGAGCAACTCGACGCCCTCCACGCCGCCTGGCTCAGCGAGGACGTCCAGGAAGCCCGCGCCGCCCGCATCGAGAACCGCCCTCCCGTATTCAAGGGAAAGTAAAGCTCGTTGCAGGGAAAACAGGCACCAGGCACGCGGGACAGATAGTGGCTACGCTCGTCTGAATGAAGAAGACGACGGTTCTCGGAGTTGCGGCTGTTGCCGCGGCGACAGGGTGGGTGGCGCGAGCCGCATGGGGAATCCCGACGCAGATCGGGGCGTCGCGAAACACAGTGCAACCGTATGCGGCGATGTCCCCGCGATACCGGGATCGCCAGTTCCACAACTCGGAGCCCAGCAGCACTCTGGTTCCGGGCACCGATGCCGGGATGTTCAAGTCGATGGCTACACGGGGGTCGACGGGTCGGCCGCGTCAGCCGATTCCGTTGGCCACTCCGCTGGCGCCGTCGGTAGCGGGTGACGCGGCCGTGACGTGGTACGGCCATTCGAGTGTTCTCGTCGAGGTCGACGGTTACCGCGTTCTCGCCGATCCGGTGTGGAGCGAACGCGTATCACCCTCGGCCACAGTAGGTCCCGCACGTATGCATCCCACTCCCGTGGCCTTGGCTGATCTACCGACGGTAGATGCGATAGTCATCTCGCATGATCATTACGACCACCTCGACATGGCGACGGTCAAGATTCTGACTCGCACCCAGACCGCTCCGTTTGTCGTTCCGATCGGTATCGGGGCTCACCTGCGGCACTGGAAGGTGCCCGAGAACCGGATCGTGGAATTGGACTGGGACGAGTCGACAAAAATCGACGACCTGGTCCTCACGTGCACCGAGGCTCGTCACTTCTCCGGTCGTGGCCTCGTCCGGAACACGACGCAGTGGGCGTCGTGGGTATTCGCCGGTCCGAAACACCGGGTGTTCTTCGGCGGAGACAGCGGATACACATCACGTTTCGAACAGTTGGGTGAAACCTATGGGCCTTTCGATCTGACGCTTCTCCCCGTGGGCGCGTACGACGTGCGCTGGCCGGACATTCACATGAATCCGGAAGAGGCAGTGCAGACACACATCGACCTCAACAAGGGCGACGGATCGCGCGGTGTCTTCGTACCGATCCACTGGGCGACCTTCAACCTCGCGTTTCACTCGTGGTCGGAGCCGATCATTCGCCTCAACGAGTCGGCCGCAGAGGCGGGCACAACAGTGTCGGTCCCGATGCCTGGCGGCAGGATCGACGCGTTGTCACCGACACCGCCGTCGAAGTGGTGGATACCGCTGGGCTGAGCGGAGAAGTGCCGCGGACGTGGTTGCCTGTCGAGTCGAACCCTGATTAGTTGCTCCGGGTGCGTAATCTTTGACCATGGCTCACGAGCACACCAGTTCAGAAGAGACAGCAGTGGCGGTAGCGCCTGAGCGATTGCCGGACGACGTCGACGTCGCCCGCGGTCTGACCGCCGATCAGGTTGCAGCAAGGATCGCGTCGGGACAAACCAATGATGTACCGGACCGGGCGTCCCGCTCGGTCAAGGACATCATCCGCGGCAACGTCTTCACTCGCATCAACGCGATCCTGACCGTGTTGTTGGTGATCGTGCTCGCGACGGGTTCGATCATCGACGGCATGTTCGGGTTGTTGATCATCGCGAACAGCGGTATCGGCATCATCCAGGAGATCCGCGCCAAGCGCACGCTCGACGCTCTGGCCATCGTGAGTCAGGCCAAGCCCATGGTCAGGCGTGACGGCGTCGCCGTGGCAATGGCGCCCAAAGATGTTGTGCTCGATGACATTATCGAACTCGGATCCGGTGACCAGATAGTCGTCGACGGTGAGGTGGTCAGTTCTGCCGCACTCGAGGTCGACGAATCGCTGCTCACCGGTGAGGCTGATCCGGTTCACAAGGCGAGCGGCCAGCAAGTGCTGTCGGGCAGTTTCGTTGCCGCAGGTAGCGGCGCGTACCGCGCCACCAAGGTCGGTGGAGATGCATACGCGGCCAAGCTGGCCGAAGAGGCGAGCAAGTTCACCCTCGTGCATTCGGAACTGCGCAGCGGTATCGACAAGATCCTGAAATTCATCACCTATCTGATGATTCCGGCGGGAGCGCTGATCATCTTCAATCAGCTCTTCACGATCGGCTTGCCGATCCGACCCGCGCTCAACGGCATGGTGGCAGCGCTGGTTCCGATGGTTCCCGAAGGCCTTGTGCTCATGACGTCCATTGCTTTTGCGGTCGGTGTCATCCGATTGGGCAAGCGCCAGTGCCTCGTTCAGGAGTTGCCGGCGATCGAAGGCTTGGCCCGTGTCGACGTGGTGTGCGCGGACAAGACCGGAACGCTGACCGAGAACGGCATGCGCCTGTCCGAGGTCGATGTCGCACCGGGTGGATCAGGGGAGTCTGCAGTCAAGTCCGCGTTGAGCGCGATGGCTGCGTCCGACCCTCGCCCCAACGCGAGCGTTCTGGCGATTCGCGAGTCTCTCTCCGACGATTCCGGTTGGGGCGAAGCCACCGCGCTCGCGCCGTTCTCCTCGGCGAAGAAGTGGAGTGGCCAGTCGTACGGCAGTCACGGCAACTGGGTGCTCGGTGCCCCGGACGTGCTGCTCGATCCAGACTCGGAGATGGCCCGCAAGGCAGAAGAAGTGGGTTCGAGCGGGCTTCGTGTCCTCATGCTCGGCAGCAGCAACCTTCCCGTCGACGACGCCGACGCGCCGGGCACCGTCACCCCTGAGGCTCTGGTCGTACTCGAGCAGAAGGTGCGTCCGGACGCGCAGGAGACGTTGGAGTACTTCGCCAGCCAGAAGGTCGCGGTCAAGGTCATTTCCGGCGACAACGCGGTTTCCGTCGGTGCCGTTGCCGGTTCCCTCGGGCTCGAGGGTGGTGACCGTCCCATCGACGCGCGGGATCTTCCCAGCGATCAGGAAAAGCTGGCGGACACTCTCGACGGAGCAACGACGTTCGGTCGAGTACGACCGGATCAGAAGCGGGAAATGGTCGCTGCCTTGCAGTCTCGCGGACATACCGTCGCGATGACCGGTGACGGCGTCAACGACGTGCTCGCCCTTAAGGACGCCGACATCGGAGTCTCGATGGGTTCGGGCAGCCCGGCTACCCGAGCCGTGGCCCAGATCGTGCTGCTGGACAACAAGTTCGCGACGCTCCCGTACGTCGTCGCGGAAGGCCGCCGAGTGATCGGCAACATCGAGCGTGTGTCGAATCTGTTCCTGACCAAGACCGTCTACTCGGTGGTGCTCGCGTTCCTGATCGGCATCACCGGCGTCCTGTCCCAGGTCTTCGACTTCGAACCGCTGCCGTACCCGTTCCTGCCCCGCCACGTCACGATCGCGGCGTGGTTCACGATCGGTATCCCAGCCTTCATCTTGTCTCTGGCACCCAACAACGAGCGCGCGCGAACCGGTTTCGTCTCCCGCGTGATGCGTCTGGCGTTGCCGTCGGGCCTGATCATCGGCATCACTACGTTCATCTCCTACGTGTTGGCTTACCAAGGCCCGGACCAGACGGAAACCCAGAAGATCCAGGCCGGAACCAGTGCACTCATCACGTTGATCATGATCGCCGTGTGGGTCCTGGCCGTCGTTGCTCGGCCGTACGTGTGGTGGAAGCTCGTTCTGATCGGCGGATCGGTTGCCGGGTACCTCATCCTGTTCGCGCTGCCGTTCACTCGTGAGTTCTTCAAGCTTGATCCGAGCAACGTCGCTGCGACGACGCTCGCGATCACCCTCGGCGCTATCGGCGTTGTGCTCGTGGAACTCTCGTGGTGGATCAGCGCACGCCTGCACGGGGAGAAGCGGAAGATTTTCGCGACGCCCGACGACCTGCCCGGCGAGCATCACCACGCCCACAGTGAGTAAGTAGTTTCAGCGCCTGAACATCTGCACCCAGGCAATGCGATCGCCGCCGCGCTTCTTGGCCCGGTACATCGCATTGTCTGCGTGCTCGATCAGTTCGTTGACAGCCCGATCCGGTAAGTCCGTCTCGGGACAGAGGTAGACGCTGACGCCGGTACTGGCGGATACGGGATAGGGATCGGAGTCGGACGAGACCGCCGAATGTATCTCGGTGGCGACCTGTTCGATATCTCCTCGATCGACTCCGCGCAGGACGACGAACTCGTCGCCGCCGATTCGCGCCACCACTGCCTCGGGCCCGGCGGCAGCGATGAGGCGGTCAGCGACAGCGGTCAACGCGTCGTCACCTGCTACGTGACCGTGCGTGTCGTTGAGGATTTTGAACGAGTCGACGTCGATGAGCAGTGCGATCAGAGCCTGCGTTCGATCACTGCGCAGCAGATGCTGTGCCTCGTCCTGGAGTCCGCGGCGATTGAGTGTCGCGGTGAGGTAGTCCCGGTGAGCGTTTCGTGCGTCGTCGGTCAGGCGCAGCCAGACGATCTGCAGAATCCACGCGGTGGAGAAAACCACACCGGCAACCATCAGATAGAGATTCACGACCACCCAGTCGTCGTTGACCGGCTCGGACATCGCCATGGCAGCGAGCGTCGTGCAGACAGCAAGAGCCCAGCCGATGTGGGTCACGGCAACACGCGGACTGTGAACTATCGCCGCGTAGAAGCCGATCATGATGAACAGGACGCAACCCAGCGTTCCGACGAACGCTGTGCGAACCGCGAAGAAGAGCGTGACGGCGAGCCAGAGGTCGGCCCAGACGACAAAGGCCACGGATTGGCGCCAGGTGGGCCACGATTCGTTTCGCACCCAACGGCAACCGGCATAGACCCCGCTGATGGTCCCGACTGCGAGGATGGACCGTGCAAGGGCGGAATCGGAACCGAAGCGGCTCAACTGCATGGTCGCCGCGATCAGCGCGAAGAGAAAACACCACACCGCGACTAATTTGCGTCCGGGAACGGTCAGTCCGCGAGTGTCGAGGAATCGGGGGAGCCAGGTGTAATCGGTGCGATCCGACCACCACCGGGACAGCAGTTCACGCGTGGGGTGGGGGTCGCTCCCCGTCCCGCGCAGTCCTGCATTCAATCCGGGCACCTGTCGATGTCGATGGGTGATCAATCAGCTATTGGCGGGTTAACGCTACCTCGAGTTGCGCGCGGCTCGAACGCACGGACCTGCTTTCTGGCGTAGAGGCCGTCGACCTGTGAGAATCGAAGGGCGCGGAGGAACGATTCCGCCGAAGGATGTGCGTCAGCACCGGGAGAGGACACGGACATGGGTTTCTTGGACAACGTCAAGGGATTGGTCGAAAAGGGCCAGGAGCTCGCAGCGGAGAACTCCGACAAGGTTCACGACGCGATCGACAAGGTGGCCGACATTGCCGACGACAAGACCGGCAACAAGTACGGCGATCAGATCGACAAGGCAGCCGAGGCCGCCAAGAAGGCTGTTCCCGAAAAGCAGTAAAACCGGATTCGGCCATACCGTTGCTCAGGGGCCCGTAACCGAAAAGGTTGCGGGCTTCTGTGCGTCCGCTGGGTGAACTCCCAGGGTCGGCGGGCAGAATGAACGCGTGAACTTCACCTGGATTCTGCTGGTTGTCATTGCCGCCATTGCAGTCACCGGGCTGTCCAATCGACGAAACCTGCAGGCCCCGCTGGTCCTGGTGACCGTGGGCTCGGTCGCCTCCTTCATCCCCGGTATGCCGCGGCCCGAACTGGACCCCCACGTCATTCTCGGTGTGGTCCTGCCGCCGCTTCTCTACTCGGCCGCTCTCAAGTTCTCGGTCGCGACCTTCAAACGCAACCTTGCGCCCATTCTGCGTCTCGGCGTCGGAATGGTGCTGGTGACGGCGTTCGTGGTTGCCTTCTTCGCCGAATGGATGGTTCCCGAGTTCACTATCGGCGCCGCCCTCGTGCTCGGAGCTGTGATCGCGCCGACCGATGCCGTCAGCGCGGTGGCGGTCGGTCAGAAACTCGGGCTCCCGAAACGAGTCATCGCCATCCTCACGGGCGAAGGGCTCGTCAACGACGCGACCGCGCTGACCCTCTTCACCGTCGCGGTCGCTGCCGTGACCGGAACGCGAATTGCGACGGATTCGCCCCTGTTGTTCTTCGCGTACGAAGTAATCGGCGGCGTTGTCGTCGGCTTGGTGCTCGCGTTTGTCGTCAAGTTCGTTCGCGCCCGCATGTACGACTCTCCACTCGAAACCGGCTTGGGGCTGGTCCTTCCGTTCGCTGCCTACCTGGCCGCTGAAGAACTACATGCGTCCGGTGTTCTGGCCGTCGTGGTTGCTGGTCTGGTGATCGGACACTATTCGACGGACGCGTCGATCATGACCAGGCTGCAGGAGCGCTCGGTGTGGTCGAGCCTGGACACGCTCCTCGAGATGTTCGTCTTCGCGTACATGGGGCTGCAACTGAGCTTCGTGATCGACGATGTTGTCGCCGACGGGCTTCCGGTGCTTCACGTGTTCGCGTACGGTCTGGCAGTCCTGGCCGTGGTCATCGTGATTCGGCCGGTGTGGCTGTTCCTGAGCTACTCCCGTGTGCGATTCGGTGTAACCCTGCGCCGTGATCGCGAGAATCAACTGACGTGGAAACAGAATCTGGTGGTCTCGTGGGCGGGAATGCGCGGTGTCGTCACTCTTGCTGCGGCCGGCGGTATCCCGTTCGCGCTCTCGTCCGGCGAGCCGTTCCCCGGACGCGGCGTCATTCAGGCGATCGCGTTCATCGTCGCGGTCGGGACACTGCTCATCCAGGGATCGACCTTGCCGTTCCTCATTCGTCGTCTCGACGTCGCGGATCCCTATGAACAATTGCGTACCCAGGAACAGATGGAGTTGGCACGCAACATTTCTCGCAAGGCCGGTGAGAAGGCGTTGGCCGACGCGGCCGCGCACCCTCCATCCGGGATCGACGGAAAGGAATTGCAGGCAATCGTCGAGCGCGTACGCCGCTCGATGCAGGCGAGGCTTCAACTCCAAGAGGTCGACGAGGACGCCGATCGCGAGGCCGCCTTGTGGAATGCGGGAGCGCTCTTCGACAAATTCCGGCATCAATCCCTTCGCTCGCAACGAGTCGCACTGATCGCCGCGCGCGACGACGGAGATCTCGACGACGAGGTATTGCGTACCGTATTGGAAGGACTCGACATCGAAGAGGCCGCAGCCGAGGAACGTGTCAGGCGTCGCCGAGCAGGCAGCGCGGGCAAATAGAGGGGAACACTGCGTATGACGGTTCGGAGTTCGAGGGTTCGCGCAGGCTGGGGAGTCGTGGTGGCGAGCGCGCTCCTCGTGAGCGTCGGCTGCGGATCGGATGCCTCGCCAGATGTCTCTGTCACCGACAACGCAACCACGACGACCCCGCCGGTCGAGAGCAGCGCGCAACGCGGCGTCGTGTTCGACAGTGAACCCTTCACCAGCACAGCCGAAGTGGCGGCGTCCGGAGCGAGCGCGGTGAAAATCCTGTACGGCTCCACCTCCGGTATCGACGGCCGGGAGACCCAGGTATCGGGAACCGTGTTCACACCGCCTGGAACGCCGCCGGAGGGCGGTTGGCCGATCGTCTCCATCGGCCATGGCACGACGGGTATTTCGGACGACTGTGCGCCGTCGACCTCGCCGACCCTCTTCGGCACGATCGGCCTGGTCGCGCCGTTCCTCGACTCGGGATACGTGGTCGCTGTATCCGACTTCGAGGGCCTCGGCACTCCGGACCCGCATCCTTACCTGCAACCGGACACCGCGGCGTTCAACGTCATCGACGCGGTTCGAGCGGCGCGCAACGTCGTTCCGGACACCTCGACTCGGTGGGCAACTCTGGGGCTTTCCCAAGGCGGGCAGGCTTCCTGGGCAGCGGCCGAGGAAGCCGACACCTACGGCGACGGACTGGAATTCGTCGGTGCAGCAAACCTGTCCCCGGCAGCGGACATCTCGCCGATCATCTCGAGTGATTCCGAGGTGAATCTGTCACTGCCTCAGCAACTGCTGCTGCCCTATGTACTCGAAGGGCTGTCCCTCACCCATCCGGAGCTCGAACGAACCGACTACGTGCGCGGCGCATTCGAGCAGAACTACGACCTGCTCACCTCGTGCCTGACCTCTCGCGCGACGGAGAAGTTGGGTCTTGTCGGAAAGGTGACGCCCGCCGACACCCGGCCAGCTACCGCCGAGGACGCGGACCGAATTCACGCGTGGCTCAGCGACGTTGCTCTCCCACGCCAACGCGCGAGCGGTCCGATGTACGTAGTCGTCGGTACCAATGACAACCTCATCCGTCCGGAATGGACCGAGGCGGCCGTCGAACGTGCCTGCGCCGAGGGTGACGTCATCGAATTCCAGGCGCGACCGGGCGAAGGTCACGCGGACGGCGCCGCTGTGCCGGGAGCTGTTGCGTGGGTGAAGGATCGATTTGCAGGTGTTCCGGCACCGAATACCTGCGGGTCGTGAATCGATGACGGCGTCGGCACGAATCCGCGCTCTGGCACTGGCATTGCCAGAGGCAACCGAGCGGGTCAGCCACGGTGAATCGTCGTTTTTCGTGCGCAAAGCGCCGCAGTTCGTCACCATGGCAGATCACCACCACGACGATCGCCTCGCGATCTGGGCCGCGGCCCCACCTGGGGCGCAGGCAGATTGGGTCAGTCGCGATCCGACGAGGTTCTTCGTCCCCCCGTACGTGGGTGGCCGGGGATGGATCGGTGTGTACCTCGACGTTCCGAGTGCCGACGAGACCGAGGACGAGAAATTCTGGAACGACGTAGCCGACGTCGTCGAAGATGCGTACCGCACGGTGGCCCCGAAAACACTGATCCGGAAACTGGACGAGGATTCGCGTTGAGTCCGGCCGTGGTCGCGCTTCTCAGCGTGCTGATTCTCGCAGTGGCCGGGGCACTGACAGCGGTGTGGATGCGCACCAGACGTGAGGTGACCACCCCGACCGAGCGTGCCGTCCATGCCGCGCTCCATACGGCTTCACTTGCCGCGCGGCCACTTCGGCGTGGACTCGACAAGAATTCGGCCGCCGAGGCGGCGCCTCACCTACGCGAGCTGACCGGCGGTTCCGGTCTGGGCCTCGCAGACGCGTCGGGAAATCTGCTGGCGTGGGACGGCCGTCACGAAGCGTTGTCCGATCAATTCCACGACGCCGCCATTCGCGCGATCGAAGGCGAACGCCGGGTGCTCGTCACCCACTCGGACCTGGTGCGCGGACCGAGCGATCACCATGTGCGAGCGCTGATCGCTCAGCCCCTGCTGATCGAGGACATCGGCGTGGTCGGCGTGCTGGGAATCGTCACCAGCGAAGACCCGTGGCCGGGAATGCTCGGAGCGGTCACCGAGGTGGCTCGATACGCCTGCAGCCAGATCGAACTCGCCGACCTCGACGCGTCCAGAGCCCTGTTGGATCGCGCCGAAGTGCGTGCCCTCCGCGCGCAGATCAGTCCCCACTTCATCTACAACGCGCTCAACACGGTCGCGTCGTTCGTTCGAACCGACCCGGCGCGGGCCAGAGAACTGATCCTCGAGTTCGCGGACTTCACCCGGTATTCGTTCCGATCTGCGGGTGAGTTCACCCTGCTTGCCGACGAGCTACGCAACATCGATCGTTACCTGACCCTCGAACGCGCGCGATTCGGGGAGGCGCTGAACGTCCGCCTTCAGATAGCACCCGAAGTGCTCAACGTGGTTCTTCCCTTCCTGGCTCTCCAGCCGCTGGTCGAGAACGCGGTTCGTCACGGCATTTCGAGTAAGCCGGAGGGCGGGACCGTGAGCATCGTGGCCGCGGACGAGGGACCTGACTGCATCATCAGCGTCGAGGACGACGGTGTGGGGATGGACCCTGAACTACTGCGTTCCGGCTCACTTGACGCCATCGAGTCGGGATCGGGACGACCCAGCGCACGCGAAGCTGCTCACGTCGGTTTGGCCAACGTCGACGACAGACTTCGTGCCGCGTTCGGCAACGACTACGGACTCGTGGTGGAGACAGCGCCGGGTGCCGGTACGAAGGTCAGCATGCGTGTTCCCAAGTTCAAGCAGGGTATTCACGTCTGATTCTCGCCTTCGATGATCAGGCTGAAACCGTCGTGGGAACATGGACCTGTTGTGAACGAGACTGACACTGATGCCCAGCTGACCGTCCTTGCCGTCGACGACGAGAAACCAGCCCTCGACGAGCTGGCCTTCTTGCTGCGCGCCGAGGACTCGGTGGCGCACGTTCACACGGCATCGGATGCGACGACTGCGTTGCGGATACTGCGCGGTGGAAGCATCGACGCGGTATTTCTCGACATCAACATGCCCGGACTCGACGGTCTCGAACTGGCCGGCATCCTCTCCAATTTCGCGACGCCACCACCCGTGGTGTTCGTGACAGCGCACGACGATCGAGCTGTTGATGCCTTCGACCTCGGTGCCGTCGACTATCTACTCAAACCGCTCCGCGAGGAGCGTCTCGCTCAGGCCGTTCAACGGATCGTGGGGTTGGCCGGGCGCACCAAGAGCGAGAACAAGCCCGAATCTGCGTCCACCGACGAGGTGATCCCGGTGGAACTGGGCGGCGTTACGACGCTCGTTCAACGCTCCTCGGTGGAGTGGGTGGAAGCCGACGGGGACTACGCGCGGTTGCACACCGCCGGGAAGTCGCACCTGGTACGCATCCCGATCTCGACACTCGAATCACGCTGGGCCGACGCGGGCTTCTTGCGCGTGCACCGCTCCTACCTGGTGTCTTTGGCGCTGGTCACCGGCATCCGCACAGTAGGTAGCGGATTGGTGGTCTGTCTGCGCCCGCACGGAGACAAGCCTCCCGTCGAACTTCCGGTCAGCCGCAGACACACCCGTGAACTCAAGGATCGACTGGTTCGTGCGCCCAAGCAGAGCTGGTTGTCACGGTGACGTCGCAGTCCGATCCTCCGCAGCGTGAGCGCGTTGTGTTGGCGCAACGTAGTGGCGCACGGATCGTCCGTACGCGGGTGGAGGTGCAGGAACAGACCGAAGTCGGTGACGCCATGATCCGCGGTCTCGTTCGCGCGCAGTTGGGGCTGGCGATTCGCCTTGCCGTCGTCGCAGCCGGGCTCCTGTGTGCGGTACCGCTTCTGACGCATCTCTTCCCGACACTGTCGGAGGTCGCAGTCCTGGGCATCCGGTTGCCGTGGCTCGTGATGGGCGGCGCCGTGTATCCCTTGCTGTTGACCACAGGCTGGGTGTTCGTGCGTCGTGCGGAGCGAAACGAGCAGGACTTCAACGACATCGTGGACGACTGAGCGCGGCGCTGTGGGAGGACAACCTATCCCGGTGCTGACGGTGCTCGGCATCGTTGCGGCGGCCGTGGCAACCGTGGCTATCGGAATCTACGGCGTTCGGCTCGCTCGTACCACCTCGGACTTTCTCGTCGCGTCCAGAACCGTCAGCGCGCGGTGGAATGCGACGGCCATCTCCGGTGAGTACCTCTCCGCTGCTTCGTTTCTCGGCGTGGCCGGGCTGGTCGCGAAATACGGCGCCGACGCCCTCTGGTATCCCATCGGTTTCACCGCCGGATACCTCGCCCTGCTGCTGTTCGTCGCAGCACCGCTTCGGCGTTCCGGTGCATACACCGTCCCCGATTTCGCCGAATTCCGTCTCGGCTCACCGCGATTGCGCAAGCTCGCAATGCTCGTCGTCGCGATGGTGTGCATCCTGTATCTGATTCCACAGTTCCAAGGCGCGGGACTGACGCTCAACATTCTGCTCGGGGTTCCCAGCTGGATCGGCGGCGTTGCTGTCGGGGTCATCGTCATCGCCAACGTCGTCGGCGGCGGGATGCGCTCGATCACCTTCGTTCAGGCCTTCCAGTACTGGCTGAAACTGACTGCCGTCGCGATTCCCGCTGTGGCACTGACCTTCTACTTCTTCGGCGATCATCACGACGTCGGCGCGTCGATGCCGCCGACGGTCACCACTGCGACGACCGTCGACATCACCACCGACGTCGTCGTCCAGGTATCGGAGCCGGTGACGGTCAGCGGCGGCACAGTCGACGGGCGAGTGGTCGAAGGAACCGTGACACTGGGCCCGGGGGAGCACACCCTCGGTGAAGGCATGTCCATGGTTCTCGACGCGGGAGCCGCGGTTCCCGTCGTCGCCGGAGCGCCCGCGCAGAACTCGGATTGGATCACCCCGGGTTGGGGTTTCGGCGGGCCGCACCCGATGTATCAGGTGTACTCGCTGATGCTCGCGACCTTCCTCGGAACGCTCGGCCTGCCTCACGTTCTCGTCCGGTTCTACACCAACCCCGACGGCCGGGCCGCTCGTCTGACCTCGCTTGCAGTTGTCGGTCTGGTCAGCGTGTTCTACCTGTTTCCGACCCTCCTCGGCGTCTTCGCTCGCCTGTACGTTCCGCAACTTCTGATCACGGGCACCTCCGACGCCGCGGTGTTGCTGCTGCCGGGTTCGGTGTTCTCGGGGTGGGGCGGACAACTGCTGGCAGCCCTCGTGGCGTCCGGTGCCATTGCCGCCTTCTTGTCGACGTCGTCCGGATTGCTCGTCAGCATCGCGGGCGTCGTCAGTACCGATGTTCTCCGCGGACGAGTTCGAGACTTCCGTATTGCAGCGCTCCTGGCCGGGCTCGTTCCGCTCGTGCTGTCGCTGGCGGTGGTGTCGGTCGACCTCTCGAGAACCGTCGGGTTGGTGTTCGCGGTCGCCGCGTCGACGCTCTGCCCACTGCTCGTGTTGGGTATCTGGTGGCGCGGTCTGACTGCCGTCGGCGCGGGGGCGGGGATGGTTGTCGGTGGATGTGTTGCGGGCACTGCCGCCACTGTCGCTGTCCTGGGTGGTTTGTCGGAGGACGTCCTCGGTGGCTGGCCGGCAGCCATTTTCGCGTTCCCGGCCGCGGTGAGCGTGCCGCTGGCGTTCCTCACGATGATCGTCGTGAGCAAGGTGTCGTCGAAGCAGATACCGGCAGATATTGCGCGAATCTTCACGCGGATGCACGCCCCGGAAAGGCTCGGAATGGGCTCCGATCGCGAAGACGATCTCCGCCAACCCTGACTTTCACCGCCCGAACCCTCTGCCGTTGGTCGCGCCTGCCTGACCGTTCGGCGCAGCACGCGACTGCTCACCGTGTGACTGGCGCCACAGCATCTTCATGTGACTCCGATCTCACTAACGTCTGTGCGTAGTTCACTTCACACGCGAGGCGAGGAGCCGGCAGTGTCCACAGCAGAAATCAGTGAGGGGTCGCCGCAAGAGCGACGCACCCCGGATGCCCAGGCATTCATAGACATGCAAGCGAGTCCCGAATTCCAGGAACTCCGAACGCGTCTGCGCAAGTTCGTTTTCCCCATCACTGCATTCTTCCTGCTCTGGTATGCGGTGTACGTCGTCCTGGCTACCTATGCCCACGACTTCATGGCCACCAAGGTCCTCGGCAACATCAATCTCGGCATCATCCTCGGCCTCGGGCAGTTCGTCACGACCTTCGCCATCACCGCGTGGTACGTGAAGTTCGCCGGTCGTGAGCTCGATCCCCGCTCTGCCGCCATCCGTGAAGAACTGGAAGGTCCCGCACAGTGATCACCACACTCGCCGCGTCCGGAACGGACGTAGGAAACCCCGCCTTCAACATCGCGATCTTCCTCGCGTTTGTCGTCGTGACCATGACGCTGGTCATCCGCGCCAGCCGGACCACCAAGAAGGCGTCCGACTTCTACACCGGCGGTGGACAGTTCACCGGCCCGCAGAACGGGTTCGCCATCGCCGGCGACTACCTCTCGGCGGCATCGTTCCTCGGTATCGCAGGTGCGATCGCCGTGTACGGCTACGACGGCTTCCTGTACTCCATCGGATTCCTTGTCGCCTGGTTGGTTGCGTTGCTTCTGGTCGCCGAATTGCTCAGGAACACCGGCAGATTCACGATGGCCGACGTCCTGAGCTTCAGGCTCAAGCAGCGTCCGGTGCGCATGGCGGCAGCCCTGTCCACCCTGGCCGTTTCCCTCTTCTACCTTCTTGCCCAGATGGCCGGCGCCGGTGGACTTGTCGCCCTGCTGCTCAACATCGACGGCAAGGTGGGACAGTCGATCGTCGTCGCGATCGTGGGTGTGCTGATGATCGTTTACGTCTTGGTCGGCGGCATGAAGGGCACCACCTACGTGCAGATGGTTAAGGCAGTTCTGCTGGTTGCCGGAGCCGGAATCATGTTCGTACTCGTTCTGTGGGCAGTGCGCGGCAACTTCTCTCAGTTGCTCGCCGATGCGCAGGACATGGTCAACAGTTCCACCACCAAGGGCGTGCAGGGACGAGACATCCTCGGGCCCGGTGCCAAGTACGGTCTTTCCGGAATGACGAAGCTCGACTTCATCTCTCTCGGAATCGCTTTGGTACTCGGCACTGCGGGCCTGCCGCACGTGCTGATGCGCTTCTACACGGTGCCCACTGCCAAGGAAGCTCGCCGCTCGGTGACCTGGGCGATCGCGCTCATCGGTGCCTTCTACCTGTTCACACTGGTTCTCGGTTACGGCGCGGCCAGCATGGTCGGACCGGACAAGATCTTGGCAGCACCCGGTAAAGAGAACGCGGCCGCTCCGTTGCTCGCCTTCGAGCTCGGTGGCACCATCTTCCTCGGCATCATCTCCGCGGTGGCGTTCGCGACCATCCTCGCCGTCGTTGCCGGTCTCGCGATCACTGCTTCGGCGTCGTTCGCTCACGACATCTACGCCAGTGTCATCAAGCGCGGCAACGCAACCGAGGAGCAGCAGGTTCGAGTTTCTCGAATCACCGTCGTGGTCATCGGACTCGTCTCCATCGTTCTCGGCATCATGGCGATGGGGCAGAACATCGCCTTCCTGGTGGCCCTCGCCTTCGCAGTGGCGGCCTCGGCGAACCTACCCACCCTGCTGTACTCGCTGTTCTGGAAGAAGTTCAACACCACCGGTGCGCTCTTCAGCATCTACGGCGGTTTGGTCAGCTGCTTGACGCTGATCGTGTTCTCCCCGGCAGTGTCGGGCAAGCCGTCGTCGATGTTCCCGAACTCCGACTTCGCCTGGTTCCCGCTCTCGAACCCCGGCATCGTCTCGATCCCGCTGGCATTCGTCCTCGGCATCGTCGGTACGTACATCGGACGCAACAAGATCGAAGATCCGGCAAAGCAGGCGGAGATGGAAGTTCGCTCCCTCACCGGCGTCGGCGTCGAAAAGGCCGTCAGCCACTAAGAGGGGCAAAGCTCCGTGCGTCTTTCTGGTACCTCTGGTTACGGAAAAGGCGCACGGGGCTTATTGTTCTGCCATGGCAAAGCTCACAGTGAAAATCGACGTTCCGCTTCCTCCTCAAGAAGTGTGGGACAAGGCCTCCGATCTCAGCGGCTACGAAAACTGGCTCGTGGTTCACGACGGATGGCGCAGTGAACTTCCCGAGCAATTGGGTGTCGGCACCGAGATCAGCTCGGTCGTGACGGTGAAAGGCCTGCGCAACCGTGTTCGGTGGACCATCAAGAAGTACGACGTCCCGAAGGCGATCTCACTCAAGGGAGACGGCAAGGGCGGGGTCAAGCTCGGTCTCGAACTCGACGTGAAGGCAAAGGGCGACGGGTCGGAACTCGCGCTGACAGTCGAGTTGGGCGGCGCGCCGTTGTTCGGCCCGATCGGTTCGAGTGTGGCGCGGGCGCTCAAAGGCGATGTGGAGAAGTCACTGGCCCAGTTTGTCCAGATCTACACCTAGTTTGTAGAGATTTCCACATAGAGCTACTTCACCGCTAACATGAGTTAGGATTCTTTTCGGCGGGATAAACCGGGCATCAGTTGGTTATTGATGCGGGTCCCGCCGGAAAGGATTCGATCAATGTCGTCTCGTCATGGGTACGGCGCACCACCTGCGTCCATGCCTCGATCCGTGCAGGTTCTGATCGGACTCTTGGCGGTAGTTGCAGTCGGTGGAACGGCAGCATTCGCCGTGACGTTCAAAAGCGTCAGCGACAAGGGAGAACTCGGTGCGGGCGCCGCTGCAGCTGCGACGGCAACCAACTGTGACAACTCGGAAACCGTGACCGTGGCGGCCGATCCGTCGATCGCCTCGGGACTCGAAGCTGTCGCCGCTGCCATCCCCGCCGCGGATCTCGGATGCAGCTCGCTCAGCGTGACGCCGCAAGATCCCGTGCTCACCGTCGCGGCGATCGCCGACGGTGCGGCGCCCGCACTGTGGATCCCTGATTCGAGCGAATGGCTGGACAAGGTTTCGGCAAGCGGGCAGGAGATTCGCCGGATCAGCAACTCGGTCGCGTCCACCCCGGTTGTCGCCGTCTCGGCGCCGGGTACCGAGGCACCCGGCGCATGGACGGATGTCCTCGGCGCTCCATCGCTGCACATCGGCGATCCCCTGACCAGTGCCGTCTCCAGCGCGCCGATCGTGGCGGCCTTTGCCGAGACCCAGTCGCGGGGCGGGGACCTCACATCCATTTCGGCAGCCCTGGTGCCGGTGGCACAAGCGCAGTACGGAAATCTGAAGGAAACCGGTTCGACCGGGCGCATCCAAACCGTGGACGCGTCCGGCGGAACCGCGGTGACTACCGAGCAGACCTTCGAGGCTTATCTCGCCGCACATGCGGACAGTCGACTCACCGCGTCGGTACCGTCGTCCGGTTCGGTCTTCATGGACTACCCGATGGCAAGTGTGGGTGCAGACTCGTCGGCGGCGGACGACGCCGGCAAACTGCTGGCGGCAGCGCTGGCATCGGACACCGGGCGTTCCGTACTTGCCGGCCTCGGGTTCCGTGGCGCGGATCAGGCCCCACCGGTCGCCGGTGGAGTGGGAAAGGTTGGCTCGCTGGTGCCGTCCGATCCGTCTGTGGTCACCAAAGCGCTTGCGCGGTACGAGATTCTGTCCAGGCCTTCCCGCGCGCTGGCAGTTGTCGACGTCTCGGGGTCCATGGACTACATGCAGGACGGGATCACTCGAATGGCCGCGACGGCGCAGGCCGGTGACATCGCGATCCGAATGTTTCCTGCCAACGCACAATTGGGTCTCTGGGCGTTCTCCGTAGACCTCGGTGACGGGACGGACTACCGCGAACTCGAACCTGTCGCCCGTATGGATGCAACTGAAGGTGGCACGGATCATCGGAGCAAACTGCTGTCTCGGATCGACAACCTCTCTTCGATCGTCGGCGGCGGAACAGGTTTGTACGACAGCGTTCTCGCCGCGTATCGGTCCATGCAACAGTCCTACGATCCGGCCTCGATCAATTCGGTGATTCTGCTTACCGACGGTGCCAACGACGATCCGTCGGGTATCGCCCTGCAGGAACTTCTCGACACCCTGACTCGCGAGCAGGACCCGACGCGGCCGGTACCGATCATCACCATCGGTGTCACCGATGATGCCGATACCGATGTGCTCGAGCAGATTTCGGCTCTCACCGGCGGTAACAGTCACTTCGCTCCGACACCGGCAGACATCCCGAAGGTGTTCGTCGGCGCGATCAGTGGGCGCGCCGGCTGAACTACTCGAGAACGGGTGCGTCGGCGCTGTCGGTGATCCATTCGGTTGCGAGCTTCTCGAGGGTTCCGTCGGCGTAGAGCGCATCGACGGCCGCGGAGACGCACTCGGTCAGCGGACTGTTCTTCTCGAGCACCAAACCGAAGAATTCGGTGACTGCGTTGGGCCGCGGAAACTGACCCACGATGACCGACCCGGGCAGTTCGTTCTCGGTGATGTGAAATCCGGTCGGGATGTCGACGACCAATGCGTCGATCTCGCCCGCGGCCAGCGCAGCTTTCGCGTCGTCCGTGGTCGCGAACTCGCGTGGCGCAGTGGTCGGAACAATCGTGTCGGTGATCGCCGCGAGGCTGGTGGAACCGGTCTGAGCGCCCAAACGGTAGCCGGCCAGATCCGCAAGATTCTTTGCGCCGGCGGCCTTGCTTCCGCGTGAGGCGATCACCGACTGCGCCACTGCGTAATACGGCGAGCTGAAGTCGACGTTCGCGCGGCGATCCCCGGAAATCGTGAACTGATTGACGTCGAAGTCGAAATCCTTGGGGCCTGGTTTCAATGCGTCGTTGAAGGCGACAGTGGTGAAGCGAACCTGGTCGGTGTTGTACCCGAGCTTGTCGACGACCGCCCGGGCCACCGCACCCTCGAGGCCTTTGCCGTTAGACGGATCGTTGTCGACGAACCACGGCGCGTACGCCGGTGAGTCAGTGGCGATGGTCAGGACACCGTCTTCGAGGGTGGTCCCGCTCTGGGGTCCGCACTTGTCCACTGCGGTGGTCGAGGGAAGCTTGGTGAACGCCTCGGGAACCGTGGTGGTGGTGTCTGCTGCCGCAGGTGCCTCCGGCTGCGACGAACACGAGCCCAACAAGATCGAGGAAGCGAAGATCGCGGTCACGGCAACTGCGCGTCGTGTCATAGGCACTAGGCCATCTTGCCTGTTTGTCCGGTCTGGACGTGACGGGGGTCTCGTGTGAGCGGAGTTCACGCAGCTGAGCGTCGCAGTGCAAGGCGCTCCGACGGTGTCGTCCCACCCCAGACTCCGTGCGGTTCAGCGGTCTCGAGTGCAAAGGTCAGGCAGTCCCGAATGACCGGGCAGCGGAAGCACACCTGCTTCGCGGAACTCTCCCGTGCAGCCCGATTGCGTCCGCGCTCTTCACCCGGCGAATAGAACACCGCCGGGTCCACTGTTTTGCAGGTGGCGAACATCCGCCAGTTGTTGTCCACCAACGGCTCCACGGAACTGCGAACTGTCATCGTGGTCTCCTCTCCCATCGAGAATCCAGTCTTGCCCGCGGCCTGGCACAGCGGCAGGTTTCCGATCCATCAGATTTCTACTGCCAGACGCAGCGCTATCCAGCACAATGAGGAAATGGCAACGACGGATCGGGGTCAGATCACTCTCGACGGCACAACCGTGTCCGTGACCAATCTGGGCAAGATCCTCTACCCCGAGAGCGGCACCACGAAGGCCGAAGTCATCGACTACTACACCCGTATCGCCGCAGTCATGCTTCCGCATGTCGTCGGTAGACCTGGTACTCGTAAGCGTTGGCCCAACGGTGTGGACGGTCAGTCCTTCTTCGAGAAGAACCTGGCGTCGTCTGCCCCGCAGTGGCTCACGCGTGCGTCGCTGCAACATTCTGATCGCGTCGTCACTTACCCGATCTTCGATTCCGTTGCATCCCTGGCGTGGCTGGGGCAACAGGCGGCACTCGAATTACACGTTCCCCAATGGCGATTCGACGGTTCCGAGCGTGGTCCGGCGACACGACTGGTATTCGATCTCGACCCGGGCGAAGGCGTCGGATTGGCCGAGTGCGCCGAGGTGGCGAGGTCGATTCGAGATCTGGTCGCAACTCTGGGGTGGACTGCCTATCCGGTAACCAGTGGTAGCAAGGGAATCCACCTCTACGTACCACTGGATCGAGCCTTGGACGGCAGTGGTGCGTCGACTGTCGCCAAGCAGATCGCCACCGGGCTCGAGAAGCTTCACCCGGATCTCGTCACCGCGACGATGGCGCGAAATGTCCGGGCAGGCAAGATCTTCGTGGACTGGAGTCAGAACAACGCAGCCAAGACCACCATTGCGCCGTATTCGATGCGCGGTCGCGATCAACCCTATGTTGCCGCGCCACGCAGTTGGGACGAACTCGACGATCCGAAACTGCGCCACCTGCTGTTCGACGAGGTTCTGGAGCGCGTCGAATCCGACGGTGATCTGCTGGGCGATCTGGATCCGCCGGTCTCAGCGGCTGTAGCCGATACGTTGACGCACTATCGCAACAAGAGGTCGGCCGACCGGACTCCGGAGCCGATCCCTGCTGCGGTGGCCAAGGAGACAGCGGGCAATACTTTTGTGATTCAAGAACATCACGCCAGACGCTTGCATTACGACGTTCGTCTCGAGCGGGATGGTGTGCTCGTGTCCTGGGCAGTCCCGAAGGGCGTGCCGACCAGTGCCGGAGAGAATCGGCTGGCCGTGCACACCGAGGATCATCCGCTCGAATACGCCACATTCTCGGGCACGATTCCGAAGGGGGAGTACGGCGGCGGTTCGATGACGATCTGGGATTCCGGGACGTACGAGACCGAGAAGTGGCGTGAAGACGAGGTGATCGTGCGCTTGAGTGGGGAGCGGGTGCAGGGACGCTTCGCGCTGATCCGGACAAAGGGTGATCAGTGGTTGATGCATCTGATGAAGGATCAGAACGCGAGTTTCGGAACGGAGTTTCCCAAGAATCTCGAGCCGATGCTTGCCACCGCTGGAACGCTCGAAGGTCTCGACCCGCAGGAGTGGGCCTTCGAAGGAAAGTGGGACGGGATTCGAGTGATTCTCGAATATCATTCGGGCACAATGTCGCTTCGCAGTCGCGCGGGTAACGACAAGACCCGGGACTATCCAGCCCTTGCCGGGTTGGCCGCGGTGCTGGACGGTCATGACGTGGTTCTCGACGGTGAGGTGGTGGCGTACAACGACGCGGGAGTTACAGATTTCGGCCTCCTTCAGCGAGGTGGGGAACCGGTGTTCCTGGCCTTCGATCTTCTGTACCTCGACGGAGTGTCTTTGCTGCGGAAGTCCTATTCGGATCGCCGCACCGTGTTGAATGCGTTGGCGGGCAAGGTCGGTGAGCTCGAGGTACCACCGCAGATCGAGGGCACGGCGGAGAACGCCTTGGAGGTGAGTACCGATGCCGGGTGGGAAGGGATTGTCGCCAAACGTCGTGCATCGGTCTACCTTCCAGGGCGGCGGGGGTCGAGTTGGATCAAGGTGAAGAACTGGCGCACCCAAGAGGTGGTGATCGGTGGGTGGCGCACCGGGCAGGGCAATCGAGCGCAGGGGATCGGGGCGCTGCTCATGGGAATTCCGGGTGAGGATGGATTGACCTACGTGGGACGCGTCGGTACCGGCTTCAGTGATCGTGATTTGGAGTCACTGCTTGCGTTGCTGGAACCGTTGCGTCAGAAGGAAAGTCCGTTCGAGGAGGAACTTCCAGCAGATGACCGCAAGGGTGCGGTGTGGGTGAGGCCTGAACTCGTCGGTGAGGCGCGGTTCATGGATTGGACGGCGACCGGACGCCTTCGCCATCCGAGTTGGCGGGGTCTGCGGGAGGACAAGAAGCCGGGCGATGTCACAGGACGAGAATAGGTTGCGTCGACGATTGCCCGGCTAGGTCTGATCCAGCATCGTGAGATAGGCATCGAGCTGAGCCGCGCCGGCGAGAAGGTTGCGACTGCGTGTGGCCAGCCGGTCTTGCCAGGATTCGAGGAACGCTGCCAATGAGTCCGCTCCGCCGGCCTCGCGCAGCGAATCGAGAAACTGGGCGACTTGCGACAGTCGGTAGCCGCCGCGCCGCAGCTGCCGCGCGATCTCGGCGTCGCGCACACACTCCGGACCGTATTCGCGATAACCCGTAGCTCGTTCGCGCTCGGGGTGCAGGATGCCGTGCTCTTCCCACGTGCGCAGTGTCGCCGGGTGAACGCCGAGACGGCGCGCGAGCTCACCCACCGTCAGCGCTGGACCGTGGACCAGTGCCGGTGCCATGGTGGACAGAGTCCCCAGCGTTGCGGCTACCTCGGTGCGAGTTCCTCGCTCGGCGAGCAGTGTCACGTGTGCACTGTCGATCAGGCGGTAGGCGGACTCGGTGTCGCCCTGGTTGGTCGCACGCATGATTTCCGTGGCCCGCTGGTGCCCGTGACCGCCGCGCAATGCGAGGAAAGTGCGCAGGGCCTGCGCGTGCACTGGGGTGTATCGCCGGTAGCCGGAGTTGCTGCGCTCGGTCGGAGGAAGGACGCCGGCGTCGTCGTAATTGCGGATCGCCTGTGCGGACAACCCGTGTTCACGGGCAAGGTCGATGGGCCGCACTGATCACCTCCGATTGAGGCTTTTCGCGGTATGCCCCAGGTAATTGTTGTAAAAGTTTCACTCGAATCTTCAACGATACTGTCGAAGGCAGTCCACCTTCGAAAGGGATGATCATGTCCACTGCCCCAGCGCTGAGTGAGTTCGGCCGCCAACTCGAAGACGCGGCAAGTCTTGGTCGTGCCGTCGACGAACTGCTCGCAGCGCGAAGCGAGGTGCCGGCTCTGCTGGCTCTCGGCGAGCCGACTCATGGGATCAAGGCTTTTCCGTTGCTGCGCAACGAACTTCTCGGCCAACTGGTCGAACGAGGATATCGGTCGATCGTGCTCGAAACAGATGTCTTTGCGGCATTGCTTGTCGACGGCTACGTGAACGGGGGAGAGGCGGACATCGAGAAGGTGCTCGCCACAGGCTTCAGCCACGGATTCGGTGCGGTACCGGGAAACCGCGAACTCGTCGAATGGCTACGCGAGTACAACGACGGCCGCGCTCCGGCTGACCGAGTTCGCTTCTACGGCTTCGACGCTCCGGTGGAGTACTCCGGTGCACCGAGCCCGCGCCGCGCACTGTCTGCGGCAGGTGACTTCCTGCCCGCCGCGTTGCGGCCGCAATCTCTCGACGACGCCGACCTTTTACTGGGTCAGGACGCCGACTGGACCAACCCGGCGGCGATGTTCGATCCGGCTGCGTCCGTCGGCAACTCCGATCATGCTCGCGCTCTGCGCATCATTGCGGACGACCTCGGCAGCGTCCTGCGGCGCGCCGCACCAGTGCTGCGACCCGCCGACCCGGCCGGGTACGACCTGGCCCTTGCACATTCACGCACCGCTCTGGGGCTCTTGCGCTATCACTCCGCGATGGCGAGTTCCGCTCCTGATCGCATCGGAACACTGCTCAGTCTGCGTGCCGAGATGATGGCCGAGAACCTGCTGGCGGTCGTCGCCCAGGAGCAGCGACGCGGGCCGAGCCTGCTGTTCGCACACAATGCCCATCTCTTGCGAGTGCCGTCCGACATGCCGGTCAACGGCGACGTGGTCAGTTGGGGGAGCGCCGGCTCACTTGTCGGACTTGTCCTCGGGGAGCGTTACGTATTTTTGGCAACCGACGCCAACCCCGACAGTGATCCGGGCACTCTGCAGGGAGCGTTGGCCGATGCGACCGGTCGGCGTGCCCTGTTCTCGACTCCGGCCCTGCTAGCCGCGCTCGGCCCGTCGATCACCGCGGGAGAAGCGATCCTGCCAGGGCATCTGCCGCTGAAACCTTCGGAGTTGGACGGCGCCGACGCGGTCATCTTCGTCGCGGATACCGACGGGCAGCGTCATCAGTACTGGTAACAGCGTCAGGGGCAGAGCGCGTGCGAGAGTATCGCGACGGTGTCCGGTTGGTCCTTCGGCGTCGACGTCAGCGTCACGGTGAACGCACGATCCGGCGTCGCACCGGACAGCGTGTAGTACCCGTAGATCCCGCCACTGTGGCCGGTATAGGTGACGCCGCAGGGAAGTTCGGTGGCGCCGACGCCCATCCCGTACCCGAGCCCCTCGGCTTCGGTGGCGCCGACCTGAGGGGTGGTCATCTCGGCAAGCTGCTCGGCCGGCACCACCTGCCCGTCGAGTAGCGCACGCCAGAAGGCGTTCAGGTCTGTGCCCGTCGAGACCATCGCTCCGGCAGACCAGGGGATCGACGGTTCCGTGCGGGAAACATCGGTCAGGCCACCATCGAGATCCTGATAGCCCGTCAGGTGATCGCCCCTGATGTCGCGCTCACCGGCCGCCGGGAGGTACGTGTCTTCCAGGTCCAGCGGGTCGAGTATCCGAGACTGAAGTTCGTCGGCGTAGCTGCGGCCGGTCACCGATTCGACGAGCATTCCGAGAACGATGTAGTTGGTGTTGGTGTAGACGAACGACGTTCCGGGGACGAATTGCGCCGGTTTGCCGAGGGCGATGGCGACCGCGGCAGACGGCGTCAGCGTTCGGTCCTCGTTTGCGGCAATCCATTCGTCGGCGCCGGGTTCTCCGGCGAACTCGGGTAGGCCGCTGCGATGTTGCAACAGTTGCCGCACGGTGATTGCGCTACCGTCTGTGCCACTGCCGTCCATGTCACTGCCGTCCATGTCACTGCCGTGCAGTAGGCCCGGGAGGTACTGCTCGATCGGTGCGTCGAGGTCGACCTTGCCTTCGGCCACCAACTGCAGGACGAGTGAAGCGGTGAATGTCTTTGTCACACTTCCGATCCGGACCCGATCATTCTTGCCGATCGAATCGCCGTTGGTCCGATTGGGTACGCCGCTGGTCATGACAGCCGTCGTGGTGCCGTCGTCGAGTGTTGCGATCGACCCGACGACACCCGACCTGGTGAGTCCGTCGAGATCCGATTGAATCTCCACTGCGCGCTGGAGCGTCGAGCAACCGATCAGCGCCGTGGTGGCTCCGATGATGACCGCGGCGACAAGGAGGTATGAGCGCATGATTTCGAATCTAGGGATCCGCCGGCTCCGACGGATCCAGGAAATCCCCGATCATTCCCTGATCTTTGCCAGGCCGGGACGTAAGGCCTGTTTGTCGAAAACCGACAAATGGGATCAATGATTCCTGTCCGAACACCACGTCTACGCCGTTAACATCCGAACGAAGTGTTTGTTTTCACGTGTCTTACCAGTTCACGGCTATCGAGGTGCGCTGCCGCGCGCCGAAACGACTCCCACGAAGGACGGATGCATGAAGAAGTCGACACTCCGCACGGGAACGGTCGCTGCTCTGCTGACCGGAAGCGTCCTGTTGCTCTCCGCTGCCCCCGCCTCGGCCGACCCGGGGAGCCTCGGTAGCGGCGGCAGTAGCGGGAGCTCCGGCAGCCTGGGAAGCGCAGGAAGCATCAGCAGCGGATCAGCCGCCCTCCCCATTCCGAGTCCGGCAGGCCTGATCGCGCTGGCAGCAGCGAGCACTCAGACCGGAAAGCCCTACCAATGGGGCGGAGTCGGGCCGAACTCGTGGGACTGCTCCGGGCTGGTGCAATGGGCGTTTCGGCAGGCAGGAGTGAATCTGCCAAGGACCAGCCAACAGCAGGCCAACGTCGGACAGCCGGTTCCTCGGTGGGCCCTCGCGCCCGGCGATGTCATCACCTTCTACCCCGGTGCGACGCACGTCGGCATCTACGCCGGATTCGGAATGGTGTTCAACGCCTACGGAGTTGGTGTTCCGACCGGACTGACGCCGCTGGCGGATCTGCCGATCAACAACATCCGCAGGTTCTAGAACCTGCACAGAACCTTCACAAGTCCTCCCAGGTTCATCCACGAGGGCCGAATACAGTCAGTTCCATGAGTCAGCGAAGAGTGCTCGTGGTCGACGACGAGGTCAGTATCTGCGAGTCCATCGCAGCGAGGCTGCGTGCCGAGGGCTACGACGTCGAGTTGGCATTCGACGGTCCCAGTGCTGTGACCCGCTGCGAGCAGATGGACGCCGACCTAGTGGTGCTCGACGTGATGATGCCGGGATTCGACGGCCTCGAAGTCTGCCGCCGCATCCAGGCCGTGCGCCCGGTGCCCGTGCTGATGTTGACCGCTCGTGCCGATGAAACCGACATGCTGATAGGTCTCGGCGTCGGGGCCGACGATTATTTGAGCAAGCCGTTCAGCATGCGTGTCCTCGTCGCCCGTGTTCAGGCATTGCTTCGGCGCGCTGATCGTGCGGAGCACGCTGCTCGCCCAGTGGCCGACTTGCTCGAGTTCGGCGACGTCGTGATCGACCTGACCGAACGTCGAGTGCGTCGTGATACGCAGGAAGTCCACCTGACTCGCACCGAATTCGATCTCATCGCCTACCTGGCGGAGCGGCCGCGAGCGGCGATCCCGCGGGAGTCGCTGCTCGAGGAGATCTGGGGCTGGGGTGAGGGAGCGGGTAGTCGGACCGTCGACAGCCACGTCAAGGCTCTACGACGCAAGCTCGGACCTTCCGTGATCCGGACCGTTCACGGCGTCGGGTACGCCTGGGACGTGCCGCGATGAGCGGCGTCGACCGACTCTTTGCACGGTGGCCGCGGCCGCTGGACCCGATGCGATCGTTCAAAGTGAAGGTCGGCCTCCTGGTTGTCGCAGCGCTGTTGTTCGCCGCGGGCGGTTTCTGGCTGACGTCGCAACAACCATTTCGTTTTGCTCTCCTGACGGCGTTGGTTGTCGCTCTCGGAGTTACACAAGTGCTCGCACACGGAATGACGTCACCGCTTCGCGAGATGACAGCCGCGGCGAAGGCGATGGCGCGCGGCGATTATTCGCGGCGGGTACGAGCGACTTCCCGCGACGAAGTAGGCGAACTCGCCCATGCGTTCAATCGGATGGCCGAGGACCTCGGGGCCGACGACCGGTACCGCCGCGAGTTGATCGGCAACGTCTCCCACGAATTACGGACGCCCATCACCGCTTTGCAAGCCATGCTCGAAAACGTCGTCGACGGTGTCGAAGAACCGGATCCGGCGATGATGAAATCGGCGTTGCGGCAGACGGAACGACTGGGAGCGCTGGTGGCCGACCTTCTCGACCTCTCGAAACTCGAGGGCGGCGCTATGCCGTTGAAGCGCCGCCGTTTCGAGGTCGAGCCGTTCCTACGTGAGCTGTCGAGTGTGAGTGCGGGCGACATCGAGATAGACGTCAAGCCTCCGAAATTGTCCGTGGTAGCCGATCCGGATCGCCTCCATCAGGTGGTGACCAACCTGGTGGACAACGCGGTTCAGCACGGGAACGTCGACACGAAAGTTGTCATCCGAGTACGTACCGGCAGTGCAGGGGAGTTGGTGCTCGATGTCCACGACGACGGCCCCGGCATCGAGCCACAAGCCCGTGAGCGAGTGTTCGACCGCTTCATCCGCGGCGGATCGACCGACGGGGGTACCGGGCTCGGCCTCGCGATCGCGAAGTGGGCGGTCGAATTACATGACGGCAGGATCGCCGTCGTCGATGCCCAGTCGGGCTGCTGCATTCGAGTAGTGCTGCCGCAGAGCTGAATCAAAGTTTCCAACGAGATCGAGAGATCTCGCGATGGCGCATGCCTTCATCAGGCATTCGCCCGTAGTTCCGAACCCGAAATTTGAACCCGAAACATGGGAGATCACATGAGCGCTCCAATAGTCATTCCGCCGAAAGCGCCGATACCGGTTGCAAAACCCAAGCGACCCAGCCGGTTCTGGCGTCCCGATCGCACGTCGATGGCCACCCGCTCGATGCTCGTCGGCGCGAGCGGCGTTGGGGCGCTGGCGGCCCTGATCCTCGATCCAGGTTTCGTGAGTATCGCGTACGTCATCGTCGGTGTCGGCGTGGTGATCGTGTTCGGGATTCTGACGCCGCCGCGGATGTCTGCGACGCAGTGGGCCGCCGCGATGGGGATGCTCGCACTTCTGGGCGTTGCCGCCGTTCGCGGTGCGGAGTGGTTGGTGTTCCTCTGCGTCGTAGCTGCGTGGGTTCTGTTCACGTGGACTCTGATCGGCGGGCGGACGTGGACCGGAATACTTCTGGGAATGTTCGCTCCCTGGCGGGCACCCCACCGTACGGTCAACTTCGTTCGTCGTCGAAAACTTGCTACCCGCTCTGCTCCGCGGGTGCCGGCGGCGCGAGTTGTCGTCGTGAGCGCAGTGTCGATTCTTCTCCTGCTGATTTTCGGATCTTTGTTCGTGAGTGCGGATCCGGAGTTCGCGAAGATCTTCGGCGGCTTCGCTCCTGCCATCTCCGTGTCGAACCCGGGAGCACGGATCTTTGCCGGCGTCGTGATGGCGTTCGGCACGCTGGTTGCGGTGTACCTGCGTCGCAGAACGCCGACGGTGGACGCGTTTGCACCTGCGCCGGCGACGCCGTTGCCGATGTGGGAGTGGGCGGTCCCGCTCGGAGTGCTCAACGTGCTGTTCCTCGGTTTTGTTGCAGTACAGACGAAGACGCTGTTCGGGGGAGACGAGCACGTGCAGGTGACCGATGGACTGACCTACGCGGACTACGCGCGTGAGGGTTTCTGGCAGCTCATGGCGGTTACCGTGCTGACGCTGCTCGTCATCGCCGTTGCAGTGCGGTACATCGACCGCCGCGACGCTGGATCGAGGCGTCTTGCCCGTGGACTGTTGGGTGCCCTGTGTGTCTTCAGCCTGGTGATCGTGGCGTCCGCTGTGCACCGGATGTGGTTGTACGAGAATCAGTACGGTTTCACGGTGCTCCGGGTCAGCGTCTTCGCGACAGAGTTGCTTCTTGGCTTCGTGTTCGTGTTGTTGCTCGTCGCAGGTATTCGGATGTCCGGGAAGTGGCTGCCCACAGCTGTTCTCGCCACTTCGGCCGTCGCGCTGCTTGCCTTCGCGGTGTTCAACCCCGATGCGTACATCGCGCAAAAGAACGTGGAGCGGTTCGAGGGCGGCAAGAGCATAGACGTTTCCTACTTGCACGGGCTCTCCGTCGACGCGGTACCTGCCTTGGATCGTCTACCGGAACCGCAGCGTTCATGTGCCTTGAGCAGATATCGATTCGGAGTGCCGGGTACCACTGCGCCCTGGGAGTTCAACGCAGCGCGTGAGAAGGCGCGCGACATCCTGGAAGCTCGCCCGGTCGGGCCGTGCCTGCAGATGTACACGGTCGGATAGACGCAGGGCGATTGTGCAGCCGCACGGCAGATA
The DNA here is from genome assembly GCF_002501585.1 of Rhodococcus sp. H-CA8f. Classification (NCBI taxonomy): domain Bacteria; kingdom Bacillati; phylum Actinomycetota; class Actinomycetes; order Mycobacteriales; family Nocardiaceae; genus Rhodococcus; species Rhodococcus sp. H-CA8f. The sequence continues at coordinate 1,599,646 of NZ_CP023720.1, forward strand.
TCGCGCGCGGCTGCACAATCGGCGAGCGTCGCCTGTTCGATCAGTGCACGGCGAGTGAGATTTTCTCCCGTTCCTCCGCGGACACCACGTCGCGGGTGGAGCGTAAGTCGATCGTCACGCTGTTGAGTTTGCCGCCGTAGCGGAACGTGCCCTTGTCCGCGAACTCTTCCGCGACCGGGCTTCCCCGGTTGATGCCGACGTCGAGCTGTTCGTTCATGCTGAAGATCGCCCGAGTGGTCTTCTCGATCCGGCCCTCGGAGACCACCTCGTCGTCGACGCTCAGGGTTGCGGTTCCACCCTTGCCGATTCCGCCGCCGTCGTACTCGAAGTGGACGGACACCTCGCGCGCATCGGGTGCCAGCGGGTTGCACCCACGCACGAAGGTCCGACCACCGCCGCTGAAGTTGTAGCAGTAGACGGGGACGGAATCGAGTATGTACAAAGCGAATCCGCCGAACCGGCCACCGAGGCTGACCAGCATGCCGTCGGCGACGCTACCCAGACTTGCGGTCAGCGTGTACGAGCGGTTGAAGAACGTCGGCGCGGCTTTCTCGACCAGGCCGTTCATGTGTGGGTACAGCGTGAGGGTCTTGCGGCCCATCATCGGATGCGGGGGTCGTGATTCCGCGGTGGCGTGGCGACCGACCGTTCTGTCGTCCAGCGGCAACACCTGATATTTGGCCGCCTCGACGAGGAACTTTTCCTTGAGCCGGGCCAGGATCTCGGGATGCTCGTCCGCGAGATCGCGGGCCTGCGACCAGTCGACCGAGGTGTCGTACAGCTCCCAGCGGTCTTCGCTCATCGGTGTGAGCTCGAGGCCGTGAGTGGCCATCAGCCAGGGTGCGCGGTGGGCCGTGACTGCGGTCCAACCGTGATCGTAGATTCCGCGGTTGCCGAAGATCTCGAAATACTGTGTGGTGTGGCGCTCTTCGGCGTCGGGCTCGGCGAAGGTGTAGTTCATCGCCACGCCTTCCATCGGTTTCTGGGTGACCCCGTCGACGCTGGTCGGTGCCGGAATCCCGGCAGCTTCCAGGATTGTCGGCGTGATGTCGACGCAGTGATGCCACTGCTCCCTGATTCCTGACTTGTCGATCCCCTTGGGCCAGTGGGCGATCAGACCGTTTCGGGTACCGCCGTAGTGGGACGCAACCTGCTTGGCCCACTGGTACGGGGTGTCGAGAGCCAGAGCCCACGACGCCGGATAGTGCGGGTAGCTGGTTTCGGTCCCCAACTCGTCGTAGCGCGCCAGTACGTCGGATGTCGCACTCTTGTAACCGTTGAGGCCGGCGAGGTAATTGAACGAGCCCTCCATGCCGCCCTCGGCGGAGGCGCCGTTGTCACCCAGCATGTAGAGCACCAGAGTGTTGTCGAGTACACCCATTTCCTGCAACCGGTCGACGAGCCTGCCTACCTCGTCGTCGGTGTGCTCGAGAAATGCCGCGTACAACTCCATCAAACGGGCCGAGACCTTCTTCTGGTCGTCGTCGAGTTCGTCCCAGTGCGGGAGCCCCGGAGCCCAGGGGGCCAACTCGGTGTCAGGAGCGACGACGCCCAGTTCCTTCTGCTTTTGGAGGGTGATCTCACGTTGGCGATCCCACCCGTGATCGAATTCGCCGACGTACTTGTCCAGGTAGCGGTCCGGGACCTGGAGTGGAGCGTGGCACGCGCCGAAGGGGAGGTAGCAGAACCACGGCTTGTCCGGGTCCATCGTGTTGACGCCCTCGACCCATTCGATCGCGTGGTCGACGAGATCTTCGGACAGGTGGTAGCCCTCCTGTGGCGTCTTGGGTAAGTCGACCATCGTGAAGTCCTCGTAGAGAACCGGGGTGAACTGATCGGACTCGGCACCGAGAAAACCGTAGAACTTGTCGAAACCCTCACGGACCGGCCACCGATCGAACGGCCCGGCAGCGGTGGTCTCCCACGTCGGGGTCTGGTGCATCTTGCCGAAAGCGCCCGTCGCATAGCCGTTTCCCTGCAGGACGCGTGCGACCGTGGCGGCAGAGGCAGGGCGGGTACCGTTGTATCCCGGTGCCGCGTTGGCCATTTCGGAGATGACACCCATACCGACACTGTGGTGGTTGCGCCCGGTCAGTGTGGCGGCACGCGTCGGCGAGCACAGAGCCGTGGTGTGGAATCGGCTGTATTTCACGCCGGTTTCGGCCAAACGCTCGGCGGTGGGCGTGCGGCACGGGCCACCGAACGCGGAGGGTGCGCCGAATCCGACGTCGTCGATCATGATCAGCAGCACGTTCGGGGCCCCGGCCGGCGGGCGAAGCGGTTCCGGGCGGGTGTACGGGGGATTCTGATCGGGGTAGTACACGGCGGCCGCGACGTTCGGCGTCTCGGGAATGATCGGGATGGAATGGCGATTCACCAGCAGGCTCCTTGGCGTATGCAAAACCGGGTCGATTAAGCAGTCGTCTTAATCTGGAGCGTAACGGTCACGACTTCACTAGCAGTCTCGGTCTCGCTGACTGGGACAATCACCCCTGTGAGTGGTTAAGGAGTCCCTGCACTCCCAAACCGCGCACAGGGGGTGGGTCTTGCGGAATTAAGACAGTGACTTATATGGTCGGTATATGCCCGCCTCGTTGGATGCCAAGAACGCCATGATCGCCGTCGCCGAGCGGATGTTCGCCGAGCACGGTATTCACGAAGTGTCCATGCGGGACGTGGCGACTGCGGCCGGGCAGCGCAACAACTCTGCAGTTCAGTATCACTTCGGCGGGCGAGACGGTCTGGTGCTGGCCGTATTCCGGCATCGGATGGATCAGATCAATGCAGCGCGACTGACGTATCTCGACGACGTCGACGCCAGTGGGCGGACCGATCTGGTCCGTGCTTTGGTCGAAGCCTTCCTGTACCCGCTGGCCGATTTCATGGCGACGGTCGACGGGTCCAACTATGCGCGGTTCATCGCGAGAATTTCACCGTCAGTAGATACACAAAGTGCTGAGTTTCGCGAGGTCAGTGAAGGAATCAACGAGGTAGTCGGCAGGTTGACGCGGGCGTTGCCGCATCTGCCCCGCCGCGTCGCGGTTGAACGGATCGATCTGACGTTCAACATGAGCGTCTCTGCTCTGGCCATCTTCGAGCAGCGCCGCGAAGACGAAAACCCCGTTGTGCAGGCAGATTTCGATACGACGGTGGATCATCTGGTCGATCTCGCGGTAGGAGCACTGACCGCGCCCCAAAGCGCACACAAACGCACACGAGCAAAGCGGGTGCACGCGTCGACTGACGTGTGACCCCGCGACACGACACGACAGGACGGAGTCATTCGATGGCTACCCTTACATCATCACGAACAGTCCAAATCGGCAATCACACAATCGAATTCGGACCACGCGGAATGAGGCGAAATCCGGAAGGCGTTGAATCGCGGCCGTACGAGCGGTTCACTCTGACACCCGTCACACCGTTCATCGGTGCCGAGATCAGCGATATCGACTTGCGTGATCCGTCGGAGGAGCAGATCGAGGACGTGCGTCGGGCCCTCCTCGAATGGAAGGTCGTGTTCTTTCGGGACCAGCCGATTTCGAGCTTGAATCATCGTGACTTCGCGGCCCATTGGGGTGAACTGGAGGTTCATCCACTTCTCCCGCAGGGAGAGGTCCCGGCAGTCGTCAGATTCGAACGCGGAGAGGACAGTCCAGGAACGGAGAACATCTGGCACGTCGACGTCACCTGGACGAAGACGCCGCCGCTCGGTTCAGTACTTCGGGCGATCGACGTACCGCCTGCCGGTGGTGACACGCTCTGGGCCGATATGGGTAACGCCTTCGACTGCCTCCCCGACGAGATCAAGGACTTGATCGACGGCAAGGACGCCATCCACGATTTTGTGCCGTCCTTCGGACGCGGCATGAGCCCGGAGAAGTTGGAGCAGATGAAGGAGCAGTACCCGCCGGTTCTGCATCCGATGGTGCGTAAGCATCCGGAGACCGGGCGTAAGACTCTGTTCGTCAACAGCCTCTTCACCACCCACATTCCGGATATGGATCCTGTCGAAGGCAACGATCTGCTCAACCTGCTGTTCGCGCAGGTCAAGGTCCCGGACTTCCAGTGCCGCTTCAAGTGGGCGCCGAATTCCATTGCCTTCTGGGACAACCGGGCCACCCAGCACTACGCTGCGAGCGACTACTTCCCGCATCGCCGGGTCATGGAGCGGGTGGCCATCCTGGGGGACGTGCCCTTCTGATCTACTCCTGCGGAATGCGGATGATGCACCGGAAGCCGACGTGGCAGGTCGAGGACTCCTCGGATTCGCCCTGCCGCGCGGCGGGGCGATATCGCAAGCAGTAGTTCGGTGCACACAGATGTGAGCCGCCTTTGATCACCCGTCGTGCGTAGGGTTCGCCGGCCAAGGCCTCGGTGGCGAACTCCGCGCGGGGATTGCGAGGAATGCAGCACGACGAGGCCGGCGCGACGTTCTTGGAACTGTGGGCGTGGTCGGACGTGTAATGATCGGCCGTCCATTCCCACACGTTCCCGGCCATGTCGAGCAGTCCGTAGCCGTTGGGCCGGAACTTTCCGACCGGAGCGGTGCGCTCGTACCCGTCCTCGAGCAGGTTCTCCCAGGGGAACTGGCCCTGCCATACGTTGCCACCGGGCCGCCCGCCCGGAGAGTCGTGATCGCCCCACACGTAGGCCTGGCGATCGAGTCCGCCGCGGGCGGCAAACTCCCACTCGGCCTCGGTCGGGAGTTCCTTGCCGGCCCACGCGGCGTAGGCCTGGGCGTCGAAGTACGACACGTGGGTGACGGGGTGCCGTTCACGTCCCCCGATGTTGCTGTCGGAGCCCTCGGGATGGCGCCAATCGGCGCCGGGAGTGAACGACCACCACCGGGTGTAGTCGTCGAGTGAAACCGGGCCGGGTGGCGAATTGAAGACCAACGATCCCGGGACGAGGAGGGCTGGATCGGCGTCGGGATAGTCGGCGGCATCCGGGGCGATTTCAGCAGTGGTGACGTGGCCGGTTGCCTTCACGAAGCGTCGGAACTCGGCGACTGTCACCGCCGTCGTGTCCATCCAGAATCCGTCGACGGTGACCTGGTGAACTGGGCGTTCTTCCGGATAGAAGTCTTCGGAGCCCATCCAGTACGTCCCACCCGGGATCAAAGACATGTTCTTCGGGGGAGTTGCCGTGGAGTGAGGCGTCGTCATGAATTCAAGAATGGCACGTTGGTCACGCCGATGTGGGGAGAGTCCCACCTGGTGCCCTCGGCAGGATTCGAACCTGCGACCCTTCCTTTAGGAGAGGAATGCTCTATCCCCTGAGCTACGAGGGCGGGGAGCGTACCGACAAGCGCTGAAAACCGTGTGCTGCCGGGGTTTTCGCTTCCCGATACTACTTTTGCATCCGCTCGACCTGTCGGCACGAAGCCTCGGGCGTCACAGCTGCGCTAGTCAGTGTAGCGGCCCGCCGACGAGGTCGCGAAGTCGACGGTATCGCCGGGTGCAAGCAGGAGCCGAACCGATCGCACTGATCGCAATGGTGGTCACCGAGGAGCAGGCACGGCATGGTGCGGGAATGACCCGCAGAATCCGCTTCAACGCCTTTGCCATGAACTGCGTCGCCCACCAATCGCCAGGTCTGTGGCGTCACCCGGAGGACCAGTCGTCCAGGTACACGGATCTGAGGTACTGGACGGAATTGGCGAAACTCCTCGAGCGTGGACGATTCGACGGGCTGTTCCTGGCCGATGTGTTGGGAACATACGACGTGTACGGCGGCAATCACGACGCAGCGCTGCGGCAGGGCGCGCAGGTACCGGTCTCGGACCCGCTACTGCTGGCGTCGGCGATGGCGGCCGTGACCGAGCACTTGGGCTTCGGTATCACCGCAGGTACAGCTTTCGAGCATCCGTACCCGTTTGCTCGGCGCTTGAGCACCCTCGACCACCTGACGAACGGGCGAATCGGGTGGAACGTGGTCACCGGATACCTCCCGTCGGCTGCACGGAACATGGGCGAGGACGACCAACTCCAGCACGACGATCGCTACGACCACGCGGACGAGTACCTCGAAGTTCTCTACAAGTTGTGGGAAACGTCGTGGGAAGACGACGCGGTGGTGCGTGACAGAACTACCGGGGTCTACACGGACCCCGCCAAAGTTCACCCGATCGAGCACGAAGGCAAGCACTTCACGGTTCCGGGCATCCACATCTCCGAACCTTCTCCGCAGCGGACGCCGGTCATCTTCCAGGCCGGCGCGTCGCCACGCGGGGTTCGGTTCGCCGCGGAGAATGCGGAGGCGATCTTTGTGGGTGCACCGACAAAGGCGATTCTCAAAGACACCGTTGCCCGAATCCGAAACGAACTGACGAAGGTCGGGCGCGATCCGTACTCGGCCCGCATCTACACACTGTTGACGATCATCACCGACCGAACCCCCGAGTTGGCCCAGGCGAAGCTCGAGGACTACCGCAGCTACGCGAGTAGAGAAGGTGCACTCGTTTTCACCTCGGGGTGGATGGGAATTGATCTCTCCGGATACCGGGCGGACGAGCCGATCGGGAACGTCGAGAGCAACGCCATTCAATCCGCGGTCGCATCGTTTCGTCAGGCCGACGAGAAGGGCGGCGAATGGACGGTGGGAGACATCGCGGAGTGGGCGGGTATCGGCGGGCTCGGCCCGATCGTTGTCGGTTCCGGCGCGGAGGTCGCCGACGAGTTGCAGGAGTGGGTTGCCGAGACCGACGTCGACGGCTTCAATCTCGCGTACGCGGTGACTCCTGGAACCTTCGAAGACATTGTGGAGCATGTGATTCCGGAGCTGACGAGGAGGGGTGCCTACCAGAGCGACTACGAAGCGGGGACGCTGCGCAACAAATTGTTCGGGCGAGGGGACAGGCTGCCGCTCGAACACCGAGGCCGGAGCTTCGACCGGATCCGCACTGCCGGCTGAGTGGGGATCTCAGGACCAGCCGGACCCCGGCACGTGCACCGAGGTGGTGAGGTCGATCGCCTCGATGTCCGAAGACCTCAGTTCCTCACCACACGCACTACAACCCAGCCTTGCTTCGAACCGCTTTCCACACGCCTTGTGATGGAGAACGATGTCCGGACCGTCCGCGGATCTGAACCAGCGCTGACCCCACGAGATCATGCACATCACGACGGGGAAGTACGCGGTTCCCTTGTCGGTGAGTCGATACTCCGACCACTGTGGGCGATCCGGAAGCGGCCGCGTTTCCATCACACCGATCTCGGTGAGGTGCTTCAACCGATCGGCGACGATTGCCGGCGGCGCACCGGTGATCTCGGCGAACTCTCCGTAACGACGGGCACCTCGGAAAGCTGCCCCGATGATCGCTGCCGACCAGCGATTGCCGACGAGTTCCATCGTGTGAGCCAGGATTTCCGGTCGGCGTTCGGACTTGGTGGAGCGGCGCCTCGACGTTGCTTCGGGCACACTGCGTGAGAAGTCCCCACTCGGCCCCATTTGGGAGTCCAGGGATCGCACGTCGACGTCCTCGCCGCACTCCTTGCAACGCAGGATCGGAGTGAAGTCGTTTCCGCAGGTGCTGTGCCGTAGTGGCGGTAGTGGCGCGGTTTCATTCGGTGCCCACTGCTTCTCCCACGACCACATGGTGATGAGGACCGGCCAGATCGACTGGCCTTTGCGAGTGACCGAGTATTCGTGCCTCGGCGGGTTCTGCTGGTACTCCCGGCGCTCGAGCATTCCGCCGGCCGTCAGGACTGCCAACCGTGAGGACAGCACGGAGTTGGAGATTCCCCCGAGAGCCAGCCAGTCGTTGTATCGACGCGACCCCAAAAGGGCGAACCGCAGAATCCAGAGGTTCCACTCGTCTCCCAGTAGCCCGAGCGTGACCGCCAGTGCGTTGGGTCCGCCCGCAGGCAACTCGGTGACGCCCACCGACGGCGTGGGTGTCGGAGATCCGGCCGACGCCGAAGATCCGGTTGCATTCACTCGTACCACCCCGAAATCATAGGCCGCGAACCCTGCGGCACCGCGAGACCGTACCGAGTGGTCTGCAGAAAGAGTCGGGAATCACTCGATACGGGCAATGAGTAACGCTTCCTGGGTGATCTGGCAGATCTGGAGTCCGGACTGATCGAAGACCGCGGCATTCACGACTGCTCTGCCGGCATGAGCAGTGGGTGTCGAATGCTCGAAGAGGAGCCACTCGTCCGCTCGCACGGGACGCTGAAACCACATCGTGTGATCGAGGGACACGCCCGTCCAATCCGTATCGAGCGAGTGCTCCTGCCCGATGTCGTAGCCGTGCGGAGTCAGCGCGGTTGCCATCAGCATCAGATCACTGGCATAGGCGAGAGCAGCGACGTGAATCAGCGGATCGTCGCTCAGTCGCTGAGCCGAACGCATCCAGATGTTGCGCGGAGGCGCCGCCGAATGCGTCGTGGGGGACTGCGAATCGAGGGGGGACACACGAATCTCGATGGCGGAGAACTCCTCCCACACCTCACCCAGCCCACCGTCTGCCTCGGCCAACTCCTGCAACGTCACGCACTCAGCGGGCGGGAGTGCGGCGGGTACGGCGCGACTGTGAGTGATGCCCTCGTCGATCGAGGAAGCAGAGACCGTCGAACGGCAGACGAGTCGTCCGTCCTGGTGGACGTCGACGCCTCTGGTGGACAGGCGTTTTCCGTCCCGAAGGCGATCTACCGAGAACTCGGTCGCGCGATTCGTCGACCCCGGGCGAAGGAAGTGCGTGTGGACGGAACTGATCGCTTTGCCGTCGGTAACCGTGTGCCCGGCTGCGAGAATCGACTGGGCGACCAGTTGGCCGCCGAACAACTGAGGTAGCCGAACACCGTCGTTCGACCCTTGCCACCGGTCCGGGCCGGTCGATTCCAGATCGAAGACGTCAGCGAGACCACTCGTGGGGGCGCTCACGACGCGTGGTTTCGTGCCGGACGGGGTGGACGGGGAAAGAAGCCACTGGTCCGGGCGACGTAGTCGTCGTAGGCCTGCCCCTTGCTCTTGCGCATGCCGCGTTCGAGAAGGGCCTTACCGCTGTAGCTCACCAGCAGTTTGATCATGACGATCGGCGAGACGATCGTGATCAGCGCCAATGGATCACCAAGTGCGAGGATGAACAGTCCGACCCAGACACATGCGTCACCGAAGTAGTTGGGATGCCGGGTCCAGGCCCAGAGTCCACGATCCATCACCATTCCTGAATTGGCCGGATCTGCCTTGAAGCGGGAAAGTTGGTAGTCACCAACCGATTCGAAGACGAAGCCGACGGTCCAGACTGCGATGCCGATCGCGCCGAGGACTCCGAGGGCGCGAAACTCGTACATCGCGAACTGGACCGGCAGCGACACCACGAGAATGAGAACGCCCTGGAGGCCGTAGATTTTGCGAATCAGGAACGGAACCAGCGGTCCCTGTTGATGTTTGAGCAGGGCAGTGTAGCGCTTGTCCTGCCCGTGCCCACGGTTTCGGAAACCGATGTAGAGGCCGAGTCGCATTCCCCACACCACGGTCAGTGCCAGCACCACGAGGCGACGCAGATCGTTGCCGTCCGATCCGATGGACGTCAGGTACGAGACGACGGCGACGACGGCGAAGCCAGGCCCCCAACAGATGTCGATGATCGAGTGATTGTTCATCCGGATGGCTACGGCCATCACGACTGCGATGAAGACGAGTACGGCGAGTGCGCTCACACCGAAGTTCAGTGCAAGGTCGCCCAATGGGATGTCGGTCATGCGCGCGCTTTCTGATTGTGGTGGTCGAGCAGTTCGGAAGCGAAGTCCGCGAAGGCTTCCTGTGCGCTCGGATAGGTGTGAGGAGTGCCGAGCCGGCTGGTCACGAGCAGTGCGTCGAGCGCTTTGGCATCGAGTTCTGTGGTGGTGGGCAAGAATTCGGTCGAGCCCTCGACGGCGTCGGCCGAACGCACTCCGTTACCTGCGGTGACGATCACCTGCCCGTTGGTCGTGGACTCGGGATCGACGAGAGCAGTGACCACCGGGGCTACCAGGTCGGCCCCCATGATGTCGATGAATCGTGGGTCCATTCCGGACTCGGTCATCTGCGTAGTGGCGTAGGGCAGTACGACATTGGTGAACACATTGCGACTCGCGCCTTCGCCGGCCGCGGTGCGGCCCAGTGCGATGACGGCACCCTTACTGGCGGCGTAGGCGGATACGGTGGGTTCGCCGTGCAGTCCTGCGGTCGAGGCAATCATCACGATGCGCCCGAATCCGGCTTCGCGCATCACTCGGGAGGCTTCAGCGGCAACCAGCGCGGTCCCGACGACGTTTGTCGTGATGACGGTGCTGAGGTTCTCGGCGGTGGTGCGATGGAGCATCTGTGGACCGCTGACCGCGGCACTGGTGATGCAGAAATCGAGTCGTCCGAACCGAGTGAGAGCGTCGTCCACCAACTTTCGACCGACCTCGGGGTCGGTGACGTCGTCGTGGTTGGCGACGGCGTGGCCACCGGCTTCGAGGATTTCGTCGACAACCTGATCTGCAGGACCCCGGCCGCTCGCGTCGACGGTGCGATTTCGATTGTTGACGATCACCGTGACCCCTCGGCTCGCGAGATGCAGTGCGACGGAACGGCCGAGGCCCTTACCCCCTCCCGTGACGACGGCAACGCGGCTCGAGAGTGAACTGGCGGTCACGAGCCGATCCGTTCGACGAGCACCGCGACTCCGACACCGGCGGCGCCGCTGACCGCGGCCACACCGTAGCGTCCGTCGCTCCGTACCAGTTCGTCGACACACGCGCCGACGAGAATTGCTCCGGTGGCGCCGAATGCATGGCCCATCGCCATCGTGCCTCCGTTGGGGTTCATGCGGTCCGGCCCGGCGTCAAGATCGCGGCGGAACCGTAGGCAGAGCGCGGAGAAGGCCTCTGCGAACTCGAACACGTCGATGTCCTGTGGACGAAGCCCGGCTCGAGCGATGACTGCCTCCACGGCGCTCTGGCCCGCCGTGAGCATGAGAACCGGATTCACCGAAGTCGAGGCGGATCCGATGATCCGTGCGCGAGGGGTCAGGCCGGCTCTGGCCGCGGCTTTCTCGGATCCGAGGAGTAGTAGTGCTGCGCCGTCGGCCATGGCGGGAGAGGATCCGACGGTGTGCAGGTGTTCGATCTTGCCGACCTCAGGGTAGGCGGCGAGCGCGAGTGCATCCTGACCGGCGGCGCCGAGCCCTTCGAAGGCCGGAGGCAGCGCGGCGAGTCCCTCTGCCGTCGTCTCTGCCCTGACCAGTTCGTCGTGCGCGATTCCGGCTTCACCATTTCTGCCGGGAACGGGCACAACGGACCGCTCGAATGCGCCGTTGCGCCAGGCCTCGGCAGCCTTGTGCTGGGTTTCGACGCCGTACGCATCCAACTCGTCGCGGGAGTACCCCTCGATCGTGGCATTCAAGTCGGCGGCAACACCCATATGGATGGAGCCGATCTGCGCGATGGTTGCCGGGTCGGTCCACAGCGGTCCGCGATCACTGAACATCGGAGTGCGGGAGACGCTTTCGACGCCACCGGCCACGACGAGGGAGACGTCGTCGCTGCGAATGCGGGCTGCGCTCTGGCCGACTGCGTCGACGCCGGATGCGCAGAAACGATTGAGGGTCGCGCCGGGAACGGAATCGCCCCAACCGGCAAGGAGTGCGGCAGTTCTCGCGATGTTCGCGCCCTGCTCGTCCACCTGCGATGCGCAACCGAGAACGACGTCGTCGATCTGTTCTGCGGCGAGGTTCGTTCGACCCTGCAAAGCCTTGGCCAGGTGGACGACAAGATCGACTGGGCTGTGTTCGTGGAGGGCACCTCGCGTCGATGCTCGGCCGCGCGGTGTGCGCACGTAGTCGAGGACAAAAGCATCAGTCATTTTCAACCCTTCAATTAGTAGAGTTACTCTGCTAGTTGTAGTACGGTTGCGATGAAATTACAACCGCCGATGCACGGGTATCTCGGTGACGTCACCGATGCCGGATCGGCAAGGGGAGAGGTCATGACTGTTTCGAACATTTGGATTCTCGGCGGGTACCAATCCGACTTCGCACGGAACTTCGCCCGTGAGGAACTCGATTTCGCGAACCTTGCCGAAGAGGTGGTGAACCACACCCTGGCCGCGGCGAAGGTTCCTGCCGCCGACATCGAGGTGATCCACGTCGGTAATGCCTTCGGTCAATTGTTTGCCGGCCAAGGTCAGCTGGGTGCGATGCCCGCCACCGTGCATCCAGATCTATGGGGTGTGCCCTCGTCCCGGCACGAGGCGGCGTGCGCATCGGGCAGTATCGCCGTACTCGCCGCGATGGCAGACCTGCGCGCCGGCAACTACGACGCGGCTCTGGTGATGGGTATCGAACTGGAGAAGACGGTTCCGGGTGATGACGCGGCCGGACATCTGGGCGCTGCAGCCTGGGTCGGACACGAAGGTCAGGAAGCAAAATTCATGTGGCCGTACATGTTCGATCGTGTGTCGAAGGAGTACGGGCGGCGCTACGGGATCGACGAATCTCATCTTCGCGCGATCTCGCAGATCAATTTCGCGAACGCGAAGAACAACCCCAATGCACAGACACGCGGTTGGGCGGTACCCGATCTGCTCGGGAATGCAGGCGGCGACGACGCCACCAATCCTGTTGTGGAAGGTGGTGTTCGACGATTCGATTGCAGCCAGGTGACCGACGGTGGCGCCGGGGTTGTGCTGGTGACGGACAAGTACCTCCGTGAGCACCCGGGTGCTGCGGCGACTCCGCTGGCCCAGATCGCGGGCTGGGGTCACCGGACTGTTGGTTTAGGTCTCGAGCAGAAGCTGGCCCGCGACGCCGATAATCCCTACGTGATGCCACACGTTCGGGATGCGGTGATGGGTGCCTTCTCCCGGGCCGGAGTCGACCTGGCCGGGATAGACGGGATCGAAACACATGATTGTTTCACGGCGAGTGAGTATCTCGCGATCGACCACATCGGTCTGACCGCGCCCGGCGAGTCGTGGAAAGCCATCGAGAGTGGTGACATCGCAATGGGCGGCAAGCTACCGATCAACCCCAGCGGCGGTCTGATCGGCGGTGGTCATCCGGTGGGTGCCAGTGGTGTTCGAATGCTTCTCGACGCGGCCCATCAGGTGACGGGAACGGCCGGCGGTTTCCAAGTCGAGGGTGCGAGCCGCTTTGCGACGCTCAACTTCGGTGGAAGCACGGCCACCACCGTCAGTTTTGTCGTCGACGCAGTTTCCTGAAAGTGCAGCCCAGCCTTTCCCCATCAGTCGAAAAGAGAATTCCATGGACGTCGAAATCGTAGGCAAGTTGTTGTCCACCCTTCCCGCCGATGACGATCACCCGTATCGCACCGGCCCGTGGCAACCCCAGACCACCGAGTTCAAAGCGGACAACCTCGAAGTCGTATTCGGTGAGGTTCCGAAAGACCTCGACGGTGTCTACCTGCGCAACACCGAGAATCCGCTCCATCCCTCGATGAAGGCTTATCATCCCTTCGACGGCGACGGAATGATTCACATCGTGGGCTTTCGTGACGGAGAGTCGTTCTACCGCAATCGATTCGTACGGACTGACGGGTTGGCGGCCGAGCAGGATGCCGGCGGCGCCTTGTGGGCCGGACTCGCCGAGTCTCCCAAACTCAGTCGCCCCGAGGGCGGCAAGGGTGCGCGCACTCGGATGAAGGACGCGTCCAGCACCGACGTCGTCGTTCACCGGGGGACTGCTCTCACCAGCTTCTACCAGTGCGGAGATCTGTATCGTCTCGATCCGATGTCGGCGGAGACACTCGGAAAGGAAAGCTGGAACGGCAAGTTCCCCTTCGAATGGGGTGTGTCCGCGCATCCGAAGGTGGACGACAAGACCGGAGAAATGCTGTTCTTCAACTACAGCAAGGAAGCGCCGTACATGCACTACGGCGTCGTGGACTCGGCCAACGAGTTGGTCCACTACGTCGACGTCCCGCTTCCCGGTCCGCGGTTGCCACACGACATGGCCTTCACGGAGAACTACGCGATCCTCAACGACTGCCCCTTGTTCTGGGATCCGGTTCTACTGGAGAAGGGCGCGCACGTCGCGAATTTCCATCCCGATATCCCGCTCCGTCTCGGAGTCATCCCACGCCGCGGAAACACCGCTGACATCAAGTGGTTCGAGGCCGATCCGACCTACGTCCTGCACTTCGTGAACGCCTACGAAGAGGGGGACGAGATTGTTCTGGACGGTTTCTACCAGGGTGATCCGGAGCCGTCGGACAACGGTATGGGCAATCAGTGGGAGCGCGCCTTCCGTTTCCTCGCTCTCGATCGCATGCAGACGCGGCTTCACCGCTGGCGTTTGAACCTGGTCACCGGAGCCACGCGTGAAGAGCAACTCAGTGACTCGATCACCGAATTCGGCATGATGAACGGCAATTTCGCGGGTGAGAAGTACCGATACGCCTATGCGGCTTCTGGTAAGCCGTCGTGGTTCCTGTTCGACGGCTTGGTCAAACACGACCTGCTGACGGGGAACGAGGAACGATTCTCCTTCGGTGACGGCGTGTATGGAAGCGAGACCTCGATGGCACCACGCGTGGGTGGTACCGCCGAAGACGACGGCTATCTCATCACGTTGACCACCGACATGAACGAGGACGCGTCCTTCTGCCTGATCTTCGACGCTGCCCGCGTCGGAGACGGACCATTGTGCAAACTTCGCCTTCCCGAACGGATTTCGAGTGGCACCCACTCGACGTGGGCGCCGGGTGCCGAGCTCCGACGCTGGCAGAGTGCCGACACCGCAGCCGAAGCGGTCGGACTGTGACGGGCACGCACGACGCGGGCACGTGGGAGATCCTGCGGCAGGTGGTGATCGGTGCACGAGACCTGGACAAGACCGGTCAACAATTACGTGAAGCGTTGAATCTGGCACCAGGATTCGCAGATCCACTGCTCGAAGACATCGGTTTGGCCGACGAGACCTTGGCCGTCGGGCCGCAGGCATTTCTCGAGATCGTCGCACCGCTCGACGAGACGGTCTCGCTGGCGAGATGGATCCGCAAGGGCGGAGGGGAGGGCGGCTATGCACTCTCGATCCAGGTTTCGAACATCGAGCCCTATCTGGAACGTGCAGCTGCGGCCGATGTTCGGACGGTGGCCGATCTGGAGGCCTACGGTCACCGGATCGTCCAACTTCATCCCGGTGATCTCGGACTGCTCGTAGAACTCGACGAGATTCCCGACGCCGACGAGTGGTTCTGGGACCAGACGGAGAAGGAGGTTTCCCTCGATCCACGGGTCGACGACATTCTCGGCGTCGACGTGTCCTCTCCCGATCCGGCCAAGACGGCGGCGCTGTGGGCCGAAGTGTTCGGCAAGAAACTGGATTCGGCGCAATCACTCTCGATTGCGCTGGGGTCGCGCGCCGTGTCGTTCGTTCCGGGCGAGCGGTCGATGCTCAGTGCGGTCGATCTGGCGGCGTCGATCGGAGCGAACACCGTCGAGCCCGGCCTGATCGTCGGCGGCGTCGAATTCCGGATTCACCCAGGCTGAGCCAGCTTCACATCGAACGACAGAAATCGGGGCCGATCGCTCAAAGCGACCGGCCCCGAATTCTTGTCATGGACTCAAGCGAAGTCCTGTCGCAGACGAGTCTTGAGAAGCTTCCCACTCGCGTTGCGTGGCAGTTCCTCGATGAACTGAACTGCACTGGGGCACTTGAAGTGCGCCAGTCGCTCGCGTGACCACTCGATGATCTCAGCTTCGGTGACAGCCGAATCGCCCGAACGAACGACCACCGCAATGGGAGTCTCACCCCACCGATCGGAGTGAACGCCGACTACCGCGACCTCCCGGATGCCGGGGTGGCCGGAGAGAACGCTCTCCACCTCGGCGGGATAGACGTTCTCACCGCCGGAGACGATCATGTCCTTGAGGCGGTCGTGGAGGTAGAGATACCCGTCCTCGTCGAACGATCCGCCGTCTGCTGTTCGGAGCCAGTCGCCGTCCAACATGGTGGCCGCAGTGGCTACCTCGTTGCGCCAGTAGCGCCTCATGACGTGAGCGCCGCCGATGACCACCTCGCCGCGGGTACCGACCGGGACGTCTTCGAGCGTCACGGGATCGACGATGCGGATGGGTACGCCGAACATCGGTTGCCCGACGGACTTCAACCGATGCGCGGTCGACTCGTCGGTCGCCCGATGATCTTCGGGGGTCAGCATGGTGACGCCGCCAGTCGACTCGGTGAGTCCGTAGGCCTGCAGGAAACTGCATCCGAAAACCTTGGTGGCGTCCTGTAACAGGGGTAGCGGCATGGGCGCCGCTCCGTAGACCAGGAACTGCAGGGCACTCCAATCCGCCTCGCGTACAGCAGGAAGGGAGGTGAGGACGCTGATCACCGCGGGAACAGCGACCGCATGAGTCACCCGGTACTCCTGCATCAGCGCCACCAGCTCCAGCGGACCGGCGATGGTCTTGAGAAGTAGAGCGCCACCGCCGAGCGTCGTGACGAGAGCGAGACCCAGCCCCGCCACATGGAAGAACGGGACCGGGCACATGGCCACGGAATCGGTGTCGAGATCGAGCAGGTGATACATGGTCGCGAGGGCGCGGCCGAGGTTCGCGCCGGTGAGTTCGATTCCCTTGGGGTGGCCGGTGGTTCCCGACGAGTAGAAGATCAGCGCGGTATCGTCGGGAAGGCGTGACACTCCTGGGTCGTCGTCCCCTGCACCGGAGAGCCAGTCGTTCCACGAGACCGAGTTTGCGGAACCGTCCACCGTGACGACGGTCCGGACGCTACCGACCGCCGCGGCGACGTCGGAGAGGCCCTCATCGCCTGCTCCGAGTACGACGACGGTCGGCTCGCTGTTGCTCAGGATGTAGTCGACCTCGCCCGGTGCCAGCCGATTGTTGACGGCCGTCAGAATCGAGCCCATCTTCGAAGATCCGTACAGGACGGAGAGGAAAGACGGTGCATTGGCGCCGATGTACGCCACCCGGTCACCTGTTCGAACACCATCGCGCAGAAGTGCATTCGCGACACGATTTGCTTCGATGTCCAGCTCGCGGAAACTGGTACGGCCGTCATCGGAGATGACGGCGGTGCTCTCCGGACTGGCAATCGCCCGGCTGCGCAGCAAGTCTTCGAGATTCTGCACGGGGCGACCATCGGGTAGGAGCGCGTTCACAGAAGGTTCGCGGGTGGCGGGTTCACGGGTGGCAGTCGAACCTACGGCCGTCGGCTGAGTGGTCATGCTGAATGCTCCAATCTGAAGGGGGCAAAGACAGGGGGTTCGAAAATGCCGGTGGGAGCAGCGAGTACATGCTCGACGGCGCGTAGTGCCGGGCCCGCAGTGATGAACTGACCGGCGGTTGTCCGGCTGTTCGGATCTTGTGGTTCGACGAGATTGACGGTCATCACGATCTCGGGTTTGCCGTACAGGTGGACTTCCCACTGATCGCGCCCCGCGTATTCCTCACGATCGGGTTCCATGGTCCAGATGATGGCCAGAGTGAGGAACTGCTTTCCGTCGACCATTGCGTGCCAGCGCCATTCGGTGGTTCCGACGGTTCCGGCGGCGATGCGTCCAGCGGCCACGTCGAGATCCGTTCGCGCCGCAACGACCCTGTGATCGGATACGACCTCGTCGTAGGTGATCCCCAGACGTTCGCACATGAACGCGATGGTCTCCAGATACAGCGACGCGTACAGCGAGGGCAACGGCCCGGTTCCGTCCAGTTCCTCCGGGGGCGAGCCCATTCCCATGACGGTGAACGCGAAGTCGGGGTCAGGCATGCCGCGAGCGTCGAGCACCTCGTCGATCGTGATGCGGTCCAGTTCGATCGATGTTCCCGTCAGAGCCAACGCCAATCGCTCACCGATGACGCCCGGGCTCACTCCGACGCCGAAGAGCGTCGAATCGCCTTCCTTACATGCTTGGGCGAACATGTGCTCGCGCTCGGTGCCGTGTGCGCGGGGGAAGTGCTGCCCGGCCGTCGTGATCACGTTGATCCCGGCGCGCAGCAGACGGCACAAATCGTCGTCGTGGCGTTCGTACGGAATCTGCAAACGCGGACTGTGGATGAGAACCTGGGGGCGCGAGCGGATGATCTCGTCCACGTCGCGTGTGGCGATCACGCCCGTCGGCGCGCGTCTGGCTATGTCGCCGGCATCGCGCCCGACCTTGGCATCGCTGTAGACGTACAGGCCGACCAACTCGAGGTCGGGACGATCGATGATTCCGCGGAGCGCGGTCTTGCCGATGGCGCCGGTCGCCCACTGGGCAACACGAATCGGATCGCTCATGATCGAGTGGTCAGTTCGCCGGCGAAGAGGAGCTTGCCCAGTCCGCGTTCGTACCGAATCGGGTCTCGAGCCAGACGCGCACGGGCGTCGATTGCCATGAAATCGGTGTCGCACGTCCACTCGCCGCGTTGCATGGCGGCGAGTCCGGTCGCGGCGATGTCGAGGGGATTTTCCTTGTGGCCCTGCACGTGTGAAGCCATGCGGGTGTCGACACTGCCGACGATCAACGAGGTGACGGTGATGCCGTGCGGTTCGAGTTCGGCACGGGCGATGCCGCCGAGCGACAGAGCAGCCGCCTTGGCCGGTGAATAGCCGCCCATGAAGGCGGTTGGTGCGATTGCGGCGACTGACAAGACGTTGACTATCGATCCACCGCCGCGGGCGGCGAGGACCGGCGCGAAGGCTCGGATCATCGTCAGCGGTCCGAAGTAGTTGACCTCCATCTCGGCGCGAGCGGCCTCTCGGTCGTCGGCCTCGATCAGCCGATTCCCGGTGAACAGCCCGGCGTTGTTGACGACGACCGTGGTGTCACCGCACGCCGCGGCGGCAGTGTCGACGAGTCCTGGATCGGTGACGTCGAGTTCGACGATGTGCGCACCGGTGGCTCGGAGCTCGGCCGGCACCTCGTCGGGATTTCTCACCCCCGCATAGATTTTGGCTGCGCCCATCAACTTCGCCTGTTGGACGAAGGCCAACCCGAGGCCTCGATTGGCGCCGGTGACGAGGACGGTCGCACCCTCGACCGGAGTTCCGCGAAAGGTTGTCATGAGTTCTCCTGTGTCTGTCGGGTGTAGATGAGGTCGTCGGGGAATTTCTTGCTCTTCTTCAATGACGTTTCAGGCGCGAGCATCCCGAAGATCCAGCCTTCGGCTGTGGCCATGTCGTGGTTCCAGTCCCACCGCAGTGCGCGGTGGCGGATTCCCCACCTGCCGTCCTCGAAACCGAAGCGGTCGATCAGGCGCGCCGCGGTGAGTGTGTCGGCTATGCCGTCCGAGGTCTTGATTCGCGCGAAGGCAAGCACGTAGGACTCGACGTGTGCTGTATCCCCGTCGAGTTCGACCAAGACGTTGGTCATTGCGTGGGTGGTCAGTGACCGTGGGTGGGTGATGGCCCCGGCGATGTGGTCGATGTAGTCGTCGGCGGTGCCGGTGAAGACACCCCCGTGGTCTTCGGTTGCGCTGGGCAGATAACACCGCCTGGCGTCCTCGACGTCGCCGCGGTCTGCGGCTCGGAGGAAACGAGCCAGAACCTCGTAGATTTCCTGCTTGGCGACGAGAGCGTCGACCGGGCTGTAGTCCCTGACGTCTGGGCCCCCGCAGCTGTCGACTGCGTGAATGTTGTTGGACCTCACGATGATGTCCCTTCTCGGCTCCGGATCGGGGGCCGCACGTTGACGGAGTGCCTCTGTTTACTGTAGTAATCTCTATCACACTGTTAATTGAAGTGTCACGAGGAGGTGAAACCAATGCTTGGAAACACACCACCCGCACAACCTGGGAATGCACCGGTCGTACTCACGCTTTCCGATGTGTCGATCGAATTCGGCGGAGTCACGGCTCTCGACGCCGTCGGATTCGACGTCCGCGCGGGACAGATCTGCGGACTCATCGGGCCGAACGGCGCTGGTAAGACCACGCTGTTCAACTGCATCACAAGGATTTACGAACCGAGTCGCGGTGTCATCACCTGGCAAGGAACCGACCTGTTGGGATTGCGTCCCTACGCGTTGGCATCTGCAGGAATCGCTCGAACTTTTCAGAATCTCGCGCTGTTCGGCGGCATGAGTGTCTTCGACAACACCATGGTCGGTGGATCGTCGCGAGGTCGCTTCGGGCTCGCGAGTGGGCTTCTCGGCCTGCCTCCGGCGCGTGCCCGAGTCCGAGAACTTCGAGAGAAGGCCTGGTACCTGCTCGAACGTCTCGAACTCGTCGACGTCGCGAACGCACCCGCGTCCGGTCTACCGTTCGGAACTCTCAAGCGTGTCGAACTGGCACGGGCATTGATGTCCGAGCCCTCGCTGCTTCTGCTGGACGAACCTGCCGGCGGGCTCACGCACAGTGAAGTCAAAGAACTGGGAGAACTGATCGTCTCGCTCCGCGACGACTTCGGCTTCGGCGCGCTTCTGGTCGAACACCACATGGGATTGGTGCTCGGGATCTCCGATCACGTTGTCGCCCTGAACTTCGGCCACAAAATTGCCCAGGGAACCCCGGCGGAGATCCAGCAGGACGACGCCGTGATCAACGCATATCTGGGGCGTGCGGCATGACCCTGCTGAGCGTCGACGATCTGCATGCCGGTTACGGGCGAGGCAATGTACTGCACGGGATTTCGCTCGACGTGGAACCCGGCGGGGTCGCTGTCGTTCTCGGCGCGAACGGTGCAGGCAAGACCACCATGATGCGCGCGCTTGCCGGATTGATCCCGCATCAGGGAACGATCACCTTCAACGGTTCGCCGTTGGGATCCAAACCTGAACGCGCCGTGGCCGCCGGCGTCAGCCTTGTCCCACAGGGCCGCGGAACTCTCGGCCAACTGTCGGTGCGTGACAACCTGCTCGTCGGCGCGGCCCTTCGTAAGGACAAGGCGGAGATCGAAGCCGACATCGAGCGGTGGTGTGAGACATTCCCCGTGCTCGCGCGGCGGTCCACCCAGTTGGCCGGTTCGCTGTCAGGCGGTGAACAGCAGATGCTCGCGGTCGCACGGGCATTGATGAGCCGTCCCACCCTTCTTTTGTGCGACGAACCGAGCCTGGGTCTGGCGCCCATCGTCATTGCCGAATTGTTCGACACGCTCGGTGCGATCAACCGCAGCGACGGAACTGCACTGCTGATCGTGGAACAGAACGCCGATCTCGCGATGAAACTCGCGTCGAAGGTCTTCCTGCTCGACGTAGGCACCATCGTCGCTGCCGGAACGCCCGAGGAATTTCGTTCCGACGACGTCGTGCGCAGCGCTTACCTCGGGTACCAGGAGTAAACGGTGACACTCTTTCTCGAACGACTCATCTCCGGATTGACCAACGGGTCGATCTACGCAATTCTCGCGCTGGCACTAGTGGTGGTGTTTCGCGCCACCGGCACGATCAACTTCGCTCAGGGCGAGTTGGCCCTGTTCACAACCTTTGTCGCCTGGTGGCTGACGACGATGTCCTGGCCGATCTGGTCGGCGATCGGAGCGGCCCTGGCATTGGGGTTCCTGCTCGGAGCATTGATGGAGCGTCTGCTCATCCGGCCGGTTCAGCGTCGAAGCGACATGGCAGTGCTGATCGTGGCACTGGGATTGTTCACCGGGCTCAACTCGTTGGCCGGAATGCTCTGGGGGAGCGATACCAAGATAATGCCGAGCCCGTTCCCCAACGGTCCGACCGACTACATCTCGGTGGGCGGTGCGCGCGTGTACGGCGACGCACTGGGCGTACTGGTGGCGCTCGTTGTCCTACTTGTGTTGATGTCCTTGCTCTTTCGCAAGACGAGAGTCGGTCTGCACATGCGTGCCGTCGCGGACAATGCCGAATCTGCCACTCTCGCCGGAGTTCCGACCAGCCGGATACTCGCAATCGGTTGGGGAGTAGCAGCAGCCATCGGTGCCCTGGCCGGTGTCCTGGTCACTCCGCTCTCGCCGCAACAACTCGGTCTCACGACCATGTTCCCGATCTTCATCGCAGCATCCGCCGCAGCGCTGTTCGGCGGCCTGGACAGTCTCGTCGGCGCCGTGGTCGGCGGGTTGACGATCGGTGTCCTGGAATCGATGCTCAGCGGCTACATTTCGGTCATCGGCGGTTCGCTGCAGCAGACATCCGCCCTGTTGATCATCGTGGTGATCCTCTTCGTCAGACCCAATGGACTGTTCGGTACCAAGAAACTGGAGCGGGTATGACGACGCTTGCCGAGAGAAATGAACCCACCGTCGCCGAAAAGGCAGTCAGGCGACCGCGGGTAGTGGTCGCCGGATCGACGTCGTACCGGATACTCCAGTTGGTTCTGCTGGTGGCTGCCGTGTGTGCGTTGCTTCTCGCGTCACAGAGCGCGCCGTTTCGCGTGGGGCAGTTCACGAGCGTCTTCATCATCGCGATTGCCATTGCGGGACTCAATATCGTCAGCGGATACACCGGAC
Source organism: Rhodococcus sp. H-CA8f (assembly GCF_002501585.1). NCBI lineage: Bacteria > Bacillati > Actinomycetota > Actinomycetes > Mycobacteriales > Nocardiaceae > Rhodococcus > Rhodococcus sp. H-CA8f. Next base: position 1,622,000 of record NZ_CP023720.1, read on the forward strand.
TTCTGTCGATCGGCCATTCTGCCTTCTTCGGCCTGGGCGCGTACACGACCGGCGTTCTGATCGTCGATCGCGGATACTCGCCGTTGACCACGATCCCGATGGCGGTCGTATTGTGTTTTGTACTAGGGCTTCTCGTCGGTCTTCCCTCGTTGCGGATCAAGGGGCTGTATCTCGCTCTCGTGACACTCGCCGTCGCTGTTGCATTTCCCGAGGTGATCCGCAAGACCGGGGATCTGACCGGTGGTGCCGCCGGAATGGTGGTTCGCGCAAATCTGCTCGTTCCGCCGAAATGGACGGGTCTGACCCGAGCCGACACCTACCTCTGGATCTTTTGGGTGTCGGTGGTGACTCTGGCGATCGTCATGCTCCTGATTCGCAATCTCGTCAAGAGTCGATTCGGTCTGGCTATGGTCGCGGTGCGTGACAACGAGATCGCGGCGAGCGCAAATGGCATCAACGTCGCGCGGGTCAAGATTCTCGCTTTCGGGCTTTCCGGCGCGATCACGGGCCTGGCAGGTTCACTGTTCACGATGTACATCGGCGCGCTCTCACCCGAATCCTTCTCGCTGATGAAGTCGATCGAGTTCATCACCGGACTGGTGTTGGGCGGAATCGCAACCCAATTCGGCCCGATCGTTGGGGCAACGGCAGTGGTGTTCTTGCCGTACTACACCGGAAGCGTCACCGACGGCCCCGTGTCGGGAGTGGTGTTCGGCGCGGTGCTGATCGCGATCGTGTTCTTGATGCCGGACGGAATCGTCGGACGGATCAACAGCGTGCTCCGACGGTTCGTCCTCGTGGTTCCCGCAGATCATCCCAAGTATCGCGAGGGTGAACCTCGCACCTGAGCGCCGTCTCCCTCGCCCACTCTCGTTTCCCTCAACTCACAGCAAGGAACTGGACGATATGAAAAGGCAGACCACGATTCCCGCAGTCATCGCCGCTGCGGCACTACTCCTTTCGGCCTGCGGAGGTAGCTCCGACGCAGAGAGCAACACGTCGACATCGGCCGGAGCAGTATCGGTCGACGACTGCAGTGATCCCAGCGGTGCCGCAGCGCCGATCACCGACAAACTCACGGTGGGATGGAGTGGGCCGACGTCAGGCCCGCTCGCCGATGCCGTCGGCAACGTGATCGAAGGAATGCGAGCACGGTTCGAGGTGGAGAACGCGGCCGGCGGTTTCGGCGGCGTCAAGCTCGACGTCGTGGTCAAGGACGATGCATTCTCCCCGGAGCGCGCCAAAGCCAACGTCGGAGAGTTCATTCAGAAGGACAAGGTCGACGTTCTGGGTACCTTCGGGGCCGGACAGTTGAACGCCATCGCGGACGATCAGACCACTGCCTGCGTGCCGCTGCTCTTCGCGCAGGCAGGCATGCCCGAGTTCCGGGTCATCGAAGACTTCCCGTGGACCACGGAGTATCTACCGGATCCGGGCGTCGAGATGGAGGTAGTGGTCGAGAGCTTGAAGAAGAAGTATCCGAACGGCGCCAAGGTCGCACTGGCCACGAACCAGACCGAGTCCGGACAGGGAATCGCCAACGGCTTCAAGTCCGCGATCGAAGGAACCAACTTCGAGATCGCGGCGGAGGAGGCGCTGACCGACCCCAAGACGGCGGCTTCGACTCTCAAGGCCAGCGGCGCCGAGGTTTTGGTGGTCGCCGGTGTCACTACCGACTGCCTCGCGATCACTCAGGCGATCGGACGTGTCGGATGGAAGCCCGACACCGTGATTCAGCCGTCGAACTGCGTCGACGGTGCGACCCTGTATGCACCCGCCGGTGATGCTGCCGACGGGCAGCAGGTGATGGTGTGGCTCAAGGATCCCAACAACGCTCTCTACAAGGACGACGCGGCGGTGCGCGACTATCTCGCCGGTGCAGCGGCTCACGGTGCAGATTCCCCGACCAACAGCTACACCGTGAACGGCTGGGCCATCGGTGACCTGTTGGTGGACAACTTCACTCGGGCCTCTCAGTCATCCGACGGACTCTCACGTGCCACCATCATGAGTGCCGCGCGAACGCAGGACTACCACCCGCCGATGTTCATCGACGGAATCAAGTTCACGATGACCGCGGATCATGCGTTGGGAATCCTGGCCTTTCAGCCGTTCGAGTGGAATGCCGCTACTCAGGCGTTCGAGAAGCAGGGCGACGTGATCGACATTTCCGGCCGTTACGAGAACTGAATCGAGTGCGCGAATGAACAAGACACACAGGGGATTGCATCCTCGCGTCAAGGTGGACGAATACACCTCGAAAGGGTGGTGGTCCGACGAGACGATCGATCACGTGTTCCGGGCGCAGGTGCGGGCCCGAGGGGACGAGCTTGCCGTAGTTGATCCGGCGAACCGCAGCGAGTTGTCCGGCGGAGATCCACGACGCCTCAGTTGGAACCAACTGGAGAGCGAAGTCATCTCGCTCGCTGCGCGCTTCACCGAGGCAGGCTTGGCCCGGGGAGACGTTCTGGGCGTTCAGATGCCTAACACCGTCGAACTGGTCGAGGTCTACCTTGCAGCGTGGTCGCTGGGGATCGTGGTCTCACCCTTGCCCATGCAGTACCGCGAACGTGAAGTGGAAGGAATGGCCAATCAGGCGGCGTTTGCAGCATTTGTCACCGTGCCCAGCTTCGGGGACAGATTCCCGGCTACGGAGATCGCTGCAATCAGATCCCGAATTGCCTCTCTGAGATCGGTATTCGTCTACGCTCCCGAATCAGAGCTTCCGGCTGAGCTTCCTACCGGCGTCGTGGGGCTGAGTCCTCGGGCAGCCACCGAATCGCAGCGAAGTGCTCTGGACAGACGAAACACCGAAGATCCGAACGACCCCAACGACGCGATGACGATCTGTTGGACCTCCGGAACCGAAAGCGAACCGAAGGGGGTCCCACGTTCGCACTACGAGTGGCTGGCCATCTGCTGGGCCACGATCGATGCTCCCGACATCGTCGTCGACGACGTCCTGCTTAACCCGTTCCCGATGGTCAACATGGCCGGAATCAACGGAATGTTCCTGCCCTGGCTCCGCACGGGATGTGTACTGGTACAGCACCACCCGTTCGACCTTCGAGTGTTCCTCGGACAGATCGAGGCCGAGCGGGTGACATACACGGTAGCGCCGCCTGCTCTGTTGTGGATGCTGCTCGCCGACGAGTCGATGCTCGCGGCGGTCGATCTGTCGAGCTTGACGCGGATCGGTTCGGGTTCGGTGCCACTGCAACCTCCGATGGTGCGGGGATGGCAGGAGCGATATGGAATCGGAGTCATCAACTTCTTCGGGTCCAATGAAGGCATCAGTCTGCTCTCCTCGCCTGCAGACATGCCGGATCCGGACGACCGCGCACGGTACTTCCCTCGTTTCGGTGTCGAGAACTTTCGCTGGAGCACCAGGATCTCGGACTGGATGGACGTTCGCTTGGTCGACGTGGTCACCGGCGAGGACATCACCGAAGTCGGACACCCGGGTGAGTTGCGAATCAGCGGACCGACAGTCTTTGCCGGCTATCTCGGCGATCGGCCGTCACCGTTCGACGAGCGCGGATTCCTGTGCACCGGAGATATCTTCGAGATTGCCGGTGATCACGGACAATTCCTACGCTACCTGGATCGAGGCAAGGACCTGGTGATCCGCGGTGGAATGAACATCGCTCCAGCCGAATTGGAGGGTTTGATCGCCGAGCATCCGGCCGTCGCGGACGTGGCCGTCATCGGCGACCCCGACGAAGTGCTCGGTGAGCGCGTCGCAGCAGTGGTGACACTTCGACCCGAGACGGAACTCGAACTCGATGCTCTGGTTGCGTTCCTGAAGGACAAGCGCATCGCGTCGTACAAACTTCCCGAGCGGCTGGAGATTCGGAAAGAACTGCCGCGCAATTCGACCGGAAAGATCCTCAAGCGCGAGCTTCGACAGAAGAGTGTGGCATGAGTGTGATGAACGACAGTGACAAGCTTGCGTTGGCGCGTGAGATGTTCCAGGCGTGGGACGTCATGGACTGGGCACGCGTCGTCGACCTGTTCGCCGAAGACGGTGTGCTCCACAGCGTGATGCAGGAACCGCTTGTCGGCAAGGAGGCTGTAGCGGGCCGAATTGCATTGCTGGCAAGCAAGTGTGAACGGATCACCCTGAAGATCGAGTCGCTCGGCGTGATCGACGGCAGGGTTTTTGTACAGCGAGTGGACGATTTCCACTTCGACGGGACCCACGGCGTCGTTCCTGTTGTCGGAATCCTCAGCATGGCAGACGGGCTGGTCACAGAGTGGCTCGAATACTACGACCGTCCGACACTCTTGAAGGGAATGGGTCTTGTCTCCGATTTCGAATAGCGGGATTTCGAATAGCGGGATTTCGAATAGCCGACTGCCGACGATCGATATCTCCCTGGGCTTGTGGCAGGACCGTCCGCCGCGGGAGGTGACCACTACTGCACGCCTCGCCGACAAACTGGGGTTCGGCCGAGTGTGGGTGGGGGAGATGGCGACGTACGACGCCTTTGCTCTGGCGACGTCAGTCGGCGCCGGCTTCGAGCACTCCGAGTTGGTGGTCGGTCCGCTCGCGGTGACGGTTCGTGATCCGGCGATGATCGCGATCGGGGCGGCGTCGGTAGCCGACCTGACCGGGCGTCACGTGTCGATAGCGTTGGGCACGTCCAGCACTGTCGTGGTCGAAAAATGGCATGGGCGAAGCAGATCGGGGGCCGCACGTGCACTCGCGGAGTCAGCCTGCGCTGTGCGAGCGCTGATGGACGGCGAGCGGGGCGAAGTCGCCGGAACGGTGATGCGGACCAGTGGATACCGACTGCGACTTCAGCCGCCGGGTGGGCGGTTGATCGTTGCAGCTTTCGGAGACAAGGCCCTTCGCGCCGCGGTGGAGTTGGGCGACGAACTGGTGCTCAATCTGGTCAGCCCGGAGCAAGCGGGGCGCCTGATCGCACGGTGCAAGGAAATCGCGGCTGAAATGGGAACGCCGATGCCCCAGGTGTCGGTTTGGGCGCCGGCGGCCGTGGCAACCGAAGGCCCAACTCAGATGTCGATCGATCAGCTCAGACGTGGGCTTGTGCCGTATCTCGCTGCCCCCGGGTACTCGGACATGTTCGTGCGAGCAGGGTTTGCATCCGTGATCGAGGAAGCCAGGGCCGGGACCGCGCCTCGAGAGATCTTGAGTCAGGTCTCGGACGCGATGGTCGCGACAGTGGGAATCGTGGGAACCGCGGCCGATGCGCGCGAGCAACTCGAGGCGTATCGAGCGGTGGGTGTGGACACCGTCGTTGCCGTGCCTTCATCCACTGATTCGGATCCGGCCGGGCAAGTGACGATGGAACTTCTTGCCGAGATGGTATGACGAATCCCCGACGAACTTACTCTCAGGTAAGTTCGTCGGGGATATGTCGAATCGAAGGAGTTGCCGTGAGTGATCGTGTTCGTGTCGAGGTAGTGCAGTCGGTGGCGTACGTGACGCTGAACCGGCCGGAGAAACTCAACGGTCTCGATCTGGACATGCTCGACGCGCTGGTGGACGCGGCTCGAACGATCAGAACTGATCGTTCGATCCGGGGCGTGGTTCTGCAAGGCGCGGGCGACGCATTCTCGGCCGGATTGGACTTCGCTTCTGCCGGTAAGCAGCCGAGACGGATGGCCAAGGCGTTCGCGAAATTTCCCGGTCAGAAGACCAACCTCTTTCAACGTGCGTGCTGGGTGTGGCGCGAATTGCCCGTGCCGGTCATCGCGGTCGTTCACGGCCACTGCTTCGGCGGGGGACTGCAATTGGCGCTCGCCGCAGACTTTCGATTCACCACCCCTGATTGCACGTTCTCGGTGATGGAGGCGAAGTGGGGATTGATCCCCGACATGACCGGAACGGTCACGATGCGCGAACTCGCGGCGATGGACGTCGTGAAACGCCTCGCCATGACTGCTGAACTGTTCGATGGAAATCAGGCTCTCGAGTGGGGGTTCGTGAGCGGAGTCAGTGACAATCCGATCAAACCGGCACAGGAACTGTTGTCGCAGATCATGACTCGCTCGCCGGACGCCGTCGCAGCGACGAAGACGTTGCTGCACAAGACCTGGAACCGATCGCCACGCGGTGCGTTCTGGATCGAATCGCGGATCCAACTGGCGCTGATGCGAGGCAAGAACCACAAGATCGTACGCTCCGCGAATACTGCGAAGACGTTGCCGGAGTTCGCCATTCGAAAGTTCGGCTGACAAACTCCGGCATCGCGACGCCGTGGGGCGTTCTCATTCAGGTCGATTACACCATCAGATCTCGTCCAGACCGGTCCTTGATGAGCATCGTGGCGACGAACGACACTGCGGCCAACAGGGCGAGATAGATCGAGATGGCAAGAGTGCCACCGGTCTTGCCGAGGAGCCATTGGGCGACGGTGGGAGCAAAGGCGCCGCCGAAAATGGTGCCGACAGCGTAAGAGATCGACGCGCCGCTGTAGCGGATCGAAGCTGGGAACAGTTCGGCGAACAATGCCGGTTGAGGTCCGTACGACAGTCCGAGTCCGACCGAGAACAGGATCATCGCCACGTAGATCCAGCCGAGATTGCCGGTGTCGATGAGGAGGAAGAACGGCACCGCGAAGAGGATCATTGCGAGGTTGCCGACGTTCATCACCGTGGTGCGGCCGCGCCGATCCGACCAGTAAGCGCCGATCATGGTGAAAACGCCCCACGTGACTGCACTTGCGAGCGTGGCAATCAGTAGTTCGGTCTTACCCAGGCCGTAGGTCTTGGTTGCGTACGCGACGATGAATCCGCCGATCACCATGTAGCCGTTGCCGTTTGTGCCGATGAAGGAGAGGGCCGCGAGTACGACCTGCTTCGGGTGTTTCTTGAACAGAGTTCGGATAGGCGTGTTGCTCTCGGTGCGGCGTTCCTTGAGTTCGGCGAACACGGGTGACTCGCTGACCTTGCTTCGAATGTAGAAGCCGACGCCGATCAACACGACGCTGAGCAGGAACGGCACTCGCCATCCCCAGGTGGTGAACTGTTCGTCCGTGAGGGTAAACGTGCACAGTGCCAAAACGCCGGTGGCGAGCAACATTCCGAGCGGTACGCCCATCTGGACGAACGCTCCGAAGAATCCTCGACGCTTGGTGGGTGCGTGTTCGACGGCAAGAAGAGCAGCCCCACCCCATTCGCCGCCCGTCGAGAATCCCTGCACGATTCGGAGAAGGATCAACAGGATCGGCGCCCAGATGCCGATCGAGGCATACGTCGGCAGCACGCCGATGAGAACGGTCGCGGCCCCCATCATCGCCAACGTCGCGACCAGGACACGTTTACGGCCGAGTCTGTCGCCGAGATATCCGGCCACGATGGCGCCGAGAGGACGGAAGACAAAGCTGATGCCGACCGTGACGTAGGAGACGATCTGGCCTGCCGAGCCCATCGGCTTGAAGAACAGGTCGGCAAAGATCAGGGCTGCGGCTTGGGCGTAGATGAAGAAGTCGTACCACTCGACGGTGGTGCCGACCATCGACGCCATCGCGGCGCGGTCGTACTCCTTCGCGGCGGGCTTGGTGCCAGTTCTGGTTGTGGTCATCGAGCTACTTTCTGCCAGTCACGTGGTTCACCGGCGCGGTGAACTGCGAAGTCGGAACAGGGGTGAAACGCTGTTCGATCTGCGACGTTGCCGGTGTGCTCGGTGCATGCTTTTGGCTGACTCGGAGCGTTCCTGCGCGATCTCATTGTCGATATTGGCAACCGAATGATCGGTAGGTAATGAATTATGCAGAAGTGTGAGCGTCAACACAAGGGGTGCCGGAAAGGTCTGATTATCTGGTTCAGAGCATGCGAGAAATCAGTTGCTCAGGTGTGGAGCGACGCGGCGATCCGCAGATCGATTTCCCTTGCGCTGAGCAGATGGTCGAGGACGAGAACCGCACAACCGAGGATCCCGGATTGTGCGCCGTGGCTGACCGAAGCGATCTGAAGCTTTCGGGTGGCAAGCGCCGTTGCGTTGCCGTAGACGGACTCCCGAAGTCCGGCGAGGAAGAGCTCGTCTGCCTCGGCCATGTCGCCGCCGATGATCAGGACCTCGGGATTGAGGAGGTTGACCGCGCCGGAAATGACGTCGCCGATAAGTCGGCCGCTGCTTCTGATGAGCCGGCGGGCTTCGCTGTCGCCGTCCAGGGCGAGGCGGACAACGTCACGCACGTGCCCGACGCTTCGACCCTGATCTCGGAGGGCGTGCACGAGAGCCCAACCGCTGGCGACGGTTTCGACGCAGCCGACGTCGCCGCAGCGACACTTCATGCCCCGCGCTGCAGCGGTTTTGGTATGCCCGATCTCGCCGGACGCTCCGAGTGAACCGCGTTGGAGGATTCCGCCCATGACGATTCCTGCGCCGAGGCCGGTTGACGCCTTGATCATCAGGAGGTTGGGCGCGCTCTCGCGTCGTTCGCTCAATTCGGCCAGGGCCATCACGTTGGCATCGTTGTCGGCAAACAGTGGCGCCGTGGTCACCGATGCCAGATAGGGGGCAAGAGCGACGCCGTCCCATCCGGCCATCATCGGAGAGTCGAGGCTCGCTCCCGCGGCGACGTCGACCGTTCCGGGAATGCTCAGTCCGATTCCGATGACCTCGGTAGACGCGCGGTGGACCTGGGCCAGTAGTGACGAAAGATGCTCGGCAATTTCGGGCATCAGTTCGTCGGGGCCGACCCCGACCGACTTGTCGATGTCTTCTGCCGCGAGGATCGTGCCCGCCAGGTCGGTGACGGCAAGTTGTGCCCGCGATCGACCGATTGCCACGACGAGAACCACGCCGGACGAGTTCGCGAAGGTGAGAGTGGACGGCGGCCGGCCGCCCGTCGACGGGCCCTCGTCGTCATCGGCGATCAAACCAAGCGATTGAAGTGCTGCAACCCTGGCCGATACCGCCGTCCTGGACAGGCCGGTGAGCTTCCCGATCTCGCTGCGCGTGGTCGCGGAACCGCTGCGTATCAGCGTGAATACCTCTCCCGCGGTAGCCGGAGTCGTGGACGGTCGGGTCATTGTCCTATTCAAGCATTCCTCGTCGGTAACTTCAGCGTGCGAAAGTTCGCATACTTTGTCCACAAAAAGACGTAAGTAGGTCTTGTGAAAAAGCAGAAGTAGGCATAGTCTGTGTCTTGACTCACTGCCACGGGCGTCCGAGGAGACGAGTCGCAGTTTCTGTGAAGCAGGGCGCACAAACAGGGGAGAACCTGATGAGCCGCACCGATACACAAGAGATCGTCGAGTTCGCACGTAAGTGGCAGCAGTTCGACGGTGGACCTGACGAAGAGATCTTTGTAACCTTCGGCCTCGCCCCGGACGAGTATTTCCGCAGGCTGCAGGCAATTCTCGACGACGGCGTCGTAGCGCTGACTCCGCCGGTCACCGGCGAACTCGCAACGGTCTGTGCACATCGACTCGGCCAATCGGCCAGGCGTCGATAAGCCCGACCCGGCGTCAGCCCAGAGTCACCCGAATCCGTTTCACCCGAGTAAGGAATTGAGGTCGCCATCATGCACAAGCACCTTCCGATGCCGTACCCGACCGCCGAAGTGTGGGACTGGCAGCTGCAGGGAGCGTGCCGTGGGCACGATTCCGCGGTCTACTTCCACCCGGACGGCGAGCGTGGACACGCTCGCGAGAACCGTGAACGCAACGCCAAGAAGGTCTGCGCGACGTGCCCCGTGCTCCAGCAGTGCCGCGAACACGCACTCTCCGTCCACGAGCCGTACGGCATCTGGGGTGGAATGACGGAGACCGAGCGCGCAGAATATGTGCGATCGCTGCGTAAGCGCAGCAACCGGATGCCCGCGGTCGCCAACGCGAGCTGACGGTCCTTCGGAAAGGACGCCAGTGTGACCCTCGTAGCCGGTATCGATTCGTCTACCCAGTCGTGCAAAGTCATTGTCCGTGATGCCGATTCGGGAGAACTGGTACGAGAAGGACGGGCGGCCCATCCCGTCGGTACCGAGATAGATCCGACAGGCTGGCTCGAGGCGATGGACAATGCAATCGCCGCGGCGGGTGGGCTCGGCGACGTCGCAGCGGTATCCGTCGGAGCTCAACAGCACGGCATGGTGTGTCTGGACAGCGGCGGCGAGGTCGTCAGGCCGGCGCTGCTGTGGAACGACACTCGTTCGGCGAAGGCTGCGACGGATCTGGTCGAAGAACTCGGCGGATCGAAGGCGTGGGCCGACGCGGTTGGCGTAGTTCCGGTCGCCGCGGTCACGGCAAGCAAGCTTCGATGGCTCGCAGATCACGAGCCAGGCAACGCCGATCGCACTGCCGCGGTGTGTCTTCCGCATGACTGGCTGTCCTGGAAATTGGGCGGGTCCGGTTCAATCGAGGAGCTCGCCACAGACGCGGGCGACGCAAGTGGAACCGGCTATTACGCTGCCTCGACGCGCGAATACCGTACCGACTTGCTGGCGTTGGCATTTCGCGATCGCACCCCCCATGTTCCCCGAGTTGCATCGCCGAACGAAAAGATCGGAAGCACTGGCTCCGGGGGAATCATCGGACCGGGTACGGGTGACAATGCCGCAGCCGCACTGGGTTTGGGAGCAGTCCCCGGTGACGTGATCATCTCGATCGGAACATCCGGCGTCGTGTCGGCTGTATCGGCCACCCCCACACACGATCCCAGTGGAAACGTGGCAGGATTCGCGGACGCAACCGGCCTGCACCTGCCGCTGGTGTGCACTCTCAACGGCGCGCGCATTCTTGATGCGACAGCGTCCATTCTCGGTGTCGATCACGCCGAACTGTCCCGGTTGGCGCTGACCGCGCCCCTCGGAAACGACGGGCTGGTCATGATTCCGTACTTCGAGGGCGAGCGGACGCCCAACCGCCCCGACGCCACGGGAGCGATGCACGGTTTCCGGCTGCAGAACTCGACGCCGGCGCATTTCGCGCGCGCCGCAGTCGAAGGGCTCCTGTGCGGCTTGGCCGACGGCGTCGACGATCTGGTTCGTCAGGGCGTCGAGGTGAAGCGAGTTCTCCTCGTCGGAGGCGGAGCGAAGTCTCGCGCTCTCTGTGAGATTGCGCCGGCAATTCTCGGAGTGCCGGTCGTAATCCCTGCTCCGGGTGAGTACGTCGCCGAAGGGGCATGCAGGCAAGCAGCATGGGCACTGTCCGGGGACACGCGGCCGCCGGTGTGGCCGAAACCGGAAGAGCGACGATTCGACGCCGAACCAGCTCCCCACGTGCGCGAGCGCTACGCGTCGTTGCGCGAACTCACCGAAGGCGTCTGAGCGCTCCCTACAGAAGCCCGAACTTCCGCACTGCGTCGAGTAGCGCGTGTGGGCGTTCGGTCGTCGGCAGGGGATCGACGAGTGCGAACTGGCAACCGACGTCTCGGGCCGCGCCGTCGGCGACATCACTGTCTCCGATCATCAGGGTCTGCGCCGCATCCACATCCAGCTGTGCCAGGGCGTATTCGAAGATCGCGGGTTCCGGTTTGACTGCACCCACCTCGAACGACAGGACGAACTCGTCGACCCAGACGTCCCAGCCGCGGTCGACGAACGCCGGACGGATGTCGAAGGCGATGTTGCTCAAGACGGCAGTGCGTACGCCCTTCTCCGACAATGACTTAAGGACCTCACCGGTATCCGGGTACGGCGACCACTGGTCCGGATCGACCAGCAGCGCGTAGAAGGCTTCGGCCCGAACCGGATCGGGCACTCCGGACTTGCTCAACACGTCGAGGTACGCCTGACGATGCAACTTCGGATCCCGGTCGCGGTTCTCCCACGCGTAGATCCCGGCTTCGTCCATCTCGACGGTTCTGCCCACCGGCGCGGTCATCCGACGCATCAACTCGGCTTGAGCGTGCACGTCGAGCGGATCGCCTTGATGATCGACGAGGTGCTCGGTCCAATCGTCGCTCTCCTCCAAACGGAAGAGGGTTCCGGAGAAATCGAACAGCGTCGCGGCGATATGTCCGTCTTGATGGGCCGTGCTGTCAGTGTTCACCTCGACAGGTTATCGGCGTCCGCTTTCCGATGCTTGATGTGAGCCAGTGCACGCGTACTTTGAGAGAGCACATTTTCCGAGGTTCCCCCGACGGGCACGATTTCGATGCCCCGGATGAACCGTATGACGAGGGGGATCCTCCGTGTCCGACCACGCGAATACACCAGACCTGACGAAGCCGTCCGGCGAAGACCCCCACCTCTCACGTCAGCTGTCCAACCGGCATATCCAGCTGATCGCCATTGGTGGTGCCATCGGCACCGGACTGTTCATGGGATCGGGCAAGACGATCTCGCTTGCCGGGCCTTCCGTGATCTTCGTGTACATGATCATCGGCTTCATGCTCTTCTTCGTCATGCGGGCGATGGGGGAGTTGCTGCTCTCGAACATGGCGTACAAGTCGTTCTCCGACTTCGCCGCGGATCTGCTGGGCCCTTGGGCGGGATTCTTCACCGGCTGGACCTACTGGTTCTGCTGGATTGTCACCGGCATCGCGGACGTCATCGCGATTTCCGGATACTTCAAATACTGGTGGCCAGGTCTCGCGGCATGGATACCTGCTTTGCTGACGATCGCGGCGCTGCTGCTCCTCAATCTCCCGACCGTTCGCGCCTTCGGTGAAACCGAGTTCTGGTTCGCGCTGATCAAGATCGTCGCCATCGTCAGCCTGATCATCGTCGGCATCGTCATGGTCGTCTCCGGGTTCACGGCGCCGAACGGTGCCACCTCGGGTATCGACAACCTCTGGAACGACGGCGGCATGTTCCCGACCGGATTCATGGGCTTCGTGGCCGGCTTCCAGATCGCCGTGTTCGCCTTCGTGGGCATCGAACTGGTCGGCACCACCGCCGCCGAGGCGAAGGACCCGGAGAAGAACCTGCCGAAGGCCATCAACTCCATCCCCATTCGTGTCCTGCTGTTCTACGTCGTTGCACTGACCGTGATCATCGCGGTGACTCCGTGGCGCGAAATCAGCGCAGACAAGAGTCCGTTCGTCGCCATGTTCACACTCGCCGGCCTCGGCATCGCTGCATCTGTCATCAACTTCGTCGTGCTGACCTCCGCTGCGTCTTCGGCCAACTCGGGTATCTACTCCACCTCGCGCATGGTGTTCGGCCTTGCACAGGAGGGCGACGCACCGCGGGCACTCGGCAAGCTGAACTCGCGCAAGGTCCCCGCGAACGCCCTGATGTTCTCCTGCATCTTCTTGCTGGCGTCGCTGATCCTGCTGTTCTCGGGCGATTCCGTGATCGAGGCCTTCACCGTCGTCACGACCATCTCGGCGCTGCTGTTCATGTTCGTGTGGACGATCATCCTGGCGAGTTACATGGTGTACCGGAAGCGTCGTCCGCACCTGCACGAGGCGTCGAAGTTCAAGATGCCCGGCGGCATCGTGATGTGCTGGGTCGTGCTCGCGTTCTTCGTCTTCATCCTCTGGGCGCTGACAACCAAGGACGACACCCTGCAGGCACTTGTCGTCACACCGATCTGGTTCGTGGTTCTGGGTATCGCGTGGGCGATCATTCGTCGCCGACCCGCTCACCGGGCACGATACGACGCATTCAAGTCAGAACTGGACGCCAGCCGACAGAACGGCGAGAAATAGTTTTGGTCAAGATCGGGTAACGGTGGCGGCCGCCTTGATCAAACTGTTACATTCTTCGGCAGACAGAGGAGCGGGCTTCATCAGAAGGACGCTGCACGCCGACGACTGACGGAGTACACACTGTGGGAAACCACCACCGCACGGGCAATGACGATGTTGTCTTCGAGATCGATCCCGAGGCAGCAAGCGGCCGCCACCGCACCCCGTCGGCTGGCCCTGGTGCCGGTGTCAAGGCGGGTGTCGTAGCTGCGGCTACCGGTGCACTCCTCGTCGGTGCAGGCCAGATGGGTGCAGGAACCGCTGCTGCGGCGCCGGCAACTCAGACCATCGCCGGCATCGAAATCCCGCAGGGTCTGCTCCCCGAGGGCGTTGTCGTTCCGGCTGAATTGGCGGCACTTCCCGCTCTCGACATTCCCGAGCTTCCCGATTTTGCTGCCGATCTCAACACGCAGGCACAGCAGTTCCTCGCGGGGATCAACCCCGGCACCTCCGCTCGCACCGTGCAGCCGGTGTCCGGAACGCTGACCTCCACCTTCGGTTCGCGCTGGGGAGCACACCACGGCGGCCTCGACATCGCGGCTCCGATCGGTACGCCGATTCTGGCTGCAGCAGACGGCCAGGTCATCGACGCCGGCCCGGCGTCAGGTTTCGGCCTCTGGGTTCGCGTGCAGCACGACGACGGCACGGTCACCACGTACGGCCATGTCAACGACTACCAGGTCAACGTCGGCCAGCGCGTCAATGCTGGCCAGCAGATCGCCACAGTGGGTAACCGTGGACAGTCCACCGGCCCGCACCTGCACTTCGAGGTTGCCGAGAACGGCGCAAAGGTCGATCCCGCAGCGTGGCTGCAGGCTCGCGGCGTGGCTGTCACCTGGGTAGACAACTCGTAAAGAGAAACTTTCGGAGAACTGCGGTGGCGTCGGGAAATTCTTCCTGGTGCCACCGCAGTTCTCGTTTGTCGGTGACACCGGCCGGATAGCCTTCAGTGACGTTGATCGTCGAAGGGGGAATGCGCGATGGGTGCAGAAGTCACGGCGCGAGAATTCACGCGGGCGGACCGTAGGCTCTTTCGCAAGAAAGTGCGGTCTTGCGTCGACGCCATGAAGCAGATGCTCGACGGTGGTGACTTCCGAGACGCCGTCGACAAGCCGGCGCCGCTGCTGGGCATGGAGATCGAATTCAACCTGGTGAACGGGGACATGGCTCCTGCGATGTCCAACCGTGAAGTGCTCGAATCCATCGACGACGCTGCGGTTTTCCAAACCGAGCTCGGACAGTTCAACGTCGAGATGAACGTTGAACCCGGCCCACTCACCGGTGATGCAACTTTCGAATTGGAAAAGAAACTGCGCGCCTCCCTCGACGTCGCAGACGCGCGAATCCATGCGCACGACGCTGAGATGGTGATGATCGGGATGCTGCCGACTCTGCAACTCGAGCATCTCGATCGAGAGTGGATCACCGCGAACCCGCGCTATGAATTGCTCAACGAGCAAATTTTCACCGCTCGAGGCGAGGACATCGAACTCGACGTCGAAGGTGTCGCGCTACCTGGCAGCGACGTGGAAATTCTTCGGGCCGATACCAATTCGGTAGTCCCGGAGGCGGCATGTACGTCCATGCAGTTGCATCTCCGCGTTGCGCCGGAAGAGTTTGCCGCGCATTGGAATGCCGCGCAGTGTCTGGCCGGCATACAGGTGGCGTTGGCGGCCAATTCTCCTTTCCTGGCAGGCAAGGCGCTCTGGCACGAATCGCGCATCCCGATCTTCGAGCAGGCCACGGACACAAGAACTTTCGAGCTGAAGAACCAAGGTGTGCGGCCGCGGGTGTGGTTCGGTGAGCGGTGGATCCACTCGGTGCTCGACTTGTTCGAAGAGAACTCGCGGTACTTCCCGGCCCTGCTGCCTGACGTGTCGGACACCGATCCACTGGAAGTGCTCGCGGCGGGCGGAGTTCCGGAGTTGAGCGAGCTTCAGATGCACAACGGCACGGTCTATCGCTGGAATCGTCCGGTGTACGACTGCTCGGATGGCAAGCCGCACTTGCGCATCGAGAATCGAGTGCTGCCGGCCGGACCGACTGTCGTCGACATCATGGCCAATGCGGCCTTCTATTACGGCACAGTTCGGGCGCTGGTGAACGCGGAGCGGCCACTGTGGTCGCACATGTCGTTCCATGCGGCAGAAGAGAACCTGCACATCGGCGCCAAGTACGGACTCGACGCAACTTTGTACTGGCCGGAGATCGGTTGGGTCGGTGCCGACGAGTTGGTCCTGCGAAGGCTGCTGCCGTTGGCGGACGAGGGTTTGGCGGACTTCGGATTGTCCGCCGCGGCCCGCGATCGGTATCTCGGCGTCATCGAGGGGCGGTGCCTGAATCGGCAGACCGGTGCCGCCTGGCAACGAGAGCACGTGGCGCGCGCGGAGGCCTCGGGCGCGGACCGCTCGACTGCGCTCACCGGAATGCTCCGCGGTTACGTCGAGAACATGCGGGCGGGAGATCCCGTTCACACCTGGTCCTGATTGCTCTGCTAATTCTCCTATCCGTCAACAGTTTCGGGGACCTAAGTCCCCGAAATGAAGAGGGGGCGACCCCAAAAAAGCCGGACAAGTGGGATGGTTAGAGTGAAAGTGGCTCGGTTACTTCTTCAGGAAGGTGGGCACATGAGTTCACGCGAACATAACAGTGTTGTTGTCGGAGTCGAGGGTTCGGACACTGCGTCCACTGCGCTCCGCGAGGCCGCGAAAATCGCCGCCCAGCGCGAATTGCGACTCGACATCATCCATGCTCTCGACTTCGCGCCTTACGGTTTCGGCGGACCGTACGTCGACGCGGGTGGGGTGTACGAATGGGTCGAAGAGGCGGGAAAAGCGATCTTGGCAGAGGCGGAACAATTCGCCCGTGAGATCGATCCGAAACTCGAAGTTCACACCGAAATCGCCATCGGCAGCGCAACTCAGTGGTTGATCGAGAGTTCGGCGCAGGCCAGGCGGGTCGTTGTCGGAGCGTCCGCTTCGGGCAAGGCGGCGACGGCAGTTCTCGGTAATACAGCGGTCGGTGTTGCCAGTCACGGCAAGTGCCCGGTCATCGTCGTGCGGGACCGCGACGGCGCAGTGCCTTCGGAGGGACCCGTCGTGGTCGGCGTCGACGGCAGTGCGCTCAGCGCGCAAGCAGTGGGCGCGGCATTCGAGGAAGCAGCGTTCCGCGGCGCCGAGTTGGTGGCGCTGCACGTGTGGAGTGACCTCGGCAGCGCGGCATTCGAAGACCCGAGGGCAGCTGCGCTTGCCCCGCAGTCTCTTGAAGAGGAAGAGCACGCAGTACTCAGCGAGAGCTTGGCCGGTTGGTCCGAGCAGTACCCGGACGTGAAGGTCCGGCGCGAGGTATACCTCGACAACCCACGAGGACGGCTGCTCGACTGGTCGGCAAAAGCGCAGCTTGTTGTAGTCGGCAGCCGTGGCCGTGGTGGATTCCGTGGCATGCTCCTCGGCTCGACCAGCAATACTCTGATCGCTTCGGCCAAGTGCCCCGTCATGGTGGTTCGCCCCGAAGAATCCTGACCTCTCCAAGTTCTCCCGCTACCCCGTTCGTTTCGGTCATCGAATACGAACGGGGTAGTCACATGAATGCGGACTCATGTTCCGTAGTGTTCGATGTGAGTTAGGTGTTCGATGGGAGTACCAAGGCTGTGTGCGCGTCGCACACGGCGGCAATCGTCTGGATTGGGGTTACAACGTGCGTATCGGTATGGGTTTGAACTACAGCGGCGGGTTCGCCGAAACCGTCGAAGAGGTCGGTGACCTGGAGAAGGCGGGCCTGGACATCGCCTTCGTTCCGGAAGCGTATTCCTTCGACGCGGTCAGCCAGCTCGGTTACCTGGCGGCCAAGACGTCGACCATCGAACTCGCTTCGGGAATCTTCCAGATCTACACCCGTACGCCCTCGTTGACCGCCATGACGGCAGCGGGCCTGGACTTCGTCTCCAACGGTCGCTTCGTTATGGGCCTGGGTGCTTCCGGACCGCAGGTGATCGAGGGATTCCACGGCGTCAAGTACGACGCTCCGTTGGGACGCACGCGTGAGGTCGTCGAGATCTGCCGTCAGGTGTGGCGCCGCGAGAAGGTCGAATACCAGGGCAAGTACTACCAGGTTCCGCTCCCCGCCGAGAAGGGCACCGGACTGGGCAAGCCGCTCAAGCTGATCAATCATCCTGTGCGTGAGCGCATCCCGATCCTGATCGCTTCGCTCGGACCCAAGAACGTCGAACTGACGGCTGAGATCGCCGAAGGCTGGGAACCCATCTTCTTCCATCCGGAAAAGGCAGCAAGCGTATGGGGCGAGCCGATTGCGAAGGGCAAGGCCAAGCGCGATCCGAGCCTCGGCGAGCTTCAGGTGTACGCGTCGCCGGCCCTGGCCATCGGTGACGACGTCGACCACATGCTCGACTGGGTACGCCCGAGCCTTGCGCTCTACATCGGCGGCATGGGCGCCAAGGGCAAGAACTTCTACAACGACCTCGCGGTGCGATACGGCTACGAAGAGGCCGCCGAGAAGATTCAGGATCTCTACCTCGCGGGCAAGAAGGACGAGGCCGCAGCAGCGGTCCCGGACGAGCTGGTTCGCGCCGTGTCGTTGATCGGTCCCGAGAGCTACGTCAAGGAACGCGTCGCAGCCTTCGCCGAAGCTGGCGTCACGACGCTCAACGTCACGCCGTTGGCGGCCGATCGCAACGGCCGTGTTCAGCTGATCGAGAAGTTCCGCAAGATTTGTGACTGACCCTGCTGTGCGCCTTTATTAACCGCCGGCGGTTAATAAAGGCGCACAGCAGATCGGGTGATTCGGGATCTCTTGCGCACGAAACCCGATCTTGGGCGCTTGTTGACAGGACTTTTTTCACTTCTGACCGGTCGGGTTCTTCGCCTAACGTGGATCGAGTAGCCAGGATTTGCGTGCGAATCCGGCACCGGTGGCCTCGTTGACGCCCGAAAGGGATGTTGGCGGGGCCGTTGCCGCAGTCCACCCGAACTCGGAATGTCCGATTCGGGACTCGCGTCGGCTGATGAATCCTTTTTGCCGTCATTGGGCAATAGTGTGAGGGCGAAGAGATTCTCTGGTCGATCGTGGAGGGACGAACATGAGTGCAACCAAACCCGTAGTCGTGGCAGTGGACGGCTCGGAATCGGCGTCGTCGGCTGTCGTCTGGGCCGCTCGAACGGCGGTGGCGCTCGGTCGTCCGCTGCATATCGCGACGGTGGTGCACATCCCCGCTTTCTACTACTCCGAGCCGTACCTCGCCGAGAGCTTCAAGGACGAACTTCGCCGCACTGCCACCGCTCGTCTGGACAGCGCGCAGATCCTCGCGCGCCAAAGCATCGACGACGACCTCCAGATCGTCACCGAACTACTCGACGGCAGCGTCTCCGATCGCCTGATCGAATTGTCCAAGGGCGCGTACATCATTGCGCTCGGGCCCCGCGGGCATGGTGAATTCACCGGATTGGTCGTCGGTTCCGCGACGGTGTCGGTCGTCTCGCACGGCGAATCTCCGGTGGCGGTAGTCCGGGGCCGGACGCTTGATGGTCGACCGCCGACCGAAGGTCCTGTCGTCGTCGGCGTCGATGGATCCGAAAGCAGCATCGAGGCAGTCGAGCATGCTTTCGAACAGGCATCCGCTCGGGGTGCAACATTGATCGCCGTCAACGTGTGGAGCGATGTGAGCGTGCAGCCCTCCCTCGGCGCCACCCCCGACGATCCACTGTGGAGCAGCATCCAGACAGGTGAGGAAGTTGTTCTTGCCGAGCAATTGGCTGGTTTCACCGAGCGCTACCCGGACGTCGTCGTCGAGAGAGTCGTCGCGCGTGACCGTCCGGTCCGAGTGCTGAGCGAATACGCGGAGACGGCGCAATTGATCGTCGTCGGCAGTCGCGGGCGCGGCGGATTCGCGGGAATGCTCCTCGGATCGACCAGTCGGGCACTGCTCCATACTGCGGATTGCCCGGTTCTCATCGTCCGGCACGTCAACAAGTGAAGAGAATGCATTCAATGACTTTTGAGTCCACCGTCTCCGGTACCGTTCGACGTGAGATGTCTTTTGGAGGGGTTCGATGACAACGCGGATATTCCTGGTCGACGATCACGAGATCGTCAGACGCGGATTGTTCGACCTACTCGGTGGGGTCGAAGACTTCGTGGTGGTGGGTGAGGCCGCATCCGTGGGAGAAGCATTGGCTGCGGTACCGCAGCCAATGCCGACGTCGCGGTTCTGGACGTACGGCTGCCGGACGGCAACGGCGTCGAACTGTGCCGCGAACTGCGCTCGATGCTGCCCAACCTGCGCTGCCTGATGCTCACGTCGTACGCGGACGACGAGGCACTACTCGACGCGATCATGGCGGGCGCTTCGGGATTTGTCCTCAAACAGATTCTCGGAACCGATCTGGTCGCTGCGGTCCGCACAGTCGGGCGCGGCGGTTCACTGCTCGACAGTCGGGCGACGGAGGCGCTGATGCAGCGGATCCGTAGCGACCGCACAGCTGATCCGTTGGCCGAACTTTCCGATCAGGAGCGAGCAGTCTTCGACCTCATCGGAGAGGGACTCACCAACCGGGAGATCGGCGCGCGATTGTTCCTCGCGGAGAAGACAGTCAAGAACTACGTGACGCGTCTGCTCTCGAAGCTGGGCATGCAGCGTCGTACTCAGGCTGCGGTGCTGGCCACCGAAATCCGCAGCGGCAGTCGATAGGTCTACCGACCGGACTTCGGTCGATTCGAGTTGGTGCGCCCGAGCGGTACTCGCCAGAGCAGGCGTGCACCGCTCGGATCGTGGTTGACGATCGTGCACGTACCGCCGCAATGTTCGGCACGGCGCTCGAGATTGTGAAGTCCACTCTTGTGGAAGTCGGAGGGGAGTCCGACGCCGTCGTCTTCGATCGTGATCGCAAATTCGACGTCCGCGGTGACTGCGATGGTGATGTGGTGTGCGTGTGCATGCCGAAGGACGTTGCTCAGCCCCTCACGCAGCACAGCTTCGGCGTGCTGGTGGATCCCGGGATTCACCAGAGTGTCGATGGCGCCGGAGAATTGGACGCTGGGGGTCACGGCGGACTGTGCGGTGGCGTCGCCGATGACATCGAGGAGGCGTCGGCGCAGGCTCGACGAATCGGTGGCTGTGGGAGTCTGCAGATCGAAGATGGTTGTCCGAATCTCGCGGACTGTCTTGTCGAGCTGTTCGAGGGATCGTTTGACAATCGCGCGCGCCGACTCCGGGAGGGTCTCGTCTGGAAGCGTGCTCTGCAGGCTCATTCCGCTCGCGAACAGTCGCTGGATGACGTTGTCGTGCAGATCTCGTGCGATGCGGTCGCGGTCCGCGAGAACCGATAACAGGCGTTGCGCCTTTTGTTTCTCGTCGAACTCGATTGCAACGGAGCCGAGTTCGGCCATCGACTCGATTCGGGTCAGTTCGTCGTGATCCCAGTGCGTGTTGGTCGAGTTCGACGCCACGATGACCGCGCCGACTACACCCGAGGCGACGCACATCGGTGCCACGACCGCACTTCCGGCCGACGGCACCAGTTCGGTGAGTGCACCTAAAGTGGTGAGTACCTGTAGCTTTCGAGTGCTCCGCACCACGTCGAACGGATAGGTCGTCGCTGGAATTCTGACTCCACGTGACGTGGTTCTGGCGCTGGCTGCAGCGTGAACCTGTGCGTATCCGTTCTCGCAGATCACCACGATCACGTCGTCGACGCCGGTCAGGTCCCGAACGCGACTGGCAAGAAGTTGCAGGCCGTCCTCGAGCGAGTCACCGGCCAGCAATCGCGAGCGAATGGCAGATGTTGCGGTGAGCCATCTTTCACGAGTTCGTGACTGCTCGAACAGTCGAGCATTTTCCACAGCGATGCCGGCTGCGATGGCGAGGGCCTCGAGAATGACCTCGTCTTCTTGGGTGAACTCGGCTTTTCCGCGCTTCTCAGTCAGGTAGATGCTTCCGAACACCTTTCCTCGCATCATGATCGGCGCCCCGAGGAAACTCTCCATCGGCGGATGATTTGCGGGGAATCCCACCGATTCGGGATGGTCGCCGAGATGCGCCACACGCAAAGTCTGCGGGTGATTCATCAGAACACCCAGAACGCCATGACCTTCGGGGAAATGTCCCATGGTCGCGCGTTGGGACCCGGAGATTCCCTCGTACACGAATTCCGAGAGTCCGCCCCCCGGCGCCGCAACCCCCAGGGCGCCGTAGCGGCAATCCAGAACCGTTGTCGCAGAGGTGATGATCCGTTGGAGAGTCAGGTCGAGATCCAGACCTGAACCGACCACCAGGACCGCCTCGAGTAGACGGTGGAGTGTCGGTATGTCTGCATTGGAATCGCCCAGGCGGTCGAGCAACTCGCCGAACGTGCGTGCCGGACTGTGACCCGATGCTTCGACCATGGTCGAAGCATATCGCCTCGCGGAACGTCAGCCCTCCTGACGGCGACCTTCCCACCACGACGACCAGTGATGCTTGATTTCGTCGAACTCGTCATCGCTCAGGTCGTAGGTGGTCAGCAGGATGGACATGCCTCCGTCTGGCCGCTGCGGAGTCACCGACTGGGTCGCGACAGAGAGTAGACCAGGACCGAGATCTTCGACTGTCAACCCGAATTGGTGATCGGTGACGTAGTCGACGACGCCTTCGAAATAGTCGCCGGGAGCGATTGTCGCCGCGTATCGACTTCCCGCTTCCAAACCGATTTCGGTGAGCCCGAGGACGGTTGCCGCATTCTCGCCAGGGAGCAGCAGGCCGTCGAGATAGATGGTTCTTCGCTCAGCGAGTCCGTGGTGCTCCACTGCGAATCTGAGCAACTGGAGGAACGTCGTCCATCCCTCGGTGATGTCGTCGTACCAGTCGTCGTCGGCAGATTTGGCCGGCCGATCGATGCGGACGACCGTCTTGCCGTCTTGTTCGAGAAGTGAGAAGCGGTCACCGTTTCCGAGTTTCAGCGTCAGTGCTTCGGGATCGGCCTCAGCGGTGGAGTAGATCTGGGTGATTTCGTCGTCGAGACCGTCGTACTCCCAGCCGAACCAACGACGAATCAGCGACGGGTCGCGCAGGGCGGGCCACAGAACGGACGGGGCTGCGACGATGGACACTTCGATCACGGTTTCGCTCACCCGGAAGACGGTACCGACTTCAACCCTTCATGGCGACGGTGAGCAGAAATGCAACGTCTTCGAGCGCTTCGACGCTGTGGCGGTCGGCCGGCACGGTGAGGAAATCACCGGTGGATCCTTTCCACTGGTCGCTCCCACACACAAGATTCAGCTTCCCGCTCAGGACCAACAGTGTGGCTTCGCCCGGACTGTCGTGTTCGGCGAGGCTCTTGCCGGCGCTCAGCGCGATCACCGTCTGTCGCAGGCTGCGCTGGTGGCCGCCGTAGACGGTTTGTGAACTGCGACCGCTGGTCGCCGAGCCCGCCAGTTTCAACTGTTGGCGAGCGAGAGCGGTCAGTGACTTCTTGTCCATCGAAGACCTCTCGGAAGCGGTGAATGTCGTTCTTGGAGTATGACCGACTCACTCGCGAGGTGCCTCGTTATCGGCGGAAGTCGGTCAGCGCGTGTATTCCAGCCAGCGGAAGCGCAGCCCGCTCTTCTCCGAGGTCTGCCAGGGCTCGTCGGACTTCAGGTTCCATTCGGGGCCGATCTCGGGAGCAAAGGCATCACCGGCGATGTCGAGGTCGACCTCGGTCACCAGGAGATGCGTCGCGAATGGCAGTGCAGCCGAATAAATTTGCCCGCCTCCGACGACAAATACGTCACCGTCCGGCAACGCCAAGGCGTCGTCCAGTCTGTGGACTACCTCGGCGCCTTCGGCTTGCCATTGCGGATCGCGCGTGACGACGATGTTCCGACGCCCGCTGAACGGCCGGAACTTCAGCGGAATGGAGTCCCAGGTGCGCCGTCCCATGATCACCGGATGTCCCATGGTGACGCGTTTGAAGTAAGCCATGTCCTCGGACACGCGCCACGGGATCGTGTTGTCGACGCCGATGACGCCGTCGTGGGCCTGCGCCCAGATGAGGGTGACTGTGCGATCGGTCATCGTCAGACCGCTACCGGCGCTTTGATCGCGGGGTGGTGCTGATAATCGACGATCTCGACGTCCTCGAAGGTGTAGTCGAAAATGGAGTCGCGTTTGTTCAGCTTCAAGGTCGGCAACGGAAGGGGCTCGCGACCGAGCTGCTCGGTGACCTGGTCGACGTGGTTGTCGTAGATGTGGCAGTCACCGCCGGTCCAGACGAACTCGCCGACATCGAGTCCGGCCTGCTGGGCCATCATGTGGGTGAGCAGCGCGTAGCTGGCGATGTTGAACGGAACGCCGAGGAACATGTCGGCGCTGCGCTGGTACAGCTGGCAGGAGAGCTTGCCGTCGGCGACGTAGAACTGGAAGAACGCGTGGCATGGAGCCAGCGCCATCTGCGGAATGTCGGCGACGTTCCACGCCGAGACGATGATTCGCCGCGAATCGGGGTTGGAGCGCAGGGTCTCGACGGTCTGCGTGATCTGGTCGATGTGCTCGCCCGAAGGGGTGGGCCAGCTACGCCACTGGACGCCGTAGACGGGGCCGAGTTCGCCGTTCTCGTCGGCCCACTCGTCCCAGATGGAGACGCCGTGCTCGTGCAGCCACGCCACGTTGGAGTCGCCGCGCAGGAACCACAGGAGCTCGTTGACGATCGACTTGAGGTGGACCTTCTTGGTGGTGACGAGCGGAAAGCCGTCGGCAAGATCGAAACGCATCTGGTGACCGAAGATGCTGCGGGTGCCGGTTCCGGTTCGATCGGATTTGGCGGTACCCGTCTCCATGACGAGCCGGAGGAGGTCTTCGTAAGCAGTGGAGACAGTCACGGGAATCAGTCTAGGGCCTGCCTTGCCGTGCGCCTTTATTAACCTCCCGCGGTTAATAAAGGCGCACGGCAATATAGCCTCGGCACATGCGCGAACTCTTGGTGATCGGTATCGGTGCGGGTGATCCCGACCAGGTGACGGTTCAGGCGATCAAGGCCATGAACAGGGCCGATACGTTCTTCATCATCGGAAAGGGTGACGAGAAGCAGGCTCTGGTCGACTTGCGAACCGGCATCCTCGACGAGCACGTTCACCTCGACTACAAGGTGGTCGAGATCACGGACCCGCCGCGGGACCGAACCCCGACCGATTACGAGGGGGTTGTCGAGGACTGGCACGAGCGTCGGGCCGCGAAATTCGAAGCGGAATTCGCGGCCGAACCTGGCGTCGGAGCGATTCTCGTCTGGGGTGATCCCTCCCTCTACGACAGCACTCTGCGGATCGTCGAGCGCGTGCTCGCTCGCGGGAGAGTGACGTTCGACTACTCCGTCATCCCGGGAATCACCAGCGTGCAGTCGTTGGCTGCACAGCACCGGATCGTCCTCAACCGAATCGGCGAACCCATCCACATCACGACCGGCCGCAAACTGGCCGAGGGATTACCCGACGGCGTGGACAACGCCGTCGTCATGCTCGACGCGCATTGCACCTTCACTCAGGTGGCCGAAGACCATGCCGAAATCTGGTGGGGGGCATACCTCGGAACCGCGGACGAGGAGTTGATTTCCGGCAACCTGCGCGACGTCGAAGATCGGATCGTCGCGCGCCGGGCGGAGCTGCGCGAGAAGCACGGTTGGATCATGGACACGTACCTCGTTCGGCGCTGACACCGACCGCGGATTTGCGGCCTCGATCCTGCGCTCTTGATCCCGAACGACGGTCTGCGCACCTATGATCTGCGCATGACATCGTTCGGGCAGGACCGACTGCAGTCGATTCTGCCCGCTCCGCGTGGCCGTGAAAAATCAGCTGTGAAGTCGGCTTTCGACCTTCTCGTTCAGTGGTATCGGCGTCCTGATCAGTTCGACAGTTTCAATCGATACCTCGCCACGAAGGGCCTGGAGCTAGCCGTCCGATTGCTGGTCATCGGTTCCCTGACGACGGTCATCGTTGCGATGACTCTGCTGCGCTTCAGCGACGCGGGCGTGCACAACCACGTCACCAGCGTCGTCAACGCCGTCATCATCGGAGTCACGGTCGCGGTGATCGTGCTCTTCTGCCTTCTGCCCGAAATCACGCGTCGGTGGTCGTACTTTTTTGTCGCCTACTGCGAGGTCGGCGTATTTGTCGGTGTGTTCTTGAACGACGACCCCTTCATCGGGTTGATCCAGTGCGTGCTCTTGATACTGATCGGTGGTTACATCGCGTATTTTCACAACGCGAGACTCCAGGCGATTCACATCGCCCTGTCCATCGTGGTTCTGGCAGTGGTCGGCCGAAAGGTCGCGGTCTACGCGGATCCTGCGTTGGCCACCGCACTGTGTCTGATCATCGCCACCGGGATCGTGGTCATCCCGTTCGCCTGCCAGTTCGTCCTCTCACTTCTCGGCTCCGACGCGGACAGTTCGGATGTGGATCCGTTGACCGGCCTTCTGAATCGGCGCGGGCTGCAGCGAGCTGTTGTCGAAATGGGGGCAACGGGGCATGCGTCGAGCAAGTCGTCGTATGTCGTCGCGATCGTCGATGTCGATTCGTTCAAGAGCGTCAACGACTCGCGGGGGCACGAAGAAGGCGATCTCGTACTTCGTCAGATTGCTGATCGACTGCGGTGGTGCGGCGGTGAGAAGGCGCTCTTCGCCAGATTCGGTGGGGACGAGTTCGTCTTGGTGGACACGATCGACGTCGGTGCAGCGCCCGCATTCGAGGACAATCTGCGAAGGCACTTGCGAATCGACGATCGTGATCCGGCGGTGACGACCAGCGTCGGAGTCGCGATCACCTCTGCCGAATGGTCTTCGATCATTTCCGACGAGGAGTTGACGGAACTGTTTCGAGTAGCAGACGCCTCGATGTACCGCGCGAAGGCCGCCGGCGGCGATCGGGTTGTGATGTGGGACGGCAAAGAGTGAGAATTGTCTGATTGCGGGGAGTTGACTGGATTACCCTGACCTTATGGAATCTGCCGAGAGTGTGGAGCGTTCGGACGCCGTCGCGTCTCAACGGCCGCTCTCGGGTCCCGCATTCCGGCTGATCTCTTCTCAACTTGTCGATTGGTATCGGCGTCCGGACCAATTCGACACCTTCAATCGCTATCTCGCGGACAAAGGGTTGACCGTCGCCTCGCGGTTTCTTGTCGTCTGCTCGTTGGTGCTGGTCACCGTGATCATGTTCTTGACTCGCTTCAGTCCACAGGGACCGACCACTCCGCACGCGCGCACCGCGAACGCAGTCATCATCGTCATAACCGTGATGATGGCTGTCGCCCTCTCGACGAGGCGCAACCTCTCCCGTTCCTGGTCATACGCCTTTGTGCTCTATTCGGAAGTGGGAATAGCGGCCGCAATGCTGTTGTATTCCAATCCACTTGCGGCACTGGCACATGCCGTGATGTTCTCGGTGATCGGCGGATACATCGCGTTCTTCCACAATGCTCGAATACAGAGCCTGCACATGTTGTGGGTATTCGTCGTAGTCATCGGCATTGTGACGCGCATTTCCGTTGTCGAGAACTATTCGGATGTTCCGGTTCTGGTCGCTTTGACAGTTCTCGTCGGCGCGGCGATCTACGTGATCCCCTTTGCCTGTCAGTTCATCTTCTCCATTCTCGGCACCGATGCGTTGAATTCGCAGTTGGACCCACTGACCGGACTTCTCAACCGGAGGGGACTGGCCGACGAGGTGCGACTGTTACTGGAGCGGTCGTACGCGAATTCGGCGCTTGTCGTTGTCGCCGCTGTCGACATCGATCGATTCAAGACCATCAACGACGAGTACGGGCACACAGTCGGGGACGCTGTGATCGAGAAGGTCGGATCGAGACTGGTCGAATGCGCCGGCCCGGCGGCCTTGATCGCACGGATCGGCGGCGACGAGTTCATCATCGTCGATTCGGGCGATCAACGCTCGGTCGATCGACTCGAACAAGAACTTCAGCGATCAACGGTCGCTGCTCCCGACCATTCCGAGGTCGCCCTGAGCGTCGGAATCGCGAAGGTCGCAGGTCCTTTCGAATCGCCGGACGATGCACTCATCGCCTATCCCACTTTGCTGCGACGTGCAGATCGCGCGATGTACGCAGCGAAGGCGCGCGGTGGACACTCGGTGGTTCTGCTGACCGAAACGGACTGAGCACACGGTGAGTGTCCGTGGTCGGCGTTAGTCTGATGCCATGCCTGAACTACCCGAGGTGGAAGCGCTGGCAGGGTTCCTTCGTCAGCACGCGGTCGGCGCAGTAGTGGGACGCGTCGATATCGCTGCATTGAGTGTGCTCAAGACCTTCGATCCGCCGATCACGGCTTTGCAAGGGCGTGACGTCACGGGCGCCGCCCGCTTCGGGAAGCATCTGGCTCTGGATTGCGACGGGTTGTGGTTGGTCACGCATCTCTCCCGTGCCGGTTGGATGCGGTGGCTCGATAATCCGTCGCCAACGCCGCCGAAGCCGGGGAAGGGGCCGTTGGCGCTGCGCGTTCATTTCTTCACACCTGAAGGGTTGACGCCGGCGTTCGATCTCACCGAAGCCGGCACCAAGAAGCGCCTCGCCGTGTGGGTGGTGAACGATCCGCAGGAGGTTCCGGGCATCGCCCGGTTGGGGCCGGACGCGATGGCTGTGACAGAAGCTGAGTTCGCAGAGATTCTGGGCGGGACGTCGGCGCGGATCAAGAACTCGATAGTCGATCAGTCGTTGATCGCCGGCATCGGGAACGCCTACTCGGACGAGATCCTCCACACCGCGAAACTATCGCCATTCGCGACCTCGTCGCGGCTGACGCCGGAGCAGATTTCGACGCTGTATGCCGTGATGCGGTCCACGCTGGCCGACGCGATCGAGCGTTCGGAAGGTCAGGACGCGGCGCGGCTCAAAGGTGAGAAACGCTCGGGGATGCGAGTACATGCTCGCACCGGACTTCCCTGTCCGGTGTGCGGTGACGTCGTACGCGAGGTGTCGTTCGCGGAGCGTTCTTTTCAATACTGTGCGACGTGCCAGACAGGCGGTAAGCCGTTGGCGGACAGGCGAATGTCGAAACTGCTCAAGTAGCGAACTGCGCCGCGAGTAGTTCGACGAATTCACGGGCCAGCGCCGACGAATGGGTGGGTTCGGTAATTGCGTGGACGATCCGATGCGGGGCATCGGTGATCGGAATACAGACCAGTTCGGGATGTAGGGCGCTCATGGACTGGGGGAGCAAACCGACACCCAGGCCGTTGGCGGTCAGTGAACAGATCAGGTCCACCGAGTTGGCTTCGAGCGTTTTTCCGCGTGGGACCTGTGATTCGGCGAAGGCTTGGTCGGTTTGGACACGGGCCTCGCTGCCGGAGGCGAAGTCCACGAGAGTGTGATCCCGTAGGTTTTCGAGTCTGATCGACGAGGCCTGGGCAAAGGGATGGTCGGGAGCAACAAACGCTGCGGTGGGTTCACTCCACAACGGTGCGGCGGCAAAGCTCTTGGGTAAGCGACCTGCGGCCAATCCGACGATGCCGACGTCGATTGCGCCGGACCGGACTCCTTCGATAACTACTTCACTGCCGTACGGTCGCGCGGTGATGTTGATTGCAGGGTGGCGGCGTGTCAGATCTGCCAGCGCACGACCGACGTCGACGCGCCCCGCCGAGGTGATGGTGCCGACCGTCAGCCGCACTTGCTCGTTGCTCCGTGCCGAGACATCACTGACCAGTCTCGACACGGCGCCGAGCACCTCACGGGAGCGGGCGACGAAAACCTCCCCGGCAGCAGTCAGGCCGACGTTTCGACTGTTGCGGTTGAACAATTCGACTCCCAGTTCCTTTTCGAGGTCTCTGATCTGGGCACTCAACGCGGACTGTGAAACGTGCAACCGCGCGGAAGCACGGCTGAAGTGTCTGTCTTCCGCGACTGCCAGGGCGTAGCGGATGTGACGTAGTTCCATTGCACCAATCTATCGCTTCTGGAGATAGATCATGCATATCTATCTATTGGACGCACGTCGGTGTGGGCGGTCATGCTTGACGACATGATTTCAAGCGACGCGCGTCCGAGGCTCGGACTACCGATAGTGCTGCTGATGGCTGCAGCGACGGGTCTGTGCGCGGGCGGTAACTACTTCAATCAGCCACTTCTCGATTCCATTTCGGATCACTTGAACGTCTCGGCCTCCGCAGCGGCCGCGACGGTGACCATCGCACAGGTCGCGTATGCACTCGGATTGATACTTCTGGTTCCGGTAGGCGACATGGTCGACCGACGCAAGCTGACGGTAGGGCTCATGCTGCTGGCGGCTACCGGTCAAGCGGTCAGCGGATTTGCGCCCAACTTTGCCACGCTTGCCGTGGGAATCGCAGTGGCAGGGGTCTTTTCGGTTGCTGCCCAGGTGCTGATTCCGTTTGCCGCCTCACTGGCCGAACCTGAGCGGTCCGGTCGGGTGGTCGGAACGATCATGAGTGGACTGCTGATCGGAATCCTGTTGGCGCGCAGTGTTGCCGGCGTGCTCTCCGGACTGGGAGGTTGGTCGACGGTCTACAAGGTTGCGGCGGTTCTGATGGTGGTGATGGCCGTGGCATTGTGGCGATCTCTGCCTTCCGATTCCGCCGATCGACCGAAGGCAAGCTACGGCGCAACGCTCGTGTCGGTAGGGAAGTTGGCTGCGACCTTGCCGCGCCTGAGAACTCGATCGGCCATGGGCGGGCTGGCTTTTGCTGCCGTCAGCACCGTCTTCACGACAATGGCCTTTCTTCTCTCCGGCGAATTCGGCTACAGCGATACTCAAATCGGCCTGGTCGGACTACTCGGCGTGGCGGGAGCGTTGATGGCGACCGTGGCGGGCAGACTGGCCGATCGGGGATTGGGTCAGGTGGCAACGGGCGGAGCTATCGCGATTCTGTTGGTCTCGTGGCTTCCGTTTGCCTCCGGTGCCACGCATATAGTGTGGTTTCTTGTTGCCATCGTTCTTGCCGACCTCGCGCTGCAGGGAGTGCACGTCAGCAACCAGAACGTGATCTACGCCCTTGTCCCCGAAGCGCGTTCGCGTGTGAACTCGGTGTACATGACCACCTACTTCGTGGGTGCCGCGGTGGGCTCGGCTGTGGGGTCGATGGTGTGGAAGTCGTACGGCTGGAACGGAGTATGCATCGCCGGGTTGGTCTTCTCCGTTGCAACGGCGTTGGTGTGGATGCACGATCGCCGGCTGGAAAAGGCTGAACTGCGAATCCCGGAATCCCTTGTCTCGGTGGGATAGGCACCCGCACCTTCTCGGATCCCCGCACCTGTCAGATTTCGGTGCCTGTCAGATTTCGGTACCGTCCACCAGGATCTTGCCGACGCGTTCGGGATAGAACGACACGTGGTTGTCGATCCCGGACGCTTCGGCGGTAGTGAACGGATAGAACCACGCCAGATCCTCGATCGGTGCGAGTTCGGTTGTGCCGGTGAAGGACAGATACGACGCAGTGCCCTTGTACGGGCAGGCCGTGGTGGTCGGGGACGGCACAAAGTACTCGCTGCGAACGTCGATTCTCGGAATGTAGTACCGCGTGGGCAGTCCGGTTTCGAACAGCAGTCTGGGTCGTGTCGTCTCGGCGACCAGTACGTCGCCGACAAAAACCTGGACGTGTCGGGACGAGGGGAGTGCGTCGATACGTACGTATGGATCGCGGGCGTGGACAAAGACCTGTTGATCCTCCTCGTACCAGGCGTCCATGCGATCCCAATAGAACGCGACGTACTCACTCAGGTCCAGGGAACCGTCGAACTGTTCGGGGTAGGACCAGACGGCGTCCTCGGCCCGGCGATCCCCGATCTCGATCGTCCAATAGGTGGCGTCACCTTTCCATGGGCAATGGGTGGTCGTCGACGTCGGGACGAGGAATTCGGTGCGAACGTCCGCGCGAGGGATGTAGTACATCGGCAGGCGGCCGCGTTCGAAAAGGTACACCGAACGAGTGGTGTCCGCGACGGCGTGACCAGCGAAGAATGCTCGAATGCGGCGGGGGTTCGGCTCCAGTGCGATCCGCCCGTTGGAAGCTGTGATCTGTGTGTCTTCTGCGTGAGTCAGTGCTGTGGACATTCGCGAATGCTCCTGAGATCGGCAGGGTGGTCCTTCCCATCCTGCGCCCGGCAGCAGCTATTTGACAGGTTGGAGTCGAAATACGCGGATCTGGCGCCCGAATGCTCGATCGGCGTAGGTTTCGTACGGTGGCCACGTGGTGGTCGCGAGCTTCCACAGCTTCTTACGCGTGGCGCCCTCCGCCAGACTCGCACCGACCGGTATTTCGACGCCCTTCACTGTCACGATTGCGGTGGGGTTTGCCATCAAATTGAGTGTCCACGCTGGATGCGTATCCTGCCCCCAGTTGGATCCGACGACGACAAACGCATCGCCGTCGGGTGCATACAGAAGTGGCGTGGTGCGAGAACGGCCGGTCTTGCGGCCAGTGGTGGTGAGCAGTAGCTGGGTCACGGTGTTTTCGCCGACGAGTGAGAGCTTGCCGCCCGACACTCTCTGCACTGCTCGATCGAGCGGAACCAGATCCTTGCCGAGATCCGAGAACCATTGTGTATGGCCGACATTGCGCATCAATGACCGGTAGATATTGCGCATAGGACCCCTCGGTTTCTCGGCACTGTTTCGAGGCTGGTGCACCTCGACTCGAAAGAGTCTGCCACGTCAGGTCACAGATACCTGAGTCCCAAGGTCCCGAAAGGAATGAAGCGGTCAGCCGAATTCGGTTTTGGTGGAGCGGAATTGGGGCATACCTCCGAAACCGTTCGTGTGCGCGCGTTGGATGGCCATTGGAAGGTCAAGCCTCCGTGGTCAAGCCGCCGAGGTCAAGACTCCGAGGTCAAGACTCCGAGGTCAAGTCTCTGTGGTCAAGACATCGGGCTCTAGCCATTCGACGCCGAGCAGTTCGGACAGCGACCGCAGACCGGATCGATCACCGCCTTTCAGACCTGTGACCGAATTGAGATTGCGCAACATGACCGTGGCGACGTCCTCTTCCTTGGTGCCCACGCCGAAGGGTATGACCCATGGACACGTCTGGTAGTCGCGGTGTGACCGACCGAATGTCTGTTCTGCCGCAATCCCTGAGTATCGCGGTTGATGAAAGATTCCCGTCCGTGGCAACGAGGACGCGTGAGTGCCGTCGGGGAGTGCTTCGTTGGCGTGGAGCGAGATCGAGGTCGTGACATTGAAGACGATGACCGGTGCATCCCCGCGTTGAAACCGCAGACGTTGACCCTCCTTGTCCGGCACCGCGCCGAACAGCTTTGCGACCGAGATCCCGGAGTCTTCGATCATCTCGACCAATGGATCGCCTGCCGTGGAGACGAATTCGACGGCCACCAACACCTGTTTGCCTGCCTTGACCTGCGCCTGCGCCCACTGGGCCGTCGATTCGGCGCGGATCATGCCCGCCTTCTGTCGATAGCGCAGAACAAGCGCACGGCCCCGCGCGATGTTGCGGCTCTTGCGGGCCAATCCCATTTCGTAGGCGTACTCGGCCCACTCGGTCTCGTACTCGGCGCGTTGGGCATGGGTGAGGTCGATCGGCATACCGTCGAGCGGAACGGGTCCCCATGGAGTCGGTCGATGAATCATCAAGGGCGGTTTGCTGTTCGACATCCATCCACGCACGGTCTCGAGCGCCTGGGATTGCAGGGTCGCTGATTCCTTCGCCTCTGCGCTCCACGTCCACTTCCCGTAGGACTTGTCCAGCGGAAGGCCGGACTCGACAAGCCTGGCACCCAGGTCGGACCAGTACTCCGAAGGTTCTGAATGCAGCTGCGCAAAAAGCGGCGCCAGGTAACGCTGATCTGCCGGCGTATGTCCCGGTGTTGCTGTCACGGACAGGACGAACGGCGCTTGCTCGTGTGAATTGGAAAAGCGCGCAACCTTCTCGAAGGCAGCTGTGCGCTGTGTGTCGTTGCTGTACAGCTGGGCCTCGTCCGCGATCACCACACCGAAGGTGTACTTGGGACGGCCGTTTCGCGCGATCAGCTTCTTCAATTGGTCAGGCGACATGATCAGCCAGCGGAATCCGCCGTCGCCCACCGAGGCGATGGAATAGCGCCAATGCGGAATGGTG
This sequence comes from Rhodococcus sp. H-CA8f, assembly GCF_002501585.1. Classification (NCBI taxonomy): domain Bacteria; kingdom Bacillati; phylum Actinomycetota; class Actinomycetes; order Mycobacteriales; family Nocardiaceae; genus Rhodococcus; species Rhodococcus sp. H-CA8f. Next base: position 1,655,676 of record NZ_CP023720.1, read on the forward strand.
ATCTGTGCGGGTCGATCGACGAGGACGAGGATGTTGGTTTCGCCGCGTTCCTCGGCAATCGTCTTGGCCGACATCACTGCGATCAGCGTCTTACCCAGGCCGGCATTGTCTGCCAACAGAAATCCGCGTTTGCCGGCCCGAGCAGCGTCGACGACGGCCGCAGCCCCCGAAACCTGCTCGGGCCGAGGAATTTTGGGTGCAGCAACCGGGCGTTCGCCGGTGCTGTCATTGATGTCGTCCTCGACCCACTGCTGATACGAGAAGGGGAGTGCCTTGAACGGAGCGAGTTCTACAGGCAACTCCGTGCCGACCCACGCGTAGCTCTTCCATTTCTTGACGAACTGCGCACCAGGCGCCGGCGTCCGAAAGGGTACGTCGAGAAGCCAGACTCGTTCGCCCGGAGCGGCTGTCGGAACGTCGGGCATCACAGCGCGTGATCGTTTCTTTGCGACAGTCTTCTTTGCGGCGGTCTTTTTGGTTGCACTCTTCTTGGGTGCAGCCTTCTTTGCGGCAGCCTTGCGTGCCGTGGTTGCTTTGCGTGGTGGCATCAGGCGGTTTCTGCTGTGAGGAATTCACGCAGCGTGAGCGCGGGCCGGCCGACAAGGTCCTCCACGGTGCTCGTGATCATCGCCAATTCACCCTGCGCGATTGCGGTGTACGTCGACACCCAAGCATCGAGCTCCCAAGCGGGTGCGTTGTACGACGCCCGCGACTCGTAGGCTTCCTCGAGCGTTTCCTCGACGTACGTGGTCCGCTTGCCGGTGATCTCGGTGATGATGCTCGCGGCCTCGGAGAGCGTCAGTGCCTCGCGTCCGGTCAGGTTGTACGTCTGTCCGACATGAGAATCCAGATCCTGCAGAACCGACACGGCGACGGCAGCAATGTCGGACCGCGCTACCGCGCCGACAAGACCGTCACCTGCGGGTCCGCGGATCACACCGTCTTCACCGGCGAGAGCGGGTAGGAAATCGAGGTAGAAGCTGTCGCGCAGGAAGGTGAATGCGAGTCCGGAAGCGCGGATATGTTCCTCGGTGATCCAGTGATCGCGAGCGAGCGTGAACGTCGCGTCCGGAGCGGCACCGAGGAAAGACGTGTAGACGATGTGCCTGACCCCGGCCTCCGCTGCGGCGTCGATGAAGGTGCGGTGCTGATCCAGGCGATCTGCGCTTTCGGCCGCCGAGACCATGAAGAGGTTGTCGATTCCGGCCAGAGCCGCGAGAGCGCTCTCCTGATCCCCGTACGTGGTCTCGGCCGAATCGGCACCGGGGAGCTGCGGCAATCGGTTGACCGAACGCGCGATCAGTCGCTGCGGGACACCGGCGTCGGCCAACGACCGGGCCACCAGTCCGCCGATTTGACCGGTAGCGCCGGTGACGGCGATCCTCGCTGACCGTGAATCTACGGACATGGTGCCCCTCCTTCGGTCGGTGTGCATCCCATCTTGCCGGAACCCACTCCCACGTCAGGTCACGACGCGACGATTACACCGCGAGCCACCGACAGAGCGTCGGACAAAGCTGTCCTGGTGTTGTCGTCTAGGGGCAGCAGGGGCCGGCGGGGAAGGCCGGCGTCGACGCCGAGAAATTCCAACCCGGCTTTGACCGTCGACGGCAGTCCGCGACTGACGAGGACCTTCAGTAGTGGCTCGATCTTGTCGAATACAGCGCCGGCACCCGACCGATCACCGGATTCGAGTAGACGCCAGAAGTGCACCACCTGTTCGGGGACCAGACACGGGGCTGCCGTGCACCATCCGCTTGCACCGGCAGAGAAAGATTGCAGTGCAAGAGGATTGCTGCCGTTGAAGAAGGGAATCGTGCCACCGCTCAGTTCGTTGATGCGGTTCATCCGGGTGATGTCGCCGGTGGATTCCTTGATCATCGTGATGCCGTCGACGGTGGAGACGAGGTCGACGAGAAACTCCGGCGACATGTCGATCCCTGTGGTCGCGGGATTGTTGTAGATCATCGTGGGAATGTCGACGGAATCGGCGACCGCACTGACGTGTTCACGAATCTCCTGCTCACCCAGATGCCAGTACGACGTGGGGAGGATCATCATTGCGTCGGCACCGGCGTCTGCCGCGATCGATGCTCGGCGGAGTGCTCCCGCCGTCGTCAGATCCGACACTCCGACGACGGTGGGGACTCGTCGGTCGACGTAGTCGACAGTTTCCCGGGCGACCGACTCCCATTCGGCGTCGTAGAGATAGGCGCTCTCGCCGGTGCTGCCGAGTGGGGCTATCGCGTCGACACCACTGCTGATCATGCTGTCGAGGAGCGTGTGTAGCGGCTTGGGATCGAATGCTCCGGTGTCCCTGTCGAACGGGGTGATGGGGTAGGCGACGATTCCCTTGATTGTGCTGCTCATGGGGTTCTCTGTTCTGTTGGTGGGAAACGAAATTCAGTTGGTCAGTGCGTCGGGATGATTGCGGAGAGCCCGACGGGCGTAGTACGCGAAGTTCGCCTCGCTGCGCCGAGGGGTCAGCGTCCAATCGTGAGCCTCCTTCGCCAGGCGAGGCGGTAGCGGCTTGATGTCGCCGGCAGCCATTGCCAGCAACTGCAGCCGCGCGGCCCGCTCGATCAGATGCCCGAGGGAGCATGCTTCTTCGACCGTGTTGCCGACGACTAGTTGGCCGTGGTGGGCGAGCAGAATTGCCCGCTTGTCGCCGAGCGCAGCCGAAATGATCTCGCCCTCTTCGTTTCCCACGGGAACTCCGGGCCAGTCGGCGAGAAATGCGCAGTCGTCGTAGAGGGGCGCGATGTCCATTTGGGAGACGACGAGGGGAATCTCGAGCATCGACAACGCCGTCGCGTGCAGTGGGTGTGTGTGGACGATGCAGTTGACGTCGGGTCGGGCGCGGTAGATCCAACTGTGGAACCTGTTGGCGGGGTTCGGCATGCCCTCCCCGTCGAGGACTTCGAGGTCCTCGTTGACGAGCAGGAGGTTGTCCTCGGTGATCTCGTCGAACCCGAGGCCGAGTCGCTGGGTGACAAACGTGCCAGGCTGCTCACCGCGGGCGGAGATCTGGCCGGCGAGACCGGAATCGTGGCCGGCGTCCGACAGTGCGCGGCAGGTCAGTGCGATCTTCTGTCGAAGTGTCCAACTGCCTGTGGTTACTGCGGTGAGCATTTTCGTCTCGGCGGTGGCCATGAGTTCTTGCTTGCTCGCATGCATCGTGTCGGTCATGGGGTGTGCCTTTCTCGGGGCCCGGAATCAATGACATTCAGTCACCTATAGGACACAAAGTGTCATATAGGACGGAAATGTGCAACCCTCAGGACGAGCGTCGGTGATCGTCGCAGGTCAATGTGTTGGTAGGGTGATGACACAAAGTCTCGTGAGGGGAATCGAATGGCAGCGTTTTTGCGAACACATCGGCGTCGCGCCGGTCTGACGCTCGAGGGCCTGGCCGAGCAGACCGGTCTGACGAAGAGCTATCTCTCGAAGGTCGAGCGGGGTATCAGTACCCCGTCGATCGCGGTGGCGCTCAAAATTGCACGGGTGCTCGATGCCGATGTGGGACAACTGTTCTCGGACAGTATGGAGGGCAATGCCATGACGATCGTGCGCGCCAAGGACCGCGTGATCGACCCGGCTTCCTCCGTGCAGTCTTCCGTCTACGATCCGATCGCGCCCTCCATGGTCGGAAAGGCCATGCAGCCGTTCGTGGTTCATCCGGCGTCGGTGATGGGTCCCAAGTTCATGGACCACACCGGAGAGGAGTTCGTGTTCGTGCACTCCGGATCCGTAGAATTCGAAATCCCCGGACAGACGATGCACCTCGACGCCGGCGACAGCCTGTATTTCGACGCGAATACGCCACACCGGATGCGATCGGTGTCGGCAGATCGTGCGGTGGTGCTGGTTGTCGTCTACGACAATCCTTCGACTGGATCACCCAGCGGTGACTCACTGGAAGCGCACTGCGGGGTGAGCAGATGACCCTGGGGATCGACACGACATTGACGCTGCTCGCGGCCGGTCTGATCTTCCTTCTCTCCCTGTGCCTGGGAATCTGGAAGTACCGACAGATGGCCACCTCGGATAATCACCTCGCCCATCCGTATGTCGACATCGCCCACCGCGCAGCCCTGATGTACTCGTTTGCGACGCTGCTGATCGCGGTGTTCGTCGAACTCAGTGCGTGGCCGACGTGGATCAACCTGACCAGTGCCGCAGTGGTCGTGTTCTTCTTTCTCGCAGCGATTTTCAGCTACATCGCTCACGGTGCGATGAAGGACACCGACAATCAGTTCGAGTCCGCCGGTCCGCCCCTTCACCTCGGAATGTTCCTGCTGATTCTCGGTGAGGTGGGCGGATTCGCGGTCCTGCTCGCAGGTTTCGTGAAAGGCCAGTTCTTCTGACCGGGCTTCAGCGTCGGTGCTCGTAGCCGATCCAGGCGCGTCGACGCTCACCCATCGGGTCGTTCTCCACTCTGGACGTCTCGTCGAAGATCATCGTTTGCCGCTCCGGGACGGAGTAGGCGGGCCAATCCTGGTCCGGCACTCCGTGTCGGGCGAAATGGATCCAGTGGCGCTGCACGGTGGAGGTCACCGCGGCCAGTCCGCGACGTCCACCGACCGCGGTCAAGGCCGCGGTGAGTGCATCCGAACGGCCGAAGACCGCAAGCAATTCGGTGGCATGGGTAGCGCCCATGCCGATGAGTCTGAGCAGGCGAGGCGCAAAATCGTAGCGGTAACTGTAGGTAGGAGCTACCTGGCAATGGCCCTGTGCGCACAGTATTGCCGGTTCCCAGAAGGTGATGTCGCCGCCGAGATCGGCGGCAGCGAAACGATGCGGATACGTGGGATACGCCGCGAGCGCACGTGCTTTCACTTCAGGGGTGGTGTGGGAGAACATCTTCTCGATCCGAACCGGGTTGGTAGGCAAGATGTCGAGAACGCGCGGAAAGATCCGCCCCTCATGGAGATTCGAACCGACGAGCAGCGGAACGGGGTGGGCCCGTCCGGCGGCGAACACGTCGAGCGGGTGTTCGGGAAGAATGTCGTCACCCACTACAGGGGCGAATGCCCGTGTTCCGGGTTCTTCGTCCGCGCCGCGTCGCGCAAGTTCTTCGCCGGCGTCGACCAGTTCCTTCACCGAAGCGGAGCGCAGCCACGAGGCAGGATCGGTTTCCGGTGCGTCTGCGATCTCGAGGAACTCGCGCGCCCATCGCTGCGCTCGATCCTTTCCGTATGCCGAAGCAGCCGGCGGACTTTGAGCAATGGCCCGAGCGAACAACCCTCGGGCCGCGGGCGTTGCCATCAGAGTGGTGACAGCGTTGGCGCCGGACGATTCACCGAAGACGGTGACGGCGTTCGGGTCGCCACCGAAGGAGGCGATGTTGCGCTGGACCCACGTCAGCGCGGCGATCTGATCGCGCAATCCGAGGTTCGTGTCGAATGATTGTTCAGCAGTGGAATACTCACTGAAATCGAGGTAGCCCAACGCGCCGAGACGATATTGGATCGAGACGTAGACGATGTCGCCACGTTCGACCAGGCTCGTTCCGCGGTACATGGGCGTCGACGGATTCCCGCCGTTGTACGCGCCGCCGTGAATGAACACCATGACCGGTCGCAACGAATCCGACGGTACCTGCGGGGCCACGACATTGACGAAGAGTGAGTTCTCGTCGAAGTTGCTCTTGCGCTGCGGAGACGGAGAGCCGAATGCTTCCGCCGGGCGGACACCATTCCAAGCCTCGACCGGCTGTGGTGTGCGAAATCTCGAGCGGCCGGTCGGGGCCGCTGCGTAGGGGATTGCTCGCCAGGTGCGCAGTCCTCGATCGAAGCGCCCGCGTACGACCCCGGAATCGAGAGTGATCTCGAGGGGGCTCGTCACGGTAGGGAGATGTCGGTGCCGTGGCTACGGTAACCGCTGTATCCCGACCAGGCCAAGCGTTGTTCACGTCTGGGATCGTTCTCGACGCGGACGATCTCGTCGAAGATCATGGTCCTACGCTCCTGCGCGTCGTAACGCGGCCACGACCCACGCGGCGAGCCGTGCTTGGCGAAGTGAAGCCAGTGTCCCTGAACAGATTCGGTGACTGCGCGCAGTCCGCGCCGACCGCCGGGAAGGGTGAGGCCGCGCCCGACAAGGGTGTCGCCGATACCGAAGACCGCGAACATCTCGAAACCGTGAGTGGCGTCGAGGCCGAGCCAACGCATCATCGTCGGCGCGAAGTCGAATCGGTAGGCGTACGTCGGCGCCGATTGTGCGTGAGCCTGCATCAACTCCACTGAAGGGTGCCAGAACGTGACGTCTCCACCGACGTCGATCGCGGACTGCTCGTCGGGATAGCCGGGATAGGTTGCGAGGATGCGCTTTCCGGCCTCGGGATCGGTGAGAGCGAACATGGTGTCGATGCGCGACGGGTTGGTCGGGAGTGCGTCGAGCACCTTCGGGAAGAGCGTTCCCTCCCGTCTGTTGGTGCCGATGATCAACGGAACCTGGTGTGCCGATCCTTCATTGAATGCGTCCAAGGGGGAGCGCGGCAGGAAGTCGCCGTCGACGACCGGACCGAAGGGATGTAGTCCAGGCGTGTTCGCCAGTACCTCGGCACCGAGTCTGCTGCCTGCTCGGCCCAATTCGACGGCAGTCGCCGAGGTCAAAGCCTTCGCGGGCGGTAGACCGGAATTGAGGATCTCGACGAAACGCGCGCCCCAGGCGTGCGATCGCTGCGTGCTCGAGACCAGATCAGGAGCCGAACTCTCGGCGATCGCACCAGCGAACAGTCCCTTGGCAGCCGGAGTAGCCATCAAGGTGGTGACGGCAGTGGCTCCGGCGGATTCACCGAAGATCGTGACTTTTTCAGGATCCCCACCGAAGGCAGCGATATTGCGCTGCACCCATTGCAGGGCCGCGACCTGATCGCGCAGTCCGAGGTTGGAATCGAATGCCCGCTCGGCCGTGGAGAAGGGTGTGAAATCGAGGTACCCCAGAGCACCGAGGCGGTAGTTGATCGAGACGTAGACGATGTCGCCGCGTTCGACGAGGGACACACCGGAGTACAAGCCGGTAGCCGAGGTCCCGATGGTGTTTGCCCCACCGTGGATGAAGACCATGACCGGAAGCGGGGTGTTACCGGCGTTCGCTGGAGCGAGCACGTTGAGTGTCAGACAGTCCTCGCTGCTCGGCTGGTACTTCCCGGGCGAAAGCAGCAGCCCCTTCTTGTGCTGGACCGAGGCGTCGCCGAACCTGGTCGCGTCGCGTTCTCCGGTCCATGGTGTGACCGGCTGTGGCCGCGTCAGACGCAGTGTTCCGACCGGCGGCCGGGCGTAGGGAATTCCGCGCCAGGCACGAAGTTTTCCCACCCGGCGGCCGCGCAGGGTGCCGTCGGCCGTGGTCACAAGTATGTCGGACGCCATGTCGCGACTATACGTACTTCGGGATCGCGTCAGCGGCGAGCCTCCAGCAATCGAAGCCAGACCTCGCTGACCGTCGGATACGAGGGCACCGCATGCCAGAGAGTTTCGAGTGGGACGGCGCCGACGACCGCGATTGTCGCCGCGTGCACCAGATCGGACACTTCGGGCCCGGCAAAAGTAGCGCCGAGGATCACCTCGGTGGCCTTGTCGATGACCAACTTCGCGCGCCCGGAGTAGTCGTCGCGCAACAGTGAGGATCCTGCGACGGTCAGTTCGATCTCCACGACTTCGACGTCGTAGCCGTCGTCGCGAGCTTTCTTCTCGGTGCGTCCCACCCACGCGATTTCGGGTGAGGTGAACACCACCTGGGGGACCTGTCCGTTGTCCGCCGACGCCGTGTACCGAGGTCCCCTGAGTCCGCGGCTCTCGGCCCGCGCGGCGATGACGTCTCCGCAGACTCTCGCCTGATACTTGCCCATGTGGGTGAGGGGAGAGCGACCGTTGATGTCGCCGACGGCGTAGAGCCACTCACCTTGGGCACAGAGGTGATCGTCAGTGGCGACGTACTTGCCGTCCTCGAGGCCGATGACGGACAAGCCCAGATCGGCAGATGTCGGCCCGCGGCCCGCCGCGACGATGACCTCGTCGACCTCGATCACACCGGAAGAGGTCTCGATGCTGACGGGTCCACCGTGGATGTGGCCCTCACCGGTGTCCTTGGCGTCGGGTCGTGACACCGAGTTGACGGCGGTGCTCAGTCGAACGTCGACGCCGCGGGCGCCGAGTGCTTCGGCAACCATCGTTCCGGCAAACGGTTCTGCCGATTTCAACAGAGCATCGCCTCTCACGAGCAGTGTCACGTGAGCGCCGAACGACGACAACCACGTTGCGCACTCCGTTGCGACGACTCCGCCGCCGATGACCGCCACCCGCGACGGAACCTCGTGGAGATTGGTCGCATCGCGCGACGTCCACGGGAGTGCTTCACGCAACCCCGGCGTCTTCGGGACAGTGGCAGTTGTGCCCGTGGCGAGTACGACGGCTTGGCGGGCGCGGAGCTTACGGGTCCCGTCGACGGTCACAGCGCGCTCGCCGTCGATCACCCCGTGGCCTTTGATCACTGTGATTCCCGCGGAGGTGGCCCAGTCGACCTGGGACGAATCGTCGTGGTTGTGGGTGAACGAGTCGCGGCGTTTAAGGACGGCCTCGACGTCCAGCGGTCCGGCCGGGATCCCGGGCAAGGCGTCGGCCGCCTCGAGGACCTGCCCCGGGCGCAGTAGCGCCTTGCTGGGCATACAGGCCCAATACGAGCATTCACCGCCGACCAGTTCGTGTTCCACGATTGCGGCGGTGCGATTACTTCCGGCGATGGCGTACGCGGCGGCGTTCTCGCCGGCGGGCCCACCGCCGATCACGATGACATCGAATTCGTCGGTCATGCTTCCACGGTATGTCGGATCGGTCCGAGTTCGCTCGGTTACCGCCGGGTACGAGAACTCGAAGATGGTTACAGTTGCACCCATGACGCGGCAGAAGATTTTGATCACCGGTGCCAGTTCGGGTCTGGGTGAGGAGATGGCCAGGAGATTCGCCGCGGCCGGTCGCGACCTCGCGTTGTGTGCCCGGCGGACGGATCGTCTCGACACGCTGCGTGGGGAGCTGGTGGCGCAGTACCCGTCGATCAGCGTCGCAGTGCGCGAACTCGATGTGACCGAACACGATTCCGTCGTCCGGGTTTTCGGTGAGCTGCGCGACGAGTTGGGTGGCCTGGACCGGGTGATCGTGAACGCCGGGCTCGGCAAGGGCGCCAAGATCGGCACCGGAAAAGCGCACGCGAATCTTGCAACAGCGCAGACGAATTTTGTCGGCGCGCTGTCGCAGTGTGAAGCTGCGCTCGAGATCTTCCGCGCGCAGGACGCCGGACACCTGGTTCTCGTGTCCTCGATCAGCGCGGATCGGGGGCTGCCAGGGCCAAAAGCGGCCTATTCGGCAAGCAAGGCCGGGGTAGCGGCTCTGGGTGAGGCGCTCAGTATCGAGTTGGCGCGCACACCTATTCGCGTCACCACCCTGCTGCCGGGCTTCATCAAGACCGACATGTCCGCCGGCGCCGGCGACGACGCAGCGCTCATGGCCAGTTTGTACGAAGGCGTCAGTGCCATGGTCGACGCCATCGAGAAGGAAACCACCCGAGCGGCGCTACCCGGCCTCAAGTGGCAAGGGATAGATGCGGCCCTACGATTCCTGCCCAACTCCGTGACAGCGAGGTTTGTCTGATGAGCATCCACATCTCGAACGGTAAGCCCCGAGTAGTGATCGTCGGTGGCGGCTTCGGTGGACTGTACGCAGCGAGACGACTCAAGAAGGCCGACGTCGAGGTGGTTCTGATCGACCGAGGGACCAGCCACGTCTTCCAGCCCCTGCTCTACCAGTGCGCCACGGGTCTGCTCTCCGAAGGGCAGATCGCAAGTCCGTTGCGTCATCTGCTCGAGGACAACAAGAACACGAACGTCGTTCTGGGCGAGGCCAAGTCGGTGGACGCCGACGCCGGGATACTGACTGCCAGTCGCTTCGACGGGTCGACCTTCGAATTGCCGTACGACTACCTGATCGTGGCGGCTGGAATGCGCCAGTCGTACCACGGTCAGGACGAGTTCATCAAATGGGCGCCCGGCATGAAAACCCTCGACGACGCTTTGGCGATCAGACGCAGTCTCATTGCTGCGTTCGAGATGGCCGAATCGCTCCCGACAGCGGAAGAACGTCGACCGTGGCTGGCATTCGCCGTGGCGGGCGGCGGACCCACCGGCGTCGAATTAGCCGGACAGATCCGCGAATTGGCAATGCACGCGCTCGCAAACGAGTTCAGGTCCATCGACCCGGACGAGGCAAGGGTACTGCTTTTCCACGGCGACGATCGGGTGCTGCCTTCGTTCAGTCGCAAGCTCTCGGCCGCCGCCAAACGTACTCTCGACGGGATCGGCGTCGAGACTCACCTCGGCGTGCACGTCACCGACGTGTGCGAGACCAGCATCGAGACGACGGACAAGAAGACAAAAGAGAAGCGGCAGTACGAGACCCGCACGATTTTGTGGACCGCGGGCGTCGAAGCAGTGCCGTTCGCCGAGGCACTGGCCACGGCGCTGGGTGTGAAGCAGGTCGGCGGAGGCCGCATCGAGGTGGAAGCCGATCTGACCGTTCCCGGCCACCCGAACGTCTACGTGGTGGGCGACCTCATGTCGCGGGACAAACTTGCCGGGGTGGCCGAGGTCGCGATGCAGGGTGGTCGGCACGCCGGTGCCCGGATCGCTGCAACCGTGGAAAACGGAGTGCCCAGCCGAAAACCGTTCAAGTACCGCGATCTTGGAACTGCGGCCTACATTTCGCGACGCCACGCGTTGCTTCAGGCAGGGCCGGTCCAGTTGTCCGGGTTCATCGGATGGGTGTCATGGGGAATCATCCACATCGCGTTCCTCGCGGGTTTCCGCAATCGCGCCAGCACGGTGCTGAACTGGGGCGCAACCCTGGCGTCGAAAACGCGTCGGGAACGGGCAATCACGTACGGCGACCCCGAAACCGCGCGGCAGCCGTACAACTGAGGGTTACTCAGTCTTGAACACGGGGTTTCCGGCGGCGTCGATCATCCACCACAGGCTGCCGACGCTCTGTCCGAGCATGTCTCCGGGAACCTTGTCGTCGAGGTACCGATAGACGGGCTTGCCGTTGACGGTGATCTGGAAAGATCCTTCAGGCCCGTCGACAGTGTCGATGACGGCGTCGATTCCTTCGACGATCGGCGAATCCGTGACCGAGGTGACCGCCGGCCAGTAACGCAGGCACGCTTCGTCGCACGACCCGGCTTGTGAGTTCTCCTCGTCCGGGTTGTAGACGTAGACGGTCATGCCTTCGCCGTCGACGGCGATCGTCCCGAGTGGGGAGTCGGCGGTCTTCAGCAGGGGTGCATCAGCGGCGGCGGGTGGCGACAGCGACGTCGCAATGGCAGTGACGTTGTCTGCGCTGTCCCCGGAATCGAGGGCGTCGGGCGAGCAACCGGTGAGGATCAGGGCGCTACTCGCAACCGTCGCGAACAACCACTGTCTGCGCATGACGTCTCCGTTCTGGGCGGGAGTGCTCGGGACAAGCAATCGGGGATACCCGTTGCGGACGAGCTGAAAACGCCGGGCGTCCGGATTCCTCGACAATAGCTCTGTTACAGAGCTATTGTGAGGTGTGGATGAAATCGGAGCAGATCACAGGCTTTCGGATGATGTCCTGGAGACGCTCGGGCAATTGCGTCGAGGCACGAGGAAGGCATCGGGGCGACCGTTTGCAGAACGACCGCTCGGCGGCGCCCAAATCGAACTCGTCAGGCTGCTACGGCGCAACCCGGGTCTGTCGGTGGCTGAGGCTGCCGGGCGATTGGGTGTCGCGGCAAACACGGTGTCCACCCTGGTTCGGCAGCTCGTCGACGATGGAGTGATCGAACGGGTTGCCGACGAGGCTGATCGACGCGTCGCGCGATTGGTGCTCTCGGACGAGGCGCGCGCCCGCGTCGAAGTGTGGCGTGATCGCCGGAGCGTGATTGTCGGCCAGGCATTGTCGAGTCTGACCGGAGAAGACAGGGCGAGGATCGAGGCTGCGCTACCAGCCCTGTCGCGATTGGCGAGCGCTCTGGCAGCAGCCGGATCAGAAGGTGAGGGGCAGTGAGATGCTGACACAGTGGTGGAAGAGCCGAGCGGCAGGTTCACCCGACCCCGGCGCACACGCGGTCGAGATCGACTCGGTTACATACAAGTTCGGCGACCACCGCGCGGTGGACAACCTGAGTCTGGTCATCAACGCGGGGGAGTGCTTCGGCCTGCTCGGTCCCAACGGTGCAGGAAAGACTACGACGATCAGATTGCTCAACACGTTACTTCCTCTGCAAGACGGTGATATTCGGATTCTCGGTCGCTCAGTTCGTACCGAGGCGATGACCATTCGGCGCTACCTCGGGTACGTGCCACAACAGCTCTCGATCGAAAGCGCATTGACCGCACGCGAGAACGTGACCTGGTTCGCGAGACTGTACGACGTTCCGCGGTCCGAACGACGCGAGCGCGTCGACCAGGCGCTCGAGATGGTGGACCTGCTCGATTCAGGCGATCGCCTGGCGTCGAGTTTCTCCGGCGGTATGGTGCGACGGCTCGAACTTGCACAGGCGCTGGTGAACCGACCGTCGCTGCTGGTACTCGACGAACCGACGGTGGGGCTGGATCCCATTGCCCGCGAATCCGTCTGGCAGCGAGTGGCGGAGATGCAGAAGCAGTACGGCATGACTGTGCTGCTGACGACGCACTACATGGAAGAAGCCGAGGAACTGTGTGATCGTGTTGCGTTGATGCATCACGGTGAACTTCGGGCGGTGGGCGAGCCGAGCGAGTTGGCCGCCGAACTGGGGCCGGAGGCCACTCTCGAAGACGTGTTCCGTCACTACACCGGCGACGATCTCACCGGCGACAAGTCAGGAGGTCTCCGCGATGTCCGCAGTGCCCGTCGCACAGCGCGCCGCTTGGGCTGATCCCACTACCAACGGTTTCGCTCGGTTGCTCTCGAGAATTTACACATTCTGCCTCGTGGAAGTTCAGAAGTTGCGGCACGACCGATCTGAATTGGTCACGCGCGCAATCCAGCCGATCCTCTGGTTGGTGATCTTCGGCCAGACGTTCAGCCATATCCGAGCGATCCCCACTGGCGACGTACCGTATCTCGACTTTCTCGCGCCCGGCATCATTGCGCAGTCCGCTCTTTTTGTTGCGATCTTCTACGGAATCCAGATCATCTGGGAGCGTGACGCGGGAGTCCTCACCAAATTGATGGTCACGCCGACGCCGCGCGCAGCATTGGTGACAGGTAAGGCATTCGCCGCCGGGATCCGCGCAGTCGCCCAGGCAATGGTGGTCGTCATCGTGGCGGCGCTGTTGGGCGTGAGTATGACGTGGAACCCGCTCAAACTGCTCGGGGTCGTATTGGTCGTTGTCCTGGGTTCCGCGTTCTTTGCCTGCTTGTCGGTTGCGATCGCGGGAATCGTGCTCAAACGAGATCGATTGATGGGCATCGGGCAGGCAATCACCATGCCATTGTTCTTTGCGTCCAACGCGCTGTACCCGGTCGAACTCATGCCGACGTGGGTTCAGTGGCTCAGCCGCATCAACCCGCTGAGCTACGAGGTGTCAGCACTGCGCGGTCTACTCATCGGAATGCCGACCAACTATGTCGTCGACTTCGGCGTGCTGATCGGGGCAGCGCTGCTCGGAATCGTCACCGCCTCGGCACTATTGGGCCGCTTGACTCGCTGATCTTCGCGCTGGATCAGTCACGAGTGAACGGTGGGGCGTACGTGCTGCAATCCGGAGGTACGGCCGGGAGTCCTTCGGACGAGCGAAGTTTCTCCGCAATCGACGAGAGTAAGTCCTGCGATTCAGGGGAGAGGTCGACCGCTTTCATAGCCAGAGAACGCAATTCGCTGTCGTGGAACTCTTCGACAACCGAACGGTCTTCTTCGGGAATCAGTTCGGGATCTTGGCGAGGCGTCGGGCCGAAGAAGTACTCTGCTGCTACGCCGAAGTAATCGGCCAATGCCAAAACGACTTGCTCTGACGGATTTGTGCGCACACCGCTCCGGAGCTGAGAGAGGTACGGTGTCGAAATCTTGCATCCGCGTTGTGAAAGGGCTTCCACAACTTGTGCGTTGGTGAGTCTCGGGGCTGTGGCCGGGTACAAGGCGTTCAAGCGGTCCTTGAATGAATCGGTCACAATTCCTCCCTCGAGCGTGACCCAGCGTCACAGCTACTTCGCAGTTTTCACATAGTAGACGACACGGTTATTCTGGACTCCGGTCGAAAGTCCTTTCACCTGCGGATATTTGGCGCGGAGAGATTCCAAAGACTTTGTAAAGTATGTGATTTACGCCGCGTACTGACCGTTCGTTTTGCCAACGGGCGTGCGGGTGGCGTATAAGCAAAATGTCGGTGGTTACGCCGTTGCGCTGCAGGTTCTTTCGGCCGGTCCTATGTAGCTGCGTCGATGCATCGTGGCCCTGTCTGTAACGTGCGAGCACTGCCGCCGGGCGCCGGGCGTCACTCTCTCCGGCGGTTGGCGCGCCGCGTGTTCGGAACTCCTTCTCGGTGCTCTGCTCGACGCTCGCGCGTAGTGATGGGCGCGTATTTTTCTCGGCACTCGAGAGTGAGCGGCAGGTGTGTCGACCTGTCGAAAGTCACGCGCGTCGAAAGCGGCCGATTGGTATGTCATCGACGTTGGAACACAGTGCTTCTCGTCAGTCGCCGCTATCTCCTGCGGTGATACCAGCGTCGCCCGGACGTGTTTTGCGGCAGACCGAGCTCGAGGCGCAGCGTCTCGGCACGACATGTCGAGCGTCGCCTCTGCGTCTTTCGGATCGGAATGGCCCGCTGCGCCGGTAGTAGTCGACGTCCGTCGCAGTCGGGTGCGGTCAGGACCCTTCGAAGGACTACGCGGCTTGCACACGGAGGGCGACAGTCCGGGCGGCAATTCTGTCGCACAGATCTACCATCAGCCCCTGCCGTGCGCTGCTCCTCCTGCAGGATGCGTGCCTCGGCCTCGGAAGCGGCTTATGGCACGGGGCTTGCTGACCGGCGCATACTGGTTACAACGCGGTGTGTTCGAAGGGCAGGACTGACATGGTCAGTGTCGAGAAGTGGGCGATGTGGGATTCCGCCGTGGAGGTGGACGTCACCGAAGGCGCTGCGCTGCCCACTGCGCACGCGTTGATCGCAGCTGCCATCGACGAGACCGAGGCGGTGTGCGACCTTCGCCGGGGCGACGCCGAGATTCACGCCGTCAACCTCGCTCAGGGAACTCCGGTCAAAGTGACTCGGCGTATGTCTGCTCTCTTGCGGTCGGCGCTGTGGGCGGCTCGTATGACCGGCGGCGCAGTCAATCCGCTTGCCGACAACTACTCCGAGGACGAGTCCATCCCTCCGGTCCACCCGACCCCGACGTTCGAGGACGTACAGCTCGACGGCGACGTGGTGTACGCGCCCTGGGGTGCGTCGTTCGACATCACCGGAGTTGCCAAGGCAGACACCGTCGATCGCGCCGCGCAGATCGTGGCTGCCGAACTGCAATGTGGTGTTGCCGTACGGATCGGCGACGTGATCGCCACGGCCGGCCATGCACCGGCCGGTGGCTGGCAGATTCCGGTGCCGGGCAGCGAAGAAGTCGAACTGATCAACGGAACCGCGATGGCGACGGCGCGGGCGGTAGAGCTGCCCTCCTGGGAGCCGAACCAGGAGCGTCCCTCCACGGAATGGGCGCAAGTCTCGGTGATAGCGGACGACGCGGTGTGGGCGTACGCAGCGAGCGAAGCAGCGTTGATCCGGGGTATCAGCGCCATCAAATGGGTTGAACAGCAAGAGCTTCGCGCTCGGCTCGTCGACCGATCCGGACGTGTGTACGCGACGGAGAGTTGGTTCGGCCCTGCTGCCGCGTGAATCAGGCCCGTCCGCGCTCCTTGCGGTACCAGTGCACGAGTGCATCGGTGGACGTGTCGCCGAGGTCGCCGGGTGCCTCTTCGGAGGAGAGTGCAGGTCCCAGTTCCAGTGCCTGCGTCTTGCCGAGTTCGACGCCCCATTGATCGAACGGATTGACACCCCACACAGCACCTTCGACAAATACCTGGTGCTCGTAGAGTGCGATCAACTGACCGACGACCGAGGGCGTCAATTCCTTGGCCAGGATGGTGCTCGAAGGCCGGTTGCCTGGCATCACCTTGTGCGGCACCAACTCCGGTGCAGTGCCCTCTGAAGCGATCTCTTCGGCAGTCTTGCCGAACGCGAGAACCTTTGTCTGAGCGAAGAAGTTACTCATGAGCAGATCGTGCATGGATCCGGTGCCGTCCGCCGTCGGCAGATCGTCGGTGGATTCCGCGAAGCCGATGAAATCGGCGGGCACGAGCCACGTGCCCTGATGCAGGAGCTGATAGAACGCGTGTTGGCCGTTGGTTCCCGGCTCGCCCCAGAAGATTTCACCGGTGGACGTGGTCACCGGTGAGCCGTCGGCGCGAACCGACTTGCCGTTGGACTCCATGGTCAGCTGCTGCAGGTACGCGGGAAAGCGCAACAGGTCGTTCGAGTAGGGCAGCACTGCGCGGGACTGAGCGCCGAAGAAGTTGGAGTACCAGAGCCCGATGAGCCCGAGGAGAACCGGCGCGTTCTGCTCGAGCGGTTGGTTTCGGAAGTGCGTGTCGATCTGGTGGAAACCGTCGAGGAATTCGGCAAAACGAACGGGTCCGACGGCGCACATGACCGACAGTCCGATCGCCGAGTCGACGGAGTAGCGCCCGCCGACCCAATCCCAGAATCCGAACATGTTCGCGGTGTCGATGCCGAACTCCGCCACGCGATCACCATGGGTGGAGACTGCGACGAAATGCTTGGCTACGGCCGAGACGTCTTCGCTGCCCAGACCGGCGAACAGCCAACGCTTTGCCGCCGTCGCGTTGGTGAGCGTCTCGAGGGTGGAAAACGTCTTGGACGCGACGATGAAGAGCGTCGTCTCCGGATCGAGGTCGTCGAGCTGCCCGACCAGGTCGACCGGGTCGATGTTGGAGACGAACCGAACGCTGATCCCAGCGTCCGCGTAGTGCCGTAGCGCGCGATAGACCATCACGGGCCCGAGGTCGGAACCGCCGATGCCGATGTTGACGATGGTGCGGATGCGCTTGCCGGTGGCGCCCGTCCACTCGCCACTGCGCACCCGATCCGCGAAAGCGCCCATCGCGTCCAGAACTTCGTGAACGTCCGCGACGACGTCCTGACCGTCGACGGTCAGAGCAGAATCCTTCGGCAGACGCAGTGCTGTGTGCAGCACGGCTCGGTCTTCCGAGCTGTTGATGTGATCGCCCGCGAACATCGCGTCGCGTCGTGCCTCGACGCCGGCCTCGCGGGCCAGCTCGACGAGTAGCGCGAGAGTCTCGCGGCTGACGCGATGCTTGCTGTAGTCGATGTGAAGATCACCGGCGTCGATCGTCAGCTCTCGTCCGCGGGCTGGATCGTCCTGGAAGAGTTCTCGCAGGTGAACGCCTTCGATGTCGGCGTAATGAGCGCGCAGTTTCTGCCAGGCTGAGGTTCCGGTGATGTCAGTGCTCACGATCATCGACTTTAGTGGCACAAGCTGGAAACTTCCGCGTGAGTCTCGCTGGCGGGCAGACGGACGCGGCTCCGACGAGCATCATGGAACCCATGGACACATTCGAATTCATTCGATCAGTTCCCACCCAGTTGTTCGTCGGCGGCCGGTTCGTGCCCGCGGAGAACAACGCGACCTTCCCGGTGGCGGATCCGGCGACCGGAAAATCGTTGACCGATGTCGCCGATGCGAGCCCCGCGGACGCGCTGCGCGCTCTCGACGAAGCCGTGGCCGTCTCGTCGAAGTGGGCGAGCACACCTGCGCGCGAGCGTGGTGAAATTCTGCGAGCCGTCTTCGAGAAGATCACCGAGCGCGCCGAGGACGTGGCGCTGCTGATGACCCTCGAAATGGGCAAGGCACTCGCCGAGAGCCGTGCCGAGGTCAAATACGGCGCCGAGTTCTTCCGGTGGTTCAGCGAGGAGGCCGTTCGCATCGGCGGGCGCTACACGCCGGCGCCGGCGGGCAACGGCCGGATCCTCGTCACGAAGGCGCCGGTCGGACCGTGTCTGGCCATCACTCCCTGGAATTTTCCGTTGGCGATGGGCACCCGCAAGATCGGACCGGCGTTGGCCGCCGGCTGCACGATCATCGTCAAGCCCGCCTCGGAGACCCCGTTGACGATGCTGCTACTCGCTCAGCTCATGGCCGAAGCAGGGCTGCCCGATGGAGTCCTCTCGGTGTTGCCGACATCGAAATCCGGTGAAGTGACCGGCCCTCTCATCGACGACCCTCGACTGCGCAAGCTCACCTTCACCGGGTCAACCGGCGTCGGCAAGATGCTGGTGGAGAAGTCCGCGAAGCGATTGCTCCGCACGTCGATGGAATTGGGTGGCAACGCACCCTTCGTCGTGTTCGACGACGCGGACGTCGACAAGGCAGTCGAGGGTGCGGTACTGGCCAAGCTTCGCAACGGAGGCGAAGCCTGCACCGCCGCCAACCGGTTCCATGTCGCCAACGCCGTGCGTGAGGAGTTCACGACCAAGCTGACCGAGAAGATGGCGGCGTTCACGATGGGACCGGGTACCGACCCGGAGACGAAGCTCGGCCCGCTGATCAACCAGAACCAGCTCGACACGGTCGCAGAGTTGGTTGCAGATGCGGTGGATGCCGGGGCGAAGGTTCGACTGGGCGGCGAAGCGCCAGGTGGTGAGGGGTACTTCTATCCGGCCACGGTGTTGGCCGACGTTCCGGCGAGCGCGCGGATACTGAAGGAAGAGGTGTTCGGACCCGTTGCCGCGATCACCGGCTTCGACACCGAAGCCGAAGGCATCGCGGCCGCCAACGACACCGAGTTCGGATTGGCTGCGTACATCTTCACGAGGGATCTCGACCGTGCGCTTCGGGTTTCCGACGCACTGGAATCAGGAATGATCGGCGTCAACCGAGGAGTGATCTCGGACGCGGCAGCGCCGTTCGGTGGTGTGAAGGAATCCGGATTCGGCCGCGAGGGCGGGACCGAGGGGATCGAGGAATACCTGAACACGAAGTACATCGCGCTCGAGAACTGATACACACACGAACGGCTACATCGGGACTGCCAGAGGCATCCGATGTAGCCGTTCGCAAGTGATCTGGGTGTGCGCTAGTGGCCCAGGCGTCCGCGGCCCAGGCGCAGGAGCAGCATCGCGAGGGTGTGGCCTTCCTGGCCCAGCTCGTTGAACCGTTCGAGGACCTTCATCTCTCGGCTGTGCACCAGACGCGGACCACCCGATGCCATCCGGGTACGGCCGATGATCTGGGAGACCTCGGAGCGGCGTTTGATGGCCGCGAGGATCTCGGCGTCGAGACGGTCGATTTCTTTCCGTAGTTCGTCGATCTCCGCCTCACTCTGGGGGATCTCGACGTCTGTCGGAGCAGTGTTTACAGTATTTACAGTATTTCCATTGGGGGCTGCAGCCTGGGTGCTCATTGCTATTCGTCTCCTCTTCCTACTGCGTGGATCGTGGTCTCGGCTCGGGTCGTTACCGATCCAGGCACACTGACGAAAATGCCCCGGATCCGATTCGGACCAGGGGCGGGTGAGCTGTTCAGATCACGTGCACCGAGGTCCGGGGCACGTAAAGTAACGCCACAGCGGGCCGACGAGGTCGGCCGTGTTGTCGCGAACGGAAATGCTGAACATAGCGTCCAGTTTGCCATGCTCGACACAGGTAATCCAAGTGCCTCTACCAGCAGGTGGACGCACTGACGACCGTGTCGGTGGACGCCGGTAGCGTGGACAGGCGATGAACACGTACCCAGCACTCGGTGAGCACGACGGACATTCCCAGCACGACGGGGGCGGCGCGCGGGGACATGGCGCGGGTTCGGACGCCCTCCTCGAGGGTCTCAACCCGCAACAGCGCGAGGCCGTGGTCCATGCCGGTTCGCCGTTGCTGATCGTCGCGGGCGCCGGCTCGGGCAAGACGGCAGTACTGACGCGTCGCATCGCCTATCTGCTGGCCGAACGGGGTGTCACCCCCGGTCAGATCCTGGCCATCACGTTCACCAACAAGGCTGCGGCCGAGATGCGCGAGCGTGTGGCAGCCCTTGTCGGACCGCGTGCCAACGCCATGTGGGTATCGACGTTCCACTCCAGTTGCGTGCGCATCCTGCGAGCACAGGCGGCGCTCCTGCCCGGTTTGAACTCGAATTTCTCGATCTACGATTCCGACGATTCGCGTCGACTGCTGACGATGATCTCCAAGGACCTCGAGCTCGACACCAAACGATTCTCCGCGCGGCTTCTCGCCACTCACATCTCCAACCTGAAGAACGAACTCGTCGGACCGGAAGAGGCGGTTGTCGCAGCCGATCAGGATCCGGCCGAACTGCCGCGACTGATCGCCAAGGTCTACGGCCATTACCAACAGCGGTTGCGTGCGGCGAACGCACTCGACTTCGACGATCTCATCGGTGAGACCGTTGCGCTTCTCCAGGCGTTTCCCCAGATCGCCGAGTACTACCGCCGCCGCTTCCGTCACGTGCTCGTCGACGAGTACCAGGACACCAACCACGCGCAGTACATGCTGGTGCGTGAACTGGTCGGCGGTGCCGGAGAGTCCGACCATGCCGTTGCCCCGGCCGAATTATGCGTCGTCGGTGACGCCGATCAGTCGATCTACGCATTTCGCGGAGCCACTATCCGCAACATCGAAGAGTTCGAACGCGACTACCCGGACGCTCGGACCATCCTTCTCGAACAGAACTACCGTTCGACGCAGAACATTCTGTCTGCGGCCAACTCCGTGATTTCCAAGAACACCGGCCGACGTGAAAAGCGTCTGTGGACCGATTCGGGTGAAGGCGAACTGATCGTCGGCTACGTTGCAGACAACGAGCACGACGAAGCATCGTTTGTCGCCTCGGAGATCGATCGGCTGGTGGACCAGGGCGAGACCAAGTTCGCCGACATCGCGGTGTTCTACCGGACCAACAACTCCTCACGCGCGCTCGAGGAGATCTTCATTCGACTCGGTGTGCCGTACAAGGTGGTCGGCGGCGTTCGCTTCTACGAGCGCAAGGAAGTTCGGGACATCGTCGCGTATCTGCGCGTCCTCGCCAACGAAGACGACACCGTGAGCCTGCGACGCATTCTCAACACGCCACGACGCGGTATCGGTGATCGAGCCGAAGCCTGTGTCGCCGTGCACTCCGAGCATCGCAACATCAGCTTCGCCGCCGCTCTCCGTGACGGCGCGGAAGGCAAAGTGGCGCTGCTCAATACGCGGTCACAGAAGGCCATCGCGTCGTTCCTCGAGATGATGGACGGGCTGCGGGCCCTGCTGCCGACAGCAGCCGCCGACGAGGACGAACCCTTCGAACTCGGTGACATCGGTGAGGTCGCCGAGGCAGTGCTCGAGCGAACCGGCTACCGCGCCGAGCTTGCGGCCAGCAGCGATCCACAGGACGGCGCGCGACTCGACAACTTGAATGAACTTGTCAGCGTGGCAAGAGAATTCAGCTCCGACGCACGAAACGCGGCCGGGCTGATCGATCCGGACGACGAGGAAACCGCAGCAATGCGTGAAGGCGAACCCGATCCGGGTTCGCTTGCCGCCTTCCTCGAACGGGTATCGCTTGTCGCCGACGCCGATCAACTGCCGGACTCCGACGACGGCGTCGTGACGATGATGACGCTTCACACCGCCAAGGGCCTCGAGTTCCCGGTCGTCTTCGTCACCGGTTGGGAGGACGGGCAGTTCCCGCACATGCGCGCCCTCGGTGATCCGGCAGAGCTGTCCGAAGAGCGTCGACTCGCTTACGTCGGCATCACCCGCGCCAGGCAGCGCCTGTACCTGACGCGCGCGATCATGCGTTCGGCTTGGGGACAACCGATCCAGAACCCGGCGTCGCGGTTCATCCAGGAGATCCCGGAGGACCTGATCAATTGGCGCCGTGAGGATCCGGGCACCGGTGGTGGATTCGGAAGCGGCAGGCCGGGTTACGGCAGCGGAAGCCGATACGGCAGCCAGGGCGGCCAGGGATACGGTGGCGGGCAGAACTACGGGGGAGGGTCCGGCAAGGCTGCGTCGACTCCCAGTTTCGGTGCCGCGCGTGGCCGCAACAACGTTCTGGTCCTTGCCACGGGTGACCGCGTCAGTCACGACAAGTACGGTCTGGGCACCGTGTTGGAAACCAAGGGCACTGGACCCACCGCGACGGTCACCATCGACTTCGGTAGCGCGGGCAAGGTGCGGTTGATGCTCATCGGCGGTGTGCCGATGGTCAAGCTGTAGAAGACAGACAAAAAACTTCCGGCCCGTACCTGGAAAGGTGCGGGCCGGAAGTTTTTGTCAGAAGCGTTGGGCTTGCGGTCAGTCCTGCTCGATACCGAGGCTGATGCCGCGTGATGCGAGCCAAGGGAGGGGGTCGATCTTGTTCTCGCCGGCGAGGTGAACCTCGAAGTGAAGGTGCGGGCCGGTGGAGAAGCCGCGGTTGCCGACAGTGGCGATCTGGTCGCCGGCCATGACCTGCTGACCGACGGTGACGGTGGACGTGTCGATGTGGCCGTAGACGGTGATCGTTCCGTCTGCGTGCTGTAGGCGTACCCACATGCCGAATCCGGAAGCCGGACCTGAATCGATGACCTTGCCGTCGGCGACTGCGACGATGGGCGTCCCGATCGGGGCGGCGATGTCGACGCCGGCGTGCAGGGTGCCCCAGCGGGTGCCGAAGTTGGACGTGAACGTGCCGACTGCCGGCAGGACGAACAGCGGGCGACGGGCAGCTGCTTCGCGTGCTGCGCGCTCGTCACTGAAACGCTGGCCCTTGGCAAGCAGGTTGCTGAACTGGGAGAGGTCGGTCGGTGCTGCGACGTTGAGGACCTGGGGAGCGTCGGCCTCGGTGGTGGCTGCCGTGGAGGTGGCCGGAGCGAACTGAGCGGCCTGCGGTTCTGCGGTGGTGCCGATCGCGGAGGACTCGTTGGCGAGTGCAACTTCCGAGTGGTCGGCGGCGGAAGAGGAACCGTCGTTGACAACTGCCTGGCCCGCGGCGACAACTGCGCCGGCTGCAACTGCCAGAACGGCGGCGCGGCCCTTGAGAGCAGAGGGAGGGGTGGGGAGTCGGTGAGCACCGCTGCGGCGAACCGGAGATTCGACATCGACTGTCGGTGCGGAAGAGGCGTAAGTGGGGGTGCTGATGACGTCGGACTCGACGAACTCGTGAGAGTCGGAATCTGACGACGTGGAGGATGAATTTCGAGTGAACATATCGGTAGAGATCTCAGAACTTTTGGTCTCGGTGTAACGCCTGGCCGAGTGCGTTGGATAAGTGGTCGTGACCTCGTCTGGAGCTGAGTTCGAGAACCTACTAGCGGTGAACTGGCTGCGGTGATGCATATGCCGGTTCTCTCCTCGAGTTCGTGATCAGCCCGTGACTTAGACCGACTGACGGTAACGAAATGATTGCGATGGGCGCAAGCCGTAGCGGAAACCTGTCCGATTATGTGACGTGCCTCACAGCTTGACCTGGGAATATGTCGATACGGGCAAAACGGACGAATCATCTCGTTTCGTGATCACGCGTGTCACAACCGGATCACCGGTCCATTCAGGCACTACCGTCGATCGAGTGTCCACAACACCTGGAACTACGTCGCAGGCGCGTTTCGACGACCCCGGAGTGAAGTCCGGGGCGCCACTAGCGGCGGTAATCGGACTGCTCGGTGCCGTCGGAGTGGCGGCCAGTCCCGTCGTCGGAGTCGGGAGTGGCCGCGGGGTCGACACGACGGGGGCTCTTGCTTCTGCCGCTCTCTTCGCGGCCGTCTGCACGATCATCGTGCCGTTGGTTGCAGTGCTCACCTCGGGCCGCAGGCCCGCCTTGGCCGGTGGACTCCTGGCCGGTATCGGGGCGGTGTCGCTCGGAGCGGCAATTCTCGACGTCCAGTTGTTCGTCGACGCAATCGATGCAAACCGCTTGGACCTTTTCCGTCCGATTTCGGCGGGTTCGATCGATGCGGGTCCTGGCGCTTATCTTGCGCTCGCGGGACACTGCATTCTTGTCCTGTCCGGGGTGCTCGGACTTGTCGCCGTCCATCGTGAATCGGAACGGGACGGATACGGCAGCGCTCGCGCCGCGGAATTCGACGGGCGATCGGTTGGCGGACGGATCGGCGCGTGGCCGACAGCGCTGCTGATTCTGGCCGCAGTGGTTTTCGTGCTCTCCCTGTTCGGTCCTTCCTTCAGTTCGCAGGATCCGATCTTTCTGGTCAAACCGCTCGTCGACTCTGCGTCGGCCACTGCCGTCGGTACAGGATTGGTCGGCGTCGCGGTGCTCGTTGCGGTCGCGGCGGCATTGACGTCCATCTCCCTACCGGTGGGCTGCGGCGCCCTGATCGGTGTCGGTCTCGGCGCACTCGCAGTCAGTGGAACCAGGGTGATGGCTGGGTTCGCGGCCGGCGATCGGATCGGCGTCGGTTCGGGATCCGTGGTCGGGGCACTGGCCGCCGTGGTCATCGTCGTGATCGGAGTTTCAGCGCCTTACCTCGCATCCAGGCGTGAAACGGATGCGATTCCCGCTGAAAGTGTGGTCCGCGCGCCTGCGAAGACAACAAAGGGTGCGCTCAAAGCAGCGATGGTGGCTCAGTCCCGGGCGGCGCAAGCGCGGGTCGACAGACTTCACCGCGTCGCCGGTACCGCCGCAATCATCACTGCGGCTGTTGCGGGCGTCGGCTCGGCTTTGCCTGTCCTGTCGTTGCCGGACGGAATCCCGGAGCCGTCGATGCTGTCGTCTCGAGTTGTCCTGCTCGCGGCTGCCGTATTGCTCCTCGCCGCGCTGGGCCTGTTTGCCCCGGGCCGCGCCGCCGTGGTGCGTCCGGCCGTCGGAGTGCTGTGGACCACCGTCGTGATGGGCGTCGCGGCTGTCATGCAGTCGGCGGTCATCGCGACGGACGTACCAGGCGTCGGGTTAGGTGCCGGCGCCTTCGTGCTTTGTGGCGCGGCTTTCCTCGCTGCGGCGACGGGACTGCTCGTCTGGCTGGCGGGAAGCGCAGAACGTGAAGACGTCGACACGTCGGTAGACGGCGGTTCGAGAGGGCTGGTGCTTCTCGTCGGTGGGATCGGCGCAGTCGCTGTCCTGATCGGGACCGCGCTTCCCCTCTATCGGGGTGACGCCTACACAGCGGCGTCAGTTCTGGAGTGGCCGTGGGGAATTGACGTCTGGGGGCAACTGCTCGTCGGCGTGACCGTCGTGATTGCCGCGGTGATCGCAGCGTCTGCGCGGCCGGCTCGAGGCGCGGCATTGCTGATCGGATCTGCCGTGGCAGCTCTGGTGTACGTCAGTGAGTGGCCGCTCACCTCATCGCGCATATCGGACGCAACCGTGGGGGTGGGTGCGATCACAGCGGCCACGGGCATAGTGTTGCTTCTCGTTGCAGCGTTCTCGAGCGCAAGAATCAGTGAGACTGATGCTTGACAAATTCGGTGTGGCCACCTTGCTCGATCGGTGAGGCGTGCCTCATTGCGCATTTGCGCGTGACTTGGGCCACATAGCATCAGTGCGGGCGCAAACCGAACGCGGCAACTGGTTAAAGTCCAGAACAGACCCGCTCCTACCCCTCGAGCGGGTGACAACGCAGACGAGACGGTGAGCAGATGGATCTCTTCGAATACCAGGCGAAGGAACTCTTCGCCAAGCACGGAGTGCCGACTTCGGCTGGACGTGTTACAGACACAGTCGCCGGCGCACGCGAGATTGCCGAAGAAATCGGTAAGCCCGTGATGGTGAAGGCACAGGTCAAGGTAGGCGGCCGCGGCAAGGCCGGTGGCGTCAAGTACTCGCCCGACGTGGATGCCGCAGTGGCAAACGCCGAGGCAATCCTGGGCCTGGACATCAAGGGCCATGTCGTCAAGAAGCTGCTGGTCGCAGAGGCAAGTGACATTGCCGAGGAGTACTACATCTCCTTCCTGCTCGACCGCACCAACCGCACCTACCTGGCCATGTGCTCGGTAGAGGGTGGCGTCGAGATCGAGGTCACCGCCGAGGAGAACCCCGACGCTCTCGCCAAGATCCCCGTCGACGCAGTCAAGGGCGTCGACCTCGCGTTCGCGCGCAGCATCGCCGAGGCAGGAAAGCTGCCCGCAGAGGTGCTCGACGCAGCGGCCGTCACGATCCAGAAGCTGTGGGAGGTCTTCATCAACGAGGACGCACTCCTCGTCGAGGTCAACCCCCTCGTTCGCACGCCTGACGATCAGATCCTCGCCCTCGACGGCAAGGTCACCCTCGATGAGAACGCAGCGTTCCGTCAGCCCGGCCACGAGGCATTCGAGGATCGCGACGCTACCGATCCCCTCGAGCTCAAGGCCAAGGAAAACGACCTCAACTACGTCAAGCTCGACGGTGAGGTCGGAATCATCGGCAACGGCGCAGGCCTGGTCATGTCCACCCTGGACGTCGTCGCATACGCCGGCGAGAACCACGGTGGCGTCAAGCCCGCCAACTTCCTCGACATCGGCGGCGGAGCTTCCGCTGCAGTCATGGCTGCCGGCCTCGACGTCATCCTGAACGACGCACAGGTCAAGAGCGTGTTCGTCAACGTCTTCGGCGGCATCACCGCGTGTGACGCAGTTGCCAACGGCATCGTCGGCGCACTGAAGACCCTGGGCGACGAGGCCAACAAGCCGCTCGTCGTTCGCCTGGACGGAAACAACGTCGAAGAGGGTCGTCGCATCCTCGCCGAGGCCAACCACCCGCTGGTCACGGTCGTCGCAACCATGGACGAGGCCGCCGACAAGGCCGCCGAACTCGCTCACGCAGCGAAGTAAGGGACTCACAGAACAATGGCAATCTTCCTCACCAAGGATTCAAAGGTCATCGTCCAGGGCATCACCGGCGGCGAGGGCACCAAGCACACCGCTCTGATGCTCAAGGCCGGCACCCAGGTCGTCGGCGGCGTCAACGCTCGCAAGGCCGGCACCACGGTCTCGCACGTTGCTGCTGACGGTTCCCCTGTCGAGCTCCCCGTCTTCGCGACGGTCGAAGAGGCAATCAAGGAGACCGGCGCAGACGTCTCCATCGCATTCGTTCCCCCGGCCTTCTCGAAGGACGCCATCGTCGAGGCCATCGACGCGGAGATCCCGCTCCTCGTGGTCATCACCGAGGGCATCCCGGTTCAGGACTCCGCTTACGCTTGGGCGTACAACGAGTCCAAGGGCAAGAAGACGCGCATCATCGGACCGAACTGCCCCGGCATCATCACCCCGGGTGAGGCCCTCGTCGGCATCACGCCCGCCAACATTGCAGGCACCGGCCCCATCGGCCTGGTCTCCAAGTCGGGCACCCTGACCTACCAGATGATGTACGAACTCCGTGACTTCGGCTTCTCCACCGCCATCGGCATCGGCGGCGACCCGGTCATCGGAACCACCCACATCGACGCCATCGAGGCGTTCGAGAAGGATCCCGAGACCAAGGTCATCGTGATGATCGGTGAAATCGGTGGCGACGCGGAAGAGCGTGCAGCCGATTACATCAAGGCCAACGTCACCAAGCCGGTCGTCGGCTACGTGGCTGGCTTCACCGCTCCCGAAGGCAAGACCATGGGCCACGCAGGCGCCATCGTCTCCGGTTCCTCGGGAACGGCTCAGGCAAAGCAGGAAGCTCTCGAAGCTGCAGGCGTGAAGGTCGGCAAGACGCCGTCCGCCACTGCTGCTCTCGCTCGCGAGATTCTTCAGTCCCTGTAAGGGGCTTCGCCCCCGTGCGTGGTTAGGGAGTCTCCGGACTCCTTAACCACGCACAGTGGTATCGACCCACATCGACCCGGCAGGTTCCAACTGCCCGGCACCGGATGTGATGGATGCGACGATCGAGTCGAGATCGTCGGCGTCACCGGCGGCGAGCGTCATCACCGCCTTCGATCCGTACGTAGTTCCGAGCACCGAGACGCCCCGCGCTCTCAGTTCCGCTTCCACCCGACCTGCCTCTGAGTGCCGGATCGCCAAAGTGCGCAGGATCTTCCTCTCCCTGGCCACAAGCTCGGCCGAATCGAGAGCAACCGAGACGGCTCCCGAATACGCGCGGACCAATCCACCGGCGCCGAGCTTGATTCCGCCGAAGTAGCGCGTGACGACAACAATCACATCGACCAGATCTCGAGACTTGAGAACCTGAAGCATCGGCACCCCGGCAGTCCCGCCTGGTTCGCCGTCGTCGTGTGCACGCTCGACGCGTGAGTTCGCTTCGTATCCGATCACGAAAGCCGAACAATGATGGCGCGCATCGGGATACAGCGACTTCTGCTCCGCGACGAACTCCGTGGCGGCTTCGGCGTCGTCGATCCGGCGAAGCGCGGCGATGAATCGTGAGTGCTTCACCTCGGTTTCGACGACATGGTCGGCGCCGGGCGCGAGGGTGAAGGGCATCTGCCCATTGTCTCCTGTCGGTGTTAGCGTGCGAAGTCGAGACACATACGCTGGTAACCATCGAAGACCGTCTACGAGGAGAAGTCATGACGTTCACGCCGCAAGGGCCCAGCTTCGGGCCACCGAATCAGCCGGCAGCGGGCGGTGGAACCAAGAATCTCGGATTCATCCTGCTCATCGCCGTCGCGGCACTCGGCCTGATCAATTTCCTACTCGGTTTTGCGCCTTTCACGTCGATCAGTGGAAGCAGCAGCGGCATCGGTAGCGGTCTGGACACCAGTTCGAGCTTCTTCGAGTCGAGCATCTACGGCCTCGGATTCGTTTTCGCCGGCGGTGTGGTCGCAGGCGTATCGCTCCTCCCGAAGCAGTCGTATGCAGGCATTGCCGCAGCGCTCACCCTCACGGGTTTCTTCGCTTTGGTGTTCGCCGCGTTCTCCGTAGGTACCAGCGACTACGTCGACATCAGCCTCGGTTGGGGTCTGATCATCGTGCTGATCCTCTCGTTCGTGCAGACGGTCGTCGCAGTCGCCGCGTTGTTGTTCGAGATCGGAATCCTGAAGGCTCCCGCGCCGCGTCCGGTAGCTCAGCAGTACGGTCAGCCGCAGGGCTATGGCCAGCCCCAGGGCCAGGCGCCGGGCCAGGCGCCAGGTCAGCCACAGGGATACGGACAGGCTCAGTACGGCCAGCCGCAGCAGGCTCAGCAGCCGGGCCAGTACCAGCAGAACCCGCAGTACGGGCAGGCGCAGCAGCAGGGATACGGGGGAGCGCACGCCGCCCCCGCCGACCCGACTGCTTCGCAGCCGCCTTACGGCCAGACTGCGTCTCCCTACGGTCAGAACCCGGTGCAGAATCCCGCACAGACCGACTCGGCCGCGACGACGTCGTCTTACTATCCGCTGACCTCGCAGCCCGCGAGTCAGCCGAACCCGAGTTACTCGTCGGATCAGTTCACCGCTCCGCGCGGTTACGGCCAGCCGTACAACCAGCAGCAGACTGGCTCGACCGAGCAGCCGACGGGCTTCGAGCCGCCCACTTTCGAAGCGCCGACGCCGTCTGCTGAGCCTGACCAGGGCAGCAGCGATTCCGCGGCCGAGACCAAGGTCTTCGGGTCGCAGAACCCCGACGAGCGTCAGCAGTAGTACTACTTCGTTTCACGAACATGAATGTGGCCTCCGACCCGCTGCGGGTGGAGGCCACATTCCGTGAGCCCGACGGCGCGCCTGAGTGCGCGGCGCACTATCGAGTGAAACCCTCGAGGGGATGAGTTCTTTGATTGATGGCACCCGGTCCCGTCCCGCGTCCTCACGACCCGGACGTGGTCGTACTGGCGGCGGCCGCGTCGGCGGCGGTCGCCCGGCACCGAACCCGGACCTGGCGCGCAAGCTGCTGACGGTCGCCTTCCGGCCGTCGGGTCTGACGATGCTGCTGATCGCGGCTGTCGTTGTGGTCACCTTGGTATCGGCGAGCAGCGACCTGACCGGAACCTTCGGCGCCATTGCCACCACATGGTTGGTCATCCACCAGGTGCCGGCGACTATCAGCGGCGTCCAACTCGGTGTACTGCCGTTGCTTCCGACGGCCGTCATGATGTGGGTGGTTGCACGCCGATGCGCGTCGACTGCGGTGCACACCGACTCCCGTGACGACACCCTCCGCCTGGTGGGGGCCGCGGTGGCCGGACCGTTGACTATCACGGCAATCGCTCTCGCCGTGGTCGCCGACGCCTCCGCAGCCATTCCGCTGTCGAGCCCCAACACGTTGGCAGCTTTCGGCTGGGTCGCCGGGATTCACCTGATCGCCGCGTCCGTCGGTGTTGCTGCTGCGCACTGGGATCGCGTCGTCGCCGAGATTCCGCCGTGGGCATCTGCCGCTCTTCGACCGGCAACGGCTGCGTCGGCAGCGCTGTTGGCTGCGGGCGCCGTGGCCGTCGTGGTGTCACTACTCGTGTCGTGGTCGACGGTCGGTGACCTACTCGCGCGCGGCAACGGGTTTGTCGGCGTACTTGGATTAACGGTGTTGTCGCTGCTCTACCTGCCGAACCTCGTGGTCGGCGCAGCCGCGGTGATGACGGGATCGACGGCCGATTTCGGCAATGTCTCCATCAGCGTGTTCGGCAACATCGGCGGTGACCTGCCACCCTTGCCCCTTCTCGGAGCGATTCCGGAAGGCGTCGCCGGTGGAATCTGGCCCGTGTTGTTGATCGTTCCGGCAGCGGTGGGCATGATGCTCGGCCGTGATTGCGCTCGACGCATCGCCGGGCAGGACAGCGTGCTCGCAGTGCTGACGGCAGCTGCCGGTGCCGGCTTCGTCATGGCGCTGCTCGCTCTTGCTGCCGGGGGAGACCTCGGGCAGTTCGGCACCGTGGAGGTCCTGTGGTGGGGCTTCGGTCTTCTGACTTTTGCGTGGCTGGGATTGTTCGGAACGGTCTCGGCGCTGTTCGCGATGTGGTTCTCACACCGCGGACACATGAAGGACGAGGTTGCGCCCCCGACGGCTGAACCGGCTCGAACAGTCGAGCCCGAACTTGCGATCACGGCTGCGGCCACACCGGAAGACGAGGACGACGAGAACACGGGCGAAGTGCTGGCCCAGGAATCTGCGGTCGTTGTCACCAAGGTCGTCGAAGCGGAAATCGTCGAGGAATCAGGCGAACCCGTGCAGGTAGTGACAGAGGAAACCGTCGAGATCGAAGTAGTCGACGCCGAGGTTGTCGCGGCACCCGAGGCGGACCCCACAGCCGACTCCCCAGCCGGGGCCGAGCCGGAGACCGACCTGCCCTCGAAGCCGCAGAAGTCCAGCGACTAGGCTGTCATGCGGCCGATACTCCGGCCGCATCATCTTCCAGTTCTCAGGAGTAGTGCGCTGACTGCCTCGGCCGACAATCCGCAGCCGACAATGCCCGATGGGGTCCAATTTCGCGACTCGATCGCGCGGGTAGTCGTACTCGCTTCCGGCGCGGGAACCCTGCTGACTTCGCTGATCGACGCTTCGCACGCCGAGGGATACCCCGCCGAGATCGTTGCCGTCGGTGTAGATCGTGACTGCCTCGCCGCCGAGCACGCTGCGGATTCGAAGATCCCGTCCTTCAAGGTCTCGATCAAGACTTATGAAAATCGTGCCGCCTGGGACGAGGCGCTGACAGCAGCGGTGGCCGAGCACGAACCCGATCTCGTGGTCAGTGCAGGCTTCATGAAAATCCTCGGCCCCAGCTTTCTCGCGCGTTTCGGCGGCCGAATCATCAACACTCATCCCGCGTTGCTGCCTGCCTTTCCCGGCGCGCACGCGGTTCCCGACGCTCTGGCGTACGGCGTGAAGGTCACCGGTTCCACGGTGCATCTCGTCGACGGCGGAGTTGATACCGGGCCGATCTTGGCGCAGGAAGCTGTGCCGGTGCATGACGACGACACCGAGTCTTCGTTGCATGAACGCATCAAAATTGTGGAGCGACGGTTGTTGGCGGACGTCATCGCCGCTGTTGCTACGCGCGGAGTGGTTTCCGATGGACGAAAGGCCGTGATCCCCAGTGAGTGAACGCAAGGCTGTGCGCCGTGCACTTGTCAGCGTCTACGACAAGAGTGGTCTGATCGAGCTGGCCACGGGCCTGCACGAGGCCGGTGTCGAGTTGGTCTCGACCGGTTCGACCGCGTCGAAGATTGCCGACGCCGGAATCCCCGTGACGCCGGTCGAGGCGCTGACCGGATTCCCGGAATGCCTCGAAGGCCGTGTGAAGACGCTGCATCCGCGCGTCCACGCCGGCGTCCTCGCTGATACCCGCAAGCCGGATCACCTCGCTCAGCTCGAGGAACTCGGCATCGCGACCTTCGAATTGGTCGTCGTGAACCTGTACCCCTTCACCGAGACGGTTGCCTCGGGCGCTAGCCCGGACGAGTGCGTCGAGCAGATCGACATCGGCGGCCCGTCGATGGTGCGTGCTGCAGCCAAGAACCATCCGTCGGTTGCCGTCGTGGTCGATCCGGCTCGTTACGCCGATGTCCTGACTGCCGTTGCCGGTGGCGGATTCACCTTGCGTGAGCGCACTGTGCTTGCGGCGCAGGCGTTCCAGCACACTGCGTCGTACGACGTCGCTGTTGCAAGCTGGATGACGAGCACGATCGCAGCTGACGAGGACGGTTCGCTGTTCCCCGCCTGGGTCGGTGCTACCTGGAACCGCAGCGCTGTCCTTCGCTACGGCGAGAACCCGCACCAGGACGCCGCGCTGTACGAAAACCCGGCTGCGCCTGCAGGTTTGGCTCAGGCAGAGCAGTTGCACGGCAAGGAGATGTCGTACAACAACTACACGGACTCCGACGCAGCGTGGCGCGCAGCGTACGACTTCACTGATCCGGCCGTCGCAATCATCAAGCACGCCAACCCGTGTGGCATCGCCATCGGGACCG
This sequence comes from Rhodococcus sp. H-CA8f, assembly GCF_002501585.1. NCBI lineage: Bacteria > Bacillati > Actinomycetota > Actinomycetes > Mycobacteriales > Nocardiaceae > Rhodococcus > Rhodococcus sp. H-CA8f. Next base: position 1,688,487 of record NZ_CP023720.1, read on the forward strand.
ACATTGCCGACGCCCACCGCAAGGCGCATGCATGCGATCCGGTCAGTGCATTCGGTGGTGTCATCGCAGCCAACCGTGAGGTCACCGTCGAACTGGCAGAGCAGATCGCCGATATCTTCACCGAGGTTGTCATCGCGCCCTCGTACGAAGACGGGGCTGTCGAGGTTCTGCAGCGTAAGAAGAACATTCGTGTTCTGAAGGCTGCGGCTCCGACCGCTACCGGAATCGAACTGCGTCCGATCTCTGGCGGTACCTTGCTCCAGCAGCGCGACGTTCTGGACGCTGACGGCGACAACCCGGCCAACTGGACTCTCGCCAACGGTGAGGCTGCAGATGCCGAGACTCTCGCAGACCTCGAATTTGCTTGGCGCGCCAGCCGATCGGTGAAGTCAAACGCGATCCTGCTGGCCTCCGGCGGCGCGTCCGTCGGCGTCGGTATGGGCCAGGTCAACCGCGTCGATGCAGCGCATCTTGCTGTTCAGCGAGCCGGTGACCGCGTCGTAGGGTCGGTTGCGGCCTCGGACGCGTTCTTCCCGTTCCCCGACGGTTTGCAGGTTCTTCTCAACGCCGGCGTCAAGGCTGTTGTGCAGCCGGGTGGTTCGGTTCGCGACAACGAGGTGATTGCCGCAGCCAAGGAAGCCGGTGTCACTCTTTATCTGACCGGTGCGCGCCACTTCGCGCACTGATTCCCTGCTTCGGTAGCGGGCCTCGACTCCTCAACGGGAGTTCGGGGCCCGTTCTGCATTCAGGCCGGCCCGGTTCTTTCAGGCTGCGCTGCTGTGGGTGCCCTGGAGTTCGCGGGGTGAGCCGGTGATGACCACGCGTGAGGCTCCGCGACTGCGGATCTCGCTGATCAGTGCGCCGAGGGTGGCTTCGTGGGCAGCATCGGAGTGCGAAAGATCCAGGGTGACGGCGTATCCGGTGAGGTCACCGGGCAGATCGACATACGGCGGCGCGATGGACAGTTGGTTGACTCGAAGTTTCATGTGGTGCTCCTGCGTGTGAAAGGTAAAAGAAAAGGCACCCGAGGCGTTTGCCCTGGGTGCCCGAGAACGAATCCGGTGAAACTGGGGATCATTCTCGGGGTACACCGCGCTTGTTGCCCATGTGCTTGGCCGACATTGCGGCCGAAAAAATGTGCTTGCCTGCGGTGCAGCTGCGCCACGAAGGTACGGATGCAAAGTTCGGGTGTAGCGACATGACGTCCGTTCCTTTCTGTGTGGCGTTGCTGGTTAATGGATGACCGTACAGCACGGATCGAGGGTTCGCACCAATAAAAAGCGCCGCGAACGTAAACTCCGGGTGACTTCTGTCCCCGGGTTCGCTGGATTGAGAGAGCCTTCGTTGCAGGTCAGGCGTAGAAAGCAGAAGTCCCTCCGCGATGGTTCGCGGAGGGAACTTTCTACCCGGAAAAGAGGACGTTCGGTCTGTACGTGATCAGGAGAACGAGCGGACCCACGCTGTGAAGGGCTCCGCGAACTCTGCCGAGTACGGAAGCGGAGCGACGTAGTCGGCCCCGGTGGACTGTTCTTCGCCGATGTCCTTGAGTACGAAGTTGGCGTTGCGCATCCGCACTGAAGTCAGCGCGGTATGTGAGAGCGCGGCGTCGAGTGCCGCGACGTCGGAGGGAATCACTTGGATGTCCTTGTCCGAGCAGCTGGTGAGAACGGGCATGCCTGCCGGCAGTGCCGCTACGAGCGCAACCGGGTCCAGTGCGTCTTCCTCGGCGAGTGCCTTGGCATTGGCGTGAACGAGTCCCGCGTTCTGCAGCGGTTCGGGTAGATCATCCGGAACTGTGCCCTCGGATCGAAGAGACTCGACGGCGTCGGCGAGCGCTACGCGCAGTTCGTCAGCCAGTTCGACCGGCAACTGACCGACACCGACGACGGCGTCGAGCTGGCGGTGAATCTGCGTCGTGAGTAGATCGAGAAGCCGGACACTCAGCGGCTCGAGCAGTGCGAGGGCGCTGACTCTTGTGCCCTCTTTCGCCGTGGCAAGTGCCAGCGCGACGACGGCGCCGTCGCTGTGTCCGACGACGAACAGTCGCTCGGGATCGACGCCGGGTTGTCCGGCGAGGTAGTCAAGTCCGTCGGAGGCGGCGTCGACGAATGTGTTGAAGCCGAGATCGGCGATGTCCTCGATCTCGTAGTCGCCGAGGGCGGTTTCGCCGCTGCCGAGCTTGTCGTAACGCAGGCTTGAAATGCCTTGATTTTCAAGAAGATCCGCGATGAACCGCAGAGTTCCGATGTCGCCTTCGAGGAGTGCGCTGTCGCCGTTTCGGTCGGTGGGGCCGCTGCCGGCCAGAATCAGCGCGGCCGGCGCCGGGGAGTCGGGTGAGGCTGCCAGGCGAAGACTCCCGTACAGGGTGACGTTGCCGGATTGGAACGAGATCTCGGTGTCGGACATGACGACTTGTCTACCAGGTCCACAGATTCAGGCGGTGCGCAGACTCCGGACACGTCGCCATCCGCGCCAACTGAACCACAAGAGTGCGGCGAGCAGCGGAATGATCAGGAGCGGCAAGATCATCGCGATCAACGAGGTGAAGAAAGTCAGCACATCCTCGATGACGGAGACGACGGGATTCGCCAGTCCACCGGTAGTGGCCGTACTGACCGCGCGAGTGCCGGTCTGGGCGGCGCTGAACGTCAGCGCCGTCGGCGCTCCGACGATGATGCCCGCCAACGCGGCCATCGCAGGGTCGAGATGGCTGAAGGCCGCCCAGGCCGCGATCACTCCGGCGATGGGCCCGGTGACGTTCCCGATCACCGAGAGTGCGTTGTCCACGAAGGGAATGAGGTCGGCACCCAGTTCGACCACCGCGGCTATTGCCAATGCCGCCAGCGCGCCGGTGGATCCGATCCACCGCATCGACTCGCCGACGGTGATCCCGAACAGTTCGAAGTGGACGGCAGCGCTGAGCATCAGCAGCGGCAGGAAGGTTCGCATTCCGGACGCTGCGGCGAGTCCGAGACCGAGCATGGCGGGCAACACCCAGGTATCCATGGGTGGAGTTTAGGTCTACTGTGCGCCTTTATTAACCGCCGGCGGTTAATAAAGGCGCACAGCAAAGTCTCGGAAAGGACCTTTCATGGCGACAAACCCGCAGCCGATGTTCTTCCTCAACCTGCCCGTCAAGGACCTCGGCAAGGCCACCACCTTCTACGAGGGCCTCGGATACTCCAAGAACACGCAGTTCTCCGACGAGAATGCGTCGTCGATGGTCATCAGTGACACCATCGTCGTGATGCTGTTGGCCGAGCCCTTCTTCAAGACCTTCACCACCAAGGGCATTGCCGACACCTCGACGTCGACGGAAGCGCTGCTCGGTCTCTCGGCCGAGACCCGTGAGGCCGTCGACACCCTCGTCGACAAGGCGCTCGCGACCGGCGGTTCCGAAGGTAACGCGACGCAGGATCACGGCTTCATGTACAGCCGCAGCTTCCAGGATCCCGACGGCCACATCTGGGAAATCATCTGGATGAATCCCGAGAACATCGAGGGCTGAGCGACCGAACTTCCTCGGCGAGAGGCGAAATCCCGCAAACACTCGTAGCGTGGAGTGGTGACTGTCGCAAAAACCCTCGGAGAGCTACGCGCCTCCGGACACGTACAGCGAAGTGTCAAGGAAGAACTACGAGAGAACCTTCTCGCCGCGTTGCGGGACGGCCGTGACCCCTGGCCCGGGATAGTCGGGTTTGAGGACACGGTCGCCCCGCAACTCGAGCGGGCGCTGATCGCCGGCCACGACGTGGTTCTGCTCGGCGAACGAGGTCAAGGAAAGACGAGGTTGCTTCGCACTCTCGGGCTCCTGCTCGACGAGTGGACGCCCGTCATCGAAGGCTCGGAACTGGGGGAGCACCCGTACGAGCCGATCACACCGGCTTCGATACGTCGAGCCAAGGAACTGGGTGACGACCTCCCGATCGCCTGGCGACACCGCAGCGAGCGGTACTCCGAGAAACTGGCAACGCCGGACACCTCGGTCGCCGACCTGATCGGAGATGTCGACCCGGTCAAGGTGGCCGAGGGTAGGAGCCTCGGCGATCCGGAGACCATTCACTTCGGTCTCGTGCCCCGCGCGCATCGCGGAATCGTGGCGATCAACGAGCTTCCCGACCTCGCCGAGCGCATCCAGGTCTCGTTGCTCAACGTGATGGAAGAGCGGGACATCCAGGTCCGCGGGTACACGCTTCGGCTTCCGTTGGACGTCCTTCTGGTCGCGAGCGCAAATCCTGAGGACTACACCAACCGCGGGCGCATCATCACACCGCTCAAGGACCGCTTCGGCGCCGAAATCCGCACTCACTACCCCGTCGAGTTGGCGGGTGAGATCGCGGTGATCGAGCAGGAGGCGCACCTGGCCGCGGAGGTGCCTGACTACCTTCTCGAAATTCTTGCCAGGTTCACGCGCTCGCTACGCGAATCCACCTCGGTGGATCAGCGATCGGGTGTCTCGGCACGATTTGCCGTCGCCGGCGCGGAAACCGTCAGTGCAGCGGCGGTACGACGCGCGGCGGTGCTCGGCGAGGCCGATCCTGTTGCACGGCCCGTCGATCTCGAGTCCGTGGTCGAGGTTCTTCGCGGCAAGGTCGAGTTCGAATCCGGTGAAGAGGGACGGGAACTGGAGGTGCTCGAGCACCTGCTGCGTCGCGCGACCGCCGATACGGTTCGGGTACGACTCGGCGGAATCGACCTCGGGATGTTGGTTGCTGCTGTGGAGACGGGCAATACGATCGTCACCGGTGAATCTGTCACGGCCAAGGCGTTTCTCGACGAGCTTCCGGATCTCGAGGTCCTGGATGAAGTAGCCGAACGCCTCGGCGCGCAATCCGACGGCGAGCGTGCCGCCGGTGCCGAACTTGCCCTCGAAGGGCTTTACCTCGCGCGCCGGATCTCCAAAGATCAAGGCCCGGGCGGCCGCTCGGTGTATTCGTAAGGGGCAGTGATGATCCACAATCCGCGGTACGGGCCGTACGACGGTGGTCCCGATCCGCTGGCGCCTCCGGTAGATCTGCGCGAGGCCTTGGCAGCAATCGGCGACGACGTGTTGTCAGGCACGTCGCCGCGCCATGCCCTCCGGGAGCTCCTGCGCCGCGGAAACCGAGACATGCGCGGGCTCGACGACCTTGCTGCCCAGGCGAACCGGCGTCGACGTGAGTTGCTGCGCCGCAACAATCTCGACGGAACGCTCGACGAGGTTCGTAAGCTTCTCGACAAGGCGGTGCTCGAAGAGCGCAAAGAACTGGCACGTGCTCTCGACGACGACGCACGATTCAACGAAATGCGGATCGAGGAGTTGCCACCGTCGACAGCTCAGGCCGTGCAAGATCTGGCCGACTACAACTGGCGCAGCGAACAGGCTCGCGCGGATTACGAGAAGATTCGTGATCTGCTCGGACGTGAGGTCCTCGATCAACGCTTCTCGGGAATGAAGCAGGCACTCGAGGACGCTACCGACGAGGATCGTGAGCAGATTCGCCAGATGCTGGCAGATCTGAATCAACTGCTCGATGCGCACTCTCGGGGCGTCGACACTCCTGAGCAGTTTGCGGAGTTCATGGACAAGCACGGGCAGTATTTCCCGGACAACCCGCGCAACGTCGACGAACTTCTGGATTCGTTGGCGCAGCGCGCGGCGGCCGCACAACGATTGCGTAACTCGCTCTCGCAGGAGCAGCGTGACGAGTTGGATGCGTTGGCGCAGCAGGCGTTCGGTGATCCGAGTCTGATGAGTGAGCTGAGTCAACTCGACCAGTTCCTTCAGGCGGCTCGGCCGGGTGAGGACTGGGAAGGTTCGCAACAGTTCCGCGGCGACAACGGAATGGGGTTGGGTGAGGGGACCGGTGCCCTGCAGGATATCGCCGAGCTGGAATCGCTGGCAGATCAACTGTCGCAGCAGTATGCAGGCGCAGCGCTCGACGACATCGACCCCGAGCTACTCGCGCGGCAACTCGGCGACGAAGCGGCCGCTGATGCTCGCACCCTGGCCGATCTCGAAAAGGCTTTGCAGGAACAGGGTTTCTTCGATCGCGCACCAGACGGTCAATGGCGCTTGTCGCCCAAAGCCATGCGACAGCTCGGACAGACCGCTCTGCGTGACGTCGCCGGGCAACTGTCGTCGCGAACCGGTCAACGCGATACGCGTCGGGCAGGTGCGATGGGCGAACCGACCGGAGCTTCCCGCGAATGGGAGTTCGGGGACACCGAACCCTGGGACGTCACGAGAACCATCACCAACGCCGTCCTACGTGACCCTGGCCGAATGCCGGTGCGGCTGAGCGTCGTCGATGTCGAGGTGGCCGAAACCGAGCAGCGTAGTCAGGCTGCGGTGGCTCTGTTGGTGGACACGTCGTTCTCGATGGTGATGGAGGATCGCTGGGTGCCGATGAAGCGCACCGCTCTGGCACTCAATCATCTGGTGAGCACGAGGTTTCGCAGCGACGAGCTGCAGTTGATCGCCTTCGGACGCCACGCGCACGTACTGAGCCCGTCGGAGCTCGCCGGTTTGGACGGCGCGTGGGACCAGGGAACCAACCTGCACCACGCACTGTTGTTGGCGGCCAGACACCTTCGACGCCATTCCAATGCGCAGCCGGTGGTGTTGATCGTCACCGACGGTGAGCCGACGGCTCATCTCGAAGCGGACGGAGAAGCCAGGTTCGACTACCCGCCGAGTGCGCGAACCCTCGGTTTGACGGTTCGAGCACTCGACGCCGTGGCCAGGCTGGGCGCCAAGGTCACGTTCTTCCGCCTCGGTGAGGATCCAGGTCTGGCCAGGGTGGTCGACCGGATGGCGCACCGGGTGGGTGGACGCGTCATCGCACCGGACCTGGACGGCCTCGGCGCAGCCGTCGTGAGTGACTACATGCGAGGTCGCCGCTAATTCTGCCGCCGTCAGTCTTGTTCAGCGGGCTGGTGCTGGGTGATGCAGTGGATGCCGCCGCCACGTTCGAACAGCGGTCTGGCGTCGACGGTGACGACAGTGCGTCCGGGGTAAGCGGCTGCCAGGATCCGGGCCGCTTCGGCGTCGGCCGGGTCGTCGAAGCTGCAGGCGATCACTCCACGATTGACCACGAGGTGGTTGATGTAGCTGTAGTCGACGAATCCCTCGTCGTCGCGCAGGATTTCGGGAGCGGGTACCCGAATGATCTTCCACGGCCGGCCGCCGACGTCAGTCGAGCTTTCGAACAACTCGATGATCGTCTTGCTGACGGCGTAGTCGGGGTGCACCGGATTGCGTTGGTCATGGACGAGTACCACTCCGGGGGAAGAGATGGCAGCGACGATGTCGACGTGTCCGCGCGTTCCGTAGGTCTCCTGATCGCGAGTCAACCCGCGGGGAAGCCAGATCACGTGCTTGGCGCCGATGGTGCGGGCGAGTTCGGCCTCGATGTCGGCCTTCGTCAGGTCGGGATTGCGCCCCGGATCGAGTTGGACGGTTTCGGTGACCAAGACGGTGCCGAGACCGTCGACCTGAATACCGCCGCCCTCGTTGACGATTGGTGAGTCGATCAACTGGGCACCGCATTGTTCGACGACAAATGCGCCGATCTTCGAGTCCTTGTCCCACTGCGCCCACCCCTGTGCGCCCCAGCCGTTGAACACCCAGTCGACTCCGCCGAGACGGCCTTCGTCGGACAGGACGAATGTCGGCCCGATGTCGCGCATCCACGCGTCGTTGAGAGGCGCCTCGACGATGTCGACCTTCTCGGACAGATACTTTCGTGCTTCTTCGACTTCGGCGGGATCGACGACGACGGTGACCGGCTCGAATTCGGCGACGGCGTGGGCGACGGCCGCCCACGTCGAGCGCGCTTCGTGCTGTTCCTCGGCGGTGTCGCCGAGGGAGTATCCGGCGCTGGGGTACGCCATCCAAGTGCGTTCGTGCGGTTCACTTTCCGCGGGCATTCGCCAGGTCATTGGTTGGCTCCCACAGTGTTCACCGGTGCGGTCAGAGCCGAGTAGGTGTCGGGTCGGCGAGTGGCCAGGAACGGGAACAGTGCAAGCCAGTCTTCGCGTTGCCGAAGATCGAGATCGGCGACCAGCACTGCTGATTCGTCGCGGGGAGCCTGAACGAGGATGCGTCCGTACGGATCCGAGATGAAGGAAGAACCGTAGAAGGTGATGAGACCTTCACTGCCGTGGCGATTGGGAACAACCATGAAGGTGCCGTTGGCGATACCGTTTCCGACGATCACCTGCTGCCACAGCGGTTGGGTGTCGAAGTTCGGGTGATCGGGCTCGGAGCCGATCGCCGTCGGGTACACCAGAACCTGGGCGCCGGCGAGGGAGTAAGCACGTGCGACCTCCGGGAACCACTCGTCCCAGCATGTCGGGAGGCCGAACTTCGCGCCGAGTGCTTCGTGGACGGGGTATGCGTCCTGCGCCGGACCGCCGCGGAAGTACGTGTCCTCGTAGTATCCGGCCGTCACCGGAATGTGGAGCTTGCGGGTTCTGGCGAGAAGCTCACCTTCGGGCGAGACGAGGATCGCGGTGTTGAATCCCAGTCCGTCCTCGGCCTCACTGCGCTCGTACAGCGATGCGTGGACGAGGACCTGGTTCTCGGCGGCGGCTTTGGCGGCGAAGGCGAGAGTGGGTCCGGTGAGCAGGTCTTCCGCTTCGCGTCCGGGATTGTCGCCGGCCGGGGTGGAGGCGGGGTAGCGGCTGAGCGTCAGCTCCGGAAGAAAGACCACGGAAGCGCCCAGCTTCGCTGCGGACGCAATGCCCTCGCTCAATTCGGTGTAGAGGTCGTCTTGGTCCTCGTGCCAGCGATGTTGCACGAGACCTACACGCAGAGGTGTGGACGTGGACGGCGTAGTCGCGGCCAGAGACTCGGGTGGGGTGAGGGCGGTGATCGTCAGCATGGGGTTTCCTCGGTGCTCGGGTATTCGACGTTCAACGTAAAACGAATATGATTCGTTAAGTATGGTGGGTGAGCGCTGATTGATCAAGGACTTTCGAGGAATTGTTTTTTGCGGCGCCCCGAACGGTGTGGATCACTACAGGAGGACATATGCCGCGGCCATCGCAACGACTGCTCTCACCGGCGATCATCACCGAGGCAGCGATCGAGTCGGTGGACGAATCCGGCGACTTCACCATGCCGGGACTCGCCGCACGACTGAAGGTGCGACCGTCGTCGCTCTACAACCACGTTTCCGGACGAGCCGAGATCGTCGAACTGATGAGGGCGCAGCTGATGGCGGGAATCGACGTGGAGTCGGCCTCGGGATCCTGGAGCGAGACCGTCTCTGCGCTGGCAGCCGAGTACCGGCGAAGCTACGCAGCACATCCTCGCCTGATTCCGCTCTTCACCGCCCAGACGGTGCAGGCCGGTGTGGCGTTCACCCTGTACAACGCGTTGGCGCAGGCATTCGCCGATGGTGGCTTCGACCCGGCTCAAACGCTGCACGCAATCACAACCGTCGACAGTTTTGTTCTCGGTTCGGCGTTAGATCTGGCGGCGCCGGATGTCCAGTGGGCGTCGGGGCCCGAGGCTAACGACGCGATGAAGGCGGCGTTGGCAACATCCGGGAAAAATCCCGAACGTGCCGACGCCGCCTTCGAATTCGGCTTGCGCGTATTGATGGCGGGCCTGATCGCGCAGGCCCCCGAACCTACTGTCTCCTAAGGCACGCTGAGGTCGTTCTCGTCGCGCAGAGCCTCCGTGTCGCGGTTGAGGGTCTTGCCCTCGAAGAACTCGGGATTGCGCACTCGCATGACCATCATCAGTACCGCGCCGAGGATGAGGATTCCGAAGCCGAGGAAGAAGACCAGGCCGATGCCGCCGATGGATGCTCCGCTGGCGTTGTCCGGATTCATACTCTCCTGGACCGAAATGACGAACACCGCAAGCAGCATGAGACCACCGATGAGTGGGAACGCGAGCCGGAAGACGAAGTTTCGTACGCTCTCGAAAAGCGTCTTGCGGAAGTACCACACGCACGCGAATGCCGTGATGCCGTAGTACCAGCAGATCATGATGCCGAGGGCGGCGATCGTGTCGAGCAGCGCACTTTCGGAGAGGAACGTGACGACGCTGTAGAACACTGCGGTTACCGCGCCGGCCACGACGGTGGCGTACGACGGCACCAGGAATCGAGGCGAGACCTCGGCGAGCTTCTTGGGGAAAGCTCCGTATGCGCCCATGGCGAGCATGGTTCGTGCGGCGGGCAGGAACGTGGTCTGCAGGCTCGCAACGGAAGAGACGAAGACTGCGAGGAAGAGAAGCATTCCGCCCCAGTTGCCCAGGACCGGGTCGGCCAGAGCGCCGAAGACGTTCTCGGAGTTGTCGGGATTGCCGAGACCGAGGCCTTCCTCGCCGACGCCGGCGTACATCATCGCGGCAACGGCGACCAACAGGTAGGTCAGGAGAATGGTTGCGACACAGAGCAAACCGGCGCGGCCCGGGGTCTTCTTGGGGTTCTTCGACTCCTCGCCCAGCGTGAGACAGGTATCCCAGCCCCAGAACGCGAAGATCGATCCGGTGAGTCCGATGACAAACGCACCGATGGCGAGTCCGCTGAACGGGTTGAACCAACTCAGGTCGAAGGACAAGCCGGCCGGGGCATCGCCGGCGCCAACGTGAACCAGTGCAACGACGGCGAAGACGACCAGCAGCACCATCTGGAAGCCGACGAGTGCGAACTGCACGCGCTCGCTGGTAGTGATTCCTCTACTCGCTATCCACGTGGCCAGGGCGATGAAGACGAGTGTGGTGCCGACATTGACAAATTTGTTGCCCGGCAGATCGGCGATCGACGGATTGTCGACCACCCGCGCGATGAACAGATAGAAGAAGTCGACGGCAATGGCAGCAAGGTTCGAGAGCACGATGATGGTGGCGATGACCATGCCCCAGCCGCACATCCAACCGACGTACGGCCCGAATGCCTTGGTGGACCACGTGAATGACGCGCCGCAGTCAGGTGTGTCGGAGTTCAATTCGCGGTACGCGTACGCGGTGAGGAACATCGGGATGAAGCCGGCGATGAAGATGGCGGGCATCTTGAGGCCGACCGCGGCGACGATCAATCCGATACTGGCGGTCAGGGTGTAACCCGGTGCCACGGAGGAGATTCCGAGTACTGCGCCTGAGATCATGCCGATCTTGCCGGTGGCGAGGCCTTTGGAACTCAGTTCGGTGCTGGTCATGACAGTGCCTCCGGCTGGGTGAATTCGTGCTTGGGCACTACGACCATGGGAACGGGCAGCACGCGCAGCATCTTGGCGGCGGTGGAGCCCAGGAAGAGTTTTCGGGGCTGCGCGAGACGGCTGGAACCGACCATCACGAGGTCGCCGTCCTGCCAGTCCAGTTGACGCACTGCCGATTCCACTGTTGAACCGTCGGCGATGATGACCTCGATGGGGAACTCGGCGGGGAGCGCCGCTCTTGCGATGTCAAGCGTGTCCTGAGCGTGATTTCGTGCACGCTCCCTGGCGGACTCGGCGGTGTCGCGGTGATCGCGCAGATCGTTCTGGGGGTCGAGTGCCACGAGCGAGACCAGTCGCAGCGGAACCTGCATCAGTTCACTGGTACGTACGGCGGTGTTCAAGACGACGTCGGCGCCGACGCGGGTACCGAGCGCGCAGGTGACCTCTCGTATTGCGGTAGCCGCCGAATGCCGCGTTCCCCGAGGCGCCAGTGCTACCGGGACGTGGGCGGAGTGCAGCAGTTCGGTCGAGACCGAACCTATCGCGTGACGGCCGAGCAGACCGTCGCCGGAAGCTCCCACCACGATCGCCAGCGCGCTCAGTCGGTCAACCTCGTCGAGCAGGCCCTGAGCAAACGACTCGTGGAAGCTCAGGTGTACTTCCACCTGGATGTCCTCGGGCACCGATGCTTTCGCCTCGGCGAGCCAGTCGTGTGCACGTGCGGCGAGAATGTCGTCGTAGCCGGCTTCCGAGGGAACCTTGGCCGGCAGTGTCCGATCCGGTGGGAGGACCATGCAGATGTCGAGTTGCGCGCCGAGACTGCGCGCGAGCTGGGCCCCGAGGACCAGCCCGTCTTTACCGCTGGGTGTGGCGAGGTATCCGACGATAAGGCGCATGGTGGCTCTTTTCCGGATTGGAGGAATCTGCTGTGCGCCTTTATTAACCGCGGGGGGTTAATAAAGGCGCACAGCAGGAGGGGCGGCGACTCAGTCGTGCGAGCTCATGACGTGCTTGAGACGGGTGTAGTCCTCGACTCCGTATGCCGAGAGATCTTTGCCGTAGCCGGAGTACTTGAAGCCGCCGTGCGGCATCTCGGCAACGAGCGGGATGTGGCAGTTGATCCACACCGCACCGAAGTCGAGAGCGGCGGAGACGCGTTGCGTGACACCGTGATCCTTGGTCCAGATGCTCGAGGCCAGGCCGAACCGAACGTCGTTGGCAAGCGTGATCGCCTCCTTCTCGTCGGAGAAGCTCTGGACTGTGAGGATGGGACCGAAAGTCTCTTCCTGCACGATGTCGTCCGATTGCGCGACGCCGGTGATGACGGTCGGCTCGAAGAAGAATCCGGTTTCGCCCGAACGCTTTCCGCCGGTAACGATCTTGGCCGACGCCGGCAGGTTCGCGATCTTGTCGCTCACGGCGTTGAAGTGGTTGATGTTGTTGAGCGGGCCGTAGAAGGCATCAGGATCGGAAGGCGCGCCGGGGCGCAGCTTCTCGGCGTTCCGGACGAGGGCTTCGACGAGCTGATCGTGGACGGACTCGTGGACGAGCACGCGAGTGGCCGCGGTGCAATCCTGGCCACCGTTGAAGAACGCTGCCTCGGCGATGCCGGTGGCGGTCTTCTCGATGTCGACGTCGCCGAAGACGATCGCCGGCGCTTTGCCGCCCAGTTCGAGGTGCGCGCGCTTGAGTTGCTGCGCTGCGGACACGGCGACAGCGATGCCCGCCCGCACCGAACCGGTGATCGAGACGAGACCGAGGGCCGGGTTCTCCACCAACGTCGCGCCGGTTCCGCCGTTGCCGAGCACGACGTTGAACACGCCGTCCGGCAGGATGCCCTTCGAGAGCTTCGCCAGGACCAGCGTGCTGCCTGGTGTGGTGTCGCTGGGCTTGAGGACGATCGTGTTGCCGGCCGCGAGGGCGGGCCCGATCTTCCACAGCGCCATCATGAACGGGTAGTTCCAGGGAGTGACCTGGCCGACTACGCCGATCGGCTCACGACGGACGTAGGAGGTGAAACCCTCCATGTACTCTCCGGCCGCCTTGCCCTCGAGAAGTCGTGCGGCTCCGGCGAAGAACCGCATCTGATCGGCTCCGACCTTGACCTCTTCGTCGGCGATCATCTGGTGGGCCTGGCCGGTGTTGGCGCTTTCGGCTGCGACGATTTCGTCGCTGTGCGCTTCGATGGCGTCGGCGAGTTTGAGGAGTGCGGCCTGCCGCACGCTTGGTGTCGTCTTACCCCAGGTCTCGAATGCGCGTTGTGCTGCTTCGACGGCGGCGTCGACGTCTTCCTTGGTGGAGACCGGCGTACGCCCGACCACACTCTCGTCCACGGGGTTGATCAGGTCGAGTGTTTCCGTCGCGGCCGAGGCGACGAATTCACCGTTGATGTAGTTCTCGAGTACGACGATCGACATCGGTACCGGTTCCTCTCGAGGTCGAACGAGTTCCGGCCGAGGTGATCAACACGGAACTCGCACTTTGTGGGGCGTGTGTGAGCAAGTGTGCGCTGACTCACAAGTAAAGGCAGCTGCCAAAAAGGTGAAATCTTTGATCCCCGACGCGCCGAGTTGTACAGTCCTGCCCATGACGATCGCTGTGCGGTGGATGTTGGCGCAGCCGGATCTCGCGCTGGAACTCAAAGGTGGGGCGCAGGGTGTCGGTCGCGAGATCACATTTGCGCACGCCACGGAGCTGCTCGACCCGTTTCGATGGTTGACCGGCGGCGAATTCATCCTCACCACCGGCATCCGATTGCCGTCCACTCAGCAAAAGCGCGGCCGCTATCTCCGGATGCTCGATGCGGCGGGTGTGGCGGCGGTGGGATTCGGAACCGGGCTGTCGTACCCCGAGGTCCCGGCCGATCTGGTGGCCGTCGCCGACGAGATCGGACTCCCGCTGATCGAGGTGCCGCTGCCGACGCCGTTTGCTGCCGTCGTCAAGCGTGTGATGAGCCGGTTGGCAGAGCAGGAATATGAAGCTGTCCTCCGGGCGTCGCGGGCGCAACCGCGGATGACGCGTGCCGTCATTTCCGGCGGAACTGCCGCAACCGTGCGTGAACTGGCGATCGCAACCTCGGCGACGGTGCTTCTTCTCGACGTCGCCGGACGAGTTCTCGAGAGCTCACCTCAACTGCCGACGGACGACGTGATCGACGAACTGCGAGCAACTCTCGGGGGCGGCGCATCCAGCAGCGTGACGCTTGCAAGGTCTGGAGCGTCGATCGCGGTGCAGCAGATCAGCGTCGGGCGAATGACGTACGGATACCTGGCGGTGATCAGTGCTTCGGCGCTCAGCTACGTCGATCAGATACTGCTCGGTCACGCGAACTCGTTGCTGGCGTTGGACTTCGAGAAACCTGCGCGCTTGCGCGCCACTCAGGATCAGTTGAATTCGCACGCCCTCGGGCTGCTGCTCACCGAAGACCGCGACCCGGCACCGGCGTGGCAACAGATCCGGCAGGCCGCCGACGGCGAGGGAATGATCCGAGGGTTGACAGTTCTTGCCGACACGTCCGACGTAGCGGGACGCGTCGGAGTCGAGATTGCCGAGTTCATGAACAAGGCAGGGCGGCAGTTGTTCTCGCGGATCAACGACACTCGCGTCACGGTGCTGCTGCGTGGAACCGACGACGTCCAGTTCGCCCGAGAGCTACTGGGTGGGGTATCGAGGTCGGATCTTCGCGCGCTTCGAGTCGGCTTGAGCGCGCGACGGGTGGTCGCTGCGCTGGCGGTCGCCGTCGAGCAGTCCCAGCTGTGTGCGTCTGCGGCGGAAATCGGTGGCGAGCCTTTGGAATTCGCGGCGCTGACCGGAAGTGTGCTGCTGTCTTTCGATTCGACGCGTGAAGTGCTCAACACGCTGGCGGAAACGATGATCACGCCGATCGAGGACTACGACCGTGACAACGGCACCGAACTGCTGGCGTCGTTGCGGGCATTTCTCGAGGCCAACGGGCACTGGGAAGCGGCAGCCATCACGATGGGCGTCCACCGGCACACGCTGCGAAGCCGAATGGCGAAGGTGGAGAGCTTGATCGACTGTCGACTCGAGGTAGCGAGAGTTCGTGCGGAACTGCTGCTCTCGATCATTGCCCGGCAGTCGTGACTGCCGGGCAATGATCGAGACTTGGCAAAGTGGCCGTCAGGCCTTGCTGCGGGCGATGATGTCGGCGGCGGTTCGCTGCCCCATCCGAACAGCACCGTCGACGTGCTGGTACCCCTCGGCCGCGATGTCGGAGCACGAGAAGTGGATCGGGCCGACGGGTGTGCGGGAATCCGCGCCGTATCGGTGCAGGCCACCGAGGTCGAAGCTGGCCGCGTACGCACCGCGGGTCCATTCCTCCGAGCCCCAGTCGGATTCGTAGTACACAACCGGTTCTTCGGCCTTCGGGCCCAGGTAGCGGGCAAGTGAGGCCAGAATCGTGGCCTTACGCTCCTCGACGGAAAGCTCGAACATCGCGTCGGCCTTCTCGTCGGAGACGAAAGCGACCAGGGTGCCGCGATCGTCCTCGTGGTTGGTGTTGTCGTACACCTCCTGCACTACCTCGGACGCGCCGAAGCCGGTGCCGGAGAGGCCGTCTTCGCGCCAGAAAGGCGTCTCGTACACCGCGTGCACCTTGATGACGAGGCCGAGGGACTGGTGCTGGTGCATCTGGTGCTGACGACGCGGCAGCGGGGGATCGTACGAGATCCGGGAGTAGAGGTTGGGCGGTACGGCCAGGATCACTCGGCTTGCCTCGACGCGAACATCGCCGTCCGCCAACACCGTTGCACCGGATTCGTTCCACTTCACCGTTCGCACGGGTGCGTTGAGGAAGACGTCGTCACCGAGAGCCTCCGCCATGCGGATCGATACCTGCTGCATTCCGCCGATCACTCGCTTGTCGAGGATGAAGTCCTCGTCGACGAGGTGGGAGAACGAGCCTGCCGAGGCGGCCATGAGTACGGCCTGCAGGGCAGAGAACGAGTGGGCGGGCTTGGTGAGCATGCCACCGGCGATGAAGAGGCCGATGTTGTCACGTGCCTCGGCGTCGTCGGACTGATTGATCAGCCACTGCTTGAAGGAGACTGTGTCGAGATCGCGGGCGAGGGGATGTGCCCACGGTTCCTCGGCGCCGATCTGTGCTGCGAGATCGTCCATCTCGTCGATGAGACGGTCCATCTCCTTCTTCGTGGTGTCGTTCGTGGGGAAGGAATCACCCGTGTACTGCGTCCGCTCACCTGCCGACGAGATGTAGACGGACTCGCCCTCGCGGTAGCGCTCGAAAGTTTTCAGGCCGAGTTCGTCGAGCAAGGAGATCAGCGCGGTCTGGTCGGGGGAGACCCACTGGCCGCCGATTTCCAGAACTGCTCCGTCGATGGTGTCGGTCCACGTGCGGCCGCCGACGCGGTCGCGCGCTTCGATCACAGCGACGGTCAAACCGGCCTTGCGCAGCGCGGTTGCAGCTGCCAGGCCAGAGGGGCCGGCGCCGACGATTGCAACGTCTCTCTGGAGAGTAGGCACTTGCGAGCTCCTTCATGTTGAGCACCGCTCGAGTCGAAAGCTGCCGACGAGCGAGTGCACGGGTGTCGGTTTTCAGTCTGTCCCGACGAGACGCACACCACACCTGACGAAACGGAGTGTTCGATCGTTGATCTTGTGCCGTTTAGGCGCGGCTAGCCGTTGATGACGTGGCGATCGCCGAGCGGTCGGCTCAGCGGAACGTCCAGGCTGCCGAACACGGCAACCAAGATGCACATCTTGTCCGCGGCCTCAGGCAATGCTCCGGTTCGGAGCGTGACGATCACCGTCGTATCAGTTTCTTCGACGGTTGCGTACGCGCCGTAGCACTCCGGAGTGCCGGTCACGAAGTGGACTGCCACCGTGTGATCGTCGACCTCGGACCACGATTCGAACATGGTGGCCGTCGCACCCACGATGTCGGTGCGGCTGTCGAACTCCGTGCCCATCTCGCTGTCGTCGACCTCGTCGGGAACGGGGGTTCCGAGCGACCAGTCGGCGGGACTTGCTTCGTTGGCCGCCATCGGATTCGGCGCAGCAACCGGCCCCGTTGTCTGGGCCCCGACGGAGCATCCGGCCACAGTAAGGCAGGCCAGAACGGCGAGGGTTAGTACACGCATGAATCCACCGTAACCCTGCTCAAGCGAGTAGCGCCGTGACCAGCGCAATCGCCGGTATCGACGCCAAAGTGGTGACAAAGGCGCTGTCTCGGGCGAGGACCATCCCGCGCCGATATCGGCTTGCATAGATGAAGACGTTCTGTGCCGTCGGCAACGTCGAGACGACCACGATGGCGAACAACTGATGGCCGTCGATGCCGAGGAGGAAGTGCGCCATCAGGTAAGCCAGCACTGGTTGGACGACGATCTTGAGGGTCGATGCAAGCGCGACGTCGCGGCGCGGACTGGAGCCCTTCTCGAGCACTCGTACGCCGTACAACGAGAGCCCGAATGCCAGCAGTGCGCCGGGGACCGACGTGGCGCCGATCAATTCGAAAGGCTGCATCAGCGGCCTCGGCGGTACCCAACCGATCAACGCCACGATCAACCCCGCAGCGCCCGCGAGCACGATCGGATTCTTGAACGGAGCGGTGACAGTGTCGATCAGTGACAGTTTTTCGGCTTCGCCCCGCAATGCCGTGAGATCGAGGATCGTCAAGGCGATCGGGGAGTACACGACGATCTGGAAGAGCAGGAGCGGCGCGACGAACGTGGCATCGCCGAGCACGAACACCGCGATCGGGATTCCGAGGTTGGCCGAATTCACGTACGACGCCGACAGCGCGCCGATAGTCAGTTCGGGCAGCGGCCGGTTGAGCCAGATCTTTGCAACGACGACGTACAGAGCGCCGACGGCAAAGGCAGTAGCCGACGCGACCGCGAGCGTCGGGGAGAAGATCACCGACAGATCGGACGACGCGAGGGTGGTGAACAGTAGGGCAGGCGTCGCGACGAAGAAGACGAGTCGACCGAGAACGAACTGTCCTTGGCTACCGAGGGTGCCGAGACGGCCGAGCAGATACCCGACCGCGATGACAACAAAAATGACGGTGAAACCCGCAACAACTCCCCACACGCTGCGGGCACCTCTCGACTGGAATGAATAACTTCGGGAAATCTTAGTCTGGGCAACAAAAAGGCCGCGCAGTCGAGTGACTGCGCGGCCTCTTCGGTACTTCTACGTGTGACTACCGAGCACGTATGACTACCGTGCGGCGGTGAAGGGGAGCAACGCCATTTCGCGTGCGTTCTTCACTGCAACGGCGACCTGACGCTGCTGCTGCGGGGTCAGGCCCGTGACGCGACGGCTGCGGATCTTGCCGCGGTCCGAGATGAACGTGCGAAGCAAGTTGATGTCCTTGTAATCGACATGCGTGATCTTCGCTGCGAACAACGGGTTCTTCTTGGGCTTACGACCCTCTACGGGGCGTGGCTTCTTCGACGGTGAACGCTTGACTGCCATCCGACTTCCTTACCAGCTCGACTTGTGTACGCCAGGCAGTTCCCCACGGTGCGCCATTTCTCGCACGCGAATCCGGGAGAGCCCGAACTTCCGCAGGTGGCCGCGCGGACGTCCATCCGCAGCGTCTCGATTGCGCAATCGTACCGGACTGGCATCGCGTGGTAGACGTTGCAGGGTCGCTTGGGCCTTCGCGCGCTCCTCGGGTGAGCTTTTCGGGGAGCGGATTGCCTCCTTGAGCGCCGATCGCTGCTCCGCGTATCGCTCGACGATGACCCGTCGCTGGTTGTTCTTGGCGATCTTGGACTTCTTGGCCATGCCTACTTCTCTTCTCGGAAATCGACGTGCTTGCGCACCACGGGGTCGTACTTCTTCAGTACGAGTCGATCGGGGTCGTTGCGACGGTTCTTGCGGGTCACGTACGTGTACCCGGTGCCCGCGGTGGACTTGAGTTTCACGATCGGGCGGATCTCGTTGCGTGCCATCTGCTCAGACCTTCTCGCCGCGCGCGCGGATCCGGGCGACGACGGATTCGATGCCGTCGCGGTCGATCGTCTTGATGCCCTTGGTCGAGAGGGTGAGCGTGATTCGACGACCCTCGCTGGGCAATACGTATGTCTTGCGCTGGATGTTCGGGTTCCAGCGACGATTCGAACGCTTGTGGGAGTGCGAGACGGATTTTCCGAACCCCGGCACACGTCCGGTCACTTGGCAGTGAGCCGACATGGGTGTTCCTTTCAACTTGCAGATGACAATCGTTTTCGACAATGCGGTGAGATCAATGTAGCGTTCAACCTCGGTAATGACAATCATTCCCAGAAAGGTCCGCTGTGAACACGATCCTGGACGGCAGGACTCCGCTGGTCCTGGTCGCCGGCATGAGCGAATCCACTCCACACACCGCACGAGCGTTGCTGCGAACCGGAACTGTTCTGGTTCACCACGACCTGAGCCACGTCCGTGAAGGGGTGGTCCGGCGGACGGTCACCTCGATGACCGGGGGCACCGGGTCTGCCGGCACGGTGTCCGAACGCGAGACGATCCTCGAGCTCGCGCACGGCTGCGTCTCCTGCACCCTGCGCGAAGACCTGCTGCCGCTGCTGCGTCGCCTTCACTCGCACAGTTCGGTCCAGCGGATCGTCTTGCTGCTCGACCGCCAACTCGAACCCGAAGCGCTGTGCTGGGCGATCGAGCATGTCGTCGTGACGGGCGTCGTCGGCCAAGTGGACGGACCGGCGCAGCGTGACGTCCGCGTCGACGCCGTCGTGACATGCATCGACGCCCAGACCTGGCTTGCCGACGCCACCGGCGACGAAGCTCTCGACGACGACCGCACCCTGGCTCAAGTCGTCGTCGGGCAGGTCGACTTCGCCGACGCTCTGGTACTGCGCGGGTCCGATGGACTCGACGGCTGGCAGCGGTCCCGCTTGAACGCGGTTCTCGCGCGCATTGCTCCGCGCGTACCCGTCTTCGATGAGGGAGACGACATCGAGGCACTGCTCCTCGAGGTGCCTGCGGATGCGCGACGCGGTGAGCTGGCCGACGCTCACTCACCGCTGTTGCGTCGTCAGCCGCCGCTCGACGATGACGGCGGAGTGATGCTCGTCGAGTTCACCGCGAACCGGCCGTTCCACCCCGAGCGTCTGCACGAGGCGATCGACGTCCTGCTCGAAGGTGTCGTCTATTCCCGGGGGCGCGTCTGGGTGGCGACTCAACCGGGCGAAGCGCTCTGGCTCGAATCGGCGGGCGGTGGCCTGCGAGTTGCCAGCGCGGACACCTGGCTGGCCGCGATGACGCCGCAGCAACGCGAGCGCGTTCCAGCCGAGCGCCGTGCGCTCGCGGCCCTGAAATGGGACGAGCGTTTCGGCGACCGTGATACCTCGATGGTGGTTCTGACTTGCGGAGCCAATCCGCTCGAGATCGACCGAACGCTGCAGCACGCCTTGGTCACCGACGAGGAGTTGGCCGACGAAGCGTCGTGGACCACCTGGGAAGACCCGTTCGGAGAGTTCCACGAAGACCCGTGCGACGAATCCGAATCACCTTATGCCGAAACCGAATCAACGCGAGAGGGAAACGAATGAAGAAGCAGATGCACCCCGACTACCACCCCGTGGTGTTCCAGGACGCCAGCACCGGCAAGAGCTTCCTGACCCGGTCGACCGTGACGAGTGAGCGCACCGTCGAATGGGAAGACGGCGGCACATACCCGCTGTTGGTCGTCGACGTCACGAGCGACTCGCACCCGTTCTGGACTGGAGCACAACGAGTGATGGACACCGCCGGACGCGTCGAGAAGTTCGAGCGTCGCTACGGAAAGCGCAAGGCACTCTGATGGCCGTTCCCAAGCGGAAGATGTCGCGTTCCAACACACGCAGTCGCCGTGCCCAGTGGAAGGCGACTGCGCCCGATCTGGTCGAGGTCACGGCCTTCGGCCAGACCCACCGGGTTCCTCGGCGACTGGTCAAAGCAGTTCGACTCGGGGTGATCGACCCGAGCCGCATCTGACCGTGCGATCCTTGGCCGGTGCTGCTGAGGATCCTCGAACTGGTGGGCATCGTGGCGTTCGCGGCCTCGGGTGCCCTGGTGGGCGTCACCAAGCGACTCGACATCTTCGGGGTGTGCTCGGTCGGTGTGTTCACCGGCATCGGCGGCGGTATCGTCCGCGACGTCCTCCTCGGCGTCCATCCGCCCAGCTCGCTGAGCAGTTGGCCGTACTTCGGAACGGCCGCCGCCACCTCACTCGCCGTGTTCTACCTACACGAGCCGCTCAATCGACTGCGTCGTGAAATCCTGGCGCTCGACGCGCTGGGGATGGGCTTGTTCGCGAGTACCGGCGCCGTCATCGCGCTGGACAACAACGCCAGTTCGCTGGCGGCGACGTTGATCGGTGCGACCGCGGCGATCGGCGGCGGAGTGATCCGCGACGTCCTCGTCAACGAGGTACCGCTGCTCCTGCACAAAGACCTGTACGCGGTTCCCGCACTGCTCGGCGCTGCGTTGGTGGTCACAGTCTCGCAAGCCGGACTGTCCACCAACGCCGCGCTGGTGTGCGGCACGGCGTTCGCCGCGGTGTTCAGACTGCTTGCGTTATGGCGTCATTGGAGCCTGCCCGGGCCCAGGCGAACCCGGGACTGACCGCGACACGCCGGAGGCCGGAATCGGACCCTCTCAGCCGCATCTCAGCACTTCAGTCCAAACTGTCGGTATGCGTATTTTGGTGGTCGACGACGACCGGGCGGTTCGCGAGTCGCTTCGGCGGTCGCTCAGCTTCAATGGCTACACGGTCGAGCTCGCGGTCGACGGGCTCGACGCACTCGAGAAGATCCTCGCCAACCGGCCAGACGCCGTCGTGCTCGACGTCATGATGCCGCGACTCGACGGACTCGAAGTGTGCCGTCGTCTTCGCAGTGCCGGCGACGACCTGCCCATCCTCGTGCTCACCGCCCGCGATTCGGTCAGCGAGCGAGTCGCCGGCCTCGATGCCGGAGCGGACGACTACCTGCCCAAGCCCTTCGCTTTGGAAGAGTTGCTTGCCAGGTTGCGTGCACTACTGCGTCGCACCGCGCCCGATCTGGACGCCGATTCCGAAATGATGGCGTTCGAGGACCTCACCCTCGACCCGGTCACCCGTGAGGTCAAGCGCGGTGAACGATCGATCAGCCTGACTCGTACCGAGTTTTCCCTTCTCGAAATGCTCATGGCCAACCCGCGCCGCGTGCTCACCCGTGGACGCATTCTCGAAGAGGTGTGGGGGTACGACTTCCCGACGTCCGGCAACGCGCTCGAGGTGTACGTCGGCTACCTGCGTCGCAAGACGGAAGCCGACGGCGAACCGAGGTTGATCCACACTGTCCGCGGAGTCGGCTACGTCCTGCGGGAGACGCCTCCGTGATCACCGCTCCGTTCGGCAAGAACGCCGAACCGAAGAAATCCTCCACCACCCAAGCGTCTGTCGAAATGCGCCCGCCGATGCCACTGACCCGTTCGGTGTCATTGCGTTGGCGTGTGACGCTCCTCGCTGCGTCGGTGGTGGCCATTGCCGTCGCAGTCATGGCGATCGCGGCGTATGCGGTGGTTTCGCGTGCGCTCTACGCGGACGTCGATCACCAGTTGCGTACCAGGGCGGCGGTGCTCATCGACAGCAATGTCGTGCGATTCGATCCTCGCTACATCTCCGGTGCGACGCTGTACACCACCGACATCAGTGTGGCCCTGATCTTCTCGGACCTGAGCACGTACCAGCCGCCCGGTTCCGACGTGCCGATCGGCGAGGCCGAAGATGCCGTAGCGCGTGGCGAATCGGATTCTTCGCTGCGAACCGTCGACGGTCAGCGAGTGCTTGCTCAACGAACCCATGACGGAAGCACTTTGGTGATCGGTCAGCGGCTCGCGCCGACCGTTGCAGTACTGGACCGACTGGCCTGGGTGCTCTTCGTGGTCGGCGGGTGTGGCGTCATACTTGCTGCGGTGGCGGGTACTACCGTGGGCCGCACCGGTTTACGGCCCATCGCCAGGCTGACTGCCGCCACCGAACGCGTTGCACGGACCGACGATCTGACGCAGATCCCCGTTACCGGCAGCGACGAATTAGCGCGCCTGACAGAGAGTTTCAACACGATGCTGCGGGCGCTCGCCGAGTCTCGTGAGCGTCAGTCGCGCCTCGTTGCGGACGCCGGACACGAGTTGCGCACACCGTTGACTTCGTTGCGTACCAACATGGAATTGCTGATCGCGTCCAGTCGCCCCGGTGCGCCGCAGATTCCCGACGAGGACATGGCGGAACTTCGTGCCGACGTCGTCGCGCAGATCGAGGAACTGTCGACTCTGGTCGGTGACCTTGTCGATCTGGCCCGCGAAGACGCGCCCGAAACCGTGTACGAGCGCGTAGACGTCAGCGACGTCGTCGAGCGTGCGCTCGAACGAGCGCGGCGCAGGCGCAACGAAATCGAGTTCGAAGCGGTCACCACTCCGTGGTACGTCTACGGAGATCAAGCGGGCCTGTCGCGTGCGGTGCTGAACGTCCTCGACAACGCTGCGAAATGGAGTCCGAAGGGCGAACAGGTACGCGTCGAAATGCGTCCGGTCGGCCAAGGATTGTTGGAATTGACCGTAAGTGATGCGGGACCCGGCATTCCGGAGGAGGATCGGGAGTTGGTGTTCGATCGTTTCTACCGGTCGACCGCGGCACGTTCGATGCCGGGATCGGGTCTGGGACTTGCGATTGTGCGTCAGGTCGTCGTCAAGCACGGCGGCACCATCGCGATCGACGAATCCGATCGTGGGGGAGCGCTTGTTCGTATCGTGCTTCCCGGCGAACCAGGGCCGAGTGCCGAGTAGCGTGTTCTGTAGACCCGTTGGTCCCGTACTTCGGTGACTGTCGTCACGAGTTAATGCGTTCGGCCCGAGAGTCTTTCGCGCCGAACCGACAACACCGGATTTTCACGTCGAACTCTGGGTAAAGTGACAGGCACGTCTCAGCGCCTTCTCAGCAGCGCAAGGCAGCATTGTCGGCAGAACAGTTGTGACTGCCCGTCCGGTGGTCACCGTAGACGAAAGCGAGCCGATGACCGAGGACCGTAACGTCGGGCCGACCCGGCCCGAGCAGCCCAACAGCGAGCCCACCACCCAAGCGCAGCCGACAGCACCTCAGGCGCAGCCTCCCGTGCCGCCGCAGCAGCCTCAGGGGCAGGCGCCTCAGCAGCCGTACCAGCCGACCGAATCCTTTTCTCGACCCACCGAAGCCTTCGGGCAGGCGCAGCAGCAGCCCACGCAGGCTTTCGGCCACCCGCACGGTGCCCATGAGGCCGCGTACCAGCAGAGCGCCCCGTACGGCGCACCCAACCCTGGTGGCCCCGGCGGTCCGAACGGCCCGGGCGGCCACAACCAGATCCCCGCACCGCTACAGGGGCCGAACTCCGGTTCGACCACCACAAAGCCGAAGTCGGGACGCATGGCGCTGGTTGCCGGTGCTCTCGCCCTGGTCCTGGTCAGTGGTGGTGTCGGTGGCGTGGTCGGTGCCGTCGTCGCGGACCGCAACGGTGGAACCGCGACGGTCACCAACTCTCTGAACGCCCCGAAGCCCACTGCGACCAACACGTCCAATGCTCCCGCCGGCTCGGTTCAGGCCGTTGCCTCGAAGGTGGTGCCGAGCGTCGTGCAGATCGAGGTGGCCACCGCGCAGGGACAGGGCGGTGAGGGTTCCGGTGTCATCCTGTCCTCCGACGGTCTGATCCTGACCAACAACCACGTTGCCGGTGCTCAGGGAGCGCAACTTCGCGTCGCGTTCTCCGACGGAACCAAGGCCTCGGCCACCCTTGTCGGTGCCGATCCCGTCTCGGACATCGCCGTCATCAAGGTCGACGGCCGCAACGACCTCACCCCCATCGATCTCGGGAACTCCGGCGACGTTCAGGTCGGACAGCAGGTTGTGGCCGTCGGGTCCCCGCTCGGCCTTGCCGGCACGGTCACCGAAGGCATCATCTCCGCACTCGATCGCCCGGTGTCCACGAGCGGCGAGTCCGGCAACCAGAACACCGTCATCGACGCTCTGCAGACCGACGCAGCGATCAACCCCGGCAACTCCGGCGGCGCCCTCGTCAACATGGACGGCCAGCTGATCGGCATCAACACGGCGATCGCCTCGCTCGGAGCGTCGTCGGGTACCCAGGGCGGTTCCATCGGCCTCGGTTTCGCCATCCCGATCGATCAGGCACGCCGCGTCGCCGACGAACTGATCAAGACCGGCAAGGCGACTCAAGCCATGATCGGCGTGACCGTACCGTCGCAGGACAACGCCGACGGCGCAACCGTCATGGATGTCACTGCTGACGGGCCGGCCGCCAAGGCCGGTATCCCGAAGGGTGCAGTCATCACCAAGGTCGACGATCGTGTTGTCGCAGATGGTGATTCGCTGATCGCGGCAGTGCGTTCACATGCTCCCGGCGACAAGGTCTCGATCACGTACAGCGACGGCGGGCAGACCAAAACCGTCGACGTCACGTTGGGAACCGCGGCAGCGCAGGGCGGCCGATGATGTTCGGCGATCAGCAGACGATCGACCCGATCTTCGGCCAGATCGCAACGGCGTCGGGATCGGACACTACGGTAGGTGTCATGGAACTCGAAGCCACATCGGCCGGCCGCGCTCTGGTCGTCATCGTCGACGATCGCACAGCCCACGGCGACAACACCGACTCCATCGGTCCACTGGTTACGGAACTGCTGAACGAAGCGGGTTTTCTCGTCGATGCGACGGTCGCCGTCGCCGCCGACGAAGTGGAGATCCGCAACGCTCTCAACACCGCAGTCATCGGTGGCGTCGACCTCGTGATCTCGGTCGGCGGTACCGGGGTATCCCCGCGTGACGTCACTCCCGACGTGACCGCAGAGGTTCTCGATCGCGAGATCCCGGGAATTGCCGAAGCACTTCGCGCTTCCGGTCTGTCGGCCGGATCGCTCGAAGCAGGATTGTCCCGCGGCCTCGTCGGGGTTTCGGGAAGCACCGTGGTCGCCAATCTGGCGTCGACCAGACCGGCAATTCGCGACGGCATGGCAACCCTGACGGCTTTGGCGAGTCACGTCATCGCCGAGCTGTCCAGCCTCGAGGGCTGAGTCAGCTTGTCGGAGCAACCAGATACCCCGAAGAAGCCGCCAGTCGACAAGAAGCGCCTGGCGCACATCTTCGGGGACGTCTTTCCCGAGACGACGTCGGACGAGCGGGGGCCTGAAGGTTCCTCGCGATCCTCGGACGACGACTGGCTGCGCAGTCAGCGGCCCCCGCACCACGGCGGTTGAGAAGTAAATCAGGCCCTCGGACACAATGTCCGAGGGCCTGATTTGTTCTGTGAGCGCTGCCTATTCGAGCGTCTTGGCGTGGGCTCCCGTGTCGGCGCCACCGGCATTGGCGGAGAGGATGTCGCGGATCTGGATGAGCAGATCGGTTTCGCTGGCTTCCTTGTCCTCAGGCTCGGAGACGAACTTCTTCTTTGCCGCATTCGCGGGAACGATCAGCACGAAGTAGACGACCGCCGCGATGATGATGAAGTTGATGATCGCGGTGACCACGGCGCCGAAGTTCAAGAACGTCTCAGCGGTGTCACCCGTCAGCTGAATGCCCCACCCGTATTCGTTGCCGCCGCCGATCGAAGCGACGAGTGGGTTGATGATGTTGCTGGTGAATGCCGTGACGATGGCGGTGAAGGCTGCGCCGATGACCACTGCGACGGCCAGGTCGAGCACGTTTCCGCGAAGCAGGAAATCCTTGAATCCCTTGAGCATGTCGGTGTCCCCTCGAGTCTCCGATGGCAAGTGCCAGATGGTCCGTTGATACCGAACCGACTGGAAAAATCCTAGAGGAGCTTCGGACGCTTTGTGCGGTCAGCGGAATGTCACGGTGATCGCATTGGACAGGGATGCCGCGGCAACGACGTTGGCTGCCGGTGTCGGCAGAGCCAGCAGAATCACCTGTTCCTGCTGGTTACGTGTACTTTCCGACGTGGTGACCAACGCGACTACTGCTCCCGCCGCAAGAATCTGCGGGGCCTTGTCGGCAATTGATTCGTTGGGTGTGTCGGGGTGGGATGTGTCAGTGCGAGATGTGTCGGGGCCGACAGTCAGTACGTCGACGACATCCCCGCTGCGCAACATGTCCGCGACGGCCGCATCGGCAAGTCGCACGGGCACGATGCGGGCGTCGTCGGTTCCTACCGACAACCCGGCCAGCCGTGGGCTGAGAACGCGCACGTCGGTGACGGTTTCTCCGGAGCGAATCGGGCCGGCAACGGTTCTCCCGACTACCAGGTCGGTATCGGAGACAACTCCTTCCGGAAGTTGTTTCGAGTCGATCTCTCGGATCTCTACATCCGAATCCGCGATCACCTGTCCGGGAGTGAGATCGCGACTCGAGACAACTACGGCGACCATATCGGTCGCGGGATCGCCTCGGAAGAAGAGAACAACGCCGAGTGTGGCCAGCGCAACGGCTGCGATCTTGCGGACTGTCGCCGTGCGGAACCGAGTGCCGCACGTCAGTTCGACGACGCGATCGAAGGTGCTCGGGGTGAGATCGAGTTGGGCGCGCAGTGGATCGGAGCGCCTCGGCGAGCGAGAACGTGCTGACGGCATTCATGCACGTTAGGGCCGGAAGCGGTGCTTCCGGCCCTAACGATGTGAAACTGTGGACAACCCGGAGGTTGTGGAAATCAGCTTGCGGCAGCCTTCGCGGGCGCCGGCGTGCTGGTCGACGAACTCGATGTCGAAGAGGAGTCCGACTTGGACTCGGACTTCGCAGCGGGTGCCGAATCGCTCTTGGCGGGCTCGCTCGCAGTCCCGGAGCCGCCGCGGCTGTCGGTGCGGTAGAAGCCGCTGCCCTTGAACACGATGCCAACAGAGTTGAACAGCTTGCGGAGCTTGCCTGAGCAAGCTGGGCAGACCGTCAGCGAATCTTCGCTGAAGGACTGGACGATGTCGAAACGGTTGTCACATTCCGTACATGCGTATGAGTAGGTGGGCACCGGGCTTCCTCCGCACTGTGATGTTCGAGCAGCCGCGTATTTACACCGCAGCCTTTAGCACTCTACAAGTGACAGTGCCAACAGCGCTAATCAGGGATCTATTCCCGCAGATCAATCGCCTTGGAGCCGCGTGAGACCGCCGCTCGGCGTCAATGCCCATCCCATCGGAATGTCGTGGTCGTCGGCAGGCAAGGTCTCGACGAGTTCGGAGTCTCTGACAATTGCCACGAGCCGAGTCTGCGGTCCGACCGACCCGAGCGTCCGGTCGTAGAAGCCTGCGCCGCGGCCGAGGCGTGTTCCACGAAGATCCACCGCGAGAGCAGGGATCAGCATGCATTCCACGTCGGACAGGGTTTCCGGTGGTAGGACGGGTCCGACGGGCTCCCGAATGCCGTACTTCGCGGGGCGCAAACCGTCGGCACCGCTGTATTGAACCCAGGACAACGGTCCGGGTTCTCCGGTGATCGGAAGTAGTACACGCTGCGCGATCTCGGCAACGGCGTCGAGCAAGTCGGTGGATCCTGGTTCGGTGCGGGTGGGGACGTACGCACAGACGGTTGAGCCGTCGACAATCACTGAACGTATGTGCGTGATCAACGCCGCAGTTTCCGTGTTTCGAGTGTGCTCCGAGACTGCATCACGTGCTGCGAGTGCGATTTGTCGCCATTGTGCTTTTGTCTGAGGTGTCACCCCGCAACGATATTCGTCGTGCTGACCGAGCGGTAACAAGCGGCGGCTAAGGTGTTGGCATGACAGACGTTGTCGCTAGCAGCACGAGGGCCTTCCGTACGGCCGTGGTTCCCGCAGCCGGACTTGGTACGCGTTTCCTGCCTGCCACCAAGACGGTTCCGAAAGAATTGCTGCCGGTCGTGGACACACCGGGTATCGAACTGGTGGCGGGTGAAGCTGCGGACTCGGGAGCCGAGCGGCTCGTCATCGTGACGTCCCCGGGCAAAGACGGAGTGGTTGCGCACTTCGTCGAGGATCTCGTGCTCGAAAGCAAGCTGGAAGCGAGCGGAAAACTTGCTGCCCTGGCAAAGGTGCGCAAAGCGCCGGGTTTGCTCGAAGTCGATTCCGTGATTCAGGAGCAGCCCCTCGGCCTCGGGCACGCAGTCGGTTGCGTCGAGTCGGTTCTCGACGACGACGAAGATGCCATCGCGGTCCTTCTGCCCGATGATCTCGTACTCCCGCGTGGCGTCCTGGAGATCATGGCGCGAGTTCGGGCCAAGCGCGGCGGATCCGTTCTCTGTGCAATCGACGTTCCCAAGGACGCAGTGAGCGCTTACGGCGTCTTCGACGTCGAGATCGTTCCCGACGCCGTCAATCCCGACGTCCTCAAGGTCGTCGGCATGGTCGAGAAGCCGGCTGTGGAAGACGCGCCGTCGACCTTTGCCGCTGCGGGTCGCTATCTGCTCGATCGTGCGATCTTCGACGCACTTCGCCGCATCAAGCCGGGAGCCGGCGGTGAGTTGCAACTCACCGACGCCATCGCTCTCCTGATTTCCGAGGGTCATCCGGTTCACGTGGTGGTGCACCGCGGAACGCGTCATGACCTGGGCAACCCCGGCGGGTACCTCCGCGCTTCGGTTGACCTGGCACTCGACAGTGACGATTACGGTCCGTCCTTGCGTAAGTGGCTCGCGGATCGGCTCGACCGCTGAGCGTGTCGCCACGGTGGTTGCTCGCCCGATAACGCAGTATCAATGTGCTTGTCCCTTTTCGAAGGCAAGGCATCATGAGCTGACGGATATCACCGAATTTCCAGACACAGGAGGACGCGGACCAGATGCGGTCGGTTGAGGAGCAGCAGACCAGGGTTACCGCTGCTGCAGTGGCACCCCGTCCGGTTCGGGTCGCCATCTCGGAGGCGCAGGGACTGCTGTGTGCCGAGGAAGTGGTGACCGAACGCCCATTGCCGGGATTCGATCAAGCTGCCATCGACGGTTACGCGGTTCGCAGTGTCGATGTCGCCGGCGCTGGAGCCGACCTCCGCGGCGAGGACGGCGAGCCTACGGACCTCAGCTTGCCGGTGGTCGGCGAGGTGACGGCGGGCTCACGCCAACCGATCCGGTTGCAACCGCGTCAGGCCGTTCGAGTCGACACGGGCGCGCCGCTGCCCACGCTGGCCGACGCCGTGCTCCCGCTCGAAAACACCGACGGTGGTCGCGCTCGCGTTCGGATCTTCGAGCCGGTGCGTTCGGGCGATTACGTTCGCCGTGCAGGTGACGACGTCCAGCCGGGCGACGTGGCCGTTCGGGCAGGCACCATCATCGGAGCCGCGCAGGTCGGTTTGCTTGCCGCGGTCGGTCGCGACAAAGTGCTCGTCCATCCGCGTCCGCGTCTCTCCGTCATCAGCGTCGGTGGAGAACTTGTCGACGTGGATCGCACGCCGGGGCCTGGTCAGGTCTACGACGTCAATTCGTATGCCCTCGCCGCCGCAGCGCGCGATGCCGGCGCCGACGTCAACCGTGTGGGAATCGCAGGCAACGACTCGCGCCGTCTTCGCGAAGTAGTCGAAGGACAGCTGATTCGCTCGGAAATCGTTGTCATCGCCGGTGCCGTGGGCGGCGGAGCGTCCGACGAGGTTCGTGAGGCGCTTGCCGACCTGGGGACACTCGAGGTGGAGCGCGTTGCCATGCATCCGGGATCAGTGCAGGGCTTCGGCAAGCTGGGACGAGACGAGGTTCCGACCTTTCTCCTACCGTCCAACCCGGTAAGCGCACTGGTGGTATTCGAAGTCATGGTTCGCCCGCTGATCAGAATCGCGCTCGGACGCCGCCAACCGATGCGGCGAGTAGTGAAGGCGCGCACGGTGGGAACGATCACGTCGATTGCCGATCGCAAGGGTTTCCTGCGTGGTCAGCTGATGCGTGACGAAGCGACGGGGGAGTACCTGGTGCAGGCACTCGGGGGTGCGCCCGGTGCGTCCTCACATCTCCTCGCGACCTTGGCGGAAGCCAATTGCTTGGTTCTTGTCGATCGAGACGTCACCGAAGTGCACATCGGTGAAGAAGTCGACGTAGCTTTTCTCGCCCAACGTGGGTAACGCCGACCCGAGTGGGGTGTGATGTCAGTCCATCCAGGATGGCCGGAAGATCTCGGCCCACTGCGAGTGCCCGCGGGAGTGGTGACCGTCCGCCCCGTGAAGCTCCGTGACGCTGCTGTGTGGAGTCGCCTCCGCATTCGCGATCGCGAGCACCTGGAGCCGTGGGAGCCCACCGGAGAGTCGCCCTGGGATGCTCGCCACCACATCACTGTCTGGCCGTCCCTGTGCGGGAATCTTCGCTCCGAGGCGCGCAAGGGCCGGATCCTTCCCTTGGTGATCGAACTTGACGGGAAGTACTGCGGGCAGGTCACCATCGGAAATGTCGTGCGCGGCGCTCTGCGGTCCGCCTGGGTGGGCTATTGGGTCGCCTCGCACGTCACCGGTGGGGGCGTAGCCACAGCGGCCGTGGCGCTCACACTCGATCACGCATTCTCGAAGGTCGGTCTGCATCGAGTGGAGGCGACCGTTCGGCCGGAGAACGCGTCGAGTCGCGCAGTCCTACGAAATGTTGGGTTCCGGGAGGAAGGTCTTCTCAAGCGCTATCTCGATGTCGACGGCCAATGGCGTGATCATCTTCTGGTCGGAATGACCATCGAGGAAGTACCCACCACCGTCGTCGACAGATTGGTGCGGTCCGGACGCGCTTCGTGGGTGTGACCAATACGGCGCCACGAGCGTGAGAAACGCGAGCTAAACGGCAGTTACCGCTGAGTAGTCCTACTTTCGGCCGGAAAAATGTGGTTTTTGATTCAACCAGAACTTGAGACTTTTGGGACTGAACCGGAAGTTCAGTTCGGTACGCGTGTGACACATGAGTATGGTGGGGTTCGGCGCGTCGGCAACGATGCGAGGGCGTCGGCCGTTAACCTTGACTCGTCAACGGCTGGCATAGGTGCTGGTAGGTGATCGGGAGGAGGCCGCGGCATGCCTAGCTCATTCGTGTGGATCGGGCTGGTGGCCGTGTGGCTGTTCGTCCTGGTGCCGATGCTTGTCAACAAGCGCCCCAGGATCCGGCAGACGAGTGACGCGGCGCTCGCGACTCGAGTACTCCACCGCGGCGACAGCAACCCTGTTCAGCGCGGGCCGGCAGCAGGACATCGAAGCGATCCGAACTGGCAACCAGAACCAGTGCGCAGCAGCTACGACGCGGAGGACCAGATGGACACTCACGCAGAAGACGACTACACCGGCGGTCGTGCACCGGTCGGAGAATTTGTTCCCGTTCGGCGCGGCCGAGGCGGATTCGACCCCGAAGCGGATGCCATCGCCCGGGAGGCGCGGTACGCATTCCGTCAGCGGACATTGCTGGGCCTGGCATTCGTCGCGATTCTCTCGGGCGCTCTCGCATTGATCATCTCGCCGATGGTGTGGTGGTTGTTTGTGCTGACCGTGTGCGGCCTCGGTGGGTACATGGCGTACCTACGTCGGCAGGTTCGGATCGAGCAGGAGATTCGCCGCCGTCGTACCGAACGCCTCAACCGATCGCGACTCGGAGTCGAATCGCACACCGACGAAGAGTTGCGCCTGATTCCGGCGCGACTGCGCCGACCAGGAGCGGTTGTCCTCGAGGTCGACGACGAAGATCCGGTGTTCGATCACCTGGATCACTACGAAGAAGAGATCAGGCACACCGAGATGCGTCGCGCGTCCGGTCAGTGACCTATCTCGGTCGATCTTCTGGGCAGATCTTGTCGGGCCGAAAGTTCGTGTCGGGTGATTCCAACGGGAGTATTCGTTCCTGTTAGAGTTGCCGAGCACCGCTGAGGCGGTGGCACGGGGCTGTGGCGCAGTTGGTAGCGCGCTTCGTTCGCATCGAAGAGGTCA
This sequence comes from Rhodococcus sp. H-CA8f, assembly GCF_002501585.1. NCBI lineage: Bacteria > Bacillati > Actinomycetota > Actinomycetes > Mycobacteriales > Nocardiaceae > Rhodococcus > Rhodococcus sp. H-CA8f. The sequence goes on from NZ_CP023720.1 coordinate 1,721,487, forward strand.
GGGGTTCGATTCCCCTCAGCTCCACCAAGAAGTACCAGCAAAAAGGGTCTTTCAACGAAAGTTGAACGGCCCTTTCCTGCATTTTCAGAGCCTGCCCGAATTGCGAAGATTTAGCTCGAGTGTGCGCCGTTTCATACGATTGCGACCGCTGATCCGGACCGTTGAGCTTCCAAGTGAGGGATGATCCTTGGGCGGATACATGTTTGCCGGAAATGTAACGAGGGTGTGTCCGGTGCGATAGGCACGATGAGTCTGCCGCAGTTTTCCGCAGGTCGGACGTATGTGTCGGGGAGGAATGTCGATGAGCCAGCCACGACGGCTAGCGATGATGCTTGTTGCTGTGATGTGCCTGATGGGTATCGGCGTCCTTGCCGTATCGGTCTTCCCTGCCATCGTCGCCGCCCAACCTGGCGGCAACAGTGGCGGTGGAAACAACGGCAACGGAAACGGCAACTACGGCAACAACGGCAACAACGGCAACAACGGCAACAACGGCAACAACGGCAACAACGGCAACAACGGTGGCGGTAACAACGGCAACGGCAACGGCAACTACGGCTGGCATTGCCACCATCACAACTGCGGTACAACGGTAATTCCGACGCCGACCACGACTGAGCCGACCACGACGACTGAGCCCACGACGACTGAGCCCACGACGACGACTGAGCCCACGACGACGACTGAGCCCACGACGACGACTGAGCCCACGACGACTGAGCCCACGACGACTGAGCCCACGACGACGACTGAGCCCACGACGACGACTGAGCCCACGACGACTGAGCCGACCACGACGACTGAGCCGACCACGACGACTGAGCCCACGACGACTGAGCCCACGACGACTGAGCCGACCACGACGACTGAGCCCACGACGACTGAGCCGACCACGACGGCTGAGCCCACGACGACTGAGCCCACGACGACGGCTGAGCCCACGACAACTGAGGCCTCGACCAACCCTTCGGCGTCGCAACGTCCGAGCAGCAGCGCTTCCCCTGCGACCAACGCAACTTCGCAGACTGAGAGTTCATCTAGCGAAGCAGCCTCCGAGACGACGCAGTCCCCTTCCGAGTCGCAGTCGAGTTCCGAGCCATCCTCGGAGGCCGCGGTTCCACCGGCTGGACCGTCTGATCCGCAGGGGCCGTCAGCAGGCGGCGGAGCACCTGCACCCTCTGCCGGTGGACCGGCGAACGCTGCGCCGGGCGCAGTCGCAGCACCGTCCGCGCCCGAGGTTCTGGCCGCACCGGCACCCGTAGCTCCCCAGGTACCGTCGAACGCTCCGAACGTCGCGAGTCCCAGTGAGAACCCGCAGGCATTCCCGACGGCGTTCACTCAAGGCCTTCCGCCGATTCTCAACGCTGCCGCCGTCGCAGGCGGTGTGGGCGGAATGGCAGTCGTAGCGGCGGGTGCGGGAGCAATGACTTTTCGCGGAGCATCGTTGCAGAAGGCACGTTTGGCTGCCGCACGTGCCGAATTCCTGGCACCCGGATCACAGGGAGGTGCGTGAGTCGTGCCGGACAGACGTTCACATCGCCGCGTTCTGGCCGCGGTGGATGCCGTATGTGACGCAGCAGCGTCGTCGGAGGCTGTGTCACTGCTTACGGTGGTACAGACAGTCGCCCGCGAGCGTGGGCGCCCGATCGAGATCGATCTGGAAACCCCGCTCGCCACCGGAGTGTGCGGTCAGCGCCGGGCCTACGACGACCACGACGTCATCGTTTTGGCTCCCGGACTACCCAATGTCGAGCGGACTCTGGCACATGAGTTGGGGCACATAGTGTTTCGTCACGAAGGTGCCGAGATCGCCGAGGCGACGCTCGAGGTCAGTGACGATTTGATTGCATACATGTTGAGTCAACGTTCTCTGCGGCGCAACGAACCCGTGCCGATGGATGACATCGCGGAGTGGGAAGCCGAGACGTTCGCGTCGATGTTGATCATGCGTCTGCGAACGATGAGTGGCCGTGGGACACCGCTGTCGGTGTTGCGGTACGACGAGGCGATCGGATGATCTTTTGGGCTGTGGCCCTTCTCGTCTGGGTTGCAGCCGGCGCGAGACTGGGTCGAGTTGTCGCGCGCACCGCGACGCCGTTGCGAATGTCGATGGTCTTCGCAGGCTTCTCGGTCGCATTGTCGTCGACGGTCATGGTGCCGGCGGTGTGGGACATCGTCGATCGAATTGCGCCGGAGCAACATGCCGCAGCGATGATCGTCATCGTCTTGTGGACCGCGTTGTCTGCGGCCAGCGCAGTCGGCGCCGTGTCTGCCTGGCCGGTGATGTCGCGTCCAGCCATGCGCGGTCTCGCCACGGTGCTGTACTCGGTGGGGCTGCTGGTGGCGATCGCGGTTTTCTTCGGATACCCAGCGCCGGCTCTGATCTTTATCATCGTCGCTCTGTCCCTTGTCATTTCGACGGGGCTACGGCACGTTGCCTGGGCGCCGTTGGGGCGCGGAATCGCATTGATCGTGACAGGTTCGTCGGTCTTGCTTGTCGTGGTCGTCGTGATGCTGGTCGAATCGATCGGTGGCACCAGCGCACTCGAATCGGATATCTGGACGGGCGCAGGGGTGTGGTTCATCGCTGCCTCGAGTGTTCTGATAGCGCTCGGCATCACGTGGGTGCTTCTCGAGACCTGGTTACGTGCCCGACGAGATCTGTACCGGCTGCGGCGGATGCACGCGCTTCTCGTCAAGCGATTCCCCGAGGTTGTCGACGCGGACAGTGCCGGAAGTACGTCAGTACTCCGGGCATCGGACATGATCGCTCAGATCATGGATGCGATGTACATACAGTCCGGCGCCGGGATGTTCGACGTCGGTGGTCAGGAACCGCCCCGGGCAGTTACCGCCCATGCAGGAATACTTGCGGGGTGGATCGCGGATCCATTGACCTCGGATGTGTTGGACACCAGATGGATTGCGCCGCCGGAGCGGATGTCGGCGCGCCGATGGGTCCTACTGTTGGCGAAGGAACTCGATGAAACGACAAAAGTAGGTCGACGTTCGTAGTCGACCTACTCCATGTCAATTCAGTGCTTCAGCACATTTGCATCAGCGTGACGCGTCGGGCGGAACCTCTGGCAAACCCTCACTCGCACGCAGCTTTTCAGCCATCGTGGTGAGCAGATTCTGCGATTCTTCCGACAGGTCGAATGCGCGGCTCGAGAGGCGGCGAAGGCCGTAACCTTGGAGCTGCGAGAGCAGTTCGAGGTCGTGATCGATCTTGGCAGCGTAGATGTCGTTGAAGAAGTAGTCGGGCTTCACCTTGAAGAACCGGGCGAACGCAGCGACTGTCTCGTCCGAGGGGTTGGTGCGCTGTCCCGAGCGGAGCTGCGAGATGTACGGCTTGGAGATCTGATGGCCGTCTTCGATGAGCGCTGCCGCAACCTCGGCGTTGGTGTGGGGTTTGCGCCCCGGAGGATGAACACTGTCGAACAGTTTGTTCAATCGTTCTGCAAAGTCAGCCATTGTGAACCGCCCCGTAATCCTCTCTAGCTAGCAATTGTCCGTTCAGTGAATCCTACGGTATCACGCGGATAACCGATCGGTAGCTCACCGTAGTCTGTTTAGTGGACCAGTTGTCAAATGTGTCCGAGATTCGATTCGTTCGGCCATTGAGTGCTCAGCTATGTCTCAGCGCACATTGAGTATCGGCCGCACGAAGATTGTGCAGCTACGGTCGCGCTATTCGAACCTTCCATTACTTGGTTAATGTGCCCAGTATCAAACCTTTTACCCGTTTTGGCGATATTAGCTAAGCGTTAGCCTGGTTTTTCATATGTGTTCCGAAAGGAAAACCGCAGTTCAGTGACGGTGTGGAGTGATGCGGTTGCAATTATGGCGACTGTTCGCGATGTTGCTCGAATCACTTCGGGGTTGAACCTTGAACGGTTTGCCGGAATGCAATCTGCGCTAGCTAAACCCCCTGCGTAGGTGCAGAATTGTGATATGAAACACACGATGAGCGATGACGAACTGCGCCGCGCGATCCGTGAAATCCAGGATCGAGCCCACGACGCACGCAAGCGTGGGGACGATGTAGCGGCGGAAGAACTCGACCGTACGGTCAGGGGCTATCAAGAGCAGATGGCTCAGCGTCTGTAGCTGTCGGTGGGTTCGGCGGCTGCCGCCGAGGTCGTGGGTTCTGGCATGCTCACGGCCGCAATGCGTGTTTCGGGGCGGCCGCACAACGCGTGCGTAGACTTTCCCGCATGTCCACAGTACGAGTGCGGGGGAGTGTCGATCCATGTCAGTAAGGTCGCTCGAGGGTAAGAAATGCCTGATCACCGGCGCTGGTAGTGGGATAGGACGCGCAACTGCACTGCGGGCATCCGAGGCCGGAGCCGAATTGTTTCTCACTGATATCAACGACCGTGGATTGCAAGAGACTGCCGCAATGGTTGGTGCCGGAGGCGGCACGGTCAGTTTGGCCAAGGCACTCGATATCTCGGATTACGACGAGGTTGTGAAATTCGGTACCGAGATTCACACTCAATTCTCTCCGATGGATGTCGTCATGAATATCGCCGGCATTTCAGCGTGGGGAACTATCGAGAACCTCGAGCATCGGCACTGGAAGTCGATGGTTGACGTCAACCTGATGGGACCGATCCATGTCATGGAGACGTTCGTTCCGCCCATGATCCGCGCTGGCAAGGGTGGGCACCTGGTCAATGTGTCTTCGGCCGCTGGGCTCTTGGCACTGCCGTGGCATGCCGCTTACAGTGCGAGCAAGTTCGGCCTTCGTGGGGTCTCCGAGGTGCTGCGATTCGATCTGAAGCGGCACGGAATCGGCGTCAGTCTGGTTGTGCCTGGTGGGGTGAAGACGCCTTTGGTGGGAACCGTGGAGATCGCGGGTATCGACCGGGATGACCCGCGGGTCAAAAAGCTCACGCACCGGTTCGAGAAGCGCGCGGTCTCCCCGGAGAAGGTGGCCTCGTGCATTCTGCGGGGAATCGAGAAGAACACGTACCTCGTGTATACGTCCAATGACATTCGATTCGGATACTGGTGGGCCCGCAAATTCGCCCCGCCTTACGAGTTCGTGATGCAAAAAGCGAACGACCAGTTCAGTAAATTGCTCAAGCGATGAGCATTAACTCCGACGGGACTTTTATCTAGTCAAATAGGGACCAAAGTCATGCCGAAGAGTTTTCACTTCGATATCGAATTCAAATATCCGATCGACGACGTGCATCGAACTTTGACTGACCCGAGTTATTGGAAAGTCCGACTCGGAGACCTTTATGCCACCTCGGACATCGAAGTTGGAGACGGATCGATCGAAGTATCCGTGTCCGAGGAAATCGACTCTGCCTCCCTCCCGACCCTGGTCGCCAAGGTTGCGCCGAGTCGACTGGGTCTGACACGGGTCGACCACTGGGGGCCTCTGTCTGACGGGAAGGCCGCAGGGTCGGTCACCGGAATCGCGCACGGACTGCCGATACGAATCGAGACGACGCTGGACCTTACCGCCGCCGAGTCCTGCACGCGACTGGTCGTCGACGGGACGGCCGAAGTGAAGATGCCGATTATCGGCGGCCAGATCGAGAAGTTGCTGAAGAAGACCGTCGAGGACTTGCTGGGGCGCGATCGGGACGCTGTCGAGTCATTTCTCGCCTGAGTCGGCGCCGAAATCCACCTCCAGAACGCGTGCACCTGGGCCGGCGGCAGCGAGTTGATCGTGAGGGTTTGCGAGGGCGCATCCCTCCAGTGAGAGACACCCGCAACCTATGCAACCGGTGAGATTGTCGCGTAGTCGTTCCAGTTGCTCGATGCGGAGATCGAGGTGGCGCCGCCATCCGGTCGACAACCGTTCCCAATCTGCGCGGTTCGGGGTACGGCCTTCAGGAAGTGTGCCGAGGGCTTCCCGGATTTCCGACAGCGGAATGCCGACGCGTTGCGAGATTCTGATGAAGGCGACGCGTCGAAGCGTGTCTCGTTGGTATCGACGCTGGTTGCCGCTGGTCCGACGACTGACGATGAGGCCTTCTCGTTCGTAGAAATGCAGGGCCGAGACGGCGACACCGCTGCGCTCGGAGAGCTGGCCGGGCGTAAGTTCCTTGGCTTTCCACGACGGCATCTCCATGGCGACTACCGGTCCGTCGCCCGGTGGAGGGTGGCGTGGAGATGATGCGTCAGCGGGGTGTCACCGTGCGCCATCCACAAGTCGTAGGTCAGGGTGTCGCCTTGGACGCGCATGACTCGCCGGACGTCGTGAACCGGTTTTGCGTCGGGCGATGCTGCGAGCGTGAGACGGGTCAAGGCGAGAGTGCCTTCGGAGTCGACGGTGCCGCGATGGATCTCCACAAATCCGGTGGGCTGGCTGACCAGCAGTTCGAGCTCACCACCAGGTGTCGGGCGCAGGTATCCCGATTCCATGTGAAGTGGTCGGCCGTCGGGGAGCCCTCGAGTGCGCGACGAGTAGGTGACAAACGGTTTCGGAGTCGGAGCGAACTCGATCTCCTCGGAGTACTCGAAGTCGTCGATGGTGGGGAAATGTCCGGCTCCAGCGCCGACCCAGCGCCCGGTGAACCTGTCGATTCCGGCGCCGCCCAGCGCCGCCTGATCCGTGCTACTCATTGCGTGGTCCTCTCGCCTGCGTCGGATCAGACGTTACGCGGGAAGATATGGCAGCTGCTCATCCCTGCTGGGTGGGGCCTACGGGATTAGTGTTCACTCATGAACGCTTCTGGCTCCGTCCCCCTCGGTGTCGATTCCGAGGTGGGCCGATTGCGATCGGTCATTCTTCATCGTCCGGGCGACGAGTTGAAACGATTGACTCCGCGCAACAACGACGAGCTGCTGTTCGACGCGTTGCCGTGGGTGGACCGCGCGCAGGAAGAACACGATCAGTTTGCGACCGTCCTTCGTGAGCGCGGCGTCGAGGTACTGCTTTTGTCCGATCTCCTCACCGAGGCGCTCGAGGTCAGTGGCGCAGCGAGGATCCAGGGAATCGCGGCCGCCGTCGACGCACGCAAGATCGGCCACGCGCTCGGGCAACACCTGGCTGCGTACCTGCGAACGGTAGAGCCGAAGGAGCTGTCGTCGATCCTTACTGCCGGAATGACGTTCGACGAGCTGCCGATCGACGCCGGCTCGACCTCGTTGGTGCGCAGGATGCATCACGGCGGTGACTTCGTGATCGACCCGCTGCCCAACTTGCTCTTCACCCGCGATTCGTCGTTCTGGGTCGGGCCACGGGTCATCATCACGTCCTTGGCGTTGTCAGCGCGAGCTCGCGAATCCTCGATCACGGATCTCGTCTACGCGCATCACCCCCGATTCAAAGGCGTGCGCCGCGCGTACGAGTCGCACACGGCTCCTGTCGAGGGAGGTGACGTGCTGCTTCTCGCGCCGGGGGTGATCGCGATCGGTGTCGGTGAACGTACATCACCCGCCGGCGCAGAAGCATTGGCGCGTAGCGTGTTCGACGACGGTCTCGCCCACAAGGTGTTGGTTGTTCCGATCGAGCAACGCCGAGCGTCTATGCATCTCGACACGGTCTGCACCATGGTCGAGGCCGACGCGGTCGTCATGTATCCGGCCATTCAGGACACATTGGCAGCGTTCACCCTTCGCAAGGAAGACGACGGGGTGAGTATTCGCGGTGCGACGCCGTTCCTCGAAGCGGCAGCCGACGCCATGGGAATCGGAAAACTTCGAGTGATCGACACCGGACTCGACACGGTCACTGCCGAGCGTGAGCAATGGGACGACGGCAACAACACGTTGGCCGTCGAACCGGGCGTCGTCGTCGCTTACGAGCGCAACGTCGAAACGAATGCCAGGCTGGAGGCCTCGGGTATCGAGGTTTTGCGAATCGCGGGTTCCGAACTGGGCTCCGGTCGCGGTGGACCTCGCTGCATGTCCTGCCCGATCGCCCGCGATCCGCTGTGAGCGGTAGACGTCAGAGAATCTCTTCCACCTTGGCTGCCGGACGCGCGAGCACCGTGCCCTTGTCAGTGACGACGAATGGGCGTTCGATCAGAATTGGGTGCTCGATCATCGCGTCGAGGATCTCGGATTCGGAAGCGTCGGCGAGTCCGAGGTCCTTGTACTGCGTTTCGCGCTTGCGAACCGCTTGACTGGGCTCGAGGCCGGCGTCGGCGATGAGTTTTTCCAGCTCGGATCGGGTAGGCGGAGTATCGAGGTACTTGACGATGGTGGGTTCGATGCCGGCTTCCCGGATGAGCCCGAGAACGGTCCGCGAGGTGTTGCACCGTTGATTGTGGAAGATGGTTGCAGATGCCATGTTCGTCATTCTGCCTCTGCGTCCGAACTCGTGGGACAAACAGGGGAACAACGGGCCGCTCCGGAGTGCTGCACTTGAAGTACCGACGTGTGAGGAGAAAACGATGACGGAACATCGAAGTGTGGACGAACGACGCGTGGTCATTGCCGGCGGGCACGGCAAGATCGCGCAGCACCTGACGTACCTGCTGGCAGGACATGGTGATCGGCCGGTAGCGCTGATCCGCAACTCCGCGCACGAGGGTGCGGTCCGCACACTCGGCGCGTTCCCCGTGGTGATCGATCTGGAATCCTCCACGGTCGAGGAAGTTGCGAAGGTACTCGACGGTGCCGACGTCGCGGTCTTCGCCGCGGGCGCCGGACCTGGTAGCTCGATCGAGCGCAAGGACTCCGTCGACCGAGCTGCGGCGGTGCTGTTGGCCGATGCCGCCGAGAAAGCGGGAGTGCGTCGGTTCATTCAGATCAGCGCCATGGGTGCTGGTGACGAAATACCGGAGAACACCGACGAGGTTTTTGCCGCCTACCTGCGGGCGAAGACGGCAGCGGAGGAAGACCTGAAGACAAGGTCTTCGCTGGATTGGACGATTCTTCGGCCAGGCCTTCTGACGGACGACGACCCGACCGGCGAAGTATTGCTTGCGCAGCCGCCCGTCGATCGAGGCTCTGTGCCTCGAGCCGATGTAGCCGCGGTCGTCGAAGCGCTCATCGATGCGCCGTCCAGCGTCGGCAAGACATTGGTTCTGACCTCCGGCCCGCATACGATCCGCGAGGCGATCGAGGGCTTGTGACCGAGAAGATACGACGAGGGTGACGATGAAGATCGCAATCGAACACGATTCCTCCACAGCTCCGTACGACCAACTGCGGCAACAGATTATCGAGCAGGTTCACGGTGGCGGATTGATCGCGGGAACCAAGATCCCGACGGTGCGAGCGTTGGCCTCGGAGCTGGGATTGGCGGCCAACACCGTCGCGAAGGCTTATCGCGCGCTCAGCGATCAGGGCATCATCGAAACGAGGGGAAAGCAAGGGACATTCATCGCTTCGGGGACCGATCCGGTGCAGGCGCAGGCCGAGCAGGCGGCGACCGCGTTTGCGCATAGGGTCCGCTCGCTCGGGTACTCCGACAGTGAGATCGTCGCCATGGTGGAGTCGGCATTGAGAGGTGCATGACACAATGTTTAAGTTGACGCTTCAACTTAAAGCTGTCAGTCTTGGCTCATGAATTCGTCGATTGCTCGTGACCTCGGACTCCTCATCGCCCGTGTCGGCCTCGGGATCATCTTCATCGCCCACGGTTGGCAGAAGTTCTTCACCTACAAGATCGCCGGAACGCAGGCCGCGTTTGAAGGGATGGGCGCCCCGCTCCCCAAGATTTCTGCGGTTGTGGCTGCATCCATCGAACTCGGCGGCGGAATCCTGCTCATCGCGGGTCTGTTGACCCCGCTCGTCGGCGCTCTGCTGTTCCTCGACATGGTCGGCGCGTTCTTCATCGTGCACGCGGACAAGGGTGTCTTCATCGACAACGGTGGCTACGAACTCGTCGTCGCACTCGGTGTCGGATCGCTCTTGATCGCTGTGATCGGCGCAGGACGCATCAGCATCGACGGATTGATCGGCAAGGGCAACGGTTGGGTTAAAACCCCAGCTTGATCGGGGTGAGAAGGCGGGTTCAACGGACGTTGAGCCCGCCTTCCGGCTTGCTTTTGGCCCATAAAGTGACGAACGTAGTCATCTATGGTGACGAAATCTGATCGATCCGAACAAGATTCCGGGGCCAACGAAGAGCGCCCGGAGACGGGCTTTACTCGAGTAGGCGTTCGGACCGACTACGTGGTGTTTTCCGTGGCGGCTGCCGCGGTGCTGGCTATTGTCGTGTGGGGCCTCGTAGCTCCCGACAACCTCGATTCGGTAACCGGAAGTGTTCTCGGCTGGTTGGTGACGAACATCGGCTGGCTCTTCGTACTCGCAGCTTCGGCTTTCGTGCTGTTTTCCATCTACCTCGCGGTCAGTCGATTCGGCGACATTCCGCTGGGCAAGGACGGTGAGAAGCCCGAGTTCCGAACCGTCAGCTGGATCGCGATGATGTTCAGCGCCGGCATGGGGATCGGCCTGATGTTCTTCGGTGTCGCGGAACCGCTTGCGCACTACGTGACTCCGCCTCCCGGCACCGACGGTGGCGTCGGAACTGCCATGGCCACCACCATGTTTCACTGGGGTCTTCATCCTTGGGCGATGTATGCCGTTGTGGGCCTTGCCATTGCATACGGGTCGTATCGCCGAGGACGCAAGCAACTGTTCAGTTCGGCCTTCATTCCGTTGCTCGGTCGCAAGGCCGAAGGGCCGATCGGCAAGGTCATCGACATCCTGGCGATCTTTGCCACACTTTTTGGTACCGCAGCATCTTTGGGGCTCGGCGCACTTCAGATCGGCTCCGGTTTCGAGGTAGTCGGCTGGATGGAAGAAGCCGGCGTATTCCTGCTCGTGGCCATCGTTGCGGTGCTGACCCTGGCATTCGTCGCTTCGGCAGTTTCCGGTGTGGCCAAGGGAATTCAGTGGCTCTCCAACATCAACATGGTGCTCGCGCTGATCTTGGCGCTGTTCGTGTTCGTTCTCGGGCCGACCGTGCTGATTCTCAATCTGCTCCCGACGACCATTGGCGCATACGTTTCCGACCTCGCCCAGATGTCCGCCCGCACGGGTGCGTCGTCGAATCCTGAAACGGGCGCGTGGCTTTCGTCGTGGACGATCTTCTACTGGGCATGGTGGGTGTCTTGGACGCCGTTCGTCGGCATGTTCCTGGCACGCATCAGCCGCGGCCGCACGATCCGCCAGTTCATCGTCGGCGTCATCGCCGTTCCCACGACTGTCAGCTTGCTCTGGTTCGCGATCTTCGGCGGCGCAGGCATCGGCGAGGAACGTGACGGAATCGGCTTGTCCGGCCGAGGCTCGGAAGAGGCTCAACTGTTCGGCATGCTCGACAATCTGCCGTTGGCCGGAGTGACGACTGTCCTCGTCATGCTGCTCGTGGCAGTGTTCTTCGTTTCCGGCGCAGACGCTGCGTCGATGGTGATGGGGACGCTCTCGCAGCGCGGAACGCTCGAACCGAGTCGCTGGGTTGTGGTCTTCTGGGGCATGTTGACCGGTGGCGTCGCAGCGCTTCTGCTGTGGACCGGTGGCTCCGAAGCGCTCGACGGCTTGCAGACCATGACGATCATCGCTGCGGCGCCGTTCGTGCTGGTCATGATCGGACTGTGCTTCTCGCTGTACAAGGATCTTTCGCACGACCCGATCATCATTGCGGCGAAGGAGCAGAAACGTGCTCTCCTACGCCCGAGGCGGGGACGTCGCGTCGGTAAGCCGACAGAGTAATCGTGAAGCGAAGGAGGCACCGAACCAGGTTCGGTGCCTCCTTCGTCTCTCTATTTCCAGCTAGGCAGCCACAGATGGTTTTGCCACGATTCCGGCGTGATCGGCATGGCGGTGAGTATCGGCCAGAGGTAGACGAAGTTGGCCACGACCAGACCGATGTACAGACTGACCGCAAGAAGTCCGGTGGTACGACGCTCGACGGACGCGCTCGCCTTGCCCAGAACATCGCCGAGGACCAGCGCAAATCCCATGACCATGAACGGGGCGAGTGCAACTGCGTAGAAGTAGTACATCTGGCGGTCGAGCGTCGCGAACCACGGAAGGTAAGCGGCGCCGTAGCCCGTCAGGACCACGGCGTATCGCCAGTCCCTGCGTACGAACGTCTGCCAGATCGCCCACGCCAACATCGGTAGTGCCAGCCACCACATCGCCGGTGTGCCGATCAGCATCACGGCCTTGACGCAGCTGGCGGCCCCGCAACCGGTGACCTGCTCGCCGTCGGCGTAGTAGTAGAGCATCGGTCGTAGCCCCATCGGCCACGTCCACGGTTTCGACTCCCACGGGTGGTGGTTTCCGGCGGAGTTGGTCAGACCGGCATGGAACTGGAGAACGTTTCCGCTGTAGTACCAGAGTGAACGCAGTGCGGAGGGAATGAAGCTCCACGTGCCGCCCTCACCGATCTCGTTACCGACGGCGTGACGGTCCACGCCGGTCTCGCTGGTGAACCAGGCCCAGTAGCTCGCGAGGTACACACCGAGCGGAATGACCACCAGCGCATACAGAGCCGGACCGATGTCGCGAACTGCGGTGCCGACCCAGGGGCGCTGCACGCGGTATGCGCGGCGCGCTGACAGGTCGAAGGCAACACTGAGCAATCCGAAGAACAGAATGAAGTACATGCCGGACCACTTGGTTCCGCATGCCAGACCGAGCAGGATGCCGGCGCCGAACCTCCACCACCGGAAACCCAGCCGTGGACCCCAGGCGGAATCGCCGATTCGACCTTCCTCGTACACCTTCGCCATTCGTTCGCGGACTTGGTCGCGATCGACCACCAGGCATCCGAGGGCGGCGAGGACGAAGAATGCCAGGAAGATGTCGAGCATCCCGAGGCGTGAGGAGACGAAGGTGACGCCGTCCACGATGAGCAGGATTCCGGCAATCGCCCCGATCAGCGTGGACCGCGTCATGCGGCGGACGATCCGGATGATCAGCAGGACCATCAGCGTCCCGACCAGGGCTGACGAGAATCGCCACCCCCAACCGTTGTAACCGAAGAGTGCTTCGCCGATCGCGATCATCTGCTTACCGATCGGCGGGTGCACCACCAATCCGTAACCGGGATTGTCCTCGATGCCACCGCCGGTCAGAACTTGCCAGCCCTGCGGAACGTAGTGCTTCTCGTCGAATACAGGTGTGCCGGCGTCGGTCGGGTAGGCGAGCATCGTGAAGCGGGTGATCGCCGCGATGGCGGTGATGAAAGCGGTGACGATCCAGCCGCGCAATCTGTCGGTCGGGCCGAAATCAGGATCCGGTACCAGCGGGCCGGGACTACGCACTACCCGATCGCTCGTGGCGGGCGTTGGCCGCTCGTCCGTCTGCACAGTCACCTGGCAATCGTAGGCTGTCAGGTATGACTGGTCGTTTGGTACTCGCCGCAACACCCATGGGAGATGTCGGTGACGCGTCCCCGCGTCTTCGGTCTGCTCTCGCAACCGCCGACGTCGTCGCTGCGGAGGACACACGACGCACCAAGTCTCTGGCGTCCGCGCTCGACGTCACCATCACCGGGAAGATCGTCAGTTTCTACGACCAGGTCGAGATTTCGCGGCTGCCCGCGTTGGTCGCCGACGTGGCCGAAGGCAAGACCGTCCTGCTGGTCACCGATGCAGGCATGCCGTCTGTCAGTGACCCCGGATATCGCCTCGTTGCCGCCTGCGTAGCCGAGAACCTCGCCGTCACGTGTCTCCCGGGCCCGTCGGCGGTCACGACGGCGCTGGCACTCTCGGGTTTGCCGGTGGAGCGGTTCTGCTTCGACGGATTCCCGCCGCGAAAGCAGGGGCAGCGCAAGACCTGGCTTTCGGCCCTGGCAACCGAGCAGCGAGCGTGTGTGTTCTTCGAAGCACCCCATCGCCTTGCCGACTGCCTCGCAGATGCGGTGGAAGTTCTCGGGCCCGATCGCCGCGCGGCCGTGTGCCGGGAATTGACCAAGACCTACGAGGAAGTGAAGCGCGGCACTCTCGGAGAGTTAGCTACTTGGGCGGCCGAGGGCGTTCGCGGAGAGATCACGGTGGTGCTCGAAGGCGCAGTACTGGTGGCATCTGATCCTGCCGATCTGGTCGACGAGGTGGAAAGGCTGGTCGAGGGGGGAGCACGATTGAAGGACGCGTGTGCTCTGGTCGCAACGGCCGGAGTCTCCAAGCGTGAGTTGTACGAGACGGTACTGGCCGCTCGAAAGGACTAGCGGGAGCGGTTCACGGCGGGTGCGCCGGGACGCAGGTTGGCGTCGTCGGCTGCAGCCTGGCCGGCGTGCCAGCCTTCGGCGTCGACGGACCGTCCGCGAGTTTTGCGGGTTGTCGGGAACAATCGATCGAATTCGGCGTCGACGGCCTCGGAAGTGGTGGCCAGGATCGGCAGAAGATCCGCGACGTCCATCGATGCCGCGTCGGCCGCTTCGGCGGTGGCTTTGGTGCCGGCGTCACGCAGGCGGTGTCCGATGCGGCTGGCGAACCCGGCCAGGAATCCCTTGCGGAACGAGGTGGTGCGTGAGCCGCCACGATTGCTCGAGTCGGCGAATTGCATTGCACGGGTTGCCTGTACGAGCAAGGAAGTGAACAGCATGTCGACTTGCTGAAGGTCGACCGGAGTGCCGACGACGGTCGCGAGTGCAATGTCGCTGAACCAGACAGTCCTGACTCGATTCGATTCGCCGATCTCGGTCAGGAGGTGAACCTTTTCCTTCACGTACGGGTTCTCGATGTGAATGCGTCGGGCATTCACGGATGTGTCGGTGACCCCGGCGCGAGAGTGGAGCAGCGCGGAATCGATGGCGTACCGGGTCATCAACTCCTGAGCCTTCGCGGTGAAAATCTCGGCTTCTTCCGCGAAGTTGGTGGCTTCCGCTTTGGCGAGTAATCCACGAATTCGCTTGAGTACCTTGGCGTCGACCTCGGTATCACCGACGCCGGCATAGGTGGTGTCGGTCCGTTGCGACGGCCAGGTGGATGGTGGCGCGAGGAACACCGTCCACTGAGGTAGGCGCATCCACGATCGCGCGACGTCGACGATTTGCGAAACAAGGAAGTAGGGATCCTGGAACAGAAGGCCGGCGGCGAGGGAGCGAAAAACGTCGTCGTCCACGGTGATTCGAGAAGCGATGCGTCGAGACTTCGCATACTGCTCGCCGATCGTCTGCAACTGCCCCACCCATTCGAGCGGTGCGCGATCGGAGGCGCGCGACGCTTTCGCATCGAACAGGA
Source organism: Rhodococcus sp. H-CA8f (assembly GCF_002501585.1). Taxonomy (NCBI): domain Bacteria; kingdom Bacillati; phylum Actinomycetota; class Actinomycetes; order Mycobacteriales; family Nocardiaceae; genus Rhodococcus; species Rhodococcus sp. H-CA8f. Next base: position 1,736,597 of record NZ_CP023720.1, read on the forward strand.
TGGTGGTGGCGGCGAGATCGGCGTCGGACGCTTCTTTGCTTCGACGCGCCAGATGAATCAGATCCGCCGGCTGCCATCCGCGGTCGTACGCCGCGGACAGTTCGGAAACGAGATCTCGCACCGCGGAAACGGATTGAGGGCTGACCTCCTGAGTGGACACCCGCGCTCCGTTCCATGGCAGTGTCTGCGCCGAAGCGCTGGTTCGAATGTATGTTCTATTCGTCGTCATGGCTGGAGTGTGCACGTGGGGTCCGACACATCCGCCTGTAACCGGATATCTCGGACCCCACGTGCGGCACTCTCGCTTAGCTCATTCCTCGACGAAGCGGGGGAAAACTGGCGCCGGAGCAGGCAGTTTCCGGTTCGCGTCGATGCGTACCGCGATGTCGGCGAACTGTCGGTTCTCTTCGCTCTGGCCGAGCAGATCGAGGATGCGTGACGCCGCGTCGGGCATCACCGGCTGAACGAGAAGCCCGACGATACGGACCACTTCGAGCGTCACGTACAGAACCGTCGCCATGCGTGCCGGATCGGTCTTACGCAGAACCCACGGTTCCTGCTTGGAGAAGTACCGGTTGGTCTCGCCGAGCACGCCCCAGATGGCTTCCAGCGCGAGGTGTAGAGCCTGCACGTCGAACTCGCTGCGGCACTTGGCGAGCAGGGCATCCGCCGATGCCAGCATCGCCAGGTCGTCCTCGGTGAACTCGCCGGGGGTGGGTACCTGGGCGTCGCAGTTCTTCGCGACCATCGTCAGCGAACGCTGCGCGAGATTGCCGAGTTCGTTCGAGAGATCAGCATTCATGCGCGTCACGATCGCTTCGTGGCTGTAGCTGCCGTCCTGACCGTACGAGATCTCGCGGAGCAAGAAGAAACGGACGGCGTCGAGGCCGTACTGATCGACCATCGCGATGGGGTCGACGACGTTGCCGACGGACTTCGACATCTTCTCGCCCTTGTTGTACAAGAAGCCGTGGACGAACACCCGCTCCGGCAGTTCGATGCCGGCAGACATGAGGAATGCCGGCCAGTACACGGTGTGGAACCGCGTGATGTCCTTGCCGATGATGTGCAGGCTCGCGGGCCAGAACTTCTTGAACTCCTCCGAATCGACGTTCGGGTAACCCACACCGGTCAGATAGTTGGTGAGGGCGTCTACCCAGACGTACATGACGTGGTCCGGGTCGCCCGGGACCTTGACGCCCCAGTCGAACGTGGTGCGCGAGATCGAGATGTCCTTGAGGCCGCCCTTGACGAAGCTGACGATCTCGTTGCGGCGTGTTGTGGGGGCGATGAATTCGGGGTGCTCTTCGTACAGCGCGAGGAGACGCTCCCCGTACGCCGAGAGACGGAAGGTGTAGTTCGACTCCTCGGTCCACTCCACCGGGGTGCCGGTCTCGGTGGACTGACGGGTGCCGTCCTCCAGAAGCGTGGTCTCGGATTCGGTGTAGAAGGCCTCGTCCCGAACCGAGTACCAACCCGAGTACGTGTCGAGGTAGATGTCGCCCGATGCGGCCATCTTCTCCCAGATCGCCTTGCTGGCGACCTGGTGATCAGCGTCCGTGGTGCGGATGAACCGGTCGTACGAGATGTTCAGGACCTTGTCGAGGTTCTGGAACACGTCGGAGTTTCGAGCCGCGAGTTCGCGTACGTCGATGCCCTCTTTGATCGCTGTCTGCTGCATCTTCAGACCGTGCTCGTCGGTACCGGTCATGAAGAACACTTCATGACCGTCCAAGCGCTTGAAGCGGGCGAGCGCGTCCGAAGAGATGTACTCGTACGCGTGGCCGATGTGCGGAGCGCCGTTGGGATACGCGATCGCAGTCGTGATGTAGAACGGCGATCGTTCCGCGCCTTCCGGGGCGGCGGAGTCCGGGCGCGGGGTCTGGGAGGGTGAGGCAGGCACAGTCATGGTGGGCTTACTCTATCGGGCGTGAGCAAAGACCGTCCCGCCCCCGATGCCCCTGAGCCCTTGTCGCCTCTGATCGACGCCCATACGCACCTCGACGCGTGTGGCGCACACGACGCTGCGACCGTGGCCGAAATAGTCGATCGAGCCGAGGCCGTCGGCGTCGGACGGGTCGTCACGGTGGCCGACGACCTCGATGCTGCACGCTTTGCCGTCGACGCTGCGAACTGGGATTCGAGGGTTTACGCAGCCGTCGCAATCCATCCGACCAGGGCGAACGTCCTGGATGCCGACACCAGGGCCGAGATCGAACGGTTGGCGTCCAATCCGCGGGTCGTCGCGGTGGGGGAGACCGGGCTGGATCTCTACTGGCCAGGCAAGCTCGAAGGGTGCGCCACGATCGAGGAGCAGGTCGACGGTTTCCGGTGGCACATCGATCTGGCGAAGCGTCTCGGTAAGACGCTGATGATTCACAATCGCGAAGCCGATCAGGATCTGCTGCGGGTGCTGCACGAGGAAGGCGCGCCGGAGACAGTGGTGTTCCACTGCTTCTCCTCGGATTCGGAGATGGCGCGGGCATGCATCGACGCCGGGTATGTGCTCAGTTTTTCGGGAACCGTGAGTTTCAAGAATGCGAAGGCGCTGCGTGAGGCCGCGCTGTTGGTGCCGTCGGATCAGCTGATCGTCGAGACGGATGCGCCGTTCTTGACGCCGCACCCGTTCCGCGGGGCGCCCAACGAGTCGTACTGCCTGCCATACACAGTGCGTGCACTCGCAGACATACGCGGCGAGGATCCGCAGGCGCTGGCAGCAGCGTCCACGGCGACAGCGGAGCGCGTTTACAAGCTCTGACGCTATTCTGGTTCGACAGGTAACTCCGCGCCCGGGATCGTCGTGTCCCGGTCCGTCTACTGCGCGGGGTATTTCAGATGAATGACTACAACGTGGTCACAGTCCGCATCGAAACGTGGGAATTCGAGTGCTGTGCACCGTTGCCGGTGGTCGGCGAAAAATCTTCGTGGGCTTTGCACCCGATACCTGACTCGTTGTGGTTCGACGGGTCGGTTCATGGAGGAATCTTTCCCGACGACGTGGAACCTACTGCCGGGATCGTTCTCTCGATCCGACTCGAGCGCGGCGAATTTGTCGAACAAGAACCCAGACACTGGGTGTTGGTGCCTGGAAGCACCGATCGTGTTCGAGTCGAGAAGGTCCCACCACATTTTCGCGGAATGTCGTCGCTGGTTGCCGGTCGGCGTGGCTGGATGGAGACGGCCGTTGTCGTCGAATTGGCCACCACCTGTGCGCCTTTCCGGTAGTCCCCACTACCAAAAAGGCGCACAGGGGGCTTGCCCCTACAGGACCTTCGCCAGGAAGTCCTGGGTGCGCTGCTGCTGGGGGTTGCCGAACAGGTTCTCCGGCTTGCTTTCTTCGACGATGTATCCATCGGCCATGAAGATGACTCGATCGGAAACCTCACGGGCGAAGCCCATTTCGTGGGTTACGACGACCATGGTCATGCCCTGCTTTGCGAGGTCACGAAGCACCTGCAGAACCTCTCCCACCATCTCCGGGTCGAGGGCGCTGGTGGCCTCGTCGAAGAGCATGATGTCCGGGCTCATCGCCAGTGCGCGGGCAATGGCCACACGTTGCTTCTGCCCACCGGACAGGCTGGCGGGCTTGGCATCTGCCTTCTCCGCGAGACCGACCTGGCCCAGCAGTTTGACGGCGATCTCGCGAGCCTGATCCTTGGTCGATCGCCCGGTCTGCACCGGGGCGAGCATCACGTTTTCGACGACGCTCATGTGTGGGAACAGGTTGAAGTGCTGGAACACCATCCCGATGTGCTGGCGCACCTTGTCGATGTCGACGTCCTTGTTCGTGAGGTCGAACTGGTCGACGCGCACGGAGCCGGCGGTGATGTCTTCGAGGCGGTTGAGGCAGCGCAGGAAGGTGGACTTACCCGAACCGGAAGGCCCGATGACGCAGACCACTTCACCGCTCTTGATGTCGACGTCGAGGCCTTTGAGGACCTCGTTGTCGCCGAACGACTTCTTCAGTCCCTTGACCGAAATCTTGACCTCGGTGTCGGACTTGCCCATGTTGACGGCTGTTTCGGTCACTTGTTGATCCTCTTCTCGAGGCGGTTCGACAGCTTGGTGAGCGCCATGATGATGATGAAGTACATGACGCCGATGATCAGCCACATGTTGAACGACTGGAAGTTGCGCGCGATGATGATGCGCCCTGTCTGAGTGAGCTCGGCGAGTCCGATGACCGACAGGATCGACGTGTCCTTGAGGGTGATGACGAACTGGTTGATGTACGACGGGATCATCGTGCGAATTGCCTGCGGCATGATGACTTTTCGCATCGACTTCATGTAGCTGATGCCCAGGCTTCGTGACGCCTCCATCTGTCCCTTGTCGACGGACAAGATGCCGCCGCGGACGATTTCAGCCATGTACGCACCGGCGTTGAGCGAGAGCGTGATGATGCCTGCGGTGAAGGCGGACATCTGGAAATGCAGGGCTGCCGGGATGCCGAAGTAGATGAAGAACGCCTGCACCAACAGCGGTGTGCCGCGGAAGATGTCGACGTAGGTCGTGCCTATACCTCGGACGAACATGTTGGTGGACACGCGGCAGAGACCGAAGATCGCACCCAGGACCAGAGCGATCGCGATCGAGACGACCGAGAGAACGATCGTCAACCACAGGCCCTTGAGGAGCTGGGGATAGGTGCTCTTGATCAACCCGATGATGGAGTTGTCCGACGTCGACGCGCCCTGACCGAGGTAGGTCGAGACGATTTCGTCGTACTGGCCGTCGTCGCGCAGGTTCTGCAGTCCAGCGTTGAACATCTGGAGCAGTTCGGCGTTCTGGCCCTTGTTGACTGCGAAGCCGTAGCTCGCACCCACCTCTTTTTCGGTGACCGTCTTGAGGCCGTTGCCCTGGGTGATGCCGTAGGCGAGGACGGGGTAGTCGTCGAAGACTGCGACGGAGTTTCCGGTGCGGACCTCGTCGTACATGCTGGCGGAGTCGGCGAAATAGACTGTGGTGAAGCCGTATTGGTCCTTGATGGACTCGGCGAAGCTGGCGCCCTCGGTGCCGTTCTTGACCGCGACGCGCTTGCCCTTCAGATCCTCGTACGACTTCACGTCGTTGTCGGTCTCGAGGACCGCCATCTGCACGCCCGACTCGAAGTACGGGTCGGAGAAGTCGAAAACCTGCTTGCGGGCGTCGGTGATGGACATGCCGGCGATGACGCCGTCCGCCTGCCCGGCTTGCACGGCCTGAAGCGCAGCGTCGAAGCCGAGCTGCTTGATGTCGACCTTGAAACCTTGGTCCTCGGCGATCGCGTTGAGGAGATCGATGTCGATGCCGACGAGTTTGCCGTCTTCGTTCTCGAATTCGAACGGGGCGAATGTCAGATCGGTGGCGATCGTGTAGGTGCGACCGGGTTGCGCGCTCGCGATTCCGGGGGCGAACAGCGCTGCGATCAGCGCCAGCAGGATGGCCAGGATCGGCCACCTGGCATTACGTGGTCTGTCGAATCTTCTTCGCACTATCGCCCAGCTTTCTTCTGTCGCGCCCGGGATCGCCGGACTGCTTTGAACCAGACGAGAACATACTGCGCCCAGAGCTGAATCGATACACGGGTATCGGAGCCGGAAAGTGCAGAACACACGACACGCCGTTGCCGTTCCGTGACAAAAGTCGCATTTCGTTGTGATTTGGTTGCCGATACAACGCTCGGTCGTTACCGTATTGTGATCGAACGTCGTCTGCCTTGGGATTTCCTGTGTCGCCTTTTGCCAAGATCAACTCCACGAAGTCACCACTTCTCTATTCAGTGGTGGGTGCGTTGCTTCTGACGCTCATTGTCGGAGGTGCGCTCGCCGTGGTTCGGCACAAGACGATCACCCTCGACGTCGACGGCGACATGATTTCGCTGTCCACGATGTCGAGCAGCGTCGGTACCGCTCTCGAGGACGCCGGATACCCGGTCGATCCCAAAGACGCGCTCGCTCCGAGCGCCGATTCCTCGCTGTCCGACGGCGATACCGTCGTACTGCGCCGTGCCCGTGAGTTGGCGCTGACCGTGGACGGTCAGCCGACGACCATCTGGACCACGGCATTGACGGTCGACGAGGCATTGAAGCAGGTAGATGTTTCCGACGACTTCGCAGTCTCGGCTTCGCGCTCGCATCGTCTGCCCCTCGAACGCACCGAGCTCGACGTCGTCAGCCCGAAGACCGTCAGCGTCAGCGACGGTGGTGCTCCGGCGGCCGAGATCAAGCTCGCCGCCGTGACCGTCGGTGATCTTCTCGCGGCCAAGAATGCGCCGCTCGAGCAGGCCGACTCGGTGGTTCCCACCGCTGACACACCCGTTACCAACGGCCTGACAATTCAGGTCACCCGCGACCGCACGGACACTCGCGTCGAGACGCAGCCGATCGCGCCGCCCGAGAACAAGGTCGAAGATCCCGAGCTCGAGAAGGACAAGACCGTCGTCGAAAACCCGGGTGTTGCCGGCGAGCGCACGGCCACCGTCGAGGTCAAGACCGTCAACGGCGTCGAGGCCGGACGAACCGAACTGTCCGCGACCGTGATCAAGGAACCGGTCGCAGCAGTGGTGAAGGTCGGAACCAAGCAGACTTCCGCGCCCGCTGTGTCCAACGCGTCGACGTGGGACTCCATTGCTCAGTGCGAAGCGACCGGAAACTGGGCCATCAACACGGGCAACGGTTTCTACGGAGGACTTCAGTTCACCCAGAGCACCTGGGAAGCATTCGGCGGCGGTCAGTACGCAGCGCGCGCCGACCTCGCATCACGTGAACAGCAGATCGCGATCGGCGAGAAGGTCCGCGCCGGTCAGGGCTGGGGTGCGTGGCCGTCCTGCACCAGCAAATTGGGCCTGCGCTGACGCGCCGACACTCCACACAGAACTCAGGAACCCATGTCACCGTTCGCCAAGATCAACTCGACCAGGTCGCCGTTGTTGTACTCGGCGATTGCCGCTCTTCTCCTGACGGTTCTCGTGGGTGGCGTTCTGGCCGTCGTCCGGCACAAGACCATCACTCTCGACGTCGACGGTGAGCAGATTCACCTGAGCACCATGTCGACCAACGTCGACGGCGCTCTCGAGGACGCGGGTTACCCGATCGGTGACAAGGACGCGGTTGCTCCCGCGGCCGACGCGTCGCTGTCCGACGGCGACACCGTGGTGCTCCGTCGTGCTCGTGAGATCACGCTGACGGTCGACGGTCAGCCGCAGAAGCTCTGGACCACCGCCTTGACCGTCGACGACGCGCTCAAGCAGTTGGATGTCTCAGCGGATGTGCACGTGTCGGCGTCGCGCTCGCAGCGTCTCCCGCTCGACGGCGCCGCGCTCGACGTCTTGACACCTGTCGTCGCAAAACTGGTCGACGGCGCAAACGCGGCGGCCGACGTGCGTATCGCGGCACCGACGGTGGGCGAGTTCCTTACGGCCAACGGCACTCCGCTCGAGCAGTCGGACACGGTGGTTCCCGCCGCCGACGCTCCGCTGACCGAGGGCCTCGAGGTCACGGTGACGCGCAACCGCACCGAGAACAAAGTCGAGACCTTGCCGCTCGATCCGCCGGATCAGCGCATCGAGGATCCGACGATGAACCAGAGTCGCACGATCGTCGAGAATCCGGGCGTTCCCGGCGTGCGTGACGTGACGTTCGCCGTGAATCTCGTCAACGGTGTCGAGGCCGGACGTACACAGGTATCGGAGACGATCACCACACCGGCGCAGCCGAAGGTCGTGCGCGTGGGAACGAAGCCGGGCACCGAGGTGCCGCCCGTGGAGAACGGTTCGACGTGGGACGCGCTCGCACAGTGCGAGGCCACCGGCAACTGGGCTATCAACACCGGCAACGGTTTCTACGGCGGCGTGCAGTTCGACCAGAACACGTGGGAACGGCAGGGCGGGTTGAAGTATGCGCCTCGCGCCGACCTCGCAACCCGTGAAGAGCAGATCGCGATCGCGACGCAAACGCAGCGCACTCAGGGCTGGGGCGCATGGCCGTCGTGCTCGGGTCGCCTCGGACTGGGATAAGTTCTACTGGTGTCAGACGCCGAACAATCGAACGAACCCATCGCTACTCCGCGCGGGCAGGCAGCCCTGCTCGGTCCGGTCGAGGTGCGCGCTCTCGCCGAGGAATTCGGTGTCCGGCCCACGAAACAGTTGGGGCAGAACTTCGTTCACGACGCCAATACCGTGCGACGCATCGTCACCACGGCAGGCGTCACTCGTGACGATGTCGTTCTCGAGGTGGGGCCGGGTCTCGGTTCGCTGACGATGGCGCTGATGGACGTCGTCGATCGTGTGATCGCGGTCGAGATCGATCCCAACCTTGCGGCTCGCCTTCCCAAGACGGTCGCCGAGCGAGCGCCGGAGTTGGCCGATCGACTGACCGTCGTCGAAGCGGACGCGATGCGTGTGCTGCCTTCACAGATTCCCGGCGAGCCGACCGCGCTTGTCGCGAACCTCCCGTACAACGTCGCGGTGCCGGTGCTGTTGCATCTGTTCGCATCGCTCCCGAGTCTGCGGACCGCACTCGTGATGGTGCAAGCCGAGGTTGCCGATCGCCTGGCGGCTGATCCGGGAAGCAAGATCTACGGCGTTCCCAGCGTCAAGGCCAACTTCTTCGGCGAGGTTCGCCGCGCCGGTGCCGTCGGACGCAACGTGTTCTGGCCGGTGCCGAAGGTGGAATCAGGTCTGGTTCGTATCGACCGGTACGCGGAGCCGCCGTGGCCGATGGACGAGAAGCACCGCAAGCAGGTTTTTGCGGCGATCGATGCCGCATTCGCGCAGCGCCGCAAGACTTTGCGTGCCGCGCTCAGCGGGTGGGCAGGTTCGCCTGCCGAGGCCGAGCGACGGCTCCTCGCTGCCGGCATCGAGCCACAGACGCGTGGCGAGATGCTCGACGCAGCAGCCTTCGTTCGGCTGGCTGGAGGCGAATAGCCCCGTGCGCGGTTAAGGAGTGCAGGGACTCCCTAACCGCGCACAGGGGCTTGCCCCCTTACTTGAACCGCCGCAACCTCAGGCTGTTGCTCACCACGAACACACTGCTGAATGCCATTGCGGCACCAGCGAGCATCGGGTTGAGCAGGCCGGCCGCAGCCAGCGGGATCGCAGCCGTGTTGTAGGCGAACGCCCAGAACAGGTTGCCCTTGATGGTCTTGAGCGTCTTGCGGGACAGTCGAATTGCATCGGCTGCCGACCGCAGGTCACCTCGAACCAGGGTGATGTCGCTGGCCTCGATTGCAACGTCGGTGCCCGTGCCCATCGCCAGACCGAGATCGGCCTGAGCCAGGGCCGCCGCGTCGTTCACGCCGTCGCCGACCATGGCTACGACGCGTCCTTCCGCCTGCAGCTTCTTGACGGCGTCGACCTTGTCCGCCGGCATGACCTCGGCGAAGACGGTGCTGATCCCGACCTGATCCGCCACAGTGCGGGCGACGGTGGCGTTGTCACCGGTCAGCAGAACCGGTTCGAGGCCGAGTGCCTTCAACTGCGCGATTGCTTCGGCGCTCGTGTCCTTGACCGCGTCGGCGATTACGAGGATGCCGTGCGCCTTGCCGTCCCAGCCCACCGCGATTGCGGTGCGCCCGGCCTTCTCTGCTTCAGCTTTCGCGTCACGGAGATTTTCCGGCAACGGCATCGACCAGTCGGCGAGCAGCGCGTCTCGGCCGGCAACAACGGCATGACCCTCGACCATTCCCTGCACGCCGCGACCGGCGACGTTCACGAAATCCTCGACCGCAGGCAATTCGCCCACGGCTTCGGTCGCACCCTTCGCGATCGCAGCGGCGATGGGGTGCTCGGAGCGATGTTCGAGGGCGCCGGCCAGCCGAAGGACCTCGTCGACGGTTGTTCCTTCGCCCACCACGGTGTCCAGCAATGTCATCTGACCGGTGGTGACGGTTCCCGTCTTGTCGAGCACGACGGTGTCGACTGCGCGCGTCGATTCGAGCACCTCGGGTCCCTTGATGAGGATTCCCATCTGGGCTCCGCGGCCGGTGCCCACCAACAGAGCTGTGGGCGTTGCCAATCCGAGAGCACAGGGGCACGCGATGATCAGGACGGCGACCGCAGCGGTGAATGCCATCTCGATGGGGTTGCCGGTACCGAGCCAGTAGCCCAGTGTCGCAACGGCAATCGCGATGACGACCGGTACGAAGATGCCGGCGATTCGATCGGCGAGGCGCTGAACTTCGGCCTTGCCGTTCTGGGCGTCTTCGACCAGTGCCGCCATCTGGGCGAGTTGGGTGTCGCTCCCGACTCGGGTGGCCTCGACGGTCAAGGTTCCACCGACATTGACGGTGGCCCCGACGACGGTGTCTCCGACACCGACCTCCTCCGGGACGGATTCGCCGGTCAACATGCTCATGTCGACGGCTGAGCGGCCTTCGGTGATGATGCCGTCGGTGGCGATTTTCTCGCCGGGCCGAACGATGAAGGAGTCGCCCGCTGCCAGTTCTTCGGCGGGGATTCGTACTTCGACGCCGTTTCGCAGTACCGCGACGTCTTTTGCGCCGAGTTCCATGAGCGCGCGTAGTGCGGCGCCGGACGTGCGCTTCGACTTGTGCTCGAAGTAGCGTCCGGCGAGCACGAACGTGATGACGCCCGCGGCAACCTCGAGGTAGATGTTGGCGCTGCCGTCCATCCGGTCGACCGTCAGTCTGAAGGCGTGTTTCATTCCCGCTTCGCCCGCGGTGCCGAAGAACAGTGCATACAGCGACCAGACGAACGCTGCGACGGTGCCCAGCGAGATGAGCGTGTCCATCGTTGCGGCGCCGTGACGCAGGTTGACCCAGGCAGCCCGGTGGAAGGGAAGGGCCGCCCACACGATGACCGGTGCGGCCAGCGTGAGGGAGAGCCACTGCCAGTTGTCGAACTGCAACGCAGGAATCATCGCCATCGCGATGACCGGCACGGAGAGCAGAGTCGAGATGATCAGGCGGGTACGAAGCTCGCGCAGATCACGATCCTGCGGGGTTTCCGCATCCGGGTCGACGGTGTCTGGCGCGCTGGGCGGTTTCGGGAGCGCGGCAGCGTAACCGGCATTCTCGACGGCGGTGACCAAATCTTCGACGGGTACCCCGTCCGGGAAGGTGACCTTGGCTTTTTCCGTCGCGTAGTTGACCGTGGCTGTGACGCCGTCGATCTTGTTGAGCTTCTTCTCGATTCGTGACGCGCAGGAGGCGCAGGTCATTCCGGTGATCGCGAGTTCGACGCTGCTCGAGTTGGCAGCATTGTCGACCGCAGTCGGTGACGTCATCAGTGCCCTCCCTCGTGATTGTCTGGAACTGAAGCTGCGGAAGTGCCTGCATCAACAGTGAATTCGGCGGTGCGAACCACGCCCTCGTGCTGGAAGTCGAGGAACAGTCGGTATGTGCCTTCGCTGGGCGCCTGTGCGTGGAAGGAAATGTCAGGACCGGGAGCAGTGACGCCGTCGCCCGGTTCACCCTCGGGGTGAACGTGCAGGTAGGCGAGGTCGCCGGTGCGAAGCGCAACAAGATGACCGTAGGCACCGAGGTACGGATCGAGATCGGTGACCGGGGCTCCGTCGCGAGCAACGCTCAGCGTGATCGGGCCGCCGGCAGTGGTCAGATCACCGTCGAGAGTCACGGTGTATCCGTCGACGGTTGCGGTCGCGCTCTTCGCGGGCAGCGGCGCAGGAGTGAATTCGCCTGCCACGTCGAAGTTTCGGCCGAGTGTCAGTTGGGTGCCGTCGGTGGGATCGAAGTCCGCGAAGACTCGGTAGGTGCCGGCGACGGGCCAGGTCCAGTCGATCGACCAGGTGCCGTCTGCGGCGAGAGAAGGATGTACGTGGCGGAATTCGCTGGTGTCGTTTCGGACGACGATGAGGTGGAGCTTCTTCTCGTGCAGGAGGTCGAAATCGACGACGGGCTTGTTGGTGCTGTCGAGAATCCGGAAGGTCAAGGTTCCCGGTTCCCCAGCTCGACCGGGTGCGGTCACGTCGGTGAGTGTGTATCCGCCGGAAGAGACTTCGAGCCCTGCGGGTGTCGCCGAATCCATGCCTGGCATCGATTCAGCGGTTGATTCGTGAGTGCTGTGCTGGGTAGTGGACATGTCTATCGGGCTTCCGATTGCGGCCCCCACGCCGAGGGCGGCGCCGAAGACGGCGACCAACCCTACGGCGTAGGTGGCAAGTGTTGTCGAGGTGCGCACGGCTGACTCAGCTTGGTACGACTGCGTAGCCGGCTTCGTCGACTGCTGCGACGACGTCGGCTGCGGAGACGGGGGCATCGCTGGTGACAACGACGCGTCCGCTCGCCAATTCGACATCCACCGCGGTTACGCCCGCGATGCTGCCGATCTCTTCCTTGACGGATCCGACGCAGTGTCCGCAGGTCATTCCGGAAACGGTGTATTCGGCGGTGGTCATCGCAGATCCTTTCGCTTGTGTAAAACTCATTTTACGGATACCCGGTGTAGGTATCTCCCTGGGACTGAAGGTACCCCCAGGGGGTATGCCTGTCAACGGGTTGGGCAGTGACGAAGGCCTCAGGGAAGACAACAGGGCGGATGTGTGGTCTACTTGTGTTGGTCGTAAGTGTTTGTGTTTGTGTTTCCACGCTCGCAAATGGTTAGGTTGCGAGCGTTTGGACATCCTCCACGGATTTGTCTCAGAACGGTCGTAGTAAGTGACCCGGGCGGTCGAAGCGACTGCCTGTTGACACTGTGTTAGAGGAGATTTACATGGCAGAGGGCATCGTGAAGTGGTTCAACTCCGAGAAGGGGTTCGGCTTCATCGCTCCCGAAGACGGCAGTGCTGACGTCTTCGTTCACTACTCCGAGATCCAGAGTGGCGGCTTCCGCACTCTCGAGGAGAACCAGCGCGTGGCGTTCGAGATCGGTCAGGGCAACAAGGGCCCGCAGGCCACCGGCGTTACCATCGTCTAAGACGTCCATGTGAGTCGGGCAACCGACGCATGCCGTACTGACAAGACCCCAACTCTTCGGAGTTGGGGTCTTGTTGCATTTTGGGTGAAAAGTGCTCTCACGCATCGAGATAACGCTGAGCGGCCACTGCGGTTTCTGCTGCGATCGCGCGGCATTCCTCGCGGAGTTCGGGTGGATTCACAACGGTGAAATCGACGTCGAAAGCCCTGAGCCACATTGCGATCGACCGTAGGGAAGTGCCCGAAAGCACTATGACGCAACGCCCTTCGTCGGTGGACTCCACTGATCCCCACTGCTCATTGACCATTGGTGCTATCTGCTCGATGGGTGCATGCAGTAGAACTGTTGCGCGCGTGGAGGAATAAGCCCGGGCGACGCCGCGCGAAACGAAGTCTGCCGCGCCACCGGCCGGTAGTTCCCGCGGCGTGAACCGCGGACCGGTGGGAATCTTGGGTTCCATCCGGTCGACGCGGAACGACCGCCAGTCTTCGCGAGATAGATCCCAAGCCACCAGATACCACCGAACACCCGACCGTACGAGCCTGTACGGTTCCACCTCGCGTCGGCTCTGGGTGCCGTCGTGAGTGCTGTAGTCGAATCTCAAACGCTCGTGGTTGTGGCATACGGACGCGATGGCGGACAGTACCGACGCATCGACTGCGCTCGCGGCGGGCTCGCGTGGCACGACGTCGATCGACAGCGACTCCAGACGGTGTCGCAGCCTCGACGGCATGATCTGCCGCAGCTTCGCCAGCGCGCGCATCGAAGCCTCGCCGATGCCGACCACAGAGCCGGTCGCTCCGGACTGCAACGAGAGCGCCACCGCGAGCACTTCTTCGTCATCGAGCTGTAGCGGGGGCATCTCCGCGCCCGCTCCCAGGCGATATCCACCGCCGACGCCGACCGTCGCGTCGACCGGGTAGCCGAGATCGCGGAGGCGGTCGACGTCACGTCTGACTGTGCGCGGGGTGATCGCGAGCTTGTCTGCGAGTTCGGCACCGGACCAGTCTCGACGTGTCTGGAGCAGTGACAGCAACCGCAGTAGGCGAGCCGATGTCTCCTTCATGGCAAGAAGTCTGCCAAACATTTAGGACCCAATGCGTCCTCAATTGAAATTAGGTTGGTCCACATCCGACCAGTCGAGAAGAAATTGGGGCACATCATGAGTCGCATCAACAACGGCAGACCGATGATCGAGACGGAGGCGCTCACCAAGCACTTCGCCCAGGGCAAGAAGCTCGTGGAAGCGGTCAAGGGAGTCACTCTCGATGTAGCGGAGGGCGAGTTGGTCGCCTTGCTTGGACCGAACGGTGCCGGAAAATCGACGACGTTGCGCATGCTGACCACCTTGCTCGAGCCCACATCCGGTACTGCGCGGATCGCAGGATTCGACATCGCTGCGGCACGAAACGAGGTGCGCTCCAGCCTCGGATACGTCGGACAGGGGAACGGAGCCGGCCACAACCAGCGGGTTCGCGACGAGTTGGTGACGCAGGGGTTGTGCTACGGAATGCCCAAGGGCGAGTCGCAGGTCCGGGCCGACGAATTGCTGCGTGATCTCGAACTCACCGAGTTGGGTACTCGAAAGGTCAGTACGCTGTCCGGCGGGCAGCGACGGCGGCTCGATATCGCTCTGGGCCTGGTCCATCGCCCACCGCTCCTGTTCCTCGACGAGCCGACCACGGGCATGGACCCGCAGAGTCGGGCCAACCTCTGGGACCACATCCTGCGGTTGCGGCGCGAGATGGGCACCACGATCGTGCTGACCACGCACTACCTCGAAGAAGCGGATTCGATGGCAGAGCGGGTCATCGTCATCGACGAAGGCACTGTCATCGCGGACAACACCGCTGCCGCACTCAAGGCCGATCTTGCCGGAGATCATTTGTTGCTCACGTTCGACAACGCCGAAGCGGCCGCCATCGCGGCGTCGGTGGCCGAGCAACTTGTCACTGTGCGTGACGTCACGGTCGAGGCAAGCTCGGTGAGTATCCGTGCCGGCGAGGGTGATTCGACGCTTCCGGTATTGCTGCGTGAAGCCGATGCCCGCGGCGCCCGCGCAGTTACTGCCGACATCACCAGGCCGACTCTCGACGACGTTTTCCTCACTCTCACCGGCCGCAGCCTGCGCGAGAGCGCCGCCGCGGTTGCTTCCTAGAACTACGACGAAGAACTACGACGAACAGGAATCCGCCATGACAATCACACTCGATACCCCACGTAGCGCGCACGGCAACATTGTTCGAGACAGCGCGATCGTGATGGGCCGTGAACTGCGACCGATGTTGCGTGACCCGGTCAGCGTCATCTTCAGCCTCATCCAGCCGCTGATCCTGTTGGCCCTGTTCGGGCCTCTGCTCAAAGGGGTCCCGGGTACCGGTGACGGCGTATGGAATTGGTTCATCCCCGGTGTATTGGTGATGATCGCGATCTTCGGCACGACGATGACCGGTTCCAACCTTCTGATGGAGATGCAGCAGGGATCCCACGAGCGAATGTTGGTGACTCCGCTCAGACGCTCTTCGTTGTTGATCGGGAGGGCATGCAAGGAGATGGTTCCGCTTGCGGCGCAGGCGATTCTGATCATCCTTGTTGCGCTACCGCTCGGATTGGACGTCAATGCAGCGGGCGCTGCGCTCGGAATCGTCCTGCTGGGAGTCTTCGGCGTCGGACTCGGTGCGCTCTCGTACGCTCTCGCTCTGGCTGTGCGGGAGCAGGATTGGATGTTCTGGGTCGTTCAGCAGACGCTGATGTTCCCGCTCCTGATCCTGTCGGGAACCATGCTTCCACTCGATGACGCACCAGGTTGGATGAAGGTCCTCGTGAACATCAATCCGCTGGGCTACGTCGTGGATGCCGAGCGGGCTCTCTTTGCCGGTGACTTCGCGTCGGGCAGCGTTCTGGCAGGAATCTTCGCTGCCGTCAGCGTGGCTGTGGTCGGGCTGGGGATAGGCGTGCGCGCGGTGAAATAGCGTGGGTGTGCTTGCTGTCGGATGGGGTGCGGCGGTCGCAGGTTTTCGCCCAGGTGTTCGCAGCGCCTATTGTTGTTCCTTGTGCTCTCCGTCGTTCCTCGCCCCGTAGTTGTCCGGGCCCCGTCCAAGGTGAATCTCCACCTTGCCGTCGGGGACCTGCGAGACGACGGCTATCACGAACTGACGACCGTTTTTCAGGCATTGTCGCTGGCAGACACCGTCACGGTGGCGCCTGCGGACACCTTGACCGTGCGGGTGATCGGCGACGACGCCGCGGCCGTACCGACCGATCGCACCAATCTCGTGTGGCGCGCCGCCGAGATGCTGGCCGCCGAGGGTGGCGTGGCTTCGAATGTCGAGATCGTCATCGAGAAGGGCATTCCCGTCGCAGGCGGTATGGCCGGCGGGAGCGCCGACGCGGCAGCCGCGTTGGTTGCGCTCAATTCGTTGTGGAAACTCGACTTCTCGCGGCCTGATCTCGACGCCTTCGCGGCACGTCTCGGGAGTGACGTTCCGTTCTCGCTGCACGGTGGCACTGCCCTCGGAACCGGTCGCGGTGAACAACTTGTCCCCGTCTTGACGCGCCGCACCTTTCACTGGGTGTTGGCGCTGGCCAAGGGAGGCTTGAGCACGCCGGTTGTCTTCCGGGAACTCGACAAGCTTCGCGCCGAAGGCACACCGAATCGATTGGGTACCGCTGACGAGTTGATTCACGCGCTCACCACCGGTGACCCTCATGTGCTCGCTCCGCTGCTCGGAAACGATCTGCAGGCGGCAGCACTCTCACTCAACCCGGATCTACGACGGACGCTGCGAGCGGGTGTCGAAGCCGGAGCTTTGGCCGGCATCGTCTCCGGCTCCGGACCGACGTGCGCCTTTCTCTGCGCCGACGCACAGTCCGCGGTGGAAGTGAGCGCAGAACTTGCGGGAGCGGGGGTGTGCCGCACCGTTCGCGTGGCGAGCGGACCCGTTCCCGGAGCACGAATACTCGACAATGCGGCAAAGGGACAGCACTGATGGCGAATCTGATCAATCTGGAAAACGTGTCGAAGTCTTTCGGCGTCAAGCCGTTGCTCGACGGGGTCTCCCTGGGCGTGGAGGAAGGCGAGCGCATCGGTGTCGTCGGCCTCAACGGCGGCGGCAAGACGACCATGCTCGAAGTCCTCGCGGGTGTGGAGCAGCCGGATTCGGGACGCGTGAGCCGCGTCGGCGGATTGCGCATGGCCGTCGTGACGCAGCGCGGTGTGTTGCCTCCAGGCTCGACGGTCGGTGAAGTGGTCCTGGGGCCGCTCGGAGTGGCTCAGCACGAGTGGGCCGGCGACGCGCGCATTCGTTCAGTGCTCTCGGGAATCGGCATCGACAACTTGGGCGCAGGCGGCGAGCGGTCCGCATTGGACGCCAAGGTCGACGGCCTGTCCGGCGGTGAGCGTCGCCGTGTGGCTCTCGCTGCGGCTCTGGTTCAAGACCTCGACCTGCTCGTGCTCGACGAGCCGACCAACCACCTAGACGTCGAAGGTGTTCAGTGGTTGGCCGAGCACCTTGTCTCGCGTCGCAGCGCGCTTGTCGTCGTGACCCACGATCGCTGGTTCCTCGACACCGTCGCCACCCGAACCTGGGAGGTTGTCGGTGGCGGCGTCGAAAGCTACGAGGGTGGCTACAACGACTGGGTGTTCGCCCGCGCAGAGCGTTCGCGTCAGGCCGACGCTTCCGAAGAGCGTCGACGCAACCTTGCGCGCAAGGAACTCGCATGGCTGCGCCGCGGTGCGCCGGCCCGTACATCGAAGCCGAAGTACCGCATCGAGGCCGCGGAGGCCTTGATCGCCGACGTTCCGGCACCTCGTGACGCGGTGGCACTTGCGTCCTTCGCCCAGCGTCGACTCGGCAAGGTTGTCATCGAACTCGAAGACGCGCGTCTGGAGACCCCGGACGGCCGCGTACTCGTCGAGGATCTGACCTGGCGGCTCGCTCCGGGGGAGCGTGTAGGCCTGGTCGGTGTCAACGGCTCGGGCAAGACGACTCTGCTGCGGACGCTGGCCGGTGAACTCGAGCCGGCAGCAGGCAAGCGCATTCAGGGGCAGACCGTCCACATCGGTTGGCTCAAGCAGGAACTTGACGATCTGCCGACCGACATGCGTGTACTCGACGCGGTCAAGGACGTAGCCGAGCGAATCACGCTGGGGGACAAGGAAGTGTCAGCCGGTCAGCTGGCTGAGCGGCTGGGCTTCACACCGGCGCGTCAGCGCACCCCCGTCGGTGATCTGTCCGGTGGTGAGCGCCGCCGTCTGCAGTTGACGCGTGTCCTCATGGCCGAGCCCAACGTTCTGCTTCTCGACGAGCCCACCAACGATCTCGACATCGACACGCTTCAGCAACTCGAGGATCTGCTCGACGGCTGGGCGGGCACCATGGTGGTCATCTCGCACGACCGGTACCTGATCGAGCGCATCTGTGACACCACCTGGGCTCTCTTCGGTGATCGCAAGCTCACCAACCTGCCGGGTGGTATCGAGGACTACCTGCGTCGACGCGCAGCGATGGGGGACGGCGACAACCCGTCGGTGGCCTCGACCGCGAGTGGTGCGTCGAAGAGCAAGCAGGTCCGCGACGGTGCTGCGGATCGCGCTGCACGCAAGGAACTTTCGAAGCTCGAGCGGTCCATTGCGAAGTTCGACGACCGCGAGAAGAAGCTGCACGCTTCCCTCGCCGACGCAGCCACCGACCCGGACAAGCTGCAGAAGCTCGGGGCTGAACTCAAGCAGGTCATCGCGGATAAGGAAGCCGCCGAGGAGCAGTGGATGGAGCTGTTCGCCGAGCTGGACGGCTAGGGGAACTTCGCTCCGAATTTCTTGAAGATTCGCTCTGGATCCACGCCCTCCGGTGCTTGCTCGCGTAGCAGTGCGTCCAGAACGACCCCGTCCAATGCTGCGACCAACTCCGTTGCATCGGACGAGGTCATGCCGCGTTCGACCAAGATGTCGACAAACCGATCCCGACCACGCACCAGTTCCACTGCGAGGTCGGGATCGTGGAATGACGCGATGATCAGTTCGTAACGCGCCCGGGTGCGGCCGGATTCAGGCCCCAGCCACCGGGCCACTTGTTGCTTCGGCGTCTCGCCTGGGCGAGGAAGATCGCCGTCCAGAAGGTGTCGCACCACCTCGACTATCAGTCCACGTTGATTTGCGAAGTAGTGCCGTGCGCTGCCGTGTGGCACGCCCGCCTCGTCTTCGACGCCTCTCATCGACCAGGCTCGAAACCCAACCCGGCCCAGCAGGTCGAGCCCGGCGTCCAGAAGTGCTTCTCGCGTCGATTTCTCCACGCAGAGAAGATACCGTGATACGTTCTTCTCCGCGTGGAGAAGTTCTTGAACTGGGTTGAACTCACTGGGGGTGAAGCATGGTCGTCTTTTTCGACATCCTGCTCGTGCTGTGTGTTGTTGCGATTGTGTGTTTTGCGGGGTATGTCTTCTATCGCGTGATATTGGACGACTAGGTGAATGTTGATGTACTTCAACAGGTCTCGAGTCTTGATGTTTTCGAAGTTGTCCGTTTTGTCTCTGGCTCTCGAAAGTATGTTCGATTAAACTTTGAGCATGGACAGTCGGGATGCGTGGCAACTGGATGGTGAGGACCTCAAGGGTGAGGTTCTGGATCTGGTGCGCGCCCGGCACGAGTTGCAGTCGCGGTTGGTGTTGTTGATCGTGGAGATGTTTTCCCGAGAGGTTCTCGGCGGGAAGGGTTTTCGGGCGATCGCGCAGTGGTTGCACGGTTCGACGAATCTGGAGATCGGTGAGTGCAGTCTGCTGGTCGGGTTGGCGCGGTTGTTGATGCTCGAACCCGTTGTGGGCGATGCGTTTCACCGTGGTGACGTGGATGAGTTGAAAGCGCGTCAGGTGGCGTCGTTTTGTCAGCATCCACCGAAGAACATGACCCTGGCGGATGTGGACAAGGCCCGCGGGATTCTGCTTCGGTTGGCGTCGAAGAAGATTGCCGATTGTGATGCGGTGCGGGCGGCGATTCGGCGGATCGAGAAGCAATTTGGCAAGCGTGAGGACGGTGTTCCGGTCGGGGAAGATTCGGAACGGAACGAGTTCTACGCCTCGAAAGGCTTGTACGGGCGGGTGTCGGTGAAGGGTGATCTGGATGCGGTGAACGGGGCGCGTCTGATCACGTTGTTGTCTAGCCTGTCGGCTCCGACACCGGAGAAAGACGGCGTCAAGGACACCCGCACGCCGGCATTACGACGGGCCGATGGGTTCTGCGAACTCCTGCGCCGGTACGAGCGAGCGGGGTTGGGCCCGATCGAAGGCGGAGTGAAACCACACATCACGGTCACCGCCAGCGCGAAAGACATGACGGACCTGCAAGCTTTGAAAGACCTCCTGCCGTCCACTGAGGAACTCGGGTTTGCGTGGACGGATTGGGTGGGTCCGATCAGTATCGACACTGCCCGGATGTTGGCGTGCGACTGCACCGTGACGCGGATCTTGTTGGATGAGAATGGTGTTCCGCTCGAGTGCGGTAAGGAAGCGAGAACAGCAACGGTGCCGCAGCGGCGGGCGTTGGCGGTTCGGGATGGTGGGTGCGCGTTCCCGGGGTGCGGGACTCCGTCGGGGTGGTGCGATGCTCACCATATTGTTCACTGGGGTGATGGTGGCCCAACAGATCTCGACAACCTGATCTTGTTGTGCGGTCATCACCATCGGACGCTGCACCACACCGAGTGGCGTGTCGAGATCGGCCCGGATCGGAAGACGGTGTTCTACCCACCGATGTCGATCGATCCGCACCAGCATCCGATCGGTGGGAACAGTCCGCCCACCGCGGCGTGAATCGCGACAACTGAAGACGTGAGCACCGGGGCACAAGCATGCCCCGGTGCTCACGGCTGTCGACCGTCAGAACGTGAGCGTGAGCTTCCCGTTCTCGTCGCTGATATGAACGGTCCGTCCGATCGCCGCCGGGTTGTCACCGCGAAGCTGGGTCAGTTCGGCGGCATTCTCGGGACCGGTGTGACCGGCGACGCGGCCGCCGTCCGGCGTTGTTGCAATCACGAACCCGATCTCAGGCTCCCCGGTGCGACCGTATTCGACAGAGGCAGTGACGATTTCTGCAGTGCCCTGGTAATCGGTGATCAGTTCCGGAGCCTCCGCGGTCAAAGCGCGTGCGTCGGGATCACCGACGTACCCGTCGGCATGAGCGGCGGCCGACAGCAGTACACAGTGCTGGTATGTGAGGAATCCACCGTTGGCGTGGACGAGGGCAAGGTTCGCGCCGTCGCGAATTCGCCTGGTGACTTCAGCGACGGAATGCAGGGTGTAGCTGTTGAGCGGTCCGCCGAAGAACGAGTGACCTCCGGTGACGCTTGGGATCGCGGTATCGGGAAGTCCGAGTTCGCGGATCAACAGCTTGGGCACGATCGGGAAGCAGCTGTAGGCATCTACGATGTCGAGTGCGTCGGCGCCGACTCCGGCACCATCGAGTGTGCGATGTACGGCGTCATGCATCGCGGCCGAGCTGTCGAAGCTGTTGCGGCTGAGGATGTCCAACGGATCACTCGCACCAGCGCCGCCCCAGAGGTACACCAGTTTGCTTTCATCGATCCCGAACTCGCGGGCGGTCGACAACGAGCAGACGACAACGGCCGCAGCCTGATTGACGAAGGGCATGGCGTTGAGCATCAGCGGGTACGGCTCGGAGACCATCCGATTGCCAGGTCCGACGGTGCCGATCTCGTCTGCCGATCGGATCTCCGACGTCCAGGAGGCTGGATTCTTCGATGCCAGTTCCGAGAATGCGGCGTACATCTTCGCGGACCAGGCGAGCGATTCGCGGGCGCCGTGGCCCTCGGAAGCACTGAAACAGTTCTCGAAGAGCGGGTAGACGCGCGTCGGCACGATGAAACCGGCGCGCTGCATTTCAGGGCTTCCCAGGTCGGCCGGATCGAATCCGGGAGGCCCACCGGGCGCAGCGGTCCACCCGATCGAGTCGGGAGCGACTCCGGACTTTCGCAGCGCGGTGCTGCTGGCGTGCGATTCGCCGCCCACGAGCAGAGCAGCCGAGGATTCACCGCGAGCGATGGCCGCGCCGATCCGATCGAGGAGTGCCGCCGGCCAGTGGCCACCGATCGGCGAGGTAGAGGTGACAGTGGGGGTCGCGCCTAATCGTGAGGCAAGCAGCCCGGGGAGATCGTCGTACGACCAGCTGACCGTCTTGATCGCGAACACGGAATCGATCTGTGTTCCCAGCTCAGCGCGTCCACTGTCGTTCAACGCGGCGACGGTGGCGTCGTGAATCAAGTCAAGAGGTTCGCGGTGCCCGTCGGCAGGATTCCAGCGCAGATCGCCGACGCCGACGATGACCGGGATTCGTGATGCGTCAACCATCATGTACCTCTCGTTGCCGACCCGTAGCCGGGAGTTGCAGTCACGATATCGGGGACCCTGGTATGTGTAACTCTGGGGTCACAGTCAACCATTTTCGGGTTCCTATTTAGGTATGCCTAACGAAAGTCCTATACTCGTCTTCATGACAGCTGTGGCAGAGAGAATTTCGGTGCCCGTGGGGCCGCGTTCCATCGATCACCCCTACTCGATGACAACGGTGACTCTGAAGCTCTCTCATCAGCGGCAGTGGGCCCCGCATCGTCATCCTGAACATGAGCTGATCTGGGGAAACTCCGGTGGAATGCTCACCGTTGTTGCCGACGGCATCACTTGGGAGGTGCCGCCTTCGGCCGGACTGTGGCTGCCTGCCGGTGCGTTGCATGCCGTGAAGGCGGGCCCAGGTACCGAGTTCTTCTGCACGTACTTCCGGCCTGAGGCGCACGCCGCGCCGTCGGGTGTTCCGGGCTTGTTCGGTGTCAGCGCTCTCCTGCGTGAGGTACTCCTGCACATGCATCGGCGGAACATGCCCGACGAGGCGCGCAGTCGCGCCGAGCGGGTGGCCTTCGACATGTTGCAGCCGCTCGAAGTTGCTGCGGTGGAGGTTCCGATGCCGACCGATCCGCGAGCGTTGTTCGTTGCCGAAGCGTTGGTCGCCAATCCGGCAGACCAGCGGTCGCTGTCCGAATGGGCGCTGACGGCCGGCGGTAGCGTCCGTACGCTGACGCGTGTGTTCGCTCAGGGTACGGGAATGACCTTTGCGCAGTGGAGAATTCAGGTTCGAGTCCGCGCAGCACTGACGTACCTGGCTGCTGGCGTGCCGGTTTCGGTTGTCAGTAGGCGGGTCGGATACGAAACTCCGAGTGCTTTTGTCGCAGTGTTCCGCCGGGTCACCGGCCGGACACCCGGCAGCATGATGAACAAGGGGAGCGTGGCTCCCGAATCGGTGCCGTATCTCCTGCACGCTTGAGTTGGGTTGCACCGGGCGGAAGTGCCCGGTGCAACCGTCGCGGTCAACGCCGCGGCGCGGACCACGCTTCCCACAGTTCCGCGTACCGACCCCCGAGGTTGACCAACTCGTCGTGAGAGCCGTGCTCGACCACACGGCCGTCGTCCATCACCAGGATCTGATCGGCGTCGACGGCCTGTGAGAGTCGCTGTGCCACTGTGACAGCAGTGCGACCCCGGGTCAGAGCCAGAGCGGCATCGTCGAGGACCTTGGCTCCGGCGCTGCCCGCTTCGGCGGTCGCCTCGTCGAGAATCAGCAGCGGCGGATCCAGTAATTCGATTCTTGCCAACGCAAGTTGTTGGGCCTGTGTTGCGGTCAGCCGGTGTCCACCGTCTCCGACCACGGTTTCGAGTCCGTCCGGGAGTGCCCGCAACCAATCGGAGGCGCCGACGGTTTCGAGCGCTGCGATGATGTCGCTGTCGGTTGCCGACGGGTCGGCCAGCCGCAGATCCTCGGCCAACGTGCCGGCAAAGACGTGGACCTCCTGAGTCACGAGGGCCACCGCGCTCCGAGAGGTCGACGTTGGCAGTTCGTTCCGGGGCACCGTCCCGATCTTCACGACGCCTTCGGTCGGTTCGTAGGTCCCCGCGACCAGTTTTGCGACTGTCGATTTTCCGGCTCCGGTAGCGCCCACCAGCGCCGTGACGGTTCCTGCCGGAAGGGTGATGTTGATGTCTCGCAGAACCGGAGCGTCGCCGCTTCGGTACGAGAATGTGACGCGTTCCAAAGACGCCGAGCTGTCGACAGGTTCCTGCGGATCGGTCGGTGCGGATGGCACGGGCGCAAGGGTGACTCCGACCAGGCGAGCCAACGCGATTGTGCCTTCCTGCAATTCGTCGAACACGCTGAGAACTGCGCCCACCGGATCGAAGAGGCGGTGGAAGAACAGGGCTGCGGCGGTCGCGGCGCCGATGCTGATCTGACCGTCTTTCACCAGCCAGAAGCCTGTGATCAGCACAGCGGACAGGCCGATGTACTCCGCGATGTTGAGCCGGCCGAAGAATCTGGTGCGTAGACGCGTGGTCAACAAGCTCAGGCGGACGGCGGCCATCGATCGAGATTCGATCTGTTCGAGATGCGGCTGGGCCAGGCGAAGCGATCCGACGGTGTCGGAGTTACTCAGCGAGTCCAGGAGCTGTTGCGCACGTGCACCTTCCGCCTCTCGCTCCTCGCGATAGACCGGTGCAGACCTCGAGAGGTACCAGCGCAGTGCCTGGATCTGGATGGGTGCCGCGATCACCGCGGCGACGGCGAATCTCCAATCGAGGCTACCCAATCCGATCAGCGTCAACACGATGGTCAGTGCCGCGGTGGCAAAAACCGGAAGTGCTTCGGATACGGCCCGAGTCACCAACCGCACGTCGCCGGTGATGCGGGAGACGAGATCTCCGCGCCCGGCGCGTTCGACGTCGCTCTGCGGAAGGTCGAGAACCCGGACGACGACTTCTTCGCGAAGGTCGGCGACAACGCGTTCGCCGACGCCGGCGAGCAGGTAGTTGCTCACTCCGACGAGAAGGGATGAGGCAACCGCGATGCCGACCAACGCGAGAGTCAGTGTGCCGATGCGAGAGACAGCGTCGCCGTCTCCGTCGGTCACGGCGTCGACCATGGCGCCGAGGACCAGCGGTGTGAGCAGACCGATCGCGGTCGCGGCGGTCAGGGTGACGACTGCTGCGATCGCGGAAATTCGGTGGGGTCCCATCAACCGAAGTGCCGCGCGGCGCGCTTGTTTCGGTGTTGCGGTGGGGAGTAGTTCGTTCACAGCTCGATCACCCGATCGCAGATATCGAGCAGCACGGGGCTGCTGGTCAGAAGTATTGTGGCGTGCGCCCCGCGTACCTCGGCGATCCCGCGAGCAATGCGCGCTTCGGTGACGGAGTCGACGGCAGTGGTGGGATCGTGTAGCACCAGGACGGGCGCTTCGCTTGCCAGTGCCCTCGCCAACGCGATGCGCTGACGCTGTCCGCCGGACAAAGAATTCCCTTGCTCGGTGACTCGGGTGGCGAGGCCGAGCGGCAGTGCCGAGATCACTTGATCTGCGGCGGCCGCGGCGATGGCCTCGTCGTTGCGGCGACCGATCGGTGCGAGGGCGTCGATATTGTCGCCGACTGTTCCTATGAACAGTGCCGCGTCGTGCGGTGCTGCCAGAACGTGAGTGCGAAGTTCGTCGATGTGCAGCTCGTGAATGGCGTTGTCGCCGAGATGAATTGTTCCGCTCGAAGGCTCGATTCGACGCGCCAGTGCGTCGACCAACGCATCCGCCCACGCCGCATTCTCGGTGACGATGCCGATGATCTCGCCGCGTTTGACGTCGAGATCGACTGGTGACGCTCCGGCCAACACGACGTCGCGCAGCGTCAGGAACTCGGAGTGATTCAGGGGCACAGGTGCACCCGCGGGAGTCACAGCCTCGGTGGTCCCGAGAAGTGCTGCGACGCGGTTGGCGGAAGCACGCGCCCGTGCCAGGCCGGCGCCGAAGTAGATGATGTCGATCAACGGACCGCGAAGGAACTGTGCCAGACCCACCACGGCAACGAATTCACCGACCGAGATGCTCCCGGACGCTGCCATCCGTCCACCCACGTACGCGATGACGGCGAGGAAAGCACCGGCGATCGCAACATTGGCGGCGGAGTACATCGCTTGGTATCTCTGTGCGCGAAGGGTTGCTTCCAACGAAGTCCGGCTGGCTCCCCGATACCGCTGCGCTGCAGCATCTCCGGCGCCGATGCCGGAGAGGATTCGGAGTCCGGAGAGCAGATCTGCGGCCAGGGCACCGGCCTTGGCGCCCTGCCATTGATCGGTCTCGGCTCGGCGTTCGAGCGGTCGACTGACCACCTGCATGAGAGCCAGCACCGGGGGCGTGCCGAGGATGGCGAGCAGGCCGAGTGGCACCGAGATCACCAGCAGCGAGATCGCGGCGGTCAGCACTCCACAGGCGGCCGCAAGTTTGGTGCTCAGCGTGTGCGTGAATCCGGCCACCGAACCCGCGTCGGACGTCGCGATCGAATAGACCTCGCCCGGCATGCGCCGCGGTGACATGCCGTGCGGATCGAGGCCTCGGCGCGCGATGTCCATCCGCAAGCGATGTGCACCGTGCTCGGTGACGGAATCGGAGATGCGTGCAGCGAAGCGCCAACTGAGCAACAAGCCGGTGAAGAGAATTCCGAGAACGAGGATCCACTTTCCGAGTGCGGCGGCATCGCTGGTCGCGACAGCACGGTCGATCACCGCACCGATCACTACCGGCACCAACGCTTCCGCGACCTGGTGGCCGGTGAAGCCGACGGACGCCGCCGCCAGCTTGGCTCCGCGACCTTCGGAAGCGATCGCGCGAGTGATTACCTGGCGCGGCGTGATCGCCGGGCCGGTTGGGGGACCGTTTGTCTCGGCCGAAAGAAGTGGTGTCGAAGGCACTGGGTCCACGCTAGGGATCGTGGGCGGTAGTCAGAAGTCACACCGGTGCCAATACTTGTCGTGAACAGGCCATATGTATTGCGTTGGCCGAATTGCGATAGTAGTTGGCCCCGTTGCAGCTGAGAAGGCATCGACTCATCGACAACACTGCAATAAATTAAGGTCTACCTTACTTAGCGCGGGTTAACTATGTCCGGAAGTCGGATTTGATCCTCGTGTTCGGGTCCGGTTCATGTTCCATCGATGTTGGAGATTGTTGTGAGTCTTGTGTTCGGCGAGGTACTTCACAAGGAGTACGTGACCCCGGGAATGGTTCGTATCGTGTTCGGAGGGGAGGAGCTGACCGCCTTCGAAACCACCGGTACCGGTGACGAATACCTGCGCCTCCACTTCCCGGTCCCGGCTACAGGCGAGTTCGTTCTACCGGCGGAAGATCCGGACGCACCGCGCGGTTGGCGGTACCCGGAGGGCGAGGAACCATCCCCGTGCCAGCCGTACACCGTGCGACGGTTCGATGCCGAAACCAGCCGAATGACAATCGACTTCGTCGTTCACGAGGGCGGAATCGCCAGCGACTGGGCGCAGAAAGCCGAGATCGGTGACAAGTTGGCGATCGGCGAGTCTCGTGGCCTCTACGAGCCGCCGGCCGACGCACGCTGGCAGGTGTTCGTCGCCGACGCAACCGGACTCCCCGCACTCGGTCGTCTGATCGAACAGTTGCCGGCCGGCATGTCGGCCAAGGCGATCGTCGAGGTGGTGGACGAGTCGCACAAGCAGCAGATCACCTCGGACGCCGACGTCGAGTTCATCTGGCTGGTCGGCAGTGGCAACGGTGTTGCACCGTCGAAGCTGCCGGACGCGGTTCGCGCGATGAACCTGCCCACTGAACTCGGATACGTGTGGGTGGCAGGCGAGAGCACGATGCTCCGTGACATCCGCAAGTACCTTCGCCACGAACTGAAGTTGCCGGGTGAGCAGTACAAGGTCATCGGCTACTGGACCTACAAGGCAGAGGTCTGGAACGCGAAGTACGAGGCCCTCGACGAGAGTGTCCGCGCGGCACTCGATGCGGCCTGGGAATCGGACCGCGACGAGGAAGAGATTCGCGACGAGGTCGAGAAGACTCTAGAGAGCGCCGGCTTGTGACCGTTGGATTAGACAAGAGTGCCGTCGACCAGAGTGCGGCTGACGAGAGAGCCGTCGACAAACACACCGAAGAACTGATCGACGAGTCGCTGCAAGAGAAGCAGAAGCAACCGGACGGCCTGGTATCGACCAACTCTCGTCGTATGGCGGGTCTTTTGGTGTGCCTGGTGGTGCTCGCCGCCGTGCTCCTTCTGAGCATTGCGGTGGGATCGAAGACCATTCCGTTCGGCACGGTCATCGACGCGCTGGTGAACTACGACGACTCGAACGATCACGTGATCATCCGTGACCTGCGGCTGCCGCGTACTCTGCTCGGTCTGATCGTCGGCATGGCGCTCGGCGTGGCCGGTGGCCTCATCCAGGCGATGACACGAAATCCCTTGGCTGACCCCGGAATTCTCGGTGTCAATGCCGGAGCAGGCTTTGCGATGGTTGTCGCCGTCGCGGTCTTCGGCCTGACCAGCATCTGGTCGTACATCTGGTTCGCGTTCCTCGGAGCGGTGATAGCCACGGCGATCGTCTACACGCTGGGCTCGATCGGTCGAGGTGGTGCGACGCCCATTCGGCTGACGCTTGCCGGTGTTGCCATCGGCTCCGTGCTCGGCGGCATCTCGTCCGGCATCACCTTGCTCAACCCGACCGCCTTCGATCAGATGCGCCAGTGGAATGCCGGCTCACTCAGCGGACGTTCGTTGGAAATCGTTCTGGCCGTTGCCCCCTTCATTCTCATCGGACTCTTCCTGGCGCTCGCGTTGGCGCGCCAACTCAACGCGGTGGCCTTGGGTGACGATCTGGCACGTTCGCTCGGTGCCAACATCACTCGTACTCGTATCCTCGGTGTCATCGCGGTGACCTTGCTGTGTGGCGCAGCGACAGCGGCGGCCGGGCCGATCGGATTCGTCGGTCTGATGGTTCCGCACGTCGCAAGATGGTTCGTCGGACCGGATCAGCGATGGATTCTCCCGTACACGTTGGTGTGCTCGCCGATTCTGCTTCTCTTCTCCGACGTCGTCGGCCGAATCGTGCTGCGCCCGGGTGAACTTCAGGTCGGCATCGTCACGGCATTCATCGGAGCTCCGGTGCTGATCATGCTGGTGCGTCGAAGCAAGGTGAGCGGTCTGTGAGCATCGATTTCGGGCGCCCCACCACGGTGGTGCGCTCACCCAAAGAAGGCTGGTCCGCGCGGATCGACGTCCGCACGGTCACGGTCTGCCTCATCCTCGTTGCGCTTGCACTGGCGATCGGTGTCATCGCCCTCGGTAGTGGTGACTACCAGGTGCCGATCGGGGACGTCCTCGGCGCACTGTTCGGCGAAGCGCCCGCGCGTATCCACATGGTCGTCGTGGAATGGCGTCTGCCCCGAGTTCTGTTGGCGCTGATGCTCGGTGCGGCACTCGGCATGAGCGGTGCGATCTTCCAATCGCTCACCAGGAACCCGTTGGGTAGCCCAGACATCATCGGCTTCAACTCCGGTGCGTACACGGGCGCTCTTGTGGTCATCCTCCTCATCGGTGGTACTTACTACGAGATCGCAGTCGGTGCTCTGGTGGGCGGAATCGCGACCGCAGCAGTGGTTTACCTCCTTGCGTACAAGCGTGGTGTGCAGGGATTCCGGTTGATCATCGTCGGTATCGCCATCAGTGCGATGTTGGGCTCGGTCAACACGTGGATGATTCTCAAGGCGAAGCTTGACGACGCAATGGCCGCCGCAGTGTGGGGTGCCGGTTCGTTGAACGGTCTCGGCTGGACTCAGGTGTGGCCGGTGGTCGTCGTGCTGGCCATCCTCGTTCCGCTGATCCTGGTGTTGGGCAGGCGGATGCAGATGCTCGAGATGGGCGACGACGCCGCCAAGGCACTCGGAGTCCGGGCCGAACCCACGCGGCTTTCCCTGGTTGTTCTGGGTGTCGCTCTGACGGCCATGGTGACAGCAGCGGCCGGACCGATCGGGTTCGTCTCGCTGGCGGCTCCGCAATTGGTGAGGCGATTGACCGGTAGTGCCGGAGTGACCCTGCTGCCGTCGGCAGCAATGGGTGGCGCGTTGCTGATGGTCAGCGACTGGGTGGCGCAGCGAGCTTTTGCACCGACACAGTTGCCGGTCGGCGTCGTCACCGTCTCCATCGGTGGCATCTATTTTGTATGGCTTCTCGCGCGAGAGGCCCGTAAGCAGTGATCGGTGAAGGAACGAGGAACAGCGTGAACGAGGCAAGTGCGGCGGGCGTCGTGGCTGAGAAGACGAATCGGCTTCGCGCCGAGGACGTCACGATCGGGTACGACAAGCGCGTCATCTCGGAGCACCTCGACGTCGAGATCCCCGACGGTGGCTTCACCGTCATCGTCGGTCCCAACGCCTGCGGCAAGTCGACACTTCTGCGTGCGTTGTCCCGGTTGCTCAAGCCGACCACCGGCAAGGTTCTCCTCGACGGCAAAGCGATCACGTCGTACCCGGCCAAGGAAGTTGCGAGGCGGCTCGGGCTTCTGCCGCAGACGTCGATCGCCCCGGACGGCATCAAGGTCGCCGATCTGGTTGCGCGAGGACGTTATCCGCATCAGAAGCTGATCCGTCAGTGGTCGCGAGAGGACGAGGCCGCCGTCATCAAGGCGATGGAGGCAACCAAGGTCACGGATCTCTCTGCCAGGCCGGTCGACGAACTGTCCGGTGGTCAGCGCCAACGTGTCTGGGTCGCTATGGTTCTCGCGCAGCAGACTCCGTTGGTGCTGCTGGACGAGCCGACGACGTTCCTCGACATCGCGCATCAGATCGAGCTTCTGGAGTTGTGCCGCGATCTGAACGAGAACGACGGGCACACGCTGGTGGCTGTGCTTCACGATCTCAATCACGCGTGCCGCTACGGAACTCACATCATCGCGATGAAGGACGGCGCCGTGGTCGCCGAGGGCCCGCCCGCGGAGATCATCACCGAAGAACTGGTGCAGGAGGTGTTCGGCATGGCGTGCCGCATCATCGACGATCCGGTTTCCCACACACCACTTGTCATTCCGCTGGGACGCGAGCGTCAGCGAAACATCGAAGGAGCAAAGGTATGAAACTCTTCCTGGATACGCAGGTCACCGATTCGGAGTGGGCTCAGATCGTCGACCGCATTTCACGGCGCCGATTCTTCGGTGGCGCAGCCGGTGTGGCTGCAGCACTGGCGCTGAGTGCGTGTGGAACTTCCGATGCCGAGTCGGACGCGGCCAGTGACACTCTCCCGTACACGTGGGGCGAGTTCAGCGGCGACGTTCCGCGCGACCCCAAGCGCGTTGTGGTGCTGGACGGACGCGTCGACCTCGAATTCGCGATGATGATGGACTACCCGATCGTCGGTTCGGGGAACTTCTGGTTCCCCGATGCCAAGGCAGGATTCCAGTTTCCCGGCCGCACCATCGAGGACGCGAGCTTCGTCAACGTAGCCGGCGATTTCTCCACCAATTTCGAGGCTCTGCTCGCTCTCGAACCCGATCTGATCGTGATCACTGCGATCGGTTACACGAGTGACTGGTACGGCACCGAGCGCTTGTCTTCGATCGCGCCACTGTTGGTGGTCGGCGACGACGTCGAACCGATCGCCGGACACCCGGTCGACTGGCGAGGTGCGCTGATAGCGCAGGCGAGCCAACTCGACCGTGTGGCAATCGCCGAGGCTTCCATCGCGGAGTACGACGACAAGCTCGCGAGACTGCGACCCATGTTGCAGGAGAAGCTGGGCGGAAAGAAGATCGTGTTGGGCGTTCAGACGCCGACCGGATTCCTTGTGCATCAGCGGAATCTGCGGATCAGTGTTGCAATCGATGCCGGCCTGGACGTGCTCTTCCGTGACGACGACAATGCAGAGAACTCGTTCGAGTTGTCGTTCGAGCAACTCGACACCTTGGCTCCGGCGGATGTGATCATCGCCCAAGCTCGCGATCAGGAAGCACTCGACGCGATCAAGACGCAGCCGACATGGCAGCGGTTGCCTGCAGTTCAAGCGGGCAACGTGTTGACCAGCGACGCGCGATACAACCAAGGATTTGCGCTCACCGCGGCCATCTTCCTCGACGTTCTCGAGGAAGCGGCCGGGCGAATCACTGCTGGGCAGTAATTCAGGCGACGTTGCGGGCCTGGTCGAGTAGTTGTGCAACCTGCTCGAACCAGGCGCCGTAATTGGCGTAGGTGTTGGGACGCTTGTCGTCGAAGTCGATCACCTGGTTCGCGGTCACCGCGGGCAGCTTGACGAACACGGGTGATACTGCGAATGCTTCTGCCGACTTCGCGAACTGGAACACGATGTCCGCCGGGTAATCCGGGACCTGCTCCCAGCTGAGGTCGGCCCAGCCTTTGTCGCCTCCCGGTCCGGTGAACTTCACACCGAGTTCTTTCAGATAACCGAACTGGGCGAGCGCCGTTGTGCCTGCGTACAACTCGGAGCTGTCACCGTTCAGGGCGAGGACTTCGATGTCGTCGACCTTGGCCGCGGCAGTTCGGATGCGCTCTGCACCGGATTCGAATGCTTCCTTGCCCTCGCGTGCTGCGGCTGTGTCGGTGTTCCCGCCGAGAGCTTCGGCGAGTGCGGCGTATTCGCTCAATACGTCCGGTGTCGAGGCTCCGGAGAACTTGACGCCGACAAACGGTGCAACATTGTTGACGGTGTTGCCCATCGGCTCGTCCCACCAAGTCCATCGCGTCGGGTCGTCACTGTTGCCGTACCCGATGACGAGGTCGGGGTCCAGTGCCGCAAGTGCTTCCGCGCTGAGTTCGCCTTCACGGCCGACGACCGTCATGGTCGACTCGTCGGCATGATCGGTGACGTCGGGATTGCCGACGCCGTAACCGAAGATGCCGACCGGCCGAATACCGTAGTCCCACAGCGCAGCAGCGGAATACGCGTCGACGACGATCCGCTCCGGGGCGTGATCGAGGGTGATCGTGTTTCCGTATCCCGTTGTGTAACTCCAGGACTGGTCGGCGGACCTGGTCTCGGTAGAAGGCGATGCGTCGCTACTTCCGCAACCGGTGAGTAGGAGTGCGGCGACGGCGGGTAGTGCGGCGAATCCGGCGAACCGGCGGGTGAGTTTCATGAAAACCTTCCGAACATGGCGAACTAAGCTAGGTAAGCCTAACCTGATGTTCCGTTCGGGTGTTCTCCGGGTCAGGTGCCCTGCCACATCTGAAGCCATTCGCTCCAGGATGGGGGAGTGATCGACGGTTGAGGTGTTCCGCCACGAAGTCCGTCGAGCATGAAATCGAGATAACGCGTGTGTATTTCGGTGGCTCGATCGCCATCGATCGGCAGAGTCGGCCGCAGATGCACTGTCATGAGCATGACGTCTGCAGCAGTGAAGCCGGGCGGGACTTCGTGAGCGTCGATGCAGACGTCGACCATGGATTGCAGTGCGGCCTCCAATTCTTCGGCGGCACGAGTGACTTCGGCGTGTTCAGGCAACCTGCCGCCGAGGACCGGAATGAGCGGTCCCACCGATTCGGTGAGATATCGCGAGAAGAACGTCTTCAATACGGCTTCATCGGTTTTCGCGGTGCTCACGCACTCTCGGGCAAGGGTGGCGAGGTGATCGATCGCCCAGACGCGCAGGGATTGCGCCAGTTCCTCCTTGCCTCGGTATCGGCGATAGATGCTGCCGACGCCCACTCCGGCCCGTGCGGCAATCGCCGATACCGGTGCATTCCAACCCTGTTCGGCAAAAATCTCGCGCGCCGCTCGCAGCACGGTGACGTCGTTGTCTGCGGCTTCTCGGGCGCGTCCGGGGAGGCTCGCATTCTCTTTCGCCATTCCCACAGGCTAGCAATGCATGGTTTACTCAATCGGAACGGAGTGTTCCGTTCCGATTCGATTCATGATTGGAGGAAGGTGTCGATGACGACCTTGGCAGAGGCGCCCACGCGATCCGGGAGCCGGGTGATCGCAGCCCTGGCTGGAGCGGTACTCGTCTACTCGCTCATGCAGACGATGCTGGTACCGGCGTTGCCGGTGTTGGGTGAGCATTTCGACACGTCCGTGGCGGTGACCGGGTGGATTCTTACGTCCTATCTGTTGGCGGCCGCGGTGATGGCTCCGATCGTCGGGGCAATGGGTGACCGGTTCGGCGACAAGCGAGTTCTGGTGATCGTTCTGATCATCTTTGCCCTCGCCACATTCGCCGCCGCGGCAGCGCCGAACATCGGGGTGCTGCTCGTCGTTCGGGCCGTCCAGGGAGTGAGTATGGCGAGCTTCCCGCTCGCGATGGCAGTGCTGCGGAGAACGGTAGTGGGCCCCGAGTTGTCTTCGGGGATAGGTTGGCTCGCTGGGACTTTGGGAATCGGTGCCGGAAGTGCACTGGTGATCGGCGGTGTCATTCTCGAGTATCTCAGTTGGCAGTGGTTGTTCGTGATCACCGGGATCTTGATCGTGCTCGCATTGGTCGCGGTGGTGGCCGTGGTTCCGGGTTCGCATCGCCGGCCGGGTATGCCGACGGACTGGGCCGGTGCCGGAGCACTGGCGTTCGGGTTGGTGAGCCTGCTCCTGGCGATCACCAAAGCCTCCGACTGGGGAGTTCTGTCGCTCGGATTCTGGGGTCTGGTTGTGATCGCGTTCGTTTCGTTCGCGACACTGATTGCCGTCGATTCCCGCCACGACGCGCCGATTGTCGACATGCGAGTCTTTCGGGACAAGCCGATGATGATCACCAGCGCACTCACTCTGGTGTTCGGATTCGTGCCGTACATCTTCTACCTCTGCCTGCCGCGGATCCTCCAGGCGCCGGACACGTCCACGTACGGAAGCGGATTCACTGTCGTGCAGACCGGGTTGGCGCTCTTGCCTGCCGCTGTACTCGTCTTTCTCGGCGGGCGTTTGACGCCGGCTCTCGCGCGGCGATACGGGCCGCGAGTACCGGCGGTGACAGCGCTGGCACTCATGGCGACGGGCGCGATCGGACTTGCAATCTGGCCGAGTTCGGTGGTTGCGATCGTGCTGTTCTTCTCCCTCGTCGGGTTGGGGAACGGCGTGGGGTTCGCGGTCTGTGCTCTGTTGGTTGCTTCGATCGTGCCGCCATCGGAGATGGCAGCGGCCAGTGGTGTCAACAGCGTGATCAGGACCGTGGGATCGGCGGTGGGTGCGCCGGTGACCACAGCAGTCCTGGCGATCGGTATTTCCGGTGATTCGTTCGGGGCGGCGTTCGTGATGGGCGCAGTCATCAGTGTTGTCGCGTGTCTGCCGGCGTTTGCACTTCCGGTGACGAGGGCTGCACAAACGGCCTGAGTTATTGTAGGCTCCCCTAATCGAGACAGTGTGTAACTAAAGCAGGGAGAGAAGGATGCGGCAGCAGTGGGGCCTGCGAGCAACGGCACTCGCAGCGACAGCAACGGCCCTTGTCGGTTGCTCCTCGGGCGTCGATGACGCCGACGCAGCGGCACACGAGTCCTCTGCCGCGCCTGCGCCACAGAAGTTGCTCGCACTGGACGAGTTCGCAGCACTCAACGCGCTCACACTTGGGGTCAAGCCCGATACGGTCTTTGCCACCCTGCAATCACAGGCGGCGAAGGAGATCTTGCAGAGCGAGGGCATAGAGGTCATCGACAAACCGACGTTCTTCGAGTCACCCGACGTCGAACAGATCGCAGCAGTCGATCCTGACAGAATCCTGCTCAGTGACGTCGGGTCGTTGACGTCGATCACGGCTCAGGCCAACGAGATTGCCCCGACGACGGTGCTCGCCTATGCGGCGCCGTGGCGCGAAGTTCTGAATACCGCGGCGACTGCTCTGGGTCGAGAGTCCGAAGCTCGCGAAATCGTGTCGAGGCTCGAGACCAAATTTGCCGAAGTATCCGGAACGGTCGAGGCGCAACCGCAGACGTTGTCCGTGCTGGTGGGATTCTCCGGCGGCATCTACACCGTCATCCCACAGTCGCCGATGTCCTCGATCATCGAGGAAGCCGGTTTCAGGCGTCCACAAGCCGAACTCGACGCGAAGATCGGACCGAACACAGGTGTTGCCACGTCTTCGGTGTCGGGCGAGGAGGTCGGGCAGCACGCGGCGGACGCGATGGTCGTGACCTCGGGAAACATCTACGACGGCGCACTGGTACACGCAAATCCGTTGTTCAACGAGATCCCTGCGGTGCAGGCCGGGCGCACGGCAGACGTCAGCGGCGAACTCTGGTTCGGCAGTTATCCCTTCGCGGTCTACTGGATCCTCGAAGACCTCGAGGCACTTGCCGATCGCACACTCACCGGCGCGGAACTCCAAGGACGCATCGCATCCGACGCCGACGCAGTTACCCGATGGAAGGCGTTCTCGAAATGACGACGACACAGGCCACGAAAACAGACATTTCATCTGAAGAGGCCGACGTATCACAAGGAGCGGCGGCCGAAGCCTCGCAAGCCAAAGCTGAAGCGGCGGAGCACAAGAGCGCGCTTCGCGAACTCCTTGCTCCAGTGCGCACGCGGACCACCATCGCGATGGTGATGCAGGTGATCGCCGCGGTCGCAGCCATCGTGCCGTACGTGGCCATCGCCGAACTGGGTAAGACGCTGATCGTGGGCGGTGACGTCGACTCGTCCCGTGTCTGGACGATCGTGTGGGTGGTCGTCTTCGGTCTGGGTATGCGTGCGTTCTTCGGAGGCGGTGCGTTGATCGTGACGCACTTCGCCGATGTGAATCTGCAGGCGGTGCTGCGGCGTCGAATCGCAGCGACTCTCGGTCGACTTCCCCTGGGCTGGTTCACCTCCCACTCGTCCGGAACCGTGCGCAAAGCCGCGCAGAACGACATCTCCGATCTCCATTACCTGGTTGCGCACAGTGCCGTCGAGACCACCGGAGCCATCGCAGTGCCGCTCGTCGGACTCGGCTACGTGATCTCGATCGACTGGCGTCTGGGATTGGTTGCGATTGCCACGCTCCCGATCTACATGATCGCCTACGCGATGATGACCAAGGACATGGCCGTCAAGATGAGCCGGATGAATGAGGGCATCGCGGCCATCAGCAACACCATCGTCGAGTTCGTCACCGGTATCGCAGTGGTCAAGACCTTCGGTCAGGACAAGCAGTCACACTCCCGGTACCGCGACGCCGCCAAGGCATTTGCACTCTCGTACGAGGGCTGGGTTCGCCCGATGCTCCGGACCGAGGCGCTGGCCTCGATTGCATTGAGCGCACCGGTAGTGCTGGTGGTCAACCTTGGCCTCGGCTCGTGGTTCGTCCACTCCGGATGGGTGTCACCCATCGATGTGCTGACCAGTTCTCTTGTCGCGATGGTGATTCCGGTGTCGGTGACGACCATCGGTTTCGGTATGCAGGCTCGCCGAGAGGCAGCCGCCGCTGCGGCGCGACTGATTGCGCTGTTCTCGACCGAGGCGCTGCCGGAAACCGATCATCCGAAAAGTCCCGCGGGGAATGAAGTTCGATTCTCCGGAGTTTCTTTCGCCTACGACGACGGCGCCGACGTTCTGACCGACATCGATCTGACGCTGCCGGAGGGCACGGTGACGGCGTTGGTCGGACCTTCGGGTTCGGGTAAGTCGACGCTGGCAACGCTGGTTCCGAGGTTCCACGACGTGCGTGCCGGATCCGTGGCCATCGGTGGTGCCGACGTCAGGGACGTGGCGACCGACGAGCTGTACCGCCACGTCGGATTCGTTCTGCAGGACGTGCAGCTGGTCGAAGCGACCGTGCTCGACAACATTCGGCTTGCCCGACCGCAGGCGACTGCGGCCGAGGTGAAGGCCGCTGCCGCAGCCGCGCAGATCGACACCCGAATCGAAGCGCTCCCGAGAGGCTACGACTCCGTAGTCGGGGTCGACGCCAGATTCTCGGGTGGTGAAGCCCAAAGGGTCTCCATAGCGCGTGCGATTCTCGCGGACACTCCTGTTCTCGTGCTCGACGAAGCAACCGCTTTCGCCGATCCGGAGTCCGAAGCCGATATCCAGGAGGCGTTGTCGCGCTTGACGGTCGGCCGCACCGTGCTGGTGATCGCGCACCGGTTGGCTTCGATCGTGAGCGCCGATCAGATCGTGGTCCTCGACGCCGGACGGATCGTGGAGAAGGGCACGCACGATCAGCTTGTGGCGAGTGGTTCAACCTATGCCCGGATGTGGGCGAGTCACAGTCGGGCCGACAGCATCGCTGGTATGTCTGACGCAGCAGGAAAGGCCAACTCATGATTCGCGACCTCTTCCGGATACTCGGCCCGCAGAATCAGGGCCGCTATCGCGAGTTCTTGGTGTGGGCAGTGTTGTACGGCGTGATGCAAGGTTTGGCAGTGGCGCTACTGGTCCCGGCGGTGCAGGCACTGTTCGATCAGGACTGGGGCAGTTTCCTTCGGTGGCTCGCCGCTATGGCCGTGTGCGCCGTGATCAGTTCGATTGCGCATTACCTGCAGGCGATGAAGGGATTCGAGTCGGCCCTCACGCTGCTGAGGACTATGCATCTGCGCCTGGGAGATCATCTCGTCACTCTGCCGCTCGGCTGGTTCGGCGCCGGCCGACTCGGCCAGGTATCGCAGGTTGCCAGCAAGGGCACCATCTCGGTGATGGGGGCGGCTGCGCACCTGATGACACCGATCATCTCCGGAATTGCCAGCCCGGCAACCATTGTCGTGTGCATGCTGTTCTTCGACTGGCGGCTCGGGTTGGCACTGATGGTCAGCGTTCCGATTCTGTTCGCGGCAGCAAGATTTGCCTCGACGATGACTGCCAAGGCCGACGATCGGGCACATGCCGCAGCCGTCGAATCGAACAATCGAGTGCTCGAATACGCTCGTTGCCAACCGGTCCTGCGTGCTTTCGGACGCACACACGGGGTGTACGAACCGCTCGACGACGCGATCGAAGCGCAACACACTGCGGGTCGTTCACAACTGTGGTTCGTGGTGATCGGGTCCGTGGTCAACGGGATCGCCCTGCAATTCGTCTTCTCTGCAGTGATCATCCTGGGTGCATTCCTCGCGCTCGGCGGCGACATCGACCCTGTCACGTTGATCGCGCTACTCGGCCTGACCGCACGGTTCATCCAACCGCTGGGTGAGATCGGCGAGTTCGGCGGTGCAATCAGAATGGCACGCAACGAAATCCGTCGGATGTCCGAGATCCTCGAAGTGGAACCATTGGTAGAACCCGATACCAGCGGGCAGCCGACGGGGGAGACGGCCGTGCAGTTCGACGCCGTCGACTTCGGCTACGCGGACGGTGGGCAGGTGCTGCGGGACATCTCCTTCGAGGTGCCGCGGAAGTCGCTGACGGCGTTGGTCGGTCCGTCAGGGTCTGGCAAAACCACCGTCACTCGGCTGATCTCGCGCTTCTACGACGTCGACTCGGGGGTGGTACGTGTCGGCGGCGTCGATGTGCGGGACCTCACGAGTGCCGATCTGATGTCGCAGTTGTCCTTGGTTTTCCAGGACGTGTACCTCTTCGACGACACGTTGATCGCGAACATCCGCCTCGGTCGCCCCGAAGCCACGGACGATGAGGTCTTCGACGTGGCTCGGATCGCGGGCGTCGCGGAAATCGTCGAGCGACTTCCGCGGGGTTGGGACACCCGCGTCGGTGAGGGCGGGACGGCACTGTCCGGTGGAGAGCGGCAGCGGGTCTCCATCGCGCGCGCACTCCTCAAACGCGCGCCTATCGTTCTGCTCGACGAGGCGACGGCCGCGCTCGATCCCGAGAACGAGGCCCATGTACAGCGTGCGATGCAGGAACTCGCCAGTGAAAGCACACTGCTCGTGATCGCTCACAAACTGTCTACCGTCGTGGCCGCAGACCAGATCATCGTGCTCGGTGACGACGGATCGATCGTCGAAGTGGGAACCCACGAAGTTCTGCTCGCAGCCGGTGGGAACTACGCCGCGTTCTGGAACCAGCGCCACCGTGCGTCGGGATGGCGGTTGGTAGCGGGCTGAGCAGGTGGCAGGCTGAGCAGAATGCAAACCGGAAAGAAGACGGGGCGGCCGCCGACGTTGTCGACAGTGGACATCGTCGAGGCCGCCCTGGCTGGTGATCTGAGTGAATTGACCATGCCGAGTGTGGCAAAACGTCTGGGCGTCAGCCATTCTGCACTTTATCGCTACTTCGCGGACCGTGAAGCGCTGCTGCGGGCTTGTGCGGATCACGTTGTGCGTCAGACTGTATGGCCGGACACGGATCGTCCGTGGCGTGGGTTTCTGACGGATTTGTGCGACGTTCTGTGGTCCTCGTTCGAGCGCTATCCAGGTCTAGCCCAGGTCGGTCTCGCAGTTCCGGGCACGCCACCGGCGATAATCGAGATCGTGGAGAAACTGGTCGGTTCGTTGACTGCCCAGGGTTTCACACCACACGACGCGGTCCTGGCGGTGGACTTCATCTCCGAGGTGACCATGACGCAGTTCGCAATGATGGCGGCAATGGACAAGACCGTGAGCTCCGCGGATTCGCGTTCTGCGCGCCAGGCGTATCAGGAGAGTTGGAATGCGTCGGAGTCGTTGGTCGAGGGGATCGGCGACGAATCGACGTGGCACGGGCGAGGTTGGTTGGACGAGAAGATCACGATCATGCTCGACGGCCTGGAAAAGCGTGTTATCGGCTGACATTTCTACTAGCTTTGAGAGTAATGCCCGTTTCGGCGTGATACAGGCTAATGTGCACACATAGGACGGGTGGTTGCTGCACCGGGAGGCGGGGATCATGGATCTCGAAGCGATTGTTCTCATCCAAAGACTCAAGTACCGATACGCACGCGCCTTGGACACCAAATCGTGGGTCGAATTTGCCGACACTCTGACCGTCGACGCCACCGCGATCTACGGAGAACAACTCAGTTTCGATTCCCGAGATTCGTTCGTCTCCTTCCTCGAGAACACCCTCGGATCACACGTCATCACCGAACATCAGTGCGGGCAACCCGAGATCGACGTCGATGGAGACACCGCAACCGGGATCTGGTGCCTCGCGGACACTGTGGTGATCCCCGAAGACGGCATGCTTCTTCGCGGATCGGCCTTCTATCACGACAGATACACCCGCTGCAGCGACGGTGAATGGCGAATCTCCCACACGAGCTACGAGCGGACCTGGGAATCGGTGGTGGCGCTCGCCGACATGCCGAGTTTCCGATTGACGTCCAACAAGTGGGCGCTGCTGCAGCAACCGTCGTTCGGCGACTCGGTAGTTCGCAACGTCTCCTGAGGCCGCCCGCGATTAGAGTCGGCTCATGGTTGATGCAGATTTTTCGCTGCCTGACGTACGGACGTGGATTCGCGGTATCCCCGCACTGACCGGAACTCCGCCGCCCGCGCCTGAACATTTTCCGGAAAAGCCGGGAGAGCTGTTCCTCGACTGGCTCCGTGCGGCCGTGGCCTTCGGTGTCGTCGAGCCACACGTGTGTGCGCTCGCGACCGTCGACAGTGACGGTATGCCCGATTCCCGCTTCCTCATCCTCAAGGACGTGACCGAGGGTGGGTTCTGGTTTTCGGGTTCAGCTGCTTCGCCGAAAGGCATTGAGCTGAAAGAAAATCCGCGAGCATCGCTCGCCTTCTACTGGCGTGAGACGGGCCAGCAGGTCCGGATTCGCGGGTTGGTTCGCGAGGGCGACGACGCACTTCGAAGCCGAGACTTCGTCGAACGCTCCGTCACTGCGAGGGCGGTGGCGACGGCAAGTAAGCAGAGCGAGGTGCTCGAAGACTTAGGGGCGTACGACGCCTCAGTGGCCGCTGCGGAAGCAAGAATCAGTGACGACCCGGGGTTCGTGTCGAAGGACTGGCGTGCGTGGTGCCTCGAGCCGGAGTCTGTCGAGTTCTGGCAGGCAGACTCCGGGCGTCGGCATCAGCGATGGTTGTACCGGCGCGGCTCGGACCGAGCATGGACACGAGCAGTGCTGTGGCCCTGAACAGCTGGGTCGAGCTCAGCTGGCGCTGATCTCCGGCGACACGAGGTTGACGACGATCGACTGTCCACCGAGCTTGGCGTGGATTTCGGGATGTTCGAACCCCGAGGACAACAGGTAGCTGCCGAGCATCGTGAGCAACTCGTCCAGATCCATCGTGGGATCGGAGGAATGCGTGCTCGAGGGTGAGGCCTGATTCGCGATGAGTTCGGTGTGGGTGAGTCGACCGGCCACTCGAACGGCGGCTACGCCCATCGCGTCGCGCCGTACGACGGTGCGACTCCGAGTCTCGAGTGTCCTCGATGATTCGCGTGTTGAAGCTGGCACTGAAAGGTCCTCTCCGCTGCTGTGTGCGGCCGTGGTTCGGGTAGGAAGCGGAAACGTGAATGCATCCGATTGCTTGGGTGCGGTCGACAGAAAATCCGCTGTGGCGGTGGCACTGCTGGAACCGTTGCTCGTGGAAAGGTTGCTCGCAGAACCGTTACCCGTGGGAAGGTTGCTCGCAGAACCATTACTCGCGGAACTACTGGCTCTCGATCCGTTGCCGGAACCGTTGGGGCCCGTTATTCCGTGAGAATTCTTGTCTTCCATTGTTCGCTCCTGATGC
Source organism: Rhodococcus sp. H-CA8f (assembly GCF_002501585.1). Lineage (NCBI taxonomy): Bacteria > Bacillati > Actinomycetota > Actinomycetes > Mycobacteriales > Nocardiaceae > Rhodococcus > Rhodococcus sp. H-CA8f. Next base: position 1,778,837 of record NZ_CP023720.1, read on the forward strand.
CCGTAAACAGACCGCTGGTTTGCTTAATCGACGCAAACATACCAGGAGTCTGTTTACTGTTACACCCCTTGTGGAGTTCGGCGTTGAATGCGCAGCCACATCGCGAAGCCCCACAGAACGAAGAATGCATAGACCAGATAGAGGATCGCCGACGGGTAGTACCCGGCCCGGAATAGAAGGGGAACGCCGACAGCGTCGACGCCGATCCAGATGAGCCAGAACTCGGTCCAGCCGCGTGCCATCCCGTACGTCGCGAGGATCGAGCCGGTGAAGATCCAGGCCTCCGCCCACGCTCCGTACGAGCCGAGAAGGTCGAAGATCCAGGCGAAAGCGATTGTGCCGCTTGCCATGACGGCGATCATGGCGACGCGCTCGCGAGTTGTCGCCCAGTGGGGCAGGACTGCGCGACCGGAGTCACGTGCCCCACGTCGCCACTGGGTCCACCCGTAGACGCTGACGGTGATGAACAACAACTGACGGCCGGCCTGGCCGTAGAGATTGAGCTCTTGCGGCGTGTGGAAAAGTGCGCCCATGAAGACCGTGAACAACAAGGCATTTCCGGCTATACCGACAGGCCACGCCCATACCGAGCGTCGCGCGCCCGCGATCGCGGAGCCTATTCCGAACGCGTTTCCGATGATCTCTCGCCAGAGAATCGTGGCGCTGCCGATGTGCAGTTCAGCGTCGAACAGCGCCTCGATCAGGCTCATCAGTCCGCAGCAGCGACGAGGGGTTCGAGCGTCAGATCCGGGAGTTCCTTCTGGATGTACTGCAGGCGCCACTTGTCACTGACAAGGGCGAGCAGGACACCGTCGGATCGGGTGAAGACCTCCACACCGCGCTGACGGTTCAGTTCGACCTCGGACGCGGCGTCGGTACGGCGGGCCAATGCGTAGCCGAGCGGTTCCATCTTGGCCTCGACGTTGAACTCGGCCTTCATGCGCGCTGCGACGACCTCGAACTGCATCGGGCCGACAGCAGCCATGACGGGGGAGGCGTCGCCGCGGATGTCGTTGCGGAGAATCTGGACGACGCCCTCGGAATCGAGTTGATCGACTGCACGGCGGAACTGCTTGTACTTGCCGGCGCTTTCGGCGCGCAGGATCGAGAAGTGTTCCGGCGCGAACGACGGGATCGGCGGGAACTCCACCTTCTTCTCGGTGTACAGCGTGTGGCCGGGTGCGAGTGCGGTGGCGTTGACGAGGCCGACGACGTCGCCGGGGAACGCGGATTCGACGGTGGAACGTTCACGGCCGAATACCGTCTGCGCGTACTTGGTCGTGAAGGGCTTGCCGGTTTGAGCATGTGTGACAACCATGCCGCGCTCGAACACGCCGGAGACGATGCGCATGAACGCCAGACGGTCACGGTGCGCGGTGTCCATACCGGCCTGCACCTTGAAGACGACCGCACTGAACGGATCGGTGACCTCGCGCGGCTTGCCGCTGAGGTCTTCGCGGCCCCGCGGCGGCGGCGCCAATTCGACGAGAGTGTCGAGGATCTGGCGGACACCGAAGTTGAGCATCGCGGACGCGAAGATCACCGGGGACGTCTGACCGGCGAGGAACATCTCCTGATCGTGGTCCTGGCCGGTAGCGGAGAGCAGTTCACTCTCCTCGGCCGCGGTCTCCCACTCGGAGCCTTCCTTGGCGAGCGCCGCGTCGGCGTCCATGACCTCTTCGGGGGCGATCTTCGCGCCGCCTGCGGTACGGGTGAAGCGGACGTACTCGCGAGCCTCACCGTCTTCGCCGCGCCGCAACAGTCCTCGGAAGTCGCCGGCGATGCCGACGGGCCAGTACAGGGGAGTGGGCGTGAGGCCGATGCGTTCGCTGATCTCGTCGAGCAGTTCGAGAGGAGTCTGGCCGGGACGGTCCCACTTGTTGATGACCGTGATGACCGGAATGCCGCGGTGACGGCACACCTGGAACAACTTGAGCGTCTGCGGTTCGAGGCCCTTGGCAGCGTCGATGAGCATGACGGCTGCGTCGACGGCGGTCAGGACGCGGTACGTGTCCTCGGAGAAGTCGGAGTGACCGGGGGTGTCGACGAGGTTGATGACGTTGATCTGCTCGTCCGGGGTCTCGGACGAGTGGTAGTTGAACTGCAGTGCGGTGGAACTGACGGAAATGCCGCGGGCCTTCTCCATCTCCATCCAGTCCGAGACCGTCGACTTGCGGCCGGCCTTGCCGTGGACGGCACCAGCCTCGGAGATCTTCTTCGCGTGCAGTGCCAGCGCTTCGGTGAGTGTCGACTTACCGGCGTCAGGATGCGAGATGACGGCGAAGGTGCGGCGACGCTCCGCCTCGGCGGACAAGCCCTTGGTCGTCGTCGTGACCGCGACCGACCCGCTCTCGGTTGAATCGGGGCCTTCGGTGTCGGACTGGACAGTCGAGTCGGAAGGGACGGTCGAGTCGGACGGGGTAGTCAACGAAGAACCTCTCGAAGTGGGCGTCGGTGCCGGCGACGTGCCGGTGCGCGGACAGGTGGAGAGTGCGGCAGCACAACAGAGAAAGGATACTCGCAGACCACGAGGCAGTAGCCACTGCGGCGTAACACTCGGCGAACGATCGCTGATTATCAATGTATGTGTGTGTTCGAACACACAGCCATTTGTGTCCTGCGAAGAGTTGCACTGAATCGAAGAGTGACACTGACCGAGGAGTTGCGTTGAGCAAGTTCACCGAAGAGATGTACGCGACCGCCGCAGTCACCGACCGCGGCCTGGTGACGGGAGAGCCCGACAACGCTTTCCGTCAGACCTGGGGCGACATCCACCAGGAAGCTCGGCGCATGGCCGGTGGCCTGGCCGAGGTCGGCATCGATCGCGGCGTCGCGATCGGCATTCTCGCCGGACAGCCCGTCGACATCGCGCCTGCCTGCCAGGCGACGTGGATGCGCGGTGCGTCGGTGACGATGCTGCATCAGCCGACCCCCCGAACGGATCTGGGCGTCTGGGCTCAGGACACCGAGACGGTGATCGACATGATCTCCGCAAAAGCCGTCATCCTGGGTGCGCCCTTCGACGCGGCCAAGCCACTCCTCGAAGAGCGTGGCATCACCGTCGTGACGGTGGACGAGCTTCGTGGCGGAACGTCGATCGATCCCGTGGAGACGGCCGAATCGGATATCGCACTCCAACAGTTGACGTCAGGTTCCACCGGTTCGCCCAAGGCCGTGCAGATCACGCACGAGAACTTCTACACAAATGCGTACGCGATGATCAACCGCATCAAGTTCTCCATCGAGGACGACGTGATGGTGAGCTGGCTTCCGCTCTTCCACGACATGGGCATGGTCGGCTTCCTGACGGTTCCGATGCAGGTGGGCGCCGAGGTCATCAGCATCACGCCGATGGATTTCCTGCGCACCCCGGTGCTGTGGGCGGAACTCATGGGCAAGTACGGCGGAACTGTCACCGCCGCACCGAACTTCGCGTACTCGCTCTTGGCTCGTCGACTCGCACAGGCAGAAGACGGGGCAGTCGACCTGTCCAGCGTCCGATACATGTGGAACGGCGCCGAACCGGTGGATCCCGACACGATGGATGCCCTCGCCGAGGCCGGTGCGCGTTTCGGTTTGAACCCGACCGCGCTCGCTCCCGTGTACGGAATGGCGGAAACCACGCTCGCCGTGTCGATTCCGGATCCCGATCAAGGTCAGGTCCTCGACTACGTCGATCCCGACTTCCTCGAGTCGATGTCTCGGGCGGTGCCGTCCAATCGCCCCAACGCTCGTGCCCTCGCCACACTCGGAAAGATGGTGCCTGACCTCGAGGGACGCATCGTCGACCGCGACGGCCAGGTGCTTCCGGCCCGCGGCGTCGGAATCATCGAGGTTCGCGGCAAGGCAGTGACCCCTGGTTACGTCACGGTGGAAGGTCACAAGCCGGCGCAGGACTCCGACGGTTGGCTCGATACCGGTGACGTCGGGTACTTCACCGAAGAAGGACTGGTCGTGGTGTGCGGGCGAGTCAAAGACGTCATCATCATGGGCGGCCGGAACGTGTACCCCACAGACATCGAACGGGCGGCAGGAAGCGTTGCCGGTGTGCGCCCGGGAAATGCCGTCGCAATCCGTCTCGATGCCGGCCAGAAGCGTGAGAGCTTTGCGGTCGCCGTCGAGACCAACGCTTTCGAAGATCCGGAAGAGGTCAAGCGCATCGAGCGCGAAGTGGTCCACGCCGTGGTTGCCGACGTCGGTGTCCGACCTCGCGCCGTTGCGGTTCTGGGCCCCGGCAGTATTCCGAAGACGTCGTCGGGAAAGCTCCGCCGCGCCAATTCGGCTGCCCTGCTGGGTAACTGACTGTCAGTGCAAGCGGTTCTGTGCGGCTTCGAGCCCGAGTTCGAGCAGTAGCTCGACTGCATCCGCAGCTTCTTCGCACACGAGATCGAGTTCTTTTCGCTCCGTGGACGAGAACGGCTTGAGAACGTAGTCCGCCGGGTCCATGCGGCCCGGCGGGCGACCGATCCCGACGCGCGTGCGCAGGTAGTCCTTGGTGGTCAACGAACTCGAAATGGACCGCAGACCGTTGTGTCCGCCTTCGCCGCCGCCGAGTTTGAGTCTGATGGTCCCGAAATCGAGATCCAGTTCGTCGTGGACGACGATGATGTTCGCGGCATCGACCGAGAAGAATCGCGCGAGACCGGCGACCGCGCCACCCGAGAGATTCATGTACGAGCGTGGTTTTCCGAGAATCACGCGTCGTCCGGCGAGGCGACCTTCGACGATTTCGGCGCCACTCTTCTTGTGTACGTTGAACTTTCCGCCCATGCGCCCGGCAAGGGTGCCGGCGACCATGAAGCCGACGTTGTGCCGGGTCTTCTCGTACTGCGGGCCGGGATTACCCAGGCCGATGACGAGGGCGGTATCTGTGCTCAACGGACGCTACTTTCTGGCTTGTTTTTTCCTGCTACGCACGAACGGCGCGTCACTCCGAATCGGAATGACGCGCCGCGCGCAGTGAGTTCTGTTGGAACCGAGAGGATCAGGCCTCTTCTGCAGCCTCGTCGGCGGCGGGAGCTTCTGCGCCCTCTTCGAGGTCAGCCTCGGTCGGTGCAGCAACGACGTTGACGATCAGGGTGTCGGCGTCAGCCTGCAGGACGGAGCCGGCGGGCAGTTCGAGCTGGCTTGCCAGGATCTGGGTGCCGATTTCGAGGCCCTCGACCGAGACCTCGATCTGCTCGGGGATGTGGAGGGCGTCTGCCTCGATGGAGATGGTCGATGCATCCTGCGCGACCATGGTGCCTGCAGCAGCGTCACCGACGACTACGACGTGAACGTCGATGGTGACCTTCTCGCCCTTCTTGATGACGAGGAGGTCAGCGTGCTCGATGTAGCTGCGGATGGGGTGCACGACGACCGACTTGGTCAGTGCAACCTGCTCCGTGCCCTCGATGTCGAGGGTGAGGATGGCGTTGGTGCCCTGTGCGCGGAGGATGCGAGCGAAGTCGCGAGCCGGCACGTTGAGGTGGCGGGGATCTTCGCCGTGGCCGTACAGAACCGTGGGGACCTGGCCGTCGCGACGTGCGCGGCGAGCTGCGCCCTTGCCGAATTCGGTGCGGACGACGGCGACGAGGTTGTTTTCTTCAGACATGATGAAACGGCTCCTACAACTCACGGGGTTCGTGCTCGGTTTACTGACGTGTGGTTTTGCCTGCGGCAAGGCGGACAGGCGCGCACACGGCCAGGAGCGAAACGCTCGAGCTGAGCCGTAGCCGCGTCGATCACGGTAAACCTGCAACGTGTGGAACTGCTGCGATTCACCCTCGCCGAGACAACTTTGGATACGTTACCGGAGTTTGCTCCCCGCCGCTAATCGCAGGTGGTGGGGACCTGGCCGTGTGGACGTGGTTCGCGTCACATCGAAAGCGGTAGCCTGACGGAGTGACCACCGTGGGGAGCGCTCCCGAAGGCAGTCGGCTCGGTGCCGTCGTGCCGGGTACCGACCTGTCGCAGCATGCGCGCCTACTGAGCCGGGTGCACTACGCAGTTCTCTCGGGGCAGGAACCACCGGCGCAGCCGCGGACCGTCGTGGCGCGGTCGTGGTCGCGGGTGGCCGCGGGTGGGCTCGCGCCCGATCATTGCGGCGCGTCCGCTGTCGCCGATTTCTCCGAGCTGGAGTCGAGGCGTTCGCGTACCGCGCTGCGCAGCGTTCTGCCCGAACTGAGAACTACGCTCACCGAGGTCGCCGAGGACGCGGGCTTCATCGTGGTCGTTGCCGACGCCGACGGTGTCCTGCTCTGGCGCGAAGGGGCGAAGACCGTCAAACGAGCGGCGGACGCACTCGGGTTCGCCGAAGGCGCGCGCTGGTCGGAGCAGTCGGTGGGTACCAACGCGATCGGTACCGCGCTGATCGAAGATTCTGCGGTGCAACTCTTCTCGGCCGAGCACTATGCGCCGACGCATCACAATTGGTCATGTACCGGCTCGCCTGTGCACGACCCCCGGACAGGCGAGATCCTGGGTGTGGTGGACATCAGCGGGTCCGCAGCCTCGGTGCATCCCACCACTGTCGCGCTGGTTCGCACCGCGGTTCGCCTCGCGGAGGCGACGCTGTGGCGCGAGCATGCAGCTCAGCTCGATCGCCTGCGCTCGCGGGCGGCGCCATTGTTCGCGGCGGGCACGGGTCCGGCATTGGTGGTCGACGAGTTCGGCTGGGTGGCCGGCGCCAGCGGGATTGCCGCACCTGACCGCGTGGCGGCACCCAGTGCGGGAAAGCCCGTCATCGTGCCAGGTCTTGGGATGTGTCTGCCTGAGCCGCTCGGTGACGGCTGGCTGTTGCGCACCGGCGTCGGCGGGCCGGTGATCGAGCTCGAGCTGTCCCTCGGTGCATCGCCGCAGGTGACGGTGCGTGGTGATGCAAACTGGACGCGCGCGCTTTCGCCGCGTCACGCTCAGATCTTGCGTGCGCTGGCAGCTGTGGGATCGGCTGGCGTGGATGCCGCAGGCCTGAGCGAAGTGCTCTTCGGTGATCGCGAGCATGTGGTGGCAGTGCGCGCCGAGGTGTCCAGATTGAGGAAACACCTCGGCGCGGTTCTGCAGACTCAGCCGTACCGCTTTGCCGACGGCGTGCGGGTTGTGGTGACCTAGCGCGCTGCGCTGATTCCGGCACGACGTCCGAAGAAGCTGCCGTCGCCGAGACTGGTTCCGCTGGCGTAACCACCTGCGCAAACACCGGACGTGCAACGGCCTGCCGCGAACAGTCCGGGGATCGGCGCACCCGAGACGTGCAGAACCTCGGAATCGACGGTTGTCTTCAATCCTCCCAGCGTGAATCCGCCTGTGCGGCCACGTAGATCGATTGCCGCGAACGGGCCGACGATCGGCTTGACCCACTCGGACTTCTTGCCGAGCACCGGGTCGGACCCTTCAGCCGCGTGACGGTTGTAGAGGTCGACAGTCGATTGCAGCGATCCGGCGGGAAGCCCCATCTCGGCTTCGAGTTCCTCGACGGTTTCCGCCACCCAGGTCGGCTGCGCCCGCAACTGCGCACTGGACGATTCGGCATTCATGCCTTCGTCATACGCAGCTTCGTCGATCACGAGGAATGCCTGGTTGTCCTGCTGGAACAGTGTTGCCTGTCCGATGCGGCCCGGGTAGGTGTCTTCGGGGATGTATCGCTGACCACGGCCGTTGACAAGAATGCCGCGCACCATCAACTGTGGGTCGCAGAAGAACGCGACCTCGGTGGCGTCCATGTGTGCGGTGTCGGCGCCCAGGGCCTGACCGATCTGGATTGCGCGGCCGTCGTGCGCCTCGATGGAGGCCGCCGGGTGGCCGAAGATACGCGGTGCGTTCGAGCGCACCATCTCGTTGTTGTACGCGAAACTGCCCATCGCAAGCACGACGCCTTTGCGGGCACGAATCGCGACGTCCTTGCCGTAGCGCTTCGCGACAACTCCCACGACCCGATCGCCGTCGACCACCAAAGTCTGGACACGCAGATCGTATTCTGCACGGACACCGAGCTGTTCGGCCGTCTCGACGAGTGGCTTCATCAGCATGTAGCCGCCGCCCTGCTCGCCGGTCTTCTTCTCGCTCATCTGCGGGACGTGTCCGCGAGGCGCGGGATCGACGAGCGCGTTGAACGGTGCGGCGTTTTCGCCGCCCGAGTACATGAGGCCGTCGTCGTACGGCGGTTCCCAGCCGGGCTGACCCCAGAACGATTCCTTGAACGGGACCCCGGCGTCGACGAGCCAGTTGTAGTGATCGACGCTGCCCTCGCAGTACGCGTCGATCTTCGTGTCGTCGGTTCCGGGGCCGAGCGCTGCCTTCATGAACGTCTTCATGTTCTCGACCGAGTCCTCGAACCCGCACGCCTTCTGCAACGGCGTTCCACCGCCCAGGTAGATGAATCCACCAGCCAGTGACGCGGCTCCGCCCCAACCGCCCGTCCGCTCCAGGACGAGCACCTCGGCGCCCGCACGCGCTGCTTCGATCGCAGCGGTGACGCCGGCGATGCCGTATCCCGCGACGACGACGTCGGCCTCGTAGTCCCAGGTGGTGATGTCTGCAGCGGAGATCGGTCTGACGGTCGGGTCGGCCATGCGAAGCGTCCTTTCGGAAGACGAAACTACTGATCGCCACACAGTTGCAGTTTCGACTTCCGCGGATCAGGTGTGGTCCCGGTCAACGGGAGGTTTGTAATCTCCTGACCGCGCTAAGGAATGCGTCCAGGTCCGCTTCGTCGACGAAGTAGTGCGGCGATGCGCGAACCACGGCGTCGAGCCCGCGTGCATCCATGTCGAGGAGCGTGGACCCGCGACCGCTGACGGTGACGGTGATGTTCTGTGCTGCAAGCTGATCCCGCACGAGGTGCTCGGAAATACCTTCGACGGTGAAGGAAACGATGCCGCTCAGCTGGGTCCCTCGATCGTGGACGTCGACTCCGGGAATCGATGCCAGCCCTTGCCGCAGCGCGACTGCTCTGGATTCGATCTGTGCCCACACCGTGTCGGTGCCGATCGAGAGCAGATAATCGGCGGCGACGCCAAGACCCAGGCGCGCAGCGACACTCGTCTCCCAGAGTTCGAATCGTGTTGCGTCCGGTGCAGGGACGAAGCTGTTCTCGCTCGTCCATTCCGCTCCGTGCAGATCCATCGCAGCAGGTTCGAGCGCGTCGACGAGTCCGGGGCGGACGTACAGAAATCCGGTTCCGCGTGGCCCGCGGAGCCACTTGCGGCCGGTGGCGCTGAGGGCGTCGATGCCGAGTTCGGTGACGTCGATGGGCAACTGGCCGAAGGACTGGCACGCGTCGAGCAGAACGAGAGAGCCATGGGCTCTGGCCAATTCGACGACCTCGCAAACGGGGTTGATCAGGCCGCCGTTGGTGGGGACGTGGACGACGGAGACGAGGCGAACCCGATCGTCGAGCATGTTCTCGAGTGCGTCGAGGTCGATGCGTCCGTACTGATCGCTCGGGATGATCTCGACGTGGGCGCCGGTCGAACGCGCCCGCCCCAGGGCGGCGATGGCGTTGCTCGCGTATTCGACTCCGCTGATGAGGATTCGATCACCAGGTCCGAGCGAAACCGAGGCGAAGAAGTCGTTCCACGCGCGGGTCGCGCTGTCCGTCAACGCGATATCGGTTGCCTGAGCGCCGATGACCCGGGCCAGCGAATGCGGAACAGCAGCCAGGGCGCCGCTCTGACGAGCAGCTGCGACGTATCCGCCGACGTCGGCTTCACGTCGCAGGTGCTCGATCATCGTGGTCAGCACCGGCTCGGGCGGGAGCGAGGATCCCGCGCTGTCGAGGAACACCTTGTCGAGGCATCCGGGAGTGTCGCGGCGGATCGTGTCGAGATCGAACATGGCACCTTCCGTTCATGTCGGTGTGGTTCAAACTACCTGTGAACGAAGCTGTCCCGATGGAGCGAAGGCTGGGCACGGTCGATGCCGTGGTGATCGGCCTCGGCGCGATGATCGGCGCCGGAGTCTTCGTGGTGTTCGCGCCCGCTGCCGCAGTAGCCGGTACCGGGTTGCTTGTGGGCCTGGCGATTGCAGCGTTCATCGCATTCTGCAACGCGACGTCGTCGGCGCAGCTTGCGGCCAGATACCCCACGTCAGGTGGGACCTACGTCTACGGACGTGAGCAGCTCGGACCCTGGTGGGGGTTTGCCGCAGGCTGGTCGTTCGTGATCGGGAAGACCGCGAGTTGCGCGGCAATGGCCCTGACTTTCGCGACGTATGTTGCGCCTACCGCCTGGCGTGTTCCCGTCGCGGTATTGGTGGTGGCGGCGCTGGTTGCAGTCAACTACCGCGGAGTGACGCGGACGGCGCACATGGCCAGGGTGATCGTCGCTGTGTCGGCGACAGCACTGTGCGTAGCGCTGCTGGTTGCCGTCGTCGGTCCTGGTGCAGTGCGCGAGCTCCCGGATCTCGCGTTCGGGTCGTGGTACGGAGTCCTGCAATCGGCGGGGCTGCTGTTCTTCGCCTTCGCCGGCTACGCCAGGATCGCGACGCTGGGGGAGGAAGTGCGCGATCCGCGCCGCACGATTCCGCGGGCGATCCTGATTGCTCTCACCGTCGCCGTCATCCTCTATGCACTGGTAGCAGTGGTGCTGTTGGTGACGTTGGGACCTGATCGGCTGGCGAACTCGGCACGGCCCTTGGCCGATGCAGTGGGCGCGACCGGGTGGAACTGGGCAGTTCCCGTAGTGGTGATCGGTGCCGCTGCGGCGTCGGCGGGGGCGCTGCTGGCTCTGATCGCGGGGGTGAGCCGTACGGCGATGGCGATGGCACGCGAGCGTGATCTGCCGGTTGCCCTGTCAGCCGTCCACCCACGGTTCGAGGTACCTCACCATGCGGAACTTGTGGTCGGTGCTGTCGTGATCGTTTTGGTGTCGACAACCGATCTTCGTGGGGTGATCGGCTTTTCGTCGTTCGGAGTGCTGCTCTACTACCTTGTCGCGAACGTGAGTGCGTACAGCCAGCGCGGGGTGGACCGGATGTATCCGAAGTGGCTGCAAGCGGTCGGCGCGGCTGGTTGTGTCGTTCTGGTGGTCACACTTCCGTGGATTGCGGTTGTTTTCGGGGTAGGTGTTGTTCTGGCCGGTTGTGGGTACCGGTGGATACGACTGAAGAAATTCAACGACACGTAACACCACAAAGGGTGCATCTCGGACGTTGGCGTTCTATCGTCGGTAGCGACCGCGAAGACCGCCCGAAGGGGAAGTCGAATGGTGACAACAGCGTTGACAGCAGCACAGACCACGCAGGTGGATTCGCGTCCTGCGGCCGAGGCCTACGTCGGTGGTGTGTGCTTCAAACAGGGGCCACCCCGCTTGGTAGGAGCTGAGCTCGAGTGGCTGACCTGCCACGTTCCCGGTGGAGAGAGGCCGTCAGCCGCGACTCTGGCAAGGGCACTCGGGCGACATGCACCCACCAGTATCGACCCGGATTCACCGGCGGCACCGCTTCCGCGTGGCAGCCTCGTCACCGTAGAACCTGGCGGACAAATAGAACTCTCCTCAGCGCCGCGCACGTCCGCTCGCGAACTGTGTGACTGCCTCGACGACGACCGTCGTACTCTCGAAACACTCCTCGCGCCGTACTCCATCGAAATCAGTTCGGCGGCGGCCGACGTCGCCCGCCCACCTTCCCGGATTCTCCGGCTGCCGCGTTATTGCGCAATGGAATCCCGCTTCGCCGGGATAGGACCGTACGGCACCTTGATGATGTGCAATACCGCGGCAGTACAGATCAGTGTCGATGCCGGCGGCAGCCCGGAGTCCATCGCCCAGCGTTGGCGGCTCCTCGGGGACATGGGCCCGGCTCTCATCGCAGCGTTTGCGTGTTCTCCACGCTTGCAAGGGGTTCCGAAGGGAGATTGGGCGTCCCAACGCATGCGGACGTGGCTCGAACTCGATTCATGGCGAACTGTCGCAGTCCCGGAAGTGCAGGACTATGCCGGCTGGGCGCTCGATGTTCCGCTGATGTGTGTGCGAAACGAGGGTGACGATTGGACGGCTCCGCGGGGTGCCACTTTCGGAGACTGGATAGACGGCGCTGTGGATGCCGAGATCGGACGCCGACCCGTCTGGGCAGACTTGGACTATCACCTGTCCACGCTGTTCCCGCCGGTTCGCGCCGTCGGCCATCTGGAGGTTCGCTACATCGATGCGCAGCCGGGAGATCTGTGGCGAGTACCGGTAGCAGCGATCGATGCGTTGCTGTCCGGGCCTGCCGTGATGCGGGAGGCCAGTGATGCTGCAGCATCGACGGCCGGGCGGTGGCGGGACGCGGCGGAGTACGGATTGGACGATGTCGAACTGCGTTCGGCTGCAACCTCTCTGATGTCGCTTGCCGCGTCGTACGCGCCGGAGCCGCAGTTCGTTCGTCTTCTCGATGCCGCAGCCGAACGGTGTTGTCGCGCAATAGTGCCCGGTGAGAGCGACACATGACGGGGGAGATCACCAAGGAAGCGGTCGAGGCCGTACTTCTGCGAGCGCGTGAGCGGTCGACGCTACTCACCGACTGCGTCGACGATACCGAATTGATCGCTCAGCATTCCCCGTTGATGAGTCCACTCGTGTGGGACCTGGCGCACATCGGTAATCAGGAGGAACTCTGGTTGGTTCGCGATGTCGGTGGCCGCGATCCGGTGCGTAGCGACATAGACGAGCTGTACGACGCTTTCAAGCATTCGAGATCGTCGAGACCCACACTTCCCCTGCTCAACCCGGCCGAGGCGCGCGAATACGTACGTACGGTCCGTGGGAAGGTCTGGGATGTGCTCGAAGCCAGCACGTTCGGTCGTACAGAACTCGACGTGGACGGTTTTGCCTTCGGGATGATCGCGCAGCACGAGCAGCAACACGCCGAAACCATGCTCGCGACACACCAATTGCGTTCGGGACCCACGGCACTCGTTGCGACACCCGCTCCGCAAGCGGCCCGCATGCCGGAACTCGACGAGGTCACGATTCCCGCCGGCCCCTTCGTCATGGGGACCGACGACGAACCGTGGGCACTCGACAACGAGCGCACTGCGCATCAGGTCTATGTCACCGACTTCGCGATCGACAGATTCCCGGTCACCAACGGGCAGTTCGTCGAATTCATCGAGGACGGCGGGTATTCCCGACCGGAACTGTGGTCTCGCGACGGTTGGCGGCATCGCGTCGACGCGAAACTTCGTGCACCCCTGTTCTGGGAACACGACAATTCGGGTTGGTGGCACGAGACTTTCGGTGTCGAGGCTCCGGTTCCGCCGGACAAGCCGGTAGTGCATGTGAGCTACTACGAGGCTGAGGCCTACGCCAACTGGGCAGGCAAACGGCTTCCCACCGAGGCCGAATGGGAAAAGGCCGCGCGCTGGGATCCGGAATCCGGAAGATCACGACGGTTCCCGTGGGGGGACGTCTCCGCAGACGAGAATCTCGCCAATCTCGGTCAACGCCATCTCGGTCCCGCCGGCGTCGGCTCGTACCCAGCAGGGGCGTCAGCAGCGGGTGTCGAGCAGTTGATCGGCGACGTATGGGAGTGGACGTCTTCGGGTTTCCATCCGTATCCGGGTTTCCGGGCTTTCCCGTATCGGGAGTACTCGGAGGTATTCTTCGGCGGCGACTACAAGGTGTTGCGAGGGGGATCGTTCGGGACCGACAGTGTTGCCTGTCGTGGGACGTTCCGTAACTGGGACCATCCGATCAGGCGCCAGATCTTCTCGGGTTTTCGTTGCGCCAGAACGATTTCGGGTAGACCCTGACATGTGTCGGCACCTCGGGTATCTCGGGCCGCCACGTTCGGTTCGTGAACTCATCCACGACGGCGAGAACTCACTGATGCGACAGTCGTGGGCACCTCGCGAGATGCGTGGCGGCGGGACCATCAATGCCGACGGATTCGGTGCGGTGTGGTGGAACGGTGGAAGGCAGGGACGGTACCGCAGTATCTCGCCGATCTGGTCGGACCCGACAGTCGACGAGACGTTGTCCCACATAGGTTCCGGAGCCGTCCTCGCTGCCGTGCGTTCCGCGACGGAGGGGATGGCCGTCGAGATCGGTGCCTGCGCACCGTTCGTCGACGGAACCTACGCCTTCAGTCACAACGGAGCGGTATCCGGTTGGCCTGGATCACTTGCCGACTTGGCGGCAGAAGTTCCGGCCGTCGAACTGCTGAAGATGCCCGCCCCGACGGATGCTGCCTTGTTGTGGACAGTGCTTCGGCATCGGTTGAAGTCGAAGCCCGCGGAGGTCGCCGTGACGAGCCTCGTCCACGATGTGGCTGCGGCGGCGCCGGATTCACGATTGAACCTCCTGTTCGGCGACGGGCAGGAACTGTGGGCCACGGCTTGGGGCCACACGTTGTACACGCGGGTCGACGAGTCGCGGGCCCTGATCGTTTCCGAACCGTTCGATCGATCCCCGGACTGGGAGCAGGTGCCGGACCGGCACATCGTCTGCGCGCGTCCCGGCCATGTGATCATCACCCCGATCCCGATGGGAGAAAAATGAAAACCCCTACGCTCGAGGTTTATCTGACACCGGCCGAATCGGTCGACGCACTGCGAGCCGAGGCCAGGGAGGGTCTGACTGCTACGCCGAAGTGGCTCTCGCCCAAATGGTTCTACGACGCGCGTGGAAGTGAACTGTTCGAGGAGATCACGGGCTTACCCGAGTATTACCCCACCCGTACCGAACGCGGCCTGCTCACGCAGTACGCCGACGAGATCGCGGCGTTGACCGAACCCGAGATCCTGATCGAACTGGGTTCAGGTTCCTCGGAGAAGACGCGGTTACTCCTCGACGCGATGACGGCTCGCGGAACTCTGCGAACGTATGTACCGCAGGATGTTTCGGTGACGGCCCTCGAAGGCGCGGCGCAGCAAGTCGGTGCCGAGTTTCCCGGAATCGACGTGCTCGGAGTGGTCAGCGACTTCACCGGTTCGCTGCATCATCTGCCCGGTGGTGGACGGCGCGCGGTCGCTTTTCTCGGCGGAACTCTCGGTAATCTCGCTCCCGCAGAACGAGCCGAGTTCCTCTCGGGGATCGCAGCGGTGCTCGCTCCGGGGGAGAACCTGATCCTGGGGGTGGGATTGGTGATCGATCCGGCGGTTCTCGTGCCCGCCTACGACGACGCTGCCGGCGTGACTGCCCAGTTCAACCTCAACGTTCTCGCGGTCCTGAACAAGCAACTGGGAGCGAACTTTCCCTTGGAAGACTTCCGTCACGTCGCGCTCTGGGATGCCGAGAACCAGTGGATCGAAATGCGGTTGGAAGCACTTCGTGAACTCTCGGTGCATATCGACGACCTGGATCTGGAGATCACCTTCGCAGCGGGCGAGCAGCTGCGCACCGAGATCTCGGCGAAGTTCACCGAGGACGGGATTGCCGCGGAGCTCGCGTCCGCGGGCTTCGGGGTACGGAAGGTGTGGACAGATCAGGATCAGCGCTTCGCGTTGTTGTGCGCGCAGCGGGCGTGAAGTGGGCGCTTGTCAGAGGATGCTGTCTCCTCCTAGAAGTGTCTCAAAAGTTCTGTAGGCGGCAATATTTGAGAAGTGTCGAGAGTAGAGATCGGCGGTGCCAGTATGGACAGCGTCGGACACCGGCGCAAGATCCACGAGATGCGCGAGTTTTACATAGGACTGGTCATCGCTCGCGCCGAGCGGATACTCCTGCTCGCCGGCCTTGCGCTCGAATTTTGACTGCGCCTCAGCGGGGT
The DNA here is from genome assembly GCF_002501585.1 of Rhodococcus sp. H-CA8f. NCBI lineage: Bacteria > Bacillati > Actinomycetota > Actinomycetes > Mycobacteriales > Nocardiaceae > Rhodococcus > Rhodococcus sp. H-CA8f. The sequence continues at coordinate 1,794,497 of NZ_CP023720.1, forward strand.
CGCCAGCCCAGATGAGATAACAGTCCTCTCGGTAGAAGCACCCGACCCCGTCATTCTTCCCCAACTCGAATATCGCTATGCCGAAGTACGGTTGATCTCGTGTCGGATGCTGAGTCATGCGATTGAACGTAGTGACATCGGAGCGCAAAAGGTATCGGTGAATACCCCGGGATTCCGCAAAAACTTGTCGGTGGGCGCCCGTAGAATCGCTCATATGTTCGAATCGAAGACTTCCGCGGGCGCGCTGTTTCGGCAGCATGCGGAAATCGCGCGCGCCCACTTCCTCGAGATCGACGCGGTCACTGCGCTGTACTTGGACCGTTGTGAGGAGGACGCCGCGGTTGGAGTCAATGAGGCTTTTCGGGGTCAATTCGCGCACGTGGAGATCGCGTCGATACTGAGCATTACGGAGTACGCCGCGCAGAAAATGATTGCACTGGGATGTGACCTGCGCTGGCGACTTCCGCGGGTGGCGGCCGCTTTTGCTTGCGGTGACATCGATCTGGCCAAAGCGACGGCACTGTCCGAAGCTCTCGCCAATGTTTCCGAGCACGCGCTCGACGAGATCGAGCGACTCCTCGTGGACGGTGCCTGCCGTGCAACCGGTAACAAGTTGAAGGCGCGCGCACGAGGTCTCATTGCTCGGTACGACCCTGATGGGGTGCGTGCCAGGCGAGTTCGTGCGGAGGCCGATCGGGACGTTCGAACGTGCGCGTCGCACGACGGTATGTCGACTCTGGACGGAATGCTTCCAGCGGTCGGCGCTCAGACTTTGGCCACCAGACTCCGTGCGATGTCGATGCAGGTGTGTGGTTCCGATCCGAGAACTTTCGGGCAACGTCGTGCCGATGCACTGATCGCATTGGCGGAAGGAAAGACGTCGTTGGATTGTCAGTGCGACGGCGATTGCACCCGTAGGGATGATACGAAGACCTCCGCGCTCCCGATTGCGACAATTCTTGTGGGTGTCAACGCTTCCACCCTGCTCGGATTCGACGACCTGCCAGGCTATTTGCAGGGGTACGGCCACATCGATGCCGACCTTGCGCGCGCAATCGCTGCGGACGCCACGTGGCAGAGAGTCCTCACCCTTGCACCGTCCGAGGTGCAACATTGTTCGACTGCGGGGGCAGTCGGACCGGTGCAGGGCGTGGGTCGGTCGATGCGCTCACCGGAGATATTGCCCGCTGCGGCAAGGGATAATCGCTCGAGAAGGAACAGTGGTTCGCGGCGCGGTGAATCCACGTACCAGCCGTCCGCGGCGTTGGCGACGATTGTAAGGACGCGAGACGGTACGTGCCGCTTTCCGAATTGTGTTGTGCGTTCTGATAGTTGCGATATCGACCACACGGTGCCGTTCGATCACGGCAACCCCGCTCAGGGAGGGCCTACTGCAGAACGGAACTTGGCCTGTCTGTGTCGAAAACATCACCGACTGAAGACGTTTGGCAGGTGGACAGTGAAGCAAATCGGAGGTGGTCTTCTGGAGTGGAAAGATCCGTCAGGACGACGAACGGTTACCGCGCCCGTAGGCCCATTCTGTGACCCCGAACTGAGAGTGCCCGACGCGGCGAGACTGCATTTGACGGACGACGATGCGCTGGAACGACGTTTCGGACTTCGGGACAGGGGAGTGGAAGCGGATCTTGAATACCTCCTGGACTGGAGTGTGCCCGGTTGGCGGAAGGCACGATCTGCATCAAGACGCAACGCGTCCCCACTGGCGAACGCCTTGCCGGAGTTTGCCGACTTCTGAAGGGGTTTCGTTTCTCCTGTGGCCTGCGGGTATAGCGAGAGGGCCCGAAAAATGGTGTTTGTCTGTTTATAGTGAGGCGCAGAACGGTTTCCGACCCGAGGAGAACGCGTGCGTCATCCGAAGCTCGCCGCACTGACCGTGGCCCTGACTGCAGTACTGGTGATGCCGGTAACGCAGAGCGTGGCTCAACCCTTCCCCTTCGACCCCGGCAGTTTCGGCAACGGCAGTACCGGATCGCTGGGCGGTGACGACCCGGACATCCCCATCGAGAACACCCTCCCGCAGCTGTCGGTCACCACACTCGTCGACGGACTCGACCACCCCTGGGACGTCGTGGCAGCCCCGGACGGCGCGATCCTGACCGGGGAACGGTCCGGCGGATTCTTCGTTCGCCGAGGCGACAACACGACAGGTCCAGTCTCTGCTGACCTTTCGGATCTCTACGCTCAGTCCGAAACCGGGCTCATGGGCATCGCGCTTGCCCGTGACTTCGCTCAGTCGCGCACCCTCTACACCTGCCAGGGATTCAGCGCTGGGGGAGTCACGGACGTTCGAGTGATCTCGTGGACCGTCGACGCCGGATGGACCGCCCTCACTCGAACCGGAACCGTATTGCCAGGAATCCCGGTCTCGTCCGGGCGTCACGGGGGTTGCCGAATTCTTGCGGCGCAGGACGGAACGCTGTTCGTCGGGACGGGTGACACCGCGACGCCGAGCGTTCCGCAGGATCCGAATTCGTTGGGCGGCAAGGTCTTGCACATCAACGCCGACGGATCTCCAGCAGCGGGGAATCCGAATGCAGGCAGCCCCGTCTACACGCTCGGGCATCGCAACGTCCAAGGCTTGGCCGTGCAACCTGGAACCGGCCGGGTCTACTCGGTTGAACAGGGCACAAGCGTCGACGACGAAGTCAATCTGCTTACCCCCGGCGGAAATTACGGCTACCGCCCGGATCGGCTTCCCGGAACGTACGACGAATCCGTGCCGATGACCGATCCGGTGCGAGTGCCGGGAGCAATTGCGGCGGTGTGGCGTTCGGGTAGCTCCACGTTGGCTACCGCCAGCGCTGCCTTCACGGGCGGAGCCGCGTGGGGTGCCTGGGACGGTGCGCTCGTAATGGGTGGTCTCAAGAGCAAGGAACTGATCTTCCTCCGCCTCAGTGCCGACGGACGCTCGGTCGACGCGCAGACCTTCGGGTTGGTGAACCAGTTCGGGCGCTTGCGCTCGGTGACTCCGACGCCGGACGGCTCGCTCCTGGTGACCACCGACAACGGAGCAGGCGACAAGGTGCTGCGGGTGACGCCAACGCCCTGATCGTCAATACCAGGCGATGACCCGGCACGGACCACCCGAACCACCCGCATGCGTCGGCGCTCCCACCATCACCTTGGCGCCGACGGCCGGAAGTGCGGACAGGTTCGCGAGGGCTTCGACTGCGTACTTTCCTGAGCCCAAAGCGCTTCGGTGAGCCCCGTGGGTGGTGCTTCGGCCCGCGTCGATGCTGAGGGTGTCCGAACCCACGGCCGCTATGTCGCGCTCGCGGACGAGAAAGTCGATCGCTTCGGGGGCGAATCCCGGAGTGTGTTGCACGCCGAGTGCATCTCGATTCGTGAAGGAACCACCGGCACCGGCCCGAGTATCCCAACCCGAGTTCATCGCAACCAGGCTGCGAGGAGAGATCGTCCCGTGGACGGCTTCCCAATCGAGGATGTCCTGGAGGGTGAGCAACGAGTCAGGGTCGACGGCGGCTCGGGCGCTGATATCGACGACCGCAATCGGTACGACGAGGTCGGCGACCGGAATCTTCTCGACGGTGATTCCGTCCGCACTGGCGTGCGCGGGCGCGTCGATGTGCGTACCGGTGTGTTCCTCGAGGCGGAGTTCGTTGAGGTAGAAGTTTCCGCCGAAGCCAGCGGACCCGAGCGAGCCCATGGACCCGCCGGCGTCGGCGATCTTCGCCAGGTTCCTCATCTCGAACGAGCGCGCGCCCGGCCACACCGGGAAATCCGGGGTCAGTACATGGGTCAGATCGACGATGGTCCGACCCGATGGCGCTGCCGACGCAGTGGGCTGCACCGCGCCGGCCACGACGGTCGCGCCGAGCGCAGTAGTGCCGAGCGCCGCGAACATCGATCGTCGGCTGACTTTCCTGCCCTCTCGTCCGATCGATTCGTAGACCTCCGACAACACCTTCGGCGAGCACATCAGAAACTCCAGATCACTGGGATCAACACCGTCGCAACTACCAGGAACCACAACAACATCGGGAGTCCGAGCTTCCAGTAGTCGCCGAACTTGTATCCGCCAGGTCCCATCACCATCATGTTCGCGGGAGTGGCGACGGGCGTCAGGAAGGAGGCCGCGGCAGCGACAGTCACCGTCATCAGAAGGGGCAGCACCGAGATATCGAGTTCGCTGGCGACCGAGATGGCGATCGGCGTGATGATCAGCGCGGTCGCGGTGTTGCTGATCAGCTGACCCAGCGTCGCCGTCACGACGAAGAGTCCGGCGACGACGACATACGGGCTTGCACCACCGACGACGTCGACGAAGGCATGAGCGAGTTTCTCGGCTGCGCCGGTCTGCTGGATCGCGGTCGAGAGCGGGATCATTCCACCGACAAGGATCAACGTGGTCCACGAGATGGACCGATGCGCTTGCTCCACGCTGATCACTCGCAACAAAACCATCGCACACGCCGCGAGGAGTCCGGCTATCGCCGACGGCACCAATCCGAAGGTCAGCAACACGACCATCGCCGCGACGACGACGAGGGCGATGACCGCACGAGTTCCCAACGGCGCTGCCTGCTTACGGATCTGACCAGGTGCGTCGACCACGAGGACGTTCGGATCGACCGCGGTGTGCGTGTCGAGATCGTCCCAGCTGCCTTGCAGGAGGAGCGTGTCACCTGCCGCCAACTTGACGCCCTTCGGGCCGCAGTCCTCACCGGCACGCTGGACCGCGAGGATCACCAGATCGCCACTGTCGGTCACCATGCCGGGAAAAGCCCTGTCGCCGATCATTTCCGAGCGCGGCGGGATTATCACTTCGACCACACCGTCGTGCTTGGTGATCAAGGGCTCTGCGGACGGCGCATCCTTGCCCATCAACTGATACTGCTTCGCGAGGGTCTTGGCGTGCCGGCTCAGGTCAGGCGACATCGACGTCCCCGCACGATGGGGGAGGACGTGAGGACCGAGAAGTACGGCGATCGCGATCGTTCCCAATACGAGCGGCGCACCGACCAAGGTGAAACTGAAGAACCCGAAAGCACCGGCCCCGGATTCCTCGGCGGCTTCGGAAACGATGATGTTGACCGGTGTTCCGGTCAAGGTGAGCATCGAACCGGCATGGGCGGCAAATGCCAACGGCAGAAGCAGTTGTGACGTCGACTTACCGAGACGCACTGCCAAGACGACCACCATCGGCACCAACGCGGCAACGGCTCCGTTGACGCTGATCAATGCCGTCAACGCGGCAACCAGCAACATGATCGCACTCAAGAGGCGGACACGGGATTCGCCGACTTTCGCCAGTAGTTTCTCGCCCGCCCACGTGGTGACACCGGTGGCGTCGAGGGCTTCGCTGACGACGAAGAGCGCGGCGATGAACACCACCGTTGGATCGCCGAATCCGGCAAGCGCCTGCTCCATCGTGATGACACCGGTGGCGTAGAGCGCCAGGGCAGTGCCGATCGCGATGATGCCGACCGGGATTCGGCCGATCACGAACAGCGCCACGACCAGTGCAAGCACGACGAAAGTGATGGTGATGTCATTCACGATTCGTAAAGGTACCTGCTCATACAGAACGGCCCCGTCTCGCAAGGGAGACGGGGCCGTGGGACGGACGCGAAGGAATTAGTTGGAGGCGGCGATGCGAGCCTTCTCGAGAGCGGCCAGCGTGCGAAGAACCGTGGCCTTCTGCTTGTTGAGATCGCTCAGTCGCGCGCGCGCCGGCAACCCTTGTGCGAGTTCGGCGACCTTGATCTGCTCGTCGATCGAACCGAGCTGATCGAGAAGCCCTAGGACGCGAGCCTGGAGCGTGTCGATGTCCACGGTGTCCGTCTTGACCGGAGCGGCAACGCGCGTCGCTGTGCCCGTGCTGGCGGGGCGGGAAGCCCGTGCGGGTGACGTGTCGGCGACAACCGTTGCGGCACGGGGCCGAATTGCCTTGCGAACGGCGGCCGCATCGGGAAGGACGTCCATGCGGATCTCGTTCAGAACTCGGCGAGCCTCGCGAGCGTTGACGCGGTACTCGCGTTCTTCGTCGTCGTCGGACTGCAGCGTGCCGCCGAGCGGGCGCAGACCGTACATACCGAGGAAGCGCTTCGCGTCGTCGATGATGCCTTCGTTTTCACGACATTTTCCACAGCGGGGTTCGTTGCGGAACATGTCCACGGAGTTGTCGTCTCCGCACCAGACACAAGATCCTGGGCGCCACCGCCGGATCGTCGGAACTGATGAATTCAGGGAATGAGATTCGGGCCGGGATTCCAGGGTTTGCGCGTCGATCACGACGAGCCACACTAGGCGAAGATTGCGGCGCGGTGAACACCGCCCCAACATCGACCTGGGTTTCTGGTCGTGGGCGTGATCAAGATCATGCTGAATGCCGTATTCGGTGGTATTCGTGTGTCCCACAGGTGGTTTCATGATGACCGGGTGGTCTGTTTCTGTGGTGTTCACGAAGACGACGACGGGCGCGTACCAGTGACCGTGAAGTCACAGGTACGCGCCCGTAGAGCAGCGTGAGACTAGGCGCTGCCGTTGAACAGCGAAGTCACAGAACCGTTCTCGAAAACTTCCTTGATGGTGCGAGCCAGCAGCGGTGCGATGGACAGCACCGTCAGCGTCGGGAACTTCTTCGACTCGTCGATCGGAAGTGTATTGGTGACAACAACTTCCTTTGCGCCACACGTCGACAGACGCTCGGCAGCAGGGTCGGAGAGGACGCCGTGGGTTGCAGCGATGACGACGTCACCCGCTCCGGCCTCCTTGAGTACCTTGACCGCGCCGGCGATGGTTCCGCCGGTGTCGATCATGTCGTCGATCAGGATGCAGGTGCGACCTTCGACATCACCGACGACGCGGTTGGACTTGACCTGGTTGGGTACCAAGGGATCGCGCGTCTTGTGAATGAACGCCAGCGGCGCTCCGCCGAGCGAGTCGGCCCATTTCTCGGCGACGCGAACGCGGCCCGAGTCGGGGGAGACCACCGTGATGTTCTCGAGGTTGTAGCCCGCGCGAATATGGTTGGCCAACTGGCTGTGTGCGTGCATGTGATCGACGGGGCCGTCGAAAAAGCCCTGGATCTGATCGGTATGCAGGTCGACCGTGATGATGCGATCGGCGCCGGCGGTCTTGAGCAGGTCAGCGATCAGGCGAGCGGAGATCGGCTCGCGTCCGCGGTGCTTCTTGTCCTGGCGGGCGTACGGGTAGAACGGAAGAACGGCGGTGATGCGCTTTGCCGATCCACGCTTGAGAGCGTCGATCATGATGAGCTGCTCCATCACCCACGTGTTCAGCGGTGCCGGATGACTCTGCAGGACGAACGCGTCGGAGCCGCGAACCGACTCTTCGAATCGAACGAAGATCTCACCGTTCGCGAAGTCGCGCGCGGTCTGCGGGGTGACGCGGATGTCGAGTTCCTTCGCCACCTGCTCCGCCAACTCGGGATGTGCGCGACCCGAGAACAACATCAGGTTCTTCTGGTTGTCGATCCAATTCGCAGTCACTGGTTCATGCCATCCTTTTGTACTTGCCGGTCGATCTGGTGGTGATCTGTGCTGTCAGGTAGTGCAGGGCCGTCAGGTTGTGCAGCTGCTGCTGCAGCATCGGCCGCGGGCGTGCCGGGACGATTCTTCTGGACCCAGCCCTCGATGTTGCGCTGCAAACCACCCGAGACGGCAAGCGCCCCTGGCGGTACGTCGTTTCGCAGAACGGTTCCGGCCCCGGTGTATGCGCCGTCACCAACGGTGAGCGGGGCGACGAACATCGTGTCGGAGCCGGTTCGCACATGCGACCCCACCACAGTACGGCTCTTGTTCACGCCGTCGTAATTGACGAAGACGCTCGAAGCCCCGATGTTGCTGTGATGGCCGATGGTGGCGTCGCCGACGTAGGTAAGATGCGGAATCTTCGAATGCTCGCCGATGTCCGCGTTCTTCGTTTCCACGTATGCGCCGATCTTCCCGTGGTCACCGAGGCGTGTAGCCGGCCGCAGGTAGGCGAAAGGACCGACGGTCGCGTCGGCTCCGATCACGGAGTCGGTCCCGTGCGAGCGGACGACTTCCGCGCGCTCCCCGACGCTCACGTTGTCCAAGGTGGTGTCGGGGCCGATCACGGCGTCCTCGCCCACCGACGTTGTGCCGGTCAACTGAACTCCGGGCAGGAGCGTCACGTCCTGTGCGATGTGCACGCCGCAATCGATCCACGTGCTCGCCGGATCGACGACGGTGACGCCGGCACGCATCCACGTCTCGAGGATCCGACGGTTCATCTCGCGGGCGAGCGTCGAGAGCTGCACGCGGTCGTTGGCGCCCGCGACGAGAACCGAATCCGCGATGTGCTGCGCGCGAACACGCTTGCCCGCGCGACGGGCGATCATGATCACATCAGTGAGATAGAACTCGTGCTGTGCGTTGTTGGAGTCGAGAGACGCCAGCGCATCGCGCAGAGTCTCGAAGTCGAAGGCGTAGACACCTGAATTGACCTCGGTGATCGAGCGCTGCGAATCGGTGGCTTCCTTCTCTTCGACGATGGCGTTGACTTCGCCGTCCGTCGTGCGAAGGATCCGTCCGTAGCCGGTGGGGTCGAGGGCGGTCGACGTCAACACCGTGACCGCGGCCGCGGGGGCGGCAGTGTGCTGAGCGAGGAGGTCTGCGATGGTCTTGCCGTCGAGCAGCGGCACGTCGGCGGCCGTCACGAGTACGGTTCCGGCGAAGTCGGCCGGCAGACCCTCGAGTCCGCAACTGACGGCGTGCCCGGTGCCCTTCTGCTCGTCCTGAACGGCGACGGTGACGGGCCGGCCCAGTTCACCCGCGACTGCGTTGACTGCTTCGGTGACACGCTCACGATCGTGACCGACGACGGTAACCAGGTGCGTGGGGTTCAGTGAGGTTGCCGCGTGAAGCGAATGTGCCAGCATGCTGCGTCCGGCAAGAGTGTGGAGGACCTTGGGAGTCTTCGACTTCATTCGTGTACCGGCACCCGCTGCGAGAACGATCACGGCGGTCTGCACTGGTTTGAGCTCCCTCTGTCGATCAAACTGTCGATCAAACTGTCGATCAAGACACGCATTTCCGCCTGGAAAATGCATGTTGTTCACCAGCTCCGCCGCCAGGACTCGAACCTGAACTATCTGAACCAAAATCAGAGGTGCTGCCATTACACCACGGCGGATTGCCACGCATTGCCGAGCCTTGCGGCCGAACGCGCGCAAGAATAATCGCATGCCGACCCGCCGTAGGTCGAACCGCTCCTCTGATTGGGTCCCCGAAGTCCCGATAGGCTGAGCGTCCACAGCAGTAATTTGTGTGTCGGCGAGAGGAAGACAATGGCGGCGGTGTCCGGTTCGGGTGGCGGGGATCCAGTTCCCGAACGAGTGACACGGATCCGGATGACCGGTACCCAACGTCGGCAACAACTGATCGAGATCGGGCGGGCATTGTTCGCCGAACGGGGATACGAAGCGACCTCGATCGAGGAGATCGCCCAGCGAGCAAACGTGTCCAAGCCGGTCGTGTACGAGCACTTCGGCGGCAAGGAGGGGCTGTACGCCGTAGTAGTGGACCGGGAGATGTCGCGACTCCTCGAGATGATCACGTCTTCGCTCTCGCAAAATCGCTCGAGAGTTCGAGTCGAGCGGGTTGCGTTGGCTTTGCTCACCTACGTGGAAGAGCACACTGACGGATTTCGGATACTCGTGCGCGATTCGTCCGTTGTTGCGCCCAGTGGGACGTATTCGAGCTTGCTCAACGATGCGATCAGTCAGGTGGGCTACCTGCTTGCGGGAGACTTCTCCAGACGCGGTTTCGACCCCGGACTAGCAACGATGTACGCACAGGCGCTTGTCGGCATGGTGTCCACTACGGCTACTTGGTGGCTCGACGAACGGACTCCGTCGAAGGAAGTTGTCGCCGCTCACCTCGTGAATTTGTGTTGGAATGGGCTGACGAATCTGGAAGCCGACCCACAATTGGAGGGTTAACCAGGCGCGCCTGCCGCGCAGAGATGGATCGCGGTCTAAGCTGTGTTCGCTGTATCACGATCGTTTGATGGGCAAATGTCTCATTTGTTTGCAGGGTGGGTTGAATGCCGAACCGTGCCTTCCATTTTGACGCTGTGAACGGGTAAGACCAAGGATTCGTTCGATGTGTGGTGATTGGAGGCCGGATCGATGGTGAGGCAAGAACGGGCAGAAGCCACCCGTGATTCGGTGCTGCGCGGAGCAGCGGGTGTGTTCTTGCGCCTGGGTTATGCCAATGCCAGCTTGAGCGAGATCATCGCTGAGTCGCAGGTGACCAAAGGCGCGCTGTACTTCCATTTCGGGTCCAAGGAAGAACTCGCGCGGGCGGTGATCGACGAGGGTTCGGCGCGTTTCGACGCAAAATGTGAGCTCTGGTTGGACCGTCGCACTCCCGCACTCGAGTCGCTGATCGGTATTTCGTCGGTCATCGTCGACATCGGTGCGCATGACGCCATGGTTAGAGCAACGTTCCGCTTGTTGGTCGAGATCGGGGACTATCGGGGCTCCGGGCCGGCGACTCTGGACGTGTGGCTCGATATTTACCGTGAACTTGCCAGCCGTGCGGCAGACGAAGGTGATCTGCGTTCGGACGCGGATTCTGCTGACATTGCTCGTTTCCTGTTGGAAGTGGCGTCCGGAGTTCGGCTGATGGCAGCCGCGACCGGGACCGTTCGTGAGCTTTCGGACTCCATGAAGGCATCGTGGAACCTGATACTTCCGATCGTGGTCCCGGAATCGAAAGTGGAGTACTTCAGGCAATTCGCGGCCCGCCGCCTTGCCAGCGATCACTGAAATCACTGACTCTCCGCACTGCTCCTTTGGCCAGTTTGCTGCAAATGTCCTGGTAGCGACATTGTTCTCTTTGTTCTGCATTCGAAACAAACTAAGAGTATGTTTATAGTGTTGATGGGAATCTGGAAGTCTGATCTTGCCCATCATCTTCGGATTGCGGTATGTTCTACCGGTAGCTGAAGAATTGCTGAGAATGAAGGTTTGTCAGGGCAGGGTGACGGCGTCGGCGCACCGGGCAGCATAGGGGGCTGCCCGGCGTGTACGACCCCAGATGGGGAGTCAACAGATGGGTGACACTGCGCCGACGCCGATGCTCGATATCGGCCCGCGGATCGGCTGTGACGTAGTGAACGTCGTGGATGTCACTCGAAGTATCGAACTCTTCGGGCGGAGGTATCTCGATCGGACCTTCACCCCGCACGAATTGCAGACGTGCGCCGGGCCGGCACGGGATCAACGATTGGCTGCACGCTTCGCCGCTAAAGAGGCTGTTGTGAAGGTACTGCGGCCCGGTGATGTCCCCGTTCCGTGGAATTCCATCGAAATCACTCGGGCCGAGTGGGGTGGCTGTGGGGTGACGCTGTCCGGTAATGCCGCGGAACTCGCGCGGGCCCAGGATCTGCACGATTTTCAAGTATCTATCTCGCACGAAGCGGACGTGGCCATCGCAATGGTGATCGCAACACGCTCGGGCGCTCGCATCGAAAAGAAGGACGACATCGCTGATGATTGATCAGGCAATTCGGAAAGTGCTCGTCGAGCATGGTCGACTGGCAGTCGACGTGAGCACGATCGATGGAGAGGCCGATCTCTACGAGTTGGGTTTGACGTCGCACGCGAGCGTGAATGTCATGTTGGCGCTGGAGGATTCGTTCGACATCGAGTTTCCTGACGAGTTGTTGCGGAAGAGTACCTTCGCAAGCGTCAAGGCGATCGAGGGTGCGTTGACGGAGTTGGGTGCTGCATGAACGCTCCGCAATCGCAGTGCGCCACCGGGACAGCCCTCGAGCGGGCCACACGGTTGGCCGACGAAGTTGCAGCGGTGTGGGCCGACGAAGTCGATGCCGAGGCAAGGTTTCCGCGTGAAACTGTCGACGCCATGCGAAGCGAACGGCTGCTGTCGGTAGCTGTGCCGAGGGAACTAGGCGGCGAAGGACTCTCGCTGCAGGAAGTGTCGCAGATCGCCCGTGTGATCGGAACACGCTGTGCAGCAAGCGGAATGATCTTCGCGATGCATCAGACGCAGATCTACTCGTTGGTCAAGCACGGCAACACCGAAGCGCTACGCGGGTTTGTCGAAGAAACGGTCGACAAGCAACTGCTGTTGGCATCGGCAACCACTGAGCTGGGAATCGGTGGTGACGTCAGCCGGAGTTACTGCGCGGTCGAAGACTTGGGCGGTCATCTGCTGTTGATCAAGAACGCGCCTGTCATTTCGTACGGCGAACACTCCGACGCGATAGTCGTGACGGCTCGGCGAACCCCGGAGAGTCAGCCGAACGATCAGGTTCTCGTTGTGTGTCGTACCCCAGACCTGACGCTCGAACGCACCACCGAGTGGAACACGCTGGGACTCAGGGGAACTTGCAGTCTTGGTTACATCCTTCGGGCCACCTCGACGCCCGAGATGGTCGCCGACGTACCGTATTCCGATATCTCCACCCATACGATGCTTCCGGTCTCGCACGTCGTCTGGAGTTCGGTGTGGTTGGGAATTGCCGACGCTGCAGTCGAGAAGGCACGCAAGTACGTGCGTGCCGCCGCCCGCAAGCAGCCCGGAGTCACTTCCCCCGGAGCGCTGCGGCTCGCCGAAGTTGCTGCTTCGGCACAACAATTCGCCGATCTTGTCGACGCCTCTGCACGCAGGTACGACCGCGCAGTTCACGCTGCGGAAGGCGCCGCCGATTTCGAGGCGACGGGAGCGGTGGGCTTTTCGCTCGCGATGAACAACCTGAAAGTCACAGCCTCCACCGCGGTGGTGGAAATCGTGGGGCAGACAATGCTGATCTGTGGCATCTCGGGATATCGCGAGGACACCGAATTTTCACTCGGTCGGCACCTTCGTGACGCGCACGGCGCAGCGGTGATGGTGAACAACGATCGAATCATGGCAGGTTCAGCGCACATGGCTATCGGATACCGGGGAACGCTATGACGACGGAGAATGTGACAACCGAGACTGTGACAGGCGAGACCGATCTGGATCGGGCTCGGGCTGCATTTCAACGCGAACTGCTCGTCGAAGGACTACTCGTCGAGACAGAGGTACCGGGACTCTACGGGCGTTCCGGCGTGTTCGAGGACATCGTCGACGGTATCGACCGAGTGGTGGTTGCAGCGGGGCCAGGCGACGCCGCGACTCGGCTGCGGTTCCCGCCGGTGTTCCCTCGTAGCAGTTTCGAGCGCACCGACTACATCGCTTCGTTTCCCAACCTCACCGGCGCCATCAACACCTTCGCTGGTTCCAATCGCGATCACGCGCGACTGCTGGCCGATCGCGCCGACGGACAATCGTGGGATCGCCACCTCGAGCCGACCGAGACCATGCTCGTCTCCGCAGCGTGCCATCCTGCCTATGCGCGATACACCGGAGTTCTCCCCGAAGGCGGGGTGCTGCTGGACATCTACGGTTTTTGCTTCCGGCACGAACCGGCGATCGATCCGGCTCGCATGCAAGCGTTTCGGATGCACGAGTTCGTGACGATCGGTGACGCCGCGGCAGCGCGAGCGCATCGCGAGCACTGGATCGAGCGGGGGCTCGAGGTGCTCGGCCGGCTCGAACTCGACGCCACCCCGGTGATTGCCAATGATCCTTTCTTCGGACGCGCCGGAAAGATGCTTGCAGCCAACCAGCGTGAAGAGAATCTCAAGACGGAACTGACGGTTCGGCTCTACGGAGATCTCGACGAGGGCACGGCGATCGTGTCCTCGAACAACCATCTCGACCATTTCGGTGTCAACTTCGACATCCGAACGGCGGAGGGGGAGGTGGCGCACAGCTCGTGCGTCGGCTTCGGGATGGAGCGAATCGCGTTGTCCTTGTTGCGGACTCATGGTCTTGATGTGGCTGCGTGGCCAACCTCCGTACGCGAACGAATGGGCATCTGATGTCCCGGCTCATCGACATTTCACCTGATCGCTACCAACCCCATTCGTTGCACCAGGACGACCGGGTGTGGGCGCAGACCAACTGCTATACGGATCTGTGGATCGAAGTGTTGCATTCGCTGGGATTGGACCCCGTCCCGGCGCTGGCATGTGCCTTCTCATCGCGGTTCGACGGGACTCAGTGGACGTTCCTCAAGCTCAAGGCCGAGGACATCTACGCGCTGTACGGAATCGAAGTCGCCGAGATGAACGTCTGGCGGGCCCCGCTGATCCATGTCGAGGACAACCTCGCGGTTGGGATGCTGTCGACGGTTGAAGTCGACGGATACTGGCTTCCCGACACTCTCGGAACGAGTTATCACGAGGGGCACACCAAGACCACGATCGTGCCCAATCGGATCGATCGCGTTGCCGGCGAGCTCGAATACTTCCACAACAGCGGGTACTACTTGCTGCGAGGCGACGATTTCTCCGGTGTCTTCGATCTCGATCGTTCCTCACTTCCTTCGTTCGTGCCGTACGTCGAACAGATCAGGTTGAATCCGGTTCACGCGACCAACGCCGGAAACATCGCCGAAGTGGCTCGGCGGAACGTAGCGGTTCGAGCCGCGGGTAATCCCGTGCGAGAGCTGGGACGCCGGGTGATCGACGACCTCGAATGGGTGCAGGGGGCGGGTATGGATGCCTTTCACCTCTGGTCCTTCGGGCTACTTCGTCAGTGTGGTGCCAGCGCGGAGCTGGCAGCCGACGCCAGCGAGTTTTTGGACACTGCAGGTTTCTCCGGGACAGGCGAAGCTGCGCCAGATTTCCGCAAAGTGGCGTCCGGGGCCAAGAGCGTGCAGTTTCAGATGGCGCGTGCCTCCAGGGGCCGCGCGGTGGACCCGCGTGAGCAACTCGACGAGATGGCCGTGTCGTGGAAGAGAGCGATGGAAGTCGTTGCCGACACAGTCGGCGTCGACTCGCATCGACACTTGAGGTTGGTCTAACAGTGCCTCGTTCGTCAGCAGACCTGCTGGCCGGCGCGATATGGCGATGCGCTGCAACCGAACCCGGATCCATATCTGATCCGGATGCCCTCGAAACCGTGACCGAGTGGGTCGCAGCGTCTGTGCCTGGGACAGTCGTTGGTGCGATACAGGCGGCGCACACGGACGCCGGACGCACGAAGTCCGTTGCATCGTCGTCGGTTTCATCGTCGTCGGTTTCATCATCGGACTGGTGGTTCGTGACTACCGTGGCCACGACCGGTGAGGGGTCGTGGCTGCTCCAGTTCGACGGTGTGACG
Source organism: Rhodococcus sp. H-CA8f (assembly GCF_002501585.1). Classification (NCBI taxonomy): domain Bacteria; kingdom Bacillati; phylum Actinomycetota; class Actinomycetes; order Mycobacteriales; family Nocardiaceae; genus Rhodococcus; species Rhodococcus sp. H-CA8f. The sequence continues at coordinate 1,809,691 of NZ_CP023720.1, forward strand.
GCGTTTGCCGATGTCTGGATCGGCGGTGTCCATGTCGCGTCCACTGAATCCATGTTCACGCCTGGGGAAGTGAGCATTCCGGCCGTAATCGGCGCTGGTAAACGTGTCCAGGTCGCTATTCATTTTCATTCTCTGTCCGCGATTCTGAGATCGAGGCGTCCTCGAGGACGTTGGCGCTCGTCGATGGTCCGTGAACAGGGTCTTCGGTGGATCCGAACCACGATGCTCGGTATGGCTCCCGTATTCAGTGGCGTTCCGGTACCGGTGGGACCGTGGCGGGGTATCCGGTTGTTGGACAAGGGAGTTGCCGCCGTAGTCTCGGCTGTCAAGCACGCGAGTGTCGACGGCACAACCGGTCACGTTGCCGTCAGCGCTCGGCTCACCGGATTGCCGGCCTCGCTGGAGTACGTGACCGTGCGCGTTGGCGAACACTCGCGACAATTGGCTGTAATTGCCGGACCGGACGGATTCCTCGAGGTGTCCGGCGTCGTCGAAGTGCCGGACGCGCAGTTGTGGTGGCCGCACACTCATGGCGCTCCTCGCACGTATCCGGTGACGATAGAAACGGTCGGAGTCTCCGAGCATCTCGGTTCAGTGGGCTTCCGGACGGTGGAGGCCGACAGATCCGATGGTGGATTCCGTTTGAATATCAACGGCATCCGGGTGTACTGCCGTGGGTCGGTGTGGGTGCCGACCGACCCGATCTCGCTTCAAGACGACGCCGGCACCACTCGTGTCTTGGAACGCCTGGCTGAGGCGGGCCTGAACATGATTCGAATCCCAGGGACGATGGTCTACGAGAGCGACCACTTCTGGGAGGAATGCGCGCGACTGGGCATTCTCGTGTGGCAGGACATGATGTTGGCGACTCTTGATCCGCCCGACACCGACGAATTCTTCGAACTCGTTGCAGCAGAGGTCACCGCGTTCTTGCACAGAGTGCGTGGAAATCCCGCTTTGGCAGTCTTCTGCGGCGGCAGCGAGACCGAACAGCAGCCGACCATGCTGGGCTTGGTCGATCAACACATCCCGCTCATTCATTCGAGACTGCCGGAGCTGATCTCGGCGGTGGCACCTGAACTCGAATACGTGACGTCGTCGCCCTCGGCGCCTCGCGGGGGAGAGCAATTGGCAACGCATGTCGGAAGCGGGGTCGCCCACTACTTCGGGGTGGGTGCCTATCGTCGTCCACTGGCCGACGTGCTCAGCGCGCGAGTACGTTTTGCGACCGAATCACTGGCATTTTCGATTCCACCGTCGAATGCCGTGATCGAGAACGAATTCGGTTCGCTCGCCGTCGCAGGGCACCACCCGGCATGGAAAGCCGCGGTGCCGCGGGACAACGGATCGTCGTGGGATTTCGAGGATGTTCGGGATCACTACGTCCACGCGCTTTTCGGCGAAGACGCTCGTGAAGTCCGGTGGTCCGACCCGGAACGCTATCTCGACCTGGGGCGAGCAGCCGTATGTGAGGCGTTCGCCTCGACGCTCGGCTATTGGCGTCGCCCGGATTCTCGGTGCGACGGCGCCTTGACACTCGCACTGCGAGACCTGGAGCCCGGGCCGGGATGGGGGGTCCTCGATTGGAGCGGCAGCCCCAAGGCTCCGTGGTTCGTGCTCCGTAGGAGCGCCAAACCGATCGCGCTCCTCGTCACGGACGACGGTATGGACGGATTGAGGCTCGACGCGATCAACGAGACTGCCGAACCTGTCGTCGGCGAGATCAGGTTTCGAGCGCACAGTCGGTCAGGTGTCGTCCCAGTCGACGTCGCGCTACCGGTCAAGGTGGAATCGCACTCGAGTCTGACCTGGTCCGTGGACAGCCTTGTCGGCCGTTTCACCGACCTCACTCACGTCTTTCAGTTCGGGGCGCGGACATACGACGCCGTCACCGTCACGCTCGAAGACGAAGACGGCGAGATGGTGGACGAAGTGGTGCACCTCCTGGGGAGTCCGGCACGGCCCCTCGAGCGGTCGGTCGGACTTGTCGCCACGGCGCGCAACGTCGGCGACGAAGAGTGGGTAGTCGACGTCTCGACGGATGCTTCCGCCCAATACGTTGCCCTCGAACTGCAGGGCTTCGAGCCCGAAGACTCCTGGTTCCACCTCGCGCCGAACGGTCGCAGGACTGTACGTCTACGGAGAACCAGCCAGGCAACGAAGGTAATCGGCCGGGTTCGGGCGCTCAACTCTCACACCAGCGTGGCCGTGGCACCGCCGAGCGCCCCGGCCACCCGATCTTCACCGGCCAAGCGGACGACGAAGAAGCCGAGCGTTACGGGAAACTGAACGGATCGGACTGCGCTGCGAGATCGCGCACCGATAGAATCGAACCGGCGCACAACTCTGCCTCGGTGGAGATCTTGCGCTCGGGCTGTGCGTCCGCAACCCGTCATCACTGTTCAGGAGTGCGTTCGTTGACTTCCTTGTCCTCTGCCCAGACTGCGCTCGCTGGACTCGCCGAGGTCGCCCTCGCAGACGCCGCGTTCACTCCAGTGATCGACTCGATCGGTGCGCCTGCCCTGGACATCGTGGCGCCGAAGCCGGCTCGACCATTCATCGCCGCTGCACTTGCCGCGCGCACTCCGGTGCTGCTGGTGACGGCCACCGGTCGCGAAGCCGACGATCTGACGTCAGAACTCACCGAGATGCTCGGTGGAGGCGTCGCGCAGTTCCCGTCGTGGGAAACATTGCCGCACGAGCGACTGTCGCCGAGCGCGGACACCGTCGGGCGACGGGTGGAGGTACTGCGCCGACTCGCCAGACCAGACGACGCCTCGTACGGCTCGCCTCTTCGGGTGATCGTGACCACGGTGCGCTCTCTCGTTCAGCCGATGGCGCCGGGTCTTGGCGAGATCGAGCCGATCACGTTGCGCGTCGGCACCGAGATCGATTTCGATTCTGTTCTGGTTCGTCTGGTGGAGATGGCGTACAGCCGTGTCGACATGGTGGGAAAGCGTGGTGAGTTCGCGGTCCGCGGCGGCATTCTCGACCTGTTCTCGCCGACGGCGGATCATCCGGTACGTATCGAATTCTGGGGTGACGAGGTATCGGAGCTTCGGTACTTCTCTGTCGCCGATCAGCGTTCGCTACCGGACGTCGACGTCGATTCCGTGATCGCGCCGCCGTGTCGTGAGCTGATTCTGACAGCTGATGTTCGCGATCGAGCTGCGGCACTCGCTGCTGAGAATCAGGCTGACGCGTCGTTGGTCGAGATGCTGGACAAGATCTCGGCAGGCATCCCCGTCGAGGGGATGGAAGCTCTGCTCCCGGTTCTCAAACCCGGTGAACTGCAACTACTTTCCGATGTCCTTCCGGTAGGGGCACACATCCTTCTGTGCGATCCGGAGAAGGTGCGCACCCGCGCCACCGATCTGGTGCGCACCGGCCAGGAATTCTTGGAAGCGTCGTGGACGGCGGCGTCGATCGGCGGCGCTGCACCGCTCGACACGTCGATCCTCAACGGCGGGGGAGTCGATCTCGGTGCCTCCGCATACCGGTCGCTTCGTCATGTTCGCGAATCTGCCGAAGCTGCCGGCCGTCCGTGGTGGACGGTCAGCCCGCTGGCGTCGGGAAATGGTGAAGAACTGGAAATCCCGGTTCAGGCGGCACCGCAGGTACGTGGTTCCGACGACCTGTTGGCCGAGCTGTTCGTCAGCCTCCGGGCGCACGTGAGCACGGGCGGTCGCGCGGCGATCGTGGTGGCAGGCGCCGGCACCGCAAGCCGAGTCGTCGAGCGACTCGGTGAAGCCGAAGTGCCCGCCAAGATGCTCGATGGCGGAGCGACCCCTGCCCGTGGACAGGTCGCGGTGCTCCGCGGGTCTCTGCACGACGGACTGGTACTCGCCGGCGACGACTCGACGCCGGGGATGGTGATCGTCACCGAGTCCGATCTGACGGGCAACCGCGTTGCAGCGGTCGGCGACGGAAAGCGCTTGCCGGCCAAGCGCCGCAATCAGGTCGATCCCCTCGCGCTGTCTGCAGGGGACATGGTCGTGCACGATCAGCACGGTATCGGCCGGTTCGTCGAGATGGTCGAACGCACCATCGGCGGGGCGCGTCGTGAATACCTGGTCATCGAGTATGCGCCGAGCAAGCGTGGTCACCCGGGTGATCGTCTGTTCGTCCCGATGGAATCGCTCGATCAACTCTCCCGGTATGTCGGTGGAGAGTTGCCTGCGCTGAGCAAGCTCGGTGGATCCGACTGGGCGAACACCAAGCGTAAGGCTCGCAAGGCGGTTCGTGAGATCGCGGGTGAGTTGGTTCAACTCTACGCTGCGCGTCAGGCGGCCCCGGGGCATGCATTCGGCCCGGACACGCCGTGGCAGAAGGAACTCGAAGACGCGTTCGCCTTCACCGAGACCATCGACCAGTTGACCGTCATCAGTGAGGTCAAGGCCGACATGGAGAAGCCGGTTCCGATGGACCGGGTGGTGATCGGTGACGTCGGGTACGGCAAGACGGAGATCGCCGTTCGTGCCGCGTTCAAGGCAGTCCAGGACGGCAAGCAGGTGGCGGTACTGGTCCCGACGACTCTGCTTGCACAGCAACATCTTCAGACGTTCACCGAACGAATGGCGTCGTTCCCGGTGAAGGTGCGAGGGCTGTCCCGTTTCACCGACGCCAAGGACTCGAAGGAAATCATCGCCGGCATGGCCGAAGGCGAGATCGACATCGTCGTCGGTACTCACCGGTTGCTGCAGACCGGTATTCGCTGGAAGGACCTCGGGCTTGTGATCGTCGACGAGGAACAGCGATTCGGAGTCGAGCACAAGGAACACATCAAGGCACTACGCACCCACGTCGACGTCTTGACGATGTCGGCTACCCCGATTCCTCGTACTCTCGAGATGAGCATGGCCGGGATCCGTGAGATGTCCACGATCCTCACACCGCCGGAAGAACGTCATCCGATCCTCACTTACGTCGGCGCGTATGCGGACAAGCAGGTTGCCGCGGCCATCCGGCGTGAACTTCTGCGCGACGGTCAGGTCTTCTACGTACACAACCGTGTCAGCTCGATCGACAAGGCGGCCAAGAAGATCCGTGAACTCGTCCCGGAGGCTCGCGTCGTCGTCGCGCACGGTCAGATGAACGAGGACACTCTCGAAAAGACCGTGCAGGGCTTCTGGGAACGCGACTTCGACGTGTTGGTCTGTACCACGATCATCGAAACCGGTCTGGACATCTCGAACGCGAACACACTGATCGTCGAACGTGCGGACTCGCTTGGCCTCTCGCAGTTGCATCAGCTCCGCGGACGCGTCGGGCGTAGTCGTGAACGTGGATACGCATACTTCCTGTACCCGGCCGAAAAGCCGTTGACGGAAACGGCATACGACCGACTGGCAACGATTTCGCAGAATTCGGACCTCGGCGCCGGTATGGCAGTCGCGATGAAGGACCTCGAAATCCGTGGAGCCGGAAACGTTCTGGGCGCAGAGCAGTCCGGCCACGTCGCGGGCGTCGGGTTCGATCTGTATGTCAGGCTGGTCGGCGAGGCGGTCGAAGCCTTCCGGGCTGCAGCCGACGGCAAACCGATCACCATGGACGAGGGCACGAAGGAAGTCCGGATCGACCTACCGGTGGACGCGCACATCCCGCCCGACTATGTCACCAGTGACAGGCTCAGGTTGGAGGGGTACCGCAAGCTCGCTGCGGCAACTGATTCCGACGGCATCGCTGCCGTAGTCGAAGAACTGGTCGATCGCTACGGCCCACTGCCCGAAGAGGTTCGACGGCTGATCTCGGTGGCCAAGCTTCGACTGCTCTGCCGCGAGTACCAACTGGAGGAAGTCGCCGTCACCGGAACTCAGCTCAAGATCTCGCCGATGTCACTGCCCGATTCCAAACAGATCAGGCTCAAGAGGATCTATCCGAGCGCGCAGTACCGGGCAACGACCGGGCTCGTGCAACTCCCGCTGCCTCGCACCGGCGGAGTCGGCTCGGATCGCCTGCGGGACGTCGAACTACTTCAGTACATCGCGGACTTCATCTTGGCGATAGACGGGCGCGCCGCCGGTGCCGTCCTGGTCGAGGCGTGAGCACTCGGTGAACGAATCGCCCGTCGTCGTACTGCTCGATCCTCTGCGGCCGCATGTCTTTCCGCTGGAGGCGCTCCCGTTCCTGTCCGGCGCGATCGATATCGACCCGGACGTTCCCGACTCGGTACGCGGCGCATTGCCTGCCACGACACCCGGCGCCGCGGTGACTGTGATGATGGACACCGCCGAGCCGAAGATCGAGGCGTTGTCTGCCGCTGGGGTAAAGATGATTCGCGCCGAACCCATTCACGGCGATCGATTGGTGGAAGCGGCGTCGATCATGGACCGGCTGTGGAATCGCGGCGGTTGGGAGTCGACCCAGACGCACGAGAGCCTGTCGGTTTACCTCGTCGAGGAGACCTATGAGGTACTAGACGCGATTCGAAGCGACGACGAGAGCGATCTCCGTGAGGAACTCGGCGATCTGTTGCTCCAGGTGTTGTTCCACTCGCGGATCGCTCAATCTCACGGCATTTTCGAATTGGACGACGTGGCCGGCGCACTGATCGCGAAACTTGTGCACCGCAGCCCGCACCTGGTCAGTTCCGGAGTGGTCGACATCGCTGAGCAGGAGCGGGCGTGGGACGCTTTGAAGGCTGCCGAGAAGGCGCGCGCGTCGTCCATGGACGGCATCGCTCGGTCGCAACCGCCGTTGCTCCTCGCCGAAAAAGTACTGAGCAGGGCCGCCAAAGCCGGTGTGATCGAAAGCGCCGATGAAGCTGATCTGGAAGCTTTGATCGAACAGTGCCGACGCGCCGACACTGCACTCCTGGGCGCCCTGGACATGTTGATCGCCGACATTCGGATTCGTGAGGGAAGACGTTTCCAAAACGTGGAGGATTAGCCCACTTTGACGTAATTGCCCGGTAATCATCTGGCAACCGGGAAATAGCCTGGATTCGGTGAGTGCAGTTGAAACAAACCTAAGGTATGTTTACGTACGAAATGAGCAACACTGGGTCGTTTTGTCGCACGAAGTGGCCTTTGATCGGCAGTTATGTAGGGGGGTCCGATGACGGTTCGTTTCTGCACTGCGAGCAGCGAGGTACGGCAACCGGCGGGGTGTTGCCGTACCTGGAGGCTCGCAGTGGCTACCGATCAGCGATCCGCTGAATCCGTTCGACCCGCTGAAGTCATTCGAATGACTAGAAGGACTGATGGCAAATGAGCGTTCATGCTGAGGTGGAGAGCCGGTCGGCAGCATTGCAGGATTCCGCTCATGTCGGCACCGACTGGCGTCGGGCATACCGGAAGCGGATTGCCGTGAGCGATTCGATCACGGTTCTGTTCGTGATCGCGCTCGCACAGATCGGCAGCATGTGGCCGCATCCGATCGAGTGGCTGACACCACTCAAGGTGATTGCGTCTGCAGCGCTGGGAGGGCTGTGGATGATCGCGCTCGCACGCGGACGCAGCCGTCATCAGTCGATGCTGGGCGAGGGCAGCGACGAGTACGAGAAGGTGCTGCTCGCTACCGGCCAAGTCTTCGGAGTGGGCGCACTGGCCGGGATCATTCTCGGCGTAGGAATCGCGCGTAGCTATCTCATGATCGCACTGCCCGTCGGGCTCGCTGCGCTGCTTCTCGGGCGCTACCTCTGGCGACGCGACATTCGAAAGAAGCGTGCGAGCGGGGATTGCCGCAACTCGGTGCTGTTGGTCGGTGGACACGCGTCCGTCGTTGCTACTACGCGAGCCTTCGTGCGGGACTCCTCGGCAGGCTACGACGTTGTGGGAGCGTGTATTCCGCGTCGGGCGACCGCGCTGGACGATCACATCGTCGTCGACGGCGCAGCGGTCCCGGTATTGGGCAACGAGTTCGAGGTGGTCGAGGCGATGCGCGCAAGCGGCGCAGACACCGTCATCGTCACCGGAACCGAAGACCTCGGGCAGGTGGGCATACGCAAGCTGATGTGGGATCTCGAAGCCGAGGGCGTCGACATGGTGGTTTCACCGGTCGTAGCCGACGTGTCGAAGGCTCGCTTGATGTTTCGCCCGGCGGCGGGACTCCCGTTGATTCATGTTGCGCGACCGCGCTACCAGGGCGCCAACCGGCTTGCGCCCGCTGTTTTCGACGCGGTGTTCTCGATGCTGATGATCCTCCTCGTGGCGCCGGCCATGGTCGCCGCCGCCGCTGCGGTCAAGTTCACGTCGAAAGGCCCGGTGTTCTACAAGGCAGAACGCATCGGCCTCAACGGGAAACCGTTCCCTATGTTGAAGTTTCGTACCATGGTGGAAGGCGCCGATCAGCAGGTTGTCGATCTGATGGGGGACAACGAAGGCGCGGGAGGCGTGTTGTTCAAGATGCGGGAGGATCCACGAATCACGTCCGTCGGCAAGATCCTTCGTCGATTGAGCATCGACGAGCTACCACAGTTCTTCAACGTCATTCGCGGCGAGATGAGCGTTGTCGGTCCGCGGCCGCCGTTGCGGCGTGAGGTCGAGATGTACGACGACGAGGTTGCCCGGCGCCTGCTGGTCAAGCCTGGCATCACCGGCCTCTGGCAGGTAAGTGGTCGCAGTGATCTCTCCTGGGAAGAATCTGTTCGTCTCGACTCGTCGTATGTGGAGAATTGGTCTGCGGCGCAGAATATCTCGATCATCACCAAGACCGTATCCGCAGTGCTCAGGAGCGACGGAGCGTACTGACTACGCGGTTGGTGCCGGCGCGGATATCCGCGCCGGGCACCCTCCTGTCAGCTGTCGAGCTCAACAATGCGAGAACAGATTCTTGACGTAGCCGGCAGTTTGGTAAACGTAGTTGAATGCCCACGTCCCGATCGAGAGTTCCGGACGGCTTGCGACCATGACCAGTTCTCCTTGATAACACTGCGAAATGATGTGCCGCGCCCGCGAGATATGAGGAACGAACGTCACGACGATGACAGTCTTCCATCCGTTGGCATTGGCCATTCTCTCGATTTCGAACCCCTCGCCCTCGGTGGTGGACGGTGAGGGGACGAAACAGTCGACAGGGAAGTCGAACGTACCCTCGCAGATCGACCGCATCTTCTTGTCGTTGTCGCCGTAAGGATTCGAGAAGATCAGGCGTGGTGCGTAACCGTCTTTCATCAGTTGGATTCCGACCTCCTCGCGTCCGTCGTGTGCTCCGCCGAGGACAACGATAGCGTCAGCACTTCGTGGTGCATCGATCTTGGGTGAGACGAAGACGGGCCAACCCGCTGCCGCACCAAGGGCGAGGAGTGATAGAGGTATGCCCGCAATCTTCAAGGCCGATTTGATCTGTTTGATGGCCCCACAATACCTGGACCCAGGAGACGACGATGATCGGATGGCAACCACTTCGGACGGTGGCGGGGTTGACCGCCTTACGGGATGCCTATGGGCAGAACATGTCTGGACTCGTACCTGAGACCGGTGTGTATCTCGCTGACGACGGTTGGTGGATCGCTCTCACGGGTGCACCCGATCCCAGCTACAACCTTGCATTGGTCCATGGGGGTGATGTGCGGAAAAACACGGTCGCCGTTGTGGAACGAGTGCTCGCAGAGCGACTGCGCACCGTTGTCATGCTCGCCGGGGCGGGTCTGGATGCCGCGACCGTCCTCGCGGACGCAGGGTGGGTGTGCGTAGGTTCGAGTTCGCTGCGCGCTACCGAATTCTCCGTCAGCGCCGGATGCCGCGGTGCGGATCCTGGAAGATGGCGACCTGCGTTCAGCACGACAACTTGCGGAGGATGTTTTCGGTATCGATCGCGAATCTGCGACTCTGGTGTATCCGGAGGCGGCCCCCGACCGACCAAGTGAGCGTTCAGTCGTCGGCCTGTTCGAACTCGACACGCTGCAGACCGCAGCGATGCTGTCCTTCGGTAAGCCCATCAGCACTGTGTGGGCGGCCGGCACCAGGGCGCAAGGACAGCGGCGTGGACATGGGTTGCGGGTCCTTCGGCAAGTGTCGGCAGCCGCATTCGAGGCTGTCGGCGACGGCGCCGTATGTGGTCTCGCCAGCGCTGCCGGCAATGCTCTGTACGACGCGAGCGGAGCCGAAATCGTCGAGTACTGGCAGATGTGGTCGCGACCGCGATGGCTACTTGGTAGCTGACATCAGCCGTCAGGTATGTTTGTGTGCGTTCGGCAAACTTTTGGTTTCTTTCAGCTACGCTTCAACGCGCGATCCAGTCGGGGGTACTCAAGATGGCAGATTCGAGTACCAGGGATGCGGCGATACGTCGCGAACTCGGCGTTCCGCCCACTTTCGACCTGGTGAGGCATGCACGAAACCTTGCAAGAGTGTTCTTCCCCGCTCTTGTCATCGCATTGCTCGTCGGTGGGATTGTCTACGCTGTGCGGGGAAGCGCGACACCGGTGTATCAATCCGACATCGTCGCGGAGGTTCAGTCTGCCTCTCAAATCGTCGTGACGGACGCGAACCTCGGCCAGTTGGTTGCCCCCTATGTCGCACTGGCCACCGATAGCGATGTGGTTGCCGCCATCCACGGCCAGTTGAATAACGGGTGGACGACAGCGGATGTCTCGAGCCACATCTCGGTGACGCCGGGTACTTCTCCGGCATTGGTATTCGTCAAGGCGACTGCCTTCAGTCAGGCTGACGCGGACGCGCTGGCACGAATAGTCGTCGCCACCTTGAGCGACGCGCAGGCGCGACGCAATGCAGACACGCTGGATCGTCGTACCCGAGTTCTCACCGACGACATCGCTCGATTGAACGGGGACTTGGACGCAGCGCGGCGAGAAAGCTTGGACGAATACGAGACGCCCGCCGACGATCCGACTATCAAGGCGGATCTCGACGCGAGGCTGGAGCAGTTGCGCCAGTTGAGATCGACCGTATCCGGTTCCGACCGACTGCAGTTGCTTTCCGCCCCCGCGGGAACGGGTCTGCCGGTTGCACCGAAGCCGCTCGTCGAGTCGGCGGTTGCGTTCTTGGTGGTCCTCATTCTCGCTGCCGAAATCCTCTCTGCCTGCCGGGGTCGATTCAGTTCGCGAGTGACCGACGCGTGGGCACGTCGAACGGCCCGGAAATACGGAGCCTCACTACTCCTGCAGCACTCCGAAGCCGCTGAGTTTCCACCGAACCTCGCGCTGACGATATGCCAGCGTGCAAGTCTCGGTGATCATGTCCTGGTGCTTTCGGGTGACGGCGTCCCCTCGACATCATGGGATGTTCCTGCGCACGTGCGATCCGGGGTCTCCCGATATTCGCTGAAGTCGGACTGGTGGAGCCGATTTGACTCCAATGGAACCGGGTTTGCCCTGGTTGTTGTCTCCGCACAGCACGCCAACCAACGGGAGATCGTCGAATGCCTCAGGGCTTTGGCCGAAGTCGATGTTGCGCGAACACTGGTACTCGTGGGTCCGTCTGCTCCCGAGCCTCTCCTCGACGTACTTACCCTCGCGGTGCTGCGTCGCAGACGCAGGCCCGCAAGTTCAGTGAAACTGACGGCCGAGCCGACCAACTCGGCCACGAACTCACAGACCCCGTCCGACAGCGCCTGGGTGAAGTCCGGTGCGCCGCGGCTGAACGAGCCTTCCGTTGCCGTGCCCTACGGAATGGATACTTCCGCCCTGGATTCGAGGAGAGATCGCGCCAGCCTGGTGGATGCGAAAACGGTCAGTATTGCGAAGAAGAACCTGCCGAAGACTACGCCCAAGCCGAGCGCAGGGGTCGAGCTCGAAGAGCCGCAGATCGTGCAGGCTGTTGATGTCGAGGGCGCCGGAGTCGAGGCGTCCGCAGTGGAAATTTCCGGAGCGGAGTCGACCAGCAATGATGCAATTGGTGTCAAGGCGTCCGGGGAAGCCGACAGCATCGACTCCGAAGCCTCGACCGAACGAATTATGTTGACCTCCAAAGATATAGCGGAAATTCGAAAGAGGAGGCAAAGAACTCGCGTGAGCCTTATACGTTCGGATTCAGCAGACGGACAGTCGGAATCCTGAAGGACCGGGCTTTCACTAGATCTTGGGTGTGCTGCACCCTCCAACTGCCTGTTTCACCGCTGCGAGTGCGGGTTTCGGAGTGTAATTGATCGTGACCAGACCGAAGTTCTGTTCGATATCCGAAGTGTTGGTTCCGCGATCACGCATGCTGTAGATGAAAATGCGCTCGATGTAACCGAGCACCTTTGCTTGCGCGAATCCATCCGAGATGATGTTGGCCTGTAATTGCGGGCTGACGGCGGTCGGGCCTGTACCTGTCGGAGCTCCGAATTCGGTTGCCCAGACTTTCTTTCCGCTGTCCCCGTTCTGCACCATCGATTCTCGCATCAGTCGGATCCTGTAGAAAGTGTTCCAATTCTGGGTGGACGAATCCGAAGGTAGCGCAGGCCAACTGTACGGATGGATCGAAAAGACATCGAATGAAGACTTTGCTCCTGCCGCGTACATACCCTTGAGATATGTGACCGGTGAGATGTCGGATCCGTTGTCGACGGCCGGTGCCAAACCGCCGTTGAGAATCTTTGCACCCGGTTGTACCGCACGGATACTTTCAGATGCGGCTTTCAGGAGTGCAGTGTAGGTGTTCACATTCGGCTTGGGGCGGAAGAATTGTGTCAGGTTCGGTTCGTTCCAAATCTCCCAAGTGCTGATTCTGGTCGAGTACCGTTGTGCTGCTTGTTGTGCAAACTTGGCAAACGCGGCCGGATCGGATGGATACCCGTGGGTATCGTTGACCCCGGCGACGCGAGCCCAAGCCGGCGTGTACGTAATGATTCCCAAGACGCTCAATCCTTGGAGACGTGCTCGATCGACGACGCGGTCGGTTGCGCTCCAATTCTGTTGGCCCTTGGTTGGTTCGACGGCGGACCAATCGACGTCGAACCTGAGCCAGGTCGCGCCGGCATTCTTCATTGCGGTCAGTTCTGCATCGAGATCATTCTGAGAGAGGCCGTTGAGTGGTGCGCCCGCGGCGATCCCTAAACCAACGGAACTGCACGTCGAGTTCGGGGTTGGGGTTGTTGTTGGAACTGGACTCGGTGTACACGCGCTCAATGACCCGACAGTCAACAGGGCGCAGGCGAGGGACAATCGAAGTCGACTCACGTCGACCACCTTCTTTCCACAGTGACTCGAAACCGGTGCGGGACAGACAAGTTGGAAGCCGAACTAGATGACCAATCCGACAAATCAAAGAATTGCATGAATTGGGTCACTTGGCACCAGTCTCGAAGTCGGTTCTGCAGTACTTCCGTCCGGTTGGGTGCTACTGCGAAATGCGCCGGTTGGTATTGTCCGATTTTCTCGGTGACTGTGGTCGAAAATGATCAATAGTTCAGAGGCATCCTCCAGTTTCGTTTGCATCTTGCAACACGGCCATAGCGGGCTTCGGTTCGAAGTCGAGATTCAGAAGGCCAAAGTTTTGTTCGCGATCACCGGGATCGGAGCCGCGGTCCTGGAGACTGTAAACGAAGACCTTCTGAACGAACCCGAGGCTACGTGCTTCGTTGAATCCGTCACGCAGTATCTCGGCTTGCATCGACTCGGTCACAGCGTCGAGACCAGTTCCTGTTGGTGCCCCGAATTCGGTCGCCCAAATAGATTTGGTCGAGTCGCCGTTTGCAACCATTGTGTCGTGCATCAGCCGCATTCGATAGAAAGAGTTCCAGTTTCGAGTCAACGGGTCCGAGGGCAGTGCCGGGTAGGTGTACGGATGCATTCCGACAACGTCGAAGTGTTGTCCAGCTCCATATTCGTAGATGTTCGCGAGGAACGTCGTGGGGCTTATGTCAGTGCCGTTGTCAGTTGCGGGGGACAAGCCACCGGAGACAATTGTTGCGCCCGGTTGCACTGCCTCGATTGCTACGCTCGATGCGGCGAGCAGCTTCGAGTAATACTCAGGATCCGGCGTCGGATTGAAGAATGTTTGGAGATTGGGCTCGTTCCAGATCTCCCATGACGAAATGGAATTCGAGTAGCGGGCAGCGGCAAGCGCCGCGAACCTACCGAACTCGTCCGGGTCGGCCGGACGGGTATGCGTGTCAGGACTCGTCGCTGCCGGATCTCTTGCCCAGGCAGGCGTGTAGGTGATGAGACCCAGAATCTCGAGTCCGGAAGATTTCGCGATGTCCACGAGGCGATCGGTTCCGGACCAGTCGAAGGCGCCCTCGGTACTTTCGATGGCGGACCAGTCGATGTCGAATCTGACCCAGTGCGAACCCGATGATCGAATAGCTTCCACCGTTCGATCCGTTTCGGCGTCACTCATTGCGGTATAGCCGGAACCAAGTGCGATGCCAGTATTGTCTGACGAAGGTTGAACTGCGCAAGGTTCGCCCGTTGCGGTAATCGAAGAATGGACTACCAATCCGACAATCAACAAGACCACTGCGACTGCGGCGACTCGACGTGCCTTAGCCATCGATGAGCTCCTTCAGCAGAGCCGGAAGATTCTTCTGGATGTCATATCGGTCCTCTACCTTCCGCCGGCCGATGCGTGACAATTCGGATCGTGCACTCCCGTCCTCCAACAGTCTCGTTATCTCGGCTGCGAGTTCTACTGAATCAGATGGCTCGACGAGCGATCCGGCGCCGTCCCCCAGTAGCTCACTGGTGCCGCCGAGATCTGTTCCGACGACTGGCACTCCGATGCTCATTGCTTCGAGTGCCACGAGTGGGCCGGCTTCGGGAGAGATGCTCGCAGAAATCGCGATGTCCCATCGTTTGATAGTTGCCAGTGAATCGACATATCCGAGAAATGTGACGCGACCCGCCAGATCCGACTGCTGTGCGCGTTCACGTAGTACTTGTGCGTACATTTCATCGCCCGGGAACGGAAGTCCGGCGATTTCGAGTTGGACGTCTACTGTGCGGGCGATGGCATCCATCAACACCAAGTGGCCTTTCCACGGCGTCAGTGACCCGATGATTCCGACAACTCGGCGTGCCGGTGATCGAACTTCCGTTACCTCAGGGGGAACTACAACACCAAGTCGTGACACCGAGGTGGGAATTCCCAGCGAAAGAACAGGAAGCGAGGTCGGTCCGGAGACGGCGACTGCTCGTCGGATCCCGGGTTTTGCAATCCGTACGACGATTCGTTGTTTTGTGCTCGAGAGAGTGTCGTGGACAAGCCACGTTGCACGTTGCGGTACGCGGCCGAGCCTGATCACCGGCAATGCGAACAGTGAGTTGACTATCACGGTCGAGCTGGCCGACTGAGCCCGAGACGCAATGATGCGCCCGGCAATTCGCCAATTCTTTGCAACTTCGAGAATCGCCAGGACGCGTGCCAGACCCCCTTCGCCTCTGAGCGACAGGGTTGGTAGCGTGACCGTTTCGAAGTCGACTGACGCGCGTGCGCGATCCCTCAGCGGCCCTTCCGGACAAGCCAACGTTACCGTGAAACCCTGCTCGTGTGCCAAACGCATCAGTTGGAGCATGACCAGTTCGGCGCCGGAGATCTCTCCAGTGTGGCTGACGAAAATGATCGTTCGTGTCATTTTACTTCCCTGTCGGGTTTTACCATTGCGAGTGGCGACTTCCCGCCCGCGAGCGATACAAGTGCATAGATTCCGACTGTCCCAAGTGGAGCGAGAACCGAAACGACTGGCCATGGCACGCTCAACCTTTCGACGCAGATCGTTCCTGCCACTGTGACCACCGCGCAGAGGGCGACGGCCGCTCCGAGCGGGAGCATCGGAAACATTCTGTGAACCGGCAGACTTTGCCGCACTACAATCCAAATTGCAACGAAAAGAAGCAGTTCGGTCGATACGGTCGCAACTGCCGCTCCGTTGAATGACATTCGAGGAATCAACACGATGTTGACCACGATATTGAAGAGTAAGCCGCCCAATGCAATCCACGGATATATTCGATGCCGGCCGCTCGCAACCAGGATCATCAACCCCAACTGGGTGAGCATCGAGAAGCATGCGCCAAGCACCAACAGTCGCGTCGAGGTCCCTGCAATTGCGAACCGCTCTCCGTACAGAAAGGTGAGCACTCCGGTGGCAGCAGGCCAGAACGCGGCGATCGATGCGCTCCCGAGAACTGTCAGGACGATGAATGTTTCGCGGCTTCGTTCGCGGAACACTCCCACGCTGTCGGGCCAATATGACACGAGAAGTGTTGTTACCGGGGTGACTACGGTGATTGCGACGATTTGCAGAAGGTCCGCGAATTTGTACCCGATGGTGTACAAGCCGACCGAATCGAAAGTATCGAGCTTGCCCAAGAGCAGCACATCCACTTTGGACAGAAGCGTGACCAAAGCGAAGCCGATGCTCAAAGGGATTGCTTCGATCAGCATTTCCCGCCACCTACGAAACTGCGCTCGTGACGACGGCCTTGGCCCGGCGACGCCCTTTCGGACACCGCGCACTTTCACGACGGCCGCGACCACTTCGTTGATGACCGCAGGGATGACGAGAACGAGGAGGATCGGCTGCCACAAAACCGCGACGATGGTCGCGACAAGCTGGGCGAGTTGCCCGACGCCCTCGGCGATTGCGACATACGTCATGCGCAGGCGGCTCTGGTACATGACGGAAAGTGCATGGCTGGGAGTGGCAACGACAACGACCAAACCAGCGACCGCCGTTGCTTCGACCACTTCTGCGGGGTAGCGGAGAATCCAGACATAACCCACCGCGACGATGTATCCGAAAAGACCAAGGGCGACCCGTAGGGATATGAACGCGGTGGTGACCAGCGAAACTTCCCACGGATTGCACTCGACCAACTTCGCGAGCACCACTCGGCCGACGCCGAGATCGGTGACGACGGACAACAATCCGAGCAATCCGAAGATGAGGGAGAACTGACCGAATTCGTCAGGGCTGATCGAACGCGCGATCAGAACCGAGCCGGTCCACCCCATCGCTGCCACTGCGATCCGGCTTCCGAGCATGATCGCAGTGCTTCGGCGTGCATCGTTCGCAGTCAAATCCGGAGCGGCCGGCCCGTGGATTTTCGTCTCTCGCTCGCGACGTTCCTTCTCGAACTTGTCGATAGCGGCCTGGCGCAATTCGGCGAACTCTCGCGGCGATACGGGCTCGGTGCCCGTCGAATTGCGATTCGTCATGAGCAACTCACACGCTCAGCCCTGCAATGCGGTACGCGTCAACCGTGTATTCGGCTGTTCGGGTCCACGTCGATCGGGCCGCGACACGTGGCGCAGATATACGGAGTGCGGTGTTGACATCGTCGTCCAGGACGACTGAGCGAAGAGCGGCCAACCAGGAAGCCTTGTCGTGCTTGCGGACAAGCACGGCGGCGTTGTCGGCGAATTCGGTCAGTGCTCCGACCGCACTCGCAACCACTGCCGCGCCGCACGCCATGGCTTCGAGTGGCGGCAGACCGAACCCCTCGTAGTGGGAGGAGTAAGCGACAGCAGTTGCGGCGGAATAGAGTGCCGGAAGGTCTTCTGTCGCGACGTAACCCAATCCTCGGGCGGAACGGGGCGCGTCGGGGCCCGTCGAGCCGGAGCCCGCCAGCAGAAAAGGA
This sequence comes from Rhodococcus sp. H-CA8f, assembly GCF_002501585.1. NCBI lineage: Bacteria > Bacillati > Actinomycetota > Actinomycetes > Mycobacteriales > Nocardiaceae > Rhodococcus > Rhodococcus sp. H-CA8f. The sequence continues at coordinate 1,827,158 of NZ_CP023720.1, forward strand.
ATCGACAGCTCCGTGCACGCTTCGGCGACCAGAGCGACATCTTTTCGAGGTTCGATCGTTCCGACCTGCAGCACGAATCGCTCCGGTAGTTTCAATCGCCGCCGAACTTCGGTCACTGCAGCTTCGGTGGGGATCGTGGCCCAGGATGCGGGTGCCAGCGGCGTGACAACGGCATGCCGACCGCTCAGTGCGAATATTCGTTCGGCGGTGAAGTCCGATACTGCAATGACGACGTCGGCCTTGCGTAGCGCTGCGGACAGGAGTCGGCGTTCGCCAGCTGCTCGATATCGACTGAAGGCCCACGGAACGTCGAATACCGACATGTCGTGAAACGTCGAGATCTTCAGGCCGCCTTGCCCGATCGGGAGGTCGACGTCGAGGCTGTGGAACAAGTCGCTGCCCGCGACCGGCACCATCGCCCACGCTGCTCTGCGTGCTCCGGAGGCGACAGGGCGCGTCACGGCGCGCACTCCGGTTGGAATCTCATCGACAGCGTCGATTTGCACTGTTGCGCTGAGGTTCGTCGATTCGCTGATCAGTGGGGAGAGTTCTCGGAGTAGTTCGCGTGCATAGGTTTGGACGCCGCCCCCACCAGGTCGGAGTGCCATGGCTCCGAGGGTGATTCGTGACCGGATATCGCTTCTTTCTCCGAGTGGTGTTGAGTCAGTGCGCATCCCACGGTTCCAATCAGTAGCCAAAAGTAGAGGTCGAGGGGAAATATCTCGAAATATGTCGAGACGACAGAAGCGACCGCGGCCGCGACGATCGAGGCGCTGACACCGAGAGCCAAAGCGCCGTCCGAGCCAGGAAGCAACCGCGATGCCCTCAGCGCGGACACTCCGGAAGATATGAGGACCAGGACAAAAATCCACAAACCGATCGGTCCGAGCTCGACCGCGACTTTCATGTAGTAGTTGTCGGGCTGATAGGGGATCAGCCCAAGTGTTGTCGCGGCCTTGATCGTCATCGTGTTGAGCATCGGTTGCGCTGCTTCCGCAGCCTTTGCTGCCGCGGATCCTGTTGCGCCCAAACCTTGCCCGAGCGGATGCACGAACAGCGAGCTGATTGTCGACGACCATCCGCTACCGCGTTCTTCGAGACTGTACGACGAGAACAGTGGTTTGACGATTGATGGTGGTGCCAACAGAAGTACAAAGGGAACGGCAGCGGCAGCCGCGCCGAACAACATCAAGATAGACCGATACTTGTATACGGCGATCCAGAGAAGCCCGACAGCCAACCCGATGTAGCTGGCCCGCACAATCGAGACTCCCATGCCTACGACCATGATCGGAGTTGCGGCCAGAAAGATAATGTTGCGCAGCCTTTTCGGATCTGCGAGAGCGACCGAAATGCCGACGATCAAACTCAGCATCACGAAGAGGCCGAACGCAAACGGACCGGTGAAAGTGCTGAAGCTTCGCAAGATCGAGCCGGTGATTCGAATCTGCTCGGTGTAGCTGTACCCGAGATCCACCAGGTATGCAGGCCCTACTGCTTGCTGAAGGAGTCCGATGACTGCTGTCAATATCCCCATGCCCATCAAGACGGACACGAGATGATCTCGGTCGTCCCGCGAGAACGGTGCGCGCCAGAGAATGACGGGTATCAAGATGTAGAAGTAGGTGATCTTTATCGATGTCACCCCGGCGATACCGGACAGAAGCAGTGCTGACGCGGAACCGAATGCTACCCAGGCTGCGGCAGCAGGCCACCAAGGCATCGAGGGGCGCTCTACCCGAAGGCGATTGGGGCTGACGAAGGTGCATCCAAACGTGAGCAGGAGCAACCCCTCCTTCCAACCGGCCATCGATGTCCCGCCGGGAATGATCGCCAACAGACCGTGGAGCGGAGCGAACAGTGCAACAAGCAGCAAGCCGCGTTGTGGTCGCTGGTAGATCGCAACGACGATGGGTACTGCGAAGATTGCAGCAACAATCATGAATGATGTGTTCACGCGATGAACCGGTTCGCATTCGCCGTGTGTGCCCGGGGAGCCGTCGCAATTCCGAATGCTTTCGCTATCGAAGAAATCGTCTTTGTTTGCACGATATTTCGGAGGTCACGATGGTAGGACGGGTGATCGCCGACCGGTGGCATGATCGCGTCGAACGTTTGTCCTCGGTGAGTCATCCGGGCAACGCCTTCGGGTCCGCGTTGCTGATTGAACCATGCGGCGTCCGCGGGGGAGAGGATGACGGTGGTATCCACCCCACGCTTGCAGAGTGCCTCCAGCATTACCTCAGGAACCTGCGTGATTCCTCTGATTCCCAGTAGCTTCCACGCTGAATAGGGGAGACGGGACTGCAGTACGCCTTTCACCCGTCCGCGGAGGGGAAGTTTCGTGGTTTCGGCACCTGGATCGATTCGAGGAGCCTCCGGCAAGACAGCATCCATCAGGGACTTCTTGCGCCTCACCGACCACAGAATCATGTTCACGAGTATTGTCGATCTCGCACCCATCTCGAGCGCCATGGACGCTGAGGTCCATGCCCCAGAACACAATCCGGTCATCACGAGGTTTCTCGGATCTGCGCCGAGTGCGGCAACGGCAGTGCGTGCGTCCTCGTCTGCCGCGTGTGAATAGACCGACGTCGGATTGTCGGCGTCGATCGGACCCGAGTCGCCGACCCCTCGTCGGTCGAATCGGAGACTCGTGACCGAGAGAGCCGCGGCCTCACGAGCGATGGTCACCCACGAGCGGCCAGGCCCGACTCGATGCTCGATTGCCGTAGTGAAGAACAGTAGTCCGCGCTCGGGAGGCGCATCGGTGGTCGATATGTTGCCTGCCTCGGATTCGGGAGAAGTTGCGGGATGCGTGCGGATCGCGAAGAGCTCCTGAGCACCGAATCGTTCCAACGTCTCGAACACCTCCTCGCCGACTTCGGTGATCGCGACGCGAGCTGTGGTGGTGATCGCGGGAGTGAACGCGGAGGAACTCGTGGGCGCGTGGCGATCCAACCACTGTGCGATTTCGCTGATGTGTGTGTAGGGGATGTCGACGTAGAAACTGGGAGGCGACGTGAACGCGTCGTGGTTCTCCAAGATCATCATCTCGGGATCAAGAGTTGCTGCGAGCCCGGCGACAGCCCTGCTGTCCAGTACCGAAGACTTCACGGCCAGAAGGGTGCGTGGACGTCCGAGAAATGGTCCGGTGATGCGGAGACGTGACAGTTGGTCGGCGCATTCGGGTGCCAGCACGCCACCCATGATCGACACACGTGAGTCGGCGGGATCGTCCTCTCCGACGCTGATCGCATAGAACGCACGTTGTTCCCTGAGGTAGTTGCGGCCGGTCAGAATTGGGTCCCACAGGACTATCGAGTTGACGGCTCCGCACTCCTGCAATGCCGACGCTGCCAGGAGGGCCCCAACTCTCAGTCCGACGATACTGACGGATTCCGCGCCCGCTCGTCGGACATAGTCCACAGCGCTGACGATGCTCTTCAGCCAGAGGGTGAGAGCGTCAGGATCGTCTTCGGCGCCGGCCGAGTCGCCGACTCCCGCGTACTCGAAACGAAAAGCTGCCATACCCTGTGCCGCGAGTTTTTCGCCGAGAAGTCGCATGCCGCGATAGGTGTCGATGTGCTCCTTGCCCAGCGGGGGACACATGACCACGGCTTCTCGGACAGTTCCTGAAGAGGGCACGTGAACGAATCCGAGCAACGGCCTGTCTGCCGACCCGAACCACGTGGCCAGTTGAGTCTCGATGGTGATCACTCCGGTCAAGATCGGTTGCCTGTATGTTGCTAGTAAACATACCAGTAGTCTGTTTGGTGCCGATCCGGCAATCTCTAGGTTTGTGGAGCGCCAAAAAAGCGCATAGGAGTCCGAAAATGTCAGGTGTACTCGTCCATGAATGGATAGAGCGTTCGGGCGGCGCAGAGAAGGTGCTGGACGAGTTCGTCAACTGCTATCCGGACGCTGACCTGTATTGTCTGTGGAACGATGCTCCCGGGCGTTACTCGACAACCGATGTCAACGAAAGTGCGCTCGCTGCAACGCCATTGCGTCGTAGCAAAGCGCTCTCATTGCCTGTCATGCCGTTTACCTGGCGAGGGTTGGAGAACCGCGACTACGACTTCGCGCTGATCAGCTCCCACGTGTTTGCCCATCACGCAACATTCAGGGGGCAGTCTGCGCGATTCCGGAAATTCGTCTACGTGCACACCCCCGCCAGGTACGTGTGGAACCCCGAACTGGACGAGCGTGGAAACTCGCCACTCGCGAGGCTGGGATCACCCATTCTGCGCAAAATTGACCGCAAGAGAGCGTCGGAGGGGGCCTCGTTCGCAGCGAACAGCGAGTTCGTCAGTCGACGGGTTGAGCGTGCCTGGGGCGTGCAGTCACGGGTCATCCACCCCCCGGTGGACGTCGACCGGATCTCTGCCGTCGAGGATTGGCGGTCCCGTTTGAGCGAAAACGAACTTCAGCTACTATCCAGTTTGCCCTCACCATTCGTTCTCGGTGCCTCGAGGTTCATTCCGTACAAGCGTTTGGACTGGGTGATCCGGGCAGCCGAGCGGGCCGGGACGGCTGCTGTCATCGCAGGGTCGGGCCCGGAAGAGGATCGGCTCCGCGCGATGGCTGACTCTGCGTCGGTTCCCGTTCGAATTGTTCGTCGCCCCTCGGATGCGTTGCTTTTTGCGCTGTATCAGCAGGCACTCGCATACGTCTTTCCGGCGATCGAAGACTTCGGAATCATGCCGGTGGAGGCGATGGCTGCGGGTGCGCGCGTGATTACGAACAGCATTGGTGGAGCTTCGGAAACCGTGACACCTGGTGTCGACGGACTCCATTTCCACGACGACAGTTGGGAATCGGTGGCCGAGTGCATCCGAGATGTCGCCGCGGTGGATGTGAATGGTGCACGCTCGTACGAGAAGTACTCCGTGCGCAGATTTCGTTCCGAGATCGCAACCTGGACCGGTGTTCCGGTGTTCGGCTACGCGAACAGTGTTTCGCCCCAGTAGTGTCCGTCGGCGAGACCGCCGGGGCACGCGAAGACGGCAGAACCGACGTGTTGGATGTATTCGTTCAGCGCATCGTGTCGTGAAAGGTTTTGCTGCATCGGAACAAACTGCTCGACCGGATTCCGGCAGTACGCAACGAAGAACAGTCCCGCGTCCAGGTGACCGAAGCCGTCGGAGCCGTCGGTGAAGTTGTATCCGCGGCGCAAGATCTGAATCCCACCGAGTTCCTCGGCAGAGGCCAGGCGCACGTGTGAATCCTCCGCGATGACGAAGTCGTGGCCCATTTTGGAATCGAGATCGAGTTCGTCGAACTCGTCTTTGCCGCCGAGTGGCGCTCCGCTGCGTTTGGAGCGGCCGATGACAGCTTCCTGTTCCTTGAGTACTGCGCGATCCCACTGCTCGATCAGCATGCGGATTCGTCTGGCGACGAGGAATGAGCCGCCTGCCATCCAGGCCTGATCGTCAGTGGGATCAACCCAGACGTGCTGGGCGAGTGCGTTTGGATCTTCCGCCTTGATGTTGGCTGTTCCGTCCTTGAACCCGAACAGATTTCGTGGTGTCGCCTGCGTCGTCGAGGTCGAGGACGTTCGCCCGAACCCGAGTTGTGACCACTTGACCGACGCGGTCCCGAAAGCGACTCGCGCGAGATTGCGGATCGCATGGACGGCAACCTGGGGATCGTTGGCGCACGCTTGGATGGCGATGTCGCCCCCGCTGCGATTCGGATCGAGGTTGTCCGCGCGGAAGTGGGGGAGATCGAGCAGGGCAGCAGGTTTCTTGTCTGCGAGCCCGAAACGGTCGTCGAAAAGTGACGGTCCGAATCCGATGGTCAGGGTGAGTTGCGACGGCGCGAGATCGAGTGCCTCACCGGTATCGCTCGGTGGCGCGTACGGACCGTCGCCGGTCGCTCCGTCCTCGGTTGCTTCCTGACCCGCTGTCATTCGTTCGGCCATCGCCGTCCACGTCTGCAGCAGCGTGATCAGTTCGTCGCGCGACTTCGTCGTCACATCGAAAGCGACGAAGTGCATGCGATCCTGGGCCGGCGTCGTGATGCCTGCTTGATGCTCGCCGCGGAAAGCCACCACGTCTGCGTGATCGGTGCCGGAATTCTCGTCGGCGGTCACCCGCCCGATGACGGCACCGGCACCGGCCAGGACGGCGCCGGCCCCCACGGCGCCGAACAGTCGGCGCCGTGAGACCGCATGCGGTGCTGCGTTTTCCGCAGCGGGTGTGCCTTCTGGTGAATCAGTCATCTACTGTCCCGCGACTACTTCCTGGACCTGGCTGACCTCGGCGGACAGAGCATCGATTTTACGCGAGAGTTCCTGACGCTGCGCCTCGGTGACGGTGTCGTAGTACACGAATCCGTCGCCGACGCGGAACTGCGCCAGAGCGGCGTCGAGGTCGGCGAAGCGGTCCGCGATGCGCTGGGCGAGCTCGGGATTACGTTCCTGCAGAATCGGGTTCAGTGCCGCGATCGCCGCTTGTGAGCCGTCGACGTTGGCCTGGAAGTCCCACAGGTCGGTGTGCGAGAAGATGTCTTCTTCTCCGGTGATCTTGGAGGTCGAGATCTCGTCGAGCAGTCCTTGGGCGTCGCCGGCGATCTTGGTTGGATCGATCGTGTAGTCCTCGGCGTTCACCTGATCGGCAAGATACTGAATGTCTTCGAGCAGTTGATCGGCGACCGCGTTGGTATCCGGCTGAAGTCCGGTAACCCACAAATCCTTCTCGAGGCGGTGGAATCCCGTCCAGACCTGACCGGGCTCCAGGTCCGCTTCGCGCAGGTCAAGCTTGGGATCGAGTTCGCCGAAGCTCTCGGCTTCGGGCTCGATGCGCTCGTAGTAGGTACGTGCGATCGGGAACAGTGCCTTCGCCTGGTCGACGTTGCCGGACTGGACGGCGGCGACGAACTGAGCTGCGGTGTCCTGCAGCGCGACGATCTGGCTGCGGATGTACCGCCGGTAGCCGTCGGCAGCTTCGGCGAGTTGTCCGCTCTCGTCGGTGGCCGCCTGCGAATCGCCCGTGACGACGAAGTCCTGGCGGATGCCGGTTCCGACCATGCCCGGCTTGCACGCGAGTTGATAGGTCGCAGCCTCGGGGAGAGAGACGATCAGCTGCCGGGTAAGGCCGGGGCCGATGTTCTCGACTTCGCCCATCGCTCGATCACCCTCGGCGAAGACGTAGAACTCGGTGACCTTCGAGCCGTTGTTCGTCACCTGGAACGTCGAACTGCCAGTGGTCCCGGTGGTGGCACTGACGTCACACGAATCGTCGGTGGCCGTGACGACGATGTCGCCGTCGCTCGCCGTCGTCTTCTCGGTGCACGCGGCGAGGGAGAAGGGAAGTACCGCAGCCGTGGCCAGTACGAGGGTGGATTTACGCATGTCGGCAATGCCTCTCAGGATTTTTCGGGAACGTGTGTGTCGTGCGCCGGCGGGGCCGTCGGCTCGGTTGGCTTCGACGGAAGGGGACGCAGGAAGAGCGCTAGGACGACTACGAGGTAGACGACCCACGCGACGGCTTGCAGGACCGTCGGATCCGGGCGGAAGTTGAAGATTCCGGCGAGGACGGTGCCGTACCAGGTCGACGGGTCGTAGCCGGGCGTCAGGTTGAACGCGAGATTCGAACCGCCCGGAAGCACATTTCCGGTCTGTAGAGCGCGAACACCGTACGAGAGGATTCCGGCGGCTACGACGATGAGGAAGATCGCCGTGTACCGGAAGAACGTCGTCAGGTTGAGCCGGAGGGCGCCGAAGTACATGGCGACGGTCAAGACGGCGGCCAGGAGAATTCCGAGGAGCAGTCCGACCAACGGCCAGGAGCTGCCTGCGGTGTTCTCGGCGTAACCGACCATGAGCAACGCTGTCTCGACGCCTTCACGACCGACCGCGAAGAACGACAGCGACAAGATGGCGACGGGGCCGGCGATCAACGCCTTCTCCATCCCCGCTTTCAGATCGCCGGAAATGTTCTTCGCGGCCGTGCGCATCCACAGGACCATGATCGTGACGATGACGACGGCGACCAGGGAGGCAACGCCCGCGATGATCTCTGCGGTCAGGCCGTCGACCGTCGACGTTCCGTAGTGGATCGCGAAAAAGATGATCGCCACCATTGCGACGGCGATCGCGACGCCGAGCCACACCCATTTGAGTGCATCCCTGCGCTGAGCTTTCACGAGGTAGGCAGCGAGAATCATCACCACGATGCCCGCTTCGAGGCCTTCGCGCAGACCGATCAGGCCACTGCCGAATAACTGGGTGGCAACTGATGGTGTGCTCGCGGCAGCGAGTACCGACACGGGCACGGGCGACTCCTGACTGAGTGAGTGCGACAGCTTCTGACGAACTTATGAGGCTAGGCCAGCCTTAACTCAGAAGAAGATACTCCACAATCGGTGGTGAACCACGCCCTGACCTGTACTTTTGCTGTTCTTTACCAATGGGTTCGGGAGTACTTCGCTCGCATGTGGATGATGGAAGGGTGTACCGAACTCCCGCAGCCCGCAGAAGTCCCCGGCGTCTCTCGAGAGTCGTAGCCGCAGTAGCTGCCGGAACAGCCTTGCTGGGCGCAGGCATCGTGGCGTGTGGATCGAACGAACCGAAAGTAGCCATTCCGGAGGGCATCCCCCCAGGTACCGGCTCTCCGACGCCGCCGATCGACATCAATGCCCCCGGCCGCAGTGCCGATCAACTCGCCGACTGGGCCGCGGGATTGTCGGACGACATCGGGATCGGGACGACGGCACTCGAGGCGTACGGGTACGCCGCTGCGGTCATGGCCGAGACGCTTCCCAGCTGCGGAATCGGGTGGACGACATTGGCCGGTATCGGCAGCGTCGAGAGCCGACACGGGACCTACGACGGTTCGTCGGTCGATGCGTTCGGCCAGGTCGCCCCGACCATTCGGGGAATCCCTCTGGACGGTGGCCCGGGAGTTGCCGAGATCCCCGACACCGACGGCGGGGCGATGGACGGCGATCCAGTGCACGACCGTGCGATGGGGCCCATGCAGTTCATCCCTGAGACGTGGCTCAAATGGGGAGTCGACGCCAACGGCGACGGCCGGGTGGACCCGGACAACATCGACGACGCTGCCCTCACCGCCGCCCGCTACCTGTGTGCACGCGGGGGAGACCTCACTGCCGCTGCCGGGTGGCAGCAGGCGCTCATGGCGTACAACCTCTCGGGCGACTATCTCGCGCTGGTTCGTGATCGCGCGTCGGCGTATTCAGTCGGGGTACGGCCGGACTGACGGTGATCGATCCGCAGGTCGGGACCGTGACCGCGCGTCGATAAAGAAGCCTTCGGCCCGTGCGGTTAGGCTGTGTGCTGGCACTACAGAGGTGCTGGCACTGCAGAGGCCCAGCCGCGATCGTGGTCCTCTTTCGACCGGAGGGGTCGGAGCCCAAGTGTCAAGCACGCAGAGCGTGCCCCAATGCGAAGCCCATTCGAAGGAGAACCACACAGTGGCCAGTATTGAGCAGGTCGGAGCTCGCGAGATCCTTGATTCACGTGGCAACCCCACGGTTGAGGTCGAGGTTCTGCTCGAAGACGGAAGTTTCGCCAGGGCTGCGGTGCCGTCCGGTGCTTCCACCGGTGAGCACGAAGCCGTCGAACTGCGCGACGGTGGCGCACGCTACGGCGGAAAGGGCGTCGAGAAGGCCGTGGAGGCTGTGCTCGGCGAGATCGCTCCGGCCATCATCGGTATCGACGCAACCGAGCAGCGCACGGTCGACCAGGCGCTGCTCGACGCAGACGGCACCCCGGACAAGTCGCGTCTGGGCGCAAACGCTCTGCTCGGTGCCTCGCTTGCCGTGGCTCGCGCCGCTGCCGAGTCCTCGGGCCTCGAGCTGTTCCGCTACGTCGGTGGCCCCAACGCTCACGTTCTCCCTGTCCCGATGATGAACATCCTCAACGGTGGCGCGCACGCAGACACCGGTGTCGACGTCCAGGAGTTCATGGTTGCTCCCATCGGCGCACCGAGCTTCAAGGAATCGCTGCGCTGGGGTGCCGAGGTCTACCACTCCCTGAAGTCGGTCCTCAAGGAGAAGGGCCTCTCCACCGGTCTCGGTGACGAAGGCGGATTCGCTCCCGACGTCGCGGGCACCAAGGAAGCACTCGACCTCATCACGATCGCCGTGAACAAGACCGGCCTCAAGCTGGGCACCGACGTCGCGCTCGCTCTCGACGTCGCCGCCACCGAGTTCTACACCGACGGCACCGGCTACAAGTTCGAGGGCAAGAACCGCACCGCGGCCGAGATGGCGGCGTTCTACGCCGAGCTCATCGACGCCTACCCGCTCGTTTCCATCGAGGATCCGCTCGACGAAGACGACTGGGACGGCTGGGTTGCACTCACCGATCAGATCGGCAACAAGGTCCAGCTCGTCGGCGACGACCTCTTCGTCACCAACCCCGAGCGCCTCGAAGAAGGCATCGTCAAGGGTGCGGCAAACGCACTCCTGGTGAAGGTCAACCAGATCGGCACTCTGACCGAGACCCTCGACGCCGTCGATCTCGCTCACCGCAACGGCTACAAGACGATGATGAGCCACCGTTCCGGCGAGACCGAGGACACCACCATCGCCGACCTCGCGGTTGCCGTCGGCAGCGGTCAGATCAAGACCGGTGCTCCGGCCCGCAGCGAGCGCGTTGCCAAGTACAACCAGCTGCTGCGTATCGAGGAGAACCTCGGCGACGCAGCACGTTACGCCGGCGAGGTTGCGTTCCCGCGCTTCGCTTTCGAGGCCTGACGGAAATCTAAGATTCAGTAGTGTCTGCACAGCGCGGTAAGCCACGATCCCCCGGCGGAAGTCCGGGGGGTCGTGGTTCCCGTCGTGGGGACACACCGTCGCGTGCGCGTCGTGACAGCGCTCGACGCCCACGCGCGTCGGAACCGGCATCTTCGGTAGATCCGGCAGCAGTTGATTCCGCTGTGACAGACCCCGCGCAACCGGGGGTCTCCGCCGAGAAAGCGTCGGCGAGTGGGTCGAGGTCGGCCCGGGGGAAGAGCGGAACCAACAAGTTCTGGTCTCGGCTTCCGAAGTCGGACAACACCATTTTCGGCTTGTCCACCAGTCGGGCCGTTGTGCTCGCGATGGTTGTGCTCATGCTGGCGCTGACACTGGCAGTGCCGCTGCGTACGTACATCAGCCAGCGTTCGGATGCCGCGCAGGTGGCGGCCGAACGTCAGGTGCTCGAGGAAGAACTGCGAAAGCTGCAGGGCCAGAACGCGCGCTTCGACGACCCTGCGTACATCGAAGCTCTTGCACGAGAACGCCTTCGGTACGTCAAACCGGGCGAGACCCCGTTTCAGGTTCAGCTTCCCGGCGACTACAAGGAACCCGAGAAGAAGCAGGAAAAGGAAACACCGCTGACAGGTCCGTGGTATCGCGATCTGTGGCAAACGATTTCGGAACCGCCAGTGGTTCCCGAGACGACGACACCGGCCCCGATGCCGTTGGCGCCGATAGAGCCAGAAGAACAAGGAGTACCCACCGGGTGAGCAACACGTCCGAAAATTCCCCACAGGTTTCACAAGCGGATCTCGACGCCGTTGCCGCTCAATTGGGCCGTGAGCCACGCGGAGTGATCGAGATCGCGTACCGCAGCCCGGACGGTCAGCCCGGCGTCGTCAAGACTGCCCCCAAACTTCCGGACGGAACACCGTTCCCGACGCTGTACTACCTCACCGACCCGCGACTGACTGCCGAAGCGAGCCGTCAGGAATCCGCCGGTGTCATGCGTGAAATGACTGAACGCCTGACCCAGGATCCGGAACTTGCCGCGGCCTACCGACGGGCATACGAGTCGTACCTTGCCGAGCGGGACGCGATCGAATCTCTCGGAACCGACTTTGCCGGTGGCGGGATGCCGGATCGCGTCAAGTGCTTGCACGTGCTGATGGCGCATTCGCTTGCCAAGGGTCCCGGCGTCAATCCGCTCGGTGACGAGTCCGTTGCCTTGGCCGGCCACGGAAAGCTCCGCGGAACTGCAATTCCCGCGGACTGGCCTGGCATCGACGACGCCGACACCGCCGACCGGTGACTCGCCGTGTTGCCGCAGTCGATTGCGGTACCAACTCCATTCGACTGCTGATCGCCGACGTCGGCGCCGACGGCCGTCTGGTGGATGTCCGGCGCGAGATGCGCGTCGTGCGACTGGGTCAAGGTGTTGATGCGACAGGGACATTCGCGCCCGAGGCCATCGAACGCACCCGGGTCGCGCTGGTCGAGTACGCGTCGATGATCGCCGATGCCGGAGCAACCGCCGTTCGAATGGTCGCGACGTCGGCTACTCGCGACGCTGCGAATCGGGAAGACTTCTTCACGATGACGCGGGACGTGCTCGGTGCGGTGATTCCCGGATCCGGAGCGGAGGTGATCACCGGCGACGAAGAGGCGCGACTCTCGTTCGGTGGTGCTGTGGGAGAACTTGATCCCTCCGAGGGCCCCTTCGTGGTAGTCGATCTCGGCGGCGGGTCCACCGAAGTTGTCCTCGGCGACGCGTCAGGCGTCCAGGCTGCGTACTCCACCGACATCGGCTGTGTGCGCGTCACTGAGCGATGCCTACCGTCGGATCCGCCTACGGCAGAGCAGGTTTCCGAGGCGACGGCTTTTGCGACCGCGAAATTGGCCGAGGCATTCGAGGCCGTGCCCGTCGAGAAGGCTCACACCTGGGTGGGTGTCGCTGGAACCATGACGACGCTGGCCGCGATTGCTCAGGAACTTCCGGAGTACGACGCCGAGAAGGTGCACCTGTCGAGGATTCCGTTCAAGCAACTTTTCGAGGTGTGCGAGCGACTTACCGCCATGCCTCGGGTTGATCGCGCCGCCTTCGGCCCGATGCATCCGGGGCGGGTGGACGTCATCGGCGGCGGAGCGATCATCACCACGGTGCTGGCTCAGACATTCGAAGCCAAAGCCGGGATCACCGAACTGGTTGTCAGCGAACACGACATCCTCGACGGCATCGCGATGTCGATAGCTCCGACCCACCCGATAGTCTGATTCCCGACGCACCCGACCAGTCGGGTGCGTCAAGGCCCCCATAGCCCAATTGGCAGAGGCAACGGACTTAAAATCCGTCGAGTGTCGGTTCGAGTCCGACTGGGGGCACAAGAATTGGATATTCGAACATGCAGGTCAGAGGCATTTTTCAACATCTAGTTCGAACGCTTACGCAGTCTCTGCCCACAATTTGCCCACAACTGAATCCAACTTCGCAGCGACTGCATTCAGGTCGTCGTCGAAAAGGTCGGCGTAGACGTCGAGAGTCATGGCTGCACTCTTGTGCCCAAGCATCTTCTGGACTGCCTTCACGTTCGCGCCGGCGGAGATCGCCAAGGAAGCGGCCGTATGCCGGAGGTCGTGCGCGGTGACGCGAGGAAATGGAGGAGTCGTCGGGTTTTTGCCCTCGGCTTCACGTGCGGCAGCAGCCCTCTTTTGGCATCGAGCAACAGCTCCACTGAGCCAGGAATCATGGCTCGACGGCGGCTCACTCCGCGGACTCGTCGACCACCTCGAAACCGAAGGCATCTCCACCGTCTCCGGCAAAGCGTGGAAACCGATCACCATCAAACGAGCACTCACCAACCCCCGCATGATCGGGAAGAAGCAGAGCGGCGAGAAACTCGTCGCCACCACCATCCCGCCGATCCTGCAGCCCCGAACATACAAGCGGCTATGCGAACTGCTCCTCGAACCGGAGCGAGCGAAGTACACCGGCGACCGCACCCAAGTCGCACTCCTCGGCGGCGGGCTCGCCAGGTGTGGAGGCTGCGGCAGACCCATGTACGCGGCATCCACCGTCGGCCGCCCCACCGTCTACGCCTGCTCCACCCGCAGCAGCGACTGCCCCTCCATCGTGTCCGTCCAAGCTGAACTGCTCGAGGCGGACGTCATCGAGCGGGTCCTCGCGCGGTTGTCGTCCCCGAAGTACCGGAAAGCGTTGACGAAGTCGATCAACGAACTCGGCTCCCGCGAGGAAGGCGAAACCCGCGTCGCCGAACTCAACGCCCGGTTCACCGCGCTGGGGGAGGACTTCGCCGACGGACTCATCGACCGCGAAACCATGCGCGCCGGCACCGACCGCGTACGAGCGAACATCGCCGCAACCGAACTGAAGATGGCTCAACGGGAAGTCCTCATCGACCTCCCGGAACCGTCAGCGGAGGACATCGTGAAGTGGTGGGAGGAAGCGGGCGCCGCGATGTCGTGTCGATCGTCGTCGACCACCTCACCGTCAAACCCACCGACCGGCGAGGCCGCGACGGACTCGACCCCCACCGCGTCGACTACGTCTGGAAAACACAGTGAGCGGCGGACTCGCGTAATCCATTGCCCTGCATGATTTTTAAGCTCTTCGGTTGAAGGTGCTAAGGTTCGGTTTGGGTTGGCGTGGTCGCGAGGACCTGGTTGTGAGATATCTGAGGGATGGGTTGCATAGTGGCGAAAAAGGTAGTGACATCGGCGCTGGTCAGTGTGGGATACGAGGGCCGGAGCGTGGACGATCTCGTTCAGCGGCTGAAACTTGAGCGCGTTCAAGTTCTTGTTGATGTCCGCCTGACGCCATTGTCGCGCAAACCCGGTTTGTCGAAAACCAAACTCGCAGAGGCACTAAGGGCAGAGGGCATCGAGTACGTGCATCATCGAGCCCTTGGGAATCCGAAGGATAATCGCGACGGCTTTCGCAGTGGCACTTCAGAGAGTCGAAAGCGGTTCCGGGAGGTGCTCGGGTCTGATGCAGCGACTGACGCCCTGGCTCATGTGGTTGAGCTTCTCGATGGGGGCGTGGTTGCGTTGCTATGCTTCGAGCGAGATCATTCCACGTGTCATCGGGACCTAGTTGCAGAGCAAGTCAAAGTCGTCTCACCTAACGTCGAGGTGTTCCACGTTTAGAACAACGTGTCAGGCGATTGCTTGGGATACCAGGTGCCCAAGATGGAAAAACTGTGTCGATATCTAGCCTGGTTTCCGATGTAGAAGTGTGTATCGCGAGATTGATCGCACATTTCGTCTTCCCACTTTTGTCGAACCATCTCGCGCGCCCGCTTGTCGCCATGTTCTCTGCGCCACCGTCGTCCTGCCTGGCCGAGTTCCCAATCGAGGACCTTCGGGTTGTGTCCCGGGCATCCTAGGGTCTGGCAGCGGTAGTTGTACTTGACGATGTATGGCGCGGGTTCAAGCGGGGCCAATCCAGGCCCGAAGAGTGTGTCTTGACTGGCTCGCTCGATCTTCTCAAGTTGATCGCTAGACCAGTCGGTGCCGGGCTCAACTGAGACCCCTTGAATGTTGGGTTTGATCAGACCGAGAGATTCCGAAGGCTCGCTCATCTTGACAGACCTGTTGTCAGCGATGAGCTCGCAGGTTGTTCGCTGGCCAATGAGCTTCCCCATAAGGTTTTCGCGGGAAGTCCAACTGCCCTTCTCCGTCCCGATCTGTCCAAGAATTTGAACGCTGTCCTGATCGGGTCGGTGCGACTCCACTCTGGGATCTTTGTCGTGCTTCTTCACATCGACGGCGATTCGCTGGTACTTCTTGAATGTCCGCTCGGCGTCAGCTCCGCGAAAGCGAATTGGGTAGAGCCGAATCCATGACGGACTTTCGCGATCAATGCGAACCCCGGCAACACAGACAGTTTCCTCATATGAGCTTGACGGGCTCGGGTAAGTCTTGACCGTTACCAGCACTTCTGCACGTTCGAAGCCCATTTTCGTCATGCCTTGAAAGCCTCTCCTTGAATCCCGCGTGGAACTGATCTTTAGGATTCGGGAATCATCGCATGCCGCAACCGGCCAGCATCACCCGAACCATACTTACCGGTCTCAAACACAACGAAGGCCCCACCAAACGGTGGGGCCAACGCGGTGTGGCAGCTACTCGGCGAGTTCGATGATGCCAACCTGGAACTGAGGGACAGTCAATTTGAAGTCCGCGGTCGAGGTGTATGAATACTCGCCATCGACCACGACATGCATCTTCACTCTGTCATCCTTGACGAACGGTTTCAGTGTGGCCGAATTGCCGATCAAGTGAGCAGATTCGAAATTACCTACGCCCAACGCAGATGTACCAACATCCGCTAGAAATCGGTCAGGTCCGGTTGCAGAATCAAACTGGCGGATTGATCCGTACAGAATGATGCGTCGTCCTGACTGAGCTGAGACGTCTTTCAAGATCATTTCGAAATCACGTTGTGTGATCTCGTCGTAGGTCGAGGCATCGAGAATGGTCTGATCTGATTGAAGGTCGTCGCGCGTACTGATGGCTTGTTGTTGCTGTTGTTGCTCTGCCTGGCGAGGGTTCAGTGCATCGTTTACGACCGCAGCGACGATCAATGTGGCGACGACGATAAGCCCGATGATGACTACTGCTTTGATATTTGAGGCAGCGACGCTCTTCTTATGGGTCACAACAGGGGATACAGGCATGGGGGTTGGCCGTGTGGCGTCTGACCACTGCAGTCCGTTCCAGTAGCGCTGAATGCCTTGGATTTGCGGGTCTGGGTACCAGCCGGGCTGTGAGTTCATCGTCGCGTCCTTGCTCGGCCCCGTGCTGGGGAAGTGTCAGCAATACATACCAGACAGTCCGGACACGAGTGAAGGTGCACGTGGAAAAGCTCCGGTCTCCCTGCTGCGATTCAATCGGTGTATGGCCAAAACTGAACCGATTGTTATTTCGCCGGCTGTCGTCGATGGTCTCCGCATGATCTTCGCGCGCCTAGCGAATGACACATCGGCGTTGAGCAGACCGGCGGACGTCGCCGAGCCGGTAGATCGTGACGCCATATCTCCGCGTCTACTCACTGCTGTTCAAGCTGGCGAGTTCCTTGGTGTGGACCAGACAACCGTTCGAGAGCTATGGCGAGACGGCAAATTGAAATGCGTTCATATTGGTCGGGGCAGGAAAGTGTCGACTGTCGAACTGTGGCGCTACATCAACGAGCATGAGCAGTTTGACCGCGATCGCTGAAGGCATCACTGGAGTTGGTCGCATCAACCCAACTGTGACTCAGTGGTCTCTGCCCACATTTTGCCCACACCGTTGCGGTAAGGGCAGTCGAGTTGAGGTAAGTCCAGGCAGGAAAAGGCAAGGTGCATAACAGATTTTCCTCTGACCTGCATGTCCACAACGGTTCGAGTCCGACTGGGGGCACCAAGTAGATCCGCCTGCACATTGAATCGGAAAACCCCGCTCGTCCTCATACGGACGGGCGGGGTTTTTCGTGGAGCAACGACTGCTCACCAAGTGGCTACTGGGCCCAGACAGTCGTCCCTGCAGGCGCATTCAGTGTGTTGACGAGGTCGATGCCGGCTACGACAGCCGCGCCGCCGCCACCGAGGATCGTTCCGGCGACACCGCCGATTCCGGCTCCTGTTGCGAGGCCACCCAGGCACAGTGCCGCAGCGACGGGGAGTCCGACGATGGTCAAGCCCAGTGGAGCACCGACAGCGCAACCGATTCCGGCACCGACGATGGTGCCGAGCAAGCTGCCGACCTGAGTGCCGAGACCGAGCTGACTCTGGAAGTGCGCAATCGCCCGATCATTCTCCTCGGGCGAAGCTACCGGAGTCCATTCCTTTGCCGCAGGCGCACTCTCGGGTCGAGGTGTTGCCTTCGCCGAATCGGTGATCGGTGTCAGTGTGAGGGTCTTACCGTCTTCACTGATCGTGCGATCGAAGGGGAACTGCAGATCCCCGAGGTTGTATGCGAGAGGCAGGGAAACAAGGTCGGCTCCCTTGCTGTCCTGCAAGACGACGGAGTGGCCGTCGCCGGATACCTTGAACAGCCCGGCGTCGATAGTGGTGACGATCGACTTGTCGACGATCTTCGCTTCGTAGTTCACGTCGGTCGACGGATCAGCTGATGCGATCCCTGTTGATGCTCCGACTGCAGCGACCGCTAGAGCAGTCACAGCCGCCTTCTTGAAGAAACCCATAGTTCAACCCCGTGTTCGCCTGCGTGTGCTCGCAGAAACTCGACAACTTCGGACATTGGTAAACCCCCGACAAAGCCTTCGTATTAAAGCAGACCGAAGTGACAGAAGGGATAGTTGCGCTCGGGCTGACCGGAAGCGGCCGGTGCAATCGAATTTGCAGTGTGCAGTACCAAGGTATCGAACATGTGTGCGAAAATGTGGAGATGCGGCTAACCGAGCGATCCCCGGACCGCTGCCCGAACGGACACCCGCTGACGGCCAATACGTGCCTCGTCGGCTGGGAGGTTTGCGGGTGTGCCTCGACCGAGAATGGCGGGCATCGGACCCATTACTGCAGGCGCTGCGGTGAAACTGTCCGGACGCCAGAGTGTGTCGGCGTGGATCCGCAGAAAAGTCGATGGAGTTGAAGGGGTGCCCTGCCTGCTTGGGTGGGGCAACCAGGCAGGGCAGTGGTTGGCCGTCCCTCTCAATACCGACCTACGGCGAACCATTGGCGTTGAAGGTACCCACAGTTCGTGACGCGCGCCACTTACGTACCAGTACCTTCGTTAGCCGAGGTCAGTGGTGGCGACGACCGAAGTCGCCGACGTCCCCGCGGGGACGTGGTTCATGGAGAAATCGCGGTCCCGGTCAGGGTTGACGACGCTTGCCAGCAGGAGCATGGCGGCGACAAAGAGAACTCCCGCGGTGAGGTAGGCGATTCTCACGGGCAGGCGCGGGCGTCGATCTGAATTCGTGGACATTCACGTTCTCCATCGGTACATGTTGGACGAACGCCTAGTTTAACGATCAACTAATAAGAGGGGTCCGAACAGTGACGCAAGATACGAAAAGACCCTCGATCTCGGGGGAAATCGAGGGCCTTTCCGGTCGAACGTCGGTGTCGCCAAGCACATAGCGTCACCGACCCACTATCGGTGTCGAGCGTGACCCCTCATGTCCGACCCCACTTCTCGACACTATCCAGTAACTTGCGACATTGTGGACGATTCGGACATTGTCATTCGGATGGGGGACACCCCGCCCGCGACACCTACTTTCGTCCAGCCGCCCATTTCATTCCCCAGTTGTAGGCCCGATCGAGATCTGACTGACTGCCGTTGATGTACTGAACTTCGCGGGTCACCGTCACGCCCTGACCTGAACTCTGGATGAGAGCGATTGCGCACAACCGCTCCTGGTTGCTGGCCGAATCGAGCCGCACTTCCACCTCGGGGCCGTTGGTGGGATACAGGGTGACGACGCCGTCCACGGCCGCCCAGTTGGGGGCGCCGTCGTAAATCATCGCGAAGATCAGGATTCGCCGGAAAGCGCTTGGGTCACCGAGATTGACGTGCATGTTCTCGCCGCCGGTGTTCGCACCACTGCGGTCGTCGCCGTCGAGGGAGATGTAGGGCGGAGAAGTCAGTGAACCGAAACTGTTGCCCAAGGCTTGGACCACTCCCTTGGACCCGTCGGCAAGTTCGTAGAGGCATCCGAGGTCCAGGTCGACCGCGCCAGAACCTGCGCCGGCGAGTTTGGCGAGGAAACCGGTCTTCTTCGGTGGTGCTCCCTGCGACCAGTTGAGGTTCACCCGCATATTGCCTTGTCGTTCACCCGCCTTCGCGAGGTTGACCGTCGGTGCCGATTTGGTGAGCGTGATCTTGCTCAGGCTGACCGGTGCTTGCGACGGAGTGGACTCGCCGGAACGTCGGGTGTAGTCGATTGCCATCGTGATAGTCCTTGTCTGAACTCGAATGAGTCCGATCGTGTTACCCGTCGAGGAATCTCCACCGACGTGATCGGCGATCTCCGGCCATTGTCCCTCATGTCTGATTTCAACCCATCGGCATCAAACTTGCCGCACCAACCACCGGCAGACCAGTAGTTTGCTGATTACTGTGTCTGTGGGCAGACCTGACTCCGAAATAGGTCGGACGTACTGGTTGACACCGCAGTGCCTAATTACGAGAGAATTGCTGAGTCGGACGTCCGATTCGAATTGCGTCGTGGGAGCGGGAGGTAAGTGATGTCGGTCCTGTCTCTTCTGCAACCCCACCAGAGAGAAAGATTGACGCCCGCGCAGCGCGATGACGTCACTCGTGAGCAGATGGCCGTCACCTTCGGCGTGCTGCCGTGGGCCGCTGCTGTCCACCTCGTCGTCACACTCGGGCTGACGTTGTATGTGATTCCGCCGGACAGCGGACCGTTGCCGCGTCTGTGGCCATTCCTGTCCGGAGTGATCGGGTTGGTGGGGATGTGCGTCGGTCTCGCCATTCATTTCAACCTGATCGCACCCACGTACCGGATGTCCTACGCGTTTCTCATCGTCGAATTTGCTGTAGTCGGGATCCTGTATTCCTCGCTCGCCCTGGTCCTGTACCCGATCCTGGACGATTCCGGCGACCTGATCCTGATAGCGGTCACCACATCCATCACCGGAGCCGGAGCCGTGGCCACCGCGATGTTGCGGATGGTGGGGGTCACCTGGATCCTGTCCAATATGGTCATCCTCGGGGTGGCATTCTGGCTTCAACCGGGGCCCGAGTTCGAACGAATTCTCATTGGAATGATCGCCTACGGCGCAGCTCTGATCGGCGGCACGATAGTGGTCTCGGGCAACCTGGAATCTCGCTACCGAGCTGAATTGAGCGCCGCGTCGGAACGATCGGTTGTGCAGATGCTTCTCGAGGATTTCGAAGGCAACGCGGGGGACTTCGTGTGGGAGACGGACCAGAAAGGCAAGTTCAACCGAATCCCGACGCGGCTCGCGGTCGAAGCGGGGCTGGACTCCACCGAGTTGCAGGGAACGGCGTGGCAGGACCTGTTCATGGAGTTGGGCACCCTACGGATCCCCGGCGGAATCGATGCGCTCATGGAGTTGCAGAAAGCCCGCCACACGAAGACCGCATTCGTCGACGTGCTCGTTCCGGTCCGAGTGCACGGCGAAATCCGGTGGTGGCAGATCTCCGGACGCCCGCGCCCCGGCCGCGCGCCCGACGAGTTCGTCTGGCGGGGAGTCGGTTCCGACGTCACGGAAGTGAAACTGCAGAGTGACGAGATCGTGCGGATGGGTCGGGTGGACGCACTCACCGGCATGCCGAACCGGCACAGCTTCTGGACCGAGCTCGAGCGACTGCTGCGCGATCCGTACACAAGCGAAAGTGGTCTCGCGTTGGCCATGCTCGACCTCGACAACTTCAAATCGGTCAACGACACACTGGGTCACACCGTTGGCGACGCGGTTCTGCGAGAGGTCGCGGATCGCCTGTCCGAGGCCGGTGGGATGTCACAGTTGTTCGCACGTCTGGGTGGAGACGAGTTCGCGATTCTTTTCACCGATGTAGGTGACAGTTCGCAAGTTCGTACTCTGCTCGGCCGCTACATCGAAACTCTGCATGAGCCGATCACAGTGGCCGGCACGCGGTTGGAGATCGGATGCAGCATCGGGTACTACCTCCCCGCCGAACTGCCGTCCTCCGCCGACGAAATGATGGGCGCTGCGGACCTCGCGTTGTTCGCTGCAAAGGAATCCGGGCGCGGGGCCGTGCGTGAATATCGAGACTCGATGAAGTCCGTGGCCGATCGGCGGGCCCGCCTGCTTGAAGATCTGGGAAACACCGTCGCGGAGAAGGACCTCGAACTCGAGCTGCTGCCCAGGATCGACGTGCTCTCCCGCGAGATCGTGGCCGTGGAGGTCCGCGTGGTCTGGCACAACGCCCGCCTCGGAGCTGTGACGTCCGCCGAATTCATGAGCGTCGCAGACGACACCGGTTTGGCTTATTCACTAGGAACGACCGTCTTCGAGCTGGCGTGCGAGGCGGCGTCGCGTCTTCCTGATCACCTGCGGGTAGCCGTCGCGGTATCGACGCGTCAGCTCGAATCGGATTCCTTTGTCGACTCGATAGGTGATTCGCTTCGACGATCGGACGCCAGCGCACATCAGCTCGAGCTCCAACTCAACGAATCCTCGGCGATCACCGACGAGTCCAAGTCTGCATTGCACGCGATCGCGGACATGGGAATCGCGCTGACCGTGGACGAGTTCGGTGCCGGATTCTCCTCGCTCGCATCACTGTCCGGCCTTCCGTTCACCAGAGTCCGGATAGAACGCTCCATTTCGGGTGCAGCGCCTGGTGGACGGCCGATTCTCGAAGCTGTCGTGGATCTGGTCGACGCGCTGGGAATGGAGGTCGTCGTCTCAGGAGTCGACGGTGAGGAGGACTTGAAGTCCGTGGCCGCTGCAGGGGTGAGGACTGTTCAGGGATACATCGCCGGCGGGGTCATGTCGGTCGACGCGGTCGCAGCGGCGGTAGCAGGCCGACGTGGATGACCCGGCGGTACTCCGTAGGCGTCGTGTCGAGACGTCTGTGCGCAAGCTCGGTCGCAGCGGCACGGAACAACACCTCTCGGATTACGATCGCCGTCGCTTACTCGATCGACGCCTGCGGTTCACCGCGCGCGTACTTCCGTGGTCGTTTCTGACTGCAGCGGTTGCGTTGTCAGCGATCGTGGTGCTCCTGCCGGTGGATGCCGGATGGTTCAGCTTCGCCTGGTCGAGTGTCATGCTGTTGTCGAGCGCTGGGTTCAGTGTCTATTGGCTCCGGCGCTCGCGTATGGGAGTCTCAGAGTCCCAGACCACCGAATTGGTGGTGCTCACAGTCGAAATCATTGTCTGGGGAGTGCTCCTGGCGTGCTTGGCTCTCGTTCTCTTCCCGATGCTCGATCCTGGTGACGAATTGGTACTGAGTTCGACCTTGATCGGTGGGATCGCGGTCGGCGTGTTTCCCACCATGATGTTTCGCGGAATCACTGTCGTCTGGATCAGCCTGGTGGGAGTCGGGCTGGCCGGGGCGTTCTGGACGGAACCGGGTACATCGCGTTTCGTGCTGATCGGGGTGCTGGTCATCTTCGTAGGTTCGCTCTACAGCGGAACTTTGCTGTTGGCCAACCTCTTCGAGAGACGGCTACGCGCCGAACTCGTAGCCGAGGACGAACGAGATCTCGTCGAATTGTTGCTCAACGATCTCGAAGACGGAGCACAGGATTGGCTCTGGGAAACCGATTCGCGCGGTATCGCCAGTACCGTGTCGTACCGATTTGCCGAGCAGGTCGGTTTACCGGCAGCGCAGATTCGGGGCCGCACCATGCACGAGATCCTGATCGGGATCGGCGCATCTCGAACAGATGCGGGCAGGAAGTCCCTTGATCTTCTCACCGCGAATTTTCAAGCCGGGACGGCGTTTCGGGACCTCACCATGCAAGTTGTCGTAAGGGGCGATACTCGCTGGTGGTCGATGTCAGGTCACCCGGGCAGCGGCGACGGGGCAGACTACGGGTGGCGCGGTGTCGGATCCGATATCACGCACTCCTATCACCAGCGTCAAAATATCTTGCGACTGGCGGAAGTCGATTCGCTGACCGGACTCAGGAATCGGTACAGCTTCAACGCTCAGCTCTCGTCGAGGCTTCGGGACGGACGCAGAGTGTGGTTGGCGATTCTGGACCTGGACAACTTCAAGTCGATCAACGACCGGTTGGGACACCACGTCGGAGACGACGTGCTTCGCGATGTTGCGAGCAGGCTGCACAGCGTTCTGCGATCGAACGAGATCTGTGGGCGACTGGGGGGTGACGAGTTTGCCATCGCCTTCGACGACTCCGCCTTCGACGACTCCGCCTTCGACGACATCGCGAGTGCAGATGAGGTCGAGGAACGATTCCAAACGATTCTCGACTCATTCGAACGACCATTTTCACTGGTCGGCAACCAGATTCGCATTCGTGCCAGTCTGGGGTACGGCTCGATGCCCGACGACGCCGACAGCCTCGAAGACCTGGTGATTGTTGCGGACCTCGCGCTTTACCACGCAAAGGAGAGCGGTCGGAACCAGATTCGCGCCTTCGATGCGACTTTGCGGGATCGTGCGACAGGTAGGGCCAGAGCACTGTTGGATCTTCGTCGTGCGTTGATCGACGAAGAGTTCGAGTTGGTCTATCAACCGCAGGTTTCAGCCGCGACGGGAGTTGTTGTCGGGTTCGAGGCTCTGCTGCGTTGGAACCATCCGACTTCAGGTCTCGTCTCGCCGGGAGACTTCATTTCGGTCGCCGAGGAAACTGGCTTGATCGTGCCGATCGGTGCAGGTGTTTTGCGGGCTGCCTGCACGGCAGCGACAACGTGGCCGGAGGACATTCGGGTTGCCGTCAATGTTTCTCAGGTGCAACTGCGTTCGAGTCGATACGTCGAATCGGTACGCCAGACACTGAACGAGGTGAACCTCCACCCCAGCCGACTCGAGATCGAGGTGACCGAATCGCTGGTCATCGACGATGCCGACCGAGATGTGTTGGTACAGCTCTCGGCGCTCGGAATCGCGATTGCGATGGACGACTTCGGTACAGGGTTCTCCTCGGTTGCCAGCTTGGCCCGGCTGCCGCTCGATCGGTTGAAGATCGATCGGGCGTTCGTCGCACCGCTGGACGCGGATCCCTCGAATTCGAGGTTCGCTGTCCTGCGAGCCGTCATCGCGATTGCCAAATCTCTCGGGCTGGACACCGTTGCCGAGGGCGTGGAGACGGAGAGGCAGCGCGCGATAGTGACGGAGTGCGGATGTGACGTGATCCAGGGGTACTTGGAGGGAATGCCGATACGGGCAGCCGAGATTCCGGACTATTTGAATGAGCGACCAGGCGGTCCGAGCAGGCTGGGTGTCGCGGCTACCACTGAGTGAGAACTTTGCGCCCGTTTTGGCGATCGATGTGTGACGGTACGCCGAAGTGATTCACATCGAACTGCAGAAGGGTGTCTTCGTGGTGGTCGGATCGGCGTACTTCCCAGGGCCGATGTTGGTGGGTAAGAAGGCAGTGGTCACAGGCGGTTCCCAGGGAATCGGCGCAGCGATCGTTCGAGCATTTGCCTCGCATGGCGCGTCAGTTCTGGTTGTGGACACGGCACCGCTGGGCGAGGTCGAATTCGACTCAGCTGCAGGTGGTTCGATCAACCATCTCGAGTACGACGTGCGTGCGCAGGAAGTCCCCGTCGCGTTGACCGAGTTCGCGCCGGACGTTCTGGTGAACAATGTGGGTCATTTCCTGAACCCGCCGACAGCGTTCACCGGTACGGATCCAGGATTCTGGTCCGAGGCGGGCAACATCAATTTCGATCACGTCGTGCGCCTGACCCATGCCCTGCTTCCCGGCATGATCGATCGCGGAGTCGGTGGATCGATCGTGAACCTGACGACGGTGGAGGCGCATCGAGCGATCCCGGGCCACACCATGTACTCGGCATACAAGGCCGCGCTGACGCAGTTCACCAGAAGTCTTGGTGTGGAGATCGGTCGAACCGGAGTGCGCGTCAACGCCATTGCCCCGGATCTGATCGAGTCGGTACAGGTGCCGTATCGCAGGATCGTCCCTGCCGACGACTGGGACAAGTGGCCGGGGTGGGCGCCGCTGGGTGGACCGGGCCAGCCGGTCGACATTGCCGGCCCCGCGCTGTTCCTGGCTTCAGACCTGGCGAGATACATCACCGGAACCGTCATCCACGTCGACGGCGGCTCGCACGCTGCCGGAGGCTGGTTCCCCACCGAAGAAGGCGGCTGGACCAACCGGCCCCGAAAGGCTTGACACATGACAACTTTCAGTCTGAACGTTCCTAATTTCGGCACCACTCTCTCGGAGAACTCCTACGGGAAACTCGTGCAGGTCTGTCAGAGCGCGGAAGCTGCCGGCTTCGACCGGGTCCTCGTCACCGATCATGTGGTGATGGGCTCGGACAACTCGGCATACACGTGGTCGGCGTTCCCCACCGAGCCTGACGCCAACTGGCTCGAACCGCTGACCGTCCTGGCTTTTGTTGCCGGACAGACGAAGACAATTCGCTTGGGGACCGGAATCGTCATCGCGGCGCTTCGCGGGGGAGCGGTACTTGCCAAGACTGCCGCGACACTCGATCTGCTGTCCGGCGGCCGCCTCGACCTCGGCGTCGGAACCGGTTGGCAGCAACGCGAATACGACGCGGTCGGTATGGACTTCGGTAAACGAGGACCGTTGCTCGACGACGCTCTCGCTGTGTGCCGGGCCCTGTGGAGTTCGGCGCCGGCGAGCATCGACACTACTCGTCTGAAGTTCGACGACGTGTATTGCGCGCCCCGTCCAGCCGCTGGAATCCCGATCTGGGTATCCGGTTCGCTCTCCAAAGCCGTCGTACGACGCGTCGCAACCTGGGGTGACGGGTGGATTCCGATCATGGGCGCCGCGGACGACGACCTACGTGAAGGGATCGATGTCATCGGGAAGGCCATGGCGGATCTCGGACGCGATCCAGCGGAATTGCAGGTCCGTGGGCGACTGACCGTTGTTCGCGGGGCTGACGGTTCGATCGATCTCCCGGCGACGATGATCGGTGCCGAACAGCTGCTCGAATCCGGTGCTACCGATGTGCTGGTCGCGCTGGCAGCTGTTGATCCGGATCCGGACACGGCGATGTCGGAGTTCGGCGAGCTAGTGTCGGCCTTCGCAAAGGTGACCCGATGACTATTGCGTTGAAGCGATAGTTCTATCGTGCGAAGTGTTGTAGTGCAGCCTGATCGAGGAGAGAACACATGACCGAGAGCATCGTCGTGGATACGAGCCTGGAAGGGTTGCTCGATGCCCGGATCAGCTGCCGCGCCTACGAGGACCGTCAGGTGCCACGTGAGGTGATCGAGGAGATCCTTCGGCTGGCGCAGAAGACGCCGTCGTGGTGCAACACGCAACCGTGGCAGGTCGCGATCACCGAAGGGGAGGGCACAGAGCGATTCCGCGCCGGCCTCGGTGAATACGTGATGGCCAACGCCCAGGAGTCGGACTTCGAGTTCCCCCGCGAGTACCAGGGCATCTACAAGTCGCGTCGGTTCGACTGTGCGATGGCGCTTTATTCGAGCGTCGGAATCGAGCACGGTGACCGCGCCGGTTCCGCGGCACAGACGATGAAGAACTTCGAGCTCTTCGGCGCTCCCCACGTCGCGATCATCACCACCGACGAGGCATTGGGCACCTACGGCGCTGTCGACTGTGGGTTGTACGTGAACAGCTTCCTGCTCGCGGCCCAGAGCCTGGGGGTGGCCACCATTCCGCAGGCGGCGCTCGCGGGTAGCTCCAAGTTCATTCACGAGCACTTCGGCATCGACGACACTCGCAAGGTCGTGTGCGCGATCTCGTTCGGATACCCAGATACCGACCACCCGGTGAACGGATTCCGCACCGAACGCGAAACCGTCGACAACGTCGTGCAGTGGATGTCGAACTGATGTGGATGTCGAACTGATCACCTGCACTTCCAGGGATTGAGTGCTGAGCTGATTCACCTGAAAGACTGGTGGCATGTCCGACACACCCGAACTGTTCGATCGTCTGCGCCGATTTCCCGATGTCGAGGCACCCAATCTCTTTGCCGTCGACGCGGCTGATCGTCTGATCCTCGACGAGGCCGCCGACGCTCTTGCCGCGGCACCGGCGGGCACCGTCGTCGTGATCGGCGATCACTACGGTGCGCTGACCGCCGGTGTTGCGCTCGTTCACGGAATCGCCGGCGTGCGGGTTCACCAGGATCCGCTCACCGGAGAGTTGGCCCTCGCGAACAATGCGCGCGAACTCGGTTTCAGTGACGCCTTCACCTCCCGCGGACTGGACGAGGAGTTGCTCAGCGGCGCCCGCGTCGTGCTCATGCAATTGCCGCGTAGCCTCGCTGAACTTGCCGAGATCGCTCAGCTGATCGCGCTCCACGCCGACCCGGCGGTTCGTGTCTTCGCCGGTGGGCGTGACAAGCACATCACCCCGGCGATGAACAAGGTTCTCGGCGAATCGTTTTCCGACGTCAGCGCCTCGCGTGGGCGTCAGAAGTCCCGCGTACTCAAGGCATCGGAACCGAAGGCCGATGTTGCCATCACGTTCCCGATGACCGAACGCCTCGACGAGTTCGACCTCGACGTCGTTGCTCACGGCGCCGTGTTTGCCGGTGCGAGCCTGGACATCGGCACCCGGTTGCTCCTGGAGAACCTCGGAAAGATTGCGGTCGATCCGCTGAGCGACGTGATCGATCTGGGTTGTGGCAGCGGCATTCTCGCGGCGGCGATCGCGCGTAAGTTCCCGGATGTCCACGTGATCGCAACGGATCAGTCCTCGGCAGCCGTCGCTTCGGCTCTGGCGACCGCAACTGCAAACGGCGTCGGCGAACGGGTGAGCGGCCTGCGCGACGACGCCGTGAGTTCGTTGCCCAGTGCGAGTGCCGATCTGGTTCTGTTGAACCCGCCGTTCCACGTCGGCGCGGCGGTGCACACCGGCGGAGCACTCAAGATGTTCGAAGCCGCCGGTCGCGTCCTGCGTCCGGGTGGCGAGTTGTGGACTGTTCACAACGCGCATCTGGGGTATCGCGAACCGCTGAAAGCCGCGGTGGGACCGAGCGAAGCGATGGCGAAGAACGCCAAGTTCATCGTGATGAAGTCGGTCAAACCGTCCTAGTATCGAAGAGTGTTGATCTTCCGGAAATGCGCCGGGAACTACAACCGACGCTTCGACGTTGTAAATTACGAGTGCTTTACTTTTAGTTAGGTACACGGACCGTGTCGGAAACTCGGATCCGTACGGCGAACCCGCGACGCACCCGTCGTAGGCCACCACGATGAAGGGATGATCACGGTGCGCACCACCAGCAACCCGGTGTTCCGCAATCTGCCCAAGCAAGAGGGCAACGGATACGCCTCGTTCGGATCTGCGACGGCGGGCGCCTCGCAGGCAACCCAGCAGTTCGGTCAGCCGCAGTACGCTCCGGCCGAGCCGTACCAGACCGGTCCCACCTCGCGGGCCATGACGATCGACGACGTCGTCACCAAGACGGGCATCACGCTCGGCGTGCTGTCAGTGACCGCGCTGATTTCGTACTTCCTTGTGAACAACGACCCCAGCCTCGCGACACCTTTCGTGATTGTCGGCGGACTAGTTGGCCTTGTTCTGGTGTTGGTGGCCACGTTCGGGCGCAAGATGGACAGCCCGGTTATCGTGTTGGCGTATGCGGCATTCGAGGGCCTCTTTCTCGGCGCGCTGTCGTTCATGTTCACGTTCCCGATCGAGGCTGCAGGCGGTGCAGAGGCTTCGACGCTGATCGCCCAAGCTGTTCTCGGCACTTTCGGTGTGTTCTTCGGCATGCTGGTCGTCTACAAGACGGGCGCGATTCGCGTTACGCCGCGCTTGACGCGAATGATCATCGGCGCATTGATCGGCGTTGTCGTTCTGGCGCTCGGTAACCTCGTGGCCAGTTTCTTCATCGATGGGGGATTGGGACTGCGTGACGGTGGCCCGATTGCCATCATCTTCAGCCTCGTGTGCATTGGTCTGGCAGCGTTCAGCTTCCTACTGGACTTCGACGCCGCTGATCAACTGATCCGCGCACAGGCTCCGGAGAAGGCGGCCTGGGGTGTAGCGCTCGGTCTTACGGTCACGCTCGTGTGGCTGTACATCGAGATCCTCCGTCTTCTGAGTTACTTCAGCAGAGACTGATAGCGCCGTACTACTCGCAAGACGCTGACAAAAGAAGGGCCCCGCGAGGGGCCCTTCTTTTGTCGTCTGTGGGCGGTTACGGTGCTTGGATGCCTAGCAACTGCTTGGTTTGGAGCGAAGGGGAGCGAATGTCGACAAACACCACCGAACCCGTGCTTGTGGCGGATGCCGGAGCAGTGCGAACGCTGACCTTCAACAATCCGGGCCGCCTGAACGCTTTCGATGCGGCCGGCTTTCGAGCGTTGACCAAGGCGCTTGACGACGCGGCGTCGGACGAAGCCGTGGCCGTGGTGATCGTCGAGGGCGCAGGCAAGGCATTTTCCAGTGGCGTCGACCTACGCGCACTCGCCGAACCAGGCACCGACAATTCAGACTTCGGCCATGCATTCGCGCCGCTGATCGTTGCGCTGGTGGAGTTCCCGAAGCCCTTGATCGCCGCGGTGCACGGCGCTGCCGTCGGCATCGGCCTGACCATGCTGCTTTACTGCGACGTCGTCTACGTTGCCGAGGACGCACGCCTGCGGGCACCGTTCACTTCGCTGGGTACCGCTCCTGAAGCTGCCAGTAGTTGGTTGCTGCCCAAGGTGATCGGAACGCAGCGCGCCGCCGAGCTGATCCTGTCGGCCCGGTGGCTCAGCGGCATCGAAGCTGCCGCCTACGGACTGGCGACCGCTGCCCTACCGGCCGACCAGGTACAGGCACGCGCCCGCGAGAGTGCCGAGCAGATTGCCGCCAACATCGGACCGGCAGTCCTTGCCGCCAAGCGACTGCTCCGCCACGGTTGTGCCGACGAAGCCCGCGCCGCTGTGCAGCGTGAGGACGACGCTGCCCGAGCGTTGATTCGCGAGTTGGGGAGTTTTGCTCGGAAATTCACGACTACCTGAAACACGACCACACGAAAGCGGCCGCCCGGCAGAAGCCGGGCGGCCGCTTTCTACGTGCTCAGGGGATCAGCTGAGGCGCTCGATCACCATTGCCATGCCCTGTCCGCCGCCGACACACATGGTCTCGACGCCGAAGGTCTTGTCCTGCTCCTGCAGGTTGTTGATCAGGGTGTTGGTGATGCGGGCACCGGTCATACCGAAGGGGTGACCCAGGGCGATCGCGCCACCGGAGATGTTGAGCTTGTCCTCTTCGATGCCCAGTTCGCGAGCGGATCCGAGGACCTGCACGGCGAATGCCTCGTTGATCTCGAACAGGTCGATGTCGGAGATCGACTTGCCGGCGATCTTCAGGGCGTTCTTGACGGCCTGGATCGGGCCGAGGCCCATGATCTCGGGGGACAGGCCCGAGACGCCGGTGGAGACGATGCGAGCCAGCGGGGTCAGGCCGAGTGCCTTCGCCTTGGTGTCGGACATGATCACCAGTGCGGCTGCGCCGTCGTTGAGCGGGCAGGCATTGCCGGCGGTGACGGTGCCGTCGGGGCGGAAGACGGGCTTGAGGCCGCTGATGCCCTCGTAGGTGGTGCCGGCGCGGGGGCCGTCGTCCTTGGAGACGACGGTGCCGTCGGCGAGGGTGACGGGCGTGATTTCACGCTCGAAGAAGCCGCGAGCGATGGCTTCCTCGGCGCGGTTCTGGCTGCGAACTGCCCAGCGGTCCTGGTCTTCGCGGGTGATGCCGGTGGCCGAAGCGACGTTCTCGGCGGTCTGGCCCATGCCCAGGTACACGTCGGGGATCAGGCCTTCTTCGCGAGGATCGGTCCAGGCGACTCCACCCTCGGCTAGCTTGGCGCTACGAGCCTGCGCTGCGTCGAAGAGCGGGTTCTTGGTGTTGGGTAGGCCGTCGGCGTTGCCCGTGATGAAACTGGAGACGGACTCGACGCCGGCGGAGATGAAGACGTCGCCCTCGCCTGCGCGGATGGCGTGCAATGCCATACGGGTGGTCTGCAGCGAGGAGGAACAGTAACGGTTGACCGTCACACCGGGGAGGAAGTCGTAGCCGAGCTGAACGGCGACGACGCGGGCGATGTTGAAGCCCGACTGGCCGGCGGGCTGGCCGCAACCGAGCATGAGATCGTCGATCTCGGTGGGGTCGAGCTCGGGGATCTTTGCCAACGCGGCGGCAACCATCTGAGTTGCGAGGTCATCCGGGCGGATGTCCTTGAGCGAACCCTTCATTGCGCGGCCGATGGGCGACCGTACTGCTGAGACGATTACTGCCTCGGGCATGAAAACTCCTTTTGTGTACTGCTCGTGGGCGGCTTGAAACGCCGTCGAGCAGGGCAAGTTGAATGCAGCTTCGACTTACAATTTACGTTGCCGCTCCCAGATGGTGGTCACGCAGTCTCACTCAGTTGACGTCGGGGCGCTGAACTGCGGGTTTGGTGCGTCTCGCGAAGGCTTTCCACTGAGTTGCCGCTGCCGTCAGTCGGGCCGCGACGGTGCGAGCTTGCGCCGCCTCCGAGACGTGGGGAAGTTCGGGTAGCGGGCCACCCTGCCACTCACCCAGAGCCGACGCGAGAACCGGGACGATCTGCTTCGCCGCGAGCTCGTAGCCGGCCGCCGACGGGTGGAAACGATCAGCCGAGAACATCGTGTCGGGCGAGGCCAGGAATTCCTTGGCCAGCAGGTCGGCTAGTGGAACGGGATGACCCCCGGCGTTTCTGGTCGCGGACGCCTGGGCGAGCGCGAGACGATGACCCCATTCACGCACCACGGAGCGCAGTGGTTGCGGGATAGCCGTGACCACCCCCAGATCCGGGCAGGTGCCGACAACAACGACGGCGCCACTCTCGCGTAGCCGTCGTACCGCGTCGCCGAGGCGTTTTGCCGAAGCATGAATTGCGTTCTTCGCCGTGACGTCGTTGGCGCCGATCAGGATCACGGCAGCATCCGGGGGAGGGCCGGCGACGAACATGGCGTCGACCTGCCCACTCAACCCGCGTGAGGTGGCGCCGCCGATGGCCTTGGTGCTCAAACGGATTCGCTTCCCGGTTTCACTCGCAAGCAGCTTCGCGACCTGCACACCCGGAACTTCCGACGCCGTCAGCGCGCCGACGCCGGCCGCAGACGAATCGCCGAAGATCATCAAGTGGAGATCGAAGGGCACGGCCCGCCACCAGAGTTCCGGGTTGTCGGCGCCGGGTGCGTACACCCCGTCCGCCTCGGGTGGCTTGGCGATATTGCGACCGATCACCCCACGGGCCGCCCCCGCCTGCGACATCAGATAGTTGTAGCCCAACCAGGAGAGCGTGCCTGCACTCGATCCGGCCACCACCGTGGCCACCGACGCTTTCAGTCCGGTTCGACTCACACTTGCCAATCTAGCCGGATTGCACCACCTTCGCCCGACGTCCGCGCGCACCGTTTTCTTTCATCTGGGAACATGGACGAATGCGCATCGCGGAACACGTCGTCGACCTCATCGGCAACACCCCACTCGTCAAGCTCACGTCCGTCACGGGCGAAAACTTCGGCACGGTGGCAGCCAAGGTCGAATACCTCAACCCTGGCGGTAGCTCCAAGGACCGCATCGCCGTCAAGATGATCGACGCAGCCGAGGCTTCGGGTGAACTGAAGCCCGGCGGCACCATCGTCGAGCCGACTTCGGGCAACACCGGAATCGGCTTGGCACTCGTGGCGCAAAAGCGTGGATACAAGTGCGTTTTCGTCTGCCCCGACAAGGTCAGCGAAGACAAGCGCAACGTCCTGCGTGCCTACGGCGCCGAGGTGGTCGTGTGCCCCACGGCCGTCGCACCGGACAACCCGAACAGCTACTACAGCGTCTCCGACCGCCTCACCCGTGAGATCCCCGGCGCCTGGAAGCCCAACCAGTACTCCAACCCGGGCGGACCGGAGAGCCACTACGAGACCACCGGTCCCGAGATCTGGGCCGACACCGACGGCAAGATCACGCACTTCGTCGCGGGCGTCGGCACCGGCGGCACCATCACCGGCACCGGCCGCTACCTCAAGGAAGTTTCGGGCGGCAAGGTCAAGGTCATCGGCGCAGACCCCGAAGGCTCCGTCTACTCCGGCGGCACCGGTCGCCCGTACCTGGTCGAAGGCGTCGGCGAAGACTTCTGGCCGTCGGCATACGACCCGTCCATCCCGGACGAGATCATCGCCGTCTCGGATGCCGATTCCTTCGAGATGACGCGTCGCCTCGCCCGCGAAGAGGGACTGCTGGTCGGCGGTTCCTGCGGTATGGCAGTCGTCGCTGCCCTCGAAGTAGCCAAGCGCGAAGGCCCCGACGCTCTGATCGTCGTCCTCCTCCCGGACGGCGGCCGCGGCTACCTGTCCAAGATCTTCAACGATCAGTGGATGGCGTCGTACGGATTCCTGCGCACCCCACTCGACGGCAAGACCAACGTCCCGACCGTCGGCGACGTCCTGCGCGGCAAGTCGGGCGAGCTGCCGGACCTCGTTCACACTCACCCGTCGGAGACTCTGCGCGACGCGATCGAGATCCTGCGCGAGTACGGCGTGTCCCAGATGCCCGTCGTCGGTGCGGAACCGCCGGTCATGGCAGGCGAGGTCGCCGGAAGCGTGTCCGAGCGAGATCTGCTGAGCGCGGTATTCGAAGGCCGTGCGCACCTTGCGGATTCCGTCGAGAAGCACATGAGCAAGCCGTTCCCGCTCATCGGTTCCGGCGAGCCGGTCTCGGCTGCCACGAAGGCGCTCGGTGACACCGACGCACTCATGGTCGTCGACGACGGCAAGCCGGTCGGTGTCATCACGCGCCACGATCTCCTGGGTTTCCTGAGTTCGGATTCCTGAGTTCGGATTCCTGCGCCGGTGCCGGCGCCATTAGGCTGGGGACCATGAGTGAGCAACGCAGCAAGGCCGACAACATCAGCTGGCAGGGTTTCTCCACGAAAGCGGTGCATGCGGGTTACGAACCCGATCCGCTGACCGGTGCGGTCAACGTGCCGATCTACGCAAGTTCCACCTTCGCCCAAGACGGCGTCGGTGGAATGCGCAGTGGCTTCGAGTACGCGCGAACGGGCAACCCCACCCGTCGCCCGCTCGAGGCGAACCTTGCCGCGCTCGAATCCGGAACCTACGGCCGAGCGTTCAGTTCGGGAATGGCGGCCACCGACTGCCTGCTCCGTTCGGTGCTTCGACCGGGCGATCACCTGGTCATCCCCGACGACGCGTACGGCGGAACCTTCCGTCTCATCGACAAGGTGTTCACGCAGTGGGGGATCGAGTACACCCCGGCTCCGGTGTCCGACGTCGATGCGGTGCGCGCGGCGATGAAGTCCAACACCAAGCTGGTCTGGGTCGAGACGCCCACGAACCCGCTGCTCAATATCGGTGACATCGAGCTCCTTGCCGAGGTCGCCCACGAGGGCAACGCAAAGATCGTGGTGGACAACACCTTCGCGTCGCCGTACCTGCAGCAGCCGCTGCAGCTCGGTGCCGACATCGCGCTGCACTCCACGACCAAGTACATCGGCGGACACTCCGACGTGGTCGGTGGCGCTCTCGTCTGCAACGACGAAGAACTGGACACTGCGTTTGCCTTCCTGCAGAACGGATCCGGCGGCGTTCCCGGCCCGTTCGACGCGTTCCTGACGTTGCGCGGAATCAAGACGCTGGCGCTGCGCATGGAGCGTCACAGTGACAACGCGGAGAAGGTCGTCGAATTGCTCGACGGCCACCCCGCGGTTGCCGGCGTCATCTACCCGGGCCTGGCTTCGCATCCGTCGCACAAGGTCGCGGCCAAGCAGATGCGACGCTTCGGCGGCATGATCTCCGTCCGCCTCAAGGGCGGCAAGGCGGCAGCTCTCGACCTGTGCTCGCGCACCGAGATCTTCACGCTGGCAGAATCGCTCGGCGGAGTCGAATCCCTCATCGAGTTCCCCGGCGCGATGACCCACGCCTCGACGGCCGGTTCCGCTCTCGAGGTTCCCGACGATCTGGTTCGCCTGTCGGTCGGCATCGAAGACGCCTCCGATCTGGTCGGCGACATCGAGCAAGCGCTGTCCTGATCTTCGCTCTACAGTAATTCGACTTCGAATCTGCAGTGCGCCTTCACACCTCACGAGGGTGTGGAGGCGCACTTTCTGGAGGCATGCGTGAATCTCGAACAGATAAAGGCTGCACAGCAACTGCTCGCCCCGGTCATGCGACGCACCCCGGTCGTGGCCTCGCGAGTGTTGTCCGAAACCACCGGCTTCGCCGTGAGCTTGAAATGTGAAAACCTGCAGCGCACCGGCTCTTTCAAACCGCGCGGTGCGTACAACCGCATTGCCAATCTTTCCGCAGAGGAACGGGCAGCGGGCGTGGTGGCGGCCAGTGCCGGTAACCATGCGCAGGGAGTTGCCTGGTCTGCAACAGAACTGGGAATCAAGTCGACCGTCTTCATGCCGACGGGTGCGCCGCTGCCGAAGTTGGTGGCCACCAAGGCATATGGAGCTCAGGTCCACCTGCACGGTTCGACTGTCGACGAAGCGCTCGTGGCCGCTCGCGAATTCGCGGACCGGACGGGAGCAGTTCTGGTCCACCCGTTCGACCACGAGGACGTCGTGGCGGGGCAGGGGACTGTGGGGCTCGAAATCCTCGAGCAACTGCCTGAGGTCGGCACTATCCTCGTCCCCACCGGCGGCGGCGGTTTGATCGCCGGAGTGGCCGCAGCAGTCAAAGCTGTACGCCCGCAGGTCCGCATCGTCGGAGTGCAGGCCGAGACCGCGGCTGCCTGGCCGGCGTCGTTGGCAGCCGGGAAGCCGACCGCCTTGGCGTCGATGTCCACGATGGCAGACGGTATCGCCGTTGGCTGCCCTGGCGAGGTTCCGTTCGCCGAAGTTGCCGCCCATGTCGATGCCGTGGTGACGGTCAGCGAGGAAGCGCTGTCCAAAGCGCTCCTGCTGTGCCTCGAACGCGCCAAGCTCATCGTCGAACCGGCCGGCGTTGCGGCCGTCGCGGCCTTGATGACCTGCTCTCCGGAGGAGCTGGGACTGACAGGGCCGGTGTGCGCCGTGCTTTCCGGCGGCAACATCGATCCGCTACTGCTCACGCACGTCATCTCGCACGGTCTGCGAGCGGCCGGACGGTTCCTCGGCGTTCACATCACCATCGACGATCGGCCGGGCGCACTGGTCTCGTTGCTCGAAGTGGTTCGAGCGAACGGCGCCAGCGTGGTCGACGTCATCCATTCCCGTACCGGTGGCGAACTCGCGCTCGACGAAGTGGAAGTCTTCCTCACCGTCGAGACGCGGGGTCCGGACAACAAGGCGGAACTTCTCACCGCCTTCGACCGTGCCGGCTACGCCGTACGACTGCAGAACTGACGCGACTTACTCGTCAGGCCAGCCGCCCAGAACCGTTACGCGGTACTCCTGGTCGACCAGCCTGGCGGGTACGTCGAGTTGATGTAGCCAGTCGATGGCCGAACCGCCCATGCCGACCGCAACCCGACTGAATGCGGCGGCCTGGGCGCAGGAGGGCGCAATCACCGACACCGTGCGCCACATCGGCGTCGCCGTCGATTCGCGGTGTAGTGGTTTGACGGTGCTGGCCGTGGCGATCCCGCAGTCGGAAGGAAGCGCTACCTGGCACGTCGGGTCGCCGGGCAGGTCTTGAACCTGAATCTGCCAGCCGTCTTCCGGCGCCGGGCCGGCAACCGCGATGTCCCCGCCGAGGCCGACCAGTACTCCGCACCCGAGAAGCGTGGCGGTCGATGCCGCGCAGTGGTCCGCTGAACTGGCGCGGGCCGTCGCGGACAGATCGAGAACGACGTCGTCCGGGCTGTACACGCGGTTGTTCTCGACGCGGATCTTCCACCAGGAGTGAGGGTCTGCCGACCCGGCCGTCGGCGTGAGTTTGCCGTCGGTCAGTCGTGCGACGGCCAACGCGTCTTCGAGGAAGTGCGCGAACATCGGAGTCACGGCGACGCCGTCGACGTTGCTAGCGGCGCTGACATAGGTACGAATCTCGGAGTCGGCACGATCTCGATTGGTGGCAGCGTCGGCAGCGGTGAGGTATCCGCGAACCAGGCTGGCCGCGGAGGGAAGGACCTCAGGGTCGGTGACTACGACCCGGGCCTGCACACCCCACGTGAGCCACTCGGAGGCCGAGCGCGGAGTGCTCACGAACCGTTGGAGACGGCGTCCGGGGTTCCGAATCCGGCGACCACGACGGGCCGCTTCGCTACGGGATTCTTGGTGTGAGAAGCCGAGGTGTCCGGCGCGAGTGCCGTGGCAGTGGGAGAAGAAACGAGTGAAAGTCCGCCGCTTGCGAGTGCTCCCGCCACAGCCGTGGCTGCGAGGGCGAGGCGAACTGGTCGATACACCGTAGTGCGTCCCCGGGCGGGTCGTGGCCGATCGTCGCTCATGCACTCAGCTTGCACGCCGAACCTGAGAAAAGCCTTGGTGTCTGTAGTCATTTGCGTAACGCCCACGGAGATAAATGAGACA
This sequence comes from Rhodococcus sp. H-CA8f, assembly GCF_002501585.1. Taxonomy (NCBI): domain Bacteria; kingdom Bacillati; phylum Actinomycetota; class Actinomycetes; order Mycobacteriales; family Nocardiaceae; genus Rhodococcus; species Rhodococcus sp. H-CA8f. The sequence goes on from NZ_CP023720.1 coordinate 1,864,948, forward strand.
TTGGTTACAGGAGTCGCGAGACTGAGCCGTGTCGAATGCATGTTCGAAAGGGTAGATGTTCGCACCGACAAGTTTCGGGTACGACCACGTACGTAGATTTTCAGAGGTTTATCGGAGGTTCGGATGGCAGTCGGTGTCCTGGCGATCGCTGTGTCGATCGGCACCGCACTGGGCGTGATGAGTGGAACTCTCGGAGCGCCCGCACAAGTCGAGAAGAACGAGTCTTCGAATGCTGCAGTCTCACTTGCAGCCTGGAACGGACCGGCACGAACTCAGGACACACCTGAGGGAATCGTGCCTTCCGTACCCTCCAACTTTCCGGGAGCGACATTGGCGCCCGTTGGAGCGGTGGCGGTGTTCGCGCCGTGGATCAAGAAGGCCGGTGCTCTGTGCTCGGAGATCACGCCCGCGGTGATCGCTTCGCTGTACTCGGTCGAGAACGGATTCAAGTACGGACCCGATACCGACATCTCACCGGAAGGTGGGCGCGGGCCTGGCCGCTTCACCACCGCAGCGTGGACGGCATACGGCAAGGACGGTGACGGCGACGGAAAGATGGACATCCTGGGCGTTGCCGATCCGGTGATGACAACCGGATACCGGTTGTGCGATCTCGTGAAGCAAGCGCAGTCCTGGCAGAAGTCCGGTGAGGTCGAGGGCGATACCGTCGACCTCGCGCTCGCTGCCTACGACGTCGGGCCGGACGCAGTTCGCGAAGCGGGCGGCGTCCCCGCCGACAAGGCGGGCGAGGTTCCCGCGGAGCAGGCGGTCGCCGCTCCGTTTGTCGCACAGATCAAATCGTTGCAGGACTCGTTCGCTCTGATGCTCGCACCCTTCGACTACAACAACCTCGCCGCTGCGGTTGGCGGCGTCGTCGAGGCCGGTCTGAAGTTTCTCGGATTGCCGTACGTGTGGGGCGGCGGAAACATCAACGGGCCCTCGATGGGCGGGTTCGACTGCTCGGGTCTGACGTCGTACGCGATCCACGCGGCCACCGGAGTGACTCTGCCCCGGACCTCGGAGACACAGTGGGGCGTCGGCGTCGAGATCCCGCTGGATCAGGCGCAGCCCGGTGACCTGTTGTTCGGCAACTGGCAGGCAGGCGGTCCCGGCCATGTGGCGATCTATGTCGGGAACGGACAGATGCTTCACGCACCCACATTCGGTGACGTGGTGAAGGTCGGCCCGATCTTCGCAGGCATGAAGGCTCGCCGCGTGGTGTGAGTGGGCCGGAACTGCAACGCCGACAGAGCAAGAAGCGCCACCCGACCGAGTCGGGTGGCGCTTCTTTTCAGAGCTGGTACAGCCGATCAGCTGTGGTAAGGCTCCGCGCTCAGCAGCGTGACCTTCATGGTGCTGCCGTTGGGCAGGTTGTACTCACGCGTGTCGCCGACCTTGGCTTCGAGCAGCGCGCCGCCCAGCGGTGAGTTCGGGGAGTAGACCTCGAGCTTGGCGTCACGTGCGCCTTCTTCGCGGGTAGCGATGAGGAACGTCTCGGTGTCACTCTCGTCGCCGTCGTAGTAGACCTTGACTACGGATCCGGGCAGTGCAACACCGGACTGAGTGGGGGCCTCGCCGACCTTCGCGCTGTTCAGCAGCTCCTGGAGCTGGCGAATGCGGGCTTCCTGCTGACCCTGCTCTTCGCGGGCAGCGTGGTAGCCGCCGTTCTCTTTCAGGTCACCCTCTTCGCGACGCTCGTTGATCTCGGCGGCGATGACCGGGCGATTGGCGATGAGCTGGTCGAGTTCGTTCTTGAGCCTGTCATGTGATTCCTGGGTAAGCCAGGTCACCTGGGTCTCGGTCATCTCGATCACTCCCTAGTAGTCGGAGCCGGGGGCTCCCTCGACGATCGCTGCAACAGCAGCGAACAACGACTCGGAAGCACCACCAGGGATGCAACCTTGCCGTCAAACCTTGCGTCAATGCAGCAATACACGGTTCCACCCGGAACCGTGTATCGGGCAATTCTATCACGCATGACTACCCGCCCTGTCCGGCGCCAAACGTCCGGCAGGGTGGATGCGTTCCGAGGTCAGCTCTTGGTCAGGTACTCCGGAACGTCGAAGCTACAGCCGTAGACGTCGGCCATGCCTGGCGGCTGGGACGTCTTGACCTCGGTGTTGAACTCGAGGGTCTGATGCTCGGAGGACGGGACGTAGACCTCACGTCGTCCGGTTTCGGATCCGTCCTTCGAGCGAGCGCGCACGATGCACATCGCGTCACGTGACGAGTCGTCGCGCGTGACGGTGAAGCGGATCTTCACCGTGGAGTCGTTGGCGATGTCGAACGAGATGGTCTCGGTCTCGATTTCCTTGACCGCAAATTTTCCGTACGCGTAGTACGCGATTCCGCCGCCTACGACGATGACGAGTGCGGTCAGAGCCCACACCATCCACTTGCGGGGACTGCCCGTGCGAGTTGTGCTCGGGTACCGATCTTGGGGAAGCGGTTTGCTCATCACTCTGCTCTCGAAGACTCGAGTTCACGTGTCGTGCAGCAACTGACTGTGTCCCGCCGAATTACCGAAGGGGTCACGGCTGCGCCAGGAACTCTCGGGTGGAACTATAGAGGACGTGTCCCGTCGCGCCGTCGGTAGGTTTGTCGGCAGTCGGTACGTTTGACGGCAACCACCCGGAGTAATCCGAGCGGTGCACAGCGTGTGACTCGAAGACTGCCGGTGACGGCTACAGGTGAACTGCCGGTGACGGCTACAAGTGAACTGCCGGCAACGGCTACAGGTGAAGTTGAGGTGAACGAACACGTGAGCGGATTCCGGCTCATGGCCGTCCATGCCCATCCCGACGACGAGTCGAGCAAGGGTGCGGCCACCACCGCCCGTTATGCAGCCGAAGGCCACGAAGTGATGGTCCTGACGCTCACCGGGGGTGAGCGTGGCGACATTCTCAACCCGGCCATGGACGTTCCCGGTGTCCGCGATCGAATCAGCGAAGTTCGCCAGGAGGAGATGGCCGAGGCCGCTCGCATCTTGGGCGTGAAGCAGCGCTGGCTCGGTTTCGTCGATTCCGGGCTCCCTGAGGGTGATCCTCTTCCTCCGCTGCCCGAAGGGTGCTTCGCCCTCGTTCCGCTCGAAGAGTCGACGCGCGCTCTGGTCAAGGTGATTCGCGAGTTCCGTCCCCACGTCGTCACGACGTACGACGAGAACGGCGGATACCCGCACCCTGATCACATCCGGTGCCACGAGGTGTCGATGGCTGCCTACGAGGCCGCTGCCGATCCCGAGTACTTCCCCGAGGACGGTCAGCCGTGGGAAATCAAGAAGGTCTACTACTCGCACGGATTCATCCGTAAGCGCCTCGAACTCTTCCAGGAGGAGTACGAGCGTCGCGGTGAGCCGTTCCCGATGGCGGACTGGCTCAAGAAGTGGAAGACCGAGCGCGGCGACATGATGGTCCGAGTGACCACTCAGGTCACGTGCGGCGACTACTTTCCCCAGCGCGACGACGCTCTGCGTGCGCACGCGACGCAGATCGATCCCAACGGTTCGTTCTTCGCTGTGCCGCTCGATATTCAGCAGAAGATCTGGCCCACCGAGGAATTCGAGCTCGCCAAGACGCGGGTCACCACGTCCATTCCGGAAACCGACCTGTTCGCAGGTCTCGAAGAGGACGCTCAGAAGTGAATGCTCTGTCCGCCGAGGTAGTTCTCGGCACCACACAATTTCTTGCTCAGACCCCGAGTAACCCATCCGGCCCGGAGTTCGGAAAGTCGTCTCCGGTCGGCCTGCTGGTGATTCTTGCGCTGCTCATCGGTGTGATCCTCTTGGTCCGGTCGATGAACCGCCAGCTCAAGAAGCTGCCGGAAACGTTCGAACCGGATCATCCCGAACTCGATCAGCAGGCAGACGAAGGCACCGACCGGGGAGCGATCACAGCTCCGAGCCCGGCGGAACCGAACGTCTCTACCGAGAAGAAGCCGAAGCAAGACTCCTGAGACGAACGAGGTAGCGACGATGGACCCACGGCTGCGCAACAACCTGGGTGGGTCCTCGAGCCCCTACCTGCGTCAGCACGCCGACAATCCGGTCCACTGGCAACAGTGGGGCGAAGAGGCGATGGAGTGGGCGCGCGAGCGCAACGTGCCGATCCTCCTCTCGATCGGATACTCGGCGTGCCACTGGTGTCACGTCATGGCGCACGAGTCGTTCGAGGACGACGAGATCGCGGCCGTCATGAACGCGAACTTCGTCTGTGTGAAGGTGGACCGCGAAGAACGTCCCGACATCGACGCCGTCTACATGAATGCGACGGTCGCGATGACCGGTCAGGGCGGCTGGCCCATGACCTGTTTTCTGACTCCCGACGGTTCACCGTTCTACTGCGGCACGTACTACCCGCCGACGCCTCGCGGCGGAATGCCGTCGTTCACACAGCTTCTCGAAGCGATAGCCGACACCTTCACGAATCGGCGCGACGAGGTCGACAACGCGGCGCAGTCGATCGTCACGGAACTTCAGCGCGCGTCTGGCGGAATTCCGTACGGCGGAGCGCCTATCGACGCCGAACTGCTGAACGCGGCGGGTCGATCGATCCTCGGTGACGAGGACATCCCGCGCGGGGGATTCGGTGGGGCACCGAAGTTTCCACCGTCGGCACTACTGGAGGGGCTGCTCCGACAGTTCGAGCGAACGGGTTCGGGCGAGATCTTCGGCGGTATCGAGCGCACCGCCGAAGCAATGGCACGCGGCGGTATCTACGACCAGTTGGGCGGGGGATTCTCGCGCTACTCGGTCGATGCCGAGTGGGTGGTTCCGCACTTCGAGAAGATGCTCTACGACAATGCGTTGCTCCTGCGGTTCTACGCGCACTTGGCGCGGCGAACCGGATCGGACCTGGCCACCCGCGTCGCCAGTGAGACCGCAGGGTTTTTGCTCTCCGATTTGCTGACCGAGAACGGTTGCTTCGCTTCGGCTCTCGATGCCGACACCGACGGCGTCGAAGGCCTCACGTACGTATGGACGCCGACGCAGCTGGTCGAGGTACTCGGTGCGGAGGACGGGCAGTGGGCGGCGGACTTGTTCCGGGTCACCGATACCGGAACCTTCGAAGAGGGTGCGTCGGTATTGCAATTGCTCCGTGACCCCGACGACTGGTCGCGCTGGCAGACGGTCTCCGACGCTCTACGCGCCGCCCGGGCTCAGCGTCCACAGCCTGGCCGCGACGACAAAGTGGTGACGGCCTGGAACGGGTTGACCGTCACGGCTTTGACGGAAGCGGGACTTGCCCTGGACCGACCCGACTGGATCGCGGCGGCGGCCGAGTGCGCTGGCGCTCTTCTCGACCTTCACCTGGTAGACGGCCATTTGCGTCGCGCTTCCCTCGGCGGGGCTGTCGGCGCCCCGACGGGAGTGCTCGAGGAATACGCAATGTTGGCCACCGGCCTTCTGGCTCTCTACCAGGCAACGGGATTCGCGCGGTGGCTCGATGCGGCGCAGCAGTTGCTCGACGTCACGCTCGACCACTTCGCCGATCCGGCCGAGCCGGGAAGCTGGTTCGACACGGCCGATTTCGCGGAGTCCCTCGTCACACGGCCCCGAGACCCGTTGGACGGCGCGACGCCGTCCGGTGCGTCGAGCGTCGCGGAGGCTCTGTTGACCGCGGCGGCGTTGACCGATGCCGGTCGATCCTCTCGTTACGCCCAGGCCGCGGCGGACGCGTTGGCGAGGGCCACGCTGCCGCTCGAGCGTGCGCCTCGGTCGGCGGGACACTGGCTCACAGTGGCGGAAGCGTCGTTGCGTGGTCCGATACAGGTTGCCGTCGTCGGGGAAGGTTCGCTGTTGGCCGATGCCCGGCGGCTTGCCCCGGGTGGTGCAGTGGTTGTCGGCGGAGCGCCGGATTCTTCACCGCTGCTTGCAGATCGCCCCCTTGTCGACGACGGTGAAGCCGCCTACATCTGTCGGGGATTCGTGTGTGATCGGCCGGTGACGACGGTGGTGGAACTGGCGAATCAGTTGAACACGACGAGCCATACCGCGATGTAGTGGCAGATCGCTGCGATGACAGTGGCAGCGTGGAAGAACTCGTGATGCCCGAACGTCGTCGGCCACGGGTTGGGCCATTTTGTCGCGTACAGAATTGCGCCGACGCTGTAGAAGATTCCGCCGACGAGCAGCAGCACCATCGGCGCCACACCGACCTGGTGTGTCAGTTCACCGACCACGGGAACGATCGCCCAGCCGAGGAGAAGGTAGAGCGGTACCCCCACCCATTTCGGCGCGGTGGGCCAGAGCATCTTGAGGGCAACGCCGGCCAGTGCACCTGCCCACACGATCGCAAGAATGATCTTGCCGGTGTGGGTGGGAAGGCCGAGCATGGCGAACGGTGTGTAGCTGCCGGCGATGAAGAGAAAGATCATCGAATGGTCAGCACGCTTCATCCACGTACGGCCCTTGACGGTCTGCCACTGGATGCGGTGATACGTCGCGCTGATGCCGAAGAGGCCGCAGATCGTGATGCTGTAGATCGCGGTTGCCCAAGCCGCCTTGGCGCCCACCTGAGCGCCGGCTACGGAGACGAGAACAATGCCCGCGACGACGGAGACACCGAGCGCCCACAGATGGATCCAACCGCGCATGCGTGGTTTGACCGGAAGCTCGTCGAGCCCGAATGCCGTCATGTGCAACCCCTCTCGTTCCATGCTGTTGCGAACTACGTAACCTACGGTACCGTAGGTTACGCACCAGTAGCATAACCTACCTGCGGGTTTTCGACGCGTACAAAAAGCGTGACGGCGCTCGCATGTGGCTGTCACTGCCGGGCGTAGTCTTTGACACCATGGTGATGTCACGGTGAATCTGCGCGGACTGCTGTACAGCATCTACGAGCGACGGCTCCTCAGTCATCTCGACGGTCTCGCGCACCCACGGCACGTAGCCGTGATGTGTGACGGAAACCGGCGATGGGCTCGCGAGAACGGCTTCACCGATGTCAGTCACGGGCACCGCATGGGCGCGCTCAAAATTGCCGAATTGCTCGAGTGGTGCGACGCCGCCGGAATCGAGATGGCAACCATCTACCTGCTCTCGACCGAGAACCTGCGCCGCGAGCCGGAAGAACTCGACACGCTCCTCGAGATCATCACCGACGTCGTCGAAGAGATCTCCGGGCCCGGCAAGAACTGGAGTGTGCAGATCGTCGGTGCTCTCGATCTTCTGCCCCCCGAGCAGTCCAGGCGCTTGCGGGAAGCGGCGGCGGGGACCAGTGGCCGAACCGGGACACATGTCAACGTCGCGATCGGATACGGCGGACGTCAGGAGATCGCCGACGCCGTCCAGTCGCTCCTGCGCGACAAGATCGGTGCGGGTCTGAGCGGAGACGAACTGATCCAGGCCGTCACGGTCGACGGCATCGACGGTCATCTGTACACGTCGGGACAGCCCGATCCGGATCTGGTGATCCGCACCTCCGGCGAGCAGCGGCTCTCCGGATTCCTGTTGTGGCAGAGCGCTTATTCGGAGATCTGGTTCACCGAGGCGTACTGGCCCGAGTTCCGTCGAGTCGACTTTCTTCGAGCCTTGCGTGACTACGCGGCGCGCCACCGCCGGTTCGGCGCCTGAGCCGTCTCAGAGCTTGCGCAGTCGGAGCCGGTTGATCGTGTGATCGGCGTCCTTGCGCAGTACCAGGGTTGCGCGGGGGCGGGTGGGGAGAATGTTCTCCACCAGGTTCGGGTGATTGATCGAGTTCCAGATCTCCTTCGCCGCGATGGTCGCGTCACGGTCGGAGAGGCCGGAGTAGTGGTGAAAGTGAGCGTTCGGATCGGCGAACGACGTGTTGCGTAGCGCGAGGAACCGCTGGATGTACCAGGCTTCGATGTCCTCGATACGGGCGTCGACGTAGATCGAGAAGTCGAACAGATCGGAGACCATCAGACGCGGGCCGGTCTGCAGGACGTTGAGGCCCTCGATGATGAGGATGTCAGGCTGGCGGATCAGGTGGTACTGGCCCGGGATGATGTCGTACGACGTATGCGAATAGACCGGCGCCGCTACCTCTTCCGCCCCGGACTTGACTTCGGTGACGAAGCGCAACAGCTTGCGGCGATCGTAACTTTCGGGAAAACCCTTGCGGTGCATGATGCCCCGACGCTGGAGTTCCCTGGTCGGATAGAGGAATCCGTCCGTGGTGACGAGGTCGACGCGTGGATGGTGGTCCCAGCGGGCCAGGAGAGCTTGCAGCACACGAGCAGTCGTGGATTTTCCGACCGCGACCGAACCGGCGACACCGATGACGAAGGGCACCTGACGGTCGGGATGCTTCTCACCGAGGAACGTCGCGGTGGCCGCGAACAGCCGTTGGCGTGCCGCCACCTGCAGGTGGATCAGACGTGCGAGGGGGAGATAAACCTCGGCAACTTCTTCGAGATCGATCTGCTCGCCGAGACCACGCAGGCCGTACAACTCGTCCTCGGTCAACACCAGCGGCGTCGACTTACGCAGTGTCCGCCACTGCTTGCGGTCGAACTCGACGTAGGGACTCGATTCGTTGGTGCGCGCCATCAGCCCAGCTCACCGGCATGTAGTGAACCCGGGGCCCGGCGGACGAAACAGCTATGCGAGCAAGCCAGGCGCGTGTGCGCACGATCCGAGTGCATAGTCGGATTGTGCTCGGTGCCACGTCCGGGACTTTCGCCGGGTGGCATTCCGGAGCGAGCGGCTAGGCTCGGTCGTTATGGATCCAGACACACTTGTTCGCCAATATCTGCTGCTCGGACTGGGTTTCGACCGTCTCGAAGACGGGTTCGTCGACGCGTTCACCGGTGACCCCGCGCTGCGTAAGCAGATCGAGAGCGCCCCGAAGCCCGATCCGCGTGAACTTGCCCGCACGGCACGTGAATTGCGGGGCGAGCTGGCCGGAAGTGGTCTGAATGCCGAGCGCGCTCATTTCATCGACGTTCACCTTCGCGCGCTGGAATGCTCCGGGCGCAAGTTCGCGGGTGAGGACATCGGCTTCGTGGACGAGGTGGAGGCGTACTTCGACGTACGAATCGAAAAGGGAAACGAGGACGCCTACAGCGACGCTCACCGGTTGATGGGTGAAGTTCTGCCCGGTCCGGGACCGCTGGCGCAGCGAGTGCAGGCGCATCGCAAGGCCGACGAGATCCCCGCGGGGAGACTGAACGAGTGCGTCGAGGCAATGTCGAGTGCGCTGCGCGATCTGGTCCGCGGCACGTTCGGGCTTCCGGCGTCGGAAACCGTCGAATACGAAGTGGTGGGGGACAAGCCGTGGTCCGGCTTCAACTACTACCTCGGTGACTACCGCTCCAAGGTTGCGATCAATTCGGATCTGCCGCAGTTCATGGCCAACCTGCCGCGGCTGATCGCGCACGAGTCCTACCCCGGCCATCACACCGAGCATTGCCGTAAGGAAGCCGGTCTGGTCGGTTCGGGTCAGCTCGAGCAGACACTGTTCCTGGTCAACACGCCGCAGTGCATCATGGCCGAAGGCCTCGCAGATCTGGCGCTGGAAGCGATCGTCGGTCCGGAGTGGGGCTTGTGGGCGCAGGACATCTACGCCGATCTCGGCTTGTCTTTCGACGGGGAAAAGGCGCAACGGCTCTCCGCCGCGTCGGGGCAACTGCTGAGTGTTCGTCAGGATGCCGCTCTGATGTTGCACGACGAGGGGCGCAGCCTCGACGACGTGGCGCTGTTCCTCGAACGGTGGTCGCTGTCGACGCCGGAACGCGCTCGCCAATCGCTCAAGTTCCTGTCTTCACCGCTGTGGCGGGCGTACACCAGCACGTATGTCGAGGGATACCGGCTGCTCGGGGGCTGGCTGGACGAGGTGCCGGTGGGCGCAGAGCGCACCGAACGCTTCCGCAGGCTGCTCGACGAGCCGCTGGTCCCCAGCTCTCTGCGTGCTGCCTAGTGCCGGGTGGAGACGGCGGGAGCGAACTTCGTAGACTGGACGCATTCGTTTCCGCATCCAGCTTGGAGATTCCTCGATGACCGCTGTGCCCGGCTCCGACGTCAACTCTGCATCACTCGCCGAACTCGACCCCGAAGTCGCCGAGGCGATGGCTGGTGAATTGGCTCGTCAGCGCGACACGCTCGAGATGATCGCGTCGGAGAACTTCGTTCCCCGCTCGGTTCTGCAGGCTCAGGGCAGCGTCCTGACCAACAAGTACGCCGAGGGCTACCCGGGACGTCGTTACTACGGCGGTTGCGAGCACGTCGACGTCATCGAGGATCTGGCGCGCAACCGTGCGAAGGAACTCTTCGGTGCAGAGTTCGCGAACGTTCAGCCGCACTCGGGCGCACAGGCCAACGCTGCTGTTCTGATGGCACTGATGAACCCGGGTGAGAAGCTGCTCGGCCTCGACCTTGCACACGGTGGTCACCTCACGCACGGCATGAAGCTGAACTTTTCCGGCAAGTTGTACGACGTCGCGTCCTACGGCGTCAGCAAGGAAGATCACCGCATCGACATGGACGAGGTGCGCTCGATCGCCCTCGCCGAGAAGCCGAAGGTCATCGTTGCCGGTTGGTCCGCGTACCCGCGTCAGCAGGACTTCGCGGCGTTCCGTGCGATCGCCGACGAGGTCGGGGCGTACCTGTGGGTGGACATGGCTCACTTCGCCGGACTCGTTGCCGCAGGCCTGCACCCGTCGCCCGTCCCGTACGCGGACGTCGTCTCCTCGACCGTCCACAAGACCCTCGGTGGACCGCGTTCCGGCCTGATCCTGGCGAAGAAGGAGTGGGCCAAGAAGCTCAACTCCGCTGTCTTCCCGGGTCAGCAGGGTGGACCGCTCATGCACGCCATCGCGGCCAAGGCAGTCACCTTCAAGATCGCTGCCGGTGAAGAGTTCAAGGATCGTCAGGCACGCACCCTTTCCGGTGCGCGCATCCTTGCCGAGCGTCTGGGCAACAAGGACGTCGCAGACCAGGGCATCAGTGTCCTGACCGGCGGCACAGACGTCCACCTCGTTCTCGTGGACCTGCGTAACTCGCAGCTCGACGGCCAGCAGGGTGAGGACCTTCTGCACGAAATCGGCATCACGGTCAACCGCAACGCTGTTCCGTTCGATCCCCGCCCGCCGATGACCACCTCCGGTCTGCGTATCGGTACCGCAGCGTTGGCCACCCGCGGATTCGGCGATGCCGAGTTCACCGAGGTCGCCGACATCATCGGTACCGCTCTGGCCGGCAACGCGGATCTGCCGGCGCTGCGTGCGCGCGTCGCCAAGCTCGCCCTCGACCTTCCGCTGTACGACGGTCTCGAGAACTGGGGCCTGCTCAGCAAGAACGTCTAGGTATTCCTTCACCGACGGCCCGGTCCCTTTCGAGGGGCCGGGCCGCTGGTTTTTTGCCAGTCGCGGATTGTGGCATCGGTCACATGACCGATGGTGGCCGAGTTCGGCGCTTCCTAGCCTGAGAGCATCACCCCTCCGGCGAAGGAAACCCCATGACCGAACAGAATCTGCATTGGCTCTCCGCTACCGAGATGGCGGCGTCGGTCGCGTCGAACAGTCTCTCGCCCAACGAGATTGCCGAAGCGATGATCCAGCGCGTCGACGCCGTCAATCCGTCGATCAACGCGATAGTGCAGTTCGATCGCGAGCAGGTCACGCGCGACGCGGCCGAACTCTCACGGCAACAGGAATCGGGCGAGAAACTCGGCCCGCTGCACGGCGTTCCATTCACGATCAAAGATCTGACGGCAGTCGACGGGCTGCCGACCACGTTCGGGATGAAGCCGATGGCCGACAACATCGCGACGGGAAATGCCGTCGTCGTGGACAGGCTGCGCGGCGCCGGCGGACTGTTCCTGGGAAAGACGAACACTCCCGAAAGCGGTTACTACGGTGGCACGGACAACCACCTGTACGGGCCGACGCACAACCCGTGGAAGCTCGGCAACAGCGCGGGCGGGTCCAGTGGCGGTGCGTCGGCTGCCGTGGCTGCAGGCCTCGGGCCACTGGCCGAGGGCAGTGACGGCGCCGGATCGGTGCGTATCCCGTCGGCGCTCTGCGGGGTCGTCGGGCTCAAACCGACCACCGGCGTCATTCCGCAGACCATTCTGGCCGGGCGGTTCTACAACTGGGCGTACCACGGTCCGATCACCAGGACCGTCGCCGACAACGCGCTGATGCTCGACATCATGGCCGGGCCGGACAATGCGGATCCGCTCTCGATCGAGCGTGCGGAGACCTCGTACGTCGAAGCGGCGAAGGGTGACGTGAAGGGGCTTCGCGTCGCGTGGTCGACGAATCTCGGCCTCGGCCATGTTGATCCAGAGGTGCTGGCAGTGTGCCTCGACGCGCTGGCGGCATTCGAGGAATTGGGTGCCCAGATCACCGAGGCGACCCCGCAGTGGGGAAATCCGTCGGAGTCGATGTGGAACGGCATCTGGGTTCCCGGTTTCGCTTCCGAATACGACTTGCTCGACTGGGAGAACCAGCGCGGCGAGGTCGACGACAACCTGATCGAGATCATGCACGAGGCCGAGCGGCTCACCGGTGTCGACGTCGGGCGGGCCGACGCATTCCGCGGCGTCATGTGGGACACGTGGACCACGTTCATGAACGACTACGACGTGTTGGTCTCGCCGACCTTGGCTTCGGCCACGTTCCCGCTCAGTCAGTTCGCGCCGTCATGGCTCGAAGGTGCGTCGTTGCGTGAGCAGTTGCTCGATTGGCTCTTCACCTACCCGTACAACATGCTCAACAACCCCGCGATCACCGTGCCCGCCGGATTCACCGCCGACGGTCGACCCGTGGGGCTGCAGATCGCCGCACGCCACCGCCAGGACGCACTGGTTCTGCGGACTGCCGCGAACTTCGAAGCGGTGCGTCCGTGGGCGGACAGGAAGCCGGCCGATTCACTGGTGGTGGCCTAGCTCACACGATTGGCTAGATTGGTGTGATGACGTCTGTACTGCCTGATCGCGGCGCTGGACCTGACATGTTCGCGCCGCGATCGCCGGCGGCCGGGGCGTACGGCATTCTCGGCCTGTGCGCCGAAGAACTTCGCGCACGTGGACTCGCGTACTCGGCTGCGGCGGTCACGTACCGAGACCCGTCGAGCGGACGGCATCGGGCTTTGGCGAGTTCCGGATACGACGCCAGGGTGCTCGAGTTCCTGCTCGACGACTTCGTCGCCGATCGCAATCTCTTCGGCATCATTCGCGAGGCTTCGGGCGTGCCAGTGTTCTGGCAGGACGTGCCACGATTCGAGCAGGTCGAGATGGTTACCGATGTTCTGCGGCCGTCCGGGTACGCCGAGGGCGCGTCGGTCGCATTGGGGTTCTCCGGCCGTGAGGTGACCGGATTGCTGCACATGAGCTTCGCGGATTCCGGCGTCGTCGATCGCGTGCGCGAGGTGGTGGCGGCGTCCAGCGCGGCCTGCTCGCGCGTCGTGGGGGACCAGGTGGCGCTCGATCGTGTCCATCTGAGCCCACGGGAGATCCAAGTACTGCAATTGGTGGCCAGGGGCGCGGGCAATGTCGAGATCGCCGAGGAGTTGTTCGTCAGCCGTCGCACCGTCGCCACCCACCTCGAGAACATCTTCGTCAAGACCGGAACCAATTCGCGGGTTCAGGCAGCGGTGCGCGCCGCGAAGTGGGGTCTGATCGAGTCCTGAGTGACGCTGAATCACACGAGTGGCATTTTGTTACCTGGCGTTCACCAGATGTGCGGCTCGTTCCGTGGCGCGAGTGTCCGATCCGCAGTACCGTCGGCAGTAACGAGTAACCAGAAGTTACTTGTGCGGGAGGTTCTGATCGTGACTGAAACACTCAGTACGAGAGGGCCGGCGCCCGGCCCTTGTTTCAGCTGACACAGCGTCACCTGACACCAGAGCCGTCCGGCCCAGCGAGCTGAGTTTGCGCGGGTGCCGCGCAGACCTAGGAGCCCAACGTGACTGCATCACGCTCCGTCTCTGCCCACTCGGCCCGGGCTGATCTATCAGCCGGGAATCATTCGGGAGATGCACTTCGCACGTACGTCTTGGATACCTCGGTACTACTGTCCGATCCATGGGCTGTCACTCGATTCGCCGAACACCACGTGGTACTGCCACTGGTCGTGATCAGCGAACTCGAAGGCAAGCGACACCACCACGAACTGGGATGGTTCGCCCGAGAATCGCTCCGCATGCTCGACGATCTCCGGATCGAATACAGCCGCCTCGACCGTCCGGTACCGATCGGCACCGAGAACGGGACACTGCAGGTCGAACTCAATCACACCGACCCTGCGGTCCTCCCCGTCGGATTCCGCACGGACAGTAACGATTCGAGGATTCTGGCGTGCGCGCTGAACCTTGCGGCGGAGGGCAAGGACGTAGTCCTCGTCAGTAAGGACATACCGCTTCGTGTGAAGGCAGGCGCGGTGGGACTGCCTGCCGACGAGTACCACGCTCACGACGTCGTGCCATCGGGATGGACGGGCATGACCGAGCTGGACGTCGCCTCGACGGACATCGACGAGCTGTTCAACGAGGGTTTCCTGGACCTTGACGAAGCACGAGATCTGCCGTGTCACACGGGTCTTCGTCTGCTCGGTGGTTCGTCGAGCGCCCTCGGTCGGGTGACTCCCGACAAGCGCATCCAGTTGGTGCGCGGTGAGCGTGAGGCGTTCGGACTGCACGGCCGCTCCGCCGAGCAGCGCATTGCGCTCGATCTCCTCATGGACGAGAGCATCGGCATCATCTCTCTCGGCGGCAAGGCAGGCACCGGTAAGTCGGCCTTGGCTCTGACAGCAGGTTTGGAAGCCGTTCTCGAGCGCCGCACCCAGCGCAAGGTCGTCGTCTTCCGTCCGCTGTATGCCGTTGGCGGACAAGAACTCGGCTACCTTCCCGGTAGTGAGAGCGAGAAGATGGGCCCGTGGGCTCAGGCCGTTTTCGACACTCTCGACGGGTTGGCTTCGCCAGAGGTTCTCGAAGAGGTTCTCGCCCGCGGAATGCTGGAAGTGTTGCCGCTGACGCACATTCGCGGTCGGTCGCTGCACGATTCGTTCGTGATCGTCGACGAAGCGCAGTCACTCGAACGAAATGTTCTGCTGACAGTGCTTTCTCGTCTGGGAACCGGCTCGCGAGTGGTCCTCACGCACGACGTCGCGCAGCGTGACAACCTGCGAGTGGGCAGGCATGACGGAGTTGCGGCCGTCATCGAGAAGCTCAAGGGGCACCCGCTCTTTGCGCACATCACACTCACGCGCAGTGAGCGGTCGCCGATCGCCGAGTTGGTGACCGACATGCTCGAGGAGTTCGGCCCCACTTCCTGAGAAGCGATCTCCCCGTGCGGACTTCGGTCTGCACGGGGAGATTCTTGGGTTTTCAGTAGTTCAGTTTTGCAGCGGTCCGAGTTCGTTGTCGAGAACTTCCTGCACCACACGCATTGCCGCCAGCCCCGCCGGCGCGCCGCAGTACGCGCTCGCGTGGATCACGGTTTCGACGATCTCGGTGCGCGTCAAGCCGTTTCGTAGTGCTCCGCGTACGTGGCCTTTGAGTTCGTTCTCCGCGCGCAGCGCGATCAGCATCCCCAGATTGATCAGACTGCGGCTGCGGCGATCCAGTCCGGGACGCGTCCATACCGAACCCCAGACGTTGGCCGTCACGAAGTTCTGCAGTTCTTCGCTGTCGGTGCCGCGGGTGCGCTCGAAGGCGGCGTCGACAAAATCGGCCCCCATGACTTCGGTGCGCACAGCCAAGCCGGCGTCGAAGGAGTCAGGCGTGGTGTTCTCGGGCATGGCAGGTTCGCTCGCTTTCGGCAGGTGATTTCAGGCCGGAGCAAGCCTACTTCGTGTCCCGCTCCCGACGACTGCACGGCCGACCGCGGTCACCACACCCCACGCGACGTCTCGCAGACTGAAGTAGTCACGCCAGACGGAGACCTTGCCGTCGCGCAGTTCGAAAGTTCCGCACACCCAGAATTCGATGCGCAGCGGCCCGACGGTCAGGATGTCGGTGCGTTCGGTGAGCACCGTGGACTCGTCGCCGACGATGTGGTGCATCTCGGCCTCGAATTTCAGTGAAGGCTTGGTGACCAGACGAAGCGCTCGCACGACGGTCTTCTTGCCTCGCAGTGTGGGGAGCGAGACGTTCTGCCAGACGATGTCGTCTGTCATCAATTCCGCTGCTGCGTCCACGTCGAAATCGGTGAGGGCCGCGAACATTGCGTTCACCGTGGCTGTCGAACTACTCATGGGGTGTCCTTGGCTGATTATTCGGCCGGTGTTGCCCGGATGAAGGTACCGAGATGATCGTGATCGAAGTACTCCAAGGTTAGCGAGTTTCCGTCGTAGGTGGCCTTCGAGACCGTCCCGGCCGGTGCGTTCTCGCCGCTGAGCGGAAACGTGAAGGTGTTTCCGTCCCAGTGGGTCAGCGGATACGTCACCGCGGCGGGACCCATCGTCAAGGTCAGCGCAGCGTTCTGCTGCGTCACGAGTGCGGGACCCCAGTACGGGTTGCCGTAGTCGCCGGTCAATTGGTTTGTCGGTGGGGCAGGAGCGGGAGTGGCCGGCGGTGTCTTCCCGGCAAGTTCGCCCTCGGGATCGGCTTGTGAGGCAAACGCCGCTTCGTACAGCGGGCGCCACTCGCGGGTGATCTTCCCGAACTGCACCAGATCGGCGAACTCGGCGGTCAAGGTCTCCGCGACGCCGGTGGGCGTGCCGTTGGTCAGAACGACGATGCCGACGTCAGCGGAGGGAATCGTCACGAAATTTGTCCCGGCTCCGACCAGGAAGGCGCCGGAGTGGCTGGCGGTGACACGGCCTGCGGCGCTGTCGGAAACGTTGAACCCGTAGCCGTAGAAGCCGGAGCGTTCCCCGATTTCCTGCGCGTGGCGCGAGACGATCTCCGGGTTCACTGCGGGCACGAGCGCATCCGTCTGTACGACCTGCTGCCCCTGATACTGACCGCCGGACAGCACCATGTCCAACCACTTGGCCATGTCGTTCGCCGAGGAGCTGACTCCACCGGCGGGGGATTGGGCGTCGGCGTCCCGAACCGGGCCTATCTTGTACTTTCCGTCTTCGAGGATGTGGCCCACTGTTCGATTTTCTCGGGCTTGGTAATCGGCGAACCGCGAAGACGTCGACGTCATACCGAGCGGGCCGTAGATTGTGTTCTGCGACAGCGTTTCCCAATCGGTGCCCGCCGCAGCTGCAACGGCCTCAGCGCCGGCTGTGACGCCGAAGTTCGTGTACTCGTATGTGATTCGAAATGGATTGAGCGGTAGTTGGCGAAGCTTCTCGAGCACCTGGGCCCGGTTGTAGCCCAGGTCCTCCAGCCCGTCGCCGGCGTGGTCCGGTAATCCCGACCGATGCGTGTAGAGATCGGAGATCGTGAGGTGGTCGGTCACCCACGGATCGGCAAGCGCAAACCCCGGCAGTTTCGAGATCACCGGAGTGTCCCAGTCGACGGTCCCGATTCCGACTTCGTGGGCGACCACCGTGGCTCCTACCGATTTCGACACCGACGCCAGTTGGAACACGGTGTCGGCATCGACGGTGGCGCTCTTACCCAACTCGCGAACCCCGAATCCCTTTGCATACACAGTCTTACCGCCGTGCACCACGGCCACAGCCATGCCGGGGACGCCCGAACTTGCCATGAGATCGTTCGCGAGGCCGTCGAGCTTCCCGACCGCGTCGTCGATTTGCCCGTCCGGGATCGGCACCCCGGCGTCGAGACCGGGGCTGGCGTCGCTGACGACCGGCCCGGGCGCTGAGGTGGTGTCTGAATCGGACGAGCATCCGGCGAGCAGGGCGACCGTCAGTACTACCGGAACCGCCGCAGCCGACAGGCGCGAGCTGTTTCTACTGGTGATGGACACGAGATTCTCCCTAGCAGGGCTGTCGTCGGTACCACTCGGTCAATCCAGTATCGGGGAACGGCGGGCTGAGATACGGACAAATCGGGAAACCTTGTAGCTACTTCGGGGTCTTGGTCGCCAGACTGCCGAGAATGGAGCCTTCTGTGACGGGCTTCCAGGGGAGCAACAACGCGACCAGCAGCGCGGTGATCAGTGCTGCGCCGACCGTGAAGTACGACGCGATGGCGAAGCCTTCCAGGCATGCGGCCTTCATCGTGTAGATCAGACTGTCCTTCTGCTGCTCGAAGAGCGGACTGATGTCGCGCGAGCGGATCTCGATGACGCTGAGCACCGACTCACGAGCGAAGCCCTTCTCCTGTGCCGACATCACGGCGTCGGGAATGGCGTCGACGATCGGAGCCACCTTGGACGTGTAATACGAGGCGACGATCGAGCCGATGACGGCGACGCCCAGGGTCCCACCGAGTTCACGCGTCGTGTCGTTGACTGCCGAGCCTGCGCCGGCTTCGTCGAGGGGCACCGAGGACATGATGGAGTCGGTAGCCGGTCCCTGGACAATTGCGAGGCCCAGACCCATGAGAACCATCGAGATCACGACGGGTCCGAGGTAGGGCGTCTCGACGGTCGTCTGGCCGGCCAGGAACATGCCGCCGCTGAGGACGAGGAGGCCGAACACCATCACTGCGGTCGTGCCGAGTTTCTGTGCCGCCAAGGTGGCGACGGGAGCGCCCACCGCAACAGCGGCGGCGAAAGGCAAAGAGTGGATGCCGAATTCGAGTGGCGAGTATTCGCGAACGCCCTGGAAGTACTGCGTGATCAGGAACAAGAACCCGAACATGCTGAAGTAGCTGACCGCAATAGCCAAGGCGGGGAATGAAAACCGCCGGATTCGGAAGAGATTCATGTTCAGGATCGGCGCATCGGTGCGCAGTTCCCATGCGACGAATGCCGCCAACAACACTGTCGCAGAGAGGTATCCCGTGATGCTGAATGGCGACACCCATCCGCGATGTGGCGCGTCGATGATGGTCCACACGAGAATGACGATGCCGAGGAGCGACAAGATTGTTCCGACGAAATCGAATCGGCCGACGTGAAGCGCCTTCGATTCCGGAACAACCAGCAGCACACCGACGATGACCAGCAACGCAGCCGGAACGTTCATCCAGAACACCGAGTGCCAGGAGAAGTGCTCGAGAAGCCAACCGCCTGCCGTCGGGCCGATGGCAATCGCGAAGCCGGCCATTGCGGTCCAGGCCGCGATGGCGATGGCTCGTTCTCTGGCGTCGGTGAAGATGTTCGTGATCATGGCCAGGGTGGCCGGAAAGACCGCTGCGGCAAAGACACCCATGGCAGCGCGCGCCATGATCACCTGTTCGAGGTTGGAAGCCAAAGCGCCGACGAGCGACATCGCGCCGACGCCGATCAGACCGATGATCATCACTCGGCGGCGTCCGAAGCGGTCACCCAGGTGGCCGAAAGTGAGTAGGAACCCGGCGAAGGTCAACGTGTACGCGTCGACGATCCATTGCAGGTCACTGACGCTGGCGAACAGGTCGACGCTCATCGTCGGCAGTGCGACGTTGACCACTGTGTTGTCCAGCACGACAAGGAGTTCGGCGAGGCAGATGAAGATCAGCGCAGTGAATCGACGGGACTTGGTCATCATAGGCGCCGAGGGCGCCGGTGCAAGTGTGTGAGACATGTTTGTACGCCATCTCTGCTCCTGCGCGGACGGCAGCAGCGGTTGGAAGTAGAGGGGTTGGTCAGCTCGGGGCCGAGACCAGAGCCTTGAGGTGCGCGCCGATCCGATCGAGAGGCGCGGTGGTGTGCTGAGCTTTTGCCATCAGAGTCGCGCCTTCGATCGACGCGATCACGACGGTTGCCCACTGTGCTGCAGTCTCGGACGGCTGTCCCTGCTGCCAGAAGAACGATGTGAGAAGCGATTCCCACGAGGTGAAGGATTCGCCCGCAGCAGTTAATGCCGCCGGCGTCGACGCGCCCTCCACCGCCGCGGCTGCGACCGGACAGGAGGAGGTGAAATCGCTCTCTACCAAGCTGTTTCGAAATATTGTGACAACCGCGTCGATGATCTCCGGTGGGGAAGACTGAGCGATCATCGAACTGATGGCGGCGCTGACGCCTCGGCCGAAGTAGGCAACTGCTTCGCCGGCCAGCTGTCCTTTGCCTTCGGGAAAGTAGTGGTACACCGACCCGCGGGGAGCTCCCGAGCGTTCGACGATCTCGGTGAGCGAGGTCGTCGCGATCCCGTGTTCACGGAAGGCATTGATGGCGCCGACCAGCATCAGAGTGCGGGAATCGGAGTCGGCCATCCCGCCATCGTATGCAATCGCAGAGCTGTTCGATTCATCTGGTGCCGCTGATTCTCTTGGTACTCCCCACTTGCGACGCGCTGCGGCGATCGGACAACGCGTCTGCGGGCCGGTCATGGCAACGAGGTGTCTCGAGGTGTGTTCATCACTGCCTCCCAGTATGTCGATCGGTATAGGAACGAATCTGAGACTAGATGTAACTGACAGACACAGTCAAGTGTTGTGTGCAGGTAGTGGGTATTGATCGATATTCATGGTGGCAAAACTCCCGGATCAGTGGTTATATCGTGCGGTATAGAGCTGTTGCTTCGAGCGCCAGCTCCGGAGGAGAGGAAACGGCATGCCGGTACCGACGTCAGTTGCACGAAAACGAAGAATCGAAGTCGCAGTCGGGAAGTATTTCGCCAATCCGCTGGTCACCGGATTGAATCGGATCGGTTTGATGCCGTCGTTGATGACCGAGATCGAGACGGTTGGACGCCGAACCGGTCTGACCCGCCGAGTGCCCGTTGCGATCACCTACGACGGCGACGAGGCGTGGGTCATCGCGCAGCACGGCATCGACAGGGGCTGGGGCGCCAATATCTCTGCGACGCCGAAGGTTCGGATCCGTCGCCGCGGCGAGTGGGTGGACGGACAAGCCCAGATCATGCCGGACGACGACGTCCCGGCGCGGGTGAAGACATTCACGTCGGGGAAGTTCAGATCGGCGCTGACGGCCTCTGCCTTTCGCGGATTGCAGACCGATCCGGTCAGTGTTCGCATCAGGCTCGAACTCGATCCGTCGACCGATTGAATCAACGGGAGTTGAAGTAGTCGGTACGGAATGACCCGGTGCGTTCTCGTCGTTGACGAATGCAGCGGTGGCGCGATCGCCACTGCACACGACGAAGGAGCAGGGTCATGCGCATCGGAATCATCGGAGCCGGTCAGATCGGTGGCACGCTCACACGTAGGCTCGCTGCGCTCGGTCACGACGTGCGCGTCTCGAACTCGCGGACACCGGACACCCTTGCAGAACTGGAAGCGGAGACGGGCGCTAAGGCAGTCCGCAGCACCGAGGCCGCCGAGGGCGCCGAGCTGGTCATCGTGAGCATCCCGCAGAAAAACGTGGTCGATCTACCGGCGGGGATCCTCAGCGGTGCGGTCGCCGGTGCCCCGGTCATCGAGACCAACAACTACTACCCGCAACAGCGTGACGGTCTGATCTCGGCCATCGAGGACGGACAGACCGAAAGCGGATGGGTGCAGGAGCGCCTGGGTGTACCGGTATTCAAGGCGTTCAACGGAATCTGGTGGAAGCATCTCCTCGAGAAGGGGCTTCCCGAAGGTGCAGAGGGGCGCATTGCGCTACCCATCGCCGGCGACGACGACGCGAACAAGCAGGTCGTGTTCGATCTGATCAATCAGTTGGGCTTCGATCCTGTCGATGCGGGAACGATCGACGATTCCTGGCGTCAGCAGCCGGGAACTCCGGTGTACGGCAAGGACTTCGATCGTGAAGCGACGTTGAAGGCATTGGCCGAGGCGAGCCCCGATCGCACCGACGAATGGCGCGCAAACACTACGGTGTAGGGAAAAGAGTGGCGGTTTCCGAAGTGGAAACCGCCACTCTGTTGTTTGTTCAGTCCTTGACCTTCGCCATCGCCAGAACGTCGAGACGCTTGTCGAGTTCTTCCTCGCTCAGCTTGTCCGGGACGAGTCCGCGCTCGATGACGACCTGGCGGATCGTCTTCTTCTCTTTGAGCGCCTGCTTCGCGACGGCCGCGGCTTCCTCGTAACCGATCGCCGAGTTGAGGGGCGTCACGATCGACGGTGACGATTCGGCGAGTGTCTTGAGGTGCTCCTCGTGCGCGACCAGTCCGCTGACACACTTGTCGGCGAACAGTCGAGAGACGTTGGCCAGCAAGGTGAACGACTCCAGCAGGTTGCGTGCCATGACCGGGATGTAGACGTTGAGTTCGAACGCTCCGGCAGCGCCGCCCCACGCGATGGCGGCGTCGTTTCCGATCACCTGAGCCGCAACCTGAGTGGTTGCCTCGGGCAGGACCGGGTTCACCTTGCCGGGCATGATCGAGCTACCCGGCTGCAGATCGGGGAGTGCGATCTCGCCGAGTCCGGTCAGCGGACCCGATCCCATCCACCGAATGTCGTTGGCAATCTTCGTCAGTGAGACTGCGATGGTCCGCAGCGCGCCCGACGCCTCGACCAGTCCGTCACGCGCGGCCTGTGCTTCGAAGCTGTTCTTCGCCGGAGTCAGCGCGTCGACGCCTGTCGACTTGACCAGCTCGGCAACAACTTTGGGGCCGAATCCATCCGGAGCATTGAGACCGGTGCCGACTGCTGTTCCGCCGATCGGCAACTCGCCGAGGCGGGGGAGTGTTGCGTTGACGCGCTCGATGCCGGCCTCGATCTGACGTGCGTAACCGCCGAACTCCTGACCGAGCGTGACCGGCACAGCGTCCATCAGGTGGGTGCGTCCGGATTTGACGACGGTCTTCCACTCGGACGCCTTCGTGGCAAGCGCAGCATGCAGATGTTCCAGTGCCGGAACAAGATCGGTGACCGCTGCTTCGGTAGCGGCGACGTGCGTGGCGGTGGGGAAGGTGTCGTTGGAGGACTGCGACATGTTGACGTGATCATTGGGGTGTACGTCCACGCCCGCGGCCTTCGCGATGGACGCGATGACCTCGTTGGCGTTCATGTTCGAGCTGGTTCCCGAGCCGGTCTGGAAGACGTCGATGGGGAACTGATCGTCGTGCTTGCCTTCGGCGATCTCGTTCGCGGCGGCGATGATTGCGTCGGCCTTGTCCGCGTCGAGCAGTCCGAGGTCCTTGTTGACCTGCGCACACGCTGCTTTCAGCAAGCCCATTGCGCGGATCTGGGTGCGCTCGAGTGGGCGCCCGCTGATCGGGAAGTTCTCGACTGCACGCTGGGTCTGTGCCCGCCACAGCGCGTCGATGGGCACCCGAACTTCGCCCATGGTGTCGTGTTCGATTCGGAACTGTTGATCGTTGCTCTCCGTCATGGCTCCACATTGCCACTTTTGGAGGGCGGGTAGGGGACTACGTCCCCCGTGAGCGGTTAAGGAGTGCAGGGACTCCCTAACCGCTCACGGGGCGGAGCCGATCAGAACGTCGGGGGAACCGCGCCCTCTTCGCCGTCGAAGTCGACGGAGCTGTACTCACGCAGCTTCTCGAGACGGTGGTACGCGTCGATCATGCGAACGGTGCCGGACTTGCTACGCATCACGATGGACTGCGTGCTGGCGCCGCCGCCGTAGTAGCGGACACCGCGCAGCAGGTCACCATCGGTGACGCCCGTGGCGCAGAAGAAGACGTTCTCGCCGGAGACGAGATCTTCGGTGGTCAGGATCCGATCGAGATCATGACCGGCGTCGATGGCCTTCTGGCGCTCTTCGTCGTCGGTGGGTGCGAGCTTGCCCTGCAGCGATCCACCCATGCAGCGCATGGCTGCTGCGGCGATGATGCCCTCAGGCGTTCCGCCGATGCCGACGAGCATGTCGGTGCCGGACTCGGGACGCGCTGCGGCGATGGCGCCGGCAACGTCACCGTCGGAGATCAGACGGATACGGGCGCCGGTGTCGCGCACGTCCTGGATCAGCTGGTTGTGACGCGGGCGGTCCAGGATGCAGATCGTGATGTCGGAGACCGACGCCTTCTTGACCTTGGCGACGCGCTTGATGTTCTCGGCGATCGGTGCGCTGATGTCGATGACATCTGCAGCGTCCGGTCCGACAGCGATCTTCTCCATGTAGAACACGGCCGACGGATCGAACATCGCGCCGCGCTCGGCAACAGCCAGAACGGAGATCGCGTTGGGCATGCCCTTGGACATCAAGGTGGTGCCGTCGACCGGGTCGACGGCGAAGTCACAGTCTGGACCGTCGCCGTTTCCGACCTCTTCGCCGTTGAACAGCATCGGCGCTTCGTCCTTCTCGCCCTCACCGATGACGACGATGCCGCGCATCGAGACGGAGGAGACGAGCTGACGCATAGCGTCGACGGCTGCTCCGTCGCCGCCTTCCTTGTCGCCGCGGCCTACCCAGCGGCCGGCAGCCATAGCACCGGCTTCGGTGACTCGGACCAATTCGAGTGCGAGGTTACGGTCCGGGGTCTCACGATGAGTGCTGCTGGCCGTCATGTGCGGTGCCTCCTGGCGCGGTCGCGGTCGACGGGGTGTGTCGACGCAGTGGTTTCTTCAGGCGTCATTGTCCCAGATGGGAGCGGCTACGTGCGCTGTCGGGTCGCTGCTGCGACGTTTTGTCTCGCTCGAAGGGGACCGGGAATCGTATCTACTGCGCAGTACCTGGATACTGGGGGTGTGGCATCGAAGAAACCCCGCATTCTCGAAGACAACAAAGACATGGTCTGGTCACTCGTACCGTTGGTGCTGTTCTGCATCATCATTGCGGGCATCGCCAGCCAGTGCACATTTAGTCCTGGCGGCCCGACGCAGGGGCCTATCCCGAGCGTCGACGTGGACGCAGCTCTGAACTACGACGCGAAGGAACTCGGATTTCCCATCCGTAATCCCGGTGTTCCGGACGGGTGGACCCCGAACTCCGGCAGTCGCAAAATCATCTCCGGCGACGGTGGTGGAGATTCGAGCACTGTGGGATTCATCACGACCAGTGGTCGCTACATTCAGCTGACACAGAGCAACGCCGAGGAATTCCCGTTGGTGTCACACGTTGCCGGTGGACAGCGATTCGCGACCGGAGTCGAGACCGTCGGTGCCGATACGTGGAACGTCTTCGGCGGCGAAGGTGTCGAGTCGATCTGGGTCACGGACGTCGGGGATGTTCGCCTGTTGCTCACGGGCGCGGCGACGCCGGACGAGTTCCGGATTCTTGCCGAGAAGGTCGGCGCAGCGCAGCCGATCACGCCATAGGATTTCCGGTCGGAGCGGACGTTACTCGTCCGCTTCGGCCAGAGCCTTTTCGACGCGAGCCCTGGCGCCGGCCAAATGCTCTTCACAGCGCTTGGCCAACGCTTCGCCTCGCTCCCACAGTGAGAGTGACGCGTCGAGGTCCAGGCCGCCCTGTTCGAGAATCTTCACGACGCTCACCAATTCGTCGCGGGCTGCTTCGTAGCCGAGTTCGTTGATGTCGGTGTCGGTGGCGTTGCTCATTTTTCTCTTCCCATCACTGCGGCGCGAACGGCGCCGTCTGCAAGTCGAACTCGAATCTGGGTTCCGGGTGGCGCGTCCTCGACCGAGCGCAGAACCTCCGGATCGCCGTCGGCGACAACACGTTGCACGACTGCGTACCCGCGGGCCAGCGTCGCGGCGGGGCCGAGAGTGGTGAGCCGGGCGCGCAGATGCTCGATCGTTCGGGACTCGGAGTCGATCAACCGAGTCACATCGCGTCGCCCGGCGGCCTGGAGCCTTTCGACCTCTTCGGCGCGACGGTCCACCGCGAGCAGTGGTGATGCCATGACCGGTCGAGTGCGCAACTGTTCGATCAGGTGAGACTCACGCTTGACCCAGCTGCGCAGTGCCGCAGCGCTGCGGTCACGAAGATCGGCAACCAGAGCAGCTTCCGCAACCGCGTCGGGTACGACGCGCTTGGCCGCGTCGGTGGGTGTGGCTGCGCGCAGGTCGGCGACGTGGTCACTGAGCGGGCTGTCCGGCTCGTGGCCGATGGCACTGACGATCGGCGTCGTGCAGGCCACGATGGCGCGGCACAGCGCTTCGTCGGAGAACGGCAGAAGATCCTCGACGCTACCGCCGCCGCGAGCCAGGATGATGACGTCGACTACCGGGTTGGCGTCGAGTTCCTTCAGCGCTTCGATGATCTGGGGAACAGCAGTCGGGCCCTGCACCGCGGTGTTACGCACCGCGATAGCCACTGCGGGCCAACGACGGTGGGCGACCGAGACGACATCCTTTTCGGCCGCGCTGGCTCGGCCCGTGATCAGGCCGATCGTGCCGGGCAGAAACGGAAGAGGCCGTTTGAGTCTCGGATCGAACAAGCCCTCCGCGGCGAGCAAGGCGCGCAGTCTCTCGATGCGGGCCAGCAGCTCACCGATACCCACGGCGCGAATCTCGGTGACACGCAACGACACCGTTCCGCGTCCGGTGTAGAACGAGAGCTTGCCGAACATCACGACACGCGAGCCCTCGGTCAACGGCACCGGAGAGTTGTGCAACAACTGTGGTGAGCATGTGATCGACAGCGACATGTCTGCCGACGGATCACGCAGAACGAGAAAGGCCGTTCGGGTACCGGGGCGTGCATTGATCTGTGTGATCTGACCTTCGACCCAGATGCTGCCGAGTCGATCGATCCAGCCGGCGACCTTGGCGGAAACCGTGCGGACCGGCCACGGCTGCTCAGCGCTGCTGGCGCCGGACGATCGCTGCGATGAAGCGGGGGGCGTTGCGGAAGTCACTTTGCCTTGGCTGTGGTGATGCGGTTGGTGAGCATGGTCTGGAACGGTGCGCGGGCGAGCGTCGCATTCTCGTAGTCCAGGACGGCGGTCAGCTCGTCGATGCTGAGCGTCCGGATACGCGCACGGAGCTGTGCGAGTGTGAGGTTGGGGTAGTCGAGTTCGGTGACGATCTCGGGCTCTTCGGCAGGTCCGTCCGTCGTAGCTGCCGCGGATTCGGACTCGGCGCCGGGTGCGGGCTCCTCGATGGGGGCAGTCGGCTCGAGCGAGTAGAGCGCGAAGCGTCCGGCGTTGGTCGGGGTGTCAGCGGTGGTCGCGCCGGTGGTCGACGCCGAGTCTGCGGGAGCGTCGGCGTCCTCGTCGAAGACCGCCCACTCGGGCTGTTCGTCCTCGGAAGACCAGTTGATCAGTGCAAATGCCTGATCGCCCTTGATCGCCAACGAGGTGATCGACTGCTGCACGCGCATGCTTGTCTGCAGCATCTGGCTCACGGCGGTCATCGGCAGGGCGACAGCGGTGGTGGGCAACTTCTTTGCCTCTTCCATCGCGGTGACGGCGAGTCCCGCGGCAACGCGCGCCACGAACGGTGGTCGGATCATTCCCACAGCTTGCCGCAAAGCTCCGACAATCGGTAGCCGACTTGCCTGTGACGGCCGTACTCGTTTACTTCGGAACCTTCGATCGGAGCCCGAAACCGAGGTGTTCACGTTTGCCGGAGTGTCTCACGTTCGAGGTGCCAGTAGGCTGGTCACATGTCTTCGGCTGTTCCTCTCAATCTCGGTATCGCGCACTCGGCTGATTCGCCGTCCACCCGCAAGGGCAGCGCCAAGCGCGTGCTCCTCGCCGAGCCTCGCGGCTACTGCGCCGGCGTCGACCGCGCGGTCGAGACCGTCGAGAAGGCGCTCGAGAAGCACGGCGCACCCATCTACGTGCGTAAGGAGATCGTCCACAATCGCCACGTCGTCGAGACGCTCGAAGATCAAGGCGTGATCTTCGTCGACGAAACCGACGAGGTTCCGGAAGGATCACTCCTCGTGTTCTCAGCGCACGGTGTGTCTCCGGCCGTCCACGACTCGGCCGCCGAGCGGAACCTGCGCACGATCGACGCTACGTGCCCCCTGGTCACGAAGGTGCACCAGGAAGCAAAGCGATTCGCTCGCGACGATTACGACATTCTCCTCATCGGCCACGAAGGCCACGAGGAGGTCGAGGGCACCGCAGGTGAGGCTCCCGATCACGTCACCATCGTCGACGGCCCGGATTCGGTCGACGCGGTCACGGTTCGTGACGAGTCGAAGGTCATCTGGCTTTCCCAGACCACACTGAGCGTCGACGAGACGATGCAGACTGTCGCGCGCCTGCGTGAGCGTTTCCCCAATCTGCAGGACCCGCCGTCCGACGACATCTGCTACGCCACGCAGAACCGTCAGGTCGCGGTCAAGGCGATGGCCCCCGAGTGCGATCTCGTGATCGTGGTGGGTTCGCGGAACTCGTCCAACTCGGTTCGCCTCGTCGAGGTCGCACTCGGGGCGGGCGCTGCCGCGTCGTACCTGGTCGACTACGCCCGTGAGGTCGATCTCGCGTGGCTCGAGGGTGTCCAGACCGTCGGCATCACATCGGGCGCATCAGTGCCCGAGGTGCTCGTGCGCGGCGTGATCGAACTTCTTGCCGAGCACGGATACAACGACGTTCAGCCCGTCACCACAGCCAACGAGACCTTGGTGTTCGCTCTTCCCCGTGAATTGCGAGCAGCGCGCACGTCCTAGAACAAGAAAATGCGGGGCACCTTCCATCTGGAAGGTGCCCCGCATTTTTTGCTGCTGGGCTCGTCTGTCAGGGCTCTTCGCGATCGCGGTACCGAACTCGCGGCGGCGGATACGCCGGAAGATCGACTCCGGGTGGGCGGCGCCGAGGGGACAGCGGCGGCGATACGTCGTCACCCGAAGCGAAGAAGGGCTCCATCCGCTCCTCACGCCTGGGCGACGGACTGGGCTCGGGCGCCCGGCGGCGACCGTACGACGGGTAGTCGTCGTCTGCTGTCGGTCTGCTGTCCGGCTGAGGGCGACGCGTAGGCGGTTGGTGCGTGCGATCGACCCTGGGTGGCAGTGGGCTTCTCCGGGGCGGCAGCGGGCGATCGTCTTCGATCGGTTCGCGCCGGGGAGCGCTTCGGTAAGCGGGCTGTTCGTCCACCTCGGGGGCGCGGCGACGCGGGGGCCCGGGGACGGGCGCGTCCGAGACTCTGCGGCGACGCCCGGTCTCGGGTGCGGATTGTTCTCGCGTGGCAGCCGCAGAGGAGTCTCGAGTGGCGGTCGCCGAGCGGCGGGAGCGGGTCGAGCGCGCAGGCCCGGTGGGACGCTGATTGAGCAGGAAGTACCGGAAACCGCCGATTATCAGCACGACGACGGTTGCGGCCAACATGATCGGAAAGCGGTTGACCAACGGGTACGCGATGTTGATCGCGATGTCGCGCAGTGCGGTGCTGTTGTCCTTGCCGATGAGCGTGTGCCCGATCGGCACCGCAGCGAAGAGCAGCAACGGAGGTTGGGCCATCGCGGTGAAAAGAGCCTTGTTCGAAGCGGCAACCACAGCGAAGAGACAGCCCAGGAAGTAGAACGTCGAGAACACCGCGGTGAGCTCGCCGCCGCCTCCGGTTGCATCGATCAGTACGCCGACGGCGGTGACACCGGCAGCAAGCAGGATCACTCCCCACCAGGGCAGGCCGGGGACGGTCACGATGAGCGATCGCTTGTCCAGCGGTACCCCGGAGCGAGCACGTTGGGTTGCAGACACATAACGACATTAGCGGTTCTTGCGTTGTCGGCCGTGTTTGTGCGGGTCGTGGCTGGCGCATTTATCGGCGCGATGGCGCGATGGTTTCGGGTTCTTCGCCAAACGAACCGGACGGATTGTGTGCAGGGTCACCGGACGTTCGTGGGTTGGGGCACACCGTCGAAGCCGTCAGCGTGGGAGATCGGCAGTGTCGGTGGGCTGCTCTACCGTCGGATTCATGAAGATTCTGCACACCTCCGATTGGCACATAGGTCGCACGTTTCACGGCGTCGATCTGTTGGCCGATCAGGCTAGTGTGCTCGGTTCCATCGCAGATTCCGTCCGCGAACACGGTGTTGACGTCGTGGTCGTGCCCGGTGACATCTACGACCGCTCAATTCCCAGTTCCGACGCGGTCACGGTGTGCAATCGAGGCTTCGAGGCAATCCGGGCGGCCGGAGCGGTCATCGTCGCCACGTCCGGCAACCACGATTCTGCGGTGCGGCTCGGTGCCGGGGCGTCCTTTGCAGCTGCCGGCGGATTGCATTTGATCACCCGAGTCGGCCAGATCGGTACTCCGGTGATGCTCAGTGATCAATTCGGACCTGTCGCGTTTTACGGGATTCCGTATCTCGAGCCGGAGATCACGCGCGTCGAGTTGGACGTGCCCCGGGCTCGTACTCATTCCGACATCCTCGGTGCGGCAATGTCGCGTGTTCGGCGAGACCTCGCCGAACGAACAGCTACCGATCCGTCGACTCGGTCGGTACTGCTCGCGCATGCCTTTGTCGTGGGCGGTGAGGCGTCCGAATCGGAACGCTCCATTTCGGTCGGCGGAGTGGAGACTGTCGCAGTGGGCGAGTTTGCCGGTGTCGACTACGTTGCGCTGGGGCATCTGCATTCGCCCCAGATGCTCTCGGAGAGCGTTCGCTACTCAGGTTCACCGTTGCCGTATTCGTTCGGTGAGCGCAGCCACCGCAAGGCTGCTCTTTTGATCGAACTCGACGCAGCCGGTCTGTCGTCGGTGCAGCGCCTCGATCTTCCGGTGATTCGAGGGCTGAGCCAGGTGACGGGAACTCTCGAGGAACTTCTCACCGAGTCGAAGTACGCCGATTCCGAGCAGTGCTACGTCTCCGCTTTGCTCACTGATCCGGTTCGTCCCGTCGATGCCATGAGGCAGCTCCAGGCACGTTTCCCCTTTGCCGTTCACCTCGAATGGCAAAGGCCGGAAGGACAATCGGATCTCAAGTATCGCGACGCGGTACGGGGTCGAACCGACATGGAGATCGCCCGTGGCTTTGTCTCGGCCGTGCGTAGTGACCCGTCCGAGCGGGAGGTCACGTTGATGGCCGAAGCGCTCAGCGCTGCCGCGCGCGCCGAGGAGTCCACGGTAGAACTGAGTGAAACCGCGTGAGGCTTCACAAACTCGAAGTCAGCTCTTTCGGGCCCTTTGCCGACACTGTCGAGGTCGACTTCGACCGATTGGGTGCAGACGGGCTGTTCCTTCTGCACGGCGACACCGGTGCAGGCAAGACCACGATCCTCGACGCGGTTTCCTTTGCCCTGTACGGGCGGGTTCCGGGTGCGCGCAACGAGGGCAAACGGCTACTGTCCGATCATGCGCCTGCCGGTTCGGTGCCGCGCGTGGAACTCGAAGCGACCATCAGTGGTCGCAGAATCAAACTTGTTCGTAGTCCAGAGTATTCGCGCCCGAAGAAGCGTGGCACCGGTTCGATCACAGAGAATGCAAAGGCCACACTGACGTGGTTGGACGGCCGCGGCGAAAACCTTTCGCGCATCCCTGACATCGGTGACGAGATCAACCGCCTCATGGGCATGAGCGCTGATCAGTTCTTCCAGGTGGTGCTCTTGCCGCAGGGTGAGTTCGCCAAATTCTTGCGTGCCGAGAGCGACGAGCGAGGCAAACTGCTCGAGCGTCTGTTCGACACCAAACGGTTCGTCTCCGTCGAGGCATGGTTCGACGCCAAGCGAAAGGCAAGTGCGACCGCGCTCGCGGCCAGGGAGCAATCCGTGCGGCTGCTGCTCGCGAAGGTCGAGACAGCTGCGGGACTCGAGGTGGGCGCCGAGGCACACCCACTGGAATGGTCGCGCAAACTCCTCGCCGAGGCTCAGGACACCCGCGATGCAAGTCTCGCGGAGCTGGTGACCGCGAAAGATGCAGCAGCCGAGGCTAATCGGGTTCTGTCGGCGGCGCAGCGAACCGCAGATCTGGTAGCTCGCCGTAATCGTGCGACCGCTGAACTCGCAGCATTCAATACGGGCGCCTCCCAAAGAGCTGTGATCGGCGCCGAACTCGAGACCGCCAAGCGTGCACTACCGGTGGCCGCTGTCGCCGGCGATGTGGACGCTGCCGGCTTGCATCTCGCTGCCGCACTCGAATCGATGACCACAGCGATGTCGACCTACTCCGCACTCGACGGTCCGGAGATTTTCGTGCCGGAGGTGTGGCCACCCACCGACGATGAGCGTCAACGCGTCGTAGCTCGGATCCGGACCTGGCGTGACGAGATCGTTCGCCTGGACGCAATGGCGGAGGACGCTCGCCGAGCCGATGCGGCAGAAGCCGAGATCGAGAAACTCGGAGTTCGGCGAGACACTCTGTCCGAGCGCATCGATGCCATCGCGGTTGAACGCACACAACTGCCAGAACTGGTGCGCTCGGCCGGCCAACGACTGGAGGATGCGCAACGCGCTCACGCGGCTCTGCCTGGCCTCGAGGCTGCACTCGTAAAAGCGTCGGATGCTGCGACAGCGGCCCATGAAATCGTTTCTCTGCGTGCACAAGCCGAGAAGATTCGTGTGCAGGTGTTGGATGCGCGCGACGCCCATCAGAGTGCTCGCGGGCGCTGGCTCGACCTCGTGCAAAAGCGTATCGAGGGCATGGCGGCGGAGTTGGCGAGTTCACTCGCGCCCGGTGACCCATGCCAGGTGTGTGGTTCGCGTGAACACCCTGCGCTGGCTCAGTCGGATGTCGTCACGGTCACCGAACCCGATCTGGAAGCCGCGTCAGCGGCCGAGCGTGCGGCCGAGAAAGCCCTCAGCAAGGTGGCCGATCGCCAGGTAGCCGTCGAACGTGACATCGACCGGGTGATCGCGCGCGGCGGAGACGGCGATTCCGAAGAACTCGACAGGCTCCGCGCCGAGGCACGGAACGCCGTCGACGAGGCGACACACTCTGCCGGTCAGGTTGGAGTGCTGGCACAAAAACTTGCGCAACTCAATGGGCGTGACACCGAACTACAACAGGAATCCGCTTCTCTGACAGCCGAATTGGCGGCACTTGCCGAGCGTAGGACGACTCTGTCAGCGACGGTCGAGCAGATTCGAGCGGCGATCGTTGCTGCGGTGGGAGAAGATTCGACCATCGCTGCTCGGCGCTCACGGTTCGAAGGCCTTGCCTCCGCTGCCACGGCGGCGTCCGAAATGCGCGACGACGCCGTTCGTGCGCAGGCCCGATCGGCGGAACTGTCGGCCAAACTGGCCGCTGCGGCGGCCGCTGCCGGATTCGATTCGGTCGAGGCTGCGATCGGAGGGGTGAGAGCGCCTGCCCGAATCGCGGCGATCGAAACGGAACTCGCCAAGGCGCGTGACCTCGAGGTTGCCGCCCGGACTGTCCTCGACGACCCCGAAGTTGTTGCGGTGGGTGAAGTCGAGACCGTCGACGTGGACGGACCTCGCGGCCTCGCGCTTCAGTGCGCCGAGGTGGTGAACTCCGCTGTTGCGGCCGCTTCCCTGGCCGAGAACCGTGTGTCGGATCTCGAACGGTTCAGCGGACAACTCGAGAAGGCCTACGAGGCGGTTGCACCTGAGCGTGAACTGCACGACGAACTCGCTGCCCTCGCAGACGTGATCGCCGGTAAAGGTCAGAACAGTCGCAAGATGTCGCTGCGAGCGTATGTGCTCGCTTCGCGGTTGGAAGAGATCGCCGTGTCGGCATCGGTTCGTCTGCAGCGGATGTCCGGGGGACGGTACGAGTTCGTACACAGTGACGAGGCAGGATCTCGGGGTCGCCGCGGCGGTCTGGGACTCGACATCCGGGACGACTTCACGGGCGTCGTTCGCTCGGCGAAGACGCTCTCGGGCGGTGAATCGTTCTTGGCGTCATTGTCTTTGGCGCTCGGACTCGCCGATGTGGTTGCGGCGGAGTCCGGCGGAATCGTTCTCGACACGATGTTCATCGACGAAGGATTCGGCACCCTCGACGCCGACACCCTCGACTCGGTGATGGCTGTGTTGGACGAGCTTCGCGACGGAGGACGAGTGGTGGGCATCGTCAGTCACGTGGACGAGATGAGGCAGCGAATCCCGAGTCGCCTGCACGTCATTCGCGGACGTGCAGGCTCCTCGGTGAAGGTGATCGCGGGCTGATCAGGCCTTTTTGTTCTCTACCTCTGACTCGGCGTCGTCGTCTTGATCTTCGAGGATGTCCGAGGCATCGCCGGCGGGCATCGGCTCGTTGTCGCTTGCGCGTTCGTCGATCTGCTCTCCGATGTAGCGGATGACAACTGCTGCAACAGCGGCGACGGGCACTGCGAGGAAGGCGCCGACGATGCCGTACAGCGAGCTACCGGCGGCCACGGCAAGCAGCACGATGACGGCGTGGAGTTTCATCGACTTGCTCTGCAGCACAGGCTGAAGGACATTTCCTTCGATCTGCTGAACGGCCAGGATGATGATCAGGACGATGATGGCGGTGGTGAGGCCGTTTGCCACCAACGCAACCAACACGGCCAGGGCGCCGGCGACAAACGCACCGACGATCGGGATGAATCCACCGATGAACGTCAGAATTGCCAGCACCGGTGCCAGCGGGACCCCGAGGATGAGCAATCCGGCGCCGATGAAGACCGCGTCGATCAGGCTCACCAGTGCTTGAGTCCTGATGAATCCGCCGAGCGTGTCCCACATGCGGGTGAGGACCTCTTCGAGATGCCGACCGGCGCGGCCGCCGCCGACAGCGTGCAGCCAGGGGATGAACCTCGGTCCGTCCTTGATGAAGAAGAAGGCGAGAATCAGGACCAAACCGAGCGTGACCAACAACGAGCTCGCCGTGCTCACACCGCTGAAAACGCCTGAAGCGATGGCGGTTCCACTTTCCTGCACCTTCGTGATGACGGCATGGACTGCGTTGTCGATCTGGTCGTCCTTCAGATTCAGTGGCGGACCCTGGAGCCAGTCCTGAACCTGATTGATGCCCTCGGTGGTCTTGTTCGCGAGCTCGGGGGCCTGGCTGACCACTGACGGAACGATGCCTGCGATCACACCGGCCAAGATTCCGATCGAGAGGACCAGGGTGATGCCGGCTGCCGCGGCCGGTGGCATACCGCGCTTGATCATTCCGCGGGTCGGCGGCCACATGACTGTCGCAACGACGATTGCCAGAGCCACCGGCAGGATGATGACCCAGAGCTTTTCGATCAGCCAACCGAAAATCCAGGCGCCCAGCGAAATCGATGCCAACACCAACGACCACTTTGCGAGCCACATACCCCCTTGCCCGATGATCTCGCCGCGGTCGCGCTTTCGCACCCCTGCGGACGTCCCCTTGTCTTGCTCGCTCACTGATCGTCCTTTCCGTCGGCGCAGGGATCTCCTCGCCGATGTGAGAATCCGGTGATCTAGCTGAGCTGATCGTAACGACTGCATGCGATAACTCGTGTGTTGCGCTTCAATACTGTGTTTTGAAGCATGCCAGGCGGACTAACATTTCCGTCATGAGAATCGCAGCAGCAGTCGGGGCAGCAGCAATCGTCGTTCTCGGGCTCACCGCGTGTAGCACCGAGGATCAGGACAACGCGCAGAACAAGATCAGCGAGGCAGTCACGAGCGGGCAACAGGCGCTCGAGACGGCGAAGCAGTCAGCGGGCAACGCCATCGACCAGGGCAAGACGGCGTTGTTCGTCGCCACCTTCCGTGGGGCTTACGCACCATTGGCGGAGAACCGCGACGACGCAGACATCGAGGAGATCTTGACGACCACGTGCACCGAGGTCGCCAACGGCACGGACGAGGCGGAGGTCAAGTCCAAGATCACCGACCTGGCCGAGAACAACGGCAACAAGCCCACCGACGAGCAGGCCGGCCACATTTACGAACTCGCGAAGGCCACCTGCCCCTGACCGGATTCAGCAGCAGCGGGCGCCCGGGTTGGCGTCGGCTGCTGCATGCCGGCGGCGCCAGAACTCTCGTTCGCTGATCACCGGTGAGTCGGCGTGGTGGCGTCGGGTGTGCTCGACGTAGCGCTGATAGTCGAGATCGCCCATCACCGAGCGAACCCACCACAGCGTTCCGCGGAACGCTGTGGTGAGTTTTGCCGTCATGGTCATGGTCAGTGCCCACCTCCGTGCGCGGCGCCGGGTGCCCGGACTTTCCCGGCTTTGATGAGCTCGTCCCATTCCTTCTGGATTTCCTTCTCCGCGGGCGTCGGAATGAAGCTTGCGGGACCGAAGATCTTCGACGGTTCCTCCGGGGACTCGGTGGTCGGCAGCCCACCGGCCCGGATTGCCTTGGCACATACGATGATCCCGGCGATGACCACGACGATCACCAGAGACGCGAAGATGATCGAGAGCGTGCCCTGAATGAAAGTGTTGCGGATGACGGCATCGATGGCCTCTGGAGTCTTCGCAGAACCGTGCGCCGTCTCACCTGCTGCCTTCGCATCCTTGAACACGTTGTGCTGAGCCCAGTAACCGATCGCGGGGTTGTCGGAGAAGATCTTCTGGTACGACGCGGTCATAGTCACGACCAGGTCCCACACCAATGGCACGCCGGGGATCCAGGCCCATTTGAACAGGCCCTTCTTCATGACGATCGTCATGACCACCGTCAGTGCGATCGCGGCCAGAAGTTGGTTGGCGATGCCGAAGAGCGGGAAGAGCGTGTTGATTCCGCCGAGTGGATCGGTGACACCCATGAGCAGGATCGCGCCCCACGCAGCGACCACGATCAGCGAGCACAGCCACGCACCGATGCGCCACGACGGGTCCTTGAACTTCTTTGCCGGACCGCCGAAGTTGCCGAGCGAGTCCGAGAGCATGAATCGAGCGACGCGAGTGCCGGCATCGATCGTGGTGAGGATGAAGAGAGCCTCGAACATGATCGCGAAGTGGTACCAGAACGATTTCAGCGAGTCGCCGCCGAAGACGTCGCTGAGCACTTCGGACATGCCGAACGCGAGCGTCGGGGCGCCGCCGGTTCTCGAGATGATCGATTCTTCCCCGACGGCTTCGGCTGCCTGCGTCAGCACGTCCGGTGTGATGGGGGCGGTGCCGAGGGGCAGATTGTTGACGTATTCGGCTGCGGTTTCCGGTGTTCCACCGGTCAGCGCCGCGGGAGCATTGAGTGCGAAGTACAGGTGCTGATCGAGGATGCAGGCGGTGACCAGAGCCATGATCGCGACAAACGATTCGGTCAGCATGCCGCCGTACCCGATCATCTTGGTCTGGCTTTCCTTCTCCAGCAGCTTCGGCGTCGTGCCGGACGCGATCAGCGCGTGGAAGCCCGAGAGTGCGCCACAGGCAATGGTGATGAATAGGAACGGGAACAATGAACCGGCAAAGGCCGGGCCTTCGCCGTTGGAGGCGAACGGCGTTACTGCAGGCATGTTCAGCGCGGGTCGTGCGACCAGAATTCCGATGGCCAGCAATGCGATGGTGCCGACCTTCATGAACGTCGACAAGTAGTCGCGCGGTGCCAGGAGCAGCCAGACCGGCAGCACCGAAGCGGCGAATCCGTACGCGATCATCAGCCACGCAATGGTGACCTTCGAGAGTGTGAACCAGTCTGCGCCCCAACCGGTATCGGCTACCCAACCACCGGAGACGATGGCCAGGAGGAGTAGGACGACGCCGATCAGGGAGACTTCGGAAACCTTGCCCGGCCGCAGATACCGCAGGTACACGCCCATGAACAGGGCGATGGGGATGGTCATCGCGATCGAGAACACACCCCACGGGGACTCGGCGAGCGCATTGACGACCACAAGTCCGAGCACCGCGATGAGGATGATCATGATGACGAACACGCCGATCAATGCGGCGACGCCGCCGACGAGGCCGAGTTCTTCGCGGGCCATCTGACCGAGGCTGCGCCCGCGGCGCTTCGACGAGATCCACAGGACCATGAAGTCCTGCACCGCCCCGGCGAACACCACGCCGACGATGATCCAGATCGTTCCCGGAAGATATCCCATCTGCGCGGCCAGGACGGGTCCGACCAGGGGACCGGCACCGGCGATTGCCGCGAAGTGGTGACCGAACAGCACCCGACGGTCGGTCGGCATGTAGTCGGCGCCGTTCTCCATGATTTCGGCGGGAGTTGCGACGTCGTCGCGGGGCTTG
The DNA here is from genome assembly GCF_002501585.1 of Rhodococcus sp. H-CA8f. NCBI lineage: Bacteria > Bacillati > Actinomycetota > Actinomycetes > Mycobacteriales > Nocardiaceae > Rhodococcus > Rhodococcus sp. H-CA8f. Next base: position 1,902,615 of record NZ_CP023720.1, read on the forward strand.
ACGATCTTGCGTTCGATCAACCGCGCATAGAAGCGGTAGGCGATCAGATAGGTACAGATTGCGGCCAACACGAACCACACGGCGCTGATGTGTTCACCGCGGACGATCGCAATCATGTACCAGGAGCCCGCGCCGACCAGTCCGAGAACGAGGAAGACGACGCGCGCAGTGGTGGAAATGGGTGTTTTGTCGATGACGCCGACAGGTGGCAGGTCAGGATCGGTTTTCAGGTACTCGACATTTGGTTCCGGCGCAGTCGTCAAGCTCATCGTCGAACTCCGTCCACTAGTGCAGTGTGGCCGCCGTCACAGCGGGCCATCTGTCACTGTAGGACCAGACGGGTGAATCCGCGCGATCTGTGGCGCGGGAGTCGACCGGCGTCAGAATCGGTGAGCGTCGGCGTCGATCCAATCGGTGAGCCAGCTCTGCGGCGGGGAGTCGAGCAGTTCGCCCGGCATCAGCCAGTCGAACAGGTCGGCATAGGTACGCGTGGTGAGACCGTCGACGCGGCGGTTGAGCATTCCCGGTTGCAGTTGGTCGAACGAATCGATGCCCATCGACGCGATCATCTGTTGTGCGCTGGCGACAGTTGCCTTCTGGAAGCGGTAGACGCGCTCGCTCTTGTCGGGGATGTCGAGTGCGCGGGTGCGTGCCGGATCCTGAGTGGCAACGCCGACCGGGCAGCGGTTTGTGTGGCACATCTGGGCCTGAATGCAGCCCACTGCGAACATCATTGCGCGGGCAGCCATCGTGAAGTCTGCGCCTTGGATGATGCGTTTGACGATGTCGGAACCGCTCGCCACCTTTCCGGAAGCGCCGACTTTCACGAGAGCGCGCAGACCGGTTCCCACCAAGGCGTTGTGCACGAGCATCAGGCCTTCGGTCAACGGCATGCCCATGTGGTCCTCGAATTCCACCGGACCTGCGCCGGTGCCGCCTTCGGAACCGTCCACGATGATGAAGTCGGGCGTGATGCCGCGTTCGATCATCGCCTTGCAGATTCCGAGGAATTCACGACGCGAGCCGACGCACAGTTTCATCCCGACCGGCTTGCCTCCCGACAGTTTTCGCAGGGTCGCGATGAAATCGACCAGTTCGACCGGAGTGCTGAACGCGGTGTGCGCGGGTGGCGAAATCACGGTCTGGCCGACGGGTACCCCGCGGGTTTCGGCGATTTCGGGTGAGACCTTGACTCCGGGAAGCACGCCACCCAACCCGGGTTTCGCACCTTGCGAGAGCTTGATCGAAATGGCCTTCACCTGATCGAGGCCGGCACGCTCGGCAAACCGGTCAGGATCGAATCGGCCGTCCTCGGTTCGGCATCCGAAGTATCCCGAGGCAATTTCCCAGATCAGATCGCCGCCGTGTTTGCGGTGATACGGACTGATCGCGCCTTCGCCGGTGTCGTGGGCGAAGCCGCCTTTGGCGGCGCCGGCGTTGAGGGCCTCGATTGCGTTGGCGGACAACGACCCAAAGCTCATCGCGGAGACGTTCAATAGAGCGATGTCGTACGGCTTCGTGCAATCGCGTCCGCCGAGGCGAACTCGCGGAACGGTGTCGGGGGCGGTCCGTGCGCGAATCGAATGCGTCATGAACTCGTAGCCGATCGCATTGACGTCGCGCTCGGTCCCGAAGGGCTCTTCCGCCAGTGTTCCCTTTGCGCGCTCGTAAACCAGATCTCGCGTTTCGCGATCGAATGGCATTCCATCGGTGGATGATTCGACGAAGTACTGCTGGATCTCCGGTCGAATCTTCTCGAGGAGGAATCGCGCGTGCCCCAGGACCGGATAGTTACGGAGGATGCTGTGGGACTTCTGAGTGAGGTCGTAGGTGCCCATCGCCGCCAGCGCGAGAGTGACGACAGCGATCACCCACCATCCGGGCGAGGCGACAATTGCGAGCGCGGCGGTGCCGAGACCCACTATCCATATCAAGAGCACGATCAGCATCCGAGTCACCTCGAGAGCGTAGGCGCCCACTGTGACACGGCAGCGGTAAGTCTCCACTAGGTTCTGCGATAGAGAACCGAATCCGACTCTTTGGGGGAATGATGACCGAACCGCAATATCCGACCGACCCGCAGGATCCGAAGGAGCAGCAGTATCCGGCGGGCCAGCAGTATTCAGCCGGTCAGCAATATTCAGCAGGCCAGGAGTATCCGACGGGCCAGCAGTACCCGACCGACCCGCAGTACTCAGCCGGACAGCAGTATCCGACCGGTCAGCAGTACAGCGCGACCCAGCAGTACAGCGCCGCACCCACGTACGCGGCGCCCCAGTACGGTCCGCCGAAGTCCAACGCGGGATGGGCCGTCGCGTCGATCCTGTTCTTCTGGCCTATCGCGTTCGCCGCGTTCAACCATCTCCACGACATCTACCCGAAGTGGGCGATGGGCGATCACCAGGGCGCACAGTACGCGTCCGAGCGCGTGAAGAAGCTCGGGCAGATCTCGCTCCTCATAGCCGTCATCTGCTGGGTGCTGTTCATCGCGTTCTACGTCATCTTCCTGGTTGCGATCGTGTCGTCCGTCGATTCGTATACCTACAACTGATCACCTGCCGCGACGTGACGGTGGGGCGAGTACCCGTCACGTCGCTGCGAGGCCGTAGAATCCACAGACCGTGAGCCTTACCCTCGGAATCGTCGGACTGCCCAACGTCGGCAAGTCCACCCTTTTCAATGCACTGACCAACAACGACGTGTTGGCAGCGAACTACCCGTTCGCGACCATCGAACCCAACGTCGGCCTGGTCGAGCTGCCCGATCCGCGGCTGCAGAAGCTCGCCGAGATCTTCGGCTCCGAGCGCATCCTCCCCGCGACCGTGTCGTTCGTCGACATCGCGGGAATCGTGAAGGGCGCGTCCGAGGGCGCAGGCCTTGGTAACAAGTTCCTGGCCAACATCCGTGAAGCGGACGCCATCTGCCAGGTAGTTCGCGTCTTCGCCGACGACGACGTCATCCACGTCGACGGCAAGGTCGACCCGGCCTCCGATATCGAGGTCATCGAGACCGAGCTCGTGATCGCCGACATGCAGACCTTGGAGAAGGCTCTCCCGCGTCTGGACAAGGAAGCTCGCAAGAACAAGGAGCTCAAGCCGGCCCACGACGAGGCACTCAAGGCTCAGGCCTTCCTCAACGAGGGCACGACGCTCTTCAGTGTCAAGGACAAGCTCGACTTCTCGCTGCTGCGTGAACTGAGCCTGCTCACCACCAAGCCCTTCCTTTACGTCTTCAACGCCGACGAGTCTGTGCTCACCGACGCAGCGAAGGTTGCGGAATTGCGCGCATCCGTCGCACCGGCCGACGCTGTGTTCCTCGACGCGAAGGTCGAGCAGGAACTCCTCGAGCTCGACGAGGAAGACCGCCAGGAAATGCTCGACTCGATCGGTCAGACCGAGCCGGGCCTGCACGCTCTCGCGCGCACCGGCTTCCACACCCTCGGACTGCAGACCTACCTGACGGCCGGTCCGAAGGAAGCTCGCGCCTGGACCATCCACAAGGGTGACACCGCGCCCCAGGCTGCTGGCGTCATTCACACCGACTTCGAGCGAGGCTTCATCAAGGCTGAAATCGTGTCCTTCGACGACCTCGTCGAGGCCGGTTCCATGGCCGCAGCCAAGGCTGCAGGCAAGGTCCGCATGGAGGGCAAGGAATACGTCATGGCCGACGGCGATGTGGTGGAGTTCCGCTTCAACGTCTAAATCCGGCTTCTGGTCCTCACCCCACGGGCAACTCGCTGAGCGTCCGACGTGTCACAAACCGCCGCGCTCTCCCAGTCAACGGGTCGGTGAATTCGAGTTCCCTCGCGAGCAATTGGAGTGGGAGGGAATGATCGTCCGGGGCGTCGGGAAGCAGGTCGGGGTATCGCCGGTCGCCCAGGATCCCGGCGCCGAGAGCTGCCAGATGCACCCGTAACTGGTGCATCCGTCCGGACTGCGGACGTAGAACCGTGTGCAGCACAGCACGTCCGGAGGCGCTCACGCCCATCCCTCGCGCCTCGATCATGGTCTCGGAGTTGGGTTCACGGCTGTCGTCGACGACGACCCGCAACTCGCCGCGTCGAGCTTCGATGTGGTTGCGGTAAACGAGAGGGACGTCGAGCGCTGGCGCATCCTGGCCCCACCGGGACGGTCGCGCCGACACCGCCTCGTAGACCTTCGTGACCTGCCGCTTCTCGAACAGTGACTGGTACGCGCCGCGCGTCGCGGGGCGGGCCGAGAACATCACCACCCCTGCGGTGCCGCGGTCGAGTCTATGGATCGGGGTCAGATCTGGGTTGTCGAGACGGACCCGCAGTCGGACGAGCGCCGACTCGCGGAGGTAGCGCCCGCTGGGGGTGGTCGGGAGAAAATGGGGCTTGTCGATGACGACGAGATCGTCGTCGACGTGCAGGATCTCCTCGTGGAACGGCACGGGGTCCTCCGCCGGCAACTCACGGTAGTACCAGACGAACCGGTGCGCGCTGAGTTCTGTGCTCCGGCAGATCGACTGGCCGTCGATACCCACGAACTCGCCGTCGTCGAACCGCCGATACAGGTTTTCGGCGTCCAGATGGTCGAACTTGGCTACGACGTACTCGGCGATCGTCGTCCACGGCCCAGAGAGCGGGATGCGTAGGCGCGTCGGGCCAACCCCGTTCTTGACGGGCAGCGGTGGGGACATGGACACACAGGTAATCATCCCATCGACTGCTGGTCAGCGGTGATTCGGTGCGGCCTTGCCGGAGACGTCCCCGCGGGGACGTGGGGACCAACTCGGACCGGTGATCACCAGAGATCGGCGAGTCGGAAAATCAGTAGCGCAGGCGAGATGCGGGCCCGTATGGTTCGGCAGAGAAAGGTCGCAGTCGAAAAGCACTGCGGTCCATACCTTCTGTAGCTCAATTGGTGAGAGCACCCGACTGTGACTCGGGCGACGGCGGATCGTAACCGCCCAGAGGGACTCAGTTCAGATACGGCTGAGGTCGGGCCTCTAGGCGCAGAGGCCGGCAGCCCTTTGCCTGCACAGTTGTCGAACGAGCCTCAGCCGGTATTCCCTGAATCGCCGAACAGCTTTCCAGTCACCCGCCATTTCCGCGTCGGCAAGTAGGTATTCGCAGTTGTCCAACTGATCCTTCAAAGACATCATCAGAATTCACCTCCGATCACCCGAGCAAGTACCTGTCCAGGATGCGTCCGGCGACACCCCGCGGACATCGGCCGAAGTACCTGTTCAGGTACCTGCTTCGGTGCGCGGTGGAGGTTACTTCTTGACCGCAGGCGCTGGTAGCGGCATACCGCGCTCGGACAGGACGGCGCGGAGACGGTCAGGGTAATCGGTGATGATTCCGTCGACACCCAGGTCTATGAGGGCGTGCATGGTGGCGGGATCATCGACGGTCCACGGGATGACCTTCATGCCACGCGCATGTGCGCTCGCGATCATGTCGGCTGTCGGGTACAAGGCGAAGCCGGGGTCGCCGACCTTTCCACCCTGGGGAGTTCCTTGGACGGGGGAGTAGGCGGAGGCGCCGAAGGTTGCCACCGCCGCGATGCCGTCGCCACCGAAATCATCGATGTCCAGACCGCCGAGCCACGGTGACGCTCCGTCCTTGCCTACCTGGAGAAAGTCACCGTTGGTGAGCGCGACCACGGGCACACTCGGCGCGAGTTGACGGGTGAGCATGAGCGAGCCCCAGTCGAAGCTCTGAATGGTGACGCTGTCCAACAATCCGGCTGCCCGGATCGTATCGAGGACTACAGAGACGAACTGCTCACGCGGGGCGGTCTCGTGGGGCGCTCCCGCTTCCACCTTGGTCTCGATGTTGAGCTTGATTCCGGGAGCGTTGTACGACTTCACCAGAGCGAGCACTTCTTCGAGCGTCTGCATTTTCGCTCCCGGAACACTCTGCTGCTCAGGGTATCCGGCAAGAGGGAGCGTGCCACAGTCCATGGTCTTGATCTGTTGCAGGTTCAGCGTGTTGACGAATTTGCCGACGTACGGGAACTCCGGGTCGCCGGTAGTGGCGGGCTCGGTGTCGAGGCATTTCTTGTTCGAGATCTTACGATCGTGCGTGACGACAGCGATCCCGTCTTCGGTGATCTGGGTATCGAGTTCCAGTGTGCTGACGCCCATTTCGAGAGCATTGGAGAACGCGGCCAGGCTGCTCTCCGTGTACAGGCCGAGCCCGCCGCGGTGGGCTTGGACGTCGAACGTCGAAACCGGCTGGGGTGCTGAACTACCGAACGAACCGGACCAGTCGAGACTGCCGGTTGGCGATGCGCCGGCCGGGGTCGCCAGGGCGGTGAGGGGGAGTGCGACGGTCACGGCGGCACACGACAATATTCTGCTCAGTTGCATGAAAGGAACGTAAGGGCGTCGAATGGCTCGCCGGGGTTCGTTAGGTAAACTAACGGTAAAGGTCAGGCTGCGTGAACGCGCTGCTCGACGCCGTTTGCCTGGACCTTCATCCACGACGCCAGAAGCTCGCACCCGGTCAGTCCGCTCTCGTCGAGAGGTTCGATCGCGTAGCTGATGTGTCTACCGCCGCGAGGGTTCTCCAGCTGAAAGCGGTTCAGGTTCAACCGCGTCGGCAGATAGCCGAGGACTTCGAGGAACGCGGTGCGAATGCGTCGTAGATCGGTGCGCCACTGTTTCGGACTGAAACGAGTCTTCTGCGCATTCTGGAAAGCATTGCTACGAAGTAGTTCCCAAACTTTTTGTGCCCACACGCGTGCCTGGGAGAAGGACATCCAGCGCGTCAAGTCTGCGATGTCGCGAATGTAGCTGTCGTCGCTGGCATTACAGATCATGTCCTGTGGGTGCCCGATCCACTTGACCGGAATCCACGGCTGGACTTCGGGTCCGTCGCCGGCAACTCCGTGTCCCTCGCAACCTTCGATGACGCCGGTCGGTTGTTGTGGATCGGAGATCAGTCCGACTCCGATGATGTTGGCGCCGTTCAGCGTCGGAGAAGTAAACGTCGGGAGTGCCGCGCGGATCACGGTGCATCCCTGTGAGTATCCGATCAGCATGACTGGGCCGTCTATCTCTGCGATTGAGGTCGAGAGGGCCTTCACACCCATCGCGGTGCTGTGCCGAAAGCTCAGGCCGCCGTCGGCGACTGGGCCGTACGAAGCGGGATAGGCGACCCAGCGAGAATCGAATCGACTGTCGAGTTCGTCGGTGACGGCACTGAGGAGTCCGCGCACACGGTCGCCGTGGTCGCCGACGTGGGATTCACCGGTGCCGCCAACTGCAAGAACGGTTACCTCAGCCATGCCAGCGATGATCCACGTCAATTCTGAGAGATCGGCATCCAAACCCTGAGAAGAGACTGGCAATCCGTTGTGCTGCGAAATCGTTATCGAGCGAGCACCATTTACCCATGACGACGCCGAATCGTTCATCCAGGCGAAAAGTGTCCGTTGTCGGTGCGGGAAGCGTCGGCACTGCGATTGCGTACGCGTGCTTGATACGCGGATCAGCCGACGCGCTCGCCCTCTACGACACCAACAGTGCAAAGGTCCGCGCCGAAGTTCTCGATCTCAACCACGGCACCCAGTTCACACCGCCGTGCACCGTCGAGGGAGGTGATGACATCTCGGTCACCGCGGGATCCGACTTGGTCGTCGTCACCGCGGGCGCAAAACAGCATCCCGGCCAATCGCGGCTCGAACTTGCCGCGGTGAACGTCAAGATTGCACAGACTCTGACCGAACAACTGTTGGCGGTGTCACCGGACGCGGTTCTACTCTTCGTCACCAACCCGGTCGACGTGGCGACCTACGCAGCGATCCAGGCTGCGGGACCGTCGTACCGCAGCCGAATTTTCGGATCGGGGACGGTGCTCGACACGGCCCGATTGCGATTCCTGCTGGCCACCGAACTCGGAGTCGCGGTCGAGAACGTCCATGCCTTCATCGTCGGCGAGCACGGGGACTCCGAGATTCCGCTCTGGTCGAGCGCAACCATCGGCGGAGTGCCGGCCACCTCGTTCGTGGGACCGTCGGGCGGAGTCCTCGGCCCCGACTTACGCGCGAATGTCGCGAAGTCTGTGGTCGAGAGTGCCTACGAGATCATCGAAGGAAAGGGTGCGACCAACCTCGCCATCGGATTGTCGAGCGCATTCATCGCGGAAGTCGTGTTGCGGGACGAACAACGGGTTCTTCCGGTATCGACCTTGCAGACCGGTGTCCACGGACTCGATCGCGTTTGCCTGTCCCTTCCCACGATGGTTGGTCGCGCGGGTGCCGGTCGAGTCCTCGAGGTACCGCTTTCAGAAAAAGAGGCTTCGGGGCTCCGATCTTCTGCCCGTACATTGCGAGAGGTGCAGGAATCTCTGGGATTGTGAATATCTGTTCTGCTCGATATCCGACATATAGGATCAACAAATGATCAGCTTCCTGATTCGCGCCGCGATCTTCCTGGGTTCTGCCGCTGTCGGGCTTCTTGTTGCGTCGTTGATTCTTTCGGGCTTCTCGGCGCCCACATCCGGATTCATCGTTGCGGTCGTGATCTTTGCGATAGCGCAGTCGGTCCTGGCGCCGTTCATCGCGACAGTGGCAAAGCGCCACGCACCAGCATTTCTCGGCGGAATCGGATTGGTGTCGACGTTTGTCGCTCTGTTGGTGGCGTCGCTTTTCTCCAATCTGTCGATCTCCGGTGTCTCGACGTGGATTCTGGGAACAGTCGTCGTGTGGCTGGTAACAGCACTTGCGACGCTGGTGCTTCCGTTGTTGTTCGTGCGTAAGAAAGTTCAGGAGAAGAAGGCTCAGTGACGCGTCCGAACATCGGTATGGACTACGCAGTCCTGGACTGCCCGGATCCGGCTGCATTGGCCAACTTCTACGTCCAGGTCCTCGACTGGAAAAGCGTTCGGGACGAAGATGATTGGCACGTGATCGAAGGACCCGCCGGCGAGCGGCTCGCGTTTCAGCTTGCTCCGGATTTTGTTCCGGTCGACTGGCCGACATCCGGCGTCGGAATCCATCTGGATCTGCTCGTCGATTCTCTCGACCCCGCGGAGGCTTGGGTCATCAGCCTGGGTGCGCAGCGGGTGATCGGCATCCCGGAGCATCAGACTTTCCGCGTCTACCGCGACCCGGTCGGTCACCACTTCTGCCTGTGTCTGCGCGACTGAGTGTCGACTCGCCCCGATCTCGTCGACCGTGGATAATTCCGAACACTTGTCACGCCCGAGATTTGGAGATCGACGATGGCTTCGCAGAATTCCGACGAATTCCTGGTAGAACGTACGACGATCGTCAAGGCAGAAGCTTCGGTCGTCTTCGCGTTGATCAACGATTTCCACCAGTGGACGCAGTTCTCGCCCTGGGAAGGTCTCGACCCGGCAATGCAGCGCACGTACGCGGGTCCTGACGCGGGCGTCGGGGCTTCGTACGCCTGGGCCGGCAACAAGAAGGCAGGTTCCGGTTCGATGGTGATCACCGAATCCGTCCCAGACGAACGCGTAGTTTTGGACCTGGCCTTCCTCAAGCCGTTCAAGGCACAGAACGTCACCACCTTTCTCATCTCTCCGAATGCAGGTGCCTCTCCCAATGCCGGTGAAGTTCAGGTGACGTGGAAGATGACTGGAAAGAAGAATCTGTTCTTCAAGATCTTCGGTTTCATCTTCAGCATGGACAAGCTCGTCGGAAAGGATTTCGAGAAGGGCCTGTCCCAGCTGAAAGCTGCTGCCGAAAAGGGCTGACGAGCCGGTGGTACCGTCTCCCGGTGTTACGGATGACGCCCACCGATGCCCAAACCTTCTGGATTTCGGAGAAGATCCCCAACGATCAACTACTGCTCTACTGTTTCGACGGGCAGAGCCAGTCGATCGACGAGCTACGACGCTCGGTGGTGGAAAGAGCGTCGCTCATTCCGGATCTCAATGTTCGGATTCGTGAATCACCGTGGCATCTCGACTATCCGCTCTGGGATCCCATGCCGGTCGATGCCTCGTTGGTGAGAGTGCATGAGCTGCCGGATGACTCGTGGCCATCGTGTATTCACGGAATCGAAAAGCTTCTCGAAAACCACGTCGACCCGCGTGAGTCCCCGTGGACGCTTCACCTGTTCCACGGCGTCACCGGCGCGCCGCGTTGTAGCGGCCCGGCGCTGATCGCAGTTCTGCAGGTCGCTCATTCTCTGGCGGACGGCAAACGCGCGTCGGCGATTGCTCGCCAGCTGTTCTCGCCGCAACCGCCCGCAAAGCAGAAGACGGACGTGCGGCGTAGCGGATCAGCCGAGATTCTGGGCCGCGCCGCCCTGCGCCTTCCGGGTCAACTTGTTTCGCTGTTCCGCGACGGTCGGGCGGGGCACCGAGCGCAGTTACAGCTGCAGGCGGACACCGAATCGGGAGTTGTTGCGCCGCAGGCGGCGAGCCGTCCCAAGGTGCGCTCCAACATCCCGCCTGGATCTCACCGACTGGTGTGCATGGTCGTGCGGGACAGCGCAGATTTCCGTGGTGACGGCGTATCCGTCACGGTCGGAGCGATGACAGCCATCTCGGTAGCGATGGCGAATTACCTCACCGAGCGAGACGGCTCGGTACCGCCGGAACTGGGAGCTGAGGTGACCATCGCCAAGGCGGGTACACCCACGGCGCGCAACCACTTCCGCAATGCAGGTGTCGGACTGTTCCCGGATGTCGATGACCTCCGTGAGCGAGCCCAACGGATCAAGGCGTCGATGGACGAGCGTCGCGCACGGGCATCCCATCCGTCCAGCGCAGCTTCGGATCTCGCGCTGAACGCGGTTCCCGGCCCGCTGGTCCGTTGGGGCGTGCAGCAATACGATTTCGCGGCAGTGCCCGACGAGGTCACCGGCAACACCGTGGTGTCGAGTGTCGCGCGCGGTGACGCGGATCTGGTGCTCGGAGGCGGCGTCGTTCGGTTCACAGCGGGCTTCCCGAGTTTGTCACCGGTCATGTCCTTGACCCACGGCGTACACGGGATCGGGGACACGGTGACGATCAGCATCACCAGCAGTCCGGCCTCGATCCCGGACATCGACGTGTACGAGCAGATGATGCACGACGCGATCGACGAGGTACGAGAAGCACTGTCGTGACGGCCTGATGTACTGGCAGCATGGGATTCACGCGTGCCGAACTGGAATCGTTCCGAGACGCCGAGATCGACGATCTGATCGGGCCGAATTGTCGGCTGTTGTTCGTCGGTATCAATCCGGGACTGTGGACGGCGGCGACGGGCGCGCATTTCGCCAGGCCGGGTAATCGGTTCTACCCGGCACTACTGAGGGCAGGCATCATCGAGCGTCCGATCGATCCTTCCGCGGGTATGTCGGACGCTGACACACAACATCTGATCGATCGGGGAGTGGGGATCACCAACTTGGCGGTGCGGGCAACTGCGCGCGCAGATGAATTGACGTCGGAGGAGCTCGCAACTGGCGGAGTCCGGGTCCGAAAGATCGTGCGCGCAACCAAACCAGTAGTCGTTGCCTTCGCCGGGATCACCGCCTATCGAACAGCTTTCGGTGACAAGAAGGCGAAGGCCGGGCGCCAAGACCGCGATTTCGAGGGGGCAAAACTGTGGATCGTGCCCAATCCCAGTGGGCTGAACGCACACGAGACGGTGGATACGTTGGCCGCCAAATACCGTTCTGCTGCAGCCGAAGCCGGGATATTCTGACAGGAACTCTCAGTTCCGTTCGCCTGGAACGAAGTACGGGATAGAGTGATCGTATGTCTGTTCTTTACAACATCTTTGTAGTGATTCACCTACTCGGTATGGCTGCCCTGGTCGGTAGCTACTTCACCGTCCTCAAGGCTCCTTCGATCACCGAGGTCATGGTGTGGGGTGCCAGGATGCAGTTCGTGTCCGGCCTGATCATCGTCGGCTTGGGCGAAGGCGCGCTGGACAAGAACTACATTCACGCGAAAATCGCTGTGAAGCTGGTGCTTTCGCTGGTGATCGTGGCGCTGGCCGAGATCACCCGGGCGAAGCAGAAGAAGGGGCAACCCAATCCGAATCTGGTGCACGTCGTCGGCGGGTTGTCGATCGTAACCGTATTCGTGGCCGCGCTCTGGACCTGACAAAGACACAAAAGAGCCCCGGCGATCGAAACTCGCCGGGGCTCTTTGCTGTTGACGCGTCTACAGGCCCGGACGCTTGCCGATCGTCAGGGTCACTTCACCGGTGTGGGCGAAGAAGTCGTTGCCCTTGTCGTCGACGACGATGAACGCGGGGAAGTCCTCGACGTCGATCTTCCAGACGGCTTCCATACCCAGTTCGGCGTACTCGAGGATGTCGACCTTCTTGATGCAGTCGAGTGCCAGGCGAGCCGCCGGCCCACCGATCGATCCGAGGTAGAAACCTCCGTGGGTGTTGCAGGCGTCGGTAACCTGCTTGGAACGGTTTCCCTTGGCCAGCATGATCATCGAGCCACCGGCGGCCTGGAACTGCTCGACGTACGAGTCCATACGGCCGGCCGTGGTCGGGCCGAACGAACCGGACGCCATACCGTCGGGCGTCTTGGCTGGGCCGGCGTAGTACACCGGGTGATCCTTGAGGTACTGCGGCATCTCTTCACCTGCGTCGAGACGCTCTTTGATCTTGGCGTGCGCGATGTCGCGTGCCACGACGAGCGGACCGGTGAGCGACAGACGAGTCTTCACCGGGTGCTTGGAAAGCTCGGCGAGGATCTCGGCCATCGGCTTGGTGAGGTCGATCTTGACCGCAGCACCCTTGCCGGTACCCGAAATGCCATCGGTCTCTTCGTCGAGCTGAGCGTCCGTGACCTCGGGCAGGAAACGGCCCGGGTTGAATTCGAGCTGTTCCAGGAACACGCCCTCCGGCGTGATTTTGGCCTTCGCCTGTCGATCGGCCGAGCACGACACCGCAATGGCGACGGGCAATGAAGCGCCGTGGCGGGGGAGTCGAACGACGCGGACGTCGTGGCAGAAGTACTTACCGCCGAACTGTGCGCCGATGCCGATCTTCTGCGTGAGCTCGAAGACCTTCTTCTCGAGTTCGTGATCGCGGAAGCCGCGGCCCGTAATGGCGCCTTCGGTGGGGAGCTCGTCGAGGTAGTGCGCGGACGCGTACTTGGCTGTCTTCATCGCGAACTCGGCCGACGTGCCGCCGACGACGATTGCAAGGTGGTACGGCGGGCAGGCAGCGGTACCGAGCGAGCGGATCTTTGCCTCGAGGAACTGCATCATCGAGTCGGGGTTCAGGATCGCTTTGGTTTCCTGGTACAGGTAGGACTTGTTGGCGCTGCCGCCGCCCTTGGCCATGAAGAGGAACTTGTACGAGTTCTCATGTCCGGCAGCAGTATCGGCGTACAGCTCGATCTGTGCGGGCAAGTTGTTGCCAGTGTTCTTCTCGTCCCACATCGTGATGGGGGCGTTCTGCGAGTAGCGCAGGTTCAGACGCGTGTAGGCGTCGTAGACACCGCGGGCAATGGACTTCTCGTCGTCGCCGGGGGTGAGTACGTGCTGTCCACGCTTGCCCATGACGATGGCGGTTCCGGTGTCCTGGCACATCGGCAGAACGCCGGCAGCGGCGATATTGGCGTTCTTGAGCAGGTCGAGCGCGACGAACTTGTCGTTGTTCGACGCTTCGGGATCGTCGAGGATGCTCGCGAGCTGCGTCAGGTGATCCGTGCGCAGGTAATGAGAGATGTCGTGCAGCGCCGTTTCGGTCAGCAAGCGCATCGCTTCCGGCTCGACCTGAAGGAAGGTGCGGCCGTCCGGTCCCTCGACTGTCGACACCCCTTCGGTGGTGAGCAATCGGTACTCGGTGGTGTCATCACCGATCGGCAACAGGTCCTCATAGAGGAAGTCGGCCATCATCTCTCCTGAACAAGGGTGCGTGCGAAGGTCGCATTCAGGTTATCGTTGGGGGTTTCCTTCTCCGAATCGGGGCGGGTGTGAGCTGGAATTATCCGGATGCCACTGGCTCGATCAAGATACTTCGACCAGTTCGGAGAGCTCGGCGCCGCGAAATTCGGCAAGTATTTCGGCCTGCTCGGCCACTGCTGCACGGGCCGATCGTGACCACGTTCCCCACGGGGTGATCGCGACCTTCAGCTTCTTTCCGGACGCCCGCGGTCGCCACAGTCCGGTGATCGTGCCGCCGACCACCACCGTGCCCGGTCGCCCGAGGGTCGGCCACACCGTCTTCTGGGCGGCCGGATCGGGCACCAGGGTCTCCCGATCCTTGAGCTGTACATACGGATCGAAAGGCCCGAGCAAGCGCGTACTCGAATCGGAGGGGGAGCCGAGCAAGTCTTCGCGGTCTTGTTCGAGAATCCACCGCTTCTCGCCGTTCACCTCGATCTCCTCGGCATCGACGGGCCAGTGGGCTTTGACGTCCTTGACCGGGGCATCGAGAAACGACGCGACGTGAGCAGGAGCGGCGGGGCCGTAGAAGCGCAGATACCCGCGAATCACGTCGAAGCGGGGATCGGCGTCTGAACCTGAGGCTGTGTACGGGCGTCGGCGCCAACCCGGAATGCGTTCGAGCACTGGGGGAGATGTGCCCGGCTGTAGCTGGAGGCCTGCCTGAAGCGCCGCGAGCCGGAACGGCATCTCGTACAGATGAGTGGCGTTGCACGGGCGGCAGAATCTCAAATAGGGCTCGGTGACCCGCGTGGTCAATTGCGCGGACATCTCGCCCTTGACGGTTGGTTTCGAGACGATGTCCCGCATCGCAGTAGCAACTGTTTGCAGGGCACTCAGCGTCGGGATGCCGGCGGCCTTCAGGGGCCGATTCGCGTCGTAAATGCGCTTGGCTGCATCAGCCTCGCTGAACGGCGACGTGGCGACGGCGATGGCAGGCAGGTCGCCCCGACGGTAATAGTGGGGAGCGCCGCGCAACGTCCAGGCAAGAGCGAGCTCAGTGACGTCGCCGCGGAGGCCGCGGATCCGCAGGGCCCAGGCGGCTCCGTCAGGTCCGGTGTTCTGAATCCCGAGATCGAGAATGCTGCAATCGCTGTGATCGGCGTCACCGGCAGCCGCTCGGTCGAGTTGATGGCGGTGCCACCGGAAATTAGCTACCTGCGTGAGTGAGGTTGCGCTAGACATGATTTCAGTTTACTGGTGGGTAACCGCAGGATTTGGGGCAGTTGATCAATGCGACGACAGAATCGGTGAAATTCGACCGATTGTCCGGAATTTTTTCAGTAGCAGACCTTATTAGTCGAAATAATGACCCCATTGTCGGAATCCTTTGCCAACTGGTCGTTCGTATGATTACTGTTACCCACGTCACGGATACATTACAGATGTGACGCAGCTGTCACAGCACTGTCGGGTGCTTTTCGGCAGCTGACCTCTGACCTCTCAAGGAGATTCACATGGGTTCAATGGAAGGAATTCTCGGCGCTGTTGTTCAGGGCCTGGGATCACTGTTCAGCGCTGACGGTCTGCTCAAGACCTTCATGGGATCGGTAGAGACCATCTCCAAAGACCCCACCCCCTAATTCAGCGCGACATTGCCACGCCCGCTCCGGGTGTAGTTACTTCAATTTCGACAAACTGCAGGAGGAAACTCATGGGATCTCTCGGTGAAGCCATCGGAAGCGTCAACAACCTCGGTCAGCGTCTCGTCGACGCACTGACCACGCTCAGCGGCGGCACGGTTACGCCCAAGTAAGCGTCGTCTGACGAGAAAGGCTCACGCACTCGGTGCGTGAGCCTTTCCGCGTCGATCGGAACTAGGTCGACCGGATCGAGTTTTTCCGATCACGTCGGGTTTGCCTCTTTCAGCCGGTACCGTTCGAAAGGTTCCGCTGCCGAAGAGAGTGACCCGGATGATCGAGACTCGTGCTTTGCGAACGGTTTTCCGCGTCTTCGTGGCGTTGGCCACGGCAGTATGTGGGCTCCAGCTCCTCACGGCACCGGGTCACGCTCAGTCGGTGGACAGCAGGCTGGTCGACATCTCGGTGTACTCACCGTCGATGGGGCGCGACATTCCGTTGCAGGTCTTGCGGCCGGCTGATACCTCCACGCCCGCTCCGACGCTCTACCTACTCAATGGAGTGGACGGAGGCAAAGACGACGCGACGTGGTCGGTGCGGACCGATGCACCGAAGTTCTTCGCGGACAAGCACGTCAACGTGGTCACCCCTCTCGGTGGAGCATTCAGCTACTACACCGATTGGGAGCGGCCGGACCCCGGCCTCGCGAAATCCGGCAACAACAACGGGGTCAACATGTGGACCACGTTCCTGACGGAAGAACTACCGCCAGTCATTGATTCGACGTTCGGGACGACCGGCGAGAACGCACTTGCCGGCTTGTCGATGGCAGGCACGTCGGTACTGGATCTGGCTATGGCGGCGCCCGCGCTGTACAACAGTGTCGGGTCCTTCAGCGGGTGTGCGATGACGAGTCCAGGCATCGGTCAGGACTTCGTGAAACTCGTGGTCGCAGTGGGTGGTGGCAACGCGGAGAACATGTGGGGTCCGTACGATGGCCCGGGTTGGCCGGCTCACGATCCGGTTGTCAACGCGGACAAGCTACCTCGAATCCCGATGTACATCACTACCGCAACCGGGACTCCGGGTCCGTACGACACGCTTGCCGATCCACGGATCGACAACGACGTCACAGATTTGGCGTTGCAGCTTGCACTCGGTGGCGGAATCGAGGCGGCAACTCACTACTGCACCACCCAGCTTGCGGACAGGACGAACGCATTGGGTATGAACAACATTCGCTACAACTTCAAGCCGGCAGGAACGCATTCATGGGGATACTGGGAAGACGACTTACGCGACTCGTGGCCGATGATCGCCGCGTCGCTCGGCGTATGAGGCCCCATCGAGCAAGCCTTCGAAGCGTCGTTCTCGTCGGCGCGCTCGCCTTGATTTCACTACTTGCGTTGCCCTCGACCGCGCTCGCCGACGAGACCCCGAAGATAACGAGTGTCACCGAACTGTCTTCGCGCTTGGTTCTTCTCGACGTCGCGAGTCCCGCCATGGGGCGCACCGTGCAGGTGAAAGTGCTGCTTCCTGCCGACCGCTCGGAACCGCGCGGGACGCTGTATCTCCTGGACGGCAATTCCGGGCAGATCGAAGAGAACAACTGGCTGGCTCCGGCCAACGGCGACATCGTCCCGTTCTTTGCCGACAAGAACGTGAACGTCGTACTCCCCATCGGTGGAACCGGCACCATGTACACCGATTGGCAGGAAGACCACCCGAAATTCGGTCGTCTGAAATGGGAGACGTTCCTGACGAAAGAGCTTCCCTCACTGATCGACACGAGGTTCGCAACCAACGGGCACAACGCAATCGGCGGGATCTCGATGGGTGCAGAGGCCGCGCTGATCCTGGCCCAACGCTCGGCCGGGTTGTACGACGCGGTCGCGGGCTACAGCGGCTGCTACACAACCGTCGGAGGATTCGGCAAGGCGTTGACCGATCTTGTGGTCGTCAACGGAAATGCCCGTTCGGAGCAGATGTGGGGTCCGGCCGGCAGTGAGGCTTGGCAAGAGCACGACATTTTCGCCAATGCCGACAAGCTGCGCGGCACCAAGGTGTATCTCGCCTCGGGATCGGGACTACCAGGCCCGCACGAAACTCTCGATACTCCTGCCCTGGGCCGGGTACTGGTCGTTGGCGGGGTCATGGAACTGGGATCGAACCTGTGCACCGACCAGATCACGCAGGTGTTGCGCGATCGCGGAGTCGATGTCACCCGCAGCGCTCAACCGGTGGGGACGCACGGTTGGCCGTACTGGCGCGACGAACTCGTTCGCTCCTGGCCGATGCTCGACTCTGCGTTGTCGGCTTGAGTAATTCCTTGCGATGAGTTTCCGCTTCGGGCCGGGTCTATAACTCTGTACACCTGATTCGTAACCTCATCGACAAGGACAGAACATGCCTTCCATCACTCCCTGTTTGTGGTTCGACAACCAAGCAGAAGAAGCAGCGAACTTCTACATCTCGGTGTTCGGTTCCGGGCAGATCCTGGGAATCGAAAGATACGTCGAGGGATCGCCTTCCGGAATGCCGGCGGGATCGGTGATGACCGTCAGCTTCGAGCTCGGCGGTCAGCGATTCACCGGATTGAACGGCGGACCGATGTTCACGTTCTCGGAAGCAGTGTCATTCGAGATTCCGTGCGTCGATCAGGCTGAGGTCGATCACTACTGGTCCAGGCTGACTGAAGGTGGGGAAGAGGGCCCGTGCGGATGGGCCAAGGACAAGTTCGGATTGTCCTGGCAGGTAGTCCCGAATCGTCTTCTCGAACTGATGAAGGATCCGGATCGGGCCAAGGCACAACGCGCCACGGACGCGATGATGAAGATGAAGAAGATCGACATCGCAGAGCTCGAACGGGCCGCAGACGCATCCTGAACACGATCTGGCCGATGGGCGACAGTCTTCGTTAGCTGATGCTAGCCTTCCCTAATTCTCGCTGGAGCGTTGGAGGAGTGCTGGTAACCATGCGAATCAAAGTCTCTCGAATGAAGATTGCAGTCACGGCCTTGGCGGCCTCGCTCGCCGTCGCCGGGCTTGCCGGCTGCAGCAGTGACAGCGCTGACGCACCCGCGGCGGCGGGAGCAACCGTCTCGACCATGTTCGGTGACGTCGAGGTCCCGGCCAACCCGCAGCGCGTCGTCGCGCTCGGTTGGTCGGACGCCGAGACGGCACTTGCCCTCGGAACACAGCCGGTCGGTGTCGCGGACTGGATGGCGTTCGGTGGCAAGGGCGTCGGACCCTGGATTGCGGACGAGTTCACCACGGACCCGAAGATCCTCGGAACGATGGACCTGAGCATCGAGGACGTCATTGCTCTCGACCCGGACCTGATTTTGTGGACGAGAAGCGACAACACGCAGGCCACCTACGACAAGCTCAGCGCCATCGCGCCGACGGTCGGGCCGCCCCCGGGTCTGGCCACTGCGTACGGGACGACGGTCGAGCAGCAGACCGAACTCGTCGCGAAGGCTCTCGGCAAGGAAGCAGAAGGAAAGGCGCTACTGTCCGGCCTGGACGCCAAGTTCGACGCTGCAATTGCCGCCAATCCGAGCTTTGCGGGTAAGACAGCGGCCGTCGGCGCCTACAGTTCCGATGGTTACGGCGCGTACGTACCAGGCGACGCACGCGCAGACTTCATGACGCGCCTCGGCTTCACGATCCCGACGGCGATCACCGAAAAAGCCACCGGAAACTTCTATATCCCGGTCGCCAACGAGAACCTGAACTTGTTCGACGCGGATCTCACGGTGCTGTTTCCGATCTTCCTCGACAGCAGTGCGTTTGCGAACGATCCGCTACTGCGCGCAATCCCGTCGGCCCAGGAGGGACATCTGTTGATCCTCGATGACCCGGCACTCGTCAATGCGTTCTCGAGTGGCTCGGTACCGGGGTTGACCTACGCAATCGACAACGCCGTTCCGAAGTTTGCGAGCACGCTCGGCGCCTGATCAGAGGTGTTTCGGGACCTGCCCGTCACTGTGAGCGTGTTCGCAAACAGTGGCGGGCAGTTCTCATGCGTCAGTACACTGGAAAAAGTGAACTTTCAGCTAACGAGCGGCGGCCCAGTGGAGATCGGTCCAGTGGAGATCGCAACGACCGCTCCTCGTTTTCCGCGGATGCATGCATACGTGGATATCGCTGTTGTGATCGTGGTGCTGGTGGGAACCAATCTGATCGCGCATTTCACCACCGCCTGGGCAAGCATCGCGACGGTACCCATCTCTGCTCTCGTCCTGTTGGCGCTCACCAAGCGCCGGGGAATGGGATGGGCGGAATTGGGGCTCTCACCTCGCGATCTCCGGCGGGGTTCGAAGTACGCCCTTGCCGCTGTCGGCCTGGTCCTGACCGTTGTCGCCGTCGGCGCGTTGCTTCCGCTTACACGCCCCTTCTTCATGGCGGATCGCTACGCCACAATTTCCGGCGCGATCATCGCGTCGATGATCGTGATCCCGCTGCAGACCGTCATTCCCGAAGAGTTGGCTTTCCGTGGCGTCCTGCACGGCACGTTGAACCGGGTCAGTGGATTCCGCGGCGTCGCCGCTGCCGGTTCTCTGATGTTCGGACTGTGGCACATCGCGTCGTCGATGGGTTTGACCAGCGGTAACGAAGGTCTGTCCGGCTTTCTCGGTACCGGAGTCGTCGGCCAGGTCGCCGGTATCCTCGGAGCTGTTCTCGCCACCGCTGCGGCCGGTCTCGTATTCACCTGGCTTCGTCATCGAAGCGGCAGTCTCATTGCGCCGATTGCTCTGCATTGGTCGTTGAACGGTGCAGGTGCGCTGGCTGCGGCTCTTGTTTGGCATGCAACTCTTGCTTGATCCCAATATCTGACAAAAAGGACAGCATTCGCCGCGCGGCGCCGGGTAGTTTTGTGCTTTGCTCAGTAAGTGACGCACCTTCATCGAGGCCATGTCTTCCACATTTCCGGTCGTCCGACGGTTGAGGATGCGGCGCAGTCGCTCGTCTCGATCCCCGACGGCGTCTTGGCGATCGACGATGCCGGAACGATCGTCTACTGCGGAGAATTCGAATCGCTCCCCGGAGACCTCGCGGGCGGCGAAATTCACGATCATCGACCGGGTTTCCTGCTGCCCGGATTCGTCGATGCCCACATTCATTTCCCGCAGACCTACGCCGGCGATGCGTACGGCGGCGGCCAACTCCTCGAGTGGCTCGACCTGTGCGTCTTTCCCTCCGAATCGAGATTCGCTGATCCGGAGTTCGCCCAGCACGCTGCCGAGGCCTTCTGCGCTCGCCGAATCGCCACGGGAACGACGGCCGCGATGGTGTTCGGATCGGCCTTCCCGCACGCACAGGACGCATTGTTCAGTGAAACTCTGAATCGCGGCCTTCGAGTGGTCAGCGGCCGCGGGATTCAGACCACCGGCCCGGCGTCCGCTGCCGCGCTGATCACCTCGGAAGAGGACGCGATCAGACTCACCCGCGAGGAGATCGACAAGTGGCACGCGGCCGACACCGGCGACGTGAACACCGCACTCATTCACGTTGCAGTGGTTCCTCGCTTCTCCCTCGCGGTGACAACACGGACGCTGAAAGACTTGGGGGAGTTGTACGACTCGGTCCGTGACCGAGGCGTCTACTTCCACAGTCACCTCAATGAGAACAATCGGCCGGGAACCGGCGAGGTGGCAACCACACTCGCCGAGTACGAGGTCGAGACCTATCTCGACACGTACGACGGCAAGTTCCTCCCCGGCTCACAGGTCGGCGGAAAGAGCTTTCTGGGTCCGCGCGCGATACTCGCGCACTCGGTGCACTGCCAGGACTCCGAACTCGCACGAATGGCCGAGACCGGAACCTCGATCGCACATTGCCCGACGTCCCAGCAGTTTCTCGGCTCAGGCACCATGCCGTGGAAGCGAACCGTTGCGTCAGGGGTCAACATCGCGATCGGATCGGACTTCGGCGGCGGCGACGAGTGCCTGCTCACCCGAGTCCTCGGCGACGCCTTCAAGGTTCATATCTCCGAAGCCGGCGACGACGGAGTGTCGATGCACCCCGCCGAACTGCTGTTCACCGGAACACTCGCCGGTGCTCGCGCGCTGGACATGGAGAACCGGATCGGCAACTTCGACGAGGGCAAAGAGGCCGACTTCCTGGTGATCGATCCCTCCGGGTGGCCGCCGCTCGCCGGGCTCGTCAACCACGGAACGCGTTCGGATGATCCGATACTCGCCCGCGACCAGACGCTCTTCGGCCTCCTGATGGCGATGCGCGAGCCCGCGATTGCGCACGTATACGTGCAAGGGCGCCGGGTGTCGGGCTGACGTGTCCGCAACCGCCATCACCGGGTATCACCGAACGAGTTCGGGATTCCGGGCGTGGGTCGAGCGTGCGGCCGAGACCGCCGGTCGATTCGACGGCTACCTGAGCTGTGGCATCAGTGATCAACCGGAACCGGTGTCGCACGGCATGTCTGTCACATTCGACAGTGCCGACGATCTTCACCGTTGGCTGGAGTCGGGTGATCGCCGCGATCTCGAAAGAGCTGCTGCGGCAGCGGGAATTCTGGCACAGACGAGTGATCTGGTCCTCGTCGACGGAGTTCTGCCGCCGCCCGGTATCGGCGTGTACGACCACGTCGTCGTCGTGGGTAAGGAGCACGAGTTTCTGCGAACGCAACGCCATCTCATCGATCTCAGTTCGCGATTCTCCGGCTACGAGTCGGTGATGTTGTTGCGGTCGGTCACCGACTCCACCCAGTGGAAGTCCGTCCTTCGGTTTCGGACCGAGCAGCAATTGGCGGAGTGGATGGCGTCGCCCGAAAGGGCCGCGGCACTGCCGAAACTGCGAGCCGAGTTGGCCGAGGACTTCACCGAGACCACGCGGTCGACACCGTTCGGCACGATTCTGCGCACGGAGAACGGGCAGACCCGTGCGACGCCGAATTGGAAAACGGCGATGATCATCCTGCTCGTTCTCTATCCGACAGTGATGACGCTGTCACGATTTCTCGGGCCGCTGCTCGACGGGATCGGAGCGCCGCCGTGGCTGTCGATGTGGTTGAGCCAGATAGTCAGCGTCGGCGCCATGACGTGGTTCCTGATGCCGACGGCCACCAGGTGGTTCCGCCACTGGCTCGACCCGGTCGACGGCGCCGTTCCCCGCACCAACTGGCGCGGTGTCGCAGCGGTAATTGCGGTGTACGTCGTGACTCTGACGCTCTTCGCCTCCGTGAAGTGGCTGCAGTTCTGGGACTACTTCGACTGAATCCGGCCTCGGCGGAAGTAGGTGAGTGGCCCGAAGAAGTTGACGAAGATGATCGCCGCCCACTTCTTCTTGCTGCCGTTGACCGTATCGGCAGGGCGTCGCGCCAGGTCGGTCCACGCTGCGATCGCCAACAGGGACTGAATCGTTGCGAGCAGGGAGACCACGCGGCGCTGCGCGGGTGACAGCTCACTCCAGGATTTCTTTTTTGTGAGGTTCATGAACTCCACTGTGCCCTCGAACGTCCGATTGGTGTCGAGATAGGGCTGCTATCGGTGCCTGGAGTTCCGCAAATCGGTGTGAATAGCGTCACCATGATGACCGCTAGGTACGGTCCCGCGGTCAGTCGGGATGGTCGTTTTCGGCGTAAAGATCTCGCTAACTCGAACTGTGGCTGAATGTTTGCGCCCGGACTAACCTCGCGTGGCCACATTGCCGCGGGGGATTTGGCCAATCTGCTGGTACGCGCTCTAGCGGGAGCAACGCCCTCTCTGTTAAGTAAGGCTTGCCAATCTTGTGGTCCGCCTACAGGTTTGATGCTGCGAGATAGCTGTTATCGGGAACGATGTTCGGAATATGTCAATAAATCGTCCGTAGGTGACAGTTTGATCACTGCCGGTGGGCGTCACCTGTGTGTATGTCCGTGTCCCGAAGGGGTCGAAATGTAACGTCCCGGACACATTTGGTGTCGCGGAAGTAACGGAAGACCTCTACTCTTATCGCCAGCAGCCACTCACGTGGCGGCAATCCTCTGGACCGTATCTTCGACAGGAGCACATCGCATGAGCAGCGCAGAATTCTCGGATGCCTTCACCTTCCTCAACGACTTCTTCAGCAACGCGTCTGATCTCTTCAGCGCTCTGAGCTTCTTCACCTCGCTCAGCTGATAGCTTCCGGCCGCTAGGCCGACTCAGTGGCCCCCGAAGACATCGTCTTCGGGGGCCACTGTTGTCTGTCTGACTATCTGTCTAGCGTCCAATTTGGTGACAATGTGAGCATTGTTGGCCAAGTGCATGGCGGGGATGATGTGACTGTGGTGGAATGCGAGCGAAAGAAGATAGCTTGCCTGCCCGCCACTTCCAGCGGGACACGCCGATGATCGGAGCTTTGTGCACGTCTCGCGAAGAAACCTCTTCAAGTACGCAGCGGCTGGATCGGCAGCTGCCGGACTCGCTGCATTGAGCGGTACGACGTCGGTGGCCAATGCCGGTTCGCTGGGGACCCTGCTCGATTACGCCGCCGGTGTGCCGTCCGCTCAGGCAATCAAGGCCGCCGGGTATGCAGGCGCCATTCGATATGTCTCGGATAGGCGCCCGGGAGCCGATTGGATGGTCGGCAAGCCCGTACTGGCGCGGGAAACCGACGCGTTGACGGCGGCCGGACTCCAAGTCGTTTCCTGCTATCAATTCGGCAAGGGCGGAACGGCGGACTGGCGCGGGGCTCGCGAGGCAGGCAAGCGTCATGCTTCCCGTGGCCTCGAACTACACGCTGCGGCTGGTGGGCCGTCCGGTCGGCCGATTTACGCGTCGATCGACGACAACCCGACCAGTACCGAAATCACTACACTGATCTCGCCGTACCTCGAGGGGTGGGCCTCGGTCGTCGGCAACGGAGCACTCGGTATCTACGGAAACACGCGCGTGATCGACGCAATGATCAGCGCCGGCGTCGGAACCTGGTTCTGGCAGCACAATTGGGGTTCACCCGCAGGATATGTGCACCCGAGGGCAAACCTGCACCAGTTCGAGATCGACAAGCGCAAGGTCGACGGCGTCGGCGTGGATCTGAACTCGATCCTCACTCGCGACTACGGGCAGTGGTCGTTGGCCGGCTCGGTCGGGCCGGCCCAACCGGTTGGTTCCTCGTTACCGACAGGATCTATCGCACCATAGCGCCGAATTTGGCGAGCCAGGCCTTGGCGTCATCGGGGAGGGTGCCCGCCGCTTCGGCGGCGAGGCACCATGCTTTTGCCATCGACAGGAAGTTCATCGGGTTGTAGGCGTCTTCTTCGCGAGACCACAATCCGTTGCCGGCGTAATGCAGGATCGTGATGTTGGCGGCTCCGTGCTTGGATCCGTCGCCCGGATCCTCCATCGGGTTGTCGATCTCGCACACGATCCATCCGCGCTGCTCGTCGACGACGAACCAGTTGGCCGGGAACTCGGTCATGCGGTGCCCCGGGAACTCCGTCATCGTGCGAGTGACCCACTTGCGTACAGCTTCTCGGCCATTGAGGGTTCCGAAAGCGTGTTCCACGTAGACGACGTCCTCGGTGAACATGTCCGCGAAGGCGTTCCAATCGCCGGAACGAGTGCACTCGACAACGGTGTTCTGGTACCCCGCGAAGGCGTCTTCGAGTTCGGTACGCGTCCAGGTCATGAAGGGCTCCTCGGTTTGTCGTCGCTTCAGATTAGAACACGTTGCAGAATTGATTGTCGGTGATTCGATGCAGAAGAGTTCTGCGGTACCGTCGTTGACGGGTCGGGGACCCATTATGTGAGAGGGCACCACGTGGAGATCATCATCAATTTCATCTACACACTTTTGTCGAAGTTGCAGACTGGCAGCATCGAAGGCTCTTCGGAGAAGTGAGTCCTCTGCCGGGTTGATTCCCTTACGTGACTTTCTGTTTGGGAATCAACCCGGCGAACACCATCGTCACAGCGGCGGCGGCGATGGAAATCAGGAACGTGGCACGAAACGCCTCGAACGAGGGAATCACTGCGGTGCCGACGGTGATGGTCATTCCGGCCAGAACGACGCTCACGATCGCGGCAGACGTCGACGTGCCGATCGATCGCATCAAGGAGTTCAGTCCGTTCGCGGCTGCAGATTCCGTGATGGGGACTGCTCCCATGATCAGGGCGGGCATGGCCGAGTAAGAGAGCCCGACGCCCGCGCCGATGAACATTCCGGCCACGGCGACCTGCCAGACGCTCGACACCGTGAAATATGCAAAGGCATAACCCAATCCGATGACGAGGGCGCCGAGCATCAGCGTGATTCGTGGGCCACGCCACGCCGAAATGCGAGCGGAGACGGGTGAGAGCGCCATCATGACGAGTCCGCCGGGGGCCAGTGCGAGTCCCGCTGCGACCATGGACAGTCCGAGTCCGTAGCCGGTGGACGTCGGTGCCATGAGGAGTTGGGGGAGCGTCAAGGAATTGCCGTACATGGCAAAACCGACGGCGATCGAGGCGAAGTTGGTGAAGAGAACCTGAGGCCGGGCCGATACGCGGAGGTCTACCAGCGGTGCGCTGCGTCGAAGCTCCCACCATCCCCAGACGAGGAAACTGAGAGCGGAAACTGCCAGGAGGCCCAGGGTTTTCGGGTCGCCCCATCCCCAGGTTCCGCCTTTGGTGATGGGGAGTAACAGAGTGATCAGACCAACGGTGAGGCCGAACGCTCCGACGAAGTCGAAGCGTCCCGGGCGTCGTACCGTCGATTCGGGAATCACGAACGCAACCAGTGCGATGCAGATCAGCCCGAACGCCGCCGAAGTGACGAAGAGGAAGTGCCAGTTGGCATTCTGAGCGATCACCGCAGCGATCGGCAGTCCGATCGCACCGCCGACGCCGAGGGTGGCGCTCATGACCGCCATAGCTCCGGCCACTTTCTTCGGTGGAAGAACATCACGAATGATTGCTATGCCCAATGGAATTGCCCCGACCGATGCTCCTTGAAGAGCGCGGCCGACAACGAGCACGATCAGTGAAGGTGCGATCGCACAGATGGCTGAGCCCAAAACGACCATCCCGAGACTGACGAGCAGCATTCGCTTCTTGCCGAACATGTCGCCGAGGCGCCCGCTGATCGGCGTGATCACCGCGGCGGCGAGGAGCGTTGCGGTGACCGCCCACGAGGTGTCGGCGGGAGTGGAGTTCAGCAGGTGAGGCAACTGCGGAATGATGGGGACTACCAGCGTCTGCATCAAGGCGACGACGATTCCGCACAGCCCGAGGACAGTGAGTACGGGACCAGAAGGGGCGTAGTTCGTGGCCGTGGTTTTCTTGTCCGGGGATTTCTCGTCGACGCTCGACGAATCTGCGTGAACGGACATTCGGCTCCCGCCATGGCGTGTTCGGTTTCGGTGCGTTCGCCCCAGTGTGCACGCTACACATCGTGTGTATTCTGCACAATATGAGTGTGGATCGGGAACCTGAACTGGTGAATATCGAGTACGAGTTGACCCTGCTCTCGCGCTATCACGCGCTCGCTCAACGGGCGGAACTTCATCTGGACCGGTCCGCGTATCTACTGCTCGGACGACTGGAATTGCAACAACCGATGAGCCTCAAGGAGCTCTCCTGTGCCTTCTCGCTCGACATCTCGACCATCAACCGGCAGATCGGCGCGCTGAGGCGTCAGGGCTTGGTGGAGCGAGTGGAGGATCCGGACGGTGGGCTGGCGCGAAAGGTTCGGCCGACGGTGCAGGGTCTGTCGAAACTTCGTGCAGATCGCGAACATTCGACGGCCGGCGTCGAAAAGGTCTTGCGTGAGTGGACGCCGGAGCAACGCCTCGCGCTCGGTGACCTACTGCGGCAATTCAATACCTCGGTCGAGTCCTTGGAAGGCCGCGACTGGCCGCGACCGAATCAGGTCTGAGAGTGCGAGACGGACCGCAGCGATCGATCCGGATCGCTCGAATCCGATTCCGGCGCAATGACAACAAGTTTCGGATGTTCCTCAGGTGCTGCGTGATTTCCACGCCAGGAGAGTAGTGACCAGCGTGAGAGGCCGGACAGTGCCGACCCGAGGCTGGTGAACGAGCCCGAACTCAGCACCGACGCCGTAGACCCGATGCTTCCGATGGAGAGGAAAGAGCCGACGCTACCGATCGAGAGGATCGAATACGCCGATCCGATCGAGAGAATGGACCCCTCGGATCGGATGGACAGTATCGATCGACTCGACTTGTGAGACCGTATCGACTGGTCGTCTGGGCTCGATGCCTTGTCTGGACGGCCATGCGTGATGTCCACTCGTAGATGTCCCATCTATCGGGTCTATCACGGTGATCGGAGATGCAAAAGGGACCCGCCGAAATTCGGCGGATCCCTTTCACGAGACTTCGATCAAGCGACCGCGAACATACCCACGGTCGGGAGGAAGCTGCAGGTGATGCGATCTGCGCCTTCCGGCTGGGTGGTCAGCGAACCGCTGATCACCGAGAGGACGCGTCCCGGACCTGTATCGGCAATAGCCGACAAGGTGGCGGGACCATCCGGGTTGATGCGCGACGCGTTGGTCAGGTTCTGGGTGGCGCTGCGCTGGTTGTCGATGTTGACCCACGTCACGGTCATCGGCACCGGCTGGTCGTCGACGGCGGGAGCCGTTCCGAGAGCGGTGAAGACGAATCCAGCCTGACCGGCAGCGGGGCCGGGAGGAGGCAGGTGAGCCGGGCCCGGAACAGCAAGCGCGGTTCCGACCGAATCGGCGGTGGCCGAGATGCAGCCCTTGCCAAGCGTGGGGTAGAGGAACTGCGCGATGACGGGGGCGTTCTCGTTCGGGATTTCCGGTCCGCCGCCGCCGCTGCCGTCGAGGAAGGTGATGACCTTCTCGAGGGTGGCTTTGATCTCGGGCGGAATGCCGGGGGAGTTCAGGATCGCGCGAGCTTGGTCGAGCAACGCTTGCTGCGGGCCGCCGGCGACGTCAGCCGGACCTGCAGCGGCGCCGATGATGGCGGGCGCAAACGATGCGAGGAACTCGATCGGCACACTTTCGGGTGCGGGCGGTGCTGCCGGATCGGCCATTGCCTGTGCCGGCAATGCCAGTCCTGCTACTGCGGCAATAGCGACGGCGGTGAACGCCTTTCGCATACCTCGGGTTCGAAGCACTGTTTCCCCATCCTTAGTCATACCGCGCGGGCGCCTAGGCGAGCTCCGCGTTTGACGGCTCGAGGGGTCACTCTATGTACAGAGCCCCCGGGTTGTACAGCTGTTCAGTTGCTGAGCAGCTACGCACCGGGGGGAGTCTATGGCATGACCGGCCTCGATCGTGATTTACGGCGACCATACCTGTGACTGAAGTGATCTATGTGAAAGTTGATGCAACTGTTACGTCAGATTGCGAGGTTTGTTCACTCGGAGATCAGGCGAAACGGACCGAATCGTCGACGAGTACGTCAATTCGACGGGCAAGGTCGAAGTCCAGTTCCGTGAGACCGCCCGCCGAGTGTGTCGAAAGCGTGTACGTGACCTTTCGCCAGCGAACGTCGATGTCGGGATGATGATCTGCGGCCTCGGCGACAGCCGCGATGCGTTGAAGAAGCGCGATCGCGTCCGGGAAAGTCGCGGAATCGACGGTACGAGTGATCGAGCCTGGCGACAGCTGCCAGGCCGGCAGTTCGTCGAGAGCGCTTTGGATCGCGGAGTCGGACAACAAAGTGGCCATACTCCATCATGGTGCGATGAGTGATGTGCCTGCAAGGGATCGCGAAGTTGTCGCCGGTGCGATCTTCCGTGGGGGAAGGCTGCTCCTCGCGCAGCGGACGAGTCCGCCGGCGTTGGCCGGTCGCTGGGAACTGCCGGGCGGGAAGGTCGAGGACTTCGAAACGCCGCAGGCTGCGTTGGCCCGCGAGTTGCGCGAGGAGCTTGCGGTAGAGGTTCGATGCGGAACAAGAATCGGCGTCGATGTGCAACTGTCGGCCGGGTTGGTCCTGCGGGCGTACCGGGCGGAGTTGGTGTCCGGCGAACCGGTCGCGCTCGACCACGCCCAGTTGGCATGGGTCGATGCCGAAGAACTCTTGTCGATGGATCTGGTCGACAACGATCGAGCCTGGATCCCCGAACTGCTCGAGGAGTTGAGGGCGCTTACGCCGCGCGGGCCTTCTTGAGACCGGCTTTCAGTTCCTTCTTGGATGCGCCCTCGTTCTCGAGCTTCTTCATCCGCATGATGACGACGGGGCACTTGATGCACCGTGTCTTCTTCCGGCAGCACTTCTTTTTCGGCTTGAGCTTCGAGACCTTGCTTGCCTTGATTTTTCCCATGTGACGCTGCGGCTTTCCTGTTTCACTACGGCGGAGAGCCCGCTCTTGGAACGAGGTTAGCGTACCCTTAAACACCCTGTTTCTCCAGGTCGTAATCCTACTCGCTTCAGCGTGGTGCAGATCACTATTGGCTGGTGGGGGCGGTGATAGAGGCCGCACAATGCAGGAGTATCCGCTCGGAGCGAGTAGTATTTACTAGGCCGCGGTGCCTATTCAGGCGATTCGTGCCCTGATTCGGATCACACACTCGTGCAGCGGCCACCAGAAGAGCCGTGCGACTTGACTTTCGCGTGGCCGAATCAACTCAGCCAGGAGAGCCATCGCGTGACCACCACCAGCTTCCGTAACGTTGCCATCGTCGCACACGTCGACCACGGCAAGACCACCCTCGTCGACGCCATGCTTCGTCAGTCCGGCGCGTTCGAGGAGCGCGCCGAGCTGGTCGATCGCGTCATGGACTCCGGCGACCTCGAACGCGAGAAGGGCATCACGATCCTCGCGAAGAACACCTCGGTGCACAAGCGCAACGAGGATGGTTCGGTCACCGTCATCAACGTCATCGACACCCCGGGCCACGCCGATTTCGGTGGCGAGGTCGAGCGCGGCCTGTCCATGGTCGACGGCGTCGTCCTGCTCGTCGATGCGTCCGAGGGCCCGCTTCCGCAGACGCGTTTCGTGCTGCGTAAGGCACTTGCTGCCTCACTGCCCGTCATCTTGGTTGTCAACAAGACCGATCGTCCCGATGCTCGCATCGAAGAGGTTGTCTCCGAGGCTCAGGACTTGCTCCTGGACCTCGCGTCCGATCTCTCCGACGAGGCCGCCGAAGCCGCCGAGCTTGCGCTCGGGCTGCCGGTTCTCTACGCCTCCGGCCGCGAGGGCAAGGCTTCGACGGTGCAGCCCGAGAACGGTCAGGCTCCCGACGCCGAGGACCTCACCGCTCTGTTCCAGGTTCTGATGGAGTACGTCCCGGCCCCCAAGGGCACGGTCGACGCGCCGCTTCAGGCTCACGTCACCAACCTCGACGCGTCGGCATTCCTCGGTCGCCTCGCGCTGGTTCGCATCCACAACGGCGAGCTGCGCAAGGGCCAGACCGTGTCCTGGTGCCGCGAGGTCGACGGCGAGCCCGTCATCACCAAGACCAAGATCACCGAACTGCTCACCACCATCGGTGTCGAGCGTGTTCCCGCCGAGGTTGCGCTTGCCGGCGATATCTGCGCTGTTGCGGGTTTCCCGGACATCATGATCGGCGACACGCTCGCCGACCTCGACAACCCGGTTGCGCTGCCTCGCATCACTGTCGATCAGCCGGCTATCTCGGTCACGATCGGTACCAACACCTCACCGCTGGTCGGCCGCGTCAAGGGTCACAAGCTCACCTCGCGCATGGTCAAGGCTCGCCTGGACCAGGAGCTGGTCGGTAACGTCTCGCTCAAGGTCCTCGACATCGGACGTCCCGATGCGTGGGAGGTCCAGGGTCGTGGAGAGCTCGCGCTCGCCATCCTCGTCGAGCAGATGCGTCGCGAAGGCTTCGAACTGACCGTCGGAAAGCCGCAGGTGGTCACTCAGACTGTCGACGGTAAGATCCACGAGCCTTTCGAAGAGCTGACCATCGACAGCCCTGAGGAGTACCTCGGTGCCATCACTCAGCTTCTGGCCAACCGCAAGGGCAAGATGGTTCAGATGTCGAACCACGGTCAGGGCTGGGTTCGTATGGAGTTCATCGTTCCTTCGCGTGGTCTTATCGGCTTCCGTACGGAATTCCTCACGGATACCCGCGGAACCGGCATCGCCAACGCCGTCTTCGACGGGTACGGTCCCTGGGCCGGCGAGATTCGTGCACGCCACACCGGTTCTCTCGTGTCGGACCGTTCCGGCACGGTGACGCCGTTCGCCATGATCCAGCTGGCTGACCGCGGAACCTTCTTCGTCGAGCCCGGCGCGGACACCTACGAGGGTCACGTCGTCGGTATCAACCCCCGTCAGGAAGACCTCGACATCAACGTCACCCGCGAGAAGAAGCTGACCAACATGCGTCAGTCGTCCGCAGACGTGATGGAGACCCTCGCGAAGCCCATCAAGCTCGAGCTCGAAGCGGCCATGGAATTCTGCTCCGGCGACGAGTGCGTCGAGGTCACCCCCGAGGACGTCCGCGTCCGCAAGGTGCATCTCAATGCAACCGAGCGCGCTCGCGAGCGTTCGCGTAGCAAGTCTCGCGACAAGGCTGCTCTGTAGTCTTTCGTCGGTTACCACCTGACAGGCGGATGTGCCTTTCAGCCGAGTTTTCGGCGGAAAGGTACATTCGCCTTCATGGTTTCCGGGCGAAAGTTCTGCCCGGAAATCGAGTGTGAAGGGGCGACGCGGCCCCGTACGGAAGGAATTGTCTGTGGCCTCAGGACGTCGCTACCTGGCGTTGGCAGTGGCAGTGACGGCGTTGTCGCTGACCGCGTGTACGGCCGATCCGCCGCCTCCGGTCGAGAGCACCGAAACCGTCAAGCCCACACCGACTCCGGTTGTTCCGGCGATGAAGCAGGTCACCGTGGCGATCGACGAGGTAGGAGGCGGATTCAACCCGCACCTGCTCGCGGATCAGTCGCCGGTCAACTCCGCAGTCGGCAACCTCGTGTTGCCCAGTGCGTTTCGCCCGATCAATTCGCCGACGCAGCCTGGTGCGACGGAGTGGGCGATCGACGATTCTTTTCTCGTTTCGGCTGAAGTGACGTCAGAGGCTCCGTTCACTATTCGCTACCAACTGCGCAACGAAGCCCAATGGTCGGACGGCGCTCCCATTGCGGCAGAGGACTTTCGCTATCTCTGGCAGCAGATGATCTCGGTTCCCGGTGTGGTCAACCCCGCCGGCTATCAGATGATCGACGACGTGAACTCGTCCGGCGGTGGCAAGACGGTCAACGTCGTGATGCGTGCGCCGTATCCGGCGTGGCGAGAGTTGTTCACCGATATTCTTCCATCCCACCTGATCAAGGACACTCCCGGCGGTTTCAGCACCGGTTTGAGTGAGGGGATTCCGGTGTCTGGAGCCCACTTTCACGTGCGCTCGGTCGACCGTGGTCGAGACGAAATCGTGCTGGAACGCAACGACCGATTCTGGGGCAAGCCTTCAGATCCGGATCAGATAGTTCTGCGACGCGGAGGAACGGCTTCGCAGTTGGCGGATGCACTGCGTACCGACGATGCTCAAGTGGCGCAAGTTCATTCGGGTAGTGCCACGGATATTCAGCTTTCTGCAATCCCGGGTGTCAGTACTGCATTCTCCTACGTTCCGCGCACTCTCGACATCAACGTCAATGGGCGCAGTAAGAACTTCGCGGACGTTCGGGTGCGTAAAGGTGTTCTGGGACTGCTCGATCCGGACCTGCTCGCCGTAGTGGCGGCCGGGAGTGAATCGGCGTCGGCCCCGGTGAAAGCTCAGATCCTCGCTCCGTCGGATCCGGGATATGCGCCAACCGCGCCGCCGAAACCGACCAGAGAGCAGGCGCTGGGCGAGCTGACCGCAGCCGGCTACTTGACAGCACCGCCAACCGGAATCGTCACTGGCACTGGAACGGTCGGATCGATCGTCCGGGACGGCGCTCAGTTGACGCTGCTGATCGGCGCTCCCGAAAACGACGACATCGCGATCGCCGTGGCAAACACCGCTGCCGACGAATTGCGTGACGTGGGGATCCTGGCGACCGTCGAATCGGTGCCGCCGGAGGAGCTCTACGGCGAGGATCTGACTACAGGACGCGTCGACATGATTGTCGGTTGGAGCCGAGCAGGCGCTGACACCGCAACTTCGCTGGCCTCCCGGTTCAGTTGCCCGACAGCGCCTTCCACTCCTGCGACAGGTTCGGCGGTGCCCACACCGACGCCGTCGCAGTCTCCGGAGCCTGTTCGAACGACAAGCGTCGAGGCTCCGAGCAACCTGTCCGGGCTGTGTGATCCGGCGTTGCAAGGTCGGATCGACGAAGCGCTCAGTGGCATCGGGGATCTCGGGTCGTTGATCGCCGATGCGGAACCCAAGCTGTGGGATCTGGCGGCGGTTTTGCCGATCGTGCAGAGCCGAGCGCTGGTTGCAGTCGGGACCGGAGTCGAGGGCGTGGTCCTCGACGGGCCGGTGCAGGTGGGGATATTCGGAAACGCTACGGACTGGGTGAGGGTGGCAAAGTGACCGCGTCGGCGAAGCGACTTCTGTTGGTGCACGCACATCCGGACGACGAAACGATCACCACCGGTGGCACTATCGCGCGTTACGCGTCCGAAGGCGCCGACGTCACGGTCCTCACCTGCACGTTGGGGGAGGAAGGTGAAGTGATCGGTGACGCGTGGGCAGGGCTCGTGGCTGCCGAGGCCGATCAACTCGGGGGCTACCGGATCGCGGAACTGAGCGCTGCTTTGTCGGCTTTGGGCAGTGCCGCTCCTCGCTTCCTCGCCGGTGCCGGTCGTTATCGCGATTCCGGAATGATCGGCACGCCTTCGGCCGCCAATCCCCGTGCTTTTGTCAATGCTCGACTCGACGAGGCAGTCGGCGCGGTGGTCGCCGTCATTCGTGAGATTCGGCCGCACGTCGTGATCACGTACGACCCCAACGGAGGCTACGGGCACCCGGATCACATCCAGGCACACGCGATCACGACAGCGGCCGTGGAAGCTGCAGCAACGGCCGCATATCCCGAGGCCGGCGAGCCGTGGTCGACTCCGAAGTTCTACTGGACCGTGACCGAGCGCAGCGGACTCGAACGCGGCATCGCGGCGATTTCCGAGTTCCCGGAGAACTGGCGTCTGCCCGAGCCCGGTGAATTGCCGAGCGTCGAGGACGCAGACGTGACGACGGCAATCGATGTTCGAGGCGTCATCGATGCGAAGGCGAGGGCATTGAGCGCCCACGCCACTCAGGTGACGGTAGCCCCGAGTGGAGCCGAGTTCGCGTTGTCGAACAACGTGGTCCAACCGATCCTGACGGTCGAGCATTTCGTATTGGCCGCCGGCACGCTCGGTCCGGTGGGTGAGGACGGTCGCGAGCGCGATCTGTTCGGCGGGCTGCACAGCTGACCTGGGCGTCGGCTCACAGGCATTGCGATCGACGCCGTAGTGGTGTGTGATGCGTGTCACCGGATGGGTGGTCCTTTCGGTAACAGCAAAGCCTGGGGGCTGAAGAAATGTACAACTGGGACCTGCAGAACCAGATCGTCGCCTTCGTCGATTCGTTGCGTCCGATGGCCGGTTACTACCACGACATGTATTACGGATCGCTCTACGCATTTGCAGATCAGCAAAGTCATCTGCTGACGCTGCTCGGGTTCCCGCCGGTTCCCTGATCGACTTCGTGCTTTTCGGGCGCGAGCCGGGGTGCTTGTCGGGAGGGACCCCGCGCTCGCGCGTTGGCCGTCGATAGACCACTATCAAAACCATGATCACGGCCGAGAACAACACAGACGCTTCGACAGAAACGTCGCTGTCGTGGCTCGACCCCATCATCCTCGGTGTCCTGATTTTCGACGGGTTCTTGTGCGCGGTGTTGTCAGTCCTGTTCTTGCCGACTCATCTCGGTACGACCGCATTTCCGATCAGCATTCTCGTGGCAGCGACCGCGAACCTCGTATTGGTGATCGCCGCCCGCACGGTTACGACGCCGGGTATGGCCGCATTGCCGCTCGCCGGTTGGATCGTCGGGTTCTTGGTGTGCATGGTCGGCGGTCCGGGCGGCGACGTGCTGGTGCTCTCGTCCCCTCTGACGTTCTTACTGCTGGTCGGCGCAATCGCTCCGGCCGCGGTTTTCCTCTTCAAAGTAGCGATCAACAGGCTTGCCACCCTCAGTTCGCAATAGTTCTCGGCGCGCGCGTAGGAAAGTAACCCATCCATAAGGGACACTCAGCCTGTGGCTGAAGATGATCTGGCGGGCGCGACTATCGCCTTGACCGCAGAACGGCGTGTCGAAGAATTTGCGACGCTCCTCGAACGTCGAGGCGCGGAGATCGTGCGGACACCGGTGATCCATGTGCTGCCGTTGGTGGACGATCGGGACCTGCGTACTCAGACGTCCGCGTTGATTGCCGATCCGCCGGAATTGGTCGTGATCAGCACCGGAATCGGCTTTCGGGGTTGGCTCGACGCCGTCGCGTCGTGGGGTTTGACCGACGAGTTCCTCGGAGCTCTGGCCCGGACGCGCATCATCGCCCGCGGCCCCAAGGCGACGGGCGCCATCCGGGGCGCCGGACTGCGCGAGGAATGGTCGCCTTCGGGTGAGTCGTCCGAGGAAGTTCTGGCGCACCTCGGAAGCGAGGGAGTGGCAGGCTTACGCGTCGCAGTCCAGTTGCACGGCACCATCACCGAATGGGAGCCGTTGACGGACCTGAGCGCCTCCCTCGCCGACATCGGCGCGGTTGTCACCCCGGTGTCGGTCTATCGGTGGATCCGGCCGCCGGATCAGTCGCCAGTCCGCGCGTTGGTCGCTGCAGTTCGTTCCGGTGCAATCGACGCGCTGACCTTCACCAGTGCCCCCGCGGTGTCCTCGATGCTCAGCACGGCAAAAGAAATGGGCGAACTGGAGCGGTTCGTCGCAGCTATGCGCGGACCGGTACCGACCTACTGCGTCGGACCGGTGACGGCCGCCCCGCTGGAGTTGCTCGGCGTTCCGACCATCCAGCCGGAGCGATCGCGTCTCGGTTCGCTGGCGAGGCTCATCATCGACGACCTGCCCAAACGTCGCCACCGCCCGGAGTGACGGCTTCGATCAATGCCCACGCGTTCTCGGCGGGGAGATCGATCACCTCGTAGCTTCCGGTGCCTGCTGGCGTCGCGGCGATGACGGTTGCCACGCCTGCGCGTCGCTGGAAGAACGTCTCGCGCACCGTCCATCCGATGACACCTTCGGATTCGAGGCTGTGGCGCTGGCGATCGAGCGAGCCGCTTCGGGTGATCAACCATCCCGGCAGGACTGCGTGGCCGAGGCCGTTGTATCGGTCGTAGGCGAGGGCAGCGCCAGCGATGGCGAGTACGGCGACCCCGAACCACGCGTAGATCGGGACATCCAGACCAGAAGCCGCGCACGCCACGCAGACCAGAAAGGCTACTGTCGCGAGAAACAGTGCCCTGGTGTACCGGCGACGCCGCGCGGCCGGGCCGTGCGGGATCAGCGGGGCGGACGCCTGACGTGAGTCACCGATGACGGTGGCCATCACTCGCTCGGCTTCCCTGCGTGGTCCCTGCGGGAGCAGCAGCGAAGATTCCTTCTTCTCGGCGCTGACCCCGGTCATGATGGCGTCGAGCCGCGCGCCGCGGGCCAATCGCAGTAGAAGCGGTTCCTTGAGCGTCGTGCCGCGGAGGCGGGCGCGGTCGAGTGTGGTTTGCCGAGTTTTCAACAAGCCGTGACTGACATGCAGGATGCGGCCGTTGTCGGTGAGTTTCATGTTGCCGAACGCGATCAGGTACTGGACGCAGGCGAGTGCACTCGACAGCACCAGCAGCACGACGAGTGCGATGACGACCATCAGCGCGATGCCGAGGCTCTCGAGTGAGTCGAAGCTGTCGCTTACTGCCGACGATTTCGCGACGGCAGTGCCGATGCCGTATTGGAACGAGATGCCGATGATCGCTGCGATGATGGCGATTCCGGTGAACGAAAAGGGAGCGTAGCGAACCCAACTGGGCTCCCAGTGACCGATCTCGGTGTCGACCGGTTCGGCGATGTTCTCGACCGGTGTGCCCGGGGTTTCCAGTCGCCGTGCCTGTTGCGCGCCGGCCAACAGTGCGGCACGTAGGTCCGGAACCAGGGCAGTCGAGAGGGCATTGAGTTCGAACTTGTTCGAATCGTGGCCGATCCCGGCGCGCTGGCCGGTCCCGATGCGCACGATCGACAGCCCGAGCAGTCGGTGCATGACCCCGGCCTCGACGTCGACGGATCGGATGCGGCTACGCGGGACGGAGAGCAGCTTTTTCTGGAATACCCCGGTGCGCAGTTGTACGTGAACGGGCCCGATTCGGTACGTGGTGGTGAAGTACCGCAACAGACCGAAGACGACGAGCAGAGTGACGACGCCGAGTCCCCACCAGTGGTTTCCGGATTGGCTGCCGAGAACTACGGAGACGAGCAGGACCGGGAGCAGTTTGACGACTTCGTTGACGGGGTGGACCAGAAGCATGCGGCGGTCGAGGCGGAGCCATGGCTGTTCCTCCTCGGCTGCCTCGGCAGCTGCCGTTTCCGCCTCGACCGGGATTTCGATCGCGGTCGGGTCGCCCAACTGCTTCTCGTTCACGTTGCGTCTCCCACGTTGGTGCCCGCGATCTCCGTCAGTTGGGCCACTGTGCGGTCGGCGATTTCCTGGTCGAGCGCGGAGATCTTCACAGCCCCGGCAGACGACGCCGTAGTGACGGTCACGGTTGCCAGACCCAACATGCGGTCGATCGGTCCGCGTTCGGTGTCCACGGTCTGCACGCGCGATATCGGTGCGATCCGTCGTTCCTGGGTGAACCACCCCGTGCGTGTGTACACCGCAGTGTCACTGATTTCCCATCGGTGGACGCGATACCGCCACGCCGGAACCATCAGAATGTAGGTGGCCGCGAACAGGACGGTGACTGCGAAGACCAGGCCCACCACCCAGGACGGGATTCCGGGTATCAAGACGGCACAGACGATTTCGGCGACGATGACGGGTACCCAGAACAGCGAGGCAGTGATTGCCCACAGCCTCGGGGCTTTGGCGCTGGGTCGCCATAACGGGTCGGCCATGGTCAGCGGTTGCGGGGCAGTCATGGGCACTACTTTGGTCGAGTGAGGGGCGATCTGTCGACATCGGCCCTATCGTGGAGTGTGGCGACCGCGAAGGGAGCACGTGATGACCGAACAAGATGCGACATTCGACCCGGAGGCTCCGGAATCAGATGCGCTCGAACAATCGACACCCGTAGATCCGAACGCCCCCGAAGAACCCGATCTGACCGACATTCCACTCGACGCGCCAGTGGCTGACGTGGTGGATCAACGAGTCGAGGTCGCGGTCGACGACGACTACCGGCCGTCGTGATCGAGGCCGTGTCGGGGCGGTAAGGCCTCCTACTTCTGGCACCGGGTGGCACTAGTCGTCCCACATGGCGCATGATCGCTAGGTGAACCGAACTGGTGATGACTCCGGCAAACCCACCATGCTTCCGATGCCAGGTATTTCCGCGTCCGCCTCGTCCAGTCCGTCGCCCGGCCCGTCAGCGTCGGCGATGCGGCGAGTTCTCCGTCGCGCACGCGATGGAGCGACCCTGAACGTCGACGAGGCGGCAACGCTGCTGCAGGCGCGGGGAACCGATCTGACCGATCTGTGTTCCTCGGCAGCCAAGGTTCGCGATGCGGGTCTGCTGGCAGCGGGTCGGCCGAACACCGTGACGTATTCGCGGAAAGTTTTCATTCCGCTGACCCGTCTATGCCAGGACAAGTGCCACTACTGCACGTTCGTCACGGTGCCCGGGAAACTGCGTGCCGCTGGGCACGGCATGTTCCTGGAGCCGGACGAGGTTTTGGACATTGCCAGGGCAGGCGCCGAATTGGGCTGCAAGGAAGCGTTGTTCACTTTGGGTGATCGCCCCGAGGCTCGCTGGCCGGAAGCAAAGCAGTGGCTGGACGAACGCGGCTACGACTCCACCCTCGACTATGTGCGGGCGATGTCGATTCGGGTGCTCGAGGAGACCGGACTGCTCCCGCATCTGAATCCCGGTGTGATGAGCTGGCAGGAACTCTCGCGGCTCAAGCCCGTTGCGCCGTCGATGGGCATGATGCTCGAGACGACCGCAACCCGCCTGTTCACCGACAAGGGTGAATGCCACTACGGCAGCCCGGACAAGGACCCGGCGGTTCGGCTGCGCACCCTGACCGACGCAGGCCGACTGAACATCCCGTTCACCACGGGAATTCTTGTGGGCATCGGGGAGAACTTCCTCGAGCGTGCCGAATCGATCATGGCGATACGCAAGTCGCAGAAGGCGTTCGGGCACATCCAGGAAGTGATCATCCAGAACTTCCTGGCCAAACCTGATACCGCGATGCGCGATACCCCTGATGCAGGACTCGACGAGTTTCTCGCGGCCATCGCCGTCGCACGCCTGCTGCTCGGGCCGACGATGCGGATTCAGAGTCCGCCGAATCTCGTCTCGAACAGCGAGTGCCTCGCGCTGCTCGGCGCCGGTGTGGACGACTGGGGCGGGGTGTCACCGTTGACCCCCGATCACGTCAACCCGGAGCGTCCGTGGCCGAATCTCGAGACCTTGGCGGAGATCAGCGCCGAAGGCGGCTTCACCCTGACCGAACGCACTGCGGCTCAGCCGGCATATGTCCTGGCCGGGGCTCCGTGGATCGATCCGCGCATTGCGGGCCACGTGCAGGCACTGGCGGACCCCAAAACCGGCCTCGCCCGGCCCGACACCAAACCGGTGGGTCGACCGTGGCAGGAACCGGACGAGTCGTGGGAATCGAGCGGACGCGTCGATCTCAATACCGAGATCGATACAGACGGGCGCAACACCGAGACCCGCAGTGACCTGGGCAGTGCGTTCGGCGACTGGGAGACCGTGCGCGAACAGGTACTCGAGCTCAGTGCTCCGATTCGCGTCGACACCGATCTGCTGGCTGCGCTGCGCAGTGCCGAACGCGACCCGGCCGGATGCTCCGACGACGAGTACCTGGCCCTTGCCACGGCGGAGGGCCCGGGCCTGGAAGCTGTTGTGGCACTGGCGGATGCGCTACGCAAGGACGCCGTCGGCGAGGACGTCACCTACGTGGTGAACCGAAACATCAACTTCACCAACATTTGCTACACGGGCTGCCGGTTCTGTGCATTCGCGCAGCGCAAGGGCGACGCCGACGCGTTCACGCTGTCGGCAGAGCAGGTCGCCGACCGTGCGTGGGAAGCGCACGTCGCCGGCGCGACCGAGGTGTGCATGCAGGGCGGTATCGATCCGGAACTTCCCGTCACCGGTTACGCCGACCTGGTCCGGGCCGTCAAGAAGCGCGTGCCGTCGATGCACGTCCACGCGTTCTCGCCGATGGAGATCGTCAACGGTGCATCGCGCAGCGGTGAAAGCATCAGGGATTGGCTGACCGCTCTGCGTGAGGCGGGCCTGGACACCATTCCCGGTACGGCAGCGGAGATCCTCGACGACGAGGTGCGCTGGATCCTCACCAAGGGCAAACTGCCGACGGCGGAGTGGATCGAAGTGGTCACCACGGCCCACGAGGTGGGACTGCGGTCGAGTTCGACGATGATGTACGGGCATGTCGATCAGCCGCACCACTGGGTCGGGCACCTGAACGTTCTTCGCGGAATCCAGGACCGTACAGGTGGATTCACGGAGTTCGTGCTGCTGCCGTTCGTTCACCAGAGCGCGCCGCTGTACCTGGCGGGCGCTTCACGGCCAGGGCCGACCAACCGGGACAACCGCGCTGCGCATGCACTGGCACGCATCATGCTGCACGGTCGTATCCCCAACATCCAGACCAGCTGGGTCAAGCTCGGGATCACCGGAACGCAGATGATGCTCAACGGCGGAGCCAACGACCTCGGCGGAACGCTGATGGAGGAGACGATCTCGCGGATGGCTGGCTCCGAACACGGGTCCGAGAAGACCGTCGCAGAACTGCGCGCCATCGCCGAGGGAATCGGACGTCCGGCGCGCGAACGAACCACCACACATGCACGACGCGAAGGAGCGATTGCCTGATGGCTGACGTACTGGGGGACCGCAAGGTCGTCGAGGTTCTCGATCGAGCGGTGTGGGGGATCAACCCGGTTCTCGATCTCGCCTACAGTGATCCGCTCGGTATCAAGCGTCGGACCTTCGAGCCGACCGATCCCGAGCGAAATGCCGCAGCGATGGTGTTGGACGCGGCGGCCTGGGTCCTCGACGTCGTCAAGTTCCCCGGGACGGCGGCGTGGTCGGTGATGACCGACGAGCAGCGCTCGAAGTGGTGGACGACCCGGTTGGGTGCACTCAACACCGTTGCCGTCGCGTTCCCCGGCATCTTCGGCGTCCTCCTCAATCGGCTGCCGATCCAGGACCTCTTGGCATTCGCGAATCAGGCCGTTGTGCTCGTTGCGGTTGCCCGTGAACACGGAGTGACGGAGCGGGATCAGCAGGTGGACCTCCTGGCGTCGGTGCTGTGCCGGCGTGAGACCAAGTCCCGAGATCTGCTCGCCGGTGAGGATTTCGCCGAGAAGTCGGTCAGCGGCACCGACGAGACCTGGCGCCCGTTCGCGCTCATCGGCACCTTGTGGCGCACGTCCAAGACTTTTCGTGCCATCACGGACGAGCTGCACAAGCGGCCGTCGCGGACAAAACCGTACGAGATTTTCGGCAAGATTCCGGTGGTCGGCGTCGTGGCGGATTATCTCGGTGAGCGCGGCGCTTTGGTCCGCGCGGCTGCTGCGGGGGAGAAGTGGATCGCGATTCGGTCGAGGAACATCACCGCAGTAGGCTGAAATGTGTTACCCCCGCCTGCTCAGAGTCGGTTGGCAGGGGGATAATAGGCTGTTCCCGCGGTACGTGAGAGTCGTATCGGATTTTCGGCCCCTTGCAACTGCGTGTTGCGGCGGCGATGCACGACAGGAAGGCAGGGAGATCGGCAGTGACCTACACGATTGCTGAACCGTGTGTAGATGTGATGGACAAGGCGTGCATCGAAGAATGCCCTGTCGACTGCATCTACGAGGGTGGACGCATGCTTTACATCCACCCCGACGAGTGTGTCGACTGCGGCGCGTGTGAGCCTGTCTGTCCCGTCGAAGCCATCTTCTACGAAGACGACGTCCCGGACCAGTGGAACGCGTACATCAGCACCAACGTCGATTTCTTCGACGATCTCGGTTCGCCGGGTGGAGCGGCCAAGCTCGGCAAGGTCGACTACGACACGCCGTTCATCAAGGCGCTGCCTCCCATGGGTGAGGAATAGAGATCTTGTCTCGTACTCCGGTGGCCGCTGGGCTTCCTGATTTTCCGTGGGATTCGCTCGCCGACGTCACGGCGAAGGCGCACTCTCATCCCGACGGCATCGTGAACCTGTCCGTGGGAACGCCGGTTGATCCCGTTGATCCGGTGATCCAGGAGGCTTTGTCCTCTGTTGCCGAGATACCCGGATATCCGACGACGCACGGCACGCTCGCACTTCGCGAGGCCGTAGCGGAGTCACTCGATCGCCGTTACAACATTCCCGACGTCGATCCGGCAGCGGTCCTGCCGGCGATCGGCACGAAGGAAATGATCGCGTGGCTGCCGACATTGCTAGGTCTCGGAGCCGACGATCTGGTGGTCATTCCGGAGTTGGCATACCCGACGTACGAGGTCGCGGCGAAGCTGGCAGGCGCTCGCGTCCTGCGCGCCGACGGCTTGAACAAGCTCGGTCCCGAGTCGGCGGCGATGATCTTCGTGAACTCGCCGTCGAACCCCACCGGCAAAGTGCTCGGCCTCGAGCACTTGCAGAAGGTCGTGGCCTGGGCGCGCGAGCGGGGCGCGATCGTCGTCTCCGACGAGTGCTACCTCGGATTGACGTGGGAAGCGGATGCGCTCTCCATTCTCGATCCCCGGGTC
Source organism: Rhodococcus sp. H-CA8f (assembly GCF_002501585.1). Lineage (NCBI taxonomy): Bacteria > Bacillati > Actinomycetota > Actinomycetes > Mycobacteriales > Nocardiaceae > Rhodococcus > Rhodococcus sp. H-CA8f. Next base: position 1,945,832 of record NZ_CP023720.1, read on the forward strand.
AACGACGGCGATCTGACCGGTTTGCTTGCGGTCCACTCGCTTTCGAAGACGTCCAATCTCGCGAGCTATCGCGCCGGGTTCGTCACCGGTGATCCGGCTCTGGTGTCGGAACTGCTCGAGGTGCGAAAGCACGCGGGCATGATCCTGCCGCTGCCGATCCAGGCGGCGATGACCGCAGCTTTGGGCGACGACCAACACGAGAACATCCAGCGCGAGCGGTACCGCGAGCGTCGCAGCGTGTTGATCGAAGCTGTTCGAGGCGCCGGATTCACCGTCGACAATTCCGAGGCGGGTCTATACCTCTGGGCGACGCGCGGCGAGGAATGTCGAGCGACGGTCAGTTGGTTCGCCGATCGTGGGATCCTCGTTGCCCCCGGTGAGTTCTACGGACCGAGCGGGAGCAAGCACGTGCGAATCGCGCTCACTGCAACAGACGAACGAATCGCCGCGGCAGCAAAGCGCCTCTCCGCCTGAACCGTGTGCTTTCCCAGGTGTCAGGTTCCCTGATGTCGGTATCGGTCCGATGTAAGGTCGCGCTGTGACCACCTCAGGGACCGGCGGCTTGGACGCGGTACTGATTTTTGCTGTCGTTGTCGCCTCGGTTGCACTGATGCTCGTGTGGTTGAAAAGTCGTCGAGTTTTCGGAGAATTCCCACTCTCGGCAGCTCTCCTCTGGCTGATGGTTGCAGTGCCATCCATCCTGCAGGCGCTGATACCAGGACTACTCGAGATGTTTCGTCGTGATCCCGCGTTGATTCGCGACGGTCAATGGTGGCGCATTCTGACCTCCGTGCTCGTCCAGGACGGAGGGGTCGCAGGAACCGTCACCAATCTCGTGACGCTGGCCGTGGTTGCACCGCCTGCGTTTCGGCTCTGGGGCGCCGCACGCGGCTGGGCTCTCTTCCTGCTCGGTCAACTGTTGTTCGGTTTGCTCACCACCGCAGTCTTTCCGTCGACCGGCGCAGGTAACTCCGGTGCCACACTTGCTCTGGCAGCGGCGGCCGCGGGGATCGGTGTTCTGGTGCGCCCGCGAATGCCTGAGATCGTTCTGACGGCCGTGATTGTCGTCGGCGGCGCAACCCTGGTGACGGTCGACGACGCGCACGGATTCGCCGTTCTTTCCGGGGCGCTTTTGGGGGCGGCGCTGGTGACGCTGTTCCCTCCGCACTCGATAGACGCGCGTCGGGCGGGAGAAAGTTTGCGACCATCGGCCCTGTGAGATGCTGTCGTGGTGCTGCTGAGATCACTGAACCCCCTTGCTGTCGCCCGCGGTGACGACCTCGACGACGCCGTGGCGATCGGTGACACGGTTCTCTCGCGGAGTGCCATTCTCGGTGCCGCGACCTCGGTCGCGGAACGAGTGGCGCAGGCCGATCGGGTTGCCGTATTGGCAACTCCCACAGCAAAAACGATCCTCGCCGTCGTCGGGGCCTTGATTGCCGGTGTCACCGTTGTGCCGGTACCGCCGGACTCGGGGAAGGCTGAGCGGGAGCACATTCTGCGTGACTCGGGTGCTCAGGCGTGGCTCGGTGAAACGGACGACCACTGCGACACTCTGCCGGTAGTTCCCGTCCGGTTGCACGCTCGCTCGTGGCACAGCTATCCGGAACCGGCACCGCAGTCCACAGCATTCGTCCTGTACACGTCCGGTACCACTGGCCCACCGAAGGGCGTTCTGCTCAGTCGCTCGGCCATCGCAGCCGGGATCGACGCGCTCGCCGAGGCCTGGGACTGGACGTGGCGAGACACGCTCGTGCACGGGCTTCCGCTCTTCCACGTGCACGGACTGATCCTCGGAATCCTCGGCCCCCTCCGGATCGGCAGCCGGGTGATCCACACCGTCAAGCCGACGCCGGAAAATTACGCCCGGGCGAAAGGCTCCCTCTACTTCGGTGTTCCCACCGTCTGGTCGCGTATCGCCGAAAACGAAGAAGCTGCGCGCGCGTTGTCCGGTGCCCGACTTCTGGTTTCCGGTAGTGCGCCGCTTCCTGTGCCTGTCTTCGAAAAGCTACGGGACCGAACAGGATTGACGCCCATCGAGCGTTACGGCATGAGTGAGACGATGCTGACTTTGAGCACACGTTTCGACGGCGAGCGACGCCCAGGGTGGGTCGGCGTGCCGCTGCGCGGAGTCGAGACTCGTCTTCGTGACGAGAAGGGCAACGACGTGCCACACGACGGCGAGAGTATCGGCGGTCTACAGGTACGTGGGCCGATGCTTTTCGACGGCTACTTGAACCGTCCAGACGCAACCGCCGAGTCCTGGACGGAGGACGGCTACTTCAAGACCGGTGATGTCGCCGTCATCGACGAGGGTGGGTTCCACCGAATCGTCGGCCGCGAATCCATCGACTTGATCAAAACCGGTGGATTCAGAGTCGGCGCCGGCGAGATCGAGACCGCCATCCTCGGGCACCCTTCGGTGTCCGAAGTTGCGGTGATCGGTGTCCCCGACGCCGATCTGGGTCAGCGGATCATCGCCGTCGTAGTCCGTAAGCCCGGGAGGCCCGAGGTCACCGAAGCTGAATTGGTCGAGTTGGTCGGGGCTGAGTTGTCGGCGCACAAGCGTCCCCGTGAGGTTCGCTTCGCCGAGACTCTGCCGCGTAACGCGATGGGCAAGGTCCAGAAGCGCGAGCTCTTCTGAGCAGAGCGGTTTGCTGAAAAGTCGCTGCGACGCTTGAAGGTTCGCGACTTCGGTCGGGCTGTCCCGGAATATGGGCTCGTCGGTTCTCCGGCGATTCAGCGCTAGTTGGAATTTCTGTGTTCTTGGCTACACTACCGCCCGGTAGGGATAGCTCCAGTCGCACGCATGCCGTCGGTATGTCCTAGTGCGAGTGGCCTCGGAAGGGCAGATTTCATGGCGGGCGGACGGCATTCGAGTCCTGACAGCGGGCGATCGATCGGGTTCTACGCAGTGGGTGGGTTGGTTGCCGTCGCGGTAGTCGCTACCGGGGTGGTGGTCTTCAAGGCAACACAGTCCGATTCCTGCGAGAGCGTCGACGAGTACTCGCTGGCAGCAGATCCTGCGATCGCGCCTGCAGTCACGGAGATCCTCGCAGAATCGTCGCCGGAGCAGACAGGCTGTTCGCGGATCACAGTCACCTCTGCGTTGCCAGGCGACGTAGCGGGAACCCTGGGTAAGGGCGTGGACGCACCGGACATGTGGATACCGGATTCGACAGCGTGGGTCGGCAAAGCTGCACTGACGGCCAAGGGACCGGTTGCTGCCGCCGGCGGTTCGATCGCCACCTCGCCTGTCGTCCTCGCCTCCGGCGGTGGCGAGCAGTTTGCCAGTTGGCTCACGGCGCTTCAGGTTCCCGATCTCGCGCTGGGCAATCCGTTGTTCACCGGGGTTGCGTCGGCGCCCATTCTCGGAGCCCTCGCGGAGACCGGGGCCACCTCCGAATCGGTTCGAGCGGCCCTGGTACCCCATGCCCAAGCAGAGAGCGTTCGTACCGAAGATCAGCCGGTAGGGCAGAAGATGCTCACCGAATTGGTCAGCTCCGGCAAGGTCGGTGTTTCGACCGAGCAACAGGTCGTCGAGTTCACGAAAGCCGAGTCGAAGATTTCCGCGACAGTACCGGCGACTGGAACCATGATCATGGATTACCCCCTGGTGGTCAGTGCCTCGGCGCCGGATCGGCACTACGCGGCAGCGAAGAAGAGTGACGCCATCGCCGACCTGTTGCACAGTGAATCTGCTCAGGAAGTGCTGACACGCAGCGGTTTCCGTACTTCCGGCGGTGGAGCTGTCGAAGGTGGAGTTGGTGACGTGACGGCCTTGACGGTCTCCGAACAGTCGGTGGCCGATCAAACGCTGGGCGCTTGGGCTCTGATGGCCAAGCCGATCCGGACACTCGTTGCGATCGACGTGTCTGCGTCGATGGACTACCCGGCAGCAGGCGGCAAGACGCGCATGCAGTTGACCACTGCTGCCGCTCTCGCCGGCAATCAGGTCTTCCCGGACAGTGTCGCTGCCGGTCTCTGGGCGTTCTCCCAAGGTATGAACGGAACCCAGGACTTTCAGGAATTGGTGCCGATCAGGCGCTACGACACCATCGTCGACGGCGTGACTCAGCGAAAGTTGATGGCTGATCAGGCGAACCGGCTCACCGAACTCAAGCGTGGCGCCACCGGTTTGTACGACACGACGCTGGCCGCCTTCCGTAAGGTGCAGGAATCGTACGATCCGCGAGCGGTCAACAGCGTCATCATCTTGACCGACGGTGCCAACGAAGATCCCGACAGTATCAGCCGTGAACAGCTGCTCGATGTTCTTGCACGCGAGCAGGATCCGGCGCGTCCGGTCATCATCGTCACCATCGGCATCACCGATGACGCCGATGCGGCGGCGCTCGCCGATATCTCCCGCGTGACGGGCGGTTCGACGTACATCGCTCGAGACCCCTCGGAGATTTCCGAGGTGTTTGTGAACGCACTGGCTCACCGAGGATCGTGAGCCACGCCGAGGACCTCAGGCCGCGTCGGGACCGGCCCAGGGCGTCGGAAGTGGCGGAGCCTCAGACGAATATCGGTGCCCGGTAGGTGTCGTCGTGGTGAAGGTGTGCCGGGTACCTGGTACAGGTTCGGCAGACCAGTCCGAGCCCTGTTTCGCGTAGTTGCATGCCGCGCACAACCCGGCACCGTTGGCTGCGCTGGTGAGGCCACCCCTCGAGTGATCGCGAATGTGGTCGCGGTGGCGAACCGGCGCGTCGCACCACGGAGTGCGGCAGCTTCGATCCCGGAGTTCGATCAATCGTGCCAACCCCTTCGGGAAGGTTCTCGCGGTGGATTCCATTGCGGTCAGTGCGCCCGTATCGGGGCGTGCGTAGAGCTTTCGAACCGTTGTCATGGTTTCGGAGTCCTCGCCGGACAAGGTGATCCATTCACGTGCGATGGCTGCTGGAACAGGTCCGTACCCGTGGACGTGGGCAGGGTCGGAACCGTCGCCGAGTAGCGACTGGTCGGAGACAATCAGATTCACCGTAACGGGTGTCGGTGTGGCGCGGCCGATTCCGGTGACCCGCTCCACCAGGAGATCAGCCATGATCTGAGCTCGCGTGCGCTCGTCCCCGCCGGCAAGTACGGAATCTGCATCGCGGCCGAGCGTGGCGTATACGACGGTACCCGCGGCAGCGGGAAGTAGGACATTGAGCCAGCACATCGTGTCGGGCGCAGGCCGAGACGTCACACGTCTGTCTCGTACGGCTTTGCGTGCTCGTCTCGCAACACTGTCGGCGTCTATTTCGGCAGTGCGTGCGCGGATTCTTTCTGTCAGTTGGTGGGTGCCACATCCGTCCAAGATCGCAGCGTCGCAGCAGAACTCGCGATCCAATGCAGCGCGATCCTGGACTGTGAGACACGCAGTTTCACGCATGAGAATTGTCGCTTGATGCTCACTGATGGAGCCACGGACGAGTAGTCGAAGTGTGTGTGGCATCTCGTCGTTCAGTGCGCGGGCCAGGTTGAGATGCTGAGTTCCGAACCATGCCGACTCTCGCCGTGCGAGGGCAATCTGTGCGTTGATTCCACGGCCCTGGTACGAGCGCGGAACTCCCCGTTCGCCGCGGTCCTTGCGGGTGAACGCGTCGAGATCGGCAGCCAGCAATGCCTGGGCCCCAGCGCAACTGGCCTTCAGCTCTTCCAGTGCGCGTAGTAGATCCACGCGAGCTGCGTTGTCGATGGAACGATCCATGCTGACGAGTGACGCTCGGAATTGTCCGATCGTTTCTTCGGATATCGTCTGTTTGGATATCGCCTGTTCAGATACTTTCGTCGTCACTTTTACCCCCCCGGTAGTGTCGAACATACATTCGATACTAGCGCCGACAGTGAACGCACGCAACGGCTTTCTCTGTTGGCGTCCGAAAGTTCCGACAGTTCGGTTTTTCATGGTTGACTGGTCCTCATGATCGAGTTGAGGGGATTGACCAAGGTTTACGGACCGACGAAAGCGGTGGACGATTTGTCGTTCACGGTCAAGCCGGGCATCGTGACGGGCTTTCTGGGCCCGAACGGTGCGGGTAAGTCGACGACGATGCGGATGATCCTGGGTTTGGATCAGCCGACGTCGGGTGCGGCGTTGATCGAGGGCAAGCCGTACCGCGAGCTCAAGACACCGCTGCGGACTGTCGGCGCGTTGTTGGATGCGAAGTGGGTGCACCCGAACCGCAGTGCGCGGGCGCATCTGCAGTGGATGGCTGCTTCGAACGGGATCCCGAAGTCCCGCGTCGACGAGGTGCTCGGGTTGGTCGGGTTGTCCGAGGTGGCGGGCAAGAAGGCCGGTGGGTTCTCGCTCGGTATGTCGCAGCGTCTCGGGTTGGCGGGTGCGTTGTTGGGTGATCCGAAGGTGTTGTTGTTCGACGAGCCGGTCAACGGTCTCGATCCGGAGGGCATCGTCTGGATTCGTAAGTTCATGCAGCGGTTGGCGGCCGAGGGTCGCACGGTGTTGGTGTCGAGTCACCTTCTCTCGGAGATGGCGTTGACGGCGGAGCAGTTGGTGGTGATCGGTCGGGGTCGGTTGATTTCGGATTCGACGGTGGCAGAGTTCGTGGATCGTTCGTCGGAGTCGACGGTGCGCGTGCGTAGTCCTCAGCTCGATGCGTTGCGCAGTGTGTTGCTCTCGCAGGGGTTGACGGTGCGTGAGGACGGTTCCGGTGTTGCGCCGGCGTTGGTGGTCGTGGATTCGACCACTGACGTGATCGGCGGTCTGGCTGGTTCGCAGGGAATCGTGTTGCACGAGTTGGCGTCTGTGCAGGGTTCGCTCGAGGATGCGTTCATGAAGTTGACCGGAGACGATGTCCAGTACCACGCATCCGGTATCGATCCGGGTGCCGGAGCCCACCACACAAACACACAGCAGGCTATGGGAGGTGCACTGTAATGGCTGTTCTCAGTGCTGAACGTATCAAGATCACCACGACCAAATCACCGTTGTGGTGCACGATCATCATCATCGTGCTCGGGTTGGGACTCGCTACCGTTTTCGGACTCAGCGCCAAGTCGTCGCTCAGTAGCCCCAACGGTGCAATGATGCCGACAGTGTCGGGGGCACTCAGTGGAGTGACCGGCTTCGGTGTGTTGGTTCTGATGATCATGGCGGCTCTCGCGATCACCAGCGAATATCGCTTCGGGACCATCCGCACCACCTTCCAGGCAGTTCCGAACCGCGCTTCGGTGCTCATCGCCAAAGCGGGCCTCATCGGTGGGTTCGGAGCGGTGCTGACTCTCGCATTGTCGTTCGGCGCTTTCGCTCTCACGAAGGCCACATCAGGTGACGCCGGAAGATTCCTGACTCTGTCTGGCGACGATAACTGGCGGGTCGTCTACGGAACACCGATCTACGCGTTCTTCTGCGTAGTTCTAGCCGTAGGAGTGGGCGCGTTGCTCCGGCAGTCTGCAGGTGCGATCGCATTACTGCTGTTGTGGCCCTTGCTGATCGAGAATCTTTTCAACCTGTTCGGAAGTATCGGCGAGAAGATCATGCCGTTCCTGCCGTTCATGAACGCCAACAACTTTCTCGGTTCCGGCGGTAGCGTCGACTTTCACTGGGGACCCTGGGGCAGCCTCATCTACTTCGCCCTCTTCGTGCTCGTCGTATTCGGCCTCAGCATCGTCGTCGTGAACAAGCGAGACGCATAGGCGCACGGATCAGGCGGGCTGATTCTGCTTACGCCAACGGGCGTTCAGGAAACCCAATGCCGCGATCACGAGGAACAACACGGTGGTCGAGATCAACTGTGCACGGGCATCGGCGTCGAAGAGCATGAGGACGACGAAGACGCCAAGCATCGCGAGGGTCGCGTAGCTCAGATACGGGAACAGCCACATACGAACTGTCAGCTTGCCCGACGCTTCGAGTTGTTTACGCAGTCGCAGATGCGAGACGACGATGAAGATCCAGATGACGAGCAGCGCGGCGCCGACTGCGTTGAGCAGGATGCCGAGCAGGTCGTCGGGGAGCAGCCAGTTGAGCAGGACGCTGACGAAGCCGAAGAACACCGACAGCAGAACGGCATTGGTCGGAACTCCGGTGCTCGACAGTTTCGCCATGAAAGCGGGTCCGTCGCCGCGGCGCGAAAGTGAGAACGCCATCCGGGAGGTGCCGTAGATGTTGGCGTTGAAGGCGGAAAGCAACGCCACCACTACGACGAGTTCCATGAACCCGGCAACACCCGGAATGTTCGCCTTGTTCAAGACGGCCACAAATGGGCCGCTCTCGAGTTCGGGGTCGTTCCAGGGCAGCACCAGAACCATGATGGAGATGGCACCGATGTAGAAGACACTGATGCGCCACACGACGCTTCGCACAGCGACGGCGATGGAGCGTTCCGGATTCTCGGATTCGGCTGCGGCGATGGTGACGATCTCGATCCCACCGAAGGCGAACGCCACGACGAGCAGTCCTGCAGCAATGCCAGACAACCCATTGGGCATGAAGCCGCCCTGCCCGAACAGATTGCTAGTACCGACCGGGTCGGTATCGGGGAGGATGCCGAACACCAGCAGGACGCCGATGACGAGGAAGGCGATGATGACGGTGACTTTGATTGCGGCGAACCAGAACTCGAACTCACCGAAGTTGCTGACCTTCGCCAGGTTCACCACGGCGAAGAACACCACGAAGACCAGGGCGACAACCCATTGCGGGATCGACGGCACCCAGTCGTTCACGATCGCCGAGGCTCCGGTGATCTCGGCGCCCAGCACCATGATGAGCATGAACCAGTAGAGCCAGCCCATCACGAAGCCGGCCCACTCGCCGATCCCCAGGCGCGCGTAGTGAGAGAAGGAACCGCTCGCCGGGATCGCAGCTCCCATCTCACCGAGCATGCGCATCACGAACACCACGACGGCGCCCGCAAGGATGTAGGAGATCAGGACGGCCGGGCCGGCCTTGGCGATACCGACGCCGGTTCCGAGGAACAGGCCGGCGCCGATGGCCGAGCCCAGGCCCATCATCGTCAGATGGCGGACCTTGAGACCGTGGCCGAGAGCAGTGGTTGTTCCGTCGGAGACGTCGGTGTCAGTCATCAGTCGTTGGCGTGCAAAGCAGCGTTCAGTTCGACGCCGGTGCCCTTCCACGGCACGACCTCGACGGCACCCGAGACCGAGTTACGACGGAAGAGAAGGTTCGACTTGCCGCTGAGTTCCTTGGCCTTGACGACGGTGCCGTCCGGGCCGGTGACCTTGGTGCCCGCGGTGACATAGAGGCCCGCTTCGAGGACGCAGTCGTCGCCGAGCGAAATGCCGAGGCCGGCGTTTGCGCCGAGGAGGCAGCGCTTGCCGAGGGAGATGGTTTCCTTGCCGCCGCCGGAGAGGGTGCCCATGATCGAGGCGCCGCCGCCAACATCGGATCCGTCGTCGACGACGACGCCCGCGGAGATGCGGCCTTCGACCATCGAGTTACCGAGGGTGCCGGCGTTGAAGTTGACGAAGCCTTCGTGCATGACGGTCGTTCCGCTGGCGAGGTGCGCACCGAGTCGGACACGGTCCGCGTCACCGATACGCACTCCGGACGGCACGACGTAGTCGACCATGCGGGGGAACTTGTCGACGCTGAACACGGTCACGACGCCGCGGATGCGCAGACGTGAGCGAACTTGCTCGAAGCCTTCGACGGCGCACGGGCCGAAGTTGGTCCACACGACGTTGCTGAGCAGGCCGAACTGGCCGTCGAGGTTGACGCCGTGGGGTGCGACGAGACGGTGCGAGAGGAGGTGGAGGCGCAGGTAGACGTCGTGTGCGTCGACCGGCGCCTTGGAGAGATCGGCGATGGTGGTGCGGACGACGACCTGCGAGACCTCGCGAGCGTCGTCAGTGCCTGCCAGCAGTGCAAGATCGGAAGGAATGTCTGTTCCCTCGACGTTCTCGGTACCGGTCTTGTCGAATGTTCCCAGCTCCGGTGCCGGGAACCAGGTGTCGAGGACGGTTCCGTCCGCGGTCACGTTGGCGATACCTACTGCTGTTGCTCCCTGTGCGCTCACGGGACTAGAGATTACTGGGTGGTGGGTGCACCGGCCTAGGCTGGTGCGTGTGAGCATCCTCGATCTTGCTTCGGACCCCATCGACTTGACGGCCGCCCTGGTCGACATCCCCAGCGTCTCGCACGACGAATCCGTCATCGCGCAGGCCGTCGAGGATGCGCTGCGTGAGCAGACTTCGGGCTTCGAGATCATCCGCAACGGCAACGCCGTGTTGGCGCGGACCTCGCGTGGTTTGCCCAGTCGCGTCATGCTTGCCGGACATCTGGATACGGTGCCCATCGCGGACAATGTTCCTTCGCGGCGTGACGGCGACATCCTGCACGGCTGCGGGACCGTGGACATGAAGTCGGGCGACGCGGTCTTTCTGCACCTGGCGGCAACCATCGAGAACCTGGCCCACGATCTGACCCTGGTTTTCTACGACTGCGAAGAGATCGCCGCAACCTTCAACGGCCTGGGACGGATCGAACGCGAGATCCCGGAATGGCTCGCGGCCGACGTCGCAATTCTCGGTGAGCCGACGGCCGGTTTCATCGAGGCCGGATGCCAGGGCACGATGCGGGTTCGGTTGACAGCTTCGGGAACTCGCGCACATTCGGCCAGGTCCTGGCTGGGGGACAACGCCATTCACAAGTTCGGCGGTGCGTTGGAGCGGTTGTCGAGTTACCAGCCGCGCTCGGTCGACATCGACGGTTGCGGCTACCGCGAAGGTTTGTCGGCGGTGCGGATTTCTGGCGGTGTCGCCGGAAACGTCGTCCCGGACGAAGCCGAGATGGACGTCAACTTCCGATTCGCGCCCGATCGCAGTGAGGTACAAGCCGAGGCGCATGTGCGCGAAGTGTTCGACGGCCTGGGCCTCGGATTCGAGGTCACCGACTCCTCGCCCGGCGCGCTGCCTGGCTTGGCGAACCCGTCCGCTGCCGCCCTGATCGAGGCGGCCGGTGGTCAGTTCCGTGCGAAGTACGGGTGGACCGACGTGTCCAGGTTCTCGGCGCTCGGCATTCCTGCCGTGAACTACGGACCGGGTGATCCGAACCTCGCACACAAGCGCGACGAGCACGTTCCGGTGCAGCAGATCACCGACGTCGCGGCCGTGCTGAGGAAGTATCTGTCGGCCTGACCGTTAGCCTTGCCGCATGGCACCAGAGAAGAATTCGGCTTCGAAGAAGCAGAGCTCGTCGATCAAGCACCGCGGGCCCGTTCAGCTTCGACGCAAGCGCAAGGACGAGAAGACCACGACCGATCAGCGCTTGCTCGACAAGCGCGGACCCACGGACTGGGTACACACCGATCCGTGGCGTGTGCTGCGTATCCAGAGCGAATTCATCGAAGGTTTCGGCGCACTCGCCGAGGTCCCGCGTGCGGTGACGGTGTTCGGTTCGGCCCGCACCACTGTCGATCATCCCGAGTATCAATCCGGCCGTGAGCTGGGAACGGCGTTGGCCGAAGCCGGATACGCCGTCATCACCGGCGGTGGACCGGGAGTCATGGAAGCTGCCAACCGCGGTTGCAGCGAGGCCGGCGGATACTCGATCGGTCTCGGCATCGAGCTGCCGTTCGAGCAGGGTCTCAACGAGTGGGTGGATCTCGGAATCAACTTCCGGTACTTCTTCGCGCGCAAGACGATGTTCGTGAAGTACTCCCAGGCATTCATCTGCCTGCCGGGTGGCTTCGGAACACTCGACGAGCTGTTCGAGGCACTGACCCTGGTGCAGACCCACAAGGTCACGCGCTTCCCGATCGTCCTGTTCGGTACCGAGTACTGGTCCGGACTCGTCGACTGGATTCGCGGCACCCTCGAGCGTGACGGCAAGATTTCCGAGGGCGACGTGAATCTGCTGCACGTCACCGACAGCGTGGAAGAAGCAGTACGAATCGTCCTCAACGCCGACAAGGGCGTCGACGAGGCCGCAGATCTGGGGAAAGAAGAAGAATGGTGACCGATTCCGACAAGAAGTACTCGATCTGCGTCTACTGCGCGTCCGGTCCGGTGGACGAATCGTTCCTGGCATTGGCTGCCGAGGTGGGAACCGCGATCGGTCGACGCGGATGGCAGTTGGTCTCGGGCGGTGGCAACGTCTCGATGATGGGCGCTGTCGCCGAGTCCGCTCGCGCGGCGGGCGCCTGGACCGTCGGCGTCATTCCGAAGGCCCTGGTGCACAAGGAAGTAGCCGACGTCGATGCCGACGAGCTGATCGTCACGGACACCATGCGCGAGCGCAAGAAACTGATGGAAGATCACGCCGACGCGTTCATCACGCTGCCGGGCGGAATCGGGACGCTGGAAGAGCTGTTCGAGACGTGGACCGCCGGCTACCTCGGAATGCACGAGAAACCAGTGGTGATGCTCGATCCCGTCGGGCACTTCACCGGCCTGCTCGAGTGGTTGAACAAGCTCGACGGGACCGGCTTCGTCGGGCGTCAGGCTTTGGACACTCTGTTGGTGCGGACGGACGTCGAGGCTGCGCTCGACGCGTGCGTCAGATCCTGATCAGACGCCTGCGTGGAACCCTGACCTGGGGCATGGCGGGCTTTATTACCGTGCAGTAAGGTGGCCGCAGACTGGGCGGCCGAATGGGCGCCGGATACGTGTTAGGGGAGCCATGAGTTCGGAAGCCCGTTCGACCGTCGGCCTGCTGGATCTGGCGGCAAAACTGCCGTCGATGATCACCGAGGTGCCGATCCTGGCGCGGGGGGCCGCCGGGCTCACCCGCAAGCCTTCGGCCAAGGAATCGATCGGGTTGATCTTCCAGAAGGCCGCGCACGCGCACCCGTCGCGCCCGTTCATCCGGTTCGAGGGCCACGCGACCAGTTACGCGGAGGCCAACGAACTGGTGAACCGCTACGCCGACGTCCTCCGCGGACGAGGAGTCGATCGCGGAGACGTCGTCGGAGTGCTGGCAAAGAACACCCCCGAAGCCCTGCTGATCGCGTTGGCCGCCGTCAAACTCGGCGCGGCTGCGGGCATGTTGAACTACAACCAGCGCGACGACGTTCTGGCACACAGCCTTACGCTGCTCGACGCGCGCGTCCTGGTGGTCGCCGACGAGTGCGAAGAGGCCCTCGAATCCTTGCCGGCGGGGTTTACCGGACCGAAGCAACTTCTCGTCAGTGAACTGGCGGATCTGGCGAAGACGGCTGATGCCGCCAACCCCGCGGTCACCGCCGAGGTGCTCGCGAAGGAGAAGGCGTTCTACATCTTCACCTCGGGTACCACGGGAATGCCCAAGGCCAGCTTGATGACTCACTTCCGTTGGCTGAAGTCGATGTCGGGCCTCGGGTTGATGGGCGTGCGCTTGCGCGGCTCGGACACTCTGTACTGCTGCCTGCCGCTCTACCACAACAACGCGTTGACGGTCTCGCTGTCCTCGGTGCTCGCGTCCGGTGCGACAATCGCGATCGGTCGTCAGTTCTCCGCCTCGCGGTTCTGGGACGACATCGCACTCAACAAGGCGACCGCGTTCACCTACATCGGCGAACTCTGCCGCTATCTGCTCAACCAGCCGGTCAAGCCGACCGACAGCGACAATGCTGTTCGGCTGATGGTGGGTAACGGTCTGCGCCCGGAGATCTGGGCCGAATTCACCCAGCGCTTCGGCATTCCCCGCGTCGCCGAGTTCTACGGTGCGAGCGAATGCAACATCGCGTTCGTCAACGCACTCAACGTCGACAAGACGGCCGGGATCTGTCCGTTGCCGCACGCCGTCGTGGAGTTCGACGAGGACACCGGAAAAGCGTTGCGTGGAGCCGACGGTCGCCTTCGCAAGGTGTCCACGGGTCAGGTCGGGCTCCTGCTGTCGAAGGTCACCGACCGAGCGCCTTTCGACGGTTACACCGACGAAGCCGCGAGCAACAGCAAGCTGGTGCGCGGCGGATTCAAGGACGACGACACCTGGTTCGATACCGGAGACCTGGTGCGCAAGCAGGGATGGGGCCACGTCGCCTTCGTCGACCGTCTCGGCGACACCTTCCGTTGGAAGGGCGAGAACGTTGCCACCACGGAGGTCGAGGGCGCGCTGAGTTCGCACCCGGCCGTCGAGGAAGCAGTTGTCTACGGCGTCGAGATCCCGGGCACCGACGGTCGCGCGGGAATGGCGGCGGTCAAGCTGCGGGACGGGCAGAGCTTCGAGGGAAGCGAAGTTGCAGCTCACCTCTACGGCAAGCTTCCCAACTACGCGGTCCCGCTGTTCATCCGCATCGTCGACTCACTCGAACACACCAGCACTTTCAAGTCGCGCAAGGTGGAATTGCGCAACGAGGGTTACGACGTCGGCGCCGACACTCTGCACGTTCTCGAAGGCCGCGAGGGTGGTTATGTGGACTCGTACGACGAATACGTCGGAAAGGTCGCGGCGGGCTCGGTACCCAAGGGCTAGACCGAGTTCCGTCATGCCAGTATGAGTGGCATGTCTTCACTCTCCGGTTCTACCGCGCAGCCAGGTCCGGCGCCCACCCTGTGTGGGCGTCCGGTCGCGGTCGACCGTGCATTGGTGATGGCGATCGTCAACCGCACTCCCGATTCCTTCTACGACCAGGGCGCGACGTTCTCGGATTCGGCAGCGATGGCTGCCGTCGACAGGGCCGTCGACGAGGGCGCCGATCTGGTGGACATCGGGGGAGTGAAAGCCGGGCCAGGTGACCTCGTCGACGCCGACGAAGAGGTCAGGCGGGTGGTTCCGTTCGTCGCCGCGATCAGGGCCAAGTACCCCGAGCTGATCATCAGCGTCGACACCTGGCGGAGCGGCGTCGCGCGGTTGGCACGCGGCGAAGGCGCCGACCTGATCAACGACACGTGGGCGGGTGCGGATCCGGAACTCGTTGTGGTTGCCGCCGAGACTGGTGCCGGGATCGTTTGCTCGCACACGGGTGGCGCGGTTCCGCGCACCCGCCCGCACCGTGTCCGCTACGACGACGTCGTCGCAGATGTGGTCACCGAGGTCGTGTCGGCGGCAGAACGCGCCCTGGCACTCGGAGTGCCGCGTGACGCGATTCTGATCGATCCCACTCACGATTTCGGTAAGAACACCTTCCACGGGCTCGAGTTGTTGCGAAAAGTGGACGTTCTTGTAAACACCGGGTGGCCAGTGCTGATGGCGCTGAGCAATAAGGACTTCATCGGGGAGACTCTTGGTGTGGAGCTTTCCGAGAGGTTGGAGGGAACATTGGCAGCGACAGCAATGGCCGCGGCTGGCGGCGCCCGGGTGTTCCGTGTTCACGAGGTGGCGTCCACCCGTCGAGTAGTCGACATGGTGGCCGCGATCCAAGGACGCCGTGCCCCGGTACGTACGGTTCGAGGTCTGGCATGAGCATCACCGGTGCGGGCCCGACCCGCGTATGGGCAGAAGCCAACAGTTGGGACCATCCGAGTTGGACGGTCGCCGAACTCGAACGGGCGAAGGGTGGCCGAACCGTCTCGGTGGTGTTGCCCGCGCTCAACGAAGAGGACACCGTTGCTGCGGTGGTCGACACCATTCACCCGTTGCTCGGTGGTTTGGTCGACGAGTTGATCGTTCTCGATTCCGGTTCGACCGACCGTACCGCCGAGCGTGCTCGCGCGGCGGGGGCGACGGTGATCAGTCGTGAGAGCGCAGTCCCGTCCATCCCGCCGACCGCGGGCAAGGGTGAGGTGCTGTGGCGTTCGGTCGCCGCAACGACCGGCGATCTGATCGCATTCGTCGACTCCGATCTCATCAATCCCGATCCGGCGTTCGTGCCCAAACTGCTGGGGCCGCTGCTCACGGTGGACGGCATCCATCTGGTGAAGGGCTACTACCGCCGTCCGCTCCGCGTGAGCGGCACGGAGGACGCCAACGGCGGCGGACGAGTCACGGAATTGGTTGCGCGGCCCATGTTGGCTGCGCTGCGGCCCGAACTCACGTCGGTACTGCAACCATTGGGCGGTGAATACGCGGGCACCCGTGAGCTGCTGTCCGCTGTCCCGTTTGCGCCCGGCTACGGCGTCGAGATCGGCCTTCTGCTCGACACGTACGACACGTTGGGGCTGGCGGCGATCGGTCAGGTCAATCTCGGTGTGCGCAAGCATCGCAACCGGCCGCTCGCCGACCTCGGCGTGATGAGCCGGCAGATCATCGGAACGATGCTCCGGCGGTGCGGGATCGAGGATTCGGGTGCCGGGTTGACCCAATTCCTGGTCGACGGAGATTCTTTCGTGCCCG
The DNA here is from genome assembly GCF_002501585.1 of Rhodococcus sp. H-CA8f. Classification (NCBI taxonomy): domain Bacteria; kingdom Bacillati; phylum Actinomycetota; class Actinomycetes; order Mycobacteriales; family Nocardiaceae; genus Rhodococcus; species Rhodococcus sp. H-CA8f. The sequence continues at coordinate 1,961,994 of NZ_CP023720.1, forward strand.
AGACCACTGAGGTTTCGCTACTCGATCGACCCCCGATGAATTCGATAGTGCGCACCGCGGGGGTCTGACCGCTCACACTCGGGTATGGGAGTATCGGTTCATGATGACGATCCTCCTGTACCTGATTGTCATGGCACTGGTCGGCGCGATGATCTTCCTCGCCGCCAGCGCTGTGTTCGGGCGCTCGGAAGAGCTGCCGCCGCTGCCTCCTGGCACGACGGCGACCGTACTCCCGGCAGAGGACGTCACCGGGGCGGATGTCGACGCTCTTCGTTTTCAGCAGGTGTTGCGTGGATACAAGGCGAGTGAAGTGGATTGGGCCCTGCATCGCCTCGGGTTGGAAATCGATTCTCTGCGTGCGCAACTGGGCCGTGACGAGAAGTCCGAGGTTCTGGTGAAGGCGGATGCTCCGGCCAAGGCCGAAGCAACGCAGGAGGCGCCTGAGACCGAATCCGAAGCGAAGGATTCCCAGGGCTGATGGCAGACGGACTGGTTCGGTGCGGCTGGGTGGTCGAGACGCCCGGTGACTCGCTGTACCGCGACTATCACGACGAGGAGTGGGGGCGTCCGCTACACGGGCGCGACGAACTGTTCGAGCGGCTCGCCCTCGAAGCATTCCAATCGGGGCTTTCTTGGATCACGATTCTGCGCAAACGCGAGGCGTTCCGCGAAGCCTTCGACGGGTTCGATCCGGACAAGGTCGCAGCGTACGGAGTTGCGGATGTGGAGAGATTGCTCTCCGATGCCGCGATCGTCCGCAATCGCGCGAAGATCGAGGCGACGATTTCCAACGCCCGAGTGCTCGTGAATTCACCCGATCTGGACCTCGATTCGTTACTCTGGTCGTTCTCGCCGCCTCGACGCACCAGACGACTGACATCAATTGCAGAGGTTCCGGCGGTCACTCCCGAGTCGACTGCGATGGCTAAGGAACTCAAGCGACGCGGGTTCAAGTTTGTGGGTCCTACCACGGCTTATGCGCTCATGCAGGCTACCGGAATGGTCGACGATCACGTGGCTGATTGCTGGGTTCCGGCGCAGGTGTGACGGTCGACTGAACACCCCTAAATGTGACTCAGATTCCCGGTTCCTGCATCCATAGGGAACAATGGAGGGTACGAGCCTCGCTGATTGTTGGCGGGGCGCACCGTTAGTCGAGGCGCAGAGCAATGCAGCGCAGATCTGGAGGGAGCAGAGGATGGCGGCCATGAAGCCCCGGACCGGGGACGGTCCCCTCGAAGCAACCAAAGAGGGACGAGGAATCGTCATGCGGGTTCCACTCGAGGGTGGCGGACGCCTCGTCGTCGAGCTGACCCCGGATGAAGCTGCAGCGCTCGGTGTGGAACTCACGAACGTCACCAGCTAGTCGGGTCCAGGTTGTAGCAGTACGAACAACAGCACGTGATTGCACGCAGGCTCCGTATCCGTTTCGGTACGGGGCCTGAAGTGTGCGCACCGCCGGTAGCCGAAAGGACGGATCAATGCTTGCCGCCGTGGTCGATCTACTGTCCTGCCCGCAGTGCGCCGCAGAGCTGGAATTGGTGGACGGCGCCGCCGAGTGCGATCGCGGACATCGATTCGACGTCGCTCGCCAGGGTTACGTGAGCCTGATCAGTGGCGGTGCCACGAAGTTCACCGGCGACAGTGCCGAGATGATCGCCGCGCGTGCACGACTTCTCGGCGCCGGCCACTTCGGCCCGCTGATGGATGCCGTTTCCCGGGCCTGCGCGACGACGGCAGGGGCGGATCCTGCGCGGATCGTCGAAATCGGTGCAGGCACAGGACAATACCTCGCACACGTCATGGATTCGCTGCCTGATTCTCGGGCAATAGCCTTGGACGTGTCCAAGTTCGCGGCACGGCGAGCGGCGAAGATCCACGAAAGGATCGGCTCGATCGTCGCGGACGTCTGGCAACCACTTCCGATTCGAGACGGAGTGCTCTCCCACGTGCTCTGTGTGTTCGCTCCACGCAACGGTCCGCAGTCCCATCGAGTTCTCGCCGATGACGGCGTTCTGGTGGTCCTGACGCCCACCGACAGGCATCTGCGCGAGCTGATCGACATTCTCGAGATGGTCAAGGTCGACGATCGCAAGGTGGAACGTCTCGAATCGTCGATGGCCGGCTTGTTCGAGCGCGTGAGCAGCGACGAGGTCGAGTTCACGATGTCACTCTCACACCAGGACGTCCTCGACCTGGTGGGAATGGGACCGTCGGCGAGGCACCTGATGCCCGCCGATCTGGCTGCCGCCGTGGCGAAGCTGCCGCAGCCGAGCACCGTCACCGCGTCGGCGACGGTCTCGACCTATCGCAAGATCTGACGCGGATCAGCGTCTCGTGACGGCGTCCGCGTAGACCTCGAGCGTCTGCTTGGCGATTTCGGCCCAGGAGAACTCGTCGATAGCACGGATTCTGCCCGCACGACCCATCGCGTCGGCGCCTTCTCGGTCGGCGACAACGGCATTGACGGTGGCAGCGAGTGATTCCTCGAATGCGTTCGGCTCGTAGGCGTTGTAGTGCACGAGTCGACCGGTGACGCCGTCGGCGACCACCTCGGGGATACCGCCGACATCGGAAGCGACCACGGCGGTCTCACACGCCATGGCTTCGAGATTGACGATTCCGAGGGGCTCGTACACCGAAGGGCAGACGAATACCGTTGCTGCCGAGAGTATTTCCCTGATCTGCTCGGTCGGGAGCATCTCGCGCACCCAGTAGACATTGCCCCGATGTCTGGCGAGTTCGGCCACTGCCTTCTCCGTTTCGGCGGCGATCTCCGGCGTATCGGGAGCGCCGGCGCACAGCACGAGCTGAATCTCCGGGTCGAAGTGGTGTGCTGCCGCGACGAGGTGCCCGACGCCCTTCTGCCTCGTGATCCGTCCGACAAAGGCCACGATGGGTTTTGCGGGGTCGACCCCGATCGACGCGAGTGCGGACGGCGCTCCCGGCGCAGATCCCCCGGGATGCCATACCTCGGTGTCGATTCCGTTGCGCACTACGTGAACGCGACTCGGATCGACGGCGGGGTACGCGTCGAGGACGTCGAGTCGCATACCTGAACTGACGGCGATGATCGCGTCTGCGTGCTCGACGGCGTTGCGTTCGGACCACGACGAGATCCGATAGCCGCCGCCTAGCTGTTCGGCCTTCCACGGGCGTCTGGGCTCGAGTGAGTGCGCGGTGAGGATGTGCGGCACGTCGTAGAGAGCCGACGCGAGATGCCCGGCCAGTCCGGTGTACCAGGTGTGGGAGTGGACGATGTCGACACCGGCCGCGGCGTCCGCCATCCGCAGCTCGGTGGAGAGCGTCGTCAAGGCTGGATTGGATCCGGCGAGAGCGGGGTCGGGAGAGTGGACGATCGCGCCTTCGCGCGGGGCGCCCATGCAGTGCACGTCGACCTCGCACAACCGCTTCATCTGAGCGACGAGCTCGGTTACGTGTACTCCTGCACCGCCGTAGATCTCCGGCGGGTATTCCTTGGTCATCATTGCGACTCGCACGCGCTAAACCTAACCGCCCGTGGTCGATCCGGCTACCGATCGCGTTATCCCCGACCGTTCGGAGGGGGACACGATCGGACCTCTCGGACTGCTTCGCTAGCGGGAGTTCACCAGTGCGGATAGGTTAGCGGTGTGAGAAGCCAGCCGCATGTGCTTGGAATCGTGCTCGCCGGGGGCGAGGGCAAACGCTTGTATCCGCTGACCGCGGACAGAGCGAAGCCCGCAGTGCCCTTCGGAGGTGCATATCGACTTATCGACTTCGTGTTGAGCAACCTTGTCAACGCGGGATATCTGCGTATTTGTGTGTTGACGCAATACAAGTCACATTCACTCGACCGTCACATTTCGCAGACGTGGCGATTGTCCGGGTTCGCGGGTGAGTACATCACTCCGGTGCCGGCCCAGCAGCGGCTCGGGCCGCGCTGGTACACCGGCAGCGCCGACGCAATCCTGCAGTCGCTCAATCTCGTTTACGACGAGGACCCCGAGTACATCGTGGTTTTCGGTGCCGACCACGTGTACCGGATGGATCCGGAACAGATGGTGCAGCACCACATCGAATCCGGGGCAGGCGTGACGGTCGCGGGTATTCGTGTACCGCGAAGTGAGGCTTTCGCTTTCGGCTGCATCGACAGCGACGAGTCCGGACGCATCACGCAGTTCCTGGAAAAGCCCGCCCATCCTCCCGGGACACCGGACGACCCAAATTCCACGTTCGCGTCCATGGGTAACTATGTGTTCACCACCAAGGTGCTCGTGGACGCCATCCGCGCTGATTCCGAGAACTCCGATTCCGACCACGACATGGGCGGAGACATCATTCCCGCCTTGGTCGCGGCGGGTGAGGCGTCGGTCTACGACTTCAAGGACAACGTCGTTCCCGGCGCCACCGATCGAGACCGCGGTTACTGGCGTGACGTCGGTACCCTCGACGCCTTCTACGACGCTCACATGGACCTCGTGTCGGTGCACCCGATCTTCAATCTCTACAACCGTCGCTGGCCCATCCGCGGCGCCACCGAGAATCTCGCGCCCGCCAAGTTCGTGAAGGGTGGACTCGCGCAGGAATCGGTGGTCGGTGCGGGGTCGATCCTGTCCGCGGCGACCGTGCGCAATTCGGTACTCAGTTCCAACGTGATGATCGAGGACGGTGCGACCGTCGAGGGCAGCGTGCTGATGCCGGGTGTGCGCATCGGCAAGGGCGCCGTCGTGCGGCGCGCGATCCTCGACAAGAACGTCGTGGTCGGTGACGGCGAAATCATCGGCGTCGATCTCGAACGTGACCGCGAACGATTTGCCGTCAGTCAGGGTGGCGTCGTCGCCATCGGTAAGGGCGTCTGGATCTAGAGCTTGCTCGCGCAGAGGAGGCCGTCGCCGAGGGGGAGGAGGACTCGAATGAGTCGCTCGTCCTCGGTCACGGCCTTTGCTGCTTCTCGGACCGCAACCGTTGTCGCGTCGCGAGCGGAGCTGTCGGCAACGCGGCCGTCGGCCAGGGCGTTGTGCAGAACGATGACACCGCCGGAGCGCAGCAGGCGGACACCTTCGCGGACGTAGTGGGGGTGGTCGATCGCGGCGCAGTCGACGAACACCAGGTCGTAGCCGCCGTCTGCGAGCCGGGGAAGTACGTCGAGAGCCCGTCCGTTGATCAGGCGAGTGCGTGCCGGAGTGATTCCGCTTTCGCGGAAGGTCAGCTTGGCCGCCCGCTGGTGTTCGGGTTCACTGTCGATCGTGGTCAGGACGCCGTCGTCGCGCATTCCGTGCAGAAGCCACAGGCTGCTCACGCCGGCTCCGGTACCCACCTCGACGGCCGTCTTCGCGTCGAGCATCCTCGCGAACATCGCGAGCGTCGCACCGACGGCGGGCGTCACCGGATGGGCTCCGAGATCCAGCGCTCGATCTCGCGCCGCGGTCAAAATCTCGTCCTCGGAAACAACGTCCTCGACGTGGCGGAGTATCTGTTCGGCGTGGGTCACGCTCATGAGGTTATCGGGCGGTTCGGATTGTCGCTGCAAGGCGCGCAGTCACCAGGATTCTCAGGAATCCCTCAGGCTCCTCATATGGCGTGCACACCGCGATGAGAAAAGGTGTATACATCGCCGGATCGAAGATCGCACGGCGGTATCGATTTTTACCAAGTTGGTCTTTCGCAGCTCGGTGATCGGGAACAAATCACAGCAACGGCTGGTTCTCCCGAATATCGCGCATTACGTGATTCGGACAACGCGGTGATCGAACTACGCGATCCCGAGCAGGAGGATCAACTTATTTACCAGGTCAACGACGAGCCTCGCCCTCGAGAGTCGGAAGTTTTGACGACGGAATCGGCTGTGGATTCCGAATTGATCGGCACTGCTGTGTTCGATGCAACTGGTGAGAAGTCCTCCATGCCGTCTTGGGACGAACTCGTGCGTCAGCACGGTGACCGGGTGTACCGCCTGGCCTACCGGTTGTCAGGCGATGCCCAGGACGCCGAGGACTTGACGCAGGACACCTTCATTCGGGTGTTCCGCTCGCTCTCCGATTATCAGCCCGGAACTTTCGAGGGCTGGCTGCACCGCATCACCACAAACCTGTTCCTCGACATGGTTCGCCGACGCAACCGTATCCGTATGGAAGCGCTGCCCGAGGACTACGACCGCGTTCCCTCGCCCGGTCCGGACCCCGAGCAGATCTACCACGACGCGCGCCTCGACGCAGGTCTGCAGGCCGCACTCGACTCACTCGCACCTGAATTTCGCGCCGCTGTTGTGCTCTGTGACATCGAAGGTCTGTCGTACGAGGAAATCGGTGCCACACTGGGAGTGAAGCTCGGAACGGTTCGTAGCCGTATCCATCGTGGGCGACAGGCGATTCGTGATCATCTGGCAGCGCAGCGCGCAGCCGAATCCGAACTCGTCGGTTTCTGACGGTCGGGTTCGAGCTACAGAGCGGGACGTGGTCAATCACCTGGAGGGACGAATGACGGAGGCGCGGGCACATCGCCAGTTCGGTTCGACCGAACATCTGGCCAGCGAGGCAATCGCTGCCTACGTCGACGGAGAACTCCGAATGCAGGCCTACTTGCGGGCCTCGCATCACATCTCGATCTGCGCCGAGTGCGCTGCGGCCGTCGATGCTCAGCAGCAGGCACGTGGTGCGCTGCGTCGAAGCGGCGAGATGACGATGCCGTTGTCCCTGGTGGGACTTCTCAGTCAGATTCCCTCGTGCAACAGTCCGACCACCGGACCCAATTCGGAAAACACCGACGGTTCCGTCGGCAATCAGCCCGCAGGCTTTTCCACCATCAGCAAGCGGTTGTCCCGTCGCTGGCGCAAATGACACCGCGCGCTGGCGCAAATGACGCCGCGCGCCAGCTTCCCGGCACGGATCAGTGATACTGGACAACGTGACTGACGGAAAGAGGGGGCACTCCGGAGTGAGCTCGGATTCTTCGGCAAGCGGTTCGGCGGATCGACCGGCAGATGCGCCGGTGCTCGACCCCCGGCCGGTGTACCGACCTCAGATCGATCCGGCCTCGCGCCAGGTGTTCGGTCGACCGAGTGGAGTCGAGGGCTCGTTCACTCCGATTGCCACGCGATCGACCCCGTCTTCCGACGTCGTGATCGGGAATCCGGACCCGGTTCTGGCCGAAGCGTTCGGTCGACCCGCAGACGCCACCGAGTCGATCGGTCGCGATCCCGAGGCGTCGGCGAACAACACACCCGACGAAGAACCCCCGCGTGATCCGTGGCGCGATCCTGAATCCGAGGTCTCGCTGGGCAAGCCTGCAGAGTCCGAGGCGCCGGTGCAGTTGCCTCCCGCCCAGAAGCTCGACGTGCGTGAGCTGTTGTTCGGTCGCAAGGTCGCCCCCTCAGCACTGGCCGCGCTTGCGGGCATGGCACTTGTCATCGCTCTTGTCGGTGGCTTGCTCGCCACTGTCATCACCGCCGATCGCAGTTCACTCACCAGCTCACGTGTCGCGCTCGTTCAATCCGGCGGCGGTGAACAGCCGGAGTCGCAGGTGGCGAAGGTCGCCGACGCAGTGCTGCCTTCCGTGGTGTCGATTCAGGTCGCCGTCGGTGACCAGGGAAGTACCGGCTCCGGTGTGGTCATCTCGGGTGAGGGGTACATCGTCACCAACAACCACGTGATCTCCTCGGCAGTACCGCCCGCTCAGGACGCGAAGATCCAGGTGATCTTCTCCGACGGAACCAAGACCGATGCCCAGATCGTCGGACGTGACGTCAAGACAGACCTCGCGGTGCTCAAGGTGTCGGCCAACAATCTGACGGTCGCTCAGCTCGGAAAATCCGAGGATGTTCAGGTCGGCGACGACGTCGTCGCCGTCGGCTCACCGCTCGGATTGAGCAAGACCGTCACCCGCGGAATTGTCAGTGCGCTGAACCGGCCTCTGCGTTTGTCGGGTGAAGGCACCGACACCAACGCCGTCATCGACGCCGTCCAGACCGATGCGGCGATCAACCACGGCAACTCGGGTGGTGCACTCGTCGACGACGAAGCCCGCGTCATCGGTATCAACACGGCCATGCTCAGCGAGTCCGGTGGTTCGGTCGGGCTCGGCTTCGCGATTCCGATCGATACGGTCACCGAGGTGGCGCAGACCATCATTCGCGACGGCAAGGTTCATCACCCCGACATCGGCGTGAATGCCCGCACCGCGGTCAACGACGCGACCAGCGGTGCTGCGGTGGCCAACGTCCGCGACGGCAGCCCAGCTCAACGTGCGGGGATCGTCGAGGGTGACGTCATCGTCAAGGTCGGTGACCGACCGGTGACGAGTGCCGACGAACTGGTGGTTGCGGTCAACGCGACGACCGTCGATCAGCCGGTCAACGTCCAGTTGATCCGCGACGGACGGCAGGTCGACATTTCGGTCACGCCTGTGTCCGACTGATCGGACCCTGCGATCTTCCTGTGAGGTTGATCCGGACATGCGCGCACCGAGCGAGCACACAGTAGGCTGACCCTGTGTTTGGCAACATCGGTTGGGGCGAGTTCATGATCCTCCTCGTAGCGGCTCTGGTCATCTTGGGACCTGAGCGGCTTCCTGGTGCGGTCTCCTGGGTCACGAAGTCCCTGAGGCAGGTGCGCGAATATGCTTCGGGCGCTTCCAATCAGCTCAAGGAAGAACTGGGCACCGATTTCGAGGATCTGCGTAAACCACTCGCAGATCTGAACAAGCTGCGCGGAATGACGCCGCGCGCTGTGATCACCCAGCACCTTCTCGACGGCGACGATTCCATCTTCACGGGCAACTTCGACAAGAAGCCGCAGAGCGGAGTGCAGGAGCCGAAGACGCTGTCGAAGGACAAGCCACTCACCGCGGGCGAACGTCCTCCTGTGGACTTCGACGCAACCTAGATTCGATATGCGAAAGGGCGCCTGTCACCGATCGGTGACAGGCGCCCTTTCGCATGCGGGGTTCTACAAGTTGCGAACCGTATTGATACCGAGCGACATTCCGGCCAGCCCGCGCTGACGGACGGCCAACTTGTCGGCGATGTCCTTGAGTGCGATGGCCGCGGGTGAATCGGGAGCGCTGAGGACGATCGGCGTCCCGGCGTCGCCTGCCTCGCGGACGGACGGGTCCAGCGGAATCTGTCCGAGAAGCGGAACCTTGGCGCCGACGGCCTTCGTGAGGCGATCGGAGACGGTCTGCCCGCCGCCTTCGCCGAACACGTCCATGCGGGTGCCGTCGGGAAGTTCGAGCCACGACATGTTCTCGACGACGCCGGCGACGCGCTGGCGGGTCTGCAGGGCGATGGCGCCCGCTCGCTCGGCGACCTCGGCAGCGGCCTGCTGCGGTGTGGTGACGACCAGGATCTCGGCGCTCGGGATGAGCTGAGCCACCGAGATGGCGATGTCACCGGTGCCTGGCGGCAGATCGAGAAGCAGCACGTCCAGATCGCCCCAGAACACGTCGGCGAGGAACTGCTGGAGCGCGCGGTGAAGCATCGGTCCGCGCCAGACGACAGGAGTGTTGCCCTGGGTGAACTGCGCGATGGAGATCATCTTCACGTCGTGTGCAACCGGCGGCATGATCATGCGCTCGACCTGAGTGGGCTTGGCGTCGGTGCCGAGCATGCGGGGGATCGAGTGACCGTAGATATCCGCGTCGAGTACGCCGACAGACAGCCCGCGCGCGGCCATTGCTGCCGCGAGATTGACTGTCACACTGGACTTTCCGACGCCACCCTTGCCGGAGGCTACGGCGTAGACGCGGGTGAGTGAACCCGGCTGGGCGAACGGGATGACGGGTTCGGCGGAATCGCCGCGAAGCGACTTGCGGAGCTCGGTCCGCTGGGCGTCGTCCATGACGTCGAGTTCGACGCGGATCGCACCGACCCCGGCGACGTCGGCGACGGCCTTGGTGACGCGTTCGGTGATCTCGGTGCGCATCGGGCAACCGGCGGTCGTGAGATAGATGCCGATGTCGACGCTGTTGTCACTGGAGAGGGAGATCCCCTTGACCATCCCCAGCTCGGTGATGGGTTTGCGGATCTCTGGGTCCAGAACTCGCGCGAGCGCGGAGCGAACGTCGGACTCGGTCAGTACAGACATGACTCCATGGTAAGTCCAGGTAGGTCAGTGGATGCGCGGCAGGTCCGATGCGGCGGGCACGATGCCGGTGGAGTACCCGAGCGACCAGGCCAGAACATTGGCAACGTAGGCGGCCGAGTTGTTGTAGCGGTGGATCGCGGAGGCAACCTGGGTGACGTCCTGCATGTTGAGTCCGCCGTCGCACAGGTACTTGCCGGTGGTCAGTGCGGAGTCGAAAAGGTTCTGGGGGTCGGCGATTCCGTCACCGTTGCCGTCGCCGGCGTACTGGTTCCAGGTGGACGGGATGAACTGCATCGGGCCGACCGCGCGGTCGTAGACGGTGTCGCCGTCGAGGGCGCCGCCGTCGGTGTCCATAATGACGGCCTGGCCGGGAAGGCTGCCGTTGAGTGGCAGGCCGATCACGGGCTTGTAGAGGTTGCCGTTCGCGTCGGCGTCCTTGCCGTCGTTGGCGTGGCCGGATTCGACGCGGCCGATACCGGCCAGGAGTGTCCAGTGCATGTTGCAGTTGGGCTTCTCGACGGCGAGGATCCGCTCGGCGTTCTGGTATGCGGCGACGCTCACGCTCGGGATTCCGAGTGCGCCCTCGGCCATGGAGGCTGGGAGCGGGGGAGTCGCCTGCACGGGAGCCAACGGCGCGGGTTCCGGCGCGGGGGCGGGAGCGGGCTCGGCGATTGCTTCGACGGCGGGCAGAATCTGCGCTTGCGGTTCCTGCGTGGCTTGCGCGGCAGTGTCCACCGTTTCGGCGGAGCTGGTGTTGAAGAACGGAACCTTGGGAGCGGCGCCGGCCGTGTTGGCTGCGGTGACGAGTCCGATAGGGATGAGTCCGGTGAGCGCGATGACCGAATTTCGACGGATGTGCGAATCTGTCTTCTTGCTGTGCCGACCCACTGTGTATGCCTCCTGAACCTCCGCGAGGAGGTTTTCCGTTCAACTGACGGAGTCGAGGCTACCTGATTTGTTGCGTTTCCGTTATTCAACCGTGATCTAGAAGGGCAGTTTGGGGCATATGCACTGTTCTTTCGTGATTTTTTGGTTACAGAGCGGGCATGCCGGGCAGGCCCGGGAAGAACGGCGCGAATGCCGGAGCCGGGGCCGGGGCAGGTTCCGGTGCGGGGGCCGGTGCGGGTGACGGAGCGGGCTCAGGCGACGGGGCAGCCGGCGGCGAAGATTCCGCGGGCGCTGCGTCGGTGGTGGCGGGTGCCGTGGCGGCTACTGCCATTCCTGGGACCGTGCACGGCAGAAGGATGCCGTCCTGCAAGGCGTCGAGTGCTGCTGGATCCGGAAGGATCACGCACATGTCGTCGGGCCAGCGCCATCCCTCAGCCGTCAGAATCGGCCAGACGAGACCCCGTGAGGTGAGGACGGGGAGCGGGATGATCGGACCGGGAGCCGCGTTCCGGGCGGCGTTGGGTCCCGGAGTGGGGCTGGTCGGCGTTACTCCCGGCGGGATCAGTGCCTGGATCTCGGGTGAGAGCGCGGGCATGTCGGGCAGGCCTGGGAAGAGAGGGGGGGTGGTGGTCGGAGTCGTCGACGCAGATTCCTTGTCGCCTGCCGCCGGGTCGGTAGCTGCAGCAGCGGCGAGAACGGCCGAAGCGGCGGAGTCTGCCGAGGCGGCGGCGTTGATCGCCGAGCTGCCGGTGTTGATGCCGGTGGTGTACGGGAGCTGGCCGGAAGGAATGACACCGTTCTTGTATGCCGTCGACCACATGATCACGTTTGCCGCGTAGGCGGCCGAGTTGTTGTACCGCAGAACAGCTTTGGTCTCCTGGGCGACATCGCGCAGGTTGAGTCCGCCGCTGCAGAGGTACTTCGCTGCCGAGAGCGCCGCATCGAAGACGTTGTTGGGGTCCTTGATTCCGTCCCCGTTGCCGTCGCTGGCATAACCGGCCCAGGTGGCCGGAATGAACTGCATCGGCCCGACAGCGCGGTCGTGGGTCGGGTCTCCGTCGATCGCGCCCTTGTCGGTGTCCCGAATGACTTCGTTGCCTGCCAACCGTCCGTCGAGGACGGGGCCGAGGATCGGGGTGACCGTCGTACCCACCGACGTCGTCTTGCCGCCGTTGGCGTGACCGGATTCGATGCGTCCGATGCCGGCCAGGAGATGCCAAGGGATGCCGCAGCCCGGCGCTTCGGTCATCATCACCAGTTCGGCGGATCGGTACGCGTTCAGAACGATCTCGGGGATGCCCAGAGAAGTGAGGACGACGGCCGCAGCGTTGGGCGCTGCCGGAGCGCCGGCGACCGTATCGCTGGGTGGGGCCGATCGTTGCGTTCGGACGGTGCGGGGCGTCGGGAGGAAGTCGACAGAGTCCGGCTGCGCAACGGAGGCGGAGCCTGCGAGGGCAATGGGGACCTGCGACCCGCCGGATGGTGCGCTTCCGGCCGTGAGGGCTGCTGGACCTGTTACGACAAGCAGTCCCCCCACCAGTGTGGATGCTGCAATCATTCCGCGTACTCGCACGATTCCCCTTTGCTGGTGCTCCCGCCTCGGAGTACCCACCGTGATAATCCATCCTGCTGTGACTTACGTTACATATCGGTCACGGTGCGTGCAGCAAAACTCAGCGAACGCTCAGCTAGTTGTGACTTTGTTTCGCAGTATTCGAGTCACGGTGCTTCTTCTTCGGGGTCGGTTCGCCGTCGGCGGCAAGGATCGACTTGATCTCCTCGAGCTCCCGCCGCAGGTAGTCGCGGGTGGCGACCTCGCCGACGGCGATGCGCAGCGCTGCCAGTTCGCGAGCGAGGAATTCAGTGTCCGCTTTGGTTTGCTCGGCGCGTGAGCGGTCCTCCTCGAGCGAGACCCGGTCGCGATTCTCCTGACGATTCTGGGCCAGGAGGATCAGCGGCGCCGCGTAGGCGGCCTGGGTGGAGAAGGCGAGGTTGAGCAGGATGAACGGATACGGGTCCCACTGCAGAGCCACCGCGAACACGTTGATCAGGATCCAGACGATCACGATGATCGTCTGGATCGCGAGATAACGCCCGGTACCGAGGAAGCGGGCGATGCGTTCACTGACGCGTCCGACAGCTTCGACGTCGAAATCGAGATTGAACCGGCGGCTTCCGCGAGGCGTTTCCAGTCGTTGCCGTGCGGTCGTGCTCGACGCCCGTTCGCTCATCGGAGTAGTTCCTCGTCGTCGGAGTAATCCTCACGCCAGTCTTCCGGCAGGAGGTGATCGAGCACGTCGTCGACTGTCACGGCCCCGATCAAATGGTTTTCGTCGTCCACGACCGGCCCACATACCAAGTTGTAGGTCGCGAAGTATCGGGTGACCGACGCCAGCGAGTCGTCCGGCGCCAACCGGGGCATGTCGGTGTCGAGTATTCCGCCCACCAGGCTGGCGGGAGGCTCGCGGAGAAGCTTCTGCAAGTGGACGCAGCCGAGATACCGCCCGGTCGGAGTCGCCGTCGGCGGACGTACGACGAAGACCATGCTCGACAGCGCCGGGGTCACGTCGTAGTTGCGGGCGCGGGCAAGGGCCTCGGCGACGGTCGTCGAGGCCGTCAGTACCACCGGTTCGGGCGTCATCAGACCACCGGCAGTGTCCGGGGAGTGCTCGAGCAGGCGACGAACAGGTTCGGAATCCTGCGGGTCCATCAACTGCAACAGTGATTCGGCTTCGGTCTCGGGCAGCTCGCCCAACAGGTCGGCGGCGTCGTCGGGATCCATCGCTTCGAGTAGATCGGCGGCACGTTCGACTTCCAGGTGCATCAGCAGATCGGTCTGGTCGTCCGCCGGCAGTTCCTGCACGACGTCGGCGAGGCGTTCGTCGTCGAGCGCCACGGCCAGTTCGTGGCGGCGCTTCTCCGGCAGTTCGCGCATGGCGTTGGCCACATCGGCGGGTCGCATGCCTTCGTACTGCAAGAGGAGGTGAGCTACGCCCTGGCCGGGGAGCGAGAGATCGCTCTGGGTGAGGCCGGCGACGTGCTGCCAGTCGACGATGTGAATCGCCGCGCGTCGACCGAGGCGTCCGCGATGGCCGCGAACGGCGACCTTCGAGACGACCCAGTCTCGCGTTCGCGTCGATTCGATCCCGAGGTCGACGACTATCGTGTCGACGCCGTGAAGCTCCTCGAGTTCCGGGTCGTCCACGCGCACATGCGAATCGAGTACCTGCGCCAGCGCGAGTACTTCACCCGGCCGCTGGTTGAAGCGCCGCAAACTGACGTTCCCCGTGGTCAGGGTGACCGCACTCGGCTCGATGGCTGTCACGCGGAGCATCGGAACGAAAATGCGTTTGCGCGTGAACATTTCGATCACCAGACCGAGAACCCGCGGTTGCTGGCGTCCGATACGGACCGTGATGACGACGTCGCGCACACGACCGATCGATTCGCCGTCCGGGCCGAGCACAACCAGGCCGGCAAGCCTGGCTGCAAATACCTTGCCTGCTGCTGCCATGATTGCAAGGCTAATTCGTCCAGCGTCAAAATCTGCAACGGCGCCACCGAAAATCGAGAAGGGCAGTCCGCAATGACTTCACGCAACCGTTCCCGTCGATCGGTATTGGCAGTTCCCGGCAGCAGTCGGAAGATGATCGACAAGGCGAAGGGATTGCCCGCCGACGAGATCTTCCTCGACCTCGAAGACGCGGTGGCGCCGTTGGCGAAGCAGGCGGCACGAGAGTCGATCGGCGACGCGTTGGCCGAGGACGGGTGGGGCAAACAGGTCAAGGTCGTCCGGGTCAACGACTGGACGACCGAATGGACGTATGCCGACGTCGTGGAGGTGGTCGGCCGCGCCGGAGCGCATCTGGACGCCATTCTGCTGCCCAAGGTTCCCGACGCGAGTCACGTCCAGGCACTCGATTTGTTGTTGACGCAGGTCGAGAAGGCCAACGGTCTCGAGGTCGGCAAGATCGGAATCGAGCCGCAGATCGAGAACGCGATCGGCTTGACCAACATCGACGCGATCGCCACCGCGAGTCCCCGCGTCGAGGCACTCGTGTTCGGCCCGGCCGACTTCATGGCGAGCTTGAACATGCGAACTCTGGTCGTCGGTGAGCAACCGGACGGCTACGACCGCGGTGACGCGTATCACCACATCTTGATGACCATCTTGATGGCCGCACGTGCACACGGCGTCCAGGCGATCGACGGTCCGTACCTCCAGATTCGCGACGTCGAGGCTTTCACTCGGTCGGCGGCGCGGACGGCAGCGCTCGGCTTCGACGGCAAGTGGGTTCTGCATCCCACGCAGATCGAGGCGGCCAACGAGGTGTTCAGTCCGCGCCAATCCGATTACGACCGTGCAGAACTCATCTTGGACGCGTACGCGTTCCACACCTCGGCCGCCGGAGGAGGGCGGGGCGCCGTCATGCTCGGCGACGAGATGATCGACGAGGCGAGTCGCAAGATGGCACTGGTGATTTCGGCCAAGGGCCGCGCAGCGGGGATGACGCGCACGTCGGAATTCACGCCGCCCGAACACGCCTGACGCTCGCATAGCCGAACGAATCAGGTCTGTAAAGGGCACAATAGGGGTAGATGTACTTGCGTCGTCCGCGTGGATGACGTGCCCGAAAAGAGGAGCGCAGCCAGCCATGTCCAATCCGCTCGGTCAATCGTCGAATGGGTCGCGCCGTGGAGCGTTGCCGACACCGCCTTCGGGATGGCCCATCGGGTCGTACCCCACCTACGCCGAGGCGCAGCGCGCAGTCGATTACCTCTCCGATCAAGAATTCCCGGTTCAGGACGTCACGATCGTCGGCGTGAACCTGATGCAGGTCGAGCGAGTTCTCGGCCGGTTGACGTGGGCCAAGGTGATCGGTGGTGGCATCGTCTCCGGTGCCTGGCTGGGTGTCTTCTTCGGCCTGGTGCTCGGAATCGTCACCGGCGGGTTCCTCGCTCCGCTGATCGCGGGCATCGTGGGCGGCATCATCTTCGGTGTCATCTCCACGACCATCCCGTACGCCGCGACGCGTGGGCAGCGGGACTTCGCCTCGACGATGCAGTTGGTCGCCGGACGTTACGACGTACTGTGTGAGCCCAAGACGGCGGAGTCGGCGCGCGACCTGCTCGCCAAGCTCGCCATCTGACATTCTCGCTCGGGCTGCCAACTTGTGTGATCTCGGTTACTTTATGTACACGCGGGCGAGGTAGTACTCGCTTCCCGTGACCGTTTGCCGGACAAGGAAATAGGTCCCTTCTCCGGGAAAAGTGCCGATGTGTGGTGCGTCGGCCAGCCGAATCGACTGTGCCGTCTCGCCGCCCGAGGAGGACGGCTGTGCAGAACAAGAGATTGCAGGCGGGGCAGAAGAAGAAATTGAGGGTGGGGCTGCTCAGCGCGGCGACATTGTTGTTGGCGCCCTTGCTCAGTGCGTGTGGATCAGACAATGACGACGGCGTGGTGCTGTCCTTCTACACCGCCGCCGACGGCGCCGAGCAGTATGCGGAGGCCGCCGCCAATTGTTCGGCGGCGTCGAACGGCGCGTACCGGGTCGAGCAGAAAACTCTGCCCAAGGGTGCCGACGACCAGCGACTTCAGTTGGCCCGGCGTCTGACCGGCAATGACAAGTCACTCGATCTGATGACGCTCGACGTGGTGTGGACTGCCGAATTCGCCGAAGCCGGATGGGCATTGCCGCTTCCTGACGGCGTGGCGGCCGAGGTCAGCAACGGGACTCTCGCGGGTCCGCTGGAGTCGGCGAAGTGGCAGGACCAGCTCTATGCGGCGCCATTGAACACCAACACCCAATTGCTCTGGTATCGAAAGGATTTGATGCCGGACGGGCAACCACCCCCAACCTGGGATCAGATGATCGACATCTCCGAAGGCCTGGCCGCGGAGGGGCGCCCCAGCTGGATCGGTGTGCAGGGCAAGCAGTACGAAGGATTGATGGTCTGGTTCAACACCCTTCTCGCCAGTGCCGGCGGATCGGTGGTGGGGCCCGACGGAACAACCGTGACGGTGGCCGACGGTGATGCTGCCCAGCAGGCGCTGACCGTCATGAAGCGCGTCGCTACCGCGAAGGGTGCGGATCCCTCGATCTCGCAGGGGGATGAAGCGTCGTCGCGACTGGGTATGGAGAGCGGCAAATCTGCCTTCCAGGTCAACTGGCCGTTCGTGCTGCCCGGCATCATGGAGAACGCCGAGAAGGGCGATCTGCCGTACATCGACGACAAGGGCAACGTCACCAGTGAGAACACCGGAAACACGGTGCTCACGGTGAACGGAGAACGGAATTTCCTTGCCGCTCCGTATCCCTCGGTGATCGAGGGTAAGCCGGCCGAGGTCACGATCGGCGGCTTCAACGTAGCGGTGGCCAAGACCAGCCAGCATCCGGACCTCGCGTTCGAGGCGCTCACCTGTCTGCGTAACGAGGAGAATCAGCGCAACAACGCGGTAGCCGGTGGCGTTCCGCCGACTCTCGAGAGCCTGTACGACGACCCGGCGTTCCAGGAGGCGTACCCGGCGTGGCGTGAGGTTCGCGACAGCCTGGACACCGCTTCGGTTCGTCCGGTTTCTCCTGCCTATCAGAGTATTTCGACGCTCATCACTGCCACGCTGAACCCTGTGGGAAACATCGATCCGGAATCGACCGTGAACGATCTTGCCGAGCAGGTACGTAAGGCAGTCAATTCCGAGGGGCTGATTCCGTGACGATCGACAGCGAAAATTCGGGAGCTGCACCAACAGTCGCGACGCCCTCGCCGGAGCCGAAGCACTCCGCGAAGTCGAAGATGTCGGACGGAAAGGCGGCCGAGCGTCGCCTCGGTCTCTGGCTGGTGGCCCCGGCCGCGAT
Source organism: Rhodococcus sp. H-CA8f (assembly GCF_002501585.1). Lineage (NCBI taxonomy): Bacteria > Bacillati > Actinomycetota > Actinomycetes > Mycobacteriales > Nocardiaceae > Rhodococcus > Rhodococcus sp. H-CA8f. The sequence continues at coordinate 1,979,800 of NZ_CP023720.1, forward strand.
TCTCATGATCGCGGTGACCGCATATCCGGTGGTCTACGCCGTTTGGCTGAGTTTGCAGCGCTACGACCTGCGCTTCCCGGATCAACGAAAGTTCGTGTGGTTCGACAACTACGTGTCGGTGCTGACCGACGGTTACTGGTGGCAAGCGTTCGCGGTGACGACGTCGATCACTGTCGTCTCGGTCGTCATCGAGTTCGTTCTCGGACTGACCATCGCACTGGTGATGCACCGAACGATCGTGGGTAAGGGGCTCGTCCGCACCGTTGTGCTCATCCCGTACGGCATCGTCACCGTCGCGGCGGCATACAGCTGGTACTACGCGTGGACGCCGGGGACCGGCTACCTCGCCAATCTCCTGCCCGACGGCAGTGCGCCGCTCACCGACCAGATCCCGTCGCTCGCGATCATCGTCCTTGCCGAGGTCTGGAAGACGACGCCGTTCATGGCGCTGCTCCTGCTGGCCGGCTTGGCGCTCGTGCCCGATGACCTTCTCAAGGCGGCTCAGGTGGACGGCGCCGGCGCGTGGACCCGGTTGGTACGCATCATCCTTCCGCTGATGAAGCCCGCCATCCTCGTCGCTCTGCTGTTCCGCACACTCGACGCATTCCGCATCTTCGACAACATCTACGTGCTGACGAAGGGAGCGAACGACACCGGGTCGGTGTCGATTCTGGGTTACGACAATCTGTTCAAGGCATTCAACTTGGGCATCGGATCCGCGATCAGCGTGCTGATCTTCGTATGTGTGGCCGTGATCGCGTTCATCTTCATCAAACTTTTCGGTGCTTCGGCTCCCGGATCCGATACGGAAGGACGCTGACATGACCGTGACTCCCAGACTCAAGATCAGCTGGTCCGTCGTCAACCTTCTGGTCTTGCTGTACGCGCTGGTTCCCGTCCTGTGGATCGCCAGCCTGTCCTTCAAACCGGCCGGAACCATCAAGGACGGCAAGTTCATTCCGGAGAAGTGGACCCTGGACAACTACCGAGGAATCTTCGACACCAGCGCCTTCACCAGTGCTCTGATCAACTCCATCGGTATCGGACTCATCTCGACGGTCATCGCCGTGGTGATCGGGACCATGGCGGCGTACGCCATTACGCGCCTGGATTTCCCGGGCAAGAAGCTGCTGGTGGGTGTTGCACTGCTGATCGCGATGTTCCCGCAGATTTCATTGGTGAGCCCGCTGTTCGACATCGAACGACGGCTCGGACTCTTCGACACCTGGGCCGGACTCATCCTGCCGTACATCACCTTTGCGTTGCCGTTGGCGATCTACACGCTCTCGGCGTTCTTCAAAGAGATTCCGTGGGAACTCGAGAAGGCGGCTCAGATGGACGGCGCGACGCCGGGTCAGGCGTTCCGGAAGGTGGTGGCTCCTCTCGCCGCGCCCGGCATCGTCACTGCGGGCATCTTGGTTTTCATCTTCTGCTGGAACGATCTGTTGTTCGCGATCTCGTTGACGTCGACCGAACGCTCCATCACCGCCCCTGCGGCCATCGCGAACTTCACCGGCGCTTCACAATTCGAGGAGCCCACCGGGTCGATTGCCGCGGCCGCCATGGTCATCACCATTCCGATCATCATCTTTGTTCTGTTCTTCCAACGTCGTATCGTGGCCGGGCTAACTTCCGGCGCAGTGAAGGGATAAGCCTGTGGCCGAGATCGTGCTGGACAAGGTGACCAAGCTGTACCCGGACGGAGCCAAGGCGGTCAGTGATGTCGACATCACCATCGCCGACGGAGAATTCATCATTCTCGTGGGCCCGTCCGGTTGTGGAAAATCCACGACCCTCAACATGATTGCCGGGCTGGAAGACATTTCGACCGGCGAGCTGAGGATTGCGGGTGAACGCGTCAACGAACGCGCCCCCAAGGACCGCGACATCGCGATGGTGTTCCAGTCGTATGCTCTGTATCCGCACATGACGGTGCGCCAGAACATCGCGTTCCCACTGACATTGGCGAAGATGTCCAAGGACGAGATCAACGCCAAGGTCGACGACGCGGCGCGGGTGCTCGACCTCACCCAGCATCTCGATCGCAAACCGGCGAACCTGTCGGGCGGTCAGCGTCAGCGTGTCGCGATGGGACGCGCAATCGTGCGCAGCCCGAAGGCGTTTCTCATGGACGAGCCGCTTTCCAACCTGGACGCCAAACTGCGCGTGCAGATGCGGACGGAGATCGCCCGACTGCAGCAGCGACTCGGTACGACAACGATTTACGTGACCCACGACCAGACCGAGGCGATGACGCTCGGCGATCGGGTAGTCGTGCTGCGCGGCGGAATCGTGCAACAGATCGGTGCGCCGCAGGAACTCTACGATCGTCCGAACAATCTGTTCGTGGCGGGGTTCATCGGGTCCCCGTCCATGAACTTCTTCCCCGGACAGTTGACGGCGGACGGCGTCAGCACGCCGATCGGCGATGTTCGCCTGCCCGCGGCGGCGCAGTCGAAGATCTCGGGCAGCGGCTCGGGCAAGGACGTCGTGGTCGGTATCAGGCCGGAACATTTCGAGGACGTGGCGCTGGTCGATGCAGCGCAGAAGCCGCACGGTGGGACGTTCACCGTCGACGTCGACGTGCTGGAATCGATGGGTTCCGACAAGTACGCGTATTTCCTCGCTGGTGGCCCCGCCGTCAATTCTCGTGAACTCGAGGAACTCGCCGCCGATTCGGGAACGGCCGTCGCTGGTGGCGGTCAACTGGTTGCCAGGCTCTCGTCGGAGTCCACCGTGGCCCAGGGCAGGTCTATCGATCTGTGGTTCGATCCCGCCAAGATCGCAGTGTTCGACGGCGGTACGGGAGCCAATCTGCTGCTGTGACCTTTACCCGGGCAAGGTGACCGAATACGTCGCGCCCCAGGGGAGCGGTCCCTGTTCGGGGCCGGGCGCTGCGTCGGCCGGCTCGAGCAGGGGGACCAGGCGGCCGAATTGTTCGTGATGGGTGGAGGCCGGGGCGGCTTGCGCTGTCCCGGCGACCACGGCGATCGGCGCCGCTGCCAGGGCGCCGGCGACGGCAAATCGAGTGGCGATGCGGCGCTTGCTTGCTCGGGTCGAGATCATGAGCACTCCTGCGTGGTTTCGAGGTTCGGTGAATGCTGTGCCATTCACGGTATTGCGGGTTGATTGTGAAATCTCGTGTGCGAAGCTCATTCACAGGGAACTGGGATGGGCGGCACAGGAGGACAGATGAACGAATCCTCGGTACGAACCGAGCACCTGCCCGGCGGCCCGGACCTCGAACGGATCATGCGCGAACACGCCTACCGCGGTGCGTACCTCCAACTGACGGTGCGCGGCGCTCTGGTGCTGTTCATCGCCCTGACGCTGATCTTCGTCCCGCCGATGAACGACGCGGGATGGTGTTTCGCGATTCTGGGCGCCTATGCCCTCTGGTCGGCAGCCGTGGCGCTGTGGATCCGCAAAGGCGGCACCGGCCCGGTGACGATGATCTGGCTCGGCTTGTTCGTCGACCTCGCCGTGCTCGCAACTCTGACATTGCTGACCGGTCTCGCAGCCGAGCAGAGTTGGACCGCCGACATCTTGAGCAACGGGCTCTTCGTCATTCCGGTTCTTGCGTGTACGCAACTGCGGACGGACGTGTGTGTCGGCGTCGTTGCGTGCACGATCGGTGTATTTTTTGCTTCCAGTTGGGCAACGATGACTTCGAATTCCGAGCCGTGGCCGTCGATCCTGCTGAGTACCATGGCCTTGGCCGGGGTGGGTGCGGGCGCAATCGGATTGACTCGGATTCAAAGATCACGAGTGTTGACCATCGGGCACCTCGTCGGGCATCGCACGAGCCTTCTGGCCGAACTCATGGGGCTCGAGCAGCGTGAGCGCACAGAACTGTCCGAGCAATTGCACGACGGGGCGCTCCAGTACGTTCTCGCGGCGCGGATGGATCTCGACGAATTGGCAGGCAGTGCGGAACCCGTCGCGTTGGCGCGAGCCGGGAAAGCGCTCGGTGAAGCGACAACGCTGCTGAGATCGTCCGTCTCGGAACTACATCCCACAGTTCTCGTCCACGTTGGCCTTGCCCGCGCGATCGGGGACCTCGCGCGCTCGGCGCAGGGACGCGGCGGAGTGGTGGTCGACGTCGACACTTCGGGCTGGAACGACGATTTGCGCACGTCCGCGGACGAGGTCTTGTTCGGCGCCACCCGAGAACTTCTGGGCAACGTCGTCAAACATGCCGGCGCGCAGAACGTCCGGATCGAGCTTGCACTACTGGACCACCGTGCGGTGCTCGTGGTCTCGGACGACGGTCGGGGGATCAGCGCCGATCGGATTGCCCAACGACGGGCCGCCGGGCACATCGGACTGCTCTCGCACGAACTACGTGTGGTTGCCGCTGGTGGCTCGTTCTCGGTCGGACCGGGTGAAGAGTCCGGAACCCTCGCGCGAGTCGAGATACCGTTCGAGATCGTCACCGCCCCTGACCACGATCGTTGAGGAGTTGTCGATGGCTGCACTGATCACCGATCGCGAGCTCAACCTGGCGACTCTGGCGCGGCAGTTCCTGCTGCGGCGGGCCGAGGTCAGCGCGTTGGATGCGATCGAGCACCTGGCAGGTCTGCAGGCCCAGGCGCCGAATCCGCCGTACCTGGCACTGTGGGCGCGGCTGAAGAACTTTGCGGCAGAAGACCTCTCCACCCTTGTCGAGAAGCGCCAGGTGGTGCGGCTGGTTGCCATGCGGGGCACGGTCTTTGCCCTCTCGGCCGCCGATGCGGGTCCCTTCCGTGCCGCGGTTCAGACGATCATGGAACGCGACCTCCACACCAACAGCACTCAGCGTGCGGCGCTCACCGGGTTGGATCTCGACGCGCTGGCGCAGGCGGGGCGTGACCTGGTAGCGGACGGGCCGCTCACTCAGATGCAGATGAGACCGATACTGGCAGAGCGCTTTCCCGGCCACGCGGCCGAGGGACTGGCGCACGGAGTTCGAGGGCTTCTGCCGATGGTGCAGGTGCCACCGCGAGGTCTGTGGGGACGATCCGGAGCGCCGGCACTGACGACCTTGGAGAATTGGCTTGGCGCAGAAATGAGTTCAACTCCAGATCCCGACGCGATGGTGCTGCGCTATCTGGCTGCCTTCGGGCCCGCGAGCGTGAAGGATGCGCAAGCGTGGTCAGGGCTCACGAGACTCGCCGAAGTCTTCGAGAGGCTACGTCCCGGCCTGATCAACTTTGTCAACGCGAAAGGGGCCGAGGTGTTCGACCTGCCGGATGCGCCACGACCGAACTCCGGAACACCGCCGGTCAGAATCCTTGCTCCGTTCGACAACATCCTGCTCTCGCACGCCGACCGCTCGCGAATCATGGACGAGCAGTATCGAACTCGCGTCTTCACCGTCAACGGCATCATCAAGCCCGCCATCCTGGTGCGCGGAAAGGTGGTGGGATTCGCGACGGTGACGCCGGCCAAGGAGACGGTCGAGTTGAGCGCGACTCTGTTTGCGCAGCAACCGAAGACCGCACTCGCGTCCATCGAGAAAGAAGCGCGTTCGTTGCTGAAGTTCATGCACCCGAAGATCCCGACCCGAGAGGTGCGGTTCGCTGTCGCTACGTAGCGGGCTTGTGCTTTCGCGGTGCTCGATCGCGTAGTTCGGCCACGATCTCGTCATTCCACATGTGCCGCCGCACCAGTCGGTACCGCTCCCGGGCGATCCACAAGTACGCCTCGGCGTCGGTGTGCTCGGGCAACATGTCGGCGCCCCGCAGCATTCGCACGACGGGGAGAAACTCCTCGCCGAACCAGCGCCGGGCGACCGTGTCTCGGCCGAGGAACTCGCCCTTTTCCTGCATAAGCCGAAAACCCCACGCCTCCACGCACTCACTGAGTTCGGCGTACTCCCACGGGTCGGTGACCTGGACGGCTTCGCGTTGGGAGCCCTGCAGCGGAACGCGAGTGAGGAAGAGTCGGCGATGGTCTTTGATGAGCAGATCGGCGCGCTGAGTGATGCCTTCCGGCGAGATACGCGTGATGATCTCGGTGACGTACGCGTCGATTGTCTTCTGGTGCATCGCACACGCAATGGACACTCGGTGGTGTCCGTCGATCACGAAATGCATGGAGCCGACGCGATACAACTGAACGGGTGGTACCGATTCGCCGCGGCGTTGCGCCACCGCAAGTCGCTCCCAACGAGCGCGCGAGTGAGTGGACGTCGGACGGAAGTACCTGTCGAAATCACCTGTGCGGTCGACACTTCCGACTATCGATTCGATGGTGACAACCTGCAGACCCAGAGACTTCTCGCCGACCTTGCCCAGAGCTGCGACAACCTCGTCGAACGGCAGGATCGCGTTGACGTCGTCCGGTTCGCGTCGTAACCAACTGACCAGACGGGCAACGTCGGCGCGTCGACGCTGACGAGCGAAGTCGTTTTCCGCGTCGGCTGTGGGAAATCCGGTGTCACGAGCCATGTCGGCGCCTCACGATCGTCGGCGGAGTACCTGGGGAAAACTCCATCAGCGTGAAGCCGACGGTATTGAGCACGATAGTCCGGCCTACCTCCAGATCGAGAGGTGTTCGCCCGTGCGGGTGGATGTGTCCGTGAATCATGACCGTCGGATCGAGGGTGCGGATCAAGGGGGTGAAGCATTCGAACCCACGATGTGGCCGATCCTCGGCGTCGCCGACACCGCGGGCGGGGCTGTGGGTGAGCAGCACATCCACGCCCGCCCGGCCACCGGGAAGCCGCGATTGCCAGGCGTTTCGCCAGGTGAGCGAGCGGGCGCGTCGGCTCTGCTGGCGCTCGGACCACTGATTGGGACCCGTGTTGTATCGGATGGAACCACCGAGGCCCGCGATCCGCAGACCGGCGACGGTCACGATGCGTCCGTCGGCGTTGACTGCGCCGGTCGGGCCGGGCCACTGCGCCGGCATACCTGCCCGCATCCAACCGGATCTCTTGTTCGAATATCCGGACAGATCGACGTCGTGGTTTCCGGGAACGAACACGCACGGCGCATTCAGTTGGTCAGACAGGTACTCCAGATACGCAAACGGCAGATCGCCCGCGCCCAGGATCACGTCGACTCCGAGTGAACGAACTTGACTGCTCCACAGGAATTCGACGGTCTCGTCGCTGACAGCGAGAACGGAGACCATTTCGACGACGCTACCGCCACCGCGAGGTATCTGCGCTGCGAACCTCGCGGGCACGGTGTTTAGATGGTCGAGTGTCAGACAGCGTCGTATCTTCCGTCCGGGCCCATCTCGTCAGCAGCATCGAGGGGCCGGACCCCACCGCGGCCTCAGTGACGTTCCTCGGTGTCGAACCGCTGGACGTGCTGCGTTTCGAATCACCCGACGGACTGGTCCGCTACGTCACACTGGGGTGCTCGCGTCATCCGATGGGCGACCCCAATGAACTGGTCGCAGACCCCACACGCGGTCCTCGCGCCGAGTTGGCGCTCACCCTGCGCGGTGGCACGGGTGTCGCGTCGGGTGTGGCCAGGACGCTCGCGGTCCTGGCTGCGGCGCCGTCCGTCGAAGGCGTCGTGCTGCTCGAGGACGCACTGTTGGACCTGGGCGAGCCGCTGTGGAAGGACACTGCGTTCACGGCGGTGCTTCTCGGTGACAGCGGGATCGCCGACCTGACGCTGCCGGAGCCGTTCGATCCGGTGCGCTTCCTTGGCGTGGTCCCCCTGACCGGTACCGAAGCCGCCTGGGTGCGTCTGCGCGGCGCGGAGGCGCTGCGGGAAGCGTGGACCGAGGCGGGGATCGACATTCGCGATCCGCACCGTTCCGCTGCCTCGCTCTAGCTGCGCCGGCGCTTTGTCCGTCAGATCATTCGGCGTGCACGAGGATGTCCGCCAAGTTCTCGAGACTTACCCGAACGGTCCGTGAAAATGCTTTCGTCACGATCGGGTCGGCCATCTTGCCGAATACGCCGCCGAGTCCGCTTTCGCTGTCGAGTCGGTAGGTGACCCGAGTGCCGTCACCGACTTCTTCGCATGTCGTGGTCTGCGAGAAGCTGACCGGACTTTCGACGGACGTCGATTTCGACGATCTCGGTGGGTCGTACTCGGTGAATTCGGATGTCCACTCGAGGCGCTTGCCCAGGATTCTCGAGACACCGTGCCAACGGCTTCCCACGCCCATCGGGCCGTCGGTGATCTGTTTGCACTCGACCATCGAATTCTCCCAGTTGGGCCAGTTCTCGGCGACGGCGATGTACTCCCAGACGTCCTTGGGTGGCAACGCGATCTCTACAGACTGCTCGACTGTAGGCATGGTTGTTCCTCCATCTCTCCTGGATCTGAATTTGCTTGTCGCAAAATGAATTTCGGGAACGGAATGAAAATGCGTACCCATATCCATTGTCCGCCTGCGACGGTGGCAAGTACAGGGAGTCAGCGCGCGAGGTTCACAGCCAGTTGTTGCGACGGAAGAGAAAGAACAAGCCGACACACACCGACGCGATGAGGAACAGGATGGACTGATAGCCGTACTTGTAACCGAGTTCCGGCATGTTCTCGAAGTTCATTCCGTAGATACCGGCAACGCCCGTCGGCACGGCGGCGATAGCGACCCAAGCCGAGATCTTGCGCATGTCGGTGTTCTGTTGCACCGCGATCTTCGCGAGTGCGGCATCGACCAGGGAACTCAACACCTCGTCGTACTCCGAGATACGTTCGGCCACGATCGTGTGGTGATCCCTTACGTCACGGAAGTATCGCCGGATCTCCTTCGGGACGAGGCCGCCCGCGGGCTGGGTCAGCTGGAGCAGTGGCAATCCGAGTGGAGTGACCGAGCGTCGTAGTTCGACGATTTCACGTTTGAGCAGGTAGATATGCTCGACGGCAACGGTGTTCCGCGGGTTGAACACCAACTCTTCCATGCTGTCGACGTCCTGCTCGACGAGTTGGATGACGGAGAGATAGCTGTCGACGACGTGGTCGGTGATCGCGTGCAACACCGCGAACGGGCCCATGGCGAGACGCTCGGGATTCTGCTCGAGTGACTTGCGCACGCTTGCCAGTTCGGAGTGATCCCCGTGCCGGACGGTCACCACGAAGTCGGGACCGACGAACACCATGATCTCGCCGGTTTCGACGATCTCGCTCGCCGTCGCCACGGACTCGTGCGGTACGTAGACGACCGTGCGCAGCACCAGGAACATGACGTCGTCGTAGCGTTCGAGTTTCGGGCGCTCGTGTGCATGGACGGCATCCTCGACCATCAACTCGTGGAGTCCGAAAGTTGCTGCGACATCTTGCATCTGGCCTTCGTCGGGTGCATGCATGCCCACCCAGACGAACGCGTTGTCTCGACTACGGACCTCGGCCAACGCGGCGCGGTGCGTGTACTTGCCCGGCAACCGCACGCCGTCCACGTAGACCGCGCAGTCGACGATCGCGCGGGCTGCCGGAACGGGGATCTTGGGCGCATCGGCTTGCGTCGATTTGCCGTTCGACCAATTCGGCAGTGACGGCATGGTTGGCACGCTCGCTCCTTCTCGGTCTGTAGTGCAGTGGAACGGCAGGGGAACGGCACTGCAGCGACACGTGATCGAATTGCGCTGCCGCTGCGGCGTAATCGTACGTCAGCTTCCTGCTCGCCCACCGGAGCGCGATGAAGTTGCCGATTGCTGACACACTGGAACAGTGCGAATAGACCTTCACACCCACTCCAACGCATCGGACGGCACCGATACCCCGGCTGCCCTCATGCGCGCCGCAGCCGACGCCGGACTCGACGTCGTCGCCATCACCGATCACGACACGACTTCGGGCTGGGCCGAGGCGGCGCACGCCTTGCCGGCCGGCGTCAGCCTGGTTCGTGGGATGGAGATGTCGTGCGAAGGTCGAGGTGAGCGTGGTTGGCCGGTCGCTGTTCATCTGCTGGCGTACCTGTTCGATCCGACGCACCCCGAATTCGCCAAGGAACGTGAGCGACTGCGCGCCGAACGCGTCGAACGTATCCGGGTGATGACGACCATGATGGCGCGCGACGGTCTGCCCGTCGATCCCGATCAGATCTTGGCTGACGCCGGTCCGTCCGTCGGACGCCCGCACGTCGCAGCGGCCCTGATGCGAGCGGGAGTGGTGTCGAGCATCAGTGAGGCTTTCTCCGACCTGTTGTCCAGTCGAGGGCGATACGACGTTCCCAAGTACGACACTCCGCTCGAGTACGCCGTCGAACTGGTGGCAGCGGCCGGGGGAGTAACTGTCCTTGCGCATGGACGTGCCCGTTCGCGCGGCGGATTGCTTGCGCTCGACCACATCCGTGATCTGGCCGATCTGGGTCTCGGGGGTCTCGAAGTCGATCACCCGGACCATCGCAGCGACGATCGTGACGTCCTGCGCCGCCTGGCCGTCGACCTGGGCTTGGCAGTCACCGGATCCTCGGACTACCACGGCGAGAACAAGACGATCGGACTCGGCGACGAGCTCACGGACGAGGCCGAGTTCGACAAACTCGTCTCGGCTGCCACCGGCGTGGAGGTACTTGGGCGCTGATGCTCGACACCACGCTCTACCTCACCGTGTTCATCACGCTGTTCGTGATCATGGACCCGCCCGGAGTCATCCCGGTGTTCTTGTCACTGGTCGGCCGCAAGAGCCGTGAAGATCGCAACCGAGCGGCATGGCAGGCCCCCGCCGTCTCCCTTGCGGTCATCTCGGTCTTTGCCATCGGCGGTCAGGCGATACTCAACTACCTTCACATCGGCATTCCGGCGTTGCAGGGCGCAGGCGGATTACTGCTGCTTCTCATCGCACTCGAACTGCTGACCGGGAAGGCCTCCAACCGTCCGCAGGGAGCCGACGACGTCAACGTCGCACTCGTTCCTCTGGGAACGCCGATGATGGCCGGTCCCGGTGCAATTGCGGCTGTCATCGTCTTTGTCGCCCAGGCCGATGGTGAAGCGGCGTCGTATCTGGCGATCGCGTTGGCGATTCTGTCCATCCACCTCGTGCTGTTCGTGGTCCTGCGCTTCTCGACGGCACTGATCCGGATACTGGGTGAGGGTGGCATCAGCCTGCTGGCACGCATCGCCGGTCTTTTGCTCGCCGCCATCGCAGTTCAACTCATTGCGGAATCAGTCCGCGGATTCGTCGCGGGAGCGTAAGAGATGACATACGACGACAGGTACGAGGACGACTACCGGTACCAGGATTTTCAGGATTATCAGTACGAAGACGATTACGACTATCCCGCCGACAAACGACAATGGCTGCTGGTTCGCGCTCTACGCGCCCTGAGCGGCACCGTGGCGGCCGGAATCGTGGTCTTGACACTCGTGATCATCGGTTCGGCATATCTGGGCGGCAACCGCGGATTCCCGGGTCCGGGAACAACGTCGATCACCGCGCACATTGCGGCTTCGGTGGTTGCTTTGGCCGCGCAGATCTGGTGCGACCGCAGGCGGGGTATCGCGGCGGTTGCCGGATCGGTGGTCGTGCTCGTGGTGGCGGGGCTGTTGTTGGTGACGCAGTGGTGGGGATGACTGGGTGGGGATGACTGGGTGGGGATGACTGGGTGGGGATGACTGGGTGGGGATGACTGGGTGGGGATGACACGGTGGGGATGACTGGGTGGGGATGACGACTCGGGTTTGAGTGTGGTGAGGAATCCGACCGCTTGGAGGATTTGATTGTGATCCGACTCTGGTGGCAAACTGGAGTTACTTCGAGGCGGCGCCACAGCCCGGCCCCGAAGTGCAGGTTTCGTCAGAATTTCTCCCGAAACCTAGATTGCATGGGTACGCCAGGGCTCACCCGCCCCACACCATGACGCTTCGGATGTATTGCGGCCCACTTTCTCGCGCACGCCGAATGCTCTTCTTCTCAGTAGTCGTTCGCGGAAGAAATGATCTCTGACCGTTGTGAACGTGGTTTCGCAGCGGTCCGAAGGATTACTTCCCAGTAACCCAGCCCCGCTTGAGGCTGGACTAATCAGGAGTGTCATCGTGTCCCTCGTGACTGAAGCCATCAACGTACCCAAGGTCGAGTTGACCGACGAAGAAATCTTTGCCGCTCACGTCGGTGGCAAGCTCTCGGTCGAGACCACCGCGCCGCTCGATACGCAGCGGGCCCTCTCGATCGCCTACACGCCGGGTGTTGCTCAGGTGAGCCGCGCCATCGCTGCAGACGAAACCCTCGCCGATCGATACACGTGGACCAACCGACTCGTCGTCGTGGTCAGCGACGGCACCGCGGTTCTCGGACTCGGCGACATCGGCCCCCGCGCGTCGCTGCCCGTCATGGAGGGCAAGTCGGCACTGTTCAAGAACTTCGCCGGACTGAACTCCATTCCGCTGGTTCTCGACACCAAGGATCCCGACGAGATCGTCGAGACGCTCATCCGTCTGCGCCCGAGCTTCGGCGCGGTCAACCTCGAGGACATTTCGGCGCCGCGTTGCTTCGAGATCGAGAAGCGCGTCATCGAAGCCCTCGACTGCCCCGTCATGCACGACGATCAGCACGGAACCGCCATCGTGGTCCTCGCTGCCCTCAAGGGCGCCGTGAAGGTCCAGAGCCGCGACATCACCACACTCAAGGTCGTCATCTCCGGCGCCGGTGCTGCGGGTGTTGCCTGCGCGAACATCCTGCTCGCCGCCGGAATCAGCGACGTCATCGTGCTGGACTCGAAGGGCATCATCTCGGGCGAGCGCAGCGACCTCAACGACGTGAAGGCAGAACTCGCGGCCCGCACCAATCCCCGCGACCTGCACGGTGGTGCCATCGAGGCTCTCGAAGGTGCCGACGTGTTCCTCGGTGTCTCGGCGGGCAAGATCCCCGAGGAGCTCATCGCTTCGATGGCTCCCGAGTCGATCGTGTTCGCGCTCTCCAACCCGGACCCGGAGATTCACCCCGAAACCGCGTCGAAGTACGCGGCGATCGTGGCTACGGGTCGCAGTGATTTCCCGAACCAGATCAACAATGTTCTCGCCTTCCCCGGTGTGTTCAAGGGCGCGCTCGACGCCGGCGCCCGTCGCATCACCGAAGGTATGAAGCTCGCTGCCGCCGAGGCAATCCTGTCGGTGGTCGGCGACGAGTTGGCGGCGGACAAAATCGTCCCCAGCCCACTCGACCCTCGCGTGGCACCCGCAGTAGCGGAAGCCGTCGCGGCCGCAGCGCATGCTGAGGGCGTGACCAGCTAAGAGGGACTACGAAAGCCCCGATCGGAACCCGCACACAAGGTTCCGATCGGGGCTTTTTCGTGTGTACCGATCTACAGACGAGTGAGATCGGGTGTTCGGCGCAGCCTGCCGGTCCCGGGAACCGATGCCCAGACCACCAGCGCCAGTAAGCCGTCCACGACCAGAGCCACAACCGCGACCAGGATTGCGCCGACGACCACTCGGTCGTACTTGTAGAGCGCGAGACCGTCGAAGATGTACCGGCCGAGGCCGCCGAGGTTGACGTAGGCGGCGACCGTTGCCGTGGCAATCACCTGCAGTGTCGCGTTACGCAGTCCGCCGAGAATCAATGGCAGCGCATTGGGTATCTCGACGCGGAAGAGCACTTGGAGTTCGGTCATACCCATCGCCCGCGCGGCCTCGACGACGCCGCGGTCGACGCTGGCAATTCCGGCGTACGTGCCGGCGAGTAGTGGGGGAATGCCGAGGATGACGAGGGCGAGAATCGGCGGCATCACCCCGAGTCCCATGAGAAGAACGAGGAAGGTCAGCAGGCCGAGAGTGGGCAGCGACCGCAGTGCGTTGACCAGACTGACGACCACGATCTCACCGCGACGCAGATGGCCGATGAGTAATCCGATGGGCACCGCGATCACAGCCGAAAGCGCCACGGCCAGAACGCTGTACCAGAGGTGCTGGAGGATGCGGGTGCCGATTCCGGTGTCGCCGCTCCAATTTCCGGGATCGACGATGAAGTCCCAGGCTCCGGTGAAGATGCTCATACGGGTTCCCCCTCGGCAGCCACGACGGCGGGGACCTTCGACGAGGTCGATGTTCTGGTCCACGGGGTCAGGAATCGGCCGATCAGATACAGGATCAGGTCGAGCGCCAGGGCCAGCACGACAATCGCGATGATGCCGGCAACGATCTGGTCCGGGTAGTCGCGGTCGTAGCCCTGTTTGAACAGAACTCCCAGCCCGCCGATTCCGATCAGCGATCCGACCGAAACCAGCGAAATATTGGTAACGGCAATAACTCTGATGTTCGCGATCATCACCGGCAGTGCCAACGGCAACTCGACCGTCAGGGCGCGTCGTAGCGGTGTGAACCCGACGGCGGTGGAAGCGTCGATGACGTTGTCCGGCACCGAATCGAGTGCTTCGGGCACGGCCCGGATGAGCAGTGCCGTCGCATAGACGCTCAGTGCGATCACGACGTTGAGCGGATCAAGGGTCTTGAGTCCGAACAGCTGGGGGATGGTGACGAACAGCGCGAGCGACGGAATCGTGAACGCAATGCTCGCCAGGGTCAACGTGATTCGGCGCAGCCATCTGACGTTGCGGATCGCTGTTCCGACCGGAACAGCAATCAGGAGACCGATCAACAAGGGCAGCAGCGCCAGATACAGATGGGTCTTCGAGTAGTCCACGACCGTCGAGAAATTGTCGATGAGCCAGCGCATGCCGCTACGCCCCGAATCCCTCGGTGAAGGCGACTCGGTTGCGTTCCTCGTCCTCGCGTCGACGCTGATCTGCCAATTTCGCCACGACTTCGGACCCGAGGATCCCGCCGATGACCGCTCCCTCGCCGTCGACGGCAACGCCGATACCGGAAGGGGACGAGATTGCCGCATCGAGTGCTTGGCGTAGATCACCGCCGGGGGAGAACAACGAACCACCGGCCGACGTCGACTGCGCGAGAGTGCGTCCCGAGCGCAGGCCTTCGACGCCGGTCACGTCGATCCATCCCTGTGGACTTCCGCTGTCCGTGACCACGAGAACCCACTCGCCCAATTCGAGACGCAGAGCCTTCAATTCGTTCTCGACGGCCGTGCGTACGGGGTGTAACGGAACCTCGTCGGCAGCGCGGAACGACAATCCCCGATATCCGCGATCGCGTCCGACAAATCCGGCGACAAAATCCGTTGCCGGTGCGGCCAACACGTCGCGAGGTGCCGCAACCTGCTGAAGCCGCCCGCCGGGACCGAAGACGGCAATGTGATCACCGAGTTTGACTGCCTCGTCGATGTCGTGGGTGACAAAGACGATCGTCTTCTTCAGTTCGCTTTGAAGACGGAGCATTTCGGTCTGCAGATCCTCACGCACCACCGGGTCGACGGCGCTGAAGGGCTCGTCCATCAACAGGATCGGCGGATCGGCAGCCAATGCACGCGCAACTCCCACACGTTGTTGCTGCCCACCCGAGAGTTGCCCGGGATAGCGGGTGGCAAGGGAGATGTCCAGACCGACTCGTTCGAGTACCCCCAACGCGGCTTTGCGCGCTGCGCGGCGGGACTCACCGCGCAGTACCGGAACTGTTGCGACGTTGTCGATCACGGTGCGATGCGGAAGCAGGCCCGCGTTCTGGATGACGTACCCGATGCCGAGACGCAGCTTCACCGCGTCGGTCTGTTCGATGTCACGACCGTCGACGAAGATCTTGCCCGACGTCGGTGTGATCATCCGGTTGATCATGCGCATCGACGTCGTCTTGCCGCACCCGGACGGCCCCACGAACACCGTGAACGACTCGGCCTCGATGGTGAGATCGAGACGGTCGACGGCGGTGGTGCCGTCCGGATACTGCTTGGTGACGCCCTCGAATGTGATCACGTGACTACGAGACCGGCTTGTCGAGGCCCTGCGCCGTCACCCACGCCTTGGCCGCCGCTGCCGGCTCCGTCTTGGTGTCGCCGGACACCTGGACGTTGAGTGCCAACAACTCTTCGGTGGTGAGCTTGGCGGACACCGCATCGAGGACTGTCTTCAACTTGTCGGAAGACTTCGACGCGCGCAGCACCGGCACCACGTTCTGAGCCGGGAAATTGTTCTTCGGGTCTTCGAGAACCACGAAGTTGTTTGCCGGGATGGAGGCAGACGTCGTGAAGATGTTTGCCGCCGTGATGTCGCCGGACGAGAGAGCCTTCACTGTTGCCGGTCCACCGCCGTCGGCGATCGGGACGAAGTTGGCTGCCGAGATGTCGAGACCGTAATTGGACTTCAAACCGGGCAATCCGGCTGGACGTTCCTGGAACTCGGCCGGAGCGCCGAACTTGACCTCGGCGGAATGCGGAGCCAGATCGGCGATCGTCTTCAGGTTCCACTTGTCAGCGGTTTCCTTGGTGACGACGACGGCGTCCTTGTCCTCGGCGGATGCAGGCGTCGCAATTGCCAATTCCGACCCGAGAGCTGCGGGAAGAGCGGCGAGGACATCAGCGGAGCTGGTGGCCGTGCTGTCGGGATCCAAGTACTGCAGGAGATTTCCCGTGTAATCCGGAATGACGCTGATCGACCCGTCCTTGAGTGCCGGAATGTACGCCTCACGGCTGCCGACGTTGAACGACGTGGACACATCGAACCCGTTGACACGCAGTGCTTCGGCGTAGATGTTGGCGATCGTCTCGGATTCGGTGAAGTTGGCGGAGCCGACGACAACCGCGTTGGGATCGCTGTTGGAGTCACCGTCACTGCTACCGCACGCTGTCAGTGCAGTCAGAGAGACAACGGTTGCCGCGGCTACGAGCCAACGGTTGGAACGAAATCGTGAGGTGCGCATGAGCGTCCTTCCGGTTTTTCGGGCGTCCCGTGTTTCGGGCGTCGGAAACCATCCCCTTGTGGCGAAGCCACCCGAGTGGCTTCGACGGCGCCGCCACCGAGTGGCTGCGTCAGGACTGGTTACCGCGCATCGCCCGACAAGTGTAACGATAGGTACCGACATGGCACGGTTTTCGATCCATGGGATTGGATGTGAGGATTTCGGTGAAGAGCACACGCACGAAGTATTCGACTGTTGTTGCAGCACTGATGGTCCTGCCAATTCTCAGCGGATGCGCAAACGGTGATTCGGTGGTAGAGAGCGCCGGAGCGGAGTCTCGTGACCAGATCGTGGTGGCTGCTAACGCATCAGTGGAGAGTTCGGTGTTGGCCGAGGTGTATTCGACGGTGCTCTCATCTTCCGGTCTGTCGGCTCGCGTCGAATCGGTGGGTGGAGGCAGAACCCAATCACTCGAGGCTCTGGACGCAGCGCGAGTCACCTTGGTGTCCGAGTTCACCGGTGCGCTGCTCGATCACTACGACCCGTCATCCCCGGCCCGCAAGGCCGACGACGTCTTCGAAGCCTTGAGTCGCTCTCTGCCGGAGGGTCTTTCGGTCTCCGACTATGCGATGGCCGAAGATCGTGCGGTCCTCGCACTCGACACCGGATACGCACAGTCGTTGGGAGCGAAGACGATAGAAGCCTTTGCTCCTTCGTGTGCCGCGGCGACGCCGCTCGTCTCCGCGAGATTCGTCGAGGACGGGGCAGTGGAACAGTTGGCCGAGGGCGCCGAGTGTGTCTTCGCCGGTGTCGATCAGGCAACGCCGGCAGACGTACCCGGTGCACAGGTATTCGGAACCACGACGCTGTCAGCGCTGGCACAATCCGATGCCGTCACAGTGCTCGCTGATTCGAATCACGTTCTGGCTGCGCAGAATGTCGTTCCGCTCTTTCGAGCGGGCGCACTGGGAGATTCGGCTGTCAAGGCGCTCAGCGTCGTTGCGGGTGAACTGTCCACCACCGATCTCGCCGCAATGATCGAGAAGGTGCGGACCGGCAAGGCGTCAGCCTCGGAAGTGGCACGGACCTGGTGGGACACCCGTCAGTGACATGGACGGAGTGGGCCACCCGTCAGTGACATGGACGGAGTGGGCCACCCGTCAGTGACTGTTCGATCCCACTGCTGAACTCGAATCATCCTTGGCACGAATCAGTTTCGATGCGATGAACTGGCCGAGGTCGGCAACGGCGTCTGCTGCTTCCTTCACCAGTGACGCCTGTGCGTGAGCCACATGCCACAGTCGTGCGTACTCCACCAGTGACACGTCGACGCCGGCAGCGGAGAGCTTGTCGGTGAACGTCATGATCTGCGGGTAGAGGACCTCCTCGGAACCGACGTGAATCCTGGTGGGCGGCAACCCGTCGAGCTTGCCGTGCATCGGCGCGTAGCCAGGATCAGTACGGTCGCCGCCGGCAAGGTAAGCGTCGGCGGCATCGAAGGACCAAGCTGTGTTGACCACCAGGTCGGCCTTTTTGGTAGCACCCCGATCGCCGGGATCGACCCACGGCGAGATCAGTGCGAGCGCGCCGGGGGTCACGCCGTGACGCTCGATCAGACGCAGAGCGGTCGCCGCGGCCAGACCGCCACCGGCCGAATCGCCGGCGATGGCAACGCGGTCTTCCGAATAGTCGAACTCGGTGACCAACTGCATGAAGGCTGAGACCGCGTCGTCGAGAGCGGCGGGATACGGATTCTCCGGCGCGAGACGGTAGTCCAAGGTGAAGACCGCACTGGACGATTCACGGGCGAGATGAGCTGCGAGAGAACGGTGTGTGGCCAGCGAACCCAGCGTGTACGCCCCGCCATGCAGGTAGAGAACTGCGGTGGGGCGCTCGGTTGCGCCGACGGTGATCTTCTCAGCCGGTCGGCAAGCCAGCTCCAGCGGGCGCACGACGGCGCCCGCTGGAACCTGCTGTAGCGGTGCCCCGGCCTCGAGCAACAGACGTTGAATCCGATACGGCAGCCGCGAGTTGAAAGCCAGACGGAAGTACGGCTTCAACAAGAATGCGACCACGGGCAGCGGAAGGGTGAACGTGCTCACCGGCAGGGCTCCTGACTCTTTATGCGAACTGCGCTGTGAAACGAACGACGCTGTGAAACGAACTCAGCTGGACTTGGGCATCATTCGGCCGGCGACGATCGCGACGATGCGCTGGTAGCCCGATCCTACGAGGCGAACCCAGGCGTCGAGTGCGATTGCGTCCATCCCGATGAGAACTCGCGGCTTGCTCTTGCGAACACCGTTGACGATCGTCTTGGCGGCGTCCTCAGGTGTGGTGCGCGCGAGCTTGCGGTCGAAGAACTCGGAGAAGACCGCAAGATCTTCGCCCGGGCCCGCGGTGGCGTTGCGTGCGATGGCGGTCTTGATTCCGCCCGGGTGCACACAGGTCACCTTCACCGGGTGCTTGGCGATCAGCATTTCCTGGCGAAGCGACTCGGTGAAACCGCGAACGGCGAACTTGGCCGAGTTGTAGGCGCTCTGACCCGGCATCGACAGCAGACCGAAGAGGCTCGACACGTTCACGATGTGCCCGTCACCGGAGGCGATGACGTGGGGAAGGAATGCCTTGGTGCCGTTGACAACTCCCCAGAAGTCGACGTCCATGACCCGTTCGAAGTCCTTGAACTCGGACTTCTCGAAGGTGCCGTGGTACGCGATTCCGGCGTTGTTGTAGATCTGGTTGACCTTGCCGAAATGGGCGACAACCGCGTCGGCGTACTCGAGAACCGCTTCACGCTGGGTGACGTCGAGATGGTCCGACTTCACCTCGGCGCCGATGGCCTCCACCAGACGGGCTGTCTCGGCGAGCCCGACGGTGTCCACGTCGGAGATCGCCAACTTGGCGCCCTGGCCGGCCAGGTTCAGTGCGAGTGCGCGACCGATGCCCGATCCCGCTCCGGTGATGACTACGACCTTGCCTGCAAAATCACTCATTGTGCTACTGCCTTCTCGTCGTCGAGGTCGATCTGTGAAGTGGTCGCGGTGCCGACGGCGCCGAGATCCGAGGTGGCGACGCTGCGGTATGCCGCGAGGTCGAAATGCTTGGTGGCATTGCGGAACTGGAAGGTGAAGCCAGGCCACAGGGTGGTGTTGTTTCCGTGCTTGTCCATGTACCAGCTGGCGCAACCACCGTTGTTCCACACGCTCTTGGACATAGCTGCCTGCAGGTCCTTGTTGTACTTGTCCTGCTTGTCCTTGCGCACCTCGATGGTGCCGATGTCGTACTTGTCGATGGTGGCGATCGCGTCGACCAGGTAGTTGATCTGCGACTCGATCATGAAGACCATCGACGAATGTCCGAGGCCGGTGTTGGGGCCGACCAGGAAGAACATGTTGGGGAAGTTGGCAACTGCCGCGCCCTTGTATCCCTGCATACCGGTCTCTTCGAAGACCTCGGCGAGCGAGCGTCCGTCCTTGCCGAAGATTCCCGCGAAGGTGGGGGAGTCGGTGACGTGGAATCCGGTCGCAACGACGATGGCATCGATCTCACGCGTGGTGCCGGTCTTCGAGACGATCCCGTTGGCGGTCACCTCCTCGATGCCTTCGGTCACCAGGTCGACATTGTCCTGGGCGAGGGTGGGGAAGTAGTTGTTCGAGATCAGCATGCGCTTGCAGCCGATCTGGAAGTTGGGCATGACCTTCTTACGAAGATCCTTGTCCTTGATCTGAGCCTTCAGGTGACGCTCGGCGGCGAACTGCAGCGGCTTCATGAAGACCGGCGCCTTGGCCAGGCCGACGACCTGCGTCTCTCGCATCCAGTAGATACCGGTGCGGCACAACTTCTGGAAGCCGGGGAGGTACTTGAACGCCAGGTGCTCGATCTTGGTGTACTCGCGGTCTGCGCGGGGCAGGATCCACGGCGCCGTGCGCTGGTACACGTCGAGGTGTGAGACCTTCTTGCCGATAGCGGGCACGATCTGGATGGCGGAGGCGCCGGTTCCGATGACGGCCACGCGCTTGCCCGTCAGATCGGCATCGTGGTTCCAGCGCGAGGAGTGGAAGATCTCGCCCTTGAATCCGTCGATGCCCTTGATGTCCGGAAGTGAAGGCTCACACAGTGCGCCGACGGCCGAGACGACGATCTTTGCGACGAATTCACCCTTGTTGGTGCTGACGTGCCACTGAGCCGACGACTCGTCCCATCGGGTTGAGAGAACGTCGCAGTCGAAGATGTGCTTGTCGAGCACCTTGTGGCGGTTGGCCACCGACTGGATGTACTTGTAGATCTCGGGCTGGGTGGAGAAGGAGCGCGTCCACTCCGGATTGAGTGCAAAAGAGTACGAGTACAAATGCGACGGCACGTCACACGCGGCGCCCGGGTAGCTGTTGTCACGCCAGGTTCCACCGACGTCGTTGCCGCGCTCGAGAACAACATAGTCGGTGATGCCGGCCTGTGCCAGTTTGATCGCCGCACCGAGACCGGCGAAACCGCTGCCGATGATCAGTGTGCCGACGTGGCGAGTATCCGCGGCAGGTGCTGAGGTATCTGTAACTGGAAGACTCATGTAGGGAACGATATGCCTTTATTGAGTCACGGTCAATAGCTTATTGACGGATATTCAGTAGTCTATTGGGCATGGACGCAGTAAAGCGAACGCGGCTCGACCCTGCGCAACGCCGAGCGCAACTCATCGACCTCGGGGCGCGCATGCTGGCCGAACGGCCGCTCGAGCAGATTTCCGTCGAGGACATCGCCGATCAAGCGGGGGTGTCGCGTGGGCTTCTGTTCCACTACTTCGCGTCGAAAAGCGAGTTCCATCTCGCCATCGTCCGACACAGCAGTGAACAGATGCTCCAGCGCACGGAGCCGAGCGAGTCGGACGATCCGATGCTCACCCTCCGATCGGTGCTGGCGTCGTACGTCGACTACGTGACCGAGAACCGCAATACCTACGTCTCGCTGCTCCGGGGGACCGCCAGCGGGGATCCGCAGATGCGTGAGGTGTTCGAGCAGACTCGCGACATCATGGCCAAGAGAACCCTCGATCAGCTCCCCAAGATCGGCCTGACTCGAACGCCTCAGGTGGAGTTGGCCGTTCGAGGTTGGATCGCGTTTGTCGAGGAAGCCACCATCAGTTGGCTCCGCGCGCCCGCCATCACCCGCGAGGAACTGATCGACCTGACGGTTCAGTCGTTGCCCGCGTTGGCACTGGCCGCCGTCGGCTTCGATGCCGGGCCGGATCTGGGTCTGCTGCAATCGAATTGACGTGAACGCAGAAAGGCCGGGCCCCACACTCCTTGCGGAATGTGGGGCCCGGCCTTTGGGTACTGCCACTGCTTACTTGGTCGGCAGGAACGCCACTGCTCAGTTGGTCGGCAGGAACGCCACTGCTCAGTTGGTCGGCAGGAACGCCTCGTCCAAGATCTCCTGCTGCTCCACCGCGTGCACCTTGCTCGATCCCGAAGAGGGAGCGGACATCGGACGACGCGAGATGCGCTTGATGCCGGTCAAGGTCTCCGGCAGAAGATCCGGCAGAGCCAGTCCGAGGAACGGCCACGCACCCTGGTTTGCGGGCTCTTCCTGAACCCAACGGAACTGATCCGCATTCGGGTAACGGTCCAGGGTCTCCTTGAGACGACGCTTCGGCACGGGGTAGAGCTGCTCCATGCGCACGATTGCGATGTCGTCACGCTCGTCCTTGTGCTTCTTCGCCAGAAGCTCCCAGTACAGCTTGCCGCTGACCAGCAGAACCCGCTTGACCGATTCGCGGGCGCTTTCGCCGCTCTCGAATGCAGGCTCCTCGAAGACGGAACGGAACTTGCCCGTCGTGAAGTCCTCGACGTTGCTGACTGCAGCCTTGTTACGCAGCATCGACTTGGGCGTGAAGACCACCAGCGGACGGCGGATGCCGTCGAGGTGATGGCGACGCAGCAGGTGGAAGTAGCTGGCCGGAGTCGACGGAACCGCGACGGTCATCGAGCCTTCTGCACACAGCTGAAGGAAACGCTCGATGCGACCGGAGGTGTGGTCCGGACCCTGACCCTCGTGACCGTGTGGCAGGAGCAGCACGACGTCGGAGAGCTGACCCCACTTGGCCTCACCCGAAGAGATGAACTCGTCGATGATGGTCTGCGCGCCGTTGACGAAGTCACCGAACTGCGCTTCCCACAGGACCAGAGCGTCGGGGTTACCCACCGAGTATCCGTACTCGAAGCCCAGACCTGCGTACTCGGTGAGTGCGGAGTCGTAGACCATGAACTTGCCGCCGTTTTCGGCGTCGGCAGCGATCTTGGCGATCGGGCTGTACTCGTTGCCGGTCTTGCGGTCGATGAGGACCGAGTGACGCTGCGTGAACGTTCCACGCTTGGAGTCCTGACCGGCGAGGCGGATCAAGGCACCCTGCTCGGCCAACGAGCCGAACGCGAGCAATTCTGCGAACGCCCAGTCGACATGTCCCTCACGGGCCATCTCGCGGCGCTTCTCGGCAACCGGCTTGACGCGCGGGTGAACGGTGAAGCCGTCGGGGACGTTGACGAACGCATCACCGATGCGCTCGAGAACCTCGGGAGCGACAGCCGTGGTCAGGCGAGCCGGGGGAGTCTGGTCGAGTTCGACGGACTCGGACGGTTCGGGCTGGAACTTCTCGAGTTCACGGACCTCGTTGAAGACCCGTTCGAGCTGGCCCTGGTAGTCGCGAAGTGCGTCTTCGGCTTCCTTGAGCGAGATGTCACCGCGGCCGATGAGGGACTCGGTGTAGCTCTTACGAACGCTGCGCTTGGTGTCGATGACGTCGTACATCGCCGGCTGGGTCATCGACGGATCGTCGCCCTCGTTGTGACCGCGGCGGCGGTAGCAGATGAGGTCGATGACGACGTCCTTGCCGAACTTCTCACGGAAGTCGACGGCCAGCTGAGCAACCCAGACGCACGCCTCGGGGTCGTCGCCGTTGACGTGGAAGACCGGTGCGGCGATCATCTTCGCGACGTCGGTGCAGTACTCGGACGAGCGTGAATGTTCCGGAGCGGTGGTGAAGCCGACCTGGTTGTTCACGACGATGTGTACGGTGCCGCCGGTGCGGTAGCCGCGAAGCAGCGAGAGGTTCAGCGTCTCGGCGACAACGCCCTGACCGGCGAATGCAGCGTCACCATGCAGCATGAGCGGCAGGACGGTGAAGCCTTCTTCGCCCTTGTCGAGGATGTCCTGCTTTGCGCGGACCAGGCCTTCGAGAACCGGGTCGACGGCCTCGAGGTGAGACGGGTTGGCGGTCAAGGAGACAGCGATGTCGTTGTCACCGAACATCTGGATGTACGTTCCGCTGGCGCCCAGGTGGTACTTCACGTCGCCGGAGCCGTGAGCGGCTGCCGGGTTCATGTTGCCCTCGAACTCCGTGAAGATCTTGGAGTACGGCTTGCCGACGATGTTGGCAAGCACGTTGAGACGGCCACGGTGCGGCATTCCGATGACGACCTCGTCGAGCTGGTGCTCGGCGGCCTGGTCGATCACGGCGTCCATCATCGGGATGACGGCTTCGGCGCCTTCGAGCGAGAAGCGCTTCTGGCCGACGTACTTGGTCTGCAGGAACGTCTCGAAGGCCTCGGCGGCGTTGAGCTTGCTCAGGATGTACTTCTGCTGAGCGACCGAAGGCTTGGCGTGATGGCCCTCGACGCGGTCCTGGATCCACTGACGCTGATCCGTCTCGAGGATGTGCGTGTACTCGACGCCGACGTGGCGGCAGTACGCGTCGCGCAGCACGCTCAACACGTCGCGCAGCTTCATCTTCTCTTGGCCGTGGAAGCCGCCGACCTTGAACTCGCGGTCCAGATCCCACAACGTCAGGCCGTGGCTGATGACGTCGAGGTCGGGGTGGCTGTGGAACTTGTCCTTGACGAACTGCAACGGGTCCGTGTCGGCCATGAGGTGGCCGCGGTCACGGTATGCAGCGATCAGTTCGAGAACACGGGTGTTCTTGTCGACAGCGCCTTCCGGCACGTCCTTGCGCCAACGCACCGGCTCGTACGGGTTGCCGAGCGCGTGGAAGATCTCGTCGTAGAACTCGTCGCTGATCAGCAGGTTGTGGATCGTGCGCAGGAAATCGCCCGACTCGGCACCCTGGATGATGCGGTGATCGTAGGTCGAGGTGAGAGTCATCAACTTGCCGACGCCCATCTCGGCCAGCTTCTCGTCGCTGGCGCCCTGGAACTCGGCGGGGTATTCCATCGCGCCGGCACCGATGATGGCGCCCTGGCCCTTCATCAGGCGAGGAACGGAGTGAACCGTGCCGATGCCGCCCGGGTTGGTCAGCGAAATGGTGACGCCGGTGAAGTCTTCGCCGGTGAGCTTGCCTTCACGGGCGCGTCGGACGATGTCCTCGTACGCCGCGTGGAACTGGACGAAGTTCATCGACTCGGTGTTCCGGATGGCGGCAACAACCAGTGAGCGGTTGCCGTCCTTGCCGGGAAGGTCGATCGCGAGTCCGAGATTGGTGTGCTCGGGGGTGACCGCGTTCGGCTTGCCGTCGATTTCGGCGAAGTGCCGGTTCATGTTGGGGAACGCGTTGACTGCCTGGACGATCGCGTAACCCAGGAGGTGGGTGAACGAGATCTTGCCGCCGCGGGTACGCGCGAGGTGGTTGTTGATGACGATGCGGTTGTCGAACATCAGCTTCGCGGGGATGGCACGCACGCTGGTTGCTGTCGGAATCTCGAGCGAGAGCGACATGTTCTTGACGACTGCTGCTGCGGCGCCGCGGAGAACCTTGGTTTCCTCGGCTCCGCCGGCGGGAGCGGGCTTCGCGGGAGCGGCCGCAGGCTTGGCTGCTGCAGGCTTGGCCGGGGCGGCCTTCGCGGCGGGCGCTGCCGTCTTCGCGGGGGCCGGTGCGGCAGCCTTGGCAGGCGGCGCAGGAGGTGCGGTCTTGGGGGCGGGAGGCGTGGCCTTGGGAGCAGCAGGCGGAGCTACAACAGCGGCGGGTGCAGCCGCGTTGCCGTTCGAGGCAGTCCCGTTTCCACCTCCCGTGTTCGCCGAGTCCGGCGAGTAATCGGTCAAGAATTCGTGCCAACTGGGATCCACGGACGACGGATCGTCCTGGAAGCGTTGGTACATCTCGTCAACCAGCCACTGGTTCTGTCCGAATTGGGATGTAGAACTGCTGCTCACGGCAGGTGTTCGCCTCGTTTCTATTTCGGTACCCGATCAGAGCGCCTATATATATGAGATTAGCCCGAGCGTGTGACGAGCAATTGTGCGGCACACAATTTGTGAGCTGTCTCACGGAAGTCCGTGATCTTGCGATCGCGCACTACCTCTCGGCGGTACAAATCCGTGCCGACTGTCACGCGACGGGGTTGCCTTCGATGACAGTTCTCGACGTCAGATTATTCCCCTCACGCGCCTGCGATGCATCCCAGAGTCCCGAGTAGTGACCACCGGCATACCGCAGAACATCGTGCGGGCCGTATTCAACGATACGTCCCCGGTCAACTACGACAACGAGGTCCGCTCGGGCAGCTGTCGCGAGGCGGTGAGCTACGACGACGGAAGTCCGTTTCCGGGTGACCGACCGACTTGCTTCGAGCACCATTCGTTCGGTCGCGGGATCGAGCGTCGCGGTCGCCTCGTCGAGGAGCAGAAGGTCCGGGTCGACCAGTTCGGCACGGGCCAATGCGATCAGTTGGCGTTGGCCTGCCGAGAGCCCCTGACCGCGCTCGCCGACGGGATGATTCATGCCTCCACGCATGTCGGCTATCGAATTCAGTGCGCCGACGGAACGCGCCGCTTCCTCGATCTCCGCGTGCGACGCCGACGGCCTCCCGTACGCGATGTTGTCGGCGACCGTGCCGGTGAACAGATGCGCCTCTTGCGGGACCACGCCGAGGCGACGTCGGTACTGCGAGAGGTGGAAGTTCCGGATGTCGGTTCCGTCCACGTCGACGGATCCGGACGTCGGGTCGTAGAAGCGGGCGAGCAACTTCACCACCGTCGACTTCCCGGCACCAGTTCTGCCGACGAGGGCAACCGTCGTGCCCGGCGGAATCTGCAGATCGAAATCGGAGAGGGCGTCGACGTCCGCACCCGAGTACCGGAACCCGACCCCGTCGAGATGGACGGCGCCGTCGAGCCGTCCGGAGATCGCGATCAGATCCTCGCTGTCGGCTGTTTCGATCGAACTCCGAGTACGCAGAAGGTCACCGATTCGTTGCAATCCGACGTTTGCCTGTTGGTAACCATCGAACACTTGTGAGAGTTGCTGAATCGGTCCGAACAGCAGGCCGAGGTAGAGCACGAAAGCGATCAGTACGCCGGGTGACGTCGACCCGTTGGCGATCTGGTGCGCGCCGACGAACACCACTGCGGCCAACGCGAGGTCGGACAGGAACGAGATGAACGGGAAGTAGATCGAAATGGCTCGCTGCGACCGCATCCGCGATCGGCGGTAGCTTTCGGAGCGTTCTGCGAACCTACGCGCCGCACCTTCTTCGCGGCGGTAGGCCTGAGCCGCTCGCAGACCGGCGATGTTCTCCTGGAAGTCGGCATTGACGAGCGAGATCCGTTCGCGGGACTGGCTGTAGGCAACCGAGGAGATCTTGCGGAAGATCACGGTCGCAACCACGAGCGGTGGGATGACGGCCAGCGCCACCAGTCCGAGCGTCACGTCGGTCGCCAGGAGTGCGATCGAAATTCCGCCGACGGTCAGAACGCTCACGATCGCCGTCGACATGCCGGTTTGGATGAACGACGACAGCGCGTCGACGTCGGTGGTCATGCGCGTCATGATGCGCCCGGACAATTCACGTTCGTAGTAGTCCAGGCCCAGGCGCTGCAGGTGTGCATAGCTGCGTACGCGGAGCCCGAACAACACGCGTTCGCCGGCCCGGGCGGTGAGCACCGTCATGACCGCGACGACGACCCAGTCCGCGGCGACCAGGAGCGCGCCGAATGCCGTCGCTATCCAGAGCGTGCTGCTGTCCGCGGTCACGACTCCGTGGTCGATCGCGTATCTGACGAGGGAGGGAAATGCGATCGCCGCTGCGGAGTCCAGCGCAAGGCACACGACAACCGCCAGTAGAACCCAGCGGACCGGCGTCAAGATCTGTCGGAGTGAGAACTGTGGATTCGATTCGCGCAGGCTCTCAGGAGCGATTCCGGGGTCTTCGCGTGCGGGTGGGAGAGCGTCGACTGCTGCCCGCAGGGACGGCGTCACCGCGATTCCGCTGAGCGCTCCGGCCATCGGTCCGCCCGCACCCTGCGTCGTAGCGGCTGTGCTGTCGGCTTCGGATTC
The DNA here is from genome assembly GCF_002501585.1 of Rhodococcus sp. H-CA8f. Taxonomy (NCBI): domain Bacteria; kingdom Bacillati; phylum Actinomycetota; class Actinomycetes; order Mycobacteriales; family Nocardiaceae; genus Rhodococcus; species Rhodococcus sp. H-CA8f. The sequence continues at coordinate 2,007,711 of NZ_CP023720.1, forward strand.
CGGTGCCTGCGGCCACAACTGCTCGGTTGTCGGCTCGCTGCGGTCACGTCCGAAAGCATCGGAGTCGACGTCGTCGAGTTCGGCCGGTAGTTCCGGCGGCGAGGAGAACAGGGCACGAAAGAGCGGACATCGCGCTTCCAGTTCGTCCACGGTTCCGGAGTCGATGATCCGTCCGCCGTCGAGAACCGCGACCCGGTCTGCGAGCGTCAGGGTGGACCGCCGGTGAGCGAGGATGAGCGTGGTCTGGCGCCGTCTGGCCCGGAACGCGTCGAAGATCGCGGCTTCGGTAGCCGCATCGACTGCGGAGGTCGCGTCGTCGAGGACCAGGATCCGTGGGTCGACGAGCAGTGCCCTGGCAAGTGCGATGCGCTGACGCTGGCCGCCCGACAGCGTCAGACCTCGTTCACCGACAACGGTGTCGTATCCGTCCGGGAGTGCCTCGATGAACGAATCTGCCTGTGCCAGTGCTGCTGCGTCGCGGATGTCCTCGTCGGAGGCGTCCTCGCGGCCAAGTGCGATGTTGGCGGCAATGGTGTCCGAGAACAGGAACGGTTCGTCGAAGACGAGGCTGACGGCGGCACGAAGCTGCTCACTGCGCAGTTCGCCGATGGGGAACGTCTCGCCGGCGGTATCGACTGTCACCGCACCCGAAGTCGGTGCGTAGAACCGCGGGAGAAGCAAGGACAACGCGGTCTTGCCCGACGCGGCCGGACCCACGACGGCGACGGTCTCGCCCGGTTCTATGCGGAGGTTCAGCCCGGTCAGGACGTCGCGTTCGGTGTCGAATCCGAATGCCACGTCGTCGAAGGTGACTCCGAGAGGACCGTCGGGCAGGTCCACCGGATGGTCTGGATCGGCGATGTCCGGCTGAGCGTTGATGACGTCGTAGACACGCTCTACAGCGGCGCGCGCCAGCTGCGCCATGACGATGACCGACGACAGAGTTCGGGTGACTCCGGTCATCGTCACGATGTAGGTGGCGAACGCGAGAAACGTTCCCACGGTGATCTTGTCGTGCAGTGCGAGATACCCGCCGAGAGCGATCACTCCCACCTGCCCGAGCTGGGGCAAGGCGGCCATGGTTGGCGCGAATTTCGCGTTCAACCACGCGGCGCGAAGGCGCTCGGAGTACAGCGTGCGGCTATGTTCCTCCAGCTGGTCGACGGCTCGTTGTTCCTGCCCGAATCCCTTGACGACGCGAACGCCGGTGACGGTTTCCTCGACGTGTTGGGCGAGGTCGGCGGCACGCTGCTGCGCGGACCATGTTGCGGCGAAGAGCATCGGTCGCATCAGGAACACCACCAGCCCTACTGCTGGGATGACGGCGACAGCGACGAGAGTCAACAGCGGCGAGAGCCACGCCATGATGCCGATCGCCAGCACGAATTGCAGGAGCGCTCCCGCGGACATCGGCACCATCGCGAGCAAACCCTGGACGAGCTGCAGATCCGTGATGGACCGGGAGACCACCTGGCCTGTGCGGATCTGATCCTGCCCTCGTCCGTCGAGGCGTTGCAGCGAACCGAGCAGGGCGAGCCGCAAGTCGTGTTGAACGTCGAGCGAGAGTCGGCCGGCAAGCATCCGTCGGCCGTACTGGCACGCGAAGCGGACGATCGCGAGTAACGCGATCGCCAACGCGACGAACCCGATCACCTTGCCCGGGTTCTCCTGGCTTGCGGCGTCGAGCGCATAGCGGGTCAGGAGAGGAAACGAGATGTCGATCGCAGAGGCGATGACCGTAACGAGTAGCGCGCCGATCGCAACTCTTCGGTGCAACCAGCATGCGTGGGCCAAGCGGCGGATCCAGCCCGGAGCTCGATCCACCTCTCCAGCTACCGGACTGTCCGTGTTGATCGTGTTCATCGAGATCCACGGTAGACCCGGCCCCAGACAGCTTTTTCAGGTGATGTCGCGGGTCCTGGTCCGTAGCCAACCGAGCCCGCAGAACAGAACTACCCAAGCGGCCAGCATCATCGGGCCGCTCGGCCAGGACGCAAACGCGTCGACGTCGATCGACGGTGCCGCATTGACGATCGTGCCGATCGTTGCCGACACCGGAAGCGCGGCCCCGATCCCACCGAGATCCATCGCGAGCAGCACGGCGCGAACGATCCATTCACCGAAGACGAACCACAGGATGACCGAGAGGGCACCGGCCATCGACGAACCGGTGAGCAGGGCCACCCCGGCGCCGAGTAGTGCCCACAGCGCGCACGCCAGAATGCCTGCGGCGCAGATGGCGAAGAGATCGGTGGTGAAACTGAAGTCCCGGCCGAAGAGCAACATCGCGCCGATGCTGACTACTTCGACCGCCAGTGCGTAGCCGACGGCGAATACCGCGACGACGGCAAGTTTTGCGCCGAGAACTCCGTCGCGGCCGCGAGCTGTGAGGAACGTTGTGGTGAGAGTCTTGTAGCCGAATTCGGATCCGGCGGTGAGTGCTCCGAAGACGGCCGCGAACACCAGGACAAGCGTGTTGGAGACACCGAGGCTGACGCCGGTGGACACGACATCGACGTCGAAAGTGGTGTCGGCCGAATCGGCCACAACTTCGACGAACGTCCGAGTCGAGGCAGCAATCAGCACGGCCACGACGACCGGTGCGATGGCCAGTGCCCACCAGTAGCGCAGGGTGAGAACTTTGAGTGTCTCCGCGCGCACGAGCGTGGTCATCTGTGTCCTCCGGAAGGTCCGTATGCGGCAGGGCCGTAATAGCCCGGTCCGGAACCGGGACCGGGTGGGCGGTGGTATCCGACCTGGGGAACCGCGTACTGCGGTGTTGTCATCGCGAGGAACAGTTGCTCGAGATCTGCGCCTTCGGTCGCGACACCGAAGATCGTGACACCGGCGGCGGATGCCACCGGTGGGAGCACCGACGTGTCGGTGCCGCCCACGGCGAGCCGTCCGTCCTGGGTGATCTGGGCGTCGATGATTCCGCGAGCGGCCAAGGCCGTGGCGAGGAGCGCTGGGTTGGAACACGAGACGAGCAGTCGACTGCGCTGGGAGCGGCGAAGTTCGTCCATGGTCCCTTGGTAGACGAGTGAGCCGGCGCTGACGATGACCACGCTGTCGACGGTCGCTTCCACTTCACGAAGCGCGTGACTCGAGATCAGTACGGTTCGGCCGGAACCGGCGAAGGTCTGCAGGAACTGACGTAGCCACGCCATGCCTTCGGGGTCGAGTCCGTTCGCGGGTTCGTCGAGGACGAGGATCTCGGGATCACCGAGCATCGCGGTGGCAAGGATCAGGCGTTGGCGCATCCCGAGTGAGAAGGTGCCGGTCTTGTGGGCTCCGACCGAACTCAGACCGACCATGTCCAGAACCTGCGCTGCGCGCTGAGTCGGCATGCCGATAGCGGCCGCGTAAATCTCGAGGTGTCCGAGCGCCGTTCGTTTCGGATGGAGACTGCCGACGTCGAGTACTGCGCCGACGGTCCGGGCCGGGTTGGGCAGCAAACGCATCGGAGTGCCGTTGATCGTGGCCGATCCCGACGTCGGTGACACCAGTCCGAGGAGCATCCGCAACGTGGTCGTCTTGCCCGAACCGTTCGGGCCGAGAAACCCGGTGATCGAGCCCGCCTGAACGTCGAAGCTCAGGTCGTTGACCGCGCGCGCCGCCTTGAACGTCTTCGTCAACCCACGAATCTCGATGGGGGCAGAGAAGGATCCCATTGCGGTGTTCGTCAATGCTGCTCCCGGGTCGGCGGCGAATACGTGATGCGAGCCTACGGCCCGGACGGCTATCTGCGGATGGCCCGGCGTGTCTCCGTCTGGGGAAGCACTGCGGCATCGTCGGCAGGCATCACGATCAGGTGATCGGTCCACCTGGCCGGTGCCGGTCCGAAGGCTTCGCGCGCATTCTTGACGACGCCCTTGCCGATGGCACGGTTACCCGCACCGCCGATGACCGCACCGATTCCGGCGGGAACGAGCTTGCCGAGGATCAGTGCGCTGCGCTTGGCGGCGTACTTGGTCACGAATTTCCGCACGAGGGTGCTGTTCATTCCCCTCATCGTGGGTCCGGGAATCTTGCTCGTGATTGCCGTTCCCCAGTTCTTGGCCGTGATCCCGGTGGCCTTCTGGACGATCTCCATGCCGGATTCGCCGAGTGCGACTGCCAGTACCAGGGCACGTCGTTGCTGATGATCCTGCACGGAGATTCCGTGCACAGACGCGATTGCCAATGTGAGCAGCGCCGACGCTTCGAGGAAGAAAGCCGATTCCGCACCGACTGCAGCGATGGACGCGACTGTTCCGACGCCCGGCACCGCGGCCGTGGCACCGACGGCGCTGCCGCTTCCGGTCACGGCGAGAATGAACATCTTTTCCATCCGCTCGACGATCTGAGCAGGTGACTCGTCGGGGTGCGCTTTACGGACGTGGTTGACGTATTTGGCCACTGCGGGCGCTTGCAGGCGGCTTCCGTTGTCGAGAACGGAAACGAGGACCTTCTCGATACGCCCGCTGTCGTTGTTCGTCGACTTGCTCATTGCTGCCCCTCCACAGTTGTCCTCCTCTGAAGCGAGGTGGACCGTATCTCGAGAATAGGTGAAGTTTTCGGTAGCGGCGGTGATCGCAGGGGCCATAGGCTCGTACGAGACTCGGTTTTCTTCGTGAGTTTTCCCAGGCAGGAGTTCGAGTGTTATGACCGCCACTTCGGAATCTCGTTCGACGACCATCTGGCCGACACTGCGCTACCTCGACGCCCGGGCTGCAATCCACTTTCTGGTGAGCACCTTCGGTTTCGTGGAGAAGGTCGTCTACGGCGAGGGAGACGTGGTGGACCACGCCCAACTCGACTGGCCGGGCGGTGGCGGCATCATGCTGGGTTCGCCGCGCACCGATTCGGCGATCGCCGGCCTGCCGCCTGGAATCGGTTCGGTGTACATCGTCGTGGACGACGCGGACGCAGCTGATGCACTCCACGAACGCGCTGTCGCGGCGGGCGCCACGATCACGCAGGGATTGCGCGACGAGGACTACGGTTCGCGAGGGTTCACCTGCCGTGATCCCGAAGGTGTGTACTGGAGTTTCGGCACGTACGCAGGGGAGTAGCCGCCGCGACCTATCTGGTGGCCCAGTGCTCTGCTGGAACCACTTCCGACCGGATGGGCGGGTGAGGCGGTGTGCCGTCCCCGAACGGTCGGCCACCCAACTGTTCGCGGCCGTGCGGTTCGAGCCAGTGCGTCAATTCCGGTCCCTTGGGCACGATTCCGGAGGGATTGATCTCGGAATGCACGATGTAGTAGTGCGCTTTGATCTGTGTGAAGTCGATGGTGTCACCGAATCCGGGAGTCTGGAACAGATCGCGTGCGTAGTCCCACAGCACCGGCATCTCGCTGAGTTTGCTTCTGTTGCACTTGAAGTGGCCGTGATAGACGGGATCGAATCGCGCCAGCGTGGTAAACAGGCGCACATCGGCCTCGGTGATGGTGTCTCCCACCAGGAAGCGTTGCCGGGCAAGACGTTCGGTGAGCCAGTCGAGGCGGGCGAACAGCTTGTCGTATGCCTCGTCGTACGCCTCCTGTGAACCGGCGAAACCGCAGCGGTAGACGCCGTTGTTGACGTCGCGGAACACGTACTCGGCCACTTCGTCGATTTCGTTTCGCAGAGGCTCCGGGTACAGATCCGGTGCGCCTTCGCGGTGGTACTTCTTCCATTGCGTCGAGAAGTCGAGGGTGATCTGTGGGTAGTCGTTCGTGACCACCTTGCCCGTCGCGATCTCCACCATGGCGGGCACCGTGATTCCCCTGGGGTATTCGGGATCTCGGGCGAAGTACGCGTCCTGTAGTCGCGGGATCTTCAGTACGGGATCGACGCCGCCCGGGTCGAGATCGAAAGTCCAGCTTCGCTTGTCGTGAACCGGACCGCAGATGCCCATCGACAGTACGTCTTCGAGGCCGAGCAGACGGCGGACGATGATGGCGCGGTTTGCCCACGGGCAGGCACGTGCCACGATCAACCGGTATCGCCCCGGTTCGACGGGGTAACCGTCGCGACCGTCCTCGGTGATCCGGGTCGGGATGTAGTTGGTGTCGCGTTTGAATTCACGACCCTCTTCGACGAATGTCGGTTCGCTCGCGCCGTCTTCCGTACTCATCTGCGGTCCCTCTCGTTCGAGTGTCATTTCGAGTGTCAACTGGGCAGGTGCACGTGTACCCGAGCGTATGCCCCCAGAACGTCGAATTTGGCTTTACGTGGAAGCGTCGCGGCGATCGCGCTGCCGCGACTCGTGCGTAACTGCGGGATCAACCCGGAATCGAGAGCGTCCTCCGCGGCGAGAAGCGTTACTGCACAGCCGATTCCGTGACGGCGATGTGCAGGAGCAGTCAGGGTCGTGAGATCTGCCACGAATCCCTGAAATTCGGAGTACGCCGCGCATCCGAGCACCTCGGTGGAATCGGTGACGGCGGTGAACCACCGCGTCCGGTTCTCGAGGTCGGCCGTGGTGCTGTCGTCGGGTGGGCACAGCGCAGCGACGGCGAGGGCGGCGTCGACCTCGTGGGAAATCAGCAGTTGCTCGTCGGGTGGCGCGTCCGTGTAGTCGCCGAGGAAAGCGAGATCGACGGGACCGGTGATTCGCCCGCCGTGATCGCCGGCGATCTCGAGGAGGCGTGTCGGTTGCAGTAGTGCGTCGACGGAGATGCCCTCTGTGCGCTCGATGAACCACTGTGGCCCGACGATCGCACCGGAGCCTGCCAGATCGAGAACGTGGATGTCGTCGCCGACGACCCGGGCCGTGTGCGCCGGACGCAGTGCCGAGTCGCCGAGTCCCAGCTCACGCGCCCAGGCAAGTCGGATGATGTCGAGGTGATGATCGTCCACTCGCTACAGGCTAGTCCGATTCGAACGGGTTGATCGAGACGGACAGAGGTCGTATATTCCATGTGGACTATTTCGGGTGGAATAGTCAAGAAATGGTCAATTGCGGCTCGTCAGTCAACTACGGCTTGTCAGGGAGGGGGACTCATGGGTGACGTGTCACTGACGCCTTTGGGAATCACCGTGCTGGGCCTGCTGTCCGAGCGTTCGATGCACCCGTACGAGATGTACCAACTCGCCTCGGTGCGGCGGGGCGATCAGCTGGTGAAAATCAAGCCGGGATCGCTCTATCACACGGTTTCCCGGTTGGAGAAGCAGGAACTTCTGGCTTCGATCGGGACCGATCGTGAGGGCAACCGCCCGGAGCGGACGACGTACGAGATCACTGCCCGCGGCCGTGATGCCCTCGAACATCAACTACGCGAGATGTTGGCGGTTCCGGTGCGGGAGTATCCGCGGTTGCCACTCGCGCTTGCCGAGATGCACAACCTCTCCGCATCGACTGCGTGTCAGATGCTTCGGATCCGTCTCGCGCACCTCGACAAGACGATTGCGAAATTCGAGGTGGACTACGAAGCGGTGAAGGCCGCGGAGAAACCACGAATCTTCACGGTGGGCGCGGACTACGCCCACGCACTGACCGTCGCCGAAAGAGAGTGGATCGGCGCGTTGGTGACAGACATCGAGAGCGGCGAAATGCCCTGGCTCTCACAAGAACTTCTCGACCGGCTGGCCGGCTCCGCAGGCTCGTCCGCACTACCTAAGGACTGAAGATGGAAAAGCAGGTCAATCCCTGGCACGCGCTGTGGGCGCTGTGTATCGGGTTCTTCATGATTCTGGTGGACAGCACCATCGTCGCTGTCGCCAACCCCGCGATCATGGAGGACCTCGGCACCGACATCAACAAGGTCGTCTGGGTCACCAGCGCGTACCTGCTGGCGTACGCGGTGCCGCTGCTCGTCACGGGCCGACTCGGTGACAGGTTCGGTCCGAAGAACCTGTACATGATCGGCCTCGTACTGTTCACCGGCGCATCACTGTGGTGTGGTCTGTCCGGCAGCGTCGAGATGCTCATCGTCGCAAGGGCTTTCCAGGGTCTTGGTGCTGCAATGATGACGCCTCAGACGATGGCCGTCATCACACGCACGTTCGCGCCGAACAAGCGTGGCGCCGCAATGGGTCTGTGGGGCGCCGTTGCCGGTGTTGCCACCCTGGTGGGTCCGCTTGCCGGTGGCGTCCTGGTGGACAATCTCGGCTGGGAATGGATCTTCATCGTCAACGTCCCGGTTGGTGTCATCGCCTTCCTGCTCGCGTGGAAGCTCGTTCCGTCGTTGCCGACCAGCGAGCACAAGTTCGACATCCCCGGCGTGATTCTCAGTGCCGCAGGCATGTTCCTTCTGGTGTTCGGAATCCAGGAAGGCAGTTCGTACGACTGGAACGGATTCGTCTGGAGCCTGATCGGCGCCGGTGTGGTGTTGCTCGCGGTGTTCGTGTTCTACCAGTCGCGCAACAAGAACGAACCCTTGCTTCCCTTGGAGCTCTTCAAGGATCGCAACTTCTCACTCGCCAATGTCGCCATCACCGCGATGGGCTTTGCGATCACGTCGATGGTCCTTCCGCTGATGTTCTACACACAGGCAGTTCGTGGCCTCTCCCCGACGCAGTCGGCGTTGCTGCTCGTTCCGATGGCAGTGCTGACCGGTATCTTCGCCCCGATCATCGGCAAGCTCGTCGACAAGACACATCCGCGCTACATCGCCGGCACCGGCTTCTTGCTGTTCGCCGTCGCCTTGGGTTGGCTGGCACTGGTGATGTCTCCCGACGTCGCGATCTGGGAACTGCTCCTGCCGATCGGCCTGATCGGCTTCGCCAACGCGTGCATCTGGTCTCCGCTCGCGGCCACCGCCACACACAACCTGCCTCCGATGCAGGCGGGCGCGGGCGCCGGCGTCTACAACACCACCCGGCAGGTGGGTGCGGTTCTCGGCAGCGCTGCGATCGGCGCTCTGATCACCGCGCGATTGGCGGCTCAGGGACTGACCGGCGGCAGTTCGGAAGCCGGCGTGGGTCACCTCCCAGAGTTCGTCCGTGAACCGTTCAGCACGGCGATGTCGGAGTCGATCTGGCTACCTGCGGGTGTGCTGCTCATCGGTTTCGTCGCGTCGGTGTGCTTCGCCCGGCCTTTACGCGGGGACGCGCACGACGACGCGATGGCCGTCAGTGCCGAAGCGCGTCGGGAAACATCACTGCGCGATTGAGATAGTCGCTCGGGTCAAGGGCTCGCTTGATCGCCCACATCGTGGCTATGTCCTGCGCCGAGAGGGCCAGGTCCAGATAGTTGCGTTTGAGCGAGCCCACCCCGTGCTCGGAACTGACGTTTCCGCCGTGATCGCGAACCAGTTCGAGGACACTGCGATACACGGTGTCGGCGTTCGGACAGTTCAGGACGTTGAGGTGGATGTTTCCCTCGGCGACGTGTCCGAACAGGATCGGAATTGCCTCGGGCGCTCGGCTCGCGATCACCGCCGTTGCGTCCTCGGTGAAGGTGGCAAGCGAGTCCAGCGGTAGCGCCGCGTCGAATTTCAGTGGGGGACCGAACAATCCGACCACCTCGGCGAAGCATTCGCGGGCCGCCCACAAGCGCGTCGAGCCGGGGGCGTCGACCGCCACGGCCGGGGTCTGCGGTGGGCCGATGCGTTCGAGCAGCTCGGCCAGGTCTTCCAGCGGATCGTGGGCCGCGGACACCTCGGCGAGGAGGTACCACGGTCGCCCTGTCGGAACCGCGGCTTTCAAATGGCGTGCGGCCAGTTCGAGACCGCGCCCGTCCAACAATTCGAGTGCGTCGACGCCGTCGAGAGTGCGCAACACTCGCCCCGCCTCGACGACGTCTTGGAGTGTGTCGAAACCGATCAGCGACGTCACGCGGTAGGTTGGTATCTTCCGTAATTTCAGGTCGACGGAAGTGACCACCCCTAGAGTTCCTTCGCTACCGACCCACAGCGCGGGCAGGTTGTATCCGGAGTTGTCCGACAGCACTTTCGGTGACCGGCGCACCGTTGTTCCGTCGGGGAGTACCACCTCGAGTCCGAGCACCTGTTCGGCCATGTTCCCGTATCGAACCGTGTGCAGGCCACCGGCATTGGTGGACACCATGCCGCCGATCGTCGCAGTGTCCCGCGAGGCTATGTCGACACCGAACTTCAAACCGGCGGCGGCCGCCGCGGAATGTACCTGCGCGAGTGTCACTCCCGCCCCGGCGGTGATCCGCCCGGCGGCAAGATCGACGTCGCCGATCGCCGCGAGGCGTTCGGTGGAGAGCAGGACGTCGTCGTGTTCTGGCACCGTGCCGGCGACCAGGCCCGTTCGCCCGCCCTGAACGGTGACCGGTACACCGCGGGAGCGGCACACGTTCAGCAGTGCAGCGATTTCGGCTGTATCGGCCGGTCGGACCAGGGCGCAGGCACGGCCCGTGTACCGCCCTGTCTGATCGGTGGAACGGGTCGTCAACACGTCGGCGTCGGTGACGACGAACCGGTGTCCCACAACGTCCGCGAGCGCATTTCTCAGACCGTCCACCCGACGATCGTAGGCCGGTTCGATGTGGCAGTGTGGCGGGATGACTGCTCCCGAATCGCATCCCACCCGTCTCGAGCGCTTCACCACCGATGGTGGTGCCGAGGTGGCTGTCCTGACGTTCGCGCACGGACCACTCAATCTGTTCGATCAGGCCATGTTCGACGCGGTCATCGCCGATGTTGCGGCGCTGACCGAAAACCCACCGCGCGCGGTGCTTCTGCGCGCCGAGGGCAAGGTCAACTCGGCCGGCGTCGACGTCCATGTGTTCGACGGCCTCGACCCGGAGCAGGGCGCGGAGTTGTGGCGCCAACTGTTCGCCCAGATCTGCCATCCGCTCGAGGCGTTGCCGTGCCCGGTGATCTATGCGGCGCACGGGTTGACGCTGACTGCTGCATTCGAGATCTCCTTGGCCTGCGACATCATCCTCGCGGCGCCCAAGGCGAAGTTCGGACTGGTCGAGACAGTGGTCGGACTGACGCCGTCCATGGGTGGACCGCAGCGTTTGGCCGAGCGTGCCGGTTCCGGACGGGCTCGGGAGTTGGTCATGACCGGCGACCTCTACGACGCCGTAACCCTGCACTCGTGGGGCGTCGTCAATGCAGTTCACGACGATGTCGATGCTGCGGCGCGTGCCCTGGCGACCAGGCTGGCGGACGGACCCACGCGAGCCCACGACGCCACCAAGCAGATCGTCGCGGCCTGGCGTTCCGGCGGGATCGCTCATGCGGATTCGGTGACTCCCGGAGTGTCCGGTGCGCTGTTCGCCACCGATGACCTACGCGGCGCTGTCCGCAGTTTCCTCGACGTCGGACCGGGCAAAGCGGTCTACTCCGGAAAGTAAGTTTGCGACGATTATCGCCAGAGACCTCCACGAACTGTGATCCACGTCATATAGTCGAATGGCCGGTGGGTTGTCAGTGACGTGGAGGTATTGATGCGGTCGACGCTTGTGGAATACCCGTGTTCGAATCAGCTCCTCGCCGACGCCCGCGTCACCCGCGCCGGTGACGGGGTGCTTCGGTACAGCCAACTGGACCCGTCGTTGTCCGAACTACTGGACATCGCCGTCCATCGGTTCTCCTCACGCGTCGCGGTCGAGGAGGTCGACGGCGAGCAGGTCACCTTCGCGGAGCTGTGGGCCGAGGCGTCGCGGGTCGCGGGAGGGCTGAAGTCGCGGGGCGTCGAGATCGGTGACCGTGTGGCCATTCGTGTCGCCGCTGGGGTGAGGTGGATGGAGGCGTGCCTCGGCGTCATCCTCGCCGGCGGTGTTCCGGTCTCCGTCGGTGTGCACTTGAGTGATGACGCGGCGGACTTCGTCATCGCGGACAGTGGCTCGGTGTTGGTGCTCGATGGGGAACTCCCGCACGGTGTTCCGTTCATCGACGACGGCGCCGCCCCGGACGAGATGGCGATCCTCGCGTACACCGCGGATTCTTCGGGCGAGATGCTTGGCGTCGAGTTGAGCAACGAGAACGTGCTTTCTGCCATCGTCGGAATTCTGCACTCGCGTGACTACGGCGTCGAAGGTGTGCGGAATCTGCTGGTGGACAACGACTTCAAGTCGGTACGGCAGTTCGTGCACGTGCTCGCGACGTTGGTGGTCGGTGGAACGGTGGTCCTCGCCGGGGACTTCTGGCGTGAGAGTGTGCATACCGTCGACATCGTGACCGGGCGGCCCGAGGACTTGCTCGAGCCACGGTTGCTCACGCTCGGGCCGGCGGCGCGTTCCGGTTCGAGGTCGGTGCAGTGGATCGATTGCAGCGGGTCGCCGATCACGGCCGAACAGGAATCCAAGCTGCTGACCCTGTTCCCGGCTGCTCGGCATGTGATCGGGTGGGGTAAAACCGAAACCTGTGGGGCTGGTCTCATTCTGCCAACCGAGTCGGCGCCCACCCACCTCGGAAGCGTCGGAATCGCTTTCGGTGGAATGGAAGTGGCGTTGTACGGCCCGGATGCTCCAGGTGGTTTCGGTGAGTTGCTGTGCCGTGGACCGAGTGTCACGCGTCGGTATTGGAACTCGCCGCAAGCGACCTCGACGAGGTTCACCCAGGGGTGGTTCTGCACTCACGACACCGCGCAGATCGACCCCGATGGCTTCGTCCGTATTGTCGAACGCAACGTCGCGTAGTCACGCGAGCGTGGTCGACAAACGAGAGGGACATCATGGCGGACGAGGTTCTCACCGAGCGGCGCGGGCGGACACTGATCATCACCATCAACCGGCCCGAGGCGCGTAACGCCATCAACTCGGCGGTCAGTCACGCGTTGGCCGCCGCGGTCGAAGAGCTCGATGCGGACGACGATCTGTCCTTGGCCGTGCTGACAGGAGCCGGCGGAAACTTCTGTGCCGGTATGGATCTGAAGGCATTCGTGGCCGGCGAGAACGTCCTCGTGCCGGGACGCGGTCTCGGATTCACGGAAGGGCCACCGCGTAAGCCGATCATTTCGGCGGTCGAGGGCTTCGCGTTGGCAGGCGGCACGGAACTCGTGCTTGCCACCGACCTGGTGGTGGCGTCGTCCGAAGCGAAGTTCGGTATCCCGGAGGTCAAGCGAGGACTGGTTGCAGGTGGCGGCGGATTGTTGCGCCTGCCCAAGCGGATTCCGTACCAGAAGGCTCTGGAACTGGCGCTGACCGGCGACAGTTTCACCGCCGAGGAGGCATACCGCTACGGCTTCGTGAACACGTTGACCGAACCGGGCAAGGCGCTCGACGGCGCACTGGAGCTGGCTGATCGAATCACCCGCAACGGACCGCTCGCGGTAGCGGTCACCAAGGAGATCATCGTCAAGGCCGGCGGTTGGTCCGACGATGAAGCTTTCGCGAAGCAGTTGCAGGTCATGGCGCCGGTATTCGCATCCGAAGATGCACGCGAGGGTGCGACGGCGTTCGCCGAGAAGCGCGCCCCGGTCTGGAAGGGGCGGTAACACCGACATGGCTACACCTGTCGCAGAACTGCACATGCACATAGAGGGTTCTCTGGAGCCCGAACAGATTTACCGACTTGCCGAGCGCAATCGAATGGATCTGCCGTACAAGGACATCGACGATCTGAAGTCGAGGTACGAGTTCACCGACTTGCAGTCGTTCCTCGATCTCTACTTCGCCAACATGGCCGTCCTGCGCACCGCGGAGGATTTTGCCGACCTGACACGAGCGTACTTCCGCCGGGCGGCTGCGGCCGGCGTCGCGCATGCCGAGTTCTTCTTCAATCCACAGGCGCACGTAGTCCGCGGTGTTCCGCTGACCGAGGTCCTGGACGGGATCATGGATGCGGTGGCATCGAGCGAGCGCGAGTTCGGGCTCAGCAGCGCGGCAATCGCCGCCATCCTCCGAGATCAGCCCGTCAAGGACGCCGAGGAGATCTTCTCCGAGATAATTCGCCTGCAGGCTCCGATCGTCGGGCTCGGGCTCGACTCCGCAGAGGTAGGCAACCCACCGTCACTGTTCGAGGACGTGTTCGCCCGCGCGCGTGCCGAGGGTTTGCACGTTGTCGCTCACGCCGGTGAAGAGGGACCGCCCGAGTACATCTGGCAGGCACTCGACATTCTCGGCGCCGAGCGGATCGACCACGGAGTCCGGGCACTCGAGGATCCTGCCCTGATCGAGCGTCTGGTCGACGAGGAGATTCCACTGACGGTCTGCCCGTTGTCGAACGTTCGTCTGCGGGTGTTCGATTCGCTGTCGGATCATCCGCTTCGATCGATGCTCGAGATGGGTTTGATCGTCACGGTCAACTCCGACGACCCGGCCTACTTCGGGGGATACGTCGACGACAATTTCACCGAACTGGGCCGAGCCTTGGGTCTGACCGAGGCCGAGCGAGAAACCCTCGCCCGGAACTCGATCAAAGCCTCGTTTGCGAGCGATGCACGAAAAGCGGAACTGCTGCGGCGCTGACCGTCAGTCGCCGAGTACCTGACGCAAGTATTCGTTGTCGAACACACGATTCGCGTCGTACTTGTCTCTCACGGCGACAAAGTCGTCGAGTCGGTCGTACGTAGGACGCAGGTCGTCGACGGTCCGGTTGTGCATTTTTCCCCAATGCGGCCGGCCGTCGACGGCGCGCGCGATGGCTTCCACTGCGGCGAAGTATTCGGTTTCGGGTCGTCGGTGGTACTGGTGTACGGCGATGTATGCGGTGTCGCGACCGTGAGCAGTCGAGAGCCAGAGGTCGTCGGCGGCAGCAAAACGTACTTCGACGGGGAACGCGACGTTAGTTCCGGACTTCTTCATCCAGCGGTCGATTTCGTGGAGTGTCTCGGTGACGTGTTCGCGGGGGATCGCGTATTCCATCTCCTTGAACTTCACCCGGCGCGAAGACGCGAATACTCGGTAGCTGCGATCGGTGAACTCCCGGGCGCCGAGCAATCGAGACGACACGTTGTTGATTCTCGGGATCGCGGCCGGTGCCAGGGTGGCAACGCGGTTGACACCTTCGAAGAGTGTGTTCGAGAGGAGTTCGTCGTCGACGAACGCGCGAACCTTGCCCACTGGATCGGGTTCGGTATCTCCGGGCAGTCGCGTATTGCTCTTCGTCAGGACACGGTCGGTGTGCGGAAACCAGTAGAACTCGAAGTGGTCCAAGCCCAGACGATCGCTCTCGAGGGTGTCCAGTATGTGAGACAGCGTGTCGGGTTCCTCGATTGCGCGAAGTGTGAATCGCGGGACGCAGGCGAGAGTGATCTTCGAAATGATGCCGATTGCGCCCAATCCGAGGCGGCCCGCTTCGAACAATTCGACGTTTTCGTCGGCGCTTGCGGTAACGACAGATCCGTCGGCGAGAACGATCTCGATTCCGCGAATCTGTGTGGCGATACCGCCGAATCGTGCGCCGGTGCCGTGCGTGCCGGTGGACGTCGCGCCGGCCAGTGACTGGACGTCGATGTCACCGAGATTGGCCATCGCATATCCGCGTTGCCACAAGGCGTCGTTGAGAGCATGAAGGCGAGTGCCTGCAAAAACAGTGACCAGCGCACCGTCGTCGGTCGGCGTGATCGAATCGATTCCGCTCAAGTTGTCCAGGCTAACGAGGACACCGTCGGTGACCGCGACACCGGTGAACGAATGGCCGGCGCCGACGGCCTTCACACGTTGGCCGCGCGCCGCGGCCTCGGCGACCAACGACGAAAGTTCACGGGTATTTGTCGGCGTCGCAAAGCGACGCGGCGCGGCACTTTGAGTGCCCGCCCAGTTCTGCCAAGTGTCCGAAGCCATTACGCAATAATGTACTTGGACGGTCGTCCAGGCAAGTATTGCGCGAAGATTTTGTCATTTGCGTTCTACGATCATTGGATGCTGAACAGGCTTCCGGCGGACGAACGCCGCACACAATTGGTCGAGTCCGCTTTGTCTATTGCGGAACAGCGCGGTGTCAGTTCTGTGACGGTAAGGGCGGTGGCAGAGGAGGCCGGCGTATCGCTCGGCGTCGTTCATTACTGCTTCGAGAGCAAGGAAGCGCTGATCGCGGCAATGGGTGAAACGCTCATTCTGCAGCTCAGTGCGTCGATGCAGTATGCGTTCGCGCAGGTCCGCCATGCGCCGGATCTCAGTGGTGTGCAGGGGCTCAGGGAATTGCTGCATATCGGCCTGACCGGAATGTGGCCGACCATCGAAGCAACTCCGGATCGCCAGTTGTTGACCTACGAAATCACCGCGCAGGCACTGCGTAGTCGCAATCTCGGAGCCGAACGTGCTGGGGCAGTTGCATTTGAGCAGTACCGAATCATGGATGAGCTCGCGGTGTCGTTTCTCGAAGAGTGCGCCAAGATATCGGGCACGGTGTGGACGGAGCCGTTGAGTTCGATTGCGCGACTGAGTCTTGCAATGATCGACGGCCTTGTTCTGCGATGGCTGGTCGATCGTGACTCCGACGCGACTATTGCCGAGTTCGGAGAAATGGTTCAGGTAATCGCCAATAAAGCAGTGGTCGCGCCTCAGTAGAACCGCCATCCTGGACATACGTCCAGGATTGGTGATTGACTGGTCGCACGCCGCGACGATTGGATCATCTGTGACCAGGACCCTCGATCGACTCACTGCTGCCACGCGAGAACTCGACCCGCCTCTGGCTGCTCTGGATCTGACCACACTGCGCAGTAATGCAGCCGACCTGGTGCGCCGCGCCGGTGGAACCCCGGTGCGAGTGGCGAGCAAATCGGTTCGTTGTCGTACGGTTCTGACTGAAACTCTCGGTGACACACTGACTGCATCCGGCGGGTTCCGCGGAATCATGGCGTACTCACTGCGCGAGGCTCTGTGGCTGGTCGGGCTCGGCGCACGGGACATCCTGATGGGATACCCGACCGCCGATCGTGGCGCCATCGCGGATCTCGCTGCCGATGACACCGCCCTTCAATCGATCACCTTGATGGTCGACGACGATGCGCAGTTGGATCTCATTCGTTCGGCGTCGACGGGAGATGCGCCTGTCCGGGTATGTCTCGACGTCGATGCGTCACTGCGGATCGGTCCGATCCATCTGGGTGTACGACGCTCGCCGCTGCGCGAACCTGCCGCGGTCGCCGCACTCGCGGCGCGTGCTCGCCAGCGCGGATTCTCCGTTGTCGGAGTGATGTTCTACGAAGCCCAGATCGCCGGCCTCCCGGACACCAGCGCTCCGATCGGTTGGGTCAAGAAGGCCTCTGCCCGCGAACTGGCGTCCAGAAGGGGCGCTGTGGTCGCGGCCGTCACCGATGCCGTGGGTGCACTCGAGATCGTCAACAGCGGCGGTACGGGGTCGCTGGAGGTCAGCTCGGCCGATCCTGTGGTGACCGAGGTAACAGCAGGATCCGGACTGTACGTACCGACCCTGTTCGACCGCTACCGTGCCTTCCGTCCCGATCCGGCGCTGTTCTTCGCACTGTCGGCCGTGCGCAAGCCGACGCCGTCCGTCACGACCCTTTTCGGCGGCGGATACATCGCGTCGGGACCTGCCGGAGACACCCGCGTTCCGTCACCGGTCTGGCCCGCTGGTCTCAAGCTGCTCCGCAACGAAGGAGCCGGCGAAGTCCAGACGCCGGTCACCGGGAAGGAAGCCGGAAACATCGCGATCGGCGACCGCGTATGGTTCCGTCACGCCAAAGCCGGCGAGCTGTGCGAGCGCTTCGACCGCGTGTATGTGGTCGAAGCCGACGGCACCCGAACCTCGGTTCCCACCTACCGCGGCGAAGGGCAGTGTTTCGGGTAGGACAGTGCTTCGGGTAGGGCAGCGTTTGGGTGTGAAAATATTTGGCTAGCTCGTCAACCTCATGAACGCGCCCAGCTCCACCAATCCTGCGGGCGTGCTCGGCATGTACTGCGTCAACGCGTGTGATCGGACGATGATCGCGCACCACTTGCCGCGGGAGACAGCAACATTGAGGCGGTTCCGCGACAGAAGGAACGACATTCCTCGCGGGACGTCCTCGACGGCAGATGCGGCCATCGACACGATTGCCACCGCGGCCTCGCGGCCCTGGAACTTGTCGACGGTCCCGACCTCGACCTCCGTGAGACCGGCTTCGGTGAGATCGCGCTCGACGGTACCGACCTGGGCGTTGTATGCCGCGACCACGAGGATGTCCGACTGCTCCAGGGGCCGGGTTCCCTCGAACTCGCTCGGATCGGTCCATGGCGTACCGAGAAGGCCCTGGATCTGGCGAACGATTTCGTGGGACTCTTCCGGGGAGTACGTGGAATTGCCGCGGTGATCGACGAACACCGTGTGCACTCCGGCAGCGAGTCCGTCGAGTTTTCTTGCCGCACTCACGGTTTCCTGGGAATGCAGCTTGCCCTCGTACGACAATGCGGACACGGGCGCACACAGATCCGGGTGCATCCGCCAAGTCTTCTCGAGGAAGTAGCCGAGTTCGGGTGGCAGTGCGCCGTGTCCCTCGGCGAGCCAACCGAGCGCCGATTCGTCGACAGGTTCGGGGTGAGTACCTTGGCTCACCTGCGGCAACTGCTGC
The DNA here is from genome assembly GCF_002501585.1 of Rhodococcus sp. H-CA8f. NCBI lineage: Bacteria > Bacillati > Actinomycetota > Actinomycetes > Mycobacteriales > Nocardiaceae > Rhodococcus > Rhodococcus sp. H-CA8f. The sequence continues at coordinate 2,026,055 of NZ_CP023720.1, forward strand.
GGATCGCCCAGCAGCAACAGGTTTCGCGCGGAAATCGCGACGGCAATGGTGTTGGCGAGCGCGAACTGGCCCGCCTCGTCCACCACGAGCAGGTCCAAGCTGCCCGCTGGAACACGATCGGTGTTCGCGAAGTCCCACGCAGTGCCGCCGATGACGCAGCCGACGCCTTCGGCCTCGGCGATGAATCCCGCATATTCTTCGGATGCGATGTCCTGCCATTCTGCGGTCTTGCTGCGGCTGCCCTTCTTCGCGACCAGCGCAGGGTCCACTCCGGCCTTCAGAATGCCGCCGAGCATGTTCTCGACCACCGAATGTGATTGAGCCACCACTCCGATTCGCCACTGATGTTGTTCGATCAGTGTCTTGACGACACGAGCACCCGTGTAGGTCTTGCCCGTACCAGGGGGACCCTGTACTGCCACGTAGGAATCATCGAGGTCGAGAAGTGCGGCGGTGATGGCGTCCGCGTAGTTGTTGTCGGTGCCGACGGGCGGGAGCGGTGAACCCGAGCGTGTCCTCGGGGTGCTGCGCCGGAGAATGTCGACCGCTGCTACGGGTGGCAGTTCGGGCAGGATCTCGCTGGCGCCGGATGCGGCAGCGGCGATGGACTTCTCCATGCGTCCGGTGGGAATCGGACGACCAGGTGCCAATGCGACTGGAGCATCGAGGTATTCGTCACCGCCGAGCAGTTCTTCGACGGTGACCACGTCGAGTCCTTCGGACTTGACCACGGCCGTGACCTTGACGCTGCTGGTGCCGCGTTGGGTGGGGTTCTCGCTGGCAACAGCATCGGGGGAGGGGGTTGCGTAGAGAGCGAACAGATCACTGCCCGGGCTCAAAGACGTTCCGGTGCCGAAACTTCCGGTCAGCTGAATGTGTCGACGGAACTTCTTCTGACGTGGGGTGCTCTTGTGCCAGTCCGCCTCGATTTCGGACTGTTCGACCACCATGACGTCGCGGATGTCCACCAGGTCTTCGATCGGTGTGACCAATCGGTCGAAGTGGGCCCACCAGTACGGCTTCCGCTCACGATTGTGGTACCCCACCGCAGCAGCCAGTAGAGCAGCTGCCTGCTGATCGGGGGTACGCGCCGAACCTGCCTTGTGTCCTGCGAATTCGCGGAGCGCGATCTCCGATTCGGTGAGCTCCTCGAGTGGAATCTTGATCTGCCCGGTCGGCTCACGAAGTTCGACGCCGTGTTCTGCGGCGCGCTCGGCAAGCCAATCGCGCAGGCGCAGAGTGGATTCGCAGTCGTACTCGTTGTAGTCGGAGATGCCCTGAAGAAGTTCCCTGGCCTGGTCGGCTTGTCCGCCGTCGCGCAATTGGCAGTAGTCGGCATAAGCGACAACCGAAGCGGCGGCATTGGTCACGTCGCCGTCGCGGCCGTGCTCACCCATGTAGAGCGGCTCGAGTTTCTTGATGCTGTACGAGCGTTGTCCGATCCGCAGGCAGGCACGGACGATCGGGTACAGGTCCACGAGCACGTTCTCGCTGAGCAGCGTGTCCACCGTTTGCTCGCCGACACCGTGACGTGCGGCCAAGCGCAACAGCGCCGATTTCTCGTACGCGGCGTAGTGATAGATGTGCATGCCGGGGTGAGCTTCTCGGCGCGCGGTGACGTAGTCGAGGAAGTCGAGGAGTGCCTGGCGTTCACCGTCGCGATCGTGTGCCCAGAACGGCTTGAACACGTAGTCGTCCGCCGGCCCTTCGACCACACCGAAAAGGTATTCCAACCCCCAGTCGGTGGATCCGTCCTCGGCCCATAGGGGATCGCCCTCGAAGTCGAAGAAGATGTCGCCGTCGTCGGGGACGGGTAGTCCGCCGAGCGCCGAGGGTTCGTAGACCTCGAATTCGGCGTCGCCGGATTGTTCCTGACGAAGTTGAACCGCGGCCTGCGCACGGAGTTTGTCGAGTGTTTCCCGTCGGATGCCCTCGACAGGGCCGGTGCTCGCGGCGAGTTCGTCAATTGTCGTGATCCCCGAGACGATCAGTTGTTCACGCTGATGGCCGCGGACGCCCGCAACCAGCAGCAGGTCCCGATGACTTTCGACTTCGACGCTGCAGGTGTCGCATCGACCACAACGCAGGTACCGATCGTCGAGCCACTGTGTCGGTTTCCCCTCAGCACGGTGCTCGTCGAGGACTCGTTCGAGTTCAGCTCTGCGTGCTGCGAATACCGGCGCGATGTCTCCGATGTCGTGCGACGACGTGCTGCCGTCGCCGAGCAGTAGATGAACCTGATCGGAGGCGGCAATTGCATTGCGCTCCAACGCATCCGCGTATGCGGCGAGTTGTAGAAGTGCCGACACCTTGGCGTGCCGGGAGAGCTTGCTGTCGTAGACCGCGTAGGTGTTGCCTTCGCGGACGAGGAAATCGCAGAACCCGAGGAATCGGCCGTCGAAAAAGGTTCCCTGATAGATGACTGGCGCGCCCGATCGGGCTGCCTCGACGGTGGCCAACGTGGCGGCGGTCAGGCCTGCGCGTGAGTGTTCCGGTCGCGGCATGACGACGACGCCGTCTCCGTGTTGATCGATGAACTTCTGAAGCTGTTCGCGCTCGTGCGAGTCGCCGAGGCTCGACGTCCGCTCGAGCATCGGATCCGCCTCGGCCGCCTCGGCTGAGATCAGACCGGTTCGGGCGTCGAGTTGCCGCAACAGTGCGAACTCGCACGAGGCCGCGGCCGAGAGGTCACTGGCGCTGTAGACGATCTGATCATCGAGTAGGAACACACGGAGATTGTGCCATCGCTCACCGACAAGGCAACCCACCAGTAATCGCCCACCGCCCGCGGATACCCGTAGGAGAGTGCAGAATGACGAGCATGCCCTTCTTCGACGGACGAACCGGTCAGGTGCACTTTCGGCATTGGCCGGCGGCAGGGGGCGCAGTGCCCACTGTGTCTTTGGTCTTTCTGCACGGCCTCGGTCAGCACAGCGGGCAGTATCACCGTTTCGCGGGCGCAATGACGGCGTCGGGGATCGACGTGTGGGCGATCGATCACACCGGGCACGGTTTGTCGGAGGGTGATCCGGGAGTCGGGGCTCCGCTCTCCGATCTTGCTGCCGATGCAGCCGCGCTGGCTGACATCGCCTTGGCGGAACTGCCCGAAGTTCCGCAGGCGGTGATGGGTCATTCGTTAGGTGCCGTGACTGCGCTGACGGTGCTGGCTCATCGCGATCACGAATTCGCGTCCGCCGTGTTGTGCGGCATTCCGCGCAGCGCGGTGGAGCAACACGGGTGGGCGGAACTCTCCGACGCGGGCATCCCAGTGCTGGTCGTTCACGGTACCGACGACCGGATCGCCCCGGTCGATCCCGTCCGGGACTGGGCGCGGACGCTGCGCAACGTCGAGATGCGCGAGTTCGAGGACGCCGGTCACGACCTGCTGCACGAGAAGGTTCACGCCAGTGTCACCAACGTCAGCCGTGAATTCCTTCTCGCGCATTCCAGGTAGTCCTCTCAGGAGAGCGCGCCGAGCACCTCTTTCGACGTGACGGGGTGCGAGAACATCGGGTAGTCGTAGGTGATCGCGTTCTCGTGTTCGGCGACCGAAGTGCCTGCCACGCAATCGGTGAGTGTGATGACCCGGTAACCGTTCTCGTATCCGGTGCGCATGGTCGATTCGACGCAGCAGTTGGTCAGGAAGCCGCCGAGAAGGATCGTGCGAATTCCTTTGCTGCGCAGAATGAAATCGAGGTTTGTGCTGGCAAAAGTGTCGAGTCCACGCTTGCCCTCGATGACGATGTCGCCGTCTTTCGGGGCGAGTTCGTCGACGATCGCAGCTCCCCAGGAACCCTTCACGAAAGCCTTGCCGTCGACGACGCCCTTGAGGATGCCGTACGGATGCGAGGTGATTTCGTTGTACCCCTCGGCGAAGGTGATCGGTGCGTGCATCACGGTGACACCTGCCGCCCGAGCCGCATCGACCAGCGCAGTGGTGTTCGCGAGGAGTCCGTTCGATTCCATGACCGGAGCGACGGCCTCGTGAAGAACACCGCCCTCGGTGGTGAAGTCGTTCTGGTACTCGATGAGCACGACGGCTGTGGTTGCTGGATCCAATTCGAGCTTGTCGGTCATGGTCGACACCTTGTCTGTTGTGGTCCGGGTCACGAATCTCCTCAATTAAACAGTTTGTCAGACAAGCAGGCAAGGGGTGGTAGCGTCGCGGCATGGATACGACTCCGTTGTCGCGCATGCCGCTCAGCCTTGCCGTGTCGGGAAGAATCCGTGCTGCCATACTCGACGGCTCGCTTCCCGTCGGCGAGGCGTTGCCGACCGAACAGGAACTCGCGCAGACCTTCTCGGTGGGTCGATCGACGGTGCGCGAGGCACTTCGTGTCCTGCAAGCACAGGGATTGTTGACCGGCGCGGACACCACCTCTACTGCCAGGCCTCGGGTGACGCACGAGCACACCGCCGATTCTGCGGCCACCGCTCTGAGTACGGCACTGCAAGTGGGCGCGGTTCCGCTCGGCGATCTTGTCGAATTGCGAGTGCTGCTCGAAGCTGCTGCGCTGCGAACCGTCGCCGTCGTGCCAGACGACGCCCGGGCTGCGATCGAGCGAATGCGCATCGCAACCCGGGCCGACGACTCGGTCGCATTCCACGACGCCGACGTCGACTTTCACGTTGCGCTCGCCGGAGCGGGCGGGAACAAGGCGTTCGGGTTGGTCATGACGGTTCTCCGCGACAGCATCGCCGGCTACCTGCTGAGCGAACTGGACTCGCGCGAGAACTCGGCGGCCACGCTCGGCGCACTGCTGGCCGAGCACGAGGGTATCGCCGACGCGATCGAGCGCGGCGCAGCTGACGAGGCCGCCGATTTGGTCGAGCGCCATGTGCGCGGATTCTACGAAGGACGAACGGAATGACCACGAGTATCGATCTGTTGGGTGAACGCTTGCAGAAAGCGGTGGGGGACAGGGCGACAACCGATCCCGACCGAATGGGCGCGTACGTCCGGGATCAATCACTGCTCACTGCAGCCGGAAGGCCCGCCGCGCTGGTCAAGGCGAAGACGGTCGACGACGTCGTCGCGGTTATGACGGTGGCGCACGAACTCTCCGTTCCGGTGGTGACACGAGGGGCAGGTACCGGGTTGGCCGGCGCTGCCAATGCGCTCGACGGGTGTATCGTCTTGAGCGTCGCGGGCATGGATCGCATTCTCGAGATCGATCCTGCCGCGCGCACCGCCACGGTGGAGCCCGGAGTGATCAATGGTGACCTGGCGGAAGCTGCTGCACAGCAGGGCCTTTGGTACGTACCGGATCCGGGAAGCCGGGCCATCTCGAGTATCGGCGGCAACCTGGCGACAAATGCAGGCGGCATCTGTTGCGCCAAGTACGGCGTCACCGGTGATCACGTCGCGGCCCTGACGGCGGTACTCGCCGACGGGCGTGTGATCCGTACCGGTGCACGGACGCGCAAAAATGTTGCGGGGCTGGACCTGACACATCTGCTCGTGGGCTCGGAGGGAACGCTCGCGGTCATCGTCGAAGCCACGATGCGGTTGCGTACGGCGCCCACTGCCGCGACCACCGTCGTCGCCTTCTTCGATTCCGCGGAGTCCGCGATCGAAGCCGTCCTCGCCGTGTCGGCAGTGGCCGAACCGTGTCAGATGGAATTGATGGACGACGTCACCATCGGCGCGGTCAATCGGCTGACGAAGATGGGGCTGGACGAATCGGCCGGGGCGATGCTGCTCATCCAGTGCGACGGTAGGTCGGCGGCCGCCGAGGCAGCGGACTGCGCCGCGGCGTGCGAAAGTGCCGGGGCTCGAGAGGTTTTCCACACCGACGATCCGGTGGAAGGTGAAGAGTTCACTGCCGCCCGCCGGATGGCGTTGCCAGCTCTCGAGGCGTTGGGCACGGTACTTCTCGACGACGTCGCGGTGCCAGTGCCGGCGTTGCCGTCCATGTTGGAATGCATTCGTGAAGCGGCCGATCGCCACGGTGTCACGATCGGAACCTTCGGCCACGCCGCCGACGGCAATCTTCACCCGACCATCGTGTTCGACGCTGCCGAATCGGGAGCGCAGGATCGTGCGCGCGGAGCTTTCGACGACATCGTTGCCGGCGCACTGGCGTTGGGCGGAACGATCAGCGGTGAACACGGTATCGGGGTTCTCAAAGCGCCGTACATGGCAGACATGGTCGGCCAGACCGAACGCCAGTTGATGCTTGCGGTGAAGGCCGCATTCGATCCGAAGAGCATTCTCAATCCCGGACGGGGTATCTGAGCGCTTCTTCCGCCCCTCACTCGTCGGAAATTGCGCTACCAGACGAACTTGTTGCTGCACGACGCTTTTTCGAGTGACGATGGCCGTCATGAAGCTGCTGATTCTCGGAGGAACACGGTTCCTCGGCCGTGCCCTCGTCGACGACGCCCTGGCACGGGGCTGGGAAGTGACAGTGCTCCATCGGGGGCTCACCGGAGCGCCACCACCTACCGCGGAGGTTCTGTTCGCGGATCGCACCGATCAGCGAGCGATGGTTGAGGCGCTCGGTGATCGTCGATGGGATTTTGTCGTCGACACCTGGTCGGGTAGCCCCCGAGTGGTCGCTGAGAATGCACGCGTCTTGCACGGTCACGTCGACCGGTACGCATACATCTCCAGTGGATCCGTCTACCAATGGGGCTTGCACGTGGACGAGGGCTCGCCGGTGGTTGCCGCATCTGCGACGTCCGATGACAACAGCGATTACGCGTCCGCCAAACGCGGGGCCGAACTCGCTGTCCTGGAATCCTTCCCGGACGCGCTGCTCGCGAGGGCAGGGTTGATCCTCGGCCCGCACGAGGACATCGGGCGGTTGCCGTGGTGGTTGCAGCGCATCGCTGAGGGCGGACGCGTCGTTGCTCCCGGAGCGCCGACCAGACCGTTGCAGTACGTCGATGCCCGCGACATCGCATCGTTTGTCCTGTCCGGACTGGCGGCCGAAATCAGCGGGACGTACGACGTCATCAGTGCGTCCGGGCACACCACTACCTCCGGGCTCCTCGAGGCGTGCGTGGACGCCACCGGTTCGGGTGCGGAGTTGGTGTGGATCGACGAGGACCGACTTGCAGCAGCGGGAGCGCAACCGTGGACACAACTGCCGTGTTGGGTCCCGCAAGAGGGCGAGTTCGCGGGTTTCCTCGAAGCCGACACTGCCAAGGCAGCGCGGGCAGGGTTGCGGTGCCGTCCCGTCGAAAACACCGTGCGCGATACCTGGGAGTGGATGCAGCGGGAAACTCTGCCGACCCAGCGGGAGGATCGTGCGGTGCACGGCCTTCCATCCGAGATCGAAAAGGAACTACTCTCCGCCGGAGAGTGAAACGAGTCTGGCCCGGTTCGCATTCGAACCGGGCCAGACTCGGGAAAGACGATCGATCAGGCGTACAGGTCGCTGATCTTGGTCTTGTGAGCTTCGTGAATGATGTTGCGCTTGAGCTTGAGCGTCGGCGTCAATTCACCGGTCTCCTGGGTGAAGTCGACCTCGAGGATCGTGTACTTCTTGATCTGCTCGGGGTTGGAGACCTTCTTGTTCGCGTCGGCAACGGCCGAGTCGATCTCGGCGATCAGGTCGGCGTTCTTCACCAGATCCGCGATAGCGGTGCCGGCGGGCAGGCCGTTGCGCTCGACCCAACCGGGCAGAGTCTCCGGATCGAGGGTGATCAGTGCACCGATGAACGGCTGACCGTCGCCGACGACGAGGCACTGGCTGATCAGAGCGTGCGCACGCAGGGAATCCTCGAGGCCTGCCGGTGCGACGTTCTTGCCTCCGGCCGTGACGATGATTTCCTTCTTGCGCCCGGTGATGGAGACGTAGCCCTCGTTGTCGATCGATCCGAGGTCGCCGGTGTGGAACCAGCCGTCGACGATCGATTCGGCCGTCGCCTTGTCGTTGTGCCAGTAGCCGGCGAAGACGACCGGGCCCTGCAGGAGGAGTTCGCCGTCCTCGGCGATCCGTGCTGCATGGCCGTTGATCGGCTTGCCGACGGTGCCGACGCGCTGCGCGCTCGAGGTGTTGACGGTGATTGCGGCGCTGGTCTCGGTGAGTCCGTAGCCCTCGTAGATCGGGATGCCGACGCCGCGGAAGTAGTGGCCGAGACGCGCGCCGAGGGCTGCGCCACCGGAGACTGCACGCTCGCACTCGCCGCCCAGAGCTGCGCGCAACTTCGAGTAGACGAGCTTGTCGAATACCGCATGCTTGAGCTTGAGTGCCAGCCCGGGGCCACCCTTTTCGAGGGACTCGCTGTATTCGATGGCAGTGGCGGCAGCCTTGTCGAAGATGCTGCCCTTACCGCCGTCGACTGCCTTCTGGCGAGCCGAGTTGTACACCTTCTCGAACACGCGCGGTACCGAGAGGATGAAGTTGGGCTTGAAACCGGCGAACTGCTCGAGGAGCGTCGTCAGATCCGACGTGTGGGCGACGGTGACCTTGGCGTCGAAAGCGCCGAAGGAGATCGCTCGCGCGAATACGTGGGCGAGCGGCAGGAACATCAGCGTCTTCTTGCCGGGGACCATCGACTCCGGCATCGCCAGGCGGCAGGCGTTGGACTCGGCGTAGAAGTTGGAGTGCGTCAGCTGGACACCCTTGGGGCGTCCGGTGGTTCCGGAGGTGTAGATCAGGGTCGCGGGCGAGGCAGCGGTGACCTGGTGACGACGAGTGTGCAGTTCTTCATCGGTGATTGCCGAACCGCGACTGGACAGCTCGTCGATAGCACCTGACTCGATGACCAGAACCTCGCGGAGGGCTTCTGCACCGTCGGTGACTTCCTTGTGAGTCTCCGCGTGCTTGGCCGTTTCGACGACCAGAAGTGTTGTCGCGGAATCCTCGAGGATCCACTGCGCCTGATCAGGGGAGGAGGTCTCGTAGATCGCGACGGTGCATCCGCCGGCAGTCCAGATGGCGTAGTCGAGAACGACCCACTCGTAGCGAGTTGCTGACAGGATAGCGACGCGGTCGCCGAGCTCGACGCCCGAAGCGATCAGGCCCTTGGCAACTGCGGAGACCTGCTTCGCGAATTCAGCTGCAGTGACGTCGACCCATCCACCGTTCGACGGCCTCTTGAACGGCACGAATGTGGGGTCTTCTTCGGCGTGACGGAACACGGAGTCGGCCATGGATACGTTCTCCGGAATTGAGAACGACTGTGGAACTGAGAACTCGCGCACTATTGACCCCTCCAGTGACTACTGACATTTCTGATGTGCATTGCATCACATTAGTCGTCATTTTGCACTGTCGTTACTATTCGGTAGAACTGGTCGGGCGCTGACCTGCAGTTTAGTGTGACCGCCTGTTTACAGGTACTCAGGCGACGTGTTGGAGCATGCGGCCGTGCACGGACAACCACCGGCGAATTGCGTAGTCCAATCGGTCCGGATCCACTCCGAGTTGCTCTGCAGTAGCTGCAAGGATCTCCGAGGTGTCTCCTGACAACTCGGTGGTGCCGAGTGTTGCGCTTATGAACGTGTCGGCAGCGGTACCCAGATCGGTGTGTGGAATTCCGGCCAACATCAACAGGTGTGCCCAGGTCACTTCGGAACCGTCTCCGCAGGCGTCCACCCAGGCAAGGTGAACCGCATCGAGAGCGTTGTCGGAATCGGCAGCAGAGAGCAGGTCCTCGACGCTGTTGATCCGCAAATGATGGAGTTTCTCGGCGACCTGTTGGATGTGACGTGCCTCGATCGGGACACCCGTCGCCGTGTAGCGACGCTTGTACGAGCCGATCTTGCCTGCCCACTGGTCCGAACTCCCGGCTTCCTCGAAGGTGCGGAGTAGTTCGCGTGCGCCGTCCGTGACGGGTTTGTCTTCGCGGGCTTTCCGGTAGGCCAGGTAGCGATCTACGACGGTCACTTCGCTGTGGCCCGACGTGGACTGAACGGATTCGATGATGCACAGGGCGAGGCTCTGTCGATAAGCGTCTGACGCAACCCAGGCGGAAGGGTCGCCCAGGCGGTCACGGCACGCAGCTGCGACGGCGTCGACGGTATCGGTCGAGATGGTCACGGTTCCTCCAGAAAGCCGAATTCTTTTTGTTCCATTTGGGCTATCGGCACCGAGGAGCGAAATGTTGCACACATCACAAATTCTCAGAGATCTCTTGGACTGCGCTCAGGCTGGAGGGGTGTCCTCTCAGGCGAGGAAGGTCAGCACTTCGTCGTCGCTGAGTTGATGAAAGTCCTCGAATGCAGCACCGACGCCGCCCAGCAGGGCAGGAACGAAGGGGCAGACGACCCGATCGGCTGAGCACGCGATCACTCTCATTGCTTCAGGGGAGGCAACTGGGACAGCGACGATGACGGATGCAGCACCCGCGGTGCGCGCGCAGCGGCAGGCAACGGCGGCACTCGCACCCGTGGCCATTCCGTCGTCGACGATCACTGCTGTGCGTCCGTGGAGGGAAACCGGGGTCCGTCCCTCGCGCAGGAGCCGCGCTCGCCGTTCCAATTCGGTTCGTTCGTCGCGTTCGACGGCGACGAGTTCACTTTTCGAGACGCGAACCGCTGCGATGACGTCGTGATTGAGGACCCGCACGCCACCCTCACCGATGGCGCCCATCGCCAGTTCCGGGTTGTACGGACTGCCGAGCTTGCGCACCACTACGATGTCCAGCGGAGCGTTCAGTGCCGCAGCCACCTCGGCTGCGACCGGTACTCCGCCGCGTGGGAGTCCGAGAACGACAGGCTTGTCGAGACGCAAAGACTCGAGCCGCCCGGCCAGAAATTTGCCGGCGGAAGATCGATCCCGATACTGGGTCACTGCGTTGTCCTCGAGAAGCTCGAACCCCGACCTGTTCGACGCTACCCGCTGCAGGTCACCGCGACGAGACTGTGAACCTCCGCAGCGCGAGAGCGGGATTCTTCTCGCGTACTTCGGCGATGCGAGCGGCCGAAACAGTCGCGGCGGCAACCCCGACCTGCTCGCCCAGTGAACACATCACGACGCCCATCGGGTCGACGATCATGCTGGCACCCGCGCCGCCGCGCGCGCTCTGGTCAGCCGCTGCGATGTACATCGTGTTCTCGATGGCCCGGGCGCGTACGAGAGTGGTCCAGTGGTCTTCCTTGAGTGGCCCGGGCACCCACTGGGCGGGCAGGAGCAGGATGTCCGCGCCGACGTCGACGATGCGCCGGGTGACTTCCGGGAAGCGCAGGTCGTAGCAGGTCTGGAGGCCGAAGGTCAGGCCGTCGCACCCGAATGTCTGCGGTTCCGTGATGTCGCCGGCACGGATCACGGCCGACTCCTGGTAACCGAATGCGTCGTAGAGATGCAGCTTCCGGTAGGTCGCCACCAGTTCGCCGTTCGGGTCCATCGCGACGAGGGTGTTGGAGATTCTGCTCACGTCGTCGATCCGCTCGTTCATTCCCGCTACGAGGAAGATTCCGAACTCCGCGGCGACCGCCGCCAGTGCCGAACCGAATTCGCCGTCCAGGTCCTCCGCGGACTCGATCAGTCGTTCATCCGTCTTCGGTGCGGTGAACATCGAGTATTCCGGCGCCACGACAACTTTCGCGCCCCGTGCTGCTGCATCGGAAGCCAGTGATCGCAGTGATTCGAGGTTGGCTTTCTTGTCCGTCCCCGGGGCGAATTGGGCAATCGCGACAACGGTCTGGGCGGGGGTGGCAACGGTGGCTTCGGTCATGCTCCATACGCTAGGCGAAACCCGCTGGGAGGGTGGATCTGTCGTAAATGCACCCCCGGTATGTCGTCGTGTCTATACTCTATCCGCTAAACTGCTGGTCAAATGAGTGATATTGAGCGTGACCCCGAACCCCCAACATTTGCCGACCTCGACATCGATGATCGGGTACTGAAGGCACTGTCAGACGTGGGCTACGAGTCGCCCTCGCCCATTCAGGCTGCCACCATTCCGCCGCTGCTCGAAGGCAAGGACGTCGTCGGTCTCGCACAGACCGGTACCGGCAAGACCGCAGCTTTCGCAGTTCCAGTCCTGTCGCGGATCGACACGTCGATCAAGCAGACCCAGGCGCTGGTGCTTGCTCCCACGCGTGAGCTGGCGCTTCAGGTTGCCGAGGCATTCGGCAAGTACTCCGCGCACATCCCCGGACTCAACGTGCTGCCGATCTACGGTGGCCAGAGCTACGGCGTCCAGCTGTCGGGCCTGCGCCGCGGCGCACACGTCGTCGTCGGTACCCCGGGTCGTGTCATCGACCATCTCGAAAAGGGCACCCTGGATCTGACCAATCTCAAGTACCTCGTTCTCGACGAGGCCGACGAGATGCTCAAGATGGGGTTCCAGGAGGACGTCGAGCGCATCCTCCGCGACACCCCCGGCGACAAGCAGGTCGCCCTGTTCTCCGCAACGATGCCCGGCTCGATTCGCCGGATCTCGAAGCAGTACCTGAACAATCCGGTCGAGATCACCGTCAAGTCCAAGACGTCGACCGCTTCGAACATCACGCAGCGCTACATTCAGGTTGCTCATCAGCGCAAGCTCGATGCACTGACCCGAGTCCTCGAGGTCGAGGCATTCGAGGCGATGATCATCTTCGTCCGTACCAAGCAGGCCACCGAAGACCTGGCGGAGAAGCTGCGGGCCCGCGGGCACTCGGCTGCCGCGATCAACGGCGACATCGTCCAGGCACAGCGTGAGCGGACCATCGGTCAGCTCAAGAACGGCGCCCTCGACATCCTTGTCGCGACCGACGTTGCCGCTCGAGGCCTCGACGTCGATCGAATCTCCCACGTCGTCAACTACGACATCCCGCATGACACGGAGTCGTACGTTCACCGCATCGGTCGTACCGGCCGCGCCGGTCGTCAGGGTGACGCGTTGCTGTTCGTCGCTCCGCGTGAGCGTCATCTGCTCAAGTCCATCGAGAAGGCGACGCGTCAGCCGCTTGCGGAGATGCAGCTTCCCAGTGTCGACGACGTCAACGCCCAGCGCGTGGCCAAGTTCGGTGACTCCATCACCGAGAGCCTGGCCTCGGAGAATCTCGCGATGTTCCGCAAGATGATCGAGGACTACGACCAGGAACACGATGTTCCGCTCATCGACATCGCTGCCGCTCTGGCATTGCAGTCGCGCGACGGCGAAGCATTCTTGCTTTCTCCCGAGCCGCCGGCACCGCCGCGTCGTGAGCGCGAGCCGCGTGAACCGCGTCCCCCTCGTCGTTTCGACGACGGCCCGGCTCCTCGCTCGCGTGGACCCGAGGGCCAGGAGTTGGCTGCATACCGCATTGCAGTCGGCAAGCGTCACCGCGTCGTTCCGGGTGCCATCGTCGGTGCCATCGCCAACGAGGGTGGACTTCGTCGAAGCGACTTCGGGCACATCAGCATTCGCCCGGATCACAGCATCGTCGAGCTGCCGGCCGACCTCTCCAACGAGACTCTCGAAGCTTTGCGTCGCACACGCATCTCCGGCGTCCTGATCCAGCTGCAGCCTGATTTCGGCCCGCCGCAGGGACGTCCGAGTGGCCGTGGCGACCGTGGTGGCCGGGACGATCGCGGTGGACGTGACGACCGCCGCGGTGGCGGACGCGATCGCTACAACGACTGACCTACAGCTTCAACGACTGACATAAAGACTGAAACAGGCGCTGCCCTCCGCGAGGAGGACAGCGCCTGTTTTCTGTGTGTGGGGGCAAGGCGCTGCGCGGTATCAGATCGGCGTCGGTGCGAGGGCGCCGTTCTTCCGGGCGTTGGTGTCGAACTGCGTGCGGTACAACTCGGCGTAGCGGCCACCGCGCGCGAGCAGTTCCTCATGGTTGCCGCGCTCGACGATCTGGCCTGCTTCGACGACAAGGATCAGGTCGGCGGAACGGATCGTCGACAACCGGTGAGCGATCACCACCGCAGTCCGCCCGGCGAGTGCTTCGCCGAGTGCTTCCTGAACCGCGGCTTCCGACGTCGAGTCGAGATGCGCGGTGGCCTCGTCCAGGATGACGACGCGAGGCTGGGCCAGGAGCAGTCGTGCGATGGTCAGGCGTTGACGCTCGCCGCCCGAGAGGCGGTAACCGCGTTCACCCACCACGGTCTCCAGTCCGTCGGGCAGCGACGCAACCAGGTCGGTGAGCCGTGCTCGCTCCAGAACTTCGCGCAGATCTTCTTCGGTGGCATCCGGTCGCGCAAGGAGCAGGTTGGATCGAAGGCTCTCGTGGAACAGGTGCCCGTCCTGCGTGACCATGCCGACGGTCTCGCGGATGGAATCGGCACTGAGGTCGCGGACGTCGACGCCGCCCAACTCGACCGAACCGGAGTCGATGTCGTAGAGGCGCGGAATCATCTGCGCCACGGTCGACTTTCCGGCGCCGGACGTGCCGACCAGGGCGACCATCTGCCCTGCTTCCGTGCGGAAAGACAGGTCGTGCAACACGTCCTCGCCGCCGCGGGTGTCGAGGATCGCGACTTCCTCCAGAGAAGCTAGTGACACCTTGTCGGCAGACGGGTAAGCAAAAGTGACGTTCTTGAACTCGACGGACACCGGGCCCTGCGGCACCGTGCGTGCATCGGGCTTCTCGGTGATGAGCGGCGCCAGATCGAGAATCTCGAATACCCGCTCGAAGCTGACCAGGGCGCTCATGACATCGACCCGGGCGCTGGCCAGTGCGGTCAACGGCGAGTACAGCCGCGTCAACAACAATGCCATCGCCACGACGGCGCCTGCGTCCAACTGTCCGCGCAGCGCGTAGAAGCCGCCGAGTCCGTAGACGAGGGCAAGAGCAAGGGCCGAGACCAGCGTCAGCGCTGTGACGAAGACTGACTGCAGCATTGCGGTCCGGACTCCGATGTTGCGCACACGCCTGGCGCGAACCGCGAACTCCGCCGACTCTTGCGACGGGCGGCCGAACAGCTTGACCAGAGTCGCGCCGGGAGCGGAGAACCGCTCCGTCATCTGGGTGCTCATGAGCGAATTATGGTTGGCTGCTTCACGATTGAGTGCTGCAAGTCTTGCGCCCATGCGCCGTGCGGGGATGACGAAGATCGGGAGAAGTAGCAGCGCGAGGACGGTGATCTGCCAGGAGATCCCGAGCATGACGATCAGCGTGATCACCAGGGTGACCAGGTTGCTGACCACTCCGGACAAGGTGTCGCTGAAGGCGCGCTGAGCGCCGATGACGTCGTTGTTGAGACGGCTGACCAGTGCTCCGGTTCGAGTTCTGGTGAAGAACGCGATGGGCATCTTCTGGACGTGATCGAAGACGGTGGTGCGCAGATGCAGGATCAGGTCTTCGCCGATGCTGGCCGAGAGCCACCGGGTCAACAGTCCCAGAGCGGCTTCGAGAAGTGCTACCAGTGCGATCAGGGCGGCAAGTTTGACGACCACGTCGACGGCGTCGCCGCCGACTATCGCGTTGACCACGCGCCCGGCCAGGACGGGTGTTGCCACGGCAAGCGCAGCAGTGACAACACTGAGTACGAGGTACCAGCTGAGGTTGCGTTTCTGTGGAACTGCGAACGTCGCGATCCGCTTCAGTGTCGCCTTCGAGAACGGGCGCCGATCTTCTTGCGCGTGCATCGCGTTGTACATCGCGTTCCACGCGGTGACTTCCATACTCATGACTTCGCCCCTCCGGTCGCCGGCCACGAAGATTACGTGGCCGGTACGACACGAAGGTAGAACCTCAACCAAACTTCAGGTCAAGTGCGGCCTCAGCGGGCCACGTCGACCACCACGCGCGGAGGGTCGCTGAGCGTCGTGACCGTGAACGGCTGCTTTTCGGTCACGCCGATGAACGACTGCGTGACTCCCTCGAAGACGTTGGACCCGTTGACCTCGGTCACGACTCCGCCGACACCGGGGACCGGGTTGGGGCCGGAGTACTGCTCGACTCCGCTGTCGAAGGGATAGGCGGAACCGTCGATCAGGACCTGGATCACTGCGGCACCCTTGATGTCCACGGGCTTACCGCTGCCTTCCTGCGTCGCCGCGTCGACGTACTTGACGCGCCATCCGGGTGTGCCGGTTCCGCCCATTTCGTAGACGACACGATCGAATCCGTCGTGCTCGCCCACTCGGATGTCGACGACGGTGAGCTTGGATTCGGTGCCCGCAGCCGACGTCTTGTCGGAGCTGTCCGTCGGGACTGGTTCTGTGGTCGACGCTGCTGCACTCGAGGTCGAGGTGACGGCCGAGGTGGCTGCCGTGGGAGTGGTCTCCGCGTCCTGCGAACAGGCAGTCAGGCTCACGCCCACTGCGATGGCAGCGACAGCGGCAAATGATCTCGTCCGGTTCGTTGTCATGACTCGATCGTAGGGCTCGTGTTATCGGGATCCGCGGCGGCGGTGCCCGGAGTTACCTAACCGATATCGCCGTCGACGTAGAGCCACTTACCCTCTGTTCGCGCAAATTGACTGCGTTCGTGGAGCATTCCCCGCTCGCGCCCGAATGTGTAGTGAGCGCGAAATTCCACGACGCCGTCGGAATCGAACAGCCCGCCCCGTTCGGTGTCCAGGATCTCCAACCGGAGCCATGTCTGGTCGGGGTCGAGATCGAGTTCGGTGGGGCGATGGGCGGGATGCCAAGTCTGCGTGAGATATTCGTCGTTCATCACAGCGAAGGCCGTGTAACGCGAACGCATCAGGGTTTCGGCAGTCGGTGCGTGCGCTTCACCGCTGATGTACTTTCCGCAGCATTCGGCCAACGCGTTGCCGCTGCCGCACGGGCACGGATCGGTCGGATTGGGTGTGGTGGGGCGGCGCGAAGTCACCGCCCCATTACAGCACGCGAACTCAGACCAGTTTGTGTTCGCGGTTGTCCCAGTACGGTTTGCGGAGGTCGCGCTTGAGGATCTTTCCGGTGGGATTGCGGGGAAGGATCTCGACGACGTCGATACTGGTCGGGCACTTGAACTTTGCGAGGCGTTCCTGTGTATAGGTGATCAGTTCGGCTTCGTCGATCTGCGCTTCGGCAGTGAGAACCACGACTGCCTTGACGGTTTCACCCCAACGGTCGTCGGGAACGCCGATGACCGCGACCTCGGCGATTGCCGGATGCTCCACCAGTACTCGTTCGATCTCGGGGGAGTAGACGTTCTCGCCGCCGGTGATGATCATGTCCTTGAGGCGGTCCTCGATGAAGACGAAGCCGTCGGAGTCGGCGCGGCCCATGTCGCCGCTACGCAGCCACCCATCTGCGGTAATCGTTTCGGCCGTCGCCTCGGGCTTGCCCAGGTATCCGGGAGTGCACTGTTCGGATCGCCACCACAGTTCGCCGGTCGTTCCGGTGGGCACGTCCTCGAGCGTGACGGGGTCCACCACACGCATCTCGACGCCTGGGATCGCCGTGCCTGCTGATGCCATGCGCTCGACCTGCGACTCGTCGCGGTGAACGTCCGGCATCAACGCGGTAATGACACCTGCCATTTCGGTCATGCCGTAGACCTGGACGAATTCGGTGTCCGGCCAAGCCGCGAGTGCTGCTCGCAACAACGGAAGGGGCATGGGGGCGGCGCCGTAGGTAATGCGTTTGAATGCCTTGAAGGCGGCGACGGCCTGCTCGCCTGCGGCCAGGACTCCGGCAATGACCGGTGGGACGAGAAAGGCGATGTTGGCTCCGGCGGCGAGACCGGCGAAGATCGACGGTCCGTCGGCTTCTCTCGTGAAGTAACAGCGCCCACCCGTGTGAATTGCCATGATGGCGTAGCACGTTCCGCCGACGTGAAACATCGGCATCGCGATCAAGAATCGGTGATCCTCGTGGGCCGGCAGGATTTCGAGCACATTGTTGCTGTGCGCGAACAGGTTTCGATGCGTGAGCTGTACGCCTTTGGGCCGACCGGTCGTCCCGGAACTGTAGAGAACCAGAGCGGTGGCATCGGGGCTCACCTCGGGGCGGGAGTGCAGCGGTGCGACCTCGTCGATCCACGGTTCGAACTCGTCGTGTTCCCCGCCGACGGCGAAGATCGATTCGACGGCCGTCAAGCGGTCGCGCATGGCGACGATCTGGGGGAGTAGTTCGCTGCCGACAAACAGAATGCGAGCGCCACAGTCCGCGAGGACGTAATCCAGCTCTTCGCCCGAAAGTCGCCAGTTGGGAATGACATTCGCGGCGCCGAGCAGTGAGGCGGCGTAGGTGACTTCGAGGCAGGACAGATGATTCTTGTCGACGAACGCGACAGTGTCGCCGGCGCCGATGCCGGATTCGGCGAGGGCGGCGGCGATACGCAAGATGCGGTCTCGCCACTGGGCCCACGTGTATTCGGTCCCTTGGAAGGTCATCGCTGCTTGATCAGGCTTGACCGTCGCCCAGTGCTCTAGCCGATCGAAAATGATTCCAGCGGTGGCGTCGGACATTCGGCCGCCTCTCTCGTGTGATTGGTGTCACAAGGTTAATGTGCGCCCGGTCTTCGTATCGCTGTTTCTCGTCAATGCGCACAAGCAGAAAGAGCACATTCCCGCGACCCTGACCGGCTCGGCTGCAGATATCAGGGTGGTCCCCGATGGCGAGCGCGCCCGACACCCGACAGGATGGAACCAACCATTGCGGGCGTCCGTGTTTTCACGGGCGCCCGTCACGCCCACAAGTAGTACCGAAGTGAACAGGAAAGGCGATCATGAGTTCGCACGCCCAGGATGTCGCGGCCCGCGCAGTCGGCCTGTCCAAGACCTACGGCACCGGAGATACCCAGGTGCACGCACTCAGTTCGGTGTCCGCAGATTTCGCCCGCGGTGAGTTCACGGCGATCATGGGGCCGTCCGGTTCCGGTAAGTCGACGCTGATGCATTGCCTCGCCGGTCTGGATTCCGCAAGTTCGGGTTCCGTTCTCATCGGCGACACGGAACTCACGACGCTTTCCGACAAACAGATGACCCAATTGCGACGCGATCGCATCGGTTTCGTTTTCCAGGCGTTCAACCTGGTGCCGACGCTGACGGCGCTCGAGAACATCACGTTGCCGCTCGACATCGCGGGACGCAAAGCGGACCCGACCTGGCTGAACAGCGTCCTGACCAAGCTGGGTCTCGGGGATCGCCTCGATCACCGGCCGGGAGAGCTCTCGGGTGGTCAGCAGCAGCGTGTGGCGTGTGCGCGTGCGCTGGCGGGTCAGCCGGAGATCATCTTCGGCGACGAGCCGACCGGAAACCTCGATTCGAAGTCCTCCGGGGAGGTGCTCTCGATCCTGCGGGCGGCCGTCGACGAGTTCAACCAGACCGTGGTGATCGTGACGCACGATCCGCGGGCAGCGGCGTATGCCGACCGGGTGGTGTTCCTCGCGGACGGCAAGATCGTCGACGAATTGCGCGAGCCTACGGCGGATTCGGTCCTCGACCGGATGAAGCGTCTGGACGCTCCGCAGGCGGTCGTGAACGTGGAAGCCGGGGCTTGAGCACATGGCTTCGGTAAGCAACTCGCCGATGCGCAAGGTTTCCCTGCGCAACTTGGCGGCACACAAGGTGCGACTTGCACTGACGGTTCTCTCCGTGGTGCTTGGTACGGCTTTTGTCGCGGGGTCGTTCGTTTTCACCGACACCCTCCAGAAGACTTTCGATTCGATCTTCGAGAACACCGCCCAGGGCGTCGACGTCCGGGTATCGATGGAAGAGCGCAACACCAGTGGCGTTCCGGTCGAGGATGTCGACAAACTTGCGGCGGTCGACGGCGTCCGAGCGGTAGCCCCGGCCGTCAGTGGACAGATCGTCCTGATCAACGCAGACGGCGGCGCCGTTCAGACCGGCGGCGCGCCGAGTATCGGGCAGTCCTACCTACCGCCGGGCCAGGCGATTGCCGAACCCGACACCTTCGTCGAGGGCGCGCCTCCGACGCAGACCGGTCAGGTCGCGCTGAACACCAGCGCCGCCGAGCGAGCCGGACTGAAGGTGGGGGACTCCGCCAAGGTTCTGGCACCGGCCCGCGGAATCGTGGACGTGACGTTGTCCGGCATCTACGAGGGGGCGGGCAGTGACACCGGCGGGTTCATCGGCGCGCTCTTTACCGACGAGCAGGCCCGTGGACTATTCACCGACGGCCAACATGTCGAGTACATCGACGTCGCGGGCGACGGGGTGTCGCAGACGGAACTGCAGCAACGCGTCGAGCAGGTTTTCCCCGATCTCAAGGTGCAGACCGGCGACCAGGTTCGTGAGGAGACCAAGGCCGAGGTCGACTCGGCGCTGAGCTTCATCAACTACTTCCTGTTGGCGTTCGGCGCGATTGCTCTGCTCGTCGGAACGTTCATCATCTACAACACCTTCTCGATGATCGTGGCGCAGCGTCTTCGTGAGCTGGCGCTGCTGCGTGCGATCGGTGCGAGCCGAGCGCAGGTCGGCCGTTCGGTGGTCACCGAGGCGCTCGTGGTCGGACTCATCGGCAGCATCATCGGTCTGCTCGGCGGTATCGGTCTCGCCTACGGATTGCGCAGTCTGCTCAACACATTCGACGTCGGTCTGCCGGAAGGCCCGCTCCAGGTGGGTGCCCGCACGATCATCGTCGCGTTGGTGGTCGGCGTCGTCGTCACGACGCTCAGCGCTTACGCCCCGGCTCGTCGTGCGTCGAAGATCCCGCCGGTAGCGGCCATGCGTGAGGAGTTCGCCTCCACCGGTGACTCACTGCGAGTGCGGACGTTGATCGGTGCGATTCTCGGCGTGATCGGTGTGGCACTGCTCGTGTTCGGCTCTCGCGGTACCGGCGGCGGCGCGGCGCTGATCGTCGGGCTCGGTGCATTCTCGTTGATCATCGCGGTTCTTCTCGGGGCTCCGGCGCTGTCGCGGCCGATCGTCGGCGCGCTCGGTGCCGTGTTCGCCAAGCCGTTCGGCGCCATCGGGCGATTGGCTCGTACCAATGCGGTGCGTAATCCTCGCCGCACGGCCGCAACGGCATTCGCGCTGACTCTCGGTCTGATGCTGGTGACGGTCATCGGAGTGTTCGGTTCTTCGGCCAAGGCGAGCATCAATGCTCTTGTGGACGTGGGTGTCTCGGCCGACTACATCCTGACCGGTCCCAACGCGATCGGTGTGCCGCGAGGTGCGGCCGACGCGGTCCGGCAGGTACCCGACGTACAGAGCGCGACGTCCTTGCACGGGGTGCGCGCGAAGGTCGACGGTGAGGACGAGCAAGGCGCTTCGTTCGACGGACCGATCGAAGGTGTGCTCGAGTACAAGATCCTCGAGGGCACGGTCGATCTGACCGGCAACAACATGCTCGTCTCGAAGTCGACTGCGGATGACAAGGGCTGGACTGTCGGCTCGACGCAGACGTTGACCGGTCCTGGCGGCGTCGAGTACCAGACCGTTGTCGCGGGAGTGTTCGAGGACAACCAGCTGATCGGCTCGTGGATCGTCTCGGACGAGGCGTACCGGAAACTGATGCCGGCCGAGAGTCTCCCGGACTTCGTGGTGCTGGTGAAGGCGAAGCCTGGTGCGGATCTGACCATGCTGCGATCCGAGCTGGAAACGGCCACGGAGAAGTACGTCGTCGTCCAGGTGCAGGATCGTGAGGAGTTCAAGGGAACTCAGGGCCAGCAGATCAACACCTTGTTGGCGATCCTCTACGGACTGCTTGCACTCGCGGTCGTGATCGCAATCCTGGGCATCATCAACACCTTGGCACTGTCGGTGGTCGAGCGGCGACGAGAAATCGGAATGCTGCGAGCTGTCGGCATGCAGCGCGGACAGATGCGACGCACGATCTACCTCGAGTCGGTGCTCATCGCGGTGTACGGCGCGGCGGTCGGAGTTGTTCTCGGCATCGCGTTCGGTTGGGCCTTCGTGAGCACTCTCGCGGATCAGGGCCTCGACAAGATCACGATCCCGTGGGGTCAGGTGGTCGGAATGCTGATCGGCTCGGGTGTGGTCGGTGTCTTGGCGGCGCTGTGGCCGGCCAACCGAGCGGCCAAGACGAAGCCACTGGAGGCGATCGCAGACATGTAGGGCCTTCGGCCCCGTGCGCACTTTTGGTAGCGGAAGCAGCCGAAAGTGCGCACGGTACCGTTGCCACATGAGCACCCTTCAAGAAGTCGGCGAACGTGAATCCTGGCGCTGCTGGCTGTGTGACGAACCGGTCGATCCCGACATGTCCGTCAATGATCCGCGCGGCCCGAGCATCGACAGCATCAACACCGCAAAAAAGGGTGGCAAGACCAAAGGTGGCGTCGAACGCTTGGCGCACCGCGCATGCAACACCAAGAAGGGTGCGGTCAAACCTGTTGTGGAATGGCCGGATCGGCTGTTCGTCGTGGATCCCGCTCCGATCATCGGGGTCGTGGAGCAACTCGAGCGCAAGGGTGGCCGCGTCGCCGTCGCTCGCTGCCCCGGCAAGGACGACGCCCAGGAAGCGTCGGATTGGTTGATCGATCGGTTGTCACGTTTGGCTCCGTCGTTGAACGTGGAAACGAGCATCGACGCCGCGGGCGGGGGCTACCTGTTGGTCCTCAAAACCGTGTAGAAGGTCGGCCCTGAGTGCCGTCTTTCGCGGTACCTGTTCCGCCTCCATGGTCGTCGGGGTACGGTCGAACCGAACATGAATCCGGTTTCGAGTGCGAAGGAATCCCGATGAACCTGGCATTGACCGACGAGGAACTAGCGTTCCGCGACGAGATGCGGACGTTCTTCCGTACGCAAATCCCCGCGGACATCAGGGAGGCGTACGCCCACGGCGAGGAGTTGGGGCGCGACCGTATGGTCGAGGCGCAGCAGATCCTCAATGCTCACGGTCTGGCGGTACCGCACTGGCCGGTCGAGTGGGGCGGCAAGGACTGGACCCCGGTCCAGCACAACATCTGGCTCGACGAACTTCAGCTTGCGTCGGTCCCCGAACCGTTGGCGTTCAACGCCAACATGGTCGGTCCGGTCATCGCAGCCTTCGGCTCGCAGGAGCAGAAGGAGAAGTTCCTTCCCGCGACCGCGAACCTCGACATCTGGTGGTGCCAGGGATTCTCCGAACCCGAGGCCGGCTCCGACCTCGCTTCGCTCAAGACCCGCGCGGTCCGCGACGGCGACGACTGGGTCATCAACGGTCAGAAGACCTGGACGACGCTGGGACAGTACGCCGACTGGATCTTCTGCCTCGTGCGTACCAATCCCGATGCGCCGAAGCGCCAGGCAGGTATCTCGTTCATTCTGGTCGACCTGAAGACGCCTGGCGTCACGGTCCGCCCGATCAAGCTGATCGACGGCGGCTACGAGGTCAACGAAGTGTTCTTCGAGGACGTCCGCGTTCCGGGAGAGAACCTGGTCGGTGAAGAGAATCAGGGCTGGGGCTACGCCAAGTTCCTGCTCGGCAACGAGCGCACCGGTGTCACCCGCGTCGGTTTCTCGAAGGTTCGTCTGGCCCAGGCCAAGGCCCGCGCTGCCGAGGTCAAGGTCGGCAACGGGACCCTGCTCGAAGATCCGCTCTTCGCTGCTCGCCTCGCCGAACTCGAAAACGAATTGCTTGCCCTCGAGCTCACTCAGCTCCGGGTGGTCGCCAGTTCCGCTGACGGCCAGCCGAACCCGGCGTCGTCGCTGCTCAAGCTTCGTGGCTCCGAATTGCAGCAGGCGAGCGTCGAATTGTTGATGGACGTGGCCGGCCCTGATTCACTGCCGTACGACGCGGGCAGCGACATCGCCTCCGCGAGCTGGGCGCAGCACACTGCCCCGACGTACCTGAACTACCGCAAGGTATCCATCTACAGCGGATCGAGCGAAGTGCAGCGCAGCATCATCGCCTCCTCGATCCTCGGATTGTGAGGCGTGGCATGGACTTCGAACTGAACGACGAGCAGAAGCTTCTCCGCGACACCACCAAAGACCTCCTCGCGCGTAGCTACGACGCCGAGAAGCGCAACGCGATCATCGACTCCGATCCAGGGTGGAGCCCGCAGGTCTGGAAGCAGTTGGCCGAGGTCGGCTTGCTCGGCCTGACCTTCTCCGAGGACGACGGCGGCATGGACGCGGGCCCGGTGGAAATCGGTGCGGTCATGACCGAGATCGGTCGACGCTTGGCCCCCGAACCGTTACTCGACGCGGTCGTGACGCCGGGCGGGCTCATCTCCGAAGGAGGCAGCGCAGAGCAGCGCTCGTCGATTCTTCCCGGAGTGGCCGAGGGCACCACGTTCCTCGCGTTCGCCGATCAGGAACCAGGAATCCGTTGGCCGGCAACCGAACGGGCCACCGCGGCGGCGCAGGTCGACGGCGGCTGGACCATCACCGGTATCAAGAATCCCGTTGGCCACGGCGCGACTGCGGACATCCTCGTCGTGAGCGCTGCGCTCCCCGGCGGTGGCGTCGGACTGTTCCTCGTCAAGAGCGATGCCTCCGGCCTGGTACGCAAGTCCTACGCCACTCACGACGGGTTGCGTGGGGCGCAGATCGAGTTCACCGATACTCCAGCCGAAGCACTCGGTGAGGGCGGTGACGCTTCTGCTCTGATCCAGGCCGCACAGATCCGTGAGCAGGCCGCGCTGTGTGCCGAGGCTGTCGGAGCGATGGAAGAGGCGCTACGCCTGACCACCGAATACCTCAAGACGCGTAAGCAATTCGGAGTTCCGCTCGCGAAGTTCCAGACGCTGACGCACCGCGCCGCCGACCTGTACGTCTCGCTCGAGTTGGCACGCAGCATGAGTCTGTACGCAACGATGTCCCTTGCCGACGGCGTCGTGGATCCGGTGATCGCTTCGCGGGTGAAGTTGCAGATCGGGCGTTCGGCTCGGCTCATCGGCCAGGAAGCGATCCAGATGCACGGTGGCATCGGTATGACCGCGGAGTACCCGGTGGGTCACTACGTGAGCCGACTCGTCGCCATCGAGCGCACCCTCGGCAGCGCCGAAGATCACCTCCGGGTGTTGGCCGCCGGTGTGGCTGATCACGAGATGGTCAGCGTGGTCTGATCTTTCACGATCGACAGAGGGGCCGCATTCCGTTCGAGAGATGCGGCCCCTTCGTCGTTCAGTGGTGACTACGTAGAACGTCCAAGCGGAGTCGACGCTGCTCGATGTTGACGGCGCTGTCGGTGAATGCTTGTTGCCACCCGGGGTCACTCGTTCGTGCCGCCGCGTCCTGCAGAAGCGGTACGGCATCGAAAGGGAAGCGCGCCTGCACGCTTCGCAGAGTGGAAAAGTGACTGTGTCGCGAGTGAATGCCCAAGTCCTCACCCGTCGCAGCATGCTCCATCGCTTCGTTCTCCAAGGCGTTCAACAACTTTTCGGCGACGGCCAGGGGCCATGGACGGTCGATGCCGTCGAGTAGTGCGCTGCCGTCGACGCCCAGAAGGTATTCGTCCGCGTGGCCGGCAACGATGTATTCGACGCGCTCGCGTGGGTCTGCGATGGCGACGATTCTCCGGTCGGTCGTGCGCCCGTCCCGCTCCAGAAATGCCGACGCCCACGCTGTGTTCTTCTGAAGAACTGTTGCAGCAGTCCATGATTCGATCATCACGGTGCGCCATTGCTTCTCGATGGGGATGGTGAGGGCCTCGCGTGGCGAACCGGCCATCGATTCCCACAGCGTCAGTGGAGTGGCGGTCACGACTTGCCGTAACCACCAGCGCCGGATGCCTTTGTTCTTGTAGTGGACGTCTTCGATGCCGTCACGAAATGCGTGGTCGTCGAGCGAGCCTGGCAACCGGACGGCAAGGCGCGGTCGCAACGGCTTCGTCTCGAGCCGGACCCACGACTTAGCCCGAGTGACCATGCGAGAGGCAAAAGGAGATCGGGGGAGTTGCCGTAGTAGTTGAATTGCACGCTCACGAACCCGCACGGCTGGATCGTCGAGTGCACGCTCGAGGAGGGTGTGATCGTGTTCACCCAGTCCGACCTCGAGGTGATCGAGGAAGTGCAGGCGGTTTGCGGTGGGCTCGTCGTCCCAGGCGATCTCGAGCTCCTCGCTCGCCAGTTCCGGGTCGACCGTACGTATGTAATCGAACCAGGCCGTACGGTCGTTCGGATCGGGCGATAGCCACAGTTCGTCCCGGCGTGACCCGATCCGCCGCAATTGGGCCCAATCGGGATTCTGCTCCGCCAGGTACTGCCCGCGTCGACCGGCGAGGCGAAGGAGCGCCTCGCGGTGCTCGGGATACTTCAGCGCGGCTTCCATGAAGAGCGGAACACTGGCCGCGGGCGCGAGGAATCCGCGTTGGTCGGCCATCGCGAACCATTCCGCGAGAGTCCAGGAACGTACCTGCAACAACGACTGGAGTTGTTCGATCGCGAGATCGGGAAGTAGTGGTTGAACCGCTGGAGGAGTCCGCGGTGCGCGCGAGTGACCTGCTTGCGCGTCTGATCGCAGGGAGGTCACCCGCCTACGGTATGGCAGAGGTGCGTCGACTTCGGGAGCAGGGGTCGGGCGCGTGTCGGCAGATTCTGGAACAGTGGTAACCGGCACCCAGCAGGAGGCGTGAGATGACGGATGGCCGTGAGATGGCAGACGGAAATGGCGACGTCTTTGTCGTGGCGTCGGTGACCGAACGGCGAACGCTCATCTCCACCCGAGTCAGGGAGTGGTGTGCGGCGGGGACAGTCGAGTCGAACCGGCCGGAGTTGTCCGACGATGTCGCACTGCTGATCGCCGGCGGCTATGCGGACGAGTCGACGCGGTCGATCCTGGCGAACCGGCGCAGTGTCGGACGTTCGTTCCCGGAGATCGGCGGCTTTTCGGAGTTGAGGTATCTCACCGACGAGCTGGCCCGCACCAGGCGTCGACTGCTCGCGACACGCATCGGTCCCGTTCAGGTTGTCCTCGAACGGCGGGTGCAGACGCTGGACAAGCGCGTTCAGTCGATGCGATCGGCGATCGTGCATTCCAATCGTCATTTCGCGAGCAGCGTCCGTGCCATCCGCAAGGACCGCCGCGACGGTCTCCATCTCGACGTCGAGCAGCGCGAGGCTCTCTTTGCCGGGCTCACCTGCACGCCGGTTCCGGCCAAGCTGCCGGTGGGTCTCGGTGTCGTGGCCAGCAGTGGAAACGCAGCACTGGACAAACTCGCCGCCCAGTTCGGGAAGGTCCAGGGAACCGGTGTCATCGCCGATGCCGGAAGACGTATCGCGGAAGTCCTCGACGGACTGGTCGATTCCGAACCCGAAGGATGCGCCGGTGAGTACGACGCCCTGCTTTACCTCGCCGGGAATCTTTTCGACCGGATCGAGAGTTCCAGCGCGTGGCATTCCGATCACTTCGTCATTCAACGTAATCAACTGGACTTGGCAGACGAGATCACGCAGATCGCGGTCGATACCGTAGCGCTGCGTTCGATACTCGCAGAGCTGGACGACGCGGCTGCGCTGGCACGTGACGAGGGAACCCGAGCCGGGATCGCTTCGCGAAGGGAAGCGCTCGGCACGGTCTGGGACCAGCTGGTCGAGCGCGTCGCGGCGCTCGCGCGGATCGGTGACCTGGTCGCACGGGCCGAGGATCAGTTGAGTTCGCAGCGCGCGGTTGCGCATGCAGCGAGCCTCGACAGCCGGATCGACGACCTACTCGCGCGCTCTGGTTCACGTGAACTTTCGGCTGCCAACACGCACTACGTCGGGGATCAATTCGACGGTGTGGAAGAACTGATGTTCGCTCACCGGGCGGCGCTTTACGGGGACATTGCACTGCTGACCTCCGGGAACGAGCGTCGGGCGCCGTAGTCAGGCTGTCGCCGGAGCTGTAAGGTCGAAGGTACTGACCGGCCGCACGATCGAAGAACAGGCCGAGAATTCGCTCATTGCTCGACCCCGATGCCGATCCGGTGATGCGGGCGTACCCGCTCGAGACAGGTCGATCATGGAAGACACCGCAAGCCGCGGCATCAATGCGTTCATTTCCGAAGCTACGCAGCGTGGGGGCAAGGCTGTCCGCCTCACGCACTCACGTCGTAATCCCGTCGAGGTGACGGGCGCAGACGGCATCAGCCGAATCGTCCGAGTGCGTTCCAAGCTCGACGGTGACTGGCAGGCCAGGCGTCAGGACGAGTCGCTCGAGAGCGACGACACGCGCTCCGAGTTCTGGGTGTTCGTCGACCTGGCTGCAGACCCGCACGAGTTCTTCATGCTGCCCTCCAACGAGGTTGCGGACGACATCCGTGCCGAGGTCGACCTGTGGATCATGGACAGCCCCGGACGCAATCGCACCGGACATCACGCGATTCCGCGCGGACGCGTCGTGCACGGTCACGATCGTTGGGATGCGCTGG
The DNA here is from genome assembly GCF_002501585.1 of Rhodococcus sp. H-CA8f. Classification (NCBI taxonomy): domain Bacteria; kingdom Bacillati; phylum Actinomycetota; class Actinomycetes; order Mycobacteriales; family Nocardiaceae; genus Rhodococcus; species Rhodococcus sp. H-CA8f. Next base: position 2,054,093 of record NZ_CP023720.1, read on the forward strand.
GCCTGGCCGCGGTCAAGGATCCGAGCATTTACGTGGAGGCCCCGGTTGCGACCAAGCGCAAGACGTCGCCGGTCGCCGCGAAGAAGCGTCGCGCCAGCGGTGTCGAGGAGATCGAAGTTGTCGACAATCGCCTCGAGATGACGGCTGATTGCCATGGATACCGCTGGGTCGGACGTTTCGACGAAAGCACCGAGGTCGTCGAGATCATGCGCGGACCGATGGAAGGCCGCCGATTCCCTGATCCGACCGCGGCCGCCAATGCCGTGACCGGTCACATTTCAGGCGACACCGAGAGCCATGACGGCTGGTCGTTCTGGACGATCAACAACACGGCCCTCGGCGCTCATCTCAAAACTGCTTGATTTCAGGCGCCGACTGCCGCCGACACCCGTTCGAGAGTGTCCAGTTCATTCGACGACAGCACCAGATTCGGGGCGTCCAGTAGCGCCGGGAGCTGCTCCGGCCGGCTGACGCTCGCGATCGGTGCGGTGATGCCAGGTCGAGTCAGCAGCCAGGCCAGCGCGACGGTCGAGATCTCGCTGTCGTGCGCCTGCGCGATTGTTGCCAGTTCCGCGACGACGTCGAGTCCGGCGTCGCTGAAGTATCCGGCGGTCAGTCGTTCGCGGGAGCTGCCTTCGATGTCCGCGCGGGTCTTGTACTTTCCGGTCAGGAAGCCGGAAGCGAGAGCGAAGTACGGGAAGACGCTGATGTTGTTGTCGGTGGCGATCTGCGCGAGTTCGGGTTCGTACGACTTGCGGTGCACCAGGTTGTAGTGCGGTTGCAGCGCGATGGGCGCGGCGTACCCGTTCTCCTCGGTGATCCGCAGCCACTCCCGGACGCGGTCGGGGCTGTAGTTGGAGATTCCGAGATAGCGAACCTTGCCCGCGACGACCAACGCATTGAAGGCTTCGAGAGTTTCCTCGAGCGGAGTCTGCGGGTCGTCGAAATGTGCGTAGTACAGATCGATGCAGTCCGTCTGCAGGCGCTGCAGCGACGCCTCAGCTGCGGCCGCGATGTTGTCGGCCTTCAGTCCCTTGAAATCGGGATGGCTACCCACCTTGGTGGCGACGACGATGTCGTTCTGCAGTCCCCGATCGGTGATCCATTTCCCGATGATCGTTTCGGATTCCCCGCCGGAATTGCCGGGAGCCGACGCCGTGTACGAGTCGGAAGTGTCGATGAAGTTTGCACCGGCTTCGGCGAACGAGTCGAGGATCTCGAAGGACGTCTTCTCGTCTGCCGTCCATCCGAAAGGGTTGCCGCCCAAGCTAAGTCGGAAGATGTCGAGGTCCGAATTTCCGATGATCGCCACTGTGTGGAACTCCCGTCGATGAAGGTGGTCGCTGCATCCCGCACCGTACCCTCTCACGGCGCTGACGATGGCGCGCCCTCGCCAGGTTCGCCGAAAAATGTATCGGATCGTGATTGCCGCCGTCGGTGTTGGGTATGGCCTCAAATACTGAATTCTTCGATGGACTGCTGATAGGAGCGTCCGATGATGATTGTCGACGAAGCCACCCGCGTCGTTCGTGGTGTGGCAGACGCAACGACGACGGTGGCTGGAGCCGTCGGTGGTGGAGTGATCGGTGGAGTGACGGGCGGGATACGCGGAACGGCGGAGGGCGTCCGAGACGGAATTCGTGCGGGTAGTTCCTCGACGCCGACCGCGGTTCTCACGATGGCCGCCGTCGGCGCGGCGGGATTGGTGGAGTGGCCGGTGCTCTTGGCGGTCGGCGGCACGGCCCTGGTACTTCACGAATGGGATCGCAAGAGCGCGCGGCCCGATCGTGCGGTCAAGGCGGTTGGGCGCGCGACCAAGACGGAACCGGCAAAGAAGGAATCGAGCGGAAACTCCCACAAGGCGGCCAGTCGGTCGCAGGATCGAACTCACAGTTCTTCGCACACTCGATCCACTCACTGATGTTCTCAGCGATGGCCCGGCGTGCGGTGTCGGTGGCAACTTTGCCGCCGCGCCTGGCGTTGTCGGGTCTGGCGTTGGTCGGTGGTTCGACGATTCCGCGGACCGCTGTCAGTGACGTGGCGCTGCGGACTGGCACTCTTGCGCTGGCGGGCGTCGGGATGATTCCTGCAGCAGCGGGATCGATTCTTCGTGCGCCGCGAATGCCGGGTTCCGCCTATGTCTCGGCGGCGGTGTCGGCGATCAATTATCAACCCCGGGTGCGTCGGCGAATCGAACAGCGCCTTGGCCGTTCGCTCACCGACTTCGCATTGGAGTCGGCGACGTCGTTCGCGGATGTTCTGACCTATGCGCCTGCGTCATTGGGCGTGGATTTCGGGCTGCGGACGATGCTGCTGCGCGAAACTCTGGCGGCGCGAAACTCTCGGCTGGTGTGGCCACTCGAACCTGGCGCTCGCGGTTCTTCCACGAGGCGTGACCCGAGTGGTCCGGGGGAGCGTTATGCCGACAGGATCGCTGGGGTTCAGCTGGCGGCTGGGGCTGCACTGGCTACCGTGTCTGCCGGCGGTGACACCGTTGCGACGAGCATCAAGGTTTCGGCGCCGCGGCCGCTTCGGATGTCACGCGAATCGTTCGCTGCTGGTTTGTCATACGGTCTTTGCCGGACGCACCACGTCGCCGTTTCGGACCCCGCGGCTCTACGCATGCTCGATCGCGTCGATACCGTCCTCGTCGATCCGAGTGTCCTTTTCGAAGACGCGCTCCGGGTTTCCGACATACGAGAGGTGTCCGAGTTGGACCGCGTCGTGGTTTGGGCACATGCCAGGGAAGCGCTTGACGCCGGCTCGCTCGGGGTCGGAAGACACCGCATCGACGGCGCCGAAGTTGTCGTAAGACCGGTGCGAAAAGGGTTGGCGGAATCACTGATAGGTGAGATACGCGCGAGCGGAGTCGCAGCGGCCACGATCGACGACGACGGGCTCGGATCACTGCGAAGCGGATTCGACGAGCTCTATCCGGCGCCATCGACTCCCGAAGCCGGCCTGCGCGAAGCTCTCTCGGCACTGGTGGCCGAGGGTCGGACAGTTGCGATCGTGTCGAGTAGGGCGATAGCGGGGCAGGCAGTGCTACGCATCGGGATTTCACCACCGAGTGGCGAGCACGTGAGTGCCGACATCCACACCGACTTGGCCGGGGCGTGGCGGGTCGTCCATGCGCTCTCGGCTGCCCGAACAGCGACGAGGCGCGGCGTCGAACTCTCCTCGGGTTCTTCGGCATTGGGTGCCTTGATTATGCTTCCGGGAATTCGAGGGGCTGGGCCGGGGCCGGTCACGGCTGGTTCGGCCGCGGGACTGTGGACCGGATACACCTTGTCCCGATCTGTGATTCAGGCTCCCGCCCCTGTCGGTGCTCCGAGCGATAGCTGGCATGAGATGGACGGTGATTCTGTCGTTCGCGAACTCGCCGAATCCGTCCGGCATACGCCGCAGCGCGCCGACGCTCGTGTGCGAGCGCCCGCACGCTTCAGGTTGATCCGTGACGGATTATCGGCGTTGCGAACAGAATTGGCGGATCCACTCACGCCGGTGTTGGCAACCGGCTCGGCGGCCAGTGCAGTCCTCGGGTCACCGGTAGACGCCGTCCTGGTCGGTTCGGTTTTGGTCGGCAATGCCGCGATGTCCGCTGTTCAACGACTTCATTCGGAACGGGCAGTGCAGCGACTTTTGCGGACTCAGGAACCGGTAGCTCGGCGAGTAACCAACGTTGGCGAGGTCGAGACTGCGGCAGACGCGCTCGAACTCGGTGACGTCGTGGCCCTCGAGTCCGGGGACATCGTGCCCGCCGATTGTCGACTGTTGAGCGCCGAATCGCTGGAAGTCGACGAGTCGTCGTTGACGGGGGAGTCCATGCCCGTCGACAAGCAGACCGACCCGACCCCTGGGATGCCCCTGGCCGAGCGAAGGTGCATGGCCTATGCCGGGACAACAGTGCTTGCCGGCTCCGGTCGTGGCGTGGTCACGGCCACCGGAGCTCGAACGGTGACCAGGCGCGCCGATGTTGGTGTATCCCGATCCGGACCTGCTGTGGGCCTGACCAACAGACTGCGCGAACTCACCAGGGCGACTCTGCCGGCCAGTATCGGCGGCGGAGCGTTGGTGACAGTCGCGGGTCTGATTCGTGGTACCGGTCTGCGCCGCGCCGTCACCGGAGGCGTGGCCGTTGCCGTGGCCGCCGTGCCGGAGGGATTGCCTCTGGTTGCGACCCTGGCTCAGCAGGCGGCAGCTCGAAGGCTCACTGCAGCAGGAGTGTTGGTGCGTGCTCCACGTTCGATCGAAGCGCTCGGCCGTGTCGACGTGGTCTGCTTCGACAAGACCGGAACCCTCAGCGAGAACAAGCTACGGGTGGCCGCGGTCGAACGCGTCGACGGTTGGGGCGAAAGTGAGATTTTGGAAGTTGCGGCGCGAAGTGCTCTGGGAAGTCGCGACGATCGCGTCTTTCATTCGACGGACGCCGCCGTCGTCGATGCAGCCGAACAAGCTCTGGACGAGGCTCGGGTTTTCGGTGATGCCGACGCGCTCAACCTCGTTCCGTTCAGGTCTGGACGGCCGTACTCGGCAGCCCTACTGGGCAGACGGATCGCACTGAAGGGTTCACCGGAATTCGTGGCGGAGGCAGGGCGGGATCCGAATGCTGTGTCGGCGAGCCACGTTCAGAGCATGGCCGGACGCGGACTGCGGGTGGTTGCCGTCGCACAGCGCGAGTTGTCGGAACACGATGCGCGACGCGCTGCGGAGGACTCGGAATTTCTCGAACAGTGTTGCTCCGAGGGGTTGGAAGCGGTCGGCCTTCTCGGACTCTCGGACACGCTCAGACCCGAAGCAACGCAACTTGTTCGAGAACTTCAAGCCAACGGGCAGCAAGTGCGCGTGCTGACCGGGGATCATCCGACAACAGCGGCGGCGGTCGCCACCGAACTGGGGATGGATGTGGCGCGCGAGGACGTGGTCACCGGTCCGGACTGGGAGAACTTCTCTCGCGCAGAACGACGGAACGCCGTCCGCGGCAGCAGCGTCTTTGCGCGCGTGACACCCGAGCAGAAGGTCGAGATCGTGCAAGCGTTGGAGACTGACGGGCGCGTGTGCGCCATGGTCGGTGACGGCGCGAACGATGCTGCGGCGATCCGAGTTTCCAGCGTGGGAATCGGGGTGGCGTCGACTGACAGCGATCCGGCGCGCGGCGCCGCAGACATCGTGCTCCTCGACGGCCGTGTCGGCGGATTGACCGACGCATTGGACGAGGGCAGTCAATTGTGGCGGCGGGTCAGATCAGCGGTGGGGGTTTTGCTCGGAGGCAACGCGGGTGAAGTCGCATTCGCTCTGATCGGTTCTGCGCTGTCCGGCGAATCACCGCTCAACGCAAGGCAGTTGCTACTGGTCAATCTGATGACGGACGCCTTGCCCGCTGCTGCGCTTGCGGTGAGCACCCCGTCCGAGAACGGATCCGAGAAGTCCGAACAGATGGACACTCATGCGTTGTGGCAGACGATCGCTGTCCGCGGCGGTGCCACGGCAATCGGTGCGCTGGCAGCGTGGCTTCTGGCCCGGACGAGCGGCAGGCGGCGGCGAGCGTCGACGGTGGCGTTGGTTGCCCTGGTGGGCACCCAACTGGGGCAGACGCTGCTCGAATCGCGCAGTCCGCTGGTGGTCGCAACAGTTGCCGGGTCCGCTGCGGCGCTGGCGACGCTCGTCAGCACACCGGTGGTGAGCCAATTTCTCGGTTGCACGCCGCTCGGTCCGATTGGGTGGGGCCAAGCAGTGGGCTGTGCGTCGGCAGCGACGCTGCTGGCGGCGCTGGCTCCGCGGGTGTTGGAGCGGATCGCCGCAACTGAGGAGACTGGAACCGAGGAGAGCGCGGAAGGTCAGTCGACGATTCGCAAGATCCCGACGCGGACGAGCACCGCGTACACCTCCCGAACCGGGGGAGTCAGCGCTCGCGACAGCGTGGAAATCAGCGAAGCGGAAATCAAAGAAGCGGAAACCGGTGAATCGGACACGCTTGTGAGCGTCGCTGCTGGAAGTGACACGTCGCCGAACTCCCGGGCGACCCGAGATGAATCCTGAGGAATCGTGACATGTCCCAGAACACCGTCGACCACACGAACCCCGTCGATCACCGCGCGGTAGTGGAATCCGTCCGTTCGGCACGGAGCTTCGAGTTGGAGCTACCGATCGTCGGTGCCATTCCGGTTCCGAGACCCGAGCAGATCGCCTATTTTGCGGTGATGGGACTGATGGTTGCGTTCGAGATCATCGAGTGGCCCGTGGCAGTCACCATCGCGGCGGGGCATCTGCTCGCAACAGAGCAGCACAATCACGTCCTCGAAGAGATCGGAGAGGCTCTCGAGGGCGTCTGAAACCGGCGCGGTGCGGACACAAATCGAGCGGCCCCGCATTTCGCGGGACCGCTCGACGTGCGGAGAAACTTACTGCGCGAGTGCGCGCTTCATGCCGCGTTCGACTGCTGCGATGATCTGCGGACGCAGTTCTGCGGCAGGGACGATCTCATCCACCGAGCCGACCTCTCGGGCCCGCTGGATGTTGTGGATCGCTTCGAATTCGGATGCCACTTCGCCGAGCTTGTCGGAGCGGACGGCGATGCGCTGAGCGTTCAGTTCGACGCGCAGGTGTGCTTTCTCCGTGTCGTCCTTGGCTGCTGCCAAGTCTGCTTCCAGTTGCTGCACCTTCGGGTCGTTGTTGGTGCGGGTGTTCACCTCACGGGTGAAGACCACTGCGGCGGCGGGGGCGCCGCCGAGTACCGAGGCGAACGAACCTTCGACAGCAAGAACTTCCATGTTGTCGTTGAGCGCACCGGAGAATACGACGAACGCGCCGCCGTGGTAGCGGGAAACGACGCAGAACACGATCGGTCCGTCGAAGTTGACGATGGCGCGGCCGATCTCGGCGCCGTACTCGAGCTGGATGTTGCGCAGTGACTCCGGTGAACCGTCGAAGCCGGACAGGTTGGCCAGCACCACGATCGGACGGTTTCCGCTCGCAGCATTGATCGCGCGGGCCGTCTTCTTCGACGAGTTCGGGAACAGCGTTCCCGACGTCCAGGTGTCGGGACCGTCGGCGGGGAAGTGACCCTTACGCGGGATCGCGCGGGATTCGATGCCCACCACTGTGACCGGATGTCCGGCGAGGTGCGCGTCCAGAACGACCGAGGTGTCGGCGCCGGCCATGTCGGCCCAACGCTCGAGAACCGAGTGGTCCTGGTCGACCACCGAACGCATCACGGTGCGAATGTCGAAGGGCTTCTTCCGATCCGGGTTCTTCGCCGAGGAGAAGATGTCGCCGACCGTCTCGAAGTCGCTCGACGGGTGGGTGTGCGGGAAGCTACGCACGTCGCGATCGACTGGGTCCGTCGTCGCTGCGCGACGTGGGAACCGTTCGCCGGGAGCGAGGTACGAGTGTGCGTAGTGACGGAACAGGATCTCGCACGCCGCAGTGAGGTCGGGGGCCCAGTACTGCGCCTGGCCGTTGGGGCCCATGACGCGGTCGTAACCACCGATACCGAAGTTGTCCTCGGCCGACACACCACCGGAGTAGTCGAGAGACTGCTTGCCGGTCAGCACCATCGCGCTGTCCGGGGTCATCACCAGAATGCCCTTGGTGTGCATCAACATGGTGGCTTCGGCGTTCCAGTAGGGCTGAGCGCCGACGTTGATTCCCGTGACGACGATATTGATTTCGCCGCCGTTCTGGGTGAAGGTGATGATCCGGCGCAGGCCACGGGAGACCCAGTCCATGTTCTCGGTGCCGCTCTCCATCGAGATGGTGGCACCCGAGGACAGTGCAAACCACTCGACCGGAGCGTTCAACTTCTCGGCCAGGTCGATGGCAGCGACCACGCGTGAGCATTCGGCCTCGGCCACGGTACCGAGCGCCTTGGTGGGGTCACCGAAGAGCGCGACACGGGTCATTCCCTCGGGATAGCGCGGCGTCGGAGTGTTCACGAGGCCGACGACGATGCCGGCCTTGTTGAGTCCGTACGGACGCTCGACGGGCGAGAGGACGCCCGCTTCGTCGAAGTCGTGCTCGACGAAGGTGCCCTTGGTGCCGGTCAGGAGCGGAATCAGCTCGTACGGGTACACCGTGCCGCGTGCCCGCGAACTCTGGACCTTCTGGGCGTACGCGTCGAGGGGGAGCAGCGGTTCAGTGGGAGGCGTGGTCTTGTTGATGACCACACCGGCACCTGCGCGGTAGGAGAATCGCAGCGCAACTTCCTTGGGCGCGCCGCCCTTTCGGTCCTTCAGGCGGGTGATGAGTGTGATCTCTTCGAGCCCGGCGCCGACGGTCAGTCGGGCTGCGTTCTGAGCGATCACGGAGAAGCGTTCGCTGGGAACGTCGGCGACCGGCCACACGTAGAGCACGACGCGGTTGGCTGCCAGTCGACGCTTGTCTCCGCGCTGGGACTGCGCACGGCGGATGCCGTCGAGGCACGCGGCAAGTGTGCGCTCGATGGCCGGAAGCGCAACCATCTGACCTTCGTCGTCGAGCTGCGGTGTCACGTCACGGATTTCCGCGAGAGCGATCAGGCGCTCGTCCTTCGGGTTCTCCTTGGCGGAGAGGTGGAACAGGTAGGTGTTCTCCGGAGCCGGCAGACGCTTGCCGTTGAAGTTCTTCAGGCGCCACATGTCCAGACGCTGACCCGTGAGCGGATGCATGTCGCGGATGATGTTGTCCTCGACCAGTTCACCGTCGATCGGGCGGAAGGTGACCCAGCGGACCGGCTCCCCATTCGGATTGCAGATGATCACAGTCGCGCGGCGGGACCGGGTGATCGTCTCGTTGCGCGAGAGTTCGGTGCGCAGCGTCTCGACGAGCGTGTCGCCGTCGGCGGGCTGATTCGGCCAGTCGAGGTAGATGTCGACAACCAGGCCGCGACCGGATGGAGCATCCTGCGCGATCGTAGCGACATCGTCGAGAGCCGTTCCGAGAGCGTCGAATTCGGCCACCGTTGAGACGAGATGTAGCCCGTCGCCCTTGAGGTCGAAGTTACCGGTCACGAAACGGCGGTCGACGTGCTCGAAAACGCGGACGTCTTCGAAGGAGTGAATCTTGTAGTAGCGACGCGTGATGACCTCGAGTAGAGGGCCGCCATCGCGGTTGCCAAGGCCGATCTTTCGACCCAACAGGTCCAGGAGCGGTTCGGGAGTGGCGACGAGGTTGGCGATTCGCTCGTCGAAATCGGCAGCGTCCGGCTGCTCTTCGAGGTAGGCGAGGTTGCCGCGTACTCCGTCGTAGACGTCTTCGCGAACCTTGCGGATGCGCGGCTCGTCGAAGAACCGGAAGCGAAGGTTGCGGGCGACGTCGCCGATGACGGGGTAGCGGACCTGCGTCGCGACGATGAGTCGATCGAGAACCTCGTTGAGCTCCTGAGCCGAGCAACCTGGAGCCTTGTCGCCGACGAGCCAGCCTTCGAGAAGTGCTGCAATGACCGGGATCTGGGCTTCCATGCGCTGCAGAGCCAGGAAAAGTCGGTACACCGCTTCCTCGACGGCCTGGCGATCTTCCAGATCGGTGACGTCGTAGTGGCGAAGTGCCCGTTCGAGTCTCGTGCGGAACGACGTCGGCAAACCTTCGCGCTCGGAGTCGAGTGAGTGCAGGAAGGTGTGGAAGTGCTCGCGGGGGCTGTGGACGGATTCGTCCTTCGCGGACTCACCCGAGGTGGGCTTGTTGCGCGAGAGTTCGCAGATGTCGGCGAAGGTGGTCAGCACAGCCAGTTCGGCCTGTACCAGTTCGCGGTCCTCGGATTCGAGTGCGCTGCGAAGTGCGTCGTACTCGGCCAGAACAGCATTTGCGTGCTTACCGCTGACGTCGTAGCCACTGATCATCGCGGTCAGTGCTTCGAGCTGTGCCAATGCGTCGTCGCGGGCGTCGGAACCGGAAGTTGCTGCCGGAAGATCGAATTGGACTCGCGGAGCCTTCTCCGTGACAGCTTCCTCGCTGACCTGGTCGACGCGCAGGAGCGGCGCGCCGGCATCGACCTGAGAGTTGACGGTAGCGAGAACTTCACGCACCTTGCCCGCGTACGGTGCGCGAACTGCGGTCTCCATCTTCATGGATTCGAGCACGACCAGGGTGGAGCCGGCTTCGACGTCGTCGCCGACCGCGACCGGTACGGCCACCACGACGGCGGGAGCCGGCGCGCGGACGACTCCGGCGTCGTCCTGGCTGATCTGGTGGCTGATGCCGTCGACCTCGACGAGATAGCGAGCCGGGCTCACGACGGAAACGACGTGGAACCGCCGATCACCGATCACCAGCCGTGACTCGAAGTCGCCGAGACGATCGACGTCGACCTCGATGTCGCCGGCGTCTCCGTCGACGCGGTAGCGGTGCGGGCCGATACGCCCGACGGTCAGTTTGTATGCCTGACCTTGGTAGTTGAGCTCGACGGTACGGCCGATCGCGTGATTGGCGCGGGGACGGCCGCCACGTGCCGAGGCGAGGAAGGCCGCACGCTCGAGGGACTCCTCGGCGTCGTAAGCATCGATGGCGGTGGCGATCAGTGCGACGTCCGCGCGGCGAGTGGTGCCGGTCAGGGTGCCTGTGCGGTCGAGCCAGCCGGTATCCGCGGATGCCGAGATGACCTCGTCGCGATCGAGTAGATCGAGGAGGAACGACTTGGTGGTGGTGCCGCCGTCGAGTACGACTGTGGTTTCACGAAGGGCGGTACGCAGGCGCGCAAGTGCCTCGGAGCGGTTGCGACCCCAGGCGATGACCTTCGCGACCATCGAGTCGTAGTCGGGCGGAATGACGTCCCCGGCAGCGATGCCGGTGTCGACCCGGATGCCGGAGCCGAGCGGGAACTTGAGGAGCTGAACCGTGCCGGGTGCCGGCGCGAAATCGTTGTCCGCGTCCTCGGCGTTGAGACGGGCTTCGACGGCGTGGCCGAATGCGGGCGGGCAGTCACCGACCAATTCGTCACCACTGGCGACCAGAATCTGCAGTTTGACGAGGTCGATTCCGGTGGTGACCTCGGTGATCGGGTGCTCGACCTGCAGACGGGTGTTGACCTCGAGGAACGTGAAGAGCTTGTTCTCGGGCTGGTAGAGGTATTCGACCGTGCCTGCGCCCTGGTATCCGGCTGCCTTGACCAGTTCGGCGGACACCTTCTTGAGGTGGTCAGACTGTTCTTCGGTCAGGACGGGGGAGGAGGATTCTTCGATGACCTTCTGGTTGCGACGCTGAATCGAGCAGTCGCGAACGCCCGGAGCCCAGACATTGCCGTGGTTGTCGGCGATGACCTGTACCTCGACGTGGCGTGCATCGGTGACAAGGCGTTCGAGGAAGACGACGGGGTCGCCGAAGGACCGCTCTGCTTCGCCCTGCGTGCGCTCGAGTGCAACTTCGAGTTCGTCTTCGGCCCAGACTTTGCGGATACCGCGTCCACCGCCGCCGCTTCGGGCCTTGATGATCAGGGGGTATCCGATGGACTGAGCATGACGACGAGCGTCGGCGCGCGTTTCGACCGGTCCGCCGCTCCACGGGGCGACAGGTACGCCGACCTTCTCGGCCAGGATCTTGGCGGCAACCTTGTCGCCGAGCAGGCGCATCGCGTCGGCGCTCGGGCCGATGAACGTGATGCCCAGTTTCGCGACGATCTCGGCGAAGGCGGGATCCTCGGCCACGAAGCCCCAGCCGACCCAGACTGCGTCGGCCTTGGCTGCGAGGAGTGCTCGCTCGAGTTCGGCGTAGTCGAGATACGGGCTGCCGGTGCCGGTGCTGCGCAGGGTCACACCCTCGTCTGCCTGGCGGACGAACATGGCGCGGCGCTCGGCCTCGGTGTGCAGTGCAATGACGCGAATGCCGTAGTCGTGTTCGGCGTTCAGTTCGCGTACAGCCCTGATCAGCCGGACCGCGGCCTCACCTCGATTGACCACTGCGATTCGTTTGAACATTGTCACTGCCACCGTCCTTGATGAGATTCTTCGTCACGTACGTTGCGATATGAGCCGACCGTGTCCCACATACCCGGATTACCTGGTTCGTGAACTACGCCGCGATGCGCTGTGTTTCCCCCGGTTGCGCGTCGGCAAGTGATTGCCCTTCCGGTTCGTAGAGTCCCCTGCGCTCAGGCACGGCGTGCCTTGTACGCCACCCTGCAGGCGTGGACTCAGAACCGCTCCAATCACGAATCAGCAACATATTGTGTCTGCTTCCAGGGAATCCCTGGTTTATCTAAGAATGCAGTATGTCGACGCTCATGTCACCTGGGCGAATTGAAGAATATTAGTCAACGTGAACCACGGTTACACTTATAGCGTTAAATCATTGCAGTGCAATGGAATTCGACCCTGTGACACGGATCACGATGGTAATGAAATTGGCAAGAAAGTGAATACTCACTGGTAACAAAATCGCGTATTCGGAGAATTCTCCCGATTGCTCGATTATTACTGATCGGTACTACTGGCGAGTATTTTCTATGTCCCCTCGGACTGTATTCGAGAAATCGCCTTCGATGGTTGCAATGTGCTGTGCGATCGCGTCGAGTCCTGCGGGAGGGAGCTGCAATGCGTTGGCGAGAGCAAGCGAAGCCCGCTTGAAGTGCTCCACGAGTGGTTCGTACTTCGTGACCAGCCTCAGCCTGTCGGTCTCGCTCAGGTACTTCACGCTTCCCGCGTTGTCGACGAAGTCGCTGAACTTCACGAGGAACACAGCGGGATCCGCGATCGCGCGGATGACGTGATCCTGGTAGCCGGTGGTGTTGTCGTGCGGGTAGTCGATTGGATTGGTCACTGCCTCAACAAGTTCGGAGATTCTGTGGCCGAAGTGCGAGGCGATGAGTGTTGACGCACGTTCTTGCGCTTCGGATGCAGACATGTCGTCCGCAGTCCGGCCACCGAGGAGTGCGATGACGGCGTGTGGTCGGTCCTCGACCGTGTCGTGAAGCGCGGTTGCGCTCAGGATCTCGACATCGGAGCACCCGTACCGAAGCAGCCGCAACACATTTCGTAGGGGATGAACGATGTAGGGATCCTCGTCGGACTTGATCCCGTTCTTTCTGAACTGATCGAGGTGCGCGAGGGTCGCGACCTCCATGGCGAGTCGCAAGGTTTCACCCGGGAGTGCCATCTCGTCGACGGCGCTCTCGATCGCGAAGACCAGCGTCGCGGCGTCCATTTCCTTCAGGGGTAGCTGGTCGAATGCGGATCTGATCGGGTCGGAGTGGCTCATGGCGAACAGCCTTTCGTTTGGTGTAGGTGTCGCGACGAAAGTCTTTATGAGAATCTGCCCTCGAACCGTGGTCGTCACCGGGCGTGGGGCGGAAGTCAGAATCATCTTGATTCTATCCGGCGACTACGACAGCAAGTGTTCCTAGCGTTGTGATCGAGGTGGGCGGGGAATTTCGGTCGCCTCCATCACTGGCAGACTTGGGTAGGAAGAGGTTCGATGACCACGGAGGCGACCCTGGCGTCGTTTGTCGAGACGGTTGACACGGATGTCGACATCCATCCACTGGACGATCCTGTGCGACAAGGTCTTCGCGGACAGCATGCGCAATTCGCTCGCTGGGCAGGGAGAGTTGCGCGATACGACCCGACAGTCGCTCCGTTTGTCGGTCATCCGCCCGAGTTGGACGCCGAAGACTGGGAGAACCTACGCACACTCGTAGGTCCAGGCGGCACAGTAGGTTTACGAGGATTTGATCATCAGCCGCCGGAAGGGTGGCGCGTTGTGGATCAGTTCGGCTCGGTGCAAATGGACGGTTCCGCACTCGATGTCTCCGTTGATCCGTCGGTCGAACTTCTCGGAAGGGGCGACGTCCCCGAAATTCTGGCGTTGATCGAGCGCACCAAGCCCGGACCGTTTCTTCCTCGTACCGTCGAGATGGGGAGCTACTACGGCATTCGCGTCGACGGAAGACTTGTTGCCATGGCGGGGGAGCGGTTGCACCCTCCGGGATGGACGGAAATCAGTGCGGTGTGCACCGACAGCGACTTCCGAGGTCGAGGCCTGGGTACGACGCTGATCCGTGCCGTAGCCGCCGGGATTCGCGAACGCGGCGAGCTGCCGTTTCTCCATGCAGTGCAATCGAATACGAATGCGATCAGACTCTACGAATCGCTGGGGTTCGTTCTGCGGAAGCGATCCCGGTTGACCGCGGTTCAGGCGCCTGCCTGATCGAATTCTCGCCGACGACTGTGTTTCGGGCGCTCGGCCACTAGTCTGAACAAATGACAGTCGATCAGGCGTTGGACAGTGATTTCCTCACTCTTGCCGATCCGTACCGCCGCGAGTTGCTGGCGCACTGCTATCGCATGATGGGGTCGATTCACGACGCCGAAGACCAGGTCCAGGAGACGTTCATCCGGGCTTGGCGCGGGTTCGACGGTTACAAAGGCCAGTCGTCGCTCAGGACCTGGCTCTATCGCATCGCGACGAATACGTGCCTGACCGCGCTGGAGGGGAGATCGAGGCGTCCACTGCCGACCGGCCTTGGTGCACCTAGTTCGGACCCGGCCGACGATTTGATCGAGCGCAACGAGATTGCCTGGTTGGAACCGATCGCGGATTCTGCGTTGGGCGACGTCAATGATCCCGCCGTCATGGTCGTCAATCGCGATTCGGTCAGGCTCGCGCTTGTTGCCGCGCTGCAGCACTTGTCCGCCCGCCAACGTGCGGTTCTGGTTCTGCGTGACGTTCTGCAGTGGAAGGCATCGGAAGTTGCGGAGGCGCTGGACACCACAACCACTGCGGTGAACAGCCTGCTGCAGCGGGCTCGCGCACAGATCAATCACATCGGGCCCACTGAGGACGATCTCGTGGAACCGTCTACCGAGGCTGCCCGGAAGTTGCTTCGCGACTACGTGCACAGCTTCGAGAGCTACGACGTCGAGGCCATCGTTGAGCTGTTCACGCGGGAAGCCATCTGGGAGATGCCTCCGTTCGAGGGTTGGTACCAGGGCCCCGAGGCAATCGGGCAGCTCATCGGAACCAAATGCCCGGCCGACGGACCAGGTGCGATGCGGCTACTACCGACCGCAGCCAACGGCCAGCCGGCGTTCGGCCTCTATATGCGCGAGCCCGATGGGGTTCACCGTGCTTTCCAGTTGCACGTTCTCGATGTCACCGAGTCCGGGATCTCGCACGTGACGTGTTTCTTCGATCTGAGTCTGTTCGCACGGTTCGGATTGCCTGCAGAGCTGTAGGGGCAAGGAGTTGCGCGAGCCCTCCGGTATGGAGGGACCCGCGCGGCTACTCGCTATTGCTGTTGCTGTTGCTCTGCGTTACTGCTGGGGAACAGTCGCAGCCGGGTCCATCCACATGACCTCCCAGACGTGATTGTCGAGGTCGCGGAATGCGCGTCCG
This sequence comes from Rhodococcus sp. H-CA8f, assembly GCF_002501585.1. NCBI lineage: Bacteria > Bacillati > Actinomycetota > Actinomycetes > Mycobacteriales > Nocardiaceae > Rhodococcus > Rhodococcus sp. H-CA8f. The sequence continues at coordinate 2,069,393 of NZ_CP023720.1, forward strand.
TACATGAAGCCGTGATCCTGGGGTTCCATCCACTTGCTACCGCCGGCAGCGATCGCCGCGTCGACGAAGGTGTCGACTTCCTCCCTGCTGTCGGCCGACACGCACATCAGTGCTTCTCGAGCTTTCGACGTGTCACATATGTCGTCGGCGATGAAGTCCCCGAAACGGGGTTCGTTCAGGAACATGACGGTGGCGGAATCACTGACGATCATCGAGACAGTGTTCTCGTCACTGAACATGTCGTTGAACTCGAAGCCGAGGCCGCTGAAGAACGCCCGGGTAGCGGCGACGTCCTTGACCGGCATGTTGACGAAGAGAAGACGAGACATTGGGTGCTCCTTGAAGTCGGTTGACTGATTACTGAACGCTTCGGTTCCTGTTGGTTCCTGCTCATACAGACTGCAGTGGGCGCAGAAAGTCATCGCGAGAGGCGAAAATTCGAGGAAACTATCGGCTGTTAACTCGCGTCAGTGCTCTGACCTGGCGATTTGGTGTTGTGTTGATCTTCGCGTAACTTTGTCCAGGTCAGAGCGACACGGACACCGACTCCCACCTGCGAGGGTGAGTGACACGAGGTTGTACGAAGTGCCTGGCGAACACAATCCAGTTTTCTTCACGGGGTTCCGGTTTGCGCCGGTGACCTGGTTGGGATAGGCTGGAAAAGTTGCCCCGGAGCGGCGGCCATAGGGTCGTGGTGATGGTGTGTGCGTGTTCTTTGAGAACTCAACAGTGTGTCGATGAATGTCAGTGCCAAATATTTTTTGGTACTTCACATCCGCGAATGATTAACCGCCTCTTGGGGTTTGGTTGGTTTGTGTGTGGTGTGAGTATTTTTCGTCGGTGATTGTTCATTCTTCCGTCTGAATGGTTGCCGACACATTTTTTGCTAGTTGAGTTTTTTTGCTAGTGATTTGACTCTTTTTGTCTATGACTGATTAGCAGTTTCGGCTGCGAAATCTAGAGTCTTCAACGGAGAGTTTGATCCTGGCTCAGGACGAACGCTGGCGGCGTGCTTAACACATGCAAGTCGAGCGGTAAGGCCTTTCGGGGTACACGAGCGGCGAACGGGTGAGTAACACGTGGGTGATCTGCCCTGCACTTCGGGATAAGCCTGGGAAACTGGGTCTAATACCGGATATGACCTCCTATCGCATGGTGGGTGGTGGAAAGATTTATCGGTGCAGGATGGGCCCGCGGCCTATCAGCTTGTTGGTGGGGTAATGGCCTACCAAGGCGACGACGGGTAGCCGACCTGAGAGGGTGACCGGCCACACTGGGACTGAGACACGGCCCAGACTCCTACGGGAGGCAGCAGTGGGGAATATTGCACAATGGGCGAAAGCCTGATGCAGCGACGCCGCGTGAGGGATGACGGCCTTCGGGTTGTAAACCTCTTTCAGCAGGGACGAAGCGCAAGTGACGGTACCTGCAGAAGAAGCACCGGCTAACTACGTGCCAGCAGCCGCGGTAATACGTAGGGTGCAAGCGTTGTCCGGAATTACTGGGCGTAAAGAGTTCGTAGGCGGTTTGTCGCGTCGTTTGTGAAAACCAGCAGCTCAACTGCTGGCTTGCAGGCGATACGGGCAGACTTGAGTACTGCAGGGGAGACTGGAATTCCTGGTGTAGCGGTGAAATGCGCAGATATCAGGAGGAACACCGGTGGCGAAGGCGGGTCTCTGGGCAGTAACTGACGCTGAGGAACGAAAGCGTGGGTAGCGAACAGGATTAGATACCCTGGTAGTCCACGCCGTAAACGGTGGGCGCTAGGTGTGGGTTCCTTCCACGGAATCCGTGCCGTAGCTAACGCATTAAGCGCCCCGCCTGGGGAGTACGGCCGCAAGGCTAAAACTCAAAGGAATTGACGGGGGCCCGCACAAGCGGCGGAGCATGTGGATTAATTCGATGCAACGCGAAGAACCTTACCTGGGTTTGACATATACCGGAAAGCTGCAGAGATGTGGCCCCCCTTGTGGTCGGTATACAGGTGGTGCATGGCTGTCGTCAGCTCGTGTCGTGAGATGTTGGGTTAAGTCCCGCAACGAGCGCAACCCCTATCTTATGTTGCCAGCACGTTATGGTGGGGACTCGTAAGAGACTGCCGGGGTCAACTCGGAGGAAGGTGGGGACGACGTCAAGTCATCATGCCCCTTATGTCCAGGGCTTCACACATGCTACAATGGCCAGTACAGAGGGCTGCGAGACCGTGAGGTGGAGCGAATCCCTTAAAGCTGGTCTCAGTTCGGATCGGGGTCTGCAACTCGACCCCGTGAAGTCGGAGTCGCTAGTAATCGCAGATCAGCAACGCTGCGGTGAATACGTTCCCGGGCCTTGTACACACCGCCCGTCACGTCATGAAAGTCGGTAACACCCGAAGCCGGTGGCTTAACCCCTTGTGGGAGGGAGCCGTCGAAGGTGGGATCGGCGATTGGGACGAAGTCGTAACAAGGTAGCCGTACCGGAAGGTGCGGCTGGATCACCTCCTTTCTAAGGAGCATCTCTTTCGCTCGCTGCACACAGGTGTGGTTGAGGAAAGCAGAGGCCATTTCGTTCCCGTATGTGGAACGGTGGTTGCTCATGGGTGGACGCTGACAAGCATTCGTTTTCGTTACTGCCGGCCTCAGTGCTGGTGGGAGAACAAATTATATCGGCATACTGTTGGGTCCTGAGAGAACACGCGAGTGTTTCCTCGAAGGAAGTAACGACAATGTTCAGGCGCGGTCATACCGCAAGAATTTTTTTCTTGTTGGTGTCTGCTTGGAGCCTGAGTGTTGTGTGTTGTTTGAGAACTGCACAGTGGACGCGAGCATCTTTGTTGTAAGTAATGAAGAGCGTACGGTGGATGCCTTGGCACCAGGAGCCGATGAAGGACGTAGGAGGCTGCGATAAGCCTCGGGGAGCTGTCAACCGAGCTGTGATCCGAGGATGTCCGAATGGGGAAACCCAGCACGAGTGATGTCGTGTTACCCGCGCCTGAATATATAGGGCGTGTGGAGGGAACGTGGGGAAGTGAAACATCTCAGTACCCACAGGAAGAGAAAACAACCGTGATTCCGTGAGTAGTGGCGAGCGAAAGCGGAAGAGGCTAAACCATGGGTGTGTGATAGCCGGCAGGTGTTGCATTCGTGGGGTTGTGGGGTTCATTTTGTCTGTTCTGCCGAGCAGGCCAACAGTAAGAAATCACAGGGTTAGTGGAAGTGGTCTGGAACGGCCTGTCGTAGAGGGTGAGAATCCCGTACACGAAAACTTTGTGACTGTTGTAATGGAAACCCAAGTAGCACCGGGCCCGTGAAATCTGGTGTGAATCTGTCGGGACCACCCGATAAGCCTGAATACTCCCTGGTGACCGATAGCGGACTAGTACCGTGAGGGAAAGGTGAAAAGTACCCCGGGAGGGGAGTGAAATAGTACCTGAAACCGTGCGCTTACAATCCGTCAGAGCCTTCGAACAGTTTACTGTTGGGGGTGATGGCGTGCCTTTTGAAGAATGAGCCTGCGAGTTAGTGGCATGTCGCGAGGTTAACCCGTGTGGGGTAGCCGTAGCGAAAGCGAGTCCGAATAGGGCGATCGTAGTGGCATGCTCTAGACCCGAAGCGGAGTGATCTACCCATGGCCAGGTTGAAGCGACGGTAAGACGTCGTGGAGGACCGAACCCACTTAGGTTGAAAACTGAGGGGATGAGTTGTGGGTAGGGGTGAAAGGCCAATCAAACTCCGTGATAGCTGGTTCTCCCCGAAATGCATTTAGGTGCAGCGTCGCGTGTTTCTCACCGGAGGTAGAGCTACTGGATGGTCTAGGGGGCCCACAAGCTTACCGAAATCAGCCAAACTCCGAATGCCGGTGAGTGAGAGCGCGGCAGTGAGACTGCGGGCGATAAGGTTCGTAGTCGAGAGGGAAACAGCCCAGATCGCCAGCTAAGGTCCCTAAGCGTGTACTAAGTGGAAAAGGATGTGGGGTCGCGAAGACAACCAGGAGGTTGGCTTAGAAGCAGCCACCCTTGAAAGAGTGCGTAATAGCTCACTGGTCAAGTGATCCTGCGCCGACAATGTAGCGGGGCTCAAGTACACCACCGAAGCTGCGGCATTCACGCAATAGCCCCCAGTTGATCCAAGGATTTTCTGGCAGGTGTGTGGATGGGTAGGGGAGCGTCGTGTGGCCATGGAAGCGGCAGGGTGACCTAGCCGTGGAGGCCACACGAGTGAGAATGCAGGCATGAGTAGCGAAAGACGAGTGAGAAACTCGTCCGCCGAATGACCAAGGGTTCCTGGGCCAGGTTAATCCGCCCAGGGTGAGTCGGGACCTAAGACGAGGCCGACAGGCGTAGCCGATGGACAACGGGTTGATATTCCCGTACCCGTGTGAACGCGCCCATGGTGAATCAGTGATACTAACCATCCTGAAGCCACGAGAAGACCTTCGGGTCTCGAGTTGGTGGATGCATGGGACCTGATCTGGTAGTAGCCAAGCGATGGGGTGACGCAGGAAGGTAGCTGAGCCAGTCAGTGGTAATACTGGTGTAAGCGTGTAGGGCGTGACCTAGGCAAATCCGGGTCACACATAGCCTGAGACGTGATGCGTAGCCGATTGAGGCGAATTCAGTGATCCTATGCTGCCGAGAAAAGCCTCTAGCGAGCTTTCACACGGCCCGTACCCCAAACCGACACAGGTGGTCAGGTAGAGAATACTAAGGCGATCGAGATAACTATGGTTAAGGAACTCGGCAAAATGCCCCCGTAACTTCGGGAGAAGGGGGGCCCTGTTTGGTGACGACATTTACTGTCTGAGCTGGGTGGGGCCGCAGAGACCAGTGAGAAGCGACTGTTTACTAAAAACACAGGTCCGTGCGAAGTCGTAAGACGATGTATACGGACTGACGCCTGCCCGGTGCTGGAAGGTTAAGAGGACCGGTTAGTTCCTTCGGGAGCGAAGCTGAGAATTTAAGCCCCAGTAAACGGCGGTGGTAACTATAACCATCCTAAGGTAGCGAAATTCCTTGTCGGGTAAGTTCCGACCTGCACGAATGGCGTAACGACTTCTCAGCTGTCTCAACCGTAGACTCGGCGAAATTGCATTACGAGTAAAGATGCTCGTTACGCGCGGCAGGACGAAAAGACCCCGGGACCTTCACTACAGCTTGGTATTGGTGTTCGGTTCGGTTTGTGTAGGATAGGTGGGAGACTGTGAAACGGTGACGCCAGTTATCGTGGAGTCGTTGTTGAAATACCACTCTGATCGAATTGGACCTCTAACCTCGGACCATGATCTGGTTCAGGGACAGTGCCTGGTGGGTAGTTTAACTGGGGCGGTTGCCTCCCAAAATGTAACGGAGGCGCCCAAAGGTTCCCTCAGCCTGGTTGGCAATCAGGTGTCGAGTGCAAGTGCACAAGGGAGCTTGACTGTGAGACTGACAGGTCGAGCAGGGACGAAAGTCGGGACTAGTGATCCGGCACCGGCAAGTGGAAGCGGTGTCGCTCAACGGATAAAAGGTACCCCGGGGATAACAGGCTGATCTTCCCCAAGAGTCCATATCGACGGGATGGTTTGGCACCTCGATGTCGGCTCGTCGCATCCTGGGGCTGGAGTAGGTCCCAAGGGTTGGGCTGTTCGCCCATTAAAGCGGCACGCGAGCTGGGTTTAGAACGTCGTGAGACAGTTCGGTCTCTATCCGCCGCGCGCGTTAGAAACTTGAGGAAGGCTGTCCCTAGTACGAGAGGACCGGGACGGACGAACCTCTGGTGTGCCAGTTGTTCCGCCAGGAGCACCGCTGGTTAGCTACGTTCGGAAGGGATAACCGCTGAAAGCATCTAAGCGGGAAGCCTGTTCCAAGATGAGGTTTCTCACCCCCTCGAGGGGGTAAGGCCCCCGGCAGACCACCGGGTTGATAGGCCAGAACTGGAAGTGCAGTAATGCATGCAGGTGACTGGTACTAATAGGCCGAGGACTTACCACAAAGAAGCTACGCGTCCACTGTGCGGTATCTGAAACAACACACAGATACTGATGAGAAACCCTGTTTTCTCCGTCATCCATCCACCCGGTAACGGGTTCGGGTTGGTGCACGGTGAAACCAGGTGATCAGAAGTTGGTTACTGTGACAGTTTCATAGAGTTACGGCGGTCATAGCGAAGGGGAAACGCCCGGTCCCATTCCGAACCCGGAAGCTAAGCCCTTCAGCGCCGATGGTACTGCACTCGACAGGGTGTGGGAGAGTAGGACACCGCCGAACACAAATTACGAGAAGCCCCCCAACCAGTGATGGTTGGGGGGCTTTCTCGTACCCAAAACACCCCCCAAAAACCACCCCCCGAAAGCACCCCCGCCGGCACCCCCGACTTCGAGCGAACGGTACTTTCGTCGCCTCAGATCGACCCAACGCCCCGTTCACACCATCACGAGCAGAAGCGCACGGCCGGCTCACCACCCCGTCCGGGATCGAGCGAACGACACTTTCGTCGCCTCAGATCGACCGAACGTGCCGTTCGCACGATCAGGGCACGACCAGGGCAGGAATTGGGTGAGGAACATGCCAGCGCCGACGCACGTAGCGACTGGTTAGCCAAGGTACAGATTGTGAACCCTCTCATAGGTGCGAAGTACTCTCCGATTTTGTGCCTTTGTCCCTAGTACTTTGGCCTAGGCTGAGTGTCATGGTGGGGTTGAGCAGCTCGCGGGTGTCGCATTTGCGACTCGTTCCGACGGAACCTGAAGAACTGCAAAGGTTTGTACAAGAAGCTGGCGGAGTGCGTGGGGGCATTCAGATTGCGCGATCGTTACGTTCGAAGAGGCGCGCGGTACCGGCGCAATACGCGATACGTATCAGCGTCGACAATGTATCCACTCAGATCTGGCGACGAATTCTCGTCGCGTCGGATTTGAATCTGGGTGACCTGCATTCGGTGGTTCAACGGGCAATGGGGTGGAGTGACCGTCATTCGCACGCGTGGTCCAAGTCAGGAACCCGATTTCCCGGCGAGGTCGAAGAGTATGTAGCTTCCGGAAGCAACGCCGAGCAGCGCCTCGCCGGACGAGTGGCGATCGTAGAGTCTGCGGTACGTCTGGACGAGGTCATGGCCTCGCCCGGCGATGAACTTAGATATCGCTACGGACGCTTCGGAAACTGGAGTCACACGCTGACACTTGAATCTTCGGAAATACTGCCCGACGGATTCCAGATTGTGTGTGCCGCGGGTCGCGGTGCGTGTCCGCCGGAGGAATGCATCGGGCCTGACGAGTACGAGCAGCTCCTCGGTGTCCTCGCTTCGGAGAAGTTGCGCTCCCACGAATGGACCCTCGAATGGCCGCAAACCGAATTCGAGCCGACACGATTCGAGATCGCTGAGGTCAACAATCGCCTTCATATACCTCGACCGGACGAGATCGTTGCGCCGTACGACACCGCAATGCTCGTCGAATGCCTGGAACCCTCGCGCGTCCCGGAACTGCGCGCGGTCCTCGCCCGAGCCGGCATTGACGATGAGTCGGCAATCGGAGAGTTGGTCCACGTCGAGGCGGGCCAACGCCTTCAATCGGTCCTGACGCTGATCGGTGTCGAAGGGGTCGACGCTGATGACTTCTTCACGACGGTCGACGCAATGCTCGACGAACCCGAACTAGGACCTGTCAACCTTCCCAAGGGGCGATCACTCTTCGCAGTACTCAAGAGGTTTGGCCTGGTGCGAAAGCACAAAGGGCAGATTGTGCTGACGAAGCGGGGACAGTCAGCGCAGCAGGACGCATCAATCATGTGGTCGGTGATCGTCGACAGCGTTCCGGTTGCGCCGGGAGGCTCGCAGAGAGCAGTGGAACTTCTTGTCCTCCTCGCCGTAGCCGCTGGTTTGTCGCCGGCAGATCGTCATCGCTTCGTCGCGGGAGCACTGGAGTCGATTCGGTCGTCAAGCATCCTCATGTCCGGCGCTCAGACTTCCAAACGTGACACGTCCGGGAGCACCGTAGAGGTGCTCGGTTTGATCGGCGCTACGGGGTACGAGCTGGGGAAGTTCGGCACCAAAGAGGACTCTCCCTGGGCAGCTCACCTCGCTAGGGCGATCCTGCAGCGTTAACTCGCGCGTTCGATGCAGACAACCGAAACGGGGTTCGATCCGGCAATGCCGAATCGAACTCCATTTCGTGTCCTGGTAGAGATCAGATGTTGACGCCGTAGTCGCGGGCGATGCCGGCGAGTCCGGATGCGTAGCCCTGTCCGACTGCGCGGAACTTCCACTCGCCGTTGTGGCGGTAGAGCTCACCGAAAAGCATGGCGGTCTCGGTGGAAGCGTCTTCCGAGAGGTCGTATCGTGCCAGCTCGGATCCATTCGACAGATCTACGACGCGGATGTAGGCGTTGGTGACCTGTCCGAAGGACTGGAGTCGGGCATCGGCGTCGTGAATCGAGACGGGGAAGAAGATGTTGGTGACGTTGGGCGGTACAGCCGGGAGGTCGACGTTGATGACTTCGTCGTCGCCGTCACCTTCACCGGTGAGGTTGTCGCCGGTGTGCTCGATGGATCCGTCGGGCGAGCGAAGGTTGTTGTAGAAGACGAAGTGCAGGTCGGAAAGAACCTTGCGTTCCGGGCCGGTGACCAACGCGCTGGCGTCGAGGTCGAAGTCGGCACCACTGGTGCTGCGTGCATCCCAGCCGAGACCGACTGCGACCTTGGTGAGGTTGGGTGCGGCTTTCGACAGAGATACGTTGCCGCCCTTGGCAAGTGTGACGCCCATTCAGGTTCCTCTCGTTCGAACGAAGTGGATTTCTTCGTTCGGGAGTTCTGTGTTGTCCGTTCTCGACTCACATTACCGTGAGCGGGTAGGTGCGGTTCGACCGAATAGCTACCTCACTCGAACAGCGCGCGAAGATCCTCGGCGTCGAGTCCGGTGCCGAGTGTCCCTTCGGCGTCCATGACATTCGAGAACAATGCCGACTTCTTGGCTTTGAGCGCCATGACCTTCTCTTCGATCGTGTCTTTGGCAATGAGACGGTAGACCATGACGTTTCGTGTCTGCCCGATGCGGTGAGTGCGATCGACTGCTTGTGCCTCGGCGGCCGGGTTCCACCAAGGGTCGAGAATGAAGCAGTAGTCGGCCTCGGTGAGGTTGAGGCCGAAGCCACCAGCCTTGAGGCTGATCAGGAATACGGGGGCTACGCCAGACTTGAACTCCTCCAACACTTCACCGCGATTGCGCGTCGAACCGTCGAGGTAGCTGTACGGGATTTTTTCCGTGTCGAGTCGGTTGCGGATCGAACCGAGGAACCCGGTGAATTGGCTGAAGATCAACGCACGGTGTCCGCCCGCAATGACGTCGCCCAATTGCTCGACGAGAGCGTCGGCCTTGGCTGAGGGGACAGGTCCGCTTTCCTCGTCGACCAGCGAGACGTCGAGACTGAGTTGGCGTAGCAGCGTCAGCGATTGCAGGATCGTGAATCGGTTCTTGTCGACGTCGTCGAGCAGTCCGAGAATCTTCTGCCGTTCTCGTTGCAGGTGGGTGTCGTAGATCGCGCGATGGCTCGGATGCAACTCGATCTCGAGTATCTGTTCTTGCTTCGGCGGCAAGTCTGCTGCCACCTGTTCCTTGGTCCGTCGCACCATCAGCGGTTTGACGCGCCGCCGAAGTTGCGCCAATCGCTCTGTGTCGCCTTCCTTTTCGATGGGAGTGCGGTAGACGTCGGTGAACGTGGTGGGGCTGGGAAACAGTCCTGGTGCAGTGATCGCAAGGAGCGACCACAACTCCATGAGATTGTTTTCCATGGGTGTACCGGTGATCGCGAGTTTGAAGGGTGCGTTCACTGCCGTCGCACACTGGTGGACCTTGGACTTGTGGTTCTTGGCGAATTGGGCTTCGTCGAGTACCAGTCCGGACCAGACGCCCGCCGAATACGCATCGGTGTCGAGGCGAAAGAGAGCGTACGACGTCACGACGATGTCCGCCCCGTCGACGAGTGTTGCCAGGTCGGTTCTTCTGCGCCGCAGAGTATCCGTGATGACAGCGGTGTGGAGGGTTGGTGCAAACTTGGCCACCTCGGATTTCCAATTGGAGACCACGCTGGTGGGAGCAACGATCAGAAAGGGCGGCGCCGCTGGATTCGATTGCCGTGCAGTGCAGATCATTGCGAGAGTTTGCAGGGTCTTGCCCAGGCCCATGTCGTCGGCGAGTATGCCGCCCAGGCTGTGCTGCCGGAGGAAGTTGAGCCAGCGGAATCCGTCGACCTGATAGGGGCGCAGTGTTGCCGTCAACGTGGCGGGGACGTCGACGGGATCGATCCCGGAACCGCCGAGCAATCCTGCGATCTGCTTCTTCCAAGCTGCTGCCTGATGTTCGACTCTTCCCAGTGTCGTCAATTCTTCCCACAGCCCGGCTTGAAACTTGCTGATCGCGAGTTTGCCGGTTGGTCGATCGAGCAGCGACCGCGCTTCGGTGATGAGTCGGTGTAGACCGAGAAGGTCAGGTGCGTCGAGTCGGAAGAAGGCGCCGTCCGGCAGCAGTATGTGAGTCTCACCCTTGCTCAGGGCGGAGAACAGCGTGGTGAACGGAACGCCTTGTCCCGCAACGTCGACGGTGACGTCGAGGTCGAACCAGTCGGATCCGCTGCTCCCGTCGGGGGCTGACGTGCTGAGGCCGATCACGACAGCGTCGTCTGCGGGCCGATAGTCGGCGGGAGTGCCCACGACGGTGAGGTCGACGTCGTCGTTCGCGTCGAGTTGGGGGAGGAGGTCGAGTGTGAACTGCATGGAATCGAGGCCGGCCAACGTTCCCGCGAGAGTGGCCTTCGCCGCGGCCGCACCGAGGCTCTTGGCAATGGCATCTTCGGCAACGTGGTTGCGGATCTCGGACTCGTCGGTGGTTGTGTCTGCGGTAGAAATGATCAGTTCGTCGGCATCGACTGTGTACTTCCATGCCGATTCGATGTCGATGCGGTGGTTGTCCGCGTAAGTGGCCATCAGTTGTAGCCGAGGACCGGACACAGTCGGTGGGTTGTAGGCGCCGTCGGAAGATATGACGGGAGCGAGGTTTCCGAGTTTGAACACGAACCGCGAAGTGAATGCATCCCGATGCTCGGCGGGTATGTCGACCGATTTTCCGGAGTCGATCAACTGCCTCAATTGGTGGGTTATCGGCGTGTGCAGTGGTGCGAGAGTGATCGCGTTGGCGGCGTCGAGCGCGAAGACGCCATGTGCCGGCATGCCGACCAGTCCCCAGTCGGAATGAGTCACGATGTGCCCACCGGCCTGAATTCGGGGCGTCAGGCGGAGGTTGTTGTCTTCCGCTCCGTGGACGTCGAGGCAGATGCTGGCATCGTCGAGTAGGGAGATGTGGCCGAGGCCGGCCTTCGAGTGAACGAGTGAAACGCCCACGCTGATCGCCTCACGAAGAAGAGACCAGAGTTGCGGGCTCGCGAACCCGGCAAGATCGATTTCCGCGGCATTTTGATTTCTGTAGTAATTGCCGGCGCTGTGGAGGAGATGTATGTCGCGTAGAACCCGGAGGTGATCCGCGGGGAACTGAAAAGTGCTTCCGAGCTTGTTCCAGGCGAGCCCGCCGGAGATCCATCCTCTCGCTCCTGGTTGTACGGGTTTGACGATGAGCCTTGTCGATGCGCCCTTGGTTCGGGTGGTGAATTGAATGCCAAGTCCACGTGTAGTGCGGCCGGCCGGGTCTGGTCGGAGCAACTCCTCGAGCGCGCTGTCCCATCCGAGGTGTTGTGGAGTCTTGTTCGCCTCGGCAACCGCTGCGAGCACCAACGCGACTACGTGCTTGCAGTTCATCCGCACGGGACACGTGCAGAGGCCACGCGTGAACGTTGCTGTACCGGCCGCGCTGCGACTTACCGAAATCGTGCAGGTGTACGGCTCTCGCGCAGTTCCCGATACAGCGCCGGTCAAGGTGTCAGCGGTGTCGTTCCATGCGATGGATTCGACTGCATTCTGCCGCAGGTAGGTAAGTCCGCGTTCGTAGGTGGTTGTGCCCACGACAGCGCGAATTCGGTCGAGGTCGAGGGCCCTGACTGAATCCGGTTGCACGGGGCCAGCCTAGTGGCGGCGACCGACAGATCTTGTCGTGGTCGTTTGTCCAAGAAAGTCCGAACTGCACGGTATGTTCACGGAAACATCATTGACTGGTTTGGGAGTTTCATGAGGACTGAGCGGCGTGCGTGGATCCGATCTGCGCGCACAGGTGCGGTGTGTTTGGCCGTTTGTGCACTTTCTTTGCAGTTGGGCGGACTGTCGACGGCAGCGCCGAGTTCCGGGAGCTCGGGAAGCTCGGGAAGTCTGGGCAGCGTCGAGGGCAGCGTGAGTTCGGGGTCGACGATCCCAGGACCGCTTCAGGAGGATCCGGGCCCCAAGCCGGAGCTGCGCGACGACATCGTCGTCCCGGCCATCGTCGGCGAGAAGGTGACCGCACCGCAGGCAGTCAGGCTGACGGTGGCGTCGCCTGCACTTCGACGCGAGGTCGGCGTCGAGATCTTGCTACCCGCGGACAATTCGGTTCCGCGCCCGGCGCTGTACATGCTCGAGGGCGTCGACGCCGGAGAGAAGAGCAGCGGATGGATGACGATCGGCGGCGCCCCGGCGTTCTTCGCCGACAAGAACGTCAACGTCGTGATGCTCAACGGTGGGATCGCGAGCCTGTACTCGGACTGGGAGAATCCGGATCCGCGGCTGGGACTGCACAAGTGGGAAACCTTCATCACCGAAGAGTTGCCACCGCTGATCGACGCACGGTTGAAGACCAACGGCATCAACGCGATTGCCGGCAATTCCATGGGCGCGATGGGCGCAATGATGCTCGCCCAACGCTTTCCGGACATGTATCGTGGCGTCGCGGTTTTCAGTGGCTGCTACTCCACGATGGATCCGCTCGGCCGAACTGCCGTCCAGGCCACGATTTCTTCGCGAAGCGGAGATCCGGCCAACATCTGGGGTGTGCCAGGAGGCCCCGAGTGGGAGGCACACGATTCGTTGATCAACGCAGAGAAGCTGCGTGGCAAGGAAATCTACGTGTCGACGGCAAATGGTCGTCCCGGATCCGACGAGACGCTGCAGACTCCGGAACTACTCGAGCGTCTGGTGATCGGCGGCGGCATCGAGGTTGCTGCGCATGCCTGCACCAAGATGTTCGACGCGCGGTTGCAGGAGCTGAAGATTCCGGCGCAGGTAGATTACGAGCCGAACGGCACACACGCGTGGGCATATTGGCGTGAACGACTACCCAAGGCGTGGCCGACTTTGTCCCGGGCGTTGGGCGTCTGACGGTTCGACAACAGTGCTCGGGTTGTGGGTGCACCACAACCCGAGCGTTGGATCACTCGCAGGCGATGCCGTCGTTGTCCCGGTCGAGATGCGGGGCATATCCGTTCTGGCCCCGGTACAACGGAGCTGCGCCGGCGTTACGCACGGCAGTGCAGTTCTGGTAATACCGCGCCGGTGCGGGAGTGTTCTGCGGCGCCGGCTGGTTCTGGGGCGCTTGCGGAGCGGGCGGTGCAGGCGGTGCGAAGACCGGGGGAAGGAACGGCTGGACTGCGTCGGCAGAGCCAGTCGGAATCATGCGTGCGATCTCGATCGGTAGGAAATCGAAAACCGTGGATGCCTGAGCGGCGGGTGCGGCAACCAGAGTGATTGCGGCGCAACCTGCGATGCTGAATGCCAGACGGCGGAGCTTCATGTGACCTCGTGTTCAACTGGGCAGCCCTTCCACTTCGGAGGGCTGTGCCGGCTGAGCATACTGGCCATAACGACCAAATGGTCTATTTCGGTAAGGGTGAAACCTGGGGTGAAAAGCAGCGTCCCCGCACCGTATTGCTCGGGTGCGGGGACGCTGCTGCTGTCAGCGAGGGTTACGCGTCGACAAGTTCCTCGGCGAAGGGATCACCGTTGCGGGGAGCGTCGAAGCGTTCCTTGTCGAGAATGCCCTCACGCTTTGCGACGATGACCGGAACCAGAGCCTGGCCGGTGACGTTGACTGCGGTACGGCCCATGTCGACGATCGGTTCGACTGCGAGGAGCAGTCCGACGCCGGCCAGGGGAAGACCCAGGGTGGAGAGTGTGAGTGTGAGCATGACTGTCGCACCCGTAGTTCCGGCCGTTGCTGCCGAGCCGATGACCGAAACGACGACGATCAGCAGGTAATCGGTGAAGGTCAGCGGAACGTCGTAGAAGCCGGCGACGAAGATTGCCGCGATCGCGGGATAGATTGCGGCGCAACCGTCCATCTTCGTGGTGGCACCGAGCGGAACTGCGAACGAGGCGTACTCACGAGGAACGCCGAGGTTGCGTTCGGTGACGCGTTCGGTCAGCGGCAGGGTGCCGATCGACGAGCGCGAGACGAATCCGAGCTGAGTCGCGGGCCAGACACCGGAGAAGAAGCTTCGAACCGAGAGACCGTGTGCGGCAATCAGGATCGGGTAGACCACGAAGAAGACAATGGCCAGACCGATGTAGATGGCGGCGGTGAAGACGCCCAGCGAGCCGATCGCATCCCAGCCGTAGGTGGCGACAGCGTTGGCGATCAGCGCGGCGGTGCCGATCGGGGCGAGGCGGATGATCCACCACAGGACCTTCTGGACGATCGCGAGCAGCGAAGCGTTGAACTCGAGGAACGGCGCAGCCTTGGGACCGATCTTGAGTGCAGCAATGCCGATTGCGCCGGCGATGACGAGCAGCTGCAGGACGTTGAAGCTCAGCGATGTAGTCGCCACGCCTTCGGCGACGGAAGTCTTTGCACCCAACCCCAGGAAGTTGTTCGGAACCAGTCCGGTGATGAACGCCCACCACGAGCCGGAGCTCTTGGGTTCCTTCGCTGCTTCGGCGGCGACGTCGGTCCGTGAACCGGGATCAGTGATCAGGCCGACGACGATGCCGATGATCACAGCAATGAAAGCGGTGATCGCGAACCAGAGCAAGGTCTGCACGGCCAGGCGAGCTGCATTGGCGACCTGGCGCAGGTTGGCGATGGAGCTGACAATGGCGGTGAACACCAGCGGGATCACCGCAACGGTGAGCAGCTTGACGTAACTCGAACCGATGGTCTGCACGGTGCCGACCAACCAGTTGACGTTGCCGTCGGCTGCATCAGGCATTGCCCGGGCGACGAGACCGATGATGACGCCGAGTACGAGACCGGCGACGATCTGCGGTCCGAATGCCGTCGCCCAGGACGGAAAACGGGACGTGGACTTTTCCGGCACGCCGGTGGAGGTGGAGCTGGGCATGACTATGCCTTTCGAAAATCAAGGGAGCGAAACGCAGCGCGGCACCAGAGGCCGGGCAGATTCGAAGAAATGTTTCCTGGTACGCGTCAGGTCAGAGCGAGCGCGTACACATTGCGCTCGCCTGCAGGCGAAGGTCGACGTAACGCCGACTGGTCAGGAACAACACTGTCCACACACTACTCGCAGCTTCAACTACTCGATCCCGAGGGTCGCCGCGGGAGTTCGCTTCGTGTTCGTCGGGCGTGCCCCGATCAGTCACTGTTGGTCGGTTGACTAGTCTCGACGATCAGTAGGTGCCGCACCGGCGCCTAAGCGTCGGCAAGCGGAAGCGAGAGACCGATGAGCGTTCGGAATGCCGAGTACCCGCGTCCGAAGCATTTCCTGGTGCACCTCAGTGACACGCATCTGGTGGCTCAGGGGGAGTTGTACGACGCCGTGGATGCGTCGACGAGATTGCGGGAAGTGCTCAGCGGGATCGTGGCCTCGGGCGCACGCCCGGATGCACTGATATTCACCGGCGACCTGACCGACCAGGGACACCCCGACGCATACGCGGAATTGAAAGCCATCGTGGAACCCGTGGCGGCCGAGATCGATGCGCAGGTGATCTGGGCGATGGGCAACCACGACGACCGCTCTACTTTCAGGTCTCTGCTGTTGGGCGAGGACGCCACCGATCATCCCGTCGACAACGTCTACGACCTTGACGGACTGCGGGTGATCACCCTGGATTCGTCGGTTCCCGGTCACCACTACGGCGAGATCTCGGATCGTCAATTGGATTGGCTACGCTCAGAATTGGCGGTGCCCGCGCCCGACGGAACAATTCTGGCGCTGCATCATCCGCCGGTTCCGTGCATTCAGGATCTCGCGGTTCTGGTGGAGTTGCGCGATCAGTCCCGGTTGGCAGACGTCTTGCGTGGCAGCGACGTCCGGGCGATTCTTGCTGGGCATCTGCACTATTCGACGACGGCGACGTTCGCCGGCATTCCGGTGTCCGTGGCGTCGTCGACGTGTTACACCCAGGACTTGAACGTGGAAGTCGGTGGTCAGCGTGGTCGTGACGGGGCTCAGGGGTGCAACCTGGTGCACGTCTACGACGAGACAATTGTTCATTCGGTCGTTCCACTCGGCGCGCACGTGACGGTCGGTGAGCCTGTCGACGCGCCCGAGGGAGCCCGGAGGCTCAGCGCTGCCGGTATTCGAATCCTCGAGAGCGAAAAGGCGGCACGCTCGATCATCTGAGGTGGCAGGCGGTTTCCGGCACCCCGGCGCAGTTCTGGGTGATTGCCGGGCTGTCGCATACTCACTACCGTCGAGGTAGGTGCAGAGCTCCAGCAACAAGGACCGGCTAGCTGGACGGCAACCCTTCATGCCGATGGGGTGCCCCGGAATCACACCTGGCGATACGCGCGGTGCGTGTCGCAAGCGGCAGTCGCCACGAGAACCGTCAGTCGGGTGCTGACGGTTTCTGCGGTCGGCACTGTGCGCTCCCGAGTAGTTCTCGAACAGGAGTATGCGCCGATGACCTCCACCCCCTCTTCTCATCTTGCTCCGTTGCATCTCGCCGTAGCGCTGGACGGTGCCGGTTGGCACCCTGCAGCCTGGCGAGAGCCACACTCGCGCCCGAGTGAGCTGTTCAGCGCGTCGTATTGGACTGACGTGGTGACGACCGCCGAGCGTGGTCTGCTCGATTTCGTCACCATCGAGGACAGTCTCTCGGTGCCGGCCAACCCACTCGAGCCCGTCGACGACGCGGTTGATCGGGTGCGCGCTCGGCTCGACGCACATCTCGTGGCCGCCCGACTGGCACCGATCACGAGCAACATCGGCTTGATCCCGACCATCACCACCATTCACACCGAGCCGTTTCACGTGTCCAAAGCCGTTGCCACGCTGGATTACACCTCGCGCGGTCGCGCCGGATGGCAGGTGAAGGTTTCGGCGTCGGAATCCGAGGCAGCACAGTTCGGGCGTCGCGACATCCCAGCGCTCACCGATGCCGACCGTCAGTCGATCGTTTCAGGCGTCCTCCCGGACTTCGTGCGCGACCTGTTCGACGAAGCTGCGGAGGCGGCTGACGTAATCCGGCGACTCTGGGACAGCTGGGAGGACGGCGCCGAGATCCGCGATGTGGAGCAGCGCCGGTTCATCGACCGAGACAAGTTGCACTACATCGACTTCGAGGGAAAGTACCTCTCGGTCCGTGGACCGTCGGTGACTCCGCGCCCGCCGCAGGGGCATCCCGTCGTTACCGCGTTGGCACATCAGCGGGTCGCGTACGAGCTGGCGGCGCGGACGGCCGATCTGGTGTTCGTGACGCCGTTCGACGACGAGCAGGTCACGGCAATCCTGGGTGAAGTGCGAGCCGCCGAAGAACACGTGCAGCGCACCGGCGAACCTCTTCGGGCCTTCACCGACATCGTCGTCTTCTTCGATGCGCCGGAAGAAACCGGAAAGGAACGGCTCGCTCGCCTCGACGCGCAGGCCGGCGCCGAATACCGTTCGGACGCGCTGACCTTCACCGGCTCTGCTGCGGAGTTGGCGGATCTCCTGCTCCGGTGGCAGCAGTTGGGAATCGAAGGCTTCCGGTTGCGGCCGGGCGTCCTCGTGGACGACCTCGACGCCATCGCAGGTGAGCTGGTGCCTGAACTGCAGCGACGCAGCGTATTCCGCACCGAATATCCGCAGACGAATCTTCGCGGACTCCTTGGTCTACCCATCGACGTTCCCAACCGCTACGCCGCCGGCACTCCGGCCGCCTGACAGACGAGGAATAGATTTTCATGAGTTCTCAGAAGCGTAAGCAGGTCATCCTGGGTGCCTACCTCGGCGGCGTCAACCATCACACTGCATGGTGGGATCCGCAGGCGGGCAGCCAGATAGAGTTCGATTCTTTCGAGCACACCGCTCGAACCGCCGAGCGTGGGAAGTTCGACTTCTTCTTCCTCGCCGAAGGCCTCGCCCTTCGTGAGCGTGCGGGACAGATTTTCGACCAAGACATCATCGGTAGGCCGGACACCTTCACGGTCCTTGCGTCGTTGGCGGCAGTAACCGAACACCTCGGATTGGCCGGCACCATCAACGCCACGTTCAACGAGCCGTACGAACTGGCCCGCCAATTCGCGACGCTCGATCAGTTGTCCGGAGGGCGTGCCGCCTGGAACGTCGTCACCTCGTTCGACGCATTCACCGGCCAGAACTTTCGCCGCGGCGGATACCTCGACCGCGCGCAACGATACGAGCGTGCGGAGGAGACCGTAGCGCTGGTGCGTGAACTGTGGGATTCGTGGCGAAGCGACGACATCGTGGCCGACAAGGCATCAGGGCGCTTTCTCGCGAGACCGGATGCCGGTGAATTCGCTTTTCATGGATCGCATTTCGACGTGAACGGCCGATTCACAGTGCCGCGTAGCCCGCAAGGGCGCCCGGTTATTCTGCAGGCCGGGGTGTCGCCGCAGGGGCGCGATTTTGCTGCCGGCAATGCCGACGCGATCTTCTCACCGTACGGTCAGTTGCCCGAGGCTGCCGATTTCTATCGCGATATCAAAGCACGTGCCGTCGCGGCCGGACGTGACCCGGGTGACATCAAGATCCTGCCGTCGGCGAGTTTTGTTCTCGGCACCTCGGAGGCAGATGCGATCGAGAAATACCGAGAGATTCGCGACCAGCAGGTCACCGGCCAGACCGCTTTGGTTCTGCTCGAACAGATCTGGAATCTCGATCTGTCGAAGTACGACCCCGAAGGACCACTACCCGACATCGCTCCGGATCCCGAGGCTCCGCCGATCATCCAGGGCCGCGCCTTCATTCACCAAGATCGTTTCGCGACCGTCGCAAAACTGCGCGCGGTAGCCGAGAGCAAGAAGTTGAATCTGCGCGAAGTGGTGATCGATCAGTTCGAGCGTGGACCGATCGTCGGTACACCGCAGCAGGTTGCCGAGAAAATAGATTCGTTTGTCAGCAACGACGGTTCGGATGGGTTCATCCTCGGGTCGCACCTCGTGCCGACCGGCCTCGACGAGTTCGTCGACGACGTGGTGCCGCTGCTGCAGGATCGAGGTGTTCTCCGCAGTGACTACGAAGGAACGACGTTGCGTGACAATCTCGGTCTGCCCATTCCGGTGCAACGGGAGCATGTGACAGCACGCTGATCGACCGAAGTAGCAAGGGCCCAGCCGAAATCGGCTGGGCCCTTGTTTTGTCTAGGCTTCCCAGGGCGCCGGGATGGGGTAGTAGCTCTCCAGGAACTCCGTGATCTTGCGTGTGCGAAGTTCCAGATCGATCTCCGGAGCGCTGCCGTCGTTGAGGCAGAAGAAGTCCATGGAGCGCTTGGCGAGCAGTGAGTCCATGTCGCGCAAACCGGCCTTGACCGTCGTATCGACGTATTTGACGGCGGCGGACTTCTGTACCACCGACCGTCCACTCATGAGCGTGTAGTAGTGGTACAGCGAATTGGTCACCGAGATATTGGAACTCGCGCGGAAGGTGCTTGCTGCAGTGGCCGCGAAGTCTTCGGCGAACTCACGTTCCATCTCGGCCATCACGCTCTTGCGTAGTGGCGTCGCTGCGTGCTCCAGATGTCTGGTGGTCATCAGACCGAAGCGGTCCTGCAGCAGACGGCGGTTGACGCGGGCCGCATTCTCGAACCCGCTGCGGTCGTTGTCGTTGTGTCCCAATCCGATTCTGGTGTCGGCCTCGATGAACATGCTGATCCCACCGGGGGAGAAGAACATGTCCGGGCCAACGGGGCGACCGAAGAACATGTCGTCATTGGAGTAGAGGAAATGCTCTGCCAGACCCGGAATATGGTGCAGCTGGCACTCGACAGCTTGAGAATTATGGGTAGGCAACACACTTGGATCGGCGAAGAATTTCTCGCTGGGCATGAACGTGACTCGCGGATCGTCGGCAAGCCAGTCCGGACGATCGGAATCGGTTGCGACGAAGATCCGCCGGATCCACGGCGCGTACATGTGGATGGATCGAAGCGCGTATTTGAGCTCGTCGATCTGACGGAAGCGCGCTTCTGATTCGTCGCCCTCTCCGACGATGTAGTTCTGCATGCGCTTGGCGCGCTGAGCCTGAAACTCCTTGGAAGAGCCGTCGACCCAGGAAAAGACCAGATCGATATCGAAGCTGATATCGGAGGCATGATCGGCGAACATGTTCTCGATAGTCGGCCAGATCCGGCCGAATCGCTCGACGGTTCCTCGGACAGCTTCTTCGGGGAGGACGGTTCGTCGTGTCAGTGAGTTCTCGACGGGTAGGACGATTTCTTCGTCGGAAATCGACCACAATTCGATTTGAACGCCGATGTTCGCGCCGTAGTTCATGCCGCTTGCGACGTGAACCCGCGGACGGAACAAGCGGAAGATCCGTGACTTGTTGGTTTTCGACAGGGCACCGTCCGCGACAAGGAGCGCTGGGCTCTTCTTCGCGTCGACGGTTTTGGAATAGAAGGGTGCGTTTGCGCATCCCTCGACAAGTGCCTGCCGCAGGTTTTTGCGCTCGGTCCAGCTCACCGCGATCACGGGGCGCTCGTCGTTTCCGCGGACGAGTAGATACTCGATTCCTGCGGCGTCGAGGATGTCGCGGATGAAGAGGAGATCTTCGACCATCGCTTCGAGCGGCGTGGTGGTCGTGATCGCGAGGGCAAAACGATTCTTGAATCGGACGGTCTCGGGTAGCTCGCCCATCCGTGCGCGTGACGCGGCCGACGCCGGTTCCACGGGATTGGGGCTGTCCTGCTCCGGGGGTACGAAGTAGATGTCGTGCGGAGCGGGAGATTCTGTAATGGGATGCCTTCCGATTCTGATCCAGCTGTGTATCTGTCGCCCCCGACGCTGCGAGAGCGTGGTGGCGACGAGCTCAGTCTATGCCGTCGGCGCCGAAAGTCGGACATGAGTGACGGCGATGGGTAGGGCGGGGCGAGTCGGGTACCCCGAGGACCGAAGCGAGAGTGAAGGAGGAGAACCGATGCGTGTGAAAGCGATGGTCGGAACAGGCGCGATGGCTGTTGCGCTGGCCGCCGGCCCAGTTGCCACAGCTTCTGCTGAAGGCGCCGAGACGGCGGGGTCGGAGGGTTCACCGGAGATGCTGACCTGCGAGGTGGTCTTCGATGCACTGGAAGACATGAGCCCGGAATGGACGGAAGAGGGGATCGATCAGGTCGAAGACTGGTGTGAGTTGATCACCGGCGAAGAAGACTGAACGTCAGCCGCGCGAGATCACTCGTCGCGACAGTCGCCACCGCCCGTCTTCGAGTTCGAACTCATCGGCGTAGCTCCCGACGCCACTGAGCTTGGGAGTTGTGGTCGTGTCGACGTAGAACGTCCACACCGCATCCGCGCGGGCTGTCGTTTCCGACGTCACGTCCACGGCGATCGCCGTGGTGACGTGACGCGTGAACGTGCCAGGCCCTTGAATTCCGGCCGCCCTGCGCTCGACTACTCCAGCAGCAATTTCTTCACGGCCACGTCGTACCTGTACGGGGATACCGCGATCGGGATTGGCCGGCATGTTCCATTCGGCCTCGCGGGTGAACTGCTCCACGTAGTCCTCGACAGAGCCGGTATCGGCAAGATGCGCGATCCGAGCGAGCGTTGAACGAATCTGTTCGGCAGGGCTCTCGGGTTGCATGCTGTTCTCCGTACGTGTGGGTGCTGTGGTGGATCGCAGGATATTGCCCGTGGACTGACCGAACACCGAGGCGTCCCAGTCAGTGGCAGCAGTTGAGAGAAATTCAGATCACCGTGAGTTCAACTATTTCCCCGATATCAGGGGAAATGGTTGAGTATCCCCTGAAGGCAAAAGCCTTAATTCCGACCGGGAGGTTTCACACCGTGTCCGTCGCTCCTCGATGTCGGCTCTGACTTCTTCAGCGCCACAACGACTGTCGTAGCAGCTCGCTTTTCTGAATTCCCGGGAGTGAGCATGTCGGAACGACACTCTTTCCCATTCTCGCAAGCGTGTGCCCTGAGAGTGCACAGCTGCGCACCTATTACGAAGGACAACACCTCCGTGAACTCGTCTCTTTCGACGGCCGGTCTCGACCGCCGTGCCTTCTTCCGTGGCAGTGCGATCGCCGCATTCGCCGTCTTCGGTAGCGGCTCACTGGCCGCGTGCTCCTCTGCAGTCGGCGAACAACGCTCGGACGCAGGTGAATCAGTTGAGCCGGTTCGAGGTGGGACGCTCACACTGGCGATACCGGACGACGTCAGCCCTGCGGCACTTTTGACCAGCACCACCGTTGCCGGTGTCACGATATCCGGGCTCGTGTACGAGACCCTGACCCGCTATCCACTCGATTCGGTAGTGCCACAGCCAGTTCTGGCCAAGGCCTGGAAGCTGTCCGACGATGGGCTTACGCTCACGCTCAATCTGCGCGATGACGTCACCTTCCACTCCGGCCGGCGCTTCACCTCCGCTGATGCGGAGTTCTCGCTGCGCACCTATGCGGACCCGAAATTCTCGGCCCAGCTCAGGAGTACTGCGGCCGCCATCACCGGCTTCGACTCTTCGGATCCCAATACGCTGGTTCTCACCCTCGCACACCGAACCGGGAACATCTTCGATCTTCTCGATCTAGCGCCGATCTTCGACCCCGAAACGTTCGACAAGGCGGTGACCGGTGAATCCTTCGTTGGTACAGGCCCTTTCGTATTCACCTCACGCACCCCGAACAGTTCCATCTCCTTCGATCGGAACCCGAACTACTGGGTCGCCGAGCGGCCGTACCTCGATCACGTGGAAGCGCGGATCGTTCCGGACGCCCAAGCGCGCCTGACATCGCTGAAGTCCGGACAGGTCTCTCTTGTTGCTCCGGCGTCGTTGCCCTTCCGTGACTCACAGAACTTGGCCAAGACCAGCGGGTTCGTGACAACCTCGATCGAGGGTGCGGAATTACAGATATACCTGGGCGCAAACGTAACCGCCGACGGGCTGACCGATGTGCGGGCACGAAAGGCGTTGGCCTACGCGATCGATCGTGACCGCATCATGAGTGAGGTGTATCGCGATACCGGGTATGCGGTCAATCTGCCGTGGCCGAAGTCGTCACCCGCCTACGACGCTGCCAAGAACTCGATTTACACCCGCGATGTCGGCAAGGCGCGCACCCTGGTCGGCGAACTGGGCGCACTGCCGACCATTCCGTTGACCTACACAGGAGCGAGCCCGGATTTCGAAGCCGCCGCGCAGATCGTGCAGGCCAATCTCGCCGAGGCAGGTATCCGCGTCGAGTTGGATCCTGTCGAGGCATCCATCTTCGTCAAACAGTTGATCGGCGCTGAGTTCAAAGGACTTTGGCTGACCAATCACACTTTTGCGCAATATGTTCCGTCAACCCTGACGGTCAGCGCCTACCCGTTCAACGCTGCACACAATGCCTCGAAGTTCAGTTCGCCGGCGTATTCCGCCGCAGCGGAGGGTGCGTGGCAGGTTCCCGACGGTTCGAGCGATGAGGCAAAGAAACTGTATGCCGAATTGGGCACGCAACTGTTGAACGAGTTGTTCTTGATCGAGATCGGTGTTGTCGTGCCGCAGGTATCGGCGGCCGAGACCGTTCGTGGTCTGGGCTGGACAAAGGGTCGCCAGCCACAATTCGCCAACACATTCCTGGCGTAGGGGATTCGATGATTCGTTACATTGCGGGGCGACTACCGTCGGCGGTGGTGGTTCTCTTCCTCGCGTCGATATTGATCTTCTCGGTGATGCGCCTGGTGCCTGGCGACCCCGCGTTGGCTCTCGCCGGCCCCGATGCATCTCCGGAAGCGATTGCAGCCATTCGTGATTCGCTCGGTCTCGACAAGTCGATTCCCGCGCAGTACCTGACCTGGATCGGCGACGTACTGACATTGGATCTCGGGCGTTCGTTCGTTCTCGGGGGCCAGATTTCCGATCTGGTGCTGGCGGGGTTGGGGAACACCGCAGTTCTGGCGGGAAGTGCGTTGCTGCTGGCCGTCGTGTTGAGTCTGGTGCTCAGTGTTGCGGTGGTGGTGTGGCCGAAGAAATGGCTGACCTCGGTGGTGCACCTTCTCAACACTCTCTCGGTTGCTCTGCCCAACTTCGTGACCGGTGTCCTCCTGGTTCTCGTCTTCGCGGTGCTGATTCCGGTTCTGCCATCCGGTGGTGTTCCACCAGGTGGGTATCTCGCTCGTCCCGACATCACGTTCCAGTACCTGCTGCTGCCGTCACTGTGCCTCGCACTTCCTGTCGCGGCCGCTCTCACCAGGTTCCTGTCCGAAGCGCTGCGCACCGAGATGGCGCAGCAGTACGTGATCACCGCTCGCGCAGCCGGTGTGCCACGGTGGAACTTGGTTACACGCAGTGCATTACGCAATGCACTGCCAACCATGCTCACCGTGCTCGGAATTCAGACCGGGCACCTTCTCGGCGGAGCCGTACTGGTTGAGGCGATCTTTGCCTGGCCTGGCATCGGCCAATTGATCGAGCAGGGAATCGGTCGGCGGGATTACCCGGTGGTGCAGGTGCTGCTCCTGCTGTCGGTCACGATCTTCGTTCTGATCCAACTTCTGACCGACATCGTGCATGCCTACCTCGACCCACGAATCAGAATCGGAGGGCAGCAATGACGGTGGCCGATCAGTCTGTTGACGAAAGGGTTCGGCGATCTCGTCCTGTGCGCGCTGCTCTGACGCACGGTCAGGGGCTGGCGGGTGTGTTGATCCTGGTGGTCATCGCAGTAGCGGGAATTGCTGCTCCACTGTTGACTCACTACGGGCCCAACGAGCAGATCGAGGGTGCAAATCTGCTGGGGGCCAGTGCACAGCACTGGTTCGGAACAGATCAGGTCAACCGTGACGTCTTCGCTCGTTCGCTCTACGGAATCCGGATCAACCTCGTAATCGTGCTCGTCGCGGTGCCAGTGGGCGCGATCATCGGTTCGCTCGCAGGCCTGGTGTCGAGTATCAATTCGGTGGCAGATGTCATCGCACAGCGGATCTTCGATGTGATTCTTGCCTTCCCGCTGCTGATTCTGGCGATCACGTTGGTCGCGATCACGGGGCCGGGAGTAGCGCCGGTGATCGCGGTGATCGTGGCTGCTGAAATACCCTTGTTCGGGCGCCTGGTGCGAACGACGGTGTTGAAGGTGCGCGAACTCCCGTTCGTGGAGTCGGCCGAGGTAATCGGTGCGGGGCGGTGGTGGGTACTGCGTAAGCATGTGCTGCCCAACGCCGTAGAACCGCTGGGTGTGCAGATTGCGCTCTCCATGTCGGTTGCGGTGTTCGCCGAAAGTGCGATGAGCTTTCTCGGAATCGGCGTGCGCCCGCCGGATCCGTCTCTCGGTTCGATCATCGCGGGCGCCATTCCGAACCTCGATGCCAATCCGGCCTACGCGATCGGACCGTTGGTGATCGTCTCGGCGCTGGTCCTGAGCTTCCTGCTGATCGCCCAGGGACTGGGCAAGGCCCGCCGAATCTGAAATCGACACCGCCACCACCACTTCAAGGACGTAGTCATGAATACAACACCCGCACAGGCAGTTCTCGCCATCCGGGATCTGGTGATCGAGTTCGATGCCGACGGTTTCCGTGGCTCGTCGACAACTGTGGTCGACCACGTCAACCTCGAATTGGGTTTCGGTGAGATATTGGCGTTGGTCGGCGAGTCCGGATCCGGTAAGTCATTGACCGCTCGCGCTGTTCTCGGGTTGTTACCGGACGGCGCGCAGGCCCGCGGGTTGATCCAACTCGGTGGCCAGCAGGTGCTCGGTGCCGACGAGGCGACGCTCAATCAATTGCGGGGGACTCGGGCCGCGATGGTTTTCCAGGAGCCTCAGACTGCACTGAATCCAGTGCAGAAGGTGGGTTGGCAGATCGCGCAGGCGCTGCGGGCACACGGCAAGATCTCGCGTGCCGACGCCAGAGTTCGCGCAATCGATCTTCTACGGATGGTGGAGATTCCGGAACCGGAGCGTCGGGTCGACTGGTATCCGCATCAACTCTCGGGTGGACAGAAGCAGCGGGTTGTCATCGCGCTGGCGTTGTCGGGCTCTCCTGATTTACTCATCGCCGACGAACCGACTACTGCGCTCGACGTCACCGTGCAGGCCGAGATTCTGCAACTCCTGCGTAGTCTGCGTGATCGTTCGGGCACTGCAATACTGCTCATCACACACAACATGGGTGTCGTTGCGGACATCGCAGATCGCGTGCTGGTGATGCGATCGGGCAGGGTCGTCGAGCAGCAGTCCGTTTTCGATCTCTTTGCGACGCCGCGTGAGTCGTACACACAGGCTTTGCTTGCGGCCGTGCCACGTCTGCCGGAGGCCGACCAGCCGAAGCCTGTGGTTGCTCTGATCGATAGCGAAGGCGACGCGCAAGTCCCGCCGATCCTGCGGTTCGACGCGGCCTCCATCGTGTACCCGGCGAGGCTGGGCAACAAAGAGTTTCGTGCGGTCGATCAGGTGAGCCTGACGGTTCAGGCCGGCGAGGTTGTCGGACTGGTCGGTGAATCGGGATCAGGGAAGACAACTCTCGGCCGGGCCGCGCTCGGTGTTATCAGGGCCAGTAGTGGCATCGTTGCTTTCGACGGAACCGATCTCGGAAAGATCTCCGCCGCGAATCTTCGGGGCCTCCGCAAGGGAATGGCCTTGATTCATCAGGACCCTGCGGCATCTCTCGATCCGCGTCGAACGGTCGGACAAAGCGTCGGCGAGCCACTCGAAGTCCATCGCTTTGCCACCGGAGCCCTGCTGCGAAACCGGGTGGGGGAGTTACTCGAATCAGTTCGCCTACCGAAGTCTTTTGCTCACCGGGCACCAGGAGAACTTTCCGGTGGTCAACGCCAGCGTGTTGCGCTGGCCCGAGCACTTGCCCTCGGACCGAGACTGCTGGTGGCCGATGAGCCGACCAGCGCTCTGGATGTTTCCGTCCAAGCCGATGTTCTATCACTCTTTGCCGATCTCAGGGAGGAATACAACTTCGCATGTCTGTTCATCAGCCACGATCTTGCAGTCGTCAATCAGGTAGCCGACCGGGTAGCGGTACTTCGCAGCGGGGAGTTGGTCGAAGAGGGCCCCGCTGCAGAGGTATTCAGCTCGCCACGGCAGGACTACACACAACAGTTGGTTGCCGCGGTGCCTGTTCCAGATCCGCGTCGTCAGCGCGCCGGGCGGGAACGGGAATCACTGGTTCCCGACCTGACTGTTGCCGTTTGACCCGTCTCGACATCAAACAGCATTACCACCACTCAACCTTTTGCCGACTCATAGGAGCTTGACATGTCCATCGCCGAACTCGAACGCGTCACTCAGACCCCGGAGCAGATCTACGCTGCCGGCGGAATCATTGTCCACAAGGTCGGTGAGCTGATCGGCGCCCGCATCGACGGCGTACACCTCTCTGGGGATCTGTCCGAAGAGACCGCCTACGCGATCAACTATGCGCTGGCAGCGCACAAGGTTGTGTTCTTCCGTGGGCAGCAGCATCTCGACGACACGTCGCAGTACGAATTCGCCGGAACCCTCGGCAGCCAGACCACCACGCATCCCACTCTCAAGTCCAAGGACAACAAGCTGTTGGTGCTCGACGGCGCTGCCAGCAGCTGGCACACCGACGTCACTTTCATCGATCGCATCCCGAAGGCATCGATCCTGCGCGCGACCACAATTCCCGAGTACGGCGGAGCCACCACGTGGGCGTCTACCACGGCTGCGTACAACCAACTGCCGCATTCGCTCAAGGTATTGGTCGAGAATCTGCGCGCTGTCCACACCAATGCATACGACTACGCCGAGATTATCGACAAGGTGAAGCAAGGCGACGCTCAGCGCGTGACGAACTACTCCGAATTCACTCGCGAAATCTACGAGACGGAGCATCCGGTGGTTCGGGTCCATCCTGCGACAGGGGAGAAGACTCTGCTTCTCGGTCACTTCGTCAAGGAGTTCGTCGGACTGAAGCCGTCGGAGTCGGTTGCTCTCTACCAGCTTCTGCAGGCACGAATCATCAAGTTGGAAAACACCGTTCGGTGGTCATGGGCTCCCGGTGATCTGGCGATCTGGGACAACCAGGCAACCCAGCATTACGGGATTTCCGATTACGGGACACAGGCGCGCAGCGTGCATCGCGTGACGTTGGCCGGTGACGTTCCCGTCGATGTCCACGGTGAGCAGAGCCGCATCGTCAAGGGCGATGCATCCGAGTTCTCGATCGTTGCAGACATCGACCGGCTTCCCGGCTTTGCCGCGAACTGATCAGTCCTGCTGCGGGTGATCCGGCGGGAACATCTGTCCCCATGAGTGATTGCATGCTCGGCACGTCCATTCCGGGGTGTCCGGTCCCACGACGCAGCCTGTTCCGGCGAGCCACGGTAGGTGATCGAATGGATGGACCGGCATCCCCGGGGAACACTGAGCGGTTCTGTGTGCACCGCAGAGTGGGCACGACGGATTCTTCGACAGCATGTAGTCGATGAAGTTGGTGTGCCCGGACGTGGCCATCCTTCCGGTGCATTTGCGGCACAGGACGGCTGGGTAGTCGTCACCAGGTTCAGCCTGCCTGAAGATCCGTGATGCGGAATGAAAGTGAAGGCGATCGCCGCCGTTGAACTTTCGCAACGGCGTCGGTGAGCTGCAACCTGTGCAGTTGCCCCGCTCGTTCATCAACGTTCGGGCGTGGGCAGCTGTGGACGTCGGATCCAGCGTGTCGATGTCGCCGAAGTAGTGCGCATAGTGTGACTGGCCGGCCGTGAGAATTTGGTCGGCCAGTGCGTCGTCGACCGGCCCAGGATCCGTGGGAAACGTGATGGACCATCGTTGTTCGAGTTCTGGAACGGTGGGCAAACCGTGGAGTTCGTACGGGCGTTCATCGACTTCCATCCGCGACGTGCCGTCGAAGGGCGCAGCCACGGTCTCGATGCAGAGCAGCGTGCGAGGAGTGGTGTCGAGAACAGTGATCAGCAGGTCGCCGATGGCCATCTTTCCGCGCATGATCCAGGGATCGACACGGGCACGGGGTTCGAGAAACGCGACCACGGCATCGAGCCACGGCGTGCCGAGTGCGATGAATACGTGCTGACCGGAGCTCCGCGTGATCATCGAACGATTCTCGCAAGGGCTGCCGACAACGTCAGGCTTTGACCACCTTGCGCCCGAGCAGCGATGCAACCAGTCCGTCGACGAAGGTCGCCTGACGGCCGAGAGGATCGGAATCCGCTCCCGCAACGCTGCCGATCGAAATCGATCTCGTCAGGCCGGTCTCGCTGATGAATTCGGCGGCGAGGTGCGCTTCTCGGAATGTGAGGCCGCCCAGATGCGTCGTGTCGTCGACGCCGAGAACACGCCCGTCGATGATGTCCAGGTCGAAGTGGACGTGGACGCCGTTCACACCCTGACCCGCCGCGGCGAGGACGCGAGGCATCAAGGCCGCCATGCCATGGCGATCGATCTCGTCGATCGTCACCAGCAATACTCCGTACTCGTCGAGTGCGCGCTTGTGATCGACCGTGGCGTTCTTGACGCCCACCAAGACGGTGTTCTCCAAACTGGGGCCGTGCAGATCCGCCGCCGACGACAGCAATTGTTCGATATCGCCGTGGGAGGCGAAAATAATTGCACCCAAATCAGTTCCGGGTTCGGTGGCGATCGGAATTCTGGTGTTCTGCCAGGCCTCGGCAGTGAGCCACAGCGGCAACGTCGTGAGATCCGCGGCGGCGTTCTCTCCTTGAATGCAGCTGAAACCGATTCCGGACATGTCCTCGCGCAGACCGTGATCGAGGAGATGGCTTGCCAGCCCGCTAGTTTCGAGGTCGATCAATTCGACGGTCGCATTGGCATCGATCGGTTCGGTGCCCAGGACGTAGCGCTTTTCGACGTAGGGCGATGTCATCGCCATCAAGAGCGCGCCGTAATCGATCGTGAAGTCGACGGTGCCACCCAGTCGGTATTCGTCGCCTGTTTCTCCGGCGTCGACGAGGAGGTGATCGCTACTGGCGCTGATCACCTTCAGGCGCGGATCGATCGGGGTCAAGCCTTCCGGCGAGATGTCTTCGCGGCCGATGGACAAGATCAGGCGTCGGCTCGGCTTGTCCTCGTTGTCGAAGACGGGGCGTCGGCCGAATGCGTCTTCCCCTGAGACTCCATACGGCCGCGACGGCTTGACCTTGGCCTCGATGATGTCCGCGGTGAGAGTGAAGGCATCGTTGTTCAGCAGTTCGTACAGTCCGGGGGGAGTGGGTGATTCGGCCAGTACGATGCTGGCGCCCAAGCGCAGATGGTTGATCCCCTCGGGCATCGTGCCCGTCTCGAGTAGTGGCAGCGAGAACGTATTGCCGCCGGAAACGATCGGCAGTTCGATCGAGAACCGCTTCGTGATTTCGTCGGCTAGGTAGACCAGATTCGACAGGTTGTCGACGGTCGGTTGGATGCCACCGACGCACGCGAGGTTCGCGCCGATTCCGATCAGTCTGATGCCCTCGATGGGAAGGATTTCAGCGACTACGTCCAACGCCTCCGCCGGCAGGATTCCTTCGCGGAGATCTCCGAGGTCGATCATCAGCACGATGTCGTGGACGACTCCTCGCGTTTGTGCTGCTCTGCCCAGCGCAGCAATCGTCGTCAACTCGGAGTTGAGGCTGATGTCCGCGTAGCGGATCGTGTCGTCGATCTCGTTGAGCGACGGTGCGCGGATCAGCATGAGGGGAACGGTGATGCCGTCGCGGCGAATGCGGGCCAGGTTGTCCAGGCGGGAGTCGGCGATCTGCGTGACGCCGCCGCGGACCATTGCTCGTGCCACTTTGGGGGATCCGCACGTAGATTTGCTGACACCGGCCACCGATATACCGTGAGCGCTGGACGCCTCGACGAGGACGCGCGCATTCTGTTCGATACGACGCAGGTCGACGGTGATGGTCGGTCCGGTCATGATCTCCCCGTTTTCTCCGAAGGCGGTTCACGATCCGGGCTTTCCAGACCGGACGGTTGGCGTGAGCTGTACAACTTTGCTCCAACTGTTGTGTCGCAGGACACTTGCGTGCAGTATGAGGATACAACAGTTTCCTACCAGGCACTCTAGAGGAGCGTCGATGGCTACTCTCGTCAAACACGTACTTCGGCGCAAGCCGGCTTTGCAGATAGACCAGGAGACCGGTGCAGATACCAACGGCGGCGAGCTGACCCGCAGTATCGGTTTGGCGCAGTTGTCCATGTTCGGCATCGGCGCCACGATCGGCACCGGTATCTTCTTCGTCCTCTCGCAGGCAGTCCCGGTCGCCGGTCCGGCAGTGATCATCTCCTTCGTTGTTGCCGGTATCGTCGCGGGACTCACGGCGATCTGTTACGCGGAGTTGGCCGGAGCTGTCCCGGCGTCGGGCTCGTCGTATTCCTACGCTTACGCGACGCTCGGAGAGCTTCCGGCCATGGCCGTCGGCGCGTGTCTGCTTCTCGAATACGGAGTCTCGGCCGCGGCGGTGTCCGTCGGATGGTCGCAGTACTTGAACCAGCTACTTGGCAACCTCTTCGGGTTCCAGATCCCCGACGCGCTGTCACAAGCGCCGGAGCAGGGCGGCATCATCAATCTGCCCGCAGTGATCCTGGTGTGCCTGTGCGGTGTTCTGCTCATTCGCGGCGCCAGTGAATCGGCCAAGGCCAACGCCATCATGGTCTCGATCAAACTCGCAATTCTGCTGCTCTTCATCGTGGTCGGCATCGCCGGATGGAACAGCAATCACTTCGCCGACTTCGCACCGTTCGGATTCAGTGGCGTCATGTCCGCCGCCGGAATCATCTTCTTCTCGTACATCGGCCTCGACGCTGTGTCCACCGCCGGCGAAGAAGTGAAGAACCCTCGTCGCAATCTCCCTCTCGCGATCCTCATTGCGCTCGTGTCTGTCACCGCGATCTACATCGCCGTTGTCGCCGTGGCGATCGGTGCACAGGATTCCGCATCGTTCGAAGGTCAGGAAGCCGGACTGTCCGCCATCCTCGAACAGGTGACCGGATCTACCTGGCCGGGAACACTTCTGGCCGCCGGTGCGGTGATCTCGATCTGCAGCGTCACGCTCGTGGTCATATACGGTCAGACCCGCATTCTGTTCGCGATGTCACGCGACGGCATGATTCCGTCGATCTTCCACAAGGTGAACCCGCGGACTCTGACGCCGGTGCCCAACACCATCATCGTCTGCGTCGTCATCAGCATTCTGGCCGGTTTCATTCCCATCAACTTCCTGGCCGAAATGACCAGCATCGGAACCCTGGTGGCCTTCCTTGTGGTCTCGATCGGGGTCATCATCCTGCGGCGCAGTGACCCGGACCTGCCGCGCAGCTTCAAAGTTCCCGGCTATCCGGTGACGCCGATCCTCTCGATCCTGGGCTGCCTGTGGATCATCAAGGACCTCCGAACCGTCACGATCTACGTGTTCCTCATCTGGGTGACCGTCGCGATCATCTGGTACTTCGCCTACGGTATGAAGCACTCGCGCCTCGGTGCGAAGAACCGCGCCGAATTGGGATCGGAGTCCGAGTCATGACGCTGCTCGCGGGATACGCACCCGACGGTGACAGTTCCGGAACCGTCCATCTGGCAACGCTGTTGGCGCGCTCGTCCGGTGAACCGCTGGTGATCTGCGCGGTGATTCCCTCGCCGCCACCGCCCGGAATGGCGCGTGTCGACGCCGAATACCACCAGCAGTTGCGAGCCGAAGCCGAAGCGGCACTGGCGAAAGCGCGGGCAGACATGCCCTCCGATGTCGACGTGACCTATGTCGTGCATGAGGCTCAGTCGACGTCGAGTGGCCTGCTCGATCTCGTTCACGAGCACGAAGCCAAGATGATCGTCCTGGATTCGTCCACAGCCGGGGTGTTCGGTCACGTGGCTCTCGGCAGTGTCACCTCACGCTTGCTGCACAGCTCCGACGTTCCGGTCGCGCTGGCGCCGAGGGGATTTCGAACCAAGCCCGGTGAGGTGGTGCGCCGCGTCACCGCCGCATACTCGGGCACACCCGATCAAGACGATCTGGTGCTCGCCGCCGCGACCGTGGCTGCGCGTGTCGATGCCGGACTCAGATTGGCGGCGTTTGCAGTTCGTGCGAACGCGCAGTACACGACCACGCTCGGGACCGAGGGGGATTCGCCGATCATCTCCGAGTGGGCCGAGGTGGTCGAGCGTGAGACGAACGCTGCCTTCGAGCGCGTGCGTGCACTGCCCGAAATACCCGACGTCATGGAATCGGTTATCAGCCATGGTCGTAACTGGGCCGAGGCGCTCGAGGGCGTCGAGTGGGATCGAGGTGACGTTCTGACAGTCGGCTCGAGCAAGGCAGGTCCACTGGCCCGGGTCTTCCTCGGCAGTCGGGCAGCGAAGATCGTGCGGTACTCACCGGTTCCGGTGGTGGTGGTCCCGCGATCGGCGTCGACCCGAATAGTCGATCAGGCCGAAGCGGAATAGAGATCAGGGCCGACGAGCGGAGTGCTTGTCGGCCCTGATCTTTCAGACGGAGCGAGCGAAGAGCGCGGGCTCGGAGCCGGGAACCTGAGAGACCTGCTCTCGGGCAACCAGATGGCGAAGGTGAGCTGCGCCCTCGGAGAGCGCCATCGTCTTTCCCATCGGGGAGATCTCGGCCCACGGCTTGTACCACTTCATCTTTGCCGCGACGTCCCACACGGTGAGCTTGTCGTCGGCGAACTCCTGGAGCAGGTGATCGAGTCGCTCCTGGTGATGCTCGATCAGCTCACCGGCGCGACCTCCGACGTCGTCGATCGGAATGCCGTGAGCGCCGAGACCGCGGGTGATGTTCATGTTCTGCACCCGTGCGAGCGAGTCGAGGAAATCGGCGAGGGCGTCCCGCTCGTCGAGTGGGTACACGAAGTTTCCGACGTGTGGTGTCGTCTTCTGCAGGACGTGATCGCCGGTGAACATGACGTCGGCGTCGTCCAGGTAGAAGCAGACATGCCCAGGCGTGTGGCCGGGGGTGTAGACAACGCGGAGGCCACGGCCGGTGAGTGCAATGATCTCGTCGTCCGCGAGAAGGCGGTCGGGGGCCGACTCGGGGCCCACGGGAGACTCGCCCGCGGCAGCAAGCCGGAATGCATCACGGTCGGCTTTGGGGGCCCCAGCGCGTTCCATGTTCTCGAGCTGGTAGGCCATCCATTCGTCGTCGCGTGCAGTCGACATCTGATCGAACAGGTAGTGGTCGTCCTCGTGCATCGCGATCCAGGCGCCAGATGCCTCGCGGACCCGGCCGCACAGTCCAGTGTGGTCCGGATGGAAGTGCGTGACCACGACGCCCTCGATGTCGGTCACCGAATGCCCGATCTCGGCGAGCCCTGCGTTTAGGCCCTGCCAGCCGTTGTCGTCACCCCAACCAGCGTCGACCAAGATCAGTCCGCCGGGGGATTCCATGGCGTAGACGAGCGTGTGCCCGAGCGGGTTGTCCGTGATTGGGACAGGAATCTGAAATATGCCATCACCGATGGCTGCCGCACCGTTCATATCAAGTACCTCTTAACGATAAGGGAACGCACTTTTATACTTCATGTTTACCGTGCGCTCGATTGGTCGGTGACACAGGTCCTGCCTGGCGGGAGTTCGGCATGATTTCGGTCGACTTCGGATCGGTGAGAGTTTTATCGACTGAATGGTCTCATTGAGGCGAAAGAAGTTGCTGAATAGAGTGTTTCGCGAGTTCGTTGCGTTGGGCGCGTCCTCGGATGGCGGATCCGCCGAGCAGCCGCGCACTAGCCTCCGAGGGACAGGCGCGCTGTGCGGTTATCGAGAAAGACGGGTCATGCGTTTTCAGGTTCTGGACATCATTTTCAACCCACCCCATCCAGTGACCGGCGAGGAAGTTGCCCCGTCCGATCGGCTCAACCGCGTCGTCGAACTGGCGGTTCTCGCCGAAGAACTGGGTATCGATTCGTTCTCGGTGGGTGAGCGCCACGCCGGGCCGGTTCTTTCGTCGGCGCCAACCGTCGTTTTGGGGGCAATTGCGCAGGCCACAGACAGAATCCTGCTCTCGACGGGTGTCACCGTTCTGTCGCTACTCGACCCGATTCGAGTCGCCGAAGATTTCGGAACCATCGATCAGCTGAGCCGGGGACGTCTCGAGATTGTGATCGGCAAGGGCAACGAGGTCCTTCAATACCCGCTCCTCGGCCTGGATATCGCCAAGCAGTACCAATACCTCACCGAGAACTACGAACTCCTCAAACTGCTGATCAGCGAGGAGAACGTCAAGTGGGTGGGAACTCACCGACCATCGCTCGAGGACGCGACGACTCTACCGCGTCCCTACGACGGACCGTTCCGTATCTGGCACGGATCGGCCACCTCATTCGAGGCCGTCGAACTCGCGGCGAAGTGGGGCGACCCCATCGTCACCGCCAACGCCTTCCAGCCTCGTGAGAACTACAAAGTGCTGATCGACCACTACCGCGAGCAGTACCTGGCGTACGGGCACGACCCGTCCAAGGCGTACGTCGGCTCGGGTTCGGGTGGATTGTTCCTCGCGGATACCACCGAACAAGCGATCGAAGAGTTCCGTCCGATCTACGAGGGCGCCGTTGCACAAGCTGACATACGCAAGCACGACCCCAACGCGGTCGGAAAGTCGACGAGCTTCCGGACGATCGAGGAAGCCGTCGACCGCGGGCCGGCGTTGGTCGGGTCTTCGGAGCGAGTCGCCGAGAAGATCCTCGATTACCACCAGAGCTACGGCCACGATTTCCAATCGGTGTCGGTCAATCACGTGCTCGACTTCGAGCAGCAGAAGGACACGCTGCGCCGATTTGCGGAGGAGGTTATCCCGCTGGTGAAGGCAGAACTGTCGACGACGCTGTGGACCTCGGCCGACAAAGATCGGGCGAAGGGTTTCACCGCCGTCGATTGAGCGGAGAAGCCTGACTGTCGGGTAAGCAGGTCCGGCGCTGCGACCGCTCACGAGCTGCAGTAACTTGTTACCGACATCGCGGTCGGTTTTGACTGCAATGAAGGTATCCGTGAGTGGGAGTAGTGCGTTGACGTTGGGTGTGAACTCGCTTCCCGCGAACGAGCTGAGTCAGACGCTGTGGGTCGATCTGTTTCCTTGGTTGGACGACTACGTATCCGATCGTGCTGCGCTGCTCGAGCCGCTGGCCCCGTCGCCTGATTGGTGGTTCAGCGAAGCGCCGTCGTTCACTGTTCTCGAGGTCGATCTCGAGAAGGTTCTCTCCGAGCTGGCGTCCCTCTACATCGCTCACCACGCGGCAGCGGTATTACAAGAGAGCTTTCCGCTCCTTGGTGAAGATCTCCCGCTGGAGGTGTTGAGTCTCGATACTCGCGCAATGACGGCGTTGTCACGGCTCACCACCGACAAAGCAATCGGCGGACTGCTGACGCACACGACCGCTGAGATCTTCGGCGTGCGCGGAACTAGCGAACAGACGGTGCACGACATAGTGCTCAACCTGTTGGTCTGTGCGGTCATGACGACTCCGCTCGCCCGCGTCGAGACCGCTGAGGAAGCAGTTGCCCCACCCGCGATCACAGCGCTGCTCGACGATCTCGCTCAGCTGGCAATGTGGCGACGGGTCCGAGGCCAGGACAGCAGACCACTCGTCACCGTCGAGATCGACGATGAATCTCCGGCCTCGATTCAGGAAGTTGCCGCCCGGATCTCGGCTCTGACGCCGAACGACTTGCCCGACACGGACCGTACCGACGCGATGGACGAGATCGACAATCTCTTCTCGCAGCTGGATGAGCGGGAGTCGTTGGTGTTGCGTGAGCGGATCGTGGCGCGAGTTCCGCAGCGCAGGGGAGCGATCGGAGCCAAGCTCGGAGTGGGCTCGGGGCGAGTCGGGCAGATCGAGGCCGACGTGAAAGCCAAACTCAACGCGGCGTGCGGATTCGGGACGGCGGTGGGGAACCTGCTTGCCAGCCTGCGCGTCGAGATTCAGCCGGTAGCTTCGCTTGATCGCCTCCTCGACGTGCATCCGAGCATCGCGGCGGAGGTGCCTGGTTACGGAGTTCCGCTGTGGTTGGTTCTGGACCGTCTCGACGACTACTTCGAGGTGACTGACGGTTGGGCTGCCGCTCCGGGCGTCGCGGAGGCCAAGAAACGCACTCAGACCTTGCTGGAAGACTTTGAGTCCCCCAACGGTGTGGTTGCACTCGACGACGTCGCCGAAGTGGTGTCGATGTCACGCGGCGAACTGGAGAAGTGGCTTGCGTGGTGCGGCGTTGTCGTTGTGGCGGAGTCTGCGCTGACGCGTGCGCGTCGGATCTCCGATCTGGCAGTCGGCGCGCTCGAAGCCGTCGGATCGCCGAAGTCCGTCGTCGAGCTTGTGGAGTTGCTGAAGTCCGATCGCAGTGACCGGTCGATCGAGCGCGCGCTCGAGGCCGACGATCGCGTGGCGCTCGACGGCGCAGTGTGGCGGCTGCACGCCTGGGGAAGTGCGGATTCCGTTGGGGAGGAATCGCTTTCTTCGGGAGAGGCTGAAGGAACCAGTGAGTTCAACATTGGTGGTGACGGGATCGTCCGGCGCAAGCGGACACGTAACACTGCGAAGACGCCAGAGTTGACTCGCCGCCTGTACCGGTCAGGTAGTACGTGGCGGTATCGACTGACTGTGACCGCAGATCATCTACGGGGTTCCGGGTTTGCGGTGCCCGCCGGTGTTGCGGTCGCTGCGGGCTGTGCGCGCGGCGAGACCATCGAGTTGGAGAGCCACCTCGGCGTTCAAGCAGTTCGGTGGACCGGAGCGCAGCCGACGTTCGGCACTATCCGCCGATTCCTGCGTGAACTCTCCGCTGTCGAGGGCGAAGACGTGCTGCTCGAGCTGTGGCAAGACGGAACCTTCCGCGTGGTTCGACCGGCGATTGTCCACTCTGACATCGACCCACTACGTCAGGCACTCGCAGAGGTTGGCAATCGCGAGCCATTGCGAACTGCCGAGAGACATGTGGTGCGGATCCTTGCCGAGGCCGTGTGTCTGGACGGCGAAGACCGTCCACGAAAGATACTGCGCGCGTACGAAGATCGTGGTGAGGACGTGATTCTGGACTTCTTGGAGGCGGCGTGGAGGCGCGGCGAAGCATCCGAAATCGACGAGGCAGACGGTAAGGATGCATCTCATGACTGACGTCGCGGGCACCCGCATAGTGGGCACCAAGATCCTTGCGGCGGACGAGTCCCTCGCCGGCGCCATTGGCTTGCACCACACCATCGCGACAGCGCTCGCCGATCTGATCGACAACAGCCTCGACGCCGCGGCCTCCCACGTGCTGATCAGGTTCGTTCAGGACGGCACACGGATCGTGTCGATGATGGTGATCGACAACGGTTCCGGCATGGACAGTGACACCATCGATGCTGCGATGACCTACGGCCGTCGACGCGACTATGCCGCCGAGGACCTGGGTCATTTCGGTGTGGGGATGAAGGCAG
Source organism: Rhodococcus sp. H-CA8f (assembly GCF_002501585.1). Lineage (NCBI taxonomy): Bacteria > Bacillati > Actinomycetota > Actinomycetes > Mycobacteriales > Nocardiaceae > Rhodococcus > Rhodococcus sp. H-CA8f. The sequence continues at coordinate 2,107,983 of NZ_CP023720.1, forward strand.
CGTCGTTGAGTCAGGCTCGTTTGCTACGAGTGTGGTCTCGAAAGTCGGGCCACCCGACGCAGGGCCGCGAGATCGACTCCGCCTCAGTGCAGGGGCGTCAGTCAGTTTCGGTGATCGAGGACCGGCAAGCCGCCGAATTCTTCGACGCAGTCACGCCTCGCTTTCCGTTCGACACCGGAACTGTTGTCGAATGGCGCGGCATCACAACCTTTCTCATGTCCGCACACGCGGACGAGCAGACCAGCTGGCTCGAACAGACCATCAACGACGTGCGCAGTCATCTCGGCGTCGTATTTCACCGTCTCATCGAATCCGGCCGGATTGCTCTGACTGTCGATGTCTTCGACGTCGAAGCGGGACGCGCCGGCGCGCTGCGCAAGGTCAGCGCCATCGACCCGTTCCGGTATCCGCGCACCGGTGACCTCAACTACCCTCGGACACTTACCGTGTCGATCGCCGGCGGCACAGTAACCGCCGAAGCTCACGTGTGGCCCGCTCGGAGTAATGCACCGGAATTCCGTATCCACGGCGCCCCCGGCCGCGACCAGCAGGGGCTCTACTTCTATCGGCACGATCGACTCCTGCAGATCGGTGGATGGAACGCGATAGTGCGGGGCCGACCGGATTACGGATTGGCACGAATTGCCGTCGATCTGAACGATTCTCTGCTGCAGCACATCACAATCAATCCCGAGAAATCGGGGGTGACGCTTGATGCCACTGCGTCGGCTGCCGTCGACGGGGCCGTCTTCACGGAGGGGAACGGTGGATTCCGCTCGTATTTGAGCGACGCCGAGCGCGCGGTGCGGGCAGCCCGAAGTTCTGCACCTCGGCCGATCAGCGTCATCGAGCCGGCATCCGGCTTTCCGGAAGACGTGCTCGATTCCTTCAGCGACGCCTTCGAATTCAGTGTCGGCGATGATCCTGTTGCCGTGGGTTGGCGAGCTTTGGCGCGTGATCAGTTCTTCGAAGTCGACCTCAAGACTCGTACTTTGTGGATCAATGCGCGTTTTCGGCGTGATCTGCTCGGACGCCGCAGCCTTGACCCGGCTGATGCTCCGGTGCTCAAGACTCTTGTCTTCCTGTTGGTGAGTGAGATGTTCGAAGGAACGAGAATCGGCGCTCGTCAGAGGGAAAAGTTGCAGGCGTGGCAGGAAGTGTTGATTTCCGCAGTGGCAGCGCACCGGGAGCAGGTAGTGCAGTGAGTGATGAAGTATTCCGTGCGGTTGCGCGTGAACTCGGTGACGGGTTTCCGCCCGAGAACGTGCTCTACCCGGTCAACGCGCGCCTGCGAGCGAGCTATCCGGATGGCCTGACCATCGCGGACGTCATCGATGTGTTCCTCGACGACAGTGCGGTCGGTGTACGAACGGCGCTCACCTCGCGTCTGCGGCAGTGGGATGCGGAAAGTGTTGAGACATGGGTAGGTTCGACTACCCCGCAGAGCCCGGAACGGCGAGCTCGGATCTACGACCTGTTGGGACTGCCGGTAGACGCGCACGCCGAGATGGATGCGCGCTTCCCTCGCGAAGGTGGGCCCGTTGTCATTGCGGCTCAGCAGCCGTGGGACCCCTGGTACACCTCCGAGCGCCGGCGCGAGCACGACTTCTATTGGCGGGCTTACAAGCGAGTTCTAGCCGACAAGAACTGGGACGAAGCAACAATCGGAAAGCTGGACATCGCAACGACCGAGGTTGTGCATCGACTCGCCGACCCAACCAGGCCGGAGCCGTATCAGTCCAAAGGTTTGGTGGTCGGCTACGTCCAGAGCGGAAAGACGGCGAATTTCAGTGGCGTAGTAGCCAAGGCGATCGACGCTGGGTACCGCTTGGTCATCGTTCTGACAGGCACGATCGAGATTCTCCGGAGCCAGACTCAGCGACGCCTCGACATGGAATTGGTCGGTCGTCAAAACATCAGTGCCGGTGTGGACGACGACTACGCCAACGACGAGGACTGGCGGGACGGGAACTTTCTCGAACACGAAATCGATCCGAACAAGACGAACGAAATTCCGGCAATCCGTCGACTCACCACGTCGACGTTCGATTACAAGAGCCTGCTCGCGGGCCTGAGCGCACTGCACTTCGAAACCGTCGATCACTCCCTTCCGCTCAATGATCCGAAGAATCTGTACCCCAGCAATATTCGGATCGCTGTCGTCAAGAAGAACGTCTCCAGTCTCAAGAAGCTGGTCGCGGATCTGAAGAAAGTCCCCACCGAACTCGATCAGATCCCGGCTCTGATCATCGACGACGAGGCTGATCAGGCGTCGGTGAACACGATCGATCCGAAGAAAATGGAAACCGAGCAGATCGAGCGGACTGCGATCAACGGTCAGATTGCCGAGATCCTCGGTCTTCTCAAGCGGGCTCAGTACATCGGTTACACCGCAACACCCTTCGCCAATGTGTTTGTCGATCCGGAAGACAGTGTCAACGTCTTCCCTTCGGACTTCATCGTCAGCCTCGAGCGGCCCGGCCCGTACATGGGTGGTGCGGACTTCCACGATCTCGACGATCTCGAAGACGACGACAAGACTCCGGCCAATTCGAACCAGAAAGCGTACGTACGGGATCTCCGGGCCGAGTGCGACGAGGATCGTTCTGCCGAACAATTGTGGGCTCTCGACTCGTTTGTCCTGACCGGGGCGATCAAGCTTTTCCGGGAATCGAAGGGCGCCAAGCCGTATCGGCACCACACGATGTTGGTGCACGAATCGGTGAAGCAGGCCGAGCACGACGCGGTGGCCAACGATTTCAAGGCCTTGTGGAAGTCGGCGGGGTACAGCCAGGCAAAGAGTCTCTCGAGGCTGGAAAAGCTCTGGGCCGAGGACTTTGCAGTGGTGAGTGCTGCGCGTGGTAGCGAGTTGGCTAATCCCAGCTCGTTTGGTGACTTGGAGGAGTTCATCGGCGCCGCCTACGACAGGATCTCGGAGGGAACCAGCCCCGTCATCGTGGTCAACGGGGCAGCCGAGAAGGACTACAAACAGGATTCCCTCGATTTCCAAGAACGGGGAGTGTGGAAGATCCTTGTCGGCGGAACAAAGCTGAGTCGCGGCTTCACGGTCGAGGGCCTGACCATCACTTATTACACGCGTCGCACGGGCCAAGCAGACACGTTGATGCAGATGGGACGCTGGTTCGGATTCCGCCCCGGGTACCGAGACTTGGTGCGCCTGTTCATCGGCCGCGCGGTTGGCGGACCCGCCGGCGCGGACTACGACATGTACAAGGCGTTCGAGGCGATCGTTCGGGATGAGCAGGAGTTCCGGAACGAGCTCACCAGGTTCAGCGGCGTGAACGAGAAGGGCGAACCGTGGGTCACTCCACGCGATGTGCCGCCGATGGTGTTTCAGCAGCTGCCGTGGCTCAGGCCAACGGCTCGAAACAAGATGTTCAACGCCGATCTGGTTTATCGAGGCATGGGTGGTGAAAGTTTCAGCTTCACGATGCAGCCCCCGCGAGGCGACGGTTCGATCAACGCTCGGCACTTCGACGCGGTTACACCATTATTGAAGTCGTTGGACGAAAGTGGGTCCTTCAATTTCGTTGACAAGGATGACGTTTCGCGATCGTTCACTGCGCGATACGGCATCGTCCCGGCCCATGTGGTGCTGGAGGCCGTCGACCAGTTCGAGTGGGCGAACGGGTGGGATTTCGCTCCCCACCGCGAAGCGCTCTCGACCGCAATCGAATCCGGATTGCTCGAAGACTTCGCAGTTCTGCTTCCGTACCCCAAGACCCGGGAGCCGATCGAGATCAAGGGTTGGCACGAGAAACTTCCGATCGTCAATCGCAAACGCCAGGAACGCGAGTACCGAACAGGTTTCACCGGTACGGCCGTTCGTGAGCGCGATGCGATCGAGCACATTGCGGGCAGTCCGAAGAAGAACGGTGGACCGCTTGCGGGTGCTCTTCATCGGAAGACTCGCGGTGCATTGATTCTGGTATTTGCGAACGATCCGGCTCCTCGTCAGTTGAAACGGGCACAGGCTGGTCCCGTGGACTCGCGCGATTTTGCGACGTTGTTCTCGTACGCGCTTCCGCACGCGGCGGAGCCGTTGGGGCGAATCGGTTTTCGGGTGAAGCAGTCAGGGACAGGGGCGATCGTCGATGCGAACTAGGTGTGTTGTGGTGGGAGACAGGAATGGGTTCTGATGGCTAAGACGATTGCGACGATCAACCTCAAGGGCGGCGTCGGTAAGACGACGATCACCGCGGGGTTGGCCGAGTTCATGTCGCTCGAATTCGGTCAGCGCGTGCTGCTGATCGACCTCGATGCGCAGATCAATCTCACGACGATGATGATCAGCGAGGATCACTGGCTCGAACTCAACAAACAAGGGCTGACCAGCGCAACCATTTTCCGTGACGCTGTCGATGGCACGTCGAACTTCGATCTCGAAGCTTCGATTCAGCGCGGAGTCTCGCCGGTCAAGCGAGTGACGGGTGTGGATCTGCTTCCCTCATCTCTCGATTTGATCGAGCTGCAGGAGGAGATCAGTGCCCTTCGGGTTGCTGATCGGAACTCCACCAAGCCGGTTGAATTGTTGAGGGATGCCGTCGCCCCGGTGATGCCGTATTACGACTACGTTCTGATCGATTGCCCGCCGAATCTCGGGCCGATCACACTCAACGGATTGGCCATGGCTGACGGCTACGTGATCCCCACGATCCCGGATGTGCTCTCCACGTACGGCATTCCGCAGATCCAGACGCACATCGCGAAGTTCGGCAAAGAACTCGGCCGTGAACTCTTCGAACTCGGGTTGGTGATCACCAAGTACAAGTCCAACTCGGCGGTGCACCGCACTACTGTGCGAAACCTTCGACGCGATCCCAACGTCCCACACGTATTGCCGGAATATCTCGCGGAGTCGAATCAGATTGCCGCGTCGGCGGAGTTTCACCCGTACAGCACTTTGAAGGTGAAGTACGGCAATGCAGGTCAGTTCGATCAGATGCGTGCAATTACGCAGAACATTCTCACGGAAGCGCAGGCGAAGCTATGAGTGCGGGTATCGATGAGGCGCGTCGTCGCGTGCAGGTGCAGGAGACCGGTGCCGCGCTCTTGAAGTTGGGTGCAACTAATGCCTCGGCCTCGGTGTTGCTGGCCAAGCTGGTTCAGGTAATCGCGGAGGAAGCTGCCCGTACCCCGCGGTTCGCGAAGGCAATCGAAAGCGCTTTCGCAGTTCCGTCGGATGGATCCGCCGCTGTGGTACCTGCTGCTGCGCCGGCGCCGCGTCGTCGTGCTGCGGCTCCGAAGGTGAAGCGGGAGCCCGGCGCTTTCGATCCGTTCGAGGTCTTCAATGCCGATGGGGAAGAGGTTCTGTTGGAGCGTCTCTCGGCCCTCGACGCAGACGGGATCAAGGACATCATTGCGGAACAGGAAATGGATACCCACAAGGAGACAGGCCGTAAACGGAAGGTCGATGTGCTGGCGGTCTGGACCGTCGAGCGGGTGAAGGCATTGACCTCGAAGGGGAGTGCGTTCCGGTAGGGGCCTGCGGCCCAGTGCGCCGTTGTGGTCCTTGGGGCCGCCAGATTGGCACACGCGTTCGCCGGAATCCTTCATCGGTGGATGGCGATCCCCCACGAGTGGCTTCGAACGATTCCGCGCGGCGCCGGCTAGTGTGTGAACTTGCGGGTTGGACACTTACCAGGAAGGCGCAAAGTGGCACCTTCGGTAATCTCCGAGTTTCTTGATCCGTCGCCCGCCGCGCTGGCGGCGCAATGGAAATCGGTACTCGCACGCGAGGAGGTACCGAAGGGAAGCCGACAGGTGCCGTTCGTTCCGAGCGAGGTCGTGTTGTCGCTCTGTGCATCGCTGTTGGTTGACCATCGCCGGTTCGGTAGCTCTTCTGCACATCGTGCGGGAATGCCGGTCCAGCATTTTGCGAGTTTGTTCAAGCGTCGGCCCACGAGCTTTATCGCAAAGATGGCGAACCTGGATGGAACACGTAGTCATGGCGGGCGACATGAGGTCGAAGTCGCGTCGTTGATGCTTTCGGACAGCGTGTTGATGCAGGACGTATACCTTCGAATTCTGCGATCGGCGCGTTCCCACGGAATTGACGAACATGCGTTGCCAGACTTCCTCGAATTGGAAAACGGCGAAACGCTGTGGTTGGCGGGACAAGAAGAGTTAGTCCAAAGTGAGATCGAGAGATCCTTGGAGCAGTCGCTCGAAAAGTGGTCTAGCGAGCGTAACGATATTCCCATCGCGACCACTCAGCGATTGCTGACCTCCAGAGTTCGGATCGGCCAGCATCGGTTCGCCGCTGGCGTACTCAGCAATCACGAGCACCGTTGCGTGTTCTGTGGCCTTAGCGCGAACATCGGTGGCCGACGCCGGCCGCGCCTCCTTACTGCAAGCCATATCAAGCCCTGGCGAGACAGCACTGACAAAGAGCGACTTGACCGTCGCAACGGCTTCACCGCGTGTCCGACACATGACATTGCCTTCGATACGGGGCTCATCACCGTCGACGAGGACTTGAACCTCCATTACGCGCCCGGCGTCGAGAGCGATATGGAGATCGAAAGCCCGCTTCGCGCCGCACTCGGGAAGCCACCTCTGAGAGATCGATTGATCTTGCCGGACAAGGCGGAGCGTCCGGACGTTGTCTATCTGGACTGGCACCGCACGCAGATCTATGTCGCTTCGTGACAAACGCCAGCGGGCGCTCTGCGGAACTGATCGAAGAGGGCCAGTCTATTTGACTTGGCTAATACCAAGATCGCCGTCGGCGGCGTCTGTATTGGCGCCGCACGCACAGTCGCAGTCTCCTCCGCAACCGCCGGGATTGCAGTCGCCGGCGTAACTGTCGTCATCCGCGTCGCAGTCGAGGGACCCGCCGAAGGATTCAGCAAAATCGTCGTCGAGTTCGTGAGTGAAGTCGTGAACCTCGTCGATCAGGTTCAGCAGATGCTGCGGCGCGAAGGGATCGGCGTCGAGCATCGTGGAGACCAGTAGGTGGTCGCCGCTGAAGGCGAAGCGCAGGCGCGGCCATTCCTGCGCGAGTTCGATCAGTCGAGTCGCAGCATGCGAGGGATTGCCGAGGCCGGTCAGAACCGAAGACCAGACGTTGATCTGAGGGCCGTCATCCGCAACTGTCACGTAGACGACAAACCCGTGAACCGGCACGACGATGTCGCCGTCGTCATCGGTGGCAGGCTCACTGCCCAGTAGTTCGGCGAGAGTTTGAACGCACAGGCGAACCAATTCGTCGCGCTCGTCCGTCACCAAGGCAATTGCGCCGTTGATGTAGAGGGGCTGGTCGGCGGTCGTGTCTTGGTCGCTCATGGATCCTCATGTTCTGTGCCAGTCCGAGCAGGCGCTGGGCACTGTTTTCGTGCGGTAGCTGTCAGGTCTACGGTAATCGGCGCACACTATTGGCAGCGCAGTGGATGATCAAAAATGCCTGGGTAGGTCCGCGTTGATCTGGACTTGACAGCCGACCAGCGACGAGATGCGAGCCCCGACAAATCGGGCAACCTTGTGGCAGTGAGTATCTCGGCTGTCGGTAGGTAGATCTAGCCTCCATACATGACGGGTCAGCGAGTTCGGCGAGCTTCACATCTGCGTTTGGTACCTGCATATCAAGCGGCGCAAAGCCAGATGAAGGTCCTTACGCCGAGGCAGATGCGGAATCAGCGTCGACGGCCGGCGGCGGCGAACTTTGTCATGCGGATCGAAATCGATTGCATCACGCCGCCTATTTGGAGACGGTTTTCGGTTCCGTCGAATATCGAACTGGACCAGCTTCATTCGATTGTGCAGGCGGTGATGGGATGGGGAGATCAACACGCTCATCAGTGGGTGAGTGTCCATCATTCAACGGACAATGGCCCAGATCGGTATATCGCGCCAGAGGTGATCGAGCGCGACGGATACCAGGAAGACGAGTTTGGTGAGGACGAAGTCCGGATCGACGAGGCAGTTACCGCGGTCGGGGAGTACGTCCGTTATGAGTACAACGCCCGCGCAAGGTGGAGTCACACGTTGGTTCTGGAGCAGATTGTCGAAGACCAGCCGATTTCTGAGCCATCGTGTTTCGACGGCGAGAGGGCTTGCCCGCCAGAGGATTCTGGCGGTCCGATCGGGTATCGCGAGTTCCTGAACGGGCAGGCGAGTAACGGACTGTTCGATCCCGAACGTTTTGTTCCCGCAGAGTCCGATGCAGCAGTCACCATTGCAGTGGCACTGCATAAGTCACCGCCTGTGGGAAGCTCGTTGTTCGAGAAGTTCTTGCGCAGCTTGTCGGTTCATTCCGCGCCGAAACTGTTTGCCGCAGTTGCCGAAGCGGAGCTTCGTGGCGGATATGACAACTATTTCGAGGTGATGCGTGAGGGAGCAACACGCCAACTGCTGTGGCTGCTGAACTCTGCGCGAGGTGGTGGGATTGCGTTGACGGCGTCCGGGGCACTTCCTTCGGACCATGTTGCGGCCGCCCGAGGCGAACTCGATTGGGACAGTGACGGGATCGATGTCACGGCAGGGAGCGGCTCGCAATTAGCAGTACTCGTTGAAGTCGCAAAGACACTGAAATTTGTCCGGAAACTCCGAGGCACATTGATTCTGACTCGACTCGGCGCGTCAGTGCTTGCATATGAAGGCGAGCTGTGGCGTCATATCGTGTCGGCCATGCCGTTGGGAAAGGGCGAGTTGGGGCAGGAAGCCGGCCGAATTCTGTTCCTTACGTTGGCTGCCGGCTTGTCGGAGTTCGAACGTAGTGAAGTGATGATCGAAGGCCTCACGGCTCTGGGTTGGTCGACAACAGACGGAACCCGCCTCGGCGACGACGATTGGACGTGGATGGTGCGAGACACTCTCGTGTACTTGCGAATGATCGGGGCGATTGTCTCCAATCCGCTGGACGAGCATGTTTCCGCCGATCCCGAGTGGGGCCGACGGTTTGCCAGGATGGTCCTGTCGAAGTAGCTGAGCGATCGAATCGAGCATCGATTTCAATCGATGCGGAGTTGTTATATGCGCTGGAAGCGCACGATTTTTCTGCTGCGGAATCATGAATCTTTTCGGGTGGGAAAATATTGGAGTTTTTGTTCGAAATTGCCATCATGCTATGGTCGATTCTCGGTTGTTAAATTGCGTGGTCGAGCCAAAAGTTTGCGCAGAAGATTTATTTTGTGGAGGTTGGGTTTCCGAAAAGACGAAGTGCGTGGTGCTAGTCAATTGAATATGTGACCGGTGTTGGTATGACGGTCGCTCCTAGGGCGTGCAGAAACGAAGCGCAAAGATCCTGAACAGGGGTTTTGCGCTTTGTTCTGCCGATTATGTGCGAAGGATGTGGCATGTGACGGGGTCCGACATGGTCCAGTTCAGTACCTTGGTAATTGTTTCACTGCTTGTTGCTTTTTATGGTGGAACATTTCTGATTTCTCTTCGTATTGGTAAGAGGCAGGAAAATGCCGACGGTTTTATGACTGCCGGAAACAAGTTAGGATTTGGTGTTTCGGCCGCGAGTATGACGGCCACCTGGATTTGGGCGTCGTCGATGTACGCATCCGCCACTTCTGGCTACACCTACGGAATCTCCGGCCCCATTCACTACGGTTTATGGGGCGCGTTGATGATTCTCTTCATTTATCCGTTTGGCCAGCGAATTCGCAAAGTAGCGCCGAAAGCCCACACGCTGGCTGAGGTCATGTACGCGCGGCACGGACGCTCGAGTCAGCTGATGCTCGCGGGTTCCAATATCGTCGGCAGTCTCATCAGTTTGATGTCGAACTTCCTCGCTGGTGGTCTGCTGATCGCGTTGCTTTCGCCGTTCAACTTCATTCAGGGTGTGTTCATCGTCGCGTTGGGCGTTTTGCTGTACACGCTGTGGTCGGGCTTCCGCGCTTCGGTGTTGACCGACTTCGTTCAGCTGATCGGAATGCTCGGTGCGGTAGCGGTTTTGGTGCCGTTCATCTTCTTTGCGGCGGGGTTCCCGGCAGCCTTCGAATCCGGGGCAGGCAACCTTACTGCTGAGCAGGGCAACTTCTTCTCGAGCGTTGCCTTCTTCGAGCAGGGCGCGCCGTACATCGCGGCAGTTCTTGCCTACGCAATCGGCAACCAGACCATTGCCCAACGTCTGTTCGCGGTCCGCGAAGACCTGATCAAGCCCACCTTCATCACCGCAACCGTCGGATACGGCGCAACGGTCATTGGTGTCGGAATGCTGGGTGTTCTCGCTCTATACCTCGGAATCGAGCCGATGGATGGTGACGTCAACAACCTGATTCCGCAGATGGCCGCGTCGTACCTGCCCGGAATTTTGCTGGCTGTCTTCTTTGTCATGATCATCGGCGCGCTGTCATCGACGGCGGACTCGGACCTTGCTGCACTCTCGTCCATCGTGATGACCGACGTTTACGGCCAAGCCGTCGCAGGCAAGGCTAATGCGAACCCTCGACGGATGCTGCTCATCGGCCGAGTAACGATGATAGTTGCCACGGCGGCGGCTATCTCCTTGGCAAGTCTGCAACTGAGCATTCTGGATCTGTTGGTGTTCGTCGGCGCGCTGTGGGGCGCGCTGGTGTTCCCGGTTATTGCGAGCTTCTATTGGGGAAAGGTCACCAACAAGGCCTTCACTGTGTCGGTGCTGGTGGCTCTTGCTGCCTTCTTGCCCGTCCGATTCAGTTGGGTGCCGATGGATGGGATGTTCGGGATTCTCTCCGACATCGTTGCCGTTGTCGGTATCGGAGTGGTGCTGGGGCTCATGACATTTGGATTCTTCGGTCTGAAGGTTGCGCAGATCGTCGGTGGCCTGGCGATCGTGCTGTCCGCGCCGTTCGCGATCGGCTTCCTGCACGACTACCCAACGCTCAGCGGATCTTTGGTGGCCTATGCCGTCAGTACCGTCGTGTGTTTTGCGATGTCCGTCAATCAGCGTGAGACGTTCGATTTCGAACTCATCAAGCAGCGGACCGGAGACTTCGACGAGGAGGAGTTTCCTGCTGTCGGAGCGTCCGGAAAGTAACCGTCGAGACAAGTAGAAGGAATACGAATGAGTACAGCCCTACTGACCATTTATGTTCTGATCTGGCCGGCGTTGGTCTTGGTCGTGCTGGGAGTCATCAGCAAGGGATTCTTCAAGGATTGGGCAACTGCTCGCCGCAACGGTGAGGATCTGGTCTAACTCTTCACGCCGCCACCGACGGACTTCTTGTCGGTGGCGGCGGTCATATTGCGTCGGATACAGGGGTCGGCGTTATAGTTGCTCAGTGCAACACGACGGAGCAATGGCGCTCACCGGTCCACCAGCTGTTCATGACGAGCTGGTGCACCTCACGCGGCAGCTGATGACGGGGGATCGGCATTCCGATGACCACCCGTCGATCGCGCAGCATTCCTTCCTCTCCTTCATCGGCCGCAACGACGGCTGTAAGGCCACGGAGATCTCCGAAGTCTTCGGCGTCAATCGTTCGACCATCTCGCGCCAAGTGCGCGGGTGCATCGAGGCTGGCTGGGTGTATGCCGATCCGGGATCCGTTCGTCAGGGCAATCCGCTGCACCTCACGGAGGCTGGCCGCAAATACCTCGACGCCGCAGACGCGCGTCGGCTCGACCAAGTCGCCGGCAGGCTGCACGATTGGACCGAGTCCGAGGTCGCAGACTTCGCCCGCGCACTCCACCGCTTCAGAATCAGCATCGAATCGCAGACCAACGGAGATGACACCCTGTGAGTGAGTACAGCGCCAAAGCCCAGTTCACCATCTCCGACAACGAGTCTGTGGTGCACACCGTCTTCACTCACGCCGAGCGCACGCCAGATCTGACGGTGTTCTCCCGCCCCAAGGGAGAGGGTTGGGTAGACGTCACAGCCAAGGAGTTCGCCGAGCAGGTCACCGGCGTCGCAAACGGTCTCATTGCCGCTGGCGTGCAGGCAGGCGACCGCGTCGCACTGCTCTCCGCGACCCGATACGAGTGGACGCTCTTCGACTTCGCCATCTGGGCGGCCGGCGCCGCTACCGTCCCGATCTACGACTCGTCGTCTCAGGGGCAGGTCAGCTGGATCCTCGAAGACTCCGAGGCCGTCATCGCGATCGTCGAAACCGGCGCGCACGAGCAGCTGTTCCAGGACGCGCCAAGCTCTCTCAAGGCCGTCATGCAGATCGACGACGGAGCAGTCGAAAAGCTGACCGCACAGGGTGCCGACGTTGACGACACCGAGCTGAAGAAGCGGCTCGCGGGCATCAAGGCCGACGATCTTGCGTCACTCGTCTACACCTCCGGCACGACAGGTCGTCCCAAGGGATGCATCCTCACGCACCGCAACTTCCTGTCCGAGGTGCGCGGGATTCTCACGGCATCGATCGGCAAGGTGGCGGTTCCGGGAAACCGAGTCCTGACCTTCCTGCCGCTCGCTCACGTACTGGCCCGCGCGGTGTCCCTCGCGACGTTCGAAGCTGGTGCGTCGCAGGCCCACTGGTCCGACTTTGCCACCATTACAACTCAATTCGAGCGGTACAAGCCCAACACCATCCTCGGTGTTCCGCGTGTCTTCGAAAAAGTTCGTGACGGCGCAGCACGCAAGGCGGAATCCGGTGGAAAGATCCCCAGCGCGATCTTCGCCTTCGCCGAAGCCACCGCCAAGGAGTACAGCCAAGCTCTCGACAAGGGCGGTCCCTCGCTGATCTTGAAGGCGAAGCACGCAGTGGCAGACAAGCTCGTGTATTCGAAGCTTCGTGAGGCTCTCGGCGGCGAGTGCTGGTTCGCGATCTCCGGCGGCGGCGCCCTCACTCCTGAGTTGGGACACTTCTTCCGTGGGCTCGGAGTTCCGATCTACGAAGGCTATGGCCTCACCGAAACCACTGCGGCGCACTGCGTCAACGTGCCGGGTGCTCAGAAGATCGGAACCGTCGGACAGCCGATGGGCGGCAACGGGGTTCGCATCGCCGAGGATGGCGAGATCGAACTCAACGGTGGAGTCGTCTTCAAGGGATACTGGAAGAACGACAAGGCCACCGAAGAGACATTCGTCAACGGCTGGATGCGAACCGGTGATCTCGGTGAACTCGACAGCGACGGTTACCTTTCCATCACCGGACGCAAGAAGGATCTTCTGGTGACGGCGGGTGGCAAGAACGTCTCGCCCGGCCCGATGGAAGACCGTATCCGTTCGCATTCCATCGTCTCGCAGGCAGTCGTCGTCGGCGACGGGAAGACCTACATCACGGCGCTGCTGACCGTCGACCCCGAGGTGTTCGAGAAGTGGAAGGCGGAGAACGGTAAGCCTTCTGGCGCGACCGTCGCCGAACTACGTGACGACAAGGACCTTCGAGCGGAGCTGCAGAAGGCTGTCGACGACGCCAATGCTGCTGTCTCGCATGCGGAGTCGATCAAGAAGTTCGTCATTCTCGATCGCGATCTGACCGAGGAAGACGGTGAGATGACAGCGACGCTCAAAATCAAGCGCAATGTCGTCGTCGATCGGTTCTCGAAGGAGATCGAAGGAATGTACGCAAAGAGCTAGGCGCGTTTGGGGAACTGCTCGCGGTAAGCCATCACGTCATCGAGGCGGAACCTGCGGTGGGTGCCTCGTAGTTCGATCGGGAGTTTCCCGGCGTCGGCGAGTTTGCGTACATACGTGTCCGAAACGCCGAGGATCTCTGCTGCCTGTGAGGTGGTGAGGAGCTCTGCGACGGGCCCGAGAGCGACGCTGTCGCCGGCCGCGAGGTAGGTCAGGAGCTGTACGACGGCGTCGCCGACCGACGGTGGAATCTCGATCCGGACACCGTCGAACACCAGCGTGGTCGTGTCCGTCGAGGTGGCGGCTATCTCGGCCAGGGCCGTTTTGATTCGCTCGGCAGCATCGCCGTCGACTGCGGAAACGATGTGGTCGATGCTCACGCGGTATATCTCCGATCGAAGGCAGTGTTTCGCAAGCATAGACAGCGACAGTGTCCGTCGGCACGCTGGCTAGCGCCGTGTGCGTTGCATTACATGAGTGCCGTGAGTGGAAAACGATTTACCCACGTAGATCGGAATTCGAAGGTTTTGGCGCCCAAAGATATTCGACTAGACGCATATGTAACTCACCAATCTTGGTGTACCCGCTAGTAACATCCTGAGCGTGGCTAGACGATCGGTAACGGTGAGATTCGACGTAGAGGAACTGAGGGCCCTAGAGACCCTCCAAGAGCTCACGGGCGCGGACATTTCCAGCGTCATACGTGAAGCTGTGATCGAGCATGCTCGTCGATGTGTTGCGCAGGGAAAGCCCCGCGACATCACCGAGCGACGCAAATCGCTGACCTTGCAGGAAGCCTTCGCCAAGTACTCCGCGTTGTGCATCGATGAGGAGAGGGAAGCGTCGTAGCGCTCTGCCGATGCGGCGGTGACTGGTTGAGTTCACAGTGATTCTGACTGTGGCGCTGGGTAGTTCGTTCGAGGAATATTGCGGCAACAGGAGTGTTGCGTAGACCTCTGACAGGAGCTGGCCAGTGACGGACGTCCTCGAACTCTCCACCGATGTATTGGTGATCGGTGGTGGCCCCGCCGGCGCGTGGGCGGCGTTGCGTGCGGCCAAGGCCGGTGCAGACGTCGTCCTGGTCGACAAGGGATACTGCGGAACGAGTGGCGCGACGGCCCCATCCGGAACGGGTGTTTGGTATGTCGAGCCGGATACGACTGCCCGCGAGCGGGCAAAGGCCGGTCGTGAGGCGCTCGGCGGATATCTGGCCGACCACCATTGGATGGACCGCGTCCTCGAGCAGACCTACTCCAACATGGATCTCCTCGCGGTGGAGGGTAGATATCCGTTCCCCGTCGACCCCAGCACGGGCAAGCAGATACGTACCGGCTTGCAGGGACCTGAATACATGCGACGGATGCGCACCTGGATTCGTCGAGCCGGGGTGCGGATCCTCGACCATTCGCCGGCACTGGAGTTGTTGGTGGACGGCGAGGGCCGAGTTCGCGGAGTCGCCGGATACCAGCGTCACGAACATCAGGACTACCGCGTCTCGGCAGGCGCGGTAGTGGTCGCCAGCGGAGGTTGTGCGTTTCTGTCCGGTGCGCTGGGCACCAATGTCGATACCGGTGACGGTGCATTGATGGCAGCCGAAGTCGGAGTGGAGTTCTCCGGCATGGAGTTCTCGAACGCGTACGGGATCGCGGCGGCCGGATCGACGATCACCAAAACTGCCTACTACGCGTACGCGACGTTCTTTCACGCAGACGGAAGCGTGCTCGAAGGTGCCGGTTCGGCGAAGGGGAGGTCCGTCATCGCCAGCACGTTGCGGAACGAGCCGGTCTTCGCGCAGATCGATCGGGCCGACGCTGAGGTGCAGCGTCGAATGAGGCTGGGGCAACCCAACTTCTTCCTGCAATTCGATCGCCGCGGAATCGATCCCTTCACCGACAAATTCGAGGTCGGCATGCTCGCTGAAGGCACGGTGCGCGGCACTGGGGGAATCAACGTCGTCGATGACGATTGCGCGTCATCCGTTCCAGGTCTGTTTGCCGCCGGGGACGCTGCGACCCGAGAGCGAATCTGCGGAGGGTTTACCGGCGGGGGAAGTCACAACGCCGCGTGGGCGATGTCTTCTGGTTCATGGGCAGGAACCGGTGCTGCGCGCTATGCGCTGTCGGTCGGACGTGGGTCTACCAGTGGTCTTCGCGGAGCCGGAACCGTCGGATTGCGTAATCCGGTACGAACCGGGTTTGCTGCCGACGATGTGGTGAAAGCTGCTCAGGCGCAGCTGATTCCCTTCGACAAGAACTACCTCCGCAGCGGTGATCGAGTATCCGCAGCGCTCGGTGAGCTCGAATCGCTCTGGGGTGCAGTGAGTGCGGATCTGGGCGCGGACCCAGCAGGTCGGATGGCGGCGCGGCAGGCTGCCGCGATCACGGCCGTCGGTCGCTGGATGTACCACTCGACGTTGGCGCGGACCGAGACTCGGGGAATGAGCAAGCGGGACGATTATCCCGAACTCGATGTGACGCAGCACCATCACGTCCTCACCGGCGGTTTGGATTCGGTGTGGACCCGGACTTCTGAATCTGTCGGGTCTGCACTGGTGGCGTCATGATCGAGCTGGTGTCCGCGCCTGACTGCATCGGCTGCGACAAGTGCGTAGATGTTTGTCCTACAGATGTTTTCGATCGGACGCCGTCGGGCGTCCCGGTGATTGCGCGCCAATCGGATTGCCAGACCTGCTTCATGTGTGAGGCATATTGCCCGACGGATGCGCTGTATGTGCATCCGCAATCCACGCCGTTGGAAACGGCCGATGTGATCGAGGACGATCACATCGGCCGCTACCGAGAGAAGATCGGATGGGGCAAAGGGCGGGCACCTGGGTCGCTGACTGCGGTGGGCCCGGAGGTGCCCCGTCCGGTTACGACCTGACGAGAATCTTGACCGCAGTGTCGTTGTGCTCGATCAGAGTGGTGAATCCTTCGGAGATCAACTCTTCGAGCTGAATGCGACCGGTGATGAATGGCGCCAGATCGACGACACCGTCCTGGACCATCTTGATGACCGCTTCATGGTCGCGTACGTACGCGATGGTTCCGCGTAGGTCGATTTCCTTGAGGACCAGCTTCTGCATGTCGATGGTCGCGGGCTTGCCCCAAATCGATACGTTGACAACAACTCCAGCAGGCCGGACCGTGTCGAGCATGGTGTCGAGGACCGCGTTGACGCCTGCGCACTCGAAGCCGATGTCTGCGCCGATGCCTCCGCTGAGTTCGAGGACGCGCGCCTTGACGTCTTCGGTGGTGGGATCGATGACGTAGTCGGCGACTCCACTGGAGAGGGCCTTGGCCTTGCGGGCTTCGCTGAGTTCGGTGACGATTGTCGTGACACCCAGACCCTTGAGAACTGCCGCAACGAGGAGTCCGATCGGTCCAGCTCCGCCCACGATGGCGACGTTGCCGCTTTCGGCTCCACTGCGTACGACTGCGTGATGGGCGACGCTCAACGGTTCGATGAGAGCTGCCTCGTCGAGCGGGATGTTGCCGATCTTGTGGATCCAGCGACGGTCGACGACAACCTTCTCGCTGAGCCCGCCACCTCCGCCAGCCAAGCCGATGAACCCCATCTTCGTACACAGGTGGTAGTTGCCCGCCTTGCACGGGGCGCACTCGTTGCAGACGAAGTACGGCTCGACGACAACATTTTCACCGACCTCGACGTCCGTGACACCTTCGCCGACCTCTTCGACGGTGCCGGAGAACTCGTGGCCCATCGTGACCGGCGCATTCTCGTGTGAGAGAGGATGCGGGTGTCCGGGTGCGGAGATGAAGATCGGTCCCTCGAGGTACTCGTGGAGATCGGTGCCGCAGATTCCGCACCATGCGACCTTCAGCTTGACTGTTCCTGGCCGCAATTCGGGCTCAGGGATCTCTTCGATCCGGATGTCTTTCTGCCCGTGGAACCGTGCTGCCTTCATTGATCCGCACCTCACTTCGTTGTGAATCCCCTGGTAGATCGACGTTAGGCCGATTGTTGGCGTGGGTGAAGGGTTGCAACGGAATGCAATGGGGTGGAACCGATCGGTGCTGGGGAGCGTCCAATACTGTGAGCGGGTCGCGAACGAGGGGGAGTGCTGTGGGAGTGAGGGGTGCAGTGGTCTTGGTCGCGGCCGCGCTGTTGGTTGGGGGTTGTTCCTCGACGGTCGAGGGGCATGCAGTACGAGCCGACGAGGCTGTTGGGCTATTTGACCCTTGTAGCGGCATTAGCGACAGCGCCTTGCGGTATGTCGGCGTTGATCCGGCGACTGAGGAACGCGGGATTCTTGGAGTTCAGATTCCACGATTTGAAATCTGCTCATGGGATGGGACGGGAATTTCGCTGAGCGTCTGGTCAACTGACCACACTCTCGACGAAGTCGAAGCGAACACCAACAATGCCGATGTAAGGGCTGCGAATGTTCATGGCGGCCCTGCTATCAAATTCGGGCAGCGTGACGATGCGACCGGACAGATTTGCTCTGTAGCTTGGACGACCAATCAGGGGGTGCTGATCGTTCGGATCGCCCCAGATTTCGGTGAGACGCCAATCGACCCGTGTGGCCTCGCCTCGACGATTACCGACAAACTCTTCCCGGAGCTCCCCAGATGAATCGCTCGCTTGATGAAGGTGGTGCTACGCATGAGTTCAAATGAGGACTCCGGGGCCGAGGTTTCGTTCTCGCTGGATCCGGACACGGCGCGATTGCTAGTTACGGCATGCGGCGAATACCAAATGACGTTGGAGCATTTGTCTGTTGCTGCTGCGAAACTGAGTTGGGTTGGTGGTTTAGGGACGCTCGCATCAGGTCGAGCGCTTCAGACGAAGTTCGAGGAGAAGGCCGTCGGTGGCCACGATGCGCTCGTCGATGTGTTGGCGAGTCATATCGCGGTCGTGGAGGCAATGCAGGCTCAGTTTCAAGCCTGCATCGACAACGCATTGGATCAGGAGTCGTCGAACGTGTCGACTTTGAGGTCGGTCGACCTGCCAAATTGAGGCAGCGAAGTGTCGCTGGAGTGTCCGGGCAGCGAATGAGGGGGAGTGCTGTGGGAGTGAGGGGTGCAGTGGTCTTGGTCGCGGCCGCGCTGTTGGTTGGGGGTTGTTCCTCGACGGTCGAGGGCGAGGCTTTCCCTGTCGATGTGATTGGGATGTTTGATCCGTGTGAGGTTCTCAGCAATGAGGAATTGGAGAAAGTCGGAGTTGACCCGGCAACAAAAGAGGTTGACATCGTTGACACGCATATCGATGGTTTCAACATTTGCTCGTGGAACGGTGAGTGGTACTTCTTGTCTCTGACATCGACCGATCATTCGCTCGTAGAGGTCGAACAGAATCCAGTCATGCGCGACCTTCATCGAGCCCAAATCGCCGGGCGCGAAGTTCTGAAATACCAGGAACGCAATGACAAAACAGATTCTGCTTGCAACGTCGCCTTCGCGACCTCTCAATCCACTGCGATGATCCGCGTCGGCGCCAAGGTCGGTGTGGCGCGCCCCGAGACGCCGTGCACGCTGGTGGAACGAATCGCCGAGACAGTGATTCCATTGCTCCCGTGACAGCGGTCCTGATTGCAGCTACACCCTCGAATACAGGAGTCACATGTCGAATTTGTATCTCGATGCCAAAGCCGCCGGCGAGCTGATCGCGGCTTGCACTGAACTCCGCGCGCAGTTCGAGGCAGCATTGAACTCCGCCGCACTACTCGGTCAATTGACAGGGTTTGGAACCCTAGGATCCGCACAGGCCCTACAGGCTAAGTTCGAGGAGAAGGCCGTCGGTGGCCACGACGCGCTCGTCGATGTGTTGGCGAGTCATATCGCGGTCGTGGAGGCAATGCAGGCTCAGTTTCAAGCCTGCATCGACAACGCATTGGATCAGGAGTCGTCGAACGTCTCGACTTTGAGGTCGATCGACCAACCGAACTGAGTCAGTGGATGTGTTGCTGCCAATCGGCTGGGACACGACCCTTAGGTCCCGGCGTCGGCTGATCTACGGGATGTGAAGTGGGCGCCGCCAATTCAGGTCCGTCGTACGCCTCGTTGGTTTCGAAGCTCCAGAACCAATCCTCATCGGGTTCGTAGCTCTGCATGAACGGATGCTTTGTCGAGGCCGCATGCTTGCTCGCGTGCTGTGACGGTGAGGAGTCGCAACACCCCACGTGACCGCATCGCGCGCATCGACGCAGGTGCACCCACCAACCGCCGCTCGCATCGCATTCAACGCATCCCGCGCCACTGGGCGGCACGCTCGGATCGATCCCCGCTGGAAGTCCGTCGGTCATGGTCCACCCTCTCGCTGACTGAAGTCGGTCATTTCATCGTGCGCTTTGCCTACCGGCCGTGCAAGGGCGACTAGTCGTCGCGCGTATCCCGCGGTGGGCCCGCGATTGGCAACAAAACTCTGAACCGGGTGTTACCGGGCTCAGACGTGACCCGCAGCTCACCACGATGCTTGCCGACCACAATTCGCCACGAAATATCAAGGCCGAGACCGGTTCCCTCACCGACAGGCTTAGTCGTGAAGAAGGGTTCGAAGATCCTGTCGATGACGTCATCGGGAATCCCGGCGCCGGTGTCGCAGATCTCGATGCACACGCGGTCACCGTCGCGGCTTGTCCGAACGGTGAGTGTTCCCGATCCGTCCATGGCAGACACCGCATTGTCGATGAGGTTGGTCCACACCTGATTGAGTTCGGCGGCGTAGGCGTCGATCGGTGGCAGCGCGAGGTCGTATTCCTTGACGACTTCGATTCCGCTTCCGATCTTTTGCCCCAACATGATCAACGTGCTGTCAAGTAGTTCGTGGACATCGATGGTCTGGAAGGGTGCGCGGTCCATCTGAGAATACTGTTTGGCTGCACCGACGAGAGTCGAAATCCTCGTTGTGGAGTCGGCGATCTCGTTCATCAGGAGTTCGGATTCGATGGTGTAATTCAGCCAGCGAATTGCGCCTTCGAGTACGGACTCGTCAACGGCTGCAGCAACATTCTCGAGCCAAGCGGTGTCGAGACCAGCCTGCACGAAGGTCGGAGCCAGATCCCAACCCTCTCGAATCGAATGATCCTCGAACCATTCACCCAACGAATCCTCTCGATCCGAGGCTTCGAGGGGAGTGAGCGTCGGCGCCTTGGCGACAACCTCTGCAACTTCCTCTTGAAGTCGCATGAGAGTGACGAGGGCATCGCGGTCGTAGGTGCCCGACGCGACCATTCCCAGTTTGTGACGCATGCCTGCGACACGCTCGCGCAAAGAGGCTGTCGCTCGAACCGCCGCGGCTGCAGGGTTATTGAGCTCGTGAGTCAACCCGGCCGACAGTGATCCGAGTGCAAGGAGTCGCTCTCGCTGATCGATGATCTGCTGAGTGTTCTTCTTGCCGAAGAAAACACCTTCGAGCAGATGAACCGCCATCGGAAACCACTCGCGCATCGCGTTGCCGAATTTGTCGGCGTCCAGGACGAAAAACGTCGAAGGCGTCGTCACTCGCATCGACCCCGCGTAGACCTGCGGTACACGATCGCCGAGATACGCCGTCCAGCCTCCCGAGTAGACGCCGCGCTGGGTGGTCCTGTTGATCTCGATGTCTTCGCCGCCCGACAGCTTGGACAGCACCACCTCGCCCTCGATGAGGACGTAGAAGCAGGTGGCAGGCTCACCTTCGAGGTAGACCTGACCTCGATCGATCTCGGTGATATGGCCTGCCTGGCACAGTGATTCGAGCTGATCGTCGGTGAGCTTCTCGAACAGGAACAGGGTGCGAAGCAAGTCTGGGCTGCATTCAGGAATGGACATCGAATCTCCCTATTGTTGAGCGAGATAGCGGTGGACGAACATCACGGCCATCGCGCCCTCTCCGACGGCCGACGCGACGCGCTTGGCCGATTCGGCGTGTACGTCCCCGGCGACAAACACTCCGGGGACACTGGTTTCGAGATGATGTGGTGCGCGGTCGAGCGGCCACCCGTCCGGTGTGACGCCTTCGGACGGAAGGTCCGGGCCGGCAAGAACGAAGCCATTTCCGTCGCGGACCACCACGTCTCCGAGCCAGTCGGTCAGGGGAGCGGCACCGATGAAGATGAACAACCACTGAGCATCGACAGTGTCTTCTTCTCCGGTGGCTCTGTTACGCAGTGTGATTCGTTCGAGGTGATCGTCACCCTCAGCGCCGATTACCTCCGTGCACGTGCGCACGGTGATCTTCGGATTCTTTTCGATCTGCTGAATCAGGTAGTAGGACATCGAGGCTTCGAGCGAGTTGCCGCGAATGAGAATGGTGACGGACCTAGCTCCGCGGGAGAGATAGACCGCAGCTTGGCCTGCCGAATTGGCGCCGCCGACTATGTATACATCTTGTTCGCTGCACCGAGCGGCTTCGGTGACAGCTGACCCGTAGTAGACCCCTCGGCCAGTGTATGTATCGAGCCCCGGCGCCGAAAGTTGGCGATAGGAAACACCGGTCGCCAAGATGACCGAGTGGGCGTCGACCGACGAACCGTCGTCGAAACGCACGGTGCGGGCCGAGCCGTTGATTTCCAAACCGGTGACGTCTCGCGCGGTGATGACTTCGGCGCCGAACTTGGTTGCCTGGCGCCTCGCCCGATCGGCCAACTGTGCGCCGGAGACTCCGTCGGGGAAGCCCAGGTAGTTCTCGATCCGCGAACTCTGGCCGGCCTGACCGCCTGTCGCTCGCCGTTCGATGAGGACCGTCCGAAGCCCCTCCGAAGCGCCGTACAGAGCAGCTCCTAGACCCGCAGGGCCGCCGCCGATGACAACGAGATCGTAAAAGTCTTCGGAGAGAGTGGTACTCAACCCGAGTTTGTCGGCAAGTTCGGCGTCGGTGGGCTCGACGAGTACATCTCCATTGGGTGCGATGACGACGGGAAGGCGCAGTTCGTCGGTACCGGCAGCCGAGAGCAGTCGTTGGCCTTCCGGCTCGTCCGACATGTACCAGCGATAGGCAAGTTGGTTGCGTGCCAAGAACTCTCGAACGTCGGATGATCGCTCGGACCAACGATGGCCGATCACCTTTGTTTCCTCGGCGGGGTGATGACTCGAGCTTGCCCAGGCATCGAGCAGCGCATCGATGACGGGGTACAGCTTCTCTTCCGGCGGATCCCACGGCTTGAGGAGGTAGTGGTCGAGGTCGACTACGTTGATGGCGTCGATCGCAGCATCAGTATCGGCGTACGCGGTGAGGAGAACGCGACGAGCTACGGGATACAGGTCCATTGCCTGTTCGAGGAACTCGATTCCACTCAAACCGGGCATGCGGTAATCGGCGACGATCACAGCGACTGCATCGCCGCGAAGTTTCATTTCGCGCAAGGTCTCGAGAGCCTGGTCGCCGGACTCCGCACGAATGATTCGGTACTTCTCTCCGTACCGCTTGCGGAGGTCTCGAACGACGGCACGCGAAACACCAGGATCGTCGTCGACGCTGAGGATCGCTGGTTTGGCCGGGGCTTTCGGTGCGCTCACTCGGTGCCTTCCCGAAGTCGTAGTCAACCTCTCCAGTATGCGACTGCTGAGCTGAGCGTCAATCGCTGGAGATGCGCTCTGAGTGAACCAGCGATCGTGACCTGGGAATTTCAAGATTGCGGGAACCGATCGAGCCTCCGATGCATCCAATAGAGTGGGTCCACATCAACAGGGGGTGCCATGCGGGGGTCGGTGGGGGTTGGGCGACTGCTCATGGCTGGGATGTTGGTGTGGGCTGCGGCAGGATGCAGCTCAGTCGTGGAGGGGGCGGCTGAGCCTGCATCCGGCCAAGAGGGTTTGTTCGATCCATGCAAGGACATTCCGGACTCGGTGTTGGAAGAAGTGGGGCTTGATCCGGCGACCGAGGAAGTTGACATCGAGGGCATCGAACAACCCGGCTGGAAGATCTGTTCGTGGACCGAATCTTGGTACTACGTAGTCCTTTTCTCGAATCGGTTCACGATCGATGAGGTTAAGGAGAATCCCGACTACACCGGTTTCCAGGAGATAGCGTTGGATGCACGCTCGGGCGTTCGATACCACCGGGTATCAGACGATGAAATCGGCAAGTGCTACGTCGCAGTAGAAGCGAAGCAAGGTTCGATTTGGATCGTGGTCGAGAAGAAGGGGAGCGCCGAAATGCAAGGCGCGACGTGCGATCTTGCAACTAGTTACGCGACGGCACTCGAAGGTTACGTGCCTCGGTAGCGGTGATGGAGAGCGCGTGAATACGACGTTAGGTCGAAGAGTGCGTTGTTTGCACCGAAGTGGATCGGATGGATTTGATGGCTGGATTGGGGTTCGATCAGCTGGCGATAGATTTCGACTCGGCAACGAGAGTCGCGGCGGCTTTCACTGCTCTGAGGGAAGAGTTAGATGCTGCGCTGCGATCTGTTTCGGACCTCAGAGAGGTCAAAGGGATGGGAACTCTGAAGTCAGGGCAGGACTTGGCCGCCAAATTCTCCAAGAAGGCCGTCGGCGGTGAAGATTCGTTGGGGAAGTCGTTGACCAGCCACATCCAGGTGGTCACCGAGATGCGGGACTTTTTCCAGCAATGCGTCGACCGCTACGGCGAAGTCGAGGGCTCGAACGCCTCCGCACTGGCAAGAGTCGACACCCCTCGATAGACACAAAAAATCTCGCTGAGTCGATGGCATTCGACTCAGCGAGACTTGGGTAACGACTAGCTGGTTGGCAGGGCCTTCAACGACTTGACGGTGGCGTCGACCGCGCGAGCAGCCTCGGCGCCCTTCTTCACGAAATGCGTGCTGAAGTAGTCGACGTGCTCGGCGTGCTCGTGGAAGTGATGCGGCGTCAAGACCACCGAGAAGACCGGAACGTCGGTGTCGAGCTGCACGCGCATCAGACCGTCGATGACAGCCGTCGCCACGAAGTCATGCCGGTAGATACCGCCGTCGACGACCAGACCTGCGGCAACGATCGCCTGGTAGCGGCCGGTCTTGGCCAACCGCCGGGCGTGCAGCGGGATCTCGAAGGCTCCCGGTACCTCGAAGAAATCAACCGTGTCCTTGGGGTAGCCGAGCTCGACGATCGCGTCGGTGAATCCGTCGCGTGCACGGTCGACGATGTTGCGATGCCACGTCGCCTGAATGAACGCGATGCGCTGTCCCTGGATCTCACTCATAACCATGAAACTAGCGCACTTGGAAGCATCGACGCGACCACCCGTCCTAGTCCTGCTGACGGGGGAAGGCGGTCGAGCGACCCCATCCGG
The DNA here is from genome assembly GCF_002501585.1 of Rhodococcus sp. H-CA8f. Taxonomy (NCBI): domain Bacteria; kingdom Bacillati; phylum Actinomycetota; class Actinomycetes; order Mycobacteriales; family Nocardiaceae; genus Rhodococcus; species Rhodococcus sp. H-CA8f. The sequence goes on from NZ_CP023720.1 coordinate 2,132,659, forward strand.
CGTCATTGGTGAGGTGCTCTAGGAGAGGCTGAATTCGATATGGAAGGGGATTGGTCAGAGCGATGGTCGTGGTCGAATGCGTGACGCCTGGAAGTGACACGATCTGCTCGGCCAACTTCTGCAGCGCCGCGTGCGTCGAGGTGGCGACGCGAACGAGCAAATCCTCGCGACCGGTTGTGGCGTGAATTTCGATCACCTCGGGCAACTCGGTCAGACTCCGAGCGACTGCGCTGATCTTGCCCTGCTCGAGTTCCAGACCGACAAATGCCTGAATCGGGATACCGACCTCGGGGAGATTGAGATTCGGCCGAAACCCGGTGAGAAGTCCGTTGGATTCCATGCGCTTCATTCGCGACTGGACGGTGTTGCGGGCGACGCCCAACGAGTTGGCCAACTCGGCCACACTCATCCTCGAGTCCTTGCTGAGCAGTCCGAGCAACTGGACGTCGAGCTTGTCGATGCTGAGCACTTTGTGAACCTCTCCTCAGTGATATGGGTCACTGAATGATCGAATTGACTAGTTCAAGAGATTTGCATTGACCAAATCGTAGCTCAGGCAGAGCATTGGTTCCACGAATTGCTCAGCGGGATTCTCTTTGGGTTATTTGTCCCCAATAGTACCCAACGGCCATTTCGTCCCAGTATTTCGACTGCACCCCGTTTATCCTTCGGAAAGGTCTATCCCACAATGACTCTCACCGCCGAGCCCGTGAACTCTGTTGTTTCTTATGACGACACTGCGGGCGTGTTCGATCGCGCCGACTACCTGCGCGATTACCCCCACGAGCAGGTGAGCTTCTTCCAGGATCCCGCGAGCGGCCTCAAGGCCATCGTCGCCATCCACTCCACGACGCTCGGCCCCGCGCTCGGCGGAACGCGCTTCTACCCGTACTCCGACGAATCCGCCGCAGTCACAGACGTTTTGCGTCTCTCGCGCGGAATGACCTACAAGGCTGCGGTTGCCGGCGTGGACCTCGGCGGCGGCAAGGCCGTCATCATCGGCGACCCCGCAACGGCCAAGACCGACGAATTGCTCGGCGCCTACGCAAAATTCGTCCAGACCCTCGGCGGCCGCTACATCACCGCTGGTGACGTCGGAACCAACTCCAACGATCTTGACATCATCGGTCGTAACACCGACTTCGTCGTCGGCCGCAACGCTACGGTCGGCGGTTCCGGCGACAGCGCTCCGATGACGGCCCTCGGCGTATTCCAGTCGATGCGCGCCGCGGCACAGTCGCATTGGGGCACTCCGTCGCTCGCAGGCAAGACTGTTGGTGTCGAAGGCACAGGCAAGGTCGGCTACGAGCTGATCAAGCTCCTCCTCGCAGACGGCGCGACCGTTCTCGCGACCGACGTCAACGCCGCAGCGCTCGACCGCGTCAAGGCTGACTTCCCGCAGGTGAGCATCGTCGACAGCATCATCGACGCCGATCTCGACGTTTACGCACCCTGCGCGATGGGCGCAACCCTCACCGACACGACCGCACGCTCGATCAAGGCCGAGGTTGTCTGCGGCGCTGCCAACAACCAGCTCACCGTGCCCGAGGTCGAGAACATTCTCCGCGACCGCGGCATCACCTGGACCCCCGATTACGTCGCCAACGGCGGCGGCCTCATCCAGGTTGCCGGCGAGCTGAAGGGCAACTCGGCCGAAGAGGTCAAGCTCAAGGTCGAGAAGATCTTCGACACGGTCACCGAGATCTTCGCGAAGTCGAAGAACGACGGAATCCTCGCCGGCGAGGCTGCTGACGCGGTCGCCGAGGCTCGGATCGCCGAGGCAGCTCGCGTCGCCAAGGGCTGACATCCCTCTCGCAGTCATGTAGCGCGGCCGGTCCCGACTAGTGTGGACACCAGACGAGCAGATTTTGCAGATCTGGACCACATCAGCCGGTAGACCGGCCGCTATGCGTCGGACGCCGGAAGGGCTTACATGACTGAACAATTCGCAGTGTGGACCGAGAACGACGGCGAGCAATCGGCCCGTTGGGGTTCGACGAGCAACGCCCCGGTGCCCAAGCGCATCGTCGTCGCCGACGACACGATGAAGGCCGACGACGCCTATCGCTTGGCATGCGAAGGCACGGCGTTGTTGTGGCGCGGAGATTTTCAGAACGCTCGCCAACTGTCGAAGGCCGTCGCGTCGCGCATCGACCGCAAGCCGCGCCGAGCGTCCGACGACCCAGCCAAAGCCTTCCATCTCCACCGGCAGACCCAAGGACGCCGCGCGCAGATCCTCGGTATGCTGCTCATTCCCTTGGATGCAGATCTGTCGATTCCACTCCGGCGAGCCCCGGACGCGCGAGTAGCGTTGACTGAAGCCTTCGGGATTACCGGTGAGCCTTCGGTTCGCTCGTTGCGTGACATCCTCGGCGCGATCGGCGCTCACGAGTGGCACCGCAAAGGTGTTTTCATCGAGGCTCTCGACGCACGAGTGCATCCCGCTTTCGGAGTGTTCTCACCCGTCCGCGGGGAGTATGTCGATCTTGTCGCGTCTGCTCCGCTACCGTCGACGGAATCTGCTTTCGATATCGGAACAGGTACCGGCGTACTTGCTGCCGTCCTGGCGCGGCGTGGAGTTCAGACAGTGACGGCCACCGACCAGGACCCCCGGGCATTGCAATGCGCGCGCACCAACCTGTCGCGGCTTGGCTACGGCGATCAGGTGAACGTGGTGGAAGCAGACCTCTTCCCCGAAGGCACCGCTCCGTTGGTGGTCTGCAATCCTCCCTGGATTCCGGCCAAGGCCACCTCGCCCATCGAATACGCCGTCTACGACCCTGCTGGAGCGATGCTGAAGGGCTTCCTGACGGGTGTCGCAGCGCATCTGGACGACGGGGGAGAAGCGTGGCTGATCCTCTCGGACATTGCCGAACACCTCGGTCTCCGGACGCGATCCGAACTACACGACCTGTTTGCGGCCGGTGGGCTCACTGTTGTCGATCGCATGGACGTCAAGCCGACGCACGCAAAGGTCAGTGACCGAACCGATGCGCTTCACGCTGCCCGGGCACGAGAGACGACCTCGCTCTGGCGGCTTCGCCGTCGCTGAATTCATTCTCAGTCAACGGTATTTCCCTGCCATGAAATGGTAATGAACGAGTAACAAATCGGGTCTAGCTTTCTTCGCAGTCGCACATCGTCACGCACTCCGGAGGAATCTCGATGGAAAACACTCTTGCCCGCAACGCAGCCGAAGATCTGACGAAAGGTCTTGGCCGACGCGGATTCATGAGGGCAGTCGCGGCTCTCGGTGCGGGAGTAGGCGTTGCGGGTGTGGCTTCGGGATGCGCGCACTCGAACGCATCGCCGGCTGGATCATCCTCCTCTGCGCTGCCGTTCGCCGATGGTGTGCCGATTCTGCAACCGGGCAGCGGAAACGTCAGTGGCGACCACTATCTGAGTTCGGATCCGTCGGACGTCATGTGGGGTTATGTGCCCAACATCCACACCCGCGAGGTGATGCGGATGAAGTCGGGTCAGACCGTCACGATCGACGCCCTCTCGCACGAGGGAATTCTCGAGGATCAAGGGCGCAATCCTCTCGAATACTTCGGTAGCAAAGGCGTTTCCGAGAAGGACGTGCTCGAAGATGCGATTGCCGTTGCGGCCGAATACAACCGAACCGAACGAAACTTCGACAAGGACGGACCGCACGTCGTCACCGGCCCGGTCTTCGTCGAAGGCGCCCAGCCTGGAGACGTACTCAAGATCGAGACTCTCGAAGCCATTCCCCGCGTGCCGTACGGCGTTGTGTCGAGCAGACACGGCAAGGGCGCTCTCGCCGTCACAGCAGACGGAACCGCTCCAGCGGGAATCACTCTGGACGAAGTCATGCCGCCGGTCGCCACAGACGGGCGCGCAACAAAGGACCCGTTGAAGTACGGTGGTGTTTCCACCTTCACGGCGATCGACGACGGCAAGGGCGTGATGCCTTTCGGACAGTCGAAGGTGCGGTTTCCCTTGCGACCCTTCATGGGAATGATGGGAGTTGCCTATTCCTCGGATGCCGACCCGACGTCCCCGTCGTCGAACTCCATTCCTCCGACCCTGGGCGGCGGAAACATCGACATCAGGCATCTCGGTGTCGGATCAACCTTCTATTTGCCGGTATTCGCTGAAGGCGCCCTCTTCTACGTCGGTGACCCACACATGGCCATGGGCGACGGTGAGGCGGCGCTGACGGCGATGGAAGGATCGCTGCGCGGCACGTTCCGACTCAGCGTGTGCAAGAAGGATTCCGGTGACGCTCCATCGGTGGCTTTCGGGTACCCGTTCGCCGAGACCGAGGAGGCCTGGATTCCGATCGGCCTGTCCGACCCCAACGGTTCGGTCGATGGGCAGAACAGTGACCTCAACGGCGCCATGCGGCGCGCGGTGGTCAACGCACTCGACTTCCTCGAGCACGATCGCGGTATGGATCGAGCGACGGCCTACGCCTATCTTTCTGCCGCAGCCGATTTCACGGTCTCACAGGTAGTCGATCGAACCGTGGGCGTCCACGGACAGATCTTCAAATCCCACTTCGAATAGAGGGAAGGCGATCCGTCGTGTCAGGACGGATCGTCGAAGAGACTCTGTTGCAAGGGATCGGCAAACAGGCCCATCTGCTCAGGTTGCGGCTTTGCCGGCGTCTCGGTTCGAGAATTGGGCAGGACCACCAGTCGCAAAGCCCCGCGAAGACGGTCGACCATGAGTTCCCACCCACCGACCTGATCCTCGTATCCTGCAGCCTCTTCGGCGTCCCCGCGACTGTGGGCGTCCACCGCCTGACCACGGAGCTGAATCTGCCATTCGTTACTGATGTGGAGGAGCTGAAGAATCAGATCGCGATCGCGCCCGCAGACATCGGCTACCGCGTCGAGATCCTCGGCCACGTCCAGATCGAGATGCAGCAGGGTCTCGAGTTCGGGAGGCAGGTCCTCGGCCGTCAGATCAGGCTGCAGCGAGGAGGAGTCACCGCTCTTGTTCGCGAAGAAGAGGTCTCCGCCGACGCGTGCGGCGAACTCGTCGTCCACGGTGCGCAGGAACGACGTCAAGGCGGCACATGTATCGGTGAGTTGCTTGGGAACGAATGGCGAGCCCGCCACCTCGAGGAACACCGACAGACGGTCGTCGATCAAGACGAACTTGATGCGCGACCATTTGCGGTTGAGATCGGCGATGACCTCGGCTGCACGAGTGCGGTTGCTGATGTCCTGAACGAGCGGCGAGAACAACTGCACGTCCATGGACTCGGAAAGCGGACCGACGAACATGACCGTCGAACCGACCCGAATTGGTATGTCGCCGTCGCTGTCCCGCTCGGGAAGCGTGCCGAGCATGGGAAGCAAAGCGAGAGTGACCAACTCCTTGAGGTGGTCGACGTCGTTGGGCATGTAGGCCGCGGTGGGGTCGAGTGTCGGAAGTTCTGTCGACTCGACAACCGACGGATCGAAATCCGGAGTCTGCTCGTTGCCGGTGAGATCGCTGGATAGAAAAGCCGGGTGCTGCACACCGAACACATCACGGAATGCAGCGACAGTCATCGCTGCGAGCTGATCGGCCCAGTTCTGCGCCTTGTCGACGCAGAAGGCGGGCGAGTTGTTCGGATCCTCGAGATTCTCGGAAGGCGGATTCCAGCCGAGTGCGATCAACTTTTGTTCGTCGGCATCTTCGAGTCGATAGCGCGGATGAAGGAAGTCGTTGGAAGGAACCTCGCAGCGGACTGTGTTCTCGTCCCACACGAGGAACTGAACGCATGGCGCTGCGCCGTCAGCTGGATCGAAGTCGCCGGTGGACGATTCCACGGCAAGCACGTCGCCGTCGACCATGATGGAAATGTGATCGCCGAGGCGACGTTGAAATTCTGCCCATGCCCGGTCGACACTGACATCGAGATCGAAGCCCATTGCGCTCATCAGCCACCTCCTTCCGCAAAAGCTCAGACCTATACGGTATCGCGAGGTCCCGACAATGCTGCTGTCCTTTTCCGGTCGACCGGATTGCAGCGGGCCACGAACCGTGACGACTAGGAAGGTTGTCGCAGGTAGATCGGGTATTTGAGAGCGGCGACTGAAGTGTGCCTGTAACCGCCGTCACGCCAGGCGGTATGCAGGCGAAAGAGCGATGACTATCCGGCGAGAACGGGCGAGACCTCGACGACGGGCGGCGTGGACCCGGTCGTGACAACTGGGGTGGTGCTGGTCTTGGTGGTCGTGGCTGTCGCGGTCGGTGACGAGGTCGCGGTAGCCGACGCGGTGGTCGTGGACGAGACCGGTGTTGTCGTACTCGTTGCAGTCGTAGTGGACGTAGCGGAGCTCGTGCTTGTCGCGGTCACCACCAGCGGCTGATTACGAGGAGCAGTCGTCTCGTCGGCGATTCGCCAGGTCGGCGTCGGCGGGATGACAACCGTGGGAACTGCAACCGAGCTGTAGAACGCGGCCGGTTCGATCCCGGCGACGGACTCCACGGAAACCGACGAGACCAGAGCGGGAGGCTTCACCACAGGGCCGCCGGAACCGAATGCGCCGGCTGCTCCGCCGAAAACGAGGCCTGATGTCAGAGAGAGAGCGGCCACTGCGACAGCGCCGATCATGACTGTTCTGTCTTTCATGCACACCTGTCCTTCGGGAGCAGTACGGAAGTACTGTAGGCGAAAAGATGCCGCAATGGAGTATCAGGGCCTGCTGGGCGGGACGCGAATCTGTGTGGCGTAGAACACAAAAGGCCCTGGGTGTCGACGCGGACGTCGGCACCCAGGGCCAGGTCAAGCAGTGAATCAGGCGGGGATCGTCAGTACCTGACCGGCGTTGATGAGATCCGGGTTCGGGATGCCGTTTGCATCCGCGATGCGCTGGTACTGGTTGCCGTCACCGTAGAAACGCTCTGCGATTGCCCACAGGGTGTCGCCGCTTTCGACGGTGTAGCTCTGCGCTGCCGGAGCGGCGGGTGCAGGCTCGGGCTCGGGTGCCGGAGCGGGCTCCGGGGCAGCCTCGGCGGCCGGAGCCTCGATTGCAGTGTCCGAAGACCACAGAGCATTTCCACCGGCGGACAGAACGACGTTGCGATCGTCCTGAACCGAGAGGGAGGCACCGTCGTTGCCTGCGGTCTGCGATGCCCACACGGCGTCGGAGTCCTTGTAGATGACGAAGTTTCCGTCAGCCTGCACCTCGGCGCGGTTGGCGCCGGATCCGTTGGTGCCTGCGGCCCAAACAGCCTGTCCGCCCTCGGACAGAACCAGGTTGCCGTCGTCCTGCAAGGTGAGGGTGTATGCGCCGTTGTCGGACTTGAGTTCCTGGCCGACTCCGAGGCTCTGACCTGACTGCAGTGTGCTCACGCTGTCCCTTTCCAAATCTGTTGCGATGACTGTGCCTCCACGATTCCGCTTTACCGTCCAGTTACCTTCTGGCCGTTGGTCTCGTAGGCGACCGAGTGTACGTTACCGAAGAGTACGGAGAATTGTGCAGCGTTGACGGACTGCGTGTCGAGCGTTCGGATCTTGCTGATATTAAGGCGTTTTGGGTGAAAGTGCCGGATCATGGTACGTGACCTCGTCAGGTTTCGGTGCGCATTCTCCTGAACTCCAGGTGAACTCGAAACTCTCTCAGCGCATTATCAGTAACTACTGCATTATCAGTAACCGCTAGGGGCGTAGCGACTTGCGCGTCTCGTCGTGGAGAACGGCAAGCAGTTCACGCTCGACGTCGGCGAACTCGGGCGTGGTGATCATGTCCAGCTCGCGTGGTCTCGGCAAGGGAACGTCGACTACGCACCTGACCGTTGCCGGACGCGCAGACAGAACGACCACGCGGTCGGACAGATAGATAGCTTCACGAATATCGTGGGTGATCATCAGCACGGTCCACCGGTACTGCTGCCACACGTCTTGCAGCCAAGCCTGCATCTCGGTGCGGGTCAACGAGTCCAGTGCGCCGAACGGCTCGTCGAGCAGCAGGACAGGTTTGCCCTGAACAACGGTGCGCAGCATCGCCGCTCGCTGGCGCATACCGCCGGACAGCTGTGACGGCCGGGCGTCCTCGAATCCGGACAGGCCGAACGCGGGGAACAACTCACGAGCGCGCTCGCGTGCTTCCTTCTTGCCGACTCCCTGCACTTCCAAACCGAGGGCCGTGTTGTCGAGTACCGAGCGCCAAGGGAACAGAAGATCCTTCTGCGGCATGTATGCGGTGTGCACCTCGGCGGCTGCTTCGGATTCAGTTGCGCGCGTGCCTACGCGGACTGAACCCGAGGTCGGGGATTCGAGCCCGGCCAGGACGTTGAAGATCGTGCTCTTGCCGCAGCCGCTCGGCCCGATCACCGACACGAATTCGCCCGCGTCGGCGCGGAAGGACACCGAATCGAGCACGAGACGCGATTCTCCGGCCGTGTCGAACCTCTTGGTCAGGTCCTGAATTTCGACCATTGCATCCTCGACCATCGGGTCAGTCATGTCCGTGACCTTTCGTTCATCGCCCATGGTGCAACGATGCGCTCGATGGCGAACGTCAGCAAGTACAGCGTGACGCTGATCAACGCGGTCACCAGTACGGCCGCCAACACCAGATCGGTGCGGAAGGAGTTCTTCTGGGTGCTCATGTAAATGCCCAAACCGGAAGTAGCGCCGACGTATTCGGAGAACACCGCACCCACGACCGCATACGTGATGCCGATGCGCAGGGCAGTGAAGAATCGCGGAATTGCCGAAGGAAGGCGAACGTATCGGAACTCCTGCCAGCGAGTGCTGCCCATACTGCGCAGCAGAGCGCCCGCTTCCCGATCGGCCGCGGCAAATCCCTCGATGAGTCCGATGGTCATGGGGAAGAACGTCGCAAGTGCGATCACCAACACCTTCGGCAACAACCCGAAGCCGAACCAGATGATCATCAGCGGCGCGATGGCGATGATCGGCAGCGTCTGCGAGACGACAAAAAGTGGTACCAGCGCGCGTGACAACCACGGCGAAAAGTCCACGACCACAGCAAGAATCCAGGCCAACACCAATGAAACAGTGAAGCCGACCAACGTGACCTGCAATGTCGACCAGGCGTGGCCGGAGATGATCTCGCGGTTGTCCCACCCCTGGGACAGAACGCGACCAGGAGACGGAAGTACCTGCGGCCGAATCCCACTGATCTCGACGTAGATCTGCCACGCCGCTACGAGGAGCACCACCACGGCGAGCGCGGGAAGCGCCCGCCGCATGGCCGAGACCAGCCGTCCGCTCACGTCAGGACGCGTCGAGATACTCATTGGTGAAGTACTCCGACCAGTCCGGCTTCTGGGTCAGCGGCTTCCCGTCGGGTCCGGCGAGCAATCCGTTGTCGAAGAGGAATCCCGAATAACCCGACCAGGTTTCGAGATTCTGCGTACCGACGACGCCGTTGGCGTCTTTCATGTAGTCGGCGGCAAGCATCCGCTGACTGTCACGGACGAGGTCTTCGTCGGTGAAAGCTCCGGGGTTCGCGTCGATGAGATCCTGCGCGGCCTGGTCCGGGTTGTCGGCAGCAGTCTGATATCCGCGTTGAACGGCTTTGACGAACTTGCGTGCCTCGTCGGGATGGTCCTTCAACCACTGCTGGTTGCCGTTGATCACGATCGAATACGCATCGGGGAAGCCGTAATCGGTGTACTGGAAGTACCGCATCGGAGTTCCGTTTCGCTCCGCTTCGAGGCCTTCCCACGCAAAGTAGGAGACCGTGAAATCTGCCTGCCCCGAGTACACGGCTTCGTACGCGGACGTTCCGAGCGTGACCGTCGTGAAGTTCCCGGTCCCGCCGTCGTTGCGGATGATCTGCTGCAGCGTTTCGACTTCGCCGGGATCGCCGAACCCGGCGTACGTCTTCCCGTCGAGATCACGTGGGCGCGTGATGTCCGCACGATCCGCCTTCACGCCGATGCCGGTGGCGCGGTGCTGAAGTGGCGCGATGACGGACGTCGTGGCGGCGCCGGCCGCTCGGGCGAACGTGGCCTGACTCTGTGTGCTGATGCCGAACTCCGCGTTGCCGGCGTCGACCAGGGTGTCGGGAGAGGTGTTGTTGTACGGCAGGATCGAGACGTCCAGACCGGCGTCCTCGAAGTAGCCCTCTTGGAGTGCAACGTACAAACCGGTGTGGTTCGTGTTCGGGGTCCAGTCGAGTGCGAACCGAATGGTCCCGTCGGAAGAGCCGGTGTCAGCGGCGCATCCGGTCAGAACTGTGAATGCGGCTGCGATCGCGGCAGACGTGGCAAGTGTGCGGCGCAGCGCCGCAAACGACATCACGACGCCGGCCAGGGCTGCTGGTGGAGTGCGGAATCCCAGAACATCAACTCGTAGCGACTGGCGATGCGGAATGCTTCACTCATCGCCTCACGCTCTGTCTCGGTGGCTGCTTCGGCCGCAGCATCGACCAGTACGCGGGCCTGCGCCACCGACTCGTGGAATTCGGGTGCGTCGTACGTCGTGACCCACTGTGCGTACGGATGCGACGGATCGGCGTCGAGTACCTCGCGCGCTGAAGCGGCAAGATCGCGGCCGACCTCGGCGTAGATCCAGAAGCAGGGGAGTACCGCCGCTGCGGAGACCGGGTAAGGCGCAGTTGCCGCAGTCGCCGTCAGATACGAGACGTATCCCAGGCAGGCCTGCGAATGCTCGAGCCTTCCCGATCCCGCTGGAAGAATTCCACCGGTGAGAAGTCCGTCGTGAAGCGCAGATTCCACTGTCGCTGCCGTGGACGCGGAATTCGACCAGAAGCCCGCGGACTGCGGATCCGGGGCGTGGGCCGCGACCAGGGACAACGCTTTCGAATACCCCTCGAGATAAAGCTTGTCCTGCTCGATGTACGTGCGGAACGCGTCGAGAGGCAATGTTCCGTCGCCGAGGCGTTTGAGGAACTCCAGTGAGTCGATCGACTCGCGGAGGACCTTCGTCTCGGCCCAGAGTCGATCGGTGAACCGATCCGTCGACGGCGCTGTGGCCACCGAGTTTTCGGCAGAATTGTATGCAGGCTGCGTAGTAGCCATGACATCCCTTCGTCAGCATTACCTGATCAGGTTCCCGGGTGTGTTCTCAGCCCCGCCCATGCGGAGCACCCCGTGTCAGAACTAGGCGACCTTAACACCGAGCCTCTGCTTCGTCGGCGCCTACCTGGCAGTTGAGTAGTCGGCGCACATCGGCCTTATGTTGGTACGTTTGGTCTTGTTTGCCACACGCGCGGGTCGGGAGGGGATTCAGACATGGAGACCGACGTTCGACCGAATCTCGGCGAGGACGGAACACTCGTGATCCGTGCCCGCGGCGGAGAAGCCCGCGGGTATCCGGATGGCGGAGTATTCGCGTGGAAGGGCATGCCTTACGCAGCAGCGCCGGTGGGTGCGCGGAGGTTCCGCGCGCCGCAACCCGCTGAGCCGTGGGACGGGGTGCGCGACTGTCGTGAGTTCGGGCCGATCGCGCCGCAGGGCCAGAGTCCGGCGGTTCCGATCGATCGGGCCTTCAAAATCGACGAAGACTGTCTGTCGATCAACGTGTGGGCCCCGCGCCCCGACGGCACGCCGCGACCGGTGATGGTGTGGATTCACGGCGGCGCCTACTGCCTCGGGTCCGCCGCCCAAACGATCTACGACGGCCGTCATCTGGCTGAAACCGGTGACGTCGTTCTCGTCTCCTTCAACTATCGCGTCGGTGCCCTCGGATTCCTGGACCTGTCTGGATTCTCCACCGCGGATACCGTTTTCGAATCGAACTGTGGTCTGCGAGACCAGATTGCGGCACTCGAATGGGTTCGAGACAACATCGACGCCTTCGGGGGTGACCCGAGTGCGGTGACGGTGTTCGGTGAGTCCTCCGGCGCAGGATCCATCACGACGCTCATGACCTGTCCGAGCGCCGAAGGTCTGTTCCATCGTGCGATTGCCCAGAGTCCTCCCGCGACCTCCGTCTACGGGGCCGAGCGCGCCAAGACCGTGGCGGAGCGGTTTCTCGAACTGCTCTCGATCGACCCTGAAGACGCGGGCGATCTGCTGACCACGGATCTCGAACTGCTCGTGAAGGCAAGCGATGACCTGGTCAACGAAATTCCGACCCGGATTCCGGGAACTTTGGCGATGGCACCCGTTGTCGATCGTGATCTGGTGCCGCACTACCCGGTTGCGGCTTTCCAGAAGGGTTACGCGCACCGAATTCCACTGATCATCGGTTCCAACAAGGACGAGGCGTCGATCTTCAAGTTCATGAAGTCTCCGCTGATGCCGGTGAGCGCGCAGTCGGTCGAGGCCATGCTGCAACTGCTGGCGGATGATCACCCCGACATCTCCGCGACCAAACTTGCCGAGATCATGTCGGCTTACCCTGATCACGCGAAACCGAGTGGCGCGCTGGCACTGTCGCGGGACGCGGCGTTTCGCATGCCGACTCTGTGGATCGCCGACGCTCACTGCAGGCATTCCCCTACGTGGGTCTACCGCTTCGATCACGCGACGCCGATGCTCAAGGCGGCGCGGATCGGCGCGGGCCACGCGACCGAATTACCTTATGTATTCGGCAATTTCGGAACCCTGAACGTCGACCCCACGTTCTGGCTGGGTGGACGGAAGGCTGCGATGGAGGTAGCCGGCCGTATTCAACGGCGATGGTTGGCCTTCGCGCGGCATGCCGTGCCGGCAGCTCTCGACGGTTCGAAGCACTGGGCGCCGTACGAGGAAGAGAAGCGGTCGACGCTGTTGATCGACTCGGCTGACACCCTCGTCAGCGACCCCGATCACGGACTGCGCGTCGCCTGGGGCAACGACGTGATGGGGTTCAACTGACGTCGGTCGAGTGCCGCGGACGATCCAGTTCGCGAAGCACCGGCAGGGAGGCACAGACTGCGGCGATCAGGATGATCGGAATCGACAGGGCCACAAAGGTCGACGCGATTCCGAGTTGATCGAGCAGAGGGCCGACCGCGAGGTAGCCCAGCGGGCCGGCGGCGTAGGCAGTCGACGTCATGACACCGACGACGCGTCCGCGCATGTGCTCCGGGCTGTGGGTCTGCATGGCGTAGTTGGCGATCGGGCCGACTGGTCCGTAGACGAGACCCTGCAGTCCGGCGAGCACGAGGATCACCCACAGCGGAGGTAGAAGCGCCATGGCAAGCATCGCTATGCCGAGAACGGCAACGGCAAAAATCATGATCAGTCGCCGGGACATGATCGGTGCCAGCGGAGCGTAGGCGAGAGAGCCGATGATGCCGCCGATCGCCAATGCCATCAGCACCGATCCGAGTTGCGCCGGTTGATCCAACTCTGTGAAGTACACCGGGAACACGACACTCTCCACCGGCATGTAGAGCGCGACGACGGCCATGTCGATCAGCGCCAGAGTGCGCAGCAGTTTGTTGTTCCAGACGAACCGAAGACCGTCGAGTGTGCCGTGCCAGATCGATTTCGGACGATGTTCGTGTTCGGGGACTCCGGCGCCAGGAAGGCGGATGAAGGCAACCACGACGATCGAGAACACAAAACCTGCCGCCGTCACCCAGAGCGTGTTCACCGCCCCGATCGTTGCGATCAGGACACCGCCGATGCCAGGGCCGATCAGATATGCGACGTTGAAATTGGCCTCGTACACGCTGTTGGTGCGATCGAGCTTCCACTTGGCTGTCCGAGTTGCTGCAGGCAGCATGGACTCCCTCGCCGCCATTCCGGCGGGGTCGAACACCGCACCGAGCGCGGCCAACGCCGCGATCACCGGGATCGTCAAGCCCGCGGTGGCCGCGATGATCGGGATCGCCGCTACGGACATCGCCGAAAGTGCGTCGGAAATCATCGACGTTCGACGGCGTCCGAATTTGTCGACGAATGTGCCCGAGAACAGGCTCGACACGAGTAACGGAATGGCTGCTGCGCCGGCAACTATCGCCGCGTCGGTAGCCCTGCCGGTTCGTTCGAGAACAAGCCAGGGGAGTACGACGATGGCGATACCGTTGCCGATCGCCGAGAACAGCGTCGCGAGATTGACGAGGACGAGAGGGAGATAGCTGGGGGTAACTACGTCCTCGGATGCAGGTGGGCGCCGATCTGCTGAGGCGACCACGTTCTTTCCTTCCCCGAGATGGTGCCGACCAGGATTTCGAGAGTTTCGACGACGGCACCATCGACGCTAGCAGCGGGGGTTGCAGGTCCGCGAGTGATTTTTCGCGGACCGTCCTCGTTCGGTTATGCCTGGTAAACGGGGTTCTCTGCAACAAACTTCTCGACGTACGAGCACGTGGGAAGGATCTTCAATCCCTCGTTCCGGGTGTGATCGAGCGCTTCACGCACCACGATGGCGGCAAGCCCGCGCCCGCGAAACTGTGGGTACGTCACCGTGTGGTGGAAATCACGGACACCGGAATGGTCCGAGTACTCGGCAAAACCGGCCAGTTCGCCGTCGACACGGATCTCGAAGCGCGTTTCCGCGGAGTTGTGCGCCACTGTCTCGGTCATCTTCGGGCTCCGTTTCGAAAGGGCGGCCGGTTGCGGCGCGCCGCGTCTGCGTTCTGTGGAGCCACGCTACCTGGCAGGCGGTCCGCAATATCGCTTGCCGGCGTGAGTTCCGTTACTTAGCGCAACTACAACTGGACGACCGTTCAAGGGACCTTGGTCGTGTCGGATCAGGAAGAAAACTGGTCTGTACGTGCCGATTTGCCCGTACTTTTGTGCCCACATTGGGTGATACATATGCATCACGAACGTAAACATCCCAATATGTGGGACTCGTCACAAAGTTTTTTGTCATCTGTTCGGATGGATTAAGTGGAGGGCCTGAAACGGGCAAATTGCAGGTCAGCGGGGCGCGGATTGTGTGTCGGCGAAGGGTGCGAGCGCCCGGAAACCCCAGGGGTATTGCCTTGGTCATCAGATCGTTTCTCGGACGTGATCCCAAAGACCCGCTTGGGGGGTTAGCGTTTGAATCGTCGGGGATAGAAGAAGCGTTACAACTTCGCCAAAGAAACTTTGGTGCGGCTTCGCAACGGTTCGATTTCGAGTCTTCGTCGGACAACTTCGAGGAAGGAACGCACATGATTTTCGGGCAGCGTGAGTCGAACAGTTACTTTGCCGCAATTTTTTCGTACGACTTCCTTGACGAAGGTCTGGGATACGAGACCATCGCACGGATCCACCGGGGCGAGATCTGCGAGTGGATTCGCGATCTCGAGGCGTCCGGGTTGTTCTCGGCTGCGGAGGTCCATGCCGCCGAACTGGCATGGCGCGAAAATCCGCGCCTGCTCCTCGACGCCCTTCTCGAGGACGCCGACGAGGTCTCGGTCAAGCGCTGGGAGATTGCGTGGACGAGGCTGGAGCGTCAGTCGCCGGCAGCCGGAACCGCGGTGGCAGAGCACGGCTGATCCAGTCGGGCCAAGTCGACTCCCCAGTCTGCGTCAAGATCAACCGTCTGCGTCAGATCAGCGGTCGACGACTATCACCTCTTGATCAGTAAGCACGGTGAATTGCGCGCCAGCAGTGGTCAGCGCTGCGACCGTCCGCGCGGTCACCTGCGGATCTTCGAGTAACGAATCGCCGCCGTGCGGCACTATCGCGAAGTCGACCAGCGCGAGCCCGGACCAGATCGGGTCGATACCGCACGTAGGCGTGACTTCAGCGGGGTCGTCCGACGCGTCGAGCCCGATCAGAGTCGGAGTCACCAGACACGCTCCCGCGCTGTATCCCGCATAGGCCACGAGGCCCGAACGAACCAGCATCTCTATGACCCGATCTGCGCCGCTTCGGGCTAGCTGAGCTCGCAGGACAAACGTGTTTCCGCCGCGAACCCACAGACAGTCGAATTCGCGAAGTCGGACTTCGAGTGCTTCCGTTGCACCCAGGAAGTCTCGGACGTCAACTTCCTCTGCCGTGAAGCCCGCGGCCCGTAGTGGAGTCAATTCGCTTGTCACTGCCGAACTGCGGGCATTGACGGGCCACGAATCTGCAGCCGCGGCGATCACCGCTATGCGTGCGCCGCGGCCTACAAGATCGACAAAAGCCTCGCGGTGGTCGCCGAAACGGTAGGACGAGAGAAACAGTTTCACTTCTCAGTACCTTCGCGACCTGCCCGCCCAGCTCTCAAATCGTGAACGCCAGATTGTCGACGACGCGTGCGCCCACGGTGGTGTCACCGCGAAGCGAGATGTCGGTTCGGTGATCGGACGCCTGGACGCGGCCACCGGCAATCCGGGTGAAGAGCGGTGAGCTCATCGAGATGGTCGTGGTCGCCGGGCCGTCCAGCTCCGGGACGAGCGTTGCACGCGCATCGACCGAGATGTGAAGTGAACGGGCAAGTGGCCCTTCGAGTTCGAAAGTGATCCGTGCTCCCTCGGGTGCCTTTCCTCGTTTCCCGACGACAAATCCGAGCGCGCTGGTGATTTCGCCGAATGCAGTCTCCGCGCGCAATCCGCCTTCCTCGCCTGGAATGCCGACTGCATCTCTGATGTCGAGTTCGTGCATCCAACAGTCGAAGGTCCGAATACGCATGAACCGGCCATAGGGCGCAAGACCGACCGGTGTTTGTGTCTCGGCGTCCCAGTCTGCGCCCGTCATCGAGCGAAGAGCGTCGGCTCGCGTGGCGGTGATATCGCGATAGTGGGCCAACAAGTCCGCGTGCGGCGTCCGCCTCAGGCCTTCGACCCAGCGCTCGTTGAACGCCGCAATCTCGTTGTGGACGTGAGGCAATGCGTGCACGTCCAGGTCGATCGACGGCGGATTGATGCCCGCGAGCAGTGATTCCGTACCGATCAGGTGGGACACGATGTCATGAACCGTCCACCCCGGAAGGTTGGACGGTGCCAACCACTGCTCACCGTCGAGTTCGGCAAGCAGTGCGTCGATGACTCTCCATTCCTCGGTCAACGCGTCGACTACTGCGTCCTGGGGCCAACCACTCATGCGGACATCTCCTGTTTCGGACGGTGCGGTTCTCCTCACTGTATGTCGCGCCGGATAAGTGAGCGGGCATTCCCATGCTTCGAGTCGGTGTCGCCAAACATCCGAGGGAGGCAGAGTTCCTGTGGTAGACCAGGATTGTCGACGCCGAAGCAGGCTCACGCGGCGTTGTCGTCACCGACAGAGGAGTCTTCGTGTTTCCAGGAAATTTTGTCCAGTCCACGCCGGACAAGCCCGCCGTCATTCGCCCGGCGACGGGTGAGTCCATCACCTATCGGGAACTCGACGAACGGTCGACGCAGTTGGCGCGATACTTCCGAAGTGTCGGTGCCAAGCCTGGGGACCACGTCGCTCTCATCTCGAACAACGATCTCCGGGCGTTCGAGGTGTACTGGGCAGCATTGAGATCAGGTCTCTACATCACTGCGGTGAACTGGCATCTCACGGCTGCGGAGACCGCCTACATCGTCGACGACTGCGAGGCGACAATTCTGGTGGCGTCGGGTCAGGCGTCGACAGCAGTTCCGTTGGACGAGAAGCTGATTCCGCGCGTGCGTCACCGATTGGTGTACGGCGGCGCCCTCGAGGGTTTCGACGACTACGAGGATGCGGTCGATGCTCAGTCCGCCGATCCACTCGACTCGCAGCCACGTGGGGCTGACATGTTGTACTCGTCCGGAACCACCGGCAGGCCGAAGGGGATCAAGGGAGACCTTCCGGAGGGCGAGGTGGACACCACCATGGATCCGTACACCGCGGTGTTCGCGCCGATGTACGGGTTCGATTCCGACACAGTCTATTTGTGCCCGGCTCCGGTCTATCACGCGGCGCCCCTGCGCTTTTGTGGCGTGATCAATTCGGTCG
This sequence comes from Rhodococcus sp. H-CA8f, assembly GCF_002501585.1. Taxonomy (NCBI): domain Bacteria; kingdom Bacillati; phylum Actinomycetota; class Actinomycetes; order Mycobacteriales; family Nocardiaceae; genus Rhodococcus; species Rhodococcus sp. H-CA8f. The sequence goes on from NZ_CP023720.1 coordinate 2,150,377, forward strand.
GCGGAACCGTAATCTTGATGGATGCATTCGAAGCCGAAACCGCGCTGGAGTTGATCGGTAAATACGCTGTGACGCACAGTCAGTGGGTACCGACGATGCTCGTTCGAATGTTGAAACTTCCGAAGGAGACCCGCGATCGTTACGACGTCTCGACGGTGAAGGTCGCCATTCACGCTGCTGCTCCCTGCCCGCCTGAAGTGAAGACGGCAATGATCGACTGGTGGGGGCCGGTGATCCACGAGTACTACGCCTCGACCGAGGGTTCGGGCGCCACCTTCATCAACAGCGAGCAGGCCTTGGCGCATCCGGGTTCAGTCGGTCGTGACGGAGTGATGGGGATCGTGCACATCTGTGACGACGCCGGGCGTGATCTTCCGGTCGGCGAGGTCGGTACCGTGTTCTGGGAGCGGGAGACTCTGCCATTCCGGTACCACAACGACCCCGAGAAAACGGCTGCCGCGCAGCATCCGGATCATCCGACGTGGACGACGAGTGGAGATATCGGCTATATCGACTCCGAGCGTTTCCTTTATCTGACCGATCGTGCGGCATTCACGATTATCTCTGGTGGCGTCAATATCTATCCGCAGGAGTCCGAGAACATCCTTACCTTGCATCCGAAAGTGTTCGACGTGGCGGTCATCGGTGTTCCCGATGAAGAAATGGGCGAACAGGTCAAGGCGGTTGTCCAACTGGCGGAGGGAGTCGAGCCGAGTGCCCATGTCGCCGAGGAATTGCTGGAATACGTTCGCAGCCAGGTTGCACATTTCAAAGCTCCGAGAAGCATCGACTTTGCCGACGAATTGCCTAGGACCGCGACCGGAAAGCTCGTAAAGCACAAGTTGCGGTCTCAATATGTGAGCAGTTGATCCTCCGGTGAAATACTAGGACATCAGAGTAATTCTGCGAGATAGTCGGCAAGGACCTGCGCGTGGCTGTATCGCAGGTCCTTGCTTGCTGTCAGTAGAGCAACGGGTCGAGAATCCGATGCCGGTGCGATGCGTACTGCAGGTTTTTGCGTTTGACGCCGCGCGGCCAGAGTCGGTCGATGAGAAGCCGGACGGCGTTACATTCGGAAGCTGGTTCGTAAACTCGCTCGACGGTGATTATTCGGCGCGTCATTCTCATGCCTTTTCGTCTTTCGGCCGTTTCAAATAGTGGAATAGCCCGCCATTCGAGTGTGATCGGCCTCACAGTAGGCTTCTTGGGGTATGTCCAAACATACTGTTCGGACTCGATTCAGATGGAGAAAGTGCGTCGTCGGTTTCCCTACGCCGCGGTAACTCTGGCTACTATCAGTCACCATTCACCCAAAAGCGGGTCATCTTCCGCTCATCACATGCTGGTTGCCGCTCGTCGCAGCAGGCGAACCACCAACCGCAGAAGGTAATGGAAAATGGAAACATCGAAGAGCGCACAAGTGCGTCCGACGGTCGGCGTCCCTCGAGAATCGAGTGATGGTGAGCGTCGGGTCGCATTGGTGCCGAAAATTGTGTCCGCTTTGATCGGCAAGGGCGTCGACGTGGTCGTCGAGTCCGGGGCCGGTCTCGGGGCGTTGATTCCCGACGAGTTGTACACCGCTGCCGGCGCGAAGATCGGCGATCCGTGGACTGCTGACGTCGTGGTCAAGGTTGCGCCCCCGTCGACAGAAGAGATCGCCCGGATCAGTACCGGCGCGAAGCTCATCGGTTTCCTGAATCCGCGTAACGCGGACAACCGCATCGCCGAGTTGAAGGCCGCCGGCATCGAGGGATACGCCGTGGAGGCGATTCCTCGTATCTCCCGCGCGCAGGTGATGGACGCGTTGTCCTCGCAGGCGAACGTGTCGGGGTACAAGGCTGTTCTGTTGGCAGCATCGGAGTCGACGCGGTTCTTCCCGATGCTCACCACCGCTGCAGGCACGGTGAAGCCTGCGACCGTTCTGGTGCTCGGAGTGGGTGTGGCAGGTCTGCAGGCGCTGGCGACAGCCAAGCGCCTCGGTGGCCGCGCTACCGGGTACGACGTGCGTCCTGAGGTCGCCGACCAGGTGCGTTCGGTGGGTGCACAGTGGCTCGACCTCGGAATCGACGCGGCGGGTGAGGGTGGATACGCCCGCGAGTTGACCGACGACGAGCGAGCGAAGCAGCAGCAGGCACTCGAAGATGCGATCAAGGGCTTCGACGTTGTGATCACCACTGCTCTGGTTCCGGGTCGTCCGGCGCCGCGCCTGGTCACCGCTGCCGCGGTCGAAGGCATGAAGCCGGGCAGTGTCGTGGTCGACCTCGCGGGTGAAACCGGCGGTAACTGCGAGCTGACCGAGCCGGGTCAAACCGTCGTCAAGCACGGCGTGACCATTTGCTCTCCGCTGAATTTGCCGGCGTCCATGCCTGAGCATGCGTCCGAGTTGTACTCGAAGAACATTTCCGCGCTGATCGAACTGATGCTCGTCGAAGGTGCATTGGCGCCTGATTTCTCCGACGAGGTTCTGGCCGGTGCGTGCGTCACCCGTGAAGAGAAGGGCGCCTGATGTACACATCACTTCTGGCGAACATCGCGATCCTGGTGTTGTCCGGGTTCGTCGGTTTCGCTGTGATCTCCAAAGTTCCGAACACCCTGCACACCCCGTTGATGTCCGGCACGAACGCCATCCACGGCATCGTCGTCCTGGGTGCGTTGGTCGTCCTGGGCAAGGTGCACGATCCCTCGATCGGGTTGCAGATCATCTTGTTCGTCGCGCTCGTCTTCGGAACCGTGAACGTTGTCGGTGGTTTTGTGGTCACGGACCGCATGTTGGCGATGTTCAAGGCCAAGCCGGCCGCCAAGTCTGTGTCGAAGGATGGTGACCAGTAATGGAATACCTGGTCAATGCGCTCTACATTGTCGCGTTCTCGATGTTCATCTACGGCCTCATGGGCCTTACCGGCCCGAAGACCGCAGTCCGCGGCAACCAGATCGCCGCGGTCGGCATGCTCATCGCCGTCGTTGCAACTCTGATCTCCATTCGTGATGCGGAGATGGGGAACTGGATCCTCATCGCTGCCGGCCTTGTCATCGGTGTCGTGCTCGGCGTCCCGCCGGCGCTGCGCACTAAGATGACGGCCATGCCGCAGTTGGTGGCACTGTTCAACGGTGTCGGCGGCGGCACGGTCGCGTTGATCGCGTACGCGGAATTCCTGGACTCGGACGGGTTCACCGCTTTCCAGCACGGCGAGTCGCCGACGGTGCACATCGTCATCGCTTCGCTCTTTGCTGCGGTGATCGGATCGATCTCCTTCTGGGGCAGCGTGATCGCGTTCCTGAAGCTGCAGGAAACTCTGCCTGGTCGTCCGATCGGAATCGGTAAGCTCCAGCAGCCGCTCAATGCGCTGCTGCTCATTGCCGCCGTCGCATTCTCGGTAATCATCGGTATCAAGGCGATCTCACCGGAAGGCCCGACCAGCTCACTGTGGATCGTCGGCGTGCTCGTACTCTCGGGCATCCTCGGACTGATGGTCGTGCTGCCCATCGGCGGCGCGGACATGCCCGTCGTCATCTCGCTGCTCAACGCTCTGACCGGTTTGTCAGCTGCTGCTGCAGGTTTGGCGCTCAACAACCAGGCGATGATCGTCGCCGGCATGATCGTGGGTGCTTCGGGCACCATCTTGACCAACCTCATGGCCAAGGCCATGAACCGGTCCATCCCGGCCATCGTGGCCGGCGGCTTCGGTGGCGGCGGCGAAGCGCCGTCCTCCGACGGCGTCGTGCGCACGGCAAAGGCGACCTCGGCCGCCGACGCGGCTATCCAGATGGCCTACGCCAACCAGGTCATCGTCGTACCCGGATACGGACTTGCCGTCGCGCAGGCTCAGCACGCGGTCAAGGACATGGCGAAATTGCTCGAGTCGAAGGGCGTCGAGGTCAAGTACGCCATTCACCCGGTCGCCGGCCGTATGCCTGGTCACATGAACGTTCTTCTCGCAGAGGCGGATGTCTCGTACGACGCGATGAAGGAAATGGACGACATCAACGACGAGTTCTCTCGTACCGATGTCACCTTGGTGATCGGCGCGAACGACGTCACCAACCCGGCGGCGCGCAACGATCCGAGCTCACCGATTCACGGAATGCCGATCCTCAACGTCGACCAGTCGAAGTCGGTCATCGTGCTCAAGCGTTCGATGAACTCCGGTTTCGCCGGTATCGAGAACCCGCTCTTCTTCGCCGAGGGCACCTCGATGCTCTTCGGTGATGCCAAGAAGTCGGTCTCCGAAGTAACCGAGGAACTCAAGGCGCTGTAGCGCTCGAGCTCGGAAGGGGCGTCCACTCGTAACCACGAGTGGGCGCCTTTTTCGTGTCCCTGTGCTGAAACGGCTTCTTGTGCTGAAACGACTTCTTGAAACGACAAAGGCGCCTGGTCCGAGACGAAACTCGGAACAGGCGCCTCTGGCGACGTTTTACGGGACCTCGGGGGTTTCGGGGTCGGAAGAGAAGCCGGAAAGTAGTTCGATCAACTTCTGGATCAGTTCGAGCGGGTTCAGATCTTCGAGGCTCACGGTAAAGACTCCTTCGCTGTGGAACTACTTGATTCGGACATTTCAGAACATACGTCATGCCCCGCCGTCGCGGGAGGGCTTAGCGGCGAGAATCTCTGAATCACAAAGATTTAGGACTAAAGTCGGATGCTCCGGTGCCGGGAGAACGCGATTGCAGCCGTATCCGGGCGTAGCGCTTCACGTTTCGCGGCGATGGGCGATCGTGCCATCAAAATGGCTGCAGCACAGGCCCATACCAGAGCGATCAGAACGCCAGCTATCACTCCGAAAAGGCCGCTCAACTCGGCGGCCAGTGCGCTGGCACCGATCGCAGCAACCCCCACGAATCCGAGACCGGCGACCACCGGACGCCACTGCGGGGCGGAGATCAAGATCGCCGAGCAGTACAGCGCGGTCGCCGCTGCCACGTGACCGCTGGGCAACAGGTCCTGGGGCACATCGGGGAGCCAGGAGCCGAACGCCGCGTTGGTGAGATTGGCGCCCATTCCGAGGAGCAGGATCGCGCCGATGCCGTATGGCAGTCCGCGGACCATCGAGACGACGGCCAGAGCAGTAGTGGCTGCGAGTACAGCGGTGACGTCGAATCGGCCTACCGTCCACTCGGCAAGTGCGCGCACCTGTTCGGGGACGCTCACCCCAGGCGAGGTGGGTCGCACGAAATACAAGACGCCCAGCGCTACGACGGCGATCGCAGCAAGGACGAGGAAGCGAGTGGTTGTGGAGGGAGCGGGGTGCTGGGTGGAGGTCGAGACGGTCACGAGTACCAGCATCCCTGTTGAGTCTGTGCCGATCGTGAGGATCAGCTGTGAGGTCTGTAGGCGGTCGGAGAATCGCGCCGAACGACACCCGCACAAGCCGCTGCGACCAGGACGCATGCAAACGGGATCAACATTGCTGTGGTGAGAGGCACAAGCGTGGTGACCCAGCCGATGGTTGCCGGACCGGCGAGGAATCCGATGTATCCCATGCCGACGACGCGAGACATGTTGGTGCCGGCCGAACCTGAGCCCAGATTTCCCGCCGTGGTGAAGATCTGCGGAATGCATCCCGACAGGCCGGCGCCGAACAGGGCCCAACCGAGCAACGTCAGTGGTAGCCAGCCCGACACCACGACGGTCAGCATTCCGATGGACGAGAGCAACGCACCGTAGCGAACCACTGCCACCGGGCCGACTGCCGCGCTGATCCGATCCGCGGTGAATCGGCCGACGGTCATCATGGCGGAGAATGCACCGAACGACAGTGCAGCAACGGCATTCGAGACACCCAGATCTTCCTTGACCTGCAGTGCGCTCCAGTCGTTTGCCACTCCCTCGGCCAGCATCAGAACAAAGGCGAGGGTTCCGAGGGCAAGTACGCGAGCCGAGAATCTGCCGTGTGTCTTTCCGGTAGTCGACGCGGTTTCGGCATGCACGTCGACGTGAGGGAGCAGGGGTCGCGAGCACAACCAGACCGCGAGCAAGCCGATTGCCGACGCGATGCTGAGCGTGACGTACGGCGGAAGATCCAGTGCGAGAGTGCCGAATCCGATGACGGACCCTAATACGCCGCCGACCGAGAACATGCCGTGAAAGGCCGCCATGATCGGGCGCCGGTACAACTGTTCGGCCTCGACAGCCTGCGAGTTCATCGACACGTCCAACGCGCCGTTCGCGAAGCCGAATACAACAAGTGCAGCGCCCAGTTGCCAGGTGTTCGTGGCAAATCCCGGGCCGAGAGTGGCGAATGCCAGCCCGCTACCCGCCAGGATGACCATGCGCCTGCTGCCGTATCGATCGGCGAGCGGACCGCTCAATTGCATACCGGCAATGGCTCCGACAGCAAGAAGGAGAAGCAGTGAGCCGAGCGTCGAGTGACTGATTCCCACACGGTGTTCGATGGACGGAATGTGGACGACCCACATCGCGAGCAGAAATCCGTTGATGCCGAAGATGCCGAAGATGCCGGCCCGGGCGCGTACCAGGGCGGAGGTGGGGACTACTCGGTCGGTGGGGTTGACGCTCACTCGTTCCTTTTTACAGGTGAGACAGCAACAGGTCCGGGCCCGCGAGCATCTGTGCGACAAATGAGAGGAATCTCGCGGCCTGCTCACCATCGAGTATCCGGTGGTCGAACGTCAACGTCAGTGTCGCGACGCTCCGCGCTTCGATCTTGCGCTCAATTACCCAGGGACGCTCGCTCACTGTGCCCAGGCAAAGGATGACGGCTTCTCCCGGATTGAGGAGCGGAATGCCCCCGTCGACGCCGAAGACTCCGACATTGGTGATCGTGACGGTGCCACCGGTCAGGTGATGGACATCGGTCACTCCCGCGCGGGCAGCGACGGTCAGTTCGGTCACCGCGCGTGCAAGTTGGACCAGGCTCAGCGTCTCGGCGCTTTTGATGTTGGGCACGGACAGTCCACGTTCGGAGGCGACGGCGATGCCGAGATTCACGTGATCGTCGATGACGGCGTCGCCGCGGGCCTCGTCCCAATGCGCGTTCACCATCGGGTGCGACGAGATCGCCGTAACCAAGGCCTTGGCCGCGAGAGTCAGCGGAGTGAGAGAAAGCCCGGTGAATGCGTCCGAGGGACGGAGCCTGCCGAGTAGTTCCATCGAAGGCGTGACATCGGCGGTGAGGAAGACGCTGGCCTGAGGGGCACGGGTACTGGCGACCATCGCCGACGCCATCTGTTTCCGCATGCCGGACGAGACCGGCTGTTTCTGCATACCGGATTCGGCCGGCCGCGGAGCTTCATTCGACGCGGCCTTCAAACGAAGCGCGTCTGCGACGTCCGCTGCCGTGACGGCACCGTCGAATCCGCTTCCGGTGATTTCGCTCAGATCGATGCCGGCTTCGCGGGCCGCGCGCCGCGCCGAGGGTGTTGCGGGCCGACGCTCGGTACTCGCCGCGAATTGCGAGTATGGTGTGATCCTGCTCCGTCGTCGGCTCGGTCTCTCGGCCGCGGGTCCGTATCCGACAAGCACACTCGGAGACTGTGAATCACTTGGAGACGGTGAATCTGCAGGCTCCTCGATTCGGATGATCGGAGTGCCGACCGGGACGGTAGAGCCAGGTTCGACGAGGAGTTCTCTGACAACGCCGACGTAGGGCGACGGCAGTTCCACAAGAGCTTTGGCTGTCTCTACCTGGGCGAGAACTTGATTGAGTTCCACCGTGTCGCCGACGCCGACCGTCCACTCGACCAGATCGGCGGACGTCAGGCCCTCGCCGAGATCCGGCAACCGGAATTCGTGCCCGGTACTCATGCTGCCAGCGTCCGGTCGAGTGCTGCGAGGATCCGGTCGGCGTCCGGAAGGTGAAATCGCTCGAGCTTGGCGGGCGGGTAGGGGATGTCGAATCCGGTGACCCGCAGGATCGGTGACTCGAGCTGATAGAAGCAGTGTTCCGCGACGTGTGCTGCGATTTCGGCGCCGACGCCGAGAAACTTCGGCGCCTCGTGGACGACGACCAGCCGTCCTGTCTTGTTCACTGACGCCTCGATCGTGTCGAAGTCGATGGGGGAGAGTGAACGCAGATCCACGACCTCCAGATCGTGGCCTTCTTCTTCGGCGATCCGCGCGGCGTCGAGCGCGGTGGCGACCATGGATCCGTACGCAACTACTGTCGCGTCGTCTCCAGGGCGAGCGACGCGGGCACGGTGGAGCGGAAGCTCAGGCGCGGCATCGGTATTCACGTCGGCGGTATCCCAGTAGCGCCGTTTGGGTTCGAGGAATATCACCGGGTCGTCGGCCGCAATGGATTGGCGGATCATGTGAAAACCGTCGATCGGATTGCTCGGGTACACCACCCGCAGTCCCGCGGTGTGAGCGAAGTACGCTTCCGGCGACTCCGAATGATGTTCCACCGCACCGATTCCGCCGCCACTGGGAATACGAATCGTCAGTGGCGCAGAGGCAGCGCCTCGGGTGCGGTACTGGATCTTGGCCACCTGCGAGACGATCTGATCGAAAGCCGGGTAGACAAACCCGTCGAACTGGATCTCGCAGACAGGCCGATATCCGCGCAAGGCAAGACCGAAAGCTGTTCCCACGATCCCTGATTCGGCGAGGGGCATGTCGATCACCCGAGTATTGCCGAAGTCCTTCTGCAGGGCATCGGTAACCCGGAATACACCGCCGAGACGGCCCACGTCCTCTCCCATGATGACAACGCGACGATCGTCTTCGAGTGCGCGTCGCAGGCCGGTGTTGAGCGCTGCCACCAGATTCATGACGGTCACGACGAAGCCCCTTCCATGCTGCGGAGATACGCGCGGTGCTCTTCGCGTTCAACGTCGATCAGTGGGTGTGCCTCGGCGTAGACGTGATCGAAGAGCGCTGACGGGGGTGGATCGGCGAGCGCGATGGTTGCGCGTCGCAGTCCAGCTGCGACGTCGTCGGCCGCCGCCGCGATGGTGCTGAGTTCGTTTTCTCCGAGAAGATCGCGACGGCCGAGGAACAGACGCATTCGCTCGAGCGGATCGCGGCTTCTCCACTCCGACATGTCGGTATCGGCGCGGTACCTGCTCGGATCGTCGGACGTCGTGTGCGGGCCCATTCGGCAGGTGATCGCCTCGATGAACGTCGGGCCGCTGCCTTCGCGTGCGCGATTGAGCGCCGAGCGCGTGACTGCGAGAACGGCGAGGACGTCGTTGCCGTCGACGCGGATCGCGGGGATGCCGTAACCGATCGCCCGATGTGAGATGGGCGTGCGTGACTGGAGGGATACCGGTTCACTGATGGCCCACTGGTTGTTCTGGCAGAAGAAGACAACGCCGACACGGAAACTGGCGGCAAATCCCATCGCCTCGGCGATGTCGCCCTGACTTGTGGCGCCGTCGCCGAAGTACGCGATCGTTGCGATCTCGGCGCCGTCCAGGTGTGCGCCGAGTGCGTATCCGGTGGCGTGCAGCCCTTGGGAGCCGACGACGATCGCCGGATTGGTGACGTTGAATTGTTCTGGAACCCAACCGGAATGGGAGATTCCTCGCCACATGGTGGTCAGCAATTCGGGGGGAACTCCCCGGCAGTACGCGACGGCATGTTCGCGGTAGCTGGTGAACGCGAAGTCGTCTGGGGCGAGCGCTCTCGCGGAACCGACCTGGGCGGCTTCTTGGCCCAGCATCGGAGCCCACAAACCTATTTCGCCTTGACGCTGCAGGGCAACAGCTTCGGTGTCGATTCGGCGACTCACGACGAGATCGCGATACAACGACAGCAGTTCGTCAGGCCCGATGTCTGTTATCAGACGGTCGAATTCGGGACGGCACACTCGTGCGCCGTTCGGTTGGATGAGTTGGACCGGATAATCGAGGTTGTCGATCATCTTCGCTCACCTCGGTTTCTGCTCATGCCCGGCGCGCCTCGTGAGTACGCCGCACAATCCCGATGTGTTGTATGCAGTTGTCGCTCTACCATCAGGATCCCCCTGATTGGGAAATCCGCAAGTATTTTCACTGCCGTATCAAGACCTGAACTGCGAACTGGCGAGTAACAAACGTGTCGGTACGGCCAACCGATCGGAATTCAACCGCTAGCATCGGTGCGGTGACTGCAGTCGGTTTGAACGAAGAAGCTGTTTCCGCGTGGATCGCCGAACTGGGGGTCGGCGCCACGACACCACTGACTTTCGAGAGGATCGGTAACGGGCAATCGAACCTGACCTACTCCGTGACGGATGCGGGCGGAGGACGGTGGGTACTGCGCAGACCTCCACTCGGCACGTTGTTGGCGTCCGCGCACGACGTCGTTCGCGAGCACCGCATCCTGTCCTCGCTCCAGGGAACCAAAGTGCCGGTTCCGAAGATCCTCGGCATCACGGAAGATCCGGAGATCACGGACGCTCCGCTGGTCCTCATGAGCTACATCGACGGCGTTGTGATCGACGGCGTTCCAGTGGCTCAGAAGTTGACCGAGGACGAGCGTCGCGCGGTTGGATTGGCGATGCCGAAAACCCTCGCAAGCATCCACGGGGTTGACCTGGAAGAGACCGGCCTCGACGATCTGGCCAGCCGCAAGCCCTTTGCCGAGCGTCAGCTCAAACGGTGGTCGGCGCAGTGGGAGAAGTCGAAGACCCGCGATGTTCCTGACGTCGACAGGTTGGCCGAGATTCTGCACCGAAACATTCCGGAACAGAACGAAGTGACCTTGGTTCACGGCGACTTCCACCTCAACAACGTCATCACCGACCCGGTCGAGGGGCGCATCGTTGCCGTCGTCGACTGGGAGCTGTGCACGTTGGGGGAGCCGCTCGCGGATCTCGGTGCGCTACTCGCGTACTGGCCGGAAGCCGGTGACAAAGTTGCCGGTCCGTTCATGGCGTCCACGCTGGAAGGCTTCCCGAACCGCGACGAGCTGGTCGCTGCCTACGTCGAGGCGACTGGCCGCGACGTGTCAGCGGTCGGATATTGGCACGTACTCGCTCTGTGGAAGCTCTCGATCATCGCCGAGGGCGTGCTGCGACGCATTCTCGACGATCCGCGGAACAAAGCCGAGCACGGCGGCCCGACGGTCGCGCTGATCGACGGAATCGTTGCACGCGCCGTCTTGACGGCAGATCAGCTCGGCCTGAGCTAGTTTTCGGTCAAGGTCCCGGCTGCTGATCTGATCGCAGCCGGGATCTCCACCGGCTTACGGGTGTCGGCATCGACGTAGACGTGCACGAAGCGACCAGTCGCGGCAGGTTCCCAATGGCCGTTTTCGACCTCGTGGAATATCGCCAGGGCGTAGACGATGCTCTTGGTGCCCAGCTTCTCGACGGAGATACCCACCTGCAACTGCTCGGGGAACGACAGTTCGCTCAGGTACCGGCACGACGTCTCGGCGACGACGCCGATGGCAGGCAGATTGCGGATGTCGGTTCCAGTGGAAGACATCAGCCAGGCGTTGACCGCGGTGTCGAAGTACGAGTAGTAGGTCACGTTGTTGACGTGGCCGTAGTGATCGTTGTCGTCCCACCGCGTCGGGACGGGCCAGAGAACGGGAAACTCGCTGATCGACGGGGGCGTCTGCGCTGTGCTCACGGCTTCGACTGTAGTGAGGACTTTCGCGAGAGTGAGGGCAGGGTGGTGCCCTGTAGGACTGCACGCACGATCAGCCCCACCAACAGTGCCCAGAATGCCGAACCGATTCCCAGGATACTGACCCCGGATGCGGCGATCAGAAACGTGACCACGGCGCCTTCACGTTCACTCGCCTCGCTCAGCGCCGACGTGAGGGCGCCGGCAAGCGTTGCCAGGAGCGCCAGTCCGGCAACAGTTTCCACGACTCCGGCCGGTGCGGCGGCTACCAGAGCGGCCACCGCGGCCGCGCCGGCAGCGAGAACGAGATACGCCCAGCCTGCGGTGAAGGCAGCGATCCATCGACGTTTGGGATCCGGATGTGCGGTGGGGGCGGCGGCCAGGGCCGCGCTGATCGCCGCGAGGTTGATCGCATGGCCACCGGCCGGTGCGCCGACGATGGTGCCGATACCCGTCACGATCATCGACGGCCGCCAGGGAACGGTGTAGCCGAACGAATTCATCACGGCCACACCGGGAATGTTCTGCGAAGCCATCGTGACGATGTAGAGGGGAATCGCAATGCCGATCATTGCCTGCCAGGTCCACGACGGCGCGGTGAGATCGATGCGGGGAATCATGGCGCCGGCGTCGAGTACTCGATCCGACGTGACGAGGCTGATCCCGATCACGACCGCTGCTGTGAGAAACGCGAGCGGAACCGCCCATCGCTTGGAGAAGCGCTGCGCGGCAAGCCAAACCAGGATGACGGGCGCGACCGCTGCCGGTGCGTCCCGGACGGCGATGATCGGCGCCAGGCACAACGGCATCAGAACCCCGGCGAGCATCGCTTGCGCGAGGGGCGTCGGGATTGCCGAGATGATCCTTCCGAGCGTCGGCCACAGTCCGGTCAGCACGATCGCGATTCCGACGACGATGAATGCTCCGACCGCGGCCGGCCACCCACCCTCGACCGCTCCGGCGCCGGCGAGCAGAGCGGCACCGGGCGTCGACCAGGCCAGGGTGATCGGCATCCGATACCGGCGTGAGAGCCAGAGCATTCCCAACGCTTGGGTCACACACAGAACCAGCAGTCCGGACGCCGCCTCGGTCGCGTCCGCACCGACAGCCGCGAGGCCGGTGAGCACCACCGCGAACGAACTGGTGAAGCCGACGAGGGCCGTGACGATGCCTGCGCTCATCGGTTGCGAGTTGCTGCGAACGGCTTCCGGTTCGGTGGTATCTGTGGAGTCCGACATGGTCAGTGATTCTGCCCGACCCGCCCCAGACCCGATTTACCTGTCCGGTCGGATGGGTGAGGTGACCGCTTTGCCGTAGATGAGGTGCGTTTGGGCGTGCCAGACCTCGGGATGTGCGGCGAGGTGGTCGATCAATACTCGCTGTAGATGAGCACTGTCACGGACCGCGACGTGGAGGAAGAAATCCTCAGGCCCCGAGACGTTGAAGAGCGCAAGCGTTTCCGGCAGTGCTAGGGCGTCGGCGGTGAACCGGTCGACGAGGTCGCGGCGGTGTGGTCGCAGTTGAACGGCGATGATCGCCTGCATCGACCGGCCAACGGCTGCCGGATCGACAACCGCGTGGATACCGCTGATCGTTCCGTTGGCACGTAGGCGTCGTACGCGCTCGTGGCACGAGGAAGTCGCCAAGCCGACTCGATCGGCCAACACCTTGTTGGTGATCGACGCGTCGTTCTGCAATTCGGCCAAAATCTTCCAGTCCACCGGATCCAGAGGCTCATTCTTCGTCATCTGCCGAACTATATCCGGAGTCGTTTTGAACTTCCCGGATCCAGTTGCACACTCCTGGCATGAACATGTGTCTCGAATCAGCTCGGGTGTGAGGTATTTCGGATGAGTGTCGGTCAATGGCTCGCTTTCGGCTCCCTGCTATCCATCGTCCTGTTCACGCCGGGACCGGATTTTGTCCTGATCCTGCGTCATTCTCTGGCAGATCGTCGGACCGGCGCGGTGGTGGCCGCCGGTGTGATTTCCGGGCTCTTCGTTCACACCGCTGCCGCGTCACTTGGTCTCTCCGCACTTGTGGCGACACGGCCACAGTTGCTCTCTGCGCTCACATACGCCGGGGCGGCATATCTGACCTGGCTCGGCATCTCCGCGATTCGAAGTGCTTTCAAAGCCCGAGCCTCGGACGAGGGAATTCCGGCAGCGAAAGAACCGATCGCGGTCACCACGGCATTTCGCTACGGCTTCCTCTCGAACCTGCTGAACCCGAAGGCGCTGTTGTTCTTTCTCGGGCTACTCCCGCAATTCATCGAGCCGGGTGAAGGCGCAGGGCTGCGCACGTTGATGTTGGCGGGCGCGACGGTGGTCGCCGCGGCACTGTGGTGGGCGATCGTGGTGGTGTTGGCGGCCGGAGCCGGCAAGAAGCTGCGTCGTCCTGGCGTCGGCAAGCGAATCGACGTGGTGACGGGAGTGTTGTTGGTGGGTCTCGGTGCCTTCTTCGGGGTTGCATGAGTGGTCGTGTCAGGATGGGTTCATGACACTTCCCGTGCTGATCGACGTCGAAGAACTGTCCGCTCTCATCGAGGCCGGCGCTGCGCCGCGATTGCTCGATGTCCGATGGGCGCTGGGTGATTCGAACGGCGAGCAGCATTTTCGCGACGGCCATATTCCCGGCGCGGTATTCGTGAACCTCGACGAGGAACTTGCCTCGCCGTCGTCGCCGGGCACGGGAAGGCATCCGCTGCCGAGTCTCGAAGACCTGCAGGACGCTGCGCGTCGTTGGGGAATCGACGACGGTGATTCGGTGGTGCTTTACGACGCCACCGGCAACACGGCCGCTGCCCGTGGTTGGTGGCTGCTGCGGTGGGCCGGGCTCTCGGATGTCCGACTGCTCGACGGCGGGCTACAGGCCTGGGAGTCCGCGGGACTGCCGTTGGCGGCCGGTATCGGTGAGTCGGTCACTCCGGGCAATGTGACTTTCACCGGCGGCAACATGCCGACTGTCGACATTGACGGCGTCGGCGACTGGACGCGTGCGGGCGGCGTGCTTCTCGACGCCCGAGCGGGGGAGCGGTACCGCGGCGAGGTCGAGCCGATGGATCCCGTCGCAGGGCACATCCCCGGTGCGGTGAGCGCGCCGACCGCGGAGAACATCACCGGCGACGGTCGGTTCCTGGACGCGACCCGCCTGCGTGAGCGGTTCGCCGGACTGGGCGCCGGAGACAGTGTCGCGGTGTACTGCGGATCCGGAGTAACTGCAGCGCATGAGATTGCGGCACTCGCGATCGCCGGTTACGACGCGACGCTGTTCCCGGGCTCGTGGTCACAGTGGTCGAACGACAGCACTCGCGCCGTCGACACCGGAGCCTGAGTCAGCTCTTGGTGCGATCGATGAATGACGGCACGAGAAACCACAGTGCCGTGAACATGATCGCGGCGCACGCTGCCAAGACCTTCGCAGCAACTCCGCCGACGGCGACCTCGGCGATCAACAGGACCGTGCCGGTCATGGAGGCGGCGAGAAAGGCTATGCCGCACAGGGCGAATCGGTTGGCGACGGGCAATATGTTCTCGCGGTGCCCACGGCGGAAGAGCATGCGATGCCAGACCGCGGGTGCCATCAGGAACCCGAACGAGATGGCAACAAGTATCACCGTCACCAAGTGGATGCCGCGGATGTACGCCGACGCTTCCTCGTAGCGTTCGGTGAATGCCACAGCCAGCAAGAAGGCAAACAGGATCTGCACACCAGAGAGCGCGACGCGCAGTTCTTGCAACAACTCGTTGAAGTTCCGCGCGAGTTGTTGAGGTGGAGTCTCCCCGGTCTCGTTCACGGCGACGTGGTTCCTACGCCCGTGAGTATTCCGACGCTCGCTGGATCTGCTCCGCGCTCGGACGCACGCCGGTGTAGAGCACGAACTGCTCGGCGGCCTGAAGGGCAATGACCGACGCTCCCGTGATCGCCGTCTTGCCGAGTTCGGTCGCCAACGCGATCAGTGGCGTGTTCGCAGGCATCGCGACGACGTCGAAGACGACATCGGCGGCGCGCACTGCTAGTTCGGGGAACGACAATGCATCTGCCTCTGCGCCGCCGGACATACCGATCGGAGTGGCGTTGATCAGTACACGGGGACGAAGCTCACCGAGTTCGGCCTGCCAGTCGAAGCCGTACTGCTTCGCGAGCGACGACCCCACTTGCTGGTTGCGGGCGATCACGGTGACGTCGGTGAATCCGGTGTCGCGCACCGCAGCGACGACTGCTTTTGCCATGCCACCGCTGCCGGCGACAGCGACGGACAGGCTCGTGTCGACGTCGTTGTCACGCAGTAGATCGGCCACCGCCTGATAGTCGGTGTTGTAGGCGTGCAGCACTCCGGACTCGTTGACGATCGTGTTCACGGAGTCGATGGCGCTGGCCGAATCGTGCATGACGTCGATGTGCTCGATGACCTGTTCCTTGAACGGCATCGACACCCCGCAGCCTCGAATCCCGAGTGCTCGTATGCCGGCGATCGCGGCGGGTACGTCTTCGGTGGTGAAGGCTTTGTAGACGAAGTTCAGGCCCAATTCCTCGTAGAGGTAATTGTGAAACCTGGTGCCGATGTTGCTCGGTCGCCCGGAGAGCGACATGCACAGGAGCGTGTCCTTGTTGAGGTCGACGGTCATCGTTCCCACTCTAATCGCGAGTTCGGCGTAGTTCTTGATGGAGGAGTGCACCCATCCGGATGTCCCGCAGCGCCGAATGTCGGGTATCCGATCGAAGCACCACTCGCACCGACAGAGCCGAGACGACATGGTCACACAGAACATCGACGAGCACCCGAGCACCGAATCTCGTCCACCGCGTCGTAGATGGGCTGCTCACGCGATCTCCGGAGTGTTGGCCGCGGCTGTCGTCCTGGGCGTCGGTGAACTGGTGGCGCTGCCGATCAACCCGGACGCGTCGCCCTTCTACGCAGTTGGCGCGACCACCGTCGACCGAACCCCGGCGTGGGCTCGCGAGTTCGCGATCGACACCTTCGGCACCAACGACAAGCCGGCGCTGTTCATCGGAATGTCGATATTGATCGTTCTGCTCGGTGCGGTAGCCGGGCTGTTGGAACGGC
The DNA here is from genome assembly GCF_002501585.1 of Rhodococcus sp. H-CA8f. Taxonomy (NCBI): domain Bacteria; kingdom Bacillati; phylum Actinomycetota; class Actinomycetes; order Mycobacteriales; family Nocardiaceae; genus Rhodococcus; species Rhodococcus sp. H-CA8f. The sequence continues at coordinate 2,166,959 of NZ_CP023720.1, forward strand.
GACGCCGCCCGATCGGCAGTGTCATCCTCGTTCTTCTGGGCGCGGTTGGTGTGTATGCGGCGATGCAGCGCCCGACTGCCGATGCGATGTACGTGTTCCCGACGCTGGTCGGTGTGGTGGCGGGCGTCGCAACCTTGCGGTTGCTGATCACGCAACTCGAGGTGCCGCTCTCGCCTGGCGTCGCCGACTCGTGGTTGCCTCGTCGTCAGTTTCTTCTGCTGGCAGGTGCGGCGTTGGCAGTGGCTGCGGCAGCGGGTGCCGCCGGGAAGTTCGTGGGGCAGAGAATCGCCGGAGCAGTAGCGAATCGTGAAGACTTTGTCGTACCCACTGCCGCTGACCCGGCGCCGCCGATTCCGGCGGGTGCGGACATCGCGATTGCGGGTGCGTCGACGTACATCACGCCCAACGACGACTTCTATCGAATCGACACTGCACTCCTCGTTCCGCAATTGACGACGGATTCGTGGGAACTGCGGATTCACGGAATGGTGGACCGCGAGATGACGTTGTCGTTCGACGATCTGGTGGCGCGAACGCCCATCGAACGGGTCATCACGCTGACGTGTGTTTCCAACGAGGTGGGCGGCGTTCTGGCCGGGAACGCGAAGTGGATCGGTTATCCCATGAAGGACCTGCTCGACGAAGTCGGTGTCCATCCCGACGCCGACATGCTCCTGTCGACCAGCGTCGACGGCTTCACAGTCGGCACCCCGGTCGAGATAGTCACCGACGGCCGTGACGCGATTCTCGCCGTGGCGATGAACGGTGAGCCGTTGCCGTTCGAGCACGGCTATCCCGTTCGGCAAGTAGTTCCCGGCCTATACGGTTTCGTCTCCGCCACCAAGTGGGTGACGGAGTGGGAACTGACGCGTTTCGACAAGGTTGAGGCCTATTGGACCCAGCGCGGTTGGGGTGCGCAGGCACCGATCAAGACGTCGTCGCGTATCGAGGTGCCGGCAGCTTTGGCGCCGATCGAGCCGGGCCAGGTGCTGGTGGCGGGAACGGCCTGGGCGCAGCATCGCGGGATCGAGAAGGTCGAGGTTCGCGTCGACAACGGCGAATGGCAACCGGCGACACTGGCGCAGGAGTACTCGATCGACACCTGGCGTCAATGGTCGTGGATGTGGGATGCAGGCTCAGGTTTGCACACCGTGCAGGTCAGAGCGACGGATTTGGACGGGAGCGTTCAGGTGGAAGAGCGCACTCCGCCGATTCCCGGTGGAGCCACTGGATGGCATACGAGGTCGTTCACCGTGAAGTGACAGGTAGATCCGAATGGGATTCGGTATACAGGCGGACGACGCACTGGGCCATCCATCCAGCGATCAGCGTTCGCAGGCCGAAGTCGAAGGTGTCGTCGGTTCGCAGTGGGTTCGCGGCCTCACGCGTGACCTCGCTCGCGTTGGAGGATTGAGTCCACGCGACATCCGGCGTCGAGAGTTTCACGACGGATCCGAGAACCAGACTGTCCAGCGTGGAAATTGCGTGACGCGTATCGGTCGAATCGAAACCCCCGTCCGAAAATGCTTGAACGAGTGCAGTATCAATATCAAAAGTCACCTCGGTGCGGACGCTGCGTGTCATGAGTAGCGGGATGAGGCGCCAATGTTCGACGGCAGCTCGGCGATATGCCCACCCCCACGCGCTGATCCGTTCGCTCCATCCTGCGGGTGGGTGGGGGACAGAGATCGACGACATCACGCGGATGCGCATGAGTTCGACGATCTCGGATCGACCCGAAATATGTGTGTAGAGCGAAGACGGAGTCACGTTCAGTTGCTTGGCGATCCCGGGCATGGTGAAGTCGCCGGTTGCGTCGACAGCATCCAGAGCCGCGTCGGTGATGTTTCGCGTGGACAGTATCGGCTGAGTGGGACGCGGCATCGATTCTCCTGGTGAGGGATTCGTCGGCAATCTCGGACTTGATCGATTGATGAGAACTCCTTGATTTCGGGAGCCGGTATGCATCATACTAACCGAACCCTATTCGGTATGTCGGCGGAATCTTCCGGCGATCGGTACACGTCGGAGGAACATTCAATATGTCTGTCGTATGGCTGACCGGTGCAACGATCATCGACGGCACGGGCGCCGACCCGATCGAGAACTGCGCTGTTGCCGTGGAAGATGGCCGCATCAGTGCACTCGGTGGAACGCCGCCCGCGGGGGCGGAGGTGCTGGACTGCACCGGGCTGACAATCACGCCCGGCCTCATCGACGCACACGTTCATCTCGGTGGATCGAGCGATCTCGCACCGAGTCTGCGGCGTCAGATCTCGGTAGCCGAGCTCGCTGCAGACATGTTCGCGACCTGCGCATCGACCCTCGACGGAGGATTCACCACTGTTCGTGACTGCGGCGGAATCGACGGTGGACTCGCCGGAGTTGTCGCCTCGGGCAAGATTCCGGGTCCGCGGATCATTCAGTGCGGCCCGATCCAGTGCCAGACAGGTGGACACGGACACCTGGCGGCCGAGTGGGAGCCGACTTCGGACTGGTCCGATCATGACATCCCCGGATTACGTTGTATGTCTCTGCTTTCCGACGGTCCGCACGAAATGCGAAAGAACGTTCGCGAGACGTTCCGCAGGGGTGCGGACTTCCTCAAACTGTGTGTTACCGGGGGAGTGGTATCGACTCATGACAAGCTCACCGATACCCAGTTCACGGTCGACGAGATCGAAGTTGCCGTCGAGGAAGCCAATGCGCGCGGTACCTATGTCACGGTGCATGCTCACAACAACGAGGGAATCCGAAACGCTGTAACTGCCGGCGCGAAATGCGTCGAGCACGGCTCAGGTATCGACGACGAGACTGCCAAGTTGATGGCCGAGCACGACGTCGCGTTGGTGCCGACGTTGGCTGTGGTGCAGGCACTCTCGGACAGCGCGGCGTCAGCAGGTCTACCCGAATCGATTTCGGCTCGGATCGGTCAGATGATGCAGGGTCAGATCGACGGGCTTCTTGCTGCTCGAAATGCCGGCGTCAGAGTGGGATTGGGATCGGACCTCATCGGTACCGATCAAACGGGCCGGGGAATGGAGCTAGTCCTGCGCGCCAAGGTCGAAACCCCGATGGACGCATTGGTTTCCGCTACCCGGATCAACGCCGACATTCTCGGTATCGCCGACGAGGTCGGCACCATCGAAGTCGGCAAGTTCGCCGACCTCGTTGCGTTCCGCGGCAATCCGTTGACGGATCCGTCCATCTTCGCCGATCGTGAGCGCATCGCACTCGTCATTCAGAGCGGTCGAGTGGTGAAGGACGGCCGGTAGCTCAACAGCGAGTGGCGAGTTCTGTCAACGCCGAGTGATCCGCCCGGCTGACCGGTAAGCCGTAGGAAATCGCGACGGTCAAGTACTTGCCGGCGTAAAAGCATCGGTATGCAGGATTGGGCGGCAACCACTCACTGGGCGTGCTGTCGCCTTTCGACTGGTTGTCGGGGCCGTTGACGGCCAACAGGTTCAGTGACGTGTCGTTCGCGAACCTCATCCGAAGCGCGGGCGTCCAGGAGTTCGCGCCGAAGTCCCAGGCCGCGGCGAGTGGGAAGACGTGGTCGATCTGGACGGACTTGGCCTGGCTGCGTTCGAATTCGATGCGATCACCGGAGTACGGGTCGGTCATCGCGCCCGACAGTACGACGCAGTCACGTGTTCCCGGTTTGAACACCACGTCCGAGAGATCATGGGCCAGAACGTTGTTGCGGGTATCGCACCCGTCGTGGCCACCAGGTGCGTCCTGGTCGTCGGACCAAGCGGGGCCGAAGACGCAAGCCTCGCCGTTACCGCAGCCGCGCTCGTATCCACCCGGATGTGGTCGGTTGTCGACAATCGCGGTCCGGGACAGCAGCGATTCGAGCTCCGATCGTGTCGGGCTGCCCGGGGCCGAATCGAGACGCTCGTCCCCGAACCATCCGCAGGACGCGACGAGACATACGAGCGCGAGCGTCGACAGGATCGCAGATAACCGTGCAACCACCTGTGCCCCCGTCCGTCGTAGACGGTGATTCAACGCCGCCCGTCGTAGACCGTGATTGAACCATCGGGGGCCGACAGAAATCAGCCGAACTCGATCACCACTTTGCCGGCTGCATGGCCGTCTTCGACTGCAGCGAGCGCTTCCCCAGCGCGGGAGAATGGGTAACGGCCGGACACGGACGGGTCGAGGGTCCCGTCGGCCACGAGTGCCGCGACCTCCGTGAATACTGCTGTAGTTCTTCGGCGTTCGACACCGCCGCCGCCGAGTCGGCTCGCCGCCAGAGGATCGGCGATGCTCAGGATCGGCGCGTCCGGTCGGGCGAGCTCAGCGCCGCGAGTGAGAGTGTCCCCGCCGACCAGGTCGAAAACCGCGTCCACTCCGTCTGGGGACAACGCGGACACTTCGCCTGCGAAGGCGTCTCCCGACGCAACCCACCGTGCTCCCGCTCCCTCGATCGCGGTTCGCTTGGACTCACTCGCGACGCCGATGACGTCGATGCCTCGAGACACCGCAATCGCGGTCGTGCTTCGACCAACGCCGCCGCCGGCACCGAGGAGCAGGAGTGTTGCCCCGGGTTTCAGATCCAGACCGTGGAGAGCGTCGTAAGCCGTTCCCGCCGCAACCGTCAGCACCGAGGCATCGGCCCAGGACACGGTCGGCGGCTTGTGTGCTGCCGAGGAGACGTTGAGCAATGTCGACGCGGCGTAGCCGCCGAAGCCGGTAGCGGTAGCGCCGAACACTTCGTCGCCGACCTCGAACTCGGTGACCCGCGGACCTACTCCGATGACAACACCGGACACTTCGCGGCCCAGAACCGCAGGCAGCGTCACCGGGACAGTATCTTTTCGAGTACCCGCGCGAACTTTCCAGTCAGCTGGGTTGACGCCCGCCGCTCGGACCGACACCAGCAGTTGGCCGGCACCCGGTGGGGGCAGGGTGACGTCGAAGTAGGACTGTGTGTCGGGTCCGCCGTACTCGGTGAAGCCGTATGCCGTCGTCATGACTGCCAGCCTATTGCCCAGCCAGATCGGAAGGACGGTCCGGAAGGGTGGTGTCGAAGAGCGGTGTCGGTGGCACCTGATTGGATGGTCGGATGCTGCATGGACTCTGGTCACCGGGATCGGGGCTCAAACTGTGGGTCGACGGGCACGACGGTGCCGGAACCGACGATCCGCGAGATCCGGTCAGTGCTGTCCTGCATCGTAAGTTCCGTCATCGTGTGAATGTCGCTATGCCGCCCGTACCTGGCGGGCCTTTGCAGAGTGAGTACGCAGCTGTTGCGTTGGCGCCGCCGGACGCAGTCGCTCTCCTGCTGCGGTTCAAGGCCGACGATCAGCGAATTGCGGGAGACCTGCACTTTCTCGTACACGTGGCGCGAGGAATCGACCGTTGGGTGCGCGCCGGCCGGGTGGTGCCGGCGCTGACGCGAGCCGAGGGTAGTTGGTGGCCGCGGTGGCAGTTGTCGGTGGGGGAACGCCAGCGCGCCTGGATCGGCGAATTGGTAGTGGCCATGCCGCCGGTGCAGCGGTCAGTCGGCTCGCCGAGGGCGACGATCGAAGACATCACGAACGAACTCACGGACCCGATCGTCCGTCGTGTTCTCGGTGACTCGCATCCGGTGGTGCAGACCCCGCTGTGGCAGGCCGTGTTGTCCGGGGACGCTTTCGACGACGTGTCGGTACGAGCGGCCGAGGGACTCGCCGAATGGGGGTCGACGTTCACCGCCGGAGAGCCGGACCTGGTTCTGCGGCTGATCGAGCCTGAACTCGACGACAATTCCGATCCCGACGACGATGCGCTGTGGCGTCTGCACGTGTGTTTGCGTCCCGAAGGTGAAGCGCCCGAACGTGTTCGACTGCACCGGGCAGATCCCAAACGTATCCAGCTCGGCAGCCGCAAACTCGAAGAGGCGATCAAGGCTTACCCACGTTTTCGCGACGTGCCGCGCGACGAGGACAGTCTCGACCTGTTGCTGCCCACTCCTGTCGTGATGGACCTGGTCGGACACGGCGCGATAGTCCTGCGAGAGCGAGGGATCACGCTGCTGCTTCCGCGTGCCTGGAACGTGGTGTCTCCATCCCTGCGTGTGCGGGTGACCTCGGCGGCGTCTCCGATCGTTGCGGAGAATCGTACGGTCGGTATGGACCAATTGCTGGAATACGATTGGGAATTGGCGCTCGGAGACAAGGTGCTCACCGCCGAGGAAATGACCCGACTGGTCGATGCGAAGTCCGATCTGGTCCAGTTGCGCGGCGAGTGGGTTCAGGCGGACAAAGACGTCCTGGCCCGCGCGGCTCGTTTTGTCAGTCAGCGGCACTCGAGCGGGGACCGAGCGATTGTCGATCTGATCAAGGATTTGATCGCCGACGACCTCAAAGACCTGCCGGTCGAAGAAGTGAAGGCAACCGGATGGGCCTCTGCACTGCTCGACCAGTCGGTAGCTCCGCGGCAGGTCGCGGTACCGTCGACGGTCAACGCGACTTTGCGTCCGTATCAACGACGCGGTCTCGACTGGTTGGCGTACATGAGTGCTCTCGGGCTCGGCGCGGTACTGGCCGACGACATGGGTCTGGGTAAGACGCTGCAACTGTTGGCGTTACTTGCGCACGAGAAGTCCAAGACAGCAACCCTTTTGGTGTGCCCGATGTCGGTTGTGGGAAACTGGCAGCGTGAATCGGCGCGATTCGTGCCGAGCTTGCGCGTCTACGTTCATCACGGTTCGGATCGCGCTACCGGGGCGGAGTTGGAACAGGCAGTTCGTGAGAGTGACCTGGTGATCACCACCTACGCGCTCATGACCCGCGACGTCGCGGCCCTCAAGGATCTCGACTGGCGGCGCGTAGTGCTCGACGAGGCTCAACACATCAAGAACGCCAAGACATCTCAGGCGAGAGCTGCTCGCAGCATCCCCGCGGATCATCGCGTTGCTCTGACCGGAACGCCGGTGGAGAACCGACTGGACGAGCTGCGGTCAATCCTCGATTTTGCCAATCGCGGGGTACTCGGCTCGGAGCAGATGTTCCGCAAAAGGTTTGTCGTACCGATCGAGCGGGAAAAAGATCAACTTGCCGTCTCGAGACTGCGAGCCGTCACGTCCCCCTTTGTGCTGCGACGGGTCAAGACCGATCCCTCCGTGATCGCGGATCTCCCGGAGAAGTTGGAGATGACGGTTCGAGCGAATCTCAGTGAGGAACAGGCGGCGTTGTACCGCGCCGTGGTGGACGAGATGATGGCGCAGATCAAGGGAACGGAAGGGATGAAGCGCAAAGGCGCCGTCCTGTCTGCGCTGACCAAACTCAAACAGGTGTGCAATCATCCGGCGCACTTCCTGCGCGACGGTTCGCCGGTGATGCGCCGCGGGCAACACCGTTCGGGAAAACTTGGCCTGGTCGAAGATATCGTCGAGTCGGTCACGGCCGATGACGAGAAGGTTCTGTTGTTCACACAGTTTCGTGAGTTCGGGGAATTAGTGGTGCCGTACCTGGCCGACCGGTTCACCACCGAGGTTCCGTTTCTCCACGGCGGCGTGTCCAAAGCTGGACGCGACGCGATGGTCGAGGCATTCCAAGGCGCAGACGGTCCGCCCATCATGGTGCTCTCGCTCAAGGCCGGCGGCACGGGTCTGAATCTCACAGCGGCCAACCATGTGGTTCACCTCGACAGATGGTGGAACCCGGCGGTTGAGAACCAGGCGACGGACCGTGTCTTCCGCATCGGTCAGAGAAAGAACGTGCAGGTCCGCAAGATGGTGTGTGTCGGAACTTTGGAAGAGCGAATCGACACGATGATCGCGAGTAAAAGTGAACTCGCCGAACTTGCAGTCGGGACCGGTGAGAACTGGGTGACGGAGATGAGCGTCGAGCAATTGGACGAGTTGTTGCGACTCGGCGACGACGCGGTGGGCGAATGAGTCCGCGCGGTAAAGGCCCCGATTTCAGCGAGTACACCGGGCCCCGGCGGCGAGCACCTGCGCCGGTCAAGCCTCGTCCAGCGTTCGGGAGAACGTTCTGGGGCAAGGCTTTTGTCCGCGTCGTCGAAGAGATCGGCGACAAACCTCGTGTCACGCGCGGGCGAACGTATGCGCGTTCGGGTCAGGTTTTGGCGCTCGACATCGAACCGGGAGTGGTGACGGCCGAGGTTCAGGGCAGCCAACTTCAACCTTTCGTTTCCACGCTGTCGATCGACACTCTTGATCAATCGGATATCGACGACATCATCACCAAGATCCGCCGAGTGCCGGGAAGCCTTGCCGCGCTGGTGTCCGGCACTGTCCCGGACATGCTTGCTGCCCAACTGATACCGGACGGCCCGTCGGCTTTCCGTTTCGACTGCACCTGCCCCGATGACGGTTGGCCGTGCAAACACGCTGCGGCCGTGGCGTTCTTGACTGCCGAGCGGATCGACACCGATCCGCTGAGGTTGCTGAGACTTCGCGGGGTCGACCTGGAGCAGTTGATCGGGGGAGTGGAGGACGAGTCGACTGTTCCGGTAGACGTCGAGAATTGGTTCGGAATCGCTGCTGCCCTCCCCGCGCTACCGAAGGTGCAATTTCGACCGGCGATAGACGATCTGGATATCCGCCGTCTGCGTGAGGCGGTGGCGGCACTGGGATTGGACATGGCTCAGCAGAACGTCGCCTTGGACGAAATACGGTCCATCTACCGACGGTTGGACGGTTGAAATCGGACAACTCCGGACTGATGCTAGTTTCCTACCGTGAATTCCAGTATCGTTAATTGGACCGGTCCGGTCGGGACCTGCCCGCGATTTCAGATCGTTATCGTCGGCGAATAGACGACTATTCATTTCTCGGAGGGACAGTCGCTGTGATGCCCGTTCATTTGCGCGACAGCGCAATACCCAAACATGAGCAGTTGCGCACCATTCTCCTGCGCAAGTGCACCCAAGAACTCCAGCCTGGCGACTTGATGACCAGCGAGCGAAACCTGATGCAGGACTACGGCGTCAGTCGGATCACTGTTCGCGAGGCCATCGGCCAGTTGGTCAATGACGGACACCTCGTGCGTGTGCGTGGCAAGGGCACCTTTGTCGCGCACCGCGCTGTCCAGTCCAAGCTGCACCTTGCGTCGTTCACCGAGGAGATGAGGGCCCAGGGGCATCACCCCACCACAGTGGTCCTGGTCAGTGAGCAGGGGCCGGTCCCCGAAAGCACTGCTGCCGCACTGAATATGAGACCGGGTTCCGAGGGGTATCACGTCAAGCGCTTGCGCCTCGCCGACGGCGAGCCGGTGAGTGTGGACGACGGCTGGTTCAATCCGGAACTGTTGCCTGGTCTACTCGACATGGACTTGACGGGTTCGATCTACCGGGCGACCGCTGACAAGTACGACAAGCCGATCGACCGGGCAGAGCAGACTGTCAGTGCAGATGGTGCCAGTACGGAGATCGCGACTCTCCTCGGCACTCGTAAAGGCGCGCCGGTTCTGTACTTCGATCGAGTGTCGTTCAGTGAGATAGCGCCGGTCGAACACACTCGCAGTTGGTACCGATCCGACCGCTACCAGTTGCAGATGGAAGTGCAGGGCCAGGCGCGGCCCAAAACGCGCGGAGACCAATAGCCATCGTTCGAAACGAAAGGGCGAGCACACCTTCCGGTGTGCTCGCCCTTTGCGTTACGCCGACCAGTCGAACAGGGTGTCGCCTGTGGCGACGTCCCCACCGACGGAAGGGGATTCGACGGTGTCCGGTTTGGAATCCATCACGACAACCGGGCAGATCGCCGAGTAGCCGGTCGTGTCGATGTGCGCTGGATCGAAGCTGACAATGGGATCACCCGCATCGACGGTGTCACCCTCGGCGGCGATGAGCGTGAATCCGTCGCCTTCGAGCTTGACCGTGTCGATGCCGATATGAACCAGCACGCCGGTGGCCTTCTCGCCGAAGATCACAAACGCGTGGGGGTGAAGTTTCAGGATCTTTCCGCTGATCGGCGCCACGACCGTGAGCGGGCCTTGACCGCGGGCGGGTTCGATCGCGACGCCCGAGCCGACCATCTGCTGAGCGAAAACCGGGTCCGGGACGTCCGCGAGTGCGACGACCCGGCCGGGTAGCGGGGCGAGGACGACCGTCACAGGATGTCCTCGATGTCCTCGGCAAGGGTGTCGGCTTCGGGCCCGACGATGACCTGGACAACCGTTCCGGCCTTGAGTACGCCGTGTGCGCCGGCAGCCTTGAGGGCGGACTCGTTCACCTTCGCTCCGTCCTTGACCTCGGTACGCAGGCGGGTGATGCAAGCCTCGATCTCGACGATGTTCCCTGCGCCGCCGAGGCCCTTGATGATTGCTTCCGCTTTCGACATTTGCTGCTCCTGATTGTCGGGTTGGTCGTGATCGTTGAACGGTCGTACAGGTGGGCTGACTAGTTGCTGGTCAAGGCTATCCCGGTTACGTATGTCACATTTGGGTGTTGACAACTCGCCTCGACCAGGTAAAACTACAACTGGTTATGACCGGACAGTACCCGTTGGAAGTCCGGCTCCACAACAGTTTCGACAAAACGGTTTTGCCCTCACTTCCGAGCATGAACCGTGACCTGCATTTTCACGAAACCTGCACGTGCACGACACCCGAATTTCCAGAACCAGCGGCCGATCGCGACGCGGCCCGGCGAACGAAGAAGGTCCTTGATGACTCTCGAAGACACCCCGAAGAAGGAATCGAAAGTGTTCGCCGGGGTTCAACGCCTCGGCCGAAGCTTGATGCTTCCGATCGCCGTTCTGCCGGCTGCGGGAATCTTGCTCCGCCTAGGCCAGGACGACCTGCTCGGGCGATTCAGTTCGATGCACAGTGCTGCTGCAGTGATCTCTGCGGCAGGACAAGCAGTCTTCACGTGGCTGCCGCTGATCTTCGCCGTCGGTATCGCGATCGGCTGGGCCAAGAAGGCCGACGGCTCGACTGCCTTGGCGGCCGTCGTCGGCTACATGGTGATCGACGGAGTGTTCAAGGCGATGTCGCCCATCGTCCTCGAAGGGAAGACCGACCCGAACGGGGATCAATCACTGATCAACTACGGTGTGCTCGCCGGCATCGTGATGGGCTTGCTGTCGGCGATCTTGTGGCAGCGGTTCTATCGAACGAAGCTTCCCGATTATCTCGGATTCTTCAACGGGCGCAGGCTCGTTCCCATTCTGACAGCGATCACAGGTCTCGTCGTCGGTGTCCTGATGGCATTCGTGTACCCGTTGTTCAACTCCGGATTGAACTGGGTCGGTGAAGCAGTTGCTTCCAATACCGTTGTGGGCGGCGGCATTTACGGCGCAGCGAACCGCCTCCTGATCCCCACCGGCTTGCATCACATCTTGAACTCCGCCGTGTGGTTCCTGATCGGCGACTACCAGGACGCGAGCGGACAGATCGTTCGCGGCGACCTCAACCGGTTCTTCGCCGGCGACCCATCTGCCGGCACGTTCATGACCGGCTTCTTCCCGATCATGATGTTCGCCCTCCCCGCTGCAGCCTTCGCAATCTGGCGCAACGCCAAGCCTTCTCAGAAGAAGCTCGTCGGCGGCATCATGCTCTCCACCGGCCTGACTGCTTTCCTCACCGGTATCACCGAGCCGCTCGAATTCTCCTTCATGTTCGTCGCGTGGCCGCTGTACGTCATCCACTCGCTCCTGACCGGAACGTCGATGGCCTTGGTCAATGCGCTGGGGATTCACGACGGATTCACGTTCTCCGCAGGCTTCTTCGACTACGTGTTGAACTTCGGCAAGGCCACCAACGCATGGATGTTGATCCCGATCGGACTCGGCTACGCCGTGATCTACTACTTCCTTTTCAGCTTCGTCATCAAGAAGTGGAATCTGCGCACGCCGGGACGAGAAGAAGAGGTCGCGGTGGCCGCTGGTGAGCCCGACGCCGCGCTGCTCGAGGCCGAACTGGCACTGGCTGCCGAAGGTGACAGCCGCACCGACGCCCCGCTCGTCGCCGAACTGGAAAACAAGCTCGACAAGGAACTGGGAGGACGCTGACCATGGCGATCGCAACCACGACAATCGGATCCCGAGTCGGGCTCCACGCACGACCCGCAGCGCTCTTCGCGCGCGCCGCGGCCGACCTGCCGGTCGACGTCACCATCTCGCTGGGCGACGGCGAACCCGTCGACGCCTCCAGCATGTTGTCTGTCATGACTCTCGGAGCCGCATTTGGGGATTCGGTGACGTTGCGTGCTGACGGTGACGGCGCCGATGCTGCGGTCGGTTCGCTCGCAGAGCTTCTCGCCTCCGAACTGGACGAAGCCTGATGACGGCGAGTGTGGACAACCGCATCGCGGGTATCGGAGTGAGCGCGGGTTCGGTCTGTGCGCCGTGGTTGCGATTCTCCACGCCTGAGCCGACTTCGGCGTCGGACCCGATCACCGGCAGTCCCGAGGCGGAGCTGATCAGGATCCGTGAGGCACTGGACGCCGTCGCGGAGGAACTGCTCTCGCGTGCAAAGACAGTCGAGGGCGTATCGGCGGAGATCCTCACGACGTCGGCTGCGATGGCGCGCGATGCGGGCATCGTGAAGGCGGCCAAGGCGAACCTGGAATCGGGGCTGCCGACCGCACACGCCGTCGCAGTTGCCTTCGACGCATTCTGTGAAAAGCTCACGGCGCTCGGTGGGTACATGGCCGAGCGGGCAACGGATTTGCGCGATCTCGGGCAGCGAGCCGTGGCCGTTCTTCGCGGCGAACCGATGCCAGGAATCCCCGCTCCCGGTCATCCGTACATCCTGGTGGCGCGCGACCTCGCTCCGGCGGATACAGCGACGTTGGGCAACAGTGACGTGGTCGGATTGTTGACTGCCGAAGGAGGTCCGACCAGCCACACCGCAATCTTGGCGAAGTCGCTCGGAATCCCGGCCGTGGTCAACTGCTCGGGAACCGATCTGCTGGCTGAGGGAAAACTCCTCATCCTCGACGGCACCACCGGGACGGTCACCATCGATCCCTCGGCAGAAATGCGCGAGCGCGCTGTCCTCGAAGCATCGTTCGTGGCAGAGCAGTCAGCTTCGGCACATGGTCCAGGACGCACGCGTGACGGGTTCGCGGTGAGGTTGTCGGCCAACATCGGAACCCTGGAGGACGCCGCGCGGGCCGGGGCGGCGGATTGTGAGGGCGTCGGACTGTTCCGTACCGAATTCTCGTATCTCGGGCGCCACGACGCACCTTCGGTGGAGGAGCAAGCGCAGACGTATTCGTCGGTGCTCGGGCACTTCGCCGGACAGAAGGTGGTGGTCCGCACTCTCGACTCTGGTTCGGACAAGCCGTTGCCGTTTCTCGATCTCGGGGTCGAGGAGAATCCGGCCCTTGGTATCCGCGGGCTCCGTGTCGGCACGGTCTATCCCGACACACTCATCAGTCAGCTCGACGCCCTCGCGGCTGCAGGCAACGCGACGGGCGCCGATCTGTGGGTGATGGCGCCGATGGTAGCCACTGCCGACGAGGCGAAAGACTTTGCAGAACTTGCGCGTTCGCGGGGGATCGGCAAGGTCGGAGCAATGATCGAGATTCCGGCTGCCGCGTTGCGAGCGAAGGATATCCTCGAGCACCTCGATTTTGTCAGTATCGGCACCAACGATCTGAGCCAGTACACCTGCGCCGTGGATCGTATGGCCGGAGGCCTGGCGCAGCTGCTCGATCCGTGGCAGCCGGCGGTCCTCGATCTGATCGCGATGGTCGGTCAGGCGGGCGCCGACGCCGGGAAACCTGTTGGTGTGTGCGGAGAATCCGCGTCGGACCCGCTGTTGGCTCCGGTTCTGGTCGGTTTGGGCGTGACGAGTCTGTCGATGTCGGTCCCGGCATTGGGCGCAGTTCGCGCGCAACTGGCCTCTCTCGATCTGGCGGTGTGCAAGGACATGGCCGCTGCGGCGCGGGGCGCGCGAAACCCGCTCGAGGGTAGAGCAGCTGTCGCGCGGATTCGCGAGTCAGCATGAGTACATCAGGCTCGGCTGCTGTCGGCGATCGGCTCGTACTGCGGGGAACGGTGATCGGATCTCCGATCGGCAAGATTCACGACGGAGTTGTGGTCGCGGACGGTGAGAAGATCAGCTGGGTCGGCTCGGCTGCGGACTACATGGCGTCCGCACCGGTCGTCGTCATTCCGGAACGCACCGACACGGTGATCATGCCCGGCCTGATCGATGTGCACAGCCACGGCGCAGCTGGTGCTGGTTTCCCGAACACCGACGCCGATGGTGCGAGCCGCGCTGCGGCGCACCATGGTGAGCACGGCACGACCGGAATGCTGGCCAGCCTGGTCTCTGCACCGCGCGCAGATCTGGTCCGACAAGCAACGATGCTCGCCGATCTGGTCGAACGCGGAGAACTTCTGGGTATCCACCTCGAGGGGCCGTTCATCAACGGCGTTCGCTGCGGTGCCCAGGATCCGGCGGCGATCGTGCCCGGCGATCCGGACCTTCTCGAAGCCGTCTGTGACGCTGCGCGGGGGACCGTGCGGTCCATGACCTTGGCGCCCGAGACCGAGAACTTCGAAGAGTTGCTCGCGATCATGCGTCATCGCAATATCGTGCCGAGTTTCGGTCACACCGATGCGGACGCGGCAACGACATCGGCGCGCATCGATGCTGCGGTGCAAGGGGATTGGGCCGGTCAGATCAGCGCAACCCACCTCTTCAACGGGATGCCGCCCCTGCACCATCGATCTCCGGGTCCCGTCGCGGCGTGCCTGGCGGCTGCCGCGAGAGGCGAGATGGTGGTGGAACTGATCGCAGACGGTGTGCATCTTGCGCCCGAGACCGTGTCGATGGTCTTCGACGCTGTCGGACCGGACCAGATCGCCTTGGTCAGTGATTCGATGGCCGCGGCCGGAATGGACGACGGCGACTACCAACTCGGTGCGCTCGACGTCACGGTTGCCGACGGAGTAGCAAGACTCGCGACCACCGACGGCAGTTCCGGTGCCATCGCCGGAGGGACTGCAAGATTGCTCGACGTGCTTCGCAGCACTGTCTTCGACGGCGGCGTCGCGCTGGAAGACGCTGTCGCAGCGGCAACTCGGAGCCCAGCGCGTCTGCTGGGACTTGGCGACCTGATCGGATCGCTGGCCGTGGGCTGCCGAGCCGACATCGTGGTCACCGATCGTCAATTGCGCCTGGGGCGTGTACTACTCGGCGGAAAAGCCGTCGGAAAGGAAAAATCATGGAAATCGTAATTCAGCCGACACCCGCGGAGGTCGACTCGACCGTCGCGGACATCGTCGAAGGCTACGTCAGAGCCGGGGCGACGACGCTTGGGCTTGCAACGGGGTCGTCGCCGATCGGAACCTATCGTGAACTGGCAGCGAGGCATCGCGATGCCGAACTCGACTTCTCGCTGGCTCGGGCGTTTCTGCTCGACGAGTACCTGGGATTGCCGAAACGCCATCCGCAGTCGTATTACTCGGTGATTCGGTCGGAGTTCGTCGATCACGTCAATCTGGATCCGGCGATGGTGTCGAGTCCCAACGGTGAAGCACCGTGCCCGGAGAAAGAGATCGCACGATACGACCAGAGCATCGCGGCGGCCGGGGGAGTGGACGTGCAGTTGCTCGGCATCGGCACCGACGGTCACATCGGCTTCAACGAGCCAGGGTCGTCGTTGACCTCGAGAACTCGCGTGAAGACGCTGACCGAGCAGACCCGGATCGACAACGCACGGTTCTTCGACGGGGTGGACGACGTCCCACACCACGTGCTGACCCAGGGTCTCGGAACCATCAGCGATGCACGGCATCTGGTGATGATCGCGACCGGAGAAGGGAAGGCCGATGCGATCGCCGCTGCCGTCGAAGGTCCGTTGTCTGCGTTCTGCCCGGCTTCGGTGATGCAATTGCATCGCCATGTCACCGTCGTGATCGACGAAGCTGCTGCCAGTTCGCTCAAACTTGCCGACTACTACCGGTATGCGCTCGAACACAAGCCGTCGTGGCAGTCCTTCTGACATGACGGTTCTGGAGCTGGCTGTGCAGGACGTGCGGGGGGCGAGGATCGCGCGTTCGGTAGGAGCGACTCGAGTCGAGTTGTGTGCGGCACTCGGCCCGACGGGGGGATTGACGCCCAGCATCGGAGTGATCGAGGCTGCGTCGGAAGTGGGGATCGCGGTTCACCCGTTGATCCGTCCGCGCGCCGGAGGTTTCGTGTTCTCACCCGACGAAGTGTGGGTGATGGAGCACGACGTACGTGCTGCCGTGGCCGGAGGAGCTTCCGGCGTCGTGATCGGCGCACTGACAGAAGACAATACGATCGACACCGTCGTGCTGCGTCGCATCATCGGATGCATGGACCGTGCGCGGGTCGAGGTGACGGTACATCGTGCGATGGACGTGGTGGCCGACCGTCTGACCGCGCTGGACGAACTGATCGAGTTGGGCGTGACCCGCGTGCTGACGTCCGGGGGTGCGGATACCTGCAGCGAGGGTCTCGACGAGATCGGTCGAATGGTCGAACATGCCGCAGGCCGGATCCAGATCATGGCCGGTGGCGGAATAACCGTCGACGACATCCCGGCAATCGCCGCCGTCGGCGTCGATGCGGTGCATCTCTCGGCACGCAAGGTTGTCGCGGTGTCCGGTGGCCCGGGCGGGGGATCGGACGGATACGACGTCACCGATGCAGTAGTCGCGCAGGAAGCGGCAGCCGCGCTCCGCGCTGTGCGCCTTTATTAACCCCCCGCGGTTAATAAAGGCGCACGGCCCTTGGGCTCTAGACATACATGGACATCCAACTATAGGATGGTAGACATATTCACTGCTGCCTCCTGGGCGGTCCATACGAGCAAGGAACGGGTTAGCACAATGGTTGAAAATGCGACGGTTCACGAGTTGACGCACTTCGTCGGTGGCAAGCGTGTTCCCGGGACATCTGATCGATTTGCGGACGTGTTCGATCCCAACACCGGCAAGGTGCAGGCCCGCGTCCCCCTCGCGAGCAAGGCCGAGACCGAAGCCATCATCGCCAATGCCGAAGAGGCGCAGCAGGTGTGGGCAGCATTCAACCCGCAGAAGCGCGCCCGTGTGCTGATGAAGTTCCTCCAGCTCGCTCAGGCCGAGATGGATTCTCTGGCCCGCCTCCTCTCGTCCGAGCACGGCAAGACCGTCGCCGACGCCAAGGGTGACATTCAGCGTGGCCTCGAGGTCATCGAATTCGCCGTCGGCGCTCCGCACCTGCTCAAGGGCGAATTCACCGAGAGTGCCGGCACCGGCATCGACGTGTACTCCATGCGTCAGCCGCTCGGCGTCGTCGCAGGCATCACGCCCTTCAACTTCCCGGCGATGATCCCGCTGTGGAAGGCCGGCCCCGCCCTCGCCGCCGGTAACGCCTTCATCCTCAAGCCCTCCGAGCGTGACCCCTCCGTCCCGCTGCGTCTGGCTGAACTGTTCCTCGAAGCCGGCCTGCCCGCGGGCGTGTTCAACGTCGTCAACGGTGACAAGGAAGTTGTCGACGTCCTGCTCACCGACGATCGCATCAAGGCTGTCGGCTTCGTCGGCTCCACGCCGATCGCTCAGTACATCTACGAGACGGCCGCAGCTCATGGCAAGCGCGCACAGTGCTTCGGTGGCGCCAAGAACCACGCGATCGTCATGCCGGACGCCGACCTCGACGAGGTTGCCGACGCCCTGATCGGTGCAGGCTACGGCAGTGCCGGTGAGCGTTGCATGGCCATCTCGGTTGCCGTTCCCGTCGGCGAGGAGACCGCGGACGCTCTTGTCGCGAAGCTGAAGGAGCGCGTCGCGAAGCTCAAGATCGGTCGCAGTGACGACGAAGGTGTCGATTTCGGCCCGCTCGTTTGCCAGGATGCCCTCGACCGCGTCAACAACTACGTGCAGATCGGCATCGACGAGGGCGCAACGGCAGTCGTCGACGGCCGCGGCTTCACTCTCGAAGGCCACGAAGGCGGATTCTTCGCCGGCGCAACCCTGTTCGACAACGTCACCTCGGACATGCGCATCTACAAGGAAGAGATCTTCGGACCCGTCCTTCAGGTGGTCCGCGCTGCCGATTACGAAGAGGCGCTGCGTCTTCCGACCGAACACGAGTACGGCAACGGCGTCTCCATCTTCACCCGCGACGGCGACACCGCACGTGACTTCACCGCCCGCGTCAACGTCGGCATGGTCGGCGTCAACGTGCCGATCCCGGTCCCGATCGCCTACCACACCTTCGGTGGCTGGAAGCGCTCCGGATTCGGTGACCTGAACCAGCACGGTCCCGACTCCTTCCGCTTCTACACCAAGACCAAGACCGTGACGCAGCGCTGGCCTTCCGGCAAGAAGGAAGAGACCAACCACTTCGTCATCCCCACGATGAACTGATCGGAACACTTTCCATGTTTACTCTGACCGATGACGAGCGGGCGATTCGCGACACTGCCCGCGACTTCGCGGCCGAGCATCTGGCGCCCAACGCAGTGGAGTGGGATCAGACCAAGCATTTCCCGGTGGACGTCCTCCGTAAGGCGGCGTCCCTGGGGATGGGCGGTATCTACATTCGTGAGGACGTGGGCGGCAGTGAGCTGAGCCGCGTCGACGCTGCCCGGATCTTCGAAGAGCTGGCCAAGGGCGATCCGTCGATCGCCGCGTACATCTCCATCCACAACATGGTCACGTGGATGATCGACCAGTTCGGCAACGACGAACAGCGCCACAAGTGGGTCCCCGGACTCTGCTCGATGGATCAACTGGGCAGCTACTGCCTCACCGAACCCGGCGCTGGCTCCGATGCTGCGGGCTTGAGCACCAAGGCCGTTCGTGACGGCGACGACTACATCCTCAACGGCGTCAAACAGTTCATTTCCGGCGCAGGCACTTCCGACGTGTACGTCGTGATGGCACGCACCGGATCTGCCGGTGCCAAGGGGATCTCGGCGTTCATCGTGCCCAAGGATTCGCCCGGACTGTCGTTCGGTGCCAACGAGGTCAAGATGGGCTGGAACGCGCAGCCCACCCGTCAGGTGATCTTCGAAGACGCGCGAGTTCCTGCCGCCAACATGCTCGGTGAAGAGGGCAGCGGCTTCCGCATCGCTATGAAGGGTCTCAACGGCGGCCGGCTGAACATCGCCGCCTGCTCGGTCGGTGGGGCCCAGGCAGCGCTGGAGAAGGCAGTCGCATATCTGGTGGACCGCAAAGCTTTCGGTTCGGCACTGATCGAGTCGCAGGCCCTGCAGTTCCAGCTCGCCGACATGCGTACCGAACTCGAAGCGGCCAGGACGTTGCTGTGGCGCGCCGCTGCCGCACTCGAAGACGGAGCGTCCGACGTCGTGGAGTTGTGTGCGATGGCCAAGCGCTTTGCCACCGACACCGGGTTCGACGTAGCCAACAAGGCTCTCCAGCTTCACGGCGGGTACGGCTATCTTGCTGAGTACGGGATCGAGAAGATCGTCCGCGATCTTCGGGTTCATCAGATCCTCGAAGGCAGCAACGAGATCATGAGGGTGGTCATCGCGCGAAGCGTGGTCGCATCAGGTCAGGGAAAGCAAGGAGCAGCATGAGCGACGAGCTCGAGGTATTGATCGAAAAGCGTGACGGACTGGGGCTCATCACCCTCAACCGGCCCAAGGCGATCAACGCCCTCAACCACTCGATGGTCAAGGCGATGGCCAAGGCACTCGCGGAATGGAAGTCCGACGACGACGTCAAGGCGGTCGTACTCACGGGCGCCGGCGAGCGTGGTCTGTGCGCCGGCGGCGACATCGTCTCGATCTACCACGACGCCAAGGACGGCAAGACCGGTTCGCTCGATTTCTGGCGTGAGGAGTACATCCTCAATTCCGAGATCGCGAACTACCCGAAGCCGTACGTCGCAATCATGGACGGGATCGTCATGGGCGGCGGCGTCGGAGTGTCCGCACACGGCGACATTCGCATCGTGACCGAGCGCTCGATGATCGGAATGCCCGAGACCGGAATCGGTTTCATCCCTGACGTGGGCGGAACTTACCTGCTCTCGCGTGCTCCCGGTGAACTCGGAACGCACATCGCGCTCACCACGGCGCGACTGAGCGCCGGCGATGCCATCGCAGCAGGCTTCGCGGATCACTTCATCCCGTCGGAGAACATCGAGACGTTCATCGCCGCACTCGCGTCGTCTTCGGTTGCCGACGCCGTGGCGCAGTACGCGGAGCCGGCTCCGGTGTCGGAACTGTTGGCCCAGCAGAGCTGGATCGACGCCGCGTACTCTGCCGACGACGTCTCCACCATCGTCGAGCGTCTTCGAGCGAGTGGAATCCCCGAGGCGGAGAAGGCAGCGGAGCAGATTCTCGGCAAGTCTCCGATTGCACTGTCGGTGACCCTGCGATCCCTGCGACATGCCAAGGAAGCAGCAAGCTTGGAAGAAGTCCTCAACGAGGAGTTCCGGGTCTCGACGGCAGCGCTCGCCTCGCACGACCTGGTCGAGGGTATTCGCGCCCAGGTAGTCGAGAAGGACCGAAACCCGAAGTGGTTGCCGGCAACCCTCGAAGATGTCACGGCTGAATCCGTCGATGCCTACTTCACCCCGCTGGGCGACAACGAGCTCGGACTCACCACTCAACCGCAAGGCAACTGATCACCGCCGAAGGAGCATCACTAATGAGCACCATTGGATTTATCGGACTCGGTCACATGGGTGGCCCGATGGCGGCCAATCTCGTCAAGGCCGGACACAAGGTCGTCGGTTTCGATCTGGCACCCGCGGCGCTGGAGCAGGCAGTCAAAGACGGTGCATCGGTAGCGGATTCGGCGGTCGACGCCGTTCGCGGTGCCGACGTCGTGATCACGATGCTGCCGAGCGGTAAGCATGTTCTGGGTCTGTACGAAGAGCTGCTGCCGGTGGCAACACCGGGCACGCTGTTCATCGACTGTTCCACCATCGACGTCGCAGACGCCCGCGAGGCGCACGACAAGGCCGAAGCGGCCAGTCACCGCAGCGTCGACGCACCGGTCTCCGGTGGAGTCGTCGGGGCTACCGCAGGCACGCTGGCATTCATGGTCGGCGGTTCCGAGGCTGATTTCCAGGCCGCGTCACCGTTGCTGGACGTGATGGGCCGCAAGGTCGTTCACTGCGGCGACGCCGGTGTCGGCCAGGCTGCCAAGATCTGCAACAACATGATCCTCGGCATTTCGATGATCGCGATCAGCGAGGCATTCGTGCTGGGCGAGAAGCTCGGCCTGAGCAACCAGGCGCTCTTCGACGTGGCGTCCAACGCCTCGGGGCAGTGCTGGGCACTGACCACCAACTGCCCGGTACCGGGACCGGTGCCCACCAGCCCGGCCAACAACGACTACCAGCCCGGCTTTGCTGTCGCGCTGATGGACAAGGACCTCGGTCTGGCTGCAAATGCGCTGCGCAACAACGGCGTCGATGCGGAGATCGGGCTCAAGGCCGCGGAACTCTACAGTCGCTTCCACGCCGCGGGCGGTGGCGGTCAGGACTTCTCTGCCATCATCAACGACATCCGTGACCGTTCGACCGAAGGACAGTAGTGACCGACTTCAACACCATCATCCTCGAGCGTAAGGGTCGCGTCGGCGTCATCACGCTCAACCGCCCGAAGGCTCTCAACGCCCTGAACTCCGAGCTGATGAACGAGGTCGTCGCCGCGGTTGCCGACCTCGAAGCGGACAACGGCATCGGAGCCATCCTGATCACCGGTTCCGAGCGCGCCTTCGCCGCCGGCGCCGACATCAAGGAAATGCAGTCCAAGACGTACATGGACGCATACGTCGAAGATTTCTTCACCCCGTGGGACCGCGTCGCAGCCGCTCGTAAGCCGCTGATCGCCGCCGTCTCCGGGTACGCGCTCGGTGGTGGCTGCGAACTGGCGATGCTCTGCGATTTCATCATCGCTTCGGATACCGCGAAGTTCGGCCAGCCCGAGATCAAGCTCGGTGTCATTCCGGGTATCGGTGGCTCACAGCGCCTTACGCGCGCCGTGGGTAAGGCCAAGGCCATGGAGCTGTGCCTGACCGGCCGCAACATGGACGCAGAAGAGGCCGAGCGCGCAGGCCTGGTTGCCCGGATCGTTCCGGCCGCCGATCTGCTCGACGACGCATTGAAGACCGCAACCACCATCGCCGAGATGTCGCTGCCCATCGCGATGATGGCCAAGGAAGCGGTCAACCGTTCCTTCGAGACCACACTCGCCGAGGGCGTCCGCTTCGAGCGTCGGGTGTTCCACTCGACCTTCGCGACGGAGGATCAGAAGGAAGGCATGACCGCGTTCGTGGAGAAGCGGTCCGCCGAGTTCAAGCACCGCTGAAATTCGTTAGCGCTGAACTTTCGAACAGCTGAAACTGCCCTCACACTCGTCGAGAGTGTGAGGGCAGTTTCTTTGTGTGTACGGGTCGTCGGTTCACCACTTGGTGGGCGCGCCGCCGGTGTCGAAGTCACCCGCAGTCTTGCGAAGTTCAGTGAGGATCGTCACCAATTGCTCGAGCTTGTCCTGCTGGAGTCCGGGGTGTGCGAACACTTTGCTGTTGAGCATTTCAGTGGCTTCGAGGGCCAGCGCGCGACCCGCGTCGGAGATCTCGATGAGCGTCGCACGTCGATCGCTGGGATGCGGGACCCGTCTGACCAGCTCCGCTTTCTCCAAACGGTCGACGGCATTGGTGACGCTGGTGGGGTGAACCTGGAGTCGGGCGCTTGCCTTGGCCATCGGGAGGGCGCCCGACCTGGTGAAGGTGAGAAGCGTCAGCAGTTCGTAGCGGGCGAAGGTCAGCCCGAGAGGCTTGAGTACCTCTTCGACCCGCGCCATCATGATCTGTTGCGCACGCATCACCGACGTGACCGCAGCCATACCGTCGGCGACATCGCTCCAACCGTGCTTCGTCCACTGACGATGCGCCTCTTCGATGGGGTCGAGGGGGAGCGGCGCGGGGGGAGACATAAGTTCGATCATCCCATGCTGGCAAGCGGTCGGGTGCCTTGTCTGATTGTGTGTCGCAGCCGCTTACGTCTGTAGAGTCCCACGGGTGATTTCAATCCTCGTAGCGGGTGGCGTCTCGTTGTTCGTCGCGCTCTTCCTGACTCCGTTTCTCATTCGTGTGCTTTCGCGGCAGGGGCTCGGGCACGAGATTCGGATCGAGGGTCCGCAGAGTCATCAGGGCAAGCGTGGCACCCCGTCGATGGGCGGCATCGCGATCATCGCCGGCATGTGGGCGGGCTACCTGGCGGCACACATCATCGGTTTCGGCTCGCGGCTACCGCGGTTGTCTGCATCCGGTTGGCTGGTTCTCGCGCTCGCCACGTCACTGGGAATCGTCGGCTTTCTCGACGACTTCATCAAGATCCGCAAGAAGCGCAATCTCGGGCTGAACAAGACGGCAAAGACCGTCGGTCAGCTGGCGAGCGCCATCATCTTCGGCATTCTGTTCCTGCAGTTCTCCAACAACAACGGAGTCACCCCCGGAAGCCAGTACCTGTCCCATGTGCGAGATATCTCGGTGTTCTCCATGGGTGCCATCGGCTTTGTGGTCTTCTTCTGCATTCTGGTGTTCGCCTGGTCCAACGCCGTCAATTTCACCGACGGTCTCGATGGTCTCGCGGCCGGTTCGATGGGCATGATCCTGGGGACCTACGTCGTCATCGCCGGTTGGCAGTACCGGAACTCGTGTGTCCTCGAGCCTGCCGCCGGTTGCTACGACGTTCGTGACCCCCTGGATCTCGCTATCGTCGCTGCCGCGGCAGGCGGGGCGTGCCTCGGCTTCCTCTGGTGGAATGCCGCCCCGGCTCAGATCTTCATGGGTGACACCGGCTCCTTGGCGCTGGGCGGCCTGGTGGTCGGCCTGTCCGTCACGACGCACACCGAGTTGCTAATGGTCATCATCGGCGCCCTGTTCGTGGCTGAGATCCTGTCGGTGATCATCCAGGTTCTGGTCTTCCGATCGTCCGGCCGACGCGTATTCAAGATGGCCCCGATCCATCATCACTTCGAGTTACTCGGTTGGCCGGAAACCGTCGTGATCGCAAGATTCTGGATCTTCGTCGCGATCTCGTGCGTCCTGGGACTTGCCACCTTCTACAGCGAGTGGTTCTCCGCTGCCGGTTAGACCGATTCACTCTTTCGGGTCGTATCACTCTTTCGGGTCGTAGCCAGAAGAGCGACCAGACCGAGCGACACACACGCCGTCATCGTGACGGCCAGGGCTGTGCTCGTGTTTCCAAGCAGGCCGACGGCCGGCGCGATGGCCGCACCGACGCCGAACTGGAATGCACCGAGCATTGCCGCGGCAGTACCGGCCGCTTCGCCGTGACGAGCGAGCGCCAGTGCCGGGGCGTTGGGAAGAACGAACCCGATGGCACCGGCCATGACCCACAGTGCGATCACGAATCCGGCGAGCCCGCCCAGTTCCAGGACCGCGACGGCAATGACGACGGCCCCGGAGACAACGGCAGCCACGAGGGCACACTTGGTGATCTGCTGAGGAGTGCAGCGATCGAGCAGTCGGACGTTGACCTGCGAAGCACCGATCAACGCAATCGCGCCCGCACTGAAGAGCAGTGCGAACTCCTGCTGATTGAGGCCGTACTGATCTTGATAGACAAACGACGCGCCTGAGACATACGCGAACAACGACGCCATACCGACGCTGGAGACGAGCGTCAGGACCATGAACGTGCGGTCGCCGAGCAGCGAACCGTAGGTGCGGAGAACCGACTTCAATCCGCTCGGGCGACGCTTTTCCTTCGGCAGTGTTTCGGACAGTCCGAAAGCACCGATCATCGCTGTGCCGACGCCGATCAGTGCCAGGACGACGAAGATCCCGCGCCAGTCGAGGGCGACGAGGAGGGCGCCACCGATGCTGGGCGCCAGGATCGGCGCAACGCCGAGCACGAGCATCAGCCGGCTCATCACGACGGCAACGGTGTTACCGCTGTAGAGGTCGCGGACGATCGCCATGGTGACCACTGCCGCGGCCGCCGCGCCCATGCCCTGGAAAACCCGCAGGATGCCGAGGACCGCGATGCTCGGTGCGAAGACCGCCAGCAGCGAAGCCAGGATGTGCACACCGATCCCGGCGAGCAGCGGCTTCTTGCGGCCGAGAGTGTCCGAGAGCGGCCCGACCAACAGCTGTCCGAGTGCGAGGCCGATGAGAGTTCCGGTGATCGTCAGCTGAACCGTTGACGACGAGACCCCGAGATCGGCGCCGATATCCGGCAGCGCGGGCAGATACATGTCGATGGTGAAGGGCCCGAGTGCAGTCATGGAACCGAGGGCAAGAATCTTCCCGACGCTGGGCTTACGGTCGACACTGCTCATTTCCAGCGGGGCTGCCTCCAAGGGCGGAGCTGCCTTCACGGGCGGGGCAACGGCGGTGTTCTCGGCACTCATGAAACCTTCTGGGTTGTCTGGGTCTGGCGAACTGCTCGGTCGTTCGGGCGAAATTCGTATGATCTGCGCCCGCCGAGGGAGTCAGCATCGAGACTGACCGATTTGTTCCCGAAGGGCTCGCAGTTTTCCCAGAGACTGGAACGGCGGGTGGGATCGCACTCGAATCATGCTGAGCGGAACTGTGGTTCGACGCCGTGACTCAGGGCAGAGTTACTCACTGACGCGGGTGTGGCTGAGTGGCTAGGCACCGGCCTGCAAAGCCGTTCACACGGGTTCGAGTCCCGTCATCCGCTCGTGTCGGAGACCGGCAGGCATACCGCCTGCCGGTCTTCCTTGTGAGGTCCCGGTTCACGGGTCGGCTGCGATAGTCTGGGCTGCCGGAGCGAGCGGACCATATGAGTGAGGCACTGAATTGATTTCGGGAGAGGACCTGCGATCACGGCGCTTGGACGTGGGGATCAGTCAGTTCCAGTTCGCCCGTCAAGCGGGAGTCTCGTCAGCCGTCGTCTCCGCGTGGGAACTCGACAAGGCGTATCCGAAGCCACCGGCGGAACGAGCAGTTCTCACGGCCCTCTCCGCGCTGGAAGCGGCCAAGCGTGAGGGTACGTACGCGGCCCCCCGGAAGCGATCGAGCGGCAGTACCCGTGCGCGTCGAGTGACACCGGTCAACGACCCCGCCTCGGTGGCCAGGCGTGCCGTCGCGGGGGCAGGAAGCGGGGGCCCCACCGTATTGACAGCGTTCTCGGGTTGTGGCGGTATGGCCGAAGGCTTTCGGATGGCGGGGTTTTCGGTGGAGGGATACATCGAAGTCGTGCCGGAGGCGCGTGCGACCTTCGATCGGAACTTCCCCGGCGCGAGGTGCCTCGGCGAGGACATTCGGGCGATCGACGAAGCCCGGGTGAAAGATCTTCTGGCACAAGTGGACATCGATGTGTTGGCTGGGGGACCGCCGTGTCAGGGGTTCAGCCTCGCCGGCCGGCGAGACCGCGACGATCCGCGCAACCATCTCTTCCGGAACCTGCTGCAGCTCGCCGAATTGGTGAAGCCGAAGGTCTTGGTGATGGAAAACGTGCGACTGCTGCTCAGCATGAAGGACCCGGACGGTGGGATGGTCGTCGACCGGATTCTCGGCGAGATGGCTGCATGCGGTTACGACGCGTCGGTCAACACGGTCAATGCGCAGGATTACGGCGTCCCGCAGTTCCGGGAACGAGTGTTCATCGTGGCGACCCGCCGCGACAGTAGTATCGGGCCGCTGCGTTTTCCGCCGAAGACTCACGGCGTGAATGGTGTTGCACCGCTGAGGACTTTTCGCGATGCCACCGTCGACCTGGCTCCGCTGGAATCCGGACAGACCTGCGAAACGGACCCGCTGCACTGGGCCGTCGAGCATCCCGAGCACGTCCTGCGGTGGCTGCGTGATGTGCCGGAAGGAATGTCGGCTCACGACAACGAAGATCCGGCCATGCGACCGTCGTCCGGGTACAACACGACGTACAAGCGCCTCCGGTGGGACGAGCCGGCGTCCACGGTCGGAACCACTTTCGGGATGATCTCGGCTTCACGCAACGTGCATCCGAAACACACGCGATCGTTGACCGTTCGAGAAGCTGCTCGCCTCCAGACCTTTCCCGACGACTACGTCTTCGAGGGTAAGTGGGGAGCGGTGCGCACGATGATCGGCAATGCGGTGCCGCCGCAGCTGGCGTCGGTACTGGCAGGAGAGATCAAGAAGGCACTCGGCTGAGATAGAGCACCTACGGAAAATGGGGCCGACAATGTCGGCCCCATTTCGAGTTACGCCCTGGCAGGGGTGTGGTGCAAGCGAATCAGCTGAGGTTGAGCTTGGCGATCAACGGCTGGACGACCTTGATGATGTCGATGACGGCGCTGAGGGTGTTGATGGAACCCATGTTTCGGTCCTCCGTGTCGTATGTACAGGTTTGTATGTACAAGGTTGTGTCTGCGTGGTGTTTCTGTACGACCTTGTGTCGCAGACACAAGTTAGCAAACTGGACGCTTGTTTTGGTCGAAATGACCACTTTGCGCTGAAGTTGCTGAAAAGTTCACGGATTGTTCAGGAGCGGAAACAAAAAACAGGCCGGACTCCCCGAAGTCCGGCCTGTCGATGACGCTTTGCGATCAGCTGAATGCCGAAAGTGCGCTGATGAGGCCGATGCCCGCAACTGCGACCTTGAGGACACTCAAGACGTCTTCGAGCTTGACACCCTCGGGCAATACGTTTTCGACAGACTCCATGTTGGATCCTTCATGTGTTGGGGTCGTGGTCCAGCGCCACTGCAAGCAAGATACCCAATCGTGACCACCTGTGAAACCCCGGCGCGAAGATCACAGTTTTGTTGCGCCGGACTCACTGGCCGTCGCAGCCATGGTGGCCGCCACTATTTGTTCCACGCTGATGCCCGCCGCCGGTAGGCAGTGATAGAAAATTCGTTCGCAGAGGTCGACCATCTCGCCTCGTTCGAGGGTCGGCTCGTCGATCCAGTTGACGACTATTTCCTCCATGAATGCCTGCCACCCGGCGATGGTCGCCTCGACGGTCGCATTCGATTCGATGCCCAGATTTGTGAGCGCGGCGACGATCCATGTGGTGAACGTTCGGCGCATCCCGCGATAGATCGTGCGCATCCGGACGTCGCCACTGCCGGCCATACGCATCACGGCGAGGTAAATGGTGGGGTGCTCGATAACGGCATCGACGAAAGTTTCGATACCTGAACGCAGCTGGGACGTGATCGGTAGTTCGGGATCCGGTCGCATTCGATCTTCGAGATCGGCCGAGGCAGCCTCGAGGATCGCGTTCTGGAAACCCTTCTTGTTCTTGAAGTAGTGAAACAGCAGTGGGGGCGAGACACCGGCCTCGGCTGCGACGCGATCCATCGACAGTTGGTCGAAAGGCTCGGTCCGCAACATGCGTACTGCTACCTCGAGGATTTGCCTCTGACGGTCTTCGGGGGAGCGGGGGACTGCGGCCATTCCGACATCTTATGTATTGGTTCGGAAGGTTCATTGACTTTTACTCAACGCTGTCTATAACGTGAGGTAACACATACGTGAGGCGAGGAGTCCGACAGTGTCTGCTTTCGACATCGTGGTCAACGACGGGTTGTGGTTCGACGGGACGGGGGCTCCTGGTCTGCGTCGAAATCTCGGAATTCGAGACGGCGTGGTCGCGGAGGTGTCCACGACGCGCCTGGAGATCGGGCCGGACACCGAGGTGATCGACGCGGCCGGCAAGTGGGTTCTCCCGGGCTTTGTCGACGTCCACACGCACTACGACGCCGAAGCCTTGGTCAGTCCAGGCCTTCCGGAATCGGTTCGCCACGGCGTCACTACGGTCGTGCTCGGCAATTGCTCGCTGTCGGCGGTGTATTCGACCCCGCGTGAAATCGCTGACCTGTTCAGCCGGGTCGAAGCAGTTCCCCACGACGCGGTGCTGCGCATCCTCGAAGCGAACAAGACCTGGACCGGTCCCGCGGCCTACACCGCCGCACTCGAAGCCCTTCCCCTCGGACCCAATGTCGCGGCATTCATCGGCCACTCCGACATCCGCACGCACGTACTCGGATTGGGGCGCGGCACCGACAAGAAGGTCAAGCCGACCCGCTCGGAACTCGGCCGGATGGGCTCGATGCTCGAGGACGCCATCGATGCGGGGATGCTAGGCCTGTCGTCGATGACCAATGCCCTCGACAAGATCGACGGCGACGAATACCGTTCTCGCTCTTTGCCGTCGACGTATGCACGGTGGAAAGAGTTCCGATTCCTCAACCGCATCCTTCGCGATCGCGGAAAGATCTTGCAGAGCGCTCCGACCATCAACCTGCATCCGAACGTCGCGGCGTTCTTCGCCGAAAGCTCCGCCATCGGACGCAAGAAGCCGCTCAAGACGTCGCTGCTCTCCGGTGCGGATTCGAAGGCCTACCCGGTGATCGTGTACTTCATGCTCGCTGCGGCCCCACTGCTCAATCGCTTCGCGAAGACCGATTTCAAGTGGCAGCACCTTCCGGTTCCCTTCACCGTCTACGCGGATGGAATCGACCTGGTCGTGTTCGAGGAGTTCGGTGCCGGCGCCGCCGCTTTGCATCTCAAGGACCAGGTGGAGCGCAACGAACTGCTCCAGGACGAGTCGTACCGTCGCGCATTCCGTAAGGACTACGACAACAAGTTCTCACCCCGCATCTGGCATCGCAATTTCTACGATGCGGTCATCGTGGGATGCCCGGACGAGACGTTGATCGGCAAGAACTTCGGTCAGGTCGGTGACATCCGCGGAGTGCATCCGGTGGACGCGTACCTCGACCTGGTGGTGAAGTACGGGCGAGATCTTCGCTGGCGCACCACCATTGCCAATCACCGGCCCAAGTTCGCGAAGAAACTCGCCGCGAGTTCCGGTGTGCAGATGGGCTTCGGCGATGCCGGCGCACATCTGCGCAACATGGCGTTCTACAACTACCCGGTGCGACTCCTCAAGCGCGTCAAGGACGCTCAGAGTGACCGCAAGCCGTTCCTCACCATCGAGCGCGCAATCCACCGCCTGACCGGTGAACTGGCGGACTGGTACGGCATCGACGCCGGACATCTACGCCAGGGCGACCGCGCGGACTTCGTTGTCATCGATCCAGCCGGGCTCGACGAGTCGGTCGACGGCTTGTTCGAGGCAACCGTTCCCGAGTACGGCGGGATCAGTCGAATGGTCAACCGCAGCGACGATGCGGCCGTCGCGACAGTGATCAACGGCCGACTCGTCTACCGCGAAGGTGAATTCGCCCCGGGATTCGGCATCGAAAAGACAGGCCAGTTCCTGCGCGCAGGTGAAAAGGCTCCGATTACACGGGCCGCGAAGACTAGCGTGGCGCTATGACTACGCCGGCGGATCGCCTCACCTCGTACTCCCGGTCCGGGCTGACCTTCGACGTACGCGACGAAGGACCGGCAGACGGTCCGGTCGTGGTCCTCCTGCACGGATTTCCGCAGGATTCCCGCTCATGGGATCACCTCGCGCCGTTACTGCACGCCCGCGGCTTCCGCACCGTGGCGCCGGACCAGCGAGGGTACTCACCCGGTGCCCGGCCGAAAGCGCGCTGGGCCTACCGCGGGTCCGAACTCGCCGCCGACACTGTCGCGCTGATCGACACACTCGGTGTGGGGAAGGTGCACCTGGTCGGCCACGACTGGGGTGCCGCGGTCGCGTGGCAGGTGGCTGCCGAACGGCCGGATTTGCTCGATACCGTTACCACGGTGTCGGTTCCGCACCCGCTGGCCTTCATCAAGGCGATGGTGACCAGCACTCAGGGACTGAAATCGTGGTACATGGGGGCGTTCCAATTACCCTTCGTTCCTGAGAAGATTCTGGCCTCGTCATCGCTGGGCGAGAAGTTCCTGGTTTCGAGTGGGCAGACGCCGGCGAATGCGCGGCGCGATCTGAACGCCATGCTCGCTCCCGGCAGACTGCGCGGCGGTCTGAACTGGTACCGCGCGATGTGGATGACCAAGCCGAACCCGGCAGCTGCCCGGGTCACCGTGCCGACCCTGCACGTCTGGAGTGACGGCGACGCCGCCATCGGGCCCAAGGGTTCTGCCCTCACTCCCGCGTTTGTCGACGGTCCGTATCGGTTCGAAGTTCTCCGGGGTGTGAGCCACTGGATTCCCGACGAGGCGCCGACGGAGTTGGACCGGTTGCTCGGCGAGCATTTCAGCAGCTGACCGAGTTGCGTACTGAAGCCCCCGCCGTCCGGCGGGGGCTTCAGTCGTCAGCAAGGTCGTCAGCAAGGTCGTCGACCAACGGTGGTCAGCGAGTTCCGAATCGCTCCTCCACCTGTTCCTTCGTCAGGCCGAACTCCTCGAGCGTGTACTTGTGCGACGGTTTGCGAGCACCCGAGCGGCTTTCCTCGTGCATGGCCTCCATCGACTGCTGGGCGGTAGATGTCAACGGGATGTCGAAGTGCGTGTAGATGTTCTCGACGGTTCCCAGTGGATCGGTGACGAAGTCCTGATAGTCGACGTCGATGAACTGCGCGGGATTGTGGTGTGCGCGTGCACTGTCGAACTGCTCGAGCCCCCTGGCCCACAATTCGAGCTGACTTTCGCCGATCACCTTGTCGGTGAACGTGTTCGACCAACCCTCTGTCGCCTGGGCGGCCAGGCTGCATACCGACGGAATGATCGTCGTAGGGGAGCGGTGAGTCTGGATGACGAGAGCGTCGGGGTACGCCTCCATCAATTCGTCGAGCGCAAACAGGTGGCTCGGGTTCTTGAGGACCCACCGTCGATCCTGATCGGGCAGACCGATCAGCTGCAGGTTCTTCTTGTGTCGTGCATAGGCGTTCGACCACTCCTGGTCCTTCAGCCATGCGGAGTACGTGGGTAGATTCGCCAGGCACTCGTACGACACGGACTTGAACGTCTGACGCAAGAGTTGCCAACATTCTTCGACTTCACTGGCCGACATGTAGTGCACGCCCATGAATTCGGGATGCTCGACGTGGTGTTGACCGAATGTCTCCTCGATCTTGGCGAAGACCGGGTTCGATTCCCACGTATCGCGAGGCGGGCGAGGCTGAGGGAACTCGGTCAGCCACATCTCGAGGCCCTGGTGAGCCGGGTCGACCGTGAGGAGGCGGTGCAAGGCAGTGGTGCCCGTGCGTGGCAATCCGGTGACGAAGATCGGCCGCTCGATCTTGACGTCGGCGTGTTCCGGATGCTCCTTCCACGCCGATTCGCTGAGGAGACGGGCCACCAGGGCGCCGCGAAGGAATACCCGAGAGATCTTGCTGCCGAAGGGCGTCAGATCCTCGTCGCGGTCGTAAGACTCGAGGAGGACCGACAGAGCCTCGGTGTAATCGTCGACGCCGAAGTCCGTCAGGCCGGTCATCCGCGTCGCCGAGGCATGGAGATCCTCGACGGTGCCGACGTGAGTGCGTTCAGTCATGGTGCTCCTAGTGATGGAATTCGCCGCAGTTGACGTCGATGCATTGGCCGGTGATCGCGCTGGCCATCGGGGACGCCAGGAAGATCGCCGCATCGGATACTTCATCCGTCGTCGGCAGGCGCTTGAGGTCGGTGTTCGACGCAGTGTGCTCGTAGATCTGCTCGACAGTCATGCCGAACTTCTCCGCCTGGTGCGCGAAGTATCCCTTGAGGGTGTCGCCCCAGATATAGCCGGGTGCAATCGAATTGACACGAATTCCCTGCGGGCCGAGTTCGGTGGCCAGGGACTGCGACATGGCGAGCAGGGCCGACTTCGCCATCTTGTAGCTGCCGTAACGCTCTTGCGAATGCCGCAACACCATCGAATTGATGTTCACCACGGAGCCGTCCGACTCGGCAAGTGCCGGCGTGAACAGCTGAGTCAGGCGCAACGCACCCAGTACGGTCAGTTCGATGCTGTCGCGGATGTGCTGGTAATCGGTGCGAGCCAACGGTTTCATCGACGGAATCGAGAATGCGTTGTTGATCAGAGTGTCGACTTTGCCGTAGGCGGCAATGGACTCGGCCACCAGATTCTCGGCGGAAGCCTGGCCGGTGATGTCGGTGGCAACGGTGACGGCGCGCCCACCGGCATCGACTATTTCTTTCGCAACGTCGTCGAGTCGCGATTGCGTACGTGCTGCGAGAACAAGACTCGCGCCGGCCGACGCACATCGAAGGGCCAGAGCGCGGCCGAGTGCCGGGCCGACTCCGGAGATGACTACTACACGGTCTTCGAGCAAGGCGGTCATGATTACCCCAGCATTCGGTTGTCGATGGCGGCCTGGCGCTGGGCAATGCGCGCTGCCCAGTCCTCGGCGGTGATGGTGTTGGTGTCGAAATGCGGCAGGTGCTTCGCAATATCTGCGACGGCGACGATTTCGACGGTGGGACCGTCCTGCGGCGTCAGCTCGCGGGACACGCGCTGCCAACGGAACTGCAGAATGCCGCGCGGATGTCCGACGGTTTCGATCCAGTTGGTGACACCGGGGTTCTTCTCGCTGACCACCATTCGGACCATCCCGTCCGGATCGACCTGTGCCTGGCCGTTGTTGAGGGAGGTCTGATGATTGACGTAGTCCAGTGAGATGTACCAGAGGCTCCCCAGTTGGAAGCCGAGATACGGTGCGTCGGAGGCGGGAACGGTGATGATCATCGCCTGCTCGTCGGTGAGTTCGTAATGTCCCACCGACGAGTACTGCGTTGCCAGCCCGCCCGGTGTCAGGCGTGGTTCGGTCATGGTGTTGACCGTGAGCTTGAGGTAGAACCACTCCGGGAACTGGAGCCACGTCTTGACCCGCGTGACCAGTGCCTTCCCAGCCCGGGCGTAACGCTTCTCGGTCTCTTCGGCGGTGAGAGGTGGCGGCGCGATCCCGATCGAATCGGTGCGCTCGATGCGGATCACGCCGCGCTGCTGACTCCAGTCGCTGTAGACCTCGCGAACGACCAGCTGCGAGGATCCGGGGGCCAGGGTGTAGTAGTTGGCTCGGCCGTCGGCGGGGCCAGGGCCGAACCAAGCGACGAAGTTGCCGTCGTCGTCTATCTCCAGCTCGCGGTCGTCGAAGGCGATTTCGCTGCCGGGAACGTTCGAGTTGGTGTAGTTCCCACTCAACACCTGGAAGCTGAGATCGGCTGTGGTGCCGCGCTTTCCGGTGACCTTGTATTCCTTGTCGTCGTTGATACGGGCGCCGAAGTAGAGGGTGTCCGGGTTGTCGAGACCCATCTTGGTGAATGGTCCGGTGCCCTGGATGAAACTCGGATGGGTCTTTTCGCTGGCCCAGGCGGCATGCGTCGTCGCGATGATTCCGCCTGCCAGATATTGGTATCCCTCCAGTAGATCCTGTTCGGATCTGATGTGCGGCGCAGTCTCGATCAATTTCTCGGCTTCGGCGATCGCCTCGGCAAACGGGTCCGTCAGCACGCTGGCTCCTCACAGTTCCGACTATGTCGCCGGTCCAGAGCGTCGTGGTACAAATATGTACCTATTTGGTAGATGTTGGGTATTTCGACAATAGAACGCGTTCTAGGGAGTGGTCAATGGGTGGACCGGAGAAGACGCCTGAAGAGGGACGCCCGCGGGGGAGACAATCGCCTCCCACCGAACGGGTGGTTCAGGTGCTCGACTACCTCGTCGGCCGCCCTGATCAGCGGTTCGGGCTGTCGGAACTGGCCCGCGCGCTCGAGATCAGCAAGCCCACCTGCCTGGGAATCCTCACGGCGCTGGCTGATCGTGGATACCTGACTCGGGACGAGGTGTCGAAGACCTATGGGCTCGGTCCGGCCTTGATCGCGGCCGGACGTGCAGCTCAGCGAGGATTTGCCGTCGGACCCATTGCCCGCACCCATCTGGAGAAAGTGAGCACGGAGTTCGGAACGACGTGCACGGCGTCCGGTGTGATCGGTGATCAGATCAGCGTTCTCGAAGTGACCGGACCGATCGGAGCGCGTCGCGCTGCCAAGGTCGGTCAGGTGTACCCGTTCGCACCACCGGTCGGACTGATGTACGTCCTCTGGGGTTCGGATCACGACATGGACAGTTGGCTGAGCAAAGAGCCGAGCCTGCCGGTGCGCTTGGATCGCGAGCGTCTGTGGAACGTGGTCCGCGAGTGTCGCGCTGCGGGGTATCTGGTCGAGAGTCTGGATCCAGTCGGGCAGCGACTGCACACGTTGATGGCGGGCGTTGCGACGCACGATCTTCCGCCGGAGGTGCGTGAACTGCTCGGGGAGATGGTGTCGAGCCTGGGCGAGAGGGTGTACCTCGGGCGCGACATCAGCTCTGACGACGAGCATCCCGTCAGTCTCATCGCGGCCCCGACCTACGACGCCGAGGGGCATCAGGCCCTTGTGCTGACACTTTATGTGGGCGGGGCGATTACGGGCGCCGAGATCGAGCGAAGGGCTGTGGCGCTGGTTACGGCGGCGGATGCGGTGACGGCGGAAGTTGGTGGCCGGAGTCCGGTTCGCGGTTTGTGACGTCTGATTGCCGGTCATTGACCTTTGGGTAGAACGAGTTCTATTCTGTGATTGCGTTCAATTTAGAACCAGTCCGGTACATAAATGTACCGATGCGGAAATGGTGTTCCGCACGGAGTACGTGATGCTCAGGAGCGAAAGACATGGCAACACTCCAGACCCCGCCCGCCTACGAGTTGTCGCATTTGCGGGCACTCGAAGCGGAGGCGGTCCATATTTTCCGCGAAGTCGCAGCGACTTTCGAAAAGCCGGTCCTCCTGTTCTCCGGAGGTAAGGATTCCGTCGTGATGCTGCACGTAGCGGCCAAGGCATTCTGGCCTGCTCCATTGCCGTTCGCCGTGATGCACGTCGACACCGGTCACAATTTCGACGAGGTGATCGAGTTCCGCGACCGCACGGTCGATCGCTTCAACCTGCGTCTTGTCGTCTCCAGCGTGCAGGACGACATCGACGCCGGACGCGTCATCGAGGACACCGGAGTCGGTTCGAGTCGCAATCGCCTGCAGACGCACGCGTTGCTGCGCGGAATTCGCGACAATAACTTCGACGCCGTGTTCGGTGGTGCTCGCCGAGACGAGGAGAAGGCACGCGCCAAAGAGAGGGTGTTCAGCTTCCGGGACGAGTTCGGGCAGTGGGATCCCAAGGTGCAGCGACCTGAACTGTGGAACCTGTACAACGGCAAACACCGTAAGGGTGAACACATTCGGATCTTCCCGCTTTCCAACTGGACAGAGCTCGACATCTGGCAGTACATAGAGAAGGAACGGATCGACCTTCCCGGCATCTACTACGCCCATCGTCGCGAAGTGGTTCCGCGCGACGGAATGTTGTTGGCACGCACCCGCTTCCTCGAACTTCGTGCCGGCGAGGAGTCCTACGAGGCGTTGGTGCGCTTCCGTACGGTCGGCGACGCAACGTGTACCGGATGCGTCGAATCGTCGGCCGAAACACCGGCCGCTGTCGTGGAAGAAGTTGCGGCGAGCCGTATCACGGAGCGTGGCGCAACCAGAGCTGATGACCGGATTTCCGAAGCTGGCATGGAAGATCGTAAGAAAGAGGGGTACTTCTGATGCCGCAACTGCTGAGAGTCGCTACAGCGGGCAGTGTCGACGACGGAAAATCGACACTCATCGGCCGGTTGCTCTACGACTCCAAGTCGATCTTCGAGGACCAACTCGAGGCCGTGGAGCGGAGCAGTCGAGAACGCGGCGACGAGTACGCCAACCTCGCGCTACTGACCGACGGATTGCGCGCCGAGCGTGAACAGGGCATAACGATCGACGTGGCCCACAGGTATTTCGCGACCCCTCACCGGAAGTTCATCATCGCGGACACACCCGGGCACGAGCAGTACACCCGCAACATGGTGACCGGCGCTTCGACGGCCGACCTTGCCCTGATCCTGGTGGACGCACGCAAAGGTGTGCTCGAACAGACGCGACGGCACGCTTTCTTGTCGACTCTCCTGGGGATACCCCACCTCGTGCTGTGTGTGAACAAAATGGACCTCGTGGGCTGGTCTCAGGAACGGTTCGAGGAGATCAAGGAAGAATTCCGGCAATTCGCGATCAAACTGGACGTCCACGATCTGACGTTCATTCCGGTGTCGGCGCTGTTGGGGGACAACATCGTTGCCCGGACCGAGAACATGTCCTGGTACGACGGGCCTTCTCTGCTGCACCATCTCGAGCAGGTACACATCGCTTCGGATCGCAACTTGATCGACGCGCGTTTCCCGGTGCAGTACGTGATCCGTCCGCAGAAGCAAACGGATGCCGACCTCCACGATTTCCGTGGATACGCCGGAACGGTGGCCAGTGGCGTCTTCAAACCCGGCGACGAAATCGTGGCATTACCTTCAGGATTCACCTCGACGGTGAAGGCAGTCCACGGGCCGGGCGGTGACGTGATCGACGAGGCGTTTGCGCCCTCGGCCGTCTGCATCGAGCTGGCCGACGATCTCGACGTCAGCCGCGGGGACCAATTGTGTCGGCTCAACAACCGGCCGCAGGTCGGGCAGGAAATCGATGCGATGGTCTGTTGGTTGACTGAACAGACCACCCTGTCGGAGAACAACCGCTACTCGTTGCTGCACACCACGCGCTCCACGAAAGCGCAGATCGTCAAGCTCGACTATCGCCTGGACGTGAATTCTCTGCACCGCGACGAGAAGGCAGAATCTCTGTCCCTCAACGAGATCGGTCGCATCTCGATCAAGACGCAGCAGCCGTTGATGTTCGATCCCTACCGCCGCAATCGGGTGACGGGCAGCTTCATTCTCGTGGACGAGACCACGGGTAATACCGTCGCGGCCGGAATGATCAACGGTCCGACACTCAAGGAATCGCGCGTCGTCTGGCACAGTGCGGAGGTTTCTCGTGAGGAACGTGCGACTGCCGGCGCCACCGTCTGGCTCACCGGTCTCTCGGCCTCGGGTAAGTCGACGATCGCGGTGGAACTCGAACGCCGCTTGGTGGCCGCGGGTATCCCGGCGTACCGCCTCGACGGCGACAACCTCCGGCACGGATTGAACGCGGATCTGGGATTCAGTGCCGAGGACCGAGCCGAGAACGTCCGCCGAGTCGGCTCGGTGGCGCAGTTGTTCGCTGATTCAGGTGCAGTGGCAGTGGCCTGCCTGATCAGCCCGTACCGCGAAGATCGTGATCGAGTGCGGGCGGCGCACGAGGCCGCCGGGCTGAAGTTCGTCGAGGTTTACGTCGACACCCCGATCGAGCAATGTGAAGCCCGAGACCCCAAGGGTATGTACGCCAAGGCCAGGGCCGGGGAAATCAAGGGTTTCACCGGAGTCGACGATCCGTACGAGGCTCCAGTCAGTGCCGAGCTGGTGATCAGACCCGAAGACGGAACGCCTACCGAACTTGCGCTGCGAATTATGGAAGTGTTGGACCGGTGAGCGAATCCACACACAGCAGAATCGCCGACGAGGCACTCGCGGCGGAATTGGCGCAGGCCGCTGGTGCGATCCTCCTGGGGATCCGAGCCGAGGGCCTGGGTGTCGACGACGGTCGTGAGCTTGGTCGCCGGGGCGACAAGGCCGCCGATTCCTACATCCTCGACCGGTTGGCCGCCGAGCGGCCGGAGGATTCCGTGCTCTCGGAGGAGTCTGCCGATGATCGCAATCGTCTGGACGCATCCCGGGTTTGGATCATCGATCCGCTGGACGGCTCCAAGGAATACGGCTTGCCGGATCACGCGGATTGGGCAGTGCACGTGGCGCTTTGGGAGCGCGGTAGCGGAATTACCGCAGCCGCGGTTGCTCAGCCGGCGCTCGGAGCGGTGTACTCCAGTGGCGACGAGGCCGATTCGGTTCCCGCGAATTCGCCGCTCCGCGTAGTAGTCAGCGGATCGCGACCGCCCGCATTCACCGAGGCGGTGGCAGCCGAACTCGGCGCCGACGTGGTGCACATGGGATCGGCCGGCGCCAAGGCGATGGCGGTCGTGCGAGGCGAGGTCGACGCCTACCTGCATGCCGGTGGGCAGTGGGAATGGGATTCGGCCGCACCCGTCGGCGTCGGACAGGCGGCCGGGCTGCATTGCAGCCGCATCGACGGTTCGCCGCTGCTCTACAACGAATCTCACCCCTACCTTCCGGATCTCGTGATCTGCCGACCGGAGTTGGCTGAGTCGATCCTGGGTGCAATTGCCAAGCACTCCACGGAGTCTGCGGTCAGTGGGCGCGTCGCCATGGCGCGTGAATACGTGAACGCATTGCTCACTCACGACGCAACGAAGGTCCGATTCGCAGCTGACGCCTGGCGGGTCGAGAACGGTCAGCGAACCGGTGACACCGGCGCGTTCATCAGCAACGAGCTCGAACAGGGGCAGCAATATCGCGGAATCGTGGCGATACGTGAACTCGCGCTGCGTGAGTGGGGCGAGAGCGTCGTCGCGCGGTATCTGCTCGACCTCGGAACACCTGGCCAGGCACCGGCCGTCACAGTTTTCGTCACCGAGTACTTCGGGATACCGGCAGGCGAGATCGAAAGCATCCTGGCAATCATCGAACCCTACGAAAACGATTCGAAAGAGGCTGGAACACAATGACATCGGACAAGCTGATCACCGATTTCTGCGCGCTGTGGGCGGCCGCCGATGTTGCAAAGATCGTCGACTACTTCACCGATGACGTCGTTTATCACAACATTCCGATGGAGCCCGTGGTCGGTCGCGAGGCCGTCCGGGCGTTCATCGAGCAGTTTGTCGGTGCCTTCGGCAACATCGACTTTCAGATCAAGCGTCAGGTCGCGGACGGCAACACCGTCATGAACGAGCGCGTCGACGTCTTCACCATCAACGGCGCCGAGGTAGCGCTCCCGGTCATGGGGGTATTCGAAGTCGAGGACGGAAAGATCAAAGCCTGGCGCGACTATTTCGACATGGCACCGATCAACGCGGCAGCCGGCCAGGCCTGATCGGGGCGGCTACTCCGCGATAACAGCGTGCGGGTAGTCCTCCGAGCGGTGCTGGAAACGCGTAATGGCGGGATTCACGATGACGCCGTCACGGATTTCGATGGCGCGGTCGACGGTCTCGTCTGCCTTCCAGGCCGTCTCTCCTACCATCACAGTGGGCAGGTAGGGAAGAAGTGATTCGCTGATCTCCCACGACGCGGAGTTCCACAGGTACGACGGGCTGTGATCGACGCCGTAGTAAGTGATGTTGTCGCCGACGATGAAGGTCGGATCCGCGAACGAGGTTGGACGAGCCCAGCTGAACCCCATGCCTTCGTCGCACGAGACGTCGACGATGAGGCTTCCCGGTTGGAAGTCCATGAGATCTTCCTCGGTCAGGAACGTCAGCGGGGCGTCCGTGTTCTGCAGTACGCAGTTGACGACGATGTCGTGCTCGGCCAGGAAGCCCGGTACCGGCACGCTGTGGTTGTCGAGCATGACGTGGCTGCCGCGGACATCGCCGTTGTTGTTGTCGAACGAGACCATTCGCGCCGAGTGGATGGGGGAGCTGACGGCGGTGACGCCGCGCTGAGTCAGTACGTCCACTTCGTGGATACCGTGCGCCTTGAGTGCAGTGACAGCGCCGCGTGCAGTGGCACCGAAACCGATCACGGCAGCAGTGAGACGGCGGCCGTAGTCTCCGGTGGAACCGATCAACTGCAGGGCGTGCAGTACCGAGCAATAGCCGGCCAACTCGTTGTTCTTGTGGAACACGTGCAGATTGAACGATCCGTCGCTGTGCCAGAAGTTCATCGCTTCGAAGGCGATGAGAGTCAGTTTCTTGTCGATCGCGATCTGTGTCAGCTCGGTGTCCTGGACACAGTGCGGCCAGCCCCAGAGAACCTGACCTGACCTTAGTTCGGCGAGGTCACGCACCAACGGCTTCGGTAGCAGAACCACATCGGTTTCCGCCAAAATCTGCTTGCGCGTGCGGATTCCGGCCACCAGACGCGAGAGGTAGTCGTCGGAGTAGCCGAAGGGGTGGCCGTAACCCTCTTCGAGGTAGATCCGAGAACGTAGTTCGGCATCGATGCGATCGAAATGCGCGGGATGGATCGGCAACCGGCGTTCTGCCGGTTTGCTCGACTGTCCGATGACTCCAAGGGTGCGTGCGTTGTTCAATTGTGTATCTCTCGATAGGAGCAGGTAGAGATGTCAGGCAGGCGCCTGAGGGACTAGCAGAAGCCGCAGGAACGCTGGCAGATTGCCTCGGCCAGGATCGCGTGAAGGCGTGCCGGCTGCGCTGCTGTCGATCGCCGACGGCTACAGAAAGGCGCGCCGGTATGTGCTCAGTCTAGTCCTGAACGGTCCTCGCCCGGCGGCCGGGCGAGGTGCGGTGCTGCTCCGACGTAGGGCTACTGCTCGCGCAGGCGTGAATCCAGCACGGCCAGTTGAATTTTGCTGGCATCCGTGTGTACTTGACGACCTTTGTCGGTGACGTCGATGAAGACTCCGCGCCGGTCAGCCTCGCACAGTGCTCGCTGAACCAGTCCGGCCTTCTCGAGGCGGGCGACGCTGCGGGAGAGCGCACTGGGACTCAGGTACATCTCCGAAGCCAGATCCTGCATCCGTGGACGCTCACACGAGGTGTCCATGAGTCGGTCGAGGGCCTCGAAGTCGCTCATACTCAGGCCGTGCGCCGACTGCATCTGGCGATCGAGTTCGCACGCGATGTCGTTGTAGCTGGTCGACAACGAGCGCCAGGTGTTGCGCAATTCCGATTCCGACGTCACGACCGCATTCTAGTTGAAGACTCGATTACGTGCAATTGCATTAAATGCTTGTGCATTAAGTGCATGTGCATCTATTCTCGCTGACGTGACTTGCACAGACTCGACACTCAAACCATTCGATTCGCCGGAATCCCCGGGTTCTACGGAATCCACGGATCCGGCCACAGGAGAGGGCTGGTCCCTCAAGCTGTGGGGCATCCTCGCGGTGCTCTGCCTCGTGTTGTTCCTCGACGGTCTCGATGTGTCGATGGTGGGCGTCGCTCTACCGTCCATCGGCAACGAACTGGGCCTGTCCACTACTTCGCTGCAGTGGATCATCAACGGCTACGTCCTCGGATTCGGCGGCTTGTTGCTACTCGGCGGACGTACCGCCGATCTTCTCGGGCGCAGTAAGGTCTTCCTGATCGCGCTGACCGTGTTCGCAATCGCTTCGCTGGTCGGTGGCCTTGTCGACAACGGAACACTGCTGATCGCATCACGATTCGTGAAGGGACTGGCGGCGGCCTTCACTGCGCCGACTGCAATGTCCATTCTCACCACGACGTTCAAGGAGGGTCCGGCCCGTAACCGTGCGCTGTCCGTGTTCTCCGTGTTCGGCGCCAGTGGTTACTCGTCGGGCCTGATCCTGGGTGGGCTGTTGACCAGTGCCGGTTGGCGATTCACGTTCCTGATGCCGGTTCCGTTTGCCGTCATCGCTCTGATCGGTGGGTACTTCCTCATTCCGCGGGACCGTCCCGCAGATGCCGGGGGACACGACCTCGTCGGCGCCGTCACCCTGGTGACGGGAATGCTTCTCACGGTGTACACGATGGTTTCGGCTCCGACTCGTGGATGGGCACACCCGATGACGCTGGGTTCGTTCGCCGTCGCAGCCGTGCTTCTGGCGACGTTCTTTTTCGTCGAGAAGAAGGTGGCTCATCCACTTGTGCGACTTGGGCTTCTGCGCGTCGGCACCATCGTTCGTGCGAATCTGGCCATCATCGCGCTCTTCGGTTCCTACCTGAGCTTCCAGTTCATGATGACGATCTTCCTGCAGTCGGCCCTCGGCTGGTCGCCCCTGAAGATGGCGATGGCACTGCTCCCCGCGGGCATCATCGTCGCCTTCGGATCGCCGTTCGTCGGACGGCTGGTCGACTTGTACGGCAGTGCCAAGCTCATCATCGCGGCACTGACCTCGCTCAGCGTCGGGTACCTCTGGTTCCTCTTCGCGGGCAGCGATTCACCGTCGTACGTCGTGGCGATTCTGCCGAGCGTCATCCTGCTCGGACTCGGATTCGCGTTGGGCTACACCTCGATCATGGCCCAGGCCACCTCGGGTGTCGACGACTCGGAGCAGGGTTTGGCGTCCGGGCTGGTGAACACCTCCGCTCAGGTCGGTGCGGCGCTCGTACTCGCTCTGACTACCGCCCTCGTGACCGCCGGATCGCACACCGCGTCCGGTGCCGGTACCGCCGGATTCGAACAGTTCCATCCCGGATTGATCCTGGTTACCGGAGTCGCGCTGGTGGGCTTGGCGATCACCGTCTCGCCGCTGGTACGTGGAAGGTCGCTGCGGGGAAGATCCGTGCGTGAAAGGCGCGCTGAGGAAGAAAAGGAATTGGCCGAGGTCAACTGAATACTTGCTTCATCCGCGAATGCGCTCGGCCGCGTAGGAGACAATCCTGCGCGGCCGAGTTGCTGTGTCTGAACTATCGGGTGGCAGATTTCAGGGCTGCGTCTTTCGGGGCTGCGTCTTTCAGGGCTGCGTCGAAACTCGTCGACGTAGCTTGCGAACCGAGAATCAAGGCAAGGCGCACCAACATGGCTTCGCGGTCGGACGGATCAGCCTGATCCAGTGCATTCGACAGTGTCAACCAGATGTGCTCGCGGTGGCCCTCGTCGTCGATCACCGCAGTTGTCGCCGACTGTGCCGTATCGAAGTGTGTCGGCGCAGTGCCGGCGGTGAGGTGCTTGGCCACGTCGTTCAATTGCGTGGGATCGCTGATGCGGCAGAGCGCCAATCCGTCGGGCCGAATCACGAAGATCTCGCCGACACAAGCACCGAGGGCAGATGCGAGATTGCCTTCGGCATCGGGAATCGTGGAGTCAGTAGTTCCCGCGGTGATCACCCGTACGGTTTCCGGTGCAAGGGCCTGAGCAAGGATTTCGGCTTGCGTGTCGAGTTCGGATACCAGCTCAGCTGACAGTCCGAAAGCCAGCAGGCCGAATCCAGTACCGCGCAGACTGTTCAAGGAGGTTTTCGAACCGTCCGCCGAGACCTGGACGACTCTGTCCTCCAGCGGATCCCCGGGTAGTACGCCCTCGGTGCCCGCAGCTGTGGGCCACGTCAGCGGCGAGAGACGGGCGTGCGTTGCACTCGACTGGCGCGGGTTGATGAGGTGCGCGAATTCGCTTCGCTTGGTGGCGAGTTCGAGTACGGCGTCGCGGGTGGTCCGGTAGCCGTGACTGCCGGGCGACATGATGAGCGTCGACTTGCCTGCATTGTCGACGTTCTGCTGCCACGCGCTACGACGTTCCTTCGAATACGCGTCGAGGATGGCGGTATCGGCAGCTCCGTTGATGACGGCCGCCAGTTGCCACACCAGGGTCTCGGCATCTTCCATGCCAGAGTTGAGGCCACGAACACCGAAGATCGGAACGAGATGCGCGGCGTCGCCGGCAAAGAGCACACGGCCGTGAGTGAAATCTTCCAGGGCGAGTGCATGGGCGCGGTAGAAGCCGAACCATTCCAGGGTCCAGGGGATATCGCTCTCGAGCCATTCGAGGTGACGCGTGATGCGGTCACGGATGCGATCTTCTTGCGTCTCCGCCTCCGGATCGTCCGACGCGTCGAGCTGGTAGTCGATGCGCCAGATGTCCCGTGGTTGGCGGTGCATGATGATCGTGGAGCCCGGGTTGCTGGGTGCGTCGAACCACACCAGACGCTCGGCCGGGAGTTCCGATTCCCAATGAATGTCGGCAATGACGTAGTTGCCCTCGTAGCTGTTGCCCTGCAAGCGGATTCCGCTGAGTTCGCGCATCTTGCTGCGTCCACCGTCGGCAGCCACGACCCACGCCGCACGCAGTTCGCGGGTTCCGAACGCGGTGTCGACGGTCAGAGTTACCTCGTCGTCACCGCCGGAGATGCCGGCGATCGACGACGACCAGTGGAAGTTCACCAGTGGGTGGGCGAGCAATTTGTCGGTCATGATCTGTTCGAACTCGGATTGCGAGACGTTGACCATGGGTCCGCGCGCGTCGTGCTCGGCGGATGCCATCCGGAACTGCAGTACTTCCTGATCGCGGTAGTAACTCCGACCACCCACCCACGGCAGAACGATGTCTTCGAGCTCGGCACCGAAACCAAGGCGTTCGGCAACTTCGAGGCTGTGCCGTGACACG
Organism: Rhodococcus sp. H-CA8f; assembly: GCF_002501585.1. Classification (NCBI taxonomy): domain Bacteria; kingdom Bacillati; phylum Actinomycetota; class Actinomycetes; order Mycobacteriales; family Nocardiaceae; genus Rhodococcus; species Rhodococcus sp. H-CA8f. The sequence continues at coordinate 2,211,792 of NZ_CP023720.1, forward strand.
CAGATCGCGCGACTGCCGAACGAGACCTGATCGGCCGCTTCGAGAATCGTGACGGCAATGCCGCGCTGCGCCAAGCCCATGGCTACGCCCATGCCGACTGGGCCGGCTCCGACGATCACGACGGGAAGTGCGTCGGCCGAAGGCGCCAGGGAAGCGAAGTCCTCGGGTGCGTACTTCTTCGGATGAAAGTAGGTCGACATGGTCACGAGGCTTTCTGTGCGGCAGTGTTTTTCGGGATCAGTTGAGGTTCCGGGAGTAGCAGGATGGAAACCAAGCTGATCACGGCAATGATCACGAAGTAGACGGTGATGGCGAACGAGGTGTCGAAGGCGGCGTAGAGCGCGGTGGCGATCATCGGGGCCAGACCGCCGCCGAGGATTGCGCCGATCTGGTAGCCGAGTGACGCTCCGCTGTAGCGGATGTGTGCGGGGAACAATTCGGCGAACAGCGCCGCTTGTGGGCCGGCGCAGCAGCCGAGCGTGAAGCCGAGGGCGATCATCGATACGAGCATCACCGGGACGATCGCTGTGTCGATCAGCGGAAAGAACACCGCCGCCGCCACTACCAGGGCGATCGAACTGCGGATGTAGACGGTCCGGCGTCCGAGAGTGTCCGACTTGTGAGCGCTGAAAGCCATTCCCGCCATCCAGAACGGGCAGGATGCGATGAGGAGGAAGAGCATCGTGGTTTTGCTGAAGCCGAGTTCGGACTCGCCGTATTTGAGCACGTAAACCATGTACGCGTACGCAATTCCGTTGGTGGCGATGAAGGTTCCACCGGCGAGGAGCACTGTCTTCCAGTGTCTGGTGAGAACCTCGAGAATCGGCATGGACTCCGCCGGTGCTTCGGACTTCGAAGCGGTGAACTCGTCACTTTCCTCGAGGCCGAGACGGATCCACATCGCAACGCCCACAAGAACTGCGCTGAGCAGGAACGGGATTCGCCATCCCCAGGAGTTGAATGCATCGTCGTCCATGAAGGCGGCGAGGGGGAGATAGACGAGATTGGCCACCAGTACGCCTGCGGGAACACCGATTTGTGGTGCGCTGCCGTACAGCCCCTTCTTGCCCTCCGGTGCGTTTTCGGTGGCGACCAGAACTGCGCCGCCCCACTCGCCGCCGACACCGAGTCCCTGAACGAATCGCAAGGTCACCAGGAGTATGGGGGCGAAGACGCCGATGGCGGCGTAGTTGGGTAGCAGGCCGATGGCAACGGTGGCGCAGCCCATCAGCATCAACGAGGTGACCAACATGGATTTGCGTCCGATGCGGTCGCCGAAGTGGCCCATCACGATTCCGCCGATGGGACGCGCGACGAATCCGACGGCGAGGGTGGCGAAGGCGGCCAGGGTGCCGGCCAGATCGGACGTGCCGGGGAAGAACTGCTTGCCGAGCACGAGCGCGGCGGCGGTGCCGTAGATGAAGAAGTCGTACCACTCGATGGCGGTGCCGACAAAGCTGCCGAGTGCGGCCTTGCGCGCCTTGACCGTCGCGGCGGTGCGCGTAGCGGTCGGTGAGGCGATGGAGGTCATGAAGTGCCTTTCGAGATGAATGTGGCTTGAAGAAACAATGACGTGCGCCACAACAATTGAAAAGCGAAAGAATTGGAGGTTCTTGCACGGAAAATCCGTGGAATCAGCTCCGCTGCCTGGTAGTGGGACTATTGGGCAGGTTCCGAGGGTGAAACGAATTCTATGAAAGCGCGTGCGACGCGGCTGAGGCGAGTGTTCTGGTGCCACGCGAGAACTACGTGCACCGACGGCACGACAGGGGAAGCGATGGTCTTGACGACTACCTCGAGCCCCTCGTACGTGACGTCCATCTTGGGGCGCTGGAGCAACAGCGTCCAGCCGAGTCCGCGTCCGACAAATGCCCGCGCCGTCTCGAAGTTCGCGGTTCTGTATGCAACCTTCGGGATGAATCCGCCTGCGCGGCAGACGTCGAGCGCGTGTTTGGTGCTCGGCGGCGCGTCGAGGAGAACCATCGGGTGTTCCGCGAGATCCGGAAGATGGATCGGTCGCTCGGACCGCGCGAGTGGGTGTTCTGCACCCAGGACGATCAAGGGTTCGCGGATGGCCAACGGAACTGTGCGCAATTGTGGAGACAGGTCCAGGTCGTAAGCGATCGCGAGGTCCAACTCGCCGTTCTCGAGATGTGTCTGGAGCCGATTCTGAGTGTCCTCGCGGAACTCCACCTGCGCGTCGGGATTCTCACGGGTGAACCCGGCGATCATCGACGGCAATACCGTCGGCCCCAGAGCAGGATAGCAACCGATCGCGATGGGCCCCGACACGCTTCCGCCGGTTCCGAGCGCATCGGATTCGAGCTCCCCGGCTTGCTGAAGTAGCGCCCGGGCGCGCACCAGAACGGATTCACCGGTGCGGGTCAGTTGAATGCCGAATGAGCGACGGCGAACGCACAGTTGAACTTTGAGCGCGCGTTCGAGTTCGGTGAGCGACGCGGACAGGGCGGAGGGGGAGAGGTGCAAGCGCTCGGCCGCGGCGCTGATCGTCCCGGTCTCGGCTACCGCGACAAACGCAGCCAGCTGACGCATCGTGTACGTGGGAGCAGGATCGATGCGAGGCATGAGATCGACAGTAGTCGGATAGATTGCCCTGAATATTTTGGTGCGGCACCGTGGAGAAGTCGACGATCAATCGCTGACCTGCGTCTTCGTGGTGCCCCCGGCAGGATTCGAACCTGCGACCTTTCGCTCCGGAGGCGAACGCTCTATCCCCTGAGCTACGGGGGCGCACCGAACTTTCGGTGTGCCGATTGGGCTGCGTTAGCGTAGCGCATCACGGGGGGCCAAGACCAAACCGGCACCCGTCTCGGCATGGCGTCGTCGCGGGAGGCAGTCGAGGATGCGGCCGGGGACCATGGTCGTCGAATCATCTGTACCGACTGACTCGGATGCTTTTTACGCCTAGGCTCGGCTCTGAGCACAGGCTCGGGCGGACTGCTCGGGCACCCTCGTGAGGTACGGGAGTCGTTGATGACCGATCACCACTATTCCGAAGACCAGCTCGCGCTCGACCTGAAGTGGTGGGCAGCGGCCAACTACCTGACCGTTGCGCAGATCTATCTGAAAGACAACACGCTTCTGCGGGAACCGTTGCGAGCCGAGCACATCAAGCCTCGACTGCTCGGACACTGGGGGACCAGCCCTGGCCTGTCGATGATCTACACGCTCCTCAATCGGCACATCGTCGCCACTGATGCCGACTGGCTGTACGTCACGGGCCCGGGGCACGGCGGCCCGGCGCTGGTCGCGTCGACGTATCTCGAGGGAACGTATTCGGAGATCTATCCGGAAGTCTCGGACGACGCCGAGGGTATCCACCGGATGTGTCGGCGATTCTCGGCTCCCGGCGGAGTGCCCAGCCATGTGAGTGTGCAGACACCCGGAAGCATCCACGAAGGCGGCGAGCTCGGCTACGCCCTTGCACATGCGGCCGGCGCTGCCTTCGATCATCCGAACCTCGTGGTGGCCTGTGTGATCGGCGACGGCGAAGCGGAGACCGGGCCGTTGTCCGGCTCGTGGAAGCTCCCGGCGTTCCTCAATCCACGACGCGACGGCGCGGTGTTGCCGATCCTGCACGTGAACGGCGCCAAGATCGCGGGCCCGACCGTGTACGGGCGCAGCAGCGACGAGGACATTCAGGCCTACCTCGGCGGCCAGGGGTGGGCGCCGATCGTCGTCTCCGGTGACGACCCCGACGTCGTGTTTCCTCAGTTGTATCAAGCGATCTCGCAGGCACACGAGAAGATCCGCGAGATGCAGGGTGCCGCACGCCGCGGCGACGAGTGGACGGGTTCGTGGCCGGCAATAGTCTTGCGGACGCCGAAAGGATGGACCGGTCCACACACCGTCGACGGAATCTTGGTCGAGGGCACACATCGTGCGCACCAGGTGCCGTTGTCCGGCGTGCGAACCAACGAATCGCATCTGCGGCAACTCGAAGAGTGGATGCGGTCGTACCGTCCGGACGAGTTGTTCGACGCCAACGGATCACTGGCCGCGGAACTGGCGGCGCTCTCGCCGGCGGGGGACAAACGCATGGGGAGCACTCCCTACGCGAACGGTGGGCGACTTCGCGTCGATCTCCCGATGCCGCCGCTCGAAAAGTACGCGCTTCCCATCCAATCCCCGGGTTCGACCTTCCACGAGACGACACGAGTTCTCGGCGAGCTTCTGCGCGACATCTACGCCGCCACGGAAACCGAGGACAGCGGCGGGATCTTCCGACTCTTCTGTCCGGACGAGACGTCGAGCAATCGCCTCGGCGCCGTGTTCGAGACAACCGACCGCTGCTGGCAACTGCCGATCACCGACTACGACGACGGGCTGTCCGCGGACGGTCGTGTCATGGAGGTCCTCAGCGAGCACCTCTGCGAGGGGTGGCTCGAGGGTTATCTGTTGTCCGGTCGACACGGGATGTTCGCGAGCTACGAAGCATTTGCGATGGTGAGTGTGTCGATGCTCATCCAGCACGCCAAGTGGCTCCAACATGCCGTCGACCTGCCGTGGCGGGCGTCCGTCGCTTCGCTCAACGTGCTGCTGACCAGTACATGCTGGCGCAACGATCACAACGGATTCAGTCATCAGGGCCCCGGCATGATCGACGCCGTTATTCCCTTGGCACCCAGTGTGATCCGCGTGTGGCTGCCGCCGGATTCCAACACCTTGCTCTCGATCTCGGATCACTGCCTGCGTAGTACCGACCACGTCAACCTGATAGTCGTGGACAAGCAACCGCATCTGCAGTACCTCACGCTCGAGCAAGCGCACGAGCACTGTGCGGCGGGCGCTTCGGTCTGGGAATGGGCCGGAACCGAAGCACGCGGACAGGAACCGGACGTGGTCCTGGCCGCTGCGGGAGATGTGCCGACGCAGGAGATCCTGGCTGCTGCACAGTTGCTGCGCGATCACACGCCCGAACTGATCACCCGCGTCGTCAACGTCGTCGATCTGATGGCCCTGCTGACGCCAACCGAACATCCCCACGGATTTGGGGAGCGGGTCTTCCTCGACCTGTTCACCGCGCAGACCGACGTAGTGTTCGCATTCCACGGGTACTCGCGTGCGGTGCACGAACTGATTCACGGGCGTCCGAGTCCCGAACGCTTCCACGTTCGCGGATTCAGTGAACAGGGAACAACCACAACACCGTTCGACATGGTTGTCCTCAACAAGATGAGCCGCTACCACCTGGTGATCGAGGCGCTACGACGCTCCAAGCGTCGGCCGGCCGGGGCGTCCGAGTTGGCGGAGTTCTGCCGGACACAGCTCGAAAAGCACTCGCGTTACATCGTCGAGCACCTCGAAGACATGCCGGAGGTAGAAAACTGGACCTGGTCCTGAAATTCAGGACCAGGCCCAGTTGGGTCTGAACATTCTCGGTTCAGCTCAGTGCAGTGCAGTGCAGTGCAGTGCAGTTCAGTTCATGGGCAGCGGCACTGCGCCGCGAGCTGCCAACATGTCGGTCATCAGCTTGGACTCGCTCTGCTGCGTGTTGACCATGGTCTGCGCCAGGCTGCGCACCGGACCCTCGGTGGCGTCGGCAGCTGCGTACTCCATCATCGGAAGCCCACCTTCGTGGTGACGAAGCATCAACTGCAGGAACAAGGTGTCGAGTTGCAGGCCTTCCGCCGCGCGGAGAGCCGCGAGGTCCTCGGGGGACGCCATGCCGGGCATCGTGTCGACCGGGCCGGAATGAGCCATGTCCATCGTGGCCGAAGTCCCGTGCGATCCGTGGCCGGAGCCTGAATCCGACGACATCCACTCCATGTACGGCCCCACCTTGGACAGCGGCTGATCCCACATGGTCAGCCACGCCTGCATTTGACCGAGCTGGTTCTGCTGCGTGGTCAAGATGTCGAACGCCAGCGTGCGCACATCGTTGTCCGTGGACTTCGTCAGGGCGATGGACGCCATGTCGACGGCCTGGCTGTGGTGCACGCTCATGTCCTGAGCGAAGCCCACGTCCACCGAATCCGATGCCGGAACGGTCAGTGACGACTTCGCATCGGGTCCGAGGAGGTTGGTCAGTGCGCCGAGGGCAAAACCGACGGCGATCGCGCCGATCAGACCGATGATCAGCAGTGCGGTGCGCTGACTCGGCTTCGAAGGCTGATCGGTGGTCTCTGAACTATTCACCGGACTATCCACCGGCGGGAATCTGCTCGTCGGTGGCCGGGGTAGCGCCCGTGCCGTCCATCTGGATGGCGTCGGCGCCCGGAGGCGTCGGATCGAACGGCGACGTCGACGGGGTGAACAGCGGGTTGGTGCAGCTCGCTCCGACCTCGGGGTAGACGTTCGGGTTCTGGTTCAACGCGGTGATGAACTGATCGATGCGATCGTCGTCGGCCTTGTCGATCTCGAGGCGATGGCCCCACGACTGCAGAGAAATGGGGCTGCTCTGGCCGGGGAACGGCGACATCAGCATGTAGGACTTGCCGTTGACGCGTCCGGCGAGGCTGTCGATCTGGTCCTGGTCGACGAGATCGGGGTTGTACGTGATCCAGATGGCGCCGTGCTCGAGCGAGTGGACGGCGTTCTCGGTGCGAATCGGGTCGGCGTACACGGTTCCGGTGCAGTTCGCCCAGGTGGCGTCGTGCGGGCCACCGAACGGCGGGGTCTGGTCGTACGCCACGCGCTGAGTGGAATCGACGTGCTGGCCGGCCGGGTACTCGATCTTGAGGACGCCGTCGATCTTGTCGGACGGATCCTTGTTCTCGGAGCTGTACTTGTACGGCTCGAGGGCCTGCCGCTCCTCGACCTTGGGCCACAGATTGATACCGAGCACGGCGATGAGTGCGAGCACAGCCACACCGGCGCCGATCGACAGCCAGGGGATCTGGCGGGGAGCGGGGACGCCGCCCTTGCCCTTCTTGGCCGGCCGACTGTTCTTGTTGGCGGCCTTGATGGCCTTGGCTGATTTGGCCCCGGAGTTCTTGTTGGGACCGCGACTATCGGAACCGCTTGGCATCGATTGGGCTCTTTCGGTGTGTGGGCTTGAGGTGTGGCGCGCCCGCGCATGAAGGTACGCGGTGGTAGCTCGGGCATTACCACTGTACTTTCCGAGTCTGAGGGCAAACTTTGAGAGTGGCGTGCGACACGCCACAGCGGCCCCGCGCACGTTCACGGAGAGCGAGGCGTGAGGCGAGTCTCCACTTCCGGTGTGCAGGCAATAGGATGAATACCTGTGACTCCAGCTGACCTTGCCGAACTGCTCCGCGGAACCGCAGCGAGCGTCCTTGCCTATCGTGGCCTCGACGTATCCGTGCTGCCCGAAACCCTTACCGTCGAGCGACCACGCAACCCCGAGCACGGCGATTACGCCACCAACATTGCCATGCAGGTAGCCAAGAAGGTCGGCACCAATCCCCGCGAGCTGGCGGGCTGGATCGCCGAAGCCCTCACCGCTGCCGACGGAATCGAATCCGCCGAGATCGCCGGACCCGGCTTCCTCAACATTCGGTTGGACAAGGACGCCCAGGGCGCGATCGTCGTGTCGGTTCTCGAAGCCGGTGCGTCGTACGGCTCGGGTGACTCCCTCGCCGGCAAGAAGATCAACCTCGAATTCGTCTCGGCCAACCCCACCGGACCGATTCACCTCGGTGGAACCCGTTGGGCTGCAGTCGGAGACGCGCTCGGACGCATTCTGTCCGCGCAGGGTGGATTGGTCACACGTGAGTACTACTTCAACGATCACGGTGCCCAGATCGACCGCTTCTCGCGTTCACTGATCGCTGCAGCGAAGGGTGAACCTGCTCCGGAAGACGGTTACGCCGGTGCATACATCGCCGACATCGCCGCCTCGGTTCTGAAGCAGCGTCCCGACGTCATGGAGCTGCCCGCCGACGAGCAGCAGGAAACCTTCCGCGCCATCGGCGTCGAATTGATGTTCACGCACATCAAGCAGACCCTCCACGACTTCGGCGTCGACTTCGACGTCTACTTCCACGAGAACTCGCTCTTCGAATCCGGTGCGGTCGAGAAGGCCGTCGAATCCCTCAAGGGTTCGGGCAACCTCTTCCACGAAGACGGTGCGTGGTGGCTCAAGAGCACCGACTACGGCGACGACAAGGACCGCGTCGTCATCAAGAGCGACGGCAACGCCGCCTACATCGCCGGTGACATCGCCTACTTCCAGAACAAGCGCGCCCGCGGGTTCGACCTCTGCATCTACATGCTCGGTGCCGACCATCACGGATACATCGGCCGTCTCAAGGCTGCCGCGGCCGCATTCGGCGACGATCCGGACACCGTCGAGGTGCTGATCGGCCAGATGGTCAACCTCGTCAAGGACGGCACTGCCGTCAAGATGAGCAAGCGCGCAGGCACCGTCATCACCCTCGACGACCTCGTCGAGGCAATCGGCGTCGACGCCTCGCGTTACGTCATGATCCGCTCGTCGGTCGACTCGAGCATCGACATCGATCTCGACCTGTGGACCAAGACCAGCAGCGAGAACCCCGTCTACTACGTCCAGTACGCGCATGCACGCCTCTCGGCGATCGCTCGCAACGCCGCGGACCTCGGTCTGTCCGCCGACGCGAGCAACCTCGCCCTGCTCACCGTCGAGCAGGAGGGTGACCTCATCCGCACGATCGGCGAGTACCCACGCGTCGTGTCGAGCGCGGCGAATCTGCGTGAGCCGCACCGTATTGCCCGCTACCTCGAAGAACTCGCGGGTGCGTACCACCGCTTCTACGGCGCGTGCCGCATCCTTCCGCAAGGCGACGAAGACGCCACCGACGTGCACCGCGCGCGTCTGGCTCTCTGCGCCGCCACCCGACAGGTCCTGGCCAACGGCCTCGAACTGCTCGGCGTCACCGCACCGGAGCAAATGTGAACGCGCACCCCGCCGGCCCCAAGCATGCCGAGCAGTTGCAGGCCCCCGGCTTGCCCGACCGTCCTGCCAGCCCCGAAGCCTTCGGTGAACTCTCACCGCAGGTGTGGCCGCGCAACGCTTCTCGCGGCGACGACGGTGAAGTGACCCTCGCGGGTGTCAAGGTCGGTGAACTTGCCGAGAAGTACGGCACCCCGCTGTTCGTCATCGACGAGGACGACTTCCGCTCGCGTTGCCGCGACATGGCCCGCGCCTTCGGCCCGGATGCCAAGGTGCACTACGCATCCAAGGCATTCCTCTGTGGCGAGATCGCACGCTGGGTCGCCGACGAAGGCCTCTCGCTCGACGTCTGCTCCGGCGGCGAACTGGCGATCGCGTTGCACGCGGACTTCCCGGCCGAGCGAATTGCCATGCACGGCAACAACAAGTCAGTCGCCGAACTGGCCGCTGGTGTCGCCGCGGGCGTCGGACACGTCGTGCTCGACTCGGCGATCGAGATCGACCGACTCGATCGTGTCGCCGGTGAGGCCGGTGTCGTTCAGGACGTGTTGATCCGACTGACCGTCGGCGTCGAAGCGCATACCCACGAATTCATCTCCACCGCACACGAGGACCAGAAGTTCGGTTTCTCGCTGGCCGGGGGAGCCGCGATCGACGCGGTCCGTCGCGTCTTCGCTGCCGACAACTTGCGACTGGTCGGCCTGCACAGCCACATCGGTTCGCAGATCTTCGACGTCGACGGTTTCGAGGTGGCAGCGCACCGCGTGATCGGTTTGCTCCGCGACGTCGTCACCGAGTTCGGAGTCGAGAAGACCAAGCAGATTTCGATCATCGACCTCGGCGGCGGCATGGGGATCTCGTACATCCCCTCCGACGACCCGCCGCCCGTCGACGAACTGGCAGCAAAGCTCGGCCACATCGTGCGCAACGAGTCCGCACTGGCCGGATTGCCGGAGCCGACGCTTGCCGTCGAACCCGGCCGCGCCATCGCCGGACCTGGCACGGTGACGCTCTACGAGGTCGGCACCATCAAGGACGTCACGGTGGGTAGCTCGCTGACACGCCGCTACATCAGCGTCGACGGCGGGATGAGCGACAACATCCGCACGTCCCTCTACGGTGCGGAGTACGAAGCCAAGTTGGTTTCGCGAACTTCCGAGGCTGATCCCGTCGTTGCACGTATCGTCGGTAAGCACTGCGAGTCCGGTGACGTGGTCATTCGGGACACCTGGATGCCCGAGGACGTCGGGCCCGGTGATTTACTAGCGGTAGCAGCGACCGGTGCATACTGCTATTCGATGTCGAGCAGGTACAACCTGCTCACCCGCCCAGCCGTGGTGGCGGTGCGTGACGGAGTCTCACGCGTGATTCTGCGGAGGGAAACAGTGGAAGATCTGCTCAGCTTGGAGGTATCGCAGTGACGAGCGAATCGGCGCATCGCGCTATCGGTGTGGCCGTTCTCGGCCTCGGCAACGTCGGGAGCGAGGTCGTCCGGATCATTCGTGAGCAGGCCGAGGAACTCGAAGCTCGCGTCGGCGCCCCGTTGGAACTGCGGGGAGTTGCCGTCCGCCGTATCGGCTCGGACCGCGGAATTCCCGAGGAACTGCAGACGACGGACGCCGAGTCCCTGGTCGGTCGTGACGACGTCGACATCGTGGTCGAGGTGATCGGCGGAATCGAGCTCCCTCGCAAGCTGATTCTCTCTTCCCTCAACTCCGGTAAGTCGGTCGTGACCGCCAACAAGGCGCTGCTCGCGGACCACACCGGTGAATTGGCGGAGGCTGCAGAGGCCAACTCTGTCGACCTGTACTTCGAGGCCGCTGTTGCCGGTGCGATCCCCGTGATCCGCCCGCTCACACAGTCGTTGGCCGGAGACCGTGTCAACAAGGTCGCCGGAATCGTGAACGGCACCACCAACTTCATCCTCTCCGCGATGGACGAGACCGGCGCCGACTACGAGGAGACCCTCGCCGAAGCCGGACGCCTCGGATACGCGGAAGCCGACCCGACCGCGGACGTCGAAGGCTACGACGCCGCGGCGAAGGCTGCGATCCTCGCGTCGATCGCGTTCCACACCCGCGTCACTGCCGCGGACGTGTACCGCGAAGGAATCTCCACGATCACCTCCGCCGACCTGGCGTCGGCGAAGGCACTCGACTGCACGATCAAGTTGCTCTCGATCTGCGAGCGCATCGTCACGCCCAAGGGCAAGGAGCGGATTTCCGCTCGCGTGTACCCGGCGCTGGTTCCGCTCAGCCATCCGCTGGCCTCGGTCAACGGCGCGTTCAACGCCGTTGTCGTGGAAGCAGAGAACGCCGGCCGGCTCATGTTCTACGGCCAGGGCGCTGGCGGCGCCCCCACCGCTTCCGCGGTGATGGGTGACCTGGTGATGGCGGCGCGCAACAAGGTTCACGGCGGCCGCGGCCCCCGCGAGTCCAAGTACGCCAAGCTCAAGGTCGCCCCGATGGGCGACATCCTCACGCGCTACTACGTGAACATGGAGGTCGCGGACAAGGAAGGTGTGCTGTCCGCAGTCGCCGCCGAGTTCGCCAAGCACGGCGTGAGCATCTCCGTCGTCCGCCAGGAGGGCGCCGGCGCCGGCGCGCGTCTGGTGGTCGTCACTCATGTAGCAACCGACGCGGCTCTCTCCGAGACCGTGGCGGCCCTCAACGAACTCGAATTCGTCACCGCTGTGACCAGCGTGCTGCGACTGGAAGGCACTGAACAATGACCGGCATCGTCAACCCCGTCCACAAGGCATGGCCGGGTCTCATCGAGGCATACCGGGACCGTCTCGCGATCGGTGACAACTGGAAGACCGTCACCCTGCGCGAAGGCGGCACCCCGCTCCTGCCGGCCGGCCACCTCTCCGAGATCACCGGCTGCGACGTCTACCTCAAGGTTGAGGGTCTCAACCCCACCGGTTCCTTCAAGGACCGCGGCATGACGATGGCCGTCACCGACGCCTTGGCCCGTGGCCAGCGCGCAGTTCTGTGCGCGTCCACCGGCAACACCTCCGCCTCGGCCGCTGCGTATGCAGCCAAGGCAGGCATGACCTGCGCCGTGCTCATCCCGCAGGGCAAGATCGCCATGGGCAAGCTTGCGCAGGCAGTCATGCACGGCGCCAAGATCATTCAGGTCCAGGGCAACTTCGACGACTGCCTCGAACTGGCACGCAAGACCACGGCGGAATTCCCCACCATCGGTCTGGTCAACTCCGTCAACCCGGTGCGCATCGAAGGTCAGAAGACCGCGGCATTCGAGATCATGGACGTGCTCGGCAAGGCTCCCGACGTGCACGCTCTCCCGGTCGGAAACGCAGGAAACATCACCGCGTACTGGCGCGGATACTCCGAGTACTACGCCGACGGTCTGACCATGGTCAAGCCCCGCATGCTCGGCGTCCAGGCAGCCGGTGCGGCTCCGCTGGTCAACGGCGCACCCGTCAAGGACCCCGAAACCATCGCTACCGCAATCCGAATCGGTTCCCCCGCTTCCTGGAACGGTGCTGTCGCCGCGAAGGAAGAGTCGAACGGTGCATTCCGTGCCGCCACCGACGAGAAGATCCTCGAGGCTTACCGTCTGATCGCCGCCACCGAGGGCGTCTTCGTCGAACCGGCGTCGGCAGCCAGTGTCGCCGGCCTGCTCGCCGCACGTGCAGAGGGCTGGCTCGAGCCGGGCCTGACCGTCGTGTGCACGGTGACCGGTAACGGTCTCAAGGATCCTGACACGGCTTTGAAGGGTATGCCGAACGTCGAGCCGATCGGTGTCGATCCCGTTGCCGTCGCGGCTGCCCTCGAGCTTGCATAGTGTCCGTGGATTCATCGACCACTCCGCGGAATCCGGTGTCTGACATGACTATAACCCTGCCTATCGGCCTTTCGGTGACTGCTCGCGTCCCGGCCTCGAGTGCAAACTTGGGGCCGGGGTTCGACACCCTCGGTCTGGCGTTGGGGTTGTACGACGAAATCGTGGTCACCACAACGGATTCGGGCCTTCAGATTCGCGTCGAAGGTGAAGGCGCTGCCGACGTACCTTGGGGTCCTTCGCATCTCGTAGTTCGCGCTATCGAACGCGGTCTCGAAGCGGCCGGGGTGTGGGCCAGTGGCCTGGACGTGTTGTGCCGCAACGCGATCCCGCACTCGCGCGGGTTGGGATCCTCGGCTTCTGCGGCTGTCGGCGGACTGGCAGCAGCCAACGGTCTTGCGCGCGCACTCGATGCCGAGATCGGCTTGACGGAAGAGCAGTTGGTTCAACTCTCGTCCGAGTTCGAAGGTCACCCGGACAATGCGTCTGCCAGTGTTCTCGGTGGCGCAGTCGTCTCGTGGAGTTGCCCACCGGCCGTCGAAGGCGACGAGCCGATCTACTCCGCGGCGAAACTCGATGTCCATCCCGACATCCGTGCTGTGGCACTGGTTCCCGAGGAGCGGTCGTCCACCGCACACACTCGTGGCCTCCTGCCCGAATTGGTTCCGCACCAGGATGCCTCGTTCAACGCGAGCCGCAGCGCGCTGGCTGTCGTTGCGCTCACTGCTCGGCCCGATCTGTTGATGGCAGCCACCGAGGATCGCCTGCATCAGGCGCAGCGCGCACCCGCACTGCCGCTCACGACGCGATGGATCGGGATCCTGCGCGAGGCGGGCATTGCCGCGACCGTTTCGGGAGCAGGCCCCACCGTGTTGGCGCTCAGCACAGAGCCTTTCCCCGTCGAGCTCGCCGAAGCGGCGCGGGCAGACGGACTACGTGTGCTCGAATTGGACATCGCCGACGGCGTCGAAGTATCCACGACGACGGTCTGATCCCTGCCTTGGTCCTGGTGATCGCCCACTACCGATCGGTAGTGAACTGACACACCCAGTCGTCCAAATTCTTGCCGGACTCAGGTTTGGACGCTATCCTGGGCTATGTCCGTACATCGTGCGCGTCAGTCGCCGGTGCATCACCAGGGGGCAAAACTCCTTCCCAATCGGGGTCCACAGTCCTTGGCATGATTCTCGCAGGCATGATCCTCACGCTTGTACCTTCTCCGAAGGTTTGAATCCTCCGCGGATCGAACACTCAGAGGTTCCATATCTCTGGGGTTCAACACACGGGGGAGTGAATCGTCGACGAAGGCGCGTTGGGCAGGTTTGCGAGCGCATGAAAAGTTTGAGGCGAGAGTTTCCGACAATCATGTGACGGCGGACAAGCCGGCAGTTCTGGACAGCAACCACGTACGGCACCACCGAGTTCGGTATTCAATCGAACTGCGGGACGAACCCTCGACTTTGCGCAGTGCGAGTGAGGGAAGGAAAGGACCTCCGTGACCGATACGGACCTCATCGCCATTTCTGCACCCGCCGGGTCGGAATCAGGCGACAATTCTCAGGCGTCATCTTCAGCATCGAACGGTGCGGTGGCGACCTCCACGAAGCGTGCCGAGACGCGCCGTGGTGCCGGACTCTCCGGCATGGTGCTCACCGAACTCCGCACTCTTGCGGGTGAACTGGGCATCAAAGGCACTTCCGGCATGCGCAAGGGCGACCTGATCGCAGCCATCAAGGAGCGCCAGGGCGGCAGCGCAAAGGCTGCACCCGCACAGAGCGAACTCACTCTCGACGACGCACCCGTTGCGCGCACTCGTGCCAAGAGCGCCCGCGCCGCACGCACCGAAACCCCCGCAGCCGAAACGGCTCCCGCGGGAGAATCCGCTCCTGCCGAGGCAGCGCCTGCGCGTACCGAATCCGCCGAGGATTCCGATCAGAGCGCACCCCGTCGTGGACGTCAGCGTCGCGGCGCCGCTCGTCGTGCAGGTTCACCCGACCAGGGTGAACTGAGCATCGAGCAGGACACTCCTTCGGCAAAGTCCGACGCGGACACCTCGAAGGCTGTCGATACCTCGAAGGTCGCCGAGACCGCCAAGGTTGAGGCCCCGGCCGAGCGTTCTGCGCGCACCGAGGGCAAGTCCGACGCTGATCAGGCTCCCGCCGAGCAGGGCAACGAGCGTCCCCGCCGCGAGCGCAACCGGGACAATCAGGGCCAGCGCGACAATCAGGGCCAGCGCGAGAACCAGGGCCAGCGCGAGAACCAGGGCAACCGGGGTAACCAGGATCGCCAGGACCGTCAGGATCGCGGCAATCAGAACAACGCCGGCCAGAACAACGCCGGTCCGCGTACGGACAACCGCAACAACGGACCGGACGACGACGAAGAGGGTGGACGCGGACGCCGCGGACGCCGTTTCCGCGAGCGCCGTGGCCGTGGTCGCGACCGCGGTGAGGGTGGCGCACCCAACGATTCGCGTGAGACCGAAATCCGCGAGGACGACGTCCTTCAGCCGGTCGCCGGCATCCTCGACGTGCTCGACAATTACGCCTTCGTGCGTACGTCCGGGTACCTCGCCGGTCCCAACGACGTCTACGTCTCCATGAACCTGATCCGCAAGAACGGCCTTCGCCGTGGCGACGCCATCACCGGTGCCGTCCGCGTCTCGCGTGACGGTGAGCAGGGCAGCCAGCGTCAGAAGTTCAACCCGCTGGTCCGCATCGACACGGTCAACGGCGGCGACGTCGAGGCCGCGAAGAAGCGCCCCGAGTTCAACAAGCTCACGCCGCTGTACCCGAACCAGCGTCTGCGCCTCGAGACCGAGCAGCACATTCTCACCACGCGTGTCATCGACCTGGTGATGCCCATCGGTAAGGGCCAGCGCGCCCTCATCGTGAGCCCGCCCAAGGCCGGTAAGACCAGCGTGTTGCAGGCGATCGCGAATGCCGTCGCCACCAACAATCCTGAGTGCTACCTGATGGTCATCCTCGTGGACGAGCGTCCCGAGGAAGTGACCGACATGCAGCGCAGCGTGAAGGGTGAGGTCATTTCCTCCACCTTCGACCGCCCGCCGGGAGATCACACCGCAGTTGCCGAGCTGGCAATCGAGCGTGCGAAGCGCCTGGTCGAGATGGGTAAGGACGTCGTCGTATTGCTCGACTCCATCACGCGTCTGGGTCGTGCGTACAACAACTCCTCGCCGGCGTCCGGACGCATCCTCTCCGGTGGTGTCGACTCGACGGCGCTCTACCCGCCGAAGCGTTTCCTCGGCGCTGCCCGCAACATCGAGAACGGCGGATCGCTCACCATCATCGCCACCGCGATGGTCGAGACCGGATCCACCGGCGACACCGTGATCTTCGAAGAGTTCAAGGGCACCGGCAACGCCGAGCTCAAGCTCGATCGCAAGATCGCCGAACGCCGCGTGTTCCCGGCCGTGGACGTCAACCCGTCCAGCACGCGTAAGGACGAGCTGCTCCTGAGCCCGGACGAAGCTGCTGTGCTGCACAAGCTCCGCCGCGTCCTGTCCGGTCTGGACTCGCATCAGGCCATCGATCTGCTGATCGATCGACTGAAGAAGAGCAAGAACAACCTCGAGTTCCTGATGCAGGTCTCCAAGACCGCACCGGGTGCGATCGACGACTGATCGACTCGACGTAAAAAGGCCCACAACCAGCTGGTTGTGGGCCTTTTGCGTGGGCGGAACAAAACCGAGGGGCAGTGCGTTGACAACTTCGTACAGCCACCCCGAGGCGTGCGAGACGCGGATTATCTGGTGAGGTACCGCATCTGGCATACTGAACGGCCGAGTCCGGTTCCGGTTCACGATGTCGATTGGCGACGTCGACCCGGCGACCATTGAAAGGGACACCATGAAGGCAGGAATCCACCCAACCTACGTAGCGACCACCGTCGTCTGCGGTTGCGGTAACACGTTCGAGACCCACAGCACCAAGGAGTCCGGACGCATCAACGTCGAGGTTTGCTCGCAGTGCCACCCGTTCTACACGGGCAAGCAGAAGATTCTCGACACCGGTGGACGCGTCGCTCGCTTCGAGGCTCGCTACGGCAAGCGCGCAGACAGCAAGGTCCCGGCCACCGAGTCCTAGCTGTTCCGCCGACGCCCGATCTGCCATGCGCAGATCGGGCGTCGGCTTTTTTGTGCCTGCACTCGGTTTGCGCGTTTCCCGGGTCCCGGCGTCGAAATACCTTCAAGCGCGCACCGTAGGAATCGAAACTCAGAGCGGAGCGAACCATGGCAGGCGCAACCCAGCCCTCGGCCATCGACGACATCTTGGCGGAGCACGCCGGTCTCGAAGCGCAGATGTCCGATCCGGCGCTGCACAACGACCCTGCCGCTGCCAGGCGCGTCGGTAAGCGGTTCTCCGAGCTCTCGCCGATCATGTCGACGTACAACAAGCTCACGGCTGCGCAGGACGATCTGGAAGCTGCGCGCGAACTCGCCGCCGACGATTCCAGCTTCGCCGCCGAGATCCCCGATCTCGAAGCCGAGGTCGCGCAGCTCGAGCAGACGCTGACCGATCAGTTGGCGCCGCGTGATCCGCATGACGGCGACGACATCGTCCTCGAAGTGAAGTCCGGTGAGGGCGGCGAAGAATCCGCGCTCTTCGCCTCGGACCTGGCCCGCATGTACGTCCGCTACGCGGAACGGCACGGCTGGCGCGTCGAGATCCTCGACGCGACGGTCTCCGATCTCGGCGGATACAAGGAAGCCACGCTGTCGATCAAGAGCAAGTCAGACACCCCGGACGGAGTGTGGGCGAGGCTCAAGTTCGAGGGCGGGGTTCACCGCGTCCAGCGAGTGCCCGTCACCGAATCCCAGGGACGCGTTCACACTTCGGCCGCCGGCGTTCTGGTCTACCCGGAGCCCGAAGAGGTCGAGCAGGTCCAGATCGACGAGAGTGACCTGCGTATCGACGTCTACCGTTCGTCCGGCAAGGGCGGTCAGGGCGTCAACACCACCGACTCCGCGGTTCGAATCACGCACCTTCCGACCGGCATCGTCGTCACCTGCCAGAACGAGCGCTCGCAGCTCCAGAACAAGGCGCGTGCCATGCAGGTGCTTGCAGCCCGTTTGCAGGTAGTCGCCGAGGAAGCCGCGGACGCAGAAGCGTCGGCAGGTCGCCAGAGTCAGGTTCGGACGGTGGACCGTTCGGAGCGCATCCGCACCTACAACTTCCCTGAGAACCGCATCACCGATCACCGCATCGGATTCAAGTCGCACAACCTCGACGCAGTGCTCGACGGTGAGCTCGACGCACTTCTCGACGCATTGGGCAAGGCGGACCGAGAGGCGCGTCTCGCGGCCGAGTAGATGCAGACCATGACTGACCTCCATCCCGCCGGGAACTCGGTGAACCGCGTGTCGGTCGAGCGTGGCAGGCTGTACCCGTGAGTCGACTTCCACTTCGTTTGGCGCTGATCGAAGCTGCAAAACAGCTCGACGCCGCAGGTGTGCCCAGCCCACGCACCGACGCCGAGTTGTTGGCATCCCACCTGCTCGGCGTCGAACGCACGCGTCTCGGGCTGATTCCGTTGGTCGATCCCGAGGTCATCGCGGCGTTCGACGAGTTGGTTGCGCAACGCGTGAAGCGGATTCCGTTGCAGCACATCATCGGAGTCGCATCGATGGGCAACATCGACGTCGCTGTCGGTCCGGGTGTCTTCATTCCGCGGCCCGAAACCGAATTGCTCATGGGTTGGGCGCTCTCGTTCCTCGAAGGTTGCGGAAGCAAGCCGCCGGTAGTTCTGGACCTGTGCACGGGATCGGGTGTACTCGCGCTGTCCATCGCCGAGGCCCGTCCAGACGCCGTCGTTCACGCCGTGGAGAAAGAGCCCGCCGCGTTGGCGTGGGCGCGTCGTAATGCTGCCGACCGCGAGGCCGCCGGTGATACACCGATCCATCTGCATCAGGGCGATGTCACTGATCGGAACCTGTTGCCAGGGCTCGAGGGCGGCGTCGATCTGGTCGTGTCCAATCCGCCGTACATCCCCGAAGGCGCGCAATTGCAGCCTGAGGTCATGGATTACGACCCGCACACCGCGTTGTTCGGTGGCGCCGACGGTCTGTCCGTCATCAAACCCATGATCAGCAACATCGCGAGGTGGCTTCGAATCGGCGGCGCGGCAGGCATCGAGCACGACGACACCAACGGCGACGGCGTCGCTGCGCTGTTCTCGGCGCGCCGGGTATTCGGCGACGTTGCACAGCATCCCGATCTTGCCGGTCGTCCGCGTTTCGTCGTCGCGAGACGTGTCGCCACCGACGTGGAAGCGCAGCGGAATCGAACGCCCGAAGTGCAGAGTGAAAGGATGGCTGAGTGAGCACCGTGTACGACTGCAGTCAGACAGATTCCCGAACCGCAGGCTTGGCCGCCGCGAAGAACGCGCTCAAGGCCGGCCGACTCGTAGTTCTCCCTACCGACACCCTTTACGGACTCGCCGCGGACGCGTTCGACAGCGAAGCTGTCACGAGTCTGTTGCGCGCCAAGGGACGCGGGCGAGACATGCCCGTCCCGGTACTGGTCGGATCGTGGAACACCATCGACGGGCTCGTCTACAGCGTGCGCCCCCAGGCGCGGGATCTGATCCGCGCGTTCTGGCCCGGCGGACTGAGCTTGGTCGTCGAGCAGGCGCCTTCACTTGCCTGGGACCTCGGTGATACCCGCGGAACCGTCATGCTCCGCATGCCGCTGCACCCGGTTGCCCTCGAACTGTTGCGCGATGTCGGACCGCTTGCCGTCTCGAGCGCCAACATTTCGGGGCGTCCGCCGGCAACTACCGTCGAGGAAGCCCGAGATCAGCTCGGCGGATCTGCCAGCGTGTATCTCGACGGAGGCAAGGCCGAACACGCCGTTGCTTCCACGATCGTCGACCTGACCGGCAATTCACCGCGTATCTTGCGAGTGGGTGCCGTCTCGGCAGAATCCATCGCCGAGGTATTGGGCACCAGTCCGGAAAGCCTCGTAGAGGGAGTTTCGTAACGATGGTCGGCGCCGGCGGCGAGCGCGCGGGGGAATCCACGTATTGGGGACCGGATTTCGGTGAGCTTGCCACGGCGGACCCCGAGATCGCGGCTGTTGCGCTGGCCGAACTCGAGCGTCAGCGCGGCGGGCTTCAACTCATCGCGAGCGAGAACTTCACCAGCCCCTCGGTACTGGCTGCCTTGGGTTCGACCCTGAGCAACAAGTACGCCGAGGGCTATCCGGGTCGGCGTTACTACGGCGGGTGCGAGTACGTCGACGTAGCCGAGAATCTGGCGATCGACCGGGCAAAGGCACTGTTCGGCGCCGAGCACGTCAACGTCCAGCCGCATTCGGGGGCCACCGCGAATCTCGCGGTGTACGCCGCATTCGCCAAGCCCGGCGACACCGTATTGGCGATGAGTTTGCCGCACGGTGGGCATCTGACTCACGGGTCTCGGGTCAGCTTTTCGGGGCAGTGGTTCACCACCGTTCCCTATCACGTCGATTCGGCCACCGAATTGATCGACTACGACGAGGTTCGCACCCTGGCTCTGGCGCGCAAACCGAAAATCATCATCGCCGGCGCGACCGCGTACTCCCGAACCATCGACTTCGCAGCCTTCCGGTCGATCGCGGACGAGGTCGGTGCGATCCTGTGGGTCGATGCCGCCCACTTCATCGGACTCGTGGCAGGCCGGGCGATACCGTCGTGTGTTCCGTATGCCGACGTGGTCTCCGCGACGACGCACAAGGTCCTCAGAGGCCCGCGCGGCGGAATGATCTTGTGCCGCAGCGAGCATGCCACGGCTGTCGATCGCGCGGTGTTCCCCTTCATTCAAGGCGGCCCGATGATGCATGCGATCGCTGCGAAGGCGGTTGCCTTCAAAGAAGCGTCGACGCCGGAATATCGTTGGTATGCACAGGAAGTGGTTGCCAATGCGTCGGCGCTCGCGCAGTCGTTGGAAGCTCGCGGCCTGCGCACCGTGTCCGGTGGAACCGACACGCATCTGGCGCTTCTCGATCTGCGCGCAAGCGGTGTCACCGGCGTCGACGCCGAGCGTAGGTGCGGACTGGCTTCGATCACGCTCAACAAGAACGCGATTCCGTTCGATCCGCAGTCGCCGGCCGTCACGTCCGGAATCCGCGTCGGATCCGCGGCCGTGACGACCCAGGGGTTCAACAGTTCCGACATGAGCGTCGTGGGGGAGTTGATCGCGCGTGCAGTCGTAGCGGATCCAGCCACCACGTCGGGGGAGGCCGAGTTGGCATCGGTTGCCGACGGCGTTCGCGAACTGGTACGGGCAAAACCTGCCTATCCCCGCCGGACGGGTGATCTCGCGCAGTGATCACTTCGTACGAGGCGACCACATATCTGGCACAGGGTGGCGGGGGAGCGGGTGTGCCCATCCGTGAACTGTTGCTCGTGCTGTGTACGGCGGCGGTAGTGACATACCTGGCGACTGGCGCAGTCCGGTTGTTGGCGCTGCGGTTCGGCGCAGTCGCGATTCCTCGTGATCGGGACGTTCACGTCGAGCCGATTCCGCGCCTCGGTGGCGTCGGAATGTATATCGGCATGGTTGTCGGTCTGCTGTTTGCGCAGCAATTACCGGCGCTCACAAGAGGTTTCGGCTTCGGTAGTCCAGATGTACACGCTGCGCTCGTAGCGGGCGCCGTCATCGTCCTCGTGGGCGTGATCGACGACAGGTGGGGCCTCGACGCTCTCACCAAGTTCGTGGGTCAGGTGACTGCTGCCGGAGTGCTTGTGGTGATGGGCGTCAGTTGGTTCATCATCTACAACCCTTTCGGTGGTGACGGTGGGTCCACGATCATCCTCGATCAGATTCAATCGGGACTGTTCACGGTGGCTATCGCCGTGGCGACCATCAACGCGATGAACTTCGTCGACGGTCTCGACGGATTGGCCGCCGGTTTGGGCCTCATCGCGGCCTTGGCGATCCTCATCTTCTCGATCGGTCTGCTCCACGATCAGGGCGGCGACGCGAGTGTCTACCCGCCGGCGATGATCGCGGCGGCCTTGGCAGGCGCTTGTCTCGGTTTTCTTCCGCATAACTTCAATCCAGCGCGCATTTTCATGGGCGATTCCGGGTCGATGTTGATCGGTCTCATGCTTGCCGCGATCTCCACCAGTGCATCCGGTCGTATTCCGCTCACTGCTTACGGAACCCGCGACCTGGTCGGCCTCCTCGCGCCGTTGTTGCTGGTCGGTGCTGTGATGTTCATCCCGATGCTGGACATGCTCCTGGCCGTGATCCGCCGGACTAAAGCGGGCGTCAGTCCGTTCAGTCCGGACAAGATGCACCTGCATCATCGCCTCCTGCAAATCGGACACACGCACCGACGGGTTGTGCTGGTCATCTACCTGTGGGTCAGCGTTCTGGCTTTCGGTGCCGTCGGATCCTCGCTGCTCAATCGACAGCTGGTTGTCGTACTGGTTGCGGCCGGGTTGGTCATTGCCTTGTTCTTCACGGCGGTGCCGTCCCTGATCGATCGCAAGCAACAGCGTCGCTAGCCAAGTTTCCCGATCCATTACCCTTGGGCATCGTGACGAACACGCCGCAGCCTGTACCTGCCTCGCAACCCATCCCTGATTCGACCGCCGCCATGAAGTCGGCCGTGAAGTGGGGTGTGATGGGGCTGATCGCGCTGGCCGTGGTCGGCGCGCTCCTGGGCGGGCTCTTCGCCGGCAAGGAAGGCGTCTACGGAGCCCTGATAGGCGCAGCCGTCGGCGGCGGGTTCATCCTGTTCACGGCGCTGGGCGTGCTACTCACAGCGAAGTTGCCTGCGCTCACGGCCGGCGCAGTTCTTCTCGGCACGTGGCTGCTGAAGATGATTCTCGCGATGGTTGTTCTCTTTGTCCTCTCGGACATGGATTTCTACAACAAGACCGCTCTCGTCCTGGTCATCATCATGTCGCTGGTCGTCGTGCTCGGCGCGGAGACATACGGCGTTCTCGGAACCAAAACTCCGTACGTCGATCCCACTCCCAGCAGCAACGTCGACGACGACGAGTAGTACTACAAGAGGTAACTAATCGGACTTCCAGGTACCCCATCTACACAATGTCGTAGATGACTTGATAAGGTTCGGTTCAAGCGAGAGCAATGGTGGGCCGAGTAACACTCAGCCGACGATGCCATGTGCTCGCAGGTGGTCGAAATTCTGACCACTGAGTCGACGAGAGTCGCCGACACCGACAGACGCCAGGCCCCTCTAGGGTTCTCCAGCTGCTGACGAATGCGCGAGTCGAACTTGTCGACTTGTAGATCGTCAATGTCCGATCGAACCGCAGTCAATGATGGCTGCGGACCGACTACGGGAGAGAACGCTGAGCGTCACCACCCTGGCCGCGGATGAATTCCATGCGCCGTCACTAGACGATTTTTTCCCGCCCTCCGTGTTGATTCACGCGGGCCCCTTCGAGCTCGACCGTCTGATGCTGATTCGTCTGCTGATGTCGGTGCTGGTCGCAGCCTTCTTCGTGATCGCGATGCGCAGCCCTCGATTGGTTCCCCGTGGGATGCAGAACGCCGCTGAGCTTGCGCTCGACTTCGTTCGTATCAACATCGCCGAGGAGATCCTGGGCAAGGAACAGGGCAAGCGCTTCCTGCCGGTCATCACGACGATCTTCTTCATCGTGGTCGCCAGCAACATGGCCAGCATCATTCCTTTCCTGAACATCTCGCCGAACGCACGAATCGGTATGCCCCTGGTACTCGCGGCGCTCGCCTACATCGTGTTCAACTACGTCGGAATCAAGAAGTACGGCTTCTTCAAGTACGTCAAGAGCAGCATCGTCGTTCCCGGCGTTCCGCTGCCCCTGCACTTCTTGTTGGTGCCCATCGAGTTCATCTCGACCTTCATCCTGCGCCCGTTCACGCTGATGGTTCGTCTCATGGCCAACATGTTGGCCGGCCACATCCTGCTGGTGCTGTTCTTCAGCGCGACGAACTACTTCTTCTTCGTGTCCGGCGGATTCCAGGCGATCTTCGGCGTTCCGTCGATCATCGCCGGTATCGCATTCACGTTCTTCGAGCTGCTGGTCATCTTCCTGCAGGCTTACGTGTTCGCGTTGCTGACCGCGGTGTACATCGAATTGGCGCTCCACGCCGACGAGCACTGACCTTTTACCTCCTCACCAGCTACACCAAGAACTGAGCCTCTTGCCGAATCCGGCAGAGGTCAACAGAAAGGGAATGGAACACCATGAGCATCGCTTACCTCGCTCAGGAAGTTGTCGAGACCAAGTCGCGCGGCTACGGAGCCATCGGCTACGGCCTCGCAGCAATCGGCCCCGGCATCGGCGTGGGCATCGTTGTGGGCAAGGCAATCGAAGGCATGGTCCGCCAGCCCGAGATGGCCGGCCAGGTTCGTACCACCATGTTCCTCGGTATTGCATTCACCGAGGCCCTCGCATTGATCGGCCTTGTCGCCGGTTTCATTTTCTAAGACAGACATGGGAGCCACCTTCGCAGTGCTCGCGGCAACAGAGGAGACACACAATCCTCTCTTGCCCGAGACATACGACATCGTGTGGTCCGCGGTTGCGCTCGTCGTAGTCGGTTTTGTCTTCTGGAAGCTCGTTCTTCCGAAGTTCCAGAAGGTCTTGGCCGAACGCACCGAGCAGATCGAGGGCGGCATCAAGAAGGCCGAAGACGCACAGGCAGAGGCAGCGGCCGCGCTCGAGCAGTACCGCGCGCAGCTCGCCGAAGCTCGTACCGAGGCAGCGCAGATCCGTGAGGAAGCGCGTACCCAGGGTCAGCAGATCATCGCTGACATGAAGGTTCAGGCGCAGGACGAGAGCGACCGCATCGTGGCCGCAGGCCACAGCCAGCTCGTCGCCCAGCGTCAGCAGATCGTCGCTGAGCTCCGCTCGGATCTCGGCAAGACCGCTGTAGACCTGGCCGAGAAGGTCATCGGGGAGTCTCTCGCCGACGACGTGAAGCGCGCCGGAACGGTTGATCGTTTCCTCAACGAGCTCGACACCGTCAGCGCTGATTCAGCCAGGAAGTGAGCAACATGTACGCAGCGAGCCGTGAAGCCTTGGCGCAGACTCGTTCTGCGCTGAGCAGTGCCCTGGGCGCCGTCTCTGCAGGAGCCGCAACTGCTGCTTCTGCTCAGGCTGGGTCCGAGCTCTTCTCGGTGGTCGAGGTACTCGACGGCCAGCGCGCTCTTCGCAGCGCGCTGGCTGACGCTTCGGCACCGGCCGCTGGTCGCCAGGCTTTGGCAGAGCAGTTGTTCTCCGGAAAGGTCGGCGCCGAGGCGCTCGCCACCGTGAAGGCAGCTGCAGGCCAGGACTGGTCTGCGGCCCGCGACTTGGTCAACTCGCTCGAACTGCTCGGACGCGAAGCTCTGCTCCGCGCCGCAGCCGATCAGAGCCAGTTGGACACCGTTGAGGACGAGCTCTTCCGTCTCGGTCGCATCGTGGCAGGGGATCCCAGCCTGGAGCAGACGCTCTCGGATCTGTCGGTTCCCGCAGCCCGCAAGCGTGAGTTCCTCTCCCGCTTGCTCTACGGCAAGGTCACTGCGGTCACCGAGGCACTCGCCGGACAGGCCGTCGGCCGGTTGAAGTCTGCACCCGCAGACACTTTCGATCAGCTGTCGAATCTTGCCGCAGCGCAGCGCGATACCACCGTTGCTCACGTTCGCAGCGCCTCGGCGTTGAGCTCGGAGCAGTCGGATCGCTTGGCCAGCACTCTTACCCGCACCTACGGGAAGCCGGTAGCAGTACACGTCGAGGTTGATCCAGAACTCCTCAGCGGCTTGGTCGTCCGGGTGGGCGACGAGGTTATCGACGGCAGCGCAGCGGGTCGACTCGCAGCACTGCGGAAGAACCTCAAGTAGTCCTTCAGCCGAACACATACTCCAGATCTTTTCGAAGACCAGACACCGAGAGCAGGAAAAACATGGCGGAGCTGACGATCTCCTCCGACGAGATCCGTAGCGCGATCGACAACTACACCGCGAGCTACTCCCCGGAGGCCTCCCGTGAGGAGGTCGGCACAGTGACCGACACCAGTGACGGCATTGCGCACGTCTCTGGCCTGCCTTCGGCTATGTCCAACGAGCTGTTGGAGTTCCCCGGTGGAATCGTCGGCGTCGCGCTCAACCTGGATGCCACCGAAATCGGTGCCGTCATCCTTGGCGATTACCAGAACATTCAAGAAGGCCAGGAAGTAAAGCGCACGGGCGACGTTCTGTCGGTTCCCGTCGGCGATGCTTTCCTCGGCCGCGTCATCGACCCGCTGGGTGCGCCCATCGACGGCCTCGGCGAGATCGAGAGCACCGAGAACCGTGCACTCGAGCTCCAGGCCGCTTCGGTGCTCGAGCGCCAGCCGGTCGAAGAGCCGCTCCAGACCGGTATCAAGGCTATCGACGCCATGACCCCGATCGGCCGCGGCCAGCGCCAGCTCATCATCGGCGACCGCAAGACCGGCAAGACCGCGGTCTGCATCGACGCCATCCTGAACCAGAAGGCCAACTGGGATTCCGGCGATGTCAACAAGCAGGTGCGCTGCATCTACGTTGCCATCGGTCAGAAGGGTTCCACCATCGCGGGCGTCAAGGCTGCCCTCGAGGAGAAGGGCGCGATGGAGTACACCACCATCGTTGCTGCTCCGGCCTCTGATTCCGCAGGCTTCAAGTGGCTCGCACCGTACACCGGTTCGGCCATCGGCCAGCACTGGATGTACCAGGGCAAGCACGTTCTGGTCGTGTTCGACGACCTGACCAAGCAGGCAGAGGCGTACCGCGCCATCTCGCTGCTGCTGCGTCGCCCGCCGGGACGCGAGGCTTACCCCGGTGACGTCTTCTACTTGCACTCCCGTCTGCTGGAGCGTTCGGCGAAGCTGTCCGACGCACTCGGCGGTGGCTCGCTGACGGCTCTGCCGATCATCGAGACCAAGGCGAACGACGTCTCGGCGTACATCCCGACCAACGTCATCTCCATCACCGACGGTCAGGTGTTCCTCGAGTCCGACCTGTTCAATAAGGGCGTTCGCCCCGCGATCAACGTCGGTATCTCGGTCTCCCGCGTCGGTGGCGCTGCACAGACCAAGGGCATGAAGAAGGTTTCCGGTTCGTTGCGTCTGGAACTGGCTCAGTTCCGTGAGCTCGAAGCGTTCTCCGCTTTCGCATCCGACCTCGACGCTGCCTCCAAGGCTCAGCTCGAGCGCGGTGCCCGTCTGGTCGAGCTGCTCAAGCAGGATCAGTACAGCCCGATCCCTGTCGAGGACCAGATCGTCTCGATCTACCTCGCCGGCGAAGGCATCTTCGACAGCGTTCCGATCGGTGACGTCCGTCGCTTCGAGAAGGAACTGCTCGAAGACCTCAAGCACTCGGCTGCTGGCGTCTACTCCAGCATCAACGGCGGTAAGGCACTCGATGCCGACAACGCTGCTGCGCTGATCGCTGCAACGAACAAGTTCAAGGAAGGCTTCATCGCATCCGACGGAAGCCGGGTCGTGAACGAGGCCGAGGCTGACGCTTTGGGCGCCGACGAGGTCGAGAACGAGCAGATCAACGTCAAGCGCAAGACCGTCAGCAAGTGACGTACGCGCCCATGACACTGCGAATTCCGAAGGGAGAGTGATTGATCGATGGCGAGCATTCTCGAATTGCGGTCTCGTATCAAGTCGGTCAACTCGACCAAGAAGATCACCAAGGCACAGGAACTGATCGCGACTTCGCGTATCACCAAGGCTCAGATTCGCGTCGCCGCGTCCAAGCCGTATGCCGAGGAGATCACGAAGGTACTCACCGAATTGGCGAGTGCGTCTGCTTCGCTCGATCACCCGTTGCTCAACGAGCGCCCGGAGCCCAAGCGGGCTGCGGTCCTCGTTGTCACCAGTGACCGCGGCATGTGTGGTGGCTACAACTCCAACGTCCTCAAGCAGGCAGAAGAGCTCATGGCTCTCCTCCGCAGCGAGGGCAAGGAGCCGGTCGTGTACGTGCTCGGTTCCAAGGGACTCGGCTACTACACGTTCCGCGGCCGCGACATCGGTGCTGCGTGGACGGGCTTCTCGCAGGATCCGGGTTACTCGGATGCAGCGAAGGCCAGCCGCCACCTGGTGGAGCTGTTCATGGCTGGTTCGGGTAACCAGGTTGCCGCTCCGAACGGTGAAGGCACGATCGAGGGCGTCGACGAACTCCATATCGTCTACACCCGCTTCGTGTCGATGCTGACGCAGACTCCCGAGGTTCGCCGTATGGCTCCTCTCGAGGTCTTCGTGTCGGAAGAGCGCATCGAACTCGGTGACGACATGCTGACCAACGGCCACGACGACGACCATGACAATGGCCCCGTCGCGGACTTCAGCTTCGAGCCCGAGCCCGAGAAGCTTCTCGGTGCTCTTCTCCCGAAGTACGTCAGCACTCGTATCTTCTCGTCGCTTCTCGATGCTGCGGCATCGGAGTCGGCAGCCCGTCGTACCGCCATGAAGGCCGCGACGGACAACGCAAACGAACTGGTGAACACGTTGAGCCGTCAGGCCAACCAGGCTCGCCAGGCCCAGATCACCCAGGAAATCAGCGAGATCGTCGGCGGCGCCAACGCGCTCGCCTCGAGCGCAGGAAGTGACTAGCACATGACCGCAGCAGTAACCGAAAACAACGGGGCAGGTTCGGCTTCGGCCGTAGCCGGCCGCGTCGTGCGGGTCATCGGTCCCGTCGTGGACGTTGAATTCCCGCGTGGCGCTGTTCCTGAACTGTTCAACGCCCTGAACGCCGAGATCACGCTTCCCTCGGTCGCCAAGACGCTGACGCTCGAGGTTGCACAGCACCTCGGTGACAACCTGGTCCGCACCGTCTCCATGCAGCCCACCGACGGCCTCGTCCGCGGCACTGCGGTGACCGACTCGGGCAAGCCGATCTCGGTTCCCGTCGGTGACGTCGTCAAGGGCCACGTGTTCAACGCCCTGGGCGATTGCCTCGACACCCCCGGGCTCGGCCGCGACGGCGAGCAGTGGGGCATCCACCGCAAGCCACCAGCCTTCGATCAGCTCGAAGGTAAGACCGAGATCCTCGAGACCGGCATCAAGGTCATCGACCTTCTCACCCCGTACGTCAAGGGTGGAAAGATCGGCCTGTTCGGTGGCGCCGGCGTCGGCAAGACCGTTCTGATCCAGGAAATGATCACGCGTATCGCTCGCGAGTTCTCGGGCACCTCGGTGTTCGCAGGCGTCGGTGAGCGTACCCGTGAGGGCACCGACCTCCACCTGGAAATGGAAGAGATGGGCGTCCTCCAGGACACCGCCCTTGTCTTCGGCCAGATGGATGAGCCGCCCGGAACGCGTATGCGCGTCGCCCTGTCCGCACTGACGATGGCGGAGTACTTCCGCGACGTTCAGGGCCAGGACGTCCTGCTGTTCATCGACAACATCTTCCGCTTCACGCAGGCAGGTTCCGAGGTTTCCACCCTCCTCGGCCGTATGCCTTCGGCAGTGGGCTACCAGCCCACGCTGGCGGACGAGATGGGTGAGCTCCAGGAGCGCATCACCTCGACCCGCGGTCGCTCGATCACCTCGCTGCAGGCTATTTACGTGCCCGCCGACGACTACACCGACCCCGCGCCGGCTACGACGTTCGCGCACCTCGATGCCACCACCGAGCTCTCGCGCCCGATTTCGCAGATGGGTATCTACCCCGCTGTGGATCCGCTGAGCTCGACCTCCCGCATCCTGGAGCCCGGCATCGTCGGTGCCGAGCACTTCCGCGTTGCCAACGAGGTCAAGCGCATCCTGCAGAAGTACAAGGAACTGCAGGACATCATCGCCATCCTCGGTATGGACGAGCTTCAGGAAGAGGACAAGGTCCTAGTCGGCCGCGCCCGTCGTATCCAGAAGTTCCTCGGCCAGAACTTCATCGTTGCCGAGAAGTTCACCGGTGAGCCCGGCTCCGTCGTGCCGCTCCGCGACACGATCGAAGCCTTCGACCGCGTCTGCAAGGGCGAGTTCGATCACCTGCCCGAGCAGGCATTCAACAGCTGCGGTGGACTCGACGACGTCGAAGCTGCAGCCAAGAAGATGGCCGGGAAGTAGTCCACGATGGCTGAGATGACCGTAGAACTCGTTGCCGTCGAGCAGCGCTTGTGGTCTGGTTCGGCGACGCTGGTCAGCGCTCAGACCACTGAGGGCGAAATCGGCATCATGCCCGGGCATGAGCCGGTCCTCGGCCAGCTGATCGAGGGCGGAACCGTGTCGATCACCCCGGTCGACGGCGAGCGTATCGTTGCTGCAGTACACGGAGGGTTCCTCTCCGTCACTGCGACGACGGTGACGATCCTTGCCGAGTCCGCGGACATGGCACAGGACATCGACGTCGAGGCAGCCAAGGCTGTCTTGGCCGAGAACTCGGGCGACCTCGAAGCGATTGCGGTCGCCAAGGGTCAGCTCCGGGCCGTCGAGCGCGCGTAAGTTACTCGAGTAAAGCCGCGACGGGAGCCGACGAACAGTGACATTCGGAATGACTGTGTTGATCATTCTGGTTGTGCTGCTCGCGGTTCTCGTCGCGGCTTTTCTGTATCGTCTGCTGGTTCTACGTCGCGGCGGTACCGCTGCACTGCTTCGTGTTCTGCCATCCCCGGGGGACAGCGGGTGGCGTCACGGAATCATTCGCTACGGCGAAAGCACCTTCGTCTTTTTCAAACTGTCGAGTCTGCGGCCGGGCCCGGACTCCAGGATTGATCGTCAAGGAATCGAGGTCGAGAGCCGTCGCTCTCCCTCGGGTACCGAATTCGACATCATGAGCGACGATATCGTCGTGGTCAAGGTCAACGACGGATCGTCGGCCTACGAAATCGCCTTGGACAGTGGAGCATTGACAGCTTTCCTGTCCTGGGTCGAATCACGGCCGGACGGGCGCGCCCGTAGGCGACGCACCGCCTGACCGGTCCCGCTCAAGCCCCGGCGCCGGGCTTCCAGAGCACATCGCCTTCAGGATTTGCCACTCTTCCCATGATGAAGAGCAGATCCGACAATCTGTTGAGATATTTCGCGGGGAGGACGCTGGTGTCTTCCGGGTTCGCATCGATGGCGGACCAGGCCGCACGCTCCGCACGCCGCGAGACGGTTCTTGCTACGTGAAGCAGGGCGCCCAGGGCAGTTCCGCCGGGCAGAATGAACGAATTCAACGGTGCCAGTTGCTCATTGAGCTCATCGCACCATCCTTCGAGTCGATCGATATAGGCCTGAGTCACTCGCAGCGGTGGGTACTTCGGGTTCTCGACGACAGGGGTGGACAGGTCGGCCCCCGCGTCGAAGAGGTCGTTCTGGATCTGGCGCAGCATCGCGAGCAGATTCTCCGGGGGTGTGCCGAGGGCAACGGCCACACCGATCGCCGCGTTGGTCTCGTCGCAATCCGCATAGGCGACCAGACGCGGATCGTTCTTGGAGACTCGCGAAAAATCACTGAGGCCGGTGGTCCCGTCGTCGCCGGTCCGGGTGTAGATCTTCGTCAGGTGAACAGACATAGGGCTACGGTACCGGCGCGGTGCCGACGAGGTTGTGGCTCTAGGCTGTGAACCGTGAGTGAGCACTTTCTTGTGACCGGGGGTAACCGCCTCGAAGGTGAAGTACTGGTGGGAGGGGCCAAGAACAGTGTGTTGAAGCTGATGGCCGCTGCGCTGTTGGCCGAAGGCACCACTGTGGTGACCAACTGCCCGGACATTCTCGACGTGCCGCTGATGGCGGACGTCTTGCGAGGGCTGGGCTGCGAGGTCGAACTCGAAGACTCCGAAGTGCGGATCACGACGCCGGCCGAGCCGAAATATCACGCTGATTTTGACGCGGTCAAGCAGTTTCGGGCGTCGGTGTGTGTGCTTGGTCCGCTGGTCGCGCGTTGTCGACGCGCTGTTGTCGCACTTCCTGGCGGCGATGCGATCGGTTCGAGGCCACTCGACATGCACCAATCCGGGCTCCGCCTGTTGGGCGCGCGCAGCGAAATCGAACACGGATGTGTCGTTGCCGAGGCAGACGACCTTCACGGCGCGAACATTCGCCTGGTCTTCCCGTCTGTGGGTGCAACCGAGAACATCTTGATGGCAGCAGTGCTCGCCCGAGGTGAAACGGTGATCGACAACGCTGCACGTGAGCCCGAGATCGTGGATCTCTGCAACATGCTCAACGAAATGGGCGCCAAGGTGTCGGGCGGCGGAAGTTCGACGCTCACCATTCAAGGCGTCCGCAAGTTGGAACCGACTACGCACCGTGTCATCGGTGACCGCATCGTTGCCGCAACATGGGGTGTCGCTGCCTCCATGACCAGGGGTGACGTCCGCGTTCGCGGGGTGAACCACAAGCATCTCGGGTTGGTCCTCGACAAGCTTCGGACAGCCGGCGCGGAGGTGACTCCCGAGGTCGACGGTTTCCGTGTCATCCAGCGTGAACGGCCCAAAGCAGTCAATTTCGCGACATTGCCTTACCCCGGATTCCCCACCGACCTGCAGCCGATGGCAATCGGTTTGGCGGCGGTTGCCGAGGGCACGTCGATGATCACCGAGAACGTATTCGAATCGCGTTTCCGATTTGTCGAGGAAATGATCCGACTGGGCGCCGACGCTCGTACTGACGGTCACCATGCTGTGATCCGCGGAGTTCCAGTGCTGTCGAGTGCGCCGGTGTGGTCTTCGGACATTCGGGCAGGCGCCGGGCTCGTGCTTGCCGGGTTGGTCGCGGACGGAACCACCGAAGTCCACGACATCTTCCACATCGACCGTGGGTACCCGCGATTCGTCGAGAATCTCCGTGGACTCGGGGGAGTGATCGAGAGGGTGGGCTCCGAATAGGTTCGGTGCTCGGCGTCACACTCGGGCCTATTCGCGATTGGCGGAAAGTCTCAACTGTCTGACCTGGCCTTGGCTAGTGAATCGGTGTTGTGACCAGGCGATTTGTGAATTGATTGAAGGTTCGCGTAACTTATTCCAAGTCAGAGCGACACGGACACCGACTCCCACCTGCGAGGGTGAGTGACACGAGGTTGTACGAAGTGCCTGGCGAACACAATCCAGTTTTTCTTCACGGGGTTCCGGTTTGCGCCGGTGACCTGGTTGGGATAGGCTGGAAAAGTTGCCCCGGAGCGGCGGCCATAGGGTCGTGGTGATGGTGTGTGCGTGTTCTTTGAGAACTCAACAGTGTGTCGATGAATGTCAGTGCCAAATATTTTTTGGTACTTCACATGTCGGATGATGTTCCGGGCCTTCGGGTTTCGGTTCTGATGTTCGGGGTGTGAGTATTTTTCGTCGGTGATTGTTCATTCTTCCGTCTGAATGGTTGCCGACACATTTTTTGCTAGTTGAGTTTTTTGCTAGTGATTTGACTCTTTTTGTCTATGACTGATTAGCAGTTTCGGCTGTGAAATCTAGAGTCTTCAACGGAGAGTTTGATCCTGGCTCAGGACGAACGCTGGCGGCGTGCTTAACACATGCAAGTCGAGCGGTAAGGCCTTTCGGGGTACACGAGCGGCGAACGGGTGAGTAACACGTGGGTGATCTGCCCTGCACTTCGGGATAAGCCTGGGAAACTGGGTCTAATACCGGATATGACCTCCTA
>NZ_CP023720.1:2247500-2922500 GCF_002501585.1 Rhodococcus sp. H-CA8f
CCCACTTAGGTTGAAAACTGAGGGGATGAGTTGTGGGTAGGGGTGAAAGGCCAATCAAACTCCGTGATAGCTGGTTCTCCCCGAAATGCATTTAGGTGCAGCGTCGCGTGTTTCTCACCGGAGGTAGAGCTACTGGATGGTCTAGGGGGCCCACAAGCTTACCGAAATCAGCCAAACTCCGAATGCCGGTGAGTGAGAGCGCGGCAGTGAGACTGCGGGCGATAAGGTTCGTAGTCGAGAGGGAAACAGCCCAGATCGCCAGCTAAGGTCCCTAAGCGTGTACTAAGTGGAAAAGGATGTGGGGTCGCGAAGACAACCAGGAGGTTGGCTTAGAAGCAGCCACCCTTGAAAGAGTGCGTAATAGCTCACTGGTCAAGTGATCCTGCGCCGACAATGTAGCGGGGCTCAAGTACACCACCGAAGCTGCGGCATTCACGCAATAGCCCCCAGTTGATCCAAGGATTTTCTGGCAGGTGTGTGGATGGGTAGGGGAGCGTCGTGTGGCCATGGAAGCGGCAGGGTGACCTAGCCGTGGAGGCCACACGAGTGAGAATGCAGGCATGAGTAGCGAAAGACGAGTGAGAAACTCGTCCGCCGAATGACCAAGGGTTCCTGGGCCAGGTTAATCCGCCCAGGGTGAGTCGGGACCTAAGACGAGGCCGACAGGCGTAGCCGATGGACAACGGGTTGATATTCCCGTACCCGTGTGAACGCGCCCATGGTGAATCAGTGATACTAACCATCCTGAAGCCACGAGAAGACCTTCGGGTCTCGAGTTGGTGGATGCATGGGACCTGATCTGGTAGTAGCCAAGCGATGGGGTGACGCAGGAAGGTAGCTGAGCCAGTCAGTGGTAATACTGGTGTAAGCGTGTAGGGCGTGACCTAGGCAAATCCGGGTCACACATAGCCTGAGACGTGATGCGTAGCCGATTGAGGCGAATTCAGTGATCCTATGCTGCCGAGAAAAGCCTCTAGCGAGCTTTCACACGGCCCGTACCCCAAACCGACACAGGTGGTCAGGTAGAGAATACTAAGGCGATCGAGATAACTATGGTTAAGGAACTCGGCAAAATGCCCCCGTAACTTCGGGAGAAGGGGGGCCCTGTTTGGTGACGACATTTACTGTCTGAGCTGGGTGGGGCCGCAGAGACCAGTGAGAAGCGACTGTTTACTAAAAACACAGGTCCGTGCGAAGTCGTAAGACGATGTATACGGACTGACGCCTGCCCGGTGCTGGAAGGTTAAGAGGACCGGTTAGTTCCTTCGGGAGCGAAGCTGAGAATTTAAGCCCCAGTAAACGGCGGTGGTAACTATAACCATCCTAAGGTAGCGAAATTCCTTGTCGGGTAAGTTCCGACCTGCACGAATGGCGTAACGACTTCTCAGCTGTCTCAACCGTAGACTCGGCGAAATTGCATTACGAGT
The DNA here is from genome assembly GCF_002501585.1 of Rhodococcus sp. H-CA8f. NCBI lineage: Bacteria > Bacillati > Actinomycetota > Actinomycetes > Mycobacteriales > Nocardiaceae > Rhodococcus > Rhodococcus sp. H-CA8f. The sequence goes on from NZ_CP023720.1 coordinate 2,248,928, forward strand.
AAAGATGCTCGTTACGCGCGGCAGGACGAAAAGACCCCGGGACCTTCACTACAGCTTGGTATTGGTGTTCGGTTCGGTTTGTGTAGGATAGGTGGGAGACTGTGAAACGGTGACGCCAGTTATCGTGGAGTCGTTGTTGAAATACCACTCTGATCGAATTGGACCTCTAACCTCGGACCATGATCTGGTTCAGGGACAGTGCCTGGTGGGTAGTTTAACTGGGGCGGTTGCCTCCCAAAATGTAACGGAGGCGCCCAAAGGTTCCCTCAGCCTGGTTGGCAATCAGGTGTCGAGTGCAAGTGCACAAGGGAGCTTGACTGTGAGACTGACAGGTCGAGCAGGGACGAAAGTCGGGACTAGTGATCCGGCACCGGCAAGTGGAAGCGGTGTCGCTCAACGGATAAAAGGTACCCCGGGGATAACAGGCTGATCTTCCCCAAGAGTCCATATCGACGGGATGGTTTGGCACCTCGATGTCGGCTCGTCGCATCCTGGGGCTGGAGTAGGTCCCAAGGGTTGGGCTGTTCGCCCATTAAAGCGGCACGCGAGCTGGGTTTAGAACGTCGTGAGACAGTTCGGTCTCTATCCGCCGCGCGCGTTAGAAACTTGAGGAAGGCTGTCCCTAGTACGAGAGGACCGGGACGGACGAACCTCTGGTGTGCCAGTTGTTCCGCCAGGAGCACCGCTGGTTAGCTACGTTCGGAAGGGATAACCGCTGAAAGCATCTAAGCGGGAAGCCTGTTCCAAGATGAGGTTTCTCACCCCCTCGAGGGGGTAAGGCCCCCGGCAGACCACCGGGTTGATAGGCCAGAACTGGAAGTGCAGTAATGCATGCAGGTGACTGGTACTAATAGGCCGAGGACTTACCACAAAGAAGCTACGCGTCCACTGTGCGGTATCTGAAACAACACACAGATACTGATGAGAAACCCTGTTTTCTCCGTCATCCATCCACCCGGTAACGGGTTCGGGTTGGTGCACGGTGAAACCAGGTGATCAGAAGTTGGTTACTGTGACAGTTTCATAGAGTTACGGCGGTCATAGCGAAGGGGAAACGCCCGGTCCCATTCCGAACCCGGAAGCTAAGCCCTTCAGCGCCGATGGTACTGCACTCGACAGGGTGTGGGAGAGTAGGACACCGCCGAACACAATGTAGAGAAGCCCCCCAACCAGTGATGGTTGGGGGGCTTTCTCGTACCCAAAACACCCTGAAACATCCCGTCGCCGGCACCCCCCGGATCGAGCGAACGGCACGTCCGTCGCCTCAGATCGACCGAACGTACCGTTCACACCATCACGAGCGGAAGCACGACTGACGACGACGGCCGCTTTGCCCTGATCAGTCGATGCCGTCGGCGGTGGCAGTTGCATACTTCGGCCGGCCAGTGGGCAGATACCGCTGGATCGTCACGCCCTTTGGTGTGGCTCGCGATTCGGCCAGCTCGAGTGCGATATCCGGTCCGGTATCGGGAAAGAGTCGTGTGCCCTGGCCTACGACCACCGGAACGATCAGCAGGATCATCTCGTCGACGAGATCGTTCGCGAGAAGCCAGCGGCACAACTCGCCACTGCCGTGCACCTGAAGCTCGCCGCCGGGTCTGGCTTTCAGTTCGCCGATCGCTGCGGCGGTGTCACCTGAAAGGGCCGTGGTGTTCTTCCATTGCGGATCGGTGACCGTAGTCGAGGCAAGATACTTGGGCCGCGTATTCAAGGCGCTTGCGATCGGGTTGACCTCTGGATTCTCGAACGCGCCCCAATAACCGGCGAAGATGTCATAGGTCCGCCGACCGAACAGGAAGGCGTCGGCGCGCTGGTAGACCTGGACAAGGTAAGACATGGCTTCTGTGTCCACCAGTGGCGCGGACCATCCGCCGCGTTCGAATCCGCCGCGTCGATCTTCGTCCGGCCCACCGAGTCCTTGCATCACCCCGTCGAGAGTGACGATGGTAAATGTCGTCAGTTTCATAGTCGTACCCATCTCCCCGGCATCGTCGGATTTCCGCTGTTTCGATATAGACCGTCGGGAAGCGGGAAAGTCATCGAGCGAACGTGGCGTTCATCGCCTTGGATCGACCGAACGTGCCGTTCGCTCAGGGTGGGCGGTGAGATCAGGGCTGAACGGGCACCGAGTCTGCCGGGGTGGTCTCGGACTCCAAGGCGTCGCAGGGAATTGCGAGCTCGGTCTGTTCGAGCCGGCCACGAAGGGTGATGTTCTCCGTGATCGACCACTGTGCGGCTTCGGCGCTGTCAGCGGCGGCCACAGCCCGTCCGGACGCGGCGAGGTTACCCGGAACCGTCTTGGCGACCTCGGACAGTCGCGCTGCTTCGTTGACGGGATCACCGATGACGGTGTACTCGAATCTTTCTCGCGCACCGACGTTTCCGGCAACAGCAATTCCCGCAGCGACGCCGATACCCGCGCTCACTTCCGGAACTTCGGCACGCAGGCGCTGCTGAATCTTGCGGGCGGCGGCGAGTGCACTGCCGGCGTGATCGTCGAGTGTCGTCGGCGCTCCGAAAATTGCCAGCGCCGCGTCGCCTTCGAACTTGTTGACGAATCCGCCGTGTGCATCTACCTCGTCGACGATGACGTCAAAGAATCGATTGAGTAGAGCGACCACCGCGGTAGGGGAGTTGGTGGCCGCGATCGTGGTCGAGCCGATGACGTCGACGAAGAGAACGGCAACGTCGCGTTCTTCACCGCCGAGTTCCGGGTTTCGGCGAACCGCGTTTGCGGCAACCTCGTGTCCGACGTGGCGCCCGAAGAGGTCGCGAATCCTCTCGCGCTCGCGCAGGCCCTCGGCCATGCGATTGAAGCCGGTCTGCAGCAGTCCCAGTTCGGTCCCGTCGTACACGACGACGGACGCGGTGAGGTCGCCACGGGTGACTTGCTCCATGCCTCGGCGTACGGACCGAATGGGGGCCGCGGCTGATCGGATGTTGATGTACGTCAGCCCGAGTCCGACGCACAGAGTGATCCCGCCGATGACGAGGATCGCGGTCGCGAGGGCTTGCCACGAAGCAGGTCGGATGAAGCTGAAGACCGCTACGAGCATCAAGCCGGTGACGGGGACCCCGCTTCCGAGCAGCCAGACGAGGATTGTCCGGCCGGTCAGTCCGAGAACGGCAGCCTTGCGGGGCGCTCCGGATTCGAGTGCACGCGCAGCAATCGGGCGGAGTGCGAACTCGCTGAGCAGGTAGCAGAAAGCGCAGGTGGTGATACCGCTGAAAGCCACGGTGAACAGAACTTTCGGAATGGTGTCGGGGTCGACGATTCCGTACATGGTCGTGAAGGTGATGAGCGCGGCCGTCCACAGGACGGCTTGCACTCGGGTCAGCCGCCACGGCCCGCGCAACGCCGCGCGTTGATTCTGCTCGGTTGGCCGGTGATCCTCGGTGGCCCACCGGAGATCCCTCATGAGGCGTTTGGTGCCCCACAGAAGTCCGATGAGAAAGACACACCCGATGAAGACGGGCACGGCAATAAAGTTGATCCACGCGAATTCGGGGTGGATGATCTCGGGTCCGGGAACCACGAATCCGACGAGCACGATCGCCAGCACCGCTCCGATCAGGTTGGTGACCAGGAGAGGGGCGGTGAGTAGTGCTTGGACGCGGATTCGGCGGCGCCTGGGGCTTTCGTCGGTGGATCCGAGCAGCCACGACCCCAGGGGCGCACTCGGGACACGGCTTCGCTGCATAGTGTGTCGAGAGTAGTCGTAATGATCGCTTAGGGTGGTCCGGTGCGCCTAGTTATTGCTCGTTGCCGTGTCGATTATGTGGGACGCCTGACCTCCCACCTCCCTACCGCAAGACGACTGCTGTTGGTGAAGGCCGACGGCTCGGTCAGCATTCATGCCGACGATCGGGCGTACAAGCCGCTGAACTGGATGAGTCCGCCGTGCTGGTTGGTCGAGACCACCGGCGACAGCGACGACATCTTGTGGGTCGTCACCAACAAGGCGGGCGAGGAGCTTCGGATCACTCTCGAAGAGGTCGAGCACGATTCGTCGTATGAACTCGGTCTCGATCCGGGATTGATCAAGGACGGAGTCGAGGCACACCTTCAAGAACTTCTGGCGGAGCATGTCGAGACACTCGGCCCCGGCTACACGTTGGTGCGGCGCGAGTACATGACGGCCATCGGGCCGGTCGACCTTCTGGTCCGTGACGCGGACGGTGCATCGGTGGCGGTGGAGATCAAGCGCCGCGGCGAGATCGACGGCGTCGAGCAGTTGACGCGGTACCTGGAGTTGCTCAACCGCGATCCTCTGCTCGCGCCGGTCACGGGAGTTTTTGCAGCGCAACAGATCAAGCCGCAGGCAAAGACTTTGGCCAACGACCGTGGGATCCGTTGCCTGGTCTTGGACTACGAGGCCTTGCGTGGTACCGAAAGCACCGAGTTCCGACTTTTCTGACGCTGTTTAGACTCGAACCATGCCGCGCCGCAAACCTTCGCCGAAGCAATCCCGTCGAACGGATACTCGGCGTGCTCGGGATTCGAGCGCGGAATCGCAGTCACCCAGTGGTGTGTTGTTCGGCGGGGCGCTGGTCCGGGAGGAGCCAGGGCCGGGCGGTGAAATGTACATGGTGAGGCCGATACCCGGCTCCAACGCGACGAAGTTCTATCGCTGCCCCGGTTGTGATCACGACATCAGGCCCGGTGTCGCCCATGTTGTGACGTGGCCTTCGGAACCGGGCGGCGCGAACGAACGTCGACACTGGCACACCGGCTGCTGGTCAGGCCGCGGAACTCGCAGCCTGACCAGACGGTGGTCCTGAGCGTCGATCAGTTCCGGGACTGGGCTCGCTGCTCGACGGCGCGGGTGTCGATCTCGGCGGTGTTGGTCTCGTCCGAGTCCTCGAGCACATCGTCTTCGTCGATACTCGGTTCTGAGTCGACCGGATCTGAGTCGGCCTTCTTGTCTTCGATCTCGAGATCTTCCTCGGCTTCGACGATGACCGGAGCGGGCGGTGCATCGAGGAGTTCGCTCTCCCGGTTGACCGATGCGAGCATGGCCGGAACCGAATCGAGTTGTCCCCGAATGCCCAAGAGCTGAGCCAGAATTCGACCACGGAGAACACGCAGTTCTTCGGTCAGTTCCTTCGCGTGAGCGATCTTGCGCTCGGACTGATCGGTGGCGGCCTGCAGCCTGCGCTGAGCCTCGTGCGACGCATCGGAGAGTCGACGCTCGGCCTCTGCCTTGCTCGACGACTCCAGGTCGTTGACGGCGGCGACGACCTTGGCGCGACGCTCGGACATCGAGATGTCGAAGTCTTCGCGGATCTGAGTGCGCTTGGCCTCGGACTCGGCAGCCAGGCGATCCCGCTCGGCCTGTGCGGCTTCGACGATCCGGGCGGCTTCGGTACGGGCCTGCGCCATGGTCTGCTCGTGCATGGTTTCCATCGCGTTGCGACGGTCCTCGAGTTCGGCAATCAGCGACTCGTAGTGTCCGCGCAGGCGGGCGCCGTCCTGTTCGGCGATGGAGGTCATCTCGGCTGCGTCGGCCTCGGCCTTCGCGCGCACCTCCGAAGCCTCGTCGGAGGCAAGGCGCAGCATGCGGCTGATGCGATCGCTCATGCCCTCCGCAGTGGTGGGCGGTACCGAGAGGCGGTCGACGTCCTTGCGGAGGTCGTCGATGTCGTCGCGTGCATCGTCGAGCTGCTTGGCAAGGTCACGGGCCTGCGCAGCGGCAGCATCACGATCGGCCGCGGTAACTCGCAGCTCCGCGTCGAATCGCTCGAAGTAGTTACGTACCTCGTCGCGGTCGTATCCCTTCCGTGCGATCTGGAACGGAAGTTGGATCGAACCGCGGTCCTGCTCGTATGCCATGGCGACAATCTACCTGGCATACGAGCTGGAGTCGGGTCTGCTAGTGGCTCGCGTCGGGTTCGACCAGTTCCACCAGGACGCCGCCGGCGTCCTTCGGGTGAATGAAGTTGATGCGCGAGTTGGCCGTACCGCGCCGGGGAGCGTCGTACAGCAACCGAACACCGCGCTCGCGAAGCTCGGCGGAGATGGCGTCGATGTCGGTGACCCGGTAGGCGAGCTGCTGCAGTCCGGGGCCGCTTCGGTCGATGAACTTGGCGATGGTCGAGTTCTCGTCCAGTGGTGCGAGCAGCTGAACGGCAGTGGATCCGGCGGGGGAGCCGACGACGGAGAGCATGGCTTCGCGCACGCCCTGCGATTCGTTGATTTCCTCGTGGGTCGACACCATGCCCAGGTGCTGCGTGTACCACGCGATTGCCGCGTCGAGATCGGGCACCGCGATTCCGACGTGATCGATCGCGACGACGAGGTCGGACGACAAAGGTGCGAGTGCAGAACTGGGGGAGGTCTGTGTCATACCTTTCACGGTAGCGCTACCGTTTGAGGAGTACACGTCGGGATGTGACTTGGCTCTTAGGCCGCACGGAACCGACGACTATGTCTCTTTTGCAGCCGGAGGAAATCGTGACCAGTTCTGTGATTGTTGCGGGAGCTCGTACCCCGATGGGTCGACTCCTCGGATCGTTGAAAGACCTCTCCGGGTCCGACCTCGGCGGCATCGCCATCAAAGGCGCCCTCGACAAGTCCGGAGTCGCCCCCGAACAAGTCGACTACGTCATCATGGGACAGGTCCTCACCGCCGGCGCCGGCCAGATGCCCGCCCGCCAAGCCGCCGTCGCCGCCGGCATCCCCATGAACGTCCCCGCCCTGAGCATCAACAAAGTGTGCCTCTCCGGCATCGACGCCATCGCCCTCGCCGACCAACTCATCCGCGCCGGCGAATTCGACATCGTCGTCGCGGGCGGGCAGGAATCGATGTCCCGCGCACCCCACATGCTCGAAAAAAGCCGCGAAGGCTTCAAATACGGCGACGTCACCCTCCGCGACCACATGGCCTACGACGGCCTCCACGACATCTTCACCGACCAGGCCATGGGCCTGCTCACCGAACAAGTCAACCAACAAGAAACCGCCCACATCACCCGCGCCGAGCAGGACGCCTTCGCCGCCGCCTCACACCAGAACGCGGCCCGCGCCTGGAAAGACGGCTACTTCGACAACGAAGTAGTCCCCGTCTCCATCCCCCAACGCAAGGGTGACCCGATCGTCTTCGCGCAGGACGAAGGCATCCGCGCCGACACCACCACCGAATCCCTCGGCAAACTGCGTCCCGCGTTCAGCAAGGGCGGCACCATCACCGCCGGCTCCGCCTCCCCGATCTCCGACGGCGCCGCCGCCGTGATCGTGATGAGCAAAACCAAAGCCGAAGAACTCGGCCTGACCTGGATCGCGGAAATCGGCGCCCACGGCGTCGTCGCCGGACCCGACTCCACCCTCCAGTCCCAACCCGCCCGCGCCATCGCCAAGGCCTGCGCCAAGGAAGGCATCGACCCCACCGACCTCGACCTCGTCGAAATCAACGAAGCGTTCGCCGCCGTCGGGATCGCCTCCACCCGCGAACTCGGCCTCGACCCCGCCAAGGTCAACGTCAACGGCGGCGCCATCGCCGTCGGACACCCCCTCGGCATGTCCGGCGCCCGCATCGCCCTGCACCTCGCCCTCGAACTGCAACGCCGCGGCGGCGGCATCGGCGCAGCCGCACTCTGCGGCGGCGGCGGACAAGGCGACGCACTCATCATCCGCGTCCCCAAGGCGTGAGTGTCTAAATACACCTGAACGAGCGCTCTCGCTCTGCGACGCCCCGTGGTTTTGCTCACACAACTACGGGGCGTCGTAGTTGTTCGGGCACAATGGCCTCATGGCGAACATCTTTGACGTATCCACTCCCGCGAAACGCTTCCGTCTGGTGGCGTGGTGGGAAGCTGTGACCTGGGCGGCCTTGCTGGTTGCCATGTTCTTCAAGTGGGTCCTCGGACACGAAGAAGCGATTCGCATCCCCGGAATGGTCCACGGCACCGCGGGCTTCCTGGTGTTCATCGTTGTTGCTCTGCTGACTGCGTGGTCGCTCAAGTGGGACATCAAGACCACGATCCTTGCGCTGATCTCGAGCGTTCCCCCGTTCGGCACCGTGATATTCGAACGCTGGGCAGTGCGAAACGGCAAGCTCGGTGAGCTGTCCACGGAGTTCGAGGCGTCCAAGGGCAACGCGGCGCTCGTCTGAGTGCTGCATCCCTCTACGTAGCTTCGCGCAACTCGTGACAAACTGGGAGTCGTGACTCGACCAGGTTCCAGGCCCCCCGCGCGTTCGTCCGCAGTTGCTGCCGCCATGAGCGGCGCAGTCGACTTGTCCGCCTTCAAAGAGCGGGCCACGGCCCCACCACCGCCGCGTAACACCAGCGGCGACGGGGCCGTTTCTGCTGTCTCCGGGGCAGTGATCGAGGTGACCGAGGAGAACTTCGAAAGCGAAGTCCTGCTGAAGTCGAGCCAGGTGCCGGTCATCGTCAACATCGGTGGCCGCGCATACGAGCCCTCGGTCGTGTTCACCGAAGTTCTCGAATCATTGGCGGCGCGCGCCGGCGGCAAGTGGATTCTTGCCAACGTCGACGTCGACGTGAGTCCTCGCATCGCGCAGGCATTCGGTGTCCAGTCGGTGCCGACGGTTGTTGCCGTCGCAGCTGGTCAGCCGTTGGCCGATTTTCAGGGCGCTCAGCCAGAGGCGCAGCTCAGTCAGTGGTTCGACGCAGTGCTCCAAGCTGTCGAGGGCAAGTTGAGTGGGCCGGTGTCCGACGGGGACGAACCGGTGGAGGAGGTCGAGGATCCTCGCTTCGTGGCCGCTGAAACCGCGCTGGACGAGGGCGATCTCGACGCCGCCATCGCTGCGTACCAGGTGATTCTCGACGCCGAACCCAACAACGCGGAGGCCAAGAGCGCTGTCCGCCAGGTGAAGTTCATGGCTCGGGTTCAGGGCGTCGATCCCGAGTCGATTGCGGCCGCGGATGCTGATCCGTCCAATCTCGAACTGCAGTTCGCTGCAGCCGACCTGGAAATGTTCGCCCAGCAACCCGAGGCTGCGTTCGCTCGCTTGATCTCGGTGGTATCGCGAACCGCCGGCGACGACAAGGCCGCAGCGCGGACGCGCCTGCTCGAATTGTTCGAACTGTTCGACCCGGCAGAACCGATCGTCATCGCGGCCCGGCGTAAGTTGGCTTCCGCTCTCTACTGACGTGTGGACCGGCAGCCGCTACTCCGTGTAGCGGCTGTCGCACACTTCTCGGCCACCCAGTACACCGGTCCGGAACGCGTCGACGCGCGCAAACCCGCTCGGCACCGTCTCACCGTTGACGTCACTGGCGGCGAGGCCGTCGGTCAGCAGCCCCGATACGGCTTCGTCGAGGTCGCCGGGGGAGAGTGTGACTTGAGCTCCGGACGCCGCAGCGTTGGTGGGACTGAGCGCTGCGGTGATGACGCCGGACAGGCAGGCGGCGCGCAAGGCAGTCTGCGGAGTGTCGAGCGATTGGCCGTTCTCCTTCTGCATCGCGAGGGTGTACCTCGACGCGAGCAGGACGTAGGCGTTGTAGTCACCGGTGATGTTGGTCTGGATCAACTCACGTCGACCGACGCGACCCGGCGTGCCGCGCTCGGCCAGGTCGTCGACGCTGATTCCGATGGTGTTCGTCGACGGGCAGTACGAGACGGGCTCGGTCGCAACGGCGTCGCTGCACCCGGTGTCTGCGCCGGTGAACACGACCTTCGGCGGCTCGGGTAGATCGAAGATCGCTTGGAATGTCTTCACGAACTCGTCGAGCGTTGCCTCGGTGACAGGCAGTTCTCCGGAGTCGTTGCCTTCGGCGAACTGTTGCGGGAGGTCTGCGCGTCGTGACTCGATTTCGTCGGCGTCCATCTTCGCGCAGGCGCCGGCGCCGTCGGTGAAGCCGATCTGAGTGGCGGTGACGCGCTCGAACGCCGAACCATGGTGGCTCTCAGGATCATTAGGGTCTTCGTCGCGGATGGCGACCGCCGAGGCCAACACCTTGTTGAGGCCGTCGGAGGTGTTCATCGTGAAGTGTGCGGCCTTGTCCTCGGCGACGTGCCGCAAGAAGGCGCCACCGAAACAGTCGGCTTGCTGTTCTCGCACCAGGGCCGCATCTCGTTTGCCGCCGACGATCCCGGCTTTGCGTTGAACGGCGTGGCCGTACTCGTGCGCGAAAATGAAGGCGACGGCCACTTCGCCGAACTTCTCTCGTACCTCGGGCAGTAGCAGTTCGCGATCCCAACCGATGGTGTGATCGATGCTGCAGTACCCGGCGTTGATGAGTTCTTCGGTGGTCTCTTCGCAGAAGTCCGGGCCGTTCGATTCGGTGGGGTCCCACGAGATCAGCTCGTCAACCGGCTCGAAGGGCTTGTCGAACAGAGCCGGGTACTCGGCGGCCCAGTAAGTTTCGATGTCGGTGATGGCATTGGCCGCCAGGGCGTCGATGTCCCCGCCGTCGGTACCGGTGATTGCTCGGTCGGCATTGGGGGCTCCCGGGCGCAATCCGCTGGGGCCTGCTGTTGCGTCGAGTCCGGCGACGCGGAACGGATCGTGATAGATCGAGACGGCGTGCCCGTTCGTTCCGCTTGCACAACCGGCGAGCAGTGCGGCCACTGCGAACAGTGACGACGTGACAATGACTACTCGCCGGCCGACCATCAACGCTCCAGACTTATCCAAATCGCTCCAGCAGCTGGCAGCGCCACCTGTGCGGAGGCTGGCCGACCGTGCCACGAACGCGACGTTGCCGTGACCGCTCCGAGGTTCCCGACTCCGGAGCCGCCGTACACCTCGGCATCGGTGTTGAGAATTTCCACCCATCGGCCGGGCTCTGGTAGCCCGACGCGGTAGCTCGAGTGCTCACTGCCCGAAAAGTTGAACAGGCAGGCGACAATCGAACCGTCAGTACCGTAACGCAGAAAACTGAGGACGTTGTTCTCGGTGTCGTTGGCGTCGATCCAGGAGTATCCGCCGGGGGAGGTGTCGAGGGTCCACATCGCCGGATGGCGTCGGTACGCGGAGTTGAGATCTCCGACCAGTCGCTGGACGCCGCGGTGGAGAGTGCCGGTGTACTGATCGTCGAGTTGCCACCAGTCGAGGCCGCGTTCTTCGGACCATTCCGCGCTCTGACCGAACTCCTGTCCCATGAACAGCAGTTGCTTGCCCGGATGCGCCCACATGTACGCAAGCAGTGAGCGCAGGCCGGAAGCCTTGGCGAAGTCGTTGCCGGGCATCCGGGTCCACAGAGTTCCCTTGCCGTGCACCACTTCGTCATGGCTGATCGGTAGCAGGTAGTTCTCACTCCACGCGTACATCAGCGAGAAAGTGATCTCGTGATGGTGGTAGGTCCGGTGCACCGGGTCGTGACCGAGGAATCCGAGGGTGTCGTGCATCCACCCCATGTTCCATTTCATGTTGAACCCGAGGCCACCGACATTGGTCGCCCGAGTGACTCCGGGCCACGCCGTCGACTCCTCGGCGACGGTGACGACTCCTCGGTGGTTCTTGTGGACGGTGGCGTTCATCTCCTGCAGGAACGCAACGGCTTCGAGATTCTCGCGGCCACCGTGAATGTTGGGAGTCCATCCACCTTCCGGACGTGAGTAGTCCAGGTACAGCATCGATGCGACGGCGTCGACGCGCAGTCCGTCGATGTGGAACTCCTCGAGCCAGAAGAGCGCGTTGGCGACGAGGAAGTTCCGGACCTCGCGGCGACCGAAGTCGAATACGTATGTGCCCCAGTCCAACTGCTCGCCGCGACGCGGATCGGCGTGCTCGTACAACGGCGTTCCGTCGAAACGGGCAAGCGCCCATTCGTCTTTGGGGAAGTGTGCAGGCACCCAGTCGACGATGACGCCTATCCCTGCGGCGTGCAGGTGGTCGACGAACCAGCGGAAGTCATCCGGGGTGCCGAAGCGGGAGGTCGGTGCGTAGTACGAGGTGACCTGGTACCCCCACGATCCACCGAACGGATGCTCGGAGACGGGCAGCAGTTCGACGTGGGTGAATCCGGTTTCGGTGACGTATACGGCGAGTTGCTCGGCCATCTGCCGGTAGTCGAGTCCCGGACGCCACGATCCGAGGTGCACCTCGTACACGCTCATCGGGGACTGCGAAGGGTCGACACCAGCGCGGGTTTCCAGCCAGGCCGCGTCGTTCCATTCGTGCGAACTGGTGGTCACTCGCGACGCTGTCGCCGGCGGTACCTCGGTACCGAAGGCCATGGGATCGGCCTTGTCGCGAACCGAGCCGTCGTGGCCGTGGACCCGGAACTTGTACAGCGAACCGACTGCGATGTCGGGCAGGAAGAGTTCCCAGACCCCGGTGGAGCCGAGGACTCGCATGGGGGCGAATTGCCCACTCCACCCGTCGAAGTCGCCGACGACGGTCACGCCGCGGGCGGCCGGAGCCCAGACGGCGAACGAGATGCCGTCGACGGGTCCGTCCGGTGTCTCGTACGAACGCGGATGTGCGCCGAGGATGTCCCACAGTCGTTCGTGCCGACCTTCGCCGAACAGGTGAAGGTCGAGTTCACCGAGAGTCGGCAGGAATCGGTAAGGGTCGGCTGCGAGAACCGTGTGGCCACCCGGGTACGTCACGGAATAGCGATAGTCGATCAGGTCGGGGTAGGGGACCAGGGCCGCGAAGATCCCGTTCGAAACATGTTCGAGAGGAAAGGTTTTGCCGCCGATGACGGCGCTGACGGACTCGGCGTTGGGACGCAACGCTCGAAGAACGGTGCCGTCGGCGTGGGGATGGGCGCCGAGGACACTGTGCGGATCGTGATGTTCACCGCGCGCCAACAGTTCCAGATCGTGATTGTCCGGCGCGATACCCGAAGGGGACTTTTCGGTTGGCATCACTTGCCTCCACCTGCGCGGTGCGCATTGCGTGCTTGGTAGGCCAGAGAGATCCGGGCCGGATACGGAACGGGTGGGAGCGCGAGGATGTGCGCCACCGAACGCCAGGGCTCGAGGCGGACGAAATTGGCCTGGCCCCAATTGAACTGCTCACCGGTAACCTCGTCGAGCACGGTCATGTGGTCGTGCCATTCCCGGCCGAGCGCCGGCATGTCCAACCAGACGGTGCCCTCTTCTGCCGCGAACGGGTTGAGGTTGATCACCGTCAGGACGGCGTCACCGGTCGAGGCGTCGAACTTCGAGTAGGCGATCAACGCGTCGTTGTCGATGTGGTGAAAGTGCAGGTTCCGCAACTGCTGCAGGGCCGGGTGTGCACGCCGGATGCGGTTGAGAGCGGTGATCCACGGCTCGAGAGATTCGCCTCGCGCTGCCGCTTCGGCGAAACGGCGCGGCCGAAGTTCGTATTTCTCGGAGTCGAGGTATTCCTCGCTGCCGGGGCGAACGGCTTGGTGTTCGTAGAGTTCGTAACCGGAGTAGACGCCCCACGTCGGCGCCAGGGTGGCGGCGAGAGCTGCTCGCAGTGCAAACATTCCGGGCCCACCGTGCTGGAGGGACTCGTGCAGGATGTCCGGTGTGTTCACGAAAAGGTTCGGTCGGGCTTCGTCGGCCTTTGCCGCCAGCTCGTTACCGAATTCGGTGAGCTCCCACTTCGCAACTCGCCAGGTGAAGTACGTGTACGACTGCGTGAACCCGCGCCGGGCAAGGCCGTACATGCGCGCCGGACGAGTGAAAGCCTCGGCGAGGAACAAGACGTCGGGGTCGGTTTTCTTGACTTCCGAGATGAGTGTCTCCCAGAAGTTGGGCGGCTTGGTGTGCGGGTTGTCGACACGAAAGATCTTGACTCCGGCGTTGATCCAGTGGCGGACCACGCGCAGGATTTCCTTGTCCAGACCGCGAGGATCGGTGTCGAAGTTGATCGGGTAGATGTCCTGATACTTCTTGGGCGGGTTCTCGGCGTAGGCGATGGTGCCGTCGGGAAGGACGTTGAACCACTCCGGATGCTTCTGAGCCCATGGATGATCCGGGGCGCACTGCAGCGCGAGATCCAGTGCCACTTCGAGATCCAGCTTGCGGGCCGCAGCGACGAAGGCCTTGAAGTCCTTGAGCGTGCCGAGTTGGGGGTGAACAGCGTCGTGCCCGCCGTCGGCAGAGCCGATCGCCCACGGCGAACCAACGTCGCCGGGTTCGGGGGTGAGGGTGTTGTTGCGACCCTTGCGGTTGATCTCGCCGATGGGATGGATCGGCGGAAGGTAGACGACGTCGAAACCCATTGCGGCGATGCGGGGCAGGTCTTCGGCAGAGGTACGGAACGTGCCGTGCTGCGGTACTCCGTTCTCGTCCCATCCACCGGTCGAGCGGGGGAAGAACTCGTACCAGGAGCCGAACAGTGCACGGTTGCGATCAACGACGACGGGGTGGGACTCGCCCTTGGTGACCAGTTCGCGAAGCGGAGTGGCGCGGAGCAGTTCGGCGACGTCGGAGGCGAAGGCCGGAGCGACGCGAGCAGTCAGCGCCTGATCGCTGCGCAGCGACGCCGTGACGGCCTCGAGCCTGGACCTGTTGCCCCGCGGCACTTCGTGCGCGGCCAGTTCGAACAGGCGCGCACCGATTTCCAGGTCGTTGGCCAACTCGGCCGCCCCTTGCCCGACGGCGAGCTTTGCTTCCACGGCGTGCTTCCAGGTGGCAATGGGATCGCTCCACGCCTCGATCCGGAACGACCACATACCTTCGGCGGACGGCGTGAACACCGCGTCGACGGTGTCCGGTTCGGTCCCGGGATCCATCGGAATGCGCAGCGGCTTGGTACCGCGCGGACCACGCACGACCAGAGTGGCGGAAATGGCGTCGTGGCCTTCTCGCCACACCGTGGCGTGCACCGGGAAGACTTCACCGACCACGGCCTTTGCCGGATAGTTACCCGAGATCTCGGGTACCACGTCGTCGATACCGAGGCGTCCTGACACGGGAAGCTCCATTTCTGATGATGGATCGCGGTAAAACTTTCTTTCGCCGGGTTCAACCGTAGTGGGTGCGGCGCTGCGGTGCTGATAACGGCGAAGCCGCCAGGCTGATAACGGCGAAGCCGCCAGGCTGATAACGGCGAAGCCGCCAGGCTGATAACGGCGAAGCCGCCAGGCTGATAACGACGAATTCGGGTCTGTCGGTGGTCAGGTCGGCTCGGGCGTTCGGTTCCACCGGACAGAGTGCAAGGAACTCGACTAGGGTTCGCGGGGTGAAAGCCTTGCGTCGGTTCACTGTCCGAGCCCACATTCCGGAGCGCCTCGCCGCGCTCGGCCCCCTGTCCACCAACCTTCGGTGGTCGTGGCATCCCGAGACACAGGATCTGTTCTCGCGACTCGACCCCGAACTCTGGCAAGCAGTCCAGTTCGATCCGGTCCGCATGCTCGGGGAAGTCAACCCCACCCGTCTCGACGAACTCAGCAGTGACGAGGCATTTCTCGGTGACCTCGACACTGCAGCAGCCGATCTCGATGCCTATCTGAGCACGCCGCGCTGGTATCAGTCCCAGCAGGCCAAGGGCACATCGTTGGCTGGCGGAATTGCGTACTTCTCCATGGAGTTCGGAGTCAGCGAAGTTCTGCCCAACTACTCCGGCGGATTGGGCATCCTCGCGGGCGATCACCTCAAGGCCGCGTCCGACCTCGGGCTGCCGCTCATCGGCGTCGGACTGCTCTACCGATCCGGCTACTTCCGCCAGTCGCTGACCGCCGACGGTTGGCAGGCCGAGCACTACCCGCCGCACGACCCTCAAGGGTTGCCTCTTCGTTTGCTGACGGACGCAGGCCCGACTTCCGACGACGGATCACCGGTCGTCATTCACGTCGCGATGCCCGGTGGACGAGTGCTGCGTGCGCGAGTGTGGATCGCTCAGGTCGGACGAGTGCCGTTGCTGCTGCTCGATTCCGACATCTCCGAGAACGACGCGGATCTGCGCGGCGTCACTGACCGTCTTTACGGTGGGGACCAGGATCACCGCATCAAGCAGGAGATCCTCGCAGGTATCGGCGGCGTCCGCGCGGTGCGTGCCTACACCGCGGCGTACGGATTGCCCGATCCCGAGGTTTTCCACATGAACGAGGGGCATGCCGGATTCCTCGGCATCGAACGGATTCGGGAACTTGTGACCACCAGCGGTCTGGACTTCGATTCGGCTCTGGCCGCGGTCCGCGCCGGAACGGTCTTCACGACGCATACTCCGGTTCCCGCCGGAATCGACCGCTTCCCGGCGGATCTGGTCCGTCACTACTTCGGCGGAGCGAACGGCGAGAACGAATCGAGTTTGCTTCCCGGACTGACCGTCGACCGCATCGTCGGGATGGGGCGCGAATCCGATCCGTCGATCTTCAACATGGCGCACATGGGTCTTCGCTTGGGCCAGCGAGCCAATGGCGTCTCGAAGTTGCACGGCATCGTCAGTCGCGACATGTTCAACGGACTCTGGCCGGGATTCGACGCCGACGAGGTGCCGATCGGATCGGTCACCAACGGTGTCCACGCTCCGACGTGGGCTGCGCCGGAGTGGATGGACGTGGCCAGGCGGATCGTGGGGCAGGAGCAGCTCGAAGAAGCGCGCGGTTGGGAGCGCCTACACGAGTTGTCGGCCACCGAACTGTGGGAAACACGTAATGCGTTGCGCGGCAAGTTGGTCGACGAAGTCCGTCGTCGCGTCCGAGCGTCGTGGCTCGAACGCGGCGCGACCGAAGCTGAACTCGGCTGGACCACTGGAGTTTTCGATCCCAACGTCTTGACTGTCGGATTCGCCAGGCGCGTGCCTACGTACAAGCGGTTGACGCTGATGCTCCGTGATCCCGAGCGTCTGCGTGCGATGTTGCTCGACGAGAAGCGTCCGGTGCAGTTGGTGGTGGCCGGTAAGTCGCACCCCGCCGACGACGGCGGTAAGGCACTCATCCAGCAGGTCGTACGGTTCGCCGACGAAGCGGATGTGCGTCACCGCATCGTTTTCCTGCCCGACTACGACATGTCGATGGCCCGGTACCTCTACTGGGGCTGCGACGTGTGGCTCAACAACCCACTTCGCCCACTCGAGGCGTGCGGCACTTCCGGCATGAAGTCCGCGCTCAACGGTGGACTCAACCTCTCCATTCGCGACGGATGGTGGGACGAGATGTACGACGGCGAGAACGGGTGGGCCATTCCGACGGCCGACGGTGTTCTCGACGACGTGCGGCGTGACGATCTGGAAGCCAGCGCCCTCTACGAACTTCTCGAGCACGCGGTACTGCCGACGTTCTACGACCGTGATGCAGCCGATCTGCCGACACGCTGGGTCGAGAGGGTTCGCCACACCCTCGAGAATCTGGGCCCGAAGGTGTTGGCATCACGCATGGTTCGTGACTACGCCGTCGACTACTACGCCCCTTCGGCGGAATCAGCTCGAGCGGTAGTGGCGGACGATTTTGCCGGCGCGCGTGAGGTGGCCGAGTTCCGTCGTCGCATCGAATCGCAGTGGCCGTCCGTCGCCGTCGAGCAGGTGGACGGTTCCGGCTTGCCGGACACTCCGGAGATCGGTGCGACCATCTCGTTGAAGGCCAAGGTCCGCCTCGGCGGCTTGTCGGTCTCGGATGTCCAGGTCCAGGCAGTCCTGGGACGCGTCAGTCCGGGCGAGGAACTCACCGACGTGGTGACGTTCCCGATGACACACTTCGGCGCCGAGGACGGAACCGAGATCTTCGAAGCCGAGGTTGCACTTCCGGTCTCCGGTTCCGTGGGATACACCGTGCGGGTGCTGCCGCATCACCGGTTGTTGGTCGATGCGTCCGAACTCGGGTTGGTGACCACTCCGAGCGTCTGACGTATTGCATTCTGCCCCGGTCCGTTCGGTCGGTACCGGGGCAGAATTGTGCCAGCGTGAGAACTGGCTCAGGGGCGTGAGTCACGGATGCGGGTGAGCGCCTTGCGGACGACTTCGGGGTTGGTCGTCTCCCAGAAGGGCGGCAGCGATGCGCGAAGGTAACCCGCGTATCTCGCCGTGGCCAGACGCGGATCGAGCACGGCCACCACGCCCTTGTCGTCGGTGCTGCGAAGCAGGCGACCCACGCCCTGTGCCAGGAGCAGCGCCGCGTGATTGGCCGAGACGCTGAGAAAGCCGTTACCGCCATGGGATTCGATGGCTTGTTGGCGAGCCATCAACAGTGGATCGTCCGGGCGCGGGAACGGAATCCGGTCCAAGATGACGAGGCTGAGCGATGGGCCAGGGACATCGACGCCCTGCCACAGGGACAACGTGCCGAACAGTGACGTGGGTTCGTCCTTGGCGAAGGCCTTGACGAGGGTGCCGGTGGCGTCGTCGCCCTGGCACAGGATCGGGGTGTCGAGGCGTTCGCGCATCGCCTCCGATGCGGCTTTGGCGGCGCGCATCGAGGAGAACAAGCCGAGGGTGCGTCCGCCGGCAGCCTCGACAAGTTCGGCGATCTCGTCGAGATAGACCGGGGAGAGGCCGTCGCGGCCGGGCGTGGGCAGGTGGCGGGCAATGTAGATGATGCCGGCCTTGGCATGGTCGAAGGGCGACCCGACGTCGAGCGAGTTCCAGCGGAAAGCAGAAGCGTCAGAAGGTGCTTCGGTGCCGATGGCGGTACCCGAGTCGGGTCGCACCGACGATTCCGCGGGAAGGCCCCAGTTGACGGCGAGACCGTCGAACGATCCGCCGACGGTCAGTGTCGCGGAAGTGAGAACGACGGTGGATTCGGCGAACAGTCGCGAGCGCAGCAATCCGCCGACGGAGAGCGGAGCCATCCGGACGGAGCGCCGCACCGATCCGCGGAACTCGTCCGAGGACAGCCAGACGACGTCCTTGCGTTTGGCCGGGTCTGGTTCGTCGAAAGCGGTGAGAATGCGCACGGCACTGTCGTGGACGTCGTCGACGGACGAGAGCGCAGCGTTGCGGGCTGCAGCGGCTTCGGGGTCTGCGGCTGCCATGCCCGGTTTGGCCGGACCGATCGCGGTGCGCAGCGACCAGGCCGCGTCGCGTATCGCGGCCAGTGCGGGCGCCGCACCGTCCGGGAGGCCTTCCCATCGACCTGGACGCAATTCCTCGAGGAGTCCAGCCCAACCCTCGCCGGCAGCTTCGAGTCGGTCGGCGTCCTGCTCTTCGGCGATCTTGCCGCAACGCCTGGCCGCGGCACTGATCGACGAAGCTGTGAGATCGGCCGTGGCAACGCCGGTGACGCGGTCGACCAACTCGTGGGCTTCGTCGATCACCACGACGTCATGGTCAGGGAGGATCTGGATGCCGGTGATGGCGTCGATAGCGAGCAGTGCGTGGTTGGTGACGACGACGTCGGCCTTCGACGCCTCGACGCGGGCGCGCTCGGCGAAGCAGTCCTCACCGACCGGGCACTGGTTCTTTCCGATGCACTCGCGGGAGGTGACGCTGACCTGCCGCCACGCCTGATCGGATACGCCCGGCACCAATTCGTCACGATCACCGGTTTCGGTGTCGGAGGACCATTCGGTGAGGCGGACGACCTCCCGGCCCAGACGCGAGACCGTGAACGGATCGAACAACTCGTCCTCGGGCGGCTGTTCGGACGCGCCGGTGTGGATCTTGTTCATGCACAGGTAGTTGTTGCGGCCCTTGAGGATAGCGAACTCGGCGCGCCGGCCGAGTGGCTTCTTCAGTGCATCGGCCAGCCGTGGCAGATCTCGATCGACGAGCTGGCGCTGAAGCGCGATGGTGGCGGTGGACACGACCACAGTGCGCCCAGACTCGACCGCATGGCGCAGGCTCGGAACGAGGTAGGCGAGTGACTTACCGGTACCGGTGCCGGCCTGGACGGCCAGATGCTCGCCCGTGTCGATCGAGTGCGCCACGGCCGACGCCATCGTCAGCTGACTGGTTCGTTCGGCACCGCCGAGCGACCGCACCGCTGTCTGGAGCAGTTCGGGAACGTTCGGGAGTTGATCGGCCACCCACGAAGGTTAATGGATCCCTACGTCAGAAACGTCCACGGATGATTCCCGGGGTAGTTCCCCGGCATTCGAGTCTTCTTCCGACGACGCCTCGTCTCGCCCGATCAGCTGCACTCCCGCCTCCTGCATCTGTACCAATGCCGACTCGATCGTGGCAGTCGACACACCTGCGGTGAAGGGGAGAAGGACCGTCGTGGCGAATCCCGCGCGCGCCGCGTCGATGGCCGTGGCCTTGACGCAGTGATCTGTGGCAATGCCGATCACGTCGACGTCGGTGATCTTGTGGGCGCGGAGCCAGTCCTCGAGCGTCGTGCCGTCCTCGGCTGCTCCTTCGAAACCGGAATAGGCCGCGCTGTAGGCGCCCTTGGAGAAGATCGCCGAACCGGCGACGGAAGCGTCGAACGCCGGATGGAACTCGGCGCCGGCCGTCCCGACGACGCAGTGAATCGGCCAACTGTCGACGAAGTCTGGGGTCTCGGAGAAATGCGCCCCAGGATCGATGTGGAAATCGCGAGTCGCGACTACGGCGTCGTACTCGTGGGAGTTGACGAAATCGTTGACGGCCGCCGCAACCGCAGCACCGCCGCCGACCGCGAGAGCGCCACCTTCACAGAAATCGTTCTGAACGTCGACGACGATCAGTGCTTTTGCACTCACTGGTGCTCACCTCCGGAGAATCGAACGGGCACAGCCGAGTCTCCGCGCGAGAGCTTGAGTCCTTCCCACGGCAGGCTCACGAGCCCGGCCTTCAGAACTGCGCGGCTCTCTTCGAGCGTCGGTGCGCTCTCGACGACCTTGCCTTCGCGAACCAACGGGATCAGCAGTTCGGTCGCGCCGTCCGCCTCGGAAACCGGAGCGGGCGAGCCGGCAGGGTAGATGACTTCTTCGACGATCGTTCCGGTCGGGCGAACCACGCGCAGTGCTTTCTTGGCGCCGCCGCGAGATGCCTTGTTGGTACTTCTCTTCTCGACCGCGATTCCGTCGACCTCGACCAGCTTGTAAACCATGCCTGCCGTGGGCGCGCCCGATCCGGTGACCAGTGAAGTACCCACGCCGTACGAGTCGACGGGTTCGGCGCGCAGAGCCGCGATCGCGTACTCGTCCAGGTCGCCTGAGACGACGATGCGTGTCTTGGTAGCACCGAGATCGTCGAGTTGTTGGCGTACCTGACGAGCAAGAACGCCGAGATCGCCGGAGTCGATGCGAACCCCACCCAGCTCGGGACCGGCAACGGCGACAGCCGTTTTCACACCCTCGGTGATGTCGTAGGTATCGACGAGCAACGTGGTGGATACGCCGAGTGCCGCGACCTGACCGCGGAATGCCGCTGCCTCGTCCGGACCGTCTTCGGTGGTGTGCAGGAGAGTGAAGGCGTGTGCACTGGTACCTGCGCTGGGAACGTCGTGACGCCGCGCGGCTTCGAGGTTGGAGGTGGCGTCGAAGCCGGCGAGATACGCGGCACGTGAAGCGGCGACGGCGGCCTGTTCGTGTGTACGACGCGAGCCCATCTCGATCATCCGTCGACCGCCCGCTGCGCTCACCATGCGGGCTGCGGCCGAAGCGATCGCGCTGTCGTGGTTGAGGATCGAGAGAATCAAGGTTTCGAGGATGACGCACTCGGCGAACGTTCCGCGGACCGAGAGGATCGGTGATCCGGGGAAGTAGAAGTCGCCCTCGCGGTAGCCGTCGATGTCACCGGAGAATCGATAGTTGCGCAGCCACTCGACGGTCGTGTCGTCGAGGAACTTCGCAACGATCGCCAGTTCCGGTTCGCCGAACCGGAACTGCTCGAGTGCGTCGAGAAGGCGTTCGGTACCGGCGACGACGCCGTAGCGACGACCGTCTGGCAGCCGCCGTGCGAATACCTCGAAACTGCAGTTGCGGAAGGCAGATCCGTCGGCGAGAGCCGCCGAGAGCATGGTCAGTTCGTACTGATCGGTGAGCAGTGCGGTGCTGGCACCGGCGTCGCGGATGTCGGAAATTTGCGTAGGCACGCACACAACTCTATGCGCGAGACGACGTGGGTGGGTGTTGTCGCCTCTCGTCGCGCCGTACCCTGGATACATGGTTTTCGGCGGCGCGACCGTGTCCGGCACTTACTCGGCGAACGTAACGATGAGAGGCGCTACGGCTTCCTCTCCTCAAGCCACGCCCGAGCAGTCGGAGGCTGTTGCGACCATCGAAGCCGCAGATCGGCCCTGGGTGACCATCGTCTGGGACGACCCGGTCAATCTCATGCATTACGTGACTTACGTGTTCCAGAAGTTGTTCGGTTACAGCAAAGCCAAGGCCACCGACCTGATGATGCAGGTCCATTCGGAGGGCAAGGCCGTGGTCTCGAGCGGTTCGCGCGACAAGATGGAGGCCGATGTTCGTCGCCTCCACGCTGCCGGTCTCTGGGCCACGATGCAACGCGACGACACCTGAGAAAAGCCCTGAGAAAAGCACTTTTTCGACCGATTTGTTCGCCTAACTCGTAGACGGGAGTCCGACGCGTGCGGACGTGGAGTAGGAAGAGTTCACTCGGCGGAGTGAAGTTCAAGTCCGAGATGGACGGCCACGAGGCGGCGGTTCTGCGCTCGCTCGTGGAGTCGGTGACCGGGCTTCTCGACGAGCGCGCGTCTTCGGCGCCGCAAGACGAGCTCGCCGCGCTGACGGGCCTTCGTACCGGAAATTCGGAGACGCCCGACAATCCGGTGTTGGCGCGTTTGCTTCCCGACTTCCAGCGCACCGATCCGGACAAGGTCGCTCCGGACAGTGACGATCTCGACGACGCCGGCGCCAATGTCAACGGCGCGCTGCGTAGTTTGCACGAACCCGAGATCATCGACGCCAAGCGTGAGTCCGCTCGCATGTTGTTGGCTTCGCTTCCGGAGGCCGGCGGCAAGGTCGTTCTCACGCAGGAACAGGCCGATGCGTGGCTGTCCTCGCTCAACGACGTCCGTCTCGCGCTCGGAACCAATCTCGGCATCGACGCCGACACCCCGGAGAGCCTCGAACCCGACGACCCGCGCGCCCCGCATCTCGACGTCTATCACTGGTTGACGTGGATGCAGGACTCCCTCGTCCAGGCGCTCATGCCATGACCACGACGCGGACCGGGCCCACTGATTCACTGACAGATGTCGCCGGCCTCGCTGTCGGCCATCACCACAAGCTCGACGAGGGAGCCACTCTCGGAAGCGGCGCAGCCACCGGCTGCACGGTCGTGCTCGCGTCGGCCGGTGTGGTTGCCGGAGTCGACGTCCGCGGCGGCGGTCCGGGTACCCGCGAGACCGACCTACTCGACCCGAGCCATTCGGTCCAGCAGGTCAATGCCGTGCTGTTGACCGGCGGTAGTGCCTACGGACTTGCCGCGGCCGATGGAGTGATGCGCTGGCTCGAGGAACACGATCGCGGGATCGCGATGGGTGCTCCTGGTCAGGTGGTACCGATCGTGCCCGGCGCCGTGATCTTCGATCTGCCGGTGGGGGACTGGACCGTTCGTCCGACCGGAGACTTCGGATTCCTCGCTGCCGACACCGCTTCGCGCGAATTCGCCACGGGCACGGTCGGCGCCGGCGTAGGTGCCAGAGCCGGAGCGCTCAAGGGTGGGGTGGGAACGGCCAGCGTCGTGATCGCCGACGGCCCGGCCGAGGGTACGACGGTCTCCGCGTTGATCGTGGCGAACCCGGTGGGTTCGGTCTTCGATCCCAGAACAGGCTTGCCGTGGGGCGTCGGCTCGGACGGGGCGGAGTCGTTCGGGCTCAGGCTTCCCGACGCGTCCGAACTCGCGGCGGCCAACGCCGTTGCAGCCAAGGGAACAGTCCTCAACACCACGATCGGTGTGGTCGCCACTGACGCCGCCTTGACAAAAGCCGGGTGCCGACGCGTCGCCGTCGCAGGGCATGACGGTCTGGCTCGTGCGATTCGGCCCGCGCATTCGCCGCTCGACGGCGACACGATCTTTGCGCTCGCCACCGGCGATCACACTCCGAATTCGGAGATCGCGGTTCCGGCCGCTTTTCCGAACGATCTGCCGATACTCGATGCGGTGTGTGCCGCCTCGGCGCAGGTCGTCGAACGTGCGATCGTCACAGCGATTCTCGACGCCACGTCGGTAGCCGGAATCCCGAGCTACCGCGAACTCTTTCCGTCGGCATTTCTCTAGGCAGCGCTCCGGGAATCGGCGGTAATCTCGAATTGAGCCTGGTCGCGAGTGACCGAATCAGAAAACCGGATCGACGGTGGAGGACGCACACGATGACGATGGATTTCAACAATCCGGACTTCGGCACCCGGACGCCGGCACCGAAATCCGGTCCGCCCTCGGTGTGGAAGCAGTCGGCCGTGTTGGTGGGCGGCTTCGCGATCCTGCTCTACGTGATCGAGATCGTGGATGTCATCTCCGGTCAGAACGTCCAGAACGCCGGCGTCACCCCGCGCACGCTCGACGGCCTGTGGGGAATCCTGTTCGCCCCGGTCCTGCACGACGACTGGGCTCACCTGATTGCCAACACCATTCCGGTCCTGATCCTCGGGTTCCTCGTGCTGGTGTCGGGAATTGCGCGCGGACTCGCGGCGACCGGCATCATCTGGGTGATCGGCGGTGTCGGGACCTGGTTGTTCGCCGGCTCGAACTCGAATCACGTCGGTGCGTCCGTGCTGATCTTCGGCTGGGTCACCTACCTGCTGGTGCGCGGGTTCTTCACACGGAGCTTCACACAGATCCTGATCGGTGTTGCCGTCTTCGTCGTGTACGGCGGAGTGCTGTGGGGCGTTCTGCCGAGCGATCCACGGGTTTCCTGGCAAGGACATCTGTTCGGAGCGATCGGCGGCGTGGTGGCCGCCTGGGCGCTGACGTCGAGGGAGAGGGCCAAGCGCGCAGGGTCGGCGCCGGCCGTCCGACCACCGAGTTTCTGAACGGACGTGGGTCACACCCTCGCTGCGGTGTGACTTCGACGCGCCAAAACCACCAAGAGCTTTTTTCCAGACGGGTAGACGTGGCAGCATGACCGGTATGCGCATGACCGTCCTGGGGTGTTCCGGCAGCGTCACGGGTCCGGATTCACCGGCTTCGGGATACCTGCTCACGGCACCGGGAACTCCGCCGCTCGTGATCGACTTCGGCCCGGGAGTTCTTGGGGCGTTGCAGCGATACGCCGATCCGGGCGAGGTGACGATCCTGCTTTCGCACCTTCATGCGGACCACTGTCTCGACATGCCCGGCCTGCTCGTCTGGCGTCGCTATCACCCCAACCCGCCGGTCGGGAGGGCTCTGGTTTACGGCCCCACCGACACGGCCTGCCGCATCGGAGTGTCCTCCGCCGAGTGTGCCGGCGAGATGGATGACATCTCCGACACCATCGACGTCCGGCTCTGGGCCGAGAACGAGCCGGTGACGTTCGGAGAACTGAGCGTCGTCGCCCGTCGGATGTATCATCCACCCGAGGCTTACGGTTTCCGGATCACCGGCGCCGACGGCCGCGTGCTCGTCTACACCGGTGACACGGGTATGTGCGACAACGTCGTCGAACTCGCCCGTGGAGCGGACGTGTTGCTCTCCGAAGCTTCGTGGACCGACAGTCCGGATCGCCCCGAGGGAGTTCACCTCTCCGGTAAGGAAGCCGGCCGTGTGGCTGCCCTCGCCGGCGTCAAGGAACTTCTCCTCACGCACATCCCGCCGTGGACCTCCCGCGAAGACGTGATCGCCGAAGCGAAATCCGAATTCTCCGGACCGGTCCATGCCGTCTCCGCCGGAAGCGTCTACGACATCTGATTCCCCTCACATTCGATGCAGTGCCGACCGGGCGACCGCTAGGCTCACGAAGGTGACTACACGAGAAGACGGTAGGGCGGACGACGAGCTCCGCACGGTCAAGATCACCCGGGGGTTCACCAGTCATCCGGCCGGATCCGTTCTGGTCGAGTTCGGGAACACTCGCGTCATGTGCACGGCCAGCGTCGAAGAGGGTGTACCCCGCTGGCGCAAGGGCTCCGGCTTGGGTTGGCTGACAGCCGAATACGCGATGCTTCCCGCCGCCACGCACACACGCAGTGGCCGCGAATCGGTCAAGGGCAAGGTCGGCGGCCGTACGCAGGAGATCAGTCGACTCATCGGCCGATCACTTCGGGCCTGCATCGATCTCGCTGCGATCGGCGAGAACACCATCGCCCTGGACTGTGATGTCCTCCAGGCCGACGGCGGTACCCGCACCGCGGCAGTGACGGGGGCGTACGTGGCCCTGGTCGACGCCGTGACGTACCTGCGCGCAGCCGACCTGCTCTCCGACCCTCAGCCCATCTCGTGTGGCATAGCGGCCGTCAGCGTCGGCGTCGTGGACGGACGAGTGCGCCTCGATCTTCCGTACGAAGAGGATTCGCGCGCCGAGGTCGACATGAATGTCGTGGCCACCGATACCGGCACGCTGGTGGAAATCCAGGGAACCGGTGAGGGCGCCACGTTCCCGCGCTCGACGCTGGACAAGCTGCTCGACTCCGCTCTGGCTGGTTGTGAGCAACTTTTCGAGATCCAGCGTCAAGCGTTGGCCGAGCCGTATCCCGGGGTGCTACCCGAACCGAAGAATCCGGAACCCAAGAAGAAGTTCGGTGCCTGAGCTGTGAGCGTACGAGTATTGGTTGCCAGCCGAAATGCCAAGAAACTGAAGGAACTTCACCGGGTGCTCGACGCCGCTGGAGTGAACGGAATCGAACTGGTCGGGCTCGACGAGGTGCCGCCGTTCCCCGAAGCCCCCGAGACCGGTGCGACGTTCGAGGAGAATGCACTCGCCAAGGCACGTGACGGCGCGGCGGCAACCGGAATGCCTTGCATCGCAGATGATTCCGGTGTCGAGATCGATGCACTCAACGGTATGCCCGGCGTGCTGTCCGCGCGATGGTCGGGCACTCACGGAAACGACGGCGCCAACACGGCGCTTGTCCTGGCTCAGCTGGGAGACGTGCCAGACGAGCGGCGCGGCGCGGCATTCGTCTCCGCCTGTGCACTGGTGATCCCCGGAGGCGACGAGACTGTCGTGCGCGGCGAATGGCGCGGGGTGATCGGCCGAGAACCAGCCGGCGACGGGGGTTTCGGATACGACCCCATCTTCCGTCCGGACGGCGACACCCGCTCTGCCGCAGAACTCACCCCGGCCGAGAAGGATGCGGCGTCACATCGAGGGCGCGCGCTCGTACAGCTCGTTCCGGCATTGTCCGCACTGGCCGGCTGAACCGAATCCGAAAAGTAGAGCCCTGAACGCGTCGCGTTCAGGGCTCTACTTTTCGAAACTCTCAGAGCTGATAAGCCTGCTTCACCTGGGCGGTTCGCTTGTGCTCGAACACGAACGACAGGAACGGGATCGTGCCGGCGAGCGCGGTGGCAACCGTCGTACCGGGCTTCCACCGGGCCTTGATCGCCAAGTCGATCGTGAACACGAGATAGAGCATGTAGAACAGGCCGTGGATCTGACCGATGTAGAACAACCACGACGGTGCGTCCGCCGAATTGTCGAGAATCAGGTACTTGTAGACCATCTCACCGGTCAGGAACAGCAGCCAGAGGCCGGTGATCCAGGCGAGAACGCGGTATCGGACGAGCGCCGACGCAACCTTCTTCTGCTTTTCTGCGTTGACTGCGGGGGTAGCGATGCTCGCTTCCGAACCGGTACTCACGTCGTGCTCCTATCGGACTCGCGAGCGGCGAGCTGCGCAAGGTAGTCGTTGTATTCCAGCATTTGGCGGGCTTCAGGGTCGTCGACGTCGAGGTTCACATCGTCGAACTCGGCCTGCGGGCGTTGCGGCAAGAGGTCGGCGGGAATCTCACGCGGCTCCGCGGCGGCTTCCTCGGCTTCGGCCTCTTCGGGGTCCACGTCTTCGAGCTGAACGAACTTGCGATACGCGTACACGACAAACGCCGCGAACAGCGGCCACTGGAACGCGTACCCGAGATTCTGTCCCGAGCCTCCGACGGCTTCGAAGCGCTCCCACTGCCACCAGCCGAGCGCGAGGCAGCCGGCAGCTGACACGATGACCAGCAGAATCAGCGCAGGTCGGCGTTTAGTAGCGTTCTTGGACACACTAAGACGGTACCTGAGAGCTATAGTGCCTCGCCCTGCGATCTCCGACACGGTGTCGTAGGGCGTTTCAAATCGTCGTGTCCGATACACATCGGAGGTCCTGGACTCACGTCACATCGATTTTCCACAGTGCGAAAAGCGATGATCGCAAAATGTCGCCAGTAACCTGACGGGGATAGTCGAGCCGTGGGTTGGATGCCCCGGTATCCCTCAGTCTTTGATTTGCTTCATCCATTGGAATGGCCACGTCCGCAGTGCGGTAGGAGAGAACGAAACCGACGTCACCGTTTCCTCCTGGAATGGGGATCGCATCTGACTTCACGACTGCTGGTGGGTGCAGCACAGTATCGACTCGACCTCGTGCGAGCGTGCGCGTATGAGCTAAGAACAGGACGTCGCCAACTCTGAACGGCGCGGCACCCGTATACCGGTACCAGTCGAGCCAGTACTTTTCGCGAGGGCCGGTGCTGCTTCGCGCTCGCACCTTACTCTGGCGGCGGATCTTCTTTTCGGCCTCGGACACCTTGTAAGCGGCGCTTTCGTCGAGAAAGACTCGGGTTATCGGTACGGGAAGAAAATCCGGCTCGGGTGTGGTCTGGCCGGCGACGCCAACAATATCGGCCCCCTGACCCTCATTCCAGACCTTGCGTGCGTGAACAAGGAAGTTAGCGTCGAGTTCCGTGGACTGAGCAATCAGGTTCATGACGAAGTCCCGAACCTGATTGATCACTGACTTTTGATCAGTGATGATTGTTGCTTCATCCGCACGCTCGGAATTAGCTGAAGCGTTCGCTGATCCGACGACCGCGAAAAGCTCAGTAGCGATGACCTTCGCATGGAGCGTGCCCACCGAGACGACACGCACACCACGTTCTATGAACTCCTCGATGGCATCTGGGGAAGTGGCGTGTGCGCGAATAGAACGGTCTGAGGCGTTCACCACCAGAACATCTCGTGATTTCAGAGGTAAAAGGCGTGGCGCATCTACGCCGAGGTAGGCCACTGCGACGTACCGGGGGCCGCGAGTCTTGACGGCTTTAGTTATTTCCGGCCAAGGGTTCGGCCCAAGGAATTTCGTAGTCATAGCTGTGATCTAACTGCATCCAGTTGGATTAGCGTGAGATTTGCGACTCATGAATGCAATTTCTCGGTGATCTGGACGATGGACTTGTATGTGCGCTATGCCCATCCTCACCCGCAACGCCAGGCACTGAACACATTCACCCAGCTGTGCTGCATCGATAACCTCGGGGTGTATCCGAAAGCAGGGGAGTGTTTCATGCACATCAGAGTCATTCGCCCGGTCATCGACACCACACTGACTCCGGCGGTGACAGACGAGGTGGAGCACTGGGCGGCGCCCGGCACGACGGTCGATGTCGTGTCACTGCTCTCTGGCACGGCGAGCATCGAGTCCGAGTACGACGAGGCACTGGCCGGCCCCGGGATCGTGCAGCGGGTCGAAGAGGCGGCAGTCGACGGCGTCGACGGTGTATTCATCACGTGTTTCGCCGATCCTGGAGTGCATGCCGCCCGAGAGATCATCGACGCTCCGGTGGTCGGCGGCTTCGAGCCGTCATTTCTGACAGCGATGAGTCTGGGCGATCGCGTCGGTGTCGTGACCATCCTGCCGAACGTCGTGCCCATGCTGCGATCGCTCACTCGGCGGTATGGGCTCGATAGTCGGCTGGGCAGTATTCGAGTCGTGGACATGCCGGTGCTTGGCCTCACCGATCGGGAGGAACTGATCGATCGACTGGCCGCTCAGGCGTCTGCGGCAGTGGAGAACGGCGAGGCCGATTCCGTCGTTCTCGGTTGCACC
This sequence comes from Rhodococcus sp. H-CA8f, assembly GCF_002501585.1. Lineage (NCBI taxonomy): Bacteria > Bacillati > Actinomycetota > Actinomycetes > Mycobacteriales > Nocardiaceae > Rhodococcus > Rhodococcus sp. H-CA8f. The sequence continues at coordinate 2,278,596 of NZ_CP023720.1, forward strand.
GGGATGCTCGGTGTGGCCAGTGCGGTCCGAGACAGGCTGCATGGCAAAGGGATTCACGTTCCGGTTGTGGATCCGACGGCGTCGGCGATCACGTGGTTGGAGAGCTCGGTCCGTCTGGGGCTGACGCCGAGCCGGACGACATACATGACCCCGCCGGTCAAGGCTCGAAAGCGCTGAGCCTGATCTAGAACCGAAAAAGCCCCGCCGGATCTGATCCGGCGGGGCTTTTCGTTGTGCGCGAGGGGGGACTTGAACCCCCACGTCCTGAGACACTGGAACCTAAATCCAGCGCGTCTGCCAATTCCGCCACTCGCGCGCGGAATTCAAAGGATACGCGAGTGGAATCGCTCGCGGGCACACCACCCTGGTCGGGATGCGCCCGCCCGCTCTCAGGCCGTTTCGGCGAGTGGATCCGCTGCGGGCGGCGTGGTGGATTTCTTCGATCTGCGAGGTTGCTCGGCCGTGCGTTGATACCGCCACGCAGCGTGGGTGAGTGTTGGAACATCGACATCGAGATGTTCGGCAACCGCAACGAGCAACTCGGCTGCGTCGGTGCTCGACAACAATTCCTCGCTACTGCTTGCTTCGGTGGCGAACCGTGCAAGTAGATCTATCGAAGTTGCCGTCAACTTCCCGGACAGGAACACCAGCGTCTCGAAGGTCCTGGGGCCCAGGCCTGGAACGGAGACGACTGCCGAACGGAGGCCTTCGGTGTCCTCGACGTCGGCACCGCACCGGCAACCGGCGTCGGCGAGCGCTTTGGCCGCACGAGCCGCGCCTTCGGCTTTGGTGAAGTAGTTGCCCGGCACGCGCTGGCGATTGCCGAGAATCGTTGCGAGCTCGTCGCCACGGTCGGTGAAGGCGGCGAGAGCGGACAAGCTGTCGAGGTGTTCGCCTGCGGCTACCGAGCGGTGTGTGCGCCAACGGTCGACGACGGCGCGGACTCCGGTCTTCGGTGTTCCGTAGGCGGCGCGCGACGAGAAGATCGCGTCGAGAAGGGCGGCTTCGGACTCGCGCGGCCATCCCTGATTCCAATGCGGCCACGCCTCGCGCGGAAGCTCGGCGCCGATGAATTCGGCCGCTCTGACTACGTCTGTGTCTTTCATGTTTTCTCCCCCCGAGAAGTCGTCCGGTGTGGACGCGCTGAACGTAGCGAGGGGGTCCGACAGATGGTGGCCCGGAACGCACGGGATCGACCGTCCGTCAAGGAGGTCACGAATTGGTAACAATAAATATGAGGGGTTCCTCAGGTTTCTGAAAATCCCGGTAACAGTCCCAGGCAGGGCGTTCGCGACCTACTCGCGAGTCACTTTCTCGAAGTCCCGTGAGGAAGATCACGGCCTCGAAAGTCCAGATTTCCAGGGTGCCGACAAACGTGAGGAAATCCTCATGATTCTGTGTAAACCTTGTCTTGCACGAACGCCCTGACTCCGTCGATTCTCTCGACGAATTCGCGAGCACTTCAGCCGGGCAGCACACCGCAAATCCCACCTCGCCGCAGAGGTGACCAGGAGAGGACGTACGCGTGACGATCGATGACACGACACCTACAGGAAACGGACGCGACTCGAAGGGTGGACGCCGTTTCGGCGTCGATGGGGGACAGTCCCGCACGACCAGCAAAGGTGCCCTCGTCGATTCGCTGAACAACGGCGTTTCCTACGCAATCGCTTTCGGTGGACAGGGCGCTCCCTGGCTCACTTCGCTCGAGGAGCTCAGCCGTGACAACGGCCTGGAGCCCGTTCTGACCGATCTGGTCAATGACGCAGCAGCACGCCTCGCGCCCGTCGCACAGGATCTCCTCGTGGTTCGCCCGGTCGGATTCGATCCGATCGCGTGGATGCTCGAAGCCGAGATCGTCGACGAAGAAGAAGGTGAGAAGTCGGCCGGGCCTTCCGCTGCCGCGCTCACCGCAGCTCCGGTGTCACTCCCCGGCGTCTTCCTCACGCAGCTTGCGGCGTTGCGTGCACTCTCCGCTCAGGGTCTGGATGTAGCCGGCAACCCGCCTGCTGCCGTCATCGGCCACTCGCAGGGCCTGCTGGCCACCGCTGCCGTAGCCGCGCAGGGCAACGACGACGGTGAACTCCTCGCCGTCGCACAGCTCGTCGGTGCTGCTGCCAGCCTGGTCGGCCGTCGCCGCGGCGTCATCGCCGGCGCCTCCGCGAAGCCGATGGTTGCGGTCTCGGGCGTCGATCCCGAGCGTCTCGCCGCCATCGTCGCCGAGCTTGCCGAGGGTGTTGCCCCCGAACGCGCGGCTGTTCTCGCCATTCGCAACGGCCGTCGCCGCGTCGTTCTCGCCGGACCGCCCGCTCAGCTGGCACGCGTGCAAGAGCGTTGCGAGCAGATCGAAGCCGAAGAAGCTCGCGAGCGAGAGGGCAAGAAGCGTGGCGGTTCCGTCTTCGCTCCGTCCTTCGATCCGCTCGACACCGAAATCGGCTTCCATCACCCAGCATTGGCCGAGGCCGTCGAACTTGTCGGCAGCTGGGCAACCCGTTGCGGTCTCGATGCCGACCGTGCGCGTGAACTTGCACAGGGTGTCCTCGTCGATCCGGTCGACTGGGTCGAGGCTGTCGACGGCGCAATCTCCGCCGGCGCCAAGTGGATTCTCGATCTCGGGCCCAGCGATCAGCTGACCCGTATGACGTCCTCTTCGCTGCGTGGGCAGGGCATCGGCATCATCGCCGCCGCCACCCGCGGCGGACACCGCAATCTGCTCACCCCCGGTGCTGCGCCTGAGGTCTCACGTTCGTGGAGCGAATTCGCGCCGAAGCCTGTTTCGCTTCCCGGTGGCCGCATCGGCGTCGAGACGGCGTTCACGAAGCTGACCGGTCGTTCACCCATCCTGCTCGCAGGCATGACGCCGACGACGGTCGACGCCAAGATCGTTGCCGCGGCAGCCAATGCCGGTCACTGGGCTGAGCTCGCCGGTGGCGGACAGGTCACCGAGGAAATCTTCGAAGACCGTGTCGCAGAGCTGAAGATGCTGCTCGAGCCGGGCCGCGCGGTCCAGTTCAACTCCCTGTTCCTCGACCCGTACCTGTGGAAGCTGCAGCTCGGTGGCAAGCGCCTGGTGCAGCGTGCCCGTACTGCCGGCGCTCCCATCGACGGCGTCATCGTCACCGCCGGTATCCCGGAACTCGAAGAGGCCGTTGCCCTCATCGACGAGCTGTCCGAGATCGGCATCACCAACATCGCGTTCAAGCCCGGCACCGTGGCGCAGATCCGCTCCGTGATCCGCATCGCCAACGAGGTTCCGAACTTCCCGGTCATCGTCCACATCGAAGGCGGCCGCGCCGGCGGACACCACTCGTGGGAAGACCTCGACGACCTGCTCCTCGACACGTACGCCGAGCTGCGTACACGTCCGAACTTGGTCATCTGCGTCGGCGGCGGCATCGGAACCCCCGAGCGAGCAGCCGATTACCTCACCGGTCGCTGGTCTGCCGCAGCCGGTTTCCCGGCCATGCCCGTCGACGGCATCCTGGTCGGCACTGCAGCCATGGCGACTCTAGAGGCCACCACCTCGCCCGAGGTCAAGCAGCTCCTCGTCGACACGCCCGGAACACCGGATTGGGTCGGTGCCGGTACCGCTGAAGGCGGAATGGCCTCTGGCCGTAGCCAGCTCGGTGCCGACATTCACGAGATCGACAACGCGGCTTCGCGCACCGGACGCCTCCTCGACGAGGTTGCCGGCGATTCCGAGGCAGTGGCCGAGCGCCGCGACGAGATCATCGCCGCCCTCGACGTCACCGCCAAGCCGTACTTCGGCGACGTCGAGACCATGACGTACGCACAGTGGCTGCGCCGCTACCTCGAGCTGACCGTCGGCATCGACGCGGCGAAGGAATTCGATTGCGGCGCAGATCTTCAGGACGCCATCGTCGAGGCGACCTCGAGCCCGTGGCTCGACATCACCTGGCGTGCTCGCTTCGGCGAGATGCTCCAGCGCACCGAGGCGCGTCTGCACCCGGTCGACCGTGGCCCGATCCCCACACTGTTCGGCGACGCCGAGACCCTCGAGCGCCCCGAGGCTGCGATCTGCGCACTGCAGGCGTCGTACCCGGACTACTCGACGACGGTTCTGCATCCCGCAGACGTCTCGTTCTTCACCTCGTTGTGCAAGACGCCGGGCAAGCCGGTCAACTTCGTTCCCGTCGTCGACGGTGACGTTCGCCGTTGGTGGCGCAGCGACTCCCTGTGGCAGGCACACGATCCCCGCTACACCGCCGATCAGGTTTGTGTCATCCCCGGCACCGTCGCCGTCGCGGGCATCACCCGTGTCGACGAGCCGGTCGGTGACCTGCTCGATCGCTTCGAGAAGGCGACCTACGACGAATTGGTTGCTGCCGGAGCCGCTCCGGTTGCACTCGCGAGCCGTCGCCACCAGGATTCCGCACCCGGACTTCTCGACGCCGTCCTCTCCGCTCCCGACCTCCAGTGGGCCGGCCGCCTGACCCAGAACCCCGTCCGTCGCCTCGGCGACCTCGACGAGTGGAACGCAGAGTCTGCCGACAAGGCAGTTCACGGCACCACGGGGTCCAGCTTGACCGTCGTCGATTCCTCGCACGTGCTGCTCTCGGTTCCGTTGGTGGCAGACAAGTCGGTCGACATCACGATCACCATCCCCGAGTCCGTCGTCGACGGCGGCGCTCCGGTTGTCACCGAGGCAGACGCCGAGGGTGCGATGTCCGCGCTGCTGGCAGTTGCTGCCGGACAGGAACTTCCGACAGTCAAGAACGGAAAGGCCCGCCTCAACGTCGCGTGGGTTCCCGATCGCATCGCCGATCACGCCGGTGTCACCGGTTCCGGCCTGCCCACCACGCTCAGTGTCAGCGGCAAGGCTGTTCCGGACGTCGTCGTCGGAGCATGCTGGCCTGCAGTGTTCGCAGTCCTCGGCGCAGCCAAGCTCGACAGTCTTTCCGTTATCGAAGGCATGCTCGACCTGGTCCACCTCGACCACACCGTCGACTTCGTCGGTGAACTTCCCTCCGAGACAAGCATTCTCGTGGTCAATGCCGAGGTCGCCTCGGTTCTCGACACCGACCTCGGTCGCGTCGTCGAGGTCAAGGTCGAGGTCGGTGCCATGCTCGGCGAGGGCCTCGACGCCCCCGCAGTCGTCACCATGACCGAGCGTTTCGCGATCCGCGGACGCACCGGCGCTGGCGAACTCGCCGACCCGGCTCGCGCAGGTGGATCGATCAGCGATGCGGCTGTCGACACCTCGCGTCGTCGTCGCCGTGACGCGAAGATCCTCGCGCCGGTCAGCATGGGTGCGTTCGCTCAGGTTTCCGGTGACCACAACCCGATTCACACCTCCGACAACGCCGCTCTGCTGGCCGGCCTCGGAACCCCGATCGTGCACGGCATGTGGCTCTCCGCCGCTGCGCAGCAGGTAGTCACCGCAGTCGACCCGGCCGAGACCCGCGTCCCGCCGCGCCGCCTGACCGCCTGGACCGCCCGCTTCCTCGGGATGGTTCGCCCCGGCGCCGAGATCGACGTCCGCGTCGACCGTGTCGGCATCGACCAGGGCGCAGAAATCGTCGAGGTCGGCTGCCGCATCGACGGCGAACTGGTGATGGTCGCCACCGGCCGCACCGCCGCGCCGAAGACCGTCTACGCCTTCCCCGGCCAGGGCATCCAGCGCCCGGGCATGGGCCTCGACGCTCGTGCACGCTCCAAGGCCGCCCGCGACGTCTGGGAGCGTGCGGACAAGCACACCCGCAAGGCGCTCGGATTCTCGATTCTCGCTGTCGTGCGCGACAACCCGGTGACCGTCAAGGCGCGCGGTGTCGAGCACAAGCATCCTGACGGTGTCCTGCACCTGACTCAGTTCACCCAGGTGGCCATGGCCGTTCTCGGTGTTGCCCAGGTTGCCGAGCTGCGCGAGTCCGGAACCTTCATCGAAGATTCCCTTCTGGCCGGTCACTCGGTTGGTGAGTACAACGCACTCGCTGCTGTCGCCGAGGTCTTCCCGCTCGAAGCACTTCTCGAGGTCGTCTTCCAGCGTGGCTCCGCCATGCACCAGCTCGTTCCCCGGGACGAAGCCGGACGTTCCGACTACCGCATGGCTGCTATTCGCCCGTCGCAGATCGGTGTTTCCGACGACGACGTGCAGGGCTTCGTCGCCGGTGTCGCCGAGACCTCCGGTGAGTTCCTCGAAATCGTCAACCTGAACCTGCGCGGCAGCCAGTACGCCATCGCCGGTTCGGTAGCCGGTCTCGACGCACTCGAGGTCGAAATCGATCGTCGCCGAGCAGAATTCGGTGGCAAGCGGGCATACATCCAGGTTCCCGGCATCGATGTGCCGTTCCACTCCACCGTCCTTCGTGGCGGCGTGGCGGACTTCCGCGTGTGCCTGCAGGACTTGCTCCCGCACGACATCGATCCGGACATCCTGATCGGCCGCTACATCCCGAACCTGGTTCCGAAGCCGTTCTCGCTGCGTCGTGACTTCGTTCAGGAAATCGCCGACCTGGTGCCGTCCGAGCCGCTGCAGGAAGTCCTTGCAGATTTCGACAGCTACGCAACGCGCACCCACGAGTTGTCCCGCATCATCCTGATCGAGCTGCTGGCTTGGCAGTTCGCCAGCCCGGTCCGTTGGATCGAGACGCAGGACCTGCTCTTCGGTGACGAGTCCGAAGGTGGACTCGGGGTCGAACGCTTCGTAGAGATCGGTCTCGGCGCTGCCCCGACCGTTGCGAACCTCGCGTCGCAGACCCTCAAGCTGCCGGGCCGCTTCGGCTACCCGGTCGAGGTTCTCAACGTCGAGCGCGAAGCTGCGATCGTCTACGGCACCGACGTCGACCCCGCCGTCGATGACGACGACGAGATCGAAGCGCCTGCTGCGCAGGCTGCACCGGTTGCCGCGGCCGCTGCTCCGGTTGCAGCTGCTGCGCCGGCTGCACCCTCGGGTGGACCGCGTCCGGACGACCTCACCTTCAAGGCGCCCGACGCCACGAAGGTCCTGATCAGCCTGTGGACCAAGCTCCGTCCCGATCAGGTCGGCCCCGCCGACACGATCGAGGCACTGTGCGACGGCGTCTCCTCGCGTCGTAACCAGCTTCTGGTCGACCTCGGCTCCGAGCTGTCCCTCGGCGCCATCGACGGTGCCGCGGATGCCGACATGGGCTCCTTGGGAGCAACCGTCGACAAGCTCGCCCGTACGTACAAGCCGTTCGGACCGGTGCTCTCCGATTCGATCAACGATCACCTGCGCAAGGTCTTCGGCCCCTCGGGCAAGCGTCCCGGCTACATCGCCGACCGCGTCAAGAAGGTCTGGGAACTGGGCGACGGCTGGGCGCACCACGTCACCGCAGCAGTGGCTCTCGGTACCCGTGACGGCGCCAGCATCCGCGGCGGCGACCTCGGTGGCCTGAGCTCCGGCGCACTGGCCGACGCCGCAGCGGTCGACGCAGTCATCGACAGCGCAGTTGCCTCGGTCGGCTCTGCACGCGGAGTCAGTGTCTCGTTGCCGGCTACCGGCGGCGGAAGCGGCGGAACCGTCGACGCAGCCGCCCTGGGTGAGTTCACCGAGAACATCACCGGGCGCAACGGCGTTCTGGCCTCGGCTGCACGCCTGGTGCTCGAGCAGCTCGGACTGAACGAAGAAGCGGCAGTCGCGACGGTCGAGGACACCGAACTGGTCGACCTGGTCTCGGCTGAACTCGGCTCCGACTGGCCGCGTCTGGTTGCTCCGGCATTCGACGCACAGAAGGCCGTGCTGCTCGACGACCGTTGGGCAAGTGCGCGTGAGGATCTCGCTCGTATTTGGCTCGGTGACACCGCGTTGTCGGTCGAGAACTTCATCGGTGCCGGTTCCACCGTCGCCGCACAGGCCAAGTGGTGGGCCACCCGTGCAACCGACGAGGGCCGCACGGCGCTCGCCGAGGTCTACACCCGCATCGTTGATGCAGCCGTGACGACAGAATCCGACGCACCCGAGTGGGCAGGCGAGGTCGCAGTAGTGACCGGCGCCAGCAAGGGTTCCATCGCGGCAGCCGTCACGGGCAAGCTCCTTGCCGGTGGCGCAACGGTATTCGTGACCACCTCACGACTCGACGGTCAGCGTCTGGGCTTCTACCGCGACCTGTACCGCGAGAACGCTCGCGCCGGTGCCGCCCTCTGGGTGGTTCCCGCGAACATGGCGTCGTACACCGACGTCGACGCACTGATCGACTGGATCGGCAACGAGGCCACCGAGAACGCAGGCGGCGCAAAGAAGCTCATCAAGCCGGCCATGACGCCGACGATGCTCTTCCCGTTCGCAGCTCCGCGTGTCGGCGGCGAACTCTCCGACGCCGGCGCTCGCGCCGAAATGGAAATGCGCGTGCTGCTCTGGTCGGTGGAGCGCCTCATCGGCGGTCTGTCGAAGATCGGTTACGACAGCGATGTCGACACGCACCTGCACGTAGTGCTGCCCGGTTCGCCGAACCGCGGAACGTTCGGCGGCGACGGTGCTTACGGTGAGGCCAAGGCTTCGCTGATCGCCGTGGTCAACCGCTGGAAGGCCGAGCGGAACTGGGCCGAGCGGGTCACGTTGGCACACGCGGTCATCGGTTGGGTTCGCGGAACCGGACTCATGGGTCACAACGATCCGATCGTCGACGCGGTCGAAGCTGCGGGCGTCCGCACCTGGTCCACCCAGGAGATGGCGACCCAACTGCTGAAGACGGCAACCCGCGAGTCGCGGCGCGCTGCAGCAGAGGCTCCGCTCGAGGTCGACTTGACCGGCGGACTGTCCGAGGCCAACCTGGATCTGGGTGCTTTGGCCAAGGAAGCTGCCGAGGTTGCCGAGATCGCCGAGGCTGTCGACGAAGCAGTGGACGAGTCCAGCATCCTGGCGCTGCCCACGCCGGCTCGCATCGACGACTCGGTCAAGGCTCCGAGCTGGCCCGAACTGGACGTCACCCCCGCGGACCTCGTGGTCATCGTGGGTGCCGGAGAGCTCGGACCCTACGGTTCCTCGCGTACCCGCTTCGAGATGGAGGTCGACGAGCAGCTCTCTGCCGCAGGCGTTCTCGAATTGGCGTGGAACACCGGACTCATCGTCTGGGAGAACGACCCCAAGCCGGGCTGGTACGACGTCGAATCCGGTGACCTGGTACCCGAGGCGGAAATCGCCGACAAGTACCACGACGCAGTCGTCGAGCGTTGCGGCATCCGTCGCTACGTCGACGAGGGCGCGATGATCGACAACACCGCTCCGCTGCTCACCTCCGTGTTCCTGGACAAGGATCTGAGCTTCGTGGTCGGCAGTGAGGCAGAGGCTCAGGCCTTCGTCGAATCCGATCCGGAGAACACGACGGCGACGGTTTCCGCCGAGTCCGGAGACTGGACAGTCACTCGCCGCGCAGGCACCGAGATCCGCGTCCCGCGCAAGATGAAGCTGACCCGTAGTGTCGGCGGCCAGATCCCGACCAACTTCGACGTCACCAAGTGGGGCATCCCCGCCGACATGGCAGATTCGGTCGACCGCGTCGGACTCTGGAACATCGTCGCAACGGTGGACGCCTTCCTCACCGGCGGCTTCACTCCGAGCGAACTGCTCCGCTGGGTACACCCGAGCCTGGTCGCCAACACGCAGGGCACCGGCATGGGCGGCATGACCTCCATGAGGAGCCTGTACATCGACACGCTGCTCGGCGAGAACCGTCCGAACGACATCCTGCAGGAAGCGCTGCCGAACGTCATTGCAGCGCACGTCGTTCAGTCGTACGTCGGCGGTTACGGCGCGATGGTTCACCCCGTCGCCGCCTGCGCCACGGCAGCGGTATCCGTCGAAGAAGGCGTCGACAAGATCCGACTCGGCAAGGCGCAGTTGGTTGTTGCCGGCGGGTTCGACGATCTGAGCACGGAAGGCATCATCGGCTTCGGTGACATGTCGGCAACTGCCAAGACCGAGGACATGCACGCCAAGGGCATCGAGGATCGCCGCTTCTCGCGGGCCAACGATCGTCGCCGCGGCGGATTCGTCGAGTCGGCCGGTGGCGGAACGATTCTCCTCGCTCGCGGAGACCTGGCACTCGAGATGGGCCTGCCCGTCCTCGGTGTGGTCGCCTGGGCCGGATCGTTCGCCGACGGTGTCCACACCTCGATCCCGGCACCGGGACTCGGAGCACTGGGCGCCGGACGTGGGGGAGCGGATTCGCAGCTCGCACTCTCGCTCAACGCTCTCGGCGTGAGCGCCGACGACATCGCCGTGATCTCCAAGCACGACACCTCCACTGCCGCCAACGATCCGAACGAGGCAGAGCTGCACGAGCGCCTCGCCGGGGCATTGGGACGCAGTGAAGGTGCGCCGATGTTCGTGGTCTCGCAGAAGAGCCTGACCGGTCACGCCAAGGGTGGTGCCGCAGCCTTCCAGCTGATCGGGCTCTGCCAGGTACTGAGCCAGGGCATCGTCCCGCCGAACCGCAGCCTCGACTGCGTCGACGACAAGATGGCCGAGTTCGAGCACCTCGTGTGGGCACGTCAGCCGCTCAAGTTCGGTGATCAGCTTCCGCTGCGTGCCGGCCTGCTGACCAGCCTCGGCTTCGGTCACGTCTCCGGCCTGATCGCAGTCGTTCACCCGCAGGCATTCGTCGAGTCGGTTCCGGCCGACAAGCGCGCCGACTATGTTGCTGCGGCGCAGCAGCGGACGATCGACGGTCAGCGCCGCCTCGCCAAGGCGATGTGCGGTGGCGACAGCCTTTACGAGCGCCCGGCGGATCGTCGCCTCGGTGCCGACGGAACGCCGGCCAAGGCGTCGCGTCAGCTCGAAGCGGACATGCTGCTGAGCGAGGACGCACGACTCGGCGCAGATCTGGTGTACCGCTCGAATCTGCCCGGCTGCAAGTAATAATCACGGTATGGGAGTTCTGGGTATCGGCTTCGACCTCGTGACGGTGTCGGAGTTCGCCGAGCAATTGAACAGGCCGGGAACGGCAATGCTCGACAACTTCACACCGGGCGAGCGTCGAGACGCCGCTACCCGGAGCTCCGAACCGGCACGACATTTCGCCGCCCGGTGGGCAGCGAAGGAAGCAGTGATCAAGGCATGGTCAACTGCTCTCTTCGCCAGCCCGCCGGTGCTGGGGGAGATGATCCACAATCAGATCGAAGTCGTCTCGGACGCCTGGGGTCGCCCGGGCATACGGCTTCGCGGTGACGTGGCCAAACACCTCACCGGAGTGAAGATTCATATCTCGCTCACCCACGACGGGGACATGGCGGGCGCTTTCGCGGTCATCGAATCCGACCCGGAGTAGCACTGCCGGACACGAAAGAGCCGGTCTCCCAAGGGGAGACCGGCTCTTTGTCGTTCGACTAGTCCTTCGTGCGGGATTCCTTCTCGGCGACGAGGAGATATGCGATCATCAATCTTTTCAGTTCGGCGACGGCGTCGGCATGCGACTGACCGTCCTGAACCGAGAAATTCAGCATCGAATACACCACGTGGACAAGAACTTCCGCCATCATCAGGCGACGATCTCGCCGCGTACGAGGCGTCAACGGACCGAGCATTTTCGCTACGGTCTCGGCGAATTGCTTTTCGTGAATGACTCCGGTGGCCCGCGTGGACGGCGTCGACTGCATCGCCAGCCAGACCTCGCGGCGCGACGGATCGGACGTCCACAGTCCGGCCATGTGATCGACGAAACTGTTCAGGAACCGCAACCAGTCGAGCGAGGGTACTTCGCCGCCGAACTGCGCAAGCTCGTGCTGGACCCCGACGAGATCCTGGCGGTTCAATTCGCACACTATGACGTACTTGTTCGCGAAGAATTGGTAGAGCGTCCCGATCGGGACGTCGGCACGTGCCGCGACCTCTTCGCAGGTGAACGATTCGAAACCGACATCGGTGAGGAGTTCCCGTGACGCCGCCAGGAGTGCGTCGAATTTACGCTGGCTGCGCTCTTGCGTCGGACGCTTGCGCGGCAGCAGTTCCTGCGGTTCTTCGAGGCTCTGGGGATTCTCCAGTGCTGGGTCGACTCGTCGCCGCGCGCGGTTACGAGTCGTGGGCTGCACGTCTTCCAGGCTATCGGTGTTTTCTGTCGAATTTGGGACTTGTGCATTATCCGGTGTCATCGGCCACCTACTTCGGCGGTCGTGATCGGTCGAAACGCACCGCGCAGGTGCGCGCACACGAGTCCCGATGCTGTTGCCACACCTCGATACTAGGTGACCACCTGTCCAGTAGCTGAAGAGGTTGCTGCGCGGTGTGGCGCAACGGCGATCCTGCCGACTCCCTACGCCCGATTCGGGCACACTGAGATTCTTCGGGCACACCGAGGTTCGATGCCGAGGAGAGGGAGACGATGACGGAAGAACTGCGAACCGCGGTACGTGAACTCATGCCGCGTGCCCATGAGGATCTGAGTGCACTTGTGGCGATGAAGTCCGTCGCAGATGCAAGGCAATACCCGCCGGAAGAATGCGCGGCCGCGGCACATTGGGTCCTGGAGGCATTCCGCGATCAGGGTTTCGCCGATATCGAGGCGATCGAGACCTCCGACGGCTCGGCCGCCGTCGTCGGTCGTCGACCAGGTCCAGGCGGTGCTCCGACGGTTCTGCTGTACTGCCACTACGACGTTCAGCCGCCCGGAAACGAAGAGCTCTGGGGCTCGCCGCCTTTCACGCTCACCGAGCGGGGTGGACGGTGGTACGGACGCGGCGCTTCGGACTGCAAGGGCAACGTCGTCATGCATCTGACAGCTCTGCGAGCGCTCGCCGCAGCAGGTGTGGATCCGAGCGCACATCTGACGATCGTCGCCGAAGGATCAGAGGAGATGGGCACTGGCGGTCTCGAGGATCTGGTGCGAGAGCGGCCCGAACTTTTTGCGGCCGACATGATCCTGATCGCCGATACCGGCAACACCGAGGTCGGGGAGCCGACGATCACGACATCACTACGCGGGATCGCCAACGTGGTGGTCCACGTGTCGACGCTCGAGGGTGAGATTCACTCCGGTGTCTTCGGTGGACCGGCACCCGATGCGATCACCGCGCTGGTGCACATTCTCTCGACGCTGCACGACGGCGCCGGAAACACCACTGTCGAAGGCTTGACCAACGACCAGGAGTGGGAGGGAATCAGTTACGACGGCGATCAGTTCCGCTCCGACGCCGGGGTACTCGAAGGGGTACAACTGACTGGTTCCGGTTCGGTCGCCGAGCAGGTGTGGGCTCGTCCGGCGCTGACCATCCTGGGTATCGACTGCCCGCCGGTCGTGGGTTCTGCGGCGGCAATCACGCCCCGTGCATCCGCACGCCTGAATCTTCGTGTCCCGCCTGGCACGGATCCGGCGCAGGCACAGAAGTTGTTGACGGACCACCTCCGCCCAGCGGCTCCGTGGGGCGTCCACATCGAGGTCGTACCGGAATCGACGGGATCACCGTTCTCGTCCTCGACGGAAGGGACGGGATTCGCGCAGCTGAAGTCTGCGCTGACCGATGCCTACGGCCGCGAAGTGGGGTTTGCCGGCCAAGGGGGATCGATTCCGCTGTGCAGTGCGTTGGCCGAGCAGTTCCCCGACGCGGAGATCGCGTTGATCGGCGTCGAGGAACCGCAGTGCCGCATTCATGCACCTGACGAAAGCGTCGACCCGTCGGAGATCGAGAATCTCGCTTTCGCGGAGGCGCTGTTCTTGAGCAGGTACGGGAGTTAGACGGATAGATCGCGTCGTAGCTTGGCGACGTGGCCGGTGGCCCGGACGTTGTACTGGGCCACCTCGATCTTGCCTTCCTCGTCAACGAGGAACGTCGAGCGGATGACGCCCTGGACCGTCTTGCCGTACATCTTCTTCTCACCGAATGCGCCCCAGGCTTCGAGCGTCGCCTTCTCGGGGTCGGAGAGCAGCGGGAAGGTCAGCTCTTCGGTATCGCGGAACTTCGCGAGTTTTGCTGGCTTGTCCGGCGAGATTCCGACGACCTCGAGCCCGGCGCCGTTCAATTCGGCGAGGCTGTCGCGGAAGTCGCAGGCCTGCTTGGTGCACCCCGGGGTGCTGGCCGCGGGGTAGAAGTACACGATGACCTTGCGGCCGCGGTAATCGTGAAGCGAAACCTCGTTGCCGTCGGCGTCTGGGAGCGTGAAATCCGGCGCGACGTCGCCGGCGGACAATCTACTGTTCTCGGTCACGGGAATCGAGGTTAGTCGAGAAATTGCGCGGCAGGTGGGCGCGAGGGCATTCTGCTCCTCTACGGTAGAGCGAAGTGTCGGCGCGCTGCGTCCGCACAGCAGACCCGCACACAGAGCAGCAGAACACAGACAAGTTGGAGGACACGTGCCCAGGGACACCGAGAGCATCGAACGCGAGATCGAGAAGGCGCGTAACCAGCTCGCGAGCACACTCGACGAACTGACGGTCCGCACCAACCCGAAGCGGCTGGTCGAGAACACCAAGAAGACGGTGCTCGCCAAGCTCAACGAGCCGGCAGTGAAGTACGCGCTTATCGCAGTTGGTTCAGTGGTGGGACTACTCGTGGTCCGGAAGATCATTCGCTGACCCGAGTTTTCGAAGGCAGAACATGAAGAAGGCCCCCACCTGGTGAGGTGGGGGCCTTCTTGCAAGTGCGCCCACAGGGACTCGAACCCCGGACCCAGTGATTAAGAGTCACTTGCTCTACCAACTGAGCTATAGGCGCTCGCTCTTGCGAGACAGAACATTAGCCGACAGGCTCAGGAGTTTGCAAAACGCGTGTTCATCGTGGTGACGATGGTTACATCGCTTCCGGAATTCACGAGTGTGGCGGGCGTGAATCCGGCCGGCGGACGGTGCTTTCCAACTGCTGTGCGACGGCGAGAATCGCCGATTCGCCACCGCTGCGCGCAACCAGTTGGACGCTCAGGGGGAGTCCGTGTTCGGAGAAGCCGGCGGGTACCGCGGCCGCCGGGTTGCCGCAAACATTCCAGATAGAACAGTAGGCGGCGATCGGCAACGCCTTGCGGACTGCGGACAGAAGGCCGGTTCCTTCGAGTTGTCCGATCGGGCGTGGCAGCGCGGGCGTCGTCGGCATCAGGACCAGGTCGAAGGTGTCGAAGACCTGGTTGACCGTCGCTGCAATTCGCTGACCTTTGCGGTAGGCGAATTTGCCGACGCGCGCGGGTGCAGCTATCCGGCCGATCGAGGCGAGCGCTCGCGTGCGCTTCTCGAGAAGCGCTGGATGATCGACACGAAGCGCTTCGTCGCGGACACCGCCGAGTACCTGCGGGAGAAAAGCGGCAGTGGCGTCCGGGTACTCGGGATCGTGTTCTTCGACGTGATGTCCCAACGCGCTCAACATCTCTGCGATCGAGAGCACCGCGGCAACGATCTCCGCTGACGGGCGGACGCCCCGGATCGGACTCCGGGTGGACACCGCGATGCGAAGCGGCCCGGGTGCCGACACGGCCGCGTCGGCAAAGCTGGTTCGGAGCGTTTCGGCTGTGTAGTCGTCGGTCTCGGTGGTGCCGGTGATTGCGTCGTATACGAGCGCGCTGTCCTCGACCGAACGAGTGAGAGGCCCGAGTGTGCCGAGTCCGCGCCAGAGGTTTCGGTTCGGCGCGGTGCTCACCCGACCGCGTTGCGGCTTGAGTCCGAACAACCCGCAGAACGCCGAAGGCAATCGTATGGAACCGCCGCCGTCGCCGCCTATTGCCGCCGCGACCATTCCCGACGCGACGGCCGACGCAGATCCTCCGCTCGATCCGCCGGTGGATATGCCGGTGTCCCAAGGGTTTCTCGTGTATCCGTTTGCGGCAGTCTCGGTGAAGGGCCAGATGCCGAACTCGGGCATCGTCGTCTTGCCGACGATCACCGCACCCGCTTCGCGCAACCGACGGACAACCTCTGAATCGGCCGATGCGATGCGCGTGGCTGCCGCACCGCCGTACGTCGTCGGCGTTCCGGCGACGTCGTTCTCGTCCTTGATTGCAATCGGGACTCCGTGCAGTGGGCCCAGGGTTTTGCCGTCGGCCTGACGTTGATCGAGCCGTGTCGCCTCGTCGAGTGCTTCGTCCGCGAGAACTCGTACAAATGCGTTGAGCGTCGAATCGAGGCGCTCGATACGGCGAAGTGTGGTCTCGGTGAGTTCGCGGGCGGACAAAGCTCCGGACCGGATCAGAGCTGCCTGACCTGCCACCCCGGCAAATGCCAGTTCGCCGCCGGGCGTGAATTCGCGCTCAGTCATCAGACCTCCAGGCCGTGGTTCCGGTAACTGTGAAGTCTATTCACCACGACCTGTCCACCAAGCCACAAAGAAAAATCCCCACCTTCCGAAGAAGGTGGGGACCTTTGCAAGTGCGCCCACAGGGACTCGAACCCCGGACCCAGTGATTAAGAGTCACTTGCTCTACCAACTGAGCTATAGGCGCTCGCTCTTGCGAGACAGAACATTAGCCGAATCGCCGGTTCGGGAGCAAATCGCCAGGTGGCGGCCTCGCTGCCGTAGTCCAATCGGAGGAAATCCGCTGAAAGCGGTAACAAAACGGACGGTTCGGAGCGATTGATACTTGAACGTTACTGACGGCGTGGCCCTTCATGACCGTTGGTAACGAGCGCGCCTGGCATCATTGGTGCAGCGCAGTCATACCGCAAGTCCCACTTGCCTTCCGGTAAGTGGGATTCGCATGTGATGCGGAAGTTAGTCGGAGAAATTGTGAAGCGGAGTCGAACGATGAGTCGTCAAAGGTGGGGTCTGTCCGTGCGCGGGGGGAACGGTCGAGTGTCGAAGAGTGCGGCGATGATCGCGGTGTCTCTCGGTGCGCTCGTTCTGGTCACCGCGTGCACGTCGGGTGGCAAGGACGTCAGCACCGAGGGATCGGCGCCGATCGATTCCAATCCGCTCACCGAACTCATCAAGCCGAAGCTCACCTCGACCGCCGCCGACGGCGCTGTCGGCTTCTCGCCGGGCGACCCGGTCAAGATCAACGTCGCTGACGGCGCCCTGTCCGACGTGACGATGGTCAATCAGGACGGCAAGGCAGTTGCCGGCGCGATTGCTGCCGACGGTGCGTCGTGGACGACCACCGAACCGCTCGGCTACAACCGCAAGTACAAAATCGAGGCCCGCGCATTCGGATTGGGCGGCGCCAGTACGACGGTCACGTCCTTCACCACCAGCGCACCCGGCAACGTCACCAAGCCGTATGTCTTGCCGAACGAGGGCGACGTGGTCGGCATCGGTCAGCCCATCGCGGTGCAGTTCGACGAGAACATCCCCGATCGCAAGGCTGCCGAAGCCGCGATCACCGTCACCACGACTCCGACCGTCGAAGGTGCGTTCTACTGGGTCAACAATCGTGAGGTCCGTTGGCGTCCGGAGAACTACTGGGCACCCGGCACCAAGGTCGACGTGAGCGTCAACGTGTACGGGCGCAATCTCGGCAAGGGAGTCTTCGGGCAGGAAGACGCGAAGAGTTCCTTCACCATCGGTGATGCCGTCATCGCCACGGCGGACGACAACACCAAGCAGGTCACTTTCCAGGTCAACGGTGAGACCGTCATGACCATGCCCACCTCCATGGGCAAGGACAGCACTCCCACCGACAACGGCGTCTACATCATCGGCGACCGCTTCGCGAACATGATCATGGACTCGTCCACGTACGGCGTCCCGGTCACCTCGGCGCAGGGTTACAAGACCCCCGTCGACTGGGCGACCCGAATGTCCTACAGCGGCATCTTCTTCCACTCGGCGCCGTGGTCGGTCGGGCAGCAGGGCTACTCCAACACCAGTCACGGCTGCCTCAACCTGAGCCCGTCCAACGCCAAGTGGGTCTACGACAACACCAAGCGTGGGGACATCGTCGTCGTCAAGAACACCGTCGGCGGAACGCTCTCCGGCACCGACGGCCTCGGTGACTGGAACATTCCCTGGAGCGTCTGGAAGACCGGCAACGCGGACGTCTGATCGCGTCCCTGAAGCACTGAACGTCAGAATGCCCCCGACCGTCCGGTTGGGGGCATTTCTGCATCTGTATTCCTTTTGTGAGCGAAAGTGCCTCTCGGTCTATCTGAGGCGACGGGAGGTACGTTCGCTCGGCGTCAGCGTCGACCGAAGGCGTCCACTCCGGTCATTTCAGCGGACAGTGCCCACAATCTCCGTGCGTCGTCGCGATCGGTAGCCCAAGGCTTCACGCCGCCGACGCTCATGTCATCAGTCTGCGCGACGTCCGCGATGTTGCAGTCCTGGAGGTACGCGCCGGCGTGATCGGCGAGTATCGGTGCCGTCGCTGCCAACACCGTTGTAGCGGCGCCCTGGGAGGGAGTCTTGAATCCCGGCACGGCGTCGCCATTCGACGTCGTCCATCCGAGATCGTGTTTCTCCGATGCAGAGAAGTGACGTTGAAGGGGAGTGAGGATGCTCCCGGGATGGACGGAGAACGCAGTGATGCCGCGTGAAGCACCGGAGCTCGCCAGCTGTACAGCGAATAGAGCATTTGCAGTCTTGGCTTGACCGTACGCAAGCCAGCGGTCGTAACCGTTGCGGAAATGTATGTCATCCCAACGCACTCCCGACAGAAAATGTCCCGCCGACGAGACAGCGACTACGCGAGAACCGTTTGCGGGCATGGCTGGCACCAGCAGGTTCACCAGTACAAAGTGCCCGAGGTGATTGATCGCGAATTGTGATTCCCAGCCCGAGCCGACACGGAGTTCCGGGCAGGCCATGACCCCCGCATTGCAGATGATGATGTCCGGAGTGATCCGGGATTCGAGAATTTCTCGCGCACACGATCTGACACTGCTCGGGTCCGACAGGTCGCACGCTCGCACTTCGATACCCGGAAGGTCGGCCACCGCGCTCCGTGCCTGTTCTGGTCGGCGGGCAAGAACTACAACTCGCGCCCCGACCGAAGAAAGTGACCGCGAAATCTCGTATCCGAGTCCGGAGTACCCGCCAGTGACCAAAGCAGTTGTGCCGGTTAAATCTTGTCCGGCAAGTACGTCGTCGGCAGTGGAGATTCGGGAGAATCCGGTGTTGATTTTGCGCTGAATGGAATTCATGGCCGCGACCGTAAAATCTGGAGTGCACTCCAGGTCAAGGAAAGGTAGACGGGCAATGCGTGAACTATCAATCGGTGACGTAGCTGTCGAGACCGGAATCAGCATCGATTCCCTTCGATACTTCGAACGTGAGGAATTGCTCGTTCACGAGGTTGCGCGCTCGGCAGGTGGGCGTCGGGTCTACGCCGAAAACGATGTCGCTTGGTTGAAGCTGTGCAATCGATTCCGAGACTCGGGTATGCCGATCGCAACGATCCGCGAATTCGCCGCACTCGTCAGGTCAGGGCCGGGAAACGAGAAGGAACGGCTTTCACTTCTACAAAAGCATGAGGTGTTGATTCGATCCAGGATCTCTGCGCTGCAGGACAACCTGACCGTCATCCACGACAAGGTTTCGGCATACGAGCGACACGTTCGCGAGGGGACCGTCGCAGGTGTCTGGGAGCCGCAACCGTCGCCCGAGTGATCGACGGCTGGGCCATGTGCGGCGATTTCCAGCTACCCCCATGTGAGCGAAAGTGGCTTTCGGTCTATCTGAGGCGACGAGAGGTACGTTCACCCGGCTGTGGAAGGGGGGATTGGGGCCGGCGCACAAACCAAAAGAACCCCCGAAAATGTCTTTCGACATCTTCGGGGGTTCCGCTTGGGTGAGCGACGGGACTCGAACCCGCGACAGCCAGGATCACAACCTGGTGCTCTACCAACTGAACTACGCCCACCATTGCCTCGGCCACCGGTTTGACCCGGCTGCTTTGACGAAAGAGATACTAGCGCGAAAGTCGGTCAGGAAGCCAATCGGCAGGTCAGGCGGGACCCAAGCCCTCTACGACGGCTGCGATCTCCGCGCTCGACGGTCCGGGCGCCGCGACGAATGCAGTGCCGCGGTAGTACTTGAGTTCGCGGATGGATTCCTTGATGTCGGCGAGTGCCCGGTGGGCGAGACCTTTTTCGGGCTGGCCGAAGTAGATTCGCGGGTACCAGCGGCGGGAGAGTTCCTTGATGGAGCTGACATCGATCATCCGGTAGTGCAGGTATGTGTCCAGCGCCGTCATGTCACGCGAGATGAATCCGCGGTCGGTGGCGATGGAATTACCTGCCAGGGGAGCCGTACCGGCGACGGGAACGTGCTTGCGGATGTACGCGAGCACCTCTTTCTCCGCCTCGGCGAGGGTGACCGTCGACTTACGAACCTCTTCGGTCAGTCCCGACTTCGCATGCATCTTCTTCACGACGTCGGGCATTGCAGCCAATGCGTCGTCGTCGGCGTGGATGACGATGTCCACACCTTCGCCCAAGATGTTCAAGTCGCTGTCGGTCACCAGAGCCGCAATCTCGATGAGTTTGTCCGACTCGAGTCGCAGCCCGGTCATTTCACAATCGATCCATACCAATTTGTCCTGCACCAGGAACACAGTAGTGCGCGCGGGCGCGGGATAAGGTCTGCGGTGGAAACTCGACGTGTGTAAGACGGCGTTCGGGTGATGACAAGAACTTCGCCGCATTGCAACGAGGAGGGCTTTCGATGACCGTGGATCCGAAGGACGGAGCCGCGCCGCTGACGCCGGCGGAGAAGGCGAAAGCTGCCAAGGCTGCCGCTGCCGAAGCCGCTCGGATTGCAGCTGAAGCCGCTGCGGCAGCTGAGGAAGCCGAGAAGGAAGCGGCTGCCGCTGAAGCCGAAGCATCGGCCGGAGCCACCCCCGCTGCTCAGGCGCCGTCGGGTGCTGCAGCTGAAATCGCGGCGGGCTATTCATCCGAGGGGCGGGCACTCGAGCTCGGCTCGGTGGTGATCGACGGAGTGGCAGATCCCACCGCGCGGGTGCGGATTCCATTGGCGACGATCAACCGTCACGGTCTGATTGCCGGTGCGACGGGTACCGGCAAGACCAAGACGTTGCAGGGCATCGCCGAGCAGCTGTCCGCCGCGGGTGTGCCGGTAGTGATGGCCGACGTCAAGGGCGACCTCTCGGGTCTGTCGAAGGCGGGGGATCCGAGCGAGAAGATGAAGGCTCGCGCCGTCGAGACGGGCGACGATTCGTGGACTCCCGCTGGGATGCCAGTCGAGTTCTTGTCGTTGGGTACTGACGGAATCGGTATCCCGGTGCGCGCGACCATCACCAGTTTCGGGCCGATCCTGCTCAGCAAAGTGTTGGGCCTCAACGAGACCCAGGAATCGACTCTCGGACTGATCTTCCACTGGGCCGACACTCAGGGCCTGGCCCTGCTGGACCTCAAGGATCTGCGTTCGGTCATCGCCCACCTGACTAGCGCTGAGGGCAAAGCGGATCTGAAGGGTATCGGCGGAGTTTCCTCCGCGACGGCGGGAGTGATTCTGCGTGCGTTGGTCAACCTCGAAGCCGACGGCGGTGACACCTTCTTCGGCGAACCGGAACTCGAAACCGAGGACCTGCTGCGTGTCGTCGGCGGTGCCGGTGTGATCACGCTGTTCGAACTCGGTGCCCAGGCCGCGCGTCCGGCAATGTTCTCCACCTTCCTGATGTGGGTGCTCGCGGACTTGTTCCAGACGCTGCCCGAAGAGGGAGATCTTGACAAGCCGAAGCTGGTGTTCATCTTCGACGAGGCGCACCTTCTGTTCGCGGACGCGTCGAAGGCTTTCCTGCAGCAGGTCGAACAGACGGTCAAGCTGATTCGCTCCAAAGGTGTCGGCGTGTTCTTCTGCACGCAGCTTCCGACCGACATTCCCAATTCGGTGCTGTCACAGTTGGGCGCGCGCGTTCAGCACGCCCTACGCGCATTCACGCCCGACGATCAGAAGGCGCTCAACAAGACCGTCCGCACGTACCCGAAGACCGAGCACTACGACCTGGAAAAGGCACTGACTTCACTCGGCATCGGTGAAGCCATCGTGACTGTGCTCTCGGAAAAGGGTGCGCCGACGCCGGTGGCCTGGACCAAGATTCGTCCTCCGAGGTCGCTGATGGACACCATTGGCAACGACGCGATCAAGGCGGCAGCGTCGTCGAGTCCGCTGAATCAGAAGTACGGCCAGACCATCGACCGCGAGTCGGCGTACGAAAAGTTGACGGCGAAGGTGGCCGGTGCTCCGACGGCGGATCAGTCCCTGGATCTTCCGTCGCTGCCCGATCTGCCGCCACCGCCGCCGGCCGAACCTGAGGGCCCCAACATCGCCGAGCAGATCCTGGGTAACTCGGCCGTGAAGAGTTTCCTGCGTTCGGCGGCTTCGGCTGCGGGACGCGAGATTTCGCGAAATATCTTCGGTACCGGTAGCCGTCGCAAGCGCTGAGGCTTAGGCGCCCGCGAGGTCAGATGCCGACCTCGCGGGCCAGCAGGTCGTTGATCGATTCGCGCCTGATCAACGGCCGCGCAATCCCGCCCAGCACAGCGACGACCGGTGGCCGGCCGACGCTGTTGTAAGTGGAGGCCATGCTGTGGTGGTATGCGCCCGTACACGGCACTGCCAACAGGTCACCTTCATGTAGGTCGGCGGGAAGCCTTGCTCCGACGGCGATTTCGTCGCCCGATTCGCAGTGCCGCCCGGCGACGGTGACTTCCTGGAGCGGTGCGCTCGAATGCCGGTTCACCAGTTCGACGTCGTAGTGGCTGTCGTACAACGACACCCGAGGGTTGTCGCTCATCCCACCGTCGACGGAAACGAAGGTTCGACCGCCGCTGATCGACTTGATGTTCTGTACGCGATATAGCGTGACTCCGGCGCGCGCGGCGATCGCTCGGCCAGGCTCGAGCACGATTTCGGGGCGAGGGAAGCGGTTTCGGGTGCACGCGTCGTCGAGAGTTTCGTCGATGACGTGAGCGAGGCGGGTCAGATCCAGTTGGGCGTCTCCCGGCATGTATGCGATCCCATGGCCACCGCCGAGATCGAGTTCGGTGAGGATGATTCGATGCGTGCGTCGTATGTCGTCCATCTGTGCGATCATCGTCTCGATCGCGGGGCGGAAGAGTTCGGGATCGGTGATCTGGGAGCCGAGATGGCAATGCAGGCCGATGAGTTGCAGGTGCGCCGCGTTGGCGACGACGGATACCGTACGTTCCAGTTCTTCGGAAAACGCTGGTAGGCCGAACTTTTGGTCCAAGATGCCTGTGGACACTGCCTTGTGTCCGTGTATGTCGATGCCGGGTGTGACTCTGATCAACACCTTCTGTCGGTGGGTACACACCGACGCGAGCCGTACCGCTTCGCTGGGGGAGTCGAGGACGATCCGGCCCACACCCGCGTTGACCGCCGCCCTCAGTTCGGAAACCGATTTGGCATTGCCGTGCAGGATGATTCGGTGGGGGTCCACGCCCGCGGCGAGCGCGACGGCGAGTTCACCGGCGGAACAGACATCCACCCCGAGTCCCTCGTCGGAGACCCAGGTAGCCATCGCTCGAATCATCAGTGCCTTGCCGGCGTACACGATCTCCGAGTCGGGGAAGATCTCTCGATACGTGCGGCAGCGGTGCCGCACGTCCGCCTCGTCGACGACGTACGTCGGTGTGCCGTACTGGTCCGCGATCTCTTCGAGGGAGACGTCGCCGATGCAGACACGCCCGCTGTGGTCGTGGCGAGTACTGATGGGCCACAACGCAGGATCCATACGCGGTGTCATTGCGCCGCGTAGGGAGGGGAAGATTTCGAGTAGCGTCACGTCGATCTCCTGAAGGTGACCCGCCGTGTTGCGGGCTACCTTCAGATCTACTCCCGAAGATCACCGGTGGGGCGGATCTTGACGCTTACTTGACGCGCCGCCGAACGAGGTTGACGCGGCCCTGACGGGGCTCGAATCACTGTGCCTGTCGAATCACTGTGCTCGCCGGCGCTTCCATCCGAACCAACCGAGCACCGCGAGCAATGCCACCGCGGCGCCTCCGCCGATGACCGCCGATCTGTCGGCGGACACACCAACGGACGGAGTTCCGCCGGGGCTCGGGGCGTAACCGGCGCCGTACACGGACTCGACCGCCGCTTGGATGTCGAACCCGGTTTCGGTAGCCGGCCCGCAGCTGTGCCCCTCGTGCTCGGCGTCGACGTCGTACGGCGCAGAAACGAACATCAGCTGCTCGGTGCCGAGCACATAGCTTGTGCCACAACCGTTCCCGTTCGCGAGTGTCCCCACCGACGTCACCGATGCCAGATCGCCTTTGTAGACCCGGCTGACGTCGAACAGGTAGGTGTCCTCGAACCCGTCCGAAGTTTTCTCCGTCGGAGTCCCGAGGAAAACGGTGCTGGAGACGCTCACGGCTTCTTCCGGGGTAGCCGATGATGCGCACGAACATGCATTCGCTGCCGTGGGCAGCAGTAAGGGCAACCCTCCGGTCAAAAGAAGGATTGCCCCGACTGCCAGTGTTCTTCGCATCGCCATTAACCGACTATATGGTCTGCTACGGCCTGCTCTGAGAAGTTTGCGTGAATCAGCCGCCGAGCCTCTTGTAGAACGTGCCCACGATGGGCGCAACGACGGCACGCGGGCTGTAACCGCCCGCGACGGACATCGCCTTGCTCAAGATGCCCGGTACGACGCGCATCTTGTTCTCGGCCAGGCCGTCGAGCGAGACCTTGGCGGTGTACTCGCTCGAGATCCAGAAGAAGTCCGGGACGAGCTTGTCGACGATCGACGCTTCGGCCGGGTCCGGGGTTTCGGTGCGTACTGGGCCTGGGGCGAGCAGGGTGACGTTCACTCCGGTGCCCTTGAGTTCACCTCGCAACGATTCCGCGAAGGTGTTCACGAACGCCTTCGTGGCGGCGTACGTCGCGTTGTTGGGGATCGGCATGTTTCCGGCCGCGGACCCGACCATCAGGATGGCTCCGGACTTGCGTGCGAGCATGCCGGGCAGCACGGCCAGCGTGAGATCGTGCACTGCAACGGCGTTGAGCTCGACCTGGTCGCGCTCGTATGCCGGGTCCAGCTCGGCGATCGGCCCGAAGGTGGCGATACCGGCGTTGTTGCACAGGATGCTGATGTCGCGGCCACCGAGTTCCTCGACCAGAACGGCACGCGCCGCGCTGTCGGAGAGGTCCGATGCACGGACCTCCACCTCGACGCCGTGCGCGGCGCGAAGCTTCTCGGCGAGGACCTCCATGACCTCGCCACGACGGGCAACGAGGATCAGGGAATGTCCGCGTGATGCCAGATCAGCGGCCAGTGCCTCTCCGATGCCGGAGGAGGCGCCGGTCACTACGGCGCGGGCTGTGGTTGTGGGTGTCGGCAGGCTCACGATCAGTCAGCGTAGCCGGTCAGATCTTCGCGGCCAGTCGTGTGCCCTGTTCGATGGCACGCTTGGCGTCGAGTTCTCCTGCCACGTCGGCGCCGCCGATGATGTGGGTCACCACGCCCGCGACGGTCAGTTCGTCCACGAGATCGCGAACCGACTCCTGCCCGGCGCAGATGACGATGGTGTCGACCGCGAGAAGTCGGGGCTTCTCGTGCTTCTCACCGAAGGTGATGTGCAGGCCGGCGTCGTCGATGCGCTCGTAGTTGACGCCCGAGAGCTCGTGGACGCCCTTGTTCTTGAGGGCCGCCCGGTGGACCCAGCCGGTGGTCTTCGCGAGGCCGGCGCCGATGCGTCCTGGCTTGCGTTGGAGGAGGTAGACCTCCCGCTCGGAGAGCTCCGGTACCGGAGTGGTGAGAGCGCCCGGGGCCATTTCGGGTTCGGTGACGCCCCATTCCTGCTTCCACTCCTTGAGATGAAGAGTGGGGGAAGTGGGGTGCGTGAGGAATTCGCTCACGTCGACGCCGATGCCGCCGGCACCGATGACGGCGACGGACTTGCCGACGGGCTTGCCCTCTCGGACGACCTCGGCGTAGGTCAGCACCTTCGAGTTCTCGATGCCGGGGATCTTGGGAACCCGCGGCGTCACGCCGGTGGCAACGACCACTTCGTCGAAGGAGCCGATGAGATCTGCCGGTGCGACGCGGGTTTCGAGCTTGACCGTCACTCCGGCCACGTCCAGCATGCGGGTGTAGTAGCGAATGGTTTCGGCGAACTCTTCCTTACCCGGAATGAGCTGTGCGATCCCGAACTGTCCGCCGATCTTGTCCGAAGCCTCGAACAACGTGACCGAATGACCACGCTGAGCGAGATTGAGTGCTGCGGAAAGTCCGGCAGGACCGGCGCCGACGACGGCGAGATTCTTGGTCCGCCGAGTGGGGGAGAGTATCAGCGTGGTCTCACGGCCCGCGCGCGGATTGAGCAGGCAGGAGACCTGCTTGTGAACGAAGGCGTGGTCGAGGCAGGCTTGGTTGCAGGCGATGCACGTGTTGATCTCGTCGGACGCTCCGCGCTCGGCCTTGTTCACCCAGTCGGGATCGGCGAGCATCGGCCTGGCCATCGAAATCAATTGTGCGTCACCGCGGTTGAGGATCTCTTCGGCAGTCTCGGGCATGTTGATCCGATTCGAGGCGGCTACCGGAATGTCGACGTGCTTCTCGAGTTTGCCGGTGATGTCGACGAAGGCTGCTCGGGGAACCGAGGTGACGATGGTGGGCACCCGTGACTCGTGCCACCCGATGTCGGTGTTGATGATCGTGGCGCCGGCGGCTTCGACTTCCTTTGCCAGTGAGACGATTTCATCCCAGGTCTGACCGCCCTCGACCAGGTCTGCCATCGACAGCCGGAACACGATGATGAAGTTCGGGCCGACAGCCTTGCGTGTGCGTCGCACGATTTCGACTGCCATGCGTCGACGGTTCTCGGAACTGCCGCCCCACTGGTCGGTGCGCTTGTTCGTGCGCTCGCAGAGGAACTGGTTGATGAAGTAGCCCTCACCGCCCATGATTTCGACGCCGTCGTAACCCGCGGACTTGGCCAGGCGCGCGCAGCGAACGTAGTTGCGGATCTGCCAACGCACCCCACGGCCGGTCAGCTTGCGCGGACGGAACGGGTTGATGGGCGCCTTGATCGACGACGCGGAGACACTGAAAGGCTGGTAGCTGTAGCGGCCGGCGTGCAGGATCTGCATGGCGATCTTTCCGCCCGCGTCGTGAACCGCCTTGGTGATCCGGCGGTGACGGCGCGCTTCGATGCGGTTGGTCAGCTTGGCACCGAAGGGCAAGAGCCAACCGGTGCGGTTGGGCGCGTAGCCGCCGGTGATGATCAAGCCGACACCGCCACGAGCACGTTCGGCGAAGTACTCGGCCAAGCGGTCGGTGTCCTTCGCGCGATCTTCGAGGCCGGTGTGGATAGATCCCATGACGACGCGGTTCTTCAGCGTCGTGAATCCGAGGTCGAGCGGTTCGAGCAGGCGGGGGAACTGTGTATCCGTCATGACTGAAGATGTCCTTCCGTGGCGTACTCGCCAGTGTCTTCGGTGGCGTACTCGCCAGTGTCTTCGATGGCGTACTCGCCAGTGGGCAATGCGTCCAGAACTTCCTGGCACCAGTCGGTGAATCCTTCTTCGACGCGGATGCCGCCGCGAAGTACCAGATACTGGTGCAGTGAAGAGCCGGAAAGTGCTGCTGGATTGGGGAAGTCACGCTTTTCGATGAGTCGGTAGACGTCGAGGCGGGCGGCGTGGCCGTCGCGGTGGCGAGCGACTTCGCGTCGTAGAGCGGGGAGATCGGCGTGCGCTGCTGCCCTGATCTTGATGGCCAACTCGTTGCGCAGGTGGTTCGGTTCGGACGGCTCGGCGATCCATCGGGTCAGTTCGGCGCGGCCGGCATCGCTGACGCGGTACATCTTCTTGTCCGGGCGGCCGTCCTGCGCGATGGCCTCCACCTCCACCCAGCCTGCCTCGTCCATTCGCTTGAGGACTCGGTAGATCTGCTGGTGCGTCGCGCTGTGGAAGAAGCCGATCGACTTGTCGAACCGGCGTGTGAGGTCGTATCCCGACGCATCCTGTTCGGACAGGGAGACGAGCAACGCATGTTCGAGTGCCATGGAAAAAGTATCTATGCACTCAGGTGCGTATGCAACTAAGTGCGTACTAACTTGGGTGCATAGAACGTCTTGTATGTCGACTTCGGAGAGAGGCGCCGAGTCGCCCGCGCGCAGTTAGGCTTCGCCGTATGAGCGCCGAGTCCACGAGCATGCAGGCCGAGCCACCCGCAGGCATCGGTGGTGCGGCCACGAAGAGTCAAGTGTTCGCGTGGGGGCTGTGGGATTGGGGATCGGCAGCATTCAACGCCGTGATCCTCACGTTCGTCTTCTCGGTCTATCTCACCGACGCGGTCGGCGACGACCTGCCCGGCACGATTTCGGCAACTACGTGGCTCAGTTGGGCTCTCGGAATCGCCGGCTTCTTCATCGCGATACTCGCCCCGATCACCGGACAGCGTTTCGATGCGTCGGGTAAACGCAAACTCTCACTCGCGATACTCACCGGCATCACCGTGCTCTCGATGGCGGGTCTCTATTTCGTCGAAGACAACTACCGCTACCTGTGGCTCGGATTGGTTCTGCTCGCAATCGGTTCGGTGATTTTCGAACTGGCCGGCGTGCCGTACAACGCCATGATGCGGCAGGTGTCGACACCGGAGAATCTGGGACGAGTCTCCGGCTTCGGCTGGGCCATGGGATATTTCGGCGGAATCGTGCTGCTGTTGCTGTGTTACTTCGGGTTCATCGTCGGCGACGGCGACACTCGGGGATTCCTGGGATTGACCACCGACGGCGGCATGAACATCCGGATGGTGGCACTGCTGGCTGCAGCGTGGTTCGCGGTCTTCGCGATTCCGGTGTTCTTCAAGGTTCCCGAGTTGCCCAGCCCCGCGGTCGATCCGGGAGCGTCCAAGGCCGGGTTCCTCGACTCCTATCGGGTGTTGTGGCGCGATCTGCGCGAACTCTGGAACGTCGACAGGCGCACGATCTGGTACCTGATCGCAAGCGCACTCTTTCGTGACGGTCTGGCGGGCGTGTTCACCTTCGGAGCCGTGTTGGCTGTCAACGTCTACGGAATCAGTGCGGCCGACGTCCTGCTGTTCGGTGTTGCCGCCAACGTGATTTCCGCAATCGGTGCATTGGTGGCCGGACGCTTCGACGATCGGATCGGACCCAAACAGGTCATCACCGTCTCGCTGGCGTCGATGATCGTGGTCGGCGCGATATTGATCGCGGTGACCGGGCCGGTGATGTTCTGGATCTTCGGTCTCGCGCTCTGTCTGTTCGTCGGGCCCGCTCAGTCTTCGGCACGAACCTTCTTGGCACGCATCACCCCGCCTGGGCGTGAAGGTCAGATGTTCGGCCTGTATGCGACCACAGGCCGAGCAGTGTCGTTCTTGGCGCCGACACTGTTCGGCCTGTTCGCTTGGCTCTTCGGTGCAGACCGTGCCGGCATCATCGGGCTGCTGGTGGTTCTCGGCGTCGGCCTTGCCGCATTGTCGATGGTGAAGGCGCCGGAAGGGGACAGTGCGATCCCCGTCAATCCTTGAAGTAGACCAACTGGTGTGTCGTAGCGAGCAATGCGCCGTCACTGCCCCAAATTTCGGCCGACTGATCGAAGTATCCGTTTCCGAACCGTTGGGTCCGCGCCGTTCCCAGGACGGAATTGTCTGCCTGTTCGGTCAGCGTCTGAGCGTCGGCGTGGAAGTAGATGGTCATCGAGACCGTTCCGGCCGGAGCCATCTTGCCTCGGCGCAAGAAGACTCGTGGGAAGAAGACATCGCACAGTGCGGTCAGCGACGTGAAGTCGAGAGCGCGTGCCGGTTGATCGCGCACCCAGAGCGTCGTGGTCGAGTCGGGGTGCTCGCCCGACTCCAGATCGGGGATCGCACCTTCGACAAAGCGCATCTCGTAGTTCTGTGCCCAGGCGATGAACTCGGGGAACGGCAGCAGCGCAACGTTTTCGGCCGACGGAACTTCCGGCATCGTGATCTCGGTAGACGACCAGGTTTCACGCCTGGTACCGAACACTGCCGTCGCGGTAGTGGCGACGGTTCCGTCCTGAGACAGTTCGATGGACCAGTGCTGCGTCGAGCGGTTGGTACGCACCGGCCGGGCGGAGATCTCGAAGGCGCCCTCGGTGATCGGACCGGCAAAGTTGACGGTCAACGACAGCGGATCGCCGAGGCGTTCGGGGTGCTTCAGTACAGATTCGAGCAATGTGGCAGCGGTGACGCCGCCGAACGGCCCGACCATGTTGTTGTACGCCGGATTGGTTTCGCCGGTCGACAAGCCGGCCGTGAGTGGCGTCAATCCGACAGCGGTGTCGAACGGATGGGGTGGTGCAACGGTCTCGGTCATCGCAGAACTCCTGGTGGTGGAATCAATTCGGCTCTATGTATGACAACATACATAGAGCCGAATTCGTCGCGACGATCAGGATCCTGCACGTGCGAGGATTGCCTCGGCCAACTCTTCGGCTCGCTCTTCCGGAATCCAGTGACTTCCGCCGTCGAGCACGACGAACTCGTAGGGAGCGTCCACGAATTCACCACAGCGTTCTGCGCCTGCGCGGCCGAGCGCTGTGTCGCCGGTGCTCCAGACATACGTGGTCGGCACGGTGGTGCGATCGATGTCGCCGAAGTCGCGAGTCATCGCGCGGTACCAGTTCAAGGCGCCGGTGAGCGCGCCCTCCCCGCTCAGGACACGAATGTGCTCGTCGGCGAATTCAGGATCGATCTGGCCGTCGAACATGGCGCGCAGCCGGCGGAAGTTGTCCTCCGACAACACTTCCTCGGCTTTGCCCTCCCGTCGGAGAAGTCCGATGTACGACGAGCGTTGCTTCTGGTCCTCGTCCTCGCGGAGTGCCCAACCGAAGGCAGTGGGGTGGGGGACCGAGATGGCTGTCAGGCTGCGGATCCGGTTCGGATGGCGACCGGCGACCTGCCAGGCGACCGCCGAACCCCAGTCGTGGCCGACCAGATGCGCGTCGGACAGGCCGAGTGCGTCGAGCAATCCGACGACGTCGGCTACCAGGTGCTCGATCTTGTAGGCATCCACCCCTTCGGGGCGCGCGCCGGCGGAGTATCCGCGCTGATTCGGTGCGATCACACGGTATCCCGCCGCGGTGAGCAGTGGTGTGACCTTGCCCCAGGATGCGGCGCTCTCCGGGAAGCCGTGCAGCGCTACCAGCGGAATGCCGTCGTCCGGGCCCGAGATCAGTACGTCGAAGGTGAGGTCGCCAACGGGGATTTCGTATGTACTCGTGGAAGACATGACTCTCACCGTACGTCGAAAAGGTGAACCCGAGGTCAGTTTCGAGGTGGATTCCAGGTGGCCATTCCGAGCATGATGACTCGCAGTTGCTTCTCGGCTCGTGTGATGACGGCGGCTTCGTCGCGATACCCGGCCGTCCCGGCGTCCAGCAGTTCGACGACAGCGCTGAACATCGTCGAGACGATCAGGTCGGCAGCCATTTCCAGATCGTCCGACGACCAGCTTTCCAGTCCGGCAATTCTGGAGAGGTCGATGGTCAGTTCGCTGACGAACAACCGCATTTCAGTGGCTATCGCACGTCGTACCTCACTGACGCCGCTGTAGCGTTCGCGGCAGAGGAACCGAAACTGTCGCTCGTGTGTATGCACTTGTCGCACAAGGATGCCCAGTGACGTAGCGGCGTCCTTGGTGCTGGGATTACGCCTTGCGTCGCGCAGCATCTGGCGCAACATGCGCATGCTCTCTTCGACGAGGACGACACCGACGTCCTCCAGTGAAGCGAAGTGGCGGTAGAACGCAGTCGGAACGATCCCGGCTTCCCTGGCTACCTCTCGCAAGCTGATTCCGGCGAAGCCCCGATCGGCCGAGAGGTCCATGGCAGTGTCCAGGAGCGCTTGGCGTGTGCGTTCCTTCTTTGCGGCACGACTTTCCGGCTCCCTGTTGTCGGGTTCCCTGCGCTCTGGGTTCACCGGTCCGGCCTTCGTCACGACGTCGAGTGTAGGTACAGGCATTCCGGCTCCTTTCGGCAACTCGTGTAACTCGGATCACATTCTTGTTGACATGTACTTGTATGCACCTGTCACACTATCTTCGGTGAACATTTGTACACTGAATTCACGCAGTCGGGGGAAGCTAGCCCAGCAATCGGTACACCCGGCAATCGAAGTACGAGGAGGGTCATGACAATCGCATCTGCTCCTGAGAACACGACACCGAAGTCCACACCTCGGCGCGGACTGTCCTTGGTGGGACTGATCGAAGCCATGGCTGCTCCACATCAGATCGAT
Source organism: Rhodococcus sp. H-CA8f (assembly GCF_002501585.1). Lineage (NCBI taxonomy): Bacteria > Bacillati > Actinomycetota > Actinomycetes > Mycobacteriales > Nocardiaceae > Rhodococcus > Rhodococcus sp. H-CA8f. Next base: position 2,310,637 of record NZ_CP023720.1, read on the forward strand.
CGGTACCTCGAGTTGGTCAACCCGATGGCGACCGTTCGTGACATCCGCGCGCAGGTTGTCGCCGTCGACCATCCGACCGCTGACTCCGTCACTCTGACGCTGCGCCCGACTCGCCAGTGGCGCGGTTTTCAGGCGGGCCAGTTCGTGCAGTTGGGCGTGGTGATCGACGGTGTTCGTCACACTCGCTGCTACTCGCCGGCCGGCGGCGCGTCTACGCGCAGCGGGCTGATCGAGCTCACCGTGAAAGCGCATCCCGGTGGCCTGGTGTCGCAGTATCTGTACGCCAACGCGGCGCCTGGACTCGTTGTCAGCCTCTCGCAGGCAGACGGTGTGTTCTCCCTTCCCGTCGACCGCCCGCGTCGGGTGTTGTTGATCAGTGGCGGCAGTGGAATCACCCCGGTCATGTCGATGCTTCGGACGCTGGTGGAGGAGGAGCACTCGGGCGAGATCGTGTTCGTGCATTACGCGAACACCGATGCCGACGTGGCATACACGCGCGCGCTGAAGACCATCGCCGAGCAGAACCCGAACGTGAAACTGGTACTCGTGTACACCGAAAGCGGTGGAGGTGACCTCGAAGGTTTCTTCGATCGCGGGCACCTCGACGCCGTGGCTCCGTGGATCGCCGATCCGGACACGATCGACGCCCAGGCTTATCTCTGCGGGCCTCCCGGTCTGATGCGGGGAGTGCGTGAGGTGTTCCGTGAGGTCGACGTCGAGCACTTGCTCAATACCGAGGAGTTCGCGCCGGCGGTGGCCGAGCCGGGTGAGGCCGGCGGCGAGGTGTCATTCACCAAAAGTGGGGTGGCGGCCGAGAACTCCGGCGAAACACTTCTCGAACAAGCAGAAGCTGCGGGCCTCAATCCCGAATACGGATGCCGGATGGGAATCTGCTTCTCCTGCACCTCCGTCAAGAAGGCGGGTCGTACCCGAAACGTGCGCACCGGTGAGACAGACGACGAGCCGGACAAGAAGATCCAGCTGTGCGTCAGCGCTCCCGTCGGCGACGTCACCGTCGACATCTGAAGTCCCATTTTCCACACGACTGTCTGGAGACCGACATGTTTGGACTTTCACTTCCCACCCTCCCGTTCCTCGGCAACGGTTCCGATGCGAAGGACGACGCTCCCGTCGTCCTGACGTACGAGCAGGTCGAGGAGATCGGCCGCGAGTTGGACGCATTGCGTGATCGCACCGTCGCTTCGCTTGGGGCCGAAGACCGGGAGTACATCTACAAGATCATCAAGGCTCAGCGCGGGTTCGAGGTCGCAGGTCGCGGCTTGATGTACCTCGGATTCCTACCGCCGGTGTGGCTCGCGGCAGTCGGTGCGCTGAGTGTGTCGAAGATTCTCGACAACATGGAGATCGGCCACAACGTCATGCACGGTCAATATGACTGGATGCGGGAACCCGGGCTCAATTCCGAAGTCTTCGAATGGGATACGGTGTGCCCGGCCGACCAGTGGCGCCACTCGCACAACTACATGCATCACACGTACACCAATATTCTCGGCAAAGACCGTGACATCGGATACGGCATCCTGCGTATCGACGACGCGCAGAAGTGGAACCCCTATTACCTCGGTAATCCGGTCTGGGCCTTTGCCTTGATGATGCTCTTCGAGTGGGGTGTGATGATGCACGATCTCGAGATCGAGAACGTCATCCAGGGCAAACGCAAGTGGCACGACGTCAAGCCGCTTCTGAAGGGCTGGTGGAACAAGGCGGGCAAGCAGGTCCTCAAGGACTACGTCATCTTCCCAGTTCTGACGGGGCCGCTGTTCGTGACCACTCTCGCGGGGAACGTCACCGCCAACCTGGTCCGAAACGTGTGGACGTACTCGATCATCTTCTGTGGCCATTTCCCCACCGGCGTACAGAGCTTCACCGAGGACGAGACGGCCGACGAGACTCGTGGTCAGTGGTACGTGCGTCAGATGCTCGGCAGCGCCAACATCGAGGGAAGCCCGCTCTTCCACATCATGTCCGGCAACCTCTCGCACCAGATCGAGCACCACCTGTTCCCGGACCTGCCTGCGCATCGTTATCCGGAACTCGCTCCCCAGGTGAAAGAATTGTGTGGGAAGTACGGTTTGCCGTACAACACCGGTGGGTTCTTCAAGCAGATCGGTTCGGTATGGGGCAAGATCTTCAAGCTCGCTCTTCCGCCCGGTTTGGTCAAGTCGAAGACCCCTCCCGGTGTTATCGTCGAGCGCCAGCGAACTGCAGCCTGAGAGGCACACACTGATGGTCGGGAAATTCGAACGCCGCAAGGACACGGTCCAGGAACTGACCGAAAGTGCAGCCAACCACGTGGGCTCCATCGCGATGATCATCGCCGGGGCTGTTCGAGACGTGACGCGCGAGATCGGTGACTGGGTGTCCGACGGAATCGAGATGCGTGAAGCAGCGAAAAAGGCTGCGGCTGACGATCGTTCGGAGTCCGTGACCATCGAGCACGACGAGACCGATCCACCGGAAGATTGGCGTTGATTCCAACTCTTCGATCGCCGAGACAGTAACGCCGACGGCCGGATCGCCCAACCGCGAGCCGTTTCGCCTGAACGACCACGTTGCCCTCCGTCACAGATGACGGAGGGCAACGTGGGTTTCGTGGACTGTTTCGGCGGCCGAAGACGCGGATCGAACACCGATCACAAGTGAGGTCCTAAGCAGCGCTTCCGAGGCTCGCCGAGTCGAAGCTGCCGAGCCCGGTGCTGCCGAGACCGCTGCTACCGACCCCGCCCAATGCGAGCGCATTGCTGCTACCCGCGCTCAGTAGCTGGACGATGATGTTGATGACGATGGGGTCGCCGGTGAGCGGAATTGTAGGCACAGTGGGACCTGCTTTCTGTTTCGAGATGTGGTGAGCAAGGTGAGCGGCGACGGGATCGTCGACGTGGTCAGGCGGGCTGTTTCAGCCACTTCCGGTGCTGCCGAGCGACACGATAGAGCCGTTGCCGAAGCCGAGTGCTCGGGAGAGTGAGCCGAAGTCGATGACCAGGCTGCCCAGGGTGTGCTGGTTGATCACGGTGGTTCCTGTCTGTGCCGCGACTTTGTGATGCGAGCGGGTAAGTCGATCAGGGAGCAGGCGTCGTGGGAGTTTCGCCGCCGCCGCCGCCAATCGGAGAGTTGTTGGTGTAGAGGAAACTGCTGCCGGCGTTGAACATCTGTAGGACGGTGTTCAAGACGACGGCCAAAGCGCCTGTGGTTGGTGCGGCGATCATGTGCTTGCTCCTGGTTTCAGCGGTGGCGACGTGGTGGTCACCGTGGTCACCGCCATCACAGTGTCAGGCGGCTTGGAGCGGGCCCTGCGCGAGAGATTCTCTCGCACAGGGCCCGAGATTCGTCCTAGGAGACGCCGCCGCCATCCGTCGAGCCCGTGCCGGTGCTGCCCGCGTTGAAGAGCTGCAGGATGGTGTCGAAGAAGGCACCGAGGAGAGCGTTATCCTGGCCGTTGATCATGTGTTTCCCCTTAATTGTTACTGGTTTGCGCGGTGATTCGCACCACACTTTTATAGCCCGGTTCGGAGCGGAAAAGTGGGGTCCAGGCGCCACACGTGGACAGCTAATAGCGAGGATGTGAGTGTTCACATTTTCGCTGGACGATTGTCCACATCAGTGCTTGCGAAAGTCAGAGAGATCATGGCAGCGCGCAGTTTGAGCAGTTCAGAGGGCAGGGCCGGATCCAATCCGGTCAGGGTTGCGATGCGCTTGATTCGATTGTCGACGGTGTTGGTGTGCAGGCCGAGCGCCGACGCGGTGCGCTGACGATGCTGGCCGTTGGCGAGGTGTATGGACAATGTCTGCAGCAGTTCCGGATTGCCGTCGAGTGGCCTTAGAAGATTGATCAAGCTGTCGCGGCCTGCGCCACCCCGAGTGAGTTGATACTCGAGCGCGAGGTCTTCCATTCGGTACGACCGCGCCGGCAGTCTCAGGCGCCGCACGAGTTGCGCCAATTCGTGAGTGGTTGCTTGGGCGGCGGCGATATCTCGTACCGCGGCGTTCTCGGCGATTGCTGTGATCTCCACCCCGACCGTTGCGCGTGCACGTTGGATGACCTCGCACACTGTTCCCCAGTCGGGTGTGCCCTCGATCAGGACCAGACCACGTTGCGGTGCAGGAGCTTCGAGCAGCGCCGACCCGAAGTGGGCCGCGATTTTCGATTGAGCGACGGAGAGGTCACGGTAGGCCTGTATGCGCTGGTGGTTGCCGTTGCGTGCTCCCGGGCGGATGGGCGGCAGGTTCACCAGGAGCCGCAGGACGAGATAGCGGGGTGCGAGTTCAACGCCCATCTGCAACGCAAGCTGGGTGGGATCGTCGCCGTCCAGCATGGCTTTCACGAGAGCGCCGGCGGAGTATTCCCCGAGTTGGGAGCCAGCTGGGAGAGCCGAGAGATAGCTGATCGAGATGAACGAGTGAAGCCGCTGCGCGAGTGCGAACAAGAACTCGTTGAGATCCCCGAGATTGGCGGAGTCCTCGGCGTCGGCCCGGCTGAGGATGAGGGTGCGAAAAGTGCTGATGCCCTCGTTGGTCAAGTTGAGGATCGCGCTGAGTGGCACGCCTTTCAATGCTTGTTGGACGGTCATCGTGTGAATGCCGTCCAACTCTTGGTCGGTGGGAAGTTTGCGGTGATCCAGCAGCTGGATCCCCACTTGGAGCCCCTGCACGATCACCGCAATCAGTTCCCGACGAACTGCCTCCGTTTGGAGGGAAGTCAACGTCGGGTTGGCACGGGACAGGTGATCTACGAGATCGCTTGCCAGTGGGATGACGTCGTAGACCGCTGTGGAGGCGGGCTTGCCTCCCAACATGAGCGGTCCCGGGTTGTTCAGCAGCGCTGGGGACATGGGTGGCCTCCTCTAGACAGGTGCGTCGCCTGGCACAGGCACCCGGAGGCTCGGCGCGTTACGAAGCGGGGTACACGCTGAGGCCTTGTTCGGGGGCATACTCGCCGCTGAAATTTGCGGATCGAATTGCGCCAGGCGTTGTGATTTCTACCACATGAACGATCGTCCAACTGTGAAATGGACAAATGTGAAGATAAGTCCATATGCCCCACGCGCTGCGGACCTAAACAATCGTCCACTTACGGTGTTTTTCGACGTCAGAGCGGAAAACGGATTCGGAGGACACCACGAGTTCCGTCTGGGATCATTGCCGGCGCCGACGGTGCTCGTCGCGGGCGATTTGCTCAGATCAAGCTCGAGGGCCCTGGGTCCTCGAGGACCCAGGGCCCTCGAGGCCTAGGTATTGATTCGACCAGTCCGATGTACGGGAACCGGTTCAGGGTGAAATCACCCCTTTTTGTACTGCTGTCTGTATTGCGGAAATCTCTAGATGACGCCCAGCGAAATCATGGCGTCGGCCACCTTCACGAAGCCGGCAATGTTCGCGCCGTGCACGTAGTCGCCCGGCTTTCCGTACTCGGCAGCGGTGTTGATGGTGCGCTTGTGAATGCCGCGCATGATTCCGGCGAGACGCTCGTCGGTGTACTCGAAGCTCCAGGAATCACGCGAAGCATTCTGCTGCATTTCGAGGGCGGAGGTTGCGACGCCACCGGCGTTGGCCGCCTTGCCGGGCGCGAAGGCTACGTTCGCGTCACGGAAGAGCTGGATGCCGCCGGGGGTGGTGGGCATGTTCGCGCCTTCGGCAACGGCCTGAACGCCGTTGGCGATCAAGGTCTTTGCGGCATCTTCGTCGAGCTCGTTCTGAGTCGCGCAGGGGAGTGCGACGTCGCACGGCACGTCCCAGATGGAACCATCGGCGATGAACTCGGCATGCGGAACTGCGTCGGCGTATTCGCTGATGCGGCCGCGGCGAACTTCCTTGATCTCCTTGAGGAGGTCGAGATCGATGCCCTTCTTGTCCAGGATGTATCCCGAGGAATCCGAGCAGGCGATCGCGACGCCGCCGAGCTGGTGGATCTTCTGGATTGCGTAGATGGCGACATTGCCGGATCCGGAGATCACGACGTTCTTGCCTTCGAGGCCTTCACCCTTTGCCTTGAGCATTTCGGCGACGAAGTACGCGACGCCGTAGCCGGTGGCCTCGGTGCGAACCTGCGATCCGCCCCAGGTGATGCCCTTGCCGGTGAGGACGCCCGACTCGTACGTGTTGGTCAGCCGCTTGTACTGACCGAACAGGTAGCCGATCTCGCGACCGCCGACGCCGATGTCGCCGGCCGGAACGTCGGTGTATTCACCGATGTGACGCTGCAGTTCGGTCATGAAGGACTGACAGAAGCGCATGACCTCTGCGTCGGAGCGGCCCTTGGGATCGAAGTCCGAGCCACCCTTGCCGCCGCCGATGGGCAGGCCGGTGAGTGAGTTCTTGAAGATCTGCTCGAAGCCGAGGAACTTCACGATGCCCAGGTTGACGCTGGGGTGGAAGCGCAGGCCGCCCTTGTAGGGGCCGAGTGCACTGTTGTACTGCACGCGGAAGCCACGGTTGACGTGAACGTTGCCCTGGTCGTCGGTCCACGGCACGCGGAAGATGATCTGGCGTTCCGGCTCGCAAAGCCGCTCGATGAGTCCGGCGTCGGCGTAGCGGGGGTGGCGTTCGAGCACTACGTGAAGAGACTCGAAGACCTCTGCGGCGGCCTGATGGAACTCGGGCTCTCCTGCATTGCGAACCAAAACCTGATCGTAAATCTGCGCTACGCGGTCACGTACGGACACCGCTCACCTACCTCGTTGTGAGAACTCTTTTACATTTCCGTTACATACTAGGCGCCTTTATTGCTGTATCGGACAACTGTCCTGTGAAGGTGAAATCGGACACAGCTGTCACTTGTGTCAGTTGAACGGGCGATTTATAACAATTTGCTCAGCTTTCACTCTCTTAACACAGTCCAAATGGTTTGCTTCTGCGGTCGGGGATCACTGTGCCTGTGGTCCGAACGGGAGTCGAAATGATCAGAGGGGCTGCACGTGCGTAATAAACACTCCATGTCGGCGATGTTGTCGATAGGCGTCGTCACGATTGCCGCGACGATTGCCGCAGCACCGTCTGCGTCGGCGATCGGCGGACCGTGTGGGTCGGGAGGAAGTGGTTCCGCCGGATCGATGACGGGTTCGCTCGGTTCGCTGACCGGATCACTTGGCAGTGGTTCCGCCGGTACCGGCTCCCTCGCCAACGCGTTGCCCTGGATCACCGGCGCGCCCAACGGTGCTCTGCCGGTGCTCACCGGCCGCACCAAAGCGATCGAAATGGTCACTGGCCCAGGCAGTCCCAACAACACGATCGAGCGGTTCAACGTGTCGGGAACCGACCTCGGAATCATGTGGGACAACGGTCTTTCGGGGCCGGATCACGACGTTCTGATGGCATTCGGCGATACGGTTGGCGACTGCGACACCCCGGGTGACGACTGGCGCAGCAACGTGTTGTTCCGCAGCAACGACACCGCCATCGCCGACGGCATGAAGATCGACAGTTCTCCTTTGGACGGCCCCAATCATTCCAAGGAGATCATTCCGGGATTCGGCATTCCGGGCGAGTTCACCACCATCCCGACCGCTGGAATCTCTTACGGTGGTGTGCAGTACATCAGATTCATGTCCGTTCGGTCGTGGGACGAACCCGGAGCCTGGACCACCAACTACTCGGCTCTGGCTTTCTCCACGGACAACGGCGAGAACTGGGAGCTCGATCCGGCGACGGTTCGCGCGAACACAGAAGGACTCGGTATCCCGGGGATTCCGGCGGTATCACCGATCAATTCGAACTTCCAGCAGAGCGCCTTCCTCGACGGACGCGATGGTTACCTGTACGAATACGGAACTCCCTCAGGTCGTTTCGGTAAGGCGGTCCTGGCGCGAGTGGCCGGCGCCGACATCAGAAACCTCGGCGCCTACGAATACTGGGACGGCTCCGGTTGGAGTCCGCGAGATACCGATGCCGTTCAGGTCATCAAGGCACCGGTCAGTGAACTTGCCGTGCAGTGGAACGACTACCTGAACAAGTACGTTGCCATGTACACCAGTGCCGAGGGCAACCTGGTGATCCGTCAGGCCGACCAACCGCAAGGCCCGTGGAGTGGTACGCAGACCCTGTTGAGTGGAATCACGTTGCCCGCGTTGTACGGCGGATTCATGCACCCGTGGGCGAGCGGACAGTTCCTCGAATTCGTCGCCACCACGTGGGACCGTTACAACGTCATCTACATGCGGACCGATTTGAACGGACTCCAGATGGCGTCATCGGATTCGCGCGATCGTCCTGACCCCGCGACCACCGGTGAGGCTCGCGTCCTCGAAGTCACGATGCCGGAAGACCGCTAGCCCGAGCAAGATTCGACAACTGTGGCCTGCAACTCGATCGAGTTGCAGGCCACAGTTTTGTGAGCGTTGATTTCGGTGATGCTCAGAGAATGAAGAGCATTTCCTGATACGTCGGGAGTGGCCAGTGATCGTCGGCGACGATGGTTTCGAGGAAGTCGGCCGCTGCACGTACCTCTGCCATGGCGGGCAGGAGTGCGTCCTGTGCGTGCTTGGCCTGATCGAATGGCGACTCGCCGGCGTCGGTGTCGATTGCTGCGCGCAGGGCCGCGAGCGCTGTGCGCAGAGCCGCAACGGGCGCCGACACTTCTTCGAGCGGAGCTGAATCCGGTTCGAGGCCGGCGGACTTCAGTGCGACGAAGTTCTGCGCAACTTCCGTCTGGTGGCGCACTGCAGCCGGAAGGATCAGCGTCGTACCGATTTCGGCGGCCAGGCGTGCCTCGACGCCGATGCTCAGTGCGTACTGTTCGAGTCCGACCTCGTAGCGACTGTGCATCTCTCGGTGGTTGAAGACCTTGTACTTCTCGAAGAGTTCCATCGAGGACTCGGTGATCAGTTCAGGAAGGGCGTCCAGCGTCGTGCGAAGGTTCGGCAGGCCGCGAGACTCGGCCTCGATCTGCCAGTTCTCCGAGTAGCCGTCGCCGTTGAAGACAACCGCACCGTGGTTGGTGATGATCTCGGTGAGCAGATTCTGGACGGCGGTGTCGAAATCGGCGCCGTCGGCGACCGCGGCCTCCAGTTCGGTGGCCATGTAGTCCAAGGCCTCGGCCATGATCGTGTTGATGGTGACCATCGGGCCGTTGACTGTTTGCAGCGATCCTGGCGCGCGGAACTCGAAACGGTTGCCGGTGAAGGCAAATGGGCTCGTGCGGTTGCGGTCGCCCGGATCGGTCGGCAGGACGGGAAGGGTGTCGGCTCCGATCATCATGGTGCCCTTGTCCTTCGACGATGTTGCCGCGCCCTTGGCGATCTGCTCGAAGACGTCGGCCAGTTGATCGCCGAGGAAGATCGAGATGATTGCCGGGGGAGCCTCGTTGGCACCGAGACGGTGATCGTTGGTTGCCGATGCGACCGACGCGCGCAGGAGGCCGGCGTATTTGTGGACGGCCCGGATGACTGCGGCGCAGAATACGAGGAACTGGGCGTTGTCATGCGGATTGTCGCCGGGGACAAGCAAACTGCCGAGTTCGGAGTTGCCCAGCGAGAAGTTGACGTGCTTGCCGGAGCCGTTGACACCGTCGAACGGCTTCTCGTGGAACAGACATTCCATGCCGTGCTTCTTGGCGATGGTTTTGAAGGTGGTCATCAGCAACTGCTGGTGGTCGGCGGCGATGTTGCCTCGCTCGAACATCGGGGCGATTTCGAACTGGCCGGGCGCAACCTCGTTGTGCCGTGTCTTGGCGGGGATGCCGAGTTTGAACAGTTCCCGCTCGGTGTCCATCATGAATCCGAGCACACGTTCCGGGATCGCCCCGAAGTAGTGGTCGTCGAACTCCTGGCCCTTGGGCGGCTTTGCGCCGAAGAGTGTTCGGCCGGCGTTGAGGAGGTCGGGGCGGGCGAGGAAGAAGTGTCGATCGATCAGGAAGTACTCCTGCTCGGGACCGCAGAACGACACGATGTGCTCGGGGTCGTCGTGGCCGAACAACTTCAGGATTCGTTCGGCGTGGAAACCCATTGCCTGTTGTGAACGCAGCAGGGGAGTCTTGTGGTCGAGCGCTTCGCCGGTCATCGAAACGAACACGGTCGGGATACACAGTGTGTTGCCGTTGGGGTTTTCGAGAACGTAGGCCGGGCTCGTGACATCCCAGCCGGTGTATCCGCGAGCCTCGAATGTGTTGCGCAGCCCGCCGTTCGGGAAACTCGAGGCGTCGGGTTCACCTTGGATCAAGGTCTTGCCGGCGAACTCCGCCAGTGCACTGCCGTCGCCGACCGGCTCGAGGAAGCTGTCGTGCTTCTCGGCCGTCAACCCGGTCAGTGGATAGAAGACGTGGGCGTAGTGGGTTGCGCCTTTCTCCAACGCCCAGTCCTTCATCGCGGACGCGACCACATCGGCGACCATGGGATCAAGCGGTTTGCCTTGCTCGATCGTCGCCATCACCGACTTGTAGACGAGCTTGGGCAGTCGCTTCTGCATGACCACCTTGTTGAAGACGTTGGCACCGAACACCTCGCCGGGTGTCTCGTCGGTGGTGAAACTGACCACCGGAGGTGTGTAGGCCTCGACGTCCTTGATCGCTTGCAAGCGAACTGCATTTCCACTCATGTGCTTACCCCTCGCCCGGGCCCAGGGCTGCGCTGCTGATTGCGAGCCCGACTTCGGCAAACCCTACGAACCTCCGGTATCGGGGGTGTTTCGTAGATATTGCGCCTGTCCGCAAACTTCGAGTCACAACGGAAATGTCGATCTGTCGGAGGTCTACGGCAGACTTCGAGCCGACGGGCTATTGCAGGACAGTCGAATCGGAGAGTCTTTGTGATCAGGGTGTTGGTGCCAACAACGGTGGAGCAGGGCGATCTCGCGGAAGTGCTTCGGTTGTATGACGAACTTGTCACCGAGACCCGAAAAGAGGTCGGCTGCATCAATTACGAGTTACTGCAGCGCACCGACAATCCCTGCGAGCTCGTGTTGGCGGAGGAATGGGAATCGCAGGAGCACCTCGACGCCCACACTCATACCGAGCACTTCGTCAGGTTGGTTGAGGCGCTGGACAAGCTCGAGACGGCAGCGCCGGCGCAGATCTTCACGAAGGTTCTGTAGCGGCGGAGTCCGGTCTCAGTGCTCGCTCAGGCGTCGAACGAACATTCCGGAGAGCCTCGAGCGTCAACTAGGCGAGCCGTTCCGACACACGCGGAAACTGGTTTGCGTCGACACGCCAGAATCATCGTAGGTCCGTCGAGTCCGATGTAGGACAGCGCCTTCGGGCTCCAGCCGGGCCTTGTGCCGGTGTCGGCCGACCTGCACGGGCGCTCTATACGGTCACGTCGGAGTAGGGCATATGCTCTGACACCCAAGGAAATACGACTTCCATGAGTAGCAGCACCACCGCGACCAAGAGAACGATCGCCAGCAGGGCCTTCACTGATCGGGGGCCGGGGAGCGCGCCCCAGAGGTAGCCGTACATTCATTGCTCCTGGAATGCCGCGGGCATGGTGCCCGAAGTCTTCGAGATTGTTTCGACGAGAACCGCGTGGACGATCAAGCGTTCGCTGTTCGAGTAGAGCGGATGGCACGTGGTCAGTGTCAACATACTTTCCAGCGTGGCGTCGGGCTCGGCCCAAGGGCTTCCGGGCAGCGGGTTGACGACCGCAACATCCCCGGGCACGGTGATGTGCCGCCCGAGGAGATGGGCGTAGTCGCCTTCGGAAACCCGATCGGCTTGCTCGGGATTCAAGCAGGCTTTCGCCGCAGCGCGACGTTCGGGCGAGGCCTGGTCGAGCGGGAGTAACCGGTACGTCATCCACTGGGACTCGGTCTCCACGACGACGGCATCGCATGCATCGAGTCGATCCAGGTGTTGGAAGACTGCGCCGGAACCATTGCGGTGCCCGGCGAGCGCGAAGTTTCCGGCTTCGCCGGGCATCTGCGAGTCCGGGTAGTGGCCGGGGCCGGCCCGCAGGTCCTCGTTGCGTGTGCCCTCGACGATTGCGTACGCGGCGCCGAGTGTGGGGAAATGCACGCGCGCGAATCCCTCGCCGAGCACAGGGATCAGCGGGGACACCGGCTGACCGTCGATCGCTCCTGAGGCTTCGGGGACTTCGGCCCAGGATTCCTCCAGACTGTTGTTGAGCTCGTCCTGCAGCCGCCCTGAGACGATATTGGTCCAGAACGCCTCATAGATGACGAACAGCAGGACGACGACCCCGGCCGTGAGGAGCAGTTCGCCGATTACCTGGCCTGCGCCCGGCCGCCGACGCCCTGGAACTTTGGTATCGCTCACGGACCAGGGTCTCCTCTTCACAGATCTACCGAGCTAGCCGATGTGTCGAATTGGTGCCGTATCGAACTAGCTGCCCGCGTTGATCGTGGCGCTTCCGGTACCGCCGAGGAGATCGTAAAGGAGTACGGACAGGCGACCGAGGCCGTCGATCGCGGCAGAACCAGTGGTCTCGATGCCTTCGATGACGATCGGGAACGGGAGGAATGACATGGTGTTTCTCCTTCGAGGGGTGGGCCGCGGGGGCGGCCGCGAGATAGATACGTCGTGACGGTGAAACAGGGCGGGGGCGACCAGGCGTAGGTCGCCACCCGCCCTGTTTCGGTATTCCTGGTTGGGAGTTACTCCTGGCCGGGTGCACGCTTGCGGTTACGCAGGGTGAGCCATGCGCCACCGCCGATCAGCGCCAGCGCCAGACCGGCGAGCCAGATGACGTTCGCGCCGGTTACCGGCAGGGACGATGACTGGTCCGGTTTGGCCTGAGCAGGATTTCCCGGAGCAGGCGTGCCCGGAGCACCGTTGTGTCCACCACCGTTATTGCCGGGAGTGTTGTTGCCGGGAGTCGACACGTCGGTGCCTGGTCCTCCGGGTACCTCAGAGCCCGGCCACGTCGGGATTTCCCACGGCGGCAGCGGGATCGGGATCGGGATGATGATCAGCCCATTGCTGCTGGTTTTGTTCTCGAGTCCCAGGACCACCGACTTGTTTGCTTCGCCGGTGAGCTTGACGGAAGTTGCGGTCGGTTGGCCGTCGATATTCGAGACGTCCGCCTTGCCTTCCTTGACGCCCCAGATCACTTCACCCCACTTGACGTTGGTGACGTCAGTGTGAGCACCGGTTTCTGTGAAAGTGATGTCGGTGTTCAGCGGGAACTGGACCCGGCCGTCGATGACGGCTGCGTCGCACTGGGCGGTCGGAGTGACCGAAGCGCCCGGTCTGACATCGAGAACACAAGACCGCGCCTCATTGTCGATGTCCGTCCACGTAGCCGTGACCTGGAAGATCGTGGATCCGTCCTTTGCCACCTGGCTGCCCTTGGGGCCGGTCACGATCTTGTCGATATCCACCTCGGTGGTCGGGATCGGGCGGTTGTGGATCTCCACCACAGCCTTCTCACCGGCTACCGCCTTGACGGTGTCGCGGTATTCGGCGTCACCGGCATCCGCGGACACGTAGTAATACGGCCGCGCCCAGTCGATACCGGCCAGGGGCTTGGGGTCGACCTCGGAGAAGGTGATCACGGTGTTCCGCGGCACAACCTCGTCGGACGTCCAGCTCCAGTCGTTTCCGGCATCGAGGGTGATGGTCTGGCCCACTGCCGGGAAATCGGTTCCGGCGGGGAGCGCCGGATCGATTCCGTCGATACGGACTTCGAACTTCGTGCTGTCAGGCAGGTCGGCCTCGGGGGCGCGGACGGGGTTGCCATCAGCGTCGAGGATGAACTTCGTGAATTCGACCGATCCGAATTTCCACAGCGCCTCGTTCGACAGCGTGATCAGTCGACCGTCGGTCGGGTCGTCGGAGACTATGCCCGTCGCGGTGCCGTCGAGGTTCGAATGCAGCCACGATTCGCCTTCCGGGCTGGTTCCCCAGGAGATGGTGCCCCACTCGACTCCGTCGACATCGGGACGGCCGGTCTCGGTGAAGGTCACCTCGGTGCCGACGGGGAGGTCGACGCCGAGCGGTGTGGTCTGTCCCTGCTTGACGCTCAGCACCTGGGTGCGGTACTCCACACCGTAGCGCCAACGCGCCTCGACCGTGAACTCCACGTCGTCGCCGATGGCCTCGGCGGCCTCACCGCCGACCTGCTTTGCGATGCGCAGAGTGCCGTCGTTGACGTCGACGAAGTTCGACACCTCGATCTTGCGCAGATCCTTGCCGATGGTCACCACGGCTGCGTTGTCCGGATTGATCCTGACATTCCCGGAGTATGCGGGCACGCCATAGGCGAGACCGTCACCGTTTGCCGGAACCAGCTCTGTCAGTGTGACTTCGGTGCCGCCGGGCAGGTTCTCGCCGAACGGAACCGCGGTGCCGTCGGACGGAAGAGACAGTGTCTTGCTCTGCGGTTTGTCGTCCGTATCGAGCCAGGTGGCAATCACGTCGAAGCTCGCCGGTACGGCCTTGTCGAACGCCTTCGGGCCCGTGAGTTTCTTGCTCACTTCGAAGGTGCCTTGCGTGATCGTGGCCTCGTTGGTGACGGAGACCGTGTTCGCCGACGCATCGGCGCCGATGGTGAGCATTTTCGGGTTGATCACCGGCTCCGACCAGGTCACGAGGTCGGTGTTCATCGGTTGTACCTCGGTGAAGGTGACTTTCGCTCCGATGGGCAATTTGCCCAGGTCGTAGTGCTGACCGTCCTTCAGAGTGAATTGACGCAACTCGTTGCCGGCGGCGTCGTCACCGAAGGCGATCTCTGCGTTGACGACGAAAGCCTCGAGTCCCGTGCGCGCTCCGTCACCGATGACGGACTTGGTGATCCTCGCCGATCCCAGACTCGCTTTGTTGAGCAGTGTGACACCGACATTGCTCTTCGGTGTGATGGTCACCAGCGCCTCGGTGCGGTCCCCGTTGAGCGTCACACCCTCTGACGGGCGGAACGTCCCTCTCTCGAAATACACACCGTCAACGGTGGGGAGGTTGATCTCGGACAGTCGGATCTGCCAGCCGGTTCCGCGGGGGTTGATCCCACTGACCGGTGTCCCGTCAGCCTTCACCTTGATCTCGTAGGAGCTCACCGGGGCGTCGGTCGCTGGGTTTTGCCCGGGGGCGAACTCCTCGACTTTCACGGTGAACTCGGTGTCTTGCGCGAATTTCTCGGAGAAGGGAGCGATCTCCTTCAGCAGCGAGAACGAGCCCCGTGACACACCTTGACCGGTGCCGCCGCCGCCCCATTCCTGCTTGACGCTCTGCGACAGCGTCTGCTTGCCGGCATAGGTGAGGGTGTTGGCGTATTCCGTGTCGCGCTGGTCGAGTCCGCCGCTGCTGGTGCACAGGGTATAGCTGACGAGGTACTTCGTCTGACGGCTGTAACCGTCCGCGTCACGCGGGAGAGTGAGATCGAAACCGCCGTCGGCGCGCGCCACCGAGGTGGCATCGGTGATATCGCGTTTCTTGTTGCCGTCGAAGAAGTCTTGCGCGACGACCTTGAGATTGAGGTTGCTCTTGAGATCGCCGCCGATTTCACACACCGTCATGTTCGGTGAGAACCTGTCGTTGATGACCGCCGGTTCCGTAAGGCCCTCGAGATCGTGTCCGGAGATTTCCACGGTCCAATTGAGGGTGGTGCCTGCCGGCTGCTCCACGCCGCCGACAGTCTGCGACGTGGTGTTGATCGCGCCGTTCTTGCCGCTCGTGAACCCAGGCCCCTCAGTCTTTCCCGTGATCGACGTCTTGTTGACGACCGCCGAGTTGGTGAGATGGTCCTCGGAGTCTGGCACCTCGGTGGTGGTCAGGCAGGTCCGGTACGTGAGGTAGTAATACTGCTCTTCGTTGAACGTGTCCGGGTTATCCACAGTGATCGCCGCGGTGAAGGTACTCGCGCCGGCTACTGCGCCGATGGGAGCAATGGTGAATCCTGCGGCAGGAGTGCGGTAGTTGGGTTCGTTCTCCCGACCTGGGAGGTAGTCAGACTTCTCGATGACTACCTGCACGCCCGAGGCACAGACCGCATGGGGGCCGCCGAAGGTGTCGGTGATGTCGATCTTGTGGTTGTTGGCGGCAATGTCGGTGCCCGGAACCACAATCGTCCAGACGGCTTCCATATTGCGCTTACCGCCGTCGAGGTAGCCACCCTTCCAGGGCTCGGTCTGCGGCGCATAGTCCTGTCCCACGCCATCCGAAGCCACCGTGTTGTCACCGATCGTCACGGAGTTGGTGTACTGAGTCCCCTTGAGATCCACCACGCCGCTGGTCGTGCATGAGGTGTACTCGATGCGGTAGAGCTTGTTGCCCTCGAAGGGCGCGCCGTTGTTGATGTTGATGGTGACCTGATCACCCGCGTCGGGTTGAGTGACGGTGACGCCGCCGGGGGTCTCTTTGAGATCGCCCGGGCGACCGGACCACAGCTTCGCGTTGAGCAGGCTGCCTGCACACACCTTCATGTTGTCGGAGAGCTCGTCGCTCAGGGTCACCGAACCGGTGTTGCCTGCGTCCAACTTGGCCAGATCGGCGCCGGGGATGTCGATGGTCCACCGCACTGACTGCTTGTTGTCCTGGAGTTTGCCGGACTTCGTCGACTCGCCGATTATGCGGCCGTCGGTGATGCCGCCCGTGCCGGGCAGGTCGACCGGCGTGACCTTGTTGTTGATCGTGAAATCCACAGTCTCTGACGTGGTGTACTCGACTGCCTTCGTGTAGACGAAGAAATCGCCCTTCACCTCGTCCGGCCGATCCGCCACAGCGTCGGAGAGCACGCAGGTCATGAGATTGGTGGAAGCAGCCAGATCGCATGTGCCCCAAACCGTCCCATCGTCGCCCTCCAGCGCGATCGTCGGGTTGGACTGAAGCTTCAGCTCGCCAGGGAATTCAATGGTGAACTGGTCGCCCGGCTGCGGACTCGCGCTTGACGCGTCCCAAGTGCCCTTCACCGTGACGGAGTCCCCGACCGTGATCTGCTGGTCGTTCTTTCCCTCGACCTGGACGTCGGTGATATTCACATCGATGCCGGGATTGACTCCGCGTGCGGCCAGTCGCTGCGCCGCCACAGAAGTCGTAGACGGGGGCGCCGTGGATGTGATCGGCGGTTTCGCAGAAGTGGGTGACTCCGACGTGGAAGTAGGCGGCGCCGTCGTTTTCAGTGGCGCCTCCGTCGTAGTCGCGGGCGGCTTCGTTGTGGTCGGAACTGTGGTGGTCGGAACTGTGGTGGTCGAGGTCCCGATGTCATCTGCCGAGGCAACTTGGACGAATGAGAACGACGATATGACCAGCGCCAGGACCGCAACAATCATCCCCAACGCCGCCCACCGAGACACCACCCCCTCCCCGGCACGACGCGGGAAGACACGGTTACGCATGACGAACACCTTTCGTTCAGAACACATGATTTAGGCCCCGTTTCCGGGGCCGGCGAATAGCGAAACGGGACCTTGGAGCAGCTCTGGAGCCTGAATGCGAGCGTTGGTGATTCTCAGGCGACCTACTGCGGAGCCGAACAGTTGGTAATCGGGCCTGGTTGGCGCCAGCGCAGACCGACGGCCGGCTCTGGGTAGGCCAGGAAATTCCAAGAAAAATCGACCGCCGGTATTACCTAACGCGACGACCTACGAGGTACTAAAGGCTGCGGCCGAGGATCTTTCCTGCGCGATTCATTGCAGTTCTGGCATGAGCACCATCCCGGATAGCAAAAGCAACAGTGCGATGGCTCCGAGGGGGGAGTCTTCGTGCTACGTGCTTCGCTGCCGTGACGGTTTTCATGAAATTCCTTTCTTTGGCACAACGTAAAGAAATTTGCGCGGGGCCTTCGCGAGAAGATGCAAATTCCGCGCAAACAACGCAGAAGGCGCAAACCGGGCGATACGCAATCAGGAATCTAACACGAGCAAATCGCATAGCTGGACACGCCATGGACGTGCGTCCATGCAAGAAAAACTGCGCTTACCTGGCTATATCTATCTTCCGTTGATTTCTTTCAAGTTAACTGGCTGGTTCATCACAATTCGATCTCGACCATCAGTTGAATGCCTGCCTTGGCCCTTTTCGACAATCGGTGAGCGGCCGAGCCGAGTCGGCGCTGCTGTACCGAATGAGCCTTTATGCAGTTCACTGACCCTTATTTGCTGTCGGAACGACAAGGTGTGGAGCGAATTATCTGTGCACACACGCTCGACATAAATGCAAATCATTTTTTCTGTGTATAGGAGGAGGGTGAATTAGGGGGTGAATTCAGTCGCGCGTCATCGAAACCCCTGTTCTGAAAGGATCCAGAGATAGGGGTCACATTAGATTCGTTTTTCTTAGCAGATTGGATTTCGGCCTGAGTTAACCGTCGCTAATGCTTCGGGGGCCGACATGGCATTTCGAGACGAAGAATCGCCCAGCTTTTCGTAGAAAGCCTTCGGTACGGTTACGTCAGTCCAGCTGATCACGCGCCGCAGCGACTTTTGGCGACGCTCTTGTGCACACGGATGAGGCACTGCCTGGGATGTGAGTGGATCTCGGAAAATGCCACGTCGGAGGCTTCTTCGAAGATCTCGAGACCTCGCAAGTTCAGGTCGTTCTCGCGCATCTCGGCACGATGAAATGGCTTACTTTTCAAGCGCTTTCGATGCCCGGAGTCAAATGGTGACGGTCGTTGCGTAGTCGCTGACGGCGGATGCGGCCGGTTCGATCGGTGCGCAGTCGCCACATCCGAGCAACCGCACCGAGTAGCCGCGAGGTCCCACAGCCGGTACTTTTCGCAGCTCTCTGGACACTTCGCGAAATCGGACCTACGAATCGAGTTCTCGCGCAACCATTCTGACGCAGCTTGTGTCATTGGTGCTACACCCATGGCTGCCCGCAAGGTTCGACTGCCCCGGCTGCTGTTACGCCTTGGGATCCAGAGCTGAGAGGTTCTGTGACACTCACGGCCGCTCTGTATAGCGCGGTGCACGCGACTCAGCCGGCATTGGTGGGCAATTGCCTACCGGCTCTCGTCGTAGAACTTCGTGAGACGGCCTTTGTCGCAAGGGAAGGGCTACAACGATTGGTCGGGTCCGGTCAACGAGGCGGGACCGGTCGTCGGTTGGTGTGCGCCGGTGAACCGCTCGACGACGGATACAACGACGATCGCGAGTGCCAGGATTCCAACGGTCCGGGCGAGTGACTTCAGGGTCTTCGGAAGTGCCTTCTTCATGCGAGGCAGATTACTGCGGACGGCACGTAATTTGTGGGCTAGGTTTCGGTCCGGATCGGACTGCTCTGCCCAGCGGCCGCTCGTCCACGCAGTGTGACTATCCGTGAATCAAATCTTGTGGTGCCCCCGGCAGGATTCGAACCTGCGACCAAGAGATTAGAAGGCTCTTGCTCTATCCCCTGAGCTACGGAGGCGCGTGGAACATCATACTCGAGGGTTCGGGATGTGACGCGCGCCGCCCAACTCCGACGCGTTGTCGTAGTCGGTTCGCGAAGGTCCTACCCTTGAGGTATGGCTACACCCGACCTCGCGCCGACAGATTCCCCACCGGAGTCCACACAGCACAGCGGTGCACCCGCTTCTTCGACCGCGATATTCGTGGTCAGTGGACTCATCGCAGGGCTCACGGCAGCCATCGTGGTGGGATTCTCCGCGTCGCAGGCACTGACTCTTCTGGGTATCCCGGATCCAGGTCCGATCACCACGTACGGCCTCCCCGCGATGCGCGCACTGGGGGAGATCGCCGCGGTCATCGCGATCGGGTCACTGCTGCTGGCCGCGTTCTTCGTGCCGCCGCAGAAGTCGGGCGTCCTCGACGTCGACGGCTATCGAGCAGTCCGAACTGCATCGCACGCCGCGATCGTGTGGGCGATCTGTTCGTTCATGATGGTGCCCCTGACGCTCTCCGACACGTCGGGTCAGCCGTTTGCCGAAGCGATCAAACCGGCAAACCTCTGGTCGGGACTCGATCAGGTCGAGATCGCCGGCGCCTGGCGCTGGACGGCGATCATCGCGGTTGTTCTGGCGATCCTGGCCCGACTGACACTGCGCTGGTGGTGGACTCCGCTACTGCTGCTGGTCGGTCTTCTCGGACTGATGCCGCTCGCTCTCACCGGTCACTCGTCTTCGGGCGGCTCGCATGACATCGCTACCAACAGCCTGATCCTGCACCTCGTGGCGGCTTCGCTCTGGGCCGGCGGCTTGTTCGCGCTACTGGCACACGCGCGGCGCGGCGGCGATTACACCGACGTAGCGGCTCGACGCTTTTCGACGGTCGCATCCATCTGCTTCGTCGTCATGGGATTCAGCGGCGTCATCAATGCGATTGTCCGTCTGCCTCTCGACGACGTGTTCACCACGACGTACGGACGATTGATCGTCGCCAAAACAGTTGCACTGATCATCCTCGGGTTCTTCGGTTGGGCTCAGCGGAGTCGGGCGCTGCCGGCACTGGCGGAGAACCCGAAGAGTCGCTCTGCTCTGATTCGATTTGCCGGCGCCGAGGGCATCGTGATGGCGGCGACCATCGGTCTCGCGATCGGCCTCGGTCGTACCCCGCCGCCTCCGCCGCTGTCGATTCCCTCGATCCCCGAGGTCGAACTCGGTTACAACCTTCCGGACCCGCCGTCGTTCATGGCGTTCGTGACGGACTGGCGATTCGACCTCATGTTCGGCACCGCCGCAATTGCTGCGGCGATTCTGTACGGCATCGGCCTGCGCAAGCTGGCCAAGCGTGGAGACTCCTGGCCCGTCGGCCGAACCATCGCCTGGATGAGCGGTTGCGCGGTGCTCCTGATCGCCACGTCGTCCGGTGTCGGCAAGTACGCGCCGGCAGTCTTCAGCGTTCACATGGGCGCACATATGGCGCTGTCGATGTTGGGCCCAGTCCTGCTGGTTCTGGGTGCGCCGATCACTTTGGCTCTGCGGGCGCTCGATCCGGCAGGCAAGGACGGCGTGCCAGGCATTCGCGAGTGGATTCTGACCGCGCTGCACAGCCCGTTCTCACGATTCATCACCCACCCGATCGTGGCGGCAGTTCTCTTTGTCGGCGGTTTCTACGCGCTGTATCTCGGCGGAATCTACGGCGCGACCGTCGACTCGCACAGCGCTCACCTGCTGATGAACCTGCACTTCATCCTCAGCGGCTATCTATTCTACTGGGTGGCGATCGGAATAGACCCGTCACCACGCCAATTGCAGCCGGTGACCAAGCTGGCGATGGTCTTCGGCTCACTTCCGTTCCACGCGTTTTTCGGCGTGGCATTGATGAGCACCACCGCCGTCATGGGCGGCGCGTACTTCCGCTCGCTCGGACTCGGTTGGAACAACGACCTGATCGGCGATCAGCAGCTGGGCGGCAGCATCGCGTGGGCGACCGGCGAGATCCCACTCATGGTGGTCATGCTCGCGCTGCTGGTTCAGTGGTCGCGCAGTGACGGAAGGACCGCGCGCCGAACGGACCGTGCGGCCGAGCGTGACCACGACGCCGACCTCGCTGCTCACAACGCCATGTTCGCCGAATTGGCCAGGCGGGACCGCGAGGGGTGGAAACCGCGTGAGGCTGCTGACGCGGAGACTGCAAGCGAGGACTCTGCGGACGAGACACCCAGCGAGAAGAAATCCGACGAATCCTCCACTAGCACTTAGCTCCGACACTGCCCGGGCCGTTTGGCTCCGGCAGTGCTGTTTCTCCACAGCTGTCCCGCCGATGCACAGGTGGAAATCGAAATCCCGAGCCAGGCGTTTGCCGTTCCACAATCGAAACTGCCGACGCAGTGATCGGCCCCGCGGCAGTTGGCGGGTTCTGGAGTTCGAAGGGGGATCGGACATGTACGAAACGCATGCAACGGTTGTCGGAACCGTCATCACCAATCCGGTGAAGCGGCAGACCACCAGTGGTGAAGAGGTGCTGAGCTTTCGGATGGCGAGCAACACGCGTCGCAAAGACGCGGTGACCGGAGAGTGGACGGACGGAGCGACCCTCTATCTCACGGTCAGTTGCTGGCGGCGGTTGGTCACCGGCGTCGGCGCATCCATCATGAAGGGTGATCCGGTCATGGTGGCGGGGGAGTTGCGCACCAACGAGTACACGACCAAAGAGGGTGTGCCTCGTTCCGATCTCGAGTTGCGGGCGACGGCAGTTGGCGCGGACCTTGCTCGTTGCATCTCGAAGATCGAGCGTCAGAGCAAGCCGACGTCGGCGGAGAATGTCGAGGACGCAGTCGACACCGTCGCTGCGTGAGGACTCACACCGAAGGTTTCGGGCAGTCGCGGGGCCGAGAGTCGTGCCCCGCGTCCACTCGCTCGAGAAGTTCGGTGAGAGTTGCTCGCTCCGATTCGTCGAGGTCGTCGAACACATCCGAGGATTCGCGTCGTTGAGCTTTCGCGACGTCGGCAGCGAGGGTAGCGCCGGCGTCGGTGAGCTCGAGTAACACGGCTCGCCGATCGTCCGGATCGGGAGTGCGGCGCACCCATCCGGCCTCTTCGAGGGAATCCACGACGTCGGTCGCCGACCGCGGAACGATGCGCAATCGCTCGGCGAGAAACCCGAGTCGAACCGGCTCGCCCACTCGGGTCAGTACTCGCAGCGCTCGGCTTTGCGACGGCGAGAGACCGAATGGTTCCAGCGCTGCCACTTGGCGTCGGCGGATGAGCCGTGCCACGGACATCACTACGTCGGTGAGTTCGCGCTCTCGGGAATGCATGGCGTCAGTCTAGCGTTGTTGGTGTCAGCCTCATAGTGAGGTAACCTCATCAATATGAAACTAGGGTGAGAAAGCCTCCAGGAGGTAGAACGTGAAACCAGATCACATGCGAAACATCGAACGATCCGCCGTCGAGATCACTCCGGCGGAATCCGTACCGGCAAAGCGCGTACTCGGACTGTTCGCGCCGTATCGAACTCAGATCGCCATCGTCACCGCGGTCATCACACTCAGCGCGATCGTGGCGCTGGGCAGCCCGCTGCTCCTACGCGAAATGCTCGACAAGGCGATCCCGGACAAGAACCTCGGACTCGTCAGCGTTCTGGCCATCGGCATGATCGCCATTGCCGTGATCACGAGCTGTCTCGGCGTGGCGCAGACTTGGATGTCCAACAGCATCGGTCAGAAACTGATGCACCAACTGCGTGTGCGGGTCTACTCGCATCTGCAGAATCAGTCGCTCGGATTCTTCGCTCGAACCCGAACCGGAGAAGTTCAGTCGCGCATTGCCAACGACATCGGCGGTATGCAGTCGGTGGTCACCAACACGGCAACGTCCATCGCGCAGAATGCAACGACCGTGGCAGCCACCATTGTTGCTCTGTTCCTTCTGGATTGGCGACTCGCCATCTTCTCGCTGGCGATCTTGCCGGTATTCATCCGTATCGCACGCAAGATCGGTGACGAGCGCCGCAAGATCTCGGGTAAGCGGCAGAAGCTACTCAGTGATCTGTCGGTCCAGGTGGAGGAATCTCTCTCCGTCAGTGGCATTCTCCTCGGCAAGACGACCGGCGCGAAGTCGGCACTGACGGATCGATTCACCGAGCGTTCAGCGGAAGTCGCGGACGTCGAACTCCGGGCCATGATGGCCGGCAAGTGGCGCATGGCGACCATGTCGATCACCTTCGCAGCCATGCCCGCACTGGTCTACTGGTTCGCCGGTTTCACTCTCGATCACGGCAACACCATCACCGTCGGCACCCTCGTCGCATTCACCACACTGCAGACCCAATTGTTCCGCCCCACCATGATGCTGCTCAACACGGGCGTCGAGGTGCAGAGTTCGATGGCACTGTTCAGTCGCGTGTTCGAGTACCTGGATCTGCCGATCGACATCGCGGATCCGGAAGAGTCGAAGAGCTTCGACCGCACCAAGATGTCCGGCGAACTTCGGTTCGACCACGTCGACTTCTCGTATCCAGGAACCGACAGCAAGACTCTCGACAACATCGACCTCGCGGTCCCGGCCGGCGGAACCTTGGCGCTGGTCGGCTCCACAGGTTCGGGCAAGACCACCCTCGGATACTTGGCCGCACGTCTGTACGACCCGACTGCGGGATCGGTGAGAATCGACGACATCGATCTGCGGGACCTCGATCTCGCGACGGTCTCCGATCTGGTGGGCGTGGTGTCGCAGGAGACGTACCTCTTCCATACGACGATTCGTGAGAACCTTCGGTTCGCGAAACCCGATGCCACCGACGCCGAGATCGAGCAAGCAGCGCGCATCGCGCAAATCCACGAGTTCATCTCCGGTCTCGACGACGGGTACGACACCATGGTCGGCGAGCGCGGCTACCGATTCTCCGGTGGTGAGAAACAGCGCATCGCGATCGCGCGCACAGTTCTGCGGAATCCGCCGATCCTGGTCCTCGACGAGGCGACGAGCGCCTTGGACAATCGCACTGAACGTGCGCTGCAGGACGCGCTCGACGAGCTGATGGTCGGACGCACCACTCTTGTTGTAGCGCACCGACTCTCCACGGTTCGAGATGCGGATCTCATCGCGGTCCTCGACCAGGGCGTGGTTGTGGAAAAGGGCACCCACGACGAACTTGTGCAACAAGGTGGGCGATACGCACAGTTGCTTGCGGCCTCGGGTAGCGACGCCGTCGAACTCCCGTCGGAACTGCAGACCGTATGAGTGTAAGAAATGTCGGCCATTTCACTTCCGCAAGTTTCTAGAACGTGTTCTACTTTAATGGTCGTTGATCGACTATCAGTGGAGGCGGAAAGATCATGGGTCAGGTTCTGGACAACATCTCACAGTTCGCCGACGAGATCCGCGCCGACGGAGTCGAGGGCGACAAGCTGATGCGCTTGACGGACGGCAGCGCGAAGCGCCTGCGCGACGCCGGCGTCATCCGGATGTTGCAGCCGAAGGAGTTCGGAGGCCTCGAGGCGCATCCGCGTGAATTCGCCGAGACGGCAATGGCTATCGGTGCGATGGATGGTGCCACGGGCTGGGTCAGCGGCATCGTCGGGGTTCATCCGTGGGAGCTTGCGTTCTTCGACCGCAAGGCTCAGGAAGAGGTGTGGGGAACCGATCCCGATACGTGGATGGCGTCGCCGTATGCGCCGATGGGTGTTGCGAGGCCGGTCGAGGGTGGCTACATCCTCAACGGTCGTTGGTCGTTCTCGTCCGGTACCGATCATTGTGACTGGATCATGATCGGTGCGATGGTCGGTGACGAGTCCGGTAAGCCGTTGATGCCGCCGAAGATCCTGCACGTGTTGTTGCCGCGCTCCGATTACGACATCGACCAGGACAGCTGGAATGTCGTGGGGCTGCGCGGTACGGGGTCGAAGGATCTGATCGTCAAGGACGCGTTCCTGCCGACGTATCGGACTCTTGATGCGGGAAAGGTTTTCGACGGGACGGCGTGGAAGGAAGCGGGCCGTACGGAGACGTTGTACAAGTTCCCGTTCTCGTGCATTTTCCCGTTGGGGATCACTTCGTCGTTGATCGGTATCGCTGAGGGTGCGTTGGCGTGCAATATGGCGGCGCAGCGTGAGCGTGTGACGGTCAGTGGTGTTCCGATCAAGGAAGATCCGTACGTGTTGTTCGCGATCGGTGAGGCGGCGGCCGAGATCGCTGCTTCTCGGGCTGCGATCTTGGAGACGGTGGATCGTTTCTGGGACATGACCGAGAAGGGTCAGGAAGTTTCGTTCGAGCTTCGTGCGATCGGTCGGCGTACGCAGACTGCTGCGGCGTGGCGTGCGGTGCGGGCGGTGGACGAGATCTTTGCTCGTTCCGGTGGTGGCGCGTTGCAGTTGAACACGCCGATGCAGCGGTTCTGGCGTGATGCTCATGCCGGTCTCGCGCATGCGATCCATGTGCCTGGTTCCATTTTCCATTCGTCGACGCTCTCGCAGCTCGGTGGCGAGCCGAAGGGCATCCACCGGGCAATGATCTGAGCCGTCCTGGGGACACCTGGAGGTGTCCCCATCGCGGTTTTCGTGGGGGTCGATGAGCGTGTCGGCGAATCTGGTCGGTGACCTCGGACTGTCCGCAGAACCCGCATCGGTGTGAGCGTCAACGCGCAATGTGGGTTATAGGACAAACACCGATAGGCTGGCGGTCATGGCTGAGTTCATTTACACGATGAAGAAGGTGCGCAAGGCGCACGGTGACAAGGTCATCCTCGATGACGTCACGATGAGCTTTTACCCCGGCGCGAAGATCGGTGTCGTCGGACCGAACGGCGCTGGTAAATCCAGCATCCTCAAGATCATGGCCGGACTGGACCAGCCGGGCAACGGCGAGGCATTCCTGGCTCCGGGCGCGACCGTCGGCATCCTCATGCAGGAGCCGGAGCTCGACGAGACCAAGACGGTTCGCGAGAACGTCGAGGACGGTCTCGGAGAGACGATGGTCCAGCTCAAGCGGTACAACGAGATCGCCGAGCTGATGGCCACGGATTACTCCGACGAGCTCATGGAAGAGATGGGCGAACTGCAGGAGAAGCTCGATCACGCAGACGCGTGGGAGATCGACTCGCAGCTCGAGCAGGCTATGGACGCCCTGCGCTGCCCCCCGCCGGAAGAGATGGTCACCCACCTCTCCGGTGGTGAGAAGCGACGCGTTGCGCTCTGCAAGCTGCTGCTGAGCAAGCCCGACCTCCTGCTCCTCGATGAGCCCACCAACCACCTCGACGCCGAATCTGTCCTGTGGCTCGAGCAGCACCTCGCTGCTTACCCCGGCGCAATCCTCGCCGTGACCCACGATCGTTACTTCCTCGATCACGTCGCGCAGTGGATCTGTGAAGTCGACCGCGGCCGCCTGTACCCGTACGAGGGCAACTACTCCACCTACCTGGAGCAGAAGGCTGCACGCCTCGAAGTTGCCGGCAAGAAGGATCAGAAGCTGCAGAAGCGCCTCAAGGACGAGCTCGCATGGGTTCGTTCCGGCGCCAAGGCCCGCCAGGCCAAGAACAAGGCTCGTCTCGATCGCTACGAGGAAATGGCGAACGAAGCCGAGAAGACCCGCAAACTCGACTTCGACGAGATCCAGATCCCGGCACCGCCGCGCCTGGGTGACGTGGTCGTGGAGGTCTCGAACCTCGACAAGGGCTTCGACGGCCGCGTGCTGATCAAGGATCTTTCGTTCACGTTGCCGCGCAACGGAATTGTCGGCGTCATCGGCCCCAACGGCGTCGGTAAGACGACGCTGTTCAAGACCATCGTCGGTCTCGAGGAGCCTGACGCCGGTGAGGTCAAGATCGGTCAGACGGTCAAGCTGAGCTACGTCGACCAGAACCGTTCCGGAATCGACCCCAAGAAGACGGTCTGGGAGACCGTGTCCGACGGGCTCGATTTCATCGTCGTCGGCCAGACCGAGTTCCCCTCGCGCGCGTACATCAGCTCGTTCGGTTTCAAGGGCCACGATCAGCAGAAGCCGGCCGGCGTCCTCTCCGGTGGTGAGCGCAACCGCCTGAACCTGGCGATGACGCTCAAGCAGGGCGGCAACCTGATCCTGCTCGATGAGCCCACCAACGACCTCGACGTCGAAACCCTCGGCTCGCTGGAGAACGCTCTCGAAGAGTTCCCCGGCTGCGCCGTCGTGATCTCGCACGATCGCTGGTTCCTGGACCGGACCTGTACCCACATCCTCGCGTGGGAAGGTGGCTTCGGCGACAACGAGGCAGCTTGGTACTGGTACGAGGGCAACTTCGAGGGCTACGAGGCGAACAAGGTCGAGCGACTCGGCCCCGACGCCGCACGCCCGCACCGCGTGACTCACCGCAAGCTCACCAGGGACTGATCCGGTGTCCGACGTATACACAGCGCAGATCCAGGTCCGGTGGGGCGATTCCGACCGGTTGGGTCACGTCAACAACACGCGTTACGTCGAGTACATGCAGGAAGCTCGCATCCAGTTCCTGGAAGCGAAACTGGCGCCGCTCGGCGGCCGGCCGGGATACCTCGTGGTTCGAAAGATGACCATCGAGTTCCTCAAGCCGGTCACCGATCGGTCCGGTCCGTTGAACGTGGAGATCTTCACGACTCACGTCGGGACTTCCTCGTTCACGGTTCGGCACGTCATCCGTGACAACGCGGGTGTCGAATGCGCCTTCGGCGACGCGTTGATGGTCGGATTCGACACCGTGTCCGAAAAGTCCAGACCGCTGGCGGACAGCGAACGTGCGGTGCTCAAAGCATCGCTTGTTCAGATGACGACATCGTAGATTTCGTTTCTCAGTTCACCCTAGGTACTGGTTGCCGCGGCTAGTCTCGAGTCAGAGATTGGTCGCGGCGATCAGAACCCACAAGGATGTGAGCCAGGAATGACAGACCGTGTACGGCAGCAGGGCACAGGCCTCGACGAAGCGACGTTGTTGACGCGTCTTCGCGAGGCCTTTTTCACGCACATCGACGAGGGTGACAGCGACGACGTCATCAACGGTCGATCGGATCGAGTCCTGCTCGCGCATCTCGCGCTCGGGAGGCAGCGGACGCCAGGCACGGCTGTATGGCGTGTGTACCGCCCGTCAGGATCCGAGGGTCTCGGCGCTGCCGTCCAGATCGTCACCGACGACATGTCGTTGCTCGTCGAGTCCGTTACCGCGATGCTCAACCGACAAGGCGTGGGAATCAGTCAATTCGCCCATCCGATCCTGACGGTTGAACGCGACAACGCGGGCAATCTGATTTCCTTGGGCGACAGCGGTATCCAAGAATCCTGGATGCACGTCCAGTTGGACTCCGAAGTCGAGGATTCCGATCTCGACGCGATCGAAGCCCACCTCGGCAAAGTGCTCGCGGACGTCCGCCAGGTGGTTGGTGACACCCCGGATATGAAGGCACTGCAACTGCGCGTTGCCGACGAGTTGGAGAGTGCTGCAGAAACTGCCTCCGGGAGGATCACCCCCGAAGAATTCTCCGATACCGCTCGGCTGCTCCGGTGGATGGCGGACGGAAACTACGCCGTACTCGGATACCGGCGATTCGAGGGCACGAAGGACGGCTCGCGCACGGTCGCCGGCAGCGGGCTCGGCGTGCTGCGCTCCGACGCGGTCACCGAAGGCCCGATGAGTTTGCCTCCAGTTGCAGATCTCCCGGATCGACCGCTTCTGGTCCTGACGCAGGGATCGTTCCCCGCCACGGTGCACCGCGCTGTCTACCCGTACTTCGTGGGTGTCTCGATCCTCGACGACAGCGGAAACATCGTGGGGGAGCACAGATTCCTGGGTGTGTTCACCGTGGTCGCACTCCACGAGAACGTCCTCGCGATTCCTCTGATCGAGCGACGCGTCCGCGAAGTCATCGCGCGTGCCGGTGTCGACCTGCATTCGTACTCCGGGCAGGCGATGCTCGAGGTCATCCAGTCCTTCCCGCGCACCGAGTTGTTCTCGAGCGATGCCGAGACCTTGTTCGAGACCGTCCACGCCGTGCACAGCATCGGGCTGCGTCGACAGGTGCGACTCTTCGTCCGCGAGGACACGTTCGGACGGTTCGTATCCTGCTTGGTGTATCTGCCTCGCGACCGGTACACGACGCGGGTGCGACTGGCGATGCAAAACCTGTTGTGGCGCGAATTCGGACCAGGCACAGTCGATTACACCGCCCGGGTTACCGAGAACGATCTTGCGCTGTTGCACGTGACGATCCGGCGCGATCCGGACAGTGAGCCGGTTCATCTGGATGTCTCCGAGGCCAACCGCGAGCGAGTTCAGGCCCTGCTGACCGAAGTCAGTCGTAGCTGGGACGACCGCATCAACGACCTTGTTCGCGACATTCCGGGTGTGGATCCGGAACTGGTGCAACGGTATTCGCGGGTACTTCCCGATGGATACAAGGAGGACTTCGAGCCGTCACGCGCGCTGGCCGACATCGCCAGGCTCGAGGCGTTGGCGCCAGGCGCGATCGACGTACTGCTCTATCGCGCTGTGGACTCCGCGCCCGGTGCCTGGCGCTTCACGCTCTTCGTCGGCGGCGACGGTATCTCGCTGAGTCAGGTGCTACCGGTGCTGCAGTCACTCGGCGTCGAAGTTCTCGACGAGCGGCCGCACGTCGTGCAGCGACTCGACGGCGTTCAGTGCTGGATCTACGATTTCGGATTGTCGGTACCGGCGGATCTTCGGGCGTCGGTCGAGATCGACCTCGATGCGCAGGTGCCACTCGAGACCAGCACCGCCCCGCTGACCGAGGTCCAGAAGCGATTCACGGCTGCATTCGGTGCAGTCTGGTTCGGCCGGGCAGAAGCTGACCGATTCAACGAGTTGGTGCTGCGGGCCGGAATGTCCTGGCGGCAAGCCGTGGTGCTGCGTGCTTACGCAAAGTATCTGCGCCAGGCCACATTTCCGTACAGTCAGTTCCACATCGAAGGAATCGCGCTTACGCACCCGCAGACCGCGTTTGCATTGGTGCAGTTGTTCGAGGCGATGTTCGACCCCGAGAAGCAGGACGACATCCGCGTCGCCGAATTGGACGAGCAGTTGCGTGCGTCCATCGACGAGGTACTCAGCTTGGATGCCGATCGCATTCTGCGTGGAATGTTCTCCTTGGTGAAGGCGACCTTGCGTACCAATTTCTACGTCGTCGACGCCGATGGCCGCTCTCGCGACTACCTGTCGGTCAAGCTCGATCCCTCGCGGATCAGCGAGTTGCCCAAGCCGCGGCCGGCTTTCGAGATCTACGTGTACTCACCCGAGGTCGAAGGCGTCCACCTGCGATTCGGCGCAGTAGCGCGCGGCGGACTCCGCTGGTCCGACCGGCGCGAGGATTTCCGCACCGAGGTGCTCGGCTTGGTGAAGGCTCAGGCCGTCAAGAACGCGGTGATCGTGCCGGTCGGCGCCAAGGGCGGCTTCGTCGTGAAGAATCCGCCTCTGCCGACGGGTGATCCGGCGGCTGATCGAACGGCGACGCTGGAAACGGGCAAGGCCTGCTACACCACGTTCATCTCCGGATTGCTCGACATCACGGACAACGTGCACGCGGCTACCGGCGAAGTTGTGACGCCGGATCGAGTGGTGCGCAAGGACGATCAGGATCGCTACCTGGTGGTCGCCGCGGACAAGGGCACGGCGACGTTCTCGGATCTCGCGAATTCGGTTGCCGCCAAGTACGACTTCTGGCTCGGCGATGCGTTTGCCTCCGGTGGCTCCGTGGGATACGACCACAAGGGCATGGGAATCACCGCTCGCGGCGCCTGGGAAAGCGTCAAGCGGCACTTCCGCGAACTCGGGGTCGACACGCAGACGCAGGATTTCACGACGGTAGGCGTCGGCGACATGAGCGGAGACGTGTTCGGCAACGGAATGCTCCTCAGTCGGCACATCCGTCTGGTGGGCGCGTTCGACCATCGACACATCTTCCTCGATCCGAACCCGGATGCAGCGAGCTCGTTCGTCGAACGTCAACGACTTTTCGAGTTGCCACGGTCGTCATGGGCCGACTACGACAAGAGCCTGATCAGTGAAGGTGGCGGCGTCTGGGACCGCACGGTCAAGTCGGTTCCGATCGCCGAAAGCGTCAGAATCGCACTGGGTCTGGCCGAGGGGGTCACGAAGCTCTCGCCGCCGGAATTGATGCAGGCGATTCTGTCGGCACCGGTGGATCTGCTGTGGAACGGCGGAATCGGTACATACGTCAAGGCTTCGACCGAGACGAACGCGCAGGTCGGAGACAAGAGCAACGACGCGGTGCGAGTCGACGGTCAAGACCTACGAGTCAAGGTGATCGGTGAGGGCGGCAACCTCGGCGTGACTGCTCTGGGACGAATCGAGTTCAGCGCCAACGGCGGTCACATCAACACCGACGCCATCGACAACTCGGCCGGCGTCGACTGCTCCGATCACGAAGTGAACATCAAGATCCTTCTCGATTCGCTCGTGCGTTCGCAGTTACTGCCGACTCAGGAACGGAATCCGTTGCTGGCGTCGATGACCGACGACGTGGCGGCGCTGGTGTTGGCGGACAACATCGCCCAGAACGCGCTGCTCGGAATCTCCCGCGTGACCGCGCCGCAGATGCTCGGTGTTCACCGCCGTCAGTTGACGGATCTGACCAAGGCACGTGGACTTGACCGCAAGCTCGAGGCGTTGCCGACCGACAAGGAGATCGAGCGTCGCCTCGAGGCCGGTGTGGGTCTGACGTCGCCGGAATTGGCGACGCTGACGGCGCACGTGAAGCTTTCACTCAAGGACGATCTGCTCGCAACCGAGTTGCCGGACAACGATTTCTTCGCCCAGCAGATCCCGCAGTACTTCCCGACCGCTGTTCGCGATCGGTTCGAAACAGAGATCAAGGCACACCCGTTGCGGCGGCAGATCGTCGCGACGATGCTCGTGAACGAAGTGATCGACAACGGCGGAATCACGTACGCCTACCGCTTGGCCGAGGAGACCGGAGCGAGCAGTACCGACTCGATCCGTGCCTACGCCGCTGTGCGAGAGGTCTTTGCGCTCGACGAGGTGTGGTCGCGAATCCGCTCGGCCGGCGTCAGTGCAGAGATCGAAAACGAGCTGATCGTGGAGTCATGCCGCTTGCTCGACCGCGCGTCGCGGTGGTTCCTGGCCAATCGGCCCCAGCCGATTGCCGTCGGCGCCGAAGTTGCGCGCTACTCGGCAGCGTATCGGGCGACGGCGCCGCTGGTTCCGGGGCTGCTCGCCGGCCACCAGCTCGACGATCTGCTCGTGCGCGCTCAATCCGTGATCGATCGCGGGGCTCCGGAAGCGTTGGCGCTGGACGTGTTCCGACTGCTCGACGTCTACTGCCTGCTCGACATCGCGGATATCGCCGACATCGCAGATCACGACATCACCGAAGTCGCGGAGCTGTACTACGCCTTGGACGCGCATCTGGGAATCGACTGGCTGCTGAGCGCGGTCTCGGGACTCGAGCGCGGCGATCGCTGGCACTCGCTCGCTCGGCTCGCGTTGCGAGACGACCTCTACAGTTCGCTGCGGCAGCTGACGATGGAGGTTCTGGCCGGCGGCGAGCCGGGGGAGTCGCCGCAGGAGAAGATCGACGAATGGGAATCGACCAACGCCTCGCGGCTGAGTCGGGCGAGGGCAGCTCTCGTCGAGATCTTCGAGTCTGGGACGCTTGACCTCGCGACGCTCTCGGTGGCGGCGCGTCAGGTTCGTAGCATGGTGCGCAGCATGGGCACCCGATCGGAGGTAGGACGTTGAGCGAAGGATTCCACGCCGAAGTTGTGGTTCGGTGGTCCGACATGGATGCCTTCCAGCACATCAACCACGCACGGATGGTGACGTTGCTCGAAGAGGCGAGGATTCCTTGGTTGTTCGAAGACTCGCGCCCGACGGTCACCCTGCGTGACGGGGCTGTGATTGCCGATCTCCATGTGCGGTACCGCGGGCAACTGCGGCACGACGATTCACCGCTCGATGTCTTCATGTGGGTGGAAAAGGTTCGCGCGGTGGACTTCACCATCGCGTACGAGGTTCGCCCCCGCGGCGCCGATCTCAGCGTCCCGCCGTCCATCGTGGCATCGACTCAGATCGCGGCCTTCGATATCGACACTCAACGTCTGCGCCGCCTCAGCGGGCCCGAGCGGGAGTACTTGGAGAGCTGGCAACGTGCATGAACGTGTCCTGACCGTGCCCGAGGAGGCCGAGCGAAAGAACTTGGCCGGCTTCATCGGTCACGCCTTGCGTTTGGACGAGTCCGCGGTCATCCGAATGCGTCGACGCGGCGATGCGCACCTGAGCGTCTGGGCGTCAACGGGTTTCGACGCTCTGGCGACGCGAACCGTGGCGGGCACCATCAACCCTGACGACACGTCGGCTGCCGGCGATCAGTTGCTCTCGGCGGTGGAGCAGGCAACAGGTGAGCTGATCGATCCGGGGTTCGCCATGGATTCGGCGTGGCGTGGGGCGTTGCCGCCGATGGACGGCTTCGAGCACCTGGACGACGTACCCGCCCGGGTGTTGATCGAACTGGCGCAGCGGGGCAACGCCTTGGCGCTCGAGCATGGAAGTAGTCACGGGCCGCCGGCGTCGTTGCTCGATCAGGACGTGCTCGAGGTCAGTGGTCCATCAGGCACGGTCGGGATCTCGATGCGAGTTATTTTTGCCTTGACCGCAATGGGATTCGTTCCGCACGCCGGATCCGAAGCGATGACTGCGGACATCGATCTCGAACAGATCGACGCGTCGGAACTGGTTCGGGTGCGGGCGAGTCGATCGTGGGTGCGCCTCGATGCACGGTTTGGTTCGATCTACCGTCACCGCGGTGGTTCGATACCGCTGATGGTTGCGCGGTAGGAGTTCAGGCGACGGCCACCACCAGCGCGATGGGGCCGCCGCCTGACGACGTGCGAGAGTGTTCGGTCAGATCAGCCACGCCGCAGCGTTGACGGGCAACTGACCGTCGACGAGTGGTGCGCTGCTCAACAGCAGCTGCCCGCTCGGCAGTGCGATCGGCACCTCCGTGGTGTTGAGAGCACAGATCAGACCGCCGCGTCGACGGAAAGCGAGGCAGCCGGGGGGACTGCCGTACCAATCGATGTCGGTGCCGGAAAACTCCGGCCTGGCGCTACGAAGTTCGAGGGCGGCGCGATACAGCGAGAGCATCGAGTCGACGTCCTCGATCTGAGCCTCCACGGTGAGCGTCGACCACTCGGCCGGCATCGGCAGCCAGGTACTCGCACCGGTGGTGAATCCGAAAGGCGGCTCGGTTCCTTCCCAGGGAAGGGGCACTCGGCAGCCGTCGCGTCCTCGCTCGGCATGTCCGGATCGTTCCCAGACCGGGTCCTGTAGTGCATCGTCGGGCAGGTCGACGTTCGGCAGGCCGAGTTCGGCTCCGTTGTAGATGAAGCTCGCGCCCGGAAGCGCCAACTCGACGAGGATCATCGCCCGTGCGCGTTGCGTTCCGATCTCGTCCCCGCCGTAGCGCGTGACTTCACGTTCGACGTCGTGATTCGACAGTGTCCACGTGGGCACACCCCCGACCTCGGCGACGGCCGCGAGGGAGTTCTCCACGGCCTCTCGGACGGACTCGGCGGAGAATTCGGTTTCTGCAAGCCGGAAGTTGAATCCGAGATGCAGTTCGTCTGGCCGGATGTATTCGCCGAACTTCTGGTTGTCCTTCACCCAGATCTCGCCGACGGTCATCGCCTCCGGGAACTCGTCCATGACCTTGCGGATGCCGCGGTGGATTTCGTGAACTGCCGGATTGTTGAACCGCGGGTCGTCGTCGGAATTGCGCATGAGCTCGTTGAGCTCCCAGTCGTGGTCCGGCAAACCGTCGGGCTTGGCCATTCCGTGGGCCACGTCGATGCGGAATCCGTCGATTCCGCGCTCGAGCCAGAAGCGCAGAGTCTTGGCGAGGTCGTCGAAGACCTCGGGGTTGTCCCAGTTCAGGTCCGGCTGTTCCTTGGCGAAGATGTGCAGGTACCACTGGCCGGGTGTTCCGTCGGCTTCGGTGACGCGGGTCCATGCCGGGCCGCCGAAGATGCTCGGCCAGTTGTTCGGCGGTTCGTTGCCTTTTTCACCTTTGCCGTCTCGGAAGATGTAGCGGGATCGCTCCGCAGAACCGGGCGCCGACGCCAGGGCTGCCTTGAACCACTCGTGCTGATCACTCGTGTGGTTCGGGACCAGGTCCATGGTGACCTTGATTCCGCGCTCGTGGGCTGACGTGATCAGCGAATCCATCGTCGCCAGATCACCGAACAGGGGATCGATGTCGCGAGGATCCGAGACGTCGTAGCCGTGGTCTGCCATTGGTGACTTCATCACCGGGCTCAACCAGATCGCGTCGATGCCGAGCAGTTCGAGGTAGCCGAGTTTCTCCTCGACTCCGCCGAGGTCGCCGATACCGTCACTGCCCGAATCGGCAAAGGAACGCGGATAGATCTGATAGAAGACCGCCTCGTTCCACCACGGGGCTTCGGGCCGGCTTACAGAGGACGAATCCGCGGGGGTGCTCACAGCAGTTCATAGTGCCAAACGTCTGGCACTCTCACGACTTGGACACGGCAAAAGCGTGACTCTTTACCTAGCCTTGGTGTACTTTGCATTCACGCGGTGACTCCATGTGGCAACTTTGGTGTTACTGCCGGGGGAGAAGTATCGAGAATTCAACCAAGGGGGCTTGGCCTTGACTTTGTCGGCAATCGAAGCGGTCAGTTTGGATCACGTACTGCTCGACGATGATCCGATCAACCGGGACTGGATAATCTTCGGCACACCGGTTGCACGGTCGGCGCAATGGTCGGCGAGTAAAGACGGGACCACGACCACGCACGTCTGGGATTGCACGAAGGGGCGCTTCCGCTGGTACTTCCATGCGGACGAAATCGTGCACATCATCGAAGGGTCGGTCACCGTTCAGGGCGACGGAATCGCGAAACGAACCCTGGGCGTCGGCGATGCCGCACTGTTCCGGGCGGGCAGCTGGTCGGAGTGGGAGGTCGAAGAGTACGTGCGCAAGCACGCAATCTTGAGTTCTCCCCTGCATCCCACGGTGTCGTTCGGGGTACGGGCAGCCCGCCGGATCGCGCGTGTGTTCAGGCCGAAGGCGAAGTAAACGGTCAGATGGCGGAGTTCACCATGGACGCAGCAGCCATCTCCATGTAGTCGATCAACTGCTTGCGGTGCACCGGGCTCAGGGTCTTCTCGTCGATGGACGCGATGGCGACGTGCATGCACCGAAGCCACGCATCACGCTCGATCGGGCCGATCACGAAAGGATTGTGGCGCATCCGCAGACGCGGATGCCCACGCTCCTCCGAGTACGTGTGCGGCCCGCCCCAGTACTGCTCGAGGAACATCCGCATCCGCCGCTCTGCCGGGCCGAGATCGGCCTCGGGGTAGAGCGGGCGCACAACCTCGTCCTTCGCGACTTCTTCGTAGAATCGCGCGGTGAGCTTGTGAAACGTCTCGGCTCCGCCGACGGCGTCGTAGAAGGTCTGCTGCACGTCGTGCTGTACGTCATTCATGGCAAGTTCCATTGTGCCTGACGGCCGTAGTGGTCGGTTTCCGGGTCGACGACGGTTGCATCGGGTCGGAGTGCGTACCCATTCACCGGAAATTCACCGTCCGTCCTGGCAATTTTGTTCGAAATGGGAGTGCGTAACGCGATCATCCGTGGTCAACTTGGGGGCAGTCTCCCGGAGGTCGTATGAAGAACCGACATGCTGCACGCAATCACCGACAACTCCAGCCCACTAGCGCGCGGAACGACCACGCGTTAGGGGCTGTTCTGGAAGTTGTTCCTGACGGGTTCGCGCACACTGCTGACCCACTCTTTTCCGAAGAGCATTCTCACCTCGA
Organism: Rhodococcus sp. H-CA8f; assembly: GCF_002501585.1. Taxonomy (NCBI): domain Bacteria; kingdom Bacillati; phylum Actinomycetota; class Actinomycetes; order Mycobacteriales; family Nocardiaceae; genus Rhodococcus; species Rhodococcus sp. H-CA8f. The sequence goes on from NZ_CP023720.1 coordinate 2,347,693, forward strand.
GATGTTCCCTCCCGATCGCGTTGTGCCCGAGTGGGTAAAACGTCGGGTGCTACTGCTCAACGTCACGTACGAACCGCTGACCGCCCTTCCTGCCAGGCGCGCGGTCGTACTGATGGCCTGCGGCAAGGCCGATACCGTCCACGAGGACGAACAAGGCCCGGTAGTCCATTCTGCGGACTGGTCGGTGCAGGTTCCCTCGGTCATTCGATTGCGCACCTACGTGCGCGTTCCGTATCGCGCCCGCATCCCCATGACTCGTGCCGCACTGATGCATCGTGACCACTTCCGATGTGCGTACTGCGGAGCCAAAGCCGAAACCATCGACCACGTCGTTCCTCGCAGCCGAGGTGGCGGGCATTCGTGGGAGAACTGCGTCGCGTGCTGTGCCCCCTGCAATCACCGCAAGGCCGACAAGATGCTCAGCGAACTCGGATGGACTCTCCGTGCGGAATTGGTTCCCCCGTCCGGTCCGCATTGGCGTCTGCTCGCGGCGACCAAGGAATTGCATCCGGCGTGGATGCCGTATCTCGGCGTGGGCGCAGCCTGAGCTATGTGTCGGCGTGGGCGCAGCCTGAGCTATGTGTCGGCGTGGGCGCAGCCTGAGCGGCGTTCTGTCGTCACCGAAACGAAATTGCCCGAGAATTTGTGGCCCTGACGCTTTCCTTCCTGGCGTTCTGGGCTACGTTATCTGGTGTGAGCATTCTCGAGGTAGTACTGATATACGTTGGGATTCCGGCCTTGATCACCGCGTTCTTCGCGGCTGCGTCCTTCCTCGGGAAGAAGACGCCGGGACCGGTTCCGCCGGCGTTCCATCTCGGTGAGTCGTGGGATCACGCTCCCGTGCTGTGGAGTGCTGTCGACGAAGTCACCGTTCGCGGTGGCCATCACGGCAGTGCACACGCAATCGAAGCCGGTTCGGCTGATCTGATCGGAGGGTCCGCAAGTGGCAAGTGGTGATCATTCGACCGCGCTCGCAGTAGCGCCCGAGGACCTGCCCGTCGGCAGCGTCGTCACGTCCAGCGGACGCGTTTCCGGTGTGCACCGCATCGGCGAGCCGTTCACCGACGATCTTCCGTTCGAGACCATGGATCTGGTCGCGCTCGACGTCGCGATGACCGAAGCGACGCGGGCCACCAAGGTGCGATTCAACGCCTACATCGGTGATCTCGGTTCTGATCCGGCAGCGGGTGCCGACGCACTGTTCCCGACCACGCCCGAAGCCGAGCGTTCCGTGCTGATCGCCGTCTCGCCCAACCAGCGCACCGTCGAGGTACGCAGCGGGCGGGCAATCGCCGATCGGGTCACTGATCGCGTTACCCAGCTCGGAGCAACGGCAGCTGTTGCATCCTTCAGTGAAGGCAACCTGATCGACGGACTGATCAGTGCCATCCGCGTTATGGCAGCCGCAATTTCAGCGCCGTAACTGTTTGTCAGACACCGGCCGGTGCCCGCGTCGATTCGTGAGAATCGACGCGGGCACCGGCCTTTCGCATGTCAGCTCGCGTCGAACTTTCGTGCTGCGAGTGAACGAACCACACCGGCCTGGCCTTCGACGACCAGACGACGTAACGCGGGAGGGATGTCGCCTTCGAGGAATCGGTCTGCCGCCGCGACGGATTCTGCGGAGATCGACCACGCCGGGTACAGCCCGATGACGACGGTCTGTGCCACTTCGCTCGAGCGTCGTTCCCACACCGCCGCGATGTCGGCGAAGTAACGGGAGACGAAGGGTTCGAGCAATTCGTCCTGGCCTTCGCGAGCGAACCCGCCGATGATCGATCGTGCGGTGATGTTGGGCACCGAGTCGTCGCCGACGACCTTCGCCCAGACCTCTTCCTTGACAGCAGCCTGCGGACGTCCGGCCGCGGCCGCCGCGGCTTGACGAGCGCCCGCAGCGGTCGGGTCACGCTGGGCTTCGGCGTCGATGAACGGAGTTGCGGTTCCTTCGGCGTCGATCTCACCCGCAGCTGCCAGTGCCCCGACGATGCGCCAGCGCAGGTCCGTGTCGACGATCAGGCCGTCGAGCCCGACGGTGGAGGGATCGGCGTCGAGCAATTCGCGCAGTACCTCGGTGTGCCACGGGGAGAGTGCTGCACCGGTGAGTGCGTTGACGAATGCCAGCTGGTGGTCGGACCCGGCCTCTGCCTCACGTGCGAGTTCGAGCAACCGATTGGCGAAGCTCGCCGCGCCTTCGGCCTCGGCCCAGGCCGGATCTGCGTAGGAGCCGATGGCGGTTTGGGCTTGGAGCAAGAGACGTTGCACCACACCGACTTCGGTCTCCGAACTGATGCCGCGCTCGACCAGTGCGACGAAGTCGCGCGCCTTCAGTTCGGCCTGACGGGTCATTTCCCACGCCGCCGACCAGACCAGGGTGCGGGGGAGTGAGTCGGTGATGTCGCCGACCCGCTCGATCGCCGTCGCCAAAGATTCGGGATCGAGTCGCACGGAGCCGTAGGTGAGATCGTCGTCGTTGACCAACACGAGTGCACCGCGGGCGACGCCGACAAGTTCGGGGACATCCGTGCTTTCCACGGCATCGAGGTCGAGTTCGACGCGATGGCTTCGTACCAACTTGCCGTCGACGTCGTCGTAGATGCCGATGGCGATCCGGTGGATTCGCCGCTCGCCGGCGCCTGGTGCCGCACCGTCCTGCAGGACGGCGAAGCGGGTGAACTTTCCGTCTGCGTCGACATCGAAGTCGGGGCGCAGGATGTTCAAACCGGTGGTCTTGAGCCACTGTCGACCCCAGTCGGAAAGGTCACGGCCCGAGGACTTTTCGAGTGAGCCCAGCAGATCGTCGAATGTTGCGTTTCCGAATGCATGCTCACGGAAGTACTCACGCAGTCCGGCGAGGAACGGCTCGAGTCCGACGTATGCGACCAACTGCTTGAGGACGCTGGCGCCCTTCGCGTAGGTGATGCCGTCGAAGTTGACCTCGACGGCAGCCAGGTCCGGAATGTCCGCGGCAATCGGGTGCGTCGACGGCAACTGATCCTGGCGGTATGCCCACGACTTCTCGACGTTGGCGAACGTCGTCCAGGCGTTCGTGTACTCCGTGGCCTCGGTCTGGCACAGGACCGAAGCGAAGGTCGCGAACGACTCGTTGAGCCACAGGTCGTCCCACCACGCCATCGTGACGAGGTCGCCGAACCACATGTGCGCCATTTCGTGCAGTACCGTCTCGGCACGACGCTCGTACGAGTAGCGGGTCACCTTGGACCGGAAGACGTAGTCCTCGAGGAATGTCACGGCGCCGGCATTCTCCATCGCGCCCGCATTGAATTCGGGGACGAAGAGCTGGTCGTACTTGCCGAAGGCATAGGGAACACCGAAGTTGCGGTGGTAGAAGTCGAATCCCTGCTTGGTCTCGGTGAAGAGCCGCTCCTCGTCCATGAACTCGGCCAGCGAAGCGCGGCAGAAGATTCCGAGCGGGATGTCGCCGTGCTCGTCGGAGTAGTTGTCGGTCCACTGCGCGTAGGGACCGGCGATGAGCGCCACCAGGTACGTGCTCATCTTCGGGGTGGTCCGGAAGACGTGCTTGCCGGGATCGGCGGCAAGGGTCTCGACGACCGCGGAGTTGGAGATGACCTTCCACGACGTGGGAGCGGTGACGTGGATGTCGAACGTGGCCTTCAGATCGGGCTGATCGAAGCACGCGAACATGCGCTTGGCGTCAGCCGTCTCGAACTGTGAGTAGAGGTAGACGGCGTCATCGGTCGGGTCGACGAATCGGTGCAGTCCCTCGCCGGTGTGGGAGTAGATGCAATCGGCCTCGATGACCAACTCGTTGTCGGCAGCGAGGTCGGGAAGGCTGATGCCCGTCGACTCGTCGTAGTCGGAGACGTCGAGTGCGGTGCCGTTGAGGACCGCGGAATGGACTCGGGCCGCGACGATGTCGATGAAGCTGCTTGCTCCGGCCGTAGCCGTGAACGTGACGGTGGTCTTCGAAGAGAACGTCTCCTCGCCGGGTGCGTCGTTGCCGTCGGTGAGATCGAGTTCGATCAGATAGTTCTCGACGGTCAGGATTGCTGACCGTTGCGCTGCGGTTTCGCGTGTCAGGTTCGGTGCGACCACAAAGATCTCCTCGTAGATGGTGCGGATCTATTACGTCCATCCCATCACGAAGAGAACGGCTTTACTCAAGCGGACACTTCTGCCAGCGGAATCTCCGGATCGGCCAGCCGCTCCGGATCGACAGGACGCGAAGAGGCGACCAATTCCTTGATGGCGTCACCGGCATCCCAGATGTTCACGTTCATGCCGGCGAGCACCTTGTTCGCGGAATCGAGCCAGAAGGCCAGGAACTCGCGCTTGTCGACGTCGCCGCGAGTGACGACACGGGAGTAGCCGCCGTGCGGCGCGTGACCCACGTATTCCATCCCGAGGTCGTACTGATCGGTGAAGAAATACGGCATGCGCACGTACTCGGCGGGCCGACCCAACATGGTGTCTGCGGCCGTCTCGGGTTGGTTGAGTGCGTTTGCCCAGTGCTCCACCCGAATTCGTGCATTCAGAATCGGATGCTGTGCGGCCGCGATGTCGCCTACTGCAACGACGTCGGGGTCGCTGCTCTGCAGACCGGCGTCGACGAGAACTCCGTTGTCGACGTCGATACCCGCCTCCGACGCCAACTCGGTGTTCGGCAACGCGCCGACAGCAATCAACACGGCGTCGGCCGGAATCACGGTGCCGTCGCTCAAAGTGACGCCGGCGGCGTGATCGCCGTCGACAGAGATTGCGCTGACGTCCGTGCCGGTGCGCAAGTCGACGCCGTTCTGGCGGTGCAGAGCGGCGAAGACCTCACCCATTTCCGGGCCCAGGGTCGATTCGAGCGGAAGGCCGGCATGTTCGAGCACGGTGACGTCGACGTCGAAACCGCGAGCCGACGCGGCAATTTCGAGACCGATCCAGCCGGCACCGATCACGACGAGTTTCTTGTCGGCGGCCAGGGTGCGCAGTAGCGCAGCGGCTTGATCGACTGTTCGCACGTAGTGAACGCCCTCGGCGTCGGACCCCGGGATGTCGAGGCGCCGCGAACGTGAGCCGGTGGCCAAGGCGAGCTTGTCGTAGCTGATCGTGGAACCGTCCGGAAGTGACACGGTGTGCGCAGCGGGGTCGATGGCCGTTGCCGTCGTTCCCGGACGAAGATCGATGTGATGGTCGCGGAACCACTCGCCGTCGTGGACGGTGAATTCGGGGAGTGTCTTCTTGCCTGCGAAGAACTCTTTCGACAGCGGCGGCCGCTCGTACGGAAGGTGGTCTTCTTCGCTCAATACGGTGATCTCACCGTCGAAATCTCTGTCACGCAGGGCTTCTGCGATCTTTGCGCCCGCGAGCCCGCCGCCGACGATCACGAATCTCCGGTTGGTGCTCATTACTGAACCACTCCTTCGTACTCGTTTCTTTTCGACACTACTGCGATCGGAAGGTGGTTCGGGGGAAAGCGCGGGAAGGATTGCGGGTTCATGATTGTTGGCAGAACGGGAGTATGTCCCTGAACTGATAGAACCTGACCGACATGAACTGATAGGGAGTTTCTTCGTGAGCGCAACCTCGAGTAAGACCACGGACACTGCTGACTTCTGGTTCGACCCGCTCTGCCCGTGGTGCTGGATCACCTCGCGCTGGATTCTCGAGGCCCAGCAGGTACGCGACATCGAGGCCAAGTTCCACGTGATGAGCCTTGCGGTTCTCAACGAGGGCCGCGACCTCCCCGACGAGTATCGCGAGATGATGACCAAGGCCTGGGGCCCGGTCCGCGTCGCTATCGCGGCAGCGCAGCTGAAGGGTGACGAGATCCTGCTGCCGCTGTACACGGCCATGGGTACGAAGATTCACAACGAGGGCAACAAGGACTTCGCCGACGTCATCAAGTCGTCGCTCGCCGAGGTCGGACTGCCGCCCGAACTGGCCGAGGCTGCCGACACCGACAAGTACGACGAGGCACTGCGTGAGAGCCACCACAAGGGCATGGACGCCGTCGGACCCGACGTCGGAACCCCGACGATCCATGTCAACGGCGTGGCGTTCTTCGGTCCCGTGCTGTCACGTATCCCGCGCGGCGAGGATGCAGGCAAGGTGTGGGACGGCGCCGTCGCGCTGGCCGGCTACCCGCACTTCTTCGAGCTCAAGCGGACCCGCAACGAGGATCCTCAGTTCGACTGAGCGGTAGTGAGCGCCGGATTTCGGTAGAGCTGACCGGGCCGGAAGAACAGATGCCCTGAGTGCGTGCGGTTGCGAAGCGCGGCCGCACGCCAGGTCAGCACCGGATGCGACGACAAGATGTTGACGAACCACGGGAAGAAACCGGATTCGAGTGTCGCGCGATCGGCGAGTTCGTCGAATCCGACCAGACCCACGAGATACTTTCCGGCGCCGAGGACACCCATGGCGCCCGGTGCTCCCTGTGGGCGCATGTGAAAACCGAAGTTGTCTGCCGTGTACTCCATGGAACGCGACAGCGAAGATCCGATCACCGGAATGTAGTTCGACGCGAACTGTCCCCACTGGCGCCAGTACGACGCATGCCCAGCAGCGATGTGGCCGACCTCGTGACCGATGATGAATGCGAGCGCATCGGGCTCGCGGGCCTGCCCACCGACCTCGAACAGGTCGCTGTAGACGACGACGAAACGCCGAAATCCGTGCCCTGACGCAAATGCGTTGATCCGTCCGTTCCCCAGCACGACGTAGGCATCCGGCGGAGTTTTCATGCCGAACCGTGCCGCGGCCTCGGCAACCAACTGATACCCCTCCGGAAATTGCGAAGGCGTCATCTTGATTCCGTTGACCTGCTGCGATCCGTACAGCTGACCTCGCGCGAGGAACAGCAGGATCGGAGCCGCGAGCACCACGAGGATCCACGTCGACAGATCACCCGCAGCGATCAGAACGATCGCCACCACATAGGTGACGACTGTCGTCAGAACGGCGAGCACGAGTAGCGGAATTTCCCACGGGTGGCGAACCGCGTCACTGCCTGGTGACACACGAACGGCGGGTGCAGCGGCCTGGCCGTTGACGGGGTACATGGGCACCACGATAGGTGCGCTCGTGCGGCGATGCGTGTTCCTGAAAGTGTGACGTCGACCCGGGTGCGCCCGGCTGGTCGGGCCTGAGAGAATTGTCGCCATGCGCGTATACCTGGGTGCCGACCATGCCGGATTCGAACGTAAGAACGAGATCATCGAACACCTCAAAGCGAACGGCCACGAGGCCATCGACTGTGGTGCTCACGAGTACGACGCCGTGGACGACTACCCGGCATTCTGCATCGAAGCCGCAAAGCGCGTCGTTGCCGACGAGGGCAGCCTGGGAATCGTCCTGGGTGGCAGTGGCAACGGTGAGCAGATCGCCGCGAACAAGGTTCCCGGCGCACGGTGCGCTCTCGCTTGGAGCGTCGAAACGGCGAAGCTGGCCCGCGAGCACAACAACGCTCAGCTGATCGGCATCGGTGGACGTATGCATTCCCTCGAGGAATCACTCGCCATCGTCGATGCTTTCCTCGCCACCGCATGGTCGGGTGAAGAGCGTCATCAGCGTCGTATCGACATCTTGTCCGAGTACGAGAAGACCGGCGTCGCACCGGCTCTGCCGCAAGCCTGATCCGAAAGTTGTTCCGTGCCTGAAGGTCATACCCTGCATCGACTGGCACGGTTGCATGCACGCAAGTTCGTCGGTTCACCGGTCCGCGTCCTCAGCCCGCAAGGCAGATTCGCCGAGGACGCGCGTCTGGTGGACGGACACGTACTCACGTCCTCGGATGCCTGGGGGAAGCACCTCTGGCACACCTATGACAACGGATTGACAGTTCACGTACACCTCGGGCTGTACGGAAAGTTCACCGACTCCGCCCTGCCGATGGAAGAACCGGTAGGCCAGGTCCGGATGCGAATGGTCGGTGCCGATTTCGGCACCGACCTTCGTGGTCCCACCGCCTGCGAAGTCCTACTGCCGCCTCAGGTCGCCGCGATCGAGGCCAGACTCGGGCCGGACCCACTGCGCCGCGGCGCGGAACCACACCAGGCATGGGTGCGAATCTCCAAGTCCAAGAAGGTGATCGGCGCGCTGCTCATGGATCAAGCGGTCCTGGCGGGTGTCGGCAACGTCTATCGCGCCGAACTTCTCTTTCGTCACGGAATCAGCCCTGAACGACCGGGGAATCTCATCTCTCACGACGAATGGACTGCCATGTGGGCAGATCTTGTCGAATTGATGAAGGTTGGTGTCAGGCGCGGGAAGATGCACGTCGTTCGCGCCGAGCACGACAACGGTGATCCGGCGTACGCGAAGGATCGTCCGCGGACTTACGTTTACCGAAGAGCAGGATCGCCGTGCCGCGTGTGCGGCACACCGATCCTGCATTCCGTCATGGAGGCGCGAAACCTGTTCTGGTGCCCGGTGTGCCAGTCGGTTTAGAAGTCGAAGCCGCCGAAGTCTCCGCCGCCGAAATCGCCGCCTCCGAAGTCCCCGTAGTCGCTGCCTCCACCGTCTGCGGTGAAATCGGTGTTGTCGACACTTCCTTGTTCCGCGCCGGAGTCACCGGCGTCCATACCCTGATCTCCCGAGTCACCCTGATCTCCCGAGTCGCCGGCTCCCGTATCGCCACCCTGTGCGAAAGCTTCTGCGCCGTAAGGAACCCCGGCCATGCCGGAGAACATGGTCGAGAACAGCATCATCGAACCCAGACCCCAGGCACCGGCGACGAGGGCAGGCTTCCACCAGGGTTCGGAGTACCAGCCGGCCGGGACCGGGCGTCCGGCGACTCGGCCACCGGGGTAGTAGTTGGGTGTGTGCGACGACGGATTGGGTGATGCCGCGACCTTGCGGCCCTCGAATTCGACCTCACGGTCTTCGGTGACCGAACCCGCAGCCTTCTGTCCGTCGATGGAAGGAACTTCCGGTCCCGGATCCATGCCCATTGCCACCCGCGCCGCGCGGATGTAGTAAAGCCCTTCCAGCGCAGTCTGTTTCGCGAGACGTGCCTGCACCGGCGTTGCGGCTTGATCGATCTGCGAGCCTGCGGCGTTGTACCGTTCGGCCGCGTCGGCGAGGGCTTGGCGCGACGCGTCGTCACTGCCGGTCAGGTTGTAGACCTGACCGCCGAGGCGTTCGATCGCCTGCCTGGCATCGGCTTTCGCGTCGTCGAGTTGTGTTGCGCTGTGGCCGGAACCGCGTTGCTGGCTTTTCATGACCAGAAATACGACTACGGCCAGAACGACGAGTATGAGAAGAATCGTGGTCACGAGTGGCCTCCCGAGCAGAATCGATCCGGACAACTCCAGGATACGGACCACAGGGGAGTGGCCTGAGTGCACAAAGTCTGAACACAAAAAATCCGCACCGGCCAGGCCGATGCGGATTTTTGTGGAGTTTCCCTCCTCATGGAGGGGATGACGGGAATCGAACCCGCGTGATCAGTTTGGAAGACTGAGGCTCTACCATTGAGCTACATCCCCGTGCATACGACAACTCGGGATCGCCGTGTTCGTCGTCTGCGATACGAAACTGTACCCAATGCCCCACCGGATTTCATAATCGGGGGGTTGGAGAAGTTCGATACCGTCGTTCACCTGGGGAATTGCCGAAATGCCCGGCGAGTCGGGGTGTCTTGCCTTGCGGCCCGGCTTCTAATTCCGGCTGTCATCACGTTTCGTTCAGCCAAGGCTGTATGTGGCGGCGGTCGGATGACATACTGACGGGGTCGGACAGGCGGGCCGTGTACAAACGACGGTCGGGTTCGTGAGAGAGTAGTGAGCGCGATAGGGTTGTGCGCGGTCACCGATGGTGGCTGCCTTTGTGGCCCGCTGTCTTTGTGGCCTCGGATGGCCGTATCGTGTGTTTCATGTGATCGGAAACGGGATGTAGCGCAGCTTGGTAGCGCATCCGCTTTGGGAGCGGAGGGTCGCAGGTTCAAATCCTGTCATCCCGACAAGTACGTACATGGCACTTCACCTCCAGTAAGTCCGGGAGTGAAGTGCCGCGCCAGACAGCAGTACCGATTCAACACAAGTTGTGAGCAAGACCAGACGAAGGAGCGAAGTTTCGTGAAGAGCACCGTCGAGCAGCTCAGCCCGACGCGAGTCCGTATCAACGTTGAGGTGCCCTTCGCGGAACTCAAGTCTGATTTCGACAAGGCCTACAAGGCCCTCGCGCAGCAGATTCGTCTCCCCGGCTTCCGTCCCGGCAAGGCTCCGGCTCGCCTCCTCGAAGCACGTGTCGGTCGCGGCGCTGTGCTCGAGCAGGTCGTCAACGACGCTCTGCCGTCGCGTTACTCCGAGGCTGTCACCAGCGCCGGCGTGAAGGCCATCGGCCAGCCCGAGATCGAGGTCACCAAGATCGAAGACGGCGAGCTCCTCGAGTTCACCGCCGAGGTCGACGTGCGCCCCGAGATCGAGCTCCCTGACTTCAGCTCCATCAACGTCGAGGTCGATCCGATCGAGATCACCGACGAAGCCATCGAAGAGCAGTTGCTTTCGCTGCGTCAGCGTTTCGGCACCCTCACCGGCGTCGACCGCGCAGTCGAGGACGGCGACTTCGTCTCCATCGACCTGTCGGCCACCGTCGACGGCGAGAACGTTGCCGAGGCAACCGCTAGCGGACTGTCGCACGAGGTCGGATCGGGCCAGCTCATCGAGGGCCTCGACGAAGCCATCATCGGCCTCAAGGCGGGGGAGTCCAAGGACTTCACGTCGACGCTGGTCGCCGGCGAGTACGCGGGCAAGGAAGCTGTTGTCACCGTGACCGTGCAGACGGTCAAGGAGCGCGAGCTTCCGGCTGAGGACGACGAGTTCGCTCAGCTCGCCAGCGAGTTCGACACCCTGGAAGAACTGAAGGCTGACCTCCGCGAGCGCGTCGCACGCGTCCGCAAGGTCGAGCAGGCCGGTCAGATCCGCGACAAGGTTCTCGAGCAGCTGCTCGAGACGGTCGAGGTTCCGTTGCCGGAAGCCGTCGTCAAGGCTGAGGTCGATGCTGCACTGCATGACGCCGTTCACGGTCTCGATCACGACGAAGAGGCACTGAACAAGCTCCTCGAAGAGCAGGGCAGCAGCCGCGAAGAATTCGACAAGGATGCCCAGGAAGCCGCTGAGCGCTCCGTCAAGACGCAGCTCTTGCTCGACTCGATCGCCGATGCGGGCAACGTCACCGTCGGTCAGGACGAGCTCACCGAGCGCATCCTGTTCCAGGCGCAGCGTTACGGCATGGCTCCTGAGCAGTTCATCCAGCAGATCCAGCAGGCCAACCAGCTCGGCGCCGTCTTCGCAGACGTCCGTCGTGGCAAGGCTCTCGCGTCCGTCGTCGAGTCGGCCGGTGTCAAGGACACCTCCGGCGCCGTTGTCGACACCGCTGAACTGTTCGGCAGCAGCGAGGACGAAACCGAAGCGGATGCGTCTGATTCCGCCGAGAGCGAAGACAAGTAAAAACGCAGGCGGACGGGTGTTTTCACCACGATCGACTGCACTGAGTTTTCCGCTTTGAGCGAAGTAGGGCGGCACCGGGACTCCGGTGCCGCCCTACTTCGTTACTGTCTGTGTCAGTAGAAGTGTTTCGCATAGACGATCCACCGCACAAGTAGATCCACATAGAAGGCAGGTACCGTGACTTCCAATCACCTGGAGACTTTGCAGAGTCCCGCCATGACTTCAGCGACCGCTGGGTTGAACCTCAGCGACTCGGTGTACGAGCGCTTGCTGCGAGAGCGCATCATTTTCCTCGGTACCCAGGTCGACGACGACATCGCCAACAAGCTGTGCGCGCAGATCCTGCTGCTCTCGGCCGAGGACCCGACGCGAGACATCTCGCTCTACATCAACTCGCCCGGTGGATCTGTCACCGCAGGTATGGCGATCTTCGACACGATGCAGTTCGCCGAGTGCGACATCGCCACCTTCGGTATGGGCCTTGCGGCGTCGATGGGTCAGTTCCTGCTCTCGGCAGGCACCAAGGGCAAGCGTTACGCACTGCCTCACGCCCGCATCATGATGCACCAGCCGTCCGCCGGTATCGGTGGTTCCGCCAGTGACATCGCGATCATGGCCGAGCAGTTCAAGCACACCAAGCGCGAAATGGCCGAGCTGATCGCTCAGCACACCGGCCAGACGGTCGAGCAGATCACCGCGGACTCCGACCGTGACCGTTGGTTCACGGCGAAGGAAGCTCTCGAGTACGGCTTCGTCGACCACGTCGTCTCCCGTGCGAATCAGGCCGGCGGCACCGGCAACTGAGCCGGTTCGTCCATCCTTTCGCTGCCCAATTCATACTTTGGAGAACTGATGACCAATCTTTTCGGAGCTAACTCGCTGGGCGGCCAGGCGCCGTCGGGCCCCCAATCGCGTTACATCCTGCCCCAGTTCACGGAGCAGACCAGCTACGGCGTCAAGACGTCCGACCCGTACAACAAGCTGTTCGAGGAGCGCATCATCTTCCTCGGCTCGCAGGTCGACGACGTCTCCGCCAACGACCTCATGGCACAGTTGCTGGTTCTCGAATCGCAGGATCCGGACCGCGACATCACCATGTACATCAACTCGCCCGGTGGTTCGTTCACCGCGCTGATGGCGATCTACGACACGATGCAGTACGTCCGTGCCGACATCTCCACCGTCTGCCTCGGTCAGGCTGCTTCGGCAGCTGCTGTCCTTCTCGCCGGTGGTACGCCGGGCAAGCGCTTCGCGCTCCCCAACTCGCGCATTCTGATTCACCAGCCGGCCACGGGCGGCATCCAGGGTCAGGTTTCCGATCTGGAGATCCAGGCTGCGGAAATCGAGCGTATGCGTCGACTCATGGAGAGCACGCTGTCGCTGCACACGGGCAAGGATCCGGAGACCATCCGCGTCGACACCGATCGCGACAAGATCCTCACGGCCGAGCAGGCCAAGGAGTACGGCATCATCGACGACGTGCTGGCTTACCGGAAGCTCAGCGCACAGAAGTAGTCGATTTCCGCCTCGTGTCGAGGATCTGTATTCCGATTCCCGACACGAGGCGGACACGTCGAGAAGTGCCTGGTGGAGCGCTCGCCAGGCTGAAATCTCGACTCTTTTCTTTTTTATCCGCAGGCGAAACGCCGAGAACAGGTCGACCCCGTTCGGGATCTGCGGGTACCGTCACTTCACGGGCTGGTTCTCGACCGGCGTTCTGCGATTGTTCGACCAGATTTGTTCGATCAGTTTGTTGATCAGTTTGTCTGATCCGACAACTTCTGATCTGACAACTTCTGATCTGATACCGAGTACTGCGGAGCGTCTCGACCGATCGAGTGGCGGCGAGTGCACGTACATGATGGAAAGTAGGGACCTCACGAGATGGCACGCATCGGCGACGGCGGGGATCTGCTCAAGTGCTCTTTCTGCGGCAAGAGTCAGAAGCAGGTCAAAAAGCTCATTGCAGGACCCGGGGTGTACATCTGCGACGAGTGCATCGACCTCTGCAACGAGATCATCGAAGAGGAATTGGCCGAGTCGAGCGAGGTCAAGCTCGACGAGCTTCCCAAGCCTGCGGAGATCCGAGAATTCCTCGAGAACTACGTCATCGGTCAGGATTCCGCCAAGCGGACGCTGGCCGTGGCCGTCTACAACCACTACAAGCGCATTCAGGCCGGAGACAAGGGCCGTGATGCGCGGGGTGAGACGGTTGAGCTCGCGAAATCCAACATCTTGATGCTCGGCCCCACTGGCTGTGGCAAGACGTACCTCGCTCAGACTCTCGCGAAGATGCTCAACGTCCCGTTCGCCATCGCCGATGCGACGGCGTTGACCGAGGCCGGCTACGTCGGTGAGGACGTCGAGAACATTCTGCTCAAGCTGATTCAGGCTGCCGACTACGACGTCAAGCGCGCCGAGACCGGAATCATCTACATCGACGAGGTCGACAAGATCGCTCGCAAGAGCGAGAACCCGTCGATCACGCGTGACGTCTCCGGCGAAGGTGTTCAGCAGGCGTTGCTGAAGATCCTCGAAGGTACGCAGGCGAGCGTCCCGCCGCAGGGTGGTCGCAAGCATCCGCACCAGGAATTCATTCAGATCGACACCACGAACGTGCTGTTCATCGTCGCGGGTGCTTTCGCTGGTCTCGAGCGGATCGTCTCCGATCGTGTCGGCAAGCGCGGTATCGGTTTCGGCGCCGAGGTTCGGTCGAAGGCCGAACTGGATACGGTCGATCGTTTCGCCGAGGTCATGCCGGAGGATTTGATCAAGTTCGGTCTGATTCCCGAGTTCATCGGCCGTTTGCCGATGATCGCGTCGGTGACCAACCTCGACAAGGAATCGCTCGTTCAGATCTTGTCGGAGCCCAAGAACGCTCTCGTCAAGCAGTACCGTCGTCTCTTCGACATGGACGGCGTCGAACTCGAGTTCACCGAAGAAGCGCTCGACGCTATCGCCGATCAGGCGATCTTGCGTGGAACCGGCGCTCGTGGCCTGCGCGCCATCATGGAAGAGGTTCTTCTTCCGGTGATGTACGACATCCCCAGCCGTGACGACGTCGAAAAGGTGGTCGTCACCGCGGAGACCGTCAACGACAACGTACTTCCGACCATCGTTCCGCGTAAGCCGGAGCGTGGCGAGCGTCGCGACAAGACGGCGTAGAAACTTCAAAACGACTGTGGCCCGGTATCTCTCGCGAGAGATACCGGGCCACAGTCGTTCGTGCAACACAGTGGTTCGTGCAGGGTGTCTGGGGGTGTTCGGCTAGATCGGGTTGCCGAGTTCCTTGAGGGGAGTGCGGAACGTCTCCTTGGCGGTGAACGCGGAGATCGCGCAGATGACGCAGGCCACCGATGTCAGAATGGCAACGGGCATCCAGTGTGTCTTGTCCCCGCCCATGAGGGCGTTGCCGATGGCGGGCGCAAAGCCTGCGAGGGCGAAGCCGACCTGGGTGCCGATCGCGATGCCGGAGTAGCGGACCTTGGTGTTGAACATTTCGGAGTAGAACGACGGCCAGATGGCATTCGGGGCAGCGTAGAAGACGGACATCAATCCGATTGCGGCCAGGAAGATCAGCGGGACGTTGCCGCTGGCGATTGCGCCGAAGTACACGTAGATGAACACCGCGCTACCGAGGGCGCCACCGATGAACAGCGGCCTGCGACCGATCCGGTCGGAGAGAATCGCCCAGGCGGGCTGGCTGAGCAAGGCCACGGCGTTGGCTGCGATGGCCACCCAGAGCATGGTCGACTTCGGGATCCCCACTTCCTCGGTGGTCGCGAAGGCGAGTCCGAAGACGGAGAAGATGGTCGAGACGACGGCGATGAAAGCGCAGCAGATCACGCGAATCAGATTTGCGCTGTGGGTGCGAAGGAGATCGGCAACAGGCAATTTGGCGACGGCCTTCGACTCCTGCTGCTCGGTGAACTCTTCCGGCTCTTCGAGCTTGAGACGCATGATGTATGCAGCCACGAGAACGATCAGGCTGCCCCAGAACGGGATTCGCCAGCCCCACGTGTAGAGGATGTCGTCGGGGAGTGCGGCGATGGGCAGGAAGACGAGGCTGGCGAGGATGAAGCCGGCCTGGGTGCCGTTGAGGGTCCAGCTGCAGAAGAATGCCCGTCGACCTTCGGGAGCATGTTCGAGAGTCAGTGAGCTGGCGCCACTCTGTTCACCAGCGGCGGAGATGCCCTGAGCGATTCTCATCAGGACCAGCAGTATCGGTGCAAGAACTCCGATCGAATCCGCGCTGGGAATACATCCGATGAGGAATGTTGCTGCGCCCATCATGATGAGCGTGAGCAGCATGATCTTCTTGCGGCCGACGCGGTCACCGAAATGGCCGAGGACTACAGCGCCGAGGGGACGCGCGACGTACGCGACACCGAAGGTGGCCAGCGAAAGCAGTGCCGCATGTCCGCTGTCCGGGAAGAACACGGTGGGGAAGATGAGTGCAGCGGCGGAGGCGTAGATGTAGAAGTCGTAGTACTCGAGCATGCTGCCGAGAAACGACGACGTTGCGGCGCGCTTGACCTTGGTCGTGTCCGGCCTGGCCAAGGATCCCGCCTCGGGGCCGGACGGTGTAACCGTGCTAGCTGACATGCTCATCTCCTGGGTGGAAGCGTCGTGGAGGCTCTACATCCGCCGATGGTGTTCGTCGAGGGTGTTCGTATCGAGAACGTCTGTGCGGAGAGCGATACAAGGAATGTAACCGACGCCACAGCGACTACACAAGATTATTAACCAAATAGTTCATAAAAATCTACCGGCGAACTCTTCGCACGTCGAAACCGCAGTTCAGGCGGTCAGGAGCCTGGCTGCGCGGCGGCCGCCACCAACTGCGCCACCTGTTCCTCGGTGATGCCGAGGCCGAAGGTGGCGAGTTTTCCGAGCGGCATCGAGCCTGCGAGTGCCATCATCTCGGGGCTGACCGCCTGTGCACCGTCGCCCGCTGCGGCAGCCATGGCGGCGCCGAGAACTGCGCTGCCGACGGGATGGGCGAGCCATTCGCCGATGGTCGACATGGCGTCGAGCGTGCCGACGCCGACGTTCCCGGCCAGGGTGATCGTGTCGGTGGTTGCGATGTCCCGAGACGAAAAGCCGACGCGGATCTCGTAGTCGCCAGGTTCGATCGCCCAGTCCTGCGCCGCGACGGACCAATAGGCAAATGCCCTCGTGTCGAGCGTGATGGTCACAGTCGCGGATTCGTCGGGGTCGAGGTGGACCTTGGCGAAGCCCTTCAATTCCTGCGCGGGTCGATCGATGCTTGCCGAGGAGTCGTGGACGTAGACCTGAACGACGGTGCTGCCCGATCGGTCGCCGCTGTTGCGCACGGTGACGGTCACTTCGGCGGAGTTCTCACCGGCCTCGACGGAGGTATCGGTGATGTCGAAGGTGGTGTAGCTCAGCCCGAACCCGAACGGGTACGCCACTTCGCGCAGCGCGGAGTCGTAGTAGCGGTATCCCACGTACAGGCCTTCGCCGTAGCGGACGTGCTGCTGTGATCCCGGGAAATGCAGATACGACGGATTGTCTTGGAGGCGAAGCGGAATGGTCTCCGTGAGGCGGCCGGACGGATTCGTGATGCCGAACAGAAGATCGGCAATCGCCGAGCCGCCCGCCTGGCCGAGTAGCCAGCCCTCGAGGATTGCGGCGGCATGATCCTTCCAAGGCTCGATCGAAACCACACCGCCGTTGGCGAGCACGACGACCGTGTTCGGGTTCGCGCCGTGGACCGCTTCCAGCAGGGCGATCTGGTCAGCCGGCAGTTCGATGTCGGTTCGGTCGAATCCTTCGGATTCTGTGGCGGACGGTAGTCCGAGGAACAGCACGGCGACGTCAGCGCGGCGCGCAGCGTCGACAGCCTCGGTGACCATGTCGTCGGCCGGAGTGCCGTCGAAGGTGAAGCCCGGTGCAAAAGTGACGCGGTCGGCGCCTTCGAGGTCGAGGATCGCGTCCAAGGCATTGTCGAGCTTGGTTGGAACCACCTGTGAACTGCCGGCCCCCTGGTACCGCGGGCTGCACGCGAATTCGCCGATCACCGCGACAGTTTGCCCGCCGGGGGTCAGCGGCAGTAGTTCTCCGTCGTTGGCCAGCAAGACAGCGGACTCCGCTGCAGCGGTCCGTGCCAGTTCGTGGTGACGCTCGACGTCGTACGTGTGGCCCTCGGTGCGCGCGGCGGCGGTGCGTTTCACCAGCGTCGACAGGCGCTCGGCGGCAGTGGTGAGCACTGATTCGTCCAGGTCGCCGCCGCGCACGGCGTCGACGATCTGGGTATCGGTTCCGGTCGGCGGCATTTCCAGGTCGAGGCCCGCGGCGAGTGCCGCCACGCGGTCGTTGACCGCTCCCCAGTCCGAAACGACGAGGCCGTCGAAGCCCCACTGTTCGCGGAGTACCTCGGTGAGCAGCCAATGGTTCTGGCTCGAGTACACACCGTTGATCTTGTTGTACGAGCACATGACCGTCGTCGGGGCCGCGGTCTTGACGGCGTATTCGAAGCCGGCCAGATAGATCTCGCGCAGCGTCCGTTCGTCGACGTCGGCACTGACTCTCATCCGGTCGTGTTCTTGGTTGTTGGCAGCGAAGTGCTTGAGCGAGGTTCCGACGCCGCGAGACTGGATGCCGGTGATCAGCGCTGCCGCGACGCGGCCGGAGAGGAATGGGTCCTCGGAGACGTATTCGAAATTCCTGCCACACAAGGGTGACCGTTTGATGTTGATGCCTGGGCCGAGGAGGACCGAGACCTGTTCGGCTTTGGCTTCGTCGCCCAGAGCCTCACCGACCTGGCGGATGAGGTCGAGGTTCCACGACGAGCCCAACCCGACCGCCGGTGGGAAACATGTCGCTGGAATGCTGTGGCCGAGTCCGAGTGCGTCGCCGCCCTCGGGTTGTTTCCGGACTCCGTGCGGACCGTCGGTCAGGAGTATCGATTCGATTCCGGCAACGGACTGGCTGTGCCAGAAATCCGAGCCGGACGTCAACGACGCCTTCTCCTCGAGTGAAAGCCCGTCTACGTAATTCTCGGTCACGTCATTCCTCCCGGTGGCAGCTGTGAGTTCCACTCACCACCGTAGGGGGATTTTTCGGACTTCGGGGTAGGTCAGGACGGCGCCTTCGAGGTCAGGAACGCAACAACCATGTCGCCGAGCATTGTTCGAAGATGCTCACGATGCGTCGAGTCGGTCAGATCGCGGTCGAAGAGCGCTTTGAAGGTGTACCGATTGGCGATACGAAAGACGCAGTAACTGCTGATCAACATGTGAATATCGAGAGCATCGACGTCGGAGCGGAATGCCCCAGACTGCTGCCCGTCGTGCAGGATCTGCGAGACCAGGTCGGCGGCAGGGGCGCCGAGGCCGCTGAGTAACTCGGATTTCTCGATGTGCTCGCCGCGGAGCATGTTCTCGTTGGCCACGAGCCGAATGAAATTCGGGTGCTGTTCGTGGTGGTCGAAGGTGAGTTCGGCCAAAGCGCGGACTGCTGCCGTGGGGTTCAATCCCTCGAGGTCGAGTTCACGTTCCTGCGCACGAATGACGCTGTACGCATGCTCGAGTACCGACTTGTACAGCCCTTCCTTGTCGGTGAAGTAGTAGTAGATCATGCGCTTGGTGGTATGCGTCTTGGTTGCGATCTCGTCGACCCGGGCGCCGGCGAAGCCTTTGTCGGCAAACTCCTCGGTCGCGACGGCGATGATGTTCACCCTGGTCAGATCGCTGTTTCGGCGTCGTTTCTCCGGCTTCGACACCACAGAGTTCACTGACTGCTCGGAAACCATGTGCTCACTCTATCTGCCAGCAGTTTGTCGACTTTGCTTGTCGAGTTCACGTCGGGGGAGTAACGTCCAGTGAACTAACTCACTAGTTCGTACATTAGTTTCGAGCGTCAACCCCGAGGTGCCCCTGATGACTCCATCTCTACCGGTTCTGGTCCTCAACGGACCCAACTTGAATTTGTTGGGCCAGCGCCAACCGGAGTTCTACGGGAGAGACACCCTGGACGACGTCGTTTCCCGCTGTGAAGCGGCGGCCGAGAAGTTCGGAGTGGTGGTCGAGGCAAAGCAGTCGAACCACGAGGGCCAACTGATCGATTGGGTCCACGAGGCCAGGGGAAATGTCGCGGGCATCGTCATCAATCCGGGTGGGTACTCGCACACCTCCGTTGCGTTGCGCGACGCTCTGGTCACACTCGATGCCCCCGTCGTGGAGGTGCACATCAGCAACATCCACAGTCGCGAAGAATTCCGTCACCACTCGTATGTCTCCGGCATCGCCGACGCCGTCATCTGTGGATTGGGAATCGACGGATACAGCGCCGCAGTCGAATTCGTCTGCATCCGAGAAGGGAAGAACTGATGAGTGATTCGATCCTCTGCGGTCTGATCGGCACCGGAATCGGAGCCTCCTTGACTCCGATCATGCACGAGGAAGAAGGGCGCAGACAGGGCCTGCCTTACGTCTACCGCATCCTCGATCTCGACGTGATGGGAATGGCGCCGTCGGACATCGGTGAACTTCTCACCTATGCAAGACGTTTCGGCTTCCGCGGCCTCAACATCACTCACCCGTGCAAGCAGTTGGTGATCGAACACCTCGACGAGCTCTCGCCGGATGCGAGCCGGCTCGGAGCGGTGAACACGGTCCTCTTCGACTCCGGCAAGGCGATCGGACACAACACTGATTGGTCGGGCTTCGGCCGCAACTTCGACGACGGACTTCCCGGAGCACAGCTCGATCGCGTCGTGCAGCTCGGTGCCGGCGGAGCCGGTGCGGCGGTTGCCTATGCAGCGCTCACCCGCGGTGTCGGGACACTGACGTTGGTCGATTCGAGCCTGCCTCGCGCGGAGGAACTTGCACAAACCTTCGCGCAGCAGTTTCCGGCGCAGGTTGTCGAGGCGCGGCACACGAGCGACCTCGCCGAAGTGCTCGGCAACGCAAACGGATTGATCCACGCGACTCCGATGGGAATGGCGGCTCATCCCGGAATGGCATTCTCGCCAGATCTGCTCCGTCCAGATCTGTGGGTAGCGGAAATCGTCTACCGCCCGCTCGAGACCGAGCTGTTGCGTCAAGCGAGGTCGATCGGAGCCCCGACGCTCAGCGGAGGCGGAATGACTGTCTTTCAGGCCGTCGACGCGTTCCGGATCTTCACGGGCATCGAGCCCGACAGTAAGCGGATGCTCGCGCACATGACGGAACTCGTGCACGGCGAACAGACTGCGGCAGCGCTGTGAGTGCCCCGGTCCGGACGTCGATCGCGACGGTATCGCTCAGTGGGACTCTCGAGGAGAAGCTCGACGCCATCGCTGCTGCCGGCTTCGACGGCTTCGAGGTGTTCGAGCCGGATTTTGTTGCTTCGCCGTGGTCCCCGAAGGAATTGCGAACGCGGGCTGCGGATCTGGGCTTGACCCTCGATCTGTATCAGCCATTCCGTGACTTCGACACGGTGGACGAGGCCCAATTTGCTCGGAATCTTGTTCGAGTGGAACGCAAATTCGAGCTCATGGATCAACTGGGGTGCGAGACGCTCCTGGTGTGCTCCTCGCCCCTGCCGACCGCAAGTCACGATGACGGTCAGTTGACAGAGCAATTCGGAGCTCTCGCCGAACTGGCGTCCGAGCACGGCAAGAAGGTTGCCTACGAGGCGCTCGCATGGGGTGCCCACGTCAATACGTACGGCCATGCGTGGCAGATCGTCGAGGGCGTCGACCATCCTTCGCTCGGTACCTGTCTGGACAGCTTTCACATCCTCTCGCGCGGTGACGATCCCGCCGGAATTCGCGAGATTCCCGGCGAGAAGATCTTCTTCCTCCAGTTGGCGGACGCTCCGTTCTTGGCGATGGACATCCTCCAGTGGAGCCGGCATCACCGAAACTTTCCGGGGCAGGGCAGCTTCGATCTCAGTGCGTTCGCTCAGCATGTCTACGCCACCGGTTACGACGGACCGTGGTCGCTCGAGATCTTCAACGACGTATTCCGCCGCGCGGACACCCAGCGGACGGCAATCGACGCTCATCGGTCGCTCCTCCATCTGGAAGAACAGGTCGCCGCCGCGAACCCTGCCGCCGGTGGACCCACGCTGTTCACCGCCCCGGAGCGCACCCCGCTCGAAGGGATCGTGTCTCTGCGAATCGCTGCGGGTCCGGCTAAACAGGACCAGGTGCACTCGATGCTCTCTCGCGTCGGTTTTCATCTGGTCGGACGGCACCACGATCACGACTTGCAGTTGTGGCGGCACGGACCGCTCACCGTTGCCGTCGACGCGACAGCGGGCACGGTGTGGACGGCGCCCGGGCTGCCCGCGGATCTGCCGGTTCTCACTCAGATCGGCATCAGGGCAACCGAACCCGAAGTGTGGGGAGAGCGCGCTCTGGCTCTCGAAGTACCGGCGACGCGCGTGCAGTTGCCCGGTTCGAGCGACGAGAACTCCGAGGTACCGGACGTCGTACGCTTGAAGGTCACCGATGCGACATCGATCGACCTTCGTGGCCCCGGCAGCGCTGCAGCGTGGGAATCGGCATTCGAGATCTACCCGCTGCCCGCCGAGCGCAATCGTGAACAGGGCGCAGTGTTCACCGGGATCGACCACGTGGCACTGGCAGTTCCGGCCGAGAGTTGGGACGGCATCATGCTGCTCCTGCGGTCCGTGTTCGAGATGCAACCGCACGAGGGGCAGGACGTCACCGATTCGGTCGGACTCATGCGGAGCCAGGCACTTACGCTCGTTCAGGACGGTGACGGACATACCCTGCGGATCTCACTGAACATGGTGGAGGGCAGTCGAAGCGGGCTGCCGACGGTCCGTCGCGGCGGCGTCAGCCACGTCGCTTTCGCGTGTGAGAACATCTTCGGTGCCGCTGCGTCCATGCAGGACTGGGGCTTCGCTCCGCTACCCATTTCCCCGAACTACTACGACGATCTGGACGCACGTTTCGGCCTGAATTCAGAACTGCTCGACCGGATGCGCAGCGCCGGAATCCTTTACGACGCTGACGCCCGCGGTGAGTTCTTCCACCTGTTCACCCCGACGGTCGGGGGAGACCTGTTCTTCGAGGTCGTGCAGCGAGTGGGTGGATACGAGGGCTACGGGGAGGTCAACTCCGCTGTGCGACTGTCGGCTCAGTTGCGCGCGAATCAGACGTGACCTCGACTCGGTGCGGGTGCGAGTAGATATTCATCGAATCGCCGCGGATGAAACCGGCGAGGGTCAACCCCGATTCCTGTGCCAACTCCACGGCCAATGACGACGGCGCGGAGACTGCGCCCAGAATCGGAATGCCCGCCATGACGGCCTTCTGGACGAGTTCGAACGACGCCCGCCCACTGACGATCAGGATCGTGTCGTAGAGCGGCACTCGGCCGTCGGTGATTGCCCAACCGATCACTTTGTCGACTGCGTTGTGCCGGCCGACGTCCTCGCGCAGCGCCAGGAGTTCGCCGGTGGCGGTGAACAATCCGGCTGCGTGCAGGCCTCCGGTGCGCTCGAAGATCCGTTGGCTCTCCCGAAGCGTGACCGGCATGGCCGACAGGACGGTGGAGGTGACGGAAGTCGTGTCACCGACCAGGGGATGCCGCGTGGTGGTTCGGACGGCATCGAGTGACGTCTTGCCGCACACGCCGCACGCGGAACTGACGACGGTGTTGCGATCGGTGGTGTGATCGGGCAACGGCACTCCGGGAGCGAGCGAAATGTCGAGGACGTTGTATGTGTTCGCGCCGGTTTCGTCGACGCCGTCGCAGTACCGGACGACGCTCACGTCGTCGCGGGTACCGATGACGCCTTCGCTGAGAAGGAATCCGTGGACGAGGTCGACGTCGTTGCCTGGTGTTCGCATCGTCACGGCCAGCACCTGACCGCCAACCCTCATTTCGAGTGGTTCTTCGACGGCCAGCGTGTCGGGGCGCGTGACGACCCGATCACCCGAGATTCGAACGACCGGTGTTCGTGCGGTGACCCGTCCCATCTCAGGCGCCTGATGCTTCGAGTCGAACAGTGACGGCCTTCGAGACCGGCGTGTTCGACTTGGCTGCAACGTGTTCGAGGGGAACGAGCGGATTTGTCTCGGGGTAGTACGCCGCCGCATTGCCGCGGGGGGTGTCGTAGGAGACGATGCGGAATTCCGTGACCCGACGCTCTTCGAGTGTTCCGTCTGGTGTTGTCCACTCGGACACGATGTCGACGAGATCGCCGTCGCGGAATCCGAGTGCAGTGATGTCTTCGGCATTGACGAGGATGACCTTGCGTCCGCCCTTGATACCGCGGTATCTGTCGTCGAGGCCGTAGATCGTGGTGTTGTACTGGTCGTGGCTGCGCATGGTCTGCAGTATCAGGCGCCCGCTCGGGGTGGGTATCCAGTGAAGTTCGTTCACACCGAAGTTGGCTTTGCCGGTGTGCGTGCGGAACTCACGCGAGTCACGCGGTGGGTGTGGGAGCTGGAATCCATCCGGCTGGCGAACCCGGGTGTTGTAGTTTTCGCATCCGGGCACCACTCGTGAGATGGAGTCGCGAATCAGGTCGTAGTTGCCCTCGAAGGCCGACCAGCGGACGGAGTGATCGCTGCCGAGTAGTTCGCGGGCGAGTTGGCAGATGATGGCGACTTCGCTACGTAGGTAGGGGCTGACCGGCGTGAGGCGTCCGCGCGACAGGTGCACCATGGACATCGAATCTTCTACGGAGACAAGCTGCTTTCCGCCGGCCTGGACGTCGAGGTCCGTGCGTCCGAGGGTGGGGAGGATGATTGCGGTCTGCCCGTGAACGACGTGGCTTCGGTTCAGTTTGGTGGAAACCTGAACGGTGAGTTCGCATTGGCGCAGCGCGGTTTCGGTGGCTGCGGTGTCCGGGCTGGCCTGGATGAAGTTGCCGCCCATCGCCATGAAGAAGCTTGCCTTGCCGGCATTCATCGCGCGGATCGCGTCGACGGTGTCCCACCCGTGCTTGCGAGGGCTCGAGATCGAGAACTCGGTGTCGAGCGCGGACAGGAACTCTTCCGGCATCTTCTCCCAGATGCCCATCGTGCGGTCACCCTGGACATTGGAGTGTCCTCGCACCGGACAGACCCCGGCACCGGGTTTGCCCATCATTCCACGCATGAGCAGCAGGTTGACCGCTTCTTCGATGGTGGCGACTCCGTGTGTGTGCTGAGTGATGCCCATGGCCCAGCAGGTGACGGTTCGCTCGGATCGGGCAAGCGCGGCAGCCGTTTCCTCGAGCTGCGCCATCGACAGGCCCGTCGCCTCGAGTACCGTGTCGAGATCGACCGCGCGGATGTGCTTCTCGTATTCGTCCCAACCGGCGCAGTAGCGGTCGACGAATGCGCGATCGACCACGGTGCCGGGAGCGCGATCTTCCTGCTCGAGCAGCAGCTTCCCCAGACCTTGGAACAGCGCCATGTCGCCGCCCAGCCGGATCTGCAGGAACTCATCCGCGATGTCGACTCCGTGCCCGATCACGCCGGAGACTTTCTGCGGGTCCTTGAACCGTCGCAATCCCGCCTCGGGGAGGGGATTGATGGCAATGATCTTGGCGCCGTTGCCCTTTGCCTTCTCGAGTGTCGAGAGCATTCGAGGGTGGTTGGTGCCGGGATTCTGTCCGGCGATGAGGATGAGATCGGCGTTCTCGAGGTCGGGAACCGTCACCGAGCCTTTGCCGATGCCGATGGATTCGGTCAGTGCGCTTCCGGACGACTCGTGACACATGTTGGAACAGTCGGGCATGTTGTTGGTGCCGTAGCTACGAATCATCAACTGGTAGAGAAACGCTGCTTCGTTGGACGTGCGACCGGAGGTGTAGAACACTGCTTCGTCCGGCGACGCGAGGCCGTTCAGATGTTCGGCGATCAGTGCGTACGCGCCGTCCCAGTCGATCGGCTGGTAATGGGTTGCTCCCGGGGTCAGGACCATCGGGTGCGTCAGTCGGCCCTGTTGGCCGAGCCAGTAATCGGTCTTGCCTTCGAGGTCGGCGATCGAGTGCTCCGCGAAGAATTCAGGCGTGACCGTGCGAAGCGTTGCTTCCTCGGCAACGGCCTTCGCTCCGTTCTCGCAGAACTCGGCGGGCTTGCGATGTCCGGGAGTCTCCGGCCACGCACACCCCGGGCAGTCGAAGCCGTGACGCTGGTTGAGCCTGGTGAGCGTTCGGGCGGTCCGCAAGGCTCCCATCTGCTCGATTCCTCGTTGCAGCGACACCAGAACGGCCGGCACTCCGGCGGCGTAGTCCTTGGGGTGCGTGACTTCGAGATCCGATTCGTCGATGTCTTTCGAGGGGCCCTGGCGCGTCATGTCTCCATACTGGCCCGAACGGCGCGGTACTGCCATCGAATGGGCCGGTCGAACTCACCGGAATGCGACATTCATCGGCTAGCCTTACCTACCGAACGAGCGGACTTAAGGGGTAAGAGCATGGATCGAACGGACGCAGGTCGGCTGACCCGGCGCGGATTTCTGATCGGCACGTCGGGAGCGTTGCTGGCATTCGCCGCAGCCTGCTCCAGTTCGAACGACGAGGACACGCCCCCCAGCGGGGACTCTGCGGGATCGATCACCCACAAATTTGGGGCTACCGAGCTGCCCGAGGATCCGCAGCGGATCGTCAGTGTCGGATACAACGATCAAGATGCGATCCTCGCCCTCGGTGGGACTTTGGTCGGAACCTTCGACTGGTACGGCGATTACCCCTACGGTGTGTGGCCATGGGCGCAGCCGTTGTTGAACGGGGCGACTCCCGAGATCATCGGAACCGCGGGCACCACCATTCAGATGGAGAAGGTCGCTGCCACGACACCCGACCTGATTGTCGGCACCTACTCCGGGCTTACTCAGGCGCAGTACGACAAACTCAGTGCCATTGCGCCGACGGTGGCGCAGCCGAAGGAGTTCGCGGATTACGGAATCCCCTGGCAGAACCAGACGACCATCATCGGCGAAGCGCTGGGGCAGCAAGGAAAGGCCACCGAGCTGATCGCCGGCGTCGACAAGAAGTTCGCCGACGTGAAGACGGCCAATCCGGCGTTTGCCGGCAAGACCGTTCTGGTCGGCGCGTTGAAGGGGCCGGGGCAATTCGGGGTCTACGGACCGGAAGACCCCAAGGTGAGGTTCTTCACTGAACTCGGATTCGTGAATCCGCCTGTCACCGATCAGATCACGGGTAACTTCGCCGAGATCAGCACCGAGCAACTCTCGCTTGCGGACGTCGACGTACTCGTCTGGTACGCCGGTGGTGGCTACGGCGACAAGCTTCGGGCGGAATTGGACAAGACCCCGATCTACCAGGAACTCGACGTCGTGAAGGACGGCCGCGCGATCATTCTGGAAGACGCTGCTGCCGAAGCCATGACGTGGAGCACCGTACTGAGCTTGCCGTATGCGCTCGAACAGATTCCGCCGCGGATTGCGGGCTTGCTCGTCTGATCGGTTCAAGGACAGCGCTGTTCAAAGTCCAGGGATTCGGACAGTCGGCGGTACTCTCGCCTCATGGGTGTACACGTGCGGCCGGCTGTCCGATCCGATATTCCGGCGCTGTCGGCGGTGTTGGCCGAGGCGTTCGAAGATGATCCTTTGATGGCCTGGATGTTGCCGGACGAGGACTCCAGGGCTGAGCGCCTGACGAAACTGTTTGCCGCAGAAGCTCGTTACCACCACTTCGCCGGTGGCGGTGTCGAGGTGGCCACCGATGACAACGGCGTGATCGGCGGGGCAACTCTGTGGGATCCGCCGGGGCGGTGGAAGCAGTCGTGGATTTCCGGGCTCGTGAGCCTGCCCGCAATGGTGCGTGTCTTCGGCAGGGGGCTACGACACGCGGCCGAGGTCAGCTCCGTTCTCGAAGGAGCACATCCGAATTCGCCGCACTGGTATCTCGCGACGGTCGGGACCGGCAGCGCGGCGCGCGGTGGGGGATACGGCAAAGCACTACTGAACTCCCGGTTGGAGCGTTGCGATCGTGAACACGTCGACGCTTACCTCGAGAGCAGCAAGGAATCGAACATCCCGTACTACAACCGCTTCGGTTTCGAAGTGACCCGTGACATCGTCATGCCAGGCGGCGGGCCGACGATCTACGCAATGATGCGTCAACCGCGGGGCGCGTGATACCAACTAGTGGTGACCCAGATTCCCGAGCTCCACGCAGGCACACCGTTCGACGAACTCGACGACTACATCGCCTTGGCCAGGTTGTCCGGCCTGGTGTTGTCACCCGACGGCTCGCTGCTGATCTGCGCGCGCGCCGTTCTCGACGACAAGAGCGCCGAATACGTGTCCTCGTTGTGGGAGATCGACCCGGAAGGTCGGCGTCCGGCGCGTCGGTTGACCTGGGGCTCGACCAGCGAGTCGGGTGCTGCCTTCGCGTTCGACGGCGACGTGCTCTTCACCGCCACGCGAGCCGTGCCGGGCGAGAGCGATCCGCAACCCGCACTCTGGCGCTTGCCCGCGGCGGGCGGAGAAGCTCAGCTGTTGATCTCACGTCCCGGTGGTGTCTCGTCGGTATCAGCGGCCAAGGCGGCGCCGACGTTCGTGGCCCAGACTTCGGTCATGGCTTCGGCGATCAGCCTCGACCAGGACGATCAGGTGCGATCGGCGCGCAAGGACAAGAAGGTCACGGCGATGCTGCACACCGGATATCCGGTGCGCCACTGGGACCACGACCTGGGCCCCGATCATCCGCATCTGGTTGTCGCCGAGACGGATTCGAAGGAATCCGTCGAGTTGCGGGACATCACACCAACTGCAGGCGCGGCGCTGCGAGAGACGTCGACCACGATTTCCGACGACGGTCTCTTCGTCGTGACAACGTGGACTGTCGGCGATGCGAGTGCCGCCCGCCGATCGACGTTGGTTCGGATCGACACGGTGACCGGCGACCGAACCACCCTTGTCGACGAGGCCGACGCGGACGTCTACAACCCGGTGCTCTCGCCGGACGGAACCAAGCTCGCGTTCATCCGGGAGACTCTCACCACGCCGGAGTCCGCACCGCGAATGACTCTGCAGCTCTACGACTTCGGATCCGGTGCCGTGACCGGCGTGGCCGACGGCTGGGATCGCTGGCCTACCTCACTTGCCTGGCTACCCGACGGATCCGGGCTGGTGGTCACCGCTGACGACGGCGGCCGAGGGCCGATCTTCACCATCGACCTGTGGGGTCAGCCGGTGCGCCTGACAGCCGACGACGCGGCGTACACCGATGTTCGAGTGGCGCCGGACGGCGAGTCGATCTACGCGTTGCGAGCCTCGTACGAAGCGCCGCCGCACGTGGTGCGGGTGGATCTGGGATCCGGTGAGATCACCGCACTTCGTGGACCCGACGCATTGCCGGAGCTGCCGGGAACACTGACCGAGATCACCGCTCGCGCCGAGGACGGTTCGACAATCCGGAGTTGGTTGGCACTGCCGACCGGCGCCGCACCGCACGCGCCGGTGCCGTTGCTCCTCTGGGTCCACGGCGGCCCACTCGGTTCGTGGAACACCTGGTCCTGGCGGTGGAACCCGTGGCTGCTCGTCGCCAAGGGCTATGCCGTACTGCTGCCCGATCCCGCACTCTCGACCGGATACGGGCAGGATTTCGTCCAGCGCGGGTGGGGTCAGTGGGGCAAGGCGCCCTTCACCGATCTGATGGCGATCACCGATGCTGCCGTCGCGCAGCCCGAGATCGACCCCAAGCGAACCGGCGCGATGGGTGGTTCGTTCGGCGGTTACATGGCCAACTGGATCGCCGGCCATACCAACCGTTTCGACGCGATCGTCACCCACGCAAGCCTCTGGGCACTCGATCAATTCGGCCCGACGACGGACGCGGCCTGGTACTGGCAACGCGAGATGTCGCCGGAGATGGCCGTCGAGAACTCGCCACACCTGTACGTCGCGGACATCACGACTCCGATGCTGGTCATCCATGGCGACAAGGACTACCGGGTTCCGATCGGTGAGGGCTTGCGACTCTGGTACGAACTGCTCGCCGAGTCAGGTCTGCCCGCCGACGACGACGGGAAAACGGACCATCGCTTCCTGTACTTCCCCGACGAGAATCACTGGGTGCTCAAGCCGCAGCACACCAAGATCTGGTACGAGGTGGTCACCGCGTTCCTCTCCGAGCACGTTCTCGGCGAAGATGTCGCGCTGCCGGAGATTCTGGGCTGAACGCGCGCATGCCTCGTTCGGCTGAAGCAGCCGAACGAGGCACGATCGTCTTCGCGCGGATCCGGACCGGACTCAGGCGCCGGGGCAACGAACGGTGTACGACCACTCGGTGTGGTCAGGGCCCGTGACGCGAACCAGAACGGACGACGCCCCACCGGCGGGCACGTTGACGACAGCTGAACCAGTTCCCTCGTTGATGTTGTCGCCGATGTATCCGGTGCTGTGGATCAACCGACCTTCGTAGTACACCTCGATCAGGTCCGGGACGTTTTCGGTCTCGTAGCCGAGCACGAACGAGGTCGGGCCACCGCGGCCGAGTTCGTGCTTGGTGCTGGTGATTCCTGCGCCGCCCGAGACGGTCGAGGCGTCGCAGCGCTGCGTGGGTGCAAACGATCCGCCGCCGCCGCTGCCGCTGGCCAGGCCACTGAGAATGTCCCTGACGTTGCCACTGGCCAGGCCGTTGACGATGTCCGTCGCGCTGGTCGAGCCGGCGTTCAGGCCGCCGAGAACGTCGTTGAGGTTCCCAGTGGCGATCCCGCCGACGATGTCGCCCACGCTGCCGCTGGCGATGCCGTTTGCGATGTCGTTCCCGATATCGCCGACGCTTCTGTTGATCGTGGCGCTGCCACTGTCGATGCTTCCTTGCACACTTTCTTCGATGCCGGGGGCCGCGGACGCAGTCGCCGGAAGCACGAGGGCAACCGCCGCTCCGATCGTCGCGGCCGCCGCCAAGGTTCGAACGCCGGGACGGCGAGAACTCCAGTTGTTCAACATATTTGCTCCACAGGTAGTTGGTCGGTCGTCCTTCAGAGCGATCCTGTCAGCGGAGCGGATCGGTGAATATCGTTTGTTCGGCTGACCCCGGACTGCGGGGCAGTCGTTCGTGTGCGCCGCGGCGGCCGACGGGCGAATTCGTTCACGACGGGGGAGTCATTAGGATCAAGTGGTGACCAGTGCAGCTCCAGAGAACCCCCAGACCCCCGCCGACGCCCTACCCAAGAGCTGGGACCCCAGCGCTGTAGAGGCCGATCTGTATCAAGGCTGGGTAGACGCCGGGTACTTCCAGGCCGACGCGACCAGCGACAAGCCCGGCTACTCCATCGTGCTGCCGCCCCCGAACGTCACGGGCAGCTTGCACATGGGCCATGCCCTGGATCACACCCTCATGGACGTGCTCAGCCGTCGCAAGCGGATGCAGGGCTACGAGGTGCTGTGGCTACCTGGCATGGATCACGCCGGTATCGCCACGCAGTCCGTCGTCGAGAAGCAGCTCGCTGCCGACGGCAAGACAAAGGAAGATTTCGGCCGCGAGCTCTTCATCGACAAAGTCTGGGACTGGAAGCGCGAATCGGGTGGAACCATCGGGGGCCAGATGCGGCGCATCGGTGACGGTGTCGACTGGAGTCGCGATCGTTTCACGATGGACGAGGGCCTCTCGCGCGCCGTTCAGACCGTCTTCAAGCGCATGTTCGACGAGGGTCTGATCTACCGCGCCGAGCGTCTCGTGAACTGGTCGCCGGTGCTGCAGACCGCGATCTCCGACATCGAGGTGAAGTTCGAGGACGTCGAGGGTGAGCTGGTTTCCCTGCGCTACGGCTCGCTCGACGACAACGAGCCGCACGTCATCGTCGCGACCACTCGCGTCGAGACGATGCTCGGTGATACCGCAGTGGCGGTACATCCCGAAGACGAGCGCTACAAGCACCTCATCGGAACCACTCTCGATCATCCGTTCACCGGGCGTCAGATTCCGATCATCGCGGACGACTACGTCGACCCCGAGTTCGGAACCGGCGCAGTGAAGATCACGCCGGCTCACGACCCCAACGACTTCGAGATGGGCCTGCGGCACAACCTGCCGATGCCCACCATCATGGACAAGACCGGCAAGATCGCCGACACGGGAACCGAATTCGACGGTATGGACCGCTTCGAGGCTCGCGTCAAGGTTCGCGAAGCTCTCGCCGAGCAGGGCCGCGTCGTCGCCGAGAAGCGCCCGTACCTGCACAGCGTCGGGCACTCCGAGCGCAGTGGCGAGGCCATCGAGCCTCGTCTCTCGTTGCAGTGGTGGGTCAAGGTCGAGACGCTCGCCAAGGCTGCGGGTGACGCGGTTCGCAACGGGGACACCGTCATTCACCCGGCGAGCCAGGAACCGCGATGGTTCGACTGGGTCGACAACATGCACGACTGGTGCATTTCCCGCCAGCTCTGGTGGGGCCACCGCATTCCGGTCTGGTACGGCCCCGAGGGTGAAGTTGCGTGCTTCGGTCCCGACGAAACGGCACCGGAAGGCTGGGTCCAGGATCCCGACGTCCTCGACACCTGGTTCTCCTCGGGACTGTGGCCCTTCTCGACGATGGGCTGGCCCGACAACACGCCCGAACTCGAAAAGTTCTATCCCACCAGCGTTCTCGTCACCGGCTACGACATACTGTTCTTCTGGGTCGCCCGCATGATGATGTTCGGCACCTACGTGTCCGAGGACGAGTCGATCACCGCCGGTCCGGGTAAGTCCGGCGCGCAGATGCCGTTCAAGGACGTGTTCCTGCACGGACTGGTCCGCGATCAGTACGGCAAGAAGATGTCGAAGTCTCGCGGCAACGGTATCGACCCACTCGACTGGGTCGATCGTTTCGGCGCCGACGCCCTGCGATTCACACTCGCACGCGGCGCCAACCCGGGCAGTGACCTGTCCGTCGGTGAGGATTCGGCGCAGTCCTCGCGCAACTTCGCGACCAAGTTGTTCAACGCGACCAAGTTCGCACTGATGAACGGCGCTGCTCCCGCGCCGCTGCCTGCTCGGAGCGAACTGACCGACGCCGATCGTTGGATCCTCGACCGTCTCGACACGGTCCAGGCCGAGGCGGACGCCGCATTCGATCGCTACGAGTTCAGCAAGGCGTGCGAAGGCTTGTTCCACTTCGCGTGGGACGAGGTCTGTGACTGGTACCTCGAACTCGCCAAGGTGCAGTTCGCCGCCGACGAGGCTGTCGCCGCGAACACCCGCGCCGTGCTCGGCAACGTTCTCGATGCACTGCTCCGCCTCCTGCACCCGGTCATTCCGTTCGTGACCGAAACCCTGTGGAAGGTGCTCACCGGTGGCGAATCCGTCGTCGTCGCCGACTGGCCGACGTTGTCCGGTGTGGCAGTCGACACCCAGGCCGCCACCAGGATCGAAGACACCCAGAAGCTGATCACCGAGGTGCGACGTTTCCGAAACGATCAGGGGCTCAAGCCTTCCCAGAAGGTTCCGGCTCGTGCGTCCGGGCTCTCGGAGGCAGGCATGGACGGCCAGTTCGCCTACGTGGCGGCGCTTGCCAAGCTGACCGAACCCGAAGAGGGATTCACCGCGTCGATCTCCGTCGAGGTGCGTCTGAGCCAGGGCACCGTCACGGTCGACATCGACACCTCGGGCACCATCGACCTCGGCGCTGAGAAGAAGCGGCTCGAAAAGGACCTCGCGGCAGCGCAGAAGGAGCTCGTCACCGCTGACAACAAGCTGGCGAACGAGGCCTTCCTGGCGAAGGCGCCCGACGCCGTCGTCGACAAGATCAAGACACGTCGCCAGATCGCCGTCGAAGAGATCGAGCGCATCACAGGACGTCTGAAGGAGTTGGCCGACAAGTGAGTTCGTACGAGCCGTCCCAATTCGACGCTCAGAGTTCGGTTCCGACTCCGGTCGACATCGCCGAACTGGCGCTGGTGGAAGCAGAACTCGACAAGCGTTGGCCTGAGACCAAGATCGAGCCGTCACTGACTCGTATCGAGGCGCTCATGGATGTCCTGGGCTCACCGCAGCACAACTATCCGTCGGTGCACGTCACGGGAACCAACGGCAAGACGTCGGTGACGCGCATGATCGACTCCTTGATGAGCGCTCTGCATCGTCGTACCGGCCGAACCACCAGCCCTCATCTGCAGATCGCGACCGAGCGGATCAGCATCGACGGTCATCCGATCTCCCCGCGGCTCTACGTGGACACGTTCCGCGAGATCGAGCCGTACGTGCAGATGATCGACGCACAGTCGCAGGAAGCCGGGGGACCGGCGATGAGCAAGTTCGAAGTGCTCACTGCGATGGCCTATGCGGCATTCGCGGAGGCTCCGGTGGACGTCGCCGTGGTCGAGGTCGGCCTCGGCGGACGCTGGGACGCCACGAACGTGATCGACGGACAGGTCGCGGTGATCACGCCGATCAGCCTCGATCACGCCGAGTACCTGGGCACCGACCTGGCCGGAATCGCGGAGGAGAAGGCCGGGATCATCAAGAAGGGCCGCGAGGACTTGGTTCCGGTGGACACCGTCGCGATCATCGCCGAGCAGACTCCAGAAGTGATGGAGGTATTGCTGCGCCGAGCAGTCGAGGTCGAGGCCGCGGTCGCGCGTGAAGGCTCGGAGTTCAAGGTGCTTGCTCGCCAGATCGCGGTAGGTGGACAGCAGCTCGAACTTCAAGGCCTGAGTGGTGTGTACACCGACATCTTCCTCCCCCTTCACGGTGAGCATCAGGCGCGCAACGCCGCGCTCGCGCTCGCTGCCGTCGAAGCGTTCTTCGGCGCCGGTCCGGATCGACAACTGGATCAGGACGCAATCCGCAACGGGTTCGCCTCGATCGTCAATCCCGGTCGCCTCGAACGTGTTCGGAGTGCGCCGACGGTCTTTCTCGACGCCGCCCACAATCCTGACGGTGCGCGTGCTCTCGCCGCCGCACTGGCCGCGGAGTTCGACTTCCGCAAGCTCGTGGGAGTTGTCAGCGTGATGGCGGACAAGGACGTCGACGCCATCTTGACCGCATTCGAATCCGTCTTCGACGAGATCGTCGTCACCCACAACGGGTCACCCCGGGCGATGGATGTCGAGGAGCTGGCGAACATTGCCGTCGCGAAGTTCGGCGACGAGCGCGTCGTCGTGGCGCCGGTGCTTGCCGACGCACTGGAAGTCGCGATCGAAATCGCCGAGCAGGTCGCCGAACCCGGCGAAGCCGTATCAGGGGCAGGTGTGGTGGTGACGGGATCCGTCGTGACCGCAGGCGCCGCCCGCACGCTGTTCGGAAAGGACCCCGCGTGAGTACCCCGTCAGATGCCAATCCCGAGTCCGGAGGCCACGAGCCCGGAGACCACGAGTCCGGAGACACTGCCGGCGAGTTCGGGCCTCCGACCAAGGACCCCTGGAAAAGTTTCCGCGGAGTGATGGCCGGAACCCTGATCCTCGAGGCGATCGTCGTGCTGCTGGCTTTGCCGGTTGTCGCGGTCGTCGGCGGTGGCCTCACCGCGGCCTCCGCGGGATTCATCATCGGGTTGGCGGTACTGATGAT
Organism: Rhodococcus sp. H-CA8f; assembly: GCF_002501585.1. Taxonomy (NCBI): domain Bacteria; kingdom Bacillati; phylum Actinomycetota; class Actinomycetes; order Mycobacteriales; family Nocardiaceae; genus Rhodococcus; species Rhodococcus sp. H-CA8f. Next base: position 2,382,549 of record NZ_CP023720.1, read on the forward strand.
TCTGGGAGCCGGCGTCCAGGGCAAGCCGTGGGCGATGGGGTTCAACGTCGCACTGCAGGTGATTCTTCTATTCGGATTCTTCGTCCACCCGTCGATTGCCGGTGTGGCGATCACCTTCGGGATCGTCTGGGGATACCTCGTCTACCTGCAGAGAGACATCAAGCGCCGGATGGACAAGGGCCTGCTTCCCGGCCAGCGGGACTGACCATTTAGGCTGTCCGCTGTGACTGAGCGCACCCTCGTACTGATCAAGCCCGACGCCGTTGCCCGTGGATACGTAGGAGAAATCCTCAGCCGTATCGAGCGCAAAGGCCTGACAATTGCAGCACTCGAACTCCGTGTAGCTTCCGAAGAGGTGGCTGGTAGCCACTACGCAGAACACGCCGAGCGCCCGTTCTACCCGAGCTTGTTGGAGTTCATCACCTCCGGTCCGCTGGTGGCCGCAGTGCTCGAAGGCCCCCGCGCCATCGCTGCTTTCCGTCAGTTGGCCGGCGGAACCGACCCGGTCGACAAAGCTCTTCCGGGCACCATCCGTGGCGACTTCGGACTCGAAGCGCAGCAGAACCTCGTTCACGGCAGTGACTCCGTGGAGTCGGCAGAGCGCGAAATCGCTCTGTGGTTCCCCGCGCTGTCGTCCATCTGAATCTTCGATCGGGGCCTCTGGCCCACATGTAACGGGCCTCTGGCCCACATGAACGGGCCTTCGGCCCACATCTCCACAGCGAATTCTCGGCACGTATCCCACATCGGTGCGCCCTTTGCAGTTGCAGGCGCGTTGGTGTGGGATACTGCTTTCAGTTGAACCGCAATTTGTTTTACGCACGTTCAACCGGATGACACCTAGGTTCGATGCCCTTTCATCGCTGCTCCAGGTCAACAGGAAATCCCTGGACCTCTGCATGCTGGATGATCAGGCGCTCGCGCACAGGACAACGGCCATCCAGCCAGGCACTTCATGTGCTCGCAGTGAATAACGGGCATTGCGGACCATGCGGAGCGAGACCTTACAATCTCGCACTCACTTCTGAGTGCGAGTACACACAGCACGCTCCCGCGTGGCCGCGTGACAACTCGACTTCTGGGTTGGACGCGCCCGGGGGCTGAGGAGACTTACGTGGCCGATCAATCCCCAACCGAATCAGATTCCAGCACCACCCCGGAATTTCCCGACAAGATGCGCGTACACGCGCTGGCGAAGCTGCTCGGTGTCACCAGCAAGCAGGTCCTTGCCGAAGCCGCAGCGCTCGGTACCGAATTGCGCAGTGCGCAGTCGAGTCTCCAACGGGACGTTGCCCAGCGGATTCACGCCTCGCTGACTTCCGCGGCCGAGGCCATCGAGCCGGTCGTGGCCGAGCTCGATACCCTCATCGACCCGGTTGTCGAGGCCCCGGTTGCCGAGGCCCCTGTTGCGGAAGAGCCTGCTGCAGAGGCTCCGGCCGAGAAGCCTGTCAGGGCTCGTCGCACCCGCAAAAAGGTCGTTGTCGAAGAACCGGTTGTCGAAGAACCGGCCGCCGAAGAACCTTCAGCAGAAGAAGCAGTGGATCCGGCTGTCGCCGAGATCAGCGCTGGACTCGACGCCGCTGCTGCGCTGCAGAGCAAGGAAGCCGAGCAGTCCGATCTGTTCACTTCCTTCGAGGCGCCGCAGACCCATCAGCCCGAGGTGGCTCCCGCCGCGCCGCAGGTCCCGCTGTTCCTGCAGCCGGATCTCGAAGCCGCCGAGGTAGCTCCGCGTCGCCGTCGCGCACGCCGCGAGCCTGCTGCACCGGCGGTCGTCGAAGAGAAGCAGACAACTGCGGAAGCCGAAACCGTCGTTCCCGAGGCAGCACCGGTTGCAGTTCCTGCCGTCGAAGAGCCGGCTGTGACCGCACCGCAAACCGAGGGCGAGAGCGCCGAGTCCGAGGACGAGGACGACGATCAGCCGCGTCGCCGTCGTCGTGGACGCCGTGGACGTGGACGTGGTCGCGGTGAACAGGGTGGCGAGCAGGGCTCGGACGAAGAGTCGGATACCGCTACCGAATCGGAGCAGGAATCTGCCCCTGCGGCAGTCGAGAAGCAAACCGACGACGCTGCCGGCGAAGAATCCGGTGATAAGTCCGAGTCCACCGCTGATGCGGATTCCGAGAATGCCGACGATTCCGATCTCGATGCCGACGGATCGAGCCGCCGTCGCCGCCGTCGTCGTCGTCGCAAGACCGGCACCGACGGCGCCACCGACGCGACTGCGACGTCCGAGGACGATCCGCCGAACACCGTCGTTCACGAGCGCGAACCTCGCAACAAGACCCGCGTCAAGGACGAGGTCCAGGGCATCAGTGGTTCGACACGTCTGGAAGCCAAGCGTCAGCGTCGCCGCGACGGTCGTGACGCCGGTCGTCGTCGTCCGCCGATTCTGACCGAGTCGGAGTTCCTCGCGCGTCGTGAGGCCGTCGATCGCGTCATGGTTGTGCGTGATCGAGCAGACAGCGGTCAGCCGCATGCGACTACACAGGTAGCAGTCCTCGAAGACGGAGTGTTGGTCGAGCACTTCGTCACCAACTCGGCGTCCGCGTCGATGGTCGGCAACGTGTACCTCGGACGTGTCCAGAACGTGCTCCCCAGCATGGAAGCGGCGTTCATCGACATCGGACGTGGCCGCAACGGCGTTCTCTACGCCGGTGAGGTCAACTGGGAGGCTGCCGGTCTCGGTGGCAACTCGCGCAAGATCGAGCAGGCCCTCAAGCCGGGCGATCAGGTGCTCGTTCAGGTCAGCAAGGATCCGGTCGGTCACAAGGGTGCTCGACTGACCACACAGATTTCGCTTGCCGGTCGTTTCCTCGTCTACGTGCCCGGTGGTACGTCCACGGGTATCAGCCGCAAGCTTCCGGACACCGAGCGCAAGCGTCTCAAGGAAATCTTGCGCGACATCGTTCCCGCCGACGCCGGCGTGATCATTCGCACGGCGTCCGAGGGCGTCAGCGAAGAAGAGTTGGCGCGCGACGTGACTCGTCTGCAGGCTCAGTGGGCCGGCATCGAGGAGCAGGCCGCGGCTGCGGACACCGGTAAGTCTGGCAACCCGCAGGCGCTGTACGAAGAGCCTGACATGCTGGTCAAGGTCATTCGCGATCTGTTCAACGAGGACTTCTCCAAGCTGGTCATCGAGGGCGAGAAGGCGCATACGACGGTCGAGAACTACATCAACTCCGTTGCGCCCGACCTGCTTCCGCGACTGGAGAAGTACACGCCGAACAACGGTATCGACGTCTTCGCCGCTCGCCGTATCGACGAGCAGTTGGCCAAGGCACTCGATCGCAAGGTGTGGCTGCCGTCCGGCGGCACCTTGGTGATCGATCGCACCGAGGCCATGACCGTCGTCGACGTCAACACCGGAAAGTTCACCGGAGCCGGCGGAAACCTCGAAGAGACTGTTACCCGCAACAACCTCGAAGCAGCCGAGGAGATCGTTCGCCAGATGCGCCTGCGGGACATCGGCGGAATGATCGTCGTCGACTTCATCGACATGGTCCTCGAATCGAACCGGGACCTGGTCCTGCGTCGGCTCACCGAATGCCTGGGTCGCGATCGCACGCGCCATCAGGTGTCGGAGGTCACGTCACTCGGACTCGTGCAGATGACGCGGAAGAAGTTGGGCACCGGATTGGTCGAGGCCTTCTCGACCACCTGTGAGCACTGCCACGGCCGCGGCATCATCGTCCACTCCGAGCCGGTCGAGGTGAAGTCCTCGGACGACGGCGGATCGCGTTCGGGCTCGCAGCGAAGCGAATCCGGCACCTCGCGCAAGAACAAGCGTGGCCGCGGAGACAAGTCGCCTTCTACCGAGTCCAACGGACAGGAAGCTCCGGCGCCGGAGGTTCCGGCTGTCGACGCGACCGTCAAGCGGGCTCATCCGGTGGCATTGGCGATGGCCTCGCACCACCACGACGACGACGAGACCGTCGCGGCCGACTCGATCGAGTCTGATTCCACCGGTACGTCTTCGGGGGATGATGCATCCAAAAGTGCCGATCGGCAACAGGATCGGCCGATCGATACTCCTGTTGCTACTGAGCGCCATGACGTTCCTGTTGTGGACTCTGCTGCGGAAGAAGTATCCGCAGTGGACAACGAGTCGGCGGCCGCTTCGACCGAAGCATCTCCGCGCGGTCGTCGGCGTAGTCGCCGGGCGTCGCGGGCAGCGTCGGCACCGGTTGCCGAGGCAGCTCCCGAGGTGGGTACGGTCTTCGTGATTCCGACTCCGGAACCCGTGGCAGAAGCGGTCGTGGAAAACGTTCCGGCTCCGGCCACCGAAGTTCCGGCTGAGGAAGAAGTTGTCGTCGTCAAGCGACCCCGTCGCAGGCGTGCAGCAGCACGCCCCGCAGGTCCTCCGGTAGACGGAGAGTAAGAACTACTGGCTTTCGGTCGGTTGGATGACTTCGCGATGAGCGAGGACATCCAACCGTTATCCGAAGTTTCAGCTGGTAGAAGCAGTACAGAGTAGTAAGCACCACCCCTCGGCGGGGCGGTTTGACCCTGACGGTTGCTTTCCCGTAACCTTGGAGGGTCGCCACCCGGCGGTAGAGATTCCGTGTGCCTAGAGTGCGCGTGAATGTCCCGGTACGTCAGTGCCGAGCCGAGGTGACATAAACCAGACCAGTCGCGATGCATTTGAAGCCTCAGGCAGCAGCGCGAGCAAGTTCGAAGAAGCAAGGGGTAGCCCTCCGATGGCAACGTACGCGATCGTCAAGACCGGCGGAAAGCAGTACAAGGTCGCTGTTGGTGACCTCGTCAAGGTCGAGAAGATCGAGGGTGAGCCCGGCACTGCTGTCTCGCTTGCTCCCGTTCTCGTGGTCGACGGATCTGACCTGACCACCGACGCGGCCAAGCTGGCCAAGGTCGCAGTCACCAGTGAGATCGTCGAGCACACCAAGGGCCCGAAGATCCGCATCCACAAGTTCAAGAACAAGACCGGTTACCACAAGCGTCAGGGCCACAGGCAGCCGATCACGGTGCTCAAGGTCACGGGCATCAAGTAACCAGTTCTTTCTAGCTAATTTCACCCGAGGAGGGTCAATAGCATGGCACATAAGAAGGGTGCATCCAGCTCCCGTAACGGTCGCGATTCAAACGCCCAGCGCCTCGGCGTGAAGCGCTTCGGCGGCCAGTCGGTCAGCGCAGGCGAAATCCTGGTTCGCCAGCGCGGCACGCACTTCCACCCCGGCGTCAACGTCGGCCGTGGCGGCGACGACACCCTGTTCGCTCTCGCTGCCGGTGCAGTCGAGTTCGGCCAGAAGCGTGGACGCAAGACCGTGAACATCGTTCCGGCCGTCGTTGCGGCTGAGGTCTAGTCTTTCTCGCTAGTTGTGCGTCACCGGTTCTACTTTCGGTAAGAGAGTGACGCGTTCCAAGCTCCCGATAGGGGCGGACCAGGGTTGAAATAACCCGGTCCGCCCCTATCGTTTGTTTAAGCAGTGCCAGTTTTACCCCGAGCAACCCTGCTCACCAGAAGTTCAGCTCATCGCGTGAGACCCGCAATTGACTGAGGAAGGATCCGGCAGTCATGTCCCGATTCATTGACCGTGTTGTGCTGCACGTCAGCGCTGGAAAAGGCGGCAATGGTTGCGCCTCCGTACACCGCGAGAAGTTCAAACCGCTCGGCGGTCCGGACGGTGCCAACGGAGGTCGCGGTGGCGACGTCATCCTCGTGGTCGACGAGAACATCCACACCCTCCTCGACTTTCACTTCCATCCCAACGCGAAGGCGACCAACGGCAAGCAGGGCGCCGGCAGTAACCGCGAGGGTGCAAACGGTGAAGACCTCATCCTCAAGGTCCCGGATGGAACTGTGGTTCTCGATACCGACGGCAACGTCCTTGCCGACCTCGTCGGTGTCGGCTCGCGCTACGACGCCGCTCAGGGCGGCCGCGGCGGACTCGGCAACGCAGCACTCGCCTCGAAGGCTCGCAAGGCCCCAGGTTTCGCACTCCTCGGTGAAGACGGTGTCGAGCGTGACCTGGTTCTCGAACTCAAGTCGGTAGCCGACGTCGGTCTGCTCGGATTTCCCTCTGCCGGTAAGTCTTCGCTGGTGTCCGTTCTCTCGGCGGCCAAGCCGAAGATCGCCGACTACCCCTTCACCACTCTGGTCCCCAACCTCGGCGTCGTCTCGAGCGGTGACACCACCTTCACCGTCGCCGACGTGCCCGGGCTGATCCCCGGTGCCAGCGAAGGCCGCGGTTTGGGCCTGGACTTCCTGCGCCACATCGAACGCTGCGCCGTATTGGCGCACGTGATCGACTGCGCCACCCTCGATCCGGGGCGTGACCCGATATCCGACATCGACGCCCTGGAAGCAGAGCTGGCCGCGTACACGCCCGCGCTCTCCGGCGACTCGGGACTCGGTGACCTCGACAAGCGCCCGCGCGTCGTCATCCTGAACAAGACCGACGTTCCGGAGGCAGCCGAGCTGGCCGAAATGGTCACACCCGAGATCGAAGCTCGCGGATGGCCGGTCTTCACCATCTCGGCGGTGAGCCGAGAAGGTCTGCGACCGTTGACATTCGCGCTGGCGAAGATGGTCCGCGACTACCGCGAAGCTCATCCGAAGCCCGAGCCGAAGCGCCAGGTCATTCGCCCGGTCAAGGTCAAGGATTCCAGCTTCACCATCGAGAAGGATCCCGATATCCCTGGTGGGTTCGTCGTCCGAGGCACCCGCCCGGAGCGGTGGATTCGTCAGACCGCCTTCGACAACGACGAAGCCGTTGGTTACCTCGCCGACCGTCTTGCACGCTTGGGTGTCGAGGACGCATTGGTCAAGAAGGGCGCTCAGCCAGGGGCTTCCGTCACCATCGGTGACGTCAGCTTCGAGTGGGAGCCGATGACGCCGGCCGGTATCGATCTGACCCGTACGGGCCGTGGAACCGACCCGCGTCTCGATCAGGTGGAGCGTATCGGCGCCGACGAGCGCAAGCATGCTCGTCGCGTCCGCCGCGGGCTGCTCGACGAAGACGCCTGACTCACGCGATTTCAGGACGAAAACCGAAGAGAGGGAACGGGACTGTGCTCGGGTCCACCAGGGAGTCGATAGCGTCGGCTCACAGTATCGTCGTGAAGATCGGGTCGTCTGCGCTCACCAGTCTGGTGGCGGGACTCGACACTCACCGACTTGATCTGTTGGCCGATGCCATCGAGGCCCGCATGCGCGCGGGCTCCGATGTAGTCGTCGTCTCGTCCGGTGCCGTCGGCGCCGGACTGGCGCCGCTGGGACTGACCAAGCGACCGCGGGATCTCGCGACCAAGCAGGCTGCGGCCAGCGTCGGTCAGTTGGCGCTGGCTCACGCCTGGGGTACGTCGTTCGCCCGTTACGGGCGTACCGTCGGGCAGGTTCTACTCACGGCGGACGACATCGCTCGACGGACGCAGCACCGCAACGCCCAACGGACACTCGATCGTCTACGGGCATTGCACGCGGTGGCGATCGTGAACGAGAACGACACCGTTGCCACCACCGAACTTCGATTCGGTGACAACGATCGGCTGGCTGCTCTGGTTGCTCATCTCGTCGGCGCCGACGCGTTGATCCTGTTGTCGGATGTGGACGGCCTGTACGACGGGGATCCCCGAAAGGGCGATGCCACACTGATTCCCGAGGTCAACAGTCCCGAGGATCTCGACGGTGTGGTTGCCGGATCGGGTGGCGCTCTCGGTACCGGAGGCATGGCGTCAAAGCTCTCAGCAGCACGCCTGGCCGCTGATTCCGGAGTGCCGGTGCTGCTCGCGGCAGCATCGGACGCTGCGCAGGCACTCAGTGGTGCCGATGTCGGAACAGCATTTGCGCCCCGGCCGACGCGATTGTCGGCTCGCCGATTCTGGGTACGTCACGCCGCTGACACATCGGGTGACCTTCACCTCGACGAAGGCGCCGTTCGCGCGGTGGTGTCCAAGCGTCGAAGCCTGCTGTCCGCGGGCATCGTCGGTGTGTCCGGCGATTTTCACGCCGGCGATGTCGTGTCGCTGATGGGACCGGGGGAGAAGCCCGTCGCTCGGGGTGTCGTTGCGTTCGACGCTACGGAGATCGAGGAGATCCTGGGGCGCTCCACCGCCGATCTACCGGCCGACATGCAGCGTCCCGTGGTTCACGCGGACGACTTGGTGGCGCTGTAGCTGTCGTACTCGACCAGGGCGGAAAGTGCTTCAGCACAACCGACTTCGAGCTTGAGGTCGGCGTATTCGTCACCTCGGGTCGTTCCGCGATTGACGATGGCGATCGGCTTCCCGGTCTTGGCGGCATGCCGCACGAAACGCAGACCGGACATCACCGTCAACGACGACCCGGCTACCAACAGTGCATCGGCTTGGTCGACGAGGCTGTACGCCCGGGCCACACGTTCCTTGGGGACGGATTCACCGAAGTAGACGATGTCCGGCTTGAGTAGCCCACCGCACACGGCGCAATCCACGACGCGAAAGTGTGCGGTGGATTCGATCACGGCATCTGCATCGGGCGCGATCTCGACTCCCGTTGCAGCAGCCACAGTTTCGGCAAATCCGGGGTTGGCTTCCTCCAGTCTCTCGGCGAGAGTGGTGCGGGAGATCAGCCGCTGGCAGCTCAGGCATCGAACCTGCGCGTAGGTGCCGTGGAGGTCGATGACGTTTCGCGCGCCGGCCTTGGTGTGCAGGAGGTCGACGTTCTGGGTGATCACACCGACGGCTCGCCCTGTTTGCTCGAGTGCCGCGACGGCCCGGTGGCCCTGGTTGGGCCGCGAGCTGTCCATGTATCGCCAGCCGATGTGGTTACGCGCCCAGTAGTGACGTCGAAACGCCGGATCGCCGATGAACTGCTGGAACGTCATCGGATTGCGCGGGGGTGAATCGGGGCCACGGTAGTCCGGGATTCCGGAGTCGGTGGAGATGCCTGCACCCGTCAGAACTGCCAGGCGACGGCCGGACAGGAGCTCGGGAAGGGCGTCGAGGCGGCTGTTGTCGGTAGGCACCGTTCCAGGATAGGCGCGTGTGCGAGACGGCGGCGCGGAGGAAGTCCGAAATGTTCAATAGAACACGTGTACGACTGTCGATACTCGTAGACATGAACACAGTGAACCCAATTCCCGCTGGTTACCACACGATCACTCCCTACCTTGCGGTGCCGGACGGCCATGCCGCACTCGACTACTACAAACGAGCACTCGGAGCTGAGATCGTCGACGCGATGAATGCACCTGACGGCACTCTCATGCATGCCGAGATTCGGATCGGTGATTCGATGCTGCAGCTTTCGCAGGAGATGCCGGACTTCGGTCTCAGGTCGCCGCAGGACGGCTGGGTGCATTCGTCCATCGTCGTTTACACCGAGGACACGGATGAGTTCGTCGATCGGGCCGTCGCCGAGGGAGCCACGCTGGTCACGGCGGTCGCCGATACGTTCTCGGGTGACCGGCACGGAGTGTTTCTCGACCCATTCGGCCATCGGTGGGCCGTATGCACGAAGGTCGAGGACGTACCTGCGGAGGAGGTGGCTCGCCGGGCGCGGGCGCTCTTCTTCCCGGATACGGATTCGCCACAGTAACTTTCGGCAGCTTTCGCCGGATCATTCAGGCTGCGGCGGCGTGCTCAGTATCCGGCGACCGGGTCGACGAGGGCAGCCAGTGCCTCGCCCTTCGCGAAGCGGGTCACGTTCTTGGAGACGTGATCCGCAAACGCGGCGGGGCGAACTCCCGGCGGATTGGAATCGTGGGGTGTGATGATCGCATTCGTCAGATCCCACAGCGGGTGGCCGTCCGGGAGGGGTTCGGGGTCGGTGACGTCGAGACCGGCGCCGCCGATCTGTTCCGACTCGATTGCCTCGACCAGCGCGTCGGTATCGACCAGCGATCCGCGCGCGACATTGATCACCCAGGAATGGGGTTGCATCGCCGCCAACTGCGTGCGGCCCACGAGGTGACGTGTGGCCGGGGTGGCGGGCGCAGCGATCACGAAGTGATCTGCGCGAGAATAGATTTCATCCATCCTGGAGGCGGGGTACGTCGAGATGGCCCCGGGAACCGGGCTACCGGAACGATTGACTGCGATGCTGTCCGCCCCCTGCGCGGCCAGCATCGGAATCAGCGCGCGGCCGATACCGCCTGCGCCGATGATCGCAACCGTCGAGCCACGAAGGGTGCCGATCTTGGGAAAGAACTCGAACTGACGCCACGTTCGAGCTTCGATGTGTGCGGGCAGGTGACGAACTCCGGCCAACAGCAGCATGAGCGCGTGCTCGGCCACCGAGGCCGAAAACGCGCCGGCCGCCGAGGTCCACGTGATTTCGGTGTCCTTCGGAATCACACCGGAGTCGAACCAATCCTCGATTCCCGCCGACGGCAGCTGCACCCACCTGACCGACGCCGGTAACTCCGACGGAAAAGTTTCGGGTGAGCCCGCCCAGATCAGGGCGTCGGCAGTGTCGATCGGACTGATCAGACCTCCGCCCCGAAGCACCGCGCTGTCGAGCAGTGCATCGGGGACGGGGCCGATCGCTACGCGTGGAGAGGTGTCAGTCGCCATGACTAGACGCTACGCGGGGACCTCCACCAGTGGGTAGACACCGTTCTCGTCGTGTACCTCACGCCCGGTGACCGGCGGATTGAAAACGCAGAGCATGCGCATCTGCGTATCGGGCTCGACGCGGTGACGCTCGTGACCGTTGAGCAGGTACATCGACCCCGGTGCGAGATCGTATTCCTTGTTGTTGTCCAGGTCGATCAGCTTGCCGGTGCCCTCGACGAGCCAGACCGCTTCGACGTGGTTGGCGTAGTGGAACTCGTTGACCGAACCTGCCTTGATGGTGGTTTCGTGGAACGAGAACCCGACGCGGTCGCCGCCGAGGACGATGCGCTTACTGCGCCAGTTGCCGTCCTCGCTCGTGATGTCGCGGTCGGTGTCGGTGATCTCGGTGGTGGTGCGAACGATCATGGGAGAGTCCTTCCTCTAGCTGCAGACCTTGAGTGTCGCCTCGGCCAGGATGGAGAGGCCGTGCTCGAGCTCGTCATCGGTAATCGTCAGTGCCGGAAGCAGTTTCACAACCTGGTCGGAGGGTCCGGAGGTCTCCGCGAGCAATCCCTCGTCGAATGCCAGCTGGCAGACCTTGCCGGCGCGCTCGGGCTGATCGAAAACGAGGCCCTGAACCAGGCCGCGTCCACGGTGCGAGACCTCGCCGGGGAACTGATCGGAGAGATTGGCGAAGCATTCGCTGATGCGTGCGCCCTTCTTCAAGGTTGTCTTCGTCAGTGCGTCGTCGGACCAGTAGTGGTCGAGTGCAACCTTGGAGGTGACGAACGCCGGGTTGTTGCCACGGAAGGTGCCGTTGTGTTCGCCCGGTCCCCAGACGTCGAGTTCACGCTTGAACAGCGTGAGCGCCATCGGCATTCCGTAACCGCTGATCGACTTGGACAGCGTGACGATGTCGGGAACGATTCCGGCCTCTTCGAAGGAGAAGAACGGCCCGGTGCGGCCGCAGCCCATCTGGACGTCGTCGACGATCAGCAGGATGCCACGATCCGAGCACAGTGTTGCCAGCGCCCGAAGCCATTCGGGGCGAGCGACATTGACGCCACCTTCACCCTGAACGGTCTCGACGATCACTGCCGCGGGACGGTTGATGCCGCTACCGGAATCATCGAGAACGCGGGAGAACCACTGGAAATCCTCGGTGACGCCGTCGAAGTAGTTGTCGAAGGGCATCGGTGTCGTGTGCACGAGCGGAACACCGGCGCCCGCGCGCTTCATCGAGTTGCCGGTCACGGAGAGTGCACCAAGTGTCATTCCGTGAAATGCGTTGGTGAAGTTGATGACTGCCGAACGTCCGGTCACCTTGCGAGCCAGCTTCAGTGCGGCCTCGACGGTGTTCGATCCGGTCGGGCCGGGGAACTGGACCTTGTAGTCCAGGCCGCGCGGCTCGAGGATGTTGCGCTGAAAGGTCTCGAGGAACTCGCGCTTGGCGACTGTCGACATGTCGAGGCCGTGCGTGATGCCGTCGCTCATGATGTAGTCGACCAGTGCCGATTTGAGCACCGGGTTGTTGTGGCCGTAGTTGAGGGCGCCGGCACCGGCGAAGAAATCGAGGTATTCGCGTCCGTTTTCGTCACGAATCCAGGATCCGGATGCGCTGGTGAACACTGCAGGCCAGTCACGGCAGTAGCTGCGGACCTCGGACTCGAGGGTTTCGAAAATGCTTGCTTCGTTGATATTCATATCTTCTTTGTTCCTCCGGGGCATGCTGTATGCCGAGCGCGAAGTGCGCTAGGCGCCGATCGTGTAAAGATCTTCGGCTTCGTGTCCATCGGGAAAATCTTTGGGCGAGAACAAGTTCTGCCTGGTTATCGGTACTTCGCGTCGACGTGCGAGCGCAGTGAAGAGTGCGATCGAAGCCTCGTTGTCGGGGCTGATCGTCGTCTCCAGATGTGTAACACCCAGTGGGGCAGTGCGATCCATCAAGTCGGACAGCATGCGGGCAGCAATTGCCTTGCCGCGCTGGTCCTCGTCGACCGCGACTTGCCACACGAACAGAGTTTCCTGCGCGCTGGGACGGGTATAACCGGAAACGAATCCGACTACGCGGCCGTCTACCTCTGCGACGATGGATGTCGCGCTGAAATCCCTGCACCACAACAGGTATGCATAACTCGAATTGAGGTCGAGCACCTTCGAATCACGTGCGATCTCCCAGAGCCGGACTCCGTCATCGATCTGTGGGCTTCTGAACAACACCGCGTCCGGCGCGGTGGTCGGGATAGCTCTCGTATCAACAGGCTTCATCGGTCATCTGAACGTAACAATCATTGCTGTCGAAGTCATGCAGATGTCCGTTTCGGGCCGTGCGGAACCCGTTGCGCCCCAGGTGAGGACATGAATGTGATCGTGCTCACATTATGTAACTTTTGGTGTTGTCCGAGCGACTATTTCGGGCCAAAACTCGCTATTTGGGGCTCGCGAGCGCCAATGGGAGGACCGAATGCGCACCTGCCTGCCGAAGTGCGCGTGCGGCCATCGTGAAAGTCCAACCGGTGTCGGCGATTGCGTCGACGAGAAGTATCGGTCCCTGATGGATACTCATGTCCGGGACTTCCCAAACATCGACCAGTCCGGACACGCGATAGGCGGAGTTCGCTGCCGACACCGGAGGGTGGTCGGGTCGCAAGCGAAGGGTGCCCAGGTCGGTCAATCGCCCGACCTCGGCCAGCTTGGCAGCCAGGCTCGACACCAGCAATGGATGCGTCGTGGATTCGAGGGCCATGACACCGGTGGGGCGCTCGGCCCAATTCCAGGCGGCCAGAACGCTGATACACGCGCTGACCACCGCATCGGGTACCTCCGCGTCGGGTCCGTCGAAAAGCGCGCGGAGACGTTGGCCCCAGCCCAGGTCCGACATCCGTCCGAGAATGCGCCCGGTTTCCGGTCCCTCGGTGATCTTCCCGGACAGCTTGACGCCCAGCTTGCTCAGGCCGGTCGGCCACATCTTGCGCGGCTCCAGGTCGAATCCGGGGCGCTGCAAGCGCGCCCGAGTCTCGTCGAGGGCGGTGGTGTCGACAGTGGTGTCGTAGCGATTGCCGGTGCAGTTGTCACAGCGTCCACACTGTGAGTTCTCCGATGTCAGACCCGGATCGTCGAGTTGTTCACGCAGGAAGGTCATTCGGCACGTGGTGATGCTCTGGTACTCGACCATTGCAGCCTGCTCGGCCTGGCGAGCGTCGTCGAGTCGACCGTAACGCTCGGCGTCGTACACCCAAGGTTCTCCGGTGCTGATCCAACCGCCCTTGACTCGTTTGACCGCGCCGTCGACGTCGAGAACTTTGAGAACCATTTCGAGACGGGTGCGATTGAGCTCCACCAGCGGTTCGAGTGCCGGTGTCGACGTGGCCTTTTCGGTGTCGAGGTGCTCGATGACGCTGCGGACCAGATGCTCGCGGGGGAAGGCGACCGAGGCGAAGTAGCTCCAGATCTGCTTGTCCTCGGCGCCCGGCAGCAGGATCACGTCTGCCCTGTCGGTGGAACGCCCGGCGCGGCCCACCTGCTGGTAGTACGAGATAGGTGACGACGGTGCGCCGAGGTGGACGACGAACCCGAGATCAGGCTTGTCGAAGCCCATCCCGAGGGCCGAGGTGGCCACCAGAGCCTTGACGCGATTGCCCAACAGGTCCTGCTCGAGGGATTCACGTTCGGTGGGATCGGTCTGGCCAGTGTAGGCGGCGACGGTATGACCGCGCTCGGAGAGCAGGCTTGCGAGGTCGCGAGCGGCCGAAACCGTCAGCGTGTAGATGATGCCCGATCCCGGCAGCGTCTCGAGCATGTCGGCGAGCCAGGCAGCGCGCGCCGTCGCCTCGGGAATGTGAACCACGGAAAGGTGAAGTGACTCGCGTTCGAGCCCGCCACGAAGTACGAGAGTTTCCTCGCCGCCGACGCCGAGTTGCGCGGACACGTCCTCGACGACGCGGTTGTTTGCCGTAGCCGTGGTCGCGAGGACGGGAATGCCCTCGCCCAGTTCGGCGATCAAAGTCCTGATACGCCGATAGTCGGGACGGAAGTCGTGTCCCCAGTCGGAAACACAGTGAGCCTCGTCGACCACTACCAAGCCGGCATCAGCTGCCAGGGACGGGAGAACCTGATCGCGGAAGTCGGGGTTGTTGAGGCGCTCGGGGCTGACCAGCAGTACGTCGAGATCGTTGGCTGCAACGCGGGCGTGGATGTCGTCCCACTCCGTGACATTGCCCGAGTTGATGGTCGCGGCTCGCACCCCGGCACGCTCGGCAGAACTGACCTGGTTTCGCATCAGGGCCAACAACGGAGAGACGATGACCGTGGGGCCATGACCTGCTGCCCGGAGCAGCTTCGCCGAGATGAAGTAGACCGCAGACTTGCCCCAGCCGGTCCGCTGGACGACGAGGGCACGCTTGCGTTGCACCACCAGCGCCTCGATGGCCGTCCACTGGTCCTCGCGTAGGCGGGCATCCGGCCCCGCGAGTTCACGGAGCAGTCGCTCGGCTTCGTCGCGCATGGCTGGGGCAGTGGCGGTGGTCATGGAACCCATGGTGCACGACCCTGCCGACACGTGCGGGCTTCAGGCCTTGGCAACAGGTTCCTGCAGCTCGGTGACCCAGCCGTCGACGTCCTCCGGGCACGCCAGCGTGACCTCCCGGCTGGGGCCGGCATTGCGGTATCCCGCTGCGTCGATCCACTGAGCCAAGGCTTGATAGGCGGGCAGGCAGTTGTCCATCGACCCCTTGTGCAGCAGCGAGGCCACCTGAGCTTCGGCCTGCAGTTCGACGACCGCGAACTCGTAGTCGCCCTCGGGATCCGCATCGACCGGTAGTGCGGCATGCACGACGACGTTCTCGTCGTCACCGGCATCCTCGTAGTACGCGAGCGCAGGTCCGATCGCGGCGATACCGGCGCGATCCAAACCGGTGCACAGGCGCTCGTACAGCCCGCGAACCACCGGACCGATCGACGACGGATCCATCGTCTTGGCGGTACCGGTCAACTCTGCGACCCGCAGCGCCGGAACGGACTTGATCACAACCTCGTATGCGGACATCTGTCCCTCACTTTCGATGATGCGTAGGCGCGCCTGTACATGCGCCAGTCGCGCGGTGTCTTCCTGGATTCGGGTCTCGAGTTCTGCTCGGCGAAGCGTGAGCATCCCGCGGATTTCGTCGACGGTGACCGCCGACTCCACCACCTGCTGGACCTGGGCCAGGGTCAGGCCCAGCTCCTTGAGTGCGACGATGCGGTTGAGCAGCGCCAACTGGCCCGCGGTGTACGAGCGGTACCCGGTGGATGCGTCGACCCTCGCGGGCGTGAGCAGGCCGACGGCGTCGTAGTGGCGGAGCATGCGCACGGACACGCGACCTGCTCTCGCGAAGTCTCCGATGCTCAACATTGTTGCTCGCCCCGTTTCTCTCTCACAAACCCGATACCTACAGGTTTACGACCTCACACGGTGTCAGAGTCAAGCCTGACGCTTCAGCACTTTCTCGATCACAGCGCGAGTGGGCGACGACACCGACGCGCCGCGGACCGTCGTCGCCAGACTTCCCGCCGTGGCAGCGAACTGCAGGGCGCGGTCCTGGGCCTGCACCCACTCCACGGCGAAGGCGCCGGTGAAAGCATCGCCTGCGCCAGTTGTATCCACGGGTGTCACGGCCGGGGAGTCGGCGTGGATTGTCTCCTCGCCCGACCGGAGATCCGCGCCGCCGGCCCCGAGCGTCGTGACGAGGTATCGGACGCGACCGGTGACCGCGGCCAACTGCTCCGACTCGGTCTGGTTGACGATCAAGATGTCGACTGCATCGATCAGTGGATCCGGAAGTTCTTGCACAGGAGACGGATTGAGGATGACCGTCGTCCCGTTGGCATGTGCGTGCTCGGCTGCTGCTGTAACTGTCTCGACCGGGATTTCGAGTTGGCACAGTAGAACGTCGGCGTGTGCGATCGCGTCGAGGTCTGCTTCTGACAACGAGGTGACCGAGGAATTGGCGCCCGGGACTACGATGATGTTGTTCTCCGCGTCTTCGCTCACGGTGATGGCGGCAACGCCACTCGGGCCGTCGACACTACGAAGCAACGCGGTGTCGACCCCGGCGTCTTGCAGGGTCTCGCGCAATTGGGTACCGAAACCGTCGTCGCCGACCGCGCCGACGAACGACACGTCCCCACCGGCTTTCGCGGCGGCGATGGCCTGGTTGCTGCCTTTGCCTCCCGCCGCGGTGGCAAAGGCAGTGCCGAGCAGCGTTTCTCCCGGAGCGGGGAATCTGGACACTGACGTGGTCAGATCCATGTTGATACTGCCGACGACGACGATTCGAGGCGTGCTCATACCTCGAGGTTATCGGCCTTCATTCTCTTGCGGCGAACCTTGCGGATGATCCGACGTGCTTCCTCGTCGGTGGCGACGGAGGGCGGAGAGCCGTCGAGTGGCTTGCGTGCGGTCTCGGGGATCATCAGGACTGCGATACCGCCGATCACGGCGGCGATCATCATGTACATCGGTGCGACCAAGTTGCTGCCCGTTGCACTTTCGAGGGCGGTGAGCACCAGGGGAGTGGTTCCACCGAAGATCGACACCGCGAGGTTGTATCCGATTGCCAAGCCGCCGTACCTGATTCCGGTCGGAAAGAGCGCGGGAAGCACGGACGGGAACACCCCGACGAACAGCAGGAGCAAGCCGCCGAGAATTGCGAGTCCCAGGAAGACCGTCACGTAGTTGCCGATGCCGATCAACAGGTAGGCAGGCAGGGACAGGACGAAGAATCCGATGAAACCGCTGAGCAGCAAGGGTTTACGCCCGACGCGGTCCGAGAACTTTCCGACGTAGCTGATTCCCATCATCATCACGATCATGACGATGATCATCAGAACGAGTCCGTGGGATTCGTCGTAACCCAACGTGTTGGTCAGATACGTCGGCATATAGCTGAGCAGGCCGTAGTGAGCGATGTTGTACGTGGCCACCAGAACGATGCACAGAACAAGCGGACGCCAGTTGTCGACGAGAGTTTCGCGTAGTTTCTTGCCGGTGGATTCGTCTGCGAGGGAACGCTCTTCGGCCTGCTCCATCATCTGGAATGCGGGAGTTTCCTCCAAACGTAGACGGAGGTACAGGCCGATGAGACCCAGCGGTCCGGCAATGAGGAAGGGGATGCGCCAGCCCCACTGGAGGAGGTCCTCGGCGCTGACGACGGTCTGGATGATCGTCACGATGCCCGCTGCCGCCACATATCCTGCCAGAGTCCCGAATTCGAGGAAGCTGGCGAAGAAACCGCGCCGCTTGTCCGGCGCGTATTCGGCAACGAACGTACTGGCCCCGCCGTATTCGCCGCCCGTGGAAAAGCCCTGCAACAGGCGTAGGAGTACCAGCAGGATCGGGGCGGCGATACCGATGGATTCGTAGCTCGGGATGAGGCCGATGGCGAAGGTACTGCCGGCCATCAGAATGATGGTGGTGGCAAGGACTTTCTTGCGTCCGATGCGGTCACCGAGTGGACCGAAGAACAATCCGCCGAGAGGGCGGACGATGAAGGCAGCCGCAAAAATTGCAAACGTCGAGAGGAGTTGAGCGCTGCCGCTCGCGTCCGGGAAGAACACTTTTCCGATAGTGGTAGCTAGATATGCGTAAACGCCGAAATCGAACCACTCCATGGCATTTCCGAGCATCGTTGCCTTGACAGCGCGCTTGACGGACGCATTGTCGGTGACGCAGACATCGGGTGATTCGGCCACTTCGAGAGCGCTGATCGAGTTCTCTGGTGTAGTCATGACATGCGCTCCCCAGCGCAATCATCGAACCGAGCGGGGCACGTACCTGATGCACGCATCTTTTCGTTGCCCACTCGCCGATGAGCCGGTCGGGAAATCGAGCGTCCGCGTGCCCTGTGGCTCGTTGCGACCCCCGTCGCACGGCTCTGGCCCGCGGCAGTGTCCGGAGCCCACAGGGCTCCGGACTACCGGCAAGTAAGACGCTTACGCTATCAAAGTTGGGCGCGGGAGCCGATTTTCGGGCTAGAAGGCGCGGGCGTACTGCGACGGGATATGCGGTCCTACCTCGGCGTTCAGTTCACGGGCCGCCCGGCGCGCCCAGTAGGGATCACGCAACAGTTCGCGGCCGAGGAGCACCGCCACTGCGCTTCCGTCTTCGACGATCTTCTCGGCCTGTTCGGGTTCGGTGATGAGGCCGACGGCGGCGGCCGGTAGCAGGCTCTCGTTCTGCAGGCGACGGGCGAACGGAACCTGGTATCCCGGTTCCACCGGAATCTGTGCCGCCGGTGAATTGCCGCCGGTGGAGACGTCGACGAGATCGACCCCGTAATCGGAGAGGATGTTGGCCAGGGCAACGGTCTGATCCGCGGTCCAGCTGTCGACCTCGAGCCCACGCTCTTCCGTCAGCCAATCGGTCGCCGAGACCCGGACGAAGAGCGGTAACTCGGCCGGCCACACCTCGCGGACTGCTGTCAGGATTTCGAGGAGCAATCGAATGCGGTTCTCGAAGCTGCCTCCGTAGCGGTCCGTTCGCTTGTTGCTCTCGGGGGAGAGGAACTGATGGATCAGGTATCCGTGGGCCGCGTGAATTTCCACGACCTTGAATTCGGCCTTCAATGCGCGGGTAGCCGCCGCTGCGAAGTCCGCGACGACCTTCTCGATGCCCTCCGTGGTGAGCTCTACCGGATCGGCAAGGTGCCCGAACGGAACCGCGCTCGGGGCAACCGTCTGCCACGAGAGTCGGTCGTCGGCGGGCAGGCTCTTGCCGCCGCGCCACGGAACCTGCGTCGACGCTTTTCGTCCGGCGTGCGCCAACTGGATTCCGGGCACTGCGCCGAAGTACGCGAGTTGCGCATTGATCTCGGCGAAGGCTTGCGCCTGCGTGTCGTTCCAGATCCCCAGATCAGCTGCCGATATCCGGCCTTCGGGACTGACGGCCGTCGCCTCGGTGAGAATCAGGCCGGTGCCGCCGATTGCACGGCTCACCAGATGCGTGCGATGCCACTCGTTGGGCGCTCCGACCTGGTCGCCGATGACGTCGGCCGAGTACTGGCACATCGGTGCCATCCAGACGCGGTTCGGGATGGTGACGCCACGCAGGGTCAAAGGCTCGAACAACACACTCACGGATGGCTCCTGACTCGAAGAAGAAGGTCGGTGGGTGCAACAGCGCCGCGCATCGGAATTGTTCCCCGGCGGTCCGCCGAAATGTTCGCAGCCGGTCCGCCGGAATGGTCCCGGGTGGTCACAGCCTCGTTCCGCCGAGCAGGCCGCGGAGGTGGGTGGTTAATGTGTATTCATGACCGCTGTGACTTCCAACGCAGAAACCGTCGACTCGAACGCGTCCGACACCAAGTCCGTCGTGCACGACGCCGCACGCCGAGCCCGTAAGGCTTCGCGTGTCCTGGCTTTGCTGACCACGGCGCAGAAGGATGCTGCGCTCCACGCCGCAGCCGACGCGGTACTCGCGGCAAGCGATCGGATTCTCGCGGCCAACGCTCTCGATATCGACACCGCGAAGGCGGGCGGCACCGAGGAATCGCTGCTCGACCGTCTTCGTCTGACCGCTGACCGGATCGAGGGCATCGCGTCGGGTTTGCGTCAGGTTGCCGGACTACCTGATCCGATCGGCGAAGTTCTTCGCGGCTCCACTCTGCCGATCGGTTTGGAACTACGGCAGCAGCGCGTTCCGCTCGGTGTCGTCGGCATGGTGTACGAGGCTCGTCCCAACGTGACCGTCGATGCCTTCGGGCTCACCCTCAAATCGGGAAATGCTGCGCTGCTTCGTGGTTCGTCCTCGGCGGTCAAGTCCAACGAAGCGTTGGTAGCGGCCCTGCGTGCGTCGCTGGTTGCTCAGGGACTGCCCGAGGACTCCGTTCAACTTCTGCCAAGTGCGGATCGCTCCACGGTCACTCATTTGATTCAGGCCCGTGGCCTCGTCGACGTCGTCATCCCACGAGGCGGCGCCGGCCTGATCAGCGCCGTAGTTCGCGATGCCACCGTTCCCACCATCGAGACCGGTGTCGGTAACTGCCACGTCTACGTTCACTCGGCCGCCGATCTGCTCATGGCCGAGAAGATTCTTCTCAACTCCAAGACCCGTCGGCCCAGCGTGTGCAACACCGCGGAGACTGTGTTGGTCGACGCCGCCATCGCCGAGACGGCCGTGCCGAAGTTGCTTCAAGCGCTTCAGATGCACGACGTCGTCGTGCACGGCGATCTGCCTGGACTCGTCCCGGCCACTGAGGACGACTGGTCGAAGGAGTACCTCACCCTCGACGTCGCGCTCAAGGTCGTCGAGAACCTGGACGCTGCGGTCGAGCACATCGACCAGTACGGGACCGGCCACACCGAAGCCATCGTGACTTCCGATCTCTCGGCTGCCCGTGAGTTCAGCGCTCGCGTCGACGCCGCCGCCGTCATGGTCAACGCGTCGACTGCCTTCACCGACGGTGAGCAATTCGGGTTCGGCGCCGAGATCGGCATCTCCACCCAGAAACTGCATGCGCGTGGCCCTATGGGGTTGCCGGAACTGACGTCCACCAAGTGGATCGTCTGGGGCGACGGGCACACCCGACCCGCCTGAAAAGTTCACCAGACTTGCCCCACCCTTTTAGGAGTTAACCGTGGACCGAGCTCTTCCCGATACAACACCGTTCTTCTCGAGCGTCGACGACGTGATCGAGCGTTTGGCCGAGACGGGTTACCTGTCCGACAAGGGCACTGCAACGGCAGTGTTCCTTGCCGACCGACTGGGCAAGCCCCTGCTCATCGAGGGACCGGCCGGTGTCGGTAAGACCGAGTTGGCGCGCGCGGTAGCCCAGACGACAGGCGCCGAGTTGGTGCGTCTGCAGTGCTACGAGGGCGTCGACGAGGCTCGTGCGCTGTACGAGTGGAACCACGCGAAGCAGATTCTTCGGATTCAGTCGGGCGGGGCGAGCGGAGCGAGGGGTGATGTCGCGGTCGACCACAGCTGGGACTCGACGAAGGCGGATGTCTTCTCGGAGGAGTTCCTGCTCGCACGTCCACTGCTCAAGGCCATTCGCCGCGAGGACCCGACGGTGCTGTTGATCGACGAGACGGACAAGGCAGACGTCGAGATCGAAGGTCTGCTCCTCGAAGTGCTCAGCGACTTCGCGGTCACGATCCCCGAGCTCGGAACGATCACCGCCACCCGCAAGCCGTTCACGGTGCTGACGTCCAACGCCACGCGCGAACTCTCGGAGGCTCTGAAGCGTCGTTGCCTCTTCCTGCATCTCGATTTCCCGGACGCCGACCTCGAGCGTCGCATCCTCGCAAGCCGGGTGCCGGAGCTTCCTGAAGCGATTGCCGAGCAGCTGGTCAACACCATTCGTGTTCTTCGCGGAATGCAGCTCAAGAAGGTTCCGTCGGTGTCCGAAACCATCGACTGGGGACGCACCCTTCTCGCTCTGGGCATGGACACGCTCGACGACGACGCCGTACGCGCCACGCTCGGTGTCATCCTCAAGCACCAGTCCGATCAGGTGCGCGCCGCCGCTGAACTTCGGCTGAACTGAGGTCTGTCATGGCTCCCGCAGGATCGACGTCGCCGCTCGCACCCGGCGGCCTGGCAGCGCCGCACGGGATTCCCGGTCACCTCGTCGATTTTGTCGAGGCTCTGCGACGACGCGGAATCATGGTCGGCCCGTCCGAGACCGTCGACGCCGGTCAGGTCATGTCGGTTCTCGACCTGCTCGATCGTGAAGCGCTTCGTGAAGGGTTGGCATGCTCGCTCCTGCGTCGACCTACCCACCGGGCGACGTTCGACGCCGTCTTCGACCTGTGGTTCCCCAAGGCGATCGGTGACCGTGCGGTCGGCGACGTCGACGTCACACTGCCGCGCAAGCCAGACGGCTCGATCGACCTACAGGCATTGCGTGAGCTGATCGCCGAACTGCTGACAGACGGCAGTGACGAGGCGATGGAGATGACCGAACTCCTGACCGCCGCGATGGTCGAGGAACTCGGGCAGTACCAGTCGAGTAACGGCCCGTCGTTCTCCGCCTATCAGGCGCTGCGTGACGTCGCCCCGGAGACGTTGCTCAACAAGATCCTGCAAGGTCTACTCGGCAACCAGGAAGGCGCCGGGTCCGAGGGCAAGGACAATTCCGACTATCAGTCCGAGGTCGCCAAGCGCACGGCAGCGCAGCGCATCGCGGACTTCCGCAAGATGGTCGAGAAGGAAACGCGTCGACGCACCGCCGAGAATCTGGGTAAGGAACGCGTCGCCACGTACGGCGTTCCGAAACTCGCCGAGGAAGTCGACTTCCTGCGGGCCTCCGACGCCGAACTCACCACACTGAAGAAGAACGTCGCACCACTCGCGCGTCTGTTGGCCAGCCGTCTCGCGGTGCGTCGTAGCCGCTCTCGCTCGGGTTCGATCGACCTGCGTCGCACGTTGCGCAAGTCCATGTCGACGGGCGGAGTGCCGATCGATCTGGTGCAGCGCAAGCCGAAGCGAGCGCGGCCGGAACTTGTGGTGATGTGTGACGTGTCGGGTTCGGTAGCGGGGTTCAGCCATTTCACCCTGCTCCTCGTCAACGCGTTGCGCGAGCAATTCTCACGAGTGAGGGTGTTCGCGTTCATCGACACGACCGACGAGGTCACGCGGTTCTTCGACTCGAACGCAGACCTCGGGTCCGCGATGTCACGGATGGTGCGTGAAGCCGAACTGATCACCTACGACGGCCACTCCGACTACGGGCACGCCTTCGGGGTCTTCCAGGAGAAGTTCGCGCAGTCGATCACCAGTCGCACGTCGCTGCTGGTACTCGGCGACGGTCGCAACAACTACCGCGATCCCAACCTCCAGTCGCTGTCGCAGATGGTTGCGGTTGCCAAGCACGCACACTGGCTCAACCCTGAGCCGAAGGGGCAATGGGGAACGGGTGACTCCGCGGCGAAGGTGTACAACGAGGTCATCAGCATGCACGAGTGCCGCTCGGCCCAGCAGCTTGCCGACGTCGTGTCCCGTCTGCTGCCGGTCTGACCCGTAAGCTCGACACTCGTGCAGAAGGGACTATCGGTGGAACGTGCTCGACGCCTCGGAGTGATGGGTGGCACCTTCGACCCCATTCACCATGGCCACCTCGTTGCGGCCAGTGAGGTCGCCGACCGGTTCGGACTCGACGAAGTGATCTTCGTCCCCACCGGGCGGCCCTGGCAGAAGCAGGGGAAGGGCGTCAGTCCTGCCGAGGACCGGTACCTCATGACGGTCATCGCCACCGCCTCCAACCCGCGGTTTTCCGTCTCTCGGGTCGACGTCGACCGTGAAAAAGTGACGTACACCGTGGACACACTGCGAGACCTCCGGGCCTACCATCCCGACGCCGAACTCTTCTTCATCACCGGTGCCGATGCGCTGGCCAGCATCCTTTCCTGGCAAGATTGGGAAGAGTTGTTCGCATTGGCGAAGTTCGTCGGGGTATCGCGACCGGGTTTCGATCTCAATGCAGAGCACCTGGCCGGTCACCTCGACACCATGCCCGCCGACGCGGTCACGTTGATAGAGATTCCGGCACTTGCCATTTCGTCGACCGAATGTCGTCGTCGGGCAAGTGAAGACCGCCCTGTCTGGTACCTGGTGCCGGATGGAGTGGTGCAGTACATCTCGAAGCGGAACCTGTATCGACCTGTCGACGCGGAGCGCCGCGACGGAGCTACAACGATGTCGGAGCCCGCACCGGGGAAGTCGGAAGCCGTCCCGGGCGCCGAATCGAGCTAGCCGAGAACAACAAGTACTTTCTGAAGACGAAACTGGAGAACATCGAGTGAGCGCAAACACCGAAGCCATCGACATGGCACGCATCGCGGCCTTGGCAGCCGACGAGAAGCTGGCCACCGAAGTGGTGGTGCTCGATGTGTCCGAACAGTTGGTCATCACGGACTGCTTCGTGATCGCATCTGCGACCAACGAGCGTCAGGTCAACTCGATTGTCGAGAACATCGAAGACCGCCTCCGCGAAGCGGGACACAAGCCGGTCCGCCGTGAAGGCACCCGCGAGGGCCGCTGGGCACTGCTCGACTACGCCGACATCGTCGTCCACGTCCAGCATGACGAGGAGCGCAACTTCTACGCTCTCGATCGTCTGTGGAAGGACTGCCCGACGGTCGAGGTCGAAGGCCTCGGACAGAACCGTCCCGGCCCCGCCGATGCCAACACGGTGTTCGAGACCGACACGGTTTCCGAGCCGGACGCGCAGGATCCCTCGCTGTGACTTCGTCGGCGCCCAGTGCGGCGTCGAACCCTGTCCGCCGGCTCATCCTGCTGCGTCACGGACAGACCGAATACAACGCCGACTCTCGGATGCAGGGGCAACTCGACACCGACCTGTCGGAGTTGGGACGCACGCAGGCCAAGAGTGCAGGTCCGGTGATCGCCGATCGCAGACCGTTGACGATCGTGTCCTCGGATCTGCGGCGCGCGTATTTCACGGCAGTCGCTGTCGGTGACGCCGCCGGACTTCCGGTCCTCACCGACACGCGTCTGCGTGAGACACACCTGGGTGAATGGCAAGGCCTGACTCATCATGAGGTCGACGAGCGCACTCCCGGTGTGCGATCTGCCTGGCGAGCGGATGCCACGTTGGCGCCGCCCGGCGGCGAAAGCCGAATCGACGTCGCGAATCGCAGCCTCCCCGTAGTTCACGAATTGCTCGACACGCACCCGGACTGGGCCGAGCGGCCCGTAGTTCTGGTGGCGCACGGAGGCTTGATCGCGGCACTGACAGCGGCATTGCTCGACTTACCCGTCGATCGCTGGGCCGTCCTCGGCGGATTGGGAAACACCAGTTGGGTGCAACTCAGCGGACACGGTGACGTCAAGTCGATCGAGTGGCGACTCGACGTATGGAATGCTTCTGCGAGTGTCGCAAATGACGTACTCTGAAAGTGCCGACGGGCAGCGCCCCGTCCTCCTCGTGCTCGCGGATTCGCTGTCGTATTTCGGCCCCAAAGGCGGCCTCGCGGCAGATCATCCACGCATCTGGCCCAACATCGTGGCCGACGAACTCGGCTGGGACGTCGAGTTGGTCGCCCGTATCGGCTGGACGTGCCGCGACGCGTGGTGGGCACTGACTCAGGATCCTCGTGTGTGGGCGGCGGTGCCGCGGGCCGGCGCCGTCGTGTTCGCGGTCGGCGGTATGGACTCGCTACCGTCCCCATTGCCTACCGCGCTCCGCGAGACCATCCGCTACGTTCGTCCTCCGGCGCTTCGACGCGTGGTGCGCGAGGGTTATCAGTGGCTGCAGCCGCGGCTTGCACCTCTGGGCCGCCCGGTCGCACTTCCGCCCAAGCTGAGTGTCGAGTATTTGGAAAGCTCGCGAAATGCGTTGGAGTACATGCGGCCGGAACTGCCGATGATCGCGACCCTGCCGTCGGTGCACCGCAGCGATGCCTACGCGAGCGTGCATGCCGGCCGGCCTGCCGCGGTGTCCGCGATCACCGAGTGGGCTACGGAGAAAGACGTTCCCGTAGTCGATCTCGCGGATGCAGTGCGTGACAACGTCTTTTCCGAGAACGGCAACCCCGACGGTATTCACTGGGGTTGGGACGGTCATGTCGGTGTAGCCCGCGCGATGATCGCTGCGATTCGCGGGGTGGAGTCGAAGAAAGTGGTTTCGCCGCAACTGGTATCACCGCCGAGCGAAGTCGGGTAGCAGAATGCCGGTCGTCGTCGTCACGGATTCCTCCGCCTGCATCCCGCAGGAGTCGGCCGACGCATGTGGGATTCAGGTGGTTCCGCTCCATGTGCTCCGTGACGGCTGCGACTTGCGTGAGGGTGTCGACGCAATGCCGAGCGACCTGTCAGGAGTGACAACGGCCGGAGCGTCGCCCGCCGAGTTGTCCGAAGCGTATGCACGCGCCCTGGACATGAGCGACGGTGACGGCGTTCTCGCCGTGCACATTTCACGGCAACTCTCGGGAACGTGGGAAGCCGGACGAGTCGCAGCCCAGGAGTTCGGAGGAGCCGTCCGGATCGTCGATTCGCAGTCGGCCGGAATGGGTTTGGGCTATCCCGCTCTCGAAGCTGCGCGCTTGGCCGAGAAGGGCGCGTCACTCGAAGAGGCGTACGGCCGGGCGGTCGACGTCGCGAGTCGTGGGCGCTGCTACATCGTCGTCGACAAACTTGATCAATTGCGTCGGGGCGGACGAATCGGAACCGCAGCCGCGTTGTTGGGTACTGCATTGGCGATGAAGCCGATCCTGCATCTGGTGGACGGCAAGCTCGTGCTCGGTGAAAAAACACGTACGACCACCAAAGCGCTTGCACGCTTGGTGGATTCGGCAGTCGAGCGCGCCGGTCTCGGCCGCGTGGCGATAGCCGTGCATCACATGCGAGCGCGAGAGCGTGCCGACGCGATAGCGGAACAGTTGGCCGAGCGCATTCCCGATGTGGCGGAATCCGTGGTCACCGACTTCAGCGCGGTTATCGGAGCGCACGTCGGTGTCGGCGCGATCGGTGTTGTCGTGTGTCCGCTGCCGGAGATCGACAGCGCGGTGGACGCGAACACCTGATCGTTTCTCCACAATCCGCGAGTTCTCCACAGATTGAAATTGCTCGTCTTCGGCGGCATGGTCTCTCGTTAGCGTCCAGTCATGAGGATCAGCGAGGAGCGCGAGCGGGCGCGTGATCGCCTCGCGGCGATGGACGGGAACTACCGGCAGCGACAGGCCGTCGACGACTTCGAGGATTCAGCGTCTTTCGAGAGGTCCCCGCAGCCATTCGAGAGGTCCCCCGAGTGGCTTCAGGACTTCGACGAAGACGAATACGAGGCTCAATCCGACGCGTCACGGTTCGATCGGCTGCCCGAGCGCTGGCGCGGTACACGTTGGCGCCCGAGCCGATCGGCGACCTGGGTGTTGGCGATCGTTGCAGCCCTGGCCACGGCAATCGGCTTGTTCACCGTGTGGTGGGATTCTCCGAGTTTGCAGGCGGTCCCACCGTTGCCCTCGCCCCAGAATGTCACGGCGCAGAGTGTCACGGCGCAGAATATCACTGTCGACGATGGTGAATCAGCCAGTCCCGTACCGACCGGCGTCGTAGCGGAGCAGCCGCCTGAGGCTTTGGTG
The DNA here is from genome assembly GCF_002501585.1 of Rhodococcus sp. H-CA8f. Taxonomy (NCBI): domain Bacteria; kingdom Bacillati; phylum Actinomycetota; class Actinomycetes; order Mycobacteriales; family Nocardiaceae; genus Rhodococcus; species Rhodococcus sp. H-CA8f. The sequence continues at coordinate 2,410,119 of NZ_CP023720.1, forward strand.
GTCAGTGTCGTCGGACTCGTGCGCACGCCTGGGCTTGTCAACCTACATTCGGGCTCGCGCATCGCCGACGCGCTCGCTGCGGCAGGTGGAGTGCTCGAGGGCGCCGAGACGGTGGGCCTGAATCTGGCACAGAAGCTTGCCGATGGTGATCAGATCGTGGTGGGGGCCGCCGATCAGTCCGGTGGTGTTTCAGCGAGTTCGAGTACCACTGCGGGAGGGACCGGCCCCGCCGCCGCGGGGGAATCCGGCGGGGCTGGGTTGGTGAACCTCAACACCGCTACCGAGGCCGAACTGGACGACCTTCCCGGGGTAGGGCCGGTAACGGCTGCGGCGATCATCTCCTGGCGAACTTCCAACGGAAAATTCACGGACATAGAACAATTGGGGGAAGTCGACGGGATCGGCCCGGCAAGGTTGGCCAAACTGCGAGTGCTGGTGTCGGTGTGAACGAACCGGAAGCCTCGCCGGCCCTCGACGCTCGACTGCTTCCGTCGGCCGTCGCGGTGTGGGGGAGCAGTGCGGTGGGGATCCTGTTCGGCGCGATCGCCGCGTGGGTACTGGCGGTGGCATGCGCTATTCCAGCGGCAATCCTTACTTACGTGGTTGTGCGCCGGACATCTGCGGTGTGGGCACGAATCATGTTGGTTGCATTGCTGTTCGGTGCCGGGTGTAGTGCCGTCAGCGGGTGGCGGGCGACCGAGGTCGAGGGGCACCCACTGACCCGGGCTGCCCTCGAAGGAGCGTGGGTGAGTGTCGAAGTGGAACCCGCGGAGGATCCGCACGCAGTCTCTGGCGCTGCGGGTCAAGGTCAGGTTTTCTTCAGGGCAACCGTCAATTCGGTGACTACCCAGAATCGCAGGTACTCCGGAGGCGGCCTGGTCACGATCCGGGCGCCCAGTTCGTCGTGGCTCGAAGTTGTTCCAGGGCAGAGCCTGACGGTTCGCGGCCGGGCGAGTCAGCCATGGCGTAGCGATTCCACACTTGCGGTGATCACGTCCGAAGGGCCTCCCGTCGCGGTGGGAGAAGTGCCCTGGCATCAGCGATGGGCGAGTGCGGTGCGTACTCGTTTCGCCGCTGCGTGCTCGGCTGCGCTCCCGCCGGATCAGGCAGGTCTGCTGCCTGGCCTCGTCGTCGGAGACACATCGGCGTTGTCGCCGGTGGTGAAGGACAACTTCACCATTGCCGGGCTTTCCCATCTCACCGCGGTGTCCGGCGCCAATATCAGCATTCTGCTCGGGGCGGTTCTGCTGCTGGTCAGAGCCGCGGCGCTCAGTCCGCGCGTCGGAGCTGCTTTGGCGCTGGTAGCCCTCGTTGCGTTTGTTGTCGTCGCGAGGCCGTCGCCGAGTGTTCTGCGCGCCTCGGTGATGGGCCTGATCGGCCTGCTCAGTCTGGTGACCGGTCGACGCAAACAGGCACTGCCTGCTCTTGCCGCAGCCGTCATCGTTCTGGTTGTCGTGATGCCCGAACTTGCCGTCGACTGGGGGTTTGCGCTGTCGACCACGGCCACGGGCGCGTTGGTAATCATTGCTCCGGTGTGGGTGGAGGTGCTTCGTCGACGAGGTTGGCCCCGTTGGTTTTCGGAGATGACAGCCGTTTCGAGTGCTGCGTTTGTCGTGTCTGCGCCACTGGTGGGCGCCATGGCGGGAACCTTCAGTGTGGTCACGATTGCCGCGAACATGGCCGTGGCGCCTGTGATCGGAATCATCACGGTGTTCGGTGCGGTGATTGCCTTGTGTGCGCTGATCTGTCCACCGATCGCGGTGTTCATCACGCCGCTGGTCCGGCCGCCGATGGGGTGGCTGCTGTACGTGTCCGAGCGGGCGGCGGCGCTTCCCGGAGCGTCGGTGGTGGTGCCGTCAGGGCTCATCGGTGCTCTGGTCGTCGTGGGCGTCTTACTGGCCGCGGCCCTGACGCTGTGGAATCGGATCTCGAGATGGGTGGTCGGCGTCCTCGTTCTGGGAGTTGTTCTAGCCCTCGTCTTTCAGCACGTGTTCGGCGGTGGTCGTATTGCTCCGGGGTGGGTACTGGTGATGTGCGACGTCGGTCAAGGGGACGGTCTTGCGCTCTCGACTGGAGACGGCAGGGTGATCGTCATCGATGTCGGTCCTGATCCCACGTCGATGGATCGTTGCCTGAACATGTTGGACGTCAACGACATCGCGTTGCTGATGATCAGTCATTTTCATGCCGATCACATCGGTGGATTGGAAGCAGTCCTGGGTGGGCGTTCGGTCGCTGCGGTCGGAGTCGGGTCGATGTTGTTGCCGGAGTCAGGTTTTCGGACGGTAAAGGATGCCGCCGAGTCGCACGGCGTTCCGGTTGTCTCGTTGCGGGCAGGTATGGAGTTGACGTTGGGATCGGTGAACGTGGAGGTTCTCGGACCGTTGCTTCCGGCTCCCCGAGATACGGGGGACGGCGCGGACGCCGCCAACGATCAGTCGCTGGTGGTGATGGCGCACACGGGCGCGGGTCGCATTCTGTTGACGGGCGACGCCGAAGTTGCGGGGGAGGAGGCCATCCTCCGATCGGGAACGGACGTGAAGGCCGATGTGTTGAAGCTGCCCCATCACGGTTCTCGGACCACGTCGTCGGCTTTTCTGGAAGCGGTGCGTCCGAGGTTGACGATGATCAGCGTCGGCGACGGCAACAGTTTCGGGCACCCGAATGAGGAGATTCTCGACGAACTGGTTTCGTTGGGCGGGGCGGTGGTTCGGACCGACGTCGACGGCACCGTCGCTGTGTACGGCGGGGGCGGCGGGTCTGTGTCGATCGTGTCGGTTCCTCGTGGGACCATCTTCGGGTGAGTAATCCGTCTGGAGTCGATCCGCTGCATCTTGTTCTCGGGGACGACGAGTTCCTGATCGACCGCACGGTATCGCAGCTCATCAGAGCCGTCCGCGGTGACCGCGGCCAGGGTATTTCGGATCTCCCGGTGACCAAGATGCGTGCCGGAGACACCAATGCTCCCGAGTTGGCTGAGCTGCTCAGCCCCTCTCTTTTTGCCGAAGACCGTGTGATCGTCCTGGAATCGGCCGCAGAAGCAGGCAAAGATGCCGTAGCTCTTGTTCTCGAGGCGGCGCGTGAGCCGGCAGAAGGCGTCGTTCTGATCGTCGTGCACTCGGGCGGCGGTCGCGCAAAGGCGTTGGCGCCGGCCCTCGAGAAGCTCGGCGCGACGGTTCACAACTGCGGAAAACTGAACAAGAGTCAGCTTGTCGACTTCGTCCGGGGTGAGTTTCGGACCGCCGACGTGAGGGTTGCTCCCGATGCGATCGCCGCGATGATCGAAAGCGTCGGCTCCAACCTTCGCGAACTTGCGTCGGCCTGCTCGCAATTGGCGGCAGATACCGGCGGCAAGATCGACGTGGATGCAGTCCACAAGTACTACTCGGGCAAAGCCGAGGTTTCCGGATTCGATGTGGCCGACAAAGTTATCGTCGGCGATACCCGGGGTGCGCTCGAGGCTCTGCGATGGGCTGACCAGATCGGAACTGCGCACGTTCTGCTCGCTGACGCCCTCGCCGATGCAGTCCACACCATCGCGAAGGTCGGCCCGTTTGCACGGGGCGGTGACCCGTTCCGGTTGGCGTCGGATCTCGGGATGCCGCCGTGGAAGGTCAAGAAGGCGATCAAGGAAGTCGGCGGTTGGGATCCCACGTCGATCGGCGCTGCGATGCAGATCGTCGCCGCTCTCAATGCCGACGTGAAGGGCGCCGCAGTCGACTCGTCCTTCGCTCTGGAGATGGCAGTGCGGAAAGTGTGCGCGTTGCGGAAGAACTGAGGACAACATGGCCGATCGCGCGGCCGGCCAGAAGTAGTCCGACGACAGTGGCGGCCGTGGCCTCGGCCACCCGGTAGTCGAGGCGTTTCACGCAGGCTTGCTCCAACTGGGTGTGCGGAATGGCCTGAGGCCGTGTCGTTGGTTCACCAGTCCTGATGTCGGTCACTCGTAGGGAGTAGTTCGGCGCCGGATTCATCACACTGCCGCAGACAATTGTTTCTTGGCCGATGCTGTCTACCGGCACCTTCACGGTGGTGAGTAGCGCTCGTCCAGCGGCGAGAAACGCCAAGACTGCAACGAGCGAACACACCACGCCGAAGAAGATCCAGAATTCGCTGCGGCGCCTGCGGCTCCACCATCCGTAGCTTGCTGCGACTCCGACGACTGCAACCGTCAATGATTCCCACCAACGAGGGATCCCCAGGGCTGCCAATACGCCGAAAGCGACGACCGCCCAGAAGACAGTCGTGAACAACCAGCTGCGAGGGCGTTTCCCGTTGACCGCCATCATCAGATGGTCGCAGCCCGATCCACATATTCCGTGCAAGACATGGATGGCGGGTTTTCGCTCTGATCCGATTGAGCACGCAAAATAGCCGCCTGGTCTTTCGACCTGGCGGCTATCGAGACGAACCAGTATGACGGCGAACCGTCACAGTGGAAACGTCAGAGCTTGTTGGCAGCCTGCGAGAGTGCAGACTTCTTGTTGGCAGCCTGGTTGGCGTGAATGACGCCCTTGCTGGCTGCCTTGTCGAGCTTGCGGCTGGTGGAGACGAGGAGCTCGTTGGCCTTGTCCTTGTCACCGGCTGCCGCAGCCTCGCGGAATGAACGGATCGCGGTACGCAGCGAGGACTTCACCGACTGGTTACGGAGTCGGGCCGCCTCGTTGGTACGGATTCGCTTCACCTGGGACTTGATGTTGGCCACGCGTAAAATCCTTGTCGTCTTTAGCTGGTTACGGTCGAGAAAGCTGTGGGCGCACTGATGCACCGACTGGCAAGATTACCAGCCGAGGGCCCAAGAACCCAAACCGTCGCACGTTGCGTCTGTCGAGAAGAGTACACCGAGCGCCCGATTTCTCGCCGCGCTGCCGAATAGCCCCACTTGTAGCAGCATGTTGCCCTATGACGCCGCCGCCTTCGAAAAGTTCGAGTAAAACAGGTTCGACCACCACCCGAGCGCGTCCTGCCGCAGTGTTCGACGGATATTCAGACATCGGTCGCTACGAGTTGGCTTTCGACGAGATGTTCGAGCCCGACGGCTCGGTGCGTGCCCCGTACAAGGGTGTGTACAAAGCCCTGGCGCCGACGAGCAGCGCCGACCTTGCCGCGCGTGCCGACGCACTCGGACGCGCATTCATCGACCAGGGCGTGACGTTCTCGCTGTCCGGGCAGGAACGACCGTTTCCGTTGGATCTGGTGCCGCGCGTCATCGCCGCGCAGGAGTGGTCGCGGCTGGAAAAGGGCATCAAGCAGCGGGTGAAGGCGCTCGAGCTGTTCCTTGCGGACATTTACGGCGAGCAACGAATCCTGCGCGATCACGTATTGCCGCGCCGCCTGGTGACCTCGTGCGAGCACTTCCACCGTGAAGCAGCCGGCATCGTGCCGCCCAACGGTGTGCGAATCCATGTCGCGGGTATCGACCTGGTCCGAGACGAGGCGGGAGAGTTCCGAGTTCTCGAGGACAATCTGCGATCTCCGTCCGGTGTCTCCTATGTGATGGAAAACCGTCGCACCATGACTCGGGTGTTCCCGGATCTGTTCATGTCCCACAAGGTGCGGGCGGTAGGTGATTACGCAACACACCTACTGAGGGCGCTGCGTGCGGGTGCTGCACTCAACGAAGCGGACCCGACAGTGGTTGTTCTCACACCGGGTATCGCCAATTCCGCCTATTTCGAGCATTCATTGCTCGCTCGTCAGATGGGTGTGGAACTCGTCGAAGGTCGCGACCTGTTCTGCCGCGACAACATGGTGTACATGCGCACGACGGAAGGCGAGCGTCAGGTCGACGTCATCTATCGCCGCATCGACGACGAGTATCTCGACCCGATGCACTTCCGTCCGGATTCGATTCTCGGCGTCGCAGGCCTACTGAATGCGGCGCGAGCGGGCAACGTGGTGATCTCGAGTGCCGTCGGCAACGGAGTCGGTGACGACAAACTGGTCTATACCTATGTTCCGCAGATCATCGACTACTACCTCGGTGAGAAGCCGCTCTTGCAGAACGTCGACACGTTCCGCTGTTGGTTGGACGAGGAGTGCGAGCAAGTCCTCGACCGCGTCGCCGAACTCGTCATCAAGCCGGTGGAAGGGTCCGGCGGCTACGGAATCGTCTTCGGACCGGACGCGAGTCCCAAGGAACTGGCCGCGATCACCCGCAAGATCAAGGCAGACCCGCGCGGGTGGATCGCGCAGCCTCTCGTGCAGTTGTCCACGGTGCCGACCAAGATCGACGATGTTCTCTCGCCGCGCCACGTGGACTTGCGACCCTTTGCCGTCAACGACGGTGAGGACGTGTGGGTGTTGCCCGGCGGCCTGACCAGGGTGGCACTTCCGGAAGGTTCGCTGGTGGTCAACTCGAGCCAGGGCGGCGGAAGCAAGGACACATGGGTGCTCGCCAGCCGCAGCTCGGACGAGGACCCAGAGCTGTCCGGTGAGGAACTGGTGTCCGAGCCCCCGGAATCCGCGGAGCCGGTGCAGGGACCCGAACTGAGCACCTCTCAACAGCAGCAGCAACAACAGTGAACACCTCAGAAGTGCCCAGCTACCAAGAACTATCAGCGAACGGAGCGTGGTGACCGATGCTTGCTCGCAACGCAGAGTCCCTCTACTGGATCGGCCGCTACGTCGAGCGCGCCGACGACACCGCTCGGATCCTCGACGTCGCCGTCCACCAACTGCTCGACGACGCAACCGTCGACCCGGACCGCACGTCGCGTCTGCTCCTGCGTGTCCTCGGCATCGAAGCGCCGGAGGAGAAGCTCGACGTACGCTCGCTCACCGACCTGGTTGCGTTCAGCCGCAATCAGGTTGGATCGATCGTGGACTCGCTGGCAAGTGCCCGTGAGAATGCTCGCGGAGCACGTGAGGTCACGTCGAGTGAGATGTGGGAGTGCCTGAACACCACGTACAACGGACTGGCGGAGCGTGAACGCGCGTCACGCAGGCTGGGGCCACACGAGTTCTTCCGCTATGTGGAGGAACGCGCAGCGATGTTCGCGGGGCTGGCGGATTCCACGCTCAGCCGCGACGACGGTTACCGGTTCCTTCTGCTGGGCAGGTCGATCGAACGTGTCGACATGATCGTGCGGATGCTCCTGGCGCGCGCCGGTGACCGCCCGTCGTCGCCGGCGTGGGTCAGTGTTCTACGCTCGGCGGGCGCACATGACACGTATCTGCGAACGTATCGCGGAGCGCTCGACGCCAACCGCGTCGTCGAGTTCATCTTGTTGGACAGACTCTTTCCGCGCTCGGTGTTCCATTCGATCAGGCAGGCCGAGAAGTGCCTGCAGGAACTCGACCCGCAGCCGGGCAGTCGCGTCGGAATCCGGGCGGAGGCGCCGCGGCTTCTCGGCCGCGCACGCAGCGAACTGGAGTTTCTGCCGCAGGGCGTGTTGCTCGAAGATCTGCAAGGACGGTTGCTCGGTTGGCAGGAGACCTGTCGCGAACTGGGTGAGGCGATTGCGTTGCAGTACTTCCACGCTGCGCCGTGGGTCGCGTGGACGGATGCCGGCGCCGCGTATGCGGAGTCGACGGTGGAGGGAGAGCTGTGAGCTGGCGAATGAGGGTCGTGCACACCACGGGATATGCGTACGACGCCCCGGTGACGTCGTCGTACAACGAAGCGCGATTGACACCCCGCGGCGACACCAGACAGACGGTGATCCTCACGCGCGTCGAAACCCAGCCGGCAACGCGTTCCTATCGGTACACCGATTACTGGGGCACCGCGGTGACCGCCTTCGACTTGCACGCCCCGCATACGGAGCTGGAAGTGACCGGACTGTCGGTGGTGGAGACGGAACCGTTTGTTCAACCCGAGGAAACCGTCGACTGGGATGAATTGTCGGGAAACGCGATTAAAGATCGATTCAACGAACAACTGAGTTTCACGAGATATGTTCCGCGTGATCGTAAGCTGGCGACAATTGCCAAGGAATTGCGCAAAGATAAATCACCTGAAGATGCAGTAGTGGCTGCGTCGCAATGGGTTTACGGTGAAATGTCATATGTTCCGGGTACGACCGGAGTGCATACGTCGGCGGTCGAGGCCTGGTCGGCCAGGAAAGGCGTCTGCCAGGATTATGCGCATCTGACCTTGGTGTTGCTTCGAACGATGGGCATTCCCTGTCGGTACGTTTCCGGCTATCTCCACCCCAAACGTGATGCGGCAGTCGGGGACACGGTGGTCGGGGAATCGCACGCGTGGATCGAAGCGTGGACCGGCGCGTGGTGGGGATATGACCCGACCAATGCGATAGCTGTGAATGAACAGCATGTCTCGGTCGGAATAGGAAGGGACTATTCGGATGTGCCGCCTTTGAAGGGAATCTTTTCCGGTGGACGCTCCACAGATCTCGAAGTTGTTGTGGAGATCACCAGGCTTGCGTAAAGTCCGGCAAATCTAGGCGCGTGAGCATTACTACCGTTCGATGAGAAGAAGGTGGGAATATGTCTCCAACTGCACAGGAATTGACTGAGATCGAACCGATCTCGGATGTGAAGAAGTATGCGGCCGAAGCGGTGGGGACATTTGTGCTCGTGTTCTCCGCGGTCGGAACTGCCGTCTTCGCAGGTGCGAAAGTCGGCAATCTCGGAGTTGCCTTCGCATTCGGCTTGACCCTGCTGTTCCTCGTATATGCGATCGGACCGATTTCCGGTTGCCACGTCAACCCAGCCGTGACTCTCGGCCAATTCGTGATCGGGCGCATCTCGGCCGTCAATGCGGCGATTTACGTTGTCGCGCAAGTGATCGGCGGCTTGGTCGCCGGCGTCGTGATCTACACGGTGGCCAACAGTCTCCCGGCGTACAACCGGGCCGCAGACGGCCTCGGCGCAAACGGTTGGGGCGCACACAGTCCGTCGGCCGAGAAGAATCTTCTCGGACAGGTGGTTTCCGACGGTTACGGCATCGGTGCCGCGATGATCATCGAGATTCTCCTGACCGCTCTGCTCGTGTTCGTGGTTCTCGCGTCGACCGACCAGATCTCCGACGTGCCGCTCGCCGGGGTGTCCATCGGCTTCACCCTGGCCGTCATTCACCTGATCTCGATCCCGATCGACAACACCTCCGTCAACCCCGCTCGAAGCCTCGCTGTCGCGCCGTTCCAGGACGGTGCACTAGGTCAGGTGTGGTTGTTCATCGTGTTCCCGCTGATCGGCGGTGCGCTCGGTGCACTCATCTATCGAGCACTCTTCGGACGGTTCAACCGTCTGGACAGCTGATCGATACTGTTTCCATCGTTCGGGTCGGCTTCAGCTCCAGCTGAAGTCGGCCCGAAGTTTTGCCGCGACCGCGTCGAACTTCTTGTGATCCATGACGGCGCCCTCGCGCCGGATCCCGCTCTCGGGAACGTCGAGCACCCGGTCGAGCCGGATCCAACTCGGCCGACCTTCGCCGTCCCACGGGCCCGAACCGATTGCGAGCCAATCACGCTCGCCTTCGCGTTTGCTCTGCGAGGACAGCATCAAACCGAGCAGCGTGTTGCCGTCACGGCCGACAACCAGCACCGGGCGGTCTTTGCCCTGGGTCGGATCCTCCTCGTAGGCAACCCAGGTCCAGACGATCTCGCCCGGATCGGCCTTGCCGTCGAGGTCGGGGGAGTACTCGACCTTGCGGGCGCGATGTGCGGTCGGAGACGTCCGCGCGGCGATCGGCCGGCCGGACGGACCCGGCTTCGAGGCAGACGACTGAGACGTGGACGACTGCAACTGGCGCAGCAACGCAGGGCCCTTCTCCACCGCGAGGGCGCCGAGGGTTCTGCCGATCTGCTTCCACATGCTTGCCATAGCGTTCGAGCATAATCACCCACCCGTGGGAACCCCTGGTACGGCGGCGCCGAGACTTGGATATCCTGAGGGTTGACAGTGGCCCGGATCCGGGCCGGTGCCGGTCCGACTAAGGGGTCTCCCATCAGCAGCTTCGCCGACAAGACGTTCACGGATCCTGCGCAGATCCGGAACTTCTGCATCATCGCGCACATCGACCACGGTAAGTCGACGCTGGCAGATCGCATGCTTCAGCTCACCGGCGTGGTCGAAGAGCGGGCGATGCGTGCGCAGTACCTGGACCGCATGGACATCGAGCGTGAACGCGGCATCACCATCAAGGCCCAGAACGTTCGTCTGCCCTGGATCGTCGACGGCGAAGAGTTCGTCCTCCACCTCATCGACACACCCGGCCACGTCGACTTCACGTACGAGGTCTCCCGCGCGCTCGAAGCATGTGAGGGTGCAATTCTGCTGGTCGACGCAGCTCAGGGCATCGAAGCTCAGACGCTGGCCAATCTGTACCTGGCGATGGAGAAGGATCTCAAGATCATTCCCGTCCTCAACAAGATCGACCTCCCGGCCGCGGATCCCGACCGCTATGCCGAAGAGATTGCGCACATCACCGGCTGCGAGCCAGGCGATGTCCTGCGCGTCTCGGGCAAGACCGGCGTGGGCGTCAGGGAACTGCTAGACGAGGTGATCAAGCAGGTACCTGCACCCGTCGGCGATGCAGACGGCCCCGCCCGCGCGATGATCTTCGACTCCGTTTACGACGCGTACCGCGGCGTGGTCACCTACGTGCGTGTGGTCGACGGTCGGATCCGTCCCCGCGAGAAGATCACGATGATGTCCACGGGCACCACACACGAACTGCTCGAGGTCGGCATCATCTCGCCCGAGCCGAAGGCCAGTATCGGTCTGGGCGTCGGCGAGGTGGGCTACCTCATCACGGGTGTGAAGGACGTCCGCCAGTCGCGCGTCGGTGACACCGTCACCACAACCCGCAACGGCGCGACCGAACCGCTGGTCGGCTACCGCGATCCAAAGCCGATGGTCTATTCCGGTCTCTACCCGATGGACGGCTCGGACTACCCGGTGCTGCGCGACGCTCTCGACAAGCTCCGTCTCAACGACGCGGCCCTGGCGTACGAACCGGAGACGTCGGTTGCCCTCGGATTCGGCTTCCGCTGCGGCTTCCTCGGCCTGCTGCACATGGAGATCACCCGCGACCGCCTCGAACGTGAGTTCGGCCTCGAACTGATTTCCACTGCGCCCAACGTCGTCTACCGCGTCGTGATGGAGGACGGGGCCGAGGTCATCGTCACCAACCCGTCGTACTGGCCGGAAGGCAAGGTGCGCGAGGTCTACGAGCCGGTCGCCAAGTGCACCGTCATCGCCCCGAGCGAGTACGTCGGCGCCATCATGGAGCTGTGCCAGTCCCGTCGCGGTGAGCTCGGCGGCATGGACTACCTCTCCGAGACTCGCGTCGAACTGCGCTACGAACTGCCCATGGGCGAGATCATGTTCGACTTCTTCGACGCCCTCAAGTCCCGCACCAAGGGATACGCCAGCCTCGATTACGAGGAGGCCGGTGAGCAGCAGGCCGACCTGGTGAAGGTCGACATCCTTCTGCAGGGCGAGGCCGTCGACGCGTTCTCGTCGATCGTGCACCGCTCCAACGCCGGGGCTTACGGCGGACGCATGACGTCGAAGCTTCGTGAGCTGATTCCTCGCCAGCAGTTCGAGGTTCCGATTCAGGCCGCGATCGGCGCGAAGATCATCTCGCGCGAGAACATTCGCGCAATCCGCAAGGACGTTCTTGCCAAGTGCTACGGCGGCGACATCAGCCGTAAGCGCAAGCTGCTCGAGAAGCAGAAGGAAGGCAAGAAGCGCATGAAGACCATCGGTCGCGTCGAGGTGCCGCAGGAAGCATTCGTGGCGGCCCTGACGTCGGAATCGGTCGGCGAGAAGCCCAAGAAGTAGGAGCGCATGGTCACCACCTGGTTGTCCCGAGAGTTCGGAGTCGAAGTCCCGGTTCTCGGGGCGCCCATGGGTGGTCGCGCGGGCGGCGCGCTCGCCGGAGCTGTATCGGCGGCCGGTGGGTTGGGTCTGCTTGGCGCGGCCCGGTACAACACACCGGAGTGGATCGAGGCCGAAGCCGAAGTGGCCCGCTCGATCGGCGGAAAATTCGGCGTCGGCCTGATGACGTGGTCGCTGCCCGAGAACGAGTTGATGCTCGATGCCGCGATTGCCGTCGAGCCGACCATGATCACCTTGTCGTTCGGTGATCCCGCCGCGTATGTCGGACGAATCCACGATGCGGGCATTCCCGTTGTGTCACAGATCAATACGCTCGCGGACCTTCGCATTGTCGAGGCCGCAGGTGTCGACGCTGTGATCGCGCAAGGCGGTGAGGCAGGCGGCCACACGGGCCGAATCGGCACCTTGCCGCTGCTGCAAGAGATCCTCGAAGCGACATCACTTCCGGTGCTGGCAGCCGGCGGAATCGGAACCGGACGCGGTTTGGCCGCCGTCCTGGCAGCCGGTGGCGAAGGCGTGATGATCGGAACGGCGCTGCTCGCCAGCCCGGAGACGGTCGGGCCGGACTATGCCCGCGACCGCGTCGTCGAAGCCGGAAGTGCGGACACGATTTACACCTCGGTATTCGACCGAGCGCGCAGTCAACCGTGGCCGCAGCGGTGGGGTGGCCGCGCGGTGGCCAACGAGTTCACTGCCGCGTGGCACGGAGTCGACGCCGACGAGGAAACGCTGGCACAGGCGTACGACCCGTCGGATCCGCACAGCGGAGTCGTCTATGCCGGAGAAGCTGTCGGACTCGTGCACGGAACCCATCCGGCCGGCGATGTGGTTCGACGCATCGGCGCGGATGCGGAGCGTCTGCTCTCTCGTTTCGCCTGAAAGCAAGGTCGGACACAGCCGGGTCCCATATGAGAAGGTAAGCCTCTACTAACTAGTGGAGGAGTATTTTCGTGCGTGCGATGAAGTTCTCGGCGGTGGCTCTCTTGGGAGCACTGGTCGTAGGTATCAGTGGATGTTCGTCCTCGGACGCCGACGAGATCGCGGACGGTCGGGTCACCACGATCGACCACAAGTTCGGCGCCACCACGATCACCGGGACGCCGACGCGTATCGTCGCGGCCGACACCCAGTGGCTCGACGCTCTGCTCGAACTCGGAATCCAGCCGGTGGGGTACCTGGCTGCCGGCCCGATGGGCGACGAGCGTGGCCTGTTCCCGTGGGAGAGCGGCGTGGGCGCGTCGGCGAAGGAACTTGATCGCTCGGCGATCCAGCAGTTCGGTGTCCCGCTCAAAGCTGAAGAAATTGCAGCCTTGGATCCCGATCTGATTCTCGGCGGGTTCTCCGTCGCCGATCAAGACGATTTCGACCAGTTGAGCAAGATCGCTCCGACAATTGCCGGTCTGTCCGACGTCCAGGTCGATCCGTGGCAGGACCAGGTCGAGATTCTCGGTCGAGTTCTCGACAAGGAGTCGCGCGCCGACGAGATCGTCGAGGCGACAAGCGGGCAGATCGATGCGCTCGCGCAGCGGCTGCCAGGCCTGAAGGGCAAGACGGCGCTTCTGTCGCAGTACGTCTTCCCGACGTCGCAGTTGGTGATCGTCGCCGATCCCAAGGACGGCGCATCGGGATTGTTCACTAGCCTGGGAATGTCGTTGCCGCCCAAGCTCGTCGAAGAGGCGGGCGTTACCGGTGGCCGGCTGATGCTCAGCCCTGAACGGGTCGACGCTCTGAGCGCCGACGTCGTGGTGTTACTGCCGAACGGCGGAACGCTGGAAGACATGATGAAGCTGCCGGGGTTCGCCGACCTACCCGCAGTCAAGAGTGGCGGTCTGGCGATCGTCGACTATCCGACAGTTGCCGGGTTGAACACTCCGTCGTCGCTGTCGCTGAAGTACTCGCTCGAATCGATCACGCCGCAGCTCGAAGCGGTGGCCGGCTAGCACTGCTGTGCGCCTTTATTAACCGCGGGCGGTTAATAAAGGCGCACAGCAGGAGGTCTAGGTCGCGTTGTGCGCGGGCTGGAAAGCTCCGGCTTCGGCAGCTTCCTCGGCGCGGATCACGTGTACCACGGCGTTGATCAGCGCCAGGTGTGTGAACGCCTGCGGGAAGTTACCCAGATGGCGACCGGTGTGGGCGTCGATCTCTTCGGCGTACAGCTTGAGGGGGCTCGCGAACCCGAGCAGGCGCTCGCAGAGATGCTTTGCCCGATCCAGTTCGCCGATCTCGACGAGGGCGGAGACGAGCCAGAAGGAACAGATGGTGAACGTGCCCTCCTCGCCGCTCAATCCGTCGTCGGTGGTGTCGACGCGATAGCGCAGGACCAGCCCCTCCTCGGTGAGCTCGTCGGCGATCGCCAGCACCGTTGCCCGGATGCGCGGATCGTCGGCCGGCAGGAAGCGCAGCAGCGGTGCCAACAAGAGCGACGCGTCGAGTGAGTCGTGGCCGTACCGCTGCGTCAGAACTCCGCGTGAGTCGACACCGTGCGCGAGGATGTCGGTCTTGATCTCGTCCGCGATGGCCGTCCATTGCTGCGCAAAGCTCTTCTCGCCCTGCATCTCCGCCAGCTTGGCGCCGCGATCGAGTGCGACCCAGCACATGATCTTCGACGACGTGAAGTGCTGTGGTTCACCGCGCACCTCCCAGATCCCACGGTCGGGTTGGCGCCAGTGCTTGATCGCTTCCTCGACCTGCTTCTTGAGTAGCGGCCACAGCGCTTCGGGGACACGCTCGCGGGTGCGGATGTGGAGGTACACCGAGTCGAGCATGGTGCCCCAGATGTCGTGCTGCTGTTGATCGAATGCGCCGTTGCCGATGCGCACGGGACGGGCACCGTCGTATCCGGAGAGATGGTTGAGTTCGGATTCCTCGAGTGTGCGCTCGCCGCCGATGCCGTACATCACCTGCAAGGGATGTGGCTGACCGTTGTCCGAACTCGACACGTCGTAGATGAAGTTGAAGAAGTCGTTGGCCTCACGGTCCAACCCGAGCGTGTAGAGACCCCACAGTGCGAAGGTGGAATCGCGAACCCACGCGTAGCGGTAGTCCCAGTTACGTTCTCCGCCTGGTGTTTCCGGAAGCGAGGTCGTCGAAGCCGCGAGCAAGGCTCCGGTCGGTGCGTAGGTGAGCCCCTTGAGTGTGAGCGCACTGCGCTGCAGGTATCCGCGCCACGGGTGATCGGGGAACTTGCCGATCGTCACCCACTCGCGCCACGACTTGGACGTCTGCCACATCTTGTCGGCGGCCTCGTCGAACGTCTGCGGCGCGGGAAGATCCGACCACGAGAGCGCGACGTACACGTTGTCGCCTTCGACCAGTCGCGTCCGGGCCCGTGCCTCACGACCCTCCAGGCCCAGTCGTAGGTCGGTGGTCAAGCGCAGAGTTGGGTGGTCTCCGGGCTTGGCGGAGCGACACGTTGCCGTTGCTTCCTCGTAGACCTTTCCGGTGTACTCCCAATTCGCCGTGCCGCGGTGATAGTCGAACGCGGGCTCGCAACTCATCTCGAGTTCAACGGTGCCGCTGACGCATTTGACCGTACGGAGAAGGGTGTGTTCGGCATCCCAGTCTGTGGGTGTGCGCTTGTGGGTGTTCGATCGCTTGTCGACGTTGTGCCAAGGACCGAGGACCAAGGCGTCGCGTACGACGAGCCAGCCGGTCTCGGTCTGCCAGGTGGTCTCGAGAATGAGTCCACCCGGCAGATAGCGTCGGGCGGCCGGGACGTTCTGGCCGTACGGGCCGATGCGGAAATGGCCTGCGCTGCGGTCGAGGATGGCACCGAACACGCTGGGGGAGTCCGGGCGGGGAACGCACATCCACTCGACAGATCCGTTACGGGCAATCAGGCACGAGGTTTCGCAATCGGAAAGAAACGCGTAGTCGTCGATAGGGGGAAAGTTGCTTCGATGGTGACCCGTGGAGGCGGGAGGAATAGTCTGCACCACTTCGTCGTCAGCACTCATTCGGCCATCATCCGGCCAGAATCGACACACGTCCAATCCACACGCTGTCGGGACCGTATCGTCCGAAGGATAGGGTGTTGGCGTGGATCGGATAGCGGATTGGTGGGACAGCTTCGAGCTGTGGATGGCGGGGCTCCCGTTCATCCCGCAGGTCGCGTTGGTCCTGATCGTCGTCGTTCCGCTGTGCCGCCTGGTGGCCGTCGGTCTGGATCGCGCGTTGGCCGCCGTTCTCGCTCTGCCGCTCTTCGGCTGGTTGCGTAGGAATTCTCGAGAAGTAGAGGAAAGCTGATGCCCCGCTCACGGGTCACTCTCGCCCTGATAGCCCTGATTCTCCTCGTGATCGTCGCGTGGCTTCTCACCCGTTAGTTCTCCCGATTAGAGCGGGCGCCGGTGCTCTGCTAAAGTCCACCGCGTGTCCGAAGCAACAGCTCCCGTAATCCGCCATCAGTTGGCGTTGATTGCTGTCGGCATGCTCGACGTCGCTGACGTCGCCTGTTGTTGATTTCCTGAGTTCGACCTCTCCGGTGGTGCTGCGCACCCCACTCGAACTTCTCTGCGCGTAACTCGCGCCCCCGATTCAGGGCTCATTGCCCGTCGGCTCTCCATGTCTGAACATCCCGATGGAATCAGCCCCAGAGGTCTCGGACTTGTCGTTTGACCAACCCTCGTTTGTCAGTCCTTTCAGGAAGGTATCTGCAATGAAACGCCGTTCCCGCACACTTCTCACTGCTATCGCGACCATGGGGGCCGTGGTACTCACAGCGTGCAGTGGTGGCTCGAGCGACACCGTGGGTGGTGACAGCGCCGCCAGCGACGGTAGCGCCGGCACGATCAACCTGTTCGCCTACGCCGTGCCGAAGCCTGGCTTCGACAAGCTCACTGCAGCCTTCCAGGCGACAGACGAGGGCAAGAACGTCAACTTCAATCCTTCGTACGGCGCCTCGGGCGACCAGTCGCGCAAGGTGAAGGACGGCGCCGAGGCAGACTTCGTCAACTTCTCCGTCGAGCCCGACATCACCCGCCTGGTCGATGCCGGTCTGGTAGATCAGAACTGGAACCAGGACGCCTACAACGGAATTCCGTTCGGATCGGTAGTCACCATCGTGACGCGTCCGGGGAACCCGAAGGGCATCAAGGACTGGGACGACCTGCTTCAGCCCGGCCTCGAGGTCGTCACGCCGAACCCGTTCAGCTCCGGCTCGGCCAAGTGGAACCTCTTGGCGCCGTACGCCGCCAAGAGCGACGGTGGCAAGAACCCGCAGGCGGGTCTCGACTACGTCACCGCCTTGGTCAACGATCACGTCAAGATCCAGCCCAAGTCGGGACGCGAGGCTTCGGAAGCCTTCCTGCAGGGCAGCGGTGACGTTCTGATCAGCTACGAGAACGAGGCACTGTTCATCGAAGGCAACGGCGACCCGGTCGAGCACGTCACCCCGCCCACGACCTTCAAGATCGAGAACCCGGTTGCCGTGATCTCGAACAGCAAGGTCCTCGACAAGGCGACCGCGTTCAAGGACTACCTGTACACGACCGAGGGTCAGACGCTCTGGGCCGAAGCAGGATTCCGTCCCGTTGATCCCGCCGTCGCTGCCAAGTTCACCGACAAGTTCCCCGAGCCGACCAAGCTGTGGACCATCGCAGACCTCGGCGGCTGGAAGGCCGTGGACAGCGCTCTGTTCACCAAGGACACCGGTTCGATCGCAGTGATCTACGACAACGCGACCAAGTAAGACTGACGTGACTGACACTATTGACCCCACCCCCGTGGCTCGTCGGCGAAAACTCGCGCGGGTCACGGGGAGTGTGGGGCCGCTCGGAATCGGAGTGGCCACCCTGTGGCTCTCCGTGATCGTTTTGCTTCCGCTCGCCGCGTTGACCGCCACCGCGTTCGACGAGGGGATCTCCGGATTCTGGGACGCCATCACCGCACCCGTCGCCTTGGCGTCGTTGCGCGTGACGTTGTTGGTCTCGGTGATCGTGGCATTGATCAACGTCGTGATGGGCACGATCATCGCGTGGGTGCTGGTCCGGGACGACTTCCCGGGCAAGCGCATCGTCAACTCGATGATCGATCTGCCGTTCGCACTACCGACCATCGTGGCGTCGATCGTGCTGCTGTCGCTCTACGGCCCGCAGTCACCGATCGACATCCACCTCAATGCAACCCAGCCCGGACTGATCGTGGCATTGGCCTTCGTGACCTTGCCGTTCGTGGTTCGCTCGGTGCAGCCGGTGCTGATGGAGGTCGACCGCGAAGTCGAGGAAGCCGCTGCATCGTTGGGGGCTTCCAACTGGACGATCTTTCGTTCCGTCGTTCTTCCGACGCTGGCGCCTGCCGTCATCTCCGGCGCGGGGCTCGCATTCGCCCGAGCGATCGGTGAATACGGCTCGGTCGTTCTGATCGGCGGCAACATCCCACGCGTGACACAGATGACGTCGCAGTACATTCAGCAGCAGATCGAGATCGATCGTCCGACCAACGCCGCTGCCGTCTCGGTAGCGTTGCTGGCCATCGCATTCGTGACGCTGTTCGTCCTGCGAATCTTCGCCTCGCGGGGACAGCGACGTGAGGAGAGTTCCCGATGAACGTGTCCAGAGGATCGAAGATCGGTCTGCGGACCATCGCTCTCGTCTACCTGTTCGTGTTGTTGGTCGTGCCGATCGGTGTGATCCTGACGCGAACGTTCGAGAACGGAATCGGCCCGTTCCTCGAATCGATCACGACACCGGCAGCGATCTCCGCGCTGAATCTTTCGCTGATCATCGTGGCGATCGTGGTCCCGATCAACGTGGTGTTCGGTGTTGTCACGGCTCTGGCACTCGTGCGTGGGCGTTTCCCGGGGCGGGGCGTACTGCAGTCGGTGGTCGACCTGCCCTTCGCAGTCTCGCCCGTCGTCGTCGGTGTGTCGTTGATTCTTCTGTGGGGTGCCAACGGTTGGTTCGGCGGCATCGAATCGTTGGGGTTCAAGGTCATCTTCGGCTTGCCAGGCATGGTGATCGCGACGATTTTCGTGACGCTGCCCTTCGTCGTCCGGGAAGTCGAACCCGTACTTCACGAGATCGGCGACGAGCAGGAACAAGCAGCCGCGACGCTCGGTGCCTCGGGCTGGCAGACGTTCTGGCGGATCACCTTGCCCGCGATCCGTTGGGGCTTGACGTACGGAATCGTGTTGACGGTGGCGCGTTCGCTCGGTGAATTCGGCGCAGTCATCATGGTCTCTTCCGGCTTCCCGGGGGTATCCCAGACACTGACATTGCTGGTGCATTCGCGATACATCGACGACCACAACACTTTTGGTGCGTATTCGGCGGCAACGCTGCTGATGGGCATCGCCATCATTGTCCTGTTGCTGATGACGCTGCTGGACCGTAAGAGGAGCACCACATGATCACAGTGACCGGGGCCCGCAAGAACTACGGTGATTTCGCGGCGCTCGACGACGTGACGGTCAACATTCCCTCGGGTTCGTTGACGGCATTGCTCGGGCCAAGTGGCTCGGGAAAGTCGACGTTGCTGCGTTCGATCGCAGGGCTCGAAGAGCTCGATTCGGGAACCATCACCATCGCAGGCAAGGACGTCACCGGCGTCTCGCCGCAGAAGCGTGACATCGGTTTCGTGTTCCAGCACTACGCAGCGTTCAAGCACATGACGGTGCGAGACAACGTGGCGTTCGGGCTCAAGATCCGCAAGCGCCCGAAGCCGGAGATCGAGAAGAAGGTCAACGAACTTCTCGAGATCGTCGGCCTCGACGGCTTTCAGCATCGGTACCCCGCGCAGCTGTCCGGTGGTCAACGCCAGCGCATGGCGTTGGCGCGCGCTCTGGCGGTGGATCCGCAGGTGCTCCTGCTCGACGAGCCCTTCGGCGCCCTCGACGCGAAGGTCCGTGCCGACCTGCGCACGTGGTTGCGTCGCCTGCATGACGAGGTGCACGTCACCACCGTCCTGGTCACACACGACCAGGAAGAGGCTCTCGACGTCGCCGACCGCATCGCGGTGCTGAACAAGGGGCGGATCGAGCAGATCGGTGAACCTGCCGACCTGTACGACCGCCCGTCCAACGACTTCGTGATGTCCTTCCTCGGATCCGTCGCGAAGCTCAACGGGCAGCTTGTTCGTCCTCATGACATCCGTCTCGGCCGCGATCCGAGCATGGCTCTCGCTCAGGAATCGGGTACGGCCGAGTCCCTCGGCGTCACACGCGCAACCGTCGAGCGCGTCGTGTATCTCGGCTTCGAGGTTCGAGTCGACCTGCGCAACGAGGCAACCGGTGAGTTGTTCTCGGCTCAGGTCACCCGCGGTGACAGTGCAGCTCTGCACCTCGAGGCGGGGGAGACGGTCTACGCCCGGGCTACCCGGGTGCCGGATCTGCCGGAGACTCCGGTGGTGACGCCGGAGCAGGAACCGGTGACGGTGAGCGTCGTCGGCCAGGTATGACCCGCTAGCCCTGTTTGACCTGTTTCACCCCCACTCCTGTTTGAGTGAACGGCACTTTCGGCCTCCTGATGGCGCCGAAAGTGCCGTTCGCTCAGAGGTGGGGGCCGGGCAACAGCGAGACGAGTTCAGCCCTCTCGGCAGACGAGGACCGGGCATTGGGCGTGGTGGATGAGGCTCTGACTGGTCGATCCGACTATCGACGCCATGAACGGGCTGCGGCCGTGGCTACCGACGACTACGAGTTGCGCTTCCGCTGAATGCTCGAGCAGTGCCTTCATCGGTCCGCTGCGCTGGACACTCCGGGTGACTTCGACATCGGGGTACTTCTCCGTCCAACCGGCGAGGCACTCGGACAGCAGAGCGTGCTCATGCTGTTCGTACGGACCCCAGTCGACGAAGCGCCTGGCTTCGGAGTACCCGCCGAGCGAGGCGTGCTCGTTCCAGGTGTGAACCGCAACCAAGGGCGCGCCGAGGAACGCGGCAAACTCGAAAGCATGCGCGACGGCGAGTTCGCTGAGCTTGCTCCCGTCGACGCCGACGACGATGGGCCTGGTGTCGGCGACCGCGTGCTCGCCGGTACCGCGGAACACCGCCACGGGGCAGTGCGCCCGGTTGACCACTCGAATGGTGTCGGAACCGAGAAACACCGATTGCATTTCGCTGGTACCGGCCTGGCCGAGTGCAACGATGCGAGCGGATTTCGAAAGTTCGACGAGTGTGGTTGCGGGAGTGCCGGTCACGAGGCCGCGTTCGACGGTGACGTCGGTGTGATCGTCGCGAATGGCGTCCTCGGCCTCGTCGAGTAACTTTGCACCCTCGACGCGAAGGTGATGGTCGAACATCTCTTCGTCAGTGACGTTGGTACCGCCACCTGACTCGGGTTGTCCCGGCAGAACGTGGGTCAGTCGCAATGGTTCGTCGAATCTCTTTGCAGCCGATGCTGCCCACCTCGCGGCGTTGACCGCGCTTGCGGAGCCGTCGATGCCGGCCACGATTCCGTGTCGAACAGATGCACTGGTCATGGAAGTCTCCTCGCGTCGCCTCCCTACCAGTGTGTCCCTGGTCACCCCGGGTTCGCTACAAACTCGTCAGCTCCCGCTGTGCGAGAACGTCGGTAGGCACTGCTGCGCGAGTTCGACGCGGGCGCAACGACGACAGAGCGGTGATGAATCCGTTACCGGGCAGTGTCAATTCCACGTTCTTCAACACGGTTCGGCGCATCAACGCGAGCAGGGCTGCGACGCCGGTGACTGCCATCCACATCGGCAGCGGGTACAGCGTCAAGCGTTCACCCAAGCCGAAAGTGAGGGTTCGTCCGAGAAGCAGTACGGCGCCGACGATTCCGGTGGCCGCGCACAGTCCCGACCATACTGCGATCCATTTGCTGTGCTTCCAGAATTGAATTGCCATGAGTACGAGAACGGCATGACGGGCGACGAAGCCGGGAAGTACTGCGGTCCAGTGAACGAAGGTCCCGTCGTTGGCCGGGAAGAGGCCGGTAGCCGCGGTGCTCAGTGCAACGACGACGGCAAGGCCGAGAATCCACTTTTTCGCACGACCGTCCGGAATGTACTTGTGCAGCAAGGCTGCACCGAGGATGGTGAGCGCACCGAGGATCATGAAGGCCGCGTTCATGACGTCGTGCATCGGCGAACACGAATCCACGCTGCATGTCGTCACGCCCAGCGAACTGATGGAGTCACGCGCGAAGCTGTACGGCGTCTTCCAGGCTCCGGCCGTGAAGATCTCGACAAGCAGGTAGAGCACCGACAGGACCCAGGCGGTGCCGGCTGTGCCGAGGCGAAGATTGTGAGTGATGGTGTTCCCTCTCGCGGCGCTCTGAGGGGATTGCACCCAAAGATCTGTTTCGCAGGCGAAGGATGAACCTTCGCAGGCTGGACAGATCCAACACTACGGTAACAATCTGATAACGGCCTGTGAAACCGGATCAGGCGGAGCGGACCAGACGGTCGGGTAGTGCATCAGCGACTTGTCGGTAACGGTCGATCATCGTTTCGATCAGTAGAGAGTGCCCACCGATCGTTTCGGCGAAACGCGCGCGCGGACATACCGTTGCTGCTGCAGCGCTGAGTCGGTCGGTCAGTAGGCCGGGAGCCAAGAACCAGGGTGCGACGACAACGCGTTCGGCGCCGTTCTGCTCGAGAGCGGAGATCGCCTGGGCAACTGTTGGTTCCGCGGATGTCGCGAAACAGATTCGAACGCCCGACCAGTTGGTTCCGCTCAGGAGAGTGGACGCCAGTTCTGCGGTCGCGGCGTTGGCACGTGCGTCGGACGAGCCGACTGCCGCAAGAGCGACACCGACCGACGGATCGTCCGGCCGGGCGCCCGCTTCGAGGATTCGCTCGCGCACTGCCTCGATAAGCCGAGCATCGCGACCTAGTACGTCTGCTTGGAACACGGTCAGTTGGGGGTGGCGTGTCGCGGCAGCGGCCAAGAGCCCGGGCAGATCTACCCGAGCGTGGAAGGCGTTGCCCAGCAGCATCGGAACAACAACGGCGTGAGTGTGGCCGTCGTGTGCAACTCCGTCCAGGACCTGATCGATGGACGGTGCATTGAGATCGAGAAACGCCAGGCGGACATCGAGGTCTGGCCGGGCTTCACGAAGAGCCGCCACGGCAGCCGCGATCACCCGAGCAGAACGGGGATCACGGCTGCCGTGCGCAACAGCAATGAGCGGAACCATCGACTTAAACGCGCTCGCCCAATTCGACAGCGGAAATGACGTCGCCGACCAGGCCGGCTGCGAGAGTGTTTCCACCAGCGGGATCGATCAACAGGAAGCTGCCGGTGTGGCGGTTCACTGCGTAGTCGTCGGCCACGATCGGCTCGGCCACGCGGATCGAGATCTTGCCGATCTCGTTGAGCTCGAGAGTATCCGGGCCCTGATCCGTGGTGAGATCCTGCTCGTTGAAGCGCTCCACCAAGCTGCCGACGATGGCCTGCGTCGTGCGCGTGCCGTGCTTGAGCAGCAGACGTGCGCCGGGGCGCAGCGACTTCTCGGCCAACCAGCAGACGGTGGCGTCGAATTCGCCGATCGGCTCGGGTGCGTCAGACGGCGAGGCGATGGTGTCGCCGCGAGAGACGTCGACGTCGTCGGCCAGGATCAGCGTGACGCTGCGCCCCGCGTGGGCGACGTCGAGTTCGCCGTCGGCCGTGTCGATACGAGTGACGGTGGTGCGCGTACCCGAGGGCAGGATCACCACTTCGTCGCCGGGTACGACGGAACCGGCGGCAACCTGGCCGGCGTATCCGCGGTAGTCGAGGAACTCGGCGGTACGCGGACGGATCACGTACTGCACCGGGAAACGCAGGCCGACGCGATGCGGCTCGGCGTCGACCGGAATCGACTCGAGGTGCTCGATCAGCGTGGGGCCGGTGTAGTACGGGGTCTTGTCGGAGCGGATGGCGACGTTGTCACCGTGCAGTGCCGATACCGGGATCTCGACGACGTCTTCGCTTGCCCAGCCCAGTGAGCTGGTGAGTTCGTTGAACTCGGCGGAGATCGAGGTGAAGACCTCTTCGGGGTTCTCGACGAGGTCGATCTTGTTCACGGCGAGAACGAGCTTCGGGACACCGAGCAACGCGAGAACCGCTGCGTGCCTACGAGTCTGCGCGATGACGCCCTTGCGAGCATCGACCAGCAGGATCACGAGCTGAGCCGTCGAGGCGCCGGAGACCGTGTTGCGGGTGTACTGCACGTGGCCCGGTGTATCGGCAAGCACGAATGTGCGCTTGGGGGTCGCGAAGTAGCGGTACGCCACGTCGATGGTGATGCCCTGCTCACGCTCGGCGCGCAGTCCGTCCACCAGGAGCGACAGGTCAGGGGTGTCGAGACCGCGGTCCACCGACGCACGGGTCACGGCGTCGATCTGGTCGGCGAGAACGGATTTCGTGTCGTACAACAGGCGGCCCACGAGTGTGGACTTTCCGTCGTCGACGCTGCCGGCAGTTGCCAGTCTGAGCAGATCGCTCATCAGAAGTAGCCCTCTCGCTTGCGGTCTTCCATGGCCGCTTCGGAAACTCGGTCGTCGCCACGGGTCGCGCCGCGCTCGGTCAAACGTGATGCCGCAACCTCGGCGAGAATCGCTTCGTTGTCAGCCGCATCGGAGAGAACAGCACCGGTGGTCGAACCGTCGCCGACGGTGCGGTAACGCACCGAAAGGGTCTGCAGCTCTTCGCCGTCAGCCGGACCACCCCAGACTCCGGGGGTCATCCACATGCCGTCGCGCTGGTACACCGGACGCTGGTGGGCGTAGTAGATGCTGGCGAGTTCGACGTTGTCGCGGGCGATGTAACGCCAGATGTCCAGCTCGGTGAAGTTGCTGAGCGGAAAGACGCGCACCTGCTCGCCGGGGGAGTGGCGACCGTTGTAGAGGTTCCACAGTTCCGGGCGCTGCTTCTTGGGATCCCACTGGCCGAAAGCGTTGCGCAGCGAGAAGATCCGCTCCTTGGCGCGGGCGCGCTCCTCGTCGCGGCGAGCGCCACCGAAGACGGCGTCGAAGCGGTTCTCGGAGATCGCGTCCAGCAACGGAACGGTCTGCAGCGGGTTGCGGATACCGTCGGGGCGCTCGGTGAGGCGACCGTCCGCGATGTACTCCTCGACGCTGGCCACGTGCAGGCGCAGGTTGTACTTGGCCACGACGTGATCGCGGAAGTCGAGAACTTCCTGCAGGTTGTGGCCGGTGTCGACGTGCAGCAGGGTGAACGGCAGCGGCGCAGGCCAGAAGGCCTTGATCGCCAGATGCAGCAGCACGGTGGAGTCCTTACCTCCCGAGAAGAGAATGACCGGGCGTTCGAACTCGCCGGCTACCTCTCGGAAGATGTGGATCGCTTCGGACTCGAGGGCGTCGAGAGTATCGAACTGTGTGCCGTCGAGCTGAGGACGTGAAAGTGTCAAGTCAACTGTCATGATGCGTGCAACCCGCATTCTGTCTTGGAGGCACCGGCCCAACGACCGCTACGCGGATCGCTGCCGGGGGCTGGCTTGCTGGTGCAGGGTGCGCAGCCGATGGACGGATAGCCCTCGTCGACAAGAGGATTGACGAGGATGGAATTGGTGTCGATGTAGTTCTGCATCTCCTCGTCCGACCACGGAGCGATCGGGTTGATCTTCACGAGGCCGAAGGCGTCGTCGAAGGAGATCAGGGGAGCGTTGGCGCGGGTGGGCGCTTCGACGCGGCGGATGCCGGTCACCCACGCGCTGTAGCCGGACAGTGTCTGCTTGAGGGGTGCGACCTTGCGCAATGCGCAGCAGCGGTTGGGATCACGGGCGAACAGATCCTTGCCCTCGGCGACATCCTGCTCGGCGACGCTTGCCAGCGCGCGTGCATTGATGACGTTGACGCCGTAGACCTGCTCGACCGCGTCACGTGTGCCGATGGTCTCGGGGAAGTGGTAGCCGGTGTCGAGGAAGAGTACGTCGACGCCCGGATGAACTTGTGCGGCAAGGTGAACCAGCACTCCATCCTGCATGTTCGACGCCACGATGTAACCGCTACGTTCCCCCGTCGCTGCGCTCGCCCCGTCACCGAACGTGTCCTCGGTCCACTGCAACAGTTCCTGTGCGCTGGCTCCGTCGAGTTCTACGGCACCGCGCTCGGCGATGGACCGAAGCTCGTCGGCGGTTGCTCGCGAAATGTCCACTGTCATCGCAAATCTCCTTCGTCTGCGCGCACTGCCCATTCGGCGAACCGTTCACCTTCGTTGCGGTTCTTGACGAACTGACGTACGACGCGGTCGATGTAGTCACCCATCTCGACGCTGGTGACCTTGTGCTGGCGCAGCTTGCGTCCGAAGGCGCTGTCGAATCCGAGGCTGCCTCCCAGGTGAACCTGAAAACCCTCGACTTGATTCCCCTCACCGTCGTCGACGAGCTGGCCCTTGAAGCCGATGTCGGCGATCTGCGAGCGAGCGCAGGAGTTGGGGCAACCGTTGATGTTGATGGTGATCGGCACGTCGAGCTGGCTGTTGATGTCGGCGAGACGCTGTTCGAGCTCGGGCACGAGCACCTGCGAACGCTTGCGGGTCTCGGCGAACGAGAGCTTGCAGAACTCGATGCCGGAGCAGGCCATCAGGTTCTTGCGCCAGTGCGACGGTCGGGCGGGAAGGCCCAGCGCGTCGAGATCGGCGATGAGCGGCTCGAGGGTCTCATCGGCGACGTCGAGGATGATCAGCTTCTGGTACGGCGTGAAGCGGATCCGGTCGCTGCCGGCTTTCTCCGCGGCGTCGGCGACCTGAGCCAGGATGTCTCCCGAGACGCGGCCGGCGATCGGAGCGAAGCCGACTGCGTTGTGGCCGTTGCGGGTCTTCTGGATGCCGACGTGGTCGATCGGGCGCTTGGGCTTCTCCGGCGCGGGGCCGTCGATGAGCGGGCGCTTGAGGTACTCCGTCTCGAGAACCTCGCGGAACTTTTCGATGCCCCAGTCCTTGATGAGGAACTTGAGCCTTGCCTTCGCGCGCAGACGGCGGTAGCCGTAGTCACGGAAGATCGAGACGACACCCTCCCAGACATCGGGGACCTCGTCGAGCGGAATCCAGGCGCCGACGCGCTGCGCCAGCATCGGGTTGGTGGACAGTCCGCCGCCGACCCAGAGGTCGAGGCCCGGGCCGTGCTCGGGGTGGTTCACGCCGATGAAGGCGATGTCGTTGATCTCGTGAACGACGTCCTGCTGACCGGAGATGGCGGTCTTGAACTTGCGCGGCAGGTTGGAGTACTTGGGGTCGCCGATGTAGCGGCGCACGATCTCGTCGATCGCCGGGGTGGGATCGAGGACCTCGTCGAGCGATTCGCCGGCCAGGGGAGAACCGAGGACGACGCGGGGGCAGTCACCGCACGCTTCGGTGGTCTTGAGTCCGACGGCTTCGAGGCGCTTCCAGATCTCCGGAACGTTCTCGACCTCGATCCAGTGGAACTGGACGTTTTCGCGGTCGGACAGGTCGGCGGTGTTCCGGCCGAATTCCTTCGAGATGCCGGCGATGGTGCGCAGCTGCTCGACGTTGAGAGCGCCGGCGTCGCAACGCACGCGCATCATGAAGTATTTGGCCTCGAGCAGGTCGATGTTCTCGTCGCCGGTGAAGGTGCCGTCGTAGCCTTCTTCGCGCTGGGTGTAGAGACCCCACCAGCGGAAGCGGCCGCGAAGGTCGCCCTTGTCGATGCTGTCGAATCCCTGCTTGGAGTAGATGTTCTCGATGCGGGCCCGAACGTTGAGCGGGTTGTCGTCCTTCTTGGCCTGCTCGTTGGCGTTGAGCGGCTCGCGGTAACCGAGGGCCCACTGACCTTCGGCGCGACGCTTGGCGGGACGCGCAGCGCGTGCGGGCCGGGCTTCGGCAGGTGCTGCCGAATCGGCGGGTGTGGCGGCGTCGGTGGTCGACGTCATCGATGAACTCCTGGATCTGGGCGGTTGATCGGCACGCGGCACGCACTATCGACGAACTGTGGCGGTGTCTGATCGGGACGCACCGGTCCGTGTCGGAAATCGAGGGGGCTGTCCTCGGTCTCGGAAAGCTCGCGGCCGGCAGGTGTGCTCACAAAAACGAACAGCTGGAGAAGCTGTATCTCTGAAACGACGTGTCTCTGCAGAGAGTTGTTTCGGTGAAGCAGATGGAGATGAGCGGGAAAGGCTGGAAGATCAGTGAAAGATCAACAGCTACACAGGTGCAGACACGACGAGCTGCACACACGCTTGAAGTCGACATGGCGACGCGCCACAAGTCGCACTCCGAGTCCGGTCATGCGGACCATTGTGCCACGTCAACTCGATAATTCCGACTCGGGCGCATATTTCCACGAAAAACGGGGGAAATATCGAGTTCAGGCCACGCGCCGACCTGCATCGCAGGCTGAATAGGTGTGCGTTCCGGATGCTGGGACACTGGAGGCGTGAATGCCACCAGCACGACTCCCACTCGACAGAGCGAGGCGACGCCCTTCGCCTTGCCCGCGCGATCGCTCGAGGGTGTCGGGAAACGGCCGTTCGGGATCTACATCCACGTCCCGTTCTGTGCCACCAGGTGTGGGTACTGCGATTTCAACACCTACACGGCCGGTGAGCTCGGAACCTCGGCGTCGCCGCAGTCGTGGCTGGAGGGTTTGCGACGCGAACTCGATCTCGCGGCCGAGATGACGGGCGCCCCGGCGGCCGAGACGGTGTTCGTGGGCGGTGGAACGCCGTCGCTGCTCGGTGGCGACGGGCTGTCCGACGTGTTGTCGGCGGTTCGCAGCAGCTTCGGCTTGGCGTCCGGCGCCGAAGTGACCACGGAATCGAACCCCGAATCGACGTCGCCGGAATTCTTCGACGCTCTCCGCAGTGCGGGATTCACCCGCATTTCCCTCGGCATGCAGTCCGCGGCTCAGCACGTCCTGAAGATCCTCGACCGCACCCACACTCCCGGCCGCGCCGTCGCTGCCGCGAAAGAGGCTCGCGCAGCTGGTTTTTCGCACGTGAACTTGGATTTGATCTATGGAACGCCAGGGGAGCGAGACCAAGATCTGGACGCCTCACTCGATGCGGTTCTCTCCGCCGATGTCGACCACGTCTCGGCCTACGCGTTGATCGTCGAGGACGGCACCGCCATGGCTCGCAAGGTCAGGCGCGGCGAGCTGCCCGCGCCGGACGACGACGTGCTGGCCTCACGATACGAACGAATCGATTCACGCCTGTCCGAGGCCGGCTTGCACTGGTACGAGGTCTCCAACTGGGCAAAGGCGGAAACCGCGGACTCCGGTGACACCCGGTGCCGTCACAACCTCGGCTACTGGGACGGTGGTGACTGGTGGGGCGCCGGACCGGGCGCGCACAGTCACGTCGGCGGAGTGCGGTGGTGGAACGTCAAGCACCCGGCACGGTACGCGGAACAGTTGGCCCTCGGTGAACTTCCCGTCGGCGGCAGCGAAGAACTGACCGCCGAGGACGAACACATGGAGCGCGTCATGTTGACCGCGCGGTTGCGTACGGGACTTCCGTTGTCGGAACTGTCTGCATCCGAACGCCTTTCGGCCGAACAGGTGGTAGTCGACCGGTTGGCCGTGATCGAGAACGATCACGTGGTTCTCACCGACCGTGGTCGCCTGCTCGCTGATGCGGTGATTCGCACGATCCTGACCTGACGCGGCACCATCCTTTGCCGCGTAATGTGGCCGTGGTGGCCATCATTCATCGTGCGCAGCTGAATCCGTCCAAGAACGACCTGCTCCGAGCGTGGGCGCCTAAGCAGCCATGGATCGGGTCGGTCGACTGTTCGACGCTCGAACGCGTCGACGCCTATCGTTTCGACGACCCGGACGGTGAGGTCGGAGTCGAGACGCATCTGCTCCGCTCTGCCGACGGTCGAATTCTTCAGGTCCCGCTCACTTATCGTGGTGCTCCGCTGGACGGGGCGGAGACTGCGCTGATCACAACCATGGATCATTCGGTACTGGGCGAGCGGTGGGTGTACGACGCTTGCTGCGATCCGGTCTACGTGAGCGCGGTGGCGACCGCGATTCTGACCGGTGGGGCCGGAGTCGATCTGGTTTTCGCGGACTCCGCCGATCACATCACGGTGACGGCTCACGTAGTAGGCAGCGGTACGGCCGGCGCTTCCGTACCGGACGTCGAATCGGTGACCTGCTCGACAGTCGGCACCGACACGATCATCAGCGCGGGAGAACTGGAATTGACCGTGGTGAGAGTGATCGACGCAGATCGAGTGTCAGGCTCGGCGACGCTCACCGGAACCTGGCCGGGGCAGCCGAATCCCGCACTGCTCGCGTTCGTCGGTTGAGTCTCGGCGCCTGAGTCGCGTGAGCGTCAGCGGACGCCCTCGATGACACCGGGCATCGCGTCGAAGTCGAAGACACGCGCGTGCAGCACGACGCGGTTTCGCAGGGCCGAACGAACCGCTCGGTGCAGGCCGTCCTCGAGGTAGAGAGTGCCGCGCCACTGCACTGCGTGAGGGAACAGATCGCCGTAGAAGGTCGAGTCCTCCGACAGCAGGCGATCGAGTTCGAGGACCTTCGTGGTGGTCACGATCTCGTCGAGTCGAACCTGACGTGGAGGGAACTTCGACCAGTCGCGTAGAGACAGTCCGTGATCGGGATACGGTTTGCCGTCCATCACGCCTTTGAAGATCATGTGCCGCCTTGTCCATGGTTGTGCGATCGACCCTTCGCCGATCTCACTCCACAGTAAGGGCAACAGCCGTCTCTGGCGCTCGGGCGATTAGACTGCCAGTGGGAACCGATGTGTAAATGTCGGTGTTCGTTCTGTTCAGGAAACGGAGGTGGCAACGATGTCGAGTACCGACGACAGGCGTTTCGAGGTCTTACGTGCAATCGTGGCCGATTACGTCTCCACCCAGGACCCGGTGGGATCCAAGGCCCTGGTCGAGCGTCACAACCTCGGAGTGTCGAGCGCCACTGTGCGCAACGACATGGCATTCCTCGAGGCCGAGGGCTACATCGCCCAACCGCACACCAGTTCCGGCCGCGTTCCGACCGACAAGGGATACCGCGAATTCGTCGATCGCATCGCCGACGTCAAGCCCATGTCCGGGCCCGAGCGCCGAGCGATCCTGGAGTTCTTGGAGTCGGGTGTCGACCTCGACGACGTTCTGCGTCGCGGGGTGCGACTGCTCGCGCAACTGACCCGTCAGGTCGCGGTTGTCCAGTACCCGTCGCTGTCCGCGTCGTCGGTTCGCCACCTCGAGGTGGTCGCATTGACGCCGGCGCGCCTGCTTCTCGTTCTCATCACCGATTCCGGGCGAGTCGATCAGCGAATCGTCGAGCTCGGGGACGTCCTCGAAGACGAAGACCTTTCCCGGTTGCGTGCGCTTCTCGGCGGGGCCCTGGAAGGCAAGCGCCTGGCCGCCGCGTCGATTGCCGTGGCGGAACTGGCCGACGAGTCTCCGGCCGACCTGCGCGACGCCGTGATCCGGTCGGCAACGGTTCTGGTCGAGACCCTGGTCGAACATCCGGAAGATCGCCTCGTTCTGGGCGGAACCTCCAACCTCACGCGCAACGCCGCCGATTTCTCCGGTCTGGCCGGCTTCCCCGGTTCGCTGCGCGCAGTGCTCGAAGCACTGGAAGAGCAGGTAGTGGTCCTCAAACTGCTCGCTGCGACTCAGAATTCCGGCACGGTCACCGTCCAGATCGGTGAAGAGACGCAGGTCGAACAGATGCGCGGAACCTCCGTGATTTCGACTGGCTACGGCGCGGCCGGTACCGTTTTCGGTGGTGTCGGTGTGCTCGGACCCACTCGGATGGACTATCCGGGAACAATTGCATCGGTTGCCGCCGTTGCCAGATACATCGGCGAAGTTCTCTCCGAGCGATGACGGACGTCGACATTTGGTCGGCACACCTCCTCGCGAGGACTGAGGAAAACCTAGAAGTAAGAGAAGGACGAGAGACTCAACGTGGCACGGGATTACTACGGATTGCTCGGCGTCGGCAAGAACGCGACAGACCAGGAGCTCAAGCGCGCTTACCGCAAGCTGGCACGCGAACTGCACCCGGACGTCAACCCTGACGAGGCGGCGCAGGCCAAGTTCAAGGAGATCTCGACGGCCTACGAGGTCCTGACCGACCCGGAGAAGCGTCGCATCGTCGATCTCGGCGGAGACCCGCTCGAGTCCGGTGGCGGCGGAGGTGGTGGCTTCGGCGGCGGATTCGGTGGCGGTGGCCTCGGCGACGTCTTCGAAGCCTTCTTCGGCGGCGGTGGCGGCGCAGGTCGTGGGCCGCGCGGTCGCGTTCAGCCCGGAGCCGACTCGTTGCTTCGCACCAAGCTGACTCTCGCAGAATGTGCGACGGGCGTCAGCAAGCACGTGACCGTCGAGACGGCCATTCTGTGCGACAGCTGCACCGGAGCCGGAACCAACGGCGACTCCAAGCCTGTCCGCTGTGAGACCTGCAACGGTGCCGGCGAAGTTCAGTCCATCCAGCGCTCGTTCCTCGGTCAGGTCATGACCTCGCGTCCCTGCCCGACGTGCCGCGGTGCCGGTGAGACCATCCCGGATCCCTGCCACAAGTGTGGCGGCGACGGCCGAGTTCGGGCCAAGCGCGACATCACGGTGAAGGTTCCGGCGGGCGTTGCCGGTGGCATGCGCATCCGTTTGACTGCGCACGGTGAAGTCGGCCCAGGCGGCGGACACCCCGGCGACCTCTACGTCGAGATCGTCGAGCAGCAGCACGACGTCTTCGTTCGGGACGGTGAAGACCTGCACTGCACCATCCGTGTTCCCATGGTCGACGCAGCACTGGGTACCAGCGTCACCGTCGACACCATCATCGACGGCCCCAAGGAAATCACCATCGAGCCAGGCACCCAGCCCGGGCACGTTGCTGTTCTTCGCGGTCACGGTATGCCGAAACTGCGGTCGGGAGTGCGCGGCGACGTCCACGCTCACCTCGAGGTGGTCATCCCGAGCCGCCTCGATCACAAGCAGTCCAAGCTGCTCAAGGAATTCAAGCTGCTCCGCGATCGTGACGAGGCCGAGGTCGTTTCGACGACGTCGCAGAACAGCGGTGGTCTGTTCTCGCGTCTTCGCGAAGCATTCAGCGGCCGCTGACGGTGGCCGCAACGGTCTTCTTTCTCGACCCGGTTCCCGGCGTCGGTGAAATCGCAGTTCTGGACGGGCAGGAGGGTCGCCACGCGGCCACTGTCCGCCGGATCGGTGTCGGCGAGCGTTTGGTGTTGGCCGACGGCCGTGGCCGGGTAGCCGACGCCGAGGTGACGAGCGTCGGCAAGGATCGCCTCGAACTGTTGGTCAGCGACGTTCAGGTTCTCGAGCAGCCCAAGCCGTTGGTGACCCTGATTCAGGCACTGCCCAAGGCCGAGCGCTCCGAGTTGGCCGTCGAACTGGCCACCGAGGCTGGTATCGACGCCGTGATTCCGTGGCAGTCCCTGCGTTGTGTCGCCAAATGGGAAGGCCCGAAGCTCGCCAAGGGCGTCGCACGCTGGCGAAGTGCGGCAGTGTCTGCGGCGAAGCAGTCCAGACGCGCGTTCGTCCCGGAGATTTCGGATCTGCACAAGACGGCGGCGGTGATCGCGTTGGTTCGCGACGCCGTTGCCCGCGGCGCTGTGGTTGCGGTGCTTCACGAATCGGCGACGACGCCGTTGGCCGGCTTGCCGTTGGCGAGCGCGGACGAGGTATTTCTCGTTGTCGGTCCCGAAGGTGGGCTCGACGATTCGGAGATCAGTGCGTTGTCGGAGGCCGGGGCCACTCCGGTGCTTCTCGGGCCGACGGTCCTGCGCACGTCGACTGCCGGAGCCGTCGCTCTGGGCGCCATCGGAGTGCTGACCGATCGCTGGGGACCACGGCCACTGCACTGATCTTGTTGTGACTGCACTGATCTTGTTGTGACTGCACTGACGTTGGTGTGATCCCGAGCTGAATCGGATCCGGCGCTCAGCGAAGTGTCAGATTTGCGCACTATCGTAAGGACGTCGGGGGTCGCCTTCGGCGTGAGTTGGTTCGGGGATTTCAGGAGGCCAGATGTTGTCACGTGCGCATATGCGAATTGCCGGAGCGGTGTGTGCCGCGGCGGCGATGATGCTGGTTGCGGGGTGCACCGTCTCCACCGGAGACAACCCGGGCTCTTCCGGTAATGCAGTCACCACCACACCGACCAGCGAGGCGCTCGTCACCGTCACTCCCGCCGACGGCGGAACCCCCGTGAGCCCCCTCGATCCCATCGAGGTCCAGGTCGCGAAGGGAACACTGACGACCGTCGCGCTGACCAATCCCGAAGGTAAGGAAGTCGCCGGTATCACGACGCCTGACAAGACGTCCTGGAAGCCGAGCGAACCACTCGGATACGGCAAGACCTACAAGCTTGTCGTCGATGCCGTCGACGCGAATGGTGTTGCCACGACCAAGAACACGACGCTGACCACCGTCGCGCCGAGTAATCAGACTCGCGCGTACATCAACACCACCGGTGGCGCCTCGATTTCGGACGGTGGCACGTACGGCGTCGGTACTGTCGTCGCCGTTCATTTCGACGAGTTGATCGGTGACAAAGCCGCGGCCGAGAAGTCTCTGGTGGTCACCACCAATCCGCCCGTACAAGGATCGTGGTACTGGGTCGACGGTCAGAACGTTCACTGGCGTCCGCAGAATTACTACGCACCAGGCACGACGGTCTCGGTGAACGCGAACATCTACGGCAAGCAACTCGGCAACGGACTGTACGGCCAACAGGACGACACCGTGTCCTTCAAGATCGGCGACTCCCACGTCTCGGTCGCCGACGACAACACCAAGATGGTGACCGTCTACGAAAACGGTCAGGTGATCAAGGAAATGCCGACCTCGATGGGTATGGGCGGCACCGAAACGATCGGCGGCACGACGCTCTCGTTCTGGACCCAGCCCGGCACGTACACCGTGATGGACAAGGCCAATCCCGTCATCATGGATTCGTCGACCTACGGTCTGCCGATCAACTCGCGCCTGGGCTACAAGGAATCCATCAACTGGGCCACCCGCATCAGCACGGACGGTATCTATCTTCACGAGTTGGAGAGCACCGTCTGGGCGCAGGGAAACACCGACACCTCGCACGGTTGCCTCAATCTCAGTGCGGCCAATGCCAAATGGTTCTTCGATTTCTCGCAGCCAGGGGATGTCGTCGAGATCAAGAACACCGGCGGGGCTCCGCTGGAGGTGTGGCAGAACGGCGACTGGACCCTCTCGTGGGCAGACTGGGCCGCAGGCAGCGCCCTCGCCTGAGATAGATTTCCTCGGTGCCTCGATTCAAGATTCCGTACGGCCGACACGAGCAACAGTTCGGGCATCTCTACGTTCCAGACGAGGCGGTTGACGGCCCGATCCCGATCGTCATGCAGATCCACGGCGGCTTCTGGAGCGGGCAGTACGGATTGAATCTGGGCACCGCATTTGCCGTCGAACTCGCGCGGCACGGCGTCGCAGTGTGGAACATCGAATACCGCCGCCTCGGGGCGGGCGGTGGTTGGCCGGAAATGTCCGCCGACGTGAAAACGGCATACGACGAAATCCCCGGACTGGTTGCCGCGAAGTCCTCAGCCGAATTCGATCTGAATCAGATTCGCCTGCTCGGGCATTCGGCCGGCGGACATCTTGCAGTGTGGCTGGCGGGGGAGAAGGACACGTTCACCCGGCCTGAACGGGTCATCGCGCAGGCTGCCGCACTCGATCTGGCGTCGGCAGGCGAGCGTGGACGACGGATCAGTTTCATCGAGGATCTGTTCGGCGTTCCGTTCGAAGCGGACCCGGATCT
The DNA here is from genome assembly GCF_002501585.1 of Rhodococcus sp. H-CA8f. Taxonomy (NCBI): domain Bacteria; kingdom Bacillati; phylum Actinomycetota; class Actinomycetes; order Mycobacteriales; family Nocardiaceae; genus Rhodococcus; species Rhodococcus sp. H-CA8f. Next base: position 2,445,583 of record NZ_CP023720.1, read on the forward strand.
GTATCGCAATGCGTCGCCACAGCATCGACTGCCGATCGGCGTACCCGTTGTGTGCGTCACGGGTGCGGAGGATCTGCAGGTGCCGGCCAAGGTGAGCTCCCGGTATGCGAAGGCTGCCGAAGCGGCTGGTGATCCCGTGGCACTGCGCGTGATCGAGGGCGAAGGACACGACGCATTCCTCTCACCCTCGACCGAGTCCTGGCGGGTCTCCCGCGAGTTGGTTCTCGCCGAAGACCCGCTGGCTCCGAGCACGTCAGACTGACACGGGGCCTTCTTGCACAGGGGCCTTCTTGCCCGGCAGGATGAACGCCACGACAACTGCCCCCACGAACAGTGCAAGGCCGCCCGCCCAGCTGGCCGCCGAAATCGCGTCGGCGTAGGCACTGCCGGCGGCGTCGAGCAACGGCGCTGCCTGAGCTGCAGCCAAGGGGTTGCCTGCCATCTCTTCGGCGACCAACGAAGCGCCGCCGACGGATTCTCCCGACACCTCCATCGCGTACGCGGCCTGTTGCGCCAGCTCACCCGTCAACTGTGGAACCTGCATACCGCTGATGAATCCTGCGATCGAATCCTTGTAGCTCGCAGCGAGGATCGAGCCCAGGATCGCGATTCCCAGAGAGCCGCCGAGTTCGATGGCGGTGTCGTTGAGGCCACCAGCAGCGCCGAGATCGTCCTCGGAGAAGTTGTCCATGATGGCGTCGGTGGCCGGCGGTTCACTCAAGCCGATGCCCAGGCCGAGCAGGATCAGTGGGACAGCGAACATCCAGTAGCCCGAATCGCCGTCTACCTGCGTGAGAATCAGAACACCGACCGCGGCGACGACCATGCCGCCGACGATGGATGCCCGGACGCCGATCAGCGGAGTGATCCGGCCACTGACCACGGCGCCGATCGAAACGGCAATTGCCAAGGGCAGCAGACGAACACCGGTTTCGAGTGCGCCGTAGCCGAGGATGAACTGGAACTGCTGTGAGATGAAGTAGATGGCACCGAAGGCGGCCAGGAAGAGCAGAAGTACGGCGAGTGTCGCGCCGCCGACCATGCGCTGGCCGAGTTTGCGGACGTCGAGCAGTGGCTGCGGGTGACGCAGTTCCCAGACGACGAACGAGACGAGGCCGATCGCAGCGAGCACGGCGGCGCCGATGGGTCCGCCGGTCCACCCGAAGTGGAATCCGTTGATGATCGAGTACACGAGCGAGCCGATGGTGACCACCGAGAGTGCTCCGCCGATCCAGTCGATCCGGCCCAGGTGCTCGGCCTTGCTCGGCGGCACCAGGATTACGGCGGCGACGGCAGCGACTGCGGCGATCGGGACGTTGATCAGGAAAGTGACGCTCCAGGAATGGCTGTCGAGAATCCATCCGGCCAACAGCGGGCCGAGGGCAATCGCCAGACCCGACGTCGCCGCCCACGCCGCGATGGCGCGTGATCGCTCCGCCTTGGGAAAGGTCGCGACCAGAAGCGAAAGCGTCGCGGGCATGATGATCGCGGCGCCGACGCCCATGATCATTCGTGCCGCGATGACGGCGTTGGTGGTGTCCGCGATACTGCCGAAGACGGCGCCGCCGGCGAACACGGCGAGTCCGGTCAGAAGCGCTCCGCGGCGACTGTACTTGTCACCGATCACGCCGAACAGCAACATCAGCGCGGCGTAGGGGACTGTGTAGCCGTCGATGACCCATTGCAGTTGAGTGCTGGTGAGCCCGAGGTCTCTGGTCATGTCCGGCGCCGCGACGATCAGCGCGGTATTCGCCATCACGACGATCAGCAAACTCAGGCATAACACCCCGAGCGCGGCCCACCGCCGTGAGTACGGCTGGTCCATCTCCGAGACAGGTTTGCTCATGAGTGTCGTCATGACGCGACTCCGTTCCTGATGATCGAAGAGACTCCTCGATCTATTTGCACACTGATGTGTAAGTTAATAACTTGCACACCGATGTGCAACTATGATTGACCTAGATCACAGTTGGGCAGTCGAAAGAGGTGGAACGCGCGTTGACGCATTCGGGCACAGTCGTTTCGGGAACTGCCGAATCGGGCGGAAGGCAGCGTCGTAGTCAGGCCGCGGCGAATCGCAATCGCATCATCGAGGCGGCGATCACGGCGTTCGCTGCTGATCCGGATGCGAGCATGGACGACGTCGCAAAGGCTGCCGGTGTGGTCAGACGAACCGTGTACGCGCATTTCGACAGCCGTGAGGCGCTGATCAACGGCATCGTGGACGAGGCGTCGACCGATCTCGTTGCTGCGCTGAGCCAAGCCGGTGAGCCGCCCGAGCGCCCCGATCTGGCGACTGCCGTACTGGCATTGCTGTCATGGCCGGTCGGTGATCGATTCCGGATGCTGCTCAGTTTTGCTCGCAAAGAGTTGGGGGAGCAGCGGATTCTCGATTTGATGGAGCCCGCGCGCGCCGTGAGTATCAGCGTCGTCGAGCGAGGTCAGCGTGACGGCACCTTCTCGACATACCTGCCGGCTGAGACTCTGGTAGCGATGACCGAGGCGATCACGATCACGTTGTTCGATCAGGCCAACAGTGGGCTCATCACCGACTCTGGCGAATCCTTTGCCGCCGTATGCCTGGTCATCGCGGGTATCAGTCCGGACAGAAGCGCCGAGGTCGTCGCCGAAGCGTCGGAATGGATCCGAGAATCGCTGCCGTCCGGTCGCCGCGAGGATTAGGCCGGGACGATTAACAAGTGGGCCGTGTCCGACTCTGGCGCTAGACTTCGAAGTATCGAGGCTCACGAGTCGAGTGGGCTGATCGGACCAGAAAGCAGGCCATATTCACCACGTGAGTGAACACAGTGAACTCGACGGGAACCGTGTAACCACCATCACCGATCGCGCTCTGCCCGCAGAGCGCACCGTCCGTTCGAGTATGGATCTGGCGCCGGAGACCGTGCGCCAAATCCTGGGGGCGACGGACGAGAATCTCACCGCGATCGAACGTGAGCTTCGTGCCGACATTCACGTACGTGGCGGAACTATCACATTGTCGGGGACGGCTGCAGACGTTGCGCTGGCAGAACGTGTGTTCAGTGAATTGGCGTCGCTGGCCGGTCGCGGGCAACCCATCGCACCGGATGCTGTTCGACGAACCATCGGCATGCTCACCAACGAGGTCGGCGAGTCTCCGGCCGAGGTGCTCTCCCTCGACATTCTTTCGCGTCGGGGCAAGACGATTCGGCCCAAGACCCTCAACCAGAAACGCTACGTCGACGCCATCGACGAGAACACCATCGTGTTCGGAGTCGGCCCGGCCGGTACCGGCAAGACCTACCTCGCCATGGCCAAGGCCGTTCAGGCGTTGCAGGCCAAGCAGGTCTCTCGGATCATCCTGACCAGGCCGGCAGTCGAGGCCGGCGAGCGACTGGGCTTTCTGCCCGGCACGCTGCACGAGAAGATCGATCCGTACCTGCGCCCACTCCACGACGCATTGCACGACATGATGGATCCAGAGGCAATTCCGAAGCTGATGCAGGCCGGAGTCATCGAGGTCGCTCCGCTCGCCTACATGCGCGGCCGGACGCTCAACGACGCCTTCATCATCTTGGACGAAGCGCAGAACACCACGGCCGAGCAGATGAAGATGTTCCTGACCCGTCTCGGGTTCGGTTCCAAGATCGTGGTCACCGGAGACGTGACCCAGGTCGATCTACCTGGTGGGGCCCGTTCGGGTCTGCGTGCGGCATCCGAAATCCTCACCGGGATCGATGATATTCATTTCGCCACCCTCGACAGCAGTGACGTCGTACGTCATCGGCTGGTCTCCCACATCGTCGACGCTTACGAGCGTCACGAATCGGATCGGTCCGGCGAGTTGGCCGTCGGAAACCGGGCGCAGCGCCGCGCTGCACATGCTCATTCACCGCGACGGTAGGCTGATCGACGCATCAACCCCTACTTTTCCCAGGAAAGAGCGTCGCACATGAGCATCGAGGTCTCGAACGAATCGGGCATGGACATCTCCGAACCGGAGTTGATCAGCGTTGCCCGTTTCGTGATCGCTCGGATGGATGTCCATCCGGCGGCCGAGCTGTCGATGGTTCTCGTCGACTCCGCGACGATGGCTGATCTGCACGTTCGCTGGATGGACCTGCCGGGCCCGACCGACGTCATGTCGTTCCCGATGGACGAACTCGAGCCGGGTGGCCGTCCTGATTCCCCGGAGCCGGGACCGTCGATGCTCGGCGACATCGTGTTGTGTCCGTCTTTTGCCGCGGATCAGGCTGACAAAGCCGGGCATTCACTGGCCCACGAACTTGCTCTCCTGACCGTCCACGGTGTGTTGCACCTCCTCGGCTACGACCACGCGGAGCCGGAAGAGGAGAAGGAGATGTTCGGCTTGCAGAACAGCCTCCTCGAAGAGTGGTACGAAGACCTTCGCCGTATCGACCGCGAAGCAGCACTGGCCGAACGCGATCAGAAGCTGCTCGGCAAGACCGGTTTCGTCGACGGAGTGGACCGATAACAGGCATCCGGGGGTTCTGTAGTGAGTAGCGCCATAGCGCTCTTTGTTCTGGCGATTGCTCTTGTCCCGGTCGGTGGTGTCTTCGCGGCCGTCGACTCGGCGCTCAACACCATTTCGTCGGCGCGCATCGACGAGATGGCAAAGGAAGAGCGAGCCGGCGCCGCGCGCGTGCAGCGCATTCTGACCGATCGTCCGCGATACGTGAATCTGATGGTCCTGCTTCGCATTTTGTGCGAGATCACGGCCACCGTCGTACTCGTGGGCGGTCTGATCGACATCCTCTCGTTGGGCTGGGCGCTGACCGTCACCGCGGTGATCATGGTTCTCGTCTCGTACGTGGTCATCGGTGTCGGACCGAGAACGCTTGGGCGCCAACATGCGTACTCCATCGCGATGGCCGCGTCGTTGCCACTGCTGTGGATCGGTGTTCTGCTCGGGCCGATCAGTCGCGTCCTGATCCTCGTGGGTAACGCCTTGACCCCGGGTAAGGGCTTCCGCAACGGTCCGTTCGCTTCGGAAATCGAGTTGCGTGAACTCGTGGACATGGCGCAGGAACGCGGCGTCGTCGCCGACGAAGAACGCCGAATGATCCAGTCCGTCTTCGAACTCGGAGACACGTCGGCACGCGAGGTGATGGTGCCTCGCACCGACATGGTGTGGATCGAAAATGACAAGAATGCCGGACAGGCGACGTCGTTGGCCGTGCGCAGTGGTCACTCGCGCTTGCCGGTCATCGGGGAGAACGTCGACGACGTGCTCGGTGTCGTCTACCTCAAGGATCTGGTCAAGCAGACCTACCACCTGCCCGACGGCGGCCGGAACGTCAACGTCTGCGACGTCATGCGGCCGGCGGTCTTCGTTCCCGACTCGAAGCCACTCGACAGCTTGCTGGCCGAGATGCAGCGCGACCGCAATCACATGGCGATCCTCGTCGACGAGTACGGCGGAATCGCCGGGCTGGTCACGATCGAGGACGTCATCGAAGAGATCGTCGGTGAGATCGCCGACGAGTACGACGAGGACGAGACGCCGCCCATCGAGGATCTCGGCGACGGAATGTTCCGCGTATCCGCGAGGCTTCCCATCGAAGACCTCGGCGAATTGTTCGATCTCGAACTCGAACTCGACGAGGTGGAGACCGTCGGCGGGCTGATCGGATACGTACTCGGCCGAGTTCCGCTTCCTGGTTCCGAGGTGGAATACGACGGTTTGATCCTGCGCGGTGAGGGAACCAACACGGGCCGAGGCCGGGTACGCATCAGCACGGTGTTCGTGCAGCGCATCCCGCGGTCCGAAGACGAAGAGACAGAAGACACCGATGACTGAGCGAGTGTTCAGCGAGGAGCAGTTATGAGCAAGAACGAATTCCGGTCAGGCTTCGTGTGTTTCGTGGGTCGACCCAATACGGGTAAGTCCACGCTGACCAATGCGTTGGTCGGCAGCAAGATCGCGATCACGTCCTCGCGCCCGCAGACGACGCGCCATACGATTCGTGGCATCGTTCACCGCGAGCATGCGCAGCTGATCCTGGTGGACACCCCTGGACTGCACAAGCCGCGCACATTGCTCGGGCAGCGCCTCAACGACCTGGTTCGTGACACGTACTCCGAGGTCGACGTCATCTGCCTGTGCATCCCGGCCGACGAGGCCATCGGGCCCGGAGACCGCTGGATCGTGCAGCAGATCCGTCAGATGGCGCCCAAGACCAAGCTGGTCGGCATCGTCACCAAGATCGACAAGGTCAGCCGCGACGCCGTCGGAAAGCAGTTGCTTGCGCTGTCCACCTTGCTCGGTCCCGAATCCGAGGTCGTTCCGGTGTCCGCGAAGTCGGGCGAACAGGTCGAGATCCTGGTCGACGTCCTCGCCGGTCTGATGGACGAGGGCCCGGCCTTCTACCCGGACGGTGAATTGACGGACGAGCCCGAAGAGGTGCTCATGGCCGAACTCATCCGTGAGGCTGCGCTCGAGGGTCTCGGTGAGGAATTGCCGCACTCCCTGGCCGTGGTGATCGAGGAGGTCATCCCGCGCGAAGGACGCACCGAGAAGCAGGGCGAGATGCTGGACGTCCACGCGTTGCTCTACGTCGAGCGGCCCAGCCAGAAGGGCATCGTCATCGGTAAGGGCGGAGCGCGTCTGCGGGAAGTCGGTACCAGTGCGCGCCTGCAGATCGAGAAGCTGCTCGGTGTGCGGATCTTCCTGGAGTTGCACGTCAAGGTCGCCAAGGACTGGCAGCGCGACCCGAAGCAGCTCGGCCGGCTGGGCTTCTAGGGCCTCCGGCCCCGTGAGCGGTTAGGGAGTCCCGGGACTGCCTAACCACTCACAGGGGCCGGAGGACCCTCAGGATCGCCGCGCCGATGTCCTGCTCGTCGACGCCGGTGGCCAGGCGTCGGAGTTGGAGTCCAGTGATGACGGCAACGAGCGTCGATGCAATCGATTCGGGATCCGGTACGCCGAGTGCCGTCAGAATCGTGACGGTCAAATCGTCGTAGGCGGCAAAGCATTCGACCGCAACTTCGTGGAGTTCGTGGTCGCGGCCGGCGGCGATGTACATCTCGAACGGCGCGATTCGCTCGGCCGAGAACGAAAGATCTCGCGTCACCTTCTCAGCTATTGCCGCGGCATCCTCGACGCTGAGACCTTTGTCGCGGTACTCCTCGGCCAAGGCGCGCAGGCGCGTCGTCTCGTCTGTCACGAATCGAGACAGAGCAGCGCGAAGCATGTCCGACTGGCTCGCGAAGTGATACGTGATCGATCCGAGTGAGACGCCGGCCTGCGCGGCGATGCGCCGGTTGCTCACACCCGGGATGCCGTCGGTACCGACGACGTGCAGAACGGCGTCGAGTATTCGCTCGCGAACGTCCCGGTTACTCATCGGGTCACCACCACGGCTCGGGTCGGACCTGATCCCAACGCAGGACCGATTCCAATTGTGAAGCGAGGGAGACCAACAGAGGTTCGGTGTTCTCGTTGCCCATCAACTGCGCACCGATGGGCAGGCCGGCCTTGCTGAATCCGGCCGGCACGTTGACCGAGGGCCAGCCGAGGACGTTCCACGGCCACGCGTACGGGCAGGCGCCGGTCATGACCTTGTCAGTGTCCCAACCACCGATGCCGTCGATCGCGGTCGCCATGATCGGTGGAGTTGCCGTCGTGGGTGCCAGGACGACGTCGTAGGTGTCGAAGATCGCTCCGATCCGCTTTCGCATCCGCGGTTCGGCCGCGCGGGCCGCGCGCAGTGGCGCACCACGAAGTAGCTTGCCGTTCTGTGCATTTCCGCGTGTTCGGGCATCGACCAGTGTCGGGTCGGGAACGCGTCCGAGCCAGTCGTGGACCCCGACGAGTGAGCGGGGCAGAAAGTTCAGGCCGAAGATCAGGCCGTATGCGGGATCGTCGACGACGACGTGGTGTCCGAGTTCCCGCAGCGTGTCGGCGATCGAATGCACGGCCAGGCGCACTTCCGGGTCCAGCTTCACAGGAGTGGCGGTGAACGGATTACGAAGGGAAAGAGCGATTTTCAGTTTTCCGGGGTCGCGTCCCACCGCGTCGCTGACGGTGACCGGTGTCGGCTTGTGGAGATCGCCGTCGTGGTTGCCGGCAGCGACGTCGAGCAGCAGTGCCGCGTCGGCGACGGTGCGAGCGAGCGGGCCGTTGACCGTCAGGCCGTAGAAGGCTTCGGCGTCGGGCCAGGTGGAGATGCGCCCGCGCTGCGGTTTGATTCCGACGAGGTTGGTCCAGGCCGCGGGGATTCGGATGGAACCGGCTCCGTCGGAACCGATTCCGGCGCTGACCAATCCGGCAGCGACGGCCGCGGCGGTGCCGCCCGACGATCCGCCTGGAGTGTGGTGACGCGACCACGGATTGCGCGTGTAACCGAAGGCTGAACCGCTCGTGAGCGGCCACTGGCCCAGTTCCGGGCTGTTGGTCTTGCCCACGATCACTGCGCCGGCGTCGCGGAGGCGTCGAATCATCTCCGAGTCCTCGGTCTTGGCCGGGAAATCGCCAGGGCAACCGAAGGCGGTGGGTTCGCCGGTGATGTCGACGTCGTCCTTCACTGCGATCGGCACGCCGAGAAGAGGTAGGCGCTCGCCGAGTGCGAGACGCCTGTCGGCCTCGGCAGCTTCTTCGAGTGCCTTCTCGCGCCGCACGATCTTGAACGCATTGAGGTGAGGCTGAGTGGCCTCGATCCGGCTCAGCGTTGCCTCCGTGGCCGCGACGGACGAGGTAGCACCCGAAGCCAGACTCGCAACCTGGTCGACAAGGCCGGGGGCGAGATCGTGGTCGGTTCGAGAAGTCATCAGGTTCCCTTCGCAAAACTGTTCGTTCGAACGAACAGTAACTTGTTTCAGTATTAGCGAACTTGGGTTCCGCGTCAAGATCGCGTCAAGACGCCAGGTCAGTGCGTAAGTGGATCGTCAGAGACACGGAATCGGCCTCTCTGGAGGTCGAAGCTGAGAGAGCGCATCCGGTCGAGGGCGACCGAGCGTCATGGCTGCGATGCACAGCAGCACGGCAAAAGATTTCGAAGAGGGAAGCTCATGGCCGATCTGGCCTACGTTGCTCTGATTCTCGGTGGTTTTCTCGTGTGCGCGCTGGTGCTGCGCGCCCTACAGGCGAGCGCTCCCAAATGACGGTTGCCGGTGTGGTCAGCGTGGTTCTGATCGCCGTCGCCGCGGCATTGGTCATTTATCTGCTCGTTGCACTCGTAGATCCTGAGAGGTTCTGATGTCGCCCGCTCTTGCAGCCGGCCTGCAGATCGCTTTTGTCCTCGCCGTTCTGGCAATTGCCTACGTTCCGGTGGGCGACTACATGGCACGCGTTTACTCGTCGACGCGGGATCTGCGGGTCGAGAGTGTGATCTACCGCGTCGGCCGGATCGACTCGCGGGCCGAGCAGACGTGGTACGGCTACGCCGCAAGCGTTCTCGGATTCTCGTTGGCGAGCGCATTGTTCTTGTACTTTCTCCAACGGATTCAGGGTGTACTACCGCTGAGTGACGGACTGTCCGGCGTCAGCCCTGCCGTTGCCTTCAACACCGCGATTTCCTTTGTGGCGAACACGAACTGGCAGTCGTACACGCCGGAAATGACGATGAGCAACTTCGTGCAGCCCGTCGGCCTGGCGGTGCAGAACTTCGTCTCTGCCGCAGTCGGGATGGCGGTGGCCATCGCATTGGTTCGTGGCTTCATTCGGGTTGCCCGGGGCGGCGAAATCGGCAACTTCTGGGTCGATCTGACGCGTGGTTCTCTGCGCATCCTCCTCCCGTTCTCCTTCGTGATCGCCCTTATCCTGTTGAGCCAGGGAGTGATTCAGTCGTTCCACAACGGTTTCGCCTCCACCGGTCTCGACGGCAATGCGGTGACCAATGCACTAGCTCCCGTCGCGTCCCAGGAAGCGATCAAGGAACTCGGCACGAACGGCGGCGGGATCTTGGCTGCCAACTCGGCGCACCCGTTCGAGAACCCCACCCCGCTGAGCAATATCGTCGAGATTCTGGCGATCCTGTTGATTCCGGTCTGCCTCACACGAACATTCGGAACTCTCGTCGGTGATCGTAGGCAAGGCCTCACCCTGCTCGCAGTGATGGGAATCCTGTGGAGCGGACTGCTCGCGGTGACGCTCGCTGCCGAATCCGGCGCACGCGGTGTTGCCGCCACAGCAGCTGGTTCGATGATGGAGGGCAAGGAAGTTCGCTTCGGAATCCCCGGATCGGCATTGTTTGCGGTGGCGACCACGGGAACGTCGACGGGCGCGGTGAACTCGGCCCACGACAGCATGTCGCCCCTCGGCGGCGGCGCGGTCCTGCTCAACATGTTGCTCGGCGAAATCGCGCCGGGCGGGGTTGGAACCGGCCTCTACGGGATTCTCGTGCTGGCGCTGATCGCAGTGTTCGTCGGCGGACTGTTGGTCGGTCGCACGCCCGAATACCTCGGCAAGAAGTTGGGTCGACGCGAGATAACCCTTGCGGCGCTGTCGATCCTGGTCATGCCCGCACTGGTCCTGATCGGTACCGCCATCACCGTGATCCTTGGTTCGACCACCGGTTATCAAGGCAACGGGGGAGATCCGGGCACGCCGGGATCGATCCACGGGTTCAGCGAGGTGCTCTACGCTTTCGCTTCCGCCTCGAACAACAACGGCAGCGCGTTCGGCGGTCTGACCGTCACCAGCGACTGGTTCCAGTCGTCTCTCGGAATCTGCATGCTTCTGGGCCGATTCCTGCCCATCATCTTCGTTCTCGCTCTGGCCGGTGCGCTGGCCTCTCAGAAGAAGGTGGCGCCGACGGCCGGCACCCTCCCCACATCCGGTCCGATGTTCACCGGCCTGTTGACCGGAACCGTCGTTCTTGTTGCTGCACTTACATTCTTCCCGGCCCTCGCGCTGGGCCCGCTAGCGGAGGCTCTTCAATGACCGTGCGTATCAGTGAGAAACCCGTGGTAGCGCAAGACGCTGCCGACAAGGTTGATCCAGGGCAGTCCCGTCAAGTACACGCAGGCGTATTCAACCCGCGGCAGATGATCACCGCGTTGCCGGGGGCCGTACGCAAACTCGATCCACGCCACTTGGCGCGTAACCCGGTCATGTTCGTGGTGTTCGTCGGTTCCGTCATCACCACCGTCATGGCGATCGCCGATCCCTCGGTGTTCTCCTGGGTGATCACCCTGTGGCTCTGGTTCACGGTGATCTTCGCGAACCTCGCCGAATCCGTGGCCGAAGGGCGAGGCAAGGCTCAGGCGGCCAGCCTGCGCAAGGTCAAGCAGGACACCACAGCACATCGGATCACGATGAGCGGCGCGATCGAATCGGTTTCCGGCACCGAACTAGTGGTCGGCGACCGGGTGATCGTGGTTGCCGGCGAGGTCATCCCCGGCGACGGCGACGTGGTCGAAGGTATTGCCTCCGTGGATGAATCGGCGATCACCGGTGAATCCGCCCCGGTAGTCCGTGAATCCGGTGGCGACCGCTGCGCCGTCACCGGTGGTACGACGGTTCTCTCCGACCGGATCGTCGTGGAAATCACCGCAGCACCGGGCAGTTCGTTCGTGGACCGGATGATCGCGCTCGTCGAAGGCGCCTCGCGTCAGAAGACACCCAACGAGATTGCGCTCAACATCCTGCTCGCGTCGTTGACGGTCATCTTCCTCCTCGCCGTCGTAGCCATCGGCCCGATGGGCTTGTACGCGGGGCACGAGCAGGATCCGATCAAGCTGATCGCACTCCTCGTCTGCCTGATCCCGACGACCATCGGAGCGCTGCTCTCGGCAATCGGTATCGCGGGCATGGACCGCCTCGTCCAGCGCAACGTTCTCGCGATGTCGGGGCGTGCCGTGGAAGCTGCGGGCGACATCGACACCCTGTTGATGGACAAGACCGGAACCATCACCTTCGGCAACCGCCGGGCGACCGCGCTCCACCCGGCACCCGGCGTATCCGCCGACGATCTTGCTGCGGCAGCGCGCTTGTCGAGCCTGGCTGACGGAACTCCCGAGGGACGGAGCATCGTCGAGTTGTGCGCAGCAGAGTACTCTCTCGCGGCCGAACCGACGCTCGACGAGGAACGCGCCGAGTTCGTTCCCTTCACGGCACAAACGCGGATGAGCGGACTCGACCACTCCGGACGCCAAATCCGAAAGGGTGCAGCAGATGCGGTGATGCACTGGGTCGTCAGTGGCGGTGGACATGCAGAGACCGCGGTGACCGATACCGTGAACGACATCGCCCTAGCCGGCGGAACACCACTGGTAGTTGCCGTCAAGCACGGTGAGAGCACCTCGATCCTCGGCGTGATCGCGTTGTCCGACGTCGTCAAGCCGGGAATGGCTGACAGGTTCGCCGAACTCCGGGCGATGGGTATTCGCACGATCATGATCACCGGCGACAATCCGTTGACCGCGAAGGCGATTGCCGATGAGGCGGGCGTCGACGACTTCATGGCGGAGGCCACCCCGGAAGACAAACTGGCCCTGATCCGGAAGGAGCAGGAAGGCGGACGTCTCGTCGCGATGACCGGTGACGGGACCAATGATGCGCCCGCCCTTGCCCAGGCGGATGTCGGGGTCGCGATGAACACGGGAACCTCGGCAGCCAAAGAGGCCGGGAACATGGTCGATCTCGATTCCGATCCCACCAAGTTGATCGAGGTAGTGGAAATCGGCAAGCAATTGCTGATCACCCGCGGCGCCTTGACCACATTCTCGTTGGCGAACGACCTGGCGAAGTACTTCGCAATTCTGCCGGCATTGTTCAGCGGCATCTACCCGCAGCTGGACGCGTTGAACATCATGCGGCTCGCCACCCCCGAATCGGCGATCGTCTCGGCCGTGATCTTCAACGCCTTGGTGATCATCGGGTTGATTCCGTTGGCACTCAAGGGTGTTCGATACCGACCGTCGACAGCATCGCAGTTGCTCGGACGTAACCTGCTCGTCTACGGTCTCGGCGGTGTGATCACACCGTTCGTCGGTATCTGGTTGATCGATCTCGTCGTGCGTTTGATTCCTGGAATTGGGTGACCTGACATGCGTTTCACTATCGGTTTTGCCAAACAGGTGTGGGCGGGTTTGCTCGTATTACTTGCACTCACGGTCGTTCTCGGTGTGATCTATCCTGCCGCGGTGTGGGGGGTCAGCCGGATCAGCTCCGGATCTGCCGAAGGCTCACCGGTCACTGATGCCGCCGGTTGCGTGGTCGGCAGTGCCTGGGTGGGTGTTGATCCGCAGGTTGCCGAAGGGCAGCAGGACCCGTTCTTCCACAACCGCGTTGTCGGATCCGTTTCGGACGAGGATCCTTTTGCCACCGGTGATCCCGCTGCGGCACTGCCGTCCAACCAGGGGCCGAGCAGCGAGATTCTGGCCGGATTCATCATCGAGCGCCGGGCGGCCATCGCGGCACGTGAGGGCGTTGACCCGGCATCGGTTCCCGTCGACGCAGTCACCGGTTCGGGCTCGGGTATCGATCCCCACATCAGTCCGGCGTACGCCGAACTGCAGGTCGCGAGGGTGGCGGCGAACAACGGCATCTCGGAAGACCAGGTGCGGGACTTGGTGGCTGAGCACACCGACGGTCGGCAACTCGGATTTCTCGGAGCCGAGCGAGTCAACGTCCTGGAATTGAACCTGGCACTCGGATTGACGGCACCTACGTGTGCTGCGCCGACGACTGGTGGATGATTGTCACGTGAGTTCTTCGGAGAAGGTCGGTCAATCTTTCGGTAGGGCACGCAAACGTGGTGAATTGCGTATCTACCTCGGCGCTGCCCCCGGCGTCGGAAAGACCTTCGCGATGCTCGGTGAGGCTCATCGACGTCGAGATCGTGGCTGTGACGTGGTCGCGGCCGTTGTGGAGACACACGGCCGCGCCCGCACGGCGGCGCAGATCGGTGACCTCGAGATCATTCCGCCGAAGCTGGTGGACTATCGCGGAACACGGATGCCGGAACTGGACGTCGAGGCCGTGTTGGCTCGGCGGCCGGCCCTTGTCCTCGTGGACGAGTTGGCACACACCAACACGCCGGGGAGTGAGAATCACAAGCGCTGGCAGGACGTACAGGAACTGCTCGAAGCCGGGATCGACGTCCTGTCCACGGTCAACGTGCAACACCTCGAAAGCCTCAACGACGTTGTCGCGCACATCACCGGCGTGGTTCAGCAGGAGACGGTTCCGGACGCGATAGTGCGTAGTGCGGCGCAGGTCGAGTTGGTCGACATCACTCCGGAGGCGCTGCGCCGCAGACTTTCTCACGGCAACGTGTATTCGCCGGAGCGTGTCGATGCGGCATTGGGTAACTACTTCAGACGCGGAAACCTCACGGCGCTACGCGAACTGGCTCTGCTGTGGGTGGCCGATCAGGTGGACGCCGCCCTGGCGAAGTACCGGGCCGAGAACAAGATCACCGATACCTGGGAGGCGCGCGAGCGTGTCGTCGTTGCCGTGACCGGGGGACCGGAGTCGGAAACGCTGGTACGACGCGCATCCCGTATCGCGTCGAAATCGAGTGCCGAGCTGATGGTGGTCCACGTCGTGCGCGGTGACGGACTCACCGGCGTCTCGGCTCCGGAGATGGGCAAGGTGCGCGCGTTGGCCGTCGGGGTCGGCGCCACGCTTCACACCGTTGTCGGTGACGACGTACCGTCGACGCTTCTCGAATTCGCCCGCGAGGAGAACGCCACACAGTTGGTTCTGGGAACGTCTCGACGTTCTCGGCTGGCGCGCATCCTCGACGAGGGGATCGGCGCCGCGGTGGTTCAGCAGTCCGGCGGCATCGACGTTCACATGGTCACCCATGAGGAAACGACCGTCCGTCGGCGGATCTCGTTGTTCGGCCGATCCGAGTACCGCTTGCTGTCGTGGATTGCGGCAGTGGTGGTTCCGACGGCCGCAGCCGGACTCATGGGTCTGATCGACCGGATCTCCGGCGTGCAGGGCGAAAATGCGTTGTTCTTCGTGGTGGTGGTTCTGGTCGCGCTGCTCGGTGGTGTCGGGCCGGCAATGCTGTCTGCTCTGTTATCGGGACTGCTGCTCAATTACTTCTTCACCGACCCCAGGTACAGCTTCACGATCGCCGAACCCGACAACTTCATCACGACGGTGGTGCTGCTGATAGTGGCTGTGGCAGTGGCCGTTCTGGTGGACGCTGCCGCCAAAAAAGCTCGAGAAGCGAAGCGCGCTTCGGAGGAAGCGGAACTTCTGACACTGTTTGCGGGGTCGGTTCTCCGCGGTGCTGACCTGTCCACGCTGCTCGAGAAAGCTCGCGAAATCTACCGTCAACGGGGGGTTTCAGTGGTGCATCATGAGGATGGCGTAGTCGCGGCCGTGGGTGCAGAACCGCCGGCACGTGAAGCTGACGCGGATTCCGTGTGCGAGGTAAACGACGGCGAATACGCACTGATGCTGTCGGGGCCGGAGTTGAGTGCGCGTGATCGTCGGGTGTTGACCGTTGTCGCGCACCAGGCGGTCGGCATGATCCGTCAGGACAAGCTCACGGTCGAAGCGAGCAAGGCGGCTGCATTGACCGAGGCTGATCAACTGCGCCGAGCATTGCTTTCGGCTGTGAGCCATGACCTTCGGACACCGCTCGCCGGCGTGAAGGCTGCTGTGTCGAGCTTGCGCAGCGACGACATCGAGTTCTCACCTGAGGACACGGCAGAACTACTGGCCACCATCGAGGAGTCTGCGGATCAGTTGACCGCGCTGGTCGGCAACCTTCTTGATTCGTCCAGACTGGCTGCGGGAGTGGTCAAGCCGACGTTGCGGGCGGTGTACCTCGACGAAGTTGTTCACCGGGCGTTGCTTGGATTAGGCATCGGCGGCCGGTCGGACTCCCGGTCCCACAGTGTGATCGTCGACGTGGGTACTGTTGCCGTGCAAGCCGATCAGGGTTTGCTCGAGAGAGTGATCGCCAACCTCGTCGACAACGCATTGCGGTACGGCGGCACAACACCGGTGCGAGTGGGAGCAGCACGCGTCGGAGACCGCACCGTCATCACCGTCGCAGATACCGGCCCCGGTGTACCCCGTGGTGAAGCCGAATCGATGTTCGAGCCGTTCCAGCGGATGGGAGATCGCGACAACACCGGCGGAGTGGGCCTCGGGCTGTCCGTGGTTCGTGGATTTGTCGACGCGATGGGCGGAACGGTCAGTGCCACCGACACTCCGGGCGGTGGGTTGACGATGATGGTCGAACTGGCCGGTGCAGGAACGAATGGAAGCGAGTCATGAGCCGGATACTGGTTGTCGACGACGAACCGCAGATCTTGCGGGCACTACGCATCAACCTCACTGTGCGTGGATATGACGTGGTGACGGCGTCCACCGGAGCAGGGGCCCTGCGCGCTGCAGCGGAACGGCCGCCGGACGTGGTGATTCTCGATCTCGGACTGCCGGACATGGACGGCACCGAAGTACTTGCAGGCCTGCGTGGCTGGTGCACGGCGCCGGTCATCGTGCTGTCGGCGCGCACCGACTCCGCGGACAAAGTCGAGGCCCTCGATGCCGGTGCCGACGATTACGTCACCAAGCCCTTCGGGATGGACGAGTTTCTGGCCCGCGTGCGCGCAGCGGCGAGGCGTGGAACCTCGGCGGCCGACACCTCGGAACCGTCGGTCGAGACCGCGTCGTTCACGGTGGACTTGGCTGCCAAAACGGTGAGTCGGCGCGGTGAACAGGTGCACCTGACTCCGACCGAGTGGGGCATGCTCGAGATGCTTGTGCGCAACCGCGGAAAGCTGGTCGGGCAGAAGGAATTGCTTCGGGAGGTGTGGGGACCGGCCTACGACACCGAGACTCACTATCTGCGTGTCTACCTGGCTCAACTTCGTCGCAAGCTCGAGGACGACCCGGCCAGCCCCAAGCATCTGATCACCGAGGCGGGGATGGGTTATCGATTCGTGGTGTGAGAAACCAGGTGTGAGAAACCAGGTCAGATCATCACCACCAATTTGCCACGAGCCGTACCGGCTTCCATCTTGGCATGTGCTTGCGCGATGTCCTCGAACGCGAACACCTCGTCGATCGGTACCACCGCCTCGCCTGACGCGACAGCGGAGAGGAAGTCTTGCAGTACGTCGGCAGGCAGGTCGGACGCGTCCCCGCCGTACGAGGTCAATCGCACTCCGCGTGGAATGTAGTCGATCGGATAGAAGTCCTTGACTGTCCACTCGTTGGACAACATGCCCGTGAAACACACGGTCCCGTGAACGCGAGTGGCGCGCAACGTATCGGGAAGTGTTGGTGTTCCGACTAATTCGAGAGCCAGATCAACACCGTCCGGGAAAATGTCTCGCACCTGGCCTGCCACGGTACCGTCGTCGAGGACAACGTGGTCGACCCCGATCGCGGTCAACGATGACGTCTTGCTCGCATCGCGGGTGGTCGCAAGGACCGTGAGCCCCCACTGTTTCGCCAGGACTGCGGTTGCCATGCCGACCGAGGAGGTTCCGCCTCGAATCAGTAGGGATTGACCGGATTTCGCATCCAGTCCCACCGTCAGCGAGCCGGACGACGTCTGCAGCATCTCGGGAACAGCTCCCACTGTCGACCAGTCCAGTTTGCTGGAGAAGGGAACGACCTGGCTGACGGGAACGCACGTGTACTCGGCATATCCGCCGTCGAAGACCCGACCCATCCCGCCCATCATGGCGGCGACCTGCTGCCCTTCGGTCAACTCCCCGCCGGGGCAGTTCACCACTTCGCCGACGGCCTCGATGCCCAGCACCCTCGGGAACGTCACGCCTTCGGCGAGGCCGAGCCTGGTGTGCAGTTCGGATCGATTGAGGCCGAAGGCCTTCACGCGGACCAGTACCCAGCCGGTGGTAGGCGCCGGTATGGGAATCTCCTTGATCGTCAATGCTTCTGGCGGGCCGGGGGCGTCGAGCACGATTGCGCGCATTGTGTCGGTCATGCTTTCTCCTTGGTGATGAGTGTCAGTCGACGGTTGGCTTCGCGCAGCGAGGCCAGTGTGGCGCCGAACCGATCGAGAGCCTCGGGCGTCAGCACGGAACCGAGACGGCGTGCCAGTTCGTCGTCGAACGTGGCCTTCGCCCGCTGCAACAGGCCGATGCCGTCGGGGGTCAACGCGATGAGTGAGGATCGTTTGTCGGCGGGATTGGATTGTCGACGGCAGTGCCCCGAGGACTCGATCCGATCCACCAATTTGCTCGTGCCACCGACGGTGATCGCGAGGGCTTCGGCAATGTCGAAGACCCGACAGGAACCTAGCCTGTCGATGATCTGCATCGGCTCGAATCGACTCAGTGGCAGGTCGTGCTCGATTCGTAGTCGCTGGTCGACGGCCGTCCACAGTTCGGTTTCGAAGCGGACGAGGTTGTCGAAGTGACCGCTCAGGTCCGACCCCGTCATGAGCAGACCCCGAACCGATATGCATTCCGTGGAATCATTCTTTCACCGTACGCCCGATTCGTGATTAATTCCATGGAATCTATTTGCGGCCTTTCGTTGTGTCGGTGGCGCATGGGAACATATGTTCGTGTCGCATGAATCGCTGGATCGAGAAACGCCAGGTAATCACCCTGGCGGTGCTCGTTCTGGCGGTAATCATTCTGGGGGTGGTCGACCTACGGGTGACGCAACGATCCTCCATGCGGACCTCGATTCGTTCTACGCATCGGTCGAGCAACGTGACGACCCGACTCTGGCGGGCAGACCGGTCATCGTCGGTGGTGGCGTGGTCCTGGCGGCAAGCTACGAGGCCAAGGCGTTCGGGGTTCGAACTGCGATGAGTGGTGGTCAGGCTCGATCACTGTGTCCCCAGGCGATCGTCGTTCCCCCGCGAATGTCGGCGTACTCGCAGGCGAGCAAAGACGTGTTCGACGTCTTTCACGACACGTCGCCGCTGGTCGAAGGAATCTCCATAGACGAGGCCTTTCTCGAGGTCGGCGGGCTCGCCAAAATCGTGGGAAACCCGCTGCAGATCGGGGCCAACCTCAGACGCGACGTGGCTGAGCAGGTCGGACTACCGATCACGGTCGGGATCGCACGCACCAAGTTCCTGGCCAAGGTCGCGAGTGCATTCGCGAAACCCGACGGATTGCTGCGAGTGCCGCCGGAGGGCGAGACCGAATTCCTGCATCCGTTGCCGGTCGAGAAGCTGTGGGGCGTCGGCAAGATCACGGCCCAGAAGTTGCGAAACTTCGACATCGTGACGGTGGGTGACATCGCTCGGCACGACGAATCCTCGATCGTCTCGATTCTCGGGGGCGGCGCCGGTCGCCATCTCTACGCGCTCTCGCACAATCGAGATCCGCGCCCCGTCCGCGCCTATCGTGGCCGCAGTTCGATGGGTGCTCAGCATGCGCTTGGTCGCGGATCCCATTCCCGCGCAGAACTCGATGCGTCGTTGATGTCCCTTGTCGACCGTGTCAGTCGACGCATGCGTTCGGCGCAGCGGACGGGGCGCACGGTCACGCTCCGGCTTCGCTTCGCGGATTTCACGCGGGCAACTCGATCTCACACGCTGCGCCGGTCCACCGCAGACACAGCGGAATTGCTGAACGCCTCGATGGTGCTGCTGGACGAAGCGATACCGATGATCGCGGACAAGGGCATCACGTTGATCGGTGTCGCTGTCTCCAACCTGGATCGGGACGGCGCCGAACAACTCGAATTGCCCTTCGACGGTCCAGGATTCGCGGGTCCGGACACTGCCGCCCTCGACTCGGCGATGGACAGCGTCCGGAAGAAGTTCGGCTCGGCGGCTCTCACGAGGGGAGTGCTCCTGGGACGCGATCCGGACCTGTCGGTGCCGCTACTGCCGGACTAGGTGAGGTTTTCTCTCAGAGTCGCTCCCTCGTACTCGCGTCGGAACAACCCACGCGCCTGCAGCACTGGAATCACGTGATCGACAAAATCTTCCAGGCCCTGCGGATAGGTCGGCGGCATCAGATTGAAACCGTCGGCACCGCGGCCGTTCAACCAGGATTCCATCTCGTCGGCAATCGACTCCGGTGTGCCGATCATCGTTGCGTGGCCACCGCCCGCAGCGAGCGTCCCGAGGAGTTCCCGCACAGTCGGTGCGTCCTTCTCGACGATCCGCAGAATAGTTGCGTAGCGTCCTTGCGGCCCGCTGAATGCTTCGAGTGGCGGCAACGGGGGTACGGGCCCGTCGAGATCCCAGTCCTCGCAATCCTGTCCGGTGAACAACGAGAGTTGGCGTATCGACTGTTCGGTGGGCAGCAGGCGATCAAGTTCGGCCTTCTTGGCCCGCGCCTCGGCGACAGTACTTCCGACGTAGGTGACCAGCCCCGGCATGACGGCGACCGAGTTCGAATCCCGGCCGGCGCGCTCGATTCTCGACTTCACGTCCGCGTAGTAGCTCTGCGCGCTGGGTAGGTCGTAGGCAACCGAATAGATCGCCTCGGCGCGCTGCGCAGCCAGATCGCGACCCTGCTCGGACGCCCCGGCCTGAAACAAAACCGGTCTGCCCTGCGGGGATCGAGGAACCGTCAACGGGCCGTCGACACGAAAATGCTTGCCGTCGTGATCGATGCGAGAAATCTTGCCTGCGTCGGCAAAACGTCCCGCCCGGTCGAGGATCAGCGCGTCTTCCGACCACGAATCCCACAATGCGAGGGCCACTTCGACAAATTCGTCGGCTCGTTCATATCGGGATGCGTGATCGGGCATCGCCTCGAGTCCGTGGTTGCGCGCCTCCTGGTCGAACATCGAGGTCACGACGTTCCATCCGGCCCGTCCGCCGCTGATGTGGTCGAGCGATGCCAAAAGTCGTGCCGCGTGGAATGGCGTGTAAAAGGTCGTGGAGATGGTGGTGACCAGGCCGACGTTCGCCGTCGCTCGTGCCATGGCAGTCAACGCGGTGATCGGTTCGAGAAACCACGACGCACCAGACTCGGGTTCTCGAACACTGTGACCGTCAGCGAAGAAAACGGCGTCCAGCTTGCCGCGTTCGGCGATCTGGGCGAGCGACTCGTAATACGTGATGTCACCGAGACTTTCGACCGGTGAGTCGCGGTGTCGCCACGCCGCACTGTGATGCCCGCAACCGAGCAGGAACGCACCTATCCGTAGCTGTGCGCCCATCAGTTCTTGACGAGTCCGCCGTCGACAACCAGATTCTGGCCGGTCACGGCCCGCGACCAGGGGGAGGCGAAAAAGAGTGCAGCGTCGGCAAATTCGTCCGGCGTCGTGACTCGGCGCAGGGGAGTGCTTGCCGCGATCATGTCGAACACGGCTTCCGGTGTCGCGGCACTCGCATCGGTGGTGCGGAGCAAGCCGCCGGAGACCATGTTGACTGTGATCCCGTCCGGACCGAGGTCGGCGGACAGCGTCCGTGTCAGTGCCAACAGTGCGGCCTTGGCAGCGGTGTAGTCGTGGTAAGGAACTACCGGATTCTGGACCAGATTGGTTCCGACAGTGATGATTCGGCCGAAGCCGAGTTCGCGCATGCCTGGTAGCGCTGCCTGGGTGGTATTGAGTGTTCCGGCAACAGCTCCGCGTAGTTGAGAGTCGAAGTCGGCCCAGGTGATCGTGTCCGCGTTCGGCCGGGCATCGCCGTTGAACGAGAAGTCGACCAGTGCATTGTCGACCACGGTCGAGATCGGTGCGTCGAATCTCTCGCGTGCAGCGGAGAACAACTGGTCGACAGAACTGCGGTCCGTCACGTCCGCCTGGACTGCGAAGGTTCGATCCTCACCCAGTTCGGCGACCAGGGCCTCGGCGGCATCGCGGCTCTTGTTGTAGTTCACGATTACGCGGGCGCCCGAGCGGGAGAATGCTCGGCTCAGTGCGGCGCCGAGCCCGCGGGCGCCACCGGTGATCAGAACGATCTGCTCGTCGAGGTTCAATGCGCGCTGAAATTGCTGTTCGGTCACGTCGACATCCCTCCGCCAGTGCTAACTGGTCAGGTTCATCGGGTCTGATCTCAGCCGACTTTTTCGGCACCCCGTGTCACCGTCCATCAGACCACGTGAGGTGAATCGTCCTGAACGCCGGGTGCGTAGTAACGGCCGGCGCGATGAGTTTTCGATCGCTCGGGAGTCGTAATTGCAAGCGAAGTGGCAACCGGCCGCTCGCCTTCGCCCCAGGAGATTCCGATGACCACCCAGCCCGTCCACAACGAAACTGTTTCCGGTAACGCCACGACGACGACACCTTCGGCCACGGCTCGCAAGGTCGGATACGTCCTGAGTGGGCTGTTCGTCGTTTTCATGCTCTTCGACGGCATCATTCACATTCTCAACCTTCAGACCGTCAAGGACGCCTCCGCCGAACTTGGGCTGCCGGACTCGCTGGCATTGACGGCCGGGGTGGTGCAACTGATCTGCCTTGCGCTGTACGTGATTCCGCGAACGTCGATACTCGGCGCGATTCTGCTCACCGGTTACCTGGGTGGAGCCGTGTTGACCAACCTTCGAGCGGAACAGCCTCTGCTGAGCACGACATTGTTTGCCGTCTACACCGGAATCGTCATGTGGGCGGGTCTGTATCTCCGAGACGAGAAGGTTCGCGAGATCATCCCGGTGCGGCGGGCCTGAAATCAGGCCCCTGAAGGGGTTGCGTGGGACGCGGTGTCCCATTATGTTTGACCTCATTCAAGTCCGTCGACTCCAATCGACGGACTGGCCGTGAGGAGACACCGATGGCTCGGTCAGCGTCGATCGAAGTGGAAAAGCCGTACCGCCAGGTACTGCAGACTTTGTCCGAGGGCTCAGTTGCCCGCAGTTTCGATCCCTATCTCGACATCGACTGGGATTCACCAGAGTTCGCGATCGATCCGCGTGATCCGAGGTGGGTGCTCTCATCCGTGTCGGATCCGCTCGGAGCGACGCAGTGGTACCAGGATCAGTCGTTGGAGCGTCGAATCGCCATGGGAATGTGGCGTCAGGCGAATGTGACCAAGGTGGGTTCGGCATTCGAGAGCATCTTGATCCGGGGAATGCTGCAATACATCATGGCGCTACCCAACCAGTCGCCTGAGTTCCGGTACTGCCTGCACGAGATGACCGAAGAGTGCAATCACATCCAGATGTTCCAAGAACTCGTCAATCGTATGGACATCGACGTACCGGGTATGCGTCCGATGTTCCGGCGGCTGTCGCCGATCATCGGAGTGCTGGGAGCAAAGTTCCCGGTCATCTTCTTCATCGGCATTCTGGCTGGTGAAGAACCGATCGACCACTTCCAGAAGGATCTCATCCGCGAGGGTAAGGACACGCCGCCGGCGATGCTCCGCACCATGGAGATTCACATCGCCGAAGAAGCGAGACACATCTCGTTTGCTCACGAGTTCCTGCGCAATCACGTCCCCAGACTCAGTCGTACGAGTCGAGCCATCACATCGGTCGCCTTCCCCGGCACGATGCGTTGGCTTGCGGGCGAAATCATGTCACCGCCAAAGGAATTCGCCGAAGAATTCGGAATCCCGGACGAGGTGATGAAGAGCGCCTTCTGGGGGAGCCCACATTCACGCCGCATCCTGGGTAATTACTTCGGTGAAATGCGAGCCCTGGCAGACGAACTCGGATTGATGAATCCGGTGTCGAAGCGTGCGTGGCGAAAGCTGCGCATCGACGGCGACTACGCCCGCTACCGCGGCGAGCCGAAGCGTTCCGACAAGACCCGGATCTAGTCCGGCCGCGAAGTTCCTCCGTCGGAGGACACCAGTTCGGCTATGAGCGTGGACAATTCGACATGGGGATCGATCTGTAGCCCGCTCGAGCGGGCGACGCCGTCGAACATGTACCAGGTGTATTTCGCGAGGTCGGCGACGATCTCTTCGCGGCTCGGTTTCGGATCGGTGCTTCGGACCCAGTGGGTGAGCGTGCCCTCGACCATTGTCACCACTGCGAACGGTAGTGAATCGAAGGGTGAGGAGTCGATCCCCACGGATCGACCGACTTCGGTGATAGTGGTGCGGGCCGAGTCGGCGATTGTCGCCTTCAA
Source organism: Rhodococcus sp. H-CA8f (assembly GCF_002501585.1). Lineage (NCBI taxonomy): Bacteria > Bacillati > Actinomycetota > Actinomycetes > Mycobacteriales > Nocardiaceae > Rhodococcus > Rhodococcus sp. H-CA8f. Next base: position 2,469,470 of record NZ_CP023720.1, read on the forward strand.
GCTGCTGATCGCGTCGATGCTCTCGTCGTCGTAGTCGGTGGGGCCGGTACCCATGAACTCGTGAATCCGCGGATGCTCGGTGATCCACTCGGCGACGGCGCTGATGGTTCGGGTCAGGATCTGGTCGAGAGTGCCTACCGAAATGCTCATCGACGCATCCAGGGCCGCCGCAAATTGGCCGAGCACAAACGCTCGGACTCGTCGATCGAGGTCGTCTCGGCCGCTGAATTGTCGGTACACCACCGACTTGGCGAGGCCTGCACGGTCGGCGATCTGCTGGACGGACACCTCGGCACCTGCCGCGCGCTCTTCGATCAGTTCGACAGCCGAGGTGAGTATCCGTTTCTGACGCTCGGAGTTGTGTCGCTCCCACCGCGCTTCGCGACCGGTCAACTCTGCAGTGACAGGTTGCGCAATTGCGTCGCTCGGCATCGGGCCAGTCTATCCGGACGGACCCGCCGTATTTCCGACTTGTCATCGGGCGCGGCATCGGGATCGGTCGTCGGTACAACGTGGGACACTGGTCGAGTGAGGTTGTATCGAGACACGGCGGTGGTGCTGCGCCTGCACAAACTGGGCGAAGCCGACCACATCGTCACGTTGCTCACCCGTCAGTTCGGGTTGGTACGTGCCGTGGCCAAAGGTGTCCGCCGGACCACCTCCAAATTCGGTGCCAGACTCGAACCGTTTGCTCACATCGACGTGCAACTACTTCCGGGCAAGAATCTCGACATCATCACTCAGGTGCAGACGGTCGATGCCTTCGCCACTGACATCGTCGACGACTACAGCCGGTACACCACGGCCTGCGCCGTACTCGAAACTGCCGAGCGGTTGGCCGGCGAGGAACGCGCGCCGGCCCCGCAGCTTCAGCGATTGACGGTGGGAGCACTGCGTGCGATCGCCGAGCAGGCGCGGCCGGTCGAGTTCGTGCTCGACGCGTTCTTGTTGCGAGCCATGGGGTACGCGGGTTGGGCGCCTGCCCTCGAAGAGTGCGCCCGCTGCAGCGCTCCGGGACCGCACCGTGCATTTCATGTCGCCGCAGGCGGAGCCGTCTGTACCTACTGCCGCCCGGCGGGTGCTGCGACGCCGTCGCCCGGAGTGCTCGACTTGATGGAAGCCCTGCTCCGAGGGGAGTGGGAGGGCACCGATTCGGCGCCCGCGACGCTGCGGACGCAAGCCAGCGGACTGGTCGCGGCACACCTGCAGTGGCATCTCGAGCGTCAATTGCGGACGTTGCCGCTGATCGAGCGTTCGAGGCCGCATGCAGCCGTCGAGGTCGACTTGCCCGTGAGGCAGGATGGAACCCGTGATTCGACGACGCGAACCGCGAACTCCGCTTGATCCTGCTGCTGAACGGGTGATCCGGCCACCGGACCCACATCCGTCCGGGGCGACCCCGCCGATCCTGCAAACCGAACTCATCCCGCGCCACGTCGCGTTGGTGATGGACGGCAACGGACGGTGGGCACAGGAGCGCGGTCTGCCGCGAACCGCCGGGCACGAACGCGGTGAAGCTGTCCTGATGGACACCGTGTGCGGGTGCATCGAGATGGGTGTCGAGTGGCTCTCCGCCTACGCCTTCTCCACCGAGAACTGGAAGCGCAGTCCCGACGAGGTTCGATTCCTGATGGGCTTCAACCGTGACGTCATCCGCCGCCGACGCGACGAGATGAACGAAATGGGTGTGCGTGTTCGCTGGGCCGGTCGTAAGCCGCGCCTGTGGGCCAGTGTGATCAAGGAACTCGAGATCGCCGAAGAACTGACCAAGAACAACACAGTCATGAACTTGACCATGTGTGTGAATTACGGCGGGCGGGCCGAAATTGCCGATGCGGTAAAGGAAATCGCGAAGCGTGTTGCGGCCGGTGAGATCAATCCGGACAAGATCACCGAGGCGACGGTTGCCAAGTACCTCGACGAACCCGACATGCCCGACGTCGATCTCTTCCTGCGTCCGTCGGGGGAACTGCGGACGTCCAATTTCTTGATCTGGCAATCCGCCTACGCCGAAATGGTGTACCAGGAGAAGCTGTTTCCCGATTTCGACCGCCGCGATCTCTGGGCCGCCTGCGTCGAATACGCCTCACGCGACCGTAGATTCGGTGGCGTCAAATGACAGGGGAGAACATGACCGACACCACCGACGAAGCAGCCCGCCTACAAGAACGCGCGGCCGCCTCGCTGGCGCATTTCGTGACGGTCGATGTGGCTGCGGACGGCTCGCTTGGTTTCCAGTACTCCGGCGCGCTGTGCTCGATCCAGGCGATGAATTTGTCCGAGGGTCTGGACGTGCTGTCCATGACGTGTGTCCTCGCGTGGGACCGACCGGTCAGCGCGGCACTGCATCGCAAGGTGGCCGAGCGGAACCGGACCATCCAATTCGGTTCGATCGCGGTATTCGGCCACGGCAGTCTGGCGGACGTGATCCTGCGATACACGTTCCCGGCGGCCGGACTGGACGACGAGGCACTGACCACGATGTTGCTACTCGCGCTGACCGGCGCCGATACCGCGCGTCAGGGTTTGATTCCCTGACGTTGTCAGCTGTCAGCTGTCAGCCGGCGGCGCAGTCGCGGCAGGTGCCGAAGATCTCGACGGTGTGACTCACTTCGGTGAAACCGTTGTCCTCGGCGATGGTCTGTGACCACTGCTCGACCGTCGGGCCCTCGACCTCGACGGTGAATCCGCAGTTGCGGCACACCAGGTGATGGTGGTGTCCGGAGGAGCAGCGTCGGTAGACGGACTCACCTGTGTCGGTGCGCAGGACGTCGATGGTTCCGGCGTCGGACAGTGCCTGCAGCGTGCGGTAGACGGTTGTCAGGCCGATCCCTTCACCGCGCTTGCGCAGTTCGTCGTGCAGTTCCTGTGCCGACTTGAATTCGTCGATGTCGTCGAGCAGGGCGGAGATGGCGCTGCGCTGTTTCGTGGAACGAACGCCGACGGTGGCCGGTCCACGTTTCGAGGTCGTACTGCCCGGGGTGTTCATGCGGTGGAATCTCATCCTTCTTCGGCGTGGGCGACAGCGTCGACGACGATGTGTGCGAGGTGATCGTCGACGAGTCGATAGAGAACTTCTCGTCCGTTGCGTTCGCCGCGGACGACGCCCGCTGCTTTGAGAACGCGCAAATGCTGGCTGATGAGTGGCTGAGTGACACCGAGAGCGCCGACGAGTTCGTGAACGCAGCGCTCCGACTCGTGGAGCTGAAGCACGATCGCGATGCGAACGGGTGCAGCCAGCGCCCGCAGAATTTCGCCGGCGGCCGCCAAAGTTTCCTTGGGCGGCACGGGCGCGGGGGGTGCGGCTTCGAACGGGTCGTGCGTGTGTCCGAGGTCGGAATGATCATGGCTTTTGTGGAGATCGCCGGTATCCGCAATGCTCACAGCGAGGCTCCTTCGAGGGGTAGATCATGATGTCCGGGCATAGCCATCTCACCACATTATTGCAAATCACTTTCATTTTGATATGCACAAGTATGCATGTCAACCTTGGACGGAAGTGCGTGGCAGCCGCCAGATAGGCTGATGGTGCGAAAAGCGCACGAAAATCATGCATCTATTACCCAGATGGAGAGCAATCGAGTGGCACCCAAGTCCAAGATCGAAGCCGTTGTCAATCTCGCCAAGCGGCGAGGCCTGGTCTACCCGTGCGGTGAGATCTACGGCGGTACCAAGTCCGCATGGGACTACGGCCCATTGGGTGTCGAGCTCAAGGAGAACATCAAGCGTCAGTGGTGGCGCAACATGGTCACCAGCCGCGAGGACGTCGTCGGCCTCGACTCCTCGGTGATCCTGCCCCGCGAGGTGTGGGTCGCATCCGGTCACGTCGGTGTCTTCAACGACCCGCTCGTCGAGTGCCTCAACTGTCACAAGCGTCACCGTCAGGATCACCTGCAGGAGGCGTACGCGGAGAAGAAGAAGCTCGACAACCCGGACGACGTCTCGATGGATGTCATCGGTTGCCCCGATTGCGGCACCGTCGGCCAGTGGACCGAGCCGCGCGACTTCAACATGATGCTCAAGACCTACCTCGGCCCTGTCGAGAGCGAAGAGGGCATGCACTACCTGCGCCCCGAGACCGCACAGGGCATCTTCGTGAACTTCGCCAACGTGCTGACCACCTCGCGTAAGAAGCCGCCGTTCGGCATCGGTCAGATCGGCAAGAGCTTCCGTAACGAGATCACCCCGGGCAACTTCATCTTCCGCACCCGCGAGTTCGAGCAGATGGAGATGGAATTCTTCGTCAAGCCGGGCGAGGACGAGCAGTGGCATCAGTACTGGATCGACTACCGCCTGGACTGGTACACCGGCCTCGGCATCAACAAGGACAACCTGCGGCTGTACGAGCATGCGCCGGAAAAGCTTTCGCACTACTCGAAGGGCACGACCGACATCGAGTACCGCTTCCACTTCCAGGGCAGCGAATGGGGCGAGCTCGAAGGTATCGCGAACCGTACCGACTTCGATCTCTCGACGCACTCCAAGCACTCGGGCACCGAGCTGAACTACTACGACCAGACGACGGGCGAGCGGTACACGCCGTACGTCATCGAGCCGGCGGCAGGTCTCACGCGTTCGCTGATGGCCTTCCTGGTCGACGCGTACACCGAGGACGAGGCTCCCAACTCCAAGGGCGGCGTCGACAAGCGCACGGTGCTGCGACTGGATCGTCGACTCGCTCCCGTCAAGGCCGCAGTGCTGCCGCTCTCGCGCAATGCGGATCTGACGCCGAAGGCAAAAGATCTTGCGGCGCAGTTGCGTCAGAACTGGAACGTCGAGTTCGACGACGCCGGTGCCATCGGTCGTCGTTACCGTCGCCAGGACGAGATCGGCACACCGTTCTGCATCACGGTCGACTTCGACACTCTCGAAGATCAGGCTGTGACGGTGCGTGAGCGTGACTCCATGGCGCAGGAACGCGTCGCCCTCGATCAGGTGGAAAGCTACCTGGCTGCGCGGCTGATCGGTTCCTGATTCGTTCGAAGCTGACGGGCGGTTCTTCTCATTCGAGAAGGATCGCCCGTTTTCTCTTTCCATGGTGGATCTTCAGGCGCAGGATCGAAGTTATGAGAAAACTCAGCGTGACCAACAGCGTGACTCTCGACGGTGTCATGCAGGCACCTGGCGGGCCGGACGAAGATCGTCGTGGCGGATTCGAGCACGGTGGATGGGCGGCACCCTTCAACGATTCCGTCATGGCACAGAAAATGGGGGAGGGAATGGCGAAGAAATCAGAGTTGCTCTTCGGACGCCGAACCTATGAGAACTTCGCCTCGTACTGGCCGTTTCAGACCGACAATCCGTTTACCGAGGTGCTCGACAACACGCAGAAGTACGTAGCGTCAAGGACTTTGGGTGAACCGCTGCCGTGGAAGAACTCGACTGTGTTGAAAGGCGATGCCGCCGACGCGGTCGCCGCGCTGAAGGAAAGCGATGGCCCGGATCTGGTGATTCTGGGCAGTGGCGACCTGATCACGTCATTGGCCGAACGGCGTCTCGTCGACACCTACACTCTGCTGATTCATCCGCTGGTTCTCGGAACCGGGCGCAGATTGTTCCCCGACGGTGCTGCGCTCGCTCAGTTCACCCTCACCGAAAGTGTTCCCACGACAACAGGCGTCATCATCGCGACGTATCAGGTGAGTTGAATACATCAGGGAACTCGCCGAAATGCTGCTTCTGCCAACGCTGGGTTCTGACGGCTTGCACACTGGTCGGCGTGACCCAGGGCGGATAGACCCGGATAGCGCGCTTGCCGCCCGAGAAGTTCGTCGACACGATGTCGTGTTCGACGAGGGTTTCGGTGGGAAAGACGAAGTGACCCAGATGTTCTTCGTCGTAGACCTTCACCACAAACAGCGCGACGCCGTCGCTGGTGTCGAATGGGCGGATGGGCCCGGCCTCGGAACGGCGCCACAGGGTGACGAACTGACCGAGCTTGGTCGGCGTCGTCTTGGCGGTTCGATAGACGGAGGGAAGGCCGTCGACGGTCAGCGTGTGAGCGCTGTATTCAGCACCCTCGGACTCGGGAATCGGTGTGGACCAGGTAAATCCGTCGGCGTTCATCGGCAACGATGATTCCACGGACCACCGACAGCCTTCGTGGCGAAGGCTGTCGGTTGTAGACGCACTTCAGGCCGTAGGTACCTTGTCGAGAAACCCGAGGACAAGCGTCACCCGGCCGTCGTCGTCGCGTTCGAGTACGTCGAACCCGTCGATCAGTGACTCGGCCCCCGCCGGGCCGAGAACCCAACCGAATCGAGCCTGTCGGTGGTGCGCGTCCACCGGCCCGACGAGGGTGAAGTGCATGCCCGAAAACTGTTGCTGCACAGCGTTGATCATCGCGTCGATCTGATCGTGTCCGGTGACGTCCGCGAGCGGATCGGTGTAGCGGCCGCCGGGTGCGAACAATTGCTCGATCCGTGCTCTACGGGCGGTGGTATCTGTTTCGTTCCACATGTCGATATAGGCGTCGGCGATTGCGTCGAAGGCGCTCATGGTCGCTCCCTTGATCAGTTCCGGTGGTGAACATCCGGCGGTCTCGCCGGCTGAGACCACTGTTCCTCCGAAACTGCTTCGGGTCGATTACCTCCGAGGTCATGGTCTCGGCTACCTCGGGTCGCTAACTTGAAAGAATGACCTTCGAGACGATGGACGTTGGCACCGAACTCAAGCGGTGGCGGGAGCGGCGAAGGCTCACTCAGTTGGGCCTCTCGGCAGCGGCAGGAGTGTCGACCAGGCACCTGAGCTTCATCGAAACCGGCCGCTCCAAACCCAGCCGGGACATGATCCTTCACCTGTCCGAATGCCTGGATGTTACTCTACGGCAACAGAATACGCTTCTGCTGGCAAGTGGCCACTCGCCGGAGTACTCGCAAAAATCGTTGGCGGAAGCGCCGATGTCAGCGGTGAGCGAGGCCATCGATCGCATCATCGACGCGCATGACCCTTATCCGGCCGTGGTGGTCGATCAGCAATGGGAGATGATCGCCGGGAACCAGGCCGTGAGAATCCTGACCGAGGGGGCCGCTGAATTCCTCCTGGAACCACCGGTGAACGTATTGCGTTTGAGCTTGCATCCCGAGGGCATGGCGCCGCGGATCGTGAACCTCGCGCAGTGGCGGACCCACCTGCTCGCCAGGTTGGCGCGGGAAGTGGAGGTCAGTGCGGATGCGCAGTTGGCGTCGTTGCTCGACGAGTTGCGCACCTATCCGAGCGGCGGAGACTGGCACGACGACCGCGCGAATTCCCTGCTGGTTCCGTTGCGCGTACGCGCGGGCGATACCGAATTGGCGATGTTCAGCACCACCACCGTGTTCGGTACGCCGCGCGACGTCACGCTTGCAGAGATCGCGATTGAGTCGTTCTACCCGTCGGACACGCAGACCGCCGATTATTTTCGATCAGCCGCGCAGGTCAGAGAGACTTCTTGCCGAACTTGAGCTTCCACGGCACCAGAGCGGACTCCAACTGAACCGAGAGGCTCATCTTGGAGACACCTTCGGTGCGTTCCTCGAAGCGGATTGGCGTTTCGGCGATCTTCATGCCGCGCTGAACAACTCGGTAGTTCATCTCGACCTGGAACGCGTAGCCGTTGCTCTGCACCGATTCGACGTCGATGTCGCGCAAGGTCTTTGCATGCCACGCCTTGAAGCCTGCAGTTGCATCCTTGACGTGCAGTCGCAGAATAGCGTTGACGTAGAAGTTCGCCCAGGCGGACAAAGCCTTGCGATGCCACGGCCAGTCGCCGGCAACTGCGCCACCCTCGACGTAACGGGAGCCGAGAACGACTGCCGCATCGGTCGTGGTGAGGATCTCGATCATGGCGGGGATCGCTTCGGACGGATGGGAGAGATCCGCGTCCATCTGAATGACGATGTCGGCGTTCTCCGCCAGAGCCCGGCTCATGCCCGCGACGTAAGCACGGCCGAGTCCGTCCTTGACCGTGCGGTGAAGCACTCCGACCGGGATGGGTCCATCGATACCCAACTTGTCCGCAACCTCGCCCGTGCCATCGGGGGAGTTGTCATCCACCACGAGGACGTGCAGGTTCGGGATCTTCAACGCGGCGAGGCGATCGACGAGCTTTGGCAGGTTCTCACGCTCGTTGTATGTAGGTACAACGACGGTTATCTGCGGGGCGACGCTTTCCATAACACCTTCGTATGATCTGTGATCCCGACTTGCCGGATGAAGCGTACGACGAGTGCGGTCGTGAACAAAGTAGGGATTTTACTACCTCGACGGGATCCGTCAGAACCGGCCGCCGCCGCCTCGACTGGTTCGGCCGCCGCCACCACCGCCGAAACCACCGCCGCCGCCACCGCGACCGGAGCGTCCGCTGCTGCTCGGTCCGCCGTACGAGCGGGGCCCGCCGCCACCTCGCAGAATGCTGTTGATCAGGATGCCGCCGAGGATCGCTCCCGTCGCATCGCCGCCGCCACCGCGGGGTCGTTGGTTTGCTTCCCAGGTGTTGACGTCGTTCTGCGCGGCGCGAAGTGAGTGCGTCGCCAAGGTTGTCGCGGCCTGGGCGTGTTGCAGTGCCTTCGACGGATCCGAAGCCTGCAATTGCTGGGCCGCCTGCAGGTGCCGCTGAGCCTCCGCGTAGCGAGTGCGCGCCTCCGCCCCGATCGCGCCGCGCCTGGTTCCGAGGAAGTCGCCTGCAGCGGTCACCTGAGCCTGTGCGGCCAGAATGTCCTGGGCGAGGCGCTGCTGTGCACGTTCGAGCTGCTGCTTCTGCTCCTGAGCGTCGGCAAGCAGTGCGTCGAGTTGGGCGTCGGCCGCGACGATCTGGTTGAAGGCTGTCAGCGGATCGCTGTCCTTCGACGTCTGAGCATTCGCCAACGCTGCCTGGGCCGCGGCCTTCGCGTCCGCCAACTTCTGCCCGCCCTGCGCCAGGTAAGCGTCCGCAGCAGTGATGCCCTGCTGGACGTCGTCCATCGCGGACGGAAGTGTCGCGATGGCGTTTCGGATGTCGTCGGCGGCGTGATCGACGCCGTCGAGTAGTTTGCGTGCCTGATCGAGAGCCGCTTCGGCAGTGCGAATCGCGGTGACGGCAGCGCCTTGCTTACCAGCCGGCAGCGCGGTGGCATCGCGGCCTTCCTCGATCGACTTCTCGGCGAGCGTCAGGCGTTCGCTGGCCATCGTGACGTTGTTCACGACAGATGCCAGCGTCGGCGCGGGGAACTGATCCTTCAATTTGGTCAGAATCGCCTCGGATTCGGGCAAGCGCACGCTGAGAGAAACAACACTCTGCGTCAACGCATCGAGACGTGCGGGGGCGTTGATGAGAAGGTCGCGAAGCCCGTCGAACTCCTCGACGCGAGCTTCGAGTTCTTGGTCGGCTCGACCGCACGAGGAAATGATGTCGATCAGCATCTGTCGGCGTTGATCGGGAGTTTCCGGGATGGCGTCGTCGAGTCGCTGCCTGATCGCGAAGGCTTCGGCGAGGGTGGCCTTGGCCTTGTCGAATGCTGCCGAGAAGGGTGCGACGGCGAAATCTCCGAACTCGCTGCGGGCCAGATCGAGCTCCTCCTGGCTGCCGGCGATCGCGTTGTCCGTCTCGACGAGGATCTCCTTCGCGCGTTCGTCGAGCGTCGGCAGCGGGAGTGCGTTGAGGCTGGCGATGTCGTCGGGGGAGATGTTCTTCGCGGCTTCGACGCTTGCCTTGTTCTTGTCGTTCTTGCGCTTACGTGAGTACAGGACCACGCCGCCCGTCCCGACCACCACAGCGCCGCCCGCGATGAGGAGTGTTCCGACTCCCATTCCGCCGCTCGTGTTGTTCGCGTCGCCGAGTGTTCCAGCTGCGGCAATTGCCGCGCCGGTCCAATCATCCTCGGCGAGAGCCGGTTCCACCGCGTCGGAATTGATCGATTCGATGTCGGAATCCGTGATGTTGCTCAGCTCAGCGGGGACGTCGAGGTAGTAAGCACGCTCCGCCGTGGCAACTGCAAGCAGGACGGACTTGGTACTCAGCGTCGACTTCGTGGCTGTCTGCTGTGCCCACGCCTGGCCACCCAGGTTGTTGAAATCGGGGACGAACGCAACCCACAGATCGATCTGGTGGTCCTCGCTGAGTTGATCGATCGCAGCTTGTATGTCGCTGCGTTGCCCGGCGTCGAGAACCCCGGAGGTGTCGGTGATGTGATTCGGCAACACCATCGGGGCGTCTGCCGAGGCGAGCGCAGGACTGAAGACGAGCGCCAGCAAAGCGAAAATCGCAGCGACGGCGGCGGCGCTTCCCCGACGGCGAACGGGTCGGGTGATTGTCCGACTCTGCTCTACCGAGGACAACTGCGCGAAGTGTGGTGCGAGGGCCATGACGCAAATCTATCCGTTGTGGCGCGTCGGCATCGGAGGTGATCGCCGCGAACTGGCAGAATTGCGGGAGTGAAACCTGCTTTCGGTAACCGCCCCCACGACCCATCACCCTCACGGGCGGGCGGCTTCGGGGCAGGATTGGCTCGCTGGACGCGCCGACTGATCGCCGGTGCCGTGTTGATGGCCGTGGTTCTGGTCGGGGGTACTGCGTTCCGGGTGTGGCAGGTGGCGCGCATCGACGACACGCGGCCGGCCGACGCGATAGTCGTTCTGGGCGCGGCTCAGTATTCCGGCACTCCGTCGTCCGTCTTCGAGGCCCGACTCGAGCAGGCGTACAAGCTGTACAAGCGCGGAGTGGCGCCGCAGATCATCACTGTCGGCGGTAAACAAGAAGGTGACGAGTACACCGAAGCGGCGTCGGGAAAGATGTATCTGACCGATCGCGGAATTCCGTCGAGTGCGATCACTGCTGTGGAGACCGGTTCGGACACACTTCTCAGTATCGACGCGGTGAGCGCCGAGATGTCCTCGCAGGGAATCAATTCCGCTGTCCTGGTCAGTGACCCGTGGCACTCCTTGCGAACGCGGACGATGGCCCGCGACACAGGACTCCAGGCGTGGACCGCACCTACTCGTCAGGGCCCGGCTGTCTTCACCCGCGAATCCCAGTTGCACGGAATCGCTCGCGAAACCGGCGCGCTGCTCTGGTATCAGCTCACGCACTTCTCGGCAGACTTCCCCTACACGGCAGGGCAATAGAGACCATGACAGCTCACACCACCTACGGAGGCGGCACATACTCCGAACACGACCTCGAACGTCGTGTCGTCGAGGCGCCGAAGCGTGCGGGGTTGCCGGGTTCGCAGATCGCAGCGGCGCAGCATCGTTCGGACTTCTCGCGAGATCGGGCGCGTGTCCAACACTCCGCGGCTTTGCGGCGCTTGGCCGACAAGACCCAGGTTGTCGGCCCGCGCGACGGTGACACACCTCGCACGCGGTTGACGCACTCGATGGAGGTCGCACAGATCGGGCGAGGGATCGCCGACGGACTCGGTTGCGATCCGGACCTGGTGGACCTCGCCGGTCTCGCGCACGACATCGGGCACCCGCCGTACGGTCACAACGGCGAGAAGGCCCTGGACGAAGTCGCCAAGGACTGCGGAGGTTTCGAGGGCAACGCGCAGAATCTGCGGATATTGACCAGCCTCGAACCCAAGATCCTGCGCCCCGACGGTCTGAGTGCCGGCCTCAATCTCACCAGGGCATCACTCGACGCAGCCATCAAGTACCCCTGGACACGGCCGCAGCCCGGCGCGAAGTTCGGGGCATACGACGACGACGCAGAGGTGCTCGCCTGGGTTCGAGAGGGGGCGCCCGAGCGTCGGCAATGCCTGGAAGCTCAGGTCATGGACTGGGCCGACGACATCGCGTATTCCGTGCACGACGTGGAGGACGGGGTGATCGCAGGCCGTATCGACCTGCGCTCGCTTGCCGATCCGTCCGAGCAGCGCGCACTGGCAGAACTGGGGGCCTCCGAGTTTCGGGGATTGGTAGTCGACGATCTGATCGACGCCGCTCAACGGTTGTCCGAACTCCCCGTCGTACGCGGGGTCGGAAGTTTCGACGGAACACTCGGAAGTTCCGTCGCGTTGAAGAATCTCACGAGTGAATTGGTGGGTCGCTTCGCCACCGCAGCGATCGCCAGCACCCGGCTGACACACGGTGACCGACCCCTCTCGCGGTATCAAGCCGACCTCGACATACCCGAGGCCGTCGCATCCGAGGTGGCGTTGCTCAAGACCGTGGCGCTGTACTACGTGATGTCCGACGCCGGACACAAGGCGCGTCAGGATCGGCAGCGTGATCGTGTTCATCGCGTCGCGGAATGGCTGCTGGCGACTGCGCCGGCCGGGCTCGATCCGATCCTGCTGCCCGCGTGGGAACGCGCCGCGGACGACGGTGCTCGGGTCCGGGTAGTGGTGGATCAGATCGCGTCGTACACGGAGAGTCGGCTGGAACGGGTGGACAAAGCGAGCCTGGGCGCGCAGGCCAGCTGGGGCTGAGCCGCTTACGCCTTCAGCAGGTCATCCGCGTCGACGGGTCGGTAGTGGTATCGAGCCACTTGCCGTAAGCGTCGCCGCCTGCTGCGCGAACGTCCTTGCAGATCTTCGACTCGGTGTTCCCGGATTCGCGATACACCGTGTAGATCGCCGTCCCCGAATCGGAGACTTGACGCAGTGACGGGCAGGACTGGTCTGTGCGTAGGTATTTCGAGCCGGGGAACGCGTCGAGGTAGTTCTGGATCTCGCTGGCGTACGTTGCCGGATCGGTGGCATTGGCCAACACCACGATTCCGGTTCCTTTGCACGAGGGGACGGTGATCGGCTTGCTGACCCTGAGGTCGCCATTTCTCGCGGACGGGTTCGACGCCCGGGTGGTCGTGGTCGCCTGCAGTCCGGCGGTGGGTAGCGGCTCGAGCTTGGGCGTTCTGGCCGGCTCCTGAGTCGGTGCCGGTGCCGACGTGGAGATGGAAGCTGCTGCAGTGGTGGGTGATTCGGGTCCCGAGTTCCCCAGCATTACCCAGGCCGCCGTGCCTCCTGCGGCCAGAACGAGTGCAACTCCAGCCGCACCGATCGCGATCGGGGCTCGGTTTCGCTTGGTCTTTGTCGCGATGTGCGTGTAGTTCCCGTGAGCGGGATTCGCCGTGGTGTAGATGGGCGGCCCGACGATCGTGGGGTGCAATCCGCCGGCGGAACCGGGGGTGTCGGTCGTCGAGAGGGCCTGCCGCGCTTGGAGTGCGAGCGCTCCCGTAGTCGGATAGCGGTGTGCGGGATCCTTTGCCATGCCGCGAGCCACGATGGCGTCAAAACCTTGCGGGAGCGACGGAACTGTCAGTGTGGGGCGTGGCGGCGGAGCGTTCAGGTGCGAATTGACCAGATGCTCGATGCTTGTGGTGTTGAAAGGTGTTGTTCCGGTGAGTGATTGGTAGAGGACACAAGCCAGGGAATAGACATCCGCTGCGGCCGTCGGCGTTTCGATTCCGAACCGCTCCGGCGCCATGTACGCATAGGAACCGACTGCGCTTCCCTCGGTGGTGATCTTCGTGTCCGTCTGTGAGTATGCGATTCCGAAGTCGACGAGGTAGGCGAAGCCGTTGTTCGTGAGAATGATGTTGTCTGGTTTGACGTCGCGATGGATGAGCCCGCGGGCATGTGCGGCGTCCAACGCCGAGGCGATTTGCGAGACGATGTCGACGGCTCGTACAGGCGTGAGTCGGCCGAATTCGGCCAACTCGGCGCGCAACGTATGACCTTCGACCAAACGCATGTCGATGAAGAGGACTCCGTCGATCTCGCCCCAGTCGTGTACCGGGATCACGTGCGGTTCGTTCAAGGCGGCGGTGGTGCGAGATTCTCGGCGGAAACGAGCCTGGAATGACGGGTCGGCCGCAAGTTCGCGATGGAGCAACTTGAGTGCGACCAGGCGATCCTTCGAGGTGTCGTACGCCTCGTACACTTCACCCATTCCGCCTCGGCCGAGGAGGCGACGCAACTCGTACACGCCGAATCGGGTTCCTGATCGCCCTTCGTGCGAGCTCGAGGCGTTTTCAGTCATCGTCGGTCCCATCGCTGCGGTGCAGAGTCGGCCATCAACATATCGTTGTCAGGAGGTGCCGGGGGACCGCCTAGACTGATGTACGTGGCGGGCCGAATTTCTGACAGAGACATCGCGGCCATTCGCGAACGCACTCGCATCGAGGACATCGTCGGTGAATACGTTTCACTCAAGCGTGCCGGTGGCGATTCGATCAAAGGTCTGTGTCCCTTTCACGACGAGAAGTCGCCGTCGTTCCACGTGCGACCCAACCACGGCCTCTACCACTGCTTTGGCTGCGGTGAGGGCGGGGACGTGTACTCGTTCCTGCAGAAGATGGATCACATCAGCTTTGTCGAGGCTGTCGAGCAGTTGGCGGATCGGCTCAGCTACACGATTTCGTACGAGGGTGGTGGGCCGTCCGTTCAGCGCGATCGCGGCACTCGTGCACGCTTGATCGCAGCAAACGCGGCGGCTCAGGAGTTCTACGCCGCTCGTCTGCGCGAACCCGATGCCCAGGCGGCTCGCGACTACCTCACCGAGAGAAACTTCGACGGTGCCGCAGCACTGCAGTTCGGGTGTGGATACGCGCCCGAAGGTTGGGACACTCTCACAAAACACTTGATGTCCAAGGGCTTCGAATTCAAGGAACTCGAAGCAGCCGGGCTGTCCAAAGAGGGGCGACGAGGTCCGATCGACCGGTTCCATCGCCGTCTTCTGTGGCCGATCCGCAGCGTCGCCGGTGACGTCATCGGCTTCGGTGCCCGCAAGCTTTTCGACGACGACACCATGCCGGGTAAGTATGTCAACACGCCGGAAACGATTCTCTACAAGAAGTCTCAGGTCTTGTTCGGCTTGGACCTCGCCAAGCGCGACATCGCCAAGGGACACCAGGCAGTAGTCGTCGAGGGCTACACCGACGTCATGGCGATGCACTTGGCCGGCGTCAAGACTGCCGTCGCTTCGTGCGGAACCGCCTTCGGTGAGGAGCACCTTGCGATGCTCCGCCGACTCCTGATGGACGACAGCTACTTTCGCGGTGAGATCATCTACACCTTCGACGGTGATGCCGCAGGGCAGGCCGCTGCGATGAAGGCGTTCGAGGGTGATCAGAAGATGGCCGGGCAGACGTTCGTCGCCGTCGCGCCCGATGGAATGGACCCGTGCGACTTGCGTCTGAAGTCTGGTGACGCCGCCGTTCGCGACCTCGTGGCACGGCGCACTCCGATGTTCGAGTTCGTGGTGAAGTCCATCCTCACCGAACACGATCTGGAGACCGCTGAAGGTCGCGTCGAGGCACTGCGTCGTACCGTTCCCGTCGTTGCGCAGATCAAGGAATCAACTCTGCGCGACAGCTATGCGAATCTGTTGTGCGGATGGGTCGGTTGGGACGATCTTCCGTCGGTTCGACGACGAGTGCGTGACGAAGCTCGCAAACGGGCGTCGACGCGCGGATCTTCGCCGGCGCCCAAGCGTCGTCAGGTTGTCGAGGCACCTGCTGCCGATGCGCTCGCGCTGCCGATCGGAATTTCCAGGCCCCGGCCCAACGATCCGGCGCTCTCGACGCAGCGAGCTGTCCTCAAGGCCGCATTGCAGCACCCTGGCATCGCCGGCAGTGTCTTCGACTCGTTGCCTCCCGAGACATTCACCCACCCCGCCTACGTTGTCATCAGACAGGCAATGGCTGACGCCGGTGGAACGAGCAAGGGGCTCGGTGGCGCCGAGTGGATCGAAGTCGTCACCAAGGGCGTCGAGGACATGACGGTGGCCTCGGTTGTATCTGAGCTGGCCGTCGAACCGATGCCGTGCGACGAAGACACGGTTCCGCGCTACATCAACGGAGTGCTCGCACGACTGCAGGAAGCGTGGGTGGGCGAGCAGGTTGCCGACCTCAAATCCAAGCTTCAGCGCGTTTCACCTGCTGCGGCCCCGGAGGAGTACAACTCACTGTTCGGAGACCTCGTGGCGCTGGAGCAGTATCGCCGACAGCTGCGTGAGCAGGCTGTCGGCGACCAAAGCGTCTGACCTAGCGGTTTTTCTTCAACTGGTCGTGGGGGACCAGAATCGTGGTCTCCTCGTTGATCGGCTTCATCGGCTCGAGCTTGGGCTGAGTACTCAGTGAGTCGGCCAGCTTCTGCCGTGACGCGTCCAACACCTTCTTTGTGGCCGGACTAGTGGCCACCGCCTTCGCGGCCCGGCTGATCTGCTCGTATCGTGCGCGGCCCGCTTTGGTTCCCAGGACGTACCCAGCTGCAACACCGATCAACAAACGCATCATTCCTGCTTCCCTCCAGCACCGATCGTCCTGACTCCATCCTGCCTGATGACTCGCTGGGCAGGCGATTTGGTACTTCGGTGGAGGATTCGCTACAGTTTCTCAGGCAACGCCGGAACGGGCGAAGCGAGCAAGACAATCCCCTGTAGCTCAATTGGCAGAGCTTCCGACTGTTAATCGGACGGTTGCTGGTTCGAGTCCAGCCGGGGGAGCAGCAAAGCCTCTCACCTGAGAAATCGGGTGGGGGGCTTTCTTGTTGTGGTCTGACCTTGTCTTTGTCTGACCTAGCGCGCTCGCAGCAGACCCACCGATCGAAGTGCCGATTCGACGTCTGCAGCCTTGTTTGCTTGTTCGCCGCGAATTCCCAGCCGTCGAGCGCTGAGGACGTTGACCGGGTTGTCGTCGACGAAGAAGGTCTGCTGTGGACGCGCATCGAGAAACTCCAGCGCAGCCAGGAAGGCCGCAGGGGTCGGGTTTGGTAGCTCCGAGCATGCAGGAGAAAACATGCTTGTCGATTGCCACTGGAGTTACAACACTTTCGATGGCGGCCAACAGGACAGGCCCGTTGTCGTTTTCAGTGACGCCGATGGCCGCTGCACCCGTGAACGCGACGCGTAGATATTGGCGACAGATACACCAAAGCCCGACGCAAGTGTCTGCGTCGGGCTTTCGGTGGAACCGCCGAACTGTTTGACGGGTGCGCTTACTTCGCTGCGCGATCCGACGGCTCGAACAGCCGGATGATGTGGCTGGGGTTGATGTAATAGACACCATTCGGAGAATTGAGGACGAGAGTGTCTTCGGTGAAATCGGTGACGGTGCCGTTCAGCTTCGCGCCGTCGGACATGATGATCCGGATCGTGGCCTTCGAGTTCTTGAATTCGGTCAGTGCAAGCTTCATGTGGTGATCCTGTTCCGTGGGGTGTGCACTCCCACGGTATCGGCTCATCGCTCCTGTGCCGACCAACCTTGGAAGACTCGACTCGAAAGAGTGCAACGCGTCACCGCCTGCCCGATTGTGATCCGCGTCGGATGTGCCGGTAACATTCGGATTCGCCGCGATGCATCGCATCCGGATGGGGCGGTAGCTCAGTCGGTTAGAGCCGTGGACTCATAATCCATTGGTCGCGGGTTCGAGCCCCGCCCGCCCCACGTTCAGGTGCCGTGAGCCCGCGGGTCAGCCCCAATGACTTTTGTCGAAGATCATGCTGCAGACGATCGCCAAGGCGACTAGTGCGCAAAGTGCAATCACCAGGACAGTTGCCCACACGTTGTTGGGATTGAATCGCCTGGCAATGCGCCTGCGGTTGCGTCTGAGTCGAGCGTTCGTGGTCACACAACGAATCGTCGCATCATGATCGTCGATCGCAGATGAGGTGAAAGTCTCGGATCCAGATGACCAATTTCCCGACAGTGTCGGATGTGCAACGCTTCTGGACGTGACCGAGATGGCGACCACTCGGAAGACGAAGGAAAAGTAGGTACCTATCCAGGTATTTCAGCGTATGTGCTCAACCAGCCGAAGTGTCACGCTCTAGATGTACCTACGCACGGCGATCGAAGGTGATTTCGACGATCGAACTCAGGGGTCACTGAACAATTGTCTGTACCTGCCGACGCGAGCCCGGCCCACAGGTGACGACGATGCGTTCCAGTGACCCCCTGAGCGTCGACGCACGCTGGTTAAGCAGATAGCTGGCACGAAACCTTCTTCGCCTGGTGTAGGTGCAGGCAGTCGAGCCGACCCCCCGCGGCTCGGCTGCCCTCAACACGCGATGTGGGGTCCGAATGGCGGCGCCGAATTGGCGATTAGGGCGCCCGTCTGCGAACCGAATGTCAGTGAATGTAGAAGTTCTCGGAATTTCATTGGGAGACAGTAGGTTTGTTTGATCCCCAGGTTGAGGGAGTCTGGGGATCGCCTACCTGTGATTGGGGCACTCACGAACTGTGACGGAAAGGTCCGCTCCCGGATATTAGATTTACGGTGCGTCCGAACTGGCCGGAGATACTTGACGTGGAGTTTCCGGCGCCGACGTTCTACCGATATCGGGCCTTCTGCCCAGGACTCGCTTGGTGACCCATACGGCAGGTGCCGACAGGAACGGCAGATACACGAAGATATAGCTGTCGAACTCGATGCCCAACGCGAGATAAACCCCAAGGTGAAACCCGAGTAAGACGACGATCCCGATTCTGAACAAGACAGGGAAGAGCACGGCAACGATCAACCAGCCTTCAGCGAAGACAGTGGCGTAGTCGAGTGCTTTCCATAGCCACTCCGAATGGATGTCGAATAGTTCGTGGGTCAGCGGACCGAGCTTGGTGGGGTCAGCGACGTCTCGCGCAACGTAGCCCCGGGTTGCCTGCAATTCGGGGTTCAGCCAGCCCGACGCAGCTTTGGGTAGTGCCGCTGTAAACAGGGCGTAGGCGACCGTCACTGCCCAGATGAGCATGGGCAGTCCGCGGGTTTGAAGTGCTTTGCGTTGTGTGCGTGAACGTCGTGCGTCGAGGGACCATGCGGCGCCCCATCCAGCGGCTGCCATGGCCACCGGCAAGATTTCGAAAAGAATGAAGTGGTCGACCTTGCCGAAGGAATTGACCAACCCGCTGCCGGTCATGAGCGTGAGGGTCATTGCGATGGACGCGGCCGTCGTTCGATATCCGACCAAGATGGCGATCGCCAGGATGAATCGGGCGACTTCGAGTCCGACGAGGAAGTTCTCGGAGGGTGGTGACGACAGCAGGGAGAACGGACCGGATTGCGGATGAAACAGAATCGAGGGAACCTCGCCCGCCCACGTGTAGTCGATGGGAAACGCGATCACATATAGCGCGAAGAGGATTCGAATGACAGCGAGGAACCTCGCATCCCCGCGGTACGCCTCGCACAACTGATCGATGTGGTCGCGCAGGAACAACAGAGTTCCCGCACGGGCACTCATAGATCAACCCTTGTCGTTTCGCACGGGTCAGTTGACGCATCGGTTCCGTCGGTGATGTCGATAATTGTTTTGCGCCAGCAGAACTCGATACTGTCCGGGATGGCACCACTTCCGACTTCGACGCTGCGGTTTCGGAGCCATTCGACCAATTCAGGGTCCGCGGTTCGGGTGTTGCGGTCGCCTGCCCCGCTGGGGCGGAACGCATAATCGAGTGATGCTCTCGCGGATGAGTAGCGAATATCGCCGGCGAGATCCACTGGGTTGGGACTGATCGTGGATCCGTCGGTGTAATGGAGAGTGATATCCAAGCCACTTCCACTGAACTCGCCGTCTGCATTGGGCACGCCACCGAAGCTGGGCATGCGAATTGTCGGGTACGGCTCAGGGCGGACACCGAACGAGTAGGCGCCTTGCACGAGGAGTACGACTGCGAGTGCTGCGATCGCGATCAGTCGCCGATTGCTGCGCTTTGCTTCTGTTTCCGGCATGTCGACGTTCTTCCTGGCACCTGGTGCCGGTTTCTTCGAATGAGAAAAATAGAGGGGATTGCCGAGCGAGGGGACTGGGTGTTGTCGCGCGTCCGTGCAGATGTGCCGAAAGTAGTTGAAGTGTCGACGAAATATAGCTGCGCGATTGCCGCTTGTCGCAGTGTTGATTTGAAAATGGACTTTGGTCCGTCGAATGGGGGACGGTGTGCCCTGAATGCTTTGCCGCGCCTTAACTTCCAGCAAGCTTGGCCCCAGTCTGCTGTGAGAGCGGGATTTCACTCCTTCGTTGATGGCCGATTCAAGCGGAACGACAGATGCTTGACACTCGCTCAGAGGCAACATGATTCGACCCCGTATGTTTACGGGGTGACCAAACCCAACAAGCGAACTGTCGCCGTCATCGGTGCCATGGTTTTCACCGTCGTAGCGGTGATCGTAGGATTTGCGTACGAGCAATCCCGAGACAGTCGGGCAACTGCCTCTGTATCGCAGCCTGACAGTTCGGCGCCGGCGCTGAATGCCCCTACCGACGACTTCGACACGGTCGCAATTTTGGGGGACTCGTACTCGATTCCGAACACGACGGGAGATCATTGGCCGGCGCTGCTCGCCTTCGATCGTCGCTGGTACCTGGCAGATTTTGCGAGCGGTGGCACCGGCTACGTCCAGGGAAACGAGGAAAAAGGCAAGCTACCGTTCGGTGCGAAAATTGATCAGGTCGTTGCGGTGAATCCCGAGGTCGTCATCATCGCCGGCGGTCGGAACGATGTTTCGTACCCGCTCGAGGTGCGAGATGCGACTCGGGAGTTGTATGCGCAGCTACGAGATCGGCTTCCTCACGCCAAGGTTGTCGTCATCGGCCCCATCATGGACAACCGGCCTCCATCCGAGACCGCTGTCAATGTCAACGATCGAATCCGTTCCGCCGCTGAGCAGTACAAGCTGCCTTTCATTGATGCGCTCGCCGAGAACTGGCTGTCGGACCCGACGTTACTCAAGGAAGACGGCATGCATCCCACGCCGGCAGGTCAAAGGCTCATGTTCGAGAAGATCAGCGAGCACCTTCACTCGCTCGGTCTCTAGCTCTGAAGGAAAGCGAAGAGGACCCCGCAGGCGCGGGGTCCTCTTTTTCGTGAAAAGTATTGTCGGACTTAGGTCATCAGTAGCGAGGACTTTGGGCGCAGTCTTGGCTGGCCGGCTGCCTCGCACGGTGATGGAAAAGTTCGGGTAAGAAGGCTCTCGCGGGCTGTGTCGCCGCCCCTATCCGCGTTGCGGCTTTTGTGAATCGCAGTTCACCGCAGGTGATGCACGCGCGGCGATACCTACGCTGGGAGGTCGTCGGCGGAATGTCGTTTCTTGTGCCTTGCCGGTGGCTCGACCATCACTGCAGCCTGAACGGAGATGGAAGGGGCGGCGTAGATCATGTCGACAAGTTGGCCACCCTTGATGTTCTGCGCCACCCGTGATCAAACCGGGCAATCGGAACAAAGTGCTTGTCGAAGAGTTACAGTTGATGTTAATATGTAACGATAAGTCGCAAAATGAACATCGGCTTCGAGGTCGCGCTACCGGAAGCCGATGGGCGCCGGGGGAGATTGGTCTGCTGTCGATGGACGCGACGCCCGTTGGGTGGCACAGATCAAGGCTCTGCGAGTTGCTCCCGGTCGCACCTCTGATCAACCTGACAGACCAACGTAACGGAGAACATACTGTGGCAATCAAGAACTCGATCGCGCCTGGTGTCATAGCGGATCATGGAAACAGGCTGTTCGGCAACACTATTCGATCAGCTGAAGGTGAGGAACTCGTCCAGCGGCTGAATGCCATGTTCGAGCGAGCGAACAGCACAGGTCAGGTGGTGAATCAACGAGAACTCGCGACCGTGCTTTCTGCGCGGAGATCCGAGGATTCCCCGGGCGACCGGTCGATTCCGGCGCCTGACAGGCTGATGCATGCAACCGAGGGACTCTCGTACGAATCCCTCTCCTTGTTGATTTGTGCGGCCGAGCATTTGCTGCGTTCGGAAGGCGTACATGTCGACTCGGCGCCCTTCACCTGAGGGACGACGAGACTCGTCGAAGCCTCGGCCACGAACGCGTCACAGAATCTTCGAAAAACGAATCGAAAACCCTGGAAAATCGAAGTGGCCGGTCCTTCGCTGACGAACGAATATTTGTCACGAACGGAATGACGTTCATACGTCGTTGTTTGTAATTCCGTTGTGCGATAGGCGAATCGGACGCCCCGCGTTGCTCAACCGCAAGATCCCGATTCCGCAGCTTCGAAGGCTTCCTGGATGCGCTGACGCCCCTCAGCGTCGAATCCCCTCCAGTCGCGGTATGGTCCGCTCATGTATTCGCGGACTCGATCGATCGGTGACGCGGAATCGCTAGGAGTACGTCCCAATTCTTCGGCCAATCCGAGTATCGACTGGCAGATCTTTTCGACGGAGTCTGGTACTTCGAGCCTTCGGACCCACGTTCCGCCCGTTTCGGTTGTTGTCGTTGCGGTGTCGGGTTGCTGCACTGTCTGCGACCCGCAGCCCGCAATCAACAAGCCGGCAGCGAGAGTGGACAAGGCGAGCGAAGAGCGCATGTTTCGAATCAAACCAGATGCCGCAAACGATGATGGAAATACGGATCAACATTCGGCCCGGGCACTCGAATGAAGTGAATTGACGACCACCGCCTGCTCTTGCTGTTGCGCGGCTAGGGTGCGCCCACTTCCGCGCCACACGCGGAGAGCGTCAGCACGAAGGTAACCGCAAGACCGAGCATGATTCGCTTCATCGGCCGATCGAAGCAGGCTGACCCCGCCCTGGCGGACTATTCTCGATCCATGCCGATCACCCCGGATACAAAGAACTGGACCTGGGTCCTCGAACGCCCATGCGGCGAGTGCGGGTTTGATTCGTCCGCTGTTGCGTTCGCGGATGTTCCAGATCTTGTGCGTAGCAATGCCGTCTCGTGGGCCGAGGTACTGGAGCGCGAGAATGTGACGGAGCGACCGGACACCGAAACATGGTCAGCGCTGGAGTATTCCGCCCACGTACGCGACGTGTTCAGGATCTTCAAGGTGCGGTTGGAACAGATGCTCGAATTCGACGATCCGCGATTCGAGAACTGGGATCAAGACGCAACAGCTGAGGCCGAGCGGTACAACGACCAAGATCCGGCAACGGTGGCATCGGAATTGTCCGACGCCGCCGCGGAGGTCGCGAATGCCTTCGAAACCGTGCCAGAGGGTAGCCGCCAACGACGGGGTCTCCGCAGTGACGGATCGGCGTTCACCGTCGAATCGTTGGCGGCCTACTTCATTCACGATCCGATCCATCACCTGCACGACGTCTCGGCGTAGTCAGAGCCCGCGCACCTCCTCGAGGGTTCTTCTGGCTCCGACGGAGTGCAACGAGTCGAGGGTCTTTCGGAAGCTTGCGACAAATCGGCGATCGTCCACGAGATCGCCGAACACTTGGCGGTACCCGATGAAGGCCAACGGGTCGCTCGACTGTTTCTGGGCGAGCGGCACTAGAGCGTCCGACAGCTGATCGACGACGGTGATGGGATCTCCGTTCTCGTCTGTGCCCTCGGCGTAGCGGGCCCAGCTGGCGACAATTGCGGTGGACAGGTTGATCGACCCACCGGTGTCGAGTTGGGTCCGGATGACGGGCAACAGCCACTTGGGAATTCGATCGGACGACTCGGCGCACAGACGCGCAATCGTGTCGCGGACCTGGGGGTTTGAGAATCGTTCGATGAGGGTCTTCTTGTACTGATCGAGGTCGACGCCGGGTACCGGATCAAGGGTCGGCGTCGCTTCCAGATTCATGTAGTCGAGCAGGAACCCTGACAAGAGTTCGTCCTGGCATGCCTCGTGGACCAGGCGGTATCCGGCAAGGTAGCCGAAGTACGCGATGCCTTGATGGCTGGCATTGAGAAGGCGCAGTTTCATCAGTTCGTACGGGCGAACATCCGGCACGAGATTGACGCCGGCATTCTCCAGAGGTGGCCTGCCTGAGGTGAACTCGTCCTCGAGGAACCACGCGGTGAACGGCTCAGCTGCGACCGGCCACTGATCGTTCACACCAAACGTCTCGGCGATCTCGGTGGTCACCTCGGCTGTCGTGACGGGTGTGATCCGGTCGACCATGGAGTTGGGGAAGGCGCCGTTCTCTTCGATCCACTCCGCAAGTTCGGGATCCTTCAGAGCGGCGAACGCTCCGACTGCCGTCCTGGCGACCGATCCGTTGCCTTCGATGTTGTCGCAACTCATGATCGTGAACGGGGTGAGGCCCCGGTCGCGACGGAGTGCGAGTGCCGCACAAATCAGACCGAAGGTGGTGCGGGGGAGTGTTCCCGGCTCGAGATCGTGCATCACATCGGGATGGGACGCGTCGAACTCGCCCGTGGTGTGCGAGATGTTGTATCCGCCCTCGGTGATGGTGAGAGATACGATTTTCGTCGATTCGGATGCCATCTTTTCGATCACCGCCTCTGGATCCTCCGGAGCGAACAGGTACTCGACGATCGACCCGATGACCCGGCCTTGGAGGGTTCCGTCAGCATGCTTGAGCGCCAGCGTGTAGAGGCCGTCCTGCGCGCGGAGAGCGTCTTTCATTTGCTTGTCCGACGGCATCACTCCCACTCCGCAGATTCCCCAGTCGAAGGCTTCACCTCGTCGCAGGAGGGTATCGATGTACATGGCCTGGTGTGCACGGTGAAAGCCTCCGACACCGAAATGCACTATGCCGGTAGTGACTTTGCTCCGGTCGTAGGTCGGCACTTCGAGTGCAGCATCGAAGTCGAGCAAGGTCTTCGTATTGAGTTCCATGAAAGTTCTAGTCTCCTTCGGCGACGATGACTACGGCTTTGATGCTGCCGGGAATGCGATCGGCCACCAGGGCCTCTTGCGATTGTTCGAGTGAAAAGCGTGCTGTGACCATCGAATCCAGGTCGACGCGCCCGGCAGCGACCAGTGCGGCGGCGATCGGCCACGTGTTGGCGTATCGGAACACTCCGGTGAGCATCAGTTCGCGATTCTGAATGATCGGGACCGGCAACGGTATCTCGTCGGCACCCATTCCGACCAGAACGACGGTCCCAGCGGGCCGAACTGCGTGAATCCCGTCGATCACTGCGGCCGTGGCACCCGAGGCGTCGATGAACGCATCGACGGCCAGCGAGCGTACGTCGCTTTCACGAGGATCAACGACGGTTGTTGCGCCGAATTTCAGTGCCACATCACGCCGGGCCGCATCGATGTCCGAGACGATGACTTCCGTCGCGCCGAATGCCTTGGCCACCTGCGTCGTCACGATTCCTACCGGGCCGGCGCCGGCGATCAACACACGAGAGCCGGCAGTGATTCCCGCTTTCTGGGCTGAGGCGATCCCTACGGAGAGTGGCTCGAACAGCGCAGCTGCCTCGTAGGACACGGAATCTGCGATGGGATGGGCGAAGTCGGCACCGATCGTGACGTAGTCGGTCAGCGCACCGTCGATCGGCGGCGTCGCGAAGAACTCCATCTGAGGGCAGAGGTTGTATCTGCCTGCCTTGGATTCGGAACTGGTCGGATCCGGCTTCTGAGGCTCGATGGAGACGCGCTGCCCGATGCGTCTTGGGTCGACGCCGTCACCGACTGCGGCGATGCGTCCAGATGCTTCGTGTCCGAGAACGAGCGGTGAGTTGACTACGTAAGGGCCGATGCGACCTTCGTGAAAGTAGTGCGCGTCCGACCCGCACACGCCCACTGCATGGATGCGAACGAGGACTTCACCCGTCTTCGGGGACGGTCGTGGTCTCTCGACCATCTGCATCTTTCCGGTCTCAACGAGGACATTTGCCCGAATTGTCGCAGGTAGATCGACGGATTCTCCGGAAACTGTTGTGTGGGTCACAGCGTAGATGTTAGCTTAATGAGCATAAGAACATCTAGTGAGCATTTGCTCACGATCGAGAAACTTTGAACCTGATGCACAAGGAGACCGTGTGAACCAGTCGGCTCAGCCCACAGGACTCAAGTCGTCGAAGTTGCCGGCTTCCGAGGATGTGCGGCTCGCCTTGCGGGCAGCGACCATGTATCACCTCGAAGGCGCTACTCAGGCGGAGATTGCAGCGAAGTTGGGCGTCTCGCGGCCTACGGCCGGGCGGCTGTTGGCCAGGGCGCGGACGCAAGGTTTGGTCAGGGTCGAGATTATGGTGCCGCCGGAGCTCGAAGGTTCGGTGAACACGGAGTTGGAATCGAAACTGGAGAAGCACTTCGGGTTGGCCGAAGTTTTGATTGTGCCCGAAGCAAATTCGGACTCGGACGATCCGGACTTCGACGCGCTCGGCCGACGAGCAGCGGAAGTTCTGGTTCGTCGTCTGCAGCCGTCGAGCGTTCTCGGGTTTACCTGGGGTCCGGAAACCGTTGCGGTAGCAGGATCTTTGCCAGACAAGGCGGCGAAGTGCTCGGCTGTGGTACAACTTGACGGCTCCATGACGGTGACCGACTACCAAACCGGTGTCGACTTCACCATCGGCCGATGTGCACAACAGTTGCAGGCCAATCCTATTCGCCTCAATGCTCCGCTATACGCCGACCCGGCGACTGTGGAGTCGATGCGAAACGACTCGGTCATCTCGAAGGCGCTGCAAGCCGGAACTGATTCCGACATCATGGTTTTCGGAGTTGGTGCCGTCTCGACTGCCACGACCTTGTTTGCCGGTAGCTTCGTCGACTCGACCATGCTGGACGAGTTGGAAAGTCGAGGCGCTGTCGGTGAAATCGGCGGCCGTTTCTACACGATCGACGGCAATCCAGTGGAGGGGCCACTGCCTGAGCGAACGGTCTCCGTATCGCTCGACGCAGTGAAATCCTGCGATCAGACGATTCTGATTTCGGGGGGAACACACAAACGCCAGGCCGTTCTGGGCGCATTGCGCGGAGGTTTGGCAAACGTACTCGTCACCGACGTCGAGTGCGCCCAGTGGCTGCTCGAAGGCTAGCGATCTCACGAGTTTCGCTGTCCGAGCGCGCGACTGACACGCAAGTGTGAAGGAAGGTAATCCGTGAAAACAGGAAGACGAGTGTGGGGCGCTGCCGCGGCGGCGCTCTGCCTCCTGGTGTCGGGATGTGCGGGCGCTGGTGCGCTCGGTGGTTCCGGCGAACGAACAGTCACCATCGCGATGGTGTCGAACTCGCAGATGCAGGACGCCATCAAACTGGCGCCGGCTTTCGAAGCCGAGAACCCTGGCATCGACCTCAAATTCGTCAGCCTTTCCGAGAACCAGGCGCGTGCCAAGATCACAGCGTCGACGGCAACCGGCGGCGGTGAGTTCGACGTCGTGATGATCAGCAACTACGAGACACCTCAGTGGGCCGCCAACGGTTGGCTCACGAACCTGTCCGAGTATGCAGACAAGACGCCCGGTTATGACGAGGACGACTTCATACCGTCGATCAAGACTTCTCTGTCATACGAGGACAGTATGTACGCGGTCCCGTTCTACGGGGAGTCGTCGTTCCTGATGTACCGCAAGGATCTGTTCGATCAGGCGGGGATAACAGTTCCCGAAGACCCGACGTGGCAAGAAGTTGCAGGTTGGGCAGCGCAGTTCGACAACCCGGATGCCAAGATGGCGGGAATCTGTTTGCGTGGAAAGCCTGGCTGGGGCGAGGTACTCGCGCCGCTGAACACCGTGATCAACACCTTCGGTGGACGCTGGTACGACGAGAATTGGAATGCGCAGCTGACCAGTCCGCAGGTCGAGGATGCGGTTCAGTTCTACGTGGACACGGTCAAGGAGCATGGTCAGCCGGGCCCTGCCACAAGCGGATTCGGTGAATGTGCAACACAATTCGCGCAAGGCAACACGGCGATGTGGTACGACGCGACGTCGGCTGTGTCGGTTCTCGAGGACCCTGCGTCGTCGAAGGTAGTCGGCAACATCGGATATGCGAAGGCCCCGAAGGCCGAGAAGTCCGATCCTGGTTGGCTCTACACCTGGGCGCTCGGAATCCCGGAGTCGGCAAAGAACAAAGATGACGCCTGGAAGTTCATTTCCTGGATGACGAACAAGGACTACATCCAGAAGGTCGGAACCGAACTCGGCTGGTCGAGAGTTCCTCCGGGAAGTCGCCTATCGACCTACGAGATTCCGGAATATCAAGAGGCCGCACAGGCATTCGGTCCGATCACCCTCGAATCGATCAACAATGCAGATCCGAAAAACCCGACAGTGCAACCGGTTCCGTACACCGGCGTCCAGTTCCTCACCATCCCTGAGTTTCAGGACCTGGGCACTCGCGTCAGCCAGCAGATCAGTGCTGCCATCGCGGGTCAGAAGAGCGTGAAAGAAGCACTCGAACAATCCCAGCAGTATGCCGAGGTGGTCGGCAAGACCTATCAGGAGAACCGATGACTACGGTTGCCGAGCCCAGAACTACGGTGGACGACGCGCCACCGGTCCGTGTCGAAAAGAAGATCTCCCGCGCCGAGGGTTGGCGTCGTAGAGGTCCCCTGTTGCCGGCGTTGATCTTCTCGATCGTCGTCACCCAGATTCCGTTTCTGTTCACCCTCTACTACTCGACGCAGTCGTGGAACCTTGTCCGGCCGGGATCGCGGCACTTCAACGGGTTCGACAACTACATCGAGGTTTTCAAGGACAGTCAGTTTCGGGAAGTCGCGGTCAACACGGTCATCATGATCGTGGGTACGGTCATCGTTTCGGTGATCCTCGGACTCGCGTTGGCACTCCTACTCGACAGAGCCTTCCTCGGTCGCGGGATCGTGCGGACACTGCTGATCACGCCATTTCTCATCACCCCCGTCGCTGGCGCATTGCTCTGGAAGACAACAATGTTCGACCCGGTATTCGGTATCGTGAACTTTGTCCTCCAGCCGTTCGGTGTCGGCCAGGTCGACTGGGTCAGCAAGTTTCCGCTCGCCGCCGTCATGATCAATCTGATCTGGCAGTGGACGCCTTTCATGATGCTGCTCATTCTGGCCGGCTTGCAGTCCATGCCCCGAGACATCCTCGAAGCCGCACGGGTGGACGGAGCCAAGCCGTTTGCGATGTTCCGCGAACTGACACTGCCGCACCTGCGCCGTTTCATCGAACTCGGTGCAGTTCTGGGTGCGATCTACCTCGTGAACACCTTTGACGCGGTGTACATGATGACGTCGGGCGGGCCAGGCGTGGCCAGCTCGAACCTGCCGTTCTACATCTACCAGCGCGCATTCCTCGGCTTCGACGTAGGTCAAGCTGCGGCGATGGGTGTCGTGACAGTGATCGCGACCATCATCGTCTCGACACTCGCGCTCCGATTGATCTTCAAGAGCTTCACCGGCAACGAGGAGGCGGCGTGATGACTGCCGTAGAGACGACAAGCGTGACGACCGACAAACCCGTCGTCAAGAAAAAGAAGAGCAGTAAGTTCAGTCCGTGGTCGGTCGTGGCGTGGATCGCCGCTCTCGGGTTCTTCTTCCCGGTCTTCTGGATGGTCCTGACCGCGTTCAAGACCGAGGCAGACGCCTACACGGATCCGCCGAAGTTGTTCTTCACCCCGACACTCGAGCAGTTTCGTGCCGTTCTCGATTCCGGTCTGGGTACAACGCTGGCGAACTCGGCATTTGCCACAGGAATGTCGACGATTCTTGTTCTGCTACTGGGTGTTCCGGCTGCGTTTGCATTGTCTCTTCGCCCGGTGAAGAAGACCCAGGATGTGCTGTTCTTCTTCATCAGTACCAAGATGCTCCCAGTCGTCGCCGCAATCGTGCCGCTGTACGTGATCGTCAACGACATCGGATTGCTCGACAACATCTGGGCGCTGGTCATCTTGTACACATCGATGAATCTGCCGATCGCAGTGTGGATGATGCGTTCGTTCTTTCTCGAAGTCCCCGGCGAGCTTCTCGAAGCCGCCAGCATGGATGGCGCGAGTTTGTGGACCTCGGTTCGAGAGGTGATCCTCCCGCTGATCTCGCCCGGAATTGCTGCGACTGCGCTGATCTGCGTGATCTTCTCGTGGAACGAATTCTTCTTCGCAGTCAACCTGACAGCTGTTCAAGCGCAGACGATTCCGGTCTTTCTGGTCGGGTTCATCACCGGCGAGGGCCTGTACTGGGCTCGGCTCTCCGCGGCAGCGACCATGGCGGCATTGCCCGTCATCCTGGCCGGTTGGTTCGCCCAGAACAAACTGGTGCGCGGCCTGTCCTTCGGTGCAATCAAATAATTCTCCTCACCCTCTCAGGAGTTCGTCATGGCTGAAATCTCGTACCAGAAAGCGTCTTGCATCTACGAAGGTGCCGGGACCCTCGCTGTAGATTCACTCGATCTTGACATCAAGGACGGGGAGTTCATCGTGCTCGTCGGTCCGTCAGGTTCCGGAAAGTCCACGGCCCTGCGCATGTTGGCAGGGCTCGAGGACATCGATTCCGGTGCGATCACCATCAACGGCAAGGACATGACCGATGTCCCGTCGAAGGATCGCGACATCGCAATGGTCTTCCAGAATTACGCGCTGTACCCCAATAAAACCGTCGGCGAAAACATGGGGTTCGCGTTGAAGATGCGCGGTGTGCCCGTCGAGGAGCGTAAGAAGAAAGTTGCCGAAGCGGCCAAACTGCTTGACCTGACGGAATACCTCGACCGCAAACCGGCCAAGCTTTCGGGTGGTCAACGGCAGCGAGTTGCCATGGGCCGAGCAATCGTTCGTGAACCGCAAGTGTTCTGCATGGACGAGCCGCTCTCCAACCTCGACGCAAAGCTACGCGTCCAGACCCGCACGCAGATCGCGGCGTTGCAGCGTCGTCTCGGAACCACCACCGTCTACGTCACGCACGATCAGGTGGAAGCGATGACGATGGGTGATCGCGTGGCAGTGCTCAAGGGCGGCAAGTTGCAACAATTCGCTTCTCCGACCGAACTTTACGATCGGCCGGCCAATGCGTTTGTTGCCGGCTTCATCGGATCTCCAGGTATGAACTTGGTAACGGCGCCGGTCAGTTCGGGTGGGGTGCGTTTCGGCGACGTCGAGGTTCCGCTGGACCGCGAGCAGATGGCGGCAATCGCCGCGGCCGGTCTGGCTTCGGTCACAGTAGGAATTCGGCCCGAGCAATTCCAGGTGGTTGCTGCCGGAGACGGAATCGCAGCTCAGATCGACCTGGTAGAGGAACTGGGCAACGAGTCGTACATCTACGCACACGTGCCTGGTACCGAAGCCGACCCGATCTCGCTCGTTGCACGCACCGGCGGGCGATCGAAGCTGCAGTACGGCCAGACGCTGGGCTTCGAGCGGGTGGACGGTCCTGTTCACCTCTTCGACCCGACTACGGGTGAGCGCGTGGGTAGCTGAATCCCATCACAATCGTGACCTGCTCGGCACCCGAACTCGTTCGTGCCGAGCAGGTCACATCCATCTTCGACTGGTGAGAAGGTTAGGGTCTACCGATGAGTGATACACGCGAACGATCCGTCGTGGTGTGTGGTGAGGGACTGGTTGATCTGGTTCCGGTGGGGGAGAACTTCTCACCCAAGTTGGGCGGTGGACCGTTCAACGTTGCGATAGCGGTGGGTCGACTCGGATCCGACGTGGGATTCGTCTCTCGCTTGTCCACCGACGCGTTCGGAGATCGGATGATCGACTCGCTGGCCGCGTCGAATGTCGACACGACCGGAGTCGAACGTGGGCCCGAGCCGACAACTCTGGCCGTCGTGAACCTTGCAGCGGACGGAGGTGCGCGGTATTCCTTCTACCTCGAGGGAACGGCGGATCGACAGTTCGCGCTGCCGAAACTTCCCTCTGCGCGGGCATTCTCGTTCGGAACGCTGTCGCTGGTGCTCGAGCCCGGGGCCTCCGCTTACGAAGCCATGCTGCACGAAGCGCACGCCCGCGGTCGACTCACCATGGTGGACCCCAACATTCGTCCGGCGGTGATCTCGGACCCGGAAGCATATCGACGACGATTTCGTTCGTGGTTGCCCGCCATCGATATTCTCAAAGTGAGCGACGACGACGCCAAGTGGTTGGGTTCGGTCGACGGCGCCGAGTGGCTCGACGAAGGCGTCGGCGCCGTACTGCTCACCCGTGGCGGTGACGGGTTGCGGTTGATCACCAAGGAACTCGATGTTTCGGTGCCGGCGCCCGCAGTCGACGTCGCGGACACGATCGGTGCCGGAGATACCGTACACGGAGCCCTGCTGGCCTACCTTGATCGTCACGACGCACTCGATGTCGCCGTTGTGCGCGGGTTCTCCGAGGCAGACTGGTCGGCCGCGTTGACCTTTGCCGCACGCGCGGCAGCCGTCACCGTGTCACGACCAGGGGCGGATCCGCCGTGGTCAAGGGAGTTGGGCCTGCCCGTCTAGCACTGGGGACCACCGCCCTACTGCGAGCGCAGTACGTCGAACTGCCTACCTGTGCACGATGTGCGACGGGGTCGTGTATCGGCACAGTGATACGCATGTCGATATTCTTGTACAAACTCTCACGACTCGCGTTTCGCCGCCGCTGGGCAATGGTGGGCTTCTGGGTCGTCCTGCTGGTGGCGGGCGGAGTTGGCGCAGCAACGCTGTCCGGTCCGACCGTCAATACATTGTCGATCCCGGGCACAGAATCGCAAGCGGCACAGTACCTTCTGGCTGAACGGTTCCCGGAATCGTCCACCGGCGGAGCCAGTGCTCGCATAGTCTTCGAATCTCCGGCGGGCACGACGCTCGCCGATCCGGCCATTCGACAATCCGTCAGTGAATTGGTCTCTGCGCTCGGGAAGGACCCCGAGGTTGCAGCGGTATCGGATCCGTATGCATCCGGCGGAGTGTCGCCGACTGGGACGATCGGATACATGCAGGTCTCCTATACCGCCGACTCGATGGACTTGCCGGACAGTTCGAAAGAACTGCTCGAGTCCGCCGTCCACGACGCCTCGGATTCAGGGCTGGCAGTCGATGTTGCCGGCAACGTGCTGATGGAAAGCAGCGCCGAATCCATGGGAGAGGTGATCGGAGTCGCGATCGCCGCGGTGGTGCTGACCGTCACCTTCGGTTCCTTGGTTGCGGCGGGGCTTCCTTTGATCAGCGCGCTCATCGGCATCGGCATCGCGATCTGCACGATCACCATCGCAACTGGTTTCATCGAATTGGGTTCGAGCACAACCGTCCTGGCAATGATGCTGGGGCTCGCCGTGGCGATCGACTATTCGCTGTTCATCGTCTCGCGCTACCGCTCCGAACTACGTGACGGACATGATCCGGAAATTGCTGCGGGCCGCGCAGCGGGGACTGCGGGTTCGGCCGTAGTGTTCGCGGGGTTGACCGTCCTCATCGCACTGGCCGGACTGTTCGTCGTGAACATCCCGTTCCTGACAAGCATGGGTCTGGCTGCAGCATTCGCAGTTGCTGTTGCAGTGGTGATTTCACTGACGCTGCTGCCCGCCACACTCGGATTTGCAGGGTCGCGCGTCCTGAGTCGGTCTGATCGTCGACTGCTGGCGTCCGGCGGTGAACTGACACACCGGAAACAGTCGGAGGGGGCGGGCTCGCGATGGGCCAAGTTCGTGATCCGGCGTCGAGTTCCGGTTTTGCTCGCGTCAGTCCTCGGGCTGGGATTGCTGGCGATCCCCACCTTCGGAATCAACCTGAGTTTGGCGAGCCCACCAGTGCCCGACACAACTGCCGCCAGGGCTACCGACCGACTATCCGAGGGGTTCGGTGCCGGGTTCAGCGGTCCGCTCATGGTGGTTGTCGACGTTGCCGACGCCGCAGATCCGGCAGCGGCATTGAGCGGCGCCCAGGAAAAGCTCGGTGCTCTGCCCGACGTAGCGGCAGTGACGCCGCCAGCACTCAATCAGGCCGGCGATACAGCAGTCATCACGGTGGTTCCCTCGAGTGGCCCGGAAACCGAGGCAACAAAGGCGCTCGTCGCAGATATACGTGAGGTCGCCGGATCACTGACCGACGAGACCGGGGCCACGATGTCGGTCACCGGTCAGACAGCGTTGACGATCGACGTCTCGGACCGCTTGGCTGATGCCCTCGTTCCCTACCTCGCATTGGTCGTCGGCCTCGCCTTCATTCTTTTGATGCTGGTGTTCCGCTCGATCTTGGTACCGCTCAAGGCAACTCTCGGATTTCTGCTCTCGATCGGCGCGACGTTCGGTGTGCTGGTCGCGATCTTCCAGTGGGGTTGGTTCGCCGGCATTCTCGGAATCGAAGGCCAAACCGGATCAGTTGTGGCGATGTTGCCCATCTTCATGATCGGCATCGTCTTCGGGTTGGCGATGGACTACCAGGTGTTCCTCGTGACCAGAATGCGTGAAGCGTTCGTCCACGGTGACGGACCGGACGAAGCAGTCGTGAAGGGCTTCGACCAGGGCGCCCGAGTCGTCACGGCCGCGGCGCTGATCATGATCGCCGTTTTCGCGGGCTTCATCTTCGGCGGCGACGCCTTCATCATGCAGATCGGACTCGGACTCTCGTTCGCGGTTCTGTTCGACGCCTTCGTGATTCGTATGACCGTCGTACCGGCCGTCATGTCCCTGTTGGGCTCGAAGGCATGGTGGTTCCCCTCATGGCTGGACCGGTTGGTCCCGAACGTCGATGTCGAGGGGGAGCAGTTGACTGCGCTGCTCGCAGATTCGAAGGAATCCAGTGAACCCACGAGCGACAAGTTGTCGGTATGACCCGGATACGGTAGATCGATGACTTCGACATCGACGTGGGGTCGATGGTGTGCGGAACACCCGCGCACCATCGACCTGGCACTGACGATCCTCGTGCTCCTTGCCACGTGGACGGCGCACCGCATCGCGCTCGATGGCAATGACACCCGCGAAGTAACAGTTGTGGGAGTCCTTGTAACAGCGATCGCAGCGGCAACCATCGTATTCCGGAGGCGCTACCCGTTCTCGGCGCTGGCGGTGGCAGTACTTCTCGGCGTATTGATGATTGCACTGTCAGCGCCGCCGAATGCCGGCACAGGTTCCGCGGCGATGGTGTGCCTCTACTACGTTGCCAGCACGAGTGACCGCCGGAGGACCTTCTTCGCAGCGGCGAGCACAGTCAGCTCGCTGATGCTCGTCACAATCATCCTGGGAGTGGGGAACAATCTCCTGCAGGAGGCACTGGGGTTGTTGGCCTGGTTGCTGATGGCAAGTTTCGCCGGCGCCGAGGTCCGTTCTCGCCGAGCCTATCTGGAGTCCGTCGAGGCGCGCGCGGTGCAAGCGGAAAGAATGCGCGAGGACGAGGCCCGACACCGCGTCGTCGAAGAAAGGATGCGGATTGCGCGAGACCTGCACGACGTTGTCGCGCACCACATTGCCTTGGTCAACCTGCAAGTCGGGGTCGCGTCGCACTTGATCGGGAAAGACCCCGAGAAGGCGACGACTGCACTACGCGGAGTGGAGGAAACGTCCAAGGCGGCACTCGATGAAATTCGGGCCACGGTCGGAGTTCTCCGTGACGCTCAGGACGGTGATCGCTCGATGAAACCGGCACCGGGGCTTTCGGATCTACCGGCACTGGTGGATCAATTCGTCAGTGCGGGAATGGAAATCGAAGTGCGCGCAGTGGGTTCGCTGCGCCCTCTCGGGCCAGCAGTAGACCTCACGGCGTACCGAATTATCCAGGAAGCACTCGTGAATGCGAGCAAGCATGCGTTGCCAGGGGCCGTCACCGTGTCGTTGTCGTACGAAGCCGAGGTTCTGGTGCTGTCGGTCGAAAACTCCGGAACGGCAGTGCCTTCGACGTCACCGCCCGGGTACGGACTGCTGGGAATGAAGGAGAGGGCACAGGCAATGGGAGGCGAGGTCTCAGCAGGATTCCGCGCGGACGGGGGATTTCGTGTGGACGCCCAACTGCCGCTGGTCTCGGTCTCCAGCGGTTCGGAGCGTGAGGAGTCGTGAGTATTCGGGTGGTAGTGGCAGACGATCAGGCGCTCTTCCGTCAAACGCTTGCGCTGCTGATCGGTTCGGAAGACGACATGGAGGTGGTCGCCGAGGCGGCAGACGGAGAGCAGGCATTCCAGGCGGCGCTCGAGCACCGACCCGACGTTGTACTGATGGACATTCGCATGCCGGGCACCAGCGGAGTCGAAGCGACCGCCATGATCGCCGATCATCCGGATTTGTCCGACGTACACGTACTGATCCTGACGACCTTCGAAGTGGATGAACATGTGGCACAGGCGATCCGGGCGGGAGCGAGCGGCTTCATCGGCAAAGGAATCCGAGCGGAGGATCTACTCGATGCTGTTCGGACGGTCGCAGGTGGGAACTCTTTGTTGTCGCCGATTGCGACCAGCGCGTTGATTTCTCGATTCCTTTCCACTCCGTCGCGGGCCGACTCGACTTCCGGGATTTTCGGTCAATTGACACCACGCGAACTCGAAGTGGTCACCCTCGTTGCCCTCGGGATGTCCAACGACGAAATCGCCGCGGAATTGGTGATCAGCGCGGTCACGGCAAAAACCCATGTGAACCGGGCGATGACGAAACTGGATGTCCGCGACCGCGCGCAACTGGTGGTTCTCGCCTATCAATGCGGTGTGGTGATTCCGGGACGCTCGGTGGATTGACTCGAGAAACTCTTGACTCGAACGGGTGTTCGAGTATTCTCCTGAGTAGGGGATCGGGGGATTCAATGAGCGTGCTGTTGTCGGATGTGGTGTCCGGTTCTGCAGTGGGGTTGCGCGGACGACTGTGGCGGTTGACGGCTTCTGAGTTGCGTGCTGCTGCGGTGTCGGCGAGTGTGGAGATTCTTCGTCTCGAGGCTGTGCGGGTGGCGGTGGTGGACGAGTTGTCGTTGCGGCCGGATGATCAGGTGATCGCCAGCCGCGGGGTGGGTTGCTGGTTGGCGGCGAACACGATGCTGCAGGTTCGGGACGGGAAGAAGATCGCCGCGTTGGGTGCGGCGCTGCGGCTGTTTCCGGCGGTGGCTGCCCGGTTCGATGTCGGGGACTGCTCCTTCGATCATGCCGTGTTGATCGTGGCGTTCTGCGAGTCACCACCGAAGGGCATGCCGGAGGAGGCGCTCCCTCGCTGTATCGATTTGTTGTTGGCTGCGGCATCCGGTGTGGAGGCCACGACCACGAAGGTACGGAACGTGATCGCGACCTTGGAGCGAGTGTTCGAATCCGATGAGATTCCGCCCGCCGAAGATACCGATCGGAACGAGCTCCGGATCGCGTCGACGTTGAACGGTCGGGTGGTGGTGCGCGGAGATTTCGATGCCCTCACCGGGGAAATGTTGTTGTCGGCGTTGTCGAACCTGACGATGCCCACCCCGGCACCCGATGGAACCCCCGATGCTCGGTCTGCGGCGAAACGGACGGCGGACGGGTTCACGGAACTGATCCGCCGCTATCTGGACTGCGCGAAGACCGGTTTCGATGGTGGGCAGCGTCCGCACGTGAACGTGCACATCAACGCCCGTGATCTTGCGGAGCACCGGGACTGCGCCGCCGCACCCTCGCCCGATGGTGGTGGAGTGGCTGTGTCGGATCTCGATGTCGGGCACATGCCCTGGCTGGGGCCACTGTCTGTATCGCAGACCAGACTCCTCGGCTGCGACTGCTTCCTCTCGACCGTGCTGCTCGACGACCACGGGGCGCCACTCGATGCGAAACCCGGGAAACGGTTGGTCTCTGCGGAGCAGCGCGTGGCGTTGATCGCCCGGGACAAGGGGTGCGCGTTCCCGGGCTGCGCGTGCGTGCCCGCGTGGACGGATGCGCACCATATCCGGCACTGGGCGAACGGCGGGCCGACGGTGATGAGCAACCTTGTCCTGCTGTGCCGTTCGCATCATCGATTGATGCACCGCAAGTCCGGGTTCGTCGGGAAATGGGTGATCCGCATCGGGGTCGACAACAAACCCTGGTTCATCCCACCGCCCTCGATCGACCCCGGCCAGCACCCGCGGCCGGCGAACACCACATTCAAAACCTGAGGGGTCAAACCTCACATGCACCAGAACATGTCCAGGCCTGTTTCAGACCCGCTGCTCTGTGTCCGACCGATTGGGGGGAGGTGGAGTCGAATGGGTGCGTGCTTTCGGGGTGACTCTACTTTCGGGTGCCCGTGTGGCCTGTCCCACTCAGTGGGTCATTCTTTCGTCGTCGCCAAGCCGGTTGTGCCAGGTCATTTGGACGTCTGACCTGCAGTGCAAAATCTTTCGTTAGAACACGTTCCAATTTCGCGGATTTGTGGCTATGGTCACAGAGATAGATGCGGGTGTGCGAATGAAAGGGTGAAGTGACGTGAAGACCAAGGGTGCAATCCTGTGGGGCCTCAATGAGAAGTGGTCCGTCGAGGAGATCGAGATCGGCGAGCCGGTGGCCGGCGAAGTTCAAATTCGCATGGAAGCGGCCGGAATGTGCCACTCCGATCACCACATCGTCACCGGCGCGACCCCGATGCCGTCGTTCCCGGTCATGGGCGGGCACGAGGGTTCGGGCGTCATCACCAAGCTCGGCCCTGAGGTCAAGGGACTGGAGGTCGGCGACCACGTCGTTCTGTCCTTCATTCCGGCTTGTGGAACCTGTCCGGCGTGTTCGGCCGGGCATCAGAATCTTTGTGACCTCGGGATGGGCCTCCTCAGCGGCCAAGCCATCAGCGACGGCACGTACCGGATCCAGGCTCGCGGCGAAAACGTGATCCCGATGTGCCTGCTAGGGACGTTCTCGCCCTACATGGTCGTGAACCAGTCGTCAGTGGTGAAGATCGACAAGGACATTCCGTTCGAGGTTGCCGCACTCGTCGGTTGCGGCGTCCCGACCGGTTGGGGATCGGCAACCCACATCGCCGATGTGAAGCCCGGCGAAGACGTTGTGATCATGGGCGTCGGCGGCGTCGGTATCAGTGCGCTACAGGGTGCGGTTGCATCGGGCGCCCGGTACATCTTTGCCATCGACCCCGTGCCGTGGAAGCGTGAGCAGGCTCTGAAGT
This sequence comes from Rhodococcus sp. H-CA8f, assembly GCF_002501585.1. NCBI lineage: Bacteria > Bacillati > Actinomycetota > Actinomycetes > Mycobacteriales > Nocardiaceae > Rhodococcus > Rhodococcus sp. H-CA8f. The sequence goes on from NZ_CP023720.1 coordinate 2,508,011, forward strand.
TCGGCGCAACGCACGCTTTCGAAAGCGCTGCCGCTGCCATTCAGCCGATCATCGACGCCACGTACGGACGCATGGCGCAGAAGACGATCATCACCGTTGGCGAAATGAAGGGTGAGTACGTCGAAGAAGCGATGATTCTGACGGCAAAGGCCGGTCGTTGTGTTGTCACTGCAATGGGGCACCTGACGGACATGGATGTGAAGCTGAACCTGTTCCTGATGTCGATGCTTCAGAAGGACCTTCAGGGCAACATTTTCGGCGGTGGCAACGCTCGTCAGGACGTGCCTAACCTCCTCGCGATGTACAAGGCAGGCAAGCTGAACCTCGACGACATGGTCACTCGGACCTACACGCTCGAAGGCGTGAACGACGGGTACCAGGACATGTTGGATGGCAAGAACATCCGCGGCGTCATCCGCTACACCGAAGCTGACTGGTGATCGAAAGCGCAACTCTTGTGCCAGTAGTCTGATCGGGTGCCCAGTACTCACAGTCTCGACGTAATTCAGCAGTGGCCGGTCGACAATGCGGCAGCGGTCGTCCTCTCCGGGAAGAATCCGGGTGAGGGCGACCGCATTCGTGGTTTCAGCGGCGACCAGTCGCATGTTTTCCCCCTGGCTTCGGTGACAAAACTGTTGTGCGCCTACGCGATTCTCGTGGCGGTGGAGGAAGGGGCGGTCGAGTTGGATGGGCCGGCCGGGCCTGAGGGGTCGACCGTTCGTCATCTCCTCGCACATGCTTCCGGGTTGGCATTCGCCGAACGTGTTGTTCAGGCGCCGGTGGCGTCGAAGCGGATCTACTCGAGTGCGGGATTCGAGGTGCTTGCCGAGTTGGTTTCCCGGGAGACCGAGATCGAATTTGCCGACTATCTTGCCGAGGCGGTGTTCGCGCCGTTGGGGATGACCAGCGCGGCTCTTGTCGGTCCTGCCGGTCACGGTGCGCAGGCATCGGCAGACGACTTGGCCAAGTTCGCGGCTGAACTGCTCTCGCCGACCCTGATCTCGACGCAGACGTTCGCAGAGGCGACAACCGTGCAGTTCCCGGGGCTCAACGGAATTCTTCCGGGATACGGCTCTCAGCGCCCCAACGACTGGGGACTCGGATTCGAAATTCGCGGCGAGAAGCGTCCGCATTGGACAGGTCTCGAGAACTCGGCCGCAACTTTCGGTCATTTCGGCCAGTCCGGGACGTTCCTGTGGGTCGATCCCACGATCGATACTGCGTGCGTCGTGCTTACCGATCGCGACTTCGGTGATTGGGCCAAGCCTTTGTGGACTGAATTGTCAGATGGCGTAGTCGGTGAAGTTTCGCGATAGAGCACAAATTTCTCTCCTTCCACTGGCGCAACACGGGTAACACAAGGCACACTGTTCAATCGAGCGTGCTGCACGAACTCGACAGAGGTCGTTGGGGAAGACGTCCCTCGTCGAAGCAGGAGGCTCGAGTGCGCGAAATGAATCAATTCGCGGACGTGACGACTGGTGTGGTTTACATCCACTCGTCGCCCGCGGCGCTGTGCCCGCACGTGGATTGGGCTTTGTCCGCCACGTTGGACAGCCCTGCCAAGCTCAGATGGACCTCACAGCCTGCCTACGACGGACTTCTGCGTGCGACGACGGACTGGACAGGTCCCGTCGGAACCTGTGCCCGCCTGGTCGATTCGCTACGGGCGTGGCCGATGTTGCGCTTCGAGGTCACCGAGGACCCGAGCCACGGCGTCGACGGCGAACGGTACAGCCATGTGCCCGGTCTGGGCTTGTGGCGCGGATCCACCAGTGCGAACGGTGATGTCGTCGTTGGGGAGATGAAACTGCGGTCCATCATGAATTCCGGTGGAGACATCGCCGCGGAGATCGATCGGGCGATAGGCGCACCGTGGGACGAGGAACTCGAACCCTTCCGGAGTTCAGGCGAAGGCGCCGAAGTGACATGGCTGCGAAGGCGTGTCAGCTGATTCGGGTCCATCCTGAAACTCGGGGCGACCCTTTAGCTGGAATGACACAGACGTGCAGACAAAGACTTGAATGACAAAGGTGGGCCCCGCCGTATCGGCGAGGTCCACCTTGCTGTCCAGGGTTGTCAGAGCGGAATGTTCTTGTGGCGCGCACGGACAGATGGTGCAGACGCGAGCGCAGCGGTGACGATGCTGCGAGTCTTCGCCGGGTCGATTTCCTCGTCGACGACGCCGATTTCGACAGCGCGGTCGACGCCGCCTGCGATCGCCTCGTGTTCGGCAGCGAGACGGTCGTGCAATGCTTCACGCTCGTCGTCCGGTGCCGCAGCGAGAGCCCGCTTGTGAAGGATGCCGACAGCAGCCTTCGCGCCCATCACGGCTACTTCGGAGTTGGGCCAAGCGAAAACGGCCGTGGCTCCCAGTGCTCGCGAGTTCATTGCGATGTATGCGCCGCCGTAGATCTTTCGAGTGACGACGGTGACGCGGGGGACAGTCGCCTCGGCGAAGGCGTGAAGTAACTTCGCGCCGCGCCGAACCACGCCTTCCCACTCCATCGACACGCCAGGCAGATACCCGGGAACATCGACGATGACTACGAGCGGCACGCCGAATGCGTTGCACAGTCGCACGAATCGAGCGGCCTTCTCTGCACTTTCGGAGTTCAGGCACCCCCCGAGTCGCAGTGGGTTGTTCGCGATGACGCCAACCGTGCGTCCGGCCATCCGGCCGAAACCGGTGACGATGCTCCGCGCGTAATTGCCTTGCAGTTCTTCGAAGCTCGACTCGCCTTCGACGTTGTCGAGCATTTCGTGAACGATGGGACGAACGTCGTATGCACGTTTTGCGGACGCAGGCATCATGGCGCGCAGATCGCTGTCGCCGAGTTCCGCTGCCCGCTGATCGAATTCGCCCTGCTCGCACATCATCGAGACCAGGCGGCGTGCGCGGTGCAATGCGTCGGCCTCGTCGTGTGCGGCGATGTGCGCGACACCCGACTTCTTGGTGTGTGTGTCCGGACCGCCGAGTGACACCATGTCGACCTGTTCACCGGTGACACTGCGAACTACGTCTGGGCCGGTGACGAACACTCGGCCTTCCGGCGCCATGATCACGACATCGGTGAGGGCTGGACCGTACGCGGCTCCACCAGCGGCAAAGCCGAGCACGACGGAAATTTGAGGTATGAGACCCGACGCACGGACCATGGCCTCGAAGACCAGTCCGACTGCGTGGAGTGCTTCGACGCCTTCAGCCAGACGCGCGCCACCGGAGTGCCAGAGACCCACGATGGGGGACTCTTCCTCGATGGCGGTATCGATGGCTTTGACGAGGTGTTTGCAACCGTCGACGCCCATTGCGCCGCCCATGACGGTGGCATCGGAGCAGTATGCGATGGTGCGGACGCCGTCGATGTTTCCGGACGCAGCGAGCACGCCGGACTTGTCACGGGCGTGGAGCGGCACTGTTGTGCCGGGGTCGAACAGATTTTCCAGGCGCGCAAGAGGATCGCGCGGGTCTGTCGATGATTCGGACTTTGTCACGGGGGCCAGGATGGTCATCGCGTCCTCCTTCAGTACGAGCCTTGGGTGGAACGAAAGGTCGGTGTTGTCCGCGGGTGACGTTGTGTTGCAACGACACCCGCGGACAGGTGCAAACCGCGGTTCGGGCTAGGCCCGACCGAAGGCGAGCGCGACATTGTGCCCACCGAAACCGAACGAGTTGTTCAGTGCGAAATCGAAAGAGCCGGTTCGGGGTTCACCCTTGACGACATCGAGATCGATTTCTGGATCCTGGCTGTCAACATTGAGCGTGGGCGGGATGATCCCGTCACGCACCGCCAGAACCGTGAGGACTGATTCGAGGGCGCCGACAGCGCCGATCGAGTGTCCCAGCGCGGATTTCGGGCCGTACACCGCAGCGTGATTGCCGACCGCTGCGTTGATTGCCTTTGCCTCTGCGATGTCACCGATCGGCGTCGCAGTGGCGTGGGCGTTGATGTGCTTGATGTCGGACTTCGTCAGTCCGGCCATCTCGATTGCTCGGGTCATGGCTCGCGCCGCGCCCAGGCCTTCCGGATGCGGTGCCACGATGTGGTACCCGTCCGAAGTGATTCCGGAACCGAGCAGGCGGGCATGAATGGTGGCCCCGCGTGCCTTTGCGTGTTCCTCGGTTTCGAGGATCATCAGTGCGCCGGCTTCGCCGAAGACAAATCCGTCACGGTCCTTGTCGAAAGGACGTGAAGCTGCGGTCGGATTGTCGTTGTTGGTGCTCATTGCACGCATCATGGCGAAGCTCGCGATCGGAACCGCGTCGATGAAGCTCTCGACTCCACCAGCCACAACCATGTCCGCGTCACCCATGACAAGCATGCGGTGAGCGTGAGCAATTGCCTCGGATCCCGACGAACATGCCGAGACCGGGGTGATGACTCCACCGCGGGCCCCGAGTTCGAGCCCGACCGTTGCGGCCGGTCCGTTGGGCATGACCATCTGCACCGAGAACGGGGACACCTTGCGGTATCCGCCGCCACGGAGTTTGTCGACGGCGTCGATGAGCGTGTCGCCGCCGCCGAGTCCGGTGCCGATGACAACCGCGAGGCGGTCCTGATCGACTTCGGGGCTGCCGGCGTTGCTCCAGACCGTGCGACTCAACGTGAGGGCAAGGCGTTCCACCCAGCTCATCCGTCGAATTTCGACGCGGGACAAGCCCTCGTCTGGTGAAACCTTCAGGTGCCCGCCGATGCGAATGGGAAGGTCGAACTCGTCGATGAACGGGTCATCGAGGATTCCGATGCCGCTTTCGCCGGCGAGTAGCGCCTTCCACGTGCCATCCACATCACCAGCCACCGAGGTCGACGTCGCGAGGCTCGTGACGACGATGTCGGGGAATTTCCCTTTGCGGGTAGAAGCGGAAGTCACGGTCGGCTCACTCTGCGTTCTTGGCTTCGGCGCCTTCGGCTTCGAGCTTCTGGATGTACGCGACGATGTCGCCGACAGTGCGCAGGCCTGCGAGATCCTCGTCGGGGACCTTCACGCCGTACTTGTCTTCGGTCTGAACAGCGATCTCGACCATGGACAGGGAGTCGATATCGAGGTCGTCCACGAAGGACTTGTCAACGGTGACCTCGGAAGGCTCGATACCGGTGACCTCCTCCACGATCTGGCCGAGTTCCGCGATGATTTCTTCCTGAGTGTGGGCCACTGGTGTGGCTCCCTTCTTGATCGATTGAGGTGGGGTGAAACGTCCGGCCGCCGTTCGGGCTGATCGGCCGGGTGGGCGTCCGAGCTAGGTCAGCTCGGACAGTGCGGAGATATCCTCCGGGTTCTTGAGGGCCACCGTCGGCGTGCCACGCATTTCGCGCTTGGCAATTCCGACGAGGGTTCCGGCCGGCGGGAGTTCAACGATCGCGCTGACTTCTGCTGTCCGCAACGACGCGGAGCAGAGGTCCCAACGAACGGGGCGGGTTACCTGCGCGGCAAGTTTGGTGAGGGCGTCGGCGCCCGAGGAGACGGGTGCGCCATCCGAGTTGGAAAGCAGCGTGCGCGTCGGATCGGACGGGGTGATCTTGGCGGCAGCAGCTGCGACGGCGTCCTGTGCAGGTGCCATGAAGCGGGTGTGGAAAGCGCCGGCGACGGGCAGTGCGCGGACTCGGGCCTTTTCGGGTGCGTTTGCTGCGAGTTCTTCGAGCGCGGTGAGCAGTCCGGCAGCCACGATCTGGCCGGCCGCATTGCGGTTGGCCGCTTCCAACCCGAGTTCTTCGAGTCGTGCGAGCACTTCGGCTTCGTCGCCACCGAGAACGGCTGACATGCCGGTGGGCTCGAGCGCACAAGCCTTGGCCATCTCGGCGCCGCGGAGGGCGGCAAGCGCGACCGCGTCGTCAGCGGAAATAACACCGGCGACCGCAGCAGCGGCAAGTTCACCCACTGAATGGCCGGCAGCGATGACGTCGGCGCCGAGGAGCCCACGTGATTCGATTTCCTCGTACGCCAGCAGAGCAGCGGCAACGACGAGGGGCTGGGTTACCGAGGTGTCGGTGATTTCTTCTGCAGTCGCGGTCGTGCCGAGTCGGACGAGGTCAAGGCCGGCTGCCTTCGACCACACTTCGAGGCGGTCTTGCGCTCCGGGCAGTGCCAGCCATGGGCTGAGCATGCCGGGTGTCTGAGAGCCCTGTCCCGGGGCGAGCAACGAAATCACTTATTAAGAGAACACCGCCGCGAGTGACCTGCGAGATGTCGGTCGCGATGAACTCTGGCGAAGTGTTTTGTAGGGTTCCCACAAAATCCCACGTCGCGCCCGGCCATCGAAATTGGACGCTCCGGGGTTACAGGTTTGTTTGTCCGGATGTTAAAGATGTGACTGAAGTAACCGAATTGTTCGATTTGAGATCGATTTGTGTCAATCGGCCCACGGTAGCGGCGATCCGTAGTACGTACGCGTCGCGTGGATTCGTAGGATCCCGGCCGGTAACTTCCGCGATTCGCTTCAAGCGGTACCGAACGGTATTTGGATGAACAAACAGAAGACGTGCACAAGTCTCAACCGCACCTCCACAGTCGAGATAACTGTCTAAAGTATCGGTCAAGACTGTGCCGGATTCCGCTAAAGGTGCGACCAGGAAATCGCGAAGAGCCTTTACGGCAGCGTCGTCTCCGAGTAGTGCCCGTTCCGGGAGCAGTTCAGTCGCGAAAACGGGACGAGGTGCGCCGCGCCACCCGGCGACGGCCTTGATTCCCGCGAGAGCTTCGGACGCACTGAAGTGTGCTGCGCTCAACGAGGGCGTTGTCGGGCCGATCACCACCGGTTCGTCGGCGAAACTCATGAGCAGGTCTTGAAGGAATTGGCTGCCTTCCGTCTTACTGCTCAGCTCGCCGCTGACGATCATCACCAGTCGCGGACCCTGCACCACGGCGAGAACAGCGCGCCCGTGCGCGGCGGCAGTGGCGTGGACGGTGCCGGCAACCGAGACCCGCTCGTCCGGCGGGGGAGACCCGACGATGACGGTGGCCGGAGCCGTGGCGTCCCAGTTCAAGGTGGCTGCGCGGGAGAGCATGTCCGAGCCGGTGTCTCCCTGCACGACGGCGTCGACGACGAGCGCTTCCAGTCGCGTGTCCAGGGCACCGCGCGACTCGGCGGCGCTTGCGTACACCGTCGCTGCTGCGAAACCGAGTTCACGCCCGTAGCGCAGGACGGCTTCCGTCAGCGCGATCAGCTGCTGATCGTTGCGGGCGAGAGCCGGCAGCCATTTCTCGAAGAACTCCATCGCCACCCGGACCATGTCGACGGTCTGGCGCAACGTGAGCTGTCGAGCAAGATCCTGAGGGATGACCGGGAAAGACTCGTATCCGAAGCTGATCTCCGAGTCGAGTTGCCGCAGCCATTCCAGGAAATTCACCACCGACGTCTGCACCAAGAGTTGAACGTCGGCACGTTGCGAAGCGTCGAGACTGTCGAAGAACGGAAGCTGCTCCTCCATCACGGTCACGGCCTCGGTGGAGAGTCGACCGGAGAACTGTTTGACGCGGCGGAGCAAGGCTTCTGGAAGTGGATCGCGAACCTGACGACGGCGGGCGAGTACAGCCTGCAACCCGGACGACTGTGGTCGAGTGCGGCGTACGCCCTCTTCGGGTTTCTCGGGATCAGGTTCGGGCATGAGAAAAACCTACGCCCATCGCCGCAGCGGATGTCGAGATGACACCCTCGGCGATGGGCGTAGGTCTGTTTTCGATCGCTGGGACTGTTGCCCTACGACTTAGGCGCTACCGGTGTCCCCGGTCTGCTCGGGAGCAGCATTCACGTCGTCGATGCGGTATCGGCTCGCTGCTTCGACGGCCTTCGACCGCTCGATCGATCCTTCCTTCGCCAAGCCGATCAGCACGGCAACGACGATGGACTCGGCATCGACGTTGAAGTAGCGACGCGCTGCAGTGCGGGTATCGGAGAACCCGAACCCGTCCGTGCCGAGCGTGGTGTAGTCGCCGGGAACCCACTGACGGATCTGATCCGAGACCGCCCGCATCCAGTCCGAAGCCGCGACGACAGGGCCTTGGGCCGAGGACAACGCCGTGGTGACGAACGGAACCGGAGCATCCTCGGACGGATTGAGCAGCGCCTGACGTTCGCATTCGACGCCTTCGCGGCGCAGCTCACCCCAGGACGTGACCGACCAGACATCGGCCGAGACGCCCCATTCGTCGGCGAGCAGCTTCTGCGCACGCAGACCCTCAGGCATCGCGACACCGGAGACGAGGATCTGTGCCTTCGGGCCGGCTGCTTCGGACGTCTTGTAGAGGTAGATGCCCTTGAGCAAGCCCTCGACGTCGAGACCTTCGGGCTCGGCCGGCTGAACGTAAGGCTCGTTGTAGATGGTCAGGTAGTAGAAGATGTTCTCGCCACCGAAACCGTCGACGCCCTCGGTGCCGCCGTACATGCGGCGCAAGCCGTCCTTGACGATGTGCGCCAACTCGTACGAGAACGCGGCGTCGTACGTGACAGCGGCCGGGTTGGTCGATGCCAGGAGCAGCGAGTGTCCGTCGGCGTGCTGGAGACCTTCACCGGTCAGAGTTGTACGACCGGCGGTGGCGCCGAGAACGAATCCGCGAGCCATCTGGTCGGCGGCCGCCCACAGGCCGTCGCCGGTGCGCTGGAAACCGAACATCGAGTAGAAGATGTACAGCGGAATCATCGGTTCACCGTGGGTGGCGTAGGACGTGCCGACTGCGGTGAACGATGCCGTCGAACCGGCCTCGTTGATGCCCTCGTGCAGGATCTGGCCGATCGGGCTCTCCTTGTAGGCGAGCATGAGTTCGGCGTCGACGGAGGTGTAGAGCTGTCCGTTGCGGTTGTAGATCTTCAGCGACGGGAACCACGAGTCCATACCGAACGTACGGGCCTCGTCCGGAATGATCGGCACGATCCGCTTGCCGATCTCCTTGTCGCGCAACAGTTCCTTGAGGATGCGCACGATCGCCATGGTGGTGGCGACTTCCTGCTTGCCCGAGCCCTTGCGGATGACGTCGTACGTCTTGTCCTCGGGGAGCTTGAGCGGAGCAGCGTCGGTGTTGCGGGAAGGCAGGAACCCGCCGAGTGCTTTGCGACGGTCGAGCATGTACTTGATCTCGGGAGCGTCCGCGCCCGGGTGGTAGTACGGAGGCAGGTACGGATCCTTCTCGAGCTCGGCATCCGAGATCGGGATGTGCTGCATGTCGCGGAACGCCTTGAGATCGTCCAGCGTCAGCTTCTTCATCTGGTGTGTGGCGTTGCGGCCCTCGAAGTGCTTACCGAGGGTGTAGCCCTTGATGGTGTGCGCCAGGATGACCGTCGGCTGGCCCTTGTGTGCCATGGCCGCTGCGTAGGCGGCGTGGACCTTGCGGTAGTCGTGGCCACCGCGCTTGAGGTTCCAGATTTCCTGGTCGGTGAGGTCCTTGACCAGTTCCTTGGTGCGGGGGTCACGTCCGAAGAAGTGATCGCGCACGAACGCGCCGTCGTTGGCCTTGTACGTCTGGTAGTCACCGTCCGGCGTCACGTTCATCAGGTTGACGAGTGCGCCGTCGCGATCGGCGTGCAGCAGCGCATCCCACTCGCGACCCCAGACGACCTTGATGACGTTCCAGCCGGCACCGCGGAAGAACGATTCCAGTTCCTGGATGATCTTTCCGTTGCCGCGGACCGGGCCGTCGAGGCGCTGGAGGTTGCAGTTCACGACGAACGTGAGGTTGTCGAGGCCTTCGGTTGCCGCGACGTGAGCGAGGCCGCGTGATTCGGGCTCGTCCATTTCGCCGTCGCCGAGGAATGCCCACACGTGCTGATCGGTGGTGTCCTTGATGCCGCGGTCGTTGAGGTAGTGGTTGAACCGGGCCTGGTAGATGGCGTTCATCGGGCCGAGGCCCATCGAGACCGTCGGGAACTCCCAGAAGTCGGGAAGCAGCCGCGGGTGCGGGTAGGACGGCAGTGCGCCGCCGAAGTCGGCGTGGGACTTCTCCTGGCGGAATCCGTCGAGCTGTTCCGCGGGGATGCGGCCCTCGAGGAAGGCGCGTGCGTAGATGCCGGGGGAGGCGTGACCCTGGATGAAGATGTGGTCGCCACCGCCCGGGTGGTCCTTGCCGCGGAAGAAGTGGTTGAAGCCGACTTCGTACAACGCTGCCGAGGATGCGTAGGTGGAGATGTGACCGCCGACGCCGACGCCCGGTCGCTGCGCGCGGTGGACCATGATCGCGGCGTTCCAACGGATCCAGGCGCGATAGCGGCGCTCGACCTCTTCGTCGCCGGGGAACCACGGCTCGTTTTCGGTCGGAATCGTGTTGACGTAGTCGGTCGAGGTGAGCGCGGGGAGTGCGACGTGCTTCTCACCGGCGCGTTCGAGCATGCGGAGCATGAGGTAGCGGGCACGCGTGGGTCCGGATCGATCCAGAAGTCCGTCGAATGATTCGAGCCATTCGGTGGTCTCGTCCGGATCGATGTCCGGCAGGTACGACGCAACACCTTCGCGAATGACGCGAACGCGACCGTCGGTTCCCCCCGGCGTGTTCGACGCGGGCGAACCCGACTCGCCGGCGGCGCCGGAATCGGCGTTCTGCCCGGACGCGGGACCCTGGATCAGGTCAGACAACGTGTGCTCCTCATTGGTTTGGGGACGCGTGGTGGGGCGTCCTTACATAGGTGATCGAGGCCTTGTTAGGTCCGACGCACTTCCATCGTGAATATGGCGCGTACCTCATCTTTCACCATCCCGGTCGGTCCGGCACACCTCGCCTCTGGTTACTCTCGGGTAGCGTTTTTCGGCGTGACGCAGGGGTGTGATGGTTCCCCGTAGTCACAGGCTTGGGGGATCGATCGGAACGTATGAAGGGGTGGGAAAAAATAAACAAAGAAATCAATTACGGCAGGGTCGGGGCGTGGGTCTCGGTCGGATCGATCGCAGTGGGACTGTCGGTGATCGTGGGATGTTCGGCGGCGGTGACCGGATCGGCAGTACCCAATGAAGCGCACGTGGCTGCATACCAATCCGAGGTGAGTATTTCGATGGCCGCCGCGTCCTCGTCGAAAGCGGCGGCAGATGCGGCAGAGGCAGCTTTCGCGATCTGTGAGGAAGCGGTCTCTCGATCGAAAAACGACGTGGTCGCGTTCAATGCCTACGTCGACGCCGGAAATCATGGTGAGACCGACCTGAGAGCCGAAGCAAGCGCTGCTGCTTCGTCGGCCAGGGACACCGCCTCGTGGTTCGACTCGGTCGCGAGTGAACTTCCGGCGCAACTTTCCGGACTGTTCGACGAATTGGCCGCGAACCTACGTTCATCTGCAGTCGTGATCGAGAGTGATCATTCGGCGGATGAAATCAATTCGATCAGCGATACGAGCAATTCGATTCGCAAGTCGATCTTCGATGAATGTGGATCCCTGTGACCTGCGGTAATCCGCAGGCGTAAGGTTCGCCGTGTGTCAGAAGACGATCTTTGGTGAAAGTTTTCGGCGTGGTCGGCTTGCGCTAACGCCTCAGACCATGTTCGCTTTCCCTAATTGATCGTCAAACGGTAGGTGTGCGGGGTCGCCACACACCATCAACAAAAGGAGGACCCCACCGTGGTCGCCGCGGCGGATGCCCAGAACTACGCTCAGAAACTCGGGATTACCACTGACATGGTGGTGCAGGAACTGGGCTGGGATGAGGATACCGACGACGGCATTCGTGCCGCGGTTGAGGAAACCATCGGCGGGGAAATGCTCGACGAGGATTCCGACGAGGTCATCGACGTTGTGCTGCTGTGGTGGCGCGACGAGGACGGTGACCTGGTGGATGCCTTGATGGATGCCATCGGGCCCCTCGCCGACGAAGGCTTCGTGTGGGTTCTCACTCCCAAGACCGGTCTCGACGGACATGTCGAGCCCAGCGAGATCGCCGAATCGGCGCCGACTGCCGGCTTGACGCAGACATCGGCAGCCAACCTCGGTGACTGGTCGGGAAGTCGACTGGTTCAGCCGAAGGCTCGTCCGGCCAACAAGCGCTGACCCGGCCCTTTCCGCACTTTCCCAAGGAATTGCACATGCCTCTCGAAGTTGGTGCCCAGGCACCGGATTTCACCTTGAAGGACCAGAACAACCAGGAAGTCTCGCTCGCAGATTTCCGCGGTAAGAAGAACGTTCTGCTGGTCTTCTATCCGTTGGCCTTCACCGGGACTTGTCAGGGGGAACTCTGCAAGGTCCGTGACGAGCTTCCGAAGTTCGAGAACGACGACACTGCCATTCTCGCGATTTCTGTCGGGGCTTCGCCGACTCACAAGATCTGGTCAGCTGAGCAGGGATACACATTTCCCTTGCTTTCGGACTTCTGGCCGCACGGTGAAGTCGCTCAGAAGTACGAGGTGTTCAACGACAAGTTGGGCTTCGCGAATCGTGGCACCTTTGTCATCGACAAAGACGGAGTCATTCGTTTTGCCGAGATGAACGGCCCCGGAGAAGCCCGTGACCACGGACTTTGGGCAAACGCGCTTGCCGCGCTAGAGTCTTAGAGCATTCCCGGTGAGGGTCTCACCGGGAGTTCGGGCGTGTAGCTCAGTGGTAGAGCTCTGGTTTTACACACCAGCGGTCGGGGGTTCGAAACCCTCCGCGCCCACCGAAGAATTCAAACCCCGATCTGCATGTCGACGCAGATCGGGGTTTTTCATTTTCGGCAACGAATTGTCCGCAATACGCCATTCTGGACGCATGTCCAGTTCTGTGATCGAAGTAGCCGTCGACCCGACGCGCGTGCATCCCACCCGTCCGCACATACATATCGCCGAGATGCCCAGTCTCAGTGTTGCGTTGTTCCCGGGGCAGACGATCCGGGTTCGTTCCCAAAGCGACGCACTGGCGACCGGGATTGCCCGAGTCTGGGAAATCAACCGAATGCACCGCTTGATCTACCTGACGATCGACTGGGACGGATAGAGCTCAGCTCGGGCAGACATGTGACGGTTGGCCAGAGAACGAGCGTCGCTGCTACAACTACGCTCGTGCAGATTTCGGTTCGTTCGTCCCAATCTCGATTCAATGCGCGAGCTGCCGGGCTTCTCCTCGGCTTCGTTGCGGATCGGGCATTCGCCGATCCGGGGCGGTTCCATCCGGTTGCCGGCTTCGGAACCGCGGCTATCGCGCTGCAGAAGATGTCCTACCGGGACTCGCGCGCGGCCGGAACACTTCATGTTGCCGTGCTCTTGGCCGGCACCGCAGGACTTGGCCTCACAGCCGAAGCAGCGTCGCGCCGGGCCGGTTGGGTGGCCGTCACGGGTACGACGGCGATAGCTACCTGGGCCGTGCTCGGCGGAACGTCGCTTGCACGCACCGGCATCGACATGGCCGCTCGATTGGAGGCGTCACAGGTCGACGGCGACCTGACGACAGCGCGTGAGCTACTTCCTTCACTCTGCGGACGCGATCCCTCGGTGCTGGGCGAGGAGGGCCTCACGCGTGCAGCGCTCGAGTCGGTTGCCGAGAACACCTCGGATGCAACCGTCGGCGCAGTGTTCTGGGGTGCAATTGCGGGCGTGCCAGGTCTGTTCGTCTACCGCGCTGCCAACACACTCGACGCGATGATCGGCTACCGCTCCGAGAAGTACCTCAGATTCGGGTGGGCTGCGGCGAGGTTCGACGACCTGGTCAACATCGTCCCGGCTCGGCTGACCGGTGCGCTGACGGCTGCGTGTGCCCCGGTGGTGGGCGGCTCGGTTCAGGAATCACTGGCAGCGTGGAAACGCGACGCAGCGGCTCATCCAAGCCCCAATGCGGGCGTCGCGGAAGCGTCGGCGGCAGGGGCGTTGGGCATTTCGTTGGGTGGTCGGACCGAGTACGCGCACGGGGTGGAGATGCGTCCCGTCCTCGGCCGCGGGCCTGTGCCGACGCCGAATGATCTGCGCCGCGCGGCGAGGCTTTCGTCGGCGGTGCAGATCAGTGCAGCTGTGGTGTCAGCGGGTATTTCAGCGGGTATTGCCGTATCGATCGGCAAGTTTGGCTTCCTGCGCCGTGAGCGGCACTGATTCCGGCTCCGGCTTCTTGCGACGGCTGAAGGAACGAGCCGGTTCGGCGGGGGGTGCGGCAGGCGCGGACACTGCCGCTTCCGGGGTCGTCTCGGCAGCGGCGTCGTCGGCTGCGAAGCCGTCCACAGCTGCTTGAGCTGCCTTTTCCTTGCGACGTTCGCGCCACTCGGCGCGAATGAAGTAAGCCAGACCGAGCGGCGCCATGATGCCGAACGCCAGCCATTGGAACCCGTAAGAGAGGTAGGGGCCCGCGTCGAGTTGGGGGAGCGGGATCGTGCCGAGACCGCCGGGCTGGTCGGGTTCGAGTTGGATGTACGCGTCGATCAGGTCCGTTCCGATGAACTCGCCGATCGGCTGTGCGTCGATGGAGTAGACCTGCTTCGCGCCGTCCTCGAACATCGGAACTCGGCCGGGAGCGGTGCCTTCCGACAGGCGCACGCGGCCGTTGAGAGTGACCGGATCGGTCGGCGGCGCAGCGATGGGCGGTGCCTCGGCGCCGTTGATCGGCCGAACGTATCCGCGATTGACGAGGATCGTGCGGCCGTCGTCCAGGCGGAAAGGCGTCAGGATCTCGTACGACGGCGCGCCCTCGATGGACTGCAGGCGGACGAGGATATCGGCGTCGGGCAGATAGGTACCTGCCGCGGTGATGTTTCGCCATTCGTCGTCCGGTGCGATCGTCGAATCGGCGATGACATCACCGATCGGCACGGTCTCCGCGTTGATCGAGTTCGAGATCAGATCATTGCGGTGCTCGGTCTTCGTGTTCTTGCCGAGCTGCCACGGAGCGAGCACGGTGAAGCACAGGTAGGCGAAGAGCCCGACCACAGCTGCCAGTACCAACCAACCGGGCCGCAACAGGAATTTCAGTCTTCGCACACGTCCACGGTATCCGTTGCCCGAACGGGAGTGAATTTTGCTCCGGGTTCAGGCTCGCTCGCGGATCCAGTCGAGTATGTCGGGAATGGCCGCTTCGATCTGGTCTCGAACCAGTTCGAAGTCCTCCTGATCCCCGTAGTACGGGTCCGGAACCGATTCTCCGTCCGCCTCGGGGTCGAACGATCGCAGTAGGCGCCGACGCTCGGTGGGCACGCCGAGATGAGCAAGCTCACGTTCGTGCCCGGTGTCGAGGGCGACGACAAGATCGGCGGCGAGATGATCTGCATTGACCCGCGCGGCGCTGTGGCCCGTCGGATATCCGGCCGCTCGGAGCACGACGTTGGTCCGCTCGTCGGCCTCGCTACCGGTGTGAAACCCCTCGGTACCGGCGCTGCTGACACGCACCCGGTCGGCTAGGCCTTCACGGCCCAGATGCGCGAGCAAGATCTTTTCGGCCATTGGTGACCGGCAGATATTGCCGGTGCACACAAACGTCACGTGGAGTGGTTCAGTCACACGGAGTGGTTCAGAGGCGGCCATCGAGAAGTCCTCCCAGTTCGGATGCCGACGATACGGAGCGAAACGCTTGCCGCGCTTCCTCGGCGGAACCGTAGCCCCATTCGACGACGACGGTGGGGATGCCGTACTTCGCGGCGCCGAGCACGTCGTGATCACGATCGCCGATCATGAGCACGTCGGGGGTTCCGCCGTCGGCGGCGAGGACGGGAGTGATCCCGAGTGAGGTCAGCGAGTGCGCGATCACATCGGGTTTCGCCCGACGAGTTCCGTCGTCACTTGCGCCGCCGATGAACTCGAAGTGCTCGGCCAGGCCGAAATGCTCGAGGATGCGAATGGCGAATCGCTCCGACTTCGAGGTGGCGACGGCCAGTCGGGTGCCGCTCGCGCGAGCCTTACCCAGGACGACGTCCATACCCTCGTACACCGAGTTCTCCTGCCACCCGGTCGCGTCGTAACGCTCGATGTACGCGGCGATCGCCCGATCCACGTCCGCCGGGGCCATGCCGAGTGACCTGAAGGTATCGACCATCGGCGGGCCGATCACCGATGCCAACATCGCTTCCGTCGGCTCCGGATGGCCGACAGTTGTCAACGCATGTCGGAAGCCGCCGTGAATGCCGGGAGCGGAATCGGTGATGGTTCCGTCCAGATCGAACAGAACTACAGGAAAACGGTCGAGGGGTGGTGTCGTCACGGCACTCATTGTCCCGGACGGCAGGGGTGATGTCCGCGCACGGTGCTCGACCGTAGGCTGACCGGGTGAGTACCGGAACGGTTGACCTGGAGAGCTTGCGACATCACGGCGATGTCGAAGCGGAGCCCGGGTTACTCGATTTTGCCGTCAACGTTCAAGGCTCCGGCCCACCGAAGTGGTTGCGGGATCGGCTGGCCGCAGGGCTGTCGACGCTCGGTTCGTACCCGTCAGCTGCAGCGGAACTGAAAGCCCGCGAAACCGTCGCGCAGCGGCACGGGCGCCGGCCCGAAGAGGTGTTGTTGCTCTCGGGCGGTGCCGAGGGATTCGCGATGCTGCCGCGGCTGGGCTCTCGTTCGGCAGCGCTGATCCATCCGTCCTTCACCGAGCCGGAACTGGCGCTGCGAGAGGCCGGTGTACCGGTGACGCAGGTGATTCTGGAGCCGCCTTTCGCGCTTCGGGCCGCGCAGGTACCAGAATCCGCGGACCTTGTCGTTCTGGGCAATCCGACCAATCCGACGTCCGTGCTTCACCCCAAGGCCGATGTGTTGGAGTTGCGTCGGCCGGGCCGGATCCTGGTGGTGGACGAGGCATTCGGCGACGCGATCCCCGGCGAAGCGGAGAGCATCGCAGGTGTCGAGTCGGCGGATGTACTGGTGCTTCGGAGCCTGACCAAGACGTGGGCACTGGCGGGATTGCGGTGTGGGTACGCGATCGGCTCTCCGGATCTTCTCGCTCGACTGGCTCAGGGCCGAGCCCACTGGCCATTGGGCAGTCTGCAGATCGAGGCCATCACGGCCTGCTGCGAACCGTTCGCGGTCGACCAGTCGAGGATCAAAGCCGAATCGATTGCCACAGACCGCCAAGACATGTCCCGGCGACTGACCGAGATCGGGATTGCCGTGCACGAACCCGCTGCGGGGCCGTTCGTGCTCATCGACGTCCGCGACGGCGCCTCGATGCGAGAGCACCTGCGTGCCTGCGGTATCGCCGTCCGCCGGTGCGACACCTTTCCCGGACTCGGGCCCGATCAGTTGCGCGTTGCCGTCCGTCCAGCCGAGCAGGTCTCGGTACTGATCGAAGCGATGAAGGAGATCTTGTGAGCGGCCCAATTCTTGCGGACGTCATAGCCGTGCTGGAATCTGCTTATCCGCCCGCCCTGGCGGAATCGTGGGATTCGGTCGGTCTGGTCTGCGGCGATCCTGCGGACGCGGTGACGAGAGTGGTTTTCGCGGTGGATCCGACCGAGGCAGTGGTCGACGACGCCATCGCCTCCGGTGCCGACCTTCTGGTCGTTCACCATCCACTTCTGCTGCGTGGGGTGGACACCGTCGGTGCTCACACACCCAAAGGTGCGTTGGTCCACAAGCTCATCAAGGCGGGGTGCGCACTGTTCTCGGCGCACACCAATGCGGACTCCGCCGACCCTGGAGTGTCCGACGCGTTGGCGCAGGCTCTGGGCCTGACCGTGCTGCGCCCGATCGAACCCAAGCCGACGCAGCCGCTCGACAAGTGGGTCGTCATGGTTCCGGTGGAGAATGCATCGGCCGTGCAGGATGCACTTTTCGAGGCCGGGGCTGGGCGGATCGGCGACTACAGCCAGTGCAGTTGGACGGTCACCGGTACGGGTCAGTTCTTGCCAGCCGACGGTGCGAATCCGACGATCGGGACTGTCGGCGCTGTGGAGCAGGTTCGCGAGGATCGTGTGGAAGTGATTGCCCCACGCGGAAAGCGAAGTGCGGTGCTGGGCGCATTGCGTGCCGCCCACCCGTACGAGGAACCAGCCTTCGATGTCTTCGAACTCGCAGCGTTCCCCAGTTCGCTCGGTCTGGGGCGGGTGGGTGACCTCGAGCACCCCGAAACATTGCGAGAGTTCACTGCGCGAGTGGCGCGCTCACTGCCCTCGACCGAGTGGGGTGTTCGCGCTGCCGGAGATCCGGACGCGACCGTTCGTACCGTGGCGGTGTGCGGCGGTTCCGGCGACTCGTATCTGGACGTGGTGGCGGCGCTGGGCGCCGACGTCTACGTCACTGCGGACCTGCGGCATCATCCCGCGGACGAGCATCTTCGTGCCGGTGGCCCGGCACTGGTCGATGTCGCCCATTGGGCTAGTGAATACCCGTGGTGTGCGCAGGCGAAATCGGTGCTCGACGCCGCGTTTGCCGACAATCCGGGGTGGGAAAGCCGGGTTTCGACAATTCGCACCGATCCGTGGTGTTTGAGTGCGCATTAGTGCAGCGCTCTGCAAGGTACGGTTGCACGAACAATTCAAGAGCAGTTCTTCGAGAGCCGTCCTTCGCGAGCACTGCCGACATCGGACTTACAGCAGGAGTTATACAGCGTGAACGTCGAACCACAGGTGCAATCCAAGCTTCTCGACCTCGCCGGGGTGGATGCTGAGCTCACTCGGATCACCCACCGACGCGGAGCGCTTCCCGAGCAGCAGGAAGTCGAACGTCTCGAGGCCGAGCGAATCAGCCGTAAAGATGCGTCCGTAGCCGTCGAAATTCAGATCGACGACATCGATCGCGACATTCGCAAGCTCGAAGGCGAGGTCGACGCGGTTCGTCAGCGCGAGGATCGTGACCGCACTCTGTTGCAGAGTGGGTCGGTCGGGGCGAAGCAGCTCACCGAACTCGAACACGAACTCGGCAGCCTGGTCAGGCGTCAGGGGCTCCTCGAGGACGAGTTGCTCGAAGTGATGGAGCAGCGTGAGGCGTTACAGGCCGATCACGATCATGCCGGTGCCCAGCTGTCCCAGGCCGAAGAAGAGCTGATCGACGCCAAGCGTCGCCGCGACGACGCCGTCGCCGATCTTGACAAGGCGCAAGAGCGTTGCGCCGCCGATCGTGAACGACTTGTCGGTGAATTCCCCGCCGATTTCCTTGCTGTCTACGAGAAGCAGCGCACCCTGGGCGGACCGGGCGCGGCGCTTCTGCAGGCACGCCGATGCGGCGCTTGCCGGATCGAGATCGACCGCGGCGAGATCTCCCGAATCGCCGCGACACCGGCCGACGTCGTCGTTCGTTGCCCAGAGTGCAATGCAATCATGGTGCGTACCAAGGAGTCCGGTCTGTGACTCCCACGCAGGTCATCGTCGAGGCCGACGGTGGATCACGCGGCAACCCTGGCCCGGCCGGCTACGGCGCCGTGGTCTTCGACTCCACCCGCTCGGTGTTGGCCGAACGCAAGGAAAGCATCGGAATAGCGACCAACAACGTCGCCGAGTACCGCGGGCTGATCGCAGGGTTGATCGCTGCCGGTGAACTCGGAGCGTCGACGGTCGACGTCCGTATGGACTCCAAGCTGGTCGTCGAGCAGATGTCCGGGCGCTGGAAGGTCAAGCACCCGGACATGATTCCGCTGCAGCGACGCGCAGCCGAGTTGGCGACGCAGTTCTCGCGAGTGACCTACACGTGGATTCCGCGCGGCGAGAATTCTCATGCCGATCGTCTTGCCAACGAGGCGATGGACGCTGCTGCCGGCATCGAAACCGCGACCCCCGCACCAGCTGCACCCGCCGCGCCGTCAGAAGAGACGTCGGAACCGCAGATCGCCGGCTCTCCGGGATGGATCGCCACCACCGGCAAACCGACACGAATGTTGTTGCTACGTCACGGACAGACGGCGATGTCGGTCGATCGCCGCTACTCCGGACGCGGCAATCCTGAGCTCACGGAATTGGGCCGCGCGCAGGCCGGCGGCGCGGCTGCACGCTTCGGGAACCGCGGCGGTATCGACGCCATCGTCTGCTCACCCCTCGGCAGAACCCGTGAGACGGCAGAAGCATCGGCCCGCGTGCTCGGTCTTCCCGTCGTCGAGCACAAAGGTTTGATCGAAACCGATTTCGGCGACTGGGACGGACTCACCTTCCGCGAGGCAGCCGAGCGCGATCCGGACCTGCATCGCGAATGGCTCTCGGACACTTCGGTGCGCCCACCCGGCGGCGAGAGTTTCGACGAGGTACGAGAACGAGTCGTCGCCGCGCGTGACGACCTGATCTCGACCTACGGCGGCGCGACGCTGTTGGTCGTTTCTCACGTCACCCCGATCAAGACGTTGGTGCAACTGGCCCTCGATGCCGGGCCGTCCTTGCTGTACCGGTTGCATCTGGATCTGGCGTCGCTGAGTATCACCGAGTTCTATCCAGACGGGGGAGCCTCGGTCCGGCTGGTCAACGACACGTCACATCTTCGCTGAAAGAGCCCCGACGGCTGATCAGCCTCTGATCAGATCACCAGCCACAGGGCACTCACGGCGGCGAGCAGCGTCAGTGGCGTCGTGATGACCCCGAGCAGAGTGAACGTCGCCAGCGTGGGCGGTGCGCCCGCGCTGGTGGCAACTCGTCGCCAGAGCATTGTCGCGAGAGAGCCCACGTAGGTGAGGTTGGGCCCGAGGTTGACACCGATCAACATCGCGAGCACCAGGCCTGGAGGTGCTCCCGTCCCGAGCGCCGCGATCATCAGCAAGGTTGCCGGCAGGTTATTGACGAGGTTGGACGCGAGCGCAGCGACCACGGCGACGAATAGCAGTGATCCGTAGCTGGTGTCGCCTGGCAGGATCTGCGCAATCCATTCTCCCACCGGCCCGTTCGCGACTCCGGCGACGATGATCCCGAGAACCAGGACGAACGCGCAGAACCAGAGGTCGGCAGCGTAGAGCATCTTGGCGGCGGTCGTACGGTGCCGAGCCAGAGCGATCGCTCCCAGAACACTCGCACCCACCACAGCGATCCAGGCGGGTTCGATCCCGAAGAAACCCGAAACCGCGAAACCGACCAGCGTCAGTCCGATCACCGCCAGCGGCAGACTCGGCGCAGGCGAGGAAGTTTTACTTGCCGGTGGCTCTGTGTTTTCCGAGCGGACGAGTTCGGAACGGAAGAACAGTCGGAAGATCAGATATTCGACAGCGATCGTCACGACCCACGGCAACGCCATCAACGCGGTGAAGTGCAAGAACGTCAAACCTGTTGCAGCAAAAGCGATGAGATTGGTCAGGTTCGACACAGGCAGGAGCGTCGACGCCGAGTTCGACAGGTGCGCACTGGCATACGAATGGGGCCGCGGACTTGCTCCGATGGATCGTGCGGCCGCGATCACTGCGGGTGTCAGAAGTACGACGGTGGCGTCGAGGCTCAGGACCGCCGTGGTCAGGGCAGCCGCGCCGAATACGTAAATCAGCAACCGGTGCGGATCGGCGAGGGATTTTTGCTGCAGGATCTGGCTGACCCAGCGAAAGACGCCGAGAGCGTCCGCGGCATGAGCGAGAACCAGCACGGCAACCAGGAAGACGACGGTGGGTGCCATGCTCGTCAGTTCTTCGCGGGCTTCGTCGAGAGTGACGACACCGGTCAGGAGAACGACGACAGCTGCCGGCCCGGCGATGACGATCTCGGGAAGCCCACGTGGACGCACTATCGCGAAGACGAGGACGACGGCGACGAGCAGGATCGGTAGAAGAGTCACGCGCTGGTGCTCCGTGTCGGGGCAAGCGTCATTTGAGCAGTTTGTAGAGCGTGTTCAGGTTTCGGGTTGTGGTGAACGCCTTGAACTTCGGTTTTCCGGTGTTCCTGCCGAACGCGCTCTTGACGGTCTGCCCCTTCTCGACCTCCCAGTACAGGACTCCGTCGCCGGCCACCACGCGTTCGACCGAGGCATCGAGTTGCGCTGCCGCAGCACTCAATTCCTCGAGGATTTCCGGCTCGGAGGCAACCATCGCGTAAGCATGCCAACCCTCGCGTTCTCGGTCGAACGGGTAGTTGTCCACGATCGCTTGCAGTGTCGGAATGTCGAGGACGAATACCCAAGCCTCGTAGCCGAACTCGCGGGCGAGGGCGGATTCGATCTGTTTCTTCAGCGACGAGATGTCGGTGCTCGGACTGTCGAACAGAACGTTGCCCGAGGCCAGGACCGTTTTCACGCCTTGGAATCCGAGGTCACCGAAGACTCTCGCGAGGTCCGCCATCTTGATGTTGATGCCGCCCACGTTGATACCGCGTAGCAGGGCCACGTACCGAGTCATAAGGTGACCATAGTGCCGGCCACCGACAGGCGCCCGGTAGCATACGGGGGCGGACGAGTTGGCCGGGCGGCCGCGGCTTCTGGAACCAGCGTGTACCACGCACAGGCCTGGGGCCGAGGAAAGTCCGGACTCCACAGAGCAGGGCGGTTGTTAACGGCAACCCGAGGCAACTCGCGGGACAGTGCCACAGAAAACAGACCGCCTGCCTTTCGAGGCAGGTAAGGGTGAAACGGTGCGGTAAGAGCGCACCAGCACCTCGGGTGACCGGGGTGGCTAGGTAAACCCCGCCCGGAGCAAGGTTGAAGGTCGCATCGCTCGCGGTGCGGCTGCGCAGGTGTTCGAGGGCTGCTCGCCCGAGCCTGCGGGTGAACCGCTCGAGGCACCCGGCGACGGTGTGCCCAGATGGATGGTCGCCACTCGGCACTTCGGTGCCGCAGGACAGGATCCGGCTTACACGCCGACTCGTCCGCCCGCGATCTGCACAGTGAGAAAAGAAGACCCCCACCGGATCGGTGGGGGTCTTCTCTTGTTCGAAAAGCTGTCAGACAGGCTTGATGACCAGCAGCGTAGCCCAGTACGTTGCCGCGTCATGGCCCATGAGCGGGAGGAGGTAATCGTAAAGAATTGCGGACATGCGCACTCCATTTTCTGTTCGTAGCTTGTGTTGGGCATTCAAGCAGAACTCACCGTTCGAATGTCCGGTTCTCACCTGCCAGGCCAAGTAGAAAGAATATCAGTCTCACAGCGATCTACAAGCTTCTATCTCACTCTGATGTCACACTGTGGATATGACTGATGAAGATCGACTCTGGTACTTCGACGTGTCCGACGGTTCCGTCACGCAGGGAAAGGGCGCGTCCTCGTTGACGAGGATGGGGCCGTACCCTGATCGGGACTCTGCCGAGCATGCATTGAAGATCGCTGCCGAACGCAACAAAGCCGCCGATCGGGCAGACGAAGACTGGAACAACTGAGACTTGGAACAACTGGGACTCGAACAACTGGGACCGGTACAGCTGCTACACCGGCCCGAACCGATCATGGAGGATGCGTGCCCGCAAGTCGAATGATGGTGCAGGGAATCGACTTCGGAGTGGTTCGGGCGGAGTTCGACTTGCCGGGAGCATTCTCGGCCGCGGCGCAGGCCGAGGCCGAGAACGCCGTGGATCGTTTCGGTGCCGGGCGTGTCGACGAAACGGGTATCGCCTTCGTGACCATCGACCCTCCCGGATCGATGGACCTCGACCAGGCAGTGCACATCGAGAAGGCCTCGACCGGGTACGTCGTGCACTACGCGATCGCCGACGTCGCGGCGGTGGTGACGCCGGGCGGTGCGCTCGACGTCGAAACCCGCAAGCGTGGCCAAACCTTCTATCTCCCGGACGGTTCCGTTCCGCTGCATCCTCGGGCATTGTCGGAGGGATCGGCGAGTCTGCTGCCGGACGTGGTTCGCCCCGCCGCACTGTGGCGTATCGAGTTGGACGCCCAGGCCGAGCCCACGTCGTGGCAGGTGAGACGCGCTCTGGTGAAATCGGTGGCGCGTCTGGATTATTCGACCGTGCAACGTGACGCCGACGCGGGCACCTTGCATCCGTCGATCGCCGCACTACCGGAATTCGGACGATTGCGCAGTGCCTCGGCGGTTGCCAGGGGCGCCATCGAGCTGAAACTGCCCGAGCAGTCAGTGGTTCGGGATCAGCCAGAGGACGAGTCCTCGGCTCGCTGGCGGATCGAGCTCGAGCCACGCACCGAAGCGGACGACTGGAACGCAGAAGTGTCGCTGCTGACCGGGATGTGTGCCGGCCGCATGATGATCGACGCAGGTATCGGGCTGCTTCGCACGCTGCCGCCGGCCGAGGAGTCCGCGGTTCGCACCCTGCGGAGAACTGCAGTGGCGCTGGGTATCACGTGGCCGGAGGGTCGAAGCGTCGGGCAGATTCTTGCCGGACTCGATTCCAACGAGCCGTCGACGATGGCGCTGATGTCGGTTGCGCCGTCGTTGCTGCGCGGCGCAGACTACGCGGCCTTCGACGGCCAGCTACCGGAGTTGACGGTGCATGCGGGGATCGGAGCGCCCTACGCTCATGTGACGGCTCCACTGCGCCGGCTGTCCGATCGCTTCAGCACCGAGGTGTGTCTGGCGATCACAGCTGGTACGCCGGTACCGGAATGGGTGCGCACCGCCCTTCCCGAGTTGCCCGACATCATGAGTGGGTCCGACTCACTGGCGAACAAGGTCGACCGCGCGTGCATCGATCTCACCGAGTCCACGCTGCTCGACGGCCGGGTCGGCGAGGTCTTCGACGCGGTGGTGATGCGCGCCAAGGACGGAAAGCGCTCGGCGGAAGTGTTTGTCCCGTCGGTCGCAGTGATTGCGAAATGTGTCGGAACGCCCGATGACGGTGAGCGCGCAAAGGTGCGACTCACCGCCGTCGACACGGTCAAACGGACGGTGGAATTCACGTTCCCGGCGTAGGGCGCTACCGGTACGAATCGGTGGCTTCCACCAAGTGATGTGCGATGCCGGGCTCCATCGCGGAGTGTCCCGCGTCGTCGACGATCACGAGCTTGGATTCGGGCCACGCCTTGTGCAGCGCCCAGGCGCTGGTGGCGGGGCAGACGACGTCGTAGCGGCCCTGGACGATCGTCCCCGGAATGCCGTGCAGGGCGGAGCTTTTGCGTAGGAGCTGACCCTCGTCGAAGAATCCGCCGTTGACGAAGTAGTGGTTCTCGATACGAGCGAAGGCCAAGGCGAACCTGGTCTCGGAGTTCTGTTCGATCTTGTCCGCCTGTGGGTACAGGTAGCTCGTCGATCCTTCCCAAGCCGACCAGGCGATCGCTGCCCGGGCCGCGACGTCGGGGTCTTCGGAATGGAGCAGTTGGTGATAGACCGCGACGAGGTCTTCGCCGCGCTGCGCCTCGGGTACCGGTTCGAGGAATTTGTCCCAGCGCTCCGGGAAGATGTTTCCCGCGCCGCCGTTGTAGTACCAGTCGATCTCGCTACGACGCAGGAGAAAGATCCCGCGCAGAACCAGTTCCGTGACGCGCGTGGGAAACGTTTCGGCGTAGGCGATGGAAAGCGTGGAACCCCAGGACCCCCCGAATACCATCCACTTGTCGATCGAGAGATGTTCGCGCAGGGCTTCGATGTCCGCCAACAGCTTGTCCGTGGTGTTCACCGACAGGTCGGCGCCGTCGGCAACGTGCGGGGTGGATCGTCCGCAGCCGCGCTGGTCGAGTAGAACGATGCGGTATGCGGCCGGATCGAAGAACTGGCGTACCGCCGGTTGTGCACCGCCACCGGGGCCACCGTGCAGGAACACCACCGGCTTGCCGTCCGGATTTCCGCTGACTTCCCAGTACATGCTCTGGCCGTCACCGACGTCGAGGAAGCCGGTGACAAAGGGTTCGATCGGGGGATAGAGACTCCGCAGAGTCGACGGCTGTGCTGACGTTTCGCTCATCAGAAGCCCACCAGTCCGGAGGCGAGATCGGGGATCTCGAGTGCGGAAATCGCGCCGCCCCGGACGTCCGGGCACGCGGCCGAGGTTGCCGCGTCGATGCTTTCGCGGTTCTGGGCGAGATCGAGCAGGTTGATGCCGTTCTGCGTCGCCCACGTGATGACGATCGTGTTCAGTCCGCCCTTGCCGAGCGTCGGGGTGACGGTCCGCCAGTTCTGCAGCTGCCCTTCCATATCCGAGCACAACTGCTGGACCTGAGCGTCGGTGAACGTCGAACCGGACGCGGAGGTTGTTGCCGGCGCCGTCTTGGTGGAACTCGCGGGCGTAGTGCTGCTGGGCGCGGGAGAGTTGGTGGACCCTCCCGCGCATCCGCTCAGCACCGTGACGAGAGCTGCCGCGCCGACTACAGCTGCGGCAGTAGAACTTCGACGGTTACCGATCATTGAACGCACCCCTGGCTGGTTGAGAGACAGGCGGCGTTCGCCGGTCTCGGATCAGAAACTGTGTTCTGCGGCCGGGAAAGCGCCAGTGCGAACTTCTGATGCATAGGCGGCGGCTGCGGAACGCAGTTCGTCACCGACGTTACCGAAACGCTTGACGAACTTGGCTGTCTTACCGCTCGTGTAACCCGCCATGTCCTGCCAGACGAGTACCTGAGCGTCGCATTCGGAACCGGCCCCGATGCCGACGGTGGGGATGGTGAGTTTGCGGCTGACCTGGCCCGCAATCTCGGCCGGAACCATTTCCATGACGACGGAGAACGCCCCGGCTTCCTGGACTGCAATGGCGTCCGCCACAAGCTGCTCGGCCGCGTCGCCGCGACCCTGGACGCGGAATCCGCCGAGCGAGTTCACGCTCTGCGGGGTGAATCCGACGTGAGCCATGACGGGGATGCCGGCCGAGGTGATAGCCGCGATCTGCTTGCTCATCCGCTCGCCGCCCTCGAGTTTGACGGCGTGCGCGAGGCCTTCCTTCATGAACCGTGTCGCAGTCGCAAGGGCCTGCTCGGCGGAACCCTCGTAGGTGCCGAAGGGGAGGTCGGCGACGACGAGTGCGTGCGGGGCGCCGCGAACCACGCCACGCACGAGCGGGAGCAGTTCGTCGACGGTGATCGGCACGGTGGTGTCGTAGCCGTAGACGACGTTGGCGGCAGAGTCGCCGACGAGCAGCACCGGGATGCCTGCGTCTTCGAAGATGCGTGCCGTGGAGTAGTCGTAAGCGGTGAGCATCGACCAGCGTTCGCCGTTCTGCTTCATCTCGGCGAGGTGGTGAATGCGCGTCTTACGCTTCGGTGCATCGGTAGAGCTTGCAGTGGGTACAGAACCATAGAGAGGTGTTTCGGACATCGTTGTCCCTTTCTGGCCTCGAGGCCCTGAGCGTTGATCGCCTTCGGGTCCCCGGGTGTGGGTGATGACGTGTTCAGTCTGCCACCGGACATCGCCGACACGAATAGTTGACGGGGTGCAATGGGTCACATCACCGCGTGCCTGTCAGTTAGGTGCCGAACCGAGGCGAACCGCTGGCTACCGAGGTTTCCTGGCACCATCAATGGCATGTCGAAGTTCGTTCGCCTCTCCGGTGCCCTCGCCGGAAGCGCAGCAGTGCTCGTGTTGGTTGTCGGTTGCACCAGTTCGGAAGGCACGCCCGAATCGGTGGAACCTGCTGGTTCTGCCGCGTCCGCGGTGCCGTCCGGCCTCGAGAATTTCTACGAGCAGACGCTCGACTGGGGTTCGTGCGACCAATTTGTCGAAGAAGGAACTGCGCCGCTGGGGCGTGGGGTCGACTGCGCCGAGGTGAGCGTTCCCGTCGACTACGCGAATCCGAACGGCGACACCGCGAAGGTGGTGATCTCGCGTTCGAAGGCAACCGGCGACCGCATCGGCTCACTGTTGCTGAACCCCGGCGGGCCGGGTGGGTCCGGGCTGTCGATGGCGACATCGGGTTCGGGCACCGAACTGCAGGAACGTTTCGACATGATCGGCTTCGATCCGCGGGGGATCGGGGCATCGACCCCGCAGGTTCGGTGTTTGACGCCGGAGGAGACCGACGCGGAGCGTGCGGAGGTCAACGTCGACATGACGCCGGAGGGCATCGCTCTCGCCGAGGCGGACAGCAAGGACTACGCCGCCAAGTGCGCTGAGCGGACCGGTACGGAGTTCCTCGCTCATGTCGGTACCTACGAGGTGGTGCGAGATATGGACGTCATTCGGGGCGTTCTCGGCGATCCGAAGATGAACTACCTCGGGTTCTCGTACGGGACCCGGCTCGGATCCACGTACGCGGAAACCTTTCCGCAGAACGTCCGAGCGATGGTCCTCGACGGCGCGCTCGACCCCGAGCAGGATCCGGTCGACGAAGTGGTCTTGCAGGGGCAGGGCTTCCAAGGCGCGTTCGACGCCTTTGTCGCCGACTGTGTCTCGCGAACGGATTGCCCGCTGGGTGATGATCCGGCGCAGGCGCAGGCACGCTTTCAGACACTCGTCGATCCGTTGATCGAGAAGCCGGCACAGACCACCGATCCGCGCGGGCTGAGTTATTCCGACGCGATCACGGGCGTGCAGCAGGCTCTGTATTCGCCACAGTTGTGGACGCCGCTGCGTGGGGGTCTGTCGAGTCTGGCCGAAGGACGCGGCGACTCGCTGCTCAATCTCGCCGACATGTACGAAGGCCGTGAGGATGACGGCAGCTACTCCAACATCAACGACGCGTTCAACGCCATTCGCTGCGTGGACGATCCGGCAACCACCGACCGCGCCGAGGCCGGCGAATCCGACACTCGGTACCGCGAGGCGGCGCCGTTCCTCGACGACGGCCGCGGGACGGGTCAAGCGCCGCTCGACCTGTGCGCGTTCTGGCCCGTTCCGGCTACCGGTAGCCCTCACGCGCTCGACCCCCAGGCGCTCGCCGATGCCGGCCTGCCTCAGTTGGTCGTCGTCTCCACGACGCAGGATCCGGCAACGCCGTATCAGGCCGGAGTGGATCTCGCCAAGCAGTTGGGCGCTGCCCTGATCACGTTCGACGGAACCCAACACACGGTGGTTCTGGACGGAAACTCCTGCGTCGACGATGCCGTCGTCGACTACTTCGTTTACTTGAAGGCACCGGAAGGGGGTCTGACATGTTAACCGGCGCGACGCCGTACGCTGCGCCTATTCGATGGTGACCAATCACTCTGTTAACCGGGACCACTGATGTAACACAGATTTAACGTGGCTTGCTTAGTCTCGCGTGCATGGATCGCCAAAAAGAATTCGTGCTTCGTACCCTGGAAGAGCGCGACATTCGGTTTGTCCGCTTGTGGTTCACCGATGTTCTCGGGTACCTCAAATCGGTGGCGATCGCCCCCGCCGAACTCGAAGGCGCCTTCGAGGAGGGAATCGGATTCGACGGTTCCGCCATCGAGGGATTCTCACGAGTCTCCGAAGCCGACACCGTCGCTCGGCCCGACGCCTCGACATTCCAGATCCTGCCGTGGGCCCACAAGGACGGTGCGCAACATTCCGCGCGCATGTTCTGCGACATCACGATGCCCGACGGTTCGCCGTCGTGGGCCGATCCGCGCCACGTACTGCGTCGCCAGTTGAGCAAGGCCAGCGACTTGGGCTTCAGCTGCTACGTCCACCCGGAAATCGAGTTCTTCCTTCTGGAGAACGGCCCGATCGACGGCACTCCGCCGATCCCGGCCGACTCGGGCGGATACTTCGACCAGGCCGTGCACGATTCGGCTCCGAATTTCCGCCGCCACGCCATCGACGCACTCGAGTCGATGGGCATCTCGGTCGAGTTCAGCCACCACGAGGCCGCGCCGGGTCAGCAGGAGATCGATCTGCGCTACGCCGACGCACTCTCGATGGCCGACAACGTCATGACGTTCCGGTACGTCGTGAAGGAGGTCGCGATCGGTGAAGGCGTCCGGGCGAGCTTCATGCCCAAGCCGTTCAGTGATCAGGCCGGCTCCGCGATGCACACCCACATGAGCCTGTTCGAGGGCGACACGAACGCCTTCCACAATCCTGACGATCCGATGCAGCTCTCCGAGACCGGCAAGGCGTTCATCGCCGGCATCCTCGAGCACGCCAACGAGATCAGTGCGGTCACGAACCAGTGGGTCAACTCGTACAAGCGACTCGTCCACGGGGGAGAGGCACCCACTGCTGCGTCGTGGGGCCCGTCCAACCGATCGGCTCTCATTCGCGTCCCGATGTACACGCCCAACAAGGCGTCCTCGCGCCGCGTCGAGATCCGAAGCCCAGACTCGGCCTGCAACCCGTACCTGACTTTCGCGGTCCTGCTTGCTGCCGGTCTTCGCGGCATCGAGAAGGGCTACACCTTGCCGCCCGAGGCAGAAGACGACGTGTGGTCGTTGACCTCCGCCGAGCGCCGCGCCATGGGTTACAAGGAACTGCCGAGCAACTTGGACAGCGCTCTGCGCGAGATGGAGAAGTCGGAACTGGTGGCCGAAGCACTCGGCGAACACGTCTTCGATTTCTTCCTGCGCAACAAGCGTCGTGAGTGGGAGGAATACCGCAGCCACGTGACGCCGTTCGAGCTCAAGACCTACCTCGGTCTGTGACGGTGAAACCGCCCGCTGCGAGATCAGCAGTTCCAGGACCGGGTCGACTCGGGCTGGTCGAGCCCACCGCTGCCGACGAGTTGCGTCAGCTCGGTTGGGTCGACGCCGATAGCATCGAACTCTTGTGGTCGCTTTCGCGTGCCGCGAATGCCGACCTCGCTCTGCGCACCCTTGTGCGGATCAAGGACGGGCTCGACGACGGGTGGCGCGAACTCGATCAGGCATTGCGCAAGGACAAAAGCCTGCGAGGCCGCTTGTTCGCACTCGTGGGTGCGTCGTCGGCCTTCGGCGATCACCTGGCCGCGGATCCGATCGGCTGGAAACTGCTCGACGGAACCGCTCTGCCGACCAAGGACGAGGCCACCGCAGCGTTGCTCGAGGCCGTGGGCGCCACCCTCGACGAGGGCGCTACCGAAGGCTCGCTGACCTACCGCGCCACCCTGACCGGGCCGGAAGCTGTTGTTGCTCTGCGTAAGAGCTACAAGGACCAGCTGATGCTGCTGGCTGCGGCTGATCTTGCGGCGACCGTCGAGAACGAACCAGTAGTGCCGTATCAGACCGTGGGTCACCAGCTTTCCGATCTCGCGGACGCTGCGCTGACCGCCGCACTGGCGGTGGCTATCGCAACGGTGTGCCCCGAGGGCAGTTGTCCGATCCGGCTCGCCGTGATCGCCATGGGCAAATGTGGTGCGCGCGAGCTGAACTACGTCTCCGACGTCGACGTCGTGTTCGTCGCCGAACCGGCCGATGCGACGGCCAGTCGCGTTGCCGGCGAGATGATGCGTATCGGTACTTCCGCATTCTTCGAGGTCGATGCTGCGCTGCGCCCCGAAGGCAAGCGCGGAGAACTGGTTCGCTCCCTCGAATCCCACATCACGTACTACAAGCGCTGGGCCAAGACCTGGGAGTTCCAGGCACTGCTCAAGGCTCGTCCGATGACCGGCGACATGGAGCTCGGTCGCCAGTACTCCGAGGCGATGAGCCCGATGGTGTGGATCGCCTCGGAGCGCGAGGACTTCGTCCCCGAAGTCCAGGCCATGCGTCGACGCGTCGAGGAAATGGTTCCCCCCGAACTGCGTGAGCGTGAACTGAAACTCGGCCGCGGAAGTTTGCGCGACGTCGAATTTGCCGTCCAACTCCTGCAATTGGTGCACGGGCGCGCCGACAGTTCGTTGCATGTCCAGAGCACGGTCGATGCACTGACCGCATTGGCGGCGGGTGGATACGTCGGCCGCGACGACGCCGCCAACCTGACTGCGTCGTACGAATTCCTGCGCCTGCTCGAGCACCGTCTGCAGTTGCAGAAGCTCAAGCGCACACACACCCTGCCGCCGCCGGACGACGAGGAAGCGCTGCGTTGGCTGGCCCGCGCCGCGCACATGCGGCCAGACGGTCGTCTGGATTCCCTGGGAGTCCTGCGCGCCGAGATCAAGCGGAATTCGCATCGGATTCGCCGCCTGCACGCCAAGTTGTTCTACCGCCCGCTTCTCGAATCGGTGGCGCGGATGGACAAGGAAGCACTGGTCCTGGGACCAGAAGCCGCGGTTCGGCAGTTGGCCGCTCTGGGTTACACGGCACCCGAGCATGCTCTCGGGCATCTGACTGCACTGACGAGTGGCGCTTCACGCAAGGGTCGCATTCAAGCGCTCCTGTTGCCGACTCTGCTCGAATCACTCGCGGACACACCGGATCCCGATGCCGGGCTGCTCGCTTACCGCAGGCTCTCGGACGCGCTCGTCGACCAGACGTGGTTCCTGCGCCTGCTCCGCGACGAGGCTGCGGTGGCCGAGCGTCTGATGACCGTGCTGGGCTCGTCGGCGTACCTACCGGACCTGCTCATCAAGGCTCCCGACGTGATTCGCTTGTTCGCGGATTCGCCGAGTGGACCGCGCCTTGTCGAGCCGAAGCCCGAGGACGTCGCTCGCGGAATACTCACCGCCTCCGGCCGACACAGTGATCCCAATCGTGCTGTTGCCGCGGCCCGCTCGCTGCGGCGACACGAACTTGCGCGCATCGCGTCGGCCGACATCCTCGGCATGCTCGATGTTCCCGCCGTCTGCAAGGCGCTGTCCTCGGTGTGGGCCGCGGTGCTCAATGCATCGCTCTCCGCGGTGATCAAGGCCAGCGTCACCGAACTCGGGACCGAGGCGCCGGCCAGTTTCTCCGTCATCGGCATGGGCCGACTGGGCGGCGGCGAACTCGGCTATGGATCCGATGCGGACGTGCTGTTCGTGTGCGAACCCCGCGAGGGCGTCGACGAGACCGTTGCGGTCAAGTGGGCCAACAGCATTGCCGACAAGGTGCGCAAGCTTCTCGGGGCACCGAGCACGGATCCTCCGCTCGAAGTCGACACCGGATTGCGTCCGGAAGGTCGTAACGGACCGATGGTTCGCACGCTCGAGTCGTACGACGCGTACTACGCGAAGTGGGCTCAGGCGTGGGAGATTCAAGCGCTGCTTCGTGCGCACCCGGTTGCCGGTGATCCTGAACTGGGACTGCGGTTCCTGCACATGATCGACAAAACGCGCTACCCCGAAGGCGGCGTCAGTGACGCGGCGGTGCGCGAGATCCGGCGCATCAAGGCGCGCGTCGATTCCGAAAGGCTTCCTCGCGGAGCCGATCCGGCGACGCACACCAAACTGGGTCGCGGTGGCTTGGCCGACATCGAGTGGACTGTGCAATTGCTGCAGCTGCGCCACGCCGACAAGATCGAGTCGCTGCACAACACGTCGACGCTCGAGACTCTCGACGCCATCGGCGCCGCGGAACTGCTCAGCGAAGGCGACGTCGAACTGCTGCGTGACGCCTGGATCACCGCGACGAAGGCACGCAACTGCCTCGTTCTTGTGCGGGGCAAGCCGACGGATCAGCTTCCCGGCCCGGGCCGTGTTCTCGCGGCGGTGGCGCAGGTCGCTGGATACGGCGACGACGCAGGGGAGTTCCTCGACAACTACCTGCGCATCACACGACGGGCAAAAGCTGTGGTGGAGAGGGTCTTCGGCGGGGAGTAGCGTTTTCGCTCAGTCCTGCCGAACCGGCGCGTTCGCGGCGAACTTGCGGACTTCGGCGTCCTGCCACACGTGGGCGGGAACGCCGCCGCCGAGTAGCTCGCGCGCGAGCGCGGGTTGCCCGCCGATCGGTACGTCGCTGCCCGCGATGATCATGTTGCCGTAGCGGCGGCCCTTGAGCATCGCGGGATCGGCGATGATCGCCATGTGTTCGAACTGCGCACCGATCGTTGCGGCTTCACTGCGCGCGCCCTGAAGATCCGGGGTGTCGCCGCAGTTGACGATGTAGATACCGCCCGGTGCCAGCACGCGTCGTACGTGGGTGGTGAATTGCCCTGTCGTCAGCGGAGTCGGAGTTGTGTTGCCGGCAAAGACATCTCGAATCACGACGTCTCGGGTGGACTCGGTGAGAGTTTCGGTGACGGCGCGGGCTTCACCGACACGAATGCGCAGCAGCGGTGCGCGCGGTAGGTCGAACCAATCGCGCACCAGTTCGGCCAGGGCGCCGTCGATTTCGACAACCACCTGACGCGCGTCGGGGTAGGTGGCGGCGAAGTACCTGGCCATGGAGCAGGCTCCGCCGCCGAGATGCAGAACCCGCAGACGCTCGGTCTTGTCACGTTCGGAATCGACCAGATGCGCGATCCACCGCATGTACTCGAAATCGAGCACCGTCGGATCTGCGACGTTCACGTGGGAACTGGGCACTCCGTTGATCTGGATGATCCAGCTGTCGTCGGAGTACTGGTCGCGGACAAGTTCGCACGTCCCGGTATCGATCGGGAAAGTACCGGCGACGGGACCGGACTCGCCTCGCTCGGGAGTACCGCTGCGAGTTCTTGTCTTGCGAGTTCCCTTGGCCACTGTGTTGATACTAGCCGTGCGCGTTTCCGGTAACGCCGAGTACCAAAAAGGCGCACGGACCGGCGGTATTCTCGAGTAGTTTCAGGCACACTCGTAGATGGAGTGTGATCGGTGACACAAATGCCGGCGCGTTCTTTCGTCGTCCGTGCATCACGAAGAATTTCGAGGAGTGCAGGTGAAGGTCAAGGCAGCGGTAGTCAAGGCGCCAGGTCAGGCATGGGAGATCGAAGAGGTCGAGCTGGGGGACCCGGTCTCGGGTGAGGTACAGGTCCGACTCGCCGCATCGGGGCTGTGCCATTCGGACGAACATTTGCGTACGGGCGCCAGCCCGCTGCCCTTCTACCCGGCCTTGGGCGGGCACGAAGGCGCCGGAGTGGTGACGAAGGTCGGCCCGGGTGTCGCGAGCGTCGAAGAAGGCGACCACGTGGTTCTCGCCTTCATCCCGGCGTGCGGACGTTGTCCGTCTTGCGCGAAGGGTCTGCAGAACATCTGCGACGAGGGAGCCGGCCTGTTGACCGGGCAGGCGATCTCCGACAAGACGTACCGCGTCACCCTCAACGACGAGCCGGTCATCCAGATGTGCCTGCTCGGAACATTTTCGCCGTACGTGACCGTCAACGAGGCGTCGGTGATCAAGATCGAGAAGGACATCCCGCTCGACAAGGCGGCCTTGCTCGGCTGCGGTGTTGCCACCGGTTGGGGATCGGCCACCGCGATCGGTGGAGCCAAGGTCGGTGACACGGTGGTGGTTGTCGGCGTCGGCGGCGTCGGAATCAACTCGGTGCAGGGTGCGGCGTCAGCCGGAGCACGATTTGTGATCGCGATCGATCCCGTCGAGTTCAAGCGCGACAAGGCAAAGGAATTCGGCGCCACACACACGTTTGCCTCCCTCGAGGAAGCGCTACCGGTGATCGGCGAGATCACCTGGGGCAAGATGGCCGACGTCACCGTGATCACCGTGGGTGAGATTCACGGCGACATCATTCAGCCCGCGCTCAGCGCGACGGGCAAGGGCGGGCAGGTCGTGGTCGTCGGAATGGGGCACTACGCGGATTCGCAGGTGACGCTCAGCCTCTTCGAGCTGACCCTTCTACAGAAGCGTTTGCAGGGAGCCATCTTCGGCGGGGTAGGACCACGGTCCCAGATTCCCAAGTTGCTCGATCACTACCGAAGCGGCGCACTCAAACTCGACGAGTTGGTGACCAAGACCTACAAGCTCGAGGAGATCAACGAGGGTTACGCCGACATGCTCGAGGGAAAGAACCTGCGCGGAATGATCGTCTACACGGAGGACGATTACTGATCGTTCCCCCTCTGCCTGAAGGGTCCGGCCCGACACCACACTTCGTGGTGTCGGGCCGGAGTCTTCTGCCCCCATGCAGATTTCTGTCGATCGATGAGTCGACTGCCCCGATAGTGGGCACTCGCAGAGTGAGGAAACCGGGCACCGTGTCCGGACCTCAGTCCAAGACTCGACAGAGAAGAGCAGAACATGCCCTACATCACCACTTCCGACGGAACCGAGATCTACTACACCGAGCACGGGGTCGGCCGGCCGATCGTCCTCAGCCACGGGTGGCCGCTGAGTTCCGACGCGTGGCAGGTCGAGATGAAGCTGTTCGCCGACGCCGGATACCGGACCATCGCGCACGATCGTCGAGGGCACGGTCGCTCGTCGAAGACGTACACCGGCAACGACATGGATACATATGCCAAGGACCTGGCTGAGCTGATCGACACGCTCGACCTGAAAGACCTGATCGTGGTGGGCCATTCGACCGGCGGCGGGGAAGTGGTCCGCTACGCGGCGCAGCACGGCAAGGGGCGCGTGGACAAGGTGATCACCGCCGGCGCCGTTCCGCCGATCATGGTCAAGTCGGACGGCAACCCCGAAGGCACACCGATCGAGGTGTTCGACGGCATTCGTGAGGGAGTTCTGCGAGATCGATCGCAGTTCTACAAGGATCTCAGCGAGAGCTTCTACGGCGCGAACCGCGAAGGGGCCGACGTCTCGCAAGGGGCGAAGGACGACTTCTGGCGACAGGGGATGTTGGTCAACCTCGCCGCGGCCTACGACTGCGTCAAGGCATTCTCGGAGACGGATCAGACCTCCGATCTCGAAGCCATCGACGTTCCGTTCCTCATCGCTCAGGGCGACGACGATCAGATCGTGCCGATCGGCGCAGCGGCGGAGAAGGCGATCAAGCTGGTGAAGAAGGGCACGCTGAAGGTGTATCCGGGCGCACCGCACGGAATTTACGGCTCGTATCAGCAGACCCTGGACCGGGACATCCTTGCCTTCATCGAGGACTGACGTCAGCGATTCGGAAGGATAAGAGTCGAAAGGATCAAAGGCCATGTCCACACACGTTGCCTCGCTGCGCGATGGTCCCAGTGTCTTCGAGAACGAACTCGGATCGATCTCGCAACTCGACACGAGTTCGTTGCCGATCCTGTCCGGTCTGTCGATCAAACGAATTGTTCTCGGCCCCGGCGCGATCCGCGAACCACAATGGAACGTCAACGCGAACCAGATCGCCTACGTCACCAGCGGAACCGTGCTCGTCTCGATGTTGGGCAATGCCGACGAGTTCGCCAGTTTCGTGGTGCGAACGGGGCAGATGTATCACGTCGAATCCGGCGCGATTTATCACATCGAGAATGTCGGAGAGGAGGAGGCGGAGATCATCGCTGCCCTGCGTACTTCACTCCCGCAGCACTTTTCGTTGCAGAGTAGCGTCAGCGCAATGTCGAACGCGGTGCTCGGCAATACCTACGACCTCGCCGCGTCAGCCTTCGACGTCTTCGGTAGGGCCGATGCGTCCCAGATAGTTCGGCGGGACGGCGCCGCCGTCGTTCCCGATACCGCCGGCTTTCCCAACGCGCATCTCTTCGATCTCGACGGCCAGATCGCGCCCCTCGCATACCCGTACGGACAGGCGGAAGTGGCACGCAAGCAGTATTGGGCGGCGCTGGAGGATCTTTCGATGTACTCGTTGACTATTCGCGAGAGTGGAATGCGTGAGCCACACTGGCATCCCGTCACTGCCGAAATGGGATACGTGCATCGTGGTCACGGGCGGATGACGGTCCTCGATCCGGACGGTTCGCTCGACACCTACCTACTGGAGCCCGGTCAGGTGTATTTCGTTCCGCGTGCCTACCCCCATCACATCGAGGTTCTAGGTGACGAGGACATCAACTTCCTCATCTTCTTCGACCAGCCGACGCCGGGCGACATAGGCTACCGTGCAACGGCTTCCGCGTTCTCGCGCGGCGTTCTCTCGGCCTCGTTCGGTGTTCCGGAACGCGATCTGCCGCAATTTCCTTTCACGCCGGTCGATCCGCTCATTGTCTCGCGTAACAATCCGATCGACCGCCAGCACTGACCGGCAAGGACGCCCATCATGACCGACTCGCTGATCGTGACCGATCACGGTACGACGCTCGACTTCACGTACGAAGATGCTCTGCACTATCACGGGCCGCAGGCACCGGGAGGCGTGGCGCATGCCTACAAAGTCCTCGAGCGCGCACTCGGTGTGCTCGGCGGGGAAGGCTCCGTCGAGCGTCGCGAGCTGGTCGTCACCACCGCACACGGCGGACCAGGAGTGCGCGACGCGTTCGAGTTGGTCACGCGCGCAGTGACCGAAGGGCGGTACACCGTCGACAGTTCCCTGGCCCGGCCTGAACGAGGAAATGCGCTCGCACTGTATGTCTTTCGGGTCGGCTATCGCGGCGCGAGCGCCACGCTGACTGTTCGGGAGGGATTTGTCGTCGACGAGTTGATCACTCTCTCCCGCAAGACTGACCGGACAGCCGAAGACGAGTCACGGCTGACAGTGCTCAAACAGGAGATGGCGGTCCGAGTGATGTCGAGCCCGGCCGAGAGCGTGTACGACGTCGAGATCGGCACGCTCCCCGCCTGACTGACGGCGGCATAGGCGTCGGTATGCAGAACTCTGGGCTGTCTGGAGTCAGCGGCTGGCGAACATCCTTATCCGCTGGTCGCGACTGCGCTCGAGATGGTTGCGCATGTGGCCACGCGCGGACGATTCGTCCCTGGCGCGGATGGCGTTCAGGATCTCTTGATGTTCCGAATTGAGCAGGTCCGGTTCGCCGTAGTTCGACGGCGGGCCGCTGTCGTAGATTCGCAATTGGGTGGTGAGGCGGATCAGCAGTGAGGTGATCGTGGAATTGTGGGCGGCCTGCCAGAGGGCCTCGTGAAACTTGAAGTTCCCGGAACGCACCTCGGTGCCTTCGGTTGCAGTGCAGCAGAACTCGTGTAATCCGTCCAGGCGAGCAAGGTCGAGATCGCTGTGGCGTAGTGCCGCGGCGCCTGCCGCTTCCGATTCGAGGGCTACCCGCGCCGCGTAGATCTCGATGACGTCCTCGGGTGTGCCGGAACGGACACGAAAACCGCGAGCGGCTCGTTCGAGTAGTCCGTCGTGTGCGAGCCAGTTGAGTGCTTCCCGGATCGGGGTGCGGGATGCGCCGTACGATTCGCATAATTGAGTCTCGTGCAGCGGAGCGCCCTGGGGGAACTTGCCGGCCAGGATGTCGGCTCGCAGGCGCAGGTACTGCCGCGAGGTCTGATCGGACCGGCCGAGCGCAGCCTCCGGCACCAGCAGATCGGTGGTGCTCGTATCGGCGTCGAGATCCATGTGTCCCCATTCCTGTGCATGCAAGTAGAGCGCGTTCGATTATGCCATCGACGACGAGTGAGTACTTGCGTATACGCTAGTACTCATTTAGGTTCGTGCTTGTTCGTTTCCGAGGGAGAGGGTCCGAAGTGGCTGGAGAGACCGCGTCGCCGCTGGTGAGTGCCGCTGAACTCGACGCGATGCTGCGTGAGGGAGGCGTCGCCGTGCTCGACGCGACGGTTCATTTTCCTCCCGCGCGATTTGACGGCGACTACCGCCCGGAATCCGGGTACGGCGGCTGGGTCTCCTCGCACATCCCGGGTTCGCGACATGTCGACCTCATGGACGTCTTCTCCGAAAGGGAAGCGGCGCTGCATTTCACACGCCCGCCAACGGAGCAGTTGGTTTCCGATCTCCAATCCAGTGGTATCGAGCCGGGCGCGACAATCGTGATCTACGACCAGGGATCGACCACCTGGGCATCACGGCTCTGGTGGGTGTTTCGCAACGCCGGCATCGAAGCAAGAGTTCTCGACGGTGGCCTCGCCGAATGGACTCGACGCGGCTTCGCGCTCGCGAGCGGCGACGACGAAACCCACACGTCGGCGTCGACGCGTTGGAGCGTGACGGATCTGGGTCTGTGGGTCGATTTACCTCGCGTTGCGTCGCTGTCCAGCGGAGGCGAAGCCGGAACGCTGGTGTGCGCTCTCGCGCCTGAGCAGTACGAGGGAACCGAGAAGACGCGATACTCGCGACGCGGACACATTCCGTCAAGCGTGAATCTGTCCGCGAAGAGTCTTCTCGACTCCGACTCCCGGATGCTTCCGGTCGAGAAAGTCTTGTCGAAATCGGCCGACGTTCTACCAACCGCCACCGGCCCTGTCGTGATCTATTGCGGTGGCGGAGTTTCGGCGTGTTTGACCGCACTTGCGCTGATCCGCAGCGGCTATGCGGACGTCAAAGTCTACGACGGTTCGTTGGAGGAATGGACTGCAGATCCGGTTTTGCCGATGGTTGTCGGCAGTGAGCCCGGTGGCGCGAATCCGGATGTGCGATGTCCGCGGTCCTGAATCGCCGCAGTCCCCAAATACCTCCCGTCCTGAAGGAATTCTCATGTCTGACACTGTCTCTGTCGAAACCGTCGCGTCGGCGATCGACGCACTCCGCGATCAGGTACCGCTTGTCCAGTCGCTGACGAACATCGTTTCGGCGAACTTCTTGACCAATGTTCTGCTCGCTGCCGGCGCAAGCAACGCTCACATCGACAACGTTCATGAAGCGGGTGGGTTCGCTGCCGTCGCCGGGGGAGTGCTCGTCAACCTCGGAACGCCGGACGACGGGACAGCCGAAGCCTTCCTGATTTCCGCAGAAGCGGCCCGAACTGCCGGTACGCCATGGGTTTTGGATCCAGTCGGTGTCGGCGGACTACCCTGGCGGAGCGGTATCGCTGTGGATCTGCTGCGCTTTCACCCCAGCGCCATCCGCGGGAACGCATCGGAGATCATCGCTCTGGCCGGACTCGGGGGTGACACCCGCGGCGTCGACAGTGCCTCCGACTCCGCCGACGCAGTGCCCGCCGCTCTGTCACTCCTGACGCATGCGGATGCCGTGTCGGCATCAGGCCCGGTCGACTACATCGTCGGCCGCGATGGTGGCGGCGACGTTCGGGGCATCCGAGTCTCCGGTGGCAGCGCTCTGTTGCCGCGCGTGACCAGTACCGGTTGCTCTCTGGGAGGCCTGGTCGCTGCCTACCTCGCCGTTACGCCGACCGCGCTGGACGGATTGGTTGCCGCGCATACGCACGTTGCCGTGGCATCGGAGATCGCCGAGGAAAATGCCTCAGGTCCTGGTTCTTTCGCGGTCGCGTACCTCGACGCGCTCTACACCGTGAATGCGGACACCATCCGCTCACGTGCCCGAATCGAATCGTTCGACCTGCCGGCTGGAGTGCAGAACTGATGGGCGTCAAGACATTTTGGTATCTCACCCAGGCCGACGGGGACTACCCGTGGAGCCCCGGTGGGCTGTTCCCCGTGGACGGGGCCAGGCAGATCGAGCTCGCGAAGACCATCGACGACGGCGGATTCGAAGGTGCGCTTGTTGCCACCTGGCCGAACGATCCGTTCATTTCGGCGACGTGGGCGGCAGCGCACACCACGCGCATGAAGTTCCTTGTCGCCGTCTACGCGAACATGACGCCGGCGCGACTGCTGGCGGAGAAGGCATTGACTTTCGACGCCTTCAGCGGTGGCCGACTGTTGATCAACTCGGTCAACGGACGCGAAAACATCCTGACCAAGTACGACATGAACGTGCCCCACGACGAGCGTTACGAGTTGGGGGAGCAGTACTGGGCGGACTTCCGCCGCATCTACGCCGAAGGCACGGAGTCGAACTTTCCCAACACACCACTGCGTATCGATGCGCCCGCTGGGCATCAGGTTCCGCTGTGGGGTACCGGTGATTCGCCTGCAGGCCTGGCGAATTCAGGCAAGGTGCTCGACACCTATCTGGCGATGTTGCGCGAGACTTCGTTCATCGAAGACAAATTCTCTGCCGCACGGGCGGCGGCGGAGGCAGCCGGGCGCGAGTTCACCGACTTCGGTGCGCTGACCGGGGTGATCGTTCGCCCCACCAAGGCGCAGGCGCACGACCGGTTCCGTTCGTTGTTCGAGAAGACGGGCGTCGAGCAGATCGCTCATGTCTTGGACAACGCAGTGCGTCGTCGTACTCAGGGGAAGCAAGACCTCAAGACTTTCACCGCTCGCGACGCACAGCGGCAGGGCTGGGCGGACAAGATTGCTTCCGGCCGACTTCCGGAACCGGAGGAGTTGTACGTCGGTGACGGGCTGTACGCGGGTATCACAGCGTGGTCGCCTCTCGACATCTTCGGCACCGGGTCATCGGCGGTGTACTACGTCGGCGATCCGGATTCGATCACGGACTCGGTACGCACGCTTCGCGGCCGAACCGGTTTGACTGCACTGATCCTGGCAGGTTGGCCGCTGATCGAGGAAGCGAAGTGGGTTGCGGAGCATCTTGTTTCGCGATTCGACGAACTCAGCTGACTTCGCGCCGCAAGACAGTGGTACCGAGACCCAAAGTGTCGCGGAGAAATGCTGCGGCAGTGCCGATTTCATCGGCAGTGCAGTCGAGAAGGATCTTGACTTCCACGTCCTTCTTGTCGATGTCGGCAATAACGGCCATGGCAACAACGCCGTTGCCGACGGCAGAGCCTCGGAACAGATCGATCCCGTCGCCGTCCGCGCTGACGGTCCC
Organism: Rhodococcus sp. H-CA8f; assembly: GCF_002501585.1. Classification (NCBI taxonomy): domain Bacteria; kingdom Bacillati; phylum Actinomycetota; class Actinomycetes; order Mycobacteriales; family Nocardiaceae; genus Rhodococcus; species Rhodococcus sp. H-CA8f. The sequence continues at coordinate 2,549,911 of NZ_CP023720.1, forward strand.
GTCGAGATAGCCGTAATCGAGCGGATAAATCGCAGCGGGGTAACGCGGGTGTGCCGACCCTCGGGGGCGATCGATCACGACAGTTGACGTGGCAGCCAGGTGATCGAGGGCGGAGAACAGGTCTTCGCTCATCGTTATCGGTGCTCGCGCAGTAGCTGAGTCGGTGTCAGGCCTGTCAGCGCTCGCGTATCGCGCGCGAGGTGGGCTTGGTCGGCGTAGCCGGCGCGACCGGCCAGCGACGACAGCGTGAGATTTGCATCGCGGCTGAGAGTCAACACGTCCTGGATACGTTGCACTTTCTGAATCATTTTGGGGGACAGCCCGATCGACGACGTGATCGAGCGTCGAAAATGGCGTTCGGAAACACCGAGGTCTGCGGCGATCTCTCGTATCGGAGTCGAAGGGGAGGAGATGAGCGCGGAGTAACCACGCTCGATTCCGTGGTCGGGTTCCAGTCCGCGCCACAACTGGCCCAGTAGGTGAGCGTCGACTGCCTCGTGGCTAAGGGCGTCGGCAAGTACCCGCGCTTGTCTGGAAGTGAGGATGTCGTCGAAGGCGATCTTCGAATCCTGCACCGCGTCGGCCGCTGTGCCGAGCAGGCTCCGCAGAGCCGGCGGATTGATCCGGATGCCCCACATGGTTGTACCGGCGGCGACCGAAACCAGATCGGCACCGGTTGCGGGTCCGACGAGCCACGACTTTCCGGTGCTGTCGACGATGAAGTCTGCGCAGAGATCGGGAAGAATCCGCTTTGCTTCCGTGGGCGCATGGGGGTCAGTAGTGCTTTTCCACGCGCAACTGAAGAGGCCGGCCGAACCGGTGATCCGAGTCTCGACATAGGTGTGGCCGTTTTGTTCAAGACTCGACGCTACCGTCCGACTACCGTCAAGAGCGAGGGTGTCAGTGCCGGTCATCAGATCATCGTCACACACTCGCCGATCACTTCTCGACCCGAAACAGGAGAAATACCGTGTCCGTCTCTCCGAGACTCGATCTCGTCGGAATCGTCACCAACGATCTCGCGCGTTCCCTCGCGTTCTACCGAACCCTCGGGCTCGACATTCCGGAAACACCCGCTGACGCTCCACACGTGGAGTTCACTTTCGACAGTGGGCTTCGGCTGGCCTGGGACGCGCTGTCCACCATCGCGAGCTTCGATCCTGACTTCGTTGTCGGGGAAGGTCGACACCCCGTCGCTTTGGCCTTCGATTTCGGGACACCCGCTGCAGTCGACGAGGCGTATCAGCGCATCACAGCCGACTTCCCCGGACACAAAGAGCCATTTGATGCCGTGTGGGGCCAGCGCTACGCCGTTCTTCTCGATCCCGATGGCAATACCGTGGATCTCTTTGCCGCGCTCTGATTTCGAACGACGCAGGCCCCGACCGAAATTCGGTCGGGGCCTGCGATTGTCGGTGATCGAGTCTTTGTCAGTTCACCAAGCGTTGAGGGTGTCGAGGATCTGGCCTCGGGCCTTCCACAGTTCCGCGCCCCAGTACGGCCACGAGTGAGTGCCGTTGGCCGGGAAGCTGTACGTTGCCGGAATTCCCAGGGAGTTCATGCGCAGCTGGAATGCCCGTGAGTTCATCAGGGCAAGGGCTTCGAGGCCGATGGCGCTACCGGTATTCACGAAGTCGACGGGACGACGCGGTTGATCGAACTGCCCGGGTAGGCCGCTCGCGGCGGAGATGTACAGAGAGAGCCCAGCCAGCTCGGGTGCAAACACGAAGGGGTCGTTGCGGAGCCAAGCGGGGTTCCATGGCGGTCCCCACATGGCATCGACATTGAAGGACCCTGCGCTGACCATGGCCACGCGGATTGCTTCACGCATGCCGGGAGCTGAGATGTTGAGGTATCCCGAGAGCGATCCGGCGAACTTGAACTGATCGCGGTGATAGGCGGCGAGCGTCAGTGCCGCGCTGCCACCCATGGACAATCCGAGCACACCGTTGTTGGTTCGGGAGACGCCGCGCGATTCCAGATAGGCGGGAAGTTCCTGGGTGAGGAAGGTTTCCCATTTGTACGTGACCGGCTGGCGATTCAAATTGCTGTTCGCATACCAGTCCGAGTAAAAGCTGGACTGCCCGCCGACCGGCATGACCAGGGTGACGTTGTCGCCGCGATACTGCTCGAGAGCGTTGGTCTCGAAACTCCATGCGTTTCGGTCGTCGCGTGCTCGTAGACCGTCGAGAAGATAGAGCGCCGCGTTGCCGCCGCGCGAAGCCCACTGGATCTGAACCTTGATCGGCCCCATCGAGGAGTCGACGAACACCTCCTCGTATCCACCGGCCGGGGCGGTGCGCGCGGGCGCTGCGGTCGCTACTGATCCGCTGATCAGGCCTGCGGTCAGGGGGAGTGCGAGTGCTGTCGCGGCGAGGCCGAGGATCCGACGCTTGATTCGTTTCGAAATGCGGTTTCTCGAATCATCCGGGTTCGAAATATCTGGGTTCTTCGCCAAATCTGTTTGAGCCTCGTGCATGTATCACTCCCGCCCCAAAGGTGCTTGCACACCGAAATCCGACCGAGCCCCCCGAGGCACGGAATTCCTGATGACACTAAGTGGTCTGTATTGACGTCGACGGCTCCGTTACCGTTTCGTTATCAAACTGGTCTGATTCAGGTAGTGCCGTCATGCGTCGTCGACCGGAGGTTGCGCGTCGATTTGCCACCCTCCACGAATCAGGTGTTCACGTACCCGGGCGACGTCCGATTCGTGCGGAATATCGTCGGTGACCTTGGTGATGAGGACGCCGATGTCGATCGGATCGACCGAACCGGGAAAGTCGATCGGATCGACCGAACCGGGAAAGTCGATCGGATCGACCGGAACCGGAAAGTCGGCGACGAGATCGTCGGCAAGAACGGCGATCTCGTCGTCGGACAGCTGTCGCCGGAGCAGGGCCATCAAAGGGACGTAGTCCTGCTCCGGCACACCGTTCGGATACCCGGCACGCAGCCAGCCGAGTATCGAAGCCAGAAGTGGTGGAAGACTCAACGAATCGAGCTTCAGTCGTTGTCGAGATCAGCGAGGGGCCACCCGGCGGCGGCCAGGACGGAGGCAACGCGCGCGATGTCCTCGTCCGAGGGAGTCTGGCTCGTGAGATCGGCGATCTGAGCGCTGATCTCGTCGCTCGAGATCACCTGGTCGCTGTTGACGTCGCTCAGTTCTGCGAGTGCAGCGCCGATGGCAATGTCTCGAATTTGCGCGTCCGAGAGCTTGCGTCGTAGCAATGCGACCAGCGGAATGCGGTCCTTGGGCGGTATGCCTTCGGGGTAGCCGGCGCGAAGCCATTCCAGAATGGATTGAGGAAGGGATGGAGTCGGTGCAGTCACGGTGATGTCTTTCCGCTCGTGAGGGCGCACGGGATCAGAAGATCTCGATGCCGAATGTGTGGCTGAGGAAGCCCTGCATGATGAAGAGGATTCCGGTGACGATTGCGATGAGCACTACCGCGAAGCACACCACTGCGCCTGCCACGGCCAACGGACTGCGAGCCGCGACGGCAGTGCTCCCGCCGCCACTGCCACGTTGCCCGGCGTCGAGGGACTTCAGACCGATTGCGAAGATCGCCGGAAGTCCGGCGCCAAGCAAGAGGCCGACAAGTACGACCTGCCAGAGCGAGTCGACGGTGTTTTTCAAGATATCCATGTCGATTCCCTCTTTCAGGCTTTGACGTCGGTGGTGACGCGGGCGTCCGGACCGGGGACCTCTGCAGGCACCAGGCCGCCATCCCACTCGGCGTTGACGTTGCTCGGATCGATGGGCTCCTTGCGGGAGCGCAGATACATCCAACCGGCCAATGCGATGAGCACAGCGAAGACGACCAGGACACCGGGCAGGCCGCCGACGATGTTGGCCAGTCCCCAGCACAGAGCGCCGACGATCGCAGCGGACGGGAGAGTGATCAACCAGGCGACCGCCATACGTCCGGCGACGCCCCAACGAACCTCGGCGCCCTTGCGTCCCAGACCGGTTCCCATGATGGAACCCGTCGCCACATGGGTGGTCGAGAGTGGAAGACCGAGGTGGCTGGAGGTGAGAATGATGGCAGCAGAAGATGCTTCGGCCGCCATGCCCTGCGGCGCGGCGATCTCGACCAGGCCCTTGCCGAGTGTGCGGATGACTCGCCACCCGCCGAGGTAGGTTCCGGCAGCGATCGCGAGTGCGCAGGTGAGCTTGACCCAGAACGGCATGTCCGCGTCGGCGGAGATGGTTCCATGGGCGACCAAGGCGAGGAAGATGACGCCCATTGTCTTCTGAGCGTCGTTGGTGCCGTGGGCGAGGGAAACGAGTGAAGCCGAACCGATCTGGCCGAGTCGGAAACCCTTGTCCTTGGTTTCCTCACCGACGTTGGAGGTGATGCGGTAGATGAGCCAGGTTCCGGCCGCTGCAACCAAGCCGGCTACGACGGGAGCGACAACTGCGGGGATGACAACCTTGCTGAGCACGCCGCTCCAGGCGACACCGCTCATTCCGAGGGACGCGATGGCGGCGCCGATCAGGCCGCCGAACAGTGCGTGTGAGGAACTCGAGGGGATGCCGAGCAACCACGTTGCCAGGTTCCAGATGATGCCGCCGACAAGGCCGGCGAAGACGATGGTGAGCAGCGCTTGGCCACCCACATTTCCGAGGTTCACCACGCCCTTGGCCACGGTGGCAGCAACCTCTACCGAGAGGAAAGCTCCGACCAGGTTCAAGGAAGCAGACAGAGCGACTGCCACCTTGGGCTTGAGGGCGCCGGTTGCAATCGACGTGGCCATAGCGTTGCCAGTGTCATGAAAACCGTTGGTGAAGTCGAACCCCAGAGCGGTTACGACGACGACGAGGAGAACGATGAGTTCCGCATTCACGAGAAGTCATGTTCCAACACCTGCGGGCCACAAATCGACCTGAGACGTGGTCGTTCCGCGACATTTCCATCACTCGGCACCTGTTGTTCATCTTCGTCCGGATAATTGTCCGTTTCGAAACGCGCGAGGCATAGAAAATTCATTCGTGTGCATGGTCGTGGAGTTTGTGGAGGCATACGCCAATTGCCGGACGGACGTATCGGGTTCTGGACTTCCTCGAAATCGGGTAAGGCCAAGCGGCTGCGGAACAACCCACGCGTCACCGTCGTGCCGTGCAACAACCACGGAAAGGTTGCCGACGGCTCTTTGCTGGTTGCCGGGACCGCTCACTTGGTGAGCGGCGGACCTGAATTCGACGAGATCCGCAGCAAAGTGAACGCGAAATACGGTGTGATGGTGCCGATTTCGAAATTCTTCAACACCCTCGGTCACATCGGTAATGGTCCGTTCCCGTATGGCGACACCGGCGTGATCATTTCCGTCGATGCGTAGTCGGGATTGCGCAGCGGAGTAGCCTGAAAGTATGGAACCCACGACCGGGCGCCTCTGCCTGACGGTTCCACGAATCCTCCGTTAAGGAGCCTCGTCATGGCGCACATCAGCACTCTCGACTATGCAATGGAAGCGCCGCAGCGCCATGTCGGGCAACCTTTCCCGTCGCCGACGCGGACTCCGCGGTTCCTGCTTCGTGGTCAAGGCGCCGTCAAGGCATCGGTAGACGGCGCGTGGTTCCCATGGACCACCAACGTCACGGCGGAGCTTCACGATCTGATATCCGCACTTTCGCTGAGGTTGGGGCCGATCGCGCGGGTTGCGTTCGACTGGAACACGATCAGCAGCGCGCAGCGTCGTATCGACGAGGTCGACGGACTGGAAGTGCGGGGTCCGTACCCTGGCCAGCCTCACGATTTGATGTATCTCGACGACATCTATGGTCGTCAACTCGTTCTGATGATGATTCCGCCGTACACGGATCCGGACCGTGCGTACGAGATCATGCGGCGGTTGGTTGATCCTGGCCGTAGCGAAACCTATCGGGTGCAGTGAGATCTTTTCTGACGCGCGGGGTCGAATCTTTCGATTCCTGAACATGCGTCCAGTTTGTCTGGTTTGATGGTTCTCGTAACCACAATCTCAGGCGCATTCCTTCAGGTCAGCGCTTGGGCGCGGCAGCTTGACTCCCTGCCGTGTCGTCGGTCCGGCATGTCCACCACCCTCCCACTGTGCGTGAGCGCCGGATCGAATGAAGCCCCGCCCTCCCCACGGGGGTGGGGCTTCTACTTTGTACGGGCTGACCGGCGTTCGCATTGCCGAATCCGCCGGGTCGTTCGGAAGTTCGGGACGCCCTGGTCCGTAGCATCGCCACTGTGAACATTTCTCTACTCGGTGCGGCGGGGCTTCAGGACTGCGCCGACAGTGGAATGGACTGTATGGACGGATTTGGGGCGTTCGTTCTTCTGTACGTCGGCGGATTCACTCTCGCCTTGATATGGATTTCCGTGTGCCTTGTCGGAACAGCCGATGTGGTTTCCGTGTCCCGGCGAATTGGTGTGTGGCGAGCAGTCGCCTTCTTTTTCGGGATTTGGCTTGTGCCTATCGCCGGGTTGAGTGCATGGCTTGTTTTCCGACGCTCTCGTTAATTCTCGAAAGTGGACCCGGAGAGGTAGACGCGTTTCCGGAGCCCGGTAACTTGTTGGATCAGAGGCGATTTGAATTGTGGCGAGAGGCTCTTGTCGATGCAGCAGGCGACAACGTCCATCCAGGCCATGCCGGAACTGGTTGGGCCTGGGCCAACTGGCAGTGGGTGGTCGGGACCGCCCGCTACGGCCGAGTGGATCTGCTCGGCATCGACGAACTCGGTTACATGGAACTCGACAAACGAGGCGCCGAGCTGCTTTTTCAGGTGTTGACCGAACGGGAGGAAAAGAACTCCGTCGCCATCGCCTCCGACGCGTCGTTCTCCGGCTGGACGACAACGTTCACCGAACCACGACTTTGCGCCGCCATCGTGGATCGGCTCACCTTGCGGCGGCAACATCATCGAAACCGCCACCGACTCTTACCGACTCGTCCACATCCGAGCTCAGCAATCCGCTTGATACACACAAGGTGGGTCCGGATCACGCCCCCTATCGGACTTGAATGAGACTGACATTTTCACTGAGACCCGCACCTAGCCTTGAAACTATGTGGCATCCTGCCGCTTCAGCCAGTTCAAGATCGCTTGGTTGGTCTCTTCGGGTCTTTCTTGCTGGATCCAGTGACCGCAGTCGAGATTGACTACTTCCACATTGGGCACGAACTCTGTCAAGTTCTCAGCCCTCGCGATCGCGTCACGGTCGCCGTAGATCATGAGTGCGGGCTGTTGGATAATCGGGTCCACCTCCGCCAGCAAATGCCAGTTGCGGTCAAGGTTCCTGTACCAGTTCACACTGCCCGTGAATCCTGTCGATTCGAAGGCGGAGACGAAAACGGCCAATTCGCTATCGCTCATCAGAGGCTCACCGAGTGGTGTCTCTGCTCTGGCGAGATCGATCAGCGCCATACCCGGCTGAGGCTCCCTGAGGGGTTCGTTCTTCCGGTACAGGTTGCGGAGGAACCGGAATGTGTTGTCTTCGAACACCGCGTCCGCGACGCCCGGCTGTCGATTGAAATGGACGAAGTAGAAATCACCGCCAAGCACGGCTTCCATGAACTCAATCCAGGGCTGCTCTCCGCGATCCTGGTAGGGCAGGCTCAGGTTGATCACTTTGTTTACCCGGTCCGGGTGCAACAGGGTCAGGCCCCACACGACAAAGGCACCCCAATCGTGACCGACAAAGGTGGCATCTTCGTAGCCGTAGTGATCGAGAAGTGCGATGAGATCACCCGCCAAATGTTCAATGTCATAGTCCGTCACTTCGGTCGGACGTGATGAATTGCCGTAGCCGCGTTGGTTCGGGACGATGACGTGGTAGCCCGCCTCGACAAGGGCGGGCACCTGGTATCGCCAGGAATAGGCGTGCTCTGGCCATCCGTGACACAGCACGATGGGATTCCCGGCATTGTCTCGCCCTGCTTCGAAGACTTCGAGTTCCACGCCGTTGACTTGGATGAGGACGGGCCTGGGGAAGTCGGATGGATTCACGGATGCTCCTTTGAGTTGAGTACCGATCTCGTGTCTGGATCGACCGGTTGCTCCGACGTTAGGGAGCATCGTGGACACATAAAGTCCTAGATCGCTGGCAATCTGAAGAAATGCGGAACGATCCCACAGGCCGAGCACTGCAATTGCTCTCGCTCCTTCAGACCCATCGCTTCTGGCACTGTGCCGAACTTGCCGCACGACTCGATGTCACGCAGCGGACGGTGCGCCGCGACATCGATCGCCTACGCGACCTCGGTTATCCGGTCGATTCCACGTCCGGAAAGTACGGGGGCTACCGACTTGCAACGGGGACACACGTGCCGCCCCTGATCCTCGACGATGACGAGTCCGTGGCGGTAGCCGTCGGACTGCGCTACGCCGCCGAGGCCGCCATCGGAGGCATCGAAGAAACATCGCTGAGCGCGCTGACCAAGATCGAAGCACTCCTGCCCCATCGACTACGCCGACGTGTGTCGGCACTGCATTCGAGCGTCAGTTCCATGCGGCGGGCAGAAGACGACATCGTCGACCCCGAAGCGCTCAGTGTGCTCGCTGCGGCATGTCGCGACCACGAGCACGTTCGTTTCGACTACCGGCGAGGTGATGGCGAGAGCAGCAGACGGCTCGTCGAGCCGCACCGCCTTGTCACGGCGGGACGTCGTTGGTACCTCGTAGCATGGGACCACCATCGTGCGGATTGGCGAACATTTCGACTGGACCGGCTCTCGGAGCCCTGGCTGGCAGGCAGTCATTTCACGCCACGCGAGATCCCGGGCGGTGACGCGGCAGGCTTCGTCGCGAGATCAGTCGGCTCGCCACCCCGTCACCACGATGCAAAACTCGCCATCGAAGCTACGTTCGCCGACCTCGAGGGCGTACTGAGATGGATTGACCACACACCGATCGAGGTGGCAGCGGAACGCTGCCTTGTCGAGATCCGCAGCGAAGATCTCGGCAGGCTCGCCATGACGGTTGCGCGCATTGCGCTCACCGCCCCAGTGGTCGTCATCGAACCAACCGAGCTTGCCGACACCGTCAGTCGGCTCGCCCTTCACCTCAGGGTCTCGCCACCATGACAGTCAGAAGAGGATTGTGCGACAAGACCATTCATGTCCAGGTTGCCGCGGGGACGTGTTCCCTGCGCGGGCCCCTCGTCTATCGAGACACGTATCCGTTCCCCTGTGAGCTTGGAGAGTAAGTGACCAATTCGAAATCATCGCCGGCTTCCATCCACCCCCCGACGTGGAAGTTCGACTACCCGATCATCCACGCCGAGACTCGGGACCAGTGGCGAACTTGGCTGACGGACAATCACACGTCAGGCCGAGGTGTGTGGTTGTGCTCTTGGCGCGCCACCACCAGCCGACCACGCTGCCCCTACCCTCAGGCCGTTGAGGAAGCCATCTGCTTTGGTTGGATCGATTCCACCAACACCATCTTCGACGAAGAGCGCAATTTGCAACTGTTCACGCCTCGTAGACGCAAGAGTTCCTGGACCCGTCTCAACCGCGAACGCGCAGCGGATATGGAGGCGCGTGGCCTTATGACCGCTGCTGGTCGTGGTGCCATTGCTGCCGCGAAATCCACTGGTTGGTGGACGATTCTCGACCAAGTCGAAGACCTCGAGGAACCATCTGACTTGCAGGCGGCGCTGGACCGGGACCCGCAAGTGTTGACGACGGTTGAAAAGTAGTCCAGAAACGACGGTCCAAAACTAGACCACCCAACCAAGATCGAATGGGTGATCTCCATGGAAGACTGGGCATTGATCAGGCACCTCCACCACAGCGAAAAGCTGTCCAAACGTGCCATCGCCACCAAACTCGGTGTCGCCCGTGACACCGTCACCAACGCTCTGGCCAGCGACGGACCACCGAAGTATCAACGACCACCCGTCGAATCCGCGATCAGCACCGTGGAACCGAAAATCCGGGCACTGCTCTCACAGCATCCGATGATGCCGGCAACGGTGATCGCCGAACGGATCGGGTGGAGCGGGTCGATCAGTTGGTTGCGTGAACGAATCCGGGCGATCAGACCTGAATACGCGCCGGCGGACCCGGCGGATCGCCTCGTTCACGATCCTGGGGAGGTTGTGCAGTGCGATCTGTGGTTTCCGCCGGCGTCGATTCCGCTCGGCGGTGGTCAGTCCGGTTCCCCGCCGGTGCTGGTGATGGTTGCCGCATTTTCGCGGTTCATCACCGCGATGATGTTGCCCAGTCGGGTCACGATGGACCTGGTTGCCGGCATGTGGCATTTGCTTTCACATGATCTCGGTGCGATCCCTCACCGTCTGTGGTGGGACAACGAATCCGGGATCGGCCGCCGTGGCCGGCTGACGGATCCGGTGACCGCATTCGTCGGAACGGTCGCCACGACGCTGATCCAGCTCAAACCGTTCGACCCCGAGTCCAAGGGCATCGTCGAACGTGCAAACCAGTTTCTGGAAACCTCGTTCATGCCCGGTCGAACGTTTTGTTCACCCGACGACTTCAACACACAGCTGGCGGAGTGGCTCCCGATTGCGAATTCTCGGGTTGTACGCCGGATCGGTGGTCGCCCAATAGATTTGGTGTCTGTCGATACCTCGGCAATGTTGTCGTTGCCGGCGGTTCCGCCGCCAACCGTCGCATGCTCGCAAATTCGTCTGCCGCGGGACTACTACGTTCGGGTCCTCGGAAACGATTATTCGGTGGATCCGTCGGCGATCGGACACATGGTCGATGTTGCGGCCGACCTGCGTAGGGTTGCAGTGACCCGGGAAGGTCGAGTGCTTGCCGAACATGATCGGCGATGGTCACGGGGGCTGACGGTCACCGATCCACTGCATGTGGAATCAGCCGCCAGGTTGCGAGAGCAGTTCCAGAACCCGACACCTACTTCCGCCGAGGCGGACCAGTTGATCCGGGATCTGGGCGATTACGACCGCGCGTTCGGAGTCGAGTTTCGTTGCGCCGCATCATTTAATGATGAGACGGTGTTGTGATGGCCGATACGGATTCGCTCAAGGACATCGAGCACTACGCTCAGGCATTGAAGGCGCCGCGCATTCGAGAATCGGCAGCACGGCTGGCGGAGCAGGCCCGCAGCGACGGATGGAGCCACGAGGACTACCTCGCCGCGGTGCTGTCGCGTGAAGTCACTGCTAGGGAATCGTCTGGCTCACAGACCAGAATCCGGTCGGCCGGATTCCCGACACGGAAATCGTTGGAGGAGTTTAACTTCGACTATCAGCCATCACTCAGCAGGGAAACGGTGGCACATCTGGGTACCGGGGTGTTCTTGACGCAAGCGCGCAATGTGGTGCTGTTGGGTCCTCCGGGGACCGGCAAAACGCATCTGGCAATCGGGTTGGGAATCAAGGCGGCACAGTCCGGACATCGGGTTGCATTTGCGACGGCGGTCGATTGGGTGGGCAAGCTCAAGGCTGCGCATTCTGCGGGAAAGCTGCCGGCGGAGTTGGTGAAGTTGCGACGGATCGGGTTGATCATCGTTGATGAGGTCGGTTACATCCCGTTCGAGCAGGACGCCGCGAACTTGTTTTTCCAGTTGGTGTCGAGTCGATATGAGCATGCTTCGCTGATTTTGACGTCGAATCTGCCGTTCGGCCGGTGGGGTGACGTGTTCGGCGATCAGGTGGTTGCGGCCGCGATGATCGACCGGATCGTCCATCACGCAGAGGTTTTGACATTGAAAGGATCGAGTTATCGCCTCAAGGACACCGGGATCGATACGTTGCCGTCCGTGAGGGCAGATAACGCGGCACAATGAATACATCGTCGTGGTCTGGTTTTCGTCCGTCGGGGGTGGACTAGTTTTCGACCGTCGTTCACAGCAAGCGCGAAGCAACTGGGACAGTTTTCCGCCCAGCGCCCGCAAACAGATGCTTTGGTGGATAGTCTGTGCCGCTCGAGACGCAACACGGGCAGGTCGAATCGCCCATATCGTCAACAATGCGGCCATCGGCGAACGTGCTCGCGGCTGATCCGCGATTCGACCGCGTCCGGTATGAAGGCCGGTCATCATCTGTCCGAGGGGTTTCCCTCGGACCGAAACAAGTCCACCCGCCCCGCAGAAGCGGGACGGGTGGACTCGGTACTCGCAGGTCTGACTTACGTCAGGATGCGGATCACACGTCGTAGTAGAGCTCGAACTCGTACGGGTGCGGACGCAGGTTGACCGGAGCGATTTCCTGCTCGCGCTTGAGCGAGATCCAGGTCTCGATCAGGTCGGTGGTGAAGACGCCACCCTCGGTCAGGTACTCGTGATCGGCTTCGAGGCGGTTGATGACCGTCTCGAGGCTGGTCGGAGCCTGCGGGATGTTGCGAGCCTCCTCCGGGGGAAGCTCGTAGAGGTCCTTGTCGACCGGAGCCATCGGCTCGATCTTGTTCTTGATGCCGTCCAGGCCGGCCATCATCTGTGCAGCGAAGTTGAGGTACGGGTTACCCGAGGAGTCGGGTGCGCGGAACTCGAGACGCTTTGCCTTCGGGTTGTTGCCCGTGATCGGGATACGGACAGCTGCCGAGCGGTTGCGCTGGCTGTACACGAGGTTGATGGGGGCTTCGTAGCCCGGCACCAGACGGTGGTACGAGTTGATCGTCGGGTTGGTGAAGGCCAACAGCGACGGAGCGTGGTGCAGGATGCCGCCGATGTAGTGGCGAGCCATGTCCGAGAGGCCTGCGTAGCCGGACTCGTCGTGGAAGAGGGGCTTGCCGTCCTTCCACAGGGACTGGTGGACGTGCATGCCCGAGCCGTTGTCACCGAAGAGCGGCTTCGGCATGAAGGTCGCGGACTTGCCGTGCTGCCAGCAGGTGTTCTTGACGATGTACTTGAACAGCTGCAGGTCGTCAGCCGCTGCGAGCAGCGTGTTGAACTTGTAGTTGATCTCCTGCTGTCCGCCGGTACCGACCTCGTGATGGCCGCGCTCGAGCTCGAAGCCCGCGTTGGTCAGGTTGGTGGAGATTTCGTCGCGCAGGTCCACGTAGTGGTCGTACGGAGCGACGGGGAAGTAGCCACCCTTGGCGCGAACCTTGTAGCCGAGGTTGGGGGAGCCGTCGGCGTTGGTCTCAGCGCCGGTGTTCCAGGAACCGGAAACCGAATCCAGCTCGTAGAACGCGGAGTTCATGCCGGAGTCGTAACGAACCGAGTCGAAGATGTAGAACTCGGCCTCGGCGCCGAAGAATGCGGTGTCCGCGATGCCGGTGCTGACCAAGTACTCCTCGGCCTTGCGGGCAACGTTGCGCGGGTCGCGGCTGTAGGACTCACGGGTGAACGGGTCGTGCACGAAGAAGTTGATGTTGAGGGTCTTCGCCTTGCGGAAGGGGTCGATCTGCGCCGTGGTGACGTCGGGAAGCAACATCATGTCGGACTCGTGGATCGACTGGAATCCGCGGACCGAAGATCCGTCGAATGCGAGGCCGTCCTCGAATACGTCCTGGTTGAAAGCAGACGCCGGGATCGAGAAGTGCTGCTGGACGCCGGGCAGGTCGCTGAACCGAATGTCGACGTACTCGATGTTCTCGTCCGCGATGTACTTGATGACCTCTTCGGCCGTGGTGAACGCCACGCTTGTGCTCCTTAAGTCGCTTCAGCCAAGTGATGTCGGTTGAATCCGTCGAGGCAGACGGTAGGGAGCTGGTGTTGCCCGCTCGTCAACCCTTTGTTTCGGCAGTGTTACGCGTCGCAGCATCCTGGGGTTTTCCGAAGTCCATGTGACCGGCCACACAGTTAAAACCCGGCAAATCTGGACTACGGTGCTGCGACGCCTATCCTGGACAGCATGGCACGTATCACCGGAACTTGGCTCTCTGGGCCGCAAGCAGCTTTGCCGAAGAGCACGGACGGCCGTGAGCAGTCGTACCGTGGCGAGTTCCTCGGTTTCCCTCAGGAGGGGCCGGGTTCGCTGGTCGGTTCGGGCCGTCGTATCGCCGCACTGTTGGTGGATTGGGTCATGGCCGTGGGAGTGGCCTCGCTCATCACCGGAGACTTCTTCGACGGTATGACCTCGACGGTCACACTGATGGTGTGGTTCGCCGTCGGTGTCGTCACCGTGGCGCTGTTCAACTTCACCCCGGGGCAGTTCGTCCTCGGACTTCAGGTTGCGCGAATCGAAGGCCCGATCCGAGTGGGCTTCGTGCGCGCGTTGGGGCGTCAGGCGCTGTTGGTGTTCGTCATTCCCGCGACCATCACCGACATCGACGGTCGCGGTATGCAGGACCGCGCGACCGGCACTTTGCTCGTGAAGTCGCGCTGACACAAACTTCTCGAACGAAGAAAGACCCGGGTCCGTATGGGCCCGGGTCTTTCGTTTTGCTGTGGGGGAGTGTCAGCGACGACGAATGGTTCGCTGCATTCCCTTCATCTTCGCGCCTCCGGGCATCGGGCCCTTGGGAAGCGCTGCTCCGCCGCCGCGTGCGCTGAGCGCAGCGAGGCGCCCTTCGATGTTGTCCATGCGCTTGGTGTCGATGTTGCGGGGCAACTTGTTCAAGTAGCGCTGGAGCTGCGAGAGCGGAACCTGGCCCTCGTCGTTGCCGATGATGATGTCGTAGATCGGGGTGTCGCCGATGAGGCGGGCAGTCTTCTTCTTCTCCTGCGCGAGGAGGCCCTTGACGCGTTGCGGCGAACCCTCGGCGACGAGGATGACACCCGGCCGTCCGACGACGCGGTGAACGGCGTCGAGCTGGGTGGTGCCGGCGACGGCATTCGTGACGCGCCACGCGCCCTGCATGTTGTCGAGTGCCCACGCAGCGGCACCGGCCTGGCCTTCAGCCTTCTTGTACACCGATTTCTGGACGCGGCGACCGAAGATGATGAAGGCGCCGAGGAGACCGAGAACGATGCCGATCGGCAGCAGGAACCACTGAAGGCCCCAGATGAGACCGACCAGGAAGAAGACCAGAGCAGCACCGACGAGGGTGCCGATCATCAGCGGAAGGAGGAGCTTGTCGTCCTTGCGCTGCATCTGGAATGCCTGCCAGAGCTGAGTTCTACGTTCCTTGGAAGCCTGCTTGCGGGCAGCCTTCGCTGCAGCCTTTGCCTCTTTGGTGGGTTTGCCCTTACCGGATTTGCTGCCGTTCGCCATGTACCCAGGATACGTCCATTGCTGTGCGCCTTTACTAACCGCCCGCGGTTAATAAAGGCGCACAGCAAAAAGTGGATCAGCGATTCAGGCGCGCCATGAGTGAGCTGGCTTCCTGGGAAGCGTCTCCGCCCTCGGTCAGATGACGCTGCGCCTCGGGAAGTTCACGGCCGTGATGTGCCATGGCCTGCGCATACAGGCGGCCGGCGCGGTACGACGAGCGAACCAACGGACCGGCCATGACGCCGGCGAAGCCCATCTCTTCTGCAGCCTTGGAGTGTGCGACGAACTCCTCGGGCTTGACCCACCGCTCGACGGGGTGGTGCCGGGGCGAGGGGCGCAGGTACTGGGTGATGGTGAGGATGTCGCAACCGGCGGCGTGGAGATCTGCCATCGCCTCGGTGACCTCTTCAGGGGTTTCGCCCATACCGAGGATCAGGTTGGACTTGGTGACCAGTCCGTAGTCGCGTGCTGCGGTGATGACGTCGAGGCTGCGCTGGTACCGGAATGCCGGACGGATCCGCTTGAAGATGCGGGGGACGGTCTCGAGGTTGTGTGCGAGCACCTCGGGGCGTGAGGCGAAGACCTCGTCGAGCAGTTCCGGCTTGCCGTTGAAGTCCGGAACCAGGTTCTCGACGCCGGTGCCCGGGTTGAGTTCGTGGATCTTGCGGACGGTCTCGGCATAGAGCCAGGCGCCGCCGTCGGGGAGGTCGTCGCGGGCGACGCCGGTGATCGTGGAGTACCGAAGCCCCATGGCCTGAACGCTTTCCGCGACGCGACGGGGCTCGTCGCGGTCGAGGGCTTCGGGCTTGCCGGTGTCGATCTGGCAGAAGTCGCAGCGGCGTGTGCACTGCTCGCCGCCGATCAGGAATGTGGCTTCGCGGTCTTCCCAGCACTCGTAGATGTTGGGGCAGCCTGCTTCCTCGCAGACGGTGTGCAAACCTTCACGCTTGACCAGGCCCTTGAGCTCCGTGTACTCGGGGCCCATCTTTGCGCGGGTCTTGATCCAGTTGGGTTTGCGTTCGATGGGCGTCTCCGCGTTTCGGATCTCGAGACGGAGCAGCTTACGTCCTTCTGGGGCGATAGTCACGACAGTGATCCTACGCCCGGTGATTACTGCAACGGGGTTCGGGCGAGCCCGTCAGCTGTACTGAACGGTAGTAAAAGTCGGAGTAGGCGAGGCGCTTTCGAAGGTGACGCGCTCGACGTTCCGTTCGGTGACGGGCATGGTTCCGTCGAGAGCAGCGATCACTGCCTCGGTCACAGCGGGAGTGACTTCGTCCACGGTGACGTCGCGACCGAGTTCGTCCGACAGCGTCGTCACCCCGGCGTCACGGATGCCGCAGGGAATGATGTTGTCGAATCCGGTCAGGACCGAATTGCAGTTCAGGGAGAAGCCGTGCAGTGCCACGCCCCGTTGGACGCGCACGCCGATGGCAGAAACCTTGCGCTCGGGCTTCCATTGCCCGTTTGCGAGTTCGGCGGGCAGCCAGACGCCGGAGCGGCCGTCGATGCGCCCGCAATTCAGCCCGAGGTCCGTGCACACCGTGATCAGTGCTTCCTCGATGCGTCGGACATACCGCACCACGTCGATCGGCTCGGCCAGTTTCACGATCGGATATCCGACCAGCTGGCCGGGGCCGTGCCAGGTGATCTTCCCGCCGCGGTCGACGTCGATGACAGGTGTGCCGTCGACGGGACGGTCTTCGGGTTCCGTGCGTCGTCCTGCCGTGTACACCGGCGGGTGTTCGAGGAGCAGTAGCGTGTCCGGTCCGATGTCGTCTGCCCGCGCTGCCGCGAGCTCACGCTGGCGGTCCCACGCGGCGTTGTAGTCAGTCAAACCGAGTTGCTCGACGGTGATCGGCAGTTTCGAGAACCGGGCGGAAACGTCAGCGCTGCTCATGGACGTAGAGATTACGCCCGACTTCGGAATCATCCGAGTGCGGCCGCCAGCGCTTCGCCGATCGTGTTGTGGCGGAAGGAGAATCCCGCCTTTTCCAAGGCCGCGGGAATGGCGCGCTGGCCACCGAGGATGCCACTCTTGGCGAATTCTCCGATCAACGCTTCGAGTGCGAACCCGGGAACGATCCAGGGAGCCGGTCGGTGGACCGCACGGGACAATGCGTCGTTGAACTGGGCGTTGGTGACAGGTGCCGGACCGGTCAGGTTGACGGGACCGGAGATTTCGGAATTCGTGAGCGCGAACTTGATCGCGTCGCACTCGTCCTCGAGTGAGATCCACGGAAAGTACTGGCGACCGTTGCCCAATCGCCCACCGAGACCGAACGAATAAAGGCGCCGAAGCCGACCGAGCATGCCGCCGTGGGGTGAAATCACGACGCCCGAGCGCAGATTGACCACGCGGGCTCCCGCCTTGCGTGCGGGCTCGGTGGCAATTTCCCAATCGCGACACGTCGTGGCGAGAAAGTCGGTGCCTGCCGGCGAATCCTCGTCGACGATCTTGTCGCCGGTGTCGCCGTAGTAGCCGACGGCGCTCGCGTTGGCGAGTACGGGAACCTTCTGACTTGCGACAGCTTCGGCCAGGACATCGGTCGCGACGATGCGGCTGTCACGGATCGCCTGCTTGTAGGAACCCGACCACCGTTTGTCGCCGATGCCGACGCCGCAGAGGTTCACGACGGCGTCAGCGCCCTGTAGGACGGAGAGGTCCAGACGGTCCTGGTCCGGGTCCCAACGCGATTCGTCGGGTCCAGCGGTCGAGCGTCGCACGAGACGTACGACGTCGTGGTTGTCGGAGCGCAACGATGACACCAAGGCCGTTCCGATCAAACCGGACGAGCCGGCGATGACTACTCGCATTCGGAAAGCCTCCTTCGATTCAGCCTGCTTCGATATCCGACCGTGTATATCCGACCGTACTGAAAAAGCCGGGGCGCCACCTCCTGATGGAGATGACGCCCCGGCCGGCCGAGCAGTTGCTTACAGGCCCAGATCAGCTTCGAACGAGGCTTCTTCCAACCGCTGCTTCACAGTGGTGAGGAATCGGCCGGCGTCGGCGCCGTCGACCAGACGGTGATCGTAGGTCAGCGGCAAGTAGATCATCGAGCGAACGCCGATGGACTCGTTGCCGTTCTCGTCGGTGACCACCATCGGGCGCTTGACGATCGCGCCGGTTCCGAGCATGGCCGCCTGCGGCGGTACCAGGATCGGGGTGTCGAACAGCGCGCCCTGGCTGCCGATGTTGGTGATGGTGAAGGTTCCACCCGAGAGCTCGTCCGGCTTCAGGCCACCCGAGCGTGCACGCTTCGCGATGTCGGCGATGGCGCGAGCCAAACCGGCAAGGCCGAGATCGCCGGCGTTGTGGATGACGGGGGAGAGCAAGCCCTGATCGGTGTCCACTGCGATGCCGAGGTGCTCAGCGTCGTAGTAGGTGATCTGCTTGGCAGCCTCGTCGTAACTGGCGTTGATGTTCGGGTGCGACTTCAGCGCCTCGACGACTGCCTTGGCGAAGAACGGAAGGAACGTCAGGTTGACGCCTTCGCGCTCGATGAAGCCGGCCTTGGCACGGGCCCGCAGGGCGACGATCTTGGTGACGTCCACCTCGAAGGTCTGCGTGAGCTGAGCGGTGTTCTGCAGCGATTCACGCGTCTTGGTGGCCGTGATCTGCCGAATACGGTTGGCCTTCTGCGTGGTTCCGCGCAGGTGTGCCAGTTCCGGTCGGACGCCTGCGGCTGCGGTGGCGGCCGGTGCGGCCGCGGGTGCTGCAGCAGGAGCAGCGGCGGCGGGAGCCTTCTTGGCCTCCGCAGCGGCGAGCACATCCTGCTTGCGGATGCGGCCGCCGACGCCGGTGCCGGTGACGGTCGCGAGGTCGACGCCGTTGTCCGTGGCGAGCTTGCGCACGAGCGGGGTGACGTACGGGCTGCTGTCGCCGGAAGCTGCGGGTGCGGCCGCCGGTGCGGGAGCTGCAGCAGGCTTCGGAGCGGGTGCGGCTGGTGCGGCAGCAGGCTTGGGTGCCTCGGCCTTGGGTGCTTCAGCCTTCGGTGCTTCTGCCTTGGGTGCTTCAGCCTTGGGTGCCGGCGGAGCGGCCGGTGCTGCGGGTGCGGCCTTGGGTGCCGGAGCCGCGGCGGGTGCGCCGGATCCGACGACGGCCAGCTGGCCACCGATCTCGACGGTGTCGTCTTCCTGCGCATTGATCTCGAGCAGGATTCCGGCGACGGGGGACGGGATTTCGGTGTCGACCTTGTCGGTCGAGACTTCGAGCAGCGCCTCGTCGACGGCAACCTCGTCGCCGACGGCCTTGAGCCAGCGGGTGACGGTGCCTTCGGTGACGGATTCGCCGAGGGCGGGCATCGTCACGGCGGTGCCTTCAGCGGAACCGCCGGAAGCAGCGGGTGCCTCGGCGGCGGGAGCTTCTTCGGCGGGAGCTTCGGCAGCCGGGGCTTCCTCGGCGGGAGCTTCCTCTGCGGCGGGGGCGGGTGCCTCTGCCTCGGGTGCTGCGGCTTCGCCGGCTTCACCGATCTGGGCGAGCTCGCCACCGATTTCCACGGTGTCGTCTTCCTGCGCGACGATCTTGGTCAGGACGCCGGCGACGGGAGACGGAATCTCGGTGTCGACCTTGTCCGTGGAGACTTCGAGCAAGGGTTCGTCGACTTCGACCGTGTCTCCTTCCTGCTTGAGCCACCGTGTGACAGTTCCCTCGGTGACGCTCTCACCTAGGGCTGGCATCTGGACGGAGAAGGCCATGTCTTTTGACTCCTCGACAGTTGTGTTCGGGTTGTTGAATTTTGTCGACTTGTGGTCGTAATGCATTGTGCTCGAGTGGCGCGCGACGTGCGGCTACTTGTAGCTATTTTGCCGATGTCGACGCGCGGGCGCGGCGTCACCGTCGTTCATCTTTCCATTGATACGCCGGGCGTGTCCGATGAGGGGGATGCCGTCCGTTTCGGGTGTGTCGGCTACTGGCGAGTAGGTATGCGTTGGGGGTCCGGCTGTAACGTCGTAAGCGGACCAAACGGTATGTCGTGCGCAGGCACAACGGACATCGCCTGGCAAACTTGACATATCGCCGGGGTGCATCCGCGGCGTCGGTACCGAGGAGGGTACGACCGTGGGACTGTTCGATCGTTTCAAGCGTCCGCCGAGTGCGGCTCAGGCCGCAGCGCAGAGTGATGCGGATCATCTGGCGAATTGGGCGCACTCGCACGAAGGCGTCGAGGCCTATGTGGAACCGCAGACGACGGTGACCGAGGTGACCGTTGTCCTCGTCGCGAAGGACGGGGAGTGGACTCGTCGTCGTGTCGGCGGCGAGCGTGGTGCCCGCAAATTGGGACAGGACTTGAAGATCCCTGTCTACGACGTCAGAAAAACGGGATATCCGCAGCGTATGCGTGATCATGACGAGCGTAAGCGAATCGAACGCAAGCGGGCACGAGAGCAGGAATTGCGCGACGGCGCCTGAACTGCTGTGCGCCTTTATTAACCGCGGGGGGTTAATAAAGGCGCACAGCAAGTGGTCAGCCGTTGACCGCGATGTCCTCCAGGACCGAGATCATCGTGCGAACCGGAACGCCGGTGCCGCCCTTGCCGGTGTAACCCCACGGCCCTGACGTGTTGTACGCCGGACCCGCGACGTCGATGTGCGCCCACTGGACACCCTCGGGAACGAATTCCTTGAGGTAGTGAGCGGCGACCAGCATGCCGCCCCAGCGGTGCGGGGTGACATTGGCCATGTCGGCGACCTTGGAGTCGAGATCTCCGCGCAGTTCCTCGGGCAGCGGCATGGCCCAACCGTTCTCGCCGACGCTCTGCGAGATGGAGGCGACGCGGTCACGGAACTCGTCCGTGCCCATGACGCCGGGGGTGCGGTTGCCGAGCGCCACCATCTGCGCACCGGTGAGGGTTGCGGTGTCGATCATGTAGTCGGGGTTGTCCTCACCCGCGCGAACCATCGCGTCGGCCAGGATCAAACGGCCCTCGGCGTCGGTGTTGACGACCTCGATGGTGATTCCGCCGTACTGGGTCAGCACGTCGCCGGGACGTTGGGCGGTCGCGGACGGCATGTTCTCGGCCATCGGGACGTATGCGACGACGTTGACGGGCAGACCGAGCTTGGCGGCAAGCACGACGGTGGAGATGACGGCTGCGGCGCCGCCCATGTCCGAGGTCATGTTCTCCATCCCGGCGGCGGGCTTGATGGAGATTCCGCCGGTGTCGAAGGTGATGCCCTTACCCACCAGTGCGACCTTGCGGGCGCCACGCTTCTTCGACGCGTATTCGAGGCGGACGAGACGAGGCTGGCGTGACGAGCCCTTGCCGACGCCGATGATTCCGCCGTAGCCACCCTTCTCGAGTGCCTTCTCGTCGAGCACCTGGACGGTGAGCCCGGCCTCGACGCCCAGTGCCTTGGCGCGCGCGGCGAACTCGGCGGGGTAGAGGTGGCTCGGGGGAGTGTTGACGAACTCGCGTGCGGTGGCGACGGCCTCGGCGATCGCTGCCGACCGTGCCAGCGTTGCCTTGGTCTCCTTGGTGCGCGGCGAGGGCACCAGAAGTTCGACGCGGGCCAGTGGCTGCGAATCAGGACCGGGAGCCGTCATGGACGACTTGAATTCGGTGAAGCTGTACGCGCCCAACGCAAATCCCTCGGCGGCTGCGCCGAGATCGAGGATCGAGAGCGTGGTTGCGACGGTGTCGATGCCGGACAGTGAGCGCGCTGCAGCGCCCGCGGACTTGCGGATCTGCTCACTGTCGAGCTTGTCGGCGGAGCCGAGTCCGACGGCGAGGACGCTGGTGACCGACAGCGCGCTCGGTGCCGGGACGCGGGTGAGCTGCTCGGGCTTGCCGGTGGCGCCGACGGCGATGAGGCTGTCGAGGATCTCGGCGAGCACGTCTTCGGCGACGATGCCTTCGCTGAGTGCGATCTCGGGGCCGTCCGGACCCGACGTCAGACCGACGACCAATATCTCTGCGCGCTTGGCGACTGTGCCGGCGAGAACGAGGTCGGGTCCCAACGATCGGGCTGTGCGAGTGCTCAAGGTGTCTCCTGTGAGGTGAGTGTGCGATGCGTCCGGTTCTGGCGGATGCCTGAGTCGATGTTAGGCCCTTTGCCGTTTGCGGACGGGGCGATCGTCGCGGCCGGGTGAGCTCTCGCTGCGGACATGTTTCGATCGGCGAAGTCCGATAGGTTGTGGGCCATGACCGACGAACAACTGATGCAGGGCCCGATCCACCCCGTCCACGTCGAACTCGGCGCGACGTTCGCGCCGTTCGGGGGATGGCAGATGCCGGTTTCGTACGCCGGCGTCGTGGCCGAACACACCTCTGTGCGTGAGAATGTCGGACTCTTCGACGTCAGTCACCTCGGCAAGGCCGTCGTGCGTGGCGCGGGCGCCGCGGAATTCGTGAACTCCGCACTGACCAACGATCTGAACAAGATCGGGCCGGGTAAGGCTCAGTACACGTTGTGCTGCAACGAGTCCGGTGGTGTCATCGACGACCTCATCGCGTACTACGTCAGCGACGACGAGATCTTCCTCGTCCCGAACGCGGCCAATACCGCGGACGTCGTTGCGGCTATGGTCGCCCTCGCACCGGACGGAATCACCGTCGAGGATCAGCATCGTGCCTACGGTGTGCTGGCTGTGCAGGGTCCGAAATCGGTGGCGGTTCTGACGGCGCTGGGACTTCCCACCGAGATCGAGTACATGGCGTACGAAGATGCGGAATGGAACGGCGTGCCTGTTCGTGTGTGCCGCAGCGGTTACACCGGTGAGGTCGGCTACGAACTCCTGCCGCGGTGGGAGGACAGCGAGCCGTTGTTCCGTGCGCTTCTCGAGGCAGTGCGCGCCGAGGGTGGGCAGGCCGCCGGACTCGGCGCCCGTGACACTCTTCGTACCGAGATGGGTTATCCGCTGCACGGGCATGAGCTTTCGCTCGAGATTTCTCCGCTCGAAGCGCGCTGCGGATGGGCGATCGGTTGGAAGAAGCCGACATTCTGGGGCAAAGAGACCTTGACCGACGAGAAGGCTGCCGGCCCGGCTCGCAAACTCTGGGGGATCAAGGCTCTCGATCGCGGCGTGCTTCGTGCCGGCCTAGGTGTTCTGCGTGACGGCGAGGCAATCGGCGAGACCACCTCGGGGACGTTTTCGCCTTCGCTCAAAGTGGGAATTGCGTTGGCGCTCCTCGATTCCGGTGCCAATGTCTCGGCCGGCGACGAGATCGAAGTCGACGTCCGTGGTCGTGCTCTTCGGTGCGTCGTGGTGTCTCCTCCGTTCGTGGAGACCAACACCAAGTAGAGAGCTTTTTCACGTTCGATAGGATTGCGCCCATGACAGGTGCCGCCGATTTCGTTCGTGTTCAGAGCTCGTCCCCGAAGTCCGACGCCGAGCGCCGTGACATTTTGGCGGCGCCCGGCTTCGGGCGGCACTTCACCGACCACATGGTCTCGATCGACTACACCGCGGGCAAGGGCTGGCACGACGCCCAGGTGTTGCCGTACGGAAACATCGAGCTCGATCCGGCCGCAATGGTTTTGCACTACGGACAGGCCATCTTCGAGGGCCTCAAGGCATACCGTCAGCCGGGTGGCGAGATCAGCTCGTTCCGCGTCGAGGCCAACGCCGAGCGTTTCGCAGCATCTGCGCGCCGTCTGGCCATGCCGGAGCTCCCGTCGCAGATGTTCATCGATTCCATCACCGAACTGATCGACGTCGATCTCGAGTGGGTTCCCGCAGCCGGCGGTGAGGACGCGCTCTACCTTCGTCCGTTCATGTTCTCCACCGAAGCCGGACTCGGTGTCCGTCCCGCCGACGAGTACCGCTACCTGCTGATCGCCTCACCCGCCGGTGCGTACTTCCCGCGCGGCGTCAAGCCGGTCAGTGTGTGGCTGTCCACCGAATACGTTCGCGCGGCCCCCGGCGGTACCGGCGCGGCCAAGTTCGCCGGCAACTACGCCGCTTCGCTCCTCGCCCAGGCGCAAGCCGCCGACGAGGGTTGCGACCAGGTGGTCTGGCTCGACGCCATCGAGCGCACGTACGTCGAGGAAATGGGTGGAATGAACCTGTTCTTCGTCTTCGGCTCCGGCCCCGACGCTCGCCTCGTGACGCCGTCGCTGTCCGGTTCGTTGCTGCCAGGCATCACGCGCAACTCGCTGCTCGCCCTTGCCGCCGATTCCGGTTTCGCCGTCGAGGAGCGCAAGATCAGCACCGACGAATGGCGCACCAAGTGCAAGAGCGGTGAAATCACCGAGGTCTTCGCTTGCGGCACAGCAGCAGTCATCACCCCCGTCGGACGTGTCAAGTCCGCCGAGGGCGAGTTCACCATCGCCGACGGCGAGCCGGGTGAAGTGACGATGGCACTGCGCGACACCCTCACGGGCATTCAGCGCGGCACCTTCGCCGACACCCACGGTTGGATGACCAAGCTTCACTGATCGCTGGTTCGTTCCGCGAGCAACCGCTCGCGGAAGAACTGCAGAATCTCGTCTCGAGCGACGGTGGTGGGCGATCCCGCCTCGTCGACGAGATGAGCCGTCACCACGCTGTGTGGATTGGCAATGACGTGTTCGAAGAATGGTGACGTTGTCGCGTTGGCCGCTTCGTCGGGCAATACCTTCCCGACAAAGCGCTCGCCCATGGCCTTCGAGTAGGCCGCGAATCGCTGTGCGCGGCAGAACGGGTCACCTTGAAACCGGTATGCAAGCACCGTGAGGTCTTCGGCCTCGAGTCTCGAGCACACGGCTTCGAGTTCTTCTGGCCCGCTGTCGGTTTCGTCCGGTCGATCGAGCGGTAACGACGGTTGGGCGAGAACTGGCGCGATGACCGAGGGTTCGAGCATCATCGACAACGCGAAGTTGCCGGTGAAGCACATCCCGATCACGCCAACGCCAGGACCGCCGCACTCCTCATGCGCCGAAGCGGCGAGTGAACGCAGCCAACGGACCGCCGGACTCGGTTCGTCGACAGCGAGGGCGCGGAACTCCGCACTGACGCAGGCTCTCTTGAACACCGTCAGCCCCTCGTCCACTGTGGGGACCGCTCCGTCGCGCCCGAACAGTGACGGAACGAAGACAGTGAAACCGGCGTCGCGCACCCAGCGGGCGAATCGCGCTACATGGGGGCTGATGCCTGGCATTTCCGGCATGACGATTACTGCGGGACCGGTGCCGGCCACGTACACGGACTTCGACACTGCGCCGATCGTGATCGTTCGACGGTCGAAGTCTTCGAGTGGATCATCTTTTGTCATACTTCGGTTCGGCACGATGAGCCCTCCCAAGTAGTCGAAGTAATTCCTCTGCAAAGTCTTTCGGTGCGGGATCAACTACAGAAGAGGGCGGTTCGCCACGTTTTCGGGCGGGCTCGCCACGCACGGCCTATCCGGCGCCGCCGTTGCGGAATCGCTTTCGATAGTCGGCCGGGCTGATGCCGACGCGGTCGGTGAACAGGCGACGGAAGGTTCCAGGATCCTGATAGCCGATGTGCCCCAGGATCTTTCCGAGAGACCAGTCGGTCGATTCCAACAACCGTTTCGCTTTTCGGATCCGTGCACGCTGCAGATAACTGCGCGGCGATTCCCCGGTCTCGTCCTTGAACTTCCGAAGCATGGTTCGGGTGCTGAGGTGAAAAGCATCCGACAGCAGATCCAAGTCGTATGGCTCCGCCATCCGTTCGACCAACCAACTTCCGACGTCGTCGGCGAACTGTGTGTGATTGACGGGCAGCATCGAGTCGACGATGTACGGAGATTGACTGGTTCGATTTTCCGGCGCCAGAGTAATTCTTGCAGTCGTTCGCGCAATCTTGTCGCCGAGATGCTCGCGCACGAGTGCTGTTGCGAGGTCGAGCGCGGCAGTGAACGCCGCAGTGGTGGTGACGCCGTCGTCCTGGACGATCAACGAGTCGGTTCGAACCGTCGCACCGGGGTAACGACTCGCGAGGTCCGCACCGTACAGCCACGACGTCGTACATCGGCGTCCGTCGAGCAGTCCCGCTTCGCCCAGCAGATACGCGCCGACGCAGACCGACGACACCCGAACGCCGCGCGCCTCGCACGCACGGATCAACTCGATTTCTCTGTCCCACAGCGACAAACGCGTCGTAGGGTCTTCGGACGGCACGAGGTCGAACCCCGGCACAACCAGGTGATCGATGTCGTGATGCCCCTCCTGCACCCCGAGCGAAAATCCACCTGCCGCAACTACGGGCGTGCCGGACGCTGCGATGACCGATACCTCGAAGGGGTCGGCGGGCGCTCCATCAGCGACCCGATTCGCGATCAGGAGAAGGTCGGTGAAAACGAAGATCTCGGCCGCGAGGCAACCTTCGTACGCAAGGACACCTACTCGCACGACGTCGGATCACAGTCCGAGAGTGAGGCCGACGGCCGTCAGCGTCACAGTGAGTTCGAGCGCGAATCCGAGAACGTCTCCGTTGAGTCCGCCGAATCTACGGACGCAGTGACGCACGCACAGCACACTGATCAGTAGCGCCGACGCGGTCACGAGAGGGCCGAGCCACCACCGGTCGGTGGCAAAGGCGGAAGTGGCGATCAGCGGAACCGACCATACGATTGCGGCCCAGAGCGGTTGTGAATCGGCGACGAGCGCACCGAATCCGCTCGGGCCAGACGCGAGAATACCTCGGCGGCAGGCAAAAACGACGGCCACACGACCCGCAGCGACAGATACGAGAACGGCGATCCACTGCGTGGGGGAGTCGGCAACAGCGAGGACGCCGAAGGAGACCGATTGCAGCCCAAGGAAGATGAACAGTGCCGCGACCCCGAACGGTCCGGCACCGCCGCTGTGCATGACCTCGCGGGCGCGCTCCGGTGGACCGTAACAACCCAGTCCGTCGACGGAGTCTGCCAGTCCGTCCACGTGCATCCCGCGTGTCCCGAGAGCGAGCGCACCGACCGTCAGCAAGCCTGCGAGATAGGGATTCAGGCCGATACTGGTTGTGCCCCAAAGCAGAAACGTCGCGGCAATGCCGAGTGCGATCCCGGTGAGCGGAGCTGCCGCGATGGCGCGACGACCGGCAGTTCGGTCGATGTCGGAGGGACCACGAACCGGAAGGACCGTCAGCCACGAGAAGGCCAGAGGCACTCCGGACAGCGGGCCCGCCATGCTCACTCCGCCGTATCGGTCTTGGTCAGGTCGATCGACTCCGGTTCGTCGGCAGGTGCGCTGCCCTGAGTGCTGACACCGGCTTCGGAGAATGTCGCCATCTTGCCCAGGATTGCCACTGCGCCCTGAAGAATCGGGAGCGCTGTGACTGCACCTGAACCTTCACCGAGACGCATGTCGAACTCGACGATCGGGTCGAGACCCATTCGGGTCAATGCGATGGTGTGGGCGGGTTCGGTGGAGCGGTGTCCGGCGACCCACCATTCACGTGCGCCGAAAGCCAGTTCGTCGGCAACCATGGCGGCTGCGGTGACCACTACGCCGTCGAGGATCACCGGCGTACGACGCGAAGCTGCCTGGGCCAGAAAGCCGGCCATCGCGGCGAGGTCGGCACCCGAAGACGTGCGCAGCAGCGCGACTGTGTCGCGAACGTGCGGACGGGCACGCCGGAGAGCGTCGCGAATCGCTGCGGTCTTGCGGATCCACCCGGCGTCGTCGATACCGGTACCACGACCCACGACCGCGACGGGTTCACTGTCCGTCAGGGCTGCGATGAGTACGGTTGCGGGCGTCGTGTTGCCGATGCCCATGTCACCGGCGATGAGAAGATCTGCGCCCCCGTCGATTTCCTCGTCCGCGATCGCTCGGCCGGCGGCGATGGCCTGAAGGGTTTCCTCGTTCGACATGGCGTCTTCGCGGTCGATGGACCCGGAAGACCTGCGCACCTTGTGGTTCGAGACGGACGGATCGGTATCGCCGTCCACTGCGATGTCGACGACGCGTACCGTGGCGCCGGCAACCTCGGCGAGGACGTTGACTGCCGCGCCGCCCCCGAGGAAGTTGGCGACCATCTGTGCGGTCACTTCCGGCGGATAGGCGGAGACGCCGTTGCGGGCGATTCCGTGATCACCCGCGAAGACGACGACGCGAGGCCGAGCGAAAGCGTGTGGGGGACAAACTCCTTGGCAGGCTGATGCCCAACCGGCGAGAGCCTCCAGTCGGCCCAGCGAACCGGCCGGCTTGGTCAGATCACGCTGACGCGCGTCGGCCTGTGCCCGCACCTCGCGGTCGGGCGGGGTGACGGGTTCGAAGTCGGCGCTACTGACTGGCGCGACGTCAGGGTTGGCATCTGGATTCGCCCCTGAAACGGCCCCTGGATTGGCCTCGGTACTCACATCGTGCCTTCCGGTTGTGCAGCAGTATCTTTCAAGATGAGCGGTAACCCTGCAACCACTAGTACGACACGATCGCACACCGCGGCGATACGAGCGTTGAGAGTGCCGATCTCGTCGCGGAACAATCGTCCCGACCGCGTCTCGGGGATGACGGCCAAACCCACTTCGGGGCTGACCAGCACCAGGTGTCCGCGATAGTTCTCGACACTGGCGACCAGGCTGTCCGCAGCGGGAGTGACGGTGCCGCGCGGAGCGTCCCAGGCGCCTTGCCGATCGAGTTCCGTGGTCAGCCACGTTCCCAGATCGTCGACCAACGTCGCTGTGTGTGAATCGCTTTCGAGTTGCGCCGCGAGGTCACCGGCAGCTGCGGTTTCGACAGTCGACCAATGGGAAGGCCGTCTGTTGCGGTGCTGGTCGATCCGGCTTTCCCAGTCTGCGTCGGAGACATCACGTCTGGCTGTCGCCAGGTACCGGATCGGTGCCGAACCTTCGGGTAAGTGGCCCGCACAAACCAAATCCTCGGCGTGCGCGGACTTACCAGACCGCGCGCCGCCGAGGACCAATGTTCTATACGTGTTCGTCACGCTCAGATTGCGTCGCCCGGCCCCACACGAGGCTTCGGTGCGCGCAGCTTACGGATCTGCGACGCGCGAACGAACGCGTACCAGCCGAGCTTGAATCCGCCGTCGGTGCTGTCGGGGAAGCGCTCGGCGACGCGGTTGTTGATCATGCGACCGAGCCAGATGCCTTCACCGACCATGAAGAGCATCATCACGAGCATTGCCAGCGTGACGATCTGCTGGAGCGCGGGCGTGACGAACATCGTCATGATGAGGATCAATGCGAGCGGCATGAACAGCCCGACGAGGTTGCGGCGAGCGTCGATGAAATCACGGACGTAGGCGCGAACCGGTCCCTTGTCGCGGGGGAGCAGGTACTTGTCCTCGCCGGCGAGCATGCGGGCGCGGCGGTCTGCCGACGATGCGCGACGCTCGGCGGCTTCGGCCTTGCGGTCCTCCTTGGAGCCGCGGGTCGCCTTACGGCGGGCGCGGGCTTCCTTCGCGGTCAGCGGGGCAGGGGCAACGGGGCCACGCCTCTTCGCCTCGGCGTCACGACGCTTGGGTGTGG
The DNA here is from genome assembly GCF_002501585.1 of Rhodococcus sp. H-CA8f. Lineage (NCBI taxonomy): Bacteria > Bacillati > Actinomycetota > Actinomycetes > Mycobacteriales > Nocardiaceae > Rhodococcus > Rhodococcus sp. H-CA8f. Next base: position 2,579,352 of record NZ_CP023720.1, read on the forward strand.
GGCGGCCCTTGCCCACCTGCTCGATGGGCGCCTCTTCGGAGGCCGAGGATGCCTCAGTGCCCTCGACGTCACGTTTGTCGGAGTTGTCTGAGTCACCGCGGCGTAGCAATTTCACACCTCCAGGCTATTGGATAAGTGCACGGTCTGGGAAACCGACCTCGGTCTTTCTGAAAAACCCGATCGCCCGAGGCACTGAAACGCGCGAGATCGTGAAACATCGGGGTCATTCGGGACTCTTAGACTTCCGCTATGCGGGTAATAGTTGCTCCAGATTCGTTTGGTGAGACGTTGACTGCCGTCGAGGCGGCTGAGTCCATTTCTGCCGGTTGGCGACGTGGCCGACCCGAAGACGACGTCGTCACCGCGCCACAATCCGACGGTGGGCCGGGTTTCGTCGACGTCTTGGCCACGGCTGGGGGCGACATCCGGACCGCACGGGTGCCTGGGCCACTGACCGCGGGCGTCGACGCCGCGTGGCTGTTGGATTCGGACACGGCGTACATCGAGTCCGCTGAGGCTGTCGGGCTCGGTCTGCTCGGAGGTCCGCCGACACGGGACAGCGCACTCGCCGCGCACAGTCGCGGTGTCGGAGAACTGATCGCTGTTGCGCTCGAGGCAAGCGTGAAGACGATTGTCGTCGGACTCGGTGGGAGTTGCTGCACCGACGGGGGACGAGGGCTGGTGGAGGCGCTGGGCGGCTTGGAGGCTGCAAGGGCGGCTACGGCGGGCATTGCGTTGGTCGCGGCCACCGACGTCGAACACGTACTTCTCGGCGAGCACGGTGCGGCAGCGGTGTTCGGCCCGCAAAAGGGCGCCGACGCCGATGCCGTCTCTGTCCTCGAAGCGAGAAACGCGAGATGGGCCGAACAGTTGGAGTCCGCCACCGGAAAACGAGTGTCGGATTTTCCGGGTGCCGGCGCCGCAGGTGGTATCGGTGCTGCGCTGTTCGCCCTCGGTGCAGAGCGGCGATCGGGGGCCGACGTCGTTGCCGATCGCACCGGCCAGGCGGCGCTATTGGCTTCCGCTGACCTGGTGATCACGGGTGAAGGCAAGTTCGACCACCAATCTCTGCGCGGCAAACTCGTCACGACGCTTGCTTCGGCCGGGGCGGCGCACGGAGTTCCGACGCTCGTCTTTGCCGGTCAGGTCACGCTCGACGCGGCGGACTATTCGTCAACCTCGATAGTCGCGACAAAATCGGTGACGGAGTTCGCCGGGTCGGTGGAACGTGCGATGGAGGAAGCGTCGGCGTCTCTCGAGGGACTCGCCGAACACACGGCACGGGAGTGGAACATCTGGCGCGGCGCCCGGAGCTGAGGATCCACAAGCGTCGACGCGCCGTTGCCGTGTCGGGAAGACCGGATAGGATGAAGACGAATCGCACCCGGTAAGGACTGGCGGGAATAAGTCGGCAGCGGCGTACCGTTGAAGCGTTCACGGGTTGGTACGAACATTAGGGAGAGCCCATGACTGTGCAGAACGAGACCGCCACCCACGGCGTCAAGATGACCGAGGCCGCATCCGCCAAGGCGAAGGCACTCTTCGATCAGGAGGGTCGCGACGACCTCGCGCTGCGTATCGCAGTGCAGCCCGGCGGCTGTGCCGGACTGAAGTACCAGCTGTTCTTCGACGACCGCACGCTCGACGGTGACCTCACCGTCGACTTCAACGGCGTCAACCTGGTTGTCGACCGGATGAGCGCGCCGTACGTCGAAGGTGCGTCCATCGACTTCCTCGACACCATCGAGCAGCAGGGCTTCTCGATCGACAACCCCAATGCAACAGGCTCCTGCGCCTGCGGTGACTCGTTCAACTGAGTCTGTCGATCACAACTCAATTCACGAACAACTGACGCGGAACCGACATTCGGTTTCGCGTCAGTTGTTTGTGGTGACTCGTACGTAGACCGATCCGATCTGACGGCTCGGGCGCCGATGACGGCGCTACGGGCGGTAACGTGAACTTTTGCTCCTCTTTCATTCTTGTACTCACTTCGCTGAAAGGCCACGATCCGTGACTATTGCGGTAACCGGTTCCATCGCCACCGACCACTTGATGCGCTTCCCCGGCCGCTTCGCCGATCAGCTCCTCGCCGATCAGCTCGCCCACGTTTCGCTGAGTTTCCTGGTGGACGATCTCGTGATTCGCCGCGGTGGTGTCGGCGGCAACATCGCTTACGCCATGGGCGTGCTCGGTGGGTCCCCGCTACTCGTCGGCGCAGTCGGTGCCGACTTCGCCGAGTACCGCACGTGGCTCGAGGACAACGGCGTCGACTGCAGTGCGGTCCGTATCTCGGACAAGGCACATACGGCGCGTTTCGTGTGCACCACCGACGAGGACATGGCGCAGATCGCGTCGTTCTACCCCGGTGCGATGAGCGAGGCCCGCGAGATCGAACTCGCGGCAGTGGCCAAGACTGCGGGCGCAGTCGAACTGGTGCTGATCGGCGCCAACGACCCCGAGGCCATGGTTCGCCATACCGACGAATGCCGTCTGCTCGGAATCCCGTTCGCAGCGGATCCGTCGCAGCAGCTTGCTCGCCTGTCCGGTGACGAGGCCAAGGCGCTCATCCACGGTGCGAAGTACTTGTTCACCAACGAGTACGAGTGGGGTCTGCTTCAGCAGAAGACTGGTCTGAGCGAGGAAGAGATCCGCGCGCAGGTCGGCATCCGTGTCACCACCCTCGGCTCCAAGGGTGTGGAAATTGTTGACGCCGAAGGTAATTGGGTGCGCGTCGACGTAGTGCCCGAGACCGGCAAGGTGGATCCGACGGGCGTTGGCGACGGCTTCCGCGCCGGGTTCCTGCTCGCACACGGCGCTGGCCTGAGCTTCGAGCGCGCCGCACAGCTGGGATCTTTGGTCGCTGTGCTGATCCTCGAGACCGTGGGAACGCAGGAGTGGGTGTTCAATCGCGACGAGGCCCTCAAGCGCCTTACCGACGCATACGGCAGTGCGGCTGCGGACGAGATCGCGACGATCCTGCCGAAGTAGGGCTCCGCCCCGTGAGTGGTTGAGGAGTCCGGAGACTCCCTGACCACTCACGGGGCCGAAGGCCTAGATGTTGACCGGGTACACCGGTTCCTGGATCTGCGGCACGATGCGCTTCTCCACGAAGATCCCGTGCCAGACCATGAACGTCAGCACGGTCCACAGGCGTCGGCTGTGGTCGGACACGCCCTCGCGGTGATCGTTGAGCATCTTCACGACGGCCTGCTTGTCGAAGATGTGGTCGGTACCCGACTCCTCGATCTGCAGATGTGCCCAGTCGAAGAGTTCGGTGCCGCGCAGCCAATGGCGCAGGGGAACCGGGAATCCGAGCTTCGCACGGTGCAGAACATGGTGCGGCACAATGCCTTCCAGGGCCTGACGCAGTGCGTACTTGGTTGTGTCCTTCGTGATCTTCTGATCGAGCGGCACGCGTGACGCTACGTCGAAGACCTCGGGATCGAGGAACGGCACACGCAGTTCCAGCGAGTTGGCCATCGTCATCTTGTCGGCCTTGACGAGGATGTCGCCGCGCAGCCAGGTGAACAGGTCGAGATGCTGCATCCGGGCAACCGGATCCCAGTCCCGTGACTGCGCGTAGATCGGCGCGGTGACGTCCTGGTGAGTCCACTCGGGGCGGAAATCGCGAAGGACGGCGCGGAGCTGAGCGTCGTTGAAGCTACGAGCATTGCCGTAGTAGCGCTCCTCGAGGGTCAACGAACCGCGATTGAGCAGACTCTTGCCGCGGGTACCGTCCGGGATGCGTTCGGACAACTTGCCCGCAGCCCGACGCAATCCCTTGGGGAGGTACTCGAAAGGCTTGAGCGACAACGGCTCACGGTAAATCGTGTAACCGCCGAACAGCTCGTCGGCACCCTCGCCGGACAGCACGACCTTGACGTGCTTGCGGGCTTCCTTGGCGATGAACCACAGCGGAATCAATGCCGGATCGGCTACCGGGTCGTCGAGGTACCAGACGATCTCGGGAATGGCAGCGGCGAACTCGGCGGGGGAGACCACCTTGACGACGTGCTTCGCGCCGATCGCCGCGGCAGATTCTGCAGCGACGTCGACCTCGGAATAGCCCTCACGTTCGAAACCGGTCGTGAAGGTGATCAGGTTGGGGTTGTGGCGCATCGCCAGTGCCGCGATCGCCGTGGAGTCGATACCGCCGGACAGGAACGAACCGACGGTGACGTCGGCGCGCATGTGTTTGGCGACCGAATCCTCGAGTGCCTCGGCGATTTCCTGGTAGCGCGCCTTCTCGGTGCCAGGTGCAAAAGGCTTGGCCGGGAACTTCGGCGTGAAGTACCGCGTGAACGTGGGTTCCTCGCCCGGACGGACCCGAGCGAAGCTGCCAGACTCCAGGCGTCGGATCTCCTTGTGCAGTGTTTCCGGCTCCGGGACGTACTGCAGAACGGTGTAGTGCTCGATGGCGCGCGGATCCAGCTCGGTACCGATGCCGATCAGATCGGTGAGTTCGAGCAGGCTCTTCTTCTCACTGCCGAACGCGGTGCCGCCGGCGCCGGTAGCAATGAACAGCGGCTTGATCCCGAACGGATCGCGCGCGATGAACAGCTCGCGTGTGTCGGTGTCCCAGATCGCGAACGCGAACATTCCGCGCAGGCGCCGGACCGCATCCTCACCCCAGTAGTGGAATGCAGCGACGATGGCCTCGGAGTCGCCCTCGGTGAAGAACTTGGCGTCGTGGTCCTTGACCAGTTCGGCGCGGATCTCCAGGTAGTTGTAGATCTCGCCGTTGAACGTGAGCGCATAACGCTCCGGGTTCTCCGGCGGACCCCAACGCAGCGGCTGGTGGGAATGAGCGATGTCGATGATCGCCAGGCGGTTGAACCCGAAGACGAGGTGGTCGTCGTTCCACGTCCCGTGTTCGTCCGGCCCGCGGTGACGAAGGCAATGCATCGCCTGGTCGACCCGCGAGACGGCGTCCTCGCTGGTTCCGCCAGATGTCAGTAGCCCGAGCAGTCCACACACAGCGTCCGGTTCCTCGATTCAGAATTTTTGTAGAGAAGGCTCCCGGACACGAGTGTCGGGGAGAGGTCAACGAACTCTTGTCGAAAGTATGCCGCAGATCGACGTCCCTGCCGATCGCGGCGGAACGAATCGACGTGATGTGCGTCGCCGAAACGACCTGAGCCGTTCCTGAGCAGCACCTGAGAGAGCTGTGTGACGTCCGCCGCGACACGGGCGAGGACCCGAGGATGGATAGCGCCCGGCTTTGGTCTACGCTGCGTAGTAATTGGGCCTTCCCTCCGGGCATGCCCTAGTTGAATTTTGTGGCGATCAGGAAGGCGTGAACGTGGCGCAAGGTCGGATCCTTCGGCGAGCGGGGCTGGCAGTATCTCTGGGCATTGCTGCCTTGCTGCTGTCGGGTTGCTCCATCGACAACGAAGTGCTTCGTTTCGGGTGGCCTTCGGGCATCACCCCGGAGGCGACGCGCATGCGTGAGCTGTGGACGTGGTCGGTTGTAGCCGCCCTCGTCATGGGTGTGCTGGTGTGGGGACTGGTCTTCTGGGCCGTCATCTTCCACCGCAAGAAGAAGGACTCGCCGGAATTCCCGCGTCAGACGGCATACAACGTGCCTCTCGAACTCGGTTACACGGCAGTTCCCTTCGTCATCATCGCGGTTCTCTTCTACTTCACCGTCATCGTCCAGAACCATGTTCTGGACAAGACGGACAACCCTGACGTCGTCGTAGACGTCACGGCATTCCAGTGGAACTGGAAGTTCGGCTACCGCTCCATCGAGTTCGGTGACGGCAGTGCCAAGTACAACGGCATCGACGTCGAAGCCGAAGAGGCTGCCAAGGCCGAGGGCTCCACTGTCAACGATCACGGCGAAGAAGTTCCCGGCCCGATCCACGGCAACAGCACCGAGGACCTGAGCTACCTGCACTACGACAAGATCGAGACTGTCGGCTCCAGCCAGGAGATCCCGATCCTCGTTCTGCCCACCGGCAAGCGGATCCAGTTCGAACTCGCTTCCTCGGACGTCATCCACGCTTTCTGGGTGCCTGAGTTCCTGTTCAAGCGCGACGTTCTCCCGAACCCCAAGGAGAACCACTCGGACAACATCTTCCAGATCAGTGAGATCGAGAAGGAAGGCGCGTTCGTCGGGCGTTGTGCAGAAATGTGTGGCACGTTCCACGCGATGATGAACTTCGAGGTTCGTGCGGTTTCGCCCGAGGACTTCGCCAAGTACATCGAACTGCGCAAGGGTGACGCGGAGGGCAAGGGTGGTCTGACGACCGCCGAGGCCCTGCAGGCAATCGGTCAGTCGCCGGTGGCTACGTCGACCACGCCGTTCAACACCGACCGCGAGTACCGTCAGGCAACCGTCGCCACTGCAGGCAACTGAGCCGGCCAGCCTCTTCACTGAACAAGGACAAGTGCTGATATGAAGATCGAAGCCAAGCTCTTCGAGATCCTGACGATGTTCTTCATTCTCGTCGCGATCATCTACGGAGTGTTCACCGCTCTGTCACGCACAGGTATCGAGTGGGCCGGACTGACGGCCATCGTCCTGTCTGCAGGTCTGACGCTCATCGTGGGTACCTACTTCCGCTTCGTTGCCCGTCGTCTGGACACCCGTCCCGAGGACTACGACGACGCAGAAATCTCGGATGGTGCAGGAGAACTGGGCTTCTTCAGCCCGGGTAGCTTCTGGCCGATCCTGCTTGCCGCCGCAGCTGCACTCGCGGCAGTGTCGCTGGCGTACTTCCAGCCGTGGCTCATCGCAGTCGCAGTTGTCTGTGTGCTCGCCGCAGCCGCAGGCCTGGTGTTCGAGTACTACACCGGACCCGAGAAGCACTAGTTTCACCCGCATTCCAACAGAGGCGCCGCACCCACCCGGGTACGGCGCCTCTGTTGTCGTATCTGCGAGTTGCGGTACGAGGGTGCCGATTACCCAACCGCTCTTTGTCAGTCGTGGAGCGAGTATTCGAGGTCGTAGCGGTGCAGACCGTCGACGATCTCGAGCTCGAGAGTGCCTGAGATGCCCTTCAGCTCGCCGGTTCCGGACCCCGGCACGATCTCGTACAGAAGCTTCTGCGTTCCGTTGATCATCTGACCGAACTGCTGCAGTGCGAACGATCCCACAGCTTCGTCGACCTGCCCGGTGACAAACTCCAAAGCGACGTAGCCCGCTTCACCGGTTGTCGGATCGCCCGCGGACAGCATGAGTCCGGTTGATGTGCCCTCGACGCCGCCGATGAACGTCTTGTCGAACTCGAAGCGCCCGACGCGTCCGGAGAGCTCAGGATCGGCGGGGCGGAGATCGATCTCGAAGGTGCCGCGTGCATGGGATGTCATGGTCCGAGTATCTCACCAGGCGGCAACGCCTCGAGGGGACTACCGAGAACGTGCAACACTCCGTAGATGATCCTCGAACATGCCGTCCTGCAGGTCGATCCGTCGCAGTCAGCGCGATTCGAGGCCGCGTTCGATGTGGCCCGAACCATCATCTCCGAGGTCCCCGGATTCATCAGGCTGCGGCTCTCGCACTGCCTGGAATCGCCGGAGCGGTATCTCCTGCTCGTCGAGTGGGAAGACGTGGAGTCACACACCATCGGGTTCCGTCAGTCCACGGGATACGAGAAGTGGCGAGAACTTCTCCACCACTTCTACGAGCCGTTCCCGACGGTGGAGCACTATTCAACTGTGCTCGAGGTCTAGCAAGGCGTAGTGCCCGCTGTTGTCGGCGCTCAGACGTCGAACCGGGGGAGTGGTGAACCCACTAGAGGTTTGTACATATTGAATCGCTCAGAGAACGAGTGAGGCCCCGAACCGGAATCCGGTTCGGGGCCTCACTGGTCAACTGTCGTCCTTAGTGGAGTTCTCCACTGGAACCATCGGACTTGCCGTTGGTTCGGTTCTGGTAGTCCAGAAGGATCTGAAGCTGCTCGTGCTCAGCTTCGTGATGAGCGGCTTCGAGAGCCTCGCTCTCCTCGACTGGGTCAGCGGTGATGAGGCTACCGCTACCGGGCTTGCCGGCGAGGCCGAGCTTGTTCATCTTCTTCGGGACAGCAGCACCCTGGTACTCGAGCGGGATCGGGTGTCCGTGCTCGTCGACGGGGCCGAGCGGCTGGTGGATCTCGATGTACTGGCCGTTCGGCATCCGCTTGATGATGCCGGTCTCGATGCCGTGTTCGAGGACTGCACGGTCACTGCGCTGCAGGCCGATGCAGAACCGGTACGTCACGAAGTACGCGATGGGCGGAAGGATGACCATGCCGATACGGCCGATCCACGTCATTGCGTTCAGCGAGATGTGCAGGTGGTACGCGATGATGTCGTTGATGCAGGAGATCGTGAGCACCAGGTAGAACGCGATGGACATCGCACCGATAGCGGTACGGACCGGCACGTCGCGCGGGCGCTGCAGGATGTTGTGGTGAGCGTCGTCTCCGGTGAGACGCTTCTCGATCCACGGGTACGCGATCAACAGTGCGAAGACGAGGCCCATGATCAGGGCGACGGCGAACACAGCGGGGATCGTGTAGCGGCCGAACAGGTAGATCTCCCACGCCGGCCACAGTCGAGCAAGGCCGTCCGTCCACATCATGTAGATATCGGGCTGGGAACCTGCCGAGACCTGTGACGGGTTGTACGGACCGATGTTCCAGACGGGGTTGATCTGGAACAGACCACCGAGCAGTGCGAGCACGCCGAAGGTCATGGCGAAGAACGCGCCACCCTTCATTGCGAAGACCGGGAGGATGCGGACGCCGACTACGTTCTGTTCCGTACGGCCGGGGCCGGGGAACTGCGTGTGCTTCTGGTACCAGACCAACGCGAGGTGGCCGGCGATCAGAGCCAGGATGATGCCCGGGAACAGCAGCACGTGAGCGACGTAGAGACGCGGGATGATGAGGTCGCCGGGGAAGTCGCCGTCGAAGATCAGCCAGTGCATCCAGGTACCGACGATCGGGATACTCATCGTGATACCACCGAAGGCGGCGCGAAGGCCGGTGCCCGAGAGCAGGTCGTCGGGGATGGTGTAGCCGAAGAAGCCTTCGAACATCGCCAGGATGAGCAGCAGGCAGCCGATGACCCAGTTCGCTTCACGCGGACGACGGAATGCGCCGGTGAAGAAGATGCGAGCGAGGTGAACGATGATCGACGCCGCGAACATCAGTGCAGCCCAGTGGTGAATCTGGCGAACGAAGAGACCGCCGCGCACCTCGAAGGAGATGTTCAGGGTCGTCTCGTAGGCGCGAGACATCGTGACACCGCGAAGCGGCTGGTACGCGCCCTGGTAGACGACGTGTGCCATCGACGGATCGAAGAACAGTGTCAGGAACACACCGGAGATCAGCAGGATCACGAAGCTGTAGAGCGCGATCTCGCCGAGCATGAAGGACCAGTGCGTCGGGAAGACCTTGTTGATCTGCCGGCGCATGCCTGCGGCTAGGTGGTAGCGGGAGTCCATAGCCTCCGCTTGTCCAGCCGCTGCCGCACTGATCTTGGACGGTTTGGTTGTTGTTGTGGTCACGGTCGACGCTCCCAAAATGCCGGGCCGAGTGCTTCGATGAAGTCACCGTCGGCGACCAGGAAGCCCTCTTCGTTCACTGTAATAGGCAACTGCGGAAGTGCGCGAGCAGCGGGACCGAAGATCGGCTTGCCGTAGGTCAGTGCGTCGAACTGCGACTGGTGGCAGGGGCACAGAATACGGTTGCTCTGCTGTTCGTAGAGCGAGGTGGGGCAACCCAGGTGGGTGCAGATCTTCGAGTACGCGAAGTAATCGCCGTAGTTGAAGCTCTCCTGGCCCTTGCGCTTGGTGACACGCGCGGTGTCTTCCGTGCGGAGGCGGATGAGCATCACCGAGTTACGAATGCCGCGCAGTGCTGCGAGCAGAGCGTGCTCGTCGCCACGGTCGGACTCGCGGAACGGGAAGACCGTTTCCATCGAACCGGCATCGAGATCTTCCGGGCGAACGAGGACGATGTCCTCGGGACGGCCGGTGTCACGACGCAGGTAGATGGTCTCGCCCGGGTAGTTCGGGGTCCAGCCGGACACCCACAGGGGTGAGTCGTCGCCCTTGGCCCACGGGTTCTTGATGAGTCCGCCGAGAGGCATGACCATCATGACGCCGAGTGCGCCACCGCCGAACATCAAGCTGCGCTTGATGGCCTTGCGGCGGGGGAGGGTGGACGTATCGAGGGTGTCGCCGAGCTCGGCGACGATCGTGCGACGATCGACCTCGGTGGATCCACCGTCGTGGCGGTCCTGGATCGAGACCTCTTCGGGGATGAACTTCTTGGTGAACTGAACGGCACCGATGCCGACGCCGAGGATCGCCAGACCCATGGTCAAGCCGATCAGCGGGGTGTACAGGCTGTACTTGCCGTAGTTCTCGTCACCGGCACCTGCATACTCCCAGGGCCAGAACAGGTAGATCGCGATGAATGCGATCGCCGAAACGCCGGCGAGGCCGAACCAGAAGGCGACGTTGCGCTCGGCGCGCTTTTCCGCCCTGGTGCCCTTTACCGACCAACGATCACGGCGGTAGACGACATCGACGCCATCGAGATTGGTACCCAGCTTGACCAGGTCGTCGCGTGACATCGCGTCGAGCTCTTCATCTGTGTACTTCTTAGGCGTATCGCCGCCATGCTGGCCAGCGTCGCTCATGACCTTGCTCCGATCCACAATGCTGCACCGACGACAGCGATGATTCCGACGGCCCACATGGCGAGACCCTCAGAGGCCGGACCGAGGCCACCGAGCCCGTACCCACCGGGGTCCTTCGACTCGCCCGACGACTTGACGTAGGCGATGATGTCCTTCTTCTCCTCGATCGTCAGCTGACGATCCGAGAACTTCGGCATGTTCTGGGGGCCGGTAACCATGGCAGCGTAGATCTGCTGCTCGCTGGCCGGATCCAGGACCGGGGCGTACTTGCCCGAGGACAGTGCGCCACCGCGGCCGGTGAAGTTGTGGCACGACGCGCAGTTGAGCCGGAAGAGCTCACTGCCGCGTCCGATGTCGCCACCGCGCAGCGAGGACTGGGCGATTTCGCCGTTCTCGTCGCGGATGAGCGTCGGGCCGCCGCCGTTGGCCTGGATGAAAGCGCCGAGGGCGTCGGTCTGCGCAGCATCGAACTTGGGGTCCTTGCGTGCAGCCTGGGCCTCGTTGCGAGCTGCGGGCATACGACCAGAGGAGACCTGGAAGTACACGGCTGCTTCGCCGACGCCGATGAGGCTGGGACCGCGGTCCTGCACGCCCTGCAAGTTCGCGCCGTGGCACGTGATGCATGACGTGTCGTAGAGCTGCTTGCCTTCACGAATCAGGGCTGCTGAATCGTCGCTGGCGGTCGCAACCTGCGGAGCTGGTGTCAACGCCGAAGCGAGGAAACCTGCGCTGATCAATCCCATCATCAATACGAGCGCGCCGGTAACGCGCCGGCGGATTTTCCGCTGGCGACGCGACTTCGCGGCATTCGCTGAGTTATCGGATGCGGGAGGGGGGGATGAACTCATCTGTATCCCTTTGGTATGTCGGGACGGAACTGGACGTCAGGGGCTGCCTGGGGCGTACAGCTGATTAACGGATGAAATAAATCGTGGCAAACAGCGCGATCCACACGATGTCGACAAAGTGCCAGTAGTACGAAACAACGATCGCGGCGGTGGCCTGGGCGGGCGTGAACTTGCTGACCCGGGTACGTGCGATCAAGAAGACGAAGGCGATGAGACCGCCGATGACGTGCAGACCGTGGAAGCCGGTGGTCATGTAGAACACCGAGCCGTACACGCTGCTCGAAATCGTGGTGCCCTCGTGCACAAGGTGGTAGTACTCGTAACCCTGGCCGGAGACGAAGAACGCCCCCATGATCAAGGTGATGGTGTACCAGCGACGAAGTCCGAAGACGTCGCCACGCTCAGCCGCGAAGACACCCATCTGGCAGGTGAACGAAGATGCGATAAGCACCAAGGTCACCGGCACGGCCAGATACAGGTTCAATTCGGTTGGCTCCGGCGGCCAATTTCCGTTCGCCTGAGCTCGTGCCACGAAGTACATGGCAAAGAGCCCTGCGAAGAACATGAGCTCACTTGACAACCACACGATGGTGCCAACGCTGACCATATTCGGCCGGTTCAGCGAGTGCACGCGTTGGGTGATTGCCGATCCTGAAGTCCCTACTGCGCTCGTCACAGACAGAAGTATGACGCTTCGTCGTAAGAGACGACCACTCGGGTCCACCATCGGCGCGTCGCTCGGCTCGAGTTCGCGGGATCGGGCGGCGAACGCGCTGGTGGCGTGGTCGGAATATGCTGGCGCGATGGCAGCTACACACAAGAGTAGACCGTGGTTCCTGAGAATTTTCGGCACGAAGATTCCGACGCCGCTCGACGCGGGGCGGTCGGATCTGGTCGTCGTTGCCGAGGGCTTCGACGACGCCGAGGCGAGTTCGACCGCTCTCGAACGTGCCGGCTCCACCGAGCCGGAGTTTCGGGCGGAGTCCGAAGTGGTTCTGCGGCACCATCTCGACCTTCCGGAGGACTCGGTTGCCGATGCCGAGAACATCGTCGCTCAGGACGGATATGTGCGAGGCGCGAGTCGGCCCGAGGACGTGACTCAGGCGGTCGAGAATTCGGTTCGCGTCATCTTCGAGCGTGTCCAAATCCTTGACGCCCTGCATTGCTCCCAGGAGCGATCACGAATGGCCGGTCTGGCGCAGCGACTCGGTGGTTCCGTCGCCGGGTGGGACGCGCTCCAGCCCCCGATTCTTGCGGAGGCGACGCCCAAACGCGGTCGCCGAAAGACCTGAGCGGCCCTATTCGGTTTCCTTGCTACCTCACTGACTAGGCTGCGAGGGTCATCGGCAGCACAAAATGGCAGCACGAAACGACAGCTCGAAACGACAGCTCGAAATCCAGCCCACATGAACGACAAGGGGACCAAGGCACTATGGCCGGCACCGACGCATCCAACGCCGTGAACGTCGATTCGAGTGCAGTGGTGCGGTCGTGGCCGATGATTCTCGGTCTGCTCACGGACGGCAGTGATCTGTCGGAAGCCGACAGTCGGTGGGCGATGGGCGAGATCATGTCGGACAATGCCACTTCCGCTCAGATCGCCGCTTTCGGCGTCGGGCTGAAGATGAAGGGCGAAACCCCCGCGGAGTTGGAAGGGCTCGCCGGCGCGATGCTCGAACACTCCCGGCGCGTGCCGGTCGATTCCGACGTCGTCGACATCGTCGGCACGGGTGGTGACCGCTCCAACACGGTCAACATCTCGACGATGGCCTCGATCGTGGTTGCCGCGTCCGGTGTGCGAGTTGTCAAGCACGGCAACCGCGCTGCTTCGTCCAAGAGTGGTGGCGCCGATGTACTCGAGGCGCTCGGCGTTCGCATCAACCTCGGCCCGGAGCAGGTTGCGAGGTGCGTCGAAGAGGTCGGCATCGGCTTTTGTTTCGCGCCGGTCTTCCATCCCGCACTGCGCTTTGCGGCGGTGCCTCGCAAGGAAATCGGCATCCCGACGGCATTCAACGTGCTCGGTCCACTGACCAATCCGGCTCGTCCGCGTGCCGGGCTGATCGGGTGCGCATTTCCGAAGCTGATCTCGGTCGTCGCGGGAGTCCTTGCGCAGCGCGGTAATTCGGCGTTGGTGGTGCGTGGAGACGACGGACTCGACGAACTGACCACATCGACGACTTCGACGGTTCACATCGTCGGCGGTGGAAGTGTGCGAACTGTCACGCTGGATCCGCGCGACCTCGGAATCGACCGCGTTCCTCTCGAAGAGTTGCGCGGAGGAGACGCCGAATTCAACGCCACCGTCGCCCGAACGCTGCTTTCCGGGCAGAAGGGGCCGGTCCGGGACGCGGTCTTGCTGAATGCGGGAGCGGCCATCGCGGCGTTCAACGGTGTCGGTGACGATCTCGAGGGTGCGATCTCCGCCGGGATGACTGCGGCCGCTGCCGCGATCGACAGCGGCGCCGGCGCTGAACTGCTTCACAAGTGGGCGGCACTCACCGCCGAACTGGCCGACCAAGCCTGATCGACGAGCTACTCGCCCAGCGAGAAACCGGCCTCGACGTCTGCGCTGGAGAATGACTGGAAGGCGATGTGTGTGGCGGTTCGGAGAACGCCGGGCACCTTGTTGATTCCTCCGGTGACCACGTCGGCGATCTGGGCGTGGTCACGTACCTTCACGATGGCGATCAAGTCGACGTCACCTGCGCACGAGTAGACCTCCGTCACCCCGGACAGGTCGGCGACGGCCTGCGCGGTTTCCGGGATCCGAGCGGACTCGGCGTGAATCATGACGATGGCGTTGATCATTTCTCTCCTCGATTTCCCGGTGGGTTGTGATGACCCGGTGGTTTCGATCGAGCTTAGGGGTGCCGCCCCGTCGTTACGTCATCGATGTTCGGATTCGGTACCGGCCCGCGCGAGTCGGCACCAGGCTTCCCACTTGCCGGCGCCGCCCGCAGGTTCGACGTAGCCGGATGTCGCCGACACGATTCGGACACCGTCCGATGCGAGCCACCGTGCGATCAGGCCCAGTTCTTCGGGTGACGCGCCGCGAAACGGTGCGTCGTCCGGTAGGACGGTTTCGGCGGCCGCGGTGATGGCGTCGACGACGGGCATCGGGTGAGTTCCACGTCTGGCGAGCCCGGCGGACGCGAGACGTCCGGAACGGATCACCGACAGCTCCCAGCCGCCGTCCCCGGTGGGACGGGCGAGAATCAGTTGTTCGATCGCCGCGACTGCTGCGAGTCGCTGAGTGCGCCGCACTGCGGTAGAGACTGCGACCGTCCGGTCACGCAGACGAGCAGCATTCTCGAACAACGCGTGTGCGGACAGCTCGTCTATTCGCGCCTGCATTTGTTGGAGGGGAGCGTCGTTGGTTCCCCGGAAGAATCCACGCACAGTCTCAGGGGCGGCCGCGTAGTCCTCCGCAGTGAGTTCCGGTGCCCAGGAGGCGGGACACGCCCCCAGTTCGCGAGCGGGGCAGTCAGGGCCGTGAACGGCGCCGCGCCCGAGACGTTTGGTGCACGTGCGTAGGCGGCTGAACTCTGCGACGGTGTCGGCGACTTCTATTGCGTCGCCGCGAGAGGTGAACGGGCCGATCGAATCGGCCGTAGGCGTGCGAACCACGGACAGTCTGGGAAACGCCTCGTCGGTGAGAGTGATCCACCATCCTCTTTTGGGGAATTTGGAGCGACGGTTGTACGGGGGTGCATGCGCGCTCAGTAGTCGTAGTTCACGCACCCCTGCCTCGAGCGCATGGGCGCACTCGACGTGGTCCACACGGGTGGCGAGCGCGACCATTTCCTTCATCCGGCCGCGGGTCTCCGAACCGGTGAAGTAGTTGCGGACGCGGCGTCGAAGGTCGGTAGCAGTTCCTATATAGAGGGCTTCGTCCGAAGGGCCTCGGAAAAGGTAGACACCCGGGCTTCGCGGCAGGTTTGCGGCGAAGGACCGTTTGGCCCGCTGATGTGAGGAAATGTTGGGCAGGTAGTCGACGAGTTCGCTGTAACTGTGGACGCCTTGGTTCCCGACTCTGTCGATCAACCCGTGTAGGACGTCGACGGTCGCACGCGCGTCGTCGAGCGCGCGGTGCGTCGGTTGGGTGGTCACCTGGAAGAGATGGGCGAGTGCGGAGAGTTTGACCGAAGGCGCCTCGTCGCGGGTGAGCACGCGTCTGGCGAGCTTCACAGTGCACAGCACACGGAACGACGGCCACGGGCGTGCGCTGCGTGACGCCGCTGCTTTGAGGAAGCCGATGTCGAAGGGCGCGTTGTGTGCCACCAGCACCGCACCCTCGGCGAATTCGAGAAAAGCGGGTAGGACACGTTCAATGGGAGGTGCGCCGATCAGCATGGCGGTGGTGATTCCGGTCAGTTCGACGATGTACGGCGGAATCGATCGGCCGGGATCGACGAGTGTTGCCATTTCACCGAGCACTTCGCCACCGCGGATCTTGACGGCGCCGATCTCGGTGATGGAGTCCTGGTCGGCGCTTCCACCTGTGGTCTCGAGGTCGACGACGACGAACGTCGTTTCGCTCAGCGGTGTGTCCAGCTCGTCGAAGCTCAGTTGCCGCCCGACGTCGAACTTCTCCCCGTCGCAGAACGGGGACGGAGACGGAAATTCTCGGGCCGAGGCGGGACTCACACCGCAGACAGTAGAAGGACCCCCCGACACGAATTCGAGAGTGCGTACGCGGAATCCGGCTCACTGCGACTTCCATTGGGAAAGCAACGGATTGACCCCCGACAAAAGTATGAGAGACGAGGATCACACTTGCGGTGGGAACTCGCGAACGCGGTCTCCTACCTACTTACCGGTAGGGCGATTCGTGAGGGTGTTGCTACGGCGATCAGTCGCCGAAACCGCCTGATTGATCGAAACGGGTTCTAGTTTCAAGTAATCGGCGTTGAACTGCATGGAAGATCGGATTGTCGGGTTTGGTGACCCTCGCCAGTGGGTAGCAAGCGCAGGTTTGCGGGCCAGGTGACCCTCGCCGAACAGACCTGTTGTTATCTCTTCGTGACCCGTCCGGCGTATCGCGGGCGCGGCAGCATGATTTCCGGCGAATCGGGCGCGATTGTCACGAAGCGGTCGACATCGTCGCGATCATTTCGTAACCTTCCTGAGACCTAACGAAGTCTTGCCGGACCAAACAGGACCGGCATCGTCAGGAACCGCCTAATCGGGATCTCCGCGAGGAACCCGAACCGGGAACCCAAGTTTCCACTGGGGTGAATCCCGCCTGGGGTGCAGCACGCATGATCGCTGCGGACCACGCGGGTAGGGCTGATCTTCCCAGCCCGAACCCGTCAGCTAACTCGGTCGGCGGATGAATGGAAGAAATGGAGCACCCCTTAAGTGGCGTCACAGAGTTTCAAGCGTTCAGCGCAGTTGGCAGTAGCCGGCGCGCTCGCAGTCGGAGCATTTGCTGCAACCGCTGCACCTGCCTCGGCAGACCCCATCACCATCCCCGGCGTCGGCACCTTCGAGGTTCCGGGCGTTTCTATTCCTCAGTTGCCGGTCATCCCGGGCATCACCGACATCGCACCGGCCGCTCCGGCCGCTCCCATCTCCAGTGTTGGTGAGCAGGCAGTTCGCGCCGCAGAGAGCAAGCTGGGCTCCCCGTACGTGTACGGCGCATCGGGCCCGGACGCATTCGACTGCTCCGGTCTGGTCCAGTGGGCATACAAGCAGGCCGGTCTGAACCTGCCTCGCACGAGCTACGACCAGGCCGCAGCCGGCGTTGCCGTTTCACAGTCCGATCTTCAGGTCGGCGACGTGATCTCCTTCTACGGCGGATCGCACTCGGGCATCTACGCCGGCAACGGCAATGTCATCCACGCGTCGACCGCTGGTCAGCCCGTGAAGCTCGCACCGGTGTCCTCGATGCCGTACGACGGTGCTCGCCGTTACTGATTTCTGAACACGCTCGACGGCTGTCTCCGGTAGACGGTCGGAACGATCCGCCGCTGCAAGGCGGCGGAGCTCGGGGGAGCTCCGGATCTTCGAATGTGGGCCTCGAATCTTTGATTCGAGGCCCACATTTTCGTTTCGCGACAATTCGCCCGGTACTTCACCCCGACACGCCTACCGGCGAGTAGACACAAACGTATGCCGTTCCGTAACCTTATCGAGACATTGCGCGGCCGAGACAGGTACTGTGGATAGTTGACAGCCAGCTAACAGATCGTCGACCGGTCCCGGTCGACGTCGCTTCACCGAGACGGAGAGTTGCATTCCGTGGTTTCATCGAAAAACAACAGTCGAGTACGCGCCGCATTGACAGTGGGAGTGCTGGCGTTCGGACTCGTCGCAGGGCCTTCGATGCAGGCCGGTGCCGACCCCGTCATCACCAACCCCACCGAGGCGCTCGACAAGCTCGGTGAACTCTCCCGGGTATCCGAGCAGACCAACGAAGCGCTGCACAACGCACAGATCGACCTCGACGCGAAGCTGGCGGTCGCGAATGATGCGGACGCGCGTTCGGCAGCCGATCAGGGTCTTCTCGACGCGGCTTCGGCACGTGTCGCCGAGTTCGCTCCGGCGGTAAACCGTATTGCCACAGCGAATTACCAGGGTGCGCGAACCAATCGCCTCTTTGCGTTGATGGTGAGCGACTCGCCGCAGCAGTTGCTCGATCAGATGTCCGCGCTCGACGTGATTTCCAACGACGCGGCGGTACAGGTCTCACAGTTCAACCAAGCCACTGCCGAAGCGCGTGCCGCCTCGGAAGCATCGAAGCGTTCGGCCGAAGAAGCGCGGACCGCCGCCGATCAAGCCCGCGCACTCAGTGACGATTTGCAGCGCAAGCAGAGTGAACTGCAGACGCAGATCGCCGACGTGACCAAAGCTTTCCAGAGCCTCACCGACGACGAGCGTAACCAACTGAGCGGTACGCCATTCCCGCCGGATGTCGATCTCAGCAAAATTCTAGCTAACTTGACGCCTGGTTCGGGTGCTGCTGCTCTGCAGGCAGGCCTCACGCGGATCGGTGACCCGTATGTCTGGGGCGCGACCGGCCCGAACGAGTTCGACTGCTCAGGTCTGGTCGTATGGGCCTACAAGCAAATCGGGAAGACTCTGCCGCGTTCGAGCCAAGCGCAGGCGCAGGGCGGTGTACCGGTGTCGAGGGACCAGTTGCAGCCCGGTGACGTCGTGACTTTCTACAGCGACAACTCGCATGTCGGCATCTACGCCGGCGACGGAAACATTCTGCATGCGTCGACGTTCGGCGTACCGGTGAAGGTTCAGTCGATGGCAGGCATGGAGTTCTCCACTGCGCGTCGTTACTGACGGCTTGCTGCGCCCGAGTGGCGTGTGGCCAGCCGCCGTGAAGCGTCGAGTCGAGTTCTCCTACACTCGGCACCGTGCCGACTGAACCGATGACGACGCCCGACGTCGGCGCAGATCGACCACGCCGTTGGGAGTATCCAGCCCTCGTGGCGCTCGGCGTTGCCGTGGTGCTCGTTCTAGGTTTGACGATCTTCCTGACGAACAGGTCCGATTCCGACGAAAATGCGGCCAGTGAGCAGGATGCCGAACGCACCGCGCAGGTACAAGCATTTCTCGATGCATGGGCTGCGGCGCAGATGTCCGACGATCCCTCGGGGCTGGCGAAGTTCGTCGACAGTGCTGCGGCACCCGGTGTGCTCGAAGCGGAAGTTCGACGAGCCACCGCAGTGGGAGCGCTCGATTTCTCCGACTGGGGATACGAGATTCCCAGCGGCGGCCTGACTCCGGCGCCGCGAACCGGTGCACCGGACGGAGACGTCGAGGTCTGGAATGCGCAGGTTCTGTTGCGATACGCCCTCGACGGCGTTGACGCATTGCCCACTCGCAAGGCAGTGTCCATGACGCTCGCGAAACGCGGCGATCAGTGGTCGGTTCTTGCGGACGGGTCGATCGTCGGACTGGACGGAGCCCGAACGGCGGGCGAATCCTGGAACGGCCCTTGGGACTTCGGCCCGCTGGCCGTCGCCGAAAATACAGCGGGCAATGCACTCGTGATCGGTCACCCGGGTCAGCAGGTGTTCGTCGACGCTTTGGCGGCCGATGTGGACTCAGCCATCGAAAACACGACGCAGTTGTGGGGGCCGTGGTGGTCCGAGCGCGCGGTGCTCATGGTGGCGGGGTCCGCGGAGGAGTTCACCGCACTGGTCGGCTCCCATCACGACGGCGCTTCGATTGCCGCAGTGTCGGTCGCGGATGCAGCGGCGGACGGGTCTTCCGACGTGAGCGGCCAGCGGGTGGTCTTCTCACCTGCCGCGGCTTCGAGGCTGACCGACATCACCAGGCGAACGGTGTTGCGCCACGAGCTCATGCACATAGCCGCCCGATCGAAAACCCGCGACGGGTCGCCGATGTGGGTGTTGGAAGGGTTCGCCGAGTACGCGGGAAATCGTGGATCCTCGCGGGCCTGGGGTGAGATAGCGCCGACTCTGGCAGCAGCGGTCCGCGCCGGCGATACTCCGACAGAGTTTCCGGACGACACACAGTTCGGCGGTGTCCCGGTCGTGAGTTCACTGGCGTACGAATCGGCGTGGTCTATCAACGCGTATATCGCTGATCGATTCGGCGAGGCGAAGCTGACCGACCTCTTTCGAGCCCTCGCCTCCGGAAAGATGACGGCCGAAGACCTCGACTCGCGGATCCGAGCGGTCCTCGGCGTTGGAACCGAGGAACTGCGAGTCGGCTGGGTCGACTGGACCAACAGCCATCTGGGCTGAGCGGTTTGCGGCTGGACGTTCGACTCGGCGAGGTGAGCTTCGCAAGTCTCGAAGCACTGCGTGCCCTTGTCACGACTCGAAGCACAGCGTGCCCTACGGTGGACGGATGCGCCGGACCCTCTTGGTGACCAACGATTTTCCTCCTCGCCCCGGAGGTATCCAGTCTTATCTCCACACGTTTGCCGGGCACCTGCCGGCGGACAAGTTGGTGGTGTACGCACCGCGGTGGCGGGGCGACTCGCACAAGAAGTTCGATGCGGCACAGCCTTTCGAGGTCGTTCGGCACCCGACGACACTGATGCTGCCGTCGCCCTTTGTCGCTCGTCGGGCCGCGAAGCTGGTCAGGAAGCACGACTGTGAGTCGGTGTGGTTCGGTGCGGCAGCGCCCTTGGCGCTGTTGGCGCCGGTTGTTCGACGCGCCGGAGCGAGCCGAGTGATCGCGAGTACTCACGGCCACGAGGTCGGGTGGTCGATGATTCCCGGTGCGCGGCAGTCGTTGCGTGTGATCGGCGATCACACGGATGCGGTGACGTTTGTCAGCAAATACACCCGTGGACGGTTCTCGGCGGCTTTCGGCCCGCAAGCGGCGCTCGAGCACCTTCCGTCCGGAGTGGACACGTCGGTGTTCCACCCGGACTCGGTCGCCCGCGCAGAACTGCGCAAGCGATACGGGCTGGGGGAGCGGCCCACGATCCTGTGCCTGTCGCGGCTCGTGCCACGCAAGGGGCAGGACATGCTAATCAAGGCGCTGCCGACCATTCGCAAGAGCGTCGACGGGGCGGTACTGGTGATAGTCGGCGGTGGACCGTACGAGGACCACCTCCGACAATTGACACGTAAGACCGGGATGGACGATCACGTCGTCTTCACCGGCACGGTGCCCGCCGCAGAGTTGGCGGCTCACCACACGATTGCCGACGTGTTTGCCATGCCGTGTCGCACGCGAGGCGCGGGATTGGATGTCGAAGGACTGGGAATCGTCTACCTCGAGGCCTCGGCGACCGGCGTTCCGGTCATCGCCGGCCGCAGTGGTGGCGCTCCGGAAACCGTGCAGCAGAACAAGACCGGGCTCGTGGTCGACGGCACCTCTGTTCGGGACGTCGCCGAATCCGTGATCGAGGTGCTGTCCGATCGTGATCGAGCGGCCGCGATGGGAGCAGCCGGCCGGGAGTGGGTTGCCGAAGACTGGAAGTGGGACACGCTCGCTTCGAAGCTGCGTAATCTGCTCGGCTGAGCCACCGGGACTCGAACGCAAACGGCCCGCACCGAATTCGGTGCGGGCCGTTCGTTGCTGCGAGAAGCTGCTTGCCGAAAACCTACTTGGCGTAGATCTTTTCGATGTCGGCGGCAAAGCTCTCGTGCACGACGTTGCGCTTGAGCTTCATCGTGGGCGTGAGTTCGCCTGTGTCCTCGGAGAAGTCGACCGGAAGAATGCGGAACTTCTTGATCGCCTCGGCGTGTGAGACGAGCTTGTTGGCCTCGTCGATGGCGTCCTGGATTTCACCGACCAGTTCGCCGTCCGAAACCAGGTCGGCAGCTGTGGTTCCCGCGGCCTTGTTGTTGCGCTCGTTCCAGGCGGGAAGTGCCTCGGCGTCGATGGTGATGAGAGCGCCGATGAAAGGCTTCTGGTCGCCGACCACGATGGCCTGGCTGATCAGGGGGTGTGCGCGAAGGGAATCTTCGAGCTGAGCGGGGGAGACGTTCTTGCCGCCTGCCGTGACGATGATCTCCTTCTTGCGACCGGTGATCGTGATGTAGCCGTCCTTGTCGACGGTGCCCAGGTCTCCGGTGTGGAACCAGCCGTTCTCGATCGACTCGGCGGTCGCCTTCTCGTTGCGCCAGTAGCCGGTGAAGACCACCGGTCCCGAGAGGAGGATTTCGCCGTCTTCGGCAATGCGAACGGAGTTGCCGGCCAACGGCTTTCCGACAGAGCCGACCTTCTGTGCGCCGATGGTGTTGACGGCGAACGCTGCGGTGGTCTCTGTCAGTCCGTAGCCCTCGTAGATCGTGACGCCGATACCGCGGAAGAAGTGGCCGAGTCGAGCGCCCAGGGGTGCACCACCGGAAATGGCCAGCTGGCACTGTCCACCGAGTGCAGCGCGCAGCTTCGAGTACACGAGCTTGTCGAAGAGGGCGTGCTTGGCCTTGAGAACGATGCCCGCGCCGCCCTTGTCCTGAGCCTCGCTCCACGCGACCGCGGTGTCTGCGGCCGCGTCGAAGATCTTGCCCTTGCCGTCACCGTGCGCCTTGGCGCGTGCGCTGTTGTAGACCTTCTCGAATACGCGCGGCACCGAGAGGATGAAGTCGGGCTTGAACTCGCCGAACGTCGGAACGAGGTTCGGGATGTCGCTCGTGTGTCCAAGCGCTGCACCGGCATCGAACGACGCGATGCTGACTGCGCGAGCGAGAACGTGCGCGAGCGGCAAGAACATCAGGGTGCGAACGCCGGGAGTCTTGAGCAGCGTCCCGAGGTTGGAGTCGAGGATGCCCTTCGACTCCGCAATGAGGTTGGAGTGCGTCAGCTGGCAGCCCTTGGGCCGGCCAGTGGTGCCCGAGGTGTAGATGAGGGTGGCGGGATCGGAGGCCTTCAGTGCAGCGACGCGGGCGTGGACGTCCTCGTCGGAGATGTCGGCGCCCAGTGCGGTCAATTCCTCGACGACACCCTTACCGGCTGCCGCGGCATCGATCTGGTAGACCGTGCGCAGCGCGGGTGCGGCTGCGGCGACGTCCTTCACGGTCGCGGCGTGAGTGTCGTTCTCGACGATGAGGTCGATTGCTTCGGAGTCCTCGAGAATCCAACGAACCTGCTCGGCTGCGGAGGTTTCGTAGATCGGAACCGTCACGCCACCGGCTGCCCAGATGGCGTAGTCGACGAGCGGCCATTCGAAACGCGTCGCCGACATGAGGCCGACGCGGTCGCCTTGCTTGACGCCGATCGCGATGAGGCCCTTGGCGACTGCAGTCACCTGGGCGGCGAAATCGCCTGCAGTGACATCGACCCATGCATTTCCGACTTTGCGCTTGTAGACAACCGCCGCCGGCTTCGTCTTCGCGAAGGCGAAGACCGAGTCGACCGCGGAGGCATCCTCGGGAATGGTGAACGTCTGGGGTGCGCTGAACTCAGGCACGAAATACCTCCGACACTGCGAAATACTGACGAGTAGGGTTTTCGTCTCCTACTGTAGTCGCATGTCCGACGCAGTTGTGGCCAGGCTTACAGTCTGTCCGGTATGTAGTGGTGCGACACCCCTCGACGCTTCGCCGACGCGATATGTGAAGCTACTTCGGTGAGCAGCATTCAGGTCGCAGACCAGACTTTCATCGCCGCCCCGCCCGAGCGGGTCGCCGAACTGTTGTCCTCGCGCGCGCGGTGGCGTCGCTGGTTCAGTGATCTTGCGCTCGAAGTCCGGGAAGATCGCGGTCCCGCAGGATTCCGTTGGGGAGTGTCCGGTCAGCTGGTCGGCACCATGGAGGTGTGGCTCGAACCGGTCATGGACGGGACGATCGCGCACTACTTCCTGCACTGTGAACCGGTCGGCGTATCACCGTCGGATCTGGCGAACCTCGACCTCGCCGGGATGAACCGAAAGCGTCGGGTCGACGGCAAGGTCATGTCCTTCCAGCTCAAGCGCGAACTCGAAGCAGGACGTGCCGCCGGGGTAGCACCGGACTGATAATCGAAGTAGTGCTCGTTGTGCAGGTTCTGGACTTTTGACGAAGGAAGGTAGCGCAGTCGTATGGCCGAGAAGACCAAGGGGTTGATCAGCATCGACGCCCCTGCCGACGCCGTGATGGACGTCATCGCCGATTTCGCGCAGTACCCCGAATGGGTGGCCGCGGCGAAGTCCGTCGAGGTGACGGCGCCGGGGCAGGGCGGCCGCGCGGACCGAGTGCGTTTTGTCCTCGACGCGGGGATGGTGAAGGACACCTACGAACTGCAGTATTCGTGGGCGCCGGACGGGATGGCAGTGAGCTGGGAGCTGATCTCGGGTGAGATGCAGAAGTCCCAATTCGGTTCGTACACACTCGAGCCCGGCCCGAACGGCACCACCTCTGTCACCTACGAGTTGACGGTCGACCTGACGATTCCGATGATCGGTCTCTTCAAGCGCAAGGCCGAGAAGATCATTACCGACACAGCTCTGAAAGAACTGAAGAAGCGAGTCGAGGGCTGAGTGCCGGAGCAAAGATCTCGCGTCCAACTGTTCGTCGGTAAAGGCGGAGCAGGCACGACGACGCTTGCCTCGGCGACGGCTGTGTCGGCTGCGTCCGACGGGGCACGAGTGCTTTTGGTGTCGATCGATCAGGCAGGTTCTCTCGCGGATGTCGTGGGCGTGCCGGCGCTGCGAACGACTACACCTCTCACCGAGCGCCTCGACGTCCGGCAACTCGACACTTCCGAGCTCCTCGAGGAAAAGTTCCGAGGACTGTCGGGATTGATCGATGCTGCAGGAAATTTCGGAGCGGGAGATCACGAACACGGTTCGTCGTTCGAGGGGTTGGAACCGGAAGAGTTGACGGGATCCCTGGGGATCCAAGACATACTCGGACTCTCCGAGATCGTCGATATCTCGAGCAGCGGTGACTACGACCTCGTGATCGTGGACTGTCCGGCCGCAGCCGAAGCGCTGCGGATCCTCGGGTCACCGTCGATGGTGTCGGAGTATCTCGAGCGATTGTGGCCGCGGCACAGGCGGATGGTCGCCGTGACGGGCTCGGACATGCGAGTGTTGCTACTCGTGTCCGTCATCGAACGCGTGCTCGCGTCGGTGGATCGAATCGCCGTTCACCTCTCGGATCGGGAGAACACCAGCGTGCGCGTTGTGACGTCGGCCGATGGCGTGTCGGCCGCGGCGACTCGCCGGACGTTGTCCGGTCTGGCTCTGGCCGGATTGCGAGTCGACGGGATTATGGTCAACAACCTTGTCCCGCAGTTCAACTCGTCGGCCGGGAAGGGTGTCGACGATTCGCCGGCGGCGCAGTGGCTCGCTTCGATCAGGGCGTCACAGGCACTCGTCGTCGACGAATTGCGTGGATCGACTGATGGAATGTCCGTCACAACGGTCGAGCGCGCCTGCGCCGAACCGGTAGGGTTGGCGGCTCTGGGCGAGATCGCGGCCACGTTCGAGGGTGGAACGGGCACG
Organism: Rhodococcus sp. H-CA8f; assembly: GCF_002501585.1. NCBI lineage: Bacteria > Bacillati > Actinomycetota > Actinomycetes > Mycobacteriales > Nocardiaceae > Rhodococcus > Rhodococcus sp. H-CA8f. The sequence goes on from NZ_CP023720.1 coordinate 2,604,711, forward strand.
GATTCGGACACCGTCGACACAATCGACGCTGTCGACACCGCGGACAACATCGTGGTGTCGTTGGAGTCGGGGGCCGGAGTCGATTCGGTGTACGTGATGCGGATGTACCTTCCGCTCGTGGATCCGTCGTCGTTGTCGTTGGGCCGGGTGGAGGACGATGTGCTGGTGGGAGCAGACGGCGTACGACGCAGAGTTCGTTTGGCGTCGGTGCTGCGTCGTTGTGTCGTGAACGGGGCGGAGTTGGACGGCAGTTACCTGATCATCCGGTTCAGCCCGGATCCCGCGGTGTGGCCAGTATGAGCGAAGAGCACGAGCGCCTCGTCGCGGAATTTCGCGCGCTGGCGGATACCGTTCTGACGCGCCTGGAACCGGTCTTGCAAAAGGCTGCAGCAGCGACGGCCGACGTTGCGGGTGACTCGGCGTCAGCGGACACGCAGCCGGTGTTCACTGGCTGCAGTTGGTGCCCGGTGTGCGCTCTCGCTGCACTGGTTCGCGGTGAGCACCACGAACTACTGGCGTTTCTCGCGGGTCACGCAGCGGCGTTCCTCGCATTGCTTCGCGAGATTCTCGACGAGTTTCTCGGGGGGCCGTCCGGCCCGGATCGCGGACCGGACAGCGGAGCGACGACGCCAGGTGCCGAGCGAACTCGAACGGCGGCATTTGTCCCGATCAACGTGACGGTCAAGGACTGACTTAGTACCCCGGGTAGAGCTGACGGCCCGAGATGAGCACAATCGACACAATGGTCACCGACGCACGAGGCACCGATACAGGGTGCGCACTCCAGCGGGCGCCGCTCGCGCGGGAATTGGCGCGATGAGCGCGCGCCGCTTGAAAGCGGTCTCCGACTCCACCATGGACGACATCTTGACGGTCGGCATCGACGTCGGCGGAACGAGCATCAGGGCCTCCGTCGTGGACGTCGACGGACAAGTGCTCGAGATGATTCAAGCCCCGACCCCGCAGTCCGCACGCGCTCTCGAAGACGGCCTCGATCGCGTCGTACGCGAACTGGTGACCCGGCACGAGGTATCTGCCGTGGGGTTGGCGGTCGCAGGCTTCATCACCTCCGATCGAAGCTCGGTTCGGTTCGCGCCGCACTTGCCCTGGGTGGACGCGCCGGTGGGCAGTGACTTGAGTAAGCGGCTCGGATTGCCGGTCGTTCTCGAGCACGACGCCAATGCAGCGGCGTTCGCGGAGCACCGATTCGGCGCGGCCGCAGGTGGCCGCAATGTCGTGATGGTGGCAATCGGGACCGGAATCGGCGGCGCGCTGCTGATCAACGGTGAGCTGTACCGGGGCAGTCACGGCGTCGCCCCCGAACTCGGCCACATCCAGGTCGTGCCAGGCGGGCGTCAGTGTGCGTGTGGCAAGCGTGGGTGTTGGGAGCGCTATTGCAGCGGAACGGCGCTCGTGGACACGGCAATCGAACTGCTGGCCGCCGACCCGGCTGCGTCGACGGTTCTAGCGCGCGAAGTAGCGGTGGATCCGGGTTCCCTCACCGGTCGCCGGATCGCCAACGCCGCGCAGGACGGTGACCCACTCGCTCTGGCAACCATTGCCGAGTTCACCCGTTGGCTGGCCGTCGGATTGGCGATGGTCGGGGACGTCTACGATCCCGATCTGGTCGTGATCGCCGGCGGCGTCGCGAGTTCTGCCCCACTGTTTCTCGACGACGCCCGTGAGCAGTACGCGACATTGTTGACCGGCGCGAAGCACCGCCCGCTGGCACGAATCCGTTCGGCTCAACTCGGCGAAGCTGCGGGCATGGTGGGCGCCGCCGCATTGGCGCGTTCGGTAGTGCCTCAGGATCTCGGTGGGGTCGACGGCGCTGGAACCACGTCTGCCGGACTGTGATCGGGTCGATCCTCCAGGGGCGTGTGTAGCGGGGGTTACCGGTCGGCAGTAAGGTCGTACTCAGCGAAATTCAGCTGTGAATGGGAGGGACGCCGTGTGGTATTGGCTCTTCAAGTATGTGTTGCTGGGGCCGATTCTCTGGCTGCTCGGGCGTCCGACGGTCAAAGGTCACGAGAACATTCCGACTGACGGCGCGGCCATTCTGGCCAGCAATCACCAGGCGGTTCTGGACTCGTTCTACCTTCCGCTTCGCGTCAACCGCCGCATCACCTTCCTTGCCAAGAGCGAGTACTTCACCGGTTCCGGCCTGAAGGGCGCTTTCCAGAAGTGGTTCTTCACCGCGGTCGGGCAGGTCCCCATCGACCGAACCGGCGCGGACGCGGCGCAGGATGCGCTCAACGCCGGTCTCAAGGTTCTCGGTTCGGGCAGTCTGCTGGGTATCTACCCCGAAGGAACGCGTTCGCCTGACGGTCGTCTCTACAAGGGCAAGACCGGAATGGCGCGCCTCGCGCTCGAATCGGGCGTCAAGGTGATCCCGGTTGCGATGGTCGGTACCGACAAGATGAATCCGATCGGCTCACGGATGTGGCGCCCCGCGAAGGTCACCGTGATCGTCGGTGAACCCATCGATTTCTCCCGCTTCGAAGGCATGGGCGGAAACCGCTTCGTCGAGCGGGCTGTGACCGACGAAGTGATGTACAAGCTGATGAAACTCTCCGGTCAGGAGTACGTGGACATCTACGCGGCGAGCCTCAAGAACCAGGCGCCCACGAAACCCGAAGCTGCCGTCGATGTTCCGGCGGAAGGCGGCGAGTCGGTTGTTGATCTCGTGGTCTCGGCCGAGTCGAAGGAGTCCGCGAAGACCGACAAGGATTCGCTCCCGGACGCACAGGCCAGCTAGAGATTTCCCACACCTGCCGCACGCGCATTGGCTCCAGAGCCTGCGCGTGCGGCATAGTTTTCGGACGTGCGCTACTTCTACGACTGTGAATTCATCGAAGACGGTCGAACCATCGATCTCGTGTCCATCGGCGTTGTCTGCGAGGACGGCCGAGAGTATTACGCGGTCTCGACGGAGTTCGATCCCGCCCGTGCCGGTAGTTGGGTGCGCAAGAACGTGCTGCCGAAGTTGCCGCAGCCTTCGTCGCCGCTGTGGAAATCACGCGAGAAGATCCGCGACGATCTTCTGAAATTCTTCGTTCCGCGGCCGATGGTCGTTCCGGAGCTCTGGGCGTGGGTAGCCGCATACGACCACGTCGCGCTGTGCCAGTTGTGGGGCGATATGACCGAACTACCGCAGTCGATGCCGCGGTACACCCGCGAACTCCGACAGTTCTGGGAAGACAACGGCAGTCCTGCCCTCCCGTCAGCGCCCGCCGACGCACACGACGCACTTGCCGACGCCAGGCACAACCTCGTGAAGTTCGACGCGATTTCGGCAGCACGTTCACTTCGCTGACTCAGGTTTCGGTGCGCGAGAAGTGTCCCGATTGGGCTGCGATCGAGAGCCTGTGTGACGCGCCGACGGGCGAGCGAATATCCTGTAGAGGTGAACTGGACTGTCGACGTGCCGATCGACCGCTTGCCCGAACTCCCGCCGCTGCCTGCCGGACTGCGTAAGCAGCTCGACGAGGCACTCGCGAAGCCCGCTGCTCAGCAGCCCTCGTGGCCCGCTGACCAGGCGGCCGCCATGCGGACTGTGCTCGAGAGCGTGCCTCCCATCACGGTGGCCAGCGAGGTCGAGGCGCTGCAAGAGCGTCTCGCGCAGGTCGCGCGTGGTGAAGCATTCCTGCTCCAGGGCGGTGACTGCGCCGAGACATTTGCGGACAACACCGAGCCGCACATCAAGGGAAACATCCGCACGTTGCTGCAGATGGCCGTCGTGCTCACCTACGGTTCCTCGATGCCTGTCGTCAAGGTTGCTCGCATCGCCGGCCAGTACGCCAAGCCGCGTTCTGCCGACATCGACTCGCTGGGGCTCAAGTCGTACCGCGGCGACATGATCAATTCGCTCGTCGCCGACGAGGCAGTCCGTGCGCACGATCCTTCGCGTCTGGTGCGCGCATACGCCAACGCCAGCGCCGCGATGAACCTGGTTCGCGCGCTCACCGGCGCCGGTATGGCCGATTTGCACAAGGTGCACGACTGGAACCGCGAGTTCGTCGCAGCTTCGCCCGCGGGCGCACGTTACGAGCAACTGGCAGCCGAGATCGACCGCGGCCTGCAGTTCATGAACGCGTGTGGCGTCACCGATCCGAGCCTGCACCAGGCACAGATCTTTGCCAGCCACGAGGCCCTGGTTCTGGACTACGAGCGCGCGATGCTGCGTCTCGACAACGACAGCGACCACCCCAAGCTCTACGACCTGTCGGCCCACTTCCTCTGGATCGGTGACCGCACCCGTCAGCTCGACGGCGCGCACATCGCCTTCGCCGAGTTGGTCTCCAACCCGATCGGCCTCAAGATCGGTCCGAGCACCACGCCGGAAATGGCGGTGGAATATGTCGAGCGTCTCGACCCCACCAACAAGCCGGGTCGACTGACTCTGATCTCGCGCATGGGCAACGGCAAGGTCCGCGACCTGCTGCCGGCGATCATCGAGAAGGTCCAGGCCACCGGCCACCAGGTCATCTGGCAGTGCGATCCGATGCACGGCAACACCCACGAAGCCTCCACCGGGTACAAGACGCGCCACTTCGATCGCATCGTCGACGAGGTTCAGGGCTTCTTCGAGGTCCACAACGGCCTCGGTACGCATCCGGGTGGTATCCACGTCGAGCTGACCGGTGAGAACGTCACCGAGTGCCTCGGCGGCGCGCAGGACATCTCAGATCTCGATCTCGGTGGTCGCTACGAGACGGCGTGCGACCCCCGATTGAACACCCAACAGTCGTTGGAGCTCGCGTTCCTCGTGGCCGAGATGCTGCGAGGCTGAAACCCTGCTTCGCCGAAGCTGATTCGCACTGGCACTGATTTTCGGCAAACGCCCTCACCCGCTCGCGCCGGTGGGGGCGTTCGCTATTTCGTGAATCGTGTGACGAATCGGCGCTGCCAGGGCATTTCGACGGCGCGAGGTGAGTAGCGTGCGCGAACGTACGCGGTGGCGTCCTCACTCGGCACTCCGTCCATAATGGCAAGAGCGGCCAAAGCTGTTCCGGTGCGGCCGAATCCGCCACCGCACGCGATCTCGACTCTTTCGGTTTCCGAACGCACCCAAACTTCGTGCAAGGCGCTGCGCAGCGCGTCGGAATCGCTCGGCAACCAGAAATCTCGCCAGCGGACCCACACCGAATCCCACTCGGTGGCGGGAGGTTCTTTACCGGTCAGATAGACACCGAAGGTGGGGAGAGGCCCGGAAGGAAGTGGATTGCGGAGTCCTCGACCCCGAATCGATCTCCCCGACGGCAAGTCGAGTATCCCTATGCTCTCGGGTTCCCACGTGGCCATGAATTCAGACTAGGCCGAAGCGGACTGTCAGGGAATTGCGACGACGCTGATGTCGGTGCCCTTGGCAACGAGGTCGTTCTTGACGCTCTGGCTGATGATGACCGAGCTGTCGTTCTGGGTGAGCTGACGCACGGTGATCTCGAGGCCGAGGCGGCCGAGTTCTTCGCGTGCTGAGGACACGGAGCGGCCGATCAGCGAGGGAACCTTGACGGAGTCGGAGATGAGGAGAACAACGGAGGTGCCGGCGTTGACGGAGGACCCGACTGCAGGATCTGTGCCGATCACGCTACCGCCCTCGACGGCGTCGTCGAACGTTGTTCTGGTGGTGCTGACGGAGATACCTACCTTGTCGAGGGCGGCGCGCGCAGCGTTCTCGGACATGCCCTTCACATCGGGAATGTCAACGGGCGGTGACCCTTTGGACGTGATGACCTTGACCGAGGAGCCCACGGCAACCTCGGTTCCCGGCGCCGGGTCGAGCGCCGCCACGCCGCCGATCGGGATCTTGGAGCTGAATGTGTCCCCGCCGTCGACCGCGACGAGAGTGCGGTCGGCGAGTTGTGCGCCCAGGGCCGAGACGTCGCCGCCGGCCGGAATGGGCGGAACAGTCGGACGCCCGAGCGAAGTCAGCAGCGCGACGGTCGAGCCTTTGGTAACCCTGGAGCCGGAGGCCGGGTCTGTCCCGATCACCGTGTCGATGGGTTGGGCGTCGGAGTACTGACCCTGGACGTCGGGGGAGAGCCCGGCGTCCTGCAGAGCGGTGACCGCAGTGTCCTTGGTCAGCCCGTCGATCGAGGGAACAGCTGTATAGCGGCCCGAGCCCATCCACCATCCGCCGAAGCCCAACGCAAGCGCGAGGACCGCGATGACGAGCAGCCAGATCAGGGTGGCTCGTCGAGACTTGCGTCGTGCTTCGACAAAATGAGCGTGCGGATCGTCAGGTCCCAGTTGGTCGTCGCCGAAATCGGAACCGTCGTCGAAATCCGAGTCGCCGTCGACCGTCGCCGGACGAGCAGTTTGTGCGGTGACCGCGCGAGTGTGCTGAATGCCGCCGGGGGGAGGAGAGCCCGTGCCGAGCGCCGTGGTGGCTGCCGCAGCCGGGGCCACGCCGGACGCCAATACCGTCGTGGCACCAGGGTTCGGGCGCGCAGCAGAGTTCGGGTGTACATCCGTCGGGGGCGCAGGCGCCGGTTGTGGCCGAGCCGGGGCAACCTGCGCGCTCTGGTGCTGGGCGCTTCGACGCGGAGCAGGAACGCGGTATGACGGAAGTTCCAGTTGCTCGCTCACACTGCGAAGTGCAGCTGCCATCTCACCAGCGTCGGCGAAACGATGTGCCGGCTCGCGGTGAGTGGCTTCGGCAACCAGGCGATCGAACTGCGCCGGTACACCGGGGATGCGTGAACCGGGGCGCGGGACATCGTCGTGGATGCGTTGGTAGGCGATGGAGAGTGACGTATCACCGGTGAACGGTGTTGTACCGGTGAGAAGTTCGAACATCAACACGCCGGTCGAGTAGACGTCGCTTCGAGTGTCGGCAATTCCTGACGTCACCTGTTCCGGCGACAGATAGGCTGCGGTGCCGAGGATCACGCTGTTGGAGGTGGTGGTTGCTGCCGCGGCTGCACGCACCAATCCGAAGTCGGCGATCTTCACTTCGCCGGTGTCCGAGATCAAGATGTTCTCGGGTTTGACGTCACGGTGAACCAGTCCCGCTCGATGCGCCACCGCCAACGCGTCCAGGACAGGTGCCACGACTGCAGCGACGGCGTGAGGCGGCATCGGTCCGCGCTCACGAAGGAGTTCGCGCAAAGTTCCACCGTCGACGAGTTCCATCACGAGGAACACGTGATTGCGATCGCTGCCCTGGTCGTAGACGGCCACAAGGGACGGATGCTTGAGTCTGGCCACGGCCCGGGCCTCGAACTCGAAACGAGTCAGGAACGCCGGATCGCCGGCAAACTGCGGGTCCATCACCTTGATCGCGACAGGTCGATCCAACCGTGTATCGAGGCCTCGATACACGGTCGACATACCGCCGCGCGCGATCGGTGCGTCCACTCGATAGCGGCGCTCGAGCATTTCGCCGATCAACCCTCGACCTCCGTAATGACTATTCCTCCGTGCTTGCGATCTGTGTGGTTGTGCTCTGGGCGGTAGCTGTCAGCATGTAAGTGTGGCCCCCGCCGTACGGGCGCCGATTCGCGGTCACCACGAAATCCCAGTTCACGAGATCCCGGTTCGCGAAATCTCGGTTACTGATACGCCGCATCCCGTCCATCGTAGCCAGCGATACCGACGCGGAAGTCTCGAGAACGTCACAGAGCGCTGTGACCCAAGCGGAGCGGCGGTTTCGAGCACTGCAGCGGGCGGTACACAGCGGGCTCGCCGGACCGGATAAACTTCTCGCGGTGAGCGCGATTCCTTATTGTGATGATGTCCTGGATTCTTCGGTTTCCCTGTTCCAGCTGGTGGATGTGGCGAAGAACGTCGGGTTGCCGGTGAGCAAGGTTCACCAGTTGCTTCGCGATCACAAGATCATCGCAGTCAAGCGGCATGGCGTTCTCGGTGTCCCCGAAGTGTTCTTCGGCGAGGACGGCCAGATCGTCAAGTGGTTGCCCGGTCTGCTGGCGGTGCTGCACGACGGCGGCTACACCGATATCGAAATCCTCCGCTGGTTGTTCCTGGCTGACGATTCCCTGCCGGGGCGCCCGGTGGACGCACTGCATGGTGATCTCGCGCGTGAGGTCATCCGCCGCGCACAGGCCATGGCTTTCTGAGATGCCGGCCTTCTGACAACTCACCTCATGCGGTTTTTCGCCGCGTAGGTTGCCGACCGGACCAGACCCGGCGCAGCGACTCGAAGTCGCGTGCGTCCGGGAACGGACACTCGTCGATGCAGTATCCGGAAGTCGGCGCGCTCGACCTGGTCGAGAATTGCTCCGTACAACACGAAAGCCGTGCGGATCGACGGCTGGACCCGCCGATCGAGCATCGGGATGCCGGATTCGGCAGACCGATACCGCCCCCGCGTCACGGCAATGAAGTGTGCCAGCGCGCGCTTGACCCGAACGTCCACCGTTCCGGTTCTGCGCCCGTGCTCGAGCATCTCGATGTCGACCCCGAATGCGGCGAACTCGCCCGCCGGGAGATACAGACGTCCCCGGTCGAGGTCTTCACCGACGTCGCGGATGAAGTTGGTCAGCTGAAACGCCTCACCGAGATTCGACGCGGGCACTACAGCTTCCTGCTGCGGAACGCTCACTCCGAGAATCGGGAGCATCTGCAAACCGATGACGACGGCGGAGCCGTACATGTACTCGCTGAGTTCGTCCATCGTGTTGTAGACGGGTCGAAACTTCGCCGTGTCGGGGGCGTCCATCCGCATGGACTCGAAGAAGGCGTCGAAGTATGCACGCGGAATGTCGAACGTCTTCACAGCATCGGCGAAGGCAGGGAGTACGCGTGTGAGGTCGAGGGGAACCGTCGACGGGAAGCCACCTGTCGCAGTGGGGTTGTCGAGTGCGGTGACGGCTGCACGTTCGACGTCGGCAAGCACCGTGCCTCGTTCATGCGGACCCGAGGGTTCGTCCACGACGTCGTCGACGACGCGAGCAAATGCGTAGAGAGCGTGAACTGCGCGGCGTCGAGGCTCGGGCAGCAACCGAGTGGCCAGAAAGTACGTTCGGCCGTGTTCCCTCGTCACGTCCTCGCAGAATTCATAGGACGCAGACAATGCGTTCATGACACGCGGATCACGCAGATTCTGACGTCGAGGGCGCCGAGGCGGCTGACGTCATTTCGATCGGTTTCTCGTGTTTGCGTCCACGAAGTCTGAGTGGATCTTCCGTCTGCAAGGACATAGCCGCGATCACGGCAGCGACGATGGCCAGAGCCACATGCGGGAAGGTGTAGAGGCCGATCGATCCGTCAGGCTGGAACACCAGCATCAGCCAGGTGGACAGCCCTGTCAGTACGGCGAGAGTCGTCGGCGACATTGCGAAACCGGCCGCTACTGCCAGCGGCCAGGAGTAGTACCAGGGGAGTGCTGCGGGGGACAGAACGACGATGGCGACCATCACGATCACGATGCCCATGACGGCGTCGCGCTCGGTCTTGCGGTAGCGCCACCACACGACGGCGATGATCGCGATCAACACAACCGCCGAGATGGTCCGGGAGACTTCGAGGATGTCGTTGAAATGGTCACCGGCGAACCAGGAGGTGGCCATGGTTCCGATGTGCGCCACGATCGTGGGCAGCGAGAGCCAGTTGATGATCTTTGCCGAACCCGAGAGTGCGGTCGTCCAGCCGAGGCCGACTCCGGCGATCAGTGAGGTGGATCCGAGTACCGCCACGAATACCGCGAAACCTGCACCGGCCGTTTTGACGAACGATCGGATCGGTGACGCCGGTTCTCGCCCGGCCGCGGCCGCGTCCTCCCGTTCGTGGATCATCCAGATCCAGACGATGAAGGGAAGTGCGACGCCCGCGGTTGCCTTGATCGCGACGGCGAGTGCGATCAGCCCAATTCCGAACAGGTGCTTGCGTTCGAGAGCGAGCGCAATGCCCGCGGCCATGAGGCCGACCATGAGCATCTCGTTGTGAACGCCGCCGATCAGGTGGATCAGGACGAGGGGATTGAGTACTGCGAGCCACAGGGCGATCGAGGTGTTTCCGCCGAGCTTCGTCGCGAGATGGGGAACGGCCCACATCATCAGGGCGAGTCCGGGCAGCATCGTGATCCGCAACAGCATCGTGCCGGCGATGACGTTCTCGCCGGTCAGCCGAACGATGGCGTCGGCAAGGAGAAGGTGAACCGGGCCGTACGGGGTAGTTGTCGTCGTCCACACGTTGGAGACGTTGTCGAGCAGGATTCCCGGATTGACGACGGGGCCGACGGCATACGGGTCGAAGCCGTTGCGTAACAAGGCGCCCTGTGCCAGGTAGGAGTAGGCGTCACGGCTGAACATGGGCACCGCGAACAGCAGCGGAAACGTCCAGACCGGGACGACGTAGCGCAGGCCGCGCAACGAGACGTCACCGCGCAGAGTCGAGCGGCCCAGTCGAACCCAGGCAGCGATCATGCACAGGACACCGATCCAGACGATGGCCGCCGACAGAATCGATCCGTGTCCGAAACGGAGCCAGGACAGATGCATCGACTCGAGCAGCGGATCTTGGCGCCGGACGCTACCGGCACCGAATCCGCCGAACGTGATCATGACTGCGCCGAAGAAACCGAGCAGTGCACTGTGACCTTCGGGAGTCCGAAGGAAATTGGCGGCCCTTAGGTGCCACGGTCTTTCAGTGGCTGCGGCAGAGGACGTCATCGGTGCAGGTTCCTCCCCCGAGGAGATCGGTGTCGATCGGCGCATGCAGCGCCCGAGTCGGTGAATCGTGGATGAATGGTCGGTTACGAGGGGCTAGTTTAGTTGCTCGCACGAGTGCCCACCGCGCTGGCTCGCTCGCGTGTACCGGTAATACGTTCGGCGGCGAGCCGGCCGGACAGCAGAACGGTCGGTACTCCCACCCCCGGAACGGTTCCCGATCCGGCGAGAACGACGTTGTCGAAGCCGCGGGCGAGGTTCTTGCGTCGGAACGGCCCCGTCTGGGTGAAGGTGTGTGCCGCCGCGAACGGGCTACCCGCGGCCATGCCCTTCTCGAGCCAGGTCTGCGGGGTGTCGACGTGATCGATATCGAACCCCTCGACCAGTCCCGTATAGCCACGTTCTTGCAGCGTGAGGATGATTTCACGCACGTAGGCCGGGCCGAGAACTGCCCAGTCGAGCGGCGCACTGTCCAGATTCGGGCACGGCGCGAGGACTGACAGCGGTTCACGGATCCGGCCGTCTCGCGAGAAGGCCAGGCTCGGGTCGGTCTGCGCCGGTCGGGTGACGAGCAGTGACGGATCACTCATCAATTGCCCGCGGCCGCGGCGTGCCGTGATCTCGGCGAAGGTGCGCTTCCACGCCTCGCCGAAGTCGATCATGTGGTGTCGCTGCGCGGGCCATCCGTCGGCGACGGCTGAAGAAACAGTGCCGTGAATCACGACCGCGGACGGCGATGTACGCACCGGTCGCGGGCGCAATCGCGTATGCGGGCGCAAGAGGGAGTCCGTGACGGCCATGTCGGGGGTGAGGACTGCGACATCACAGTCGTAGCTCTCACCGTCGCGTGTGTGTACGGCACGCACGCGACGGTCGCTCGCCTCGAGTCGTTCGACCGTGCGGCCGAGATGCAGAATTCCGCCGGCCTCGGTGAAAGCGTCGGCCATCGACTCGGCGATCGTGCGCATCCCGCCCTCGGGAAAGTAGACGCCCAGTGAGGTGTCCATGTGAGCGATCGCCCCGTACACCGCGAGGGCTCGAGACGGAGCAACTCCCGCATACAGCGCTTGGAAAGTGAAGATCCGCCGGAGGCGAGGGTCGCGGATCTTGCGATCCACCTGCCCGCCCAGTTTCCCGAATCCTCCCAGTGCGACGAGTCGGCTCAGATCCTTGACTGCTTCACGCGAATTGACCAGTCCGAGGGGAGAATCGAAGTCGGCGTCCATGAAGCGGTCGAATTCCGCGTCGAAGATGCGGTTCAGCCATCGCCGCAACGCACGGTATCGCTGCGCTTCTTCCGGCCCGCAGACACGGGAGACTTCGGCAGCCATGTCTTCGGGGTCGGCGTGAACATCGAGAGCGGTGCCGTCTGCGAATCGCGCGTGGTACGTCGGATCGAGCTTGTGCACAACGAATTTGGGGTTTGTCGAGTCGGGGTCGGCGCCGACGGCCGCAAGAGCGTCTTCGACGAGTTCGGGCATCGTGAGCACCGTTGCGCCGTTGTCGATGCTGTAGTCACTGCCCTGGTAGACACCGACTCGCCCGCCGACCGAGCCGTTGCTCTCGAGGATCGTGACGTCGCGGCCGGCGCCACGCAGATACAACCCCGCAGACAGTCCGGCAAGTCCCGCGCCGACGATCACGACTCGATCGGTCGGCGAGCTGACGGTTCGAGTGCGGTGCACGTCTGTCACGGTCAGTAGCTTCGCTTCGTGGCCGCGATCGCCATATCGGTCAGGCGAGCCTTGGACTCTGCCGTTGCCGTGCTCGAGTCGAGGGCGTTCGCAGCTGCCTCGACGAGGGTGTCGATCTGCGTTTCGACGTCGGTGACGGCGCCAAGATCGGTGATCACCTGACGCAGAGTGTCGACTTCGTTGTCGGTCAACTGGGTGCCGATTCCGTTGCGGAGCAGTTCTGCTGCCGCCGGATCTGCGGCGTCGGCGCGGGCAAGCGCCATCGCGAACAGGACAGTCCGCTTGCCGGCGATGAGATCGTCGCCCGACGGTTTGCCCGTGACGGACGGATCTCCGAAGACACCGAGCAGGTCGTCGCGAAGTTGGAAGGCAATCCCGATGTCGGTGCCGAACGTCCGGTAGGCATCGATCAACTCGGCGTCTGCACCGAACAGTGCGGCGCCGAGGTGCAGCGGGCGTTCGATCGTGTACGCGGCGGTTTTGTAACGGTTGACCCGCATGGCTGCCTCGACGGTCTCGTCTCCGCGGGCTTCGTTGCTGATGTCGAGGAATTGGCCACCGAGCACCTCGGTGCGCATTGCCGACCAGACCGGGCTCACTCGTGCGGCCGCGTCGGGGCTGATCCCGGATTCTCGGATCATGTCGTCAGCCCAGGCCAAGGCCAGGTCGCCGAGAAGAATGGCGACGGCCTCGCCGAAGTGCGCGGAGTCGCCGCTCCACTCCTCGCCTCGGTGCTGGTCCTCGAATTCGACGTGAACGGTCGGGAAGCCGCGCCTGGTCGTTGATGCGTCGATGATGTCGTCGTGGACGAGCGCGCAGGCCTGCACCAGTTCGAGGGCCGCGCATGCACGAATCACCGCCTCCGCGTCGCTCCCGTTCGGGTCGCCTCCGGCGCCGAGCCATCCCGTCCAGGCGAACGAGGGCCGGACGCGCTTTCCTCCGCGCAGGACGAAGGCTTCGAGGGTGCTGACGGCTTTCTCGTATCCACCGCCGATGTTCGAGACGAGTTCGCGGCGTGAATCGAAGAAGTCGCGGAGCGCTCCTTCGAACATGCCTGGCAGTTCGAGTGAGGTCGGATGCGGTGCGGTGTTGGTCGAACTCTGTCCAACGCGCGCGGTTCCTGCGGACAGGGTGGCCTCCAAGATCGGTATGTTCTCGCGCCGGAGGGTTACACGGAAGCGAGCTTGGGGCCCAGCTTAGTGGGGGTTGGAATCAACGGGGGTTCGGGCCGTGAACTGCGTGATCCTGACATTCGGGATACGCAGTCCTGGGCGATGAGCTTGTTTGCAGCTGGAAAACATATGCTTGACCGGTGACATTCGATCCAGTCAGGGGCCGCTCCAGCGAGGGGTGGGCCACCCGAACACCGTCGATCGTCGATCGGATCGCTTCCTCGACAGGTAGCCGTATTCCGTTCTCGGTCGAGTTTTCGCCGCCGCGCGACGCTGACGCCGAAGCGCGCCTGTGGCGTGCGGTGCGTACCTTCGAGCGGCTCGGACCGGCGTTCGTCTCGATGACTTACGGCGCAGGTGGCTCGACGCGCGATCGTACGGTGCGCGTCACCGGCGAATTGGCCGAGGAGACGACCCTGCTGCCGGTTGCTCACCTGACTGCCGTCTCGCACAGCACCGAAGAACTTCGCGCCATGGTCGGTGCATACGCCGACCGTGGCATCAGCAACATCCTCGTGTTGCGCGGCGATCCGCCCGGCGATCCGCTCGGCGAGTGGAAGAAGCATCCCGAAGGCGTCGAGTACGCCGAGGAACTCGTGCGGATGGTCCGTGACCTGGGCGACTTCCACGTCGGCGTCGCGTCGTTCCCCGAGGGGCATTACCGCGCTCCGGACTTGGCGTACGACACGAAGTACCTGGTGTCGAAGTTGCGTGCCGGCGCCGAGTACTCGATCACGCAGATGTTTTTCGACGTGGAGGACTACCTCCGTCTCCGTGACCGGGTGAGTGCATACGACGCAGAACAGGGCGCCAAGCCGATCATCCCGGAGATCATGCCGGTGACGTCGCTGCGCTCGGTGAGGCGCATGCTCGAGCTCTCGGGCTCGTCGTTGCCTCCCGCCCTCGAACGCCGATTCGACGCCGCGGCCGGAAGCGGTCCGGACGAGAACCGTGCAGCGGTCCGCAAACTCGGCATCGATCTGGCCACCGAGATGGGAGAGCGGTTGATCGCCGAAGGCGCTCCGTGCCTGCACTTCATCACGTTGAACTTCGCGCGCGCCACCAGTGAGGTCCTCGAGCGACTCGGTCTCACCCCCGACACCTCTGTCGGGACAGCACAAGCCGTCTGATCCCGGTTGCCCCGCTCGACACCTATCGAGGGGGCAATCGTCAGGCGCTACTTCGTGGTGTTTTTCGGATTCCTGTTGTCAGCTTGCTTGCTGCCAGGTGATTTCGTGACAGGCGTCTTCATGGCCGGTGCTTTCGCGGCGGGCGCGCGCTTGATCGGTGCTCGATTGCGCGCCATCCAGGCCATTGCACCGACGATAATCGCGACACCGAGCGCCAGTCCGGCCATGATTCCTGCCCACCCGGCGAAGCTTCGGGTGCTGGGGTCCGCGTAGTTGACCTCGGCGCGCATTGTCGACACCTCGCCGGCGGGCAAAGTCCACGAAACCCGGGAATCGCCGTCTCGTGTTCCGTTGGTCGTGCCGACCCGTGCCGGGAAGGCGATGCTGACCTGGACGTCGGCGCCCTGAGTCGGAACCGTCTTCAGGTCTGCCTTGCCGTCGAGCGTGACGGTGTCCCCGGATCGCTTGAGGGTGATCTGGAACGACCCGGATCCCTCGGCATACATCGAGCCCAGTTGGGCGACGTCACCGAAGGACAAGTCGCTGAAGAACGCCTGGCTGCCGACGTATCCGTCCTTCTTGTATTCCTGAACCCGTATCTTGTCATCCAGCGAGGAAGGCGGGGTCAGCTGCGGACCCTTGTCCGCCTCGTTCGCCGGAATAGCGGCAGCTACCACCTGTCCGGTCACACGATCGTTCGCGGACACTCCCATCGACACCTGCACGCGGATGCACCCGGCAAGCAAGGGAACAAGCATGAGGGCGAGCGCGGCAACCGTCAGGAAACGTTTCCGACTGGTCGGCTTGGCGGCGGGATCGGTGGACTGTTGCACAGTGGTCATCGTGCCAGCCGTGGCGTAGCCAGTCATCGAGGCGGGGGCGTGTCGGCGGGTGAAGTTCGGCGGGTGACCTTCACGACCTGCTCGAACGACGCAGCCACTGACTCGCTTTACCCCGGCGGCCGTCGGACAGTGCGATTCGAGCGGCACTGCGACCACTGGCTCCGGACACACCACCACCGGGATGCGTCGAGGCTCCGGTCAGATACAACCCGTCTGCTCCCGGAACGCGATGGCCGGACAGTTCGGGAAGCGGTCGCCACAACATCATCTGATCGAGTGACATCTCGACGTGCATGACATTTCCGCCGATCATCCCCAATTCCGACTCGATGTCGCGGGGAGTCTGAATGAAGCGGTCGAGGACGGAATCGGCGAATCCGGGTGCAAAAGCCTCCATCTCGCCGACGATCCGGTCGGCCTCGGCCTCGGCGACCGACGCCCAATCGCGATGTCCGCTGAGACGATACGGCTGCCACTGCGACCACAGTGTCACCTGATGCCGCCCGGCCGGGGCGATCGTGGGATCGATTCCGCTGAAACTCATTCCGAGAACCGCAGGGCGAGGAGGCAGTTCCCCTGCCAGTGCTGCGCCGTGTGCAGTGCGCAAGTGGGCGCGATCGGAAACGAGTAATTGCAATCCCGAGGTACTTTCCCGTGTGGTGGCGTCGCCGCGGTAGGAAGGGAGCGCAGATGTCGCCAGTCGCAATACAGCGCCGATGCCGGGGCCGACCCTGATCTTCCGCCTCCAGTGATCGAGCGTGGTTCGGTCGAAGCCTCCGTTGCCCAGGAGATCGAGTGTCGTGAGGATGTGGCAACCCGCGATTACCTTGCGAGCGTGAACTTCTCGACCGCTCTCGGTTGTGACGGTCCAGTGATTCGAGTTCCGGCGGATCGACGTCACGCCGTCACCGAGCGCGACGGTGGCGCCGTCGACAGCCATCCGGGAGGCCAACGCAGCACTCAGTGCGCCGCTCCCTCCGACTGCTCGCCCGGGCGGCAGGACGTGCATGAGGGCCGCGAAGCCGACCATCGGAGCGGTTCCCGGTTCCGACATCGGAGGCCCGGACTGGGCGCCGAACCACGCCAACGCTGCCTTGAGCGCCTCACTGTCGAAATACTCGTCCAGTAGTGCGTCGCCAGGCGCGAGGAACTGCCGCGACAGTTCGCTGTTGCCGCGCGCTGTGGCCAGTCCTCCGAACGCACCGATCAGGTTCGATCCGGTGGGCGGTGTGGAAAATGCCCTCATCACGTGTCGGCTGCGCTCCGACCACACCGCGACGAACCGCCGGTACGCGTCGGCGTCCTTTGTCCCGCAAGCTCGTTCGATGGACCGGCAGGTTGCATCGAGGTCGCGATGAAACACGATGCCCGGCCCGTCGGTGCCAGGGGCGGGCGGAGCGAACGCCCACGGGTCACAGTCGATGTAGCGAAGGCCGTGCGCGCCGAGTCCGAGTTCCTCGATGATGCCGCTGTGTCGGATCATGAGGTGCGCAGACGACCCCCGGTCCACCTTGTATCCGGGAAATCGCTCGACGGTCGAGACGGCACCGCCGAGAACCGTGTCCTTCTCGAGAACCTCGACCGACCAACCATCACGTGCGAGATACGCGGCCGAAACGAGCGCGTTGTGTCCGGAACCGACGACGACGGCGTCGAGAAATGCGCTCACAGCGGCAGTCCACGGCCGAGGACTGCGAACGGTCGGTTGTCGCCGGCAAAACGAAATCTGCGGAGTACGTCGCGAAATCCGAGACGGCGGTACAGCCGCCAGGCTCGGTTGTCCTCGTCGAACACCTCAGGTGTCGACAACAGAACGCTGCGTTCGGTTCGATCGAGGAGGAGGTGGCGCAAGAGCGATTCGCCCAATCGGTGACCTTGACCGTTCGGATGCACGTGGAGTTCGGTGAGTTCGAAGTAGTCGCTCAGAATCGCGTCGATCTCGCTCTGAGGGCGACCCGAGCGCCGAAGCCCGTGCAGTACCTGTTGATGCCACCACTGGTCCGGGCTCCCGCGATACCCGTAAGCGATCCCCACCAGCGGCAGATTTTCGTGTGACGGTTGCTGGGGAACCGCCAATGCGCCGACGGCTTTCCAGCCAGGCCGGTTCGCGTGCTCCTGCCACATCGGTGCGCGATGGAACTCGGTTCCTCGCGGATAGTCCATCGCAGTGACGTACACGGCCAGTGCCTCGTGGAGTCGACTCGCGAATTCTTCACGATCGAGGTCGACCGTATGTGGTGTCCAGGCGATCTGCGGGTCGACCGGTCTCACCTCTTCTCTTGACGGCGTGTCGGTGGGTGCAGTTATATTGAATAGGTCGAACAGATGTTCGATGTGGGTGATCCGGAGATGCCCGAAGGGAAGCGGGCATCTCCGGCCCACCTGGCCTTGGATCCTTACGGTGCAGGAGGTGCCCCGATGTCCGAGCATGTAAAGCCTGATCGTGTGAAGTGCCAACGAACTCTTCCGGCCGAGTTGTCGAGCCCGTCGGATGCCGCAATCTCGCGATTGCCGATATCGGCGAGACGGTCCTTCGGTGCGACGGACGCCAGCCACCGCACTGCGCAAGTGGGAAAGTCCGGTGTGGCGTGGGGGCTCCTCAGGAAGGCGGATGCGCTTCTCGAGGAAGCGATTGGGGCGGGCGATCCTGCCGACCGGTTCCGGTGTGCCTATCTGGCAGCACTACGTGGTGCCGGGGCAGTGTTGGCCGCAGCTCCTGCCGGTGCCGGATCGAAGCGCAAGCGAAGTGGAAACGCGTGGGTTCTGATGGACGCCGCAGCGCCCGCGTTCGGAGCGTGGTCGAAGTTCTTCGCGGGGTGGTCCGCTGCGCGTGCGGCCGTGGAAACCGGTGTGTCGATCGTGATCACGGACTCCGATTCCGATGCATTCTTCGCCGAGGTCGGTCGTTTTCTCACGGCGGTCGAAGATTTCATCGGTCAGGACGCGTCCGAGCATTTGCGAGCGTCGTGAACAAATGGTCCGTGTTGGCAGTTGTTTCCGGGGAATTTCCTGGTCCGCACAGGCAAATGGAGCCGAATCGGGGCCCTTCGGCACGAATACGTACGCTTGTGGCGGAACTCGTACCCGGAGTTGGTGGTCCGAGACCTAAACTGCTCGTATTATGAAAACAGGTAATCGTCCAACTTGATTACCCGCCGCCCCACACCGTGGGGTGGTTGCCAAACTTCCAGTGCCGGGGGAGGTACCGTGCCACTCTCCGAGCACGAGCAGCGCATGCTCGATCAGATCGAGAGCGCTCTCTATGCCGAAGACCCCAAGTTCGCCTCCAATGTGAGGGGCGGCCGTATGCGGGCGCCGTCGAGTAGACGGCGGTTCCAAGCAGCGGCTCTATTCGTGCTGGGTCTGGTCCTGCTGATCGCGGGGGTTGCCCTCCCGCTCAAGCCGGGCGGTTTTCCGATCATCAGCCTGTTCGGTTTCTTGTTCATGTTCGGCGCAGGGGTCTTGTTCCTCTGGGGTGGTGGACGCAAGTCCGCAGCAGCAGCCGAACCCGCTTCCGAAGGTGGCAATCATCCCTCCGGTCCGCCGGGTAGGGGTAGTGCCGGTGGATCCGGGCGGGGACGCGGCCGCAAGTCCGGCGGCGGATTCTCGTCGCGGATGGAAGATCGATTCAAACGCAGGTTCGAGCAGGACTAGCTCTCCCGCCCTTCTTCGGGCGTACTTCGAGAGTGGTGCAGTTCGGACATGACGCCCTCTGTAGGGCACGGACGACCACACGTGTGGCGGTCGGCAACCAAGGTTGCCGACCGCCACACGTCGTTGGTGTGGGTGTTGTACGTGTGTGCCGGCAATCCATCGAAGTGAATCAGTGACGCGCGAGCGAATCACTCGCCACCCACGGTCGCCCCTAGGCGTGCCCGCGAGCTTCCTCCACTTCGCTCCACTCGGCCCTCCACTTTCCTCCACCCTGGTCGAACTGCAACGCACGACCAGACCTCGTCCCGCTCACGTCTATTCGAAAACCGCGCTTGTACTGCGATTTTGTCTGGGGGAGCGACAAATCGTGGCGTGAAGGGTCGATATGACGGCGGTGTGGGCCGGGACACGGTTGCAAATTTCCCCCACGTATCCCCACCTGCTCTGACCTGCTATTTGTCAGCAAATGATGCTGAATAGGGACCATGTGCTCCTTGTTTGTGGGGGAAAGTGGGGTACTGTGGGTTCGGGCGGAGAGCTGAAGCACGATCCGCTCGATAGGGAGGGTTTCAGCGCAAGCTCGCAGGAGGTGTCGAGTGTTCCTCGGTACCTTCACGCCGAAGCTCGACGACAAAGGTCGGCTCACGTTGCCGGCAAAGTTCCGAGACGAACTGGCAGGAGGATTGATGATCACCAAGAGTCAAGATCACAGCCTCGCCATCTACCCCCGGGACGAGTTCGTCAAGCTTGCTCGAAAGGCAGCGGCAGCTCCACGCAATGATCCGGCAGCTCGGGCGTATGTACGTGCCCTGGCCGCCGGTACAGATGAACAGCACGCCGATGCCCAGGGGCGAATCACCCTCTCGGCTGATCATCGGCGTTACGCAAACCTGTCCAAGGAATGCGTAGTGACCGGCTCCGTCGATTACCTCGAGATCTGGGATCTAGCAGCCTGGGAGAGGTATCTCGGAGACAACGAAGAGGACTATTCGCAGGCAACAGGCGAATCTCTCAGCGAGATCGTCTAGGCGAAGAGCCCCCGGCGAATGCCGCGAGGCCTCTGCCCGGAAAGACCCTGACGCACTTCCCCAGCGCCAGGTTCTCCTTCGGGCAGGGACCTCGAAGCATTCGCCTTCTCGAACAGTCATCGCCTTCTCGGAAAGTCAGCACCTTTTCGAAAAGTCATCGGAAATCATGAAAGTAGGAGCCGGAGCAATCATGGTGGATCACGAGGTGAACGAACCCTCGGATGCCGATGGCTTCGCGCACGTCCCCGTACTTCTGCATCGTGCCGACGATCTTCTCGGCCCTGCCATCACCGCCGTCGGTGACGGTGGCGAAGGCGCATACATGATCGATGCGACGTTGGGGCTCGGAGGCCACTCCGAATTCTTCCTCGGCAAGTACCCGGGCCTTCACCTCATCGGTCTCGATCGCGACACCAACGCACTCCGCATCGCTTCCGAGCGTCTGGCGCCATTCGCGGACCGAACCACGTTCGTGCACACCACGTATGACGGGATCGAAGACGCGCTCGAACAGGCAGGTCTGCCGTCGACGGAGTCGGTTCACGCGATCCTCTTCGATCTGGGTGTGTCGTCGATGCAGTTGGACGAAGCCGACCGAGGTTTTGCGTACTCGATCGACGCCCCTCTCGACATGCGGATGGATCAGACGGTCGGGCTGACCGCGGCAGAGGTCCTGAACACCTACAGTCACGGCGACCTTGCTCGCATTCTGAGCACGTACGGCGAAGAGCGGTTCGCCGGAAAGATTGCGTCCGAGATCCTTCGGCAGCGTGAGCGTGAACCATTCACCACCAGTGCAGCTCTGGTCGAGTTGCTGTACCGAACAATCCCGGCGGCCACGCGGCGTACGGGTGGACACCCGGCCAAGCGCACCTTCCAAGCGCTGCGGATCGAAGTCAATGCCGAGTTGGATTCGCTTCGCGCGGCCGTTCCTGCCGGGCTCGATGCACTGGCAGTCGGTGGGCGAGTGGTGTTCATGTCCTACCAGTCGCTCGAGGATCGAGTTGTGAAGGCGGAGTTGGTTCCCCGCTCGAAGTCCTCCAGTCCCGAAGGTCTACCGGTCGAGTTGCCGGGTATGGGGCCGGAGTTCCGCATTCTCACCCGTGGCGCAGAACGTGCGTCTGAGCAGGAAATCGAAGAGAACCCACGATCAGCTCCGGTGCGTTTGCGTGCCGCAGAACGCATTTCCAGGAGGCGGGCATGAGTCGTCAGGGCAAATCCGGTGCAGCGCAACGCGCATACGACAAGCGCACCGCACGGGCGGCAGGCCGGACCGGAACTGCCGCTGCTGCCGGCCCGTCGATCTCTCCTCGGGCGATGCTCAAGGGGCGGGTACCGTTCGTGGCCTCCGTTATCGGACTTCTGTCCATCGGTCTCGCGGTGACTCTGCTGCTGACCACTCGCGCTGCCGAGGATTCGTACCAACTCAGTGATGCACGTGCATACAACCAGTCTTTGGTCGAGCAGAAAGCAGCGCTCGAACGTGACTTCCAGTCGCGTAACTCGGCTCCGGAGTTGGCAAATCAGGCAAGCGCTCTCGGCATGGTCCCCGCCAAGGACCCTGCACGTCTGGTAGTTCATCCGGATGGTTCGGTCGAGGTCGTCGGAACGCCGACTCCCGCGACTGCCGGCGCGATGCCGCCGCTCGATGCGCCCACATCGGTGCCCGCACCGACCGCGACACCGCCGCGCACCACAACGCCGGTTGTTCCTGGAGCCACGCCGAGCGTTCCGAATAACACGCGAAACCTCGCGCAGAGTGAACAATTGGTTCCTGTGATCCCCACGACGACAGCACCCGCCACCACGACGGCGGTGCCTGCTCCGCCTGAGGAACGTCGGTGAGTCAGAACTCCCGTAACAACCCCGGTCGGCGTCCGCGCCGCTCGGCCACTGCCTCATTTCCGTTTCGTCAGCGAGTCGGTCGTATCACCATGTGTGGTGCGCTCGCCGTTGCGGCATTGCAGCTCTTGTGGATTCAGGGAATCGATGCGCCGAGCCTGGCTGCGGAATCTGCGAATCAACGAACCACGACGCAGGTCGATCCGGCCGTACGCGGCTCGATAACCGATCGCAACGGAAACCCCCTCGCGTTCACCATGGAAGCCAAGGCGCTGACTTTCCAGCCGGTGCGAGTACGCAAGGAACTCGAGGAAGCGCGCGCGAAGAGCATCGAGCAGGGCGCCGAGGGTGACAAGCAGGCGCCGGAAGTCAGCGATCGCCTCGCCGAGATCGCCGCCGGAATCCACGCCAAGCTCGGCGATACCGTTCCGGAAAAAGATCTGCTTCAGAAGATGAACAGCAACGAGACTTTCACGTACCTCGCTCGCAGCGTGGATCCGGCGGTTGCTGCCGAGATCTCGGACAAGTTCCGGGAGGTCGGCCTCGAGCGACAGGACATCCGCGAGTACCCCGGTGGCTCTCTGGCGGCGAATCTCGTCGGCGCGACCGGCTGGGACGGGCACGGTTTGCTCGGCCTCGAAGATTCGATGGACTCCACGCTCGCCGGAACCGATGGATCCGAAACGTACGACCGCGGTTCCGACGGCGCTGTGATCCCTGGTAGCTGGCGTGACAAGCAACCGGCCGTCAACGGTTCGGGTGTCGAGCTGACCATCGATTCGGACCTCCAGTTCTACGTTCAGCAGCAGGTCCAGATCGCCAAGGACAAGTCGGGCGCCAAGAACGCTTCGGTTGTGGTCATGGACTCCAAGACGGGACAGGTGTTGGCCATGTCCAACGACAGCACCTTCAACCCCGCGATCGGCATCGACAAGAACGCGCCGACAGCCGAAATGGGCAATCCGTCGGTCAGCACGCCGTTCGAGCCCGGATCGGTGAACAAGATCGTCACCGCAGCAGCGGCCATCGAGGACGGTAAGACAACTCCGGACGAAGTTCTGCAAGTCCCGGGCAGCATCACGATGTCCGGTGCCACAGTCAAGGATGCGTGGGATCACGGTGTGGCCCCGTATACCTCTACCGGTGTGTTCGGAAAGTCCTCGAACGTCGGCACCTTGATGCTCGCTCAGCGAGTGGGCGAGGATCGCTACGCAGACATGCTGAACAGGTTCGGCCTCGGACAACGCACAGACGTCGGACTTCCCGGCGAGAGCGCCGGCAGCGTCCCGAGTCGCGATCAGTGGTCCGGCGGAACCTTCGCGAACTTGCCGATCGGGCAGGGTCTTTCGATGACAACCTTGCAGATGACCGGGATGTACCAGGCCATTGCCAACGACGGTGTGCGAATTCCTCCGCGAATCGTGAAGTCGACTGTCGATTCTTCCGGCACTCGGACCGAGACGCCGCAGCCCGAGGGTGTCGAGGTGGTCAGCGCCCAGACAGCGTCGACGGTTCGGGACATGTTCCGATCGGTCACTCAGGAAGACACCGGCAACCAACGAGGAACCGGTGTTGCCGCGGGCGTCGAGGGATACCAGGTCAGCGGAAAGACCGGCACCGCGCAGCAAGTGGATCCCGCGTGCAAGTGCTACTCCAACTCCAACTACTGGATCACCTTCGCGGGGATCGCGCCCGCGGACAACCCCCGATTCGTGATCGGAATCATGCTCGACGCACCGGTTCGCGGTGTGGACGGCGGCGGCGGTCAATCGGCAGCACCGTTGTTCCACAACATCGCGTCGTGGATGCTGCAGCGTGACAGCGTTCCGATGTCGCCGGACCCCGGTCGCAAGTTGGTGTTGCAGGCGGACTGATTGCGGTGTGTCGGTTTCGACAGGGTCTTCGGGTGAATCCCGGACACGGTAATCTCAAACGTCGCAGTAACCTCATTCATCGCAGTACGCCGAACTTTGCTTGCGCTGCGACCGCCACAGAACAACGACCGCGATAGAACAACGACAATTGCCAGGAGTCGAGTGACAGTGCCGAATCGTTTGCAATCGTCGAACTCGGACGGCGCTCCCGGGACGCGTCCGACACAACCGGTTGCTACCGCGATCACGGCGCTCTCCGAATTGTCCGGAGCTCGCCTCGAATGGGTCGGGCAACCGGGATCACAGTCGTCGGAGGTCGTCGTCAAGGGCGTCGACCTGCGTGCGCAGGGAATCGTGGCCGATGACCTCTTCGCCGCTCTGCCCGGTGCCAGGACGCACGGCGCTCAGTTCGCCGTCGACGCTCTGGGGCG
The DNA here is from genome assembly GCF_002501585.1 of Rhodococcus sp. H-CA8f. Classification (NCBI taxonomy): domain Bacteria; kingdom Bacillati; phylum Actinomycetota; class Actinomycetes; order Mycobacteriales; family Nocardiaceae; genus Rhodococcus; species Rhodococcus sp. H-CA8f. The sequence continues at coordinate 2,629,009 of NZ_CP023720.1, forward strand.
CGGTGCGACCGCGATCTTGACCGACGAGGCCGGTCTCGAATTGATCGAGGCCGCCGGCAAGGCGCCCGACCGGTCCGTCCCGGTTCTCGTTCATCCGAACCCGCGGGATGTGCTCGGTGAGATCTCAGCGGAGGTCTACGGCCGGCCATCGGAGAAGATGCAGGTCGTCGGCATTACCGGCACATCCGGCAAGACGACGACGTCGTACTTGCTCGAAGCGGCGATTGCCGGAGCCGGCCGCAAGCCCGGTCTGGTTGGCACCATCGAGACTCGGATCGACGGCCGCCGAGTACCCAGCGCTCTGACCACGCCGGAAGCTCCGCAACTCCATGCTCTTTTCGCCGTGATGGCAGAGCAGGGGATCGATACCGTTGTCATGGAGGTGTCCAGTCACGCGCTGGCTCTCGGACGCGTCGACGGCATCCGCTTCGACATCGGCGCGTTCACCAATCTTTCGCAGGACCACCTGGATTTCCATCGGGACTTCGAGGAGTACTTCCAGGCCAAGGCTCGACTGTTCGATCCCGAGTCGACGGTGCGAGCCGAGCATGCCGTCGTCTGCGTCGACGACGTATGGGGTCGACGGATGGCTGAGTTGGCCGCGACCGACGAGAGCGATGCGGTGACCACGGTCTCGACCTCGACGGCCGAGGCCGAGTGGAAGGTCGGCGCCGTCCAGGTTGCCGAGGACGGCTCGCAGACCTTCGAGTTGGTCGGACCGGACGGACAATCGTGGCCCGTCTCGCTTCGCCTCCCCGGTCGATACAACGTGGCCAACGCAGCCTTGGCACTGACTGTCAGCTTCGCGGCCGGACTCGATCCGGACGCTGCTGTTCGAGCACTCGGAACGGTGGATGTCCCCGGACGGGTCCAGCGGATCGACCGTGGGCAGAGCTTCCTGGCAGTCGTCGACTACGCCCACAAACCGGCAGCGCTCGAAGCCGTGATCGCCACCCTGCGCAATCAGGTTCCCGGCCGAGTGGCTGTGGTCGTCGGTGCGGGCGGTGACCGCGACGCCGGCAAACGCACCCTCATGGGCGAAGCTGGTGCGAGGGGCGCAGACCTGCTGATCGTCACCGACGACAACCCGCGCACCGAGGATCCCGCGAAAATTCGCGCTTCGGTTATGCAAGGCGCCATCGACGTTCCCGAATCCGAACGCGGCGAGATTCGCGAAGTGGGGGACCGGGCGCTCGCGATCGAGCAAGCAGTCCGGTGGGCGCAGCCAGGCGACGTAGTACTGGTGGCAGGCAAAGGCCACGAAGTGGGTCAAGAAATCGACGGGGTCAAACACCCATTCGACGACCGCGAGGTGTTGGGCGAAATGATCGGCCGATTCGCGATCAACACAGCACATGGAGGCAAGCAATGATCCCGATGACGCTCTCTCGGATCGCCGAGATCGTCGGAGGAACCCTGCATGACGTCGACGATCCGTCGACTCAGGTGACAGGAACCGTCGAATTCGATTCGCGCAAGGCTGGTCCAGGTGGACTGTTTCTCGCACTCCCCGGCGCACGCGTCGACGGTCACGACCATGCGGAAGCGGCGGTGGCCGCCGGTGCGGTGGCGGTGCTAGCAGCGCGGCCGGTCGGGGTTCCGGCGATAGTTGTCCCGTCGGTACCGAACGACGGTCCGAGCGCTGTGATGTTGCTCGAACATGACACAGACGGATCCGGGGCTGCCGTCTTGCATGCCCTCGGCCTCCTGGCCAGGGCCGTGGTCGACGAACTGGCAGCAGAGGGGTCGGCTTCGGGGGGCGGGCTGACGCTGGTCGGTGTCACTGGTTCGGCAGGCAAGACCTCGACCAAGGACCTGATTGCGGCGCTGCTTCGCGAGCGCGGTGAGGTGGTCGCCCCACCAGGCTCGTTCAACAACGAACTGGGTTTGCCGTGGACTGTGCTCCGCGCCGACGAGAAGACCCGCTTCCTGGTCCTCGAGATGTCGGCCCGTGGGGTCGGTCACGTCGGCGAACTGACCAAGATCGCGCCGCCGAAGATCGGCGTCGTTCTCAATGTCGGCACCGCCCATCTCGGTGAATTCGGTTCGCGTGAAGCGATCGCGGTCGCCAAAGGTGAACTGGTGGAAGCACTCCCGTCGGCAGCCGACGGTGGAGTTGCGGTCCTCAACGCCGACGACCGCATGGTCGCCGCAATGGCGAGTCGAACCAAGGCCCGGATCGTATTCGTCGGTCAGTCCGAAGACTGCGACGTTCGGGGGACCGACGTTGTTGTCGACGACCAGGCCCGGGCTTCCTTCACGCTGAACTGTTCACAGGGTTCTGCGCGTATTCGCCTGGCCGTTCACGGCGAACATCACGTGAGCAACGCTCTTGCCGCTGCGGCCGTCGCACTCGAGAACGGCCTCGCGGTTGCAGACATCGCGCGTGTCCTCGAGGGCACGAAGGCAGCGTCCGCGAGGCGGATGGAAGTCACCGAGCGCGCCGACGGCGTCACCGTCGTCAACGACAGTTACAACGCAAATCCCGATTCCATGCGCGCTGCGCTCAAAGCGTTGGTGTCCATGGCGCGATCGGATCGGCACTTCGGGCGCCGTAGCTGGGCTGTGCTCGGTGAGATGGGTGAACTCGGGCCGGAATCGGTCGTCGAGCATGACGCGATCGGTCGCCTGGCCGTCAGACTAGATGTCAGCAAGTTGATCGTCGTCGGAACGGGCCGCACCTCGCGTGCGATGCATCAAGGTGCGGTGATGGAGGGGTCGTGGGGTGACGAGTCCGTCGTCGTGCCAGACGCAGCTGCGGCAATCGCCATTCTCGAAGCGGAACTCGAACCGGGCGATCTCGTCCTGGTGAAGGCATCCAAGTCGGTTGAACTGTGGACGGTCGCCGAAGCGATTCTGGCCGCAACGTCCAGCGACAACACCGGTGACGCGAACACCGATGGCGAGAACGGCGGGGATTCGCAGTGATCCAGATTCTTCTCGCCGCAGGCATCGCGCTGGCGGTCTCCATCATGCTCACGCCGATCCTGATCAAGGCGTTCTCGAAACAAGGTTTCGGGCAGGAGATCCGAACCGAAGGTCCAGCCAGTCACCAGGCCAAGCGAGGCACTCCCACGATGGGCGGCGTCGCGATCCTGACCGGAATCTGGGCCGGCTATCTCGGCTCACACCTCATCGGTCTCGGAATGGACAACGCGGAGGGGCCATCGGCGTCCGGCCTACTCGTTCTCGGTCTGACCACCGCGCTCGGTGGAGTCGGTTTCCTCGACGACTTCATCAAGATCCGCAAGCAGCGCAATCTGGGACTGAACAAGACCGCGAAGCTGGTCGGCCAGTTCGTCGCTGCCATTGCCTTCGGAATCTTGGCCCTGCAGTTCCGCGGTGACGACGGGCTGACTCCGGGCAGTGTTCATTTGTCGTACGTCCGCGACATCGCCACCGTCTCACTCGGTTCCGTGGTCTTCATCGCCTTTTGCTACCTACTGGTCAGCGCCTGGTCCAATGCCGTCAACCTGACGGACGGCCTCGATGGACTGGCCGCCGGAGCGATGAGTTTCGTTCTCGGCGCCTACGTCATCATCACGTTCTGGCAGTTCCGCTACTCGTGCGAGACGAATCCCGGTAAGGGTTGCTACGACGTCCGAGACCCGCTCGATCTCGCGGTGCTCTGCGCGGCCGGCGCCGGCGCGTGCATCGGTTTCCTCTGGTGGAATGCCGCACCCGCCAAGATCTTCATGGGCGACACCGGTTCTCTTGCCCTCGGCGGCATGCTCGCCGGATTGTCGATCACCACAAGCACGGAACTGTTGATGGTGGTCATCGGTGCACTGTTCGTCGCGGAGGCCGCGTCGGTGGTGATCCAGGTAGCGGTGTTCCGGTCCAGCCGACGGCGGGTCTTCCGAATGGCGCCGTTCCATCACCACTTCGAACTCGCCGGGTGGGCTGAAACCACGGTCATCATCAGATTCTGGTTGCTGGCGGCTATTGCGTCGGCTATCGGATTGGCACTCTTCTACAGCGAATACCTCGCAGCGCTCGGAGGCTGAAAACCATGACCAGCTCAGCGGATTCCGAGAACGACCTGTCCTGGCTCCGCGGTACGCGAGTGCTGGTCGCCGGAGGGCGGGTGTCCGGTCAAGCGACCATCGAACCTCTCGTCGCTCTTGGTGCTGTCGTGACGGTCGCCGATTCGACCTTGGACTTCGCGGAGCGCTGCGCCGAGCTCGGCGCGGACATGGTGACCACCACCTCGATCGAGGATGCTCCGGATTCGATCACCGAGTACGGGCTCGTCGTCACCAGTCCGGGCTTTCGGCCCGATGCACCGATCCTTGCAGCGGCCGCCGGTCACGGGATTCCCATCTGGGGAGACGTCGAGTTCTCGTGGCGCGTCGACCACAGCGGGCACTTCGGCGGTCCCCGTAAGTGGCTCGTCGTGACGGGGACGAACGGCAAGACCACGACGACGTCGATGCTGGCGTCGATTCTCGACGCCGCCGGAGTTGTCGGCCGAGCCTGCGGGAACATCGGGCTTCCGATACTCGACGCACTCGCCGAGACGTCGCCGCGCGTGGAGTACCTCGCTGTCGAACTGTCGTCTTTCCAATTGCACTGGGCGCCTTCGGTGCGTCCGGATGCCGGCGTCGTCCTCAATGTCGCCGAGGATCACCTCGACTGGCACGGCGGAATGAGCGCGTACGCCGAGGCAAAGTCGCGGGCGCTGAGTGGAAAGGTCGCGGTGGTCGGCCTCGATGACGCAATCGCTTCCGAACTGGGAACTCGCGCAACTGCAGACATTGTCACCGGGTTCAGATTGGGTGAACCGGGCGAAGGAGAACTGGGTGTCGAAGCGGGACACCTCGTGGACAACGCTTTCGGCGATCACGTCCGCCTGGCCGAAGCAGCTTCCATAGATCCGGCCGGCCCGGCAGGCGTCATGGACGCGCTGGCCGCTGCCGCTTTGGCGCGGGCACTCGGATTCGAGGCCGACGTCGTCGAACGCGGTCTGGCCGCACACAAGGTCGGCCCACACCGAGGGGCCCTGGTCGGTCGTGTCGGGTCCGTTGTGTACATCGACGATTCCAAGGCCACCAATCCGCACGCAGCCAGGCCGTCGATACTCGCGCACGACCGCGTCGTCTGGGTTGCAGGCGGTCTGCTCAAGGGCGCAAGCGTCGAGCAGTTGGTGAGCGAAGTGGGACCGAGACTGTCCGGCGCCGTTCTTCTCGGCCGTGACGCCGGTGTGATCGAGGACGCGCTGGCGCGACACGCGCCCGATGTTCCCGTGGTGCACGTGCTGTCGGGGGACGATGAAGCGGTGAGCGAAAACAGCAGCAACTCGACTCTCACCATCCGGCTGCCGTCGGGTGCCGACGCGGATGCCGTCATGGCCGCAGTGGTCGTCGAAGCTGCCGAGTTGGCGTCCCCCGGTGATGCAGTTGTATTTGCCCCGGCCGCCGCGTCCTTGGACATGTTCGCCAGCTACGGACATCGTGGTGACAGTTTCGCCGCCGCCGTAGCCGCATTACCCGATCCGTTCACGGATTCGCCTGGCCAAGCCGGGAACTTGCGATGACCAAGGGTCCCAAGACCCGAATCGGTGCCTGGTTGGCGCGGCCGTTGGCGTCGTTCCACCTGGTGGTGACGATTGCCACGATGTTGACTGTATTGGGGCTCGTGATGGTTCTGTCGGCGTCGAGCGTCGAGCAGTACGTGTCCGGTGGCTCGGCATATTCGTTGTTCACCCAGCAGTTGATCTTCGCGATTCTCGGGGCGGTGCTCTTCTACGTCGCGCTGCGGATCCCGGCGAGAGTGCTCCGGCAGTATTCGTTTCCGCTGTTCGTCGTCGTGCTGATCATGCTGGTACTCGTCCTGATTCCGGGAATCGGCACCGAAGCGCAGGGTGCGCGTCGCTGGTTCAACGTCGGTGGATTCTCGGTGCAACCATCGGAAATCATGAAGGTCGCCTTGGCGATCTGGGGCGCGCATCTGTTGGCCTCGAGGCGTCCGGACGACCGATCCGTGAAGTCGATCCTGATTCCGCTCGTGCCCGCTGCGATGCTGGTCTTCGCCTTGGTCGTCGCGCAGCCGAACCTCAGTACGACCATCGCACTGGGAATCATCGTCGGGGCCTTGCTGTGGTTCGGTGGGCTTCCACTGAAACTCTTCGGCTCGATAGCGCTGACAGGCGTTGTCGGCGCCGCTGTCCTGGCCATGACGGCCGGGTATCGATCCGACCGAGTCCAGGCCTTCTTCAACAAGAGCGATGACCTGCAGGGCAACAACTATCAGGCCAAGCAGGCCTTGTATTCGCTCGCAGACGGCGGCTTTTTCGGTCGCGGACTCGGGCAGAGCGTCGCCAAATGGAACTACCTACCGAACGCGCACAACGACTTCATCTTCGCGATCATCGGCGAAGAGCTGGGATTTGTCGGCTGCGCTGTGGTGATCGGTTTGTTCGCTGTATTCGTGTACACGGGATTGCGGATCGCAGCCCGCAGCATCGATCCGTTCTGGCGGCTCCTGTCGGCCACCGCAACTACCTGGATCGTCGGCCAGGCGATGATCAACATCGGTTACGTCATCGGACTGCTACCGGTGACCGGACTCCAGTTGCCCTTGGTCTCCGCCGGTGGTTCGTCCTTGGCGATCACGCTGTTCATGTTCGGGGTCATCGCCAATGCAGCGCGCCACGAGCCAGAAGCAGTTGCCGCTCTGAACTCCGGGCAGGACGGCAAGATCTCGAAGTTGCTCAGACTGCCCAAGCCGGTGCTGTACCACCCGCCGTCAGGGGGCCGGCCTATCCGTCGACCGAAGCCCGCACGACAGATCGAACCGGCACGCGGACGCGACGGCCGGCGCGCGATCGAGACGGGCGATCGACGCAAGCGGGCAGATCAAGGCGCTCGCCCTTCCTCGGATTCCAACCGAGGTGCGGCCGCTGGGTCACGGAAGCGCACCGCGGGAGGGCAGAATGGTCAGCGTCGGCAGGCGCCGACACGTAGGGCACAAGATCCACGAGAAGTTCGAGAGCGAGGAATTCGTAGGTGAGCGGCAACAAATCGGCTCTGTCGGTAGTGGTGGCAGGGGGAGGCACGGCTGGTCACATCGAACCCGCACTTGCGGTCGCGGACGCGGTCAAGGCCGCTCAGCCCGACACCAGGATCACCGCACTCGGGACAGCACGTGGTCTCGAAACCACCTTGGTGCCTGCCCGCGGGTACATACTCGAGCTCATTCCGCCGGTTCCGCTTCCTCGTAAGCCCACGATGGATCTCGTCAAACTGCCGACACGCATCCTCGCCTCGGTGCGCAAGACCCGTGAGGTACTCGATTCCGTCGACGCCGACGTGATCGTCGGTTTCGGTGGTTACGTCGCGCTTCCGGCGTATCTTGCCGCACGTGGCGGTGTTCTTCGGCGCCGCCGCAAGATTCCGATCGTCATCCACGAGGCGAACGCCAGTGCCGGCATCGCGAACAAGATCGGTGCTCGCCTGGCGACGCGGGTGCTTGCTGCTGTTCCGGGTTCCGGAGTGAAGAACCGCGGCGATCAGGACGCCGAGATCGTCGGCATCCCGGTTCGCGCGTCGATCGCCAATTTCGATCGAGCGGGACTCCGCTCGCAAGCTCGCGAGTACTTCGGACTGCCTCAGGACGGTCCCGTTCTGCTCGTCTTCGGCGGATCGCAAGGCGCGAAGTCGCTCAACGACGCGGTGTCCGGAGCAGCGGAAGAACTGGCGAAGGCCGGGATCTCGGTCCTTCACGCACACGGACCCAAGAACTCCCTCGAGGTCACGCAGTACTCGGAGACGGCACCGTATGTGGCTGTACCTTATCTTTCGCGGATGGATCTCGCGTATGCCGCAGCCGACGCGACGATCTGTCGTTCGGGCGCGATGACGGTCGCCGAGGTCTCGGCGGTCGGACTACCGGCCGTTTACGTTCCGCTGCCGCACGGCAACGGTGAACAGGAACTCAACGCGAAACCCGTTGTCGCAGCTGGCGGCGCGATCATCGTCTCCGACAACGAGCTCACGCCGACGTTCGTCGCCGGCACCGTCGTCCCGATGCTGAGCGACAGCGCGCGTCTCGACAAGATGAGCAGTGGCGCTGCCAATGTCGGGCACCGCACGGCGGCAACAGAGATCGCACGGATCGTGCTCGACATCGCGGCAAAGGAAAACGCCGTCCAGGAAAATGCAAGGGGAAACCGATGACCGCGCTGCCCGCCCACCTCGAGCGAGTACACATGGTCGGAATCGGCGGTGCCGGTATGTCCGGCATCGCTCGAATTCTGCTTTCCCGCGGGGGCCTTGTCTCGGGTTCGGACGCCAAGGAGAGCCGAGGAGTCCTGGCGCTTCGTGCACGCGGGGCACAGGTCCGGATCGGCCACGACGCCGATGCTCTCGACCTGCTGCCAGGTGGACCGACCGTCGTCGTCACGACGCACGCAGCTATCCCGAAGGACAACCCGGAACTCGTCGAGGCCGCTCGCCGCGGAATCCCGGTGATTCTTCGGCCGGCTGTCCTTGCATCACTCATGCAGGGCAATCGCACGTTCCTGGTTTCGGGTACACACGGCAAGACGTCGACGACGTCGATGCTCGTGGTCGCCCTGCAGCACTGCGGTTTCGACCCCTCGTTTGCCGTTGGCGGCGAACTCAACGAGGCGGGCACGAATGCCCATCACGGCAGCGGTGACGTCTTTGTCGCCGAGGCCGACGAGAGCGACGGGTCGCTGCTTCAGTACGACCCCAACGTGATCGTCGTGACCAACATCGAGGCCGATCACCTCGACTACTTCGGCAGCGTCGAAGCGTATGTGAAGGTGTTCGACGATTTTGTCGACAAGCTACGTCCGGGTGGACTTCTGATTGCTTGCCTCGACGATCCGGGATCTGCGGATCTCGCGAAGCGAATCGTGGCCTCGGGTCGTTCGGACATCCGTGTGCTCGGTTACGGATCAGCGGATGCGCAGGAAGTAGAAGCGGGCACTGCCTTCGAACCTGTCGACGGCGTCGAGGTCGGAGTCCGACTACTGGGCTTCCATGCACACGACGTCGGGGGAGTCCTGCAGTTCCAACTGGCCGGCGAGAGCGCCGCGCGAACCGTGCGGATGGCAGTGCCGGGTCGGCACATGGCGCTCAACGCACTTGCCGCCCTGCTGGCCGCCCGTGATGCGGGCGCCGAGACCGAGGAGATCGTCGAGGGGCTCGCCGGATTCGGTGGCGTCCACCGCCGCTTCCAGTTCACCGGCCGCGAGCGCGGTGTCCGGGTGTTCGACGACTACGCCCACCATCCGACCGAAGTTCGCGCGGTTCTCGGCGCGGCCGCGGATCTGGTTCGACCGGAAGATGATTCGTCGTCGACCAATTCGGCAGCCGGACGTGTGATCGTGGTCTTCCAACCTCACCTCTATTCGCGCACAGCGGCATTTGCCGTGGAGTTCGCGCAGGCACTGGACTTGGCCGACGAGGTAGTGGTTCTCGATGTCTACGGTGCTCGCGAAGAGCCGATGCCGGGAGTCAGCGGTGCGCTTGTCGCTCAATCGGTCACCAAACCTGTTCACTATCAACCCGATCTGTCGCAGGCACCGAAGCAGGTGGCGGCGTTGGCTCACCCCGGCGACATCGTCATCACGATGGGCGCCGGTGACGTGACCATGCTCGGCAAACAGATCCTCGATGCTTTGCGTTCGGCGCCGCATCCCGCGCCGCGATGACACCCGACGCACGAAGTCGTCGCGGGCGTCGAGATCCTCAGGCCAGGCGAGCCACCAGTACGCGTCGGCGCAGTACTCGCACCGAATCGCGATACTCGACGCGGTCGACGGAGCCGGCTCCCGAACCCACGCCGACTCGTAAGTGGTTCAAGCGACCGCTGATCGTGGCACCGCTGGCAATCGTGCTGGTGGTGGGAATTGCGCTGACGGCCTGGTTGTCTCCGGTGCTCTCGGTCCGGGGCACCGAAGTTCTCGGTGCGACGACGGTCAGTGAGGAACAGATACTTTCGCTCCTGGCAGTACCGACCGGTCAGCCGTTGATGCGGGTCGACACAGGCGCCGCCGCCGCACGTGTAGCGACGATTCCGAAGGTGGCCTCCGCCCGAGTGCAGCGGATGTATCCGTCGACCATTCGCGTCACCGTCACCGAACGGGTACCGGTTGTCTTCGTCGACTCACCCGAGGGGGCACACCTGCTGGACGAGAAGGGTGTCGACTTCGAGATGGGAGTCCCGCCGCCGGGGGTTCCGCGTCTGGTGACACCGACGCCGGGATGGAACGACGAGCCGACGCTTGCCGCGCTCGAGGTGTTGTCGGTGTTGCCGCCGGATCTGAGATTTCAGGTGGGAGAGGTTGCCGCTCGGTCGATTTCGAGTGTCACGCTGACTCTGCTCGACGGTCGCGTCGTAAACTGGGGCGGTGTCGAGCACTCGGATCGTAAGGCTGCCGTGACGCTTCCTCTGTTGACTCAACCGGGGCAGACGTACGACGTGTCCAGTCCTGATCTTCCGACGGTCCGATAGCGCACGGTGCACCCGTGCGCCGGTGCGTGGCAAATACTTCGGTGTGTCTCGGCGCGCCTAATGGCGGAACGCGACGACGGTGCATAGCGTTTCGTTTCAGATCGAATACTTGACATAACTCTAACCCTGTGGTTGAGGTTTAGAGTTTATCTCGAACACCAGCAGTAACAAATACACCAGCAGTTACAAATACAGCAGCAGTAAAAAGACAGCAGCACTGACAAACAGCGTGAAACACGACACGGAAGGCGAGAGCCGATGACGCCCCCGCACAACTACCTCGCCGTAATCAAGGTCGTCGGCATCGGCGGCGGCGGCGTGAACGCAGTCAACCGCATGATCGAACAGGGACTCAAGGGAGTCGAGTTCATCGCGGTCAACACGGACGCGCAAGCCCTTCTGATGAGTGACGCCGACGTCAAGCTCGACGTCGGTCGTGAATTGACCCGTGGCCTCGGCGCCGGTGCTGACCCTGAAGTGGGTCGCAAGGCAGCCGAAGATCACAAGGACGAGATCGAAGAGGTCATCAAGGGCGCCGACATGGTGTTCGTGACCGCAGGCGAGGGTGGTGGCACCGGAACCGGTGGTGCCCCTGTCGTGGCAAGCATCGCCCGGAAGCTGGGCGCACTCACCGTCGGCGTCGTGACTCGGCCGTTCTCCTTCGAGGGCAAGCGTCGTGGGGGACAGGCGGATACCGGAATCCAGGCGCTCCGCGAGTCCTGCGACACGCTGATCGTCATTCCCAACGATCGCCTGCTCCAGTTGGGTGACGCGGCCGTCAGCCTCATGGACGCCTTCCGCAGCGCCGACGAGGTTCTCCTCAACGGTGTCCAGGGCATCACCGACCTCATCACCACCCCGGGTCTGATCAACGTCGACTTCGCGGACGTCAAGGGTGTCATGTCCGGTGCAGGCAGTGCGTTGATGGGCATCGGATCCTCACGTGGTGAGGGACGCGCGATCAAGGCGGCGGAATCTGCGATCAATTCGCCTCTCCTCGAAGCATCGATGGAAGGCGCCCGCGGCGTTCTCCTGTCGATCGCCGGCGGTAGCGATCTGGGCCTGTTCGAGATCAACGAGGCGGCTTCGCTGGTGCAGGAAGCCGCGCACATCGACGCCAACATCATCTTCGGAACGGTCATCGACGATTCACTCGGTGACGAGGTTCGTGTGACGGTCATCGCTGCGGGATTCGACGGAGGAGCTCCGGCTCGTCGTCCCGTGGAGTCGACCGCACAGGGACGTGGAGCTATCGGCGCCGGGCGCGCGGGTGAGGTCGGCCGGTCACCGGTGGCCGCCGAACCTGCTGGCGAGCAGCCGATTTCCGCAGCGCGCGAGACGACGGGTTCGGGTAGCTTGCCTCCGATCGGTGGCCCACGCCATGCGCCGGTCCAGGAAGACGAGGGCGACGACGACGTCGATGTGCCTGTCTTCATGCGTCGCTGACGCAGGGCTACAAACAGTTTCGAGAACAGGGTGCCCGGAATTTCTGGGTACCCTGTTCTTGACTGGATGTCCGGTCACGTCTGAGCCGGACGACAACTTTCGACGTTTGTGAGCACACTTATCTTGAGTACCGAGAAGTCGACCATCCGCACCCGCATTCGCCGCGTCGTGACCAGCCGAGCCGGTGGTGTTTCCGCGTCGCCGTACGAGTCGTTCAATCTCGGCGATCACGTCGGAGACGATCCGGCAGCCGTCGAGGCGAATCGCCGTCGTCTGGCACGCGAAATAGGCGTCGAGCCTGACCATCTCGTGTGGATGGAACAGATCCACTCGCGCAACGTCACTGTCGTGACGGAACCGACCGACGAAGTGATTCCCGTGACGGACGCTCTGGTCACCACCGTTCCCGGCCTGGCGCTCGCCACCCTCAGCGCAGACTGTGTTCCCGTTCTGCTCTCCGACGAGGAGGCCGGTGTGATCGCGGCAGTTCATGCCGGACGGATCGGTGCCCGCATCGGTATCGTCCCGCGTGTCCTCGCGGAGATGGTGCGACAGGGCGCGGACGTCTCACGTATCGGTGCCTTCCTCGGCCCGGCAGCGAGCGGACGCCAGTACGAGGTTCCCGCCGCGATGCGTGCGGACGTGGAAAAGCACTTGCCGGGCAGCGCAACTCGCACCGAGAAGGGCACGCCGGGACTCGATCTGCGTGCGGGACTGCGTAAGCAGTTGCTCGCCGCGGGTGTGTCCGGTGTTGCCGAGGACCCGCGGTGCACGATCGAGGATCGCGCGTTGTTCAGTCATCGCCGAGAATCTCTGACCGGGCGTCAAGCTGCAGTGATCTGGATGGAAGCGCCCGCAGCGCAGGAAACCGTCTAGGCAGAAATGCGCCAGACGGATATGCGGCTGACAGAAATATCGACGGCACTCGACTCGGTGCGTGCGCGGCTGGCGGCCGCCTGCCTTGCCGCCGGTCGTGAAGTTTCCGACGTAGCACTGCTGCCAGTTACCAAATTCTTTCCGGCGTCCGACGCCCGAATCCTGTACGAACTGGGTTGCCGTGAATTCGGTGAGTCTCGTGAGCAGGAAGCAGTGGAGAAGGTCGCGGACTTCGACGGCGCTGCACAGAGCGGCGCGATCGACGATCCGGTTCGCTGGCACATGATCGGGCAGTTGCAGCGCAACAAAGCGCGTTCGGTAGCGAAGTGGGCCTACGCAATTCACTCGGTGGACAGTGCACGACTGGCCGATGCACTCGATCGGGCGGCGCTCGGAGCTTTGTCCGACGGGGAGCGTAAAGCGCCGCTGCGGGTGCTCATCCAGGTAAGTCTCGACGGAGACCCTGCGCGTGGCGGAGTTCCGACGGGAGAGCTAACCCCTCTCGCCGAGCGGATCGAATCAGCCGAAGGTCTCGAATTTGCGGGACTGATGGCCGTCCCGCCACTTGGATCAGATCCGGACGAGCAGTTCGAAATCCTCCGCAGGGCACATCTTTTGATTCTCGAATCGCATCCCCGGGCAACCGAACTCTCGGCTGGCATGACCGGTGATCTGGAGGCCGCAGTGCGCCACGGATCAACGTGCGTGCGTGTCGGAACCGCACTGCTCGGCTCACGACCAGTAATCTCGAGGTGATCGCTCAGGTGATCGCCCAACCCGTCCACACCGCTGCGACCGGTCGCAGTCGGATTGATTCCGCCGCGCCAAGGAAGGTCGATCAATGAGCAACCTGCATAAGTTCAAGGCTTACTTCGGCATGGTTCCCCTCGATGACTACGAGGACGAATACGTGGAGGAGCCCGATCAGGCTCGCCGCGCACCCCGTCGTAGTCACGACGGCTATGCCGAGCGCGACGACCGCGAGTTCGTCGAACCTGCCTTCTCGAAGGCGAGCTACGCGCCCAGTCGTCGTGACGAAGAGGACGCGGAGTTCGATCGCTACGATTCCCGGCCCCGCGTCGACACCGTTCCCAGCCGCAGTAGCCGCCCGGCGATGGCGCCGCGTCCGGCAAGCCGTGGAAACCTCGCGGTCGACGCCCGTGCAGAGCGTCCCGAAGCGCGACGTGCGCCTGTTGTCGATGACGGCGGCCCGCTCGCCAAGATCACGACACTGCGTCCGCAGAGCTACGCAGAGGCCCGCACCATCGGTGAGCGGTTCCGCGACGGCACCCCCGTCATCATGGATCTGGTCGACATGAGCAACGCCGACGCGAAGCGTCTGGTCGATTTCGCGGCCGGCCTGGCGTTCGCATTGCGTGGTTCTTTCGACAAGGTAGCCACCAAAGTGTTTCTTCTCTCACCGGCTGACATCGACGTTTCCGCTGAGGAACGCCGTCGTATCGCGGAGACGGGTTTCTACAGCCAGAAATGATGGTCTCGACCGCAGTCCGGCCCCTGAGCAGGGGTGACGTGAGCACATTCGAACGGCGGCCCGTCTCGGCGGACGCCGCATTCGGACCCATCGCCGGCCGTTACAAGACGGACTCGATGCGGGCCGGTTCCGGAATTGCTGCGGTGTGTCTGTTTTGGACACACCGCAGAAGTCAGGCAGAGTGAGGGTGTGGACGCGCTTCTCTCTGTGATCTATCTGGTGCTGGTTGTCTTCTGGCTGTTGCTGATCGGCAGAGTGATCGTCGAGTTCGTTCGTTCGTTTGCCAGAGATTGGCGACCGACCGGATTGGTCGCAGTCATTCTCGAAACCATTTTTACGATCACCGATCCTCCGGTGAAACTGCTCCGCAGGTTGATCCCCCCGATCAACCTCGGTGGAGTTCGCTTGGATCTATCCATCATGGTCTTGCTTTTCATCGTCATCATCCTGATGTCGGTTGTTCGCTGAGCGCAGTCCGAGTGAGTGGTATGCCAGAATGGAAGCCATAACTCATCCGGTGGTTCGCCACTACGTAGACTGTGTTGCAACTGAATGCTTGCTAGACCGCCAAATGACGCGTGAAGGGATCCTTCCATGCCGCAACTGACTCCAGCTGACGTGCACAACGTTGCGTTCAGCAAGCCGCCTATCGGCAAGCGTGGCTACAACGAGGACGAGGTCGACGCATTCCTCGACCTCGTCGAGCAGGCGCTGTCGCAGCTCATCGAAGAGAATGCGGACCTGCGCCAGCGCGTAGGTGAGCTGGATCAGGAGCTCGCGGCTGCCAAGAAGTCGCCGGCACCTGCTCAGCAGGCAGCACCCGTCGCAGCGCAGCCCAAGCCGGAGCCCGCTCGGGTCGTCGAACCGCCCAAGCCTGCACCCGTTGCAGCTCCGGTTCCCGCCGCCGCTGCCGTTGCAGCGCCGCAGAGTGGCGACACCCACATGCAGGCCGCGAAGGTCCTCGGACTGGCTCAGGAGATGGCGGATCGCCTCACCAACGATGCCAAGACCGAATCCGAGCAGCTGCTCGGCAGTGCTCGCACCAACTCCGAGCAGCTCATGAGCGAGGCTCGCAGCAAGGCCGACGGCATGATCGCGGATGCGCGCAACAAGTCGGAGGCAATGCTGACCGACGCTCAGACTCGCTCTGAGACCCAGCTTCGCCAGGCTCAGGAGAAGGCAGACGCTCTCAAGGCAGACGCCGAGAAGAAGCACACCGAAATCATGGCGACCATCAACCAGCAGCGTTCGGTCCTCGAGGGCCGTATCGAGCAGCTCAAGACGTTCGAACGTGAGTACCGGGTGCGCCTGAAGTCCTACCTGGAATCGCAGCTCGAAGAGCTCGAACAGCGTGGCTCGGCCGTTCCGGTCGACGGTGGACAGGATTCCTACAGCCCGTCCTTCGCCAAGGGAAACAGCTGACCGAGAGCGCCTCGTCGGCTCAGCTATCGGACCGGACAAAGGTTGATACGTGCTGGTCGTGACGTTGGTTCTCGCGGGAGTTGGCTTCGCTCTCCTGATCGTTGCCCTGACCACAGGGTCGCTGATCTGGGCGTGGGCATGTATCGCGATTTGTGTAGCAGGTGCCGTCCTCCTGCTGGTCAGTGCGCTGACCAGCAGGAAGGCGGTTCCTTCGTTGGATGACCCGATATCGGGCAGCGGCGTGTCGTCGCCTTACGGTCGAGTCGAGAGTTCCTCGGATTCCTCGACCGATGATGCAGCTACTGCCAACGACGACAATCAGGGAAACCACGGCGGGTCGCCGGGTGCCCCCGACAAGACCTAGGGCGAGTTCCGACAAGGTCCAGGACGAGTATTAGACTGTCCAACACGAATACCAGGCTGTGATCCGGCAATCACCGGGGAGCTTTCGGAAGAACGGTTGTCGACGCTTTCGTACGTGTCGAGGACCCAGTAGAACCGAACGGGTGAGCCCGTCACAGCTCGATCGAGTGGCAGCTCGAGATCCGGTGTGAAAGCACGGATCTGCGGGGTGCAAACGGGGTGGTACCGCGGTGTCGGCGCACAAGCGTCACGTCGTCCCCGTGCCGAGTCCGACTGGCACGAGGAGATCGCCATGGCGAGTAACGGGTATCCCAAAGTCGACTACGGTGTCCCCGCCGACACCGGAGTCAAGTTCCCCGAACTGGAACAGAAAGTCCTGAAACAGTGGGACGACGACGACACCTTCCGTGCGTCGGTTTCCAATCGGGACGGTAACGAAGAGTTCGTTTTCTACGACGGACCGCCATTCGCAAACGGTTTGCCGCACTACGGCCACCTGCTGACGGGGTACGTCAAGGACCTGGTGCCGCGCTTCCAGACAATGCGTGGACGCAAGGTCGAACGACGCTTCGGCTGGGATTGCCACGGCCTTCCGGCAGAGCTCGAAGCGGAGAAGCAGCTCGGCATCAAGGACAAGGCCGAGATCGAAGTCATGGGTCTGGCCAAGTTCAACGAGTACTGCAAGGCCTCGGTGCTCAAGTACACCGACGAGTGGCGTGACTACGTCACCCGCCAGGCGCGCTGGGTCGATTTCGACAACGACTACAAGACCCTGGACGTCGACTTCATGGAGTCCGTCATGTGGGCCTTCAAGGAGCTGCACGACAAGGGCCTGATCTATCAGGGCTTCCGTGTGCTGCCCTACAGCTGGTACGAGCAGACTCCACTGTCCAATCAGGAGACTCGCCTCGACGATGCGTACAAGATGCGTCAGGATCCTGCAGTCACGGTCGACATGCCGCTGGTCGCTCCGGGTTCACCCCTCGACGGCGCAAACGCGATCATCTGGACCACGACTCCGTGGACACTGCCGTCCAACTTGGCCACTGCGGTTCATCCCGAGGTCGACTACGTCCAGGTGCTCGGCGAGGACGGAAAGCGGTACGTGCTCGCAGAAGCACGGGTAGCTCATTACGCACGTGAGCTGGGGGAGGACCCCGAGGTCGTTTCCCGTCACAAGGGCGCCGAACTGGTCGGACTGTCGTACACACCGCCGTTCGACTTCTTCCTCGGACATCCGAATGCGCACGTCGTGCTCTCGGCGGACTACGTGACAACCGACTCCGGAACCGGAATCGTCCACCTCGCACCGGCTTTCGGTGAAGAGGATATGGACGTGGC
The DNA here is from genome assembly GCF_002501585.1 of Rhodococcus sp. H-CA8f. NCBI lineage: Bacteria > Bacillati > Actinomycetota > Actinomycetes > Mycobacteriales > Nocardiaceae > Rhodococcus > Rhodococcus sp. H-CA8f. The sequence continues at coordinate 2,646,434 of NZ_CP023720.1, forward strand.
CACGGCCAACGGTATCGAGGTCGTACAGCCGCTCGATCCGGGTGGAAAGTTCACCTCGATGGTTCCGCCGTACGAGGGTCTGATGGTGTTCGACGCCAACCCGGTCATCATCAAGGACCTCAAGGCTGCCGGAAAGCTGCTGCGGCACGAGACGATCGAGCACTCGTACCCACACAGTTGGCGCAGTGGGCAGCCGCTGATCTACATGGCGGTCCCCTCGTGGTTCGTCGCGGTCACCAAGTTCCGAGATCGCATGGTCGAGCTGAACAAGGACATCACGTGGGTGCCCGAGCACATCCGTGACGGCCAGTTCGGCAAGTGGCTCGAAGGTGCACGAGACTGGAACATCAGCCGAAACCGCTACTGGGGCAGCCCGATCCCGGTGTGGGTGTCGGACGATCCGCAGTACCCGCGTACGGACGTGTACGGCTCGCTCGATCAGTTGGAGGCAGACTTCGGCGTCCGTCCGACCGATCTGCATCGCCCGATGATCGACGACCTGGTCCGCCCGAACCCCGACGACCCGACCGGGAAGTCGATGATGCGCCGCGTTCCCGAGGTGCTCGACTGCTGGTTCGAATCCGGTTCGATGCCGTACGCGCAGGTGCACTACCCATTCGAGAACCGTGAATGGTTCGAGGGCCATTTCCCGGGCGATTTCATCGTCGAGTACAACGGGCAGACTCGCGGCTGGTTCTACACGCTGCACGTGCTGGCAACCGCACTCTTCGATCGTCCGGCGTTCAAAACCGTTGCTGCGCACGGCATCGTGCTCGGCGACGACGGACTGAAGATGAGCAAGTCCAAGGGCAACTACCCGGACGTGAAGGAGGTGTTCAACCGCGACGGCAGCGATGCCATGCGCTGGTTCCTGATGTCTTCGCCGATCTTGCGCGGCGGAAACCTCATCGTGACCGAGCAGGGCATCCGCGAAGGCGTACGTCAGGCGTTGCTCCCGCTGTGGAACGCCTGGAGCTTCCTGCAGTTGTACGCGCCGGAATCCGGTGTGTGGCGTACCGATTCGGAGAACATCCTCGATCAGTACATCCTGGCCAAGCTCGCTACCACCCGCGACGTGATCACCGAGGCCCTCGAGGTCAACGACATCGCCGGCGCGTGCGACGAGCTTCGGTTGTTCTGTGATGCGCTCACCAACTGGTATGTGCGACGGTCTCGTTCGCGGTTCTGGGACGAGGATCGCGACGCGATCGACACCCTGCACACAGTGCTCGAGGTCGTGACGCGTCTCGCTGCGCCGCTGTTGCCGCTGGTATCCGAGGTGATCTGGCGCGGGTTGACCGGGGAGCGCTCGGTTCACCTGGCTGATTGGCCCGAGGCGTCGGAGCTCCCCGCGAACCCCGAGCTGGTAGCGGCGATGGACGACGTCCGGACCGTGTGCTCCACGGTGCTGAGCCTGCGCAAGGCGCAGAATCTGCGAGTTCGTCTTCCGCTGCCCGAGGTCACGGTTGCGGCGCCGGATGCCGAGCGTCTGCGTCCGTTCCTCGGACTGATTGCCGACGAGGTCAACGTCAAGAAGGTCGATCTGACCGATGACGTCGACGTGCACGGGCGCTTCGAGATCGCGGTCAACGCGCGTGCTGCAGGACCGCGTCTGGGCAAGTCCGTTCAGACTGTCATCAAGGCGGTCAAGGCGGGCGACTGGGCCGAGAACGCGGACGGCGTCGTAGTTGCGGCGGGCATCGAACTGCTGCCCGAGGAGTACACGCAGAAACTGGTTGCAGCCGAGCCTGATTCGACGGCGGCATTGCCAGACGGTGCGGGACTCGTCGTACTCGATTCCGTCGTGACGGAGGAACTCGAAGCCGAGGGCTGGGCGAAGGACCGTATCCGTCAGTTGCAGGATGCGCGTCGTGCCGCCGGTTTGGACGTCTCGGACCGGATCAACGTCGTACTCGAGGTTCCGCAGGACTGCAAGGAGTGGGCGGAGCGTCATCGCGAATTGATCGCCGGTGAGGTTCTGGCCACCTCGTTCTCGGTGGGTGAAGCGGGAGACGACGCCGTCGATCTCGGTGACGGTATCCGCGCCGCGATCACGAAGGTCTAATACCGCCGTAACTACTCCGGCTCCCCGATGAATGTCTGTATGTCAGGGTGCCGGAGTAGTTTGCTCTCATGAGTACGAGCAAGGAAACCGTGGCGAGCATTCTCGAGCAGTTGGAACCGCTCGACGTGCGGGCAAGGGCGATGTTCGGCGAGTACGGATTGTATTGCGACGAGAAGATCGTGGGCTTGATCTGCGGAGACGTTCTGTTCGTCAAACCCACCGAGGTCAGTGCCGAGTTCGGATCAGAGGCCGATCTGGCTCCGCCGTACCCGGGAGCGAAGGATTACTACCGGGTGACGGAGGAACGGCTGCAGGACCTCGATCACCTGCACGCCTTCATTCAACGGACTGCCGACGAACTACCCCTGCCGAAGAAGAAGTCGCCCAAGAAGAAGGCGCGGACGTAGATTCTGCACCTACTTTTGAGAGAACCGTAACGCCCGATGAATCAAGGTGATCCCACACGAAGTCGCAGGTGGGTGCTGCATCTCGACATGGATGCGTTTTTCGCTTCCGCCGAGCAGTTGACGCGTCCCACGCTGCGAGGTCGGCCGGTGCTGGTCGGCGGCTTGGGCGGGCGCGGAGTGGTGGCCGGGGCAAGTTACGAAGCGAGAGTTTTCGGTGCGCGTTCGGCAATGCCGATGCACCAAGCACGCCGGATGGTCGGTGGCGGAGCGGTGGTATTGCCACCGCGGATGTCGTTGTATTCAGTTCTGAGTAAACGCACCTTCGACGCGTTGCGCCTTCGTATGCCGATCCTCGAGCAATTGTCGGTGGACGAGGCATTCGGCGAACCAGTGGAATTGGCCGGAGTCGGCGCCGACGAGGTCCGCGCGTTTTGTGAGGACCTGCGGGCGTTGATCAAAGCCGAGACCGGGTTGGTCGCCTCGATCGGTGCCGGCGCAGGTAAGCAGGTCGCCAAGATCGCGTCGGGACTGGCAAAGCCCGACGGCGTCGCAGTGATTCCTCCCGGGATGCAGCACGAGTTGCTCGATCCACTTCCGGTGCGAAAGCTGTGGGGGATCGGCCCTGTTGCCGAGGAAAAGCTGAAGCGTCTCGGCATCGAAACCATCGGAGGGTTTGCCCGCACTCCCATAGCGGAGGTGGCGTCGATACTCGGAACCACTGTCGGACCGGGGTTGCATCGGCTCGCGCAGGGGATCGACGATCGGCCGGTCGCGGAGCGTGCCGAATCCAAGCAGATCAGCGCGGAATCCACGTTCGCCGCAGACATCGTCACTATGGCGCAACTGCGCGCGGCCGTCGAAAGTAGTGGTCGCGCAGCATTTTCCAGGCTGGAGAAGGACGGAAGAGCAGCTCGCACCGTCGTACTGAAGCTCAAGAAGTCCGATATGAGCATTCTGACGCGATCCGTGACGTTGCCGTTTGCCACCATCGACCGCCAAATCCTTGTCGCGACTGCGCAGAAACAGGTCATCGACCCGCAGGAATTGGGGCCGATTCGCCTCGTCGGTGTGGGATTCGCCGGTTTGTCCACCGTTCGGCAAGGATCACTTTTTCCCGAGTTGGATCAGGATGTTCCCGGCTATCCGGTCGAGACTCTCACGGGCGCCCTCGATGAGGCCGAACTCGACGTTCCGGTGGCCGCACGCGTCCCTCAGCGCTACTGGCACCCTGGTTTGGACGTGAAGCATCCAGAATACGGACACGGTTGGGTGCAAGGCGCCGGGCACGGAGTGGTGACAGTTCGCTTCGAAACCCGTTCCAGCGGAACGGGAATAGCCAAAACCTTCGCCGAATCGGATGAGGTGCTCGAGGTAGCAGATGCGGTCGACAGCCTTCTCTGAGGATGTCCTTAGACTTTTTCCGCTTACCGTTGGGTAATGTTGTCGACGATCCTCGAGCAAGCACGATGTTCGACTGACGCTCGAATGTGAACACCCGAATGGATAGGACTGAGAAGTTGAAGCTTCAGAAGATGACCGTTGCAGCCGTGGCGATCGCAGCAGCCCTGACGATGACCGCTTGTGGCTCGGATGACAAGACCGACTCACCCACCACGACGTCCAAGAGTGCGACGGCCACCACCAGCACCACGGACGTTGCAGCTCCCGAGCTCCCGACGTCTGCTGAGCTCAACGGCAAGGTCGCTCAGGCACTCGACGAGACCGTTCCGGCCGCAGACAAGGTCAACCTCGTCCAGGGCGCCGAGCAGGATCCCGAGCTGATCAACCAGGTCGCCGCTGCCGCCAAGGCTGCCGGCGCGCAGGTCGAGATCCTCGACCCGGTCACCGACACGGGTAGCGAGACGGCCGCAGCTTCGCTGAACATCGTCGTCAACGGCCAGCCGCTGCAGCAGGGTCTGCAGGCTTCGTTCGTCTACGAGGACGGCGTCTGGAAGCTCTCGAAGACCACCGCTTGCCAGATCGTGGGCGTTGCAGGTCTGACCTCGCCTGCTTGCGCTGCTTGATCTCTGCGCAACACCTGAAACACCAGAGCGGCCGTCGACCCCCGAAAGGGAGTCGGCGGCCGCTCTTCATGCAGTGAGCGTCGTCAGTGATGGAATCCCTCGGTGACGCGTGGCCGCGGCATCGGGCTGTCGAGTTCGTCGAGGAACGCGGTTTCCTCTTCGATGATGCGCAGCAGATTGGCTGCCAGGTCCATGCTCAGTCCGTTACGAACCACGATGCGCTGCACTGTCAGATCCGAGAGATCGTCCGGCATGGGATAGGCCGGCACCAACCAGCCCTTGCCCCGCAGCCGGTCGGACAGGTCGTACAGCGTCCAGTTGGACGTGTGGCCCTCGGCGAGGCGCCACGCGAAGACCGGGATGTCGGAACCGTCGTTCCACAATTCGAAGGCGTCGAGCTTCCCGATTCCTTCGGCGAGGAATTTCGCCACGTCCTGTGAGGACTGCTGGATCGCGCGATAGCCGTCGTGGCCGAGACGCAGGAACAAGTAGAACTGCAGGATCACCTGAGCGCCGGGCCGCGAGAAGTTCAGCGCGAAGGTCGGCATACTGCCGCCGAGGTAGCTCACCTTGAAGACGAGGTCGTCGGGAAGTAGATCCTGCGATCGCCAGACCACCCAGCCGAGGCCGGGGTAGACGAGTCCGTACTTGTGCGCCGAGGTGTTGATGGAGTGCACGCGCGGGAGCCGGAAATCCCATTCGAGTTCCGGCTGTAGGAACGGGGCGATCATTGCGCCGGAAGCGCCGTCGACGTGGATGGGAACGTCGAGTCCCGTCTTTTCCTGGATCGCGTCGAGTGCCTTCGAGATTTCCAGGACCGGCTCGTACATCCCGGTGTACGTGACTCCCATGATCGCGATTACGCCGATGGTGTTCTCGTCGACGTACTTGTCCAGATCGTGACCGTCGAGGGTCCGGTGTTGCTCGCTGATCGGCACGTAGCGCGCCTCGACGTCCCAGTAGTTGCAGAATTTCTCCCAGCACACCTGGACGGCGGAACTCATGATGAGATTTGGTTTTTCGGTGGATTTCCCCGCGGCTTTTCGTGCGTGCTGCCAGCGTCGTTTCATCGCCAGGCCACCGAGCATGCACGCCTCGGACGAACCGATCGTCGAGGTACCGATTGCGTCCTTGGGGGAGGGCGAGTGCCAGAGGTCGGCAAGGATGCGCCAGCAATAGGTTTCGATCGCGGCGGTCTGTGGATACTCGTCCTTGTCGATCATGTTCTTGTCGAACGACTCGGTATACAGCTTGGTGGCGTGGTCGTCCATCCACGTGCTGACGAACGTCGCGAGATTGAGCCGCGCATTGCCGTCGAGCATCGTTTCGTCGTGGACGATCTGATAGGCGGTCTCGGGAAGCATGCCGTCGGGTTCGAGTGTGTACTTCGATGCAACCGAATCCTCGCCGGGCCTCGAGAAGATCGGATTGACGGCTACGTAATCGGTGTGATCTGACCTTCTGGGTTCCGGCATGAACTCTGGCTCCTCACATCAGTGTGTCGCGTTGGTCTGTTTCGTACCTACTCTCACCGTTCAGTGTGGACGGGCAGTTGTCAAAGGGTCTGTGGTCCCGAATCATTCGCGTAAGGCCGAGACGGGACTAATCCGCTCGTTGTCAGGGCGTTTGTGCGCGCAGGCGATCGGCGGCGGCCGATGCCATCGAGTGCAGCACGTCGGGGGCGATCGGACTCGGCGCAGTTGCGGACACCTGGGTCAACGTGGTCCCGACTGCGGCCACGATCGCATCGGCGACCAAGGTGAAACCGCCACTCTCCGTGATGATTCGGAAAGCGAAAGACGCGTCGCCGACGTTCGGGTCCGACGCTCCGCCGACGCGATAGGTGATTGTCGTTCCGTCGGCATCGGTTCCCGAATATTCCGCGCACCCGGCCAGCGTGGTCTGAAGTTTCTCGAAAGCTGCTGCTGCCGCTGCGCCGTCGGCGTACGAAGCAGAGTCCTGATCGATGCTCGTGAAATCGGGGCCGGTGAACATGTCGGAGAGGTCGGCGACGGATCCGGCGGCCTGGGTGGCTATCGGTGCCAGAACCTGAGCGCAGACGGCGGGGTCGGTGCTCGACTTGTCCGCCTCCGAACTCTCCGGCGCCGGTGCGAGGCCGAGGTCGTCGACCGGGTCGGGAACTATGTCGAAGTCCGCAGGTAGTTCGGAGAGGGTGAGCGCGGCTCGTTGCAGCGCATCACGGTCGAGAGGTGCCCCGCTCAGCGGTGCGGCCGGAGCAGCTGTGAACGGCGCCAAGCCGACCTGTGGGGCGGAAACCTGCGTAGTTGTGTCAGCACTAGGAGAGTCGTCCGAGCCGCAACCGGTGACGACGAACAGTGCCGCCGTTGTTGTCAGGCCCAGTGCGAGCGACCGGCGTGTCACGATTCCCACCGAATGCTGTTGGAGATCGTCTGCCGGATCACCGAGGAACTGTCCGGATCGCCGTACGCCTGGTCGCCGCCGACGGTCATCTGTCCGGCGATCGGCAAGGGGAGTGAGAGGTCGACGGTGAGGTTTCCGGAGCCGGCCATGACGTACTGATCGATGTTCAGCGTTCCGGCGTCACCGGCCAGGTTCCAGACCGGGCTCTGCGGGGTCTGCGATACGTCCACCGCGAGCGAAAGCCGATTGCCCTCCCGCGCGGTGAGCGTGACGGTGGTTGTCTGATCGAGCAGGATTTCACTGCTGACTTGTTGTCGAACCACCCAACGTGCGCCGACACCGACCGGAGCGTCGGGGAGTGCAACGGTCCGGTAGACCGCTTGGCCGAGCGCCTGTTCGATTGCAGCGCGGGCAGCATTGGCCGAGTTGGCGGACGGCTTCAACCGTAGGGCGGTGATGGCGCCCGAATCCGTGACCGACAATCCGGCCGCAGATCCGTCGGCCCCGCTCAGCGCTGCCTGCAGCGTTGCATCCGGCGAGGTCATCGACGACAGCGTCAGGTCCACGACAGCGGTGGGATCGTCAGCGGTCACGTTTGCCGAGAGCGGGATCGTGATCTCCGGCGAAGAGAAATCTTGTGCCGGCTGTTGATCGATCTGCTGACTCACGACCGCCTGGGTGACGAGCGTCGCCGTCTGCGTGGTGCCGACAGGCAAGTTCATGCGCAACACCTCGCGCGGTTCGCTTCCCGCATCGAGTACCTCGACGGTGGCGGCGGTCACCGGAACAGTGACTTCGCTCGGCGACGAGGTAGGTGTGGTGGGAGGTTGATCCGAGTCGCCGCAAGCGGTGAGAACGGTGGTGAGAGCGAGGGCAGCGAGGGCGAACGGAACTCGTCGGCCGGTCGTGGACAGCAGTGGCACGCGCTCCAGGCTAGCCGCAGTTGCAGAGTGCGTGACCCGGTGCGGTGAACATGAGGGATGATGGTTGCGTGAGTACAGACCACCCAGACCGAGATGTCAACGCGGAGGATCAGCCGATTACCGAAATCTCGAAGGCCGACGAGCCCGAAACCGTGAAACCGGAAGCCGTGAAATCGGAAGCCGTGAAATCGGAAGAGGGTGACCTGGCGGTTGCGCCGGTCGCAAAGCCCCGCCGGCTGACCATGCTCATTGCCATCGCCGCTGTCATCCTGCTCTCGGACATTCTCACGAAGGTGTGGGCCGTCGCCGCGGTCAAGCCGGGGCAGCCGATCGAAATCATCGGTGACGTGGTCACATTCACGATGGTGCGCAATCCCGGTGCAGCGTTCTCGATGGCGACGTCGATGACGTGGATCCTCACCCTCGTCGCCATCGGTGTCGTCATCGGTGTGATCAAGATCGGTCGCACGCTCCGATCACCGTGGTGGGCGCTCGGTCTCGGCCTCGTTCTCGGCGGCGCGCTGGGTAACCTCGTCGACCGATTCTTCCGCTCTCCCGGAATCATGCGCGGACATGTGGTGGACTTCGTCTCCGTCGGTTGGTGGCCCGTGTTCAACATCGCGGATTCCGCGATCGTCTGTGGCGCGATCCTGCTTGTCGTACTGACTCTTTTCGGCTTCGAACCCAACGGTGAACGCCTGCGTGATCACAAGGCGGACGACAAGAAGCTCACCGAATCGAAGGCCGCAGCCGAGGGAGAAACCAAGTGAGGGAATCCCGTTCGATGCCCGTGCCCGACGGCCTCGACGCCATGCGGGTCGATGCCGGCCTGGCGCGCCTCCTCGGACTCTCGCGCACCGTGGTCGCGACACTCGCGGAAGAAGGCTCGGTACTCGTCGACGGTGTGGCCGTCGGCAAGTCCGATCGTCTGACCGCAGGATCGTGGCTCGAGGTTGTCCTGCCCGAACCGCCGCGGCCCTTGACCATCGAGGCGACACCGGTCGAGGGGATGGAGATCCTCTACGCCGACGACGACGTCGTTGCAGTCGACAAGCCCGTCGGAGTTGCCGCGCACGCCAGCGTCGGGTGGACGGGACCGACCGTCATCGGCGGACTTGCCGCGGCCGGTTTCCGTATCTCGACGTCCGGTGCCCACGAGCGTCAGGGCATCGTCCACCGTCTGGACGTCGGAACGTCGGGTGTCATGGTGGTTGCCACCTCCGAGCGCGCATACACGTTGCTCAAGCGCGCTTTCAAGCAGCGGACCATCGACAAGCGCTACCACGCTCTCGTGCAGGGACACCCCGACCCGAGCAGCGGAACCATCGACGCCCCCATCGGACGCCACCACGGGAACGACTGGCGATTCACGGTCACGGCCGACGGCAAGCCCAGCGTCACGCACTACGACACCATCGAGGCGTTCCAGGCAGCGAGTCTGCTGGACGTGCACCTCGAAACCGGTCGCACACACCAGATCCGTGTCCACTTCTCGGCGTTGCGCCATCCGTGCTGCGGCGACCTGACCTACGGCGCGGACCCCCGACTTGCCGAGAGGCTCGGTCTCGAACGCCAGTGGCTGCACGCAGTCTCGCTCGGCTTCGCCCACCCGGCGGACGGTCGTTGGGTCGAGATCAAGAGCAAGTACCCGAAGGATCTCGAACACGCACTCGAAGTTCTCCGGTCCTCATGACACCGCGCGGGCTTACCCCCGCGCTGGCCGTCGTCGCGGTGGTGGTCGGCGTGGCGGCGGTGGTGGGCGTGGGGTTCGCGAATCCCGTGCCGACCCCGCCGATCACGACGGACACTCTCGGTCCGGACAGTGGGGAAGCTGTGCCGGGCTACCTCGAGCGAGCGCGAGATTCTGTCGCGTCGGTCGACGGGCCGGTGTGGGCGTTGGTCTCGTTCACGAAGGCACTCACCGTCGACGAGGTCATCACGTCGACCAGCAGTGTTCAGGTGCCGGGCGCTGAGGTCTCGGGCGTTCGCGTGTCCAGGGTCATGTTCCGAGTTCCGATCGAGCGCGTCCAGACGCCGCTCATGTCCGTGCCCGTTCCCGACAACGACGAAGCAGTGCGCAGATCGCCCGGTGTTGCAGCCACGCGACTGATCTCGCTCGGCGGCGACACCGATCGTCAGCAACAGGTGGCGCTCGCGTCGGCGAAGCAATTGTCCGCCGGGTGCGCCTGCGCGGTGGGCGTGCTGGTGCGAGCTACTCCCGAAGGACTCGAAGCGATCGAACATGACTCGAACGTCCGTGCAGTGGAAGCATTGCCGTCCGACGCCTCGCCGTGGTTGGCGGCCGTCCGTCCATTGCTGCCGGAGTACGTGGACGTCGTTGCTCCCGGCCCCGACGACGGCCCGGTCCCGTGAACTCCGGTTCCGTGAACTCCGGTTCTGTGAACAAGGACGAACGCGCTAGGTCCGGTTCGTCCTCGGGGATCTTCTACGGTGTGGCGGCTTTCCTGTTGTGGGGAACGTTCCCGGCATTCTTTGGGCTACTCGACTTCGCCGATCCGGTCGAGATCCTTGCGCACCGGGTGGTGTGGACCCTTCTGTTAATGCTGATCGTGTTGGCCTTTGCCGGCCGCCTCGGATCGCTTCGCGGAATCAGCGCACGCACCTGGCTGCTGGTGACCGCGGCATCAGCGGCGATCGCGGTGAACTGGGGAACGTACATCTATGCCGTGGTGTCAGGCCGCGTCGTGGAGGCGGCCCTCGGGTACTTCATCAACCCGCTGGTCACTGTTCTGCTCGGCGTCGTGATCTTCCGCGAACGATTGCGCCGCGCTCAGATCGCTGCCCTTGTTCTCGCTGCAACGGCAGTTGTCGTGATCACGGTCGACTTCGGTAAACCGCCGATCGTCGCATTGGTGCTCGCCGGTTCGTTTGCCACCTACGGGCTGGTCAAGAAGGTGGTTCCGCTCGATCCCCGAACCAGTTTGACTGCCGAGGGAGTCGTCGCCGCACCCTTCGCGGTCGGCTACCTCGTGTTTCTCGGCCTGACCGGGGCCGGTGCCTTCATCAGCAGCGGCGCCGGACACAGCCTGTTGCTGCTTGCCGCCGGCCCGGTCACTGCACTGCCCCTGCTCCTGTTCGGCGTCGCCGCTCAGCGAGTTCCCTTGGCGACGATGGGCATGCTGCAGTACCTCACCCCGGCGCTGCAGATGGCGTGGGGTGTGGCCGTCATGCACGAGGACATGCCGGCCTCACGCTGGATCGGCTTCGTTCTGATCTGGGCTGCGCTGGTGATCTTCACGACAGATACCTTCGTCGCCAGTCGACGTTCGCGGCGTTCGATGAGGTCGAGCGCCGAACCTGAGGTTCCGGTCACGTGATCGGAGGCGGCACACTGCGACTCCTCGATGGCGGTCGCCGAACGTGTCGGCAACGCGGCATACACTCGATCTCGCTCCCAGACCTTCAGAGAGGCGCACGTGGCTGACTCGTTCGTACATCTTCACAATCACACCGAGTACTCGATGCTCGACGGTGCGGCCAAGGTCGGCGCCATGTTCGAGGAGGCCGCTCGTCTCGAAATGACCGCTGTCGGCATGACCGACCACGGAAACATGTACGGCGCCAGCCAGTTCTACAACGAGGCCAAGAGTGCCGGCATCAAGCCGATCATCGGCATCGAGGCGTACATCGCACCCGAGTCTCGCTTCAACACCAAACGAGTTCTCTGGGGAGATCGCAGCCAGAAGTCCGACGACGTCTCCGGTAGCGGTGCGTACACGCACATGACGATGGTGGCCGAGAACGCCACGGGGCTCCGAAACCTCTTCAAGCTGTCTTCTCTCGCGTCAATCGAGGGACAGCTCGGCAAGTGGCCTCGCATGGACGAGGAACTCATCGCGGCGCACGCCGAGGGCATTATCGCCACCACCGGTTGCCCTTCGGGTGAGATTCAGACGCGTCTTCGTCTCGGTCACGATCGCGAGGCTCTCGAAGCTGCCGCGAAGTGGCAGGAGATCTGGGGACCGGACAACTTCTTCCTCGAACTGATGGATCACGGTCTCTCGATCGAGCGCCGGGTGCGCGAGGGTCTGCTCGACATCGGCAAGCAACTCGGTATTCCGCCACTTGCCACCAACGACTGCCATTACGTCACCAAGGACGCCGCCGAGAACCACGAGGCGCTGCTCTGTATCCAGACCGGCAAGACGCTGTCCGACCCCACGCGCTTCAAGTTCGACGGCGACGGCTACTACCTCAAGTCCGCTGCCGAGATGCGCGCCATCTGGGACAACGAAGTACCGGGGGCGTGCGACAACACCGTTGCCATCGGCGAGCGTGTGCAGTCGTACGAGGACGTGTGGGCGTTCCACGACCGCATGCCGATCTTCCCGGTCCCGGAGGGTCACACGCAGCAGACCTTCCTGCGCGCCGAGGTGATGCGCGGACTCGATCGCCGCTTCCCGAGCGGACCTCCGCAGGAGTACCTCGCCCGCGCCGACTACGAGATCGGCGTCATCAACGAAATGGGCTTCCCGGCCTACTTCCTGGTGGTCGGCGACCTGATCAACCACGCCAAGGACGTCGGAATCCGCGTCGGGCCCGGCCGTGGATCGGCTGCCGGTTCGTTGGTGGCCTACGCGATGGGTATCACCAACATCGACCCCATCCCGTACGGGTTGCTGTTCGAGCGATTCCTCAACCCCGAGCGTGTGTCCATGCCCGATATCGATATCGACTTCGATGATCGCCGTCGCGGCGAGATGGTTCGCTACGCGACGGACAAGTGGGGCAACGACAAGGTCGCCCAGGTCATCACCTTCGGCACCATCAAGACCAAGGCTGCCATCAAGGACTCGGCTCGCGTCCAGTTCGGCAAGCCGGGCTTTGCCATCGCCGATCAGATCACCAAGGCGCTCCCGCCGCCCATCATGGCCAAGGACATCTCGGTTTCCGGTATCACCGATCCGAAGCACGAGCGGTACAAGGAGGCAGTCGAGGTTCGAGCGCTCATCGACTCCAGCCCGGACGTCGCGAAGATCTACAAGACCGCGGTGGGTCTGGAAGGGCTGATCCGTAACGCCGGTGTGCACGCCTGCGCGGTCATCATGTCGTCCGAACCGCTCACCGACGCAATCCCGGTCTGGAAGCGCGCCCAGGACGGCGCCATCATCACCGGTTGGGACTACCCATCGTGTGAAGCTATCGGCCTGCTCAAGATGGACTTCCTCGGTCTGCGAAACCTCACGGTTATCGGCGACACGCTCGAGAACATCAAAGCCAACCGCGGCATCGACCTCGACCTCGACACGTTGCCGATGGACGATGCGGCAACATACGAACTGCTCGCCCGCGGCGACACTCTCGGTGTGTTCCAGCTCGACGGCGGCGGTATGCGCGAGTTGCTGAAACTGATGCAGCCCACCGGATTCGGCGACATCGTCGCCGCATTGGCGCTGTATCGACCGGGACCGATGGGTGTGGACGCCCACATCTCGTACGCCAAGCGCAAGAACGCCTTGGAAGACGTCAAGCCGATTCACCCCGAGTTGGAGGAGCCGCTCGCGGAGATCCTCTCGGAGACGTACGGCCTGATCATCTACCAGGAGCAGATCATGCAACTGGCGCAGAAGGTGGCCGGTTACACCCTGGGTCAGGCCGACTTGCTGCGTCGCGCCATGGGTAAGAAGAAGCTGTCCGAGCTGGAAAAGGCCTACGCCGGCTTCCGGCAGGGCATGTTGGACAACAACTTCAGCGAGGCCGCCATCAAGGCGCTGTGGGACACGGTCCTTCCCTTCGCCGGGTACGCGTTCAACAAGTCGCACTCCGCCGGATACGGACTCGTGTCGTACTGGACTGCGTACCTCAAGGCGAACTACCCGGCCGAGTACATGGCAGGTCTGCTCACATCCGTCGGTGACGACAAGGACAAGTCCGCGATCTACCTCGCCGACTGCCGCAAGTTGGGCATCACAGTTCTCCCACCGGACGTCAACGAGTCACGCGTCGACTTCGCGACGGTCGGCGACGACATCCGTTTCGGTATGGGGTCGGTGCGCAACGTCGGCGCCAACGTCGTTGCCTCGATCATCAAGGCGCGCACGGAGAAATCGAAGTTCACCGATTTCTCCGACTATCTCGGCAAGATCGACGCGATGGCTTGCAACAAGAAGGTCACCGAATCTCTCATCAAGGCCGGTGCCTTCGACTCGTTGGGTCACCCGCGCAAGGGCCTGATGTTGGTCCATGCAGACGCCATCGATTCCGTGATGAGCACCAAGAAGGCAGAGGCGATCGGACAGTTCGACCTCTTCGGCGGTGCCGAGGCGGACGAGTCGATCACCTCGGTGTTCGACGTCAAGATTCCCGAGGAGGAGTGGGACTCCAAGCATCGCCTGGCACTCGAACGAGAGATGCTGGGGCTGTATGTTTCCGGTCACCCGCTCAACGGCGTCGAGCACATTCTTCGCCAGCAGTCCGACACGTCCATCGCCGCGATACTCGAAGGCGGCGTTCAGGACGGTGCCCAGGTAACTCTCGGCGGCATCATCGCCTCGGTGGACCGCCGGGTCAACAAGAACGGTCTGACCTGGTGCATCGTGCAGCTCGAAGATCTCGTGGGTGGAATCGAGGTGCTGTTCTTCCCACAGGCGTACGCGGTGTACGGAATGGACATCGCCGAGGATGCCATCGTGTTGGTCAAGGCTCGCGTCTCGATCCGAGACGATCGGATGTCGCTGATCGGCAACGACCTTGCGGTGCCTGATATTTCGGCGATCGGGGTCGCACGCCCCCTGTCGGTCTCACTGCCCCTTCGGCAATGCACCAAGGACAAGCTCAGTGCTCTCAAGCAGGTGCTGACGAGGCACCCCGGAACGTCCGACGTCCATGTCCGGCTGATCGGCGGAACCGAGATCAGCTTGTGGAAGGTCGACGACGTCCTTCGGGTCGAACCGTCCTCGGCGCTGATGGGCGACCTGAAGGCATTGCTCGGGCCGAGCTGTCTGACGGTCTGACCGCCGATCGAGCGCACCTGAACAGAACGAAGGGACCTGCTGCATCAGCAGCAAGGTCCCTTCGTGGTTCGCGGGAGATCGGGGAGTGGAGTGATCAGGTGGTGCGTGAGTAGTACACGCGACGCGCCCACCAGGTGATCACAGCGGCTGTTGCGGCAGTCAGTACGGCTACCTGCATCGACTGGGTGACAGCTCCGGCGACCACGAACAGCACAAAACCGACCGCGAGAGCTTCGATCTTGTACAGCGGCCACTGAGTCCCGGCCAGATCGACGAAATGGTCGGACGAGGGGCGTGATTCGCGAGTGGAGATATCTGCGGTAGTCATCTCGTCCCCTTCTCGGTGCAGTCTGTTCTCGATGCGGCTTGGCTAGCGATACGGCTGTTCGAAGCTGTGGTTTCAGAGTAGCCAGAGATGAGAGTTCGGGCAAGCGAACTTTATTGATCGGCAGCTCACTTAATCGATCAACCAGGGGAGTGTGCCGACGACGGTCCTGGTCGGTGTGGTTCGGTGGCCAAGGTGCTCGAGTGGGTGTTCACTGGTACACATGCCAATCACAGGTGAGTACGAACCCAGTCCAGCGTCGTGGGCCGCCGATCAGGTCGCACGCATCGAGAACTCCGGTGGCACCGAGGGAAACGACATGAACGGCATGCCCGTCGTCGTTCTCACGACCGTCGGGGCAAAGTCCGGCAAGGTCAGGAAGACGCCGCTGATGCGCGTTGAGCACGACGGCTCGTATGCCGTTGTGGCTTCGCTTGGTGGCGCTCCGAAGAATCCGGTTTGGTACTACAACGTCAAGGCCGATCCGCACGTCACGCTGCGTGACGCGACGCAGGTCTTCGACCTGGTTGCTCGTGAAGTCACCGGAGACGAGAAGGCGATCTGGTGGGAGCGCGCTGTCGCTGCGTACCCCGACTACGCCGATTATCAGACGAAGACCGATCGTGAGATCCCGGTGTTCGTGCTCGAACCCAAGTAACGCACTGCAGTCCTCACGAAACGGCAGTCCACAAGAAGCACTGCATAAACCACAAGCAAATCGTCACTCGCGGGGGTCGGCGATCCCGACTCCCGTGAGTGTGTCATGGAGGTCTGATGAGTCCGAAAACCGTTGCAGATCAATTGGTTCAGCAGCTCGTTGACGCGGGCGTCAGTCGGATCTACGGAATTGTCGGTGACAGTCTCAATCCCATCGTCGATGCGGTACGTCGCACCGGTGGTTCCGAAAAGGGCGGAATCGACTGGATACACGTCCGTCATGAGGAAGCAGCTGCGTTTGCGGCCGCAGCGGATGCCCAGATCACCGGAAAACTCGCAGTGTGTGCCGGATCCTGCGGTCCCGGAAACCTTCACCTGATCAACGGCCTGTACGACGCTCATCGTTCGGGCGCGCCGGTCCTCGCGATCGCCTCACACATCCCCAGCGCCCAGATCGGAATGGGCTACTTTCAGGAAACGCATCCCGAGCGGATCTTCATCGAATGTTCGAGTTACACCGAACTCGTCAGCACGGCAGTCCAATCACCTCGCGTGGTGCAGTCGGCGATTCAGCATTCGGTGGCTCGAAACGGCGTCTCGGTGATCGTGCTTCCCGGGGACATCGCCGATTGCCCGGCAGAAGGCTCCCCGCCGACGCTCGTCGAAACCCGAAGGCCGACAGTCGTTCCGGATGCCGGTGACGTCAAGGCGTTGGCAGATGTGATCAACGGCTCGCGTAAGGTTGCGATCTTCGCCGGCGCAGGCGTGCGAGACGCACGCGCCGAGGTGTTGGCGCTGGCCGAAACCGTCGGGGCTCCCATCGGGCATTCGCTGCGCGGCAAGGAATGGATCCAGTACGACAACCCGTACGACGTCGGGATGACGGGATTGCTCGGTTACGGCGCGGCGCACGACGGTATCCACGGAGCCGATCTTCTGCTCCTCATCGGAACGGACTTTCCTTACGACCAGTTCTTGCCCGATGACGTTCGTACCGCTCAGATCGACATCGCGGCCGAGCGGTTGGGGCGTCGAACCAGCCTGGACCTGGCGGTGCACGGTGACGTCGCGAGCACCTTGAGCGCACTGATTCCGCAACTCGATCGAAAAACCGACCGCGGGTTCCTGGAGGATACGCTCGCAAAGCACAACACTCTGATGACCAAAGTGGTTGGTGCGTACACGGATCCAGTCAAGCAGCGCACACCCATTCATCCCGAGTATGCGGCCTCGATCCTCGACGATCTGGCGGCCGACGACGCAATCTTCACCGCCGACACCGGGATGTGCAACGTGTGGACTGCGCGCTATCTCAATCCGAACGGATCGAGACGCTTCATCTCCTCGGCGCTGCACGGATCCATGTCCAATGCGCTCCCACATGCGATGGGTGCGGCATGGTCGAGTCCGGGGCGTCAGGTCATCTCGGTGTCGGGCGACGGTGGATTGTCGATGCTGCTCGGTGAGTTGGTCACCGTCGCGATGTACAAGTTGCCGGTCAAGATCGTGGTGTTCAACAACTCGACGCTCGGAATGGTCAAGCTCGAGATGCTGGTCGACGGCCTTCCGGATTTCGGGGTCGACGTGCCCGCGGTCGACTACGCGGCGGTTGCTGCTGCGCTCGGTATCTTCTCGCGCCGAATCGAGAATCCCGCGGACATCGAAGCGGGCCTACGCGCCGCGCTCGATCACGACGGTCCGGCCTTGGTTGATCTGGTGACCGATCCGCTGGCATTGTCGTTGCCGCCCACCATCACCGGTGGTCAGATGAAGGGCTTCGCTTTGGCGATGTCGAAGATGGTGATGAACGGCGGCGTCGGCGAGGCTGTGCAGATGGCCAAGTCGAATCTGCGGAACGTGCCACGTCCCTCACAGTTGGATCCTCGCGGCTGACCTACCCGCCGCCCTGCCTCGCAGACCATGTGGGGCGGGGTGGTGGGAAGGTTGATCCCCGACGTGCGAAAATGGCGGAGTGTCTAACTCGCCCGATGTCGTAGTAACGAAGTCCACCGTCCCCGCGCTCGACGCGCAGGAGATCGACGCGGCCATCGAGCGAATTCAGCACGTCATTGCGGCGACACCCCTGCAGTACAGCGACCGTCTTTCGGCGTTGACCGGCGCGCACGTGTACCTCAAGCGCGAGGACCTCCAGGGCGTTCGTTCGTACAAGATTCGTGGCGCGTACAACCTGATCGCTCAGCTCAACGAGGCCGAGCGCGCGGCCGGCGTGGTGACTGCCAGTGCCGGTAACCATGCGCAGGGTGTTGCCTTCGCGTGCCGAACGATGCAGATCAAGGGTCGGATCTACGTTCCGGCAAATACCCCCAAGCAGAAGCGTGATCGCATCCGCGCCCACGGTGGAGCGTTTGTCGAACTGTTCATGATCGGTGAGACCTATGACGCCGCCGCTGCTGCGGCCGCGGAGGACGTAGCCGAAACCGGCGCAACCATGGTTCCCCCGTTCGACGACGTGCGCACCGCTGCGGGGCAAGGAACCATCGCAGCGGAGATTCTCACGCAACTGGACGCACCTCTCGACACGATCGTCGTGCCGGTCGGCGGCGGCGGTTGCATCGCGGGCATAGCCACCTATCTGCACGAGCGATCGCCCAAGACGTCGATCGTCGGGATCGAGCCGTCCGGCGCGGCGTCCATGACGGCCGCTCTCGTTGCCGGGGGCCCGGTGACTCTTCCCGACGTCGATCCATTTGTCGACGGGGCAGCGGTCAAGAGGATCGGCGATGTTCCCTACGAGGTCGTCTCACGTCTGGGTGCCGCCGTGGTGTCGCACGCGTCGTTGCCGCTCGTGGCTCGTCAACTTCAGACACGGTCCGGTTCGGGATCGTTTGTCGTCAATCAGATCGACGAGGGCGCTATCTGCACGGCGATGCTCGAGCTGTATCAGAGCGAGGGCATCATCGCCGAACCCGCGGGAGCGCTTTCCGTTGCGGCACTTCAGAATTTGACGTTCGAGCCGGGTTCGACCGTCGTGTGCCTGATTTCCGGTGGCAACAACGACGTATCCCGTTACGGCGAAATCCTCGAGCGTTCGCTCGTTCACCTCGGGCTCAAGCACTACTTCCTGGTGGACTTTCCGCAGGAACCGGGAGCGCTCCGTCGCTTCCTCTCGGACGTGCTCGGGCCGGACGACGACATCGCGCTGTTCGAGTACGTCAAGCGAAACAATCGCGAGACGGGTGCCGCGTTGGTGGGTATCGAACTCGGTTCCGCCGACGGGTTGGCGGCGTTGCTCGAGCGGATGGAGCGCGCGCCGATGCAGTCCGAGAGGCTCGAGCCGGGAAGCCCGGCGTACCGCTATCTGACGTAAGGGACGCCCCCGGTCAGGGCCGCAGTCGCTCGACCACCTGTCGATGCAATTCGGGATCTGGCTGGGGGAGCCCGAGCATGGCCGCCAAGTACAGACCGTCGCCGACGAGTCGGATGATCTCGGCTTGTATGGGATCGGCGATCTCGGTCTGAAGGCCCTTGTCCCAGCTGCGCATCACGTGGGTAACGGCTTTCTGGATCTCGTCGTGTTGTCCGTCGACTGTTCTCAGTGCCGCGATGATCGACCGGAAGAGTGAGAGTTCTTCGCTTTCGTTCGCATCGGGGATCTGCAGATAGAACTCGGTGACCGTCGTACCGCCTGCTACGGCGTCTTCGAGTTGCTGATCCGAGCGTTCTCCGAGTCTGCGGACCATCGCCGCGAGCAGTGCTTCCTTGCTGGGGAAGTGATAGAGAAGTCCGCCCTTGGAAACCCCGGCTTCGGCAGCAACGCCTTCGAGCGTGACTTGGGCAACGCCGCTGACCAGCAGCAGCTTCTCCAGTGCGTCGAGAATTCGATCGCGAGTGTCGGCAGCCATGTGATGTGACCCTACCCGGAAATAACTTTACCGCTTGGACGGTTCACTGTTACCGTAGACCTACTGTACCGGCTGGACGGTTCAGTGAAATTTTTTCGAAAGAACTCAGAGAAAGTCGCAGGGGAGCAATGTCAGTGTCGGCAGATCAGACGTCTGCAATCAATCCCGACGAGGTTCGGGCGACAAAGCGTGACTGGGCGGGCTTGATAGTCCTTGCCTTTGCTGTGTTGCTCATCGCAGTCGACGGCACGGTGCTCGATCTTGCGCTTCCGTTCATCAGCGCCGATCTCGAGCCGAGCAGCACGCAGTTGCTGTGGATCATCGACGTCTATTCGTTCGTGCTCGCCGGTCTGCTCATCACCATGGGTACGCTCGGTGACCGGATCGGTAGGCGAAAACTGCTCCTGATCGGCGCAGTCGGCTTCGGTCTCGCCTCGATCATCGCCGCTCTTGCTGTCAGTCCCGAGATGCTCATTGCCGCCCGCGTGCTGCAGGGTATTTCCGGTGCAACGCTGATGCCGGCCACCCTCGGTCTGATCCGCACGATCTTCGTCAACCCGCGTCAGCGCACCGAGGCAATCGGTGTCTGGGGCGCGATGGCCGGTGGCGGTACAGCGGCAGGCCCTTTGGTCGGTGGTTGGTTGCTCGAGCACTTCTGGTGGGGTTCGGTCTTCTTGATCAACATCCCGGTCATGATCGCGCTGGTAGTACTCGGCCCGATCCTTATCCCGGAGTCGAAAGACCCCAACCCGGGGCGATTCGACCTCATCAGCGCTGGTCTGTCGATGGCGACCATGTTGCCGTTGGTGTACGCGGTCAAGGAATCCGTGGTGCACGGCGTCAGCATCACGTTGCTGGTGATCGGCCTTGTGGGTCTCGCCGCCGGCTACGTGTTCGTGCGTCGTCAGCGGATGCTGAAGGATCCGATGTTGGATCTGAAACTGTTTGCCAATGCGTCGTTTTCCACCGCCGTCATCACCAACCTGCTCTCGATCTTCGCACTCGCCGGTGTCCTGTTCTTCGGCTCGCAGTACCTGCAGTTGGTGCTGGGTAACTCGGCGCTCGACGCCGGCCTGCTGATGCTCCCGGGTATGTTGCTCAGCGCATTCACCGCGGTTGCGGCGGCCTGGTTGATTCGCCGGTGGTCGGTGTCTCACGTGCTCAGCGCAGGCCTAGCGGTTGCCGGTATCGGTGCTGCGATGCTGCTCGCCCTCGGGGTGGACAGCGGCCCGTTGATGTTCGTGATCGGCTTCGGTCTGGCCGGTGCAGGTGTCGGTGTCGCACTGACCCTGACGTCGGATCTTGTGGTCAGTTCGGTGGAACCCGAGCGTGCCGGCGCTGCGTCCGCGGTGTCGGAGACTGCGTACGAACTCGGTATCGCGCTCGGTGTGGCGATCCTGGGCAGCGTGGTGATGGCGATCTTCCGCAAGGGAATCGACACGTCCATGCTCGAAGCAGATCAGGCGCACGCTGCGCAGGGCACCCTCGGCGGTGCGCTGCAGGAAGCGACGTACCTACCTGGTGAACTCGGTTCGGTGCTTGCCGATTCCGCGAAGGCGGCGTTTGTCGACGGTATGCACGTTGCTGCCGGCGCAACCGCTTTGGTTCTGTTCGTCAGTGCCGCATTGGTATTGCGGATGCTGCGGAGTACACCAGAGAACGCGAAGCGGTAACGCGTGTAACGGTAGAACGCGAAGCGCTAGCTCCTGCAGAATCCGGGTAGTCAGCTTTCGAGTACGACGAACGAGTGCCCAGGCACGACTGTTGCGGACGCGGTCTCGTCCTGTGTCGGCGGATCCCACCAGAGGATGGGGGTTCCGCCGGCTGGGACCGAGGCCGCGTCCGTTCCCAGATTGCACACGATCTGTAATGCGCCGCGGCGCAGGGTGATCCACTGGTCGTCCTCGTCGTAGTCGACGTGCAGGTGCCCCAGCCAGGGGTCGGTGATCTCGATTCGCTTCTTGCGCAGGGCAAGGAGATCGCGATAGCACGCCAGGACGCGAGCGTGTGTCTGGTCGGTTCGCTCGTCCCAGTCCAGTTTGGATCGCAGAAATGTCTGTGGATCTTGCGGATCCGGAATGTCGTCGCTGTTCCAGCCGTGTGCCGCGAACTCCGCCTTACGGCCTTTGGCGGTCGCCTCGCCGAGTTCCCGTTCCGGATGCGAGGTGAAGAACTGGAACGGAGTGGAGGCTCCCCATTCTTCGCCCATGAACAGCATCGGCGTGTACGGCGAGAGCAGGACCAGTGCTGCCTTGATCGCCAATTGTCCTGGCGTCAGATAGGCGCTCGGGCGGTCGCCGATCGCTCGGTTGCCGATCTGATCGTGGGTGCACGTGTATGCAAGCAGAGCACTGGCGGGCTGATGCGTGATATCGATCGGCCGGCCGTGAACCCGCCCACGGAACGAGGAATACGTTCCGGCGTGGAAGAACCCGCGCCGCAATGTACTTGCAAGGGATTCCAAGGATCCGAAGTCGGCGTAATAACCCTGACGTTCGCCGGAGACGGCTGTGTGAATGGTGTGGTGGATGTCGTCGTCCCACTGCGCGTCCAAGCCGAACCCGCCCGCCGCTCGTGGCGTGATCAGAGTGGCGTCGTTGAGATCACTTTCGGCAATCAACGTGAGCGGTCGGCCCAGATGGGCCGACAGTGTTTCCGTTCGGACGGCGAGTTCCTCGAGGATGTGCGTTCCGGTGTGATCGACCAACGCGTGGACGGCGTCGAGGCGTAGACCGTCGATGTGGAAATCACGCATCCATCGCAGGGCATTCCCGATGATGTATTCGCGAACCTCGCCCGACTGCGGGCCTCCGATGTTGATCGTTCGGCCCCAGGTGTTCGCTCCATCGGCAATGTAGGGGCCGAACTTTTCGAGGTAGTTGCCCGACGGGCCCAGGTGGTTGTAGACCACGTCCAGGATCACGCCGAGTCCACGTTCGTGGGCTGCATTCACCAAGCGCTGTAACCCGTCCGGGCCACCGTAGATCTCGTGGACCGTGTACCAGAGCACACCGTCGTAGCCCCAGTTGTGAGTTCCGTTGAAACCGTTGACCGGCATGATCTCGACGAACCCGACACCGAGGTCGACGAGGTGATCGAGACGCTCGATCGCGGCGTCGAAAGTTCCTTCGGGGGTGAACGTTCCGATGTGCAGTTCGTAGACCGACGATCCCGGGAGTTGCCGTCCGGTCCACTGAGAGTCGGTCCAGGACGCCTCGTCGAGCTGGTGCAGTTGGGAGAGAAGGTGCACGCCTTCGGGCTGGCGTGGTGACCGCGGATCCGGGAGTATTTGACCGTCGACGACAAAGCCGTAGCGAGCTTCGTTGTCGCAGTCGACCTCGCCTCGCCACCACCCGTCGTCGGTCCGCTCCATGTCGTGCGTGATGCCATCGACTTCGACCCGGACCGATTCCGGCGTTGGCGCCCAGACCTCGAAAGTATGCACACGATCAGCATGCCTTGTTCGGTCGGATGTGGCAGCCCGGCGGGGTGGATCCGTCGTCATGGACTGTTTCTATCCGCAGGTGTTGCCAGACGGCGCCGATAGCGTGATCAGTTCCGGAGTGGGTGCGCCGCAGCATCCGGCTTCGGTTTCCCCGGTGGCAGCTGCGTCTGCGTCAGCTTCGTCGAAAACACCTGCGCCGCCGCAGACTCCGGTCTCCGGAAGGATCAACTCGACCCGGGCTGCCGCTTCGTGATCGCCGGCGAGTTCGGCGGCGATGCTGCGAACCTGCTCGTAGCCGGTCATCGCCAGGAAGGTGGGTGCCCGGCCGTAGCTTTTCATTCCTGCCAAGTACACGCCTGGCTCCGGATGGCGAAGCTCCTTCGCGCCATGCGGGTACACCGTGCCGCACGAGTGGACGTTCGGGTCGATCAGTGGAGCCAACTCGACCGGTGCTTGTAAGACCGGGTCGAGGCCGAGTCGGATTTCCGAAAGCCAGGAAAGATCGGGGCGGAATCCGGTCAGCGTTATGACGTTGTCCACGTTCTCGATGCGATCACCGGCATCGGAGGCAAGTACGAGTTGTCCCGAAGGGGTTGTTGTCACCTCTGCGGTGCGGAAGCCGGTGACCACTCTCAGTAGTCCGTCCTCGACGGCCTTCTTTGCGCGCAATCCCAGGGCGCCGCGAGCGGGCAGTTCGTCAGCTTCGCCGCCACCGAACGCTGAGCCGACGTTTCCTCGGCGGACCGCCCAGATGATGCGGGTACTCGGAGCCTGCTCCGCCAACCCCGACAGCGCAACGATCGCCGTCAGCGCAGAGTGGCCGCTCCCCGCGATGACCGTGTGTTTTCCGGCAAACTGTGCACGCACCGCCGGATCGTCGAGATCAGGAACCCGGTACCTGATCGCAGTGCCCACAGCGCCCTCGCCGAGGGCGGGAAGACCTTCACCGCCGAGCGGGTTGGGAGTACCCCAGGTGCCGGATGCGTCGACAACCGCCTGGGCGAACACGCGGTCCTCGGTTCCGTCACGGCGGCGCAGATGAATCGAGAGGGGTTCGGTATCGCGGCCGGCGTCGACGACCAGGTCACGTCCGCGTCGGGCTACGCCGATCACTTCGGTGTCGAACTGGATGGCGTCGCCGAGTGCTGAGGCGAGTGGCCCGAGGTAGAGGTCGCGCCATTGCCGGCCGGTCGGGTACGTCTCAGCGGCGGGAGAGCGCCATCCATTCTGCTCGAGGAGTCGCTGCGCGGCGGGGGAGACGAGTTCGGACCACCGGGAGAACAGTCGCACGTGATTCCACTCGGAGATCGCAGCACCGGCTGTGCTTCCGCGCTCGAACACAAGGGGTGTCAGTCCGCGCTCGCGCAGATCTGCTGCGGCTGCCAGGCCGATCGGGCCGGCCCCGATCACGACAACGGGTAGGGGATTCATTTCGCACCTTTCATCGACGAGTATCGATCTATGCGGAACTGTATCGACAATCATCAATGTAGGCAACCATCGACAGCTGTCGATATAGTGGAGAGATGACATCGCTGCAGACTCCGACTGTGCGCGTCGGTGATTCGGACCCGGATCAGATTGGTTCTTCCGTCCTCGCGCAGGGCGATGCCGATACCTACGCGCAGTCGTTCGCCTGCCTTGCCGAGCCGATGCGCGTCCGATTGCTTCACCGGGTGGCGAGCGCGGTCGGTGGTATTACCGTCGGAGCGCTCGCGGAAGCGTTGGGGATCGGACAACCGACGGTGTCGCACCACCTGCGCAAGCTCGCCGATGTGGGTTTTGTGACCATGCGTAAGGAGGGGACGAGCACGGTCGTCGCGGTGAATCCGACGTGTTGCGTTGCCTTGCCGCAGGCGGCGGACGTGGTGATGGGAGTCCTCGCTCCGCGTCCTTGCTGCCCGAGTGATCTGCCCGACGATGTCTCTGTCCGGGCCATGATCGACGACGACTGGGATGCGGTTCGCCGTATTTACGGCGAGGGTATCGACACCCGAAATGCCACCTTTGCTACTGAGGTCCCCTCGCGTGAGCATCTCCACGAACGGTGGCTGTCGAAGCATCGGTGGGTCGCGACTATCGAGGGTGTTGTTGTCGGTTGGGCTGCGTTGAGTCCAGTTTCCGAGCGTGACTGCTACCGCGGGGTGGCGGAAAACTCCGTGTACGTCGCGGGCGGAATGCGTGGTCGGGGTGTCGGAAAGGCGTTGTTGCGCAAGCAAGTCATGGCCGCTGATGTCGACGACCTCTGGACACTGCAGACGTCGATATTTCCCGAGAATCGCGCCTCCATCTCGCTGCATCATTCGGCCGGGTTCAGAACTATCGGTCTCCGCGAGAGGATTGCCCAGCTTGACGGTGTGTGGCGTGACACCGTTCTGCTCGAACGACGTGCGGTGACCGCCGAGGGGTGAGTCCGGGATCCGGCCGACCGGGCACTCGATTGCGCGTTGATTCGATATCTGTCAATATCGAAGAATGTCGAATCAAGAGTCACCGGAGTCCGAGCCTTGCTGCACCCCGCTCGTCCGTGAACCGCTGACCGAGGATTGGGCCGGCGATTTGTCGCGGATGTTCAAAGCCCTCGGCGATCCGGTTCGTCTCCGCTTGCTGAGCTTGGTGGCAAGTCACGAGGGTGGTGAAGCCTGCGTCTGCGACATCTCCGACTCGTTCGATCTGTCTCAGCCGACGATCTCGCATCATCTCAAGGTGTTGCGCCAGGCCGGGCTGCTCGACTGTGAACGTCGCGGGACCTGGGTGTACTACTGGGTGATTCCTACTGCACTGCAACAGCTTTCCGCCGTTCTACTGGTTGAAGGTACGAGCGTGAGTGTCGCGGACGCGTGCGCAGAGGTCACCGCATGAGCAACACCGCTGCCACCACCGAACACCCCGAAGTCGTCGGAAAACTCTCCACCCTCGACCGCTATCTTGCGGTCTGGATCGGCGTGGCCATGGTCGTCGGCCTGCTGGTTGGACGCTGGATCCCCGGTGTGAACACTGCCCTGGACAAGGTGCAGATCGACGGCATCTCGTTGCCGATCGCCCTCGGCCTGCTGATCATGATGTACCCGGTCCTGGCGAAGGTCCGCTACGACCGCCTCGACACTGTCACCGGGGACAAGAAACTCCTCGCAGGCTCCCTGTTCCTGAACTGGGTTCTCGGCCCGGCGCTGATGTTCGCCCTCGCCTGGCTGTTTCTGCCTGACCTGCCGGAATACCGAACCGGTTTGATCATCGTCGGTCTCGCTCGCTGCATCGCGATGGTGATCATCTGGAACGACCTGGCCTGCGGAGACCGCGAAGCCGCCGCGGTGCTGGTCGCCATCAATTCGGTGTTCCAGGTGATCATGTTCGCCGTGCTCGGTTGGTTCTACCTCTCGGTCCTGCCCGGGTGGCTCGGCCTCGAACAGACCACCATCGACACCTCGCCCTGGCAGATCGCGAAATCGGTCCTGATCTTCCTCGGTATCCCGCTGCTGGCAGGTTTTCTGTCCCGCTTCTTCGGTGAACGCGCCAAAGGCCGCGACTGGTACGACAACAAGTTCATCCCCAAGATCAGCCCCTGGGCGCTCTACGGTCTGCTGTTCACCATCGTCGTGCTCTTCTCGATGCAGGGCGAACAGATCACCTCCCAGCCTTGGGATGTCGTCCGGATCGCGCTGCCCTTGCTCGCGTACTTCGCGCTCATGTGGGGCGGAGGCTACATCCTCGGCGCCGCAATCGGATTGGGCTATGAACGCACGACGACCCTGGCGTTCACCGCCGCGGGCAACAACTTCGAACTCGCGATCGCGGTAGCCATCGCCACCTACGGCGCCACCTCGGGGCAAGCTCTTGCCGGTGTTGTCGGCCCGCTGATCGAGGTACCGGTGCTCGTCGGGCTGGTCTATGTCTCCCTTGCTCTACGCAAACGCTTTGCAGTCAAAGAGGTTTCATCCAGTCGAGAAAGAGCGAGGTCATGAGCAAACCATCGGTGTTGTTCGTCTGCGTCCACAATGCCGGCCGATCTCAGATGGCCGCGGGATTCCTGAGCCATCTCGCAGGCGACGCCATCGAGGTCCGTTCCGCCGGATCCGCACCCGCCGAGACCGTCAATTCGGCAGCGGTCGAGGCGATGGCAGAGCGCGGTATCGATATCTCAGCTCGGTCTCCGAAGATCCTCACCGTTGACGCCGTCCAGGATTCGGATGTCGTCATCACCATGGGCTGCGGCGACACGTGCCCGATCTTCCCCGGCAAGAGCTACCGAGACTGGGTTCTCGACGATCCGGCGGGACAGGGCCTCGAAGCGGTTCGCCCGATCCGTGACGAAATCGAGCGTCGCGTTCAAGCCTTGATCGCTGAACTCACCACTGCCGCGAAGTCTCCCTGACCGATCGGGGAATCGAGAGGATCATTCGCCCGCGGGCTCGATGTGTTCGGCACCGAGGACCGAGAGTCGGTATTCCTGTGCGTCCTGCTCGGTTTCGAAATCTTTCTCTTCGAGGAGGTTTCGATCGGCGTCGAGGTATCGGTAGGTAGTCATTCCTCCACCGTGCCACTGATGTCCGATTCGTGCTCGGATACCGGTTCGATTTCGTCGACGACTGTTTGAATCAGACTTCCGTAGCGCCGGATCAGGTCCTTCGACGACAACGAATCCTCACCGAGGAGTTCGAGCGTCCGCATGCCGGTGGCAAGTCCGAGCAACAGTGAGACCACGACCTGACTGCGAACCAAACCGGGCTCGGTGTCGCCGATGCGTCGCGCGATCCCGTGAACGTATCGTTCCTTGATCTCTGCCCGGGCGGCGTCCGGATCTGGCGCCTCGTGAACGTGTACTGCGAGCATTGCCCACGGATCGGTTTCGTCGGATTCTCTACGAGCGACAAGTTTCTCGACCAGTTGACAGCCGATGTTTCCGGTGGCGTCGGCATTCGGATCCTCGTCCATCGGAGGTGCGGACGGGATCGCAGCCGAATACAACCGAGCTTTGCTGCCGTAGATCTTCATGACCAGGGCAGGGGAGTAACCGGCCGCGACCGCGATGTCCTTGATGGTCGTCGATGCGTAACCTCGTTCCGCGAACAAGGCTTTTGCTGCTGTGAGGATGCTGGCTTCACCGCTGCTCATGCCGCTCGCCTCGGTACCCGATCGCCATGCGTTTGGTTGCTCATACTGTCGTCAACGGCTCGGCATCGACGGGTACGTCGAAGTCGACGACGGTGGACTGCGCGATGACCGCTATCTGACGAGCCAATGTGCCGTGTCCACTCTCGGTCAGCGCGGTCAGGATGTACCGGCCGGATGTCGGGAGTGCGATTCCGTAGTGCCCGGTTCCGTCGGTGACGGTGGATGCGACGAATTCGCCGGTCGGTTTCGTGAGTGTGACGACGGTTCCCGAGGTTGTTCGGCCGTCGACTCCGACCTTGCCGGAGATGGTGAGGCGGTCACCGAGTTCGACGGTGTGCGTCGATTGCGCGCTGTCGAAAGCGATCACCTGCGACCGAGGGGACCAGCCGTCGGCACTCGTCACTACCAAATACCGTCCGGGCCGGGGTAGTGCGAGGGAGAAGTTGCCCTCGTTGTCGGCGCGACTCCAGTCGATCGGTCGCCCCTCCATATCCATCACGGTGACAACAGCCTGCCGGATCGGTCGGCTGTCGGCTCGGACCACACGACCGGCAACCACAATTTCCGTTTCGGACACGGCGGCATCGGGAAGCTCGAACCCTTCCGGGGTCACCGGGCGAAGCGCCGTTTCCGGTTTTGCGCCGCGGCGAGGAATGAACGCAGCGGCAGCGGCAGCAGCCACGGCGGCGAGGGCGGCCAGCCAGAAGATGTTCTTGAAGGCGTCGATCGACGGAAGGCCCTCGCCCGGCCCGGACGGGATGACCATCGAGGTGAGCATGGCGGCAACCACTGCACTGGATGTGGACGTACCGACTGAGCGGAGCAGCGAATTGAGGCCGTTTGCCGACGCGGTTTCGGTGATCGGAACCGATCGCATGATCAGCATCGGCATCGCGGAGTAGGCGATTGCAGTTCCGATGCTGACCACCGCCGCGCTGATGATGATCAGTGCTATCGAGCCGGTCAGGAACACGCGCGCGATGTAGGCGAGCGCGAGCACAGTGCCGCCGACGATCAGGGTGATCTTGGCTCCGAATCGTTTCGTGATGTTCGCGGAGACGGGAGCGAAGAAGACCATCGCGAGGCCTGCCGGAATCATGCACAGTCCGGCCGCCATCACTCCCAGTTCGAAGCCGTAGCCGGAGATCTTCGGCATCTGGAGTTGTTGAGTGGTGGAGAGGTTGTTCGCATACATCGAGAAGCCGACGAGGATCGAGGCGACGTTGGTCAGGAGAACAGGCCGCTTGGCCGACGTTCGCAAGTCGACCATCGGCTGGGTGACGCGAAGTTCGTACGGGAACCACAGTGCGAGCGTCACGATTCCGATGACGAACATGAGCAATGTCAGTTCGCTCGTCCATCCCCAACGGGCGCCCTTGGAGATGGCGAGGAGGATCGCCGTGAGTGCTGTCGAGAGCATGACCGCGCCGAGGAAGTCGAATTTGCCGCGGGTGCGAACACTCGATTCCGGGACGACGGCGGCTACCGCGATGATCAACAGGACGCCCACGATTGCCGAGAGCCAGAAGATGGCGGGCCAGCCTAGATGCTCGAAGATCAACCCGGACAGGGGGAGCCCGAGTGCGCTGCCGATTCCGAGAGTGGCACTCATCAAGGCTGTTGCCGACGCCACCTTCTCCTTGGGCAGTTCGTCGCGCATGATGCTGATTCCGACGGGGATCATCGAGATCGCGAAGCCCTGGAGGCCACGTCCGATCAGCAGGGCGACAAAGTTGCCGCCGATCGCCGCGACCAGTGATCCGACCACGATCATCGTCATCGAGATCAGCATCATGCGTCGTTTTCCGAACATGTCTGCCAGGCGGGAGACGATCGGAGTGGCGACGGCGCTCGTGAGGAGTGTGACGGTGACGAGCCAGGAGGCGTCGTCAGCGCTGACGCCGAGGATTTTCGGGAAATCTGGCAACAACGGAATGACCATCGTTTGCTGCAGCGCGACCACGGTGCCGGAAAGACAGAGAATTGCGGTGATGAGCCGACTTGAACGGCGAGTGGTCGGAGACGAGTGCAATGCCAAGAGACGGTCCTTCACGCGGCGGTGGTGAACGGGAATTCACCCATGAGTGAACCACTGTTCACCCCTCGCTGTCACCTTCGGTGAATATGCGATTCCTCACGACGGCAACCCGCCCAGGGTTTCCAAGTCGGTATCGCGGGAACAACGTCAGTGGTTGGTCTGCGCCCGCGCGAGCGGGCAGCGAGGAGGAGTGATGCATGCCGAAGTGGGTGACCGTCTCCACGTCCAGGGACGCGTGGTTGGGCAGGCGGAGGTAACTGCCGAGGTCCTCGAAGTCCACGGGGAGGACGGAGGGCCGCCCTATCTCGTCAGGTACGACAACGGGCACGAGGCGTTGGTGTTTCCCGGTAGCGACGGCTGGATAGATCACCCCGGAAAAGGCTCCTGAACTGCACGATTCTTTCCATGCATGGCCGTTGCATCGAATGCGGCTAAAGTGTGCGCAATGGAGGGCAGACGCCAGTACCACTCCCGCGTGCGTGAAGCTTCCGCACAGCGAACGCGTGAACTCATTCGTGATGCGGCGACGACCTTGTTTGTCCGAGACGGATACGTCAGTGCCACCGTCAAACAGATTGCCGACTCGGCCGGCGTCGCCAACCGGACGGTGTTCACAGCCTTCCCGGGCGGGAAGCTCGAGATCTTCGAAGCGGCCCTCGCCGCGGCGCTCGATGCCGACGAGGTTCCACTCGGCGCGCCGAACCTGGCCTCGGACCCCGATGACGTTCGCCGGATCGTCTCCCAGATCGTGGCACAGGGCATCGGACTGCTCGAACGTGCCGGCGCTCTGATGATGGTCGCGGTCGAATCGTCAGGTGCGGATGCCGACATGCGGCGACTGTCCGAGGAATCGTCGGATCAGTCGGCCGTCAATGCGATGTCGATAGCCGAGGGTCTGTCCGAGCACGGATTGTTGAGGCCCGAGATTTCGCTCGAGAAAGCCGCGGGCATACTTGCCGCTTTCGTCTCGCCTCAGCTTCATCAGCAATTGCGTCGGGTCAGTGGATGGGATGTCGATGCATACCGAGGATGGCTCGAGTTCAACATTCGCCAGAATCTAATGTACTAATCGGTCTGTTTTCGTTAGCATGGCGAGGGTTTTTTATTCTCGGGAGGAATCGCCAGCGTGCCCTATGCCTTGTTCGGCCTCATCACGATGTTGCTGTGGATTTTCTGCATCGTCGACGCCATCACGAGAGATGACGCCTACATCCAGTACCTACCCAAGGTCGTCTGGATTCTGATCATCATCTTCCTTCCCACCTTGGGGTCCGTTCTGTGGCTGGTGGTCGGGCGCGGACAGAACGCGCCCCGCGGTTACGTCGGTCCAACCGGTTACGGCGAATACGAGCGTCCGGGACGCGCCGTTGCGCAGGATCCGGCGGCGGACGAAGCATTCTTGCGTCAGTGCCGCGACCGGG
The DNA here is from genome assembly GCF_002501585.1 of Rhodococcus sp. H-CA8f. Lineage (NCBI taxonomy): Bacteria > Bacillati > Actinomycetota > Actinomycetes > Mycobacteriales > Nocardiaceae > Rhodococcus > Rhodococcus sp. H-CA8f. Next base: position 2,678,070 of record NZ_CP023720.1, read on the forward strand.
CGGAAGAGCAGCGTCGAATTGCAAAGCAGCAGCGCCGCGACGGCGACGCTGATCGGATTTGAGTTATCGGTAGGCCGTGAGACGGTCCAGCACGAGCCGAAGCGGCGGCCACGACGATCGGCCGCGACGCGTCACCGCATGGGCGGTGAGGATGACAGGCGGATCGGTCAGCGGCACGACGCGTACGCCTTCGCGGGTCGTGCGTTCGAGTGGCATCAGCCCCACGCCGTAACCACTGAGGATCAAGAGTTCGACCAAGTCGAGACTGTCGATCTGGTGAGTGATCCGAGGGGTGAATCCAGCCAGTGACGCGAGGGTTCGCACAGCGCGCTCGTCGGCTGTGTTTCGTGAGTTCACTATCCATGGTGTGTCTGCGAAGGCGCGGAGATCGATCCCGGATTTCGTGGACTCGTCGGGTGTGCGGGCGTTGTCGGGAACGCATAATCCCCACGGCGTCGACCAGAGCGGTAGTGCTTCGAGTAACGAGCTCGGGGATGCGGGGGCGAGGTTGTAGTCGTACGTCAGCGCGAGGTCCAGGTCATCTCGTTCGAGTAGGGCAAAAGCCTCGGCCGGTTCGTACTCGCAGATCACCACGTCTACCTGTGGATGGCTGTGTTGCAGGCTCAGGGCGACGGGGAGCATCGCGGTTCTGACGGCAGTAGCGAATCCGCCGACTCTCAATGTCCCCTCCGGTTCGGCGGTCGGATCGAGGTCCAGGCGAGCTGCATCCACGGCTGCCAGGATGGTGACGGCATGATCGGCGAGTCGTTGACCGGCAGGTGTGAGGCGAACGCGTCGGCCTTCCGGTTCGATCAATGCAGTACCGGTTTCCGCGGTCAAAGCCGCGAGCTGTTGGGACACTGTCGATGTCGTGAGGTTGTGAGCTTCGGCGACCGCGCGCATGGAACCCAAGCGGGAGAGTTCGAGGAGGAGATGGAGTCGACGGGTTTCCATCGTTCGATCATTCACTAATCGTGAACATAATGTAGGTCAAAATCGCGTGGACACGAACGGTTGGCGTCCCGTTCAATTCAGCTATGGATACGAAAGCGCGGGCCGGAGTGGGCCTGGCTGTTCTGGCGATGTTGTGCGTGCAGCTCGGGCTTGCCGTGTCGGTGGGTCTGATCGATCAGCTCGGAGCAGACGGAGCAGCGTGGATACGTCTCGCCTGGGCGGGCATCATTCTTCTGATCATCGTCAGGCCCCGTTCCTCCGCGTTCACTCGCAAAGCGTTTCTGGCCTGCGTGGTCCTGGGTGTGGTCACCGCCGGCATGACGCTGTTGTTCATGGCGGCCGTCGAGCGTCTTCCTCTGGGAACGGCAAGCGCGCTGGAGTTCTTGGGTCCGCTGACGGTTGCTTTGCTCCGGGGGCGTGGCCGCGTTCTGTGGCCGGTTCTGGCAGGCGTGGGCGTAGTCCTTCTCACTGAACCGTGGGCAGGGACAGTCGATCTGGTCGGTGTGGCGTACGCACTTGGCGCGGCGCTCTGCTGGGCGATGTACATACTGCTCACCCAGCGGGTCGGCGACGAGGTTGCCGGTATCAACGGGCTGGCGGTGTCGATGGCGGTTGCCGGGTTGGCCGCGACAATTGCCGTGGGCCACTCGGCCATTGGGCGGCTGACCCCGCACCTGGTTCTCGTGGGCCTCGGACTTGCGATCTTGCTGCCCGTCGTGCCGTTCGTTCTGGAGATGGTCTCACTGCGGCGGCTGTCGACGGCAGCATTCGGCACGCTGATGAGTCTCGAGCCCGCTTTCGCGCAGCTCATCGGTCTTGTTGTGCTGCAACAGGTTCCGAGTTTTCTGGCGGTGGCAGGTATCGCATGCGTCGTCGTCGCGGGGATCGGCGCGGCCCGCGGTGGCACTCGGGGTGGTGGCGGGAAGCCGGCAGGCCCACCCTCCGATTCCGAGCGAACGTACCTTTCAGCGCCTTCATGAGACCGAGAGTGCCGTTCGCTCAGGGTGTGTCGGCTCAGTGCGCGGCCGCCGAAGCGATTGCTCCGTCGAACACGTCGGCGACCTCGCCGAGTGAATCGAGGATCGGCTGACCTGATCGTTCGACGCGAGCCCGCACCAGCGAACCCTCGAGTGCGGACACTGCCAGGACGGCAAGCCGTTCCGCTCGAGTGCGTGCGACACCGGACTCGATCAGTGAGTCGCGCAGTAGCGAAGTCCACTGTCGGTAGACCGCCTGTCCTGCGGCTGTCACGCTCTCCGAATCGGGGGCAAGTTCCAACAACACCGTCGTGATCGGCGAGCCTTCGTGGAAGTCCGAATCGCTCACCCATCCAGCGAGCAACCGCGCATACTCGCGCAGCAGTGCTCCGGCGTCCGGGTGGTTGTCGGCGAGTTCGGTCAGAGTGTCGGTGACCAACTGCCCGCCGACGCGGACGACCTCTTCGCCGATCTGCTCTTTGCCGCCGGGAAAGTAGTGGTAGAGCGACCCTTTCGGGGCGCCACTCGACTTGAGGATCTCGTTGAGCCCCGTAGCCGCATACCCCTGGCGGCGAAACAGATCGGCTGCAGCTCGTACCAGTGCTTCGCGGTGTTTCGGGGGAGTCGCCACGAGTTGGAGCTTAAACACCCCAGCGATCCACCACAATCTATGTAGACTGGTCTACATGGAAAATTCGGAAATGCTGGAACAGTTGCGCGCAGTCAACGCCTCGGCGGCCTTCAACCGGTGGGCCGGATTCGAAGTGACGGAGGCCGAACCAGGACGTGTCTGCCTGCGGCTCGAATGGCGTGAGGATCTCGGCCAGTACTCGGGACACTTGCACGCTGCGCTTGTGGCGGGACTTATCGACACTGCGTGCGGATTTGCCGCCTTTACGCAGGTTGGTGTCGTGGCGGCGTCCAACTGCGCGGTCAATTTCGTGAGCCCTGGAGTCGGAACGGCATTCGTCGCCACGGCACGCTCGGTCAAGGCTGGGCGCAAGCAGGTGTTCGTCACTGCCGAGGTACATGCCGAACGCGAAGGCGAATCCGTGCTCGTCGCGTTCGGCACTACCCTCTTGGTTCCACTCGCCGTTCAGGCTTAGGGAACCTCGGGCAACCTCAGGGAATGAGGATGAACTTCCCGGCGGGATGGGAACTCTGCAACTCGGTGTGAGCGAGTGCGACGTCTGCGAGCGGGAAGGTCTTGGCGATCTTCACGGTGAGGTGTCCGGACCCGGCTTGTTCGACCAGTTCGGAGCGAGCCTTCAAACGTGCTTCGGCACTTGCCGGATTTCCTCCGCCGACAGACGCGAAGCCGTCGGTCTGGGCGCGTCCGAACGCGACGATGGTGACGATACGGCTCCTGTCGGTGACCAACGCCAGAGATGTATCGACGGCTTCGTCAGTTCCGGCGGTGTCGAAAGCGGCGTCGACACCGTTCGGTGCGAGTTCACGAACGCGGGCTTCGAGGCCCTCGCCGTAGAGCACCGGCGTGGCGCCGAGCGAGCGCACGTAGTCCTGATTCGATGCTCCCGCAGTGCCGATCACGGTGGCACCGCGTGCTGCGGCGAGCTGAACCGCAATAGCGCCGACGCCACCGGACGCGCCGTGGATGAGGACGGTGTCCCCGGAGCCGACGCGAATGGTGTCGAGGGCGTCGACTGCAGTTCCGCCGACGAGAAGGAGTCCGGCCGCCTGTTCCCAGCTGATGCCGGCGGGCTTCGCGGTGATCGAGGAGACCGGCACGACTACCTGTTCGGCGTAAAGACCGTTGCCGGGGCTGACGATCACTTCGTCGCCGACTGCAACACCGGTAACGCCGTCGCCGACCGCCGAGACGACGCCCGCTGCCTCGCCGCCGAGGCGGATCGGAAGTTTCTCGGGATCAGTGCCGAAAGCACCGCTGTAGAGCTTGAAGTCGAAGGGATTGACGCCGATCGCCTTCACGTCGACCAGGACTTCACCTGATTTCGGCGCCGGTAAATCGATGTCCACCAGCTCCAGGACCTCGGGCGTGCCGTACGTCTGCGCTACAACAGTTTTGGTCATGTCTCGCGCAACCGTCCTCGGGGAAGCGATATTCCCCGAGGACGGGAAAAACTCGAGAAGATTCGATCAGCGGATCAGGGTGCCCAGATCGAGCGGCATCGCGATGCCGGTGATGTGATGGGCCTCGTCGGAACCGAGGAACGCGACGGCGGCGGCGATGTCCTCCGGCTGGCTGACCGGGTCTGGCAAGGTCTGCATGAAGATCGGACCGAGGGTGTGAGCGTTGGCGTCGATGAGCGGCCGCATGTCCGTCATCTGCATTCCGGTTTCCACGCCGTGCGGGTGGATGGTGTTGACCCGAATGTTGTACTGCCCCAATTCCGAGGCCATCGTCTTGGCCAGACCGGTGATGCCGTGTTTGCTCGCGACGTAGTGGCCGAGGAAGGGGAGCCCACGCAGGCCGGCGACGGAGCTGGTGAAGATGATCGAGCCACCGGTGCCTTGCTTGATCAGGTGCGGGATCGCTGCCTTGGCGGTGTGAAAGACTCCGGTCAGGTTGACGTCGAGCGTTTCCTGCCACTGCTCGGGCGTGATTTCCCAGGACATGTTGGCAGAACAGATTCCGGCGTTCGCGACGACGACGTCGAGGCGCCCCAGTTCGTCGATGCCGGCATCGAGCGCCGCGGACAGCGCAGAGAAGTCGCGGACGTCGGTCTTGGTAGCGACAATTCGTCGGTCCAGAGCCTTGACCAGTTCGACTGTCTCGGCCAGGTCGTCTTCGGTGGCGCCGGCGTAAGACGTGGATTCGAATTGAACACACGCGTCGACGGCGATGATGTCTGCGCCCTCTTCTGCCAGCCGGACAGCTTCCGCCCGCCCCTGACCGCGGGCTGCTCCGGTGATGAAGGCAACTTTTCCGGTGTATCGATTGGCAGTCATGCTCAAACCTCCGAATAGTGGTGACGATCTGCTCTTCGGAAGTTAGCGCGACGAAGTTCTTTTCGGGGGTGAATGTCCAGTCAGCGGAAACCGCTCAGCACACCCTGGTCAACAGGGCACATGGTCCGTCGGCGAAGACATCGCGCGCATCTGCGGACGTGACGGGTTGTCCGCTCAGTGCGTCGAGCCATTCGCCTTCGGGAAGGTCGATTCGGGTGTCTCGCCAGCCGTGCGACGAGAGTCCGAGCGAATGTCGCGTCGCCAGAGCAACGACCATGGGCGGATCACCTGCCGGGCCGCGCGAGAAGCCGACCAGATGACCGGATCCGGAACCTGAAGCGAAGATGGGCCGGTACTCACCGTGATCGAACCACGAGGGGTTCTCCCGCCGCAGTGTCAGTGCCGTGCGAACGAGGTGCAACTTTGCGGTTCCTGTTGCGTCGATCGGCGCGGCGCCGGATTCGAGCAGTGATCGCCTCGTTCCGTAGTCGACAACGCGCCGGTTGTCCGGATCGACCAACGAGTCCTCCCACAACTCCGTGCCCTGGTAGACGTCGGGAACTCCGGGCCCGAGGAGTTGGAGCAGCTTTTGGCCCAGAGAGTCCGCCCAGCCGTGACCCGCGATCCGGCCGACGAATTCGCTGACCGAATCGGCGACAGGACCGTCGATCACCTCGTCGATCCAGCGGTGCACTGCCGACTCGAAGCCGACGTCCGGATCGTTCCAGGAAGTCCTGGCGCCGGACTCGCGGACGGCCTTCTCCGCATAGGCGTGCAAACGCTCGCGCAGCTCTGGAGCCGAGGCTGCCGAGCGGCCGTCCGCCGGCCACACACCGATGATGTTCTGCCACAAGAACAATCCGGTCAGCGGATCAGGGCTGGGGCACACGTCTTCCCACTCGCGAATCAGCCGGGACCACAGGGTCGGCACCTGAGACACAACACCGATCCGTGCCCGCACGTCCTCGCCGCGTTTGGTGTCGTGAGTGGACAGACTCGTCATCGCCCGCGGCCACCGCTTCGCTCGGTCCGCGTTGTGGAGATGGAATTCGGCGACGGAGACGGCAAGTGATGCCGGGTTGCCGCCGACTTCCTGACGTGAGACCAGTCGCGCCGTCCGATAGAAGAGTCGATCTTCGACAGACTTCGCCATGACGGCGCCGCACACCTGCTGGAAGCGAACCGCCGCTTCACCGCCGTTCACCAGGGACTGCGCCAGCACGTTGAACGCTGCTTCATGCCCAGGAGCCAGTTCGTGCATGTCGCCGACGATGCGAGCGGCCAAACCGGCGAGCGGACTGTAGTCGGATCGATAGACCGGCATCCGAGCGATCGCGACGACAACTGCGTCGTTCAGTTCGGTCTCACTGCAACGACTTCCGGTTTCGCGTCGGATTGCGCGCACGAGCCTGCGAACCTCGGGTGCAAGGTCACCGCGCCCGGTGTCGCGTTTGAACTGACGTTCGGTGTGATGCAACCACGTACTGTCCCCGTCGTCGCCGGTCAGATCTGCGGAGAGTTCGGTCAATTCGAGTTCGGCGGCGGGATCGACGAAAATGCCGCCCAGTTGATTGAGTGCGTCGTATCCGGTGGTGCCGTCGATCGGGAGCAGCGGATCGAGTGGTTCCGTATGGCCGAGGATCTTTTCGATCACGAGCCACTGATCTGGTCCGATCAGTTCCCGCAGGCGCCCCAGATACTCCGCCGGATCGGCGAGTCCGTCCGGGTGATCGATGCGAACGCCGTCGATCAGTCCTTCGTCGACCCACGACTTCAATTGCCGATGGCAGAGTTCGAAGACTTTGGGGTCCTCTTGGCGCAGTGCAGCGAGTTCGTTGACGGCAAAGAACCGTCGGTAGTTGATGATTCCGGCGTTCCACGGTACGAGTCGGTACGACTGCCTGGAGTGGACCTCCTGTGGAGATCCGAATTCGGTGCCGGAGGCGACAGGGAAGCGGTGCTCGTAGAACGCGAGAAGTGTTTCCTCACCGTCTTTCTCGACAGTCAGTGCGTCGAGATCGTCCTGGCTGCCGAGCACCGGGAGCGAGAGTTTGCCGTTGGCTCCGTTGGCTCCGTTGTCCTCGGCCCAATCGATGTCGAAGAAGTCCGCGTACTCCGACGACTGCCCGTGCGTGAGAACGTCCCACCACCAAGCATTTTCGCGAGGTTTGGCGACACCGACATGGTTGGGGACCAGATCGACGATCAGGCCCATCCCACGTGATCGAACCGCGCGCGATAACTCCACCAAAGCCTCGCGGCCACCAAGTCCTTCGGACACGGTTGTCGGATCGGTGACGTCGTAGCCGTGCGTCGACCCGGACGTCGCAGTGAGGATGGGGGAGAGATAAAGATGTGAGACCCCCAATGCCTCGAAGTAGTCCACCTGTGCGGCCGCATCACGAAGAGTGAATGCATCCGGTCGCAACTGCAGTCGGTAGGTGCTGGTTATCGGGGCCATGTGCACGTCTCCCTCAGGCGGTTCTGCGAAGTACCGTCAATGCTCGCGCTTTTACATCCAATGTTGTTCCGGCCTTGATCACGGTATCGCTCTCACCAGTGGGGACCGAGGTGTCGAGTACGACGGTCCACTCCGACGCGTAGTCCGCGTTGGGGGTGGAGAATTCGAGATCTTCGTAGTGAGCGTTGAAACACAGGAGGAACGAATCTCCCGTGACACGCTCGCCGCGGTAGTTCGGTTCCGGGATCGCGTCGCCGTTGAGAAAGACGGCCAACGACTTACCGAAACCGCTGTCCCAGTCGGCCGGAGTCATCTCCTCGCCCGACGGCGTGAGCCAGGCGATGTCTCGGCCCTGATCGCCACTTCGAATGGGTCGGCCCTCGAAGAATCGACGACGCCGGAAGACCGGGTTCTTGGCGCGCAAGGCAATTGCGCGCTTGGTGAACTCGACGAGGTCCGCATTGGTTTCCGCGAGAGTCCAATCCATCCATGACAGTTCCGAATCCTGGCAGTAAACGTTGTTGTTACCCTGCTGAGTTCGGCCCATCTCGTCGCCGTGAGCAAGCATCGGGGTGCCCTGGCTGAGCATCAGCGTAGCCAGGATGTTTCGGCTCTGACGTCCACGCAGTTCGAGGATTTCGGGGTTGTCTGTGGGGCCTTCGACGCCGCAGTTCCAGGATCGGTTGTGCGATTCGCCGTCGTTGTTGTTCTCGCCGTTGGCTTCGTTGTGCTTCTCGTTGTACGAGACGAGGTCGTGCAGGGTGAAACCGTCGTGGGCGATGACAAAATTGATGCTCGCGCCGGGGCGACGTCCGGTCGCCTCGTAGAGATCAGAGGATCCGGTGAGGCGGGAAGCGAACTCGCCCAGCGTTGCCGGCTCACCACGCCAGTAGTCGCGGACGGTATCGCGGTACTTGCCGTTCCATTCGGTCCACAGGCCTGGGAAGTTGCCGACCTGGTAACCGCCTTCGCCGACGTCCCACGGTTCGGCGATCAGTTTCACCTGACTGACGATCGGATCCTGTTGCACCAGATCGAAGAAGGCGGAAAGGCGGTCCACGTCGTGCAGTTCACGGGCGAGTGTCGAGGCCAGGTCGAAGCGGAAACCGTCGACATGCATTTCGGTGACCCAGTACCGCAGCGAGTCCATGATCAATTGCAGGGTGTGCGGATGACGGGCATTGAGGCTGTTTCCCGTTCCGGTGTAGTCCATGTAGTGCGCTTCGTCGCCGTCGACCAGTCGGTAGTAGGCGGCGTTGTCGATTCCGCGGAAGCTGATGGTCGGCCCCATGTGGTTGCCCTCGGCAGTGTGGTTGTAGACCACGTCGAGGATCACCTCGATACCCGCCTGGTGGAAACTGCGCACCATTGCCTTGAATTCCGCCACGGCCGCATCGGGTTTGGCGGCCGAGGAGTAGTCGGTATGTGGAGCAAGAAAGCCGAAGGTGTTGTAGCCCCAGTAGTTTCGCAGTCCCTGATCGAGCAGCACCTGGTCGTGCATGAACTGATGGACCGGCATCAGTTCGATCGCCGTGACACCCAGATTGGTGAGGTGCTCGATGATCACCGGATGCGCGAGTCCGGCGTAAGTGCCGCGCAATTCCTCCGGAACTCCGGGGTGCGTCGCGGTCATACCCTTGACGTGCGCTTCGTAGATGACCGTCTCGTGGTACGGACGCTTCGGCGAGCGGTCGGACGCCCAGTCGAAGAACGGATTGATGACGACGGTCGACATCGTGTGACCGAGCGAATCATGTTGGGGGAAAGGGATGGTAGCGGGTTCGTCGACGAGTGGTTCGGGATCGAAGGGTCCTGGGTCGAGGCTCTCGTCCGATTCTTGATCGTCCGTGGGTGACTCGTCTTCGAGGCCCACCTCGCCCGATTCGGCTTCCGAACTCGTTTCGTCGGAGGCTTCTTCCGGCTCCACGGCAGGAGTTTCGTCGTCTCCAGCAGGTTCGGGGTCCGCCGCCGACTCGACGTCGTACGAGAACAGCGAACGGTCTCCGTCGAAGTCTCCGTCGAACGCTTTTCCGTACGGGTCCAGCAGGAGTTTGCTCGGATCGCATCGCAGGCCTGCAGCCGGTTCGTACGGCCCGTGCACGCGGTAGCCGTATCGCTGGCCGGGGGACACGGACGGAAGGTACGCATGCCAGACGTAACCGTCGACCTCGTCCATCCGAATGCGGGTTTCGGTGCCGTCCTTGGCGATCAGGCACAGTTCGACGGCTTCGGCGACCTCGGAGAAGAGCGAGAAATTGGTCCCCGCGCCGTCGTAGGTGGCACCGAGTGGGTACGCACTGCCAGGCCATACCGGGATGGGAGTGGCTGAGGGCGCGCTCGGCGGTTGATCCATGAATCAGACCCTATCGGGTGCAGCCGATCGAATCTTGTCGACTGTCTACGCCGCTGATCACCGTTTCGCCTGGCTGCGGGCGGTTGCAAGCATTCCGGCTGTGATCTGTTCCACCTCCGCGTCCGAACACAGGTACGGAGGCATCGCGTACACCAGGTTGCGGAACGGTCGAAGCCAGACCCCGGCGTCGACGGCCGCATCGGTTGCGCTCTGCATCTCGACCGGCTGCTCGAGTTCGATCACCCCGATTCCGCCTTTGACTCGAACATCCACCACCCCGGGAATTGTGACGGCTTCGGCGAGGCCGCGAGTGAGGCCACGTTCGAGGGTTGCGACGTCACGCCGCCAGTCCATTGCGAGCAGAAGTTCGGTCGACGCGACCGCGACAGCGCACGCGAGTGGATTGCCCATGAAGGTGGGGCCGTGCATCAGTCCGCCGCCCTCGCCGGCAGTGATGGTCTCTGCGATCTCCGTGGTGCACAGCGTTGCCGCCAGACTCATGTACCCGCCGGTCAGTGCCTTGCCGACGCACATGACGTCGGGACTGACGCCGGCATGATCGGCGGCGAACAGTTCACCGGTGCGTCCGAATCCGGTCGCGATCTCGTCGAAGACCAGGAGGACTTGGTATTTGTCGCAGAGGTTACGGAGGTCGATCAGGTATGCCGGGTCGTGAAAACGCATTCCGCCGGCGCCTTGGACTACCGGTTCGACGATCACCGCGGCGAGGTCCTCGTGATGCTCGGCCAGCAGCGTTTCCAACTCCTGCACGTATTCGGGGAGATAGTCCGCCGGGGGAGTCTGCGCGAAGACCTGAGGGCGAAGGACGTCGGTCCAGAGAGAGTGCATGCCGCCGTCGGGGTCGCAGACGCTCATAGGGGTGAATGTGTCACCGTGGTAACCGCCACGCCAGGTCATCAAACGATTTTTCGACGGTTTTCCGAGGCTCCGCCAGTACTGCAGGCACATCTTGACTGCTACTTCGACGGCCACCGAACCGGAGTCGGAGAGGAACACCTTGTCGAGGTGAGGTGGTGTGATGTCGACGAGCAGTCGCCCGAGGCGAGCGGCGGGTTCGTGCGTCAGTCCGCCGAACATGACATGACTCATCTTGCCCAGCTGCCGTGCAGCAGCAGTGTCGAGCACGGGATTGCGGTATCCGTGAATGGCGGCCCACCACGAGCTCATTCCGTCGACCAGTCGGCGGCCGTCGGAGAGCGTGAGGGTAGCCCCCTGGGCAGAGTCGACGATCAGCGGACGAGTCGACGCGGGAAATGATCCGTACGGATGCCAGAGGACATCGGCATCGATGGCGGAGACGTCATGGGGATCAAGTCCGGTTGTGAGCACGGATGCACCCTAACCATTGAGTTGAACGGTGTTCAAGTATGGTCGGAAAAGTGAACACCTCGCTGAATTGGCTCACTGCCGTCGAAGCGGACCGTAGGGCCGCTGGACTGCGCCGCGAACTCCGTCCTCGCACGGTCGACTCCCCGTTGATCGACCTGGCGTCGAACGATTACCTCGGACTCGTGCGGCACCCCGACGTGATCGAGGGTGCAACGGCGGCTCTGCGCCGTTGGGGCGCGGGCGCCACGGGTTCGCGTCTGGTCACCGGCACCACCACCGAACACGAACTGCTCGAAGTCGAACTGGCCGAGTTCGTCGGGGCGGACTCCGGACTGGTCTTCTCTTCCGGCTACACAGCCAATCTCGGCGCGGTGACGGCGCTCTCGGGTCCCGGATCGTTGATCGTCTCCGATGCGGGATCGCATGCCTCACTCGTGGATGCCTGCCGCCTGTCACGTGCCCGGGTTGCGGTTGCTCCGCATTCGGACGTGAGCTTTCTCGCCGACACGTTGCGCAGCAGAGTGGAAGAGCGAGCGCTGGTCGTCACGGATTCGGTCTTCAGCGCCGACGGAGACCTCGCGCCGCTGTGGGAGATGCATCAGGTGTGCCGCGAGTACGGGGCGATCCTGCTGGTCGACGAGGCGCATGGCATCGGTGTGCGCGGTGCCGGTGGACGTGGACTCGTCCACGAGTCGGGCCTGGCGGGTGAACCTGACGTCGTCGTGACGGCAACGCTGTCCAAGTCGCTCGCCAGCCAGGGCGGAGTTGTACTCGGCGACAACAAGATTCGCGCGCATCTCATCGACGCGGCAAGAACGTTCATCTTCGACACCGGTCTCGCTCCCGCCGCTGTCGGCGCGGCCAGAGCTGCACTCGCCGTACTCCAGCGCGAGCCGACGCGAGCGCTCGACGTCCTGGCCCGGGCATCCGAACTCGCCGACGTCACCGGTGCACCGTCGCCTGAATCTGCTGTCGTCTCGGTCGTTCTCGGCGATCCGCAACGGGCGTTCGATGCCGCGTCGGCGTGCCGGGACCAGGGGTTGCATGTCGGTTGCTTCCGCCCGCCGTCGGTTCCGGAAGGAACGTCACGGCTGCGTCTGACCGCACGAGCGACGCTGTCCGCATCCGAGATGGAGCAGATCGCTCTCGTACTGCGCGGCGTCTTGGCCGGTGCCCGAGCATGAGCATTTTCCTGGTGACCGGAACGTCGACCGACGTCGGAAAAACAGTGGTGACAGCCGCATTGGCATCGGTGGCCTTGCAGTCGGGCAAGTCGGTTGCAGTGCTCAAGCCGGCCCAGACCGGCGTCGACGTGGACGGTGCGGGTGATCTGGCCGAGATCGAGCGTCTGACCGGTGGCGGCATGACGCTGGTCGAGTTGGCGCGGTATCCCGAACCTTTGGCGCCGGATACTGCTGCACGTCGAAGTGGTCTCCCGTTGTTGGCGCTCGACGACGTAGTCCGAGTTGCTCGCGACCTGGACACTACCCACGACTTGACCCTGATCGAAGGTGCCGGCGGCTTGTTGGTTCGGTTGGGGGTGGACGGGTTCACCGCGCGCGATCTCGCCGCAGCTCTGGCAGCACCGGTAGTGCTGGTGGTTGCGTCCGGCCTGGGCACGCTCAATCACACCGCTCTGACCGTGGAAGCGCTGGGTGCATCCGGTGTGGAATGCGCCGGGTTGGTGATCGGTTCGTGGCCGCAGGAACCGGACCTCGCCGAGAGATGCAATCGCGAGGATCTTGTCTCGGTCAGTGGTGTCCCCCTTCTCGGGTTGATGCCTGCGGGAAGTGGCAGCAAGAGTGTCCAAGAGTTTGCTCAGACCGCTTCGGGCGCGCTCGGTAAGTCTCCTTTGGCCAACTGACGCCGTAACATCCGATTTGTCTGCATCGATAGCCAAGGCACAGTAGGGCGAATTGTGAGTAGGTCAGCCGAATGTAGGTGGTGAGCACGGTCGAAAAGTCGTTGTCGTCATCGGCCGTACGTCGCGCACTGCTTATCGGCGTAGTCGTCTTCGCCTCGTGCCTGGTCGGAATTCTGAGCCGCCTACCGGGCACGCTTGCTGTCTTCTGGCCGGCCAATGCGCTGCTTCTCGGGATTCTCTTTCGATCGCCGCGCTCGGCCACACCGCTCACCTGGATCTGCGCTGCAGCCGGCTACGTTGGAGCCGACCTCATCACGGGCGGGGCGTGGGAGTCCACGGTGTGGCTCAACGCGGCCAACATCGTCGGTGTTGCGAGTGGCTTTTACGCCTTCCGCTGGGTGGGCGGCGACGATCGTCGACTGACCAGTATTCAGTCCGTCGGCTATCTCGTGTCGATGACTGTCGTGGCCGCGTCGATGGCGGCGCTCGTGGGCGGAATCGCGAACCGCGTGCTGTTCGGCGGGCAGTGGTGGGACGGCTGGTTGCTCTGGTTCTCGAGTGAGTTCGTCAACTACATGACCATCGTCCCGTTGGTGCTGAGTTTCCCTTCGCTTCGGCGGGTGGATCGAGACCCGAAAGCTGTTGCCACACTTCTGCGTCGATCAGTTGTTCCGACAGCGCTGCTGGCCATCTGCATCATCTTGGAGTGGGTGATCGGCGGCGCCGGAGCGATCGCGTTTGCCATGCCGGCGCTGGTGACTGCCGCTTTGCTCACCAATGTCTTTGTCACGTCGGTGCTCACCGCCGCATCAACTGCCTGGACGTTGGTACTGACGGCCGACGGGCATCTCGGATTGTCCAGCGAAGGCGTCTCGCCCGTCAGTGCGTCCGTCCAGATCGGATTGTCGTTGCTGGCGGTAGCGCCGATCGCGGTGGCGTGTGTGATCCTCGAGCGCCGCCGCGCGCTCGAGGCACTCACACAGGCCGTCACCCACGACGATCTCACCGGTGCGTTGCGCCGGGACGAGTTCTTGCGGCGAGGCGGCAGCGTGACGGGTGCGCCCGATCCGCGTCGCCACTCTGGTCGTCCGGTGAGCGTCCTGATGATGGATCTGGATCACTTCAAGATGGTGAACGACAACCTCGGTCATCGCGCCGGCGATACCGCGTTGGTGAGTTTTGCCGATCAGGTGCGGCGGAACCTCGATGACAAGCATCTCTTCGCCCGGTTGGGCGGTGAGGAGTTCGTCGTACTGATGGCCGGCGTCGATCTCGAGGGTGCGACCGAAACGGCCGAGATGATTCGACGCGCACAAGCGGAGAATTCGTCGGCGGTATTGGGTGAACTCGGGCCGACGGTCAGCATCGGCGTCGCATGTTCACCCCACGGCGACGCAGACCTGACACAATTGGTCGATTGCGCCGACGAGGCGTTGTACCGAGCGAAGAAGCTGGACCGGAATCGAACCGTGGCTCTCACGGTCGGTAGCTGAAGAAACACGTGCGGACCCACATTCTTGCGGGTCCGCACGTGTTGGTGGAATCCAGCGATTCAGAACAGATTGATCAGGGCAGGAACGCTGAACAGCGCCACGTAGTAACCCATGAACAGAACCCCGCCGTGAATCTTGAACAGGCGCCCGAGCAAGCCGCCGACCAGGCCGACCGTCACGGTGATCAGAAGCCCGAGGATGCCGCCCTCCCAGATGCTGATGACCACAACCAGTCCCGTGAACACCGCGATCACAGCTTCGTGACTGATGTGCTTGACCACCGCTGACGCAGCGCGGTACGCGTAGTTCATGGCAAACGGGTACGCGATGACCGTTGCCGTGACCACTGCGAGCAGTCCGTAGAGCAGGAACTCCCACTGCGTCAGGTACGTGGAGAGATTGTTGATCACTCCGGTTTCCTGATTGGTCTCGAAGACCGGCGGAGCGTTGAACAGAGGGGCCGCGGGACCTGCTGCCAGCGGGCTGAGCGGAAGGCCGAAGGCCACGAGAGGGATGAGGGTTTCCGCGATGTAGGTGGATTCCGTCGTACCGTTCTTTGCCGAGACCATGGTGGTCAGTCGGTGATAGCCGTTCTTGATCCGCGCACCTACCAGCTCACCCATCAGAACTGTCATGGCGACAGGGCTGAAAACGAACGTTGCGCTGGACACCGTGGAAGCGGCTGCGGTGTAACCGATCTGCTTGCGATCGAGGACCTTCAGAGGATTGGGGAAGTATCCCTTCCATCCTTTGATGTCCGGGGCCAGTGCGACGGTCTTGGGTTCGCTGCGTTCCATGTCCTTGCGGCTCGACGGCCCCAGGGTCAGCGCGAGGTCGGCGATCAGCGGCCCGACCGCAATGGCCAGGAAGTAGCTGATGTTCAGCGACACATCGTAATTCGACGTCAACGCGCGGGCACCGAGGATCAAGATGACAAACGGAACGAGGGCGACCACCCCGGCCCAGCGGCCTGGTGAGGCGTAGGCGATGCCGATGGCGGCGACCAGGAACAGCCACGGTGCTATCGACTGAACGGTGTCGGCGAACGGCGCGAGGATGGTCGCGAACAGAACGGCAACCGGCACGGCGACGAACGCCGAGATCACTGCTCCCGAGATCGCCTTGCGGAGTGCGATGTGCGGGATGCCGAGTGAGCGCATCATCTGCGCTTCCGGCAAGAGCGGAATCGCCATCGTGTCGCCGGGAATGCCCAGCAGCATCGTCGGCACCGCATGCGTCATGTGTTTGGCGATCGCACCGGAGAGGAAGAACGTGAAGACTGCCGCCGGGGGAGCGCCGAGCAGAATCACGAGCAGAGTCAGCGGTGCGATGGTGGCGGTCTCGTCTGTGCCGGAGATCAATCCGATGAACGTGAACGCGACAGCACCGATGATGCCGAAGAGAACGGCGATGAGAATTTCGTTGGTCAGAACCGAACTCATGCGCGCCCACCGCCCTTCGGCGGGTTCGAGGGCGATGTCTTCGAGGCCTGTGCGTGCTCGGCCTCGGCAGCGGCGAAGTGGTCGTACAGACCGAGTTCGCGAAGTTCCTGTCGACTCTGCTCCGGAATGTCGGCGAGAGTGCCCAGACCCTGACGCTGCTCACTCATCGTCGTGATGACACCGTCGATCGACTCCGCGTCGGCGGCGGCCAAGGCGACTATCCGCTTCGGCTTGATGAAGATTCCGCAGACGACGCCGGCGAGCAGGCAGGCAGCGATACCGACCAGCAGGCTGTACGCCTGGGCCAACGACGGTTCGCTGACGACCCGTTCGAACAGAGACTGGGCCGCAAGCAGAGCCGACGCGCCCACGACACTGCCGACTGCGACGGAGATCGCGAGGTGTCGACCGTTGACAGTGTCGCCCCAGACTTCGAGGTATGTCTGCTGATCGGTCGGCGCGGTTGTGGTGGTCGGCGTCGTTGCCGACTGCGGTGGTGACATCAGTCTTCTCCAGTGTCATGCATGGCAGGGGGTCGTACAGGGAGGGGCTTGCGTGCGAGTGTCAGGTGCGTGCTGCGCGGAGGGCGGTGACGACTCGGGACGGACTCGAGTGTCCGATCTGTTCGGCCATCCAACTACTTGTGTCGGTAAGGGAATCCAGGTCGATGCCGGTGTCGATCCCGAGGCCGTGGAGCATCCACACCAGGTCCTCGGTGGCGAGATTCCCGGTCGCGCCCTTGGCGTACGGGCACCGTCCGAGACCACCTGCGGAACTGTCGAATTCGGATACTCCAGCGGTCAATGACGCATAGACGTTCGACAGCGCCTGGCCGTAGGTGTCGTGAAAGTGCATGGCGATCTGCGATGTGGGGATGCCACGTTCTCGGAGGGCGTCGAGTAAGGCGAGCACATGGCCAGGTGTGCCGACGCCGATGGTGTCGCCGAGTGAGAGTGACGTGACACCGCTGTCGACCAGGGTCTTCGCGATGTCGGCGACACGTTCGACGGGCACAGTGCCTTCCCAAGGGTCGCCGAAGCACATCGAGATGTAGCCGCGGACGGGAAGTCCCAGAGCTCTTGCGGCGGCAGTGACCTCGGTGGCCGCGGCTATAGCGCCGTCTACCGTCGAGTTGAGGTTTCGTTTAGCGAATTCCTCTGTAGCGCTGACGAATACTGCAACTTCGCGCGCTCCGGCGGCAACGGCCCGCTCGAGACCCTTGCGGTTCGGGACAAGAACGACCGTACGTACCGAGTCCGGCAGGTGCAGCCGATCCATCAATTCTTCCGCGTCCGCGAGTTGCGGGATCCATCGAGGTGAGACGAAGCTCGTCAATTCGACAGTGCGGGAACCGGCCGCGACGAGGCGTTCGATGAACTGGGCTTTCGTCTCGGTCGGGATCACCGCCGTCTCTGCTTGAAGTCCGTCGCGTGGCCCGACTTCGTAGATCCGGACCGAGGTCGGTAGTCCCGGCGCCGGCACTCGATGAGGCGCCGGCTTCCACACTGGTGATCCTGCAACTGTTTCGGTCATTGTCGTCAGTTTCCGCCGCGGATCTCGGTGAGAACCTTCTCGGCATGTTCGACGCGAATGCTCTTGTCCGCGATCAGGCGTGCGACCACGGCGTCGATCTCGCTCTTCTGCGCTCCGGCGGTGGCAGCGATGTTGCGGGCGTGCAGTCCCATGTGTCCGCGTTGGACACCTTCACTGGCCAGAACGCGGACAGCGGCCAGGTTCTGCGCCAGACCGACTGCCAGGATGATGCCGGCGAGTTCCTCGGCGCTCTCGACGCCGAGCATCTTGATTGCGGCCTGCGCTACGGGGTGCACTTTGGTGGCCCCGCCGACGAGGCCGACCGGCATGGGCAGCTCGAGGGTGCCGACGATGTTTCCGTCGGCATTCTTCTCGAAATGCGAGAGCGAGGAGTAGATTCCGTCGGCGTTGACTGCATGGGAGTGGCATCCGGCTTCGACTGCGCGCGTGTCATTTCCGGTAGCCAGCACTACGGCGCTGATGCCGTTCATGATGCCCTTGTTGTGCGTCGCGGCGCGGTAGGGATCCAGCTCCGCCAAGCGCGCGGCATGGATCAGGTTGTCCACAACCTCTGCGCCGCCGATCAATTCGGCGTCGAACACGGCGCGCACGCGCGTCAGCCGCAGATCGGCCTTGTTGGTGAGAATGCGCAGGACGACGTGTCCGCCGCCGATCTCGGCGACTCGATCCGCGATTGCCTCGGCCATCGTGTTGACGGCGTTGGCGCCCATGGCATCTCGTACGTCGACATGAAGATGGAGGACCACGTAGGTGGCCTTGTCCGAAGGAACGATGCGAACCGAAATGTCCTTCACACCACCGCCGACGCTGACCAACTTCGGGTCCTGCTCGTTGGCGAGTGCAATGATTTCCTCGCGAGCCTCGAGGAGTCGGATTCGGGCGGCCGCCGGATCCACGACGTCGACGAGTTGTATCTGGGCCTGCATGATCGGCGGGGTGCTCGAGACGTGAAAGCCGCCGAGTCCGCGTGCGATGCGGGCAGCGTTACTCGCGGCTGCGACTACCGACGGCTCCTCGGTGGCGAGAGGGATCAGGTAGTCCGTGCCGTTGATCGTGAAGTTGGTGGCGACGCCGACCGGGATGCCGATGACGCCGACTACGTTCTCGACCATGCGATCGGCCTGATCGATGGTGAGACCGTCGGCAGCGTCGTAGACCGCGATGTCTGCTTCGGTCAGGTCCGTCTGGCGGACGATCTCGGCGCGCCGTGCGGCGACATCGTAGGACCGGAAATTGGCGATACGGCTATTGATAGACCGGCTGTTGATTGACACGGGGGGTGGTCCTCCTGAAGTGATTCTGTGCTCCGCTTCACAGTAGGGAGGGTGATGGCTGCCAGGCCACGTGCTCAGGGCACATCGATCGGTCGAAATTGTAGTGTCATGCACCACCGTCTTTGTCGACGGTCTCACCCCCGGCCTCTTCGGCGCCCACTTGCCGAAGCTCGTCGAGCCTCGTCGCCATGGACACCCGAAAGAAGTTCTCGTCTTCACGCCACGAGTGACCGAGGAGCGTGCGGATGCGCTCGAGACGCTGAACGACGGTGTTCGGGTGATAGTTGAGGGCGCGGGCAGCCTTGGTCGGGCTTCCTTCGTTGCGCACGAGGGCGCGCAGGGTCGCAGTGAGATCGGTGTCCTTGTCGCGATCGTAGGCGAGTACCGGGCCGATCACGTCATCGATGAACTGATGAAGTGATTCCGGATTTTCGCCGAACAGAACGGTGTACGGCAGATACGACGCCGTCGTGACCGCGCCGTCGGTCTTGCCCAACGCCGAGAGCAGGCGAGCAGTACGCAGGGCAGAGGTGAAGCGCGCCGGGAGGTCTTCGGGACGCTCCGCCGTTGCCGGCGCAATCACCACGGCGTGAGGTCCCACCGAACCGGTGATCTGGCGGTGGACGACGGTCGCCGCGGCTGCCGGGTTCCCCGAGCGCGAGACCACCGCGATCAATCCGGCGTGCTGCGACGCCAAAGCCCCGACCGGCAAACTCTGCCCGATTGCGCGGAGCGCAGCGGTGCGGAGTTCCGGAGCAACCGACACCACGAGGACGGTATCGAGTTCGCCGAGGGAGATGCCGAGGTTGCGGGTCCGACGTTCGAGATCGCGCCTGCGCTCGGGCGCAGTGCTCAACAGATCGGCGACCAGTTCGTCACGCGCGCGACGATCCGCTGCTGCCGCCGCCGTGTGTTGCAACACGAGGATCGCAGTAACCTGAGCGGCCCGTTCCACGGTCCTGAGTTCGACAGGTCCGATCGGCGCGTCCGAACGATTCAGCAAGATGGCCCCGAGGAATGATTCGCCGGCGGTGATGGCGCTGACGAGTTGGATCACGGTTTCACTGTCATCGGCGACAAACGTGCATCGGCCGCTTCGGCGACTCTGGTCGATGGCCTCGGACACGGCGCGAGGTAGAGACAACGGCACCGTCGTGATCTGCTCGCCCGAGGATTTGACCAGAGGGCGTAGCTCACTGTCGACCACGACGGTGCCGCGCTCGAGTGCGCTGCTGAGGGTTCGTGCAACCTGGGCATAGCCACCGCCGCGCAGAACGGCGTGGATCAGATCCTGGTGGACGATGTTCGACTTGTCCCGCGCGGACACGTGCTCACGCAGTTCGTCGAGTGCTCGCCCGGTCTCGGCGGCGGATTCCTCGGCGCGATCGAGCGCCCGCGCGGTTTGCAGGACCACCGAGGCATGATCCGCCAGCGCCGAGAGCAGGGCTATCTGATCGGCAGTAAATCGTCGTTCCCGGCGGTCGGCGGCAAACAGGACTCCGAGGATCTGGCCGTCCGAGAGCATCGGCACGCCGAGAATCGCCACCAGCCCTTCGGCGACTATCGCGGCGTCGACCACCTCGTCGTGACGCGACTGCGTGTAGTCGCTGTAGTTCTGAACCCATTGGGCTGCTCGAGATTCGGCAATCGCACTGACCAGTCCCGCGCCGGCGGGAACCTGTAGATGCTGTAGTTCCGGCGAGACGGCGCCTGCTGTCTTTCGAACATTCAGATCTCTGGTGACCACATCGAACTCGGAGAGGTACGTGACGTCGGTGCCCATGATGTCGTGTGCTCGGTTGACGAGTCGCTGGAGCAGAGTGTCCACGTCGCGAACTTGCGCGAGTTCACGCGCACTCGAGTAGAGGACCGCCAATTCGTTCTCGCGACGGCGCAGTCGGCGGAATTCCGACCGACTGGCCCGGATGCGGGCCGCGGTCTGCGTGATCTCCGTTGCGCCGAGGCCGAATTCGGAAAGTACCTGTTCGACATGTTCGTCACCGACGGAGTCGGACGTCACGTCGAACAGCGCGGCAATCTCGTTGGGTTCTGAGTCGGAGTCTGAATCAGGGGCGGTCACACCGAACAAACTACAGACCTGCGGACCTACCGAACTCGTCGAGCGGCGGGGGTGTGTGACTGTTGTTGACCTTTAATGCATTTCGATCCGTGCCCGTGCCTCCCAGTTCTTCGTGCAGTCTGTCCATGTCCTTCTCGAGCGCGCTGACCTTTGTCTCGAGGGCGAGAACTTTGCGGTTCAATGCTTGGATGCTCGCCATGCAGACGCCGTTTGCATCGACGGCCGAGATCCGACGGGTGTTGGATCCCAGGCCGAAGACTGCGGCAAAATCCTGTGCCATCGGTCCGAGATGACGGATCGACTTGTGGTCGAAACCGTAACTCCACGTGCTGATTCGGAGAGCCGTCAACCGGTCGAGCACGTCCTGGGCGCTGGTGGGAACGGCTGCGTCTGTGTCCACGCCGCGGCGACGCGTGGCGTGCGAGAGCACCCACTGCGCGGGGTGGCGCATCGCCGCGTTGACCCGAGTGCTGACCCGAGTGCCCAAATATTCAGTGCGCTCGCCCTCGTCAGGCGGTGAGGTCACGTCGCGCAGTTTTGACGGTCTTGTCGCTCAGCAGAATTCCCGCTCCCGCGCCTAGTAGTCCGAGGCCGATTCCGACAGCAGCGCTGCCGAGGCCCAAAGCAATTCCCAACATGATTCCTCCAAAAATTGTGCGGTGAATTGAGGGGCCAGGTGTCCGACGAAAGTGCTGCCGACCTGCTCCGCGCTCATCTTTCACATTGCTCCGCCGTGCGGGCGATGACAACCCGTCTGGACCGAATTTCTCGTGGAAAACACAGGCGTGCAACACTGGGTCAAGAACTGCTGGGTCATCGGCGCCTTGTCGGCGCCGTACGGGCGGCAGTAATCAAGTAGCCATCGACCGATCTCTAACGCAGGTTTATCTGCGCGCGGCAACGATGACCAGGCAAAAGGGTGGCATGTGAACGAATCGAGCAATGGCTTGTTTTCCGACCTCAGCGCGTCGGAGCCCGTTGTCGACGCAAAAAGCGCCGAGCAACTGGCGGCCGAGCGTGAAACTGCGGCAGCAGAACGCTCCAACACCGACACCGCTGAACAGCGGCAGTCACAGCTGTTCAGCGGTTAAGCGCGTCAGGACTCCTTGATTACCGACAGAACATTGCCGGCTGGATCGGTGAACCACGCGATGTCGGGGCCGTTGCCACGCATGATGCCTCGCGCATCCTGGGGGAATCCGTCGTATTTCAGAAACTCCACGCCACGTGCGGTCAGTTGATCGACGGTTGTGTCGATGTCGTCGACGACGAAGTTGAGAATCGTGTACGTCGCCGCTTCGTGATTCGGTTTGGGATAGACGAGGATTTCGGTTCCTCCGGCAAGATGTAGCCGAATCAGCCCCATGTCTTCATCGGTCACTTTCAGCCCGAGTATTTCGCCGTAGAACTTCTTTGCAGCATCGATGTCTGTCACCGAAAATCCGCTGAATGCTTTGGTGTCCGCAAGCATGACTGTCTCCGTTCCTAGCTGTTGTCGGACTAGGTGGGTTGGGAATCCGTCATTCCGGATTCCATGTCGGCCCTGGCTTCCTCGCTGAACTCGATGATCTGAACGTAGTTTCCGTCGGGGTCGATCGCGGTGGCGAACAAACTGCCCCCGCGGACTTCGAGCGGAGCGTGCCAGTTTCCGCCGAGTGCGTC
The DNA here is from genome assembly GCF_002501585.1 of Rhodococcus sp. H-CA8f. Classification (NCBI taxonomy): domain Bacteria; kingdom Bacillati; phylum Actinomycetota; class Actinomycetes; order Mycobacteriales; family Nocardiaceae; genus Rhodococcus; species Rhodococcus sp. H-CA8f. The sequence continues at coordinate 2,700,465 of NZ_CP023720.1, forward strand.
GATGCGCTGTGCGATCGACCGGGCGTCGTCGGTCTCGACGTTGAGGAACATGCGACCCGGTTGGGGGTTGGTCTCACCGACGTCGTCGCGTCTGTCGAGCATTACGTAGAAACCGTTGAAGTCGAGGACGTCGTAGCCAGGGTCACCGGGAGTCCGGTCGACCTTCGGGGCGAACGCCTCGGCGTACCAGTCGCGCAAGCGTTCGGGGTTGGTGCTCGAGAGCAAAATGCTGCTGATGCTGGATCCGGACATGGGTCCTCCTGCTGTCGGTCGTTACTGTCGTCGGCAATCGAGGCTCTGGCCACATCACCTCCCAGATACAGACTTCCCGCAGCGGCGAAACTCATCGCGGCTCAGATGTGTTCCGACACCATGATCGCCGTCGTCCCTGGTTCGAGCGCCCGAAAGATGTGCTCCTCGTCGCCGGGATAAGCGAGATAGTCGCCCGGTCCGAGCTCGATCGGATCTGCAGTGGGCCCGACCTCCGCTCGCCCGGTGCCGATCACGACGTGTTCGGTGGTGCCGCGCGCATGCGGAGTCGAAACACGCGGCTCGCCCGGTTCGGCGACTATCCGATACAGATCACGTCGTGCGTTCGGTGGGCTCGGCGCCAAGAGCGTCGCGATGTACGACGCGTTTGCCGACGCAATCGCGGGACCTTCTCCGGCTCGAATCAATTGAACGGTCTGTGCCTGCGAGTCGACGAGTTGTGAGAACGGCACACCCAACGCGTTGCCGAGTGCCCACAGTGTTTCGAGGCTCGGGTTCCCGAGGCCGGATTCGAGTTGGGAGAGTGTGGATTTGGCGATGTCGGCGCGCCGCGCCACCTCCGAGAGGCTCAAGCCGGCTCGGGCACGTTCGCGTTTGAGTGCGACGGCGACCAGTTTCTGAGGAGTCTCCGCTGTATCCGTTTCATCACTGGTCATCGTTCGATTCTCCGATCGGTCGTTCTACTTGACGAACGGTGTCACTTCGTTCAACATAGAATACATGCGTTCTTTATGGCGAACAGTTGATCGAGACACGGTTCGGGTGAGCGTGCTGATCTGTCTCTCCGTGGCCATCGTCGGTGTGTCCTACGGTGTGACGGCAGGATCGGCTGGATTCTCGTTGTGGCAGCTTTCGGCGTTGGCTGTACTCGTTCTGGGAGCGTCTTCGGAGTTCTTGTTCATCGGAATCATCGCAGCCGGAGGCAGTGCCACCGCTGCTGTTGTGGCGGGCTTGTTGATCAACTCACGTAACTTCGCCTACGGGATGTCGGCAGGATCATTTCTCGGCACGGGTCGCTACAAAGATTCAGGCTGGCGCAGTATGGTCGGCGCGCACCTGGTCAACGACGAAAGCGTCGCGGTCGCCATGGCGCAGGAATCGGTGGAGCGCAAGCGTGCGGCTTTTTGGTTCTGTGGAATCGGGATCGCGGTGTCGTGGCCGATCGGAGCGCTGCTGGGCGGGCTGCTCGGCAGCGTCGTCCGAGACCCCGGCGTGTTGGGATTGGATGCCGCGTTTCCGGCTGTCATTCTGGCCCTTGTCTTGCCTGCGCTGAAGGAAAAGGTGACGCTGCTTGCCGCCCTGATCGGTGCAGCAGTCGCGGTGGCCACGTCGCCGTTCCTGCCGCCCGGTACCGCGCCGCTCGTAGCGCTGCTGAGTATCGCGGTGACGATACCGTTCCGGGAGAAGGTTCGATGAATACCGCGTCGGTCTGGATCGGTATTGTTGTGTTCGCTTGCGGTTCTTACGCTTTGCGGGCAAGTGGCGTTCTGCTCCGCGCTCGGGTGAAGCTTTCGGTTTTTGCCGAGAAAACCCTCGATCGTGCTGTCGTGGTGCTGCTGCTCGCAGTGGTTGCGACATCGACGGTCTTCACCGGGCATGACGTTGCGGGGCCGGCGCGGATGCTCGGTGTGGTGGCGGGAGGCATCTGCGCCTGGTTCAAGGCGCCGTTGGTAATGGTGGTGGTTGTTGCGGCCGGCACTACTGCAGTACTCCGACTGTCAGGAGTGTCGTAGAGCCGATTCGGTGCGCGTTGAATGTGTGGTCGAATTCAGGCGAGTGCGGATGCCGTCGATGAACAGGTCCAGACCGAACTGGAAGCGCACTGTCGGATCGCCGTCGAGGAGGTCCTCGTCGGAACCGCCGCCGATCACCTCGGGGGAGTCGGGGGAAATGGGTGCTCGGGTCAGTGCCCCCATTTCTTCCATCTGCGCTCGGGACTGCTCGTCGACGGTGTGGCCGAGCACGTAGTACAGCAGGGCGTACGCCGCGAGTTGGGCATGCTCGCGTGATAGCCCGGATTCTTCGCCGGCGTGTACGAAGTGCTCGCGCACCTTGCTGCTTGTCATCCGCGAGGCGAAGGTGGCGCTGACCAACTCGGCGCCGTCGCGGTGCGCCAGTAGGGCAGACCGAAGTCTGTGTGCCAGTTCGGAATACGCTTCTTGCCACGTGTCTGCGTCGACGGGGGCGTCGAGGTCTTCGAGGATCTTGTCGACGACCGCGCCGAGCAAGGTCTGTTTGTTCGGGAAGTGCCAGTACAGAGCGCCGGGTTGGACGCCTAGTGAGGTTGCGAGCCTGCGCATCGTGAGGTCGGCAAGTCCGAACTCGTCGAGTATCGCCATGGCGCCGTCCAGCACGTCGCCGCGTCGCAACTGCACTTGTTGTTCCCCTCGTTTCGTCCCGCTGTGGGGCGCTCGCGATCGGATGTCGATCGGACCCGCCTTTGACAGTATTCCACCACGTCTCTAACGTGAACACCGTTCAACTTGTACGGTGTTCAATTTTGCTGGTTTCGAAGGAGACGTCTGTGACCCCGCCCCCGATTAGCACGGCCCCTGCGACGGTCGACATCCTCGACCAGGCGCGCGAGCAAGTTCTCGAAAGAGGAGTTGGCCTGACCGAAAGCCAGGTGCTCGACGTACTCCGACTCGACGACGACAGGCTCGAAGACCTGCTGGCTCTCGCCCACGATGTGCGTATGAAATGGTGTGGACCGGAGGTCGAGGTCGAGGGCATCATCAGCCTCAAGACGGGCGGTTGCCCCGAGGACTGCCATTTCTGCTCGCAGTCCGGACTCTTCCAGTCGCCGGTTCGCGCGGCCTGGTTGGACATCCCGAGCCTGGTGGAAGCTGCCAAGCAGACTGCGAAGTCGGGCGCTACCGAGTTCTGCATCGTGGCCGCCGTCCGCGGACCTGACGCCCGGTTGCTCGCTCAGGTAGCCGCAGGTATCGAGGCGATCCGCAATGAGGTCGACATCCAGATCGCCTGCTCGCTCGGCATGCTGACCCAGGAACAGGTCGACCAACTGGCCGCCATGGGTGTGCACCGGTACAACCACAACTTGGAGACCTCGAAGTCGCACTTCCCGAACGTCGTGACCACACACTCGTGGGAAGAGCGGTGGAACACGCTTCGGATGGTTCGCGAAGCAGGCATGGAAGTGTGCTGCGGCGGAATCCTCGGTATGGGTGAATCATTGGAGCAGCGCGCAGAATTTGCCGCGAACTTGGCTGAGCTCGAGCCGGACGAGGTCCCGCTCAACTTCCTCAACCCGCGTCCCGGCACCCCCTTCGGGGATCTGGATGTGCTGCCCGCCAGCGAGGCGCTCAAGTCCGTGGCGGCATTCCGTCTCGCGCTGCCCCGCACGATCCTGCGCTTCGCGGGTGGACGCGAGATCACCCTCGGCGACCTGGGTGCCAAGCAGGGCATCCTCGGTGGAATCAACGCCGTCATCGTCGGCAACTACCTGACGACCCTCGGGCGTCCCGCCGAGAAGGATCTGGATTTGTTGGTGGATCTGCAGATGCCGATCAAAGCACTGAACGACACTCTGTGAGCACTCCGGTGACCGAGGAGCGGTACAACCCGTTCACCGGGCGTCGGATCGTCGACGGTGTCGACGATCCGACGCCGACTGCGGCGTCGATGGGGCTAGAGCCGCCTCGCTTCTGCGAGCAGTGCGGGCGCCGCATGATCGTTCAGGTCAGCCCTGACGGGTGGTGGGCGAAATGCTCCCGACACGGTGTCGTCGACTCGATCGACGCCGCCCGCAGGTAGCGTCACTCTGTGTGATCTCTCTTCGGCAGACTCGTCTGCGCACCGCGATCGTGATCGCCGCAACCACTGCGGGCGTGAGCGTGCTCGTCGGTGTGGTGTGGGCGTTCTTGGCTCCGGCCGAGCATCTGTTGGTGGTGTCCGAGGGGCGCGGCGTCGCGTTGACGGGTGAGAGCCTCCATCAGTTCGACGCGAGTGCTGTGTTCATCTGGCTGGCACTGATCGTCGGTGTGCTGTCGGCAGTAGCGGCGTGGTTGGCGCGTCTGAGTCGAGGCCCGTATGCCCTGGGCGGGTTGATAGTCGGCTCGGCGGCAGGTGCCGGACTGATGGCACTCGTTGGTTCGGGCGTGACAAAACTGCGTTTCCCCACCGCCGACAATCCGGCGGTCGGGGAGATCATCGCGCGTGCACCGAACATCGGCACCTTGCTCGTGCTTCTGTTTCAGCCGCTCGCGGCGTGCGTCGTGACTTTGGTTCTGGCAGTGCTCAATCCGTACGACGACCTCGGTGTGGGGGACCACCCGGAATCTGGGGATCCGGAATCCGGGGATCCGGCCACCGAGGCCGAACAGACCGACGACGAGGTCCAGCCGAAACTCCCGTAGCCGTTGCTTCTATACAGCCGTTGCTTCTATACAGCTGACGCTTCTCTATACCGCCGACGTCGACGGGCGGTTCGCTGCGGACTTCATTCGCACGTCACCCAACAGTCGACCCGAAATCAACGCTCCCAACCGGCGGGTTGCGAAGCGAGTGCTGATCGAGGACACCCAATTCGGCAAACCTGATACGACTGTCGGCGGTGCGTTGCGTCGATCCAGTGCCCGGAAAGCTGTATCCACCACCTGAGTTGCCGTCTGCATTCGCCCGACCGCAGCATCTTCGGAGCCGACGACGTCGAAGAACTCGGTTCGTGTCGGGCCGGGGCACACCGCCAATACGGTCAATCCGCTGCCGCGAGCTTCTGCCCAGAGTGCTTCGGTGAAGTTGAGTACAAAAGCCTTGGACGCGCCGTAGACGGCCATGCCAGGGGTCGGCTGGAACGACGCCGTGCTCGCGATGTTGACGAGCGCTCCACGTCCGCCCAGGAGATCGGGCAGGAAGGTGTGCGTCAGTTCGACCAGCGTGGCGATGTTGAGCTGAATTTCGGACGTGACGCGCTCGAGATCTTCGTCCACGAATGCTCCGTGTGTTCCGAATCCGGCGTTGTTGATCAGCGAGGTGACGGTGATGCCACGGTTTGTCAGCTCCTGGTGCAGTGTTGCGCCGACGCCGGGCGCCGCCAGGTCGGCAGGCAGAACTGTGACTGTGATGCCGTGGGCGACGCGGAGTTCGGTAGCGAGGGCTTCGAGGCGATCTGCCCGCCTGGCGACGAGAACCAGATTTGCACCGCGAGCGGCGAAGCGGTGAGCGAATTCCACTCCGAGCCCAGCGCTGGCTCCGGTGATGAGGACGGTGGTTCCGGTTACGTCGATGGCCATGGTGGCTCCTTCGGTTCGGGTGATCCCAAATGTAGGCACTGACACCATAGTTGTCAATGACAACATTTTGATATGGTGCCACCATGCCCGCCCACGAACAGCCGTACCACCACGGCAGCCTGCGACAGGAACTCCTGGCGTCGGCTGAAGCGACCCTCGAGCGAGATGGCGTCGACAAGTTGTCGCTGCGGCAGCTTGCGCGCGAGGCGGGCGTGAGTCACGCGGCCCCTGGCAAGCATTTTCGCGACCGTCAGGCTTTGCTCGACGCCTTGGCTGAAAGCGGATTCCATCGGATGACCGGTGCACTCGAGCGAGCAGTTTCGGAGGCGCCGCCGACCGCGAAAGCCCGGTTCTCCTCGCTCGCCAACGCCTATGTGGATTTTGCGCTCGAGCATCCGGGCCTGTTGTCTCTGATGTACAGCAACAAGCATGCACCCGGTGCGGCCGAGACTGTCGTGAATGCGGGGCACGCGACGATGGATCTGACCGTTCGGCTCGTATCGGAAGCGCAGGCTGCGGGTGACATTGCCGCCGGCGATCCGGAAAGTATTGCGCTGGTTGCCTTTGCGACGTTCCATGGCGTCGCGACGCTGGCCGCGGGCGGAATGTTGGGCGACGTGCCGGTCGGCGATGTGGTGAACGCGGCCTCGACGGTCTTCTGGGCGGGATTGTCTCGATCTGCCTGATGTGTGGGCGCGCGCGGAATCCCCAGAGTTCTCACAGAACCAACACAAGGGAGCCACAAGATTGCGGACTTACATGGGAGTCAAGAAGTTTGATTCCGAGTGGAGGTTTCGCAATGAGCGTTTCGGAGATCGCCCCGAACAGGGGAGTTGTACTTGTCACGGACATCGGATTCGAGCACGGTGCGCGTATCGCCACCGAGTTTCTCGACGCCGGTTGGAGCGTGGCGGCCACCGCGCGGACGGTGACAGAATTGGTGCGCGTCATGGCGGGAAAACCGACCCATCGCTTCTTTGCGATAGTCGCTGATCCGACGGATCGTTGGCAGGCCGATCGGATTCTCGATCGGGTGACGACGCGGTTCGGCGCAATCAATCGGGTCATCGATCCGGCCGGCGCGGTGAACTCGGCGTGGCTGCAACGCGGAAGTTTCGAAGCCGTTGCCTGAGAACCTGATCGACGTCAGCTCGGGGGACGCAGTGCAGCGAACTCGTCGGTGACTCGCAAGGTGGAGTCGGTGAAGCGGTACAGGGCCGGTGGGCGTCCGCCCGACTTGCCGGACGGTGCGGTGTTGCCGGTGGGAGTCAGTACGCCTCGGCGACCCAGTACGCGTTGCAAGTTGGTTGCGTCGACTTGGTAACCGAGCGCAGCACAGTAGATTTCGCGCAGTGTCGACATCGCGAACTCTTCGGGAGCCAGCCCGAATGCGATGTTGGTGTAGGAGAGTTTTGCAGCCAGTCGATTACGCGCGTGCCGTACGACGGTTCCGTGGTCGAACGACATCTCCGGCAACTTCGAAACGGGGTGCCAGGCCGTGTCGGGTGGAAGTTGTGGGTCGGCGCTGAGGGGAACGAGTCCGAGGAAGGTCGACGCGATGCGGCGCGGGCCCGGCACTCGTTGTGGATCACTGAAGACGGAGAGTTGCTCGAGGTGGGCGACCTTTCGTAGGTCGACCTTCTCGGCGAGGAGTCGTCGAGCGGAGGTCGTCAGGTCCTCGTCGTCGCGCAAAGTGCCCCCGGGCAGTGACCATGTGCCTTTCTGCGGGTTGAGTGCGCGCTGCCACAGCAGCACGGCCAACTCTTCACGCCCTTGTGGGCAGTGATCGCCGTCACCTGCGGCGATGCTTGCGGGGAAGGTGCGAACTTGGAACACCGCTGCAAGCACTTCGTGGGTGGTGTTACTATTGGGCACGTTTTCGATCCTAAGTCGAAAACCTCGAATACGGAAATCCGGGCCAGCCCGTCCGGATTTGAACTGGGTGACGAGCCCGGGTTCACGGTGAAGGAGAACGCCATGACGACCACGACGTTATGGGAGGGATCGGCCTCGCAGATTCACGACGGCCCCGGCGGATACAACGGAGTCGAAGCGACCCCCGAGTGGGCCGCTGAGATCAAACGTCTGGCTCGCGAACGGGGCGCGACGATTCTTGCGCACAACTACCAGCTGCCTGCGATTCAGGACGTCGCCGATCATGTCGGCGACTCCCTGGCGCTTTCGCGAATCGCTGCCGAGGCGCCCGAGGACACGATTGTCTTCTGTGGTGTGCACTTCATGGCCGAGACCGCGAAGATCCTGTCGCCGTCCAAGACCGTGCTGATCCCGGACGAGCGAGCCGGCTGTTCTCTGGCCGACTCGATCAATGCCGAGCAGCTTCGTGAGTGGAAGGCCGACAACCCGAACGCCCTCGTCGTGTCCTATGTCAACACCACGGCCGAGGTCAAGGGTCTCACCGACATCTGCTGCACGTCGTCCAATGCCGTCGACGTGGTCAACTCGATTGATCCCGACCGGGAAGTTCTCTTCCTCCCGGACCAGTTCCTCGGAGCTCACGTCAAGCGCGTCACAGGCCGCACCAACATGCAGATCTGGGCCGGTGAATGCCACGTCCACGCGGGTATCAACGGTGACGAGTTGACGGCGAAGTCCAAGGCTCACCCCGATGCCGAGCTTTTTGTGCACCCTGAATGCGGTTGCGCTACTTCGGCTCTGTACCTCGCCGGTGAAGGCGCGGTCCCCGCGGACAAGGTCAAGATCCTCTCCACCGGCGGAATGCTCGACGCTGCCCGCGTCACCAAGAGCAAGCAGGTTCTGGTCGCCACCGAGATCGGGATGCTGCACCAGTTGCGCAAGGCAGCGCCCGACGTCGATTTCCAGGCCGTCAACGACCGCGCGTCGTGCCCGTACATGAAGATGATCACGCCTGCCGCGTTGCTTCGCTGCCTTCTCGAGGGCAAGGACGAGGTCCACGTCGATCTCGAGATGGCCAAGCGTGCACAGAAATCGGTGCAGCGCATGATCGAGATCGGTAATCCGGGCGGCGGCGAGTGAGCAGCCCTGCCGGGCGTTTCGCCTGGGAGGCTCATGCCGACCTGGTCGTCGTGGGAGGCGGTGTCGCGGGCCTCACCGCTGCGCGCACCGCTTCTCTGCGGGGGCTGAAAGTACTCACGGTCAGCAAGGGTGGTCCGACGGACACCTCGACTCAGTACGCGCAGGGCGGCATCGCGGTCGTCGACGATCTGAATACGGATTCCGTCGAGTCGCACGTTGCGGATACGTGTGAGGCCGGCGTCGGCTTGTGCGACGAGGAAGCCGTCTATTCCATCGTCGAAGCTGGTCACGACGCAGTTGCGGCGCTGGCCGCGTTGGGCGCGGTCTTCGATCGCGGGCGAGACGGCGAGGTGTCGCGCACCCGCGAGGGTGGGCACAGCACGCGTCGGATCATCCATGCGGGCGGCGACGCCACGGGCGCGGAAGTGCAGCGAGCTCTCAACGCTGCCGGCCTCCCCGTTCTGTTCGGTGCAGCGGCAGTCCAGGTGGTGGCCAACCGGCGCGGGGTGTGTGGACTCATCGTCTCCTCGCCGGAAGGGCTCGGAGTGATCCATGCGCCCGCGGTACTGCTCGCTACCGGTGGACTCGGTCAGCTGTATGCCTGCAGTACAAATCCGCCCGGTGCAACTGCCGACGGAATCGCGTTGGCGCTCGAAGCAGGTGCGGCAATTGCGGATCTGGAATTCGTTCAGTTCCATCCTACGGTCCTCTTCACTCCGGGTGGAGCAGGTCGCCGGCCCTTGATCAGTGAGGCGGTCCGCGGCGAAGGTGCGATTCTTGTCGACACCAACGGCGATTCGGTCACCGCAGGTGTTCATCCGCTGGGTGATCTCGCCCCGCGTGACGTGGTCTCGCGCGCAATCGCAGCACGCCTACGAGATCTCGGCACCGATCACGTCTACCTGGACGCCCGCAAGCTCGACGGCTTCGATTCGCGGTTCCCGACGATCACCGCATCCTGTCTCGAAGCGGGCATCGATCCACGCACCCAACTCATTCCCGTCGCTCCGGCCGCGCACTACTCGTGCGGTGGAGTCGCCACCGACGTCCATGGACGAACGGGAGTGCCTGGACTCTACGCAGCGGGCGAAGTGGCTCGGACGGGATTGCACGGCGCGAATCGTCTTGCGTCCAACAGCCTTCTCGAGGGTTTGGTGGTCGGGGAGCGTGCCGGAATCGCAGCTGCCGAGCGTCGCGAGGTTCATGCCGAAGTGGTCAACGTGGTGCGCAAGCCGATGCCGATCCTCCCACGAGAGACTGTGCAGTCCGTCATGACAGCACACGCGTCGGTGGTTCGCGACGGAGGCGGTCTCCTGACTGCGCGAGCCGCGCTTGCCGACGCCGATCAGACAGTGGCGGTGGCTGCTGGGGACCTCGAAGACGCGGCGCTCACACTGACCGCGACAGCGTTGGTCGATGTAGCCGTGGCACGAACCGAGAGCCGAGGCTGTCACACCCGCACCGACTATCCTGAAACAGATCCGAATCAGCGTCGCAGCACTCGGATCAAGATGAGTGCCGATGGAGCGCTCGAAATACTAGACATGTTGTTGACAGGAGTTCATTGATGACCGAGCAGAAGATCCTGCCCGCGCCGCTCGACCGTGACGAACTGCTCACGTTGGTCAGGCTCGCTCTGGACGAGGATCTGCGCTATGGCCCTGATATCACTTCTACCGCAACGGTTCCCGCCGATGCGGTCGCGAAGGCTTCGGTCGTCTCACGCTCCTCGGGTACTGTCGCCGGCATCGACGTCGGACTGCTTGTTCTCGACGAGGTGATCGGCGCGGGTAACTACGAGGTCGTTGATCGGGTGGCCGATGGAACTCGGGTTGCGCCAGGTCAATCGGTGCTCACCGTCGTCGCGCCCACCCGCGGCCTTCTCACGGCAGAGCGGACGATGCTCAACCTCGTCTGCCATCTCTCGGGAATCGCCACGGCGACGTCGCAGTGGGTCGACGCCATCGCCGGCACTCATGCCAAAGTGCGGGACAGCCGAAAGACACTGCCCGGACTGCGTTCTCTGCAGAAATATGCAGTCCACGTGGGCGGAGGCGTCAACCACCGCATGGGATTGGGTGACGCGGCGTTGATCAAGGACAACCACGTTGCCGCTGCCGGTTCGGTGGTCGCAGCACTTCGTGCGGTCCGTGAGCTCGCCCCGGACATCGAGTGCGAAGTCGAGGTCGACAACCTCACTCAGCTCGACCAGGTGCTGGCGGAGAACGTGGAACTTGTTCTGCTGGACAACTTCCCGCTGTGGCAGACGCAGATCGCGGTCCAACGCCGAGACGCTGTTGCCCCCGAAACCAAGCTCGAGTCATCCGGTGGTCTCACCATCGACGTTGCCGCAGAGTACGCCCGAACCGGCGTCGACTACCTCGCTGTAGGTGCCTTGACGCACTCGGTGACAGTGCTCGACCTCGGGCTCGACATGTAGGTGCCGCTATTGCTCGGCGTCCAGCATTTGCGGGACGGCCGAGCGAAGCGCGCTTGTCACGGTTGCGACCGCCGGGTGAGCGTCGGAGCCCGCTCGGTGTGCGATCTTGGTCCTTCGTCGAATGGGCATCGGCGTCAGGCGCACTCCGAGCGGCGGATGGATTGCTCCGAGTTCCGGGACCAGCGAAACGCCCTGCCCTGCAGCGACGAGGGCGAGAACGGTGGCGAACTCGTCGATGTGGTGTCGCACTTTCGGGGTGAACCCGGCCGCTTGGCACGCGCGAATGGTCATTGCATGACAAGCAGTTCCGGGGATCGCAGTAATCCAGTGCTGCTCCACGCAGTCGGTCAGCGCGGTAATGGTGCTGTCGGGATCTGTAGCGGTGTCGTTCGACGCCAGATAGACCGATTCGCTGCACAGAGGCAACGCTGTCAGGCCCGGTTCGCTGGGACGAGGGACGAAGTCGTAGTCGTGAATCAACGCCAAGTCCAGATTCCCAGCTCGTAGGGCGTCGGCGACGTCCGCTGGGTCGATCTCCGAAACCATCGGTTCCAACCCGGGATGCTCGCGAGAGAGGGCGATCAATGCCGGCGGGAGGATCGCCCGTGCGGCGGTCGGGAACGTTCCGATGCGCAGCGGCCCCGCCAGTCCACGACGCGCGTCGACCAATTCGCCCGACGCCTGCTCCAGGCGTTGCAGGATGACTTCGGCATGACGTGCGAGGTTCTCACCGGCCGGCGTGAGGCGGACGCGACGGCCTGTTCGTTCCAGCAGCGGCACGCCGGCTTCACGTTCGAGGACGGCCAATTGCTGCGACACCGCGGAGGGACTGAACGACAGCGCCTCGGCAACGGCAACGATGGTTCCGCGCAGCGCTAGTTCGCGCAATAGCTTCAGTCGACGAACATCGAGCATCAGCTCAGCTTACGCTCGACGATGGAAATGCGAACTAGACCTACAAGGTCTGTTCGGTGAGGCTGAGTTCTATGACTATGACTATGACTATGACTATGACTATGACTATGACTATGACTCGAGTTGACCTGGCCGGAATCCATGTACCACTGATCACGCCCTTCGAGAGCGACGGTCGTATTGCAACCGACGCACTCGAACAGCTTGCGCACCAGGTCCTCTCCGAAGGTGCGGTCGGACTCGTTGCACTGGGGACTACAGCGGAAACCGCAACCCTCACCGAGGAGGAGAGAGTGACCGTTCTGGATATCTGTGCGAGCGTGTGCCGTGCGAGAGGTGCGACGTTGATCGTGGGCGCGGGTAGCAACGACACGGCGGGCAGTGCGCAGGCGCTCCGGAGGCTGACTCGGTGGCCTGACGTCTCGGCCGCGTTGGTGCCGGTTCCCTCCTTCACGAGGCCGTCGAAAGCCGGTGTGGTGGCGCATTTCGCGCATCTGCAGTCGTCGAGCCCCGTGCCGCTGATCGTCTATCACGTGCCGTACCGAACTGCGTGCGATCTGGACAGCGACACTTTGCGGGAGTTGGGTGCTTTGCCCGGGGTTGTTGGTGTGAAGTATGCCGCGGGCGGTATCGACGCAGCTGCCGTCGAACTCTTCGCGGATCTTCCGGACGACTTCGCCGTACTGGCGGGGGATGATCTGTTTCTCGCGCCGCTTCTGGCCTTGGGTGCGTCAGGTGGAATCTTGGCGTCCGCTCATCTGTCGACCGCCGAGTTCGTACGCCTGGTGAAGGCTTGGGACAGTGGAGATGTGGACAGTGTTCGCGATCTTGGACGACGGTTGTCGACGCTGTCAGGAGCTCTCTTTTCCGAATCGAACCCGACTGTCATCAAGGGCGTGTTGCATGCATTGGGGCAGATTCCGACTCCCCATGTGCGACTGCCGTTGCTGCCTGCGAGTGACGAATCGGTAGCGCGGGCGCTCGAGGTCTACCACTCTTGACTCGAACGAGTGTTCGAGTATTGTCTGGGGTGGGGATCGGGGGATTCAATGAGTGTTCTGTTGTCGGATGTGGTGTCTGGTTCTGCGGTGGGGTTGCGCGGACGTCTGTGGCGGTTGTCTGCTTCTGAGTTGCGTGCTGCTGCTATCGAGGCGAGTGCGGAGATTCTTCGCCTCGAGGCTGTTCGGGTGGCGGTGGTGGACCAGTTGTCGTTGCGGCCCGATGATCAGGTGATCGCGAGCCGCGGGGTGGGTTGCTGGTTGGCGGCGAACACGATGCTGCAGGTTCGGGATGGGAAGAAGATCGCCGCGTTGGGTGCGGCGCTTCGGCCTTTTCCGGCGGTGGCTGCCCGGTTCGATGGCGGGGATTGCTCCTTCGATCATGCCGTGTTGATCGTGGCGTTCTGCGAGTCACCGCCGAAGGGGATGCCGGAGGAGGCGCTCCCTCGCTGTATCGACTTGTTGCTGGCTGCCGCTTCCGGTGTCGAGGCCACGACCACGAAGGTCCGGAACGTCATCGCAACCTTGGAGCGAGTGTTCGAGTCCGATGAGATTCCGCCCGCCGAAGACATCGACCGCAACGAGCTCCGGATCGCGTCGACGTTGAATGGTCGGGTGGTGGTGCGCGGGGATTTCGATGCTCTCACCGGGGAAATGTTGCTGTCGGCGTTGTCGAATCTGACGATGCCCACCCCGGCACCGGATGGAACTCCGGATTCTCGGTCGGCGGCGAAGCGGACGGCGGATGGGTTCACCGAACTGATTCGCCGTTACCTCGACTGCGCGAAGACCGGTGTCGATGGTGGTCAGCGTCCGCATGTGAACGTGCACATCAACGCCCGCGATCTGGCGGAGCATCGTGACTGCGCCGCCGCCCCCTCGCCCGATGGTGTTGCTGTGGCTGTGTCGGATCTCGATGTCGGGCACATGCCGTGGCTCGGGCCGCTGTCGGTATCGCAGACCAGACTCCTCGGGTGTGACTGCTTCCTGTCCACTGTTCTGCTCGACGGTCACGGCGCGCCGTTGGATGCGAAACCCGGGAAACGGTTGGTCACTGCGGAGCAGCGAGTGGCGTTGATCGCGAGGGACAAGGGCTGCGCGTTCCCGGGCTGCACATGTGTGCCGGCGTGGACGGATGCGCACCATATCCGGCACTGGGCCAACGGCGGCCCGACGGTGATGAACAACCTTGTCCTGCTGTGCCGTTCACATCACCGGTTGATGCACCGCAAGTCCGGGTTCGTCGGGAAATGGGTGATCCGCATCGGCGTCGACAACAAACCGTGGTTCATCCCGCCGCCCTCGATCGACCCGCAGCAGCACCCGCGATCGGCGAACACCACATTCAAAACCTGACTGAGTGGTGAGACCCGTTCAGATACACAACTTCACGTCGATAGGCTTCAACTCGGAGATACATCCGGGTTGGGGCCTGGAGGCCGTGTTGTTGTGAACGGCTGCAGATATGGGGGAGGTCATATGGTTGTGGACGTTGTGCAAGCGGTCGAGAGCGATGGGCCGGAGATTCTGGCGCTGCGGCACGCGGCAGAAGACTGGTTGGCAGAACGCGGAATCATCCAGTGGCGCCCACGCGAAGTGTCTGTCGAGCAGGTCGGGGAGCAGATTTCGAGAGGGGAGTTCTTTGTTGCGCGAGACCGGGCGCAGTCAAGGATTGTCGGCGCCCTGCGGTTGATCTGGTCAGACCCCGTGGTCTGGCCCGATTCGAACGAGCCTGCCGGCTACGTGCACGGATTGGTTATCGATCGAGAATTTTCGGGCACTTCGTTGGGCGAACGCTTACTCGTCTGGGCCCATCGACGGTCCGCGGAGGAGGGCGCGCAGTACTTGCGGCTCGATTGTGTCGAAACGAACGTGCGGTTGCGCCGCTACTACCGAGACGCGGGTTTCGCCGAGGTAGGGCGTCGTGACTTCGGAGATGTTGTCTACAACGGTTGGTTCAGCGTCGTGCTGTTCGAGCGTTCCCTGACCTGATTCATTCACAGCAACTTTCCAGCCGGCTCCCAGTGCCGCCGGGGTTGAAAGCGCGATCGTTGGCAGGACAGTAACTCGTGAAGGGACTTCCTGATGACCGCCGTTCTGCATCCGGCCCCGCCTCAGCGGCCGGCACCAACTGCCCATCGAGCCGAGCCCTCGCCGTCGTGGTTCCGCACTCGCCGTACAGGATTGGCGCTGACGATCCTGTTGGCAGCAACGGCGGTCTTGTATTTGTGGAATTTGACCGCGAGTGGCTACGCCAACACCTTCTACGCTGCGGCAGCGCAGGCCGGCTCCCAGAATTGGAAAGCGTGGGTCTTCGGTTCCCTCGATACCTCGAATTTCATCACTGTCGACAAACCGCCCGCTTCATTGTGGGTCATGGGTCTGTCCGGACGAATCTTCGGATTTTCGAGTGCCAGCCTTCTTGTTCCGCAGGCGTTGATGGGCGTCGGATCGGTTGCGCTCGTGTATGCGGCCGTCAAACGAGTGGCGACGCCGGCTGCGGGTCTTGTGGCGGGAGCTGTGTTGGCAGCTACGCCCGCTGCCGCCCTGATGTTCAAGTTCGACAATCCCGATGCATTGCTTGTTCTGCTCATGACTCTCGCCGGCTACTTCGTGATTCGCGCCATGTGCACGGCGGTGGGTCGACGAGCCGCAATGTGGGTGGCGCTCGCCGGAGTCGCGCTGGGCTTCGCTTTTCTCACCAAGATGTTGCAAGGGCTGATGGTGTTGCCTGCATTTGGTGCCGCGTATTTGATTGCCGGACAGGTGCGCTTGCGGACTCGCCTGTTCCACCTGGTGATCGGTACTGCGTCCGTTGTCATATCGGCTGGGTGGTGGGTGTTGGCAGTGTGGCTGTGGCCCGCTGATTCTCGCCCGTACATCGGCGGATCGACCAACAACAGCGTCATGGACTTGGTACTGGGATACAACGGATTGGGTCGACTTTTCGGGAACACCGGTGGCGGAATGTCCGGTGGTAGTAGTGGAATGGCTGGTGGCAGTGCAGGTTCCAGCTTTGGGGGAAGTGCCGGACTCGATCGGCTGTTCGGCAGCGAGATGGGTATCCAGATTTCCTGGCTGATTCCTGCGGCACTGATCGCGTTGGTGTTCGGACTCCTCGCCCGTGGGCGTGCACCGCGCACAGATCTTCTCCGTGCGTCGTTGATCCTGTGGGGTGGTTGGTTTCTCGTTACCGGCCTGATCTTCAGCTACATGTCCGGAACGATCCACCCCTATTACACAGTTGCGCTGGCGCCTGCTGTTGCGGGGATGATCGGCGTCGGTGGATACGCCCTGTGGTTGGTGCGTGCCCGCTCGATCGGACGCTGCGGCTTGGCGGCGATGATGCTGGCCGCAGGAATTTGGAGCTGGGTGTTGTTGCACCGCAATGCCGAATGGCTGCCGATGCTGAAGTGGATTCTGTTGGCGGGCACTGTCGTCGGCGCGATCCTCGTTCTGGTGGGAGCCAAGGGTCGATTTCGCAAGCTCGCTGTCGCTGGATTGATCATCGGTTCGTTGGCAGGGATAACCGGTTCGGCGTCTTACGCGATTGCCACTGCCGCAACAGCGCATGGTGGGTCCATCCCGACGGCAGGACCAACCGGCGCCGTGTCCGACTCGGGAATGGGCGGGGGAGGAGGCATGGGTGGGGGCCAAGGGCAGGGAGACGGTGAGGCTCTGCCGAACTCTGATGTCGCGAGCAGTAATCCGAAGGCGAGTGGGCCAGGAACAACGAGTGGGCCAGGAACAAGCAGTGGTAGCGAAAGTACTTCCGAGTTGACGGCAATGTTGGTCAATGCGGGCACCACGTGGTCGGCCGCGACCAACGGATCGCAAAGCGCAGCAACCTACGAGTTGACCAGCGATACTGCGGTGATGGCGATCGGCGGTTGGAGTTCTGATCCCGCACCGACGCTGGACCAGTTCATCGCGTACGTGGCAGACGGCGAGGTCCACTACTACATCGCCAGTGGCCAGGGCGGAAGCCCGAAAGACAGCCAAGGCGGGGACAGTACGTCGAGTGCTATTCAGGAATGGGTCGAAGCGAATTTCTCGTCGACAACGGTGGGAAATTCCACGATCTACGACCTCAGCGGGTATGTCGGATAGCGACGTAGTTGTTGTCGTAGGCAATGATCGAGAAATGTCTGGGCGCACCGCACACGAGTCGAACCGTCGCCGCGAGCAATGGACCTGGCGCGACGGGCTGGTGATCGTCTCGATCGTCGCATTGGGAACTGTTGTCGCAGCGGTGACGAACGAGGGCACGGGCACGTCGATTCCCGGCTGCGAGTCGGTGGAATCGCCAGGTCCGCCGGTGCGCATCAACTACGGTTTTACCGGTGAGCCCGGTTATGACGACCCGGACTATCCATGGTTCTCGGGACCGAAGGCCACCGCCATGAGCGACGCACTACTCGAATCGTTGCCTTCCGATGTCGACGTTGCATTTGCGAGTCCATCGAAATCGCTCGAGTTTGCGCCGATCCAGAATTACCGGGGCGTTTCGTTTCCCGACGGGGTCGACCCGATCGAGTTCAGCGGTTCGACGTCGGCGAAGGGAACCTTGACTCGCGTCGGGCGGACTGCGGATATCTCGGTTCAGGTTCGTGCATGGGATCAGCCGGTGCCACGGTGCCTGGAGGGGCTGGTGGATCGGCGGGAGTATCTCGCGAACGGAACAGTGCTCGATATCTCAGATTTCGAGGACAGAGCAGATTTCGAAGACAAAGACGGTTCGGAAGTCGGGGGCGAGCGCGGTGTAGTCGCTTATCTCGGTGACGGATCCAGAGTTGTTGCGAGCATCGACACATCGACCGGGACTTCGACGGATACTGGTCCGCTTTTGACGATGGACGAACTGATCGCGGTCGCGACAGCGCCCGGGCTCGCTGTGACTGAGCCGGTCCCAGACTCGACGCCGCCACCGATGGCATCCTGCTACACCGATTCCATGAATGCCGGTCCACCTGCGACGCGCATGGATATCGACCGACTGAATCAGTTGCTCGATGCACGTTGGAAGGATCTCGGCGCAGAAGAGGTCACTTTGGAACGCTCGCTCGGTTCGCTGGTTCCGGATGACTACGGACGGGGAGGGGCGTGCGAACGAATCGTCGTCTCGACATCGGACGGCCGCGGTGATGTCGAGATATCGATTGGTACGGCCGTCCCGGAACCAGGCGCGATCCTGACGTTGCCCAACGCCACCACGGTGACTCGCCTGGTCGATCCCGATGGCTCGGGCGATGACACGGTCCGGGTTGTTCACCCCTCCGGCGAAACAGTAGTGGTGACCCAGTTCGTGACATCGGCTGGCTCCACATCGGCGTCGCCTTTGACGATCGAACAGCTCGAGTTCATCGCAACGACTCCAGGGCTGGTGATTTCGCGGTAGTAGTGGACGCGTCTCGGTTACCGTGTCGCGAATGGCAGGAGAAATTGGTCGGTGGCGTCTGTTGATTTGCGTAGTAGGCATGGCTTCCTCGATCGGGCTCGTGGGATGCACAGTCGATTTGGAGCAATCGTCACCCTCGCGGGAGACACCAGTCGGTGGTCTTTCTGCAGGTTCAGAGTGCCCAGGCGACCCCATTGTGGAGGCGGCATTGGCTGACGCACTGCGCTCACGAGCATCCGAGTTACCTACTGGATTGACAGTCGGCGGCGGGTCGTTCGATAGTGAATCGCGAAATGTCCGCCTCGATCTGTGCGTCGTGGATACCGACCCGCGCGACTCGGCTTCGTTGACCGCCCGGGCCATTCAGGCTTCGCCTCTTGGTGATTCGGTGAGCTCGATGGTCGTCCAAGTCCGCGAGCCGAATGGGTCGGCGACGACGGTGACGTGTGCCGACTTCACAGCGCACGACTTCTCGGGCGACCCTGCGGCGACGCGGAATGCGTGGGTGTAGGCATCAGCTGGCAGAATCGGAAGTCAATGTTCTTGTTGTCGAGTGACGTCGGAGGCTCAACGAATGGGCGATGCCAGCCCTGCTCGCGGTGACGACTTCTCCACGTGGTTCATTGACCAGTTCTCCGTGTACTGGCAGTCCGGTGGTGGAGCTCGCATCGAGGGACGCATTGCGGGCTATTTGTTGATCAGCGAGTCGCCAGGGGTCAGTGCCGAAGAGTTGGCGCAGGCACTGGGAGCCAGTCGCGGATCGGTGTCGACTTACATTCGCCGGTTGATCGACCGGGGGTTCGTCAAGCTCACGCGTAAGCCTCGGGATCGGACTCACTACTACGTCATGGATTCCGACGTGTGGGGCGGATTCCTCGAAACAGAGCATGTGTATCTCGAGAATCAACGCAAACTCGCGACTGAAGCACTGCAGTACGCAAATCCCAACGGCCCCGCCTACATTCGTGTCCTCAACATGCGCGATTACATGGGGTGGATCATCGACAATCGAATGTTGAGTAGCGAGTGGATGCGATTCAAAGCCCAACGCGACGGCAAGAAGCCCGCATCCGAATAGGACGCGGGCTTCTCGATCGCACGATGCTGATCTACATCATTCGTTCAGCTTCGCGATTGCCTCGTCGATCATCGGCACGTAGCGCTCGAGCGACCAGGGCACGGTCAGCGGGTTGATCATCGAGGAACCGGTGACGAAGGGCTGCTCGGTCGGAGCGATGACAGTTCCCCGAGTCACAGCGGGGATGGCCTGGTAGGCCGGCTGCGCTTCGATCTCGGCCCGATTGGCCGGGTCCGAGTAGAAGGTGAAGAGCAGGTCGGACTTGTCGAGGAGGTTTGCGTTCTCGAGGCCGATGACGGCGGAGTCTGTTCCTTCAGATTCCGTCAAGGTGTAGACGACGGGATCCACCTGCAAGCCGAGTGCGCGGACCATGGCCACGCGCTGCTCTTCGGCGAAGAAGACGCCGAGGGTTCCTGGGCCCGTGTTGTAGATGAAGGAGAAGCTGACGTCGGCGTAGTTCGGATGTGCTGCAGTCGATTCCGCGAACTGCGACTTGATCTTGTCGATTTCGGCTGTCGCCTTCTCGGATTCGCCCATGGCTTTGCCGATGACGTCGATCTGGTCTTCCCACGTGATGGTCCACGGACTCTCGGCGTAGGCGACGGTCGGCGCGAACGCGTTCAGTGAGTCGAACTGCTGCTGTGTGATGCCGGACCAGGGGGCGAGGATCAGGTCGGGTTCGAGAGCGATGATCGCTTCGATGTTGAGATCGGTTCCGCCGGTGAACTGCTCTGGCAGTTCGCCACCTTGCTTAGTGACCGCTTCGTGGACCCACGGCAGATATCCGGTGTCGTCGCTGCCCCATGCGTACTTTTCGACGCCGACGGGGATCGTGCCGAGCGCGATCACGGTCTCCGCCGACCCCATGCCGAGGGTCACGATCCGCTCAGGCTTTTCGGTGATGACGGCTTTTCCGAGCGCACTTTCGATAGTGACGGTTTCGAAGTCGCTGCTGCTTGATTCGGTTGCGGTGTCGTTGTTACTGCATCCGCCGATTACCAGGGCGGCAATGACCAATCCACTCAGCGCCACAGTTCGGCGAAGTGAGCACACACGGGCGTATCGCATGGGGAACCTTCCGTTGTCGATGCGCCGAGGAGTGAGACTCCGACGGATCGCAGCCGACGGCCGGTTCCAGGCGCGTCAGGAAGCATAGGCTAGCCTTCATCAAAGTTTCAAATCTGTTGAAAGTTCACTAGCCCGGCAAACGACGACATGCCAGGGGCCTCGTCGACGTTTGCCGGTCAGGCTCAGCAGCTAGGAACGTCGACGGTAATCTTCGGGTCGTCGACAAGCGGCTGGACCGGTACGCGAGCTTCGCCCTCGGCTGTGGGCTCGGTCAGATCGAACTTCAGCTCAACGGTCTTCCCTCGCGGAATGACGGCCCTTGTCATGAATGCCGGGTGACCCTGTTCGGTTCCGTTGACGGCAAACGAAATCTGCCCGCCCACGGAGACGGCGTCGAGTTTGGCGCCGGCTGTCGCCAGTAGGGTGACTGCAGCCACATTGGTGCCATTGGGCAGTCGTCCGGGGTTGTCGACGATCCCGCTGACATATTCGGTCAGTTCGGTGTCAGGTGCGTCGTTGGTCAGTCGAACAGTGACGGTTGTCTTTCGGGTGTCGCCCGTGCAGGGTTTGGCCGTGTAGTCGATTTCTCGTGTGAGGTAGTAATCGAGCTTGTTGCCGGCTTGGTTGTTGATCACCACGCCGGCATACGGCGCAGCATCATCGGGAATCGCATGCCCGAGGACGGTGTCGGCAAGAACCGATTGTTCGTCGGGGTGAGAGCTCCACACTGCGATTCTGCCCTCGCTGACGCCTCTGCCCAGAGCCTCCAGTAATGCGCTCGGCGACTTGATGTTCCCGGTCATCTTCGCCACGACACGGGCCGCGATTGTCTGCAGATACTGCTTTCGTGCCTTGTTGTCGGAGGGAAAGCGAGCGTACGCAGTCGACTCGGTCAACTCAACGACGTTGTCGGCCGTCACCGACTCTCCGTCCGGCATCTCTACTGGCCCCACCGCCTCGAGGAGGTAACTCAGTGCTATCGGATCGGTCGCTATTGCACCGTCGACCATCTCACCCCCGGACTCCTGTGACCACAGGGACTGCCAGATCTGCGCTGCGTAGGGAAAGTGTGAGCTGAGGTTGCTGTTGCGAAAATCGGTGGTCGGTCGACTGTTTCCGTACAGCTGATTGAAGTCAGGACCAAGGTCTATCGGTTGATTGTCCAGTGTTAGTTCGGAGTTGGGGGAGAGCGTGTCCACCCGAGCGGCGCCGTTGTCGACTCGGACGATGCCGTATCCACCCAATAGACCGCCGGTTCCTCGGGCTTCGGCATTGGTCTGGAAACCGATGAAGTAATTCCGCGGTCCGTCGGTGCCGAGCATCGCCGGTGCGATGCGCGCCGCGGTGGCGGTGTTCGTCAGGAGGGTAGCCAGTTCGCTTGTCTGCGACTGCAATTCTGCTCTGGCATCGTTAACTCGGCCCAGGTACTTTGATTCGCGAACTTCCTGTGCCTGCGACGACAGCAATTCCGCGGCGATAGCTGTTTCGTCCAATTTCGGTTCCGCTTCGCGTAACGGTGCGAGTGCCAAGCGTCCACCAGGCTGCACCAATTCCGTTGGTGCGAGTGAAGTTCCGACAGTGACAGCGGGACCGAGAACGTCACGCGTGAGTCCCTGAACGACCTCGGTCATCTGACGCGTCGTGTCGAAGGGCGACCCGATGACCGGAATTGCGGCGGCGATGTTCCAGGGGAGTGAATGGGTGTTGTCGTACGCTGCCGATGCGTTTCGATCGGCTTCCGCCGCGGCGGACTCTGCGACCCCGGTATCCCCGGCCAGAAGTGCACTCTTCGCCGATTGTGCATGGTCGCGAGCTGCTTCAAGGTTGTCTTTCGCCTCGTATGCCGTGTACCCGAGCCAGGCCACGAAACCGCCCACGACCAGTGCCGTTCCCGTGATTGCGAGTGCAGTTCGACGGCCTCCCGGCAGGGTGACCGTCCTCTTCGGTTCGCGCTCCGGGCCCCTCGGTGGGATGGTGTTGGAGCCGCTCGGTTCAGCCCCGGAATCGTCGTCGGACTTTGGTCCCACCGTGTCGTTGTTCATCCGCTGAAGCTCCTGACGTTTGAGTGCGTGAAAGCTGCGTCGACATGTCTAGCAGTGTTGGCCCAGTGGTGAAAACTTAGACGAGACAGTAGGGTTCGGTTCGGCCGTTCGTGGTGTTCGCTCCCATGGATTCACGTGATCAGCCATCGAATGTTCGTGAAAAACAAGGCTGGTGAAATGTGAGGTGACGGGTTGAGTGCTTTTCCGTTGTCTCGGGCTCAGCTCGCGCTGTGGTTTGCGCAGCAACTGAGTCCGTCAACTCCGTTCGTGGTGGCTCAGTACGTGGAGCTACGAGGACCGGTTGACGTCGACGCTCTGATCGAGGCAACGAACACGGCATGTCATGAATTGGAGTCGCCGTTCGTTCGCCTCGTCGCCACTGATGCCGAGCCGGCGCAGATTGTCGATCACTCGATCGTCGACGATCTCGCATACCTCGACTTACGCAGCGACGACGACCCGGTTCAGCGCGCGAACGAGTGGATGACAGCGGAATACTCACGGCCACTTGACGTGATGTCTGACCGCCTGATCTCGGCGACTTTGCTTCATCTGGCAGGCGATCACTATTTCTGGTACTCGCACGCCCATCATCTTGTGCTCGACGGACATGCGGCGATGACACTCACCGCGCGGGTGGCCGAGCGCTATTCGCATCTGGTTCATGGCAAGACGCTGACTCCATTCGGTGGTGTCGGGGTACGTGCACTGCATGACCTCGACGTCGACTACCGATCCTCGTCGCGGTATCGATCGGACAAGCAGTACTGGACGGAGATGTCCGAAGGCCTGCCCCGCCCGGTTCGCCTCACCGACGGCGCCGGCCTGACGTCCATGCCGCAGCACATGATGGTGCGGACACTGAATCCAACTCTTGCAAAACAGCTTTCGAATGTAGCGACCGAGTGGACTACGTCCGAGGTGGCGGTCCTCGTCGGTGCATTCGCGTCCTATCTCGGTCGCATGACTGATTCCGATGACGTAGTCCTCAGCTTGCCGGTGTCCGGCCGCACCACGGCGACGTCGAAACGTTCAGGTGGGATGCTGTCCAACATCGTGCCTGTTCGTGCGCAACTCGAACGGGATCTGTCGCCACAAGAACTGGTGCGTCAGATCTCGGTTCAGATGACCGGTGCACTACGCCACCAGCGATTCCGCTACGAGGACATGGGCTTCCAGGAGGGTCAGGGCAGATCCCGTGAGGCGGCGGGCCCGGCCGTGAACGTCATGATGTTTCACGAAGCCATTCGGCTCGGCGACGTCGTCGGCGAATTTCACGTCCTCACATCCGGACCCACCGAAGATCTGTTCTTCAGCATTTATCCGTCGATCGCGGGGGAGAACGTTCGCCTGTCCTTCGAAGCGAATCCACGCCTCTACAGCGAACGTGACCTGGCGATGCATCATCGTCAGTTCGTTCGGTTTCTCGAGGGATTCCTCGACTCGGCTACCCGTGCGCTCGGTGACCTCCGCATCCTCTCGACGGACGAAGCGAAGGATCTGGTCCCCGCGTTAGGTCCGCGGACGGACGGATTCGCGACGCTCGATTCGGTCGTCAGAGGCGGCGCAGGGCAGGGGAGTGCCGTCGCGATCCGCGAGCAAGGTGTGGACGTCACTTACGACCAGCTCGGCGCTCGCGCGGATGCACTGTGCGCCTTGCTCGTGGAGAACGGCGTCGGACGAGGTGACGTCGTCGGGATCCTCACCGAGCGCTCGACCGATTCCGTAGTTGCATTTCATGCAGTAGCGCGGGCTGGTGCTGCCCTTCTTTTCGTGGATCCTCAAATGCCCTCCGAGCGTGTCGCTTTCATTCTCGACGATGCCAATGTGTCCGTTGTGGTCGGTGGCGAACTCGTGAACGTGCCGGCTTGGGTCTGCGTCGTCGACCCCAGGGAAGACGAGACCGTCGATGGGCCGATCGATCGAGGCACGGGGATCGGTTCGTCTTCGGGCGACGTGTCCCTGGACGACACCGCCTATGTGGTCTACACGTCGGGGTCGACCGGACGACCGAAGGGCGTCGCGGTCACGCACCGAGGCATTGCGCCGTTGCTGCGTTCTCACGCCAGGCGACTGAACATCGATAGTTCCTCCCGCGTCGCGCTCCTGGCAGCTACCTCGTTCGACGTGGCGATCCTCGAGATTCTGCTTGCTCACGGCTGCGGCGCGACCGCCGTGATCGTTCCTCCCGGATTGATCGGCGGAGTGGACCTCGAAGACTATCTGCGGCTCGAGGGTGTCACGCACCTGATCTCGACACCATCGGTTCCGCTGACGATGGATCCTCGGAAACTGCCGGATCTTCGAGTGTTGAACGTCGGCGGCGAGCGACCGCCGGTGGCGCTCGTGGATGTGTGGTCGAGTCATGTCGACATCGTTAATTCGTACGGACCCAGTGAAGCGACCGTCGCGGCATTCATGAGCGAGCCACTCGAGCCTGGCGGTGATACTCCGATCGGGCGCCCGATCGACGGCGTTGCCGCTGTGGTGTTGGATTCGTGGTTGCGTCCGACTCCGGTCGGCGCCGTGGGTGAGCTGTACGTGATGGGACCAGGACTGGCGCGCGGGTACCTTTCCCCGACGCTGACCTCGGAGCGTTTCGTAGCGGCGCCCTTTGGTGCCACTGGTGCCGGCGAGCGCATGTACCGCACCGGCGACGTCGTGCGATGGAACGATGCCGGTCAGCTCGAGTTCTTGGGCCGCTCTGATCAACAAGTCAAGATCCGTGGAGTACGCGTCGAACTGGGCGAGATCGAGGCTGTGCTCCTGTCGACTCCCGGTGTTGCGCAAGCAGCGGTGGTCGAGCGATCCGGGTCGCTTGCGGCGTACGTGACTGCGGCCGAAGGTGGGGACGGCACTGCTCATCTATTGAGTCAGAAGGCGGTCCACGAACATCTGGCTTCACTACTTCCACGTTCCATGCTTCCGGGTTCGGTGACGATTCTGGCAGCGTTGCCCGTCACGAGCCATGGAAAGACGGACCGTTCAGCGCTTCCTGAACCGACATGGTCCGCGGTCGCCGAGCAGCACTCGACCGTGCACCGTCCGATCGAGTACGACGAGGAATTAATTGCCTCGGTGATGGCCGAGGTCCTGGGCGTCGGAGTTCTCGGACCGCACTCCGACTTGTTCGCCTGGGGCGGTAGTTCCCTCGACGCCGTGTATGTTGCCGCGCGCGTGAGTTCTGCACTCGGTAGACGAGTTGGTGTCAGGGACGTGTTCGGCGCCCCGACTCCGGCGCGCCTTGCCCAGAAGATTCGTGAGGACCGGGCGGACTGGGTGGTGGAGCCCGAGCGGATTTCGGACGAGGTCACCGTCGAAATCGCTCCGGCGCAACAACGTCTATGGCTGCTCAACCGTCGCGATCCCCAGTCGTCGGCGTACAACATTGCGTTCGAGGTCGCGTTCAGTGGTGCACTGGATACAGAGGCGATGAGGGCGGCGGTAGCCGACCTGACCGATCGCCATCTCGTCTTGCGTACGGTGTTCTCGTCCGAACAGAATCACGACACGTGGCCGATCCAGGTTGCGACTGCGACTCCGGTGACTCTGATCGAGGTTCCGTCCGAGGATTACGAGGCTGCGTCAGCGGAATTGGTTGCGGCAGGTTTCGATCTGGAGACCGATGCGCCGCTTCGTTTGATCCTCACCTCCGGCAGCGATGCCGACCACCGCTTGACCGTAGTTGCGCATCACATAGCCTTGGACGGCCTTTCGTTCGCCACGATCGTTTCTGACCTGATCTCCGCGTACGACGCTCGCGCCGACGGACGGTCGCCGATCTGGCCTTCGCCCGCGCTCGACTACCGCGACTATTCCGCTTGGCACAGAACCATTCTCGGTGATCCTGCAGATCCACAGAGCTTGGCAGGTCGCCAGCTGGAATTCTGGTCCGACGCACTCGCCGGCGTTGATCCGACTCTTGCTCTTCCCGTGGACAGATCCCGCCGGCCGGACCAACCGTCGTCGGCTCGGGACGTGACTTTCGAATTGCCCTCGCCCGTCCACGCGGCGCTCAACGAGATCGCTCGAGCGCATCACTGCACAACCTTCATGGTGTTGCACGCCTGCCTTGCGATTGCGCTGAGCAAGATCACCGGTGCGTCCGATGTGGTCATCGGAACCCCGACGTCCGGCCGAACACACCCTTCGTTCGACGGCGCCGTCGGTATGTTCGTCGGGACCGTGGCGCTGCGAACGCTCCTTCGCGGCGGAGACACCTTCGGTGAGTTCTTGAGTCGGGTACGCGAGGCCGACGTGGCAGCTTTGTCCAATGCCGACGTCCCGTTCGACTGGGTGGTCGACCGCGCGGTCGGTGGGGCCGCAGGCGACAAGAATTCCTTCCTCAGAGTGGTTCTCGCTGTCGATCCGGTAGCACCGGATTCCGAGCTCGCGGTGGGAACTTTGACGGCCCACGGCACTCCGCTACCTCCCGCGCACCCTCGCTTCGACCTCGAAGTGACTGTGCGCGAAGATCGTACGATTGACGGCGACGCAAGCGGTATTCGCGGCACTTTCCGATATGCCGCCGATCTGTTCGATGCGGGCACCGTGCAGAGCTGGGTCGAGCGACTGCGTCGAGTATGTGACTCGATTACCGAGAACTCGTCAATCATGCTGCGCGACATCGATGTTCTCAGCGTTGCGGAGCGCGAAGAATTGCTGGCTTGGGTGCCGGGGCCTTCGATTGTCGCGCAGTCGCTGCCCGACCTCTTCGGGGCCGTCGCAGCCCGGCATCCGAATGCAATCGCGATGTCGAGTGGCGATACTCGCGTCACCTATGAAGAGGTGCGAGTTCGTTCGGAGTGCCTTGCCGCCGTATTGATCGATCGAGGAATTGGAGTCGGGGATCGCGTGGCGGTCGCCCTGCCTCGATCGGTCGACCTCGTCGTAGCCATCATCGCCGTCGTTCGCGCGGGCGCTGCGTACGTCCCGATCGACTTGCAGTATCCCGACGCTCGCATCCACTACGTACTTGCCGATGCAGGCCCGAAAGCGATTGTGTCGACGGACGAATCAGCTGGGCGGTTCGTTGGGTACGAGCAAGCTGTCATCCTCGTGAACGAGACGGCTGACGCGACGGGCGGTTGGCCTGTTCCGCAGTCGGAGGCCGCCGCCTACGTGATCTACACGTCCGGATCGACCGGAGCGCCCAAAGGTGTGGTGGTGACTCAGGACAACGTGTTGGCTCTGCTGGCCTCGACTCGCGAGATCTTCGACTTCGGCGACGAAGACGTGTGGTCGATGTTTCATTCGCACTCATTCGACTTCTCGGTCTGGGAGATGTGGGGTGCGTTGACCACTGGCGGATCCCTGGTGATGGTGGACGGTGACGTCGCGCGCTCTCCCGAAAGATTCGCGGATCTGATTGTGCGGGAGAAAGTCACCGTTCTGAATCAGACCCCGGCCGCCTTCTATGCGTTGGCGGAAGTTACGCCGGAAATGCTGCTTCCGCTCCGGACGATTGTTTTCGGCGGCGATCGCCTCGACGTCGGGCGCGTGCAGGGTTGGTTCGATCGGCACCCGGACGTGCGGGGTGTCAATATGTTCGGAATCACCGAAACCACGGTCCATGTAACCAATTTCGATCTCGTCTCCGGTAACGAGACTGTCTCGCCGATCGGGTCCCCACTACCAGGGTTTCGCAGCTACGTGCTCGACGCGTCGTTGAAGCCCGTCCCGCCGGGATCTGTCGGCGAACTGTACGTTGCCGGTCCGCAGGTGGCCGAAGGCTACTTGGGTCAACCAGGGATGACGTCTTCCCGATTTGTGTCTGAACCCGGATTCGAAGGATCGCGGATGTACCGCAGCGGCGATCTGGTCCGTTGGCGAGCCGGTCGACTCGAATATGTTCGCCGCGCCGACGGCCAGATGGCCCTGCGCGGTTACCGCGTCGAACCGGGCGAGGTCGAATCCGCGCTGTTGGCTCACACGTCGGTGGAGCAGGCCACGGTGGTGGTGAGAGAACTCGACAGTGGGCCGACTTTGGTCGGTTACATCACCCCTGAGAACGGACACGACCTCGACGGTGTGTTGCGGACTGCTCGTTCGTTGTTGCCCGCACATATGGTCCCGTCGGCTTTGATGCCGCTTGCGTCATTGCCGGTCACGATCAACGGCAAGATCGACCGAGCATCACTGCCGGACCCGACGTCGCAAGTGCAGCCGTCTCGGCAGTCGCGAGACTTCTTCGCTCAGACAGTTGCAGCCATTCTGAGCGATTTGATGGAAGTTCCGCATATAGATCCGGTCCGGAACCTCTTCGATCAAGGGGCCAATTCCTTGATCGCCACCCGTCTTTCGTCGCGCCTGAACTCCGCTTTGGGCTGCAACCTCGACGTCCGCGATGTGTTCGAGCACCCATTCGTCGATCAGCTCGCCGGCATCGCTGCCGCCCGAATCGGCGCGGGGCAAGCGTCTCCGTTGTCTTTGGTACCTCGTCTGTCTTTGGTACCTCGCCCAGGCACTGCGGAGGTGCAGCTTTCGGCTCCCCAACACCGAATGTGGATTCTGAATCAGTTGGATACAGAGTCCTCCGGCTACAACATTCCGATAGTGTTGCGCCTGACGGGTGAATTGGACGTAGCTGCAGCCGAACTGGCAATTCGCGACCTGATCGACCGTCATCGCACTTTGCGGACCGTATATCCGGTTGTCGGCGAGCGTCCGGTTCAGACGGTGCTCGACGCCGAGGATTCGCTTCCGCTGTTTCAGCTCGAGGCACTCGACGGCGACGACGGCGAGAATCGTGTTGCAGAACTGGTGGGTCCGGGCTTCGATGTCACCGTGGATCCGCCCGTACGTGCGGCACTTCTCCAGCTTTCGCCTGACGAGTACATCCTGGCTGTTGTTATCCATCACATTGCCGCCGATGCTCGATCGCTCGACTTGTTGGTACGTGACTTCACGGCGGCGTACATCGCTCGCTCGGCGCAGCAAGCTCCGACGTGGTCGCCGCTCGCGCTCGAATACTCCGATTACAGCGCATGGCAACGGGAATCGGGGATTCCCGAGACGGTATCCAGCTACTGGAAGCAGGCGCTCGAAGGCCTTCCCGAGCAGGTGACGCTACCCCTGGACCGTCCGCGTTCGACGTCCGCCCGCGCGACGAGCTGCCGGGCAGAGATCTCGGGTTCGGTACGGACGGGCCTTCAAGCACTCGCACGATCGAACAACGGAACCATGTTCATGGTTGTCCACGCTGCACTCGCGGCGCTGCTGGCGAGGTACAACGACAGCAATGACGTAGCTGTCGGCACTGTTGTGTCCGGACGCGTCACACCTGAACTCGACGAGCTGGTCGGCATGTTTGCCGGAACGATTGTTCTTCGGACCGAAGTCGATCCGTCGAAGTCGTTCGGCCGGTTGGTCGAGCAGGTTCGTCAGCGAGACGTAGCGGCGTTCGCGCACGCAGAGATGCCCTTCGAATCGCTGGTTGATCTGATCGACCCACCGCGATCGCGTTCGCGACATCCGTTGTTCCAGGTGGCGCTCTCGTTCCAGACAACTCATTCCGCCGCGTGGTCCATACCGGGGTTGTCCGTCACTCAGATCTCGCCCGATGTCAGGCAAGCAAATTTCGATCTGCAGCTCAATGTGACAGACGAGGGGATCGGGGGCGGTCTCGGTCTCGAATTCGTGTACAACGCTGATCTATTCGATGATCTGACGGTATCGAGCTTTGCGGGTCGGTTCGAGCACCTCCTGAATCAAGTGTCTGTCGACCCCAATGTCACGGTAGGGCGAATCGACCTGTTGACGAGTGCGGAGCGAGCTCTTCTCGTCCCCGCACACGGCGCGGTCGACCGGCCCGATGCATCTCGGTGTTCCGGCACGACGCTTGCCTCGATGCTGCGATACGGCGTCGAATTCGCTCCGGACGCCGTGGCGGTCGAAGCTGAGGGCAACACACTCACTTACCGA
This sequence comes from Rhodococcus sp. H-CA8f, assembly GCF_002501585.1. Taxonomy (NCBI): domain Bacteria; kingdom Bacillati; phylum Actinomycetota; class Actinomycetes; order Mycobacteriales; family Nocardiaceae; genus Rhodococcus; species Rhodococcus sp. H-CA8f. The sequence continues at coordinate 2,730,864 of NZ_CP023720.1, forward strand.
GACCTCGATGCACAGTCGGACGTCGCAGCCGACGAGTTGCGTTCCGGGGGAGTCGGAGTGGACCACGTCGTTGCCTGGACTGCCGATCGGACCATAGCGTCGATCGTGCGATTGTGGGCGATCGCGAAGGTCGGTGCAGCTCCGGCATTGGTGGACACGGAACAGCCGCAGGCGCGAGTACGCGATGTCCTCGAAGCGCTGGGCGACGGCGCGGTCCGCGGCCTCGACGCCGGTGGTGAGCAGGACGCAGACTGGGCCCGACGTCATTCCGAGAACCTTGCGGCCTACGTAGTTTTCACGTCAGGAACGACTGGAACTCCGAAGGCCGTGGTGGTGACCAACGGCGGGCTCGGCGTGATCGCCGAAGACCTGCCCCGTCGATTCTCGGCTGGTCCGGGTTCGCGCGTATTCCATCGCGGAGCGCCAGGGTTCGACATGACGTTGCTCGAGGTGCTCATCGCGAGTGCGTCCGGGGCGACGCTCGTTCTGGCGAAGGACGACCAACTGTTCGGCTCGGGACTTGCATCAGCACTGAGGCGCGAGCGAATTACTCATCTGTGCGCCACACCTACTGTCGTCGCCTCGATCGGCGATCCGTCGCTGCCGGACCTTGCAACGGTGATGTTCGGGGGCGAGCGACTCGGCGGTGCGTTGGCGAAGCGCTGGCAAGCCGGACGCAGAGTGATCAACGGATACGGACCTGCCGAGTCCGCGATGTATTCGCTTGCTACCGAACCACTGTCGATCGAAAATCTGTCAGCTGACACTCACGACGGATCCGTCGGGTATCCACTGGCCGGGGTCGACGCCGTCGTGCTCGATGATCGACTCGAACCGGTGCCGCCGGGAGTCGCCGGCGAACTGTATCTCTCCGGTCGAATGCTCGCGCGCGGTTACGCCGGCCAACCGGCCCGAACCGCGGAACGATTCGTGGCAACCAGTTCAGGAGCCCGGATGTACCGGACCGGCGATCTGGTGATGTGGAAGCCGGAAAGCCCCAAATCTGAAGGCAATATGTATCGCCTGCATTATCTCGGGCGAACCGACGTGCAGGTGAAGGTCAACGGTGTCCGGATCGAACCGGGTGAGATCGAGGCAGTCATTCAGTCTGTCGCGAACGTCGATTTCTGCGTCGCCGGGGTTCGGTCGGCCCAGGGTGGAAGTCCTCTGTTGGTCGCCTACGTGCGAAGCTCGGATGCCGAAAGAGTTGACACGGGTCAACTTCGCGCCGCTGTCGCAGAAGTCCTTCCGACGTACATGGTTCCGCATGTCATCGTCGAAATCGAGGGCGCGCTTCCGATGCGGAACGGCAAGGTCGACTTCGCCCGTCTCCCGGCGCCGACACTGGATGCTTCCCGTGCACAGGGGCCGGCCACCGCCACAGAACGCCTTGTTGCCGAAGCTTTTACTTCGGTGCTCGGCGGGAATGAGGACGACCGCGACGCAGACTTCTTCTCGCTCGGCGGCAACTCGCTGTCGGCCGCAGAGGTTACCTCGCTCTTGAGTAGTTCCCTTGGGCTGGTTGTTCCGCTCCGGACCGTATTCGAGCATCCAACAGTTGCGGCGTTGGCGGCCCGGATCGATTCGCTCGAGCAGAGTGGCCCGGCGACCGATGTTGTCCGACTGGAACCGCGGCGCGACCCCACGCCCGCACCTCTGTCACGGAACCAGCGTGCGATGTGGGTGCTGAACCAGCGGAACACGTCGAGCGGTGCGTACAACCTGCCGATCTGCATCGAGATCGACGGTGAACTCGACGTGCCCGCGCTGCGGCACGCAGCGACGGATCTTGTCGGCCGTCATGACGTCCTCAGAACCCGGTATCCGGGCACTCCACCGGTTCAGGTCGTGGATCCTCCGACCCCCCTGACAATGGAAACGCGACTGGTCGCCGACATCGAGGTCGAGGTGCTGCTGCGAGAGTTCGGCTCGCGCGGTTTCGATGTAGCGGCAGACCTGCCGGTGCGCTGGATGCTGCTCCAGGTGTCACCGGTCAGGCACGTTCTGGCAGTGAGCTTTCATCACATCGCAGTCGACGGGGTGTCGATGCGAACGGTGGTCGGCGACCTGCTGACCGCTTACGGCAAGCGACGAGCTGGACTGGATCCGCAATGGTCTCCGCTGCCGATCCAGTACGGGGATTTTGCCGCGTGGGAGGCAGCACGTGACGTTTCCCCTGTCGTCGAGGAGTTCTGGCGCCGAACGCTCGACGGTGTGACATCTGTGTCGCCGCTGACGGTGGATCATTCTGATGGCGGGCCGGATTCCGTAGCGCAGCGAGTGAACTTCGTGATTCCAGCCGTCATCACCTTGTCACTGCAGGCGCGAGCCGATCGATTGAAGGTCTCGCTGTTTGCGGTGGTTCATGCGGCGTTGTCCGTGGTGCTTGCCAAGCTGAGTGGAAATCCCGATGTCGTGATCGCGACAGCTGTCGACGGACGGCGTACGCCTGAGCTCGACGGCGTGGTCGGCATGTTCGTGGATACGGTGCCTCTTCGCCTTCGGATCGACGGGGACGTGCCGATCGACCTTCTGTTGGGTGCAGCTTTCCATGCTGATGTGGCAGCATTCGAAAATAGCTCTGTTCCTGCCGAATTGGTTGGTGAGCTGCTCGGCGGACGAACTCCCCAGATTGCGCTGGGTCTGCAGAACTTCGCGATCCCTGCCGTGGAGGTGGCCGGTCTCACGATTGAGGCTCGCGAAATCGAGACCGCGACAACGAAGTTCCCCATGCACGTCTCGCTCGCACCCGCTGTCGACGGATCATTGACCGGAGCGCTCATCTATGCCGCGAGCGCGTTCGATCCTTCGAGCGCCGACGCGGTTGCTCGACAACTGTCGAGAGTGCTCACCTCGATGGCCGAGGATGTGCCAGTACTCGTTTCGGATCTCGCGGTGGGCGCGGCGCCCAGTTGGACTGCTGTCGAGGTCGATTCGTCCCGGACGCTGACCCAGATTTTCGCCGCCACAGCGGCGCGATTCCCTGACAACATTGCTCTCGACGACGGGCAGCGCACGGTTACGTATGCCGAACTCGACTCTGCCTCGGATGCCCAAGCCTGGGAACTGGTGGCTCGGGGCGCAGGACCGGGTGCCGTGTACGAGATTCCGGCGGTACGGACTATCGCGTACCTGGTCCGAATGTTGGCGATCTCGAAAACGGGCGCGGCATTCGTGCCGATCGACCCCGACCTGCCGCCGGCACGGCTGAAGCAACTGCGCACAGTGCTCTCCGACCGCAGCCCCGTTCCCGGTCGGCAGTATCCGGATTCAGTCGCGTACGTCGTTCACACGTCCGGGTCGACTGGTGAACCGAAAGGCGTTGCAGTCACCCACCGAGGTCTGGGCCTTCTTACCGACGACGCAATCCGGAAGTACGGCGTGACTTCGGACTCGGTTGTGCTGCACGGTTACAAACCGACGTTCGATGCGGCGATTCTCGAGATGATGTTGGCGATCGGCGCCGGGGCTACCTTGGCGGTCGCTCCTCGGGAGGCTTTCGGCGGAAGGGCACTCGAAGAATTCGTCGCAGAACGCGGCGTCACTCACATGTTGTCCACTCCGGCCGTACTCGACACCATGGCTCCGGAGCGGTTCGACTCATTGGAGGTGGTGGCAGTCGGTGGCGATGTGCTCTCACCTTCCACCGCGCGTGCATGGAGTCGCCGCGCGCGAATGCTCAACGCATACGGACCGACGGAATGCACGGTGGTCACGACCGTCGCCGAGGTGGATCATCGGGTCACCATCGGAGTTCCGCTCGCCGGAATCGGTGCAGAGGTACTGGATACGCGACTGCGTCCGGTGCCGTGGGCCGGGATCGGTGAGTTGTACGTCAGCGGGCCCGGGCTTGCGATGGGCTATGCCGGAGATCCCGCCGGCACCGCCAGCTCGTTCGTCGCAGCACCAGGTGGACGCCGCCGTTATCGGACCGGTGATCTGGTTCACCGCCGCACCGATGACACGCTCGGATTCGTCGGACGCTCCGACCGTCAGATGAGCGTGCGAGGAATCCGCGTCGAGCCCGCCGAAATCGAATCAGCTCTGCGGCGGTGCACGGGCGTCGAGGCTGCGGCGGTTGTCCTCGTCGACGAGATCGCCGTTGCGTGCGCGGTTGGCGATGGTGTGGAGGCGGATCAGCTGACAATCGAGTTGGCCGCGATGTTGCCTGCGTATCTGATGCCCGGCCGCGTGGTCGTGTTGGAGTCGATCCCGCTCACGACGAATGGAAAACTGGACGCAGATGCGTTGCGGCGCCATGTGTTCGAGAGCCGGGCGCCCGATGCAGCAGTGACGGTTTCGGAGGAACTCGTCACCGCTGTCATGTCGGAACACGTGTCCGGAAGTTTCGGCGCTCTGCACGACCTGTTCGAATCAGGTGGTGATTCGTTGGCCGCAGCAGCGGTGGCAGGTCGACTCGCCTCGATCTTCGCGCGGGACGTGCCTGTTCGCGCCGTCTTCGACAATCCTTCGCCGCGAGCGATGTCTCAGTGGCTGTCGGCGAGCGCGTCCGATGGCAAACGCCGCGAACTGACTCGACGTGATCCCGGCATGCCGGCCCCGCTGGCGCCCTCGCAACAACGACTCTGGCTGATCAATCAGCTTCAGCCGGAATCGACTGCGTACAACCTGACGTTTGCAGCGGTCCTGGCAGACGACATCGATCGTTCGGTCTTGAGCAGCGCCCTCGGCGACGTCGTCGATCACCATGCCGTGTTGCGAACTGTGTTTGTTCCGGGTGAACTCGGTCCACAACAGGATGAAATAGACTCTGTTGCAGTCGATCTCACCGCTGAGTGCGTCGACGATATCCGTGCGAGCGCTTCGGCCTTCGCGACTGTGCCGTTCAACCTCGAACGAGATGTTCCGTTCCGTGTGCGTGTGTTCAGCGAAAAAGCTGGAGCCGATTCTGCAGGATTGACTGTCCTGGTACTGGTTGTTCACCACATCGCAATCGACGGTGCGTCGATGGGCCCGATCCTTGCCGATTTCGCGGCAGCCTTCGAGGCGAGGGTGCTCGGAAGGGAATGGGATCGCTCCGCCGGCGGGATCAGCTACGGCGACTACAGTCTCTGGGCGAGAGAGAGCTTGGGCGATCCGGAGGATCTTCTGAGCGTGGCGCATCGGCAACTCGACTACTGGTCGAACGCACTTGGTGGCGTCGAGGATGTGTTGGCTCTACCCGTCGACAACCCCCGGAGTCCGGTGTCTTCACGATCCGACGAGATGGTGACGGAAGTCCTCGACGGCGCCATCTACGACGCGTTGTCGGCGTTGGCTCGTTCGCATGGCGTTACGGTATTCATGGTTGTCCACAGCGTGATTGCCGTGCTGCTCGCTCGCGAGTGCGTCACAGACGACGTCGTGGTGGGAGCAGCTGTGAGTCTGCGGAACGATCCGGCGCTGCTGAGCGTGGCCGGCATGATGGTGGGTACTGTCGCATTGCGCACGAGGATCAACTCCTCCGACCGCTTCGCTGCTGTCCTGGACGAGGTTCGCCGTGTCGATCTGGAAGCAATGGCGAACGCGGACGTCTCGTTCGACGATGTAGTTGCGAAGGTCGATCCGCCGCGCAGGATGAACGAGCATCCCCTGTTCACGGTCATGCTGGCATATCGGCGAGCGCTCGACGTGCCGCAGATCGACGGCATCACCGTCTTCGACATCGACAAGACAGGGTCGTCGACCGGTTACGACTTGACGTGGGACCTGGTCGACACCGGTGACAGTCTGACGATTCGATTGCTGTATGCCACAGACAGATTCCGCGCGTCGACCGCGGAACTGTTCATGCAGCGGGTGACACGTATCGCCGAAGCAGTGACAGGTGAACCCGAGATCGTGGTCGGGGAGATCGAATTGCTGTCCGGTCTCGAACGCTCGGCGCTGACGGCTGCGAATCCTCGACACGTCGAACCGCTGACGATTGCGGACATTTTCGAACGCGCGCTGCGGCAGGCACCCGACGGCATCGCGCTGGAAGAGAACGGCAGGCGCTGGACCTATCGCGACCTGCACGAGGAGTCGTCGCACTGGACTCGCGAGTTGGCGGTCCGAGGAATCGGACCCGATGACGTGGTGGCCGTTGCGCTCGGTCGCGGGCATCTGTGGATCGTTGCGCTGTGGGCGGTAGCGCGGGCAGGCGCAGCGTGGCTGTCGCTCGATCCGGCGCTGCCGACAGCGCGCCGACAGACGATGGTCGAGGAGTGCGGTTCGGTTGTCGGTTTGACAGCGCGAGGTGCATCCGAGAGTTTGCCGGACTCCGTCGAGTGGGTGGCGATGGATGAATCCTGCACTGCTGGTGGGGCTGTCGAGGTATCGGCAACGCCGGCTCATCCCGACAACCTCGCCTACGTCATCTACACGTCGGGTTCCACGGGAAGACCCAAGGGTGTCGAGGTTTCACACCGCGGCATCATGAACGTCTACACCGCGCACGCCGAGATCGCCGAGCTCGATCGTGGCCCCCGAGTCCTGCAATTGGCGTCGTCGACCTTCGACGCGTCGGTGATCGAGATTCTTCTGGCGGCGGCAGGGTGTGGAACGTTGATTCTGGCTCCTGACTTCGTCTACGGGGGAGAGGAACTCACGAATCTGCTGATCGCTGCCGACGTCACACATCTGATCGTGACGCCAACTGTCCTGGCCACAGTCGATCCGGATGCAGTGCAACCGTTGATCGTCGAATCGATGGGGGAGCCGCTCTCTGCCCGCCTTGCGTCTGCGTGGTCACCCCGACATCGCATCGTCAACGGATACGGACCGACCGAATCAACGATCGCGGCATCGATTTCCGCGCGGATCACTGACGGGGACGTCACCGTCGGCACCCCGGTACCTGGCACGACGCCGTTTGTTCTCGATCAGAGGCTCCGACCGGTTCCGGATGGCGTTGCGGGAGAGCTATTCCTCGCCGGCGAGAATGTGGCACGGGGGTACGTCGCCTCTCCGGGTCTGACTTCCGATCGTTTTGTTGCCAATCCTTATGCGGTGGGGACTCGGATGTATCGCACGGGTGACCTCGTGCGTCGTAGGCGTCACGACCGAGCGCTCGAGTACCTGGGGCGCAACGACGCACAGGTGAAGGTGCGGGGTGTCCGCGTGGAACCGGCGGAGGTCGACGTGGCTCTGTCAAGCCATGGAGCAGTGACCTTCTCGGTTACCGTCGTCTCTGACGACGGGCACGGATCCGCTGAACTCCGGTCGTACGTAACGCTGGCGGAAATCGGTTCGGTGACGGAATCGGAGCTTCGCGGGTTTGTCTCCGGCCTGCTGCCGAAGCACCTGCTGCCTTCTTCGGTGACGGTGGTGGGAGTGGTCCCGCTGCTCGCTTCGGGGAAGATAGACGTAGCGGCACTTCCTGCTCCTTCGCCGCAGGTAGGGTCAAGTGTGGATCGACCCGTCTCGGATACCGAACGTCAAGTGGCACAGGCATTCGAGGGCGTGACCGGCGCGAAATCGGTGGGCCGCTACGACGACTTCTTCGAGCTCGGCGGGACATCCATGGGTGCAGTTCGAGTGGCTTCGCGCTTGCGTGAGACCCTGAACAGGGATTTCCCGGTTCAATGGATTTTCACCGATCGAACTGTGGCGGAGCTTGCCTCTCGGATGGATCTCGTTCATGCCGACGTCTTGGAGGGTGATTCGTTCCATTCGGATCCGCTGGACACGATCGTCATGTTGGGCGGCAATCCTGATGACCTAAGGCCGCCGTTGTTCTGTGTGCATCCGGTCAGCGGAATTGCCTGGTGCTACGTCGGACTCGTCGGTCAGCTCGAAGGTCGACGGGTGTACGGCATCCAGGCAACGGGTGCAGGTGAGCTACCCGGCACGGTGGCGGAGTTGGCGTCGGGGTACGTCGATGCCGTACGGAATGTGCAGCCGTCGGGTGAATACCATCTACTGGGTTGGTCTGCCGGTGGAACGATCGCGCTCGAGATGGCGAGCCAGCTCGAAGAGACGGGCGATCTGGTCGGTTCGGTTGTCATGCTCGACGCGCTGTTGCCGGAGATGATGCCATCGGTACAAGCGGCTCCGAAACCTTCCGAACTGTTTGCGCAGATCGGACTAGCTGAGGTTGAAACTGAAACTGCAGCATTGACTTTCGTAGACGTTGCGGCAGAGATCCGAAGGCAGACCGGTATGGATTTCCTTTCCGATACGGTTCTCGAATCCGTAGTGGGGCGGGTGGAAAAACTGTCGCGAATCGTTCGGGACCACACGCCGCGGCGCTATTTCGGCTCAGTGGAATTGTTTGTGGCGCAGCATGATCTGCCTGAACATCGTCACCTGGTCGAAAAATGGTCCCAACTGGTGGGGCCACTGCGGCCGTACCTGGTCGACTGCTCTCACGCGGAAATGTCGAGCATGGAGGCTTTGGCGAGTGTTGCGAAAGTCCTCGTCGACAATCCTGAAGGCGTCGAATCCGAAGCGGGGGAGAGCAATCATGCTGGGGTGCAGTAGATCTGCGGTGCCGGGACTTTGGTCCGGAGTTGTCACACTCGGGGTCCCCATGCTTCCGTTCCACAAGTAGAACCCGTAGCATTTTCCTTGTGGCAGTAAGCCATTCAGAAACTATCTCCGGAGGATCGTATGTTGGGTTCCCTTTTTTCCATCAGCTCTGAAATCGGTGTCCCGTCCGTTGATGCGCTCTTCGAGGCTGCTCGGACCATCATCGGCGCGATCTTCGGCCTGAGCTGACACGTCGCAGCGACCTTCCCCCGCGGTGAAGAAAGTCCCTGTTCTCCGACAAGGAGAACAGGGACTTTCGTGCAGCGTGCCGGTGAGTGGTTGCGTGGCGGCGAGTTAGTGTCCTACCGGCCGTTCTGTAGATACGCGATGGCTATCAGCGATCCGACTTCGTCGTTCACGTCCTCGGTGCTGGTGAGCCCGATCTTGTGAGTCGACTGCCCGGGAGCTTTGGCCGGCACCAGAAGTTCGGAACCGGGGGCCTCGACAAAACGTAGTCCGAGGTCGACTCGGGCTTTGGTGGCCGCTGCGATGGCAGCAAATTGGCGAACGCGAACAAAGGGCGTGTATGTTCCGCGGCCTTCGACTCGAACATCGGTTCCGAGCTCTTCGATCAGACGTCGGGCTGCATCGAAGATGGGTCGCAGTGCTGCCTTCGGGCCGCTGTACTGCTGGTCGATGTATTGCTCGACGGTCGGCTCCACCCATCCCGACTGTTTGGCAGTCTCGAATGCAATTGCCCACTGCGAGTTCTGCGGTACACCGTGCTCTGCTTTCAGCCACTTGCGGACTTCGTTCTGATCGAGCGGGTCGACCCCCGACGTGCGTACAGCCTCAACCCATTCTTCGAGAGTGCGTCCGGTACGGTCGCGCACGGGCGAGGTGACTGCGGCCATCATGTCGGAGGGTTCCATGCGTCTGTTCTACCGGCTGTCACGGTGCACGGGTAGCTCGCTCAGTCGATACCCAGCATCGCCCTGAGCGCGTCTGCGCCGGTCACTTCGACGGGGTACGGCGGTGCGACAAAATCTTCGCGGCTGAGGGTGAAGAGTCGACGCACGGTCATTCGGCCGTCGGCAGCCAACTCCTCTACTGTGCCGTCGGCGCGGTACCCGACTTTGGTCGACACCGTGATCGAGGCGGGGTTGTCCGTGAACGCCGACGACACGACGCTGCGTGCGCCCAAAGAGTCGAATGCGAATGCGCAGATTGCCTGTCGGGCAAGAGTGCCGATGCCCCGGCCTTGGAACCCGCGCCCGATCCACGAGCCGGTTTCACCGGTACGACTTTTGGGAAAGTCCGTCGCGGCGAACGCCTGGCAGCCGACAATTTCTCCGTCGACGACAATGGCTGTTTCGAATTTCCAGTCGGCCGTGGTCATCGCTCCGCGGACCGACCAGTGGTATTGGATGAATCTTCGCGACACTTCGGTGGGAGTGCCCACCGTCCAGGGGACGAGAAACGGCATCTGTTCGGCAGGGTGAATGCCGGCTCGGACCAGCGCAGCGAGTTCGGGGAAATGGTCGTCGCGCACAGGGACCAAGGTGACGGGCCCACACGTGATCGTGACTCCGTACGGAGGCCAGATCTCTGTCAGTGGACCAACCATCGTCTTCAGGCTTTCGTTCGTGTACGAATCGGTTCACAGTCTGGCATGCCCGGCCCGTCCGAGTGAGCGACTTCTGGTCATCGAGATTCTTTTGCCCTCGCGGTACGGAGTCGTGACATTAGTGTGTGGACGGTGACTACAGACAAACCGGTACGTCTTCGTGAAGGTAGATCGCCTGACAGGCTTTCGCGTGGTGTGGTGGCCGGATACGCAGCGGGAAGTGTCGGCACGGGTGGATTCGGTGTGCTTCCAGGTCTGGTACTGGCGTACTACCTGACCGATACGCTCGGCGTGGCCGCGGCGCTCGCGTCGCTTGTGGTCATTGTCCCGAAAATCGCCGACGTTCTGATCGATCCGCTGATCGGGTCGATCAGCGATCGAAGCTCTCATCGAACTGGTACGCGAGTGCCACTCATGCTCGCAGGCGCTCTGGGACTGCCGTTGCTCTTCATTCTCACGTTCTCAGCCCCCGTGTCTGCGGGCCCCGGAGTCGGGGCGTTGTGGGTGCTCGTCTTCTTCCTGCTCGCGGCGAGTGCGTACAGCCTCTTTCAGGTTCCGTACATCGCGTTGCCGACCGAGTTGACCGGCGATTACCACGAACGCACTCGTTTGGTATCGGTTCGAATTGCGGTGTTGGCCCTGACAATTCTGGTCATCGGCGCTGGTGGACCGGAACTTCGCGACGCTGCCGGGGGCGGAGCACGCGGTTATCTGGTCATGGCCATCGGGGTGTCGGCGCTGATGTGTGGGGCAATGATCTGGGCAGTTCGCGGAGCGGCGCGCCACACGGTGACTCACGCGGACGCGCCGGTCGGCTCGTTGCTCTCGCAGTACCGGGACGGGTTCGACGCGATACGACGTACCCGCGCGTTCCGATTGCTGGTCATCGTCTTTGTGCTCCAAGCACTTGCCACCGCTGTGATGTTGGCGGGTGCGCAATATCTGGCGACCTATGTGATGGGCAGCGAAGGCGCGCTCACCGGTCTGTTCGTTGCACTCGTCGGACCAGCTCTCGTCGTCATGCCGCTGTGGTACCGGTTCTCGCATCGGTACGGAAAGCTTCGCGGTTACGTCGTGTCCTCGGTTCTGTTTGTCGTCGCGACGGCGTTGTTGACCCTTGCGGCTGTCAACGCCGGTTCGTGGATCTACGGTGCCGTCGCCCTTGCCGGCGTCGGATATGCCGGCATGCAGGTTTTCCCGTTGGCGATGCTTCCTGACGTCATCGAGGACGACGCGCGAATCGGTGGACGCCAACGTGGTGGTTCGCTCAGTGGTATCTGGACAGCCTCGGAAACCGCAGGCCTTGCCCTGGGGCCTGCGGTGTTCTTGGGTGTACTCGCGGTGACCGGCTTCGTTTCGAAAACTGCGGGCGAAACTGTCGTGCAACCGGAATCAGCGCTGACCGGAATAGCCCTTGGCTTCTCGGTCGTCCCGGCGATCCTGGTTGCGATCAGCCTGGTCGTACTGCGGAACTACCGCACCGAACAAGAATCCACTCACGAGAACGTAGGTGAACGATGAGTTCCACTCAGGCCGAGGAACTTCAGGGCAAGATCGTCGAGAGCACGAACCTCGAGAAGAGGGCGGCCGACATCTTGACTCGGCTGCGTTCGCTTCGTGAGCAGGACGCCCCGACGCACGGAGGCCGGGTTCTGTCGTACGTGTACGACAGCGGTCTCGCAGCCCTCGACGAGTTGGCAGCGGACGCAGCTCGATTGGTTCAGCCGGTCAACGGTCTCGACCCGACGGTGTTCCCGTCCACGGCGGTGATGGAGCGTGAGTTGGTTGCGTTCGCTCGCGAGTTCCTCCATGGAGCTTCAGACCCAGCCGCAGATACCGATACAGACACAGACACCGGAGGCGTAGTCGTCGGAAATGTCACCAGCGGCGGAACGGAGAGTTGTGTGTTGGCCGTCAAGGCAGCTCGCGACTTCCGCGGGCTCCCGCCGGGTGAGGGTTCGCTGGTTCTTCCGACCACCGCGCACGCCGCTTTCCACAAGGCAGCGCACCTACTCGGACTGGAGCTCGTCCTGGTACCCGTAGATCCCACGTCGGGGCGCGTGGGCGCACACGATATTGCGACGGCAGTTCGGAAGGACACGGTTCTGATCGTCGTCTCGGCGCCCAATTACCCGTTCGCGGCGCTCGACCCGATCGCCGACGTCGCGGAAGTTGCTCGTGCACATTCGATTCCATTACATGTCGACGCCTGCATCGGTGGGCTTGCGTTGCCGTGGTGGGGTGATCTGCCGCCCTGGGATTTCCAGGTGCCCGGTGTCACCAGCATGTCGGTCGACTTCCACAAGTACGGATACTCACCCAAGGGCGTCTCGGTCTTGCTGCACCGCGGGCGTGACCTGCATCGCAAGCAGTATTTCGGGCTCACGGATTGGCCGGGGTATCCGGTGGTCAATCCCACTCTTCTCGGTTCCAAATCCGTTGCTGCACTGGCCGGAGCGTGGGCGATTTCGCAAGTTCTCGGGCAATCCGGGTACGCCGAACTGGTGTCCCGGGCGCAGCGGGCCAACCGTGCGCTGATCGAGACGGTCCAGAGCATCGACGGGCTTCGCGTCGTGGGCTCGCCGGTGGGGCCGCTGTTCGCGGTCGCCACCGATGGTTCGGTGCCCCTCGAACGTCGAGTCGATCCGCATCGCTGGGTAAGCGCTGTCGGTGCCCGCGGCTTCGTCCTTCAAGGGCAGCCGGCGTCGACGCAACCTGACGGAACTGTATTGCCTCGAACAACCCACCTCACCGTCACCCCGGTGACCGAGTCGGTGCTCGGCGAGTTGACCAATGCGCTCGTCCTCGGTGCCGACGACGTTCGCGGCTCGGCGGCAGCCGAGGCGCCGCCGGCCCTGGCAGAATTGGCCGGAGCATTCGAACGTGGCGATGTCACCGTCGCCGATGTTCTCGCGTTGCCAAGTGACGCTGTCGCGGCAGCTTTGAGGTCGGCGGGGCTGGATCCTCGGGGTTCTGCTGATTCGCCCTTGGACATGGCGGCCGTCCTCGCGGCAGTGGAATCGCTGCCACGCGAGGTAACCAAGCGGTTGTTGGTGGAGTTTCTCGCCGGACTGGTGGAGCCCTGATTTCAGCGAGGTATGCCGAAACCGCGATGAGCACTGCCCAAAACTCGGACAAATGGCGCGAAAGATTCGCGAATCGGGCGTAAGTTTTCTGTCATCGGCTAACCATCTTTGTCGGAGGGGTTGATCTGTGACTGGTGCCGCGACCAAAATTTTGACGGTTTTCGAGGAAGTGATCGGGGTTCCGCTTCCGGTTCGCGTGCGATGTTGGGACGGTTCGGAGGCAGGTCCGCCGGACGCCGCTGCGCGGGTACATTTCCGGAATCGGCGTGCCCTACGTCGAGTCCTGTACTCTCCCAACGAATTGGGGCTGGCGAGGGCATACGTGTCCGGCGATCTGGACGTAGACGGCGATATCTTTGCGCTCCTCGATGTCCCGGATCTGGTCACGCGGCTCGGTGAGAATCGTTTGTCGGCGTTGCCGTTGCGCTCGCTGGTGCGCGCCGCCGGTACTTTCGCCGGCTTGGGGGCGGTGGGTCCACCGCCATCGCCTCCGTCGATCGAGATGCGTCGTAAGCGAGGCAAGCGGCACAGTAAATCACGCGATTCGGCCACGGTCTCCCATCACTACGACGTCGGGAACCGCTTCTACGAAATGTTTCTCGGGCCGAGCATGGTCTATTCGTGCGGGTACTGGCCGGAAGGGGTCGAATCCCTCGAAGCTGCTCAGTACGCGAAGCTGGATCTGATTTGCCGCAAGCTCGATCTGAAGCCGGGAATGCGACTGCTCGACGTCGGTTGTGGCTGGGGATCGATGGCACTACACGCTGCCCAGAACTACGGCGTCGACGTCGTCGGAGTGTCACTGAGCAACGAGCAGGTCGAGTACGCCAAGGGACGAGTTGCCGACGCGGGTTTGGCCGATCGTATCGAGATTCGGGTGCAGGACTATCGCGACGTCGACGACGGCCCGTACGACGCGATTTCGAGCATCGGCATGTCCGAGCATGTGGGCCTGGCCAATTTGCCGGTGTACACGGCAAAACTCTACGACCTGCTCGTGCCGCAGGGTCGTCTGCTCAATCACGCCATCGCGGCGGTGAAGTCTTTGTCGGACAACGTCGATGACGGACGCAGTTTCATCGACAGGTACATCTTCCCGGACGGTGAGATCCTTCCGCTGAGCAAAACCATTGATGCGCTCGAACTTTCAGGCTTCGAGACGCGTGACAGCGAGGCGTTGCGCGAGCATTACGCCTTGACACTGCGCGCGTGGGTACAGAACCTTCGCGAGAACTGGGACGCATCGGTCCTACAGGTCGGTGCTCCCCGCGTGCGTACCTGGTTGCTGTATCTCGCTGCCAGTGCCCTGGGTTTCGAGGAGCCGCACAGGCTTACGATTCATCAGGTCCTGGCCGTGAAACCAGGGGATCGGGGGGCCAGTGGCATGGCCCGCTCGCGTAGCAGTTGGTATCGATCGATTGAAGTCCCGCAGATCGAAACCGGTCCGCGCGTCGACTGAGGCCTATACGTTGGATTTCCATGAGCACCCGGAAGGTTGTCCTCGCGGCACTGAAGGTTTCGGCCGTTGCGGTATCGGCGCTGTTGTCGACCTCGCTACTGTTCACACCGGTATCGAACGCCGAACCTGTGAACGATTTCTACGACGCGATTCCGGGCGACGTCGGTGATCCGGGTTCGGTGATTCGGACGGAACCGCTGCCGCTGGCCGGTGCCGTTGGCGGAGTGCCTGGTGTGGGGACCCGGATCCTGTATTCGAGTACCGACACCCACGGATCCAATGTTGCTGTGTCGGGCTCGTACCTGGAGCCGGCCGCCCCGTGGTCAGGCGCGGGCCCGCGCCCGACGGTCGTGATCGGTCCGGGCACTCAGGGCCAAGGTGATCAGTGCGCGCCGTCGAGGATGTTCCCCACTGCCGGTCAACTCCGCCTGGCGGAACCCGGGAATCCGTCGAACTACGGTGCCGGTGTGGACAGTGTCGGTGTCAACTACGAGTCCGCATTTGCTTTCGCATTCCTAGCCCAGGGCGTTCGCGTGTTTGTCACCGACTACATCGGACTCGGAACACCCGGCATCCATACCTACGTCAATCGCGCCGAGGAAGCCCATGCGATGTTGGACGGTGCACGCGCTGCCCGAGCCTTGGCGAAGGCAGGAGAGGACGATCCGATAGCGCTGTGGGGCCATTCGCAGGGCGGCGGCGCCACTGCCGCTGCAACCGAACTGGCACCCGAATACGCGCCTGAGTTGAATCTGGTCGGGAGTTACGCGAGCGCGCCCCCGGCAGACCTGGCAAGCGTTCTGCGTCATATCGACGGTACCGGCCTGATGGCCGCGATCGGCTACACGATCAACGGCGTCCTCGACCGATATCCCGCCGCCCGAGAGCCGATCGAATCTCGACTCAACGACTACGGCCGGTCCGTGCTCGCCGACGTCGCCGGGCAATGCCTCATCGATTCCCGAACCAAGTACGGGAAGCAGTCGACGGCGTCGTGGACCACGGACGGCCGGCCACTTGCCGACGTGGTGGAATCGGTACCGGAGATCCAGCAGGTGATCGAGGAACAACGCATCGGGCGGCGAACCCCGGCCTCGCCGATTCTGGTCAACGGAGCGCTCAACGACGATTTCATCCCGTACGAGCAAACCCGGCGCCTGGTTCAGGACTGGTGCGCGCGCGGGGCCGAGGCGACGTTGTTCACCGACACCCTGCCTGCAGTGAATCCGGGGAGCGGTAACAATCACCTCGCGCCGGCCGTAGCGGACTTCGGTGTCGGATTGCAGTACGTGCTGGACAGATTCAACGGCAAGCCTTTGGTCGACACCTGCAACGCCTGACACGCCTGCTTCTCGATTACCTTGCGGCGTAACCACCGTCTCATTGCGAACGGTGGTTGACTGAGCCCGTGAACGATCGATCGCACGACCTTCCGATCAACCCGGTTCCGCGGAGTGAGCTGGGTGCCGGGCCAGCGCTGAGAGTGTCGACAGGTCTGGTGCTCGGTGTCGCTGCAGGCGTCGTCACGGCGTTGGTCGGCTACCCCCGGTTCGCTTTCCTGATCGGCTGGGATGTCGCGGCGATGGTGTTCACGGTGTGGACGTGGATTCTGGTCTGGCCCTTCGATGCGACGCTCACCGCGAGCCACGCAACGCGGGAAGAACCGGCTCGCAACGTCGCACACCTGCTGATTCTCGGCGCTGCCGTCGCGAGCCTCGTCGGTATCGCGTTCCTGCTCTTGGCGGCACCCGACGGACATCACTACCAAGTCGTGGCGGCATCGGTTGCAGTCGGTAGTGTCGTGATCTCGTGGCTGGCGGTCCACACGCTCTTCGCCCTCGGCTATGCGCGGCTGTACTACTCGGGCCCCGACGGCGGAATCGATTTCAATCAGGAAGAACCGCCGCGGTACAGCGATTTCGCCTACGTGGCCTACACAGTCGGGATGAGCTTCGCGATTTCCGACACCAACTTGAAGTCGTCGGACATGCGCGCGATGGCGCTCGGCCACGCATTGCTCTCGTACCTGTTCGGTTCGGTGATCGTGGCGTCCGTCGTAAACTTGATTGCAGGCCTGTGACCGATCAAGCCGCTGCACGTCCGATGCTCGAGAGGAAGCCGGCGGCTCCGAAGAACAGGCCGGCGAACACTCGATTGGTGGTTCTCTGCTGTTTGGGGGATCGCATCAAGGTGAGCACCCGTGCGGCCAGCCCGGTGTATCCGGTCATCACGATCACGTCGACTGCGCACATCGTGGCGGCGATGATCAGATACTGCGGAAGCAGCGGTGCCGACGGGTCCAGGAATTGTGGGAGCACTGCGAGCATGAAAACGACAGCCTTCGGGTTGCTCGCGTTCACGAGAAAACCGCGAAGCATCATCATCGGGCCGGAACTGCTCGCGGTTGCCTCGTCGGTCTCCACCTCGGTGGGCGCCGATCGCCACTGCCTGATTCCCAGGTAGACGAGGTATGCCACACCGAACCACTTGATCAAGGAAAAGGCCACGGTCGAACTGGCGAGAATTGCACCGACCCCGGCCGCGACAATTCCGATCTGCAGCAGCAATCCCAACTGCAGCCCGAAGATGTTCCAGTATCCGCGCCGCAAGCCGTAGGCAAGCCCTGACGACATCGACGCAATGGCGCCGGCCCCCGGTGACAGGCTGATCACCCAACTTGCTCCGAAGAACGCCAACCAGACGTGCCAACTCATGTCGAAAGTCCTTTGATCGGGAAATACTCCCGACAACCAGCACGCACGGGATCAGAAAAGTGTAGACGGACTGTCCTGCTCACTGCTCGCGACAGTGCAATGATCGGGAGATGACGTCGTATCCCGTACT
This sequence comes from Rhodococcus sp. H-CA8f, assembly GCF_002501585.1. Classification (NCBI taxonomy): domain Bacteria; kingdom Bacillati; phylum Actinomycetota; class Actinomycetes; order Mycobacteriales; family Nocardiaceae; genus Rhodococcus; species Rhodococcus sp. H-CA8f. The sequence goes on from NZ_CP023720.1 coordinate 2,748,331, forward strand.
CGACCTGACACCCGACGAATTACTGACCACAACGCGGACGGTTCGAAAGCGTCTGGATCTGACCCGTCCCGTGCCGTTGGACCTGGTGAAGGAATGCCTCCAGATCGCCCTGCAGGCGCCCTCCGGTTCGAATCGCCAGGGGTGGCAGTGGATGGTGGTGACCGATCCGGCACTGCGTGCAGCAGTCGGGCAGATCTACAAGGAAGTCACCGACGAGTACCTTGCTTCTCACGGTTCGGCGGCAAAACTCTTCGCCGATGATCCCGATCGCGCGCCGATCCAACAGCGAGTAGGCACCAGCGTCGCGTGGCTCGGTGAGCACATGGGCGAGGTGCCGGTTCTTCTCATTCCGTGCATCAAGGCGGGTAAGACGTTGCCGGAGGGGAACCAGGCCGGTCTGTGGGGTTCTCTACTCCCGGCCGCGTGGAGTTACGCTCTGGCCGCACGGGCACGTGGACTCGGTACGGCGTGGACGACATTGCACCTGCAGCGTGAAGCGGAAGTTGCCGAGCTGCTGGGTATTCCGGCCGGATTCCATCAGGCGGCGCTTATCCCGACGGCGTACTTCACCGGCGAGACGTTCAAACCCGCCGCCCGTGAACCGGTCGACAACGTGCTGCACGTGGACCGATGGTGAGCCTGATCTACTCGGCGATCTGCTCGATCGACGGGTATGTGGCTGATGAGCAGGGGAACTTCGACTGGGCGGTTCCCGACGCGCAGGTCCATTCGTTCGTCAACGAGCTCGAGAGGGGAGTCGGCACGTACCTGCTCGGGCGCCGGATGTACGAGACGATGATTCCCTGGGAGACGATGATTCCCTGGGAGACAACGGCACACGAGGACCTTCAAGGTACTTCCGCATCGGTAGGTTCTTCGGTGCCGGACGAGTTTGCCGGAATCGAGGCGGCGACAGTCGAGTTCGTTCAGATCTGGGGTGGCATCGATAAAATCGTGTACTCCACGACGCTGAACGAGGTGTCGACGGCGCGCACAACGATTGCCCGGGACTTCGACGCCGACGCCGTTCGTGCGCTCGAGAGCGAAGCGGTACAAGATATCTCGATCGGCGGGCCGACGATCGCTGCAAGTGCATTCGCGGCGGGGTTGGTCGACGAATGCCGACTGTTCGTCTGCCCGGTCAGCGTGGGAGGCGGATTGCCTGCTCTCCCGCGCGGGCGACTGGACCTGCGGCTGCTGGAACAGAAAACCTTCGACAGTGGCGTCATCTATCTGCGGTACGCCGTCCACTAAGCCGCGATCATCACCGCCGTGACTACGCCGAGTAAAGCGATGTAGGCGGCGGCGTGGATCCGGTCCGGGATGGCGCCGACAATTCGCCGGCTCAGTGCAATCGCAGGTAGAGAGCCGGCCAGTAACGCGCAAACGGCGAGAAGGTCGATTGCGCCGACTCTGCCCGCTGACAGATCCGAGGCGGTGCTGTGCCCTGATGAGGCCGCGTACACCGCAGTCGCGACGACGGCGACAGGCAAGCTCAACGGGTTGGCGCTCGCGGCGGCGTCGGCCATCGGAACTCCGCCGCGACGCATCATCGGAACCGTCATGACGCTCCCGCCGACTCCGAGGAAACTTGCGACGGCGCCGATGCCTATCCCGACAGCGCGGACGCCGTGACGGTCAAGATGTTCTCGAGGTTCAGGTGGTGTCAGAAACCCTTGTCGCAGAAGGCTGTCGAGGATTGTGACCACGAGGTAGAGGACGAACAGAATCCGAACGGCGCCGTCGTCGACGTGACCTGCCGCAACCGCTCCGAGGCCTGCTCCGGCTGCGACGGGGCCGATCAGTGGTCTGATGTACTCCGCCCGAAGCCGTCCTGACTTCCTGAATGCGATTGTGGCACTGAGTGAATTGACCACCATCACTGCCGCCGAGGATGCGACGGCGACATGCATCGGATCGATGACGTCCGCCCGAAGTGTGGATGCAGCGTAAACGACTGGGACGGTGACAAACCCGCCACCGAATCCGAACAGAACGGTAGTGACTCCGGTCAAGGCGCCGAAAGCGAGAAGGATGAGGGCGTAGTGAAGCACTTGATGAACGGTAGCGATTTCTCCGCTGGCGCACATTCGAAGGTTCGCCACGTTCCATTGTCAATCAGACACGGACTCGGTAGGTTCCTCCGGTGCGCAACATCTCGATCAACGACGTCGATCACTCACCTCGCGGTGTTCTCGCAATCGGAACCGACTACCCACCAGGTCACGTGCTGGCCGCCCACAAACATCGACGAGCCCAGTTTCTCTTCGCTGTGAACGGTGCGATGAACGTCGAAACCGATGACGGTGAGTGGACGGTTCTGCCGTCCAATGCGGTCATGATTCCCGCCGGTGTCGCTCATGCAGTGACGATGGACGGTGTCAGCACGCGAAGCCTCTACATCGAACCGTCCGCAGCGCCGTGGTTCCCGGTCAGGTGCCGAGTCGTCGCGGTGTCGTCGCTCCTGCGTGAGCTGCTCGTCGCTGCAGTCGACATGGATGTCGAGCTGAACGTGGAGGACGACTTCCCCGCACACGGACGCGGCGCCGCGGTATTTCAGCTGATCCTGCACGAACTTCGCGATCTTGCGCCCCTACCTGTGGAACTCCCGCTGCCTCGGCACCCGCGATTGCGGGCGTTGTGCACGCGGTATCTCGCCGGCCCGTCGATCCACGACTCGCCCACGCGGTGGGCCGAGCAACTCCACATCAGTGAACGAACACTGCACCGCTTGCTGATCTCGGAAACGGGGATGAGCGCGTCGTCGTGGATGCAGCGTGCCTGCATTCTTCACGCGCTGCCGAAACTCTCTGCCGGTGCCAGTGTGACAGCCGTTGCGTCTGAACTCGGATACTCGACGCCGGCTGCCTTCGCAGCGATGTGCACCCGAGTTTCGGGTGCACCGCCCAGTAGCTATCGGGCGCGCGTCAGGACACAGACACCGGGATGATGTGGGCGACGACGTCGTGGATGAGACCGTCACGGACTTCGAAGGTTTCACGAATCTCCACGGTCATGAGGCGAGTGCCACCGATTCCCGCGTCGAGCAGATAGGTGGTCGAGACGATGTCCCCGGCTTCCGACATCTCGAGGTCTCGTACGCCCTGGATAACGCGGTATTGGATACCGTTTTCGAGGTCGGCGGACATCTGTGGTCCGGAGAACCCCGTCTTGAGTCCGGCTTCGACGCGCGTCGCATCCGGGGCGAAATGAACATCGGAAACGTCATGGGAGACCAGGGCGTCGATGTAGGCGCGTGCCTGCGCCTCGCGGGGTGAATCGGCCGGGTTGGGGGCTGCTGTCGCAGCGCCTCCGGCAACCAGGATCAGGGCAGCCGTGGCAGCGGCAGTTCCGGCGATATTTCGCAGTGTTCGCATGGGACATCCTAACGACGAGGTGTGGAGGAATTTCGGAAAACGGCCGTCATCGAGTAGCCGTACAGCTGCGGGGAGGATCGACGAGCGAGCAGAAAGCCGGGGCCATGACGGGCACGTAGTCGGCCCCGACGCCGTTCTCGTGAATGATCCGGCGGTAGGCGTCGACGCCGTCGGTCGGGATTCGCGCCGCAGTGGGATCGCCGAGAACATCGACCGTGTAGAGGCCGAATCGAGGTCGGTACGAACCCCATTCGTAGTTGTCGGTGATGGACCAGTAGTTGTAGCCGATCACGTCGGCACCGTCTTCTCGGGCGCGTTCCATCCAATAGATGTGATCGCGTAAGTGATTCGCGCGTGTGTAACCGTCGGCGCGCGGCGCTCCATTGTCGGTGGGCATGCCGTTCTCGACGATGTAGAGGGGGAGTTCTGGATACTTGCCCGAGTACCGCATCAATGCGTCGTAGAGGCCTTCGGGTTGTGGTGTGACGTTGTAGAACTCGTCGAGTGCGGCGTACGCGGCAGTCGGATTGTTCAGGGCCACACCGTAGTAGTAGTCGATCCCGAGAAAGTCGAGCTTGTCGCGCACCCGATCCGTGAATACCGAATCGATCGCCTCGGACACGCCGGGAATGAAGGAGAAATTACTGCTCGCGCGGGCACCGGGATCGAGAACATGGATGCGGTCGTAGATCGCCCGGTGGACTCGGACCAATGAATCGAACATCGACGGTGCCTGGGTGAGTGCGATTCCGCCGTAGGTCAATTCACGCTGAACATACACAGTCGGCTCGTTGATCGTGATCCACAGCGCTCCGATTCCGGAGTACCGCTCGACTACCTTCTCTGCGTTGACCAGCCAATCGGCTTCCGTCTTCGGATTTGTCCAGCCGCCTTGATCGACAACCCATCCCGGATACACCCAGTGGTCGAGCGTGATCATCGGAGTCATGCCCCGCGCGCGGATGTGAGCTACCACGTCGTCGTAGTACGCGAATTCGGCCTCGTTCCAGCTCCCGGCGGCGGGCTGAACTCGCGCCCACTCGACGCCGAATCGGAAAACCTTCGATCCCAGATCGGCCGCCCGGTCGATGTCCTCGGCGTAGCGATGCCGGAAGTCGACCGAATCACCGATCTTGTCGTGGGTTCGTCCGGAATCGGAGTATCGAGACCAGTTGCTGTCCGGCGACGAACCTTCCGATTGGAATCCGGAGGTGGCAACGCCCCAGAGGAAGTCATCCGGTACCTCCGCCGAGGCGCGAGTGGGAAAGGCGAGCGCCCCGAGCAGGCACGTCAGTGCCATGAGTGCAGGCGTAACAGACCGTGACAGGGCTCCCATGCCTGGGAGACTAAGTCATACAAGTGTCCAGTCGCAGGCGTTTCGTCCGATCCGCCCGCGACTGGACCGTGTCACTCAGTGACCCATCCGCTCAGAAATTCCGCTCAGAAAACCATGGTCATCGATCCCGGATTCCACGTCCCGGAGCGCTGAACGGTCGCTTCGTCGACCTGGGCAGGCACTGCACTCGGATCGATCGGTGTGTACTTCTCGATCGAACCCCAATCGCGAGCCCAGTCGTTGTCGAGATACGACGGAATGGTCTGAGCGGTCAGGAGCAGATCGATCCACCCCAACGGTCCACCGCCGTAGTGGTCCTGCCAGGCACTGGTCACGAGCGCGCCGGAATGGTCGGGAAGGATCCGATACTCGGGGACCTCGGCGATACCGACCCGATGATCGAAGGGGCGTTGGCACGGGAATGCCAGTCCGACAGCCCAATCCAGCATGACGGGCGCCTGTGAACCGACGACGTCGTTGAGCTTCTGGGTCTTCGGAACCCGCGGCGGGGTGACGGCCACCCATTGGTCGGGCTTGCTGTCGTAGTCGCTGACGACAAGTCGAATGCTGTTGGCTTCGACGGGAATCTGGTCCAGCGGCACACGCAGGTTCCGCCACGACGGTGCCGGACCGATGTCGAGGGGCGCGATCTTTCCGAGTGTTTCCACAGCGTCTGTTTCGGCATCGTCGACGCCACGCGCTGTTCCGTATTCGACCTCGACGTTCTGGCCGTAGGTGACGATTCCGTCCTTGTCGACCGACCGAACACGACCAGCGGTTGCAATCGAGATGATGTCTCCGCGTGTGGCGTTCTCGCCCACGTCGGGGAGTTGGTACCAGTCGCTGGTCAGAGTGCCGGGGGAGGGCTGACCGTAACTACCCATGACGGGTGTTGTCGCCGGGTCGAGACCGAACGGTAACGCGACCGAACTGCCGTTGACCCCGGTCTGTCCGGCGCCTCCGCCGGTTCCGGCCGAGTTACCGGCGGTGTCCTCGGAGGTGTCGACGGTGTTCGCGCCGCCGGTAGCCGTGGCTTCCTTGTCTGCTCGAAGGTCGGAGGCGACGCCATTCGGATCGAATCCCGTAGCCCCACCGGCGGAGAGTGCTGTGGCGACGCTGCCCGAGAGGGGCGTCAGCATCGAGGCGTTCGGATCGGTCTCGAGCAGAACGTCGTTGGCGAGTCCGCAGTGTTGGCCGAGAACGGCGTCGACGTTTGCACGGCCCACCGAATAGGCCGGGTACTGGGTGACCGCGCCCTTGGCCATGGACAGCACCTCGAAGAGGACCATGGCACCTGCGGCAATCGTCAGTGGCGAGATGGCAAGCAGTCGAGCGTGCTTCGCGGACGGTTCCTTCCCGGCGGTGTACGGCTCACGGAAGAAGTACCACGCGGCGACGCCGAGCATCAGCACAGTCAACCCGAGGAGGACGGTGCTCGCGCCGAGTCCGCTGATCGACACCGGCTTGTCAAACCACGGAACGCTGTAGCTGGACACGTAGTAATAGCTGTTGCTGCCGGTGAATGCGACGGCCAGGAGAAACAGTACGGCTGCCGCGAAGAGGGCCCGATTGCGCGGCGAGCGCAGGAGTTTTGTTCCCACGGCGACCGCCGTCATCATCGCCAGAACGGCGGTGAGTCCGGCAAAGATTCCGAAGTGGTGCGTCCACTTGGTCGGCGAGAACATCAGCAGCGGCAGTGCGCCGATCGTCAACCCCACGACGCGGCGTGACGGGCCGGCGGCCAAACCGGGAATCCGGCCGCCCTTGCGCAGCATCATCGCGGTGCAGACGCCAAGGCACAGAACCATGACGAACACACCGAATCTGCGAGTCAGAGAACCGTCGACGGAGATGTTGAAGAGGTATTGATAACGGAGGTACTCGTCGAACCAGGGCTGGTTCGGTGAGATCGAGTGGACGCGTTGCATCTCGATGACGGCGGCGAGGCTCTGATCGCCGAACGCGGGGATGAGGATCGACAGTCCGGCAGCTAGCAGTGGCCCGACGGCCGCGATGTAACCGGTGGTGCGGGCACGTTCGATGATGATGCGCATGATCGGGCGGATTCCGGCGATCAGTGCGGCGAAGCAGATGAGGCCGGAAGGCCCGGCGGTCAAGGTGAATCCGGCGATCAGAATCGCGACTGCGACCGGCAGAAGTCGTCTCGTCGCGACTGCGCGTTCGATCGAGCACCACGTCAGCAGGACGCCGAGAGCAACGATCGGCTCGGGACGCAGTCCGTTGTTGAACGGAAGCCAGAACGCGAGGAAGACAAGCGCGCCGGTCCACAGGGCGAGCCGGTTTCCGCGAATTGCGGCTCCCAGTCGAGGCGCGACCTCGCGGCTGATGACGAGCCAGGTGATGATGCCTGCCAACAGAGCAGGCAGACGAACCCAGGGGCTTGCAGTGCTGACGTGCGCCAGGAGTCCGAGGATGTTGTAGTACGGCGTTCCGAACGGGGTCTCGGGGACCGCGAACCACCGGAAATAGTTGGACATGTAGCCCGATTGCTCGGAGGCCCTGGCCATCGTGAACTGGTAGCCGTCATCGGTGGTGGTAGCGCCGATGAAGTGCCAGAGCACCAGAGTTCCGACGACGACGCCGTCGAGGACGGTGAACTTCCACCATCGGGCGGGCAGAAATTTGCGTGTGCCCCGGCCGTCGCGGTTGTCGAGGCGGTGCAGCGCGAAGAGGGACACGACAGCCGTGAGTGCCCCGAGAATCATGGCGAGAGTCTTGATCACCGACGGGCTCGACGTGAAGCGAGAGTCCGCCTCGATCGAGACGTTCAAACCGGCTGATGCCGAATCGAGGTCGCTGAAGACGCCGACTACCTGTGGTCGGCTGTCGCCCTCGATGACGCGCGGTTCGGAACCGGTGGCGCTGAAGGTGGTTCGGGTCGGCTCGGCGGCGAGCGTGAGTGCGCATCCAGTTTGCAGATCAGCAACGGGTGTCGAGAGCAGCACTTGATCGCGCAGGACAACGTCGACCCGAGCGGGAGCGTCGGCGGATTCGGGGGAGACAGTGGCAACAAATCCGTAGCGGCGCGCATCGGCGGCACCCGGGGGAGCCGTCGAGACGAGTGTTCCGCCGGTGGCGGCCAACTCGCTGATCGACGCGCACGGGATCGATGCCTCCATGCGCAGCGGTGTGTACGAGACCAATGGCGCCTCGACGCTTGTCGTCGACCCGGCCTGCGGCCAGTTGACGACGGCTGTGTCCTGCTCGATCGGCAGGAACGGCACTGATCCGCACAAAACTATGCCGAGGATCGATGCGACAATCGCAACGATCCGTGCTCGGTTCGGTCCGCTGGATCGCTGAGGGGTCGGCAAGGCCGGAGGTGCGGTCGTGGCCACGTCACTGTCTGTCACGACTTTGGACCCTAGCTGTGCGTGACGTGTTTGTTATAAAAGCGCGAGTAATGGGATGGTCGTGTTCCCGGTGCCGTTCCGCGGTGCGGGGGTTGTCGGCGATCGAGGCGGGGGTGCTGTGCACGAAGTTCACGAGTCAATTTCGTTGAGCCCACTTCTGCGGCGTTCGACGGCCGCATTGTGCGTCGTCCTCGGAATTGTCCTGGTGATTGTCTGCGGGTTCGCGGCGATCGTGGAACACGACCCGGCGGGCTACGTCGGCGCCGTGTTGTCCGCGGTCCTGTCCTTCGGGTTGGCCGCGTACATGTGGAAGGTGCGCGTGATCATCACCACAGACGTCGAACGAGTGTCGATCGCGCTGTCTCCGGGGCTGCGTCAGGTGTTTCGGTGGGACGAAGTTGTGTCTGCAACTGCAGTACATATCGGGATGGGCTCCGGAATCGGTTATCGAATGACCGGCCCAGGTATGCGGGTAATTCTCGCGTCACCCGGCGCCGGGGTCCGCTTTCGTCTGCACGACGGACGCGAAATCTCGGTGGCGACCGACCGAAGGGACGAGCTGATCGAACTCGCCCGGCGGCGGGCGCCGGACCTGCAGTGAGCGTCGCAGGTGGACCGGTGAAAAATGGGGTGCGCCTATCCTGGATAATTGACATCAGTTCTGTGTTTCAGGCGCATTGTTTCGGCCTGTAATGCCGGACCGGTTTGCTGCCGCTTGCACAGGCACCCCGTTTGCGTACGAGAGGAACTCTCATGCTTGCCCGCACCGACCTGCGTGGTCGTACCCCATCCACGGCCGAACTTCGCGCCGCGCTTCCCCGAGGTGGAGTGGATGTGGACGCGGTGCTGCATCAGGTTCGCCCGATGGTCGAAGCTGTTCGTGATCGCGGGGCAGAAGCCGCCCTCGAGTTCGGCGAGAAGTTCGACGGCGTTCGTCCGGCTTCGGTTCGTGTACCCGCAGCCGAGCTCGAGCGCGCACTTCGTGAACTCGACCCCGCAGTCAAGGAAGCCCTCGAGGTTGCGATCGAGCGCACCCGCAAGGTGCACGCCGATCAGCGTCGCAAGGACACCGTCACCGAGGTCGTTCCGGGTGGCACGGTCACCGAGCGTTGGGTGCCGGTCGAGCGCGTCGGGCTGTACGTACCCGGCGGCAATGCCGTGTACCCGTCGAGCGTTGTCATGAACGTCGTGCCGGCTCAGACGGCCGGCGTCGGGTCGCTTGTTGTCGCCTCGCCGCCCCAAGCCGACTTCGGCGGATTGCCGCACCCGACCATTCTTGCCGCCGCAGCCATGCTCGGCGTCGACGAGGTGTGGGCCGTCGGCGGCGGGCAGGGCGTCGCCCTCCTTACCTACGGCGGAACCGACACCGATGGAACCGAGCTTGTCCCGGTCGACCTCATCACCGGTCCCGGCAACATCTACGTCACTGCGGCCAAGCGTCTGTGCCGCGGACTGGTCGGCATCGACGCAGAAGCCGGTCCCACCGAGATCGCGATCCTCGCCGACCACACCGCTGACCCGGTCCACGTTGCCGCCGACCTCATCAGTCAGGCCGAGCACGACGTGATGGCCGCCAGCGTTCTTGTCACGACCAGCGTCGAATTGGCCGACGCGGTCGACAAAGCTCTGGCTGCGCAGCTCGAGATCACCAAGCACCGCGAACGCGTCACCACGGCACTGACCGGCAGCCAGTCGGGCACCGTGCTGGTCTCCGATGTTTCCGCTGGTCTGCGCGTCGTCAACGCTTATGCGGCCGAGCACCTCGAGATTCAGACCGAGGACGCAACCGGTGTCGCAGCTCAGGTCACCAGCGCTGGTGCCGTGTTCGTCGGCCCATGGGCGCCGGTCAGCCTCGGCGACTACTGCGCCGGCTCCAACCACGTTCTGCCGACGGCCGGGTGTGCACGTCACTCCTCCGGTCTGAGCGTGCAGACCTTCTTGCGTGGGATCCACGTGATCGACTACTCCGAGTCGGCTCTGAAAGACGTTGCCGGACATGTCATCACGCTCGCCAATGCGGAGGACCTGCCTGCTCACGGCGAGGCTGTGCGTCTACGATTCGAGGCTCTGCGATGAGTAGTGCTCCTGGAGAATCGATTACGGTCGACGCCCTTCCGATTCGCGAGAACCTGCGTGGAAAGTCGGCATACGGCGCACCGCAATTGGCGGTGCCGGTTCAGCTCAACACGAACGAGAACCCGCATCCGCCGACGCAGGCGCTCATCGACGATGTCGCCGAATCCGTGCGCGAAGCCGCGAAGGAACTGCACCGCTATCCCGACCGTGACGCTGTGGCGTTGCGGACGGATCTGGCTGCGTACCTGTCGAAGCAGACCGGGGTGCCGGTCACCGTCGACAATCTCTGGGCGGCAAACGGATCGAACGAAATTCTGCAGCAGTTGTTGCAGGCGTTCGCAGGTCCGGGGCGCAGCGCGATGGGTTTTGTGCCCTCGTACTCGATGCACCCGATCATCGCCGACGGTACCGATACCGAGTGGGTCGAGGTCTTCCGTCGGGACGATTTCGCACTCGACGTGGATGCTGCCGTCACAGTGATCGAGGAGCGTCGACCGGACGTCGTGTTCGTGACCAGCCCCAACAACCCGACCGGACACAGCGTCGGTATTGCGGAACTGCGACGCATTCTCGACGTGGCGCCGGGCATCGTGATCGTCGACGAGGCGTACGCGGAGTTCTCCGCTGCCCCCAGCGCGATGACGCTGATCGACGAGTTCCCGGCCAAGCTGGTTGTCACCCGCACCATGAGCAAGGCGTTCGCGTTTGCCGGTGGCCGACTCGGCTACCTCGCCGCAGCTCCCGCATTCATCGACGCACTGTTGTTGGTGCGCTTGCCGTATCACCTCTCGGTGGTCACGCAAGCTGCGGCACGTGCCGCACTGCGTCACGCCGACGAGACCCTCGGCAGTGTCCACGCCTTGTCTGCCGAGCGTGATCGGGTGTCGAAGGCGCTGGCGGACACCGGTTTCCGAGTGATTCCCAGTGACGCGAACTTCATCTTGTTCGGTCAGTTCACCGACAGTGCACAGGCGTGGAAGGAATACCTCGACCGCGGGGTTCTCATCCGCGACATCGGCATCCCCGGATACCTGCGGGCCACAGTGGGACTCGAAGCCGAGAACGACGCGTTCATCAAGGCCAGTGACGAAATCGCAGGCACCCAGCTGGTCGACACGAATTCAGGAGAGACGGCATGAGCGATCGCATCGCGCGGATCGAACGAACAACTCGGGAATCAAGCATCGTCGTCGAACTGAATCTGGACGGGACCGGCATCGTCGACGTCTCCACCGGCGTTCCGTTCTTCGACCACATGCTAAATGCCTTGGGTACGCACGCCAGCTTCGATCTGGACGTCAAGGCGAAGGGTGACGTCGAGATCGACGCCCACCACACCGTCGAGGACACCGCGATCGTTTTCGGCCAGGCGCTCGGCCAGGCACTCGGCGACAAGAAGGGCATCCGTCGTTTCGGCGACGCTTTCATCCCGATGGACGAAACGCTGGCGCACGCGTCGGTCGACGTCTCCGGTCGCCCTTACTGCGTGCACACCGGTGAGCCCGACTACATGGTGCATTCCGTCATCGGCGGGTACCCGGGCGTTCCGTATCACGCGGTGATCAACCGCCACGTGTTCGAGTCGATCGCATTGAATGCACGTATCGCACTGCACGTTCGGGTTCTGTACGGCCGCGATCAGCATCACATCACCGAAGCCGAGTACAAGGCCGTTGCGCGCGCTCTGCGTGAGGCGGTCGAGCCGGATCCGCGCGTGAGTGGCGTGCCGTCGACGAAGGGCACACTGTGAGCGTCCTCTTCACCTACTTGCTGTTCATCGGCGCGGGTATTGCCGTGGGCGGCGCCTACTCGATGTTCAAGGTCAACAAGCTTGCGTCGGGAATCCTTCTGGCGTTGGCGGTTCTGGCGGCGGTAGCGGGCGCACTGCGTCTGTGACGCGAAAAGTGACTGTGTCTGAGTCGCGAGATCCTGCTCCATCGCCGGGGTTGCTTCGCACTCCGGGCATGATCGGTGTCCTGATCATGGCGGCGGCAGCTTTCGGTGGCTGGTCGTTGCTGTTGCCGGTGGTGCCGTTGCTGGTTGCGCATTCCGGCGGATCGGATGCGCTCGCCGGATCGGTGACCGGTGTCTTCATGGCGGCCACGGTCGTGACGCAACTGCTCGTGCCTCGGTTGTTGCGGACGCAGGGCTACCGGCGCGTGCTGGCGGTCGGATGTCTGCTCCTCGGTCCACCGTCGTTGGTGCTGTTGATCTCGGCCGACGCCGGCCCCGTCCTGGCGGTTTCCGCGGTGCGAGGAATCGGTTTCGGCATGCTGACTGTTGCCGGCAGTGCGCTCGTGGCGGAGTTGGCGCCCAAACGAATTCTGGGCCGTGCCACCGGCGCTCAGGGAATCGCGATCGCAGCGTCACAAATGGCGGGGCTTCCGCTGGGGCTTGCGATCATGGAACGGTGGTCGGCAACACCGGTGTTCGTTCTCGGTGCGCTGATCCCGGCACTCGCGCTGGTGGCCATTGCCGGGTTGCCGAAGATCTTCGCCCAGCCCACCGGCGAATCCGCCCGGTTGAGTGTGTTCGTCGTCTTGGTCCCGGTGCTCGCTCTGGCGTGTGTATCCGCGTCGTTCGGCGGGCTGTCGTCTCTACTGCCGATCGCAATCTCGGAGCGCGCGGCCGTTGCAGGTGTGGTGTTGGCGACCGCCAGTGGATCGATGTTGATCGGCCGGTACTCGGCGGGCCTGATCGCCGATCGTCTCGGCAGTGGTCGGACACTCGCGCCGGCATTGGCGTCGTCGACCATCGGATTGGTGCTGTTCGCGATCAACGTCGACGGCGGGTCGACGCCGGTCTTGTTCTGCGCGGCGGTCCTTTTCGGGCTCGGGTTCGGGGCGGTGCAGAACGAATCCTTGGTCATGGCGTTTCAGGCTGCCGGCCCGAGGCAACTCGGATCCGCCAGCGCGATCTGGAACATCGGCTACGACGCCGGCACCGGAATCGGTGCACTGGCGTTGGGATTCGTGGCCACGACTGCCGGCTATGCGTGGGTCTTCGCGGTCTCTGCGGTCGTTGTCGCTCTGCTCCCGGCACTGGCCGCGGGCGGCAAAGTGATCGGCAGCAGGGTTGCCCGATAGAGTTGGGGCATGAGCGCTTCCACGATTGCTGTACTCGATTACGGCTCCGGCAACCTGCATTCGGCTACTCGCGCACTGGCGCGCACCGGGGCGCAGGTGGAGGTGACCAACGATATGAAGGTTGCATTGGCGGCGGACGGTCTGGTGGTGCCCGGCGTCGGTGCGTTCGCGGCCTGCATGGAAGGTCTGCGCGCAGTCCAGGGTGACCGAATCATCGGTAGACGCTTGGCCGGTGGCCGACCGGTGCTGGGTATCTGCGTCGGCATGCAGATTCTGTTCGACCGCGGAGTTGAATTCGGTGTCGAGGCGGAGGGCTGCGGCGAATGGCCTGGCACCGTCGAGAGGCTGCAAGCAGAGGTTTTGCCGCACATGGGCTGGAACACCGTGGAGGCTCCGGAGTCGAGCACGCTGTTCAAGGGTATCGACGCCGACACCCGCTTCTACTTCGTTCACTCGTACGGTGTGCAGAGTTGGGAACTCGCGCCGTCCGAGCACATCGCACCTCCGAAGCTGACGTGGGCAGATCACGGCGGAAAGTTCCTCGCTGCCGTCGAGAACGGTGCGTTGTCGGCAACGCAGTTCCACCCCGAGAAATCCGGCGACGCAGGCGCCGAGTTGCTGAGCAACTGGGTGCAGAGTTTGTGACCGGGAGATCCGGCCCGAACCGTGGCGACGACTTTTCCCTCGCTCGTCTGGCGTTGTTCTCGCTCGGCGCCGCTGTGGCTGCGTTGGCGGTCGCCACCGTCGTCATCGTCGTGCTCAAACCCTCGCCGGGTGTCGGTCTCGCGATCGGTCTCGTGGGGGTCGTTGCTGCGATCGCGGCAATGGGCGTCGTATCCAAGCGGATGACCCGAAAAGCGTTCGGTGACCCGGAAGACGGTTCGAGGTCCTGACCTACTAGGGTTACCGCACGTGAGCCTGGTCCTTTTGCCTGCTGTAGATGTTGTCAACGGTGAAGCTGTTCGCCTCGTGCAAGGAGAGGCGGGAAGTGAGACCGGTTACGGGTCGCCCCGCGACGCTGCTCTTGCGTGGCAGAACGACGGTGCCGAATGGGTGCATCTTGTCGACCTCGACGCCGCTTTCGGGCGTGGGTCCAACAGCGAACTGCTGGCAGGCGTCATCGGCGACCTGACGGTCAAGGTGGAACTCTCCGGAGGAATCCGCGACGACGCTTCCCTGGAAGCTGCACTGGCCACAGGCTGTGCCCGCGTCAATCTCGGAACCGCCGCTATCGAAGATCCCGAGTGGTGTGCCCGTGCATTGGCCAAGTACGGCGACAAGATCGCCGTCGGACTCGACGTTCGTCTGGTCGACGGCCAGTACCGCACCCGTGGGCGCGGCTGGGTCACCGACGGCGGCGATCTGTGGGAGACCCTGGCCCGTCTCGATCGCGACGGCTGCACCCGTTACGTCGTCACCGACGTCTCCAAAGACGGCACCCTCACCGGTCCCAACCTCGAACTTCTCAGTCAGGTCTGCGCTGTCACCGACGCTCACGTCGTCGCCTCCGGTGGTGTGTCGACCATCGAGGATCTGCTCGCCATTTCCAGCCTGGTTGATCAGGGTGTCGAGGGCGCGATCGTGGGCAAGGCGCTGTATGCCGGTCGCTTCACTCTCCCCGAAGCGCTGGCAGCAGTTTCCGGATAGATTTTCCAGATGACTCCGACGCGTGACCTCGACGAACTTCTCGCGATTGCGGGTCGGCTTCTCGATGGCGTCCACGATCAGTTCGTCGCCGGTGTCGGCGCCCCGAGTGCGGTCCGCAAGGGCTGGGGTGATTTTGCCACCGAGGTCGATCTCGCGCTCGAGAAGCGGTTGACCGCGGAGTTGTTCGAGCAGACCGGCATCGAGGTGCACGGCGAGGAATTCGGCGGCCCAGACGTCGGTTCGGGGCTCGTCTGGGTTCTCGACCCCGTCGACGGTACTTTCAACTACTCGGCCGGATTGCCCACTGCCGGAACACTGTTGGCGCTTCTCGACGATGGTGTCCCGGTACTCGGATTGACCTGGCTTCCGTTGATCGGTCACACGTACGCCACTCGTGCCGGCGGTCCGTTGTTGGTCAACGGAATCGCCGTACCGCCGCTGGAGCCAACCGATCTGGCGTCGTCGATCGTCGGATTGGGTGCCCTCAACGTCAACAGTCGCGGCCGGATCCCCGGCAGTTTCCGTCTCGACCTCCTCGCCGAGATCAGCAAAGTGTCCTCGCGGATCCGGATACACGGCTCCACCGGAGTCGATCTCGCTTTCACGGCGGCTGGCATCCTGGGCGGAGCGATCGTCTACGGCCGCAACGCGTGGGACAACGCGGCCGGGGTCGCTCTCGTTCGCGGTGCGGGTGGGGTGGTCACCGATCTGGCCGGCAACCCGTGGACCGTAGAATCGGAGTCGGTGCTCGCTGCCGCCCCGGGCATCCACGGTGAGATTCTCGATATCCTCAACGCGCTCGGTGATCCGCGCGCTTCGTCCTCAGGAGGACCACAGTCATGACCCTCGCAGTTCGTGTGATTCCGTGCCTCGACGTCGACGCCGGACGAGTGGTCAAGGGTGTCAACTTCGAGAATCTTCGCGACGCCGGAGATCCGGTGGAACTCGCGGCAGCGTACGACGCTCAGGGCGCCGACGAACTGACCTTCCTGGACGTCACCGCCTCCACGTCGGATCGTGGCACGATGCTCGACGTCGTAAGTCGTACTGCCGAGCAGGTTTTCATTCCTCTGACCGTCGGCGGTGGAGTGCGCACGGTCGCGGACGTCGATCGTCTGCTGCGTGCCGGTGCCGACAAGGTCAGCGTCAACACCGCGGCGATTGCGCGCCCGGAACTGCTCAAGGAACTGAGTGAGCGTTTCGGCTCGCAGTGCATCGTCCTCTCGGTCGACGCCCGCACCGTTCCTCAGGGGCAGCCGGACACACCGTCGGGGTGGGAGGTCACCACGCACGGGGGCAAGCGCGGCACCGGGATCGACGCTGTCGAGTGGGCCGAGCGTGGTGCCGAGTTGGGAGTGGGGGAGATCCTGCTCAACTCGATGGATGCCGACGGTACTAAAGCCGGCTTCGACCTTCTGATGATCCGCGCTGTCCGGGCGGCAGTCCACGTACCGGTGATCGCCAGTGGCGGTGCCGGCCTGGTCGAGCACTTTGCCCCGGCAGTCGAAGCGGGTGCAGACGCAGTTCTCGCAGCGAGCGTCTTCCACTTCGGCGATCTGAGCATCCCAGAGGTCAAGGATGCGATGCGTGCCGAGGGAATCGTCGTTCGCTAGGCGTTCTCGGCGCGGATTCCGTCGAACATGAGGCGGCTGATGGCTTGGTTCAGCGTGGTGCAGTCGACGGACGAATCGGCTCGCAATCCTTGAATCGCACTTGCCAGCATCATGCCGTTGACGGCCTGCGCAGTGTTGTCGACGTCGAGGTCGGCGCGTAGATAGCCGCATTCGACTCCGTGATGCAGGTACGCCGCGGTCAAGGATGCCGACTGGTCGAGTAGATCGAGCATCCGGCCAGTGAGATCGGCGTCGACGCCTGTCGTCTCGAAGAGCAGAACCCGCGGAATGCGCGGGTCGTCGAAGAAGATGCGGGGGAGCGCTTCGGCGATGCGACCGACCTGGGCGCGGTACTCGTCCAATGTATTTGCTGCGTCAGGGGCATTTTCGACGGCGAGTGCGCTGATGATCTTTGCGATCAGATCGTCGATGACGTGGTCGATGATGTCGCGCTTGTTCTCGAAGTACCGGTAGAAGGTCCCGTGACCGATTCCGAGAGTTGTTGCGATATCGGCAATTCCGGTCGCGTGGTAGCCGCGTTCCGCGAAGCACTCGAATGATGCGTCGATGATCTCGCGGCGCAATTCCGCTTTTTTTCGTTCCGCTCGGGTCATGGCCTTCGTCACGTCTGGAATGATACCGTTCTCAATAACGGAATGACGTGTCAGTTTCTGATGTGCAGTTCACGGGTGCGTGGTTCATGGGTGTGCAGTTCATGAGAGGGATTCTCCGATGGCAGTGCAGTACGACGCAGTAGTGGTGGGGGCGGGCTTCGGCGGAATGGGTGCGGCCATTCAACTCAAGCGGATGGGCCTGGACAACCTGGCGATTCTCGAGCGTGAGGACGATCTGGGTGGAACCTGGCACGTCAACCGCTATCCCGGTTTGGCTGTCGACATCGCGTCGGTCACCTACTCGTATTCGTTCGAGCCCAATCCGAACTGGTCCAGGCTCTTCGCACCGGGTGCCGAACTCAAGAAGTACGCCGATCATGTCGCGGACAAGTACGACCTGCGGAAGCACATGACGTTCGGTGCCGTGGTCAACGGAGCCCGCTGGGACGAAGATTCCTCGCACTGGGTGGTCTCCGTGGAGGGGGCACCGGACATCACTGCCAAGTACCTCCTGACTGCGACGGGTTTCCTCTCGCAGCCCCATCGACCGGACATCTCCGGTATCGACGAATTTGCGGGCAAGATCATCCACACCACCGCCTGGGACGATTCCTACGACTTGTCGGGCACCAAGACTGCAATCATCGGAACCGGCGCCACCGCCGTGCAGTTGATCCCCGAGGTGGCGCGGCAGGCCGCAGAGTTGACCGTCTACCAACGCACCCCGATTTGGGTCGTTCCCAAGATCGACGTCCCCATTCCGAGCGCAGTGCAGAAGCTGTTCTCGCGCATTCCGCTCACCCAGCGAATCGCCCGCGCTGTCAGTTCGTCGATACTCGAAATGATCATGGTCAGTGCGGTCCTGCATTACAAGCAGGTCAAACTGTTGAACAAGGGCGCTGCAGCCGCATCACGAGCGTTTCTGCGATCGCAGGTCCGTGACGCGCATCTCCGCGAGCAACTCACACCGGACTACGACTTCGGGTGCAAGCGACCCACATTCTCGAACAGCTATTTCCGTACCTTCACCAAAGACAACGTGCACCTCGAAACCACGTCGATCGACCACATTGCTGCCGACGGAATCGTCACGGCCGACGGCCGCAAGACCGAGATCGACACGCTGGTGCTGGCAACGGGATTCAACCTCTGGGATGTGAACTTTCCGGCCATCGAGGTTATCGGCCGTGAGGGCCGAAACCTCGGTAAGTGGTGGCGCGACAACCGTTTCCAGGCCTATGAGGGGGTCACGGTTCCCTACTTCCCCAATTTCCTCACGCTCGCCAGTCCGTACTCGTACAGCGGGTTGTCCTACTTCACGACTATCGAATCCCAGATGCAGCACATGGATCGACTGTTCGGTGAGGTGAAACGGCGTGGCGCGGAGACGTTCGAGGTCACCGAAACCGCCAACGCCGAGTTCCTGGACCGGATGACGGCGAACCTCGCGGACTCCGTCTTTTACGGCGGCAGTTGCCAGACTGCGCGGAGCTACTACTTCAATCAGCACGGGGAGGCTGCGATCCTGCGGCCCACGTCTACACACAATGCGTTTGTCGAAGCGAAACGCTTTCCGCTCGAGGATTATTCGATCAGCTAGGCGGGCATGCCCCGTGTTCGGCTATCTCGCCGATCTGACTCCGCTCGGAACCGATATCACGGGATAACGGTTCTGCCGGTTCAGTCGGGAAGAGACCGAGCTGTGTATCAGTTGGCTCACCGCGGAGGCAGCGCCTTTTCGCGGTGATCCGATCACGATGGTGAAGGCGTCGTACTTGTCCGCGGTCGCGAGGATGACACCGGCCGGGTCTCCGTAGGTGCAGTCGTATGTCCAGGTGTCCGTGTGCGAGGCAAGTGTCGAGGTTGTCTGTTCGCGTTGCGACACCATCTCGTCGTGCAGACGCGTTTCGAACTGTGGTGAGTCGGTTTCGACCGGCAAGTCCTCGGCGGTGATGCAGTGAACGACGTGGAGTGCTGAATCATCCTTGGCGGCAAGCGTCAATCCGTAGCTGACGACATTCTTGCTGCTCAGGCCTGTGCCGATCCCGACAACGATGTGGCGGGCCGGGACGCGATCGGTGCTCGCGTTCACGAGGTGGCAGGTGTACTCCGGGTGTGGGCCGTCATGACGTTGATGGTTCATGTCGGATCCTCTTCCAGAGCGAGAAGCGAAGAAACTTCCATTCTACGGCGACCAAGCAGGGGAATTCCACGGAAGTCACAGGTGGAAGGTATAAACGTCATATGAGTCTTGATCCCGCAATCGCGGCGAAGCTGAAGCGAAACGACGCCGGACTGTTCAGCGCGGTTGCTCAGGAGAAGTCGACCGGTGATGTGCTGATGGTCGCGTGGATGGACGACGAAGCGCTCGCGCGAACACTGGAAACCCGTAAGGGGACGTACTATTCGCGCTCGCGCCAGCAGTACTGGGTCAAGGGTGAGACGTCGGGGCACACTCAGTACGTCCACGAAGTGCGACTCGACTGTGACGGCGATTCGGTCTTGCTGATCGTCGATCAGGAGGGCGCCGCGTGCCACACCGGCACTCACACCTGTTTCGACACCGACGTCCTACTCGCTGCGGAACAGTGACACGAGATGGCCGCTGACAAGACTCCACAACCGCTCGATTACGCCTTCACCGCTCCCATCGAGAAAGACGGGGCGTTTGCGACATTTCTGACGGTGCCTGGTTCGGCGGAACTTCTGGGAACCAGGCGCGCTGTGAAGGTGGTCGGGACTCTCGATGGTGAACATCCCTTCGAGGCGACGCTGATGCCGTCCGGTGACGGTCCACACTGGCTTCCGCTGCGCGTGGCGCTCTGCAAGGCGATCGGCAAGAGCGCCGCTGGAGAAGAAGTATCGGTACATCTACAGCAGCGACTGAGCTGAAGTTTTCCCGAACCAAGGAGCGTCGTGGTCGACAGAGCGGTTGATTCGTTGCAGGTGGTAGCGCGAGAGCTGAGCCCGTTCGGCGGTGACGAGTCGAAAACACGCACGTTGCGCATGTCGCGGACCCTCGCGGCGCCCATCGGCACGGTCTGGGCGGCGATCACCGAGTTCGACCGCATTCCCCAATGGTTCATGCCGGTCGGGGGAGAAGCCAGGATCGGCGGCCACTATCAGCTCGAGGGCAACGCCGGCGGCGAAATTTTGGCGTGCGATGCTCCTCGAACACTTCGCATCACCTGGGAATACGGCGGCGATGTGAGCTACGTGACTGTGAATCTCGCCGAAAAAGGCAGTGGTGCAACGCTGTTCGACTTCGAACACGCCGCGGACGTAGCGCCGGATCGGTGGGCCGAGTACGGTCCAGGTGCCGTCGGTGTCGGGTGGGACATGGGACTGCTCGGGCTGGCTCGCCACGTGGAACTGGGGATCGCGACGCCACTCGAGACACCTGAGTGGTCGGCGAGCGACGAGGCCAGGGCATTCATCGCGGGAAGCAGTGAACTGTGGGCCGAAGCTGCGATCGCATCGGGCGACGACCCGGATGCGGCTGCAGCCGCCGCTGCTCGCACGACCGCTGCATACACCGGGTAGATCACCTCTACGAGGACTAACATCGGATTAGTCTGGTTGTTGCGGGACTTCCGCGCCACGAGCGGAGACGACGATGGTGTATCGGCTCATCGAAGTAGTAACGGTGTTCGTTCACTTCGGGTTTGTCCTCTATGTGGTGCTGGGTGGGTTCGTGGCGTGGAAGTGGCGTCGTACCATCGGTTTCCACCTACTTGCAGTCGTCTGGGGAGCCGGTTCGATAGCGGTCGGATATGACTGCCCGCTGACCAATCTCGAGAACTGGGCCCGCCGAATGGCCGGTATCGCGGAGTTGCCGTCCACCGGATTCATCTCGCACTACATCACCGGCGTGTTCTATCCGGCGAGTATCGAAGGCCTTGTACAGGCGCTCGCGGCGACAGTGGTTGTCGGATCCTGGGTCGGATACGTGCTGCTCGGACGGCATTCGAAGGCTGAGGTCAAAGCGTCTTCAGTGTCGTGATTCCGTACAAACGATCCCTGCCGTTTCCAGATGAAAACGGCGGGGAGGCGCGATCAGGATTTACGCGCGAGTCAGTGCCACCACCGGAATTGTGCGGATCCCAGCTGTCTTCTCCGCGTATTCGGCAAATCCCGGGTATCGACTGGCCTGCTCGTCGTAGATGCGGTCACGCTTCTCGCCGGTTACTTCGCTGACGGAGACCGGGTATGTTTCGGTGCCGATCTCGGCCTCTGTCTGGTCGGTGGCAACGAGGTTGTAGTACCAGTCGGGATTGGTCGGGGCACCGGCCTTGGATGCAAAAACGTAGATGGTCTTCGGATCCTGCTCGTCTGCCAGATACATCATGGGACTCACGAAATCGCGTCCGGATTTGCGTCCTGTGTGGTGGACCAACACCATGGGCGCACCTTCGAAGGGGCCACCTACCTTGCCCGCGTTCTCCCGAAATTCCGCAATGATTCCTGCGTTCCAATCGTCGGTACTCATCGTTGTCTCCCGGTCTGCGAGTGGCGAAGGGCTCTGCCGCCAAGCTTTGCACAACTGGTGAATCGACGAGAGGTCATCTTCGGCGTCCAGCATGATCTACTATCTACGTATGAACGCAGATAGTGGTGTTTGTCGCCGCAAGCTTTCCGATGATCAAGTCGACCTCGTAGTCGAGGTGTTCCGCATGCTGGCCGACGCAACCCGTGTGCAGGTTTTGTGGGCATTGGTAGACCGCGAGTGCTCGGTGAACGAACTGGCGGAACGCGTCGGCAAGCCGGCGCCCTCGGTGTCGCAGCACCTGGCGAAATTGCGCATGGCAAGGTTGGTGCGAACGCGCCGCGATGGTACGACGGTGTTCTATCGCCTGGAGAACGACCATGTGCGCCAACTGGTTACGGATGCGGTCTTCAATGCCGAGCATGCCGGACCAGGATTGCCGGGGCATCACCGTAGTGAAGGTGAGCTTCGGGAGATACACCCGGAGCGTTCGGCGAAGGTCGATCGTAGCGATCAAGAAGAAGGTGCGTCATGACGCACGAACCAAAGATGTCCCACGGCCACGGCCACGGCCACAGTCACGGCCACGGCCATGTCCACGGCCCGAAGGGGTTTCGATCGGCAGTTCGCGAAGTGTTCTCCCCGCACAGTCACGACGCTGCCGACAGTGTCGACGACGCATTGGAATCGAGCGCAATCGGCATCCGGGCGGTCAAGATCAGTCTTGTCGCGCTCGGAGTCACCGCAGTTGCTCAGGTTGCGATCGTGGCGATCTCGGGTTCGGTGGCGCTGCTGGCGGACACCATTCACAACTTCTCCGACGCGCTCACAGCAGTCCCACTCTGGATTGCCTTTGCGCTCGGTCGGCGCGCTGCAACCAGGCGCTATACCTATGGTTTCGGGCGTGCGGAGGATTTGGCCGGACTGTTCGTGCTCGCCATGATCGCACTGTCGGCAGTGATCGCCGGTGTCGAGGCGGTGAGGCGATTGATCAACCCGGTCGAGATCGAGCACCTCGGTTGGGTAGCGGCGGCAGGTTTGATCGGTTTCATCGGAAACGAATTGGTGGCGTTGTATCGGATCAGGGTCGGCAGGCAAATCGGTTCAGCGGCCCTGGTGGCCGATGGATTGCATGCTCGGACAGACGGATTCACCTCGCTCGCAGTCCTTCTGGGGGCCGGGGGAGTTGCGCTGGGTTTCCCGTTGGCAGATCCGATCATCGGCCTTGTCATCACCGTGGCCATCGTGGCGGTGCTGAGGACTGCAGCGCGAGACGTCTTCCGGCGGTTGATGGACGGCGTCGAACCGGAGTTGGTGGACGGCGCCGAGCATGCATTGATGCACGAACCCGGAGTCCTCGGTGTTCGTAATCTGAAGATGCGGTGGATCGGACACCGACTGCATGCCGATGCAGAACTCGACATCGATCCCCGGGCAACGCTTGCCGAAGCTCACGCGATTGCACACAGCGCCGAGCATTCGCTCACTCACGCGGTACCCAAACTCGGTACCGCCTTGGTGCATGCGTACCCGGCGCATGACGCGCCGAACTCCGAGGTCGGATACCGATCGCCTTCCCGGTGATCTGTGCCTGATGTCAAGCGGACGCGACTTCCCAGGCGAAACCGTCAGGATCCGCGAAGGGTTCGGACGCACCGGCGATGGTGATTCGGTGCGATCCGGTGCCCTCGGGAGCGAGCCCGGCGTCCTTTGCCAGGGCGCCTCGGCCGTACAGTGCCAGCGTGACATTGTTTGCTGCGCTGGTGAATTCGACGTACTTGCGGCCGAAGCTCTTCGACACCTCGAGGCCGTGGTCGAGGTAGAACTGCTTGCTGGCCTTGACGTCTTCGGCGCCGAGCAGCAGCACGAGGCTGTCGATTGTGCGGGTGGCGGGTTCATTGTTCTTCTTCGACGACGTGGCGATCTTCCAGATCGAACCGTCCGGAGCCTGAAGGACTCCGCCGTATCCCCAGAGGGATTTCTTCACCGGCTTCAAGACGGCGGCACCGGCTGCGAGTGCGGCGCCGACGAAGGCGTCGACGATGTTCGGTTGGGAGACGACGAGCGAAAGGGTGTACCCACGAAACCCGGTTGTCGGTTCGTTCGATTCGCGTAGCTGGATTCGATCTCCGACGCCGAGAGCGTTGTAGAAGGCTTCGGCTGCGACGAGGTCGGGTACGTCGAGGATCACGGATTGCGCGGTGGTCATCTGGGCGCTCCCTGCTGATGTGTGGATTGACGACGTGTGGTCGGAAGTGGACTTCTGTGGTGTGTTCATGTGTTTCAACGTAATTGCGGGTCCCTTGGCTGTGCTTCTCGATTTCTGATCGGTTTGCTGAGACTGCTTGCAAGGTGCAGCGCTCGAGCGGGCACTAGGTGGGCAGTTTGTCGTGAATGTACTGTTCAGCCGATGTTTTCTCGATAGGCTGATGAGCGCTGATCGGACGTATCTCACGCCACCATGGAACGGGGAAACCAGTGATCGCACTGCGAGGAAAGTCGTTAGCCGCAGCAGTAGTGGTGTCCATGACGATGGCGTTGGCCGCGTGTACGTCCGCTGAATCGGCGCCCGAGGTGGGCGCCAACTACGGCTCGGACGGAACCGCCGTCGACTACCGGGAGCCGGTGAAACTGAGTAGCCGAGATGGTGTTCTCGAGGTGCGCTTGTCCGCTCATCAGGGAGTGATTCCGCTCGATACCGCTTCGGCGCCCGTGTCGAATTTTCTGCTCTTCGGGTACGAGGTCATCCGCGGTACGGCGTCGGACGGATCGACCTCGGCGAGTGACGTCTATCCGGCGCCGACTCTCCGCGTCAATCCCGGAGAGCGATTGATCATTCATTACGACAACGATTTGCAAGATCTCACGATCGAGGACTTCTACGATCCGGCATTCACACCGGCGGGCGGGGACGTGCCGATCTATCCGCCGGCGCTGACGTCGGCTCCGCTGAATCTGCACACGCACGGAGTGCACGTGAGTCCGGACGGCAACGCGGACAACGTGTTGCTCAACATTCCCGCCGGCCAGGGAAACGTGTACGACTACGCGATTCCGGGGACGATGCCGAACGGTCTCTACTGGTACCACAGTCACCGGCACACCCTCACCGCCCAGCAGACGTACATGGGCTTGGCCGGGCTACTGGAAATCGGCCGGCCGGACGGGAATTTGCCTGTCGTGACGGCAAACGACGTTCCGGTTCGCGATATGGCACTGCAGTACAACTTCGTATTCGACCGCAAAGGAAAGGGCCGACAGCTCAACGACGCGAACTGGCCCCAATTCGTCAGTACGTTGACGCCACCCGCCGGTACGGAATTGGCCGACGGGACGTACCGTCCGAGCCTTGCTCCGGTGAATTTCTCGGACACTACCGAGGGCGCGCAGTATTTCACCAACTGGTACGCGGGACCGTTGTCCCCGGCCAATCATCGTGGACAGAATCAATTCGTTCCAGGCAATCTGCAGAGCTTCGTGGGTGAATCGACGAGAGTTCCGGCCGATCCCTCACTACCGGACAACCAACGCGATGTGCAGTACACCGTGAACGGTCAGTTCCAGCCGTCGCTGAAACTGAAGCCGGGGCAGACCGAGATCTGGGTGCTTGCCAACATCAGCGACTTTGCCTACATGCCGGTTACGTTGACGGAAACCGCAACCGGCACCCATCCGAAGTTCGCAATCGTGGGGCAGGACGGAAACCCGTTCGACGAGGTCAGGCCACCCGTGGACGGGGACGGAACCAGGCTGGTGATTCCGCCGGCCTCGCGCTATGCAATCGCCGTGACGATGCCGGAGTCCGGCGATCTGGTGCTGGAGATGCCACCGCTGGAAGGTGCGAAACCGGAGAGCAATCCGGGCATTCTCTATACCAACAACGGTACCGACAATCCGCCCGCCGAACTCGGAACCGTCACCGTCGACCCGTCGGTGATCAGTTACGCGGACGGATTCTTCACGTTCCCGACTCAGCAGTTGATCCGCGCGACGCCAGACGAGGGCGAAGGGAAGACGACTCCCTTCGAGTTCGGACAGAAGCTCGATACCTACACCTCGTTCGTGGATACAGCAGCGATGACGCCCGACGTGACCCGCAACCTCACAGTGTCCGGTGGGTTCGGAAACGAGAAGGCCAGCAACAGCGATCCGAAGGCCTTCACCTACGAATTCGCCGACAACACGTTCCCCAACATCCCGCTGATTCAACCGCGGCTGAATTCCGTTGAAGAATGGAAGATCACGAACCTCAACAACGACGAACACCCGATGCATATTCACGTGAACGACTTCCAAGTGATGGAAGTCGTTGATCCCGTCGCAGGGACGACGACAGGGGTTCAGCCCTGGGGGATCGACAATGTGAACGTGCCTGCTCCGGTGACTGACGAGAATGAGAATGCTCTCGAGCCTGCGTCAGTGACGTTGCGAACGAAGTTCACCGAGTACACCGGAACCTTTGTGATTCACTGCCACCGACTCAATCACGAGGACAACGGTTTGATGGCTACCGTCAGCGTGATTCCCGAGGTATCGACGTATGCCGTCGCGATACCTGGTTCGGCCGGCGTGCCCGCCAAGGTGCAGATATTCGATGCCAACGGCGACAAACTGATCACCGCTGTGACGCCCTTCCCGTCGTTCGAAGGCACCCCGAGTGTTGCGATGGCGGACGTGAACGGAGACATGGTGCTTGATCTGGTCGCTGGAACAGGTGCAGGCTCGGCTCCGGAAGTGGTGGCGTACAACGCAGTCGGCGGCGTGCCGTTCACCGACGAGTTGGCAAGATTCGCCCCCTTCGATGTGGGTTTTCGTGGCGGAGTGAACGTCGGCGGCGTCGATATCGACGGAAACGCATTGGCGGACAACATCATCGTTGCGTCGGGCCCGGGGATGGAGTCGCAGGTCAAGATTTACTCCACCGACCTTCCGGCGGACAAGAGGTCCGCACCCGCAGAATTCGGTTCGTTCTCGCCGTACCCGGGATCGAGTAGCGGAGTCACGTTCGCAACCGGAATGGTTGACAGTCACTCCGGTCGAGCGAGCATCGTGACCGCACCGGGTGCGGGCGAGGAGTCGTTGATCAAGACGTTCCGCTACGACCTGTACGAACCGACTGCGGCTGCGAAGGGCGACTCGGATGAACACGCAGGTCATACGAATGGTCCGGTGACGACATCGCAGTTCTTGGCATTCGATCAGGGCTACCGCGACGGGGTGTCTCTGTCGACGGGTTGGGTGGCCGGCGCCGAGGGTGGCGCAAAGTCGATAGTGGCAGGCATGCTCGGAGGAGAAGGATCAATCCGTGTCTTTTCGAGTGGATCCAGGCTCGACGGTGCACCCGAGATGTACCTCGAGAGTCCAGATCACCATTCGACGGACGTGGCATTTCGGGAGGTTGCAGCGTTCGACCCGTTCACCGCTCCAGGGTCGGGTGTGGGAGTGGCCACGACGAGCACGACTACCGGCGCGGATCTCCTCGTCAGCGGCAACAACGGAACGGGTGCCGAAGTTCGGAAATTCACTCTCGGTCGTGCCGATCCGTCTGCGACCACACTGACACCGACGCTTGTAGGAACGCTTCCGCCCTATCCCGTCGGTGGGGGAGCGCTGCCGCTCGGGGGTCGATGAGCGCACTTTGCGTGGAATTGAAAGTAGCTTTGTTTCAATAGGTCTCGAGGGTGAAACATTTGAAGTTGTCCGCTTTGTCTCTGGTTATCGAAAGTATGTTCGATTAAACTTTGAGTATGGACAGTCGGGAAGCGTGGCAACTGGATGGCGAGGGCCTCAAGAGTGAGGTTCTCGATCTGGTGCGTGTCCGACACGAGTTGCAGTCGCGGATGGTGTTGTTGATCGTGGAAATGTTTTCCCGTGAGGTTCTCGGCGGGAAGGGTTTTCGAGCGATCGCGCAGTGGTTGCACGGTTCGACGAATCTCGAGATCGGTGAGTGCAGTCTGCTGGTCGGGTTAGCGCGGTTGCTGATGCTCGAACCCGTTGTCGGCGATGCGTTTCATCGGGGTGACGTGGATGCGTTGAAGGCGCGGCAGGTGGCGTCGTTTTGTCAGCATCCGCCGAAGAACATGACTTTGGCGGATGTGGACAAGGCTCGCGGGATTCTGTTGGGGTTGGCGTCGAAGAACATCGCGGATTGTGATGCGGTGCGGGCGGCGATTCGGCGGATCGAGAAGCAGTACGGCAAGCGTGAGGACGGTGTTCCGGTCGGTGAGGATTCGGAGCGTAACGAGTTCTACGCGTCGAAAGGCTTGTACGGGCGTGTCACTGTAAAGGGTGACTTGGATGCTGTGAACGGGGCACGGTTGATCACGTTGCTGTCGAGCCTGTCGGCTCCGACACCGGAGAAGGACGGCGTCAAGGACACGCGTACTCCGGCATTACGGCGTGCGGATGGGTTTTGCGAACTACTGCGCCGGTACGAGCGGGCGGGGCTGGGTCCAATCGAGGGCGGGTTGAAACCACACATCACGGTGACCGCGTCGGCCAAGGACATGACGGACCTTAAAGTTCTGAAAGACCTGTTGCCGTCCACCGAGGAGTTGGGGTTCGCGTGGACGGATTGGGTGGGTCCGATCAGCATCGACACCGCACGGATGTTGGCCTGCGACTGCACGGTCACCCGGATTCTGTTGGATGAGAATGGTGTTCCGCTCGACTGCGGCAAGGAAGCGAGAACGGCGACGGTTCCGCAGCGGCGGGCTCTTGCGGTTCGGGATGGCGGTTGTGCGTTTCCAGGGTGTGGGACTCCGTCGGGGTGGTGCGATGCCCATCATATTGTTCACTGGGGTGATGGTGGCCCAACGGATCTCGATAACCTGATCTTGTTGTGCGGTCACCATCATCGGACACTGCACCACACCGAATGGCGGGTGGAGATCGGCCAGGATCGGAAGCCGGTGTTCTATCCACCGATGTCCGTTGATCCGTATCAGCATCCGATCGGCGGGAACAGCCCACCGACGGCCGCCTGAACGGCCATAACTGGAAATGCCAGCGTATGCACCGGGGAAGAATCATGCCCCGGTGCATACGCTGGCATTTCGCGTTCTGGAGAGTTCAGGGCAGCGACCAGAACTGAGTAGTCACCAGGTAGAAGACGACCACCCAGAACAAGGTCACCGCAGCGACGATCGCCACCCCTTGCGCGTTGGTTTTTGCGACAGGAATCCCCGGAGGTGGACGCAGCCAACGGTGCAGGAGCCGATTCACGTAGTACGGCATCGTGAAGAAACTCATGATGAAGCTCGACAACAGGTTGCCGATCAACAATCCGAGCCAGAGTGGCAGCTTCAGCGGTGACAGCGCCAAAGTTAGCAAGACGACAGTCGGGTAGAGACCGACCCAGACCGCGATCGAGGTTTTTGTCTCCGAAGGTGGAGGGGCCTCGTTTCCGTTCTCGTCGAAGGCAAACCAACTGCCGAACGAATTGTCCACGGTTCGCAGTTCGAAGTCGTGGAACTTGCGACCCTCGGCGAGAAGCTGTTGTCGCTCAGGGGAAGTCAGCCACGTGTCGAGATGGGCAGCATTGTCGAAGCGATACAGCAGGGTCCACTCATCCTGCACACCGTCGACTGGGCGAAACAGTTCGGTGCCGCGGAATCCGTCGAAAGCACTCTCCACCTCCCGAAGGCGATCCTGCCAGGCAAGGAACTCGTCGATACTGTCGTCACCTACTCGGTGCGTCACTACGACAGTCAGCAGTGGGTCCGGAGGCCTGATCCCGCCGCTCACTACCTGCTGCGTGGCCGGGCCGTCGAAGAACTGACGACCGCTGTCGAGGTAGTCCTGCCTCGTCGCGCTGTTGATCCACGCCTGAACATGAGCGATGGAGTCGAATCGGTACACGATCACCCAATCAGGTTGGGTGGGCGTCGGAGCCGTGATTTCTGCCCCGAGGAAGCCTGCATAATCTGCGGCCGCCCGGTTGAGATCTTTCTGCCAGACCTCGAATTCTTTCTCCAGTCCGGCACGCACTCGCTGGCCGATGATGACCGTCGCGGCGCTGTCCGCCGACGTGTTCGCGGTCATCGGTTCAGGCCTGAGTAGATGCGTTCCGGGGTGAGCGGTAGTGACCGGAATCGTGACCCGGTGGCATCCTGCAGTGCGTTCGCCAAAGCAGGGGCAACCGGATTGATGCAGCACTCCGCCATGCCCTTGGAGCGGAGTGGGCCGACGGAGTCTGATGACTCGACGAGGATCACGTCGGTGCGTGGGACATCCGCATAGGTCGGGATCCGGTAGTTACGTAGATTCGGGTTCATAATCGCGCCGTTTGCGTCTACGTGGAAGTTCTCGGTGAGTGCGAAGCCGATGCCCTGGGCGACGCCACCTTCGATCTGTCCCCGCACCTGCGCCGGATTGATGATCACCCCAGCGTCGGTGGCTTGGACACTGTAGAGGATGCGGATCTCGCCGGTGATGCGATGGACGGCGATCCGGAAGCCATGAGTGTTGGACACCACGCTGCGCGGCGACCCGTACGCTTTCCGTGCTTCGGTGAATCGGATCCCGCGCGGGCGTGCAGCCTCGAGTACCTCTTGCAGTGTTAATCGAGTACTACCGCAGACGATCTTGTCGTCGTCCATCGAGCACTGGTCAATCGAGACGCCGGTGTGATGTGCGGCGAAGGCCAGTAATCGATCGCGGAGCGCATTCGACGCGCGAAGTACCGCGTTCCCAGCGACAAACAGGCCGGCGCTGGCGAAAGCGCCTGTGTCGAAACCGGTTCGGTCGGTGTCCGACTGAATGATTCGTACACGTGACGGTGTTGTGCCCAGCTGATTCGCGGCGATCTGCACGTGGGCGGTAGAAGTTCCCTCACCGAATTCGACTGTGCCGATGGCAAGTTCGTATACACAGTCTTCGCCGAGGGTGAGCCAAGCCTCGGAAATGTGCTCGGTGGGTGGCGCGGTCTCATGTAGTGAACTGGCGGTACCGGTGCCGATCAGCCAATCGTCTCCGAGCGAGGGAACCGGTTGGCGCTTCAATGCCGCGTCGATCAGATCGATGCATTGCCCCAGTCCGTCTTCGGTGAAGATCACGTCGTCCGGGCCGTCTTCGAGTGCGACGAGCGAATCGCCAGGTCGGACGATATTGCGTCGACGCAGTTCGAGCGGATCCATGTTCAGCGCGATGGCCAATTCGGTCATGGCCGATTCCACGGCAAAGGCCGGTTGAGTCATCCCGTACCCACGCAAAGCGCCGCTCGGGACGTTATTGGTGTACACGGAATACGCATCGAACTTCTTGTTCGCACAGCGATAGAGCGAGACTGCCGCGCCGCCGGCAAAGAGTGTCTCCCCGCCGTGGTTTCCGTATGCACCGGTGTTCGAGACGTTGCGATAGTGGAACGCGGTGAGTGTCCCGTCCGACTTTGCTCCGAGCTTGATTGTGAGTTTCATCGGATGACGCGGTGACGCGGTGGTGAACTCTTCTTCTCGGGTGAATTCGAGGCAGACGGGACGACCGGTGTCCAGGGTGGCGAGCGCCACCAGATCTTCGCTGATCACTTCCTGTTTTCCTCCGAACCCGCCGCCCACGCGTTTGCAGAACACGCGCAGCTGATCCGGGCGGAGGTCGAAGAGATGGGCGAGTTTGACCTTGGCGATGGAGGGGGACTGCGAACTCGTGCGAACGTGAAGGCGTCCGTCTTCCATCCATGAAATCGAACCGTGCGTCTCGAGATGTGCGTGCTGCACTCGCGGCGAGAAGTAGGTGCCTTCGTGGATGACGTCGGCCTCGGCGAACCCGGCCTCGACGTCGCCCACGTGACCGTGAAGTTCGAGCAGGATGTTGTGCTCGGGATCTCGAACAAAGGGATCGTCGGATCCGTGCAGGGCTGGAGCGCCGTCGGCCATGGCCTCTTCCGGATCGAACACGGAAGGCAGGATCTCGTAATCGACCTTCACCTTCCGACGGCCTTCTTCCGCAGCGACGACGGAGTCGGCGAGGACGGCCACCACCCGCTGACCCACGAACCGCACGACGTTGTCGAGGATGTACGTGTCGTCCGGATCAACAAGGTGGTCGGTATGAATTGCCGTTGTAAAGAGCTTGCGCGGCACGTCTTTCCAGGTGTACACGCGATGGACACCGGGGACGGCGAGCGCCTCGGTGGTGTCGATGGAGGTGATGCGTGCATGCGCGTGGGGCGAGTGCAGCACTTTCAGGTGCAGCATGCCGTCGATCGCGGTGTCCATAGTGTATTCGGCTCGGCCGGTCACGACGTCGGTGGCCGCCGGCGCCCCGACGCTGGTCCCGACCGCCTGTCCGGGGAGGGCAACTTCGACAGCGCCGACACCGTTGACCGCGTCTTCGATGGATCGGTAACCGGTGCAGCGGCACAGGTTTCCCTTGAGCGCTCGCGGCAAGTCTTCTTTCTGCGCGTCGGTGAGCGCCGCGGAGGTCATGATCATTCCGGCGGTGCAGAACCCACACTGAAAGCCGGGTGCATCCCGGAACTGTTGCTGAATCGGATGGAGATCTTCGGGCGTACCGAGTCCCTCGATCGTGGTCACCGCGCGACCGTCGGCGCGAAAGGCGGGCGTGATGCAGCTGTGTATCGGCGCTCCGTCGAGCCACACTGTGCACGCCCCGCAGTCCCCGCCGTCGCAACCCTTCTTCACCCCGTGGTGTCCGAGGTGTCGAAGAAACGTCCGGAGACACTGTCCTGGGAACGGTTCCTCGTCGAACTTCCGGTCGTTCACCGTGTAGCTCATGACTGGCTCCCCGTGAGTTCGATTCGGAGCTCGTCGGCGTAGTGACGGGCGAGGTGCAGGCGGTGGTCGGGGGTTCCGTTGGGATCGTCGAACCAACTGTCGGCCGAAATGGAGTCGACCGCTCGTCGCAGAGAGTGCTCGTCCGGCATCGCGTCGAACGTCAGCCGGATCGGATGCGTAGTGCCGGCGGTGATGGTGAGGTGAAAGTCGTCGGCTCCCGGAGTCTGCGTCGCGATCATGAAGATCGTCGAACGGCCGAGGTGCGTGAGACTGAAGCGGCGGTGGGCGTGGCGTTTGGTGAGCGCGTGCACCGGGAACTCGATGCTCCGAAGAACTTCGCCCGGCTCCAGGACATTCTGGTGGTCACCGGTCACGAAGTCGCACGCGTCGACGGTCCTCACTGTTCCGGCGGTGGCCCACAGCGTGAAAGTAGCCTCGAGTGCAACTGCCAGGGTGATCATCGGTCCGGCGGGAAGCGACATACAGATGTTGCCGCCTACGGTGGCCGAATTCCACACCTTGAAAGACGAGAGGAAGTACTCGCAGCTGACGCGAATAAGTGGACTCGCACGCCAATTGTCCGGCGAGACAAACGCATACAGTTCGGCAACGGTGCACGTAGCTCCGACACGGAAATGAGTCGCGCCGACCTCCAGTGGTGTCCACCCGAGCGCGGTGAGGTCGACGAGTCGACGTGTGTCGGGTTGTTCCGCTGAGAACAGCCACGTTCCTCCCGCGAGCCAGGCGTCGCCGGGACGCCACACGTCCCCTGGGCGATCCGGTGGTCGGCGTATCACGTCGGTAATGGTGGTGATGTCCATGCGCCTGCTCCCCTCGGGGGATGTGTCGTCTCGGAGTGGGACATTACCGAGGTGACGGGACACATTCACACTTTTAGTGCATATCGGGCACGTGAAACATGAGCGATACGTACGTGACATCACCTGGTGGTCCGTGCATGTGCTTGCCGATTCTGGGTACGACTGCTTGAGAGGCGCGATCAGCCTCTTGCTTTCGCGCTGTTGATTCGGACGCGGCTACGCACTCGGCGGCCGCGGAGATCATGCGGGGCGGGGCGCTGTGAAACCTCTCGAGGTAGGACGGACCGACCCTTTCGATGAGACCCTCTTCCCGCTCTCGGCCGCCCAACGGGCAACCTGGTTCGCTCAGCAATTCGATCCCGAAGTCCCGATTCTGATAGCGCACTACGTGGAGTTGCGCGGCGAACTCGACGTCGAATTACTGGATCGCGAAACGCGGGCAGTTGCTTACGAGTTTCAATCTCCCATGCTCAAAGTGATCGAGGTCGATGGTCAGCCGATGCAGTACGTGGACGAGAAGGCCGAAATCTCGGTCGGTTTGGTCGACTTCCGCTGGACCGAGGATCCCTTCGAGGCTGCGCGCGAGTGGATGCGTCGAGATTGCCGGACGCAGCTCGACCTGGCAGTCGACGGAATCGTCGCGACCGCTGTGCTGCGCGTGGGTGACGCGCACTATCTGTGGTACAGCCGTATCCATCATGTCGCGCTCGACGGTTTCGGTGCCATGACCATGATGAACCGCATTGCGCATCGGTACTCGGCCTCGGCGGCGAGAAAAGATCTGCAGCCGAGTCGTGCCGCGACACTGCGCACGCTGTACGACATCGACGAGCGGTACAGACAGTCGGATCGATTCGCTGCCGATCGTGAGTACTGGGCAGGGCGCAATACAGTCGGTGCCGGATCCAGCTTGGCGGAGGCTTCTGGGCCCGCACACATCGAGAGCCGACTCGAAAGCACACTGATGTCGGACCGGAGCTGTGCCCTTCTCCACGAATCCGAGAACCACGCTGCAACGGTCGTCGCTGCGCTCGCGTTGTACCTCTCGCGAATGACGGCGAAAGAGACTGTCCAGATTCATGTTCCGATGTCCGGACGGACTACGGCGGTGTTGCGGGACTCGGGCGGCATGATGGTGAACGTCGCGCCGCTGCTCATCAGTGTCGCCGCCGTCGACACCGTCGGTGAACTCTTCGCCCAGGTCCAGCATGAGCTCATGGGTGCATTGCGGCACCAGCGCTGCAGCCTCGACGACATCCGTCGGGACGCAGGCGTGACGAGCGGTCTGGAAGGCGAAGACTCATATGCCGGGCCCATGGTCAACGTCATGCTGTTTCGCCAGGAGGTGCAGTTGGGCGAGGTGGTTGGGGAGTATCACATCGTCACCTCCGGGCCGGTGGAAGACCTTCTGGTCAACGTGTATCCGAGCGGCGACAGGCTGCGTGTCGACTTCCGGGCAAACCCGATCCGATACGAGGAGGCGGGTTTACGCGAGCACCACCGGAATTTTGTCGGCTTGCTGGAAGAGTTGATCGCGTCTGATTCCGGTGCCGAGCTCGCAGACATTCACGGCCCGACGGCCCGGGAGGGCGAGCGACGACAACGCGAAGTGCGGCACCTCGAGTATTGGAGACATGAGCTCACCGGGGCGCCCGAACTTTTGCAACTTCCCTTCGATCGACCAAGGCCTGCAACGCAATCGCTGGACAGTGCACAGGTTGAGGTCGTGATCGCCGCAGACACCCACGCGCGGATTACAGAAATGGCAAGTGATCTCGGGACGGACACACGCGCGGTCCTACATACGGGCTTCGCGCTAGTGGTGAGCCGATTGTCCGGGGCTTCGGACGTGGTAATCGGTACGCCGACGGGATCCGACACGAACATCGTTGCCATCCGGAGTCGCATCGATCTGGAGACGCCGTTCACGGCGCTCGTGGGCAGTGTCGTCGAGGTCCGAAGTAATGCGCTGCCGCACAGTGGGATACGGCTCGAGCAGGTGGCGCAGTCGCTCGAGGTGGAGGATGTACCTGCGTATGCGCCGGTGATACAGGTGACGTTCGAGTCCGTCGCCAGCGCTGACGAGCACCCTCCCGACCTCGGCCGCTTCGATCTCGGAGTGTCTGCAGTCGAACTGTTCGACGAGGTGGGTACGCCGTCCGGAATCACGGTGACGCTCGCGTTTGCCACCGATCTGTTCGACGCCGAGACGGCACGTGGCCTCGGTTTGCGGTTCGCGCGCGTCCTGGAATCCGTCACCACAGATCCGGCAATGATGGTCGGCGACATCGACATCTTGTCCGACGACGAGCGATCCGCGATGCAGCCTGTCCGCAGTGACCCTCGCGCTTCGCACCGCACCCTGGCCGAACTGTTCGACGGTGCGGCGCGCACACACTCCGACGGCGTGGCCCTGTCGTATCTCGATGGCGAGTTGACGTATCGAGAACTCGACGATCGTTCGTCGAAGTTGGCCCGAGTCTTGATCGACCGCGGCATCGGTCCGGAAAACAGTGTGGCGCTGGGTTTGACGCGTTCGATCGAATCGGTTGTCGCGATGTTGGCGGTGACCAAAGCCGGCGCGGCATTCGTGCCGGTGGATCCGACCTATCCGGGTGAACGTGTTCGCTTCATGCTGAACGATTCCGGCGCCGTACTGGGGCTCACGGTCGTTTCCGAACTTCATCGTTTGCCGGATTCGATTTCCTGGATAGCAATCGACGACGCTGAGTTCCGTGGCCGACTTGCACGGCTGTCCGTGCGCTCCATCTCCGACGTCCATCGGGTGCACCCGATCCGGCCCGACAATCCCGCATACGTGATCTACACTTCGGGTTCCACCGGACTCCCCAAGGGGGTGACGGTATCGCATCGTGGACTGGAAGCGCTTGCTGCCGAACAGCGTTCGCGGTTCGGTGCGACCCAGGATGCGCGAACATTGCACTTCTCGACCCCGAGTTTCGACGCCTCGATTTTCGAATACCTGCTGGCTTTCGGGGCCGGAGCGACCATGGTGATTGTACCGAGCACGATCTACGGCGGTGACGAGCTGTCTCGCTTCCTCGAATCCCAGCGTGTCACGCATGGTTTTGTCACTACTGCGGCGCTCGGAACAGTTTCGCCCGAGGGCCTTTCGGACTTCGGCGACGTGGTGGTCGGTGGTGAGGCCTGTCCGCCGGATCTTGTGCAGCGGTGGGCTCCCGGCCGACGGCTGTGCAATGCCTACGGGCCGACCGAGACCACCGTCATGTCGAACATCGGCGAGCCGATGGTGTCGTCGGAGAACATCACAGTGGGCGGTCCGCTCCGCGGTTTCGAGGAGATCGTGCTCGATCAGCGATTGCACCCCGTCCCCGACGGTGTTGTGGGCGAGCTGTACATCTCGGGAGACGCGCTCGCACGCGGATATCACCGGAAGTATGCGTTGACCGCAGGACGATTCGTGGCCGACCCGTTCGGTCTCCCGGGCCGGCGGATGTATCGAACGGGGGACTTGGTGCGGCGGCGCCGTGGCCGTGCACTCGAGTACGTCGGCCGCAGCGATTTCCAGGTGAAAGTTCGCGGATTCCGTATCGAGCTCGGGGAAATCGACAGCGTCGTGCAGTCGTGTCCGCAGGTCGAGAATGCAGTTACCGTGGCGCGTGCGGCTCCCTCCGGTACAACGATGATTACCACGTACGTCGTGCCTGCCGGCGGAAGTGCGCTCTCGACGGCCGATCTGACGCAGTACGCCGCGAGCCGTGTGCCGTCGTACATGGTTCCTGCGGCCTTTGTTCTTCTCGACGAGTTGCCGGTAACTCCATCGGGAAAGGTCGATCGCGCTGCCTTACCGGCACCTCGGTTCGATGCTCGGTCGGACAACTTTCGCCCGCCCGAGGGCGCCGAAGAACTACTGCTGGCCGAGATTTTTGCCGACGTTCTAGGTGCTGAGGCGGTGGGTGCGGGTGACGACTTCTTCGAGCTGGGTGGGAACTCACTGATCGCCACAAAGCTGATCGCACGAGTCAATGCCGCTGAAGCAATCGATTTCGGGGTGCGGACTTTGTTCGAAGCACCGACGATCGAATCACTGGCTCTCCACGTGCGTGACGCGAAGTCCTCCGGCGTTGATCCCTCGCGTTCGAAGCGTCCAATCCTGCAGACACATTCGTACAAGGACAAGATTCCGGTGTCTCTGGCGCAACAACGCCTGTGGTTTGTCAATCAGTTCGACACGTCGTCCCCGGCCTACAACATCCCGATGGTGGTCCGACTGTCAGGGGCGTTGGATGTGGCTGCGCTGAAACTCGCGATGGGAGATGTTGTCGATCGACATGAATCGCTTCGCACCGTCTACCCGGCGTCGGTCGACGGTCCACATCAGGTCGTGGTTCCTTCGGAACGTGTGACGTCGGAGATGGCGTGGGAAGTATCCGTTGACGAGGAAGCCTTGGACAGGCGCGTCGCCGATCTCGCTCGCGAGGGGTTCGACGTGAGCGCGAACGTGCCCGTGCGCGGCTCCCTTTTTCGAATCACTCGGGACGTTCACGTCCTCGCGTTGGTGGTTCACCATATTTCGGCGGATGGAGCATCACTCGAGCCGCTGGCCCGCGACCTGACCCGCGCCTACGCGGCGCGGGCTGCCGGTCGGGCACCGGACTGGCCGCCTTTGCCTGTGCAGTACGCCGACTACAGCCAATGGCAGATCGAACTGCTCGGCAGTGACGCCGATCCGGACACGCTCCAGGCGAAGCAGTTGGACTACTGGACGTCCACCCTGTCCGGTCTACCTGACGTGATCGACCTTCCGCTGGATCGACCGAGGCCGGCGGAACGATCCATGCGCGGTGAATCGGTCCGATTCTCGGTGCCCGCAGACGTGCACAGTGACCTCCTCGAACTCGCTCGGAATCACAACGCGACACCGTTCATGGTGATGCACGCAGTGCTGGCCGTTCTGTTGGCACGGCTGAGCGCCTCGCCGGACATAGCGATCGGCACTCCGGTAGGAGGGCGCGCCGAGCAAGTCCTCGACGATCTGGTCGGGATGTTCGTCAACACGGTCGTCCTGCGAACCGCCGTTGATACCGCCGCGACTTTCGAGGAAATCCTTTCACGAACTCGCGAAGTTGATCTGGCAGCGTTCGGGCAAACCGAGGTGCCGTTCGAGCGAGTCGTCGATGCAGTTGCTCCGGAGCGTTCACCATCTCATTCACCGCTCTTCCAGGTTCTGTTGGAATTTCAGAACACCGCAGATCCTCACCTCGAACTACCAGGACTCGGTGTCGATGTTGTTTCAGTCGACATCGGTGTCGCCAAATTCGACTTGCAATTGTCGCTCTCCGAAAAGCGTGGCAAGGACGGAATCCCGGTGGGTTTCGACGCCGCCTTCACCTACGCCTCCGATATCTTCGAGCGCACCACAGTCACCGAATTCGGGGAGCGCTTCGTCCGCCTACTGCGGTCCGTCGTATCGGATCCAACTGCCCCAGTGGGTGATACGGAGATTCTGGGTGCGCCCGAGCGTGGGTTGGTGGTGGGTGGTTGGGATGGTGTGGGGGTTGCGGTGGGGGGTTTGACGTTGGTGGATGTGTTGGATGGTCGGTTTGCTGGTGTGGGTGGTGGGGGGTTGGTGTGTGGTGGGGTGGTGTTGTCGTGGGGTGAGTTTGATGTTCGGGTGAATCGTTTTGCGCGGTTGTTGATTTCGTTGGGGGTGGGTCCGGAGTCGCGGGTGTGTGTGGTGTTGTCGCGGTCGGTGGAGTTGTTGGTGGCGGTGTTTGCGGTGGTGCGGGCTGGTGGGGTGTTTGTTCCGGTGGATGTGGGTGCGCCGGTGGAGCGGGTGGGGTTTGTGGTGGGGGTGGTGGATCCGGTGGTGGTGTTGTCGCGGGGTGGTGATGGTGGGTGTTTGCCGGTGGGGGTGGGGTTTGTTGATGTGGGTTGTGTTGATGTTTCGGGGTTTTCGGGTGATCCGGTGGGGGTGGGGGATCGGTTGGGGGTGTTGTTGCCTGAGCATGCGGTCTATGTGATGTTCACGTCGGGGTCGACGGGTCGTCCGAAGGGGGTGGTGGTTTCGCATGCGGGGGTGGTGAATCGGTTGTTGTGGATGCAGGGGGAGTTTCCGTTGGGTGTGGGGGATGTGGTGTTGCAGAAGACGCCGGTGTCGTTCGATGTGTCGGTATGGGAGTTGTTTTGGCCGTTGATGGTGGGTGCGCGGTTGGTGGTGGCGGATCCGGGTGGGCATCGTGATCCGGTGTATTTGGTGAGTGTGATCGAGCGGTGGGGGGTGTCGGTGGTGCATTTTGTGCCGTCGATGTTGGAGGTGTTCGTGGGGGAGCCTTCGGTGGTGGTGGGGTGTTCGAGTGTGCGTCGGGTGTTTGTGTCGGGTGAGGGTTTGTCGTCGGTGTTGGCGGGGCGGTTTGCGGGGGTGTGTGGTGCGGAGTTGGTGAATTTGTACGGGCCGACGGAGGCGTCGGTGGATGTGACGTTTCATGTGGTGGATGGTGTTGTGGGGGTGGGTGTTCCGATTGGTCGGCCGGTGTGGAATACGCGGGTGTTGGTGTTGGATTCGCGGTTGCGGCCGGTTCCGGTGGGTGTGGTGGGGGAGTTGTATGTGGGTGGGGTGCAGGTGGCTCGGGGGTATGAGGGTCGTGTGGATTTGACGGTGGGTCGGTTTGTGGCGGATCCGGTGTCGGGGGTGGTGGGTGCTCGGGTGTATCGGACGGGGGATGTGGTGCGGTGGGGGTGTGGTGGGGTGTTGGAGTTTTTGGGGCGCACGGATTTTCAGGTGAAGGTGCGGGGGCAGCGGGTGGAGTTGGGTGAGGTGGAGGCGGTGTTGGCTGCTCAGGTGGGGGTGGCTGGTGCGGTGGTGGTGTTGCGGTCGGGTGTGGGTGGGGATTTTTTGGTGGGGTTTGTGGTGGGTGAGGTGGGGGCGGT
This sequence comes from Rhodococcus sp. H-CA8f, assembly GCF_002501585.1. Classification (NCBI taxonomy): domain Bacteria; kingdom Bacillati; phylum Actinomycetota; class Actinomycetes; order Mycobacteriales; family Nocardiaceae; genus Rhodococcus; species Rhodococcus sp. H-CA8f. Next base: position 2,788,406 of record NZ_CP023720.1, read on the forward strand.
GGTCGATGAGGTGGTGGTGTTGGAGGGGGTGCGGAGGTCTCTTGCGGGGTTCATGGTGCCGTCGGTGGTGGTGGTGTTGGGGGAGTTTCCGGTGACGGTGCATGGGAAGTTGGATCGTAAAGCCCTCCCGGACGTCAACTTCGAACCTCGATCGCTGCAGTATGTTGCGCCGCGAACGCCGGTCGAGGAGACGGTTGCCGCAATCTTCGATGATCTGTTGGGAACGTCGACGGTGGGCGTGTACGACGATTTCTTTGCCCTTGGTGGGAACTCTCTGAGTGCAGTCAGGTTGGTTGCGCGAGCGAATTCTGTTCTCGGCGAACGGATCGACATCCGCGACGTCTTCGATGCTTCTACCGTTGCAGCGCTGGCCGAGTTGGCGCAGTGTCGCGGAGGAGAGGGGGCCAAGCCGGCGTTGAGGCCGCGGGGTGCGACGACGGATATCCCACTTTCGCCGGCGCAGGAGCGAATGTGGTTTGCGAATCAGTTCGACCCCGAGTCCGCCGCCTACAACGTCGCGTGCGCGTTGAGGCTCGACGGCTCAGTGAATCTGAGTGCACTTCACGCGGCATTTGTCGACGTCGTCGAGCGGCACGAGTCCTTGCGCACTGTTTTTCCTCTCACTGACGACGGCCCGCGTCAAGTGATCATGTCTACCTCACAGGTGGTATCGGATCTTGCACCGATACTTGTGCAGGGAGAGGAAGAGCTGCGCGAGCGTTGCCGGCAGATCGTTTCGGATGGTTTCGACGTCCTGCAGCAGGTCCCGATGCGCGCCACCTTGTTGCGGCGAGACGACCAGGTCCACTCGCATGTCCTGGTGATCGTGATTCACCACATCGCCGCCGACGGATTCTCCACGGTACCGCTGGCCCGAGATCTCATGAGCGCATACACCTCCCGTGTGAGCGGCGAGGCTCCTCGGTGGGCGCCGCTCGAGATCCAGTACGCCGACTATGCGTTGTGGCAACGTGGTTGGTTGGGTTCGGAATCCGACTCTCGGTCTTTGATCTCGAAACAGCTCGCCTATTGGGTCGAGAATCTTGCGGGTGCACCGGAAGTTCTCGACATTCCGACCGATCGTCCGCGCGGTGATGTGCGTTCGCTTCGACGCGGACGGATTCGGTTCGAGTTCAGTCCGGAGGTTCATGCCGGTGTGGTTGCCCTGTCGCGCAAACACAACGCCACCGTCTTCATGGTTGTGCACGCAGCCTTGGCAGTGCTGCTGGCGAGGCTCAGCGATGAGGAGGACGTAGCCGTCGGAACTCCGATCGCCGGGCGTGGGGAGCGCGAACTCGACGACCTGGTGGGCATGTTCGTCAACACGTTGGTCTTGCGCACTGCAGTGGACCGCGGCGCGACTTTCGGGGAGTTCCTCGACCAGGTCCGAAACGTAGATCTGAGCGCCTTCACTCATGCGGACGTGCCGTTCGAACGAGTCGTCGAGATAGTGAATCCTTCACGTTCGACGGCATACTCGCCCCTGTTTCAAGTCATGTTGGAGTTCCAAGACATCGAGCGACCGACACTGGAACTTCCCGACCTGCAGGTGACCGACGTGGGTGTCGAGATCGACACCATCACCTTCGATATGCAGTTGACGGTGGCGCAGAACACTGGCACCGCCGGTGAATCGGATGGTATTCGTGCTGAATTCGGATATGCCGCAGATATTTTCGACGAGGAAACAGTGGGGAGCTTCGTCGACCGCCTGCAACGGATTCTCGAGTACGTCACCACGGATCCGCAATCGCGGATCGGAGATATCGATATCCTCGACGCCCGTGAGTCAGCCGAACTGGTACCCGTGCGAGGTGTGATCTCCACCGCTGTTCAGACCCTTCCCGATTTGCTCACGACAGCAACAGATATGGCGACCGCCCAGGATCTCGGCGCCGTCGCGCTGGTGTTCGAGGAACGTGAAGTGACCTATCTCGAACTAGACGCACAGTCGAATCGATTGGCCCGCATGCTGATCGAATCCGGAGTGGCTCCCGAAACGGTGGTGGCGATGTGTCTCCCACGCTCCGTCGAGTCCGTTCTGGCGGTGTGGTCCATTGCCAAGACAGGTGCAGCATTCCTTCCCGTGGACCCGGGACTTCCTGCTGCACGTATCGAGTACATGCTGGGCGACTCCGGTGCAGCGTGGGGGATAACGACCCGAGCTCACCACGCAGCATTGTCCGGCCTCGTGCCGTGGCTGGTCCTCGACGATGCCGGTTTCGAGGAACGGCTGTGGGCGTACTCGCCATCGAAAGTCACCGACGAGGATCGGAAGGCACGGATTCGAATCGACAATCCGGCCTATCTGATTTACACCTCGGGATCAACGGGAACACCCAAGGGTGTGACGGTCACTCATCGCGGGTTGAGCAACTTTGCTCTCCAGGAGCGCGAGACATTCGCCGCCACGACCCGATCCAGAACTCTGCACTTCGCTTCGCCGAGTTTCGACGCTTCGGTTCTCGAACTCATGTTGGCCGTTGGTGCGGGATCCACGATGGTGATCGTGCCACCGACCGTCTACGGCGGGTCGGAGCTGGCGGCGTTACTGGAGCGCGAGCGCGTCACCCATTGTTTTGTGACTCCGGCGGCTTTGGCGTCCGTCGCCCCAGACGGACTCACCACTGTCGGTTGTGTCGTGACAGGTGGGGAGGCCTGCCCGCCGGAATTGGTGGCCCGCTGGGCGCCGGGCAGAAAGATGTTCAACGCCTACGGTCCTACCGAGGCAACTGTGGTGTCGAGCATCAGTGCGGCACTGGCTCCGAACGACCCGGTCACCATCGGCGCACCTACTCGCGGATTCAGCGAGGTAGTGCTGGACTCGCGTCTGAGAGCGGTGCCGGTAGGTGTCGCGGGAGAGTTGTATCTTGCCGGACCGGCTCTCGCTCGCGGCTATCACCGGCGATCCCCGTTGACCGCCTCGCAGTTTGTCGCAGATCCCTTCGGTGCGCCGGGAACGCGGATCTATCGCACGGGCGATCGCGTGCGGTGGACGCCCGACCGACAGCTGGAGTATCTCGGGCGCACCGATGCCCAAGTGAAAGTCCGTGGGTTCCGCATCGAACTCGGGGAAGTCGAGGTGGCACTGCAGACGCACCCGCGCGTGGCCCAGGCGGTGACGGGCGTCTGGAACGGCGACGGCAGGGATCGGTTGAACGGCAGGGATCGGTTGATCGGATACGTGGTTCCCGATCGCGGAGCGAGTGTCGATCCGCGAGACGTCCTCGCGCATGCAGGCAAGCGTCTGCCGTCGTATATGGTGCCTGCGGCGGTGGTGGTGCTCGACGCACTTCCGCTGACGGTTCACGGAAAACTGGACCGCGCAGCGCTTCCCGCACCCGATTTCTCGTCCACGGCCACACCCGACCGGACACCGCGAACGGAAACCGAGAATCTTCTTGCCGCTCTGTTCGCGCAGGTTCTCGGCCTGGACACCGTAGGAGTGCACGATTCCTTCTTCGAGCTCGGCGGAGACAGCATCATGTCCATCCAATTGGTGGCCCGCGCTCGCGATGCTGGTGTGATCATCTCGCCCCGAGACGTATTCGACCACAAATCTGTTGCTGCGCTTGCCGAGTCGGCGCACGTGGAGCAGGACGGTCCTGATGTGCTCGTGGAGCTACCCGGATCCGCTGTCGGAACTGTTCCACTGAGCCCGGTGGCGCAGTGGATGCTCGACCGCAGCAGTGGCGGGCTGCGTGGCGGCGAATTGAAACGGTTCTCCCAGGCGCTCTTGCTGACAGCTCCCGCTGATCTCACCCAGGATCTCCTTGTCCGTGGTCTCCAGGTGTTGCTGGACCGCCACGGAATGCTTCGAGCGCGCTTGGGCGAGAGTGACCGGGTCATGGAAGTCCTACCACCCGGCTCGATCTCGGCCGAAGGACTGATCCATCGAGTAGCTGTCGGTTCGGTGGACGACGAACGTTTCAGGGCCTTGGCGTCGGGAGAGCTCGAGGCCGCTGCCGACAGCTTGGATGCCGCCGCGGCCGACATGGTGCGCGTGATCTGGTTCGACCTGGTCGACAAACCCGACTTGTCGAACCAGCGGGGCCGACTACTTGTGGTGATTCATCACCTGGTTGTCGACGGCGTCTCGTGGCGCATTCTGGTCACCGACCTGGCGACGGTGACAGCACAACTCCGGGCCGGTGTCACGCCCGAACTGCCACAGATCGGAACGTCGTTCCGGCGATGGGCGCACGGGCTTGTCGAGCACGTGGGCGACCGGGGCGTCGAACGGGACATGTGGAAAACGATCCTTGACGGCGATGACCCGCTGATCGGTTCGCGCCCAATCGATCCCACGATCGACGTCGACGGCACGGTCGACACCGTCACAGTGGACATCCCGCCTCCGGTGACCACGAACCTACTCACCACGGTTCCTGCGGCATTCCACGCCGGCGTGAACGACGGACTCCTCACTGCTGTTGCGTTGGCCTCGATCGAGTGGCGACGACGCCGCGGTATGGATACCGCTGCCGCCCTGATCACGCTCGAAGGACACGGCCGCGAGGAAGGAGCGGTTCCTGGCGCAGACCTCGCGCGCACCGTTGGTTGGTTCACCACGCTCTACCCGGTGCGCGTGGACCTCGGCGGACTCGACGTCGACGACGCGCTGGCAGGTGGCGCCGACGCCGGACGGGCTCTCAAAGCCGTCAAGGAATACGTGCGTGCGATCCCCGATCATGGAATCGGATTCGGGATGTTGCGCTACCTGTCGGGCGGGAGCGAACCACTCGGCCGATTCCGTTCTCCTCAGATCAGTTTCAACTATCTGGGCCGGATCAGCTCCTCTGACGGAACACAGGACTGGCTGCCGGTGGAGGGCAATCGAAAGCTCGGCGGAACCCAGAATCGGTCCATGCCTGTGGCGTCCGTGATCGACATCAACGCGGCGGTTGAGGACCATGTCGACGGGCCCTGCCTGACAGCATCTTTCACCTTTCCCCGCGGAGTGCTCGACAGGTCTGACATCGCGGAGTTCGCGGAACTGTGGCGTCGTGCGCTCGACGGACTCACCGCGCACGCATCGCGACCTGATGCGGGCGGTCTGACGCCGTCGGACATTCCCCTGGTCTCGGTCGCCCAACAACAGATCGAACGCTGGGAGAACGACTTCCCCGGATTGCACGATGTCTGGTCGGTGTCGCCCCTTCAGGCCGGGCTGATGTTCCATGCCTCACTGGCGGCCACGTCGACGGACGTCTACACAGCGCAGTTGTGCGTCGAGCTGGAAGGAGCGGTTGATTCCGAGCGTTTGCGCGGCGCTGCTGCCGGACTACTGGCAAACCACCCGAATCTGTGTGCAGCGTTCGTCTACGACGCACACGGCCTACCGGTGCAGTTGATTGTCGACGATGCAATGATTCCCTGGACCGAGGTCGACCTGAGTGATTGCGGATCGGCAACCGAAGCAGAGCTGGAGCGCCGCCTCGACGAGGATCGCAGCGCACCCTTCGACCTCGCCTCGCCGCCACTGCTTCGGCTGACGTTGCTGCGAACCTCGCCGACGAGGTGCGTGTTGGTGGTGACAAACCATCACATCGTTCTCGACGGTTGGTCGATGCCGTTGCTGGTACGCGAACTGCTGATGAGATACGCGGACGACAGTCTCCCGGTCGAGAGCGTCCCGGCCGATCAGCCCCAGACTCCGTCGTACCGCACCTATCTGGAATGGTTGGCGCACCGCGACATCGAGACCTCGCTCGCGGTCTGGGAGGACGCCATGGAAGGCGTCGACGAGCCGACGTTGTTGGCGGCTTCGACGCCGACCGCCGATCAGGTGGTACCCGAAGAGGTCACCGTCGATCTGCCCGATTCGGTCCTCGACGGACTCGGTGCGCTCGTCCAGCGGAGCGGGATCACGATGAACACGGTGATCCAAGCGGCGTGGGGTGTCCTGTTGTCTCGAATGCTTTCCCGCGAAGACGTAGTCTTCGGCGTCACAGTGTCGGGCCGCTCACCTGAATTGCCTGGTGTGGAAAACATGATGGGGCTGCTGATCAACACATTGCCTGTCCGCGTGCAACTGGATCCGGACGAGACGTGTGCACAGCTGCTCGCGCGACTACAAGGCGAGCAGACAGCCCTGCTCGATCATCACTATGTCGGACTCGGCGCGATTCAATCTGCCGTAGGGACAGGCAATTTGTTCGACACACTGTCGGTCTTCGAGTCGTATCCGATCGATACCTCGGGGGTGGACGGGAACACCGACATAGCCGGTATGCGCGTCACCGCTGTGAATGCCCGCGACGCCACGCATTACCCGCTCACCGTGCTGTCGGTCGCGGAACCGACGCTGCAGGTGAGCCTGCGGTATCAGCCGGCGGCATTCGACCGCGCCGCGGTCGGCACCATTGCACAGCGAATGTCGCGGATTCTTGCCGCCTTTGCAGCGAACGCGGATACACCGGTCGGTGAGGTCGACGTGTTGGTCGCCGGTGAGCGTGGGTTGGTGGTGGGTGGTTGGGATGGTGTGGGGGTTGCGGTGGGGGGTTTGACGTTGGTGGATGTGTTGGATGGTCGGTTTGCTGGTGTGGGTGGTGGGGGGTTGGTGTGTGGTGGGGTGGTGTTGTCGTGGGGTGAGTTTGATGTTCGGGTGAATCGTTTTGCGCGGTTGTTGATTTCGTTGGGGGTGGGTCCGGAGTCGCGGGTGTGTGTGGTGTTGTCGCGGTCGGTGGAGTTGTTGGTGGCGGTGTTTGCGGTGGTGCGGGCTGGTGGGGTGTTTGTTCCGGTGGATGTGGGTGCGCCGGTGGAGCGGGTGGGGTTTGTGGTGGGGGTGGTGGATCCGGTGGTGGTGTTGTCGCGGGGTGGTGATGGTGGGTGTTTGCCGGTGGGGGTGGGGTTTGTTGATGTGGGTTGTGTTGATGTTTCGGGGTTTTCGGGTGATCCGGTGGGGGTGGGGGATCGGTTGGGGGTGTTGTTGCCTGAGCATGCGGTCTATGTGATGTTCACGTCGGGGTCGACGGGTCGTCCGAAGGGGGTGGTGGTTTCGCATGCGGGGGTGGTGAATCGGTTGTTGTGGATGCAGGGGGAGTTTCCGTTGGGTGTGGGGGATGTGGTGTTGCAGAAGACGCCGGTGTCGTTCGATGTGTCGGTATGGGAGTTGTTTTGGCCGTTGATGGTGGGTGCGCGGTTGGTGGTGGCGGATCCGGGTGGGCATCGTGATCCGGTGTATTTGGTGAGTGTGATCGAGCGGTGGGGGGTGTCGGTGGTGCATTTTGTGCCGTCGATGTTGGAGGTGTTCGTGGGGGAGCCTTCGGTGGTGGTGGGGTGTTCGAGTGTGCGTCGGGTGTTTGTGTCGGGTGAGGGTTTGTCGTCGGTGTTGGCGGGGCGGTTTGCGGGGGTGTGTGGTGCGGAGTTGGTGAATTTGTACGGGCCGACGGAGGCGTCGGTGGATGTGACGTTTCATGTGGTGGATGGTGTTGTGGGGGTGGGTGTTCCGATTGGTCGGCCGGTGTGGAATACGCGGGTGTTGGTGTTGGATTCGCGGTTGCGGCCGGTTCCGGTGGGTGTGGTGGGGGAGTTGTATGTGGGTGGGGTGCAGGTGGCTCGGGGGTATGAGGGTCGTGTGGATTTGACGGTGGGTCGGTTTGTGGCGGATCCGGTGTCGGGGGTGGTGGGTGCTCGGGTGTATCGGACGGGGGATGTGGTGCGGTGGGGGTGTGGTGGGGTGTTGGAGTTTTTGGGGCGCACGGATTTTCAGGTGAAGGTGCGGGGGCAGCGGGTGGAGTTGGGTGAGGTGGAGGCGGTGTTGGCTGCTCAGGTGGGGGTGGCTGGTGCGGTGGTGGTGTTGCGGTCGGGTGTGGGTGGGGATTTTTTGGTGGGGTTTGTGGTGGGTGAGGTGGGGGCGGTGGTCGATGAGGTGGTGGTGTTGGAGGGGGTGCGGAGGTCTCTTCCGGGGTTCATGGTGCCGTCGGTGGTGGTGGTGTTGGGGGAGTTTCCGGTGACGGTGCATGGGAAGTTGGACCGTAAAGCCCTCCCGGACACTACTTTTACCGCCGCGGACTATCGGACGCCGAGCACACGAGCCGAAGTTCTGGTCGCTCGAGCCATCGCCGAGGTGCTCGATCTCGACCAGGTGGGCGCCGACGACAATTTCTTCGAACTGGGTGGAGACTCGCTCAGCGCCACTCGCGTCGCAGCGCGCATCAGATCCGAATCGAGCACGAATGTCGGTGTGAAGGCCTTGTTCGACACTCCCGTGGTCGCTGATCTGGCGGCATCGATCGATCAGCTGCAAGCTGTGCTGCGAGGTTCAGGGCTGGAAGGTTCGGGGCCGGAAGGTTCGAGGATTTCAGAAATCGCGGGTAAGACCCGGCCAGAACATATTCCGCTATCGCTCTCACAGGCGCGCATGTGGTTCGTCAACCAGTTCGACACCTCGTCTCCGCTTTACAACATCCCCGTCGCACTACAACTGGACGGCTTCCTGGATTCGGGTGCGCTCCAAGCCGCACTGGGTGATGTGGTGGAACGGCACGAAACCCTTCGAACGATCTTCCCGACGTCCGCGAACGGGCCCCACCAGGTGATCGCCGAACCAGCGCTCGCTGCTCCTCGAATCCACCCCGTCCCGATTTCCGGTGAGCGGCTTTTTACGGATTTGCACGCGTTCTTCGACGTCGGATTCGATGTGGCCGAAGAGTTCCCGCTGCACGTGAGGTTACTCCGAATCGGGCCGGAGCAGCATGTTCTTGCGATCGTCGTCCACCACATCGCCGCGGACGGTTTCTCGATGGCGCCACTGGCACGTGACCTGATGCGCGCCTATACATCCCGTGCTCAGGAGCAGAATCCGGACTGGGAGCCACTGCCCATCCAGTATGCCGACTACAGTCTGTGGCAGCGGGAGATCCTCGACGCAGAAGTTGGTCCGGGAACGTCGACGTCGGATGAATTCGATTACTGGACAGCGAAGCTGTCGGATATTCCAGAAGTCTTGCCGCTCCCTCTCGACCGACCACGAACGCCGAAACGGTCTACCGAGGGCGCGGTGGTTTCGATGGACTTCTCACCCGAGATCCATCGAGTTTTGACCGACCTCGCACACCAGAATGCTGCGTCCCTGTTCATGGTGATGCATGCGGCGCTCGCGGTGTTGCTGGCACGGCTTTCGGCGTCGGACGACGTAGTGATCGGCACTCCGGTCGCAGGGCGCGGTGCTTCGGTGTTCGACGATGTGGTCGGGATGTTCGTCAATACGCTCGTGCTTCGCACACCCGTCGAATCCGGAGCAACCTTTGCCGAGGTGTTGGCCGCGGTGCGGTCAACGGATCTCGGTGCACTCGACCATGCAGACATTGCCTTCGAGAGGTTGGTGGATGACCTCTCGCCCGACCGTTCCACCGCGCATTCACCCCTCTTTCAAGTACTCCTCGAATTCCAGACCGATACGGGACTGAGCTTCGAATTGCCGGAACTGACGGCTCGCTCGCTCGACATCGATCTCGCGGTTGCAAAATTCGATCTACAACTGAGTGTGATGGAACACGTCGACGAGCACGGTGGGCCGGCCGGTATCAGCGCCGGTTTCCGTTATGCAACAGATATTTTCGATCGAGTATCGGTGACGCGCATCGCGGAGCGCTTCGAGAGAGTGATCGGCGCCGTGATCGAGGATCCGTCGGCAGTCGTCGGCGACATCGACATACTTCTGGCCGGCGAATACAGCGAGATGCTGGTTGCGCCCTCGGCCTCGGCCTCGGCCTCGGCCTCGGGCTCGGCCTCGGTCTCGGGCGTCGGAACCCACGAGGATTCGCTGTCGGATCTCTTCGATCGTGCGGTGCTGACGTCCGGTGATGCCGTGGCGGTGCGCTGCGACGGATTGTCCGTCACCTACGGCGAACTCGACGAGCGAGCAAACCGCCTCGCTCGACTGTTGGTGGCTCAGGGTGTGGTGCCGGAAACCCTGGTGGCAGTCGCGATGACCCGCTCGATCGACCTGGTGGTGGCATTGCTGGCGGTGGTGAAGGCGGGTGGCGGATACCTACCGGTGGACCTGACTTCTCCGGTCGACCGGGTGGACTTCGTGCTGCGTGACTCCGCGCCGAAGTGTGTGCTGACCACTGGGGCCGACGGCGCCGACATACGAGACAGTGACGCAATCGCAGACAACGAGATTCCAGTGATTGCCGTGGACGACCCGGCGATTCTCGAAGCGCTGCTTAGGAGTTCTCCGTTTCCGGTGACCGACCAAGACCGGCTGCGACCGCTCCGACCCGATTCGGTGGCCTACGTGATTTACACCTCGGGGTCTACTGGGCGTCCGAAGGGGGTGCAGGTTTCCCACCGCAGTGTCGTGACGTTGCTGGCAAACACCGGAGCGCTCTTCGGCTTCGGCAGCGGCGATGTGTGGACGATGTTCCATTCCGAGGCATTCGACTTCTCGGTCTGGGAAATGTGGGGCGCACTCGCACACGGTGGCCGGCTGGTGCTGGTCGACTACTTCACGGCCCGTTCACCAGAGGCATTCCTCGAATTGCTACGGCACGAACGTGTCACGGTGCTCAATCAAACTCCCACTGCCTTCTATCAATTGGCGGAAGCCGACCGGCGTATCGGGAGCGCGGCCCTGTCATTGCGCTACGTGATCTTCGGTGGAGAAGCCCTCGACTTCGGACAGTTGACGCGCTGGTACGCCCGCCATGGGACGTCGTCACCAGATCTGGTCAACATGTACGGCATCACGGAGACCACGGTGCACGTCAGCCACCTACCGCTCGATCGTGAGCTGGCGCGTGACGGATCGGCCTCGGTGATCGGTCGGGCGTTGCCCGGATTGCGTGTGTATGTGTTGGATCAGCGGTTGCACCCGGTGCCGCCCGGTGTGGTGGGTGAACTGTATGTCTGCGGCGATCAGGTTTCACGCGGATACCTCGGCCGGTCCGGTCTGACCTCCGCGCGGTTCATTCCCGATCTCACCGTCAGTGGGGCGCGTATGTATCGATCCGGTGACCTGGGGCGCTGGAACGACAGCGGGCAGCTGGAGTACCTCGGACGAAACGATCTGCAGGTGCAGGTGAAGGGGTACCGAATCGAACTCGGCGAGGTGGAGGCTGCGCTGCTCTCCGGAGTGGGCGTGTCTCAGGCGGCGGTCGTGGCTCGCAGAGACCGGTTGGTGGGCTACGTGGTGCCGGAGGCCGTTGCCACTGTCTCTCCGGCGGCGTTGCTCGAGTATCTCTCACAGAGGTTGGCGGCACACATGGTCCCCGCTGTCGTGACGGTTCTCGAGGCGTTGCCGCTGACGGTGAACGGCAAACTCGACCGGAAAGCGTTGCCTGAACCTGACTTCGGGCTACAGACAACCGTGAGTCGTGGCCCCGCCTCCGAGACGGAAAGCATCCTTGCGGGCCTGTTCGCCGAGGTTCTGGGACTCGGCGAGGTGGGGGTCGACGATTCGTTCTTCACTCTCGGCGGTGACTCGATCATGTCCATCCAGTTGGTGACGCGAGCCAAGTCTGCCGGAGTTTTGATCTCACCGCGCGAGGTATTCGAACGCAAAACCGTTGCGGCGCTGTCCGAGACGGCCGGTACGTCTGGCGGTCACGCTGTTCTCGACGAGTTGCCCGGTGGCGGCGTCGGGGAGATCGAGTTGACACCGATCGCGGAATGGATGCTCGATCGCGGCGGAGACTTTCGGCGGTACTCACAATCTGTTCTCCTCGCGGTTCCTGCCACGCTCGACGAGGTCACGCTGACACAGGCGATGCAGGCCGTGCTGGACCACCACGACATCCTCCGCGCGGGCATCCGGGCGACGCTGCATCCTGAATCCGCTCGGCGGATGGACGTTGCGCCAGCAGGTACGGTGCGGGCGGAGACCGTCGTACGCCACGCGAGCCTGGAGGGTGCTGCCGCGGAGACGGTCTCGGCTGAACTCGACGCAGCTCTGGGGCGGCTCGACCCGGAGACAGGTGTGATGGTGCAGGCAGTCCTGCTCGACACCGACGGACAGATTCAAAAGGAAGGACAGCGCCAGAAACGGTTGCTACTGGTAGCGCACCATCTGGTGACGGACGGTGTTTCCTGGCGAATCCTGATCCCCGATCTTGCACTTGCCTGTGCGCAGGTGCAATCAGGCGTCGACCCGTCACTGGCTCCGGTCGGGACCTCGATGCGTCGATGGGCACGTGGCCTCGTCGACGCCGCGCGCGAGCCGGATCGGGTTGCTGAACTCGACTATTGGCGAGAGGTGCTCGCGGGTCCAGATCCGACTCTGGGTGTGCGCGCCCTGACGAAGAGGGACACCGCCTCGGCCACCACCGACATCGAAGTACGAGTTCCCACGGCATTGACCGATGCCGTGTCGACGACAGTGCCGCAGGCGATTCACGGGAGCGTCGAGGACGGGTTGTTGACGGCTTTGGCTCTTGCGATGGTCCGCTGGCATAGGGAGCGCGGGATCGAAAATCCGGAGACATTGATCAGCCTCGAGGGACACGGACGCGAGGAACAGGTGGTTCCCGGGGCAGATCTTGCTCGCACAGTGGGATGGTTCACGTCGATCTTCCCGGTGCGGATCGATCTGAGCGGAGTGGATCCGATCGACGCCTTCGCCGGCGGCCCGGCCGCGGGCGTCGCTGCCAAGGCCGTCAAGGAACAACTCCGGGCGGTGCCGGACCGCGGCATCGGCTTCGGGTTGCTGCGCTATCTGAACCGCGAAACGGCACACACCCTTTCGCAACTTCCGGAGCCCCAGATCAGTTTCAACTACCTCGGACGCGTCGGTGGATCCGAGGCCGACGCTTCAGCGGGATGGGTACCGATCCGCGACGAGAACTTGCGGACGGTTACGGCCGTCGATCTCCCACTCGCCGGCGTCCTCGAGGTCAACGTGATGACCGTCGACGACAGCGACACCGACAACAGTGATACCGAGGACGGCCCGCAGCTCGTTGCCAGCTGGACGTTCCCACCGGACATTCTGGGCGCGGATGATGTTCGGCAACTGGCGCAGTGGTGGCTCGACGCATTGGTCGGGCTCGGAGAGTACGCGACGGACAGCGGCGGATTCACACCCTCGGACTTCGATCTGGTCGATCTTCGACAGGACGCGGTCGACGACCTCGAAAGCCGGTGCCCCGACCTGACCGACGTATGGTCGCTCTCTCCATTGCAAGCGGGGTTGTTGTTCCATGCCGAACTGGCCGAACGATCGGTCGACGCATACCTCGTACAAGTGGCTCTCGATCTAGCCGGCGCAGTCGATTCGGAGCGCCTGCGTCGCGCCGCCGACGCGCTGCTCCACAGGCATGAGAACCTGCGTACCGCCTTCCTTCACGGCGCGGACGGCCGTGCCGTCCAGGTGGTCCGAAGCGCCGTGGCAGCGCCGTGGCAGGAAATCGACCTCACTGGTGCAACAGATCAGGATCTTGATCGAGCACTGGCGGAGGACCGAGCGCGCCCGTTCGACATGGCGCAGGCGCCGTTGATCAGATTCACCCTGATTGCTCTCGCCCCCGAAAAGTTCACGCTGGTGCTCACCAACCATCACATCCTTCTGGACGGCTGGTCCATGCCACTGCTGATCCGGGAGTTGGCGACGCTCTATGCCGCTGACGGTGAAGTGGCGGCCTTGCCTCACGCGCGCGCGTATCGCGACTATCTGACCTGGATGAGCCGCCGCGATCAGCAAGCTTCTCGAGCTGTATGGGCGAGGACGCTGAGCGGAGTCGAAGGACCGACGCTGTTGGCTCCGGCGGTTCGATCTCGTCGACTCTCCACCATGGCGGCCGAGTGGGTGTTCGATCTGGACGAGGAGTTCACAACCTCACTTCGCGGGATGGCGCGTGAACTCGGACTGACGATCAACACAATTGTTCAGGCATCGTGGGGGATCGTCCTCGCTGCACTGACCGGGAGAGACGATGTGGTGTTCGGGGCGACGGTGTCGGGTCGACCTCCCGAGCTGACCGGGATCGAAACCATGATCGGGCTTTTCATCAACACAATTCCGGTCCGAATCACTCTGCGCCCGAGAGAAAGTATCGGCACACTCCTCGCGCGGATCCAGGCCGAGCAAGCAGAGCTGTCGGATCACCACTATCTCGGGCTTTCCGAGATCCAAGTAGCCACGGGGCCGGAGACCGGATTCGATACGTTGACTGTCTTCGAATCGTATCCCGTTGACCGTCAGGGGCTTTCGTCCGATACCGATATTGCGGGGATCCGGATCGCCGATGTCGAAGCCAAGGACGCTGCCCACTACCCGCTCAGCCTGGTGGCATCGGTCGACACCAGACTCCGCCTGAAATTCGAGTACCTACCCGAGGTTTTCGGTGCCGCCGACATCGAAGAGATCGCCGGACGACTGCATCGTGTACTCGAAGCGTGTGCCCAGCCGGATCGCCCCTTGGCTGTGGTGTCGGTGCTCGCCCCGTCCGAACGTGCCGAATTGGTGCCGGCCCGTGGCACGGCTGGTGGGTCGTCTCGCATCTTCCCCGAGATCTTCGACGCGGCAGCCCAGCGTGATCCGAACGCGCTCGCCGTGGAATCGGCGGACGGCAGCCTGACCTACGGCGAGCTGGACATCGTCTCCAATCGCATTGCTCGCGTGCTGGTCTCGCGAGGACTGGGAACCGAGGACTACGTAGCAGTCGGTGTCCCACGTTCTCTCACGTCCGTGGTGTCGATACTTGCCGTCGCCAAGACGGGCGCTGCTTTCGTGCCGATCGATCCCGCCTATCCCGACGAGCGGATCAATCACATGCTGATCGATTCGAAGGTCAGCTTCGGATTGACCACCACCGCGGGCCGAGATCGATTGCCCGATATCGCGGAGTGGCTGATTCTCGACGATCCGCATTTCACGAAGAAGTGCGAGGACTTCTCGGGGAGCCCGTTGACCGACAACGACCGACTCCGTCCGATCGGGTTGGATTCAGCTGCCTACGTGGTGTACACCTCGGGGTCGACCGGCGTGCCCAAGGGAGTCGTGGTCACACAGCGAGGGCTCGACAACTTCGCCCGAGACCAGGTCGAACGCTACGGCGCAACTCCACAATCACGCACGCTGCACTTCTCCACTCCGAGTTTCGACGGGTCGCTCTTCGAATATCTGCAGGCTTTCGGCGCCGGGGCGACGATGGTTATCGCTCCACCCGGGATCTACGGGGGCGAGGACCTGGCGCAGCTTCTGGCCGAGCACGCCGTCACGCACGCGTTCATCACCACGGCGGCATTGGCAACGGTGGACCCGGGTGGGCTGGAACAACTTTCGGAAGTCGTATTCGGGGGCGAGGCGTGCCCACCCGATCTCGTCGCTCGCTGGGCACCTGGCCGCCGCCTGTACAACGCGTACGGACCGACCGAAGCAACGATCATGTCCAACGTCAGTCCGCCCATGACCGCCGGGGAACGCATCACGATCGGTGGACCTGTCAGTGGCGTCAGTGAACTGGTGCTCGACGCTCGACTTCAAGCGGTTCCCGTCGGGGTCCCCGGCGAGCTGTATCTGGCCGGACCAGGCGTGGCGCGGGGATATCACCGAAGGCCGGGGTTGACGGCAGAGCGCTTTGTTGCCAATCCGGCCGACCCAGGAACGCGGATGTACCGCACCGGCGACATCGTGCGATGGACGGCGGACATGTGTGTCGAGTACGTCGGGCGAAGCGACTTCCAGGTCAAGGTTCGAGGCTTCCGTGTCGAACTCGGTGAGATCGACAGTGTGCTGATGGCGGAGCCCAACGTCGGATTTGCCGTTACGGTTGCCGATTCCGCCCCCACCGGAGACACCCGACTGGTGTCGTACGTCATGCCCACCGCGGGTCGACTGGACACCAGGCTCCTGATTCGCGCCGTGGCCCGGCGCTTGCCTTCGCACATGGTGCCTGCCGTTCTCACGGTGCTGGAGAACATACCATTGACCGCTGTCGGAAAAGTTGACCGTTCGGCATTGCCCGGCCCCGAAATCGAGACGACCACAGGGGATTTCCGTCCCCCTGTCGGCCCGGTCCAACAGGCAGTGTCGGACGTGTTCGCCGAGGTGCTCGGCCTCGAACGAGTCGGTACCGACATCAGTTTCTTCGAGCTCGGTGGAAATTCTCTGAGCGCCACTTCGGTCGCGGCGAGGCTACGGGCGGTGCTCGGAGCTACCGTCGGCGTGCGGGACCTGTTCGATACGCCGACGGTGGCCGAGTTGGCTACGGTGATCGACCAGTCGGTCGCCGAACGGTCGGAGCGACTGGAACCGCGCCCCCGACCCGACAACATCCCCTTGTCGTTTGCTCAGCAGCGGATGTGGTTCGTCAATCAACTCGACACCAGTTCTCCTGCATACAACATTCCGCTCGTGGTGCGGTTGAGCGGTGAACTCGACAAACCGGCCTTGAGATCAGCGATGTCCGATGTCATCGCCCGCCACGAATCGCTGCGAACGATGTTCCCGGTCCACGGCGACGGACCGGTCCAGCACATCGTGCCCACCGAAAGCGCCGCGCTGCCACAACTGGCCGAGACATCGGTGACCGACGAACATCATCTCCGTGACGAGCTTGCCCGAATGGTCTCGGCCGGTTTCGACGTCGCCGCACGAATTCCCCTGAGGGCAGCGTTGTTCACCATCGATGAGCGCGAACACGTACTTGCCGTAGTGGTGCACCACATCTCGGCTGACGGCTTCTCGATGTCTCCACTGACCCGAGACGTGATGATTGCATACGAGGCCCACGCGTACGGCAGGGAACCCCAGTGGACGCCGCTTCCAGTCCAGTACGCCGACTTTGCGCTCTGGCAACGGGAGATTCTGGGCTCCGGCGACGACCCTGGGTCGGTGATCACCGAGCAGTTGGCTTACTGGCGACGCGCACTGTCAGGCGCTCCCGACCTCTTGGAACTTCCCCTCGATCGAGACCGGCCGACACAACAGAGTTTTCACGGCTCGCGGATTCACTTCTCGATCAGCAGTGATCTTCACCGCCGTATCCGAGACGTGTCGAGGCAGCAAGAGTCCACTGCATTCATGACTGTGCATGCAGCGCTCGCGCTCTTGCTGGCACGTTTGGGCAGCACCGACGACATCGTGATCGGAACGCCGATCGCCGGCCGGGGAGATCGTGCCCTCGATGATCTGGTCGGCATGTTCGTCGGCACGCTCGCACTGCGCACACAGGTCGACCCGGCTCAATCGTTCTGGGAGTTGGTTGCGCATTGCCGCGAAGTCGACCTCGCCGCGTTCGCGCATTCCGACGTTCCCTTCGAGCGGGTAGTGGACGCGGTCGGGCCGAAACGGTCGAGCGCCTATGCACCGATTTCCTCGGTGTCGCTGGAATTCCAGAACAACGATCGGCCGATTCTGAAGCTGGCGGGACTGGAAGTCCGCGGGATCGACCCAGAACTCGAGGTAGTGAAGGTAGACCTGGAATTCCTCCTCGCCGAAGAGTACGACGATCGCGGTGCACCGGGAGGAATGAGCGGAGCCGTCGACTTTGCCACCGATCTCTTCGACCCCGGTACGGTCAGCGGGTTTGCCGACATGTTCGTTCGTGTACTCGAGGCCGTGACCCGGAATCCGCAGGTACCGATCGGTGACATCGATCTACTCGGCGATCTTGAACGTCGCGAGTTGACGCCGGCGCATGGGCTCCCCGAAGTACCTCCGAAATTGTGGCCTGAGTTGTTGGCGGACGCCGTGGCGATCGATCCGGACTCGGTGGCCCTGTCGCTCGAGAACCGGCAGCTCAGTTATCGCGACCTGGACGAGTGGTCGAATCGTGTTGCCCGGGAGTTGTGCGGTCGCGGTGTGGGCCCGGAGACCTTGGTGGCACTGGGAATGCCTCGCTCGATCGAATCGGTGGTGGCGATCTGGTCGGTGACCAAAGCCGGAGCGGCTTTTGTGCCTGTCGATCCGGCCTATCCGCGCGAGCGCGTCGAATACATGCTCGCCGATTGCCGAGCCTCGCTCGGTTTGACCGTTCAGTCCAGCCGAACTCACCTACCCGACGTTGTTCCCTGGCTGGAACTCGACGACCCACAATTCGCCCGGCGGGTAGCCGCGCTGTCGCCGGAACCGATCACCGATGACGATCGAACCGGTGAACTGAACCTCGATCATCCGGCCTACCTGATCTACACCTCGGGATCTACCGGGAAACCCAAGGGAGTGAACATTACTCATCGAGGTTTGGCGAGCTTCACGGCCGAAACTCGTGAGAGGTTCGAGGTCACTCGCGACTCTCATGTCTCACAGTTGGCATCGCCGAGTTTCGACGCTTCCATCTTCGAGTTGACGATGGCATTCAGCGCCTCGGCGCAAGTCGTGATCGTTCCGCCTGCTGTGTACGGTGGCGCCGAATTGGCCGATGTTTTCCGGCGCGAGCAGGTCACTCATGCCACCATTACACCGACCGCGCTGGCGGCGTTGGGGGACAACGGTTTCGAGGCGCTCCGTGTTCTCGATCTGGTGGGCGAGGCCTGCCCGCCGGAGGTCGTCGCGCAATGGGCGCCGGGTCGGAGGCTGCACAACGGCTACGGCCCGACTGAAACCACCGTGCAGGCGAGTGTCAGCGATTCGATGAAACCCGGTGCGGGAGTGAACATCGGCTCGCCGGCAGTGGGCTTCGGCTTCCTGGTGCTGGACGAGCGTTTGCAGCCCGTCCCGGTGGGCGTGCCGGGGGAGTTGTACATCATCGGCCCAGGTATGGCACGTGGATACCATAATCGGGCGTCGCTCACGTCGGAACGATTTGTCGCTTGCTTGTACGGATCGCCGGGGCGCCGGATGTACCGCACCGGAGATGTCGTGCGTTGGCGTGAATCCGGCGGTGACAGTGCCAAAATCGTTGGGTCCGGCGATGGAGTGCATTACACACTCGAATACATCGGGCGCAGCGACTTCCAGGTCAAGGTCCGTGGTTTTCGGATCGAACTCGGGGAAATCGATGCAGTTCTCTCACGCCATCCGTCAGTGGACTTCGCCGCGACTGTCGGCTACACGGGACCGTCGGGTGAAACGGTCCTGGTGTCGTACGTGCGTACGTCAGCTGCCGACGCCACCGGCACCGACGAGATACGGGCGTACGCAGCCTACCGACTTCCCTCGCACATGGTTCCGTCGGCAGTGGTATTTCTCGAGCGGATTCCGATGACACCGGTGGGCAAGCTCGACCGAAAGGCTCTACCGGAACCCGAATTCAGTTCGGCTGCAGCCGAGTTCCGCGAGCCGGTCACCGACACCGAGCGCGCCGTGGTCGACTCGTTTGTCGAGGTTCTGGGTGTCAGCCGGGTGAGCACTACCGACAGCTTCTTCGACCTGGGCGGGTCCTCCCTGGTAGCCACCCGAATCGTCAGCGCACTGCACTCCCGTTTCCAACGCAGAATTCCGCTTCAGTGGATGTTCCTCGACCCGACACCCGTTGGAATCGCTCGACGCCTCGACATGCCGACAGTGGACGCCGGCATGGAAGAGCTTCTCGCCGTGGTTGTTCCGCTGCGGACAGAAGGAAGTGGGCGACCGCTGTTCTGTGTGCACCCTGGTATCGGCCTGTCCTGGGGGTACGCCGGTTTGGTGCGGTATCTGCCCGAGGACCGACCGGTGTACGGACTTCAGCTACCCGCACTCAGCGACGACGGTGACTATCAGTCGATCGAACAGTTGGCGCATCGCTACGTCGAAGAGATGGAAGCCGTTTCGCCGGACGGGCCGTACGACTTGCTCGGTTGGTCCCTCGGCGGAGTCATCGCGCACGCCATGGCCGTCGAACTGCAATCGTCCGGCCGCGAAGTTGCCACACTGACGATGATGGACAGCTACCCCGACAACGGCGATGCCTCTGCGTCAGCCGCACTCGACGTCCGAGACCTACTGCGAGGACTCGGCCTCGAGATCGAGACCGACCGAGATCTGACCTTCGACGAGGCGGCGGCCGTGTTGGCCCGGAGGCTCGGGCCCGAGACGGGAGTCGACGGTCGGGACCTCGAGCGGATTGCCAGAGGGTACGAGACTTCGCAGAGAATCACGCACCAGTTCGTTCCCCAGATCTACGAGGGAGACCTGCTGATCTTCCCGGCTGACGGAAAAGACGACACGATTCCGCGGGAGAGGTCGCCACAGGAATGGCGTCCGCTCGTGACGGGCCGGATCGTGGAGGTACCGGTGCGATGCGGACACAACGAGATGATCGAGGCACCGGCCATGGCGGTCATCGGACCGGAGATGGCTCGGGTGCTCTCGATGTTTTCCGGATACTCCGAACGGGCATGACAACTTGAAGCCACTAAGCCACCGAGCCGCACGCCCGTGAAGCGAGCGCCACCGAGCTGTTGCCGGGCACCGCAATCGAGCACGAGGAGCGGCAATGAGAAGGATCGGACGTACTCGGGCGATACTGGTCGTCGCCCTCGTTGCATGGACGGGATTGTTCGGTGAAGCAGCGCTTGCCTCGGCTGATCAGGCGCGAACATCCCCTCCAGACAGTTCAGCTCTCGATCACGTCGAGGAAATCAACGCCCGTCAGCTGACGATGTACGTCTACTCCGCTGCAATGGACAAGGTGATTCCGCTCGAGGTGATTCGGCCGGCAGACACTAGTGCGCCCCGGCCGACTCTCTACCTGCTCAATGGCGCGGGCGGAGGCGAGGACACGGCGACGTGGCAGACACGCACAGACGTCGTCGACTTCTTCGGCGACAAGAACGTCAACGTCGTCAACCCGATCGGCGGTGCCTACAGCTACTACACCGACTGGGAGAAGCCCGATCCTGTTCTCGGGCTGAACAAGTGGACCACGTTCCTCACCGAGGAGTTGCCACCGATCGTCGATGCCACGCTCGGGACTACGGGTGTGAATGCCGTTGCCGGATTGTCGATGGCAGGTACCTCGGTTCTGAGCCTGGCCGAGGCGGCGCCATCCGTTTACCGTGCCGTCGGTGCCTTCAGCGGGTGCGCCGAGACGAGTACTCAACCCGGTCAGGACTACGTGAGATTCGTGGTCGGATTCCGCGGCGGCAACGTGGACAACATGTGGGGTCCTCCCGGCGGTCCGGGCTGGGTAGCCAACGATCCTGTGGTCAACGCCGAGAGATTGCGGGGGGTCGACCTCTACATCAGCAATGGATCGGGCCTGCCCGGCCCACACGAGAATCTGGGCGGACCGATGGTCAACGGCGACCTCGGCGTTCTGGCGAACCAGGTGATCGTGGGTGGAGTCATCGAGGCTGGGACGAACCAGTGCACCCAGCGTTTGGCCGAGCGGCTCGACTCCCTGGGCATCCCGGCCACCTATGATTTCCGGGCAACCGGCACTCACTCCTGGGGTTATTGGCAGGACGATCTTCACAACTCGTGGTCGATGATTGCCGAGTCGATCGGTGCGCGTTAGCCGGTGAACCCGAGGATCGGCGGCTGAGTTGTTTCTCACTTCGGGGCCCGCTCGCCCCACCTAGCCGACCGAACTGCAGGTCAGCGGCGTTATAGTCGCCACATGAGTTCAGAAACACTCGCGCCCCTCGACACCGATGTACTTGCGCGCAGGTTTGCGTGCCTGGGTGATCCGACGCGGCTGCGAGTGCTCCGACTCGCTGCCGGCGGTCCGATCGACGTCGACACGATTGCACACGCCGCATCACTCGAGCCGTCGGCGCTGAGTGCTCACCTCGAGGCCTTGATCGAGGTCGGTTTTGTCGAGGCTTCGGTGCGTGAAGGCACTTCGGTTGTCAGTGTTGCCGGAACGGCATACTCCGATCTGATGGCAGCGGCCGCCGTCGTGGCTGCGCGTGGCCCGGTCGAAGACACACTGGGAGTTCTTCCCGACGATGTGGTGCTGCGCCGCATGGAATCCGGCGACTGGGATGCCGTGCGCTCGATCTACCGCGAAGGAATCGACACCGGAACCGCGACGTTCACCACGTCGGTGCCGTCAGCCGAGAAGCTCGACGCGCAATGGTTGCCCGATCATCGATGGGTCGCCGAGATCGACGGCCGAGTCGAAGGCTGGGCGAGCCTGAGCCCGGTGTCCTCGCGTGATTGCTACCGCGGGGTCGCCGAGAACTCCATCTACATCGGTAGCGGCGCTCGCGGGCGCGGCGTGGGCAAGCTGCTGCTTCGCCGACAGGTGCAAGCCGCCGACGCCAGCGAGATCTGGACGGTGCAGTCGTCGATCTTCCCGGAGAACCGGGCGAGTGTCGCCTTGCATCAGGCCGTCGGATTCCGGATCGTCGGCACTCGCTCGCGTATCGCTCAACTCGGTGGCAGGTGGCGTGACACGTTGTTCCTCGAACGTCGCAGCGAGGACGCTGACATTGAGGACGCTGACATTTGAGAAGAGACGCTCAGCCCTTGGCAGCGCTGATTCCCGCGCGTCGCCCGTAGAAGCTGCCGTCACCGAGGGACGTTCCGGAGGCGTATCCACCGGCGCAGACGCCGGCGGTGCAGCGTCCAGCGGCAAACAAACCCGGGATCGGTTCGCCGGAGACGTGGATGACCTCCGAGTTGATCGACGTGCGCAGGCCGCCGAGCGTGAATCCGGCGGTGAAATTGCGAAGATCGAGCGCAGCGACGGGTGAGCCGATCGGCTTGACCCACTCCTTCTTCTTACCGAGTACCGGGTCTTCACCACGGGCGGCGTGCCGGTTGTAGACCTCGACGGTCGACTGAAGGGTGCCTTCCGGCAGGCCCATGTCGGATTCGAGTTCCTCGACGGTCTCGGCCACCCACTTGGGCTGGAATCTGAAGAACGGTGTGGAACTGTCGGCGGCGCAGCCCTCTTCGTAGGAGGCTTCGTCGATGATCAGGTAGGCTTGATTCTCGTTGCGCAGCAGCGTCTCCTGGCCGATTCTTCCCGGATACGTGTCTTCGTTGACGTAGCGCTGGCCGCGCCCGTTGACGAGAATGCCGCGGATCATCAACTGGGGGTCGCCGAAGAATGCGACCTCGGTTGCGTCCATGTGTGCGAGGTCGGCCCCGAGTGCCTGCGCCATCTGGATGGCCTTGCCGTCGTGCTCTTCGATAGCCGCACCGGGGCGCCCGATCAGCCGTGGGGCGTACGACTGGATCATCGCTTCGTTGTAGGCGAAGCTTCCCGTCGCCAGTACGACACCCGTGCGTGCTCGAACTGCCACTTCCTTGCCGTACTGCTTGGCGATGATGCCGACTACTCGATCTCCGTCGACGACCAGGCGCTGGACTCGCATGTCGTATTCTGCTCGTACGCCGAGGCTTTCGGCCGTCTCGATCAGTGGCTTCATCAACATGAAACCACCGCCCTTCTCCCCGGTGCGCTTGCCGCTCATCTGCGGCACGTGCCCGCGAGGGGCCGGTGTCGCGATCGTGTTGAACGGTGCCGAGTTCTCGCCGCCGGAATACATGAGTCCGTCGTCGAAGGGTGTTTCCCAGCCGGGTTGGCCGTAGAAACTTTCCTTGAACGGCACACCGTTGTCGACGAGCCAGTTGTAGTGCTCGACGCTGCCTTCGCAGTAGTCGGTGATCTTCTCCTCGTCGGCGCCGGGACCGAGTGCGGCCATCATGAACGATTTCATGTTGGCGGGGGAGTCCTCGAACCCGAGTGCCTGCTGCAACGGGGTCCCGCCGCCCAGATAGATGAATCCGCCTGCCAGCGCCGCAGCGCCGCCCCAGCCGCTCGTGCGCTCGAGCACCAACACGTCGGCGCCCGCTCGCGCGGCCTCGATCGAAGCACTCACTCCGGCAATGCCGTAGCCGGCGACGACGACGTCAGCCTCGAAGTGCCACTGCTCGATGCTTGCGGCGGACTGCGGACGGATTGAGCTGGCCTCGGCCATGGATTCGGATCCTTCGTTCTTCTGGTTGGTTGGTGGGGGAATCGGTGGGTGTGATTGATGCCCTGATGGCAGTATCTCGATCGAAAGTCAGTCGGTGTCCGTTTTCGCGGAATCGGCTGCGGCCTTCTCCCTGGCGCGCGCGGCTTTACGTCTGTCGGCCTTCACGGCGATCAGCGCATTGTTGAGTCCGGTGGCCAGCGGCCAGCCGACGTAGTGGCATAGGAAGATCGCGGCCTCTTCGAACTGCTGCTCGGTCAACTCCTCGTTGTGGAGAGCAGCGTTGATCTGGATCTTTGCCACATCGTTCTGCCCCTGGGCGGTGATGGCACCGATCAGGAGTAGTCGTCGGTCACGCACCGACAGTCCCGGTCGCGTCCAGATGTCGGCAAAGAGGTGGTCGGCGGTGACCGCGAAGAAGTCGCCGGGAACGTCGGCGGGAAGCTCCCAGCCGTACACCTCGTTCATCTTCGCGACGCCACGAGCGCGGGCCTCGGAGATGCGGCTTTCGTCGGTTCCACCGGCATCGGTCAGGTGAGTGGTGTCGGTCATGCGTGCTCCCGAGTAGTAGATGCCGAAGACGCCGTTGAAGGTTCGGCCGGCCTGTCTTCGCTGTCATTCCCGACGCCCAGACCGGCACCGAGTCCGGCGAGCGCAAGGTGCGCGAGCGGCAGATCGAGATTCAGCCGATCACCGAGGTCGATGGCCAAGGCCAAGTCCTTCTCCCCGAGATTGCGAACATGCCGCAGTATCGAGAACCACGGGTCGTCCTCCGAGACCGGTGCGGTGGTGTCACGGAGCATGATCGCGCCCGCGCCACCAGTGATCGCATCGGTGTGCCTGACGACCTTTCCGAGCGTGCGGAGATCGAGTCCTGCTGCTTCGGCGAGTCGCGCGGCCTCGGTCGTGGCGGTGAACGAGACGAAGTGAAGAAGGTTGCGTGCGAGCTTCATTCGCGTTCCCGCGCCGACGTCACCGGCGTGAACCACCAGCTCGGCCCAGGATCCGAAGGGCTCGCGGACGGCTTCGAACGCCTCGTCGGAGCCGCCGATCATCACTGCCAGCCTGCCCTGCGCTGCGCCGCCGGCACCGCCACTGATCGGCGCGTCGACCAGCAGAACACCACGCTGTTGACAGATGTCAGCGAGTTCCACCGCCGTGGTGTCCGAGATAGTGGAGTGAATCGCGACGACAGTGCCTGGCTGTGCGGTCGACAGGATCCCGTGCGGCCCGCACACAACCTCGCGTACCTGCGCGTCGTCGAGCACCGTGACGGAGATGATGCTCGCCTGCGCTGCAACGTCGGCGGGCGTCGATGCTGCGCTCGCGCCCGCAGTGGTGAACGGTTCGAGCGCTTCTGCGCGGGCATCACACACCACCAGTCCGCCCGGCCAGTCCAGGAGGCGCTGCGCCATCGGCGCGCCCATGTTGCCTAGGCCGATGTATCCCAGTCTGGTTTTCGAAGCGCTGGCTTTCGGCGCCGATTCCGTCATGACCGGTACACCTGGCCTCCGTCGACGTTGAAGATCTGCCCGGTCACCCAGCCTGCGTCGTCGGAGAGAAGGAACAGGCACATGCCGACGAGATCCTCCGGTGTTCCCATGCGCTGCAACGGGATTCGCTTTACCATGTCCTTGACGATGTTGCCGGGGGTGACGGTTCGAGTCGCCTCCGTGTCGATGGGACCGGGAGCGATGGCGTTGATCCGGATGTTCGACCAGCCGAGTTCGGTCGCGAGTTGTTGTGTCAGGCTGTTGACGCCGGCTTTTGCGAGTCCGTAGTAATTCGAGTACAGCCAGGCTGCTGTGGAGGACTGGTTGACGATCGAACCGCCCTTCGCGCGCATATGAGGTACGACCGCCCGGCACACGTGCAATGCGCCGTCCATGTTGACGCTCATGAACTTTCGGTAGTAGTCCCAGTCCACCGTCAACAGGGAATCGATCTTCATTCCGCCGTAGATGGCAGCGTTGTTCACCAGATGCTCGATGCTACCGAACTGCTCGATCGTGAAGTCGGCAAGTGCCGCAGTCGACTCCCCGTCGGCGACGTCGACGTCCTTGAACACGGCACTTCCACCGTCCGCCGTGATCTGCTTGGCGACAGCTTCACCGAGTTCGCGATTGAGGTCCGCCACGACCACGTTGGCCCCCTCCGCGGCCAGAGCGCGGGCATACGCCTCTCCGATACCCTGCGCTGCTCCGGTGACTATCGCGGTGCGACCGTCGAAACGTCCCATGTCGACCTACTTTCGTGGTGATGATTCTGTGGTGAGGGTGTGGGGTGAGGGTGTGGAATGTCAGGAAGGTGAAGCGACGAGCTTGGTTTCGAGGTATTCCTCGAAACCTGCGAGGCCCATTTCGCGGCCGATCCCGGATTGTTTGTAGCCGCCGAACGGTGCGTCGGCCGAATACCAGACGCCGCCGTTGACGCTCAGCGTTCCGGTTCTGACACCGGCAACCACGTGCGCGACGCGATCGGGATCGGCGCCCCACACCGACCCGGACAGGCCGTAGGGGGAATCGTTGGCAATCCGGATAGCGTCGTCGTCGTTGTCGTACGGAATGATCACGAGAACGGGCCCGAAAATCTCCTCCTGCGCTACGCGAGACGAGTTGTCCAGCCCGGCAATGAGAGTGGGTTCGACGAAGAAGCCGCTCTGGTGATCGTCGGGTCGGCCTCCACCCGTCACGATCGTGCCGCCCTCTTCGACCGCGAGGGCGAGGTAGCTCTCCACCCTGGCGCGCTGGCGCGCGGAGATGACCGGACCACACACCGTTCCGCGCGCGCTGGGGTCACCGGCTCGGATACCCGCCATCGCGGCGCAGGCCGCGGCCAGAGCATGTTCGTACCGAGCGCGCGGCACGAGAAGTCTGGTACTGAGTGCGCATCCCTGACCGGCATGAACGCACACGGAGAACGCGGCAACCGAGCATGCACCCTTGATGTCAGCGTCGTCGAGGACGATGAATGCGGACTTGCCCCCGAGTTCGAGGAAGACCTTCTTGAGGGTTTGCGCGGCCGTGGCCATCACCGTGCGTCCGGTGGCGGTGGAACCGGTGAAAGACACGAGATCGACGCGCGGATCGCTGCACAGCTGCGCGCCGAGAGAGTGATCTGTCGACGTCACCACGTTGACGACGCCCGCCGGGATCTCGGTTTCTTCTGCAATCACCTTGGCGACAAGCGCGGCGCACCAGGGCGTGTCCGGCGCGGGTTTGAGAACGATGGTGTTGCCGGCCGCGAGGGCGGGGCCGAGTTTGGCGAAATTGATCTGGTGCGGGAAGTTCCACGGTGTGATTGCGCCGACGACGCCGACCGCTTCCTTGAGCAGTCGGCGATGGGTCGGAATCCCCATGGGTGACGCGTGCCCGAGATCTTGTTCCCACGAATAGGTTTCGATCAGGTCAGCCCAGTAGCGAAGATCTTCGATCGGGCCTTCGAGTTGCGGACCGCTCGTCAGCATGACGGGTGCGCCGACCTCGGCGACGGTGATCTCACGCAACTCCTCGATGTGGGACTGGAGTGCGTCGCACAGTTGGCGCAGGCAGCGAGCGCGAAACCCGTGATCGCGTGCCCATTCGGTCTCGTCGAACGCACGGCGCGCCGCGGCAATGGCCGCGTCCATGTCCGCGGTGGTGCCTTCGGCCGCACGGCCGATCAGTTCCTCGGTGGCCGGGTTGAAAACTTCGAAGGTTCCACCCGATCCGGGAACCAGCTTTCCGTCGACGAGAAGTGCAGAACTGTCTGCGGGTCGAAGCGTCATAACGCGAACCCTCTCTTTCTGGACATGTGTCTGGACTCTAGTTCACACTCGTGGTTGAGGCAATGGTTTCTGGGGCATAAGAGATTTCGAGAGCGTCTCGGGATCTGCTTCGGTGAAAAGCGCCTCGTGTCCGGGGCGGCGCGGCTACGGTTCACCGCACATTCACAACCACGCCTTCACATGCACGCCTTCACGTACACGCCTTCACATACACGCCTTCACGTACACGGGAGAGAGGTCGAAATGAACAGAGTTGACGGAAAAGTGGTGCTGGTGACCGGTGCTGCTCGAGGTCAGGGGCGCAGTCATGCCGTTCATCTCGCACGGGAGGGCGCGCACATCATCGCCTTCGATCTGTGCGCAGACATCGCCAGCAACGAATACCCGCTCGCCAGTCCTGCCGATCTCGAGGAAACGGCTCGACTGGTGAAAGAGACCGGACAGCAGGTGGTGACGGCCCGTGTCGACGTCCGCGATCGCGCCGGACTCGAAACGGCACTTGCCGAGGCGGTAGGTCAGTTGGGCGGATTGCATGTCGTCGTGGCGAACGCCGGTATCTGTCCGCTCGGCAAGCACGTGTCGACTGCCGGTTTCGTCGACGCGTTCGATGTGAACTTTCTCGGTGTTGTCAATACAGTGCACGCGTCGATGGAATACCTCGGCGAAGGGGGTTCGATCATCGCGATCGGCTCTGTTGCCGGTCTGGTGCCACAGACCGGATTCAACGGGCAGCAGGCGCTCCAGGGTCCGGGTGGCGACGGATACGGACTGGCCAAGAAGCTGATTCAGGCATATACGAGTTCGTTGGCACTGACTCTCGGGCCGAGTTCCATTCGCGTCAACGCGATTCATCCGACCAACGTGAACACCGACATGTTGCAGAGCATGCCGATGTACCGGACGTTCCGTCCCGACCTCGAGAATCCGACCGCCGAGGATGCGGCAGTGACGTTCCCGTTCATGCAGGCGATGCCGACTCCGTGGGTCGAGCCCGCGGACATCTCGCATGCGGTCGTGTACCTGTCCTCGGACGAGTCGCGATTCGTCACCGGGCAGCAACTGCGCGTGGACGCTGGTGCCGGGATGAAGATCGGTCTGTAGTAGAACTTTTCGCTTCGTGGCTGCCTGTGAGTGGTGAATTTTCGAAGTTTCCCCATTTCGTTGCCCTGGACAGGGTGCTGTAGTAACGTCCAGACACGTGTCCAGCAAACGGGGCGATTCAAGTGGCGGGGGATCGATTGTCTATGAATCCACTCGCAGGCGCCTCACGGGCAAACAGGCGGAAACTGTGGCCAGGCTTGCCGAAGCAACAGTGAAAGTTCTACGCAAACAAGAGTTTTCCGGACTGACTGTCCGTTCGGTTGCGGCCGAAGCGGGTGTCGGAACTGCGACCGCCTACACGTATTTCGCGTCCAAGGAGCATCTGGTCGCAGAGGTTTTCTGGCGAAGACTTCAGAACTCGTCGGCACCTGATGGCTCAGGGTTGGATCGCACCGCGCACGTGCTGTCTGTACTTCGAAACATCGCGCTGCTTCTCGCGGACGAACCGGAGGTATCGGCCGCCGTGACCAATGCACTGCTTGGATCCGATCCTGAAGTGGAACATCTTCGCGGGCGGATCGGACTCGAGATCCATCAACGACTCGCTTCGGCGTTGGATCCGAATGGCGAACCCGAAGTGTTGGAAGCGCTCGAAATGCTTTATGCCGGGGCGCTTCTGCGAGCGGGGATCGGCTACGGAACCTACGCGCAAATCGCTGGACGCCTCGAGGCCTCAGCTCTACTGATCCTGGAGAAATCATGACAGAAGCTTTGATCGATCCGGTGGTCTTCAATCCGTACGACTACCACTTTCACGACGATCCGTATCCGACGTACAAGCGTCTGCGCGAAGAATCACCGTTGTATCACAATCCGGACGTTGGCTTTTGGGCGTTGTCGCGATATGCGGACGTGGTCGACGGATTCAAGGACAACAAGCGTCTCTCGAGCGCCAACGGGGTATCGCTCGACCCAGCAGCCTACGGTCCACACGCGCATTATGTGATGTCGTTTCTCGCGATGGACGATCCCCGCCATATGCGGTTGCGCCAGTTGGTTTCTCGCGGATTCACGCCGCGACGGGTTGCGGAGCTCGACGGCCGGATACTCGAACTCACGAAGCAACATCTGGTACCTGCGTTGGGCGCGGGGGAGTTCGACTGGATTACGGAGGTGGCGGGAAAGCTGCCGATGGACGTCATCTCCGAACTCATGGGGGTTCCCGAACCCGACAGAGCCGAACTGCGGCGCAAGGCGGATCTGGTGGTGCATCGAGAGGCGGGTGTTCTCGACGTGCCGCAACCTGCGGTGGAGGCTTCGATCAGTTTGATGGGCTACTACAAGGAGATGATCGCGCAGCGTCGCCGATCGCGGACGGACGATCTGACCTCGGCCTTGCTCGATGCCGAGATCGACGGAGACAAACTCTCGGACCAGGAGATCCTCGGATTCATGTTTCTGATGGTCGTGGCCGGAAACGAGACCACGACCAAGCTTCTCGGAAACGCTCTGTACTGGGGTTCGCACCACCGGGAGCAGATCACACCGGTTCTCGACGATCCCGAACGAGCCTCGGAATGGGTGGAAGAGACTCTTCGCTACGACACGTCGAGCCAGATCGTGGCTCGGACTTCGGTTGTCGACCTCGAATATCATGGACGCACCATTCCGGCGGGGGAGAAGGTCCTGCTCCTGATCGGATCGGCCAACCGAGACGCCGACGTCTTCGAGGATGCCGACAGCTTCCAGATCGGCCGGAGTTCGTCGGGAAAACTCGCGAGTTTCGGTGGTGGCGTGCACTTCTGTCTCGGTGCCCACCTTGCCAAGCTCGAAGCCAAGATCGCCCTCGCAGAGTTCGGGCGTCGGGTCAGCGACTACGAAGTCGACGAGTCCGGAATCGAGCGTGTTCATTCGACAAACGTCCGGGGCTTTGCGGCCCTGCCGGTGAAAGTGCAGGTGCGCTGATGCCTCGTTTCGAACCCAATCCAGTTCGCCGGCCGGCATTGATCAGTGGTGCATCGTCGGGAATCGGCACCGCTACTGCGTATGCCCTGGCCGAACTCGGCCATCCGGTTGCGCTCGGTGCGCGTCGAGTCACCGAATGCGAAGCCATCGCCGAGAAGATCCGCAGCAATGGTGGTGAAGCGTTTGCCCACTTCCTCGACGTCACGGACGGTGATTCGGTCGACGGATTCGTCTCGGCCGCAGAGGCAGTCCACGGTCCCACCGAAATGGTCGTCTCCGGTGCCGGTGACCTCGAATTCGGGGCTGCGGACGAGATGGATCCAGAGGCGTTTTCACGGCAGATCCAAGTCCACCTCGTTGGTGCGCAGCGATTGGCGCATCGCGTACTCCCCGGCATGAGGCAACGACAGCGCGGTGACTTCGTACTGATCGGCTCGGATTGTGCCGAGCGCCAGCGTCCACTCATGGGTGCTTACGACGCGGCCAAGGCCGGGCTCGAAGCAATGGGGCGCCAGATGCGAATGGAGCTCGAAGGAACAGGCATTCGCGCGTCGATCGTGCGACCCGGGCCGACACTGACCGGCATGGGGATGGACACGACGCCGGAGATCATCGGACCGGTTGGGGAATCGTGGAGTAAGTGGGGGTTCGCCCGCCATGGTTACTTTCTGCGCGCCTCGGACATCGCCAATGCCATCGTCGCCGTTGTGTCGGCGCCGCGAGGAGCACACATCGTGCTCGTCGAAGTTCAGCCCGAGGCACCACTGGACAAACTTCCCACTGCGAACTCACAGGAGACGACATGACGCACGGAGTGCAGGAGACGTCGCGAACACTGCCCGAGCCGCCGCGGGTGTCCGGCGGGGATCTCCCGCACGGGCATCTCGAGGAACTGCGAACCGACCCGATAGCGCTCATGCGCCGGGTGCGTGAGGAATGTGGTGACGTCGGCGCCTTTCAACTTGCCGACCGCACAGTGATCTTGCTGTCCGGAGCCGAGGCAAACGAGTTCTTCTTCCGCTCCACCGACGAGGATCTCGACCAACAAGCTGCGTACCCCTTCATGAAGCCGATATTCGGTGAAGGCGTCGTCTTCGATGCCAGCCCGGAGCGGCGTAAGGAGATGCTGCACAACTCGGCTCTGCGCGGCGAACAGATGCGTGGGCACGCCGCCACGATCGGCCGCGAGGTCGAGGCGATGGTCGCGCAGTGGGGAGACGAAGGCGAGATCGATCTGCTCGACTTCTTCGCCGAGCTGACCATCTACACCTCGTCGGCGTGCCTGATCGGCAAGAAGTTCCGCGACGAACTGGACGATAGCTTCGCCAAGCTGTATCACGAGCTCGAACAGGGAACGGATGCATTGGCTTTCGTGGATCCGTACGCGCCGATCGAGAGTTTCCGCCGCCGCGACGAGGCCCGGTTGGCGTTGGTCGCTCTGGTACAGGACATCATGAACGGGCGCATCGCGAATCCTCCGCAGGGCAAGGAGGACCGCGACATGTTGGACGTGTTGGTCTCGGTCAAGGACGAGAACGGCGACCTCCGGTTCAGTGCCGACGAGATCACCGGCATCTTCATCTCGATGATGTTCGCCGGCCACCACACGACTTCCGGCACGGCAGCGTGGTCGCTGATCGAGATGTTGCGGCATCCCGACACCATGACGGACGTCGTCGACGAACTCGACAATCTGTACTCCGACGGCGCCGACATCAGTTTTCATGCCCTGCGCCAGATTCCGGTTCTCGAGGCTGTGGTCAAGGAAACCCTTCGACTGCATCCGCCGTTGATCATCCTGTTGCGGGTGGCACGTGGAGATTTCGAAGTGGGCGGCTTCGAGATCCGAGAGGGCCATCTTGTCGCTGCGACGCCCGCGATCTCCAATCGAATCGCCGAGGACTTCCCCCGACCGGACACCTTCGATTCCGGGAGGTACATCGACCCGAATCAAGAGGACATCGTCAACCGCTGGACGTGGATTCCGTTCGGAGCCGGCCGGCATCGCTGCGTCGGCGCTGCATTCGCCCAGATGCAGCTCAAAGCGATCTTCTCGATCCTGCTGCGGGACTTCGAGTTCGAGATGGCGCAGCCGTCGGAGTCCTACCGAAACGACCACAGCAAGATGGTCGTCCAGTTGCAGCAGCCGTGCGCGGTGAGGTACCGGCGCAGAACACGTCCCGGGCGTGAGGGGTGATCATGCACGTCGAAGTAGACCTCGACCTGTGCCAAGGCCATGCGGCGTGTGAGCTCGAGGCACCGGAGATCTTTGTCGTCCCGAAGCGGGGGAAGGTCAGTCTTCTGGACTCGGACCCACCTGAGTCGCTCCGCGGTGAAGCCGAGCTGGCGGTCAGGTACTGCCCGACCGGCGCCCTGAGAATTGTCGACTGATTACAGCGGATTGTCGATTGATTGCAGCGAATTCAAGTACTCGAGGGAGGAAGTTCAGATGACGGGTTTCGACCGCGCAGAGCTCGACGAGATGGTCCAACGCTGGATCGAGGCGAACAAGAAGGCCGAAGCCGCCGGTGATTGGAAACCGTTGGCGGACATGTACACCGAGGACGCCACGTACGGGTGGAACTATGGTCCCAAGCAGGATTTCATGGCAGTGGGGCGCGAGGAGATTCGCGAAGTCGCGCTCGGCCTCGAGATGAAGGGCCTCGAAGGTTGGGAGTACCCGTATCAAGACTTTGTGATCGACGAACGTAGCGGAAACGTGATCGGCTTGTGGAAGCAGATTTCCGATGCCAAGCGTGAGGACGGGAGCAACTACTCCGTCTACGGTATCGGCGGTAGTTGGTTCCGTTACGGCGGGGACTTCCAATGGTCCTGGCAGCGTGACTTCTTCGACTTCGGGAACGTGTCGGCTCTGTTCATGGAGATGATCGGCAACAACGCTCTCTCGAAGGGGATGCAGGGCCGGATCCAGCGATCGATCTCGGGCGACCCGCTACCGGGCTGGTATCCGGTGGGCACCGCGCCGGTCCCGCTGTGGTGAGTCCGATGACGGTACGCGATTCCTTCGAGACACTCTCGCAGCGCGACCTTGCCGTGTTGGTGCCCGAGTTGCTCCTGTGCGGGCAGCTGATCGATCGCTCGGGCATGGCGCATCTGATCGTCGAATTCGGACGCGAGGGTATGGCGCAGGTGGCCGTCGAGGAGTGGGAATCGGCCAGCCCCTGGTACACCCGCCGCATGCAGAAGGCCCTCGGATACGAGGGCGACGACGTCGTGACGATCTTCAAAGGGCTACAACTCGACATCGGCGCTCCGCCACAGTTCATGGACTTTCGATACCGGGTCGACGATCCGCTGCACGGTTAATTCTGGCTCGATCATTGTGGAGCACTCATGGACGTCGAGCCGTTGGGTGATGAGTTCGTGACCTCGATGTGTCACGACATCGAGGATCCGACTTTCGATGCGACAGCCATCGCGACCAACCCGCACGCCCAGATCCGGCCGATTCACCGACCACCGCGCAGGCCCGCGGACCGACATCCGCACTGCGCCTGGACCGTTTCCATCGACCCGTCGCACACGCCTCCCGTGATGACCGCGCACACCGAGCAGATCGGACGCACCGCCGCGGTGACGGTCGAGCTGAGCCCGATCGATCACGGTGGGGACGGTAGGGCGGACTACTCGGGTCCGTTGTTGTCCGACCTGAGGTTTTCCGACTTCTCGCGATCAGCCTTGGTTCGTATCGCAGAGGAGATCTGCGTGCAGCATCATCTGTTGGCGTTGGGCTTTCTGGCAGCGGTTCGCCGCCGTGCCGACGAAGACAAGGCGCGCGAGATCACGCGAAAGCAATTGACCGGAATCGCGGGAGTTGCGGCACAGCGTATTCGAGATGCGCTCGGGCTTCCTTCGACTCTGGAATCGTTGGCATTGGTCCTGTCCGTGCATCCCTTGCTGAATCCGAAGCAGTATGTGGAGAGTGAGATCCGACCGGACGGCGGTGCTCTGGAGCTGTGGATCTCGCGAGACGCTCTTGTCGACCGCGACGGCGGTTGGCCGACCTTGCTCGGCAGCGAGCACCTCGATCCCCTCCAGGCTTTGGTCCGCGGCGTGAATCCGCACTTCACCGTGAGAGTGGTGGCCGAAGATGCCGCGGGGCTCCTTCTGGCCGTCGACATCACCGAAGCTCCCGCTCCGGAATGCGTCGAAGTCGCCATTACGAAGGTCAGTACCGGCGCGGCATTCGTATTCGAAGATCGCGGAATCCCTTTGCCTCTCTTCGTCGTCTGACCGGCCGAACCCGAAGGACTCAACCTATGGCGTACACGTTTGCAGACCTGTTCGAGCATTCCGTCGATGTGATGCCCGATCGCCTCGCGCTGATCGTTTCCGGCGAGGAGGTGACATACCGTGAGCTCGACGAGCGGGCCAACCGATTGGCGCATTACTTCCAGTCCGTCGGGTTGGGTGTCGGTTCGCACATCGGTATACAACTGCACAACTCGATCGAGGCGATGGTTGCTGTCCTCGCGGCCTTCAAGATCCGCGGCGTTCCCATCACGGTGAACTACCGCTACACGAGCGACGAATTGGTTTATCTGTACGAGAATGCGGATCTCACGGCGTTGGTTTTCCATCGTGGTTTCGCTGAGCGGGTCGCCGAGGCGTTGGTGTCCACGCCGCGGGTCAAGTACGTGATCGAGGCGGCGGACGAACTCGCTCTCGGGAACGAACCGTCGATTCCGGGGGCAGTGGCGTATGAGGATGCGCTCGGCAACCAATCCCCGCTGCGCGTAGGTGAACATGCTTTTCCCGAGCGTTCCGGCGACGACGTCTACGTTCTTTACACCGGCGGAACAACCGGACGACCGAAAGGCGTCGTCTGGCGGCAGGAAGACATCTGGCGCGTGTTGGCCGGCGGTTACGACTTCTATTCGGGTGAGCCGATCGCCGACGAGTACCAGCAGTCGCGCGGTGGCGCCGCGGCAGCCGAACCGATGCGGTGGTGCATGCTTCCACCGCTGATCCACACCTCGGCACTGATGCCGACGTTCAACGCTCTGTTTTCCGGAAACACCGTCATCTTCGAACCGAAGTTCGATGCGGCACAGGTCTGGAAAGTCGTCGCCGAATATCGCCCGCAGGTCATGGTCATCACCGGCGACGCCATGGGCCGTCCACTGGTCGAAGCCCATCACGAATTGCAACCGGATGCGTCGAGCCTGGCTGTGCTCGCCTCCGGCGCTGCGCTCTTCTCCGGATCGGTCAAAGACGCGTTCTTCGACGTCTTTCCGAATCTGATGATTTCTGATTCGGTTGGATCGTCCGAAACAGGCTTCGGCGGAATCGGATTCGCAACCAAAGGGCTCGAGCAGCGTGGCGGACCCAAAGTGGGCGCCAACAGATTCACGGTCGTCGTCGACGACGACAACCGTGTGTTGGAGCCGGGTTCGGGGGCCGAAGGATGGTTGGCGAAACTCGGCAACGTCCCACTGGGCTACTACAACGATCCGGTGAAGTCGGCGGAGATATTCCGAGAGGTGAACGGCGCGCGGGCAGTGGTGACCGGAGACCGAGCGCGGATCGAGGACGACGGCTCGGTCACTCTCCTCGGCCGGGGAAACATGGTGGTCAACACCGGCGGTGAGAAAGTCTTCGTGGAAGAGGTCGAAGCCGTGGTGAAGGCCCATCCCGACATCTACGACGCAACAGTGATCGGCATTGCCGACGAGCGGTGGGGCAATCGGGTGGCGGCGGTGCTCCGCGTCCGCGATGGTGTGGAACCGGATTTCGATTCCATCGAAAAACACACCCGCACTCAGCTTGCCGGCTACAAGATTCCGCGTTCCTTCTGGATCGCCGACGAGGTCGTTCGAGCGCCGAGCGGCAAGCCGGACTACCGCTGGGCCAAGGAGTTCTCACAGAACAGCGACCCGGTCCACCGGATCGACTAGCGCTCACACGCAACACCCGGCACCCGGCACCCATCCGTAAAGGAGCATCTGCAATGCCTGAGATCGACCTTCCCGACGGGTTCGACGTGACCGACCCGCATCTGTACGGCGAGCGCGTCCCGCTTGCCGAGTTCGCCGAACTACGACGATGCGCTCCGGTCTGGTGGAACGCCCAGGAACCGGGTACCGGCGGATTTCACGA
Organism: Rhodococcus sp. H-CA8f; assembly: GCF_002501585.1. Taxonomy (NCBI): domain Bacteria; kingdom Bacillati; phylum Actinomycetota; class Actinomycetes; order Mycobacteriales; family Nocardiaceae; genus Rhodococcus; species Rhodococcus sp. H-CA8f. The sequence goes on from NZ_CP023720.1 coordinate 2,825,037, forward strand.
CGGTGGTTGTTGGGTTGTCTCCCGCCACGCAGACGTCCGCGACGTCTCGTTGCGCAGCGAGGAGTTCTCGAGCAACGTCAACGGCTGCATTCCGCGGCATGAAGACAACATCTCGGCGGAGGAGTTGGAGGCGACAAAACACGTCCTCATCAACAAGGACGCCCCTGAGCACACACAGCTGCGCAAGTTGGTGGCGCGCTTGTTCACTCCGCGGTCGGTGGAAGCGATGCGGGCCGGGCTGGAAGCGCGGGCAGAAGACATAGCGTCGGCTGCCGTGGCGGAAGGTAGCGGTGATTTTGTCAGCCAGGTCGCCAGCGAGTTACCGATGCAGGCGATCTCGGAGCTGATCGGTGTACCGCAGGACGGGCGCCGTCAGCTGTACGAATGGTCGAATCAGATGACGGGATACGACGACGAGTCGCTCGCCGGCGAGTCGCGGATGGCGTCGGCGCAGATCCTGGGCTACGCCTATCAACTGGCCGAGGCGAGACGGGAGGAACCGCTCGACGACATCATCTCGCGCTTGGTGCATGCCGACATCGACGGGCAGAAACTCACCCCGGAACAGTTCGGTTTCTTCGTCATCATGTTGGCTGTCGCGGGCAACGAAACGACGCGCAACGCAACGACACTCGGCATGATGGCATTTCTCGAGCATCCGGATCAGTGGGAACTGTACAAGCGTGAGCGTCCGCGCACCGCCGCGGACGAGATCATCCGCTGGGCTTCGCCACTGACGTCCATGCAACGAACAGCATTGGTGGACACACAGATTGCCGGCACTGCGATTGCGAAGGGGCAGCGTGTCGTACTGCTCTACGGCTCGGCGAACTTCGACGAAACCGTCTTCGAGAACCCCGACGTCTTCGACATCACCCGAGACCCGAACCCGCACCTCGCGTTCGGAGGAACCGGACCGCACTACTGCGTCGGCGCCAACCTGGCCAGAATGGAGGTCGATCTGATCTTCGGCAAGATCGCCGATCACATGCCCGACATCAGCAAGCTCGGCGATCCGAGCAGGCTCTCGTCCGGTTGGCTCAACGGGATCAAGGAATTCAAGGTCGACTACGGCAACTCCACGTCATGTCCTTCGGGGCATTGACGTGTACAGCGGAAGAGTTGCACTTGCGGGCCCGATGCGCGAACTCGGCCAGTTCTACCGGATGGGCGCCGATGTCGCAGTGGGCTTGTTCCGCACCCGCTTTCAGGTGCAGGAGTTTCTCGAGCAGAGTTGGATGATCGCCCGGGTGTCGATCGTGCCGACAGTGTTGGTAGCCGTGCCGTTCACGGTCCTGGTGAGTTTCACCCTCAACATCCTTCTCCGCGAGATCGGTGCCGCCGACCTCAGCGGCGCCGGGGCCGCGCTCGGTGCCGTGACTCAGGTCGGTCCGGTGGTGACGGTGCTGATCGTGGCAGGTGCGGGCGCGACAGCCATCGCCGCCGATCTGGGATCGAGAACGATTCGTGAAGAGATCGACGCCATGGAGGTGCTCGGGATCGATCCGATCAATCGGTTGGTGATTCCGCGTGTGGTCGCGTCGACCGTGGTGGCTTTGCTGCTCAACGGACTCGTCTGCGTCATCGGCATCGCCGGCGGTTACGCCTTCTCGGTGTTTCTCCAGGGCGTGAACCCTGGCGCCTTCGTCGAGGGAATCACGTTGCTGACCGGCCTGCCCGAGGTGGCGTTGTCGATGGTCAAAGCTGCACTGTTCGGGATGCTGGCGGGATTGGTGGCCTGCTATCGCGGACTGTCGGTACGGGGTGGGCCGAAAGGCGTGGGGGAGGCCGTCAACGAAACGGTGGTGTACGCATTCATGGCGTTGTTCGTCGTCAACACCATCGTCACCGCGGTCGGCATCCGATTGACGGCGGGGTGATCGAAGTGACGCTGTCGGATTCGCTGGCACAAATCGGCAAGTTCGGACGCACGCGGGCGCGGGTGGCTCGAACGTCACGCTCGATCGACGATGTTGGGCGACAAGCTGTCTTCTTCGCGCGCGCCATCGCTCACATCCCGTGGGCAATTCGCAAACACCCGAAAGAAGTGTTGAGGCTGGTAGCCGAGATCAGCATGGGCACCGGAGCTTTGGCAGTGATCGGCGGCACGGTTGCGGTCGTAGGATTTCTGACTCTAGCCTCGGGCGGCACCATTGCGATCCAAGGCTTCAGCTCACTGGGAAATATCGGAGTCGAAGCGCTCACCGGATTCTTCTCCGCCTTCATCAACGTTCGTATCGCTGCGCCGGTCATCGCGGGAATCGGCCTGTCGGCCACGATCGGAGCAGGTTCGACCGCGCAGATCGGTGCCATGCGCATCAGTGAGGAAATCGACGCCCTCGAATCGATGGCGATCAGTTCGGTCCCGTACGTCGTCAGCACCCGCGTCACCGCAGGGATGATCGCGATCTTGCCGCTGTACTCACTGGCGCTCGTAGGATCATTTCTGGCCGGACGATTCACCACGGTCGTGCTGTTCGGTCAGTCCTCCGGTCTTTACGACCACTATTTCACGACGTTCCTCGATCCGGTCGACGTCGCATGGTCCTTCGTTCAAGTGCTCGTGATGGCACTACTGGTGATGCTGATCCACACGTACTACGGATACAACGCGTCCGGGGGACCGTCGGGCGTGGGAACTGCAGTGGGCCGCGGGGTTCGGCTCTCGCTGATCTGCGTCGTGGCGGTGACCCTGCTCGTCTCACTCGCGCTCTACGGCGGTTCCGGCAACTTCAATCTGTCCGGTTAGGGGGACTGCGTGCACAGATACGGCTACAAGTTGGCTGCTCTGGGCTTGGCTGCGGCGATCGTCGGGGTCATCGCTTTGTCGGTCGCGTCTTTCAACCAGGTGTTTGTCGCTCGCGTCCCGATCACGGTGATCGCGGAGCGCGCGGGGCTCGTGATGGATCCGGGCGCACGGGTGAAGATGGCCGGGGTGACCGTGGGCTCGGTGGAGTCCATCACGCCGACTGACGACGCCACCGCACAACTGTCGTTGTCGATCGATCCCGAAGCGCTCGAATCTATTCCGTCAAACGTGGATGTGGCGATCACGTCGAACACGGCCTTCGGCGCGAAGTTCGTCAGCCTGTCCTCGCCGGAGCAGCCGAGCAGCGCGCGACTTGCCGCCGGGGCGACGATCGACGCATCCCGGGTGACTGTCGAGCTGAACACGGTGTTCGAGAAACTCACCACCGTGCTCCGGACGGTGGACCCGGGCAAGCTCGATTCGACATTGGGTGCCCTCTCGACTGCTCTGCAAGGACGCGGCGAACGGCTCGGGGTCGCACTCGAACAAGCAGATTCCTCGTTGCTCGAATTCAACACTGCACGTGAGGCTCTCGATCATGTGTTGACGGATTTACCAGCCGTCACACAGACCTACCGCGACGCTGTTCTCGACTTGATGGACACCCTCGACTCGCTCACGACGACGGGAACCACTGTTCTCGACGAGCAGCAGAATCTTGATCTCCTCTTGCTCAACGTGATCGGGGTCGCCCGCACCGGAGAAGATGTACTGGGAGCCAACGCCGACGGTATCGACACCGTTCTGTCGTTACTGCGGCCGACCACCGCACTGCTCGAGGAATACTCCCCGGTGATTCCCTGCATGTTCCACGGACTGCAGGAGAGCAAGAAGATCGGCGACGGCGCCTACAACGGACAACCAGGAATCAAGATGTCGATCGGTCTGATCGCCGGAACCGAACCGTACCGATATCCCGACGACCTTCCGAAGGTCGCGGCAACAGGTGGCCCGCAGTGTATGGGTCTTCCACTGCGCGACCCGAACGTCAATGCTCCGTACCTGGTGACCGATACCGGGGGGAATCCGTTTGCGCCCGAGCGTCAGTCGAATGGTGGGCAACCGATGAACACGGTCCCGGATCTGATGAGCTACCTGTTCGGGACGGAGATCCGATGAAAGTTCGTGGGTACACCGTCAAGTTCGGAATTTTTGTTCTGGTGATGATCCTCGTCAACGCCGGGCTGATCCTCGTGTTCGGCCAGATGCGAGGTGGCGACGCGAGGTCGTACTCGGCGGAGTTCGTCAACGCCTCCGGGCTCAGAGCCGGCGACAAGGTGCGCATCGCGGGTGTGCCGGTCGGTTCTGTCGGCTCCGTCGAATTCGGTGGGAATCACCGTGCCCACGTGAGTTTCAGTGTGGATACGGGTGACACCGTGACTGTATCGACCAGAGCCGCTGTTCGATATCAGGATCTGGTGGGTAATCGATACCTCGAACTGCTCGACGATCCGGGGATCGCGGAACCGCAGCCACAGGGCGAGAGCATTCCCGTCGATCGCACTGCGCCGGCACTCGACCTCGATGCGCTACTCGGTGGTTTCAAGCCGCTGTTTCAAGCCCTGGACCCGGAGCAGGTCAACGCGTTGTCGATGTCCTTGCTCGAGGTGTTTCAAGGCCAGTCCGGAACTGTGGCATCGGTGCTGGCGCACACCGGATCGATCACGAACACTCTCGCGGACCGCGACCAACTGATCGGTCGAGTGATCGGCAACCTTGACGGTGTGCTCAGTGAATTGCGCAGCCGCGGTGGTCAGTTCAGTGACACTCTCGATCACCTACAACAGCTGGTCAGCGGGCTCGCGGCGGACAGGGAGATGATCGGGACTGCCGTCGAGAGCGTGAATACCGCATCAGGCACCTTCGCCGATCTCCTCGCCGGAGTTCGCCCGGACATCGCGGGAAACCTGTCGAAGCTGGACGCAAGCCTGAATCCGCTGATCGAGCAACAGAGTGAGCTCGATCGGATTCTCGCGTCCATGCCCTCGAACTACAAGCAGCTGATCCGAGTCGGCTCGTACGGGTCGTTCTTCAACTTCTATCTGTGCGGAATCGCACTGAAGGTCGACGGTGCCGACGGTACGCCGCTCACTGTCGACCTGGTGGATCAGACGACCGGAAGGTGCGCACCACGATGAGAGAGATGGCACAGAGCCAGGCCGTACGCGTGGGGGTCGTGGGATTGGTCGTCACGGCCGCCGTCGTATTGGCATCGCTCCAGTATCAGAATCTGCAGTTCCTGAAATCGGGTGTCGGGTACAGCGCGGTGTTCGCCGACGCCAGCGGTCTCGCGCCGGGAGACGAAGTCAACGCCGCCGGAGTGAAGATCGGAACGGTGGACCGGATCGAGGTCGAGCACGGACTCGCGCGCGTGGATTTCACACTGGAAGGCTCGATCGGATTGGGAGAAAGCACGTCGGCAGCCGTCACCACGATGTCGTTGCTCGGCAAGCGAGCGGTATCGCTCGATCTGGACGGTACGGGAAGGATCGCGGTCGGCGGCGAGATCCCGGTCGAGCGAACAAGATCGGCGTACTCGCTGCCCGACGTGCTCGGTGACCTCACCACGACGGTCGAGGACATCGATCTCGACCAGCTCTCCGAATCACTCGACGCAGTGGGGCAGGTGATGTCCGACAGTGCGCCGAACCTGAGGCCGGCGCTGGACGGTGTCGCACGGATCTCCGACAGCGTCAATAGACGCGACGACATGTTGCGCACCTTGCTGTCCGATGCAAACGACGTCGCCGGGACGCTGGCCGAGCGTGGACCACAGGTCAACGCGCTACTCGTCGACGGCAATGCCTTGTTGGGAGAACTGGATCGGCGACAGGCGGCGCTGGGGGAAGTGATCACGAACATCTCGGCGTTGTCGACCCAGCTGAGCGGACTCGTCCACGACAACGAGGCGCAGTTGCAGCCGGTCCTCGGCAAACTCGACACGGTTGTCGGCATTCTGCAGAACAACAAGGACAACCTTTCTCAGGGAATCGACGGTCTCGGTACGTACGTGGGCACGCTCGGCGACACCGTGGCCAGCGGTCCCTTCTATTACGCCTACGTCCAGAACCTGGTACCGGCGCAATACACCCAACCGTTGATCAACGCGATGTTCGGGCTACCACCTGCGCCGCTACCGATTCCGGAGGTTCGATGATGGGTGCCTTACGAGTTCGCAAACCGGTGAACTGGCGTCGAATCGCCGTCGTCGGTGGAAGCGTCGTCGGCGCGGCGATCGTCGTCGCGTCGGGATACCTTGCGGTGCAACATCTGCGCTACTACAACGTGACCGCCTACTTCACCTCGACGACTGGTCTGTATGTCGGTGACGACGTTCGTGTCGTGGGAGTCGACGTCGGCCGCGTCACCGAGATCGCCCCACAGGGAGATCGAATGCGCGTCGAACTGAAATTGGCGCGCGAGGTTCCCGTCGCCGAGGACGCGAAAGCGGTGATCGTTGCCCAGTCTCTGGTCTCGGCCCGCTTCGTGCAGTTGACGCCGGCGGTGACGGACGGCGCCGACGTACTGAATGACGGTGCGGAGATCGGGCTCGACCGAACAGCCGTCCCGGTCGAGTGGGACCAGATCAAGGAACAGCTGGGCCGGGCTGCCGATGCTTTGGGTCCCGACGGGGACGATCGCGGTCCCGCCGCCAACTTCCTCGACGGTGCCGGATCCGCACTGGCCGGCAACGGGGAAGCGCTGGGGCGCTCGGTGACCGAACTCTCGGAGGCTATGAGCACACTCGACGAAGGCGGAGCCGATCTGTTCGGCACCATCCGCGGCCTGCAGACCTTCACGACCGCACTCGCCGCAAGCGACGAACAGATCGTTCAGTTCCAAGGACGGCTGGCAAATGTCTCGAGTGTGCTCGCCGAGAGCCGGACGCAATTGGCTCCGGCTCTCGCCGATCTGGACGCCGCCGTCGTCGACGTACAGCGGTTTGTCGAACAGAACCGAACCGGCTTGACGGAGCAGATCGCGAAGTTGGCCGACGTGTCCCAGGTATTGGTCGACAAGCGCGCAGGTCTCGAGAAGGTACTGCATCTGGCTCCGACAGCGTTGTCGAACTACTACAACGTCTACCGGCCGGCCCAAGGAGCGATGGTGGGTGTGCCCGCATTCCAGAACGTCGGCAACCCGATCGACTTGATCTGCGGCGGAATCGCCGGCCTGGCCAACGACACCTCGAAGAAGGGCGCGGATTTGTGCATCGAATACCTCGGCCCGTTGCTCAACACGATCAAGGCGAACTACCCGGACCTGAGCATCAATCCGACCCGGGCGCTCGGCGCTCTTCCGGACCAACTGGTGTACAGCGAGCCTGATCTGGAACCGACTGGCGCCTTGAGTTTTCCGACGGTACCGGTGGCGTCTGATCTGACCGGCTTGCTCATGCCGTCGACAGGATCACGATGACTGGCCGCCGGTGGGGAACAATGTGTGTGGCGGCGAGCGCCGTGCTCGTTCTGACGGGTTGTCAATGGAGCGGGCTGAATTCGGTGTCGCTGCCGGGCGCGGCCGGCCGCGGTGAGGGAAGTTTCTCGGTCGTGATCGAGATGCCGGACGTCACGTCGATCAGTCCCAACTCTCCGGTCATGGTCAACGATGTGACAGTCGGAAGTATCAGTGCGATCGAGACCGACAACTGGCACGCACGGGTGACGGTTGCGCTCGACGGTTCGGTGTCGCTGCCCGCCAACGCGACTGCCAAGATCGGCCAAACCAGTCTGCTCGGATCCAAACACGTCGCGCTCGCGCCGCCCACCGAGGTGGCGCCGGAAGGGCGGTTGTCGGAGGGATCCGTGATTCCCCTTGCATCGGCCAGTGTCTATCCCACCACCGAGGAAGCGTTGACGGCACTGTCCTTGGTGCTCAACGGCGGTGGGCTGGCCCAGATTCACAGCATCACCACGGAACTGAACACTGCTCTCGGCGGGCGGACCGATGCGGCGCGCGACCTGCTGAGCCAGATGGACACCGTGACCGAGACACTCGACCGTCAACGCGAGGCGATAGTCACGACCATGGAGAATCTAGACGTGTTCGCCGGCGAGATCACGGCTCAGCGAGACGTTCTCGGTGAGGCGTTGGAGACCCTTGATCCGGCCTTGGCGGAACTGAGCGCCCAACGCGTCGACCTGACCACCGCCCTCGATGCGGTCGGCAGGTTCGGGGACGTCGGGACCGATCTGGTCGACCGGACCCGCGACGATTTGAAAGCCAATTTGAGCGCCTTGGAATCGACGCTGCAGAAGGTGGTCGAAACAGGACCGGACCTGATCAACAATTTGGGCAATCTGAGTACCTTCCCCTTCCCCCAGACGACCATCGACGACGGAATGCGCGGTGATTACACCAATTTGTGGGCGCTGATCGACCTCACGAGTAATCGCCTTCAGTCAGGTCTGGGCTTCGGTACTCCGTTCGGGGCGCCGCAAACTCCGGTGGAGAACGGAATACTGGTCGATCCTTTGACCGCGCCTCTGAGTACCGGGCGGACCGACCCAAGTAGCACCGGGCGGACCGCCCAGGACGGTGGACGATGATTCTCACGAAGTTGGTGCGAAGGCAATTGACGATCTTCGCGATCCTGGCGGTGATAGGCATGAGCGCAGCGGCTATCTCGTACCTGAGAGTTCCGACCATGCTCGGCATCGGGCGCTATTCGGTGACAGTCGAACTGCCCGACGCCGGCGGCCTGTATCGGAACGCGAACGTGACCTATCGCGGCGACACCATCGGTCAGGTCAGGTCGGTGCGTCTCACTCCGGGAGTGGTACGCGCCGAATTATCTTTGGAGAGTGCGGTTCCCGTTCCCTCCAGCGGACTCACAGTAGCGGTGCGAAGCGTGTCGGCAATCGGTGAGCAATACGTCGACATGCAGCCGAGCACCGCGGACGGACCCTTTCTGGCCGACGGAGACGTGATCGGCCCCGACGCTGTCACGATCCCGACCGAGATCGGACCGGTCCTCGATCAGGCGCAGGCGATGCTCGCATCCGTACCGCAGGACAAGTTGCGATCGGTGATCGACGAGTCCGCGGCAGCTTTCGGAGGCAGGGGAGAGGATCTGGCCCGTCTGCTGGATTCGACCACTTCGTTCGTCGATCAGATGTCCGCTGCCACAACGCCGGCTACGACGCTCGTACAGCAGTTGGATCCGCTCCTGCAGACACAGGTGGTGACGGGCGATCAGATTCGCCAGTGGGCGTCCAGTGTCGCTCAACTCAGTGGACAGTTGGAGGTCGCCGACGGGTCCGTGCGCAATATCCTCGAGACCGGACCGGGCTTCGCGACTGAAGCCGACCTGCTGTTTCAAGGCCTCAAACCCACTTTGCCTGTGCTGCTTGCCAATTTCACCAGCACCGCTCAGGTGGCTTTGACGTACAACGCCGGGTTGGAACAGGTGCTCGTCATCTTGCCGCCACTGGTCGCGGCACAGGAAACCGTCGTACAACGCGGGCAGGTGGACGGCGCCGCGAACGTCAACTTCCACCTCCAAGCGCAGGACCCTGCGGCGTGCTCGACCGGTTACCTTCCCGCCGATCAGCGACGGGACCCGACCCAGACGAGTGTGCCGGACACCCCGGCTGATCTGTACTGCAAAGTGCCACAGAACTCGGTCTTCGCCGTTCGTGGATCTCGGAACATTCCCTGCATGGAGGTACCGGGCAAACGAGCACCGAGCCCGGAGATCTGCCGGAGCCCCGAAGCGTACGTGCCGTCGGGGACCAATGCGCCCGGCGAGTTGTACACCGGGCCTGACGGAGTCGACTATCAACACACGGAGTTGGCTCCGGCTGACTCCGGTCCGGGGGAGGGTGAGCCGTGGCAACAGTTGCTGACGCCGACGAATCGCTGAGAGGTGAGGTGCTGGATCCGGTCGGAGGGAAGCGCGGTGTACTCACTGCCCTGGTCTGGATTGCACTCGCGACTCTGAGCGTCGTTGTCGTCTTCGGTTGTCTGGCAGTTCGATCGGACCGCGCGCGAGAGTCCCAGCGTCAAGGGTTCGTCGACGGTGCTGTCGCAGGAACCCTTGCTCTGATCGACGTTCACTCTGCCACGCTCGACGAGGATCTCGCGGAGCTGAAGTCGCTGACTACGGGAACTTTTGCAGACGAACTGAAGTCCGGTGAATCTGCGTTCGTCGCATCGATCCGTGATTTCGCCGTCGATTCCGACGGTCGTGTCGACACCGCAGCCCTGGCATCGGAATCCGGAACCTCGGGGGTGGTACTGATCGCGGCATCGGCTCAGGTCGGCAATTCGGCGGGAGAATCTTCGGCGCGAACCTACCGTCTTCGCGTCGGTGTCGAGGAGGTCGACGGTCGGGTACTGATGTCGAGTGTGGAGTTCGTCCCGTGAAGCGCGTGGTCTTGGCGTTTGCAGCGCTGATCTTGGTGGGAGCCGGCGGGACTCTGCTCTGGAGTCACCACCGTTCGGCAGCCGCTGAAACCGCACGTGTAGAGGTGATCGGTGTGGCGCCGATGCTCGTCGAGAATCTCTTGACCTACAACAGCGACACGGTGGACGAGGATCTTGCACATGCTGCCGAGGGCGCAAGTGGAACATTTCAGGACGGCTTCGCCGAATTCGGATCGAAAACCGTTGCACCCCAGTCGAAGGAGCAAGGAATCAGCACGAAGGCGCGAGTAGTCGACGTCGGAGTGCTCTCCGCTGCTGCAGACCGAGCAGAATTGCTCCTGTTCGTCGATCAGATCACGACGAGTATCGCGCGGCCGGCACCAGCGTCGACGTCGAGCCGAGTCGAGGTGACACTCGATCGAGTCGACGGCACATGGCTGGTGAGTGCCATGACCCCCGTCTAGTGAAGGTTGTCGCGGCCCGCCATGATCAGCCTGGCAGTGACTTCGAGCCGGTCTGCGATCTGCGAATAGGACTCGTAACCCATGCCGGCTCGGACAAGCGCTCCGGACCAGGAGATTTCGAGTGCTTCGAGTACGTCGGGATCGTATGACGGCCCCAGCGCCTCGATGAGCCGCTCGCGGATGTTCTTGCCGATACGTCCCCGAAGGTGTTCGACGTCGGGATCGTTGCCCATCATCGCCGTGGTCACGGCCGCGGCCAGCTCCGGTTCGTCGGAAACGAGGAGTGCGACGCTTCGAAGGACCGAGCAGACCTGCGCTTCTCGTTCCGCCTCGGGGGAGGGTTCGTGAGGTACCGCGTCGAGTCGGCGCCAGAACAGTTCTGCCACAAGGTGACTCTTGGACGAAAAATAGGTGTATGCCGTGGCTGCGGCGACACCGGCTTCCGCTGCCACCATTCGCACAGTCAGATCGGCAAACCCTTTGTCGCGCAGGACCGTGATCGCTGCCGCGGTCAATCGATCGACGGTTTCGGCTTGCTGCTGTGTGAGCCGTCGACGAGTGGACTCGAACTTGGTCTTACCAGACATGTGTCCAGACACTACGGGATCAGACCCGTGCGAGCAAAGTGTGCGCTATCGCTGCTCGTTCTCGCTCCCCGCTCGGTGTCATGTCTCGCTGCCCGCTCGGTGTCATGTCTCGCTCCCGCTCGGCGTCATGTCTCGCTCCCGCTCGGTGGGACAGAATTTCGATCCCCCGCGATCGCTAAGTCCATGTGTTAGAACGATTTCTAGAACACGTTCGGAAATGTGCCCAGGATCGGAGAGGCTGATTATGACGAAGTGGGACGAGACATGCGACGTACTCGCTGTGGGATCGGGCGGCGGACTCGCCGGCGCGTACACGGCAGCACGCGAAGACCTCGACGTCATTGTGATCGAAGCGACCGACAAGTACGGCGGAACAACGGCGTACTCGGGCGGCGGCGGAATGTGGTTCCCGTGCAACGCCGTTCTTCGCCGGGGCGGGGACGACGACACCATCGAAGATGCGCTGGAGTACTACCGTTCGGTGGTGGGTGATCGGACACCTGCCGACGTCCAGGAGGCATACGTTCGAGGCGGCGCCGGGTTGATCGACTATCTCGAAGAGGACTCGAATTTCGAGTTCCAGATACTGCCGTGGCCCGACTACTTCGGGGAAAAACCCAAGGCTCGCGCGAGCGGTCGACACATCGTTCCCAAACCGATGAACGCTAAGAAGCTTGGTGTGCTTCGTGATTCACTTCGATCGCCGCTCGCGACGGAGCGGTTGGGAGAAGAGTTGCCGGCGTACCTCGTCGGCGGGCAGTCGTTGATCGGTCGATTCTTGCTGGCACTTTCGACATTCGCCAACGCCGCCATGCACCTGAACACCACTCTCGAAGAATTGGTCGTCGAGGACGGATCGGTCGTCGGCGCGGTCGTCGAACAAGGTGGTCGACGTCGAACCATCCGAGCCCGCAGAGGAGTGATTCTGGCCGCGGGCGGATTCGAACAGAACGAGACCCTGCGAGCCGAATTCGGTGTTCCCGGCTCTGCGCTCGACACGATGGGTTGTCCCGGCAATCTCGGCAAGGCGCATCAGGCGGCTATCGCCGTGGGCGCCGATACCGACCTCATGGGGGAGGCCTGGTGGTCGCCGGGGCTCACCCATCCGGATGGCCGCTCCGCATTTGCGCTGTGGTTCACCGGCGGAATCTTCGTGGACGACAACGGTCGTCGATTCGTCAACGAGTCTGCGCCGTACGACCGCTTGGGTCGCTCCGTCATCGAACACATGCGGACACGAAAAGTAACCACACCGTATTGGATGATCTACGACAACAGGGAAGGTGCAGTGCCGCCGGTGAAGGCGCCCAACGTGCCCATGGCACAGACGGAGCACTATGTGGATGCGGGGTTGTGGAAGAGTGCCCAGACGCTCGAAGACCTCGCCGCCCAGATCGATGTTCCCGCAGCGGAACTGGTGCAGACCGTGAAGCGATTCAACGAGTCTGCGGCGACCGGCGTCGACACGGACTTCGGCCGAGGAGACACTGCGTACGACCGTGCCTTTTCGGAGGGGGCTTCACCGCTCGTACCGATCGACCAAGGACCGTTTCACGCTGCCGCTTTCGGTATCTCCGACCTCGGGACCAAAGGTGGTCTACGTACCGACGCAACCGGGCGGGTGCTCAAAGCCGACGGTACGGCGATTGCCGGGTTGTACGCGGCGGGCAACACGATGGCAGCGGCCAGCGGGACTACGTATCCCGGAGGTGGAAACCCGATCGGAGCGAGCATGCTGTTCAGTCACCTGGCTGCACTCGACCTCACGAAGCCGCCGTCGTAAGGATCGGGCCGCTCGTGTCGGGAAAGGGGTCAGGCCTTGCCGAGTCCGGCGGCGATTCCCTTGTCCAGTTGGCTGAGCATTGCAGTCCCCAAGGACGAAAGCTGGGCGACCTGGCGATCATCGAGGCCCTCGAAGAGGAGACCTTGAACCGAGGCGACGTGTGGCGGCGCGGCCGCGACGACCTTTGTCATTCCTTCGTCGGTGAGTACTGCGTTGGAGCCGCGGCTGCCGCGAATGACTTCCCGTTTCACCCAGCCGGCTTTCTCCATCTTCGTGATGACGTGCGAGAGGCGGGACAGGGAAGCGTTCGCGCGCTGGGCCAGTACCGACAACTGGAGCTTGTGGTCGGGGGCGTCCGAGAGTGCGGCGAGCACGAAGTATTCGAAGTGGGTGAGTGCCGAATCGCGTTGCAGTTGAGTGTCGAGTGCGGCAGGCAACCGTGTCACGAGAGCGATCAGTGTCAGCCAGGCTTCCTGCTGCTCGGCTGTGAGCCACTTCGTCTGAGACTGCGCGTCGGGCTGCGCGGTCGGTTCACTCATCGGTGACTTCTCCTTCGGGTCGAGCATTCTTCGTGCACGGAGCGTGCTGGTGTACAGCGTCTCAGACGCATGTCCAGAAGAATATTGCGGGGAATAGTTGCGGGACGCAAGTGTTGAGTCCTATATTAGGTTGAACCTTCAACTTAATGACGAATGTCTATCCCGAGGAGCCCATATGTCCACCACAACCATGCCTGCGCTGTATCTCAGCCACGGTGCTCCGCCGCTGGTGGACAGCGCGTTGTGGGTCGACCAATTGGGGGCGTGGGCCGGCGATCTTCCGCGGCCGACGGCAATCCTCGTCGTCTCGGCGCACTGGGAATCAGCACCGCTGACGATCGGTTCGACGACCACGGGCACCCCGCTCATCTACGACTTCGGTGGTTTTCCCGAGAGGTTCTACCGCGCGAAGTACAACTCTCCCGGCGCTCCGGAACTCGCCGCTCAGGTCGCCGCGTTGATGCCGGACAACGAACGAGGGGTTCAGCAGCCGAATCGAGGACTCGATCACGGTGCCTACGTGCCGCTCACGGTGATGTACCCGGACGCAGACATCCCGGTACTGCAAATTTCGCTGCCAACCCTCGATCCCGAGCGTTTGCTCCATCTCGGAGAACGCCTGCGGCCACTCCGTGAGCAAGGTGTACTGATCGTGGGATCCGGATTCACCACGCACGGGCTGCCGTTCCTGCGCGATCCGTCACCGGAGGCGCAGGCCCCGGGATGGTCGGCGGAATTCGACGCGTGGGCAGGGGAGAGGTTCGCTGCCGGAGACGTCGATTCGTTGATCGACTTCCGCGCCCAAGCTCCCGGGATGCCGTACGCGCATCCGACCATCGAGCACTTCGCCCCGTTGTTCGTCACGCTCGGTGCGTCGTCCGATCCGGAGCAGGTGCCCACCCAGGTGATCGACGGATTCTGGATGGGACTTGCGAAGCGCTCGATTCAGGTCGCCTAGAGAATCAGGTTGCCCAGAGAATCATTTCGCCCAGGTGAGTCAGCTTCGATTGCGAAGGAACTCGAGTGCCTGGTCGCCGTGCGTGTTGGCGCGAAGTTCACTCGAGATGACTTTGAGAACGGTGCGGTCGGTGTCGATCACGAAGGTCGAGCGTTTGACCGGAGCCAGCTTGCCCAGGAGTCCGCGCTTGACGCCGAACTGTTCGGCTACCTTGCCGTCGGTGTCGGCGAGCAGGGGGTAGTCGAAGGATTGTGCGGTGGCAAAGGTGGACTGAGCTTCGACCGTATCGGTGCTGATACCTGCCCGCGAAGCGCCCACCGCGGCGAATTCGCTGCCCAGGTCACGGAAGTGGCACGCCTCGGCGGTGCACACCGGCGTCGAGGCTGCCGGGTAGAAGAAGAGGACCAAGGGGCCGTTCGCGAGCAGGCTCGTCAGCGAGCGCGGAGTTCCGTCCTGGTCGGGCAGCGAGAAATCGGGGGCGAGTTGGCCTGGTTTCATTCGGCCGAGGTTACCCGCGCACGACGACCGTGTGGGGGAGCCTGGGATGATGGAGGCATGCACGGCGAGCCCACCTCCATGTCCGCACGGTCGTCCGACACCGCGATCGTCGGTGACGCGTCCGATTCCACCACCACTCGGGAGCAGTTCCGTGCCCTCGCAGCTGAGCACCGGGTCGTTCCGGTCACTCGGAAAGTGTTGGCGGACTCCGAAACTCCGCTCTCGGCGTACGAGAAGTTGGCCGGCAATCGTCCAGGCACCTTCTTGCTCGAGTCGGCCGAGAACGGTCGTTCGTGGTCGCGGTGGTCGTTCATCGGCGTCGGGAGTCCGGCTGCACTGACCGTCGTGGACGGAGAGGCGGCTTGGTACGGCAATGTTCCGGCCGGTGCTCCGGCCGGCGGTGACCCGATCGATGCACTCGGTGCCACCCTCGAACTACTTCGTTCGGAGCGACTTCCCGACCTACCCCCGCTGACCGGCGGAATGGTCGGGTTCCTCGGTTACGACGCGGTGCGGCGCCTCGAGAGATTGGGTGACTCCGCGGTCGACGACCTGCAGATACCCGAGATGGTCATGCTGCTCGCTGCCGACATCGCCGCTGTCGATCACCACGAAGGGGCGATCACCCTCATCGCCAATGCGGTCAACTGGGACGGCACCGACGAGCGTGTCGACACGGCGTACGACGACGCGGTCGCCAGGTTGGACGCGATGACTCGCGCTCTCGCGGCGCCGGCGAAATCGACGGTGTCGACATTCTCGAAAGCGACTCCGAACTACCGTCGTCAACGCACCACCGAGAGCTTCGGTGTCGACGTCAAAAAGTTGATCGGCGACATCGAAGCGGGCGAGGCATTCCAGGTAGTTCTCTCGCAGCGATTCGAGATCGATTGCACTGCAGCACCGATCGACGTGTACCGGATGCTGCGCGCGTCGAACCCCAGCCCGTACATGTATCTGCTCAACGTGCCGAACGGTGACGGAGAGACGGCGTTTTCGATCGTCGGTTCGAGCCCTGAAGCACTGGTCACCGTCGCCGAGGGCGTCGCGACAACACACCCGATCGCTGGAACCAGATGGCGCGGTGCCACAGAGGAGGACGACATCCTGCTCGAGAAGGACCTCCTCGCCGACGAGAAGGAAAACTCCGAGCACCTCATGCTCGTCGATCTGGGGCGAAACGATCTGGGTCGTGTCTGTCGCCCGGGCACGGTGAAGGTGCACGACTACCGGCACATCGAGCGGTACAGCCACGTGATGCATCTCGTATCGACCGTCACCGGTCATCTGGCCGAGGGAAAGCACGCTCTCGACGCGGTCACCGCATGCTTCCCCGCTGGAACCCTGTCAGGGGCACCCAAGGTGCGTGCGATGCAGCTGATCGAAGAACTCGAGCCCACCAGGCGGGGTATCTACGGCGGCATCGTCGGCTACCTCGACTTCGCCGGCGACGCCGACACCGCGATCGCGATCCGAACGGCATTGATCAAGGACGGGATCGGATATGTCCAGGCGGGCGCCGGCGTCGTCGCCGACTCCGATCCGGTCTACGAGGACACCGAGGCCCGCAACAAGGCGATGGCAGTGCTGAGCGCCATCGCGTCGGCGCACACCCTGCGCACCATCGGAGGTGACGATCAGTGAGTGAGAACGAGTCGATTGCAGCGGAGCAGCCTACAAGGGCTTCTCGTGGCACCGCTGTGCCGAGGACGCTTTTGCTTGCACTGTCGGCAGCAGCTCTGTGGGGCAGCTCACGAATGACGTGGGTTCATCTGACCTCGAGCGACGGCAAGACGCTGGAGCGGACGACGGACCTCGACGGCAGCACCTGGGCGGCGGCGATGACTCCGCTCGCGCTCGCGCTTCTGGCGGCGATCGCGGCGTCGTTCGCGGTGCGAGGTTGGGCGCTTCGTGTGGTCGGACTGTTGGTGGCACTCGTCGCCGTCGCGGTAGCGGTTCCGGCGGTGCAGTTGTTGGTGTCCGGAGCCTCTGCGGACCGAGCGGTGGAGTTGGCCGAGTTGTCCGGTCACCCGGAAGATCTCTCGACGACTGTTTCGGTACTGCCTGCCTTGCTTGCGTTGCTCGGAGCGGTGGCGGCGCTCGGCGCAGCAGTACTTCTGATGCGCAAACCTCCAGTGCGAGGCGGGTTGTCGTCGAAGTACGACAACCCGGCCGCGCGCCGCGAAGCTGCAGCCAAGCTCGGTCAGGGAGACACGCCCGCGTCGGACGAGCCTGTGACACAACGGATGTTGTGGGACGCGCTCGATGCCGGAGAGGACCCGACAGTGGCTGACGGGGACGACGGAGCTGGGGGAGGCAACGGTGCGAAACCGGGGTCGTCGCACTGAGTAAGACTGAACCCTCACCTGCGTGGGTACCCCGGCGGAGTAGCAAAATTTCGTCCCACTAGGCTGAGACCACCCTGATGACGTATCTCACATCGGGCTCTTGCCCAGAAAGGATTCGGGCCACGATGACCGTACTCGACTCGATTCTCGACGGGGTGCGCGCTGATGTCGCCGCCCGCGAAGCCGTACTCGACTTCGCTGCAGTCAAGGCTGCTGCGGCCGCTGCACCGCCTGCACTCGATGCTGCAGCAGCACTTCTGGAATCGAGCATCGGCGTCATCGCCGAGGTCAAGCGAGCGAGCCCCTCAAAGGGTGCGCTGGCCGACATTGCCGATCCCGCAGAGCTTGCCGCGGCTTACCAAGCCGGTGGCGCACGCATCATCAGTGTTCTCACCGAAGAGCGCCGTTTTCACGGCTCGTTGGCCGACCTCGACGCAGTCCGTAAAGCGGTCACCATTCCGGTGCTGCGCAAGGACTTCATCGTGGGGCCGTACCAGATTCACGAAGCTCGCGCTCACGGCGCCGACGTCATCTTGCTGATCGTCGCGGCACTCGAACAGCAGGCGCTCGCCTCGCTGATCGATCGCACCGAATCTCTGGGAATGACTGCCCTCGTCGAGGTGCACACCGAGGAAGAAGCCAACCGCGCGCTCGAAGCCGGCGCCAAGGTGATCGGTGTCAACGCGCGCAATCTCAAAACCCTCGAGGTGGACAAGAACACCTTCGGTCGCATTGCTCCCGGTCTGCCGACCGAGACGATCAAGATCGCCGAATCGGGTGTTCGCGGAACTGCCGATCTGTTGGCGTACGCCGGTGCGGGCGCCGACGCAGTGCTCGTCGGTGAAGGCCTCGTGACCAGCGGCGACCCTCGCAAGGCCGTCGCAGATCTGGTCAATGCCGGTGCACACCCGTCCTGCCCCAAACCGTCTCGATAAAGCGCTTCACCCGCCCGGCGTGCTTTGATGCACCCGGGCGGTGACCAGCGACACCGTTGGGGCAGACTGGTGGGGTGACTTCACGTACTCAGGAACCAGGCTCCGGTGCAGTATTCAAGGGCGGCAATTTGCCGCCGGCCAGCGCGGGACTCACCGAGCGCTCTCACGACCCGGATGCCGGAGGGCATTTCGGCGTCTATGGCGGACGGCATGTGCCGGAAGCTCTCATGGCGGTTATCGAGGAAGTCACTGCGGAGTACGAAAAGGCTCGCGCGGACGACACGTTCTTGAACGAACTCGATCGCTTGCAGCGCGATTACACCGGGCGTCCGTCGCCGATTTTCGAGGCAACGCGAATGAGCGAGTTCGCCGGCGGCGCGCGCATCATTCTCAAGCGTGAAGATCTGAACCACACCGGTTCTCACAAGATCAACAACGTTCTCGGTCAGGTTCTGCTGGCGAAGCGTATGGGCAAGACCCGCATCATCGCCGAGACCGGAGCGGGCCAGCACGGTGTGGCATCGGCCACCGCCTGTGCACTGCTCGGTCTCGAGTGCGTCATCTACATGGGTGCTGTCGACACCGAACGTCAAGCACTGAACGTCGCGCGCATGCGCCTGCTCGGCGCGGAGGTCGTCTCGGTCGAGACCGGTTCGCGCACGCTAAAGGACGCGATCAACGAAGCCTTGCGCGACTGGGTTTCCCACGCGGACAACACCTATTACTGCTTCGGTACCGCGGCAGGTCCGCACCCGTTCCCCACCATCGTTCGCGACTTCCAGCGAGTGGTCGGCCTCGAAACACGAGTCCAGGTTCAGGCACTGACCGGCCGCCTCCCCGATGCAGTCACAGCCTGCGTCGGAGGCGGCTCCAACGCAATCGGAATCTTCCACCCGTTCATCGACGATCTGTCGGTACGGCTGGTTGGCTACGAAGCAGCCGGCGACGGTGTCGAAACCGGAAGGCATGCAGCAACGTTCGCCGGCGGTACCCCTGGCGCATTCCAGGGTGCCTACTCCTACCTGCTCCAGGACGAAGACGGTCAGACCATCGAATCGCACTCGATCTCTGCTGGTCTGGACTACCCGGGCGTAGGACCCGAGCACGCTTACCTGAGCGATATCGGGCGTGCCACCTACGAACCCGTCACCGACAGCGAAGCGATGGATGCTCTACTGCTGCTCTCGCGCCGCGAAGGCATCATCCCGGCCATCGAATCCGCCCACGCCGTTGCCGGCGCGCTCCGACTGGGCAAGGAACTCGGCGAGGGCGCGATCATCGTCGTCAATCTCTCCGGTCGCGGTGACAAGGACATGGACACCGCCGCAAGCTGGTTCGGTCTCTTCGACGGCGCCTCGAGTCAGGCAACCGCTCCGGATGATGCAGCAGACCAGAACGACAACACGGAAGGCTCGGACAAGTGAGCGAACGACCATCACGCCTCGCACCCACCTTTGCAGCGTGCAAGGCTGACAAGCGTGCCGCCCTCGTCGGTTACCTGCCTGCCGGTTATCCGACCGTTCCCGAATCGATCGACGTGTTCAAAGCGATGGTCGACGGTGGCTGCGACATCATCGAAGTCGGTGTCGCGTATTCCGATCCGGTCATGGACGGTCCGACCATCCAGCGTGCAGCCGAAACCGCACTCACCAACGGCGTTCGCCTTCGCGACATCTTCACCGTGATCGAGCAGATCAGTTCGGTCGGCGGCAAGGCCGTCGTGATGACCTACTGGAACCCGGTACTGCAGTACGGCGTCGACAAGTTCGCACGAGACCTCGCTTCTGCCGGCGGGCTCGGACTCATCACCCCCAACCTCATTCCGGAAGAAGCAGGCGCCTGGATGGAAGCATCCGAGGAGCACCACCTCGACCGGATCTTCCTTGTCGCCCCGTCCTCGACGGAAGAACGGCTCGCGATGACACTCGACGCGAGTAGTGGATTCATCTACGCGGCCTCGACAATGGGTGTCACCGGCGCTCGCGACGCCGTGTCGTCGATGGCTCCGGAACTGACCGCACGAATCCGCGCGCATTCCGACATTCCCGTCGGCGTCGGATTGGGTGTTCGGTCCGGCGCACAAGCTGCCGAAATCGCGGCATACGCCGATGCCGTCATCGTCGGCTCGGCTCTGGTCTCCGCGGTCGAGAACGGCTTGGGAGCGGTTCGCTCGCTCACCGAAGAACTCGCCGAGGGCGTCCGCTCGGCTACCGTGGCGTCGTGACCTCAACTGTGGACCTACTGGCCTATATCCCCAGCCCGCCCCAAGGCGTCTGGTACGTCGGACCGGTAGCGCTGCGCGCCTACGCGCTCTTCATCATCCTCGGCATCATCGTCGCGATCGTGTGGGGAGATCGTCGTTGGGTCGCCCGCGGCGGCGAGAAGGGGACCGTTCTCGACATCGCGATCTGGGCTGTTCCGTTCGGTCTGATCGGTGGCAGGCTCTATCACGTTTTGACCGACTGGCCCGCCTATTTCGGCGAGAACGGCCAGCCTCTCGATGCACTCAAGGTGTGGCAGGGAGGCCTCGGAATCTGGGGAGCTGTGTTCCTCGGCGGCATCGGTGCGTGGATCGGCTGCCGTCGACGCGGCATTCCGGTGTCCGCGCTCGGTGATGCGATTGCGCCCGGAATCTTGCTCGCGCAGGCCATCGGTCGTATCGGCAACTACTTCAACCAGGAGTTGTACGGTCGCGAGACCGCCGTCCCATGGGGCCTCAAGATCTTCGAGCGTGTGAACTCTTCCGGCCAGCTCGATCAACTGGCAGGTGTCTCCAACGGAGAAGTCATTCGGGTCGTTCACCCGACGTTCCTCTACGAAGCTGTGTGGAACGTCCTGATCGTGATCCTGCTGGTCCTCGTCGACCGCCGATTCAAGATCGGTCACGGACGCCTGTTTGCTCTGTACGTCGCGGGTTATTGCCTGGGCCGGTTTGTCGTCGAACTGATGCGCGACGATTTCGCATACGAGATCGCCGGCATTCGAGTCAACACATTCACTTCGGGGATCGTGTTCTTCGCCGCACTGGCCTACTTCTTCCTGGCGAAGAAGGGTCGTGAGGATCCGGCTGATTTGAAGTCGAAGGACTACGTCGCTGCGGTAGCTGCCGGCGAAGCAGGAGTCGCGGCGCCAGTTACCGAAATTGATTCGGCGAAGGCCGACGCGAAAGGCGCCGACGCTGAAGATTCTGAATCCGATGCTGCTGAATCCGCTTCCAGTGAGGCAAGCGCCTCCACGGCAACGTCGGATGAGTCGTCGGACGCGGTGAAGCTGTCGAAGAAAGACAAGCCGTGACAGGTCCCTATTCGCAAGGGGGATTCCCCGAGGATCAGGGACCGGTCTACGGCGCGCCCAATCCGTACGGATATCAGCAGCCACCGCCCGCTCCATCGATGTACGGGTTCGGAGATCCCTATGCGCCGTACGGTCGGCACCCGGTAACGGGGGAACCGTATTCCGACAAGTCGAAAGCTACAGCTGGACTGTTGCAGATCTTGCTGGGCTTCCTCGGAATCTGTGGAGTCGGTCGTCTTTACATCGGGAGCGTCGGCATTGGACTGTGCCAACTGCTCGGCATGTTCTTCGCGCTGTTCATGTCCGCGTTCCTCATCGGAATTCCATTTGCCATCGGAATTTGGATCTGGGCGTTCGTCGACGGCATCGTGATACTTTCGGGCAATGCGCGGGACGGTGTTCGCCGGCCGTTGCGAGGATGATCCGGGAGCACGAACCGAGGAAAGATCTGTGGGGGACCGGCCACGCGAAGTCCGAACCCTTCTCGCGGCCCGATAACAAAAGCTATTACGTACCGTCGTCGAATCGAAGGAAAGTACGTTGCCTAACTTGAACAAGAATCCGGAACCGTCCGAGTCGGGGGACTCGTCAGGATCGCAGCCGCCGGTTCCACCCCAGTTCGGGTCGCCGTTCGACTACGACGCGACGGCGGATGCGTCGTTGACGGAAACCTCGGCGCCAACGGAGAAGACTCCGTCGACGGAGACCACCGGCACCGGTCCAGGCTGGGACACGTATTCGGGAGTCGGGAACGGCCCGGGCTGGGGAAACCACCCCATCTACCCGCCGCCGACCGGAACCGAATCGACTACAGCGTTCCCCACTGCCGATTCTGATTCCACCCCGAATCAGCCCACGGCGCCGTACACGTCGCAGGAAAGCTACGCCGCCCAGAACTATCCGGCGACCGACTATCCGGCGCCGGACTACTCGAGGCCGACCCAAACCCCGACGGACGGTCCCGTTTACGGTGCGCCGGCAGATCAGACTCCGAATCCCTACGCGGCTCCGCCGCAGGGCTACCCCGCCGCTCCGCCGCAGGGAAGCCAGAATTACGGTCAGCAGCAGGGCTACCCCCAGCCTGGATATTCGCAGCCCGGTTACGGTCAGGCGCAGGGATACCCGCAAGGTCAGGGTTATCCTCAGCCTGGCTTCGGCCTTGTCGACCCGTCCGCACCGTACGGACGTGACCCGATGACCGGCGAACCGTATTCGGACAAGTCGAAGACGACCGCCGGATTGCTGGGCATTCTGCTCGGCGGTTTCGGAGCAGGACGTTTTTACCTCAACCAGCCCGGCATGGCTGTCGCACAGATCGCGGTCACTTGGTTGACGTGTGGAATCGGTGGCATCTGGCCGCTCATCGACGGCATCATGATGTTGACCGGCAGTGTGCGCGATCAGTACAACCGACCTTTGCGTAGCTGATCGAAAACGATGTTCGGAACTGTGGCCCCCTGACGCTCGTCGTCAGGGGGCCACAGTTTTACTCTCGCGACCTGCGGTTATGTGCTGATAAACTAGCGAACGTCGGCTGCATGACCGTGTGGAGGTCGCCGAGTGCCGTTTTCTCGAATACCTGATCCTCGAGGCCTGTACGACCCCGATCAGGAAACCGATTCATGTGGTGTAGCCGTGGTAGCAGACACCTCTGGACGTCACCTGCATTCCATTGTCGACGAGGCGCTCGCGGTCCTGGCCAATCTCACCCACCGTGGCGCGGTCGGGCGCGAGTGCAACAGTGGTGACGGCGCGGGCATCCTTCTTCAGCTGCCGACGGAATTCTTCGATGCGGTGACCGCGTTCGAGCTTCCACCACCCAACGCGATGGGTGAGAACACCTACGCAGCCGGAAACTGCTTTCTCCCGGTGGATCAGGAAGCACGTCGGCGCGCGGTAGTTCGGATACACCGGTACGCAGCGGCAGAAGGACTGCGGATTATCGGGTGGCGGGCGGTCCCAGTCGACCGTGACTGCGTCGGAACCGTTGCCGCGCAGTGCGCTCCGTACATCAGTCAATGTTTTGTGACGTGCGCCGAGCCAAGAGATCGCAGTGTGGGCGGAATTGCCTTGGACCGACGAGTGTTCGCGCTCAGGAGACAAGTCGAGCGAATTCATTCGGCCGATGATGCGGTGTATTTCCCCTCGTTGTCCGCCCGAACCATCGTGTACAAGGGCATGCTCACGCCGACGCAGTTACCCGGTTACTTCACCGACCTATGCGACGCCCGAATGCGAACTGCCTTGGCGGTCGTGCACAGTCGGTACTCCACGAACACTTTTCCGTCGTGGTCACTTGCTCAGCCGTATCGCTGCATCGCTCACAACGGCGAGATCAATACGATTGTGGGAAACAGGAATTGGATGCGCGCTCGCGAGCCGATGTTGCGGAGCGCACTTTTAGGTGGGGACATCGATCGCATGTTTCCGATCTGTACCCCGGGTGGATCCGACTCTTCGTCGTTCGACGAAGTGCTCGAGTTTCTGACGCTCGGGGGCCGCAGTGTGCAGCACGCCATCGCGATGATGATTCCCGGTGCATGGGAGAACGATTCTTCGATGCCAGACGAGATGAGGGCCTTCTACCAATTTCACGCTTGCCTGATGGAACCATGGGACGGTCCGGCGTCGGTGACGTTCAGCGACGGCACTGTTGTCGGGGCGGTGTTGGATCGCAACGGTCTTCGCCCAGGGCGATGGTGGCGGATGAGGAACGGCCGTATCGTGTTGGCGAGTGAGAGCGGTGTGTTCGACGCTCCGACGTCCGAGGTGTTGGAGAAGGGGCGCCTCGAACCGGGTCGAATGTTCCTCGTCGACACCGCTCGCCGTGGCATCGTTTCCGATGCGGAGATCAAATCCGAACTCGTGAGCACAGACCCCTACAGGGAATGGGTCGACGGGGGATTGGTCGATCTCGAGGAAATCCCCGAGTCGGCGCCTGCCCGAGGCGATCCGGCTCCGCTGTTGCAAAGGCAGCTGCTCTTCGGATACCAGGCAGAGGACTTGCAGGAAGTTCTCCTTCCAATGGCTCGCTCAGGATCGGAGCCGTTGGGATCGATGGGAGTCGACACACCTCTCGCCGTTCTCTCGGATCGGCCGAAGCTGTTGTACGACTATTTCGTCCAGCTCTTTGCTCAGGTGACGAACCCGCCTTTGGACGCGATTCGCGAGGAAGTCGTCACTACGCTTGGTGTCACCCTCGGCGCTGAGCAGAACTTGTTCGAAGCGTCGGCGCTGTCGTGCCGAAGGATTGTTCTCGATAAACCGGTGATTGGACCGGGGAAGATGGCGAAGGTCGCCGAACTATGCGGCGCAAGAACTCCGAGAAGCGCTGTCCTACAGGGAGGTTTCGATCCGAGAGGCAGTCTCGGCGAAGGCGTCGAGAGGCTTCGTGAGTCCGCCCGAACGGCCGCCGCGGCCGGAACCGAGATTCTGGTGATCTCCGACCGTGGATCGGGCCCTGAGCAGGCTCCCATTCCGTCATTGCTCGCAGTATCTGCCGTGCATCACGATCTGGTTCGGCATGGCCTGCGAACCAAGGTTTCCCTCGTCGTCGAGTCGGGTGACGCGCGCGAAGTTCATCACATCGCGCTGCTGATCGGCTACGGTGCTGCGGCTGTCCACCCCTATCTTGCTCTCGAATCGGTAGAAGCACTCAGCGAGCAAGACGAGCTTCCCGGAATAGATTCGAAAATGGCATCGGACAACTATCTGAGAGCGGCAAATTCCGGCGTGCTCAAAGTGATGTCGAAGATGGGAATCGCTACGGTTCACTCCTATACGGGCGCACAGGTATTCGAGGCAGTGGGCTTGGGCCGAGAATTGGTCGACGAATACTTCTGCAACACACGAAGCAGGATTGGCGGGATCGGTATCACCGAAGTCGCGCGAGAAGTTCTGATGCGTCACGCGGCCACGTATCGTACGGTGCGGCATCGTCAGTTGAGCAGCAGTGGAGAGTTCCGGTATCGCCGCGGTGGTGAATTGCATGTGTTCACACCCGAGTCCGTGTTCTTCCTTCAGCATGCGACCCGGACGGGGCGAAGTGAGATATTTCGTCGCTACAGCGATGAAGTCGATCGACTGAGTGCGCAGGGCGGAACACTTCGGGGGCTGTTTCGATTTCGGCGTGGGATTCGTCCGCCGATTCCGCTCCGTCAGGTCGAACCCGTCGAGTTGATTCTCGCTCGATTCAACACCGGTGCGATGAGCTACGGCTCCCTCTCTGCCGAGGCGCACGAGACGATGGCGGTTGCGATGAATGCTCTCGGCGGACGTTCGAACACCGGTGAGGGCGGAGAGTCACCGGAGCGGTTGCGTGACAACAAGCGTCGAAGCGCAGTCAAGCAGGTCGCGAGTGGTCGCTTCGGGGTGACCGGCGATTACCTGGTCAATGCCACTGACATTCAGATCAAGATGGCCCAGGGCGCCAAGCCCGGTGAAGGAGGGCAGCTTCCGGGGTCCAAGGTGTACCCGTGGATCGCGGAAACCCGGTACTCGACACCTGGAGTCGGCCTCATCTCTCCGCCCCCGCACCACGACATCTATTCGATCGAGGATCTCGCCCAATTGATCTACGACCTCACATGCGCAAACGATCGTGCGCGGATACACGTGAAGTTGGTCAGCGCAGTCGGAGTCGGGACAGTTGCGGCAGGTGTGGCCAAAGCGCACGCCGACGTGGTGCTGATCTCCGGTCACGACGGCGGGACGGGCGCGGCGGCACTCTCGTCCATCCACCACGCTGGTACGCCCTGGGAGATCGGGCTGGCCGAAACTCAGCAGACCTTGGTGCTCAACGGGTTACGCGATCGGATCGTCGTCCAGTGTGACGGGGGTCTGCGCACGGCGCGGGACGTCGTCGTCGCCGCGTTGCTGGGGGCGCAGGAGTACGGGTTTTCCACGGCGCCACTCATCGCGGCCGGCTGCGTCATGATGCGGGTATGTCACCTCGACACCTGCCCCGTCGGAGTAGCAACGCAGAATCCCGAACTGCGCGAGCGATTCACCGGCCGGCCGGAGTACGTCGAGAACTTCTTCCGCTTCATCGCCGACGACGTACGACGTTTGTTGGCAGAACTGGGGTTTCGAAGTATCGACGACGCTCTGGGCCACGCAGACGTATTGGAAATGTCTCCGGCGGTGGCGCATTGGAAGAGTCGCACGTTGGACCTCTCACCACTCTTCGACGTTCCGGCCGCGCCGACCGGCGCGGCCTACCCGCCGTGTGTACCTGTTTCGAGCGAACTCGAACGCACCCTGATCGAGTGCGCCGCGAACTCACTCGAGGACGCTCGACCCGTGCATATCGAACTGCCAGTACACAATACGGATCGGGCGGTGGGAACGAGGCTGGGCGCAGAGGTGACCAGACGCTACGGCGCCGTCGGGCTACCTGAAGGCACCATCGACGTCGTGCTCAGTGGAACGGCAGGCCAGTCACTCGGTGCGTTCCTGCCGCCCGGCATCTCGCTGGTCGTCGTCGGCGATGCAAACGATTACGTGGGGAAGGGGCTCTCCGGTGGACGAATCGCGCTTCGGCCGAGTGAGGACGCGCCCTTCGTGGCCGAGGATCAGGTGATTGCCGGCAATACGCTGCTGTACGGCGCTACGAGCGGTGCGCTCTATGCCAGGGGGCGTGTCGGGGAACGATTCGCGGTGCGCAACTCGGGCGCGGTCGCTGTGGTGGAAGGCGTCGGAGACCACGCGTGTGAGTACATGACCGGGGGTTGCGTCGTCATCATCGGCCCAACTGGTAGGAACCTTGCTGCGGGAATGTCCGGCGGAGTTGCCTTCGTACTCGACGTGAAGGCAGAGAAGGTCAACGGCGACATGGTCGTTCTGGAGCGACCTTCGGCGGAAGACTGCAGTCAGCTGGTCGAACTTCTCGGCGAGCATTTGGCTGCGACCGGCTCGCCGGTGGCGGCAAAACTTCTCGACGACTGGGTTGACCAGAGTCCGAGATTCACCAAAGTTTTGCCTGTCGACTACCGGAAGGTCGTGGAACAGAACGAACTGGTGGAGCCGGCTCATGCCTGACGCCCGCGGGTTCCTCAACGTGAAACGATCCGGCTCACCGACCAGATCGACCGATGTGCGTGTCGGTGACTGGGCGTCGGTATACGAGTCGCTGGATCCCGTCGTGCGAAATCGAGACGTATCTGCACAGGCCTCGCGTTGCATGGACTGCGCTGTGCCGTACTGCCATTCGGCCGACGTGGGGTGTCCGCTCGGCAATCTCATTCCGGAATGGAACGACCTGGTTCGGCGTGGACGGTGGTCCGAAGCCTCGGAGAATCTGCATTCCACCAACAATTTCCCCGAGTTCACCGGACATCTGTGCCCCGCACCGTGCGAAACGGCGTGCGTTCTCGCACTCGACGACGAGCACACGTCAGGAGGTGTCACCATCAAGCGCATCGAACAGGCAATCGTGGACAACGCCTGGGAGTCGGGTTGGTTGGGGCCGCAGGCACCGGTAGTTCACAGCGGAAACCGTGTTGCGGTTGTCGGTTCGGGACCGGCGGGACTGGCCGCGGCTCAACAACTGACACGAGCCGGACACAGTGTCACGGTGTTCGAGCGGAGCGATCGGATCGGGGGACTGCTTCGCTACGGAATTCCGGAATTCAAGTTGCCCAAGGCCCTCATCAACCGGCGGCTGGAACAACTGACCGCCGAGGGGACCAGATTCGTCACCGACTGCGCCGTCGGAGTGAACGTGAGCGCGCACGACCTCTCGACGGAATTCGAGGCGGTAGTCCTGGCGGTCGGGGCTGACCGTGCCAGAGACACAGACGTACCGGGTCGTAGTCTTCGCGGAATCCATCGTGCGATGACGTACCTGCGTGCGGCCAACCACGAATGCGAGGGTGACGGAGCGTCGAGCATCTCGGCGCGAGGTAAGAACGTCGTGATCATCGGTGGCGGCGACACGGCCGCCGACTGCCTCGGCACGGTGCATCGACAAGGCGCCCTCTCGGTGACGGAATTGGATTACCACGTCCCACCTCCGGCACGCCGCGATCGAGATCGCGACCCATGGCCGTTGTGGCCGCGGGTCCTACGCAGCTCGCCGGCAGACGAGGAGGGCAGTGACAAACGATTCCGATGGGCGGCGCAGGAATTTCTCGACGACGGTGGGGGTGCGGTCCGCGCAATCCGGATGGTTCCGGTAGCCGTGTCGCGGGGGACGAACGGACAACGGACCCTGGTGGAGACCGGCGACACGACGGATCTGGTGTGCGAGATGGTCCTGCTCGCTCTGGGTTTCGACGGCGTCGAAACCGCCCCACTGCTCACCGACCTTGATGTCGGCACCGATCCACTCGGCAGAATCGAGTGTGATGTCGGGTGGCAGACCCGGACACCCGGCGTATTCGTCTGCGGCGACGCGCATCGCGGGGCGTCGCTGGTGGTTTGGGCGATTGCCGAGGGACGGTCGGCCGCACGTGCCGTCGACATGTTTCTCACAGGCGAGTCGGCGCTTCCGGCTCCGGTTCATCCAAAGGCATTTCCGCTGTTCGTGAGCTGACCAACTGAATCGAGTAAGTACAGAAAGTGCAGGTCGCAAATGCCGGATAGAAGTGCGGTGGGGTAGCGACTAGGCTCGAGCCGTGAACCGACGGACAAAAATTGTATGCACACTTGGACCTGCGACAGCTTCTGGCGACCGCATCCGTGAGCTCGTGGAGAGCGGCATGGACGTGGCGCGCCTCAACTTCAGCCACGGCGAGCATGCCGATCACGAAGAAAACTACATTCGCGTCCGCGCCGCGTCGGACGCCACCGGAAAGGCCGTCGGTGTTCTCGCCGACCTTCAGGGGCCCAAGATTCGCCTCGGCCGATTCAAGGACGAGCGGACCACCTGGGCCAACGGTGAAGAGGTTCGTATCACCGTCGACGACGTCGAGGGAACGCACGATCGCGTCGGGACCACGTACAAGGAATTGGCGCGCGACGCCAAGGCCGGCGATCGACTGCTGGTCGACGACGGAAAGGTCGGCCTGGTCGTCACGTCCATCGACGGCAACGACGTCGTCTGTCGGGTCACCGAAGGCGGTCCGGTCAGCAACAACAAGGGCCTCTCACTGCCCGGTATGAACGTCTCCGTTCCAGCCCTGTCGGGCAAGGACATCGCCGACCTCGAGTTCGCTCTCAAGCTGGGTGTCGACTTCATTGCACTCTCCTTCGTTCGCTCACCGGCGGACGTCGAATTGGTTCACGCCATCATGGATCGAGTCGGGCGCCGCGTTCCCGTCATCGCGAAGCTCGAGAAGCCCGAGGCCATCGACAATCTCGAAGCCATCGTGCTCGCGTTCGACGCCGTCATGGTCGCCCGCGGTGACCTCGGTGTCGAGTTGCCGCTCGAGCAGGTCCCGCTCGTTCAGAAGCGCGCAATCCAGATTGCTCGTGAGAACGCGAAGCCGGTCATCGTCGCGACGCAGATGCTCGAGTCGATGATCGAGAACTCACGTCCCACTCGCGCAGAGGCATCCGATGTCGCCAACGCCGTTCTCGACGGCGCCGACGCAGTCATGCTCTCGGGCGAGACTTCGGTGGGCAAGTACGTCATGGAAACCGTTCGCACCATGGCCCGCATCGTCGAGGCCGTCGAGAACGAATCAACCCGTGTCCCACCGTTGACCCATGTCCCGCGCACCAAGCGCGGAGTCATCTCGTACGCAGCACGCGACATCGGCGAACGTCTCGACGCCAAGGCCTTGGTTGCGTTCACTCAGTCCGGTGACACGGTGCGTCGACTGGCTCGTCTGCACACGCCGCTGCCGTTGCTCGCCTTCACACCGCTGCCCGCGGTGCGCAGTCAGCTGACGCTGACGTGGGGAACCGAGACGTTCCTGGTCGATGCGGTGGCCACCACCGACGAGATGGTGCGTCAGGTGGACAGTGCGTTGCTCTCCCTCGGCCGGTACGTCAAGGGCGACCTCGTGGTCATCGTTGCCGGATCCCCTCCGGGAACTGTCGGTTCCACCAACCTCATTCACGTCCACCGTATCGGCGAAGAGGACCACTGAGTGACCCACGCGAACGCGTCCACCGACCTCGGTACTCTTCTCGGTCTGTTGGATCTGGAGCAGATCGGTGACGACGCGTTCCGTGGATACCACCCGAAACAGGTAGGTTCGCGGACGTTCGGCGGCCAATTGGTGTCTCAGGCACTGATGGCCGCCGGACGGACTGTCGATGGTGATCGCCCCATCCATGCCGTGAACGCCCATTTCATTCGGGGCGGAGATGTGAAGGCGCCTATCGAGTACCGGGTGGAGCGTCATCGTGACGGGAGGGCATTCGCCAACCGTCAGGTGACTGCCTATCAGGGTGAGAACGAATTGTTCGTGATGCTCGCGGCGTTCCAGGACTCCGGCAAGGGGCTCGACCATGCTGTCGAGATCCCGGATGTTCCACTTCCGGAGTCGTTGCCTCCCATCGGCGATCATCTGGTGGGGTACGAGGAAAAACTGCCGCATTTCAGTGCGGCGCTCAAGCCGATCGACATGCGGTACGCCAACGATCCGGCGTGGATCCTCAAGGGCACCGGCGAGAAACTCAACCACAATCGGGTGTGGATGCGCCCCGACGGTGATCTGCCGGACGATTCGCTCATTCACGCTGCGACGCTGGCATATTCGTCCGACACCACCGTGCTCGATTCGATTCTGACCACTCATGGTTTGTCCTGGGGTCATGATCGTATCGTCGCGGCGACGGTCAATCATTCGATCTGGTTCCATCGCCCGTTCCGGTTCACCGACTGGGTTCTGTACGCCACCGAATCGCCGGTCGCCGCAGGTTCGCGCGGTCTGGCCACCGGACGGTACTTCTCGGTGGAAGGACTGCTGTTGGCGACGGTGGTCCAAGAAGGAATGATCAGGCATTTCCCGCGTAAAGGGGAATGAGATGCGGGCCCGAGACTGAACTCGGGCCCAGAATCACGCAGACTTGCGATATTGCGGTGAGAGTTCGTCGGCGCGGTCCCACGGAGACCAGTCGACTTCGCGTCCATCGAGTTGGGCCGCAACAACTTCCAAGCCCGCGTGCCAGCCGGCGGCGTGGGCGTACGCGGACTCTTCGTCTTCCATCGTGTGGGTGAGGGTCAGCCAGCAACCGCCGGTGCCGTCCGGTGCCAGTTCCCAATGCAGAGTATCTGCGTCCCAGAGGAATTCGAGAATTCGGTGCGGGTGGACGCTGATGACCGTCCCGCGCGTCACGTGATCTGCGGGCAGTCCGAATCGCTCGACTTGTTCCGGGGTCACCTTGAACAGCAGATCCGCGCCTGGAGTGAGATTGAAATCGACGTCCGCCGGGAACCAGGCGTCGAGGTACTCGCGTTCCGTTATCACTTTCCAGACCTTGTCCGGTGCGTGCGGAATTGCCAGTTGGAAGCTCAGTGACACCCGACCGTCATAGGTCAGGTTTATCTTGCCGTTGTCCATCGGTGCCTCCAATGCTTGGTGCCCGTGCGGTTGCCCCCATCGTGCCATCTAATTGCTTAGGATGGAATAACTGCAGGTCAGATCGTTACCTATTGATAGGTTATGTCGATTTGTCTCGTTTTGAGAGCGGCGTTCCGGATGCGTTTCGTGGCAGTGAGACAAACGCGCGGTACGCTGACCACGCACGACTGGCGCGGGTGGGAATTACCACCGGGGAGTGCACATCGCGAGGCATCGACCGCCTGGGTGCTTCACACATCTTGTGTGAAGGGGGATTCATGTCTACCGAAAATCTGTCTACTGAAGATCTGTCTACCGAAAATCTGCCCAGCCAGAACGTGGCCGCTCGAATAATCGACGGACGCGCAATTGCCGATGCTGCGCTCGCGGACCTGTCAGTGCGCACGAGGCAGTTTCGTGATGAGACGGGGCACGTTCCTTGCCTGGCCGCCGTCATCGTGGGAGCGGACCCGGCCTCGAAGGCGTATGTACAGATGAAGGCCAAACGGTCTGTCGCCGTCGCAATGACGTCGCGGACGGTCGAACTCCCGGTGAGTACAACCACCGAAGAACTAGTCGACGTGCTGAGAGCGTTGTCGGCGGACCCTTTGATCGACGGCATACTGCTGCAACACCCGGTGCCAGGCCACATCGACGAACGGGTTGCGTTCGATGCCATCTCGGCCGACAAAGACGTTGACGGCGTTACCTCGGCAGCGTTCGCGGCAATGGCGTTGACCGGTGGGGGATTCGAATCATGTACACCGAGTGGCATCCTGCGCCTGCTCGACGCCACAGGCGTCGAACTCTCCGGGAAGCATGCTGTCGTGGTCGGCCGGAGCCCGATACTCGGATTGCCGATGGGAATGCTCCTCCTGCGTCGAGGCGCAACGGTGACGTACTGCCATTCGCGAACCGTCGACCTGGCCGCCCACGTCGCTTCGGCAGACGTCGCTATCGCGGCCGTCGGTGTTCCGGAACTGATCAAAGGGGCGTGGATCAAGCCTGGGGCAGTGGTGATCGATGCGGGGTACAACGAGGGCAACGTCGGAGACGTGGAGTACGTCGCCGCACTCGCACATGCCGGTGCGGTCACACCGGTGCCGGGTGGCGTCGGCCCCATGACGGTTGCCGTCCTGCTGGAACAAACACTGGCAGCAGCAGTTCGAGCAGCGGAAGTTCGGGCATGTAGTGAGAATCATGACAGTCGTGTTGGACCGGACCCAGCAATCGCCTCGGATCGATTGTGAGACCTCGGTTTCGAGACGGAGAATTCATCCGCCCCTCGATAACCGAATTACCGCGTCGAGCACCGCTGCGCTGGAATGGCTGAGCTGAGCGCGCAATTGGGGATTCGACAGTCAGCTGTCTGCCGTGGGGATGTCGATCATCAACTGGGACGGTGAATCGGATGTCGATACGGTGTATGCCGGACGGGTGTCGACCGTGCCGACAAACGACTGCAGGATCGCACTGTTCCTGGCCGCACTGTCTATGCGCGTGATGTTTTCGCCCTCGTGAGATACGGAGTTGAGCGACGAATCCGATTGGACTCCCATCAGGTCGACTTGAAGTATCGATCGACTTCCGACGTCCACGACTGTGCTGTCACCCGCTCGGATTGCTTCGCTGACGTATTCGGTTTTCCAGAACACTGATCCATTTCCGTCGAATCGGTAGGTGATTCGGGTGAAACCATCGTGATCGGTTACGTCGATCTCGGTCACGTCGACGCGCGGATTCGGTGAAGGGATCTCCGTGTCGTTCGGGAACGGAGCAAGCGTGGAGATCTCGGTTGGTGGGGCATCGATCGGGGGAGTGCCGACCTGAAGGGTGCCTGTCTGTGTTGCAGCATCGAGGACGGTCTGGGTGGAAGATTCGCCGGCAGTGTTGGATTCGCCGGCAGTGTCGGATTGGTCGTCAGTCTGACACCCGGTGAGCAGCGCGAAAACAGGTATGGCTCCGAGCAGAGCAATCAGGCGACGACCGTTCATGGATCGAATCTAACTGCGGTCGATCTGGGGTACAGCCGAATGCCGAAACCTTGCGGTACGGCCAACTGCGGCAGGTGGTGCCCTCGGTGAGACTCGAACTCACACTGGACGGGTTTTGAATCCGTTTCCTCTGCCAATTGGGATACGAGGGCTTGTTGCGATGACTACATTAGAAGATGCGATTTCAATGTCAAACACCGGTACCCTCTAATCGTTCGCGTCTCGTGTCGGGGCGGTTCGATGGAGGAGGATGGTGGCCATGAATTCGCCGCAGCCGCAAGGCAATCAGCTCGCACCCCGTCGTGTTGTCGTCGCTGAAGACGAGGCGTTGATCCGCATGGATCTGGTCGAGATGCTCCGCGAAGAGGGCTACGACGTCGTCGGTGAGGCCGGTGACGGGCAGGTTGCGGTGGAGTTGGCCGAGTCGCTCAAGCCTGATCTGGTCATCATGGACGTGAAGATGCCCAGGAGAGACGGCATCGACGCCGCTTCGGAGATTGCCGCCAAGCGGATCGCTCCTGTTGTTATTCTCACAGCGTTCAGTCAGCGCGAGTTGGTCGAGCGCGCACGCGATGCCGGCGCCATGGCTTACTTGGTCAAGCCGTTCTCGATCAGTGACCTCGTTCCCGCTGTCGAATTGGCGGTCAGTCGTTTCCGCGAGGTGACGGCGCTCGAGCGTGAGGTCGCTGATCTTTCCGACCGGCTCGAAGCACGCAAGCTGATCGAGCGAGCCAAGAGTGTTCTGATGGTTCGCCAAGCGCTCACCGAACCTGAGGCGTTCAAGTGGATTCAGCGCGCCGCGATGGATCGGCGCTCCACGATGAAGGCGGTCGCACAGGTCGTACTGGAAACTCTGGGCGGTGAACCGGACGCTTGAGCAAAGTGTCCGGGTTATCCGGCTGCACTGAGTGGCTGCGTCGACCGTCGAAACGTCGCGCAGCGCTACAGCCGTGTAAACACTGTGCGCCTTCAGATAACAGTCAGGTCACAGGGCTTTCTTGAAGGATCGCGAAACGGTTCCAAGGTCTAGCGTCTGATCCCACAGCGAGCGCCAGTTCGGGTGGCGCGAGCACCGGCTGATCTTAGGAGCGTGGGATGGCTAGACGAACACTTGTGCGTACTGCTGCAGTTCTCGGCGCGGCATCACTGGCACTTGCAGGCTGTAGCTCGGACAAGTCGGATGACTCGTCTTCGAGTGGCTCTACGTCCGGCGCTTCCGCCGCGACGACATCCGTCACGACTGATTGCACCCCGGAGCAGGCCAAGGCCGGCGCCACCCCGTCCACGGAAGCGCTGCGTATCGGTACGCTTCTTCCCGATACAGGCAGCTTGTCGTTCCTCGGGCCGCCGATGGTCGCGGGCACCCAGCTGGGAGTCAACGACGTCAATGCTGCCGGAGGCGTTCTCGGCCAACCGGTCCAGCTGATTCCCGGCGATTCGGGTGACACCACAACGGACACCGCCAACACCACCGTCGACCGTGAATTGGCTGCAGGCACTCAGGTCATCGTCGGCGCCGCGTCGTCTTCGGTCTCGCTCAAGGTGATCGACAAGATCGCCAGCGCAGGCGTCGTGATGTTCTCGCCTGCCAACACCTCGGACCAATTCGTCTGCTACCCCGACAAGGGCATGTACTTCCGCACCGCTCCGACGGACGTACTGCAGGCTCAGGCCGTCGCACAGCTCATTTCGGACGACGGTGGTCAGCGCGTAGCGATCATGGCCCTCAACGACCCGTACGGGACGGGTCTGGCGGACAACATCGAAAAGAATCTGATCGATTCGGGCGTCCCCTCCGATCAGATCGAGAAGATCATCTACGACCCGAACGCGCAGTCGTTCAACTCCGAAGTCGATCAAGTCAAGAACTTCAATCCGGATGCAGTGGCATTGGTGGGCTTCGAGGAGTCGGCGAAGATCATCACGCGCATGCACGAAGTGGGCATCGGCCCGTCGGACGGAATGGCGATGTACGGCGTCGACGGCAACATGGGTAACGCGCTCGGCGAATCCGTGGCGAAGCCGTTGCTCGACACCATGCAGGGAACCACGCCCCTGACGGACGTCGGAGCTGCCTTCCAGGATCGTCTGAAGGCTGTGAACCCCTCTCTGATCGACTTCAACTACGCCGGAGAGTCGTACGACGCGGTGGTGATCTCAGCGCTCGCTGCCGAGCAGGCGAAGTCGACGGCCGGTACCGACATTGCAGCCAACATCAACAGCGTCACCGAAGGTGGCACCAAGTGCACGTCCTATGTCGAGTGCCTGCCGTTGGTGAAGGCGGGAACCGACATCGACTACGACGGCATCACCGGTGAGTTGGACTTCAACGATTCGGGAGAACCGTCCATCGGTTCGTACGGAAAGCTCAAGTTCGGCCCTGAGAACACGCTGACCACAGAAGGATTCGTGGTCGTGGGCAAGTAAGCAGCCAACGAGAATGGGCCAGGGTCGAGAGACCCTGGCCCATTCTCGTGTCTGTTCTACTTCTCTTTGCTTCCAGCGAGCGTTCCCAAGTACAACTCGATCACCTTGGGGTCGTTCATCAGATTGGCGCCGGTGTCGGTGTACGCGTTCTTACCCTGATCGAGTACGTAGCCGCGGTCGCAGATCTGAAGGCAGCGGCGCGCGTTCTGCTCGACCATGATGACCGAGACACCCGCAGCATTGATCTTCTTGCAGCGGATGAACACCTCGTCCTGGAACATGGGGGACAGGCCCGCGGACGGTTCGTCGAGCAGCAGCACCGACGGATCCATCATCAGGGCCCGGCCCATCGCGACCATCTGGCGTTCGCCGCCGGAGAGTGCGCCGGCCCTCACCTTTCGTCGTTCACTCAGAAGAGGGAACAGTTCACTCACGAAGGCGAATCGTTCCGCGAATGCCTTGGGCCGCAGATAAATGCCCATTTCGAGGTTTTCTTCGATGGTCAGAGTCTGAAAGACGTTCTGTGTCTGAGGGACGTACCCGACTCCCTTCTGAACGAGGACGTGAGCGGGCGCAGACGTGATGTTGTCCTCGCGTAAGGTGACCGACCCTTCGCGTACCGGTATCAGTCCGAACAGTGATTTCAGGAGTGTCGATTTGCCTGCGCCGTTCGGTCCGATGATCCCGACGATTTCCCCTTCCTTCAGGAAGAAGTTGCATTCACGCAGGATGTTGACGCCGGGAATGTAGCCCGCGACGAGGTTGTCGGCGCGGAGCAGGGCACCTGCCGACAGTCGCTGATGCTCCTCGGCCGTCGCGGCGAACTCTGCAGGCGTGAGTGAACGTGCGTGGTTCTCGCTCATGGCTTCTCGTGCCTTCCGCGCGGTTCCTCGGGACTCGATTCCAGCGTCGCGGCGAGATCGGCCGGAAGGTTGTCGACGTCGGGTTCCGACAGGTCCCCGCCCGACTCGAGGGTTTCGACCTCGGCTTCAGCCAGGGCGGCGGCCAGAACGGCCGTCTCGCCCACCGGATTTCCGTTGTCGTCGAACTCGAGGGCCTGGTCATGGTGGCTGCCCAGATATGCGTCGACGACGGCTGTGTTGGACGAGAGTTCGTCCGGGGTGGATTCGGCGATGACGCTGCCCTGCGCCATGACCACCACCCAATCGCTGATATCCCGGATCACGTCCATGTCGTGCTCGACGAACACGACCGTCATTCCGTCGTCGCGCAATGATTTGATGTGTCCGAGCAGGCTTTGCGTCAGAGCAGGATTGACCCCCGCCATCGGTTCGTCGAGCATCACCACCGAGGGCGAGGTCATGAGTGCGCGAGCCATTTCGAGCAGTTTGCGCTGCCCACCGGAGAGTGAACCGGCGAGGTCGTCTGCCTTGGTGTCGAGTTTGAATCGTGCGAGGAGTTCGTTGGCGCGTTCGGTGATCTCGCGTTCCTGGCCTTTCCAGATCCACGGAACGAGGGATGCAAAAATGCGTTCACCACGTTGGCCGGTGGCACCGAGACGTACGTTGTCCAGCACGGTGAGTTTGGAGAGCGCCTTGGTCAACTGGAACGTCCGTACCACTCCTTTCCTGGCTACCTGGTGGGGATACATGCGGCCCAGCGATTGACCGTCCATCGACCACGTACCGGTGTCCGGCCGGTCGAAACCGGTGAGGAGGTTGAAGAGCGTCGTTTTTCCGGCACCGTTTGGACCGATCAGACCTGTGATGCACCCTCGTTGAATCTCGAGGTGATCGACGTCGACGGCTTTGAGACCGCCGAACGTCCGCGAGACATTGTCAGCGACCAACACCGGGTCGGGTTTCGCCGATCCGGGAAGGTGAGGAACGTCGGCAAAGATCTGTGCTCTGGTATCGGCGTCAAGCATTGAGTTGCACCTCCCGCTTGTTACCCAGTATTCCCTGCGGTCTGAAGACCATCAGGAGAGCAATCATCAATCCGAGCAGGACATACCTGGTGGCCCCGACTTGCTGTTCCGTGAGTGAAAGCAGCGGATTTTCGCCGGAGATCGCCTGACGCAGCAAGGCATCAGGGATGGCGAGGAGGAACCAGAACAACATTGCGCCGACCACCGGGCCGAATACCGTTGCCGCCCCGCCCAGAATCAGTGCGCCGAACGCGAAGAACGTCTGCGCGGTCGAGTAGAAGTCCGGGTTGATGGACTTGGTCTGCAAAGCGTTGAACACACCGGCCAGACCACCGATCACGCCGCCGAGAACCAGCGCCTGCATCTTGTACACGAAGACGTTCTTGCCCAACGATCGCGCTGCGTCCTCGTCTTCGCGTACCGCCTTGAGGACGCGCCCCCACGGACTGTGCGTCAACAAGTAGACAAATCCGCACAAGATCAAGACCAGGGTCCACCCCACGACCATCGACCAGAGGTCGTCTCCGTAGAACTTCACGCCGAGAAACGAGTACTGCTTGGCCGAGTCGAAGGGGCTCAGTGCGGTGAACGGGTCTGCGAAACCGAACAGGCCATTGGTGGAACCGGTCACCGAATCCGACGCGGTCGAGCGGAAGATCAGACGCAGGATCTCCGAGGCCGCGATGGTGACGATGGCGAGATAGTCGGCGCGCAGACGCAGCGTCGGAATACCGAGCACGAGCGCGAGAAGGCCGGCTGCGGTGAGTCCGACGAGGATGCCGAGCCAGAGCGGCTGGTCGTAGGTCACGGTCATGATGCCGACGCCGTAGCCGCCGAGAAGGGCAAAACCGATCTGACCGAAATTGAGCAGTCCGGCGTAGCCGAAGTGCAGGTTCAACCCGATTGCCAGCAGTGCGTAGAAGATTGCCGACGGCCCGATCAGCTGGGCGAAGGAAACCTGGAAAGCTCCCATGATGTCCATGTTCGTCACCCGATCCTTTGTCTGGATCCGAGGATGCCCTGGGGGCGAACCACGAGGATCACGATCAAGACGAGAAGTCCGCCGATGTATTTGAGATCGGGGTTGATGATGAGCGTCGAGAGTTGGACCAGAAGTCCCACGATGACGCAGCCGAGTAGCGCCCCGTACGCGGTTCCCAGACCACCGAGGGTGATTCCGGCGAACATGAGCAGCAACAGTTTGAAGCCCATTTCCCACTGGACGCGTCCGCCGAGTTCGGAGATACCGAACAGCACACCGCCGAGGGCGGCCAGTCCGCCGCCGAGACCCCAGACGAACATGATCACGCGCTCGACGTTGATACCGGACGAAGCGGCGAGGTCACGATTGTCGGAGACGGCACGCATGGCCTTTCCGATGCGAGTCTTCTGCAGAAGCAGTGCGACGCCGACCAGGACGACAAGACTGACGATCATGACTATCGCGTTGGCGTCGGTCAGTGCGATCGGGCCCCAGTTCTTCTCGACCTGGCCCTGGTAGTCGTCGAACGGTTCGGCGCGGTCGGAGAAGAAGATCAGGATCAAGTAGCGCAATGAAATCGCGAGACCGATCGAAACCACCAATTGCGCGATCAACCCGGTTTTGCGCTTTCGCAGTGGTTTCCAGACGATTCCGTTGGTCAGCAGGCCGATGCCGATGCCGACGAAGATCGCGAGGATCGTGGCGGGAATCAGTGGAACGCCGAAGGACGTGTTGATCACCCAGGCAGCAACGGCTCCTAACGTCACCATCTCGCCGTGAGCGAAGTTGGTCAGGCCAGTGGTGCCGTAGATCAGGCTCAAACCCACACCGGCGATCGCGATCACGAGGCCGAACCGCAGACCGTCGACCGTCGTGCGGATCAGCTTCTCGCCGAAGCTGACATTCGAGGCGGTACGTACCTCGCCGAACGAGAAGATCACGGTGTTCGCGCGGCCGGCCACCACCTCGCGTTCGACAGCGGCTTGCACACTGACCCCGTCGGGAAGTGTGTCGGCAACGATCTCGAAGGTGTAGGTGCCCGGTGCCACGGCCAGTTCCCAACGGCCGTTCGATGCCGATTCTCCGGTGGCGACTTCCGTGCCGGAAGAATCGAGCGCACGGACGGTGACGCCCTCGAGGCGTGTGCCGCCGTTGTTGAGATTGCCGCTGACGGGGACAGCGTTGTCGGGAACCGGTGCTGTCGGTGTTGCGGATGCTGTCGGGGTCGGCGGTGTAGGGGAAGTGGTCGGTTCCTGAGCCGAAGCAGTTCCGGCCAGGCTGAGTAATGCGAAGAACGTCAGTAATGCAAAGGCCAGTAGTCGGCTGAGTGTCGCGAGGGTCTGCCGTTTCACTACGGGTGGGGCCACGTACGTCCTCCGAGCGGGTCGGGAATAGCGCGTCTGGACAAAGGTGCCGCGCAGCACAGGGATTGTTTCGTTGCTGCGATTTCCGGACTCTAACGGCTCCGTTCGCTTCAGATGGGGTTCTGAGATTTCCGGGATGTTTCGGTTCCGTATCGAAGGCCGAAGGCTGCATCAATTGTCCGATTCTTGTGTCTGTTCCTGCGTAAACAACGGCGAAGGCGTCGATGTCGGTCGCGATCCCTAGACTGATGAACCGTGAGCCCCGCAACCACAACTCGGTCCAGCACGTCCACCGCTTCAGCCGGCACCGCCGGCAAGGCGGACGATCGCCCTCTTCTGATGCTTCTCGACGGGCATTCGTTGGCATTTCGCGCCTTCTATGCGCTGCCTGCAGAGAACTTCAAGACACACAGTGGGCAGGCCACCAACGCGGTGTACGGCTTCACGTCGATGTTGATCAACCTTCTTCGTGACGAGCAGCCCACCCACTTGGCCGCGGCTTTCGACGTGTCGCGTCAGACGTTTCGCGCCGACCTGTTCCCCGAATACAAGGCGCAGCGCGCGAAGGCTCCGGACGAATTCAAGGGCCAGATCGACATCACCAAGGACGTTCTCGGCGCGCTGGGCATCCCGGTCATGGCCGAGGAAGGTTTCGAGGCCGACGACGTGATTGCCACGTTGACCACGCAGGCGGAGGCACTCGGATACCGGGTTCTCGTCGTGACCGGCGACCGCGACTCGCTGCAGCTGGTGACCGACAACGTCACTGTGCTCTACCCGAAGAAGGGTGTCTCGGAGCTCACCCGATTCACGCCGACGGCCGTCGAGGAGAAGTACAGCCTCACTCCGTCGCAGTATCCGGATTTTGCTGCCCTGCGCGGCGACCCGAGTGACAACCTCCCCGGTATCCCCGGCGTCGGCGAGAAAACCGCTACCAAGTGGATCCGTGAGTACGGTGACCTGCAGGGACTGGTAGACAACGTGGACAAGGTCCGCGGCAAGGTAGGCGACTCGCTACGCGAGAACCTTGCAAACGTCCTGCTCAATCGTCAGCTCACCGAGATGGTTCGCGACGTTCCGTTGCCGTACACGCCCGAGCAGTTGGTGTTGGCCCCGTGGGACCGCGAGAAGATTCATGCGTTGTTCGACGATCTCGAGTTCAAGGTTCTCCGCGATCGACTGTTCGCGACCCTGTCGTCGTCCGAGCCCGAAGCAGAGGAAGGGTTCGAGGTCAGCGGCGACGCACTCGCCCCGGGTGCGGTTGCCGCGTGGCTCGATGCCCACGCGCGAACCGGTGAGCGTCACGGCGTCACAGTGCTCGGAACCAGAACTCCGTTTGCCGGCGACGTCACTGCACTCGCGATCGCGGCCTCCGACGGTGAATGTGCATACATCGCGGCGTCGACGGCAACACCGGAAGACGAAGCAGCTCTCGGTGATTGGCTCGCCGACGCATCGCAGCCGAAGTCGCTGCACGAAGCCAAGTGGGCGATCCACGCTCTGCGTGGGCGTGGTTGGACGCTCGGTGGACTGACCAGCGACACCGCTCTGGCCGCATACCTCGTCCGGCCGGGCCAGCGCAGCTTCAATCTCGACGACCTCTCGCTCCGCTACCTCAAGCGTGAACTGCGCGCCGAAACATCCGGCCAGGAACAGCTTTCACTGCTCGACGACACCGAACAGCTCGATGCCGAAGCGGCCGAGACCGCGATGCTCAGCGCTCAGGCCGTTCTCGACTTGGCAGCTGCACTGGACACCGAGTTGGAGTCGATCGAGTCCAAGTCGCTCCTCTCCGACATGGAACTGCCGTTGACGATCGAGCTCGCTCAGATCGAGGCCACCGGCATTGCCGTCGACAGCGCGCATCTGCACGATCTTCAGAGCCGTTTCGCCTCCCAGGTCGCCGACGCCGCAAACTCCGCGTACGAGGTGATCGACAAGCAGATCAACCTGGGTTCGCCGAAGCAG
This sequence comes from Rhodococcus sp. H-CA8f, assembly GCF_002501585.1. Lineage (NCBI taxonomy): Bacteria > Bacillati > Actinomycetota > Actinomycetes > Mycobacteriales > Nocardiaceae > Rhodococcus > Rhodococcus sp. H-CA8f. The sequence continues at coordinate 2,867,697 of NZ_CP023720.1, forward strand.
CTGCAGGTGGTCTTGTTCGAAGAACTCGACATGCCCAAGACGAAGAAGACGAAGACCGGCTACACCACCGACGCCGAGGCGTTGCAGGGTCTGTTCGACAAGACAGGACACCCGTTCCTTGAACACCTTCTCGCGCATCGTGATGCGACGCGTATGAAGGTGACCGTCGACGGTCTTCTCAAGGCCGTGGCCGAAGACGGTCGCATCCACACGACGTTCAACCAGACGGTTGCCGCGACCGGGCGTCTGTCGTCGACCGATCCGAACTTGCAGAACATCCCGGTGCGAAACGACGCGGGGCGCGAGATTCGCGACGGATTCGTAGTCGGGCAAGGGTTCGACGTTCTGCTCACTGCCGACTACAGCCAGATCGAAATGCGCATCATGGCGCACGTGTCAGGCGACGAGGGGCTGATCGAGGCATTCAACACCGGTGAGGACCTGCACAGCTTTGTCGGCTCGCGCGCATTCGGAGTTCCGATCGAAGAGGTCACTCCTGAACTGCGTCGCCGGGTCAAGGCGATGTCCTACGGTCTGGCCTACGGGCTCAGTGCCTACGGATTGGCGTCGCAGCTGAAGATTTCGACCGAAGAAGCGAAGCAGCAGATGGATGCGTACTTCGCTCGTTTCGGCGGCGTGCGGGATTACCTCCACGCGGTGGTCGAGCAGGCACGTAAGGACGGCTACACCTCGACGCTCTACGGCCGTCGTCGCTACCTGCCGGACCTCAACAGCGACAACCGTCAGCGTCGTGAGGTGGCCGAACGTGCTGCCCTGAATGCGCCGATCCAGGGCACCGCAGCCGACATCATCAAGGTCGCGATGATCAATGTTCAGAAGGCTCTCGCCGAAGCCGGATTGAAGTCGCGCATGCTGTTGCAGGTGCACGACGAATTGGTGCTCGAAGTGGTCGCCTCCGAGTTGGAGGAAGTCACCGCACTGGTCAAGGACAAGATGGCCACAGCCATCGAGTTGTCGGTACCCCTGGATGTTTCGGTGGGCACCGGTCGAAGCTGGGACAGCGCGGCTCACTGAGTCGGCGTCAAGGCAGCCTGGCTACGAAAAGAGCGCGCTCCGAATCGAATTCGATTCGGAGCGCGCTCTCTTTCGCTATTCAGCTGAAGCGGTCTGCTCTGCGATCTGCTTGCGGACCTCGTCCATGTCGAGTGCCTTGACCTGAGTGACGAGCTCTTCGAGCTGAGCGGCGGGAAGTGCGCCGGCCTGGTTGAACACGAGTACGCCTTCGCGGAAGGCCATGATCGTGGGGATGGAGCGGATGTTTGCGGCCGCTGCGATTCCCTGCTCGGCCTCGGTGTCGACCTTGGCGTGAACGACGTCAGCGTGCTTCTCCGAAGACGCTTCGAACGTCGGCGCGAACTGGCGGCACGGGCCGCACCAGGAGGCCCAGAAGTCCACGAGGACGACGTCGCTGCCGTTGATCGTTTCGTCGAAGTTCTGCTGGGTGAGTGTCTGGGTGGCCACAGGGGTCCTTTCCATTGTGCGGGCTGTTGGTGTGTGCAACGCCCCGGAACCGCTGATTCTTCCCTGAGGCGATTTCAGCTTGCGTTCTCGGTCGCCCGAAACGTCCGGCGGTAGGCCCGGGGCGTGGTGCAGCGAAGCCGGATGAAGTGCTGGCGAAGCACGGCGCCGCCGCCGAAACCGACGCGTTCCGCGATGACATCGACGGAGAGGTCCGAATTCTCCAGGAGTTGCTGGGCGGCCAGTACTCGCTGATCGCTGAGCCAGCGGGCGGGAGTCGTTCCCGTTTCCGCTTGGAAACGGCGGGCAAATGTGCGAGCGGACATGTTCGCTCGGGCCGCGACCATTCCGACAGTGAGGTCGAGGGCGAGATTCTCCGTCATCCAGTCGAGGAGTGGGGCAAGGGTTGCACTCGGCGTCGAGGTGAGGGGAGTGGCGACGTACTGGGCCTGCCCACCGTCACGGTGGGGTGGCACCACCATCCTTCTCGCGATGCCGTTGGCGACACGAGAACCCTGTTCCTTTCGCACGATGTGCAGGCACAGATCGATTCCTGCCGCGGTGCCTGCGCTGGTGAACACCGGATCTTCGTCCACGTACAACACGTCCGGATCGACCTTGGCTTCCGGATACGTCTGGGCAAGCCTCTCTGCGTGCCGCCAATGCGTCGTGCATCGCCTTCCGTCCAGTAGTCCAGCCGCGCCGAGGACAAACGCTCCGGTGCACAGGCTCGCCACCTTGGCGCCCCGGGCCACGGCCTCGTTGAGTTTGACCAGCAGGGGATCGACACTCGAGTCGGGACTCGGTGAGCACATGTACGCGTCGCCGGCGTCGTAGGTTCCGCCGGCGGAAACGACGATGAGGTCGGCGTCGTCGAGAGAATCGAGGTTGTACGGAACATCGATGTTGTAACCGAACCGCGTTCGGATCGGGCCCGGAACTGCGGCGATCAGCGAGAAGTCGTACGTGGGGAGGCCGTCGTCGGATCGGTCGAAGCCGAAGACTTCACATGCCACGCCGAGTTCGAACGCCTCGGTCATCGGCATCAGTGGGACCACCACTTTCGCGAGCATCTTTCGAGTGTGACAGAAAAACGGGAAAGTGGCAGAAAATCGTCCAAGTCTGGCTTTTCTGCCACTACTGCCACGTGGGACATTCCGTCAGGCTGGACACATGGCAATCATCGTCGTCAGCCTCTTGGTCCTACTGGTCCTGAACGTACTAGCTCTTGCCGGCCGAACGCCCGATACTCGTCACGACGTCAGTCCGCACGGAGACTTCACCCTTTGAGGGCAAGTCTGGCCTTTCAATACACCGCAGCTGCGGTGGTGTGGGGAGCCAGTTTCCTCTTCATGAAGATCGGGCTCGAAGGTCTGTCCGTCACGCAGGTAGTTCTGTGGCGCTTGGTCTTCGGTGCGCTCGCGCTGGTTCTCGTGTCAGCGGTCAGCCGGATCGGCCTACCGAGGGAATTTCGTGTCTGGAAGCACCTGGCTTTTCTCGCAGCGACGCAATGCATCGTTCCGTGGCTGCTGTTCAGTTGGGCGGAGCAGGACATGTCCTCGGGACTCGCGAGCATCTACAACGCCACCACGCCACTGATGACTATGGCTGTCTCCCTTGCCTTTCTGTCGGGGGAGACGCTGACGCGATACAAGTCGCTGGGGTTGCTTCTCGGATTCGGTGGGGTGCTGATCGTGTTGGCGCCGTGGAATCTCGGCGTTGGCGGAAGTGTGAGTGCTCAGGTCGCTTGCCTGGGAGCGACTGCGTCGTACGGGATTTCGTTTGTCTACCTCAGGAGTTTCGTGCTTCCGCTCGGCGTCGACACTCGTACGGTCGCGCTTGTGCAGATCAGTATCGGCGCTTTCGTGATGGTTCTGGCCTCTCCGGTCGTCGCAAACACGCCGATGCACCTGACGCCGGCAGTTGTCCTGTCGATGATCGCTCTGGGCGCGCTGGGGACCGGGCTCGCATTCATCTGGAACACCAATGTCGTTCAGGGGTGGGGGCCGACTGCGGCGTCCACCGTCACTTATCTCAGTCCAGTGGTGGGCGTCGCTCTCGGCGCAATAGTCTTGGACGAAAGCGTTGGCTGGAATCAACCGGTTGGTGCGCTGGCGGTGATCGCGGGAATCCTGGTGACCCGACGTGCAACCCGCTCTGTCACACCGGCGGTGTCAGTAACCATTCCGTCTTCTGTTCGCCGTCCCAGCGCCTGATCCCGCCGCTGCGCCCGTGAATCACGTCGGTGCCGAGCAGGGCGATAGCTTCACCCAGACGTGCAGGTTCGACGCGTCGGGCGAGCGTCACGTGAGGCGTCCACGCGCCGGGCTCGACGTGGGCGGGAAGTGCCGTCGAGCCAACCGTTGACTCGGCTATTTCTCGGTGCAGGTGAAGGAGTGCACGCGAAGGAACAACCGAGCGCGCCAAGACCATCTGCTTGCCGCCGAACACGACGTAGCCACCCAGCCGGACCTCGAAGTCCGGGGCCGAGAAGCGCCGCACCAACAGTTCGTCGATCTCCGCGGGGATCTCACGGGCGACGAACAGCGTGATGTGCGGACGGTTGGACGGGCTGTGATGAGAGGCCTGACTCGGCAATCCGGCGTCGGCGAGTAGCTGCCATTGTGCTCGCACTGCCGACTCACTCACCGGATCGAGGAGCAATTCCACCGACTGGACCATGGTGAGCAATGATTGCCTGATGACAGGTGCGAGCGCAATCGGTACTCCGGCCATGCGGCTGGGACTCATGCACGGCGACGGAATTGGCCACGAAATCGTCCCGGCGACACGGCAGATCGTGGATGCGGCGCTGTCATCGGTTCACGCTCCGCCCGTCGAGTGGGTCGAGCTTCCGCTCGGGAGTACGGCCATCGACACTCACGGCACGCCAATTCCCGACGAAACCATCGATGGGTTGGGGCAGCTGCAAGGCTGGATCCTCGGACCCCATGACAGCGCGTCGTATCCCGAGAGGTTTCGCGGACAACTCACCCCCGGCGGCGTCATCCGGAAAAAGTTCGAGTTGTTCGCGAACATCCGACCGGCAGCAGCGTTCCCCGGCGTCAAGGCGATGGTCCCCGACATGGATCTGGTGATCGTCCGCGAGAACACCGAGGGGTTGTACGCGGATCGGAACATGGCAGTTGGCAGCGGCGAATTCATGCCGACGCCAGACATCGCCCTGGCCGTCGGTGTGTTCACCCGCGCTGCATGCGAACGGATCGCACGCACTGCCTTCGCGTTGGCGTCGCGTCGGCGCAATCACGTCACGATCGTCCACAAGGCCAACGTCCTGACACTGACCACCGGCCTCTTCCGCGACGCCTGCCGAACCGTCGCCGCGGAGTACCCCCACGTAGTCGTCGACGACGAGCACGTCGACGCGATGGCGGCGCACCTCGTTCGACGCGGCGGAGACTTCGACGTCGTGGTGACCGAAAACATGTTCGGCGACATTCTGTCGGATCTGGCGGGCGAGCTGTCCGGTTCACTCGGAACCGCGCCGTCGATCAACGCTTCCGAGACGCAGGTCATGGCTCAGGCTGCGCACGGTGCAGCACCCGACATCGCCGGGAAGAACCGGGCGAACCCGACGGCACTGTTCCTCTCGAGTGCGATGATGCTCGACTGGCTCGGTGATGCGCGGGGAGATCGGTTGTTGTCTGCGGCGGCACGCCGCATTTCAGACGCGGTTCGTACGACCATCGCGTCGGGTATCGCGACCGCGGACCTCGGCGGTTTGGCATCGACCAGCGAATTTTCCGAAGTCGTGTACGCACACACTCTGCGTCGCTGATTCTTGTACGACAGGCCGGAATCTTGCGAAGTCGGCGACGGTGGAACTCCTGCCGTAACCTACCGTTCGACTGAATTTCGGATGGACGTTGCAAGTGCGGCGATCGACGAGTGGAGAGCAGAGTCGTGGTCGATGAAAACGCACGGGCACCAAGGCCACGTGGCGTGGGTTATGGCTCGAGCAGTGGCGGGCGTATCCGCACCAACGTGGTGCGAGTCCTGTTGGTGGGCTTGATCGTCGCACTGTGCGGCGGATGTGTCACCAACAACGAGGGTCTCGTTCCGGAGGGGCCGCCACTTGATGTCCAGAAGGTGCCCGAGATCGCCGCTCTTCTGCCGTCCAAGGTCACGGATTCGGGCAAGCTGCAGGTCGGCGTCAACATTCCGTACGCGCCAAACGAATTCAAGGACGCGGACGGCAACATCGTCGGTTTCGACGTCGACCTGATGAATGCCGTTGCCGCCGTGCTCGGTGTCGAAGCTGTCTTCAACCAAGCCGACTTCGACAAGATCATCCCCGCTATCCAGTCGGGAAGCTACGACCTCGGCATGTCTTCGTTCACCGACTCCAAGGAACGCGAGAAGACGGTCGACTTCGTCACGTACTACAGCGCAGGTATCCAGTGGGCGCAACGGCCGGACAAGCCAGTCGATCCGAACAACGCATGCGGGCTTCGGGTGGCGGTGCAGACCACGACCACCGAGGACATCGACGAGGTGCCTGCCAAGAGCGAGGCATGCGTGGCCGAGGGCAAGCCCCCGATCGACAAGATCAAGTACGACAGCCAGGACGACGCGGCCAACGCGCTCATCCTTGGTCGAGTCGACGCGCTGTCCGCTGATTCGCCAGTGACCGGCTATGCGATCAAACGGAGCAAGGGCCGGATGGAAGCTGCGGGAGAACCCTTTGATTCGGCGCCGTACGGCTGGCCGATCGTGAAGGGTTCCGCCCTTGGGCCCGCCCTGCAGCAGGCAATGCAGTACCTGATCGACAACGGCGTCTATCAACAGATCGCGCAGACCTGGAGTGTCGAGGCCGGCGTCATCGAAGTATCCAAGATCAACGGCGCGGAAAGCTGATGAACATGACAACAACTGAGACCGGCGATCCGGTGCCGATCAAGGCGATTCCACTACGCAGACCTGGTCGTTGGATTGCCGCGGTCGTCGTCGTGGTCCTCTTCGGACTGTTCGTTTACGGCGCGGCGACCAACGAAGCCTTTGCATGGGGGACTTACGGTCAGTATCTGTTCGACAAACGGATCTCCGCTGGTGCGTGGACAACGATCCAGCTGACGGTGCTGGCAATGGTGATCGCGATCGTCCTCGGTGTGATTTTGGCAGTCATGCGACTTTCTCCCAACCCGGTGCTTCGCGCCGCGGCCTGGGGCTATCTGTGGATCTTTCGAGGAACCCCTGTCTACGTGCAGTTGGTCTTCTGGGGCCTGTTCCCGTCGATCTACAAGAGCATCGATCTCGGTATTCCCTTCGTACATCAGTTTGCGCACATCAATCTCCAGGACTTGCAGGCAGCGTTTCTGTTTGCGGTGATCGGTTTGGCATTGAACGAGGCTGCATACATGGCCGAGATCGTCCGTGCCGGCGTGAGTTCGGTCAACGAGGGCCAGACCGAAGCATCTGTTGCATTGGGTATGACGTGGAGTCAGACGATGCGCCGAACCGTTCTACCGCAGGCGATGCGCGTCATCATTCCGCCGACCGGTAACGAAGTGATCAGCATGCTCAAGACCACCTCGCTCGTGACGGCGGTCCCTTACAGCTTCGAGTTGTACGGTCGAGCGCGCGATATCTCGGGCGCCAACTTCGAGCCGATTCCCCTGTTGATGGTGGCGGCAACGTGGTACCTCGCGATCACGAGTCTGCTCATGATCGGGCAGTACTACGTCGAGCGTCACTATTCGAAGGGCGCAACCCGAGCACTGACCACACGCCAGCTTCAGGCACTGGCCGACGCGCAAGGAAAAGCTACGGTAGTGGAAACGCTTCCGGATACCCCCGGAGGAGAACGCAAATGACACCCATGGTGAAAGCAGACCGAGTTTGTAAGAACTTCGGCGCACTGGAGGTCCTGAAAGGGATTTCGCTCGAAATCGACCCTGGCCAGGTCCTCTGCCTGGTCGGTCCGTCCGGGTCGGGCAAGTCGACGTTCTTGCGCTGCATCAATCACCTCGAGCAGGTCAACGCCGGCCGACTGTACGTCGACGGCGACCTGGTGGGCTACTCGGAGAAGAACGGCAAACTGTACGAACTCCACCCGCGAGCAGCGGCCAAACAACGCCGCGACATCGGGATGGTGTTTCAGCACTTCAACCTGTTCCCGCACCGCACCGCTCTCGAGAACATCATCGAAGCGCCGACGCAGGTGAAGCGCGTCAGTAAGAAGAAGGCTGCCGAACGAGCGAAGGACCTCCTCGATCAGGTCGGGTTGAGCGCCAAAGCCAACGCCTACCCGGCCCAGTTGTCGGGTGGTCAGCAGCAAAGAGTTGCCATCGCCCGCGCTCTCGCGATGGACCCGAAGCTCATGCTGTTCGACGAGCCGACGTCCGCGCTCGACCCCGAACTCGTCGGTGAAGTTCTCACTGTGATGAAGCAATTGGCCAAAGAAGGCATGACGATGGTGGTCGTCACCCACGAGATGGGTTTCGCCCGCGAGGTCGCAGATCAGTTGGTGTTCATGGACGGGGGAGTTGTGGTCGAGGCAGGCGAGCCCCGGGAACTCCTGGCCAATCCGCAGCACAATCGGACCAAGGCGTTCCTGTCGAAGCTGCTGTAGCCGTCAGGGTTTGACGGCGCTGAAAATTGCAGTGCCCGGAAAGAGTTGGCCGCGCAGGGGACTCCACTGTCCCCATTCGCGGTCCAACCACTCCGGCCATTCGGGCTCGATGATGTCGCGCACGTGAAGTCCGGCCGCGACGATCTCACGAACCCGGTCGCCGATGGTGCGGTGATGCTCGACGTAGGTGGGGACTCCGTTGTCATCGACCTCGACATACGGGGTGCGGTCGAAGTAGGGGAGGGTCGCGGTCAAGCCCTTCGGCCCGGGATCGTCGGGGAAGATCCATCGGATCGGATGGTTGACGGCAAAGACCCACGATCCGCCGGGACGCAGAACCCGGGCGACTTCGTTCATCACTCGCTGCGAATCGGCAACGAACGGGACGGCGCCGAACGCAGAACAGACGATGTCGAAACTCTCGTCGGCAAACGGCAGGAGTTCCGCACTTGCCTGAATCAACGGGACTGCCGGTCCGCCGGCATTCATCGCGTCCTGCCCGCGGGCGAGCATCCCCATCGAGATGTCGAGACCGACGGCCCGAGCACCGTGTCCGGCGAGCCATCGGGCACACGGTGCCGAGCCGCAACCCACTTCCAATATGTCTTTGTCGACTATGTCGCCGAGTAAGTGGTGATCGCCCTCGTGCAGCCCTTCGGGGCACCAGACGAATTCACCTTCCGCGCTGTTCACGCCCAGAAACTCGCCGTGGGTTCGGTGGTAATCGTCGGCGTCGGCGTCCCACCACGCACGGCTGGCACGGTCGCTGGCATTGGAATCGACACGGACCCGGCCGACACCGCTGGTGCCGAGAATGGAATTGGCGGCGGCATGGCGCTCGTCAGACATGAACAACACAGTAGAACGCGCGATGCGGGCGCAGGGTACCCGGGTTTGCCCGGCAAGATAGCCGACGCGTAGTCTTACTCACGCGAGTGTCTGTCATCCGACCGATTGTCTATACGGGATTTTTACCAAGGTCTCGGAATCAGTTGGAGCGAGGGAGCTCGCGGTGCGCTTCCGTGGTGTGGAATGTGATCCGGTATTCGGTTGTTCGTTATTGATGCAGCTGGGTACTTCGATCTAGTACTTCACAAAAGTACTTCCAACATTTGTACGCCACAGTTGCGCATCTCGTCCGACAAAATCCATCAACCGACCACAACTCGTCCGGAGCAATTCAACATATGCCCTCCACAACCGTCACCTCGCCGCAGGTTGCCATTAACGACATTGGCTCCGCCGAGGACTTCCTCGCCGCCATCGATGCCACGATCAAGTACTTCAACGATGGTGACATCGTCGAAGGAACCATCGTCAAGGTCGACCGCGACGAGGTTCTGCTCGACATCGGTTACAAGACCGAAGGTGTCATCCCTTCTCGTGAGCTCTCCATCAAGCACGACGTCGACCCCAACGAGGTCGTCTCCGTGGGAGATGCGGTCGAGGCTCTCGTCCTCACCAAGGAGGACAAAGAAGGTCGACTGATCCTGTCGAAGAAGCGCGCTCAGTACGAGCGTGCCTGGGGCACCATCGAGGAGCTCAAGGAGAAGGACGAGGCCGTCAAGGGCACCGTCATCGAGGTCGTCAAGGGCGGCCTCATCCTTGACATCGGTCTTCGTGGCTTCCTCCCCGCTTCGCTCGTCGAAATGCGTCGCGTCCGCGACCTCCAGCCGTACGTCGGCAAGGAGATCGAGGCCAAGATCATCGAGCTCGACAAGAACCGCAACAACGTCGTCCTGTCGCGCCGCGCATGGCTCGAGCAGACTCAGTCCGAGGTTCGCAGCGAATTCCTGCACCAGCTCCAGAAGGGCCAGGTCCGCAAGGGCGTCGTGTCCTCCATCGTCAACTTCGGTGCATTCGTGGACCTGGGCGGCGTAGACGGTCTGGTTCACGTTTCCGAGCTGTCTTGGAAGCACATCGATCACCCGTCCGAGGTTGTCGAGGTCGGCACCGAGGTCACCGTCGAGGTTCTCGACGTCGACCTGGACCGCGAGCGCGTCTCCCTGTCGCTCAAGGCAACGCAGGAAGATCCGTGGCGTCAGTTCGCCCGCACGCACGCCATCGGCCAGATCGTGCCCGGCAAGGTCACGAAGCTGGTTCCGTTCGGTGCATTCGTGCGCGTCGAAGAGGGAATCGAAGGCCTCGTTCACATCTCGGAGCTCGCTGAGCGCCACGTCGAGGTTCCGGACCAGGTTGTCGGCGTCGGCGACGATGCACTCGTCAAGGTCATCGACATCGACCTCGAGCGTCGTCGTATCTCGCTGTCGCTGAAGCAGGCCAACGAGGATTACAACGCCGAGTTCGATCCGTCCAAGTACGGCATGGCCGACTCGTACGACGAGCAGGGCAACTACATCTTCCCCGAGGGCTTCGATCCCGAGACCAACGAATGGCTCGAGGGCTTCGACAAGCAGCGCGAAGAGTGGGAGAACCGCTACGCCGAGGCTGAGCGTCGCCACAAGATGCACACCACTCAGATGGAGAAGACCGCTGCAGACGAGGCCGCTGAGGCTGCCACCGCTGCTGCCGGCTACTCCTCGGAGACGGCTGCTGCAGACGATGCTGAGGCTCCGGCTGCTGCCGGCTCCGCTCCGGCAGAGTCCGCTGGCGGATCGCTTGCCAGCGATGCGCAGCTCGCCGCACTTCGCGAGAAGCTGTCGGGCAACGCATAAGGATTACCGCTTGATCTGATCAAGCGAGATCTTTGAAGAACCCCGCCCCTGCACTTGCAGGGGCGGGGTTCTTTTCTCGGTCAGGTACCACTGGCGCGCGAAGAACTCAGTGAGTGAACACAGAAATGACCGGCACCGTAGGGTTGCCGGTCATTTTGTACTTCGTGAAAAAACTCAGTTTGCGGGAGCAGGCACCCAGTAGGTGGCGGTCGCTTCGGCTGTGCGCTTACGCATCGATGCGAAGCTGTGTCGGCCTTGGCTCACGAGCATCGTGAACCACGTACGACGGTGCTCTGCCAGGGCAAAAGCAACTTCGGGAAACTCTATGCAGTGCACGCCGTTCGGCATTCCGAGGCGGTGCTGACCGTGATGGTCGCGATCTGCTCGCATGGCGTCCACTTTCTCGAGAAGGTGCAGGTACAGGTGCGTTCGCTAGAACATAACCGCACGGTCACCGAAATTGTGGTATTTGAGCCTCGAACGCCTCGGCGTGTTCGATCGGTAGGCGTGTCTCAATCTCTCGGGCGCGGAGATGAGAGACTGTCGAGTGTGTTGAGAGTAGGCCTCACTGGAGGCATCGGAGCCGGTAAGTCGACAGTGTCGAAAATCCTCAGCGAACTGGGAGCCGTCATCGTCGACGCCGACCTGATCGCCCGAGAAGTGGTCGAGCCCGGTACTCCTGGCCTGGCCGCTCTGGTCGATGCATTCGGCGACGGGATTCTGTCCGAGGACGGCAGCCTCAACCGCCCCGCGCTGGCCTCGTTGGCGTTTGCCGACGACACGTCACGCGGAACTCTCAATGGCATCCTCCATCCACTTATCGGTGCGCGGACGATGGAGCAGATCTCGTCTGCGCCGTCGGATGCAGTGCTCGTTCAAGACATTCCGCTGTTGGTCGAGGGTTCGATGGCGCCGGCGTTCAACCTGGTCGTCATCGTCTACGTCGACGAGGAGGAACGAGTTCGACGCTTGGTGGGCTCACGCGGTATGCCGGAATCCGACGCTCGTGCGCGCATCGCAGCGCAGGCACATGACGATCAGCGTCGTGCGGTTGCCGACGTGTGGCTCGACAACAGCGGAGAGCCGGGTTCACTCGACGACGTGGTCCGCGACCTGTGGGCGAATCGCCTTGTACCTTTCGAGAAGAACCTCCGCGAGCGCACGGTAGTACGTGTACTGCCGGAGCTGGCTCCAGCTGACCCGTCGTGGCCGGCACAGGCCGAACGGATCATCGGCCGGTTGTCGCTGGCGTCCGGCGACCGCGCGCGCCGTATCGATCACATCGGATCGACCGCGGTGCCTGGTCTCGATGCCAAGGACGTGATCGACATTCAGATCACTGTCGAGCACCTCGGCGTTGCCGACGACCTCGCGGAAGATCTGGCCGCTGCCGGGTTCCCCCGGATCGAGCACATCGTCGCCGACGACCCGAAACCGTCGTACCTCGGTGGTGAAACCGATCCGGCGGTGTGGGCAAAGCGGATTCACGGCAGTGCCGATCCAGGGCGCCGCGCGAATATTCACATTCGGGTGGACGGTTGGCCCGGTCAGCAGTTCGCGATCCTCTTCCGCGACTGGCTTCGCGCCGATGCGTCGGCGCGTGCCGAGTATGCCGAACTCAAGGTCAAGGCAGCCGAGAGTGCCGCAGGCATCGACGACTACGCCGCTGCGATCGACGCCTACCTGGGCGTCAAGACGCCGTGGTTCGACACCGCTTTCCACCGGGCGTGGGAGTGGGCCGAGAAATCAGGCTGGTCCCTCTAACCGCTCAGCGCCACGTGACCGGCATGCCCACCGAGGTGAGCCAGGCGTCGAGATCGTGACCGTGGGCGGCGATGCCGTCGATAGCGCGGGCGGCGTTCAGCATCGCGCGCTCTGACGTCTTCGGGTCGAGAATCCCGGCGGTGTTCGCCTCGAGCAATTCGTCGACGTCGAGCAATTCGATGCTGCGTCCGGTCTGCACGATCAGGTCGAGGTAGTGGTCCTCGGAGGTCCAGACATGTTCGCCGCGGATGAAGTCGCCGATGTCGACATAGAAATCCCAGTCGCGGACATGCTCTGGTGTGAAGTGGAAAATCGATGCTCGAATTCCGAGTTCGGGAATGATCCAGGACTCCAGGTAGTGAAACCGGGGATGGTCGGCGTGGCGCGCCATGTACAGCCCCCACGGTTCTTCGCGGTAGTGCTCGACCGGGCGAACGAAACCCTTGGGATCGACGTTGGTGCGAGCTGCGATGTCGAAGGTTTCGACCTTCGGCCGGTGAATGTGGGGACGTTCCTCGCTCATGGTCGAAGAACCTACCGCCGAACTGCATTTTCGGCTGAACGCGGACGAGCAGGCATTGTGTCGGTGGGTGCGCCTACCCTGGTTTCATGGCGTTTGCTTCCGAACATCCCGTGGTCGCGCATTCCGAGTTTCGGCCGGTTGGTGACATCGAGCGCTCAGACGCGCGCTTCGAGGTCGTCAGCCCGTACGAACCGGCAGGCGATCAGCCGGCAGCTATCGCCGAGCTTGAAAAACGGATCAATGAGGGAGAGAAGGACGTTGTCCTCCTCGGTGCGACCGGTACCGGTAAGTCCGCGACAACAGCGTGGTTGATCGAAAAGCTGCAGCGCCCGGCTTTGGTGATGGCTCCGAACAAGACCTTGGCGGCTCAGCTCGCGAACGAGCTTCGGGAAATGCTTCCCAACAACGCGGTCGAGTACTTCGTCTCGTACTACGACTACTACCAACCCGAGGCGTACATCGCCCAGACGGACACTTACATCGAGAAGGATTCGTCGGTCAATGACGACGTCGAGCGGCTTCGCCACTCGGCAACGTCCAGCCTTCTGTCACGACGGGATGTGGTCGTGGTGGCCTCGGTGTCGTGCATCTACGGCCTCGGTACACCGCAGTCGTATCTCGATCGCTCGATTCAGCTCGACGTCGGTGTCGAGGTACCGCGCGATGCGTTCCTCCGTCTGCTCGTCGACGTTCAGTACAACCGCAACGACATGGCGTTCACGCGAGGTTCGTTCCGCGTGCGCGGCGACACGGTCGAGATCATTCCTTCCTACGAAGAGCTGGCGGTCCGCATCGAATTCTTCGGTGACGAGATCGAGGCGCTGTACTACCTACATCCACTGACCGGGGACATCGTTCGCCAGGTCGACACGGTTCGCATCTTCCCGGCGACGCACTACGTCGCCGGTCCTGAACGCATGGAGCGTGCAGCCAAGGACATCGAGGCGGAACTGGAAGAGCGGCTCGCGGAACTCGAGGGCAAGGGCAAGCTTCTCGAAGCTCAGCGTCTGCGCATGCGAACGCAGTACGACCTAGAGATGATCAAGCAGGTCGGATTCTGCTCCGGCATCGAGAACTACTCGCGCCACATCGACGGCCGTGGCCCCGGAACTGCCCCCGCAACTTTGATCGACTATTTCCCCGAAGATTTCCTACTGGTCATCGACGAGTCACATGTGACCGTTCCGCAGATCGGCGCCATGTACGAGGGTGATATGTCGCGCAAGCGCAACCTGGTCGAATTCGGATTCCGGCTACCGTCGGCAACCGATAACCGCCCTCTGACTTGGGAAGAATTCAGTAAGCGGATCGGTCAGACCGTCTACCTGTCGGCGACGCCCGGTAAGTACGAGTTGGGTCAGTCCGGCGGTGAGTTCGTCGAGCAGGTGATTCGCCCGACCGGATTGATCGATCCCGAGGTCATCGTCAAACCCACCAAGGGGCAGATCGACGATCTCGTTCACGAGATCCGCGAGCGTGCCGAACGTGACGAGCGTGTGCTGGTCACGACGTTGACCAAGAAGATGTCGGAAGACCTGACCGACTACCTTCTCGAACTCGGAATTCGCGTCCGGTATCTGCACTCGGATATCGATACACTCCGGCGAGTCGAGCTGCTCCGGCAGCTCCGCCTGGGTGAGTACGACGTGTTGGTCGGCATCAACCTCCTGCGTGAGGGACTCGACCTCCCCGAGGTGTCGCTGGTCGCGATCCTCGATGCCGACAAGGAAGGCTTCCTCCGTAGCTCCACCAGCCTCATTCAGACGATCGGTCGAGCGGCTCGAAATGTGTCCGGTCAAGTGCACATGTATGCGGACAAGATCACCGCATCCATGGCGCAGGCCATCGAGGAAACCGAGCGGCGGCGCGAGAAGCAGGTCGCCTACAACGAGAAGATGGGCGTCGACCCACAACCTCTACGCAAGAAGATCGCGGACATTCTCGATCAGGTGTACGAGGAGGCAGAGGACACTGCGGCGTCCGTGGACGTCGGTGGTTCGGGCCGCAATGCGACGCGTGGTCGGCGTGCGCAGGGTGAGGCCGGTCGTGCGGTCAGTGCCGGTGTGTACGAGGGGCGCGACACCAAATCGATGCCTCGGGCCGAATTGGCAGATCTGGTGAAGGAACTCACCGATCAGATGATGAACGCTGCACGCGATCTTCAGTTCGAGTTGGCTGGGCGATTGCGAGACGAAATCTCGGATTTGAAGAAGGAGCTCCGAGGGATGGACGCCGCGGGTCTCAAGTAGGTCGCCTCGCGTGGGTTCGTGCTCTCGACCGCTACGGTTTCAGGTATGGATGCACAGACTGCAGGCAAGACCGCGCGGACGCTCGAACTTCTCCACTCGTTGGCGTACTTCGTCCCGGAGACGGAGAAGGAGCTTGTCGGCGTCGGGTTGGAGCCCGGCCGAATGGTGTACTTCGCAGGGCGATCAGCACCGCTCGGCGCTCCACCGGCGACTGTCGTCACGGCCACCTTCTTCAACTTCAATCCCGAACTGATCGCCAGCGTCATCCCACGTGCCTGGGAATTGGCAAGGCCCACAGAGGTTGTCGCCGCGCGGTATCGGGCAATCGACGCGGCGTACGTCCGCCTGTTCGGTGCGGACGTGACAGGATCGGCAGACATGGCCGAGGCCGCCGAACTCGTGTCGATCGCGGCTCAGAACATCCCCGGAGTGGACGGCCGCCCCCTGTACGCGGGTTGGGCGTCGCTCGACTGGCCGACCGAACCGCACCTGCGTTTCTGGCACGCGCTGACACTGCTGCGTGAGTATCGCGGCGACGGCCACATTGCGGCTCTTCAGACCGCGGGATTGAACGGCCTGGACGCGTTGATCACGCACACCGCGACGGGAATCGGGTTTCAGCGTAAGTTCGCGCAGACTCGCCGCGGATGGTCGCAGGAACAGTGGGACGAGGCCGTCGAGAGTTTGAAGGACCGCGAACTGCTGGATCGTTCGTCCGGTGCACTGACCGAGGACGGGCAGGAACTGCGTGACGTCGTCGAAGACCTGACTGACGACCTCGCTTTGGCTCCGTGGGATGCGCTGGGTGAGGAGGGTGCCAAGCGGTTGCTGGAATTGGCGACGCCGTGGCGTACCGCCCTGGTCGAGCAGGAAGTTTTTCCGGCGGCGCTGTTCGGGCCCCGCTTCGGCAAACTTCGCTGAGTGGTCACCGCCGCACAAATGTGTCTGTGACGAAGAATCACATTCATTGTGGGCTTGTGGCGTGTACTGCAAATAACACTATCCGCGGCACAATCCCGCTAATGTCAGCGCAGCGGTTGTCGAGCGGGCGCAACAGCGTTGCGCCCGGTGCCGGCCGTACCGTCCGTCCCGTAACCATGGAGGAATGAATGAGTGCCTACCGGACCGTTGTCGTAGGAACCGATGGCTCCGAGTCGTCACTGAAGGCAGTCGACAGAGCTGCCGCCATTGCCAGTGGCTCGGACGCTCAGCTCGTCATCGCGTGTGCGTACTACCCGGCTGATCCCAAGGACGTGAGCGCTGCCGCTGATGCGTTGGGTAACGAGGCCTACCAGGTCACCGGTTCCGCTCCGACCTACGAGATCCTTCGCACCGCTCGTGAGCGCGCACACGCCCAGGGTGCAAAGGATGTTGTCGAGCGCGCTATCGTCGGCGCTCCCGTCGAATCGCTTCTCGCTTTGCTCGACGAGGTCAAGGGTGACTTGCTGGTCGTCGGAAATCGCGGATTGAACACACTGACCGGGCGTCTGCTCGGATCGGTGCCTTCCGATGCGGCGCGCAAGGCGACATCCGATGTCCTGATCGTGCACACCGTTCGCTGACCTATCGGCAGTAGTCGGCCTCGGCCGCATCGACGAACACTTCAGCCAGCTGATCGGCGCTGGGGGGCGTTGTCGATGCGGCCGAGTCGTTTCCCGTGGTGACCATCGGTTCGCTCGCGCCGTTCAGCGATACCGTCCGCAGATTCGCGATGATCATCTCTCGATCCGTGCCGGCCGCGAGTTGCTGGCAGACGCCGTCACCGAGCGCCTGCAACATGTCGTCGGAAAAGGCGGGCTTGACCCCCGTAGACGCGAGCGCCGCCCGCAACCGTTCGGCATCGTCTACCGGTTTTTCGGTCGGTGCGGCAGCAACGGCAGCGATGTCGTCGCTTCCTGCAGCAGCCGTTGAACTCGAATCATCCTCTGAACAACCGGCTGTCACCGCTGCAAGCATCCCGACACCGATCACCACGCGAGCGATCTTGCGGATGGGTGCGGCGGAACTTGCGGGCAGGCCAAGCACGAGGGGTCATTCCTTCAGTCGTCGACACAAATTGGGGTGACACCACGATTCGTGGTGTCACGCACGAACCTACTCCGTGAGGCTCACGAATCGAAGGCCAACTCTGCTGCCGCGACGCCGTCGAGAACCGCGGGGAGCGACTCGACGTGAATGATGCCGAGCCTCTGGGTAGCGCGGGTCAACGCGACGTAGAGGTCGTTCATTCCGCGTGGTGACTCGTCGAGAATGTCGGCAGGTTCGACGATCACCACAGTGTCGAACTCGAGTCCCTTGACGTCCTTGACCGACAGGACACTTACGGTCTCACTCGCAATGCCCGCCAGATCGGCAACGACCTCGGAACCGGCGATCACTGCGGTGATACCGGGATGCGACTCGGACTCGATGCAACGGCGCACGGTCGATTCCAATTCTTCGGCCGTGGTCTTGAGTGCCCACGGCGCGAATCCGCTGTCGCGTACCGACCGGGGCACGGATTGCTCCGGGTCGATCTCTTCGAGCACACGGTGCGCGACATCCATGATCTCCGAGGGAGTTCGGTAGTTGACGGTCAGTTCGGTGAGCTTCCAGCGCTTGGCGACGTAAGGCTCGAGAATCTTCTGCCAGGACGAGGTTCCCGCGGGATCACCGGTCTGAGCTGTATCGCCGACCAACGTCATCCAGCGATTCGGTATGCGCCGCATCAGCATTCGCCACGCCATTTCGGAGAGCTCTTGGGCTTCGTCGACGATCACGTGACCGTAGGTCCAGGTTCGGTCGCCGGCAGCGCGTTCTGCCGTGGTCTGGCGCTGGCCCTGATCGTGGCGCTGGGCGAGTTGGCTGGCGTCGATCAAGTCGTACGCCATCAAGATCTCGGGGTCCATCTCGTCTTCGAGATCCTGTGGTGCAGAGCCGGTGAGGATGTCGAGGGCGCCCTGGGCGTCGGCGATCTGCGCGCGCCATTCACGTTGTGCGCGTTCGCGTTCGGCGGCATCGTCGACTCCGAGGATCTCGGCCAGTTCATCGAGGAGGGGAGCGTCTGCCGCACTGAAACCCGGTCCGACGCTCTGCAGAAGCTCGTCGCGTTGGGCGTCGTCGAGTTGCGGCGCTGCCTTGGCCAACCTCGCCGGAGAGGTCCACAGTTCCGCGAGGATTTGCTGCGGCGACAATTCAGGCCACAGCTTTCCGATGGCGGACATGATGTCCGCGTCCTCACGCATCTCGTCGCGAATGTCGGCGATGTCGTCGCGACTGAGGAGTGAGCCGCCGTCGATGAGGTTGCCGCCGATGAGTTCGGCCATCTGCAGTGCCAACGCCTCGATGACTGCTGCCACGAAGATCGGGCGCGCCAGGTTGTGTGGGCGACGCGACGACCGAGCACGTCCGCGAGCCTTCGTGACAGTCTTGCGATCCAGCTTCAAGTCGTACGTGTCGAATCGAAGGGTGATCGGCTTCGACGGGACTTCCTGCCGATCCCGGACGGCGTTCTTGAGTACGTCGAGGATCGCGAGGGAACCCTTGATCTCACCGGCGGCGAGGGAATCCGTACGAGTCGCACGCACTCCGGGGTACAGGTCCCCGATCGTCGAGAGCAGAACTCCGGTCTCACCGAGTGAAGGAAGGACCTGGCTGATGTAGTCGAGGAACGTCGCGTTCGGCCCGATGATGAGAACACCGGCTTTGGCCAGTTGCTGGCGGTAGGTGTAGAGCAGGAACGCGGCACGGTGAAGGGCGACTGCGGTTTTGCCGGTACCCGGACCGCCCTGGACCACCAGAACGCTTTTGTGCTCGGAGCGGATGATGGCATCCTGCTCACTCTGAATGGTCTCGACGATGTCGTTCATCTGACCCG
Source organism: Rhodococcus sp. H-CA8f (assembly GCF_002501585.1). Taxonomy (NCBI): domain Bacteria; kingdom Bacillati; phylum Actinomycetota; class Actinomycetes; order Mycobacteriales; family Nocardiaceae; genus Rhodococcus; species Rhodococcus sp. H-CA8f. The sequence continues at coordinate 2,886,835 of NZ_CP023720.1, forward strand.
TACGCGCTGCGTTCAGAGCGTCCAGGAGTGCGCTCTCACCGGCGACGCCACCGGCTTCGGTCACCACGCCGGCGGCTCGGGCAGCGTCGAGGTCCAGGTATTCGTCGTTGATTCCGGTGACTGTTCGGCTCCGACTGCGGATATGGCGTCGTCGCTTGACGCCCTCAGGTGCCGCGGGCGTCGCCAGATAGAACGGGCGTGCCATCGGAGCTCGCCAGTCGAGCAGTAGCGTTTCGTAGTCGTTGTCGGTGTCCAGAATTCCGAGTCGGCCGACGTAGCGTCGCTCGTCGTCGAAGTCGATGCGTCCGAAACACATTCCGTTCTCGGCTGCGTCGTACTTGGCGAGATCCTCGGTGTACATGGCATTGAAGGATTCGCGTTCACTGCGTGCTTGCGGGGTTCCGCCGGTCTCGAGGAGGACCGTGCTCAAGCGAGTTTGGGCATACTTTCGAAGATCGTCGAGACGGGAGTACAACATCGTCACGTACTGCTGCTCGAGCTCTTGCTCGTTCAGTGACGGGTCCGCGTCGGGCAAAGGATCTCCTAGGCTTGATGAGAAATTCACGCGCTGCAAAAGCGCCAAGACAGTCTAGTTCCCCCAGATGAACTGCCGCATAGATACAGGTCAGGCCACCCGAAGGTGGCCTGACCGTGTTTTCGGTGCACTCAGTGCGTCAATTCGTCCTTCTTGGCGCGAGCCTTTTCGAGCGCCTTCTCGGCGCGCTTTCGGGCACGCTTACCCAGCACCTCGGTCTGCTCCGACGCCGTTTCGGCCCACTCGTTGCTCTTTTCGAGCGCGAGTTCGGCGAACTCGGAGCTGCGCTTGCTCGCCAGCTCTGCCAGTTCGGCGCTGCGCTCGCGTGCGGTCTCGGCCAGTTCGGAGCCGCGCTTCTGCGCGACTTCGAGGATGTCCGGGCCGCGTTCTTTGGCGACCTCTCCGAATTCAGCGGCACGCTTGCTCGCGATCTCCGCGAACTCGGAGCTGCGCTCCTTGGCAAGTTCGAGCCAATCCGTGCCGTGCGCCTTCGCGGTTTCGGCAAGTTCGGAACCGCGTTCGGACGCCACCGACAGAGCGTGTTCGACGCGATCGCTCGTGTGATCGGTCTGCGATGCGACCAACGGAAGTGCCGCGGCGATAGACGCCTGAGCCTTCTTCGCGGCGCGGCGGCCACGCCAGCCGAGCGACGGCTTGCCCTCGGTGTCGACGGACGCGATCATCAGTCCGCCGAGCAGGCTGACGTTCTTGATGAAGTTGGTCCGCTGCATCGCTCGCAGTGACGGATCGGTTTCGTTCCAGAAGTCGTGACCGGCAAGCGTGGTCGGTACCAGGCTCCCCGCGAGGACCAACGACGCGAGGCGCGGCGCCTTGCCGGTGGCCAGCAGGGCACCGCCGCCGATCTGGACGGCGGCGTTGATCTTGACGAGTGTTTCCGGATCAGCAGGCACCTTCTGCGTCACTGCTCCTGGCAGCGTCTCGACGGATTTGTCGATCAGCGGTGACGCTTTGGCTGCTCGCTGAGCGGGGTTGCGCAAAGCATCGATTCCCCCGGCGATGAAGATCGTGGAAAGCAGTGGACGAGCAATTCGACGTACCAGCATGTTTCAAGCCTCCCGATGTAGGTTCGTTTTCCACCCTAGCGATCTCACAAGGAATTGGTCCGGTTCGGCGATCCCGCGACGCCTGACCCGGTTGACGGATTCCTGGTCGCCGAAGCGCGCTGTACTGCGTCGATGACTTCTCCACCGATCCGGACACACCGTTCTGAAGTATCCGTTACCGCGTATCCGCATACGGCGTGTTCGAAGGTGTCACACAATGCACACCGATCAACCACCATGGTGGGGTGACCACGAAGGTATCGCTGAGCCGACGCCGTCCGTGGTCTTCGATTTGGGTGCGGCGCCAGCTGCGACTCCAGGGGCGTGGGCCGCTCGCGTGGATGCGATCAACGCCGAAGCGTTGCGCTGTTTTGTCACCGATTGGAACGACGATCCCAACTTCGTCGTTCTGGATTGGCAGCATCCGGGCTACACCTTCGACGCGGAGGCGCATGCTGCCGCGAAAGAGTTGGCGGAGTGGCGTGTCCCGATCTATCCGAACGGCGACTACTACATATTCAGTCGAGACGACTTCACGGAAGGGACCTTCGGCCATCCGTGGGAACGCACGCTGTGTGTGTTCGGGGAACGGATGGTCGAAGGACTCGGCCGGACTCTCTCGACCTGGCTTCCGCGACTTCGCGTCGACGGTGAACAGGTCGACGATGAACAGGTCGATAGTCAGGAAGTCGGCTAGCAGGGTCCAGTACGGAGCAAGCGGAACGTCACCAACCGCGCTCGCGCCATTCCGCCAAGTGCGGGCGCTCGGTACCCAGCGTCGTGTCCTTGCCGTGCCCGGGGTAGACCACAGTCGCGTCGTCGTACCTTCCGAACAGCTTGTTTTCCACGTCGTCGAGCAGGGAAGTGAACTTCTCGGGGTCGGCGGTCTTTCCGACGCCTCCGGGGAAGAGTGAGTCGCCGGTGAAGAGGTGAACCTGCCCGTTCGGTTCGGTCAGAGCCAACGCAATGGAACCGGGCGTGTGGCCGGACAGGTGAATGACGTCGAGGCTCAGATTGCCAACTGTCACCTTGTCACCGTCTTCGAGGAGTACGTCCGGGGTGACGGGAAGGACCTCCGCGTCGAGAGGGTGAGCGGCGGTCGGCACCTTGGTGGCAGCGTGGACGTCCTGCAGAGCCAACCAGTGATCACCGTGTTGGTGGGTGGTGACGATGGAATCGAAAACAGGTGCTTCCTGTTCGATGAGCGCAATGATCTTCTCGGCCTCGTTGGCCGCATCGATCAGGAGAGATTTCCCGGTCGCGGAACAGACGACGAGGTAAGTGTTGTTGTCCATGGGGCCGACCGACATCTTCGTGATGACGGCGCCGTCGACTGTGCGCCGCTGAGGGGCAGAATCGGGGGAGACCTGACCGGTGTAGGAGTCGTCGATCACGATGGGCTGATTCGTCATGAAACGCAGGCTACCTTCGAATAGGGGCAGGTAGAGCGATGGGCTCGCCTGGTGAGAAAAACGTGTCGGTGGCTCGGCCTACGATGACGATCGCTCGAGGACTCGCGTTTGCGAGGCCACTCGAGACTTCTCCGGGGGGACGGCCCCGGACGATTGACAATGAAGGGAATTGGTGTGGCGGATCGCCTGATCGTGCGGGGTGCGCGTGAGCACAATCTGCGAGGAGTCGATCTCGACCTCCCGCGAGACAGCCTGATCGTCTTCACCGGGTTGTCCGGCTCCGGCAAGTCCAGCCTCGCGTTCGACACGATCTTTGCCGAAGGTCAGCGTCGCTACGTCGAGTCACTCTCGGCATACGCGCGTCAGTTCCTCGGTCAGATGGACAAGCCCGATGTCGATTTCATCGAGGGTTTGTCGCCGGCGGTGTCCATCGACCAGAAGTCGACCAACCGCAACCCCCGTTCGACGGTGGGCACGATCACCGAGGTCTATGACTACCTCCGGCTCCTTTATGCCCGCGCAGGTTCTGCGCACTGCCCGGTCTGTGGTGAGAAGATCGCACGTCAGACCCCGCAGCAGATCGTCGACCAGGTGCTCGAGATGGAAGAGGGCATCAAGTTCCAGGTCCTCGCACCGGTAGTCCGTACCCGTAAAGGCGAGTTCGTCGATCTCTTCGATCAGCTCAACACCCAGGGCTACTCGCGCGTGCGCGTCGACGGAGTCGTCCATTCACTCGCAGATCCGCCGAAGCTCAAGAAACAGGAAAAGCACGACATCGAAGTAGTGGTCGACCGATTGCAGGTCAAGGCGAGCTCGAAGCAGCGCCTGACCGACTCGGTCGAGACCGCACTTCGATTGGCCGAAGGCATCGTGGTCCTCGACTTCGTCGACCGCGAGGAAAATGCACCTGATCGCGAGCGTCGTTTCTCCGAGAAACTGGCCTGCCCGAATGGCCACGCACTCGCGATCGACGATCTCGAACCGCGCTCGTTCTCCTTCAACTCGCCCTACGGCGCCTGCCCGGAATGCACCGGCCTCGGTATCCGCAAGGAGGTCGACCCGGATCTGGTGGTTCCCGATCCTGACCTGAGTCTCGAAGACGGTGCAATCGCGCCGTGGTCGATGGGCCAGAGTTCCGAGTACTTCGGACGCCTGCTGTCCGGCATCGGCGACATTCTCGGATTCGACATGAAGACGCCGTGGAACAAGTTGCCGGCGAAGGCCCGCAAAGCAATCCTCGAAGGCAGCGAAGAGCAGGTGCACGTCCGGTACAAGAATCGGTACGGCCGTACCCGTTCTTACTACGCGGAGTTCGAAGGTGTGATGCCCTTCCTGCATCGCCGCCTCGAGCAGACCGAATCCGATCAGATGAAGGAACGCTACGACGGGTACATGCGCGACACCCCGTGCCCGGCGTGTGGTGGTGCTCGCCTGCGCCCCGAAATCCTGTCGGTAACTATCGCGGCGGGAGACTTCGGCAGTAAGTCCATCGCCGAGGTCTGTGAACTGTCGATCTCCGATTGCGCGGATTTCCTGAACAGCCTCACTCTCGGTTCGCGTGAAGAGGCAATCGCGGGTCAGGTCCTCAAGGAAGTTCAGGCGCGCCTCGGCTTCCTGCTCGACGTCGGCCTGGAATACCTTTCCCTCTCGCGAGCCGCGGGCACGTTGTCCGGTGGCGAAGCCCAGCGAATTCGCTTGGCAACGCAGATCGGATCCGGACTCGTCGGTGTGTTGTACGTGCTCGACGAGCCGTCCATCGGCCTGCACCAGCGTGACAACCGGCGACTGATCGAAACCCTGACGCGCCTGCGCGACCTCGGCAACACGCTGATCGTCGTCGAACACGACGAAGACACGATCCGTACATCCGACTGGGTGGTCGACATCGGACCGTACGCCGGCGAGCACGGCGGCAAGGTCGTCCACAGCGGACCGTACGAAGAACTGCTGACGTGTGAAGAGTCTTTGACCGGGGCCTACCTGTCGGGTCGCAGCTTCATCGAGGTTCCGGCCATTCGTCGGCCGGTGGATCGCAAACGCCAGGTCACGGTCGTCGGAGCTCGCGAGCACAATCTCGACGGCATCGACGTAAGTTTCCCGCTGGGTGTTCTCACCGCTGTCACCGGTGTCTCCGGTTCGGGCAAGTCGACGTTGGTCAACGACATTCTCGCGACCGTCATGGCGAACAAGCTCAACGGTGCACGCCAGGTGCCTGGCCGTCACACACGAATCAACGGTCTCGATCAGCTGGACAAGCTCGTGCAGGTCGATCAGTCTCCGATCGGCCGGACTCCGCGATCGAATGCGGCGACGTACACCGGTGTGTTCGACAAGATTCGAACCCTGTTCGCGGCCACCACGGAAGCGAAAGTCCGCGGTTACCAGCCCGGCCGATTCTCGTTCAATGTCAAGGGCGGACGCTGCGAAGCGTGCTCCGGCGACGGAACCTTGAAGATCGAGATGAACTTCCTGCCGGACGTGTACGTGCCCTGCGAGGTATGCCACGGCGCTCGGTACAACCGCGAAACGCTCGAGGTCCACTACAAGGGCAAGTCGATCGCCGAGGTACTCGACATGCCCATCGAGGAAGCAGCCGAGTTCTTCCAGCCGGTCACCTCTATTCACCGGTACCTCAAGACGCTGGTCGACGTCGGACTGGGCTATGTCCGACTGGGTCAGCCGGCTCCGACCCTGTCCGGTGGTGAGGCGCAGCGCGTCAAGCTGGCCGCCGAGTTGCAGAAGCGGTCCACCGGTCGCACGGTGTACATCCTCGACGAGCCCACCACGGGTCTGCATTTCGAGGACATCCGCAAGCTCCTGATCGTGATCAACGGTCTGGTCGACAAGGGCAACAGCGTGATCGTGATCGAGCACAACCTCGACGTGATCAAGACATCGGACTGGGTCGTCGATATGGGGCCCGAAGGTGGATCCGGCGGCGGAACCGTTGTGGCGCAAGGTACCCCGGAGGACGTTGCCGCGGTCCCCGAGAGCTACACGGGCAAGTTCCTCAGTGAGGTTCTCACCGCACAACACGCGCCCGTCAAGGCCAAGCCGATCACCAAGAAGCGTGCAACGAAGGCAGTTGCCGCAAAGAAGGCGGCGCCACGGAAGAAAGCTGCTTCCGTGAGCTAGTAGAAGGTGAGCAAGTAGAAGTCGGTCAGTGATGCCGGGTCGGAATCCGATCCGGCATCACTGCTTTGTCGATCAGGAAGCGGCGGCCTCGAGGATCACCTGGGCGACGTCTTCGGGGCGCGACCACATCGGCCAATGGCCGGTCGGGAGGTCGACGTACGTCACGGGGAGTTTCGCCAGTTCTGCGGCCATCGGATGACCTCCGTCTGCCATCTGGGCAATCACCGCGGACGGGAACGTGCTGCAAACGACGGTTGACGGCACCTGGTAGCGCTTTTCGTTCGTCAGGACAATCGGCTCACGCGCCGGCCCGGCCGGTTCGGGGACGGCGTTGGCGCGAAACGCCTCGAGAGCCTTCTCGTCGAGTCCTTCGAGGCTGCTGCCGTCTGCTTCAAGTTCTGCCCACGTCGGCAGCGGTATCTCGACGACGTCAGCGGCCAGATCCGGTCGCAGCGCCGCGCCGTCGGGCATGGGACCTGAATCGACGTAGACGATCCGCGCGACCCGATCCGGGATGCGATCGGTTACCGCGTATCCCACCGGGCCGGCGCCGCTGTGCACGACCAGGACCGTACGTTCGTCTGAATCCGATACAGCGTCGATGACTGCGCGGACGTGGGCGTCGAAGGTGACCGCTGATCTATCTGCATCGACGGCGTCGAGTCCGGGCAGCGTCAGGCTGGTCACGCGGGTGGTGTCGGAGCGCTCGAGGTGGGGGAGGACTGCGTCCCAAGCCCATGAGCCGAGCCAGAATCCGGGAACAAGAACGATGTGAGTTTTCATGGACTCACTGTGCAATCAGGTTGGTGACAACAGAGTGTCACCAATTATGTCACTGTTTGGTATCGAAATCTGCGACACTGGTGAACGTGAATCGAGCTGCGAGATTGCACGCTCTCGTCGAAGAGCTTCGGCGACAGGGCGATCGAGGGGCTACGTGTTCCCGATTGTCCGAGGAATTCGGTGTCACCACCCGGACGATCAAGCGGGATATCGAGACTCTGATGATGTCGGGCGCGGCGATCGAGGCGCGCTCGGGCCCCGGGGGTGGATACCGACTCGTAGGTCGCGCCACGCTACCGCCGGTCAATTTCACTGTTCCGCAAGCAGTTTCAATCGCGTTGGCATTGACGGCGGCCGGTGACGCCCCGTTTGCGCCGGACGGACGAGCAGCTCTGGCGAAACTGCTCGACGTGATGGACGAGGAGAGTCGTCGTAAGGTCGCCGAACTCGGTGGCCGTGTGTGGATTCGCGGCGACGGCGGGGTAGTAGCGGATTCGCGCACGAACCGGCGGGCCGTCGAGCAGGGGCTCGAACAGAGTCGCGTCGTGTCGTTGCACTACGTGGATGGGGACGGTGCGGAGACGGTGCGGGCAGTTGAGCCGCACATTCTGGCGCAGGACCGTGGGCAGTGGTTTCTCATCGGCTGGTGTCGCCAGCGCGACGCGGTGCGGTGGTTTCGACTCGATCGAATGCGTCGGGCCACGCTCACGAACGATCACTTCACACCACGGGATTCGACCCTGTTCGGCCAACCGCCCGAAGACGCTCGGCCTGTAGCCCCACGAAGGTGACCTGTTCAGTCGATCATGTTGCGGGCTGCGGCAACGGAATCCGCGATCAGTTCGGTCAGGACTGCCATGTCGACGTCGCTCAGCCGTTTGACGTACAGGCAGCCCTTGCCGATCTTGTGCTTGCCGAGGCGCGCCAGTGTGTCGGTGTAGTCGTCGAAGTTCAGCGACAAATACAACGTGAGCGCGGTGGCCCTGGGGGAGAACCCGATCAGTGGGGTGTCACCTTCGTGGCCACTCGCATACCGGTAGTGCCGTGCCCCGAAACCGATGATGCTCGAGCCCCACATGACGGCAGGCTCGCCGGTCGCGGCCGACAGCAAGGAGATCAGCTCCACGCTGTCGGCACGCTTGCGGTCGTCGACGCGTGAAATGAATGCGTCGACGTCCTCGGGCGTCGGTTGGGTCTTGTTGGCGGTTGCCAACTCAGTAGACCGGACCGGTGAACTTCTCGCCCGGTCCCTTTCCTGGCTCGTCCGGGTGCGAGGAGGCCTCACGGAATGCGCGCTGCAGGGCTTGAAGGCCTTCACGGATGGGTCCGGCGTGGGGGCCGAGGTATTCGACCGACGCAGTCACCAGTCCGGCAAGCGCCGTGATGACTCGACGAGCTTCGTCGAGGTCCAGATAGGGACTGGAAGACGGATCGGCGTCGGAGAGGCCGAGTTTTTCGGCAGCCGAACTCATCAGCATCACTGCGGCGCGGCTGATGACCTCGACCGCGGGAACTTCGGAGAGTTCGCGGACGTCGGGGTTCGCGCCGTCGGTGTTCTGATCTGCCTCGAAGTTCTCACTCATGGTTGTAAGGATTCCATCAGGCCGTGGTGGTGTTGAATCGGGCCTCTCCCGGCAGCACTGGGAGCGGCACCGATTTCTTTCATCTGTGGCGACCTGTTACTCTTGTTGCAACGACCGCCTCCGACTTGTTCGGGGGCAGCAAGTGGAGTCCGACTCCCACCTCTGCGCGGCAGGTGAAACTGCAGTTCAGTGGTTCCGGTCACCTGTTATCGGAGATCAATTCTTCGTCAGGTTCCTCGCTCAGTCGAGGAGATAGGTTTCGGCGTGAGCTGGATCTTATGTGATCGGTCGACATCGGGCCCCGCGGATGAGCAATCATCACAGCGGGGCTTTTTTGTTGGGGTGCGGGCGGTACGGGCTGCGTGCGGTCATGAAGACCGCACCGTTCAACCTAGGAGGCCCCATCAGCACTGAGACCCGCATCAACGATCGTATCCGCGTTCCCGAGGTTCGTTTGGTCGGACCTGGCGGGGAACAGGTAGGCATCGTGCGTGTTGAAGATGCACTCCGCTTGGCCCTTGAGGCCGACCTCGACCTGGTCGAGGTAGCTCCTGATGCCCGTCCACCGGTCTGCAAGATCATGGACTACGGCAAGTTCAAGTACGAGGCTGCACAGAAGGCACGTGAGTCACGTAAGAACCAGCAGCTGACGGTCATCAAGGAGCAGAAGCTCCGACCCAAGATCGACGACCACGACTACGAGACCAAGAAGCGCAACGTCGTTCGCTTCCTCGAAGCCGGTTCCAAGGTCAAGGTCACGATCATGTTCCGCGGACGTGAGCAGTCACGCCCCGAACTCGGCTACCGCCTTCTGCAGCGTCTGGGAGCAGACGTCGCAGATCTCGGATTCGTCGAAACCTCGGCAAAGCAGGACGGCCGAAACATGACGATGGTCCTGGCACCGCACAAGGGCGCCAAGACTCGCGTCAAGGCGCAGGAGAGCGCTCAGGCGCCAGTGGCTCAGGCTGCTCCGCGTCCGGCTCCGGCCGCACCGGCTTCCAGTGAAGCAGCTCCGGAAGCACCGGCGACCGGCGATGCCGCTCCCGAGGCTCCGGCCAGCTAGTCGATTTCCCAAGATCCACCACGTAACAAGAACTGAGGACTCCATGCCCAAGATGAAGAGCCACAGCGGCGCCTCGAAGCGATTCAAGGTGTCCGGCAGCGGAAAGCTCATGCGCCAGAAGGCCGGCCGTCGCCACCTTCTCGAGCACAAGTCCAGCAGGGTTACCCGTCGTCTCGACGGTGTCGCTGTTGTCAGCCCTGACGACGCTCCGCGCATCAAGCGCATGCTCGGCATCTGAGTCGCCCCCTTACTGACCACCCGGGGCCGTACTTTCAGCCCCTAGATTGACAGGATTTTTCAAGTGGCACGCGTAAAGAGGGCGGTCAACGCCCAGAAGAAGCGTCGTTCAATTCTTGCTGCATCCAGCGGCTACCGTGGACAGCGTTCGCGTCTGTACACCAAGGCCAAGGAGCAGCAGCTCCACTCGCTCACCTACGCGTACCGCGACCGTCGTGCGCGCAAGGGCGAGTTCCGCAAGCTGTGGATCACGCGTATCAACGCTGCAGCTCGCGCAAACGACATCACGTACAACCGCCTCATCCAGGGCCTGCGTCTGGCAGAGGTCGAGGTCGACCGCAAGATCCTGGCCGAGCTCGCTGTCTCCGATGCCGAGGCCTTTGCCGGCCTGGTCGCACTCGCGAAGGCCGCTCTGCCGGCTGACGTGAACGCTCCTGCCGGAGAAGCAGCCTGATTCACGCATCACAGCAACGGCCCGTGGACCCGCTCACCGAGCGGACTCCGCGGGTCGTTTCTGCTGTCAAGCTCCTGCGCACAGCAGAACGACGCAAAGCAGGACGTTTCCTCGTCGAGGGCGAGAACTCGGTCACCGAACTGTTGAACGGTGCACTCTCGCACGGCGAGGCCTGCCCGGTACACGACCTCTTCTACACCGAGGACGCAGCCGAGCGCTATCAGCACGTCATCGATCGGGCGCTGACCGCTGGAGTTCGTGTTGCTCTTGTGACCGATCGAGCAATCAAAGCTCTGAGCGACACCGTCACGCCGCCCGGTCTCGTTGCCGTCAGCGATCTACTGGATGTACCGCTGAGCGCAGCCGTCCATCAGGAGACCCGCCTGCTCGCAGTGCCGGTCGAGGTCAACGAACCAGGTAACGCGGGCACCGTCATTCGCATCGCCGACGCAGTGGGTGCCAATGCGGCAATCCTCGCCGGTGACAGCGTCGATCCGCACAACGGCAAGGTCGTTCGTTCGTCGGCGGGCAGCCTCTTTCACCTGCCAGTCGTCCGCGATCGAGACACGGTGTCGGTGATCGAGCAGATTCGCGCAGCCGGCATTCAGATTCTCGCGACTGCAGCTGACGGCGAGGTCGATCTCGACGAGGCCGACGAGTTGCTGAGCAAGCCGACGGCCTGGCTGTTCGGTAACGAAGCTCACGGTCTCGATCCGGCGATCGCCGCACAGGCTGATCATCGGGTCAGGATTCCGATCCATGGCCGCGCCGAAAGCTTGAACCTCGCGACAGCGGCGGCAATTTGCCTGTACGCAAGCGCGCGGGTGCAAAATCGCGCCACCGATCACGGCTGAAAACGCACGCGGAGACCTCACGGAATCCCATTTGCGGAAGCCTGAGACAATACAAGAGCAGAGACAATGCTCGAGCGAGTTCGAATGCTCGCTCGCAGTACAAGAAGTAAGCAGTACAAGAAGCACGCAGTACGAGAAGTAAACCGAGAAGCGACAGGAGCGTCACAGCCGTGGCCAAAAATGAGGGCGCGACACCGCCGGAGGTCGACGCGAGTGTACTCACCGAAGAGGCGTTGACCGCTGCGGCTGAGAACGCCGAGAAGGCGCTGGCGGACGCCGCTGACCTGGACGCGCTGGCGCACGTCAAGGTGGAGCACCTGGGGGACAAGTCCCCGATCGCCCTCGCGCGCCGGGGACTCGGCAGCCTTCCGGGCAAGGAAAAGGCGGACGCCGGTAAGCGCGTCAACATCTTCCGCACTCGGATCAACAACGCGTACGACGCTCGTCGTGAGGTTCTCCTCGCCGAGCGTGACGCTGCGGTGTTGGTTGCCGAGGCAATCGACGTCACTCTGCCTTCCGATCGGCACCCCGTCGGGGCTCGTCACCCGATCAGCCTGATTTCCGAGCAGGTCGCCGACGTATTCGTCGCGATGGGTTGGGAAGTTGCCGAGGGTCCGGAGGTGGAGACCGAGCACTTCAACTTCGACGCACTCAACTTCTTGCCGGATCACCCTGCGCGCACGATGCAGGACACCTTCCACCTGGCACCCGAGAACTCGCGCCAGGTGCTGCGTACCCACACCTCGCCGGTGCAGGTCCGCACCATGCTCTCGCGTGAGGTGCCGATCTACGTGGTGTGCCCGGGCCGCACGTTCCGCACCGATGAACTCGATGCGACCCACACGCCTGTCTTCTCGCAGGTCGAAGGCCTGGCCGTCGACAAGGGCCTGACCATGGCCAACCTGCGCGGGACTCTCGACGCGTTCGCTCGTGCCCTTTTCGGCCCCGAGACGCGTACCCGTATGCGCCCCAACTACTTCCCGTTCACGGAACCGTCGGCCGAGGTCGACGTCTGGTTCGCGAACAAGAAGGGCGGCGCAGGCTGGGTCGAGTGGGGCGGCTGCGGCATGGTCAACCCGAACGTTCTGCGCGCCAGCGGTATCGATCCCGACGAGTACTCGGGTTTCGCATTCGGCATGGGCCTCGAGCGGACCCTGCAGTTCCGCAACGGTATCCCGGACATGCGCGACATCGTCGAAGGTGACGTGCGTTTCACGCTGCCCTTCGGTGTCGCAGGCTGACCGATCCGGTCCGCGGAACCTTCACAAAGACTTATCGACAAACGAGAGAGCTGAGCAGACGTGCGAGTAGCGCAATCCTGGCTGACCGAGATCCTGCAGCGGGCAACTCCGGACTGGGAGGTGACCCCGGAAGAGCTGGACGCCGGGTTCGTCCGGGTGGGACTCGAAGTCGAGGAACTCGACACACTCGAGGCGATCGACGGCCCGTTGGTCGTCGGCAAGGTCGTCTCCATCACCGAACTGACCGAGTTCAAGAAGCCGATCCGCTTCTGCCAGGTCGAGGTCGGCGAACCCGAGCCTCGCGGCATCGTCTGTGGCGCACGCAATTTCAACGAGGGTGACCTCGTCGTCGTTGCGCTGCCCGGCGCGGTGCTGCCCGGCGGATTCGAAATCGCCACTCGCAAGACGTACGGCCAGGTGTCCGACGGCATGATCTGCTCCGTCTCGGAACTCGGTATCGGCAAAGACCATTCGGGCATCTTGGTGCTCGAGCCTGGTACCGCCGAACCCGGCGCAGACGGCAACGAGTTGCTCGGTCTCGGTGACACGATCATCGAACTGAACATCACCCCGGACCGTGGCTACTGCTTCTCGGTCCGTGGTCTCACGCGAGAGCTCGCGTGCGGCTTCGATCTCGAATACGCCGATCCCGCTTCGGTTCCCGCGCACCCGGCTGAGGGTGAAGCCTGGCCGGTGCGCCTCGAACCGGAGTCCAAGGCTTCGCGTTTCGTGATGCGGAAGATCACGGGTATCGATCCGCAGGCAGTGAGCCCGTGGTGGCTGCAGCGTCGACTTCTGCTCTCGGGTGTTCGCCCGATCTCGCCGGCCGTCGACGTCACCAACTACGTGATGCTCGAACTCGGCCAGCCTCTCCACGCGTTCGATGCGACCTCGGTGCAGGGCGACCTGGTGGTCCGTCGCGCCAAGGCGGGGGAGAAGCTGACGACGCTCGACGACGTCGAACGCACGCTCGATCCCGAAGACGTTGTCATCGCCGACGATTCCGGAGTCATCTCGCTGGCTGCCGTCATGGGCGGCGCAACCACCGAGGTGGGAACGGCAACGACGGACATCCTCCTCGAAGGAGCTACTTGGGATCCGCTCGCAGTCTTCAAGACGGCGCGCCGGCACAAGCTGCCGAGTGAGGCGAGCAAGCGTTTCGAGCGCGTCGTCGATCCGGCGATTCCGCTCGCGGCCGTCGACCGCGCAGCCGCTCTGCTGGTCGAGATTGCCGGCGGACGGATCGAGCCGGTCCTGACCGACGTGGGCGATGTTGCCCCTCGCGCTGCCATTCGCATGGATATCGACCTGCCCGACCGTGTCGCCGGAGTCACGTACCCCAACGGCACCGCAGCTCGCCGCCTCACCCAGGTTGGCTGCAACGTCGAGGTCGGCGTCAGCGAAGAGGGACACGGCCAGTTGGTCGCGACGCCGCCGTCGTGGCGTCCGGACCTGGTGCAGCCTGCGGACCTCGTCGAGGAAGTTCTTCGCCTCGAAGGTCTCGAGCAGATCCCGTCTGTGCTTCCCGCCGCTCCGGCCGGACGCGGATTGACTCCGTCGCAGCGGCGTAAGCGCACGGTGTCGAAGGCCGTGGCTCACGCCGGTTACGTCGAGGTACTTCCTCCGGTCTTCCTGCCCACCAACGTCTTCGACGTCTGGGGCCTCGACGCGGATGATCCGCGCCGCAACACCAGCAAGGTCCTCAACCCGCTCGAAGCCGATCGTCCGGAGTTGGCGACCACGCTGCTCCCGGGTCTGCTGGAGATCCTGGCTCGCAACGCTTCTCGCGGTCAGCGTGATCTTTCGCTGTACGGCATCGCGCAGGTTGTCCTGCCGGGCCCCGATACCAAGCCGGTGGATGCATTGCCGGTGGATCGTCGCCCGACGGACGAGCAGATCGCGAACCTGATCGCGTCGTTGCCGGCTCAGCCCGTGCACATCGCTGCAGTGTTGAGTGGTTTGCGTGAGCCGAGCGGCCCCTGGGGTCCTGGCCGTCAGGCCGAGGCTTCGGACACTTTTGCAGCAGTGCGGGTCATTGCAGCTGCAGCAGGCGTCGAGGTGGAACTGCGTGCGGCGCAGTACCTGCCGTGGCATCCCGGCCGTTGCGCCGAGGTTGTCGTTGACGGCAACGTAGTCGGTCATGCGGGCGAACTGCATCCGGCTGTTCTCGAGCGTGCGGGATTGCCTGCGCGCACTTGTGCACTGGAGATCGACCTCGACGCTTTGCCGTTGGTCGAGAACCTGCCGGCGCCGCGCATTTCGCCCTTCCCCGCAGTGCTCCAGGACGTGGCGGTTGTTGTCGATCGCGATATTCCTGCGGCGAAGGTCCAGGAAGCTCTGCGTTCCGGCGGCGGCGAACTTCTCGAAGACATTCGCCTCTTCGACGTCTTCGAGGGCGAGCAGGTCGGTGAAGGCCGCAAGTCGCTCGCGTTCGCGTTGCGATTCCGTGGTGTCGACCGGACACTGACCGAGGACGAGGCAAGCGCGGCTCGCGATGCCGCGGTCGAGGCTGCCTCCAAGGCAGTCGGTGCGCAGATGCGCGGCTGATCTACTCAACTGATCACAGAGCCCACGTCCACTCCCGGTGGTCGTGGGCTCTGTTGTGTTATCGGTTTTCCGGTGAATCGGTGCGGCTCGGCAACCACACATCCGGGGCGATAGTCGAGGTTCTGCGCCCGTCCTGATCGAGTACGTGACCGAGCAGTTTGCGCAGGTGCAGCACGATGGATCGTTCGGTGACGTAAAGCCCCGAAATCTCCTTGCGCAGACGAATTTCGAATGCATCGAGTTCTGCAGGAGAATGCAGCCACAACTGAACCACCAGGTTGTCGGCGCCCACCACCGCGAAACAGTTTCGGACTTCCGGCGCTCGGCTCAGTAATCGGCCCGCAGTATCGAGAAGTTCGGGTTCGACGCGGCACCACAGTGTGGTGAGCACGGGAAGCCCGGCCAGCGGCCGGGCAAATTCACACCGCAGCGCCACCAACCCCGAAGACGTGAGCCGGTCGATCTGGCGTTTGCATGCAGCCGGACTGACACCGATCGCGTCGGCCAACTCCTTCATGGGAGTGCGCCCGTCGTAGGCGAGGATCGTGAGAACCTTGCGATCCTGTTCGGAAATGCCGGTCGACCGAGCGCGCACGGCAGTACGGTTTTCGCTGGTGGTCAGCACACCCTTCTCGGACGGTGCCAGCGCATTGAGTCTCCATCGCCCACCTTCGGTGAACCAGCGTGTGATGATCGAGGTTCGTGTCGCGAGTACGCCGTCGATGGTTGCGATCTCTTCCGAGATGAAGCGCGACATCGACGCCAAGTCTGCAGTACCGGCTGTGACGAGCAGATCGGCTCTACCTGTTGATACTTCGATGGTCACGGCGTGGGCCAAGACGGTGAGACGTGCCGCGACGGTGTCGAGAAGTTCTGGTGAGCAATCGATTTCGATGATCGCTGTGACGATGGTGCCCAGCACCTGTGGCCCCGGAGTAACCGTGACCCAGGCCAACGACGATTCGGACAGTCGATTCCAACGCCGGGCGAGAGTCGCGGCGTCGAGTTCGAGTGGGCCGGCCAACGAAAGCCACTTCGATCGCGGTGCGAGCTGCAGCGCATTGATTATCCTCAGATCGATTTCATCTATCCCGCGATCGTTGTCGGCATCGAGTGCGCTCATAACGTCATTATCCTGCACATTGCCGCAAGATTCGAACTATCTGCGACGCTCGACCCATGAGCACAGAGGGCAAGTACGCGCTGATCGGAGCGGGTCCGTCTGGATTGGCCGGCGCGCGAAACCTCGATCGAGCCGGCATAGCGTTCGGCGGCTTCGAGAGCCACGACGACGTCGGTGGGCTCTGGGACATCGACAACCCGCACAGCACCGTCTACGAGTCGGCGCACCTCATTTCGTCGAAGGGCACCACCGCATTCGCGGAGTTCCCGATGGCGGATTCGGTTGCCGACTACCCGAGCCACGTCGAACTTGCCGAGTATTTCCGCGACTACGCCGATACCCACGATCTTCGCAGGCACTTTGCCTTCGGCACTACCGTCATCGACGTTTCGCCGGTCGATTCGCTGTGGCAGGTCACCACGCGTAGTCGCAGCGGTGAGACGACAGTCGCGCGGTATCGAGGCGTGATCATCGCGAACGGAACGCTGTCGAAGCCGAACGTACCGACGTTCCGGGGCAACTTCACCGGCACGTTGATGCACACGAGCGAGTACCGCAGCGCCGAGATCTTCCGCGAAAGGCGGGTACTGGTCATCGGAGCGGGCAACAGTGGATGCGACATCGCCGTCGATGCCGTCCACCAGGCCGAGTGCGTCGATTTAAGCGTTCGGCGAGGCTACTACTTCGTCCCCAAGTATCTGTTCGGACGACCCTCGGACACCTTGAATCAGGGAAAGCCGTTGCCGCCGTGGATTAAACAACGCGTCGACACCTTGGTGCTCAAGCAGTTCACGGGAGATCCGGTGCGGTTCGGATTTCCGGCACCGGACTACAAGATCTACGAATCGCATCCGGTCGTGAACTCGTTGATCCTGCACCACATCGGGCACGGTGACGTGCACGTGCGCGCTGACGTCGACCGGTTCGAGGGGAAGACGGTGCGGTTTGTCGACGGATCGTCTGCCGACTACGACCTCGTTCTCTGCGCCACGGGGTATCACCTCGACTATCCCTTCATCGCGCGCGAGGACCTGGACTGGTCGGGCGCTGCCCCGGACCTGTTCCTCAACGTCGCGAGTCGCCGCCACGACAATCTCTTTGTGCTCGGCATGGTCGAAGCATCCGGTCTCGGGTGGCAGGGCCGTTACGAGCAGGCCGAGTTGGTGGCCAAATTGATCACCGCACGCACCGAAGCCCCCGCCGCGGCGCGCGAATTCTCGGCAGCGGCGGCCGGCCCTCCTCCCGATCTGTCCGGGGGATACAAGTACCTGAAGCTGGGACGAATGGCCTACTACGTGAACAAGGACGCCTACCGATCGGCGATCAGACGGCACATCGGACTGCTCGATGCCGCTCTGACGAAGGGAGGACAGTGATGCCGATCGACGACGTGGTGCTCAACTTCAACCCGGGATCGTTGATGATCCTCAACGTGGTGCTGGCCGCGATCATGCTGGGGATCGCCCTCGACACCTCGGTCGACGACTTCCGTCGTGCGCTCACCAAACCCAAGGCGATGGCGGTGGGTATCGCTGCCCAGTTCCTGCTGCTGCCGGCAGTGACTTTTCTGCTGACGCTGATTCTCTCGCCCGCTCCCTCGGTAGCGCTCGGCATGATCCTGGTGGCGTGCTGCCCGCCGGGCAATATCTCGAATGTCCTGACTCACCGGGCGGGCGGTGACGTCGCACTCTCGGTGTCCATGACGGCGGTGTCGAACGTCTTCGCGATCTTCCTCATGCCGCTCAATCTCGCGTTCTGGGGGAGCCGACGCCCGGAGACGGACGCTCTGTTGCAGTCCGTGAACCTGAATGCGCTCGAGATGGTCGCGCAAATCGCCCTGATCATCGGCGTGCCGTTCGTTCTCGGCATCTGGGCGGCACAAAAGTTCCCGGAGATAGCCGCGAAAGCGCAGCCGTGGGTGAAAAACGGTTCGTTGGTGGCGTTGTTGATCTTCATCGTCGCGGGGGTGTCAGGGAATGCGTCGTACTTCGTCGACTACATCGGGGTGGTACTGCTTGCGGTCTTCCTGCACGACACGGTTGCCCTCGCACTGGGATACTTCTGCGGCGCCGTCACCGGGTTGAACGAATACAGCCGTCGCGCCGTCTCTTTCGAGGTCGGCATCCGCAATGCCGGACTGGGGCTTGGCCTGGTGTTCACGTTCTTCGACGGGCTCGGTGGCATGGCCGTCGTGGCCGGCTGGTGGGGAATCTGGGACATCATCGCCGGGTTGGCTCTGGCGACGATCTGGTCCAAGCGACGCGCCCGAAAGGCGGTACCGGCATGACCGTCGCACTCGTCACGGGCGGGAACGGGTTCCTGGGTACCGCTGTCATCGACGCACTGATCGCGCAGGGCATCACCGTTGTCTGTGCCGACCTCACGGTCAAGGACACGCCGGACGATCGCATCCGCCGCGTTAGGGCGGACGTCTGCGACCCCACAGAATTGGGGCGGGTGTTCGGTCAGTACCGACCGAACGTCGTGATCCACCTTGCGTCCATCGTGAATCCCGGCAAGAACACGACAGCAGAGCAGGAGTACCACGTCGACGTCGACGGGACACGAAACGTGCTCGCGGCCTGCGTCGAACACGGGGTTGGACGGATCGTCGTGTCTTCGTCCGGAGCGGCGTACGGCTACCACTCCGACAACCCACCGTGGATCACCGAGGACGTACCTGTCCGAGGCAACGACGAATTCACTTACAGTCGCCACAAACGCCTGGTCGAAGAGATGCTCGCCGAATATCGCGTCGAACACCCGGAGTTGGAACAAGTTGTCTTCCGGATCGGCACGATCTTGGGTGAGAGCGTCGACAATCAGATCACCGCGTTGTTCGATCGCCGCAAGCTGCTCAAGGTTGCCGGGAGCGACAGCCCCTTCGTGTTCGTCTGGCACACCGATGTCGCGGGCGCTTTTGCGGAGGCCGTGACCGGAAACCAAGTGGGCATCTTCAATGTCGCGGGCGACGGCGCGTTGACCGTCGACGAGTTGGCTTCCCGGATGGGCAAGCGCACGGTGACGCTTCCTGCATGGCTGTTGCGAGGCGTTCTACGCGTCGGACGGCGATTGGGCGTAACGGAACACGGTCCGGAGCGCGTCGGATTTCTCCAGTACCGACCCGTTCTCGACAATCGGCGGCTCAAGGAACAGTTCGGGTACGTCCCCGCATATTCGAGCGAGGACGCGTTTGCCGCTTACCTCGCCTCACGCTGACCCCTTCGGCAGACAGTCGTGGAAGGATCGGAGTTGTCCGTCGGCATTTCGAGAAGGGACTGACAGTGTCACGAAATGATGGGCCCGAACATGATGGGTCCGAGCACGATGGTTCCGTGCACCAGGTGGTCGAGGCCGCCAGTGCACTCGACGACAAGGACTTCCTCGCGGTCGTTCGCGCAGTGGTCGAGCGTCGTCCGAGCTTGTCGGTCCTTCTTTCCGTGGTGGACACCGCTGCCGCGAGCCTCGAGCCGCACCGTGTAGAGGACGACAACACGATCACCGACGCCGAAGAAGTTGAACTGCCCGACACCGTTGTGGAGGTCGACGAGATCATCGACGTCCCGGTGGTACTTGCGACCGACCCGAGAATTCCCGAACCCGACTACACCGAAGGGGGAGTCCCCACTTTCGACCGTGTTCGGGAGAAGATAGAGGGGCGCTTCGGTACTTCCATAGGTTCGGCCGAATTGGCACACGAGAGTCCTGCCGGAAAGTCCGTGGACGAGCAGTGGGACGAGCGCCAGAAGGCCGCAAAAGCCAAGCTCGAGGAGATCCGGCGATCCATGGGTAAGTAATTATGCATTCCGATGCACAATGATGCATACTGTGTGACATGACTGAAGGTGGTACGACCGAGAACGCACGCAAGCCGATCAGAGTCGCCGTTGCCGGCGCCAGTGGGTACGCCGGTGGTGAGGTTCTGCGTCTGCTCCTCGGGCACCCGTCCTACGCCGACGGCAGTCTGGTGATCGGTTCGCTGACCGCCGGTGGCAACGCCGGTTCGACGCTCGGTGAGCATCATCCGCACTTGCTCCCACTCTCTTCGCGGGTACTCGAAGAGACCACTGTCGAAATCCTCTCGGGTCACGACGTCGTCTTCCTCGGTCTCCCACACGGAAATTCGGCTCAGTACGCCAAGTTGCTGCCCGAGTCGACGGTCATCATCGACTGCGGCGCGGACTTCCGGCTGCAGGATCCCGCAGCCTGGGAGAAGTACTACAAGAGCACTCATGCCGGTACCTGGCCATACGGTCTTCCTGAATTGCCCGGTGCCCGTGAGAAATTGGTAGGCGCAACCCGCATTGCCGTTCCGGGCTGCTACCCGACGGCAGCGAGCCTCGCGCTGGCCCCCGCCGTTGCCGCGGGGATCGTGGAGTCGCACGTGAACGTGGTTGCGGTCAGTGGCACTTCGGGCGCCGGCCGGGCGCCGAAGGCCGATCTGCTGGGTTCCGAGGTCATGGGCTCCGTCCGCGCATACGGTGTCGGAGGTGTCCATCGCCACACCCCTGAGATCATTCAGAATCTTTCGGCCGCAGGCGGCAAGGACATCAGTGTTTCTTTCACTCCAGTCCTCGCGCCCATGCCGCGCGGCATCCTCGCGACCTGCACGGCAGCCACCACGGCCACCGAAGAGCAAGCGCGCGAAATCTACGAAAAGGCATACAACGACGAGCCGTTCATCCACGTGCTGCCTGCCGGAGTCTTCCCGCAGACCGGTGCCGTGATCGGATCCAATGCCGTGCAGATCGGGGTCACCGTTGACGCCGACGCCGGTCAGCTCGTTGTCATCTCGGCAATCGACAATCTCACCAAGGGCACCGCCGGTGGCGCGGTGCAATCGATGAATCTCGCCCTTGGCCTACCCGAGACCGCAGGTCTCTCTACCGTGGGAGTAGCTCCGTGAGCACCGACAATCCGCAGCAGATCGAGAACGCAACCGAGCCTGACGCGACCGTTGCAGACGTGGTTCACGTCGCCGGGGGACGGCTGCTCCGCACACAGGGCGTCACCGCACCTGCCGGATTCCGCGGTGCCGGAATTGCTGCCGGTATCAAGAAGAGTGGCAAGTCGGACCTCGCATTGGTGCTCAACGAGGGACCCGATCTGGCCGCTGCCGGCGTCTTCACCCTGAACAAGGTCAAGGCCGCTCCGGTGCTGTGGTCTCAGCAGGTTTTGACGACGGGCAAGCTGCGCGCGGTCGTGCTCAACTCGGGCGGCGCAAACGCGTGTACCGGCGCGGGCGGATTCCAGGATGCGCACAAGACTGCCGAGGAAGTTGCGTCGGCACTGAGCAACTGGGGAACCGAGACGGGCGCGATCGAGGTCGCCGTCTGTTCGACCGGCCTGATCGGTGACCGCTTGCCCATGGACAAGCTGATCCCCGGTGTCACCGAGGTAGTGCACGAACTGGCCGGCGGAATCTCCGGCGGTACCGACGCGGCGTACGCGATCATGACCACCGATACCGTGCCGAAGCAGGCGTCGCTGCACCACGCGAACAAGTGGAACGTCGGCGGAATGGCCAAGGGTGCAGGCATGCTCGCGCCCGCACTGGCGACGATGCTGTGCGTCGTCACGACCGATGCTGTCGCAACGGCCGAGCAGCTCGATACCGCTCTGCGCGCCGCCACCCACCTGAGCTTCGATCGCCTCGACGTCGACGGCGCCACGTCCACCAACGACACGGTGCTCCTGTTGGCCTCCGGCGCCAGCGGTGTCACACCGACCCAGGACGAACTCAACGCCGCGGTCTTCGCAGTGTGCGACGATCTCGCGGATCAGTTGATGGCAGACGCCGAGGGCGTCACCAAGCGGGTCAAGGTGACGGTGCGCGGCGCAGCGTCCGAGTCCGATGCGTTGATCGGCGCTCGGACCATCGCCCGCGACAGCCTGGTCAAGACGGCACTGTTCGGATCCGATCCGAACTGGGGCCGCGTCCTCGCAGCAGTGGGTATCGCTCCCATCGAGCTCGATCCCGATCGAATCAGTGTGTCCTTCAACGGGAGTCCCGTCTGCATCGACGGCGTCGGCGCTCCGGGAGCGCGTGAGGTGGACCTGAGCGGGATCGACATCGAACTCGACATCGACCTGGGAATCGGCAACGAGTCCGTGAGCATTCGCACCACGGACCTCTCGCACGCGTACGTCGAAGAGAACTCGGCGTACTCGTCATGACCGAGACGTATCCCGTGATCAGCGAGCATCAGAAGGCGCATGTCCTCGCCGACGCGCTGCCGTGGCTGCAGCGATTCCGAGACAAGGTGGTCGTGGTCAAGTACGGCGGAAACGCCATGATCGACGAGACACTCAAGACCGCCTTCGCCGCGGACATGGCGTTCCTGCGGACTGTCGGCATCCACCCCGTCGTCGTGCACGGCGGCGGCCCGCAGATCAACGCGATGCTGGCACGCCTTGGCATGAAGGGTGAGTTCCGCGGTGGTTTCCGGGTCACGACGCCCGAGGTGATGGACGTCGTCCGGATGGTGCTCTTCGGTCAGGTGGGCCGTGAACTCGTCGGCCTGATCAACGCGCACGGTCCGTACGCGGTCGGTATCTCCGGTGAAGATGCGCACCTGTTCACCGCTACTCGACGCACTGTTGCGGTCGAGGGGGAGCAGACCGACATCGGCCTGGTCGGAGACGTCACCACCGTGAACCCAGACGCGGTACTCGATCTCATTGCGGCAGGACGCATTCCGGTGGTCTCGACCATCGCGCCCGATGCCGACGGCGTCGTCCACAACATCAACGCCGATACCGCCGCTGCCGCACTGGCCGAGGCGATCGGTGCCGAGAAGCTCGTTGTCCTCACCGACGTCGAAGGCCTGTACACCGATTGGCCGGACCGATCCTCGCTGGCCACCGAAATCGACACCGACGCCCTGGCCCAGTTGTTGCCGAGTCTCGATGCCGGCATGGTGCCAAAGATGGAGGCCTGCCTTCGCGCGGTGCGCGGAGGTGTGCCGTCGGCGCACGTGATCGACGGCCGGCTCGAACATTCAGTCCTACTCGAACTTTTCACCGGTGAAGGAATCGGCACGATGGTCGTGCCCGGCTCCTCGGTCGCCGGTCCCCAGCAGGGAGCTACTTCATGAGCACGATCGATCTGCAGCAGCGGTGGTCCGCTTCGCTGATGAACAATTACGGCGTACCCCGGGTTGCTCTCGTCCGCGGTGACGGCGCCGTACTCACCGACGCCGACGGCAAGCAGTACGTCGACTTCCTTGCCGGAATCGCCGTCAACATCCTCGGACACGGACATCCGGCCGTCGTCGAAGCCGTCACTACTCAGTTGTCGACACTCGGCCATGTTTCCAACCTGTACGCCAGCGAGCCGGTCGTCGAGTTGGCGGAGCAGTTGCTCGCTCATCTCGGCAACGTCACCGGGCGCGCGTTCTTCTGCAACTCCGGTACCGAGGCGAACGAGGCTGCCTTCAAGCTCGCTCGCGCCACTGGCCGGAAGAAGATCATCGCGGCCGAGGGCTCTTTCCACGGTCGCACGATGGGGGCACTCGCTCTGACGGGTCAGCCGGCCAAGCGGGCGCCGTTCGAACCGATGCCCGCCGGTGTCGAGTTCGTGCCGTACGGCGATGTCGAGGCACTGGAGCGGGCAGTCGATTCCGACACCGCTGCTGTGTTCCTCGAACCGATCATGGGTGAGGGCGGCGTCGTAGTGCCACCCGAGGGATACCTAGTCGAGGCTCGGCGGATCACCGCCGAACGTGGTGCGCTGCTCGTACTCGACGAAGTTCAGACCGGCATCGGCCGGACCGGCTGGTTCTACGCACATCAGGCAGTCGGCATCGTGCCGGACGTCATCACTCTTGCGAAGGGACTCGGCGGCGGAATGCCGATCGGCGCCTGCATCGCGACCGGGGCAACGGCAGAGTTGTTCGGACCGGGCAAGCACGGTACGACGTTCGGTGGCAATCCGGTGTGCGCTGCGGCGGCGCTTGCCGTGCTGAAAACCATTGCAGCGGAAGACCTGATCTCACGCGCCGACAGCTTGGGCAAATCGATCTCGGCGGGCATCGAAGATCTGGGCCATCCGTTGGTCGACTACGTACGGGGATCAGGACTGTTGCTGGGTGTCGTGCTGACCGAGGACGTCGCGCCGGCGGTGGAAAATGCCGCGCGCGAAGCCGGGTACCTTGTGAATGCAGCGCAACCCGGAGTGATCCGGTTGGCGCCGCCGCTCATCCTCACGGATGAGCAGGCCGAAACCTTCGTGGCAGCACTACCTGCCATCTTCGACAGTGCACTATCGGCTGACCAGCCGGGGGAGAAGTGACTACCGTGGTGAAACACTTTCTCAGGGACGACGATCTGACTCCGGCGCAGCAGGCCGAAGTTCTGGAACTCGCTGCGATTCTCAAGAAGGACCCGTTCGCTCGGCGTCCACTCGAGGGTCCTCGCGGAGTCGGCGTCATCTTCGAGAAGAACTCGACGCGTACACGTTTCTCGTTCGAGATGGGCATCGCGCAGATGGGCGGCCACGCCGTCGTCGTCGACGGGCGCAGTACCCAACTCGGTCGTGAAGAGACGTTGGCGGACACCGGACGCGTACTCTCCCGCTATGTCGACGCCGTCGTGTGGCGCACGTTCGGCCAGAAGCGCTTGGAGCAAATGGCAACGGGTGCAACGATTCCCATCGTCAATGCGTTGTCCGACGAATTTCATCCCTGTCAGGTTCTGGCCGATCTGCAAACGCTGATCGAGCAGAAGGGTGAGCTCAAGGGACTGAAGCTGACCTACCTGGGCGACGGCGCCAACAACATGGCTCACTCGCTGATGCTCGGCGGAGTCACCGCAGGCATCGACGTCACCATCGCAAGTCCCGCTGGCTTCGAACCGGCGGACTGGGTAGTAGCAGCAGCGCGCACACGCGCCGCGGAAACCGGCGCGACCATTACGCTGACGCAGGACCCGCAGGCCGGCGTCGTCGGTGCCGACGCGTTGGTAACCGATACCTGGACCTCGATGGGTCAGGAGAACGACGGGCTCGATCGGGTCGGACCTTTCCGTCCGTTCCAGATCAACAAGGAACTGCTCGCCAAAGCAGATCCGAAGGCTGTCGTCCTGCACTGCCTGCCGGCCCATCGCGGCGAAGAGGTCACCGACGAGGTTCTCGACGGACCCCAGAGCGTCGTCTGGGACGAGGCGGAGAACCGTCTGCACGCCCAGAAGGCGTTGCTCGTGTGGCTGCTGGAACAGCGAACCCAACTGGACCAGGCGTGAGCGTCGCTCCCACTCGGGCCGGTCGCCAGTCGCGCATCATCGCGCTGCTGGCGGCGCACCCCGTCCGAAGTCAGACGGAATTGGCGGCGTTGCTCGGTGCCGAGGGCATCGAAGCGACGCAGGCCACCCTCTCGCGTGACCTCGAAGAGCTGGGAGCGGTGAAACTGCGTGCCGCTGACGGCGGCGCCGGTGTTTACGTGGTGCCGGAGGACGGGAACCCGGTACGCGGTGTGTCCGGCGGTACCGACCGCCTCTCACGGCTGTTGGGTGAGCTGTTGGTCTCCACCGATTTCAGCGGCAACATGGCGGTTCTCCGGACACCGCCGGGAGCCGCGCACTACCTCGCGAGCGCACTGGATCGGTCCTCGATGCCCGACATCGTGGGAACGATCGCCGGAGATGACACCATCTTCGTGGTGGCCCGAGAACCGCTTTCCGGAGCGGAACTCGCGGCCATGATCGAATCCCTCGCCTGACCCCTTATTCTTGATAGAAGATTTTCAACCGAAGGAGCACACACACCATGGCCGATCGCGTCGTACTCGCCTACTCAGGCGGGCTGGACACCTCTGTTGCCATCAGTTGGATCGGTAAGGAGACAGGCGCTGAAGTTGTCGCCGTCGCCATCGATCTGGGACAGGGCGGCGAGGACATGGAGGTCGTGCGCCAGCGCGCACTCGACTGCGGCGCAGTCGAATCCGTTGTCGTCGACGCTCGTGTCGAGTTCGCGGACGAGTACTGCCTGCCCACCATCCAGGCCAACGCCCTGTACATGGATCGCTACCCGCTCGTGTCCGCGATCAGCCGTCCGCTGATCGTCAAGCACATCGTCGAGGCCGCACGCTCGCACGGCGGAACCATCGTCTCGCACGGTTGCACCGGCAAGGGCAACGACCAGGTTCGCTTCGAGGTCGGCTTCGGCGCCCTCGCGCCCGACCTCTCGGTCATCGCACCGGTTCGTGACTACGCGTGGACCCGCGAAAAGGCAATCGCCTTCGCGGAAGAGAACAACATCCCGATCAACGTGTCCAAGAAGTCGCCGTTCTCGATCGACCAGAACGTCTGGGGCCGCGCCGTCGAAACCGGATTCCTCGAGGATCTGTGGAACGCGCCCACCAAGGACGTCTACGACTACACCCAGGACCCGACGGTCAACTGGAACGCGCCCGACGAGCTCATCATCAGCTTCGACAAGGGTCGCCCGGTTGCCATCGACGGCCGCCCGGTGTCGGTTCTCGAAGCCATCCAGGAACTGAACAAGCGCGCAGGCGCTCAGGGTGTCGGTCGCCTCGACGTCGTCGAGGACCGTCTCGTGGGCATCAAGAGCCGTGAGATCTACGAAGCTCCCGGAGCCATGGTTCTCATCACCGCGCACCAGGAACTCGAGCACGTCACCCTCGAACGCGAACTCGGTCGCTACAAGCGTCAGATGGAGCAGCGTTGGTCCGAGCTGGTCTACGACGGCCTCTGGTTCTCGCCCCTCAAGGACGCACTGGATACGTTCGTCAACAAGACGCAGGAGCGCGTCACCGGCGACATTCGTCTCTTCCTGCACGGTGGAGCCATCACCGTCAACGGTCGTCGTAGCCCCGAGTCGCTCTACGACTTCAACCTCGCGACGTACGACGAGGGCGACAGCTTCGACCAGTCCGCATCCAAGGGCTTCGTCGAGATCCACGGTCTGTCGTCGAAGGTCGCCGCGAAGCGCGATCTGGGACTCTGAGCCATGACGGCTCACGGTGACGGAGACGCCCAAAAACACGGCACCAACGAAGGCGCGCTGTGGGGCGGACGGTTCGAGTCCGGACCGGCCGCTGCCATGGCGGCGCTGAGCAAGTCGACTCATTTCGACTGGGTCCTCGCTCCGTACGACGTGCGTGCGTCGCAGGCGCATGCTCGCGTGCTGAACAAGGCAGGCCTGCTCAGCGAGGCCGACCTCGCGACAATGCTCGACGGTCTCGACCGTCTGGCGGCAGATGTCGCCAGTGG
Organism: Rhodococcus sp. H-CA8f; assembly: GCF_002501585.1. Taxonomy (NCBI): domain Bacteria; kingdom Bacillati; phylum Actinomycetota; class Actinomycetes; order Mycobacteriales; family Nocardiaceae; genus Rhodococcus; species Rhodococcus sp. H-CA8f. The sequence goes on from NZ_CP023720.1 coordinate 2,914,095, forward strand.
CGCCTTCGGACCGAGTGATTCGGACGAGGACGTACACGGCGCACTCGAACGCGGTCTGATCGAGCGTGTCGGGCCTGAGGTCGGCGGACGTCTGCGTGCTGGTCGTTCGCGAAACGACCAGGTGGCCACGCTGTTCCGCATGTGGCTTCGGGATGCGGTTCGCCGTATCTCCACCGGTGTTCTCGACGTGGTCGACGCATTGGCGACTCAGGCCGGGGCTCACCCGGATGCCGTGATGCCGGGCAAGACGCACCTGCAGGCTGCTCAACCGGTCTTGTTGGCACATCATTTGCTCGCCCATGCGCATCCGCTGTTGCGCGACGTGCAACGTCTTCGCGACTTCGACGTGCGAGCTGCGGTGTCCCCGTACGGTTCCGGTGCACTTGCCGGTTCCTCGCTCGGTCTCGACCCCGAAGCCATTGCCGCGGAATTGAAGTTCGACAGCTCGGCCGAGAACTCGATCGACGCAACCGCTTCGCGTGATTTTGCGGCCGAGGCAGCGTTCGTGCTTGCGATGATCGGTGTCGATCTCTCCCGCATGGCGGAAGAGATCATCATCTGGAGCACACCGGAATTCGGCTACATCACGCTTGCCGACGCGTGGTCGACGGGTTCGTCGATCATGCCGCAGAAGAAAAACCCGGATGTTTCGGAACTCACGCGCGGTAAGTCTGGTCGTCTGATCGGTAACCTCACCGGCCTGCTGGCGACGCTCAAGGCTCAGCCGCTGGCGTACAACCGCGATCTGCAAGAGGACAAGGAACCGGTCTTCGACTCGGTTGCGCAGCTGGAGATGTTGCTCCCGGCCATCACCGGCCTGGTGCAGACTCTCGAGTTCCACACCGAACGCATGGCGGAACTTGCTCCGGCAGGGTTCACGTTGGCCACCGACATCGCGGAGTGGATGGTGCGTCAGGGCGTGCCGTTCCGAGTTGCACACGAGGCTGCTGGAGCGTGTGTGCGTGTCGCCGAAGCGCGAGGCGTCGGACTCGAAGATCTCACGGACGAGGAACTGGCCGGCGTCGACAGCGCGCTGACACCCGCTGTTCGTGAGGTGCTGACAGTAGAGGGTTCCATCGCTTCGCGTAATGCGCGAGGCGGCACCGCGGGGGTGCGGGTAGCAGAACAGTTGGACGGAGTCCGAGCAGTGGCGCAGTCGCTGCGGGAATGGACCCTCTGACCTTGCGGTCACGAGTGTTTCCTCTCTCTTTTCGGCAGTAGTCCTTCGGTCGTACGCGGTCAGGGAGCAGAATTTGCTCCCTGACCGCGTACGCGTATTCGTCGTCAGTAGGCTTGTTGCGCGCGGGAAAAATGAGACTGACGTCACATGGTGAGTAACTTGGGAGTGAAATGGTGGGATTGAATTCCAAGTCTGTGCTGGGCCCGATTCGTCGGGTGGTTGCGACAGCACAAAACGGCCTCGAGGTCGTCCGGTTGGGTGGGCTGGAAACGGATGCGACCACGTCGCCGTTCGAGATCGTCGAGCGCGCTGCGATGTACCGGCTTCGCCGCTACTTCCCGGACAGCGATCCGGAAACCGTCGGTGCACCGATCGTGCTGATCCCGCCGATGATGATGTCGGCGAACGTGTACGACGTGACTCGCGACCAGGGTGCTGTGGGAATTCTGCACGAGATGGGCCTGGACCCCTGGGTAGTCGATTTTGGTTCGCCCGACTCCGAAGAGGGCGGTTGGGATCGCAATCTCGCCGATCACATCATCGCTCTCAGCGACATCATCGACCACATCCACCGTCACACCGGTAAAGATGTTCACATCTCCGGCTATTCGCAGGGCGGCATGTTTGCCTATCAAGCTGCCGCGTATCGGCGTAGTCGAAACATCGCCAGCGTCATCACCTTCGGCAGTCCGGTTGACACACTCGCCGCGTTGCCCTTCGGTATCCCGGCCGGACTGGCCACCAAGGGTGCGGATTTCCTCGCCGATCACGTCTTCAATCGCCTGGCGGTCACCGGGTGGATGGCTCGCACCGGGTTCCAGTTGCTCGATCCCGTGAAGACGTTGAAGATGCGCGTCGACTTCCTGCTTCAACTGCACGACCGTGAGGCTTTGCTGCCGAGGGAGCAGCAGCGACGCTTCCTCGCGACCGAGGGTTGGGTCGCGTGGTCCGGGCCCGCGGTTGCCGAACTGCTCAAGCAGTTCATCGTGCACAACCGAATGATGACCGGTGGTTTTGTCATCAAGGATCAATTGGTCTCGCTCGCCGAGATCACCTGCCCCATCCTGGCATTCGTCGGCGAGGTCGACGACATCGGTCAACCTCAGGCGGTTCGCGGGATCAGCCAGGCAGCGCCGCGGGCCAAGGTCTACGAATCTACCTTGCGCGCAGGTCATTTCGGATTGGTTGTCGGTTCCACCGCAGCCAATCACACCTGGCCGACCACCGGTGAATTCGTGCAGTGGACCGAGACGGGTGGACCCCTCCCGGACCGTATCGCGAACATGGTCTACGGCGCCGACCTCGAAGACCAGACCGGTGTGTCGATCAGCAATCGGATCATCCACACCGTCGCCTCGGTCGCTGAAGTAGGTGCAGGAGTCACCAAAGGAATCAGTGACCTTGCAGCCGGTGCGTTGCGCGGGACTTTCGAATTGTCCGGTGAAGCGGCACGCGCGTTGCCACGTCTTGCGCGACTCAACCAAATTCAGCCACACACCAAGATCTCGCTGAGTCAATTGCTCGCGGAGCAGCGTCGAAAAGCACCGAACGGCGAGTGCTTCCTCTTCGACAATCGTGTGCACACCTATGAAGCGGTCAACGCCCGCATCGACAATGTCGTGCGTGGATTGATTTCCGTGGGAGTGCGTCCGGCAGCGCACGTCGGTGTCCTGATGGAGACCCGCCCCAGCGCGCTCGCGGCCATCGCGGCCCTGTCGCGCCTCGGTGCCGTTGCCGTCATGCTTCCGCCGGGGTCCGACATCTCGGCGGCGGTCAAGTTGGGATCGGTTGATCGGATCATCACCGATCCGGAGAACGTCGACGCTGCAGTGGTTACCGGTAGGCCGGTCTTGGTACTCGGCGGCGGCGATGCCCGCGGACTCGAGGTGGATCCGTCACACGACGTGATCGATCTCGAACAAATCGATCCGACGAAGGTCAATCTGCCCGGTTGGTACCGGCCGGATCCCGGCGTCGCCCGTGAACTCGCATTCATCATCTTTGCGGAATCGGGCGGTGTGCTCGAAGCCAAGCAGATCACCAACTACCGGTGGGCACTGTCTGCCTTCGGAACGGCCACGGCGGCAGATCTCGATCGCGGTGACACCGTGTACTGCCTTGCACCACTCCATCATTCGTCGAGTCTGCTCGCGACCATCGGTGGCGCCATGGCCGGTGGCTCACGGATTGCGCTCTCACGCGGACTGAATCCGGCTCGATTTGTCGAGGAAATCCACCGCTACGGTGTGACCGTCGTGAGTTACACGTGGTCGATGATGCGCGAGATCCTCGACGAGGATCTTCTTCTCATCGACGGTAGCCATCCGGTCCGACTGTTCATCGGTTCGGGAATGCCTCACGGGCTGTGGAAGCGGACCACGGAGGCGTTCGACCCCGCGCAGGTGCTCGAGTTCTATGCGTCGACCGAAGGTGACGTGATTCTTGCCAATGTCGCGGGCTCCAAAGTTGGTTCCAAGGGCCGCCCGTTGCCGGGTAGCGCGCAGGTGCGGTTGGCGGCATACGACCCGTTGAGTGGTCGGCTCCTCGAAAATGGAAACGGATTTGTCCGTGAGTGCGCCGAAGACGAAGTCGGGTTGCTACTCGGGCGCGCGGGATTCACTGCCGATCTCTCGGGCGGAGCCATGCGGGGACTCTTCCAAGCGGGTGATTCGTGGATTCCCACGGAGAATCTCTTCCGCCGGGACGCCGACGGCGACTACTGGCTGATCGATCACAAGAACACGGTCATTTCGACGCTCCGCGGTCCCGTGTTCACCCAGCCGATCGTCGACGCGTTGTCGAGTGTGGCGCGGGTGGATCTTGCCGTCGCATACGGCGTCGGTGACGCGCCGCATCAGCTGGCGGTCGCTGCCGTGACATGGCGTCCGGGGCGGCAGTTCCGTTCCGCCGAGCTTGCGGAGGCTCTCTCGCGCATCGCTTTTGATGCGCGCCCGGATATCGTGCACGTGGTAGACGAGATCCCGGTGGGTTCGTCGTACCGTCCGAGCTCCACTGCGTTAGCTGCCGCCGGATTGCCGGCGCCAGGACCACGGACCTGGTTCCTCGATTCCGAGACGCAGTCGTACAAGCGGCTGACCAAGGCAATTGCCGCGCAGTTGATGCCGACGAGGGTGGGCACCGGAGCACGGTAGCCTGAGGACATTCTGTTTGATCGGTTCGAGAGGACTCACGTGGCTATTGATTCGACGTTGCTCAGCATTTTGGCCTGCCCCCAGGACAAAGGCCCGCTGTTGCTGGTCGGGGACGAGTTGCTCTACAACCCGCGCCTGCGGCGTGCATACCCGATCGAGAACGGCATTCCAGTTCTGTTGATCGACGAGGCACGCGATGTGGCGGACGACGAGCACGAGAAGTTGCTCGCGCGGGCTGAAGACTAGATCGGTAATTCACCGGTCAGGTACCGCTGGAGGTTCGGAGCCACCAGCGGTACCAAAGCGTCAACGCTCAATGATGCGAGTGGTTCGAGTCCGAGCACATATCGCGTGACCAGCAGTCCGGCCATCTGAGATGCCACCAATTCCGCTCTGATCAAGCCGGTACCAGGTGGTGTGTCCACCCGCGGAATGATGTCGCGCAATACGACATCGAGCAGAAAGCTCTGGATCAGCTGCGATCCGTCGCCGGAAACCGCCGATCGAAAAGCCGCCAGAATCGCCGGCTGGTGTTCCGATTCCCACAGCCCGATCACTGCTCTGAGTAGATTTTCGCCGAGATTTTCGGTCGGAGAGGCGTGAACCGGTCCCAATACCTGGACTGGATCGATCGGTAGCGCGATCGCAGCGGTGAACAACTGCTCCTTGCTTCCGAAATGATGATGAATCATGGCCGGATCGACGTCAGCGGCCGCAGCTATCGATCGAACGGTTGTTCGTCGAAAACCGTTCTGGGAGAACGCCCGTCGCGCCGAATCGAGGATCTGCGCGCGAGTCTCCGACTTGCCCGGTCGTCGCCCCGAACGAATCGGTGCCGGTGCGGGCGCCGTGTCGTTGTCGGTCATGGAGTGCGGCGATCGAGTGTTGCCGCGGCCAGCGAGAGTGCTGCGGCGGCGAAGCCCGCCATGACGGCGAGATCACGCCACATCTGACCCGTCGCGTCGGCATGCATCGACACTTGCTGAAGTGCGTCGACGGCGTAGCTCAAGGGGAGGACGTTGCTGATCCATTCGAGCCAGGTCGGCAATTGATCGCGGGGCACCAGGAGTCCACAGAGGAACAGTTGGGGGACCACAACTACCGGCATGAACTGCACCGCTTGGAACTCGGTCTTCGCGAATGCGCTGGCCAACAGGCCGAGCGCAACGCCGAGTATTGCGCCGAGAACTGCAATGACGATGACCCAGGCAAGACTGCCGGCGATGGTGAGTCCGAGGAATCCGAAAGCAACCGCGCACGCGAGAGCTGCCTGAGCGGCGGCCGAGAGCGAAAATGCCGCGCCGTATCCCGCCAGAAGATCGAGTTTGCCCATCGGTGTGGTGAGCAGGCGTTCGAGTGTTCCTGAACTGCGTTCGCGCTGCATGGCGATGGACGTGACCAGGAACATGACTACAAACGGCAAGATTCCCAGCATGGTGATCGCCACCCGTTGGAACAGTGAAACCTGGCCGGGCGGCGTGGGTACGTCTTGGTAGAGGAAATACAGCAAAATCATCAACAACGACGGGACCAACAAGATCATGGCCACCGTGCGATGGTCCTGGCGGAGCTGAAGCAGAATGCGTACGGTCGTAGCACCGAAGATCCTGATGCTCATGATATTTCGCCTCCGACGGGTGAAGTCCGAATCAGCTCGAGGAAGGCGTCCTCGAGGCGTTCACATCTGGTTTTGGCGCGCAATTCATCGGGTGTGAGTTGAGCGAGGAGATGCCCGTCTCGCATCAGGATCAGTTCAGCGCAGTGGTCGGCCTCATCCATGACGTGGCTGGAGACCAACAGGGTGGTTCCGCTGCGAGCAAGGTCGGCAAATCGTTCCCACAATTCGACACGAAGCACCGGATCGAGACCGACGGTCGGTTCGTCGAGGATCAACACATCAGGTGATGCCACCAACGCGCATGCCAGCGAGACTCGACCGCGTTGACCTCCGGACAGATCGGCGGCGGTCCGGTCGGCGTATCGGCTCAATCCGACGGCGTCGACCGCTGCTGCGACGTCTGCGCCGGACTTGCCGTACAGAGCTCCGAAGTACTGGACGTTTCGAGTGACCGTCAGGTCGCCGTACACGCTGGGGGATTGGGTGACGTATCCGACCCGGCGGCGAAGGGCAACGGACCCCGCGAGGTCGCCCAGGACTCTGACCTCACCACTTTCGACGATCTGGGTTCCGACTATCGCGCGCATCAGGGTTGTCTTGCCGCAGCCGGACGGGCCGAGCAGTCCGGTGATCGATCCTGCCGAAACCTGCAGGTCGAGTGAGTGAAGAACTTCGTGCTTGCCGCGAATGACTCGTAGTCCGCGGATGTCTATTGCCGGCGTGGTGGTCACGGTTCGCCTCATTTCAATAATTCATCACTTGTTGAATTATGCGACTCGGCCGACCGATGAGTCAACGGCGTGGGCACAATCGAAGGGTGAGTATCGAGACCTTGGAAAATGTGAAGAACCCGTTGGAAGCGGGCCTGACAATTCTCGGCTCGACCTTGATCGTCGACGACATCTCGCTGAGGATTGTCGAGGTCGAGGCGTACGGAGGGGAGAAGGACGGGCCCTGGCCAGATCCGGCAGCACATTCGTATCGGGGGCAAACGCCGCGGAACAGCGTGATGTTCGGGCGGGCGGGCCGTCTCTACGTCTACCGCAGCTACGGAATGCACTTTTGTATGAACATCTCGTACGGCCCGGATGGTGTCGCGGGTGGTGTTCTGCTCCGAGCGGCCGAAATCGAGGCCGGTCACGATGTGGTGTCGGCTCGGAGATCGCCGGATCGACCATCTCACCAATGGGCCAGAGGGCCAGGTAATCTCGGCGCTTCCGTTGCAATCACGTTGGCGGACAACGGAACAGACGTGTTCAACCCCGCTTCGCGGGTTCGGCTCGAATTGGGGGAGTCGAAGGAATGGGTCAGTGGACCGCGGGTGGGGGTCAGTACTGCGGCCGAGGTCCCGTGGCGCCTCTGGATTCCGGACTCGCGAGCGGTGTCCGCGTACCGCCGAAGCCCGCGAGCGCCGGTCATTTCGTGAAGATGGGATGATCGAGTCCGTGACTGAGAATATTCTCGACGAACTGACCTGGCGTGGGCTGATCGCCCAATCAACTGATCTCGACGCTTTGCGTAAAGATCTCGAGGCCGGACCGGTCACGTTGTATGCGGGCTTCGACCCGACCGGACCGAGCCTGCACGCAGGTCACCTGGTTCCGCTCCTCGCGCTCAAGCGGTTTCAGCGTGCCGGTAACCGTCCGATCGTTCTTGCCGGCGGTGCAACAGGCCTGATCGGTGATCCCCGTGACGTCGGGGAACGGACGATGAACTCCGCCGATACTGTCGCGGACTGGGCAGGTCGCATCCGTGGTCAGCTCGAACGATTCGTGGATTTCGACGATTCACCGACGAGTGCGGTCATCGAGAACAATATGAACTGGACCGGCAAGATGTCGGCCATCGACTTCCTGCGTGATGTCGGCAAACACTTCTCTGTGAACGTCATGCTTGCGCGTGACACCGTGAAGCGTCGTCTCGAGTCGGACGGGATGTCGTACACCGAGTTCAGCTACATGCTGCTCCAAGCCAACGACTACCTGCACTTGCGACGCGATCTCGGCTGCACTCTGCAGGTCGGTGGGTCCGATCAGTGGGGCAACATCATCGCGGGCGTCGAACTCAACCGTCGTGTCGACGGCGAGAGTGTTCACGCAATGACCGTTCCGCTGGTGACCTCGGCTGACGGGAAGAAGTTCGGAAAGTCGACCGGTGGCGGCAGTCTGTGGCTCGAGCCCGAGATGACCAGCCCGTACGCGTGGTACCAGTACTTCGTGAACACCGGCGACGCCGACGTGATCAAGTACCTGCGCTGGTTCACGTTCCTGACCGCAGACGAACTCGCGGAACTCGAGACGGCAACGGCGGAGCGTCCGCATGCGCGCGAAGCGCAGAAGCGATTGGCTGCGGAGATGACGACCTTGGTTCACGGAGAACACAACACTCGCGCCGTCGAGCTCGCCAGCCAGGCGTTGTTCGGCAAGGCGGAATTGGCGGAACTCGACGAGTCGACG
>NZ_CP023720.1:2925000-5642500 GCF_002501585.1 Rhodococcus sp. H-CA8f
AGAACAAATTATATCGGCATACTGTTGGGTCCTGAGAGAACACGCGAGTGTTTCCTCGAAGGAAGTAACGACAATGTTCAGGCGCGGTCATACCGCAAGAATTTTTTTCTTGTTGGTGTCTGCTTGGAGCCTGAGTGTTGTGTGTTGTTTGAGAACTGCACAGTGGACGCGAGCATCTTTGTTGTAAGTAATGAAGAGCGTACGGTGGATGCCTTGGCACCAGGAGCCGATGAAGGACGTAGGAGGCTGCGATAAGCCTCGGGGAGCTGTCAACCGAGCTGTGATCCGAGGATGTCCGAATGGGGAAACCCAGCACGAGTGATGTCGTGTTACCCGCGCCTGAATATATAGGGCGTGTGGAGGGAACGTGGGGAAGTGAAACATCTCAGTACCCACAGGAAGAGAAAACAACCGTGATTCCGTGAGTAGTGGCGAGCGAAAGCGGAAGAGGCTAAACCATGGGTGTGTGATAGCCGGCAGGTGTTGCATTCGTGGGGTTGTGGGGTTCATTTTGTCTGTTCTGCCGAGCAGGCCAACAGTAAGAAATCACAGGGTTAGTGGAAGTGGTCTGGAACGGCCTGTCGTAGAGGGTGAGAATCCCGTACACGAAAACTTTGTGACTGTTGTAATGGAAACCCAAGTAGCACCGGGCCCGTGAAATCTGGTGTGAATCTGTCGGGACCACCCGATAAGCCTGAATACTCCCTGGTGACCGATAGCGGACTAGTACCGTGAGGGAAAGGTGAAAAGTACCCCGGGAGGGGAGTGAAATAGTACCTGAAACCGTGCGCTTACAATCCGTCAGAGCCTTCGAACAGTTTACTGTTGGGGGTGATGGCGTGCCTTTTGAAGAATGAGCCTGCGAGTTAGTGGCATGTCGCGAGGTTAACCCGTGTGGGGTAGCCGTAGCGAAAGCGAGTCCGAATAGGGCGATCGTAGTGGCATGCTCTAGACCCGAAGCGGAGTGATCTACCCATGGCCAGGTTGAAGCGACGGTAAGACGTCGTGGAGGACCGAACCCACTTAGGTTGAAAACTGAGGGGATGAGTTGTGGGTAGGGGTGAAAGGCCAATCAAACTCCGTGATAGCTGGTTCTCCCCGAAATGCATTTAGGTGCAGCGTCGCGTGTTTCTCACCGGAGGTAGAGCTACTGGATGGTCTAGGGGGCCCACAAGCTTACCGAAATCAGCCAAACTCCGAATGCCGGTGAGTGAGAGCGCGGCAGTGAGACTGCGGGCGATAAGGTTCGTAGTCGAGAGGGAAACAGCCCAGATCGCCAGCTAAGGTCCCTAAGCGTGTACTAAGTGGAAAAGGATGTGGGGTCGCGAAGACAACCAGGAGGTTGGCTTAGAAGCAGCCACCCTTGAAAGAGTGCGTAATAGCTCACTGGTCAAGTGATCCTGCGCCGACAATGTAGCGGGGCTCAAGTACACCACCGAAGCTGCGGCATTCACGCAATAGCCCCCAGTTGATCCAAGGATTTTCTGGCAGGTGTGTGGATGGGTAGGGGAGCGTCGTGTGGCCATGGAAGCGGCAGGGTGACCTAGCCGTGGAGGCCACACGAGTGAGAATGCAGGCATGAGTAGCGAAAGACGAGTGAGAAACTCGTCCGCCGAATGACCAAGGGTTCCTGGGCCAGGTTAATCCGCCCAGGGTGAGTCGGGACCTAAGACGAGGCCGACAGGCGTAGCCGATGGACAACGGGTTGATATTCCCGTACCCGTGTGAACGCGCCCATGGTGAATCAGTGATACTAACCATCCTGAAGCCACGAGAAGACCTTCGGGTCTCGAGTTGGTGGATGCATGGGACCTGATCTGGTAGTAGCCAAGCGATGGGGTGACGCAGGAAGGTAGCTGAGCCAGTCAGTGGTAATACTGGTGTAAGCGTGTAGGGCGTGACCTAGGCAAATCCGGGTCACACATAGCCTGAGACGTGATGCGTAGCCGATTGAGGCGAATTCAGTGATCCTATGCTGCCGAGAAAAGCCTCTAGCGAGCTTTCACACGGCCCGTACCCCAAACCGACACAGGTGGTCAGGTAGAGAATACTAAGGCGATCGAGATAACTATGGTTAAGGAACTCGGCAAAATGCCCCCGTAACTTCGGGAGAAGGGGGGCCCTGTTTGGTGACGACATTTACTGTCTGAGCTGGGTGGGGCCGCAGAGACCAGTGAGAAGCGACTGTTTACTAAAAACACAGGTCCGTGCGAAGTCGTAAGACGATGTATACGGACTGACGCCTGCCCGGTGCTGGAAGGTTAAGAGGACCGGTTAGTTCCTTCGGGAGCGAAGCTGAGAATTTAAGCCCCAGTAAACGGCGGTGGTAACTATAACCATCCTAAGGTAGCGAAATTCCTTGTCGGGTAAGTTCCGACCTGCACGAATGGCGTAACGACTTCTCAGCTGTCTCAACCGTAGACTCGGCGAAATTGCATTACGAGTAAAGATGCTCGTTACGCGCGGCAGGACGAAAAGACCCCGGGACCTTCACTACAGCTTGGTATTGGTGTTCGGTTCGGTTTGTGTAGGATAGGTGGGAGACTGTGAAACGGTGACGCCAGTTATCGTGGAGTCGTTGTTGAAATACCACTCTGATCGAATTGGACCTCTAACCTCGGACCATGATCTGGTTCAGGGACAGTGCCTGGTGGGTAGTTTAACTGGGGCGGTTGCCTCCCAAAATGTAACGGAGGCGCCCAAAGGTTCCCTCAGCCTGGTTGGCAATCAGGTGTCGAGTGCAAGTGCACAAGGGAGCTTGACTGTGAGACTGACAGGTCGAGCAGGGACGAAAGTCGGGACTAGTGATCCGGCACCGGCAAGTGGAAGCGGTGTCGCTCAACGGATAAAAGGTACCCCGGGGATAACAGGCTGATCTTCCCCAAGAGTCCATATCGACGGGATGGTTTGGCACCTCGATGTCGGCTCGTCGCATCCTGGGGCTGGAGTAGGTCCCAAGGGTTGGGCTGTTCGCCCATTAAAGCGGCACGCGAGCTGGGTTTAGAACGTCGTGAGACAGTTCGGTCTCTATCCGCCGCGCGCGTTAGAAACTTGAGGAAGGCTGTCCCTAGTACGAGAGGACCGGGACGGACGAACCTCTGGTGTGCCAGTTGTTCCGCCAGGAGCACCGCTGGTTAGCTACGTTCGGAAGGGATAACCGCTGAAAGCATCTAAGCGGGAAGCCTGTTCCAAGATGAGGTTTCTCACCCCCTCGAGGGGGTAAGGCCCCCGGCAGACCACCGGGTTGATAGGCCAGAACTGGAAGTGCAGTAATGCATGCAGGTGACTGGTACTAATAGGCCGAGGACTTACCACAAAGAAGCTACGCGTCCACTGTGCGGTATCTGAAACAACACACAGATACTGATGAGAAACTCTGTTTTCTCCGTCATCCATCCACCCGGTAACGGGTTCGGGTTGGTGCACGGTGAAACCAGGTGATCAGAAGTTGGTTACTGTGACAGTTTCATAGAGTTACGGCGGTCATAGCGAAGGGGAAACGCCCGGTCCCATTCCGAACCCGGAAGCTAAGCCCTTCAGCGCCGATGGTACTGCACTCGACAGGGTGTGGGAGAGTAGGACACCGCCGAACACCCGTTAACCGAAAGGGGACCCAACATATTGGGTCCCCTTTCGTGCGTTGTATGAGAGGAATGACTGTGTCGGAGAATGGCGACGAGCGTCGGTCCTTCCGTGGGGGAGGAGCGCCTCGATCAGGTGGCCCCCGTCGTGACAACGACGGGCGTGGATCACGCGGCGCTGCAGGCGGAGACCGCCGCGGTGGTGCCGGAGACAACAACCGTGGCGGTGCTGGAAACAGTAACCGTGGCGGCGGATTCAACGGAGGACAGCGTCGCGGCGGCGAGGGTGGGTTCACCCCTCGTGGACGCGACGGCGACCGCAACCGTCAGCAAGCACGACCTGACGAACCGGATTTGCCCGACAACGTAGAGCCCACCGAGTTGGATCCGGCCGTTCGTCGGGATCTGCTCAGCCTCGACAAGGACAACGCCAACACAGTTGCGCGTCACCTGGTCATGGCAGGCAAGCTTGTCGACGAAGACCCGGAACTTGCACTGCTCCACGCTCGTGCTGCTCGTCAGCGCGCCGGCCGAATTGCGGTCGTTCGTGAAGCTGCTGGAATCACCGCGTACCACGCCGGTGAATGGGCTGAAGCTCTCTCCGAGCTTCGTGCTGCCCGTCGAATGGCTGGTGGACCGGGTCTGATCGCTGTCATGGCCGACTGCGAACGCGGTTTGGGTCGACCCGAACGCGCCATCGAGCTCGGCCGTAGCGACGAGGCTGCCCTGCTTTCCGGCGACGAGGCTTCGGAGTTGAGGATCGTGGTCGCCGGCGCCCGCATGGATCTCGGTCAGTTCGATCAGGCAGTTGTCACACTGCAGACCAAGGATCTGGACGCAGCGCGTACCGGTGAAGCGGCGGCTCGGCTTTTCTATGCGTACGCTGATGCCCTCGTTGCAGCAGGTCGTGTCGAAGACGGATTGAAGTGGTTCCTCAATGCTGCAGCTGCAGACCTCGAGGGTGACACGGATGCTGAAGAACGGGTGGCCGAGTTGACCGGAGAAGATCAGTGACCGTGCTTCGTACTCAGTACGACGTACTTTTGCTCGATCTCGACGGCACGCTGTACGCCGGAGCTCATGCGATTCCCGGCACCCAGGCTGCGTTGGGTCAGGGTACGCAGGCTTTGTACTACGTGACCAACAATGCGAGTCGCTCGCCTTCGGCAGTGTCCGCGCATCTGACCGAACTCGGTTTCGATTCCGAAGACGATCGCGTGGTCACCAGTTCTCAGACGGCGGTGCGTCTGTTGGCTGAGCGTCTCGAACCCGGTGCCGCTGTACTCGTCGTCGGTACCGATGCATTGGCCGACGAGGTGACGCGCGTCGGGTTGCTTCCGGTGCGCGAAGTCGCGGATTCCCCGGTTGCAGTCGTCCAAGGACATTCGACGGAGACCAACTGGTCGATCCTCGCCGAGGCATGCTTGGCGATCAGGGCCGGGGCGCTGTGGGTGGCTGCAAACCTGGACACCACACTGCCGTCGGAACGAGGTTTGGTGCTCGGCAACGGCTCGATGGTGGCGGCTCTGCGCGCCGCCACGAGGCAGGAACCCTTGGTGGCAGGCAAGCCTGCTGCTCCGCTGATGGAGGATGCGCTTGCACGCAGTGGGTGCTCGCGTCCACTGGTCGTCGGCGATCGCTTGGACACTGATATCGAAGGCGCACATGCTGTTTCGATCGACTCACTGTTGGTACTGACCGGTGTGAGCACGCCGGTCGACGTACTGCGGGCTCCGATTGAGCAGCGCCCCACCTACATTGCAGCAACTCTGGATTCGCTCAATCAGCCGGCTGTCGAATCGCTGGTCGGTGCGGACTCCAAGTGGTCTGTCTCCGTGAACGGGTCGGCGCTGGTTGTCGACGGCCCGGTTGTCGGGGACGAAATGTCACTTCTACGTGCGGTTGCGCCTGTCGCATGGGCTAATCCGTCGTTCCAGACGCTGGAAGCGTCGGATGCCGGCGTGGCGGATCTGTTTGCTTCCTGGCTGGCCTGATTTCTCGCATATGTGTTCGACTCGCGGGGGTGCGGGTGTATGCGCAACGGAGAGTCATGCACTAACGTTGTGCCCGATGAGCACGCCGACACCGCACCCCGGAAACTCGAGCAACGGATCACCGCTGCCCGGGTCACGCCCTACCGTCGATCCGGAACGAATACGTTCTGACGTCGACGGTTTGCTGGCACGCCTCGGCGGCATCGAACACGATCCGAACGATCATCACGGAGCAGGTGTGATTCCGCAGAAGGCACATATTTTGGAACAGGCACACGAGGTGCTCGTCCAGGCACTCGCCTCTGTGGACAGGGCTTGACGTGGCACGTAGAGCACGGGTGGACGCCGAATTGGTCCGTCGCGGTCTGGCACGATCGAGAGATCATGCGCAAGAACTGATCTCCGCGGGCCGAGTTCTCATTTCCGGAGCCGTTGCGACCAAGCCCGCGACGGCGATCGAAGCCGGAACGCCGCTTCGGGTCGTCGAGGTGGAGCAGGAAGTCTCGTGGGCGTCGCGCGGTGCTCACAAACTGATCGGTGCCCTTGACGCCTTCGGTGCCGAAGGATTGACGGTCGAAGGTCGCCGGTGCCTCGACGCCGGCGCTTCCACCGGCGGGTTCACGGACGTTCTGCTGACACGCGGTGCGAAGGAAGTTGTCGCCGTCGACGTCGGTTACGGCCAATTGGTGTGGCGCCTGCAGTCCGACGACCGAGTGCATGTCATCGACCGAACCAATGTTCGCGCTATCGATGCCGAGACGATCGGCGGAACTGTCGATCTCGTTGTCGCGGACCTGTCGTTCATCTCTCTCAAACTGGTACTCGGGGCGTTTGTCGCCTGTACCGCTGACGGCGCGGACCTGGTTCCGATGGTCAAGCCTCAGTTCGAGGTGGGCAAGGACCGCGTCGGTGCCGGTGGCGTCGTACGAGATCCGGAATTGCGAATCTCCGCTGTGCTCGACGTGTCGGAGGCTGCTGCAAAGGTAGGTCTGCGGACGTTAGGTGTCGTGGCCAGCCCATTGCCCGGTCCGTCGGGAAATGTCGAGTATTTCCTGTGGCTTCGAAAGACGGGTACATCCGGCGACGAAGAGACGGATACCGACGCCGAGACGAACACCGAGGGAATTCCTACGGTGGAGGACATGATTCGCAAGGCTGTAGAGGAAGGGCCCCAGTGAACGCGGTCACGAACGGCGAGTCGCGCGAGATCCTTCTTGTCGCACACCCTGGTCGACGTGACATCACGGAAACTGCCAAGCGGGTCGGGAAGATCTTCGAGCGCGCGGGAATCGGACTGCGAGTCCTCGTCGACGAAGCAGACAGCTCGCGCATCGAAGCAATGACGGAACCCGAGGGTTTCTCTGCGCCGGGTCTCGACGTCACGGTTGTTCATCCCGGCCCTGATGCTGCCGTTGGATGCGAGTTGGTACTTGTCCTCGGTGGCGACGGCACGTTTCTGCGCGCCGCCGAACTCGCTCAAGAAGCGTCCATTCCTGTACTGGGCATCAACCTCGGACGGATCGGATTTCTGGCAGAGACCGAGGCCGAGCATCTCGACGAGGCTCTCGCACAGGTAGTTCGCAAGGAATATCGCGTCGAGTCCCGTATGACACTCGACGTCGTGATTCGGGTGGACGACGAGATCATCGACCGCGGGTGGGCGCTCAACGAGGCCAGTATCGAGAACCGTTCGCGTCTGGGAGTTCTCGAAGTTGTCCTCGAAGTCGATGGCAGACCGGTGTCCGCGTTCGGTTGCGACGGTGTTCTCGTGTCCACTCCCACAGGCTCGACCGCTTATGCATTTTCCGCAGGCGGCCCCGTCGTGTGGCCCGAACTCGAAGCATTGCTCGTCGTACCCAGCAACGCGCATGCGCTGTTCGCGCGGCCGTTGGTCACCAGCCCGAATTCGATCATCGCGGTGGAGACCGTCGCAGGCAGCCACGACGGCCTGGTCTTCTGCGACGGCCGTCGTACCTTGGAACTGCCTGCCGGCGCTCGCGTCGAGATCGTTCGCGGCGCCACTCCCGTCAAGTGGGTCCGGTTGGACTCTGCGCCTTTCGCTGATCGGATGGTTCGCAAGTTCGAGCTTCCGGTTACCGGATGGCGAGGAAGGAAGCCTTAATCGTGCTCGCAGAGATCCGTATCGACAGTCTTGGTGTGATCTCCGAGGCCAGCGCCCAGTTTCACGAGGGCCTGACCGTCCTGACCGGTGAAACCGGCGCAGGTAAAACGATGGTCGTCACCAGCTTGCACCTCCTCAGCGGAGCGCGAGCGGATGCCGGTCGAGTGCGGTTGGGCGCGTCGCGAGCCGTTGTCGAAGGACGATTCATCGCCGACGACGTCTCACCGGCCACCGAGCGTGAGATCGTCCGAATCCTGGAATCGTCCGGCGCCGAGCGCGACGAGGACGGGACCATCATCGCCGTGCGGACAGTCGGCAGCGATGGGCGGTCTCGGGCTCATCTCGGCGGACGAAGCGTGCCGGCGGGAGTTCTCTCCGAATTCACGGACCCACTTCTGACTGTCCACGGACAGAACGATCAGCTGCGATTGCTTCGTCCCGACCAGCAACGCAACGCGCTGGACCGCTTCGGGGACAAGGCAATCGGAACGCTGCTGACGAGGTACCGCAAACACCGTCGTGAATGGCTCGATGCTCGTTCGGAGTTGATCGAGCGCACGTCGAAGGCTCGTGAACTGGCACAAGAAGCAGATCAGTTGACCTTCGCGCTCAACGAAATCGACGGCGTGGCACCCGAGCCCGGCGAGGACACGGCGATCGTTGCCGAAGTTCGTCGACTCAGTGAACTCGATTCGCTCCGCTCGGCTGCGGAAGAGGCGCACGCTGCGCTCGCCGGTAGTGACGACATGGCAAGCGGCGACGTCGGTGTCATGCCGGCGCTAGACCTGATGTCCGAAGCGAGGGCGCGCATCGAGTCGGTCACCGACGCCGATCTCGATGGCCTCGGTTCCCGGTTGGCCGACGCTATTGCCGTCGTCACCGACGTCGCCGGTGACCTGAACACCTACCTGTCCGGGCTGCCCGCAGACCCGGGTGCTCTGGACTCTTTGTTGTCGCGGCAATCGGAACTGAAGACTCTGACTCGCAAGTACGCCGCCGATGTCGACGGTGTTCTCGAATGGGCAGATACTGCTCGCGCTCGTCTATCCAAACTCGACGTGTCCTCGGATGCGTTGTCACTGTTGGCCAAGCAGGTCGAGGAGACGGCTGGCCTGACCGCGGAGGCAGCTACCAAGCTGAGCGCCGCGCGAGTCAAGGCGGCGGCAAAGCTCGCCAAAGCCGTCAGCGCGGAACTCGCCGGTCTGGCGATGGGACGTGCGGGCCTCGAAGTGACTGTGCGTTCGCAGCCTGCCGGCCCGCAGGACTCGGCGCCGCTCAGTGTCGGGGGAGTAGACCTGCATGCCGGGTCTGCCGGCGTCGACGAGGTGGAATTTCGCCTGTCCGCGCACAGTGGGGCACCGTCACTTCCGATCAGCAAGAGCGCTTCCGGTGGTGAGCTGTCACGCGTCATGCTGGCGCTCGAGGTTGTTCTCGCTGGTAGCGACACCGGTGCGACGATGGTTTTCGACGAGGTGGACGCGGGGGTCGGTGGCCGCGCTGCTGTCGAGATCGGCCGCCGATTGGCGAAACTTGCTCGCACGCATCAGGTTATCGTTGTCACCCACCTTCCGCAGGTTGCTGCGTTTGCCGACACCCACCTCGTGGTGGACAAGGTCGACGACAAAGGCGGAGTGGTGAGCAGTGGCGTGCGGACCTTGTCGGATTCGGATCGGGTGGTCGAATTGGCCCGTATGTTGGCAGGGCTGGACGACACCGAAACCGGTCGTGCGCACGCCGAAGAACTGCTCGAGATCGCGAATGCGGCCCGCGTCACAGATTGAAGGTTCTGTGGTGTTGGTGTGACTGATGTGGTAGTTGTCGGCGCGCCTCCACCGGTCAACGCGGTTTCAGGTTCATCATCGAAGCCATGAAGATGCCCGGATTGCTCTCACGTAACACCGAATCCTTGCCTGGGATCAGTGGCATCGCCAGGGCCGATCGGAACACGGCGAAGCTTCTGCGCCGTGTCGGTCCTGGAGACATCGTGATCCTCGACGAAATCGACATCGATCGCCGGACCGCCGATGCTCTGGTGAAAGCCGGAGTCATGGCCGTGGTCAACGCGTCGCCGTCGATTTCGGGGCGGTACCCCAACCTCGGACCGGAAGTGATCGTCGCCAACGACATCGTTCTGATCGATGCCGTCGACGGTGATGTCTTCAAGAACATCAAGGACGGCAGCAAGATCCGCCTGCACGAGGGCGAGATCTTCAACGGCGAGAAGAGCCTCGTCAAGGGTGAAGAGCAGACCGAGGCCGAAATCTCCGACCGGATGATCGAGGCCAAGACCGGCCTGGTCGATCACTTGGAAGCGTTCTCGGGTAACACCATCGAGTTCATCCGCACCGAAAGCCCGTTGCTCATCGACGGAATCGGTGTTCCGGACATCGATATCGACTTGAAGGACCGCCATGTCGTGGTCGTCTCCGACGGCCCCGAACGCGAGACCGATCTGAAGAACCTCAAGCCCTTCATCAAGGAGTATTCGCCGATCTTGATCGGTGTCGGCGCAGGTGCGGACGTGTTGAGCAAGGCCGGATACCGCCCCGATCTGATCGTGGGCGACCCGGAGGAAATCACCAGTTCCACGCTCAAGTCCGGCGCGGAAGTTGTTCTGCCTGCAGACCAGGACGGTCATGCGGCGGGGCTTTCCCGAATCCAGGATCTCGGTATCGGGGCGATGACGTTCCCGGCGACCTGCTCACCGACCGACCTTGCCCTGCTGCTTGCCGATCACCACGGAGCTTCACTGATCGTGACGGTCGGCAACGTGGTGTCCTTGGACGAGTTCTTCGACCGTGGGCGTCGTGAAAGCAATCCGTCGGCGTTCATGACACGGCTCAAGGTTGGACCGAAACTGGTCGACGCCAAGGCCGTCGCAACGCTGTATCGAAGTCGAGTGTCCGGCGGCGCGATCGCGCTCCTGGTGCTCGCCGCCCTGGTGGCAGTGATCGTCGCCCTGGTCGTGTCCAATGCCGGTAGTGAAGTTCTCGACTGGGCAATCGCAACGTGGAACAGCTTCGCGCTGTGGGTTCAGGGGCTCTTCAAGTGATTTCGATGCGTCAACATGCAATTTCCATAGCGGCAATCTTTCTGGCACTCGCGATCGGCGTGGTGCTCGGTTCCGGAATGCTGTCGAGTGGATTGCTGTCCGGTCTGCGTGACGACAAGGCGGACCTGCAGAACGAGATCGAAGACCTCAATCAACAGTCCAATCAGCTTCAGCAGCAACTCAATTCCGCGGACGGCTTCGATGCCGCTGTCGGCGGTCGCGTCGTGCGTGACAGTCTCGCTGGTCGCACCGTCGTCGTCATCACGGCACCGGACGCGGATCCCAGTGATCTCGACGGTGTCAACCGACTCGTCACTGCCGCCGGCGGTGCCGTGACCGGACGCGTCTCGCTCACCGATTCGTTTGTCGACGCCACCGGCGGTGACCGTTTGCGGACTGTCGTCACCAATGTCATCCCTGCGGGGATCACCCTCAGGACCGGCGCGGTCGATCAGGGCAGTCTCGCGGGTGATCTGCTCGGTTCGGTTCTGCTTCTCAACGGGCAGAACAGCGAACCGCAGAGCACTCCGGACGAGATGAATCTCGCGCTCGACTCGCTGCGTAGCGCCGGTTTCATCAGCTACGACGACGGAGCGGTCAAGCCGGCTCAGCTCGCCGTGGTTCTCACCGGCGACAACAAGAGTGAATCCGACGCAGCCACGGGTAACCGCGGCGCCGTCATCGCCCGGTTTGCCGGTGCTCTCGACGGACGCGGCGCAGGAACGATTCTCGCGGGCCGGCCTGGCTCGGCCGAGGGCAGTGGTCCGGTTGCCGTCGCGCGTGCGGACGCGGCGCTCTCAGCGGGCTTGACGACCATCGACAACATCGACCGGGAATCGGGCAAGATCACGACGCCGTTGGCACTTCAGGAACAGTTGAACGGCGGCGCCGGCCGCTACGGCACGGGACCGGGAGCGGCGGCGGTTACCGTCGGCGCACCCACCAACTGAACACCCCGGTATTGATACGCCGGTCACATCGGGGGCGGAAAGTCGGCGCGTTGTAGGCACCGACCCCCGATAGGTGTTACCGTGAAATCCCGTGGGTCGGCAGGCCCCAGCATGCTTCATCAGACCAAGCCCTGCACAGTCGTCACGGGAGCCCCTTTGCCACAGTCACGCACTAACACGCGTACCGCCACCAAGCACATCTTCGTCAGCGGAGGTGTAGCTTCCTCGCTCGGCAAAGGTTTGACCGCCTCGAGCCTGGGACAGTTGTTGACCGCGCGGGGAATGCGCGTGACCATGCAGAAGCTCGATCCCTATCTCAATGTGGATCCGGGCACCATGAACCCCTTCCAGCACGGCGAGGTTTTCGTCACCGAAGACGGTGCCGAGACCGACCTCGACGTCGGGCACTACGAGCGGTTCCTCGACCGTGACCTATCCGGTCAGGCGAACGTCACCACCGGCCAGGTGTACTCGACGGTCATCGCCAAGGAACGCCGCGGCGAGTACCTCGGTGACACCGTTCAGGTCATCCCGCACATCACCGATGAGATCAAGCGTCGCATCCTCGAGATGAGCGGCCCCGATCTGCAGGGACACCGCCCGGATGTCGTGATCACCGAAATCGGTGGAACCGTCGGCGACATCGAATCGCAGCCCTTCCTCGAAGCCGCTCGCCAGGTCCGCCACGACGTCGGCCGCGACAACGTCTTCTTCCTGCACGTCTCCCTCGTGCCGTACCTCGGCCCCTCCGGAGAACTCAAGACCAAGCCCACGCAGCACTCGGTTGCGTCGTTGCGTAGCATCGGCATTCAGCCCGACGCGCTGATCCTTCGTTGCGATCGTGACGTTCCGCAGGGCCTCAAGAACAAGATCGCGCTGATGTGCGACGTGGACGTCGACGCCTGCATCTCGACGCCCGACGCTCCCTCGATCTACGACATCCCGAAGGTTCTGCACCGTGAGGGCCTCGACGCCTACGTCGTTCGCCAGCTCGGTCTCCCGTTCCGCGACGTCGACTGGACCGTGTGGGGCAACCTCCTCGATCGTGTTCACCAGCCGCGTGAGACCGTGCGTGTCGCGTTGGTCGGCAAGTACGTCGACCTGCCCGACGCATACCTCTCCGTCACCGAGGCACTGCGCGCCGGTGGATTTGCCAACCGGTCGAAGGTCGAGATCTCCTGGGTCCCGTCGGACGCCTGTGAGACCGAAGCCGGAGCGCAGGCCGCTCTCGGTGACGTCGACGGTGTTCTGATCCCGGGCGGCTTCGGCATCCGCGGCATCGAGGGCAAGCTCGGCGCGATCCGTTTCGCACGTTCACGCAAGCTGCCGCTGCTGGGTCTGTGCCTGGGTCTGCAGTGCGTCGTCATCGAAGCTGCTCGCAGCGTCGGCCTCGACGATGCCAACTCGGCCGAGTTCGAGCCGGACACCAAGCACCCGGTCATCTCCACGATGGCTGATCAGGAAGACGTCATCGCCGGTGACGCCGACCTCGGTGGCACAATGCGTCTGGGTGCTTACCCGGCCGTGCTGACCAAGGGTTCCGTCGTCGCTCAGGCCTACGGAACCGAGGACGTCTCCGAGCGTCACCGTCACCGCTACGAGGTCAACAACACGTACCGCGACCGGATTGCCAAGTCCGGCTTGCAGTTCAGCGGAACCTCGCCGGACGGTCACCTGGTCGAGTTCGTCGAGTACCCGCGTGAGCAGCATCCGTTCTTCGTTGCCACCCAGGCACACCCGGAGCTCAAGAGCCGCCCGACGCGCCCGCACCCGCTGTTCGCCGCCTTCGTCGAAGCAGCGTTGACGTACAAGCTCGAAGAGCGCCTGCCCGTCGACGTCCACGGTGACGAGAAGATCGACACCGCTGCCACCGAGACAGCGCTCGACGCTGCAGTCGAGAACGTGGAAAAGGTCTAGCCACAGATGAGCGATCCCGGTCGGCACGAATTCGACACCCTCGGCTCCAAGACGGTCTACACCGGCGCGATCATCGCGTTGCGCGTCGACACCGTTGCGATGCCTGGTGGTCAGCGTGCCGATCGGGAAGTCGTCGAACACCACGGCGCCGTTGCCGTCGTGGCACTGGACGAGCACGACAACCTGGTGCTGATTCACCAGTACCGTCACCCGCTCGGGCACCGGTTGTGGGAAATCCCTGCCGGTCTGCTCGACGCTGCGGGGGAGAGCCCGGTCGAGGCGGCGGCGCGTGAGCTGGGCGAAGAAACCGGACTCGGCGCCGATCGATGGTCGGTGCTGGTCGATGTAGCTCTCTCACCCGGGTTCACGGACGAGGCGGTTCGCGTCTTCCTCGCCGAGGGGCTGCACGAGGTGGAGCGCGACGATCCCGAACACGAAGAAGCCGATCTCGAGATTTCGCGAGTTCCGCTCGCCGACGCCGTCGACATGGCGCTGCGCGGTGACATCGTCAATGCCACCGCGGTATCGGGCATTCTCGCGATCGCTACCGCACGCTCGACGGGAAAGCCGCTGCGCCCCGCCGACGCACCGTGGCCCGATCGTCCTCGCGCATTCGGAGAACGCAAGTCGCGAGCCTGAAGTGCTTGCCCGACAGGTGGACTCGTATCTCGACCATCTAGCGGTCGAGCGAGGATCTGCGCGCAACACTCTGCTTTCGTATCGCCGCGACCTGAATCGGTACGCGGAGTATTTGAACGGGCGCGGCATCGACGACGTTGCGGGCGTGACGGAGAACGACGTCACCGAATTCGTGACTCATCTGCGCCTGGGTGACAAAGATGCCGGAGTCGTACCGTTGGCGGCCAGTTCGGCAGCGAGGACCCTGATCGCGGTCCGCGGATTCCACAAGTTTTCCGCCGCCGAGGGCCTGGTCGGTGTCGATGTGGCTCGAACGGTCAAGCCGCCGACGCCCGGACGCAAGCTGCCCAAGGCTCTGCCGCTCGACGACGTGATCGCCCTACTCGACGCTTCGGGTGGCGGTGCGGCCGGTGACGGGCCCCGCGACCTGAGGGATCGCGCTCTGCTCGAGCTTCTGTACTCGACCGGAGCACGCATCACCGAGGCGATCGATCTGGACGTCGACGACATCGACACCGAAACCCGTTCCGTGCTGCTCAAGGGCAAGGGCGGCAAGCAGCGGATCGTCCCCGTCGGCAGGCCGGCGATCTCCGCCGTCGACGCGTATCTCGTCCGCGGGCGCCCCAGCCTGGCGACGCGTGGTGTTCCTGCCCTGTTTCTCAACGCTCGCGGGGGACGCCTCTCGCGTCAGAGTGCATGGCAGATTCTTCAGGACGCGGCCGCGTCGGCCGGGATCAAGGCGGACGTCTCACCCCATACGCTCAGGCACTCGTTTGCCACACACCTGCTCGACGGCGGCGCGGACGTACGTGTCGTGCAGGAACTTCTCGGTCACGCTTCGGTAACCACGACGCAGATCTACACACTGGTCACCGTCACAGCGCTGCGCGAAGTGTGGGCTCAGGCACACCCACGCGCCCGTTAGGCGTTGGTTGGCTCATGCGTGTCTGCGAGACCATTCGGTGATGTAAGCGGTAGCGTTCAAGGAGCGCGAGCGGCCTCCACCGCAGTTTCGGAGGTTTGCCGGCGCCGAGAGCAACCGCCGAAAGAGTAGGGGAGCATCGGACCGTGTCGACATCGCAGCCACCAGCGGCGGAGTCCGCGCCGCCGCATGTCAATGCCCAACTCTTCGAGCGCGTGAACGAATCAGCACCAGCTGTACCCTCCGAACCAGAGGCGATGTTCGAAATAGATACGACGCCAGTAGCCTCTCCACCTGCGGAAACCCCTGCTGTTTCCACGGAAGAACTCGGTCCGACGGGCCGGCCGGTCCGCGAGGTACCTCAACCGACACCGTTGGCGCACCACGGACCCGCGATGATCATCGCGATGTGCAACCAGAAGGGCGGCGTCGGCAAGACGACGTCGACGATCAACCTGGGCGCGTCGTTGGCCGAATACGGTCGCCGAGTGCTCTTGGTGGATCTCGATCCCCAAGGAGCGTTGTCTGCTGGTCTGGGCGTTCAGCATCACGACCTGGAACTGACCGTCCACAATCTCCTGGTCGAACCGCGTGTGTCCATCGACGACGTGTTGATGCGCACTCGGGTGGACGGTCTGGACCTGCTCCCCAGCAACATCGACCTTTCGGCCGCCGAGATTCAATTGGTCACCGAGGTCGGGCGTGAGCAGACTTTGGGGCGCGTGTTGCACCCGGTTCTCGATCGGTACGACTACGTGCTCATCGACTGCCAGCCGTCGCTTGGTCTGCTCACCGTCAATGCGCTGGCGTGCGCCGATTCGGTCATCATTCCGATGGAATGCGAGTACTTCAGCCTGCGCGGCCTGGCACTTCTCAACGACACCGTCGAAAAAGTGCACGACCGTCTCAATCCGAAGCTCGAGTTGGCCGGCATCGTCGTCACGATGTTCGACGCCCGGACCCTGCACGCTCGGGAGGTGATGGCGCGAGTGGTCGAGGTGTTCGGCGACGTCGTCTACGACACGGTGATCAACCGCACCGTTCGATTCCCCGAAACCAGCGTCGCCGGTGAGCCGATCACGACGTGGGCGCCGAAATCGGCTGGCGCCGAGGCATATCGAGCCTTGGCCCGCGAGGTCATTCACCGGTCTGGTCGTTAGTGGAACTGATTGCATCGCAAGAAGATCCGGTCGAAGTCGAGCCGGATTCGATCGATCCGAACGTCCCGACCGACGCTCAGACCGCAGCCAAGGCTGCCGGTTTCCGAGTCACTCTCCGGAACTTCGAAGGCCCGTTCGATCTGCTGTTGAACCTGATCAATCAACGGCAGCTCGACGTCACCGAAGTCGCCCTTCACACCGTCACGGACGATTTCATCGCGTACACCAAGGAACTCGGCAGTGCGATGGGCCTTGATCAGACGACGGAATTCCTGGTCGTCGCAGCTACGCTTCTGGATCTGAAAGCGGCCAGGTTGTTGCCCGCCGGGCAGGTCGAGGACGCGGAGGATCTGGCGCTTCTCGAAGCACGTGATCTTCTCTTCGCGAGACTGCTGCAGTACCGGGCGTACAAACAGGTTGCGGCGCTGTTCGGTGAGTTGGAGGAAGCAGCGCTGCGGCGCTATCCGCGCTCTGTTGCCGTCGAGGATCAGTTCACCGAACTCCTGCCCGAGGTGTTGTTGGGCGTCGACCCTCAGCGTTTTGCGGAGATCGCGGCGACGGTGTTCACACCGCGTCCGGTGCCGACAGTGGGCCTCGATCACCTCCATGTGTCCAATATCTCGATACCCGAACAGGCCGAGCGAATTCTCGAGTTGCTGCGCGAGCGAGGCATCGGGGAGTGGACACCATTCGGGGACCTTGTTGCCGAGTGCGAAATCACTGTCGAGATAGTGGCAAGGTTTCTCGCATTGCTCGAGCTGTATCGCCGGCAGGTCATCGTGTTCGAGCAACCCGAGGCCCTCGGACCGCTGATGGTGAGTTGGACCGGAGACGACCCGGCCGCGCCGGTCACAGAGGAGGACTACGGATGAATGCCGAACCGACGGAATCAGAGTCTTCGCAGCTAGACGAGATTATCGAACCTACCGACGACGCCTCGGAGTCCGAAGAGTCTGCACACGATTTCGACCTCGACGACGATCAACTCGACGCAGTGCTGGAGTCGCTTCTGCTTGTCGTGGATTCGCCGGCCGAAGTGAACCAACTCGCATCTGTCACCGGAACCGCACCGGAGCGCGTCGAAGAACGCCTGACGTCGATGTCGGCCGCATTGACCGCTCGCGGCAGCGGAATGGACCTTCGCTACGCGGGCGACGGATGGCGTCTGTACACGCGACAAGAGTTTGCCCCGTACGTGGAAAAGCTGCTATTGGACGGCGCACGCACCAAATTGACCAGGGCGGCATTGGAAACTTTGGCCGTAGTCGCATACCGTCAACCGTTGACTCGTGCGCGGATCAGTGCGGTACGAGGCGTCAACGTGGACGGGGTGGTACGCACCCTCCTTGCCCGCGGACTGATCGCGGAAGCCGGGCCTGACCCGGACACCAACGCGACACGGTACTCCACGACCGAACTGTTCCTCGAACGGCTCGGGCTGGCCTCGCTCAGCGAGCTCCCGGAGTTGGCCCCGCTCTTGCCTGATGTCGATCTCATCGACGACATCAGCGAAAGCCTGGAATCCGATCCGCGATTTGCGAGAATGAACAAGGCAGACGTGCCCACTGAGGTAGTGGACACCGAAGTCGACGACTGACCGGAATTCCGGCCGTCGTCAGCACCGAGAAAGACCCGACCACGCTCGGGAAACAGTAGAAAACTGACAGGAAAAAAGTGAACAATCCCGCTCGCCGAGATGGCACACCGGACCGTAACAACTCCCGCGACAACCGCGGCGCACGCAGCGATGCCCCCCGTGGTGGTCGCAGCGACGCCCCCCGCGGCGCACGTAGCGAAGCGCCCCGTGGTGGACGCAGCAACACTTCCCGCAGTACCTCCGGATACGACCGCAACGCCGGATCCGACCGTCCCCGCACGGACGACCGTCGCGGTGGATTCAATGATGACCGTCGCCCGCCGCGCAGCGATGACCGTCGCCCGCCGCGCAGCGACGACCGTCGCCCTCCGCGCAGTGACGACCGTCGCCCCGCACGTACGGACGACCGCCGCGGCGGTTACAACGACGATCGTCGCGGACCGCGCACTGACGACCGCCGCGGACCCCGCAGCGACGACCGCCGTACCCCCCACGTAGACGCCCGTCGGGCACCGCGCGGTGGCGCCGACCGTCGTAGTGACGATCAGCGCGGCGCACGCCCCGACGCTCCTCGCGGCGGCGCATGGTCGAACGCACCTCGTGGATCCAAGTTCGACGGACCTCCGCGCAAGCGCCCGGCAGCTCCCACACCGCCGGCGACCAACAAGCGTGGCAAGCCGAAGACCGAGAAGCCGCAGCGCGTGGTCTCTCAGAACCCGTTGGTGTCCAACGCCAAGCCGGCACGTCATCAGCACGCCGAGATCACCAAGCACGACGGCCCGCCGAAGGGCGACGGCGTCCGCTTGCAGAAGGTACTGGCTCAGGCCGGCGTCGCATCACGCCGTGCAGCTGAAGAACTGATCGACCAGGGTCGCGTCGAGGTCGACGGCCGCATCGTGGTCGAGCAGGGTCTGCGTGTCGACCCCGAGAACGCAGTGGTTCGTGTCGACGGCGTCCGCGTCGTCGTGCAGAAGGACCTCGTCTACCTCGCGATGAACAAGCCGCGTGGCTGGCAGTGCACCATGTCCGACGATCTCGGTCGTCCGTGCGTCGGTGACATCGTCTCCGAGCGCGTTCAGTCGGGTCAGCGGCTCTTCCACGTCGGCCGTCTCGACGCCGACACTGAAGGCTTGCTCCTCTTCACCAACGACGGCGACTTGGCTCACCGCCTGATGCACCCGTCGTTCGAGGTTCCGAAGACGTACCTCGCCACGGTTCACGGCGTTGTCGAGCGCAGCACCGGCAAGCAGCTGCGTGACGGTGTCACTCTCGATGACGGTCCGGCCAAGGTGGACGCGTTCACCGTGCTCGAGATCAACGAGGGCAAGACGCTCGTCAAGCTCGTACTGCACGAGGGCCGTAAGCACATCGTGCGTCGCCTCCTCGATGCAGTCGGTCACCCCGTTGTCCGTCTGGTTCGCACCAACGTCGGAGTTGTCGCTCTCGGCGATCAGCGTCCGGGAACGCAGCGCGTCCTCGGTCGTAGCGAGGTCGGTGGACTGTACGAGGCGGTCGGCCTGTGACCGATTCGTCCATGCCGCTGGTAGTCGCTATGGACGGACCGTCCGGAACCGGCAAGTCCAGCGTCTCTCGCGCGTTGGCGCAGCGTTTGGGCGCTCGCTACCTCGACACCGGAGCCATCTACCGGATCGCGACCCTGCACGTGCTGCGTCAGCGAATCGATCTGGCTGATTCCGCCGCGATCACCGCTGCCGTTGCGGCATTGCCGTGGTCCATCGGTACCGATCCAAGCAGTGAGCAGGTGCATCTCGACGGCGCGGACGTCAGTGAGGAGATCCGCGGCGACGCGGTCACCAAGGCTGTCTCCGCGGTCTCGGCTGTGCCCGAGGTTCGCGACCTGCTGGTCGCCACTCAGCGTGAGTTGGCGGCCGGTGCGGAGCGGATCGTCGTGGAAGGTCGCGACATCGGAACCGTCGTACTCCCCGATGCAGACGTCAAGATCTTCTTGACCGCGTCGGCGGAAACCCGTGCAGCACGGCGCAATACGCAGAACGTCGGCCAAGGCCGTGAAGACAATTACGAAGCGGTGCTGGCTGATGTGCAGCGCCGTGACCATCTCGATTCGACTCGGGCAGTGTCGCCGTTGCGCCCTGCCGAGGATTCCATCCTGGTGGATACGAGCGAATTGGGAATTGAAGATGTGATCGCCAAGTTGCTGTTGGTGGTCAGCGACAGAACTGGAGCAGTGCAGTGAGCGACGATCTGGTAACCGAATATGCCGGTGACGGAACTTGGTCCGAGGAATCGGAGTGGGATTACGCCGATCTCGAAGCGGACGGCGAAGGCGAAGCGCACATTGCCGTCCCGACCTTGGCTGTTGTCGGTCGACCGAATGTCGGCAAGTCGACGCTCGTCAACCGCATCATCGGCCGTCGTGAAGCGGTAGTCGAGGACATCCCCGGCGTTACCCGTGACCGCGTCTCGTACGAGGCGAACTGGGCCGGACGACGCTTCCTCGTCCAGGACACCGGCGGATGGGAACCCGACGCAAAGGGTCTTCAGCAGGCCGTTGCCCGCCAGGCCGAATTGGCCATGGGAACGGCTGACGCCATTCTCCTGGTCGTCGACGCCGTTGTCGGCGCTACGACGACGGACGAAGCTGTCGCTCGAGTGCTTCGCCGCTCGAAGACTCCGGTCATCCTCGTTGCCAACAAGGTGGACGACGGACGCACCGAGTCCGAGGTTGCAGCGCTGTGGTCCTTGGGTCTTGGTCAGCCGTACTCCGTGAGTGCGACGCACGGGCGCGGCACCGGCGACCTGCTCGACGAGGTTCTGGAGAAGCTTCCGGAAACCCCGCGTGAAGGTATCCCCGGCGGCGGTCCGCGTCGTGTTGCGCTGGTCGGAAAGCCGAACGTCGGAAAGTCCAGCTTGCTCAACAAGCTGTCCGGTGACGAGCGGTCCGTCGTGCACAATGTTGCCGGCACCACCGTCGACCCGGTCGACTCCATCGTCGAACTCGGCGGGCGCCCTTGGCGTTTCGTCGACACGGCTGGTCTGCGCAAGCGCGTCAGCCATGCCAGCGGCGCGGAGTTCTATGCGTCGCTGCGTACGAAGAGCGCGATCGAGGCTGCTGAGGTCGCGATCCTGCTGATCGACGCACACGAGCCGATCACCGAGCAGGACCTCCGTGTTCTGAGCATGGTGGCCGACACGGGTCGTGCACTGGTGATCGCGTTCAACAAGTGGGACCTCGTGGACGAGGACCGTCGACTCATGCTGGACAAGGAAGTGGACCGCGATCTGGTCCGCGTTCCGTGGGCTCAGCGAGTCAACATCTCCGCCCACACCGGTCGCGCCGTGGCGAAGCTCGTCCCTGCGCTCGACACGGCACTCGAATCCTGGGACAAGCGCATCCCCACGGGTCGCCTGAACACCTGGCTCAAGGAAGTTGTGGCGGCCACACCGCCGCCGATGCGTGGTGGTCGCCTGCCTCGCATCATGTTCGCGACTCAGGCAAGCACACGCCCGCCGACATTCGTTCTCTTCACCACAGGCTTCCTCGAGGCCGGCTACCGCCGCTTCATCGAGCGGCGTCTGCGTGAAGAGTTCAACTTCGACGGCAGCCCGATCCGCGTATCCGTACGAGTGCGCGAGAAGCGTGACCGTAAGGGCCGCTGATTCTGCGTCCAAATCGGTACCGAAAAGGCTCTGACCAGCCGATTGGTACTTCGGCCCGTCCCTGATGTAATCTTTCCAAGCGCCCGAAACAAGGGCGTGGGACGGGCTGTGGCGCAGCTTGGTAGCGCACTTGACTGGGGGTCAAGTGGTCGCAGGTTCAAATCCTGTCAGCCCGACCGAAGTAAGATCAAAAAGGCAGTTTCTCAGAAATGAGAAACTGCCTTTTTGTATGTGCCTCACAGGTTCGGCAACGGATCTCGTGGGAAGTCCTGCGGTGACGTGAGCTCCGCGTCGGCAGCATTCACGACTGCAACATATTCTTCGTCGATCTCGTACGTAATGCCCGCCGCAGTGAAGTGCGGTGTGGATGCAGTATCGACCGGGCCGAGAACGGTCATCCTCGGAAACCGTGTAAGGACCGTCCGCGGCACTTTTCTGGACCGAAAGCTCGTGGAGAACACGGTGATCGCCTTTCGGCTCACCACGGCAAACACACTCGGTTTCGCGCTCATCAGAACGTCTGCTGGAAATACGTCCCGGATCTCGTCATCTGGATCCAGGTAAGACCGAAGGCGCTCGCGAACATCCGCAGAAACCGGCATGCGCGGGAGGCTAGCTCAGTTTCGCTGACTGAGGCGAATATTGTGGACGGCAACGGTTGCTCCGAAGAGCACGATCAGAATGGCGGTAAAGATTGCTGCCAACCACCACGGCGCCGAACCTGCTGTATTCAGCCAGATGGCCAGTGCACCGAATATCGTAGTCGGAATGCCGACAGCACGAGACAGGTCGACGTTCCTCGGATTGACCGGCGGTGTTCTCCACCAATGAAGGCGATGTTCTCGATTCTCACGCAGCATTCGCAGGATGGACCAGACAGTAAGCGGCAGACCAATCGCGAGGATGACCATCCCGCCAATGATCGCCAAAGTGGACCCGTCTCGGAAGTACGTCACGGCAGCGCCCACAACACCTGCAAAACCGATGGCCGTGAATACTTTCCACGCCGGGGTTATGGACTGGCCATGCGGTTGTGTTGCCATGCAAGCACCCTTCCACAAAACATGCTCGAAAACTTCAAGCCTGTTGCGGCCGTCGATTGTGCATCAGAGTGACAGTCAAACTCGGCAGGCAGTTAACTATTCCGAGTACAGCGACTGCGATACCCGCCCTCAAAAGAGGTGCTGTCTCCCAATAGTTGTCAACGACGCGGAATGTCCCGATCAGGCTCAAAACCCAACCTGCGAGTTGCGCACGCCGAACATGGTGTGCCGCTCGCGATGAGGACGGTCCCACCGCGAGAGGTATTCTCCACCCGTAGTTTCCGTGAGCTGCGAGGCGAGCGCCGTAGACATGGGCAGCAGTAGCAAGAATCAGTGCGCCCAATGCGATCAACGTCGTTGGTCCCTTCTTCGATTACCGTCGACGTTATCGCTCCTTCGTGCATTTTGGGTTGCAACCGATTTCTGCGCCGGCGCACAATTTTCCCTACTGGCATGATCTCTTCGTATGACGGGGATTCGGATCGCGTGGGTTGTACTAGCGGTTGCCACCGGGATCTTAGGATCCGCGACGGCACAGTGGCCGCTGTACGAGATCACCGATTGCGAAATAGGTCTAGGCCCGCTCAGT
Organism: Rhodococcus sp. H-CA8f; assembly: GCF_002501585.1. Lineage (NCBI taxonomy): Bacteria > Bacillati > Actinomycetota > Actinomycetes > Mycobacteriales > Nocardiaceae > Rhodococcus > Rhodococcus sp. H-CA8f. The sequence goes on from NZ_CP023720.1 coordinate 2,948,206, forward strand.
TCTGCTGATTGCTACCGCTCGATTCATGACTATTTCGGGCGGGAGCTCTTCTTGGTGCTGGCGTTGCCGGTGGCTCTGTGCGTCATTCCAGCCGTGATTCCGCGACCATTAGTTTCCTGGATCGTCTCGGCGACAATGCTCTGCGCTGCAGTAGTGGGTTTCTTTACCGCTTTCAGCTCGGATATGCCTTCTCTGCTCTCGATGGTGGGGAGCCTCCCTGCGGCAGTGCTGGCATTGGTACTTGCCGCAGTGCATCAGGGGATCGCATTGCGCAACAAGGGCGGGCTTCGGTGCGGGCTAGGCGCGGAGTGACGCAATAGGTCGGAACTCGGGATTCAATGTCCGCGGGCCAGGAATTTTGCGTTGCTCGAGCGAGATCTTTGATATTGGAAGGTCTTGGCGAAGACATGTGGCCGCGCCTCCATCTCCCGTTAAGCTCGAGCGCTACTACCCGTCGCCACTCAACTCCGCATTGGTAGATCTATGCGCGGTGGGGTTCAGTCGGCGGAGGTGCCCTTCAAGTGCAATTGATTCTGACACGAGGCTGTGGTGCTGAGTCCACATGCGCAATACGTTGTTAGGTAGAGTGGCGCGAAATTGTTGCTTGTTTCGCTGCGGCGAATTCCGCTTCGTCGAGTATTCCCTGATGGTGGAGGTTGGCGAGGTTTTGGAGTTCTCCCGCTAGACCTATCGGCGGTGCGGTGGTGATCGAACTCGGAGTGTGCTGCACATTGATCGTAGGACGCTTGTAGTCGATGATCTTCTTCTGCAGGTCGGTTAGGCGCGGAAGGGCTATTCTGTGTTGCGCTTTGGGGAGGGGGAGGCAGTTTGAAAGAGTGAATGGACTGGCACCGGCCTTGTTTGGGCCCGCGCCAGCAGACCTCCAGTAGTCGTGGTTCGAAGTTCCCTGATAGCTCGGCGTCAGTACTTCGAGAACGCCAGTCATCATCCCGCTGTTGTATTCGATGTTGGTGATGTCGGAGTATGGGAAGGACGTAACTCGACCACCACCCATCGACCCCGTCATAAAGCCGGCCATACCACCGACTTTCGCGACGATGAGACGGTCTTCGAACGCAGCAAGGAATCCAGCGGAACCAGCGTTGATTACGAACCAGGGCAATTCGTCTGGGGTTGTGTGTTCGTCGATGGTTCGCCACGCGACTTCCTTGAGCGGTGCTCCAATGATTTCCACTTCGGATCGGCCGACGTCACGTGCGCGCGCAGATTCGGTTGTGGCCATGCTTCGCGTTATGAGGATCTCACGCATTCCGGGAGGAAAACCCGCTGACGCGAGATGATGGACATAGTGACAGACGAAGTCGACGTCCGCGTCATTGATTGCGCCAAACTGAAGCGTTTGCTGTCCGAGATCTGTGACGTGAAGGTGTTTGCCGGTCATCTTCTTGACGATTTCGAAGCGGGCGATGTTGTCTGCCTCCACGGACACTCGAGGTCCGGCCGTGGCGACATCGATGCTGCTGAAAGCCATGACGCGGGCATTCGTAATTGCCAATCCCTCCAGCGTAGGCCTGACTTGATTCGTCTTGGCCAAGGCCCAAATCTCTTCGCCTGGAAAGAGTTGTCCTCGAATGCTTGTCGCCCACTTCTCGGCAACTTTTTCCTTCAGCTTGGGGGCGTGTTGGGGTGCCAAAGTATGTTCCTTCGTCAAGGGCTGAATGCCGTTGAGTGGCTGATGCTTCAGTTGAGTACTTTATCGCCGCAACGGTCGGTAATGTTTCTCGCTCAGAAACCACTCAGGCTAAAGCCGTCGATCTCCGAACTCGGACTGCGACGCTTTGAAGTACTTTGGACGTGCACTCGCGGATGTTGGTCAACTGTCGGTGAGCGGTGATGAACGCGTGTTTCGAATGCGGCGCAGTGTGATCAATTTATGATCGGTCGCTTATCAAGTCAATGCTTGGTCGCTTCGAGTGTCGCCTCGTAGTACATGCGTCATGACAGACCAAAGCACTTCCAACTCCGAGTCTGTGGGATGCTGGTGACACTAACGAAGCGCAGCAGATTTCCGAATCGGACTTCCCAGAAGTCTAACCACTTCGGAATCGCGCTCGGCGACCCAGTTGTCAGCACAGCTCAGGTACACCTCACGCTTCGTTTGCTCCCGTTCGCCCCTTGTGCTCGCCGGAAAGTAATGGGTGAGCTCCGCGGGCTGCGGGCGACCACCGTCGACAACTTCGTCCTCGTCTTTGGAGTTGTGGCAGCGAAGGATCAGGTAGTGAATGACCGGTGTGACGTGTCGTTCGAGTCCGAACATCCCACTGGCGCATGCCTCGTTGCGGCTTTTTCAGTCGGGGCTGAAGAACAGTTCCATCGAGATCCAGAACCACGCCACCATTGCAGCGACCGGAAGGAACGCAAACACCAATGGCATCGCGAATTGCCGGCCGGTGCGACTGGGAATAGTCATAAGTCCGAGCAAGACGAACACGGCGGCAGGCGCCGCCCAACTTATCCAGTAGGTGAGCGGTGGTGGGTTGGGCCCGAACGACGTGAACGAACGGTTCGGATACAGCTGCGGCTGCGGGACATCCGCGAAGTGTTGCCACAGGAGTACCAATGGCAGGTAGCCGAACAGCCCCAGTAGGAGGCCGACGACGAGTCCCGCGAAGATTCGTTCGCCCCTCATCTCAACGCACCCGTCCGAATCAATCGTCCCACTGCCTATGCGACTTCTGGTAAGTCACGAGGCTGAATCCGTAGAGCCCACGCCCGGGCCGCAACGAACGTCATGGCCAATACGAGAACCACCAGCAGTACGACCGCGATCCAGGTGGGAGCGGCGGTGGAAAAGCCCAGCCTCCACGCAGTACCGACACCTACAGTCGTCGCCGCCAACGCCCCGACCGGAAGCATCGCCGCCACCGCCTGCGCCGTGCGCGTAGTAAGTCGATCCCCGGCAGCGCGAAGAACTCCGAACACGGCGGCGACCGCCAGACCGTAGGCCAGGAAACCGCTGACGGCATAAACCAGGAGCGGGGACCATCCGATGTCAACCGACCTGGTGAATGCCATGCTGATCAAGACCAACAGGGGCGTCAACCCAAGCGTGACTCCCACGAGGCCTGCCACCACAGTTCGAAGCATTCGATTGTCCTGACCTCCGGAGATTCGCACACCCGCGAGGTGGAGTACGAGCCCGGTCAGCGCGCCCAGAACGGCGCCGATCACCGCAGCCTCGATGGGCCAGGCCCATTGCGATTCACCCGCGAAGCCCGAGATTGTCGTGCCACCCGAAAAGAGGGTGATCGTGGCCGACGCCTGTGACGATCCTTGTGTCAGCGCCGCCGTGACGATGGCAACGGTCGCACCGAACAAAGCAAACCCGAGTGCCTGTTTCCACATCAAGCCATCTTGACCCATCCTGCGCGAGGATTCGGCACAACGGCAGTCTCATTCGGATGACGACCCGCTGCGCAGGTTCGGGGCTCAGTCGAATTTCGGTGAACGGGCTGGTGGTGATGCCCTCGTCGTATCACCACCAGCCACGTTCGACACTCACCTCTTGCTGTCACGCACGCAATCGGCGACGCGCTGCCAGAGCTGCCGGGAATCCGAGATCTGCATCGATCACTTCACCGGAGAGACGTTCCGAGATTTCGAGGAGTCGACTGCATCCGGTTTCACCGATCGCTTCGTACGGGTACGACCCCAGCACATCAGTCTGATGCTCAACCCTCTGCCGGCGATCACGACCCACCTCGTTCAGGTGAAGCTCGGGACCGTCTTCGAGCCATCCACGCGCCCGCACACTGGCGACGCCTTCCGCCCACTGATCGTTGTCCCATGCCCGGCTCATTTGCAGAGCAGCAGCAGGAACATCACCGGTTGCGGCGTGGACTACCAACGCTTCGACACCGTTGAGTCCTTCGGTGTGAAGAAGTGCGACATGAGAATCTCCGCGAAACTCCCGGAGCAAGGATTGGGCATGCCACAACACGAGATGAGGCTCATCAGGCCACGGCAATGATGCGTGCCCACCGAACAGGGGTCGCCCTTGTGGTCTGTTGCAGGCGCGTTCCGCGGCTCGACGTGCGAGTTCGGCAGCTTCGCGAACTTCGGTGCCGTCGACATGTTCTCCCCAGGCCTTGCGCAGCGAACGGTCGACAGCGTCGAGTCGAGCGGTGAGGATCTGTTCGGGGGTGGCGATTGTCCAGGCTTCCGGCAGCACCGCGTATACCAGTGCTGGGTTGAAGTTGAAGAACGTAGCGATGGTGACTTCAGCCGCTACTGCGCCCATGGGCGCAGACCGCGAAGCGAAGTAACCCATTCGAGGGTGTGTAAAGCCCAGTGCGGCATATGCTTCCGCGCCGAAAGGGGTGAAGTAGATCATGCCGTGTATCGGTTCGGCTCCACGGAAGACGCGGCGCGCGGTTTCTGGTGCGATCGAGGTCATCGATATTCCTTCATGCTGGTGGTGTGGTCTTCGAACAGTCGAGTCGGATGGTTGTTCTACGCCAGCTATCTCCCTCTGACATACATGCGGTCCCGGACGGCATCACCCACTCGGTAGACGGCCAGGACGACCAATGAAATCAGAATGCCGGAGGGGAGAATCTGTTGTGGTGCACTCAAGATGTGCAGGTACGCATCGGATAAGTCACCGCCCCAACTCGGAGTGGGGGGCTGTATTCCCAACCCCAGGAATGAGAGTGCCGCCTGCGCGAGAAAAGTCAGGCCGGTGAGCACGGTCACCTGAACGACAACCGGCCCGATTGCGTGCGGAAGAAGATGACGCAGGAGCACTACGTGCGGAGGGCATCCTGAGAGTCGCGCGCTCAGAACGAAGTCTCGGTTCCTCGTTTCGCTGACCCCGGCAGCCAGAATTCTTGCAATTGTGGGTGCATAGACGACTCCGAGCGCGGACATCGACGTGATCAGGCTCGGCCCCAGAACACCGGTAATAGCCACTGCGAGAACCAAACCTGGGAATGCCAGCAATGCATCCGCCACCCGGAGGAGTGACGCGCCGATCCAGCGTGGCCAATATCCGGCGATCAACCCCCACGGAATTCCCAACAGCAGACTGACGGCGACAGCGATCGCGACGCCGAAGAAGGCGGAGCGTCCTCCCCAGATCAATCGACTGAGCACGTCACGACCGAAGCCGTCAGTGCCAAGCAGGTGCTGTGCACTCGGACCGGCGAACGTGTTGGTCAGGTTCTGATCGGTCGGACTGTGCGGAGCCACGAACGAGGCCAAGACGGACGCCGCTATCAGCGTTCCGAGAAAGCAGTAGCTGAGCCATAATCCGGGGTGCAGTCGAGGGAGAGCCCACTTGGCGCGGGTCTCGCCTGCGGTGGTCAGCGCGAGTTGGCTCACGAGATCGTTCCCTTCCTTAATTGTGGGCTGATCATGTTGTTGGCGACGTCGACCAGGATGTTCACGAGAAGCACGATCACGACGAACAACAACACAATGCCTTGAAGCATCGGATAATCTCGCGTGTCGATCGCAATGACGAGAGCGCTCCCGAGGCCCGGCAGCACGAAGATCTGCTCGAGAATGACCGTCGCACCCAGCATCGCCACGGCGAGCAATCCATAGACAGTGACAATCGTGGGAACGATGTTTCGTAGCGCGTAGCGCCACACGATCTTCCGCTCGTCGATGCCCATCGCACGCGCAGTTCGTACGTAGTCACTTGACAGTGTCTCGATCATCGCAGCCCTGGTCTGCCGAACCGCAATCGATGCTGCGCCGGCAGCGAGCGCCGTTGCTGGTAGGACCAAATGGCTCAGGTTGTCGATCACACTGTTCTCGAGAGGAACCCAGCCGAGCACCGGTAGAACTCCCAAACCGAGGGCGAAGACATCGACCAGCACGATAGCGAGGAAGAAGTCCGGTACCGCGAGTCCGATCCCCGAAACCGTGCGAGTCAGACCATCGCTGCGTCGTCCCTGCCGCGTCGCGGTCCACACACCGAGCGGTATGGCGACGACGGCGGACAGTAACAGTGCGAGTACAACGAGCTCGGCGCTCGCCGGCAGGCGCGCAAGGATCTGTGGGCCGACGGGGGCGCTGTTCTGTAGCGACGTTCCCAGATCTCCGTGCAGAGCCGACACCACCCAGTTCCAGTACTGGACCAGCAGAGGTTGATTCAATCCGAGGCGCTCGTTGAGTGCCGCGATCGCTTCATCGCTGCCGTTCGGACCGAGAAGTGCCTCGGCTGGTCCACCGGGGATTATCCGGATAAGGGCAAAGGTTATGAAACTAGCGATAATCGCGGTAGGAATTATCTGTGCGAACCGGACGCCGATCATCCGTATGTAAGGATTCACCGGCGATCGGTGAGGGTTTCGGGTCGGAACGCTCTCAGGCTCGGGGGCCAACGAATTCTCTTGCGATACAACGGTCGTCGTCATGACTTCGAGAGGTACGTCAGATTGGGGGAGCCGTTCAGTGCGGGAACGGCCCCGTGGACGTTCTTCGTGTAAGCGACCACGTCGGGAGTGAAGTACAACGGTACGTACTCAGCGGACTTGATCACGACTTGATTGATCTGTTTGACGATGTCGAGCTGAGCGCTTTCGTCATACGTGTTGTTCAACAGTGCGATCAACTTCTCCAACTCCTCGTTGGGAACGGAATTCTGCCGGAAGTACGACCGCGAACCCAGCGAGGCTTCGAAATTGAGCGGTGCGGATGCTCGCGTGGGCCATCCCACGCTGAAGACGTCCGCGCTGTTGTGTGCGACGAACTCCGTAATCGCCTGAGGTCCACTCATTTCGACGAAGTCGACCTTGATGCCGACCTTCTCCCACTGTTCTCCGACAAGGACCGCGTTGGTCGAGTACGGCGGTAGATTGCCTGCTAATCCGCGCACGGTGACCCCGTTCGGATACCCAGCCTCCGCTAGCAGCGATTTGGCCTTCTCCGGGTCGTACGGCCATGCATCTTCGGTTTCCTCGTCGTAGAACTGCGAACCGGGAGGATATTGACCGAAGGCCGCAGTACCTTCCGCGCTGTCCAGTGCGGCTCGCGCAATTGCTTTGCGGTCGAGCGCATACTGCATCGCCAGACGAACCCGGACGTCGTTAACCACGGGGTTCTTGTTGTTGATCACTACGAGCGCAACTCCGAGTCTCGGGTCGTGACTGACGTTCAGGTTGGGATTCCGTTCGAGGATCGGAGCACTCGACGGTGTGAGCCCGTATGCAAAATCCGCGGCGTTCGATGTAAGGGCATTTGTCAGCGCTGTGGGGTTGGAGATCACCTGGATCTGGATCTTGGCGAGCTGGGGGTTTGGAGGACCTGCCGGTTTGTAGTCGTCGAATCGACTGAATGTGTACGAACTGTTCGGGACTGCGCTGGTGAACGTGTACGGCCCGGCGCCTACAGGCTTGTTGGCGAAGTCCGTCCCGGCCGCTGTCAGTGCAGTGGGGGAGACAATCATTCCCAGTCTGCCGTTGAGCCACCCTGGTAAGCCGGAGGTAGGTGCGCTCAACGAGATCTTTATCTGATCCGGGGACGTTGCTTCGACGCTCTTGATCGTCGGGACGGAAACGATTCCGAGACTCAAGCAGTGTTCCATGCTTGCCTTGACTGCTGCTGCATCGAGAGTTGTTCCGTCGTGGAAGGTCAAGCCGTTCTGCAACGTCATCTCGAACGTGAGGTTGTCCGGTCCGGAGAAACCCCACTCGCTGGCGATTCCGGGCCGCAGTTTCTGGGTGGCAGGTTCAGCATCGATCAGTGGTGCATACATCAACTGTAGGTAGTCGATGTCGTATCCGATGTTTCCCGCACACGGGTCGAGCGAAGCTGGGACGTGTGAAGTCGCGACCTTCAGTTCGGCGTTCGGATCAGCAGGTCCGGTACCGCCGGCGGTACCGGTGGCGCTGCTCGAACAGCCGCTGAGCACGAGGGCAGAAAGTGCGAACGCAGCCACGAGGATATGGGGTCCACGCTTCCCATGATTCTGGAAGCGTGTGATCGGATATCGGGATCGCAAAGACAGACGTGGATTCATATGGTGGACTTTCGCTTTGGTCTTCTCGGAATGGGGAGACTGACGCGGCACGCATTTACTGCGGCAGGTTCGAGATGCCGGTCGATGTGGCCGGGGACGATAGATGGCACGCGGAGCTGTGTGCGGAATTCGAGGCCGCGCGAAGTGCCGGCGATTCCGACGCGCAGCGATCCATCGCAAACGGACAGCGGGTGCGGAATCGACAGCCCGAGGGTGGATTACGCGGGTCGGGTAACTCCCCGCGCACCAATGCTTTTCGACGACTGCGGCGCTCGAGTTCGATGTGCGGGGCCGCGGCGAGAAGTGCCTGCGTGTAGGGGTGCGACGGAGTCCTCAGGACCGTGGCAACCGGTCCGATCTCGACGATTCGCCCGAGGTACATCACCGCGACGCGATCGGCGATCCGTGCCACCGAACCCAAATCGTGCGAAATGAAGATGTACGTGAGGTCGTGCTCATCCCGGAGCTCGGCAAGAAGTTGCAACACCTCTTCCTGCAGTGAAACATCGAGGGAAGCAACAGGTTCGTCGCAGAGAATCAAGGGTGCCTTGGAGGCAAGTGCGCGAGCGATGGTCACGCGTTGGCGTTGGCCGCCGGAGAGCTGGGTCGGGAGACGGTCGGCAAGCTCGGCGCCGAGACCGACTCGACGCAACAGCTCGACGGCTTTCGGCCGCAACGACTGCGGGATGCGTACGCGTCCTGGCGCCATCGGCTCGGCCACGCAAGCCCAAGAGGCCATCCGTGTGTTCAATGCAGACGTGGGATTTTGAAAGATGAGATGGGACGATCCGCCCTTGCCGAAAGCCGGGCTGTCGAGGTTCGTCGTGATGGAGCCTGCGGCTGTACCGACCAGGCCGGCCAGAGCGTGGGCCGTCGAAGATTTTCCCGACCCTGATTCACCGATGATCGCCAGGGTTTCACCTCTGTGCACGGAGAAGCTGACGTCGTCGACCGCTCGAAGAGTTTTGCGCCCTCGTCCGTACTCGACGGCCAGATTCCGAACATCGACGATGATGTCGGTGTTGCGCATCAGCTCACCAGTCCGAGCAACTGGAGTTCGGAACTGCGATGACATCTCGTTGCCGATTCCGGTGATCCGATCAGAGGTGGATGATCGGATGCGCAACGCTCCTCGGAGTAGTTGCACCGGGCGACGTATCGGCAACCCACGCCGTCAGCACGGGCGCTGGTGGTGAAATCGCCTCGAAACTTGGGTGATCGGTAGGAGATGTCTTCGAAGGTCGATCGTGCCGCCTCGAGAAGGCTGAACGTGTACGGATGCGCGGGCCGGCGAAGCAGCGCGTCCCGCGGCGCGACGTCGACGATCTCGCCGCGAAACATCGTGACTACTCGATCCGCGACCTCGGCGACAACCGCTAGGTCGTGACTGATCAACAACACGGCAAGATCGCGTTGTTCGGCCAGTTCTCGAAGGAGATCGACAATCTGAGCTTGGATCGTCACGTCGAGCGCTGTTGTCGGTTCGTCTGCGATCAGCAACTTCGGACCGCACGCCAGGGCCATCGCGATCATCACCCGCTGACACATCCCACCGGAAAGCTCGTATCCGTACGACTTCAAGGTTCTGTTCGGGTCGGCCAGACCGACCTGGTGGAGAAGATCTGTAGCTACGTCCTCCGCGTCGGCCTTCGTGATGTCGCGGTGGGCCTTCAACACATCGACGATCTGGCGACCGATGCTGACGGAGGGATTGAGCGCCGAACTCGGGTCCTGGAACACCATACTGACGTCGCGACCGCGTATTTTCCTCAACTCGGCGGCGGGCAGGCCGACAAGTTCCCGTTCCTCGAAGCGGATACTTCCGTTGACTGTCGCCGTGCGTGGCAAGAGCCCGAGCAGAGCGAGTCCGGTCAGTGTCTTTCCGCTCCCACTCTCGCCCACGAGGCCGGTGACCTCGCCGGCTCCCAACTCGAAGCTCACTCCGTCGAGGAGCCTGTTCGAAATCGTTTCTGTCCCAATGTCAACCGTGAGATCTCGGACTTGCAGAAGTGGGCTCATCGTCGAGTCGTCCACTGGTGATCGTTCATCGCATTCCTCCGTAAACAACTGAATTGTTGTGACTGGAATCACGTACCGGGGAACCATAAACACTCACCTGCAACAAAGTCAATGAATGTTGCAACGATTGTCGTTGATGGCTCTCGTTCGCTGTCTCCGGCTACCGACCAGCACGTCGTCAGGGATACATTCACTGCATGGCCGAGACACGTGACGTTCGCGCGGAGGCGTTGAGTGCTGCCCGCCGACAGTTCGCAGCCGGAAAACCGCTCGATGTGAATGCTTTGGCTGCCGAGTTGGGCGTGGATCGGACTACGTTGTTCCGGCGCGCAGGGAATCGCGACACGATTACCGGGGACGTGCTCGATTCTCTGGCGCGTCGAACGTGGCGAATGGGCCTCGCGGAGTGCGGCGGAAGCGGAGCGTCAAGGGTTGTCGACGTCCTCACTTACCATGCGCGGGCGACGATCGAGACCGAATTCTTCCGGGCATATTTGACTCGCGAGCCGCAAAAGGCGCTATGCATACTCACTACTGGACTCGGGCCGATTCAGGGGACGATGGTCGAATCCGTGCGGAGGCTGATCGAAGCCGAAATACCGGAGCAGATTCGGCCCGACCTGCCCGTCGAGGACATGGCATATCTGCTGGTTCGCGTGGGTGAGTCGTTCATCTACAACGATTTGCTCACCGGTGGCACTCCGGACGCAGAGAAGGCTCGCCTGGCGTTCCGGCTCATCCTCTCGCGTGACTAGCGCGCCGAGTTTTCGTTTTCTAAATTTTCGTGAAAGCGCTTCGAATGTAAGCTATTTCACAGCTATGCTGGTTGTGTGACAAACTCAGGCGGGTGGGATCGGCGCGAAGTTCCGCATCTCGTCCCGTCCGGGCCGGATGACGCCTGCGGCGGATTCGGGAACCTCGTTCCAGGCGCCGGGAAGGTCGCGCAGAGGCTCGGATACAACGATTCGGGTCTCCTCGCTCAGATGGTGCAGGGCTTCCACCTCTGGATGGAGCTTGCGCAGCGTGGAAATCTCGGTGGAGAAGTACAACGATCTCGACTGGTGCTTGCTCGAATAGCGAAAGATCCAGGTGGAGACGCCATCCGACGTAGCAACGGTCATCTGGACCGGATCGTCGATACCCTGCGAGCGAGCCGTGTGCTCGACAAATCCAACGGCCCTCGCGACACCTTCGAACGGATCGTCGGTCAGGCCGAACGTCAGCGCGAGGAAGAACAAGGTTTCCGAGTCCGTCGATCCTTCGAGATCCGGAAAGAGCGACGGATCAATGGCAGTCACCAATTCCCTTTTCATGTCGTGGAATCCGCGTAGTGAACCGTTGTGCATCCACAACCAATTGCCGTGCCGAAATGGGTGGCAGTTGCTGCGCTGCACCGCAGTTCCCGTCGAAGCGCGCACGTGGGCGAACATGAGAGGGGTGCGCAGTTGAGAGGTGACCTCGCGCAGGTTCGAGTCGTTCCACGCGGGTTCGATGCTCTTGAACACTGCTGGTTGGGGCCCCTCCCCGTACCAACCGATTCCGAAGCCGTCGCCATTCGTCGTCGTTGCCCCGAGTTGAGAATGCAGGCTCTGGTCGATCAGCGAGTGCTGTGGTCGGAACAGCAAGTCATGGGCGAGTATCGGTTCTCCCGAATACGCCATCCACCTACACATGCTTTCAACTCAAACAGATTGAGTCGGCGTTGTCGGTGCATGCGCAGCGGCGTGCGTCGTCTGGGTGGGCTTCCATGTCGACACAGCCCAGATCACGACGATGTTCAGCGCGATGATGAGAGTCGACCACCAGGGGTAATACGGCAGCCACAAGAAGTTCGCGATGATCGAGATCGCACAGATCACGACTGCCGATACCCGCGCCCACGCCGTTCCGGTGAACAGTGCGAGACCGACGAGAGCGACGAGCGCGCCCAGCACGAGATGGATCCAACCCCACGTCGTCAGGTCGAATTGATAGACGTAGTCGATCCCGACTACGAACACTTCGTTTTCGGCGACGGCAGCGAGTCCTTGAAAGAACTGCACGATGCCGACCGTCACCAAGATGACGGCTGCCCCGATCGATGTTCCTACCGCGAAACCCTGCTTGACTGACGTTGTATCCGACATGGCGGTTTCCCTTGATTCGGAGGGGTGACCGGACACGTGCCCGGCACGTTGTACCGATCGTTGTTCCACCGGCCGACTGTCGTGAAACGGAAATGCCGGTCCGGTTCGGTGAGAAATCAGTGCGTTCTGCTCCGATGTGCGGGCGAAATGTAACTTCTGGCCCCTGTTGATGCGATGTACCCCTTGCCGGAACGCGTGTGCGGAGGAATTGCTCGTAACCGAAGTTCACAGAAAACAAGAAGAATTCGGCACGGAATTCGACCTATTTGTCCAGCTGTACTGGTATTTTGACTGAATTGACCGGAAGCTACGGTCCGCGGAAAAGAGTAGCGAGAGAATGACGATCTTCGGCAGGCGTTCCGCGGGCATCTCCGCGACGGCCTTCGTCTTGGCAGCTGTTGTATCGACGGCACTTCCCGCGGTGGGATCGGCAGCACCAGTCGCACTCACCCACGCGTGCACTCCCGAGATCAACGACAATTCGATGTCACTTGATCCGGCAGTGATCGACGGTTGGTACGACATCTCGACTGGTTCGCCGGGAACGAAGATCAACTCGATCGAGGCTTGGCGGACAGTGCCGGGAGACATTCTCGAGTTTCGCGCAGCGGTGACGATCAGAGCCCACGGAAGTCCCGTCCGAGGGACCCTTCGGATCGACGGCGCCGGCTTGACCGGAGATCAGGATCTGATCTCCAGAATGACGTTGACCCAAGATCTCGGTCGCTCAGGATCAACGGTCACCGATGCCGACGACGGCTCGGTCATTCCGGTTCGTGCCAAGCTTGCATTCGACGTCACAACTCCTGGACAAGTGGCACAGAACCAGACGGTCAACCTCTCGGCAGTCAAGATTGTCTTGGCAGGCGACACCACCGATCCGGGAGGTGAATGCCCCGGCCCCGGCCCGGGCCCCGGCGGTGGGAATGGGAGCGGCGGCGGGAATGGCGGTGGTGACGGTTCCGGTGGGAACGGTGGGGATTCCGGTGACGCACTTCCCGGTCGTGACGTCGGAAGCCGAGTACCAATTTCCCAGATTCCGTCCGGCCCGACTTCTCGCCCGTGACAGCGGCACCTGGATTCACGGTCCGTCGAACATGGGCCGCTGTAGTAGTGGCGACAATGCTCTTGATCGGCGGATGTTCCGACGACGGCGACTCGCCGACCCGCGTCCTCGCGACCGGCCAACAAGATTTGCCGCCAGAGATTCGCGCTGTGGTCGACGGTCCGGATGTCCCGACCACGCTTCGCATAGTCGACAGCACCGGTGACGTTCTGTCGATCAAGACGACGACAGACGGCTCGCTCATTCCGCCCGAGGATGTCAGTGAGATCGGATGGTGGGCAGATTCGGCATTCCCGGGCTCGGGCGCGGGCACCGTGGTGATCACCGGACACATCAACGACATCTATCAGGGTGACGGTTTCGGAAAGAAGTTCTCGACACTGGAAATCGGCTCGATCGTGACCGTGGCGGGCGCCGGGGGACAGACCTGGAACTACCGTATCGATGCGGTCGATCACTACGGCAAGGACGGCGAGCTGCCGGTCGAGCGATTGAACAGCCTCGACGGACCGGAAACCCTCGCGCTGATCACCTGCGGCGGCGAGTTCGTCGGTCCACCCTTCGGTTACGAGGACAACGACGTCGCGTGGGGAACTCCGGTGCCCGCATAGCCGAAAACCAGACGTCGGAACGGTTGATAAACTGGGCCCCGCGTTCGTGGCCATCCACGCACGTTTCGAAAGTCCGAAGAAGGAGATTGTGCTGTGGTTGACCTCGCCTATGTCATCGCTGGGTCCGAAGCGACTGGCGGTGCCGGCCTGCAGGTCGACCTGAAGACGTTCCAGGCATTGGACGTCTACGGCGTAGCGACCACCACATGCATCGTCTCGTTCGATCCCAAGAACAACTGGGGTCATCGCTTCGTGCCGATCGCTCCTGACGTGATCGCTGATCAGATCGAGGCTGCCACTGCGGCTCACGACCTGGACGTCGTCAAGATCGGCATGTTGGGCACTCCCGCCACGATCGAGGTTGTGGCAGAGGGTCTGCGTCGGCAGTCCTGGCGCCACGTCGTCCTCGACCCGGTCCTGATCTGCAAGGGCCAGGAGCCCGGCGCGGCTCTCGATACCGATACAGCACTTCGTGATTCGATCCTCCCGCTCGCCACCGTCGTCACACCCAACCTGTTCGAGGCACGCACCCTCGCCGGAATGGACAGTATCGAAAGCGTGGACGACCTCATCGAGGCCGCACGTCGTATCCACGACCTCGGACCCAAGTACGTGCTCGCAAAGGGTGGTGTCGAACTCGCCGGTGGCGACGCCGTCGACGTGTTGTTCGACGGGACCGACGTGACGGTTCTCTCCGCCCCCAAGGTCGGCGAAGAGCGCGTCTCGGGTGCCGGTTGCACGCTGGCCGCCGCAGTGACCGCCGAACTGGCAAAGGGCGCCGACGTGGGAGAAGCCGTCGCTCTGGCCAAGAAGTTCGTCACGGCGGGCATCGAAGGCCGCGTCTCGGCACACACGCCGTTCGACACCGTCTGGCAGGGCGCTTTCAAGGGATAGGCACACTGCGGCTCACATCGCCGCGCGCGGCCTGGCAGGATCGAGTGCGTGAGTACTGCGAACCTGAATCGAAGCGAAGTCGCCGAACGATCTCGAACCATCGACGTCACCAGGTACCGGGTGGAGTTGGATCTGCGATCGGCGGCGGACTCTGCCGCGAAGACCTTTTCGACCGTCACGACAATTGATCTGACGTCGTCGGCGGAGTCCACGTGGCTCGACTTCATCGGTGCTGCAGTCGATTCCGTGGACGTCGACGGTGCGTCGATTCCGGTGGAGTACGACGGGTCCCGGATCGTGCTGCGCGGACTCGGCGGATCGAACGTCGTGCGAGTGGCAGCTCACGGCCACTACAGCCGTTCCGGCGAAGGGCTGCACCGATTTGTCGACGACGCTGACGATCAGACGTATCTGTACACGCAATACGAGCCTGCCGATGCCAGGCGTGTTTTCGCCTGCTTCGAGCAGCCGGACCTCAAGGCGCCCTTCACATTCGAGGTGACAGCACCTGACGGCTGGGAAGTCCTGTCGAATCAGCCCGCGACCCAGACTCTCTCCGTGGACGGTGCGCAACGCGTCACTTTCGCCCCGACGCTGCCGATCTCGACCTACATCAGCGCGATCGCGGCCGGGCCGTATCACCGCGTGGCGTCGTCGTGGAGTCGCGGCGAACTCACTGTCGAGTTGGGTGCGCTGTGCCGGGCGTCGTTGGCTCCACACCTCGATGCGGAGAACGTTTTCGACATCACCCGTCAGGGGCTGGACTTCTACGCCGAGCACTTCGACTATCCGTATCCGTTCGGCAAGTACGACCAGATCTTCGTCCCCGAGTACAACCTCGGCGCCATGGAGAACCCGGGACTGGTGACCTTCACCGAGGCGTATGTGTTCCGCGGCACCGCAACCGACGAGCAGCATCAGCGTCGCGCCAACACGATCCTGCACGAAATGGCGCACATGTGGTTCGGCGATCTCGTGACCATGGTCTGGTGGGATGACTTGTGGCTCAAGGAATCCTTCG
This sequence comes from Rhodococcus sp. H-CA8f, assembly GCF_002501585.1. Taxonomy (NCBI): domain Bacteria; kingdom Bacillati; phylum Actinomycetota; class Actinomycetes; order Mycobacteriales; family Nocardiaceae; genus Rhodococcus; species Rhodococcus sp. H-CA8f. The sequence continues at coordinate 2,963,933 of NZ_CP023720.1, forward strand.
CCGACTTCATGGGATCGCTGGTCAGCGCCGAAGCCACTCGCTTCACCGATGCCTGGGTAGCATTTGCCATCAAGCGAAAGGCGTGGGCGTACCTCCAAGATCAGCTGCCGACCACGCATCCCATCGTCGCCGACATCGTCGATCTCGAAGCTGCAAAGCTGAACTTCGACGGAATCACCTACGCCAAGGGCGCTAGTGTCCTCAAGCAACTCGTGGCTTTCGTCGGCCGTGACGCGTTCTTCGAAGCGGCACGACGGTACTTCAAGGCCCACGCCTTCGGGAACACCACGCTTGTTGATCTGCTCGACGTGCTCGCGGAGACTTCTGGACGTGATGTGCGCGAATGGGCCCGAATCTGGTTGCAGACCACCGGAGTGTCCACGCTGTCGCTCGACGGAACAGACCTGGTCCAGACGGACCCGAGGCCGCACCGGCTCGCAGTCGGAATCTACGACTACAACGAGTCCGGAGATCTTGTTCGCACCGAACGCGTCGAACTCGACATCACCGAATCCCGCACGTCGGTTGACCTTCCGCCCGGAGCGCTCACACTGCTCAACGACGAAGACCTCACCTACGCGAAGGTGCGATTGGACGCGGAATCTCTGTCCACGGTCGAGGCGTCCCTGGACCGCGTGAGCGATCCGCTTGCGCGCGGTGTGATCTGGTCGTCGCTGTGGAACTCGGTGCGCGATGCGCAGCTCTCGGTGTTCCGATACCTCGACATGGTGGAACGATTCGCTCCCGCAGAGACAGATCTTGCGATTCTCAGCGCGATCCTGACCGATGCCCAATACGCGGTTCTTCACTACGTTCCGAAAAGCTTGCGGCCCAATGTCAGTGCGGGCTGGTTGGAAACGACCTGGAAGGCGGTGTTCGAAGCCGAACCGGAGTCCGGAAGACAGCTGGCGTGGGCACGGGCTCTGTCGGCCGCAGCAGCGGTCAACGATGCTCGTGCCGGCGAGCTGCGGTCGATACTCGACGGCACGTGCCCGGGACCGGTCGGACTGGCTCTCGATCCTGATCTGCGGTGGGCATTGTGGATCGCCCTGTCCGCGACCGGGCATGCGAGTGTAAGCGACTTTGACAGTGAGCTGAGCAAGGACAGCACGTCAGCGGGTCGAACGGCGTACGTCCGCGCCGCGGCGTCGATTCCCGATGCCGAGACCAAGGCGGCTGCCTGGGCGTCGGCGACCACCGATGCCTCACTCTCGAACGACCGCCTGGATGCGACGATCGCCGGATTCCGTTCGGGCACGGACCCGTCGTTGATCGAGGGATATGCGGTCGAGTACTTCTCGTCCCTGGGGAAGTGGTGGTCCGAACGCAGCATCGAGATCGCGCGACGGTTGGTGAACGGGCTCTTCCCGGCAGCTGAAGACACCTCTGCTGTCGATTCCTGGATCCAGGCCAATGCGGAGGCGCCCGCGTCGCTGCGGAGGCTTGTTCTCGAGCGTCGGGATCACCTGGCCCGAGACCTACGTGCCCAGGCGTCGAACGCAGTGATCTGACGCCATCAGCTCCGAAATGTCCTGTTCTTGGATATTGTCTAAACAGGGCTGCGACGGGAGACGACGTGCACACGATCACGGATCTGTCGCTGGTCACGGGCCCGGTTCCGCCCGTGGTGACGGTGCTCGGAATTCTGGCACTTCTGTGGCTGATCTTCTCGAGATCGAGGCGTCACGTGCTGATCTCGATTCCGGTCTGCATCGTCGCGGCAATTGCGATCACTCTCGTGCTGTACTGGCTGATCGAGAAGGTGTGGCACCCGTTCCCCGATCCGATTGCCCGTCCGGTCTACGTGTGGATCGGGTTGGGCATTCTCGGCGTGCTGCTGGGTGTTTCGCGGGTCTTTGCGGCGACGCGGATCGACGGCCGCGTGCTCACCGTGGTCTCCGTGCTCCTGGTGGTCGTGTCGAGCGCGGCTCACGTGAATCTGCAGTTCCAGTCGTATCCGACGTTGGGAACAGCGCTGGGACTCTCGGACGCGGAGAAGGTTTCACTCGCCGACCTGGACGACGGCAAGGACGGGGCGGTACCGGTTTCGCAATGGAAGGCTCCAGCGGACATGCCGTCGGCCGGCAAGGTCAGCACGGTCACGATTGCGGGGACGGTCTCCGGATTCAGCGCCCGCGACGCCGAGATCTACCTACCGCCCGCGTATTTCACCAACCCACGACCGGAGTTGCCGGTGTTGGTACTGCTTGCCGGCCAACCAGGCGCGCCCGAGGACTGGCTACAGGGCGGACGTCTCGTCCAGACCATGGATGCCTACGCCGCTGCGCATTCGGGCTTGGCTCCCGTTGTCGTCGTTGCTGACGGGACCGGGTCGGAACTGGCGAATCCGCTCTGCGTCGATTCCCAACTCGGGAACGTCGCAACGTACCTTTCGCGCGATGTCCCCGACTGGGTGCGCGGGAACCTCCAGGTGGATCCCGACCCGAGGAAGTGGGCGATCGGGGGACTTTCCTACGGCGGTACCTGCGCGTTCCAGATGGCAACGAACTTCCCCGCGGTATATCCGACGTTCCTGGATCTGTCCGGTCAGATCGAACCCACCCTCGGTGATCGGAAGCAGACGGTCGATGCAGCGTTCGGCGGTAACGAAGCCGCGTTCGTGGCAGTGAATCCGCAGGATCTGCTCCGGGAGAAGAAGTTCCCCGACAGCGCCGGAGTGTTCGTGGTCGGCAAACAGGACAACGACTACCGCCCAGGTCTTCAAACGCTCTACGAAGCCGCAAAAGCCGCAGGGATGGACGTCCAGTACGCCGAGGTCGACGGAGGACACAGCTTCCAGGTGTGGTCGGCTGGACTGGCGAGTCAATTAGGTTGGCTGGGAACGCGACTCGGCCTGCCCGGATGAACGTTCGTCTGGAAGTTCCGAAGACCCGATGATCAGCGGGTGAATTCTTCCGGTCGCCCCGGCTTCGGAGCCCAATCCCTGCGGATCTGCCACACTCGCGAGCCGAAGGTCGAGTGCGCCGGTCCATTCTCGGGTCAATTGCGCATCGAGTGCGTCGACGCGCTCGAGTAGCGGAGGGTGCTGGTCCGGCGGGCAGGCTTCGAGCAAGGTCGCGAATACCGCGCGTAGACGGCGCTGGACCTGCGCGGAATTGGTACTGAAGTGCCGGATCTCGTCGGTGGCGACGGACACGTAATCGGTCCAGGTGCGTTGCTGCCCTCGGATCAGCGTGAGATCCGAGGTTGACGTGTCGAAGCGGACCCGCGGGGCGAGAAGTACCAGAAGATCTTCGATGTGGTCGAGAGCCTGCACGGCTCGGCCCGGGTCGTTGATGGCGGGTGACAGTGCCTTGAGCGCGATGTCCACGATCGACTGAAGCGCTGCACCGGGGCTGACGACCGGGCTGTGCGTGTCACCGAAGATCAAGCACGACATCAAGGTATCAGGACGTACCTTCAGCGACGGTCCGCGTACCTCGAAGAGGGGCGCGTTCTGGGCGACGAACTCGCCGATGCTGGGGACGACCTCGACCGAGACGTCCCAGCGGCTCGCCAACCGCTGCAGTCGTGCGAGATCGATCGCCAGCAGAATCCGGCCGTCGGGTGAGAGGTGGCGCAGGCGAATCACCAGTGCGTCGGCGCTCTCGGAGGTTTCGGACTCGCGCGGTTGGGGGAGGGGGAGCGGCTGACTGGGTTTCGGTGCGCCGGAAGGTAAGTCCTCGTACAGCGGATAGGCACGAATCGTCGCGCTGCGACCCTGGGCCGCTATCCAACGCAGCAACCGACTGGAATTGAGGATCGACCCGACCTTCGCCACCAACGCGATGAACAGGATCGCACTGGCCAATGCCAGAAGCAGTGCGATCGCCGTGGAGATGGTCGGTGAGGAATTCTCCGAATCGAGCGCCAGATCGAGCGCAATGATCAAGGAGAAGACGAACGTGGCCAGAAACATGCCGATCGACCACCGCATCACTCGCTGTTGCGCAAGCATCGGGACCACCCGCACCGAAATCTGCGAGGCGCCGAACTGCATTGCGAGGGTGATGGCGGTGAACACCAGACCGGTGAGAGTGATCATCCCGCCGGCGATGACGCTGAGCAGCGTTGCGGTGGCCCCGGCGTCCACGCCCTCGGAAATGGTACCGACGTCGCCGTCGCTCACCAGGTCTCCGTCGATTCCGACGAGGATGTTCGCGGTGACGACGGACAGCACGACGAGGATCACGGGGAGGCGCCAGACCGGGACTGTTCGTAATCGTCGGCGAGTTCGGCGCCAGCGAATTCTGTCCGAAAGCCGCCGTGATAGTCCGACTTTCGTCGTAGGCGTCGTGGTGTCGACGACGGGGAGCGGTGGTGGGGTCGGGGGAGTGGAACCGAAACTTCCCGACACCGTTTCCTGAACGTAGATCTTCGCGTGGATCATCGGCTCGCGATACCGCTGCTCACGGGCGACTGCCCGGCTCATCTTGGCGGGCTTGTCGCGGTAACGCGAACGCGCCCACGGCGCACCCGGGCGACTCAACCGAATTGCTCCGACCAACAGAAGTGGGGTGAAGAACAGTCCGATCAAGCCGGTCCAGAGTTTGCCCTTCATCAACGTGATCACGGCGAGTCCGAGTTGGATCACGATCGCGACGACAACGCCGATCAACGTCGCCAGGCTACGGTCCTGCTCATACGGGTCGAACTCTCCGGCGAACCCGATCGGGTGGACTCCGAGAAGGAAAAGGAACGAGATCGCGATGGCAACGAACACCGCGTCGATCGACGAGCGACCCTCCTCGGCCCAGTAGACGTCGCGCAGATGTAGCACGAGTGCGTACTCGTCGAGGACCAGCGCGCTGCCGATACCGAACACCGACGCAAGAACACAGTTGGCGATCGGCGTGTGATAGTCGGCCAGAGCGATGAAGGCAAAGCCGGACACGAGCATCATCATCAAACCGAAAACCATGTGGTGGATGTGCATTCCACCGGGCGTGACATTGCCTGGCCACCACGAGACCTCAGCTCGGATCATTCGAACGCTGAACCGAATGAACAGGAACGTCAGGACAAAGGCGAGCAGAAGGAAGAACAGCGGGAGTCTGCCGGTGTCGACGACCGTGTGCTCGAACCAGGACCGCACGGCGTCAGCTCTTGCTGGTGGCGAGCTTGATCAGCTGAGGAGCCGTCGCGTCCGGAAGGTAAGCACGCGTGAGCGCGATTCCGATTCGAGGCAGGTCGGCCTCGTCGCGGAAACACAGGAAAACGGGTTCGTATCTCGGCTTGAACTTCTTCTTGAACGCGTGAAGAGACCGGAAGCCGTAGAGCGGTTCCATCGCGGCTCCGAGCATGTCGAGCAGGCGGTCCATCGATGCGGCGTCGGCGCCGTCGTCGCTGCGGGCCAGCGGCGCGCCGGACAGTGAGACGAATTGGGCACCTTGTTCTTTGAATTCGAGGGCCGACGATGCGATGAGGAACTCGACCACCGGCCGGAAGCCGTCCGGGCGTCGACGCATGACGTCGAGCGTCCAACCCCGGACCACGCCGCCTTCGCCGTACACCGGCAACCACGAGGTGACGCCGTGAATACTTCCCGTCGGGTCGACGGCCAAACCGACCCGGACGTCGCGATCGAGCGCCTCCTCGACGCTGCCGAGGGTGAACCCCATCTCGGGGAGTCCCTTGTCGCCCACCCATTCCTCGGATATAGCGCGCACCTGAGCCAATACGGAGAACGGCTCGTCTGCCAGTGTTGTCATCCGGAAGGTGATGTCGTCCTTCTTGGCCTTGTTGAGCGCCGAGCGGATGTCCTGCCAGGACTTTCCGGTGAACTGCAATTCCGGCAGGTCGACGATCGTGTCCTCGGCGACCTGAACGGTGCGCCACCCCCGCCGTGTGGCGGCATCGGCTGTTTCCTTTCCTACGGAGAACAAGCAGGGAGTGAGGCCGTTGGCTTCGGACATCGTCGTGAACTCGTCGACCGCCGCGGCAAGTCGCTCGGGGCTCGCTATCGGATCGGCCAGCACCACGACGACACCGACATGCCGTTGGAATGCAACGACACTCTCACCCGACTCACCGAAGTAGTAACTGTTGCCGTCCCACGTCGTCATCCACGACATGGTTCCGCCGCCGTGCTGTTTGAGCAGTTCCCGCGCAGTGGCGCGAGGATCGTTCCCGGACAGCGGTCCGCCTCGAATCTTGCGCCGCATCGGCACGTGAAAAGCGTGACGGCCCTTGATCAACAAGATGAGTTCGAGAAGCCAGAGCAGCGCGGTACCGACCGTGACGGCTCCGGCGCTTTCGTAGTCGAAGAAGATGACCGAACCGAGGACGAGGGCGGTGGCCAAGACCGTCAGAGAGCCGAACACCACGGCAACCCACCAGGCCCAGCGGCGACCTCGTCGCAACTGATCCGCGATCAGTGCAACGATGATCACGTCGACCAATGCGGTCCAGCCCGAACCGGTTTCGGCTTCCGTCGGCCCGAAGGGTCCACTGCCGGGGAACAACCACACGGCGATCTCGACCACTCCGATCAGGAGCAGGCCGATGAATCCGAGCAGACGGATCTCGCGTCGCGTTCGGGGGATGAACCCGCGCTCTCCGTCACCGAAGAACTTTTCGCCGACCGGAAGGAAGATCGCGACCGCGATGAGGTGCTGTACGTCGGCGAGGCGACCTTCGAAGAGAAAGGCGATCGCGATGTACGCGCACAGGATGGCGCGCACTCGCATTCGCCAGGGCGAGCGCAGAGTTGCGGTGGTCGCGGCGAGTGCGGCGATGATTGCGGTGGTGACGCCGACGTCGCGGTGGGTGGCGAGGTTGCGAGCCCAATCCCAATCGGTGTGGCTGCCCGCCCAGAGGAGGAGCGATGCACCCAGTTCGCCCGCCAACTGACCGCTGATCGTGACGATGGCCGCGTTCTTGGTTCCCAGGCGCCACTCGCACCAGCCGACCGCAAAGGCAAAAACGACGATGATCGAAACATACTGACCCGGCGTCAATCCGAAGAACCAACCCGTGACGAGAGTCCACCACTTACCTTCCTGCAAGGCAGGGACTCCGTAGGCGATGTCGTCGAACCACGAGTAGGTACGGACGTGATTCCACAAGGCGCCGGTCGCGATCCCGACGACGGTGATGGTGAGCACGACGATCGAGGTGAACGGCACGCGCCGCAGGACGCTCAGCGCGTCGGAGGCAAAGCGAGAGGCCCGATTCGGCGCGCCAGGCGCGCTCTGGTCGGTCTGCGGGGTGGGGGTCTGGGACTGCTCAGCCATCGAGGTTCTCTTCTCGCCATGCCGCACGGTGGATTCTGCCTGTTCAGCATGACAGGAATACAGACCGATAATCAGGCGAAGCGGTCAAAATGGACGAGACTGGCTGGGGGTCTCAGTCTCGTGGCGCTACTGTCGAGCCATGGTGAACGGAGATTTACTGAATCGGGACCACCTGGTCGCCTCACTTGCCGCTTTCGAACCTCGGTCGGTCGAATTGGACGGAAGGCGCTCGGCGTCGGTGGTCATCGTCGTCATGCGGACTGCGGACGGAACACCCGTGTTCCCGGTGACGAAGCGGCCGAGCAAGATGCGCGCTCACCCCGGTCAGTTCGCGTTGCCAGGCGGAAGCGTCGACCCGGGTGAGTCTTCCGAACAAGCAGCGGTTCGGGAGCTGTCCGAAGAGTTGGGCGTCGACGTCCCTGAGTCGAACATCATCGGCCGGCTCGACGACTACGTCACCCGTTCGGGATTTGTGATCCGACCGTTCGTCGTCTGGTCCGGTGAGGACATCGGGGGACTGGTACCCAATTCCGACGAGGTGGCCCAGGTGTATGCCGTGACGTCGGAGGAACTCGACGTGGACTCGCGCTTCGTCACCATCGAGGAATCACCGAACCCGGTGATCCAATGGCCTTTCCGAACGAGCCTGATCCATGCGCCGACCGGAGCCGTCATCTATCAGTTCCGCGAAGTGCTGAACGGACGGAACACGCGCATCGACAACCTCGAGCAGCCGGTGTTCGCCTGGCGATAAGGTCAGCTCGACACGCTCGGGACAGTTCGGGCTACGGCGCCTCGGCGAATAGTCCGTCGTGCTGTGGAAAGCTGGCCGCACGGCAATCGAAAGACGCGAGGTGTGTGCAGTGAACTCTGGCGAACAAGAACTGGTCCCCACGGATCGGATTCTCACTGTTCCCAACGTGCTCAGTATCGTGCGTCTACTCGCTCTGCCGCTGTTCGCCTACCTGCTGCTCGTCACGCACTCGGACGGCTGGGCATTGGCGCTGCTGATGCTCAGCGGGTTCACCGACTGGCTCGACGGCAAGTTGGCCAGGGTGCTCGGGCAGACCTCGCGTCTGGGAGCGCTTCTCGACCCGCTGGTCGACCGTCTCTACGTCGTCACGACGCTGGTCACCTTCGTCGCCCGCGATTTCATTCCCTGGTGGGTCGCGGCGATTTTGATCGGCCGTGATCTTCTACTCGCGTTGACGCTGCCGATCTACCGCCGGCGTGGACTGCCGCCGCCCGAGGTCATCTACCTCGGCAAGGCTGCGACCTTCCTCCTGATGTTCGCGCTGCCCTTGATTCTTGCCGGACACGGAGACTGGGCCATCGGACCGTTCACCCATGCCTTCGGTTTCGCTTTCCTGATCTGGGGAACCGTCCTGTACGTGTGGACTGCCGCGATCTACGTGCTCAAAGCCGTTGACGTTGCGCGAACGCACGAGGTCGTGCGCCGATGAAGTCGACCGGGGAGGACGTCCGTCGTAACCCGGTACCGTCGCTGCTTCGGTCGCTCATGACCGAACATCTCGATCCGGGCTACGAAGCGACGGCATTCGAACGCCAACACGAGCACACGACGAACAGATCCTCGAAGACGGGGCCGTGGCTGGCCCTCGGTGCACTGTTGATCGGGTTCATCGTCACGGTCTCTGCAGTTCAGGCCACCAAGCAGGTGACCGGCACCGAGGAGGTTCGAAGCGAGTTGGTCGCCAAGGTCCGTGACGCGGAGGATCGAATCGATTCGCTGGCCGCGTCCCGCGATTCACTCGGCGGCGACGTCGACGCCGCCCGTGGCGTGGCGCTCGAAGGCGATGCCAGAGGCAGCGCGGTCCTCGATCAATTGCGAGCGGTCGAATCCGGCGCGGGAGCCGAAGCCGTTCACGGGGAGGGGCTGGTGGTGACGTTGACTGACCCGGCCGGGCGCCCGAACCTCTCGGATGCGTCCCAGCGCAGCGTCGGCGGTAAGACAGTTGTCCTCGATCGCGATCTGCAGACCGTCGTCAACGCCCTGTGGGCTGGCGGAGCGGAGGCAATCGCCGTCGGCGGCGTGCGAATCGGGCCGACGGTGACCATCCGTCAGGCGGGCGGCGCGATGCTCGTCGACAACCAACCTGTCTTCTCGCCGTACCGCGTCGAGGCGATCGGCGACACGCGCGCGCTGCAGCGAGAGTTCGTCGTCAGCGACGCCTACGTGAGAATGTCGAGCGTCTCGCAACTGTACGGAGTCGGTTTCGCAGTGGCCGAGGACGAATCGTTGACACTGCCGCCCGCGACGCCTCGTGCGGTCCGGGTGGCAACAGAACCCACAGAACCCAAGTGACAGAAGGAGTTCGATGAAGGCCGGTTCCGCCCTGTACGGACTCGCAGCACTGGTCGTCGGCATCGTCTTGGGCGTCGTTTTCAGCCCGCAGGTGCCCGACGTCATCCAGCCCTATCTTCCGATTGCTGTCGTTGCGGCACTCGACGCCGTCTTCGGCGGACTACGCGCGTATCTGGACGAGATATTCGACGCAAAGGTGTTCGTGGTCTCCTTCGTCTTCAACGTGCTCGTCGCGTCGTTGATCGTCTGGCTCGGCGATCAGTTGGGTGTGGGTACTCAACTCTCGACGGCAATCGTCGTCGTGCTGGGTATCCGGATCTTCGGCAACGCAGCGGCATTGCGACGACGACTGTTCGGAGCGTGAGCCATGTCCGACCACGCAGCGACTGACCCCGAAGAACCACCAGTGACGACTACGGGAGAAGGTCGTCACGAGTTGCGTTCGCCGTCGAAACATCGCACGAACGTGGTGTTCGCGATCCTCGCCGCCGTGCTTCTGGGTGTGCTCGGTGTCGCGATTGCCACACAGGTACGCAGCACCGTGGCCGGAGATTCACTCGACGCCGCGCGCCCTGCCGACCTCCTGGTGGTTCTCGACAACTTGAATCGGCGTGAAGCCGCGCTGAGGCAGGAAGTCGCGAATCTTCAGGAATCGCTTGCCACTTTGGAAGCCGGCGGCAACACCGGCGCAGCGCTCGACGAGGCGCGGGCGCGGCTGACCTCGCTCTCCATTCAGGTGGGGACCGCTCCTGCTACCGGACCGGGTGTGACGATGACCCTGACGGATCCAGCAGGGGGCGTCGGCTCCGAAGTGATTCTCGATCTCATCCAGGAACTACGTGCTGCCGGGGCCGAAGCCATCTCGATCGCAGGTGCGAACGGCGAACCCATTCGTATCGGCGTGAACTCGTGGGTGAGTGGGCGCGGCGGCGAGATCGAATTGGACGGAACCCGGATCGAGCAGCCGTACACTGTGACCGCGATCGGGGATCCACCGACGTTGGCAGCAGCGTTGAACATTCCCGGAGGCGTTTTCGACAACGTCGCACGCAACGGCGGAACTTCCTCAGTCGACCAATCGCAGCAGGTCACGATCTCCGTCTTGCGACAATTGAATCCGCGCCAATACGCTCAACCCGGAAATTGATCTTTTGCGTCCGACTTTCGGACGGCCTGTGAAAGGAAGCCACTGTGAGTGAGCTCGATACACCTACCGATCTGCGCTACACCGCGGAGCACGAGTGGGTGAAGCGGACCGGCCCGACCTCAGTTCGAGTCGGTATCACCGACTTTGCTCAGTCGCAGCTCGGTGACGTCGTGTTCGTCCAGCTTCCCGCTGTCGACGAAGACGTGACCGCCGGTGAATCGCTCGGTGAGGTCGAGTCGACCAAGAGCGTCTCCGACATCTTTGCTCCGTTCACTGCGAAAGTTCTTGCAGCCAACGGTGAATTGGACGGACAGCCTGACCTCGTCAACACCGATCCGTACAACACGGGTTGGTTGGTCGAGCTCGAGGTCGCCGACGAGGCCACACTCGACGCCGCACTCGCGGCAACGCTGGACGCGGAGGCATACAAGGGACTCACGTCCGAGTAGAAAACCTGCGCGTGGACCGGCCAACTCGTGTTGTGTCGCGGCCTGTCTCGCTGCACGCGGCGGTCTGCGCAGGGTACGGTCGTTAGGTACGCATGTGCCGAGTCGGGGCGCAGGGCCGTATCGAACGTGACTGTGAAAGATGCTCGTGAAGAAAGTGCACTGCGTAGTCCAGTGATTCATGATCTGGATGATTGACCCAGGAGGAGAAACAGTGAGCGAGAACGGTAACGACGCGGGCTATGGGGAGTCGCCGGCGGAGACCACTTCGGTTTTCCGTGCGGACTTCCTCAATGAGCTCGACAACACCTCCTCTGCAGCACCGGCCGCCGAGCAGCCGGTTTCGGGCGTGGAAGGCCTTCCCGCCGGAGCCGCCCTTCTGGTGGTCAAGCGGGGACCGAATGCAGGATCCCGCTTTTTGCTCGATCAGCCGACGACGTCGGCAGGTCGGCACCCGGACAGCGACATCTTCCTCGACGACGTGACCGTCAGCCGTCGTCACGCCGAGTTCCGTCAGGAAGATGCAGATTTCCACGTCGTCGACGTCGGAAGCCTGAACGGCACCTACGTCAACCGTGAGCCTGTCGATTCGGCAGTTCTCGCGAACGGTGACGAGGTTCAGATTGGCAAGTTCCGTCTGGTGTTCCTCACCGGCCCTCGTGCCGGCGGTTCGCAGGTCGGCGAGTCGTCAGCAGGTGCGGGTAGCTAATGACGGCAGTGCGGCAGCAGAGCCAGCCCGGAATGTCGATTGGTTCCGTGCTGGATCGGTTGCGTCCAGATTTTCCCGACGTGACGATTTCGAAGATCCGTTTCCTTGAGTCCGAGGGCTTGATCAGCCCACAACGGACACCGTCGGGATACCGCAGATTCTCTGTCGAGGACTGCGAGCGTCTTCGCTTCGTGCTGACCGCTCAACGCGATCAGTACCTGCCGCTCAAAGTGATCAAAGAACAACTCGAAGCGATCGACAGCGGCGCAGCGACGGTGAGTGCAGAAGTTCCTGCGCCTCGTCGTGCTCGCGTCCTGTCGATCGCTACGGGCGATGTCTCACCCGAGGCTTTCCGGGTCGATCGCGAAGTTCGAGTCGGTCGTCAGGACCTTCTCGCTCGCGCCGACATCGACGATCGGTTTCTGACCGATCTGATCCGTACCGGTTTGGTCGTTCCCGGCGCAGCGGGCTTCTTCGACGAGGACGCCGTGACGCTGGCGCGCACCGCGAAGGCGATGTCCGAGTACGGCTTGGAGGTTCGTCATCTGCGGGCGTTCAAGTTGGCTGCTGATCGTGAAGCGGGACTCGTGACCCAGATCGCCGGACCGGTTGCCAAGGGTCGTGACGCCGGAGCACGTGATCGTGCCGAGGAAATGGTCCGGGAACTGGCTGCGCTGTCGCTGACATTGCACACATGTCTGGTCAAGTCGGCGGTTCGGGGAAGTCTCGATCGCTGAGTTCCTCGATCAGCGGGGCACACTCGAATAGAATTTCAGTACGACCGCATCGGAGTCGGTCGGCTGGATCACGTCAGGTTGGAGGCAAGCTCGATGGGCGAAATGCGTGTGATCGGAGTTCGTGTCGAGCAGCCTCAGAATCAGCCGGTCCTGTTGCTGCGAGAGTCCGACGGCGATCGGTACCTGCCGATCTGGATCGGGCAAACCGAAGCTACCGCGATTGTTCTCGAACAACAGGGAGTCGAGCCGGCGCGACCGCTGACTCATGACCTGATCAAGATCTTGATCGAATCATTCGGTCGGAGCCTCAAGGAAGTGCGGATCGTGGACCTGCAAGAGGGCACCTTCTACGCGGATCTCGTCTTCGACGAGCAGACCACCGTCTCGGCACGTCCGTCGGACTCGATTGCATTGGCCCTGCGCATCGGCGTTCCGATCTTCGCGTCGGAGGCTGTTCTCGCCGAGGCCGGTCTGGTCATTCCCGACGAGCGCGAAGACGAGGTCGAGAAGTTCAAGGAATTCCTTGACACCATCTCGCCGGACGACTTCAAAGCCACTGACGGTTAGTCCTGTTTGTCCGTAATCAGGCTTTAGTCTTCAACTCTCAAGTAGAGGTTGAGTCTCGGTCGGCGTGTTGCGTTGACCGAGCACCCTCGTGGTCTTACCGTTGCGTGCGGTGGAGATCTTCTCGCCTTGTCGATCGAGGCGTACTCTGGGTAAGTCCACTCATGGAATTACCTGCCTTGGATTCACATCTGAAAGTTCGGTCGGCACGGGATTCTCGTGACTGCTGATAGCACAGGTTGGTTACATGATGGCGAAGCGAGAGGGAGACGGCAGTGGAAGAACAGTCGAATGAGCGCGGAACGGGCATAGCCGATAGTGCCGAGCCGACTGCAGAAATGTCTTCCGAAGAGCTGCAGCCAGGCCTGTTCCCGGACGATTCCATCCCCGACGACCTCGTCGGATATCGAGTACCCAGTGCGTGCCAGATCGCCGGGATCACGTACCGCCAACTCGACTACTGGGCACGGACGTCGTTGGTTGTTCCGTCGATCCGTGGCGCTGCCGGATCCGGTAGCCAACGTCTGTACTCCTTCAAGGACATCCTCGTTCTGAAGATCGTGAAGCGTCTGCTCGACACCGGCATCTCACTGCAGAACATTCGCGTCGCCGTCGATCACCTCCGTAAGCGCGGCGTCCGCGATCTTGCCAACATCACCCTGTTCTCCGACGGCACCACCGTGTACGAATGCACGTCCCCCGAAGAGGTCGTCGACCTCCTTCAGGGTGGGCAAGGCGTATTCGGCATCGCAGTCAGTGGAGCGATGCGTGAACTCACCGGAACGATCGCCGACTTCCCAGCCGAGCGGGCTGACGGCGGCGAAAGCGATCCCAACCCGGAAGACGAGTTGGCTTCGCGACGCAAGAATCGCGCCAGCCGCAAAACCGGATAACGCACGTCACATCTCTTTGGAGGATGCCACGGTGCAGGTAGGCGTTTCGGTCAACTAGACTGGGCCTGCGTCGCCGGCGTACGGGAGAGCCTCGGATACCGATTCACCGAACTTGTCTTTGTTTCAGTCTTTGTCTCAAAGGTCAGTCGTGAGCGGGATCAGGGCGCCGAAGGAGCAATACCTCCCCGTCAATCTCTCAGGCACCAAGGACCGTACGGGCTCCGACGCCTCTGGAAAGCGGTGGGACAACCCACCCGCCGACGGGGAAAGGCTGTGGCTTCCGTCTATCGGCGGATCACTACCGAATCTCTCAGGCGCTCGGGAATCGAGCATGCGACAGAGGGGGAGGAACGCACCGCAGTTCGGTGTGTGTCCTGATCCTCCGATCTGTCTGGGAGTTGTCGTGATCGACGCTGCAAGCCGTATATTTGCCGACCGCCATGTCGGTCCGAACGCCGCGGAACTCGCGCGCATCCTCGAACTCGTCGGTGTCGATTCACTCGACGAACTGGCAACCAAGGCCGTTCCCTCCGTCATCCTCGACGCTGCCCCGAACGGCATCGCGGCCGGACTCGACGCTCTGCCGCTTCCGGTTGGGGAGCACGAGGCACTTGCCGAACTGACTGCACTTGCAGCCCAGAACACTGTCGCGACGTCGATGATCGGCCTCGGCTACTTCGACACGTTGACGCCGCCGGTGTTGTTGCGCAACATCATCGAGAACCCGGCCTGGTACACCGCGTACACCCCGTATCAGCCGGAGATCAGCCAGGGCCGCCTCGAAGCCCTCCTCAACTTCCAGACCATGGTCGCCGATCTCTCCGGCATGGAACTGGCCAACTCGTCGATGCTCGACGAGGCCACCGCCGCTGCCGAAGCCATGACGCTCCTGCGCCGCGCGAACCGCAGCAAGTCCCCACGCTTTGTCGTCGACGCGGACCTGTATCCGCAGACCCTCGCCGTCATCGAGACACGCGCCGAGCCGCTCGGCATCGAGATCGTCTCCGCAGATCTCACTGCCGGACTGCCCGAGGGTGATTTCTTCGGTGTCATCGCCCAGATCCCGGGCGCTTCGGGACGCGTCGTGGACTACACCTCGATCATCGCGGAAGCTCACGAGCGCGGCGCGCTAGTTGCCGTCGGCGCCGACCTTCTTGCGATGACGCTCATCACCTCGCCGGGTGAACTCGGTGCGGACGCGTGCTTCGGCACCACCCAGCGCTTCGGTGTTCCCATGGGGTACGGCGGACCGCACGCCGGTTACCTGGCCGTGCACTCCAAGCACGCGCGTCAGCTGCCCGGCCGTTTGGTCGGCGTCTCCATCGACGCCGACGGAGACAAGGCATACCGCCTCGCGCTGCAGACACGTGAGCAGCACATTCGCCGTGAGAAGGCGACGTCCAACATCTGTACCGCGCAGGTGCTCCTCGCGATCCTCGCTGCGATGTACGCGAGTTACCACGGCGCCGAGGGGCTCAAGGCGATTGCGTTGCGCGTCGCTGCCCGCGCACACGCGTTGGCAAACGGCCTGCGCGAGGGCGGCGTGACCGTAGTCCACGATTCGTTCTTCGACACTGTGCTGGCTCAGGTTCCGGGTAAGGCGGCCAGCGTTGTCGCTGCGGCCAAGGAATCCGGGATCAACCTGCGTCTGGTCGATGCCGATCATGTCGGTATCTCCTGCGACGAGGCCACCACCGCCGACCACGTCCTTGCCGTGCTCGACGCGTTCGGGATCGAGGATGCTGTTGTCGCCATCGAAGCCGAGGGCAATTCGGTTCCGGCTGCTCAGGAGCGCACCTCCGACTACCTGCAGCACGAAGCCTTCACCCGTTACCGTACGGAAACGGCAATGCTTCGCTACCTGCGCGCGCTCTCCGACAAGGACATCGCCCTCGATCGCAGCATGATCCCGCTGGGTTCGTGCACCATGAAGCTCAATGCGACCGCCGAGATGGAATCCATCACCTGGCCCGCGTTCAACGCGATCCATCCGTTCGCGCCCACGTCGGATGCACCCGGTCTGCTGAAGATCATCAAGGATCTCGAAGACTGGCTGGTCGCGGTCACCGGCTATGACAACGTCAGCCTGCAACCCAACGCCGGCAGCCAGGGGGAGTACGCGGGCCTGCTCGCGATCCGCAACTACCACCTCAGCCGGGGCGACGACCACCGCGACACCTGCCTCATCCCGTCGAGTGCTCACGGCACCAACGCGGCGTCTGCCGTCATGGCCGGGATGCGCGTCGAGGTAGTCGCCTGCCGTCCCAACGGTGACGTCGACGTCGACGATCTGCGCGCGAAGATCGCCGATCACGCCGAGCGTCTCGCCGCGATCATGATCACCTACCCTTCAACACACGGTGTCTACGAGCATGAGATCTCCGACATCTGCGCAGCGGTACACGACGCCGGTGGCCAGGTGTACGTCGACGGCGCCAACCTCAATGCGCTTGTCGGCCTTGCCCGTCCGGGCCGATTCGGCGGCGACGTCAGCCACCTGAATCTGCACAAGACCTTCTGCATCCCGCACGGCGGCGGCGGACCCGGCGTCGGCCCGATCGGTGTGCGCTCACACTTGACGCCGTTTTTGCCCGGACACCCGATGGCCCCCGAACTCGGTGGTAGAGGAACGATCTCGGCAGCGCCGTACGGCAGTGCGTCCATTCTGCCCATCACCTGGACCTACATCCGGATGATGGGTGCTGCGGGCCTGCGCCGCGCCAGCCTGACCGCCATCGCGTCGGCCAACTACATCGCGCGTCGACTCGACGAGTACTTCCCGGTTCTCTACACCGGCGAGAACGGCATGGTCGCGCACGAGTGCATCCTCGACCTCCGTGGGTTGACCAAGGACACTGGCGTCACCGTCGACGACGTGGCAAAGCGTCTGGCCGACTACGGTTTCCATGCACCGACCATGAGCTTCCCCGTGGTCGGCACACTGATGGTCGAGCCCACCGAGAGCGAGAACCTCGAAGAGATCGACGAGTTCTGCGAGGCGATGATCGCTATTCGCGGCGAAATCGATCGCGTCGGCGCCGGCGAGTGGACGGTGGAGGACAACCCGCTACGCGGTGCTCCCCACACTGCCGGAAGCATTGCAGCGCAGTGGGATCACCCGTACTCGCGTGAGATCGCCGTCTTCCCGCGAGGCAAGGCTCGCCCGAAGGTGTGGCCGTCCGTGCGTCGTATCGACGGTGCACATGGCGACCGCAACCTGGTCTGCTCGTGCCCGCCGATCGAAGCGTTCGCAGGCAACTAAGGCGTGTGCCCGCCGGAGATCATCACCTCTCGCGTACGAGTTCGAGAACGGTGATCTCCGGCGGTGCGCCGACGCGTACCGGCGGGCCCCAAGCCCCGGCGCCACGCGTCGTGTACAGCACTGTGTTTCCGACCTTGTCCAAGCCTTGCACCGAAGGCTGCTGCAGCGGAACGAGATACCTCAGCGGCCACATCTGACCGCCGTGAGTGTGCCCGGACAGCTGCAGATCGATACCCATCTCGGACGCCTCGATCGCCTGACGCGGTTCGTGCGCGAGAAGCAAGGCGAAAGTATTCGGATCGCGACCTGCGAGCGCGGCAGTAAGGTTCGGCTCGTACGGGGCCGGCGACGTGTAGTCGTGGATGCCCACGATGTCGATGGTGTCGCCGTCATGCTGGATCGAGGCGCGACTGTTGCGAAGTGTGGTGATCCCCAATGTTTCCCACACGTCGAGCCATTTGCCACCGTCGTCCGCGTAGAACTCGTGGTTTCCGCTGACTCCGAAGATTCCGTCCGGCGCCTGAAGATCGGCGAGCGGAGCAAGATCGGGAGCAACTTTTGCGACGGTGCCGTCCACGAGATCGCCGCCGATCGCGATCAGATCGACATTCTGCGCGTTGACGATTTCGACCACCTTGCGGGTGAAGTCGACCCCGCGGGCCGGTCCAACGTGCAGGTCGGTGATCAAGGCGATCCGGTATCCGTTGAAGCCCTCGGGCAGGCGAGCAAGCGGCACGCGGACGCGTGAAATCTTGGGGCCCGACGCCTCGTAGACGCCGTAGCCGGCGGTGCCGATCGCCGCGAGAGTGACTGCTGCTGTAGCCAACTGCAACGTACGACGCTTGGCCGGGTCGACTTCGGTCGTGGTATCCGTCCGGCGTGCACGTAGTCGACTGATCCCGGCAAACAGGCCGATCACGAGCAGTCCGGGAATCAGGTACAGCCACGAAGCCAGCCAGACCCATCCGAGAAATCCGATCGGTCGCGCCCAGGACGTCGGGAAGATTTCGCCGCTGCCGACCCCGATGAGCGTCGAGACCGCCAAGACGACAAGCGCAGTGTCGGCAAGACGAGCCCATCGCCTCGGGATGCCGGTGGCGCGAACGAGTCGGCGGTGCAGGAACCAGGTCAGAATGGCGAGAAGGACTGCAAAAACCGCGACGCGCCCCATCAGGACAGCATCTTGGTCACTGTGGCCGCGAGAGCGGGGTCGGACGTCGAATCGACGCGAACCAAGGTTCCGCCGGTCCGATCCGAGACGTCTTGGAGTGTGGAGACGTCGTCGCCCGCACCGACGACGATCACGTCGACCTGTACCGGACGCGACGGATTGCCCGCAGCGGCGATCGCGCTGAGCAGTTCGGCTCGCGTCGTGGTGGATTCGTCAGGTGTACTCGAGGTGATCAGCAGCACCGAGTTGACTCGTCCCGCGTCGAAACCGTCAACCGCGGCTTTGTACGAACTGGCAAGCGCCGGGTACTTGGAGGTCTTTCCGCCGGCTCGAAGCCCGTTGAGGAAATCGGTGATGGTGGCACGCCGATTCGGCTCGGACAGTGAACCGCCCGGAACCAGGATGCGCTCGGACGGTTTTCCGTCGGTGCCCGTGCTGAACTCGCGAAGGCCGATGTCCGAAGCGTCAGGGCTGCGACCCAATTGGGCGTTCACCGCCGAGGCAACATTCGCCAAGCGGGTAGTGCCACCGTCGTCGGTACCCATCGACGCCGACGTGTCCATCAGGATGGTGGCACTACGCGGAGAGACCGGATTGGCGACGATGTCACCGAGCGCAGCTGCGGTTTCGGCCGAAGCCGGTTTCAACGTGGACGAGATCTTGGCCGGAGACACCGCACCGAGATCGGGAAGGTCTTGACCCTCGACCCGGAAACCGGCGCCGACGAACAACTGTGACTGATTCGGCTCACGCATGAAATCGGCAAACTGTGCCGCTGCGCGCGAGGCGGTTTCGTCGATTCCGCTGCCCGAGACGATGACCGCCGGATAGTCCGCGACTGGCGTTGCGCCGGCGGGGGAGTACGTCGTCATCGCCGCGTTCGCGCTCTGCGCTATCGACTGTTCCGTGGCCGGAACGGCTTTCACCGAATCCGGTGTTCCGGCGCTCAGTGCTCCGAGGGCTTCGGCGGTGGACGTCGGGGGAGTCGGCAAGGATTGGAACTGCAATGCCCGCGCACTGAGCGCAGCGTTGACCTGCGCGGACTTCGCCTGATCCGTCGTGACCGGACCGGCACCCGCATCGGCGACGTCGGCAGCGATTGCCTGTGCGGCCATCGAGGTTTCGGTACTTCCGACCGGCAGGGCGACCGTCAGATCGGAAGGCAATGACTTCCAACTCGATGCTGCGCCGGCCAATGCTGCCGCGGTCTCGGGGCCGGTTGCCAGAACGATCGGGGAACTCGCGAGCGAGCGAGGATCACCGTTGATCACGGCCTTGCCCGCCAGCGGCGCGAGTTCGAACGAGCTCGTCGGGATCCACAGGGAGGGACGCGGTCCCAATGCTGCGTCGTCCCAGGATGCCGCCGGACCGGCTTCGAGTGCCGTCGAGACCGACGCGGACGGCGCACCGTGCACCACGACGGTGATGCAGTGATCGCGCACGACCGGAGAGGTCTGGGTGTACCGCTTGGCCAGTTCCTCGATCTGTGGGGCGATGGACGGATCCGCGGTGACGTCGAGTGTCTTGTTGCCTTCGACGCACGTACCTGCTGCCTGCTGGCCCTGATCGTCGATCCGGTTGCTGAGGGCCTTCCACCCGAAGAAGCCTGCAACGATCAAGACGATCAGCACGACGACGAGAATCGGCCCCTTGCTGATACCTCTGGCGCCTGACCCGCCGCGATGTTCGCCCACGTACCTTGCCCTACCTTGGTCACTCGAAGAATGTCTGCTGAACGGACTGTGTCCTCGGCCAGTCTAGTGACGAATCTTCGGGGCCTACGCGAACAGCCTCGACACCGGTAGCGGTGCCGAGGCTGTTCGGGTTCAGCTTCGAGTTCGAAGAAGGTGAAATCAGGCGTTGGCAGCCTTGTACTCGCGGCGGCGGCGATGCAGGATCGGCTCCGTGTATCCGCTGGGCTGCTTCGCGCCTTCGAGGATGAGTTCCTTGGCAGCCTGGAACGCGATGTTGGAATCGAAATCAGGTGCCATGTTGCGGTACTCGGCGTCGCCCTCGTTCTGACGGTCGACAACCGGGGCCATGCGCTCGAGTGCACTGACAACGTCGCTCTCGCTGACGATGCCGTGACGCAGCCAGTTGGCGAGCAGCTGGCTCGAGATGCGCAGGGTGGCGCGGTCCTCCATGAGCGCGACATCGTGGATGTCGGGAACCTTGGAGCAGCCGACACCCGCGTCGATCCAGCGGACGACGTAGCCGAGGATGGACTGGCAGTTGTTGTCGAGCTCTTCCTTCTTCTCCGCGTCCGTCCAGTCGGTGCTGGGAGCGAGCGGGATGGTCAGGATGTCGTCGACGCTCGCACGCGGCTTGCCCTTCAGGCTGTCCTGAACAGCGAACACGTCGACGCGGTGGTAGTGCGTCGCGTGCAGCGTTGCGCCGGTCGGCGAAGGAACCCACGCGGTGTTGGCGCCGGCCTTGGGGTGGCCGATCTTCTGCTCGAGCATGTCTGCCATCAGCTCGGTCATGGCCCACATGCCCTTGCCGATCTGCGCCTTGCCCTGCAGGCCGCAGGCCAGTCCGGTGTCGACGTTCCAGTCCTCGTACGCACCGATCCACTTCTGCTTTTTCATCTCGGCCTTGCGCACCATCGCGCCGGCTTCCATGGAGGTGTGGATCTCGTCGCCGGTGCGGTCGAGGAAGCCGGTGTTGATGAACACGACGCGGTCGACGGCTTCCTTGATGCAGGCAGCGAGGTTGACTGTCGTGCGACGCTCCTCGTCCATGATGCCGACCTTGAGCGTGTTCTCGGGAAGCCCGAGGACCTGCTCGACGCGGCCGAACAGTTCGGTGGTGAAGGCAACTTCCTCGGGGCCGTGCTGCTTGGGCTTGACGATGTAGATCGAGCCGGTGCGGCTGTTGTCGAGCGGGCCGTTGGCGTCACTGATCGAGAGGCCGTGCACTGCACAGGTGCTGGTGATCAAAGCGTCGAGAATGCCCTCGGGGACCTCGTTGCCGTCGGCATCGAGGATCGCGGGGTTGGTCATGAGGTGACCGACGTTGCGGACGAACAGGAGCGAACGACCGTGCAGGCTGAGTTCGCTGCCGTCGACGGCGGTGTACTTACGGTCGCCGTTGAGCGTACGAGTGAAGGACTTGGCGCCCTTCTTGATCTCCTCGGACAGATCACCGCGATTGAGGCCCAACCAGTTCCGGTAACCGACAACCTTGTCGTCGGCGTCGACAGCGGCGACCGAGTCCTCGAAGTCCATGATCGTGGTGACGGCCGATTCGAGAACGACGTCCTTGACACCGGCGGCGTCGGTGCTGCCGATCGGGGAGGACGCGTCGATCTGGATCTCGGCGTGCAATCCGTTGTTGAGCAGCAGGATGCTCGTCGGTGCGTCCTTCTCGCCGAGGTAGCCGACGAACTTCTCCGGCTGGGCGAGGGTGGTGACCGTACCGTCTGCCAACGTGATCTTCAGTTCGCTGCCTTCGATCACGTACTTGGTCGAATCTGCATGCGACCCCGACGCGAGAGGTGCTGCCGCGTCGAGGAATTCACGCGCCCAGGCGATGACCTTGTCGCCGCGGACCTTGTTGTAGCCGGAACCCTTCTCGGCGCCGTTCTCCTCCGAGATGGCGTTGGTGCCGTACAGCGCGTCGTACAACGAACCCCAGCGGGCGTTGGACGCGTTGAGAGCGAAGCGCGCGTTGAGGATCGGCACGACCAACTGCGGGCCGGCCGTCGAGGTGATCTCAGTGTCGACGTTCGCGGTGGTGACCGAGAACTCGGCAGGCGTCGGCAGGAGGTAGCCGATCTCCTGCAGGAACGCCTTGTATGCGGCAGCGTCGATGGGAGCGCCGGCATGATCGCGATGCCACTGATCGATCTGAGCCTGCAGATCGTCACGCTTGGCAAGCAAATCGCGGTTCTTCGGTGCGAGCTCGGTGATGACCTTGTCGGCGCCGGCCCAGAACGTCTCGGCGTCTACACCGGTGCCGGGAAGAGCCTCCTCGACCACGAAGTCGTAGAGAACCTTGGCAACCTGAAGACTGCCGACCTGAACGCGCTCAGTCATGAATAGCCTCACTTTTCCGAAAGCGGAGCACCACATATGGATGCCATGAACCAACATCAATGTTACCTGGGAGTATTCCCACCGCTGTCCGCGCCCTGAGCTGCGATAATCGGGCGCGAAGAGCTGAAACGATCAAGTGAAATTCGTTCTGTCTAGAGTTTGCGCGCGGAAATCTCGAAACCGGCCTTGCGTAGACGCTCGGCCAGGACGTCGCCGAGCGCCGTCGCTGGAGTCAAAACGCCGGTAGCCGGGGGGAGATCCTTGTGGTCCTTCGCCAATGACAACGCAGATTCGCCGAGCATTACCGCCGTCGCGCTGTATCCCGGGTCGCCCTTCGCCTTCACTCGTGAGGTGTATCGAGCGCCGGTCGTGGTCGTGGTGAACACATCGAGCGTGAAGTGCCCCTTCTTCTGGGTGCTCTCGCTCGGGCCCTCGCCGGGTGCAGGCAATACCTTGTCGAGAAGGAAACGTGTCGGAGGAAGGGCGAGTCCGGCGACCAGCGCGCCGAGGCCGACTGCGACACCGCCCGCGATTACCGGTGACACCACCGAGGAGCCGACGCTCATCACCTCGCTGTACTTGAACTTCTTGCCGTACGCCCACTCTCGTAGCGCATTGCTGCGACGGACGACTCGTGTGTTGTACGACGCCATCACGAACGGTGCCTTCCAACCCTTCAACGAAGGATCGATCTTCTTGCCGTCGACCACGCTCACGTCGCTCTGTCGTCCGAGGTCAGGCTCGCGGTCACGATCGGGGCTCAATGAATACGGCGAGGCCGCGAGTTTCCTTAGGCGCGCATCGTCTTTCGACACGTCGATCTGATTGCGAAGCGAATCGATCGTGCCACCGCTCACTCCGCCGCGCAGCGCCGTGACCACCAGCGTTGTGTCGGTGAGCTCACCGGCGCCGTCGGCAGTGACCTTCTCGTGGAGGACGTGAACTCCGAGATCGGAAGGGATGGAATCGAATCCGCAGGAATGGACGATCTTTGCGCCGGTCGAGACCGCCAGCTCATGGTTGGCGTCGATGCTCTCGCGGTGGAACAGCACCTCACCGGTGAGGTCAACGTAATGAGTTCCGGCGGAGGCGCATTCGTGAACAAGGGTGTGACCGTACTTGGCGTACGGGCCGACCGTGGTGGCGACGACCCGAGTTCGCTGCGCGAGCGCTTTCAATGCGGTGGCGTCGTCGGCGTCGGCGATGATCAGGGGGAGATCGGCAGCGGCGGTACCCAGATCGGCGCGAGTGGCTGCCAACTTCTCGAGGGAGCGGCCACCGAGGCCGATCTTCGTGCCTTCGGGAGCGTGTTTGACGAGGTAGTCGGCGAGTAGCTTTCCGACGAAGCCGCTCGCTCCGTAGACGATGATGTCGAGTTCTCGGGCGGGCGAGGTTCCAGTCATGGAGCCAGCCTACAAACGCGCACTCGAAAGTGATGTGACCGAGGTCACTCGGCGGGGAGGGGTTCCTTGACGACGAGGATCGGAGCCTCCACTTCGAGCAGGAGACGCTGCAGCGGGCGTTCGAGGAGGAACTTGCCGATGGGGGACATCCGGCGTGTTCCGACGATCAGGAGATCGACACCCGCGCCGTGGACCAGGTTGACGAGCGCGGTCACCGGATCGCCGTCGTGCTCGGTGGTGCGCAGATCCCACTTCGTCTCCGAGAATCCACCGGCGTCGAGCGCTGACTGAATCTCGCCGCGAAGAGCGGCCCGATCGTCCTCGGTGTCTCCGGTGTCGGCCGTGTCCCCGATGTTGACATCGTCCAGGACGTGCAGAACCAGCAGTTCCTCGCTTCGACCCACGGATTCCCGTGCGGCGGCCACGATTGCGGCGCGGCCTTCCGGGCTGTCCTTGTGTACGACGGCGATCGTCATGGTTCCTCCGAGTCGGTGAGCAGGTTCGCAGTCCATTATCGCCTGCAATGCTGTGCCCTACCTGAATTGAGCTACTCGACACGGGGGTTTGGCGGTGACGAGATCGCCACATCGGGGCGCCTAGGTGCTGCCTGTCACCACTACGGGGTGCCGCCCATCACCACGGCGAGGGTTTGTAATCCTTGAGGAAGCAGCCGTGCAGGTCGACGCCCAACTCGCCCTGAACGATTGGGTCGTAGACGCGGGCTGCACCGTCGACGAGGTCGAGCGGCGCGTGGAAACCTTCGTCGGCCAACCGCATCTTGGTGAAGTGCGGGCGTTCGTCGGTGATCCAGCCGGTGTCGACGGCGGTCATGAGGATGCCGTCGTCGAGCATTTCCTTGGAGCTGGTGCGGGTCAGCATGTTCAGTGCTGCCTTGGCCATGTTGGTGTGCGGGTGGCCAGGGCCCTTGTATGCGCGGCTGAACTGGCCTTCCATGGCGGAGACATTCACGACGTACTTGCGTCGCGCAGCTGCCGCGGCCATCGACGGGCGCAGGCGTGAAACGAGGATGAAGGGCGCGACCGAGTTGCAGAGCTGGACTTCGAGAAGCTCGATCGGATCGACCTCCTCGACGGTCTGGACCCAACTGTTGGTGTGCGCGAGGTCCGGCAGCAGCCCGCCGGCGTCGATGGCGATGCCCTGCTCGATGCGATCGGGTGAAGCCGACTTGGCGACGAGTGCGAGCGAACTGACCGCGTCGGCGGACAGATTTCCGGAGGTGATGCTTGCGACGTCCGACAGCGATCCGGCCAGAGCCGCGGGGTGGGCGTCGCTCGTCTTGCCGAAGGTCAGGACATCAGGGAGTTCACCGGCGGGCAGTGCTCCGGACTCGGCGTCAACCAGAGCGCCGTAGGCACCGGGGGAGCGTCGGACGGTCTGCGCGGCGTTGTTGATGAGGATGTCGAGCGGACCCTGTGCGGCAACGGAATCCGCGAGTGCAACAACCTGGGCGGGGTCGCGGAGGTCGATGCCGACGATGCGCAGACGGTGAATCCAGTCGTTGCTGTCTTCCATCGCCTTGAATCGGCGGATCGCGTCGTTGGGGAATCGCGTCGTGATGGTCAGATGTGCGCCGTCACGCAGCAGGCGCAGCGCGATGTACATACCGATCTTCGCGCGGCCGCCGGTCAGAAGTGCGCGTCTGCCGGTGAGATCAGTGCTCGCATCACGTTTGCTGCGGCTGGTGGCAGCGCACTCGGGGCACAGTTGGTGGTAGAAGGCGTCGACTGCGGTGTAGCGCTGCTTGCAGATGTAGCACGGTCGCGCCTTGATGAGCGTGCCGGCGGAAGCGCCGGCGGTGTTCGACTTGATCGGAATGCCTGCGGTCTCGTCGTCGATGCGATCGGGTGAACCTGTGGCAGTCGCGGCGACTACTTGGCGGTCCGCTTCGTTGACGGCTGCGCGCGAGGCGAGGCGGCGCTTCTTCTTGAGTCGCTTGAACAGATGGCCGACAGCGCGCTGCATGGTGATCGAATCGGGATGCTCGTCGTCGAGTTCGGCGGCTTCGGAAAGGACCTTCAGGCAGATTTCGAGTTCTGCGGGGTCGAGGCCGGTGAGTTCGGCTCGAGCAGATTCTGAATCGGCTGTTTCCAGCGAATCTGCCTGCAGTGCATCCGACTTCTTGGTGTCTGTATCCACTTCGAACTTCTGTTCCATCTCGATCGCCGCTCGCGCGGACTGTTCCCTGGTGCGGGAACTTCGCCAATTACGAGAAAAGCTCCGGTTCGATGAACCGGAGCTTTTCCTGTCTGTCTCAACACAGAGTGTCCGAGGGGGGACTTGAACCCCCACGTCCGTTAATAGGACACTAGCACCTCAAGCTAGCGCGTCTGCCATTCCGCCACTCGGACTCGGCCCCGATTTCTCGGTGCTGGGAAAGAGTATCCGATGCCATCGCCAGGTCCCAAATCGCCCCACTGCTGTGCGCCTTTATTAACCGCCGGGGGTTAATAAACGCGCACAGCAAAAAGACCCCAACCTGATCAGGCTGGGGTCTTTCTGCTGTATTCGAGTGTCCGAGGGGGGACTTGAACCCCCACGTCCGTTAATAGGACACTAGCACCTCAAGCTAGCGCGTCTGCCATTCCGCCACTCGGACTCGGCCCCGATTTCTCGGTGCTGGGAAAGAGTATCCGATTAGGTCAGCTGCCCCAAATCGCCAGGTTGCGGGGCATTCCGGTCGCCCGCGTCGTTTGATTCGATGGTAGGAAAGTGGAATGACCACAACCCCGAATAATCCGAATCCGAGCAGAGCCGAAGCAGAAGTAGTCGAACTGGTCAGTTCTCTCATCCGCTTCGACACCTCGAACACGGGAGAACTCGAAACCACCAAGGGTGAGCGTGCGTGCGCGGAGTGGGTTGCCGCGCAGCTTCAAGAAGTCGGCTATGAGACGGAATACGTCGAGTCCGGTGCGCCCGGCCGCGGGAACGTCTTTGCTCGCTTGAAGGGAGCTGAGTCGGGTCGAGGTGCATTGATGCTTCACGGTCACCTCGACGTCGTTCCGGCCGAGCCCGCCGACTGGAGCGTCCATCCCTTTGCCGGCACCGTCCAGGACGGTTACGTCTGGGGGCGCGGCGCCGTGGACATGAAGGACATGGTCGGGATGATCCTGGCCATCGCCAGACAGTTCAAGGCGGAAGGCGTCGTACCGCCGCGTGATCTGGTGTTCGCCTTCGTGGCGGACGAGGAAGCGGGCGGCAAGTACGGATGCCAGTGGCTGGTCGAGCACCGCCCGGATCTGTTCGAGGGAGTGACCGAAGCCGTCGGTGAGGTGGGCGGTTTCTCGCTGACGGTTCCGCGGCCGGACGGAACCGACCGCCGGCTCTACCTCGTGGAGACTGCGGAAAAGGGCCTCGGTTGGATGCGTCTGACGGCCAAGGGACGTGCCGGGCACGGCTCCTTCCTCCACGACGACAACGCAGTCGCGACACTCGCCGGCGCGGTCTCGAGACTCGCTGCTCATCAGTTCCCGATCGTGATCTCGGATTCGGTTGCCGAGTTCCTCACCGCCGTCGGCGAAGAGACCGGATTGGACTTTGATCCGGGATCACCCGACATCGACGGGACTCTCGCGAAGCTGGGGACGATCGCCAACATCATCGGGGCGACGTTCCGTGACACGGCGAACCCGACGATGCTCAAGGCCGGATACAAGGCGAACGTCATTCCGCAGACTGCCGAGGCAGTCTTCGACTGCCGCGTGCTGCCGGGACGTCAGGCCGAATTCGAGCGCACGGTGGACCAGCTGATCGGCCCCGACGTGACCCGCGAGTGGATCACCAAGCTGGATTCGTACGAAACAACGTTCGACGGCCACCTCGTCGACGCCATGAACGAGGCGATCCTCGCCCACGATCCGGAGGCTCGCACAGTTCCGTACATGCTCTCCGGCGGAACCGACGCGAAGGCATTCGCGAAACTGGGCATTCGCTGCTTCGGCTTCGCACCTTTGCAGTTGCCGCCCGAGCTCGATTTCAGTGCGCTGTTCCACGGCGTCGACGAGCGAGTTCCGGTGGACGCACTACTGTTCGGGACACGTGTTCTGGAACATTTCCTGCTCAATTCCTGACGAGCACGTAGATAGATCCGTGAGCTCGACGCACATCGAGCTCTCTTGTCACAGAAAGGATTCGCATGGCGCACGATCCGTACGAACCATTGCCGAAGTTGCCGAGTTTCGAGCTGACCAGTGACGACATCACTGCGGGCCAGCCGCTGAAGCTTGCTCAGGCCAGTGGAGCTTTCGGTGTTCCCGGTGGCGAAGACATCTCACCGCAGCTCTCGTGGTCCGGCTTTCCGGCCGAGACGAAGAGCTTCGTGGTGACGGTGTTCGATCCGGACGCACCGACGGCGTCAGGATTCTGGCACTGGGCCGTGGCGAACATCCCCGCTTCCGTCACCGAACTCCCGGCCGGTGCCGGCGCGGCGGACAGCGATGTCCTGCCTGCCGGAACCGTCACCCTCCGCCACGACGGTGGCGGGTTCGGTTTCATCGGCGCAGGCCCGCCTCCCGGGCACGGTCCGCATCGCTACATCGTGGCGGTGCATGCCCTCGACGTGGAGACGCTCGACGGAGTCACCCCTGACTCGTCGCCGGCGTTCCTCGGTTTCAACGTGTTCCATCACGCGATCGCGCGTGCAACCCTGACCGGGACGTTCGAGGTCGAGTAATCACTTTGCTGTGCGCCTTTATTAACCGCGGGCGGTTAATAAAGGCGCACAGCAGTTCCTAGCGAGGGTTCTCAGCTCCCACTGCCTGGGCGATCGACGAGAAGCCGGCTGCGCGGACCCGCTTGGCTATGCCCTTGTGGATGCTGCGAGCCCAGAACGGTCCGCCGTAGATGAAGCCGGTGTACCCCTGCACCAGCGTCGCGCCGGCGAGGATGCGCTCCCACGCCTGGTCGGCTGTCTCGATACCGCCGACCGAGATGATGGTCATCTTGTCGCCGACTCGGGCGTACAGGCGCCGGAGCACCTCGAGCGAGCGGTCGGCCACCGGTGCACCGGACAGCCCGCCAGCGCCGAGTGCAGCTACCTCGGCATCCGGGGTCTTCAAACCGTCGCGGCGGATCGTGGTGTTGGTCGCGACGATTCCGGCAAGCCCGAGTTCGACTGCCAGATCGGCGACAGCGTCGACGTCCTCGTCCGAGAGATCGGGCGCGATCTTCACCAGTACCGGCACGCTGACGGTGTCGAGCACGGCCTGCAGGATCGGGCGCAGAGATTCGACGGCCTGCAGATCACGGAGTCCGGGTGTGTTCGGCGAGCTGACATTCACGACCATGAAGTCGGCCAGCGGACCCAGAAGCTGGGCGCTGGCCGTGTAGTCGGCAGCGGCGTCGACAGCTTCGACGATCTTGGTCTTGCCGATGTTGGCACCGATCGGCACCGTGACGCGGCGCTGTCGCAGGAAATTCGCCGCGTGACCAGCGCCGTGGTTGTTGAAGCCCATTCGGTTGATCAGAGCGCGGTCGGCCGGAAGTCGGAAGAGACGTGGCGCGGGATTACCGGGCTGAGCTTGGGCTGTCACTGTTCCGACCTCGGCGAAACCGAAGCCCAACGGGCCCCAGGCGTCGACTCCGGTGGCGTCCTTGTCGAATCCTGCGGCCAGGCCGAGAGGTGCCGGGAACGTCAGACCGAAAGCCTGACTGCGCAGAACCGGGTCGTCGACGACAAGGACTTTTGCGACCAGCCAGCGAAGGGGAGCGAACCGTGTCACCAGTTTCATCGCGGTGAAGGCAATGTGGTGGATGCGTTCCGGTGGGACTCGGAACATCAGGCTCAGCAGCAGTTGGTACACGATTCTCCAGCTCTTCGATGGTGTGATTTTGTCAGCGGTTTCGATAGCGGCGGGTTCTGGTCGTCTGTTGAACGATCAGTGCTGAATGCCGTCCGGATCGGTCACGTGCAGCGGCGTCTTCTTTCGCTTGAGGAGCACGCGACGGCTGCCGTCGGGGTAGAGACGGACTCGGGAGAGTTCCCACCCGCCGAACTCGGCGGAGATCGCCAGGCGCATCGACGCCGTGACCCGCGAAACGTTCGGCGGTAGCCGGAGCGGCACGTAGTCGAACTTGTCGTCCGACGTCTCCCACTGCGCGGGGATCCCGCGCGTACGCTTTTCCATCAGTTCTCCCGTGACGGGATGACCTGCAGCCCGTCACCGGTTGCCGATCCGACGATCAGATTGCCGTTGGAAGAGTCTACGGCCAACGAATTCGGCTGTCGCACCGTCTTGAACCGTCCGGTCTCCACGGGGATGCCGGACGACAGATCGAAGCCGACCACTTCGTTGGTCGCCGTCAGTGTCACCCACACCCGATCCGCGGTCTCGTCGTAGGCGACGGCGTAAGGCGATTCGCCGACGGGGTAGCGCTGGTGCATCAGGAGCGGATCGGCAGTGAAGACGAGCAGTTCGTTGCCGGTGGTGTCGGTGACAAGGATGCGTCCGAAGCGATCGGTGGCCAGATGAGTTGCGCCCTCACCGGCGCGAAGAGCGACGCCGAGTTTGCCGTCTTCGAGATTGATCGCCGTCAGCGAGGTCTGACGGTGATCGAGGGCGCTCAGGTTGTCGCCGGTAACCGCAAGTTCGTCGACGGATGCAAACCCCGAAACCGTCTGTGACTGATCGGTCTTCGGGTCGACGATGTGAACTGAACCATTGTCCGTGCCGATCGCGATGCGGCCGTCGGTCAGCTCGACCGCGGAGTTCGCCTGGCCGTCGACCGGTATGGACGTCTGTTCGCCCGATGTCAGATTCAGCTTCACTACCTGGCGATCCATCGCCAGCAGAGCGCTACCGTCGGAGCCGATCGAAACGTCGCGTACGTCTGAATCCAGAGCTATCGGACGACCTGCGGAGGCGGGGTCGGCGCCGGCCAAACTGTCCGAAGGAACGACCAGCACCGATCGTGGGTCGTTGGCAACCAGAACAGCGCTGCGCGTGATCGGGTCGAATGTGATGGAATCGATCAGACCTGAATACGGGTGAACCACGCCGTCCGGGGTGCTGGTGGTGGCCGGTGAGACCGCTGCCGTAGCGGGATCGATCGTGATGAGGTCGTCTCCGCCATCTCCGGAAGAACATCCTGTGACCAGCAGAACCGCCGCCCCCATTGCTGCTGCAGTGGTGCGGATCCCTAGGCGAGCCATGTGTAGTTCCTCTTTTTCTTGTC
The DNA here is from genome assembly GCF_002501585.1 of Rhodococcus sp. H-CA8f. NCBI lineage: Bacteria > Bacillati > Actinomycetota > Actinomycetes > Mycobacteriales > Nocardiaceae > Rhodococcus > Rhodococcus sp. H-CA8f. The sequence continues at coordinate 2,995,054 of NZ_CP023720.1, forward strand.
ATCTGTTCTTCACGCAGTGCGACTGTCATCGATCATCCCTGATCGCAGTCGGGCGCCGTTCATCGCGTCGAGGAACTACCGACCATTCCGCTCACACCCTTGACGCGATACCGTACGAACAGCGGTTGCGGTTGACGCTGCAATCACCGAGGAGATCATTGTGATTCCCACAGAACCCACCGATTCCGGCGCACAGCCGCCCGAACCGGCGCGGCCGGGCTTCGAGATCGAGGACCTCACCGTCGGCGCTCATGCACACGGTTTCGGCAGGTCCGACGGTCGAACTTTCGCGTTCCGCGTACGCAAGAGCGTGCTGTTCGTCGAGGTTTACGGCGAATACTGCGAGCACAGTGTGCCGACCCCTTCGGACGTTGTCGCCACGGCGGAGCGATCGGTCACCGACATCGATCTGACCGACGAGCGAAGCATCGCCGGTGTGGTTCGCGACGCAGTTCTCTCGACCGAGACTGATTGGTCACATCCGGACGTCGGTGACGGCGTTCGTCAGGGCGAGGGTCGCAGCCTGCCGACGGTGAGAGCAGTCCTGAACAGGCTGGGATCGATCATCGATTCTGTTCGGTGAATTCTCGGCGCGGGATAACCAGCGTTGCTCCGGTTGTCGGATGCGGGAACACCTCGACCGGATAACCGTAGACGCGGGTCAGAAGCTCTTCGTGTAGCACCGATTCCGGGGGACCGTCGGCGGCGATGCGTCCATTCTCGAGTACGACGATTCGGTCGGCATACGCCGCTGCCAACGCGAGATCGTGCAAAACGACGACGACGGCATCGCCGTCCGCAGCGCGAGCGCGCGCCACGGACATCACCGCTTCCTGGTGTCCGAGATCGAGTGCTGCAGTCGGCTCGTCCAGCAGGATGGTCGACGTTTCCTGTGCCAGTACCCGGGCAAGAGCGACCCGCGCCTGCTCGCCACCGGACAGCACGGCGAACGGCCGATTGGCGAACCCCTCGACATCGCAGGTCTTCATCGCCGCGGTGATAGCAGCGCCGTCGCGGTCTTCTCGGCGCGTTCCGGCCCATGGCGCACGTCCCATGCGAACGACCTGGCGAGCGCTGAACGAAAATCCGATCGTGTGTTTCTGGGGGAGAACCGCGCGTCGGCGCGCCATGTCGATCGGCGCCCACTGAGTGAGGTCGGTGCCTTCGACGTCCACCCGCCCAGCGATGACGGGCTGATCACCGGCCAACGCCGCAAGAAGAGTCGACTTACCGGCGCCGTTCGGTCCGACGAGGACGACGAGCTCGCCTGCCCGGACTTCGATGGATACGCCTTCGAGAATGTGTCGACCACCGCGTTCGACGGTGATGTCGCGCGCTTCGAGGGTGACATCACCGACGCCAGGGCTTTCCGGTTCGGGGGTGACGTGGCCGAACAGTTCGCGCCAGTTTCTTACGAGGCTGCTCATGCCCACCCGCCCTGTTGCGCGCGTGTTCGTCGGAGAAGCCAGAAGAAGAAGGGGCCGCCAACCAGAGCGGTCAGCATTCCGAGGGGCAGGTCTGCGTTGTCGATCAGCGACCGCGAGCCGAGATCTGCGACAAGCAGAACCAGTGCGCCGGCAAGGGCGCTCGCCGGAATCAGCGCGCGGTGGCCGGGGCCGACAAGAATGCGCATCAGGTGCGGAACGATCAGTCCGACGAAGAGGATGATGCCGGTGAAGGCAACACTCGCCGAGACCAGGAGAGCGACGATCAGAACCGCGAACTGGCGCAGCCGTTCGACGTTGACACCCAGGTGACGAGCTGCATGTTCACCGAGTGCGAGAAGGTCCAGACGCGGAGCGATCATGACCGTCGCGGCAATTCCGACAACGGTCATCGGCGCCACGATCATGACGGCATTCCACGACGCTCCGTTGAGTGAGCCGAGTTGCCAGAACACGATCTGATCGCGAGCGGACGGGCTGGCGACGAAGGTGAAGAACGCGATGAGTCCGCCGGCGAACGCATTGATCGCGACGCCGGTCAGCACCAATGTCACTACTTCGGTTCGGCCTTCGTGGCGCGCAAGCAGGTAGACCGCCGCGGTGGTGAACAGCCCGGCGACGAACGCTGCCGCAGCAACGGCCCAGCCGGCCACGAACGTGCCGCCGACGACGATGACAGCGCTCGCGCCAACTGCAGCGCCCGCGGACACTCCGATCACCCCGGGCTCCGCGAGTGGATTGGAGAACACACCCTGCAGGAGCGCACCGGAACATCCCAGCGCCGCGCCGACACAGATGGCGAGCACGACGCGGGGGAAGCGAACCTCCCACAAAGTCACTTCACCGCTGGGATGGGCGGGCATCGGACCGAGATCGATCCCGATGCGGTGCAGGATGCTGCCCAAAACCTCGAGAGGCGATGTCGGAACTTGACCGATGCACGCCGACAGCACTGCGACGATCACCAGGGCGAGAGTCAAGCTGACCAGAACCGCACTCACCCGCGACCGCGACGCGGGGCCAGACGCCGATTTGTCGGCGCCCCCGACGTCATGTGAATCCTCGGCTGCGGACACAGACTTACCTGCTTCGGAACTACCTGTTTCTGTACTCACGAATCAGCACTCACAAATCTTTGCTCACGATCCACCGGGCTCGTAGATCGCTTCGGCGAGTGCCGCCATGACGCGTCCGGTGTTCGGCCCGAAGCTGAGCAGGACACCGTCCTCCATGTCGACTACTCGTTTGTTCTTTCCGGCCGGCGTCTGAGCGATGCCGGGGACCTTTTCGAGGCCGTCGATTCCGCCGATCGATGCCAATCCGTCCGTCATCATCAGCAGGGCGTCAGGCGCTGCGGCGATGAGCGCTTCGCTGGTGATGGGTACGAACTGTTGTGTGATGCCCGAGGCGGTACCCGCATCTGTGGCGCCGAGGGCCTCGATCAAGGAATCGGCACCCGAACCTGCACCGCCGATCATGGTGATGGCCGATCCGCGCATGTAGAGGAACGCGATCTTCAGTGGATCGCCGTCGTTGGGAACCAGATCGCGCGCAGCAGCGATCTCCGATTCGGTTCGATCGATCAGCGCTGCGCCCTGGGCCGGAACGCCGAGCGCGTCGGCGACTGCTTGGATCTGCCCCGGCACACCTTCGAGGGTTCGGGTCGGGTCGAAGAACACCACGGGAACACCGGCGGCGCGCAACTGATCCTGGACGCTCTTGGGCCCGATGCTCGTGTCAGTGAGAACCACGGTGGGATTCAAATCGAGGATGGCTTCGGTATTGAGCGATTGGCCGCCGACCGTGACAACCGGTACGTCCGCGACCGCGGGGAACTTGGCGGCGGTGTCGCGGCCGACAAGGTTGTCACCGAGGCCGAGCGCCACCGTTGTCGTTGCGAGCGTCCCGTAGCGGTCGGCCGCAACGATCCGGCTGTTGTCGGTGATGGTCACGTCGACGCCGTCGAAGCTCTTCACCGTCACGGGCAGCGTTGCGGTCGGGTTGTCGGACACGGGAACCGGGCTGGAATCTTCGAGTACTGCGGTCCGGGCACCCTGAGATGTCGTGGAGTTGTCGCTGGATCCGCAAGCCACCAGACCGAAACCGGCTGCTGCGACCAGTGCCGCCGCGGCCAAGCGCTTCATCATTTGACGAGGTAGCTCTCGATGTCGCCTTCGAGGTCGGCGAACAGGTCACCGTTGAGGCGGTACGCCAGATTCACCTCGTCGATGAAACGCTGCTGTTCTTCGGCCGGAATCTGCAGCGCATCCAGATTCGAGCGGTAGTCGTCCTTGAAAGGCTTCGGCTTGGGGATGCCTTCGAAGATGTAGAAGCGAAGTCCGTCGGTCTCGAATCCGTAGGCGCGCTCGAGCATCCGGCGGATGATCTGTCCGCCCGAGAGGTCACCCATGTATCGCAGGTAGTGATGTGCGACGAAGCCGGCGGGCCAGTCGAACGCCACTTCCTTCAGTCGGGCGATGTAACGCTCGGTTGCCGGCAAGGCCACGAGTTCGTCGCGCCAGTTCGGTCCGCCGAGGAACTCGAGATCGGCTTCGAGCGAAGCCACCCGCAACAGATCCTCGGACAGGAACGGAGCGACCAACTCGTTGTCGGCGTGTGTGCGGCCGGCCTCTTCGAGGCTCGTGTAGACGAGGTACGTCTGTCCCAGAAGAGCGGCGTAGCCAGCCGTGGTCAGCTCACCGCCGAGAAGCGCGCCTACGAATCGGGACTGCTCCGTCTCGCGGTGTGCTGCGTCCGTCTCGGTCTTGATTCGTTCGGAGAAGGCGGGGCCTGCGTCTGCGGAAAGGCTGTCTACGTCGAGCGTGGTCATTGATTCTCCTGAGGCTGTAGTCAAGCGTTGCCTACTAGGTTAGCCTGCCCTCGCCAACACGATACCTTCGGTATTTCGATCAGCGGGACAGATCAAGCGCTCACATCGTCGAGAGCCGCGGCAATCGCTTTCGGAAGTTCCAATTCTTCGGTTGCCAGTACTCCTGTCAACTGGGCGAGATCCCGCGTGCCGACGACGGCGCTGGCCACCCCGGCGCGATCGCGCGCCCAGGCCAGTGCCACCGCCAGTGGGGAAGTACCCAGACCGTCGGCGGCGGTAACGACGGCGTCGACCACCCGGATCGAGGAATCGGTCAGATAACTCTGCACATCCTGCGAATGTGCTTCGTCGGCGCCGCGGGAATCGACGGGAATGCCGTCGCGGTACTTGCCGGTCAGAACACCGCCCGCCAGGGGTACTGCGGCGAACACTCCGACGCCGTGGTGGGCCGCCGCTGCGAACAATTCTTCCTCGACGCCGCGCGCGAGCAACGAGTACTCGGCCTGCGTCGCGGCGAGTGTTGTTGCGCCACCGGCTCCGACGGCCGTCGCGAGCTGCCAGCCGAGGTAGCCGCGCACGCCCACATACCGCACCTTGCCGCTCGAGACCGCGTAGTCGAGGGTTGCTGCAACCTCGTCGACGGGCGTGAGCGGATCCCAGGTTGCGACCTGCCACATGTCGAGGAAGTCGGTTCCGAGTTCACGAAGAGTCGCGTCGAGCTGGCGGAGCAATCCGCGCCGCGAGCAGTCGACGCGGTCGGTGCCGATCGGAGTGGGATCGATGCCGGCGCTCGAGCTGATGATGAGTTCGTCACGTGGAACGACGTCGTCGAGCAACTCGGCGAGGATCCGTTGCGCCGCACCGGCGCCGTATGCGGGCGAGGTGTCGACCAAGGTTCCGCCGGCCTCGGCGAATGCGAGCAGCTGCGCCGCAGCCTCGTCGCCGTCCGTGTCGCGTCCCCATGTCAGTGTGCCGAGCCCAAGTCGCGAGACCCGAAGTCCGCTCGTTCCGACAGATCTGTGCTTCATAACCGCCTGCATCTCGCGCCCGACTCGTGTGCGCAAGTGCGGCACCCGAGAGATCTCACCACGTGCAGACTAGTAGGCGCTCGCCTCGAGTCGGGGTATTCGGACACGGACGTGCCGGGCGCGGCGCGGCGCCGTGGGCCCCGGTAGCGTGGCGCCGGTGAAACGTGAACCCGACACACGAAACCTGTGTGCAGTAACCCCATTCGAATCAGCCGGGATCGGTGAGTGATGGGCGAAGCGATGACCTGGCTCCAGGCCGTGATCCTGGGCCTCGTGCAGGGATTGACCGAGTTCTTGCCCATCTCGTCTTCCGGACATTTGCGAATCGTGTCGGAGATATTCTTCGGCAGTGACGCCGGTGCGTCGTTCACCGCGGTGACGCAGCTCGGCACCGAACTGGCTGTGTTGATCTACTTCGCGCGCGACATCGTGAGGATCATCACTGCCTGGTTCCGGGGTGTGTTCAATGCCGAGCACCGGGGCGATCTCGATTACCGGATGGGCTGGTACGTCATCATCGGTACCATTCCGGTCGGCATCCTCGGGTTTCTGTTCAAAGACCAGATCCGTACCGGCGCACGCAATCTGTGGCTGATTGCCACAATGTTGATCGTGTTCGCGCTCGTCATCGCCGCTGCCGAGTACTACGGACGCAAGACGCGCCCGATCGAATCGCTCACAGCGCGCGACGGCATCATCATGGGTTCGGCTCAGGCACTCGCGCTCATCCCGGGTGTCTCACGTTCGGGTGGCACGATCAGTGCCGGTCTTTTCCTCGGACTCACCCGTGAGGCCGCAGCTCGTTACTCGTTCCTGCTGGCAATCCCGGCGGTTCTCGCCTCCGGTTTGTTCAGCCTCCCGGATGCCTTCGAGCCGGCCGGTGAGGGTCTGAACGCGAGCGGTCCGCAGTTGCTGGTGGCAACCGTCATCGCCTTCGCGGTCGGTTACGCAGCGATCGCCTGGCTGCTTCGATTTGTTGTCGATCACTCCATGTACTGGTTCGTGGGATACAGAATCGCTCTCGGCGTAGTCGTCCTTGCGCTGCTGGCCACAGGGGTCGTGTCCGCGACATAGAGCCCGTTTCGACGTCGACCACCCGTCCGTGCGGCCACCGCCCCATTAGGGTTGTGGAATGACAGTTGTCCTACTGCGGCACGGGCGGTCGACGTCCAACACTGCCCATACCCTGGCCGGTCGAACGCCGGGTGTGGAACTCGACGACCACGGCCGGAAACAGGCCGAAGGCGTCGTCGATCGGCTGGTCGGTCTGGACATCGCGGAGATCGTCCGCTCGCCGCTGTTGCGGTGCGAGCAGACGGTCGGCCCCATTGCCGTCGACCGTGGTCTGACGCCGGTGGTCGAGGATCGCCTGATCGAGGTCGATTACGGCGACTGGACGGGTCGCCCGCTCAAGGAGCTGTTGGAAGAACCGCTCTGGAAAGTGGTGCAGCGCCACGCTTCCGGCGCAGTCTTTCCCGGCGGTGAAGGGCTGGCCCAGGTACAGGCGCGAGCCGTTGCCGCGATCCGAGAGCACGATGCACGGCTGGCCGAAGAGCACGGCAAGGACGTCGTCTGGATCGCCTGCACACACGGTGACGTCATCAAATCGGTTCTCGCCGACGCGTTTGCGATGCACCTCGATTCGTTCCAGCGGATCGTCGCCGAGCCGGCCTCGGTCAGCGTGATTCGCTACACGGCCACACTGCCGTTCGTTCTTCGAGTCAACGACACCGGAGACGTGCTCGCAGCGATCAGTGCAGCGAAGACCGCGACCAACGGTTCGGCTCCCGCGCAGGAGTCCGTCCCCGGTGGAGAGGTCGGTGCGTGAGCTGTGACGGATAATGGGTATTCAGTGATGTTCTGCTCGAACTCGAGGAGGTGCAATGTCGCGCGCGATTCACGTATTTCGCACTCCTGACCGATTTGTCGCAGGAACGGTGGGCGAGCCCGGTGACAGGTCTTTCTATCTCCAAGCCGTGCACGATTCACGGGTGGTGAGTGTGCTGCTCGAGAAGCAGCAGGTTCAGGTCCTCGCCGATCGCATGGGCCTTCTCCTCGAAGAGGTACATCGACGCTTCGGAACCGAGGTTCCGCCGCAGGCCGACGATGTCTCCGATCTCAGCCCGCTGGTCACACCGCTCGACGCGGAGTTCCGGGTCGGCACGATGGGGCTCGGTTGGGACGCCGATGCCGGTGCGGTCGTCGTGGAGTTGCTTGCCGTCAGCGAGACGGAGTTCGACGAATCGGTTGTCCTCGACGACGCCGACGACGGTCCGGACGCGGTCCGTGTGTTCCTGACCCCGGAACAAGCGCGCGAATTCTCGCTCCGATCCGAACGCGTCATCGCGGCGGGACGCGCGCCATGCCCTCTGTGTGGTGAGCCGCTGGCGCCCGAGGGGCACGTGTGCATCCGAACCAACGGATACCGGCGCGGCGAGTCCTTCGGTTTTGCGATCGACGACGCAGACGACGACGAGGTCTGACGTCGTGTCCGAACCTGGAGTGCCGGACGTTCTGCTCGAGGGAGATCTGACCCTGATCGGCCAGATCACCACGGCAAGCAACGCCACGCTGGTGTGCGAGTCGACTCTGGGGGAGCAGTCCACCCGTGTGGTCTACAAACCGGTGCGGGGTGAACGCCCACTGTGGGATTTCCCGGACGGCACTCTGGCCGGGCGTGAGGTTGCGTCGTACCGCGTGTCCGAGGCGCTGGGCTGGGGAGTGATTCCGCGAACAGTGTTGCGGGACGGCCCTTTCGGGACAGGCATGGTGCAGCGCTGGATTGACACCGTCGATCGCCGCGCGGATGGATCTGGCGGACTCGAGATGGTCGACCTGTGCAGTCCCGGCAATGTTCCGCCAGGGTGGTTCGAGGTCCTGCAGGCCTTCGACTCGGAGGGCGAACCAGTCTCTCTGATCCATGCGGACGATCCACGGCTGCAGCGAATGGCCGTTCTGGACGTCCTCATCAACAACGCCGACCGCAAAGGTGGTCACGCCCTCGAAGGCGTCGACGGCTCGGTGTACGGCGTTGATCACGGAATCTGTCTTCACTCGGAGAACAAGCTGCGGACCGTGTTGTGGGGGTGGGCGGGGCAGCCCGTACCCGGTGCTTTGATCGCCGACGTCGCCGAATTCGCGACAACTCTCGATGGAGATCTCGGGGACGAGTTGTCCGAACTGATCACCGAAGAGGAAATCGTGGCCTTGGCGGTCCGGGCGATGCAGTTCGCCGAGTCCGCGGTAATGCCCGAACCGAACGGCCATCGAACGATTCCCTGGCCGGCTTTCTAGTCTCGAGACGTTTCCTGCTGTTCGCGAGTTGCCGTCTTCAATCCGGGTGAGCGAACCAATCGCAGTAGTTGTTCGCGCAGCGCGGCGACGTCCCCGACGCCGACGGTCAACGCCGCATCTTCCTTCTCGAGCGTCAGTAGTCGCTCGTACGTCAGTCTTCCGGCGTCGGTTATCGCGATCACGCGCCGACGCTCGTCCCGCGGATCGGTGTCACGCGTGACGTAACCCGCTCGTTCGAGACGGTCGATCGTGCGGCTCATCGTCTGATCGGTGACGCGGGCGTTCTTCGCGATGTCGCGTTGAGACGCCGCCCCACCGGCGATCGAGTGGAGCACGATCAGGCCCGCGTGCGTCATGTCCTGAGACCGCAGAACCTTCTCCCACGAGTGCTCTACCAGGCGCGCAGCGGTGGACAACAGCCGGCCGGTTGGCCAGTCGTCCAGGCCGTCGCTGCTCATGTTTTTGCCTTCCGTTTGCAATTACTCAGCATGCTGAACAAAATAGTCGGCAAGTCCTCTCTGCTGCCGATCCCTGGAGACCCAGTGAGCACACCAGTACAAAATCGTCCTGTTCGTCGCCTTCGATGGATTGTGCCAGCTCTCCTCGTGATCGGCTGGCTGGCAATCGGAGGATTCGGCGGCCCGTTCGCCGGAAAGCTCAGCACCGTGCAGCAGAACGACAACACGTCGTTCCTGCCGGCGTCGGCCGAAGCCACCGAGGTGGCAAAGCTTCAAGAGAGCTTCACGGACACCCGCTTCGTGCCGGCCATCGTCGTGGCGGAACGACCAGGTGGCCTCGAGCCCACCGACTCCACCTTCCTGTCCCAGACCGTCGATTCGTTTGTCGGTACCGAGGGATTCGGTGACGCGTCATCGCCGCCGATCCCGTCGGCCGACGGCCAGGCGTTGCAGATGTTCCTGCCGGTCGACAGCACCCTCGAGGTCAAGGACAGCGTGAAAGCGCTGCGCGCGGCGCTGGAGTCGAGCCCTGACGGACTGACAGTCAAGGTCACCGGCCCCGCTGGGCAGGTTGCGGATCTGTCGGCAGCATTCGCCGGTATCGACGGACTGCTGTTGTTGGTAGCCGGATCCGTCGTGATCCTGATCCTGATCATCGTCTACCGGAGCCCGATCCTGCCGTTCGTGGTGATCTTTTCGGCGATCTTCGCACTCGGATTGTCGAGCTTGCTCGTGTATCTGCTCGCCGACGCGGACGTCATCGCACTGAACGGTCAGAGCCAGGGCATCCTGTTCATCCTCGTGTTCGGTGCCGCCACCGACTACGCGCTGCTTCTGGTCTCTCGCTACCGTGAGGAATTGCGGATCGAGAAGGACAAGTACGCAGCAATGCGGACTGCGTGGCGCGCGACGCTCGAACCCGTCGCGGCGTCTGCCGGAACGGTCATCGCGGGCGTTCTGTGCCTGTTGCTCTCCGACCTGAACTCGAACCGCGGGCTGGGCCCGGTGGCCGCCATCGGTATCGCCGCGTCCTTCCTCGCATCGATGACGTTCCTACCTGCAGTCCTCGTTCTGTTCGGGCGGACTGCGTACTGGCCGACCAAGCCGAAGTTCGACGCCGACCGCGAGCACCACGACGAGGCGAACGATCACCGGTTCTGGGCCGGGCTCGCTGCTCGAATCGGACGGCACCCGCGCCGCTTCTGGGTGGCGTCGACGCTGGTGCTTGTGATCTTCGCGCTGATGATGCCGCAGTTCAAAGCCAGCGGCGTCTCTTCGTCCGACATCTTCTTGCTCGACGTCGATTCGGTTGCAGGCCAGGAGATTCTCGGCGAGCACTTCGACGCGGGTTCGGGTTCCCCGGCCGTGGTCATCGCGAATGCGGATCAGGTGGACGCCGTCGCGGCAGCCAGTCGCGTGGAGGGCGTCAGCGACGTGAGCGTCGTGCAGAACGGAGGAGCCCCACTGGTTGTCGACGGACGAGTCTCCCTGCAGGCGACGCTGACTGACGCTGCCGACTCACTCGAGGCCGAAGACACCATCGTGCGACTACGTGATGCAGTTCACTCCGTGGACGGTGCCGACGCGTTGGTCGGTGGCGTCACTGCGACCGACCTCGACACGAAGACCACCTCGACACGGGACCGGACACTCATCATTCCCGTGGTGATCATCGTGGTGTTCGTGATTCTCTCCTTGTTGCTGCGTTCGCTTCTCGCACCGCTGCTTCTCATGGGCACCGTTGTGCTCTCGTTTGCTGCGACACTGGGCATTTCGTCGCTGGTGTTCGACCACGTCTTCGGGTTCCCCGGCGCGGATCCGGTGGTCCCGCTGTTTGCGTTCGTGTTCCTGGTGGCTCTGGGAATCGACTACAACATCTTCCTCATGACGAGGGTGCGTGAGGAAGCGCTGAAGATCGGCACTCGGGCGGGTGCGCTGCGGGGACTCACCGTGACCGGCGGGGTGATCACCTCTGCCGGAGTTGTTCTGGCAGCAACCTTCTCGGCGTTGGCGGTGATCCCGCTGTTGTTCCTCGCGCAGATCGCGTTCATCGTGGCGTTCGGTGTCCTGCTCGACGCTCTGATCGTCCGATCCTTGCTGGTCCCGGCCCTGACCTACGACATCGGTCAGAAGATCTGGTGGCCGAGCAAGCTCGCGTCGACGCCCGAACCGGAGCAGGATCAGCCAGCACCTTCCCAGCCTCAGAGCAGTCTCCACTAGGCTCGGCAGCATGCAGTCTTGGTCCGATACCGCACTCCCGTCCGTTCCCGGTCAGGGGCCGCCGTTGCGGCTGTACGACACAGCCGACCGTCAGGTTCGCCCCGTCACCCCGGGCAAGAAGGCGACGATGTACGTCTGCGGCATCACCCCGTACGACGCCACCCACCTCGGTCACGCGGCCACCTACCTCACGTTCGACCTCGTGAACCGCATCTGGCGCGACGCCGGACACGACGTCCATTACGTCCAGAACGTGACCGACGTGGACGACCCGCTGTTCGAGCGCGCAAATCGCGACGGCGAGGACTGGATCGTCCTCGGCATGCGTGAGACCGCGCTCTTCCGGGAGGACATGGAAGCGCTGCGCGTGCTTCCGCCGAAGGACTACATCGGCGCCGTCGAATCGGTGAACGAAGTAGTCGAGTTGGTGGAGAAATTCGTGGCGTCCGGCGCCGCGTACATCGTCGACGACGCGGAGTTCCCCGACGTCTACTTCCGCGCCGACGCGACCGAGCAGTTCGGCTACGAGTCGGGCTACGACCGCGCGACGATGGAGAAGTTCTTTGCCGAACGCGGCGGAGATCCCGATCGCGTCGGAAAGCGCAATCCGCTCGACGCACTCGTCTGGCGGGCGGAGCGTCCGGGCGAGCCCTCGTGGCCCTCACCCTTCGGGCCGGGGCGCCCCGGTTGGCACATCGAGTGCGCGGCCATTGCGCTCAACCGCATCGGCTCCGGCTTCGACGTCCAGGGCGGTGGCAGCGACCTGATCTTTCCGCATCACGAGTTCTCGGCAGCACATGCCGAATCGGCAACGGGTGATCGCCGTTTCGCGCGGCACTACGTGCACACCGGCATGATCGGCCTCGACGGCGAGAAGATGTCGAAGAGTCGCGGAAACCTCGTCTTCGTCTCGAAACTGCGCGGTGAAGGGGTCGATCCCGCAGCAATTCGTCTCGGATTGCTTTCCGGCCATTACCGCCAGGATCGCGCGTGGACCGATCAGGTCCTCGAGGATGCTCAGTCGCGTCTGAAGGTATGGCGCGAGGCAGCGGCTCTCGATTCCGCGCCGTCAGCCACCGACACTGTTGCGCGGTTGCGTCAGCATTTGGCCGACGATCTCGACACTCCGAAGGCGCTCGACGCGCTCGACGGTTGGGCACGGCGCGCCATCGAGGGCGGCGGATCCGACACGCAGGCACCCGGCGAGTTCGCCGATGCCGTCGACGCCCTACTGGGTATTTCGCTTCGCTGAACCCCTGCTGTGCGCCTTTATTAACCGCGGGCGGTTAATAAAGGCGCACAGCAGTTTCTAGGCGTAGTCCAACGCACCTTCGGCTGGTGTCGGCACCCGGCGCCGTAGCGGCGAGCCCAATGCCCGCGCCAGATCCGTTCCGTCGTGCTCGGCGAGTAGTTCACCGTTCGACCACACCAGCAGCGCGGCGCTGACAGCTTGTTCGGCCGTGGAGTGCGCGAGGTCGTAGTGCGCACAGCCGGGGACGTCTGCGTACGTGATCCACAGGTCGTAGCCGGTCATGAAGAGATCCAGGTCGAACTGAACGCTCAAGCCGAGCAGCTCGCTGCGTCCGTTGTCGTCGACACCGGCGAAGGCCTCGTCCAGTGCCAGCAGACGCGGGGCGTGCGGGTCGGCCGAGTCCAGCATGACGTGCGCCGCGGCGAACAAAGGAAGGTGCAGCGAAACCGACTGCTCGCCACCGGACAGCGCGCTGTGCCGCGCGACGGTAAGGCGGTCTTCCTTGCCCTCACCGCTGATGAGGGTGAACGAGAACACGCGCCACTGCCTGTAGTCGAGCGCCGAGGACAGGATTTCCGGGTACGAGCGTTCGGGGTGCGCCGCGCGGGCGGTACGGATCTGGGTCGCGAAATGAGCTCGCAGAGTAGCCAGTTCATCGACGCCGAGGGCTGACGCGTCTCGATCCAGGAGCTTGGAGATCGCCCGTGAGCTGTCGTCGAGGTTGTCGGCGAGCACCCAGTGAACGCCGATGGTGTTGCCCGAGGACATCCGACGCTCACGCATCTCCGTGCCCATCTGTGCGATCAACACGCGTGCATCGACCGTGCGCTCGTGGATCTGCTGAGCCAATCCGGTCAGCAGGGCATCTTCGAGAATGCGACGCTCGGATTCGGTGAGCAACTGCTCCTGATCGCCGCGAGCATCGTGGATCCGCGTTGCGAATTCACCGATCGACGAATAGCCCTGATCGTCCTGCACTCGTACGACGGTCAGTCCGTCCGGTGCATCCCATTGCAGACGGTAGTCCTGTCCGGCCGCTGCGAGTTGGGCGTCGAAGTCCTGCAACGCCGAGGTCAGTGCCGTGCGGGTTGCCTTGCGGGCACCGTCGGTGACGCGTACCGCCGAGGTCGCAGCCTCGAGCGCTCGGTACAACTTGTCGACGTCTTCGGGGAGGACGGGCGGGTGGGCCGCGTCCTCGCTGCGGTCTTCGTTCTGGATGCGGTAGACCAACTGATCGGGGCTCATCCACGCCGCTGAACTTGCCGGCCAGCTCAGATGTTCCTTGACGCCCAACAACTCGAGAAGGTCCGGGCGAGCATAGGGTGCGAGTCGCTCTGCATCACTGCGGGTTTCGGTCAGGGTGTGCCGCAACGTCTCGACGGCGGTGTTGTACGCACCCTCTGCCGTGCCGATCTGGAGGACCGCAGCGTCGTATGCCTTTCGTGCTGCACGCTGTTCGACCTTGCATTCTTCGATCTTCGCGCGGGCTTTTGCCAGGTCCAGGTCGATCTGCTCGGCGCTGGCCCCGAGAGTGTCGCGCAGTGTCTCGAGGCGCTGGACCTGCTGAAGCAGACTCTCCTCGGCGATGGCGGCTTCCTCGGCGAATTCCTCCGCATTGGCGCGTGATTCGTCGAGACGGTCGCGAGACTCGCGTTCGAGTTCGACTTCCTTGGCATGTTCGCGTCGGCAGCGCAGTGCCAGTTCACCCTGCTTCTCGAAATGACGGATCGCCGCCGCGAGGGAGTCGAGTTCACGGCCGATATGCGGGGTCCGGTGCTGCGACGCCGTCGCCCGGAGTTGCTTTTCCTTCGCCGCGAGATCGGCGATCGCCGCATCGAGTTCGCGTTGCGCTGTTTCCGTGGCCTCCGAGCGAGTGCGGAGTGCACCGGCGGATTCGGTGACAGTTTTGAGTGCGCGGAGGATCGACCCTGTCTTCGGTAATTCCTTTGCCGCAGAGTTGATTCGGCTCAGCTGCTCGTTGGTCTGCGTCACCAGTGCCTTGGCTGCATCGACTGCCGCGGCAAGTTCTTCCAGAGCCGCGTCGATCTCGGTGATCCGAGCTTCGCGTCGACGCGCCCGCGCTGTCGTGCCGATGTACTCGGCGTCGGCCTTGACGTGCCGGCCACGCGCGACGCCCTGCCAGAAGCGCCCGTCGACGCCGATCGCGACGCTGGCATCGGAGTCGCCCGGTGCCTCGACGAGACTGATCGACGCGAGAATGTCCTGTACCCGAGCGTCGGGTACGTCGGCATTGCCTTCGACCTCGAGGACGTCGGCCAGCGTTCGTCCCTTCGGGCGCTGCTTGACCGGCAGAGCGGTCAGGAACTGCTCACTGACGTGATCGGGAATCGTTTCGTCGGGGCAGACCCAGCCGTCCAGCAGATTTGCCGCCTGGAGTGCGGATTCGATTCCCGTAGCCACGTCTGGTTCGACTGAATCGGCGAAGCGCACCAGCTGCCACAGCGGCGCCCCACCCAGATCACTGCGGTTGTCGGTCCGTGCGTGGAAGGCCGGCGGAGCATCGTCATGTTCCGCCGAGACGGCCTTGCGCTCGGATTTCAGAGCTGCGATGGAGGCGTGTGATGCAGATATTTCAGCTTCGGCCTCACGACGTCGCTCGCGCAGCGTCTCGGTGCCTGCCTCGGTGTGCTCGGTGAGAACTGCGGACAGCGCCGGAGCGTCCTCGTCGCCGACCTCGGCGAGCGCCGCGTCGAGAGCCTCGAACAGCG
Organism: Rhodococcus sp. H-CA8f; assembly: GCF_002501585.1. NCBI lineage: Bacteria > Bacillati > Actinomycetota > Actinomycetes > Mycobacteriales > Nocardiaceae > Rhodococcus > Rhodococcus sp. H-CA8f. The sequence continues at coordinate 3,010,310 of NZ_CP023720.1, forward strand.
ACGTGTCCGCGCCGACAGCCGAAAACAGGGAGGAGTGATCGGTCCACCACGCGCGCAGCCCGCTGGCGCACTGACTGCGTGCGAGTTCCACGGCAGCTTCGCCTTCGAGCACAGCGGCCTTGGACGCTTCGAGCAGCTCTTGTCCACGGCGCGAGCTGTTCTCGGCCCGGGTTCGTTCGGTAGCGGCCTTCTCGACGGTCGCGAGCGCAGTGCGGACGACGCGTACGTCGCCGTCACGCTCCTCTGCATGGCCACGCACTGCTGCGGTGATCTGGTCGCTGCGTGAGCCGTCGGGCAGGGGAGTCCAGACGATGCCGGCGTCCTCGGCGGCTGCCTGCAGTTCGTCCTCGGCACGTGAGAGTGCCTCGGCTGCACGCTTGACCGACGATGCAGCCTTGTCGGCTTCGTCGCCGCGCTGCGCGAGTGCAGCCTGCGCCTTCCTCGACTTGTCTGCCTGTTGCTCGGTCGAGAGCTTGAGCGTCGAGACGGCCTGAGCGAGATCGTCGAGTTGCTGTTTGCCTTCGTAGGCGCTCGAGCGTTGCAACGCCTCGACATTGGCGCGCGCGTTCTCGAGTGCCTGCTCGGCCTGGTTGAAGCGCTCCTCGGCTGCTGCCCGGGCTTCACGGCTGCGGGTCTGGGCGAGCGACGACTCGTCCATGGCGGCAACGCCTCTGGTGACTGCTGCGAGGCGGGTGCTGACCTGTTCGATCTCTCCGCGCGACTGCTGACGCAGGTACTTGGTGTAGACGCCGATGAAACTCTGCGCTGCCTGATCGGCGGCTGCGAGCCCCTCGAGAGCGCGGCCGACCTCTTCCATATCGCTGAACGAACGTGCAGCTTCGAGGACGAGTTGGTCGTCGAGTGGACGGAGGCCGTCGGTGAGCGCTTGGGAAAGGCCCTTCGGATCAAGGTTCTTCGCGAGCTGGGGACGGCGAAGCGTGAGAATGAGATTGATCAGCTGGTCGTAGCGCTGCACTCCGAGACCGAACATTCGCGCGTCGATCGCGGTGCGGTAGTCGAGGGGACGGTCGGTGATGGAATCGCTGCCGAGTTGTTCGGCCAACTGCTTCTTGGTGAGAGGACGATCGTCGTTGCCGATCAGCGAGAAGTCGACTCCGACGCGGCCGTCGGCGACGAAGTACCAGCGGGTGACCTTGTCGTTGGTGCGGGTTGCCCGCATGCCGATGCCCACGGTCACCGACTCGGGATCTTCGAGGGAGCCGCGGCAGAACTCCATCCACACGTAGGAGTGCGCGCTGTCCTGGCCCCGGTAGAGCAGGTTGGACTTCATCGTGCGCTCTTCACCGGCGAAGGGGTTGAGGCGCCGCGGTTCGATGCGGCCGTCGAAAACGAACGGGAACAAGACCTCGAGGGCCTTGGTCTTGCCGGATCCGTTTGGCCCTCGTAGGACCAGTCGACCGTCGGCGAACGAGAACTCCTGGTCTCGGTAATCCCAGAGGTTGATGATTCCAGCCCGAGTAGGTCGGAAGCGGGCGTTGCTCATACGTTCTCTACCTCTGATAGTTCGCCGTTGGTGGAAGATTCGGGGCCGAATTCGTCGACCGGATCCGGTGCGGAGTTGTCTACCGCGAAGTCGATCTGAGGATCGCGTTCGCGTACGGAGACCACGACGTCGCGGTACCGGGCAAGGACGGGCAACACCAGTACGCCGCCGTCGACCGCATGCGTCAGGCGCAGACGTTGCAGCAACCCGAGCGCCTGCTTGCGCAGCCCGTTGTGATCGGCCTGCCATTGCGCTGCGAACGTGCGACCGAACTGGTCCACCAACTCGGTGACCTTGTCGGCGAGCCAGTCGTCGTCGATCATCGGGTACGTGACGGGTTCCGGGGGCTCGGCTGGTTCGCCGGCAGGCAGCACGAAATCGTCGTCCTCGTCGGCGAGGTCCTCGAAGATCCCGGCCTCAGGGATGGCGGCATCGAGTTGTTCGATCAGGTGATCGTCCGACACGTGCGGGATCGGAAGTTTCGACAGCTCCGGAGCGTCGACGTCGAGTACGCGGTCGGCAATCTCGCCGGCGAGGAGTAGAGCTACCTGGGCGATAGTTCCGGTGCTCGGGAAGCGGACGTCGGAGAGGCGACCGGTGGGATCGATCATCGCGATTCCCTCGGCGCGACGCTCGGCCACCAACCCCGTCAGTAGTTCGACTTCCGACGCGGTCTTGGGCTGCGCCAAGGCGATCAATTCGTGCTGATCGAGTTCACCCGCCAGTACGACCGGCCGCTCGACCAGAGCCCGACGCACTCGGCGTCCGATCTCTTTCGCGTCCACAGGAATTCCGTCGTCCTCGGCAGCGCTCGAGGTCTCCGTGGCCAGGAGTCCGCGGATGGAGTGCAGGTGCTGCAGGGCGCGCGGCGGACGGAACAGGGCTACGACGACGGAACGGTCGATGTCGTAGAGCGCTTCTCCCGCTTCGGGATTGGACGCCCAGCCGTTTGCGTCACCGTCGGCGAGTGCGATGGCGCCTCTGACGCCGAGCCAGCCCACTGCGTCGACGAAGGCGTCGCGGTCCGACGCACGATCGGTGGAGAGTTCGACGCCGTCCACTTGCGCAGCGTCAGCCGCGACGTGATCCGCCAACTCCGACAACGTGATCTGGTTCCCGGCGCGGCCCAACGCGGCCAGGCACAACGCCAGGTAGGCGTAACGCGTGCGATCGAAGGTTCGCTCGGAGGCAGTTCGGGCCGGTGCCGACGGGTTGAGTCGATCCGACACCGTGAACAGGCGCGCGGTGGTCTCCGTCACCTCGAGGCGGTAGCCGAACAGTTCGAGTAGGTCGTCACGCAGCTCGGTGGCCCAACGGCGCAAGAGCGGCAACGCAATTCGATCCGGGTACGTCGAGGTAATCAGGTGGTTGGACAGGATCACTCGCGCCGCGCGTTGATACAAGTCGAGGGCAAGGGGCGTGATCTCGCGAGCTCTCATCGAACACTGACCTCGATGCCGTCGAGGTGCATACGCCCGCGGGCGGTCTTGATGGTGGTCGAACCGTCCGAGGGACTGAGCGTCAGCTTCACCCCGTTCTCACTACCGGTGGAACTCTTGACGCGTCCCACCACCGGAACACGCGCGGTCAGTGCTGCATTGAGCAGACTCAGCAAAACTTCGGTCTCCTGCTCGTTGAGTTCACGCTGATAGACGCCGTTGGACGCGAGTGATTGCGCCGCAGCGCTGCGCGTACGTTGCGCTGCCAACTGCTCTTCGCGTAGGCGGCGGATGCTGCCGTCGTTGCGGGCGACCTTGCTCGGCAATCCTGGTGAGGGCGGGCGACCGGTTTCGGCGAGTGTTCGCGCGATCTCGACCGGCGGTGCCTCCCACCACGAACGTGAGTGAGAAATGATGTCGGCGTCCGGATGCACCATCGAGAGGTGGCGTGGACGGCCGAGGTCGAACACTGCCTGGAACAGAGCATGAGCTGCGTCTTCGGACGGCGTGGCGGCGAACCAGCCGGCGAGGTGCCGGAGCTGGCTCTCGCGGCTGACGCCGCCGCGACGGGTTTCCGTGACGCGGCGAAGGAGCGCCAGAACCGCGGCGATCGCGCTCATCGTGCCCTCACGTAGACGCTCGGACTCGCTGATCCCCGATTCCGCGGAGACGAACCAGGCGGTCAATCCTCGCCAACGCGCAGCCCAGTCGTCTTCGCGTTCGGTGATCGGGACGAACACCCGTTCGTCACTGGCGGCGGCGAGGCGGATCATGCGATCGACCCCGGTGGATTCGACGTGCTCGATCGCTTCCTTGAGCTTGGGGGCGTAGCGCGCCAGATCGGAGCTGAACTCCCGCATGTGCGTGAGCAGAGCGTCCTTGTGCGTGAGGAAAGCCTGCGGAGTGATCTCCGTGGTCCGTACGAGGTCGCCGAGGGTCAGATAGAAGTGCGCGGCTCGATCGGCCATGTCGGAGAGCGTCGAGTCGAGGCGCTTGAGCTTGCGGAAGATCAGGTCGCCGTCGGAGCTTCGGTTGGCCTCGGCGAGTTCGGACATGTCTGCGAGCAGGTCCGGCAGAGCGAGGCGCGAGAGCGAGGCCGAGTCCAGGCGTGCGGCGAGTACGTCTTCGACTGATCGATAGACCTGGTATCCGGCCTGACCGAACTGGTAGACGAAGTGGCGATTGCGGTACTCGGCCAGCGTGGCCGCGCGGGTGCCGTCGTAGCTGCGCTCGAGGATCTCCCACACATGGAGCTGATCCAACAGGGGAGTGACCTCTGCTGCCGACAGATCGGCCGCCGGATCCGATCCACCGATCTTCTCGAGGATTTGCGCGACGGCTCCGGCATGCAGCAGGACGGTGTAGTTGGCGCGAGCATGGTCGAAGGCACGAAGTACCCAGAGGTACTCGGCCCGTTTTTCCGCGATCGTGAACGAAAACAGCTTCAGTCGATTGGTGTCGGCGTACGCGGCGTAATCGGGCGCACTCGTTTCTTCCACCATGACAGGGTAGGCGAGAGACGCCCCCTCTTTTTCCTACGGGCGATCCGTAGCAGGGGATGCGGCGCGTCGCCACTGCGATTCGTTCTCGATCATCCATGTGAGCAGGTGCTCGGCCGCCGCCTCGTCGGAGTCCGGGCCGACCAGCAGATCGGCGAACGCTTGGCTGGGGGCGACGATGCGGATGCCGTCGCGGGTGAGCAATCGGTCGAAGGCAGACGGTGAGAGGGGAGCGGTGATCCACACGTCACCGCCGGATTCCACACGCCGTAGTCCGAGAGCGTCGGCGAACTGATCGACGTTGTCGGCATGGAAGTGGGCACGTCGAGTGGGCGCGTACCGAGCAAAGGGTGCCGCCGCTATCGATGCGGTACCGGCGTAGATGTGACCGCTGAGCTGACGCAGTTGATCGAAGAGTGCTTCCAACCCGTCCGGCGCGTGAAAGCCGTGAGGCGTCGGCGCTTTGGCGCCGGCTTCAGCCGCCCATTCACGAAGCATCTTCGGCCAGCGGACGTCACCGATCCCACCGCGGGGGAGCCTGGTCACCAGTTCACGATCCGACAGTGTCTGAACCACCCGATAGGTTGCTCCCGTCGACGCACCGGCCAGGCGCACCAAGGCAGTGATCGCCAGTGGCGCCGCGAAATCGGCAAGCGCACGCACGACGCGAGCTGACGGATCGCCCGTCAGTTGTCCGGAAGGACGTCCGGGCCCCCGCCACGGATCGGCGTCGGCTCCGCGTCCACGCACCCAGACGGCGGGTCGATCAGCGGTCAACGACACATTGCCCGTGGCGTCTGCGTACGAGATCGCGTGGGAATCGAGCTGCCGGCGGACCGGCTCGGAGAGATATTTTGCGCACACGAAGCCGGGTTGACCGGTGGGGAAGCGATCGGCGATACCGGGAACGTCACTGCTCAGGACACCGTGAGCGGCGTAGACGCCGAATTTGGCCACCGAACCGTCAGGGGAGCGGAGGTCGAGTCGGAGTGGAGCCTCGGACAGGTCAGGGGAGCGCTGCGTCGACAAAGACCAGGTAGGAGGCAAATTTTCTTCGATGACGGCAACCGATCGCCGAAAAATGTCGATCGGCCGTTCCGGTTCCGACTCAGATTCGCTCATGTTCCAATGGTATCAATATCTGTCGACGACGGAAACACAAGATTTTCCGAATAATGTTCGACCTGAAAGCATCGCGACAACGGTGGTCGCTTTCGCCGACAAACTCACTACCTACACAACTTCAAATTCGAAACTGCCGAGACCGATCAGCGTTGCTTCGGCATGATCAGGGGAGCGACGACGGCGAGCAATAGTGCGGGGATCAGGAAGCTCGCGGCAGGCGAAGAGTCGTAAATCGGTGTCAGGGCCAGGGGAGCAAGAGCGGCGCCGCCGAAGCGCATCGCTTGGACAACGGACACGGCGCCGCCACGGTTGGGCCCCGCGGATCCGAGCACCGCCGCGTTGACGCCGACAAGGACGAACTGGCTCGCGACGCCTGCGACAAACCATGCGATCGCGATCACCGGCACCAAGCCGGCGAGGCCGACGACGGAGACCAGAACTGCTCCGCCCAGGGCGCCGATCATCACGGAGGAGCGTGCGCCGATGCGATCGATGAGGATTCCGATGCGCCGGGCCGAGAGGATGCCGGCCACGCCGAAGACGGTGAGCAGTAGGCCGCGGACGGTGGGGGACAGTCCGAACTCGTCTTCGAAGCGGAAGGCGAGCAGGAAGCTCAGTCCACCGAGGGCGCCCCAGCCGAGCAATGCAGCGATACCGATGCGGAGCACTTCGGGGCGTAATGCATCGCGGAGACGGGCGGGAGTAGTCGCTGCCGGTGCTTCGGACTTCGGAAGTCCGACGGCTCCCAGGATGCCCGCGACCACTGCGATGACGAGAAAGGCCAGACGCCAGTCGAATTCGGCCGCCAGTCCGCCGATCAACGGAGCCGACGACTGCCCTGCAGCCTGGAACGCGCCGAAGGCACCGAGGGCTCGACCCAACCGAGCCTGCGGAGTTGCGGCCGCCAACGAAGCAAGCAGCAGTGGCGTGGTGAATGCGTTCGCGGAGCCCTGCAGTACCCGGGCGGCCAGGAAGATCTCGAGTGTCGGGGCGAGGAAGCATGCCAACGACGCGAAGACATAGACGCCGTATGCGATCCGCACCGTCCGGACCTTGCCCCACCGTGTCCCGAGCGTCCCCGACACCAACATCAGAGCGGCGAAGGGGAGCAGGTACGCGGTGAGGGAGGAGGCGGCCGCCGACGGGCCGACCCCTAGATCGTCACCGATCTCGGGGAGGATCGAAGCAACCACGCCGCCGCCGAACGGGCCGAGGAACCCGCCGGCGTACAGCGCGATCAGTTGAAGCCGGAGGCGCAGTGGGCGCTGCGTACTTCCACCTTCTTCTGGAGTGTTCTTGCTCACAGTCCGAAGCTGCCGGGGCCTCGCCGTCTGAGGTAGCGCTCGAATTCCGCCGCGATGGCGTCGCCGTCGATCTTGGAGATTGCTTCGCTGATGTCGGTTTCGGCGTCTCCGCGCTCTTCCAGGGTGCGCACGTATTCGCCGATTTCCTCGTCGTCCGCGGTCATTTCGTTGACCGCTTCCTCCCAATCCTCCGACTGAGCTGGGAGTTCACCGAGGGGGACCTCGATGTCGAGAACATCCTCGACTCGTTGAAGGAGGGCCACTGTGGCCTTCGGGTTGGGTGGCTGCGAGACGTAGTGCGGAACCGCTGCCCAGAACGAAATAGCGGGTACACCAGCACGAACGCATTCGTCCTGAAGAACTCCGGTGATGCCTGTCGGGCCTTCGTATCGGGTCTGTTCGAGGTTGAATCGTGCCGCGGATTCGCTGCTGTACGCCGTGCCCGTGACCGGCACCGGGCGGGTGTGCGGAGTATCGGCGAGCAGGGCCCCGAGGATGACCACGGTCTTGACGTTCAGTTGGTCGATCAACTCGAGCAGATCCTCGCAGAAACTGCGCCACCGCATGTTGGGTTCGATCCCGCGAAGAAGGACGATGTCGCTCTCACTGCCTGGAGGCGAACAGACCGACAAACGTGTTGCCGGCCACACGATTTCGCGAGTGACACCGTCGACCTGACGGACCGTGGGACGGTTGACCTGGTAGTCGTAGTAGTCCTCGGAATCGAGTTCGGCGAGCGGCTGGGCATCCCAGATCAGCTCGAGATGTTCGACCGCACCGCTGGCTGCGTCACCGGCGTCGTTCCAGCCCTCGAAAGCTGCAACGAGGATGGGATCACGTAGGACAGGGATGTCGCCCTCGAGGCGGTCGCTGCTGTCGACGGCAAAGCCGTCAGGGCTCTCGAAGGCCGCGGAATCGTCGAAATCGACCGGGCCGTCGGGAGTGACGGGGAACTCACTTGGACTCACCCACCCAGCCTACGGCCAGAGCTTGTCGGTGCGCCCACTACTCTGGACGGCATGTCTGCCCCATTTAACTCTGCCCTGCTTGATGCGCTGAAACAGCGCGTTGTCATCGGCGACGGAGCGATGGGCACCATGTTGCAGGCCGCGGACCTCACCCTGGACGACTTCCTCGGCCTCGAGGGGTGCAATGAGATCCTCAACGACACCCGTCCCGACGTGCTCAAAGACATCCACCGTGCGTACTTCGCCGCTGGTGCCGATGCCGTCGAGACCAACACCTTCGGTTGCAACCTGCCCAACCTCGCCGACTACGACATCTCTCACCGGATCCGCGAACTCGCGGAAAAAGGCACTGCTCTCGCCCGTGAAGTAGCGGACGAGATGGGACCAGGCCGCGACGGCATGGCCCGATTCGTACTCGGCTCGATGGGACCGGGAACCAAGCTCCCCAGCCTCGGACACGCACCGTACGCAGTCCTTCGTGACGCGTACACCGAAGCTGCGCTCGGCATGATCGACGGTGGCGCCGACGCCATCCTCGTCGAAACCTGCCAGGACCTGCTTCAGGTGAAGGCGGCCATTCTCGGCAGTCAGCGCGCGATGGAGCAACTCGGACTGCGGTTGCCGATCATCACGCACGTGACGGTAGAGACAACTGGAACGATGCTCCTGGGCAGTGAGATCGGTGCGGCGCTGACGGCACTCGAGCCACTCGGTATCGACATGATCGGCCTGAACTGTGCCACCGGGCCGGCCGAGATGAGCGAACATCTCCGGCACCTGTCCAAGTACTCGACGCTGCCGGTGTCGGTCATGCCCAATGCCGGTCTGCCGCAGCTCGGCCCCAAGGGCGCCGAGTACCCGCTGACCGCCGACGAATTGGCCGAAGCCCTCAGTGGTTTCGTTTCCGAGTTCGGACTCGGCCTCGTAGGCGGCTGCTGCGGTACGACACCCGAGCACATCAGCGCGGTCGCCGACGCGGTCCGTCAGGTCGAGAAGGCCCAGCGCACCCCGATCCACGAGCCGAGTACCTCTTCGCTGTACTCGGCGGTGCCGTTCGAGCAGGACGCCAGCATCCTGATGATCGGTGAACGCACGAACTCCAACGGCTCCAAGGCTTTCCGTGAGGCAATGCTCTCCGCGGACTACCAGAAGTGCCTGGACATCGCCAAGGACCAGACCCGCGACGGCGCACACATGCTCGACCTCAACGTCGACTACGTGGGCCGCGACGGTGCCGCCGACATGTCGGAACTGGCCAGCCGTCTGGCGACGTCCTCGACGCTGCCGATCATGCTCGACTCCACCGAGCCTGCCGTGTTGCAGGCCGGTCTCGAACACCTCGGTGGCCGCTGCGCTGTCAACTCCGTCAACTACGAGGACGGCGCCGGCCCCGAATCGCGTTTTCACAAGATCATGACGTTGGTCAAGGAGCACGGCGCGGCAGTCGTCGCCCTGACCATCGACGAAGAGGGCCAGGCTCGCACCGCCGAGACCAAGGTCGCCATCGCCAAGCGTCTGATCGAGGACATCAAGGGAAACTGGGGACTCGCCGAGTCCGATATCATCGTCGACGCCTTGACCTTCCCCATCTCCACCGGTCAGGAAGAGGTGCGACGCGACGGCATCGAGACCATCGAAGCCATCCGTCAGCTCAAGGCTGCGTACCCGGAACTGCACTTCACCCTGGGTATCTCGAACATTTCGTTCGGTTTGAACCCGGCGGCACGTCAGGTCCTCAACTCGGTGTTCCTGCACGAGTGCACCGAGGCCGGTCTGGACACGGCGATCGTTCACGCGTCCAAGATTCTGCCGATGGCGCGAATTCCGGACGAGCAGCGTGAAACCGCACTCGACCTGGTCTACGACCGTCGTAGCGAGGGCTACGACCCGCTGCAGAAGCTGATGGCTCTGTTCGAGGGTGTCTCGGCTGCGTCGGCGCGCGAGTCCCGTGCGCAGGAACTCGCCGGACTTCCGTTGTTCGACCGGCTCGAGCGTCGCATCGTCGACGGCGAGCGCAACGGCCTCGACGACGATCTCACCGAAGCGATGACGGTCAAGTCCCCGATCGAAATCATCAACGAGACACTGCTTTCGGGCATGAAGACCGTCGGTGAACTGTTCGGTTCCGGACAGATGCAGTTGCCGTTCGTTCTGCAGTCCGCCGAGGTCATGAAGGCAGCAGTTGCGTTCCTCGAGCCGCACATGGAAGCGACGGACGACGACGGCAAGGGCCGCCTCGTCATTGCGACGGTCAAGGGCGACGTCCACGATATCGGTAAGAACCTTGTCGACATCATCTTGAGTAACAACGGTTACGACGTCGTGAACCTCGGCATCAAGCAGCCCATCGCGACCATTCTCGATGCTGCGATCGAGCACAAGGCCGATGTCATCGGCATGTCCGGACTGCTCGTGAAGTCGACAGTGGTCATGAAGGACAACCTCAAGGAACTGAACTCTCGCGGTGTCTCGGAACAGTTCCCGGTTTTGCTGGGTGGTGCCGCGCTGACGCGTTCGTACGTCGAGAACGATCTGCAGGAGGTGTACGAGGGCGACGTCAGCTATGCCCGCGACGCTTTCGAGGGTCTGAACTTGATGGACCAGATCATGACGACCAAGCGCGGCGGCGGCCCGGCGCCGGACAGCCCAGAGGCCATCGCTGCTCGCGAGAAGGCTGCCGAGCGTAAGGCTCGTCACGAGCGTTCCAAGCGCATCGCCGAAAAGCGTAAAGCTGCAGCGGTTCCCGTCGTCCTGCCGGAGCGTTCCGATGTCGCTACCGACATTGCGGTGCCGACACCGCCGTTCTGGGGCTCGCGCATCGTCAAGGGAATCTCTCTGTCCGAGTACTCGGGGCTGCTCGACGAGCGCGCTCTCTTCCTCGGCCAGTGGGGCCTTCGCGGTCAGCGCAAGGGCGACGGTCCGACGTACGAGGAACTGGTCGAGTCGGAAGGCCGTCCGCGGCTCCGGTACTGGCTCGATCGGCTGACGTCCGAGGGCATTCTCGCGCACGCCGCGGTTGTGTACGGCTACTTCCCGGCGATCTCGGAGGGCGATGACGTCATCGTGCTCACCGAACCGAAACCGGATGCACCTGAACGGTTCCGGTTCACCTACCCGCGTCAGCATCGCGACCGTTTCCTGTGCATCGCTGACTTCGTGCGCTCGCGTAAGGAAGCAGAAGCGACCGGCCAGGTGGACGTTCTTCCGTTCCAGTTGGTGACGATGGGTCAGCCGATCGCGGACTTCGCCAACGAGTTGTTCGCGTCGAACTCGTACCGTGATTACCTCGAAGTTCACGGAATCGGCGTCCAGCTCACGGAATCTCTGGCCGAGTACTGGCATCGACGCGTTCGTGAAGAGCTTGTGCTTCCCGAGGGGCATACCGTCGCGGAGCAGGACCCGACCGAGGTTGCCGGCTACTTCGATCTCGAGTACCGCGGCGCTCGTTACTCGTTCGGATACGGCGCGTGCCCGGACCTCGAGGATCGTGCCAAGTTGGTGGCGTTGCTCGAACCCGAGCGAATCGGCGTCGAATTGTCCGAAGAACTGCAGCTGCATCCCGAGCAGTCCACGGACGCTTTTGTCCTGCACCACCCGGAAGCAAAGTATTTCAATGTCTGAGTTGTTGACCGAGGTATCCGAATCGACCCTCGGTGGTGTCCTGTGGGACATGGACGGCACCCTGCTCGATTCGGAGAAGCTGTGGGACATCGCGCTTCGTGAGTTGTCCCTACGCCTGGGCGGACCGATGACGGAAGCGACACGCATCGCCGTCATCGGTGCGTCGAGCCCCTTCGCTCTGGCGACGGTGTTCGACGCGCTCGGCCTGGAGAAGCATCCCGATGCCGTCGCCGAGGCGAAGGACTGGATGTACACCCGCGTCGGCGATCTGTTCGAGGACGGCGTGACCTGGCGGCCGGGTGCTCGCGATGCACTGGCGACCGTGCGTGACGGTGGTCTGCGTTCTGCGCTGGTCACCAACACCGAGCGAGTACTGGTCGATCGGGCACTCGGCATGCTCGGCCGTGAATTCTTCGACCACTCGGTGTGCGGCGACGAGGTTCCCAACGGAAAACCGGCGGCGGATCCGTACCTGCGCGGAGCGCATCTACTCGGACTCGAGCCGGCGCAGTGCCTCGCCATCGAGGACTCGCCGACCGGTACTGCGTCGGCAAGCGCCGCGGGTTGCGCGGTGCTCGTCGTTCCGTGTGAGGTCGATGTCCCGGCCGGCCCTGGACGCGTGTTTCGAGAGTCTCTGGTGGACTTGTCCATTCACGATCTTCACGACGTTCACTCGAGCGCGGCACGTTAGGCGGGATTTGCTGTGGCTATTCCGAAAATTGTTCTGTTCTACCAGTTCACGCCGTTGGCGGACCCGGAAGCTATCAAGCTGTGGCAGCACAGCCTGGCCGAGTCCAACAACCTGACGGGCCGAATCATCGTCTCGCCTCACGGAATCAATGCGACGGTCGGCGGAGACATCGAGGATGTCAAGCGATACGTCCGCGGAACGCGTGGCTACGAGCCGTTCCGTACCGCTGACATCAAGTGGTCGGACGGACTCGGAAACGACTTCCCTCGCCTCAGCGTCAAGGCTCGCTCGGAGATCGTGACGTTCGGAGCCCCCGACGAGCTGAAAGTCGACGAGAACGGTGTTGTCGGTGGCGGAGTTCATCTGGCGCCCAAGGAACTACACGAACTCGTCGACAGTCGCGGTGACGACGTTGTGTTCTTCGACGGCCGCAACGCCTTCGAAGCCGAGATCGGCCGCTTCCGGGATGCGGTAGTTCCGGACGTCGCCACCACCCGCGATTTCGTCGACGAACTCGACAGTGGAAAATACGACCATCTCAAGGGCAAAGCCGTAGTCACGTACTGTACTGGCGGAGTGCGCTGTGAGGTGTTGTCTTCGCTGATGCGCTCACGTGGCTTCGACGAGGTCTACCAGTTGGACGGCGGAATCGTCCGTTACGGCGAGACTTTCGGCGACCGGGGCCTCTGGGACGGCTCCCTGTACGTGTTCGACAAGCGGATGAACATCGAGTTCTCATCCGAAGCCAAGACACTCGGCGTGTGTGTCGATTGTGGTACTCCGACACCGCGGTACCGCAATCGGATCGACGGCGACGGCCGCACCCTCGAATTGCTCTGCGAGAGTTGTTCACCAGACCTCGAGCAGGACTGAGCAGTGCCCAAGGCTCCGTTGCCGATCCGAAACGGTCTCGGACCCGACCGGTTGCGGATGCCGGCGGAGTCGTCGGCGCATACCGTCCTCGAGCATCTGATCGGCGAGCACCCGGGGGAGCGGGACCTGTGGGCGGACCTCGTGAATGCCGGAGACGTCGTCGACGAGCACGGGCGGAAGATCACGAGCCGAACGCCCTATCAGCCGACCCGTTTCGTGTACTTCTACCGCGAGCCGGCCCCCGAGATTCCGGTTCCGCACGAGATCGAGATCTTGTACCGCGACGACTCCATTCTCGTGATCGACAAACCGCACTTCCTGGCGACCATTCCACGGGGAGCGCACATCGTCGAAAGCGCCGTCGTGCGACTGCGTCGTGATCTGGATCTTCCGGATCTTGCGCCCGTTCATCGCCTCGACCGAATGACGGCGGGCGTCATCGTGTTCACGGTGACACCGGACCTACGACGGCCGTACCAGGAACTTTTTGCCGAGCAGCGGATCGTCAAGGAATACGAGGCGATTGCAGGGTTCGATCCGGAACTGACTTTCCCCCGCACGGTGCGTAGCCGCATCAACAAAGTTCACGGCGAGATGACGGCTACCGAGATCGATGGCGAGCCGAACAGTGAGACTTCGATCGAACTGATCGAGACGATCACCGACTCGGCCGGCCGGACTCTCGGCCGATACAGGTTGCTCCCACGGACCGGCCGTACCCATCAGCTTCGGCTGCACCTCAACTCGCTGGGCGTCCCGATCGTCGGTGACAATTACTACCCCGAGTACCTTCCCTCGGTGCCCGGCGACTTCTCGACTCCGTTGCGATTGTTGGCGCGGGCGTTGGAATACCCGGATCCGATCACCGGGCAGACTCGCAGGTTCGTGAGTTCGCGCAGCCTCGACGCAGGCCTGTGAACACCGCTGTTCGTGGGCGTGTGCAAACCGCTTCCGTCCTCGTGAAAGAATGTGTACCCGTGAAGACCTTCGAATCCTTGTTCGCCGAATTGACCGAGCGTGCTGCTACTCGCCCCGAGGGGTCCGGCACTGTCGCCGCCCTCGACGCCGGTGTGCATGCTCAGGGCAAAAAGGTCATCGAGGAAGCCGGTGAAGTGTGGATCGCTGCGGAATACCAGAGCGATGAGCAGCTAGCCGAGGAAATTTCCCAGCTGCTGTACTGGACGCAGGTGTTGATGGTCGGTCGCGGACTGACCCTCGAGGACGTGTACCGACATCTGTGATCGGAGCTGACCAGCGAGATGTTCGCCATCTCGCTCGTCCAGGGCTTCCGATTCATGTCGTCTCCCGTCACCCACACCTTCCGAAAGGACATCCACCATGCTGCGCGTAGCAGTTCCCAACAAAGGCTCACTGTCCGAGTCCGCCGCCGAAATTCTCAGCGAGGCCGGCTACCGTCGACGCACCGATTCCCGTGATCTGACGGTCCTCGATCCTGCCAACCAGGTCGAGTTCTTCTTCTTGCGTCCCAAGGACATTGCGATCTACGTCGGCTCCGGTGAGCTGGATCTCGGCATCACTGGTCGTGATCTCGCCGGCGACTCGGGCGCTCCCGTATCCGAGCGTCTGTCACTGGGCTTCGGCCGTTCGTCGTTCCGCTACGCAGCACCGGCAGGCAAGGACTGGGCCGTTGAGGATCTGTCCGGCCTGCGCATTGCGACGTCGTACCCGAACCTTGTCCGCAAGGACCTCACAGATCGTGGACTCGACGCCACCGTCATCCGTCTCGACGGAGCAGTGGAGATTTCGATTCAGCTCGGTGTCGCCGACGCGATCGCCGACGTGGTCGGGTCGGGGCGTACTCTCCGCCAACACAACCTCGTGGCTTTCGGTGAATCGCTCTGCGATTCTGAAGGTGTCCTGATCGAGCGCACCGGCGCTCCGCAGGACGATCCCGCACGCAACCAGCTCATCGAACGCGTACGCGGAATTGTCTTCGCGCAGCAGAATCTGATGATCGACTACGACTGCCCGCGCACCATCCTCGACGACGCCATCAAGATGACTCCGGGTATGGAGTCGCCGACCCTCTCGCCGTTGGCTGACCCCGACTGGGTCGCGGTTCGCGCGATGGTTCCGATCAAGGGACACAACCAGGTGATGGATGCCTTGGCGGAACTCGGCGCCAAGGCCATCCTCGCGTCGAACATCCGCTCGGTACGCGCTTTCTGATCACTGTCTGAATAGATTTACGCGCATTCGCGCCCGTTCCTGGAAATCAGGAACGGGCGCGAATCTGCAAAGTCTGCGCGATACGGCCGACGGCACCCTGCTCGTCGTAGAGCACTCCCGCACACATGCCGACGCCGTCCGGACCGGTCGTGGTTTCGGCGGCGACACCGACCCACTCGCCCTCGGGCACACGGAAGATATGCACCGTGAGATCGGTGTTGAGGAACGTCCAGTGCTCCGGGTCGAGCTTGGCGCCGACGCCGTTGGAGATGTCGGCCACCGCGAACAAACGCTCGAGGGCAGACATCTTCTCGCCCTCGACCAGCTCGGGCTTGGGGCGCGCCCATACCTTCCCGGTTCCCGCGCACCCGATCGGAGCAATCCAGGACCAGTCGAGGGTCTTGAGGTAGCCGACGCTCCAGAGACCCTCGAGAACGCCCGGGGTGCCGCTGTCACGGGGTTCGAGCGGGGGATCGACTACGTGGACGACCTCGCCGGTATCGACGGTCTCCATCCGCCATGCCGTACCGCGCGCAACCGCGCGGGCAGATCCGTCGGCGGTGGTTGCCCACAGCTCGGCGACGATCAATTCGATTCGGCGACCGGGGCGTTCGATCCACGACCGGACTTCGAGGTCGGCAATCGGAATGGGCCCGAGAATCTCGACGACGACGCGCGTCAGACGGGTTTCGTCGCGCGCACCGCACCGCTCGAGGGCTCGTACCAACAGCGCCGACGGGGGAGCACCGTGCTGCAGTGTCGGGCCCCAGATGCTGACAGTCGCCTGCGTGCTCGCGAACCGCTCGTGCCCTTCCTCCGTGGTTCCGAGGTAGCGGTAGTACGAACTGTCCGTCATGTTATGAATTCTCCTTTGCAGCAACAGGTTCGGTGCTCAGCAGGTCCGGCCAACCTGGATACGGCGGTGGTGTTCCGCCGAACGAGGGGCACAGTGACTTGTGATCGCACCAGTCGCACAGTTTGCCAGGCTTGGGTCTGAAGTCTCCGGTCGCACCTGCCGCGAGGATCGCCTTCCAAATGGCGGAGAGGGTCCGCTCGAATCGAATGAGCTCGTCGTGATCCGGGGCGTACGTGAGAATCGAGCCGGAGGCCAGATAGATCAGGCGCAGTTGCGCGGGAACGATTCCGCGAGTGCGCAGTAATACGAGCGCGTAGAACTTCATCTGGAAGAGCGCTTTGGACTCGGTGAACTCGCGGGGTGCCTTTCCGGTCTTGTAGTCGACCACCCTCACCTCACCGGTAGGTGCAACGTCTATCCGGTCGACGAAGCCGCGGAGTCGAACGCCGTTCTCCAACTCGGTCTCGACGTAGACCTCGCACGCCTCGGCATCGAATCGAGTGGGATCTTCGAGCGTGTAGTACGTCGCGACGAGCTTGCCGACTTCGCCGAGAAACGCGTCCAGCTCGTCTTCCGGAATCAGATCAGCTGCCTCGGGAGACTCGGCACTGACACGTTCCCACGCGGGACGGACGAGTTCGGCTGCGCGATCGGGAACCCGGTGACCGGTCGGGAGTGCAAAAAGCGCTTCCAAGGCCGCATGGACGACGGTGCCTCTGACCTGGGCTCTGGTAGGTGTTTCCGGAATTCTGTCGACCGCTCGGAACCGGTAGAGCAGGGGGCATTGCTTGTAGTCACCCGCACGCGAAGGAGAGAGCGCCGGCCGACTACGCGGGCGCTCCTGTGATGTTGCACCCGTTGGAGTGGGGGTTGGCAATTCGACAGAGCTCACACCTGGCAGGCTATGCGGTTGGTCCGACAACTCCGTCGGAGCCGGTGGCGAGGACACCGGAAACAAGCGAACAGGGATCATCTGCGCATGGCGAACGAGCTGCAACCAGAAGAAGGCACGACCGAAGTGGATGAGGTTGTGCAGTCCGCTGTCGCCGAGATTCCCGAACAAGAGCTTCCGGAAGCTGATCTCACTGCGCCGGGCAAGCGGCCGTCGGGGCCGTTTCGCGTCGGCGACCGGGTCCAGCTGACCGACGGCAAGGGACGCCACTACACGATCGTCCTCGAGGCGAACCGCGAGTACCACACCCACAAGGGCGGAATCGTTCACAACGATTTGATCGGCGCCGACGAGGGCAGCGTCGTCAAGTCGGTCAACGGCACGCCCTATCTCGCCCTGCGTCCGCTACTGGTCGACTACGTGCTGTCCATGCCGCGCGGTGCACAGGTCATCTACCCGAAGGACGCAGCTCAGATCGTCCACGAAGGCGACGTGTTTCCAGGAGCACGCGTGCTCGAAGCCGGAGCCGGCTCCGGCGCACTGACGTGTTCACTACTGCGTGCCGTCGGACCCGAGGGCAAGGTCATCTCCTACGAGGTCCGCGACGATCATGCCGAACACGCGGTTCGCAACGTCGAGACCTTTTTCGGTGAACGTCCGCCGAACTGGGAACTGACCATCGCCGATCTGGCGGAGTTCGATCCGGAAGCGCACGGCGGCAAGGTCGATCGCGTCGTACTCGACATGCTGGCTCCATGGGACGTCCTGCCCGCCGTCTCGAAGGCGCTCGTGCCAGGCGGCGTGTTGATCGTCTACGTCGCGACCGTTACTCAGCTCTCGAAGGTCGTCGAAGCGATGCGTGAGCAGGAATGCTGGACCGAGCCACGGTCGTGGGAATCGATCGTGCGCGGTTGGCACGTCGTCGGATTGGCGGTGCGTCCCGAGCATCGGATGCAGGGCCACACCGCGTTCCTCGTGAGCGCTCGTCGTCTGGCCGAAGGAACGGTCACCCCGAAGCCGCAGCGGCGCGCGGGCAAGGGCTCGAACACGGCAGCCAAGTAGTCACACGAAAACAACAAGAGCGGCGATCCGGATTCCGGATCGCCGCTCTTGTCGTAGCTGGAAGTTATGCGGTGCAGGAAGCGCGGCCCATTTCCAGGAGCACGCATGCCGAGGTGTCGGACAGCTTCCAGGAGCCGTCTTCGAGCTCCCAGGTCCACGGGGTGGCGGGTGCGGCGCCGTGCGGGCTGACGACGGCGACGTCTGCGGTTGCGGTCTGACCGTCGACCTTGACGTTGTCCACGTTGAACGTGATCGCGTAGGCCGGGTTACCGCCCAGCGCAGCACTCATCGTCTCGATGTTGGCCTGACGCTTGGTTCCGTCGACCACCAGAGCGGTCTTCTCCTCGATCGGCTTGGCCGGATCGATCAGAGCGACGAGCGAAGCGTTGAGCTCCTCGGCCGTCGGAGCCGTTGCGGCAGCGGCAGCTGACGTCGTGGCGGAAGCCGAGGCCTTGGCCGTGGTGCTCGAGGCGGCGACCGAAGTCGAGCTGGCAGCCGTCGAATCCTTGTTGTCGTCCGAGCTGCATGCGCCCATGGTCAGGACGGCAGCGACGGCACAAGCGCTGATGAGAGTCTTGCGGATGATCACAGCGTTACCTTTCGTTGTAAAGAGAGACAGGCGCTGTCTCCATCTTGTAGGCAAGGCTAACATGACCAAAACCTGGCTCGAGACCAGTCGGCACGGTCCGTACTCACGTGTGAATTCGCACTCGCGCACCGTGTCTGGCGACACTTGGGGCCTTATGCCGGTAGCGTTGATGGATCGCACTGGGAGGAGACGCACATGAGCTCGACAGAGAACCCGGATTCGGTTGCGGCAGCAGAAGAACTCCACGCGCTACGAGTGGAAGCACAAGTACTGCGCCGACAACTTGCACAATCGCCGGAGCAGGTGCGTGAGCTGGAGTCGAAGGTGGACTCGCTGTCCATCCGAAACAGCAAGTTGATGGACACCCTCAAGGAGGCCCGTCAGCAGCTCATCGCACTTCGTGAAGAAGTCGACAGACTCGGTCAGCCGCCGAGCGGTTACGGAGTCCTTCTCTCGGTACACGAGGACAAGACCGTCGACGTGTTCACGTCGGGTCGCAAGATGCGATTGACGTGCTCACCGAACATCGACACGGACACCCTTGCCCTCGGACAGACGGTGCGCCTCAACGAGGCACTCACCATCGTCGAGGCCGGCACCTACGAGCAGGTCGGTGAGATCAGCACGCTCCGTGAGGTACTCGACGACGGCTTGCGCGCACTGGTGGTCGGTCATGCCGACGAAGAGCGCATCGTCTGGCTCGCAGCACCGTTGGCAGCCGTCTTCGCCGACCCCGAAGCCGACATCATCGCGTACGACGCCGATTCTCCGACCAGGAAACTGCGTCCGGGCGACTCGTTGCTCGTCGACACCAAGGCCGGGTACGCCTTCGAGCGCATCCCGAAGGCCGAGGTCGAAGATCTGGTTCTCGAGGAAGTTCCGGATGTTCACTACGACGACATCGGTGGTCTCGGGCGTCAGATCGAACAGATCCGTGATGCCGTCGAACTCCCGTTCCTCCACAAGGACCTGTTCCACGAATACTCGCTGAGGCCGCCGAAGGGTGTACTGCTCTACGGTCCGCCTGGTTGCGGTAAGACGCTCATCGCCAAGGCCGTCGCCAACTCGTTGGCCAAGAAGATCGCCGAAGCTCGCGGTCAGGACAGCAAGGACGCCAAGTCCTACTTCCTGAACATCAAGGGCCCGGAACTTCTGAACAAGTTCGTCGGCGAAACCGAGCGTCACATCCGGATGATCTTCCAGCGTGCTCGTGAGAAGGCGTCCGAGGGGACGCCGGTGATCGTCTTCTTCGACGAGATGGACTCGATCTTCCGTACCCGTGGTTCGGGAGTCTCTTCCGACGTGGAGACAACGGTCGTTCCGCAGCTGCTCAGCGAGATCGACGGCGTGGAAGGGCTCGAGAACGTCATCGTCATCGGCGCCTCCAACCGTGAGGACATGATCGACCCGGCCATCCTGCGTCCCGGCCGACTGGACGTGAAGATCAAGATCGAGCGCCCCGACGCGGAATCCGCTCAGGACATCTTCTCGAAGTACCTGGTGGACGGTCTGCCGATCAATGCGGACGACCTTGCCGAGTTCGGTGGCGATCGCACCGCATGCTTGAAGGCGATGATCGTTCGCGTCGTCGATCGCATGTACGCGGAGAGCGAAGAGAATCGTTTCCTCGAGGTCACCTACGCCAACGGCGACAAGGAAGTTCTGTTCTTCAAGGACTTCAACTCGGGTGCGATGATCCAGAACATCGTCGACCGCGCCAAGAAGTACGCGATCAAGTCGGTACTCGACACCGGTGCTCCTGGCTTGCGTGTGCAGCACCTCTTCGATTCCATCGTCGACGAGTTCGCCGAGAACGAGGATCTGCCCAACACCACCAATCCTGATGACTGGGCACGTATTTCGGGCAAGAAGGGTGAACGGATCGTCTACATCCGCACTCTCGTCACCGGTAAGAACGCCAGTGCCAGCCGCGCGATCGACACAGAGTCGAACACGGGCCAGTACCTGTAACGAAACGAACACCGATCGGGCCGGCCACTCCACGGGAGTCGTCGGCCCGATCTGTGCGTCGCTGCCGTTCCCTCCGTTGCGATTGGACCGGTCGGTCGCGCTGGTTTAGAGTCCCGCCGTGCAGATACATCTTCGACACAATCCGTCGTCCACTGTCGCTCGCTGCTACCTCGCGCCCGGCGAACCGCTGCGCGTGGAGAGCGGGGCAATGCTCGCGCATTCCGCCGGCGTAGTTCTCGAAGCGAAGGCGCAGGGCGGCGTCCTGCAGGGACTCAAGCGGTCGATGCTCAGTGGGGAGTCGTTTTTCGTCACGACGTATACCGCTCCGCCGCAAGGTGGTTGGGTCGACGTGACCGGCGTGCTTCCCGGCGATCTGATCCCACTGACCATCACGTCCGATCGCCCGTTCTTCCTCAACCGTGGAACCTGGTTGGCCAACTCCTACGGCGTGACCGTCGAGTCCAAGTGGGGAGGCATGTCCAACCTCTTCGGCGGTGAGGGTGGATTCGGTCTGCGGGCAAGTGGCGACGGTGAAGTAGTGCTGGCCGTCTACGGCGCGATCGACGTCATCGACTTGCAGCCAGGCGAGACGGTCACGATCGATACCGGTCACGTGGTCGCCTACGACCTCGGGATGAACTTCAACATGCGGCGCGCCGTTCAGGGGCGCACCATTCAGTCGATGAAGTCCGGTGAAGGATTTGTCTTCGACTTCACCGGCCCAGGACGCGTTCTCGCGCAGACCCGCAACCCCAGCGCGTTTGCTGCTTGGCTCTCGGCGATCACCCCGGGCTGATCACGGTCGCAGCAGTGTTCAGTCGCAGCAGTGTTCAGCTCCAGCAGTGTTCAGCTCCAGCAATAGTCGGCCAGCAGCGCGCGTGAGTCCGGAACGAACGGCCACGACGGGTCCTGCAGGTGGGCGCCGAGTTCTTTCGGCGTCCACCACCAACCTTCGGCGATCTCGCTGGGTTGATGTGCCATCGGCCCGTCGTATCTGAGTTCGAACGCAAACAGGTGACAGCGCAACGGAGAGTTGTTCCACTCGCCGTCCCAGGAGATTCGAGCGATCTCCGTCAGTTGGAGTGGCTGATCTGCTGTTCCGAAGATTCCGAGTTCTTCACCGACTTCACGGATCGCGGTTTCCTGCGGCGTCTCACCTGGATCAACGACACCTCCGGCAAGACAGTCGTGATAGCCCCCGAACACCGCTTTTGTATCGGTTCGGCGATGGACGTAGATGCGGGAGCCGTCCCCGGTGCGAACCAGGACGCCCGCACTCGCGTGCCAGAGCCCACCCGAGTAGACGACGGAACGTGGTGCTCGGCCGATCGGATTACCCGTCCGGTCGTACACGGCGACTACCTCGTCCGCGGGATTCAGGTCTGCGGTGAGAGGTTGGTGCATTCCTCCAACTGTGCCACGCCTGTGGGTGCCGCGCCGCAATCACATAGGCTCTTGTGTCATGCAGCGGATCATCGGTGTCGAGGTCGAATACGGAATATCTTCACCCAGTGAGCCGTCGGCGAATCCGATTCTCACTTCAACCCAGGCGGTGCTTGCCTACGCCGCCGCAGCGGGCGTGCCACGGGCCAAGCGCACACGCTGGGATTACGAGGTCGAATCTCCGCTGCGAGATGCCCGAGGCTTCGATCTGGGGCGAATGAGCGGGCCCGCACCGGTCATCGACGCTGACGAGATCGGCGCCGCGAACATGATTCTCACCAACGGGGCACGGTTGTACGTCGACCACGCCCATCCGGAGTATTCGGCCCCCGAGGTCGCCGACCCGCTCGATGCCGTGATCTGGGACAAGGCCGGCGAACGAGTGATGGAGGCAGCTGCGCGGCACGCCTCCAGCGTGCCGGGTGCCCCACGGTTGCAGTTGTACAAGAACAACGTCGACGGCAAGGGTGCGTCGTACGGCACGCACGAGAACTACCTCTGCTCGCGTGACACCCCGTTCGCCTCGATCGTGACCGGCTTGACGCCGTTCTTCGCGTCGCGGCAGGTGATCTGCGGTTCCGGTCGTGTGGGTCTCGGTCAGTCCGGCGACGAGGCCGGATTCCAGCTTTCGCAGCGATCCGACTACATCGAGGTCGAAGTAGGCCTCGAGACCACGCTCAAGCGCGGAATCATCAACACCCGCGACGAACCGCACGCGGATGCGGACAAGTACCGCCGGCTGCACGTCATCATCGGTGACGCGAACCTCGCGGAGATGTCGACCTACCTCAAGGTGGGAACAACCGCGCTGGTACTCGACCTGATCGAGGCGGGCGTCGACCTCACCGATCTGCAACTGGCACGTCCGGTCACCGCCGTCCACCACATCAGCCACGACCCCACTCTTCGCAAGACCGTTGCGCTGGCCGACGGTCGTGAACTGACGGGGCTTGCGCTGCAACGTATTTACCTCGAACGTGTCTCGAAGTTCCTCGATCGCGAGGCGGATCGTGATCCGCGAGCGGACGATATCGTCGCCAAGTGGGCGATGGTTCTCGATCTCCTCGAGCGTGATCCCATGGAGTGCGCGAACATCCTCGACTGGCCGGCCAAACTGCGTCTGCTCGAAGGTTTCCGCAATCGTGAGGGACTCGCGTGGTCGGCGCCGCGATTGCATCTGGTGGATCTGCAGTACTCCGACGTGCGACTCGACAAGGGCCTCTACAACCGTCTGGTTGCTCGCGGCTCCATGGAGCGGCTTGTCACCGAACAGCAGGTTCTCGACGCGGTCACGAACCCTCCCACCGACACTCGCGCATACTTCCGTGGCGAGTGCTTACGCCGATTCGGGGCCGATATCGCGGCCGCGAGCTGGGATTCGGTCATCTTCGATCTCGGCGGCGAGTCGTTGATCCGCATCCCCACCCTCGAGCCGCTTCGAGGTACCAAAGCGCACGTCGGAGCGTTGCTCGACTCCGTTGACAGCGCCGCGGAACTGGTTGATCAGCTCACTCACTGAAACAGCCGATGCGGCTCGCCGTCGCGTCTCTCCACACCTGACGGTGCCGCTCGGTAGGGTGAAGGTCCGAGCGGGATCAGTTACCGACTCTGCTGGGCCGAACAGGATGCTCGCGAGAGCTCCCTTCACACAAGGAGGTCGACGGCGATGGCTCAAGAACAGACGCAGCGTGCCGGTGGCGGCGAAGACGACGAAACCACTGGTGGCGACGGCAGTGCCGGCCAGGAACGTCGTGAGAAGCTCGCTGCAGAAACCGACGACCTGCTCGACGAGATCGACGACGTGTTGGAAGAGAACGCCGAGGACTTCGTCCGTGCCTATGTCCAGAAGGGCGGCCAGTGACGGTGGATCGCGCGCCCCGGATCACCGACGGGGACACACGGTTGAGCTTCGGCTCGAATCTGTCGTCATTCTCGGAATACCTTCGGGTGCATGCACCGGAGCATCTTCCGCAGAACCGCTTCGCCGACACAGGAGGTGTTGTCATGGGCGGGGGAGACGTAGCTCCGCACGGCACCACCATCGTCGCGATCAGCTATGCGGGTGGAGTTCTGCTCGCGGGTGATCGCCGAGCGACGATGGGCAACCTCATCGCCAGCCGTGACGTGCAGAAGGTGTACGTCACGGACGACTACTCGGCTGCGGGTATCGCCGGTACGGCCGGGATCGCAATCGAACTGGTCCGGCTCTTCGCGGTCGAGCTCGAACATTACGAGAAGATCGAAGGCGTCCCACTCACGTTCGACGGCAAGGCTAATCGACTTTCGTCGATGGTTCGAGGAAATCTCGGAGCAGCGATGCAAGGTTTGGCGGTCGTGCCATTGCTCGTGGGTTACGACCTGGACGCGGTCGATCCGTCGAGGGCAGGTCGCATCGTCTCCTACGACGTCGTCGGTGGGCGATACGAGGAGCGCGCGGGCTATCACGCAGTCGGATCCGGTTCCCTGTTCGCGAAATCGGCGCTCAAGAAGCTGTATTCCCCGGGAATCGACGAGGACACCGCGCTTCGGTTCGCAGTCGAGGCGCTGTACGACGCGGCAGATGACGATTCGGCTACCGGTGGTCCTGATCTGACACGCGGGATCTATCCGACAGCGGTCACCATCACCTCGGCCGGTGCCGTGGAGTTGTCGACGGCCAAGGCTGCCGAGATCGCAAGGGAGATCGTCGCGGCTCGTACTGCGACAGCGAGTCCGGAAGGGGAGTCTGCGCTATGACGATGCCGTACTACGCATCAGCCGAACAGATCATGCGCGATCGTTCGGAATTGGCGCGCAAGGGAATTGCCCGCGGACGCAGCGTCGTCGTTCTCACCTACCGCGACGGAGTGCTCTTTGTCGCCGAGAACCCGTCGAGGGCGCTGCACAAGGTCAGTGAACTGTACGACCGTCTCGGATTTGCGGCAGTGGGCAAGTACAACGAGTTCGAGAATCTGCGCCGCGCGGGCATCGTCCACGCCGACATGCGTGGGTACTCGTACGACCGTCGGGACGTCACGGGGCGTTCCCTCGCCAATGCGTACGCACAGACCTTGGGAACGATCTTCACCGAGCAGCCCAAGCCGTACGAGGTCGAGATCTGCGTTGCCGAGATCGGCCGTTTCGGGAGTAGTACGCCGGCTCAGCTCTACCGGATCACGTACGACGGTTCCATCGCGGACGAGCAGGAATTCGTGGTCATGGGCGGTACAACCGAA
Organism: Rhodococcus sp. H-CA8f; assembly: GCF_002501585.1. Lineage (NCBI taxonomy): Bacteria > Bacillati > Actinomycetota > Actinomycetes > Mycobacteriales > Nocardiaceae > Rhodococcus > Rhodococcus sp. H-CA8f. The sequence continues at coordinate 3,035,552 of NZ_CP023720.1, forward strand.
CCGATCGTGACGGCGATGCGCGAGTCCTACCAGCGAGACCTCGACCTCGAATCCGCGGTGCGGCTCGCGGTTGGGGCGCTTCAAAAGGGCGGTCCGGCGCCGGCCGGAACTACTGAGGCGGAACCGCGAACACTCGATGTGAGTGCACTCGAGGTTGCCGTTCTCGACAGCAACCGTCCACGCCGTGCGTTCAAAAGAATCGCTGGTTCGGCATTGGAAGAGATGCTTCCAACTCCGGCAGCAACTGAGGACGCGCCGCCGGCAAACGGCGACGCACCCTCGTAGTTGCTGCGTCGGTCTGGGAGTTACTGCAGGTCTGGAGTTACTGAGTGATTCTGTAGACGGCCACCGCGCCCGGTTCGGTGTCGAAATCGAACCGGCGCGCGTCTGCCACCACTTCACCGTCGGTGGCGATGGCTACCGGTGAATCGGCCACTCGAACCGACATCGAGGACACGAGTTCGCGAACGTAGACCCGCGAGCTGCCCAATGTTCCTGTGGCAGCAGCAAACAGCAGGCGTGAACGCGAGAACTTCTTGTCCGCGCGCAAGTAGCGGACGTCCAGCAGTCCACGGTTCATCTCCGGACGCGACATCGGCACCTGATCAGCGGGGGAGTATCGCCCGTTTCCGACGAACAGCATCCAGATGGTGGTCCGCTTCCCGTCGATGGTGACAGTCATCGGCTCTGCCGCTGCGAGAACCCGGATCATTGCAGCACCAGCGGCCGGCCACTTACCGAAACGCGGTTCCCACTTTTCCCTCAGACGCACAGCGTCCGGGTATCCGCCCAGGCTGGCTGTGTTGAGAAACCGTGCAGTCACTCCGGAATCCGTGCGCACCACCGCGTGGTCGACAAATGCCGCCTGACCGGACTCGACTGCCTGTGCGGTCTCCTCGACATTCACCGCCCCGACGTCGCGGGCGAAATGGTTCAACGTTCCGCCGGGAAAGACGGCAAGTGGTAGCTCGTGCTTTGTCGCCGCGGTCGCGACCGTGACCACTGTTCCGTCGCCGCCGCATACTCCTAACGCTTTCGGCGAGAGTTCGGGGATCTTGGCATCGATCTGCATGTCGAAGTCGATGTCCGCGTCGAACTCGTAGACGATGGCCTCCGGTAGCAGTTCTCGAATCGATTCCACGATCCCGTCGTCCTCGGAGCCTGAACCAGGATTGGTGAAGACCAACAAGCCTTCTCCGCGCGCGAGCGCGGGAACCACGCACTCGGGTCCGAGTTCGGCGGGTTCTTCGTCCCGCACCGCCCACCAACGACGCGTGCCGGCAGCGATTGCGCCGCCGACCGCGAGGCCTGCGAAGACGTCGGACGGCCAGTGCACTCCGTTGTGAACGCGTGAGTACGCCACTGCTGCGGCCAGTGGTGCGAGTGCGGCGCCCGCCGCCGGGGACTCCATGGCCACTGCCGCGGTGAATGCCGCGGCCGAAGACGAATGCCCGGAGGGGAACGAGGACGACGTCGGAATGTCGACGCCTCGCTTCGGGCTCAGCCAGACACGCGCCGGTGGGCGCCGGCGGGGGAAGAGGGGCTTGAGTATGCCGTTGGCCAGCGCGCTCGAACCTGCCAGCGCGAGCATCCCACGTGCCGCTGCCCTCCTGGGGCGGCCACCGATCATCGCGAGCAAGGCTGCGACAACCATCCACAAAACGCCGTGATCGGCAGCTCTGGAGAGAAACCGCATGGTCGGGTCGAGCACGGAAGGGCGCAGTGCTCCAGTGCTTTCCATGACTTTGACGTCGCTTCGGACAACTTTTCGGCGAATAAGGCTCACACCGTCACACTATGCCGCCGCCCGACGTTGTCGAGTCGTGACTTACGACGCGATCGAAGTACACGGGTGAACCTGGCATTCTGGTTGTAGTGTCGAAGTGTGCAGAGACGAATCATGGGTATCGAGACGGAATTCGGCGTTACCTGCACCTTTCACGGGCACAGGCGACTGAGCCCCGACGAGGTTGCTCGTTACCTCTTCCGTCGTGTCGTGTCGTGGGGTCGCAGCTCCAATGTCTTCCTCCGTAACGGAGCCCGCTTGTACCTGGATGTGGGTTCGCACCCGGAGTACGCGACCGCAGAGTGCGACAGCCTCATCCAGTTGGTCAATCACGACCGTGCCGGTGAGCGAGTGCTCGAAGAACTGCTGATCGACGCCGAGGCGAGACTCGCCGAGGAGGGGATCGGCGGCGACATCTACCTCTTCAAGAACAACACCGACTCGGCCGGAAACTCGTACGGATGCCACGAGAACTTTCTCGTCGCGCGCGCCGGTGAGTTCTCCCGCATTTCGGATGTCTTGTTGCCGTTCCTCGTCACGCGCCAGTTGATCTGCGGCGCCGGCAAGGTGCTGCAGACTCCCAAGGCCGCGACGTTCTGCCTCTCGCAGCGCGCGGAACACATCTGGGAAGGTGTCTCGTCGGCGACCACTCGCTCGCGTCCGATCATCAACACCCGCGACGAACCGCATGCCGACGCCGAGAAGTACCGCCGACTGCACGTGATCGTCGGCGATTCGAACATGGCCGAAACAACGACGATGCTCAAGGTCGGTTCTGCAGCACTCGTGCTCGAGATGATCGAAGCCGGGGTTTCGTTCCGCGATTTCGCTTTGGACAACCCGATTCGTGCCATCCGCGAGGTCAGCCACGACGTGACGGGTAAAAAGCCTGTCCGTCTAGCTGGTGGTCGTCAGGCCAGTGCCCTCGATATTCAACGCGAATACCACGCCAAGGCAGTCGAACACCTGCGTAACCGCGAACCGGACCCGCAGGTCGAGCAGGTAGTCGACCTGTGGGGTCGCACCCTCGATGCCGTCGAAGCTCAGGATTTTGCGAAGGTCGACACGGAGATCGACTGGGTCATCAAGCGCAAGCTGTTCCAGCGTTACCAGGACCGTCACGGTTTCGACCTGTCCGATCCCAAGATCGCGCAGCTCGACTTGGCGTACCACGACATCAAACGCGGCCGGGGTGTCTTCGACGTGCTGCAGCGCAAGGGCTTGGTCAAGCGGGTCACCGAGGACGAGACGATCGACGATGCCGTCGAGAATCCGCCGCAGACCACGCGCGCCAAATTGCGAGGCGACTTCATCACTGCAGCCCAGGCCGCAGGCAGGGACTTCACGGTCGACTGGGTTCACCTCAAGCTCAACGACCAGGCGCAGAGAACGGTGCTGTGCAAGGATCCGTTCCGTTCCGTCGACGAGCGTGTCGAGCGTTTGATCGCTTCGATGTAGGTCACCCATTTTCACGATTGACAACACGGCAGGTCTGTTTTGCGGCGACGCGCCGGGCACGAAAGTGTCCGGCGCGCGTTCGGTTATCGGATAGCCACTAGGATTTCGGCGTGGCGACATCAAAAATCGAGCGGTTGATGAACCTGGTGATCGCATTGCTGTCCACCAGACAGTTCCTCACGGCGGAGAAAATCCGCGACAGTGTGGCCGGGTACAACGATTCCGCGAACTACGAAGCGTTCAGTCGCATGTTCGAACGCGACAAGAACGAACTTCGTGACCTGGGTGTCCCGTTGGAAACCGGTCTGGCAGGACGGTTCTCGACGGTCGAGGGTTATCGGATCAATCGCAACGCTTATGAGCTTCCGGACGTGGACCTCACCAGCGAGGAATCTGCTGCGGTTGCTGTCGCCGTGCAGTTGTGGGAGTCGCCGGAACTGATTTCGGCAGCCCAGAGTGCACTACTCAAACTCCGAGCGGCCGGCGTCCAGGTCGACTCAGAAGTCAGTGCCGCGCCGGTCACGGCGATTCCCGCGCGCACCCGCGGTTCGGAGCCCGCGCTCGGCAAGCTGCTTGCAGCCGTCGACGCCGGACGAGCAGTTCATTTTCAGCACCGCGGCGCGTTGAACGAACCGTTCACCGAGCGCACCGTCGAGCCGTGGGGCGTAGTCACGCACAACGGCAAGTGGTATCTGGTCGGGCACGACGTCGACCGTGATGCGGTGAGGACCTTCCGGCTCTCCCGGATCGGTGACGATGTCAGGGAGTTCGGCCCGGCCGGTTCGGTTCACAAACCCGAAGGTGTTGATCTTCGCGAGGTCGTCGACCGCGTGACCGGATCGGGAGTCGTCACCGGAACCGCCACGGTCTGGGTCGCCGACGGCCGCGCACATGAGCTTCGGCGGCTTGCGACGTCGTCGTCCGATCGGCGGCTGACCGATCGTGATGGCAGCGTGCTGGCCATTCCCGTCCGATCCTGGGAATGGACCGCTCGGTTGATCGCCGGTCACGGTTTGGATGCACTGGTGTTGGACCCACCGGATTTGCGTGCTGAGGTCGTCGCGAAGCTTCGCGCCGCCGCGGCGAGCCTGGCCACCAGCAATGACGGACAGGGGGACAACTGATGAGCAATCGACTGTCATCGCGGTTGGCACGGCTGCTCAACCTCGTGCCGTACTTCATCGCGAATCCGGGCATCAGTCCCGCCGAGGCGGCCGAGGAACTCGGCGTCAGCACGACTCAACTGATGACCGATCTGAATCAGCTGTGGGTGTGCGGACTGCCCGGGTACGGTCCCGGCGATCTCATCGACCTGTCCTTCTCCGAGGAAAGTATCGAGGTCACGTTCTCGGCCGGGATCGATCGCCCGCTGCGCCTCACCTCTACCGAAGCGACGGCATTGCTGATCGCCCTTCGGTCGTTGGTGGAAATGCCGGGCATGGTCGATCCGTCGTCGGCCCAGCGCGCTATCGCGAAGATCGAGGACGCAGCAGGCTCGGCCGCGGCACGAGCTATCGGTCAGGACCGGGATACATCGCCGGCGCCGGACATCGCCGAAGACCCGATCGCCGCGACGGTCAGAGCCGCGCTCGCAGACAAGACCGCCCTGCGATTGACGTATTATTCGGCCTCGCGTGACGCGGTCTCCGAGCGCATCGTCGATCCCGTTCGTATCGTGTTGGTCGACAACTACAGCTACCTCCAGGCCTGGTGCCGTCAGGCCGAGGGTGTGCGGTTGTTCCGATTCGATCGGATCGATGCCGCCGTCCAACTCGACGAGCCCGCCGACCCGCCGCCGCAGGCCCTCGAGGAAGATTCGAATCTCGAGTTGTTCAGCGGCGACGGTTCCCTTCCGGAAGCACGGTTGTTCATCACCAAAGAGTGGGTGTGGATGCTCGACTACTACCCGATGGACGTCGAGCACGTGAACGACGACGGGTCGGTCGAGGCGACGATGAGTTTCGGAACACTCGAATGGATGGCAAGGCTGGTGTTGGGATTCGGTGAGGGAGTTCGGGTCCTTCATCCGCCGGAACTGGTCTCCGAAGTCCATGATCGGGCCGTTGCGGCACTCGACGCCTACGACGTAATCGGTTCGTAAAAGTTGGGGAAACTCCGCGTTCAGTGGGTTCGCAGGAAACAAACAGGTAAAAGGTAGCTGAAGTAAGTGCTTTGACACCTCCGAGCGCCGGTTGTGTCCGGTAGCATCGAGGAATCTGATCATGGGAGGTCGTTATGGGTGCAATGCAGCCGATGCATTGGCTGATTGTCGCTGTTGTCGTCGTAATTCTGTTCGGGTCGAAGAAGCTTCCCGATGCAGCACGCGGTCTGGGTCGTTCACTCCGCATCTTCAAGAGCGAAGTCAAGGAAATGCAGAACGACGATGCGGCGCCCGCAAGCGCGCCGGTCGCACAGCCTGCTCCGGCACAGTTGCCGACGGCCAACACCGCGGTGGTCGCAAACGGTGCAGCAGCACCTGTTGCGCAGCCGACCGAAGTCAAGCCGCTCTAGTACACACTGCGTTCTAGCCGGGGTGAAATATTCGTTCACCCCGGTTGTCTGCTGACCAAGACCAGGATGCACAGTGCGTATTCCGTTAGATCCGCGTAACCGCAAGCGGAAGGTCAACCCAGACGGCACCATGTCGTTGGTCGACCACCTGTACGAATTGCGGACTCGTTTGTTGTTCGCATTCCTCGGCGTGATCATCACCACGGCGTTCGGCTTCTTCTGGTACTCACACTCGATACTCGGTCTCGAGAGTCTGGGCGATCTGCTTCGTGGACCGTACTGCGAGCTTCCGTCCGAGAGTCGCGCCAACCTCAGCACCGACGACGCGTGCCGATTGCTGGCGACCGGGCCGTTCGAGCAGTTCATGCTGCGATTCAAAGTGGCGCTCACCGCCGGCATCGTTCTTGCCTGCCCGGTGTGGCTTTACCAATTGTGGGCATTCATCACCCCGGGCCTCTACGCCAAAGAACGTCGATACGCGGTCGGATTCGTCACCGCCGGTGCCGCTCTCTTCATTCTCGGCGCGATCCTGGCGTACCTCGTCGTGGCGAAGGCTTTGCACTTCCTCCTGACCATCGGTGACAACGTCCAGATCACCGCGCTCAGTGGTTCGGAGTACTTCGGCTTCATCATCAACCTGCTGCTCATCTTCGGTGTCAGCTTCGAAATTCCACTGCTCGTCGTCGTGCTGAACTTTGCCGGCATTCTGACGTACGAGCGTTTGAAGGCCTGGCGTCGAGGATTGATCTTCGGGCTTTTCGTATTTGCTGCAGTCGCCACGCCGGGTTCGGATCCGTTCTCGATGCTGGCGCTCGCGCTGGCCCTGACGCTTCTCTTCGAGGTCGCTGTTCAGATCGCTCGCCTCAACGACAAACGTAAGGCCAAGCGAGCCGGTGAAGACTGGGGCGCACTGTCCGACGAGGAAGCGTCCTCCATCTCGTCTCCGTCCGATCTGAACGAGGCTTTCGACAATCCGACCAAACCCAAGGCCGAATCGAGTGGATTGTTCGGACGTAAGTCCAAGTCCAAGGCTCCGGTTGCGGAGAAATCCGACACCGGCGGCGACAACGCGCCCGGTCAGGATTTCACTGACACCCTCTGAGCGCCGTGCCACCACGTCGGCGGCGTGTGAAACCCTGACGAGGTGGTTATGAACAAGAGTGAACTGAGCACGTTTGCGTCCAGCCTGAAGTTCGAACTCGATCCATTCCAGGTGAAGGCATGCGTTGCGCTCGAAGCGGGCCACGGAGTCCTTGTCTGCGCGCCGACCGGTGCAGGCAAGACCGTGGTCGGCGAGTTCGCTGTCCACCTGGCTCTCGCGGCGGGCCGCAAGTGTTTCTACACGACGCCGATCAAGGCGTTGAGTAATCAGAAGTACGCAGAACTCGTCGAGCGGTACGGCCCGAGCGAGGTCGGCCTGCTGACGGGTGATTCGAGTATCAACTCCGACGCACCGGTGGTCGTCATGACCACTGAAGTCCTGCGGAACATGCTCTACGCAAATTCCGAGGCACTGCGCGGGCTTTCGCACGTAGTCATGGACGAAGTGCACTACCTGGCGGACCGGTTCCGTGGTGCGGTGTGGGAGGAAGTGATCCTGCACCTGTCCGAGGATGTTCGGCTGGTGAGTTTGTCGGCGACCGTGAGCAATGCCGAAGAATTCGGCTCCTGGATGGAAACCGTCCGCGGCGACACCACCGTGGTCGTCGACGAGACGCGGCCGATCCCGCTGTGGCAGCACATCATGGTCGGTCGACGGATCTTCGATCTCTTCGACAGCCGCAGTCATCCTGCGGCTGGGCCGAAGACCGTGCTCGTCGACCAGGATCTGGTTCGCCACGTCAAGCAGCGTCAGGCTCTCGAACGCGTCGAGAGCTGGCAGCCGCGTGGCCGCGGGCGTCGTGGCAGCTACCAGAGTTCCAACGATTTCCGGCCCTTGCCACGCCCCGACGTCATCGCGCAGCTGGACCAGTCCGGACTGCTCCCGGCGATCACCTTCATCTTCAGCCGCGCCGGTTGTGATGCGGCTCTTGCACAGTGCCTGCGGTCCCGACTGGATCTGACTTCGCCGGAGCAGGTTCGCGAGATCGACACCATCATCGAGAAACACACCGGGGAACTACCCGAGGAGGATCTCGAAGTTCTCGGATATCGGGACTGGTGCAAGGCACTGCGACGCGGACTGGCCTCTCACCATGCCGGCATGTTGCCGGCATTTCGCCAGACAGTCGAGGAACTGTTCGTCAAGGGTCTCGTGCGTGCGGTCTTCGCGACCGAGACGCTGGCCCTCGGCATCAACATGCCGGCACGCACGGTGGTCCTCGAACGTCTGGTCAAGTACAACGGTGAATCGCATGCCGAACTGACACCGGGGGAGTACACGCAGCTGACCGGTCGGGCAGGCCGACGCGGCATCGACGTCGAAGGGCACGCTGTGGTCCTGTGGCAGCCCGGGGTCGAGCCCACGGATGTCGCCGGCTTGGCGTCGACCCGGACGTTCCCGCTCCGCAGTTCGTTCCGCCCCTCGTACAACATGTCGATCAACCTCGTCGAACGCATGGGCGCGGCCGATTCACGGAAGCTGCTCGAGCGTTCCTTCGCACAATTCCAAGCGGATCGCTCGGTGGTCGGCCTGGTGCGTGGCATCGAGCGGAACGAAGAAGCGCTGAAGGGTTTGCAGGAGAAACTCGGCGGTGCGGACGGCGAATACTTCGAGTACGCGTCGTTGCGTGAGCGGCTCAGTGCGCGCGAGCGCGCGCTCGAACGTAAGGGCCGCGAAGACCGACGCGGAGATGCGGTGGAGTCCCTCCGTGCACTCGCCCGCGGTGACGTGATCGCAATTCCCATCGGTCGTCATTCCGGGGTGGCAGTGGTCCTCGTCCCGGACAACGATCCGAAGGACCCGCGTCCGCTGGTTTTGACTGCCGATCAGTGGGCCGGCCGACTCTCCTCGGGTGATTTCCCGGAAGCAGCCGACGTTCTGGGAAAGATGCGCCTGCCCAAGCATGTCGATCACCACACCGCAAGGATCCGGCGCGATCTGGCCTCGGCATTGCGTAGTACCGGGATCAGTGCCCCCCGGCGGAAGAAGCGCCACAAGGCGGGCGCGTCCGAAGACGCCGAGGTCGCTACTTTGCGACGCGCTATTCGCTCGCATCCGTGCCACAGCTGGCCCGATCGTGAACATCTGAGCCGGATCGGTGAGCGCTACAACCGACTGGCCCGGGAAACGCAGTCGATGAGGGAAAAGGCAGCGGCCACCACCAACTCGTTAGCGCGGACGTTCGACCGCATCATTGCGCTACTCAAAGAGCGTGAGTACATGACTGCCGAAGCAGCGCCCGAAGTCACCGAATCCGGACGACGACTCAGCCGCATCTACTCGGAAAGCGACCTTCTGGTCGCCGAGTGCCTGCGGACCGGGGCGTGGACAGGTCTCAGCCCGGCCGAGTTGGCGGCCGTCGTCTCCTCGGTGGTCTACGAATCACGTCGGGACGGCGACACCGTTGATCGGGTGCCGACAGCGGCGCTTCGTCACGCCCTCAACGACACTCAACGATTGTGGAGCGAACTGCGGTCGGACGAGATTCGTCACAAGCTGCCGCCGACGCGGGAACCGGATCTCGGATTCGTCACCGCCGTTTATCACTGGGCGAGTGAGAACTCGCTTGTCGACGCACTGATCGCGGCCGGAGTGCAGGGCCGTGCGTTGTCTGCGGGTGACTTTGTACGTTGGTGTCGTCAGGTGATCGATCTCCTCGATCAGGTCCGCCTGACATCGACGGATGCCGACGTCGCGAAGACTGCGGCGCGGGCGGTAGCTGCAATTCGTCGCGGGGTAGTTGCTGTCGACGCAGCATGACCGCAACTATGTGGTTTGATTCGCAGACTGGTATTTCGAGTGGGAGGCGAACATGAGCGGGCCTTACGGACCGAACGATCCGAATCGGCAATGGGGTCCTGGTGATCAGCAGCAGCCGAACGAGCAGCAGTGGGGGCAGAATCCTCAGCAGCCGGGCGGTCAGCAGCAGCCTGGTCAGCAGCCCGGCCAGCAGCAGCCGTGGGGTCAGCCTGGTCAAACACCGCAGCCCGGTCAACAACCCGGCCAGCAACAGCCGTGGGGACAACCTGCCTACGGCCAGCCCGGGCAGCCTGGTGGTCAGCCTGCGTACGGTCAGCCGCAGCAACCTGGACAAGGACAACCCGGCCAGCAACAGCCGTGGGGACAACCTCAGCAGCAGCCTCCCGCTCAGCCGTGGGGTCAGCCGGGGCAACAGCAGGCACCTGACGCAACCCAGGCCTGGGGTCAGCCGCCTGCTGCCGCACCTCAGCAGGCATGGGGCGCCGCCGCTCCCGGCCAAGCGCCGGGACAGCAGAATCAGTGGAACCAGGCTCAGCCGTTCCCGAGTCCCGGTGCGCCCGGAAACCAGTCGGGTAAGTCGAAGAAGCCCTTGATCTTCGGTGCGATCGGTGTTCTCGTCGTTCTTGCTGCTGTCGTGGTGGCCCTGGTGTTCGGTGTCTTCGGCAAGAACACACTCGATCAGAGCGCGGCTCAGGCCGGCGTCGAGAAGATCGTCACCGAGTCCTACGGGGCAAAGAACGTGAGCAACGTTCAGTGCCCCGCGGACCAGGAAGTCAAGTCAGGCAACAAGTTCACCTGCACGCTTTCGATCGCGGGTGTGAAGTCGAACGTGACTGTGACGTTTGTCGACGACAACGGCACGTACGAGGTCAGCCGCCCGAGCTGACGCTCTACTGGTCGGAACGGCCTGCCGCCGCAGCCTCGAGCGCGGCGGCAAGTCGTCCGGCCGAACGCTCGATGTTCAGCGAGGCCGCCACTTCCTCGAAGCGTGCGGGATCGACGGGGGCCGCCGGGAGTTGGTCGTCCTTCGAGAACTGAACGTCCGCGTCGCGAACCACTCGTACTACCGGCAACGCAGCATCAAGGTAAGCGATGGCCTCTGGTGAGGTGAGTTTTGCGCGAATTCCCTTGGCCATGTCGGATTCCGGATCAGCTGCGGCCGCGCGAAGTCCGGCCAACGAGCCGTAGCGCAGCATCAGCGTCGACGCAGTCTTCTCACCGACACCCTTGATGCCGGGTAGACCGTCGGAGGCGTCTCCGCGCAGTACCGCGAGTTCGGCGTATGCCTCGCCCGCACGGTCACCGGGTACTCCGTACTTCTCGGCAACCTCGACCGGTCCGAAGAGTTCGGCCTTGGACAAGCCACGGCCCACGTAGAGGACACGAACGGGCACGTACTCGTCGGTGACGACCTGCAAAAGGTCTCGGTCACCACTGACGACGACGGTGAGATCTTCGCGCTCGGTGGCGGCGAGCGTTCCCAGCACGTCGTCGGCTTCGAGTCCGACGGCACCCGCCGTCGCGATTCCTGCTGCTGCGAGCACGTCCATGATCATGTCGACCTGAGGCGTCAACGTGTCCGGAACTTCTTCGGACGAACCGTCAGAGCCTTCTTCGACGCGATGCGCTTTGTACGTCGGGACTGCATCGACGCGGAACTGCGGTCGCCAATCCAAGTCCAGGCACACCGCGAGACGACTCGGCTGGTGTTTGGTGATCAGGGAAGCCACCATGTCGGTGAAACCGCGCACGGCATTGACAGGTCTTCCGTCGGGGTCGACGAATGACTCGGGCAGCGCGTAGAACGCACGAAACCACAGGCTGGCACCGTCGAGGAGAAGCAATGGCCCACTCATGGTCACCATCCTGCCAGTCGGCACTAACCTGTAAGCCATGACGTCTCCAGCCGAACAGGATTCCCGATTCTCCAGCGCCGTGTACGGCGCACGTATCGCTCGCGCCGCGGAGTTGGCTCGATCAGCAGGGCTCGACGGTCTGGTGGTGACTCCAGGCCCGGATCTGCGGTACCTGACGGGTTCTCGGGCCGACTCCTTCGAGCGCTTGACCGCGTTGGTCATCGCTGCGGATACGGCGAAGGCGTCTGTCGTGCTTCCTCGCTTGGAGTTGGCGTCGTTGAAGGAATCGGCGGTGGGCGATCTCGGGCTGACCGTCCTCGACTGGGTCGACGGTGTCGACCCGTATGCGATTGTGGCGGCGCAACTCCCGACCGGCGCCAAGGTTGCGGTGACGGATGCGATGCCTGCATTGCACCTGATCCCGCTCGCAGACACCTTGGGCGCGTTGCCGATCCTCGCTACCGGCGTCTTGCGTGAATTGCGGATGGTCAAGGACGACGCCGAGATCGAGGCGTTGCGACGGGCCGGTGCGGCGATCGACCGTGTTCACGCCCGCATGGCCGAGTTCTTGATCGTCGGCCGTACGGAAGCCGAAGTGGGCGAGGCGATTTCGGAGGCGATTCTCGAAGAGGGGCACACCGAGGCCGCGTTTGTGATCGTCGGATCAGGCCCGCACGGCGCCGATCCGCACCACGAGGTTTCGGACCGGGTGATCGAGAGCGGCGATGTCGTCGTGATCGACATCGGCGGACCGGTCGAGCCCGGCTACAACTCGGATTCCACCCGCACGTACAGCATGGGACAGCCGTCCGCCGAGGTATCAGCGCAGTTCGCGGTACTCGAAGCGGCACAGCAGGCTGCCGTCGATTCGGTGCGGCCAGGAGTATCCGCAGAATCCGTCGACGTTGCCGCCCGCGAAGTGCTTGCCGCACAAGGTCTTGCGGAGGTCTTCGTTCACCGCACCGGTCACGGTATCGGGCTGTCCGTGCACGAGGAGCCGTACATCGTCGAGGGCAACACCATCGAACTCGTCGAAGGTATGGCCTTCAGCATCGAACCGGGAATCTACTTCCGCGGCAGTTGGGGTGCCCGTATCGAGGACATCGTCGTCGTGACCGCGGACGGTTGCGAGTCGTTCAACAACCGTCCGCACGGCCTGACTGTCCTCGGCTGATCAGCTTTCCTTGAACGCCGCGGACCCGAGGATGCGGGTGACGTCGATTTCGATGACCACGCGCGCTGGGTTGACCCGTGGCTGGCGGTACCGCTCGGCATAGCGCCGAACGGCGTCGGCCACGGAGTCCTCGTCGGCGAGCACGCGTGCCGGCCCTTCGAGCGTGAGCCAGCGACCACCGTCGACCGAACTGACTGCGGCGTATCCGCCACGCGCTGCGTTTATCGCCTTCTGTGAACCACCGCTGGTGATCACGCGCGCCTTTCCGGCTTCCTGGTCCCAGGTGAACCCGACGGCCACGACGTGTGGGGTGCCGTTCGGACGCAACGTCGTGAGTGTCGCGAGGTGGTATTCACCGACGAACTTCAGCCCGTCTTCGGTGAGAGTCTGCTGTGCCGATGGCGTGGTGGAGGGGGTGAGCGTCATGCCACGACGGTAATCCAGGACACTGGAGCGGTGACTGCGGGTGCGAACGTGAATGACATCGAGACGGTACTGCTCCTCGGCGGACGAAGTGAGATCGGCCTCGAGATCGCGGTCAGGCTCGCGCCGGGCCGCAACATCGTTCTGGCTGCCAGACGCAGCGGCGAGCTGTCGGAGCAGGAGCAGATGCTCAGGAACGCCGGAGTGGTCGGCGTCTCCACCGTCGAGTTCGACGCCGACGCCGTCGACACGCACGGAGACCTCCTGGACGCCGTAGTCGCCGAGCACGGTCGGATTTCGGTTGCAGTGCTGGCCTTCGGAATTCTCGGCGATCAGGCGCGTGCCGAAACCGACGCGGCGCATGCGGTCGCGGTGGTGCACACCGACTACGTGGCGCAGATCAGCATCCTCACGCACCTCGCGGAGATCATGCGCCGACAGGGAACCGGAAAGATCGTGGTGTTCTCGTCCGTCGCCGGCGTTCGGGTTCGCCGCGCCAACTACGTCTACGGGAGCGCAAAGGCCGGCTTGGAAGGTTTTGCCAGCGGTCTGGGCGACGCGCTGCACGGTTCGGGCGTGCAGTTGATGTTGGTACGGCCAGGGTTCGTCATCGGGAAGATGACCGAGGGAATGTCGCCTGCCCCGATGTCGAGCACTCCGTCGCAGGTCGCCGACGCCGTCGTACGGGGACTGAACTCCGGGGCGACTCGGGTGTGGGTTCCGCGAATTCTGCAGCCGGTGTTCTTCGTCATGCGGCTTCTGCCTCAGACGATCTGGCGCCGGATGCCGCGATGACCGCACACCCGGTGGTGATCGTCGGCATCGGCGCCGACGGCTGGGAAGGGCTGTCCGAGAGCGCGCAGGGTGCAATCCTCGGTGCGGAGGTCCTGATGGGGTCGCCGCGCCAGCTGGACTTGGTCCCGGCGGCACATCTCGGGGCACGGCGTGCGCCCACCCGGCTCACCTGGCCGTCTCCGATGATTCCGGCGTTGCCGTCGATGTTCGCAGAGAACGCGGACCGCAAAGTATGTGTGCTCGCCAGCGGTGACCCGATGTTCCACGGCCTCGGTGTCACGTTGGTCCGGCTGCTCGGCGCGGACAACGTGCGAGTGATCTCGCACCCGTCGTCGGTGGCGTTGGCGAGCGCGCGAATGGGATGGGCATCGGCCGAGGTCGACGTCGTGAGCCTGGTGAACCGAGACTCGGCGACCGTCTTGGCGGCAGTGGTCGATGGCGCACGCCTGTTGGTTCTGAGCAACGGGCGCTCGACACCGGGGGAGGTGGCTCGTCTGTTGTCCGCCGCGGGCTTCGGACGATCGACTCTGACTGTGCTGGCCCAGCTGGGCGGGGCCGAGGAATCGCGGACCGTCACGGTGGCAGACGAGTGGGACCACGCGGACGAGGACGTGGACGCGTTGAACGTTCTGGCCGTCGAGTGCATCTCGGTCGATCATCCGTTGCGGCTGACTCGAATCCCGGGTCTACCGGATGCTGCGTTTGTCGGCGACGGTCAGATGACCAAGCAGGAGATCCGCGCATTGACGTTGTGTGCACTCGCACCGGCGCCGGGAGAACACCTCTGGGACGTCGGCGGAGGGTCGGGAACCGTCGCCATCGAGTGGATGAGAACCCACCCGCGTTGCACTGCAACAGCATTCGAGAAGGTGGCGAGCCGGGTATCGCAGATCGGTGCCAATGCACTCAATCTCGGCGTGCCTGCGTTGGCAGTGAAAGGGACCGCGCCCGAGGCGTTTGCGGAAGAGGTTCGGCGTCCCGATGCGGTGTTCGTCGGCGGCGGCGTCACGCAACCGGGAATGCTCGAAGCGTGCTGGGAGCAGTTGAGCGTGGGCGGGCGTCTGGTTGCCAACGCCGTGACTGCCGAGTCCGAATCGTTGCTGCTCGGCTGGATGAGTCGCCATGGTGGGACGCTGCGACGCTTTCAGGTGCAGCGCGCCGAGCCTTTGGGCGCGTTCAACGTTTGGCGACCACAACTTCCGGTGGTCCAATGGTCCGTCACAAAAAGTCAGCCGTCTGCAGGCGCAGACACAGATACGCCGGAGGAATCCACACAATGACCGTTCATTTCATCGGTGCGGGTCCCGGTGCGGCAGATCTGATCACTGTCCGCGCGCAACGCATCATCGCTGCGAGCCCTGTGTGCTTGTACGCCGGCAGCCTTGTCCCGGCGGAGTTGCTCGAGTGGTGCCCGGTCGGAGCGCAGGTCGTGGACACCGCTCGCCTGAGCCTGGACGAGATCACTGCAATCCTTGTCGAAGCGGATTCCGCCGGGCTGGACGTCGCGCGTCTGCATTCCGGTGATCCGTCGATCTTCAGCGCGGTAGCCGAGCAGGCTCGTCGCCTGGACGCCGCGGGTGTCGATTTCGACATGATTCCCGGTGTTCCTGCATTTACCGCGGCCGCCGCCGCGCTGAGGCGTGAGTTGACCGTCCCAGGCGTCTCGCAGACCATTGTTCTCACCCGAGTCTCCACCTTGTCGACGGCAATGCCGGAGGGCGAGGATCTGCGGTCCCTGGGCCGCAGCGGCGCCACGATGGTGATTCACCTCGGCGCTCATCGCATCGAACAGATCGCATCCGAGTTGGCCGACAATTACGGCGAGGACTGCCCGGTGGCGGTCGTCGCCTTCGCCTCGCGGCCCGAGGAGATCGTTGTTCGAGGCACTTTGAAGACGATCGTCGAACTTGTTCATACAGCCGGCATCACGAAGACGGCCGTTGTGATCGTGGGCCGAGTGTTGACTGCTGAAGGATTCCCGGACAGCTATCTCTACTCGGCGGCGCGTGAGAGAAGCACACACTGACCCCGACGGGTACTCGTCGTCGCGTGCTCCTGCTCGGCGGCACGGGTGAAGGTCGAGTGATCGCTTCTCGGTTGGCCGGTTCAGCCGACCTCGAAGTTGTCACATCGCTGGCCGGCCGGGTTCGTGATCCTCGATGGCAGGAGGGGGAAGTGCGCATCGGTGGGTTCGGGGGAGCCGAAGGACTCTCGGAGTGGTTGTCGAACAACGATATTCGTGCAGTGCTGGACGCCACACATCCGTTTGCCGCTCGCATCACCAAAAATGCATTCGACGCGTGCCTCGCGAATTCCGTTCCGTACGCCATGTACCGACGCCCCCCGTGGCGCGAGCAACTCGGCGACACTTGGCTTCCCGTACGCAGTCTCGATCACGCCGCAGAATTGGTGCCGACGGTCGGCTCACGCGCTTTTCTGACGATCGGGAGGCAAGGAGTTTCGGCGTTCGACCGTGTGAAGGACGTCTCGTTTCTCGTGCGTTCCATCGATCCGCCTTCAGGGACATTGCCGCCTCACTCGCAATTGCTGCTCGCACGTGGCCCATTCGACGTCGAAGCGGAAGTCGATCTGATGAGAACTCACGGCATCGACGTCGTGATCACCAAGAACAGTGGCGGCGAGCAGACGTACGCAAAGATCGCCGCCGCCAGGCAATTGTCGATCCCGGTGATCGTCGTCGAACGACCACCGATCCCGGCGACCGCTCCGGCATTCGACACCGAAGCCGGGGCGGTGGACTGGCTCACGGCTTTCGGTAGTGGAACGGCGCTGTGAGGCCGACATCGCGTTCGCTTCAGGTTCGTCTAAGGTTCCGTGACCATACTGGAGGGATGTTGGGATCTTTCGACGCCGCACTGCGGGACCGCGCATGAGAGTGTCGGTTCCCGGAATGAGCCGTCGAAAACCATCGGGAATTCACGTGCGGACGCTCCATGCGCGCGTGAAATTGCTGACTGCAGGCCTGGTGGCGATCGCGGTGATCGTGTCGGCATCGGCGGTGTACATCGTGTTCAACGCGTATTTGCAAGGCAACGTCGATCGACAACTCGAGCGCACGAGTGACGCGATCACCGACACCGTCAATTTCGGCGGTGTCACACCGGTTCTGGGATTGACGGCCGGCGCGGATACAGCGGTCATCCAGGCGGTGGGGCTTCTCACTGCCGACGGCGCATTGGTGACGGCGACTCCCGGTCTGCCACCGTTCAGCACCAGCGCAGACGCCATCAGGTCGATCGCAGACGGCAATTCGTCGCAGACGATCGCAACCGTCGATGCGTATCGAATTCTTGTCGAGCCCTCGGTTGCGGGCCAAACTTTGGTTGTCGCGCAATCCTTGGGGCCGACACGTTCGGTCCTCAAGCGACTCGCAGTGGTGTTGGCGGCACTCGGGGCGGCCGGTATCGCACTCGCTTACGCGGCCGGAGATGCTGTGGCACGCACAGGATTACGGCCAATTGCGCGACTCACTGCGGCAACGCGGCGGGTTGCCGAAACGGATGATCTTGCGCCGATTCCGGTGACCGGCGACGACGAGTTGGCGTCGTTGACAGTCAGTTTCAATCGGATGCTCGGGACGTTGTCGGAATCGCGGGCGCGCCAGAGAAGTCTGATCACCGAAGCGGGCCAGGACCTTCTGGCTCCGTTGACTGCACTTCGCACCAATATCGAGTTGTTGATGTCTTTCGATACCAAGTCCGGCGCGATTTCCGAGGCAGATGCAACGCAGTTGCGTGAGGAAATCACGGACCAGATGATGGAGTTGACGCTCCTCGTCGGAGAGTTGGTGGACCGTGCGCGGGTTGACGAAAGCACGTTGGGGAGAGGAGATTCCCTCTAAATCGGACGTCTGACCAGCGCCTTTGTTGCATTCGTAATTGAAGCAATGGAAGGAGCGCTGGTAATGTGGGGCAATTGTGAAGTTTTTGGGTATAGCTGGAGTGTGGCGCGAACCGTGGGGTTTGCTGGGCGGGGGCCTTTGGAGGACGAGAGGGATTCAGTGGTCAAGCAAGCACGCGCCGAGCTGACTCGGCAGCAAATCGTTGCCGGCGCGGCCGCGCAGTTCGAGAAGACTGGTTACGGCAGCACCAGCATGGCCGACATAGTCTCGGGGGCCGGTACTACCAAGGGCGCGTTGTACTTCCATTTCGCGTCGAAGGACGAGCTCGCGCAATTCATCATTGCCGAACAGCATCGGCTCTCGATCGAATCGGTGCAGGCGATTTCCGCGACGGGCAAGGACCCGTTGGAACAGATGATCATGCTCACGCACGAAATGGCACGTCAGATTGTCGACGAGCCGATCGTTCGCGCGGGCATTCGCCTGACGCTGGAACTGAGCACGTACGAGGGGCCGGTGGAACCGTACGCCGAATGGATCTCGGCAATCACGGATCTCACCGCCAGAGCTCAGGCGGAAGGTGAAATCCGAAAATCGGTCAGCGCAGAATCGTTCGGCAGGTTCATGCCCTCGGCATTCACCGGGGTACAGCTGGTTTCGAATGTTCTCACCCGACGCTCGGACCTTCCGGATCGTGTCGACGAGATGTGGCAGATCCTGCTTCCGGGAATCGTCAGCGACGAACTTTCCGGTGACATCGAGCGCCTCGTCAAGTCGCGGTGGACTCCGGCGGCGGCGTAGCCTCCGGGACATGGCCGTCACGCGGATAGTTTCGGATCTGTCGAGTAGTTCGCTCGAGGCCGCGCAGCGCTTCTACACCGAAGTGCTGGGCCTCGAAGTTGTCATGGATCACGGGTGGATCGTGACGTTGGCTTCGCCGACGGATCCGTCCTTGCAGATCAGCATCATGACGCACGACGCTCATGCCCCCGTCGTGCCGGACGTCTCCGTCGAGGTGGACGATCTCGATGCGGCGTACGAGGCCGCAGTGCAACGCGGCGACACGATCGTCTATCCCGTCACCGAGGAGCCGTGGGGTGTGCGCAGGTTCTTCGCCACCGACCCCGACGGTCACGTGATCAACATCCTCAGCCACCGACGCGAGCAGTGATGGCGTCCGGCCCGAGCGGACTGACGTACCTCGAGGTGGGCGCGACGGCAGGCGTTCTCCCCGCTGGCTATCACCACGTTCACGAGATCGCGACGGTCGGATCCGGACGTGAAGATTTCGCGGTTGCAGCTCGTACCGTCCTGGAATGGGGAATGCACCGCGGAGCCGGTCTTACCGTCCGCTCGGCAGCCCCGACCGCGGTGGCAGGTCAGGATGCGACTTTCGGACTCGGTCCGGTGACTATTCCGGTTCGGATCGTCTATGTCGTCGACGACCCCAATCGCAAGGGCTTCGCGTACGGAACCCGCGCAGGCCACCCCGAATGCGGGGAGGAATTGTTCGCCGTCCAGTTCGACGAGACCAGCCAAGCGGTTCGTATCGAGATCGTCGCATTCTCCAAGCCTGGAACGTGGTGGGTGCGTCTCGGCGCTCCGATCGGACGTCGAGTTCAGGCGTTTGTGACGCGCCGCTACATCCGTGCCGTCCGCGAGAGCGTCGACCGATCGCGGGTATGACCGCGGTCGGGCGCGCTGGAAAAATGATTGGACGAGCTTCGGTTCGGATTGATAGCTTGTGCGAGACCGTGACAACACGCCAGGAGGTGAGACCCATGAACGCTGTAACCATGTGGGTGCTCCCACTCGTGTTCACGGATCGGCGATTGACGTAGGTGTCGCCGGGAGCGCCTCGAGTAGGCAATCCCGAAAGGTAACACCATGCAATCCAATTCTCAGACCATCGAATTCACTTCCGAGACGACGTTGAACGGGGTCGTCGAACGCCATTTCATTCTGGATGACATCACCGGTGTGCTCTGGTCACCCGCGTCCGGATCTGTCGAATCACCCCTTCTGCTGTCCGGGCACTCCGGCGGCATGCACAAGAAGGCACCCGGACTGATTGCCAGCGCACTCCACAGTGTGAGCTCCCACGGGTTCACAGTCGCCGCGATCGACGCGCCCGGACACGGCGACCGGCCGCGGAGCACACAGGACGAACAGTGGGGCGAGGCAATCCGCCAGGCTAGGGCGGCCCACGAGCCGATCGCCCCGATCGTCGTCGAGTACAACCGATCGTTGGCGGAGCGTGCAGTGCCGGAATGGCAGGCGACCATCGACGCTCTGCAAACGCTGCCCGACGTCAACGCCGACGCTCCGATCGGCTTCGGCGGCGTGTCGCTAGGGGTCGTGACCGGGCTCATGTTGGCCCCGGTCGAATCCAGGATCGCTGCCGTGAGCTTCGGGGGAGTTTTTGTGGACAGCTCCCTCCTCGAGGCAGCGCGAAAGCTCACGGTCCCGGTCGAGTACCGGATCCCTTGGGACGACAAGGATTACGACCGCACGTCAGGGGTGGCGTTGTTCGATGCCTTCGGCTCGAAGGAGAAGACGCTGCACGCCTACTCGGGCAGGCACTATCCGGTGCCCGACTACGAGCGCGACAGTTCGGCTCGGTTCTTCGCCCGCCACCTCGGCGGGAGCGTTGGCGTTTCCGCGAGCTGACGTGAACACGTATCGGCGTCCGGCGGTGTCGGACGCCGATACGAAGTCGAACAGTATGGCGTGACCGCCCGGACTCCGCGACGCGCTCAGAACGGGGAGGACACAGGCCCAGTCGGTGAGCAGATCGTCGAACACGTCGACACCGTACTTACGGGAGTTTTTCACTAATGTCACCCGGGCCGGTTCCCGCGTCCGACATAGCCCGTTTGTGGTCAGCGTTGATGATCTGTTGCGTCAGTTAGCAATTCGGCGACCAGATCGAAGTCGTCGGCGGCGATATCTCGGTCGCCCGCTGCTCGGATCCGCTGGAGAGATTGCTCTCGTCTCTCCTTGAACCACAGATTGACGTGAAGGGCGATGTCGCGGGCAACGGCAATATCGACGGAGCTGATTTGCGCCATCGCCGCGGGGCGGGTGGCTGCGTCGAGCGCGAGGTGCACGATGTCGAGAAGGTCAGTGCCTTGTTTGTCTCCGGAACGATTCATCACCGCCTGAAGTTTCATCGCGATAAGTGGGCCCGGCTCGGCAACTGGGGTGGTGACCTCGACAAGATTGCCGTGGGCCCGGATCACCGCGATGGTCATGTCGCTGGCGGTGTCGTTGGCCCACGCGTGCGCTGAAGCGTGGAGACGATCGCCAGGATCGTCGCTGGGGTGGTCGATCTCGATCTGACGGACTTCGAGCACGTCGACCTTCACTGATCCGTACGGCGTGGGCAGTAAGACGGCTGCCGGCTCGACAGGCTCAGCGCCGTTGGCAGAACGCAGGACTTCGAGTTGGGGGATATCGCCGAGAAGTCGATCCACAAGATCGAGGTCGACCGTGGCTCGGTGGGGATTCGACAACCGCGACAATACAGCGAGTCCGCCTACGATGACAGGCGGCCCCCCGAGCAGTGACCGGACCTCGATAATACCCTGAACTACGGCGGCCATCGCATCACCGGCAAAGGTAACTCGGCTACCAGACACGGGTCCACCGGACGTCGGGTGTCCATGCGTCCAAGATCTCCCGGCCGCGTCCGGCGTCTTGGGCGAGATCGAGTGCGACGAACAACGGATGTGTCAGTGGCCATTCGAGCGCATTGGAGTCGAAATTGACGCGGTGATTCACGGCTGCGGGTACAGGCGCGACCCGCAACGTGGCCTTCGCCTGCATCGCAGAGGCTGAAGTTCCCAGCAGGGTAGTAGCGCGCCGGAGGGTCGGAGGGTCGGGGACAAAGAAGTCGAGGGTTTGGTCTGAGCGGAATGCCAAGGGCGCACCGTACATAGCGGCCGCCGCAGAGTCGGTCAAAGCCCAACCCGGTTCCTTCTCGATTGTGTCGAGATTGAGCCGCAGTGGTCGCATCAAAGTTGCATCGTCCCGAGACGGGAGCGCAGCTAAGTGAACGCGGGGTTTCGGCCAGCGCTCGGCGACCTGCCAGAACAGGTCGGTGCTCGTCGGCATATTCCTCGCATCGACGAAACCGTCGCGGCGGAGGGCAGCCAGTATCTCCGAGACCGTGCTGGGGGAACGACCCAACTCCCGCGCGAGCTCACGCACCGCGAAAGTTCGCTCGGGATGCATGAGCACTGAAACTGCGACCTCGAGGCCGGCCTTGCCGCCGAGTGCTTCCGACCGTTCAAGGCGTTTCTGGAGCGTCTTTACTTCGGCGTCTATGACCATGCTGCCTGTACGTATGGCAAGTCGTCCGCGGAGATCGAGGTAGCCGCAGCGTCGCTGGACGAGGATCGCGCGCGCGGTTTCGGTGAGGCGGTCCGATACGACAAACAATGTCGTGTCCGTGGACTGGTTTTCGGTGAGTAGTCGTTCGGCAACCTGGTCGGTGACCAGAGAGCGGTACTTCATCTGGATTGGGACGGCAAGACCGTCTGGGTCCAGCACAAGGTCGATGCCGGTGCCGGGTTCGCGGATTGGTGGTTGGGCGTCGATGCCTAATTCTGCGAAGGCGTCGATCACGAAAGCCTCAACGGCGGAAGCCTGGTTGTTCACGCGTGTATCGTTTCAGCATGTTCGGTGTTCGGTCAATACCGAACACCGAACATGGTTGATTGCAGCTCTTCGCGCATTCACGTCATGTCGGTACTTGAGCGGGCCGATATCGCACGGCGACTGCACCCGACTGGAACTCGTGGCGGTCTACGAGCTCGAGTTGGATGCGCTCGCGCAGGCCCGCGAGCAACGTCGGTCCGTGTCCGGCGAGGACCGGTTGAACAAGGAACTCGTACTCGTCGATCAGTCCCAGGTCTGCCAATGCCAGGGGGAGTGTCACTCCGCCAACCCACAGGCCTTCGCCGGGCTGCTCCTTGAGTCGCTGAACTGCTGGCCCCAAGTCGCCCGGCACCAGCTCGGCATTCCAATCGACCCCGCTCAGCGTGCTCGACACGACGTACTTCTTCGCCTCGTCGATGGTCTCGGCGAACGGGATCTCCCACTCGTCCATCCAGTCAGGCCATGTGCCCGTTGCGGGCCGCCGCCACGCCGACTCCATCATCTCGTAGGTCGCCCGGCCGAATACAAGGGCGTCGGCTCGTTCCATCTGGGCGGTCCAGTAGCGCATCGACTCCTCGTCGGGTGGGAGCCCCGCCTCGTGATGGCAGCAGCCGTCGAGGGTGACGTTGATCGAGTATCGAAGTGGTCTCATCTCGTTGTTCTCCCCTGATATGCGCAGAGTGACAGCACCGGACCGTACTCAGACTACTGCCGGGCCGTCGGTGTAGATCAGGTTCGGGACCTGGAGTCACGCGGGGGTCGTCCGAACAGCAACCAGACGAGCGCACCGAGTACAGGCACCGCGATCACCAGTGCCGACCACCAGAATTTGCCGCCCGAGCGGTCGAAGTCGGTGCGCACGATCGCCACGAGCACGCTAATCGTGATGAAGATCCAGGCAAGAACGAAGACGGTGAAGGTGATGTCCACCCAAAGCGGAATGGTGGGGTTGTGGATCGATTCGTTCACGCTTACAAATCCCTTTCAACCGCTGTGACTTGATTGGAACAACACGCTCCAGCGCTCGGGCTTACTGCGAGATCGACGTTCCCTCGGTGCCCCGTTGATTACGCGGACGCGAGACGTTCGGAGACCAACGCGTTGAGGGAAACCCCTTCCTCGGCGGCTGCTCTTGCCAGCTTGCGGTGCAAAGTCGGGGTGATCCGGACCTGGAACTTGCCCGAATATCCGCGCTCGCTCAGCGGTTCGGGGATCCGCTCACCTGTCTCTGCCATGTCCGCGAGCGTCTCGGCCACCGCTGTACGGATGCCGTCGAGGGCGGCTGCTTGAGTATCCGCGAGCCACGACAGGCCAGGGAACTCCGTGCAGGTTCCCAGGAACTCTCCGTCGGGTTCGTACCACTCGACTCGGTATGTGTAGTGCTCCACTGCGGGGATCACGGCGAGTCTCCTTCCATGCGTTCGATTGCTGCCAGAACTTGCCCTACCTGGTACTGCTTGGCCTTACCGCCCGAACCCTTTTGAATGTTGATGCGTGGTCCCGGCCACGGCGTCTGGAACTTGGCGTGAGACCCGGCGTTCTGCCTGGCCTGACCGAAGACATCGATGCAGAGTGCGAACAGTTCGTCGTAGGTGACGTTCTGCGGCGCGGTCCGCATTTGCGCGAGCAGCTTGTCTCTCTTCCCCATGCAATATTGATACTGCATCTAGTATCACCGTGGGTCAGCGGAGTGCGCAAGGTGTAAGTGCCCACACCGTGCAATTCTCTCTCCCGAGGCGGAGTCGGGAGCTGTTCACGCTTCCAGACCACTTTCTACGACTGTGCCTTGATGAAACAACACGCTCCATCGATTCTCGGCGAACCGCCAGATGGATGATCGCTCGGTGACACGATGCGCCTGCGCCAGCCGGTACGTCACCAGATACGTGTCAGGCGCGATCCTGCTCAGTGCTGGCCGGTCAACCCTCCACCCGAGTTCGGCGGCGTCGTTCACCTCGCCGCGGAGTCGCCGGCTCGCGACTACCGACTGCGCGTAGTCGCGGGTGTATCGAGCGCCGGAGGCTCCGATCTCCCGGAACTCCGGGTCGACGACCGCATCGAACTCGTCTCGTGACATCGCTACTCGAGTTCGGTGAAACAGAGGTTCGAACTCCATCAACTCGTCGAGGATCGGGCGAAACTCGTGCGGGGTCGTCACGACTGCTCCGAGAACTGCGCCCTCATCTCGATACCTATCTCCGCGTGACGCAGGAGGAAGGCCTTCTCGTCATACCCCTTGCGTCGCAACCAGAGAGTGACCTCGCTGTTGCATTTGCTTGCATTGCACGAGCGACACGCCGGTGCGATGTTGTCGAGCGTGTAGCGCCCACCGCGGGAGATCGCCAGCACACAGTCACGCTGCGGCGACTCGTCCGGCTCGCCGCAGTACGCGCAGCCACCCCAGGCCGCTTTGAGCGCGGACCACTGCTCGACGGACAGGTCGTGCTCCACCAGATCCATTCGGCGTTTGCGTTTGCGCGCGTATCTGGCTTTCCGGGTCCGGTTGACGGGCATGACGCCATGCTATCGCCGAGTGGTGGTTACTCCGGGTAGCGCCGCGGGGTGAACACTTGACGGCCCGAACCGGTTTCGACGACCGTGGTCATCGACGATCCAACGATCAGCAGAGTCCGCATGTCGATTTCGGAAGGCTCGAGCTCGCCGAGGGTTACGACGCGAACTGATTCCTCGGCGCCGGCAACATCGCGCCCGATGACAACAGGAGTCTCGGGGGAGCGGTGCTCGAGCACGAGGTCCTTCATGGCTTGGACCTGCCACGTCCGGGACTTCGACGCCGGGTTGTAGACCGCAAATGCCATGTCTGCGGCTGCAACTGCCGAGATACGGCGAGCGACGACATCCCACGGCTTGAGGCGATCGGAGAGGGAGAGCACCGCATAGTCGTGCCCGAGGGGAGCGCCGACGCGACTGGCGACAGCGTTTGCCGCCGTCATGCCGGGAAGGATGCGCACCGGGACGCCGCGCCACTGGTCTTCGGCGGCAACTTCGAGAACTGCTGCAGCCATGGCGAATACGCCGGGATCTCCCGACGAGACGACAGCTACACGGGCGCCGTTCTTCGCCAGGTCCAACGCCATCGCGGCGCGTTCCGCTTCGACGCGGTTGTCGCTGGAATGGCGCCGCTGGCCCGGACGCGTCGGCACGCGATCGACGTAAGGGCCGTAGCCGACGAGGTCGGTTGCCAACGAAAGCTCATGCGCCACTTCGGGTGTGGTCCAGGCGGTGTCGCCCGGTCCGAGTCCGACCACGACCACCTCGCCGCGGGATTCGGTTGCAGGTCGAGGGTTGTTCGACGGGCTCGGAACGATGGCGATCGAGAAGTACGGAACTCCGTCCGGGTCGACCTCGGCAGCGGATTCGACGCGTTGACGTGTGGTGCTCGCGCGCTCGACGTAGTGCGTTTCATCCAAGCGGCCGGAATCCTCGAGCGATTGCAGGACAGGCGGGAACGTGCGTCCGAGCTTGAGGATGGCAGCGGCGTCGGTTTCCTTGAGCCGCCTGGTCAGCTCGGCCTGCGGCAATGTTCCGGGCAGGATCGTCAGGATTTCTTCACCCTCGACCAGCGGCTTTCCGAGTGCAGCAGATGCCGCGCTGACCGAGGTCACACCGGGAATCACCTCGGCGTCGAAGCGATCGGCCAGCCTCTTGTGCATGTGCATGTAGGAGCTGTAGAAGAGCGGATCGCCGGCGGCGAGCAACGCGACGGTTCGACCGGCCGCGAGGTGAACTGCCAACCGTTCGGCAGCCGCTTCGTAGAATTCGTCCATCGCGCCCTGGTATCCGCCGGGATGATCAACGGTCTCGGTGGTCACGGGGTAGACGAGGTGTTCTTCGATCTGTCCTTCGCGCATGTACGGCGCTGCAACTCCGCGGGAGATGCTCTTGCCGTGCCTCGCGGAGTGGAACGCAACCACATCGGCCTCGCCGATGACGCGAGCGGCTTTGACGGTCACCAATTCGGGATCGCCGGGGCCGATACCGACACCCCAGAGCTTGCCTGCACTCATTCGACCTCGCTCGCAATCGCATTGACGACGGCCGCGGTGATCGCGCTACCGCCGCGTCGGCCGCGGAGAACGAGATGATCGATCCCGCTGGCGTGTTCGATGAGGGCTTCCTTCGACTCGGCAGCGCCGATGAAGCCGACCGGACCTCCGACGATGGCGGCCGGACGGGGTGCGCCGGCTTCGATGAGGTTCAGGAGATGGAACAGTGCGGTGGGTGCGTTTCCGATCGCGACAACAGCGCCCTCGAGCTTGGCTCCCCACAGTTCGAGAGCAGCCGCCGAGCGAGTGTTGTCGATGGTCGACGCCAGCACGGGAACCCGCGGATCGCCGAGGGTGCAGATGACGTCGTTACCGGCGGGCAGACGCTTGCGCGTGATGCCGGCAGCCACCATCTGAGCGTCGCAGAAAATCGGCGCGCCGTCGCACAGAGCTGCGCGCGCAGCCGAGACGACACCGGGTGTGAAGGCGACGTCGTCGACGAGATCGACCTGGCCACTTGCATGAATCATGCGCACTACAGCTTGCGAGACATCCGCCGGGAAACGGCTCAGGTCGGCTTCGGCCCGAATGGTGGCAAAGGACTGGCGATAGATTTCCGCGCCGTCACGGATGTACTCGATCATGTGCCACACGATAGAGGCATCACCGATCGGCCGGATTCACCCGGTAACCGTCACCCGTCGCAATCACATCCGCTACGTCCCCGCGGGGACGTCCGCAGCTGCGGTCGCACCCGGCCCAGTGCTGGCGCCCGACGACAGGCAGTTCTGCCTGCTCGACGGCGGTGATGGCGTCGGTGCGCACATCGGCGAGCGACTTCTCGCATCCCGGGCTTCCGGTGCAGGCGGTGACGTCGAGCCACGGTGAGTTCTCGTCGAAGATCAACCCCATCGGCGCCAACACCCGGACTACCTGCTCGGCAGCCCATTCGTCGAGGTCGAAGATGTGCACCGATCGCCACGGCGTCACGACAACGGGCTTGTCGACGGCGGCCAGGAACTCGGCCAGCCGAGCGTCGAGCAGCCCGAATCGCAAGCCTCCGCCCAGGGCTACGGTCCCGTCGCGCTGCTCGAGCCAGCCGATGGTGGGTCGTGCATCCGGCGTGAGGTCCGCCGCACCGGTGGACTCGGCGCTCAGACCCAGCTGCTCGAGGGTGCGTTCGATTCCGTCCGGAACCTCGGCCAGGCGCCAGTGCTTGTCGCGGACGTCGAGGAATGATCGAGCCGCCTCGAGGAGCAATTCGACGGCGTCGTCCGCCTGGACGAGATGAGTGGTGTGGTGACCGGCGAGCACCAGTGAATGCTCGGTGGCGCTGCGCGCATGGAGTCCGAAATCGCCCCGTAGCCCGGTGATGTCTCCGCGCCCGTCGTCGAGGGTGAACAGGGTTCGCCCTGGCAGATCCGCCAATGCGTGATCCGCTTGGATCGCCGAATCGAGACGGTGGACCAGTTCACGAATGTCGGCTACGCCTCCGATACGGCCGGACAGTGGGGACGCGAGGATGTTGCGCACTCGCTCGTGCGTCGCTGACGGCAGCAGACCGGCCGACGCGATTCGCGCTGCGAAGGCTTCGGGGTCCGAGACCGAGCGCAGTTGGACATTGCCCCTCGAGGTGAGTTCCATCTGCCCGTTGCCGAGATCGCGCGCTGCGTCGGCGAGCGTCTGCAATTGGACCGGGGTGAGGAGTCCGCCGGGTAGGCGCACGCGTGCCAGTGCGCCGTCGGCGGCGTGGTGAACTTGCAGTGCACCCGGGCACGCGTCTGGCTGTGAACGGTCCGTGGGCATGGCTCCAGGGTACGACCTGTCATGAGTGCCTTCTGCGGACCGGTAGCATCACCACCACCAGTGACGGCAGTTGAGGAAACCGGTGAAAGTCCGGTGCGGTCGCGCCACTGTGAGTGTTGCTCGAGCGGGACGTGTTTCCGCTCGGAAACACAAGTCAGACCCTCAACCGCCGTCGATGACAGATCTGTGCCACGGGGCGCGAAACCCCAGGAAGGCTTCACCCGTGATTCTTCTGCTCTCCACGTCCGACACCGATCTGCTGAGCGCCCGCGCCAGCCAGGAAGCCGGCGACGGCGTCTCCTATCGCTGGGCCAACCCCTCACGCTTGCTGGTCTCGGAGGACTTGCCGCCCTTGCTCGACGGCGTCGACCTCGTGATCGTTCGTATCCTCGGCAGCCGTCGCAGCTGGGAAGACGGCTTGGAGATGGTCCTCGCCTCCGGACTCCCCGTAGTCGTTCTCGGCGGCGAGCACGCGCCGGATGCCGACCTCATGGAGTGCTCGACGGTCTCCGCCGGTGTTGCTGCCGAGGCGCACAACTACCTGGCTGAGGGTGGCACGCAGAATCTGGCACAGCTGCACCACTTCCTCTCCGACACCGTCCTGCTCACCGGCCACGGTTTCGAGCCGCCGGCTCACCTGCCTTCCTGGGGCATCGCTGATTTCGCGCCCGATCTCGACTCGGCGAGCGGTCCGGTCATCGCAGTTCTGTACTACCGCGCCCAGCATTTGGCCGGAAACACCCGGTACATCCAGGCGTTGTGCGACGCGGTCGCCGAGGCCGGTGGCACCGCGCTGCCGATCTACTGCGCATCTCTGCGAACCGCAGAAGCCGAACTTCTGAGTACGCTCCGCCGCGCCGACGCCATGGTCGTGACAGTTCTTGCTGCCGGCGGCACCAAGCCCGCCACCGCGTCCGCCGGTGGCGACGACGAAGCCTGGGATGTCGCCGCACTCGCTGCACTCGACGTCCCGATCCTGCAGGGGCTGTGCCTGACCAGTAGCCGCGCCACCTGGGACGAGAACGACGACGGACTGTCGCCTCTCGACGTCGCGACGCAGGTGGCGGTGCCGGAGTTCGACGGTCGCATCATCACCGTCCCGTTCTCCTTCAAGGAAATCGACTCCGACGGGCTGTCCACGTACGTCCCCGATGTCGAGCGCGCTGCCCGTGTCGCCGGCATCGCAGTCCGTCACGGCAAGCTTCGTCACATTCCGACCACCCAGCGTCGCGTTGCTCTGATGCTCTCGGCGTACCCGACCAAGCACGCCCGTATCGGCAATGCCGTCGGCCTCGACACTCCGGCGAGCGCAATCGATCTGCTCACCGAAATGCGTTCTGCCGGTTATGACCTCGGTCCGGTCGACGGTCCTGACGCAGTTCCCGGTCTGGCAGCCAAGGACGGCGATGCGCTGATCCACGCCCTGATCGCGGCCGGCGGACAGGATCCCGACTGGCTCACTGCCGAGCAGCTCGAGGGCAATCCGATCCGCATCTCGGCAGCGAAGTACCGCGACTGGTTCGCCACTCTGCCCGAAGAGTTGCGCAGCGGAGTCGAGGAACACTGGGGCACAGCGCCCGGCGAGTTGTACGTCGATCGCTCGCAGGATCCGGACGGCGAAATCGTCATCGCGGCACTGCGATTCAACAACATCGTCCTCATGGTTCAGCCGCCGCGGGGATTCGGTGAAAAGCCTGTCGCGATCTACCACGACCCGGATCTGCCGCCGAGCCACCACTACCTCGCGGCCTACCGCTGGATCGCTGCCACCCCGGACAACGGCGGATTCGGCGCCGACGCCGTTGTGCACCTCGGCAAGCACGGCAACCTCGAATGGTTGCCGGGCAAGACACTCGGCATGTCCAGCAACTGCGGCACCGACGCAGCGCTCGGCGACCTGCCGCTGATCTACCCGTTCCTGGTCAACGACCCGGGCGAAGGAACACAGGCCAAGCGTCGTGCTCACGCGACGCTCGTCGATCACCTGATCCCGCCGATGGCCCGTGCCGAAAGCTACGGCGACATCTCCCGCCTCGAGCAACTGCTCGACGAGCACTCCAACATTTCCGCACTCGATCCGTCCAAGCTCCCGGCTATTCGCCAGCAGATCTGGACACTGATGCGTGCCGCCAAGATGGACCACGACCTCGGCCTCGCCGAGCGGCCTGAAGAAGACGTGTTCGACGACATGCTCCTGCACGTCGACGGTTGGCTGTGCGAGATCAAGGACGTCCAGATCCGCGACG
Source organism: Rhodococcus sp. H-CA8f (assembly GCF_002501585.1). Lineage (NCBI taxonomy): Bacteria > Bacillati > Actinomycetota > Actinomycetes > Mycobacteriales > Nocardiaceae > Rhodococcus > Rhodococcus sp. H-CA8f. The sequence continues at coordinate 3,066,000 of NZ_CP023720.1, forward strand.
GTCTGCACATTCTCGGCCGTGCACCCCAGGGCGACGCCGAAATCGAACTGGTCCTCGCCATGCTGCGTGCCCGTCAGATGTGGGGCGGCGAACAGAGCGTCCCCGGTTTGCGTGAAGCACTCGGGCTCAGCGAAGACGGCGACGAGTCGCGCAGCCGTGTCGACGACGTCGAGGAAAAGGCGCACGCACTGGTTCGCGGCATGTACGACGCCGATTGGAACCCCGCTGCGGCAGAACAACTCAGCGACGACGAGACCGTCGTGAAGATCCTGCAGTTCGCGGCCACCGAAGTGGTTCCGCGTCTGCGGCAGACGGACAACGAGATCAAGCAGGTCCTGCACGCGCTCGACGGCGGATTCATCGCCGCGGGTCCGAGCGGTTCGCCGCTGCGCGGCCTGATCAACGTTCTTCCCACTGGTCGTAACTTCTACTCCGTCGACCCCAAGGCAGTTCCTTCACGTCTGGCGTGGGAGACCGGTCAGGCGATGGCCGAGTCGCTCGCCGCTCGCTATCTCGCCGATCACGGCGAATACCCGCGCTCGGTGGGTCTGTCGGTGTGGGGAACCGCCGCCATGCGTACCTCCGGCGACGACATCGCCGAAGTGTTCGCGCTCCTCGGTGTTCGCCCCGTCTGGGACGAAGCAAGCCGACGCGTCGTCAACCTCGAAGTCATCGATCTCGAAGAACTCGGCCGCCCGCGCATCGACGTCACCGTCCGCATCTCCGGATTCTTCCGTGATGCGTTCCCGCACGTGCTCGCACTGCTCGACGACGCCGTTCAGCTGGTCGCGGCACTGGACGAGACGGACGAGCAGAACTACGTGCGCGCCCACGCACAGGCCGACCTTGCCGAGCACGGCGACGCCAGGCGTGCGACCACCCGTATCTTCGGTTCGAAGCCCGGAACCTACGGCGCCGGACTGCTGCAACTCATCGACTCCAAGACCTGGCGCGGTGACGACGACCTCGCCGAGGTGTACACCAACTGGGGCGGCTTCGCGTACGGCCGTGGGCTCGACGGAATCCCGGCAGCCGACGACATGCGCAGTGCTTACCGTCGAATCAACGTGGCGGCCAAGAACACCGACACACGTGAGCACGACATCGCCGATTCGGACGACTACTTCCAGTACCACGGCGGCATGGTTGCCACCGTCCGCGCGCTGACCGGAAAGTCGCCCGAGGCATACATCGGCGACAGCACTAGGCCGGAATCGGTTCGCACACGCACACTTTCGGAAGAGACCGCACGTGTCTTCCGGGCGCGCGTGGTCAATCCCCGCTGGCTCGACGCGATGCGCCGTCATGGGTACAAGGGTGCCTTCGAGATGGCAGCCACGGTCGACTACCTCTTCGGGTACGACGCCACCACCAACGTGGTCGCGGACTGGATGTACGAAAAGCTCGCCGAGACCTACGTTCTGGACGAGCAGAACCAGAAGTTCATGACGCAATCCAATCCGTGGGCACTACACGGAATCGCCGAGCGGCTCCTCGAAGCCGCCGAGCGCAACATGTGGGAGCACCCCGAGCAGAAGACACTCGACGGCTTGCGTCAGGTGTACCTCGAAACCGAAGGCGAACTCGAGGGGGAGTAAACCTCGAGAATCATCAGCAGGTCCGGGCGCTGAAGTGTTTCAGCGTCCGGACTTGATGATCTGAGCGATGTTCCGCTCCGCCAGAGCAGTGATGGTCAGTGACGGATTGACGGTGCCGGTGCTGCCCGGAATGGCAGCGCCGTCCATCACGTACAGGCCGTCGTAGCCCTTGACTCGCCCGTAGCCGTCGGTTGCCTTGCCGAGAACCGCACCGCCGAGGGGATGCGCGGTGAACGAGGAATTGACGTCTTTCGCGAACGGCAAGGCGGACGGCAGCGTGGTGCCGGCGAAGGCCATCTTGTTCTGGACGGCGCGCAGGGCCTCGACGGTGGCGTCGTTGCCGTTCTTCGGCCAGTTCAGCACCACCCGATCGTTGCCCCCGTCGTAGGCGAAGTCGGCGCGCTGCGAATCGAGGGTCATACCCAAGGTTCCGAGCATGCCGATGTTGACGGGTAGGCCGGGGACGTACCAGTTTTCCAGGGAGAGTGGCATTCCCGACTCGTCGACGATCCGTGATGCCGACGGTGCGGCTTGCGCAGTGCCGTCACTGAAGCCGAACGAGCGCACCATCCCGGCGTCGCCGTTCGTTCCCCAGCCCTTACCGACGTGTTCGTTGAGGTTCGGCAGCGCGCCCGTCGCCTGGGCGCGTACCAGCAGTTCGGAGGTGCCGATCGAGCCGGCGCCGAGGAACAGACGGTCACAGGTAAGAGTCTTCCGGGCCAGAACGCCACCCGTCGGATCCGTCGATTCGACGTCGACGACGTAGCGTCCATCACGTTCGCGACTGATCGCGAGCACCTGATGTCCGTAACAGACGGTGGCTCGTCCGGTGGCTTCGGCGGCGGGAATGTAGTTCTGTGTGAGGTCGAACTTCGCGCCGTTGGAGTTACCCATGTTGCTGTCACCGACAGTGGCCGAGGCTCGGGTTCGGCCGTCGAGTTCTGAGCGCACCACGTCCCAGTTCCAGATCCCGTCGATCCGCTGCGGATCGAATCCGGCACGACGAGCGTCCTGATCCCAACGACGCGAGTGACCGAAATTCGGGGTTTGGTAAATGTCTTCGGGCAACGGGCTCAGACGCAGCATCTGGCGCACCTTGGGGTACCAGGTGGACGCCATCTCGTCGTAGTCGAGGGAGTTGCCGAAGACTGCGTCGAAGAATCGGCGCTCGGGCGCGATCATCACGCCGGTGAAGATGATGGAACCACCGCCGACTGCAGCGCCGCGCCAGACCGAGATGTGTTCGTAGTCGGTGGCATCGAGGACGCCGCTGAAGTAGTCGCACACCACCGGGAGTCCGGTGAGGTTGGTGAACGATGTGCGCCGGAAAACTCCGCGGCCGTCGGCCAGCATGTCGGAGGTGTGAATCTCCCGCTGCGGATCATGCGGCCATCGGAGTCCGCGTTCGAGGATGGTGACCTGGGTGCCGCTCTGCGCCAACCGGAGAGCGGTCGCGCTGGCGCCGAAACCTGACCCGATGACGATGGCTTCGGAATGTTCCGGGGGAGTGGGCGAGGGTACGAACAACTCGGGGACGAGTGCGCGGTAGTGATCGGCACCCATCGGTAGCGCACGCAGAGGCGCGGGGGCGGCGTGGCTGATCGAGGTCGACATGAGCGGTGTCGCGGCTGCAACTGCTGCCCCCACTCCGGCCGCTTTGAAAAAGTCACGACGCTGCATGTCACGACGCTGCATGTGTTTGTTCGACTCCCCAGTTCGATGATTTGCCTCAGAATAACTCGAGATGGAGTTTGCGGACGAAACGGCATGTTGAATGCGCGCAGAAACCGGATAAAACGTGCATAAGTGGCGTGTGTCAGCCGATTGCGGAAGGTCGCCGGATGGTCGCGGAAGCTCATCGGTGTCCAGTGAGAGGTTCCCGCCCCTATCCTCGAGGAGTGAACTCCGACTTCAAGCGTGTCTCCGAGGCCAAGTACGTCCTACTCACGACCTTCCGCAAGGATGGAACTCCGGTGGCGACTCCACTCTGGGCCGCGCCGGACGGCGACAAGATCTTGATGTGGACCGTCACCGATTCCTACAAGGTCAAGCGCATCAGGCGAAACCCGTCGGTCACAGTCGCCGCGTGTGACGCGCGGGGAAATCCGAAGGGTGAACCGGTTGCCGCCGTCGCCGAGATCCTCGACGCGCCGGGCACCGATCATGCTCGCGACGCGATCGCGCGTCGCTACGGAATCCTTGGCTGGATCACCATGAAAGGCAGTCTCCTGCGCCGCGGCAAGAACGGAACGATCGGACTTGCCATCACTGCAGCTTGACCGCGTCAGTTGCCGAGCAGATCGTCCAACGCTGAATCGAACCGCGGATAGGTGAAGGGGAAGCCGTTGTCGGTCAGCACTTTCGACACGGCATGACGACCCGTCAGGCCCAAGGCAGCGTCGCTGCGCAGCAGGAACGCGCCGAATCTGACCATGACAGCGGGCGTCGGCGGCGCAGGTGGCCGGTGAAGGTGCTTGCGCAGCCCGGCCATCAATTCTGAATTGCGGACGGGATCCGGGGCAGTCGCGATGACCACGCCCGAGGCAGCCGAATCGGGTTCGAGGGCCCAACGAACGATCGACAGCCAGTCGTCGATGTGAATCCAACTGGTCCATTGTCTACCCGAGGCAACGCGTCCGCCCAGACCGAGACGTACGAGCAACAGGAGTCGCTCGAGCGCCGGTGTGCCCTTCTCCAACACGACACTGGTTCGCAGGATCACTACTCGTGACGTGTTTGCTCCCTCGACCGCTGCCTCCCAGTCCTTTGCTACGTCGGTCATCTGAGGTGGTCCGTCAGCGAGTGGGGAAGCCTCGTCGAGTCGGGTCTCTCCGGCGTCGCCGTAGATTGCGAGCGTGCTCGCTTGGATCCACACCGGAACAGGGTGCGCCAGTAGTTTCGACGCTTCGACCAGCGCGCGGGTCGGACCGACTCGGGAGTTGGTGAGCAGTGCGATGTTTGCCGGGGTGGGTCGGCGATCGACCAACTCGCCGGCCAGATTGATCACCGCGGCGCCGTCGAGTTCTCCTGCCCAGTCGCCGACCGTGACACCGTCCCACTGAACCTGCCTGTGCCTGCCGGGTTTCGGTGACCGAGTCAGGACCACGACGTCATACCCACGGTCGGCGAGATCGTCGCTGATTCGGCGGCCGAGAGCGCCGGTGCCGCCGGCGATCACGACCTTCGTCATCACTGCGCCTGGCTGACCGAGGACATGTGGAAGTCGGGAATCCGCATGGGCGGCATGGCCGTGCGGGTGAACCAGTCTTTCCACTCGCGGGGAAGCGTGATCTCGGTGCGTCCAGCCTCGGTGACCCGCCGCAGGAGATCGAGCGGGCTCTCGTTGAAACGGAAGTTGTTGACGGCGCCGACGATCTTGCCGTCCTCGATCAAATACACCCCGTCACGGGTGAGTCCGGTCAACAGCAGCGTCGTCGGATCCACCTCACGGATGTACCAGAGGGTTGTGAGCAGTAGACCCTTCTCGGTACCTGCGATCATGTCCTCGATCGAGGTGTCGTCACCACCGGTCAGGATGAGATTGTCGCCGGGAACTGCGACAGGTCGACCGAACTCTCGTGCAGCGTGGCGTGGGTACGCCAGTGCATTGACGACGCCGTCTCGGACCCAGTCGACGGGTTCGATCTCCATACCGTTGTCGAACAGTGAGACGGATTCACTCGACGACGTCGTGATCACGAACGGCGCGGACTGCAAGCCCTCGGCGCCGGGGTCGGAGGTGAGTGTCAGTGGCAATCCGAGCTTCTCGCCGATCCGGGTACCACCGGTGGTGGAAAGTGCGGTGTGGCCCTCTTCGGCGCCGCGCCCCTCCATGGTCCACATCAGATAGATCATCAGGTCCGCGACAGCCGAAGGCGGAAGAATCGTCTCGTAGCGGCCGGCGGGCAGACTGACCGAATTTTCCGCCCAGTCGAGTCGAGTGGTCAACTGCGACAAAAGGTTCGGCACTGAAATGTCAGTGAAATCGACAGTTCCGGATCCGACCCAGGCGCTGGCGTCGCCGCGCTTGCCGTTGATCTCCACGGAGCCGGTGGCCTGAGCCGTTCTGCGTCGCACGCCTGTCGAAGTTCCGAGCCAGGTGGTGTGCAACTGGTGGTGAGCGAAGCCGAACAACTGGTCGTCACCGTCGAAGGCCGTGGACAGGTCGGCAGCCAACGGCGCAAAGACACCGATGTCGGTCAGGGCGGCCGGCAGGTCCCAGTCTGTCTCTGCCGCCGACTGCGTGATCAGGTCGGACGCGTCGTCAGCCGGAGTGGCTGTGCGCGCAGCCTGTTCGCTTGCCTGGACGAGCGCAGAAATCTGCTCCGGATCGACACTGCTGGAACTGACAGTGCCCACCTTCGCGATGTCATCCTCGCGCACGATCGAGATCACCGTCCACGTCCGGGACAGCGAGACTCCGTTGGTGGTCATCGAATTGTTGGCCCACCGTAGCGACGCCTCACTCGCATCGGTCACGATCACCAACGATTCGTCTACCGTCCTCGCGGCCAATGCACGCTCGACGACCTGCTGCGGATCGATCACTGCTGAGCCTCCGAACGAGTATTGAGGATGTTGACTCCGCGGAACAGAGCGGACGGGCAGCCGTGGCTGACCGCCGCAACCTGACCGGGTTGCGCCTTGCCGCAGTTGAATGCGCCCTGCAGGCGCCAGGTCGACTCACCGCCAACGGCCTCCATCGAGCCCCAGAAATCCGTCGTCGTCGCCTGATACGCCACGTCACGTACCTGACCGTCGAGCTTTCCGTCACGGATCTTGAAGAACCGCTGACCGGTGAACTGAAAGTTGTAGCGCTGCATGTCGATCGACCAGGACTTGTCACCGACGACGTAGATGCCGTTCTCGACTCGCGAGATCAGGTCTGCGGTCGAGGTGTCCGTAGAAGGGTCGGGGGAGAGCGAGACGTTGGCCATTCGCTGGATGGGAACGTGATGTGCGGAGTCGGCGTACGAGCAGCCGTTGGAACGAGTCAGCCCCAGCCTCGGCGCGAACACGCGGTCTAGTTGATACCCGACCAGTGTTCCGTCTGCCACCAGATCCCACCGTTGAGAGGCGACGCCGTCGTCGTCGAATCCGACGCTGGCCAGGCCGTGCTCTTCGTTACGATCGGCGGTCACGTGCATGAGTGGCGTTCCGTATTTCAGCGTTCCCAGCTTGTCCGGCGTCGCGAACGACGTACCGGCGTAGGCCGCTTCGTAGCCGATCGCGCGGTCGTATTCGGTGGCGTGTCCGATGGATTCGTGGATCGTGAGCCACAGATTGGTCGGATCGATCACGAGGTCGGTCGGACCCGCTTCGACGGTCGGTGCCTTCGTCTTCTCGGCCAGCCACTCCGGGATCTGCGCGAGCTCATCGCCCCAGTTCCACGTGCTCTGCGCCCCGAGGTACTCCCATCCGCGACCTACCGGCGGCGCCAAGGTGCGCATCGATTCGAAGCTGCCGGCCGACTTGTCGACGGCGGTCGCCTCGAATTCGGGGTGCAGACGCACCCGTTGCTGGGTGATCGACGAACCGGCCAGATCCGCGTAGAAAGTCTGCTCCTTGACCTGGAGGACACTCGCCGTGACGTGATCCACACCGTCAGCGGCTTGAAGCCGTCCGGAGTAGTCGACCAGCAGCGCTACCTTGTCGGCCGTCGGTGTCGCGAAGGGATCTTCGAGGTACGGGGACACCCACGTCGCGTCGGCGTAGACGGGTTCGTCGGCGAGGGTGACCGGATCCCGATTGAGCGAGCGTAATGCCTTCGCAACCTCGACCGCTTGGCGTGCCAGCGCAGCCGCGACGTCAGGGGATACCTCGGCGTGCGAGGCGAATCCCCACGTGCCGTCGACGATCACGCGGACGGCGACCCCGATCTCGTCTCCGTCGGACACCGCCTGAACTACGCCGTCGCGCAAGCGGATCGACTGTGTGAGCACGCGGTGGACACGAACATCGGCGTGCTGGGCGCCGGCTGTTCTCGCTGCCGACAGCGCTGCATCAGCGACGGCTCGCAGCGGGAGGGCGAGGAAATCTGCATCGACATCTCGGGTGACGGTCACGCACACGACGCTAGCCGACGACCGCCGATCTCAACCGAACTGCTGCCATCCGAGGCGAATCACCATGGCGATCACGACCACCAACAGCGTGATCCGGACGAATCCGGATCCCTTGCTCAGCGCCATCCGCGAACCGATGACCGCGCCGAGAACGTTGCACACCGCCATCGCCAAACCCAAACTCCACCAGACATGCCCGGTGACGGCGAAGTAGGCGAGCGCGCCGAAATTGGAACCGAGATTGATCACCTTCGCCATGGCCGCGCTCCGAACGAATTCGGTTCCGAGGAAGGTGGCGAAGCTGATGATGAGGAATGTGCCGGTGCCGGGTCCGAGCAGACCGTCGTAAAGCCCGATGAGTCCGGCGGAGAGCAGCAGGACGAGGACGGTCTTGCGCTGCGTCGGACGATGAGTGGCGATCGTGGTGCCCAGCGTCGGCCGCATTGTCACGAAGACGGCGACAGCGACGAGTACGACCATCACGATCGGAATGAAGTACTTCTTGTCGATCAGTGAAACGGCCGCCGCCCCGCACGCGGACGTCACCGCAGCCAAGGCGGCTGCCGGCGCCATCTGCCGCCATTCCATCGGGATTCGACGCGAGAACGTGTACACCGCAGCACTCGTCCCGGTGAATGCCGTCAGTTTGTTGGTGGCCAGTGCGGCCTGCGGGGTCAATTGCGGGGCGACCAGAAAGAGCGCGGGCAACAGAATCAATCCGCCGCCGCCGACGACGGCGTCCACCCAACCCGCCGCCGTTGCTGCCGTCATCAGCAGTCCCCAATCAGCAATATCCACGGCGGTGACTCTTTCACAGCTGTGACACTCTTGAGCACATGCGGAGGTTCAGCCTGTGGCTGCGAGGAAAGCCGATGATCGCGGACAGCGCGCTGGCGCTCGTGTTCTTCGCGCTCGAGGTAGTCACGTTCGTCAGTTCGCCGCGTGAGGAGCGGTGGCCTCAGCTCGTCGTCGGATTTCTGATCTGCCTTCCCGTCGTGTGGCGTCGCAAATATCCGCGTGTGTCCGCTGCGTCCATATTGTCGATGTCGTACTTCGCGACCCTGATGATGTGGGCGACCGGGGATCCGGCTGCGGAACATCCAGGCCTGCTGGCGCTCGGAGTTTCGCTCTACACACTCGTTGCGTACGTCGATCGGCGTACCGGGGCGATATTCGCGTGCTTCCTTGCCCTGGACATGACTTTCTCGTTGCTCGTCATCCGCCAAGACGTGATCCTGACGATCATCATCGCGACGCTGCTCTATGCGCTGGCCTGGATCACCGCCGAGTTCTTGAGCGCGCGACGTGCCTACGACGAGGAAGTGGCCGCCAGACTCGAAGTGGCCGAATACGAACGAGACCGCCGCGCCGAGGATGCGGTGGCGACGGAAAGAACCCGGATCGCCCGCGAACTCCACGACGTCGTTGCCCACGCGGTCAGCGTGATGATCGTTCAAGCGGACGGCGCCTCGTACGCCGTCGATTCCAATCCGGCGTTGGCGAAGAAGGCGCTCGGCAACATCTCCAGCACCGGACGTGACGCGCTTGCCGAGCTTCGCCGGACCGTCTCGCTTCTGCGCACCGAGGTCAGTAGCGATTTGATGCCGCAACACGGAACGGCCGGCCTCGCCAAGGTCGTCGAGATGATGCGGGCTGCCGGTCTCGGCGTGCGCCTCGAGCTGACCGGCGAGCTCGACGACGTCAGTCCATCGGTCAGCCTGGGCATTCATCGCCTCGTTCAGGAATCACTGACCAATGTCCTCCGCCACGCCGGCGCGAACCCGAAGGCCCGAGTCACCGTGCGCCGCACCGAGACCGCGGTACTGCTCGAGGTCGTCGACAACGGAACGTCGAGCTCGACCTTCGCTCACGGTTCGGGCAACGGACTGGTCGGCATGCGTGAGCGGGTGGCGGTACTGCACGGGACACTCGAGACGGGACGACGCCCCGACGGCAGTTGGCGTGTGTACGCAGAGTTGCCGCTCGAGATCCACGATTGATACCGGCTCGCCGCAATCGCATTGGCACCGACGTCTCAGGCCCGATAGGTTTACGCCGTGCCCATCACCGTGCTGCTAGTCGACGACCAGGAACTCATGCGGATGGGCCTGAACATGGTGCTCGAAGCACATGAGGACATCTCGGTCATCGGTGAGGCCGGTGACGGAGCCGCGGCGGTCGCAGCGGCGGTAGCGCTGAAGCCTGACGTCGTGTTGATGGATGTGCGGATGCCGATTGTCGACGGTGTGAAAGCGACGGAGCAGATTCTTGCCTCCGGGATCGAATCCAGGGTCCTGGTCATGACGACGTTCGACCTGGACGAACACGCGCTCGGCGCCCTGCGTGCCGGAGCGAGTGGGTTTCTACTCAAAGACACCCCGCCCGAGGACCTCGTGTCGGCTATCCGCAGCGTGGCGGCCGGTGATGCGGTTGTTTCCCCGAAGGTGACACGTCGTCTGCTGTCGAGGTTCATCGTGGACGGTCCGGCGCCGCGACGCGATCCGGTGGTTCTCGACGTCCTGACCGAACGCGAACGCGAAGTCCTCGGGCACGTGGCCACGGGACTGTCGAACATCGAGATCGCACAGCAGCTGTACCTGTCCGAATCGACGATCAAGTCGCACGTCGGACGCATTCTGACCAAACTCGATCTGCGTGATCGTGTGCAGGCGGTGGTGCTGGCCTACGAGACCGGACTGGTGACTCCGGGCGCGTAGGCCAGCCGCCTGTCAGGCAGCGAGCGTTTCGCTCTGCTCAGGCATCAAAAGCGCCCACTGTCGGCAGCACGATGCAGGTCTTCCCGTCTGCGTAATCGACATTGCCGAACAGAGCGGCAAACACCTTGCCGTCGCCGGTGTCGACGACCTTCGAGAGCAACGGCGTATCGAGTACGGGCAACTTCTCGTCCAACGGGACGATGCCACCCTTGAAGGTGCCGACGTTGATCCAGGCAACACTCAACCCTGAGGTCTTGGGTATGCCGACGTAACCCGGGATTGCCTGGAACCGGAGATGGTCGGCCTCGACCCACGGCGGCAACGGGAAGTTCGGACCGGCCTGTGCGGAGCTGAGGGTGACGGTGACAGGTTCACCGGCCACGCCACACCCGACCGTCGGTGCGGGGTACATGAACGACTGCGGCTTGGTGACGCCGATGTCCGGGAGATCGAGGGCGGTCGTGATCTGATCAGCGCCTGCCGTGCCGATCAACTGCTGAACAGCAGCAGAGGCTTCGGGGGAGATGGCTGCGGCCTGCGCGATCAGCGCGGCAATTCCTTCGGGTACTACCGGTTCTGCGGCCGCGGTTCCCGCGCTGATCATCGCGCTGCCGGCCGTGAGTGCCACGACGGCGGCAGTGCCGGCGATGGCAGCGGGAATGCGTCGGGCGAGTGTCTTGCCGGGGAGTCGGCTCATGTCGGGCTCCTTCATTTCATGAGGCCGGGAAATGCGGCCCGAAGTGACTTGACCATGCGCATAGTCTCAACGTCAACTTGAGGTTTAGAATCGTTAGCGGAGCGTTAGTTAACGCCAGGCAAGTCGCACGTGCGCGAGAGAAAGCCCGTGTGACTCACGGCACTCGCCTGTTTTGCACCTCTACGTCGTTGTCGGGAGAAAATCCGGCCCCTCGAGCGTTGAACGGATAGACCGTCTGAAAGGGGACGTCATGATCGCCGCCGTATTCCTCCTCTACGTGATCGTCGAGATCGCCGCATTGGTCATCGTGGGCAACGCCATCGGTGTCGCCTGGACAGTGCTGCTGTTTCTCGCCGGTTCGCTTGTCGGATTGATCCTCATGCGTTCGCAGTGGCGACGAGTCATGGACGGATTCCGCAAGGCAACGCGAGGTGAGGGATCGCCGTCTCTGGCGGTCGCCGACGGCGCCTTGGTCGCGGCGGGCTCCGCGTTGATGTTCGTACCCGGACTCGTGACTTCGGTTCTGGGCCTTCTGCTTCTGATTCCGCCGACCCGGTGGGCGCTCCGCCCGCTTGCGGTGCTCCTGGCAGGCAAGCGCGCAGCAGCATTTGCCGCCGGTGGTGACGCCTTCGCCGGAACCGTCGGCTACGCGGCGCGCATGCGCGGAAACGGCGAGGTGATCGACGGCGAGATCATCGTCGAGACACCCGAAACCACCGAGTACGTAGCAAGCAACGGCAAGGAACTCGTCCTCGAGGGTGAGATTCTGGACACGGATACACCCACCCGTTCGCGGGGGCCGCAGTACTAACAGGCAGACTGGGTGCTCGTGACTACTCGTCTGCTGGTCAACGGCCGGATCTACAGTTCATTTGCACCTGACGCGACCTCGATCGCCATTACCGACGGCACCGTCGTGTGGGTCGGCGACGAGCGCGCCGGACGGGCGTTGCACCCCGCCGCGGAGATCGAAGACCTGGGCGGTGCGTTTGTCACTCCCGGGTTCGTCGACACCCACGTCCACATCACTGCATTGGGACTCAATCTCGTCGGTCTCGATCTCGTGGGCGCGCCCTCACTGGACGAATGCCTCTCGCGAGTACGAACATTCGCAGCGGCAAACCCCGAAACTGCCCATCCCGACGCAGTCATCTGGGGACACGGTTGGGACGACACCGAGTGGGCAGATCAGACGCCGCCCTCGACCGCGGATCTCGACGCGGCTGCCCCTGGCCGCAAGGTGTATCTCTCGCGGATCGACGTTCACTCGGCCGCGTGCTCGAGCGCATTGCGCGACGGGATCTCCGGCCTCGCCGACACTGCCGGATACTCGGCCGACGGCCCGCTGACCTTCGACGCACACCACCTGGCGCGCAATGCGGCTCGGAACCTGCTGACCGAATCTCAGCGCGCGTCTGCTCGTACCGCGGCGCTCGATCTGTGCGCCTCCCGCGGGATCGTCGCAGTGCACGAGTGCGGCGGACCGGACATCTCGGGACTGACCGATTTCCAGGAACTGCTGGCCCACGACCACGGAGTGGAGGTTCGGGGTTACTGGGGTGAGCGCGTCGACACCGAAGAGGATGCTCGCGCACTCCTCGACAAAACCGGAGCAGACGGACTCGGCGGAGATCTCTTCATCGACGGTTCGCTCGGTTCGCATACCGCGTGGCTGCTCGAACCCTATGCAGACCAACCTGATTCGACGGGCAACGCCTATCTCGACGTCGACGCGATCGCCGCACACATCCGGGCCTGCACCCTCGCGGGTGTCCAGGCCGGCTTCCATGCCATCGGCGACGGTGCCGTCTCGTCGGCAGCGGCCGCGTTCCGCAAGGTCGCCGACGAACTGGGTGGCCCCAAGGTCGCCGCGTTGGGTCACCGCCTCGAGCACGCGGAAATGATGTCGATGGCCGACGCGGAAACCTTCGCGGCCTTGGGTGTCATCGCGAGCGTCCAACCGGTGTTCGACGCACTGTGGGGCGGTACCGACGGTCTGTACGCCACGCGCCTGGGAGTCGACCGCGCAGCAGCGTTGAATCCGTTTGCACCTGCTGCCGGTAAGGGTGTCTCGCTCGCATTCAGCTCCGATGCCCCGGTCACCCCCATCGAGCCGTGGGCGATGCTGCGCGCCGCTGTCCAGCACCGCACCGACGGAAGTGGAATCTCACCGCGTGCGGCCTTCTCCGCCGCAACGCGCGGCGCCTGGCGCGCGGGCGGAGTGCGGGACGGCGCCGCGGGAACGCTCAATCCGGGTGCACCCGCCTCCTACGTGTTGTGGGCGGCAGGCGAACTCGAAGTCAGTGCACCGGCCGATTCGGTTCAGCGATGGTCTACCGATCCGCGCTCGCGAGTACCCGCTCTGCCCAGGCTGGCGGAAGATGCGCCGATTCCGGTCTGCATCAAGTCGGTGCATCGCGGACGCGTCGTCTACCAGCGCGGCTCGACGAGTGAGTGAGGCCGGCGCAGAGGCGCCCAGCAGTGATCGCTCCCGCGTGAGCGCTGTGCTCACCGGTTCGGCATGGCTACGTTCGCTGTACGCAGCCGCAGGCGGATTCATGATCTTCGCCGGGTTCCCACCTCGTCCGCTGTGGTTTCTGGCGCCAGTCGGGATCGCTCTTCTGACGTGCGTGTTGACGAACTTCGGTCGAGGCGGATTGCGTCTTCGTGCCGGCTTCGGTTACGGGTACCTGGCCGGTCTCGGATTCCTGGTGCCGTTGCTTCCGTGGATCGGTGTGTTCGTGGGCGCGGTCCCGTGGATCGCGTTGGCCGCGGTGGAGTCGTTGTTCATCGGACTGTTCGGTTTGCTGGCGGTACTGGTGGCGAGGTTGCCTTGGGCGCCTTTGTGGATTGCCGCGACCTGGACGCTTACCGAGTGGCTTCGCTCCAGCGTCCCTTTCGGCGGATTTCCTTGGGGCAGGCTCGCATTCGGTCAATCCGAAGGGTGGCTCCTCCCACTCGCGAGTATCGGCGGTGCGCCGCTGCTCAGCTTCGCGGTGGCCCTGACCGGTACCGGCTTGGCAGCAGTCGTCGTCGCTGTCGCGGCAAAACGATGGGACCGAGGATTCTTCGGAGCCGTTGCCGCCGCCATCGTGCCCGTGATCGTTGCTCTCGTGGTGTCGCCGTTTCTTGCCACCATGGATTCCGGCGACCGAACGATCACCGTCGCCGCGATCCAGGGCAGCGTTCCGCGGTTGGGCTTGGACTTCAACTCGCAACGCAAGCAGGTCCTCGACAACCACGTCACCGAAACCGTGAAACTGGCAGCCGAGGTGGACGCGGGCCGCGTCGATCAGCCTGACGTCGTGATCTGGCCGGAGAATGCCTCGGACATTGACCCACTGCGAAACGCCGATGCCGCGGCCGACATCACCCGAGCCTCCGAAGCGATCGGAGCCCCGATTCTTGTCGGCACCGTACTCGTGAATGCCGATCGTACGACCACCAATTCAGTGATCGTGTGGGACGGCGCCAATGGTCCTCAGGAACAGCACGACAAGAAGATCATCCAGCCGTTCGGTGAATACCTGCCATACCGAAGCTTCTTCCGGAACTTCTCCTCGTACGCCGATCGTGCGGGCAATTTCGTGCCCGGCGAGGGCAACGGCGTTGTCCACGCAGCGGGTGTACCGATCGGCGTCGCGACTTGTTACGAGGTTGCGTTCGACCGGGCGTTCCAGGAATCGGTGCGCAATGGTGCGCAGCTGCTGGCAGTACCGACCAACAACGCCACCTTCGGGGACACCGAGATGACGTATCAGCAGCTGGCAATGTCCCGTGTGCGGGCAGTCGAGCACGGCCGTGCCGTCGTTGTGGCCGCAACCAGTGGTGTCAGCGCCATCATCGCTCCCGACGGGGCAGTGACGTCGCAGACCGACCTGTTCGTGCCGGCGGCACTTGTGGCCAAGGTGCCGCTCTCGACCAGCTCCACCCTCGCTAGCCGAGTAGGTCCGGCGCCGGAGATCGTGCTCAGCATCATCGCGGTCGGTGCGATTGCCATGGCGCTGGTAGCCCGGCGCCGAGATCGGGCCGAGCAATCACCTGAGGAGACTGCGGCAATCTGACCCGAGCAACGGATATCGGGCTGCCGATGTTCCGAGGGGCGCCTACGCGGGTACTCGCTGTGCCACCCGTTCCTGCGTAAAGGCGGCCTCCTGTGACCGAGCCAGACAAGACCGAGCCAGACAAGACCCAGCCTGAGAAGACCGGGCCCCAGACTGCAGTTCGCAAGACCAGTGTCGTCGACGCGGTGCTGCAGTCACCGCTCGCGGGGCTGTCACCGTGGATCCTGCTGTCCTTGCTCTCCGGGCCGGGAAGGTTCGAGGAATCCGCGGCCGCCGCGCTCGGGTTGTCACTGCTGATCTTGGCGGCCAGTCACCGGCGCGGCGGCACGGTGAAGCTGTTGGAGGTCTTCGACGTCGTGTTCTTCGGCGTTCTGGCGGCCATCGGCCTCCTCGCGTCGGCGAACACGATTCGGTGGTTCGAACTCTGGGGAGGCGAACTGACCAACATCGCGCTGGTGGTCTTTGCCTTCGGATCGATCCTGCTCCGCAATCCTTTCACTTTGCAGTACGCGAAAGAGTCGACGCCTGAAGAGTATTGGACGACGCCACTGTTTCTGCGCATCAACTACGTCATCACCGCAGTGTGGGCGCTCGCCTTCACATGGTCGGCCGCAGTGGGCCTGTTCGGAGACGCACTGCTGCACGACGGAGACAACTTCTGGACCGGATGGATTCTGCAGTTGCTCGGAACCTTCTTCGCCATCTCCTTCACCGAGTGGTACCCCGAGTATGCGCCGAACAAGGCCGCTCAGGCTCAGGGCCTCGAAACCGAACCACCGCAGTCGATTTTCAGGCTGTTCGACTTTTTGCCGGTGTTCGTAGCCGTGACCGGCATCGCGGGGTTGGTGACCGACTCCGTTTCCGTGACCGAAGGCGTCACGTTGATTCTGGTCGGCGTGTTCGGACATCTGGCGATGCGACGGTTCACCGTCGACTAGGAGCTCTCGGTGATCTCGCGCCGACGGGAACTTGGTGCACGATCGTCTCGATGACCGGCAGGTGCCGGCTGATGCACGAAATTTGTCCGTTTCTGCGATAGTCAGTGCACCTGCCGTGCAATGGAAACGAGGGAAATTGAGCGTTATTTCGAGTACTGCACACAAGCACGAGCCCATACACGGACGACGTCCACCAGCGGATCACCGCTTCCTCGGACTCGACACACGCGTCTTCCCACACGCCCTCGCGATCTTGGGGGTGTGGATGCTCTGGACCGTGATCGTGCCCGCCATCGATTCCGCTGTCTCCTCCGAAGATCCAACCGGCGCCGGAGACCGAATGGCCGTGACCGAAACGGTCTCCTTCGCCGCACCTGCGGGCTGGAATGTCGAGAGTGGTTTCCGAACCGACCAACATGGCGCGTCCGATTCGCTCCCACGTGTGACGTTGACCGGCGGCACCGTCACCGTGAGCGTCGACGCCGACACATTCAGTGGAACTGCCGACGAGCTCCTCTCCCAAACAGATGCCGTGAGTCTTGCGACGAACGGCAGTTCCGTGCTTGCGGTCTCCGGTACACGCCAGCCGATCAGCACCGACGGGGGTCTGAGCGGCGTCCAGGTCAGCTTTGACACTCCGCGGTCCGCCGGATCGGTGACCACATTCGTCACCGACGGCGAGGGAATTCGGGTACAGGTAGTCGGCCCACCCGATCAGATCGCCGCCCGCGGTCGAGAAATCACCGACATGATCGCCTCCATCGGCACACATGAGGGAGACACCAAGTGAGCAGCGATCTCCTCGAAACCCGCTCCCGCGCATTCGATACGACGGCCTGGGGCGAGAAATTTCACTTCTTCCAACCACGCAACGTCGTGTTCTGGATATACCTGTGGATGTGCGGATTCGGCCTCGTCAAAGGCTGGCAGATGTTCGCCCCCTTCGCCGGATACTTCGGGCGCGCACTCCTCGTTGCCGGCATCGTCGGCATCATCAGTGCCGCGGTCTGGACATGGTGGTTCCGGCACATCGACCGCTACGAACGCCAACCCGTAGGACTAGTGGTCACCGGCTTCATCTGGGGCGCCACCGCAGCAACGTTCACTATCGCAGTACCCGCGAACGGAGCAGTCGGCTCGCTCTACACGAAGATTTTCGGGCAGGTATGGGCTCAGGACTGGCATGCGGGCCTCTCTGCACCGTTCGTGGAGGAAACCGCCAAAGGCATCGGCATCGTCGTCCTCCTCGCGCTTGCACCGCGACTGGTGCGCACCGCAACCGACGGCCTGCTCCTCGGCGCTTTCATCGGCTTGGGATTTCAGACCAGCGAAGACTTTCTGTACTCGATTGCCGGCGCGACGCAGGGCTTCGGCGCCCACCAAACCGACGGCCTGATCGGTTCCATCGCCACCCGCACCTACTCCGACATCGTCTCTCATCCCCTCTTTACAGCCCTTTTCTGCGCCGGCGTGATCTATCTGATCGGCACCCCGGCCCAGCCCCGGCGGATCGGACGCGGATTGGCGTTGATCGTGGCACCCATCCTGATCCACGGCGTGTGGGATTCGATGCTCGCGATCGCCGGCGGCAGCAGTTCGCTCGTGTTCGTCATCATGATCGGCGACATCGTCTTCGCTTTCACTGCCTTGTGGATCGCGTTCGTCTGGGCGCACCCACGTGAGTCCCACTTCGTCCGTGACATTCTCGCCCCGGAAATCGAGTCCGGCGTCCTGACCGACGCCGAGGTGACAGCCGCCGGCGGATGGCGACAACAACGCACTTACGCGAAAGCCGCACCCACTCGCACCGAACGTCGCCAACGACGACATATCGTTCGTGCCGCGCTGGATCTGTGCAGCGACCTTGCTGTCAGCAAGGGCGACGACAGCTCCCAGGTCGTCGAATCACGCAACGAAATCACCCGCCTCCGCCAAGGAACCGCGGCACAGAGCATCGCTCGGTGACCGCGAAGTAGCGGAAGTACCGTTCAGCACCGTAAGTCATTTACCCACACCCCAGTCGGCGTGAGTGGGGTACCGAAGTTTGGTGTGTCGCGGGGTGGGGGATACAGCTCACACTGGTGCACGAAGCAGTGCCGATGGTTCTCCAGCGCGAATCGCGAATCCGCGCACTGTCGGCTCGCGAGTGCGCCTGGATGCTGAATGACGTTGTCCTGAAGTGCCTTTGAGGACCGCGAAGCATCCTGAAGTTGCCACGTCGAAGAAGGGCCGAAGTATGACGTCGACTTGTGAACGATCACTCCCCGTAGAACGAGAAAGACCGCCCGGTGTAGAACCGGACGGTCTTGATCGAAGTGCTAGTTCATGCGCCGCGACGCTTGGCCTTCAGCAAATCGAGACGCTCTTTGAGCAGCTCTTCGAGTTCCTCGACCGAGCGACGCTCGAGCAGCATGTCCCAGTGGGTGCGGGGAGGCTTGACCTTCTTGGCTTCGGGGGCAGTTCCCTCCATGAGGGCGCCTTCGAGGCCGTTGCGGCACAACCAGGTGCCGGGGATCTCGGCTTCGTCCGCGAACGGGATGTCGAAGATCTCGCCGTTCTCGCACTTGTACTTGGCCATACGACGGGGCGCGAGGTCATGGTCACGGTCGGTCTCGTAGCTCACAGCTCCGAGACGGCTACCTCGAAGTACGCGATCTGCCATGGTGGTGTCCTCTCTTCGTTCGTCACCGCTGGTGGGCGCCCTGACTTGGGGAGTAGACGCTCACACTCATCTACAACGCCACGAGCACCCGATTGGTTCCCGTGTGGCGAGAAGACGCAACCTCTCCATCTTACCGGGTACCGCGCGCGTTCATCGAAGGCGTCCGAATCTCGAGTACAGTGTCGACTCATGGCTGAGAGCACACGCGTCGGATCACCGCAGACTGCGCGTTCCGGAAACCCGTGTGTGTGGTGCGGCCGCGAGGTCGCGGTGACGGGAGTGGGTCGTCGTCGCCGGTACTGCAGCCAGTCTTGTCGCCAGCGCGCGTACGAGCAGCGCAATGCCGTCAAGGGCACGTCCATCCCGGCTGACGCCGTCATCTTGACCGCCGTCGAGGCCGTCGAACTGGTGGATCGGATGTTCGAGGTCCGCTGCGCCGCCGAAGATGTGGCGACTGCTGTTGCCGAGGGAGCCGAAAGTTCGGAACTCGCACAGTTGTGTGAACGGTTGACCGAACTTGCCCGTGAAGCCGAACGTTTCCGGTGAAGCAGGTGTGGGCAACCGGTTTCTAGCCTTGCGTTGAGCACCGCAGCACTGCGGTGCGCCTGACGCCTGACGACGACAAATTCTGATCCTGAGTTCGGACCTTCGGGGAGGTTCGGACTTCGAAGCGACCCTTCGTCGAGGTCGATGACCTTCGGCTGCGCTCTCGCAGGATCGCCACATGGTTTCCACTCGATATCGAGGCGGTGCGATGTTTCTCTTCAATCCCCGAGCCACAGTTCCCGGCGCTGATCGTCACAACGCTGTGTGGGGGTGGTCGTGATGGATACCGACAAGAGGATCGATCCGCTGACCGGATCGCGAAGCCTGCCGGCAGGGGCGTTTCCCCTGTCAGCGGTGCAGCGCAGTATGTGGTTTGCGCAGCAACTTCACCCGACGGTGCCGTATTTCATTGCGCAGTACATCGAGTTCCACGGCGACCTGGACATGCAACTGCTCAGCCGCGCTGCAGTGGAGGCCGCCCACGAGTTCGAGTCGCCATTTCTGCGGTTGATGTACCCCGATGGTGAGCCGTGCCAGATCGTGGACTTCACGATCGATCCGGGTATCGACTACTTCGACTTCCGCGAGCGTGAGAACCCTCGGCAGGCTGCGTCGGAGTGGATGGACAACGATTACGCGACGACGCTCGACTTGACGCGTGATCGTCTCGTCGAGATGACAATTCTCCAAACTGACGATCGAGACTACTTGTGGTACACCAGGATTCACCACGTTGCTCTCGACGGATACAGCGGAATGACGATAGTGAATCGAATTGCCGCGATCTACACCGCAGCAGTCGAGGGCCGGGAGCCTGCGGTAAACAAGGCGCTCGACGTCACGACGCTGTCCGAACTCGATCAGAAGTACCGCGAATCGAGTCGGTTCGAGGCCGACCGCGAATACTGGGCCCAGCGAGTGTCCGGCGTCGAGCACGGTTCTACGTTGGCAACGCGTGAGGGACCTCCGACTGCGCGTAGCGAACTCGTCAGTGCCGCGATGTCGGCGAACAGCCTTGCTGCCTTGGACGAGTGGAATTCGCGTTCCGGTGCCACTGCGGCGGCGGTGCTGATTTCGGCACTGGCGTGCTATTTGTCTCGCAACACCGGCTACGACGACGTTCTGATAAATCTGCCGGTCTCGGCGAGGACCACGGCACCGCTGCAACGCTCCGGCGGAATGCTGGTCAACGTCGCGCCCCTTCACATCCACGTCGACCCCGACGAAAGCGTGGACGATCTGGTCGGGCGGGTCCAACTCGAACTCCTCGGCGCGCTTCGTCATCAGCGATGCAGTCTCGAAGACATCAGGCGCGATGCGGGCTTGGCGGTCGGCGATGCACGACTGTCCGGTCCGATGATGAATGTGATGCTCTTCCGGCAGGAGATAACACTGGGATCACTGACCGGCGAGTTTCACATCGTCACGTCGGGGCCCGTCGAGGATCTCCTGGTCAACGTGTACCAGAGTGGCGACCCAGCTCAGACGTTGATCGACTTTCGTGGCAACCCCAATCGCTACGGTCACGACGAACTGGTTGAACACCACCGGGCGTTCACCGAGTTGGTCGCAGAACTGACAGCAGCACCGGCCGGTACGCCGATGAACCGGATTCATCCGGCAAGCGCCGAGGCCGGGGCACGCAGTGCGCAGCGGAGGGAAACCGAAAGGTTCTGGGCTGGATATCTGGGGGACTCCGACGAGGGTTCGGCGCTGGGGCTCGAGCGAATCGACGCAGAATCGGAGCCGACCACTACGAATCGGCTCAGCTTCCCGCTCGATCCCGCGGTCGCCGAACTTGCACGTACGGAAGATGTCTCACTCTTTGCCGTTGTCCACGCGGCCATTGCGGCATTGTTGTCGAGATCGACCGAGCGCCGTGACGTGTTGATCGGAACGAGGACCGAATGGGGGACTTCGCCGCTGCGCTGCGAGGTCGATCCGGCGGCGCCGTTCGACGAGTTCGTGAGTTTTCTTGCTCGAGAACGCGACACGTTGTTGGTTCGATCGGCGGCAGGTATCCCCGAGCTGCCCGAGTTGCACGTCCATCTCAACGACGGCTCGCAGGAGACCACGATTGCCGGCCTCGATGTGGCGATAGACGTCCACGCGGATACCGGCGCCCTCGAGGTGGCGTACTCCACGCAGCACTACGCCGAATCCACGGTCCAAGCCTTCCTCTCGCGACTGGTGCGGATCCTTGCGGGCGCAGCGGCAGCCCCGCGAACGTCGGTCGGAGATCTCGATCTTCTCGACGAGTTCGAGCGTGAGTCCCTGGTGCCGGCACGGGGAGCGACCGCGTCCGCGCCGTTGACCCTGCCCGATATCCTCCGCCGGGCCGCGGCTGTGAACCCCGATGCCCCGGCGCTCGTTTTCGGTGATCGTGAGGTGAGCTACCGGGAACTCGACGCCGAGTCGAACACACTCGCCCGCGAACTGATCAACAGGGGAGTCGGCCCAGGCACCTACGTCGCCCTTGCACTGTCGAGGTCGATCGAATCGGTGACCGCGACGTGGGCAGTGGCCAAGACCGGCGGCGCCTTCCTTCCGATCGATCCGCACTACCCCGAGGATCGTATTCGGCACATGCTCACCGATTCGGGAGCTGTTGTCGGAATCAGCGTGGGGGAGCACCATGCCGGGCTCGCCGATTCGGTGGACTGGCTGCTTCTGGACGAATTCAGCACCGACGAACCGAACGCGTACCGCTCGGACGCACCGCTCGACGATGGCGAACGTCGCTCACGCGTTCGCTACGACGACCCGGCTTACCTGATCTACACCTCGGGATCTACCGGCGTCCCCAAAGGCGTCGTGGTCAGTCACCGCGGGCTGAGCAGCTTCGCCGACGAAGAACGAATCAGGTTCGGAGTCGAACCAGGCGACCGCACCCTGCATTTCTCGTCGCCGAGCTTCGACGCTTCGGTACTCGAACTTCTCCTTGCCTTCGGCGGCGCGGCGACGATGGTGATAGCGCCGCCCACCGTGTACGGCGGCGACGAACTGGCCCAGGTGATGCGCGTCGGCCGGGTGACACACGCTTTCGTCACCCCGGCCGCGCTGGCAACTGTTGATCCCGCCGGCCTACCGGATCTACGAGTGGTCGTGACCGGCGGCGATGCCTGCTCGCCCGCGCTGGTAGATCAGTGGTCACACGGACGCTCGATGTTCAACGCGTACGGACCGACCGAAACCACCGTCGTCGCCACCCTGACCGGACCGCTGAGCAGCGATGTTCCCGTCACGATCGGAAAGCCGATGCGCGGCGCCGCGGCCGTCCTCCTGGATTCGCGGCTTCAACCGGTGCCGATCGGTGTCGCCGGCGAACTCTATGTGAGCGGTATCGGTTTGGCGCGTGGATACCACGCGCGAGCCACGATCACGGCCGAACGATTCGTCGCCGACCCCAACGGCGTTGCGGGAGAGCGCATGTACCGCACGGGCGACCTCGCGCGGTGGAACGGCGCGGGTGAGCTGGAGTACCTCGGACGGAGCGACTTCCAGATCAAGATCCGCGGTTTCCGCGTCGAACTCGGCGAGATCGACGACGTACTGCGCCGCCATCCGAGCGTCGCGCAGGCCGTCACCGCCGGAGTTTCGGGCCCGAGTGGGGAAACACTGTTGGCGGCGTACGTCACGGCGGCTGAGGGCACGCACATCGACAACTCCGAATTGATCGCCCACGCCGGATCCTCGTTGGCAGCGCACATGGTTCCGTCGCGGATCGTCGTACTCGATTCCATTCCACTGACTCCCGCCGGAAAGATCGACAGGAAAGCATTACCGGACATCGATTCGGCTGGCGGCACGGCCGAATACCGTGCCCCCGAGACCTCGACCGAGAAGCGAATTTCTGCGGTGTTCTGCGATCTGCTCGGCATCACCAGGGCAGGAGCAGACGACAGTTTCTTCGACCTCGGCGGTGACTCGCTGATCGCGACCCGAGTCGTGTCGAGGGTCAACGGAGCACTCGGGACGACGCTGAGCGTTCTCGACCTCTTCGAGGCGCCGACCGTCTCCGCTCTGGCTGCTCGCGCAGACCTCGCGGACTCGCGGAACACGCGCGCCCCAGCACTGACGCGTATCGATCGCCCTGACCGGATACCGGTATCTCTGGCTCAGCAACGTATGTGGCTGACCAATCAACTCGATCCGAGTTCGCCGGCGTACAACATTCCGATCGCGGTTTCGATGACCGGCGATCTCGACGTCGACGCACTGTTCACCGCACTGCGGGACGTGATCGTTCGGCACGAGGTCTTGCGGACCGTTTTCCCCGAGAGCGCCCGTGGTCCGGTCCAGCACGTTCTCGGTGTGGACGAGATGTTCGATCATCTCGAGGTGGAAACGGTGCCTGCCGCAGCGGCCGCAGCGCGGGCGAGCGAACTGGCACGAACGGGATTCGACGTCAGCGAATCGGTGCCGATCCGCGCCACTCTGCTCGAGGTGAACGAACGCGAGCACACGCTGGTCCTCGTCGTTCACCACATTGCAGCGGACGGCCTGTCGATGGCGCCGCTGGCTCGTGACGTGATGGTCGCTTACGCGTCGAGGGCGAGCGGGCGTGTACCGGCGTGGTTGCCGCTCGAAGTGCAGTACGGCGATTTCAGCGAATGGCAACGAGGAGCGCTCGGCGAAGCGTCCGACCCGGATTCGATTCTCGCCGAGCAGTTGCGGTTCTGGTCGCACACGCTCGCCGAACGCGGTGAGCTCGCGGAACTGCCGATGGATCACCCGCGGCCTGCAGGTGTCTCGCTGCGCGGTGGAGATCTCGATTTCCGGATCGACTCCGCGACGTACCGCCGGGTCGGCGAGATCGCGGCGCGATGCGACGTCAGCGTGTTCATGGTGATCCACGCCGCGCTGGCCGTCCTGCTCAGTCGAGAATGTGGAGCGAACGACATCACGATCGGCACCCCGGTGGCCGGGCGTAGCGAGCGCGCCCTCGACGACGTCGTCGGAATGTTCGTCAACACGGTGGTGCTGAGGACGGTTCTCGACGGGGGACTCACCTTCGGTGAAGTTCTCACCCGCGTCCGGGACGTCGACGTGGCGGCCTTGCAGCACACCGAAGTGCCGTACGACGTACTCGTCGAATCCCTCGCAGAGCGCCAGGCACCGCTGTTCCAGGTCATGTTGGTGATGCAAGGCGCTGCTCCCGCCGAGGTCACCTTGCCCGAGCTCGACGTCACTGTTGACGAACTGTCCACGGGTGCAGCGAAGTTCGATCTTCAGGTCATTCTCACCGACCGCGGCGACCATCTCGACGGCCAGTTGAACTATGCCAGCCAACTTTTCGACTCGGACACCATGTCGGGCCTCGCTGATCGCTTCACGATGCTCCTCGACGCGGTAGCGGCCGACCCCGAATCAATCGTCGGCGACGTCGATCTCACAGCTGTGGGCGAGGCGGAACTGGTCCTCGAGCGCTGGAATGCCACCGAACACGCCGTACCGATCACCACCCTCTCCGACCTGGTGGCGGAGCAGGCAGCCCGGACGCCCGAGGGGGCCGCGCTCATCTACGGCGAGCGGACACTGACGTATGCGGAGTTCGACGCGAGGGTCAGTGAACTTGCCAGAACCCTCATCGCCCACGGTGTCGGCCCGGACATGCGCGTCGCGGTGTCGATTCGCCGGTCACCCGAACTACTCGTCGCGGTCCACGCCGTGATCCGTGCCGGCGCGGCGTATGTCCCGGTGGACCCCGACCATCCGGCCGAACGTATCGCGTACGTCTTCGACATCGCCGCACCGATCTGTGTGCTGAGCCGGCCCCAGGACCACGGCGCACTTCCCGCGCGAGTCCCGATCGTCGACGTCGATCTCGATCGTCCCGTGTCCACGACGGTGCCGATCACCGACGCTGATCGGATCCGACCCCTCCTCCCGGACAATGCTGCATACGTGATCTTCACGTCCGGATCGACCGGTCGGCCGAAAGGCGTTGCAGTATCACACCGTTCGATCGTCAATCGCCTTCTGTGGATGCAAGACGCGTACCCACTTCACGCGTCGGACGTGGTGCTGCACAAGACTCCGGTGACCTTCGACGTCTCGGTGTGGGAACTGTTCTGGCCCCTGCAGACTGGTGCGCAGTTGGTGATCGCGGAACCGGAGGGGCACCGTGATCCCGGGTACCTGTCGGCGTTGATGGCCGAAAAAGGCGTCACGACGGCGCACTTCGTTCCGTCGATGCTCGCGGAATTCGTCGCGGTCGCGACTGCCGGGCAGTGCGCAAGCCTGCGTCAGGTGTTCTGCAGCGGTGAAGCTCTCGCTCCCACCACCGCGGAGGCGTTCACCCGTCTGAGTTCTGCAGGATTGTTCAACCTGTACGGACCCACGGAGGCTGCCGTCGACGTGAGCGCCGCCGAATTCACCCCAGACATGACCGTCACCGTTCCCATCGGTGCGCCTGTGTGGAACACCCAGCTCTATGTCCTCGACGGGCGGCTGCATCCCGTTCCGGTCGGCGTTCACGGCGAGCTGTACCTGGCGGGAGTGCAACTGGCGCGTGGATACCTCGGGCGCAGCGATCTCACCGCCGACAGATTCGTGGCCGATCCGTACGGCCCGGCTGGCACCCGGATGTACCGAACCGGTGATGTCGTCCGGTGGCGCGCCGACGGGCTACTCGACTACGTCGGTCGACGCGATTTCCAGGTCAAGATCCGCGGCCAGCGCATCGAGCTCGCCGAGGTCGAAGCAGCGTTGCTCAGGCTGCCCGGTGTCACGCAAGCTGCTGCTCTCGTCCATCACGACGACGTGGTCGGTGACAGCTTGGTCGGCTACGTCATCGCCGAGACAGGCACCTCGATCGACACGGACGGCATGCGCGCCGAGTTGAGAGGTCTCCTTCCCGCCTACATGGTTCCCGCAGTGGTCATCGCCCTCGACGTGTTTCCGCTCGGCTCGACCGGCAAGCTCGATCGGAAAGCTCTGCCCGCGCCCAGCTTCGACAGTTCGCAGACGTATCTGGCGCCGAGAACACCGCTCGAAGCACAGTTGGCGGCGATCTTCGAGGAGCTTCTGGAATCCGGGGCAGTCGGTGTTCACGACAACTTCTTCGAGATCGGCGGAAACAGTCTCGTCGCTGCCCGAGCCGTGGCGCGCGTAAACGATTCACTCTCGTTGAACCTGTCGATCAGAGAGTTGTTCGACGCGCCGACCGTTGCGCAGTTGGCGGTCGAGTGCGCAACGGCGCGAGGGGGAGCAGCCGTTCTTCCGCTCGAGGCGTTGCCGCGGCCGCAGTCGATTCCGCTGTCGCTGGCCCAGAAGCGCATGTGGTTCGTCAATCAATTCGACGTCACCTCCGCGGCGTACAACGTGGCCATAGCGATCAGGCTGAGAGGCCGGTTGGACGTTGCGGCCTTGGAAGGCGCGATCACCGATGTGCTCGATCGCCACGAATCGCTGCGCACGCTGTTTCCCATGATCGAGGGAGTGCCGGCGCAGGTAATCGTGGAACCCGGTGAAGCGTTGGGGTCGCTACCGATTGTCGGCGCGAGCACCGAAGCGGTACTCGGGGAGATCGAACGCGTCACCTCGAGGGGCTTCGACGTGACGCAGGCTCCACCGATCAGGGCGGAACTGATCGAGGTCGACGCAGAAGAGCACGTCCTGGCTGTGGTCGTCCATCACATCTGCGCCGACGGATTCTCGATGGCACCGTTGGCGTTCGACGTGATGAGCGCGTACTCGGCACGGCATCGAGGTGAGGCACCCGACTGGTCTCCTCTCCCGGTCCAGTACGCGGACTTCGCGATCTGGCAGGAAAGGGCTCTCGGACGGATAGACGAAGCGGAGAGCACCCTCGCCGGCCAGCTCGAGTACTGGACACGTCAGCTGGCAAGTGTGCCCGAGCTTCTCGCGCTCCCCGCAGATCGTCCGAGGCCGCGTGTACAGGATCTCTCGGGCGGCGTCGTTCGATTCGACATCGATGCCGGCATTCATCGTCGTCTGAGCGAAACCGCGATCGAACACCGAAGCAGTATGTTCATGGCGATACACGCCGCGTACGCGGTGCTCGTGGCCAGATTGTCCGGCATGGAAGACATCACGATCGGCTCACCGATCGCCGGACGCGGAAATGCCCTTCTGGATCCGATGGTCGGTATGTTCGTCGGAACGTTGGTCCTGCGCGCCGATGTCGACCCCGCAGCCTCTTTCACCGATCTGTTGGCCAGAGTTCGCAGCACCGACCTCGACGCCTTCGCTCACGCAGACGTCCCCTTCGAGCGCGTCGTCGATGCGCTGGCTCCGGAGCGGTCGACTTCGCATTCACCGTTGTTCCAGGTGATGCTGGAGTTCAAGAACACCAGTCGACCAGCAGTTCGTCTGACGGACCTCGAGGTCGAGGTCCTCGAACTCGAATCCGCCGTTTCGAATTTCGATCTGCAACTCACGCTTGCCGAGACATTCGACGAGGAGGGCCGGCCGGCGGGAATCGAGGCCGGGTTCACCTACGCGAGCGCCCTGTTCGACGAGTCGACGGTCGAAGGCTTCGCTCGATATCTAGTTCGGATCCTCGGTGCGGTGACCGAATCACCGCACACGCCGGTCGGCGACATCGATCTCGTGGTCGACACCGACACGATCAGCGTCGTGCCTGCACCGGAACTTCCCGGCCAGGTTCACTTCTCGATGTTGCTCGAGCGGAAGTACGTCGACGAACCGCAGAGAACTGCACTGATTTTCGGCGACCGACATCTGACGTACTCCGATCTGGACCGCCGGGCCAATCGGCTTGCACGACTGTTGATCGGACGCGGGGCAGGTCCGGAATCCGTTGTCGCCCTGGCATTGCCACGCTCACTGGAATCCGTGGTCGCGATCTGGGCGGTTGCTCGGACCGGCGCCGCATTCGTACCCGTCGACCCGGCGTACCCCGTCGACCGCGTGCACCACATGATCAACGACTCGGGAGCGGGCGTCGTCCTCACCACCGCCGAGCATGTGGGTGTCGTCCCCGACGAGGCAGACGCAGTTCTGCTCGATCAGGCCGAGACACTGGCAACCCTCGAACAGTTCGGAGATCAGCGGCTGGAGGCCTCGGAACTGGCGGGAACGGTGTCTCTGGACAATCCCGCCTATGTCATCTACACCTCCGGTTCCACCGGCGTCCCCAAAGGTGTCATGGTCACTCACCGTGGGCTTTCGGCACTCGCCGAACAGGAACGTACTCGATTCGGGGTGGAATCGACTTCGCGCACGCTGCATTTCAGCTCACCGAGCTTCGACGCCTCGATTCTCGAACTCCTGATGGCCGTTGGTGCCGGGGCCACGATGGTCATCGCTCCACCGAGCATCATCGGCGGAACCGAACTGACGAGCCTGATCGCCGATCAGCACGTCACGCACGCCTTCATCACCCCGGCCGCTCTGGCCACGGTCGATCCGAGCGAACTGAACGAGCTGGTTTGCATCGGAACCGGTGGCGACGTCTGCCCGCCCGATCTCGTCGCCGCCTGGGTCAGTGATCACCGGATCATGATCAATGCCTACGGACCGACCGAATCGACAGTCGTCGCCAGCATCACCGAGCCGATGTCCCCGGCCGATCGAGTGACGATCGGTCGCCCGTCGACAGGCATCACTGCGTGGGTCCTCGACAATCGCCTGCACCGCGTCCCGGTCGGAGTGACGGGGGAGCTGTACGTCAGTGGCGACGGACTCGCCCGCGGTTACCGCAACCGCGCCGGCACCACCGCCGAACGTTTCGTGCCCAATCCCGCGGGCAGTGCGGGCACACGGATGTACCGCACCGGCGACCTCGCCAGGTGGAACAAGAACGGCGAACTCGAGTACCAGGGCCGAGGTGATTTCCAGGTCAAGATTCGTGGGTTCCGCATCGAACTCGGCGAGATCGAAGCAGTTCTGGCTCGCTATCCCGGGGTCGCGCATTCCGTGGTGACCACGCTCGAACGTGACGGAGGCGCCGCGCGAATCGTCGGATACGTCGTGCCCGCCAACGATGCTCAGACTGTGGATCCCGAGGCCGTCATCGCGTTCGCGGGCTCGGCTCTGGCCCCGTACATGGTTCCTGCGGCGGTGGTCGTTCTCGACGAACTGCCGATGACTGCCAACGGAAAGCTCGACCGCCGAGCCCTGCCGGTTCCCGACCTGCGAGCAACCCAGGCACGCTCGCGGGCTGCCGAGTCCGATACCGAGCGCACGCTGGCCGCCTTGTTCGTCGATGTCCTCGGTGTCGAATCGGTGGGCGTCGACGACTCGTTCTTCTCGATGGGCGGCGATTCGATCATGTCGATTCAGCTCGTCGCCCGTGCCCGCGACGCCGGGCTCGTGTTCACCCCGCGTGACGTCTTCGAGGTGAAATCGGTCGCCGGTCTTGCGGTTTTGCTGGCATCGACCAAGGACGACGAACCCGAGGTGCTCGAGGAACTTCCCGGAGGCGGCGTCGGCCACGTGCCGTTGTTGCCGGTGGCACAGTGGTGGCTCGACCGGCTCGGCTCCGATCTCCAGGGGCTCGATTCGTTCTCCCAAGCGACCCTTCTCAATGCGCCGCACGGGCTTCGCAGTGTGGAGCAGTTGACCGCAGCGCTTCAAGTCGTTCTCGATCGTCACGACATCCTTCGCGCGCGCCTCGAACTCGACGGCGAGCGCGGGCTCATAGTCGGCGATCCGGGATCTGTTGCAGCCGAGGACATCTGCCGGGTAGTCGAGGTCGAGGCCGAGCCGGGCACCGCCGTGTTCGACGCGGCGATCGTCGCCGCCCTGGGTGATGCACGTCGAGAACTCGACCCCGTCCGGGGCGAGATGGTGCGGGTCGTCTGGTTGTCCGGCGTACGCAACACCGGCCGGTTGCTCCTGGTGATCCACCACCTCGCGGTGGACGGCGTGTCCTGGCGCGTGCTCGTACCGGAACTTGCGTCCGCTTTCCACCGGATCGACGCCGGCGAGGAGCCGGAGCCGTCGTATTCGGGCACGTCGGTTCGTCGTTGGTCGCATGCGCTCCGTGACATCGCGCCCGATCGAAGAGTCGAATTGCCGCGGTGGCGTTCGATCCTCGAAGGTGACGACCCCCTGATCGGAACCCGGCCGCTGGACCCGCGGCTCGACACGTTCGATTCGGTCGGCCGAGTTGTCGCCGACGTGCCCGTCGAACTGTCCGACACAGTCCTGACCACGCTTCCCGCGCTCTTCGGTGGATCCGTCAACGACGGTCTCGTTGCTGCTCTCGCGCTGGCACTGACGCAGTGGAGGCAGGCACAGGGCATACGAACCGACAACGTGCTCGTCTCGATGGAAGGTCACGGACGCGAGGCTCACGTGGTGCCCGGTGCGGACGTCCTGCACACCGTCGGCTGGTTCACCAGTGTCTTCCCGATGCGAATCGACCTCGCCGACATCGACATCGCGAACGTGATGAGCAGCGGCCCCGAGGCAGCGGTGGTTCTCAAGCGGGTCAAGGAAGAACTGTTGGGAGTTCCGGACAGTGGCATCGGGTACGGAGTTCTGCGTTATCTCGACGAGGTGGGCCGAGCGGAACTGGAAGATCTCCGCCAACCGCAGATCTCCTTCAACTATCTCGGTCGTTTCTCCGGCACCGAAGCAGGAGAGTTGCTGGGGGATTGGGCACTGGCCCGTGACGTCGATCTGGAAGCGGCAGCTCGGTCCGAGATGCCCGTGGGTTCGGTCCTGGACGTCAATGTCGTCACCACCGAAATCTCGGGTGCACCGCACATCGGTGCCACTATCGCCTATCCCACCGGCGTGCTGGCAGAGCGCGATGCTCGCGCCATCGCCGAACTCTGGGTGCAGTCGTTGCGCGCTCTGGCCACCTACGCCGAACACAGCGAACGCGGGGGACTCACACCGTCGGACATCGACCTGATCGAACTGGACCAGGAGTCCATCGACCACCTCGAGCGCGAGTTCCCGACACTGACCGACGTCTGGTCCCTTTCACCGCTGCAATCCGGACTGCTCTTCCACGCCCGCTACGCCGAACACACAGTCGACGCGTACACCGTCCAACTCGCACTCGAACTCGACGGCGTCGACGCGTCCAGGTTGCACCGCGCCGCACAGGCGTTGCTCGACCGTCATGAGAACCTGCGCGCGGCGTTCACGACCGACACCGGTGGGCGATCGGTGCAGGTGATCAGCGCCGACGTGGACGTGCCGTGGACCGAGATCGACATCTCTCCGTTGGCCCCCACCGAACAGGCAACCGAGATACGCGAGCTCCTCCATGCGGATCGGGTGCGAGGCTTCGACATGGCCACGCCGCCCCTGCTGCGGTTCCTGCTTCTGCGAACCGGAGACGACGCGTATCGGTTGATCCTGACCAACCACCACATCCTCCTCGACGGATGGTCGATGCCGCTGCTGGTCCGTGACCTACTGACGCTCTACGCCACCGACAGTGATCACAGTGCCATCCCACGCGTGCACCCCTACCGGGACTATCTGAGCTGGATCAGCACTCGCGACGACAGCGAGTCGATCGAAGCCTGGGGCGAAGCACTCCGCGGACTCGACGACCCGACGCTGCTGACCGGAACTCACGCCGTCGACGAGGACGGCGCGACCTCACGCTCGACCACCACAGCCCTCGGAGAACGTGAGACGGAACTTCTGCGTGGATTCGTCCGCTCCCGTGGCCTGACGACAGCCTCCTTGATCCAGGTGGCTTGGGGAATCGTGCTCGCCGAACTCCTCGGCCGCGACGACGTCGTCTTCGGTGGAACCGTCTCCGGCCGACCACCCCAGGTGTCCGGCGTCGAGTCGATGGTGGGTTTGTTCATCAACACTGTCCCCGTCCGAGTTCGCCTTGACCCGCGAGAGTCACTGGCAGCGCTGTGCGTTCGTGTCCAAGCGGAACAGGCGCGGTTGTCCGATCACCATCATGTGGGGCTTTCGCACATCACTTCGGCAGTGGGGGCCGCTGCATCGTTCGACACGCTGACTGTGTTCGAGTCGTATCCCGTTGACCGCGGTGGACTCTCCTCGGGCACCGACATCGCCGGAATGCACGTTCTCGACGTCCACGACGCCGAGGATGCCGCGCACTATCCACTCGCGATCGTTGCCTCTGCGGCAGACGGGCGACTGCGGCTCAAATTCGAGTATTTCCCGGGAGTCCTGGGCGATCACGACATCGACGCGATCGCGGACCGGCTGCTCCGCACCCTCGAACTGATCACCGCACAACCGGATCTTCCGCTGGCGAAACTGCGTTTGATGCCGGATTCGCAAGTGCAGCAATTGGTTCCCGCGCGCGGCCGGCAAGGCCGCTCGGTAAGGACACTCGATCGCATCTTTTCGGACACCGCGAGCAGATTCCCCGAACGGGTCGCACTGTCCTGTGGTGACAGAAAGATGACCTATCGAGAGCTGGACGAGGCGTCGAATCAGTGGGCGCGCGTGCTCATCTCGGAAGGCGCGGGCCCGGACTCACGGGTGGCGATCTGTGTGGAACGGTCCTTCGAATCCGTCGCAGCGGTCTGGGCGATCACCAAGACCGGCGCCGCCTTCGTGCCGATCGATCCTCGCTACCCGAGTGACCGGATCTCGTTCATGCTCGAGGACTCGGCATCATCGCTCGGAATGACCACGGCTGCACACGCACCGGCCGGCGGTGGCGCAACGAAGTGGCTCGAACTCGACGACCCGGAGAACGCCACTCGGCTCTCCGGAGTGTCCACGTCACCGCTACGCGAAGACGAGCGCCGGGGAACCCCGCGGCTGGAGAACACTGCCTACCTCATCTACACATCGGGCTCGACCGGCCGGCCCAAGGGTGTCGTCGTCACGCACACCGGTCTCGAGAACTTCGCCGACGAACAGCGTCATCGCTACGGTCTCACGGAGAATTCACGCGCACTGCATTTCGCCTCGCCGAGTTTCGACGCCTCCGTTCTCGAGTATCTGCTCGCCTTCGCCGTCGGCGGCGAACTGGTCGTAGCTCCCACCACCGTCTACGGAGGGGCCGAACTGGCCGACGTTCTCCGAGAGGGACATGTCACGCACGCGTTCATCACGCCCGCAGCGCTGACGTCGGTGGATCCCGAGGGACTCGACGAACTGACCACCATCACGGTCGGTGGCGAGGCGCCCTCGGCGGACCTGGTGCGCACCTGGGCGCCGGGAAGATCGTTCGTCAACGTCTACGGACCCACCGAAACCACCATCTCCTGCAACCTCAGTGACCCCATCCCAGCCGGTGAGAAGGTCTATCTCGGGCCGCCGAACCGCGGCTTCAGCGAGGTCGTCCTCGATCGCAGACTTCAACCGGTGTCCGTCGGAGTTCCGGGCGAACTGTATGTCGCCGGAGTTGGACTCGCGCGCGGCTATCACGGGCGTTCACCGCTGACGAGCGAACGATTTGTCGCCAACCCGTACGGCGAGCCGGGGGAGCGGATGTACCGCACCGGAGACGTGGTGCGCTGGCGCAGTGACCGCACCATCGAGTACCTCGGACGCAGCGACTTCCAGGTCAAGATCCGCGGGTTCCGTATCGAACTCGGCGAGGTCGACACGGCGTTGGGTCAGCTGCCCGGTGTGGAGTACGCGGTCACATTGGCGGTGCGCGGACCCTCCGACGAGCAGGCCTTGGCGGCATATGTCGTCTGCGACGACGAACGCCCGGTGAGCGCCGAGGACATCCGGGCGGCGGCACGGGAGCTACTGCCGGCACACATGGTGCCAGCGAGCGTCGTCGTGCTCGACGAGCTACCACTGACCGGCGTCGGCAAGGTCGATCGGGCTGCTCTTCCGGCGCCTCGCTTCGACACCGATCCCGAAACACTCGCTGCACCGGCGACCGAGCTCGAACGGCTGGTGGTGGGCGTTTTCGAGGACGTGCTCGGAGTGTCCCCGATCGGTATCGACACTCACTTCTTCGACATCGGCGGAAACTCACTGACCGCGACCCGCGTCATCGCCCGCGTCAACGCACTTCTCGGCACCGACATCGGCGTTCGAGGATTGTTCGAGTCTCCGACAGTTCGGCAGCTGTCTCGTCTGGCGGAGAGTGTCGGCCGCGGCGAGAACCCCAGACCACCGTTGACTCGGCGATCTCGCCCGGATCCACTGCCCGTGTCATTGGCACAGAAGCGGATGTGGTTCCTCAACCAGTTCGACGTGACCTCGCCGGCCTACAACGTTCCCCTGGCAGTGCGCCTCGACGGCGATCTGGACTTCGCCGCATTGCAGGCCGCGGTAGCGGACGTATTGGGTCGCCACGAGAGCTTGCGGACGAAGTTCCCCTCGATCGACGGACAGCCGGTGCAGCAGGTGATGTCCAGCGACGAGGTCATGCCGATCCTGGAGCCGGAAATCGTCACTGCTGCCAGAGTGTCCGATCGAATCCTCGAGCTGGCCTCGGCAGGCTTCGACGCCTCGGCCGAAGTTCCGATCCGCTGCGCGGTCCTGCGCGTCGACGGGGACGAGCGCAGGCACGTACTCGTGATCGTCGTCCACCACATCGTCGCCGACGGGTTCTCGATGAACCCCCTGGCAGCGGACGTGGCAGCGGCATATGCGGCCCGCAGCGCCGGCAGTGCGCCGAGCTGGTCGGAACTGGCCGTGCAGTACGGCGACTTCGCTGTGTGGCAGCACGAAGTGCTCGGCTCCGAGGAAGATCCGGACTCGGCTCTGACCCGTCAGCTCGATTACTGGAAGGACCGACTCGCGGGACTGGGCGAGCCGATCGCCCTGCCGACGTCGTTCCCACGTCCGGCAAAGCCGTCCATGGTCGGCTCTGTTCACCGGTTCGCGGTATCGCCGCAGACCCATCGGGCGCTGACCGATCTGGCCCGCGAGCACGGCAGCACCATGTTCATGGTCGTGCACGCAGCACTGGCGGTACTTGCGGCACGCCTGGCGGGTACCGAGGACATCGCCATCGGTACACCTGTCGCCGGACGCGGCGAGGCCGAACTCGATCACCTGGTCGGAATGTTCGTCAACACTCTTGTGCTGCGGACACAGATCACGCCCGACGCGTCGTTCGAGGACGTACTCGCCCAGGTTCGCGAAGGCGACCTCGGCGCGTTCCAACACACCGACTTGCCCTTCGAAAGGTTGGTCGACGCACTCGCCCCGGAACGCTCGACGTCGCACACTCCGTTGTTCCAGATCCTCATCGAGTTCCGTAACAACGCGCTACCGCAACTCGAACTGCCAGGGCTGTCGGTCTCGGGAGTCGAGTTCGACCTACCCGTCGCCAAGTTCGATCTGCAACTCTCGGTCACCGAGCGTTACGACGCGGATGGCGGAACGGATGGAATCGACGCCGAATTCATCTACGCCACAGACCTGTTCGACGGTAAATTGATCGAATCGTTCTCACGCAGGCTGCTCACCCTCCTCGAGGCGGTCTCCCGAGAGCCGTCGACTCCTACCGGTGACATCGACGTCGTGGGCGCCGGCGAGCGTCGACAGATGCTGACCGAGTGGAACACTCACGCCGAACCGGCTCCGGCCGACAACATCGCGGACCGATTCTTCGAAGCTGTTGCAGCAAATCCGTCGTCGACCGCGGTCAACGACAGCGACGGCGCCATGACGTACGCCGAACTGGACGGGCGCGCGAACCGCCTGGCGCGGCTCCTGATCGGCCGCGGTATCGGTCCGGAATCCGTGGTTGCCGTTGCGATGCCCAGAACCACCGATCTCGTGCTCGCCCTCGTCGCCGTCATCAAAACCGGGGCGGCATATCTGCCGGTCGACATCACCTACCCGGCCGAGCGCATGCGATTCCTCTTCGACGACGCGCGGCCGGTATGCCTGGTCACGACCGGAGACTTCCGAAGCGACCTACCTTCGGAGATCATCGAATCCGGCATCGACATCGTCGAACTCGGATCGCCGGAGATCGCGGTACGCCTCGATCACTCCGCGCCACATCGCATCACCGACGCGGACCGGACGACACCACTTCTGCCCGACGCGATCGCGTACATCATCTACACCTCCGGATCCACAGGGCGCCCCAAAGGTGTCCAGGTCAGCCACCGAAACGTTCTGACTCTGATGGACAACACCTCCCCGACATTCGGGTTCGACAACACGGACGTGTGGACGATGTTCCACTCGTACGCATTCGACTTCTCCGTCTGGGAGCTGTGGGGGCCGCTGCTGCACGGTGGCCGGTTGGTCGTCGTCGACTACTACACGACCAGATCGCCGGACATGTTCCACGAACTGCTCCGCCGTGAGCGAGTGACGGTGCTGAACCAAACACCCACCGCCTTCTACCAACTCGCCGAAGCCGACCGTGCGTACTCACCGAACGGCACCGGTCCCGACCTTGCACTGCGCTACGTCGTCTTCGGTGGAGAAGCGCTCGATCTCGGGCAATTGCGCAAGTGGTACGACCGGCGGGCCGACACGGCGCCGACGCTGGTCAACATGTACGGGATCACCGAGACGACAGTGCACGTCAGTCGAATCGCGCTCGACCGCAACGACAGCGAGCACGCGTCGGCGAGCATCATCGGGCGAGCAGTACCAGGATTGTCCGTCTACGTACTCGATCGGCGACTGAACTTGGTGCCACCAGGTGTTGTCGGCGAAATGTACGTCGCCGGTGACCAGGTGACTCGGGGATACCTCGGGAAACCCGCATTGACTTCGGTGCGGTTCCTTCCCGGTCCATTCGGTAGTTCGGGGGATCGAATGTATCGGAGCGGGGACC
The DNA here is from genome assembly GCF_002501585.1 of Rhodococcus sp. H-CA8f. Lineage (NCBI taxonomy): Bacteria > Bacillati > Actinomycetota > Actinomycetes > Mycobacteriales > Nocardiaceae > Rhodococcus > Rhodococcus sp. H-CA8f. The sequence continues at coordinate 3,102,952 of NZ_CP023720.1, forward strand.
TGGCGAGGTGGAACGACGCGGGGCAGTTGGAGTACGTGGGCCGCAGTGATTTCCAGGTGAAGGTGCGTGGTTTCCGCATCGAACTCGGAGAGATCGAAGCCGCAATGCTCCGCTGCCCCGGCGTCGCTGCCTCGGTAGCACTTGTTCGCACAGAGGGAGCGTCACCGCGGATCGTCGGGTACGTGGTCGCCGAAACAGGCAGTACCGTCGATTCAGCGACGGTGACCGACTTCGTCGCCGCCGAACTCGCGGAGTACATGGTGCCCACCGCGATCGTCGTCCTCGAATCGCTTCCACTGACGGTCAACGGAAAGCTCGACCGACGCAGCCTCCCGGCTCCGGACTTCACCGTGACGGGAACAACCGAGGCGACGCGGGCACCAGCCACCGCCACCGAAGCGGTCCTCGCGGACCTCTTCGGAGAGGTTCTGGGGCGGGGCGGTATCGGAGTGGACGATTCCTTCTTCGGCCTCGGCGGCGATTCGATCATGTCGATCCAACTCGTCTCACGGGCGAAGTCCGCAGGCCTCATCTTCACTCCGCGGGACGTCTTCGAAGCGAAGACCGTGGCCGGCCTCACCAAGGTCCTCCTCATCGAATCATCGGAAACGGCAACGGTTCTCACCGAGCTACCCGGCGGGGGAGCCGGCCCGCTACCGCTCACACCGATCATGGAGTGGCTCGTCGAACGTAGTCGCGGCGACCTGAGCGCGATCCGCAGTTACAGTCAGAGCGCGCTGATCGCACTGCCCGCGGATGTGTCCGGCCCCGCGCTGGAGCGCGCACTACAAACGATCCTCGACCGCCACGACGTACTGCGGGCACGTCTGGAGGCCGCGACTCACCAACTCGAGATCAGCGAACCCGGCACCGTCGCAGCCTCCGACATCTTGCACCGAACCCCCATCGTGTCCACCGGCGGCGAAGAATTCCTGCGCGCGGCAGAAGCCGCGATGCAGGACGCATCCAGCCGACTCGATCCCGAGCACGGCAAGATGATCAGCGCAGTCTGGTTGGATCCGGTCAGCGCGAACGGCAACCGGCCTGAGGCGGGACGGTTGCTCCTGGTACTTCATCACCTCGCGGTCGACGGTGTGTCCTGGCGAATGCTGGTCCCCGGCCTGGTCACGGCATATGCGTCGGCGTTCGACGGCGAAACACCGATTCTTCCGCCCGGCGGAACGTCGATACGTCGCTGGGCGACAGCGCTCGCCGAGACCGCCGCAGATCGACGCGACGAGATCGACCTGTGGTCGAGGATGCGGACCGACGAACCAATGCTCGGAACGCGCGGGCTAGACCCCGCGGTCGACGTCGGAGCCACCGTCGACCGCGTCAGCGTCGACGTACCGACCTCGGTGACCGAGAACATCATCTCGGCGGTGCCACGACATTTCGGAGGCTCGGTGAACGACGGGCTGCTTGCTGCTCTCGCGATTGCCGTCACCGCCTGGCGTCGATCGCGCGGACAGCGCAGCGGGGAAGTGCTCGTCAATCTCGAGGGACACGGGCGCGAGGAGAACGCAGCGCCTGGCGCAGACCTCTCGCGCACAGTCGGTTGGTTCACCACCTTGTTCCCCGTCCGGATCGATCTCACCGGACTCAATGTCGTCGATGCACTGTCCGGGGGATCAACCGCGGCCTCCGCTGTGAAAGTCGTCAAGGAAACGCTGCTCGGTCTGCCGGACAACGGCATCGGGTTCGGGATGCTCAAGTACCTCGACCGGAACGAAGAACTACAGGAGTTGCCCACACCTGAGATCTCGTTCAACTACCTCGGACGTTTTGCCGGCTCGGACCCCGAGCACGGCGAGGTGCCGTGGCTGCCGATCTCGGAAGTGACGCTCGACGAAGCGCACAGCGGAGATCTTGCCGCCGCGTCGGTGCTCGACATCAATGCCGTCACCACCGACACCGCGCACGGTCCGATTCTGCGCGCTACGTGGTCCTTCCCCCGCGGCATCCTCAGCGAGGACGAAGTCACGGAACTGGCGGAACTCTGGTCCCGAGCACTCGGCTCGTTGAGTGAATACGTGGACGAACACTCCGAGCGCGAGCTCACGCCCACCGATCTCGATCTCGTCACCGCGGATCAGCAAAGCATCGAACAGCTCGAGCGTAGGTTCCCCGACCTGACCGATATCTGGTCACTGTCACCGCTGCAGTCGGGCATGCTCTTCCACGCCCAGTTCGACGAAACGGAAATCGATCCATACATGGTGCAACTGACCCTCGAGCTCGGGGGTCGAGTGGAGGCACCGCGCCTGCGTCGCGCCGCGCAGGCCTTGGTTGATCGTCATCCGAGCTTGCGCGCGGGATTTGTCTCCGCGCCGGGAGGGCGGGCGCTGCAGGTAATCCGTTCCGGTGTCGAGATCGGCTGGGCCGAGATCGACCTGTCCGGGACCGAGGACAGTGAAGTCGCGTTCGCTCAGCTGCTCGAGCGTGATCGCGCTCAGCGTTTCGACATGGAAACAGCACCCCTGATCCGGTTCATGCTCGTACGATTCGGACCGGACACAGCACGCTTCGTCGTGACGAACCACCACATCCTGCTCGACGGCTGGTCAACCCCTCTGTTACTTCGAGACCTGCTCACTCTCTACGCAACCGACGGCGACCCCGAGATTCTGCCCAGGGTTCAGTCGTATCGCGACTACCTCACCTGGATCTCGAAGCAGCACCCCGACTCTTCTCTGCGAGCCTGGCAGGAAGCGCTACGAGGAGTGGACTCATCCACCCAACTCTCGCAAGCGAGCACCGCCGCCGAAACCGTTGCCAGTGACATTCACTCGTACTCGCTGCCGACCGCACGAGCCGAGACCCTTCGGGCGTTCGCGCGAAGCCGCGGATTGACCATGGCAACCCTGGTCCAAGTGGCCTGGGGAATCGTGCTCGCCGAACTCCTCGGCCGCGACGACGTCGTATTCGGTGGAACCGTTTCCGGACGCCCACCACAGGTGCCCGGTGTGGAATCGATTGTCGGCTTGTTCATCAACACAGTGCCCGTGCGAATCCGCCTCGACGCCCGAGAAACCCTCGCGGAACTGGCCATTCGCGTCCAATCCGAGCAAGCGTCACTACTCGACCACCACCACATCGGACTGTCGGACATCGCGGGAGCAGTGGGCGCCGCCGGTTCATTCGACACCCTGACGGTATTCGAGTCGTATCCCGTCGACGAGGCAGCCCTGACCGCCGAAACCGACATCGCGGGAATGCACGTCCTCGGCATCGACGGACGCGACTCGGCGCACTATCCGATTGCCGTTGTCGCGTCGGAAAGTGACACGCTGAACCTGAAGATGGAATACTTGCCGACGCACTTCTCCGCCCGCGAAGTCGCGAAGATCACCGAGCGCGTGGGCATCGTCCTCGAGCAGCTGGCGTCGGCGCCGGATCAGCCGCTGGCCCGCCTGCAGGTTCTCACGGAGTTCGAGAGCCGTGATCTTGCGCCGGTCTTCGGATCCCCGGGTCGCTCCGCTCGTACGCTCCCGGAAATACTCGCCGACGTCTCCGCCACATATCCCGACCGCATCGCGCTCTCGGCCGGCAGCCGTTCCATGACCTACATCGAACTGGACCGACGCTCGAACCAGTTGGCCAGAGCCATGATCCGCCGCGGCGCCGGGCCCGAGACGTCGGTGGCCATCGGCATCGAAAGATCCGTCGAATCAGTACTCGCGGTGTGGGCAGTGGCCAAGACCGGCGCAGCGTTCGTCCCCGTCGACCCCACCTATCCGGCCGACCGAATCGAACACATGCTCAGCGACTCCGAGGTGTTGTTCGGGTTGACCGTCGTCGACGCCATCGACACATTGCCACCCATCGTGTCCTGGTTGGTGCTCGGAGAGGAAGCATTCGACGACGACGTCGCCACAAGCTGCACGCTGCCGATCGCCCAGGACGAACGGCTTGCACCGGTGGTCATGGACAACGCCGCCTACGTGGTCTACACCTCGGGATCCACCGGCCGACCCAAGGGAGTTGTCGTCACCCACACCGGACTCGACAGCTTCGCGCTCGATCAGCAACGTCGATTCCACGCCGATCACCACTCTCGGACCCTGCACTTCGCCACCCCCAGCTTCGACGGAGCCATCTTCGAGTACCTGCAGGCATTCGGTGTCGGAGCAACCATGGTGATCGTCCCGACCGACATCTACGGCGGCGCCGAACTGGCAAGTCTGATCCGCCGCGAACACGTCACTCACGCGTTCGTCACCACGGCGGCACTCGCCACCGTCGATCCGGCCGGCCTGGACGAATTCCGGCACGTCGTCGTCGGGGGAGAGGCTCTGCCACCGCACCTCGTCGGTCTGTGGGCACCCGGGCGGGAATTCGTCAATGCCTACGGCCCCACCGAGACAACCGTCATGGCAGACATCAGCGAACCCATGACAGTGGGTGCACCCATCACGATCGGTGGCCCGATCCGCGGTGTGCACGAAATGATCCTCGATTCGCGGCTGCAACCGGTGCCCGTCGGAGCTCCCGGTGAGCTGTACATCGCCGGCATCGGACTGGCTCGCGGCTACCACCGGCGTCCCGGCTTGACCAGCGAGCGATTTGTCGCCGACCCCTTCGGCAAGCCAGGCGACCGGATGTACCGCACCGGTGACATCGCCTCCTGGCGAAGCGATCACACCATCGAGTACGTCGGGCGCAGCGACTTCCAGGTCAAGATTCGCGGATTCCGTATCGAACTCGGTGAGGTGGACGCCCAGATCACCGCAATGGCAAGTGTCACGAACTGCGTGACACTCGGCGTCGACGGACCGGCCGGCGCAACCGTTCTCGCGTCTTACCTCACCGTCGAGGAAGGGTCGACGCTGACCGGCGCAGAGATCACCGCGCACCTCGCCGGACGTGTTCCCTCGCACATGGTTCCGGCCAGCATCATGATCGTCGACGAGCTACCGCGAACCGCGGTCGGCAAGCTCGATCGAAAAGCGTTGCCGACCCCGGAGTTCACCGGAACCGGCGTGGAATTCCGGGCTCCCGGCACCAGCCTCGAGCGTCGGATCGCCGACGCCTTCATCGATGTACTCGGCGTCGCGCAGGTAGGCGTCGACGACAACTTCTTCGAACTCGGCGGCAACTCGCTGATCGCCACTCGCGTGGTCTCGCGGCTCAACTCCGCACTGAACATCGACGTCGGGGTGCGCGTGCTGTTCGAGGCACCGACGACAGCTCAGCTCGCCGAACGGCTTGCCGACGCTGTCACTGCCGTCGGCACTGTGCCGCTCACTCCCATGGAGCGCGACGGTAACGTCCCGCTCTCGTTGGCGCAGCAGCGCATGTGGTTCCTGAACCAGTTCGACACACGCTCAGCCGCGTACAACATCCCACTAGCTGTTCGCCTCACCGGTGACCTCGACGTCACCGCCATGCAACAGGCGATCGCCGACGTCGTCGAGCGGCACGAAACCCTGCGGACGGTGTTCCCCGCCGTCGGCGGCGATCCGATTCAGAAAGTGCTCACCGCCGACGAGGCCGTACCGCCGGTTCGTGAAATGACGTTGGGGGAGCACGAACTGGCAGAGCGCATGCAACGACTCGCCACGACCGGCTTCGACGTGTCGGTGGACCTGCCGCTGCGCGTCGCGCTCTTCCGGCTCGACACCGATGAACCCGTTCACATTCTGTTTGTCGTGGTCCATCACATCTGCGCCGACGGTTCGTCGATGGCGCCGCTCGCACGCGACGTGATGACGGCCTACCTGGCGCGCACGGCAGGAACCGAACCCACCTGGGCGCCACTCGAAGTGCAGTACGCGGACTTCACGTTGTGGCAGCACCGCGTCCTCGGATCGGAAGACGATCCGGAATCCGTCATCAGTCGCCAATTGCGCTACTGGAGTGAGCAACTCGCCGGCCTCGACGACGTCATCGCACTGCCCACCGACCACCCGCGGCCCGTGCAACAGACCTTCCACGGCGACCGATTCACCTTCGACATCGACGCCAACACCCACCGCGCCCTCGCGGACCTCACCAGGGCAAACGGAGTGACGATGTTCATGGCTCTGCACGGCGCACTGGCCGTGCTGATGTCGAAGCTGTCCGGCGCCGAAGAGGTCACCATCGGCACACCGATCGCCGGCCGCGGTCAGGCAGCGCTCGACCATCTCGTCGGAATGTTCGTCAACACGCTGGTCCTGCGCACCGGCGTCGACCCCGACATCACGTTTGCCGAACTGGTGGAACACATCCGGGAAATCGATCTGGCCGCATTCCAGAACTCGGATCTGCCATTCGAACGGCTCGTCGACGTCATCAATCCGACCAGATCCACGTCGTACTCACCGTTGTTCCAGGTCGCCCTCGAACTTCAGAACAACGAACCAGCGCATTTCCACTTGCCCGGCCTCGATATCGAAGGCCTCACCGTGGAAACCGAATACGCGAAGGAAGATCTCGAACTGATCGTCGACGAGAAGTTCGACGAGTCCGGCGCCCCGGCCGGGATGTCCGCTGCCTTCGACTTCGCAACCGATCTCTTCGAACCCGCCACCATTCGGCGCTTTGCCGACCGCCTGCGTCTGATCCTCGACACTGTCGGACGCGAACCCGCAACACGTATCGCCGACATCGGCATCCTCGCCGCCGACGAAACAGCAGCCCTGGTGCCGGCATCCGGTGCAGCAGCGACTCGCGTGCAGGTGTGGCCGGAGATCCTCGCCGAGGCAGTCGCCTCGAACCCGGATGCTCCAGCTCTCTCGAGTCGCGAGGGGTCGATGACCTACCGCGAGCTCGACGAGGAATCGACGAAGCTGGCTCGAGCGTTGTGCCAGCGCGGTGTCGGACCCGAAGATTTTGTGGCGCTGGGTCTGCCGCGGTCCACGGCGGAGATCGTCGCCATCTGGGCGGTTACGAAAACCGGAGCAGCATTCTTGCCGGTCGACCCGAACTATCCAGACGATCGCATCAACCACATGCTCGACGATTCGCGGGCCGTACTCGGCATCACCGACGACGCTCACCGCAGTCAACTTCCCGACACGGTCGAGTGGATGGTCCTCGATGAAACGCAGACCGTCGACGAGATCGACGGCCAGAGCGCCGCCGCGATCACCGACCTCGACCGCACGATCCCCTTGCATCACGGGCATCCCGCGTACCTGATCTACACCTCGGGTTCAACCGGGAAGCCCAAGGGCGTCATCGTCACCCACCTCGGTTTGTCCAACCTCAACGCCGAGGAACATCAGAGATTCAACGTCCAGCCCTATTCGCGTATCTCTCACTTGGCATCACCGAGCTTCGACGCCTCGGTCTTCGAACTCATGATGGCGTTCGGCAGCGGAGCCTGCCTGGTCGTCATCCCACCCACGGTCTTCGGCGGATCCGAGTTGGCCGAAATCTTTGCCGACGAACACGTCTCACACGCGTTCATCACGCCGACCGCGCTCAGCTCCATCGAAAGCTCCGCGCTGCCAGAACTCCGCGTGCTCGCAGTCGGTGGCGAAGCCTGCCCACCCGAACTCGTAGACATCTGGGGCCGAGACCGCCGCATGTTCAACGGATACGGACCTACCGAATCCACCATCCAGGCCAGCGTCAGTGAACCCATGCGGCCGGGCAAGGACATCAACATCGGCCGACCGGCCATCGGCTTTGCCGGCCTGGTCCTCGACGGGCACCTCAAGCCCGTGCCAGTGGGAGTCATCGGGGAACTGTACGTGACCGGCCCCGGACTCGCCCGCGGGTACCACAATCGTCCCGACCTCACCGCCGACCGATTTGTCGCCGATCCGTTCGGCGAACCCGGCCAGCGGATGTACCGCACAGGCGACCTGGTGCGCTGGCGCTCCGACAGCACACTCGAATACCTCGGCCGCAGCGACTTCCAGATCAAGGTCCGCGGATTCCGCATCGAGCTGGGCGAAATCGACTCAGTCCTGATGGCACACCCATCCGTCTACTTCGCCGCAACACTTGGGCACGAAGCGCCGTCGGGGGAGACGATGATCGCCTCCTACATCCAGCCTGTGGAAGGACAGACCGTCGACGAGTGGGAGCTTCGCCGCCACCTGTCTTCTCGCCTGCCCGCGCACATGGTTCCCGGCGCGATTGTCGTCGTCGACCGAATTCCGGTGACACCGGTCGGCAAGCTGGACCGTAAAGCACTGCCGACGCCGAGCTTCGAGCGTCGTACAGTCCCGTACGCGCCGCCGACCAACGACACCGAACGAACGGTCGTCGACATCTTCGAGACCGTGCTCGGTCACGAGCACATCGGCGTCGACGACGACTTCTTCGAACTGGGAGGAACGTCGATCGTCGCCACTCGAATAACCATCGAACTCGAGAAGCGCCTCGGGATGCGAGTGCCGTTGCAATCGCTTTTCCTGGATCCGACACCGGCCGGTGTCGCCCGGGCGGCTGACGGAATGGACGCACACTCGCCGGACGATTCTTCGGATCTGCTCGCCCCGATGATCACGCTGCGCGCCGGATCCGATCGAGCACCACTGTTCTTCGTCCATCCGGGTATCGGATTGTCCTGGGGTTATGCAGAATTCGTCAAGCACCTCGAGCTGGATCAACCCGTATACGGTCTTCAGCTACCGTCCCTGAGCGGCGGACCCAGCTTCGACTCGCTGACCGAACTCGCCGACGACTACGCGAATCGCATTGCAGCCGTGGTACCGACCGGCCCGATCCATCTGGCCGGCTGGTCGCTCGGCGGCGTCATCGCACACGCCGTGGCGCACAGTCTCACTCGGAGCGGACGTGACGTGACGTTGTCGATCCTCGACAGCTATCCGTCGTCGGATTCCGATCAGCCCGCAGAACTCTCGGTCTCCGAACTACTGGCCGGGCTCGCGATGCCGGCGGGATCCAAGCCCGTCGAAACCTTCGAAGAAGCGGCGGAATTGCTGGAGCAGACCCTGGGCGCCGGAATCGGAATCGAAGCGGAGCATCTAGCGCGGATCAGTCGCGGTTACTCCCACTCCGTCGAATTGACGAATCGGCACCAACCGCCTGTCCACCTTGGAGCCATCGACTTCTTCGTAGCCGGAAGATCTACGGAGAACGGACACGACGTGGCCGAATGGCGAAGGTTTGTGCAAGGCGACATTCGAGTCACCGAAGTCGATTGTGAACACAACCAGATGATCGAACCGGGTCCGGCGGCAAGCATAGCTGTACGATTGCGGGAAGTTATCGCTCAGTGGGGTGTCTGAACCAGGTTCGACATGGGTATGAGTGAAACACACAGGGTGATGGACCCCGGGTGGGTCCGGACGAGGGGAAAACGTTGAAACTGCGAACCAGACGCGTGTTTACCGGATCGATGCTGACTGCTGCTGCACTGACTGCCGCACTTCTCTCCGGGTGGACTGCACAAGCAGATCCCGCATATCCGGCGCCTGACCCGGACCCGTTCTATTCGCAAGCAGCGGCCGAGGGGACCGCCGGCACGCCGATCTCCGTGCGCCGGGCCCCTGACCTGATGACCTTTCCCGGCGTCGCGATCTGGCAGGTCAGTTACAGGTCCACGAACTCCGAGAACAAGCCGATCGCCGCGGTCAGCACGATCCTGGTCCCGCCGAATCAAGCGCAAGACGGCCCGTTGCTCTCCTATCAGCACATCGTCAACGCACTCGGAACGGGATGTGCGCCATCTCGCGCGCTTTACGCATCGGATCCCAACATCGTCATCCGTGAAGCGCCCATCCTCAACGTCGCGCTTCAACGTGGATGGACCATTGCCCTTCCCGACCATCTCGGACCCAACAGCGCCTACGGCGCCGCACGCCTGGGAGGACAGATCACGCTCGACGGTATCCGCGCCGTTCAGAAAATCCCCGAATTGCGTAGTGCCGCCAGCCCAGTCGGTATGGCCGGTTACTCCGGCGGCGGAATGGCCACCGCCTGGGCGGCCGCACTGGCCCCGACCTACGCACCCGAGGTCAACCTCGTCGGTGTAGCCGAGGGCGGCGTTCCGATGAATCTGTCCAAGATGGCCAACGGCCTCGGACAGGATCCGCACCCGGCATTCGGCCTCGCGTTCGCCGCAGCAATGGGCCTCGAACGCGAGTACCCCGATCTTCTTCCGCTGAGTAATCAACTCAACGACCTCGGTCGGTCGATGCGGACCGAACTCACCAACGCGTGCACCAACGACATCCTGAGAGTTGGCGCAGGACGCAGCGCTTCCCAGGTGTCGACGTCGACTTCCCTGTTGTCCAGCCCCGAAGTGCGAAAGGTTATGGACGACAACAGCGTCGAGCTTTATCCGGGTGTGCCGACTGCCCCGGTATTCGAATGGCACACGCCCGACGACGTCCTTATCCCCATCGATTCGGTGGTCAACACGATTTCTCGGTACTGCGCCGCCGGAGCCACGGTTCAATCTCAGCTGTTCCCCAGCCCGGACCACCTCACCACTGCGGTCCTCGGTCTGCCCACCGCGTTCGAGTACCTGCAGGACCGGTTCGACGGAGTGCCGGCCCCGCGTTCGTGCTGAATGTCTCCGGAGTGATGTATCGAGCAGGCGCGGCACATGGCCAACTCGGTGTGCCCGTGGCATCGTTGATCGTATGAGCGACACGGATGACACCGGCGCGGCCGGCAATGGCGATTACAGTCTCGATCCCGACGACCAGCTTCAACCCGAAGACACCCTGATCGATCGAGGCGTGGACGACATTCTCGACGAGGGAATCTCACCACCGGAACGCCCATTGGGCCTGGACGCCCACGGGTTGACCGGCAGTGAAGAATCGGCGGGGGAGACCCTCGACGAGCGCCTGGCCGAGGAAGAACCTGATCCGTACGCGTCACTGGGAGATCCCCTGAAGGATCCGGCAGATGCCGACGAATTCGAACGGGAAGAAGAATTCCCGAACGGTGACGAAGTCGGAAATCGCCGCGTCGGGCGTCTCGTTGCCGAAGACGAGGGCCGATACGAGGACGAGGAAAGCGAACTCATTGCCGGAGACGTCGGAATCGACGGCGGCGCAGCGTCGGCGGAGGAAGCCGCGATGCATCTGATCGAAGAATCAGACGACTGACCGACCGCCTGACTGTTGTGGCTGTTGATCGGTGAGAACGATGGAGTGGACGTGATTTCCACCCATCCTCTTGCTTTCGTACATCGCCGAATCGGCTAGGCGATGTAGATCGTGAACGCCACTTTCTGCTGCTTGCACGTCTGGCCAGCCGCCGTTGTGTATGGCTATGCCGATGCTTGTCGTCGAGAGTGGTTCGCCCGTAGGGGAGTTCATGATGGGGGCGATCCGTGCGAGCAAGTCGCCGACGTACGGCAACGGCATGATCTGAACGACGACGAACTCGTCACCGCCGATACGAGCGATCGCTGCGTCCGATCTGGCCCAGTCGTGGAGTCGATACGCCGTGCGCAGGATGACGCGGTCGCCGACGTCGTGACCGTAGGTGTCGTTGAAGTGTTTGAAATTGTCGATGTCGATCACCACCACCAGCAAGGACTGGTCGAGGCTGGATTTCGCTTGCAGGAGTTCGGAAGTCCGGCGTGAGAGTCCGCGCCGATTCAGCAGGTCCGTCAACGGATCGAGTTCGGAGCTTTGAGCGTCGTTGCTCAGGAGCGCCAGAGCAATCTGCGTGACCACCGGTATGACGGTGATGACAGGGATGGCAAAGGCAATGCGTCCCAGGACGTCTGAGAGGCCGGAAGGTACATCGGTGAACACGCCAATGCTGGCGATAACGATGACCGCCCCGGAAAACAGCAGGTGCCACAGCTGCGCTCGAAGATTGTGAAAGAACGCTATATACGAGCCGACGAGTCCGAAGACGAGGCACCCCAGCAGCCTTTGATCCGGATTGGCCTCCGCCAGCACGATCACCGCGACAGCGAGGTCGCCCGCGATGACAAAAAGGTACGACCGTTCCCGGGTCGTCGCGGTGAACGGCAGCGCTGTTCCGCCGATCATCACGAGCACTGCGATGACGACGTCCAACGGAAATCCGATGGTCTGTACCGAATGGGTGCCCAGTCGCTTCAGCAGAATCGTGACTCCCAGGAGGAAAACCAATATGCCGATGCCTATCCGAGTCGGCATCAGAATTCCGTTGTCGCGCAAGAATCGCGTGAATCGGTCGAACTGGTCTGGCACTGCAAGCCAGCGGTGCACGGCCTTGGGTGTGTCACTCATCGCGGCCACTGATCATTCGAAGCGACCGGTCGAAATAAAACACATGCGGCGATAGTAGTCCGTGGCGATGACAATGGAACTGCACCCGCTCGCAGCCTGTCGTCCCCAATACGTCACAGTGACGAATTGGGGACGGGTGGCTGGGAGTGGGCGAGACTCATCCATCAACATCAACCCGCGTCAGGCGGCCTGCCGCGCGGCCTGAACACCTGAGCGGCAGGGTTGCTCGGTGGCCGGCCGGGGTCGGACGGCGATCGACGATTGATTGTCCGACGACGGGCACGCCAAGATGATCAGCTGACGCAATGCGTCCAGCGGTTCAGGGCGGAAGCACGCGAATGGTCGACAGATACATCTACGGATCAACGACGCAGGAAACGGATCATGAGCCGATATCGCCAGGTCGACAATTTGCCGATAATCTACATTATGTCAAGTAATGGTTATTCGAACGTCCCCCGTCAGCCTGTCCGCTAGCTTTACCCACATGGATTCCGTTGCACTCGTCCTCGGTTCACCACGTGGCCGTCGCTTCTGTGCGAACGTCGGGCACGCGTGCCGCGCCAGCGCAAGCAACTCCGGTGGACACTGGCCTCAATCGCCGGAACATGCGCTCGAAGTTCTCGGCGCTGTTGATATCCGGGCAATCGCCGAGATGTCCGAACTCGAGATTCTGCACTGTCTTGCGTATGCCGTAGATTGCGCACGCTACTGGGAGCCGCCGGACGAAGAAGACCTGATCTTCGTCCGGCCGGATGTCGCAGCGGCGCTGCGACCGATTGCCGGAGCACTACTCGACTCGCCACACACCGCATGGTGGACCGAGCCGATCGACCGCCTGAACCAGAATCTGGTTGAAAAGCGAAACCCCATTTACGGCTGGTCGGGCCTACCCCTGCGGATTTACCCCACGAAGGACGGCCTCGAACAGTGGCGCGATGAGGCACTCGATACCGAACGCCGGTTTCTGGAATACCAGATCGAAGATCCGGACGGTAACATCGGAGGCGAATGGTGGTCTACCCCTTTTGCCAACGGCACAACCGAAACAACCAGGGCCCGCGACGGTATCGGGGCCCTCGGGGTGTTTCTCGAAGAAGACAGCTCCTCGAACGAGGCGCGGGTGCAGCCGGTAAGGATCTACGGCGCGCCCCGCATCTACGAGATCACCGGTCCGCAGGACTGGGCGAATCTGGTCGATACCTATCCCCTGCCAGTGCCCGCTTCACGTCGCTTCGTTTGGTACGACACGACCGGTGAATACCGTGACTGGTTCATTCCGGACTGGTTTCGGTGGCCGCAGATTACGACGCCGTCCACTTGACCTTGATGGCTTATCTGACCACGCCAGGCATCGCGATCCCGTTGTCGGCCAACTCGGGGGCCACCGTGCTCGCCGGGTGGGATCCGGACGCCACATTCTGGCTACGAAGCAACAACATCACCGTCGAGGGCGAGCCACCAAGCTGACGCTCAGCGGCGCAGAATTCAGCCGGTGCGCCCGTACGGCCAGCCACCGTGCAGTGTCCTCGATCCCCTGTTCCAGGGTGAACGTCGGAACCCACCCGAGTAGTCGTAACGCACGATCGTTCGACGCATAGGCACCGGCAGTGTCACCGGTGCGTCGGTCGGCAGCGACCACGTCGACGTCTTCGCCGAGCACGTTCTCGAATGTGTGTACCAATTCCCACACCGTCGTCCCCCGCCCGCTGCCCAAGTTGACCACAGTCATGCGTGATGAATCAGCGGTGACCCGGTCGAACCTTTCGAGTGCTCGAACATGAGCGTCTGCAAGGTCCCAGACATGAACGTAGTCACGCACTCCCGATCCGTCGCGCGTCGGCCAATCCGTCCCCGTAACCCTGAAAGGCGTTCCTGTCGAATATGATTCGAACAGCTTTCCGAGTGCGTGGGTCGGGCGCGCCGACGCTGGTCCGCTTCGCAATTCCGGATCTGCCCCGACAGGGTTGAAGTAGCGTAGAGATATTGCCGATAATCCTGTGGCTGCCACGATGTCGTCAAGCATCGTTTCGAACTGAGCCTTGCTGTGCGCGTAGGGACTCTGCGGTGCGATCCGCCAATGTTCGTCGACACACCCACCGTCGCTCGGCGCGTACACCGCAGCAGAGGAACTGAACAAGAAGCGCTCACAGCCGTTCCGAAGGACACTCGATACCAGTGTCAGTGACTTGGATACGTTGTTCTCGTAGTACCGCGCCGGGCTACTCACGGAATCTCCGACCACGATCAAGGCCGCACAGTGAACTGTGGCAACGATATCGGGATGATCTGCGAATATCCTGTCGAGCAGTTTCTCGTCCGCGATGTCGCCGCAGTAGAACGGGAATCTGTGCGCAAATTCGGCACGGCCGGTCAGCAGGTTGTCGAGAATCACGACATCGATCCCGGCGTCGACGCACTTCGACGCCACGGTGCTTCCGATGAATCCCGCTCCGCCGGTGATCAGTACTTTCACGCTGCTCCCCCGGCATCTTCGACGGCAGCCCTCGCACGACGGACGAAGTGGGATACGCGTGAGCGTGCCAAGTCCCATCCACGTAGGTCGCGCCCGTCCCGGATGGAAAGCCGATCACGGTCGAGAAAGAGCGGCACCATGACCAGATCGCGGTAGAGCGAGTGCAGACGTGGGCGATCGGCCAACCACAGCGTGCATTGCCACCACCAACGCGCCGACGTAGTCGTCACCCCGGTATTCACTCCGAAGATCGATTCCACCGCAGCCCAGTGGACGTTCACCGCGCGACGGACATCGCGCGGCAATCGGCGTCGCGCGAGCATCGCCGGGAGTGACGGCTCGGAGTCGAACAGGTACCCCACGTCGAAGACGCTGTTCAACGCCAGATCGGCGCGAATCAAGGCCCGATCGGCAAGCCGCGCGTGAGCGATGACATGAAGCGTGACATCGGAAAGGGCAAGCCTGGATCCTTCGGTCTCCGCGCTGAGTCCTCGGACCACGGACTCGCGGGTCAACGCGTGACGGGCGAACCGCGGAAGCAAGTGTGAATGGATTTCGACGGAGCCGTGACGGTCGTCGCGAAGGAGCGCTGGTTCCTGATGATCGTCGTGATCGATGGAATCCCCTGCCACCTCGTCCGGGCGAACCATTCGATAGCCGAAGTCGATGATCGCGTCGTTGGCTGGAACGGCGTGTGCGGGATCTACGACCAAGAGGTCGATGTCCGTCATCCGTCGTGCCGCCGGGTTCGGCCAGATTCTTCGCTCGAGAAGGGCAGCACCTTTCAGCGCGACAGTCGGAAATCCGCTGCTGTGTAACAACTCTTGCAGTTCTACGCGCTGCGCATCGAGGTCCGCGATACGAAGCGCGTTTCGGTGATGGACAAGGCTCAGCGTCAATTCCGGACTCGACGCGCTAGCTGCGGATTCCGACAGCATATCGGCGAAACTCGCCGGCAGGACCGATGCGAAGCCGGCATCGACTGCGCGGGCGGCCAGCAGCGGCAGCACCTTGTGCCTGGCAGCGGCGTCGATGACTCGCGGCCAATCTTGCTGCGAACACGAACGGATGACGTCGGCCCCGCGCTCGGGTTCCAACATGGAAATCAGGTACCGGGTGTCACGCATGACGCCACCAGTTCCTCCACGGTGTCGGCGCCGGTGTCGCCGTGGTGCCGGATCATTCTGTAGCACGGGGCATTCGAGAGCAGGGCAGCGATGTTTCTCAGGGTCAGTCCGTGATTGTCGGACCACAGAGCGGATTGCTCGGCCAGCGACTGTATCGCCTGGGGTGCGGGCATCGGCGCGACACGAGTAGGACCCCCGTCCCATTTATCGAGAATCAGCACCAGATCGATTCCGCGAACCGCCGAATCGACGTTGGGAGTAGCGGGCAATGTCGACGGGTCCAGTGCCCACACCGAAGGGGTATACGGGAGATACAGCGAATCGTGCGCCTTGATGTCCGGGAGAACGTCGAACGTACCGGCTTTCAGGTGGACCCGGCGCGGCAAGCCCACCGCTTCGGTACCGCGAATGAAGACCCCTTCGTCAGCTCGCAGTTGTGCACCCCGTAAGGCAAGGGCAAGCGCCAAGGTGGTTTTACCCGCCCCGGAGTGCCCGGCGATCGCCACTCTCACACCGTTGCAGTCGACCAGAGCGGCATGCAGGCGTGTCCACAGTTCGGTATCTGCGGCCGTCATGACATCCCGGTGCACAGTGCGGTAAACGTTCTCCGCGAGGTGGAGTCCGTCGAGACCGATCAGCGGTTCCTTTCTGCCTCCGATGGTCGAGTCGATGGTGGCGTCCCAGCGACCGAACGTCGATCGATTCCGCTGAATCCGAACTTCGATGTTGTGGTCCGCAGGCCAGGGGCTGGCAATTCGATGCTCGATGACACCGAGTTCGGGTATGGCAGGGCCGCGCACGATCGCATCAACCCATAGGTAGTGCGTTCGGAATTGTGGTACGTGGCTGCCTGTCACGGGATTCTCACACCAGCAGACGCGAGGCGCTCAGCTGTCCATAGGTCTCGCTGACCACCGACTCCGCGTCATGGTCAGGGATCTCGAGTACCTCCGACACCGCCTGGACGATGTCACTGACGGTCCGGCCGTCACACAGTTCCCACACCAAAGTCGCGACGGGGTTGAGGTGATGGGCAACCTCGCTGGAACTGTCGTACAGCACGACACCGTCGGTGAGATCATTGCTCTCCACCGTCTGTGAGCGCTGAGGCCTCGCGTCTTCGAGTAGTTCCGTCAAGATATCTCCTTGTTCCAACCAGTCCGATATTCGTGTTGAGCTATTTGCGTTTGGGGTGGTGTCAGAGCGAGAAGCGTCGTGAGTATTCGGATTCGATTGCGCCCGAACGAATCAGGCTGCGTGTGGAGGCGATGCCGGGTGCGAGCGTCAGACACGTGAGCGCTCCCCCGGCGTTCGCATCCACCAGGTAGTTGCCCAAAGTTTGGTAGTGGCCCGCCCATTTTTCGAATGCTTCGGGGTCTACCTCCGGATCCGCAATCGCGTCCAGAATTCGTTCGAAGGCGCGCGAATGAACGAGGACGGCGTGAACTCCACGGTTCTCCGGACTGGTGCGCAAGAGCGCCGAACCGTCGATCAGCGCTCCGTCGGCCGATTTCGCGTCGTGTCCGAGTTGGACGACATCCCAATCGCGGTGATCGAGGTCTTCACGTGCGTGGTCCAGGATCGACGCAGCCGCATCCAGCAAACTCACGTCGTCAGCTGCAATGAGGACCGAATCCCAGCTCTTCTCGGTCGCCCGAGAAACCGCGCGACGCCATGAGACGGCAAAGGCCGCTTCCTGATTCATCACGTCCTCGAAAGCTGATTCTCTCTCCACCGCTGTTACGCGCGGCAAGCGAATGAATCGATGCCAGGACGCCTTCCATCTGTCGATATCGAGGTCAAGATTCACGACGACAACACCGAGGTCCGACTTCGAATCCTCGACAGCCGGGGTGGGTTCTCCCCCTACTCGGGCAGGCGACAGTGGGCGATCGAGCACAACGTCGACTGCGCCCCGCTCGAGCAGATAGGTCGCCAGTGAAAAGTCGGACCGCACGGGTCCGTCCATGCTCCGAGAGAGTTCGTCTCGCAAGGTTCGGTATGCCGCGGCGCGAACAATCAGTGCAGCCCCGACCAGGTCTTCGCCGTGTGCGTGGATGACGGCCGCATCGGCTTCGGCGGGGAGGTCGTCTGTTATGTTCCGCAGCTTGTACATAACCGCGGGTTCGATCACGCGAGCCTCGTCCAGGAAGACCACCGACTTCCAGCCCAGCAGAATCGCCTTGTCGAGTCCGGCGACGAACGCTGAGGCCGTCCTCCACCCATCCGGACCGTCGTCCTCCGCCGGAATGGCACGGTGAACGGTCAGTTCGATCGACTCGGCCTCCGCCAGGCATGAACGCCACGGAGCTACTCGGCCGTCGTCGCTGAGAACGATCACCCCGCCGAAGACCAACTCGGGTCGCTGGACGCTCAGTTCGGCACGGCGACGAATCTCGGGATACGAATCACCGAGGTACCTGGAGAACTGACGATGGAGTGAGTCGAGATCCCATCCGACCTCACTCCAACCGAGCAGGTAATTGTGAACGCGATCTTCCCAATTTATTCGATACGGGACACCCGCCGGGCGCTCGAATCGATGGTGCCAACCAAATGTCGGAAGGCAGACGACCTTTCCGCCGTTGATCCGGAACTTCTCGTGGATGTATCCCTCCTCACCGCCGAATCCGGTGAAGTGCGAGTTCAATCCCGGCCATGCCTCACGCCTGCAGGCAAATGAGCCGAGGCCCTGCATGATGATCTCGAAAGGCACGTCCGGGTGTTGCTTCGCTCGCGGATCAACTCCCCAGGAGCCGAACATTCCGTTGCGCCACTTGGGGTCCATGTGGGTGGCCGCGATGTGCGAGGAATCCTGGGAGAGCATCGGTCCCTGGATCAGATCGTCAGTTTCCGGATTTGCATCGAAATACGCCAGCAACGCCGACAACGATCCCGGTGCCAGGATCACGTGGGAGTCGAGGACCAGGACATACTTTCCGGTGGCCTTGCGGAACAGGACGTCCCGCACCGCAGTCGATCGAACGTCGGTGAACGGGATGTAGCGGAACCGATCGATGTAACCGGCAAACGATTCGAGCATCGGCGCCGGCAACCCCTCGGGGTTGTTGTCCAACAAGACGAATTCGACTCTGTCCAGAATCTCGCGATGATGGACCAGGATCGAGTGGATCGTGAAGTATGCGCCGTCGAAATCGTCGTAGGTCGCGATTGCAATGGTGAGGTCGGCAGATTCTCCGTGCGGCGGAGTTTCTTTCACCTGTACTGGCACCGCGCTCTGAAGCCTCTTCAGAGCGCGGTGCAGGGCGTCGTCGAACTCGGGCATCGGTGTGCTCCCTGGGAACCCGTGGCGTTGTATCGATTACGTCGGTTACGCAGGTTCCGTGGGATCTGTCGGCTTGGTCGGGCTGGTTGGGAACGTCGGCTCGGTGCGAGTGGTCGGCACAGTTGGGACAGTTGGGACGGTCGGCTCTGTCGGCTCCGTCGGCCCGGTGGGCTTGGCGGTCGTCGTTCCACCCGAACCTGACGAGCTACCGGTTGATCCGGAACCTGTGGAACTTCCAGACGATCCCGAACTCCCGGAACTACCCGAACTTCCCGACGATCCCGAACTTCCCGACGATCCGGGGTTGCCCGGCTCGTTTCCGCCCGGCTGGTTCCCTCCCGGAGTATTACCACCGGGCTGATTCCCGCCTGGTTGCTCGCCTCCTGGTTGATTCGGATTCTGCTGGCCTCGAGTAGGAGCTCCGGAGAGGTTCGGCGTGTCACCGGCCGCGAAGGCCGGTGCCGCACCACCGAGGCTGATCGACGTCACGACCGGAACAGTTACCGCCGAGGCCGCTAGAACTGTCTTGACGAACTTGCGTCGATCAACCGGAACATTCTGAAAAGCGTCGCCGCCCATAGCGTTTCTCCCATGCGTCCGAGACGAGGTCGTCCTCACTCGATGTCGGGCAAAACGCTAGCATCCTTCCGGCAACTTTACAGACTGAACGCGCCGATATTTGACGGGTATGCGAATTTGAGTCCGGACTGCGCCGACTGTTCGGACAGAAGTACGGCGATCTCCTCCTGTTCAGGGGACTCGTTTGTCCCGGTCGACAACCGTCAACCAACCGGCATCTCCCACGGCGCCACCGGAAGAGTATTTCCGGTCTCGAGGTAGGACTTCAGATTCGACAGCACCGCCGACCATCCGCCCGCTACCTCCATGCGAGCCGATTCGTCCGCTAAATCGGTGTGCTTGACGGTCAATCGCACGATCGCGCCGAAGGCTTCGATGTCGAAACTCACCCGCGAGATATCGACGCCCGGTTCACCGTTCGGATCAGCCCAGGTGGTGACCAACCTCGACGGTGGGCTGCTTTCGACTACGGTGCCGACTACATCCGCGATGTTCGAACCGTCGATCCGGCGGTGCTCCCACGTCGATCCCGGCTGCCAGTCGGAGACGTTGCTGTGTCCCCAATACTCTGCAGTGGCCCCCGCGTCCGTGAGTGCTTTCCAGACGTTCTCGGCCGTACTGGCGATGTAGGTGACATATACAAAACTGGGCTTGTCGGTCATGGCTTCCTCCGCGAGTTTCTTGACGGCACTGAGCGCATGCAGGCGCGGTACCTCGAACTTGTTGATCCATCGCTCTCGAATCTCCTCGAGCGCAACGGGATTGAGATAGTGAAGTTTCGTTCTCCCCTGCCGTACCGTGCTGATCAGATTTGCATCCTCGAGCGCCGTGAGGTGTTGCGTGACAGCTTGGCGACTCATCTCGAGGCTCTCGCACAGCTCACCGAGCGACTGCCCGTTGGCTACGAACAGGCGGTCCAGCAGAAGTCTTCGCGTGGGATCGGCAAGTGCTTTGAAGGCTGCATTCATCCGGTCGTTCACAACTTCACGATATGCAAGCATTTGCTTGCATGTCAATGGTTGGGCGTGCCGGGTTTCGGAAGTGGGGACAAATAGGGTGTGATGTCTTCAGGCAGATGTGATCTGAATCCCGGATCGCACCGTAAGAGAGGTTGGGCACATGGACTGGGCAGCAATTGGAGTGGGTGTCGGGTATGCCTCGGTGGCTCTGTCGATCCTGGTTTTCGTCGGCGGGTGCATCGCACTGTTCATTTTGTCGGTCCGCCAGTAGTTGACACCTCGACAAAGTGGTGAACACCCCCGGCGCGACGATCACACGCGTCTCGGGGTGATCGCCGCCGGAGGCTGCTTGATCGATTCGGACACACCGGCGCGCGTCGGACTGCTCGCAGAGAAGCTCGGCCGCGGTGGGACTACCGTAGGACTGTCGCCTAGAACTCGAGGAGTACGGAATGAGCATCCAGTCGGTTGAACCGCACCGCCACCGCGTAGTGGTGATCGGTTCCGGCTTCGGAGGATTGTTCGGCACTCAGGCTCTCAAAAAAGCCGATGCCGACATCACGATGATCGCGCGTACAACCCACCATCTGTTTCAGCCGCTCCTCTATCAGGTTGCGACCGGCATCCTCTCGGTCGGTGACATCGCTCCCGCCACGAGACTGGTGCTGCGCAAGCAGAAGAACGCCCAGGTGTTGCTCGGTGAGGTCGAGACCATTGATCTCGAGAATCAGACCGTGACCTCGCGTCTGCTCGAACGCGTCACGGTTACGCCGTTCGACAGTCTGATCGTGGCAGCAGGTGCCGGTCAGTCGTACTTCGGCAACGATCAGTTCGCGGAGTTCGCCCCCGGAATGAAAACGATCGACGACGCCCTCGAACTGCGCGGACGAATCCTCGGGGCCTTCGAACAGGCCGAACTGTCGGACGATCCCGCCGAGCGCGCGCGCTTGCTCACCTTCGTCGTGGTCGGCGCCGGCCCCACCGGGGTGGAGTTGGCCGGGCAGATCGCCGAGCTTTCCCGTCGAACGCTGGACGGCGCCTTCCGCAAGATCGATCCTCGTGAAGCGCGCGTCGTGCTCCTCGACGGCGCCCCTGCCGTGTTGCCCGTGTATGGCGGGAAGCTCAGCCGCAAGGCTGCCGAGACGCTCGAGAAGCTCGGCGTCGAGATCCAGCTCGACGCAATGGTCACCGACGTCGACAACGACGGTCTGATCATCAAGGAAAAGGACGGCACTCTTCGCCGCATCGAGTCGCAGTGCAAGGTCTGGTCCGCCGGCGTGCAGGCCAGCCCCCTCGGCAAGCAGCTTGCAGAGCAAAGCGGCGGAGAAACCGACCGCGCCGGCCGAGTGATGGTCAATCCTGACCTGTCGCTTCCCGGACACCCCAACGTCTTTGTCATCGGCGACATGATGTCGCTCGACAAGCTTCCAGGACTGGCTCAGGTCGCCATGCAGGGCGGCAAGTATGCGGCCAAACAGATCAAAGCGTCACTGGATGGAAAGTCCCCGTCGGAACGAGTTCCGTTCAAGTACTTCGACAAGGGCAGTATGGCGACGATCTCGCGCTTCAGCGCGGTAGCCAAGGTGGGCAAGCTCGAGATCAGCGGCTTCATCGGGTGGGTTGCCTGGTTGGCAATTCACCTCCTGTACCTCGTCGGATTCCGTTCACGCGCCTCGACGCTCTTGTCGTGGGCAGTGACGTTCTTCGGGCGTGGCCGTGCTCAGATGGCGTCCACCGAGCAGCAGGTCTTCGCGCGAAACGCGATGGGCGAGTTGGAGAAGAAGAACAAGGAAGCGACGGAGTCCGGCAGCACTTCGAATGGCGAAGCCAAGAAGGCTGCCGGCAAGCAGCAGAAGGCCGCCGGCTGATCGATCAGTACCTGGGCGAATAGCGAAGGGCGGCTGTGGAGTTGAACTCCACAGCCGCCCTTCGTTATTTGATCGACTGCCGCGTGGTCAGTTTCCGATCTTCGCCACCTCGGTGATGTTCGCGAGGCGAACCTGTCCCTTGGAAACGAGTCGGCCGTTCTCGTCGGTGATGCGAACTTCCCAGAGTTGCTGGGTGCGTCCGCGATGAATCGGAGTGGCTTCAGCGGTGAGAGTGCCCTCCCGCGTTGCGCGCAGGAAGTCGGTGTTGTTGTTGACTCCGACTACGTGTCCTCGGTCGCCCAGCCACACGGTGCCGCCGACGCTGGCGAGAGACTCCACCACCGAGCAGTACACACCCCCGTGCTGTATCCCGGCGGGCTGGTGCAGCGTGGGCTTGACCGTCCATTGCGCCTTCACACGGTCTGGGCTCAGTTCGGTGTATTCCAGGCCGATGGTGGCGTCGAAGCCCGTCCCGAGCCGTTTCATCATCTCTGCGGTCTCAGCAGTGTCGACCATGCCATCTCCATCTGTGATTCTCTGGCGCCGGTGTGGCTGCCACTCCCTACCTGATTACACGAGAGGTAACTCGAGCTTGGAATCAGGTCTGGAAAAAGAACCGGCGGGTTTCCCATCATTCGATGGGAAACCCGCCGTGGGAAGGACCGGGAGTCTCTGCAGCCCTCAGGACTCCGGCGCGGTCCGGCAGTTTCGTCACTCTCGCGTCGTGTAGCTCTCTGCGAGGTGTTCCACAATCATAGGCAAGGCTGACCTAATTTAGCAAGCCCTTCGTCGAACTGGTTCCAACGAGGGCGTAGCGAGACCTTGCGGCGCGCACGAACCGGCAGCCCGGCGGCGACAAAGGCGTCCAGCAGTCCTTGCCCTCGACGCTGAGCGGCCGATTCGCCCTCACCGGCCAAGATGGGGACGTAGGCCGCTGCACCCAGGATCGACTCCCCTACCAGGCCCCAGAATCTGAACTGGTCGACGGGCGCACACCTGGCGACGGCGTCATAAATGGCTCGGAGTGAAGTCAGGCAACGGTGCGCGGTCCAGACAAGGAGCGCTTCTTCACACGGCATGTCGACGACGCCGTCACTGCCGGACTCCCGTCCGTTGGGCGCAACGCGCAGCGTTTCGTCGACCACGCCGGCCCAGTCGATCCCGCCGTCGCTGTCCATGTGGATGAACAGGTTCTCGAGCCCCGGGTCCCATGCGGACCCCTCGGAGACGATCGACGCGGCCACCCTGCCGACCACGGCGTGAATAAGTGACGTGGCAACCTGGATCGCCGCAGCTTCGGCGCTGTCGAGATCTTGAAGTGAACGGGCGAACATCTGATGCACCCGATCCCCGCACAGGCCGTCGCTCAGTTGCCACCAACGCCGTTTACCTTCGCCCGCCATGGCGGCAACCGCGTAGACGCGCGGATAGTCAGGGTTGAGTGCTCGTAGGCGAACGCTGGTGCGGCTCAATGCGTTCGACCGGAGTTCGAATTCACGAACATCCGCATGCTGGGTGGTCAAGGTGATGGTCACCGTGCACTCCAATCGGCCGAAGTTGTCTTGTGGTTCTTAATGTAGGTTAGCCTCACCATAATTCAAGAGTAAAGAACTGTGACGCTGGGCACCGCATATTCACAGGAACGTCCCCCGCAGGAAGCGCACCCGCATAGGGTTCCGTAACCTAAGATGCGAATTCCCTGCGCACCAAGACCAGGAGCTCGAACCGCCAGTGACGATGATCAAATCTCTCGGGAACGGACATCCCCGAGGACCCAGCGAGACGTACGGACGGCGCATCGTGCCGCGCGGCCCCGCTCCTGTCCGAATGCGTGTCCTGGCTGGACTTTTCGACGCGGCGGTGTTCCTACTTCCGTTGATCGTCGGCTGGTACATCGTCCAGTCGCTCCGTGACGACAACGGTGGCGGCGAGGCCGATCGAGCAGTCTTCGGCGGGACAGCAATAGCCATCGCCGTCGGTCTCCTTGTGTGGAACCTCGGATTCCGTGAGGGGGCAACCGGTCGGACCTCGGGGAAGGGATGGGTTGGCCTGGTCACGCGTGACGCGACCACCAAACAGCCCATCGGTGTCCGCCGGGCTCTGCGCAGACCGTTCGACCGAAGCGGCATCGAGGTGGTCCGAGAAAGCACGGCCCGCGACGAGGGCTTCGAAGAACTCGCACGCGACAACAGCGTCGGTGCAACTCGCCGGCGCCGCCTGATCGGACTCGCGGTCCTCACCGTGCTGCTCGCGCTTGTGATGCTCGCGAGTATCGCAGTGGGTGCTCGTCCACTGACGTTCGCCGAGATCTTCCACGCGCTCTTCAATTCGGACGGAACTCAAACGGACATCATCGTGCGGACGTTGCGCGCCCCACGAACGATTTTGGGTCTTGTTGTCGGAATTGCACTCGGTATCGCCGGTGCCTTGATTCAGGGACACACGCGCAACCCGTTGGCGGATGCCGGTCTACTCGGCCTCAACGCAGGCGCGGCGTTCTTCGTGGTCATGGCGATCTACCTCTTCGGCTTTACGGCACCGAGTCAATACCTCTGGTTCGCGTTCGCAGGATCCTTCGTCGCCAGCATCGTCGTTTTCGGCTTGTCTTCCATCGGAAACGGCGGCGCAAGTCCTCTGAGTCTGGCTCTGGCGGGCGCGGCCGTCGCATTCTTCCTGCAAGCCATGACCAACGCCGTGATAATCCTCGACCAGACGAGCCTGGACGCCTACCGTTTCTGGGTTGTCGGGTCGGTGTCCGGTCGCGGGTTCGACGTCCTCTGGCAGGTCCTGCCGTTCCTGATACTCGGATTGGTCATCGCCTTGGCAAGTACGCCGGGGCTCAACGTCCTCAGCCTGGGTGAAGACGTCGCAAAAGCACTGGGAACTAACATCGCGTTCAGTCGCACACTCGGCATCGTCGCGATCACCCTGCTGACCGGCGCCGCCACCGCGGCGTGTGGTCCGATCGCGTTCATCGGTTTGGTGGTCCCTCACGTGGCCCGGGCCATCACCGGACCCGACTACCGCTGGCTGGTCCCGTACGCGGGCTTACTCGGCGCGGTCATGTTGATCACCGCGGACATCATCGGCCGCGTGGTCGTGCGCCCTGGTGAGTTGCAGGTCGGCATCATCTTGGCCCTGTTCGGCGCTCCGTTCTTCATCGCTCTCGTACGCCGCAGGAAGTTGGCAAGTCTGTGACGCTCAAGCAGGAACTCCGGGTACTCCCCCGGACCGTCCCCTCACGTAAGTCGATCCGCCTCGGTGGATTCTCGCTCGTCTACCGCCCACTCGCGGTGTCGGTGAGCATTGCCCTCGCAGTTGCGCTGTTCCTTCTGCTTTGCATCAACATCGGGCGAGGCGACTATCCGATCTCGATCCCCGATGTCATTTCGGTCCTGCTCGGCAATGGCAGCAAGACACAGAACCTGATCGTCTTCGACCTTCGACTTCCTCGGTCGCTCACCGCGCTCTTCATCGGTATGGCACTCGGCATTGCCGGTGCGGTCACCCAGACGATTGCGCGCAATGCCCTCGCCAGCCCCGACATCCTCGGAATCACGGCTGGATCGAGTGCCGCCGCAGTGGCACTCATCGTACTCGGCGGGGGTGGCTCGTTCGTGGGACTGCTTGCCACACTGGGGATTCCGTTGGCTGCACTCTGCGGCGGCCTACTGACAGCAGTGGTGATCTACGCCTTGGCGTGGCGCAAGGGCGTCGAGGGGTTCCGCCTCATCCTGATCGGTATCGGCATCAACGCCATGCTGGTGGCAGCGACGGGATGGCTCCTCATCTCGGCGGACATCAACGACGCTTCTCGCGCACAGGTCTGGCTCAACGGTTCACTCAACGGTGCCACCTGGAATCAGATGTGGCCGGTCGCAATCGCCGTCGCAGTAGTCGGCGGCTACGCGGTGATCGCATCGTTCACCATGGGAGCGCTGCGGTTGGGCGACGACAACGCAACCTCACTCGGTGTTCGCTTGCAATCATCACAGGCCAAGTTGTTGCTTTCCGCCGTGGCACTGGCCGCCATCGCGACCGCAGCAGCAGGTCCGGTCGGCTTTGTCGCCCTGGCTGCGCCACAGGTCGCCATGCGTCTGGTGCGCTCCGCCGGCCCGCCCATCGTGGCTTCCGCGCTGACCGGTGCTGTACTGGTGGTGGGCAGCGACGTCATCGCTCGAACAATTCTGCCTGTGGAACTCCCCGTCGGAATCGTGACTTCCGCACTGGGCGGCCCGTTCCTGCTCTACCTGTTGGTTCGTAACAATCGGAAGGTCACAGCATGACCACCATCGCCCAGTCCACCGATGCTCCTTCGCGTCTCGTCGCGCAGAATCTGACGCTCGGGTACGGGGATCGCATCATCGTCGACGGACTCGATCTCGAGATCCCCACCGGCGTGATCACGACGGTCATCGGACCCAACGGTTGCGGCAAGTCGACGCTCTTGCGCGCGCTCGGTCGTCTGCTCAAGCCAAAGGGTGGATCGGTCATCCTCGACGGCAAGGCGATCAGTTCGATGAAGACCAAGGAAGTCGCGCGGGTGCTCGGAATGCTCCCCCAGACTCCGGTTGCGCCGGAAGGGCTCACCGTCGCCGATTTGGTCTCACGTGGGCGCCACCCGCACCAGTCGTGGATCAGGCAGTGGTCCGCGGACGACGAGGGCGAGGTCGCCGAAGCGCTCGAGCTGACCGGTGTCTCGGATCTCGCCGATCGGCCCGTCGATCAATTGTCCGGCGGTCAGCGTCAGCGAGCCTGGATCTCGATGGCTCTCGCCCAGGGAACCGACATCCTGCTTCTCGACGAACCGACTACCTATCTGGACCTCGCGCACTCGATGGAAGTCCTCGACCTGGTGGATCAACTCCACGAGGAAATGGGGCGCACCGTGGTGATGGTTCTGCACGACCTCAATCTCGCGGTCAGATACAGCGATCATCTGATCGTGATGCGCGACGGCGCCGTCGTCGCTTCTGGTGTCCCCAAGGACATCATTTCCGCGGAACTTCTGCTCGAGGTGTTCGGTCTCGAAGCCGCGGTCATCGACGATCCCGTCTCGGATCGGCCGCTGATCGTTCCGATCGGAACCCGGCACGTGTTCGGCGCCGTCGGCGGGCCGGCAAAGCCTGCGTGACGATCGCGAATCAGCGACCCAGAATCGTCCGAACGAGTTTGAATCCCTGACCGATCGTCACGGTCGGCAGGTATGCCCGTCCGACCGCGTTGCCGATGCTTGGCAACGCGGCTGGATCGGCGAATGTCATGTGCATCGGCACGTATCGCGGCTGGAACTTCGATTTGAAGGCCAGCAGCGATCGAAATCCGTACACCGGTTCAAGGGTGCGACCGACTAGGTCGAGCACGCTGTCCATCATCGCCGAGAAAGTCGTGGCCTCCGGTTCGTTCGCATTCCTCTCGGAGTCACCGGCGATTGTTGCCAGCGGTGCACCGGACAGACTGAGGAACTCGACGCCCTCCTCCTCCAATTTCAGTGCAGCGGAAGCGATGAGGAACTCCATCGCGGGACGGAACCCTTCGGAGCGTCGCCTCATGAAGTCGAGTGTCCACCCGACGACTTTGCCGTCGCGGTACACCGGTAGCCACGATGTGACACCGTGCACGGTGCGATCCTCGTCGACCGCGATCAGGCATCGCACTTGTTCGTCGTCGACCTCGTCGAGTCCGCCGAGGGTGAATCCCATCTCGGGCATCCCCTTGTCCGCTACCCACTCCTCCGAGATGGCGACTATCTGATCCTTGATCGCGAGAGGTGCATGAGGGAAGGAAATCCACTCGGCGGTGATACCGGACTTCTTCGCCCGGTTCAGTGCTGTGCGCACGTCCTGGAACCGCTTTCCTGTGAACGCGACTTGTCCCAGGTCGAGCACGGTTTCCTCGGCGACCTGTAGACCGCTCCAGCCCATCGAATCGGTGATGGTTCGGGCGTCGTCGGTCACGGAATAGAAGCAGGGAATCCAACCGTTCGACGACGCGAACTCGGCGAACCCCTCGATCGCCGCGCGCATGCGATCTGGAGGACCGACCGGATCACCTGTGGTGAGAGCAACGCCGGCGATGACGCGATACGCGACGTAACTCGAACCGTCCGCGCTGAACCAGTACGTGTTCCCCTTCCACGTCGTCATCCACGACAACGGGCTGCCGGTACCGGCGATCAACATGGATCGCGCTCGTTCGGCGGCTTTGGGATCGGCGGTCTTGACCGGCTTGAGGAAACTCACGAATACCAACACGGCGGCAACGCCCCAGAACACGACGCCGGTCCACTCGAAGAGCAACGTCGACTCGATGTCCACGGGAAGCAGGCGCGGGTCGATCAACTGCAGGTACACCGGCGGTACAAGGCGCTGTGGGAAGTCCGCGAGCAGCAACGTGACCGTGGGCTCGCGGTCGAACCCGTGCCTGGCGAGCATTCCGCCGCCGACGTAGATCACGGCGAGGACCGCGAGCAAGGTCACGATCGCAGCACCGAGACGTCGATACGTCTTGGCCGGGGCCGCGACGTCGAAGTATCGACGTGTGGCGATCAGCAGGATCAGCACGAAGAGCGGTGTCAGGAACGGCACCAGAGTTCGGTACACGTTCGGATCGCTGATTCCGTAGAACAAGCTGTCACTGTCGACGGCGTCGACGAACCTGATGACGAAGTTCCCGATCGAGAGGACGAGTAAGACGACCTGAGCACAGACAGTCGCAATCCAGGCGAATCTGCGGCCACGACGGAGCCCATCGCTCAACACCAGCACAAAAATCGACGGCATCAACGAGAGCAGAGTCGGACCGATCCCCGAGAGTCTCAGCTCGAGGAGGCCGCGTCGGCAGTCCGGATCCGACGCGGATTCGGCGCACAGCTCACGTACTTCTGCGACAGTCCAGGGAACACCACGGAAGAGATCGCGGAGTACGGCGAGTGGGCCAACCGCCTGTGGGGACAGCGCGGCGATCATCGGGCCGATCGCACTTGCCGCGACGACGATGGCGACCAGGACTCGGCCCTCTCGCTGTGTCCCGGCGATGCGTTCACCGCGAGCCGATCGTCCGACGATCCACTGTCCGATCACCAAACCCACCACAGCGGCAAAGAATCGGATGACATCTTGCAGCTGACCACTGAACAAGGCCAAGGTGATGGTCAAAGCCAGGGTTCCGACGCGGATGCGGCGACGCCACAATGTCCCCATGTTCGAGCTGGCGGCCATCGCGGCGCCGACGATCCACGCGCTCGCGCCGACAGCGGAGCCGACATGGAGGCGGAACCCCCAATTGGAGTCGAACACTTTCACGAAGGACGCCCAGCCGAGCCCGAGCAGAACTCCCAAGATTTGAGTGCTTGCGCCGGCGATCGCCAGCTTGATCGTTCCCATCCGCCGTTCGAGAGGTGCAGCGACCGCAATCAGGAGCACGCTCGCGCCGATGTACCCGAGCAGGTTTCCTGCCCACAGCGCGGAGCTCAGTGG
The DNA here is from genome assembly GCF_002501585.1 of Rhodococcus sp. H-CA8f. NCBI lineage: Bacteria > Bacillati > Actinomycetota > Actinomycetes > Mycobacteriales > Nocardiaceae > Rhodococcus > Rhodococcus sp. H-CA8f. Next base: position 3,132,871 of record NZ_CP023720.1, read on the forward strand.
AATCCAGACATGTCCGTGCTGGATCGAGCCCATTCCCGCACCGATCGTGTGCTCGAGATCGCGGGACGGTCCGTGAACGAGGCTGCCGGTTGCGGCGCCCAGTATCCACATAGTGAGAAGTAGGACGACCGTCAAGGGTGCGTCGCGAATGCCGAAACGGATGATGCCGGCAGCTTTCTGCGTGACTACCCGCGCCCGTGATGTCGATTCTTCGGTGCCCGGCGAACTGTCGATCGTCATCTACGTGCGGCTACTTTCTGCGGATCGACTGTTGGCTTGCAATTATCGGGCATCGTCATTGTCGGGACTTTGGTCGTCTCACACCACCGTAACCGTCACGCAGATCACTATGGCCAATACCACACCCCCACCGAGGTGGTTACTACTACCAGTAGTACGTATTTCGTCGTGGAAGTCCGTAGAATCGAAGAATGGCAGGTCTAGGTGAACTCGAACGCGCGGTGATGGATCATTTGTGGTCCACATCGGAACCGCAAACTGTGCGACAGGTGCATGAAGCACTCGCGACGCATCGCGAATTGGCGTACACGACGGTAATGACCGTTCTGCAGCGCCTGGCGAAGAAGCATCTGGTGATTCAGCAGCGTGACGATCGCGCCCATCGCTATCTTCCCGTCAACAAGCGCGAAGAACTGGTCGCGAGTCTGATGGTCGACGCGCTGGCCCAGGCCCCGGAGTCCGGCGGTCGCGCTGCGGCACTCGTCCACTTCGTGGGACAGGTCAATGCTGACGAAGCCGATGCTCTCCGCGAAGCGCTCGCTGCCCTCGAGGTGCGCGAGTCCGCGAAAAAGGCTGCGCAGCCCGGAATTTCTAGGCCGAACTGATTTCGTCGTGCATGATGTGTAGGACATGAACGCCACTACTGCACTGGTTTTCGGACTGCTTGCCTTGTTGCTGGCCGGTCCGGTTCCCGCACTCCTGAGCCGCTCCACGTGGCCTTACCGCGCTCCACGCGCGGCGTTGGTTCTGTGGCAAGCCGTCGCAATTGCTGCGGTGCTGTCGGCATTCAGCTCGGGCCTGGCCATTGCCAGCCAGCTGCTCGTTCCCGGCGCTGACGGTAGGCCGACGACGGCCCCGACCGCCGAAATCGATGCACTCGGGCTCCCGCTGTGGATTCTGTACGTGGTTGTTTTTGCCCTGACGCTTCTGATCGGCGCGAAGCTGATCTTCTCGATAATCCAGGTCGCTGTGAGAACCCGACGTCGCCGTGCACGTCACCGCGTGTTGGTGGACCTTCTCGACGACTGCGCCATGCCCGCGTCGGTGGAACGCACACCCGATCTGCGGGTGCTGGACGTGGACGAACCGATCGCATACTGCCTGCCAGGTCTGCGCCAACGCGTGGTTCTCAGCCAAGGCACTCTGCAGAACCTCGATCATGCCGAGGTCAAAGCAATCCTGACCCACGAGCGTTCACACCTGCGAGCTCGTCACGATCTTGTCCTCGAGGCTTTCACGGCCGTCAACCACGCCTTCCCCCGTTTCGTCCGTAGCAAGTCGGCTCTGGGATCGGTACAACTGCTGGTGGAGTTGCTCGCCGACGATTCAGCTGTGCGGGCTACCGGTCCCACTCCCCTCGCGCGGGCACTTGTCGCGTGTGCCGGATCGACGGCACCCCGCGGAGCGATGGCAGCGGGCGGCCCGTCGACGCTCATCCGAGTGCAGCGCCTCTCGGCCGACGATGCAGATCCCCGCATCGCAGTTTTTGCGTATCTCGGGGCGGTCGCGATTCTCGTGGTTCCCACGGTTGCGGTGGCTGTGCCCTGGCTCACCGAACTTCGACTGCTTTTCAACGCATACTGAGTCTTGACCTGCGCAACCCCGTGTAGTAGTGCAGGTCACAGGCGGGGCTACCTGACTTCGGTGTCCCCGGTGGCGTAGAGTGGACCACGGCCACCATCGTGGTCCGTCAACATATAACGGCACACAGCCCAATTCCCCGCAGTATGCGTTCGGATTGCCAGGTGACATGTGCCCTGGCTCGTCCCTTTGCGAACTGTGTCGTGTATTTCAGCATGGCTTCTTCCGCTCCGCGACGTGCCCGTAGTCCGGAGAGGTTTCCGCGTGACCAACGCTGTCCAAATGTCGTCTTCCGAGAACATCGAAGACCCCACCGTCAACACCCCCGCTGCCGAAGAAGCAGTCGCCACCGAGCCGGGTATCACCTTCGCCGAGATCGGCCTGCCCGAGCAGCTTGTTGCCGCATTGGCGCGCAACTCCATCACCGTCCCGTCCCCCATCCAGGCGCAGTCCATCCCGGACGCGCTCGCCGGAACCAACGTTCTCGGCCGCGCACAGACCGGATCGGGTAAGACCCTCGCCTTCGGCCTGCCGATGCTGACCCGCCTCTCACGCCACGAAGATCGCCCGGCCGCAAAGCGTCCCCGCGCACTCGTGCTCGTCCCCACCCGTGAGCTTGCTTTCCAGGTGGTCGACTCCCTCAACTCCTACGCCGGCGCACTCGGACTCACGGTTCGTCCCGCTGTCGGTGGAACGCCGTTCGCCAAGCAGGTCGATCAGCTTCGCCGCGGCGTAGACGTCCTCGTCGCAACGCCGGGTCGCCTGGGCGATCACCTGCGTCAGGGCACCTGCATCCTTGACTCGGTGGAAATCACCGCACTCGACGAAGCCGATCAGATGGCGGACATGGGCTTCCTGCCCGAGGTTCGCTCGATCCTCGGCGAGACCCCCGCAGACGGACAGCGTCTGCTGTTCTCGGCAACCCTCGACCGTGAGGTGCAGTCGCTGGTTCGTCAGTTCCTGGCCAACCACGTCACCCACTCCACCGAAGACGGCCGCGCAAGCGTCGACACGATGGAGCACTACGTCCTCCTCGTCGATCGTGGGCAGAAGGATTCCGTCCTCGCCGAGATCGGTGCCCGTGACGGACGCACCATCATGTTCGCCCGCACCAAGCTCGGTTGCGAGGGAATCACCGATCGCCTCCGCGCCGTCGGCATCGCTGCCGAGTCGCTTCACGGCGGCAAGGCACAGAACCAGCGCACCCGCGTCCTCGAGCGTTTCAAGAACGGCCGCACCCCGGTCCTCGTCGCAACGGACGTCGCAGCACGCGGTATCCACGTCGACGGCATCGACCTCGTCGTTCACGTCGATCCCCCGGCCGACCACAAGGACTACCTGCACCGCGCTGGTCGTACCGCTCGCGCCGGCGAGAAGGGCACCGTTGTCGCCATCGTGCTGCCCAACCAGAAGCGTCAGTTCAAGCGTCTGACCGGAATGGCCGGCGTCAATGCCGCAGCCGTTGCCGTCACCCCGGGTTCTGCTGAACTTGCTCGCATCACCGGCGCCAAGAAGCCGACCGGAGAACCCTTGCGCGAGAGCTCTTCTCGTGGCGAGCGTTCCTTCGGCGATCGTGGCGGAAGCCGTGGCGGCTACCAGGGCAACCGCTCTTCCGGCGGCTACCAGGGCAACCGTGACGGTGATAGCCGCGGCGGATACCAGGGTGATCGCTCCAGCGGTGGTTACCAGGGCAACCGCGACAGCCGCCCCTCGACCGGCTACCAGGGCAACCGCTCTTCGGGTGGATACCAGGGAAGCCGCGACGGCGAGAGCCGCGGCGGATACCAGGGCAACCGCTCTTCCGGTGGATACCAGGGTGATCGCTCCAGCGGTGGTTACCAGGGCAACCGTGACAGCCGTCCGTCCTACGGAGACCGCGACAGCCGCCCGTCGACGGGTTACCAGGGCAACCGCTCGTCGGGCGGATACCAGGGAAGCCGTGACGGCGAGAGCCGCGGCGGATACCAGGGCAACCGTTCGTCCGGTGGTGGATACCAGGGCAGCCGCGACAACAACCGCTCGTACGGCGATCGCGACAGCCGCCCCTCGACCGGATACCAGGGCAACCGCTCTTCCGGTGGCTACCAGGGCAACCGCGACGGCGGCGACAACCGTGCAGCCTCGACCAGCGGTGGCGGCTTCCGCAGCCGCACCGACCGTCGTAGCTATGACGGATTCGACGGCCCGAAGCGCGATCAGCGGTAATACCTGCGCTGAGCTGCGGCTCGACAACTGAACACTGAGAACCTTCCGGCTGTGCCGGAAGCTGTATCGAGACGGATGCAGGTCACTGCAATTAAAGTGATCTGCATCCGTGTTTTGTATGCACGGTCTGAATGTTCACGCGCGTCGCGGCCGCACCGTTTTCGGCTGCGCACAGCGCAGGATTTCACAGCCGCGGACCGAGAGGGAAAGCTGTAAGTATGTCAACCACTAGCACCGAATCACCCCGAGCTCAGATCGGCGTCACCGGCCTGGCCGTCATGGGTTCGAATATTGCCCGCAATTTCGCCCGCCACGGTCACACCGTTGCCCTGCACAACCGCAGCATCGCGAAGACCGATGCCCTGATCGCCGAGCATGGTTCCGAGGGCGATTTCGTGCGCACCGAGACCGTCGAGGAGTTTGTTGCCGCACTGCAGAAGCCGCGACGCGTCCTGATCATGGTCAAGGCCGGTGCCCCGACCGACGCCGTGATCGAAGAGCTCGCGAACGCCATGGAGCCCGGCGACATCATCATCGACGGTGGCAACTCGCTCTACACCGACACGATCCGTCGTGAAGCAGCGATCCGCGCCCGCGGTCTGCACTTCGTCGGCGCTGGAATCTCCGGTGGCGAAGAAGGCGCACTCAACGGTCCGTCGATCATGCCCGGCGGCCCGAAGGAGTCCTACGAGGCTCTCGGCCCGCTTCTCGAGTCCATCTCCGCTCACGTCGACGGCACCCCGTGCTGCACGCACATCGGCCCCGACGGCAGCGGTCACTTCGTCAAGATGGTGCACAACGGCATCGAGTACGCCGACATGCAGCTCATCGGCGAGGCGTACAACCTCTTCCGCGACGCACTCGGTTACGACGCCGGTCAGGTCGCAGACGTCTTCACCGAGTGGAACAAGGGCACGCTCGAGTCCTACCTGATCGAGATCACCGCCGAGGTGCTCCGCCAGGTCGACGCCGAGACGGGCAAGCCGTTGGTCGACGTCATCGTCGACGCTGCCGAGCAGAAGGGCACGGGCCGCTGGACGGTCAAGTCCGCTCTGGATCTGGGCGTGCCGGTCACCGGTATCGCCGAGGCCGTTTTCGCTCGCGCACTGTCCGGTAGCCGCAATCAGCGCGCCGCAGCTCAGGCGCAGGGTCTGGCCGCCGGCTCTCTCGGCGACAAGCCTGCTGACGCCGAGCAGTTCGCCGCCGACATCCAGGCCGCGCTGTACGCGTCGAAGATCGTGGCGTACGCGCAGGGCTTCGATCAGATCGCTGCCGGCAGCGCCGAGTACGACTGGAACCTCAAGCCTGCCGACCTGGCGACGATCTGGCGCGGTGGCTGCATCATCCGTGCGCAGTTCCTCAACCGCATCAAGGACGCGTTCGACGCGGATCCGAGCCTGCCGAGCTTGATTCTGGCACCGTACTTCCGCGAGGCCATCGAGGCAGGCATCGACAGCTGGCGCCGCGTGGTCGCCACCGCGACGATGCTCGGTATTCCGGTACCGGCGTTCGCGTCTTCGCTCTCGTACTACGACGGTCTCCGCGCGGAGCGTCTGCCGGCCGCCCTGACTCAGGGTCAGCGCGACTTCTTCGGCGCGCACACCTACGAGCGCATCGACAAGCCGGGCAAGTTCCACACACTGTGGAGCGGTGACCGCAGCGAAATCGAGGCCTGATTCACAGCGGGTATCGGTAGATGCGGTCATCTGCGTCTACCGATACCCGGTAGCCTGGACAAATGCAGGAATCGACGATCGACTCGCCCACCTCGACCGAAGGGCGTTCGTTCGTCGACCTCGGAATCCCCGCCGTGATGGTGCACGCGTTGCGCCGTAGCGGCATCGATGCCCCCTTCCCCATTCAGTCGGCCACCATCCCCGATGTCCTCGCCGGCCGCGATGTCCTCGGGCGCGGCGCGACGGGTTCCGGAAAGACTCTGGCCTTCGGGCTTCCGATGCTGGTGCGCCTCAAGGGCGGGGCGAGCAAGCGGAATCGTCCGCGCGGTTTGGTGCTCGCTCCCACCCGTGAGCTGGCGATCCAGATCCACAAGGCACTCGACGACGCTGCTACCGAGATCGGTTTGCGTGTGGCAAATGCGGTCGGTGGCGTTCCGATCAAGCGTCAGGCCGACATCCTTGCCCGCGGCGTCGATCTGCTGATCGCGACCCCAGGGCGCCTACTCGACCTACTCGAGCAGAAGTCGGTGATTCTCGACGACGTCGTGATCACGACCATCGACGAAGCCGACCACATGGCAGACATGGGTTTCATCGACGAGGTTGCGAAAATTCTCGACACGACACCGAAAGACGGTCAGCGCCTTCTCTTCTCGGCAACACTCGACGGCAAGGTCGACGATCTGGTCGCGGGTTACCTGCGCAATCCGGCGTCGCACTCGACTGCTCCCCCGGTTGCCACCGTCTCGACCATGGAGCATCACCTGCTCTTCGTCGACCGCGACGACAAGAGATCCGTTGTCGCACATATCGGTTCACGGGCGGGGCGGACCATCATGTTCGTCAAGACCAAGCACGGTGTGGATCGTCTTGCGCAGCAACTACATTTGATCGGTGTCTCGGCCGGCGCCCTGCACGGCGGCAAGACGCAGAACAATCGGACCAAGACCCTCGCGTCGTTCTCCGACGGGACGACACCGGTCCTGGTCGCCACCGATGTCGCCGCGCGCGGAATCCATGTCGACGACGTGACGCTCGTCGTTCACGTCGATCCCCCGGCGGAGGCGAAGGACTACCTGCACCGGGCCGGCCGGACGGCACGCGCCGGGGAATCGGGTGTCGTCGTCACCATAGTCACCGACGACGAACGTGATTCGGTCGAGAAGTTGACCAAGCAGGCAGGCATCAAGGTTCACGGCGTGCGGGTTCGTCCTGACGATCTGGAGCTCACGCGCATCACCGGCGCGATGGAGCCGACGGGAATACCGGTCGAAGCTCCCGATACGACGGTCGCCGTCAAGCACACCGCCAAGCGCGGCCGTCAGGAACACGACACTGCAGGCCGGACCGCTGCCGGAGGACGGATGAAGAAGGACGGCGACAAGCGCGCGGCTTCCTCGCGGCGCGTCACCGATCCGAAGAGTGTGAAGAAGATCCGTGCGGACGGCACTCCGGTCCCGACCCGTTCGGAGCGTCTGGCGTCCAAGGGCTTGACCCCGCGTCGCGGCGCACCCGGCGCAGGAAAGCCGTCTGCCGGAAATCGGGCAGGCAAGCGCGCACACTGAGGGAATGGGTGATCTTCCACTGATCTCTGTTCTCTGCGCACTCGTCGCCGCGCTTCTCTTCGCGTGTGCCTCCGTCGCTCAGCAGCGCGCCGCGTCTGCGGTTCCGGAGGGCGAGGCGTTGGTGGCGTCGTTGATTCGCAGTCCTCGGTGGTGGGCCGGGCTGATCGGTGACGGCGGCGGTTACGTCATGCAGGCCGTTGCACTGTCGTTGGGTTCGGTGTTGGTGGTGCAGCCGCTGATCGTGACCTCGCTGCTGTTCGCGCTGCCACTTTCGGCCAGGTTCTCGGGAATTCGCATCACCCGTTCTGCGTGGTCATTGGCGATCATGCTCGCGATTTCCTTGGCGATCTTCCTCGTCGTCGGCGATCCCACCGAGGGAGACAGCAACGCTCCGTGGTCGGATTGGGCTGTGCCCCTGACGATCACGGTCGCAGTGGCCGTGGTCGCAACTATCGGCGGCTTGTCCAAACTCGACGGTGGCTGGCGCGCTCTGCTTCTCGGCTCTGCGGCCGGAATCTTCTACGGCGTGGCCGTCGCATTCACCAAGTACGTCACCGACCTACTCGGGCACGGTGTCGTCGGGGTGATTTCGGCATGGCAGACGTGGGCGCTGATCGCCTCGGGCGCAATCGGGGTCTACCTCCAACAGCGCGCTTTCCAGGTCGGGCCCCTGTCGGCGTCGCTACCCGCCCTGACGATCGGCGAGCCGATCGCGGCCATCTTCCTGGGGATGACGGTTCTCGACGAACGCCTCCGCGTCGACGGTCCCGGAATTGCTCTCATCGGGTGCGCCGTCGCCGTCATGATCATGACCACGATCGCCCTCTCCCGCTCACAAGCGCGCGATACCGAGGGCGCTACGGCGGAATCGACGGTAGGCTCGTGAAACGTGCAGTTCCTCGAAGGGCAACGCCCCCCATACGACCTGACCTACGACGACGTCTTCCTCGTCCCTAACCGGACCGAGGTCACCTCTCGGTTCGACGTCGATCTCAATTCTTCCGACGGATCCGGAACGACCATTCCCGTCGTCGTCGCCAATATGACCGCAGTCGCCGGCCGCCGCATGGCGGAGACTGTCGCCCGCCGCGGCGGACTGGTCATCATTCCGCAGGACGTCCCCACTGACGCTGTCGCCGAGACCGTGGCGTTCGTCAAGAGCCGCCACCTCGTCGCTGATACGCCGGTCACGCTGAGTCCGGACGACGCCGTCTCCGATGCGCTGGCGCTGCTACCCAAGCGTGCACACGGCGCAGTCGTGGTGGTCGAGGACGGCAAGCCTCTCGGTGTCGTCACCGAGGCTGCCTGCGCGGATGTCGATCGGTTCACTCGCCTACGTACCGTCGCGATCACCGACTTCGTCACCGCCCCGGTCACCGCCACACCGCGTGAGGTCTTCGAACTGCTCGAAACCAAGCACGATCCGTTGGCCGTCATCGTCAACGAGGACGGAACCCTCGCCGGCGTCCTCACCCGCACCGGCGCGATTCGTGCCGGCATCTACGACCCCGCAGTCGACGATCGCGGCGCACTCCGGGTCGCTGCGGCGGTCGGTGTGAACGGTGACGTGGGCGCCAAGGCCAAGGCACTCGTCGACGCCGGTGCCGACGTGATCGTCGTGGACACGGCTCACGGTCACCAGCAGAGAATGATCGATGCGCTCACCACCCTCAAGGCGCTCGACCTCGGCGTCCCGTTGGTTGCAGGCAACGTGGTGTCCGCACAGGGAACCCGTGATCTGATCGCCGCAGGCGCGGACATCGTCAAGGTCGGCGTCGGCCCCGGAGCCATGTGCACGACTCGCATGATGACCGGCGTCGGACGCCCACAGTTCTCGGCCGTCGCGGAATGTGCTGCAGCAGCACGCGAGCTCGGCAAGCACGTCTGGGCCGACGGCGGTGTTCGCCACCCTCGCGACGTTGCACTCGCCCTCGCGGCGGGCGCGTCGAACGTCATGATCGGCTCGTGGTTCGCAGGCACGTACGAGTCCCCCGGCGATCTCAAAGTCGATCAGGCGGGCAACGCGTACAAGGAGAGCTTCGGTATGGCCTCCAAGCGCGCCGTTGCCGCTCGCACCGCCACCGAAACGGCTTTCGATCGCGCCCGTAAGGGATTGTTCGAGGAAGGCATCTCCAGTTCGCGGATGCGTCTCGATCCCGAGCGTCCCGGAGTCGAGGACCTGATCGATCAGATCTGTTCCGGCGTACGCAGTACCTGCACGTACGCGGGTGCGCGCTCACTCGAGGAGCTGCACGAGAAGGCAGTTCTGGGAGTGCAGTCCGCCGCCGGATTCGCCGAAGGACGGCCGCTTCCGTCTGGTTGGTGAACCACGTTTTATGACAGTCGGCGGGTGCTCGGGTCCCTACTCCCGGGCACCCGCCGGTATCATTGGATCCGTAAACAGGAAACAAAACTCGGTCGGGTGCCCATCGGCGACCCGACCGAGCCCGCTACAGCCGAGAAATACTCGGCTTCGACGAGAGGAACCCGGTGCCCGAGGCACCCACACACTTACCCGGCGCTACACCCGTCGTTTTATCCGAGGAATCGTCTGATTCCGCTGGTTCGGAGGGCTCCTCTAGCGAGCCGGGAGACAAACCCGGCGGCCCCCGTGCACACCTCAGGTGGCGATGACACATGGACATCGTTTTCACCATTCTCAGCCTGGTCGGCTTCATCGCGCTGACTGCAGGCACCGCCCTCTTCGTGGCGGCCGAATTCTCACTGACCGCGCTCGAACGCAGCACCGTCGACGAAGCTGCTCGTGGCGGCGACCGACGTTCGCGGCAGGTTCAACACGCGCACAAGACTCTCTCGTTCCAGCTCTCCGGCGCTCAGCTGGGTATCACGATCACAACCCTGATCACCGGTTACCTGGCCGAGCCCGTTCTGGCACGGTTCATCACACCGGTCACGAAGGCCGTCGGGCTCAGCGAATCCGCTGCCTCGACAACGTCTTTGATCCTGGCGCTCGTGATTGCGACCTCGTTCTCCATGATCTTCGGTGAGCTCGTACCGAAGAACCTCGCAATCTCCAAGCCGATGCCCACCGCCCGCGCGACTGCGGGCCTGCAAGCGGGCTTCTCGCTGATCTTCCGGTGGGCCATCAACGGCCTCAACGGAACCGCCAACTGGATTGTGCGACGCCTGGGCATCGAACCCGCGGAAGAATTGCGCTCGGCGCGATCACCGCAGGAACTCGGGTCCCTCGTGCGGACGTCCGCGCAGCGCGGGTCCATCGACAAGGGCACGGCGATGCTCGTCGACCGTTCGCTGCAGTTCGGTGACCGCACCGCAGAAGAGCTGATGACTCCGCGAGTGAAGATCGAATCGCTGGAACTCTCGGACACCGTCGCAGACCTGATCGTGACGGCGTCGCGAACTGGCTACTCGCGCTTCCCCGTCGTTCGCGGCGATCTCGACGACACAGTCGGCGTCGTACACATCAAACACGCGTTCACCGTTCCGGCCGAGCGCAGGCGCACGACGCGCGTCGACAGTCTGGCTCAACGTGTTCCCGTCGTGCCGTCGAGCCTGGACGGAGACACCGTCATGGAGCGGATCCGCTCCGACGGCATGCAGGTCGCGCTTGTCGTCGACGAATACGGCGGAACAGCCGGCATCGTCACGATGGAAGACCTCATCGAGGAAATCGTCGGTGATGTGCGCGACGAACACGACGAACCCGAACTCGACGTACAGCGCGTCGGCGACGGCTGGTCGTGCTCCGGTCTCCTGCGCATCGACGAGGTCACCTCGGCAACCGGATACACCGCGCCCGAAGGCGACTACGACACGCTCGGCGGTCTGGTGCTCACCGAACTGGGCCGAATCCCCGACGAGGGTGACGAAGTGGAATTGCCCGACGTCGACTCGTCCGGTGATTCCCGCGGCAAGTGGATCGCCCGAGTGACCAGTATGGACGGCCGTCGTATCGACCGAGTGACCATCACGCCGGTACCGGCACATGTCGAACCCGAATCCGCAGACGACGACACGAAGGAGTCCGACGATGAATAACCTCTTCGGTGTACTCCTCACCGTCGTGCTGCTCGCCGGTAACGCATTCTTCGTCGGTGCGGAGTTCGCGCTGATCTCCGCACGACGCGACCGCCTCGAGGCACTTGTCGCGCAGGGTAAGAAGCGGGCACTCACGGTCATCAAGGCCGGTGAGAACCTCTCGCTGATGCTTGCGGCAGCTCAGCTGGGCATCACGATCTGCTCGATCCTCCTCGGTAAGGTCGCCGAGCCCGCCATTGCGCATCTCCTCGAGGTGCCGATGAAAGCTGTCGGCCTTCCCGACGGATTGCTGCACCCGATTTCGTTTGCGATCGCGCTCTCACTGGTCGTCGTGCTGCACATCCTGCTCGGCGAGATGGTGCCCAAGAACATCGCGTTGGCGGGCCCCGAGAAGACGGCCATGCTGCTCGTTCCCGTGCATCTGGCGTTCATCAAGATCGCTCGCCCGATCATCGCGTTCTACAACCTCTGCGCCAACGGAGTGCTCAAGCTCCTGCGCGTCGAGCCCAAGGACGAACTCGACGTCACTGTCTCGGCGGTGGAGTTGTCCGCGATGATCGGTGAATCGCGGTCCGAGGGTCTGATCGACGCCGAAGAACACCGGCGGTTGAAGCAGGCACTCGAATCGACGGATCGCACCGTCTCCGAGGTCCTGATCACTCTCGACAAGGTGCGGACCATTCCCCTCACGCCGTCGGGAACAACACTGGGTGAGATCGAGCGTGCGGTCATCGAGACCGGATACTCGCGTTACCCGGTCCGAGCGAGCGATGGATCGCTGGCCGGGTACGTGCACCTCAAGGATGTGCTCGACGAGGTGCTCGACGAAGCTGCCGGGCCGGACACCGTCGTTCCGACATCGGATATCCGCCCGTTGCCCATCGTTCCGCTCAGCACGCCGCTGGCCGAAGCGTTGGCCGGCCTTCGTCGGGCCAGCTCGCACCTCGGCGCAGTCACGGACGCCGACGGAGTCGTGATCGGTATCGTCGCGCTCGAGGATCTGCTCGAGGAGTACGTCGGAACGGTTCGCGACGGCACGCACCGCGGCACAGATGCTGTTCCCGGACAAAGAAACAGCTGATCGATGACACGTTCGGTGCATTCACTCGCACTCGCGCAGAGCGAGTGGACGGCTCGGCGGGCACTTCACCTCGAGGAGGTGGAGAAGCTCGTCGAGCCGCACCGAGCGCGTCGTAGCGCCGGTATCTCTCACCCGGTGCACGACTTCCTTTTCACGTACTACAACTTCAAGCCCGCCCAACTGCGCCGCTGGCACCCCGGGTACGGAGTCGCACTCGAGAACGCCGGCGAATACGCAGCCTTCTCCGGCTACCGCGTCGACGATTCGGGTACTGCGACGGTCGAGGCCGCCGTGCTGGAGCGTCGGCGTCACACAGTCGAATTCGTGTGGAATCTGTTGAATCAGACGTCTGCGCGGCCCGCTGTGCTGGGCTGTTTCGGCCTCCACGAATGGGCGATGGTCTATCGCGGCGGCGAGGACGCGATCCGTCACCAGTCAGTGCCGCTGCGGCTCGGGTTCGCCGGTACCGACGCGGTCGTCGAATCCCTGCCACTCAAATGCACGCACTACGACGCGTTCCGGTTCTTCACACCGGACGCGGCCCCCAAGAACTCGCTCCCGCTTGCACGCGAAACTCAGATCGATCACGAACAGCCGGGCTGCCTGCACGCCGGTATGGATCTGTACAAGTGGAGCTTCAAGTTGTTGCCACTCGTGGATTCCGATCTGGTGATGCGGTGCTTCGAACACGCGCTCCTGGCCCGTGAACTCGACATGCGCGCGAGCCCATACGACCTCGCCGAGTACGGGTACTCCCCCATTCGTATCGAAACTCCCGCGGGCCGCGCCGAATACGTGCGTCAGCAACAACAGTTGGCGGATCGTGCTGCGCCGCTCCGCGATACGCTGGCAGAGAAGTGCCGGGAGCTTCTCGGCCACTGAACTGCCGAAAGGCGCCACATGGATCACGGGTACGGGTTCTATCTCGACGAATACCAACGTGACGTCGGGGTGCACACCGACGACCGACGCGGCCACATCGAATGCCCGGACTCGGCGGGCTTCCTTGCGGCGCACTTGCCGGTGTTCGACCTCGCTGCAGGCTCAGTCGCGGCCCTCGCCTCGGCAATTCATCGGTCAACCGGCCCGGGCGACGGACACTGGACCCTCGATCCCGAGCGCATCGCCGCGTCCTTCTCGAGCGATCGACTGTTCCGGATCGGCGGCGAACCGATCAACGGATTCTCCGAATACTCGGGGTTCTTTGCCGCCCGCGACGGTTGGGTCCGCACGCACGGCAACTATCCACACCATCGCGACCCCCTGCTCGCCATCCTCGAGCTCGACCATGGATCACCTAAAGATGCAGTGGCGCAACGGATATCCGAACTCAGCGCCATCGAGATCGAGCAGCAGGCCGCCGAGATCGGCGCCATCGCGGTCCGTGTTCGTACCGAGACCGAGTGGCGCCTGAGTGAGCAGTGCGCAGCTGCGAGGTCTGAGCCTCTGGTATCCATCCGAGTACGCGACGAGGGAAAACCTCGCACGCATCCGACGCGCCCACGTGTTCTCGACCTGACCCGCGTCATCGCCGGCCCGGTCGCGACCCGTGCCCTCGCGCTGGTCGGCGCTGACGTTCTGCGGATCGACCCTCCGGCGATCCCCGAGATCGGATGGCAGCACCTCGACAGTGGCCAGGGCAAGCGGTCGGCGCTTCTCGACCTGAAGTCCTCGGCGGAAGCGGCAGCATTCCGCGAACTCCTCGACACCGCAGACGTACTGGTCACCGGCTACCGTCCGGGCGCACTCGAAGCACTCATCGGGCAGGATCTTCCCGCCCACCTGATTCACGGGCGCGTCAGCGCATGGGGATGGGAAGGTCCGTGGGCGAATCGCCGCGGCTTCGACAGCATCGTGCAGGCCGCATCCGGTATCTCGTTCCTCGAGGGCGACGAGAAACCGGGCGCACTTCCAGCGCAGGCCCTCGACCACTCCACCGGATACTTCTTGGCAGCTGGGATCCTCGACGCGTTGACGCTGCGCTCGCAGGACGGCCGTGGCCGCGATGTCGACGTGTCATTGGCCAGCACCGGCGCCCGTCTTCTCGACGCACCCGGCCGAACCGTCCATCCCGGTCTACCGACCGCTCCCGGCCTGAATGTTGTTGTCAACCATGCCGACGTGACCACCGCACGACCCGCGCTGGCAGAGTTCGAGGACTACCCCGAACCAGCCCATCCGTGGGGATCGGATCGCGCGGAGTGGGCACACTGAGGGACCGGCACATTCAGGGCAAGATGGACCTGTGAAGTCACATACCTACACACTCGACCTTCAGTGGACGGGCGATCTGGGAACCGGAACGTCCAGCACGCAGGGATATTCGCGCAATCATGCAATATCCGCGGTCGGAAAGCCGGAACTTCTCGGCAGCTCCGATCCCTCGTTCCGCGGTGACGCGCAGCGATGGAACCCCGAGGAACTGCTCGTTGCCTCCCTCGCCCAATGCCACATGCTCTGGTACCTCGGTCTGGCAGCTGCCGCTGGGGTCGTCGTTCTCGACTACAGCGATCAGCCGGTCGGCAGCATGATCGAGGAATCCGATGGCGGCGGCCAGTTCATCGAAGTGACGTTGAATCCGACGGTATTGGTCGCGGAGGCGTCGATGGTCGAGGAGGCCGAGGAGCTTCACGGCCCCGCACACACGAAGTGCTTCATCGCTCGGTCGGTCAACTTCCCTGTCCTGCATTCACCGACGATCCTGGTGGCCACCGATGAGTGATACGCACAAGCTCATCGTCGACGTCGACACCGGCATCGACGACTCGTTGGCGCTTCTCTATCTCCTTGCCAGCCCCGAAGCCGAGATTCTGGGGATAGCGAGCACCGCCGGCAACGTTCCGGTGGAACAGGTCGCGGCCAACAACTTGAACTGGCTTGCGCTCTGCGGCGCCCCGCACATCGAGGTTGCACTCGGCGCCCGCGAGCCACTGGTCATCCCGTTGCGCACCACCGAGGAGACTCACGGTCCGCAAGGGATCGGGCATGCCGTCCTCCCCGATTCGGGTCGCAAGCGCTCGGTCCGAACGGCCACCGACCTCTGGGTGGATCTCGTCCGGGAGTACCCCGGACAACTCACCGGATTGGTGACGGGGCCGCTCACCAACCTTGCGCTGGCGATCAGACGTGAACCCGATCTGCCGTCTCTGCTGAAGCGACTGGTCGTGATGGGTGGGTCGTTCAACTATCCGGGCAACACGACGCCGACCGCGGAGTGGAACGTCTCGGTGGATCCGCACGCCGCCAAGGAGGTGTTCGACGCGTTCTCCGTCGTACCCGCGCACCGGCGCCCGATCATCTGCGGCCTCAACGTCACCGAATCCATCGAGATGTTCCCCGAACATGTGCGTCGGCTCGCCGACGCTGCCGGGAGCACTCCGGAAGAGATCATCTCGCCTGACGACGGCCCCGACGTCCGCAGTTCCGCGTCCAACAGCGTGATCAGGCATATGTCCGACGCGATCCGGTTCTACATGGAATTCCATCGTGAATACGACCAGGGCTTTCTTGCTCACATGCATGATCCCTTTGCTGCTGCCGTCGCGCTCGATCCGAGCTTGGCGACGCTGAAGCCGGCAACGGTAGATGTCGAAACCGAGAGTCCACTGCTGATCGGAACGACGGTCGCGGACTGGGTCGGGCACTGGAAGCGTGAGCCCAACGCGGATATCGCGGTCAGCACCGATCCGGCGGAATTCTTTGATCGACTTGTCCACCGAGTGGGAAATTACGCCCGCGTCGTGGGTTGACCGAGCCGGGCACCGGCTATGCTCGCATGGACAGAACACCAACGAACGAGAACAAAGGACCTGACGTGCAGATTTCCAGCCACGATGCCTCCCCGGCATTTGCGCTCGGATTGATGGCGTTCTGGCCCACTCGTCGTAGCGCATGCTTCGATCAGGCGTGTTGCTGAGCGGCGATTCTGTCTGCCTGCACCCCTGACTTTGTCGCTTCTTCGCTCGGAGTCTGTCTTCTCATGTTCAACCTTCTTTTGTTCACCCTTGTCGGCGTCGGCGCCCAGCTCGTCGACGGCGCCCTCGGTATGGCCTTCGGTGTCACCGCAACCACTCTGTTGATGATCGGTGGCCTCGGTCCGGCTCAGGCCAGCGCCGCTGTTCACCTGGCCGAGGTCGGCACCACCCTCGCTTCGGGCGTGTCGCATTGGAAGTTCAAGAACATCGACTGGAAGCTCGTCGCCAAGCTCGGTGTGCCCGGCGCAGTCGGTGCATTCATCGGCGCAACCGTGCTCTCGGGTCTGTCCACCGAAGCGGCAGTCCCCATCACGGCGACGATCCTGCTGGCCATCGGTATCTATGTGGCACTTCGCTTTTCGGTCCGCCCACCGGCCGTCGCGGATGCTCGTACCACTCCGCACACTGCACGTTTCCTGTCCCCACTCGGCCTGTTCGGTGGTTTCATCGATGCATCCGGCGGTGGTGGTTGGGGTCCGATCACCACCAGCACGCTGCTCTCGCGGGGCAAGACCGCGCCGCGCACCGTGATCGGCTCGGTCAGCGCCTCGGAGTTTCTGGTCGCGTCAGCCGCGTCGCTGGGATTTCTTGTCGGATTGGGTCGTGAGTCTGCTGGAAACCTCCTCGTTGTCGCCGGTCTCGCGCTCGGCGGTGTCATCGCTGCCCCGTTCGCGGCGTGGCTGGTCAGCCGCGTGCCTGCAACCTTGCTCGGAACGGCGGTGGGCGGCGTCATCGTGTTGACCAACGCACAGAAGCTGTTCAAATCCTTCGACATCACCGGGGCGGTCACAGTGGCCGGCTACCTGGCCATTCTCGGCGCGTGGGCAGCGTTGCTGTTTTACGCGTGGAAGCGGTCCACGCTCACCCCAGCCGAGGCAGAAGGCGATTTCACGGGAGTCGAACTCGCTGTCGAGAACGAACTCACCGAGCCTGCGGTCAAACGCGAACGATAGCTCGTCACAGAAGAAATCCCGGGTATCCGCGCTCGGATACCCGGGATTTTGTTTTTTCGCCCTAGTTGCTTCCGTCGAACGCGTCGAGAATTCGCCCCGCCGCCAACGCTGCTGTCAGCGAACCGTCACGCACGCTCTGCTCGACGTCGGCCCGGATCGCACGCACCCGATCGTTGCTCGAGAGCCTGCGTAGCAGCTGATCGTTGACCATCGTCCAGGTCCAATCGACCTGTTGCTTGCGACGCTTCTCCTCGAACTGTCCTGCTTCGGTGAGCACCTCACGGTGTTTGGTGACAGTTCCCCAGAACTCGTCCAGCCCGACACCCTCGAGGCCGCTCATCGTGATGACGGGCGGCTTCCAGATGGCGTCGTGCGGGTAGATCAGGCGAAGCGCTCCGGCCAATTCGCGGGCAGCACCCTTTGCCTCGCGCTCATGCTTTCCATCGGCCTTGTTGACCGCCACCAGATCTGCGAGCTCGAGGACACCCTTCTTGATGCCCTGGAGCTGATCACCGGTACGAGCGAGGGTCAGGAACGTAAAGCAGTCCACCATGTTGGCAACAGTGACTTCGGACTGGCCGACACCCACTGTCTCCACCAGGATGACGTCGAAACCGGCAGCTTCGAGAAGCACGATGGTCTCTCGGGTTGCCTTGGCAACACCACCGAGCGTGCCGGACGTCGGTGACGGCCGGATGTACGCATTCGGTTCGACGGTGAGCCGAGCCATGCGTGTCTTGTCGCCGAGAATCGAGCCGCCGGTGCGGGTGGACGACGGATCGACCGCCAACACCGCAACCCGATGTCCCTTGCCCAGCAAGTACATTCCGAGCGCGTCGATGAACGTCGACTTGCCGACGCCGGGAACGCCGGTGATGCCGATCCGGTGCGCTCCCCCGGCCTCGGGCAGCAACTTCAGTAGAAGCTGCTGCGCAAGGGCCCGGTGGTCGTCGCGAGTGGACTCGACGAGGGTGATCGCCCGAGCGAGGCCGGCACGCTGATTCCCGCGTACCGCCTCGGCGAGGGAATCAATGTCGATGGGCTGACGTGCCATCTTCAGTGACCCCCTTCTCAGCTGTGGTCGTGACCCAGTTGGGCGGAGAGCTTCTCCAACAATCCGCTGGCAGCGTCGGCGATGACGGTTCCGGGCGGGAAGATGGCAGCAGCGCCGGCCTCGTAGAGTTCGTCGAAGTCACCGGGCGGAATGACGCCGCCGACGACGATCATGATGTCGGGACGACCGGCCGCAGCCAGAGCCTCCCGCAGCGCCGGCACCAAGGTGAGGTGACCGGCTGCCAACGACGACACACCGACTACGTGGACGTCGTTGTCGGCCGCCTGATTGGCGACCTCTTCGGGAGTCTGGAACAGCGGTCCGACGTCGACGTCGAATCCGATGTCCGCGAAGGCCGTGGAGATGACCTTCTGGCCACGGTCGTGACCGTCTTGGCCCATCTTCGCGACGAGAATACGGGGACGACGTCCCTCGTCCTCGGCGAACTTCTCGACCAGTTCCATCGCCTTGCTGATGTTGCTCACCGTTCCTGCCTCGTCGCGGTACACACCACTGATGGTGCGGATCTCGGCCTGGTGGCGTCCGTACACCTTTTCGAGGGCGTCGGAAATCTCGCCGACCGTAGCCATCGCACGGGCGGCGACAACAGCGAGGGCGAGGAGGTTGTTCTCCATGCCGCCTTCGGTGGATGCGGCAGCGCGGGTGAGGTTCGCGAGTGCGGCCTCGACGGCTTCCGGATCACGTTCTGCGCGAAGGCGAACCAGCTTCTCGAGCTGTTCCTTGCGGACCTTGGAGTTCTCGACCTTGAGAACTTCGATGGTGTCGACCTCGTCGGGAACGTACTTGTTGACGCCGACGAGCGGCTGCCGACCGGAGTCGATGCGTGCCTGGGTGCGGGCGGCAGCTTCCTCGATGCGCAGCTTCGGGATGCCTTCGTTGATGGCCTGAGCCATTCCGCCGGCTTCCTCGACCTCTTCGATGTGCTTACGAGCCCGGTTGGCGAGTTCGTTGGTGAGCCACTCGACGTAGTACGAGCCGCCCCACGGGTCGATGGGACGCACTGTGCCGGATTCCTGCTGCAGCAGCAACTGGGTGTTACGGGCGATGCGGGCGGAGAAGTCCGTCGGCAGTGCGATGGCCTCGTCGAGTGCGTTGGTGTGCAGCGACTGAGTGTGGCCCTGGGTCGCAGCCATGGCTTCGACGCAGGTACGCGGAACGTTGTTGAAGACGTCCTGCGCGGTCAGAGACCAGCCCGAGGTCTGCGAGTGGGTACGCAGCGAGAGCGACTTCGCGCTCTTGGGATCGAACTTCGCAACAAGCTCGGCCCACAGGAGGCGTCCGGCGCGGAGCTTGGCGACCTCCATGAAGAAGTTCATGCCGATGGCCCAGAAGAAGGACAGGCGCGGTGCGAACTTGTCGATGTCCATACCGGCGTCGAGGCCGGCGCGGATGTACTCGACGCCGTCGGCGAGGGTGTACGCCAGTTCCAGATCGGCCGTCGCTCCGGCTTCCTGGATGTGGTAGCCCGAGATGGAGATGGAGTTGTACTTCGGCATTTCCGCGCTCGAGTACGCGAAGATGTCCGAGATGATCCGCATCGAGGGCTTCGGCGGATAGATGTAGGTGTTACGAACCATGAACTCTTTGAGGATGTCGTTCTGGATCGTTCCGGCCAGCTTGTCCGGGGTGACGCCTTGCTCGCCTGCCGCAGCGACGTACAGCGCGAGAATCGGCAGCACGGCGCCGTTCATCGTCATCGAGACCGACACCTGCGAGAGGTCGATTCCGTCGAAGAGCTGACGCATGTCGAGGATGGAATCGATTGCGACACCGGCCATTCCGACGTCACCCGCAACGCGAGGGTGATCGGAGTCGTAGCCGCGGTGTGTGGCGAGGTCGAAGGCGACCGAGAGGCCCTTCTGACCGGCCGCGAGGTTACGACGGTAGAACGCATTCGACTCCGCGGCAGTGGAGAATCCGGCGTACTGGCGAATGGTCCACGGCTGGTTCACGTACATGGTCGGGTACGGACCACGCAGGAACGGCGCTGCGCCCGGGAAGCTGTCGAGCGGGTAACCGGACTCGGCGGCGGCCGTGCGGTCCGCACCGGTGTACACCGGCTTGACGTCGATGCCTTCCGGGGTGGACCAGACAACCTGCTCGGCGGCGTAGTTGTTGGCGTTTGCGCCCTCTTCGATGAGCGCCTGTGCCTGCTCAACCGACGGCGGTGTGGGTGCCGGAGACTGCGGGTCCTCGAGTGGGACCTCGGCGAAACTGCCGATCACGTGCTTGACCTCTCGTGTCGTCACTTGGAGCTTCCCGTCTCGATGAAGTCGAGCAGTTCGGTCAGAGCCGACACTGCGTCGATGCGGGCTGTGAGGAATCCGTCCGGGCGAGAATCGCCGGTCGCGTCGGCGACTGCCTTTTCCGGTCCTGCGAGCAGCACCTTGGTGATGCCGGCAGCGCGAAGTTCGGCGACGGCCGCTGCGGCGCTCTCGCCGTAGCGCTTGTCCGTGCCGCACAGCACCGCGACGGTGGCACCGGAAGCCTTGACGGCTGCGGAGATGGCTTCTGCGCCTACCTCGAGGGGGCCGGGGTTGACTGCGTCGATACCACCCGAAGCGAGCAGGTTGGACGCAAACGTGGTGCGCACGTTGTGTTCTGCAACCGAGCCCAGCGGCGCGAGAAGCGCAGTGGGACGGGCGCCGCCGGCGGCGAGGAACGCGTCCGAACGGTCACGAAGCGCTTCGAATGCAGCTGCGTAGCGGGCGACGGACTGGCCGGGCTCGACGGCTTCGGCAGACAGCGGCGTTTCGCCGAGGTTCGGGAACTCGTTGACACCGGTGACCGTGGTCTTGCGGTGTGCGATGTCGGAGTCACGCTTGGCCTTCGTGGCAGCGATGCGGCCGGAGACGATTCCCGCTTCGAGTGCCGCCAGATATCCGCCGGCTGCTTCGATTTCCTGGAAGAACTCCCACGCGGTGGCGGCGATCTGCTGCGTCAGGTCCTCGACGTACCAGGAGCCCGCCGACGGATCGAGCACGCGGCCCAGGTGCGACTCCTCGAGGAGAAGCAACTGCGTGTTGCGCGCGATGCGCGAGGAGAAGGACTTGCTGACACCAAGGGTGCCGTCGGCCAGGGCGACGTCGAACGGAAGAACAGTCACTGCATCTGCTCCGCCGACGCCGGCGCCGAATGCGGCGAGGGTCGTGCGCAGCATGTTCACCCAGGGATCACGCTGAGCCATCATCGCGGCGGAGGTGACTGCGTGCTGCGGCGCTCCACCGAAGTCGGAAGCTCCACAGACCTGAGCGATGCGGGCCCACACGAGACGTGCGGCGCGGAACTTCGCGATGGTCTGGAACTGATCGTCGGTTGCCGAGTAGCGGAAAGCCAACTGCGACAACGCAGCACCGATGGTCAGACCGCTCTCTGCGGTGAGTGCGCGGAGGTATTCGAGTCCGGCGGCAATCGCGGCTCCGAGTTCCTCGGCGTCGCCGGCACCCGCGTTGTGGAAGGCCGTGCCGTCGACGGTGATCGCGTGCACGGTTTCCGCGCGAGCTGCAGCGAGGGCGGCCAACTCGACGGCGCCTGCAAATTCGACGTCGGCTGCGCCTGAGAACCAACTGGTCAGCGGCGCTGCACCGAGGTGAACTCGGATACTGCTGCGATCACTGACGCCGTCGCCGGCTTCGCCGCGAGCATCGAGGAGAGAGAAGAGTGCGCGGGCTGCATCGTTCACCTCGGCGCCTGCGTCGAGCGTGAGCGGTGCGAGGTCGAGAAGAACGCCCTCGAGCGCAGCGGCGAGGTCGGTGACCGGAACGCCGTCGGCGCCCACCTTCAACCAGAGTGCGCTGACTCCGTTTTCGAGGGCGTCCAGGATGGCGCGATTAGTCTCGGCCGCCGAAGCGGTTCCGAATGCAGCGGAAACCAACCAACCGGCATTGACATCACGGTGAGCGTCGACGCCACGCACGTACGGAAACGTGCCCGGCAAGCTCTGCTCGGGACGCTCGTCGCGTGGGCTGTAGAGCGGTGCGACAGTGACACCGTCGTAGGTGACGGTTTCGAGCAGTTTCTGTGGCTCGGGGCCCAGCTCTGCCGCATCGACTCTGCGGGACTTGGCGAGCACACCGGCTACGGAGCGCTGCCACTCCGCGTACGCCTGCTCGACAGCCTCGGCTTCTGAAGCTAATGACACTGTGTCCGCTCCCTCTCATTTTTTGCGTGAGCGCTTTACCGATAATCGGATTTGTTCGTTAGTTCTGTGATGCTAACCCGCGGTTGAGCCCAGATATCGTGAGGATCACGTCATGTTCTTCACAGGGCTGTTCGCGGCCACTTTCCGACCGGTCAGACGACGTGCAGATTCGGTCGTTCGTGCACGTGTGACCGGCCCTTACCTAGCGATTGTTCAGCATGTTTACGGGTTACCCGCGAGTTCGTTTCACTGGCCGGGACTACAGGTGAAGGCCACTCCGAAAGCCTAGTGGTTTTCGTCACAGTGCCGTTTCATTGTCGCCTGGAGCACGTCGCTTTCCCGCCCCCGTGGCAATGTTCGACTCACGATTGCGGGTCGGCAGTCGGCCCGGTTCACCGTTCGCAGGTAGCCTTGTGACCTGTGATGGGACGCCTGCTGGACCGAAGATTGATCGCAATAGTCCTGGTAGTGCTCGCTTTGTTCCTCGCAGCCCTCCTCGCCCCACATCCCACGGTGTCCCAGGTGCGAGAGTGGGCGGACTCGGTTGGCCCGGCGTTTCCCCTCGTGTTCTTCCTGGTTCATTCGATAGTCACCGTCGCGCCGTTCCCGCGCACCGTCTTCACCCTCAGTGCGGGGGTTCTTTTCGGCTCGGTGACCGGCATCGCTCTTACCGTGGCGGCAACGACTGTGAGCGCCGTTCTGGCCCTCTACCTGGTCCGCGCCATCGGCCGTGACGTCGTGTGGCAACGGATTTCGAGTCCGACGATCCGGCGGGTGGACGAGCGGATCGAAAAGCGGGGGTGGCTGGCCGTCGGCTCTCTGCGCTTGATCGCGTTTGTCCCCTTCTCGGTGGTGAACTACTGCTGCGGCATTTCGTCGATCCGGATCGTGCCCTACATCCTTGCCACCGTCGTCGGCATCTTGCCCGGCACTGTTGGGATTGTCGTTCTGGGCGATGCGCTCTCCGGCGAAGCCGATCCTCGTCTCCTGATTCTGTCCGGGATCTGCATTGCGATCGGCATCGCCGGTCTGGTGTTCGACGCTCGCCGTCAGCCTTCACCGGGCGAAACCATCGTTGACAACGGTCAACCTCAAGAGGTTGATTTGATTGAGTCAACCCAAAACGATTGACTATTGAAAGTCAACTATCTAGCATTGACTAATGTTCGTACTGACAGTGGATCAGCGAGGTAGCCGACGCGATGTCGACCGCGTCGGGGACATCATCGACGACATGGTCGATCGCAGGCTCCTGCGGCCGTTCGAGCGCACTGCGGGCGACGAGATTCAAGCGGTGACCGACGATCCGGCGCTACTCGTCCTCGTCGCACTCGAGCTGATTCGGCGCGAGCACTGGAGTGTCGGGATCGGGATCGGTCCCGTCGAGCAGCCTCTCCCACGGCAGACCCGGGCCGGACGCGGACCGGCATTCGAAGCTGCTCGGATCGCCGTCGAGCGAGCCAAGCGAGCTCCGGCCAGAATTGCCGTCGAACAGGCGCCGGCCGACAGCTCACGCGACGAACTCGCCGCCGATGTCGATGCCGCGTTCACCTTGCTCGGAACGATTGTCACGAGACAGACGAAGGACGGACGCGAAGCCATCGCTCTGATGGACAGCGGACTCACTCAGGTCAGCGCGGCGGCCCACCTCGGAATCACCAAACAGGCCATGTCCAAGCGACTCCTGACAGCCGGGTGGCACGCAGAACTCGCGGGGCGCAGACTCGCAGAACGACTTTTGGTCAGACTCCAGCCCTAGACTGCTCACGCTCGCACCGGTACAAACTCGTCGACACAGCAGGGGGCTCGAATACATGGTCGTTCTGGCGTTGATCGCGCTCGCCGTCGCCGCCGCGGCACCAGCAGTTGCAGCGGCACTGGGACCGCTCAGTCGTGGTCGACTGGAAGTCCCCGAATGGGCGTCGTCCGTGGTGGCTCTTCCGGCGCTGGGTGTTGCCGCACTGGCATCGACCCGAACGACCCCGGTCACCGGTTTCGCTCTCGGGGCGACGCTTGTCCTGTGCGTACTTGCCGCCGCCACGGCCGGTGCACCGTTGGTACTTGCCACCTTCAAGATCGCTCGTCGCCAACCGGACGGGAGCCCGGCACCGGACGCCGGACCTCTTCGCGGCGGACGTGTGATCGGCATCCTCGAACGGCTCGCGGTGGCGGCGTCGATTCTCGCAACCTGGCCGGAGGGGATCGCGATCGTCTTGGCAGTCAAGGGGCTCGCACGATACCCGGAACTTCGCGAACCTCACGCGTCCGAGCAGTTCATCATGGGAACTTTCGTCAGTGTCCTCTGGGCGATCGCTGTATGCGGAACGGGACGGGCACTCATCACGTAGGTGACGAGTGCCCGTCCCGATTACTACGAGAGGAGCCTACCGGCGCTGGCCGCCCTCCGGCGGCTGATCCTGGTAGGGGTACTTCTGCTGGAACTCTTCGCGTTCGGACGGCAGCGGTAGCTGACCGGGCCAAGGATTTTCACTCTGCTGCGGCAGCGCGGGATCTACGAATCCGGGCTGCTCGGGCGCACTTTCACGGAGGTGCCTGACCGCAGCTGCCGGATCTTCGACGGGAGTACGTGCAGCAACTTCAGCAGCACGGACTGCTTCTGCGATAGCCGGATCGGATTTCGTTTCGAACCACTCCGCCACCTCAGCTGAATCGTCCTCAGGGTTGGGAAGATTCTCTTCGGCGGCCGGCGGCTCGTAACGGAAGACACCGTCCTGCCCCTGCGCGCCAAGCGTTTTCGCAAATCCCTTCAGTGCGTCACCGAAGTCGCTGGGCACGAGCCACACCTTGTTCGCATCGCCTTGCGCCATCTGCGGCAACGTCTGAAGATACTGGTATGCAAGCAATTCCGGAGTCGGCTTACCGGACTTGATAGCAGCAAAGACCTTCTCGATGGCCTTGGCCTCGCCTTGGGCC
This sequence comes from Rhodococcus sp. H-CA8f, assembly GCF_002501585.1. Taxonomy (NCBI): domain Bacteria; kingdom Bacillati; phylum Actinomycetota; class Actinomycetes; order Mycobacteriales; family Nocardiaceae; genus Rhodococcus; species Rhodococcus sp. H-CA8f. The sequence continues at coordinate 3,158,316 of NZ_CP023720.1, forward strand.
TGCAAGTACTTGGCCGCGCGGTCACCTTGAGCCCGAAGAATCTGGGACTGACGCTCACCCTCGGCGTTGAGGATCGAGGCCTGCTTGTTGCCCTCGGCGGAAAGAATCTGGCTCTGCTTGGCACCCTCGGCTGTCTTGATAGCGGATTCGCGGTGGCCTTCAGCCGTCAGAATCATCGCGCGCTTCTCGCGGTCCGCCTTCATCTGCTTTTCCATCGACTCCTGGATGGAGGGCGGAGGATCGATGCTCTTGAGTTCGACGCGGGCCACTCGCAGGCCCCAGCGACCGGTCGCCTCGTCGAGGACACCTCGAAGCTGACCATTGATGGAATCACGCGAGGTCAGCGTCTCTTCGAGGGTCATTCCGCCGACGACGTTTCGCAGCGTCGTGGTTGTCAACTGCTCGACGGCAGCGATGTAGTTGCTGATCTCGTACACCGCAGCTTGCGGATTGGTGACCTGGAAGTACACCACCGTGTCGATGGACAGTGTCAGGTTGTCCTGGGTGATCACCGGTTGCGGTGGGAAGGAGACCACCCGCTCACGAAGATCCACCTTGGCGCGCACACGATCGGCGAACGGGATCAAGAATGTGAGCTGACCGGACACCGTCTTCGAATACCTACCGAGCCGCTCGATCACCGCGGCTTCTGCCTGCGGTACCAGTGCTACCGACTTCGCGACCACCAAGATCACGAATAGCACCAACACACCGAGCACTATGAGTGCTGCCATTAAGGTCCCCTCCAGACGACTGCTGTTGCGCCGTTGATTTCCATCACCGTCACCTTGGTGCCCGGCGGGTACACCTCGGTGGTGTCGTACGGCCTGGCAGTCCACACCTCGCCGTTCAACTTGACCTGCCCGGAATGCTCGCCCACTTCTTCCAGAACCAGAGCGTGTTTACCTTCGAGTGCCTGAATTCCGGTCGGGGTCGGTGGCGGACTACCGAAGCGACGCAACATGATCGGTCGCACACCCAGGACGAGGGCGGCGGAGAACACTCCGAACATGACGGCGTCGACCCACACCGGGAAGTCGGTGACAGCACTGACACCGGCAGTAGCGAGCGCCCCACCGGCGAGCATCAGCAGGAAGAAATCCCCCACCAGCGCTTCGGCCCCGGCGAGCACCAGTGCTCCGATCAGCCAAATAAGTGCAGCCACAACACCATCTAACCAGAATGTGTGACCCAGGCCGCCGCTACGTCAGTTCGGCTCGGTAACGAAATCGACAAGTTGTTCGACGGCACCGATCAAGGGAGCTTCCAGATCGCGGAAGCTCTCGACCGAGTTGTAGACCCGCCGCCAGCCCTCCTGAGGTGTCCCCCAGCCCAGTTCGCGGCAGATTCCCGTCTTCCAATCCTCGCCGCGTGGAATCTTCGGCCAGGAGGCGATTCCGACAGATTTGGGACGAACGGCCTCCCACACGTCGATGTACGGGTGTCCGGTCACCAACACGTTCGGGCCGAGGCCCTGAGTCAGTTGGGTTTCCTTGGAACCGGTGACCAGGTGGTCGACGAGGACACCGACACGGCGGCCGGGGCCCGGCCCGAATTCGGCAAGCCGCTCCCCCAGATTGTCGAGCCCTTCGAGATGTTCGACGACAACACCTTCGACGCGAAGGTCATGGCCCCACACCCGCTCGACGAGGGCAGCATCGTGTACTCCCTCCACCCAGATCCGGCTGGGCAGTGCCGTGCGTGCACGTAAGCCTTCGACTCGGGTCGAACCCGAAGCCGATCGTGCGGGTTTGGTGGACGCGGGCTTGGGGCCGGGCGAACGAGGGTGACCGGTGAGCCGTCGATGAGGAAGGCCGCCTCGCGCATCGCGAACAACCGCGTCCGGGAACGCCCGTCCTCGAGTCGCACGAAATCGCCGTCGTACGTGCGCTCGAAACCGACTACCGCACCGCAGAATCCTGTCGCCGCATCCTCGACGACAAGATCACGTTCGGCCGCCACTTCAGGCGTCACGCGCTTCTGTTTGCGGGTATGACCCGCAAAAATGTCACCGTATCCGTTGCCACCGCTCACGCCGGATCACGCTAGGTCACAACGCCGGGGCCGCGCATGTCGCCACGCCGAACTAAACTTCACGGTCATGAGTTCTCCCAGCGCAACCCTCACCGTGTGGGCAGCGTCATGGCTCGCCGGCGACGCTGCGCCGGACGACGTCATCGACGCCCTTGCCGCGTGGGCGCCGATGCACCTGATCGGCGCTGCCGATGCGGAAACCGCGGTCCGTCACGATCTCGAGTGGCCGGGAGTCACGGCTTCGGGTGTGTCCACCCTGTTGAGAATCGCCCGCTCGGAGGCTGCTGAAGTCCGCCTGGTCCTTCCTACGGCCGGCGATGTACGTGGCCTGCCCACTGGCACCGAGTTCGCGCGCGCTGCGATCGCAACGGGTGAAGGGATACAGATCGGCGCCGTCGGGAAGCCGGGAGTCGGCCTCGTGCCGTCGAAGGAAGGTCCGGACGTCTTACGGTGGACGGTTTTCTCCATTCCCACTGTGGCGGGCAGTGCCGAATCGATCGGACTCCGTGAAGCCGAATACGAACTGCGCCAGGCTGTTCGGGACGCAGCGGAGGTGCTCGGCGGGCTTCCGGCCGTAGCCACCGGAATGCCTGGGGGCGACGCTCGTACGCTGGTCGCCGAAGCGCTGCAGGCCCAGGCCGGGTACCGCTGGCCGTCGACACTGTCACCTCGGCATCTACAGGTGATCGACACCGCCGACAACGTGGCAGCCATTCTTACCGTCGCTGCGTCGGTCTCGACCAATCAGGCCCCGAGCGTGTCCACTGCGCAGAGGCGTGACGACCTGCTGCGACGACTGTGGGACGTCGTTCGCACTGCCCGTGTCGCGTCGGCGAACAGCGTGTCGATCAGAGCTTGAGCACGAAGTTCCGGCGTTTCTCGGCAAACCCGTTGCGGTCACCGAACATGTCGATCTTCATCTCTTCGAGCTCACGCTCCTCGTAGGGCTCCACCGGATCACGTTCCAGTCGAAGACGTTTGCGCTCCAGCATCGATTCCATCCGATCTCCTTCGAGCAAGTCGGTGGCGACCTCGTGCAACCACGCCTCGAACAGATCCGGCCGTCTGGGGCCGATCGCGTCGACAAGTCCGATGTCCAAGGCTCGACGGATACCGATCGCACTGCACTCGGCCAGCAGGCTGCGGGCCTGCTCCTCGCCGACCCGAGCCGGAAGTGTGTACGTGTGCAGTTCCGAGCCGAACAGGCCCATCGTGGCGTAATGAGGATTGAGAACCACACCGTCCCTGGCCACGACTACGTCGGCTCCAAGCGGAAGCATGACCCCGCCGGCACCGGCGTTGCCTGTGAATGCCGCCACCACAACCTGTTCCGTACAGGTGACGATCGCTTTCGCGATCTCGTTGATGGCTTTGATGTTGGCCCACGCTTCTCCGGCTTGATCAGACGCGGCCTCGATGACGTTGAGGTGGATACCGTTGCTGAATCTGTCGTAGTCACCCGTCAGGACAAGGATCCTGGTGTCCTGCGCGATCGCCCAGCGGAGCCTGGCGGCCAGTCGGGCGCATTGCTTCGTACTCATCGCACCGTTGTAGAAGCGGAACGAGAGATATCCGATTTCGCCGTCGCGGTGATAGTCGGTCTCGGGGTAACGACTCTCCCAGACCTGTGGAACGAACACGTCCGGACGTACGACCGCGGTCGACGGAAGTTTGACATTGCCGGCGCCGACGAGCCGCGCATGTCCGATCCATACGGAGCCCGCACCGGTGGCGACACGTATCGCCTGGTGGAAGTACTCGACGATGGTGCCGGGCGCTGCATCGACGTGGGTATCGGGGTGAGCGTCGTAGACGTAGACCCGGTCGAGCCCCAACTGAACGGCGACGCCGGGAAACCCGTCGGCGGCGTTGACGGCGCGGACGATGCTCGACGCGTCTTCCTCCCAGCTGAAAACGCGATCGGCCTGTTTCATGCTGGGCCTCGATCGGGCCGATGCCACGGGCCGCGCAACTCGGTCCGATGGGATCGCCTGGAAGTCAGGAGTACGGAAATGTTCGACGACCTCCGTAATGCACTCCATCGCCGCGTCGGTGACTGCCTCGTTGTATACCGAAGATTTGGTTGCACCGCTCTGGAGTTCGAATGTCCGCCACGCCCACACCGCTCCGGCATCGAGTTCCTCGGCGGCCTGCAACGCGGTCACTCCCCAGATCGGTTCGCCATCCGTTATCGCCCAGTCCAGCGACGACGGTCCGCGATCGCCGGGCGGGCCGGGATGGATGATGATCGTTGTCCACCGCTGCCAAATAGATTCCGGTACATAGGCTTTCAGAAACGGGCAGATGATGAGATCGAAATCTCCCGCAGACGTCGCGGCCAGCGCTGCGTCCGCGTCGGCGACGACGGCGGTGCGGACTTGGTGCCCCGCCTCGCGAAGAACAAGACCAGCCCGCTGCGAGAGACCATTGTCGGAGGTGACGAGAAGAAGCACGCTCAACGGTGGCGCGGAAGCCGCGCGTGGGCGTGAGCGCCGGAACAGCGCCGCCGTCGCCGCTCGCAGACGGCCCCTGCCCGTTGCATCTTCGCGTAGCTTCGTCGTTGCTCCAGCGCTGGAAATAGCCACAGAAGTCGTGAATGCGGCCGATTTGGGCATCGGTCTAACTTCGGGGGTCGAAACCATGGATTCCTGCTCGCATGCTCGGGTATCTGCAGCGCAGACCGAACTCCCCCCAGAGCAGGGCCGACGCACCGATAGATTGATTGAGGTATTTAGGGACTTTATACCTACCGTCGGTTTGTTTCAATAGCTATTTTCAGGCAAACCGTTTGATCGGTCAACCCGCAGTCTTGTGATTGATCGCAATATGGCGGTCGATGCGAATATGTTCGTCCAGCGTCGGGTAGCGCAAACCGGTGTCCTGGCTGTACCCCTGACGGCGCAACCAATCCAGAACATCGCCCCAGAACCAGATCCCCCCGGCGACCGAGTTGTACGGAATCGGGAAGGGAGTGGCCGCCTGCCGGACCCCTCGCACCCATTGTCCGACAGCCTGCCTCGTCACCCCCGCACGGTCGGCAATGTCCTGACGTGACACCAAATCGGGATGCGTCCGCTGGGGACGCACGCCTGCAGCCACCAACTGGTCGACCACGGTGATAGCCGTCGTCGCCGCTCGCATACCTTCCGAGGTGAGCGTCAGCAACTGCAGTCCACGCCGGTCCTCGACCCTTCCGCCCAAGCTCTCTTCGATCGCCTGCTCTTGCGAGACTGTCAGCATCTGAACGATGAATGTGAATTCGTAACGGTGATAGAGGTCTTCGGCCACGCAATGAACATAGCCGTAAGCTGCACTGTTTCCACATGGACACACCCGGATCCCGCCCTCGCACGCACAATGGGCAGATGATCGACGTGGACGACAGTCAGTTCGAGGACATGGTCAAGCGGGCGCTCGACAGTCTGCCCCCGAAGTTGGGAGCGGAGATGGCCAACGTCGCGGTGACCGTTCAACTCGAAGGTGGACGACCGGGGCTGCTCGGGTTGTATCAGGGCATCCCACTGACCAAGAGAACCACCACGTACGCCGGCGTCCTCCCCGACCGCATCACGATCTACCGCAGGGCCATCTGTGCGATCTGCAGCACCGAAGACGAGGTGATCGAGCAAGTTCGCCGAACCGTGATCCACGAAATCGGCCACCACTTCGGGATCGGAGATCCCCGGTTGCGTGAACTCGGATGGTGACAACCGACTCATCTACAAGTCGAAAATCAGCTAGAGGTTGATAATCGGCGAATTGTCATGTCAGCTGTACCAAACCCGCAACAATTGAACACTTACAGGAGTTCGCATGGTCAATTTGATCCAGATCGCCCCGAAGAATGCCCCGACGTTTGCGATGAGCCGACAGAAGGCCGCCGACCTGCTGGGCATCTCGGTCGACAGCGTTGCGTTTCTCCTCAAGTCTCGCTATCTCCCGGATCTGGACGCCGGCCGGTTGATCGCGATGGCCAACCAACCCTGGTTGTACTCGGACGGCGACTTTCCCGTGCTACAGCAAGGTGCATCCGAACTTGCACCGAAGAAGATGCTCCCCGCCCGTAAGTACATCGGCGAGAGCGCAATTCACTCCGACGCCGAATGCGTGGAAGCCAACCAGGGACAGTGGGCGGGATTCAACGTCGACCATGTGCTCGGCGCCCGCTTCCTGCCTGTGACGCTGCGCAAGTTTCCGGTGTCAGTGCTGCAGATCCACGACGTCAACGACGACGACGAAGAACGAGTGTCATTTGTAGCGACCCTCGCCGGGCGAGTCCGCGAACTGGGGGCGCCCAAGCTCAACTACATCGACCCGTCACTGAGCCCCGAGGATCGACAGATCGTCGAGACGCTCCTCACCTCACGCAGCACGTCCACCGTTCCGGGACCCTGCGGAAAGCTGAAGCAGCCGAACTCCTGAGCGTCGGAAAGCTTCCGTCAGCGGGGGCGCTGAACGGCGGCGCAGCAGTTCACCGCACACGAGAGACCGTTGGTGGTCGAGCCGAGCAGCGGCTCGACCCCCAATCGCAGTGGCTGCTCGGCGTCGGCCAGTTCCCGAACGAGCGTGGGCACCAGCTGCGCAAAACGCTGATCGCGGCCAGGTGTCGCGGCGCGCACGAAATCCATACCGAGTTCGGCCGCCTTGTCCTTGGCCTCGGTGTCCAGGTCCCACACCACTTCGAGGTGATCGGAGACGAAACCGACAGGACACACGATCACGGCGCGAACGTCCTTGGCGGACAGCGTATCCAGGTGATCACAGATGTCGGGGTCGAGCCACGGAACCTGCGGCGGGCCTGATCGCGACTGCCACACCAGATCAAAATCTTCGACGCCGACGGCCTCGGCAACCAACTTCGCAGCCTCGGCAACCTGTCGGCTGTAGAGGTTTCCGCCCTCTGCCGGCGGCCCTGCATTGCGGTCTGCGGCACTCGGGACCGAATGCGCCGTGAACACGAGGCGCGCGGTATCGCGAGTCGCTTCGGGCAACTCTGCGCGGGCCGCGCGCACGCCGTCGGCGAACGCGCCGACGACGAGCGGATGGTCGTAGTACTGGCGAAGTTTTGTCAGCGTCGGTGCGCCGTCACCGACGGCTTCACGGGCACGGACGATGTCCTCGTGGTACTGCCGACATCCCGAGTAACCGCCCCACGCCGACGTGGCGAACACGGCGGCATTGCGGACACCGTCCTCGCGCATCTTGGCAACGGTGTCTTCGACCATCGGGTGCCAGTTGCGGTTGCCGAAGTACACGGGCAGGTCCACGCCGGCTGCTGCCAACTCACCTTCGACCCGTTCGATCAGGTCTCGGTTGAGCGCGTTGATGGGCGAAACTCCACCGAAATGCATGTAGTGCTCGACAACGGCGTCGAGCCGCTCCGGTGGCACTCCCCTACCGCGCGTGACGTTTTCGAGGAACGGCCGTACGTCTTCGGGTTTTTCGGGACCGCCGAACGACAAAACGAGAAGAGCATCGAACTGCATGTCCATACTTGCGGTCATGAGTTCAATCTTGCGTGATGCCGTTCGGCGGGGGTCACCCGGGTACTCACCTGTGTAGTAGAAGGGGTGCTACTAGCCGACCATCGCGTGGAAGCCGCCGTCGACGTAGATGATCGACGCGGTCGTGCCGGGCAACCAATCCGAGAGAACGGTGCAGACCGTTTTGGCGACCGGCTCGCGATCGTCGACGTCCCAGCCGATGGGCGCAGCACCGTCCCATGCGGTGTTCAGCTTGTCCAACTCCGCGCCCGGACCGGTGCTGTCGCCGGCAATGGCCTTGGCGGCCAGGGTCTTGATCGGGCCGGAGGACACCAGGTTCGAGCGGATACCGCGGACGCCCACCTCTTTGGCCACGTACCGATTGACGGCCTCGAGGGTTGCCTTGGAGACACCCATCCAGTTGTAGAAGGGCATAGCGCGTGCCGGATCGAAATCCATTCCGACGATGGACGCGTTGTCGTTGAGCACCGGCAGCAAGGCCTTGGCCAGTGCGCTGTACGAGTATGCGGACACCTCGAGTGCGACCGCCACGTCTTCCCACGGCGCGTCCATGAACGGGCTTCCCAGGCAGGAGCGGGGAGCGAAGCCGATCGAGTGGACCACGCCGTCGATACCCTCGGGAGCCAGCTCGCGCACACGCTCGGCGAGAGATGCGAGATCCTCCGAGCTCTGGACGTTGAGCGAGATTGCCGGCGGCACGGGCTGCGGCAGTCGCTGGGCGATGCGATCGATGAGGCGCAGACGATCGAATCCGGTGATCAGCACCTTCGCGCCCTGCTCCTGCGCGACCTTGGCCACGTGGAACGCGATCGACGAATCGGTGATGATGCCGGTGACAAGAATGGTCTTACCCTCGAGCAAACCGCCCATGAGATGTCCTCCTGATTTCAGACGTACGAGAAAGGTGTGTGTGCGAAAAGCGGGTCAGTGCCCCATGCCGAGTCCGCCGTCGACGGGGATGACTGCACCCGAGACGTATGCCGAATCGTCGGAGGCGAGGAAACTGACAACTGCTGCAACATCTTCCGGCTTTCCGGTCCGCTGCAACGGGATGAACTCGGTGGCCTTGTCCTTCACGTCGTCGCCCAGTGCTGCCGTCATGTCGGTCTCGATGAAACCCGGTGCGACGACGTTGGCGGTGATCGAACGCGAGCCGAGTTCCCTTGTCAGGGAACGAGCGATACCGACGATGCCTGCCTTGGACGCGGCGTAGTTGACCTGGCCGGCTTGTCCCGCCAGACCCACCACCGAACCGAGGAAGATGAAGCGTCCGAAACGCGCGCGCAGCATCGACCGGGTCGCACGCTTCGAGAGGCGGAACGTACCGGTGAGGTTCGCGTCGACGACGCTCGTGAACTGCTCTTCGCTCATTCGCATGATCAGTGTGTCGTCGGTGACGCCGGCATTGGCGACGATGACCTCGACCGGCCCCTGGTGCGCTTCGACCTCTTTGAATGCACGGTCGATCGACTCGGTGTCGGTGACGTCGCAAACGACGCCGAACAACCCTTCGGGGACACCGGAACCGCGGTGCGTGACGGCTACCTTGTGGCCGTCTGCGGCGAGCCGCTGAGCGACGGCCAAGCCGATTCCGCGGTTACCGCCGGTGACGAGCACCGAGCGCGGTGTGGTGACGGTCCGTTCGGAAACCACTGTCGTGGGAGGGGTAGACATGGCGATCAACCTATCAATTCTCTGCGGGCCGCGTACCAGCGGTATTTGGACAATTCGGAACTGCTCTCGATCAGGGCAGACGCTGCCTGCGTACCAGGGCAATCGTCAGACCAGCGGTCGCGAACACGACGCCGAGGACCAACCACGGTCGACTTGCATCGCCTCGTGTCGTCTCGAAACCGATCTGCTCTTCGAGCGTGTCGTACACCTGGCGCAGTTCTTCGAGGCTCGATGCCGTGAAGAAACTTCCGCCGGACAGGTTGGCGATCTCCTTCAGTGACGCATCGTCGACCGGGACGGGGATTCGGTCTCCTTCGATCTCGACTCGCCCGTATGTCGTTCCGAAGGAAATGGTCGAGATCGGAACGCCCTTGTCCTTGGCCTGACGGGCAGCGGTGAATCCGCCCCTCGGATCGTCCGAGTTCTCGGGAACGGTCTGCTTACCGTCGGACAGCAACACGATGCGCGCCGGTGGCGCCTGATCGCTGCCGCCGAGAACAGCCGACAGCGTGTCGATCGACTGCAACGAGGTGAAGATCGCCTCGCCCGTCGCCGTTCGCTCACTGAGCTTCAGGTTGTCGATGGCGACCTTCGTCGCGTCACGATTCGTGGTGGGCGACACCAGAACCGAAGCGGTTCCGGCAAATGCGACCAACCCGAGGTTGATGCCGGGAGTCAGACCGTCGGCGAACGACTTCGCAGCTTCCTGCGCTGCTGCCAATCGCGTCGGCTCGACGTCGGTGGCCTGCATCGACAGCGACACGTCGATCACGAGGATCACCGTGGCACGGTTTCGCGGGACCTTCTTGTCTGCCGTCGGACCGGCAAGGGCGACGGTGAAGAACACCAACGCGACGACCATCAGAATCGCCGGAATATGACGCCACCGCCCGGGCCGCGAAGGCGCGACCTTCTCCAGTAGCGCGAAGTTCGTGAACCGAAGTGTGTGCTTGGCCCGCTGCTTCTGCACGAGTACGTAACCGACCACCAACGCGGCGATGACAGCGAGGAACAGCAGCCACCACGGTGCGGTGAATTGAGAAAGACTCACGAACGAACGCCCCCAGTTCCGGCGCCGGCACCATAACTGTGTCGGCGTGCCGAGATGAATCTCACGACGTCGGCGATCCAGTCCCGATCGGTGTGCAGGGACATGAGCGGTGCGCCGCAACGACGTAGAGCTTGCCTGACCTCGACGCGGTGCTCGGCGGCGACTCTGGCGAAGTCGGCGCGCAGTTGCGGCGTCGTGGTGAATTCTCTGGTCCGGCCGGACTCGGGATCGTGGAGCACCACGTCGCCGACGTCCGGAAGTTCGAGGTCGCGCGGATCTACCACCTCGACGCCGAGCACGTCGTGCCGTCCCGAAATGGCGCGCAGCGAGCGTTCCCAGTCGATCGGCCCGAGGAAGTCGCTGATGACGACCGCGAGTCCGCGCCGACGCTGTGGGCGTCTGAGCGCTTCGATCGCGCCGACCAGATCACCGCGTACCCCGTCCGGAGCGTGCGGAGTCGTCGCGATCTTGCGGAGCATCGCCTGTGCGTGAATGCGCCCACCGCGGGCCGGAATTCGAGTTGTCTGGGCGCCCGTCGAGATGATGGCGCCGACGCGGTTACCGCCCGAACTGGTCAGGTGAGTGATCGCCGCGGCTGCGGCGACAACCAGGTCGCGCTTCTCGCATCCGGCGGTCCCGAAGTCGAGACTTGCAGACAGGTCGATGACAAGCCACGTCTCGAGCTCACGATCCGCGACCGACTGGCGCACGTGTGGGTGCGTCGTCCGCGCGGTCACGGACCAATCCATCTGCCGCACGTCGTCGCCCGGCTGATACTCGCGGGCGTCACCTGGTTCCGAACCCGGGCCGGGAATCAGGCCGAGGTGATCGCCGTGCAGCACACCGTCGAGGCGACGACGAACCGTCAGCTCGAGGGTGCGCAGCGCAGCGGTGAGTTTGGGATCGCTGAGCTCGCCGGATCGGAACGACGGCGGAGAACCGGTGGATCCGGCGGGTGTCGCCTGGCCACCGTCGCGGCCTTCGGTCACTGCGGGCGACTCATCGTCTCAGCGGTCGCGATCGGCGCGCCGTTTCCCTGTGGATTGACTGTGCCCTGTGGATTCGCGGTGCCCTGTGCGTTGAACTGAGGTGCCTGCGGTGCGCCCTGCTGAGGCGGACCGGGAACGGTGGGAACCGGCCGCGCGGCGATCTGCGGCAGTCCGACGGTCTGCAGCACCCGGGCGATGACGGCGTCGGGAGTCACCTCGTCGGCCATGGCGTCGTAGGAGAGAACGAGGCGGTGGCGCAACACGTCCGGGATCACCTCGATGACGTCCTGCGGCACGACGTAGTCGCGGCCGCGGACGAGAGCGAGAGCCCGCGACGCGGCGATGATGCCGAGCGTCGCGCGGGGTGAGGCGCCGTACGCGATCCAGCCCGCGACGTCCTCGAGTCCGACCTCACGCGGCGTACGCGTAGCGGCGATGACCCTGACCACGTAGTCGACGAGCGCGTGGTGGACGAAGACGTTGCTGGCGACGCGTTGGAGCCTGACCAACTCCTCCGGACCGAGGATCTGGTGCGGCTCCGGGGCTGCCACACCCATCCGGTAGACGATTTCGCGTTCTTCCTCGACAGTCGGGTAGTCGACGAGGATCTTGAACAGGAAGCGGTCGCGCTGCGCCTCGGGGAGCGGATAGACACCCTCGTTCTCGATGGGGTTCTGCGTCGCCATCACCAGGAACGGATCGGGCATGTGGTACCGCTTGCCACCGATCGAGACGTGGCGTTCTGCCATCACCTCGAGGAGCGCGGACTGCACCTTGGCCGGGGCACGGTTGATCTCGTCGGCCAACACGAAGTTGGCGACGACGGGTCCGAGTTCGGTGTCGAACTCCTCGCGGCCCTGACGGTAGATGCGCGTGCCGATGAGGTCGGTTGGCACCAGGTCGGGGGTGAACTGGACGCGGGAGAACGAACCGCCGACGACCTTCGCGAAAGTCTCGACGGCCAGCGTCTTGGCGACACCGGGTACGCCTTCGAGGAGGACGTGCCCCTTGGCGAGAAGTCCGACGAGAATGCGCTCGACAAGCCGGTCCTGCCCGACGATGACTCGCTTGACCTCGTAGATCGCTCGTTCCAAGGTCTGAACGTCGGCTGCCAGGGAAGGTGCTGCTCCGTCCGCACTTCCGCTCGCCTTGCTTACGTCGACCGTTCCGACCGAATCTTCACGTGAGGTCACCAAGAATCCATCGCTTTCACCTAGAAAAGTACCGACAGTAACGTGTTCCCCGTCAACTATTCCAGGTAGTTGCGCTCGATGCCGTAACACCACGTCGGGAACTTGATAGTTCCCTGACAATGCGGGTGTCAGCGGCATTTCCTCTGACGGTCAGGACACCAATCGGACGGCGTACGGCGTCATTCCGCCCCAGCGAACCGGGGAGACCATGACACTCGAACCGGATTGTGGTGCCTCGAGCATCTGCCCGTTACCGAGGTAGAGCGCCACGTGCTGGCTGGCGTTGGGGCCGTAGAAGATCATGTCGCCGCGTTTCATCTCCGAAGACGGAACCTGCGTGCCCGCGGTGTACTGATAGCCGGTGTAGTGCGGCAGCGAGATTCCGATGCCGGCGAAGGCGTAGATCATCAAGCCCGAGCAGTCGAACCCGACTTTGTTGAAGTCGCCGTAACTGTCGGCGACGCCGCCGTCACGGATGCCTCGCGTCGGACCGTTTTCGTCGCCTCCGCCCCAGGCGTACTGCACGCCGAGCTGAGACATTCCGCGGTCGATGACGGATTCGATTGCAGCGCTTCCGGTAACGGAAGGCTTCGGCGTGCTGGGCTTCGGCGTCGTCGGCTTGGGGGTGGTGGGCTTGGGCGTCGTGACCGTTTCCTCTTCGGTACCGGTCTCTTCGTCCGTGCCTGTTTCCTCGTCGGTCCCGGTTTCCTCGTCAGTCCAGGTGTCGTCGTCGTCCGGGATGACGGTCGGAGTCGGGTCTTCCACAGCGGTGTGCGGACGCTGAGCCGCTGCCAGTGCTGCAGCTCGATCCTTGGCGGCCTGGTCGGCAGCTGCGCGGGCAGCAGCCTGTGCGGCAGCTTCCTTGGCGGCAGCTTCGAGAGCCTTCTGATGAGCTTCCTCGGCGCGACGCTGCTCGTCCCACGTCGCATACGCCTGGCGTTGGCCCTGCAAACCTGCGACTGCATTGCGGGCGGCGTCGAGCTGAGCCTGAGCGGAGTTCCGCTCGGCTTCGATCGCGGCCTTCTTGGCAACCTGCTGATCGAGAGCGTTGCGCGCGATCTGAATCGCCTGCTCGGCCAGATCCTTCAGTTGTGCCGCGACCTCGGCGGCGGCGTCGGCCTGCTGCTTTGCCTGGCGGGTCGCGGAGTCCTTGTTCGCCTGCTCGGTACGTGCTCGTTGGAGACCGTCAAGCACTGCGCTTTGCGTATTGGCGAGCAGTTTGAGGACCTGCGCGCGGTCGAGGACATCGCCCGGGCCCTTGGCGTCGAGGAACGACGAGATGGACGCGGTGTTGGTGCCCTTGACGTAGCTCGAGCGTGCGTACTTGTCGAAGTCCGTCTGAGCGACCTCGATCTGCGCCGACGCGTCCTTAAGAGCTTGTTTGGTGACGCCGACGGCCTGCGCTGCGGTGTCTGCGGCGCCGCGAGCGTTCTGCAGATCCACGAGCGTCTTGTTGACGTCTTCACGCTTGATCGCAACTTCGTTGTCGAGTGCCGACAACTGTTCGTTGGCCGATGCGACTTGATTGATGAGCGCGCTGACGGTGCCGACGCTCGACGAGACCTGCGAATCGGCCGCAGCGATGTCCGAGTCACTCGGATTCGGCGGCGGCGGTGGTACGGCCGAGGACATGGCGGGCGTACCGACGATCAGGGACCCGACAACGCCGAATCCGATGACCAGTTGCGCCAGGCGCATCGACTTACGGGAAGGACCACGACGGGACTCGCCGCCACGTGTTACTTGCCTCACAAATAACTCTCCCTCGCGTGTAACGCCACGGCCCGCTGGGTCGCCGATCCGTGCGGGGAGGGAATGCGCAGACCAAGCACCGGTCGCCCACAGCCCGAGAGCTGCTCGTCGACCTGGACGTGCCGTACGAACGCCACCGTCGACACCTCGAGAACAAGGCAACCGACAAGTACGCGTCGAACAACATCAGCCTGTCTGCGACACTTCTTCCCCAAAAAGTGCCAGTTGTACCGTACGACACTCAAGCGTTCTTTGGAAACTTTAGCCACAAATAACACAAAAGGTATTTGAGCTGGTCGAATGGCATGCAGGTACCAAAAAGGGCAGGTACTCACCGCAAACAGCGGTGAGTACCTGTTTTCGACGAGTTACTGAAAATCTCGCAAAAGGACCAAGGTCAGACGGAATCGGCCCGGTGGTCGGAAGATGTCGCCGTTTCTGAAGTCGAAGCGATATGTCTGGTTTGCGCGTTTTCCGGCTCTCGCCGCCACTTGACGGCAAAGGTAATTCCGGCAATAACCGCAACCAGTGCGATCACAAGGACCGTGTAAAGCGTCCACGGCGGACCCGGCGCCACGATCTCGTGCGAGAAGCGGTCCGCGGTCACGCTCGCGCTTTCTCCGAAAGATCGGTCCTGCGCGGTTTCGAGCTGCACACGACTGATCGAGTCGCTGTAGCTACCCATCCAGTCTGGGCTCAGAACGAGAACCGTGCCGCCTTCGGTTTTGCCGACCGTCGTAGCCAGGTCGCGAAGATCGGACGGCCGGCCCGGATTTGCGTCGACCACTACGACGCTCAAGTCGACACCACGTTCACGGGCGTCGGTCACCACCGCAGTCAGCCCCACAACATCGGACTCCGGGGCGGAGACGCCGTCCGTCGAAAGGTCCGCGAGCACGTCGTCGAGATCGACATCCGACGGAACAGCGACGTGCAACGGGGACTTCACGTGCACAGGCGCAAAAGCGTGATTGGTAGGAGCAGACATCTCTCATCCGGGTGCTGTTCGGATTCCGTCCACCGCTGAGATGCGGGGAGTTCTTCCGAGGTCGTTTTTCGGCGGCCGACCCGCGACGGGCCTGCATGCAGCCTACTTCAGGTCGACTGCCACCAGGCGTCACACGCAACCGCCGCGCGTGCCGCCCGAGCGGTAACTGTGGGTGTGGTCACCCAGCCAAGCCTGCGTTGCGCAGGCCCGCAGTCTGCATGAAGATTGTTTCGGTCAACTTGCCCTGAATTCTCACAGGACAAGCGTACTGTTAGACTTGGACCAAGAGGTACCACCGGTCAGGACAGGTTCTACTGCAGCTCCGATGTTCGGACAGTTCTCACGCGAACTGTGCGATTGGCGTGAGCTACGGAGGGTCTTCCCGGCCGAAGTACCTCGCTTCAGCTGCCGACACAGCCCCGTCGGTAGCGACCCTCATAGACGAGTGGAGCAGACGTGAGCACCAGTATCGATTCATTCGGAGCCAAGGGAACCCTCGAGGTCGGTGAGAACTCTTACGAGATCTTCCGCCTCTCGGCCGTCCCCGGCACCGAGAAATTGCCCTATTCCTTGAAGGTTCTCGCCGAGAACCTTCTCCGCACCGAAGACGGTGCCAACATCACCGCGGATCACATCCGCGCAATCGCGAGCTGGGATCCCTCAGCCGAGCCGAGCATCGAAATCCAGTTCACGCCTGCCCGCGTGATCATGCAGGACTTCACCGGTGTTCCCTGCATCGTCGACCTCGCCACCATGCGTGAGGCCGTCACCACCCTCGGCGGCGACCCGAACAAGGTCAACCCGCTCTCCCCCGCCGACATGGTCATCGACCACTCGGTCATCCTCGACGTCTTCGGCCAGGCCGACGCACTCGAGCGCAACGTCGACCTCGAATACGAGCGCAACGGCGAGCGTTACCAGTTCCTCCGTTGGGGCCAGGGCGCATTCGACGACTTCAAGGTTGTCCCCCCGGGAATGGGCATCGTTCACCAGGTCAACATCGAATACCTGGCGCCCACCGTCATGTCCCGTAACGGACAGGCATACCCCGACACCTGTGTCGGCACCGACTCGCACACCACGATGGTCAACGGCCTCGGCGTGCTCGGCTGGGGCGTCGGCGGCATCGAGGCCGAGGCAGCAATGCTCGGCCAGCCCGTCTCCATGCTGATCCCCCGCGTTGTCGGCTTCAAGCTCTCCGGTGAGATCAAGCCCGGCGTCACCGCAACCGACGTCGTGCTCACCGCCACCGAGATGCTCCGTAAGCACGGCGTCGTCGGCAAGTTCGTCGAGTTCTACGGCAACGGTGTTGCCGAGGTTCCGCTCGCGAACCGCGCAACGCTGGGCAACATGAGCCCCGAATTCGGTTCCACCGCAGCGATCTTCCCGATCGACGCCGAGACCATCGAGTACCTGCGCCTCACCGGCCGCAGCGACGAGCAGCTCGCTCTCGTCGAGGCGTACGCCAAGGAACAGGGCCTGTGGCACAACCCTGACAAGGAACCCGTCTTCTCGGAGTACATCGAGCTGGATCTGGGAACCGTTGTTCCCTCGATCGCCGGCCCGAAGCGCCCGCAGGACCGAATCCTGTTGTCGGAGTCCAAGACTGCGTTCCGCAAGGACATCCACAACTACGTGGAAGAGAACTACCCGACCGAGCACACCCAGCTCGACGAGGCCGTCGAGGAGTCCTTCCCGGCTTCCGATCCCGCGGTTCTGTCGTTTGCCGACGACGGAGCGGTCGACGTTCTCTCTGCTGCCAACGGTGCAGAAGGCCGTCCGAGCAAGCCGGTCGTCGTCAAGTCCGACGCCGGTGAGTTCGTTCTCGACCACGGCGCCGTCGTTGTTGCCGGTATCACCTCCTGCACCAACACGTCCAACCCGTCGGTCATGCTCGGTGCTGCACTGCTCGCACGCAACGCCGTCGAAAAGGGCCTCGCCACCAAGCCGTGGGTCAAGACCAACATGGCTCCCGGTTCGCAGGTCGTCACCGATTACTACGAGAAGGCCGGCCTGTGGCCGTACCTCGAGAAGCTCGGTTACTACCTCGGCGGTTACGGCTGCACCACGTGCATCGGTAACACCGGACCCCTGCCCGAGGCAGTCTCGAAGGCCATCAACGACAACGACCTCTCGGTCACCGCGGTGCTCTCGGGTAACCGTAACTTCGAGGGACGTATCTCCCCCGACGTCAAGATGAACTACCTGGCTTCCCCGCCGCTCGTGATTGCATACGGCCTCGCCGGAACCATGGACTTCGACTTCGAGACCGATTCGCTCGGTAACGACACCGACGGAAACCCCGTCTACCTCAAGGACATCTGGCCGTCCACGCAGGAAATCGAAGAGACGATCAAGTCCTCGATCGACCAGGACATGTTCCGCAAGTCGTACGCAACCATCTTTGCGGGCGACAGCCGCTGGCAGAACCTCGAAACCCCGAAGGGTGACACCTTCGAGTGGGACGTGAACTCCACCTACGTGCGGAAGCCACCTTACTTCGACGGCATGACGATGGATCCGGCTCCGGTCAAGGACATCAAGGGCGCTCGCGTCCTCGCACTGCTCGGCGACTCGGTCACCACCGACCACATCAGCCCGGCAGGTCCGATCAAGGTCGGTACCCCCGCTGCGCAGTACCTCGACTCCCACGGCGTTGAGCGTGCGGATTACAACTCGCTCGGCTCGCGTCGCGGTAACCACGAGGTCATGATTCGCGGAACATTCGCGAACATCCGTCTGCGCAACCAGCTCCTCGACGACGTCTCCGGTGGTTACACCCGCGACTTCACGCAGGAAGGCGCACCGCAGGCATTCATCTACGACGCGTCGCAGAATTACCAGGCAGCCGGCATCCCGCTGGTCGTCCTGGGCGGCAAGGAGTACGGCTCCGGATCCTCGCGTGACTGGGCAGCCAAGGGCACCAGCCTGCTCGGCGTCAAGGCCGTCATCACCGAGTCGTTCGAGCGCATCCACCGCTCCAACCTCATCGGCATGGGCGTTGTCCCGCTGCAGTTCCCGGTCGGCGAGTCCGCAGGTTCGCTCAAGCTCGACGGCACCGAGACCTTCGACATCGAAGGCGTCGAGAAGCTCAACGAGGGCGTCACCCCGAAGACCATGAAGGTCACGGCGACGCGCGAGAACGGCGAGAAGGTCGTGTTCGACGCAGTCGTACGCATCGATACCCCCGGCGAAGCGGATTACTACCGCAACGGTGGCATCCTGCAGTACGTGCTTCGCAACATGATCCGGGGCTAGTCAACCGAGCCCTGCTCTAACCCACGTGGCGGACTCAGCGAGGTGCTGAGTCCGCCACGTGCGTTCAGAGCACAAAGAAAGCGCGAGACGAGGACAACAACGTGCCCAAGGTCAGTGAAGACCATCTCGCGGCACGGCGCAGTCAGATCCTTGACGGCGCCCGCCGCTGCTTTGCGGAATACGGCTACGACGGCGCCACAGTTCGCCGTCTCGAAGAAGTCACCGGTTTGTCCCGAGGAGCGATCTTTCATCACTTCAAGGACAAGGACGGCCTGTTCCTCGCTCTCGCAAGCGAGGATGCGAGCCGGATGGCAGATGTCGTCGCCGAAGAGGGACTCGTCCAGGTCATGCGGGACATGCTCGCGCAGCCCGATCAATTCGATTGGCTGGGAACGCGACTGGAGATAGCGCGTCGACTGCGCAATGACGCCGACTTCCGCGAGAAGTGGTCACAGCGCTCCGTAGAACTGACGGAAGCGACCAGTGCGCGCCTCGCCAGACAGAAATCGGCCGGGCGGCTCCGTGACGACGTTCCCACCGAGATTCTGATCGGGTATCTGGATCTGGTGATGGACGGCCTGGTCGCGAGAATCGCCTCCGGCCACGGCGTCGACAACCTGTCAGCTGTTCTCGATCTGGTCGAGGAATCGGTGCGGCGGCGAGATTGAGGGGCTTCGCCCCTGTGAGTGGTTGAGGAGTGCGGGGACTCCCTAACCACTCACAGGGGGTTAGGCGAGCTGGATCAGCTCGAGGTATTCCTGCGACCAGTGGTCCTCGTTGCCGTCGGGCAGGAGGATGACCCGCTCGGGGTTGAGTGCCTCGGCAGCGCCCGGATCGTGGGTGACCAGGACGACGGCACCGGTGTAGCTGCGGAGCGCGTCGAGCACCTGCTCGCGTGAGATCGGGTCCAGGTTGTTGGTGGGCTCGTCGAGAAGCAGAACGTTGGCAGCGGACGACACCAGACCGGCCAGAGCCAGACGCGTCTTTTCACCACCCGAGAGCGTTCCGGCCGGCTGTTCGAGCTGTGGGCCGGTGAACATGAAGGCACCGAGCAGAGAACGCAGTTCCTGCTCCCCTGTATCCGGCGCAGCGTGGCGGATGTTCTCCCACACGGACGCGTCGTCGTCGAGGGTGTCGTGCTCCTGAGCGAAGTAGCCGACCTTGAGTCCGTGACCGGCGATCAGCTCACCCGCGTCCGCCTTCTCCGCGCCCGCGAGGATGCGGAGCAGTGTGGTCTTACCTGCACCGTTGAGTCCGAGGATAACCACACGAGACCCACGATCGATCGCGAGATCGACACCGGTGAAGATCTCGAGCGAGCCGTACACCTTGGTGAGGTTCTTGCCCATCAGCGGAGTCTTGCCACAAGCGGCGGGCTCGGGGAAACGAATCCGCGCAACCTTGTCCGAGACACGTTCGGCATCGAGGTTCGCCATCAACTTGTCGGCTCGCTTGGCCATGTTCTGAGCCGCGACGGCCTTGGTTGCCTTTGCACCCATCTTCGCAGCCTGAATCCGCAGCGCACCGGCCTTCTTCTCGGCGTTCGCGCGCTCGCGGCGACGACGCTGCTCGTCCGTGGCACGAGCGTCGAGGTACTTCTTCCAGTTCATGTTGTAGACGTCGGCCTCACCGCGGACGGCATCGAGGAACCACACACGGTTGACGACGTCGTTGAGCAGGTCGACGTCGTGACTGATGACCACCAGTCCGCCCTCGTGGTTCTGGAGGAATCCACGCAGCCAGGTGATGGAGTCGGCGTCGAGGTGGTTGGTGGGCTCGTCGAGCAGCAGAGTCGTGTCCGAGCGGGCGCCGCTGCCGTCGGAGGCGGCAAAGAGGATTCGCGCCAATTCGACACGACGACGCTGACCGCCGGACAGCGTGCTGAGCGGCTGCCCGAGAATACGGTCTTCGAGGCCGAGGCTGCTGGTGATACGTGCGGCTTCGCTCTCGGCTTCGTAGCCGCCGAGGGCCGAGAATCGATCCTCGAGCTGGCCGTACTTCTTGACCGCGCGGTCCTGAGATTCCTGATCGAGCACCTCGCCCATCAGGATCTGCTGCTTCTCCATCTCGCGGAGCATCGTGTCGAGGCCGCGGGCAGAGAGAACCCGGTCCTTGGCGAGGATGCTCAGGTCGCCCTCTTTGGGGTCCTGCGGGAGGTATCCGAGTTCACCGGTGCGTACGACGCTTCCCGCATATGCCTCACCTTCACCGGCGAGGATGCGCAGAGTGGTCGTCTTTCCGGCTCCGTTGCGTCCGACGAGTCCGATCCGGTCGCCCGGCTGGATGCGCAGCGAAGGCCCGGGAGCTGTGAGAAGGGTGCGGACACCGGCACGAACTTCGAGGTCAGTGGCGGTAATCAAGCAAACTCCTCAGGAAAAACGACGAATACGGGTAAACAAGGCCTGACTACAGACACAAGAACTATCGATTTTACCGTGACCTGACGGTCGTTCCGACCAGGAGCGTGTGAGTCCGCTAACGTTCGGGACATGACTAGCGAAAACAGCACTCGTCCTCGCGACCTCGAAGGCCGCGCCGCCATCGTCACCGGCGCAAGTCGCGGAATCGGCAAAGCTGTCGCCGCCGAACTCCTCGCTCGCGGCGCCGACGTCTTGATCACAGCCCGCAAGCCGGAGCCCCTCGAGGCTGCTGCATCCGAACTGTCCGATCTGGGGCACGGCGGCAAGGTCGTCGCATTCGCGGGCAACGCAGCCGATGCCGAGGCCCGATCCGGTGCCGTCGACCGCGCCGTCGCCGAGTTCGGTTCGCTCGACATTCTGGTCAACAACACCGGAATCAATCCCGTCTTCGGTTCGCTCATGGAGGCGGACCTCGACGCCGTGCGCAAGATCTTCGACGTGAACGTGGTTGCCGCCCTCGGTTACGTCCAACAAGCACATCGGGCGTGGATGGGCGAACACGGTGGAGCCGTCGTGAACCTGGCAAGTGTGGCCGGGATCCGGTCGACGGGCGTCATCGCGGCGTACGGCGCGTCGAAGGCTGCGCTCATCCGGTTGACGGAAGAACTGGCCTGGCAACTGGGACCGAAGATTCGTGTCAATGCCGTAGCTCCCGGGATCGTCAAGACGCAGTTCGCGGCAGCCCTGGTCGCTGCCGGCGAGGACAAGGCGTCGGCGGGCTACCCGATGAAGCGGCTCGGCACCCCCGAGGACGTTGCCGGCTTGGTCGGCTTCCTCGTCTCCGACGCGGCGGCATGGATCACCGGCGAAACGGTCCGGGTCGACGGCGGTCTGCTCGCAACGGGATCGATGTAGTGCGCCGATCATGAGCACACTCGACTCCTCCGCCGACGTGGTGATCGTGGGCGGAGGGCCGGCGGGGCGGGCACTCGCGACGCGCTGTATCGCCCGGCAACTCACCGTTGTCGTTGTCGATCCGCATCCTCATCGGGTGTGGACGCCGACGTACTCGGCGTGGGCAGACGAGTTGCCGTCGTGGCTGCCGGGCGAGGTGATCGCGAGCCGGATCGAGCGCCCGAGCGTGTGGACCAGCGGGCAGAAAACGCTTGATCGCATCTATTGCGTATTGAATACATCTTTACTGCAATCATTTCTCACCGGCACATCCATAAAGGTCAGAGGCTTACGTGCTCAAACACTGTCCCCTACCACCGTCGTGTGCGTGGACGGATCGCAGCTGACGGGATCCGTCGTCGTCGACGCCCGAGGCACCGATCTGGCAGTGACAACCGCGCAGCAGACGGCCTTCGGAATGATCGTGGACCGAGCTCTGGCCGATCCGATTCTGGGCGGCAGCGAGGCCTGGTTCATGGACTGGCGAACAGACAACGGCACCTCCGACGCCGACACTCCGTCGTTTCTCTACGCGGTCCCGCTCGACAACGAGCGAGTCCTCCTCGAGGAGACCTGCCTCGTCGGCCGGCCGGCGTTGGGGTTGCGTGAACTCGAAACACGTCTGCGCACCCGACTTCACAATCGGGGCTGCGAAGTCCCCGACGACGCGCCGATCGAGCGAGTCCGTTTTGCAGTCGAAGGCCCGAGGGACTCGTCCCCGGACGCTGTCCTCCGGTTCGGCGGGCGAGGCGGTCTGATGCATCCGGGAACCGGATACAGCGTTGCCTCCTCACTCGCCGAGGCCGACACTGTCGCGAAAGCAATCGCCGACGGTGAGGATCCGAACGCGGCACTCTGGCCTCGCTCGGCCAAGGCGGTATCCGCTCTCCGCCGCGTTGGTCTGAACGCACTTCTCACCCTCGCCTCGGGCGAAGTCACCACATTCTTCGACAAGTTCTTCGATCTACCGGTCGAGGCTCAGCGGTCATACCTTTCCGATCGGCGGGACGCGGCCGCGACGGCGAAGGTGATGGCAACACTGTTCCGATCGTCACCGTGGCACGTGAGAAAGACGTTGATGCGCGCGCCGTTTTTCCGGTAACTAGATCCGCACCGACTACTGCGCTGCCATCGAGCTGGCGATCATCGGCCAGGAGTTGTGGAGGTCGTCCTGCCAGTAACCCCACGAGTGGGTTCCGGTCGGCTTGAAGTCGAAGGTCGCGGGGATGCCCAGTGCGTTCAGTCGGTCCGCCAATCCGTGTGTGCACCCGTTGACCGCGGATTCGATGATGCCGCCGACGATGATCTGATTCAGGAGTGCTCCGGGATTTCCGTTCACATCGGGCGCCTGAAGGTTGTCGTGCGGACCTGGCAGCCCGGATCCGGTGGAGACGTACAGTTCGGTCCCCCGCAGCTTCTCCGCGTTCACGACGGGATCGTTCTCGCGCCATCCCGGACCGTCGAACGGTCCCCACATGTTTGTCGGATCAGCGCCACCCCGCGCACCGACCACCAGTCGCACGTAGTCCTGACCCGGCTGGGTGGAAGTCTCCGCGCACCCACTGTAGGCCCCGACACTCCGATACAGCCCTGGGGCTGAGATCGCGAGATTGAGTACCGAGGTCGCGGTCATCGAGATCGCCGCGATGGAGTTGACCCCGTTGGTACCGAACTGCGCATCGATGACTGGCGGCAGTTCGCGAGTGAGGAACGTCTGCCACTTGTTGCGTCCGAGTGCGGGATCGTCTTTCTGCCAGTCGGTGTAGTAGCTGAACGCTCCTTCCAGCGGCGTCACGACGTTGACGTTCTTGTCGGCAAAGAAGTCCAGGACATCGGTCCGTCCTTCCCACGTCGCACTGTCCTCGCCACCACCGGCGCCGTTGAGCAGATACAACGTGGGCCGTGGGGCGCTCGTGTCGGCGGGGAGGATCACCTCGAGTGGAATGTCGCGGCCCATCGCATCGGAGTGGACGCTGATGGTTACGGTGCGTGCCGGATCTGCGTTCGCGGGCCAAGGCGCAAACAGCAGTGGAACCAGTGAAATTGCCAGCGCTGCTGCTAGGTGTCGACGGTAGGTTCGGATACTCATCGGAGTATGCCCCCAGGTGTGCGAGTCGGATTCTCGGAGCGGATACCCGCTCGCCGCGCCTCGAACCGGCCCACCCGGACGCAACGGTTCGGGATCAACCGTGAGCGTTTGCCTCGCGCAATCGGCTGGGGGCGACCATCATGGGAGGCATGCGCTCGATTTGGAAAGGCTCGATAGCCTTCGGCCTGGTCAACGTTCCGGTCAAGGTGTACTCGGCGACCGAGGACCACGACATCCGATTTCACCAGGTCCATGCAAAAGACGGTGGCCGCATCAAGTACAACCGTGTGTGTTCCGAGTGCGGAAACACGGTTCAGTTCGCGGACATCGACAAGGCGTACGACTCGGAAGACGGATCGCGCGTCATCTTGAGCGACGAGGACTTCAACAAACTCCCGGCCGCGGAGAAGCACGAGATTCCGGTGCTGGAATTCGTGCCGAACGATCAGATCGATCCGATCTTGTTCGAGAAGAGTTACTTCCTCGAACCGGATTCGGCGTCGCCGAAGGCGTACGTCCTGCTTTCGACTGTGCTCACCGAGAGTGATCGAACGGCACTGGTGCATTTCACTCTGCGACAGAAGACGCGCCTGGCCGCGATGCGCGCTCGCGACGGCGTCCTCGTGATCCAGACGTTGCTGTGGCCCGACGAAGTTCGCGCAGCAGAGTTCCCTTCACTCGACGACGTGGAGAAGCCGAAGGCCAAGGAACTGAAGATGGCGCAGACGCTCGTCGAGAGCATGGCGGGCGATTTCGATCCGACCGAGTTCACCGACGACTACCAGCTCCAACTGCGGCAGTTGCTCGACGAGATGATCGAGAACGGCGGCAAGAAGGTCATCCCCGCCGCCGAGGTCGACCAAGAGGGCACCGATGCAGAGGTGGTCGACCTCGTTGCCGCACTGCAGCGCAGTGTGGACGAAGCGAAGTCGAACGCCTCCAAGGCCGGCTCGTCGAAGTCGACGACGCCGAGGAAGAAACGAGCCTGAGTCAGCCGCGCACGTCTTGGATCTCGATCAGAGCGTCCAACTCAGCGTCGACGTCCGGGGCCGCGTGACGACCGGTTCCGACCGCCAGGTTGATCACGGGCCCGATCGCCTCCAGACCTGCCTCGGTGAACATTTCGGCGTGTGACGTGGGCACCGGACGGTCGATGATCACCCCGGACACGAACGGTCGCCACGCCGACGCCGTTCGCAGCGGGTCAAAGGTGTCGGTCTGTGCCGAGAAGAACAGCAGATCGCCCACGAACTTGCCCGGGCGGTACCGGTGGGCAAGCTCCGCGCCTGCGGAGTATTCCTCGAACAGTCGCTCGATCCGATCGCTCGAGACCAAAGGGTGATCGCCGATGGCCTCATGCAAGAGCGCTTCGGCGTCCTCCGGTGTCAGATCACGCTCGTCGGCGTCCGGGACCGAGATCCCCAACCCGCCGATCAGTTCGGCGAGAGAAGGCTGCGCGCCCGCCATCGTCGGGTCTTCGAGAACGAAGCTGTCGAGCAGAATCAGGTCGGCGACGCTCTCACCCGCTGCTTGCAACTGCACCGCCGCCGCGTGAGCGATCAATCCCCCGATCGACCACCCCAGCAGGTGATACGGACCGTGCGGCTGAACTCCGCGAATTTCCTCGACGTACCGCGCCGCGAAGTCCTCGATCAGCTCCGCCCGGAATTCGGGGTCCGTCAGAATCGGCGACTGCAGGCCGTAGAGCGGCCGGCTGGAATCGACGTACCGATCGAGTGCCCCGTAGCACCAGGCCAAACCGATGGCCGGATGGATGCAGAACAGTGGCTCGGCGCGGCCTTCCGGGCGTAGTGGCAGGACTACCGCAAGTGCGGAGGTATCCGCGTCACTTGTCATAACTGTTGCCTCGAGTTCGAAGAGTCTGCGCGCCAATGCCTCCGGTGTCGGGTCGGAGAATATCCACGCGACGGGGACGGCCATACTGGTGCGTTCCTTGATGGCAGCGACCAAACGCGTTGCCATGAGCGAGTTTCCGCCGAGTTCGAAGAAGCTCGAATCGGCGTACGTGTCTGCGTCGGCGAGATCGAGGACCTCCGCGAAAGCAGCGCAGATCGCAATCTCGTCGCTGCCTTCCGGACTGCGTCCACTCGGCGACTCCCAGAGGGGCGCAGGCAGAGCTGCGCGATCCAGCTTGCCCGCCGGTGTGGTCGGGACTGCACCGATCGTGACAAAAGCGGACGGGATCATGTGCGCAGGCAGGGATGTGCCTGCGTGGCGTCGTAGTGCGGTGACGTCGACGTCCCCGTGTGCCGGGACGACGTACGCGACGATCCGAGCGTCGACGCCGTCGCCGACGACCACGCTCACAGCCGAATGCACGGACGCCTCCGACGCCAGCACCGCGTCGATTTCACCGAGTTCGATCCGGAACCCTCGGACCTTGACCTGGTGGTCCGCGCGTCCGAGATAGACAAGCGACCGTGCGCGATCTTCACGCACAAGATCTCCGGTGCGGTACATCCGAGAGCCTTCGGGTCCGTGCGGGTCGGCGACGAACCGCGCTGCCGTGAGCGCGGGGTTGCGGAGGTACCCGCGGGCGAGACCGTCGCCGCTGACGTAGAGCTCACCGACGACCTGTCCGGGGACCGAGTGCAGTCGGGAATCGAGAACCTTCGCATCCACACCGCGGATCGGACCGCCGATCGTCACAGACTCCCCCGCGACGAGTGAATCGCTGATGGTGACTGCGACGGTGGCCTCGGTCGGGCCGTACGCGTTGAACATTCGGCGCCTCGGCGCCCACCGAGATACGAGGTCGGCGGTGCAGGCGTCGCCACCGACAACGACGGCCTCGAGATGGTCGAGACCGGCGGGATCGACAGTCGCCAGGGCGGCCGGAGTCACGAATGCATGGGTGATCATCTGCTCGTCGAGCAGTTCGTGCAATTCGACACCGCCGAGAACCGTCGGAGGCGCAATCACCATCGTTGCGCCGGCGCCGAATGCCAGAAGGAGCTCGAGGACTGACGCGTCGAAGCTCGTCGAGGCGAAGCTCAGAGCGCGAGAGTGCGCGGTGACGCCGAAACGTTCCCGCTGTTCGTCGGCAAACGCGGCCAATCCCGCGTGAGTGACCAATACGCCCTTGGGTTTTCCGGTCGAGCCCGAGGTGTAGATCAGGTAGGCCGGGTTGTCGAACTCGAGTGGCGCGTCCGGCAGTGTCTCGGAATGGACTGCCTCGATTTCGGTGGTGAATTCGACCGCGTCGAGCTCGATCCACGACGTGGCGGCCGGAAGGCCGGCCACATACTCGCCCCTGGTGATACCGAGTACCGCCCCACTGTCGGTGAGCATGTGCTCGATCCGCTCGGCGGGGTACGCCGGGTCCACGGGAAGAAACACTCCGCCGGCTTTCGCTACGGCCCAGAGCGCGATCACATAGTCGGCCGACCTCGGAAGCGCGAGTGCCACAATCATTTCCGGCGCAATCCCGCGAGCGATCAACGCAAACGCCATTGCGTCGGAGCGTCGGTCGAGTTCGCCGTACGTGAGCGTGGCGGAAGCCGCGACGTCGACGATTGCCGGAGCATGCGGATCGGCCGCGCCGCGAAGCAGCAACTCCGGCAAGGTCAAAGCATCGCCGGCCGGACGTCCGGGCAACGCACGCAGGCCACGTCCCGCAAGATCCACGTCACCGACGACGGCGGAGGGCTGGGCAGTCAGTGTCTCGATGATCGTTTCCAGCATCACCGCAAACGACTCCGCCGTATCGGTGTCGAAGAGGTCCTTCGCGTATGTGAGGGAGGCCTCGTATCCGCCGCCTTCCTCCGCGGTCTGTTCGACAACGGTGAACTGCAGGTCGTACTTGGCGATGTCCGGTGTGATCTCGTGGGCACGAACGGCAAGTCCAGGCAGGTCCCACGTCGTCGGGTGGGCGCCGTGGAACGAGATCATCGTCTGGAACACCGGATGACGGTCGGTGGTCCGGGTCGGCGCCACAACGTCCACGACCTGCTCGAACGGAATGTCCGCGTGGGCGAAGGCGTCGAGATCGACGGAGCGGACAGTACGCAGAACGTCGACGAACGTCGACCCGGGATCGACCGTCGTGCGCAGTCCGACCGTGCCCACGAACATTCCCACGAGGTCGTCGAGAACTCGGTGTCCTCGCCCGGCGACCGGAGATCCGATCACGATGTCCGTGCTTCGACTCAGCCTGGACAGCAGCACGGCATAGGCAGCGTGCAACACCATGAACGGCGTCGCCGCATTCGAGCCGGCGACCGCCTCGACCGCGATCCGGGTGTGCGCCGGAAGCGAGACCGCGGTGTGGCCGCCGCTCAACGACTGGGTGAGCGGGCGCGCTCGATCGCTCGGAAGGTCGATCAGCTCAGGTGCTCCCCGCAACGTCTCCCGCCAGTACGACGCCTGTGCCCCGAGCACGCTCTCGGATTCGTTCACAGAGCCCAGCGCTTCCCGCTGCCAGATGGCGAAGTCCGCGAAGTGCACCTCAAGCGGGGTGAACTCGGGAGCGCGTCCCGAACTTCTCGCGACGTAGGCGGTGAGCACGTCCTTCATCAACGGCGCGATCGACCATCCGTCCGCCGCGATGTGGTGGATCACGATGACAAGTGTGTGGTGCTGCGGCGTCGACTCGAGCAGGAGCGCGCGAACGGGAGATTGGGTCGTGATGTCGAATCCGCGCGACGCGAATTCTCTGGCGAGCTCTGCCGGTTCACGGGTGTCCGCATTTGCGTACTCCAGCGAGGTGAATGCATCCTGGATCACCTGGTGTGGGCCGGTGTCGGAGTCGGGGAACACCGTGCGCAGAATTTCGTGCCTTTCGATCACGTCGAGGACCGCAGCTTCGAGGGCTGGGACGTCGAGTGCACCGTCGAGGGAGATCGCCGCAGGGACGTTGTACGCGGGTGAGCCAGGATCCATCTGGTTGAGGAACCAGATGCGGGCCTGCGCGTAGGACAGCGGAACTTGCTCGGGGCGGTCGACGGCGGTGATCGGTGGTAGCGCCTTCGCCCCGGCGGATGTGTCGAGCACGGTGGCAAGTTCCCGAATTTCGGGGTGCTCGAACAGCATTCGGACAGGTACCTGCCTGCCCAACGATTCGCCGAGTCGCTGGGCCAGTCTGGTGGCGAGCAGTGAGTTGCCGCCGAGTTCGAAGAAACTGTCCGACGCACTGATCTGTTCGATACCCAGCAGTTCCGCCACGACGCCGGCAACCTGGAGTTCGGTCGCGGTGGTCAGCGGCTCGACACTCCGCTCGGACGAACGCAGTGTCGGCGCCGGCAGCGCCGCTCGGTCGAGTTTCCCGACGGGGGTCAGCGGAACGTGCTCGATCGGGGTGATCGCCGACGGCACCATGAAGCCGGGCAGTGAGCGGCGCGCATGGTTCAGCAGTTCGTCCATCTCGACCGCATCGGCGCCGAGCACGACGTACGACGCCAACATCGTCTCACCGGAAGCTGCGTCGATGCCCACGGTGACCGCGAACTCGACGCCGGGGTAAGCGCTGAGCACGGAGTCGATCTCGCCCAGTTCGATGCGGAATCCGCGCACTTTCACCTGATGATCAGAGCGTCCGACGTATTCGATCGTCTCGAGCGGCGTCCACCGAACCAGGTCACCGGTCCGGTACATTCGGGCGCCGGCCGGGCCGAACGGCGCTGCCACGAATCGCGTCGCCGTCAACGCGGGTTGGTCGAGGTAGCCGCGGGCAAGTCCGAGGCCGGCGATGTAGAGCTCACCGGTGACCCCGACGGGTACCGGCTGAGCCGAGCCGTCGAGAATTACCGCGGACACGCCGCGGACGGGTCCGCCGATGGTCACGGTCTCCCCCACCGTCAGGGCATCGCTGATGCACACCATGACCGTGGTTTCCGTCGGCCCGTAACCGTTGAACAACCGGCGACCCGGTGCCCACTTGCGGACCAGTTCGGGTGAACAGGCCTCGCCGCCGACAACGATCGACTGCAAGACGTCCAGCCCGGTGGGATCGACCGAGGCCAGCGCTGCCGGCGTGATGAACGCGTGGCTCACCTGCTGATCGGTGATCAGTTTTGCGAGGTCCTCGCCGCCGTACACATCGGGAGATGCGATCACCATCGTCGCGCCCTCACCCACGGCGAGCAGCAGTTCGAGGATGGATGCGTCGAAGCTCGGTGAGGAGAAGTGCAGCGTCCTCGACTGCGCCGAGATGCCGTAGCGCGCCGTCTGCTCGGCGGCCAATGCGCTCAGGCCACGGTGAGTGACGCTGACACCCTTGGGCTTTCCCGTCGATCCGGAGGTGTAGATGATGTAGGCGAGGTTGTCGATTCGGATCGGCGCGGCAGGAACCGGCTGCCAGACACCGTCGCCGTGGATGTCGTCCATCGTCATCCACGGAACCGGACGGGGCAGTGATTCGATCACCGCTTCCGTTGTCACTCCGCGAGTGGCTCCGGAGTCGGTGAGCATGTGCAGAATGCGATCGGCTGGGTATCGCGGATCGACCGGAACGAACGCGGCGCCGGTCAAGGAAACGCCCCACAACGCGACGATCGAGTCGATCGAACGCGGAATCGCTATCGCCACAATGTCTTCGGCGCCGATACCTTCTGTGGTCAAACGGCGGGCAAGCGCCGATGCACGGGCGAAGAGATCTCGGTAGAGCACGGTGGTGTCACCAGATCGAAGGGCCACCGAATCGCCTGAACGGGTGGCGGTCCGCGTCAATATTTCGGCCAAGGTGCGCGAACTGGTCCACGCCGGACCGCGTACCGGCATCAGCGACGCACGCTCGAGGGTGCTGAGGAATTCCATGTCGTCGATTGCGGTGTCCGGGTCTGCGGCGACGGCGCGGGCCACCGACTGCACACGTGCGGCGATCGTTTCCGCAGTGGAAATGTCGAAGAGCGCCTCGGCAAACCTGAGCGACCCGGTGATCTCCGCGTTCTCGGAATCGCCTGCCAGCAGTGTGAACTCGAGGTCGAACTTCGCGACGGACGGTTCGAGCGCTTGCGCCTCGAGATGCGCGTCGTGGACGGTTACCTGCGGCGAGACCACATTCTGGTGGTACGACAGCATGACCTGAAACAGCGGGTGTCGCGTAGTTGACCGGTCGAGATCGAGGGCGTCGACCAGCACCTCGAATGGCAACTCGGGGTGCGCGAGGGCGGCAAGGTCGCGTTCACGGACGACCTCGAGCAGGGAGGTGAACGACGCTCGGTGATCGACCGGTGTGCGAAGCGGTACCGAATTGACGAACATCCCGATCAGGGAATCCAGTTCGGGTCGGCCGCGGCCAGCCACCGGAGTGCCGACCACCACGTCGTCGGTAGCACCGAGACGCGCCAGAACAACCGTCAAGATCGCGTGTACGACCATGAATTGCGTCGTGCCACTGCGCCTTGCCAAGGCGGCGAGCCGCTCCCCGGTCGCCGCGTCGATGACGATCGGCACCGATCCGACGGCGGTCGTGGTGACAGATCCGCGTGGGCGATCCACCGGTAGCAGTACCTCGTCCGGGGCACCAGCCATGGCAGCGGTCCAGAAGGTCAGCTCGCGGGCAACCAGAGACTCCTGGTCGTCGATCTGCCCGAGCGAATCTTGCTGCCACACCGCGTAGTCGGCGTACTGCACGTCGAGCGGTGTGAAAACCGGGGCGTCTCCGACGACGCGTGCGGAGTACGCCGCGACGAAATCTGTCGCGAAGGGAGTCAGGGACCAACCGTCGAAGGCGATGTGATGGATGACGACGACCAGTACGTGAGCGAAAGTGTCCTCGCGCACCAGCATGGCCCGAATCGGCAGATCCGAACCGAGATCGAACCCACGCGCCGCGAACTCCGTCGTCGCGGATTCGATACCTTCGGATCCGCGGTAGCGCTCGACGGAGAACTGCACGTCGGAAATTGCTCGGATGACCTGGCTCGGGCCGTCGGCGCTGTCGATGTAGATCGTTCGAAGCACCTCATGGCGTGCAATGACGTCCGCAAGCGCCTCCTCGAGTGCATCGCCGTGGATGTCTCCGGTGATCCGGATCGCGAACGGAATGTTGTAGACCGCGGACTGCGGGTCGAAGCGATTGACGAACCACAGCCGCTGTTGCGCAGCGGAGAGCGGTAGTCGGTCCGGGCGAGCACCGGCGCTCAGGGCAGGTCGATCGTCTGATTCTTCGGCGCTCGCCGCCAGACGTGCAGCGAGCGCTTCGACGGTCGGCGCTTCGAAGATCGAGCGCACGTCCACAGCGAGTCCCGTCGCTGCGCTCAACCGCGCGGACACCTGCGTCGCGACGAGGGAGTTGCCCCCGAGATCGAAGAAACTGTCTCCGGCCCGGACCTCGGGTACGTCGAGCAGTGAAGCGAACACGTCGGCGACGGTGCGTTCGAGCCCGGTCTCGGGTTCACGACCCGTACCGAGGACTTCGCGCGGTATCGGCGTCGGCAATGCTCTCCGATCGAGTTTGCCGACCGGAGTCAACGGAATCGCGTCGATCGGGGTGATCGACGACGGAATCATGTACCGCGGCAGCGTGTCGGCGAGTGCCGCAAAGAGCGACTCGATATCAGCGTCGCCGCTGAGCAACACGTACGACGCCAGAGTGGTGCCTGCGGCGGATTCGACGGGAATCGTCGTGGCGAAGTGAACGAGAGGGGAATCCATCAGAGCAGCGTCGATCTCGCCGAGTTCGATGCGGAACCCGCGGATCTTGAGCTGATGATCGCTGCGGCCCACGTAGCGGAGGGTCAGGTCCTTGGTCCAGCGGACCAGGTCACCGGTTCGGTACATCCGGGCACCGGGCGTCGAGTACGGATGCGCGACAAAACGATCCGACGTCAGCGCGGGACGAAGGTGGTAACCACGTGCAAGCCCCGGCCCACCGATGTACAGCTCGCCGACGCCGCCGATCGGGACCGGTTGCAGCCGAGCGTCGAGCACCACGGCGTCGATTCCGCGGATGGGACCGCCGATGGTGATCGGCTCGCCCGGTGAGAGTGGGTCACTGATGGCAACCATGACAGTGGTTTCGGTCGGACCGTATCCGTTGTGCAGTCTGCGCCCGTTGCCCCAGCTCGAGACCAATTCCGGGGTGCACACGTCGCCGCCGACGACTACGCATTCCAGTGCCGTCACGCCCGCCGGATCGACGGTCGCCAGAGCAGCCGGAGTGATGAAGGCATGAGTGACCTCGCGGCTTCGGAGGAACTCGCTCAACGCCTCCCCTCCGTAGATGTCGGGAGGGGCGATCACCATCGTCGCGCCGGTCGAACCGGCGAGCAGTAGCTCGAGTACGGCGCCGTCGAAGCTCGGTGACGCAAAATGCAGAGTCCGCGACCCGGCGGTGATCCGGTACCGATCCTGTTGTTCGCGAGCGAGATTGGCCAAACCTGCGTGAGTGACGACGGTGCCCTTCGGCACTCCGGTCGAGCCGGAGGTGTAGATGACGTACGCAGCCGACGCCGCAGTGATCGACGCTGTTCTGTCCGCGTCGTCGATGGCAGC
This sequence comes from Rhodococcus sp. H-CA8f, assembly GCF_002501585.1. NCBI lineage: Bacteria > Bacillati > Actinomycetota > Actinomycetes > Mycobacteriales > Nocardiaceae > Rhodococcus > Rhodococcus sp. H-CA8f. Next base: position 3,191,618 of record NZ_CP023720.1, read on the forward strand.
GTCGTCGATGGCAGCGTCGTCGATGGCAGCGTCGTCGATGGCAGCGTCGGAGTAGGCGGCACATTCTGCAACCGTGTCCGCGTCGCCGAGGTCGATCCAGGCTGCGACGTTCCCGCCGGTTGCCGGACCGGCCGCAACCTCGGCGGACCGAATTCCGATCCGCACACCCGAATCCTCGAGCATGTGCGCAACTCGATCTGCGGGATAACGGGGATCGACCGGGACGAAAACGCCACCGGCTTTGGTGACCGACCAGACTGCGAGCACGGAGTCGACCGATCGGGCGACGGCCAATGCGACCGGTGTCTCGGGGCCGACGCCCAGGTCCATGAGGTATCGAGCGATCCGATTCGATCGACGCTCCAGCTCCCCGTACGAGAGTGAGCGCTCGGAGTCTTCGAGGGCGATCGCGTCGGGATACGTCCTCGCGGTATCCCCGAGGATCTGCGCCAGCGTCGATTCGCCCACCGAAGCCACGCCGCGCCGCGGCAATATCGCGGCACTCTCCCGGGATCCGAGTACACGAAGGTCACCAATCGGTGCAGTCGGTTCCGACACTGCCGATTCCACGAGGGTCACGAAGTTTCGCGCCAAGGCTTCGACGGTCGCGTTGTCGAACAGGTCGGTGGAATAGGTGAACGTGGCATCGATTCCAGCTGCGGTCCCGGACTCGTGACGTTCGGTGACGGTGAGCTCGAGGTCGAACTTGGTCAGCCCCGTCTCGACTGCCCGCGCCGTCATCGACACCCCGGCCAGTTCGGCTGTGTGAGCGGTGGTTATCCGAGAGGTGATGGCAGCTTGAAAGACCGGATGGTGCGCAGGCGAGCGGTCCAGTTCGAGCGCGTCCACGACGACGTCGAAAGGCACGTCCGCATTGTCGAAGGCATCCACGTCGACGGCCCTGACTTGCGACAGGTGCGCGGCGAACGTCGCGTCCCGATCGACGACGGTCCGCAAGGCCAGAGTGTTGACGAACATGCCGACGAGCAGATCGAGAGATCTGTCCCCTCGTCCTGCCACCGGTGTTCCGATGACGATGTCGTCCGTGCCGCTGTACCTGGCCAAAAGCAGGGCGAAGCACGCATGCAGGGCGATGAACGGCGTGGCGTCGTGATCGCCGGCAAGTACAACGAGCTTCTGATGAGTGGAAGCGCCAATTCTGATGTCGACTCCGGCCCCGCGCATGGTCGGGTCGAGTGGGCGCGGACGGTCCGTCGGCAGGTGGAGTTGCTCGGGCGCTCCCGCCAGCTGCTGCTTCCAGAACGCGATCTGTGAGTGGGCAAGCGAATCGGTGGATGCCGCGTCGCCGAGGTGTTCTCGGTGCCAGAGCGTGTAGTCGGCGTACTGCACCGGAAGGGGCGCCCACTGCGGGCTGTTGCCGCCGACGCGGGCGGCGTAAGCGCCGGTGAGATCAGCAGCCAACGGCGCGAGCGACCAGCCGTCGGCCACCATGTGGTGCAGAACTACGACGAGGACTGCTTGCCCGTCATCGCCGTCCTTGCCATCGCCTTCCTCATCGTCGGCGACAGTGATCAGCAGGTAGCGGACCGGGCGTTCGCGGACCAGATCGAAACCCGCCGAGGAGAATTCGAAGATCACACTTTCGAGATTCTCGCGTTCCACTTCGATCGACTCGAGCCCCGCGATACCCTCGCCCAGGCCCAGAACCTTCTGCGTTGCGTTGTCCCCGATTTGAGGAAACACGGTGCGTAGTGACTCGTGACGTGTCACGACGTCCACGATCGCGGCGCTCAGTGCGTCGGGATCGACGTCGCCGCGCAACGACACCGCCAACGGAATGTTGTATGCACCTGATTCCGGTGCGACGCGGTTCAGGAACCACAGTCGCTGCTGCGCGGGAGCGAGAGGTAGTACCGCCGGCCGGGCCACGACCTGGATACCGTCAGCGTCCGGGGTCTGGGCGGCACGCTCGATCGTCGCCGCGATCCCGGACACCGTGGGATGGTCGAAGAGCGCACGCAGTGGCATACGAACTCCGGTGGCTTCGGTCAAGCGCGCCACAGCCGTCGTCGCTACCAGCGAGTTTCCGCCCAAATGAAAGAAATTATCGTCGAGCCCGAGCGGTCCGCTACCCAGGATGTCAGCCAGAACCGCGGCTACCTTGCCCTCGGTCGGGGTCGTCGGGGGCCGGAAGACCCTGGTGGAGGCGAGGATCGGCGACGGCAGCGCACGCCGGTCGAGTTTTCCGTTGGTGGTCAACGGAATCGAATCGATGACCATGAAGGCATCGGGAACCATGTAGGTCGGGAGGGCTTCGGCGGCGTGCGCGCGAAGGGCTTCGGCGTCCACGGCGTCCGAAGCGGTCACATAGGTCACGAGAGCGCCGCCGGCCGGCGTCGGAGCCACGACGGTCACGGCGTCGTCGATTCCCGGCGCGCCGAGGATGACGGAGTCGATTTCGCCGAGTTCGATCCGGAATCCGCGGATCTTGACCTGCGCGTCGCCGCGTCCGAGGTACTCGAGTTGTCCAGGCGCAATCCATCGTGCGCGGTCACCGGACCGGTACAACCGTCGTCCGCCGGCATTGAACGGATCGGCAACGAACCGGCCCGCGGTGAGGTCTGGTCGGCCCAGATAGCCACGGGCGAGTTGACCGCCGGCGACATAGATCTCCCCCGCAATCCCCACCGGGACCGGGGAGAGATGCTCGTCGAGCAGGTACACACGAAGTCCGTCGATCGCGTCACCGATCCGGCTGCCGGTAACCGCACTCGCGCTCGCCCGGTCGATTTCGAGATGGGTGACATGCACCGTCGTCTCGGTGATGCCGTACATGTTGACGAGTGCGGGCCCGGATTCCGTGTGATCGTCGTAGCCCGCGTGATTGTCATACCAGCGCCCGAGGCGACGAAGATCCAAGGCTTCGCCACCGAAGATCACGTACCGGAGCCGGGTCGCCGAATCGGCCCGAAGGTCGGCTTCGATGTACTGGTAGAAGGCCGAGGGCGTCTGATTGAGCACGGTGACGCCTTCTGCGGCGACGAGCGCGCGGAAGGCATCGGGGTCGCGTGAGACTTCGTGATCGACCAGAACCAGCGTTCCACCGTGGAGCAGCGCGCCCCACATTTCCCACACCGAGAAGTCGAAGGCGAACGAGTGGAACATCGTCCACACGTCGTTGCCGTCGAATCCGAATTCGACCTGCGTGTTCTCGAACAATCGCACCACGGTGGCGTGGGTAACCGAGACGCCCTTGGGTCGGCCCGTCGACCCCGAGGTGTAGATCACGTACGCCAGATTGTCGGCTCCGTGCCCGCGCGGGCACTCATCGGTTTCCAGACCCTCACCGGAGTACTCGTCGGAGTCGACCCCGACGACCACCACGTCAGAGTTCGGGAAGGCGGAGTTCGGGAAAGTGGAATCGGAGATGACGCACACCGGTTGCGCATCCTCGACCACGTATGCCAAACGCTCGGCGGGGTGCGCACGATCGAGTGGGAGGTATCCGCCGCCGGCCTTCACTACCGCGACAGCGGCAACGATCATGTCCACCGATTTCGGCAGCATGATTCCGACCAACGACTCGGATTGCACGCCATGCTCGACGAGCTTGCGCGCCAACTGATTCGATCGTCGATCGAGTTCGCGGTACGACACGCGCTCGCTACCTGCGACAACGGCGATCGCTTCCGGGGTCGCCCGAATGCGGTCGGAAAGGATGTCGGAGAGTGTTCGGACCGGGGTAATCGGCAGAACGGGCGGCACCAGCGCCTGGCGCGCGTCCGGGCGGAGTAGATCCACTGAGCCGAGTGCCGAGTGCGGAGCACCGACCATCGCGGTCAAGATTCGTAGATAACGGTCGGCGAGGTCCTCGGCTTGCTCCTTCGTGCCGAGCCAATCCAGAACACCGGAGATCGGCTGATCGAATTCGGCATGCTCACCAGTCGGAATCGCCAGGGAGACAAACAGTTCGGGCACGGTGGCCAGATCCGATCCGATAGGCGCACCGACCATGAGCCCCGGAAATCTCGGGTGAGCATCCAGCGGCTCCTCGAAGCAGACCATCGCCCGGAACAACGGGCCCGTCTCCACCCAGCGGCCGTCACCGAGTGCGGCGGTCACCGAAGACAGAAGAATGTCTGCGTGTTCGAAAGCTTCGATTGCGACGGTGTCCACCGCACCGACCAGGTCGTTGAGCGTCATGGTGTTCGACACCGTCGAGCGAAGCACCAACTGGTTGGCGAACATCGAGACGAAATCGTCCGGGTTCGAGGCACCGTACCCGCGGACCGAGACGCCGATCGACACCTCGTCAGCCGAACCGACGCGGCGCAGCAGTCCCGCCATCGCAGACTGGAACAGCACGAACAGACTCGTGTTCATCGTCGTCGCCATCGTCTCGAGGCGGCGGCAGAGGTCGGCCTCGATCTCGAGGGGCGTGGACGTCCGACCGGATCCGGCGACGACCGGCAAACCCAGATCCTCGGCGGGGTTCGACAATGTCGAAGACCAGTACTCGACGTTGCGGGCGTGTTGAACTTCGGCGATCCACTTCCCCGCGGCGTCCGGGTCGATGTCCATCAATCGAGTTCCCGATTCCGCAGCGCAGAACAATTCGAGGAATTCGAGGAAACGTCGGTGGTGACGCGTGATGTCCTCGTTGGTGTAGAGGTCTGGGTTCGCGGCGAAGTCGATCTGGATCTCTTCGGCTGCGGAAGTCTGATAGACGTTGACCGAGAGGTCTTCGATCGGCCCGGTCGAGATCACGTTCAGTTCGCCGTGCGCGTCCCCGAGAGTGATTCCCGAGTGGAACAGCATGAGGTTGATCAACGGCCCGTGGAAGCCGCGTCCGTCGGCGATGCTGTGATCACCGGCGTTGAGGTCGCGTCGCAGGTCCTCGTGGCGGTACTTCTGATGACGCAGTGCGCCGGTGAGTTCGATCTTCACCTCGTGCAGCAAGTCTCCCACCGCGAAGTGCGGATCGACACTCGCACGTATCGGGACGACGTTCGACATCATTCCGCCGGACCGGCGAGCAGCTTTTGTCGTCCGCCCCGAGACCGGCAAGCTGAGGACCACGTCGCGGGTCCCGGTGGCCCGGGCGAGGTAAGCCGCCAGTGCACCGATCACCACTGACGACGTAGTCACGTGGTGAGCGACGGCAAGCCTTTCGAGGGAGCTTCGCAGTTCCGTAGGTACCGTCGCCGACCGTAGGCGTGACCATGCCTGCGACGGAGCAGTCGAGGACGCGAGCGAGGTTCCGCCCGGCTTGTCGGCCATCTTGGTGTTCCAGTAGTCGCGATCGCGTTCCCACCGGGAAGAGCCCAGATAGTCGGCCTCTGCCTTCACCAACGATTGGAGGGGGGCAGTTACCGCTGGGGGAACTGGCAGATCCCGCACCGCGGCGGTGTAGATCTCGGCTGTGCGGTTCATCATCGACATCGCGCCGAAACCGTCGAGCGCCACATGATGAATACGGCTGTACCAGTAGTAATGGTCGTCGCGAAGCACCAGGACTGCCAGCCTGACCAGGCGATCGGTGAACGGATCGATGGCAGCAGTGTGCTCTTTGCGCATCCATTCTCGCGCCGCCGATTCCGGATCGGATTCGGCGCGCAGGTCGACCACGTCGAGGGAGTCGTCCATGTCGAGATCGAGCCACTGACGCGCAACCCCGTCCACCTCGACCAGGCGCAGGTATCCGGAGCCGATCTCACGGCCGGTCTGTTTACTGGCAGCGGTCAGCAGCTCGATGTCGAGCGGGCCGTCCACGTCGACGTACTGAGCGATGCTGACGGGAATCTCGGGTCGAAGCTGTTGTGCGACAAGCAGGGAAAGTTGCGCGGCAGAAAGAGGGAAGGTGAGTTCGTCGTCCGGACGAGCTGCGGAAACGATTCCTCGGTCGGGACTGCCATCCACACGAATCTCCCTCTTACAACTTGATCATGATGCAAACAGGTATATGCGTCCGCTGGACGCTTCGAACTGATCGGGGCACTTCGAAATGAGACGAATACATTGGAAAGCTCGGGTGGAAACTGGCAAATCGCCCGCCGGAGATCACATCGTGACAATCAGCTGCGATGTTACCGATCAGTCAGCTTCCAGCAAATATTCATCAAACAACCATTTGGGACTATTGTCCTGAATATCATGGCTAAAACGGCCCTATATAACAAACCGAAGCGCCGGTACCCGACGAACGGGCACCGACGCTCCGGTGAAATGTATTCAGTTGATCGTGCCGAGGTTGCTTGTCAGACCGTGAAGCCGAGTGCGCGCAGTTGCTCGCGTCCGTCTTCGGTGATCTTGTCCGGTCCCCACGGCGGCAACCACACCCAGTTGATCTTCATATCGGTACACAGATCGCTACGCACAAGTGCGCCGCGCGCCTGGTCCTCGATCACGTCGGTCAACGGGCACGCCGCCGACGTCAAAGTCATGTCGATCGTGACGACACCGTCGTCTTCGAAGAGTCCGTAGACCAAGCCGAGATCGACGACGTTGATTCCCAGTTCGGGGTCGACGACGTCGCGCATCGCTTCTTCGAGTTCGTCGAGTCGCTCAGGCGACGGGACAGTGCCACTGCCCTGTGCGCCACCGAATTCCGCAGTGGAATCGGGATTCGGATTCACCGGAGCGCCGACCTCGGCGTCCTGCACTGGTTGTGTCTCGGTCATGATCCCTGTCCTTCAGTCGTGTCGACCAATTCACTGCTGCTGTCCGCCGTCGTCACAGCACTGCCGTCGACAATCTGGACTACAGCATCCTTGAATGCCATCCATCCGAGCAAGGCGCACTTCACGCGTGCCGGGTACTTCGAGACACCGACGAACGCGATGCCGTCGCCGAGAACGTCCTCGTCCCCCTCGACGGTGCCCCGACTGCTCACCATCTCGTTGAACGCCGTCACCGTCTTCAGTGCGTCGGTGACCTGCATCCCGATGACGAGGTCGTTCAGCACCGACGTCGACGCCTGGCTGATCGAACAACCCTGACCGTCGTACGAGACGTCGGAGACCGTTCCGTCCTCGGAGATCTGGACGCGCAACGTCACCTCGTCGCCACACGTCGGGTTGACGTGGTGCACCTCGGCGCCGAACGGCTCACGGAGTCCGCGGCCGTGCGGATGTTTGTAGTGATCGAGGATCACTTCCTGATACATCTGCTCCATGCGCATGATTCAGTTCAACTCCCCTGCGACACCGAAAAATTCCTGCGCACGCTTGATCGCTGCAACGAGAACATCGATTTCCGCGGTGGTGTTGTAGAGCGCAAACGACGCACGGGCCGTCGCAGCGACACCGAACTTACGGTGCAGCGGCCACGCGCAATGGTGTCCGACGCGGATCGCGACACCCTCGTCATCGAGGATCTGTCCGAGGTCGTGGGCGTGAATACCGTCCACGACAAAGGAAATCGCTCCGCCGCGGTTCTCGGACGTCTGCGGTCCGATGATGCGCAGACCTTCGATCGCCGACAACTTTTCGAGAGCAGCCTCCACCAACACGTGCTCGTGCGCGGCGACGGCGTCCATCCCGAAGGTGTTCAGGTAATCCACGGCAGCGCCCAGTCCGACCACCTGTGAGGTCATCGGGACGCCGGCTTCGAAACGCTGAGGCGGCGGCGCGTAGGTGCTGACCTCCATGGTGACCGTCTCGATCATCGACCCGCCGGTGATGAACGGAGGCATCGCTGCCAGCAGTTCACGACGGCCGTAGAGAACTCCGACCCCCGAAGGGCCGAGCATCTTGTGGCCCGAGAACGCCGCGTAGTCCACTCCCAGTTCGTGGAAGTCGACGGCCATGTGAGGCACCGACTGGCACGCGTCGAGCACGACGAGTGCACCGACGGCGCGTGCTCGTCGCACCAATTCCTCGACGGGCGCGATCGCGCCGGTCACGTTGGACTGGTGGGTGAACGAAACGACCTTCACCGCGTCTGTCAGCTCCAGCGAATCGAGATCGATCCGGCCGTCGTCGGTGACGCCGTACCACTTGAGCGTCGCACCGGTTCGGCGCGCAAGTTCCTGCCAGGGAACGAGGTTGGCGTGGTGTTCGAGTTCGGTGATGACGATTTCGTCGCCAGGACCGACATGGCGGTCGAAGCGATCGTCACCGAGAACGTAGGTCACCAGATTGAGAGCCTCGGTGGCGTTCTTGGTGAACACCAACTCGTCCGAATCCGCGCCCACGAAAGAAGCGATGGTGGCGCGAGCATTCTCGTACGCGTCCGTCGCCTCTTCTGCGAGCTGATGAGCACCCCGGTGTACTGCCGCGTTACACGTGGTCAGGAAGTCCCGTTCGGCATCGAGAACCTGGACCGGACGCTGCGAGGTAGCGCCGGAATCCAAGTACACCAAAGGTTTTCCGTCGCGCACGGTTCGCGCCAGGATCGGGAAGTCGGCCCGAACCGCTGTGACGTCGAGCTCGCGCACCGAGGTGGTCATCGTGATTACGCTCCCTGGGTAGCTGCGGTGTCCGCGGTGAAACGAACGTAGCCGTTGGTCTCGAGCTCGTCGGCCAGCTCCGGTCCACCCGACTCGACGATGCGGCCACCGACGAACACGTGAACGAAGTCGGGGTTGATGTAGCGCAGAATGCGCGTGTAGTGCGTGATCAGCAGAACGCCGCCGTTCTCGCGCTCCTTGTAGCGGTTGACGCCTTCGGAGACGGTGCGCAGAGCGTCGACGTCGAGGCCGGAGTCGGTCTCGTCGAGGATCGCGATCTTCGGCTTGAGCATGCCCAACTGCAGGATCTCGTGGCGCTTCTTCTCGCCACCGGAGAAGCCTTCGTTGACCGAGCGCTCGATGAACGAGGGATCGATCTCGAGCTCGCTGAGGGCTTCCTTGACTTCCTTGACCCAGTGGCGCAGCTTGGGAGCCTCGCCTCGCACGGCCGTGGCGGCGGTGCGCAGGAAGTTGGACATGGAAACGCCGGGAACCTCGACGGGGTACTGCATCGCCAGGAAGAGCCCGGCACGTGCACGCTCGTCGACGCTCATTGCGAGGACGTCTTCACCGTTGAGGGTGATGGAGCCGGACGTGACCTGGTACTTGGGGTGACCGGCGATGGCGTACGACAGAGTCGACTTGCCGGAGCCGTTGGGGCCCATGATCGCGTGGGTCTCCCCCGAGCGGACCGTCAGGTCGACGCCCTTGAGGATCTGGATGGGCTCGGCGTTGGCATCGGAGTTGGCGACCTCGACGTGCAGGTCACGAACCTCGAGGACCGAGGTGGTGGTGTTGTCACTGGTAGACATGAAATTCCTTCAAGATGAGGCGGGCGAGCGTAGCGACGGGGTGGTGTCGCAGGCGGGGCGGTCAGGAGCCGACGGCTGCGAGTTCGGCTTCGACTGCGGCTTCGAGGCGATCGCGCACCTCGGGAACAGCGATCTTGTTGATGATTTCGTGGAAGAACCCACGTACGACCAGACGACGAGCCTGATCCTCCGGGATACCACGAGCACGCAGGTAGAACAGCTGCTCGTCGTCGAAACGTCCCGTTGCACTTGCGTGGCCGGCACCGACGATCTCACCGGTCTCGATTTCGAGGTTCGGAACCGAGTCGGCGCGGGCGCCGTCGGTCAGCACCAGGTTGCGGTTGAGCTCGAACGTGTCGGTGCCCTCCGCTGCGGCGCGGATGAGAACGTCGCCGATCCACACGGTGTGCGCGTCGGGCTTGCCGGATCCGGGATCGCCCTGAAGCGCACCCTTGTAGACCACGTTGGACTTGCAGTTGGGCTGCGAATGATCCACCAGCAGACGCTGTTCCAGATGCTGGCCGGCGTCGGCGAAGTACAGGCCGAGCAGTTCGGCGTCGCCGCCCGGTCCGTCGTACTTGACGGTGGCGGACAGGCGAACCAGGTCGCCGCCCAGGCTGATCGAGGTGTATCGAAGCACTGCGTCGCGATTCAGGCGAGCGTGGTGTGACGTCACGTGAACTGCGTCGTCCGCCCAGTCCTGGATGGCCACCACGGTCAGCTGCGAACTGTCACCGAGAACGAATTCGATGTTCTCCGCGAAGGTTCCGCTGCCGCGCTGGTCGATCACGAACGTCGCCTTGGCGAACTGTGCCAGGTGAATCTGGGTGTGTCCGTAGGCGACGTTGTCGACTCCGGGGCCGGTCATGGTGACCACGACTGGCTTCTCGACCTCGACCTCGGCGCCCACCGAGATGACCGTTGCAGTCTCGAAGCTCGAATACGCCTGCGCTGCAATGCGATCAGCGGGAACGCCGGCTTTGCCCAGACGCGCGTCGTCACGGCCGACGGTCTCGACGGTGATGTCACTTCCCCCGTCGACCTCGACGGTGACCTGTCCGTTGGCGACGGCGCTGCCGTCATGCAGTCCCCGGAGACGACGCAGCGGGGTGAACCGCCAGATCTCGTCACGTCCGCCGGGAACCTCGAATGCATTGACGTCGAACGAGGAGAACTGCTCGCCCTTGTTCGTGATAGGTGAGCCTGTGGCTGCACCCTTTACAGGAGCGGTCGGGTTCTCCCCGGCAACAGCTCCGATGACTCCGGTCTCTGGCGTGGTCACTAACCCACAGCCCCTTCCATCTGAAGTTCGATAAGGCGGTTGAGCTCGAGCGCGTACTCCATCGGGAGTTCCTTCGCGATGGGCTCGACGAATCCACGCACGATGGTGGCCATCGCCTCGTCCTCGGTCAGTCCGCGGCTCATCAGGTAGAAGAGCTGATCGTCACTGACCTTGGAGACGGTGGCCTCGTGACCCATGGTGACGTCGTCCTCGCGGATGTCGACGTACGGGTAGGTGTCGCTTCGGCTGATCTGGTCGACCAGCAGAGCGTCACACTTGACGGTCGACTTGGAGCCGTGGGCACCCTTGTTGACCTGCACCAGACCGCGGTACGACGCACGTCCACCACCACGGGCGACAGACTTGCTGATGATGGTCGAGGACGTGTGCGGCGCGAGGTGGAGCATCTTGGCGCCGGTGTCCTGGTGCTGGCCCTCGCCGGAGAACGCAACGGAGAGAACCTCACCGCGGGCGTACTCGCCCATCAGCCACACGGCCGGGTACTTCATGGTGACCTTGGAGCCGATGTTGCCGTCGACCCACTCCATGGATCCGCCTGCCTCGACCTTGGTGCGCTTGGTCACCAGGTTGTAGACGTTGTTGGACCAGTTCTGGATGGTCGTGTAGCGGCACTGGCCGCCCTTCTTCACGATGATCTCGACGACGGCCGAGTGCAGTGAATCGGACTTGTAGATCGGCGCGGTGCAACCCTCGACGTAGTGCACGGAGGCATCTTCGTCGACGATGATCAGGGTGCGCTCGAACTGACCCATGTTCTCGGTGTTGATGCGGAAGTACGCCTGCAACGGGATGTCCACGTGGACTCCCGGCGGAACGTAGATGAACGAGCCACCGGACCACACGGCGGTGTTCAGCGCGGAGAACTTGTTGTCGCCGGCCGGGATGACCGATCCGAAGTACTCCTTGAACAGCTCCGGGTGCTGCTTGAGACCGGTGTCCGTGTCGAGGAAGATGACGCCCTGCTCCTCGAGGTCCTCACGGATCGAGTGGTAGACGACCTCGGACTCGTACTGAGCTGCGACGCCGGCAACGAGGCGCTGCTTCTCCGCCTCGGGGATGCCGAGCTTGTCGTACGTGTTCTTGATGTCCTCGGGCAGGTCTTCCCACGACTCGGCCTGCTTCTCGCTGGACCGGACGAAGTACTTGATGTTGTCGAAGTGAATACCTTCGAGGTCGCTGCCCCAGTTCGGCATCGGCTTCTTGTCGAAGGTGCGCAGCGCCTTGAGGCGGATGTCGAGCATCCACTCGGGCTCGCTCTTCTTGGCGGAGATGTCCCGCACGACAGCCTCGGACAACCCGCGCTGCGCGCTGGCTCCGGCTTCGTCGGAATCGGACCAGCCGTAGCCGTAATGACCGAGGGACGCGATGGTCTCTTCCTGCGTGAGCGGCTCGGTGCCTGCTGCCGCAGTGGTAGTCGCCTGGTCTGATGTGACGGTCATGCGAGCTCCTTCCGGAGTCTTGTTTCTTGACGGCTGCTCGGGTTCAGCGAGGGCTGGTCGCTGTGGTCGAGCAGTTCTGACTTTGAAGAACTAGCTGAAAAATCTCTATTCGAACGCTGCACGGTGGCAACGCTCTGTAGAACACTGTGGTCCGGTCATCTACTCCCGGTGGACACGAGGGGCACGTGCGTCGTGCAGGCGCAGTCACCGTTGGCGATGGTCGCCAGACGCTGAACATGAGTCCCGAGCAATTGCCGGAATGCTTGCTGCTCTGCCTCGCACAGTTCCGGAAACTCTTCTGCCACATGGGAAACCGGGCAATGGTGTTGGCAGATCTGCACGCCGTTGCCGACCGGCCGGGTCGACGCTGCGAACCCCACCGAGTTGAAGGCTTCGGCGATTGCGTCCGCTGTCGCCTCGACGTTGTCGACATCTGTCGGATCAGCCGGTTCGACGTCTCCGACGATCGCCTGGACCCGACGCTTGGCGAACTCCTCGATTGCCGCGTCTCCGCCGATTTCACGGAGTTGCCGCATCGCGGCTCCCGCCAGATCGTCGTAGGTGTGGCCGAGGCGGCCGCGACCGGTCGCGGTGATCTGGAACTGCTTGGCGGGACGACCTCGTCCGCGCTGACGCAGCGACGACGCCGAAGCGGTACGGGCTTCGCCCGACTCGATCAACGCATCCAAGTGACGTCGGACACCTGCGGCACTCAAACCGAGGCGTGTGCCGATTTCGGAGGCGGTAATGGGGCCTTCTTCGAGTAGCAGCTTGACCACTGCCGCCCGCGTCTGACCTTCGACGCTCACCGTAACCGGATTTGCGGCAGCACTCGGCGAGGCCGCTACAGTGGGCTGACCTGCAACTTCCTTGCTTCGTGGGTCTGACGCATTTCTTTTCACAACACAAGTGTGACGGAATTCTTTTCGCAGGTCTACTAAGGGCAACCTGCATTACATTCGGGAATATCCGGACAACGTACGTTGTTTGTGCTTGTCTGTCCGGCTGGATGGAGCAGCTACGCTGCCTGGTGTGCCGCAGACCCCCGAGAAGACGACGACCGCGCGATCGGCGCGCGCGATCCTGCTGGAAAAACCCAAGGCACTCGCGCTTTCCACAATCGGCGTTCGACCTTTCGGATCCGCTCCCCGGCAGAGTATGGCCGCGGTGCTGCACGGCGACGAGGACGAGCGCCCGGGCCTGAACGCGAAGGAAACCGCACAACTGCGAGGGATCCGCCGATTCGGCGCGACCGGCGCGGTCTTGATGGCAGTCGGAGCGCTCGGCGCCGGCGCACAACCCGTCCTGCAGAATCCGACCGCAGGACTTCGAGTCCTCAGCCTTCCCGGACGTATGCCGACGGTCTCACTCACCATGACGATGACCGGAACCGTGCTCGTCGTTCTCGCCTGGCTGATGATGGGCCGATTTGCAGTCGGGGACATACGCAGCCGTTCCGGCGCACCGCGGCGCATGACCCGTTCCCAGTTGGACCGCACACTCCTGCTGTGGATCCTGCCGCTCTCGGTCGCACCGCCGATGTTCAGCCGCGACGTCTACTCGTATCTGGCACAAAGCGAAATCGCGGCCCGTGGACTCGATCCGTACGCCATCGGCCCCAAGGCGGCACTGGGCGTCGACCACGTTCTCACCCGCACGGTTCCGACGATCTGGCGCGACACCCCGGCTCCGTACGGTCCGTTCTTCCTGTGGCTGGGACGCGGGATCAGCTCACTGACCGGCGACAACATCGTGGCCGGAATCTTCTTGCACCGCTTGCTCGCATTGGCCGGCGTCGCGCTCATCGTGTGGGCGATACCTCGACTGGCCAAGCGATGCGGTGTCTCTGCCGTCAGTTCGCTCTGGCTCGGTGCCGCGAACCCGCTGTTGCTCTTCCACTTGGTGGCCGGCATCCACAACGAAGCCCTCATGCTCGGGTTGATGCTCGCCGGAATCGAGATCGCCCTCCGCGCAGTCGAAGGGTCCGGGCCGATCCGTGGGCGAGCGCTGTTCTATCTCATTGCGGGATCTGGATTGATCGCGTTGTCGTCGACGGTCAAAATTCCGTCCTTGCTTGCGCTGGGATTTGTCGGCATGGCCTTGGCTCGGCGTTGGGGTGGAACCTGGAAAGCCCTGGCGGGAGCCGCGATTCTCCTGGGCGTCGTTGCCGCTGTCGTCACGTTTGTCATCAGCGTGGCCAGTGGGCTCGGTATGGGTTGGATCAACACCCTCGACACCGCCACCGCAGTCCGGAGTTGGATGTCCATCCCGACGCTCCTGGGCGTCGGCACGGGATTGGCCGGTGTACTACTCGGACTCGGCGATCACACGACGGCGATCCTCACGATCACGCGGCCCATCGCAACTCTCGTCGCCATGCTCGTCACCGCACGGATGATGATCTCGGTGTACATGGGCCGCATACACCCGGTCGGTGGACTCGGCATCGCACTCGGAGCGATCGTTCTCCTGTTCCCCGTCGTTCAGCCGTGGTACCTGCTGTGGGCGATCCTTCCGTTGGCGGCGTGGGCCACCGCACCGATTTTCCGCATCCCTGCCGTCGTCTTCACCTCGATCGTCAGCGTCATGTTGATGTCCAACGGCGCCGAATACCTTCCGTTCATGATCGTGCAGGCCGTCATCGCGACCATCCTCACCGCCGGAACGCTCATCGTCTTCACCCGCAATTCACTCCCCTGGCGTAGCGACAAGCCAGTAGCGGAGATCACGAAAGGCGGACCGGTAGACGAAGACAACTCGGCGGGGGCTTACGCTGATTCCCCGTGACCTCGAGAGCCTCCAGATCGTCTACGCCGGCGGTACAGATCCAGGGTGTCGTCAAGTCCTTCGACGGTGTTCGAGCCGTCGACGGTATCGATCTCACTGTCGAGACGGCCCAGGTCGTTGCCCTGCTCGGCCCCAACGGAGCCGGTAAGACAACCACCGTCGAGATGTGCGAAGGGTTTGTCACCCCCGATGCCGGCACGGTTCGAGTGCTCGGTCTCGACCCCATCGCCGACTCCGGTGAAGTCCGCTCGCGAATCGGCGTCATGCTGCAGGGCGGCGGCGCGTACCCCGGGTCCAAGGCCGGGGAAATGCTCGACCTCGTGGCCGCATACTCGGCCGACCCGCTCGATCCCGCCTGGCTCCTTTCCAAACTCGGCCTCACCGATGCGCGCAAGACCCCGTACCGCCGTCTCTCCGGAGGCCAGCAGCAACGACTGTCACTGGCGTGCGCGCTGGTCGGCCGCCCCGAATTGGTATTTCTGGACGAACCCACCGCTGGGCTCGACGCTCAGGCGCGCCTGCTCGTGTGGGAACTCATCGACGCTCTGCGACGTGACGGCGTGAGCGTCCTGCTCACCACACACCTCATGGACGAGGCCGAAGCACTCGCCGACGAACTGGTCATCATCGACCACGGCAAGATCGTCGCGTCGGGAACGCCGGCCGAGGTCACCAGCAAGGGCGCCGAAGGACAACTCCGTCTGACGACGGTTCCCGGTTTGAGCCTCGATTCGCTGGCCGGTTCACTCGCCGGGTTCCGCATCGAGGAATCCAACCCAGGCACCTACGTCGTCGAAGGTGCAATCGATCCGGCAACCGTGGCAACAGTTGCGACGTGGTGTGCCGATCAGGACGTGCTGATCAACGACATTCGCGTCGATCAACGGAGTCTGGAAGACGTCTTCCTCGAATTGACGGGCCGGGAACTGAGGGGATGACGGAGATCAAGGTCATGAACGAAACAGCGTCGAACGGCCAGAGCAGTCCCATCAGCGTTGCCCGAGACCGGCGGCTCGCCGAGAACCGCTTCGAGCCAGGCACCTTCTCGCCGGATCCCCGCCCCAATTCGGCGGCCAAGATGCTGGCGGCGCAGACCAAACTGGAGCTGACACTTCTGCTCCGCAACGGTGAGCAATTGCTGCTCACCATGTTCATCCCGATCACCCTGCTCATCGGACTGTGTCTACTTCCGATCGGCGATTTGGGCGATTCTCGGGTCGATACCGTGCTCCCTGGTGTCATGATGGTTGCCGTGATGTCGACGGCGTTCACCGGACAGGCCATCGCCGTCGGATTCGATCGCCGATACGGCGCGCTCAAACGACTCGGTGCAACTCCGCTACCGCGGTGGGGAATCATCGCAGGCAAGAGCGCTGCCGTCATCATCGTCGTGGCGCTGCAGTCGCTGTTGCTCGGCGCTATCGGTTTGGCGTTGGGGTGGCGTCCGTCGTTCGTCGAACTTGTACTCGGCGCAGTGGTCATTGCCATCGGTACTGTCACATTTGCCGCGCTTGGCCTCCTGCTCGGCGGTACTTTGCGAGCAGAAATCGTTCTCGCGCTCGCCAACATCCTGTGGTTCATCATGGTGGGCATCGGCAGTGTGGTCTTCGCCAGCGGTGAACTCCCGACCGCTGTTCACACGCTGGTGCGCATTGTTCCGTCCGGCGCACTGGCACACGCACTCGAAGCGGCCCTCGACACCTCGATGGACTGGTTCTCGATTCTCGTACTTCTCGTCTGGGCCGCAGTGGCCGGAGTCTGCGCAGCAAGGTGGTTCAAGTTCACGTGAGTACACGACGGACAGCTCAGATCGTCGGCTGTGTGGCCGCAACAGTGATGTTGTGTGCCGGACCCGCAACGGCGACCCCTTCGGTGTCCGGTCCACTCGCACCTGCAAATCCGCACCTCGGTCCCGTCGGTACTTCCACCATGCACGGTGACGCGGGCTCGTCCGACGTCACGCCGCTGCCTGGTCCAGGAGCCGGCCCACACGAGGTGACAGCTTTCCCGATGATGGCCGCCTGCCCGACGGTCCTCCAGGGGTCCGACGGCATGATCGTCTCGCTCTGCACGACGATGATCGGCCAGATCCCGACCATCCATTTGATCGATCCGAAGGCCGACGCCACACCCTTGGGACGGTCGGTCGCGCAACTGCCGCTCGCGAAGGGCAGCCTGCTCGGCGGCGTCTACGCCTACCTCGACAACGAGAACCGTCTCGTAGCCGTCGACGGAAACCGTCAACTGGTCCGTATTTCCCATGCGCAGAATCCGGACGGCAGTTGGCGGCTGGAACTCGCGGATGTCATCGATCTCAGTGGTGCGGTTGCCGCCGACGACAACGTCACCGGTCTCGCCCCGGATTGGGACGGCAATGTCTGGTTCGCCACCGGGCACGGCACCGTCGGGTATGTCGGCACGGATCGAATCGCGCACAGCATTGCGCTCCCCGAGGGTGAGCAGGTGCAGAACAGCATCTCCACCTCCCCGACGGGCACTGCCGTCGCAACGACCCACGCGCTCTACCAACTGAAGCGAAGTGGCGACGAGGTCGTCATCGACTGGCGTCAGCCGTACGACCGCGGGCCGGCCCGCAATCCGGGTCAGCTCAGCTGGGGAACCGGATCGACTCCGACATACTTCGGCCCGTCGACGGGCAGCGATTTCTTGACCATCGTCGACAACGCCCACCCGACAGTGAGCTTGCATGTCTATCGCGCTGACACGGGCGCCGAGGTGTGCACGCAGCCGGTGTTGTCCGCGGCCAGCAAGGACGGCTCACCGAGTGGCAGCGAGAACTCCCCCGTCGGCATCGGTCATTCGGTCTACGTGGCCGGTACTTACGGATACCCGTACCCCACGACTCCTGACGGTGCCGGTCCAGCGGTCCCCGCCACGGCACCCTTCAACGGCGGAATGACCCGGGTCGACATCGATCCGGTCGGCTGCCATGTCGTGTGGGACAACACGATTCGTAGCTCCGCGGTACCGCACCTCTCGACGGCGGACGGCTCGATCTACACCGTCACGCGGGACGGTAATCCGAGCACCTCTCCGCTCGACGGGTACTCGTTCGCGGTGATCGACTCGAAGGACGGGTCACAGATCGGTTCGACTCCCCTGCCGTCGACGATCCTCAACGACACCCTGCAGATGTCGGCACTCATCACCGAGTCTGGCGAGTACTTCCAGGGAACGATCTCGGGAATCGTGCGCGTTCGCGCGAACTGACGCGAGCTGGTCCCGACGACGCGGGGCAGCTCGCTTCGCGCCTGCTTCAACGCCTGCCCTTAACGACGCGGGGCAGGCGCGGAGCGAGCTGGCCCCAACGACACTGTGTAGTTGATGGGGAACTACGATTGTTGGCGTGGTGAATCGTGTGTATGCCGGATTTTTACGCTTGGTGGATCGACTACCTCTCCCCTCGCTGAAAACGCAGAAAATCATCGCGTTCATCGTGATCCTGACGCAGGGCGGCATCGCTGTCACCGGCGCGGTGGTTCGCGTGACCGCGTCTGGGCTCGGTTGCCCGACGTGGCCGCAGTGCTTCCCCGGCAGCTTCGTCCCGGTCGGCCATGGCGAGGTCGCAGTACTTCACCAAGCCGTCGAGTTCGGCAACCGCCTGCTGACCTTCCTGGTCGTCATCGTCGCCGCCGCGATCGTGCTCGCGGTGACTCGTGCTCGTCGACGGAATGAAGTCCTGATCTATGCCTGGATGATGCCGCTCGGCACTGTCGTTCAGGCAGTGATCGGCGGTATCACGGTCCGAACCGGTCTGCTGTGGTGGACCGTCGCCATTCACCTGGTGGCGTCGATGCTAATGGTCTGGGTTGCCACGGTGATGTACGCGAAGATCGCGGAACCCGACGAGGCAACAACGCTGATCGTGATGCCGAAGCCGCTTCGCTGGCTGACCGCGCTGTCCGCAGTCGCGCTGGCCGGCGTGCTGGTCGCCGGCACCCTCGTAACGGGTGCGGGCCCCCACGCGGGTGACAAGAATATGGATCGGATTGTGCCTCGCCTTGAGGTCGAGATCGTGACCCTGGTTCATCTGCACTCGCAACTGTTGGTCGGCTATCTGGCCTTGGTGGTGGGCCTGACCTTCGGCCTGTATGCAGTCGGGACATCCCCGGCTGTGAAGATCCGCCTGAAGGTCTTGCTGGCTCTCATCGTCGCTCAGGCACTCATCGGTGTCGTTCAGTACTTCACCGACGTACCGGCAGTGCTGGTCGTCTTTCACGTCGCCGGTGCGGGACTGTGCACGGCTGCGACCGCGGCAGTTTGGGCTGCGGGTAAGACCCGCCAGTACACGCCGACCGATTCGCCGATACCGGCTCTCTGACGCTTCAAGACACGTGTGGGGCGTAGGAACACCAAGAAGTGTTCCTACGCCCCACACGTCATTTCAGGCTTCGTTGCGTGCTTTCGGGAACCGAGTCTGGTTGGCGACCCAACCGGCCATCTTCTTGAAGTGACCTTCCTGGGGGGTGACGATGCTCGTCAGCTCACGCTCCCACTCGGCAACGGTGACGGTGTCGAAGGACGCAACGACGGCATTGGCCGTGGCGAGGTCCTCGACGACCTGATCACCGAGGATGCCGTCGGCACCCACGAGAGTGATGCGAACGCCGGCCAGGCCGACCGGCTGAATGACGGCGCTGGCGGTACCGCCGTGCTCGGCGACGAACTTGGTGATGGCGTTCACCGTGGACTTCGGCAGTTCCGGCGCGGACGGGGTGGCGTCCGACTTCTCGGTATCGGTGCTCATGACTCGACAATACTGGTCGGTAGCCCGGAAGCGACACCAGGCATGGACTGAGCGTCGGCCGTCTCGGGTGTAGAACAGAAACCATGCGAGCCATCTACGTGACCGAGACCGGCGGACCAGGGGTTCTGACTCTGACCGAACAACCCGAACCGACACCCGGCCCAGGCGATCTACTCGTCAGGACCGAAGCGATCGGCATCAATTTCATCGACACGTATTTCCGAATGGGCCAGTACAAGCGTCCGCTCCCCTACATTCCCGGCGACGAAGGCAGCGGCGTGGTCGAAGCTGTCGGTTCCGACGTCACCGAATTCGCCGCTGGTGACCGTGTCGCGTGGGCGGCCGCCACGGGCAGCTACGCCGAGAAGGTGGCTGTTCCCGCCGCAGTCGCCGTGAAAGTGCCCGACGGTGTCCCGGCATCGGCCGCAGCGTCGGCGCTCCTGCAGGGGATGACGGCACACTACCTCGCTAAGTCGACGTATCCGATCCAGAGCGGCGACACCGTGCTCGTGCACGCAGGCGCGGGCGGCGTCGGGTTGATCCTGACGCAGATGGCCGTCAGCCTCGGGGCGAAGGTCATCACGACTGTGTCGTCGGATGCGAAGGAAGAACTCTCGCGCGGCGCCGGTGCCTCGGAGGTCCTGCGGTACGACGAGGACATCGCAGCGCGAGTCCGGGAGTTGACCGGCGGCGAAGGAGTAGCGGCGGCATACGACGGCGTCGGCGCGACAACTTTTGATTCGAGCCTGGCTTCCGTCCGTATTCGCGGCACTGTCGCATTGTTCGGTGCGGCCAGTGGACCCGTTCCGCCCGTAGATCCGCAGCGGCTCAATTCATCGGGTTCGCTGTTCCTGACGCGTCCCACGCTCGCGCATCACATTCGCACTCGTGAGGAACTGACCTGGCGTGCCGGTGATGTCTTCGACGCCATTGCGGCCGGGAATCTCGATATTCGCGTCGGCGCCGAGTATCCCCTCGCCGACGCGGCAACAGCCCATCGGGATCTGGAGGGTCGAGCAACGACCGGGTCGATCGTTCTGATTCCCTAGCGAAGTGCTGTGCGCCTTTATTAACCGCCCGCGGTTAATAAAGGCGCACAGCAGAATCAGCTGAGCATGTCGCTGATCGTCTGGAGTCCGAGAACCGAGTCGACAGCGAGGCCGACGAAAACGATCGCAAGATAGTTGTTCGACTGCAGGAACAGGCGCAGCGGCTTGACCTGAGCACCGCCGCGAACGCTGCGGTACAGCTGATGAGCCATGAGCAGGAACCACGCACCGGCGACGATGGTGATTGCGGCGTAGATGACGCCCGACGCAGGGACGAGGACAAGCGTCGTGACGACCATCGCCCAGCTGTAGAACAGGATCTGCTTGGTGACGTGCTCCTCGGTGGCGATCACCGGAAGCATGGGAACACCTGCCGCCTTGTAGTCCTCTTTGTATCGCATCGCGAGCGCCCAGGTGTGCGGCGGCGTCCAGAAGAAGATGATCAGGAACAGCACGACGGGCTGCCAGCTCAGAGACCCGGTGACAGCGGCCCAGCCTACGAGGACGGGCATACATCCGGCTGCGCCACCCCAGATGACGTTCTGCCAGGTGCGACGCTTGAGAACCATCGTGTAGATGAGGACGTAGAACGCGATCGTGATCACGACGAGGATGCCGGCCAAGAGGTTGGCTCGCCACCACAGCCACAGGAACGACGCGAGTCCGAGAAGAAGTCCGAAGACGAGTGCGTTACGGGTCGGCACCGCCTCGCGGGCCAACGGACGCTTCGCGGTGCGCTTCATGACCTTGTCGATGTCGGCGTCGACGACGCAGTTGAGCGAGTTCGCACTCGCTGCGCCCATCCAGCCACCGAAGAGGGTGCTGAGGATCAGAACGATGTCGACCGTTCCGCGATCGGCCAGCAGCATTGCCGGAATGGTTGCCACCAACAACAATTCGATAACTCGCGGCTTCGTGAGCGCGATATAAGCCAGAACCTTGCCCGTTGCGCGACCCCACACCGTATCGGTATTGGTCGCCCGCGGGGCGGCACCTGGGCTGCCGAAGCCATGTCCGCTCGGCTGTTGCCCTGTCCGCACGTTCTCTCCTTGCACCACGCGTTACCGCACTAACTGTTCACGACACACTGCTGACACTGTCCTCTACTACGAACGATGGTAGACCGCAGCCATTGAGGAACCGAATCGACCCGGACAGCCAGGACCATTAGGCTGGGTTACGCAGTGGAGGGACACCCCACCCTCGCAATCCACGTACACCATGTCAGGAGACATCTGCCAGTGTCGATCACAGACGAGATCCACGTCCTCACGCAACCCGTCCACCCCTCGGACTGGACCGACCTGGACACCAAGGCTGTCGATACCGCCCGCGTGCTCGCCGCCGACGCGGTTCAGAAGGTCGGCAACGGCCATCCCGGAACTGCAATGAGCTTGGCGCCGTTGGCATACACCCTCTTTCAGCGCATCATGCGCCACGATCCTTCGGATGCAGAATGGGTCGGCCGTGACCGCTTCGTTCTTTCCTGTGGCCATTCGTCCTTGACGCTGTACACCCAGCTCTACCTGTCGGGCTACGGTCTCGAGCTTGCTGACCTCGAAGCTCTCCGCACATGGGGCGCACTGACCCCCGGTCACCCCGAGGTCGGCCACACCGTCGGCGTCGAGATGACCACCGGTCCGCTCGGCCAGGGCCTTGCGTCCGCAGTCGGCATGGCCATGGCTGCGCGTCGTGAGCGCGGGCTGTTCGATCCGGAGACCCCGGTCGGCTCCTCCCCCTTCGACCATCACATCTACGTGATCGCGTCCGACGGTGACATCGAGGAAGGCGTCACCTCCGAGGCGTCGTCACTCGCCGGTGTCCAGGAACTGGGCAACCTGATCGTCTTCTACGACGACAACAAGATCTCCATCGAGCACGACACCGCCATCGCTCTCGGCGAAGATGTCGGAAAGCGCTACGAGGCGTACGGCTGGCACGTTCAGCACGTCGATGGCGGCGAGAACGTCTCCGGCATCCTCGACGCGGTTGCCGCAGCCAAGGCCGTCGTCGATCGTCCGTCCATCATCTTGCTCCGCACCATCATCGGTTTCCCGGCGCCGAAGAAGATGAACACCGGCGACGTTCACGGCTCCGCACTCGGTGCCGACGAAGTCGCCGCGGTCAAGGAAGCCCTCGGGTTCGATCCGAGCAAGTCCTTCGACGTCGACGCCGACGCTCTGGCTCACGCCCGTGAGGTCGTCTCGCGCGGAGCCGACGCACACAAGGCATGGCAGGTCGAGTTCGACGCGTGGGCCGCACGTGAGTCCGAGCGCAAGGAACTCTTCGACCGCCTGTTCGCCGGTGAGTTCCCCGCCGGCTGGGCCGACGCTCTCCCGACCTACGAAGCCGACGCCAAGGGCGTTGCGACTCGCAAGGCCTCCGGTTCGGCACTCAACGCGCTCGGACCGATCCTGCCCGAACTGTGGGGCGGTTCCGCCGACCTCGCCGGCAGCAACAACACCACCATCAAGGGCGCAGATTCGTTCGGCCCCTTCTCCATCTCCACCAGCGACTGGACTGCGCAGCCTTACGGCCGCACGCTCCACTTCGGTATCCGTGAGCACGCGATGGGCTCGATCCTCAACGGCATCGCGCTGCACGGGCCCACCCGTCCGTACGGCGGAACCTTCATGGTCTTCTCCGACTACATGCGTCCGGCGGTTCGCCTGGCTGCACTGATGAAGACTGCCGTCACCTACGTCTGGACCCACGACTCGATCGGTCTCGGCGAAGACGGCCCGACTCACCAGCCGGTCGAGCACCTCGCTGCTCTTCGTGCGATCCCGAACCTCGCCGTCGTCCGCCCGGGTGACGCCAACGAGACCTCGTTCGCATGGCAGGCAGCACTCGAGAACAAGACGGGCCCGACGGCTCTGGCGCTCACCCGCCAGGACATCCCGGTTCTCGAAGGCACCAAGGAGAAGGCTGCCGAAGGCGTCAAGCGCGGCGCTTACGTCCTCGTCGACGCTGCCAACGGTTCGCCCGAGGTCATCTTGCTTGCGACCGGTTCCGAACTGCATCTGGCCACCGAGGCTCGCGAGACCCTCGAAGCTCAGGGCGTCGCAACCCGCGTCGTTTCCGTGCCGTGCCTCGACTGGTTCCTCGAGCAGGATCAGGCGTACCGCGACGAGGTCATTCCGCCCGCCGTCCGCGCACGCGTGTCCGTCGAAGCCGGTATCGCAATGCCGTGGTGGCGCATCCTCGGCGACGCCGGTCAGGCCGTCTCGCTCGAGCATTACGGCGCTTCCGCCGATTACAAGACCTTGTACCGGGAGTTCGGCATCACTGCCGACGCGACTGTCGAAGCCGCGCAGCGCTCCCTCGCATCTGTGAAGGGATGATCTCGATGACACAGAACGTGAATACCGAAAAACTCTCCGCTGCAGGCGTTTCCATCTGGCTCGACGACCTCTCGCGAGATCGCATCCAGTCCGGCAACCTGCAGAACCTGATCGACACGAAGTCGATCGTGGGTGTCACGACCAACCCGTCGATCTTCCAGGCGGCACTGTCCAAGGGCTCCGACTACGACGCTCAGGTTCGCGAGTTGGCCGAGCGCGGCGCCGATGTCGACGCCACCATCACGGCCGTCACCACCGACGACGTGCGCGCTGCGTGCGACATCCTGGCCCCGCAGTTCGAGGCCTCGAACGGCGTCGACGGCCGCGTGTCCATCGAGGTCGATCCTCGTCTGGCGCACGACACCGACGCGACTGTCGCGCAGGCGATCGAGCTGCACAAGATCGTCGACCGCCCGAACGTCCTCATCAAGATCCCCGCAACGCTGGCCGGTATCCCCGCCATCGCCAAGGTGATCGGTGAAGGCATCAGCGTCAACGTCACTTTGATCTTCTCGGTCGAGCGCTACGAAGCTGTCATGGGCGCCTACCTCGACGGTCTGGACACCGCCAAGGCTGCCGGCCGCGACATCTCGTCCATCGAGTCGGTCGCCTCGTTCTTCGTCTCCCGTGTGGATTCCGAGATCGACAACCGCCTCACGGCGATCGGCACGCCGGAAGCTCTCGAGCTTCGTGGCAAGGCTGCACTCGCAAACGCTCGTCTGGCGTACAACGCGTACCAGCAGATCTTCGAGGTGCAGCCGCGCTTCCAGGCTCTCCTGGCCGATGGCGCCAAGGCTCAGCGCCCGCTGTGGGCGTCGACCGGCGTGAAGAACCCGGATTACCCGGACACGCTCTACGTCACCGAGCTGGTTGCGCCCAACACGGTCAACACCATGCCGGAGAAGACGCTCGACGCTCTCGCCGACCACGGTGAGATCACGGGCGACACGATTTCGGGCACCGCTCAGGACTCGCAGGTCGTCTTCGATCAGCTCGCAGCTGTCGGCATCGATCTTGCGGACGTGTTCAAGGTCCTCGAGACCGAGGGCGTCGACAAGTTCGAGGTGTCCTGGAACGAGTTGCTCGACGCAACTGCCGAGCAGCTTCGCGCAGCAACCCAGAAGAGCTGAGCCTGTGAGCGATTCCGCGGCGGCATCAGATTGGGTGAATCCCCTTCGGGACAGCACCGACAAACGGCTTCCGCACATTGCGGGGCCCTGTGCCCTGGTGATCTTCGGTGTTACCGGCGACCTCGCCAGGCGCAAGCTCATGCCAGCCATCTACGACCTCGCCAACCGTGGACTGTTGCCGCCCGGATTCGCTCTGGTCGGGTTCGCCCGGCGTGAATGGACGGACGAGGACTTCGCGAACGTCGTCCTCGAAGCAGTCAAGGACGGTGCTCGCACCAAGTTCCGTCAGGACGTCTGGGAGAGGCTCGCCGAAGGTATCCGGTTCGTGGAGGGCAGTTTCGACGAGGCCGAGGCCTTCCAGAACCTGTCCGAGACGTTGGCCACCCTCGACAACGAACGTGGTATCGGCGGCAATCACGGGTTCTACCTTGCGATTCCGCCCAACGCGTTTCCTCAGGTGCTCGAGCAACTGTCGGCGTCGGGCCTCGCGCAGGCCGAGGACGGTCAGTGGCGACGAGTTGTCATCGAGAAGCCGTTCGGTCACGACCTCGAGAGCGCTCGCGAACTGAACGCCGTCGTCAACAAGGTGTTCCCCGAGGACACGGTCTTCCGTATCGACCACTACCTCGGCAAGGAAACGGTCCAGAACATCCTGGCTCTGCGCTTCGCGAACCAGTTGTTCGATCCGATCTGGAACGCGCACTACGTCGACCACGTCCAGATCACGATGGCCGAGGACATCGGCCTCGGTGGGCGTGCCGGGTACTACGACGGCATCGGCGCGGCCCGTGACGTGATCCAGAACCACCTGCTCCAATTGCTCGCGTTCACGGCGATGGAAGAACCCATCAGCTTCGAACCGCTCAATCTGCAGGCGGAGAAGATCAAGGTTCTTTCGGCAACGCGTCTGGCCGAACCACTCGACGAGACCACTGCCCGCGGACAATACGAAGGTGGTTGGCAGGGCGGGTTGCCGGTGGTCGGACTCCTCGAAGAAGAGGGCTTCGCAGCGGACTCCACGACGGAGACCTTTGCCGCCATCACCCTCGAGGTCGACACCCGTCGCTGGGCGGGCGTGCCGTTCTACCTGCGCACGGGCAAGCGTCTCGGCCGCCGCGTCACCGAGATCGCGGTGGTCTTCAAGCGCGCACCACACCTGCCGTTCGACAAGACCATGACCGAAGATCTCGGCCAGAACGCACTCGTGATCCGCGTGCAGCCTGACGAGGGCGTCACCATGCGGTTCGGCTCGAAGGTTCCCGGATCGAGCATGGAAGTCCGTGACGTCAACATGGACTTCTCGTACGGTCAGGCTTTCACCGAGTCGTCACCGGAGGCGTACGAGCGACTCATCCTCGACGTGTTGCTCGGCGAGCCGTCTCTCTTCCCCGTCAATGCCGAAGTCGAATTGTCTTGGGAAATCCTCGATCCCGTCCTCGAACACTGGGCAGCCGGCGGCAAGCCGGAACCCTACGAGGCTGGAACGTGGGGACCACCGTCTGCGGACGAAATGATGCAACGCACCGGACGCGAATGGAGGCGACCCTAGTGATTCTCGATTTGCCCTCCACCACCACGGTCCAGGTCAGCAAGAAACTGGTCGAGGTACGTAAGACCGGCGGCGCTGTCACCTTGGGACGTGTGCTCACGCTTGTCGTCTGCACCAGGGACACCGGGAACGCCGAGGCCGCAATCGAGGCCGCCAACGAAGCAAGCCGTGAGCACCCCTGCCGCGTCATCGTGCTTCTGCGTGGCGACGAGCAGAGCGAGCCTCGGCTCGATGCTCAGATCCGCGTCGGTGGGGATGCCGGCGCCTCTGAGGTCGTGGTGCTGCGCCTCTACGGTCCCCTGGCGGACCACGAGAGCAGCGTCGTCATCCCGTTCCTGCTCCCCGACACACCGGTAGTCGCGTGGTGGCCCCTCGAGGCACCCGAGATTCCGGCGAAGGACCCCGTCGGAAAGCTTGCGATCCGTCGTATCACCGACGCCACCGGTGCCCCGGATCCGACTGCCACCATCAAGGGACGACTCGCGTCGTACACCGCCGGTGACACCGATCTCGCCTGGAGTCGCGTCACCTACTGGCGCGCACTGCTCGCGTCGGCTCTCGATCAGCCGCCGCACGAGAAGATCACCTCAGCGGTGGTCTCCGGTCTCAAAACCGAACCGGCACTGGATATTCTCGCCGGTTGGTTGGCTGCCAAGATCGACGGTCCGGTCATCCGACGTACGGGTGAGCTCACCGTCGAGCTGAAGCTGGAGACTCGCAGCATCTCCATCAGCCGCCCACAGGAGGGTACGACCGCAACCCTGATCCGCACCGGTCAGCCCGACTCGCTGGTCTCGCTCGGTCGTCGAGAGACGCGCGATTGCCTCGCCGAGGAATTGCGTCGGCTCGATCCGGACGAGATCTACGAAGAAGCTCTGGCTGGGTTGGACAAGGTGACCTATGAGTGATGTTGTCGTAGAGAAGTTTCCCGACGCCGGCCAACTGGTCGATGCCGCTGCCGCACGCCTGGTCACGACAATCGTTGATGCCCAGAAGGCTCGCGGGTTCGCATCCATCGTGCTGACGGGTGGCGGAACCGGGATCGCACTTCTCGAGAAGTTGCGTGACGCTCCCGGCGACATCGACTGGTCGCAGATCGATCTGTACTGGGGCGACGAACGGTTCCTGCCGTCCGGCGATCCCGAGCGGAATGAAGTCCAGGCTCGTGAGGCGCTTCTCGATCACGTGCCGGTCGATCCCGACAGGGTGCATGCGATGGCCGCCTCCGACGGTATCTACGACGGTGATCCGCACGGGGCGGCGACGGCGTACGAACAACTGCTGGGCGCTCAGGCACACGGCAATCAGGTTCCGACGTTCGACGTGCACCTGCTCGGCATGGGTGGAGAAGGACACGTCAACTCGTTGTTCCCGCACACCGACGCCGTTCGCGAGGAAGCTCGTTTCGTTGTCGCGGTGACGGACTCCCCCAAGCCGCCACCGGTACGGATCACCCTGACGTTGCCTGCTGTTCGGCGTGCCAAAGAGGTCTGGCTGCTCGTCTCGGGTGCTGCAAAGGCCGAGGCCGTTGCCAAAGCTGTCGGAGGTGCTTCGTCCGAGGACTGGCCGTCCGCCGGCGCCACCGGTTTGGTGGCGACGCGTTGGTTCCTCGATACGGACGCTGCCTCGCAGCTCTGATCTGATTTCACGGATCTGATTTCACACCGGGCCGGGAATCGTCTTCAGGCGATTCCCGGCCCGGTGGTACATCGAGGACATTTTCACAGTGGCGAGTCATGACTACCCGCTGAGTCCGGATCCGATGCGAATTTCCTTTTGACGGAACGGAACTCAATCCCGAGATCCCTTGTCTCCAACGGGCACTCTGCCCTGCACAATGATTCATCTCTCCCCCTGTCTCGTTCTTTCGAGCGATTACTACCTTGGACGCCGCGAAGTAGGGTTCGGTTCCGCAGACCGCTTTCACTCTTGAACGAAGCAATCCAGGCGAGAACAATCGAACAATGTCGTGGACACCGAATCCGGATGCACTTCGCGGGCGAGTGGCTGTTGTTGCCGGGGCGACGAGGGGCGCCGGACGCGGAATCGCCGCAGCCCTGGGTGAGGCCGGTGCAACCGTCATCTGCACTGGCCGGAGCACATCTGCCGGAATACTTCAGTCGGACTATCCGCGCGGCGAAACCATCGAGGAGACGGCAGAGCTTGTCACCGAACTGGGCGGCGTCGGCGTGCCGATTGCCGTCGATCATCTCAAGAGCAAACAAGTGGCTGATCTCGCCGAACGCTTGCGCGCCGACTATCAACATATCGACATCTTGGTCAATGACATCTGGGGCGCGGAACTACTCAAGGGTGGGCCGGCGGAGTGGAACACGCCGGTGTGGGAACACGATCTGGACAAGGGCTTTCACATTCTGCGCCTGGCGATCGACACCCACATCACCACGTCGCACCACCTCCTGCCGCTGATGATCGATCGGCCAGGCGGACTGGTCGCCGAAATAACCGACGGCACTACCGAATACAACGCATCGAACTATCGCATCTCGGTGTTCTACGACCTGGCGAAGGTATCCGTGAACAGGCTTGCATTTTCGCAAGGCCACGAACTTGCCCCGTTCGGCTGTACTGCCGTCGCCATCACTCCGGGGTTCCTGCGATCGGAGATGATGCTCGACAATTTTGGTGTCGGCGAATCGAATTGGCGTGACGCTTTGTCGCCGGAGCGGGATGGGCCGACTGCACCTCCGGATTTTGCCCGCTCCGAGTCACCAAGATTCACAGGACGTGCGATCGCCGCCCTCGCCGCCGATTCGAATCGGAAGCGATGGAATCAGCGATCGGTCAGTTCAGGCGAACTCGGAACGGCATACGGGTTCACCGACACCGACGGCAGCCGCCCCGATTTTTGGCGAGCCAACTGAATCCGACAGTGATTAAGATCCGTTTCATGGCCGAATTCGCGACGATCGACGATTACATCGCGTCGTTTCCCACCGACGTGCAGCGATCCCTCGGGAGCATCCGCGAGACGATCCACAGCACTGTTCCCGGCCTCGATGAAACCATCAGCTATCAGATGCCGACCATGACGGTGAATGGGAAGAACCTGGTTCACTTCGCAGGCTGGAAACACCACATCTCGATGTACCCACTCCCGGCAGGTGACGCAGAGTTCGAGAAGTCCGTCGACCCGTACCGGGCTGCGAAATCAACCGTGAAGTTCCCGCTGAACAAACCGATCCCCCTCGATCTCGTGGCTCGAATCGTCGAATTGCTCGCGCAGCGCCACTAACCTCAGTTCCCGTCGGAGCCTTGTGAGAGCGTATGGCCGTGCAGAGACAACCCATCCGACGCATCAAGGCCGGGACATCGTCGGGCGCTGACGTAGGCAGCTGGCCGATGACGGTGCCCGCGGTTGCGCAGATCATTCAGGACGGTCTTGAACTTCCACCGGGTGTCACCATTCTGGTCGGCGAAAACGGAGCGGGGAAGTCGACCGTCATCGAAATTCTTGCCGCCGTTCTCGGTCTCAATGCCGAAGGCGGGTCGACCAATACGCGACATCAGACCAGATCGAGTGAACCGAGCGCCCTCGACCTTGTGGTCGAGCGGAGCCCCGGCGCGTCGAAGTGGGCGTACTACCTCCGAGACGAAACCTTGCACGGGTTGTACACGTATTTGGAGGACAACCCCAATCCCACGCGACCTGAACCGCTTTACCATCACCTCTCCCACGGTGAGGCGCTGCTCGAGATCTTGTCGTCGAGGACCTCCGACGGCGGCTTCTATCTGATCGACGAACCCGATGCCGCACTCTCATTCCAAGGGACCTTGACGCTGGTCGCGCTGCTCGGTGAGCTGGTGGAATCTGGCGCGCAGGCGGTGATCGCGACGCACTCGCCGATCATCGCGGCACTGCCGAACGCCAATCTGCTCGAGATCGGCGAATGGGGAATCCGAGCCGCGAGCTGGGAGGACCTCGATCTGGTCTCGAACTGGCAGCGGTTCCTTCACGACCCGCAGACGTACCTGCGCCACCTGATCTAACCTGGAACTCCACCCCAGGAGGCATCCATGGCATACGACAAGGCGCTGGCTGAGCGTATCCGCGATGCGCTCTCGGGCGAGAGCGACGTCGAAGAAGTAAAGATGTTCGGTGGGCTGAGCTTCATGGTGAACGGGAAGCTGGCCGCCAGTGCGAACTCACACGGCAACATCATGGTTCGGTGTGACCCCGATCGAGTTGACGAACTCCTGACGCACAAGGGTGCAAGTTGGCCCGAGATGCGGGGTAAGCCGATGAGCAAGGGATGGATCGTCGTCGACCGAACCGGGACGAGTTCGAACGTCGAGTTCAATGCGTGGATCAAGGAAGCTCTGGACTTCGTGCACTGACTGGTACTGCCGGTTCGATCAATTTCGCTCGATTCGGCAAAAAGTGAAGTGGGCGGCCCTAGACTCCGAAAAAGCATTGGATTGGGCGCCACGACGGCGCGGAGGAAAGGTGGTCCGTCGCGTGACGTTCACACCCAATCAGCCGGATCACCAACGCGCCTTCGGGTTTCAGCCGCCGTCGACCCGCGCAATTCCCTCCCTCATGCCCGACCGTTTCGGACCTAGCCTCATCGGCTCGCTGTGGGCGTGCGCCGGGATCGTCGCCGGAAGCCTCGGCCCGTGGACGTCGTCCTCCGCCCTCGACCACAGTGGTATCGACGAATGCGGAGTGATCACACTCGTCCTCGCTCTGGGCTCGGTAACCGCGCTTATCACCCTCATGGTTCGAGACGTCACGCCCGAGATGAAGAATCACTGCACGGGACCGCTGGTGGGAATCGCCGTCTTGATCGTTGCCGTCGGAAACGCCGCGTCCATTGTGCGACGTAGTACCGAGGTCGCAGGGCACACCGCCGGACCGTCCATCGGGTGGGGACTGTGGGTGGTCATCGCGTCTGCAGTGATCCTGTGCATCATGTCGTCGTCCGTCGCGCACATGATCAGGTTTCAGGCAGCAATGATCACAAGGTCTTGATCAGCCCGCCGTCGATCACGAAATCCGCGCCCGTCACGTTCCCCGCGCGATCGCTGGCGAGGAACAACACCAGGTCCGCTACCTCTTCGGGAAAGGTGAAGCGGCCCGTCTCGGCGCCGGCGGCGGCACTTTCGACGATATCGTCGGCCGCTGAACCATTCGCCTTCGCCAGCGTCGAGGCCACTCCGTGCTTGCCGAGCCACAACTCCGTCTGCACCGGACCAGGGCTGACGGTATTGACGCGGATCCCCTTCCCTCCCAGTTCTTTCGACAACGACTTCGAGAAGTTGGTCAACGCCGCTTTGGCGGCGCTGTAGTCGATCACCGTGGGATCAGGCAAGAATGCGTTGACCGAACTGATCGTCACGATGCTCCCGCCACCTCTGCGGATCAACTCCGGCAGCGCAGCGCGAACAGTGCGTACAGCCGACAAGAACGTCAGATTGAACGACGACGCCCACTCTTCGTCCGTGATAGCCGCGAAGCCGCTCGTTCTCGGAGTGACGGCGCCGACGTTGTTGACCAAGATGTCGACGCCGCCCCTCGCTGCTGCAACCTCGAGCAGTCGGGTAGATCCTTCGACACTCGCGAGGTCGACGCCGACAAAGGTGACGGCGCCGCCGGACTGCAGCGATTCGAGTTCCGGCGAGAGCGTCCGCGAGCCCGCGACGACGTGGACTCCCTCGGCCACCAAGGCCCGAGTGATCGCCAACCCGATACCTTTTCCCGCGCCGGTAACCACGGCAGTTCGTCCGTCCAATTGCAGATCCACTGCGGTCCCCGTTCGGTCCGGTGCGCAGCGTTGGGTGTGCGTGCGACAGCTCTAGAGTCGCCGCACGCACACCCTGGTAAACCTGCAGAACCAGCCGCTGTTACCTAGCCACTGTTACGAAGCGCAGTGGCCAGGCCGTTCATCGTCAGCTGGATACCCCGACGCACCTGATCGCTCTCGTCGCCGGAACGGTACCGACGGATCAGCTCGACCTGTAGATGGTTGAGAGGTTCGAGGTACGGGAACCGGTTGTGGACCGAACGCTCGAGGCCCGAGTTGTCGGCAAAGAGGTTCTCGTTGCCTGTGATTGCCTTGTACATGCGAATTGTGCGTTCGTGCTCGTCGGTGATCATTCCGAAGACTCGATCGCGCAGTTCGGCGTCGGGCACGAGGTCCGCGTAGCGGGCCGCCAAACCGAGATCAGACTTCGACATCACCATGGCCATGTTCGAGAGCACGGTTCGGAAGAACGGCCACTTCTCGTACAGGCCCGTCAACGTGGCAAGCCGAGTGTCGTCTCCGTCTATCCATCTTTCGAACGCGGCGCCGGTTCCGTACCAACCCGGAAGCATCACGCGAGACTGACTCCACGAGAGCACCCAAGGAATGGCACGCAGATCGGAAATCGCCTTGGTCTGCTTGCGAGAGGCCGGACGAGAGCCGATGTTGAGTGCTCCGATCTCGGCGACCGGCGTCGACGCTTCGAAGTACTGCACGAATCCTGGTGTGTCGTGCACCAATTCGCTGTACGCGGTGCGGGCGAGTGCCGCCAACTCGTCCAACACCGCGTAGGCCGCATCTGCGTCGCTGCCAAGACCTTCGACGTCGAGCAACGTCGACTCGATAGTCGCGGCGATGAGTGTTTCGAGGTTGCGGTGCGCCAGACGCGGTTCGGCGTACTTGGCCGCAATCACCTCACCCTGCTCGGTGATTCGCAGAGAACCAGCGACGGCACCGGGGGGCTGCGCGAGAATCGCTTCGTAGCTCGGTCCGCCGCCACGTCCGACGGTTCCGCCGCGGCCGTGGAAGAGCCTCAACCTGATTCCGCTCTTACGCGCGGCATCGACGAGGTCGAGTTCGGCACGGTACAGCGCCCAGTTGGCGGCCAAGTACCCGCCGTCCTTGTTCGAGTCGGAGTACCCGAGCATCACTTCCTGACTGTCACCGCGCGAACGGACGATCGCACGATAGATCGGGATGTCGAGCGTCGCCAGCAATGTGTCGGCGCCGCCCTGCAGATCCTCGATCGTCTCGAACAACGGGACGATGCCGATCGGGCAGGAGGGTTCGCTACCGACGCCCGGATCGAGCACCCCGACCTCTTTGAGCAGCACCGCAGCTTCGAGCATGTCGCTGACCGAGGTACACATGCTGATGATGTAGTTGGGTACTGCGCCCGCTCCGAGAACCCGCACTGCCTTGGCGCCGGCCGCCATGATGGCCAGTTCCTTGGTGGTCAATTCGCTGAACTCGGCGTCCGGCGAAGTCAGTGGTCGCCGCGTCGTCAACTCGGCCGACAGCAGTTCGACTCGATCGGCTTCCGGCAAGGACGTGTAGTCCGGGTGAACTCCGGCCCACGCCAGAAGTTCTGCGACGACGCTTTCGTGTACCTCGGAGTTCTGCCGCATGTCCAGACCGGACAGGTGAAAGCCGAACACCTCCACCGCTTCTCGGAGCCGATCGAGTCGATCGTCGGCGATGGTCTCGTCGCCGAAACGACGCAACGAGGTGTCAATGATTCCGAGATCCCGCTGCAGTTGTGCCGGGTCGGTGTACGCCTCGAGTCCGTCGTCGGAGCCGTGGGCGGGCAACTCCCCCAGTACCGTCAGTGCGGTTGCGCTCAATCGCCCGCGGATGCCGCGAATCGCGCGACGGTAGGGCTCGTCGGCCCGGAATGCAGAATCGTCGCCGGAGGTAGACGCCAGCAGATCGAGTTCGGGCGTGACGGACACCAACCGCGCCGACATCGACAGTTCACGCTCGAGATGTTCGAGTTCCTCGAGGTGATGCTCGAGAGCAGTCGCCGCAGCGCGCGACGTGGCGCGCTGGACGATTTCGCCGGTCACGTACGGATTGCCGTCCCGGTCACCGCCAATCCACGAACCCGGCCTCAGGATCGGTTCCGGCAGGAGCCCGGCGTCCGGCCAACGCGTGCGCAGAGCTTTGCGGACCTCGGCATTGATCTTCGGAATCACCTCGAACAACGCCGCGTCGTAGTAGCGCAGGCCTACCTCGATTTCATCCTGGATACGGAGGCGGCTGAGCCGGATCAGAGCCGTCTGCCACAGGGTCAGGATCTGACGGCGCAATTGCAGATCGACATCAGCGGTTTCTGCGACGCTCAGCGCCGTGCGCTCGCGGTATCGCATCAACTCGGTGATCCGACTCTGCGTCTCGAACACCGTGCGGCGTCGAGTCTCCGTCGGGTGAGCGGTGATGACGGGTGAGACCAGGGCGCCCCGCAGCGCTTCTTCGACGGTAGCCGAATCGATATCGGCTGCATCGAGTTTGGTGTACGTGGCGGCGAGAGTGCTGTCGCGGGGCGGTTCACCCGCGTTGACGTGGATGGCCCGTCGACGCTCGCGGTGGATGTCCTCGGCCAGGTTGGCAAGCAGCGCGAAGTGACTGAACGCACGAATGACGGGAATGGCGTCGTCCGTACTGATTTCGGCGAACAGCGACACCAGTTCGGCGCGGTCGATCTCCGACCGACGGACTCGGAACGACTCGACACGAGCTCGCTCGACCAGATCGAAAACATTGTCGCCGGCTTGCTCTCGCACTATTTGTCCGAGTATTCCGCCGAGAAGCCGGATGTCTTCGCGCAGCGGCTCGGTGGCCTCTCGCGGTGTTTCTCGATGCGACGCGGTTTCAGTCATCACTCAATTATCGACCGAAACAAAGAACCCCGCTCGATAGGCGGGGTTCCGTGTCTGAAATTCGTGTGTGAAAAACTACCGGCTGCAAGTCATGAGCCGAGAATCAGGCGAACTTGATCTCCAGGCCGATGCCGACGATCGAGATGAGCCAGATCAACGCGGTGAAGACCGTCAACCGGTCGAGGTTCTTCTCGACAACAGTCGATCCGGACAGGCTGGACTGGACACCGCCACCGAACAGACTCGACAAACCGCCGCCCTTACCGCGGTGCAGGAGCACCAAGGCGATGAGGAGCAAGCTGGTGATGACCAGCAGGATATCCAGGAACAGTTTCATGTCTGTCTACGTCCACCAATCCAATAGGGACAACTACAACCGATAACACCATACAGGCGCGCACAGATAGCCTGACCACATACCCGCCTCGCACATGACTTTGCACCCGGCCAGGCACGACTCTTGGTCAGTGGCATCGATCACACTGTCGAGATACCGATTCAGTAGTTTTTCAGTTGACGCGACTCTACCTCCGAAAGGCCGGCTCCATGCTTTCCGACACTGCCCTGCCCGACACTGCCCTGCCCGACACTGCCCTGCTCGACACTGCCCTGCCCGACATACCCTTGCCTGACACACCACGTCTTGCTTCGATTCACAACTTCCGCGACGTGGCCGGCCCCGGGTACGTCACGACCAGCGGACAGGCGATGAGCCGCGGAGTTTTCTACCGCGCAAACGTGCTGACGCCCTCGCCTGAGGATCTTGCAATCGTGGAATCGCTGGGGCTGACCGCCGTCTACGACGTGCGCTCCGAAACCGAAGCGAACGAAACTCCCGACACCGTGCCTGCGCCAGCGATGTACGCCCACATTCCCATCCTGTCCGGCAACATCCACGCCGAAGCGATGGCTCTCCGAACAGCGGACGCTGCAACAGCTTTCATGCAGAACATCAATCGCAGCTTTGTCGCAGACCCCGTCACTCGCAGCGGATTCTCGCAGTTGTTCGCCGCCCTGGCCACTACCGCCGGGCCGCAACTCTTCCACTGCACGGCAGGCAAGGACCGAACAGGCTGGGCAGCAGCACTACTGCAGACACTCGCCGGTGTACCGCGCGAAACGATCATGGCGGACTACCTGCTCACGAATACGTACTCGGCCGAGTACATCGATGCGACGGTCGCAACGATCGCCGCCGCCACAGATGCAGACAAGGGCGAGGTGATCCGGTTGCTGCTGTCCGTCGACGCAAGTTACCTGGGCGCTGCCTTCGAGCAGGTGGAGCACCACTACGGGACCGTCGAGAACTATCTGACCACCGGGTTGGACCTTGCTCCCGAACTCGTCGGCGCTTTGGAAACCAAACTCGTGAGCTGAATCCGGCGAATCAAAAAACTGCGGGCGTGTGACCTACTCGGTCACACGCCCGCAGTTCAGTGTCTTGCAGTTCAGTGTCATGCAGTGACAGTGTCCTGCAGTGACAGTGTCCTGCAGTTTCCAGCTCACTACCCGATCACATCACGGGAGTGGACCGCCTGCAGCGATCGCAGACAGTGTCGCGAACTCGTCAGCCTTGAGCGACGCGCCGCCGACCAGAGCGCCGTCGACGTCAGTCTGGCCGACGATCTCTCCGACGTTCTTGGAGCTGACGCTGCCGCCGTACAGAACGCGAACGCCGGCTGCGACCTCGGCGTCGGCAAGTTCGGCAACTGTTGCTCGTACCGCAGCGCACACTTCCTGTGCATCGGCGGCAGAAGCGACCCGGCCGGTGCCGATGGCCCAAACAGGTTCGTACGCGATGACGATCTTGGAGATCTCCTCCGCGCTCAGGCCCGCCAATGAACCCTTGAGCTGGTCGACGTTGTAGGCAACGTGATCGCCCGCTTCGCGGATCTCGAGGCCTTCACCGATGCACACGATCGGCGTGAGGCCGTTCTTGAGAGCGGCCTTGGTCTTGGCGAGGACGGTCTCGTTGGTCTCACCGTGAAGGGTGCGACGCTCCGAGTGGCCGACCACGACGAAGGTGCATCCGAGCTTGGCCAGCATGGAGCCGCTGATCTCACCCGTGAACGCACCCGAGTCCTGAGCCGAGACATCCTGCGCGCCGTACGTGAGGAGGAGCTTGTCGCCCTCGATCAGCGTCTGGACGCTACGGATGTCGGTGAACGGCGGGATGACCGTGACGTCCACTTTGTCGAAGTACTTCGCAGGCAAGGAGAAAGCGATCTTCTGCACCAGGGCGATAGCCTCGAGGTGGTTCAGATTCATCTTCCAGTTGCCGGCGATCAACGGCTTACGTGCCATGTCGGATCAGCCTTCCAGTACTGCGATGCCAGGCAGCTCTTTGCCCTCGAGGTACTCGAGGGAAGCGCCACCACCGGTGGAAATGTGCGAGAAGCCCTCGTCCGGGATACCGAGCTGACGAACGGCTGCTGCAGAGTCGCCGCCACCGACGACGCTGAAGGCGCCCTTCTCGGTTGCCTCCACGATTGCCTCGGCGACACCGCGGGTGCCTGCCTCGAACTTCGGGAACTCGAACACGCCCATCGGGCCGTTCCAGAACACCGTCTTGGCGCCGGTCAGGATCGCGGCAAAGCGCTTGACCGACTCCGGTCCGATGTCCAGTCCCATCCAGCCGTCGGGAATCTTGTCGAACGGAACGATCTTCGACTCGGCATCGGCCGAGAAGGAGTCCGCGACGACAACATCCTGAGGGATGTGGATGACGTCGGCGTACCGGTCGAGGAGACCCTTGCAGGTCTCGATCATGGACTCTTCGCACAGCGAATTGCCCACGGAGACACCCTGAGCCGCGAGGAACGTGTAGAACATTCCGCCGCCGATCACCAGAGTGTCGACCTTCGGTGCCAGTGCCTCGATGACGGCCAGCTTGTCCGAGACCTTGGAGCCACCGAGCACCACCGCGTACGGACGCGCAGCGTCCTGCGTGAGCTTGGCGAGCACCTCGACCTCGGCGCCGACCAGGTAACCGGCGTAATGCGGGAGCAGCTTCGCGACGTCGAAGACCGACGCCTGCTTACGGTGAACAACACCGAATCCGTCGGAGACGAATGCGCCGTCGTCACCGACCAACTCGACGAGAGCCTTGGCGAGCTTGACCCGCTCGGCTTCGTCCTTGCTGGTCTCGCGAGGGTCGAAACGGATGTTCTCGAGCATCAGGACGTCACCATCGGTGAGTCCTTCGGAACGAGCCAGCGCGTCCTGTCCCACGACGTCACCGGCGAGTTGCACGTTGCGACCGAGGATTTCGGCCAACTTCGCGGCAACCGGTGCGAGGGAGAACTTGGGATCGGGCTGACCGTCGGGGCGCCCGAGGTGCGCGGTCACGATGACCTTCGCTCCACCCTCGGCAAGTGCCCGCAGGGTGGGAGCGGACGCGACGATGCGGCCCGGGTCCGTGATTTCTCCGCCATCCAACGGGACGTTGAGGTCGGAACGCACCAGTACGGTGCGCCCCTCGACCCCAGCGTCCAGCAGATCCTTCAGCGTCTGAACTGCCACTGTTATCGAAACTCCGCTCAGAGAGACTTGGCGACGAGGCCGATGAGGTCGGCGAGGCGGTTGGAGTAGCCCCACTCGTTGTCGTACCAGGAAACGATCTTGACCTGGTCGTCGATGACCTTCGTCAGACCCGAGTCGAAGATCGACGAGTGCGGGTCGGTGACGATGTCCGAGGAGACGATCGGTGCGTCGGTGTACTTCAGGATGCCCTTGAGGGGTCCTTCGGCAGCAGCCTTCATCGCGGCGTTGATCTCGTCGGCGGTGGCCGACTTCTTCAGGTTCGCGGTCAGGTCGGTGACCGAGCCCGTGGGGATCGGCACGCGCAGTGCGTAGCCGTCGAGCTTGCCGAGCAGCTGCGGGAGAACCAGGCCGATTGCCTTGGCTGCACCGGTGCCGGTGGGAACGATGTTGAGGGCAGCTGCGCGGGCGCGACGGAGGTCTGCGTGCGGAGCGTCCTGCAGGTTCTGATCCTGGGTGTACGCGTGGATCGTGGTCATCAGACCCTTGACGATGCCGAACTCGTCGTCGAGAACCTTGGCGATGGGGCCGAGGCAGTTGGTGGTGCACGAGGCGTTGGAGATGATGTTCTGGCTGCCGTCGTACTTGTCGTCGTTGACGCCCATCACGATGGTGATGTCTTCACCCTTGGCCGGAGCCGAGATGATGACCTTCTTGGCGCCGGCTTCGAGGTGTCCCTTGGCCTTTGCGGCGTCGGTGAAGATGCCGGTGGACTCGACGACGACGTCGACGCCCAGCTCGCCCCAGGGAAGCTCGTTCAACGGGCCGCGGTGTGCGAGGGCCTTGATGCGCTGATCGCCGACGACGATCGTGTCGTCACCGTCGAGCGACACGTCGTACGGCAAACGGCCGAGGATGGAGTCGTACTTCAGCAGGTGAGCGAGCGTCGCGTTGTCAGTCAGGTCGTTGACTGCCACGATCTCGATATCGGTGGTTCCGAGCGCCTTCTGCGCATCCACCGCCCTGAAGAAGTTACGTCCGATACGGCCGAAACCGTTTACGCCAACCCGGACAGTCACAATTCGCTCCTTTGACCATGATTCTGGTGTGCAACTTGACCCACGCATACTCCGAATCCGTGTGTGCACGACGCGGACGTGGGGTTCATCGGTCGATGTGACTCATACCCTAATGCGCGTGGCCCGAACGTGCGCAGCCCACCCTGACGGAGGGCAGGTCACCCCTCTTCGAGTAGCTCCACATTCACTGCGGATTCGGTGTCGGGTATGCCCGTTTCCTTGGCCTTGCGATCAGCCATGGACAGCAGGCGACGGATACGTCCGGCAACGGCGTCCTTGGTCATCGGCGGGTCGGCCAACTGGCCGAGTTCTTCGAGGGACGCCTGCCGATGCTCGACGCGCAGTGCGCCCGCCGCCGCGAGGTGATCGGGCACGTCCTCGCCGAGGATCTCCAACGCACGCTCGACGCGCGCAGCAGCCGCAACGGCAGCGCGAGCAGAGCGTCGCAGGTTTGCGTCGTCGAAATTGGCGAGACGATTGGCGGTGGCGCGGACCTCGCGTCGCATCCGTCGCTCCTCCCACACCAGGCGTGTGTCCTGGGCTCCCATTCGGGTCAGGAGATCGCCGATGGCCTCACCGTCGCGGATCACCACACGATCCGTTCCGCGAACCTCACGTGCCTTCGCCGAGATCCCCAGACGCCGCGCAGCTCCGACCAGAGCAAGTGCAGCTTCCGGGCCGGGGCAGCTCACTTCGAGCGCCGACGAACGGCCGGGTTCGGTCAGGGAACCGTGCGCGAGGAACGCACCGCGCCAAGCTGCTTCGGCGTCGCCGACACTTCCGCCGACGACCTGCGCAGGCAAGCCGCGAACCGGGCGCCCGCGAAGATCGAGCAGTCCCGTCTGGCGCGCGAGGGCCTCACCCTCCTTCGCCACACGCACGATGTAGCGAGCGGATTTTCGAAGCCCGCCCGCACTGAGTACGTGAACATCGGCACTGTAGGTGAACAGGTCGAATATCTCCCGACGCAGACGTCGCGCCGTAGAGCCCAGATCCACCTCTGCTTCGACGACCACCCGGCCGCCGACGATGTGGAGCCCACCGGCAAAGCGCAGCAACGCGGAGACCTCTGCCTTGCGGCAGCTGACCTGAGTCACCACTAACCGGCTCAGTTCGTCCTTGACCTCCGCTGTCATTGCCACGAAGCGTTCTCCCTCTGTTCTTCGGATTGCTGTTCTTGCAGGGAAGACTGTGTCGAATCCCCTACTGCCGCACTGCTCGACAGTTCAGCCAGTACATCGGCCAGTTTTGCCGGATCGTGTACATGCGCTGCGCCCGGTGAGGTGTCCGCGACATCCGCGTACCTGACTTCGGCTGAAAATTGATCCGCCGCACGCTGCAGATGTTCACGTTCACGCCCGGCCGGTACCGACGCCGAGTCGACCACCACGTAGTCGACCCGAAAATCGGGCACGTGTTGGGAGAGTACGTGCAGGTGACGCTCTGCGGAGAATCCGGCGGTCTCCCCCGGCTCGGGTGCGAGATTGAGCACCAGCACCTTTCGAGCATTCGTCGACGACAGTGATTCGACAAGTTCGGGTACCAGTACGTGCGGGATCACGCTCGAGAACCACGATCCCGGGCCGAGAACCACGAGATCGGCACGATCGATCGCAGTCACAGCCTCGGGACACGCGGGCGGATTGGACGGGAGCAGTCTCACACGCCGAACCTTGCCCGGCGTGGTCGCGACGGCGACCTGTCCACGAATGCAGCGGCTGACGCGTGGGTCCTCTTCGAGTCCTTGAACGTCGGCTTCGATCTCGAGCGCGATCGGCGACATCGGCAGCACGCGGCCACGGATTCGCAGCAGTCGCGCCATCTCGTCGAGCGCGACGACCGGATCGCCGAGCACCTCGGTGAGTCCGGCCAGGATGAGATTGCCCACCGAGTGCCCGGCAAGTGCGCCGACACCGCCGAAGCGATGCTGAATGGTCCGAGTCCAGTCGACTATCTCGGGTTCGTCCGACGCGAGAGCCGCGAGCGCCATCCGGAGGTCACCGGGCGGGATGACGCCGAGTTCGGCGCGCAGCCGGCCCGACGAACCACCGTCGTCGGCGACCGTGACCACTGCGGTGACGTCGACCGTCAGGCGTCTGACGGCCTGGAGCGTGGCGAACAATCCGTGCCCGCCGCCGAGCGCGACGATGGCCGGCCCATCTGGCTTCTCCCGCGAGCTATGTGTCGGTTCACTCATTCGCGCCCCAGATCCCGGTGCACGATGCTGACCGAGATGTCGTCCTCGGAACCCAAACGCCTCGCGAGAGCTTCGGACATGGCCACGCTTCGGTGCTTACCGCCGGTGCACCCGACCGCAATTGTCATGTAGCGCTTTCCTTCTCGCCGATATCCGGCGATCGTCAAATCGACCAGATGTCGGTAGGTGTCTAGGTAGTCTTCCGCGCCCTCGCGGGACAACACGTAGTCGCGGACGTCGGCATCCTGACCGGTGTGCGGGCGAAGTTCAGGGATCCAGTGGGGATTGGGCAGGAATCGAACGTCACAGACGAGATCGGCGTCCATCGGCAGGCCGTACTTGAATCCGAACGACTGGACCGTCACCTTCATCGTGCGGTTGGCATCGTTCCCGAACGCCGTTTCGATCTTCTGACGCAACTGATGTGCCTTCAGCGCCGACGTGTCAATGACCAGATCGGCGGCCGCCTTCACCACGGCCAACTGCCGACGCTCGGCTGCGATCCCTTCGGACAACGTGCCGTCGATGCCGTCGTTCTGCAACGGATGACTGCGG
Organism: Rhodococcus sp. H-CA8f; assembly: GCF_002501585.1. Taxonomy (NCBI): domain Bacteria; kingdom Bacillati; phylum Actinomycetota; class Actinomycetes; order Mycobacteriales; family Nocardiaceae; genus Rhodococcus; species Rhodococcus sp. H-CA8f. The sequence continues at coordinate 3,234,164 of NZ_CP023720.1, forward strand.
CGAACCTGTTCGAACCGTCGGATCAACACGTCGTCGGACGCTTCGAGGTACAGCACCCGAGTGTGGATCGGCTCCGCCTCGAGTTCGGTGAGCACCCACCCGAGATCGCCGGTGAAGAGTCGACTCCGCACGTCGATCACGACGGCGAGACGATCGACCGGCGGATCGGAGGTCAAGCTCAGACCGACCATCCGGGAAATGAGCTCAGGTGGCAAATTGTCCGCGACATACCAGCCGAGGTCTTCGAGCACCTTGGCAGCGGTACTCAAACCGGCTCCGGACAATCCCGTCACCAGCAGGAAATCCATCGTTCGACTGTCTTTGGCGCTGTCGGTAGTCACTGTGCACTCGGCCCCGTCGTCGGCATGGACAATTCTCGCGACTCGGAGCCCTCGTCACCGCTACCGGATTCGGCGCTTGGCGCGTCAGCAGAGGTAACAGACGATTCGGATTCCTTGTCCAGCTCATCATCCCCTACCGCGGCTGGCAGCGCTCGAGCTTCAGCACCCGCATCGGTTGCAGCCGAATCCGTGCCGAGTGCGGCCAGAACTGCTGTGGCTGTGGTCTCACCGATACCGGGGACCTGCATGATCTCCTCGACCGTTGCCGTTTTCAGCTTCGCCACGGAACCGAAGTGAGCCACCAGAGCAGTACGGCGAGTTTCACCGAGCCCCTTGACCGAGTCCAGAGCCGAAGCCGTCATCCGCCTCGAGCGCTTGCTGCGATGGAACGTGATCGCGAAGCGGTGGGCTTCGTCTCGGATGCGTTGCAGGAGGTACAACGACTCGCTCGTTCGGGGAAGGATGACCGGATCTTCTTCCCCCGGTACCCACACCTCTTCGAGTCGCTTGGCCAAGCCGACTACCGCGACGTCGGTGACCCCCAGCTCGTCGAGGACCGCCGCTGCGGCCGTGACCTGGGGGGCGCCGCCGTCCACGACGAACAGATTGGGTGGATAGGCGAACCGCCGAGGCCGGCCCGTCGCCGGGTCGATCGCCGCTTCGGGAGCCAGATCCCCACCGTCCGCGTCCATGGTCGACGCCGACGCAGCGAGAATGCCCAGGTCGCGGTTGTGTCGGAGGAACCGCCTGCGAGTGATCTCGGCGATACTCGCCACGTCGTCGGAATGACCGTCGCCGGCAGCTTCCTTGATCGCGTAATGGCGGTAGTCCGACTTACGCGGGAGCCCGTCTTCGAACACGACCAGTGACGCCACGACGTCGGTTCCCTGGACATGACTGATGTCGATGCATTCGATTCGTAGCGGAGCCGAGTCCAGGTCCAGTGCTTCCTGGATGCCCTGAAGCGCCGCAGAACGCGAGGTGAAATCACCGGCGCGTTTGAGCTTGTGCTGCGCCAGAGCCTCTTTCGCGTTTCGCTGGACCGTTTCGGCGAGGTCTTTCTTGTCGCCGCGTTGCGGAACCCGCAGTTGCACTTGCGATCCCCGAAGCTTGCTCAGCCACGCCTGGATCTCGGTCGCGTTGGCGGGCAGGACCGGCACGAGAACTTCCTTGGGGACGGCGCTGATCCCGGCCTCGGAGCCCGCTCCCGGGTCGAGTGCCGCCTGCTCACCGTAGAACTGGGTGAGGAACTGTTCGACCAAGATCGGCAGGTCGGACTCGGCGTCGAGTGCGGCCCAGTCGATGGCATCGCCTGCCTTCTCCACGACCCATCCACGCTGACCCCGCACGCGTCCGCCGCGCACGTGGAACACCTGAACGGCGGCTTCGAGATCATCGGTGGCAAAGGCGACGAGATCGGCGTCGGTGCCGTCACCGAGTACGACGGCCTGCTTCTCGAGCGCCTTGCGCAAAGCGCCGATATCGTCACGCAGACGGGCCGCGGTCTCGAAGTCGAGGTCCTCGGAAGCCTGCTGCATGCGCTTTTCGAGATCTTTGACCAGCTTGTCCGTGCGGCCGGCGAGGAAGTCGCAGAAATCTTCGACGATCTGACGATGCTCCTCGGCGCTGACTCGCCCGACGCAGGGCGCCGAGCACTTGTCGATGTAGCCGAGCAGACACGGCCGGCCGATCTGGTTGTGTCGTTTGAAGACTCCGGACGAGCACGTTCGTGCGGGAAACACTCGCAGCAGCAGATCGAGTGTTTCGCGGATGGCCCAGGCATGGGAGTAGGGACCGAAGTAGCGGACGCCCTTGCGCCGCGGACCGCGGTAGACGAACAGCCGCGGGAACTCTTCGTTGAGCGTCACGGCGAGAACCGGATACGTCTTGTCGTCGCGGTACCGCACGTTGAACCGCGGATCGAATTCCTTGATCCAGTTGTACTCGAGCTGAAGCGCTTCGACTTCGGTACTGACGACGGTCCACTCGACGCTGCCGGCGGTGGTCACCATCTGCCGAGTACGGGGATGAAGTGTCGTGACGTCCGCGAAGTACGAGTTCAAACGTGAACGGAGGCTTTTCGCCTTTCCGACGTAAATGACCCGACCATGCGGATCGCGAAATTTGTAGACGCCCGGCGCAGCCGGAATGGTTCCGGTAGCGGGGCGGTAAGTCGAGGGATCCGGCACGGTTTCAGGTTAGTCGCCGCCACCGACCGACTCGGAAACGCGCAGGATGCGGGCACCGAACCGGTCGGAAGACGTCAGTTGCTCTTGTGCGCGACCGGTGCGTAGCGGTCGGCCAGTTCGCGGAACTTGCCGACCGTGTCGACGGCGTACTCACGGTCGTTGGACTGGATCGCCATCACTGCCATGTACTCGTCGTCGGGCAATTCGATGCGTGCCCAGGCGGCGCCGTCGGGGAACGAGAGTCCCTCGAACAGATCCCAGTCGACGATCTTCTCGCCCAAGATGTTTCGTACGGCGATTCCCTGCTTGCCCACCTTGACCCGGGGCCGCGTCAACATCAGTACACCGAGAGCCAGAATGGTGCCGATGCCTGCCATCGCAAGTTGGTCCGCGGCGCGGAAGTACACGCCGGTGGACCCCTGGCGGAGCAGGAGTGCAAGTGTGACGTGAACGATCACCAGGAGGACAGCAACTCCGATCGCGTATCGCGTCGACTTACGCGGTGACGCAATCAGTTCCCAGTTCTCGTTGTCGCCGGGTGTACTCATCGAAACGAATCCTCGGTCCATGGTGCTCGGAGATGGCGCAGGGTCACTGCGGTGTCCAGTGCGGCGGCGCAGGCCTGTGCGCCCTTGTCCTCGACGCTACCCGGCAGCCCCGAACGGTCAAGAGCCTGCTGCTCGGTGTCGGTGGTCAGGACACCGTTCCCCACGGGAGTGCTTTCGTCGAGCGAGACGCGTGTAAGGCCCGCGGTGACCGCGTCGCACACGTACTCGAAGTGCGGCGTGCCGCCGCGGATGACAACACCGAGTGCGACGACGGCGTCGTGCGTGCGAGCCAATGCCTGCGCAACGACCGGCAGTTCGATCGCGCCGGCGACACGGACCAGTGTCACGTCCTTGATCTGTGCCTCCTGCGCGACGCGCTGCGCGCCGGCGATCAGAGCCTCGGAGATCGTCGCGTGCCACTGCCCGGCAACGATCGCCAGCTTCAGGTCCTTGGCCTCGGCGATCGCGAGCTTCGGCTGACCTTCGCCGCTCACAGTGCGGTTCCCGGCTGTGCGGTGTTCTGGTTCGCCTCGTACTCGTCCAGTCCGATCAGATCGTGACCCATCCGATCGCGCTTGGTGCGCAGGTAGGTGAGGTTCTCCGCATTCGCGCGCAGCGGCATCGGAACGCGATCGGTGATCTGCAGGCCGTAGCCGTCCAGACCCACACGCTTGGCCGGGTTGTTGGTCAGCAGACGCATCGACGAGATCCCCAGATCGACGAGGATCTGCGCACCGATGCCGTAGTCGCGGGCGTCCGCCGGTAGCCCGAGTTCGAGATTGGCGTCGACTGTGTCGGAACCGGCGTCCTGGAGCTGGTAGGCCTGCAGCTTGTGCATGAGGCCGATGCCACGACCCTCGTGTCCGCGCATGTACAGGACAACGCCGCGGCCTTCCTGGGCGACCATGTCCAGTGCGGCGTCGAGCTGCGGGCCGCAATCGCACCGCAGCGAACCGAAGACGTCGCCGGTGAGGCACTCGGAGTGAACGCGGACGAGTACGTCGCTACCGTCTCCGTCGGGGCCTGCGATGTCGCCGCGCACCAGCGCAACGTGCTCGACCTCGTCGTAGATGCTGGTGTAGCCGACAGCGGTGAACTCACCGTGGCGGGTGGGGATGCGCGCCTCGGCGATGCGCAGTACGTGCTTCTCGTGCTTGCGACGCCACGCGATGAGGTCCGCGATCGAGATCAGAGCAAGGTTGTGTTCGTCGGCGAAGACTCGCAACTCGTCGGTCTGAGCCATCGCGCCTTCGTCCTTCTGGCTGACGATTTCGCAGATGACGCCGGCGGGACGCAGGTCCGCCATGCGGGCGAGGTCGACTGCAGCTTCCGTGTGGCCCGGACGACGCAGCACTCCGCCTTCCTTCGCGCGGAGCGGAACGACGTGGCCGGGACGAGTGAAATCGTTGGCACCGGATTCGGGGTTGGCGAGCAGACGCATCGTCGCAGCGCGGTCCGACGCCGAGATGCCGGTACCGATTCCCTCACGGGCGTCGACGGTCACGGTGTAGGCGGTGCCGTGCTTGTCCTGGTTGGTGGCGTACATCGGGGGCAGGCCCAGCCGATCGCAATCGTCACCGTCGAGCGGCACGCACAGGTAGCCGGAGGTGTACCTGACCATGAACGCCACCAGTTCCGGGGTGGCTTTCTCGGCGGCGAAGATGAGGTCGCCCTCGTTCTCGCGATCCTCGTCGTCCACGACGACAACAGCTTTACCTGCAGCGATATCTGCTACTGCGCGCTCGATACTGTCGAACCTGGTCACGTGCTCGCACTCCAAAGTCTTGACTTTTAACATCATCGAATACAACAAGTGCATCCGACGGATGCACTGACAACCCTACGACCAATCGGACGGGTCCGATCAGCCTGGTCCTACCGACCGGCAGAGTGAAGCCGCTCGACGTACTTGGCGATCACGTCCACCTCGAGGTTGACCGGCGTACCGACCACAGCGGTTCCGAGCGTCGTCAACTCGAGCGTTGTCGGGATCAGCGAGATCTCGAAGTACTCGAACCCGCGGTCGCCGCCCAGCGCGGAGACCGTCAGCGAGACTCCGTCGACGGTGATCGAACCCTTCTCCACCACGTATCGGGAAATGGAGTCCGGCAGTGCGATCCGCACTACCTCCCAGTTCTCGGAAGGCGAGCGGGAAATGACGTGGCCAGTTCCGTCGACGTGCCCTTGAACCAAGTGTCCGCCGAGTCGACTGTTCAGCGCCGCGGCACGCTCGAGGTTGACGCGAGAGCCGACGTCCAACTTCGCCAGGCTCGAGCGGTTCAGCGTTTCCTGCATGACGTCTGCGGTGAACGAACCGTCGGCAAGCACATCGACGACCGTCAGGCACACGCCGTTGACCGCGATCGAATCGCCGTGACCGGCGTCGGAGGTGACCAGTGGCCCGCGCACCGTGAAGCGTGCAGCATCGACCAGTTCTTCCTTGGCGACAATTTCGCCGAGTTCTTCCACAATTCCTGTGAACACGCGCCCTACTCCTCGTTCCCCGGAGCAGAACTCTCCGGAACCAGACTCAACAAAATATCGGGGCCGATCGTTACCGCGGACTCCAAACGGAATCGGTGGGCGTCGGTGATGGTGTGCACTCCGGCATCGACGAGCGCGGAAGCGCCCGCGCCGAGCAGTATCGGAGCGATGTACGCCTCGATGACGTCGACATATCCGGCGGCGAGGAATGCTCCGGCCAGACGGGGCCCACCCTCGAGAAGTACGTCTGTGTACTCCCCCAACGCCTCGACAACTTCGTCGATGTTGTCGGTGTTGAGCACCAGAGTCGGTGCGGTGTCATCGAGAACGCTTGCCGTCGAAGGTATTTCACGCTTTCCGACGACAACGCGTACGGGCTGATGCGCCGCGAGCTCACCGGTGGGCTGACGCGCCGTCAGCCACGGATCGTCGGCGAACACGGTGCCGGTGCCGACCACGATCGCATCGATCTGCGCCCGCTGAGCATGCACGCGCGCCCTCGCCTGCGGACCGGTGATCCACTGACTCGTTCCGTCCTCGGCGGCGCTGCGTCCGTCCAGACTGGCCGCGTACTTCCACGTGATGTGCGGGCGACCGGTGCGCTGTTTGTGCAGCCAGGCCCGCAGTGGACCAGCTTCCACCTCGGGTGCTCTCAGTCCGGCCGTGACGCTGATTCCAGCTCGCATGAGCGTCGCTGCGCCGCCGGAAGCCTCGGGATTGGGATCACCGACTGCGTAGACAACCGCCGAGACTCCGGCGTCGATCAATGCCTGCGAGCAGGGCCCGGTTCGCCCCTGGTGATTGCACGGTTCCAGTGTCACCACGGCCGTACCGCCACGTGCCGCATCGCCGGCCTCGTCGAGAGCCACGACCTCCGCGTGCGGTCCACCGGGCGGTTGCGTCATACCGACGCCAGCGATGGTGCCGTCGGCGGCGAGGATGACAGCGCCGACCGGCGGGTTGGGGCTGGTGAATCCGCGCGCAGAATCGGCTGCGGCCAGCGCAATCTGCATCGCGGCGTCAAGATCAGCCGTCGACGCCTGTCCACCCTTTGCCATCGAGCGGCTCAGACCGACAGCGTCAGGTGCGGCGACGCCGAGGCGGCCTGCGCGCGCAGCTTGCGCACCGCCTCACCGGGATCACTCGCTCCGTACACCGCCGAACCGGCGACGAAGCAGTCGATCCCTGCTTCAGCGGCCTGCTCGATCGTGGAAGCGTTGATGCCGCCGTCGATTTCGACGAGGAGCGTCAGCTCACCCGAGTCGACGAGCTTTCGAACTGCGCGTGCCTTGTCGAGCACCTGAGGCATGAAGGACTGACCACCGAATCCGGGTTCGACGCTCATGATCAAGAGGGTGTCGAAGTCCTTGAGGATTTCCAGGTAGTCGTCGATCGGGGTTCCAGGCTTGATGCTCAGCCCCGCCTTGGCACCAGCTGCACGAATATCGCGGGCAACCGAACGCGGGTCGTCGGTGGCCTCGGCGTGGAACGTGACGTTGTACGCACCGGCCTCGGCGTACGGCGGCGCCCAGCGCTCCGGGTTTTCGATCATGAGATGGCAGTCGAGAGGAATGTCCGTCGCCTTCAGCAGACTCTCGACCACCGGCAGACCCAGCGTGAGATTGGGAACAAAATGCGCGTCCATCACGTCGACGTGAAGCCAGTCGGAGCCGGACACGGCAGTCGCTTCATCGGCGAGTCGAGCAAAATCTGCGGACAAAATGGACGGTGCAATCATCGGGGAAGCCACGCCGCCGAGTTTAGCTGTGACTCATCGCCGACCGTGCATGCACATCGGCTGTGACTCATCGCCGACCGTGCATGCACATCGGAGCCGCTGAATTCCGATCAGTTCTTGACGACGGTGCGGAGCTTTCGCACCTTGGCGGGCGCCTTGATCCGCCACGCATCTTCGAGCATCTCGCCCAACTGCACCTCGTCGATCAGTTCGAGGTGCACGAGGATCGATCCGTGCCCGTGATAGTGATCTGTGGTGAAGAAAGCGGCCTCGCCACTGGCGAGTAGCGCCTCCTTCTCGTCCAGACCGCACATCACGACCAAAGCGCCCTCCGCTTCGGTGCGGAGCCGCGCAAAAGTTTTACCTGCCACCTTGAGTGCCGGGGTGTTGTACGAGGTCGACTCTTCCACGGAGGGAAGAGCCGAACCCAGTACTACAACCTGTTCCCACGTAACCATGTAGGCACCATACGACTACCGATGCCCTGAAGTCATCCGATCAGGCCAGCGGCTTGCGCAAAGCGGCCATGAACATAGCGTCCGTGCCGTGTCGATGCGGCCACAACTGAACCGACGATCCGTCTCCGACGTCCGGGACACCTGGCACCAATTCCTTGGTGTCGAGTTCCACGACGCCATGACGCCGCACCGCATCGGCGACCACTGCCAGCGTTTCCGACAAGTGCGGCGAGCACGTGGAGTACAGCACCACTCCGCCGGGGCGAACCAGTTCGATTGCGGCAGCAAGCAATTCACGCTGCAACTTCACGAGCGGAGCCACATCGGACGGCTGGCGACGCCAACGTGCCTCCGGGCGCCGACGCAGCGCACCCAACCCGGTGCAGGGAGCGTCGACGAGGATGCGGTCGTATCCGGGTTCGAGCCCGGATTCGCGGCCGTCCGCCACGTGTACGTCCACGGGAAGCTCGCGAGTGGTCTTGCGAATCAACTCGGCACGGTGTTCGACCGGCTCGACGGCGTCGAGTCGACCACCTTCGATGCCGGCAAGAGCACCGAGAAGTGCCGCTTTTCCTCCTGGACCTGCGCAGAGGTCGAGCCAGCGTCCGGAGTCTTCACCTTCGAGAGGAGCAATGCTGAGGGCGCGGGCAACCAGCTGACTGCCCTCGTCCTGCACTCCTGCCAGGCCTTGGCGGACCGCCTCGAGTTGTCCGGGGTCACCGCCGTCGAGATGCACGGCGTACGGCGAGTACGGCCCGATCTCGCCGCCGGTCACCAGTGCGAGCTCCTCGGCGGAGATCTCACCGGGGCGGGCGACGAGGTGCACGGCGGGGCGGGCGTCGTCGGCGATCAGGACGTCTTCGAGCTCTCCGGCTGCGGCGCCGAGCGAGTCGGCAAATACCTGCGCGATCCACAGGGGATGCGCGTGCTCGAAGGCGAGTCGGCCGACCGGGTCCTTCGGCGCCAGCAGCTCGACCCACTCGTCCTGGGTGCGTTCGGAAACACGGCGCAGGACCGCGTTGACGAATCCTGCTCGGCCCTGGCCGTTTTCGGCGCGGACGAGGTCGACCGAGGTGGCAACAGCAGCGTGCGGTGCGACACGAGTACGCAGTAGTTGGTACGAGCCGAGTCGGAGTACATCGAGCAGGGTTCCGTCGATCTCTTCGATCGGCCGACCCGCTGCATGGGCGATCACCGCATCCAGGAGGCCCTGAGCACGTGCCGCGCCGTACGCGAGTTCGGTTGCCAGCGCCGCATCGCGTGCGTCGAGTTTGCGGTCACGCAGGAGCCCGGGCAGAACCAGGTTCGCGTATGCGTCACGTTCACGGACCGCGCGCAGGACGTCGCGCGCAGCCAGTCGCGGCTGATCGAGCCCGGCGGTTGCCGGATCCGGCCGCTTGGCCTGCTTCGGCTTGGTGTTCTTGCCACCGGTTGCATTCTTGGCTCCGGGACCCTGTGTCCGCCGTGCCGGTCGTCGTGATTCGGTCACTGTGCTCGTACCTCCGCGTCGAGTCGGGCACCGCGTGCCCAGTCCCCTGCCGACATCAATTTCTTGCCCGGGGGCTGAATCTGCCCGAGTCGTACCGCGGTGGTCGCGGTACCGATGTACAGACCATCCTTGCGTACCGAGATCTCACCGACTGCCAGGGTCTCGTCCGTAACGGTGACCGGGCCGACCTTGACTCGAAGATCACCGATCATCGTCCATGCCCCAGGCGCGGGTGTGACTGCTCGGATGTGCCGGTCCACCGTGCGAGCGGGCAATTCCCACCGCACGCGGGCCGCGTCCACAGTCACCTTGGGGGCGTACGAGACGCCGTCGGCAGACTGCGGAACCGCGTTGATCTCTCCGGCCTCCAGGCCGTCGAGTACCGATTCGAGCAGGGCAGCGCCGTTTTCCGCCAGACGCCCGAGCAGGTCGCCTGCCGTATCGGTGTCGCGAATCCGCTCGGTCATCACTCCGTACACGGGGCCGGTATCCATGCCGGCTTCCAAACGGAACGCACTGGCGCCCGTCACTTCGTCACCGGCACTGATCGCGGCCTGCACCGGCGCGGCGCCGCGCCACGCCGGAAGCAGCGAGAAATGCAGATTGACCCAACCGTATTTCGGAATGTCGAGGACGTTCTGCGGCAACAGGTTTCCGTAGGCGACGACGGGTGCGCAGTCCGGTTCCAGGCGGGCGAGTTCGGCTGCGAAGTCGGGATCGGACGCCTTGACCGGTGTCAGGACCGGGATGCCGTGCTCGTCGGCAAGCAGACCGATCGGCGAGCGGGTGACTTTGCGACCGCGGCCCGCCACAGCGTCCGGACGCGTGACGACGGCTACCACTTCGTGGTTGGCGGACTCGATGAGACGCCGCAGCGAAGGAACCGCGGGTTCGGGCGTTCCGGCGAACACGACGCGCATGTCAGCTCTCCCGTTTCGTTGGGCTCTTCGGACTCTGATCAGCCGATCGGCCTGTCGAACGCGGTGGACTGCAACTCACGAAAATGCTCCCGGATGTGTCGGTGGGTGGAACTGTCAGTCTAAGGACTGCGGGAGCTACGACCTACCTCGCGCCACACCGAACCACTTTCTCAGCAATTTCTTTGATCAGAACCCTGCAGATTCACCGGTCCTCGGTATTGACTGTCTCTGTCGTCGCCACTCGGCGGAGGCTGATACGGGATACACCGATCACACGGAGGAACTTAGATGGCAGGCATCGACAGTAAGTTCGACAAGGCCTACGCAGGAAAGTCCGTCGAAGAATTGGCGGACGCCCCGGTCGCGGCACTCAACGGCGTAAGCGATTCGGACGCAGAACATTTGAAGGCAGCGTTCAACATCAAGACCGTCCGCGACCTCGGAACGAACAAGTTCTTCCTGTGGGCGCAGGCCACTGCCAAGCTCGCCGAGTAAACATCCCGACCCACGTGGTCTCGGTGCTCACGAGTTAGCAGCTCACGAATTTGCAGCTCACGAATTTGTGTCGATGACCACTTGCGGAATATCCGTGCCGAGCGGCACCGCGCTGCACGAAGCGTGCCGCTCGGCATCGGGGTCGAGGACCGTCCGGATGACGTCGATCACGTAGGGGTCGTACGGCATGCGGAAGTGGCCGGTCAGGTTCGACGGGCACAGATCCTGGAGGACGATGTTTTCTGCACCGGCGTCACGGAGCGCGATGTTCGAGGACGGCTGGATCATCTCGTCGACAGCGGACCCGATAGTCGTGTAGCGCACTCCGGGTACGGTGTCGCCGCCGTCGTTGAGGGCGTTCAACGTATCCGACCCCTGCATCTGCTCGCGGACAGCTCGCGAAAAGACATCTTCGACAAAGTCTTCTCCGCCGGGGATCGCACGGACGATGGGAACCAACCCGAACATCACCCCGCCGTAGGTCGGCGAAGCCAAGCCGACCCAATGATCGACGTAGGCGTCGCCGCCCATTTTGTTGACGTAGTACCGCGTCACCGTCGCGCCTTGGGAGTAGCCGATCACGTCGACCTTGTCCGCTCCGGTCGCGGTCAGCACCTGATCGACGAAAGAACCGAACGCGGTGGCACTACCGACTATGTCGCCGACGCCGTAAGTCTCGTGTGCGACGTCCCCGTCTTCTTCTTCGATCGCACCGCCGTAATTGAGGGCGAAGACGCAATAGCCGTCAGCTGCCAGTGCCGGCGACAGGGCCGCCCAATCCGCGTACGCCTCGGTGTCGGTTCCGTGGGCGAGTACAACTGGTCGGGGATGCGTGGCGGAAGGCTCACAGGCGAAATCGTTCGACCCGGCAGGTGCGGATCCTGGATGAGCATGCGCATATGCCGTGGCAACGGAACGAGTCGCCTGACCCGGACCGATGTCGAGAGGAACGTCCATCGCGTCGGCACTCGCAGACGGGAGTGTCGGTGCGGCAGCCGATATCGCCGGCGGTGCTCCGATCAGCAGCGCCACTGCTACCGAAAATGTCAGTCCCACAGACCGTTTGACGCCAGCCATTGTTCCTGCTCCTGCTCTGATCCTACGAGGGAGCTGACCGTAACACCAGAAACTTCGGGGCGCATACCCTACCGAACAGTAGGTATCCGACGTCTCAATTGCCGCCTTCATCGGCGTCATCACCGGCAAGCACTCGGTAGAGCGACTTGCGCGCCTCGACAAGCACGTCGGCTGCGGCCTTGACCTGCGCGGGTGTGCCTACAGCGGCCACTTGACCGGCCGCGCCCATCAGCTGGCCGATCAGTTCACGAAGGTCCTGCTCCGGCTCCCCTACGCTGAGACGAACGTCATCCCACGGTGCCCCGAGATCGGCGCGATGCTCCTCGACGTACGCGAGGCCTTCCTCGGTCAGCTTGGCGGTCTTGCGGCCGGCAACCTTTTCGATGATGACCAGTCCCTCGTCCTCGAGTTGGGACAGCGCGGGATAAATGGAACCCGGACTTGGCTTCCAGACGCCGCCGCTGCGCTCGACGATCTGTTGAATCAATTCGTAGCCGTGCATCGGCTCTTCCGCGATCAACAACAGAATCGCAGCGCGCACATCTCCACGACGACCTCGTCCGCCACGTCCTCGCCCGCGACCGAACTGAGCGCCCGGACCGAAGCCGGGGCCGGGTCCGCCGTCTGGACCGAAACGCCCCCGCCGATGGCCTCTGCGTGGCATGTCACCGAAGCCCGGCCGCTCGTGCGGTCGACCGCGTCGTCCACCGTCTCGATCGCCGGGACCATCGCCCGGCGCGCCGTCGTCCGTCGGCACCCACATCACAAATGGTGGCCGTTGCTCACGGCCGAAACCGCCGAAGAAACCGCGTCGGCCGAACATCCCCTCGTTCGGGAAACTTGCATCCATCGTCGAACCTCCATCACTATCGTTGATAGTTCGACGATATATCGCCATATCGGGTTGCGCAACATTTTTGCTGCACACAACCAGGCCTTGGAGAACTCGAAAATCAGCCGATGCGGCGTGGGTCGATCTGAATGCGGACCGGACCCGATGACTTCCGCGCACTGCGCGCGGCCCTCGCATGTGCCAGAGCGTCCGCAAGGCCTCGACCGTCCTTGCGTGGAACGCGGACCAGCATTCGCTCCGGCGCGACACCGCTCTCGTCCTCACCGGAATACGGAAGCCTCTCCCCCGCAGGCAATTCCACTGGTCCGAGTAGTACAGCACTTGCCGGCAGATCAGCTGAGTCCACCAACTCCGCAATTGCTGCGGATCCACCGTCGATCGCAGCCATGTGAACGGCCGGAGGAAAGCCGACCTCGTCCCGTTCCTCGAATTGAGACTGTGCGTGCCCCACTGGATCCCATCGGACCAACGCCTGCACCGTCGGGATACCCGAGTCTGCGACAACCACAACTTCACCGCCTTCGGACAGCGGAATCACCATGGCAGCAGCCGACATCCAGCGTCTGAGTGTTTCCTCGGCGGCGCGAAGATCTGGCCGGCCGAGCAGTGCCCAACCGTCGAGCAAGAGCGCGGCGCCGTAGCCGCCGGTCATCACCGGCTCCGCACCCACTGTCGAGACCACCAACGCGGGCCCGTGTGGCAGTTCCTTGACCACATCACCGCCCCCTGACAGAACAACTTTCACACCGGGAAACGCCCGCCCGAGTTCTTCGGCGGTCCGGCCGGCACCGACTACCACCGCGCGCAACGCTTTCGCCCCGCACGCGTGACATCGGTAGGCGGCATCGGCAACCCCGCACCAGCGGCACGCCGGTGTCCCGGCGCCGTCGGGACCTGCCGCAGCGGGAAGAGCCAGTGGGCCGTTGCACCGACGGCACCGTGCCGGGGCACGGCACTTTCCACAGGCCAGGGTCGGTACGTACCCCCGCCGAGGCACCTGCACCAGGACTCCGTTGCCCTCACCCAGAGCGCGCCGGGCGGCCGCGAATGCAATAGCGGGCAAACGAGCCGCTCTGGCTCCCGGATCGCGGGCCAAGGCTTGATCGCTGTCGGCAAGCGCGGTGATCTTGGGTGCGTGAGCACGAACGACGTCCCGCGTAGCGACCAGATCGTGCGCCCATCCCGAGTCGACGAGTACCTGCGATTCTGCCGTACGGGAGAACCCACCGATCACGACGGCGCACCCGGCGACGTAGCCACGCAGGACGGCAACTTCGCGGGCATGTGGATACGGCGACCGCGGCTCGGACAAGTTGTCGTCGCCGTCGTCCCAGACGACGACAAGACCGGTCTCGGGCGTCGGCGCAAAAACTGCACTGCGCGTGCCGACGACGATCCTGGCGGTCCCGCGCAGTGCAGCGAGCCACCTTCGGTATCGCATGGCCGGCCCCAGGCCTGCGGACAGACCCACCACTGCATCCGCTCCGGAGAGTTCGGTACATGCGGCGACGACGCGGTCCAGGTCGCGTTGATCGGGCACAACCAGAATCGCGGATTTACCACTTGCCGCTACAGCCCCGGCCAATTCGGCCAGGCGCAGTGGCCAGTTTTCACCAGGCAACGCCTGCCAGACCGCACGCGGGCTTTTCGACTCGCGAATCGCGGACAGAAAGGCGTCACCGAATCTGTAGAGATGCCAACCATTTTCGATCGGTTCAGGAGCGGACGGCGGCTCGGCGGGCTCCCACGGTTCCGCCTCGACCTTCGCGTGGCGCGGCGGTACCGCCAAACGGAGAACATCGGCGCGGGTTCCGGCATAACGCTCCGCCACACGATCGACGACTTGCGCGATTTCTGCCGTCAGGACCCGCTCGGACGAGATGACGCGTTCGAGCCAGCCGAACTTCCCCTGATGGTCACTGGTCGCCTCGCGCGAGACGATGAAACCGTCCACCAGACGACCAGCGAAGCGGATGCGCACCCGGACTCCGGGCTGCGCATCCGCTTCGAGTTCACGAGGAACGAGGTAGTCGAATTCACGGTCGAGGTGAGCGAGCGGGAGCATCGGCAGCACCCGGGCGACCGGATCGACTTCTGCCGCTACTCTTTCCGCGCCCACCCGCGCCCCGTCTGTACGTCAGTGATCAGAGACCAGCTGCGCTACGCAGCTTGTCGGCACGATCGGTGCTCTCCCACGGGAGGTCGATGTCGGTGCGACCGAAGTGACCGTATGCCGCCGTCTGCGCGTAGATCGGACGCAGCAGGTCGAGGTCGCGGATGATCGCTCCCGGACGCAGGTCGAAGATCTCGGTGATCGCCTTCTGGATCCGTGCCGGATCGGTCTTCTCGGTGCCGAAGGTTTCGACGAAGAGTCCGACCGGAGCTGCCTTGCCGATGGCGTAGGCGACCTGAACCTCGATGCGGTCGGCCAGACCTGCGGCAACAGCGTTCTTGGCCACCCAACGCATGGCGTAGGCAGCGCTTCGGTCGACCTTTGACGGGTCCTTGCCGGAGAACGCGCCGCCGCCGTGGCGAGCCATTCCGCCGTAGGTGTCGACGATGATCTTGCGGCCGGTCAAACCGGCGTCACCCATCGGGCCACCGAGGACGAACTTGCCCGTCGGGTTCACCAGCAGACGAACATCGGAGGTGTCGAGATCGGTGAGGTTCACGTCGGTCAGCACCGAGTGAAGCACCTTCTCGCGAAGATCGGGCGTCAACAGGTTGTCGAGGTCGATGTCAGCGGCATGCTGGGTGGAGATGACCACGGTGTCGAGACGGACAGCCTTGTCACCGTCGTACTCGATGGTGACCTGGGTCTTGCCGTCCGGGCGCAGGTACGGCAGCACGCCGGACTTACGGACCTCGGTCAACCGGCGAGAGAGACGATGAGCCAACGCGATGGGCAGCGGCATCAGTTCCGGCGTGTCGGTGGTGGCGTAGCCGAACATCAGGCCCTGGTCGCCCGCACCCTGACGGTCGATCTCGTCGTCGCTGATTCCGTCGACGCGAGCCTCGTGCGAGTGATCGACACCCTGCGCGATCTCGGGCGACTGCGCGCCGATCGCGACGTTGACGCCGCAGGAGTTACCGTCGAAGCCCTTTGCCGAGCTGTCGTAGCCGATCTCGAGGACCGTGTCGCGCACGATCTTCGGAATGTCTGCGTACGCAGTGGTCGTGACCTCGCCGGCGACGTGAACCTGGCCGGTGGTGACCAGAGTTTCGACGGCCACGCGGGCGCGCGGGTCCTGGGTGAGCAGCGCGTCGAGGATCGAGTCGCTGATCGCGTCACAGATCTTGTCCGGGTGCCCCTCGGTGACGGACTCGCTGGTGAATAGCCGACTGCCGGACTTGCTCACAGATCTCCCTCTCGACGACTGAGTTCTTGACTACAGCTTATTGAAGTATCCGAATCACCGTTCGGTGACCGTTTTGTCATGCTTTGTTAGCTGGGGGCTGAGCCGACGATAACGGTTGGACCGCCTGCGCAACACCCTTGTGCTCACCCGATTATCGTGGGGTAACTCTCACCACCGGGCGCGTGTCGCTACTCGGGGAAGAGCTTGACCAGGGCGTCGAGTACTCGACTGGCCATCAAAGCCTTGGATCCGTGCTCGAGCGCGGACTCCGAGCCGTCGGAACCGAGCAGCCAACCGTCGTTGTGATCGACCTCGAACGCCTTGCCCTCGCCGACCGCATTGACCACGAGGAGGTCGCAACCTTTGCGGGCAAGCTTGGAGCGGGCGTAACTGAGAACGTCACCATGGGCGTCACCGGTCTCTGCGGCGAATCCGACGATCACCGTTCGAGCGTCCAAATCGCCGTCACGACGCTCTTCGACGAGACCGGCGAGGATGTCGGCGTTTCTGGTGAGGCTGATCGAGTCGGGTTCGTTTGCGCCCTTCTTGATCTTGCTGCCTTCGACGGTGGTGGGGCGGAAGTCCGCGACAGCTGCAGCCATGACGACTCCGTCGTGTCCCGGTGCGTGCTTCTCCACTGCCAACCGGAGATCTTCGGCCGTCTTGATGTGCACGACGTCGACAGCGGCGGGGTCGGCAAGATCGGCCGTGTAACCGGCGATCAGCGTGACGTGAGCGCCGCGTTGGGCGGCCAGACGGGCGAGCGCGTAGCCCTGTTTGCCGGAGCTGCGATTACCGAGAAAGCGCACCGGATCGAGCGGCTCGCGAGTACCGCCGGCGGTGACCAGAATGCGGCGACCTTCCAGGTCGCGCGGCAACGCGTCCGAGCGCTCGAGGAGCAACGATGCCAACCCGACGATCTCGTCGGGTTCGGGAAGTCGACCGGCTCCGGTGTCTTTTCCGGTCAAACGCCCGGAGGCAGGTTCGATCACGTGGACGCCGCGCGAGCGCAGTGTCGCCACGTTGGACACCGTTGCGGGGTGCTCCCACATCTCGGTGTGCATTGCGGGGGCGAAGACGACCGGACAGCGTGCGGTCAACAAGGTGGCTGTCAACAGGTCGTCTGCGCGGCCCATGACAGCTCGCGCCATCAGATCAGCGGTTGCCGGCGCGATGACAACGAGATCGGCTTCCTGTCCGAGGCGGACATGCGGAACCTGCGGGACGTCGTTGAAGACGCCGGTGTGAACCGGGTTGCCGGAGAGTGCTTCGAACGTGGCGCGGCCGACGAACTCCAGAGCGGATTCGGTCGGAATCACGCGGACGTGATGACCGCTCTCGGTGAAGCTGCGGATGATCGAGCACGCTTTGTACGCGGCGATACCCCCACCGACACCGACGACAATGCGCTTACGTATCGATGTGGGCGCGTCGGACACTCCCCCGACACCCGAACGAGGTTCGGGTGCGGCAGACGTGGTGCTCACTCGCCTTCGGTGTGCTCGAGGAGATCAGCGTGGATTTCACGCAACGCGATGGACAGCGGCTTTTCCTGCAGACCGGGCTCGACCAGAGGTCCGACGTATTCGAGGATGCCGTCACCGAGCTGGTTGTAGTAGTCGTTGATCTGGCGCGCACGCTTGGCCGAGTAGATGACCAGGGCGTACTTGGAAGAGGTGCGTTCGAGCAACTCGTCGATCGGCGGGTTGGTGATGCCGAGCGGGGTGTCGTAGGCAGGCAGAGCGCCCTGACCTGCTGCGGACGCGGCTGAAGTGCTGCTCACTCTTGTGTCTCCTGAATTAGATCTTCATTGAAGAACTAGTTTTATCGATCCGGATATCTGAGAAACGGGGCGGAAATCGGTTCCCGAAGGGTGCGGAATCAGTTCCCAACCAACAAGGATACCAACTCATCGCAAGCACGGCTTACATCCTCGTTCACGATGACCGTGTCGAACTCGTCCTGTGCGGCCAATTCCACTCGGGCCGTCTCGAGTCGGCGTGCCACGACGTCTTCCGTTTCGGTTCCCCGTCCGGTCAGCCGTTGCACCAGAACGTCCCAGCTCGGTGGAGCCATGAACACCAACAGAGCTTCGGGCATCGCCTGGCGGACAGCTCGTGCTCCGGCGAGATCGACCTCGACGAGTACGGGCTTTCCAGCTTCGAGCGCTTCTTCGATCGGAGCTGCGGGGGTGCCGGAGCGCTGTAGACCGCCGTGGATTTCCGCCCATTCGAGAAGTTCACCGGAGTCGATCATCCGTTGAAATTCTTCACGGGAGGTGAATCGGTAGTCCTTGCCGTCCACTTCACCGGGACGGGGATCGCGAGTGGTCGCCGAAACGCTGAAAACGAGTTCAGGCAACCGAGTTCTCAGCTCGCGAACGACGCTGGACTTACCGACAGCCGAAGGGCCGGCCAGTACAACCAGCCGACCCCTCCGCACTGCGGTCTTGCTCTCTGACACTGTTGCGTCAGCAATCATCAGACACTGCCGCGTCAGCAATCATCACTTGTCGGCTCAGGCCTCGAAGTCAAACTTGGTGAGCAGAGCCTTGCGCTGCCGATCACCGAGGCCACGAAGGCGACGGGTCGGTGCAATCTCCAGCTCGGTCATGATCTCCTGAGCCTTGACCTTGCCCACCTTGGGCAGCGCCTCGAGCAGTGCCGAAACCTTCATCTTGCCCAAGATTTCGTTGTCTTCGGCGTCCTTGAGGACCTGCTTGAGGTCGGTGCCGCCACGCTTCAGGCGCTCCTTGAGCTCAGCCCTGGCCTTGCGGGCAGCAGCTGCCTTCTCCAAAGCAGCAGCGCGCTGCTCATCAGTCAACTGGGGAAGGGCCACGGTTCCTCCGTCTCGTCGTGTGCAAATTTTGTCTATTCCGCTGATAACCAGCAGCGATAGCGACCGTACTCACGCCTGGCGCGAATTGCTAACCCACCCCCCGCGGTCCGATGCAGATCGCGGTGGGTTATGCGCGTCGAATCGATGTCACACATCGTCGCCGTTTTCGGCTGGATCGAGACGGATTCGACGCAACACGAACGTGCGTACAGTACCGAAATAGACTGTAACACAAAGCATTTCGATACATCGGGTGCGACGTCCCCATGCGTGTGTGCGAAATCGTTACCTGCGGGAATGAACGTGGTCGCCGACACATCCAAAAATTTCGAGCATTTTCGACGCCCATGCGCGTGTCGCGGCCTGTTTTCAGGTCGGCATCGACGATTTCGGATCGTCGGCATCGACCGTGTCCGGTTCGGTGCGGCTCACGCCGGGGGCGGCCAGAGCGAGTACTACCGCGAGGCTCGCCCAGAGCAATGAATTCTCCAGGACGAAGCCGACGACCGGGATATCCATGTCCGCGCCGACCCGAGGAAGCCGAAACAGCACGACCGCAGCGGTGAGGCCGATCGCGATCCAGGACCACGCGGGTACCGATCGGGTGTCCTCCCCCACGCCCGACTTGATCGGAACGAGGAGCACACCCACCGCCGGCACCAACCACACGAAGTGGTGGGTCCAGGCAATGGGAGTCACGATTGCCGCCAGCAGAGCCACCACCGTGAAACCGGCAAGATCACCTCGCAGGCGCTGAGCGCGCCGCGTCGCGACAATTCCGAGGACACCCAACACTGCACAGGCGACGAGCCATGCCGGACCCACCAGGCCCTCGGGGAGTAGCCGTAAGGCCATTCCACGCACGGACTGGTTACCGAACACAGACGGGTCACCGACCGCGACGCGCCCCGAGAGTGAGGCGATGTCACCGAAGTAGTCGATCGTCTGGCGCGGGAGAACGGCAAAGCCGAGTGCCGTGGCGCCGAGGAAGCCGGCGAGGGCGCCCGCAACCGCTTTCCAACGCCCGGTGATCACGTAGTAACCGATGTAGACGAGAGGCACCAGTTTGACGGCCCCGGCGATCCCCACCAGCACACCCTCGGGAATCCACCGTGGTCGAGCCAGCACGTCGATCAGGCACAGGAGTGTCAGGAACAACCCGACCTGCCCGTACCCGAGGTGATCGGAGATCGGCGATGCCGCCGTCCACAGGACCAGGAAACCCACGTAGACGACGACGGGCCGCCTACGTGTGAACGGGACCTCGCGATAGCTGAGCACGATGATCGCGGCCAGCATCAGGAGGCTGACGAAACTCCATCCCCACTGGACCGCACCCCAGGAACCCAAGGCGACCGGAACGGCGACGAGCGCAGCGAAGGGCGGATAAGTGAACGGCAGTCTCGCGTTGAACGACTCGTCGTACAGGTTCGAGCCGTCGAGGACGGCTTGACCTGCCGTCCGGTACACGGCGAGATCGTCGCCGTGTACGCCGGTGACGGATTGGAACCCGGTGGCGAGCAGCGCGCACGCCGCGACGAGAAGTCCGATCTGCCACCAACGATTCACCGACGGACGGTACCACCGGGTTCCACCGCTCGAACGAGCCTCGAGGTCACTCACGGATCAGTGCGCCAATGCGGCTTCGATCTCGTCTCGGTCACGCATTGCTGCCTCCCGAAGTGCCGATACCGAAGGACCATGCTTGAGCACCCCACGGGAAGTGTTCGGCAGCAGGAGCTCGGTCGATCCCGCGAAGATGTCTGCGAGATCCGCTGCCGTCGCACCCTGCGCGCCGAGCCCCGGAGCGAGAATCGGGCCGTTGAACTGCGACAGGTCCAGACCGTGGTCCCGAGTTGCACCGACCACCAGTCCGACGGTGTCGCGTCCGTCGGCGTTCGCGTCGACCGCAGCGTTGACGATCGACTGAGCCACGCTCACACCGTCGGCCGACGACTGTTGAAGTACGCCGCCTTCCGGATTGGAGGTTCGCGCCAGCACGAAGATCCCGCGTGCGTTCTGCCTTGCCAGTTCGAGTGTCGGAGCCAACGCCCCGAATCCCAGGTACGGCGAAACGGTGACCGAGTCGGAGGCCAACGGCGAATCACCCAACCAGGCTTGCGCGTACGCGTCCATCGTCGAACCGATGTCACCGCGCTTGGCGTCCGCGACGACAAGCGTTCCAGCATCGCGAAGAACCGAGATGGTCCGCTCCAACACGGCGAAGCCGGCGCTTCCGTACGCCTCGAAGAACGCAACCTGAGGTTTGACGAGTCCAACCTCACCGGTGAAGGCCTCGACGCAGATCTCGGCGAAAGTCTCCAGACCTTCGGCGGTACGTGGCAGTCCCCACGCGTCGAGAAGCGCGGGATGCGGGTCGATACCGACGCACAGCCGCCCCCGGTCCGCGATCGCGGACCGGAGACGATGCCCCCAACTGTGACTCACGACTGCTGTGCCGGCTGACGAAGACCTGCGTGCAGTTCCTGCAGGGAGTGAACTCCGATGTCGCCGCGGATGGCCGCTTCGATGCCCTGCACGGCGGCCGAGGCGCCCTGGACCGTCGTGATGCACGGGATGTTCGACGCGACTGCTGCGCTTCGGATCTCGTAGCCGTCGACACGCGGACCGTTGTTGCCGTACGGGGTGTTGATGACCATGGCGACCTCGCCGCTGCGGATCTGGTCGACGATGGTCTCGGCACCGGCCGGAACATCCTCACCCGACTGCTTGTACACCTGCTTACACTCGATACCGTTGCGCCGCAACACATCTGCGGTTCCTTCGGTGGCAAGGATGGTGAATCCGAGATCTGCCAGGCGCTTGACCGGGAAGATCAGCGAACGCTTGTCCTTGTTGGCGACCGAGACGAACACCGCGCCTGTGGTGGGCAACGACCCGTAGGCGGCAGTCTGCGACTTGGCAAAAGCCGTACCGAAGTCGAAGTCGATTCCCATGACTTCACCGGTGGACTTCATTTCCGGGCTGAGCAAGGTATCCACGCCGGTACCGTCGGCGCGGCGGAAGCGGTTGAACGGCAGCACAGCTTCCTTGACCGCGATCGGTGCACCGGCCGGGGTGTTTCCACCGTCGCCGGTCGCCGGCAGGATGCCGCTTGCGCGCAGGTCGGCGATGGATTCGCCGAGCATGACGCGGGCGCATGCCTTGGCCAGCTGGACGGCCGTCGCCTTGGAGACGAACGGAACCGTACGGCTGGCGCGGGGATTTGCTTCCAGCACGTAGAGGATGTCGTCCTTGAGTGCGTACTGGACGTTGAGCAGGCCCTTGACGCCGATGCCCTTTGCGAGAGCCTCGGTGGAGCGGCGGACGTTCTCGAGATCCGCCCGGCCCAGAGTGATGGGCGGGAGCGCACACGCCGAGTCACCGGAGTGAATGCCGGCTTCCTCGATGTGCTCCATGACGCCGCCGAGGTACACCTCGGTGCCGTCGCACAGAGCGTCGACGTCGATCTCGACCGCGTCTTCGAGGAAGCGGTCGACCAGGACCGGACGATCGTCGGAGATCTCCGTGGCACGCGAGATGTAGTCGGCGAGTGAAGCCTCGTCGTAGACGATCTCCATGCCGCGTCCACCGAGCACGTACGACGGACGCACCAGCACCGGGTAGCCGATGCCTGCTGCGATCTCGCGGGCGCCGTCGAACGTGGTGGCGGTACCGAACTTCGGGGCAGGCAGACCGGCTTCGGTGAGCACGCGACCGAATTCGCCGCGGTCCTCCGCCAGGTCGATGGCTGCGGGGCTGGTTCCCACGATGGGAACGCCGGCAGCTTCGAGGCGCTTCGCCAATCCGAGCGGGGTCTGGCCGCCGAGCTGGACGATGACGCCGGCAACGGTGCCCGACTGCGCCTCCGCGCGGTAGACCTCGAAGACGTCCTCGAATGTCAGCGGCTCGAAGTACAGGCGATCAGCAGTGTCGTAGTCCGTGGAGACGGTCTCGGGGTTGCAGTTGACCATGACGGTCTCGTACCCGGCTTCGGACAGCGTCTGGGCAGCGTGGACACACGAGTAGTCGAACTCGATGCCCTGGCCGATGCGGTTGGGGCCGGATCCGAGGATCAGAACCTTGGGTCGCTCGGTCTGCGGAGCAACTTCGGACTCGGCCTCGGGATCAAGCTCGTAGGTCGAGTAGTGGTACGGCGTCTTGGCCTCGAACTCTGCGGCGCAGGTGTCGACGGTCTTGTAGACGGGGCGCACGCCCAGCTGATCACGCAGAGCGCGAACGGCGTCCTCACCTGCGTGCGTGTCACCACCGAGTTCGGGGCGCAGAGCCGCGATCTGGCGGTCCGAGATGCCGTGGTACTTGGCCTGACGCAGGGCAGCCTCGTCGAAAGACTCTGCAGCGCGAAGCTTTTCACCGAGCTCGTGAATCTGCTGGAACTGGTCGAGGAACCACGGATCGATCTTGGTGGCGTCGAAGAGCTGCTCGACAGTTGCGCCGAGGGCGAATGCCTTCTCGATGCCGTACATGCGGCCGTCCTGCGGAACGCTCAGATCGGCGAGCAGGGCGTCCAGGCTCTCCGTCTCGATGTCGGCGCCGGTCCAGTAACCCGCACGCTTGGTCTCGAGTGAACGCATGACCTTGCCGAAAGCCTCGGTGAAGTTGCGGCCGATGCTCATGGCCTCGCCTACCGACTTCATCGTGGTGGTCAGGGTTCCGTCGGCACCGGGGAACTTCTCGAAAGCGAACCGCGGAGCCTTGACGACGACGTAGTCGAGTGTCGGCTCGAAGCAAGCCGGGGTTTCCTTGGTGATGTCGTTGACGATCTCGTCGAGCGTGTAGCCGATGGCAAGCTTGGCGGCCATCTTGGCGATCGGGTAACCGGTCGCCTTCGACGCCAGCGCCGACGAGCGGGAAACGCGCGGGTTCATCTCGATGACAACCAGGCGGCCGTCCTTCGGGTCCATCGCGAACTGGATGTTGCAGCCGCCGGTGTCGACGCCCACCTCACGCAGAATATCGATGGAGAGGTCGCGCATCGCCTGGTACTCGCGGTCGGTCAGCGTCATCGCGGGAGCGACGGTGACCGAGTCTCCGGTGTGGACACCGACCGGGTCGACGTTCTCGATGGAGCAGACGATCACGACGTTGTCGCGACTGTCGCGCATCAGCTCGAGTTCGTATTCCTTCCAGCCGAGGATGGATTCCTCGATCAGGACGTTCGCCGTCGGCGACGCGGCCAGACCGCCACCGGCGATGCGGTTGAGATCGTCGACGTCGTACGCCATGCCGGAACCGAGGCCGCCCATGGTGAAGGACGGACGCACGACAACCGGGTAACCGAGTTCGGCGACCGTGGCGTGTACTTCGTCCATCGTGTAGCAAACTGCGGACTTCGCGGATTCGCCACCGACCTTGGCGACGATGTCCTTGAACTTCTGGCGATCCTCGCCGCGCTGGATGGCGTCGAAGTCGGCGCCGATCAGCTCGACGTCGTACTTCTCGAGGATGCCCTGCTCGTGCAGCGCCACAGCGGCGTTGAGAGCGGTCTGACCGCCGAGCGTCGCGAGGACGGCGTCGATCTTGTTGCCCTGCAACGCTTCCTTGGCGATGACCTTCTCGAGGAACTCGGCCGTGATCGGCTCGACGTACGTGGCGTCGGCGAACTCGGGGTCCGTCATGATGGTGGCCGGGTTGGAGTTGACCAGGCTGACGCGCAGGCCCTCCTCCTGGAGGACGCGGCAAGCCTGGGTGCCCGAGTAGTCGAACTCACAGGCCTGACCGATGACGATCGGACCGGAGCCGATTACCAGGATGTGCTTGAGATCTGTACGGCGTGGCATTAGTTCTTGACTCCGGTTTCTTTCCGTGCGGAGAGCAGGCTGGTGAAGCGGTCGAAGAGGTACGCAGCGTCGTGCGGGCCGGCTGCCGCCTCCGGGTGGTACTGCACCGAGAAGGCCGAATCGTCCAGCAGGCGAACACCTTCGACGGCTCCGTCATTGGCGCAGGTGTGGCTTACCACGGCGCGACCGAACGGGGTGTCGAATTCCTGGCCGGCTTCACCTTCGAGTGCGAAGCCGTGGTTCTGCGCGGTGATCGCGATGCGACCCGTCTGATGCTCGATCACCGGGATGTTGATGCCGCGGTGGCCGAACTTCATCTTGTACGTGCTCAGGCCGAGTGCGCGGCCCAGGATCTGGTTGCCGAAGCAGATACCGAACAGCGGCAAGCCCTGTCCGATGACCTCTTTTGTCAGGTGCACTGCGCCGTCGGCGGTGGCCGGGTCACCGGGACCGTTGGAGAGGAACACTCCGTCGGCCTTCAGGTCGAGGATCTGTTCGAGACTCGCATTGGACGGCAACACGTGGACGCGGATACCGCGCTCGGCGAACATACGCGGGGTGTTGGTCTTGATACCGAGGTCGATGGCGGCAACCGTGTACAGCGCCTCCCCGCCCTTCGGCTCGACGACGTAGCCGCTGGTGGTGCTGACTTCACCGGCAAGATCGGCGCCGAGCATGGTCGGCTGATCCTGAACCCGTCGGACCAGTTCGTCATCGGCGGCGATGGCTTCACCGGAGAAGACGCCTGCCTTCATCGAACCGCGAGTACGCAGGTGGCGAACCAGGGCACGAGTGTCGATCCCGGCGATTCCGACGATGCCCTGCTCTTCGAGCTTGGCCTGCAGCGAACCGGTTGCACGCCAGCTCGAGGTGACGCGCGAGGGGTCACGAACGACGTACCCGGCAACCCAGATCTTGGCGCCGGCACTCTCGCCGGTCGGTCCGACCGACTCGTCGTCTTCGTCGTTCCAGCCGGTGTTGCCGATCTGCGGCGCGGTGGAGACCACGATCTGGCGGTGGTAGCTGGGATCGGTGAGCGTTTCCTGGTAGCCGGTCATGCCGGTGCTGAACACCGCTTCGCCCAGGGTCTGTCCAACCGCACCGAAGGTGGTTCCGCGGAACACCCGTCCGTCTTCGAGGACCAGTACTGCGGGGCTGTTGCCAAAGCCGCTCATGCGTTCTTTCCGTTCTGCTCGATGTCGCCAGAGCTTGCGTCTTCGTTGTCATTCGTCTTGTTCGAGGCAGTCTTGTTCGAAGCAGTCTTGTTCGAAGCAGTTACCGGCTTGACCCAGTCCGGATAAACCGTCTTGTCGTCACCGCGCACGCCCGTGTCGATCTCGGTTCCGCTCGGCAATTCCCAGCGAATCACCAGGACGCCGTCCTTGCTCATGACCTTGCCGGCAAGACCGTTCTCCGTGCGGATCGCGCGGATCGACTTCTCCGGAATCCAGATGGCCGACGCACCGTCACGCTCGACCAGAATTCCGCCGCTGTAGCGGCTGATCTCGCAGGTGGCGCGGAAACCGAGGTCGCCGACGGCGATGCGGTCCTGCCAACTGGGTGCGATGGTGCTACCGACGTACAGGCCGGTGGTCGGCAGGACGAGCAGTTCACCCAGGGTTGCCGGTACCGTCGGCAGTTCGCCGATCTTGTCTTTCTGGCGTCGAGCGCGTCCACGCCAACCGACGTACATCAGGCCGATCATCGCGACCCAGAAGATCGCCAGACCGATGATCCACAGTGCTCTGTCCATGACGCGCTACTCCTCGCTACTCCGCAGCCGCACATTCCCGTCGTGTGCGGTGATGCGGCCACGTAACAGTGTGGTCGTGACCCGTGCGGGCAATGTCATCGACTCGTACGGAGTGTTATGCGCGACACTCGCCAGGTCGGGTCCGTGGACCGTCCACTCGGCCGACGGATCGACCAATGTCAGGTTGGCGGGCTCCCCCACCTCGATGGGACGGCCTTGATCGTCGAGTCCGACGATCGCCGCCGGGCGCTCGCTCATGACCCGCGCAACACCGCGCCAGTCCAACAGGCCGGGCTGGACCATCGTCTGCACGATGATCGAGAGCGCGGTCTCGAGGCCGAGCATTCCGGGGCGGGCGGCCGCGAATTCGCAGCACTTGTCCTGCTCGGCGTGCGGTGCATGGTCAGTCGCGACGCAGTCGATGATGCCCTCGGCCAGACCCTTGCGCAGGGCAGCAACATCGCTGGCCTCACGCAACGGCGGGTTGACCTTGTTGATCGCGTCGTACGTCTCGAGACGTGAATCATCGAGGAGCAGGTGATGCGGGGTGACCTCGGCGGTGATCGAAATCCCTTGGCTGCGAGCCCACTTCACGAGTTCGACGGTTCCGGCGGTGGATGCGTGGCAGATGTGAACGCGGGCGCCGGCGTCACGCGCGAGCAGTGCGTCACGGGCCACGATCGATTCTTCGGCTGCTCGCGGCCATCCGGCCAGGCCGAGACGCGCGGCCGTGGGGCCCTCGTGGGCGACCGCACCGACCGTCAAACGCGGTTCTTCCGCGTGCTGCGCGATCAGGACGCCCAGTGAGCTGGAGTATTCGAGCGCGCGACGCATGATCAGTGGGTCGTAGACGCAGTGACCGTCGTCGGAGAACATCTTGACCTTGCCGACGCCTGCGGCCATGGTCGCCATCTCGGCGAGCTGCTTGCCTTCCAGGCCTGCGGTGACTGCGCCGACGGGGTGGACGTCGACGAGGCCGACTTCCTGTCCGCGTCGCCAGACGTGATCGGTGATGACCACCGAATCGGCGACGGGGCTCGTGTTCGCCATCGCGAAGACCGCGGTGTATCCACCCAGAGCGGCCGCGGAGCTTCCGGTTTCGATGGTCTCGGTGTCTTCGCGACCAGGCTCACGTAGATGGGTGTGCAGGTCCACGAAGCCGGGAAGCAGGATCTGCCCGCCGGCATCGATCACCTCGGATGCCGTGGCCGGATCGAGGTCCACGCCGATCTCGAGGATCGTGCCGTCGCCGACGAGTACGTCGGTGGGCTCACCTTCTCCGTAGATCAGGACTCCGCGGAGCAGGACACTCACGGGTGATTCTCCGTTCTCGTTTCTGGTCACAGCGCACCGTCCTCCGACCCGACCAGCAGTCGGAACAAGACAGCCATGCGCATGTGTACGCCGTTGGTAACCTGTTGCAGTACAGCAGTTTTCGAGGAATCGGCGACGGCGGATGCGATCTCCATGCCGCGCAGCATCGGACCGGGGTGCAAGACCACCGCGTGGTCGGCCAGCATCGCCAGTCGCTTCTCGGACAGGCCGTAGTTGATCGAGTACTCGCGCTGCGAAGGGAAGAAGCCGCCGTTCATGCGTTCGGCCTGAACCCGCAGCATCAGCACCGCGTCGAGTCCGGGCAGTTCGGCGTCGAGCGAATGCGAGACCGTGACCGGCCACGTGTGCGCGCCGACCGGCAGCAGTGTCGGAGGCGCCACCAAGACGACCTCCGCGCCGAGCATCGAGAGCAGCAGCGCGTTGGACCGGGCCACACGGCTGTGCAGAATGTCGCCGACGATCGCGATCCGCTTGCCCTCGATGTCGCCGAGGCGCTGGCGAAGGGTCAAAGCGTCGAGAAGCGCCTGAGTTGGATGCTCATGCGTGCCGTCACCTGCGTTGATGACTGCCGGGCCACCGTCGTCGGCCGCTCCGGTCCACTTGGCGATCTGATGGGCGGCACCCGAAGCCGGATGCCGCACGATGAGGGCGTCAGCACCGGCCGCGCGCAGGGTCATCGCGGTATCGCGCAGGGATTCGCCCTTGGACACCGAGGAACTCGATGCGCTGACGTTGATGACGTCCGCGCTCATCCACTTACCGGCCACCTCGAAGGACACCCGGGTGCGCGTCGAGTTCTCGAAGAACACCGTCATGACCGTGCGTCCGCGCAGCGTCGGGAGTTTGCGTACTTCGCGGCCCAGCAGCGCCTGCTCGAAGCGTTCTGCCTCGTCGAGAAGTTCTACCGCGGACTCACGATCGAGGTCCGCGATGGAAAGAAGGTGCTTCACGCGCTCTTACCTCCGGAGATGACTACCGCTTCCCTGCCGTCGTGTTCCTGGAGGAGAACCTTGACGTCTTCTGACCTCGCGGTCGGGACGTTCTTGCCGACGTAGTCGGCGCGCAGCGGCAGTTCGCGATGACCGCGATCGACCAGCACTGCGAGTTGGACGGCCCGGGGGCGACCGAGATCGCGCAACGCATCGAGGGCGGAGCGCACGGTGCGACCGGAGAAGAGGACATCGTCCACCAGGACGACCAGAGCATTGTCGACGCCACCTTCGGGGACGGACGTGCGCTCGAGCGGGCGATGCGGCTTGGTGCGGAGATCATCACGGTAGAGCGTGATGTCGAGAGATCCGATGGGAAGACGCACACCGGAGAATTCTTCGATCTTGGCGCGCAGTCGCGTGGCGAGGGTGGTTCCGCGCGTCGGGATGCCGATCAGGACCACACGAGGGGCTGTTCCCTCGGGTCCGTCGAGTGCGGTTTTCTCGATGATCTCGTGAGCGATCCGCGCGATGGTCCGGCCCACATCCTGGGCGGACAACAATTCACGGGTCTCACTACTTGCCTCGGCACCAGCGGATGCCTTGGCGCTGCCTGGACCTGCAAGATCGGATGGGCGAGACCCTTCGGGCACGCTCATACAGCGACCTCCTTCTCCGCCTCACTGGACGGATCGTTAAAGGATGTCTGACGGTCCCCACCCTATCAGCCGACAGACCTGATCCCGCCGTGCGAGCAGCGACTTCGACCGGTTGTGTGCAGACACACAACGCGCACGGTGACACTCGCACGGCGGTGGTGGAACAGAACTTGCTACTCGGTACCCGAATCCGATTCCTGCGCGCGCTGCGAGGTCGCAGCTGCAGCCGATCGAACCTGCGGCGCAACGAGAACGACCTGACCGAGGATTCCGTTGACGAATCCCGGAGAGTCGTCCGTCGAGAGCTGCTTCGCGAGTTCGACGGCCTCGTCCACGGCGACAACCGGCGGAACGTCCGTCGCATGGAAGAGCTCCCACACGGCGATACGCAGAATCGCACGGTCGACGGCGGGCAGACGCTCGAGCGTCCAATCCTGCAGATGCGAGGAGATGACCTGATCGATCCGGTCCAGATTCTCCGCGACGCCGGACACCAACGTGACGGTGTAGGCCGCGACGGGTGCTACCGCGTCGTCCTTGACGGACAGATCGGAACGCTCCGATGCGAGCGCGACCGGATCGAGGTCACGTGCCTCGGCTTCGAAGAGGAAGTCGACGGCACGCTTGCGCGCCTTGTGGCGTGCACCGAGTTTCTTATGTGTGCCGGACACTCAGGAATTCACACGCCCGAGGTAGTTGCCGTCACGGGAATCGACCTTGAGCTTGTCACCGGTGTTGATGAAGAGCGGCACGTTGATCTCGGCACCGGTCTCGAGGGTGGCAGGCTTGGTGCCGCCGGTGGAGCGGTCGCCCTGCAGGCCCGGATCGGTGTGCTTGACGACGAGCTCGACCGTGACCGGAAGCTCGACGAAGAGGGGAACGTCTTCGTGGGTCGCGACCTGGACGGCCATGTTCTCGAGCAGGAAACGCGACTGGTCGCCGACGGTGGATTCACTGATCGACACCTGGTCGTAGGTGTCGCCGTCCATGAAGATGTAGTCGCTGCCGTCGTGGTACAGGTAGGTCATGTCACGACGGTCGACCGTGGCGGTCTCGACCTTCACACCGGCGTTGAACGTCTTGTCCACTACCTTGCCCGAGAGCACGTTCTTGAGCTTGGTGCGCACGAAGGCAGGGCCCTTGCCGGGCTTGACATGCTGGAACTCGATGATCGTCCACAGCTGGCCTTCGATCTGCAGAACCAGACCATTCTTGAAATCACTGGTGGAAGCCACTTGCTTCGCGTCTCCTAGGGGTCGGGAAACCGTCTCAGACGACGGTAAGGTCTTTTGCGGTCAGTGTGAGCAGCTCTGGCCCCTGCTCACGAACAACGAGCGTGTCCTCGATCCGTACACCTCCGCGCCCGGAGAAGTACACGCCCGGCTCGACGGTCACCGCCGCGCCGGAAAGAAGTGTACCGGTGCCGAGCTTGCCGATTCCCGGTGCTTCGTGGATTTCGAGGCCGACACCGTGGCCGAGGCCGTGCAGGAACAACTCGCCGTAGCCTGCATCGTCGATCACCGAACGGGCGGCGGCGTCCACGGCCGCACATTCGACACCCGGAGCGAGGGCATCGCAACCGGCAGCTTGTGACCGCGCGACGAGTTCGTAAATCTCCCGTTGCCAATCGGAAACGGACTCGAGCACGTACGTCCGGGTCATGTCCGAGTGGTACCCACCGACCTGTGCGCCGAAGTCGAGTTTCACGAAGTCGCCCGACGCCAGGATCGCGTCGGTCGGTCGGTGATGCGGAATCGCCGAGTTGACGCCTGCCGCCACGATCGTCTCGAAGGAAATACCGTCTGCGCCGTTGTCGAGCATCAGGTTTTCCAGTTCACGACCGACCTCTCGTTCGGTTCGGCCAGGTCGCAGACCGCCGCGAGCGATCAACTGCGCCAACGCGACATCGGCTGAAGTGCATGCGGCGCGCAACAAGTCCACCTCGTGCTCGTCCTTGACCATGCGCAACTGTTCGACGAGTCCACTCACCGGTTCGAACCGGATCTTCGGTGCTGCCTCGGTCCATGCGCGATGTTCGGCGAACGTCGCGACGTGTGACTCGAACGCGAGAACGGGCATCGTCGACTTCTCGATCAAGTGCGCAGCACTCGAACGGGCGATTTCAGCGCGCAGGTCCGGAACCTGCTCCGCCACCTGCGTCACGTAACGACCGTCGGTGCAGATCACCGTCGCGCGTTCGTCGGACTCCGAATCGGACGCACTGACGACGAGCGCAGCATTGGAACCGGTGAAACCGGTGAGGTACCTGATGTTGAGGAGATCTGTGACGAGAATCGCGTCGAGTTCGCGCTCCGCGAGGAGGCGTCTGAGGGATTCACGGCGTGTTCTGAAGTCGACCGGCATCCCTCGAACCTACCGCCCTCGCAGACCTGCCGATCAACTCGAAACTCACGGTTACAGCAATAAGTGTGGGTTAGGCCACAAGGTGTAATGGGTTCTAGTTAGGCTGTACCCATGAATGCGTGGTTGGTACGTGGCCTCGGCATGGCCCTGATACATGTTGTGTTTCGTGCGTTGCTCGGTGCAGCAATCGCACAGTGGCCACTTCAGGGGTCCACCCTGCGCTGGCTGTCCCTGTTGATCGTCATCGTCTTCGCCGCGATCTGGGGTGGTATCGACGGCATTCGCGACCGCCGAAACTTCCCCGAACCCGAGGACGGCGCCGATCTGACCATGCTGTGGCTCAAAGCTGCTTTGGTCGGCGGATTCGTCGCCGGCGCTGCCAGCTGGGCACTCAGCCTGGTCCCCTCCCTCGAACTCACTCAGCAGGGCTTGTTCTTCGAGGTGACCTCCGGTGCGGCGTTCACGATCCTTCTCATCTTCGTCCCTGCCATGATCGCCATCACCGTCGGACGTTTCTTCGTCAGTCGTGAGCAGCGCAAGAACGGAACCGCTCCGCAGACCCCGTCCCACGAGCGTCACCACGAACCGGTGCCCGTCAGCGAGGGCTACGACTCCCCCACCGAGCAGCACGCATACAGCGGAGCCGCCATGTCCGTCGAGGAATCCGACGCCGATACCGCGGTCTTCCCAGCGATCGATCTGGGCAAGCGCGAGCAGTAACGCCCGCCGTCTACACAATCGAATGCGGCCCCGAGGAAATTTTCCTCGGGGCCGCATTCGTGTGGTCGGCTTTTCGACTTCCCTCGTTCAGCCTCGCTCGGCGAGGAACCTGATCGCCAGCGGATACGCGGCGACGCCGAGTCCGACGATCACGCCGGTCGCAATCGGACTCAGGTAGGAATGGTGCCGAAACTCTTCTCGCGCATGAACGTTCGAGATGTGCACCTCGACGAGACCTGCGGTCAGTTCGGCGCATGCATCTCGCAGGACCACCGACGTGTGCGTCAAGCCACCGGCATTGAGGATCACCGGTTCCCCCGCGTCCGCCGCGTCGTGGATCCAACCGAGCAGATCGCCTTCGTGATCGCTCTGACGGACGATCACCTCGACGCCGAGCTCCTTACCTGCCGCGACGCACAATTCGATCAGATCGTCGTGTGTGGTCGCGCCGTAGACCTCGGGCTGACGCTTACCCAGACGCCCCAGATTGGGTCCGTTGACGACGTTGATCCTCACAGCAGGACCGTTCCGCCGGCCGGCCTGGGATCACGGGCGATCGCCGAGTACGCCGCGACCAGCAGGCTCGGATCCGGCCCTTCGAGGCGGCCCGGCTTGGCGAGGCCGTCGAGGACCACGAAACGGAGCAGCCCGGCACGGTTCTTCTTGTCGGTCTGCATTCCCTTCATCAGATCGCCGAACGCATCACCGTCGTACGACGTCGGCAGCCCGACGAGATCGAGGATCGACTTGTGACGATCGGCGGTGGCGTCGTCGAGTCGGCCCGCGAGCCGTCCGAGTTCGGCAGCGAAGACCAGCCCGACGGAGACGGCAGCACCGTGGCGCCACTTGTAGCGCTCACGACGTTCGATCGCGTGGCCGAGGGTGTGGCCGTAGTTGAGGATTTCGCGCAGATCCGACTCGCGCAGATCCGCGGCCACGACCTTGGCCTTGACCTCGACGGAGCGCCGAATCAGCTCGGGCAGAACAGTTCCCGACGGATCGAGAGCAGCCTTGGGATCGGCTTCGATGAGGTCCAGGATCACCGGGTCGGCGATGAATCCGGTCTTGATGACCTCGGCCATGCCTGCAACGATCTCGTTGTGCGGCACAGTCTCGAGCGTCGCGAGATCGATGAACACCGCTCCCGGCTCGTGGAACGAACCGACGAGGTTCTTGCCCGCTTCGGTGTTGATACCGGTCTTGCCGCCCACTGCTGCGTCGACCATCGCGAGCAAAGTGGTGGGGACGTGAACAACCTTGACACCACGCATCCACGTAGCCGCGACGAAGCCGGTGAGGTCGGTCGCCGCTCCCCCGCCCAAGCTCATGATCGCGTCGCTGCGAGTCAGGCCGATTCGGCCGAGCACGTCCCAGCAGAAGCCCGCGACGGCAAGATCCTTACCGTCCTCGGCGTCGGGGATTTCGATGCGGTGAGCGTCGATTCCCTTCTCCGCCAACGCAGCCCGTACAGCCTCCGCGGTCTCTGCCAGCGGCGGCTGATGGAAGATCGCGACAGTGCGCGCGCCGTCGAACTCGGCAACAAGGTCACCGAGCAGGCCGCGGCCGATCACGACCGGGTAGGGACTTGCGGTCTTCACCTCTACACGTACGGGTTCGGTCACTGCTCCACTACTCCGCTCCGGTTGTTCATTTGTCTTGAAGTTTCGACACCAATTGCCCGACGACACGCGCCGGGCTTCGGCCGTCGGTCCGAATCCGAATCGTGGCCGAACGCCGGTACAGCGGACGACGACGCCTCATCAGCTCCTGGTACTTGACCTTGGGATCTCCGCCGGCCAGCAGCGGACGATGATTGTTCGCCCCCGTGCGGCGAAGCCCTTCGGCGACACTGATCTCCAGGTAGATGACCGTGTGACCCTGGAGCAGTTCGCGCGTGCGATCGGACAGGATCGCACCACCGCCGAGCGAGACGATTCCGTCGGTGGCCTGCAACGCGTCGCGAACCACCGATTCCTCGATCTCACGAAACCGAGGCTCTCCGTCGTGGGTGAAGATCTCCGGGATCGTTCTACCCGTGGTCCGTTCGATCTCGGCGTCGGTATCGACCAATTCGAGTTCGAGTGCCTGCGCGAGACGTCGACCGATGGTCGATTTGCCGGCACCGGGCGGACCGATGAGTACAGCCTTCGGCTTCATCGATACGTGAGTCCTATCGAGGCGGTCGGGCTGCGATGCCCTCGGCGTAACGACGGTAGTTGGCAGTGGTTTCAGCAATGGAATCACCACCGAACTTTTCGAGTGCGGCCTGAGCCACGACAAGCGCAACCATCGATTCGGCGACGACGCCGGCGGCCGGAACCGCGCACACATCGCTGCGCTGGTGGATGGCAACCGCTTCCTCGCCGCTCTCCATGTCGACCGTCGCCAGAGCGCGCGGAACCGTCGAGATCGGCTTCATCGCGGCGCGAACTCGAAGGGCCTCACCATTGGTCATGCCACCTTCGATACCGCCTGCGCGGTTGGTGGAACGCACGATGCCGTCCGGGCCCGGGCGGATTTCGTCGTGAGCTTCGCTGCCACGACGACGCGCGGTCTCGAAGCCGTCACCAACCTCGACACCCTTGATGGCCTGAATTCCCATGAGAGCTGCGGCAAGTCGTGAATCGAGACGCTCGGCGCCACTGACGAAAGTGCCGAGTCCGACCGGCAGGCCGTGGATGACGACCTCGACGACGCCACCGAGGGTGTCGCCGTCCTTCTTGGCCGATTCGATCTCGGCGATCATCGACTCTTCTGCAGCCTTGTCGAATGCGCGGACCGGGCTCGCGTCGATCGCGTCCAGGTCCTTGCCATCCGGCACGGGCCCGACGTAAGGCTCGGAAGCACCGATGGAAATGACGTGTGAAACGACCTCGGCACCGAATACCTGACGCAGGAACGACCGTGCGACTGTTCCGGCGGCTACACGGGCTGCGGTCTCGCGAGCGCTGGCGCGCTCGAGGACGGGACGCGCGTCGTTGAAGCCGTACTTGAGCATGCCGCTGTAATCGGCGTGACCGGGACGCGGGCGCGTCAGCGGGGCATTGCGAGCCTGATCGGCGAGCAGGTCCGGGTCGACCGGGTCGGCGGACATGATGGTTTCCCACTTGGGCCACTCGGTGTTGCCGATTTCGATGGCCACGGGGCCACCGAGCGTAAATCCGTGGCGGACACCACCGATGATGGTGACCTTGTCGGCCTCGAACTTCATCCGCGCGCCACGGCCGTAACCGAGTCGACGACGGGCAAGTTCGGACGAGATGGCCTCAGAGGTCACTTCGACCCCCGCGACCATGCCCTCGAGCATCGCGACGAGGGCGGGACCATGGGATTCTCCGGCAGTTATCCAACGCAGCACGCCGACCATCTTTCCACGTCGCAGACCTCAGTTGTCACAGTGGCCCTCCGGGTGAACGCAGATGGCCCACACGCACGATGCGTGTGGGCCATCTCAGAGGTTCCTGCGGGTCTAGAACAGGCGGAATCCTCCACCGTTGGCATTGATGTCAGCCAAACCGATGTTGATGTCCGCCGAGTTGTCGGGAGCATGGAACGGCGGCGGGAGCGGCTCGAAGCAGTACGGTTCGAAGCCGTTGCTGATCAAGCCCACCAGGCGATCGCCGACGACGAGTGGTCCACCGGAGTCTCCGGGAATCGAGCACGTGTGCTCGACAATTTCACCGTAGACGGAGTCGTAGCCCCAGGTGATACCGCACGTGTTGCCGGTCGAACGGCCTTCCTTGCACACGATCGTGCCCGGTGCCGGCGGAGCGCCGATTCCGTTGATCGTCGTGCCGCCGACGGTACGTAGCGGGGCTACCTTCGCGTCGTCGAGATCGATCACCGCGATATCCGAGACCGGACTCGAGTAGGAGAACCGACCGATGGGGCCGGCTTCGGGCAGGTATTCGGCGAACACCCGGTCCCCGACAACTCCGCAGTGTCCGGCGGTGAGTGCCACGAGCGAGCCGGCGTTGTCGTATCCGACCGCGGTCAACGTGCACGCCGCAACTTGCTCCGGATCGGAATGATCCACGTCCGGCAGCAGGATTCCTGAGCCCCCGCCCAGTGCCACCGACGAAGGTGCAGGCGCGGCGCCGGCGACGCCCGCCCCTGCAGCCACAGCCGCCAAACAGGCTGCCGCAGCGACGAAAAGCCTTGTGCGCATAGGTTCCCCCGATAATCGAGTGCGAAACGAGATTCGTTTTGTCCCATTTCCGAAGCCTCAGTCAACGTCAGGGAGTGGACATTCGGCAAGTCCGACTCGCCGCATGCTGGGACTGCGCGCCTGCGATACCCGCCTTTATGAAACCGACGGTTACGTCTTTCCTGCAGATCACGGTCCGTCGTTGAACAGTCAATAACGCAAGGTTTTCCGCGGATGTTGCACTCGTCACGTCAACCAGGCAAACGCCGTCGAACCGCAGGCTGCCAGGCACATCGAGGGACCGTGCGCGATGGGCGAATTGTGGGCTACCGGCCCCGACTGTCGCCGGCCCAGTTTTCGCAGTTCGATCACGACACCCAGGGTTGCGGTGAGCACCGATGCAGACACCAACGACCACAGCCAGGCGTCAGCGCCCACCAATCCGGTCAGAGCGCCCAACGGAAGAGAGAGCTTCACATCGCCGAGACCCATGGAACCAGGCGACATCACGTGCGCCAGGAGGTGGATTCCGGCGAGCAGTGCCGATCCCACTGCAGCAACCCACACCGTTCCCGACGCCGCCGCGTAGACCATCACGACGACGTAACCCGGCAGCGTGAAACTGTTGGGCAGCCGGCGCACGGCCAGGTCGACAGTCGAGATTGCGACGCACCACCACACCACGGCAAGACCTGAGATCAGTTGCACCACCGAGGTATTCAGTGCGCCGACGGCAACCCAACCTGTGGCGACACCGCACTGGGGCACACAACAGAGAGCCACGACTGGTCGATAACCGTGTCGTCGCAACCAACTGTCGACGATCGCCCGAGCACCGACACCACCGACTACCCCAGCGCCTGCCAAGACCACCAACGTCCACATGGTTTCGAGCTTGGTGTCTGGCGTTCACCAGCGGCACTCTACGAATCGTCTTGTGGACTACCTCGACACTGTGAACAGAGCTAAGCGATAGCGGCTGCCATCGCCTCTCGCGGAGCGGGCTTGCCCGTGAACTGCTCGACCTGCCCGAAGGCCTGATTGAGCAACATCTCGAGGCCACCGATCACCGTGCCACCAGCCGCCTCGACAGCCGAAGCGAGTGGCGTCGGCCAAGGGTTGTAGATCGCGTCGAGGACAAATCGTGCCCTCCCCAGTTGCTGGGCGAAAGGCGCGGCCGCTTCTGCGGGAACGGTGCTGACCAAGACCGAGGATTCGGCACAGATCCCACCGAGTCGTGCGTCGTCGAAGGAGACCAGATCAATGTCCAACCCGACAGCACTGCCGCATTCGATGGCACCGGATGCTCGCCCCGGATCACGCGCGACCACGGTGACTGTCCGAACTCCCATGTCGGCCAACGCGACCAGTGCCGGCCGCGCGGTGCCTCCCGCGCCGACAACTACCGCCGAAGTGCCGCTGAGATCGCCGACGCCGCCGGCGATCAACGCACCGCTGACTCCGTCGACGTCCGTGCAGTCGGCACGCCAACCGCCGTCGATGCGAACCAAGGTGTTGGCCGAGCCGATGGTCACCGCTCGCGGTGTGCGTTCGGTGGCATATTCGAGTGCTGCGATCTTGCCCGGCATCGTCACGGAGAGGCCGACCCATTCGGGGCCGAGTGAGTCAACGAGGGCAGGCAACTGCTCGCCGGTGCATTCGATCCGCTCGTAGGTCCAATCGCTCAGCCCCAAAGCCTCGTACGCGGCCAGATGCAGCAACGGCGACTTCGAGTGAGCGATCGGACTTCCGAGAACTGCCGCCTTACGCGGCGTCGCGAGCGAAGTCGCGGTACTACCGTCCACTGTCGAGAATCCCACTTTGCTGTGCCAGTTCGATGTTGGCCAGATGCTCCTCGTAACTCTTGGTGAAGAGCGTCTGGCCTTCCTTGTTGATCGTGACGAAGTACAACCAGTCACCGGCCGCCGGCGATTCCACGGCCTTCAGCGCGTCGATGCTCGGTGAAGCAATAGGCGTCGCAGGCAGACCGGGCATTGCGTACGTGTTCCAGGGCGTGACGCGCTCACGGTCCGCATCGGTCGTGGCGACCTCGGTGGTGTCGAGTGAGTAGTTGACCGTGGAGTCGAACTGCAAAGGCTGATCGACTGCGAGTCGGTTGACGATCACCCGCGCGACCTTGGCCATGTCGCCAGGCAATGCCTCACGCTCGACCAGCGACGCTGCCACCAACAACTGGTACGGCGACATTCCGACTCCGCTGCCTGCTGTCAGGATCCCGGTGGCCTCGTACTTAGCGGCGCTGCCCTCGACCAACGAACGCAGGATCTCGGTCGGCGTCGCAGTGGGGTCGAAATCCCAACTGCTGGCGGCGATCAGGCCTTCGAGCTGACGGTCCTTGTCCGGCACGCTCTTGACCGACGACATCGCCCAGTCCGGCACGCCGAGCGAAGCCAGATCGGAAGACGCTCCCGCAGTGTTCAATTCGTCCGTCGAGACGCACTTCTGAGCGGAAACCGGGCCGACACAACTCGCCTCGGAAATGAGGTTGTAGATGCCCTTCTTGAGCGAGCCCGTCTGCGCGTCCGAACTGTCGTGCAGCTGACGCCCTTCGGCGATGACAACACTGCCGACTCGGGAGTCCGGGGCAACCAAACTGTCGAGTGCGCTCGCGGCACTACTCTGCACCGGCACCTGGTAGAAGCCGGGTTGTACCTTCTGGATCTCCGACGGATTGGCGATCGCAGCGTTGTAGAAAGCAGCGGAACTCGCGACGACGTTCTTCGCCTCCAGCGTCGCACCGATCTCCGATGCGGTTTCTCCACTGTTGATCTGGATGACCACGGGTGCGCCGCCCGGGCCGGCGAAGTCCTCCGCGGCCTTGTTGCGATCCATGTACCAGAGGGCACCGTATGCACCGACACCGAGAACCGCGATCACCAACACCAGGAGAGCGAGAACACCAACCTTCTTCCCTCGCTTGGCGCGCTTGTTGCGCGCTTCGCGTTGCTTGCGTGCCTCCGCTCGCGACATATGCGGCGGATCGATGTTCTGCGGCAACGCACGCATGACCATGGTCTCGTCGTTGTCGAAGTCGAACGAACTGGTGGGCCGGCTTCCGCCGCCCTCATCCCACCGCGCGTTCACAGATCGCCCTCCAGTGCAGCGTCCTTCGACGACTCCCCTGGTTTCACAGCTCTACTCCGCTCGTCCAGCCAGCCTTGCAGGATTTCCACCGCCGCAGCCTGATCGATCATCGGCC
This sequence comes from Rhodococcus sp. H-CA8f, assembly GCF_002501585.1. Classification (NCBI taxonomy): domain Bacteria; kingdom Bacillati; phylum Actinomycetota; class Actinomycetes; order Mycobacteriales; family Nocardiaceae; genus Rhodococcus; species Rhodococcus sp. H-CA8f. The sequence goes on from NZ_CP023720.1 coordinate 3,273,881, forward strand.
GCTGGCCGCGTGCCTTGACTCCACTTTCGCGGAGGTTGCGCGCAGCCGTGACGGTCGTCAGTCGTTCGTCGGACAATCTCACCGGGATCGGTTCGACGGCCCGCTGCAGTCGTTTGGCGAATGCAGTCGCGATACCGGCGGCTTTACCTTGCTCACCGCGCAGCGTCTGTGGCAGTCCGACGATAACCTCAACGGCCTCGTATTCGGACACGATGGCGATAATGCGCCGGATATCCGGCGCGTCGGGCCCACGCTCCTTCGAGCGTGGAACCGTTTCCACCGGTGTCGCGAGGATGCCGTCGGGGTCGCTTGACGCGACGCCGATGCGAACACTGCCGACGTCGATGGCGATGCGCCGCCCGCGACCAGGGTCGTCGATGCCGGGGCGATCGGGACCCTGCTGCGTAGCCACCACCGTCAGCTGCCGCCCGCCAGCTCTCCGACTCTGTCCCGGATCGCATCGAGCGCTGCCGGGATTCCGGCGGAGTCCGAACCCGAGCCCTGGGCCATGTCGGGCTTTCCGCCGCCACGGCCACCGATCTTGGGACCGAAGGACGCGACAAGCTCGCCGGCCTTCACACCGAGACCCTGGGCTGCCTTGCTGGATGCGACCACGAACGGGACCTTGCCGTCGACGTCACCGAGGAGAGCTACAACGGCAGGTTCGGAGCCGAGTCGGCCCTTGATGTCCGTGACGAGGCTGCGCAGATCGTTGCCGCCGACTCCCGCGGGAGCAGGCTCGGCAATGACCAGGACGCTACCGATGCGCTTGGCCTTGGCGACGTACTCGCCTGCCGACGCCAGCACAGCCTTGGCCTTGGTCTGCTCGAGTTCCTTCTCGGCCACCTTGAGTCGCTCGACGAGAGCCTCGACTCGGGCAGGCACCTCTTCCGAAGGAACCTTCAGCGAGGAGGAGAGCCCGGCCAGCAGCGCGCGCTCCTTGGCGAGGTAGCGGTAGGAGTCCAAACCGACGTACGCCTCGACGCGTCGGATTCCGGAGCCGACCGACTGCTCACCGAGCAGCGTGACCTGACCGATCTGGGCGGAGCTTCCGACGTGAGTACCGCCGCACAGTTCCATCGAGAAGGGACCGCCGATTTCGACGACACGAACCTCGTCCCCGTAGTTCTCACCGAAGAGTGCCATCGCACCCATCGCCTTGGCCTTGTCGAGATCCGTGACAAATGTGTTGACCGCGTAGTTGGACGCCACGGCTTCGTTGGTGAGTGCCTCGATGTCCTGCTTCTGGGAGTCGGACAGCGCGCCCTGCCAGGAGAAGTCGAAGCGGAGGTAACCCGGCTTGTTGAGCGAACCCGCCTGAACGGCGTTGGGGCCGAGCACCTGACGCAGCGCCGCGTGCACCATGTGGGTACCGGAGTGCCCCTGGGTTGCACCCTTGCGCCACTCGGCGTCGACGTGCGCGAGCACGACGTCGCCCTCGGTGATCTCGCCCTTCTGCACCGTCACCTTGTGCGTCCAGACCTTCTTGGCGATCTTCTGCACGTCGTTGACCTTGGCTTCGAGGCCCGGCGCGGTGAGCGAACCGATGTCGGCGATCTGTCCACCGGACTCGGCGTAGAGCGGGCTGCGGTCGAGGATGACCTCGACGTCCTGACCGGCCTTCGCGACCGGCACGCGGACACCGTCGACGATCAGTGCGAGGACGTGAGCCTCGGAGACGAGCTCGTCGAAACCGGTGAACTCGGTGGCACCTCGATCGAGCAGTTCCTTGTAGACCGTGAGGTCCGCATGCGCGTGCTTACGCGCTTGAGCGTCGTCCTTGGCGCGCTTGCGCTGCTCGGCCATGAGCGTGCGGAAACCGTCTTCGTCGACGGTGAGACCGGCCTCGGATGCCATTTCGAGCGTGAGGTCGATCGGGAAGCCGTAGGTGTCGTGCAGTGCAAACGCCTGATCGCCGGCGATGACCGACTTTCCGGACGACTTGACCGTCTCGGCAGCATTCTCGAACAGGGCCGAACCCGACGCCAGCGTCTTGAGGAACGCGGTCTCCTCACCGACGGCAACGTTCTCGATGCGCGTGAAGTCGGTTTCCAGAACCGGGTACGACGGCGCCATCGTGTCGCGGACGACGATCATGAACTCGCGCATGGTGGGCTGCTCGCTGCCGAGCAGTTTGGCCGAGCGCACGATACGACGCAGCAACCGGCGCAGGACGTATCCGCGGCCGTAGTTGCCGGGGTTCACACCGTCGGCGATCAACATCGCGGCGGTGCGTGCGTGGTCGGCGATGACGCGGAAACGGACGTCAGAAGTGTGATCGGTCCCGTACACGCTGCCGGTCAGTTCGGCGGCCTTGTCGATGACGGGGCGGAGAAGGTCTGTCTCGTAGACGTTTTCGACGCCCTGCAGGAGGAACGCAACGCGCTCGACGCCCATGCCGGTGTCGATGTTCTTCTTCGGCAGCGGTCCGAGGATCGGGTAGTCGCCCTTGTTGGTGCCCTCGCCGCGCTCGTTCTGCATGAACACGAGGTTCCAGATCTCGATGTAGCGATCCTCGTCGGCTTCCGGGCCACCCTCGACGCCGTACTCGGCGCCGCGGTCGTAGAAGATCTCCGAGCAGGGGCCGCACGGTCCGGGAATGCCCATGGACCAGTAGTTGTCCTTCATGCCGCGGCGCTGGATGCGCTCTTCGGGCACACCGACCTCGTCGCGCCAGATCGAGAACGCTTCGTCGTCGTCGAGATAGACGGTTGCCCACAAGCGCGTGGGATCGATGCCGTATCCGCCGTCCTCGACCGAACCTGTCAGCAACTGCCAGGCGTGGGAGATGGCTTCCTTCTTGAAGTAGTCACCGAAGGAGAAGTTGCCCGCCATCTGGAAGAAGGTGTTGTGGCGGGTGGTGATGCCGACCTCTTCGATGTCCAGGGTGCGGACACACTTCTGCACAGACGTCGCGCGCGAGTAGGACGGCGTCTGCTGCCCGAGGAAGAACGGCACGAACGGAACCATGCCCGCGTTGACGAACAGAAGGTTCGGGTCGTCGAGAATCAGCGAGGCGCTGGGCACCTCGGTGTGGCCGGCCTTGACGAAGTGGTCGAGGAATCGCCTGCGGATCTCGTGGGTTTGCACTAACCGGTCCTTACCTTCAAGAGCGTCGAGCTATGGGTGTCCAGACTAACGCGTCGACCGGTGGAACCTGGCAGGCGTCAGCCACGAACGATTCGGCGGAGTTTGCTCACCCGATCGGCGATCTCTCGCTCGTTGCCGTGTGCGGTGGGCTGGTAATAGTCGACACCCACCAGATCGTCCGGTGGATACTGTTGCCGCAGAACACCATCACGTGTGTCGTGCGGGTACTTGTATCCGACTGCGTTGCCCAATTGCTCGGCGCCCTTGTAGTGCCCGTCACGCAGATGCGGCGGTACCAGTCCGGATTTTCCGGCGGCCACGTCGGCCATGGCTGCACCGAGAGCGGCGATCACCGCACCCGATTTGGGAGCCGTCGCCAGATGAATGGTGGCCTGTGCCAGCGCCAGACGAGCCTCCGGCATACCGATCAGCTGCACTGCCTGGGCAGCGGCGGTGGCAGTCTGCAGCGCCATCGGGTCCGCCATGCCGATGTCCTCGCTGGCATGAACCACCAGACGCCTCGCGATGAAACGAGGGTCTTCGCCCGCGGTCAGCATCCGAGCGAGGTAGTGCAGGGCGGCATCGACGTCGGAGCCGCGAATGCTCTTGATGAAGGCGCTGATGACGTCGTAGTGCTGATCTCCGGCACGGTCGTACCGAACCGCGGCCTTGTCGACACTGGCCTCGACGGTCGCGAGGTCGAGCACCACCGGGCCCGAAGAGTCACCGGCCGTGTCCAGTGCAGCTCCGGCAGCGGCCTCGAGTGCCGTCAGGGCTCGGCGTGCGTCACCGGCCGCCAGACGAACGAGGTGTTCCATCGCGTCGTCGTCGATCGCGATCGCTCCCCCGAACCCGCGCTCGTCGGTGACCGCACGCTCGAGCAGTTCCTGGACATCCGCAGCGGTGAGCGATTGCAGTTGCAGGACCAACGAGCGCGACAACAGCGCGGAGACGACCGAGAAGGACGGGTTCTCGGTGGTCGCGCCGACCAGGAGCACGATCCGGTTCTCGACCGCGGCGAGCAAGGCGTCCTGCTGGGTTTTGGAGAAACGATGGACCTCGTCGATGAACAAGACGGTCTGTTCGCCGTTCAGCAGACGACGGCGGGCAAGTTCGATGACACCGCGGACTTCCTTGACGCCGGCGGACAGGGCAGACAATGCCTCGAACCGACGGCCGGTAGCGCCCGAGATCAACGACGCGAGCGTGGTCTTGCCGGTGCCGGGAGGTCCGTACAGAAGTACCGATGCAGCGCCGGACCCCTCGACCATTCTGCGCAGCGGAGCACCAGGGCCGAGCAGGTGCTGTTGACCGACAACTTCACCGAGAGTGAGGGGGCGCATGCGGACAGCCAGAGGAGCACCAGGCGGCACCGAGGACAATGCGCGCTCGGCGACAGACACGACATCGGGTTCGTCGACGATCGCGGATTCCTCCGGAGTTGCCTCGAACAGGCCGTCTTCCGCCACCACGCCGTCTTTCGCCCCCACACTGTCTTCCGCTTGCCAATCGCTCACGAATCGACGCTACTAGAGACCACCGACGCTTGACACAACCCGCAGTTCCGCCAGCCCTCACGTCCTCGGCAAAGGCGCTGTAATAGCGTTGTCGCCATGAGCACCTCCGAGATCGCCACCGTCCTCGCGTGGCACGATGCACTCAACTCCCAAGACATCGACACACTTCTGCAGTTGTCGAGTGACGACATCGAGGTAGGCGGCCCCAAGGGCGCGAGCCAGGGACTCGCTGCCCTGCGCGAGTGGGCCACCAACGCCGGCATCACGCTCGTCCCCGGGAAGATGTACGTCCACCACGGCGTGGTCGTCGTCGAACAGACCGCAACGTGGGCGGCCGAACCGGACAAGTCCGCGACCCTGGCCTCGGCTTTCCGAGTCGTGGCCGACCAGGTGACGTCGACGTTCCGCCATCCTGATCTGGCGACGGCCCTCGCGGCGACGGACCTGTCCGAGAACGATCTGGTCTCCGACAACTGAGCGGACTACCGAAAAAGGGCGCTCGTGCTGCATGCACGGGCGCCCTTCTGCGTGTGATCAGTCAGAGACTCAACTGAACTCGGTGCGCAGCGCCGCCACGACGTCGCGGGCGTGTGCCTCGACGGCGTCGTTGCCGGCGAGCTTCGCCGAACGCGCGAGCCTTGCCCAGCGGCCCACCAGTGCGTCGGCGCGTGGAATCGAGAGATAGTGCTCGCGGACGGCGGCGATACGTGAATGATCCTCGGGCAGGTACAGATAGGTGCTGAGCCAGACCCAGATGAGTTGGGCCTCGACGATCCTGCGCCCCAATTCGGCCTCGTCGGCCAGGGCCGGCCACATCCCGACGACCTCGGCCCGCCAGGCATCGACCATCGCCGACGCCCGCTCTTCGGTCAGGTCGATGTTGCACAGGCAACCGGGGAACGACACCAACGCGTAGGTGATGTCGAGGAGGGCGTCGCGGTAGCCACCCCACTCGTAGTCGAGGAACTGCACGCCGTCGTCGTTGACGATGATGTTGTCTGGGCACAGGTCCGACGGGCTGAAGGCGCGGAATCGACCGCCACTGAACAGTGTCTGCGCGTGCCGAACCTGCTCGAGAATGTCCGAACTCACATCGATGCCGAGACTTTCCACCAACATCGCGGGAACACCGGCCACTGCGCGTCCCACCTGATCCGCCACTTCATCGGAGCAATGGGCGACCTCGGCGCGACGCAGCAGTGCAGTGAAGTCGTCCTCACGGCCGACGGTCGCGGCGTGCATGCGCCCCATGGCCTGCGCCATGGCCATCAGCGTGTGAGTGACGGTGTCCGGGTCGGAGTCTTCGAGTCGGACGCTGATTGCGGTGGCGTCGCCGAGATCACTCAGGATCAAGAGGCGAGCATCGAGGTCGGACGCCAACAGTTCGGCGCCGGGGCGTGCGTCCTTGGCAAGCGCGTTGGCGAACTGATACGACACCGCTTCACGAAGGAAAGCCGTCTCGACGTCGAAGTCACCTTCAGACGCGGCGGGGAGCGCAATCGCGGTTTTGGTGGCTCCCTGAAAGTTGTCGCGGACCTGCTTGATCACCAGCGTTCGAGGCAGCGAGAACGGGTTCTCGGCGACACGTACGCGCAGCACGACGGTGCGGCCACTCCCCCCGAGATCGACTGGATCCACCAGGGTTACGGGTGCCCCTGTGCGGCGTGTCAGCAACTGCTCAGCAGCTGCGACGACTTCGGAAACGGGGTCTGCCAGTAATGCGGTCATCACCGACCAACTTACCCGTTAGTGACTCCGATCATGCCCAGCTCATCCACTCACAGCGGCGAATTCAAGCTCTCACAGCGACAGAAATTGCCGTCTACCTGCGGTGATGACAAAAGTCCCTAATCGCCACACCGGCACACAGTTCTCGCGAGAATTCTGCTGTCGGTGAGCAGAACTCCGAACCGGCGATGTCATGGAGTTTTGTCCTCGTCGACAAATCGAGAAATGCCTTTCAACGCTGCTTCGAATTCCTCGTCGGCCCGGGTTCTGACCCAGAGGACGAGCACGCAGGCAGTGACGATCCCGACCAGGTTGACAGCCAGTTGCAGCGACGACAACCCGGCGATCCGCCATTCTCCGTTTGCTGCCGCAACCACCGCGAAACCGGCGGCAGGAACCGTGGTGACGGAGATGAACACTCCGACCAAGGCAGCGGACTTCGACGAGACGAGTGCCAGCATCCCAGCCGCACCGGCAAGAAGCGCGACGACAAACGAGATGGGCCCGACCTTGTAGACGAAATCGACCTCGTGGAGCGATTCGAGACTCACGACGTCCATCCACCCGAAGAACTTCACCACGAACGTTGCGGCGAGAGTCACGCCCATCGCGATGGGGAATCCGACGGCAAGCGCGAGAATCGAACGTCGACGCAACCGTCGATCCCGCCGTACGAGTGCCACAGCCAGCGCGGCCAGCGGCCCGAACTCCGGGCCGACGACCATGGCTCCCACGATCGTGATCTGAGAGTCGGTGACAACGCCGATTGCCGCGAGCAGACATGCGATCGTCAGGAACGCGACGAACAATCCGTTGAGAGTTGATTCTTCCCGAGTGCGGGACAGCAATTCCTCCCACACGACGGAATCCGCGGGATCACCCGGCACGTCGCGCTCGGCTTTGCGTGCCGCCGCCGACAACACCGTCTCGACCGGTACGAGCGTCATTCCGCCGTCCTCGGCGACGCCGAGAGCGGTCAGAGCATCGACGACGTCGTTGGCCGCCTCACGGGCGACGTCGGCCTCCACCATGTCACCGGCGGGATGAACCGCGACATCACGTAATACGACGATGTGTGTCGCGCCCCGCTGCGACGCGAGCGCACCGAGAACTTGCTCGGTGCGCTCGGTCGGGCAGATCACCCGCAAATGCAGCATGGCGATCCGGTGTCGGCTCTACTTGGCTTCGGCGGTGTCGCCTTCGGACTTCTTGTCCTCTGACTTCTTCTCGGGCTTCGCGTCAATACCCGATTCCTTGCGCTGCTGCGCAGAAATCGGTGCCGGAGCATCCGTCAGCGGGTCGACGCCGCCACCGGATTTCGGGAACGCGATGACCTCACGGATGGAATCCATGCCGGCGAGGAGAGCGGTGATGCGGTCCCAGCCGAAAGCAATTCCGCCGTGCGGAGGCGCGCCGAAGGCGAAGGCGTCGAGAAGGAAGCCGAACTGCTCCTGCGCCTCTTCCTCGGAGATACCCATCACCTTGAACACTCGTTCCTGAATGTCCTTGCGGTGGATACGAATACTGCCGCCGCCGATCTCGTTGCCGTTGCAGACGATGTCGTAGGCGTAGGCGAGAGCGGAATCCGGATCGGTGTCGAACGTGTCGAAGAACTCCGGCTTCGGCGACGTGAACGCATGGTGCACGGCGGTCCAGGCGGAGTGGCCGAGAGCAACGTCACCGGATGCAGTGGCGTCGGCGGTCGGCTCGAACATCGGAGCGTCGACGATCCACACGAAGGCCCACGCGTCGGGATCGATGAGATCCTTCTTGCGGGCGATCTCACCACGGGCAGCGCCGAGGAGAGCGCGCGTCGACTTGGTCGCGCCCGCTCCGAAGAAGATGCAGTCGCCCGGCTGGGCTCCGACGTGAGCGGCCAGGCCCTCACGCTCGGCGTCGGTCAGGTTCTTGGCAACGGGACCACCGAGAGTGCCGTCTTCGCCGACCAACACGTACGCCAGGCCCTTGGAGCCGCGCTGCTTCGCCCACTCCTGCCAGGCATCGAGCTGCTTGCGCGGCTGGCTTGCACCACCGGGCATCACGACGGCGCCAACGTATTCGGCTTGGAAGACGCGGAAGGTCGTGTCCTTGAAGAACTCCGCGCACTCGACGAGTTCGATACCGAAACGCAGGTCCGGCTTGTCGCTGCCGTAACGACGCATTGCCTCGTTGTAGGTCATGCGATCGATCGGCGTCTTGATCTCGTGGCCGACGAGCTTCCAGAGCGCCGTCAGGATTTCCTCGGCAAGCAGGATGATGTCGTCCTGGTTGACGAAAGCCATCTCGATGTCGAGCTGAGTGAACTCGGGCTGACGATCGGCGCGGAAATCCTCGTCGCGGTAGCAACGCGCGATCTGGTAGTAGCGCTCGATGCCGCCGACCATGAGTAGCTGCTTGAACAGCTGCGGGCTCTGCGGCAGTGCGTAGAAGCTACCGGGCTGCAGGCGTGACGGTACGAGGAAGTCACGGGCACCCTCTGGCGTCGAACGCGTAAGCGTCGGAGTCTCGACCTCGACGAACTCGTGGTGCGCGAGAACGCCGCGCGCTGCGGCACTTACCTTGGAACGCAAGCGAATTGCGGATCCGGGCCCTTCACGACGCAAGTCGAGGTATCGGTACTTGAGGCGTGCTTCTTCGCCGACCTGATCGTCGAGCTGGAACGGCAGCGGTGCGCTTTCGTTGAGAACCTCGAGTTCGGTGGCGTTGACCTCGATTGCTCCGGTGGGGATCTCGAAGTTCTGGTTGCCCTCGGGGCGAACCTCGACCGTTCCGGTTACGCGAACGCAGTATTCCGCGCGCAGACGGTGCGCCTGCTCGGCCACGTCACCTGCCCGGAAAACTACCTGCGCAACTCCGGATGCATCACGGAGATCGATGAAGATCACTCCGCCGTGATCACGACGCCTGGCTACCCAACCGGTGAGCGTTACGGTCTGCTCTGCCTGCTCGGGTCGCAATGAACCGGCGAGATGTGTGCGCAGCACGGGATTCCTTTCGAACTACTTCCAATAACCGATGACCGACTACTTTGCCTGCGATCCTACGGAGCGAACTGCGCAGAGCGGAAACGCGGACCCGCATCGCATGCGAAGCTATCTCCAGAAGTGACGGCAAGCACTTGTTCACGACAGCAGAAAGCGGACATAGATGACCTTCAACGAGGGGGCCCGCGGCGAAGCGGGACGCGTTCAGGTTCAAGGCGGCGGGGGCGGCGGTGGCCGCGGCGGCAAGATCGCGATCGGCGGTGGCGCGGGCGGCATCATCGTTCTGATCCTGGCGCTGTTGTTCGGCGGTGACCCCGGCTCACTACTGGGCACGTCCACCGAAACTTCGAGTTCGTCGACCGGACTGTCGTCGGTCGACGAGTGCACCGGCGCTCAGGCAAACGCCGATGTGAACTGCCGCGTCACACTGACCGTCGGAAGCCTCGACGACGTTTGGGAACAGCAGTTGGTCAAGCAGACCGGCACGGCGTACGTGCGACCTGAAGTCATTCTGTTCAGCGGTTCGGTCAACACCGGTTGCGGCCAGGCGTCGAGTGATGTCGGTCCGTTCTACTGCCCGGCGGACCAAACGGCGTACTTCGATACGAGCTTTTTCCAATTGCTCGTCGACCGTTTCGGTTCCAGTGCCGGACCGCTCGCACAGGAGTACGTGGTCGCTCACGAGTTCGGACATCACATCCAGAATCAACTCGGCGACATCGGCCGCGCGCAGGCCGACCCGCAGGGTGAGCAGTCGGGTGCGGTTCGCACCGAACTCCAGGCCGATTGCTACGCCGGCGTCTGGGCGCATTTTGCCGACACGATTCCCGATCAGGCGACCGGTCAACCGTTCCTGAAGCCCTTGTCAAAAGACGACATTCGCGACGCGTTGTCCGCCGCCTCGTCGGTGGGCGACGACCGTATCCAGAAGTCCACGACCGGTCGGGTCAACCCTGAAGGCTGGACACACGGTTCCTCCGCACAGCGTCAGGCGTGGTTCATGACCGGATACCAGACCGGCCAGATCTCGTCGTGTGACACGTACTCGGCGCGGGATCTGAACAATCCGCCCGATCTGAAGCGTTAGAGAACCTCCGAAATAACATCCCGCCGACAATTTCTTCCGTCTTGACAGATTTAGTTGTCGGTGGGATGGTTTTCTCATGTTGGAAGTCGCAGTCATCGATCGTCCCGCAGCTGCCGAGGCCTCGCTCGATCCGATCCGCCAACGGATTCTGGCTGAACTGGCAGTCCCGGCATCAGCATCCTCGCTGGCACCCCGGGTGGGCTTGACGCGCCAGAAGATCAATTACCACTTGCGCACTCTCGAGGAACACGGACTCGTCGAACTCGTCGAGGAGCGCAAGCGGGGAAACATGACGGAGCGGATCATGCAGGCCAGCGCCGCGTCGTACGTCATCTCCCCCGCTGCAATGTCCGCGCTCGCGCCGGACCCGAGCCGGTTCCCGGATCAGCTCTCGGCGCGCTGGCTCGTCACTCTCGCGGCGCGGATCGTCCGAGAGGTCGGCGAACTGATCGCCGGCGCAACTGCGGCCGGAAAACCGTTGGCGTCCTTTGCCATCGACAGCGACATCACCTTTGCCACGGCGGCCGACCGCGCCGCCTTCGCCGGCGAACTCGGCGAGTCGGTCAACTCACTCGTGGCCAAATACCACGACGGCAATTCCGAAGCCGGGCGCAAACACCGCTTGGTTGTCGCCCTGCATCCCAGTCTCACCACACCCCACGTCACCACACCCGAAACGGAGCAGTAGCGATGTCCGAGAAATTCGAAATCCGCCGCGAGGTGGTCGTCCCCGGAACTCCCGAGCAGATCTGGGCCGCGATCTCGGCAGAGACGGCCGGCTGGATGTTCCCGTCCCCGCCCGAAATCCCTGCGGACGGCAGTAGTCCGGACAGCCCGATCATCGCGACGTGGGAGCCGCCCCGCGAGCTAGCCATCCACATGCAAGGCCCCGACGGCTGGTTCAACAACCTCGAGTACGTCGTCGAGGCCCGCGACGAGAGCACCGCCGTTGTCCGCTACGTCCACGCCGGAGTGTTTGCCGAGGACTGGGACAACCAGTACGACGGCGCGAGTAAGCACACGGACTTCTACCTGCACAGTCTCGGCCAATACGTGCGGTACTTCGCCGGCAAACCCGTCACCTATGTCTCAGCCGAAGGCCCGGAATCCTCTTCCTCGCCGCAAGCGATGGGAACGCTTCGCAGCGCCCTCGGAATCACCTCGGGCACCGCTGTCGGTGAAGCCGCGTCGGTGGAAGTCCCCGGAATCGGAACCGTCGACGCGATTGTCGACTACATCAACGACTGGTTCATCGGCTTGCGTACCGAGGACGCATTGCTGCGGTTCTACGGACGAAACGCCTTCGGCGGCACCGTCGACGCGGCCCATCACCTCTTCGCAGAGGGCGCTGACGGTGGATCAGCAACGGCAGCGTGGCAGGCCTGGCTCGACGGCGTGTTCGCCTGAGTCGTCACACTCCCCGCTCTGCTGACACGCGACCGTCGTCGATCGCGGTCAGCAAAGCGGCATGATCGCGTGCGTTGCGTTTGGCGTAGGCAGCCGCGAACTCCCCGATCGCGAAATCGAATTCGGTTCCGTCACCGAGATATTCGGCGATCGCAATCCGATCGGACGAGCGAGCATGCGCATAGGCCAGGACCCTCGCGCATAGTCGCCCGTAGAGTTCCATCCCTTCAGGTTTCATGGTTTCGATGACCGCTGATCCCTTGCCGTCCCGAAGTTGGCGGATGTAGAAGTCGTGCTCATCCTCGTCGAGTCCCGGTCCGCGCTCCCACCCCAGGAAGATGTCACTGGTGGCCTGCATCAGGCGCTGCCCGTTCACTACTCGTTCGCCCTCGTTGGAGAAGGTGGGGCCATCGACGTACGCCGAGAGAACGGACGGCTGCGCCTCCTTGACCTGCAGGATCAACGGATCGTCGTCGTCGACGCCTTTCATCAGGATCATCCACGCGCGCGTTCCGACGCTCCCGACACCGACAACTTTCCGCGCGATGTGCGTCATCTCGAAGCTTTCGAGCAACACCCGACGGTCCCACTGCAACGTGCTTCGATAGGAACGAACGCGCTGACGTAGCAACTCCTCGATCTGAGTGAGGTCGGTGCCCGCGAACAATTCCTCTGCCGGCACGATCAGCGGCGGGTCACTGATGAACCGCCTTCTCCCGTCGACGATTTCGGTGAATTTGCCGGCAGCCTGAGCGCTGTCTCGGCGACGAGCCTTGTCCAACGTCGCCTGGGTCCGCTCGAGCATTCGCTTCTTCAAATCGACGCGAAGTTCTTCCAGTCCGTCTTCGGGTGCGATGTGCGCGTACCAAACTGCGAGGTTCCCCAATCCTGCCTGAGCGATCAGGGTTTCGCGATACTCGGCCGCACACCCGCGAACGATCTTCTTACGCTCTTTGCCGGAGTATCCGTTGTCCTTCGCTGCGATCGCCAAACTGGCGGCCAGCCGTTTCACGTCCCATTCGAACGGCCCCGGGTACGTTTCGTCGAAGTCGTTGATGTCGAACGCGAGCTTTCGCTCGGGCGTCGCATAGATACCGAAGTTGCTCAGGTGTGCGTCGCCGCAGAGTTGGCTGTTCAGGCCGGAATCAGGGCTTCGGGACAAGTCGTCCGTCATCACCAGGGCAGCACCACGGAAGAACGAGAACCGGGACGCCGACATGCGCCCGTATCGGATGGGCACCAGGTCCTGTACCCGCGACTTCGCCTGCAATTCCAGCAGTGATATCGGATCGCGGTCACTCTCTGTCAGATCCGCGAGCGCGGCCAATGGCGTATCTCTACGCGCCTGGCGGCCGCGCGCCCGCCTCTCGTCGACAGTGGGATGCTCGGTACGCACTGCTGTCATCTGCCCGACCTTTCACTCGCAACGGCTATCGCTACGAACTCGACGCGTCGGGCGTCGTTCGGCCTCCTGATCCGCGCGCTGCGCGTACCAGGAGTTCCGGACTTGACACCAACGCCTTGCGCCACGGAAGTACCCCGTCGATCTCGATCTGAATCGACAGGCTCAACACGGTCCGAATCAGAACGATCATGCCCAGAACTGCGGCGTCGGTCAGCGACGGTGAAGACGTCACAGTCTTCACCAGATCAGCGGCGACAAGGATCTCGAGCCCGAGAAGGATGACCGCACCCATCGTCTCGCGCAGAGTGCGAAACGCTGAACTACCGTCGCGCGTTCGACTCCAGGCGCGCCCCGCGATCACGAATGCGAACACGAACCCGAGGACCATGGCGACAACACCGAGTACTTCGAACCATTCGGTGACAAGCTCGAAGAACCTGATTTTGTCCATGATCATGATTCTCGAGGTAATGCACCGATAAGTCGAGGTGACACGACGGAGTCAGCTGAAGATCCGCTCGATGTCGTCGAGTCGCAGCTCGGTCGCGCGAGGAGAATAGCCCGAGCCCCACAGGCTGTCGTCGACGTAATGGACGTTCCCCGAGCGGACAGCGGGAAGACGCTCCCAGAGCGGGTTCATTGCCAACTGCGCGCGGACGTCCTGCTGGTCCTGGAATGCACCCACGATGATCACGTCGCTGGTCACCTGATCGAGTTGCTCCGCTGTGAGTGTGCGGGTGAACTCCTCCGATGTAGCTCGATCGCCCGGGAAACCGAGAGCATCGAGAAGAGCGTCGACCTGGTTGTAGACGACACCGTTTTCGCCGGTACGCAGCAGCGTCACCGACGGTAGCGAGCCGAGGGCCGAGAGCCGATCCTTGATTGTGAGGAGGCGCTCTTCCGTTCTCGCGTTCAATTCCGCAGCAGCTTCTTCCCGTCGGACCGCGACGCCCATCGAGGTGACCAACTTCTTCATCTCGTCCCACGTGAGGTACCCGTTGAAGCCGGCGAACACTGGAACACCGGTCGCAGAGAGTTCGTCGTAGGACTTTGCCGCATAAGCATTTCCGGCGGTCAGGAGCATGACGATCAGATCCGGCGACGCGCCGATGATCGCTTCCTTGTTCCACGTTCCCGCCGTGCCGAGGTTCGGGATGTTCGCCGCCTCCGGCATCGTGCGCAACACCGCGTCGCCGCCCACCCCTTCGAGACCGAAGAAGCCGCCGACGATCTTCTCCGGCGGCACACCGAGGTCGAGGACCGTCGCCATGGCGCTGACGTGGGCGATGACCATTCGCTGCGGATCCGACGGAATCTCGACACTGCCCGTCTCATCCTGCACTGTGACGAGACCACTTGGCGCCGAGCCGTTTTCGTCGCTGCTGCACGCTGCCAGCAATGTCGCAGCCGCGACACCGAGCCCGGCGCCGAACAATCCCCTGCGTGTCAGCGCATCGACGATGCGTTCCCACTGCTCGTCTGTATCGAGTGTGGTGTTATCGAGTGCGGGCGCCAGGCAGATCGAGTTCGGCACAGTTCGGTCCATTCGTTCGAGCGGTCGAAGATCTCCTCGATTGTGGCTATCGAACCGTCGAAACTGAACAGGATTTCGAGCCGACATCTATCGCTGTCCGGTCACACCTTCTTGACGACACTCGACTTCAATTGCATCGGTCCGATGCCGTCGACCTTGCAGTCGATGTCGTGGTCGCCAACGCCCTGAACAAGGCGGATGTTGCGCACTTTCGTACCTGACTTGATGCCGGTCGGACTGCCCTTCACCTTGAGTGTCTTGACGACCGTCACCGTGTCTCCGTCCGCAAGGATGTTTCCTACGGCATCTTTCACCACACCCAGTTTCACCACACCCGAGTCCTCGCCGGCACTACCGGTCGGCGCCCACTCGTGCGCGCAGGACGGGCAGACCATCAACGCGCCCATCTCGTAGGTGTATTCGCCGGCGCATTCGGGGCAAGGGGGCAAGGTGTCTTCCACGCGGTTCATCTTATCCACCAGGCACCCGATCCCCATTTTTGCATTTCATGAGGCATTCTTGGGCGAAATATTGCATTCGATGAAACTTTGCACTCTGTGCAATTATGGATGAAATGGGAACCGAAACTCTCGGATTGCGCGAACGAAAACGAATTGCGACGAGGCAGTTGATCGAGCACACTGCCGTCGAACTCGTCCTCGACCTGGGCTATGACGAAGTGACCGTCGAGAAGATCTGCGAGGCCTGCAATCTGTCGACCCGCACGTTCTTCAACTACTTCCCCACCAAGGACGCGGCGATCGGTGGGCTCATGCTCGTCGTGCCAAGTGAGGCAACCATGCTCACGCTCATCGGCGAGCACCCGGACGATCCGCTGCGCGGCGCCCTCGCGGTCTTCGAGGCGGCGATGCAGATCGTCGACGAGCGACCCGATCTGCTCGCGCATCGACGCGAATTGTTCGAACGTCATCCCACGCTGTTGCAACAACATCTGGCCACCTTCCACGATCTTGAAGACACGCTCACCCGGATCCTCACGCGGGAGTTGTCGCACAGAACCGAGTATCGCCGCCTGCACTCGGATACAGCCGCTGCCGACGAAGCCACGGCAACGGTCATCACCGCAGGCGCCGCGATGCGTTACGTCTTCCGAAAATGGCAGAACAGTGAACGGGCAAGCCCCAGAACCGACTTGCTTGATCCGGCACTACTCCTGATGGCTCGAATACTCAGGTCCGAGAGCTGATCCACACTCTCTCGCACCAGCTGTCACTCAACTAAGGAACTACATGTCCACTCGAGAAGCTGCGACCGTCGAGCCCGACGGCACGCATACCGATACCGAGGCCGCGCCGGACAAACGGTCGATCATCCTCGTTTTTGTCGGGCTTATGATCACGATGCTTCTGGCATCGCTCGACCAGATGATCTTCAGCACCGCGCTCCCGACCATCGTGGGCGAATTGAACGGCGTCAACCACATGGTCTGGGTGACGACGGCATACATCCTCGCCTCGACCGTCATGATGCCGGTGTACGGAAAACTCGGTGACCTGATCGGGCGCAAGGGCCTCTTCATCGGCGCCATCAGCATTTTCATCGTCGGTTCGGTGATCGGCGGTCTGTCCCACGACATGACCACACTCATCGCTGGTCGAGCCGTGCAAGGACTCGGCGGCGGCGGATTGATCCTGCTGTCCCAGGCGATCATCGCCGACGTCGTCCCGGCCAGGCAACGCGGCCGGTACATGGGTGCGATGGGCGGCGTGTTCGCACTGGCTTCGGTTGCCGGCCCCCTTCTCGGTGGATGGTTCACCGAGGGCATCGGCTGGCGCTGGGCATTCTGGATCAACATCCCCCTCGGGCTCCTCGCAATCGCGAGCGCAATGGCATTCCTTCACCTGCGGAAGCCGAACCTCGGCAAACCTCGCATCGACTATCTGGGAATGATCCTCGTCGCAACGGCCGCAACCTGTCTGATCCTGTTCACCACCTGGGGCGGCAACACCTACGCCTGGGGGTCAGGCGTCATCATCGGGTTGATCATCGGCTGCATCGTGACCGCAGTGGCGTTTGTCTTCGTCGAGAAGCGTGCTGACGAACCGGTAATTCCGATGCACCTGTTCGCTCAACGAAACTTCGTGTTGACCACGGTCGCGGGTCTGATCATCGGCATCGCGATGTTCGGTGCGCTCGCATACCTGCCGACCTACATCCAGATGGTGACCGGTAAGAACGCCACCGAAGCAGGACTGATGATGATTCCGATGATGGCAGGCCTGCTGGTCGCCTCCATCGGATCCGGTCAGCTGGTCAGCAAGACCGGCCGCTACAAGATCTTCCCCATCGTCGGAACATCCATCGTCGCAGTCGCTCTTGTCCTGCTCTCACGTCTGACGCCGTCGACCTCACTGCTGGTCTTCGGTTGCTACATCGCACTCATGGGTATCGGCCTCGGCCTCGTCATGCAGATCTTGATCTTGATCGTGCAAAACACCTTCCCCGCGGCCGAAGTGGGAACGGCCACCGCGTCGAACAACTTCTTCCGTCAGATCGGTGCGTCGTTGGGCAGCGCGATCGTGGGCAGCCTGTTCGCCTCGCGTCTGACCAATCTCCTGGCCGAGCGACTCCCCGCGAATGGCGGCGCGGTCGGTGGTGACGAGAACTCCTTGACCCCGGGAATCCTCTGGAAGTTGCCCAGCCAGGTTCGCGAGATCATCGTCGGTGCGTACAACGACGCGCTGGCGCCGATCTTCCTGTACCTCGTCCCCTTGGTCATCGCGGCAGTTGTCCTGTTGCTCTTCGTCAAGGAGAAGCCACTCGCGACGACGATCGATCGCTCGGCACCCCCGCTCGAGTAATTGACTATCGTGGCGTGATGTCGCACGCACCGAATACGCCCAGACGCACTCTCGCTGTTCTGGGCGTATTCGGCGTTGTGGTGGTCGTAGCTGTCGCCGGCGCACTGTGGTGGTTCGCGCGCGGCGACGACGCTCTTGCCGGCGAGAATCTCGATTCGTTCCCGGCCGTCGACCACGGCATTCTCAGCGCTCAGCAGAGTGCGCTACTGGGCGTCCTCGAGCAGGAGTGGGAGTCAGGGAGTCCCGGCACCAAATACGCCGAGGGTGTCGAAGAATCGTGGTGTGCCGATTTCGTGAGCTGGTCGATGAACCAGATCGGCACGCCGTTCTCGAACCCCAACTCAGGGTCGTGGCGCATCCCCGGGGTGTACACGCTGCAGGAGTATTACGAGTCCGTCGACGCGTTTGTCCCCTACGGTCAGGACTACCAGCCCAAGGTCGGCGACACGATCCTGTACGGCGACTCGAGCCCCTTCGGCCAACACGTCAACGTCGTTCTGGTCAACGACGGCGGCACTCTGACGACCGTCGGCGGCAACGAGAACAACAAGGTCATGCTCCATCGCATCGTCCCGTCGGAAGTCCCGGGGATCGTCGGGTTCGGCGTCATCTGAGCCACCCCCGCCGTCTTTGCGTGATGAAACTTGATTGTTGCGAGCGGTGAGATTTCCGAATTGGTTCAACCGTTGATTGGTGCAAACTGATCGACATTGTTCGGATAATTCAGTGTTTCCGTCGTCGACAGATATCTATATCGAACGAAGGATCTGACCTGACAACTAGATTCATATCCAGCTGCCCCCTACCTCAGACAGGAATTCGATGCGCCCTGGTGAGCTGACCACCCTCGAGCAGATACAGCTCATGGCCCGCGCGGCTGCTGCGCAGGCCATGAGCACGCCGTCGATGCTCCGGCTGCGGCTCGGCCGCTACCCCACTCGCACACCCGAGCTGCGCAAACGCCCACTCCCGGACACCAAGCTGTGCAGCGAAGCGCTCGATCACGCCAGAGGAACCCTCTCCCCCGCGGTCTTGAACCACAGCCTGCGCTGCTGGATCTGGGCCGACGCCTTCGCGCAGATCGATGCGATCGAGTACGACCCCGAAGATCTCTTCACTGCGTGCGCCCTTCACGATGTCGGACTGGGCGCAGAAGGATCGGCCGAGCACGGGTGTTTCACCTACATCAGTGCCGCAGACGCAGAAGAACTCGCGACCCGAGTGGGAACTTCGGAGAGGTCGGTACGGCGAATCGGCGAAGCGATCCGTCTACACATGGATCTGACCGTCGACCGCGGCGCGGGCGCTGACGCCTATCTATTGCATGCCGCAGCGCATTTCGACGTTGCCGGTCGGCGTGCGCCCGAAATTCCGCGAGCAACTGTTGATGCAACAATCGCGGAGTACCCGCGAACAGGGTTCACCGACGAGTTCGCGCAATCGATGCGGCGCGAGGTCGAGCTCCGTCCGCACTCTCGCGCGGCGACGCTCTGGAGATCGGGAATGGCCCTGCCGTTGCGTACCAATCCCCTGGATTGGAAGAGCCGGTAACTACGAAAAGTCCTCGAGCACTGCAGTTCGCGGTCCTCCGACGTTCCCGGTATTCACCACGCCGACGGGTTCGATCAACATCACCTCCGCTTCTTCCTCGGCGATCGGGCAATGTTCGACTCCGCGAGGTACCACGAACAGTTCACCGGGCCCCAGTGGAACATCTCCGTTTCGGAGTTGGATTCGAATCTGCCCCTTCGTCACCAGGAACATTTCGTCGGTGTCGGTGTGGGAGTGCCAGACGAATTCACCTTTGATCTTGACGATCTTGATCTCGTAATCATTGAGGACCGCAATCTTCTTGGGCGACCAGTGCTCGGTGAACTGACCGAACTTCTCGCGGAGCGATACCGCTGTTGCCGAACTGTTCATGTTGTTCCTCCCTCGGGCGCGCCACCACCGCGATGACGACCCCGCCACTCTTCGTCACCCGCGGCAGCTGCGTCTTGTACGTTTCTGACATGGATCCCCGCGGCGCACAGATCACCGCGTGGGCACCGGGCCTCGCGGGAATCACCGAGGTCTTCCATGCCGATTTCGTCGGACACGCCTATCCCAAACACACGCACGATCAGTGGTCTCTGATGCTCGTCGACCGCGGCACGATTGCATACGACCTCGATCATCGCGCTCATGGCGCAGCACCCGAGATCGTGACTCTGTTGCCGCCAGGCATCGCACACGACGGAGTTCCGGTCACCGAGGCCGGATTTCGTCAACGAATCCTTTACCTCGACACGTCAGTTCTCGGCGAGGTCCTCATAGGCCCGGCGGTGGACAGCCCCGAGATTCGAGACCCTCTACTGCGCCACCGCATCGATCAACTGCACTCTGCACTCGGCCCGGACGGCGAATCACTCGAAGCCGAAAGTCGCCTGAGGTTCCTCGCTGAAAGATTGAACAAGATCCTCACACCGGCCACAGGTCGATCCCTTCACACGCCGACCGTTGACGAACGCGTTGCCGATCAACTTCGGGACCTGCTCGATGCGCGACTCACAACGGGAATCACGATGCGGGAAGCGTCGAACATCCTGCAACGGAACCCCACGTATCTGATCAAGAACTTCGCGAAGCATTTCGGGCTTCCGCCTCACAAGTACGTGACGGGACGTCGGATCGATCTGGCGCGACGCGCAATCCTCGCCGGTCGCGAATTGGCGGACGTGGCCGTCGACGTCGGATTCCACGATCAATCCCACCTGTCGCGGCACTTCGTCAAGCATGTCGGGGCGCCGCCCGGTAAATACGCACTGAACGTGGTCGGCAGAGCGCGCTAGTCGAAGCACCTGGCACCGGTTTCGTCGAGCAGACACTGGTTCCGATCAGCTGGAGTCTGTGTCCACTGAATGAAAACGGTGTCAGGTCCCAACGATCAAGCAGCCGTCTCGAGGTCGACCAGGAGGAAGTCCTCGCGCCGCGGCCCGTATTCACGATCGGTCAGCTGATACGAGCGCAACGCGCGAGGCGCGCGGGCCAACTCGTAGAACCGCTCGGACCCGGACACGAACTGCCTCGATGCCCAACCCCAGTTCGGGCCGTGCGGAAACTTCGGGTCGGGCAGCATGTCGGACTCCATCGACATCACCCGTAGACGGCGAACCACTCCGGTAGTTGAGGCATTCTCGTCGAAATCGGTCCACGCCTGACGGGCATTTGTGTCGTCACGAGGAGTTCCGGCGCGTAGTTGCAAAGCGCCCGCGGCTTCGATCCGAGACGGCAACGGTGGTTCGGCGTCGAACATGAATTGCAGTGCACCGACGCGACCGACCGCCGGCTGGACCGGCTCCCGGATGTCTGACCCGTCGCGAGGCAGTCTCCACATCAATGGTTTCGAACTCGTTCGCACTTCCGCCGTCAAGAGCCACGCCGGCTCGACTACCGCCCACCTGCTCGGGCTGTCGACATTCCAGGAGAGTCCCCACCGGACGGTCTCCCCCAATTCAGGAGGAACGAACCACCGAAGACGCAGAGCGTCGACCACTACCGGCGTGATCATCGTGTCGAAGTTCGCCGACGCACCGACCACTCGACCGGCTCCACCGCATCGTCCAGCCCGAGAACCACGCGAGCTGCATTGCGTCCTTGATCGAACAGGGACTGGCGAACTGTGGTCAAGCCGGCGTCCGATGCGGCTGTTGTGTCGTCCCATCCGACGACTGCGACATCGTCGGGCAGCGCGAGGCCGAGTTCACGGATCGCGTCCAGAACCCCCAGCGCCAGTTCGTCACTCATCGCCAAGATGACATCGGGCCTTCGGCTCTCGGGAACGTCGAGCAGGGACCGAGCCATCCGCGCACCCTCGCTCCGCTCGTTGACGGTGACGACCCCCACCCGCACCGAGGGCCAATCGAGGCCCGCGTCGCGGACGGCGCGCTCGTAGCCCTCGAGCCGATGGCGGGACACCGGAAAGAAGGCTTCACTTGAAACCACGTCCATCCGAATCTCGGACCGACGCTCACGATCCCACGGAAGGCTGATCACCGCGGGCCGCTGCGCCCCCGACAACCCGACTGCCGCGATCGCAACGGCGCCGGCAACATCGTCCATCCCGACGAGATCCACACCCTCGTGCAACGGCCCACCCTGGATGCATGCGGGTTTTCCGGTGCCGACAATCGCGTCGAGGATGGGATCGTCGAAGACGGTGGTCCAGACGACAAAACCGTCTACTGCCGCGTCGCGAACTCTGTCGACGTCTCCCGGTTTCCCCGAGTTCGGCAGCATCATCAGCCCGGCGTTCGCATCCAGGCACGCTTCGGCGACTCCCGAGAGGAATCGCCGAGCTACTGCGTCTTCGAAGGCGTACGTCAGCTTCTCGCTGAAGACGACCGCGATGTTGTTGAATTTCCCGCTCCGCAAGGACTGCGCCGCCCGGTTAGGGCCCGCGTACTCGAGCTCTTCGGCGGCGGCGAACACCTTGGCTCGCGTTGATTCAGACACGCGCTCGGGCTGAGCGAAGGAGTACGACACCGACATCACCGACACGCCTGCGGCCTTCGCGACGTCGGCCATCGTCGGTCGACTCGAACGCTGCGCACGTATGGCCATGAGCATCAGCATAGCGAGTGCAGAATATCCATTGCGCAGGTGTGTATCGATACATGTATCGTTACACAACATGACTGTTCGACTGCCGAAGGCAACCACGCTACGGCTGATGACACTGGCCGGAGCAGCCTTCGCCTACGTGACGGCCGAAATGCTCCCCGTCGGACTGCTCAGCGAAATCTCGACGGACCTCGACGTCACCGAAGGGCGTGTCGGCCTACTGCTGACCTTCTACGCATACGGTGTCGCGGTCTTGACGCTTCCGCTGATCGGAGCGGTCAAAACCTGGCCGCGCCGACGTGTTGTCGTTCTGACGGTGGCCACCCTCGCGGTGTCGCAACTGGTCGCAGCATTGGCCGTCAACTATCCGATGCTGGTGATCGGACGATTGCTCTGCGCTGCGACGCACGGAGTGTTCTGGGCTGTCGTTGCCCCGGTCGCAGCCACTCTGGTTCCGCGCGGACAACAGGGCAAGGCAATCGCGATGGTGTATGCCGGAACGTCTCTCGCATTTGTTCTCGGAGGTCCACTGTCTTCGGCGATCGGCCAATCCTGGGGTTGGCGGACTGCGTCGGCGGCAATCGGTGTGGTGGCAGTGGTCATCGCTTTCTCACTGCATCGTGCGTTGCCCGAAATGTCGGTCGATCAACACAATCGGAGCAAGCGAGACAAGCCGAAGCCGACACCGGAGATGAAACGGGCACTCGCCGTCATCTGCGCGGCAACGCTGTTTGCCGCCCTGGGGCAGTTCGCTTCGTACACGTTCTTCACACTTCTGGTGGAGGAAAGCCTCGGCTCGTCCGGTGGCATCCGTACCGCGATGCTTCTGGTCTACGGCGCCGCCGGCGCAGTCGGAGTGTGGGTCGCCGGCAAGTACTACGACCGCCGACCGCGTCTCTTCACGCTCATCTCGATCGCGACGGTGGCAGGCGCGCTGGCCATCTTCTGGCTCTTGGCGCCGTCGATGGGAGCGTTCGCAGTTGTCGCCACGATCTTGTGGGGTGCGGCGTTCACCACCGTTCCGATCTGCCTCCAGTCCTCGGTTCTGCGCGCCGTCCCGATCGGGACCGACCGAGCCTCCGCCGTCTACGTGGTCGTTTTCCAAATCGCGATTGCTACGGGTGCCTTGCTCGGCTCTGCCGTCGTCGACGGTGGCGGGCTCTCACATCTGGCGGGCATCGGGGCCACTCTGATGATCGGTTCGTTGGTGATAGTCGGGTTCGGCCGACGCGCATTTCCCCGCGAACCGCAGCGGTCTACTCACTCCCCCACCGACGCGGCAGCGACGGTCGCGTCGTAGATCAGGGTGTATCGCCAGAACAGTCGTCTCCTGATCCGGCTACCTGGCAAATACAACGCGGCCGCGCGTCGGACGTCAGCCATCGACTCACTCGGTTCCGCGGTGGGAACCGTCATCGCCTTCAGTGGCTCGGAGGCAACCCGTCGATGCTTGACGACGCCGACGACGGGATTGCACACGGTCGCCAACACCGACAGGAGTGCGTCGGTGGCTGTGGTCGATCGATAACACCCGACCACGACGAGCCGGCCGCCCGGTTCGAGCAGGCCGCTCAGCCGCTTCATCGACTCTTCGAGTGGAAGATGATGCAACGCCGCGACGACTGTGATCGCGTCGTACTTCGCCTCGGATGCAAAGTCCTCGATCCGCCGTGCTTCGATGATCACGTTCTCGTCGTCGACAAACCTTGCGCGCACGGCGGCAGACGTCGTCAGGTCAGGTTCCACACCGACCACCACGTCGAACCGCCGCCGCAAGAGGTCGATCAGATTGCCGGTCCCGCTCCCCACGTCGAGAGCGCGACCCGACCTGACTCCGCGCAGATTACGTAGAACCCACCGGCCGTAGTGATCGTTGTGACTCCACGGATGGCGTCGGTTGAAACCGTCCAAGCGCGCAATCACACCCATACCCGACGGTATCAATCCGAGCCCGGGCACCGGCCGTCACAACCGCGGGTCGACCGGCTCCGATTCGAGAGCCAACACTGCGAACACGGCCTGGTGCGCTCGCCACAATGGTTCACGGTCGACGAGCCTGGATACCGCCTCCATGCCGAGCGCGTACTCGCGCAGCGCCATCGACTGCTTGTGTCCGAGGTTGCGGTTACGCAATCTCGCAAGCGTCGACGGTTCGAGGTAGTCGGCACCGTAGATCAATCGCAGGTACTCCCGGCCGCGAACCTTGATCCCCGGCTGAACCTTCGCGTTGTACCCCCGCGGTCCGTGAATCTGATTCGCCAGCGGTTTGACGACCATCCCCTCACCACCGTCACCGGTGAGCGACTCCCACCACTTCGTCGCTTCGGACACCGAGTCTTCGGAACCGAGATCGACCACCAGGCGACGTGTAGTGGTAAATCGACTCGGGTCGGCCGCGGCCAGGCGGTCCGAAATACCCAGGTGCCATTCGTGATCCCGTTCCCCGTACGACTTGTCCTCGGCCGCCAGAATCTGGAACGGCGCGATGGTGACGCCGTCCAGTCCGTTCGTCGGCCACACGTACCGTCGGTACGCCTCGCCGAAGCGCTCGATACTGGCGGCCCGAACAGTTGTCTGTTCGAACATCTCCGCCACGTCCAGGCCCCGCGACCCGGCCTGCGCCAACACGGCCTCGCGAGCTGTGAGGTCTGATCGCCCGGCCGCCGCGACCGACGCGTACTGCGAGCGCAACAGACCTTCCGCTTTGACGTTCCACGGCAACAGTTCGCAGTCGAGGAGCAGCCAGTCGGTGCCCAGCTCTTCCCACAACCCAGCGGAGGTGACTGCGGCGGCGATGTCATCGATCAACTGCTGAGTCAGGTCGTCGTCGAAGAACTGGCGGCCGGTGCGGGTGTGCACCATCCCGGTGAGCGCATCCGGTGCGTCGAAGCGGGACTGAGCAACCGATCGATCACGGCACACGAGCACCACTGCCCGCGAACCCATGTGCTTCTCTTCGCAGATCACTGTTCCGATTCCGCCGGCCCGGTATGCGTCGAACGCGGTCGACGGGTGTTCCAGATAGTCATCGGATTGGGCGCTCGCGCAGGGCGCCATGGTCGGCGGTAGGTACCTCAGCCATTGCGGCGCGACCGCGAATCGGCTCATCACTTCCAAGGCGCCGGCAGCGTTGTCGGTGCGAACGGACACTCGACCGCGCAGTTCGGTGTCGACGCCTGTTGTTTCGAGGACGTCGGCGAGATCGAGCACGTCCGGATCGCGAGTCGGCGGTGCCAGCGGTACCACCGGCTCGTACCAAACCTGCTCCGCCGGAACCGACACGATCTCTCGTTCCGGGTATCGAAGGGCGGTGAGGGATCCACCGAACACACAGCCGGTGTCGAGGCACGCGGTGTTGTTGATCCATTCCACCTCGTGCACCGGCGTGTGACCGTAGAGGACCATGGCTGATCCTCGGTAGTCCTGCGCCCACGGGTATCGAACGGGCAAGCCGAATTCGTCCGTCTCACCGGTGGTTTCACCGTAGAGCGCAAAGCTTCGCACTCGGCCGGACGCCCTGTTGTGGTAGTCCTCCTTGAGACCGGCGTGCGCGACAACGAGTTTGCCGTCGTCCAGGACGAGGTGCGCGACGAGACCGTCACAGAAGTCGACGACGCTTTCGCGGAACTCCGCCGACTCGGTGGCCATCTGCTCGAGGGTCTCGGCGAGTCCGTGACTCGGCGTGACCTTCTTACCGCGCAGCGCCTTGACGAGTTTGTTCTCGTGGTTACCCGGAACCGCTATCGCATGTCCCGCCGCGACCATCCCCATGACCAGACGCAGCACACCGACCGAATCCGGACCTCGATCCACGTAGTCACCGAGGAAGACGGCAGTTCGCCCGTCCGGCGGCACCGCATCGACAGCTCTGCCATCCGTCCCGAAGTCGACGGTGTAGCCGAGTTTCACGAGGAGCGTCTCGAGCTCACTTCGACATCCGTGGATGTCACCGATGACGTCGAACGGACCACGCTCGACACGCAGATCGCTGCGGAGCGGGTGGCGCAAGAATGTGGCTTCGGAAACCGCGTCCTCACCTCTGAGGATGTGAACCGAACGGAAGCCTTCCTTACCCAACCCGCGGAGCGAGCGAGTCAACTGTTGGTGCTGGCGGCGAATCACGTCGCGTCCGAACGTCCGATCAGAGCGAGCGTCGTTTCGTGCAGAACAGACCGATTCCGGAACATCGAGCACGACTGCCACCGGCAGTATGTCGTGCTCGCGAGCCAACGCAACGAGTCGCTTGCGCGCAGCGGGCTGCACGTTGGTCGCGTCGACCACCGTGAGGCGTCCGCGTCGCAAACGCTTGGCCGCGACGAACTCCAGCACTTCGAAAGCATCGGACGTCGACTCCTGTGAGTTCGGATCGTCACTGACCCACCCTCTGAATGTGTCACTCGAGAGGGTTTCGTAGTCACCGAAGTGGCGCGCCGCAAAGGTCGACTTTCCCGAGCCACTGACGCCGATGAGTACTACCAGGGCGAGATCTGGAATCTCGTACACTGTCATGACGTTCGTGCCTCCTTCGTGAAGATTGCCATCTGTGTCGGCCCGCCGAGGACCGGATCAATTGCTCCGATAAATTCGAACTCCACGCAATAGCCGTGGACTCGGGCCGTTTCGGTTGCCCAGTCGTCGAATTGGGTCCGTGAGAACTCGAACCTGTGATCGGGGTGCCTGAACTCTCCCGCGGCCAATGCCGGATACAGCACGTTGTAGTCGGCATTCGGAGTAGTCAGCAGCACATACTGCGGTGCTGCGTCCACGAAGACCGATCTGACCAGCGCCGGCAGGCGCGCCGTGTCGACGTGCTCGACCACCTCCATCAGCACGGCTGCGTCGAAGCCTTTCAAGCGTGCGTCGCGGTACGTCGCGGACGACTGCATCAAAGACACACGTTCACGCTGGACGTCGGACATTTCGGTGAACTTCAATCTGCGTTGCGCCCGTGTCAGTTCGCGCGCGCTCACATCGACGCCGACAAGTTTCTCGAATCGAGCGTGCGGCATCAGCGCCTCGAGCAATTTACCTTCGCCACAACCGATATCGACAATTGTTCTCACGTGCAGTCGCTGAAGCGTCGTCAAAACTGCGTCGACGCGAAGGCGTGCCAGCGGCGGATCCGGTCTCGGTGCTTCGATCTGCGCCTCGGCTTGTTCGGGAATCAGTCGATCGACCACCGATTCGACCAGGTCGCGTCGACGAGCCAGGTAGCGGGACATGATCAGCGCGGAATCCGGATGCGACGCCAACCACTCTCCAGCGACGCGGATCAATTTGTCTGCCTCGTCAGGTCCCACCCAGTAGTGCTTCACATCGTCGAGGACGGGCAACAGCACGTAGAGGTGCCGTAGGGCACTCTGCACCGTGTGTTCCCCGGTCAGTGTCAGCGACACGAAGTCGGAGTTTCCCCACGTCGGTAGGTGCGGATCAAGCTGCACCGGTATCGCGGTCACGTCCCAGCCCAGCGGCTCGAACAGCCGACGAGGCAATTCCGCATCGCCGCCACACGGAACCACCGGAATCGAGACGGTCAACGCGAGTTCGGCTCCGACGAGTTCCGGGTGCGACTTGCACGTTCCCGTCAACGCCGTGCGAAACAGCTTCGATAGAGCAACCGAGAGTATGGACGACGCCGCATACGGCCGATCGTTGACGTACTCCCCCAGCGAAAAGTTGTCGCCACTCTTGCCTCGTCGATACCTACTCTGCACAAGTTCGATGGGGTCGACGTCCACAATCACTGCCACCGTGGTCTTTTCGGCCGAGGCCTCCGGGTACAGAACCGTGGCGGTGCCGATCGCCAAGTCGAAGGTTTGCACGCGGTCGGGATGTTTGTGCAGCAGGTAGCTCAACGCGGTCGCATCAGGAGTCTGCGGGGTCGGGGTGGACGTCAGTGTGAGTAGCACCAGGCGAATGTAGCCCGGCAAACGTCCGGGGCGCCTCCGATTTACGCGCCCGCCGCCGTCAGAACAAAGTGAGAGCTGCTCCCGCACCCACCAGTTCCCGAGGCGCCTCACGCGGTTCACTGCCAGCCGCACTGACGTCTCGATGCTCCGAACGACCACCCAACCCATGACGCTCGACCAATGGCTCGACACGGCTTGCGAGCCAACGCTTGTATTCGGGAGTGACATACGCACCCCGCCCGTACAGCTCGCGGTAACGACGGATGAGTGCCGGATGTTCCTGAGCGAGCCAATTCATGAACCAACCCCGAGTACTCCCCCGCAGGTGCATCGGGAAGACCGTCACACTCGTCGCACCGGCTTCGGACAGTGCCTCGAACAGACCGTCGAGGTGACTGGTGGAATCGGTGAGGAACGGAATGACCGGCGCCACCATGACATTGCACGAGAATCCCGCGTCGGTGATGGCCCGGATCATCTCGAGACGCGCCCGCGGTGACGGGGTACCAGGCTCGATCTGCTTCTGAAGTGCAGCGTCGTTGATCGCCAACGACACTCCGATTCCGACGTCGACCTGCGCCGCCGCCATTTTCAACAACGGCAGGTCCCGTCGGAGCAGAGTTCCCTTCGTCAAGATCGAGAAGGGAGTTCCGGATTCGGTCAACGCGCGAATAATGCCGGGCATCAAGCGGTATCGGCCCTCCGCTCGCTGATAAGGATCAGTGTTGGTACCCAGTGCCACCGCCTCCCGTTTCCAGGACTTTCGCGCCAATTCCTTGCGGAGCACCGCGGCAATGTTCGTCTTCACGACCACTTGGGAATCGAAATCCGCGCCGGCGTCGAGGTCGAGGTACTCGTGACTCGGTCTCGCGAAGCAATATCGGCATGCGTGCGAGCAACCACGAAAAGCGTTGACGGTGAAGCTGAACGGCAACGTCGACTCTTCGGGCATCTTGTTGAGCGCGCTCTTGCAGAGCACCTCGTGAAACGTGATTCCCTCGAACTCGGGAGTCTGCACGGAGCGAACCAACCCGGCCCGTTCGAGTCCGGGTAGCGCTCCGTCATCTGCATCCAATGCCTGACCCGACCACCTCATGGCCCCAAGTCGAACACTTGTTCTAAGGTATGTCAAGATGGAGCGAATACCCGACCGTGCCTCACCACGGCCGGGAAGTTGTTGGCAGAATTCGGTGCATGTCGAACAGAATCAATATTTCGTCCGGTTCCGAATGGGAACCCAAGATCGGTTACTCCCGTGCCGTGCGCATCGGTAACCAGATCGCAGTCTCTGGTACCACCGCTCCTGGCGAGACCCTCACAGATCAGACCCGCGCAGCGCTCGAAACAATCAAGGCAGCACTTGCCGAGGCCGGCGCCTCGCTCGACGACGTCATCCGCACTCGCATGTACCTGCGCGACATGACGCAGTGGGAGCAGGCCGCTCTCGCGCACGGTGAAGTGTTCGGCGAGATTCGTCCCGCCACGACCATCCTCGAGGTCAGCTCGCTGATCGACCCCGCTCTGCTCATCGAGATCGAGGCCGACGCGGTTCTCAGCTGATCGTCAATCCGGACATTTGTGAAAGTGGCGCCTAGTCTGAGCCGATGAAACCGATGCGGCTGTATCCGTTGACGCTCGCGCTCGGCATCACCGCCGCTTTCCTCTCGCCCGGTTCTGCACTCGCAGATCCGGGCGAGAGTCTTTCGACGGCTTGCGGTAGCCCTCTGAGCAATGCCGAGGTGGGCCGGATTGCCGAACTCAGCGACGTCACGACGCTGACCGGCACTGGACTACCTCGGCTCGAGACCGCTGTAGAACGTCATCGTGAGATCACGTCGATCCTCGTCTCACACCACGATTGGCGAGGCTTGTTCTCCATCGGCCTCGACGCTGTCGAACACGAGGCGGTGATGCCGCTGCAGCGAGACCCTGCAGCCTTCGCCGATGACGAGTGGGCCCATTCCGTCAGCTTCGAATTGCTGCGCAGGTACCTGGTGAACGTCCATGCGGAGTTCACCGGTACTCCCACCGATCCGGCGTGGAGCAACTACTTCGCCCTGACACGTCAGTGCGACGCCAGTCCAGCACGGGTCGCCATGGCCGGCTACAACGCGCATCTCACCGTCGACCTCGCTCACGCCGTCGCCACGTCCGGAACCACTGCGGAGGATGTCACCGATTTTTACAAGATCGTCGATTCCATTGCCGTCAAGGGTGGTTCGATCGTGACCCTCACCAAGGCCGAGTACGACGCCGATCTGGGGCCGCTCTGGCGGTTCTACTTCGTCGGCGAAGGACTCGACCGATTGGCCGGAAACTCGCAGCCCTCGGAACTGTTGCTCCGCGCCGCCGACAGCGGATACAACACCATCACACTGGCCAACGGATTCGCCCTCCAGAATCCGCAGACACGTCCCGGCGCAGAACAGGAGATCGACGCACTCTGGCGTACTACAGATTCCGCTCTCGACGTACTCTCGCGACTCGGCGGTCTCTGACATCTCACCCTCCGCTGCCTGAAACGGACACACCTGCGACAATGACCCCATGACGGGGCACTCGGCGGGGCAAGGCATCCAGAGTCCCGCCATGCGCCGGGTGCGAGACCTGTTGCGCGGGCCCGCAATTGTCTGCGACGGCCAGGCAACCATCCGCGAGGCCGCGAAGTTGATGACCGATGCGGGCCGCCGTGCTGTTGTGATCCCGACGGAGACAAG
The DNA here is from genome assembly GCF_002501585.1 of Rhodococcus sp. H-CA8f. Lineage (NCBI taxonomy): Bacteria > Bacillati > Actinomycetota > Actinomycetes > Mycobacteriales > Nocardiaceae > Rhodococcus > Rhodococcus sp. H-CA8f. Next base: position 3,304,683 of record NZ_CP023720.1, read on the forward strand.
CGGTTTCGGAATCTTCACCGAAGGTGACCTACGCGCTCGCGTGGTAGTCGGTGGTATCGACAGCAATCAGCCGGTATCAACAGTGATGACGCCGTCAGCAGTGACAGTCGATCCGGATCGATTGGGCGCCGACGCCGTGACCGACATGCTCGAGTACGGATTGCGCCATCTCCCGGTCGTGACCGAGGCAGGCGCACTGATGGGTGTGCTCGAACTCAGCGACCTCCTGACTTCGGCCACCAATCAGGGTTTCGAACTGCGCGCAGCGCTCGCCACAGCACAGGACGACGCCCACCTCGTCGAAACAGCCCGCGCGGTCCCTGTTCTGGTGACGGAATTGGTGGCGTCACGGGTCTCACCGCTCGACATCGGCGCGACGCTGGCCGTGCTGATCGACGTGACGGTCAGGCGAGCCATCGAATTGGTGGTGGGCGGAGACGAGCGACCGGATTTCGCGTGGCTGTCGCTCGGCAGCGTCGCCAGACGTGAAGCGCTCCCCTCTTCGGATATCGACAGTGCGCTGGTGTGGGGCGGCGAATCTCATCACGAGGGAGCCGACGCCGCGAAGACCATCCACGACATCCTCGATCTCTGCGGGTTCCCTCGCGACACCAAGAACGCCGTCGCAACCCAGGCCAGGTTCGCTCGGACGCTCCCACAATGGCGCACTGCGCTGCGGAAATGGGTATCCAATCCGTACCAGGACCAAGCCCTGGTCATGTTGTCGATGCTGGCGGATGCCCGTGTCGTCGCAGGCGATCCGGCGTTGGATCCTCGTCCCGCGGCGTTGGATCAACTGCGACTGCACCCGGCCGTCATGCGACTGCTCCTTCGCGAAGCGGTCGGCGACAAGGCAAAGCTCCATTCGTTCAAGGACGTGATGACGCGTCGGACCGGAACCGTCGACCTCAAAGCCAGCGCCGTCCAACCGATCGTGAACATCGCTCGATGGGCGGGGATTTCCGTGGGCGCCCGCACGAGTTCGACACTCGAACGCCTCAAGGCTGCAGCAGGAAGCGGTTTCCTACTCGACGACGACGCCCAGGTACTGATCGAATCTTTCGAAGTGTTGCAGCAGATTCGTGTCCGCCACCAGACCGATCAGTTCGCGGCAGGTCGGCCACCGACCGACGAAGTCGTGATCTCCGAACTCACTCCGCTCTCGCGGAGCTTGCTGAGCAATGCAGTGCGCGAGGTCGCAGGTGTGCAACGACGACTCGAATATGCCGCGTCCGCGTCGGCGCTACCCGACATCGACCCGTGAATCGCACTGCGCTCGAACAGGTTCTGGCGGCGGAGCGCCTCGAAGGCTGGGATCCGAGTAACGAGCAGATCGCGGAACTCGAGGCCGTCATGATCGGGATGCTCTCTCGGCGTGAGTATTTCGAGCAGGAATTAGCGCGAGCCGTCGGCCTGTCGTCAGCAATTCCCCCGCGGATCCGCTGGCGAAGATCAGCGCCGTACGTCTATCGCGGTACATCGGTGCTCGAGAACAATTTCGACGTGCGAGATCCCGCCGCACTGCAATCACTCGAGTTCGCGGCGACCGCGCTTCGTCTGGGTGAGGCGCATCTCGGCGGCGACCTCGTACCGCACACGCGAGACACAGCCGAACTTCTCCTACTTCACCAGCACGTTTTCCAAGATCTGTACCAGTGGGCCGGACACATCAGAACCGTCGACATCAGGAAAGGTGCGGCAACGTTTGCTCCGGTCTCGGCGATTCGGAACTACCTGTCCGAGGTGGAAGAGATCATCGCCGCCGTCGATTGGGTAGCGCTCGATCACGGCGCTGCGTCGTTCGCGCTCGCATCGGTGTACTCGACGCTCAATCATGCCCACCCGTTTCGGGAAGGAAACGGGCGAACCGGAACACTCTTCCTGCACCGACTCGCCGCCGACACCCGATATCAGCTCGACTTGTCGCGGGCGAGCAGAACCGAGTGGGTATCCGCGTCGAGGGATTCTGCGCCTTTCCGGCCCACCGGAACCCCGTCGCCTCGCCCGTTCATCGATCTGTTCAATCGCGCTCTGACTCGCTGACGCAAACATCTGCTGCCCGTTCCAGGCGGACTGAACACCGTTACTGCTGAGTGAGCACCACTTCCGACACGCTGGAAGCGGTGCTCACTCGAAGACCACTGTGCTCACTCGACCATCAACCGGGTAGCGCGAACTCTCCTGCGTCGGACCAGCGCTGACGCTCGGCTCCGAATGCGACGGACTGCATCGCGCGGAACTCCTCGATCGAGCGCGAGTTCGACGCGAGGAACTCCTGATGCTCGGCCAGCGAGAAGCTGCCGTCCTCGATCTCGACTCCCCCGCCGCGGCCGGCCGCGGTGTCCGCGCGCAGATCCATCAGCTCTTCCGGCTCGACGGGGTACCAGGAGATCCGGTCGAAGAATCGCAGCAACCAGGGGGTGCCCTCCTCGAACGGGCCCGACTTCGCGGGGTGGCGGTGATTCCACACCTGCGTCGTACGTCCGACGAACTGGTACCCACCTGGGCCTTCCATGCCGTAGATGCAGAGGTAAGCCCCACCGATCCCGACGGCGTTTTCGGGGGTCCAGGTACGGGCGGGGTTGTACTTGGTCGTGACAAGGCGATGACGTGGGTCGAGCGGCGTCGCGACCGGAGCTCCGAGGTAGACGTCGCCGAGTCCGAGCACCATGTATTCGGCGCCGAAAACGGTGTCGAATACGTCGTTCACGGATTCGAGACCGTTCATCCGGCGGATGAACTCGATGTTCCACGGGCACCACGGCGCGTCCGCGCGCACTCCGTGCATGTACCGCTGGATCGCTTCGCGCGTAGCCGGGTCGTCCCACGACAGTGGCATCCGCACAGTGCGACTGGGCACAACGAGTTCGTTGGCCGCAGGCAAGGTGTCCTCCGCCTCGGCGAGCATTCCCATCAGTTTGCCGACGGGCAGCACGTCTGGGTCGACGCGGACCTGCAGGCTACGGATTCCCGGGGTGAGATCGAGTAGTCCGGCCGGCTTCTCGGCTTCGAGTCGCTGATGCAGTGCATGTGCACGCGCACGTAACGCCAGGTCGAGATTCATGTCGCCGTATTCGACCAACACATTGTCATCGCCTGAGCGCCGGTACGTGACCGCGGTGTCGCCGTCACGGCGGGCTATGACGCCGTCGTCGCCGTCACCACCGGAGGAATGCACAACCGAATTGGACGCTCGACGCGATACTCCGAGGTCACGCCGGGAGGCTGCCCGTTCGGCGCGGACCGGCACGAAGCGAATCTTGTTCCCGGGAGCCAACTGTCCAAGCTTCCAGCGATCAGCAGACACCACCGTGATCGGGCAGACGAAGCCGCCGAGGCTCGGTCCGTCGGGCCCGAGGAGGATGGGCGTGTCGCCGGTGAAGTCGAGTGCACCGATCGAATACGCGTTGTCGTGGATGTTCGAAGGGTGAAGTCCCGCTTCGCCGCCGGTGGTTCTGGCCCAGTCAGGTTTCGGACCGATCAACCGGACTCCGGTGCGGTCGGAGTTGAAGTGGACCTCGTACTCGGTCGCGTACAGCGTGTCGATGTCGGAGCGGGTGAAGAACTCCGGCGCCCCGTGCGGGCCCTCGGTCACCGCAAGTTCCCAGCACGTGTGTATCGCCGGAACATGCTCGGCGGGAACACCTCCCGCTGCCCCGGTCGCCTGTCCGAGTTTGAGAACGTCCCCCGCCCGCAAAGTCCTACCTTCGTGTCCACCGAACCTGCCCAGGGTGAAGGTCGACGCACTGCCGAGATAGTCGTCGGTCTCGATTCCGCCCTGTACGAGTACGTAGATGCGCAGTCCTGGGCCGCTGAGCGTCCCGACGTCGAGCACCGCTCCAGCGGGGACGAAAACAGGACGCCACTGACCGTGGGCGATGCCGTCGACGGCCACAGACACCGGAGCGCCCGTGACGCACACCGTGGTGTCCTCGTCGAACGTCATCGCAGGTCCGGCCATCGCGCATTCGATGCCGGGTGCGCCTTCGGGATTTCCGAGTGCGGTGTTTCCCAACCGAAACGACAGGTCGTCCATCGGGCCCGACGGTGGGACACCGATCTGCCAGTACCCGACGCGCCCTGGATAGTCCTGAACCGTCGTCAACATTCCGGGACGCACGATGGTCAGTTTTGCATTCATTCGTCTGCCTCCGGCCGTGTGACGATCATGCGGACGGCCGTCGGATCGAAGCCGTTGCACGGGTTGTTGATCTGCGGGCAGTTGGACACGAGGACGAGCGCGTCGCGTTCGGCACGCAACGCGAGCCGCTTGCCTGGCGCAGACAGTCCGTCGACGATTCCGAGTGTGCCGTCGGGGTCGACCGGGACGTTCATGAAGAAGTTGATGTTGGACACCAGGTCCCGCTTACCGAGCCTCCATTTGGCGCCCTCGACGAGGAAGTTCTCGACGCACGCGTGCTGGTGCTTGGTGTGGTGGCCGTATCGCAGGGTGTTCGATTCCTGTGAGCACGCGCCGCCGACGGTGTCGTGGTTTCCGACCTCGTCCGCGACCAGGGTCATGAGCGGAGTTCCGTCGTCACTGCGGAGCACGGATCCTGTGGTCAGAAACAGATTCTGCTGCGCTGTGACCGTCGCTGCTGCCGAGTACCGAACGCTGTGATCGTCACTGGCATAGACGAGTGTGTCGACGGCTTGATTTCCGTGCAGATCGACGATGGTCAGGACGTCGCCGGCGCGTACAACTGCGGACCACGGCCCGAACGCGTCAGCAATCTCGTCGAGGATCACCGTTCCGGGAACGAGGGCGGGGACATCCAGGGTGGTGGTCATGCGATCTCCTCCAGGTTCGAAGCCGTCCAGGCGTCTCCGGTATTGAGCACTGCGCGTTGGTATTCCGGCCCGAGATCGTCAAGGCTGCCGAGTTCGTCGGCCGCGTTCCACGCGAGCACTTCGAGGGACGTGGTGGGAAACTCCAGCGCCGGATCGAGTGGGTGCGCGGTGTTGGCGATCATCACGATGACCGGCAGGTGGATCAGAAGGTCGACCGTCGCGCCGGCGCCGGCGGAACCCGTACTGGTGAGAGCGCCGTCCGCCTCGACGCGGACACCATGGAAGAAGGACAACGGCGGCGCAATGTCCTGCGGCCCGAGTCCGTTCTTCGCGGCAGCGACGGTGAACAGTTCACGACCGGCGGGTGAGGCACTGTGCAGCGAACCCTGCCCGTACTTCGCCTCGTTGGTAGCGCGTGACGTCGTTCCGCAGAACGCGTCGTGGTGACCCGACGTGTCGGCGACCACCGTCGCGAGTACTCGCCCCTGATCGGAGAGCAACGGGTGCCCGACACCGAGATAGGCCTGCCATGGCACCTTGACGGTATCGGCGACGTTGAGACGCTCCCAGGGGGCGTCGGCGCGGTAGAGCAAGATGTTTGCACAGGCGCTGCCGACGACGTCGCGAAGTCGCAATCGGGTTCCACGGGCGAGAACCTTGGTCGTGTATCGCCCACCTGGCACTGTTTCAGCCCAGGTCAGACGTTCGGGAGCGACGTCGTCGGGCGGGTTCGGCCAGCGGGTGGCCGGCAACACCGGCATGGAGTCTGTGATTGTTCCGGCCTGGGACCGGGCATGCTCGCGCGCTCCGGCGGTGGTCTGAGTACTCATGGTCAGGCTCCGATCGTGACGGGATTCGGGGTGGCGCGGCCACGTGGGAAGCAAGCGACTCCCAGCCCCACGACCAGCGCTACCGTGATGGGCGCGGCCCACTGCAGAATGGGGTACTCCCCGGTGGGGTTGAAGATCTCGGCTCGTGGCCATGACAGGTTGATCACCATCAGCGCGCCGTACACAACCGCGGCGATGTTGACCGGAACTCCCCAGATGCCCAGGGAGAAAAGCTTTTTGCCTTCGGCGTCGAACTTGGGGCCGACTGCCGTGCGAGGCCATCCCTTGAGACGCTGAACTAGCAGCGGCACGGTCACCATGAGGTAGGCCAAGTAGATCAAGATGATGCATACGCTGGACAGGGTTGCGAAAATTGCCGAGTTGCCCACGTTGACGGCCAGGACGGCAATGCAGACCAGACCGATGAGGACGGACGGCGCGATAGGTGTTCCGGTGCGGGGGTTGACCTTTGCCAGTACCTGCGAGGCAGGAAGCCGCCCGTCGCGGGCCATGGAGAACATCAGCCGTGAAGCAGCAGTCTGAATGGCCAAGGTGCACACGAACACTGCGATCGAGACGTCGATCAACAAGACCGTGCCCCACGGCGAACTCAGAATAGAGGTCAGTACGTACGGCAAACCTTCCGTGGCCAGGCGTCCGTCGGTGAGTGAGGGCGCTGCCATCAACGCGCCGAGGATCATCAAGCCGCCGCCGAGTGCGGAAGCGGAGAGTGCAAGGCGGATCGTACGAGGTGCGACGCGTCGGGGGTTGCGGGTCTCCTCGGCCAGTTCGCCTGCCGAACCGAAGCCGACCATGACGTAGGCAGCCATCAGTCCGGACATGATCCACGCCCAGGCGTATCCGGGCTGACCGCCGGCACTGCCGGTGTCGAAGACGACGTCCGGTCCGCGCTGAGCGTGGGTGAAGAACATCCCGATCACCGCGATGACACCGACGATTTCGCAGGTCACGCCGATGTTGTTGATACGCGACATCCAGTTGACGCCGATGCAGTTGATGAAGGTGGTCAGAACCAGAAGTACCGAACCGAGCAGCACGGCATTGGCAGCACCGCTCGAGGAGGTGAGTGCACTGTCCTCACCGATGATCTGGAACCCGCTCCACACATTGGGGAGCACGACCTGCAAGGCGATCGCGGCGGCGGACGCGGTGACGATCTGAGCGAGAATCATGAACCAACCGGCGAACCAGCCGACGATTTCACCACCCATCCGCCGCGACCACTGGTAGATGGCGCCCGAAATCGGATATCTGGCAGCAAGTTCCGCGAAGTTGAGAGCAACCATGAACTGACCGATGAAGACGACGGGCCAGGTCCAGAAGAACGCCGGACCCGCGAAACCGAAACCGAGGCCGAACAATTGGAAGATCGTGGTCAGGATGGAAACGAAGGAGAAGCCCGCGGCGAACGACGCGAACTTTCCCAGCGATCGATGCAGCTGCTGCTCGTAGCCGAACTCCGCGAGGTCACCGTCGTCGTGAGGCGAAGAGGCGAGTGCGGATGCGGTGGTGGGCTGCGCAGCCGGGGTGGTTGCACTCAACGGCGTACTCCTTCGGCGAAGCGATTCAGGGGCGAATAACTGTCGATTGATAGTTTTCGCGAAATCCACTCGCCGCAGGTGACGCCCGCGTATACGATTCGCCTGATTCTGTAACAGGCTCGTTGAGTACGTTTCGAGCACGTGACCGAATGCTCACAGCGACGGCCACCCCGCATGTAAGGCCAGAGCCTGCCACTATGGAAGGCGTGACCAACGCCGGCCCCGGACGACCCCGCCTGACCGCTCGCCGACGCCCGGGTGGGACTGCCCGGGCGGAGATCTTGGATGCAGCCGCTGAACTGTTCACCACCCGAGGCTTCGCCGCGACGTCGACACGCCACATCGCCGAAGCAGTCGGAATGCGTCAGGCGTCGCTGTACAACCATTTCGCCACCAAGGACGACATCCTGGTTGCACTGCTCGCCGACACCGTGACTCCGGCGCTCGACTTCGCGGAGAATCTCAGGCCACTCGGCACCTCACCCGAGGTGAAGCTGTACGCGCTTTCGTACATCGACGCGGCCCAACTGATCACCGGACGGTGGAACCTCGGCGTCCTCTATCTCTTACCGGAACTGAGAAGCGACAGGTTCATGTCGTTCCGAGCCGATCGCGATCGGCTTCGCGAGCAATACCGGGCCCTCGCCCAGGCAGTGCTCGACGCGATTGACGATCCAGCATCAACTCACCTGGCCGAGCTTCCGTTTCGCCTGGTGGAAAGCGTGATCAGCGCGCGAGCCGACGCACTCGAAGGCACCCCGATCCCCAACGCCGCCGTCATCGCCGGGTCGGCACTGCACATTCTGGGGTGGCGCCAGGATCTTGATCCCATCCACACGGAAGCGGCAGAGCTAATTGCGAACGCAGAAACGCCGAAATTGTCCGGGGCTGCATCAGCTCCGGACAATTTCGACGCAATGAGGACCTAAACGGCCACGAGACTAGACCGAGAGGGACTGTCCCGGGAAGATCAGGTTGATGTTCGGGACCTGGCTGGCGAGGTTCTCGAGCGAGATGCCGTGTGCAGCAGCGATCTTCGACAGGGTGTCGCCTGCCTTGACCACGTAGTTGCCGCTTCCGGTGCTTGCTGCCGGAGCCGACTCGACGGAAGCCTCAGCGGTGACGGGGGCTGCTGCGGCCTCGTAGTTCCCTGCGGTGGTGCCGGTGGTCAGGTACTGACCGCAGACGGGCCATGCGCCGACGCCCTGGCCTGCGAGAACGTTCTCGGCGACACGGATCTGCTCAGACTGGCTGGCGTTGGCAGCGTTGCCCGATCCACCGAACGCGTTCCAGGTGCTCTGCGTGAACTGCAGTCCGCCGTAGAAGCCGTTTCCGGTGTTGGCGGCCCAGTTACCGGAGGACTCGCAGTTTGCGACTCCGGACCAGTCGTGGCCGGCTGCCGAAGCGGTGCCGGTGCTCATGGCGAGCGGGATTGCGACGACTGCGCCTGCGGTTGCAACTGCGCCGAGGGCGCGCTTGAAGGTGATGCTGGTCATTGGGTAAATCCTCTCCGCTACCGCGGACGAGGTCGGCCCGGACGCTTTCACGTCTCGTCGATCGACTCGCCTGTTTCACTCCTGCCCCGCGAAGGTTTCGGGAGTACCGGACCCGCGGGGCAGAAGCACGCAGTTGCGGGTCGGTGTTTGCCCGGTAGTTTCGGGCTGTCAACGACCGTAGGCGATGGTCACGGATTGGTCACGGGGCAGTTTTCCGGCGCTGCCGTACCAGATTCAGTCGAGATTCAAAGAATAACCACAGGTCAACTAGTTGATTCGAGCTTCAACCATACCGATCGTTATCCGTCCGTTATGTGGCAACCGTCACTGCGATTTTGTGACCCACCGCACCGAAACGGGCGTGTCGGAACGCAAAACAGCCCCATTCAAATGTTAAGAGAGTCCTGGCAACGAGCAAAAACCAACCGCCCCAATCATTATGGAGAATGAACTGGTGATCGTCGCAGTAGAAGGACCCAGCGCCGCCGGCAAGACCACCTGGTGCCGAACCCAACTCGGTGGACAAACCGCAGCGGAAGGATTCGTCGCCGAGTATCAGCCCACGCGGCGCGAGCCGGACGGCACGGATCTCGACGTCCAGGCAAGTTACTGGGCAACGGTCAATTCGAAGCGATGGTCGCAAGCGGAAGAACTCGAATCGAGAACCGGGATCGCGCTCTGCGACAGCGACCCGCTGAAACTGCACTACAGCTGGTGTCTCGCCGCGGTGGGCGCCGCACCTCGGGAGCGATTCGAGTACGAGCTCGAGGCAGTCGAGACGGCTTTTACGCGCCTCGAACTGGGTCTCGCGGATCTGACCGTCATCTCGATACCGTCACCGAAGCAACTTCGGCTGCAGCGCGAAGGAGACCCCAGCCGCCGACGACGGCATTTCGAGCTTCACGCGGCGCTCGCCGAGCCGCTCACCCACTGGTACTCGGCGGTGGACAGGGTGGATCCAGGTCGCGTTCTGTGGGGCTTCCCGACACTGCTCGATCTTTCGCGCTGTCCCCCACCTCGATCGGATCGCAGCGATCCGGGCCTCCTGCGCGCGATGCTCAACGAGTTGCCGCCACTCCCCAGATAGCAAGCGGCTACTCGATCTCAGCGCGCTCGTTCGACCCTGGCCTCGTCCCACACCGGAGACTCGCTCTCGTACACGTTCCCGTCCGATCCGAATACCAGGAACCTGTCGAACCCGCGCGCGAACCAACGATCGTGGGTTACCGAGATGACGGTGCCGGCAAACTGTGCGATGCCCTGTTCGAGCGCGTCAGCCGAATGAAGGTCGAGGTTGTCGGTCGGCTCGTCGAGCAGCAACATCGTGGCGCCGGAAAGCTCGAGGAGCAGAATCTGCAGGCGCGCCTGCTGTCCGCCGGACAGGTCGTCGTACTTCTGTTCGGCTGCTTGGGACAATCCGTAACGGTCGAGCGCGCGGCTCGCCGCTTCACGCCCCATTCCGTTTCGGTGTTCGTCGCCCATGTGCAGGATCTCGAGCAGCGTGTTCCCGGTCAGATCAGGCCTGGAATGGGTCTGCGCAAACAATCCGGGACGTACCCGGGCACCCAGCGTCGCAGTACCCCCGTGCTCGACCGGCGCGATGTCGAGCGCCTCGACGGGCAGATGCTCGGTCCCCGGATCGGTCCCACCACCCGCCAAGAGACGAAGGAAATGTGACTTCCCGGATCCATTGGAGCCCAGCACGGCAACCCGATCTCCGTACCAGATCTCGGTGTCGAAAGGCTTCATCAATCCGGTCAGCTCGAGATCCTGACATACCAACGCGCGCTTGGCGGTTCGCCCGCCCGCCAGCCGAACTGTCACCTTCTGCTGAAGTGGAATCGCTTCGGGTGGCCCTGCCTCCTCGAACTTCGCCAACCTGGTTTGCGAGGCGTGATACCGCGCAGCGACGCCGTCGTTGAACTTGGCCTTTTCACGCAATCGCAGAACCAGGGCACGCAGTTTCGCGTGCTCCTCGTCCCAGCGTCGACGCAGTTCTTCGAATCGAGCGTTGCGATCCTCGCGGGCCTGGTGGTAGCTGGCCAGCCCAGCGCCGTGGGTCCACGACGTTGCGCCGCTGATTCCGGGCTCGAGCGTCACGATGTGGGTGGCCGCGTTGGCGATCAGTTCGCGGTCGTGGCTGACGAACAAAACCACTTTCGACGATTCCGAGATCGTCTTTTCCAGCCATCGCTTGCCCGGAACATCGAGGTAGTTGTCCGGCTCGTCCAGCAGGAGTGCGTCGTCGGGCCCAGCGAACAGTGCTTCGAGAACCAACCGTTTCTGCTCGCCACCGCTGAGCGAGTTGGCCGCGCGCCACTTCGCACGGTCATAAGGAACACCGAGAGCCGCGGTAGTGACCTTGTCCCAGAAGTCTTCGGTCTCGTAGCCGCCCACATCGGCCCAATCGGCCAGCGCATGCGAATACTTCATTTGAGTTGATTCCTCGTCGCGCTCGATCATCGCGTTTTCTGCCGTATCGAGCGCCAGTGCTGCATCCCGGATCCGCGCCGGAGAGACGGACAACAAAAGATCGCGCACGGTGGACTCGTCGCGAACCTGGCCGACGAATTGCCGCATCACGCCCAGTGTTCCGGATCGAGTGACAGCTCCCTCGTCAGCGACGGCGTCTCCGGCGACAATCCGAAGCAATGTCGTCTTACCAGTCCCGTTGGGCCCGATCAGTGCAGTTTTTGCACCGTTTCCGACCCGAAAGCTGACACCGCTGAGCAGTTGTCGACCATCAGGAAGGAAGTAGTCGACGTCGGCGATGTTGAGGTGGGTCACGCTCTCAAGGGAACCCTACCCACGGCGATCTGCCAAACCATTATTCCTGCCTTCGGTGTCGAGTTCACGACCGTTATGGGATCGTCCGACCGCATCGAGCGCGGCCAGATATCCGAAAACCATTGCGGGACCGATAGTTGCACCTGGACCGGCATAGGTATGACCCATGACCGGCGAGCTGGTATTACCTGCTGCGTAGAGCCCGTCGATGACCGAACCGTCGGCGCGCAACGCTCGCGCGCGAGCGTCCGTGTTGATGCCGCCCTTGGTCCCCAGGTCTCCGGGCACCATCTTCGCGGCATAGAACGGACCCTTCGTGAGTTCTCCGAGGCTGGGGTTGGGCTTGTTGGTGCAGTCGCCGTAGTAGTGGTCGTATCTGCTTGTCCCACGGCCGAAGTCGCGATCGACTCCGTCGCGCGCGTGACTGTTGAATCGTGTGATGGTCGCGGACAGCGCATCGCCCGGCACTCCGATCTCGGCAGCGAGTTCGGCAATCGATCCAGCTCGCACGATCGCACCCGATTCGATCCACGACCGAGGTATCGGCCTGCGCGCCGGCACTCCCGCGAACAGGTAACGGTCACGGTACGTCTGATCGAAGATCAGCCAAGCGGGGATGTTTTCAGCGGGTCCTTCACCTCGGCCGTACTTTCCGCCGAACATGGCGTGCGCGGCTTCGACGTAGGGAAGCGACTCGTTCATGAAGCGCTGACCGCTGGCGTTGACCATCAGGCTTCGAGGCAACGAGCGTTCCGCCAAGGCGAACCACGGGCCTTTGGGCAGCGGAATCGACGGGGCCCACCACGCGTCGTCCATGTACGAAATTGCCGCGTCGACGCGTAGAGCTGCACGGATACCGTCTCCGGTATTGGTCGGTGCCCCGAGAGTCCACTGCGCACTACTCGGCCGGCGCTGATACTCGCCTCGCATGTCGTCGTTGTTGTCGAACCCGCCGCACGCGAGGATGACACCGCATCGAGCGTGCATGGTTCTCTGCACTCCCCCGGACTCGAGTCGCGCACCCACGACACGATCATTGTCGGTAACCAAATCCACAAGCCTCGTTCCGAGCTCGACCGTCACTCCGGCGTCCCGAACTCCGAGCATCAGTTCCGCCATGAGCGCCGGCCCGAGCCCGATCAGCTTCTTCTTCCGAGCTTTTGCGACCAGGGATCTCATGCCCACCCGAAGCATTCGCACCGGCCCCCGCCAATGCCGAACCCCCGTGCTCAGCCAACGGTAATCAGATTGTTGGACAACCATGTTGAGCGGCACCTTCATGTACGGCGGATGAAGGGTCGCGAGATCGTCGCCCAGAGCTCGCGCGTCGAACGGGCGCGGCTCGCACGAGCGGCCGCTTGCAAGTCCGCCGGGTGCCTCGGGAAAGTAGTCGGAGTAACCCTTCACCCATTCGAGCTCGAGTGCAGAGTGCCGAATCAGGAAATCGAGGGCTTCCGGGCCTCGATCGATATACGTGTCGATGCGGTCGGTGTCTGCATCCTCTCCGACAATGCTCTTCAGATATGTTCGCGCAGAGTCGATATCATCCGCCGGCGCCTCGTGGCGAAGTATCGAGTTTCCCGGAATCCACACTCCGCCCCCGGACCGGGACGACGAACCGCCCCAGTACTCCGACTTCTCCACGAGAATTGTCGAGAGTCCGTTGCGGGCTGCAGTGATGGCTGCGGACATGCCGGCAGCCCCCGATCCCACAACGATCACATCCACCACTGGCACATCCACTACCGAGCGCTCGGAGTTTCGAGAGTTCTCGTTCATCACTGGTCACGACCTTTCGTGTCATCGTCATCCTGCGTGCGCCACCGGGATCCCTGAACCGCGTCGAGTGCCCCCTCGACGCACACGGGAAGTGATGCCCCACGCTTCTGGGGGTTACGTATCCATTGCCGATAGCCGAACTCCGCCGCCGCCAACATCAAGTGAACGAGTAGTCCTGGTCGGCTGTCATTTTCAGGATCGAGTTGCATTCGTTGTGCCACCAACTCCACCAACCGATCACGATGCTCGGGCGCGATCAGCGCGACTCGATCCATCAGGTGCGGCGCGGTGCGGAACGCTGCTCGCCACTGATCGATCTCCGCGGACTCGAAAGCATTGGAACGCTCGAGGATTGCCCGCGAGATCGCAAGATCAGCCGACTCAGCTGCCGGGCGATCCTCGAGCAGTGTCACGATCCCGGCACCGCCCTGCCTGACCGGGTCCAACAGCAGATCCTCTTTGTTACGAACGTGCCGGAAGTACGTACTCGCCGACACCCCCGCTGCTGCCGCAATCTGCTCGGTGGTCACATCCTCGAAACCGTCACGCGCGAACAGATCGAATGCCGCACGTTGAATGTCTGCTCGCACCTGCAACCGTTGTCTCTCCCGTAGTGACATCAGCAACGTCCTCCCGCCTCGGCCGAGATCCGGCCATTCTCGATAATGCGAGTCTCACCTATTGTGACAGTCACTGTCAATATCCAATTCTCTGTCAGATATCAGCAGACCCCGGCATTTCGTTGACAGGGCATTCGATGCCACGACAAGCTTCGAAGATGAAACGATGGTTCGCGGCGGGCTTCGGAACGGCGATCGTCTCGCGATCACTTCTGCGCAAAGCACTCATCTTCAAGTTCCGACGCGACGTCCGTGCACTCAATTCCGGCAACTACCGGCCGCTGTTGAATTCCTATCACCACCACGCGGTGCTCAGATTCGCCGAGGGTGATCATCGGTGGGCAGGAGTGCATGCCGGACGGGACCAAATCGAGACGTTTCTCCAGGAATTTGTCGACGCGGGGCTTCAAGGCGCGGTCACCGAAGCGCATTTCGGTGGTCCGCTCTGGCGCATGACACTGCTCGTCCGATTCGACGACCGAGCCCTAGGCCCGGACGGCGCCGTCATCTATCAAAATCGAACAGTGCTTCTCGTTCGAACCAAGTGGGGAAGAATCGTCGAGCAGGAGGACTACTACGAGGACACCGCCAGAATCGGTGACTTCGACAGACGGCTCCGCGAAATCGAAGCCGGACGAGCCTGTGGCACAGTCGCGGAATGACGGACGTCAGGATTGACCGCCACCGGAAACTATCAGCATTCCTGTCTTCCCAGAACGATGTCGAACTGGCCCGACTGGTCGACACCGCTCGAGTCTCGAGCGTAGGCGTGGGCGGCGCCGCAGGACTCGTCGGTGTCTGCGAAAACGGGTTCGACAGCGTTCCGGTATTCACCAAACGCATCCCACTGACCGAACAGGAACTCGCCGACGTGGGCTCTACTTCCAACCATTTCGACTTGCCGACGTTCTGCCAGTACGGCATTGGGGGCCCGAGCTTCAACGCCTGGCGAGAGCTGGCCGCGAACGTCATGGTCACCGAGGCCGTTCTGGCCGGCGAAACACAGTCGTTCCCAATGCTTTACCACTGGCGGGTGCTGCCCGGTCGATCGCCGGTTGCACCCGAACACGCCGACATCGCTTCCGTTCCCACCGCCTGCGCCAGTAGTGAAGCGCGGGTCCGCCTCGAAGCACTCGCCACTGCGCCGTGCAGCCTCGTACTGTTCTGCGAGTACATCGCACACCCGATCTCGGATTGGCTGCAAGACAACCCGGCCGCCAAAGCTGCCGAAGTCGAGCGACAGTTTTCGGAGATCGTGGCGTTCTTACGCGATCGACAGTTGCTGCACATGGACGGACATTTCGGCAACATGCGCACCGATATGGAGCGGATCTATCTCACCGACTTCGGACTGGCCACATCCCCACACTTCGACCTGTCGACTACCGAACATGACTTCGTCCGGCGCCATGCCACCCATGACGCCGACTACGCCGCCATGCTTCTGGTCAACTGGCTGGTCACCGAGGTCTGCGGAGTGCCGAGACCGAAATACGGCGGACCAGTCGCCCGCAACCAGTACGTACGACGATGCGCCACAGGTCATGTCCCAGGTGATGTGGCACCGGAGGTGGCCGCGATCTTGACCCGGCACGCGCCCGCCGCTGCGAGAATGAACGACTTCTACTGGCGATTGTTCGACGGCGACTTCGACGCGCCCTACCCTCATGCCGCGGCAGTTCCGACTTCCGGTCGAGGACAGGGTTTTCCCTGAACTGCCGTCTCCACATCTCAGGGTCCATGTCATCCTCCGGACCGATGTGCTGGTCAGCGCCGTAGGGCACAGTTCTCCTCATGATTGAACTGAGGGGATTGACCAAGGTTTACGGACCGACGAAAGCGGTGGACGATTTGTCGTTCACGGTCAAGCCGGGCATCGTGACGGGCTTTCTGGGCCCCAACGGTGCGGGTAAGTCGACGACGATGCGGATGATCCTGGGTTTGGATCAGCCGACGTCGGGTGCGGCGTTGATCGACGGCAAGCCGTACCGCGAGCTCAAGACGCCGCTGCGGACGGTGGGCGCGTTGTTGGATGCGAAGTGGGTGCATCCCAATCGCAGTGCGCGGGCGCATCTGCAGTGGATGGCTGCTTCGAACGGGATCCCGAAGTCCCGCGTGGACGAGGTGCTCGGGTTGGTCGGGTTGTCCGAGGTGGCGGGCAAGAAGGCCGGCGGGTTCTCGTTGGGTATGTCGCAGCGTCTCGGGTTGGCGGGTGCGTTGTTGGGTGATCCGAAGGTGTTGTTGTTCGACGAGCCGGTCAACGGTCTCGATCCGGAGGGCATCGTCTGGATTCGTAAGTTCATGCAGCGGTTGGCGGCCGAGGGTCGCACGGTGCTGGTGTCGAGTCACCTTCTCTCGGAGATGGCGTTGACGGCGGAGCAGTTGGTGGTGATCGGTCGGGGACGGTTGATTTCGGATTCGACGGTCGCGGAGTTCGTGGATCGCTCGTCGGAGTCGACGGTGCGCGTGCGCAGCCCACAATTGGACGCTCTCCATGCCGCATTGACTGCCCACGGACTGACTGTCCGCGAAGAGCATTCAGGATCGGAGCCGGTGTTGGTGGTCGTGGATTCGACCACTGATGCGATCGGCAGTCTGGCTGGTTCGCAGGGAATCGTGTTGCACGAGTTGGCGTCTGTGCAGGGATCGCTCGAGGATGCGTTCATGAAGTTGACCGGAGACGATGTCCAGTACCACGCATCCGGTATCGATCCGGGTGCCGGAGCCCACCACACAAACACACAGCACGCTATGGGAGGTGCACTGTAATGGCTGTTCTCAGTGCTGAACGTATCAAGATCACCACGACCAAGTCGCCGCTGTGGTGCACGATCACAATCATCGTCCTAGGGTTGGGCGTCGCCTGGATGATCGGGCGTTCGTCGAGTTCGAGCATTCAGGCGTACAACGACGAAGCCGCATCAGGAACTCCTGATTTCGAGAAGTTCCTCCCCACGTTCAATGAAGCGGGACTGGGAGTTTCCGGCTTCGGCGTCATGGTCCTGATGATCATGGCGGCCCTCGCGATTACCAGCGAATACCGCTTCGGCATCATCCGCACCACCTTCCAGGCCATCCCGAGCCGGGCTTCGGTCCTGATCGCCAAAGCCGGCCTGATCGGCGCCTTCGGCGCGGCGCTGTCTTTCGTTCTCATGCTCGGCGCGGTATTCATCACCAAAGCTGCTGCAGGCTCTGAAGGTTCCACCAATCTGGCACTCGACAACGCCGATGCCTGGCGCGCCGTCTACGGCGTACCGATCTTCGCCTTCCTCTGCGTTGTCCTTGCCATCGCCGTCGGAGCACTCCTCCGGCAATCTGCCGGCGCTATTGCATTGCTCCTGCTCTGGCCGCTGCTCATCGAGAGCCTGTTCGGCATGTTCGGATCCTTCGGTAGAAACGTCACACCGTTCCTCCCGTTCGCCAACGCCGACCACTTCCTCTCTTCGGGTTCGAGCACCAATTTCCATTGGGGCCCTTGGGGAAGCCTGTTCTACTTCGCAGCATTTGTGCTGGTGGTTTTCGGAATCAGCATCGCCGTCGTCAACAAGCGCGACGCCTGACCTAACACCAAGACTGGTCGTACCGGAGATGTTCCGGTGCGGCCAGTTTCTTGTTGCCACAACCGCGGTCAATAGAAGTTAGGATAGGCTCACTTCCATCTGATTCGGCAACGAACTGAGGCAACGGACAGCGATGCAGACTCTGACAACCCAGACTATTTCCACTCCGGGCACCGAAATGCGTGTGTGGCGCACGCCGGCGCTCGATCGGAAATGCGTGGTCTTTCTGCATGGCGCCGGAGTTGATCATCGAATGTTCGACGACCAGGTCGCGGAACTCGCGGGCGCCTATTCCCTGGTGCTGCCCGACCTACGCGGTCAAGGGCTGTCGATTCTCGAGGAAGGCCACCGCGCCACTCTCGACACTGTGATCGACGACGTGAAGGTCATGCTCGACTCGCTCGGAATCGATCGCGCAAGCATCGTCGGACACTCGTTCGGCGGAAACATCGCGCAGGAGTTCACCCATCGTCATGCGAATCGAGTAGACAAGCTCGTCATGATCGGCAGCCCTGGCCAGCACCGGGAAATGAGTGGAGCCGCTGCCTCGGCGATCAAAATCGGCACGCATTTGTATCGACGGATTCCGTGGGGTCCCTTTGCCTTTTACAGTGGCCGGTGGTCGAGTCGAAATCCCGCAACTCGCAGGTACGTTGCAGACTGCATGCTGGCCGCCGGACGGCAGACCTGGCTGGATCTGGGAACAAGCGGGTTCGCGTCACTCTGCCCGGTGGATACGGCACCCCGAAAGGAGACCCTCCTGATGCGGGGAGAGGTCGACATGCCGCGCCAACTCGATCGAATCTACGACGCCCTGAGCGATCAACTACCGGACCTGACTCGCCGGGTGGTGATCACCGGCGTCGGACATCAATGCACACAGGACAATCCGGAAGAGGTCAACCGCGCGCTGGTCGAGTTCTTGGCAGACTGACCTCACGTGTCAGCGTTCCAGGTGCGCGGCAAGCTCTTTCATCCAATCGAGGAATGCCGGCGGGCCGTCGAACTGGACGCCGTCGACAGCAGCCACTTCCGGTGCAATGTCATCGCCCTTGACCACCAACGCTTCTCCACCCGAGGCAAGGACAGCAGCAAAGGCAGGTAGGTCACCACGGTCGTCGCCCGCGTACGCGACGACGTCGACGCCTGCGGTGGCGATCGCGCGAAGGAGGCCTGTCCCCTTGTCCTCCTCAACGGGTGGACGCAATTCTTCGACCAACTTGCCGGGCTCACGCCGCAACCCGGTCCGGCTCGCGATTTCTGTCGTCGCTGCTTCCACCAGGCGCTGCGCGACCGCTCGATCCGCGGCCCGACGCCAATGCACAGCCACCGCAAGGCCTTTGCTCTCGACGTGGATGCCAGGAACTGACTGAGAGTCGAACAGGCGACGCAGTTCGGCTTCTGCTTCGGCGACGGCATCACTGAACGCAGCGACGGCCGGAAGCACTTCGATTCCGTTCTCCGTCCAGGTCTCGACGCCGTAGGAACCCATGAGAACAACCGAATCCAGACTCAGTCGTTCTCGCAAGAACGACGCCGGCCGTCCCGAGAGCAAGCCCACCACGCCGAAGTGCCTCGACAAAGTCGCGAGCACCTCCTCGGCACCGGGCAGGAGCGCACTGGCCGACGGATCGTCGACGATAGGTGCAAGCACGCCGTCGAAATCCATCACCAGCCCACACCGAGCTGGATCGGACGTGAGTCGGAGGATGACGTCCGAAGCGGTTCGCATGGTTCGAGTGTGCCAAATCGATCGCACCCGCATAACCAACACCGGATCAGAATGTAATCTCTGCCACTTCGTCCAGGTTGTCCGGAAAGCGCAGGGTGAGCCGTGTCCACTCCCCTCCGGCGCCGCTTCTCTCCGATACAGTTCTCACGACGCTTACCAACTGGGGGGTAATGATGAGCGAATTGACTGTCGTCACTGACGACATCCGAAGGTACGGCTCGACGTCGGCCGAAGCTGCAGGACACATCGCGCAGGCCGCCGCCGTCGATCTGGGCGCCAACATCGCGACAGTCGCACCAGCCGTCGGTCCTGTCGGCATCGAGTTTCTCGCGGCATTCGCGCGCGCCCAGGCAACTCACACCAAAGATGTTGCAGCACTGGCGACCTTCTACGCCGGCAACGCAGCAACGGCGAGTGCAGCCGCTCAGGCCTACGACACCACAGATCTTTCAACCGCGTCAGATCTCGCCGGCATCGCTGGATCGACGGACGTGACCGCGTGAACAGCGATCGCGTCGACACCGATCGCATGAACACCGAAGACGACTCGACGACGGTCCTCGAATTCCTTCAAAGTGGTGCTCCGGCCCCGGCATTGCCGAACAACACGGTCGAATCGATGCTCGCCGGCATACCGGTTCCGGCATTACCCGGAATCGAAGATCTGTTCGCGCCGTTGATCGAACTCGGGAAGAGCCTCGGCACCGGCACTTTTGCCGGCACCGATCCCGTCGGCATCTTCAACCAGGCGTCCACTCTCATCGACCAAGCCATGGGATTGTCCCAAAGGGCGGTCGCCGAGGTGGGCCAGACCTGGAACAGCACCGGCAGTGAAGCCGCGACCGAACTGTCGCGATCCGCCCAGAACAGCGGCGCAGAATTGAGCGAACGCGGAACCGCGATATCGAAAACCGCTGCTGCCGCCGCGGAATCGGTGCAGCGAGGCAACGCGAATCTCGCGGCGATCGCGCAGTCCTTCGCGACCACGGTTGCAGCTGCTGCACCGATCGCGTGGACACCACCAGGACAGGCGATGCTGATTGCCTCCGCAGCCGAACACATGCAGGCAGCCGTCGCGGCGGTGACACAGACTCGCGGGGAAATGCTCGGGCACACCGCTGCCATGAACGCCCTTGCCGGGTCGATCCCCGTGCCGACTCCACCGATCGGTGAGGCTCTCGCCAACCTTGCCACTCCGGGGGCGCTCGCCGACGCCGCCCGTCAGATCGCCCAACCTCTGGCGGCATCAGCCGCGTCGGCATCGCCGCTGTCTGGATCGCAGCTGTCTGGATCGCAGCTGTCTGGATCGACCGATGCCGGCGACGCACCGTTATCCGCGCACTCAGGAACCGATGCCGTTCGGACCGCGGCAGCGCAGGCAGGCGCCGGACTTCCGACCGGCGTCGACAAGCTGTGGGGCGCAGGCAATTCGTCGACGTCACTCGCAGCCGGCGGGTCGCCGTCGCCCAGTGCGACAGCGAGCTCCGGCGGAGCATGGGTGGGTGGAAGCGGCACTACCGGTGGAACGATGAGAGGCGCAGCGGGAGTTGCTGCAGTTCAACCGGTTCCGGTAGCAACGCCCGGCCTGGGTGCACCATCTTCGGCGGTCGGCAGTAGCGGCATATCGCCGGGCGGCATGATGGGCGGCGGTCCTCGCGGAACGCGGGACGACGAGTCGTCACGCACGACTCCGGGGTATCTCGTCAGCGCCGGTGACGAAAACTCGATGGTCGACGATCTACCGATGGTGTCACCGCCCGTGCTCGGTGCCGAGAATCCCGATCAGTACCTGTTCCGAGATCTCTGATCGGGACTCCCCGGCCGGGGCGGCATTACAACCTCAAACGAAGCCCAACTCCCGTACCGCCGCACGCTCCTGCTCCAATTCGCTGACGGACAGGTCAATCCGTTCGCGTGAGAAGTCGTCGATCGCGAGATCCGGAACGATAGCGAATTCACCATCGGCACAGGTCACCGGGAAGGACGAGATCAATCCTTCGGGCACCCCGTAGGAACCGTCCGAACAGACGGCCATGGATACCCAGTCGTCCTCGGCCGTTCCGATCACCCAGTCACGGACGTGGTCGATCGACGCGCTGGCCGCACTTGCCGCAGAGGACGATCCACGCGCAGCAATGATGGCGGTGCCTCGCACCTGCACAGTCGGGATGAAATCGTTCTCCACCCAGTCTCGGTCGTTGATCACCGCGAGCGCAGGCTCACCCGCGACGGTCGCGTGGGACAGGTCCGGGTACTGCGTCGCCGAATGGTTTCCCCAGACGGACACCTTGCGCACCGACGACGCACGAACGCCGGTCTTCTTCACCACCTGCGCAATCGCTCGGTTGTGGTCGAGGCGCGTCAGCGCACTGAACCGAGTATCGGGTACATCCGGCGCGTTGTTCATCGCGATGAGAGCGTTGGTGTTGGCCGGGTTTCCGACGACCAGCACCTTGACGTCCGAGGCTGCGTTGTTGTTGATCGCCTTCCCATGCGCTGTGAAAATAGCGCCGTTCGCGCTCAGCAAGTCGGCGCGCTCCATCCCCTTGCTCCGCGGACGTGCACCGACCAGCATCCCGACGTTCGCGCCGGAGAAGGCGACATCGGGATCGTCGGTGATGTCGATGGAGCTCAGCAAGGGAAATGCGCCGTCTTCGAGCTCCATCGCTACGCCTTCGGCAGCGGACACGGCGGCGGGAATCTCGAGCAGTCGAAGTTTGATCGGTACGTCAGCGCCGAGCATCTCCCCCGCAGCTATGCGGAAAAGCATGCCGTAGGCGATCTGACCCGACGCTCCGGTCACCGTGACGGTTACGGGCGCAATACTCATTGCCGACTCCTCACCTGCCGTTTTCACGACTGTCCGTTCTACAACGCTGTAAGAACGGTTTCCACGCTAGTCGAGTAATCCGGCCACTTCGTGGTCTGTCAGTGTGGTTCTCGGCACTCGTCCCTCCGCCGTCACGAGTTCGACGGCGCGGTAGAGCGGACGCTCGGCCAGTCCGGCGCCGCGGGCTTCGGCACGCAACTGTTCGATCAGCACCGAGGACAACGCGGCAGCCGGTACCAACTCACTGGCCGCCAGGGCGTCGGCGAGCTTGCGGAGTGCAAGGATCTCTAACTCGCGCCCGCCCCCTGCCGTGTAGAGCGCCAGCGGTATTCGCACGGTGGACCGACCGTCGCCGAGTGTCAGGCTGACCTCGCTGATCCGGCCGGATCGCACCGTCAACGCCGCCGTGAGCACCTCGGCCACGTCGACGTCGTTGGTGCGAAAACCAGCTTGTGCTCGAATCCTGTTGCCATACAGGGTGATATGCCGGCGCAGCGTCATCAGAATCGCCAGTGACGTCGGAACCGCGATGACGGCACCGACGATCACTCCGACCGTCACCGTCGAGAACACACTGACGATCAACCCGACGACCACACCGAAGACCACAACAACAACGGCGAACTTCTTCAGCCGCGGCGCGATCAACGCCACGGGAACCAGATCGAGCGAAACCGGTTCAGCCTCAGTGCTCAACGAGATCCCCGAGCTTGTCGACAACTTGGTCGAGCGGCACCGTCTCCTGCTCACCCGTCGCCAATTGTTTGACAACGACAACGCCCTCCTCGAGCTCGCGCTCGCCGAGAACCAACGCGACTGCGGCGCCCGAGCGATCGGCCGCTTTCATCGAGCCCTTGACGCCACGATTTCCGTACGCCAGGTCGACGCGAATCCCATTGGCACGCAACTGGTGTGCGATCTTCACCAGTGCCGCCTTCGCCTCGGCTCCCATCGGTACACAGAAGACGTCGACACGTGCCGGTGGCGCAACCGACTTACCCTCGGCCTCGAGCGCGAGAACCGTGCGGTCGACGCCGATTCCGAACCCGATCCCCGAGAGCGGCTGTCCGCCCAGCTGTTCCATCAGTCCGTCGTAACGACCACCACCACCGATTCCGGACTGCGCGCCCAGTCCGTCGTGCACGAATTCGAAGGTCGTCTTGGTGTAGTAGTCGAGGCCGCGGACCATGCGCGGGTTGACGACGTAGGGAACTCCCAAGGCGTCGAGGTGCGCTAGTACCTCGTCGAAGTGCGCCTTGCAGCTCTCCGAGAGGTGATCGAGCATGAGCGGTGCGCCGGCCGTCATCTCGCGTACATCTGGGCGCTTGTCGTCGAGCACCCGAAGCGGGTTGATCTCGGCGCGTCGACGCGTGTCTTCGTCGAGCGGGAGTGCAAAGAGAAACTCCTGCAGCAGTTCGCGGTACTGCGGTCGGCAGGTGTCATCGCCGAGAGAGGTGATTTCGAGGCGGAAGCCGTCGAGCCCCAACGACCGGAATCCGGCGTCGGCGATCGCGATGACCTCAGCGTCGAGCGCGGGGTCGTCGATCCCGATGGCCTCGACGCCGACCTGCTGCAACTGGCGGTAGCGACCGGCCTGCGGGCGCTCGTAGCGGAAGAACGGGCCCGCGTAGCTGACCTTGACCGGCAACTGTCCACGATCGAGGCTGTGCTCGATGACGGCACGCATGACACCGGCGGTTCCCTCGGGACGCAACGTCACCGAACGGTCACCGCGATCGCCGAACGTGTACATCTCTTTGCTGACGACGTCGGTCGACTCGCCGACACCGCGCGCGAACAGGCCGGTGTCCTCGAAGATCGGCAATTCGATGTGGCCGTACCCGGCCAACCTGGCGGCGCGCGTCAAACCGTCACGAACGGCGACGAATTCGGCTGACTGCGGCGGAACGTAGTCCGGAATTCCCTTGGGTGCAGAGAAGGTGCTGGCTTTACTCACGAGAGGTACTTTTCCTTATTTCTGTGCGCTGAGTCCAACGAGAAACGGGTTCGAGCTTCGCTCGGCGCCGATCGAACTGTTGCCACCGTGCCCGGGCAGGACCACGGTCTCGTCACCGAGTACCAGTAGCTTGCGGGCGATCGAAGCGAGCAGCTGCTCGTGATTTCCGCCTGGCAGGTCGCTGCGCCCGATGGAACCCTGGAACAGGGTGTCACCTGTGAACGCCAAGTCCACGGGCCCGCTCTCGGTGTTCGCCTGGGTGCGGAACACCACCGATCCCTGCGTGTGCCCGGGTGTGTGGTCCACGACGAACGTCATTCCGGCCTCGGTGATCTTGTCTCCGTCGCTCAGTTCGATCACCTCGTCCGGCTCCACGAACGTCATACCCTGAATGAATTCCTTCATCGTCGGGCCGATCCCCCGTGCCGGATCGCTGAGCATGTAGCGATCCTCGGGATGGATGTAGGCGGGCACGGAGTACCGCTCACAGACCTCGCGGGCCGACCACACATGATCGAGGTGACCGTGGGTCAGAAGTACTGCATTGACCGACATGTCCTTGGAGTCGAGATATTCGAAGAGCGGCTCGGCTGCATCCTGACCCGGATCGACGACTACGCATTCGCACGCGTCGTCCTGAGCGAGTATGTAGCAGTTGGTTTGGAACATCCCGGCCGGAAAACCAGTGACGAGCACGGGGGCAACTCCTCTTCGAAGGGTGGAAACGAACAACACGCTGTCGGTTACAGCCTAAGCTGCTGCCCCGCCAGTAAGTTCTCAGGTTGCAATGGGAGACTCTGACGACGAGTAGAGCCGCTTGCCGAAGCCGACCCCAGGGTGTCGCTCGGCGGGCCGACCACGATCCACCCGCGATACGGAGGACTACAGCAGTGCCGAGTAACGAGCAACGCCGCGAGGCGGCGAAACGCAAGCTCGAGCGTCAGCTCGAACGTCGCGCAGAACGTGCCCGCAAGCGCAAGCAGATGACGATAGCCGGAACTGCGCTCGGCGTGGTCGTCGTAGTCGGTGTCGTCGGTGGACTCATCTGGTTCAGCAATCGCAGTGACGACGACGCGAACACCACCAACACTGCTGCCGACGATTCGAGCCTCACGCCGCAGACCGCGGGTGCAATGCCGGCCGGTCTGTCGACGCCGCTGGCCGACACGGTTTCCTGCTCGTACCCGGCTGACGGCGCTACCGCGTCCAAGGCCAACAACCCTCCTCGTACCGACGGGATTCCCACCACCGCGCCGGACGCGACGCCGAGCATCAGCGTCGAGACCTCGCAGGGAAACATCGGGCTCACGCTCGACGGAACGAAGTCTCCGTGCACGGTCAACAGCTTCGTGAGCTTGGCGCAGCAGGATTACTTCAACGACACCACCTGCCACCGCATGACGACGAGCCCCTCGCTCCAGGTGCTGCAGTGCGGTGACCCGTCGGGCACAGGCACCGGCGGACCGGGCTACGGATTCGACAACGAGTTCCCCACCACGGCGTACGCCACCACCGACCCGGCAGCGCAAGAGCCCGTCACCTACGCGCGCGGCACGGTTGCGATGGCCAACACCGGGGCACCCGGTAGTAACGGCAGCCAGTTCTTCCTCGTCTACGGCGACTCACAACTCCCGCCGCAGTACACGGTTTTCGGCACGATCGACGAGACCGGTCTCGCCACTTTGGACAAGGTCGCGGCCGGCGGATCGACACCAGAGGGTGACGGCAAGCCGAATCTGACCACCGACATCAAGACAGTAAGGCTCGACTGATGCGACGTAATCCTGTGATGCGCTTTCCTGTAGTTATTGCCGCTGCAAGCGCCGCAGCGCTGCTTCTGGCTGGTTGTTCCAGTGATTCCGGTAGCTCGGACTCGCCGTCCAGCACCTCCAAGGCGAAGACGACAACGGCTGCCATGCCGCCGCTCGACATGTCACAGTTCGACGCACTCCCGCCTGTCCCGACTCCGGCGTCGGCGACTGTCGACTGCTCGTACCCGAGCGCGGCGGGCGCTGCAAAGACCGTCAATCCGCCGAACTCCACGGGCGTGTCCACCGAGGGAACCGTCAACGTCGCGCTCACGACTACGGCCGGCCCGATCGGGATGGAACTGAATCGCGCAGCAGCCCCCTGCACTGTCAACAGCATCGTGAGCCTGACCGAGCAGAAATTCTTCGACGACACCCCGTGCCATCGACTCTCGACGATGCCGGGTCTGCAGATTCTCCAATGCGGCGACCCGTCGGGTAAGGGCACCGGTGGACCGGGGTACCAGTTTGCAAACGAGTACCCCACGACCACATACGCTGGGAACGACCCGGCGCTGTCGCTGCCGGTCGTCTACCCCCGTGGCACTCTGGCGATGGCTCATTCGTCCGTACCTGACAGCAACGGCAGCCAGTTCTTCCTCGTCTACGAGGATTCGATGCTGCCGCCTGACTACACGGTCTTCGGAAAGATCGACGACGCCGGCCTGGCGACGATCGAGAAGATCGCAGCCGACGGCGACGACGGAGGCATGGGCGCAACCGGTGGCGGCGCACCCAACACCCCGATCACCATCGAGACTGCAGTAGTCGCCTAACCGACTGTGCGCCTTTATTAACCGCCCGCGGTTAATAAAGGCGCACAGCAGTTTACGAAGCAGAGGTCACGCGGTAGACGTCGTAGACGCCTTCCACATTGCGAACCACGTTGAGCACATGACCCAGATGCTTCGGGTCACCCATCTCGAAGGTGAACTTGCTGATCGCCACTCGGTCACCTGAGGTGGTGACCGAGGCCGACAGGATGTTCACCTTCTCGTCGGCTAACGCCTTGGTGACGTCGGAAAGCAACCGATGACGGTCGAGCGCCTCGATCTGGATCGCGACCAGGAACACCGACGTCGCTGAGGGCGCCCATTCGACGTCGATGATTCGCTCGGACTGATCGTGGAGCGAGTTGGCGTTGGTGCAGTCGGTACGGTGCACGCTGACCGCCCCGCCGCGCGTGACGAAGCCCAGAATCGAATCGCCCGGAACCGGCGTGCAACACTTTGCGAGTTTTGCCACCGTGCCGGGTGCTCCGGGAACCAGAATTCCGGAGTCGCCCGTGCTGCGGGTGCGCACCGGCATGGTCGACGGCGTCGAACGCTCGGCCAGTTCCTCCTCGACGGCGCCGACGCCGCCCAGATGAGCAACCAGTCGCTGCACGACGTGGTGCGCCGACACCTGGCTCTCGCCTACCGCCGTGTACAACGCCGAGACGTCGGGATAGCGAAGTTCGTGCGCGATCGTGCTCATCGATTCGGCATTCATCAACCGCTGCAACGGAAGTCCCACACGGCGGACTTCCTTCGCGATCTGATCCTTGCCGGACTCGAGCGCCTCTTCGCGGCGTTCCTTCGCGAACCACTGACGGATCTTCGCCTTGGCACGCGGCGAGACGACAAACGTCTGCCAATCTCGGCTCGGCCCGGCGGTGGCAGCCTTCGACGTGAAGACCTCCACCACTTCGCCGTTTTCGAGAGTTCGTTCCAGCGCGACCAGTCGGCCGTTGACCCTGGCACCGATGCATCGGTGCCCGACCTCGGTGTGCACCGCATACGCGAAATCGACGGGAGTCGATCCGGCAGGCAACGTGATCACGTCACCCTTCGGCGTGAAGACGAAGATCTCCTTGACCGCGAGGTCGTAACGCAACGATTCGAGGAACTCCCCCGGATCGGCCGCTTCACGTTGCCAGTCGAGTAGCTGACGCATCCACGCCATGTCGTCGACCTCGGCGATGTCGCCCGCGTGTTTGCCCTTGGTCTCCTTGTACCGCCAGTGCGCGGCGATACCGAACTCCGCGGTCCGGTGCATGTCCTGGGTCCGGATCTGGACCTCCAGGGGCTTGCCTTCCGGTCCCACGACGGTGGTGTGCAGTGACTGGTAGACGCCGTAGCGCGGCTGTGCGATGTAGTCCTTGAAGCGTCCGGCCATCGGCTGCCACAGTGAGTGGACAACGCCGACCGCGGCGTAACAGTCACGCACTTCTTCACACAGGATGCGGACGCCGACCAGATCATGGATGTCGTCGAAATCGCGGCCCTTGACGATCATCTTCTGATAGATCGACCAGTAATGCTTGGGCCGGCCTTCGACGATGGCGTTGATCCGCGAGGCGGACAGAGTCGAGTTGATCTCGGCGCGAACCTTGGCCAGATAGGTGTCACGAGAAGGCGCGCGATCGGCGACCAGTCGAACGATCTCGTCATACTTCTTCGGGTGCAGGATAGCGAACGAGAGATCCTCGAGTTCCCATTTGACGGTCGCCATTCCAAGTCGATGTGCAAGTGGCGCAATGACTTCGAGAGTCTCTCGCGCCTTACGTGCCTGCTTCTCGGGCGGCAGGAATCGCATCGTGCGCATGTTGTGCAGACGATCCGCAACCTTGATCACGAGCACGCGCGGGTCCCGCGCCATCGCGATGATCATCTTGCGGATGGTTTCGCCCTCGGCGGCGGTGCCCAGAACGACCTTGTCGAGTTTGGTGACTCCGTCGACGAGGTGAGCGACCTCGTCACCGAAGTCCTTGGTCAACTCTTCGAGTGAGTACCCGGTGTCCTCGACGGTGTCGTGCAGCAGGGCTGCGACGAGGGTGGTGGTGTCCATACCCAACTCGGCCAGAATGCTTGCGACGGCCAACGGATGCGTGATGTACGGATCGCCGGACTTGCGACGCTGGCTCGAATGTCTGTCCTCGGCGACGTCGTACGCACGCTGGAGCAGCGCGAGGTCGGCCTTCGGATACAGCTCACGGTGGAGGCTGACCAACGGCTCGAGCACCGGGCGGATGGTGGCGTTGCGCTGACCGGTGATGCGCCGAGCAAGCCGAGCGCGCACCCTACGGGAGGCGGAAGCGGGCACGGCCAGGTTCTGCCCACCCCGATTGCCGGCAGTTTGCGCAGATCCCGAATCGTCGGGCACCGCGGACTTCGATGGTGTCGTCTCCGGAGCCGGATCTGCACCCGTCTCCTGCGACACTGCACCCGAGTTCTGTGATCGATCAAGATTCGACGTCATGTCGCCACCTCCTACCACCGAGTTGGTTGAGGCAACCGCCCTGCATCGGGTAATTGCCCTGGAGGTCTAACTCGACCCCCAGGAGACAACTTTAATACTCAGACCTTCACCAGGGATGTCAGTGGGTACTTCAAGAAGCGATCTCGACCGCGCAGTTCCTCGATCTCGAGCACCACTGCGACGCCGACGACGTTCGCTCCACCCAACTCAACCAACTGTACAGCCGCCTCGAGTGTCCCTCCGGTAGCCAGAACGTCGTCGATCACCAGAACATTCCGCCCGGTGAGATCGAAGCCGTTTGCAGGAATCTCGAGCGTCGAAGATCCGTACTCGAGGCTGTACGAACGAGATAGCACCGGCGGCGGCAGTTTGCCGACCTTCCGCACGGCCACCACCCCAGCACCCATCTTCGCAGCCGCGCCGGCACCGAGCAGGAACCCGCGAGCATCGACGGCGGCAATCGTGTCGGCGTCCGGAGCACAGGCGACAAGGGCGTCGAGCACAGCCCCGAACCCCTCGGCGTCGGCGAACACCGGAGTCAGATCGGCGAACCGAACCCCGGGCCCGGGAAAGTTGTCCGCCCAACGGGTCAGCCGAACAACGGCGTCTCCGGCAGCCCGGTGGATTGCGATCAATTCTTCAGGCGTGTGCAAGGCAACACCATTCGAGACGCTCATCTGCGTAATACCCATCTGTCCATGTTCCAGCCGGTAGCGGCCCGAGTCGGATTGACCAACACTGCCGACATGCCTGGAGCTACAGCGACAGTTCGTAGTTGATTGAACAGTGGAATCGTAGGCACCTGTGTCCACAGGATGTTCTCCGCCTCCACCGAGAGTCCCAATTGCGCACTGGTGCTCGCATCCACGTTCAACTGATCGATGATCTGATCGATCCGTGCATTTCCGTACGTACCGAGGTTTGCGCCGTTGCCCGATCGCAACGCTCCGCGCGCGTCGATCATGCTCGCTGTTCCGCCTGCCCCGACTTTGCCTGCCATGCCGGAAAGCACAGCGTCGACTCCCCCGGACTGCAGACTCGCAGGATCGAAGCTGTCGGTACTCGCGTCCTCGATCGTGATTCCCGCCGGAGCACACGCGGCTTTCGCTTCAGAGACGATCTGCGCCCGCACCGGGTCCGGTGCGAGGTACCCGACCCGGACGGTCAACTGGTCGAGATCGGCTTCCGACAACGACGTCTTCGCGGCATCGACGTCGGCATTGGCGTACCGGTCACCGTCGACCGCAGCGGCGTCGCTGTAAACGAGTGAATCCGGCGCCATCAGTCGCGAATCGACCACGCCGGAACCCAGACCAGCCTGCGGCGCGTTATCCGTCTGCCCGAACTTCTCGAACAGAGTTGTCCGCGGAACACAATGCGCGAACGCTCGACGGGCGGCTTCGTCGCCCAGCGAACCAGACGTCGCGAGAACGAACTGCTCGATCGACCGCGACGGAATCTGTTGGACGTCGAACCCGGACGGAGTACCGAGCTCGCCGGCCGACCCGGAAGCGACGTCGACGACCTCGATCGAGTTCTTGTCGAGATCCTCGGTCAGATTCACACCACGTGGCCAGACGACGATGCGATCGGTCGCGGGCTTGTTGCCCCACCACCGCTCGTTCGCGACCAGCACCAGGCCGTCGTCGGCGCTGTACGAGTCGATTCGATACGGACCAGCGGAAGGCAGTACGGAGGTGTCCACCTGACCTGGAGTCAGGTTCCACCCGGTGTTCCAGAAGTCGGCGATCTTCGACAACGCTTCGGTGTCACCGGCATTCACCGCGCTCACCACGTCGCCGACTCCGGCGCGCTGCGTCACGATGTGTGAAGGCATCAATGCAGTCGCACCGAACAACGATCGCCAATCGGTGAACGATCGTCCGGGTTTGAAGAAGACAGTCGCGTCCTTCGACCCGCTCTGGCAGTCGATCCGGTCGATGTCCGCGTAACCGAGATTGTTCGCCGTGTCGAACATGGGCTTCGCAGCACCATCGACGTCTTTGGTGAACTTGCCACTCGACGCCGCCCAGGTGAGAACCAGATCGTCACAGGACATCGGAATCCCGTCGGAGTACACCGACGCCGGATTGAGCTTGTACGAGACCGTGAGCACGTCACCGGGCAACTCCGACGCCGTTCCGATGTCGGTGTCCGACACAGGTGCTCCGGCCGGGCCGGTGAACGTGAAGCCGGGAAGCACCCGGCCGAACGCAGCCATCGCCCCGGACACCGATCCAGCTGTCGTGTTGGCGTTGTACGTGGAGATGGAGTTGTCGATGGCATATCCGATGGACGGAACCTGCTCGGCGCTTTCCGAGCAGGCCGCCAACGAACCGGCAGCCACAGCGGTGGCCGCAACGAACGTCATCGATCGAACCAGTGTGCGTGTTCTTGGGAGCATGTTCAGTGCCCCTTCTTGTTTCGCTTTCCGGTCGGCCGCACACCCGGCTGCGGAGCAACCGGCGCACGGCGTGCAACTGGTGCGCCGACGGCAACCGTCTGCGTACCCTTCTCGGCCAGCGTAGCCCGGCGCGAGAGCACCTTACGAGTGTGCGCGGCAACGGGTCCCCAGCGTTCCTTCATCGACACCAGGAGCGGCGTCGCAAAGAAGATCGAGGAGTACGCACCCACGATGATGCCGACGAGCTGAACCAGCGCAAGGTCCTTGAGCGTGCCGACGCCGAGCATCCAGACCGCGACAACCATCAGAGCGATCACCGGGAGCACACTGATGACGGTCGTGTTGATCGATCGCATCAAGGTCTGATTCACCGCGAGGTTGGCCTGCTCGCCGTACGTCCGGCGCGTCAGATGCAGAACACCGCGGGTGTTCTCTTCGACCTTGTCGAACACCACCACTGTGTCGTACAGCGAGAAACCGAGAATGGTGAGCAAACCGATCACCGTCGCGGGCGTCACCTCGAAACCGACGAGCGAGTAGACGCCGGCAGTGACGATGATGTCGAAGAACAACGCGACGATCGCAGCTACCGCCATGTCCCGCTCGAAGCGGATGGCGATGTAGATACTCACGATCACCAGGAACACAATCAGCGCGATCAGCGCCTTCTTGGTGATCTGGCCACCCCAGGTTTCACTCACGTCCGCAAAACTGATGGCTTGCGCAGACGGGTTCCCGTTCTTGTCCTTGGGCTGGAACTCGTCGAAGAGAGCCGACTGAAGATCGTTGATCTGCGTCGCGTTCAACGTCTCCGACCGAATCTGTACGGTGGCGCTGGCACCCGAGCCGACCGTCTGCACGCTGACCGGCTCGAACCCGAGTGTGTCGGAGTAGACGGTTTCCACCTCCGACGTCTCGACTCCACCGTCGGCCGGGAACTGAATGCGCGATCCGCCCTCGAAATCGATACCGAAGGTGAAGCCGCGAAGGATGATGCTCAGCAGCGCAATGGCGACCAGAGCGCCGGTCAGTCCGTAGTAGAAGCGACGCCTACCGACGACCTCGAACGCACCCGTACCCGTGTACAGCCGCGAGAGCCAACTGTGCTTGGGCATCGCGCCCTGATCGACGCCGGAGTCGGTGATCTCCGACCGGGCTGCGGCATCGGCGGACTCGGCCGAGGAACTGTTGTTGGACCCCACCGGGGAGTTGTTGGACTCGCTCATGCTCGTGTCTCCTTAGCCGACGCAGCGGCGGCAACCTTACGTTCGCGGGCAACCTCTTGCACTGCGCCGAGACCGTTGACGCTGGGCTTGGACCAGAACGCCGAACGGGACGCCATGCTGACCAGTGGCCACGTCACGAGGAACACGACAATCACGTCGAGAATGGTGGTCAGACCCAAGGTGAAGGCGAAGCCTCGCACCTGTCCGACCGCCAGCACGTACAGAACTGCAGCGGCGATGAAGCTCACCGCGTTGCCGGACAGAATTGTTCGGCGCGCTCGCGCCCAACCGCGTGGCACCGCGGAGCGGAAGCTACGGCCCTCACGCATTTCGTCCTTGATGCGTTCGAAGAACACGACGAACGAGTCGGCGGTCATACCGATACCGATGATCAGACCAGCCATGCCGGCCAAGTCGAGTGTGAAGCCGATGTATCTACCGAGCAGAACCATGATCGCGTAGACCATGACTCCGGAGAGGATCAGCGACAACGCCGTCAGGACGCCGAGCATCCGGTAGTAGACGAGGCAGTACAGCAGAACGAGAACGAGACCGACCGCGCCGGCAATCAATGCCGCCTGAAGTGAGGCCAGGCCGAGCGTTGCCGAGACCGTCTCGGCCTCGGAGGCTGCGAACGAGAGCGGAAGCGAACCGTACTTCAGAGTGTTGGCAAGTTCTTTGGCGCTCTCCGCAGTGAAACTGCCCGTGATCGAGGTCGCGCTACCCGCAGGCGTTGCACCTTGAATCGTGGGAGCGCTGACGACCTTCGAGTCGAGCGTGAACGCTGCCTGCTTGCCGATGTTGGCTGAGGTGAACTCGGCCCAGGTGTTGCTGCCGGTCGTCTTGAACGAGAGGCTGATCTCGTGGCGCGACTGCTGCGAGTTGAAGACCGAAGACGCGTCGGCAATCTCCTGGCCGTCGATGATCGAAGGACCGAGAAGATAGATGTTCAGTCCGTCTTGCGAGCACGCGACCAGCGGAAGAGTCGGGTCGTCGTTTCCACGGAGCGGATCCGCGACGGAGCAGTCGAGGTTCGCCACTGCTTGCTGCTGCACCGTCGGATCGCTGCTCTGTCGGAGGGCGCGCGCTGCGGCGATTTCCGCTGCTGCTGCGTCGCCTTCGTCGGTGCCGTCACTCGATGCGTCCGCGGGGGGAGCCGGTGTTGTCGTCTCCGGCGCCGGGGTTGCCTCCGGAGTGGTCGGGTCCTGAGCCAGGAACGGGCGGTTCTGCGGCGTCTGGGTCCCGTCGGCCGGTACCTCGGGAGCCGGAGCATCAGTGGCCGGAGTTTCGGCCGCCGGCGCCTCAGGGGTAGCTGTCCGATTCGCGTCACGGGTGGCGACATCGATCGAACCCGTCACAGGGCGGATGTACAGACGGGCGGTCTGGCCGAGCGAGCGAGCCTGCGCACTGTCGTCGCCGGGAACGGTGATGACGAGGTTGTCACCGTCGACGACGACCTCGGAGCCGGAAACGCCGAGACCGTTGACGCGGGTCTCGATGATTTCCTGAGCCTGCTTGAGACTGTCCTGACTGGGAGCGCTGCCGTCCGGGGTACGAGCGGTCAACGTGACGCGCGTTCCACCCTGCAGGTCGATGCCGAGTTTCGGCGTGGCCGACTTGTCTCCAGTGAAGAACACCAGGGCATACAGTGCCACCACCAGGACCCCGAAAAGGGCCAGGTAGCGGACCGGATGCACCGTTCCGGTGGAAGGTGCCACGATCTTTAAGTCTCCTCAGTAGGTGCAGAGCTTCAGTAAATGCAGGGCTCGGGCGGTCGACGACCACCCGAGCTGCGGCGTTCGAACTGCAACGATTGATCAACGGGATGAACTGAGCTGCTGGTGAAAGAACTACTCCGATGAAAGAACTACTACAGACCAACCGATCTGGACGTGTGTCCGAGTTCACAACTCTAGAACACGTGCCAGGTCGACGAAGTCAGGACTCCTTGGTGAGCCGGATTTCGGTGTCAGCAGCTGATTCTTCGATCTCGGAAACCGAGTCGTCGTCGTACTCGTCGGTTTCGGTCGTCTCGACAACGCGCTCACGGATGACCAGACGCGACCAGGTGGTGATGACACCGTCGGCGATCTCGAGGTCCACGGTGTCGTCGTCCAGAGAAGCAATCGTGGCATAGAGCCCGGCCGTGGTCTGCACTCGATCGCCGACCTGCAGCGAGTCCTGCATCTCGGAAGTGGCAGCCAAAGCCTTCTTCTGCTTGCGCATGCCCAGGAACATGGGCACCAGCAGTGCGAGGATCAAGAGTGGGAAAAGCAAACTCGACATGTGTTGATCAACCTCGGTTGTGTTGCACGTTTTACGCCGCGATGGTCCCGGATGGACCTACGCAATACACCAGTGTGCCATTAGTTGCTGAGGATTCCTGACAGATCGGCCGTTCAAGTAGGCCTTTCCAGTCGAAATTCACTCTCCGTTCGGATCGAACAACGTGGCCTGCGGTTCGTTGACACGAACCTCGATACCGCCCGCTGCGGCATCCGGCGGCGGTGTCATTCCGAGTTGAGTCCAGGCAGCGGCGGTAGCCACGCGTCCTCGCGGCGTCCGGGCGATCATCCCGGCCCGAACCAGGAACGGCTCGCACACTTCTTCCACCGTCGACGGTTCCTCGCCGACGGCCACCGCAAGCGTCGACACGCCGACGGGCCCGCCGCCGAACGACCGCACCAACGCACTCAGTACGGATCGGTCGAGACGGTCCAAGCCCAACTGGTCCACGTCGTAGACAGCCAAGGCCGCCTGAGCGACGTCCATCGTGACGATTCCGTCGGCGCGAACCTCGGCGAAGTCACGAACCCGGCGCAGCAATCGGTTCGCGATACGCGGCGTCCCTCGCGAGCGTCGTGCGATTTCGGCCCCGGCGTCAACTTCGAGATTGACTCCCAGAATTCCGGCCGAACGCATCAGAATCTGTTGCAGCTCTTCGGGTTCGTAGAAATCCATGTGAGCGGTGAACCCGAAGCGGTCGCGCAACGGACCGGTCAGCGCACCTGACCGCGTAGTCGCACCGACCAGCGTGAACGGTGCAACCTCCAGAGGAATCGACGTGGCACCCGGCCCCTTACCGACGACGACGTCGACACGGAAGTCTTCCATCGCCAGGTACAACATCTCCTCGGCCGGACGAGCGATTCGGTGAATCTCGTCGATGAACAGCACGTCACCCTCGACGAGGTTGCTCAGCATCGCGGCCAGGTCTCCGGCGCGTTCGAGCGCCGGTCCGGACGTCAACCGTAGAGAAGAGCCCAACTCCCCCGCGATGATCATCGCCATCGACGTCTTGCCGAGCCCGGGGGGACCGGACATCAGGATGTGATCAGGTGTGCTGCCGCGAAGTTTTGCTCCGGTGAGCACGAGCTGCAGTTGTTCGCGAACACGGGGTTGCCCGATGAAGTCGTCGAGACTCTTGGGACGCAAACTCGCTTCGACATCGCCGTCTCCCGCCACCAATTCGGCAGAGACCTGCGACTCGTCTTCGAAATCGTCGATCGGGTCGAAGTTCATCGAGTCTTACCGAGCAGCGACAGAGCAGAACGCAGTGCTACCGACGTAGTGGCCTCGGGCGATTCCGCCAGGACCGAATCCGTGGCCTGCTCGGCCTGCTTGATCGGGAAGCCCAGACCTTCGAGAGCCTCGACGATCTGATCACGGATCGAACTGCCGACGACGACACCGGAAGCCGCGCCGGCCGTCGTCGCGACGGCGTCGACCTTGTCGCGCAGTTCGACGACCATGCGCTCGGCGCCGCGTTTCCCGATACCGGGGACCCTCGTCAACGCCGTCAGGTTGCCTTCCGAGAGTGCCCGCCGCAATGCGTCCGGTTCGAGCACTGCAAGAGTTGCCATCGCCAGGCGCGGTCCGACTCCGGAAACCGTCTGCAAGAGGCTGAACAGGTCCTTCGACTCGGTATCGGAAAAACCGTAGAGCGTCATCGAGTCTTCGCGAACGATCATCGTCGTGAACAGTCGCGCTTCGCTTCCCCGGTGCAGTGCACCGAGAGTCACCGGGGTGGCATTGACCCGATAGCCGACACCTGACGCTTCGATGACCGCGTGGTCGAGCGCAATATCGAGTACCTCGCCGCGTACCGACGCGATCATCGTGAACCTGCCTTCTTCATCTCGGCCAATTTTGCCTGATACTTACGCATTTGTTCAGCGGCCATCGCCTCGGCCCGGGCCATTCGCTCGATCATCGGTGCTCGCCAGCAGTGACAGATCGCGAGCGCCAGAGCGTCAGCGGCGTCAGCCGGTTTCGGCGCCGTCTTCAAGTTCAGGATTCGCGTCACCATCGCGGTGACCTGCGCCTTGTCGGCGTTACCGCTGCCGGTAACGGCGGCCTTCACCTCGCTGGGCGTGTGGAAACACACCGGGATGCCGCGTCTGGCGGCAGCGAGCGCGACAACTCCGCCTGCTTGCGCCGTGCCCATCGCGGTACTGACGTTGTGCTGCGCGAATACACGCTCGATCGCGACGACCTCCGGCTTGTACTGCTCGATCCACAGCTCCGCCGCATCGGAGATTCGCAGTAGCCGAGACCCGAGGTCCATCTCGGGCGGGGTCCGCACCACGTCGACGGCAATGGGGCGCACTTTCCTGCCGTTGCTCCCGTCGACCACACCCAAACCGCAGCGAGTCAAGCCTGGGTCCACTCCGAGCACGCGCACTTTGTCACACCTCTCCATACCGAACAGCTGTTCGATAGCTTAGCGGTGCGCGGGCCTACTACCCCGCATCAACACGCAACCCGGCCGAGACGCGGACGTCAGGGCCGGGTTGAGTTGAAAAGCAATCAGTCTTCGAGAGCCGCGAGAACCTCGTCGGACAGATCGATGTTGGTGTAGACGTTCTGCACGTCGTCAGAGTCTTCGAGCGCGTCGACGAGCTTGAAGATCTTGCGTGCGCCGTCGACATCCAAGGGAACCTCGACGGAAGCGCGGAAATCGGCTTCAGCGGAGTCGTAGTCGATGCCGGCTTCCTGAAGTGCCGAACGGACGGCAACCAGATCCTGTGGCTCACTGACGATTTCGAAGGTTTCACCGAGATCGGTGACCTCCTCGGCACCGGCGTCGAGCACAGCCATCAGGACGTCGTCCTCCGACTGGCCGTTCTTCTCGAGCGTGACGACGCCCTTGCGAGCAAACAGGTAGGAGACGGAACCCGGGTCAGCGAGGTTGCCACCGTTACGGGTCATCGCGGTGCGAACTTCACCGGCTGCGCGGTTGCGGTTGTCGGTGAGGCACTCGATCAGAACGGCGACGCCGTTGGGTCCGTAGCCCTCGTACATGATGGTCTGCCAGTCTGCGCCGCCCGCTTCTTCACCGGCGCCGCGCTTGCGCGCACGCTCGATGTTGTCATTGGGAACAGACGTCTTCTTCGCCTTCTGGATGGCGTCGTACAAGGTGGGGTTGCCCGTGGGATCGCCACCGCCGGTTCGTGCCGCCACCTCGATGTTCTTGATCAGCTTCGCGAAGGATTTGCCACGACGTGCGTCGATCACAGCCTTCTTGTGCTTGGTGGTGGCCCATTTTGAGTGGCCGCTCATGCGATTCAAGCCCCTTTCCTGCTGCGTTGCGCACGCCGAATGCGCGTCTTTCAGCTCTGCCGATGTTACCCGTCCCACGTCACAACTCGCTGCATCCCCCGACACGAATTAGTCAAACCGCGCATTGTTTGCATAGAATGCAAACATGTTGGTCCGAATAGATCACGCCTCCACAACTCCACTCGCGGAGCAGATCGCAGCCGGGGTTCGTGGCTCGGTCATCCGCGGTGAGATCGGTCCAGGTGACCGCCTGCCGTCCGCTCGCGCTCTCGCCGAGTCGATCGACGTCAATCTCCACACGGTTCTTCGTGCGTACGCAACACTCCGCGACGAAGGCCTGATCGACCTCCGACGCGGACGTGGCGCCGTCATTCGCGCCGAATTCGACTCGGGAAGAACAGCTCTCAACGAATCTGCGCGCGAGTTCGTACGGCAGGCCCGAAATCTCGGACTCGACACTGCGCACATGCTCGACCTCATCAAGGAGACCAGCACACAATGACGACCAGCAAGATCCGACTCTGGACAGCAGCTTCGCTGACTCTGATCCCGACCCTGATTCTGGTTCTCGCACGCTTCGCGTGGGGTGACCGCCTACCCGAAACCGTCGCGAGCCATTGGTCCGGATCGACCCCGGACGGGTTCAGCACCACGACGACATTTTTCTCCATCGCGCTGGTGATTTCACTGGTGGCAGTCGTTTGCGCGTGTGTCGTCGCGGCCCGTTCGAGCGACAACGCGCCCTTGTTTCTCGCCGTAACCTCGATCTCGAGTGCGACACTGGCGACGATCTGGATTCTGAGCGTCGCCCTGACGATCGACGCCGGGTCGCCGGAAGACGCGCGTATCGGCTGGTGGATTCTTGCGCCGATCGCGGCGGTACTCGTAGGAGTTCTGGCATACGCGCTGCCTGACCAGCAACGAAGCCGCCGGGAGTCGCCACTGCCAACCCCGACGCTCGATACTCCGCTGACGGCCTCCGAACGTGCAGTGTGGGTCGGGCAGGTCCGCAGCGTCTGGCCGTGGATCGTTACCGCCGGCCTCGTAGTTCTCGTGATCGCGACTGCCGCGTACTCGGATTGGTGGGTTGCCGTGATCCTGGGTGTGTCCACCCTCGCCGTCACAGCATTCGCGTCGGTCACCGTGCGCGTCGACCGTCATGGTGTCGGCATCAGTTCCTGGGGCGTTCGATGGAAGAAGATCCCCATCTCGAAGGTGAAGTCCGCATCAGTCGACGCGATACGTCCGGCCGAATGGGGTGGATGGGGTTACCGAATGACACCGCGCGGAACAGCCGTCACTCTCCGCTCGGGTGAGGCCATCGTGGTCACTCTCGAGAACGGACGACTGTTCGCCGTAACCGTCGATCACCCGGAAGACGGTGTGAAGCTGATCAATTCGTTGGTTCAGGCTGGTTGATTCACGAACAACGTCAATTTACGAACAACGTCAATTCACGAACAACACGGCAGCGGCATTGCCGGCGAGGTAGAAGCCGGCAATGCCGAACACCCAACCCATCGCGCTGTCGCCGTGGCGTGAAATGAACGAGTCCACCCCGCTCAGCGGCTTGTCCAGTCGGTCGCCGGCCACGATCCGCCCGCACAACAGAAGCACTGCCGGAGTGGCCATGATCAGGCAGTATCCGGCAAGTATCGACGCAGACGTGACTGCGGACAGCCCAGCAGCGGTGATCATCGCGATCGCCGCCAAGTAGGGCAGCATCGTCACCAATTCGGCGGTCCCGGCAGCAATTGCCAGAAGTACAACACTTCTCGCGGAACTGGCCGAGCCGAGCACCCGCTCTCGCCAAACATGGGTTCGATCGGCTTGACCGGATGTGCGCCTCTTCTCGGAATCGAATCGAAAGCTCCACGCGAACAACGCGATACCGAGTATCAACTGCGCACCGCGGGCGGCGGGGGTTTCGAGCAGCGGGGCGACGACAGGCATACCTGCCCGTGCCGTCGTCCAGACTGCCACCCCGACAAC
The DNA here is from genome assembly GCF_002501585.1 of Rhodococcus sp. H-CA8f. Lineage (NCBI taxonomy): Bacteria > Bacillati > Actinomycetota > Actinomycetes > Mycobacteriales > Nocardiaceae > Rhodococcus > Rhodococcus sp. H-CA8f. Next base: position 3,344,859 of record NZ_CP023720.1, read on the forward strand.
AAAATAGAACGTCGTGATGACCACCAGATACGTCAGCAGCCTGCGAACCTGCGGTCGTCCCGGCATCAACAACATCCAGACCGGGACGACCAAAGTTCCGATGCTCGTACTGTCCAGCAGGGCGAGCCCGCCCAGCGTGGTGAGCAGGACGAGTTCCACGTCAGTCGTTTCGGCGCTCGGGTATCGCTGTCTCCCTCGTTCGGACTGCATTCACGATGTCGAAGGCACCGATGATCGCGAGGATCACGCCGAGTGGTCCGCCGCGAAACCAGAAGAACTCGGCGTCACGCGCGAACAGCCACAGACAGCCGCCACCGACGACCAAGAGAATGCCGATCATCAACTCGAAGCGAATTTTCATACGTCGAGCCTGTCTTCTCTATCGAATCCGCACATCAGCCATCAGAACAACGCCGACCTCATCATTTGGTATGACAAGTCAGGCGCCCCGATGTGCTCTGATAAGTCTGTGGTGACCAGAAGTCGGAGTGTCGGCAAGTGGAACGATCCGCTCATCGCCTTCGGCCTGTTCGCGATCGGGGTACTCCTCTACCTGGTCGGCCTGTACCAAATGTGGACCGATGTCGGAGGTGTCGCCGACGTTCCCGCCGGGGTTCGGATCGGGATGCTGGCTCTGCTGTGTGCGATCGACTCGTTCCGACGGGTGCGTCCGGCAACGGCCTTGGCGGCGGGGGCCGTCATCGTCGCGGTCGACGCCGCCCTGGGACCCACTCTGCCGATGTGGCTGGTCCTCTCGGATCTCACCTACGCCGCAGTTCTGTACGGGACGGCGCGGCTGGGCCGAGTGGTGTGTTCTCTGACCGCGGTGACGGTTGCCGCGCTCACCGCACTCGTCTACCTGTCCACCCAGGACGTCCGCGCTGCGGCTGGGGCAGGCGTCGTGACCGCTCTGTTCTTCGGTACACCGGTGTGGTGGGCACTGGTCATCCGTCGACAAGTCGAACTGACCGAGGCCGAACGCGAGCGTTCCAGAGTCCACGAAGCACTCGCCACTCTGGACCGCGAGGCCGCAGTCGCTCACGAACGAGCAACCATGGCGCGCGATCTTCACGACGTCATCGCAAGCCACCTCTCCGCCATCGCAATCCACTCGGAGGCAGCACTGTCCACCTCAGCTCTCTCCGGTGAACGGGGCGAACCAGACGACGGCTTGCGGGAGATGATCGGAGCGATCAGATCGAGCAGTCTCGCGGGCCTTTCCGAGATGCGGTCGATGATCGAACTGCTCCACGCCGGGGACGACGAGACCCCGGACCCGCGTTCCTCTCCCCCGCGGCTGACCGAGTTGCCCGTCGTCCTGGACGCAGTTCGGGCAGCCGGCGGCACTGTGCACGTTGCGATCGACGTCGATGCTGCCGACCTGCCGAGCGTGGTCGATCACACGGCGTATCGGATCACCCAGGAAGCCTTGACCAACGCACTCAAACATGCGCCCGGTGCGCCGATCTCGATGTCGATCTCTCTCCAGCACAATGCATTACAGATCGAGATCCGAAACCCCGTCGGTCCCGACACATCCCATCCGCGAGCAGGAACGCGCGGACTTGCAAACATGCGTCACCGCGCCGAGCTGCTGGGCGGTTCACTCGACGCACTTCCGGTCGACGGAGAATGGACGGTATGCGCACAGCTACCGGTCCCCGCACCGAACGGAACGGATCGGTGATCACCGTCGCCCTGGTCGACGACCACGCCGCGATCCGCTCCGGCCTGGCGATGATCCTGCGGCAGCACGACGACATCGATGTCGTTGCAGAAGCCGGTGACGGAGCGTCGGCGATCACCGTCACCCGCACGCATCAACCCGACGTCGTACTCATGGACGTCCGGATGCCAGGCACCGACGGCATCGAGGCGACGCGTCAGATCATCGGGACGACCCGCAGCCGGGTTCTGGTGTTGACCACCTTCGACCTCGACGAATACGTCTTCGCGGCCTTGCGCGCCGGCGCGTCGGGATTTCTGCTCAAGACTGCGACCGCGGACGAGCTGACCAGCGCTATCCGCAACGTCGCGGCCGGAGATGCAGTGCTCGCTCCTCGCGCGGCGCGTGCACTGATCGGCGAGTTCGTGCAGCGTGCACCCAAACCCACCGAACCGCTGGGATTGAGCGAGCTCACCGACCGAGAACGCGAGGTGCTCGCGCTGTTGGGGACGGGTATGTCCAATGCCGAACTGTCGCGTGAACTCGGTGTCGGTGCTCCGACGGTGAAGTCGCACGTGTCGCGAGTTCTGTCGAAGTTGCACCTCACCTCACGCGTACAGGCGGCGATCCTTGCCCGCGAACTGGAGCTGTAGGTTCGGACGAGGCTGACTACTCGAGTTATCCGCGAACCAGATCGACGAACATCTCGTGCACTCGACGGTCACCGGTTACCTCGGGATGGAAAGAAGTAGCGATCACCGAGCCCTGCCGAACCGCGACGATCCGGCCCGCGGCCTCCCCCGCGGCGGCGGGAACCTGCGCAAGGACCTCCACGCCCGGTCCAACTCGCTCCACCCACGGCGCGCGGATGAAGACGGCGCGGATGGGATCTCCGATGATGCCCTCGAACTCCAGGTCGGACTCGAAAGAATCGACCTGTCTGCCGAAAGCGTTGCGGCGCACCGTCATGTCGATGGCGCCGAGATGTTCGGCGTCCGGCCGGGTGTCGAGTACCTCGCTCGCCAGCAGAATCATGCCGGCACACGAACCGTAGGCCGGCAGACCGCCGCGAAGACGCTCACGCAGCGGATCCAACAGTTCGAACACCTGCAGAAGCCGGCTCATGGTGGTGGATTCGCCACCCGGAATCACGATTCCGTCTACCTTGTCCAGCTCCTCCGGCCGACGGACACCCACGGCATCCGCACCCGAATCATCAAGTGCAGCAAGGTGCTCGCGAACATCACCCTGGAGAGCGAGTACACCGATCAACGGACGCGTCATCACACAGTTCCTGTCTTGTTCTCACGGCTGTCGGGTTCGCGTTCCAGACGCGTCAAACCCTCCTGAACCACCGCTGCCACCATGTTGCCATCGCGATCGTAGATACGCCCTTGAGTGAGCGCGCGACCGAAACCTGCCGACGGCGATGTCTGGTCGTAGAGCAACCACTCGTCGGCCCGGAACGGACGCAGGAACCACATCGCGTGATCGAGCGAAGCAGTCTGCGTCTTCACGCCCCGGTGCGGGACTTTCGAAGTTCCGAGCAGGGTCATGTCACTGAGGTACGCAAGCGTGCAGATGTGCAACAGCGGACGATCCGGCAGAGCCTCGCGGTAGCGCATCCACACGCGCTGTTGTGCGGCGAGATCCGGCGCTGACGCACTCTGCTCGGCCGGCACAATTCTGATGTCCCAGTTCTTCCACTCTTGGTAGAACTGCGATTCCGCCAACTTGGGAACGGTCTGCGCGTCCTGCAAGTCCTCCGGCGCCGGAACGTAAGGCATCCGATCCTGATGCTCGATACCTTCGTCCTCGACGTGGAACGAGGCCGACATCGTGAAGATCGTCTTGCCGTCTTGGACTGCGTTCACCCGGCGGGTGCAGAACGAGCGCCCGTCGCGGATGCGGTCCACCAGGTAGACCGTCGGAATCTTCGGGTTGCCCGGGCGCAGGAAGTATCCGTGCAACGAGTGCACGTGGTAGCTCTCGTCGACGGTGCTCACGGCAGAAACCAGAGACTGCCCGGCAACCTGCCCGCCGAACGTCCGTTGAAGTGCGGTGGGATGGACCGCACCACGGAAGATGTCCTTCTCCAGGTGTTCGAGCGCGAGGATCTCCTCGATACCAACCATGAGTCCTCCGGAAATAGACCGCCGCAGTGGGCGCGATGACGGTTCACAATATCGCCTCGGCGAGCGGGCACGGCACCATGGTGGGCGTGAGCACATTCATCCCGTCCACTCCCCTCGCCCTGGCCGAGCAGATCGCAACGCTGACCGGATCATTTCCGTCGGTGGCGGTAGTAGCGATCGACGGACCTGATTGTGCGCAGCCGTCTCGGCTCGCGGAACTGGTCCGGGCCGCCGTCGAGTCGCACAGCAGGCCGAGTGCTGTTGTGTCACTGCACGACTACGTGCGGCCGGCTTCGCTGCGATACGAGTTCGGTCACGAGGATGCGCTGAGTTACCGCACCATCTGGTTCGACTATCCGGCACTCGATCGTGAAGTGATCACCGCCGCCCGCACCAAACGAGCGTTCTTGCCGAAACTCTGGGACGAACCCACCGATCGATCGGCTCGCTCGACCCGCGTCCCCGTCCATGAGCGCGCGGTCATCGTGATCGCCGGTCCGATGTTGCTCGGGCGTGGGCTGGAGTTCGACGTCAGCGTCCGCCTGGACATGAGCGAAGCTGCCATGCGGCGGCACACACCGGAGGCGGATCTGTGGACCGTCGACGCACTCCTCGAACACCGATCAGAGGTGTCCGAGGAGGTCGATTTCGAGGTCAGGTACGACCATCCGGCCCGGCCTGCGGTGCGGTCTCGCCCCTGAAGGTCTCACTGCGATTGATCTCACTTCAGGCGACCTCAATTCGGCCGACCTCACTTCGGGCGATACAGCCTGGTCAGGCCTTCCTGGACGACTGCAGCAACCATGTTTCCTCGGCTGTCGAAGATCCGTCCCTGCGTCAATGCGCGACCGAAGCCCGCTGACGGCGACGTCTGGTCGTACAACAGCCACTCGTCGGCCCGGAACGGCCGCAGGAACCACATGGCGTGATCGAGCGAGGCGCTTTGCATGGCGACGTCCATGTGAGGGCCTCGGGAAGATCCGAGCAGCGTCATGTCGCTCATGTACGCAAGCGTGCACACGTGAAATACCGGGTCGTCCGGGAGAGCCTCGCGGGAACGGAACCATACTTGCTGCTGTGCGGCAGCGCCTGGACGTTTGTTGATGTCGGCCTTCGGCACCATCCGGAGGTCCCAATCGGACCACTCGCGAGCCAACCACGCAGTCTCGGGATCTTCCGAATCCTGGGCGATGGCCAAGGTCTCGGGGTCAGGGACCGGTGGCATCTCGTCCTGGTGCTCGATGCCTTCGTCTTGGACGTGGAAGGATGCCGACATCGTGAAAATGGCTTGCCCGTCTTGAATTCCGGTGACCAAGCGGGTCGCGAACGATCGACCGTCCCGAACACGATCGACCAGAAAGACCGTCGGCTCCATCGGATTGCCCGGACGCAGGAAGTATCCGTGCAACGAATGAACTGAATAGGCCGGATCGACCGTGCGTACCGCCGACACCAATGCCTGGCCGGCGACCTGGCCGCCGAAAGTGCGGGTCAGGGTGGTCTCCGCGATGATTCCTCGAAAGATGTCACGCTCGAGGCGTTCCAACTCCAGAATTTCTTCGATCCTCGCCATCGATGCTCCACATCTTCCCGTGTACCGACGTCTACCGACCTTCACACAATGCCTGACGCACCCCCGGCCACCAAAGTGGGCATCCGAAAACACTGAGCGACGGGGCGCATCGACTCAGAACGGCGGTGGATCGTCTCCGCCGTCGAAGGTCCTCCTCTGTGCCTTCTTCATCCGCCGGTGCATCCGTATCCGCTGACGCCGGCGCTCACCCCGCACACGAGAGGCCTTGTTCTCCAGACGTGTGCGCCGACGCCGACCACCCTCGGGCAGTACAGGCTCGAGCATTCCCGCCAGCAGACCTGACGGCCTGGTTCGGTAGCAATGTCCGGTCGGCGAGGTCAGCATGACACTCCGGTCCGGGTTCGAGATGTGCAACCACTGACCGGAATGCTTGAGGCGGTGATGGTTTCGACAATACGCACTCATATTCGACGCCACGGTCTTTCCACCACGAGTGGGATCGCGATGATCAAAGGGCTCCGTGTGATCAAGATCTGAATTCCATGCAGCGACATCGCAGTGCAACCACTGGCAGCTTCCTGCGATCACCCGCACCCAGGTGTCGAGGACAGCGCCTGGGCGGTAGACCGACGCCGAAGGAACAACGGGCGGAGGTACTGGCTCGCCCTCACCGGAAGACTCGAGCGCGGCATCGACTGGTACTTTCACCTTCCGAATCAGCGCACCCGCGGCGATGTCACGCGCATGCTCTGCACTGATCACTCCATAACCGTCAAGGTGAGCGGGTTCGTCTGCACCTGGTGCGTCACCGCCCTGAAGAGTTGATTCCAGCATGACCACGTGAACCAACGGCCGACGCACCACCACAATCCCGCTTCGATCTTGTGGGCACTCGTCCCGGCCGCAATCACACGGCAGAATCGTCGACCCGGATACCAACGCTCCCAATGCGTCAGCTCGTCGTTGCTCGTACTTACGGGAATCGTGTCGACACACCGACATTGCCAACTCCCGCAACCGACGGTCGAAAGCCCGTGCTTCCTCCGCCGGAATACTCCCCAATATCCGCGCCATTCCGTCCTCGGCAGCGCTCACACCCACGAACCGATCAGCCAAGGCGCGGCGTCGACGTTCGCGTATCCCCTCGGGATCCACCACGGCGACGATCCGGTCGATAGCCGCTGTCAATCGGCGACCGGTCAAGCCGGTACCGCCAGGCATCGGTGGCGCCGAGATCTTTTCGAGGAGTTGCCGTTCCACCTCGTCGATCAAATCGTCAGCGACGTTGGCCGTAGCGGAGTCGATCAATCCAACTCGATACAGATCCAGTTCTCCGCGCGCCATGGCGGCACGCGTGCGATGGAGCCGAGACTTGAGAGAAAAGCCGAGACCGATCAACTTTCCCGCTGAGGCACGGCCCATGGTCAATGCCGCGCCGAGCTCGGCCTCAGCCAGTTCGTGAGCGGTAGACGACCAAGCACCATTATCGGTGTGGTCAGCGCTGCGACGCTCGAAAAACTCGGCAATGGCAGCCAGTTTCCGTTCCACGAGCATCGATTCGCGCGCATGCAGATCGGCGATGAGATCGATGAGGGCGCAGTCGGATTCGGCACCGGACAGCAGCGCTGCGGTACCCGAACTTCCTGCTCCGTCATCGAACATTCCTCAACATTATTCGAATATACGTTCGATAGCCATGATTTCCAGGAATCAGTCCGAACAATCCCGATTGACCGAAAATTGTTGCGGAGCAACCTTTGCGGCCACTCGTGTTCCGGCAACGGATTCCCCTACTGAACCAGGGCGTTGATAATGCGGGCAGCTTCGGCCGGGTAGATAGGGCGGTCGGACCCACCACTCAATACCCAGTGGACTGGACTACCTTCGTCGAGGACTCGGAGTTGCACGTCGAGCGGAAACGCATCGATGTCAGCTGAGTCGACTGCAAAGACATGGACAATCTCATGCCCAGGTCGCCCCTCGAACTCGAAGATGTTCTCGACGACCTCGAGCAACTCGACGCTTCCCAACCTGACACCGAGTTCCTCCGCGAACTCGCGTCGCAGCGCTGCCTCGGCCGTCTCACCGAACTCGATACCGCCACCGATCAATCGATGAAAGTTCTCCCCCGTGACAGAGTCCGTGCCGTCGAGCATGAGTACATGACCGGAACGGACAGGTATCCCCAGTGAGATGTTACGAATTGACGACATACGACACAGTTTAGGTGGCCAACTCGAACACCATTTGAATCCGACGACGGCGAATATCACCAAAAGTGATGGGGTGGGCGCAAATACGACTTGGACTTGCCGAGACTCCCGATGACAGACTCGAACACCATTCCCGGACAAAAGAACCCATTGAGGAACCGATGAACGACGCAAATACCTGGACCGCACGACTCGCCGCACTCGACCTGACCCTCCCGCCTGTTGCCACCCCCGCAGGCTCATACCTCCCCGCCGTTCAGACGGGGTCATACGTCTACACATCGGGGCAATTGCCGCTCGTCGACGGCACTACGACGTGCATCGGCAAGTTGGGCGAGGGCGTCTCCGTCGAAGACGCCGCCCAGGCGGCGCGGTTGTGCACTCTCAACGGACTCGCGGCCGTTGATGCCTTGGTCGGTCTCGACCGCATCGTTCGGGTCGTCAAGGTCGTTGGATTTGTTGCTTCGGGATCCGGATTCTCGCAGCAACCCCAGGTGATCAACGGTGCGTCCGACCTGCTGGCCGAGATCTTCGGTACCGCTGGACAACACGCCCGCTCTGCGATCGGCGTGGCCGAACTCCCCCGAAACAGTGCCGTCGAGGTCGAGTTCGTGTTCGAGGTATCGGACAGCATCTGACGGTCCGCCACACCCCGAAGGGGCGGCGGTTGCCAATGCAACCGCCGCCCCTTCTTGTGTAAAGACTTTCAGGCACTGAGCCCGGTCATTGGACCTGCTGTCACCAACCACGCTCTGCGAGGCGGTGTCCGACGGGCAGGTCGTCGACGTTGATGCCGACCATTGCCTCGCCGAGTCCGCGCGAGACCTTGGCGAGCACGTCCGGGTCGTCGTAGAACGTGGTGGCCTTGACGATGGCCTCGGCGCGCTGCTTCGGGTTGCCGGACTTGAAGATGCCCGATCCGACGAACACGCCTTCGGCGCCGAGCTGCATCATCATCGCAGCGTCTGCCGGGGTGGCGATGCCGCCGGCGGTGAACATGGTGACAGGCAGCTTGCCTGCCTTGGCGACCTCGACGACCAGTTCGTACGGGGCCTGCAGTTCCTTGGCGGCTACGTACAGTTCGTCCTCGCTCAGCGAGGTCAACCGGCGGATCTCGCCGCGGATGGTGCGCATGTGTGTGGTGGCGTTGGAGACGTCTCCGGTGCCGGCTTCACCCTTCGAGCGGATCATGGCCGCGCCTTCGTTGATGCGACGGAGCGCTTCACCGAGGTTGGTGGCGCCACACACGAAGGGAGCGGTGAACTTCCACTTGTCGATGTGGTTGGCGTAGTCGGCCGGGGTCAGGACCTCGGACTCGTCGATGTAGTCGACGCCGAGGCTCTGCAGGATCTGCGCTTCGACGAAGTGACCGATGCGTGCCTTCGCCATGACGGGGATGCTGACGGTGGAGATGATGCTGTCGATCATGTCCGGGTCACTCATGCGCGAGACGCCGCCCTGTGCGCGAATGTCTGCGGGGACCCGCTCGAGTGCCATGACGGCGACGGCGCCGGCGTCTTCGGCGATCTTGGCCTGCTCAGCGGTGACCACGTCCATGATCACACCGCCCTTGAGCATTTCAGCCATGCCGCGCTTGACGCGGGCGGTGCCGATGGCGGTGGCGGGGGCAGAGTCGGGGGTGCTCACAGCAAACTCCTGCAGTAGTGGCGTGACGAAAGAAACGAGGCACGGCGAACACACGAGTTCATTCGCTCGGGGGCCTCTGGCCAAAACTCTAGGACTAACCGGCCTTCGATTCCGTATCCAATTTGCCATTGCTGGCCTTAAACGGCCGCGAGCACTGAACGACCGAACGATCAGCGGATGGAACGCACTTCCGGATCCTCGGAGCCGTCCGCAATCGTCGCGGCCTCCACCAGGAGGTTTGCCAGATCCAACGGGTAGACGGGCTCACCGGACTTGGCCAGTCGGCGGATCTCGTCGGCGCTGCACCAGCGATGGCCGGTGATGGCACGCTGTTCCAATTCCGTGTGGCCTTGGAAGACCGGCTCGAAGCCGTGAGTGCGCGTAGCGAAGAACAGCTCTTCCGAACGGATCAGCTCACCGTCGAACGGGAAGATCGCCACCCGACGCCAAAGCGGACCTCGCAGATTCTCCGGCGCCACGACGAATCCGGTCTCCTCCTCGATCTCACGAACTGCGGCCGCTCGCAGATGTTCGCCGCGTTCGAGCCCGCCGCCGACGGTGAACCAGAAGTAAGTGTTCGGGATCTTGGGATCGTGCCCGCGCAACAGCAGCACCCGATCTTCCTCGTCCAGCATCACCACGCGGGCAGAGGTCCGTGACGTATCCACGGTGATTCCCTCGGGCACCGCCGCCGCGGTCGTGCGCTCAGAGATCTCGAAGTATTGAGGCAGTGGCGCCGTTCCGCCGAGATGTAGCCATCGAACAAGTCGTCGGGTACGCAACGCGAGAGTGTCTCGCACCGCGTCGTTGTGGAACCGCCGGGCGATCAGCACGCGCGCCTCGGCATCGGCCAACTCGGCCACCAGTTGAGGTCGCAGCGACGTCGTGCCGTAGGCAGCGAGAGCATTGGACAGCCGGTTCTCGGCAAGCTCGCGATCCTGACGATCCGCCCGTTCGGCGGCGTCCGCCAAGGTGACGAATCTGCGGGCGTCGTCGGCGCTCATGTCCACAGCCGCCGCGCGGACAACCGCGGCACGACGGGACAGAGCCGCATCGAGCGCCAACCACGACTGATCCGAACGCACATGCAGTCGATCGAGTCGGTTCGCCGTCCCGTACGCCCACAGTCCGACGACCAGGACGACGGCAGCGACGAGCCCGAGAATGAAGATCGTCAGAGCGGAGAAGGTCATGACCCCACCACGCGTACGCCGGTGCCGCCAACCGTGACGGTCTCGTAGACACGCAGGATCTGTTCGGCCACCACCGGCCAGTCGTATTCGGCAACAACACTTGTCGCGGTGTTGACCAGCGCGCGTCGTCGATCCGGGTCACCGAGAACGGAATCGATTGCCTCGGCCAAGGCATCGGAGTTCCCGATGGGGACCAGCAAGCCGGCCTGACCGTCGCGAAGAACACGGCGGAAAGCGTCCAACTCACTGGCCACGACGGCAGTGCCAGCCGCCATGGCCTCGACCAGCACGATCCCGAAGCTCTCACCGCCGAGATTGGGCGCGCAGTAGACGTCCGCACTGCGAAGCGCCGACGCTTTCTCCTCGTCACTGACCTGCCCGAGCAGGCGGAGATGCTTGAAGTACTTGCCCGCCTCTTTGCGGAGTTTCTCCTCGTCGCCGCGTCCGACCACGATCACTTCGAGATCCGGGTGACGCTCGACCAACTCCGGCAACGCACCGAGTAGTACGGCCATCCCCTTGCGCGGTTCGTCGTAGCGACCGAGGAACAGAATGGTTCCACCTTCGCGCGGGTAGCCGGGCAACAGATCGGCCTCGGCAAACGCTGCGACATCGACGCCGTTGGGGATCTCGACGGCGTCGGATCCGAGGGACTCGACCTGCCAACGACGCGCCAACTCCGAGACTGCGATCCGGCCACTGATCTTCTCGAGATACGGAGCCAAGACACCCTGAAAAGTGCTCAGCACCAACGACTTCGTGGTCGACGTGTGGAAGGTGGCGACGATCGGGCCTTCCGCGATACGCAACGCGAGCATGGACAGACTCGGCGCATTGGGTTCGTGGATATGTAGAACGTCGAAGTCACCTTCCGCGATGAACTTGCGGAGGCGGTTGTTCGCCGTCGGGCCGAAAGACAACCGCGCAACAGAACCGTTGTAGGGAATCGCGACGGCTTTACCTGCGGAAACCACAAAATCCGGCAACTCGTCGTCATCGGACGACGGCGCAAGCACACTCACTTTGTGACCACGTTCGATCAGCACCTCGGCCAGATCCACCACGTGCGCCTGCACGCCACCGGGGACGTCGAAGGAGTACGGGCAGATCATGCCGATCTTCATTCACCCTCCATGCGGGCGAGCCGCGATTCGGAGAGGTCGGAGCGCCACAGCGGCTGAAGCATGTGCCAGTCAGCGGGGTGCGCTGCGATGTTGACGGCAAAACGGTCGGCAAGTGCCTGCGTGGCTGGGCCGACTCCGCCGGATACGTCGATCGGTGGGTCGATCTTGAAACCCCAACCGTCGGGAGTGAACCAGCAGTGGACCGGAAGTAGCGGCGCGCCGGTGTCGATCGCGAGCTTCGCCGGGCCGGCGGGCATGCGAGTAGGTTCGCCGAAGAAGGTGACGGGCACACCCTTCTTCGCCAGATCGCGCTCCCCCAACAGGCACACGATCTTGTTCTCACGCAGATGCTTGGAGAGTTCGACGAACGGTGGATGCTCCCCGCCGCTCAGCGGGAAGATCTCGAAACCGAGACTCTCGCGGTATTCGACAAACCGTTCGTACAGGGATTCGGGCTTGAGCCGCTCGGCAACGGAGGTCAACCCACCCCATTGCTGAACACACCACACGCCGGCCATGTCCCAATTACCGCTGTGGGGCAGCGCCAATACCGCGCCATGACCTGCCGCCATTGCTTTTTCCAGATGTTCCTGGCCCTCGACCAGCGCATGCAGCGCTTTACCTGTCGCGACCAGGTCCATCGACGGAAGACGGAACGCCTCACGCCAGTACCGGGCGTACGAGCGCATCGAATCCTTGATCAACTGATCCGGAACTTCCGCCGGCGTCGTGCCCAGAACTCTCGCGAGGTTCTTCCTGAGTTGTTCGGGTCCGCCCTTGCGTACCGCGAAATCCGCTCCGGCGTCGAACAGCTTGACCGCCACCGATTCCGGCAGGCTTCTCACCAACCGCCAACCCGCGGCATATCCCAGATCGGTTGCGCGCTCGGAAAAACTCACTGCTCTGCCTCACCTTCAGGCTTGGGATCGCCCTCGGTGCCCGCCGCGCCTTCGACCGTCGATGCCGCCGGGGCGATCGGCAGAAGTTCCCGGGCGCCAGGCGAATTGCGCACCGCGAGCACTCGTTGGAAGACCGTCACGATACTTCCGGCGGCAAGTACCCACATCGCAATGTGAATCGCCCACGGTAGACCCATACCTGTCAGGCCAGATCCGACCAACACGATGATCAGTCGGTCCGGGCGCTCGATCCACCCGCCGTCCGCAGTCAGCCCGCTCGCCTCCGCGCGCGCCTTCGCGTACGAGATGACCTGCGAGGTGACGAGGCAGATGAGAGTCGCGACGAGCAGCCACTTGCTGTTCTCGTGGTAGACCGCCCACCAGGCCAGGCCGGCAAAAATCGCGCCGTCGGCCACGCGGTCGCAGGTCGCGTCCAGTACCGCCCCGTACCGCGTTCCGCCGCCGCGAGCACGAGCCATTGCGCCGTCGAGCATGTCGAACATGACGAAGAACCAGATGAACAAGGTTCCCCAGAACAGATGTCCGGACGGAAACAGCGTCACCGCACCGGCGACGCTTGCCACCGTGCCGATCACCGTCACCGAGTCCGGCGTCAGACCGGTCTTGACCAGCGCCTTCCCCATAGGTGCCGTCACCTTGGACACCGATGCGCGCCCGAAGAAGCTCAACACCGCAGGAACCCTCCCCGTCGTGAGTTCCGGTTCGGAACTCGTTGCAGCAATGCATCCTGCCATGAAGCCGGATGCATCAACCTATTGTTGCCAGGCACCGGCGAGTAGTCCCCTGGTCTCCCGCAGCAATTGCGGCATCACCTTGACCCCACCGAGCACGGTGATGAAGTTGGCGTCGCCGCCCCAACGTGGCACTACGTGTTGGTGAAGGTGCTCGGACAGCGAACCGCCCGCGGCAGCACCGAGATTCAGACCGACGTTGAATCCGTGCGGATTCGACACGCTCTTGATCACCCGCAACGCACGCTGGGTGAACGCCATCAACTCGGCGCTCTCCTCCGGCGTGAGGTCTTCGAGGGCCGCGACCTTGCGGTACGGCACCACCATCAGGTGACCCGGGTTGTACGGGTACAGGTTCAAGACCGCGTAGACGTGTTCACCGCGGGCGACGATCAACCCTTCCTCGTCCGACATTTTCGGAATGTCGATGAACGGTTCACCCGTCGTACCCGGGGTGTTGGGCGCCTCGGTGATGTACGACATCCGATGTGGCGACCAAATACGCTGCAAATGATCAGGATCGCCGACGCCGTGGTCGATCAGCGAACCCGGACCATCGTCACCGGGGGCGCTCACTGCGCCACGCTTGGCTGCACCAGTTCGGCTGTCGGCGAGGCATTCTCGCGGCGGCCGATCCACTCGGTGATGATCCGGACGGCGTCGTCGACGGGAATTCCGTTGATCTGGGTGCCGTCACGGAAACGGAAGCTGACCGCGCCGGCTTCCACGTCACGCTCGCCCGCGAGGAGCATGAACGGGACCTTTTGCGTGGTGTGGTTACGGATCTTCTTCTGCATCCGGTCATCACTGAAATCGACCTCGGCGCGAACACCGGCTGCCTTGAGCTTCTTCGTGACGTCGAACAGGTGATCGGCGAAAGCCTCGGCCACCGGAATTCCGACGACCTGTACCGGCGCCAGCCACGCCGGGAACGCGCCCGCGTAGTGCTCGGTCAAGACACCGAAGAACCGCTCGATCGAGCCGAACAGCGCGCGGTGGATCATGACCGGACGAGTCTTGACGCCGTCGTTGCCGGTGTACTCGAGTTCGAACCGCTCGGGCAGGTTGAAGTCGAGCTGGATGGTCGACATCTGCCAGGTGCGGCCGAGTGCGTCCTTGACCTGAACGGAGATCTTGGGACCGTAGAACGCGGCTCCACCCGGATCCGGCACCAGAGTCAGGCCGGAAGCTTCGCCGACCTCGGCGAGCGTTGCGGTCGCCTCTTCCCAGACGTCGTCGCTACCGACGAACTTGTCCGGGTTCTTGGTGGACAGTTCGAGGTAGAAGTCGTCGAGGCCGTAGTCCTTGAGCAGGTTCAGAACGAACTGCAGGGTGGTGGTCAGCTCGTCGCGCATCTGCTCACGGGTGCAGTAGATGTGAGCGTCGTCCTGGGTCATGCCGCGCACGCGGGTCAGGCCGTGGATGACGCCGGACTTCTCGTAGCGGTAGACCGAGCCGAATTCGAAGAGCCGCAACGGCAATTCACGGTACGAGCGTCCGCGAGCACGGAAGATCAGGTTGTGCATCGGGCAGTTCATCGGCTTGAGGTAGTAGTCCTGGCCCGGCTTGCGCACGGTGCCGTCCTCGTTCAGTTCCTCGTCGACGTGCATCGCCGGGAACATTCCGTCGCGGTACCAGTCGAGGTGACCCGAAACCTCGTACAGATGTCCCTTGGTGATGTGCGGAGTGTTGACGAACTCGTAGCCCGCCTCGATGTGGCGGCTGCGCGAGTAGTTCTCCATCTCGGTGCGGATGATGCCGCCCTTGGGGTGGAACACCGGCAGACCCGAACCGAGCTCGTCGGGGAAGCTGAAGAGGTCCAGTTCGGTACCGAGCTTGCGGTGATCACGACGCTCGGCCTCGGCGAGCAGTTCGAGGTACTCGTCCTGAGCCTCGGTGGACTCCCACGCGGTGCCGTAGACACGCTGAAGATCGGCGTTGTCCTGGTTGCCACGCCAGTAGGCGGCGGAGCTTCGGGTCAACTTGAAGGCCGGAATGTGCTTGGTGGTCGGAATATGCGGGCCGCGGCACAGATCGGACCAGATCTTGTCGCCAGTGCGCGGATCGAGATTGTCGTAGATGGTCAGCTCGTTGCCGCCCACCTCCATGATCTCGGGATCGTCGATGCCGGACTTGTCGTCGATCAGTTCGAGCTTGAAAGGCTCGTCGGCCAACTCGACCCGAGCGTCCTCGATCGAATCGACCACTCGACGCGAGAAGCGCTGTGATCCCTTGATGATCTGCTTCATACGCTTTTCGAGCTTGGCCAGATCCTCCGGAGTGAACGGACGATCCACTGCGAAGTCGTAGTAGAAGCCATCCTTGATCGGCGGACCGATCCCGAGCTTCGCGTCGGGAAATTCTTTCTGGACCGCCTGCGCGAGGACGTGAGCCGCGGAGTGCCGGATGACGCTGCGGCCGTCCTCGGTGGATGCTGCCACCGGCTCGACGTCGACATCGACCTCAGGTGTCCACGACAGATCCTTGAGCGTTCCCTCGCCATCGCGGACAACGACGATCACGTCGGGCCCCTTCGTGGGGTATCCGGCTTCGCGCACTGCAGTCCCGGCGGTCGTCCCCGCGGGCACCCGAAGTGGGGCGGCTGAGTGCTCTGGCGCGGGACTGGTCACGGCGATGTGCTCCTAAAGGTATTGCGACAAGTTAGACAGGCGTCGTACCCACTGCGAGCACGCGCACGATCATGTTATCGGCCCTACCGACATGGTGAGACAACCGAGTGAAGGAAACCGGGCCGCGTTCAGCTCACAGTGGCGACTCGAGCCACGAGTAGTCCAGGCCCACCCATGTCCCGATCAGGCCGAAGGTGCCGAGCACCCACAACGTCGCCAGGACGATCACTGTGGTGAACAGAACGCCCAACCCCTTGACGAACAGCGACTGCTTGCCGAACCATTCCATGAACCTGTCGTATCGAGCCTTCGCGAAATGAAGGAGTCGATGTGCCCACGCGAACTCCGACGCCAGTATGCCGAGGCCGGCGAAGACGATGAGCCAACCGGGCCCGGGGTACGGAATAGCCACGATGCCTGCGGCGAACACGATCGTGCCCACGACTCCCACGCCGATGCGGTACGCAAGATTGAGGGTGGGCCGCGCGGCGATTCCAGCGCGCCACCGCTCCCAGCGGGACTCTGCGTCTTGGAAGACGGACAGGTCTGAATCGTCGACGGGAGAATCGACCTTTTCGGTACTCAAGTCGGTCACCTTTTCGGTCGCGAAATGTCTCTTCGACCAGGCTACCGAAATCGTCGGCCGGCGACCTGCGACGACGGTCTGCATGCCGAAACAACCGTGCCCTCGAACAGCTGTGCTCTCAAACAGCTGTGCTCTCAAACAGCTGTGCTCTCAAACGACTGAAGGCGTCCCCGATGATCGGGAACGCCTTCAGTGTTTTCTGTGGTCCCGGCTGGGATCGAACCAGCGACCTTCCGCGTGTGAAGCGGACGCTCTCCCACTGAGCCACGGGACCGTAAGTCGTTCGAACGCATGCGCTCGAACGAGTTGGAACATTAACACGGCTGCGCGATGAATACGAATCACCAGGTTGGCATTCGTTTTGCTCCAGGCGACCCCGAAATCTACGAATTCGAGCTGATTTCAGACCGTATTCATCGCCAAGACGGACAGTTGCAACGCGCGCGACGGGCCGATTCGACTCCGAACACGCCACTGAGCTGGTGATTTGTGTGTATCCGACACGGTCGGCTAATGTTTCCAACGCACCGAGGAGAGCGAGCAGCTCCCCAAGCAACACGGTGCGATGCGGACGTGGCGCAGCTGGTAGCGCACAACCTTGCCAAGGTTGGGGTCGCGGGTTCGAATCCCGTCGTCCGCTCGAGAGGTGTGACTCAACCTTTTACGGTGGAGTGGCCGAGTGGTGAGGCAACGGCCTGCAAAGCCGTGCACACGGGTTCGATTCCCGTCTCCACCTCGCGCGATTAGCTCAGCGGGAGAGCGCTTCCCTGACACGGAAGAGGTCACTGGTTCAATCCCAGTATCGCGCACCACGTCAGGCCCTCGGGCCTGATGGTCAAGACCTGCTTGCAGGTCTGATAAGTTAGAAAAGTACTGAGTTCCGGTAACGGAGTTCATTGCTCATGCGGACGTGGCGCAGCTGGTAGCGCACAACCTTGCCAAGGTTGGGGTCGCGGGTTCGAATCCCGTCGTCCGCTCCATTTTTCTCCAGAACCCGCGCGATTAGCTCAGCGGGAGAGCGCTTCCCTGACACGGAAGAGGTCACTGGTTCAATCCCAGTATCGCGCACCATTTGAAATTGCAAGAAGCCGGAACCTCAGGGTTCCGGCTTTTTGCGTTCGAGCGCCGAACGCATCAATCGCAGTACTGACGCAAGCCCCCTCGGGAATCCACGTCAGTACTGCGGTTGATGTAGCTGATCAGATTGTTGTAACTGATCAGTGAGAGAAGCGGTTCGCTGCCGAAGTCATCGCGCGCAGCGAGGACTCAGTCGACGACTCCGCAATCCCCATCGCCCAGCTCCGACGGCCGTCGCACTCGGTGAAGATGAACGTCGCCGTGCGGTGGCCGATCTGGTGCTGATGGAAAGACAGGATCTCGAGCGAGATTCCCGCGTCGTGCAGCATCGACGTCATGGCCGAGATCGCGCCAGTCGAGGTGGCGGAAGCCTTCTGGATGCGCTCCCCCAGACCGAGAGTCGCTTCGAAAGTCCAACGACCCGGCGCAATCTTCTCGGAGGACCACGCGCCCAAACGGATCGGGCCGCTCATAGCCGCATACGTGGACTCGAACTCGGTCCAAGACATCGCTGAGCATTCGGCGCGCAGGCCGGCTGGCAGAGATTTTCCGTGACGCGTCGCGAAAGGATCAGCAGCGGTAGAAGAAAAATCAGAAGCGAAGGCAGAATCAGAAGCGAAGGCGAAGTTGTAAGTCATGATCGTGGTCTTCCTGGAATGAAGTGGAGGACCAACTGGTAGCAAGACGACCCGCAGCGAGGGGTCGGTCCGATTCAGACCCCGCTACGGCGGCTTACTACGAGAATTCGCTTCATGAGAGACGAGGCTAGGCGGCCCGGTTCGAGAATGCAACCCGGACCGCCTCCGCACAGGTCAGACCTGAGCCGATTTGTGCCCGGCGATCAGGGCGCGATACCACTCGAACGAGGTCTTCGGTGTGCGCTTCTGGGTATCGAAATCGACGTGGACCAGGCCGAATCGTTCCTGGTAGCCGGCTGCCCACTCGAAGTTGTCGAGGAGTGACCACACAAAATAGCCACGGACGTCGACACCGTCGTCCATTGCCGATCGGAGGGCGCGAAGGTGCGCATCGTGGTAGTCGATTCGCGCTTCGTCCTCGACGACGCCTGCGGCATCCGGTGCGTCGTGGAATGAACATCCGCTTTCCGTGATGTAGATCGGCGGCAGTGCGTCACCGAACCGAGCTCGGAACGTCCGCAGGATCTCACCCAGCCCTTCGGGAACGATCGGCCATCCGAAATCGGTTGTGGGATAACCGGTAATCGCGACAGGCGCAAAGGGCAGGCCCGGCGGTAGGTCGACCTCGAGCACACCTTCGGTCCCCTGGCCTTCCACCGGAGCGGCAATCATCGTCGGCTCGTAGTAGTTGATCCCGTACCAGTCGAGCGGCGCCCCGATGATTTTCAAGTCCTCGTCGACGGGACCGCTGAGCAGCTGGGCGAATTCGTCGGCG
Source organism: Rhodococcus sp. H-CA8f (assembly GCF_002501585.1). NCBI lineage: Bacteria > Bacillati > Actinomycetota > Actinomycetes > Mycobacteriales > Nocardiaceae > Rhodococcus > Rhodococcus sp. H-CA8f. The sequence goes on from NZ_CP023720.1 coordinate 3,363,728, forward strand.
GGGTACTTTCCGACCAATACCGGGTCGGCGAACATCCAATTGACGACGTGGTCGTAGATGTCGGCAGCCATCACGTCTTCCGGGGAATCGGAAGCGGCCCGCACCGGTGCATGGTTCGAGGCAATTCCGATGTTCGTGCATCCGGTTGCCCGAAGCGCTTCGACAGCGAGGCCGTGCCCGAGCAGCTGGTGATGTGCGGCTTGGAAAGCCTCGAACCCCAAGGCCAGGCCGGGGGCATGAACTCCCAGGGCATGACCGTAGAGCGTATGCACTACCGGTTCGTTGAGCGGCATCCACATTCCGACTCGATCGGACAACCGTTCGCCGACGACCTGGGCGTACTCCCCCAGCCGGTACGACGTGTCTCGGTTCATCCAGCCGCCCTGCTCTTGCAGTGCGAGGGGCAGATCCCAGTGAAAGAGAGTGACGGCAGGAGTAATTCCCACCGAACACAGTCGATCGATCAGGCGGTCGTAGAAGTCGAGCCCTTTCGCATTCACAGCCCCCGATCCGGTGGGAAGAATTCGCGACCACGACAGGGACAGCCGACAAGCGTCGAGCCCGAGGTCTTTCATCAACTCGATATCCGATTCCCAGCGGTGATAATGATCGGCAGCAACCGCTCCGGTGTCGCCCCCGACGACTACACCGGGGCGGTCACAGAACTCGTCCCAAATCGACGGTCCGCGACCGTCTTCGGCCACAGCTCCTTCGATTTGGTAGGCCGCGGTGGCGGTTCCCCAGACGAAGGAAGACGGAAATTCTGGTGTCGGCTGCCGAGTCATGTCGGTCAGTTAATCAAAGAACCGTGCAAAACACGCAGCTTTGTTGGACACTCGACCAGTATCAAGATCCAGTACCGTTCGGCCTAACCGAACGAACGAGACAAAGGCCCTGCTTGATGACGGATAACACCCGCACCCTGACGAGGGCTCGGATCGCCACTTCGGTGGCCTTCGGACTTCAAGGATTTCTGCTCGCCGCCATTCTGACGCAGCTGCCGCAGTACAAGGACTTGTTCGAGCTGAGCGAGACACTGGTTGTGGTTGCGGTTGTCACCGTGTCCGTCATCGCCGGGCTCGGCAGCGTGCTCGCCGAGATTCTGGCCGTGAGAACGTCGAGCAAGATGACTCTGCGAACCGGACTCGCCGTCATCGCAGTCTTCGGCGGGGCAACCGGAATTGCGCCCAACGCGGCGATGTTCTTCGTCTTCCTGGCGATCTACGGCATCGGACTCGGCATGGTCGACGCGGCCGCCAACATGCAGGCAGTCTCGATCCAACACGCCAAGGGCCGCTTCATCCTCTCCTCGTTCCATGCTTCCTGGAGCGTCGGAGCGATTGTCGGCGCTCTGTTCATCTCTGCTACCGCAAGCCTCGACATCTCGATCCGCATAACGCAGGTGATCGCGGGAGTTGTTGTCGGACTGATGCTTCTGGCCTTCGGCCCGCAACTGCTCGATCGCTCCGAGTCTCCGGTTGCCGATGCAAACATCACGAGCACCGCGAAATTCACCGTACCCACCCGCGCCTTCGTCCTGCTCGGCGTCGCGATGGCATTGTTCTATGCGGTCGACTTCAGCGTCGGAAACTGGTCGACGCTGTACGTCAAGGACGAACTGCTCGCCGACGCCGGGACGGCCGCCCTTTCCGTGGCGGCGTACCAAATCGCGGCATTGGTCGCACGACTGACCGGCGACTACTGGGTCGGCAAGTTCGGTGAGACCACCGTCGTGCGGATCGGCTCTCTCATCGGCGTGGTCGGCATGACGATCGTTGTCCTCGCGCAATCTCCCGCCGTTGCCATCGCCGGCTTCCTGATCGTCGGCCTCGGCGTACCGGTAATCGCCCCGATCTGCTTCAGCGCCGCCGGACGGATGGCTCCCCCGGATCAGGTCGACGCGGTGATCGCACGCATCAACCTCTTCAACTACGTCGGCACGGTGGTCGGCGGCGGCATCGTCGGCGCGGTCGCTGCCTTCAGTGACCTTCGAATCGGGTTCCTGATTCCGCTGGCGTTCTGCGCGATCTTGATAGTCCTTGCTCCCGCGTTCGCACCGAAACGAGCCACGACGCCGGTCGCCGAGAACGCCGCTTGAGCATCACGCTCGACGAAGGTGGTGTACTTGATCAACCGAATCATGTGCGCGAGAGGTAGAAACTGACGTGACGATCACCGTTGACCGGGCCGGAATCTGGGATTCCGAAGCAATCGCCGACGTGGCAGCGGTGACGTTTCCGCTGGCTTGTCCGCCGGGCGCATCCGACGACGACATCAGTGCCTTCATCGACAACGTTCTCTCGGTCGACAAGTTCTCCGAGTACCTGACGGACCCGACACGAACCGTTCTCAAGGTCATTCGCGACGGCTCGATCGTCGGCTACGCGATGCTCGTCGACGACGAGCCCGCCGACCCGGACGTCAAAGCTGCTGTGACACTTCGCCCGACGACGGAACTGAGCAAGTTGTACGTGCTTCCGGGAAACCACGGAACCGGCGCGGCAGCATCCCTGATGGACGCGGTTGTCGACCATGCACGACGCAGCGGAAGTGCCGGGATCTGGCTGGGTGTCAATCAGGAAAATCTGCGCGCCCAGAAGTTCTACGCCAAACACGGCTTCACCCAGGTCGGCACGAAGACTTTTCTCGTGGGGGCACAACTCCACCACGATTTCGTGATGGAGCGTCCCGTCAGCTGACAGGCCTGCTGATCAGCCGGCCGCGACCTCGAAACGAGAAAGTGCGAGCAGACGCGAGGTCGCGCGCAGGTACTTCTTCTTGTACCCACCGGCGAGCATCTCGGGAGTGAAGATCTCGTCGAGGCGTGCGCCGGAAACGGTGACCGGGATGCTCGCGTCGTACAAGCGGTCGGCGAGAACCACGATGCGCAGTGCAACAGACTGATCCGTGGCCGGGTGAACGCCGTCGATGAAGACCGCCTTCACCCCCTCGACCAACTTGTTGTAGCGCGACGGATGCAGTGTGCTGAGGTGCTTGCACAGCTCGTCGAAGTTGTCGAGCGTGGCGCCGTCGATCGCCTCGGCCCGAGAGACCAATTCCTCCGAGGAGATGGGCTCCGGTGCGGGCGGGAGATCGCGGTGACGGTAGTCGGGGCCGTCGACGCGAATCGTCTCGAAGATCGAGCCGAGCTTCTTGATCTCACGCAGGAAGTCCTGAGCCGCGAAGCGACCCTCACCGAGCTGGCCGGGAAGCGTGTTCGACGTCGCGACGATGGACACGCCGCGCGCGGAAAGCTCCGAAAGGAGGCGAGAGACGAGCATGGTGTCGCCCGGATCGTCGAGCTCGAACTCGTCGATGCAGAGAACGCTGTGGTCGGCGAGCGCTTCGACCGCTTTGTTGAAGCCGAGAGCGCCGACGACGTGTGTCAGCTCGACGAAGGTTCCGAAAGCCTTCGGCGACGGGACGCTGTGGAAGATCGACGCCAGCAAGTGAGTCTTACCGACACCGAACCCGCCGTCGAGGTACAGGCCGGCGCCGGTCGCCTGGGTCTTCTTGCCGAACAGTCCGCGGCGTCCACCACTACGGATCTTGGTTACGCGCTTGGAGAATTCCTCGGCCTTGGCGACAGCAGCTGCCTGGCTCGGTTCCTTCGGATCAGGAATGTAGGACGCAAAACTCACCTCGTCGAACATTGCGGGAGGCACCATTTGAGCTACCAATTGATCGGCGGGTACCACCGGGCTGCGATCGACAAGACGTTCATGCATCCGTCAAGGGTATCTACGTGATGTGATCTCTCATGTGCACCGTATGGATATTGCGACCTACTTCACACCAGTCCACGAAGACGAACTCCGCGGCTTGTACGCCTATCCGGAGAACCTCTCCCAACCCTGGATGCGCGTGAACTTCGTTTCCAGCATCGACGGGTGCGTCTCCGTCGACGGAGTGAGCCATGGACTGGGCACCCCTGCAGACAAGTCGGTATTCGGGATCTTGCGCGAACTTTGTGACGTCGTCGTGGTCGGCGCAGGCACAGCGCGAGCCGAGAACTACGGGGGTGTGCAGATCTCGGACGCAGCCCAGGCGCGACGAAAGGCGGGCGGCCTCGCTCCGGTCCCACCGATCCTCGTCGTCTCGGCGCACGCGTCGATCGACCCTGAAAGCCGGCTCCTACGAGATACCGAAATTCCGCCGATTCTTGTTGTCGGTAGCGCCGCGGACAGCGCAGCGATTTCAGCGCTGAGATCGGCCGGATCGCAGGTGGAGGTGACGGACTCACCGAATGTCAGCAGCGGCGACATCGACAGGGCCTTGTCGGCTCGCAAGCTCCGTCGCGTGCTGTGTGAGGGCGGGCCGTCACTTTTCGGGCAGTTGATCGAGGACAATGCCGTCGACGAACTCTGCATCACCACTTCACCTCAACTGGTGGGGAGCAAAGTCGGCCGAATCTCGCTCTCCCCCAATGCAATGCCCACGTCGATGCGTCCCGCTCACATTCTCGGCGATTCGGACGGCACGATCCTCACTCGATGGGTTCGTCAGCAGCCACGTCGGTGAACCTGGCACTCTGGTCGGCATGCGCAGAGTTGCTTTGATGGCCGTCGTCCTCGCGACGTGTTGTGCGTGCGGCGCCGGGCCGTCGCTTCGGCCCGCCGTCGCGGTCGAAGGCCGCACCGACGGCAGCCCTGCCCAGAGCGAGGTACCGTCACCCGATGCGCCGCCGGTTGACCCCGGCGTCCCGACCGACGACATACCGTGGCGAGACTGCACCGGCACGTCACTCGCCGACCAGGCTCTCGCAGCGTCGAGCGCCGGCGTCATCCTCGAATGCGCGGAATTCAGTGCCCCCATCGACGTGACCGGCGCCATCGACGGCAACTTCACTGCCGGCTTGACCCGCGCTCGGACATCCTCGACGCCTGCCAACGCGTATCCGATCGTGTTCACGTCCGGCACCGACCGTTCGTCGGGAAACTCTCTGGCCATGCTCGCTACGTCCGGCTTGACGACGGTGCTCGCGGACCACCCCGTCGTTGCCCTGGATCGACGCGGAATCGACAGGTCCACCGCAATCGACTGCATGACGCCGGAGATTCGGCGCGGCCTTCACGATCTGGGCCAGTTCGACGCAGACTCCACCGGCGACGCCGCCGACGCGGTCGCCGCTCTCGGTCACGATGCAACCATCGCCTGTACCGACTATCTCGATCCTCAAGAACTGAAGTTCGGCGCGGACTCCGCTGCCGAGGACATCGACGCTCTACGTACGCGGTGGGGCGTCGAGACCATCGCTCTGTGGTCGGCAGGGTCCGGCTCTGACATCGCGCTGAGCTACGCGGCAGCCCACCCCGACAACCTCGCGAGGTTGATCCTCGATTCTCCCGCTCCGGTGGCCACCGACGCTGCCACCGAGGCGGAGAGCCGCGTGCAGGGCGAGGAAGCGGCGTTGACCGCATTCGCTCAGCGATGTGTGGCGCTGGGGTGCTCTCTCGGACCTGATCCGAAGAAAGCGGTCACGGACCTGATGGAGCGCGCTCGGGCCGATGAATTCCAGCCGCTGTCCGCCGCTGCGGTGTCGAACGCGATTTCGGCGAGCCTGTGGACTGCCGGAACCAACCGTGAGCAAGAGACCCGCTCGCTCTCAGACGCTCTGTCCGCGCTCGGTACCGGCAACGCTTCGCCGATTCGAGAGCGCGCCGCCCGGGCAGAGAACGAGGTGGACGGTGACGGCCAGTTCATCGGACGATGCACCGACGGCATGCAGTGGCCGGGGATCGGGCGCGTCCGCGAACTGGCGGACACCTGGGGCACCAACTATCCGGTATTCGGTCGAGAAGCCGCGCTCGGTTTGCTCGCATGCGCCAGCTGGCCGTCGACCGCCAACTCTCCCCTGCCGAATCAGTTGAAGCCCGCCGTCCTCGTGCTGAGCGGTCAGGGCGACCCGGCCGTCGGGAACTCCGGACTCTCGACCGTCACCGGCGTCGTGACCAACGCGGGGTCGCGCTTCGCAACCCTGGACTGGCAGGGTGCAGGTCACCCCGCGGCACAATCCACCTGCGCGCAGCAGGCGATGAGGGCATACCTCACCGATGCCTCCCTGCCCAGCAACGGAAGCGTGTGCCCGGCCTGACTCGGGCGCTTGTCCACCACGACGGAAAAGGGGTGCATCCCCCGATCACACCCTGCTCCGGTGTACCGTGCCGAAGTGTTCCTTCGACAGCTCGAGCCGCGTACCGGGCGGACAACCCAACAAGTCGTCAACTTCGTTTTGTGGCCGATCGCCGTGATGACCGTGCTCAATCGTGTCATCGTCACAGCAGTCAACGGCGCCATCACCGATGACTTCCGACCGGTCTACAACGCCGCGCTGGCGTTCTGGAACGGGCGCGACGTCTACACCGCAGATTTCAACTCCGTAGACCCCCATTATCTGTACCCACCATCGGGTTCCTTGTTGATGGCACCCCTGGCGATCCTCGATCCCGAGCGCTCGCGGTGGCTGTTCATCGGTGTCAATGCCGTCGCCATTCTCGTGGCTCTCTACCTGCTGTTGCGCTTGTTCGACCTGACGATCAGTTCCATCGCGGCGCCGATTCTGGTGCTCGGTGCTTTCATGTCGGAGACGGTCACCAACACGTTGGTGTTCACCAACATCAACGGCCTCGTACTGCTCGGCGAAGTTGCCTTCCTCCTGCTGCTGATGCGCAAGAAGGATCTGTGGGCCGGCGCCGCGATCGGTCTCACCATCGCAGTGAAACCCACTCTCGCGCCACTGCTCCTGCTGCCGCTCGTTCGCGGTCAGTGGAAGGTGCTCGTCACCGCCCTGGGCATCCCGTTCATTCTCACGGTCGTGGCATGGCCGCTTGCGTCGGATCCGATGGACTTCGTCCGCCGCACCGTGCCGTACCTGCTCGAATCTCGTGACTACTTCAACAGTTCGATTGTCGGAAACGGCGCTTACTTCGGTCTGCCCGAATGGTTGATCCTGCTGTTGCGCGTCGTGTTGGCCGCCATGGTCGTCGTCTCTCTGTGGCTTCTGTACCGCTATTACCGCAACGACGAACTCTTCTTCCTCACCACCGCGACCGGTGTGATCATGACCGCGTCGTTCCTGCTGCCATCGCTCGGCCAGATGTACTACTCGATGATGCTGTTGCCGCTGTTGATGTCCGTGGTGCTCAAGAACTCGGTCATGCGGAACTGGCCGGCGTGGCTCGCCGTCTACGGCTTCATGACGTTCGACAGCTGGTGGTCGAACCGCTGGCCGACCTTCGGCCGGGCAGCCGAATACACCAAGAGCACCCTCGGCTGGAGCCTTCTGCTGATCGTGATCTTCTGTGTCCTCGGATACCGGTATCTGGTCGCGCGTCGCGAGGGCCGCTTGGATCGCGGAATCGATCCCGCCTACCTCCTCGATCCCCCGCTCGATACCGTCTCACCTGCCGACGAAGCCGAAACGGCGACAAAGCATTAGCGTGGAGGCATGAGTTCTTCACACGATGGTATCGACAGCACACCTGAGGTCACGTACACCGAGAGCGAGTGGCGCGAAAAGCTGACTCCGGAGGAGTTCGCCGTCCTGCGCCAAGCCGGCACCGAACGCCCCTTCGTCGGCGAGTACACCGACACCACCACGGAAGGCGTTTACTCCTGCCGTGCGTGCGGAGCCGAACTGTTCCGCAGCACCGAGAAGTTCGAATCGCACTGCGGGTGGCCGTCCTTCTTCGATCCGGCGGATTCGGATGCCGTGATCCTGAAGGAAGACAGCTCACTCGGGATGCGCCGTATCGAGGTCATCTGCAAGAAGTGCCACAGCCACCTCGGTCACGTCTTCGAGGGCGAGGGATACCCGACGCCGACCGATCAGCGGTACTGCATCAACTCGATCTCACTGGTTCTCAAGCCCGCTCAGTAGCCAGGTCGTGGGCTACCCCGTGTCGCTCAGTAGCCAGGTCGTGGGCTACCCCGTGTCACTGGTAGCCCACGATTCGAGACTTCAACTCAGAAGTCCCAGTTCAGCGCAGTCGGGCTCAGACCAGCCGCGTTCAGGTCCTCGTTTCGAGCGACAAGACCGTCCTTGACTGACCCGATCCCACCACCGATCGCGCCGGAAGTGATGTCCGTCAACGAGGCATCACCGCCCGTGACTTCCTTCGTCACGATCGCAGCGGACGCTCCCGATACCGCATCGTCGAAAGCCCCCCGCGCGATTTGCTGCAATCTCGAACCGGTCGGGAGCGGGTTCGGGTCAGGGCCGACACGATCCGGCGTCGTCTTCAACCCTCCGTTCGCAAGTCCCTTGATGAAACCGTCGCGGCCCTCGGTCACGACCTTGCCACCGTCGATCGACTGGCGATGATCCATCGTCATCTGCCCGAGTTGAATGGCGAGGCCGGAGAAGACGGCAGCGGCAGCTTCCACTGCTGCAGCCTCGATCACTCGTATCAACAATTGCTGCAACAGCATTCGGACCGTGAGTGTTGTTGCCACCTCAGCCGCCACGATTCCGGCGGTACTCGCACCCAGTGTCGGGACAGCGGCCGCCAGCATGGCGGCAATCTCGAGCGCCAGTGCGCCCAGCGCCGCGAGGATCGACAGTTTGGTGTACTCGATGTCCGTGCCGGTATCGGTGCATGACTGACCCAGTTCGGCCGCGGCAGAGGACAACCGCTCGAAGACCTCCGCAACTCCCCCGGCCTCCGACCAATACCGAGACAACGAGTCGCCGGCTCGACCGTCGATCGATGCCAGTACAGTTTGCAATCCGTAACCACCGGCAGCGGCCGAAGCCTCGATCCGATCAGCCGCGCCTGACCAGGCATCACCCAACCTCCACAGTGCCGTTTCGTCTCCTTGCGGCCAGTCACTGCCCACCGCGACCGACGCAACCGCCTGTAACCAGCCCGGAATCTCGAGTCCCATCAGAGCCCACCCGCCATGTCGTCGGCAAGCGAGGTGTCGATCGATTCGAAACGATCGGTGATCTCGATCAGCGTGGCGGTCAATTCGCGGAGCGCGCCCGCGACCAGTGTCATCCCACCGACTGCTGACTCCGCACCGGGAACATACGCGTCCGAGAATGCGGTTCCGAACTGGTCAGCGCCCCAGCGCCCCTCTTCGGCGCCGGCCACTGTTTCCAGAGCACTCCGTGCCTCGTCGAGATCGGCAGCGACCACCTCGAATGCTGGTGCAGCACTTCCCATCGCGGCCACGTCCACGTCCAGTTCAGACATTGCCGGAGCTCCTCAGAACGGTGCGGTCCCAGTGCTCGTCGCCGCCGACCGGCACCGACGCCGGACGAGGCGCGAGAATCTCACGCAATCCGAGCACACCGGGAACGAGGTCAGGCAAATCGATCCTGGCCGCTTCGGTGAACGGCCTCGACATCTCGGCAACCTGTCGGCGCATGTCCTCCGCCGCAGATGTGGCCGTGGCCAGGATCAGATTTCCCAACGCTACCGGCGAATGCTTGCCGTAAGCGCTCCCGGAGAGGGTGACTCCCACGGTCGCCCCCGAAGCGTCTACGACGACTTCCACGCTGCCATCACTCGAGCGCGCGCTCGCCGTCGCTCGTGCGATCTTCTCCTGCATATCCGCCAGCGATCGCGTTCGCTCCAACAGATCAACCTGCATCGAATCGATCTGAGCCCGAAGAACTTCGACCTGTCCCCTCATCGAACCAACATCCGCCCCACTCACGATGGCCCCCACCTTCGATAGATCGTGACACCTGATTCAGGCGCTCACGAGGTTCGACGCGGGAGGTCGCCGATCGGTTCCGTCAGCGCGAACGAAGCACGGGCGGATCGAACGCCTTGACCAGCGGCAGAACCCCTTGGAATTTCTCGATCTGCACCAGAACGTGCTGGCCGGTGCACCCGTGCGAAAGCGAAGACGTGCCGACGTCTGGCGTCAGAACGTTGGGATTTCCGTGAACACACAGCGAATCGGGATCGGCAGGATCGAGCGGGTCGTACCACGCCCCGGTCGACAACTGGACGACGTCGCTCCGCAAATCCGAATCGACGATCACACCAGCCAGGCACGCCCCGCGATCGTTGAATACGCGCACCACGTCCCCAGCCGACACGCCGCGCGCGGCCGCTGCATCCGGGTGCATACGAATCGGCTCGCGTCCCTGAATCTTCGATGCCTGGCTCGCAGCGCCGTGATCGAGTTGGCTGTGCAGCCGCGTCTTGGGCTGGTTGGCGATCAAGTGAAGCGGGAATTGCGTGGCCCGTGGTCCACCCAGCCACTCGTCGGGCTCGTACCAGCGCGGATGGCCGGCGCAGTCGTCGTAGCCGAAAGACTCGATGGTCTCGGAGAAGATCTCGATCTTCCCACTCGGAGTCGAGAGCGGATACTTCTCGGGGTCCTCGCGGAAGTCACCGAAGAGCACGAGGTTGTCTTCGGTTCGCATCCGGTAGTGCCCATCCGACCAGAAATCCTCGAACGTCGGTGTGTTGCCGCCGTCTGCATCGACGAACGGCCGCCATTGACCGTAGAGATGCTCGATCCACTCCTGTGAGGATCTCCCCTCGGTGAACTGCTCCCCGAATCCGAGCGCAGAAGCCAGAGCGGCAAACGTGTCGTAGTCGTCTCGCGAATTCGCGAAAGGTGGAACTACTTGCTGCATCGCGACCAGAAGTGGATCATTTCGTGTGCAGCTCAGGTCATTTCGTTCGAGCGACGTTGTCGACGGGACAACGATGTCGGCATTGCGAGCCATCGGCGTCCAGTAGGGATCGTGAACGACGATCGTGTCCGGACGCGCAAATGCCCGTCGCAGCCTCGGGAGATCCTGGTGGTGATGAAACGGATTGCCACCAGCCCAGTAGACCAACCGAATATCCGGATAGGTCAGGCGCCTGCCGTCGTAGTCGAACTCCTCGCCGGGCGAGAGCAAGAGATCGGAGATCGCGGCCACCGGAATGAAATCGGGCACCGGATTCACACCTTGTGAGAAGGTCGGCAACGGATACGGCACCGGAGCCAGACCCGGCTCGTTCATCGAACCGTAGCCGTGGCCGAAACCGCCACCCGGAAGCCCGAATTGGCCGAGCATCGCGGCGAGTGTCACGCCCATCCACGGAGCCTGTTCACCGTGTTTGATGCGTTGCAACGACCACGTGACGGTCACCAGCGTCCGGCCGGACGCCATTCTCCGAGCCAGGTCGGTGATGAACTCCGCCGGCACCCCGGAGATCTTCTGCGCCCAGCGCGGATCCTTCGGTACACCGTCGGCACGTCCGAGCAGGTAATCCTCGAAGCGTTCGTAGCCGACGCAGAAGCGGTTCAGGAAATCGCGATCGTGCAGGTCCTCCGACGCCAGGACAAACGCCAGGGCAAGCATGATTGCCACGTCGGTTCCCGGAACGGGTGCGATCCACTCGCAGTCGCCATCGACGTCGTCGCGCAACGGACTGAAGGAGACGATCTTTCCGCCGCGGGCACGAAATGCGTCGAGCGCCCCGCGCGTCGGATGATCGCTCGTACCACCGGCATTGACGCCGGTGTTCTTGATCGGTACTCCCCCGAACGAGACGAGAAGATCGGAGTGCTTGGCGATGACGTCCCACGACGTGGAGCGCGCGAACAACTTCCAGTGTGTTCCGACCACACGCGGCATGATGACACCGGTGGCACCGAGCGAGTAGCTGTGGACCGACTTGGTGTATCCACCCAGCTGATTCAGAAATCGGTGAACTTGGCTCTGCGCGTGATGGAATCGACCGGCGCTGGCCCAGCCGTACGAGCCGCCGAAGATCGCTTTGTTCCCGTGCGTGTCGACCACGCGACGCAACTCGCGGGAGAGGAGTTCGGTCAGTTCGTCCCACGAGACCGAGACGAACTCGTCCGCTCCACGTCGGTCGCTGGGACCAGGCCCGTTCTCGAGCCAACCGCGGCGCACCGCCGGGCCCGAAACGCGAGCCCGACTGCGCACCGAACCGGCGAGGTTCCCGAGCATCGGCGAGGGATTCGAATCACCCTCGTACGGATGCACGGCGGTCACCTCGCCGGCGACCGATTCGGCGGTGAACATTCCCCAATGGGACATGTGTTGACGACGCCGGTTCGGTGCAGTTGTCACAGAAACTACTTTCGAAGTAGATCAGGGAAGGGAAAGGACCAGCTTCTCGATGTCCACGCGCGGCCCGGTGAAGAACGGCACCTCTTCGCGAACGTGCAAGCGAGCTTCGGTGGCACGCAGATCGCGCATCAGATCGACGATACGGATGAGCTCAGGCGCTTCGAACGCGAGAATCCACTCGTAGTCCCCCAGAGCGAAGGCCGGGACCGTGTTGGCGCGAACGTCCTTGTACGAACGAGCAGCCATACCGTGATCGGCGAGCATCTTGCGACGCTCCTCGTCGGGGAGCAGGTACCACTCGTACGAGCGGACGAACGGGTAAACGCAGATGTAGTCGCCGGGATCCTCACCCGCGATGAACGAGGGCACGTGGCTCTTGTTGAACTCCGCGGGGCGGTGCACCGCCGAGTTGCTCCAGATGGGAGCACTGGCCTGTCCGAGGACGGTGGTGCGGCGGAAATCCGCGTACGCGGCCTGCAGTTCCTCGATGCTGGCCGCGTGGGTCCAGATCATGAAGTCCGCGTCGGCGCGCAAGCCGGCGACGTCGTAGATGCCGCGAACCACGACGCCCTTGTCTTCGAGACCCTCGAAGAACAAGCGGGCGTCCTTGACCGCAGCTTCCCGATCATCGCCCAGCACACCGGGTTCCACCTGGAACACGGAGAACATGAGGTAACGGATTTCAGAGTTCAGTTTGTCGAAATCAAGGCGTGCCATGGGTCTATCGTGCCACTCGCTCGAATATCCGTGTAGCCGCCGTCGTGCCGACTGCGACACACGCCGGAACCCCGACGCCGTGCAGCCACGACCCGGCCACTTCGAGGCCGTCGAACTGCGTCATCCCGGACTCGATTTCAGCCACGATTTCCGTGTGACCTGGGGAGTACTGGGGAAGACCGCCGTGCCACCGCTGTACGAAGCTCGCTCCTGGCTCCTCGGTGATTCCGGTCACGGTCTCGAGATCGGCGCGCGCAAGTTCGATCAGTTCACCATCCGGCCGGTCGACGATCTCCGATGCGCCGAATCGACCGAACGACACCCGAACGAGATGCTCGCCGCGATCAGCGAGGTGCGTCCACTTTCGGCTCGACAGCGTGAACGCCTTGGCGGTCAGGTCGGCGTCGGTGGCAACCAGGATCCCCGAATTCTGCGGAAGGTCGACCTGACCGGGCAGGCGGAGCGCCACCACCGCGGACGACGCCAGTTCGATCCGCGACGCGATACGCGCAATATCCGCATCGACGCCGGCCAACAGCACCGCTGCGCGCGGCGCCGGAACAGCCAGAATCACCGCGTCGACGCTGCCGAGCGGATCGACGTTCCAACCTTTCCCGTCCCTGCGTAACTCGGAAGCCTCGCCGCGGACGAACGTCGCGTCGGCGGCCTGCCGCAGCGCATCGAGCAAGATGCCGTAACCGTCCCTGAGCGCTCCGAACACTGGTCCGGGTGCAGGTGTCGGCACTGCGGCTGCAACTGCATCCGTGAGGCTCTGAGCGCCCGCATCGAGCGCCGCAGCGAGTGTCGGCAAAGCTGCACGCACTCCGATGGTCTCCGCCAGGCCCGAGTACACCCCGCCGAGAAGGGGATCCACCGATCGGCTGACCACCTGATCACCGAATCGCTGTGAAACCAGTTCGGCAACACTGCAATCGGAACCGCGGGTCCACTCGAACGGAGCGCCTGGTTCGGCAGCTATGCGCGACAGTGTCTGCTCGTCGACTAGATCTCTCACCGACTCGGACGATGCCGGGATTCCCATCAGGGTTCCGGCAGGAAGTCGATTCAGTGAGCCCTGGGACCAGATCAACGGGCTCAACCCCGCGGGGTAAACGATCTGATCGGTCAGTCCCAGCTCGGCGAGAAGCGCAGGGACTTCGGGCCGACGGGCGATGAACGCCTCGGCGCCGATGTCGATCGGGCCACCGCCAAGATCAATCGTTCGCAGCTTCCCGCCCAGTCGCGGAGAGTCGTCGACGACCGTGATGTCGGCAACGGAGCCCAGACTGCGCCGAAGCCGGTACGCGGCAACCAGACCGGAGATTCCGCCTCCGATCACCGCGACCGACGGCCGAGTGGTTGTCACAGCGAGTGCACCAGCTCCACCGCCGAGGTGATCGCCGTGGGATCGGTGTCGGGAAGAACTCCATGGCCGAGGTTGAAGATGTGGCCGATGGCACCGGCTTCGATCGCGCGGTCACCTTCAGCGGCGATCCGGCGCACCTCACGATCGATCACCTCGGGGCCCGCGAACAGTACAGCGGGATCGAGATTGCCTTGCAGCGCCTTGCCCGGACCGACACGACCGGCCGCGACGTCGAGCGGAATCCGCCAGTCGACACCCACGACGTCGGCACCTGCCTCCCCCATCGCGCCGAGAAGTTCACCGGTTCCGACACCGAAGTGGATACGCGGAACGCCGGCAGCGGCAACCTCGGCAAACACCCGTTCGGAATGCGGGAGAACAAATTCCCGGTAATCGGCCAGCGAGAGCGCGCCGGCCCACGAGTCGAACAGCTGAACCGCGTCGACACCCGCCTTGAGCTGCGTCTGCAGGAAGCAGATCGTGGTGTCTGCCAGGCTTCCCAGCAACGCGTGCCAGGTCTTCGGATCGGAGTGCATGAGCGCCTTGGTCTTCTCGTGGTTCCGGCTCGGACCACCCTCGACCAGATACGACGCCAAGGTGAACGGCGCTCCGGCAAAGCCGATCAGCGGAGTCGAGCCCAACTCGGTGGTGAGAAGTCGAACGGCCTGCGCGATCGCCCCGACCTCTTCGGGGACCAACCGCGGGAGGGCTGCGACGTCGGCGATGGAGCGAATCGGATTGGCAACCACCGGTCCGACGCCGGCAACGATGTCGAGATCGATTCCCGCAGCCTTGAGCGGAACAACGATGTCCGAGAACAGGATTGCCGCGTCCACGTCGTGACGGCGCACCGGCTGCATCGTGATCTCACAGACCAGCGCCGGATCGAAACACGACTCCAACATGCCGATCCCCGCGCGGATCTCGCGATACTCCGGCAACGAACGTCCGGCCTGGCGCATGAACCACACCGGCCGTCGACTCGGAGTGCGTCCGGTCGCCGCGGCGAGCAACGGTGCGTCGGGCAAAACTCGCCGAGCGCTGTATTCCGCCGACCCGGTCATGCCTGAATTCATGTTGTCCAACCCGCTCATCAGTCCTCGCGCTCTCCGCCAACGTGTGTCTTCGATCGACTCAATGCTGCCATGTCCCACACTCGGGATCGGACACCCGAGCGGTTCGTGAGCGGCCACACACCCGGACCACACTCGGTCGGCGCGCCTCCACCTACCCGCCCTTATCCCCGACTAACGTCCTGACCTGTGACGACATCCGGATCGACAGCCGACCCGGCCGAGTTCCGTGCCGCCGTGGAGGCGATGACCGCTGCGCGGGTTCGGCCCGAGATAGAGGTCGGTCCCATCCGTCCGCCGCAGCGTCTCGCTCCGTACAGCCACGCAGTGGGAGCCGAGGTTCTGCACCCGGACTCCGACGTCGTGGCCGAGCAGTCCGAAGGCGACGCTTTCGGCCGCCTGATCCTGTTGTTCGATCCGGACGGCGACGAGGCGTGGAACGGCACCATGCGGTTGGTGGCCTACATACAGGCAGATCTTGACGAAGCCGTCGCCGCGGATCCACTACTTCCCGAAGTAGCCTGGAGTTGGCTGGTGGACGCACTCGAAGCCGGACCGGAACCTTTTGTGGCCCTGGGCGGTACGGTCACAGCCACAACTTCCGTGCGATACGGCGACATCGCGGGCCCGCCGCGAGCCCACCAACTCGAGTTACGAGCATCCTGGACTGCAACGTCATCGGAATTGGCTCACCACGTCGAGGCTTTCTGTGAAGTTCTCGCGTACGCGGCAGGACTTCCGCCTGCCGGGATAACCACGCTGTCGCGGCAGGGCGACTAACTCCACTACTCGTTTACGCATTCCCCCGGAAAAATACTAGAACCTGTTCTAAAATGAGTCATGCAACGTCTCAGCGGACTCGACGCGACCTTCCTCTACTTGGAAACACCGACCCAGCTATTGCACGTTTGTGGACTCGTACTGCTCGACCCCTCGACCATTCCGGGCGGTTACGACTACCGGAAGCTGCTTCGCGAGTTGGACTCGCGGATGGCCACGATGCCGACCTTCCGGCGCAAACTCAAAGATTCCCGCCTCAATCTCGACTACCCGGTATGGGTCGACGATCACGATTTCGACATCGAGCGGCACTGCCACCGGACCGCGGTACCTGCTCCGGGCACACACGCGGAACTGGCAGAACTCGCCGGACACATCGCGAGCCAACCGCTGGATCGTTCCCGCCCACTGTGGGAGATGTGGGTCATCGAGGGACTTGCCGACGGACAGATCGCTGTCATGTCGAAGATCCATCACAGCGCTGCCGACGGTGTCACCGGTGCGAACATCCTCGCTCAGCTGTGCAGTCTCGAACCGGATTCACCGGCGCTCGTGGATCCCACCGCACAGGGTGCGGGCGACGCGGGAACGCTGGACATCGCGATCGGCGGACTCATGGCCGTCATCGCCCGACCCGCACGAATTGCCCGTCTGGTCCCCGGCGGAATCGCCATGCTCCCCAAGTGGGTGACACGCGCGCGCAAGGGTGAAGCGATGCCTGCTCCGTTCACCGCGCCACGGACCTCGTTCAACGGCGCGATCACCGGTCACCGCAACGTCGCCTTCAGCCAGCTCGATCTCGCGAAGGTCAAAGCCGTCAAAGACCGTCACGGCGTGAAGGTCAACGACGTGGTTCTCGCGCTGTGCGCGGGTGCTTTGCGGACCTACCTCAAGGACCGCGACGAACTGCCGGAGGACTCACTCGTCGCGATGGTCCCCGTATCGGTCCACGGTAAATCCGATCGGCCGGGCACAAACCAGATCTCGGGCATGTTCACGCAGCTGGGCACCCAGATCGGCGATCCGGTCGAGCGTCTGCACGCGATCAGCGATTACAACGCCACCTCGAAGAACCACAACGAGGCTCTGGGTGCGAACATGCTCCAGGACTGGTCCCAGTTCGCATCGCCGGCGGTGTTCGGCGCCGCCATGCGGGTGTACTCGTCGCTCAAACTCGCCGAGCGTCACCCCGTCGTGTCCAACCTGGTCGTCTCGAACGTGCCCGGGCCGCCGGTCCCGCTCTACTTCCTCGGCGCCCAGATCAAGGGAATGTTCCCGCTCGGCCCGATCTTTCACGGGGCAGGACTCAACGTGACGGTGATGTCACTCGACGGAAAACTCGACGTCGGCATCGTCAGTTGCTCCGATCTGGCACCCGAATTGGACCAGCTCGCGCAAGGTTTCGGAGCCGCACTCGACGAACTGTTCGACGCTGAGGTGACAACCCCGGCCCCGACTGCGACGTAGAGTCAGTGACCATGTCCGAAGTCACCGATGATGCAACCGAGCCCACCTCCGACGTAGTTCCGCTGCTCGTTCCGCGTGACGGAGTTCCGGACGTCATCACCACTGCCGCCGGTGTCGCCGACGCCGCGGCCGCGCTGGCCTCCGGCCACGGCCCGCTCGCCGTGGACGCCGAGCGGGCATCCGGATTCCGTTATTCGGCACGGGCGTACCTGATCCAGCTCCGACGCGAAGGAGCGGGATCGTTCCTGCTCGACCCGATTCCGACAGCGCAGGACCTGCAGCCGTTGGCCGAGGCGATCAACCCGTTGCAATGGGTGCTGCACTCGGCCGATCAGGATCTCCCCGGCCTCGCCGAACTGGGCCTGACACCGGCCGAGCTGTTCGACACCGAACTGGCCGGTCGACTGGCCGGGTTCGAACGAGTCGGACTCGCCGCGATAGTGGAACGAACCCTGCGGGTGGAACTTCGCAAAGGTCACGGGGCCGCGGACTGGTCGACACGTCCGCTCCCGGACGCCTGGTTGAACTACGCTGCCCTCGACGTCGAAGTGCTTCTCGAACTGCGCGACGCCATGGAAGCCGAACTCGAATCCCAGGGCAAGCTCGAGTGGGCGAAGGAGGAGTTCGAGTACATCCGTCTGGCCGGCCCGCCCAAGCCCAAGCCCGACCGTTGGCGTCGTACATCGCACATCACCTCGCTCAAGACCACTCGGCAGTTGGCGGCAGTACGGGCGCTGTGGCAGGCGCGTGAGGATCTCGCGCGCAAGCGCGACGTGTCGCCGAGCCGGGTTCTCCCTGACTCCGCCATCATCGACGCCGCTCTCAAAGATCCTCAGTCGCTGGATGCGCTCCGTTCGCTTCCCGTGTTCGGCGGACCACGTCAACGCCGGTATTCGCGTGTGTGGATGGACGCGCTGGAAGCTGCGCGCAGGCTCCCGGACAGCGAGCTTCCGCCGAAGACCCCGCCGATCGTCGGACCCCCTGCCGCCGGTCGGTGGGCTCGCCAGGACCCGGCTGCGGCCGATCGACTGACGGCGGCTCGGGCAGCACTGTCGGACCTGAGCAAGGAAGTGTCGGTGCCCGTGGAGAATCTGCTCCAACCCGACCTGGTCAGGCGCCTGTGCTGGGACTGGAAGTTGGAACCCGACTCCGACATCACCGAGGTCGAGAGCGCAATCGAGACCAAGCTCACTTCCGGTGGCGCACGTGGCTGGCAACGCACTTTGACGGTTCCCGTCCTCGCCGAGGCACTGAACTCCGTGGTCCCGGCCGAGCCCGAAGCGGAAGAGCCTGAATCCTGACCTGACCCCGGTGTGAGGTTGGAGCAATTCGGCACGTTAAGTTACCGGTCAGTAATGGGCAGTAGTACGCTCGATACGAGGCCGGACGCCTGGCCGTGATCGCCGAACCAACGTCTCACCGCACTTCGGAGTGGTGGGCAGCTCCATCAGGAGGAATTCGCGTGGCTCCATCCACAAACAACCAACGCAACGTCGTCTTCGTCGACGGCATTCGCACCCCGTTCGGCAAGGCCGGCCCGAAAGGCATGTACGCCGACACGCGCGCAGACGATCTCGTCGTCAAGGCGATTCGTGAGCTGCTTCGCCGTAACCCGCAACTCGATCCCGCACGGATCGACGAAGTGGCTGTCGCAGCCACCACGCAGACCGGTGACCAGGGCCTGACCATCGGCCGCACCGCTGCGATCCTCGCCGGTCTCCCCGAAACCGTTCCCGGATTCGCCATCGACCGCATGTGCGCCGGCGCGATGACCGCCGTCACCACCACCGCGTCGGGCATCGGCTTCGGCCAGTACGACGTCGTGATCGCCGGTGGCGTCGAGCACATGGGCCACCACCCGATGGGTGAGGGCGCAGACCCCAACCCGCGCTTCCTCGCCGACCGCCTGGTCGACCCGAGCGCCCTCGTGATGGGTAACACCGCCGAGAACCTGCACGACCGGTTCCCGACCATCACCAAGGACCGCACGGACGCCTACGCCGTCAACAGCCAGAACAAGTACGACGCTGCCAAGAAGGCCGGCTTCATCGCCGACACTTTGGTCCCCGTCGCCACCCGCAGTTCCGCGGGCTGGGGTCTGGCCACCGAAGACGAGCCGCCGCGCCCCGGAACCACCGTCGAAGATCTCGCGAAGCTCAAGACGCCGTTCCGCCCGGCCGGACGCATCACCGCCGGTAACGCCGCCGGACTCAACGACGGTGCCACCGCAGCACTGCTCGCCGGTGAGGACACCGCAGCCGAGCTCGGCCTGCCGGTCGGCATGCGCATGGTGGGCTTCGCCTACCAGGGCGTCGACCCCGCCGTCATGGGTATCGGCCCGGTTCCCGCCACCGAGAAGCTCCTGGCACGCACCGGCCTGAAGATCGAGGACATCGGACTCTTCGAGATCAACGAGGCGTTCGCCGTTCAGGTCCTCGCGTTCCTCGAGCACTACGGAATCGCCGACGACGACCCGCGCGTCAACCAGTGGGGCGGCGCCATCGCGTGTGGCCACCCCCTCGCTTCCTCGGGCGTTCGCCTGATGACGCAGCTCTCCCGCCAGTTCGCGACGCGTCCCGACGTGCGCTACGGCTTGACCACCATGTGCATCGGACTCGGCATGGGCGGCACCGTCATCTGGGAGAACCCGAACCACGCTGACTACCAGGCAGGGGTTAACTAAATGTCTGATATTGCAACAGCATTCGCCGACGAGGTCGTGACGAACGCCTACACGAAGATCATCTCGGTCCCCGGCATCGAGGGCCCGTTTGCACTGATCACCCTCGACAACGGCTTCGACCACACCAAGCCGTCGTCCTTCGGTCCCGGCGGACTCGCAGCATTCGACGCCGCCCTCGACGAAGCCTTCGCAGCCAACCCGGTTGCCATCGCCGTCACCGGCAAGCCGTTCATCTTCGCCGCCGGCGCGGACCTCAAGGGTGTTCCCGCGATCACCTCTCGCGAGCAGGGACTCGAGCTGGGCCGCTTGGGTCACAAGGTGTTCCGACGCCTGCGTGAGTCGTCCGTTCCCACGTTCGCCTTCATCAACGGTGTCGCTCTGGGCGGCGGCCTCGAAGTCGGCCTGCACAGCCACTACCGCACGGTTGCCGCCAATGCGGGCGCACTGGGTCTTCCGGAAGCATTCCTCGGTCTGGTCCCCGGTTGGGGCGGAACGCAGTTGCTCCCCAACCTCGTCGGCCCGTCGAACGCCGTCACCGTGGTGATCGAGAACTCGCTGAACCAGAACAAGGTGCTCTCCCCCAAGAAGGCACTCGAACTCGGCGTCGTCGACGTCGTTCTCGATTCCGCCGACTTCATCGAGCAGTCCCTCGCCTGGGCGTCGCAGGTCCTCGCCGGCACAGTGACCCCCGCTCGCCCCGAGATCGACCGTGGCCAGGGCTGGGACGACGCGATCGCTCGTGCGAAGGCGATCGTCGACGGCAAGACCAAGGGCAACGCTCCCGGCGCCGTCAAGGCCGTCGAGCTGCTCGAACTGGCTCGCAGTACCGACATCACCGATGCCGCTTCGCTCGACAAGGGCTTCGCGGCCGAGGACGAGGCTCTTGCCGATCTCCTCCTGACCGACGAACTCCGTGCAGGTCTGTACGCCTTCGATCTGGTGAACAAGCGCGCCAAGCGCCCCGCCGGAGCACCCGACCGCTCGCTCGCCCGCAAGGTCAGCGGCGTCGGCATCGTCGGTGCCGGTCTCATGGCCAGCCAGCTCGCGCTGCTCTTCGTCCGCCAGCTCAAGGTGCCGGTCATCCTGACCGACATCGACCAGGAGCGCATCGACAAGGGTGTCGGCTACGTCCACACCGAGATCGAGAAGCTCCAGGGCAAGGGGCGCCTGTCCCCCGACGCTGCGAACCGTCTCAAGGCGCTCGTCTCCGGTTCCCTCGACAAGGCCGCGTTCGCCAAGACCGACTTCGTCATCGAAGCCGTCTTCGAGAACATGGACGTCAAGAAGAAGGTCTTCGCGGAACTCGAGCAGTTCATCGCTCCCGAAACCATCCTCGCCACCAACACCTCCTCGCTCTCCATCACGGAGATGGCGTCCGGCCTCGAGCATCCCGAGCGTGTGGTCGGCTTCCACTTCTTCAACCCGGTTGCCGTTCTTCCTCTCCTCGAGATCATCAAGGGCAGCAAGACCGACGATGCCACTCTCGCAACGGCTTTCGCCACCGCGAAGTCGCTGAAGAAGTCCGCCGTCCTCTGCGGCGACAAGGCAGGCTTCGTCTTCAACCGCCTCGTCACCCGCACCTTGGGTGAGGTCATGTCCGCCGTCGACGAAGGCACCCCCTTCGACGTCGCGGACAACGCCATCGCCGAACTCGGCATGCCCATGTCGCCGTTCACCTTGCTGGCCCTCGTCGGACCCGCAGTGGCTCTGCACACCGGTGAGACCCTGCAGGAGTCGTACCCGGACCGGTTCAAGAGCTCACCTGGACTCGAAGCACTCGTCGAGGCTCGCAAGCCCGGCGTGTGGACCTGGGGCGAGAACGGTCAGGCCGTCGATCCCGAGGTCGCCGCACTGTGGCCGCAGGGTGACAAGGTGTCCACTTCGGAAGAGGTCCTCGAGCGCACACGTCGTGCGTTTGCCGAGGAAATTCAGATCATGCTCGACGAGGGCGTCGTAGCGGCAGCCGAGGACATCGACCTCTGCCTGCTGCTCGGCGGCGGGTTCGGATTCTGGAACGGCGGCATCACGCCGTACCTGGACCGGACCGGTACCTCCGAGGCTGTCAACGGCAAGCGCTTCCTCGCGCCTGGTGTTGCCAGCGTCTGAGTCAGTCGATCGACCCGTCACGGACGGCGTGCCTTCGGGTACGCCGTCCGTGGCGTTTGCGCAGGTTCAGAATAGGGTTCCCACATCGTCTTTCACGATGTTCTCGAGCGCACGCTCCGCGACGGCGGCGATAGTCATCGACGGATTGCACGCAGCGGAGTTTCCCGGCAACAGAGCGCCGTCGAGCACGTACAACCCCCGCTGGCCCAGAACCCGACCATCAAGATCGCACACCGAGTTCATGCAGGCACCGCCAAGGGGATGCCAGGTGGACGGCAGTAACGCGTTGGTGTCGGTGAGCAGTCCTCCTGCCGCGATCCGCTGGGCCGCAGGTCCGATGTGGCCTTGCTGGATCGCAGAGTCGCCATCCCTCGGCCAACGGAGCACCGCCTCGCCTCGCGCTGAGTCGTACACGAACCGACCTCGGTCGCTGCTGACCCCGAATCCGACCATCACCGTGCTGTGAGCGTCGAACGCCACCGGCGGGAACGACGCCTGAATGACGGTGAACGCGTTATGCGGGTCGCCCCAGTTCCGGCTGCCGTAGACGACCGGCCCGCCCTGTGTCGCACCGAAATTCTCCGCGAGATCCGACCAGATGTAGATCCGGTCGGCATTGGTCCCCCATCCCGCGCCGAGTTCGTCGGGCAAATCCGTGATCCGCCCCGTTGCTGCGGCGCGGACCAGGAGTTTGGTGGTGTTCATGCTGCCGGCAGCCATCACGAGCGCATCCGTCGTCAAAATCTTGTTCTCGAGAATCTTGCCGGAAATGTCGGTCCGGTCCACGTACACACGCCACCGTCCGTCGGCCGCCCGCTCGACATCGGTGACCTGGTGCAGAGTCTCCACATTCACCAATCCGGTCGCTTCCGCTGCCGCAATGTAGGTGACATCCACCGAATGCTTGCCCCCGTTGTTGACACCGAGCGCGCCGTCACCGTTGGTGTACGACGGCTTCATCTCACCCCGCAGTTCGGCCAACGCGTAGTTCCAGTCGATCGGCATCGGAATCTTCGACACGGGTAGACCGGAACGCGTTGCGTTACGCGCGAATACACGTGCCGCCTCGTAGTTCGGGCTGGAAATCAGTTCGTCGGGTGCAGTTTCCACTTGCAACATCCGCGCCACCCGCGGGTAATGGACGCGGTCCATTCGTGCGTAATCGAGCTCCTCCGGAAAGTGCGTGTTGAAGACCGCTTCTTCCGGTTGCAGCGTCATCCCTTGGTACACAAGCGATCCGCCGCCCACCCCGGCTGCGCAGATCGCGGTCATGTTCTCACCGGTCACCGTCTCCAACAAACCCGCGTATGGCTCGAAGATCGCCGGCCTGCCGAACAGAGTCGGGTTGGACTGATGCCAGAGGATACGCTTGTCCGGACTGGCGGGATGCGGAAAAGTTTCGGCATTCGGCCCGGTCTGCCACCGAATCCCTCTCTCCAGCAGGGTGACCGGAACCCCGGCCTCGGCCAAGCGAAGTGCCGTCACCCCTCCGCCGAACCCCGAACCGATAACCACGACACGGTGCACTTCACGTGTCAGCGGAATCCCTGTTGCAGCCTTGGCAGTGCGTGGCGCCATCATCGCGACTCCCACGGCGGCCGTACCGGCCAAGAACGATCTACGTTTCACTCCGGACATGACTGGTGCTCCCTCGAAGAATGTCGCCAGAGAATTCCGGGCACGCCAAAACTAGACACTCTAACGCTCGAGTGTCAAGGTTTTGGCGGAGCAGGCGAGGAACTACGAGGTCGACCGGATTGCGGGCCCGAGCCACCTCGAGAGAAAGGCCCGCAAGGAGTCATCGGAATGGACGAGGTCACTGTCGAAGGCAACAACCGAAAGCCCCAGTCGCACGGCAATTTCCACTATCTCATCCAACTCCGCCTCCGTGGCGAGGCCACGTTCGACCATAGGGGCGAGCATCTGACCAGCGAAAGGTATTGCTCGACTCATCATTTCGAGATCGAAGACAGGGTTTCCCCGCTCGGCGAGGAGCAGAGTCGCGAGCACCGGGTGAGCACGCACGGCAGTTCGCGCGGCAACGATGAATTCGACGACATAGTCGCACGCCGTGTCGACCGACTCCACCTGTGCCGTGATCTCCCCGAGAACCTCGACAGCGAGACCGCCCATCGCCTGGGAGACGACCTCTTCACGTGTACCGAAAATCGAGTACACCGTCTGGCGCGAGACACCGGCCGCGGTGGCAACTGCGGCAATGTTCACAGCCTCGAATCCGCCACCTTCGATCAGTCCGAGGGCGGCGCCGAGAATCTTCTGCTGTGATCGCACGAGGAAAGTATCGCCCACCGAAACGGCGCCCTGAGAAACGCGGTCCAGATCCGACTCCCACCTGCATAAACGGCACAATCGGTTTCGTTTGGCTGCCGAAATTCAGTAGGTTAGGCTGCCCTTCATGAAAACATCTGTTCGGGGCTTCACTGCCCTCGGTGCGGCTGCAATCGCGGTCACCGCACTTGTCTCGTGCTCCTCGGATTCAGGCACATCCACGACATCCCAAGGTACGGACGGATTCCCCGTCAGCATCGAGAACACCTTCGGCACCACGACCATCGACTCGAAGCCCGAGCGCCTCGTCACCCTCGGATGGAACGCGCAGGACATCCTGTACGCACTCGATCTGACTCCGGTCGGACAGCCCAAGTACACCTACGGTGCGGACGACAACGGCGTCATGCCCTGGGCCCAGGACTACTTCGACGCGGACAAGACAACGCTCTTCGACATGCCGGCCAGCGGAGAACCGCCGATCGAGTCCATCGCGTCGTTGACCCCCGACGTCATCCTGGCGCCGTACGAGGGCTTCGAGGAATCCGTCTACAACCAACTGAGCAAGATCGCACCGACGGCCGCTTATCCCGGCGCAGCGTGGCAGACGTCCTGGCAGGACCAGACCCGCATCGTCGGCAAGGCAGTCGGCAAGAGCGAAGAGGCCGAGAAGCTCGTCGACGGCCTCGACGCGACTCTCGCCGATACCGCCGCAGCCCACCCGGAGTTCGCCGGAAAGACATTGGCAGTGGTCAACTTCGATACCGATTCGAGCAACATCAACGTCTATCTGCCCACCGACCCGCGGGTCCAGGTGCTGACGGAACTCGGATTCGTCAACGCGCCGGGCGTCGAGAAGCTCGCCGCGGACAATGCAGGTGGATCGTTCTTCAAGACGATCTCCTACGAGAACATCGCCGACATCGACGCCGACGTGATCGTCGGCTTCACCGACGGCTCCGGTGATCCGTCCGGCATACCCGCAGTCGGTGGACTCGACGCGGTCAAACGCGGATCCACCGCATTCCTCAGCGACACCCGCGTCATCGGCGGACTGAGCAACGTCAACGTCCTGAGCACGCCTTGGGTCCTCGGCCAGATCACACCGACGTTGAGTGAAGCCGCAAAGCGCACGACCGCCTAGAAAAGTTGCAGTGTCGGCCACGGTCTTTATGCTCACCGCATGGCTGAACTTTCGATCTCCGTAACCAGGCACGTCAACGCACCGGTGGACACCGTGTGGCAGGTCCTCACGGACCTCGACAACGCTGCTGACACCCTCTCCGGTGTGACAAGTATCGAACGGCTCGCCGGAGAGGGCTACGCCGTCGGCACCAAGTGGCGTGAGACTCGGAAGATGATGGGCAAGGAAGCAAGCGAGGACATGTGGGTGGCCGAAGTCGACGCTCCCACCCGCACGGTCGTCAAAGCCAACTCCCACGGCATGAACTACACGAGTGGGTTCACTCTGAAGCCTGACGCCGCAGGCACGATCCTCGAGATGTACTTCTCCGGGGAATCCGAATCCACTTCACGTATCTCGAAGATCTTCACAGCGGTATTCGGTCGATTGGGCGCGCGAGTGACCCGGAAATTCATGGCGAAGGATCTCGAGGACATCGCAGCCAAAGCCGAGAGTCTCGCGGGTAAGTAAACCACCCTCACCTGCACCGACATTATTGTTTGCATAATCACTGCAATCAATACCTTGCCTCTGCGTCCGGTTGTTTCGACCTGCGAATGGACTCAGCTGGATAACGGCGCGTGAGTCCCCGCCAAATCTCGTCCGGTGGGCGTAGCGTGCAGAGTGCTCGCGGATGGATCGACGCATCGGGGTGTCGACCGTAGGGCCTTTGAGGGGGCAGGAATGGCATTCAGCGGAACCGCCTCCGGCGGTGGATCCGGCGCTACTCGCGCCGACGTCGGACATGCAGTGCTCTTCGCCGGCGCCGCCGCGCTCGGCGGTTTTCTGTTCGGATACGACACCGCTGTCATCAACGGGGCAGTCGGTGCGATCCGAGACAAGTACGACATCGGCGCCTCGGGCACCGGGCTCACGGTCTCACTGACTCTGCTCGGCGCAGCACTCGGCGCCTGGATCGCAGGCACACTCGCAGATCGCCTCGGCCGCATCCGCGTCATGCAAATAGCCGCGGTGTTGTTCATAATCGGCGCCGTCGGTTCCGCAGTTCCGTTCAGCGTCTACGACCTCACGTTCTGGCGCGTGGTCGGCGGCCTGGCCGTCGGTTTCGCATCGGTCATCGCTCCGGCGTACATCGCGGAGATCTCTCCCGCTGCGATTCGCGGCCGTCTCGGTTCGATGTACCAATTGGCGATCGTTCTCGGAATCGCTGTGTCGCAGTTGGTCAACTACGCACTCCAGGCCGCGGCCGGCGGTGATCGCAATCAGATCGCGGGCCTCGAGGCCTGGCAGTGGATGTTGATGCTCGAAGCCGTTCCCGCAGTTCTGTATCTGATCATGACGACCACGATTCCCGAGTCGCCGCGATTCCTCGTAGCGCAGGGCAAGGACGATCGCGCTCGCAAGATCATCTCCGACCTGGAAGGCGGCGATCACGACGCCGTCACCGAGCGGATGAACGAGATCCGCGACTCGCTCAGCGAGAAGCAAGCCAAAACCACGGTCCGCCAACTCTTCTCGAAGCGGCTCGGCGTCTCCCACCTGGTGTGGGTCGGCATCGCACTCGCCGCACTGCAGCAGCTGGTCGGCATCAACGTGATCTTCTACTATTCCAGCACCCTCTGGCAGGCAGTGGGATTCGGTGCCGACCGCTCCCTTCTGATCAGCGTCGTGAGCGCCTTGGTCAACATCGTCGGTACGTTTGTCGCCATCGCCGTCATCGACCGGGTCGGTCGAAAGCCGCTGTTGTTGGTCGGTTCCGCCGGTATGGCCATCTCACTGGGCACCGCGGCGTTCTGTTTCCATTCGGCAACAGTGACCAAGAACGAGATCGGCGAATCTGTGGCCACGCTGACCGGAGCCAACGCGACTATCGCACTTATCGGTGCGAACGCATTCGTGTTCTTCTTCGCTCTGTCCTGGGGCCCGGTGGTCTGGGTGTTGATCTCCGAAATGTTCCCCAATCGCGTGCGTGCTGCAGCAGTAGGAATTGCGACCGCCACCAACTGGGTCGCGAACTTCCTGGTCTCCTGGACGTTCCCGGCACTGGCCGATTGGAATCTGTCGTACACCTACGCCGGCTACGCCGTCATGGCAGCGTTGTCACTGTTCGTCGTCCTGCGATTCGTGAAGGAAACGCGAGGCAGCACACTCGAATCCGTCCAGTAGCGAGATCTCACGGTTTCACACCGAAAAGCGGTGGCCCTCGGATTGATCCGAGGGCCACCGCTTTTCGAGATTATCGTGAGACGAGCCGTCAACCTTGCGCGACTTCGCCCTGAGCCGAAGCCGACGACGCGTCTTCCTGGACGTGGACGCCGACGCTGCCCATCCCCGCCACCCAGCCGGTGATCTTGCGGGAGAGGTCCTGAGCCGTGAGTCCGAGTTCCTTGTGGATGGCTTCGCGGCTGGCGTGATCGAGGAACTGCTGAGGAACGCCCATGTCGCGGCACGACGTGTGCACTCCGGCGGCACGCATCGCGGCCGAGACCGTCGAACCGATGCCGCCGTGCAGACCGCCGTCTTCGATGGTGACCACGAGGGCGTACTTGTCCGCCATCTTCACCAGCGAATCCGCGACCGGCAGAACCCAACGCGGATCAACGACGGCAACCGAGATGCCCTGCTTGTCGAGCCGCTCGGCAATCTCGAGTGCCAATGATGCAAACGGGCCCACCGCGACGAGGAGCACGTCGCCGCGCTCACCCTCGCTGGCTTTGAGAACGTCGACCATTCCGTCGAGTCGCTTCACTGCCGGAATCGCTTCGGGTACAGCACCCTTCGGGAACCGTACGACCGTTGGACCGTCGTCGACGAGAAGCGCCTCGTCCAACTCTTCCCGCAGTGTGTCTGCATCACGCGGTGCCGCGACGCGAATCCCCGGGATGATTCCGAGCAGCGAAAGATCCCAGACGCCGTTGTGGCTGGCGCCGTCGACTCCGGTGACCCCGGCGCGGTCGAGCACGACTGTCACCGGTTGTTTGAGCAGTGCGACGTCCATCAACAACTGGTCGAAAGCCCGATTGAGGAAGGTCGAGTAGATAGCAACGACGGGGTGAAGGCCGCCAAGTGCAAGACCGGCGGCCGAGGTCATCGCATGCTGCTCGGCGATACCGACGTCGAAAATCCGATCGGGGAACTTCTCACCGAAGGCCGCGAGGCCGGTGGGCCCGGCCATCGCCGCGGTGATGGCGACAATGTCCTCACGACGCGAAGCCTGCTCGATCAATGCGGCCGAGAAGACCGACGTCCAGTCCGGCGCGGACGACTTGGTGCCGCGACCGGTGACGGGATCGATGACGCCGGTGGCATGCATCTGGTCGGCCACGTCGTTCTCGGCGTGTGCGTAACCGTTGCCCTTACGAGTGACGGCATGCACGATGACCGGTCCGCCGTAGGCCTTCGCCCGGCGCAACGCCGATTCCATGGCGGCTTCGTCGTGTCCGTCGACCGGTCCGAGGTACTTGATACCCAGATCGGTGAACATGACCTGAGGGCTGACCGCGTCCTTGAGACCCGCCTTCATTCCGTGCAGGACGGAGTACGCGGTGCGCCCCACCCAGGGCAGTCTCTTGACCAAGCGTCGGCCACTGTCGAGGGCGCGCTCGTAACTCGGCGCGGTGCGCAGTGCCGAAAGATGGTCGGCGAGGCCGCCGATGGTCGGCGCGTACGAGCGACCGTTGTCGTTGACGACGATCACCACCGAACGGTCTTTTCCGGCTGCGATGTTGTTGAGGGCTTCCCAACACATTCCGCCGGTCAGGGCGCCGTCACCGACGACGGCGACAACGTGGCGATTCTGGCCCGTGAGCGCGAAGGCCTTCGCGAGGCCGTCGGCATAGGACAACGCGGCGGAAGCGTGAGAGGACTCGACCCAGTCGTGTTCGCTCTCGGCGCGGCACGGATACCCGGACAGTCCGCCCTGCTTACGCAGAGTGTCGAACTGATCCTGACGACCGGTGAGGATCTTGTGCACATAGGCCTGATGGCCCGTGTCGAAGATGATCGCGTCCTGCGGCGAGTCGAAAATTCGGTGCAGTGCGAGGGTCAACTCCACGACGCCCAAGTTGGGCCCGAGGTGACCACCGGTCGCAGCGACCTTCAGCACGAGGAACTCACGAATCTCGTCGGCCAACTCCGTCATCTCGGCGTGGCTCAACTGACGTAGATCGTCAGGACCCTGAATGCGGGCAAGAACACCCAACGAGATCGCTCCCTCCGTGCTTCACAGCTGCACCGGTGCGCGCCGCGGCTGTCTTCGCGACAGTGCTGCCAGTCTACGGAGCGTTCCGGCGAACCGACACGCGGACTCGGCCCGAATCCGGTGTGACTTCGCGTAACAGCGAAATCCCACGGATCGCTCGTGATCGCAATCACAGACAAATGGGATCCGTCGCAATCGACTCGACAACTCTTGTTCCACAAAACGACCGCCATGTCGGCTTAAGGTCGACATATGGGAACTGTGGTCGAAGACCTGATAACGCGAGTGTTCGACGAAGTCCGATCACTCGACGAGGGCGAGTTGGCCGACTACATCCCCGAACTCGCGGCGGTCGCCCCCGATTCGTTCGGAATCTGCATCGCCACCGTCGACGGTTACGTCTACGAGATCGGCGACTCGCGAATCCCGTTCACCATTCAGTCGATCTCGAAACCCTTCACCTACGCCTTGGCTCTCGCCGATCGGGGAAGCGAGGCGGTTGCCGCGAAAATCGACGTCGAACCATCCGGCGAGCCGTTCAACGAAATCAGCCTCGACCCGCTCACCGAACGGCCACGAAACCCCATGATCAATGCCGGGGCGATCACCGCTGCATCACTGGTCGCCGGCCCGAATCCCGAGGCCCGCTTCGAGCGCATCCGCTCGGCGTACTCGAGGTACGCGGGCCGCGAACTGGCATTCAACGAGTCGGTCTACACCTCCGAGGCGCGCACCGGTCACCGCAACCGCGCGATCGGACACATGCTGCGATCCTTCGACGTCATCACCGGCAATCCCGACGAGGCCGTCGACCTGTATTTCCGTCAATGCTCGATCGACGTGACCTGCCGCGACCTGAGTCTGATGGCTGCGACGATGGCGAACAACGGTGTCAATCCGCTCACCCACGAGCGCGCGCTGGCTCCCGCGGGCGTCGAACAGGTCCTCAGCGTCATGGCTACGTGCGGAATGTACGACGGCGCCGGCAAGTGGCTGGTAGAGGTCGGATTGCCGGCCAAGAGCGGCGTCGGCGGCGGAGTCCTGGCGGTTCTGCCCGGCCAGATCGGCATCGCGGTGTACTCCCCCAGGCTCGACGTTCACGGAAACAGCGTTCGCGGAGTTGCGTCTGCCCGTGCACTGTCGAAGGAACTCGAACTGCACTTCCTCCACGTGACGCGGGCGTCACGCTCGTCGATCCGGGCCAGATACAGCGT
Organism: Rhodococcus sp. H-CA8f; assembly: GCF_002501585.1. NCBI lineage: Bacteria > Bacillati > Actinomycetota > Actinomycetes > Mycobacteriales > Nocardiaceae > Rhodococcus > Rhodococcus sp. H-CA8f. The sequence continues at coordinate 3,394,823 of NZ_CP023720.1, forward strand.
CATCGAAGCACCGTCGCGAGTACGACGCACCCCGACCGAACAGGCTGTGCTCGACGACGTCGGCAAGCGCAGCCGGGTCTACGAACTGCACGGCGATCTCCTCTTCACCGGTGCCGAATCGGCGGTCCGCGAAATCGGCTCGGTGGACGAGGGCCTCGAAGTTGTCGTCATCGACGTCCGCCGTGTCGACGACGCCAGCGACGTCGCAGTACGCATGATCACTGCGCTGCAGGTTCAACTGGCCGAGCAGGCTTGTGCGGTGGCCGTCGTCGATCCGCAAGGACTGCTGGGACAACGAAGTTCGAGCATCGACCCCGCCAGAAGAAGTGGTCGGGTTTTTGCGGATCTCGATTCCGCCATGCAGTGGTGCGAAGACACGTTGCTTGCGGTGCATTGTGAGGCCGAACGGCAGGCGTCGACGATCTCGATCGAGGACCACCCAGTTCTCGATGCTCTGTCAGCGGCACAGATCGAGGGATTCTCGGCAGAGTTGGAGACTCGTACCTATGCCCGCGGCGAGAAGATCGCCCGCCGAGGTGAATCGGCGTCTGGCTTCTACCTGATTCTCAGTGGCCAGGTCAGCACCATGTTCACCGACGCGCACGGGGTCGAGCACCGCATCACGACGCTCTCCGCCGGAATGACGTTCGGCGAGATGACGATGTTCCTCGACACTCCGTTCCTCAACGACATCCGCGCCGATTCCACGGTCACCGTGGCCGTGCTGACTCCGGAGCGATATGCAGAACTGACCGCGCAGGCACCCGAGTTGAAACTTGCGCTGCTCGAACGACTGGCTGCGGGAGCCTACGAGCAATTGGACCTGATGTTGCGGAGTGTCATATCCGCCGGACGAATCGGATAGGAAGTACACATGCCGACCACCGCCCTCACCTCGGGGCCGTCCACTGTCACGGTGACCGGAACTGCCACTGCAACAGCTGTTCCCGACATCGTGCGGCTGACGATCGGAGTTTCGGCGACGCAGACGGCCGTTTCCGACGCATTCGACGCCGTCGCGCGTCTGTCCACTGCTCTGACCGAGACCCTGCACGCGCGCGGTGTGCGCGGAGCGGACCTCACCACCGCCGGGCTGAGCGTCCATCCGCAGACTCACTGGAGTGACGGAGGCCGCCAGGAGACAACAGGATTCACCGCATCGACAACTTTCCGAGTCGTACTGCGAGAGCTGGAGCCGGAAGCGGCGAACTCCCCCGCCGCCGTCATCGCGGCGTGTGTATCGGTGGGCGGCGACGCGATTCGGCTCGACGGGCTCGAGTTCGACCTCGACGACCGCAGCGATCTGGCGACAAAAGCACGCGAATTGGCATGGACGGCAGCCGAATCGAAAGCCAGACAGTTCGCAGACCTGGCAGACAAAGATCTGGTCGAAGTTCTCGAGGTGCTCGAGGACTTCGACCAGATCGTGCCGATGCGCGGACGTGTCGCGGCGATGAAAGCGGATTCGGCCCCGATAGCCGTCGAACGCGGAGAGATCGAAGAATCGATCTCTGTCCGCGTTCGATGGGCTATGGCGTGACAGAACTGTTCAGAAGACGCGGCCGGCGGTAGACCAGCCGGGCATGCGGATCAGCGAGTGAGGTTCTTTTCTTCGTTCTTCTCTTCGCGCTCTTCTTCGTACTTCTGCTCGGCGTCAGGAGTCGCGATGTCGATCGTGGTGCGCAGCGGACGGTTCGGGATGAAGATGACCGACACGAGCGTGACCACAGCGACGACGGCTGCGACCAGGAAGATCCGTCCTGTTGCGTCGCCGTAGGCGAACCGAACGATCTGCGAGACGAAGTCAGGCATATTGCTCAGGTCGAGGCCGTCCTGGAGGCTCTTTCCAGCTACTGCCTGCTGCTCGGGCGGCAAGGTGGAGACCGAATCGACTGTCAGTGTCTTGACGCGAGTCGCAAGAATCGAACCGAGCACCGACACGCCGATCGCGCCGCCGAACGTGCGGAAGAACGCCACGATACTGCTGGCCGCACCGATGTTCTCGACGCTGACCGTGTTCTGCACCGCGAGCACGATGTTCTGCATCAACATGCCGGTACCCAGACCGACGATGGCGATGAAGATTCCGATGGTCCAGAGGCTGGTGGCGTGGTCGATCGTCGACAGCAGCCCGAAACCGACCAGCAGCAGTACCGCGCCGGCGACGATGAAGGGCTTCCACTGACCGAACTTGGTGATCAGCTGTCCCGAGCCGACGGAGGCGACGAGCATGCCTGCGACCATCGGAATGGTGAGCAATCCGGCTTCGGTGGGATCGAATCCGCGTGCGGTCTGGAAGTACTGCGTCAGGAAGGTCGTCGCGCCGAAGAGGCCGACACCGACTGCGATCGAGGCGATGATCGCGAGAGCAGTTGTGCGCTCGGTGATGATCTTGATCGGCAGGATCGGATCCTTGACCTTGGATTCGACGAACATCGTCAGGCCGAGCAGGGCCAGACCACCGATGACGAAGAAGGCCGACTCCTTCGAGAACCAGGCGTAGTAGTCGTCCTGACCGGCAAACGAAACCCAGATCAGCAGGACGCTGACACCGGCGGTGAGCAAGGTGGCGCCCATCCAGTCGATGGAGACGTTGTCCTTCTTCACTGTCTCGACGTGCAGTGTGCGCTGAAGCAGGAACAGTGCGATGACTGCCAACGGAACACACACGTAGAAGCACCAGCGCCAGCCGGCAGTGTCCACGAGGACGCCGCCGAGGATCGGCCCACCGGACATCGAGACGGCCATTGCCGCACCCATGTATCCGGAGTAGCGACCGCGATCTCGCGGCGGGATGATCGTGCCGATGATGGCTACGACGAGAGCGGTCAGGCCGCCCATGCCGATGCCCTGGATGACACGTGCACCGAGCAGCAACGGAACATTGTGCGCCGCGCCGGCGATGACCGAGCCGATCACGAAGATGACGATCGCGGTCTGGACCAGGACCTTCTTGTTGTAAAGGTCGGCCAGTTTGCCCCAGATCGGCGTCGATGCCGCGGTGGCGAGCAGTGCCGTGGTGATGATCCAGGCGTACTGCGTCTGAGTTCCGTGCAGTTCACCGATGATCGTGGGAAGCGCTGTCGAAACGATGGTGCTGCTGAGCAGCGCGGTGAACAGCGCTGCGATGAGTCCGGTGAGTGCTTCGAGAATTTCGCGGTGAGTCATCGCGCCCGCTTCGCGAGCCGATCCGTCACCTCCGGTACTTGCCCGGGTTTCTCCTACTGTTGCTGCCATGTGCCTTATCTCCCAATACTTTCTACGCCCGTGTGCGGAACTGCCGGTGAGGCCTGCCGATTCGATGCGCCGAACGTCTCGTTGAGACGTTGCAGCGATGTCACTGCGGCCATGGCCTCTTCCTGGCTCCAGTCTTCGAGCATGTTGCGCAAACGCGCCGCACGCCGCTGCGTGGTTCTCCGTAAAACGTCGTGTCCCTCTTCCGATACTCGGATGCGGAACGCCCGCTTGTCAGCCGGATCGGGATTTCTCTCGACATACCCCGCGTCGACCAGATCCGACATTTGTCGGCTGAGCGACGACTGACTGACACATAGATCGACGGCCAATTCGTTCTGTCGGCACTCCCCACGCGCTGCCAGCATGAACAACACACTGACCAGCGCAGGCGGCAGCAGGCTGTCTGCACCGGTGGTGACCGCGGCTCGCAGCGATCTGCCGAACATGAAGATCGTGTCGACGAGCGCCTGGGCCGTCTCCGGCTGTACCGACATTGCCTACCCCTGAATTCGAGCGGCCCGAACGAGCCGTGACTTGAAAACGGAAAACTACTTGCAGAACGAAACTATACGATTAGTTGCGTAATGCAAGCAACTGTTCTGAACGCGAGAAGCGTCACACCGTTTCAGGGAAAGACTTCGGGACGCGTCAGCGTTCGAGGAGCGCGATGCACTCCATGTGGTGAGTCTGAGGGAAGGCGTCGAACGCCCGGAGGCCGCCGATTCTGAAGCCCTGCTCCAGGTAGAGACCGATATCGCGGCCGAACGACGCCGGGTCGCACCCGATGTGCACGATCCGTTCAGCGCCCGTTGCGGCGAGAGCTTCCACGACCGGACGGCCGGCTCCCGCACGTGGCGGGTCGAGCACGACGACGGCAGGCGAACGCTCCAGATCCGCGATGACGTTCTCGACGCGGGCGCTGTGGAAGCGCACCTGACCGAGATCGGAAAGAGCTGCCCGCCCGTCCGCGACTGCGCGCGCCGAAGATTCGACTGACTCCACCACGCCGGACGGCCCGACAAGGTCGGCGAGCACGGATGCGAAAACCCCGACTCCGCCGTAGAGATCCCACGCCGTGTCCGCGGTAGCGGCTCCGGCCCACTCCCCGACCACCTGTGAGTACGCGTTCGCAGCGCCGCGATGGGCCTGCCAGAAACCGGTCGCGGCCAGCGCCCATTCTCGATTGCCGACGCGCTCGATCACTGTGTCCGATCCGATGGCCACTCGGGTCTTTCGCGGGCCGCCGCTCGCCGCTCGGCGTGCCATCGCGCCGCGACGCCCCGGCGTCCGCCGTCCTGTCTTGGACACCGCGGGTGCGGCAATTTCCACGACGTGCCGCTGACCGGCAGCGTCGAGAACGACCTGCAGCTCGCTCCCTGGCACCCATTGCGCACCGCCGAGACCGTCGTACGCGCTCTGATCGATCTGGGTGCAGCGCAAGTCCGTGACGATCCGGTTGCTCCGGTACGCGTGGTATCCCGCGACCCCGTGCCCGTCCACCGCCAACCGGACTCGCGTGCGCCAACCCGTTCCGTCTCCGGTTCCAGGTAGTTCCTCTACCGCGACGTCCGATTCGACACGAGCGAGTCGCAGAAGCTGCTCACGCACGACCGAGGTCTTCATCTCACGTTGGACACTCAGATCCGCATGCGAGTAGTCGCAGCAGCCCGCCCCGCCCGGGCCGGAGATCGGGCATGTCGGATCGATGCGATGCGGAGATGCGTCGAGAACTGTGATCGCGTCGGCGCGGCAGAACGATCCGCCCTTGTCCTCCGTCACCCGGACCAGCGCCCGCTCCCCCGGCAAACCGTGACGGACGAACACGACCCGTCCCTCGTGCCGGGCGACGACGAACCCGCCGTGACCGGGGTTGCCCAGATCGACCTCGAAGGTCTGCCCGGTCCAATTCTCACTCAACGAACTACGCCTGCCATTTCGATGTTGCCGATCATTTTTCGCCGGTAATCATTTCTCGCCGGTGTCGTAACCGCGACGCGTGGCGCCTGCGGTCTTCTCGATGTCCAGCGGCTTTGCCTTTGCCGACGAACTCAGCTGCCACGGAACGCTGGTCACCATCACGCCGGGCTGGAAGAGCAGACGACTCTTCAGACGAAGCGCGCTCTGATTGTGCAGGATCTGCTCCCACCAGTGTCCGACGACGTACTCGGGAATGAAGACGGTGACGACATCACGCGGAGCATCGCGTCGTACACGCTTGACGTAATCGAGAACCGGCTTGGTGATTTCGCGGTACGGCGACTCGATCACCTTGAGCGGAACCGTCACGTCGCTCTTCTCCCACTCACGCACGAGTGCACGGGTGTCGGGCTCGTCGACGTTGACCGTGATGGCTTCGAGGGTGTCCAGTCGCGTGGCTCGCGCGTAGGCGAGAGCTCGCATCGTCGGCATGTGCAACTTCGAGACGAGCACGATCGAGTGCGTGCGGCTGGGAAGTACGCCGTCCCACTCCTGCTCCTCGAGCTCGGCTGCGACGCTGTCGTAGTGCTTGCGGATCATCTTCATCACGATGAAGATCGCGACCATCGCGACGATGGCGATCCAGGCGCCGGCAGCGAACTTGGTGATCAGAACGATGATCAGGACGGTGGCGGTCATTGCGAGACCGATCGAATTGATCACTCGCGAGCGCTGCATCCGGGCCCGCTGTGCCTTGTCGGTCTCGGACTTCAGATGCCGAGTCCAGTGCTTGATCATGCCCGTCTGGCTGAGCACGAACGAGACGAAGACGCCGACGATGTACAGCTGGATGAGCTTGGTGACCTCGGCGCCGAACACCACGACGAATGCGATCGCAGCACCGGAGAGGAAGAGGATTCCGTTGCTGAATGCCAGTCGGTCGCCGCGCGTGTGCAGCTGACGCGGTAGGTACCGGTCCTGCGCCAGGATCGATCCGAGTACCGGGAATCCGTTGAACGCGGTGTTCGCGGCCAGAACCAAGATCAGTGCCGTGACGATCGCCATGAAGAAGAATCCGATCGGGAAACCACTGAACACGGCTTCGGCGATCTGCGCGATCAAGGTCTTCTGGTGGTAACCCTCCGGCGCACCGACCAGCTGTTCCTGCGGATTGTGTGCGTAGACGATGCCGATCTTCTGAGCCAGGATGATGATGCCCATCAACAGGACGATGGCGATCGATCCGAGCAGCAGCAAGGTCGTGGCCGCGTTGCGCGATTTCGGCTTCTGGAACGCCGGTACGCCGTTACTGATGGCCTCGACGCCGGTCAATGCAGCACAGCCCGAGGAGAAGGCGCGCGCGATCAGGAACGCGAAGGCAATTCCGTACAGATGCGAATCCTCGGCGTTGAGCGTGAACGACGACGATTCCGCGTGCACGTCCTCGCCGAGGACGTAGATCCGGAAGAACCCCCACCCGAGCATCAGGAACATGCCGACGATGAATGCGTAGGTCGGAATTGCGAACGCGGTACCGGATTCACGGATACCGCGAAGGTTGACCGCGGTCAGCAACACGATCGCCGCAACCGCGAACAACACCTTGTGCTGCGCGACGAACGGCAGAGCCGAGCCGATGTTCGACGCCGCCGACGAGATCGACACGGCGACCGTCAGCACGTAGTCGACCATCAGCGCACTACCGACGGTCAGACCGGCGGTCGGGCCGAGGTTGACCGTTGCAACCTCGTAGTCGCCGCCACCGGACGGGTATGCATGGACGTTCTGGCGGTAGCTCGCCACCACCACAGCCATGACGATGGCGACGGACAATCCGATCCAGGGCGTGTACGCATACGCGGAAATACCCGCGACGGAGAGAACCAGGAAGATTTCTTCGGGGGCATACGCGACGGACGACATCGCGTCGGACGCGAAGACCGGTAGTGCAATTCGCTTGGGTAGCAGCGTGTGCCCGAGTTTGTCGCTTCGGAACGGCCGACCGAGCAGGAGCCGCTTGGTAGCGGTCGAGAGCTTAGACACGTGCAAAGCGTAAGCCGTCTCGCCCGATTCGGAGTCATCAGAGCCCCAACTTCACCTTTTGTCGTGACACCCGGCACGCAGGCGACCGTTGTACTTGCTCTTCCCGTGAGGGGCTGTACCGTTCGATTCGGCGTGCAATCGCGCCATGAGGGTCCATGAACGGAGTAGGGCGTGTATGTCGTCATCATGGGGTGCGGTCGAGTGGGTTCTTCCCTCGCCGCGTCTCTGACCAGGATCGGACATGAGGTCGCCGTCATCGACCGCGATCAGAGTGCGTTTCTGCGTCTCGATCTCGACTTCCCGGGAACCAAGGTTCTGGGAATGGGGTTCGACCGTGACGTGCTGGTCCGGGCGGGCATCGAGCGGGCCGACGCCTTCGCTGCGGTGTCCTCGGGAGACAACTCCAACATCATCGCGGCGCGAGTCGCACGCGAGACTTTCGGCGTCGAACGCGTCGTCGCGCGTATTTACGACGCCAAGCGTGCCGCTGTTTACGAGCGCCTCGGCATCCCCACCGTCGCGACCGTGCCGTGGTCGACGGATCGCTTCCTTCACACGCTGACCAAGGAAAGTCAGACCGCGAAGTGGCGCGATCCTTCGGGCACTGTTGCGATTACCGAACTTGCCCTGCACGAGGATTGGGCCGGCAAGCCGATCGCACTACTCGAGAGCGCGACCAGTTCGAGAGTCGCCTTCATCATCCGATTCGGAACCGGCGTGCTCCCCGATCGCAAGACCGTCATCCAGGCCGACGACCAGGTCTACATCGCCGCGGTATCGGGAACTGTCGCCGAAGCGATCGCACTGGCCGGCAACCCGCCGCCGAGTGACGACTGACGGAGGCCGCAGATGACTGATCCGAACGCCGCCCCTCACAACAAGCCTGCGACTGTGTTGCACTACAACGTGATTGGAAGTTCTCGATGAAGGTCGCCATCGCCGGAGCCGGCGCCGTAGGCCGCTCCATTGCGCGAGAGCTGATTCGAAGCTCACACGACGTCATGCTGATCGAGCGCAAACTCGATCACATCGAACCGGAGTCGGTGCCCGAGGCGAAGTGGGTACACGCGGACGCGTGCGAACTCAGCCGCCTCGAGGACGCGTCGATGGAGTCCTACGAGGTCGTGATCGCCGCAACCGGAGACGACAAGGCCAACCTGGTCCTCAGTCTGCTCGCGAAAACCGAGTTCGGCGTTCGCCGAGTTGTCGCCCGCGTCAATGATCCCCGCAACGAATGGCTCTTCGACGAGTCGTGGGGCGTCGACGTCGCCGTCTCGACACCGCGGATGCTCGCTTCGCTCGTCGAAGAAGCCGTCTCCGTCGGTGACCTGGTCAAACTGATGACACTGCGGCAGGGGCAGGCCAATCTCGTCGAGATCACGTTGCCCGACAACACACCTCTTGCCGGAAAAGCCGTCAAGAAGCTCGAACTTCCGCGGGACTGCGCACTGGTCACCATTCTGCGGGGTGGGCGTGTGATCGTCCCGCAGATGGACGATCCCATCGAAGGTGGAGACGAACTCCTGTTCGTCGCGGCCGTCGACGCCGAGGATCAGTTGCGCGTTGCACTCCGCCTGGAGAATTGACCGACGAACACACTGACGACGAAAGGGAATCACATGGCACAAGCACCCGAAAACACCGTAGTCACCGACAATCCAGCCCAGAGCCGGTACGAGATCCATGCAGACGGCGACCTCGCCGGCATCGAGGACTACACCACGTCCGGTGACGTCGTCTCGTTCAACCACACCGAGATCTACCCGGCCTTCGAAGGTTTCGGGCTGGCCGCGATTCTGGTCCGCCAGGCTCTGGACGACCTACGCGCCCGTGGTCTCAAGGTTCACCCGGTCTGCCCGTACGTCGTGAAGTTTCTCGACAAGCACCCCGAGTACCAGGACCTGATCAGCTGAGATCGCGGTCTTCGCGCGGCTTCGTCAGATTCACCGAGCCCACCTCTTCGGACCCTGCGTCCGTTGCGGTGGGCTCGCTGCTTTCGGGCTCCACAACCGGTTCCGGCTCGACGATGCGATCGGCCTTCCGCACAGCCCAGACCGTCACGAGCAGCACCAAACCGGTCAATGGCCAACCCATGCCGATACGCGCGACTGCGAGCCATCCGGTGTGGTCGGTGTCGTAGAGCTGTGACTGAACGAGATACCGTGCACCGAAGACCAGCGCCCACGCCGCCGTCGCGATGTCGTAGAGCCGGACGGCGGAGCTGTGCTTGCGCCACAGATTGCCGTGCCCGTTGAGATAACCCCAGATGATTCCGACGAGGGGCCAGCGCACGAGGATGGAAATCAGGAAGACCGCACCGTAGGCGAGGCTCGTGTAGATACCGAAGAGGAAATATCCTTTGGCATCGCCGGTGCGATAGGCGATGAACGCGGAAACTCCGACTCCGAGAAACCCGGAAATTGCGGGTTGGAGGGAATCCTTGCGGAAAAGGCGCCAGGCCGCGATAGCGACAGCGACGCCCAATGCGGCCCAGATTGCCGCGGTGAGGTTCCAGATGCTGTTGACCGGGACAAAAATCAGAATCGGCAAAGACGAATAGATCAGACCACTCAGCCCGCCGAGTTGGTCGATTACCGATCGCTGTTGTGTTTCAGTCACCTGTCGAGGGTGCCACAGTCACCGAGTTGCACGGTAAATGCGGGAAACGCGCCTATTCGCCGCGCAGTTCGTAGTAAGGGTTGAAGATCGCCTTGCGACCGTCACGCTCGCCCACACGACCGCGGATCAGCAGGGTCTTACCGGTCTCGATTCCCGGGATCCGGCGACGCCCGATCCAGACGAGATTGATCACCTCGGTGCCGTCGAAGAACTCGGCCTCGATGCTGGCATTTCCCGACTTGGGACACGCGTCGACGCTGCGGAGTCGGCCCACCATCGTGACTTCTTCACCGCGACGACAATCGCAGGCCTTCTGACCTCCGGAAGCCTTGTTGGACTCGGCCATCTCCTGGGCGTCCAACTGGTCGACGTCCTCGGTCAGACGCTGGGTCAGTCGACGAAAATATCCTGCGGCGGCGGGTGCCATTGCGCGCTCCTGCGAACATGTGTGACGCAAGGGTTTCGCGTCACGTGAAGGGCTGTGTGATCGCCACTGTAGACCCATTACGAGCGTGTAACCACACCGGTCAGTCCGCGTCTCGGGGGCACCGGGCAAGATCAAAAGATGCAGAACTCAGAATCGGCGACCGTTGCCGTCGTTCTCCCAGGTACAGGCTCTGACGCCCACTTCGCAGACCGCGCATTCCGGGCGCCGCTAGCGGCTCTGGGTGTGCGCATCGTCGCAATTGAACCGGACCCTCGGCGTGTCGTGGACGGCTATCTGGACGCGATGGACCGAGCCGCGGACACGCACGGCCGAATCATCGTCGGAGGCGTCTCGATCGGGGCCGCCGTGGCGCTCCAGTGGGCCGCCGAGAACCCCGATAGAACCGTGAGTGTGTTGGCAGCGCTTCCGGCCTGGATCGGGTCGGCGGACGACGCACCCGCTGCAGCGAGCGCGAGGTTCACCGCAGCACAACTGCGCTCCGAAGGATTGGAGGCGGTGATCGCAGCGATGCTCGCGTCGAGTCCGGCGTGGCTCGGAGCCGAACTCGAGCGCTCCTGGCGCTCTCAATGGCCCGATCTCCCGGCCGCGCTCGACGAGGCGGCGTCGTACCACTCGCTCAGCGAGAGCGCGTTACAGGCGGTGGGCATTCCGGTCGGCATCGCTTCGGCGGTGGACGATCCGGTTCATCCCGCGGCAGTGGCGAAGGCCTGGGCGAATGCACTCCCCCGCGGCGCAGTCGCCACGACGACGCTCGACATGATCGGGCGCGACCCCGCGGTTCTCGGGGCCACCTGCATCAAAGCGCTCGCGGCGATCGAATCCGATACCACCGCGAGCGCCTGAAAGAAACCCTGCTACTGACCCAATTGCTGCATGGCAGAACCGGATTCGCCGCTACGCGGCGGCGGGGTCGGTCGCGCTGGAGGTGCCGGCGGAGCTGACTGCTGTTGCTGCTGGGCGGCGACCTGTTGCTGCTGCGCTGTCGCCAACTGCTGCTCGTGTGCGGCCGCCAGCTGCTCGGCGAGTACCTGCGGGAGCACGACGGGCAGCGGTGTCCGCACCGGATGCGGCTCTGATCCTCGGTTGACGACGGTGTCGCGCAGGATGTCGCGTGCGATTGCCACCAAAGGGGTGTTCGCGGCGGTGGATCCGCTCGGACCCGCAACCACGCAGCGGACCATCCACCGCGGACCGTCGACGCCGATGAACCGCAGGTCCATGTTGGCCGTCACGGCAGCCAGTTCCCGGCCCCAAGGGCCGTTCTCGACGCTCACCGCAGAATTGTCGTCGCGAAGCGACTGCGCGAGCTCGGCAACGACCTCACGCCACTGACCGGGTGATTTCGGGGCGGCGTATGCAGCAACCGTGATGCGGCCATGTTCGGTGACCAGGTGCACGGCCTGCGGCGAACCGTTGGGTGCCATCTCGACCTGCAACTGTCCGCCGGTCGGCATCGGCACCAGAACGGAACCGAGATCCAGGCGCTGACCGTCACGGCCTGCCGTCGGATCATCGGAATCGATCTCCGTGATGTCGTAAGGGCCTTCCGATTCGTCGCCGAACTCGTCGCCGGCGACATCGAGATCGTCTTCGACCTCGTCGATCTCCACCGACTCGTCGTTCTCGTCACCGAAGAAGCTGGTGGGTTCCTCGTCGACGTCTGTCTTCTTCTTGCGTCCGAACATGATTCAGACTCCCTCTCCGACGACCGCGCCAGGCGCATCGGTATCGAGTATCGCGTGACCGCCGCTGGAACCGTAGCCTCCGGTTCCTCTGGTCGTGTCGTCCAGCGACTCGACTTCCTCGAAAACCGGAAGTTCGACTCGTTGAACCACGAGCTGAGCGATTCGGTCACCGCGGCGGATGTCGATGGCTGTGGCCGGATCGAGATTGATCAAGCAGACCTTGAGTTCGCCCCGGTATCCCGCGTCCACGGTTCCGGGCGCGTTCACGATCGACAGTCCCGATTTTGCGGCAAGTCCGGAACGCGGATGGATCAACCCGACGGTGCCCACCGGCAAAGCGATCGCGATCCCCGTTCCGACCAGTGTTCGGTGGCCGGGTTCGATGGTGACATCGCTGGTGGAGCACAGATCCACACCCGCATCTCCGGGATGCGCACGCTGTGGAACGGGCAGGTCTGGATCCAGTCGCTTCAAGGCGATGGAGAGATGGTCGCTCACGTGGGCCAAGACTACTCGTAGCGACGGACTATCCTTGACAGGTGCCCGAAACATCTCGACCTGACGTCGCCACCACAACGCCCCCGTCCACGACGCTGTTCTCCGAGCGCCTGTGGGTGCCGATCTGGTGGTGGATCGCCGGGCTGGCCGTAGCCGGACTCCTCGCGGCCGAGGTCCACATGGGCCGCCCGGGGCTTCTCTCGTACCTGGCGTACGTCGTGCTGCTCCCCATCCCGATCTGGGCGGCATTCTGGCTCAGCCGGATGCGCGTCGAGGTGGTGGAGACAGCAGGGGTGAAAGAACTGCACGTGGGTCGAGCCCACCTGCCGGTCGAACTGATTTCGCGGGCGGCAGCAGTGCCGGCTTCCGCAAAGAGTGCGGCGATGGGGCGCCAACTCGATCCGTCGGCGTTCGTCCAACATCGCCCATGGGTCAAGACAATGGTGTTGATCGTGCTCGACGACCCGGAGGATCCCACGCCGTACTGGCTGGTGAGCACACGTCGTCCCGCCGATCTGCTGGCTGCGCTGGATCGCTGACCAGCGCGGTCACAGCAAAGCAGTACTTCCCGACCCTTGGTCGACCCGCGAGCTGACGGGTCGACCACCGGGAAGGGAGATCAGGCAGCGCAGTCCATGCATACGAGCTGTCCGTTGGCATCACTGGCCAGGCGGCTGCGGTGATGAACCAGGAAGCAGCTCGAACACGTGAACTCGTCTGCCTGCTTCGGAACAACTCGAACCGAGAGTTCCTCGCCGGAAAGGTCGGCACCCGGCAGCTCGAAGGACTCCGCGGTGTCCGTCTCGTCGATGTCGACGACGGCTGACTGCGCTTCGTTGCGTCGCGCCTTCAGCTCCTCGAGAGAGTCCTCCGAAACCTCGTCGGACTCTGTACGCCTCGGTGCGTCGTAGTCAGTTGCCATCTCGTCTACCCCATCCTCTTCGTGTATCCCGGTCCCGTGTGCGCCGAGAATCCGGTAGATCCTTGATGCGCATGGAAACCGCCGTGGCATCCAGATCATTCCCTGTCGCTGCATAACGCTGCAGGACTGGAATTAGTGCCCGGAAGTTCCTTCCGAGAACGTGATCTGCGCCTCATTTGGTTGTCATTTCGGCGTCCGGCCGATGCCCAGTTGAACGACCTGGGCCGCCAGACAGTAGCCGACGTGAGCACGAAAGTAGTAACCGAATCGGAAATTTCCGAAAAATGACTGCGAATTGTCACCAAGGCAAGAGCAAGCTGTGACCTTTCGGCGACATTTTCAGACCGGATCCGGGTAGAAACTGGCCGCTAGTTGCCCAACTACCGTTGGGCGATCGCCAGCGGCCCGACGCGTCGAGCCGCGCTTCGGCTGTGTCGTCACACAAGCCCTCTAAGGTAGGCACCGAACGTCATGCCGGCGCCGCTCGGCCCGATGGCGAATTAGAAGTTTCGTCAAGAAAGTCGAGGGATACCGTGGTTTCTCTGATCACCGAAGGCAGCTCTACCGATGACCAGGGACGTCCGTTCCGCCGTCGGCGCGCGTGGCCGGTGATCGCCGTGTTCGCGGTACTCGCATTGATCGGCAGTGTCTTGTGGGTCCGCATCCTGAGCGCCGAGGCAGAAGTCAGTGACACCGTCGCCTGCAACCTCCCGCAGCCTTCCTCCGATCCCTCGGCAGCGGCGCCACTACCGCTGGGAACCGTCGTCGACCGTTCGAAGCTGCTCGACGTGGATCCCGCTCCCCTGGCGGCCACCAAGGTTCGTGTGTTCAACGCCAACGGCGAACACGGTCAGGCCGCCCAGGTGGCAGCGCAACTGAGCGAGTTCGGCTTCTCCAGCGCGCCGGACGTCCAGGTCGGAAACGACCCCGTCTACGTCGACCAGAACATGGAGTGCCAGGGTCAGATCCGCTTCGGAGCGAACGGCCTCGCCGCCGCCAGTTCCGTCTGGCTGGTCGCCCCCTGCGCCGAACTGGTCCAGGACGGCCGCGGCGACGACACCGTCGACCTGGCTCTCGGCACCTACAACAAGGGCGCCCTGACCCCCAACACCGACGCCACCGCGATCCTGCATGCTCTGGCCGAGCAGCCCGCAAACGCCGAAGTCGCTCCGATGGACATCGCACTGCTCAAAGCAGCGCGCACGGCGCGCTGCTGACAAACCCGGTTCGGCCTCAGCTCGGAATCGGCTGATCTGCGCCGATCGAACTGAGCATGTGCGCGAACTGCTCGGCGATCGCCGGAGCCACCGCATAGACGACATCGCCGTCGGCCGACGTGGAATTGGGCGCCGGGACGTTGATCACGGCGCCCGCTTCGGAAGCGATCAGGGAGCCCGCGGCCCAGTCCCACGGACTCAGCCCGTGCTCGAAGTGAGCGTCGACCCGGCCGGTGGCAACCATGCACAGATCCAAAGCAGCCGAACCTATGCGTCGGATGTCGCGAACCTGCGGCAGGATCTGCCCGATCAAGGTGCCCTGCACCTTTCGGCGGTCCGCTCCGTAGCCGAAACCGGTGGCCAACAGAGCCATTGACAGTTCGGTCACCTCATTGGCGTGCAGTTCGCTGACGACGCCGTCGGCCGTGGCCATGGTTGCGCCGCCGCCCCGGTGCGCGGAATACGTTGTTTCCAGCGACACGTCGACGACAGCCCCGGCCACTGAGATCCCGTCGATCTGTACGGCCACCGAAATGGCGAACGCGGGGATTCCGTAGAGAAAATTCACCGTGCCGTCGATGGGATCGACAACCCATCGAACTCCCGCGGAATCGTCCGTGTCTCCGCCACCTTCCTCACCCAAGATCGAATCTGCAGGGCGCAATTGCGCCAGAAGGTCGCGAATCACCTGTTCGGTTTCGGTATCGACCACCGTGACGGGATCGGTCGGCGTGCTCTTCGCAGCAACCGAACCACCCTCGGAGGCACCGGAACCCACCAGGCCGAATACCTCGGGCCGACGCACGCGGACGTGTTCGGCTGCGCGTTCGGCGACGGCTACGGCAACTGCCCGCAATTGTGCGGGGTCCAGAGAATCGGCGGAAAAGTCGGGCAACGTTCTTTCTGAAGGGCGCACCGGACCATCGCAACACATCTCTACCGAGGGGCACCACTCGAACGCCTGGAGTCGCACGCGCCCGAGTCCTTGTTCGGGTTAGTGTTTGCAACGGTAGATCGTGACCTCGAATTCGACACTCAGGAGCGCAGGACGATGACAACCACAGGTTTCGGGATCGACGTCGGCGGCAGCGGCGTCAAGGGCGGCACGATCGACCTGAGCACCGGGGAAATGATCGGTGACCGCATCAAGATCCTGACCCCGCAGCCGTCCACTCCCGATGCGATCGCGGGCACTGTGGCCGAGATCGTCGAGCAAGCAAAGTGGACCGGGCCGGTCGGCATCACGTTGCCCGCTGTCGTGACCGGCGGCGTCGCGCGCAGCGCCGCGAACATCGACAAGTCCTGGATCGACACCGACGCGGCCGCGCTCTTCGGCAAGGCCCTGGGCGGGCGCGAAGTCACCGTCCTCAACGACGCCGACGCCGCCGGAATTGCCGAGGACTCGTTCGGAGCGGGCAAGGACACCTCCGGCGTCGTGATCCTCTTGACCTTCGGCACCGGAATCGGATCTGCCGTGTTGCACAACGGAGTTCTGTTGCCCAACACCGAGTTCGGCCACCTCGAGGTCGACGGCAAGGAAGCCGAGCATCGAGCGGCGTCGTCGGTGAAGGAAAAAAAGGACTGGAGCTACAAGGAGTGGGCGGTCGAGGTCTCCCGAGTTCTGACCACCTTCGAGAACCTGCTGTGGCCTGATCTCTTCATCGCCGGAGGCGGAATCAGCCGCAAGCACGAGAAGTGGATTCCGCACCTGACCAACCGCACGAAGGTCGTCCCCGCCACCCTCCTCAACACCGCGGGAATCGCCGGAGCTGCGCTCGCGTCGGTCGGACTGACCAGGCCGGCCCCCGTCGCCGGATGAGAAAACCTGCACGTGAAAAGCGGAAAATCTACCTGTTACGGCCCGCCGTGACGTAAGAGTTTCCTGAGAGTCGTTACAATGGTGAAGTCCGGCTGCGCGCCGGCCAACAACCATTGACCTCTCCGCCGGATCACCACTCTGGCGTGACGCCGCACGACACCGTCACGAAAGGGCGTACGTGGCAGCCACCGATACACGTCAGACTGCTGATTCTCCATCAGAGTCAGAGCCACAATCTCCAGCCGTGGAGGCGGCCACCGTCACCGCTCCGGCAGCCAAGAAGGCTCCGGCGAAAAAGGCTCCCGCCAAGAAGGCAGCAGCAAAGAAGGCTCCGGCCAAGAAAGCTCCGGCCAAGAAGGCAGCAGCTAAGAAGGCCAGCCCCAAGAAGGCCGGCGATCCTGATGCCGAAGACGGCGATGTCGAGTTGGAAGACATCGACATCACGGACGGCGACCTTGCCGAGGTCGAGTCCGATGTCGTCGAGGTCGTAGCAGTCGGCGAAGACGAAGAGACCGCTGCAGAGCCGTCCGAGAAGGACAAGGCTTCCGGCGACTTCGTCTGGGACGAGGAAGAGTCCGAGGCTCTCCGCCAGGCACGCAAGGACGCCGAACTGACGGCGTCCGCCGACTCGGTTCGCGCTTACCTCAAGCAGATCGGCAAGGTCGCACTCCTCAACGCCGAAGAGGAAGTCGAACTGGCCAAGCGCATCGAAGCCGGCCTCTACGCCGTGCAGATCATGCAGGATCTTGCTGACAAGGGCGAGAAGTTGCCTGCAGCTCAGCGACGCGACATGAGCTGGATCTGCCGCGACGGCAACCGCGCCAAGAACCACCTCCTCGAGGCCAACCTTCGCCTGGTCGTCTCGCTGGCCAAGCGCTACACGGGCCGCGGCATGGCGTTCCTGGACCTCATCCAGGAAGGCAACCTCGGTCTGATCCGTGCAGTCGAGAAGTTCGACTACACCAAGGGTTACAAGTTCTCGACCTACGCTACGTGGTGGATCCGTCAGGCCATCACCCGCGCAATGGCCGACCAGGCTCGCACCATCCGCATCCCGGTGCACATGGTCGAGGTCATCAACAAGCTCGGCCGTATCCAGCGTGAGCTGCTCCAGGACCTGGGCCGTGAGCCCACGCCGGAAGAGCTTGCCAAGGAAATGGACATCACGCCGGAGAAGGTGCTGGAAATCCAGCAGTACGCGCGTGAGCCGATCTCTCTCGACCAGACCATCGGCGACGAGGGCGACAGCCAACTCGGTGACTTCATCGAGGACTCCGAAGCTGTTGTCGCAGTCGACGCCGTCTCGTTCACTTTGCTGCAGGATCAGCTGCAGTCGGTACTCGAGACGCTGTCCGAGCGCGAAGCCGGCGTGGTTCGCCTGCGCTTCGGCCTCACCGACGGCCAGCCGAGGACTTTAGACGAAATCGGACAGGTCTACGGCGTCACGCGTGAGCGTATCCGTCAGATCGAATCGAAGACGATGTCGAAGCTGCGCCACCCGTCGCGTTCGCAGGTTCTGCGCGACTACCTCGACTAGTCACACCAGCTACGCGAAGAAGAGCCGCTCTCCGGATTTCCGGAGAGCGGCTCTTCTTCGTTTGCCGCCTCAGGCCAAGAGTGTGTCCCGGAGTTGTGCGATGTCCCCGTCGCTCAACTGCAGGCCGTCCCGGACGTAGTTGTCGAAGTTGCCGTACACCCGATCCACCGTGGCGAAAGACGTGTCCAGCCACGACTGTTCGACGCCGTCGATGAACGCACTCCCGGTGCGAGGTCCGGTGAGGTACTGGTTGCTGAGCATGTAGTCGGCGTTCACGTCGGCGCGGCTCACGCCGAGGAGGGTCAGTAGAACCGCAGTCATCCAGCCGGTACGGTCCTTGCCCGCCGAGCAGTGGTAGAGGACTGCACCCTCGGTGTTCGCGACGTTCACCAGAGCATCGTGGAATGCGCGGCTCGCCCCCGGATCGGTCGCCATCAACGCGTACATCGTGGGCATGTCCACCAGGGCCGGGAGGTTGGCGGGGTTGGTTCCGATGACGTCGAACCAGTTGGTTCGTGCCCCGTTCGGAATGCGGTCTTGCGAGAGCGTCCGTTCGACGACCGTGCGGAAGTCGTCCACCGATTCCACTCCGCGTTCGCTCAACGACGCGAGATCCGACGGCGTCAGCTTGTCGAGGGCATTCGAGCGAAACACCTTCCCCCACCGAACGGTCCGCCCCTCCTCGGTGACGTAGCCGCCGATGTCACGTGCGTTCGACGCACCCTCGAGATGCAGCGATCGGTCTGCGGCAACCTGCGCAGCTGCAGGTCCGGCTTGTTCGAGCGCGGGTATTCCCCCGGCGAGCGCCGGCACCGGACCGCACGAGAGGATCACCGCGCACAGGACTGTCGCGGCGGGACGGGCGATTCTGTTCGACATCCGGACAGAATAGGGCCGCAATCAGGACTTCGTACGAACCTTGATGTACAACGAGGCAACCGGTTCGATAACTCTTGCCGCCACTGGACCGATGACCGCCATCAGGAGCACGTAAGCCGTTGCCAATGCCGCCAGTTCGGCGTCGACCGCACCCGCGGACACCGCCAGCCCGGCGATGATGATGGAGAACTCACCGCGGGCGATCAGGGCGGCACCGGCGCGGGCTTGACCCATTCGCGCGACACCCTGACGTCTGGCCGCCCAGGCGCCGGTGATCAGCTTGGTGATCGCGGTGACGACGGCCAGGATCGCAGCCCACCCGAGGACGGGCGGAATGGAACTGGGATCGGTGTTGAGACCGAAGACCACGAAGAACATTGCAGCGAACAGATCTCGAAGGGGCTCGAGCACGCGACTGGCATTGTGCGCCGTCGACCCCGAGATCGCGATCCCGAGGAGGAACGCGCCCACCGCCGCCGACACCTGCATCGCCGAACTGATGCCGGCAACCAACAGTGCGGCACCGAGCAGCTTGAGCAGGAGCGTCTCACTGTCGGGACTGTCGAGGAGCGCGGAGACGTACCGCCCGTATCGCAGGGCCACAACAAGAACCACGGTGATGACCAACAACGAGATCCCGACCGCTTCGAGCCCGCCCATGAAGCTGACGCCCGCAAGCATCGCGGTCAGAATCGGCAGATACAGCGCCATCGCCAGGTCTTCGAACACCAGAATCGACAGCACGACCGGTGTTTCGCGGTTACCGAGGCGCCCCAGGTCGCTGAGCACCTTGGCGATGATTCCCGAAGACGAGATGTAGGTGACGCCGGCCATGACCGTCGCCCCCACGACGCCCCAGCCGAGAATCAAGCCGACCACCGCGCCGGGAGTCGCGTTGAGGACGATGTCGACGATGCCCGCTACGCGTGAGCGTTTGAGACCGGTCACGAGCTCGGCTGCGGTGTATTCGAGCCCCAACAGCAACAAGAGCAGGACGATCCCGATCTCACTTGCCAGATGGGAGAACTCGCCGATGTCTCCGAGTTGGATGAAACCGCCCTGTCCGAAGCACAGGCCGCCGATCAAGTAGAACGGGATCGGCGACATCCCCACGCGAGCAGCGAGTCGTCCGAGCAGTCCGAGCGCGAAGAAGACCGCGCCGAGTTCGATCAGTGCGAGGGTGGTTGTGTCCACGCGCCAGTCAGCCGTTGGCCAAGATTTTTGCCGCTGCGGCCAAACCGTCCGGCGTTCCGACTGCTACGAGAAGATCTCCCCCGGTGAAGGTGAAGTCGGGGTTCGGGGACGGGCTGACCTGTCCGGCACGCATGACGGCGACGATGGAGACTCCGGTACGCGTGCGCATGCCGGTGTCCCCGAGGGTCTGCCCGTCGTAGCGCGAACCGTCCTTGATGTAGAGCTGTTTGGTTCGAATGCCCGGAAGGTCACGGTGCTCTTCTTCGAGCTGCGCAACGAGCTGTGGGGCACCCAGGAGATTGCTGAGCGCTGCCGCTTCCTCTGTGGTCAGAGGCAGCGAGGCAGCACACGCGTCAGGGTCGTCTGCCTTGGACACGATGAGGTCGGTATGACCGTCCCGATGGGTGACGACACCCACGCGACGACCGGAAGACAGAACAAAATCCTTGCGCGTCCCGATCCCCGGTAGTGGGGTGACTTCTACGTTCATATACCAACGGTAGCGCCGATCGGCGACCTGCATCGCGTGAGGGCCACAATCCGCCGGGAGCACTTCGCGGCGAGCGAACCGGCGACCTACCGAACCGGCGAAAACACGCCGTTCTCGTCCGGAAGATACTCGACGACAGCGGTGACGGCTGTGACCGGAATCGGGGCGTACAGATGCGGGAATCGCATCGATTCCGGGTCAGAAGGGACGCCCGGTTCGTACTTGACCTGACCACCGAGCAGGGCCGGATCGATGGCGAGAAGGACTATGTCGTCGCGGCCGGCGAAGATCCGATTCGCCGGGAGATGAACTTGCGCCGGAGTCGACATGTGAACAAATCCCTCCGCCTCGAATCCGTCGGGGATACGTTCGCCGTGCTGTTGTGCCCGCGCCCATTCCTCGCGCGTGCACATGTGGAGCAACTCGACGCTCTCGTCGACAAGTGGTTCGCGTCCCGGGTTCATCCGCCCAGAATATCGGGCTGAGGTCGGCGATTCGAATCAGCTGTCAGCGAACAATCTTCACCCGAGAATGCCTGTCCAGCGCATTTCCAGTGAGACACAACACTAAGAAACGCCTTCGGGAACAACCCGTAAACCCCAAACGTCTGTAAGAGTGGATCTACCGCGCCATTCCGACGCGGCGGACCAGGCCCCAGGCACGCGGCCCGAATGCCGCAAAGCCAGTACGGAGGAGTCATGCCCGGAACACTGACCAGCCCACAGTTGACCGCTGCCGACCGGTGCGACCGGTGCGGTGCCGGAGCACGCGTACGCGCCGTGCTTCCCACCGGCGGCGAGCTTCTCTTCTGCGGACACCACGCAACCGAACACGCGGATCGACTTCGCGAGATGAATGCCGTCGTCTCCGAAAGCGAACCCGCAATCTGACCTGTCAGCCGGGGGTGGCCTCTTCACGAGGCGCGCCATGAACGCCAGAACGGGCGATCACAGTTACTGTGATCGCCCGTTCTGCCGTTCCGGGGCCGCAAGCACGCGA
This sequence comes from Rhodococcus sp. H-CA8f, assembly GCF_002501585.1. Lineage (NCBI taxonomy): Bacteria > Bacillati > Actinomycetota > Actinomycetes > Mycobacteriales > Nocardiaceae > Rhodococcus > Rhodococcus sp. H-CA8f. Next base: position 3,416,327 of record NZ_CP023720.1, read on the forward strand.
AGCGTACGGGACCGGTATCGGCTGCTACCAGCTGCGTAGGATCGCGATGCGCTCGGTCAGCTGATCGACAGTCGCGATGGCCGTCGGCGGGCCTCCGCACACTCGGCGAAGTTCCGCGTGAATGATGCCGTGTGGTTTGCCGGTGCGGTGAACGTTCATCGCCACCAACCCGTTCAGCTCTTTGCGGAGCGCTCCGAGCTGATCTGCCGTGGCCGCTCGATCGGATACCACTGCCGCCGTGGGTTGCGGTGCGGCGGCCTTGGCCGAGTTGGCCTCGACCTGTGTCTGCTGGCGTTGACGCAGCAATGCCCGCATCTGATCGGCGTCGAGTAGGCCTGGCAGACCGAGGTAGTCGGCTTCCTCGTCACTTCCGGCGAATGTCGCGGTACCGAAGGACGATCCGTCGTAGATCACCTGGTCGAGTTCGGCATCGGCGCCCAGGGACGTGAACGCCTTCTCCTCCTCGCCCAGCTCGTCCTTCTGCTTGTTCGCATCGGCGAGCAGGTCGTCTTCGAGGCCGTCCTTCTCACGATGCGGCTTGCCGAGTACGTGGTCACGCTGAGCCTCGAGCTGTGCAGCAAGGTCGAGAAGCACCGGCACCGACGGCAGGAAGACGCTGGCAGTTTCGCCCTTACGACGCGAACGCACGAAGCGCCCGATCGCCTGAGCGAAGTACAGCGGGGTCGACGCGCTGGTCGCGTACACACCGACCGCCAGACGGGGAACGTCGACGCCCTCGGACACCATGCGCACCGCGACCATCCATTTCTGGTCGCTCGCACCGAATTCGGCGATTCGCTTGGACGCGGTGGGGTCGTCGGACAGCACGACGGCCGGCTGTTCGCCGGTGATCGCTGTCAACGCCTTCGCGTACTCGCGGGCCACCGTCTGGTCCGTCGCGATGACAAGTCCACCGGCATCGGGCATACCCGTACTGCGCAGCTGCGCCAAACGGGTGTCTGCTGCTTGCAGCACGGCAGGAATCCAGTCGCCGGCAGGGTCCAAGGCCGTACGCCATGCCCGAGTCGTCTGCTCGGCGCTCAGCGGCTCGCCGAGCCGAGCGGTGAATTCCTCGCCGGCGTTGTTTCGCCACCGCGCCTCGCCCGAGTAGGCGAGAAACACGACGGGGCGAACCACGCCGTCCTTGAGGGCATCCGAATATCCGTAGGAGTGATCGGCTTTCGAGCGGAGCAGACCTTCCTTGTCCGGCTCGTACTCGACAAAAGGAATGGCACTGTCGTCACTGCGGAACGGAGTTCCGGTCAGTGCGAGACGCCTGGTCGCGTCGCCGAACGCCTCACGAATGGCGTCGCCCCAGCTCTTGGCGTCGCCGCCGTGGTGGATCTCGTCGAGGATGACCAGCGTCTTGCGGCCCTCGGTGCGCACACGGTGCTTCGACGGGTGCGAGGCAACCTGGGCGTAGGTCAGCACGACGCCGTGATAGTCACTCGAGGTCTGGCCGGTCGAGTTGGAGAACCGCGAGTCCAATGCCAGGCCGGATCGCTGAGCGGACTCCGCCCACTGGTGCTTGAGGTGCTCGGTCGGCGCCACGACGGTTATCTGGTCGACCGTCCGGTCACGGAGCAATTCCGAAGCTACCCGCAGAGCGAAGGTGGTCTTACCTGCTCCAGGCGTTGCGACCGCCAGAAAGTCACGCGGACTGCTGGAAAGGTACTTGGTCAGTGCACGGCGCTGCCATGCACGAAGGGAACCGGTAGGGGCGCCAGGTTGGGTTCCCGCGGATTGAGCTCCGGCGGGTTCGGACGAATTGCCGAACTCGGCTGCCACGGTCTCAGACGTCATAGGCCGCGCCTCCACTGGAATCGCACTGTTGTCTCGCGCTCCTCGAATTTTCATCAATGTCCGGCGACGAGCCTAGCCGCCGCCACCGACGAAAGCCGCACTCGAAGCGCGTACTCATGGCCGTTCTCACTCCGGCCGGCGAGGTTTCGCTGTTCTCGCATCCTGCCGACCTGCACGCGAATTGTCTCAGAAATGTGCGACACGTCGGCGCCATGGTTGGGCAACCGGGTGTGTCGTCAGGGATGCTGGAGACATCATGAGTGAAGCGCGAGGCGAGAAGTCGAGCGGAAGTGATCTGCACCACCGCAGATGGCATCCGCTACGCCGCACCGGGCAGTTGATCGGTCGCACACTGAGCAAGGCCTGGGACGATTCCATCTTCGGAAAGGCGGCTACGGCCGCGTTCTGGCAAACGCTGTCACTGGCTCCCCTGCTGCTGGGCCTTCTCGGAATGATCGGCTACATCGGTGGGTGGTTCGGACCCAACACCGTCGAGATCATCGAATCCAAGATCGTCACGTTCAGCGGAACGATCTTCAGCGAAAGCGTCGTCGACCAGATCATCCGCCCGACGGTGACGGACGTCCTTCAGCGCGGACGACCGGAGATCATCTCGGTGGGCTTCCTGCTCTCCCTGTGGGCGGGATCGTCGGCGATCAGTACGTTCGTCGACTCGATCGTGGAAGCACACGGTCAGCAGGATGCACGCAATCCCATCTGGCAGCGCATCTTCGCCCTGCTGCTCTACGTGATGTTCCTGGTGATGGCTGTGTTCATTCTGCCGCTGGTAGCTCTCGGGCCGACGCTCGTCGGGCGAGCACTGCCGGCCTCCTGGTACGTGGTCGGCTCGAATCTGGTCGACACGTTCTACTACCCCGCTGTCGGTCTGCTGGTGATCATCGGCCTCACGACGCTCTACAAAGTCGCTCTACCGAAGTCGCTGCCGTGGCATCGGCTGCTCGCGGGCGCGCTGGTCGCCGGTGTGTTCTTCATGGCCGCCAGTACCGGATTGCGCTGGTACCTGGGATTTGTCACCAGCACCGGCTACACGTACGGCGCACTGGCAACGCCGATCGCATTTCTGCTCTTCACGTTCTTCCTCGGTTTCGCCGTCGTCCTCGGCGCCGAGTTCAACGCGACGGTTCAGGAGTTCTGGCCGGCTCGTGCCACTCGGATGGAGCAGATGCGAGAGTGGCTTGCGGCTCAGAACACCGACGACGAGACCGGTCCGGTCACCAACCTGACCTGGCACCTGGCCACCAGCCCGATCCGCATCTCGGGCGACAAAGCGGATCCGGCCACAGTCCCCTCGTACGGGCGGCCCCGCAGCAGACAAACGGAGTCGCGCCAGAACTCGTGCGCCGACCAAGATCCCTGCGATGAACCGCACGCAGACGCGAAGAGCCCGGCGGCCGACTGCGTCGAGGCTGTCGATCCGCCGAGCTCCGGAAGTACTCCCGCTCGCGTGACCCGAGGTCAGTCGCCCTTACGGAGTCCTTCGTAAATCTTCTTGCAGTCCGGGCACACCGGTGATCCCGGCTTGGCGGACTTCGTCACGGGAAACACCTCGCCGCACAGCGCGACGACATGGGTTCCCATGACGGCGCTCTCGGCGATCTTGTTCTTCTTCACATAGTGGAAGAACTTCGGGGTGTCGTCGTCGGTCGTTTCGTCGGTGGAGACGTCGGGACGTTCCTTGGTTTGAGTGCTCACCCCTCCAATAATGCCGTCTCCGTCACAGCGGTGCGACCCACGGGTCGTGTGCAATTGTCGGCCGAGAGTGGAACAGTGGAGTCATGGCACGAAATGGCGCGTTCGGCAGGTCCGACGAGGCCGGGACTCCCGATAATCCCGTACTGATCACCGAAGCGCAGAAGTCCGTCGAAGAACAGCACAAAGCCCGAGTGCGCAAGTACATGATCATCATGTCCTTCCGGTTCCCGGCGTTGATCCTCGCGGCGATCGCGTACGGCATCTGGGCCAACGCCTGGATCTCGATGCTCATCATCGGTGCATCCATTCCGCTTCCCTGGATCGCCGTCCTGATCGCCAACGACCGACCACCGCGCACCAAGGACGAACCGAGCCGATACGACGGACGAAAGAAGACCGCAGGCGAGATCGAATCCGCGACGCACCACACCATCGAAGGCTGACAAGTTCCGCCTGCGAGAATGACGGGGTGAGAAGCGAAACGCTCCTGTCCATCACCCCTGCGCTGCGTGAGGCCCTGCTTCGCAATCGATTCGACACGGGAACCATGCTCGAGGCATTGGGTCCCGAAGTTCACGCCGCTCTCGGCCGAAGTGAGCCGGTACCCGTGCGCCGCGCCACCCGAGAACTCGGGGACCTGGGCGTTCTCATCAGACTGTTCCTTCTCGCCGATGATTGCCCAGCAGGCGACGTCGCCGCGGCGTTGACTCCGCTGACAATTGCGCAGTGCGTCGACGCCGGCCTGCTCGAAGGTGAAAACTTCGACAGCGAGAATCCGCTCGTGCGGGCCGCGGTCGATCTTCGCCCCATCGACGTCGGCGACGGCGACCGTTGGGTGATCTCGGATCTCGACGGCGGAATCCGTCCCAAGAAGGCCACGGCCGATCACGTGCTGGGAGTCGGACATGCGTCACTGTCCTTGCTGCAGGCCACGCCCACCGCGAAGGTCGGCAGCGTGCTCGACCTCGGTACGGGATGCGGCATCCAAGCCCTGCACGCGAACACATACGCGGATTCGGTCACCGCAACCGACATCAATCAACGCGCCGTCGACCTCACGGCCGCAACCATGGCGCTCAACGGACTGGACGTCGAACTGCTTCAGGGGTCCTGGTTCGAACCCGTCGAGGGTCGAACCTTCGACCAGGTGGTCGCCAATCCCCCGTTTGTCGTCGGCGAGGCACGCGTCCATCACACGTACCGCGATTCCGGCCTCGATCTCGACGGTGCGAGCGAATTGATGATCTCGCGCTCGATCGACTATCTGAACCCCGGCGGCACGGCAGCACTGTTGGCCTCGTGGGTGCACATCGAAGGACAGGACTGGCGTTCGCGGATCGCGTCGTGGCTGCCGGCGCACGGCGTCGACGCCTGGGTGGTGCAGCGCGACGTGGCGGACCCAGCTCTGTACGTCGGCACGTGGCTCAAGGACGGCGGGCAGGATCCGCGAGATCCGGAATCGGCATCGAGAGCAAACGCCTGGCTGGATCACCTCGAAGAAGCCGATGTCGAGGGCGTCGGCTTCGGTTTCGTGTTCCTTCGCCGCACCGACTCCCCCACCGACCTGATGGCCGAGGACCTCATGCACGGCTTCTCGGACCCGCTCGGGGCCGAGGCGCTCGCTTACTTCGACCGTCTTGCCTGGTTGCGTGAACACGACGTCCTCGAGGAGCGATTCGTCCTGGATCCGGACACGGCTCTCGAACGCGTCTACCTCCCCGGCGACGAGGGATGGCAGCAAGTGGTCACGCGTGTGCACCGCGGCAACGGACCGCACTGGCAGCACGAGATCGACGAACTCGGTGCTGCGCTGCTGGCCGGGCTCCGAGCGGACGGACTGGTGGTCGACGAACTGGTCGAACTTCTCGCCGCGGCGAACGGCGAAGACCCGGACCAGCTACGTGAGGCCGTCGTCACATTGCTGGTCTCGCTTGTCCGGCACGGGTTGGTGCTTCCCGTCACGAACTGAGTTCCCGGTGAGTTGCAGATTTTTGTGTTCTCAGCAACTTCTCAGGACGACTGGGAAATAACTGCAGGTCACGGCGTTTTAGCGGAAATCGGCGCGGGAACTTTCCCGGAACTCTCACACGTTGAACTGTGTGAGAGACCGCCGATAGGGAGGCAAGTCATGACAAGCCCCAGCACCACTACTCGCATTCGTCCGAGCGCCGCAGATCTGGACGCCCAGAGCCCGGCCGCAGACCTGGTCCGCGTCTACCTGAACGGGATCGGTCGTACTGCACTGCTGACAGCAGCAGACGAGGTCGAACTGGCGAAGCGAATCGAAGCGGGGCTGTACGCCAGCCACGTCCTTGCCACGGGAAAGCGCCTGACAGTCGCCAAGAAGAGGGATCTCGCAACGATCGTTCGCGAGGGACAGTCGGCGCGTAGCCACCTCCTGGAAGCGAACCTGCGACTCGTCGTGTCGCTGGCCAAGCGCTACACCGGCCGCGGAATGCCGCTCCTCGATCTCATTCAAGAAGGCAACCTCGGACTCATCCGTGCCATGGAGAAGTTCGACTACGCCAAGGGCTTCAAGTTCTCGACGTACGCCACCTGGTGGATCCGTCAGGCGATCACCCGCGGAATGGCTGATCAGAGCCGCACCATCCGGCTCCCAGTCCACCTCGTGGAGCAGGTCAACAAGCTCGCCCGCATCAAGCGTGAACTGCACCAGCAGCTCGGGCGCGAAGCGACGGACGACGAGTTGGCCGAAGAGTCGGGCATCCCGGCGCACAAGATCGCGGACCTGCTCGACCACAGCCGCGACCCGGTAAGCCTGGACATGCCCGTCGGTAACGACGAAGAAGCACCCTTGGGCGACTTCATCGAAGATTCCGAGGCGACTTCGGCGGAGAACGCCGTCATCGCCGGTCTGCTGCACAGCGATGTGCGCAGCGTGCTCGGGACGCTCGACGAGCGCGAGCAGCAGGTCATCCGACTTCGCTACGGTCTCGACGACGGCCAGCCTCGCACACTCGATCAGATCGGCAAGCTCTTCGGCCTCTCGCGTGAGCGGGTTCGTCAGATCGAGCGTGAGGTCATGGGCAAGCTCCGCGTCGGCGATCGCGCCGAGAAACTGCGTTCCTACGCGAGCTGATCAAACAACACAGCACGTGCGTCAGCGCGCCACACCACTCGCGCTGACGCACCGCACAAAGCACCGGCCACCGCTTATTCCCTCCCCCTCGGGAATGTGCGATGGCCGGTGTTGTTCGTTGTACCTACCGCAGACGCCTGGGCCCCAGGTCGATTGCGCTCGGCTCTGGCCCGATGCGTACTCGCGAATCGGTGATCTCCGCGCCGGTAGCCGAAGCAAGTACCGGCTCACAGGCCAGTTCGCGGACTTCCGGAATGTCGTCGGCCAGCGCCGAGATCCGCTGGACCAGATCGACCAAGGCACCCTTGTTGACCGGAACGGCGTTGCGATATCCGGAGAGCAGCGGCGCTGCCTTGGGTGCGTCGATCAACTCCGTAGCAGCGTCTTCCGTGAGCGGCAGTACGCGATAGGCACGGTCCCCGAGGAGATCGGAGATCACACCGGCGAGACCGAATGAGATCAGCGAACCGAACGACGGGTCGTCTTGGACACCAACCACACACCCGATGCCCTTGGTTGCCATTTTCTGCACGTGCAGCAGCGGTTCACCCGATGCGGCCGCAAGATCTCGGTAAGCGAGGCGCACCGATTCCGGCCCACTCAGATCCAGCCTGACGCCGCCCAGATCCGGTCGGTGGCGCCACATTTCGCCGGTTGCCTTGACCGCGACCGGGTAGCCGACAGCATCCGCTGCCTCTACAGCTTCGTCTTCGCTCAGGACCGAACGGAATTCGACGACTGCAACCCCGTAGCACTCGAGAAGAGCTGCTGCTTCGACGTCCGAAAGCCAACGGCCAGGCGAGTTTTCAAGCCAGGCGGCCACCATCTTCTGGGCTCGTTCGGAGTCGATTCCCGCGGGGCGAACAACCTTCGACGCAGGCTTGCTACGCCACTCCGCGTAACGCCAGGCCCTCGCCAACGCCAGTGCGGCGCGCTCCGGCCCTGGGTAGGACGGCACCGAACCGCGGGTCGGGTTTCCGACTTCGTCGCGGACCGCCAGGACGTCCGGCACACCCTCGGCTGCGAGGAACGTCGTGAGAATCGGCTTGTCCGAGCCGGCGACGGCGTCTTTGAGTGCTTTCGCGAACGGCTCGACCGGAATGGCAACCGGAGGAACGAAGACGGCGATGACGGCATCGACGTCGAACGACGCCAACGCGTCGCGCACGGCAGCGGCGAACAGTTCCGGACTCGCCTGGGCACCAAGGTCGACCGGGTCGCTGACCTGCAAACCTTCACTGCGGGCGGCGTCCGCGGCAAGGACACCGAGCGCGGTCGAGTTGCCGATGACAGCAAGCCGCGGACCCGCCGGCAACGGCTGGTATCCGAAGAGCAAGGCACAGTCGAACAATTGTGAAATGGAGCCGACCTGGATGACGCCCGCCTGTTCGAAGAGGGCGCGGACGATCGAATCGTCGATCTCGACTCCGGTGGCGGCGAGAACCGGCGGAACCGCGTGCCGACCGCTCTTGACCGCGACGATCGGCTTCTTCCGCGCAACTCGGCGGGCGATCCGGGAGAACTTTCGCGGGTTGCCGAAGCTCTCCAGGTAGAGAAGGACCACTTCGGTGGACTGGTCGGAATCCCAGTACTGCAGAAGGTCGTTGCCCGAGACGTCCGCACGGTTGCCGGCAGAAACGAAGGCGGACAACCCGATTCGGCTGCGCGCGGCTTCGTCGAGAATGGCGATACCGAGCGCGCCGGACTGACAGAAGAAACCCACGTTGCCTGCCACCGGCAAGACCGGCGCGAGAGTCGCATTCAACGAGATCGCGGGGTCGTTGTTCGCGACACCCAGCGCATTCGGACCGATGAGGCGCATTCCGTGAGCGCGTGCTGCATGGACCAGTTTGCGTTCGGACGAGCGTCCGTCCGGACCGCTCTCACTGAAGCCCGACGAGACCACCACCAGCGCTTTGACGCCCTTGTCGAGGCAGTCGTCGAGTACCGAATTGATCGATTCCGCAGGTACAGCCACGACGGCGAGATCGACGTCGTCAGGAATGTCACGAACAGTTGGGTACGCCCGCACCCCGTGAACCGAACGATGCTCAGCGTTGACGGGGTAGACCGGTCCGGTGAATCCGCCGCGCAGCAGGTTGGTCAACACCGCGTTACCCACCTTGGCGGGGTCCGCTGATGCGCCGATCACTGCCACCGATCGTGGACTCAGCACGTTTCCCATGCTGCGGGCCTCAGCTGCCCGCTCACGCGAATTACGCACTGAAACAAGCGCTTCCGTCGGGTCGATCGCGAATTCGAGTCGCAGCACGCCACCGTCGAACGAGCGGCTCACCTGATACCCCGCCTCACGGAACACCGTCACCATGTTGCGGTTCTCGGACAGGACCTCGGCGACGAACATCGTCAGGCCGTTCTCAGCCGCTGCTGCTGCCAGGTATTCGAGCAGGATCGGGCCGAGGCCGCGCCCCTGGTGTGCGTCGGCGACGACGAAGGCGACCTCGGCAGACTTTCCGTCACCGACGTCGAGGAGTCGCTCGTAGCGACCCACCGCGATGATCTCGTCTCCGAGCATCATCACGAAGGCGACGCGGTTGTGGTGGTCGACCGTCGTGAAGTTCTTCACGTCGCGCGCCGACATCGTGGGATACGGGCCGAAGTAGCGCAGGTACCGAGTGCGCTCGGAGAGTTTGCCGTGGAATTCGACGAGCTTGTCCGCGTCCTCGGGAACGATGGGTCGCAACGCCACCGCGCCGCCGTCGGAGGCGAGAACGTCGACTACCCACGAATGGGGATAGGTGTGAGCGGGGTCGGTCTTCGGCGCCTGGTCGCTCGCGCCGCCGGCATCGGTATCGGACTGTTCAGTCACGGGGATCCTCCGGGTCGAGTCCGAGTAGCGGGAACGAAGCGCGGCGTGTGGCGATGATCGCCGAGTCGATTCGGGTGAGTGCACGATCTACCGAGGCGACACCTGTCTCCGGTGTACCACCCGGGCCGTCCCACGGGGTGTATGCGACATCTCCGCCGTCGCCCATGGTCGGCGGGAGGTCGACGCTCGGCGCTCGCAGCTTCGTCGATTCCTTCCACTCGTCAGGCACAGCTGTGTCGACGTCGACCTCGCGATCGAGCGCGGCAGCGATCAGGTGAGTCCATGCCCTCGGCACGACGCGAACCAGTCCGTATCCGCCGCCGCCGACTGCCAGCCACCGGCCCTCGGAGTAGCGGTCGGCAAGATCGCGCATTGCCAGGAACGCTGCGCGCTGGCCGTCGACGGTCAGAGCGAGGTCCGCGAGCGGGTCCTCGCGGTGCGAGTCGACTCCACACTGGCTGATGATGATCTGCGGGCGGAAGGCAGCAATGGCCCCCGGTACGACGGCGTGAAATGCGCGCAGCCACAACGCGTCGACGGTTCCGGGAAGCACCGGGATGTTCACTGCAGTGCCTTCGGCGGCCCCGTCGCCGACCTCGCTCGACCATCCGGTGTTCGGCCACAAGGTTGCCGGGTGCTGATGCAGCGAGACCGTGAGCACCCGCGGGTCCCCGAGGAACGCATGTTGCACTCCGTCGCCGTGGTGAGCGTCGACGTCGATGTAGGCGATGCGGTCGTAGCCGTTGTCGAGCAGCCACGAAATCGCAACCGCCGCATCGTTGTAGACGCAGAATCCAGAGGCCCAATCCGCCATCGCATGGTGCATGCCGCCGCCGATGCTGACCGCGCGCCTCGTACGTCCCGAAGCGATTTCCTGCGCTGCGGCCAGCGAGCCGCCGGCGAGGATCGCACTGGCTTCGTGCATGTGCGGGAAGACCGGGTTGTCCTCGGTACCGAGCCCGTGGGGAACATCCTGGCCGCTCACACCGTTGTTCGCAGAGTTACCCGCGTCTTTGACCGCTGCAAGATATGCCGGTGTGTGGATTCTGAGGAGGTCGGCATCGGACGCGGCGCTCGGTTCGAGAAATTCGATGCCCTCGAGAAGTCCGAGGCTTCGCGAGAGTGCCATCGTGAGATCGAGGCGAGTGGGATTCATCGGGTGATCGGCGCTCCACCGATAGCTCAGGTACTCCGGACTCCACACCACGACTCGATTCGCTCGAGACGCCGCGGGGTCCCCGTCAGATCTGATCGACGCGGTCATGGGATCACGCTACTTCCTTCTCGTTTCGTGCCGCACACCACACTCGCGGCCCGCTTCGGAGACCGAGATCGAGTGACACGAATCCAATTCGGACACGCGCTGGACTCGCCGCAGTGGAGGCGGCACCGGAACCACGAACTGAACGGTAGAATGATCAACTGACGAAGGGGTTGAGTGTGAAGGATCTAGTCGACACCACGGAGATGTATCTCCGGACGATCTACGACTTGGAAGAAGAGGGCGTAGTCCCACTCCGGGCGCGGATCGCCGAACGGCTCGAACAGAGCGGACCCACCGTCAGCCAGACAGTTGCGCGTATGGAGCGCGACGGCTTGCTGATGGTCGCCGGCGATCGACATCTGGAACTCACCGACAAGGGTCGCGATCTCGCGATCTCTGTCATGCGTAAGCACCGGTTGGCAGAGCGCCTACTGGTGGACGTCATCGGTCTCAAATGGGAAGACGTACATGCCGAGGCATGCCGTTGGGAGCACGTGATGAGCGAGGAGGTCGAGCGTCGGCTCGTCGTCGTTCTGAACAACCCCACGACGTCGCCATACGGCAACCCGATTCCGGGCTTGGACCAGTTGGGACTCGACGGCCCGGTTGCCACCACCGAAACGTTGGTGCGCCTGACCGATATTCCGCACGGCGCACAGACAGCTGTGGTCGTTCGGCGACTCGCCGAGCACGTGCAGTCCGATCCCGAGGTGATCGCGCAGCTGCGTGACGCCGGCGTCGTTCCCGACGCCAGGGTGACGGTCGAAACCCGTCCGGGCTCGGTGACCATCATCGTGCCGGGTCACAGCGGGTTCGACCTGTCCGAGGAAATGGCTCACGCCGTTCAGGTCAAGCAGGTCTGAGGAACTAGATGAAACTCCTGGTCACCGGCGGCGCCGGTTACGTCGGCAGTGTGTGCAGCACTGTGTTGCTCGAGCGTGGACACGAAGTTGTCGTCATCGACGACCTCTCCACCGGAAATGCCGACGCGGTGCCTGCCGGTGCCGAGTTCATCGAAGGGGATGTGGGGGCGCTGGCCGCCGACATCCTCGGCAATGCGGGTTCTCCGGTTTTCGACGGCGTACTTCACTTCGCTGCGCAGTCGCTGGTCGGCGAATCCGTGCTGCACCCCGAAAAGTACTGGCGCGGAAACGTCGTCACGACCATCGAGCTGCTCGAGGCGATTCGTGTCTCCGGCACTCCCCGGCTCGTGTTCTCTTCCACCGCGGCAACGTACGGCGAGCCGGAGCAGTCCCCCATCGTGGAAACCGCTCCGACCCGCCCTACGAATCCGTACGGCGCGACCAAGCTCGCGATCGATCATGCGATCACCTCGTACTCGATCGCCCACGGCCTCGGCGCTACCAGCTTGCGCTACTTCAACGTCGCGGGTGCGTACAAGTCCGCCGGCGAGAACCGGGTGATCGAAACCCACCTGATTCCGCTCGTCCTTCAGGTCGCACTCGAGCAGCGAGACAAGATCTCGGTATTCGGAACCGACTGGCCCACGCCGGACGGCACCGCGGTACGCGACTACATACACGTGCTTGACCTCGCCGAAGCGCATCTGCTGGCGCTCGAATCCTCGGTTCCCGGCGAGCACCGTATCTACAACCTCGGAAGTGGTGCCGGCTTCAGCGTGCGCGAGGTGATCGCTGCCTGTGCGCGGGTCACCGGCCTGCCGATCAACGTCGAAGACGCGTCACGACGGCTGGGTGATCCGGCCGTACTGATCGCATCGAGCGACAAGGCGATTGCCGAGTTGGGTTGGACGCCCACGCGTACCGATCTCGACGTCATAGTCGCCGATGCATGGCAGTTCCTCCAGGATCTGGGCGACCGCTCACACGCTGCTCGCTAGCTTCCACTCGGCAGTGCCGGCGGCAAACCGGCAATTCCGAGCGATTCCCCGATGGACAATCCGACGGCCGCAAGGTCACGGATCCCATCGGGGTGCACACCGGATTGCAGCGATAAATCCAGCAATCCGGCCAAGGTATGTTCCGAATCGGCCGACAGTGCGGCCGACAGCGCAACACCTGCCAGGGGCCCGTCGCCGCGCACGTATGCAAAGAACCCGAGAAGTGTTGCCGGCCAAGCTCGTTCGGGAGACGGTACTTCATGGGTAAGTACGAGCCACAATTGCTCGGCATGTGCGGCAACCGACGTGATCGCCAGACCCAACACCACGTCGCGCACGTGAACGTCCGTCAAAGCGACCACCAGATCGGCGCATTCCTGCAGGTCAGGGTAGTAAGTGCCTGCCTCCACACGGCGGACATGTTCCAACACCAGATCGACCCGGCGCTGAACTGCTGCATCACGGCCTGATCCCCCGCTGTACTCACCCGATTCTCGGCGGCTCGCGATCAGTCGGGCAATCGCGTCGTGATTACGAGCGGCACCGTGTACCCACCGGACCAGTTCCTCACGCGAACGGCGAATGACCCTCCCGCCCAACACCTGCGCCGCCGCGACCGACGAAGATGCCGGGTCTGGCAGGGTGCCGCAGTGAATCGAACGCGTGACGCTCGTCCACGGCTGGCCAGATTCTATTGCGGCCGTGCACAATACGTCAGCCAGCTCGACGCAGGTTCCGCCGAGCACGTCTTCGAATACCTCGGCCAGCTCGATGGTTTCGTCGATGAGAGTTTCAGCTGTCGAGCAATTGGTGATCACCACGAGAACGACCGCACGCGCTCCTTCCCCGTCACACACGGCGGCGAACTGGCGCAGCGCCACGCTCATCTGCCTCGCAGGCTTTCCCTTGACGCTGGGAAAGTAGTCGTGTCGCATTACCGGGCCGAGCGTCGAGGCGGAGGCGCCCATCAGAGACAGCGCAACGACGGAGTTGGACGGATGGAATCCCAGGAGGGCGGGTATTGCCGCGATCAATTCGCCTGGATCGGAAACACGTTCAACGCGTCCGAAAAGGGCCAGGTCGTCGTCGGAGAATTCGAATTCTCCTGGAAGAGGTGATGTGGTCATGCACAGACCCTCGCCGATCGCCCCGATGCCGCCATCCGCTCGACCAGGGAAAACAGCGACGTCGAAGTCGTCTGTGGATTATCGAGTCAGTTGGGGACGAATTATCGCGCCGCACCGAAAAGGTCCGCTCTGTGTCGGACCCGTGTGCTGCGAAATCACTTGCCTGCTTTGACCTTCTGTACGGCTGCGGTGAACGCTTGATCCAGAGGTGCCGTCGAGGGCGTCGCAGAACCGAACGTCATCAGTGTTGTTGCTACCCGTACGTCGCCGACCTGCGCGATCAATGTCAGCATCGTCTGATCGCCGGCTGCGGCTTTGGGGGACACGACGGTGCGGCGAAGTGACATCGTCTTGTCGGCATCGATCGGCGACGGCGGAAGAATTTCCGTCGTCACTGTAGTGGTGACGCCGTTCGCAGTGACCGTCATGGACGGGCACTGGCGAGTTTGCGCTTCCAACTCGTCCAAGGGCGCGTCGACCTTCGTGAGTTCGACCGAAATCGTTGCCCTCGTCGCATTGTCGGTCCCGACCGCCATCACGGTCCCGTTCGGACCGTAATCCTGTTCCGGTGGCTCACATTCGGATGGATCGACGGTGGCACCGCGTGGGACGCCGACTAGATCCGGCGCTGCCATGGGAACGGCCTGCGGGGGCAGCACAACAGCGCCGAAGGGCTCGGGAAATTCCTCGGGAGTCAGCAGCAGTTCGGACAACGGTGCCGCCGTTTTCGGAGAGGTGGATTTCGGCGTCGAGGATTTGGGTGCAGTCGTCGTACTCGGCGCCGCTGAGCCGCTGTCGGTCGCACCGGCAGTCGCCGGCGCGGAGTCCGGAACGGGTGCACCTTGGACCGACCCGGAGCAGCCCGCGAGTAGTGCAACGGCGGCCACCGCAGCAAGGGAGCATGCGGCCACTCGCCTGGACGATCGTGGACACACCCGCATGTAAGCCTCCGCACTCGACCTCGACCGATCCCGACAATCGACCAATGCATTTCGGACAAATCGGCCGTGCCGACCTTTTCTTCCACTCTGCCATGTCCGAAGCCGCGCACCCGACATCTAGCGAACGCCCAGGCCAAGTGTCGAAAGATACCGCTCGGCTTCGCTCTCGGCGAACGTCCGTCTCGTCGGATCGGGAATGATCGGTCACCGACTCGGTGTTCTTACCGATGAACGTCTGATCCAGTGCTGTCAGGCACCTGACTCCGATGCTGTCGAGCGTGCGCCGATAGTGGACACTTGAGATCAAGACCGAAGAGCGAAGGGGACTGCGATGGACGAACAGTCGAGGATGTACGAGCTGGAATTTCCGGCGCCCCAGTTGGCGGCTGCCGACGGCCAGGGACCGATCCTGATTCACGGACTCGAGGGTTACTCCGACGCCGGTCACGCCGTGAAGTTGGCGACGACGCATCTGCGCGAAAGCCTGGAAACCGAGCTTGTCGCGTCGTTTGCTGTCGACGAGCTGATCGACTACCGCTCACGTCGACCAACGATGACGTTCAAGGCCGATCATTTCTCCGATTACGACGCTCCGGCGCTCAATCTGTACGCACTGCGCGATACGGCCGGCACGCCGTTCCTGCTGCTCGCAGGGATGGAACCGGACCTCAAGTGGGAGCGGTTCACCACAGCCGTTCGTCTGTTGTCCGAACAGCTGGGAGTGCGTCGAACCATCGGGCTCAACGCGATTCCGATGGCAATCCCGCACACCCGACCGCTGGGTGTGACAGCACATTCGACCAACAAGGACCTGATCCAGGACCATCAGCGTTGGTCAGGTGAACTGCAGGTTCCCGGCAGCGCATCGTCACTCCTCGAGCTTCGTATGTCTCAGCACGGGCACGAGGCGATGGGCTTTTCGGTGCATGTCCCCCACTACCTCGCGCAAACGGACTACCCGGGCGCCGCAGAGACTTTGCTCGAAAACGTTTCCGAGGTTTCGGATCTGGAATTGCCCTTGGTTGCACTGGGTGAGGCCGCGGCGCGCGTTCGGGAACAGGTTAACGAGCACATAGCCGGGAACGAAGAAGTTCAGACTGTAGTCCACGCTTTGGAGCGTCAATACGACACTTTTGTCGCCGCTCAGGAACAACAGTCGTCCCTTCTGGCCGGCGAGGCCGACCTTCCCAGCGGTGACGAGATCGGCGCAGAGTTCGAAAAGTTCCTGGCCGAACAGGCAGGAAATGACGACTTCGGCTCAGCTGGAGACCTCGATCGAGGCGACAACTGACGAAAATGTGACGGGCGGGGCGCATAATTCGACATTGTGCGCATTCCGCAACCCCTCCGTTACCTGGGCTGTTGTTCAGGACACATCCGTCGGATAGCCTCAAACTCTGTGTGATTTTCGTTGACGGCTCAACAACTGGAGCAGACAGTCAACGTGGTCACACGCCGAGCCAGGAGGCGACATGAGCAGACCACGGAACCGTCAGCTCCGACCGGTCCCCGACGAGGAACCGCGGATGATGTTCCGGACGATTCACGGCTACCGACGCGCATTTCGGATAGCCGGCGAGGGTCCGGCAGTACTGCTCCTGCACGGAATCGGCGACAACTCGTCTACGTGGACCGAGATCATTCCCCACCTCGCCAAGAAGTACACGGTCATCGCACCTGACCTGTTGGGTCACGGCCGCTCCGACAAGCCGCGCGCCGATTATTCGGTAGCCGCGTACGCCAACGGCATGCGTGATCTCCTGTCGACACTCGGCATCGAGCACGTCACCGTCATCGGGCATTCGCTCGGCGGCGGCGTCGCGATGCAGTTCTCCTACCAATTCCCACACATGGTGGATCGCCTCGTGCTGGTCTCGGCCGGTGGCGTCACCAAGGACGTCCACCCGCTGCTGCGCCTCATGTCCGTTCCGGTGGTCAACGAGGTCGTCAAACTGCTCCGGATACCTGGCGCGATGCCGCTCGTCCGGATGGCCGGAAACCTTGCCGGTGTCGTTCACGGTTCGAATCTGCGCCCCGGCACCATGCTGCACGACACGCCAGACCTGATTCGAGTGCTCGCTGATCTCCCCGACCCCACTGCCTACGAGGCCTACCTTCGTACGCTGCGGGCAGTCGTGGACTGGCGCGGACAGGTCGTCACGATGCTCGACCGCTGTTATCTGACCGAGAATCTGCCGGTTCAACTGATCTGGGGCGACGACGACTCCGTCATTCCCGTCTCCCACGCTCACCTCGCGCACGCAGCGATGCCGAACTCACGTCTCGAAATCTTCCGCGGCTCGGGCCACTTCCCGTTCCGCGACGATCCGATGCGTTTCCTGCAGATCGTCGAAGATTTTCTTTCCAGCACCGCACCACTCGTCTTCGACGAGGCCCGCTGGCGTCACATGCTGATCTCCGGCGTCGGCGAGAACACCATCACCGGAACGTCGTCCACCCGCATGGCAGTGCTCGACGCCATGGGCTCGGACGAGCGAAGCGCAACCTGATCCGCGGTTGCGGCTAGCCTGTACGAGTGCTGCTGACGGAACTTCTCCCCGACAACGCGGATCCTGATTCCGTTTTCGACGCCTTCTCTTCGTGGACCCTCGAACGAGGTTTGACGCTCTATCCTGCCCAGGAAGAGGCCGTCATGGAGTTGGTCTCGGGCGCAAACGTGATCCTTGCGACGCCGACCGGGTCCGGCAAATCGATGGTAGCGATCGGCGCGCATTTCTATGCGATGTCGCTCGGCAAGCGCACCTATTACACAGCGCCGATCAAGGCCTTGGTGAGCGAGAAGTTCTTTGCGCTGTGTGAGGTCTTCGGTGCCGAGAACGTCGGCATGATGACCGGCGACGCCGCCGTGAACTCGTCGGCGCCGATCATTTGTGCGACGGCAGAGATCGTCGCGAATCTCGCACTGCGAGAGGGCCCGAACTCCGATATCGGCCAAGTCGTGATGGACGAGTTCCATTTCTACTCCGAACCCGATCGAGGTTGGGCGTGGCAGGTTCCGCTCATCGAGTTGCCGCACGCGCAGTTCCTCTTGATGTCGGCAACTCTCGGTGAGGTCGACTTCTTCTCCGACGATCTGACGCGTCGCACCGGGAAGCCCACCACCGTCGTCTCCGGCACGGAACGCCCTGTGCCTTTGATGTTCTCGTACGCGACCACGCCGGTCGGCGAAACCATCGAAGATCTGGTGACCACCAACCAGTCCCCCGTCTACATCGTGCATTTCACGCAGGCGGCCGCGCTCGAGCGCGCCCAGGCACTGACGAGCGTCAACTTCTGTTCCAAGGCCGAGAAGGAAGCGATCGCCGAAGCGCTGGGCGGTTTCCGCTTCACCACGGGGTTCGGAAAGACACTCTCGCGCCTGGTCCGGCACGGCATCGGCGTTCACCATGCTGGCATGTTGCCCAAGTACCGACGGCTCATCGAAGTTCTCGCGCAGGACGGGCTTCTCAAGGTGATCTGCGGTACCGACACTCTGGGCGTCGGAATCAACGTCCCGATCCGCACGGTGCTGCTCACCGGTCTCGCCAAGTACGACGGCGTCCGCACACGGCATCTGAAAGCCCGCGAGTTCCATCAGATCGCCGGCCGCGCGGGTCGTGCAGGCTACGACACGATGGGCACCGTTGTCGTCCAGGCACCGGAACACGAAGTGGAGAATCTGCGGGCTGTCGCCAAGGCCGGCGACGATCCGAAGAAGATCAAGAAGATTCAACGCAAGAAGGCTCCCGAGGGGTTTGTGTCCTGGAGCGAAGCGACGTTCGACCGCTTGGTCGCGGCATCGCCCGAACCGTTGGTGTCGCGATTCTCGGTCAGCAACTCGATGCTGCTCAATGTCATTGCCCGCCCGGGCAACTGCTTCGACGCGATGCGGCATCTGTTGGAGGACAACCACGAATCGCGTCCGGCGCAACGCAAGCACATCCTCAAAGCGATCTCGCTGTATCGCGGATTGCTCAGCGCCGGCATCGTGGAACGCCTCGACGAACCCGACGAGTACGGCCGCATGGCTCGGTTGACGATGGACCTGCAACGCGACTTCGCCTTGAACCAGCCACTCTCACCGTTCGCCTTGGCGGCATTCGAACTTCTCGACGTCGAATCCGACAGTTACGCACTCGATGTCGTCTCGATCATCGAGTCGACGCTCGACGATCCGCGTCAGGTTCTGATGGCGCAGCAGCACTTCGCACGCGGCGAAGCGGTGGCGCAGATGAAGGCGGACGGCATCGAGTACGAGGAGCGCATGGAGCTTCTCGAAGAGGTCACCTGGCCGAAACCGTTGTCGGACTTGCTGTTCCCGGCTTTCGAAATGTACCGGGGTGGCCACCCGTGGATCACCGAGTTCGCCCTCTCCCCCAAGTCCGTGGTGCGCGACATGATCGAACGCGCCATGACGTTTGCCGAATTGATCAGCCATTACGGACTTACCCGGTCCGAGGGCCTCGTCCTGCGCTACCTCGCCGACGCCTACCGCGCGCTGAGGCAAACCGTCCCGACCGAAGCGCGCACCGAGGAACTCGAAGACATCATCGAGTGGTTGGGCGAGCTGATCCGTCAGGTCGACTCGAGCCTGCTCGACGAGTGGGAGTCACTCACCGACCCCGGAGCCGAGGCAGACACGGAAGAGGTTGCGTTCGGTGCCGACATTCCCCGTCCCATCTCGGCGAACCCGCGCGCATTCCGCGTCATGGTGCGCAATGCGATGTTCCGACGCATCGATCTCGCGTCGCGTCGACAGTGGAACGAGCTGGAAAACCTCGAGGACGGTATCGAGGCCGCCGAGTGGGAAGAGCAACTACTGCCGTACTTCGAGGAGTACGCAACCATCGGAACCGGGCCGTCGGCGCGCGGTCCGGCGCTCTTCCAGGTCACTGAGGACGGAGAGTTCTGGCGGGTGCGGCAGGTGCTCGAGGATCCGGAGGGCGATCACGGATGGGCGCTGCTTGCCGTCGTCGACATCCCGGAATCGGATGCCGCGGGTGAAATCGTGTTCGACGAGCTGAGCGTCGTAGAAGGCTAGCGCCTGTGCGCCTTTCTGGTAGTCATCGCTACCGGAAAGGCGCACAGGGGGCGTCAGCCCCTTCGAGCCTTCCGCGGCTGGTTACGACGCGCAGCGCGCTTTTCCTTGATGCGAACGTTTTCGGCCCGCACGTCGGCCTGAACAGCGCGTTCCTTTTCGAGCCAATCAGGCTTCTCTTCGAGGAGTGCGGCGATCTGATCCGTGGTGAGTGCTTCTTCGACGCCGCCGCGGGCCAGGCCGGCGATCGATACGCCCAGCTTGGCGGCGATGACCGGGCGAGGGTGCGGTCCGGTGCGTCGCAGCTCCAGCAGCCACTCCGGCGGATCGGTCTGCAGAGCGGTCAGCTCGTCTCGAGTCACGTCGCCTTCCTGGAACTGCGCAGGTGTTGCTTCCAGGTACACACCCAGCTTCTTGGCAGCCGTCGTCGGCTTCATCGTCTGGGGAGTTTTGTTCGACGTCATGCAACAAGAGTAACCAGCCGATACGGGTGCTTTTACCAAGGCGGTAGCCTTGCCTGGTGACAGACGCGGATAGTCAGGCAATTTTTCGACTCGCGTACGCCCCGGGGGTGACGCCCACCAAGTGGGTCCGGGTGTGGCACGAGCGGCTCCCCGAGGTGCGTCTGGAACTTGTTCAGTTCCCGGTTCTCGAACTCGAAGCTGCACTTCGCGCAGGTGAAGCAGATGCAGGGTTGGTTCGCCTGCCGATCGACCGGACCGGCATCAGCGCCATCTCGCTGTATGCGGAAACCCCGGTGGTGGTGGTACCGAAAGATCACGTGTTCACTACTGTCGATCAGATTTCCGTCGACGATCTGGCCGACGAGATAGTGCTCGATCCGCTCGACGACAGACTCGACTGGCCGACCCGTCCCGGAAAGACCGCCGCCGAGCGACCCGCGACCATCGCCGACGCCATCGAGTTGGTGGCCGCCGGCGTCGGAGTTGTCGTGGTTCCCCATTCGCTGGCGCGGTTCCACCATCGCAAGGACCTGACCTTCCGTCCGGTGGACGGTGCGCCCGAGGCTCCTGTGGCTTTGGCATGGATGGAGTCCAAGACCACAGATCTGGTCGAGGAACTTATCGGCATCGTGCGGGGCCGAACGGCGCAGAGTTCCCGCGGCCGAAACGGTGAGCCGGCGGAGAAGATCAAGGGCTCCGTCAAGGCCAAGATCGCGGCCCGCGAGCGTCGCGCAGAAGCTGCCAAGAACGGGCAGAAAGCTAAGGGCGCCGGCACCGCAAAGAACATATCCGGACGCAACGCCGGTTCCGGTAAGGCCAAGGCGGGCGGCAAATCAGGCAGCGGCAAGTCCGGTGGGACCAAGAGTTCGGGTGGCCGGTTCTCCGGAAAGCAGAAGGGCCGCTAGGGCTTTCACACAACCCCCTCGACCGCGAGGACGATGACGCACCCCTCGAGGTCGGGTCATCTGGCATGCTCTATCCTCGATTCACTGTGATCTCGCAGATGAATTCGGGGGATTCGTTCATGGGTGTGGATACTTTTTCAGCTGATCCAGCCGAATTGGCAAGTGCTGCGGAGGGGCTGACGGCATCTGCCGAGGAACTCGGTGGATTCTCGGCTTCGGAGGCCGCTACCGCCGCATCGGCCGGAGCCGCCGGGTCGGCGTTCGCTGCAGCCATAGCCGACAACGTCGTCACCGTCGACGAACTCGGCCGCGCGATCGGTGCGGGGATCACTGCTACCCGCACGAAACTGGAAAACTCCGCACGAGTGTTCGCCCGGGTCGACATCGCCAACGGCGCACGGATCGAGGATTCGGGAGACGTGCGATGACACTGTCGATCTCGCAGATCCGATCCTGGAATCTGGACGCCCTCGACAACTATGCCGGCTCCCTGGGCCGCGGACATGACGTATTCGACAGCAACGTCGACATCGCGCACCGCATCATGGACACCGCAACCAGCGATTGGAGCGGCAGCGCGGCGACCGCAGCATGGGATTCGGCAACCCAGCAGCATGCCTTCGGGCGAGACGCCGTCGCGATAGTCGGAGACGCCGGGCGCTGTGTCGCAGCGCAATCGGCAAACCTCCGGTACACCCGCGAAACACTGGTCAGCCGCGTCGACGACGCGAGCGCCGACGGTTTCACCGTCTCTGACGACGGCTCCGTCACCGCGACGCCCGCAACTCTGGCGAGCACAGATCCGCGCGGGGTAGAAGCCCGCCTCGAATATCACTCGTGGCGCATCGGCACGGCACTCACGGACGTCGACGAGACTGACGCGAGCGCCGCCAGAATCCTCACGGAGATCACCGCCGCAGGCACCTCGCTCATCGACCGCAAGGCCGATTTCGGGATCCCCGATGCAGCGTCGACCACCCCTTCACATCACGTTCGGTTCGATGGTCAGGGAGCCCACGACTCCGACATTCTCGCGCAGTCCCCGGGCGAAACACCCGAGAGCGAGGCGGCCAAGCAACGGTTGATCGCCGCGACGACTTTCACTCCGGAACAACAAGCGCAACTCGCTGCCGGCGGGCCCGTGGTCGTCGACCCGGAACAACTCGCCTACCTACGTGAGTTCTACGCGGATACCAACCTCGACGAGCTGAAGAATATCGGTGCAGGAGCCGAAGGATTCCGCACGGTCAACTTCCCCGATGCGAATGTCCCCGCCGACGCGCGAATCCCCAGCGCCCTCGCCTCGGGCATGTTCACCGTCTCCAATCCCAACGTCACCGACGGCAACGGCAACGCGGGCAGCCTCGACAACCTTCCGCCAGACGTCCGCAGAATCTTCAGCGACCCCGCGTACAGCTCGCAACTCCAACCCGGTGGGTACTCCACCACCGTGAACGTCAACCATTTCGACGATTCGAATGCACTCACGGACATACTTCGAAATGCAGACCCGGCGACACAATCCGGCAGCGCTTTGAGTTCTGCACTGCTCGATCGCAGCGCAGATCTCGCCCCTCTCCAATCGCAAACTTCATCGAGCGCCCCGATGCGATTGGTCTTCGACGACGACGGCCAGCCCGTCAGCAACGATGAGCTCGACTCCAGCCTCACCAAAGCCCTCGACGTTGCCACTCGGGACATACCTTCGAACGCCGACTTCCTCACCACCCCTGCTCATCAGGACGACGTGGTGAATCTGTTCACCCGCGAATGGAACGATGACGGACGAGCCGTCAGCGGCCTCACCGATTGGATCGGACCCGACGCCACCAACTCCAACCCAGCTGTTGCCGAACGGGCCGGCGCCTCTGCCCTTGCACTCGCCCACAATCTCGCCGACAACAAAGGTGCCTACCTCGACATCGCCGGCCTGGACAACAGATCCATCGGAGAAGTGAATCCCGCGTTGACGCAATCCATTGGTTCCGCGGTGACCCCGTACATCGGGAATCTCGTCGGATTGGAACCCGATCAAACCGGTACCCTCGGTTTCGAAAATCTCGATGCCTACGACGACAGATTCGCCAATGCAAAATCGGTGATCGCGATCATCGACAGCGACCCCCACGCAGCCGCAAGTTTCAATTCGAACATGCTCGGAGCCGCGGGCCAACTCCAAGGGACCTTCGTCGAAACCAGCATGAGCGGAGACATCGCCGCGGGTTCTTCGCAATATGCAATATATGCGGGACGCGTCCAGGCACTGATGGACGGCGCTCTGGAGGAAGAAGCCTTCAACCGAACCGGTGACGCTGCGGCGGCGCAACAGGACATCATCAGCAGACGTGGGAAAACATACGACGAACTCGGTTGGCTGATTTCCGGCGGTGCCGCCATGATCCCAGGCTTCGGACCACCGACCAGCGTTGCAGTCAGCATGCTGGGAGTCGAACTCAAAGATCACGTCCTGGGCTCCCCGGTCGAAGTTCCTCCGGCACAACTCAACTTCACAGACCAGCGTTCGGCTTCGACGACCCTTCTCGATTACCGATTGGTTCAGGCACTCGACAACGCCTACGGAAGAGAACACTTCGAGCAACTGAACGGTTTTCGAGTCAATGGCGATCCGAGCGAATCCCTCAGACCAGTCGATCTGGAGACCCTGGGTCTAAACGGCAAATTCGACAGCACGCTGCAGGACTATTTGACGTTTCGGGGATTCAATCGCGATACGTTCATGACCAACATGAGAGACGGACTCGACGATGTCGGTTAGATTTCCTGCGTTTACAAGGCGAAACCACCGCGCCGCAACCGCTCTTGCACTGGCATTCAGCATGGGATCATGTATCGCGGGTTGCGCGGCACCCAACTCAACCGAAAACGTCAGCGCCACAACCACGCCCGCCGCGTCAAACGTCTATGTACTACCGAGCTACATGACCGACTATCACAACCAATGGCTCGCAGACCCCGGCATCGACCTCTTCAGCGAAGAGGCCACCATAATCCGAGCATTCATAGAATCCGACTACATCGTTGACAGTGGTGGCGATCGCAGCGACGCCTACCACGGGTTCTCGAGAATCACTGCGAACACTCGTGGAACGGTCGCGAGCGATCGCCGCTACGGAGAACCCGCAGACACACCACCACGCGTCTACCGAGGTACCAGCATCAACCGGATCTTGAGTATTCAAACAATTCCCGCCGGATACCCTGGCGATTCGACCGTCGTCGCTTACGCCTGCTCCGACGCCTACGATACCGATTACGACGGCCGCAAACCGGATTCGTCGCGACTCCCGAGCAGTAGTTACGAGATCTGGATGCACAACACCGCTTCTACGGCTACCCCCTACCCTCGATTCGAAGGGCCCCGCAATGCACCGGAAGGGGACGTCTTCGGCGGCTGGATCGTCGACAAATTCACCAGCTCCACCAGCGACCGTGTGCAACAGGAGACTTGCTCTGACTGGTTCAAATCGCGTCACGACGGGAATCGACTCCGGATGAGCACCGACTTCGCCCCACCCCTCGTCCTCCCCAACTACCCCGGCTGGCCAGAAGATGCGGCCCGGTAGGGGCCAGGGCAACGGTGCCGCGCCCAAATCTGACCAAGTCAGGACCTCAGCGGCGCTGCCGGACGCATGATGGAGTGATGACGGTCGAAAATTCGCACGCCTTGGACGAACTTGTAGCAGCGCTTCCCGAGGGAGCCGTCCTGCTGGATCCGGATGTGACCGCGGGCTACCGCCAGGACTGGGCCGCCGACCCGACCGCCGGCCATCCCGCTGCCGTGGTTCGCGCAACGTGCACCGAAGACATCCAAGCAGTCATGCGATGGGCAACCGCCAACCGCGTGCCGGTGGTTCCCAGAGGTGCAGGCTCGGGCCTTTCCGGTGGATCCAGCGCCGTCGACGGTTGCATAGTGGTCAGCACCGAGCGAATGCGACAGATCACGATCGACCCGGTCGCCCGTGTGGCGGTTACGCAGCCCGGCTTGATGAATGCGGAGGTCAAGAAAGCCGCTGCAGAGCACGGACTCTGGTACCCACCTGACCCGTCGTCCTTCGAGATCTGTTCCATCGGCGGCAATGCAGCCACCAACGCCGGCGGACTCTGCTGCGTCAAATACGGAGTTACCACCGACTACGTTCTCGGACTCCGGGTCGTACTGGCAGACGGGACAGCTGTCAGCCTCGGAGGTCCACTTCTCAAGGACGTCGCCGGACTCTCCCTCACCAAACTGTTCGTGGGCAGCGAGGGCACTCTCGGCATCATCACGGAAATCACGTTGCGTTTGATTCCCGCGCAGCCGCCCGCATCAACCGTCGTCGCGTCGTTCGACTCGGTACAAGAAGCTGCGGACGCGGTCTTGGCGATCACCAGCAACATGCGTCCGGCGATGCTCGAGTTCATGGATCATGCCAGCATCAATGCCGTCGAGGATTCGGTACGCATGGGTCTGAACCGCAAGGCTCACGCACTGCTGCTCGCGCAGTCCGACGCACCCGGCGCGGCCGGCGTGCTGGAAATCGAGACGATTGTTCAGGCGTGCGAAAACAACGGAGCCACCGAAGTATTCGCCACCGATGACCAGGCCGAAGGTGACGCTTTTGCGGCGGCACGGCGGGCAGTGTTCCCGGCAGTGCTCGCGATGGGAAGTCTGCTTCTCGAAGACGTGGGCGTTCCCATGCGCGCACTCCCCCAGCTGGTAACCGGGGTCGAAGCCATCGCCGACGACCTCGACGTCCTGATCTGCACGGTGGCGCACGCCGGAGACGGAAACACACACCCGCTCATCGTCTTCGACCCCGCAGACCCGGACATGTCCGAACGCGCACAGATCGCATTCGGACGGGTGATGGATCTCGCCATCGCGCTCGGCGGCACGATCACCGGCGAACACGGGGTCGGTCGACTCAAGCGCGACTGGCTGCCGTCACAGTTGGGTGAAGACGTCATGGCCCTCAATCGCAAGGTCAAGGATGCGCTCGACCCGCTGGGAATTCTCAATCCCGGAGCCGTCATTGCCGTGAAAGAAGGCTCTCTCGACTAGCTTTCACGTCGACGTCGAACGAGTTACGTCATCGAGGAACCGTCGGGCTGACCGAACGGACCAGCTCGGCCAGCTGACGGAATCCTTCTGCTCGGCCACTCGACGAGCGGAACACGACGCCGATCGTGCGACCTGGAGCCGGGGAAGCGAAATGCGCCGTCGACAAGTCCCCGCGTCGAACCTCCACTGCAACCGCCGATTCCGGGACCAAAGTCACCCCGAGTCCCCCGGCCACACATTGCACGACTGTCGCGAGAGAGGTAGCCCGCGTGTCGCCGGCAAGCGGATGGGCGTCTACCGAACGGCACAGATCCAACGTCTGGTCGCGCAGGCAGTGGCCGTCGTCGAGCAAGAGCAACGGCAGCGCGTCGAGCACGTCCGCCGTGAGATCGACACGTCCGGCCAAGGAATGATCGTTCGGCACGACCATCACAAAATCCTCTTCGTACACAGGAACTTCCACCAGGCCAGGTGTTCCGGCAGGAAGCGCCAACACCGCGACGTCGAGCGCTCCCGATCGCAGGGCATCAAGCAAGCGCGCCGTTTGATCCTCGACTATTTGCGGCGCCAACGACGGTAGCTTCTCGCGCAGCTCCGGCAACAACCCCGGAAGAATGTACGGCGCAACGGTCGGGATCAACCCGATGCGTAGCGGTCCGGTCAGAGAGTCGCCGGAGCCGGCCGCGCTCGCGACGAAACCGTCGGCAGCCTCGAGGATTTGCTTCGCCTGACCGAGCAAGCGCTGTCCGTCCGCGGTCACGAGCACGCGCCGCGTACTACGTTCGATCAGTTTGACCCCTAGTCCCGCCTCGAGAGCCGCCAGCGCCTGCGACAGTGTGGGTTGGCTCACACCGGAACGTGCTGCGGCAGTACCGAAGTGCCGGTACTCGGCCACCGACACAAAGGCACGCAGCTGTGACAAGGAAGGTTGATAAGTCTGATCAGACATGCCTATCAGTGTAGTGCCACCCATCACCTTTACCTTTTGAACGGTTTGATGCAGAATGGACTCATACCAAAAAGCGCCGGTCACAACCTCGACACTCCAGTCGAAACCGTCCGACCCGCTGACGGTGACAAACCCTCTCGATCCAGCACGTTCGGCCGTCACAGTCCGAACAGCCGGATCGTGTGCGCAAGAAATTCCTGTTCACGAGACACGTAGGAGAATGAGACACATGGCTCTGCTCACAATCGGCGACCAGTTCCCCGCTTACAACCTCACGGCTGTCATCGGCGGCGACCTGTCCAAGGTCGATGCCCAGCAGCCCGATGACTACTTCACCACCGTCACCAGTGACGACTACGCAGGCAAGTGGCGCATCGTCTTCTTCTGGCCCAAGGACTTCACCTTCGTGTGCCCCACCGAGATTGCTGCATTCGGCAAGCTCAACGAAGAGTTCGCAGACCGTGACGCTCAGGTTCTCGGCGCTTCCGTCGACAACGAGTTCGTGCACTTCCAGTGGCGTGCACAGCACGAAGAGCTCAAGACCCTCCCCTTCCCGATGCTCTCGGACCTCAAGCGCGAGCTTGCCGAGGCCACCGGCGTCCTCAACGCCGACGGCGTTGCAGACCGCGCGACGTTCATCGTCGACCCCAACAACGAGATCCAGTTCGTCTCCGTCACAGCCGGTTCCGTCGGCCGTAACGTCGACGAGGTTCTCCGCGTCCTCGACGCTCTCCAGAGCGACGAGCTGTGCGCATGCAACTGGAAGAAGGGCGACCCGACCATCAACGCCGGCGAGCTCCTGACTGCGAGCGTCTGAGTATGAGCGTCGAGAACCTCAAGAACTCGCTTCCCGAGTACGCGAAGGACCTCAAGCTCAACCTGAGTTCCATTGCGCGCACGACGGTCCTGAACGAGCAGCAGTTGTGGGGAACGCTCCTCGCAACGGCCGCAGCCACCAAGTCTGCGTCCACGCTCAAGGAGATTGCTTCCGAGGCTGCCGACAACCTGTCGGCAGAGGCATACAACGCCGCTCTCGGCGCAGCGTCGATCATGGGCATGAACAACGTCTTCTACCGCACCAAGGGCTACCTCGACGGTAAGTACGACGACCTTCGTGCCGGCCTGCGGATGAACATCATCGGCAACCCGGGCGTCGACAAGGCCGACTTCGAATTGTGGTCGCTTGCAGTGTCCGCGATCAACGGCTGCAACCACTGCCTCGAAGCTCACGAGAACACCCTCCGCCAGGAAGGTGTCGACCGCGAGGTCATCTTCGAAGCGATCCGCGCCGGTTCCATCGTCGCGGGCGTCGCACAGGCTGTCGAAGCCAACGAGATCCTCTCTGCCGCACAGGTCTGATCACCCGGACCTGAGTGCAGTTCGACGAGCCCTCCCCACCGTGAAGGTGGGGAGGGCTTTTCGCGCGCTAGGGTGGACCGATGGGTATCGAAGTGAGTGTGGTCCGGGTCTTCACGGACGAGAACGGCAAGCACGGGAATCCGTTGGGAATCGTCGACGCGTCCACGGTTGCAGAATCGGATCGACAAGCCGTCGCGAAGGAACTCGACTACAGCGAGACCATCTTCATCGACGTTCCGGATGACGGCGCCTCGCGTGCGCGGGTCCAGATCTTCACTCCGGCAGCAGAACTCCCCTTCGCCGGACACCCGACCGTCGGTGCCACGTGGTGGCTGGGCGAACAGGGCCGTCGCGTGAGCGCCCTCGACGTTCCTGCCGGCAGTGTCGACGTCCGCCAATCCGGCGCTTTGACGTGGGTACGCGCGCGTGCCGAATGGGCACCGGAATTCGCGATCTATCCGATGGACACGGTCGACGACGTCATCGACGCAGATCCGTCCGACTACGAGGCGGATCATTCGTATCTGTGGGCATGGCAGGACAAGCTCGAAGCTGCCATCCGCGCACGCATGTTCGCACCGGTGATGGGAATCGCCGAGGACGAGGCGACCGGATCTGCAGCGCTGCGCATCACGGACCGATTGAGGAAATCACTGCTCATCACCCAGGGACGCGGATCGGTGCTTCACACCACCTTCTCTCCGGAAGGGTGGCTCGAAGTCGGCGGCCGCGTCGTCGCCGAGCCGTCACGAACCTTGTGAGTACCCGGCGGGATTGCGTCCGGCCTCGAGGTCACGTGCGCTGAGTGACACCGAGATCTCGTCACCGAGCGCAACTCCCGGCGCGAGGGGCAACTGATCTCCACTCCAGAACTTGCCCGGATCGAACCAGTTGATACGACGGTTACCGACAAGCAGACCCATCGCCTCATAGGTCTTGGCAACCACTTCGGCGCAGTAGGCGCTCTCGACGGCCACTGCGGACACGTCGGACTTCTTGCGCAGCTTCGGGATTCGGCCTCCGAACCAGCGTGAGGCAAGCTTGGCCGTCGACGGGAACGGCGTACCGTCCAGCCGTGCGATCGTCTTGAGCAGAGCGTCTTCCTGCTCCCGGGTGACTTCGTGGTCGAGCTGGCGCAACCATCCACGCTGCCCGTACTTGGCGCCCCAGACCTGAACCGCCGATCGCAGATCGTGCAGTTGGACACCACGCTGAAAGCGTCCGGTCCACATGTCCTGCAGCGAGTGACCGAGTTCCGCATGCCACATCAGCGGCGGAAGGTCGTCGATCACGACCGACATTCCGACGTGGTTGACCGGGCTGTTGGTCAGCGTCTGGATGGCCCGGTCCGCCGTCGACTCTCCGCGGAAGATCCAGATGTCGCCCGTGCGGGTCGCCGCGGCGGCCTCCTCGAGACTCACCTGCGAAAGCAATCGTCGGTCCATGCCTCTAGCGTAGAGGGATGAAACTCCCTACTCCTCTGCGCGCCTCGCACGTTTGGAAACTGGTCGGCCTCGCCGGTGCAATGGGCGTTGCCGCCACCGGGGTTCTCGTTGCGCGCGGCGAACGCCAGCGTCGGGCCTACTCTCCGGACGAAATTCGCTCGGTACTGCACGAGCGGTACACCCAGGCCTACGCCAAGCAGTCGGAACAAGAGGTTCTGGAACTCGAACCTGCACCCAACGCTGTGCGGCGCCGAATCGAGAAACTCTTCCGGCGCCGCAACTGAACTCATCCGAGAGCTGCGAGGATCCCTGCTGCCATCTCCGCGACCTGATCGTCGGTCATGACGAACGTCGGCGAAATCTGCATCGCACCCTGACCCGCCGCGCGACCCGAAATACCGTGCTCACGCAACGTCTTCACGAACGGCAACGCCTCCGCCGGATCAGCCAACTGCACCGCAGCAACCGCACCCAGTCCACTACGAACCTCCGCCACCCGCGGATGCTCCGCCAACGGCTGCAGATGCGTATGCAACGACGCCTCCAGACGCTTCGACTCCCCAAGCAAATTCTCACGCTCGAGAATGTCGAGGTTCGCCATCGCCGCCGCAGCAGCACCGGCATGCCCGCCATACGTGTAACCATGACGCCACCACGAACCCGCATAGAACGGCTCCGCCACCCGCGGCGCGATGAACACCGCACCCATCGGAACGTAACCGGACGTCAAACCCTTTGCCGTGGTCATCATGTCGGGCTGCAAATCGAAACGAGTAGACGCGAACCACTCGCCGCCGATACGACCGAAACCGGTCACGACCTCGTCGACGACAAACAGAATGTCGTGCTCGCGGCAGATGTCGCGCACCTCGGCCAGGTACCCCTCCGGCGGAAGATACACCCCACCCGCACCGATGATCGGCTCCGCGAAGAACGCGGCGATCTTGTTCGCACCGATCCTCTCGATCAACTCGAGCAGACTCTTCGCATCATCCCAGCCGACCGTGGCCGCATCCGCCATCAGCTCGCCGTACCCCTCACGGTTCACCGCAATACCCGCCAGAGCCGTTCCCGCAACATGCATTCCGTGGTACGCCTTCTGACGACCGACGATGATCGCCTTCTCCGGCTGCCCCACCTCGTGCCAGTACCGGCGAGCGAGCTTCGCCGCAGTGTCCACCGAATCCGAACCACCCGAAGTGAAGAAGATCTTGCTCCCGGCAACCGGCGCGATCGTCGCCAACCGCTCCGCCAACACCTGCGTGGTCTCGGGAACAAAATCACCGAAATTCGAGAAATGAGCGATCTTCGACAACTGAGCCGCCACCGCATCCGCGATCTCCGTGCGCCCGTGCCCGACATTGGTGAACCACAGGCCCGCCGTCGCATCCAGATACCGAGTGCCCTCGCGGTCCCAGATGTACGCGCCCTCACCGCGAGAGACGACAAACGCGCCGTTCTTCTCCACAGCGCCCATGTCCGCGAACCCGTGCCACAATGCCGAAGCCATCATTGTCCCCTTCGAATACAAACGATGCTGGTGTGCAAACGATGTGCTGCGACTATATCGACACCGGGAATCGGCGCACGACGGCGCTCGCCGGGCACCGGCATTTCCGGGTACACACGTAATCTGTCGACCATGACTTTTGCCGACAATCTCGCCGCACTGCCCCCCATCGATCATCTGGCCGCCATCGAGGTACTCGACGCCGACGGAACCGTCATCGACACCGTCGAGAACAAGCCCGGAAAGTCCGGCTCGGTCAAGGTGTACAACCATCTCGCTCAGGTCTACGGCGCGCTCACACCCGAAGCCGCCTCGGCAGGACTGACGATCTTTGCCGAACACACCGAGGACGCGCGGGCGAACCCCGGTAAGCACCCGAACGTGGACCGCCTCGAGCAGGTGCTCGCCTCCGGCAATCCACTAGGACTTCGCAGCGTTCCGTCCGCGTAGCCCGGCTCCCAGCCGTCCGACGGCATTGACCGCCAACGCCATCAGGGCCATCGCGATGCCCAGTACGACAAATCCGATGAACAGGGCCAGATAGCCCTGGTGGCGAGGATCCATGAACGGATACGGATACCAGTCGACGATCGGCCCTCGAATCAACGTGTACACCGCGTAGATCACTGGAAACAGCAGCCACTGCAGCGAGCGGATTTCGGAGATCCTGTGCCTCGAAGCGAAGAACACCCAGTCGAGGAGCATCACCAGCGGAAGAATGCGGTGGAGCGCCGAGTTGATCCACGCGTCGTTCAAATTGACGTCGATGTTCGCCAGTAGAACGGCGTAGATGATTCCGGTGATCACCATGTAGAGCGTCACCGCACCGCGAACCGACTGCCATGTCCGAGACTGCGGATCCCGAAGGGCGCCGACCAGCAATACGATCACCGCAAGGATGTTGCTCTCGATGGTGAAGTAGCTCAGATAGTTCGACAACGAGAATCCGTCGGCGTTTCGAATCGGAATCCACAGCAGCGCCGTGAGTCCGTAGATCGCGAACAACAAGCGAAGTACTCGCACGGCAACAGGCGTCGACGCGACCGGTGTAACTGCCTCATTTGCGGTATTTGTCGTCACTGGTCGATATTTGCACATCAAAACGATCTGCGAGCGGTAGTTGTGAACGCGTTCGATAGGCTGTCATCAGCATGTCTACAACACCACCGGCCCCACTCTCCCCCAAGCGGAGTGACCTGAAGAGCGCGCTGGCGCAGGTCTCACTCCGCGACGAGAGTCGACTCCGTCGCAAACTCGACCGTGCCCGCACACCAGACGCTTTGGTGGCGCTGGCCGAGGAAATTGAAACGGCGCGCGCACGGTTGGCGGCACGCTCCGCCAATGTTCCCGCAGTCTCGTATCCGGAAGCTCTGCCCGTCAGTCAGCGCAAGGACGACATCGCGACCGCGATCTCGGAGAATCAGGTTGTCATCGTCGCCGGCGAGACCGGCTCGGGTAAGACAACTCAGATCCCGAAGATCTGTCTCGAACTCGGACGTGGCGTCCGCGGCCTGATCGGACATACACAGCCTCGCCGACTGGCAGCACGCACCGTTGCCGAACGTATCGCCGAAGAACTCGACACCGAACTCGGCGACGCCGTCGGATACACCGTGCGGTTCACCGACCAGGTCTCGGACCGCACCTACGTCAAGCTCATGACCGACGGCATTCTCCTCGCCGAAATTCAGCGCGACCGTATGCTCCGACGCTACGACACGCTGATCATCGACGAAGCGCACGAACGCAGCCTCAACATCGACTTCATCCTCGGTTACCTGGCTCAGCTGCTCCCCCGCCGACCCGATCTCAAGGTCATCATCACGTCGGCGACCATCGATCCCGAACGCTTCGCCAAGCACTTCGCTGTCGACGGTAAGCCTGCGCCGATCGTCGAGGTATCCGGTCGAACATTCCCCGTCGAAATGCGTTACCGGCCACTGACCGTCGAGTCCGGCGACATCACCTTCGACCGCGATCCCGTCGACGCGGTCTGCGAGGCGGTCGACGAGCTGAGCGCGGAGGGCGAAGGCGACATCTTGGTCTTCCTCTCCGGCGAACGCGAAATTCGCGACACCGCAGACGCTTTACACGATCGGCGTCTTCGCAACACCGAAATCGTCCCGCTGTACGCGCGGCTGTCTGCTGCCGAGCAACACAAAGTGTTCTCGCCGCACACCGGCCGACGCGTCGTCCTTGCCACCAACGTGGCCGAGACCTCGTTGACCGTTCCCGGCATTCGGTACGTCGTCGATCCGGGAACCGCACGCATTTCGCGATATTCGGTGCGCACCAAGGTTCAGCGGTTGCCGATCGAGCCCATTTCGCAGGCGTCAGCTCGTCAACGTTCCGGGCGTTGCGGCCGCGTCGCCGAAGGAATCTGCATCCGCCTGTATTCCGAGGAGGACTTCGAGTCACGGCCGGCGTTCACCGAGCCGGAAATCCTGCGGACCAATCTCGCATCCGTCATCTTGCAGATGACGGCCCTCGGTCTGGGCGACATCGCCGCCTTCCCCTTCGTCGAACCGCCGGACCAGCGCGCCGTCAAGGACGGAATCGGACTGCTCGAAGAACTCGGCGCCATCGCGCGAGGTTCCGAGGCAAGCCACCCCGAACTGACGCCGGTCGGCCGCGAGCTGGCCCAGATTCCGGTGGATCCGCGGATGGCACGAATGCTGGTGGAAGCCAAGAACAACGGTTGCCTTCACGAAACCCTTGTCATCGTCGCGGCGTTGTCCATCCAGGACGTTCGCGAGCGGCCCGCCGAGTTCCAGCAGGCCGCCGACGAAAAGCACGCCAGGTTCAATGTCGAGAACTCCGACTTCCTGGCATACCTGAAACTGTGGGACTACTTACGCGAACAACGTAACGATCTGTCCTCCAACCAGTTTCGCAAGATGTGCCGGAACGAGTTCCTGCACTGGCTCCGCATCCGCGAATGGCAGGATTTGCACGGGCAACTCCGGCAGATCACCCGCGGCCTCGGCTGGACGGTGGGTGAGACACCCGCAAGCGAGAACGCGATCCATCAGTCACTCCTCGCCGGTTTGCTCTCACACATCGGGCTACGCGAGGGCGAGAAGCGGGACTACCTGGGCGCCAGGGGCAGCCACTTCGCGATCTTCCCCGGATCAGGACTGTTCAAGAAGCCACCACGCTGGGTCATGGCCGCCGAACTCGTGGAAACGTCGAGACTGTGGGCTCGCATGTCCGCGCGCATCGAACCCGAGTGGGCTGAAAAGCTCGCCCCGCACCTGGTGAAACGGACCTATTCCGAACCTCACTGGTCCTCCAAGCGCGGCTCGGCGATGGCATACGAGCGGGTCACTCTCTACGGAGTTCCTCTGGTGACCGGCCGCGCAGTGACGTACTCACGAATCGATCCCGAGGCCTCTCGCGATCTCTTCATCCGCCATGCGCTCGTGCAGGGCGAATGGCAGACGAACCACAAGTTCTTCCACGAGAACCGTGCACTGCTCGACAACGTCGAGGAACTCGAGAACCGCGCGCGCCGCCGCGACATCCTCGTCGACGACGAAACTCTCTACGAGTTCTACGACGAACGTATCGGCCAGGAAGCCGTATCCGCCAAGCATTTCGACCAGTGGTGGAAGACCGAGCGGCGCAAGAATCCGAGTCTGCTGACTTTCACGCCGGAAACGGTGGTCAACTCCGACGCGGCTGCAGTACTGGGCGGCGAGTACCCGGACGCCTGGCGCCAGGGCGACATGCAGTTTCCGCTCACTTACCAATTCGAGCCCGGAAAGGACGACGACGGCGTCAGCGCGCACATCCCGGTCGGCCTGCTCGCGCAACTTCAGCCGGTCGGCTTCGACTGGTTGGTCCCCGGTATGCGCGTCGATCTGGTTACTGCTCTGATCAAGACGTTGCCCAAGAACATCCGACGCGCTGTCGTACCCGCACCTGACTACGCCGCCGCAGCATTGGCAGCAGTCAAACCTCGATCCGAGCCGTTGATGACCGCAATGGCCCGCGAACTCTCGCACTTGGGCGGGATCCAGATCGACGCCAAGGACTTCGATCCCGCCGCGCTGCCCGACCATCTTCGGATGACATTTGTCGTCGAGGACGAATCGGGCACGGTTCTCGCGAAGGGTAAGGATCTGGCGCAGCTACGACGCACGCTCGCCCCGCGCGTACAGAAGGAAGTGGCCAAGGCGGCAACCGGTACCGAACGGGCAGCGGCAACCGTCTGGACATCCGAAACGCTCGGCGCACTGGAACCGACCATCACTCGCTCCATCGGCGGACAGCAGGTAACCGGCTACCCAGCACTGGTGCCGGAAAACGGCGGAGTTGCCGTTCGTGTCCTGAGTACGCCGGCTGCGCAGGCGCAGGCGATGCGGGAAGGCACTCGGGCGCTTCTTCTCGCGGCCGTTCCCACCCAACTCAAGGCCGTGACCGCCGGCTTGTCGAACACTCAGCGTCTGGCTCTCGGCCAGAATCCGGACGGCGGCTTGGAGGCCCTCGTCGAAGATTGCCGGGTGGCAGCTGCCAACGAAGTGATAGCTGCCCACGGCGGACCGGTACGCACGCCTGAGGCGTTCGACGCCCTGGTGAAGATCGCACGCTCCGAACTGGCCGGACGCGTCTCCGCGATCCTGCGCATGATTGTTCCGATCCTCGAACAAGCACACCAACTGAGCGTCGTTCTGGACCGCTCCCGCGGCGAAGCAGCAGACGACGTCCGAGAACAGTTGACCTCACTGCTGTTTCCGGGATTTGTCGCCGAATTGGGCTCGGCCCGCCTACGCGATTTACCGCGGTATCTTGCCGCAGCAAAATTCCGTCTCGAAGCTCTACCCGCAAGTGCACAACGAGATCAGCAGGCGATGGACGTCCTCGACCGGGTGTACGCAGCGTACGACCGGTTGTTGAGTTCACTTCCCGAAGAGCGTCGCACTGCTCGAGATGTCGACTCGATCAGCTGGATGATCGAAGAACTGCGCGTGAGCCTGTTTGCGCAGTCCCTCGGTACACCCACACCGATTTCCGAAAAGCGAGTCCTGAAAGCTATCGAAGCGATCAAGCGTTGACGTTCGGCGAGAATTGCGCGATCAGTAGATTGTCTGAATGTTGACGTTGGTGAGGAAACCACCAAAGGTGGCAACAGTGTTGGCGAACCCGAGGGTTACCAGGCTGTTCACGACTCCGAGAACTGCAACTAAGTTCATAACGCCTCCGTGAAGATCCGAGATGCGGACGAACGTACTTGGTCGACACTAAGCGAATAACTTGCCCGATTTGTTCGATTGTTCGCTTTGTGTTCTCAGCGTTACCTACGGCCGCTTTGTGCTCTCAGCGTTATCTAAGGCAAAGGCCTCAGTCGACGGATACGGTCTCGGCGCCGGAAGCCTTGTCGGCAGCACGGGTCTCGGCATGTTCGCGCATGTCGGTGATCTCACGTTCGAAATCCGCGGCAGAACTGAAGGACTTGTACACCGATGCGAATCGCAGGTATGCAACCTCGTCGAGATTTCGAAGCGGATCGAGAATCGCGAGCCCTACCTCGTTGCTGGGAATTTCGGCAGAACCCGAAGCACGTACGGCATCTTCGACCTGTTGGGCCAGCAAATTCAGCGAATCGTTGTCCACTTGGCGGCCCTGGCATGCGCGACGCACTCCTTTGACCACCTTTTCTCGGCTGAACGGCTCCGTCACGCCGCTGCGCTTCACAACCGAGAGAACTGCCGTCTCAACCGTGGTGAATCGGCGGCCACACTCGGGGCACGAACGGCGCCGCCTGATCGCCTGGCCCTCGTCGGCCTCGCGCGAATCGACCACTCGGGAATCAGGGTGCCGGCAGAACGGGCAATGCATCGGGGTTCCTTCGTTGTCGCCGAAATGGCCGCAACTCAGATTCGCTACCGACTGCAAATCCTCCGACGATTTACAGAGCAGATCCACGTACTCAACGCGACCACCCGAGGTGGTGGGACTGTCAAGTGGACAGCTTACTCGCTGTGAACCGACTGCTCTCACGCTCGGTACGCCCCCGCCTGGCACGGGGTACGGTCAGCGGCCCGAGGCCGGCACGATCAGCGTTTGCCCAACGGACAGTCCGGAACTCGACATCGCATTGAGATCCATGATCTGCTCGATCACCGAGCCGACAGCCTGGCCAGGCGCAACCTTGGCAGCAATATCACTGAGGGATTCACCCGCAGCAACACGAACCACTTCGGTCGCACCGTTTGTCGCAGCGACATCACCACTCGACAAAGCGCCGATCCCCACCAACGCCAACACTGCCAGTGCAGTGAATACGGCGCCAAGGAACACTGTCTTCCAACTGACGTCCTCGGCAGCCACTTCATGTTCGACCCGTGAGACACCGACTCTGTTTCGGTGCGCGAAACTTCCTCCGTACGGGCGTGACGAATCGTGCTCGCCGTCCCACCGGCGAGGAGATTCACGCAATGAACGCGAACCTGAAACCGCGCCAACCGCCGGAACACGACGAACGACGGCCGCCTGCGGTTCGTTGTCGACATACCTGGCCACGCCCCGCATTTCGGCCGTGCCGCGCCGTTCGAACGACACACCGTCAGCGTCGGATCCACCATCGGGCCCATAGAACGAGGGGTGGTACTTCAACGCCGACGTGCCGTCGAAACCAATCGCGTCATCACCAATCGCGTCGTCACCAATCGCGTCGTCGAAAACCCTGTTGCTTCTCAGTGCTGCGTTACCCATCGTGACCTCCGCTGGTCGACACCGATCGATGTGTTCGATCATGCGTTCGATGGAACGCATGTTCGAATTTCTACCACGCCTGGCCGACAATGTCTCTACTTCGAGCGACACGAATCGAACAGATGTTTGAAACCGCGAGCAAATCCGGCTAGATTCGTGTCAGACCACACAGCGGGAATTGCGAAAGCCTCCGTGTTTGTCGACAGCTCGAATGTTGGCAGGAGGCACCGACAGGTTTCTGCGCGATTTGCACCAGGCACTTTTTCAGACACAGCTTTTTCAGACACGACTTCTTCAGACACGACTTCTTCAGACACGGAGGCAACAGGCCATGAAGGACGATCGCTCCAGCACAGCCGCGGAGGCAGGAGCTTCTGCAGTTCCGTCTCCGTCGAGCGAGACGCTCACCGAGCGTCAGCGGCGCGTTCTCGAAGTCATCCGCGATTCGGTGACGGAGCGCGGGTATCCGCCGAGCATTCGCGAGATCGGTGATGCGGTGGGGCTCACCTCCACGTCGTCGGTCGCACATCAACTGCGAACGTTGGAGCGCAAGGGCTTCCTTCGACGCGATCCCAATCGCCCTCGCGCAGTCGATGTTCGAGGTCTCGACGAGGTTGCGGCCGATACCGCCATCGCGTCGGTGTCAAAGCATTCCGGCGAGTACAACAGTGCCGACCCGCTACCGGAGCCGGCGTTCGTCCCCATCCTGGGTCGCATCGCTGCCGGCGGACCGATCCTTGCCGAGGAAGCGGTAGAGGACGTGTTCCCACTCCCCCGCGAACTCGTCGGCCAGGGTTCGCTCTTCATGCTCAAGGTTGTCGGCGAGTCGATGATCGATGCAGCGATCTGCGATGGCGACTGGGTTGTCGTCCGTCAGCAGAACGTCGCGGAGAACGGTGACATCGTGGCCGCCATGATCGACGGCGAAGCCACCGTGAAGACGTTCAAGCGTACGAAGAAGGAGGTGTGGCTGATGCCGCACAACGAACTCTTCGAGCCGATTCCCGGCAACAACGCCGTCATCCTGGGCAAGGTTGTCACCGTCATGCGGAAGATCTGAGTTCGCTCGCACCTCGATCACAAAACTCTGGGCCCCGGCATCAGCTGGGGCCCAGAGTCTTTTCGTGACGATCAGCGGTCCATCACCCGAATCAGAGGTTCAGCGAACGTCCGATGATCTCCTTCATGATCTCGGTTGTGCCACCGTAGATGGTCTGCACACGAGAGTCCATGTACGCCTTGGCAACCGGGTATTCCTTCATGTAGCCGTAGCCTCCGTGCAGCTGGAGGCAGCGGTCGATGAGCTTGACCTGGGCTTCGGTGGTCCACCACTTCGCCATCGCAGCTTCCTGCACGGTCAGCTTCTCGGCATTGAGCTGCTCGATGAACTTGTCCACCAGGATGCGCACTGCCGTGGTCTCCGTTGCCAATTCGGCCAGTACGAATCGGGTGTTCTGGAAGCTGCCGATCGACTTGCCGAATGCCTTGCGGTCGCGGCAGTACTGGATCGTGCTCTCGAGAACCGATTCCATTGCGGCAGCGGCAACGACGGCGATCGAGAGTCGTTCCTGGGGAAGGTTCTTCATCAAGTAGAAGAATCCCATTCCCTCTTCGCCCAGCAGGTTGGCAGCGGGAACGCGTACGTCGGTGAAGCTGAGTTCGGCAGTGTCCTGAGCCTTCATGCCGATCTTGTCGAGGTTGCGTCCACGCTCGAAGCCAGGCATGTCCCGCTCGACCACGAGGAGGCTGAAGCCCTGAGCACCCTTGTCCGGGTCGGTGCACGCGACAACGATGATGATGTCGGCGTTGATTCCGTTGGTGATGAAGGTCTTCGAACCGTTGAGGACCCAGTGGTCCCCGTCGCGAACCGCTTTCGTCTTGATGCCCTGCAAGTCGCTACCGGTACCCGGTTCGGTCATCGCGATCGCCGAGATCAGCTCACCCGACGCGAATCCGGGTAGCCAACGCTGCTTCTGCTCCTCGTTGCTCAACTCCAGGAGGTACGGTGCCACGACGTCGTTGTGCAGCGTGAAGCCGATACCACTGAACCCACCCTTGGTGGTTTCCTCGGTGATGATCGCGTTGTAGCGGAAATCCTTGACACCGCCGCCGCCGAATTCCTCAGGGACCGCAGTTCCCAGGAAGCCCTGCTTTCCGGCCTCGACCCAGACGTCACGATCGACGATGTTCTGCTCTTCCCACTTCTCGTGGTTCGGTGCCACGTGCTGTGCCAAGAACTTCTGGTACGACTCCCGGAAGAGTTCATGTTCCGGTTCGAACAGGGTGCGCTCCACGCCGACTCCTTGCAATTCGATATATGGCACTTCAGTGATGTACCCGCTGGGGATATACCCGCTGGGGTGTATTCGCTGAGACTGGGCACGCCGAAGTGCGCGGGCCCACGTCACTGCCTCCGACGGTAGAACCTGTTGCGATACCCGTCGATGACCCGAACGATCACGATTCGTGACTGTAGCGGTTATCTGTTACTCGAAGTACGGAATTTGGCGAGATATCGCATGATCGGGTACGCGACGAGGATGCCGATCGATCCCCAGGCGATGCCGCCCAACTCGACCGAACCGATGGTCAGCGTCAAGTTCCCGATGCCGGCGACCAACGCCGCCGCGGCGACCGTGAGGTTGACCGGATCGGTGAAGTCGACCTTCGCTTCCATCCAGATGCGCACACCGAGAATGCCGATGAGGCCGTAGAGAACCATCGTTGCGCCGCCGATGACGCCGTTCGGAACCGTGAAGACCAGTGCGCCGAATTTGGGCGAAAATGCCAGGATCACAGCGGTAGCGGCGGCTACCCAGTACGCGGCGGTCGAGTACACACGCGTCGCTGCCATGACACCGATGTTCTCGGCATACGTGGTGGTTCCGGATCCGCCACCGGCGCCCGCCAAGGTAGTGGCGAGACCGTCGGCAAACAGTGCATTGCCGGCCAGATCATCGAGGGACTTACCAGTCATGGCGGACACCGCTTTGACATGTCCGACGTTTTCGGCGACCAGAACGATCACCACGGGGAGCGCGAGCACGATCACCGACCAGTCGAACGACGGTCCGTGCAGACTCGGCAGCCCGAACCAGTCCGCTTCGCGCAGAGCGGACACTCGTTCACTGTCGAGTCCGCCGATGACCGCGGCGAAAACCCAGCCGATCACGACGCCGACCAGAATGCCCAGCCGGCCGAGCAACCCGGGACCGACGACCGTGACCAGCAGGATCGAAACGAGCGTCACCGTGGCGATCAGCGGCTGCGATTCGAAGGAGCCGACCGCCGTCGGAGCGAGGTTGAGACCGATCAGCGCGACGACAGCGCCCGTCACCACCGGCGGCATGACGGCGTCGATGACCCGGCTGCCGATCAGACGTACGGCGACGCCGATCAACATCAACACGATGCCGACGGCCATGACGGCACCGAGTTGCGCGGCCGGGCCCGATCCTGCCGACGCTGTCAGCGGGGCGATGAACGCGAAGGACGAACCGAGATAGCTCGGGATCCGGCCCCGGGTGATGAGCAGGAACAGCGCGGTGCCGATACCCGAGAACAACAGCGTCGTCGTGACGGGGAAGCCGGTGATGGTCGGAACGAGCAGTGTCGCTCCGAACATCGCGATGACGTGTTGCATCCCGATTCCGATGGTGCGCGGCCAACTCAGTCGTTCGTCCGGCGCCACGACGGCTCCGTCGGCGATCCGCTTGCCGTCTCCGTGGACAGTCCAGCCGATTCCGCCGGCCCCGGTCATTGTTTCTCGTTCGATCACAGGTCGAAATACTAGAGGTCAGGCGCTCGGTCTCCGACCGAGACCAACGAAACCAGTTCAGCTGATTGCGTCAGCCGCCGCTTTGCGCGCTGCCACCGGATCACCGGTTGCCAGCACCGCTGCCGCAGCCGCCTCACATTGCGCCATGGTGACGGATCCGACCTTCGCGCCCACACCCGCGACCGACGCCGCAGCACAGGAGAGCGAGGAAACTCCGAGTCCGGCCAGAACACACGCCAACAGTGGATCGGCGGCCGCCTCACCGCAGACGCCGACGCGCTTGCCTGCCGCCTGACCGGCCTGGGCCGTACGTGCGACAAGGGCGAGCACCGCGGGCTGCCACGGATCGGTCAGGTCGGCGAGTTCGGAGGACATCCGATCAGCGGCCATCGTGTACTGAGCGAGGTCGTTGGTACCGATCGAGAGGAATTCGACGTGTTCGAGAATCTGGTCGGCCAACAGCGCCGCCGCCGGGATCTCCACCATCACACCGGGAACAAGATCGCGTGCCCGCACCGCATCGGCAAAACGTTTCGCCTCGGCCGGGGTGGCGATCATCGGTGCCATCACCCACGGCGACGAGTTGGTCGACGCCGCGGCTGCCGCGATCGCGTCGAGCTGCCGGTTTAGAATTCCCATGTCCTGCCAGGCGATTCGGACCCCACGAACGCCGAGTGCCGGATTCGCTTCCTCTTGATGGTTGGCGAATTTGAGCGGCTTGTCCGAACCCGCGTCCAACGTGCGAATGATGACCTTCTTTCCTGCGAAGGCCTCGAGAACCTCGGCGTAGATCGCCGCCTGCTCGTCTACGGTCGGTTCGGTCTCACGGCCGAGGAAGCAGAGTTCGGTCCGGAAGAGCCCGATGCCCCCCGCAGCAGTCGACGCCGCGGCGCGAGCGCCCGCGCCGTCTTGAACGTTGGCGAGAACGTCTACCGGCCGGCCGTCCGCCGTCTGGCCCGGTCCGGTCCAGGTGCTGACGCGTTCGCGATCGATCCGGGATTGTTCGACCAGTTCACGCGCGTGCCCGGGATCCGGCTCCGCGATCACGTCGCCGGTTGTTCCGTCGATCAGAATCGGTATTCCTGCCGAGATGGATTCCAATTCCTTCGCGGCGACGATGCACGGGATGCCCAACTGCCTCGCGATGATTGCCGTATGGCTGGTCGGGCCGCCGTAAATGGTCACGAGTCCGATGATCTTGGTTGCATCGAGGCCCGCGGTGTCTGCAGGAGCCAGATCGTCCGCGCACAGCACCGACGGTGTCTCTGGCATGGGAACTCCAGGTTCGGGTAATCCGGAGAGTTCGGCGATCACGCGATCGCGGATGTCCTCGAGGTCGGTGACGCGCTCGGCCATCAAACCGCCGACCTTGGTGAACAGCACCACGAACTGCTCCGTCGCCGCGATCGCAGCCTGCACCGGGGGCACTCCGCCGGCGATCGACTTCTTGGCCGCCCCGATCCAGCCACGATCAGCTGCCATCGCCGCGTTGGCCTGCAAGACCTCTGCGGCCGCGCCGGTAGCTTCGGCGGCCCGTCCGAGAAGGCGGTTCTCGACAGCCTTCGCCGCTCCGACGAAGGCGTCTACGGCGGCCTCTCGATCGGCCTCGTCGAGTGCCGGCGCATCGGTGACGAGTTCTGGTCGGCTGGACGGCCAGATCGCCGGTCCGTAGGCGATTCCAGGCACCACGGGGGTGCCGTGCACGGTGATTCGGTTGAGCTGTTCGGTCATCTGTCCTCCTTGAGCGATGGGCCCGGTGTCACACCGGATCACCTCGAGCGCGTAAAGCCCTCACCTTCGTTGTGACGAAGATTACTCCCAAGTCTTGACATGTCAACACACTCGGGCGTAAAACAACATAAAGCAACATTCACTGTGATCCACAACGCACCGTCGGATCACACTTCGGAATCGGAGAGCACGTGTACGCGGAAGAACGCCAACAAGCGATCGGCACCATGGTGTCGCAGCGCGGACGCATGTCCGTGGCGGCTCTGTCGGAGACCTTCGGTGTGACCACCGAGACCGTGCGTCGCGATCTGGCCTTCCTCGAGCGGATCGGACAGATCAGGCGTGTACACGGCGGCGCCGTTCCCACCGGATCCCTCCACGTCACCGAACCGGGCATGGCGGAACGCGATCAGA
Organism: Rhodococcus sp. H-CA8f; assembly: GCF_002501585.1. NCBI lineage: Bacteria > Bacillati > Actinomycetota > Actinomycetes > Mycobacteriales > Nocardiaceae > Rhodococcus > Rhodococcus sp. H-CA8f. The sequence goes on from NZ_CP023720.1 coordinate 3,460,338, forward strand.
CCCGCGCGCAACAGAAGGACCGGATCGCCCGCTGCGCGGTCACCTACCTCCCTCCCACCGGCGGCAGCGTGATCTTCGACGCGGGCACGACCACGGGCCGCATGATCCCCGAACTGCCGACCGAGAACGACTTCACAGCCGTCACCAATTCCGTCCCGATCGGCGCACGCCTGGCATCGATGAACTCGATTTCCCTGATACTGCTCGGCGGTCGAGTACGCGGGGTGACTCAAGCCGTGGTCGGCGAGGACGCCCTACGCCTGCTGAGCACGTTGCGAGTCGACGTCGCCTTCATCGGAACGAACGCGATCAGCGTCGGGCACGGACTCTCCACTCCGGACAGCGAAGAGGCCGCCGTCAAACGAGCAATGGTCAAAGCCGCCAATCACGTTGTGGTGGTGGCCGATTCCACCAAAGTCGGCCGCGAGCACTTGATCAGCTTCGCCCCGCTCGACAGCATCGACGTCCTCATCACCGACGAAGAGATCAGTCCCACAGACACATCCGAGTTCCACGACCACGGAATCGAGGTGGTGATCGCATGATCGTCACACTGACAGCCAACCCGAGTATCGATCGGACCGTGCAACTCGAGCAACGGCTCGAACGAGGCTCCGTCCTACGCGCCCACTCCACTCGCAGCGACCCCGGCGGCAAGGGGGTCAACGTCGCGCGTGTTCTCGCCGCAGCCGACCTCGACGTTCTCGCGGTACTGCCGGGAAACGGTGGTGACCCTCTGCTCTCGGCGCTGGCAGCCGGTGGGATTCCCCACATCGGTGTCGCCACAACGGGTCTGGCTCGCACCAACATCACCATTGCGGAACCGGACGGGACAACGACGAAGATCAACGAACCCGGCGCAACGCTGTCCGGTTCGACGCTCGACGCCCTGGCACAGGAGTTGATTGTCCGCGCCGATACCGCACTGTGGTTCGCGCTGTCCGGCTCACTGCCCCCCGGCGTTCCGCTCGGGTGGTACGGCGAACTCGTCGCGGCGCTGCGCGATCACCCGTGCAAGGTGGCGGTCGACACCTCGGACGCCCCGCTGACGGCACTCGCCGGAGCGTTCCCCGGCGCGGCACCCGACCTGCTCAAACCCAACGGCGAGGAACTCGCACAACTGACCGGCGTCGACGGCCACGTCCTCGAACGTGCTGCCGAGAACGGTGATCCCGGGCCTGCAATCACGGCGGCGCAGCGATTGGTCGACCGCGGCGTCGGCAGTGTGCTCGCCACGCTCGGCGCAGCAGGTGCTGTCCTCGTCACCGCCGACGGCGCGTGGATCGCCACCGCTCCCCCGATTGTCGCAGTCAGTACCGTCGGCGCAGGCGATTCTTCGCTGGCCGGCTACATCCTCGCCGAAGCGGGAGGCGGCTCGGAATCCGAGCGGTTACGTCACGCGGTCGCCTACGGAAGCGCCGCTGCCTCCCTTCCCGGCACAACTCTTCCCACGCCCGAACAGATCGATCTGGCAGCGGTTTCGGTATCTGCAGCCGATGCCTCCTCTCCCATCCCCGTCCCCACCGAACTCGCCTGACGCCCTAAGGAACCTGACATGTCCGATACCAACGCAGCCGGCGGTTCCGGCCCCGAGATCATCAGTCCCGAACTGATCTCACTCGACACCGACCTGGGTACGACCAAGGAAGATGTCATTCGTTCTCTCGCAGCGCGACTGACTGCAGCGGGACGAGCGAGCGACGCCGCGGGGCTGGTCGATGCCGCACTCGCTCGCGAAGCGCAGTCCGCGACCGGACTGCCGGGCGGAATCGCCATTCCCCACTGCCGCGCCGAGGCCGTCTCGTCCGCGTCCCTGGGATTTGCTCGACTGGATCCGAAGGTCGATTTCGGTGCACCCGACGGCCCCGCCGATCTGGTGTTCCTGATCGCGGCACCCGAAGGCGCCGGAGCCGAGCACATGAAGCTGCTCTCGTCCTTGGCCCGAGCGCTCGTCCGACCCGCGTTTGTCACGTCGCTTCGTGAGGCGTCGACGCCGAACGAGATCGTGAGACTGGTCGACGAGGTACTCAATCCCGCGCCGAAGGATGCTCCAGCAAAAGCTGCGGCAGCCACACCCACTCCTCCTGTTTCCACCGGGAAACACGCCACCGAGGAGGCCCCGGCTCCAACGCCCGCGGAGCGTCACATCGTCGCGGTCACCGCGTGCCCGACCGGAATCGCTCATACCTACATGGCTGCGGACTCGCTCGTCGCCGCGGGTGAACGCGCCGGGGTCAAGGTTCACGTCGAAACGCAGGGCTCGAGCGGAAGCACCCCGCTTGACCCTTCGGTCATCGCCGGAGCCGCCGCGGTTATCTTCGCCACCGACGTCGGAGTGAAGGGCCGCGACCGGTTCGCCGGCAAACCCGTTGTCGCTTCCGGTGTGAAGCGGGCGATCAACGAGCCGGACAAGATGCTTGCAGAAGCGTTGCGCGCCTCCGAGAATCCCGCCGCCGCCACCGTGGACGGCACCGCCGCCGCGGCTGCGGATTCCGATGCCGGTTCCGTAGGGTTCGGCACCCACCTCCGTCAGGTCCTCCTGACCGGTGTCAGCTACATGATCCCGTTCGTCGCGGCCGGCGGTCTGCTGATCGCACTCGGCTTCCTGCTCGGCGGATACGAGATCTCCGGTCCTGCCAAGGACATCGTTCTCAACAACTCGATCACCAACCTTCCCGACGGTGGTCTGGCCACCTATCTCGGCGCAGTGCTGTTCCAGATCGGTTCGTTGGCATTCAGCTTCCTGGTGCCCGCGTTGGCCGGCTACATCGCCTTCGCTATCGCCGACCGGCCTGGCATCGCTCCCGGCTTCACAGCCGGCGCGGTCGCCGTGTTTGTCGGTGCCGGATTCATCGGCGGCCTGGTTGGTGGTCTCATCGCCGGTGTCGTCGCGCTCTACATCGGCCGGATCGCCGTCCCGCAGTGGCTGCGGGGCCTGATGCCGGTGGTGATCATTCCGCTGTTCGCGACGCTGGTTGTCGGAGCACTGATGTTCATCGTCCTCGGTCGTCCGCTCGCCGCGATCACCTCCGGTCTCACCGACTGGCTCAACGGACTGTCCGGCAGCTCGGCCATCTTCCTCGGCATCATTCTCGGCCTGATGATGTGCTTCGACCTCGGCGGACCGGTCAACAAGGCGGCTTACGCCTTCGCTGTAGCCGGACTCAACGTCAACGACCCGGCCACTTTGCGCATCATGGCGGCAGTCATGGCTGCCGGTATGGTTCCGCCGCTGGCCATGGCACTTGCCTCGACGGTGCTGCGTCCCAAGCTCTTCAGCGAAGCCGAACGTGAGAACGGAAAGGCTGCCTGGTTGCTGGGCTCGGCATTCATCTCCGAGGGCGCGATTCCGTTCGCCGCTGCCGACCCGCTTCGCGTGATCCCCTCGATGATGGCGGGCGGTGCCGTCACCGGTGCGCTGATCATGGCTTTCGACGTCACTCTCAGCGCCCCGCACGGCGGGATCTTCGTCTTCTTCGCAGTCGGCGGAATCGGCTGGTTCCTGGTCTCGCTCGCCGCGGGAACCGTGGTAGCTGCGCTCGCCGTCGTCGGAGCCAAGGAGTTCTTCCGCAAGGGGCCGTCCGATGCCGAACTCGACCCCGAAATCGTGCCCGCTGCGGCATGATCGACAGCAAGCAACGCTGCAGTCACCACTGTTGTCACCAAATCCGCCCAAAGACCCCACAACGTCCGCACCGATAGATTCACAACGAGGAGATCCCATGCCCAGCAAGACAGTTGCCGTCGGTTCCGCAGTCGGCCTCCACGCCCGCCCCGCCGCTCTCATCGCCGAAGCAGTCGGAGCCTCCGGCGCCACGGTCACCCTCGCAGTCGCCGACGGCGAACCGGTGGATGCAGGTTCGGCACTGATGATCATGACGCTCGGAGCCGCCAAGGACACCGAAGTCACCATCGAGTCCGACGACGCCGACGCACTCGCCAAGGTCGCCGAACTGGTAGCCGCTGATCTCGACGCCTGACCTGATGTCAGTCGGTGCTGTGTAGCGGGCCGGACACTCTCACGGAGTCAGTGCGAGTGTCCGGCCCAGCCAGTCCATTTCGAGTTCCAGAGCAGTGCCCCACACATCACCCGAGTGCCCGCCGGGAAGGGTGTAGTAGTCCACGTTCATGTCGGCGGCGCGCGCAGCCTCGAACATGATCTCCTGCTGAGGGCGGTAGATGTCGTCGTCTTCACCCGCGACGAATACACCAGACAACTGCGGATACCGATTCTGCGCCATCAGGTCTCGGGCGTTGACCGCGTCGAAAGCGTCTTCGTCGCCGTTGAACATCGCAGCCACAGTGTCCTCGTGGTCACCGGTCGACGGTTCGTCCTGGCCGGAGAAGTCCAGGAACGACGGGTATCGGTCCGGGAAGTTCACGGCCATTTCGATCGCGCATGTCCCGCCGTACGAAAACCCACCGATAGCCCATTGCGCAGCGTCCGGATTCACTTGAAGGTTCGATTCGATCCAGTTCGGGACGTCCTGGTCCAGATACGTCGCGACGTTGCCGAGCGCCGAATCCATGCAGCCGGGGTTGGCGTCGTAGTCCCCCAACGCATCGGGCACCACCACCACGGGGGCAAGCCCGGAATGCCTCGATGCATAGGCGTCGACTGTGGTCGCGAGACGGCCACTGTCCAGCCAGTCACTGGGGCTGCCGGGCTCACCCGCCACCAACACCAGGACGGGCAACTCCGCACGTGGATCGGCAAGATAGGCCGGCGGGAGATACAACGTCGCCGGCCTCGCGTCGAAACCCGAGATGTTTCCCGGAATCGACGCTTCCGTCACGACGCCGTTGCTCGGCATCCGCACCGGAACCTCCCAATGAGTTTCGGTGGGAAGTCCCCGCTGTAGCCGAGGTTCGGCCCCGGGGAGTGAATCGAAAGCAACGTGCTCGACCGAGCCGACCGGCCAGTGCCCGACCAGTGATCCGAGCGTGGGGTAAGTGCCGGTCTGGGCATTGACCTGACCCACCGCGACGATCGCGGCCAGACCGGCCAACACCGTCACGGAAAGGCCGCGGGCCAGTCCTGGACGCCGAAGGAGAACAAGCGCCGCGCCGATGACTCCGAATATCGCCAACGCTATCCACACAAAACTCGACAGGGGTAGCTGCGCGGGCAACGGTCGATAACTGAGCCACACGAACATCGCGCCGCTCGCGGACCCGACCACTGACAAGCCCAGTGCGACAAGCACGGCCCGACGCGGCAACCAACGAAGCAAAAGCAGCGCGCCGACGCCGACGCCGACGGAACCAACGAGCAGCGCTGCGGTGATGTGTCCGTGCTCGAGTGAGATACGCGAGAGCCGCGTCAGGAGTTGATGCCCGTGCATTCGTTCCAGTATCCACATCTACCGGCAGTCTGCGAATTCGTGGAATTGGTGGGAATCAGCGGCGTCGTCGAGATCTCACGAACGCCACACCTCCGAGCGCGCATCCTGCCGCGACCAATCCGGCCCACACGAATGTCCATGGATCGACCCCGACGCCGACCGAATCGCCAGACGAGACTGCCGTCGATTCGGTCGCTTCCACGAGCGCGCGCATCACGTGAACCGGCGGCAAAGCTCCACCCGCAGATTCCGATCCGATCAGAACATCGCCCGCGTCGTTGAACGCCACGGCCTCGCCCTGAGGCTCCGTCGGGAGCGGGATCCGCAACGGTTCGGTATCGGTGAGCGTCGCGCCGATTCCGCCGTCCACGACCTCGTACAGGTACAGATCGGAGTAACTCCGAAGCGCGATCGCCGAACCGTCCGACGACACCGCTCCCCCGGTGAACATCACCGACACGGGCTTCTCCGGTCCGAGAGATACGGCTCCGACGCGCTCGAGCGGCGTCGGGCCGGGTTGCGCCAAGTCACTCAGTTTCTGATCCCCGACGGGTGTGTAGACACTGCTGGAGCCGAACAATTCCTTGGTCACGACAAACACATGGCCGTCAGGGTCGAGCAGAATCGATTCGGTGTCGTGCGCGCCGTCCGGGTACGTGAGGCGGTGCAACGTACCGTCACCGGAATCGAGGTCCATCGTGATGAACGCCACCGTGTCGCGGGTTCGGAGGTTGTCGCCGGTATCCGACAGAACGAGCGTTCGACCACTCACCGCAAGATCTTCGACGTCGTATGGATCGATCGGAACCGGAATCTGTTTCTGGACAACACAGTTCAGGTCCATTTCGAATACGAAGTCGTCACTGCCGCCGTCACCCATCGCGTAGATCCGATCGTCGACGACGACCATCCCCGACAACTCCTGGAGCGCAGGATCGGTAGGTGTACAGAGTGGGGCGAACTCGCTCGGCTCGAACGACGACGCCTGTGCGAGCGCTCCGGGAAGCAGTGCGGTTGCCGTAGTCGCAGCAAGCACCGCGACCACGACCCCGAAACTACGCACTAGGTGCGTACTCCACCAATGCCGAGGCCAACATCTGTGGCACGCGTGCGTGCACCCGCGTTCCCGCCTCTTCGTGAGTCGATTCCAAAATCGTTCCGTCCGAGTGGATTCGAGCCATCAGATCACCGCGCGTGTACGGCACCAGCACGTCGACCTCGACCTCCGGCCGAACCAGCACCTCGCTGAGTTGTGCTCGTAGTTCAGCGATTCCTTCACCGGTCCGCGCCGAGACGAACACGGCACCAGGCAACAGACCACGTAGTTGCGTCAAGGTAACCGGATCTGCCGCGTCGATCTTGTTGACCACGATCAACTCCGGCGGAGCCTTCGAATCCGTCTCGCGCAGAACATCGGTGACGACTTCCCGCACAGCCTTGATCTGTTCTGTCGGCAACGGATCCGAACCGTCGACGACGTGCAGAAGCAGATCCGCGTCGGTCACTTCCTCGAGAGTGGACCGGAATGCCTCGACCAACTGAGTCGGAAGGTGTCGCACGAAGCCGACCGTGTCGGTGAGTACGTACTCGCGGCCGTCGTCGAGTGCGGCGCGGCGAGTTGTCGGGTCCAAGGTGGCGAACAACGCGTTCTCCACGAGCACACCGGATCCGGTGAGCGAATTGAGCAGACTCGATTTGCCCGCGTTCGTGTATCCGACGATGGCGATCGACGGGATGTCACTCTGCAGTCGACGGGTCCGCTTGGTGTCGCGGGCGGCCTTCATGCCCTTGATCTCGCGGCGCAGTTTTGCCATGCGCTCACGAATACGGCGACGGTCCGTCTCGATTTTCGTCTCACCGGGACCACGCAGGCCCACACCTCCGTTACTGCCGGCACGGCCACCGGCCTGGCGCGACATCGACTCGCCCCAACCACGCAGACGCGGGAGCATGTACTCCATCTGAGCGAAAGCCACCTGGGCTTTACCCTCACGAGACGTGGCGTGCTGAGCAAAGATGTCGAGAATCAGAGCCGTCCGGTCGATGACCTTGACCTTGACGATCTTCTCCAGCGCCGTGAGCTGCGCCGGCGTCAGCTCACCGTCGCAGACGACGGTGTCGGCGCCGGTCGCCAGGACTACTTCGCGCAGTTCCTGAGCCTTGCCGGAACCGATGTAGGTGGCAGCGTCGGGTTTGTCGCGGCGCTGAACCAGTCCTTCGAGGACCTCGGAGCCGGCCGTCTCTGCCAGTGCGGCCAGCTCGGTCATGCTCGCCTCGGCCTGCTCGGCAGTTCCCTGCGTCCAGACGCCGACCAGGACAACTCTTTCGAGTCGAAGCTGGCGGTACTCGACTTCGGTGACGTCCTCGAGCTCGGTCGACAGACCGGCCACGCGGCGCAGGGCGCCGCGATCTGCGAGTTGCATCTCACCGGTCGACGGGTTGCCCGATGCGGACGCTGCCGTGTATTCGGCTTGCGCGTACTCGGACTGCTCGTGAGCGGTGGACTCTTCGTTTTCATGTGTGTTCGTCATACAAGATCCATGGTCCCACGAAACCTGGCCACGGTGCATCCGTATTTCCTGCAGGCGTATTTCCCGCGGGCGATATCACACGAGCGATTGCCACCAGACATCGCTGATCGTCCCGTTCGCCACCAGAACCGAGGGCCCCCGCAACGACCCTTCGCCGCCTTCGACGGTGACCTGCACTTCGCCGCCGAGCACGCGCACCAGCACCGAGCCTTCGTCGCGGCCGTCGAACTTCAGCGCCGCGGCCGCAGCTGCGACCGTTCCGGTTCCGCAGGAACGAGTCTCGCCCACACCACGCTCGTGTACGCGCATGTGGACCCCACCGTCGTGGATCGGCGTCACGATCTCGATGTTGACCCCGTGCGGGAAGAACCCGGGATCGAAGCCCGGAGAAACACTCAAATCGAGCGCACTCAAAACTTCTGCCGTCACGTGCTCGTCGACACACGCCAAATGCGGATTACCGACGTCGATGCCGACGCCGGCGAAGACGCGGCCGTCGATTGTTGCCGAACTGGTGCCGAGGTCCTTGATCGGGCCCATCGCCACGGTCACGTCACCATGTGTGGCGTCGTAGCCGTGCACCACGACCGGACGCGCTCCGGCACGACTGCCGACCACGAACTCGTCCTTGCTCTCCAAGCCCGAGGCCTTGAGATAGTGGGCGAATACGCGAACTCCGTTTCCGCACATCTCCGCGATGGAGCCGTCGCTGTTGCGGTAGTCCATGAACCAGTCTTCGGCAGCGACGCCGTCGGGCAGCGCACCGAGCACGCCCGCGTCCGCAAGTGCGCCTGCCCGGGCAACACGAAGGATGCCGTCGGCGCCGAGGCCACGCTGACGATCACACAACGCTGAAACTCGCGCCGGCTCGAGATCGACCCGAACGTCGAGGTCAGGGAGAACAACGAAGTCGTTCTGCGTGCCGTGGCCCTTACTGAAATCCATGGTCGCCATCCTATCCGGACCTACCGACCGACTCACGCAGGTGACGCGGTGACCACGACGTTCTGTTCGTACGTGAATCCGGACGGCAACGAGGGGTCGGGCACGGTTGCGCCGCCGCAGGTCACGAGGACCAGCCTGGGCGCACCCGTTTCGGAAAAGAACTCGGCCGGCAAAGCCACCTTTTCGTACAGCTTCAGGCTCGCTGCGTGATAGGTGAACATCGTTCCGGTGTCGTCGCTCACGTAGATCGGGGTTCCGGGCTTCATCTGGTGCAGCGCCCACAAGGCGCCGTGCGTGCGATCACCGTCGTCGACGTGGCCGGCAACAAGATTGGTGCCCTCCGAAGATCCGAACTGCACACCGTTGGTGAAATGCGAAACCTTGTCAGGATGCGGAAGGATCATTCCGCGGTTGGCGCCGAACCCACTGGTCACGATGTCGGCTCGCACATCGAGATCGGGAATCGCGAGCGTATTCGGCGGCAGATCCGTTGGCGCAGGCGCCCAACTCGCCCCTGGATCGGTTGGAGCTCCCACGTCGAAGGGTGCTTCGGGAACAGGTGCGCTGATGGGCTTCCCGGCCGCACTCACCGCAAAATAGACGAGCACCCCGCCGACCGCGAGAAATGTGACGAGCAGTAGGAGAAGCGGCAGCCGACCCGCGCGTCGGCCTCTCGGTCGCGCGTGTGTCCCGGTCTGCGCCATGTTCGTTGTCCTCCAGTCCGTCGATCGCGAAACGAATGGATCGCGAAAGAGCTAACTGTAAGATAGCTGATCGGCACGATCGTGTTACAGGCCGCGATCTGCAAGGGCAGCGAAGGCCGAGCGAGCCAGCTCCGGATCGGCACCGTCGAGCCAGTGCACGCGTGCGTCACGACGGAACCATGATCGTTGGCGGCGAACGTAGCGCCGCGTCCCGATGAACGTCCGTTCGAGTGCTTCGGCCAGATCGTATTCACCGTCGAAATGTGCGAGCACCTGTGCGTAGCCGATGGCTCGCGGCGCTGTGACGCCCTCACGCAATCCTTGCTCGACGAGTACGGCGACTTCGTCGACAAGTCCGCCTGAAAACATCAGCTCGGTTCGCAACCGAATCCGGGCGTCGAGTTCTTCCGTATCCCGATCCACGCCGAGAATGCGGGTTCCCCAACGAGGGTCACCGATCTGCGGAGCTGAGGCCGCGAACGGCAGACCTGTCAGCTCGACGACCTCGAGCGCCCGAACCATCCGCCGGCCGTCCGTCGGCAGTATCGACGCCGCCGCTACCGGATCAGCAGCAACAAGCGCCGTATGCACCGCACCGACCCCACCGTCGGCCAGCACTGCCTCCCACTTCGCACGAACTTCGGGATCCGTTGCCGGAAAGGACCATTCGTCGAGTAGAGACTGGACGTACATCATGGATCCGCCGACGATCACCGGAACCTTGCCCGCCGCGATCAGATTCTCGGCGATCGCGATCGCGTCGCTTTGATAACGCGCGACGGTGGCGGTCTCCTTCACGTCGAGAACGTCGAGCAGGTGATGCGGAATCCCGCGACGCTCGGCCGGCGTCAGTTTGGCAGTCCCGATATCCATGCCGCGATAGAGCTGCATCGCGTCGATGTTGATGATCTCACCGCCGAATTCCTCGGCCAGTGCCAACGCGAGATCGGACTTTCCCGACGCGGTCGGACCGACAACTGCGATCGGGCGAAGTTCTTCAGGGACGTTCACGGCCGCCACGTCCCGACGTGGTAAGCGACGCCGAACGGCGCATCGCTGTAGTCGACCACCGAACGTGTCGTGGTTGACCGAGACGAGTCCATGAAGACACCGGCCAGGACCTGCCACGCCGCGCGTCCCTGGGCTCCGACACTCCGGCAGAGCTGCGGATCGAGAGCAAGAAGCGCCTCCGGATCACCGGCGGTCAGGGCATCGTCGATGGCCGATTGCACGCCAGCGGCGCGCTCGTCGAAGCTTCCGGGCGCCTTGGCCGTCAGCGTGGACGCACCGTCAGCCACGATCAGAAGCCCATGCGGTCGGTTGTCGCTGTCGAGTTGCTTGCGCAGCTGCTGTCCGAATTCACGACATTCATTCACCGACGCCTCTGCACTGACGACGTGCATGTCGACGGTGATCTCCACGTCCGCTCGGGCACGCAGCCAGCCGGCAACAAGGGCGCACAGTTCGAGAGATGGCATCGGTTCACCTGCCGCATCCGCGTCCAGGGACGTCCGGACATCGGCGCCGAATCCCGCGAAAGTACCGATCTGCCCACGTCCGACGCCCGATCGCCAGAGTTCGCCTGCTGCATTCTCGGGTTCTGCATTCTCGGGGCCGACACCGACGCCCACCCAGTGAACCGCCTCGTGAGAGAGCCGGCGCACGGCGGCTATCGCTGCAGCGCGCACCTGAGCGGACTCGGCCGAATCACCGGACAATTCCGGCACGAGTAACGGCGCCGAGGGGACGAGAACAGCGGAAGTCAACACAGTTGCCACGCTAGTCGACCCCGAGGTGGCGACCTCACACCCTCTTACCTGATTCAATAGTCGGAGAACGTGAGTACCGGGTTCAATGGAACCAGGAATGCGATCAGGCAGCCGTGACGCGCGGCAGAGACGAGGACCGATGACCGAGAACAGTGAACCCACCACCGGCGCCGACAGCAGTTCGGCCAGCCCGAGCCCGGCAGCACCCAAACCCGGTGCTCCCAAACCTGGTGGACCACGCCCCGGTGCGCCCCGCCCCGGAGCACCTCGCCCCGGCCCGGCAGCCTCGCATGCCGTCACCGCCGCGCCGGCCAGCGACCCGAGCAAGTTCGGCCGCGTCGAGGAAGACGGAACCGCCTGGGTGAAGACCGCTGACGGTGAACGCCAGATCGGTTCGTGGCAGGCCGGCGACGCCACCGAGGGCCTCGCCCATTTCGGTCGTCGCTACGACGACCTCGCGACGGAGGTCTCACTACTCGAGGCTCGACTGACGTCGGGCGCCGGAGACGCCAAGAAGACCAAGGCTGCCGCCATCGCTCTATCCGAATCCCTCTCCACCGCTGCCGTGATCGGGGACCTCGACGCTCTGGCCCGCCGACTCGACGTGATCGTTGCCGGGTCCGACGAGGCCGCAGCACACGCGAAGGAAGAGAAGGAACAGTCTCGCGCCGCGAGCACCGCCCGCAAGGAGGCCCTCGCAGTCGAGGCCGAACAGATCGGTTCGGAGTCGACCCAGTGGAAGACCGCGGGTGATCGACTGCGCGAGATTCTCGACGAGTGGAAGACGATTCGCGGAATCGACCGCAAAGTCGACGACGCACTGTGGAAGCGGTACTCCAAGGCTCGCGAGTCCTTCAACCGACGGCGTGGAGCGCATTTCGCCGAACTCGATCGTGATCGTGCGAGCGCACGTTCTACGAAGGAAGAACTGGTCGAGCGCGCCGAGAAGCTGTCGACCTCCACTGAATGGGGACAGACCGCTGGAGAATTCCGCGATCTGCTCAGCGAGTGGAAGGCTGCCGGCCGCGCACCGCGCGAGGCCGACGACAACCTGTGGAAGCGCTTCAAGGGCGCTCAGGACGTGTTCTTCGCCGCGCGCAACGCTGCTGCATCCGAGCGCGACGCCGAATTCGAGCAGAACGCGGTTGCAAAGGAAGAGCTGCTCGCAGCGAACGCGAACATCGATCCGGCGCACGGACTCGAGAACGCTCGTGCAGCGCTGCGCGACCTGCAGGAGAAGTGGGACGCGATCGGCAAGGTGCCGCGCGACCGGATGCAGGAACTCGAAGCGAAGCTCCGGGCCATCGAAACCAAGGTGCGCGACGCCGTCGACGCCGAGTGGCGTCGTACCGATCCGGAAGCACTTGCCCGGGTCGCGCAGTTCAAGGAGCGGGTCAGCCAGTTCGAGGAGCAGGCCGCCAAGGCTCAGGCTGCCGGCAAGACGAAGGACGCCGAGAAGGCTCTCGCTCAGGCAAAGCAGTGGCGTGAGTGGGCCGAAGCAGCCGAGAGCGCTGTCAGCGAGTAATCGACGACGAGCTGCTTTGACAACAACGCCGGCTGACTCCGAAAGGAGTCAGCCGGCATTGTCTTGCGCTATTGGCTAAGAGAACTTCCGTGTCAGCCGACGTTCCATTCCTGATGCTTCTCGGCTTCAGCCGCAGCGATCCGGCGTTGTTCCTCGGCAGCGAGCTGAATGTTGGTTCGGGTCCAGACCACCTTGAGCCAATGGAACGTCAAGAACACGACGGCAAACCATCCGATGACCAGCCCGATCGACGGTCCTGCCACGTTGAATCCGGCGGGAATGGTCTGACGTGACCAGACGGCCATCATTCCCAGCGCACTCGCCACGGCACTACCGGCCAGCGCGACCCACGCCAGACTCCAGCGCCGCGTCACGAGTGCGAGCATCGAGAATCCGATGCCGAAGATGACAACGAACCACACGAACAAGCGTGAGAACAGTGCAATTCGTTCACTTTCCGCATCCTGGTTGTACGCGAGCACATCCCAGCCGTTCGCAACTCCCGCATGGGGCAGTGCAAGTGTGCCGACCAGCACGAGCACCGCAACCGCGACAACCATGGCGCGCGCACCCGGATCGATTTCCCCCGCGACCTTGCGTTCCGCGTCGTCGAGGTCCTTGCGGTAGCCCTCGAAGGCGTCGTCGCCCGGCTGAGGTGTCTTGTTCTCGTGTTGCGAGGTCATGCGTTGCATCCCATCTGGACGGGTTGTGGGGCTGGGGCACCGATCTTCGGTAGTCCGAGACCTACGCCGATGGGCGGGGTCTTGGGTGTGATGCCCTTTTCGAACGAATCACCGGCGCGGGTCCGACGGTGTGTGAGCACTCCGTCATCTGCCACGAGGTGATGGGGGGCTCCGTGGGTGACGACGACCGTCACCACGTCGCCGGGTCGGATTGTGCCGTCGAGGTTTCCTTCGGGTCGGAAATGCACCAGGCGGCCGTCTCGCGCGCGACCACTGAGACGGTGAGTCGCTGCGTTCTTGCGGCCCTCCCCCGCGGCCACCAGTAGTTCTACCTCGGTGCCGACGAGTTTGCGATTTTCCTCGATGTTCACTTCTTCCTGAACCGCGAGCAATCGCATGTAGCGTTCCTGGACAACCTCTTTGGGAAGTTGATCAGCCATCTCCGCCGCCGGCGTGCCCGGGCGCTTGGAGTACTGGAAGGTGTAGGCGTTGGAGAATCGCGCCTTACGCACGACGTCCAGCGTCTCCTCGAAATCCTCTTCCGTCTCCCCCGGGAACCCGACGATGATGTCCGTGGTGATGGCGGCGTGCGGCATTGCGGCGCGCACCTTCTCGATGATCCCGAGGTACTTCGACTTGCGGTACGAGCGCTTCATCGCCTTGAGAACCTTGTCCGAACCGGACTGCAACGGCATGTGCAGTTGCGGGCAGACGTTGGGAGTGGTTGCCATAGCTTCGATGACGTCATCGGTGAACTCTGCCGGGTGCGGCGATGTGAACCTGACCCGTTCGAGGCCGTCGATGTGTCCACATGCCTTCAAGAGGGAGGCGAAGGCTCCGCGATCGCGCGGTTGTTCCGGATCGGCGAACGACACGCCGTAGGCGTTGACGTTCTGTCCGAGCAGGGTCACTTCCGAGACACCCTCGTCGACGAGTGCCTGCACCTCGGCCAGAATGTCGCCGGGACGTCGATCCACTTCCTTGCCACGCAAGGCCGGAACGATGCAGAACGTGCACGTGTTGTTACAGCCCACCGAGATGGAAACCCAACCCGCGTAGGCGGATTCGCGCTTGGCTGGCAGTGTCGACGGAAACGCCTCCAGCGCGTCGAGGATTTCGACTTCGGCGCGCTGATTGTGGCGCGCGCGGTCGAGCAGCGCGGGCAGCGAGCCGATGTTGTGAGTGCCGAAGACGACATCGACGAACGGCGCCTTCTTGACGACGGTGTCACGATCCTTCTGCGCCAGGCACCCACCGACCGCGATCTGCATGTCGGGGTTCGCCTCCTTGTTGGGGGCGAGCTGGCTGAGGTTGCCGTACAACTTGTTGTCCGCGTTCTCGCGGACCGCACACGTATTGAAGACGACAAGATCAGGATCGGTTCCGGTCTCCGCCTTCGAATACCCGGCGTCCTCGAGCAGACCGGACAGTCGCTCGGAATCGTGGACGTTCATCTGACAGCCGTACGTCCGCACCTCGTAGGTGCGAACAGGCGTAGCAGTTGCCTCCGGAACTGCAGTCGGCTCCGGAAGTGCAGGGGACATTTCGTCGATCAGTGACACGCTTCAGCCTAGCTCACGTCCACTACGACGTGTAATAACGCCCTGATAAACAGCCGAAACGCGACATAAACGTCGTCACAGTAAAATTTCCATTACATATGGCAAGAACCATGGCGAAATCACGGGCGTCGACGCAAACTACGCCTAAGGTTCTCGTTTATGACCCAAGCCGACGATGCGACGACGCCGACCACCTCCGGCGATTCCACATCCATGATTTCGATGACCTCGGTGAACAAACACTTCGGGGAACTTCACGTCCTGCAAGAGGTCAATCTCGAGGTACCCAAGGGCCAAGTGGTGATCGTCCTCGGTCCGTCGGGCTCCGGTAAATCGACTCTGTGCCGCACCATCAATCGCCTCGAACCCATCGACTCCGGCACCATCGCCGTCGACGGCAAGACGCTCCCTGAAGAGGGCAAAGCACTTGCCGCGCTTCGTGCCGACGTCGGGATGGTCTTTCAGTCTTTCAACCTGTTCGCGCACAAGACGATCCTCGAGAACGTCATGCTCGCACCGATGAAGGTCCGCAAGGCAAAAAAGGACGAAGCCAAGAAGACCGCGCAGGCGTTGCTCGAACGTGTCGGTATCGCCAATCAGGCCGACAAGTACCCGGCGCAGCTTTCCGGCGGTCAGCAACAGCGTGTCGCCATTGCTCGCGCTCTTGCGATGCAGCCGAAGGTGATGTTGTTCGACGAGCCCACCTCCGCTCTCGACCCCGAGATGGTCAACGAAGTCCTCGACGTCATGACCTCCCTCGCGAAGGAAGGCATGACCATGCTCGTGGTCACGCACGAGATGGGCTTCGCGCGCAAAGCCGGCGATCGTGTGCTGTTCATGGCTGACGGCCAGGTCGTCGAAGACACCACGCCCGAAGAGTTCTTCACCCATCCCAAGTCGGATCGGGCCAAGGACTTCCTCGGCAAGATCCTCACGCACTGATTACAGTCTCCCCTCCGACAGTCCTGTCCTCGTCCACAAGACAACTTGCTCGACTGCACCGTTCACCTCGGCTGCACCGTTCATCTCGACTGCACTGTTCGTGTGTCGACAACTGAGAGGATCTTCATGAAGATCAATCGTTCCGTCCGTTTCGGAATCGGAATCATGGCCATCGCGTTCGCTGCCACGGCCTGTGGCGGCGGCGAGGAGAACAAGTCGATCACCGAGAGCGCTTCCGACGGCACTCTCACCGTCGGCATCAAGTTCGATCAGCCCGGCCTCGGTCAGCGCAACCCTGACGGCACCTTCTCCGGCTTCGACGTCGAGGTAGCCCGTTACATCGCAAACGAACTGGGCGTAAAGCCCGAAGGCATCACCTTCAAGGAATCTCCGTCAGCCCAGCGCGAGACCCTGATCCAGAACGGCGAGGTCGACTACATCGTCGCGACATACTCGATCACCGACACGCGCAAGGAAAAGGTCAGCTTCGGCGGCCCGTACTTCATCGCAGGCCAGTCGCTGCTCGTTCGCTCCGACAACACCGACATCACCGGCCCTGATTCCCTGACCGGCGGCAAGAAGCTCTGCTCGGTGTCGGGTTCGACTCCGGCGCAGAACATCCAGGACAACTACGCAAAGGACGTCCAGCTCCAGCCGCTCGACACCTACTCCGCTTGTGTCGAGGCTCTGCGCAACGGCGCTGTCGACGCTGTCACCACCGACGACATCATCCTCGCCGGCTACGCTGCCCAGTACCCGGGCGAGCTGAAGGTCGTCGGAGAACCGTTCACGACCGAAAAGTACGGTGTCGGCCTGGCCAAGGACGATTCCGAGGGTCGCGGCAAGATCAACGATGCCATCGAGAAGATGATCTCCACCGGCGCGTGGGAAGAAGCCTTCAACAACACCGTTGGTGCTTCGGGCTACCCGATCCCGGCCCCGCCCACCGTTGATCGTTACTGACCTGCTTTTTTCACCGTCAATCTCGCTGCGGCTCCCCACTTCGGGAGCCGCAGCGCATGACGCCACCAACGGAGATCCCGTGATCTGGGGAGACGGCAAGTGAACCTTCTGAGCAAGTACGGCGACCAGATTCTGGAAGCCTTCTGGACCACGATCCAGCTGACGTTCTTCTCCGCGATCGGCGCCGTCATCATCGGTGTCCTGATCGCGGCCATGCGCGTGTCACCGGTTCCGGTCGCCCGATTCCTGGGTACCGCGTACGTGACCGTGTTCCGCAACACCCCCCTGACACTGATTCTGCTGTTCTGTCTGTTCGGTCTGTCGCAGACGCTCGGAGTCAATCTCGCCAAGTCGGACTCACCGACGTTCTTGACAGACAACAACTTCCGACTCGCAGTACTCGGCCTCAGTGTCTATACCGCCGCGTTCGTGTGTGAGTCACTTCGATCGGGAATCAATACCGTTCCGGTCGGCCAGGCCGAAGCGGGCCGATCACTCGGTCTGTCGTTTGCACAAAATCTTCGGCTGATCGTCCTGCCTCAGGCATTTCGCGCGGTCACAGCACCGCTGGGTAGCGTGCTGATCGCACTGACCAAGAACTCGACCATCGCCGCGGTGATCGGCGTATCCGAAGCGTCAGCGCTGATGAAGAAGATGATCGAAAACGAAGCGGCGATCTTCGTCGTCGGTGGAATCTTCGCTGTCGGTTTCGTGATCCTGACACTTCCCATGGGCTTGATCTTCGGCAAGCTGAGCAAGCGATTCGAGGTTTCACGATGAGCAACCGCGCAACAGTCCTCTACGACGCGCCAGGTCCCAGAGCGCGAAATCTCTACCGATTCGCATCCCTTGTCGTCGCTGCACTCATGGTCGCAATCGGTTACGTCATCTACCGCGCACTCGACGAAAAGGGCCAGCTGACAGCAGCGAAGTGGGATCCGTTCCTCGAATCCACGTCGTGGACAACGTATCTGATACCCGGCATCCGGGGAACGCTGATCGCGGCTGCGATGTCCATCGTCTTCGCGCTCATCCTCGGTTCTGCCCTGGGTATCGGCCGACTCTCCGAGCACAACATCATTCGGAAGATTTGCGGCGTCATCGTCGAATTGTTCCGAGCAGTACCGGTTCTGATTCTGATGATCTTCTCGTATCAGGTGTTCGCCGAATACGAGGTCTTCAAGTCCAAGTACCTCGCACTCGCGGCAGTCGTCGTGGGTCTGACTCTGTACAACGGGTCAGTGATCGCCGAGATCGTCCGTGCCGGAATCAACTCACTCCCACGAGGGCAAAGTGAGGCCGCCAAGGCACTGGGCATGCGCAAGACGCAGATCATGGTGACGATCCTGCTCCCCCAGGCGGTTACCGCCATGCTCCCGGCACTGATTTCACAGATGGTCGTGGCGTTGAAGGACTCCGCCCTCGGTTACCTGATCGGGTATGTCGAGCTGGTGCGTCAGGCCCAACAGCTCGGCACCTTCTACGGAAACTTCCTGCCGGCGCTCATCGTGGTCGCCGCGATTATGATCGCTCTCAACTCGGCTCTGACCTTCCTGGCAACCAAGGTGGAGAAGCGCCTGCGTTCCGGAAAGCGAAAGGGCAAGGGCCCCATCGCGGCTCCGTCCGCCGACCCAGCCGTTTCGGTTCCGGGCATGGACCTGACCAAGCCGTGAATCAGATGGAGCCGTGAGTCGAATCCAGCCGCGTTAGCGCGAATACACAGCAGGGCGGGGGTACCACCGAATTTCGGTGGTACCCCCGCCCTGTTGTTCTGAATGCTGCACTTCGCTACAAGTCGGTGACCGCCGCCATCTCGGCTTTGACCACCTCGTACGACATCCCAGCTGAATATCCCTTGCGTGCCAGCATCGAGACCAGTCGACGCGTGACCTTGTCACGATCATCGACGGGCTTGTTCTTCAGCTTCCGCCGAACCAGCTCCGCTGCTCGCTCGCGCTCATCTTCCGGATCGATCTGCGACAACGCTTCGGAAGCGACGTCCTGGTCGATTCCTTTGAGCCGCAACTCGACTGCAAGCGCACGCTTTCCCTTGCCCGAGTACGTATGCCGCGAATGAACCCATTGGTTCGCGAAGTCCGCGTCGTCGATCAACCCGATTTCCTGGAGTCGATCGAGGACCTTGGTAATGATCTCGGGTTCGAAGCCGCGTCCGCTCAGCTTGGTTTCCAGTTCGGAGCGGCTGCGCGCCCGGTCGGTCAGAAGGCGCAGGCAAGCATCTTTGGCCTGCGCCTCTGTCCCACCTTCTGCGCGTTGCGACGGCTTCTCGGATCGTTGACGGGATCGACGCCGAGGAGCGCCGTACTCTTCACGAGCATTCTCGCCGTTGTCACCGTCGTCGAAGCTCATGACTGAACTCAGAAGTCGGCGGGAGCTTCGTCGGTTGCAGTGACGTCAGCACCGATACCGAGCTTTTCCTTGATCTTCTTCTCGATCTCGTCACGGATATCGGTGTTCTCCAGCAAGAACTTACGAGCATTTTCCTTGCCCTGACCCAACTGGTCACCTTCGTAGGTGTACCAGGAGCCGGACTTGCGGATGAACCCGTGCTCGACACCCATATCGATGAGCGAGCCTTCCTTGCTGATGCCCTGGCCGTAGAGAATATCGAACTCGGCCTGCTTGAACGGCGGCGCGACCTTGTTCTTGACGACCTTGACTCGAGTGCGGTTACCGACTGCGTCGGTACCGTCCTTGAGAGTTTCGATACGACGGATGTCGAGGCGGACCGAAGCGTAGAACTTCAGTGCCTTACCACCGGTGGTGGTTTCGGGAGAACCGAACATCACGCCGATCTTCTCGCGAAGCTGGTTGATGAAGATGACGGTGGTGCCCGAGTTGTTCATGGCACCGGTGATCTTGCGCAGTGCCTGACTCATCAGTCGAGCCTGCAAACCGACGTGGCTGTCACCCATCTCGCCTTCGATCTCGGCGCGAGGAACAAGAGCGGCCACGGAGTCGATCACGACGATGTCGAGGGCGCCCGAACGGATCAGCATGTCGGTGATTTCGAGAGCCTGCTCACCCGTATCGGGCTGCGAGACCAGGAGTGCATCGGTGTCGACGCCCAGCTTGGCTGCATAGTCGGGATCGAGTGCGTGCTCCGCGTCGATGAACGCCGCGATGCCGCCGTTGGCCTGAGCATTGGCAACTGCGTGCAGTGCCACGGTGGTCTTACCCGAAGATTCCGGGCCGTAGATCTCGATGACGCGGCCACGCGGCAGTCCGCCGATACCCAGCGCGACGTCGAGCGCGATGGAACCGGTGGGAATGACGGCGATGGGCTGACGAACACCCTCGCCCAGGCGCATCACCGAACCCTTGCCGAAGTTCTTGTCGATCTGCGCCAACGCGAGGTCGAGTGCCTTGTCCCGATCAGGTGCCTGTGGTGCCATCGTGATCCCCATCCTTGTTTCAGTCTTCAGTGCCTGCCTGAGCAGACTCCGTCTCTTCAGCGCCTGCCTGAGCCGACCCTGTTGGTGTGTTGCGATCAGAGTAGATCCGGCCACCGACAGACTTTTCGATCTTGCTTTCGCGCTTGTCGATCACTGTGCTTGTCGATCACTGTGCTTGTCGATAACCGTGCTTGTCGATAACCGAAAGTTCGCAGTTACGAAAGGAGCGTCACCACCGAACAGCTTCAGCATAGACGAACACGTGTTCGAACAGAAGATGGGAGACGTTCGACACGCCGAAAAAATCAGCGGCGGGCGGGCGGTACGTCGAACTCCACACAGAGCGCACGCCACACTTCGCGAGGCTCCCAACCTGCTTCGACGGCCTCCGCAGCAGTCATTCCGTCGAGACTCTGGAGTACATGGTCGATCAGCATCGAGTCGCCTCGTACCTGCCCGAACTCTTCGCGCACCATTTCATGAAATTCGGTCAACCGCACAGCCGCCACCGTAGTCCACAGAGCGGTGCACCTGCATTCAGGCGCAACATGCTCACGCCGTCACACCGCCGTTGACCACCTGTCGGCACACCGCCACCGGATCGGTGACCTGCGACGCAGTCGCGGCAGCGGACATCGCAGCTTCCGCGAATCGTTTGTCGGAGAGCACCTGCAGTACGGCATCGCGAATCGAGCGGGCATCTGCGGGCCGCACGATCACCGACGTCCCTGCCCGCGCAGCGCGATTGGCCAACTCCCACTGGTCCCCACCCCCGGGAACGACGACCGTCGGCACGCCGGCCAGCAAGGCCTTCGCCAACATGCCGTGCCCGCCGCCGCACACCAACACCGACGCGTCACGCAGCATCGCGTCCTGGCGTCCGAGACCTGCACGAACCCAATCGGGATGCTCGCCTTCGGCTCCGTCGAGCATCGACGCGATCAGCCGCACACCGGCTCCGCCGAGTCCTTCGACCGTGCCCTCGAACATTCCCACTGCGCCGGTGTGCGCCGTGGAGGGCGCCACCATAACCAGCGGTTCGTCACCTGGCGGTGGATCCAGAATCACCTCGGTCGGCTCCCAGAGAAGCGGGCCGACGACGTGAGCGTGCTCCGGCCAGTCGGGACGTGGCACTTCCAGTGCCGGAAGTGTTGCGATCAGGCGAGCATGCGGGCCTGGATCCAGGGCGGGTAGCCCGATGCCGACACGGGCCTGCGAGCGCTGCGCCAACCCTTGCTTGATCGAACGTCCTGTTGCGGCGCGCATCAGGGTGTCGCGAAGTCGACCACGAATTCCGATGCCGGGCGCGAGCCCACTGCCGATCGGCGGTAACCCCCGCGACGGTGAGTACAGCGGGTGAGGCGAAAGTTCCACCCAGGGGATGCCGAGTCGTTCGGCGGCCAATCCGCCTCCGGCAGTGAGGATGTCGGAGACGACGAGATCCGGGGAGACGGATTTCAGGTCGGGAAGCAGTTCGGTGGAAATATAGGCGGCGCGCGAATGAATCCGAGCGCCTGCATCAAGATCGTCGTCTCCCGGCCGCGGGGCCAAGCCCTTGAGAGGCTCGGATTCCACGCCGGCCGCTCGCGCTGCCTCGACCCACCGGGTCCCCGTGTACAGAATCGGGTCGTCGCCGGCCTGGATCAACGCCAGCGACAACGCTATTGCGGGAAAAGCATGACCCGGGTCCGGCCCGGCAACAACGGCTACACGCACCGGATCAGAGTGTCACACCGAGTGAAAGGCCTGTTCCGCCGCACCCAGTGCGCGTTCGCGATCCGAAGCCACCAATCCGATTCTCGTCCTGCGATCAAGGACGTCGTCGACGTCGAGTGCGCCTTCATGCGATACCGCGAAATCGAACTCGGCGCCGCAGATCTCCAAGTCCGCAACCGATCGGAGTCGATCGCTGCTCGCCGCGGCCACGACCTCGGCCTCTGTGCCGTATCGCGCCACCAACGACGCCGGTGCCTTGATCTTTTTCAATTCCACCGGTGATGCAGCGCCTACCAGCGGCAACGCGCGTGTCCGACACGCCCCGGCGCTCAGCGATCCGACCTCGACCGCGGCGTCGACGGCGTCTTCGGCCATCTTGCGGTACGTCGTGAGTTTTCCGCCCACCACCGTGACCAAGCCCGAGTCCGAACGGACTACAGCGTGATTGCGCGAGAGGTCGGCCGTCGAGCCTTCACCGGTGTCCAGCAGCGGACGCAGACCCGCGAAGGTCCCCAAGACGTCCTCACGGGTCAGCGGAACTTCCAACGCCGTGTTCACGGTGTCGAGCAGGAAGTCGATCTCGTCCTCGGACGCCGTCGGTACGTCGGGCACCGGTCCCGGCGCTGCTTCGTCGGTCAACCCGAGGTAGATCCGGCCGAGCTGCGCGGGCAGCGCGAAGACGAAACGGTTGGTCTCGCCGGGAATCGGCACGGTCAGTGCTGCCGTGGGGTTCCCCAATCGCGCTGCATCGAGCACCAGGTGCGTCCCGCGGCTGGGGCGCAGGGTGATGCTGGAGTCGACCTGATCAGCCCAGACACCGGTCGCATTGACCACGACGCGGGCACGCATCAAGAACTCGGACCCGGTCAGCTCGTCGCGCAAGGTGGCCGACGTTCCGGATACGTCGTATGCACCGACGCGGGTCAGGATTCGCGCGCCGTGGGACGCTGCGGTTCGGGCGATGCCGACGACGAGGCGGGCGTCGTCGATGAGCTGCCCGTCGAACGCGGTCAAGGCGCCTCGTAGGTTCTCCTGCTTGACCGCGGGAGCCAATTCGCGCGCCCGCGCAGCGCTGACCGTCCGTGATCTGGGTAAAACCGAAGCCGGGGTTCGCGCCGACATGCGCAGAGCGTCACCGGCCAGGAAACCGGTACGCACCAGGGCCTTCCCGAAGAACGACGTTTCGGGCAACAGCGGTACGAGTTGAGGCATGGCGCGAACGAGGTGCGGCGCGGTGCGCGTCATGAGAATGCCGCGCTCGACCGCACTTTCACGCGCTATACCGACATTGCCGGAAGCCAGGTACCGAAGGCCGCCGTGTGCCAGTTTCGAACTCCAGCGGCTGGTGCCGAACGCGAGGTCGTGCTTTTCGACCAGCGCAACACTGAGCCCACGAGTCACGGCGTCGAGAGCGACACCGACACCGGTGATTCCGCCGCCGATGACCAGGACGTCAACCGAATCGCCGTTCGCCAACTGCTCGAGCTCACGAGTACGCCTCTGTGCATTGAGAGCTGAATCGCCGCCTGCTGAATCACTGCCTGCTGAATCTCGAGGGTCCACAGCTATTCTCCCGAATTCTTTGCAGGTGCCAGATACGCAGCGACCGCATGTCTGAGTTGCTCGACCGACGCGTCGGCGGAAAGTTCCGGCTCGAGAGTCGGTGCGGAGATGACGACGGACTGAGCCATCAGTAGAACCATCGCCGCAATCTCGTTGACGCTTCCCTCGCGAATCGAACCGTCTTGTTGACCGGCAGCTACGACGGAAGTGATCAGTTCGAGAATCGACTTCTGGCTCGCGCCGAGTCGGTCCACGATGTAGGTGGTGAGCAACTCTTGATCAGCGTGCCGAATCTTCACGAAGAGCGGATGGTCGCGAATCTGGCCGACGACGTCCCCGATCGCTTCCACGAGCAATGTGGCCGCAGACCCGGTGAAGGTCACCTCGGGCAGCACCGATCGAATCTCCCGGGTGAGCAGATCCGCGACGACGGCTCGCGTGTCCGGCCATCGCCGGTAGACGGTCGGCCGGCTCACGCCGGCGCGACGCGAAATCTCCGCAAGTGTGGTTCGCTGCATTCCGAAATCGAGGACACACGACCTTGCTGCGTCGAGAATCACGTCGTCGATCTCGCGGCTGGGGATGCGCTGACCGTCTGCCTTGCGAGGGACAATTGGGCCATCTGCGTTACGGATTACCATCGTGTGTAACACAATACCGGACAAGTCACCGGTAATCCCGTCGGGACTTGCGAGTTCTCTCGCTCAGAGATCATCAGAAATAGTACAACTCGAAACCAACTGCGCGCTCGGCGTCGAATCCAGGCTTCGGTCCGCTGACCATGTCGATCTGTGCGCGCGCCTGTTCCCGGATCGGCGTGGAACTCAACGCCGCCAGATATCGCGCATGTTCTGCGAGCGAATCCACGGCGCGATCGACAGTCGACGTCACGTCGACGCAGTGGGTAGGAGTCATCGTGTTGACCGCAACCCACCGCACACCGGACCACGGCGCCAGTCCCTGAGCCGTCAATGACGGAAAGATCCATTCGTTCGCCGCATCAGCGGTCGCGTCCAGGACGCTGATCCCGAGTGCTCGGTGATCCGCGCTGTTGAGGTAGCCGGGACCCCAGGTATGGGAGAAGTTCATCGTCACCACCAATTCCGGGCGGTGACGACGAATTGCTGCGGCGAGAGTCGAGCGCAACTCCAAGCCTTCCACGAGACGACCGTCGGGCAGGCCGAGGAACTCCACCTCACTGACACCGACGATCGCGGCCGAGCGACGCTCTTCTTCCTCGCGGACCGGGCCGGACTCCTCGGGCGACAGACCGGCAATTCCGGCCTCGCCGCGCGTGGCCAGGACATATCGCACGTCTTTGCCGCGATCGGTCCACTGCGCCACTGCTGCGGCTGCGCCGTATTCGATGTCATCGGGATGCGCCACGATGACAATCGCGCGCTGCCAGTCCTCGGGGAAGTTTTCCATAGGGCAGATCTTGCCCGTCAGAACCGCGAAGCGGGCGAATTGTCCTCACTTCCCGACATCGCCTTCACCAGGAAATAGATTCCGAAGCCGACGGCGCCAACCACCAGAACCCAGAAAAGCCCCTTGATCAGGGCACCGACCACCGCGAGTGCGACCCACACCAGTACGACGGCCAAAACGATCTTCCAAAACATGCTTACCTCCAACGTGCCGTTGAATAATCAGTCGAATCGGACAGGTGCTGCGTCGTCCGTAGAACCAGCCTGACAGGTCTGGCGTGACAAAGCAGCAGCTCAGCGGCAAGTTCAGGTAAAGATCAGGGTTCACCCCGAGACCGGCCCTCACGCAGGTCAGGTGTCCAACCCATCGGAGCTTGCTCCTGGCGTAAACTCGCGAAGTTCGATCCCGTATGCCGAAGGAGCACGTCCGCAGTGTCTACGACCCGTTTCCCCGCTCGCGATCTCGCGCATGTAGCCGTCTTCGCCGCACTCATCATCGCGCTGGGCCTACCCGGGTCGATCAACATCGGCATTTCCGGCGTGCCGATCACACTTCAGTCCATGGGCGTCATGATGGCCGGCGCTCTACTCGGACCGCGCAAGGGTGTTCTCGCCGTCCTGACGGTCATTGCCCTGGGATTGGTCGGTCTACCGGTCCTTGCCGGCGGTCGCACCGCACTCGTGTCTCTCTCCAGCCCGACAGCCGGATTCCTCATCGGTTGGATCCCGACGGCGTTTGTCATCGGATGGCTGACTGCCAAGATGCTGCCCAAGTACCGGATCATCGCGGGCATCGGCATCAACCTTCTCGGCGGCGTGGTCATTCTCTACGCGTTCGGCATCGTCGGAATGATGGTCCGCGGACACATGAGCTTCGTTGCCGCATGGTCGGCCAACGCCGCCTTCATTCCTCTCGACGCCGCAAAAGCGGTCGTCACCGCGTTGGTCGCGTCCCAGGTTCATCGGGCATACCCAGCACTGCTGCGCGACTCGGTGATCTCGTCGAACAAGACCGTGGTGGCGAATTAATCTCCGATGAGTGAGATCGTCTTCGAGAACGTCGGACACAGCTTCGGTGAACGAACGGTCCTGCAGCAGATAAATCTGCGACTGAGCGAGCAGCGAATCGGAATCGTGGGTGCGAACGGAAGCGGCAAGTCGACCCTCGCTCGCATGATCAACGGACTGGTCGTTCCAACGGAAGGACACGTCCACGTCAACGGCTTGGACACGGCGAAGAAGGGCCGCGACGTACGCAAGCAGGTCGGATTCGTCTTCACCGATCCCAACCACCAGATCGTGATGCCGACGGTTGCCGAGGACATCGAATTCTCGCTCCGCCGTAGCGGATTGGGCAAAGCCGAGCGTGCCGCAAAGGTGGCCTCGGTGCTCGAACGCTACGGCCTCGCCGGGCACGCCGACCATCCCACCCACCAGCTTTCGGGCGGGCAGAAACAGCTCCTCGCGCTCGCGGCCATCATGGTGACGGAACCGAACGTACTGGTCGCCGACGAACCCACTACGCTCCTCGACCTTCGCAACTCTCGGCTGATCAGCTCGGTATTCGAGTCACTCGATCAGCAACTGATCGTCGTGACCCACCAACTCGATCTCCTCGAATCCTTCGAACGGGTGTTGGTCGTCGACCAAGGCCGCGTCGTCGCTGACGGCTCCCCCGCCGACTCCATCGATCACTACCGGTCGTTGGTCTCGTGACCACTCTCGGCGTCTACCGACCGGGCTGCTCACTCCTGCACCGGATGCCGACGGGGATCAAGCTCTTCGCCTTGGTCGTGGCCATTCTCGCCGTCTCGATCTTCGTGCGTGAGCCGTGGCAACTGGCAGCTCCCACGATCGTCGTTGTGGCCCTGTACGCGATTGCGCGCATTCCTCCGATGACTGCAATCCGGCAGCTGCGTCCGGCGCTGTGGATGTTGCTCTTCATCGGGGCGTTCCAGCTGGTAGTCGCGGGATGGCAGCGAGCGGCCGTCGTTTGCGGGGTTCTGATCATTTCGATCGCCTTCGCGGCGATCATGGGTCTGACCACACGGATCTCCGAGATGCTCGACGCGATCACCAGATTCCTGACACCCTTGCGACGCTTCGGCGTCAATCCCGAACGGATTGCTTTGCTCCTCGCAATGACGATCCGGTGTATCCCGCTGATGTTCGAGGTCATCACACAGGTGTCCGAGGCACGCAAGGCGCGAGGCCTCGGATTCTCGCTGCGATCCTTCGCAGTGCCGGTCATCGTCGGCACCCTGATGACCGCGGACGCAATGGGTGAAGCATTGGCGGCCCGCGGCGCCGACGACTGAGATTTCGAACAGTGTGCATCGATCAGGCGCGAGAGCCGATCAGTTGTACTTGCGGGTGATGTCGTCCACCTCGCCGATGGCGTCGGCAAGCGCCGAGAGCCGCTCGGCGGCCGCGTGCAGCGCCGAAAGCTCTCGGTTGAATCCCACGAGCGCCGACGGGCTGTGAGGCGCTGTCAGAGCAGCTGCCGAAGTCACCAGATCCTCGTACTGATCCAAGCCCGACTGCAACTCACGGACTGCGCCGTCGATGGTGGGATCAAGAGGTTCGGTTACCTTCGGCGTCGCGGCCACGGCGCGTTCCATCGCGACGACATCCGAAGACACCGCGAACATCGCTCTCAGTGCCGAATCGGCGGTAACAGTGATTTCGTCCAACTCACCGGGGTCGATGGTGTCGGCGCGTCTGAGCACACTCAAGATCTCGAACAGCGAAGTCTCGGCGCCGATGAGGCGCGACATCGGGATGAACGCGCGAGACGACGACGGTGGCAACCGCCGGCGAATCGGCGCGGACGGCGGTGGGCCGGAACTCATCGAACGGTAGCGGCCGACCGCGATCACGGCGGGAACCGCGAACAGTGCCGCTCCCCCGCCTGCCACGACCACCGACCACTCTGGAGCCGACGCGACGGCGAGGCCGGCCGTGCCGACCACGGATCCGCCGGACATGAAACCCCAACGCTGAGCGCGTCGGCGCGCACGGGCACGCTTGCGCTCGAACTTGGCCCGCGGGTCCTGCCACCGCCGAGCGGCATCCGCCGCCGAAAGCCCGACCTCGCGCAATGTATCCGCGGTGCGTCCCAAGGCTCCGAAAGCGCCGGATACGGAAACGGGAACGGCCGACCGGGGCTCACGCCCAGATCGACCGTCTCGTGAAGAAAACATCAGAGCATCACTGCCGATATCGAGGATTCGGCTACTGCCCGGTCTGACCGGCAGCCGGGGGCTGCTTCTCGACGGACGGAGTCGCGGGAGTGGCTGCTGCGCCGCCGGACGGCAGCGCCTCGCCCTTCATGGATGCACGAATCTGCTCGAGGCGACTGTGCCCTGCCATCTGGACCGAGGCCTGCTGGACCTCCATCATGCGGCCCTGAACGGAGTTCTGGGCGAGCTCGGCAGAGCCGAGTGCGTCAGCGTAGCGACGTTCGATCTTGTCGCGCACAGCATCGAGGCTGGGTGTGTTGCCCGGAGCCGACAGCGTGCTGTCCATGGAACGAAGGGACTCGCTCACGCGCTCCTGCATCTTGGCCTGCTCGAGCTGGCTGAGCAGCTTGGTGCGCTCGGCAACCTTTGCCTGCAGAGTCATCGCGTTCTGCTCGACGGCCTTCTTGGCCTGAGCGGCTGCCTGCAAGGACTGGTCGTGCAGTGCCTTCAGATCCTCGACGCCCTGCTCGGCCGTCACCAACTGGGCCGCAAAAGCTTCTGCAGCGTTGGTGTACTGAATCGCCTTGTCGTTGTCGCCGGCAGCAGCGGCCTGATCGGCGAGGTTGACTGCCTGGCGCGCGTTGGCGTTGAGCTTTTCGACCTCGTCGAGTTGACGGCTGAGCTTCATCTCGAGTTGACGCTGATTACCGATCACCGACGCAGCCTGCTGGGACAACGCCTGATGCTGGCGCTGTGCGTCCTCGATCGCCTGCTGAATCTGAACCTTTGGATCTGCCTTCTCATCGATCTTCGAATTGAAGAGCGCCATCAGGTACTTCCAGCCCTTGACGAAAGGATTAGCCATTGGTTTGATCCTGCCTCCATCTGATGCGCCGCGCCGAACGCGACCCGGAGCGCGACCGTCGCGCACCGAAACAAGGGCTGCGCCCTATCTGCTCTGACCCCACCTGCTGGAAACCGGCGGTTACGTACAAAATCTATCGGTTACGGCCGGTAGTGGCTACGCCGCCGCCAACCTTCGAGCGTTCGGTGCCGGAATCACGACGCGGGTATCGCGTGCGATAGTCGGCGAACCGGAAGCCGAGACAGAGCCGGAAGCCGACACGGCAGGTTCGGCAACCTGCCGACCAGCTACCTGAGCGCTCTTCTTCGTGGCCAGGGTCTCGCTCACGTCGACCAGCACGTCGGACAGTGGGACTGCGAGCGCATCACAGATCGCCGCCAACAATTCGCTCGATGCTTCCTTACGTCCACGTTCCACTTCGGACAGATAGCCCAAGCTCACACGCGCGCTGTTCGACACCTCACGTAGCGTGCGGCTCTGCGAAACGCGCGTACGCCGGAGACTGTCACCGATTGCCTCACGCAATAGCAGCGCCATCTCGCTCCTCCTTCATCCGTGACCTCATCGTGCATGGTCGTACGTCTTCACAATCGTCAACGTCCGAACACATCCGATTGGTTCCCGAGCCTATCGTGCCGCACGCTCTACGACACGATCACGCAACCGCGACACGGCAGTCGCGACCGCGGTTGTCCGAATCTCCCACCGTTCGCCGCCGAGCGCGAGCGGTTCGCATTCGGTTCCGTCAGGGCCGGCGATACCGAGAAACACTGTTCCGACCGGGTGTCCGTCCTGCTCACTCGGACCGGCGACTCCGGTCAGACCGATACCCCAGTCCGCACCGCACTTCGTCCGGGCACCGAGCGCCAATGCCACCGCCGTGCTCTCGGACACGGGGCCGTCCGTTGCCAGGCGGCCTGGATCCACACCAGCCAGTGTTGCTTTCAGGTCGGTCGCGTACACGACCAGGCCCCCGCGCAACACCGCGCTCGACCCCGGCACCGACGCGACTGCAGCCGTGAACAACCCTGCTGTCAGAGATTCGGCGGCGGCGACAGTCTGCTTCGCGGCGCCGAGGGCCTCGACAAGTTCGACAACTCCGAGTCCGAGCAGCGGATCGGTCATGACTCGACTGCGCGAACTCCGGCGCGAAGCCTGATCGCCTGCACGATGTATTCGATTCCCGTCGCCACCGTCAGCACGACGGCAGCAGCCATCAGCAGCCCGCTGACGATGTCCCAACTGCTCGGCAGCGGGCAGAGGTAGAACCCGATCGCAACGGCCTGCACGAGGGTCTTGAGCTTGCCGCCCTTGCCCGCCGGGATGACCGCGTGCCGCAGAACCGCGAACCGCAGCAGCGTGATTCCGAGTTCCCTGGCGATGATCACTCCGGTCACCCACCACGACAGATCGCCGAGAACCGAGAGCCCGATCAGCGCGGCTCCGATCAGCGCCTTGTCCGCGATCGGGTCCATGAGTTTGCCGAAATCGGTGACCAGACCGTACTTCCGAGCCAATTGGCCGTCGATCCGATCCGTGATCGCGGCGACGATGAACACGCCCATCGCCCCGAGACGCCACCACGTCGAGTGTCCGCCGTCGACGAACAGAACAACGAGAAACACCGGAACGAGAACCATTCGGATCATCGTGAGAATGTTCGCGATGTTCAGCAACGGAACCGGGTTGTCCGCGACAGGTGTGCCGTCGGACGGGCCGACGGCGGCGCGATGGGCGTCGGTCTGATCGCGCGGGGTACTCATCGGATCACCGCACAGGCGGTGAGCCGAACCCGGGATACAGCCGAGCGGCGCGGGAATTGCGTGGGGCGGACAGGCACGCGACTTAGAATATCGGTAGGGCCATTGACTAATGTGCACCACATGACTTCGACCGCGCCGACCTATACCGAGAGCCAGTTGATCGTGCGTCGCGCGCGAACGTCGGACATCCCCGAAATCAAGCGTCTGATCGACATCTACGCCGGCAAGATCCTCCTCGAGAAGAATCTCGTGACGCTGTACGAGGCAGTCCAGGAGTTCTGGGTCGCCGAGCGGGGCGACCAGGTAATCGCTTGCGGCGCACTGCATGTGCTGTGGGCGGACCTGGGTGAGATCCGCACCGTCGCAGTCGATCCGACTGCGAAAGGGCAGGGCGCAGGTTTCCACGTCGTCGACAAACTCATCGAGGTCGCCAAGGAATTGGAGTTGGAACGGTTGTTCGTTTTGACGTTCGAGACCGAGTTCTTCCACCGTCACGGATTCGCGGAGATCGACGGCACTCCCGTCACCGCCGAGGTCTATGCCGAAATGTGTCGGTCCTACGACGCCGGCGTCGCCGAGTTCCTCGATCTGAGCTATGTGAAACCCAACACACTCGGCAATACTCGCATGCTCCTGACTCTCTGAACCGTTCAGACTCTTCAAACACACCTGTCTCGATCACCAGCCTCCGAAAGCGGTTCACGATGTCGTTGTTCCTCGTCGAATACACCTACGCACCCGAGAAGACCTCTCAGCGCGACGAAGTCCGCAGCGATCACCGCGCCTGGCTCGCGGATCTGGTTTCCCGCTCGATCGTTCTGTCATCTGGCCCGTTTGCAGATGGAAACGGCGCGCTGATCATCGTCGACGCCGCTGACGCCGACACCGTTTCACTCCTCTTCACCCACGACCCGTTCGCGATCGCCGATTTGATCGAGAAGGTCCGGATCACCGAGTGGGTTCCGGTGTTGGGTCAGTTCAGCGCCTGAGCGTCGGCCTACTCCCCGGCCCGGTCGCGAGTCTTCAACAGGCTCGCGACCGTCGTCACCGCCAATACTCCGATGATCACTCCGAGTGAGAGTGCCGTGGAGATTTCCGGCACGGAGACGTGTTCACCTCCGTTGACGAACGAGAGGGTGTTCTCGTGCAACGCGTGAAGTACCAGTTTCACACCGATGAACGCCAAGATTATCGAGAGCCCGTACGAGAGATAGACCAGCCGTTCGAGCAACCCGCCGATCAGGAAGTACAGCTGCCGTAGGCCCATCAGCGCGAAGGCGTTGGCGGTGAAGACCAGATACGGTTCCTGGGTCAGACCGTAGATCGCCGGAATCGAATCGAGCGCGAAGAGCACGTCGGCAAAGCCGATTGCGATGAGCGCCAACAACAACGGAGTCACGACGCGCTTGCCGTCGATCCGGGTGATCAGTTTGTCGCCGTCGTATTCCTCGGTAGTCGGCAGCACCCGTTTCACGAGCGAGATGATGCGACTGTCGCGCTTCTCCTCGGCTTCCTTCTCATGCCCGTGATCGCGGATCAGGGTGTACGCGGTGTAGATCAAGAACGCACCGAAGAGGTAGAACACCCAGCTGTATGCGTTGATGGCGGCGGCACCGACACCGATGAAGATTCCGCGCATCACCAACGCGAGGACGATGCCGATCAGCAATACCTTCTGCTGGAACTCTCGTGGCACCGCGAAGGTCGACATGATGATCACGAAGACGAACAGATTGTCGACCGAGAGCGCCTTTTCCGTGACATAGCCTGCGAAGTACTCACCGCCGTACGTGGTGCCCCAGATCCACATCACGACGAGGCCGAAGACGATGGCGATCGAGATGTAGACCGTCGACCAGAATGCGGACTCCCGGAAGGTCGGCGCATGCGGCGTGCGGACGTGGGCGAAGAAGTCGAAGACGAACAGGCCGAGGATCACCACGACCGTGATTCCCCAAGCCAACGGCGTCACATGCACGGGTTCCTCCGGTCGTCTGTCGACGGCTTGTCCGCCGAGGTGTCCCTACTCGTCTGCGGGTGCCTCATCCGGGTCGCCGCCGCGAATCGACCACAGCAGACCGTCGAGTTCCTCAGGCTTCATGAGTACCTCGCGGGCCTTCGAGCCCTCGCTGGGTCCGACGACGCCACGATTTTCCATGAGGTCCATCAGTCGGCCGGCCTTGGCGAACCCGACTCGCAGCTTGCGCTGAAGCATCGACGTCGAACCGAACTGGCTGGTGACCACCAATTCCACGGCCTGCAAGAGGACATCCATGTCGTCGCCGATGTCGGGGTCGACGTCCTTCTTCTCCCCGGCCTTCTGCGCGGTGACACCTTCGGTGTACTCGGGCTCCGCCTGGTTCTTCGCGAAGTCGACGACCGCCGAGATTTCTTCGTCGGTGATGAACGCGCCCTGCATACGGGTCGGCTTACCCGCACCCATGGGCAGGAAGAGGCCGTCACCCATACCGATGAGCTTCTCGGCGCCTGGCTGATCGAGGATGACTCGCGAGTCCGTCAGTGAAGACGTCGCGAACGCCAGACGAGACGGCACGTTGGTCTTGATCAGGCCGGTGACGACGTCGACGGACGGGCGCTGCGTTGCCAGCACCAGGTGGATACCGGCAGCACGGGCTTTCTGCGTGATGCGGACAATCGCTTCTTCGACGTCGCGGGGAGCGGTCATCATGAGGTCGGCCAGCTCGTCCACAATTGCCAGGATGTACGGGTACGGACGGTAGACGCGCTCGCTGCCCAGCGGGGCGGTGATTTCGCCGGACTTGACCTTGGAGTTGAAGTCGTCGATATGACGCACCCGGTTGGCCTGCATGTCCTGGTAACGCTGTTCCATCTCCTCGACCAACCAGGCCAGCGCTGCCGCGGCCTTCTTCGGCTGAGTGATGATCGGCGTGATCAGGTGCGGGATACCTTCGTACGGCGTGAGCTCGACCATCTTCGGGTCGATGAGGATCATCCGTACTTCTTCCGGCGTTGCTCGGGTGAGCAACGAGACGAGCATCGAGTTCACGAAGCTCGACTTACCCGAGCCGGTCGAACCTGCCACCAGGAGGTGGGGCATCTTCGCGAGGTTGGCACTGACGAAGTCACCTTCGATGTCCTTGCCCAGACCGATCACCAGTGGATGGTGATCGCGTCGGGTGCTCGGCGCGTTCAGCACGTCGGCGAGGCGAACCATTTCGCGGTCGGAGTTCGGTACCTCGATGCCCACGGCGGATTTACCCGGAATAGGGGCCAGTAGACGGACGTTGTCGGTAGCCACTGCATAGGCGATGTTGCGGGCGAGCGCGGTGATCTTCTCGACCTTCACGCCTGGGCCGAGTTCGACCTCGTACCGCGTCACTGTCGGGCCTCGGGTGAATCCGGTAACGGCGGCGTCGATCTTGAACTGTTCGAGGACCTCGCTGATCGCTTCGATCATCGCGTCGTTCGCAGAACTGCGGAGCTTGGGCGGGTCCCCTTCGATCAGCAACGTCGTCGGAGGGAGGTTGTAGTCGCCGTCGGTGACCCGATCGGTGACGAAGTGTTCCTTCTCCTCCGGCTCCGGTTCGGGTTTCGGCACAGGCTTGGCGATAGGGACGGAACGGGCCGGCACCTTGGGGCGCGGCGCCGGAGTCTCCACGACGGGCGCGGCAGCAGCCACGACGGGCTCGTCGGGTACTGCGGTGTCGTCGGCGTTCCACAGACCGAGTACTTCGGTCTTCTTGTCGCCGGATTCGAACTCGTCCGTCGGGTAGTTGTCGATCGGTGCGCGTCGGCTGGTCCGCTTGGCGGGCTTGAGCGGTGGCTCGGCGTAGGTGTCGACCGGGTAGCCGTCGGCGTCGAACAGTGAAGGATCGTAAGCAGATTCGCCGTAGTGGTGCTCGCCGTCCTCGTCGAATTCGGATCCGTAGTCGCCGTATTCGTCCGAGCGATACGAGGCACCGAAGAAGGACTGGAACTTGCTCGGCACCTCACGCAGCGTGGTTCCGGTCAGAAGGAGGATTCCGAATCCGGCGGCGATGACCAGCAGCGGCGCAGACAGCCAGACGGTGAGCCCGTTGGTGAGCGGGCCGCCCACGACGTACCCGACGAACCCTGCTCCGTTGGAGCGACCGGTGGAGTCTGTCGGTGAACCCGAGATGATGTGCCAGAGGCCGAGCGCCGGCAGACCGACCAGCAACGATCCCATGATCAGTCGGGGGCGGATCTCAGGTTTCGGTTCTGTGCGCATCAACAGGATCGCGAGGCCGACGCCGACGATGGGGAGCACGGCCGAGGCCGCGCCGAAGATAGCGCGCACAAGGGTGTCGATGCCGCCGCCGATCGGACCACCGGCCTTGAACCAGACGCCGCCGGCGATGACGACGCTGAATGCGATCAGGCCGAGCGCTATTCCGTCGCGGCGGTGGCCGGCTTCGATCTCGCCGACCTTACTGACGGTGCGTGTGGTGGCGCCGACGCCGCGGGCAGCCAGGGACCACCCGGCTCCGATTCCCTTGCCGACAGCCGCCAACGGGCTGGCCCGCTGTGACGTTTTCGATACCGGGCGGCGCGCGGCCGACGACGTACCGGAGGCCTTCTTGGGCGCTGGCTTGGAGCCTTTGCCCGAGGCCGGGCGCCCACCAGCCCTGGCCGAAGTCGTGACGTTCCGAGGAGTCGACACGGTCCGTGTGGTGCGCGAGGTGCGAGGTTTTGCGGTCGTGCGCGCACTCGGAGTGGAGGCTGACGACCTGGTCGATGCCCTGGACGTGGACGTGCTTGTACTGGATCCCCGGGCGCTCGACTTACCTGCCATGGAGTTCAGGCTAGTCTGTGCGACCCCATCTGGACCATCCGCAACACCAGCAACACTGGTCGCGAGTGCGAAACGTGATCTTCGCAACCCGTCGGTCGAGCGCCACTCAGGTTGAAAAAGGCAATCAGAAACTGCGATCGAGCGCCATCACGGATTGGACGTCGGCCAGTTCACCTTTGGCTTCGATCTTCACTTCGTTGCGACCGAAAGCATGCAGCAGCAACTCGGCGGGTTCGCCCTGCAAGACAACACTGCGAGAGCCGGATTTATGGACGACCGCACTCTCGCCGGAGGGAAGTTCGAAAATTACCTCGACAGCGGCCTTGCGGTAGCCCATCTTGCCGATCTGGCGTGCGTACTTCCACAGTTGAGCCTGCCGACCCTCCGACAACGGACGCGGCGCCCAGTTCAGATGTGCGCGGCGTACGTCTTCGTGGTGAACGAACATCTCGGTGGTGTTGACCTGCGCGTCGAGCCAGTACATCGGCGACCATCGCGGCGGCCCGCTCCGAACGTCGTCGAGGATCTCGTCCCACGGACGCGCCGCTGCGGCCTTTCGCACGCTCTCGGTGTGACCGGCAAGAGGGCTCAACATGATTCCGGGAGCGGCGTCGAGACGCCGCTCCCGGACAATCAGATGTGCTGCCAGGTCACGATTGGTCCACTCCCCACACAGTGTCGGAGCATCGGGGCCGAACTCGACCATGCTGTCCACCAGGGCGAGTCGTTCGTCATGAGCGAAGGTCACCTTCGCCAAAGTACTCGAACCGGACCGCGTTCGAGCGGAAGCGACCTGCTGTGCCGAATCTACGGAACCGCGATGACCGTCGGAATGATCATCGGACGGCGGCGGTACTTGTCCGCGACCCAGCGTCCGACGACGCGGCGCACGGACTGCGCGATGCGATGAGCGTCGATGACGCCTTCGCTCGCCAACCGGGCCAGGTCCGATTCCACGAGATCCGCGGCGGCCTTGAGTGCCGTCGGATCGTCGGAGAAACCGCGACCGGACACCTCGGGAGTGCTGACTGCGCGTCCTGTCGACTCGTTGATGACGATGGTGATGGCGATGAAGCCGCCTTCACCGAGTACGAGGCGATCGGAGAGCGTCGGCTCGCCGACGTCACCGACGGACAGACCGTCGACGTAGACGTGTCCGACCGGTACGCGTCCCACGATCTCGGCGAGGCCGTCGACCATGTCGACCACGACGCCGTCCTCTGCCAGCACGATGCGCTCTTCCGGAACGCCGGTGGCCTTGGCCAGGGCGGCGTTGGCACGCAGGTGCCGCCATTCACCGTGGACGGGCATGGCGTTGGTGGGCCGAACCGCGTTGTACAGGTAGAGCAGCTCACCGGCGGACGCGTGGCCCGAGACGTGAACCTTGGCGCTCTGCTGGGTCACGACGGTGGCACCGCGCTTGGCCAAGCCGTTGACCACGGCAAAAACGGAGTTCTCGTTACCCGGAATCAGCGAGGATGCGAGAACGACCAGGTCGTTGGCACGGATGTTGATCTGGCGGTGTTCGCCGCGTGCCATCCGCGAGAGCGCTGCCAACGGCTCACCCTGCGAACCCGTCGAAATGAGCACCAGGCGATCGTCGGGAAGGGTGGCGGCGGTGTCGATGTCGACGACCAGTCCGTCTGGCACCGTGAGGTAGCCGAGATCCTGGGCGATCTGCATGTTGCGGACCATCGAGCGGCCGACGAAGACGATGCGACGGTTGTACCGAGCGGCAACGTCGACGACCTGCTGGATGCGGTGCACGTGGCTGGCGAACGATGCCACGATGACGCGCTGCTTCGCCTTGCCGATGACGTTGTCGAGCACTCCCCCGATTTCACGCTCGGGCGTGACGAATCCCGGGACCTCGGCGTTGGTCGAGTCCACGAGGAACAGGTCGACCCCCTCGTCGCCCAGACGGGAGAAACCGGCGAGGTCGGTCAGGCGGCCGTCGAGAGGCAGCTGATCGAGCTTGATGTCACCGGTGTGCAGTACAACTCCGGCGTCGGTGCGAATCGCGATTGCGAGCGCGTCGGGAATCGAGTGGTTGACGGCGAAGTACTCGCAGTCGAACGGGCCGTGAGTGGTGGTGTTTCCTTCGACGACCTCGACGAGGTTCGGTCGCAGGCGATGCTCGCGGCACTTGGCGGCAACGAGGGCGAGAGTGAACTTCGCGCCGATGACCGGTATGTCCGCGCGCAAGCGCAGCAAGAACGGCAGAGCACCGATGTGGTCCTCGTGGCCGTGAGTCAAGATGACGGCTTCGACGTCGTCCATACGGTCTTCGATGTAGCGGAAGTCCGGGAGGATCAGGTCGACGCCGGGCTGCTGGTCCTCGGGGAACAGCACACCGCAGTCGACGATCAGCAACTTGCCGCGGTGCTCGAACACCGTCATGTTGCGACCGATTTCGCCGATGCCGCCGAGAGCAACGATGCGCAGACCTGATGCCGGCGCCTTCGGGGGTGTTCCGAGGCGACCGGTGGGATCGACGGCCGGACGGTTCTCGGGGCGCTTGTTTCCGCGCCCGTTGCCCGCCTTCGACGCTGCCGGACGGTTGCCGCCGGCAGATTTGCGTGGCGACCTGTCTTCGGTCGATTTCTTGGGTGCAGCAGATTTAGTGGCTGCGGACTTGGTCGCTGCAGATTTGGCTGCTGCGGCCTTCTTGGGCGGGGCGGCTGCGGCGGGGGCCGCTTCTGCCGCCGGCGCAGCTGGTGCCTCTACCGGTGCGGCCTTCGCGGCCGTTTCGGGAGCCGGAGGCGAAGGCGGACCGGCTTGACGACTGGCACTACGACGTCGGGGGGGACGGGTCATTTACAAAACTCCTGCCGCATGCAGATCGGCGGCAAGACCGTCGATCTGCTCTTTAGTGGGTGCAACCTGCGGAAGGCGTGGTTCTCCGACATCGATTCCGATGAGTCGCAGACCCGCCTTCGAAGCGCTGACACCGCCGAGGCGGGCAACGGAACGAATCACAGGGATCAAACTGAGGTTTATTTCGCGTGCGCGGGCGATGTCGCCGGACACGAACGCGGTGTGGAGGTCGCGGAGGCGACCCGGAACGAGATGGCCGATGACGCTGACGAAGCCGGTAGCACCGACAGCCAGCCACGGCAGGTTCAGCGGGTCGTCACCGGAGAAGAACTGAAGCTCGGTGGTGCCGATCAACTCTGCGCCGGCGTTGAGGTCACCCTTGGCATCCTTGACGGCCTTGATCCGCGGGTGCTCGGCGAGTCGGCGGATCGTTTCGGTCTCGATGGGGACGACGGAGCGGGGCGGAATGTCGTACAACATGACGGGCAGGTCGGTCGCGTTGGCGACGGCGGTGAAGTGTGCAAAGAGTCCGGCCTGGGGCGGACGCGAGTAGTACGGGGTGACGACGAGCAGACCGTGCGCTCCGGCGCGAGCCGCGTCACGGGCGAGTTCGACACTGTGGGCGGTGTCGTTGCTCCCGGCGCCTGCAACGATCTTCGCGCGGTTGCCGACGGCGTCGATCACTGCGCGGAGCAGGTCGAGCTTCTCGGACTCGGTGGTGGTGGGAGACTCACCGGTCGTGCCGGCAAGAACGAGGCCGTCGCAGCCGTTGTCGACGAGATGGGCTGCGAGGCGCACTCCCGCGTCGACGTCCAACTTCCCGTCGGCAGTGAACGGGGTCACCATCGCAACGGAAATGGTGCCGAACGGACGCTCGACAAGAGAAGCGGAATCACCGTAGGTCATGGTCAGAAGGTTACCCGGTTCAGCTCTTACTTCTGCACACGAGTCACGACTCGGCCGCAAATGCACTGACGGCGATTTCCGATCCGTCACTTCCGCGGAGAATCTCGTAGTCCCCGAACACATTTGGCGCGACGTCACGAAGCTGACGTAGGCACTCGATCGCGACTCGCCGGATCTCGACGTCGGCATGTTCGGTGGCGCGCATCTCGACGAAGTGCCGCCAGGCCCGATAGTTCCCGGTCACGACCAAGCGCGTCTCGGTTGCGTTGGGCAGCACCGAGCGCGCAGCTTGCCTGGCTTGCTTCCCACGCATCGGGGCACCGGGCACTGATTGCAATTTCCCCTCGAGGGCGGTCAGCAGTTCGCCGTAAGCGCGACGGCTCTCGTCGGTGGCAGACAGAAACAGTGCTTCGAGCTCGGGATCACCTTCGACCGCGGGAGGCACGACAACGTTCGCATCATTCTCGCGAACGAATCGCTGCGAGAGTTGCGAGTACGAGAAGTGCCGGTGACGAATCAATTCGTGAGTGCACGAGCGCGAGATACCAGTGATGTAGAAGCTCACCGTCGCGTGCTCTAGCACCGAAACGTGTCCGACCTCGAGCAGATGCCTGAGGTAGCCGGCGTTGGTTGCGGTTCGCGGATTCGGCTTGGACCAACTCTGGTAGCAGGCTCGGCCGGAGAACTCGACGAGCGCTTCGCCGCCATCCGCGTCCGTCTCCCACGGAATGTCCTCGGGCGGGAAGAACTCGGACTTCGCCACCAACTGCACTTTCAGCGACACCGTGTTCGGCACAACCCACTCCTCGACAAGCACGAAACGACCAGCACGAAACCCGGGCGCCGTTCGCCTCAGGTGCTGGGCAACTCTATAGCGGTTGCGCTCCCCCGAGATCGAGTGACGTCACCACACCCTTGACTGACGTCACTTTTGACGCCACTCTGGTGTCATGGACATTTCGGAGTACACCGCGAAGCTGCAGAATGACCTCGTCACCGCAGCCGAACTCGGCGACGATCACACGCGCCGGATTGCGGCGTCGTTGTCCGCCGCCATCGAACCCTCGGTCCGCCTGGTCTTGTTGGCCGCGGCGACGGAGTTGGCCAAGGAGATCGGGACCAAACTCGACGGCCGCGAGGTCAGGGTCAATCTCGACGGCAACGAGATCGTGACCGACGTCGTCCGCCCGACGAATTCGACCGGCGGCGA
The DNA here is from genome assembly GCF_002501585.1 of Rhodococcus sp. H-CA8f. Taxonomy (NCBI): domain Bacteria; kingdom Bacillati; phylum Actinomycetota; class Actinomycetes; order Mycobacteriales; family Nocardiaceae; genus Rhodococcus; species Rhodococcus sp. H-CA8f. Next base: position 3,500,964 of record NZ_CP023720.1, read on the forward strand.
GGGCGGAAACGAGAAGGCAGACGACGAGAAGAAGGACTCCACTTACTCGTTCGACGACGTCAGCGGCGATATCAGCCGAGTGACGTTGAGGATGATGGAGCAGATCAAAGCCCGCGCCGAGGAGGCAGCCAATCAGAACGGAGTCTCCCTCAACTCGTGGGTTTCACAAGCCGTTCAGGGCGCATTGCGGGACCAGATGCGCAAGAACGGCATGGACTAGTTCGACGCCACCCTGATCGCCGATGATCTAATTGCGCAACTGCAGTAATCACGAACCGTTGCCGCAAGGCGAGAAGGAGCACGTTCATGGCCGTTTCGGGCGTCAAGGAATTCGAGATCAAGGCTGATCCGGCGACGGTGATGAAGGCCGTAGCTGCAGTCGATCGGCTGCCGGAGTGGTCGTCTGCGCACAAGAAGATCACCATCGAGAGCACTCACGACGACGGTCGCCCCCATCGCGTTCGCATGGCCGTGTCCATTCTGGGAATCAACGACGAGCAGGTAGTCGACTACACCTTCGAGGGCGACGACAAGGTGACCTGGACACTCGTCGAGAGCGGCCAGCAGAACCAGCAGGACGGCTCGTACGTCTTGACTCCCACCGACGGTGGAACCAAGGTCACCTTCGAACTGACCATCGATCCCAAGATCCCGCTGCCGGGCTTCCTGGTGAAGAAGGCGCAGAAGACGGCCCTGGAAACTGCAAGCAAGGGCCTGACGAAGTTCGTCGAAAACTTCTGAGCGCACACGCAATTCAGGCGGCCCTTACTTCGGCGTTCATCGCCGGGTAGGGGCCGTTTGCTGTGAAGCCCAGCTGCGATTTCTCGGAAGTTCTTGCCGATGTTGAACATTCGCCGGTAGCCGTGGACCGCCCGGAGTAACGTCGGCCGCGTGTCCGCCGAGACCGCAGAGCCCAACTCCATGGCACCCGTGCGCATCCTCGTCTACAGCGACGACGCACACACCCGCGAGCAGGTTCGGCTCGCTCTCGGAGAGCGCCCACACCCTTCGATGCCCACCATCGATTACGTCGAGGTCGCGACGGCGCCGATGGTCGTCGACAAGCTCGATGCCGGCGGAATCGATCTCGCCATCCTCGACGGCGAGGCGAGTCCGGCGGGCGGCATGGGCGTCGCGAAACAACTCAAGGACGAGATCGTCGACTGTCCGCCGATCCTCGTACTGACCGGTCGACCCGACGATGCGTGGCTGGCGTCGTGGTCGCGAGCGGAAGCCTCAGTGCCGCAGCCGATAGATCCGATGGAACTCTCTTCCACCGTCATCGCGCTTCTGCGTCGGCAACTGAGCCGGTGAGCACCCGTTGCAGCGGTGATTCGTTGCGGCGCCGACTACTTCGGACTTTCGAGAGCGAAACTCGGCACCTCGAAAATCAACCCAATGTCGGAGGCCTCCCCTAGTGTGGGTGTCGCAGGTCACATAAGTGTCGAATTGCTGGCAGTATCGAAATCGAACGGCACCTTCGGGTTAACGGCACCTTCGGGTTAACGGCACCTTCGGGCTAGGCGGACATCCGCACAGCGGAGAGGAGTTCGGGTGAGATGAACGCTTACATCCCCATTCTCGTTCTCGGGGTCATCGCGATGGCCTTCGCTGTGGTGTCGGTTGTTCTCGCGTCCGTGGTGGGCCCGAAGCGGTACAACAGGGCGAAACTCGAAGCCTACGAATGCGGAATCGAACCGGCACCCCGTACCGCTGGTGGCGGACGGTTTCCCGTCAAGTTCTATCTGACGGCAATGCTGTTCATCATCTTCGACATCGAGATCGTTTTCCTCTATCCGTGGGCGGTGCATTTCGATTCGCTCGGCTTGTTCGGCCTCGCGGCGATGGGCCTTTTCATAGTCAACGTCTCGGTGGCATACGCATACGAATGGCGACGAGGCGGTCTCGGTTGGGACTAGCTCAGCGAACACAGGAACAGCACACACGAGTCAGACAAAACCGGTCACACCGCAGCTGTTACGACTGAAAAGAGTCGGATATGGGTCTCGAAGAAAAGCTCCCCAGCGGATTTCTACTGACCACGGTCGAGGGCCTGGCAGGTTATGCCCGCAAAGGATCACTGTGGCCTGCCACCTTCGGGCTTGCGTGCTGCGCCATCGAGATGATGGCAACCACGTCGGGTCGCTTCGACCTGGCGCGGTTCGGTATGGAGGCATTCCGCGCGTCGCCGCGACAGGCAGACCTTCTGATCGTGGCCGGGCGGGTCAGTCAAAAGATGGGCCCGGTACTTCGTCAGGTCTACGACCAGATGGCCGAGCCGAAATGGGTTCTGGCCATGGGTGTATGCGCGTCGTCCGGCGGAATGTTCAACAACTACGCAGTGGTTCAGGGCGTCGACCACATCGTGCCGGTCGACATCTACTTGCCCGGCTGTCCACCGCGGCCGGAGATGCTCCTGAACGCGATCATCGAACTGCACCGAAAGATCCAGGAAATGCCCCTCGGCGTGAACCGCGAAGAGGCACGCGCGGCAGCCGAGCGCGCCGCACTGGCATCCACCCCCACCATCGACATGAAGGGGCTGCTGCGATGACCTCGGGTAACACCGGCGCGAGAGGGATGTTCGGGGTCCGCGGCACTGGCGACACCTCGGGCTACAGCAGGCTTGCCCCTCCGATCTCTCTAGAGGACAAGGCTTCTCGACCCTTCGGCGGTTATTTCGATGCAGTCGCGGATTCGTTGGACGCGGCATTGAGCAGCGCGGGTGGCACTTTCGCCGCTGCAGTCGAGCGTGTGGTGATCTTTCGAGACGAGATGACGCTGCACGTCGAACGCTCCCACTTGCCGCAGGTTGCGCGAAGACTGCGCGACGAACCGGACCTTCGCTTCGAGCTCTGCCTGGGTGTCGACGGAGTGCACTACCCGCAGGACACCGGTCGTGAACTGCACGCCGTGTATCCACTTGCCTCGATTACGCACAACCGCCGAATCAGGCTGGAAGTATCTGTGCCGGATTCCGATCCGCATATTCCGTCCATCGTCGGGATCTACCCGACCAATGACTGGCATGAACGCGAGACGTACGACTTCTTCGGGATCGTCTTCGACGGTCATCCGGCCCTGACCCGCATCGAGATGCCCGACGACTGGAAAGGCCACCCCCAGCGGAAGGACTATCCGCTCGGCGGTATCCCGGTCGAGTACAAGGGCGCCCAGACTCCGCCTCCCGACGAGCGTAGGTCGTACAACTGATGAACGAGACGACAGGAAGCAACTCCGGTGCCACGACGGAAACCGTCGTCACGGCATCGGGTCAGGACTGGGACGACATCGTCACCGCGGCCGCCCGCCAGCGAACCGGCGAGGCGGAACGGATCGTGGTCAACATGGGCCCACAGCATCCGTCCACTCACGGGGTCTTGCGCCTCATTCTCGAGATCGAGGGTGAGACGGTCGTGGAAGCTCGATGTGGAATCGGGTACCTGCACACCGGAATCGAGAAGAATCTCGAATTCCGGAACTGGACGCAGGGTGTCACTTTCGTTACTCGAATGGACTACCTGTCACCGTTCTTCAACGAAACCGCGTACTGCCTCGGAGTCGAGAAACTTCTCGACATCACCGACGACATTCCCGAGCGAGCCACCGTCATTCGCGTGATGATGATGGAACTCAATCGGATCTCCTCACATCTCGTGGCCCTGGCGACCGGCGGAATGGAACTCGGCGCCGTAACGGCGATGCTGTTCGGATTCCGCGAACGCGAATTGATTCTGGACGTGTTCGAGACGATCACCGGACTGCGGATGAATCACGCCTACATCAGGCCTGGTGGTCTCGCTCAGGATCTACCCGACGGGTCGGTCGCGAAGGTTCGGGAATTGTTGAAGGTCCTACCGAAACGGTTACGTGACGTCGAACTGATGCTCAGCGACAACTCCATCTGGAAAGCACGTACCCAGGGAATCGGATATCTCGATCTCACCGGCTGTATGGCGCTCGGGGTGACGGGTCCGGTCCTTCGCGCCACAGGTCTCCCCCACGATCAGCGTCGAGCGCAGCCGTACTGCGGCTACGAAAACTACGAGTTCGACGTAGTGACACACGACGGATCCGATTGCTACGGAAGGTACGTCATCCGCGTCGAGGAGATGAAGGAGTCCCTCAAGATCGTCGAACAGTGCCTCGACAAGCTGCAACCGGGCCCGGTCATGGTGGACGACAAGAAGATCGCCTGGCCTGCCGATCTCGCTGTCGGACCGGATGGCCTCGGCAACTCGCAGAAGCACATCGCCAAGATCATGGAGTCCTCCATGGAAGGTCTGATTCACCATTTCAAACTGGTCACCGAGGGTATCCGCGTGCCGCCAGGTCAGGTGTACGTCGCCGTCGAGTCTCCGCGTGGCGAACTGGGGGTGCACATGGTCAGCGACGGGGGAACCCGCCCGTACCGCGTCCATTTCCGGGACCCGTCGTTCACCAACCTTCAAGCGGTCGCCGCGATGTGTGAGGGAGGCATGGTGTCCGACGTGATCGCTTCGGTTGCCAGTATCGATCCCGTCATGGGCGGAGTGGACCGATGACCGGCCCCAACGGCTCGTCACGCGTGTTCATCGAACTCGGGCCGCGCCCGGAGGAGCCCACGCAATTGGTACGCCCTGGCGCACGATCGAGCTATCCACCCGACGTACTCGCCCGACTCGACGCCGACGCCGAAACCGTCATCGCTCGTTACCGTGAGCCTGACGCCGCCGCGACCACCAGCCGATCCGCCCTCTTGCCGCTCCTTCATCTCGTGCAATCCGAGGACGGGTACATCACCCCGGCCGGGATCGATTTCTGCAGTGCCAAGCTGGGTTTGACGGGCGCCGAGGTCGCCGCAGTTTCCACCTTCTACTCCATGTATCGCCGGGGGCCGACGGGTGAGTATCTGGTCGGAGTCTGCACCAACACGCTGTGCGCGATCATGGGCGGCGACGACATCCTCGCGGCACTCGAAGAGCACCTGGGCTCGACAGGCTCCAGAGACGAAGGTGGACACTCCATCTCGACGTCCGACGGTAAGATCACCCTCGAACACATCGAGTGCAATGCGGCGTGCGACTACGCCCCCGTCATGATGATCAACTGGGAGTTCTTCGACAATCAGACTCCGGAATCGGCGCGCTCACTCGTCGATGCGCTCCGCGCCGGAGAGCGCGTGACACCCGATCGCGGTGCCACGCTGTGCTCGTTCCGGCAGACTGCGCGCACTCTGGCTGGTTTTCCGGATACGCGAATCGAGGCAGCCGAAGCTCAGACCGTCGGCGATGCAACTCTTGCCGGACTACGTATCAGCCGATCTCTCGACGACAACCCACCCGGCTCGGCCTCCGCGGCCGACGCTCCCGGCGAAGGGAAGTGACATGACACTCGCCCCCGTCCTGAGTCGATACTGGGATCAACCGAATTCATGGACCCTCGACAGCTACCTTCGCCGCGACGGCTACCAGGCGCTGCGCAAAGCGCTGGCCACGCCCCCCGACGCCGTGATCGAAACCGTCAAGGACGCGGGCCTGCGCGGACGTGGCGGCGCGGGCTTCCCGACCGGCCTCAAGTGGAGCTTCATCCCCCAGGTCTCCGAAGACAAGCCAGGAGACGGCAAGCCTCACTACCTCGTCGTCAATGCCGACGAGTCCGAACCGGGCACATGCAAGGACATGCCGTTGATGATGGCGACCCCACACACGTTGGTGGAGGGAGTGATCATCGCGGCGTACGCAATTCGAGCAGCAAAGGCGTTCATCTACGTCAGAGGTGAGGTTGTCCCGGTTCTGCGGCGCCTACAGACCGCTGTCGCCGAGGCTTACGCGGCTGGATATCTGGGCCGCAACGTCCTCGGTTCGGGTTTCGATCTGGATCTCGTCGTCCATGCCGGAGCCGGCGCCTATATCTGTGGGGAAGAGACGGCCCTCCTCGATTCGTTGGAGGGACGACGCGGTCAGCCCCGACTGCGGCCGCCGTTCCCCGCTGTCGCCGGTCTCTATGCCTGCCCGACCGTCGTCAACAACGTCGAGTCCATCGCGAGTGTTCCGTCGATCGTCCTGGGCGGCCCGGAGTGGTTCCGGTCGATGGGAAGTGAGAAGTCACCGGGATTCACGCTGTATTCGCTCTCGGGTCATGTCACCACACCCGGCCAGTACGAGGCTGAACTCGGGATCACCTTGCGCGAGCTGCTCGAATACGCAGGCGGGGTCCGCGCTGGACACACCCTCAAATTCTGGACTCCCGGCGGATCCTCGACACCGATCTTCACCGACGAACATCTCGATGTCCCACTCGACTACGAAGGCGTCGGCGCCGCGGGATCCATGCTCGGCACCAAGGCCTTGCAGATATTCGACGAGACAACCTGCATCGTGCGTGCGGTGTTGCGATGGACCGAGTTCTACGCTCACGAATCCTGCGGTAAATGCACGCCGTGCCGCGAGGGCACGTACTGGCTGGTGCAGATCCTGCGACGACTCGAAGGCGGAACAGGAACCGAGGCCGATCTCACCAAACTTCTCGATATCTCGGACACGATCCTCGGAAAGTCCTTCTGCGCGTTGGGTGATGGAGCGACCAGCCCGATCATGTCTTCCTTGAAGTACTTCCGCGAGGAATACGTAGCGCATTTCGACGGTAACGGATGCCCGTTCGATCCTCACCGGTCCGTTCTCGCGACAGGAGCGTTCGTCTCATGACTGCAGCCGACGCCGCCACTGGAACCGATGCGGCACCGCCGACCGATCTCGTCACCCTCACCATCGACGGCCGGGAACTCCAGGTCCCCAAGGGCACGTTGATCATTCGCGCTGCGGAGATGATCGGCACCCAGGTTCCGCGGTTCTGCGATCATCCTCTTCTGGACCCGGTCGGTGCTTGCCGCCAGTGCATCGTGGAAGTCGAGGGTCAACGCAAGCCGGTGGCGTCCTGCACGACACCGGTTGCGGACGGAATGGTCGTCACCACACAGCTCACGTCGCCTGTGGCCGAGAAGGCGCAACGCGGGGTGATGGAACTCCTGCTCATCAACCACCCTCTGGACTGCCCCGTGTGCGACAAGGGCGGCGAGTGTCCGCTCCAGAACCAGGCGATGTCGACCGGTCGCACCGAATCCCGGTTCGGTGAGGAGAAAAGGACCTACCCCAAGCCCATCCCCCTCTCGTCCGAGATCCTCCTCGACCGCGAGCGTTGTGTCCTCTGCGCCAGGTGCACGCGATTCTCGAGTCAGATCGCCGGCGACCCGTTCATCGATCTCCTCGAGCGCGGCGCGCTTCAACAGGTCGGGATCTACGCCAACGAGCCCTTCGAGTCCTACTTCTCGGGCAACACCATCCAGGTTTGCCCGGTCGGCGCGCTCACCAGTACGGCATATCGATTCCGGGCGCGACCGTTCGATCTGGTGTCCAGCCCCAGCGTGTGTGAACACTGCGCCGACGGATGTGCTCAGCGCACCGACCACCGTCGCGGAAAGGTTCTCCGTCGTCTCGCCGGGGACGACCCCGACGTCAACGAGGAATGGAACTGCGACAAGGGGCGCTTCGCTTTCACGTACACGACCCAAGGTGATCGGATCACCACTCCCCTGATCCGCAATGCTGACGGCGAATTGATTCCGGCGTCGTGGCCCATGGCACTCGACCTCGTTGCGCGATCCTTCGCGCAGGCCCGCGGTGACGCAGGCGTACTCGTCGGCGGACGCTCTACCTTGGAGGACGCCTACGCCTACGGTAAGTTCGCGCGAGTTGCTCTCGCTACCAACAACATCGACTTCCGAATCCGCGCTCACTCAGCCGAAGAGGAAGATTTCCTCTCAGCTCACGTCGCTGGCCGCACACTTGAAGGGTCGGTGACGTACCAGGACCTCGAATCTGCCCCGACCGCGTTGCTGGTAGCTCTCGAGCCTGAGGAGGAGTCACCGATCATCTTCCTGCGACTGCGCAAGGCCGCACGTTTCGGCAAGACGACGGTGCTCTCCAGCGCGCCATTCGCTACGCGCGGCCTGCAGAAGATGGGCGGTGGTCTACTTCGGACCGTACCCGGAAGTGAAGCAGCTCTGATGGATTCGTTGTCCCACCCCAGCAGTGAGGAGGGTCAGCTCCTCCGGCAGCCCGGTGCTGTGATCCTGCTGGGTGAGCGACTGAGTGCGGTAGCAGGCGGCTTCGCCGCGGCGCTGCGACTCGCCGAATCGACGGGAGCTTCTTTGGCCTGGGTACCACGCCGCGCTGGTGATCGCGGCGCCGTCGAGACCGGCGCGCTACCGGGATTGCTTCCCGGCGGACGCCCCGTTGCGGACCCGGCAGCACGTCAGGAGGTGGAATCAGTGTGGGGGGCCTCCATCCCGGCATCCGACGGTCGCGACGCCGCGAGTCTGCTGGATCCGGGGCAGACGACTGCTGCGCTTCTTGTCGGCGGCGTCGAGTTGAGTGATCTCCCGAACCCGGCGAGGGCAAGGGCCGCGATCGAAGCCGCAGGGTTCGTTGTGAGTTTGGAGATCCGTCACAGCGGAGTCACCGAACTCGCCGACGTCGTCTTCCCGGTGGCACCGGTCGCCGAGAAGCCCGGAACCTTCCTCGACTGGGAAGGCCGCGAGCGCGTGTTCGACACCGCGTTGAGAACGACAGGAGTAATGCCGGATCAGCGCGTTCTCCACGCGATCGCAGCCGAGATGGGCATCGATCTGGGCCTACCCGACGCAGATTCCGCACGCTCGGAGATACACCGCCTCGGCGCTTGGTCCGGATCGCGCCCCACCTCGCCTCAGGTCCCGTCAGGCACCATGCCCACACCGGCACTGGGCGAGGCAGTGTTGTCGAGTTGGCGAATGTTGCTCGACAACGGCCGATTGCAAGACGGCGAGCCCAACCTGGCGGGTACGGCACGGCCGTCGCTCGTGCGTTTGTCGGCCGAGACCGCTGCCGAGATCGGCGCCGACAACGGCGATCACGTTGCGGTGTCGACTGAATCCGGTTCCATCACATTACCGTTGGAGATCACCGACCTCCCGCCTCGAACAGTCTGGCTCCCGCTCAATTCACCGGGTAGCACGATCTACGAAACGCTCTGCGTCACCGCGGGGTCCGTGGTGAAGATTGCGAAGGCGGGAGCGCAATGAACACCCACGAGTACGGGACGGTCGCAGCTCCGGTCGACCTGTCGGCGTTCGGGCACGACCCGTGGTGGTTGGTGATCGGCAAGGCTCTCGCTATCTTCGTGTTCCTCGTACTCACCCCGCTGGTGGCGATCTACGCGGAACGAAAGGTCATGGCACGCATGCAGATGCGTGTCGGACCGAACCGCGTCGGCCCCCGTGGAATGCTCCAGAGCCTCGCTGACGGAATCAAGCTCGCCCTCAAGGAGGGCATCACACCGACCGGCGCCGACAAACCGATTTACCTCCTCGCGCCCGTCATCGCGGTCGTGCCCGCCTTCATGGCGTTTGCTGTCATCCCGTTCGGTCCACAGGTGTCGATTTTCGGAACCCGGTCACCCTTGCAACTGACCGATCTACCGGTCGGCGTTCTGTACATCCTGGCCGTCACTTCTATCGGTGTGTACGGGATCGTCCTTGCCGGCTGGTCTTCGGGATCGACGTATCCCCTACTGGGCGCACTTCGATCGACCGCTCAGGTCATCTCGTACGAGGTAGCGATGGGCCTGTCTTTCGCTGCCGTTTTCCTCTACGCCGGCACGATGTCCACGTCCGGCATCGTCGACGCCCAACAGGGAGCCTGGTACGTCTTTCTCCTCCTGCCGTCCTTCCTGATCTACGTGACAGCCATGGTCGGCGAAACCAACAGGGCTCCCTTCGACCTTCCCGAGGCCGAGGGTGAGCTGGTAGGTGGGTTCCACACCGAGTACTCCTCCCTCAAGTTTGCGATGTTCATGCTGGCCGAGTACGTGAACATGGTGACGGTGTCCGCTCTGGCCACCACGCTGTTTCTGGGCGGGTGGCACGCACCGTTCCCGTTCAATCTTTGGGACGGCGCCAATTCCGGTTGGTGGCCGGTGCTGTGGTTTGTCGCGAAAGTGTGGGGCTTCCTCTTCGTCTTCATCTGGTTGCGCAGCACGCTTCCTCGATTGCGCTACGACCAGTTCATGAATCTCGGCTGGAAGGTTTTGATCCCAGCAGCTTTGGTATGGGTGATGGTGATCGCGACCGTTCGTGCGTTCCGCAACGAGGGCTACAACACCTGGGTCGTACTTCTCTGCGTCGCACTGGTTCTCGGAGCTGCGCTCCTGATCGTGTTGGCCGGGATCTACCGCGGCCGACGCCGAACTGCCGCGTTGGTCACCGCTTCGGGGACCTTGCCTTTCGATGCAATGTCGGGCGGCTTCCCGGTTCCACCGCTGCCTGGTCAAAAACTGCCTGGTCAAAAACTGCCTGGTCAAAAACTGCCTGGTCAGAACGTGCCACCGCCGCGACGCACAGATGTTTCCGACACATCGGAGGACTCCCATGCCTGAATTCCTCGGACCTATCGCGGGTTTCGGAGTGACGCTCTCGACCATGTTCAAGAAACCCGAGACCGAGTTCTATCCGGAGGAGAAGCGCCCCACCGCGCCCGGATACCACGGTCGCCATCAACTCAACCGGTATGCGGACGGACTCGAGAAGTGCATCGGTTGCGAACTGTGTGCCTGGGCCTGCCCCGCCGACGCGATCTATGTCGAGGGTGCTGACAACACCGACGAAGAACGGTTCTCCCCCGGAGAGCGCTACGGGCAGGTGTATCAGATCAACTACCTGCGGTGCATCGGCTGCGGCCTCTGCGTCGAGGCCTGCCCCACTCGGGCACTCACGATGACCAACGAGTACGAGATGGTCGACGACAATCGAGCTGGATTGATCTACGAGAAGGACCGATTGCTCGCGCCCCTGAAACCCGACATGACAGCGCCACCACACGCGCTGCGTCCCGGCACAACTCAGGACGACTACTACCGCGGCGACATCACAGCAGCACCCGAACAAGCAGCACCCGAACAGCCAGCACCCGAGAGAGAGCCGAACCCGGAGACCGAGAAATGATCGCGGCGGTCACGACCACGATCCTGGCGGAGGGAACGATGACATCGACCTCCACCGGCGAGGCGGTGCAGTTCTGGATCCTCGGAACCCTTGCGGTGATCAGCGCTTTGGGTGTCGTCGCCGCTCCCAAGGCCGTCTACTCTGCACTCTTCCTTGCGATGACGATGATCATTCTGGCCGTGTTCTACATCGTCCAGGGCGCGCTGTTCCTGGGTGTCGTCCAGATCGTCGTCTATACCGGCGCGGTGATGATGTTGTTCTTGTTCGTCCTGATGCTGGTGGGCGTGGATTCTTCGGACTCCCTGGTCGAAACGCTACGCGGACAACGAGTCAGCGCGATCGTGATCGGCGTCGGATTCGGGCTACTCCTTATCGGCGGCCTCGGAAATGCGTCGATCTCGGGCTTCACCGGATTCACCGGACTCGACCAGGGCAACATCGACGCTCTCGCCGATCTCATCTTCATCCGCTACGTCTGGGCCTTCGAACTGACCGGCGCACTGCTGATCACGGCGACACTCGGCGCAATGATGCTCGCACATCGGGAGAAGATCGGAGCCACACTCAGCCAACGCGAACTCTCGCAGCAACGATTCGCGTACCTGGGCAGCGATGAAGACAATCCCGAAAAGGGCTCGGCCACTCCACTCCCCAGTCCCGGCGTGTACGCACGTCACAACGCAGTGGACATGCCGGCCTTGTTGCCGGACGGAACGTTCTCGACGCTCTCTGTCAGCAGCGCGCTCACTCCACGTTCCCCGGATCCGAGCACCGGTGAGGAGACTCAGCGATGAATCCCGAGAACTATCTGTATCTGTCCGTCCTGTTGTTCACGATCGGAGCTGCAGGAGTCCTCCTGCGCCGCAACGCCATCGTGGTGTTCATGTGTATCGAATTGATGCTCAACGCCGCCAACTTGGCGTTCGTGACCTTCGCGCGCATGCACGGCAATCTGGACGGCCAGATCTTCGCCTTCTTCACGATGGTGGTCGCTGCGGCCGAAGTAGTCGTCGGCCTGGCAATCATCATGATCATCTTCCGATCTCGGCGTTCTGTATCCGTCGACGACGCAGACCTGCTGAAGTACTGATATGTCAGGAGGAATCACGTCCGCCATCTGGTTGCTCCCCGCCCTGCCGCTGTGCGGCGCCGCTGTCCTTTTGCTGGCCGGTCGTCGCACGAACACGTGGGGTCACCTGCTTGCCTGCGTCATGGCTATTGCGTCGTTTGTCGTCGCAGTGGTGTTTTTCATCGCCATGCTCGGCCGTGACACCGCCGACCGCACCGTCACCGAGCACCTGTTCAGTTGGGTCCCGGTCGACAGTCTTCAGGTCGAGTTCGGACTGCAACTGGACCAACTGTCGATGTGTTTCGTTCTGCTCATCACCGGTGTAGGTTCGCTGATCCACATCTACTCGGTCGGATACATGGCGCACGACCCCGAGCGTCGTAAGTTCTTCGCGTACCTCAATCTTTTCCTCGCTGCAATGCTGCTTCTGGTGCTCGCCGACAACTTCCTCGGACTCTACGTCGGCTGGGAAGGCGTCGGGTTGGCGTCATACCTGCTGATCGGCTTCTGGCAGCACAAGCCGTCGGCGGCGACTGCCGCCAAGAAGGCTTTTGTCGTCAATCGGGTGGGCGACATCGGATTGATGATCGCAATGATGTTGATGTTCAGCACATTCGGCTCGCTCTCGTTCAGCAATGTCTTCGGCGACGCGTCCGGCGCAAGCGAAGGTGTCCTGACGGCGATCGGTCTGATGCTCCTCCTCGCTGCGTGCGCGAAGTCGGCGCAAGTGCCGCTGCAGTCGTGGCTCGGCGACGCGATGGAGGGCCCCACCCCCGTTTCGGCTCTGATTCACGCGGCCACGATGGTCACCGCCGGCGTCTACCTGATCGTGCGCTCCAATCCGATCTTCGATCTCGCGCCCGACGCTCAACTCGTGGTTGTCATCGTCGGTGCCGTGACGCTCCTGTTCGGTGCGATCATCGGCTGTGCGAAGGACGACATCAAGAAAGCGCTCGCCGCATCGACCATGAGTCAGATCGGATACATGGTCCTGGCCGCGGGTCTCGGACCAGCCGGATACGCCTTCGCAATCCTTCATCTGATCACCCACGGATTCTTCAAGGCGGGCCTGTTCCTCGGCGCCGGCTCCGTGATGCACGCGATGAACGACGAAACCGACATGCGGCGCTACGGCGGACTCCGAGCGTTCATGCCACTGACTTTTGTCACGTTCGGGCTCGGATATCTTGCCATCATCGGTGTTCCGCCGTTTGCCGGGTTCTTCTCCAAGGACAAGATCATCGAGGTTGCAATCGGCGAGGGCGGCGTCAAGGGTGTTGTGCTTGGCATCGTCACGCTCTTGGGTGCGGCGCTCACTGCCTTCTACATGAGCCGCGTGATGCTGATGACCTTCTTCGGGAAGGCCCGCTGGGAGAACCAGAAACCTCACGAATCTCCGGCGGTGATGACGTCTCCGATGATCATTCTGGCGGTGGGATCCGTCGGGGCCGGCATGCTCCTGACCATCGGGTCCAGCTTGCAGAACTGGCTGGAACCGGTAGTCGGCTCCCATCACGTCGAACCGCCGATACCCGCATGGTCGATCACCGCGCTGGCGCTGCTCGCAGTCGCCGCCGGCGTCGCGATTGCTTATCGCGAGTACGCCACCCGGGAGATTCCCGTGGTGGCACCGACTCCGGTTTCTCCGTTGACCGTTGCGGCTCGCCGTGATCTGTACGGTGACGCCTTCAACGAGGCGGTGTTCATGAAGCCGGGACAACAACTCACCAAGTCGCTGGAAGTGGTCGACACCAAGGGAATAGGCGGCGTCGTAGGTAGCTTTGCGGTGGTCGTCACCGGGTTGTCCACGCTCACGCGGAAGCTACAGACCGGGTTCGTTCGTTCGTACGCGCTGGTGATGTTTGTCGGAGCAACACTCGTGGTCGCGACAATGATGGCGGTGACACTGTGGTGATCGAAGCGGCGGTGAGCGACTCTGTGAACAATGCCGGCTTCCCTGCGCTGACGGCGCTCTGGCTGCTTCCGCTCATCGGAGCGGGTGTTGTCCTCGCTCTGCCTGCACGGTCGTACCAATTTGCCAAATCTCTCGCGCTGGCAGTGTCCGTGGCAGTCCTGGTGATCGCCGCCGGTCTCGGAGTTGCGTTCGACCGCGGCGGCGAGCAGTTTCAGTTCGTCGAAAGCCACAGCTGGATACCGGCTTTCGGTACCAGCTACACACTCGGACTTGACGGAATCGCACTCGTTCTGGTTCTTCTCACCGCAGTGCTGGTGCCGTTACTACTGATCGCGGGCTGGAACGACGTCCCCGCGGACCCGGCATCACCCAAGCGGATGCCGCACACCTATTTCGCGCTGATCCTTGTTGTCGAGTCCATGGTGATGATTTCGTTCAGCGCCTTGGACATTCTCCTGTTCTACATTTTCTTCGAGGCAATGCTGATACCGATGTATTTCCTCATCGGCGGGTTCGGCGGAGTGGGCAGATCTCGCGCAGCCGTGAAGTTTCTGCTCTACAACCTCCTCGGCGGCCTGATTATGCTCGCTGCGGTCATCGGCCTGTACGTGGTCACCACGCGCGACGAGAGTCCCTTCACCAGCGGCACTTTCGACTTCCGAGCGATCGCGTCCGCGGCGAGCAGCGGTGAACTCGGCGTCGGACCCGGGGTGCTCAACGCCTTGTTCCTCGGATTCATGTTCGCGTTCGCGGTCAAGGCACCGCTCTGGCCGCTGCACAGTTGGTTGCCGGACTCCGCGGTGGAATCGACTCCGTCGTCAGCAGTGTTGATGATGGCGGTCGTGGACAAGGTAGGCACCTTCGCGATGATTCGCTACTGCCTGCAACTGTTCCCGGAGTCGTCGTCGACTTTTGCACCGTGGATCATCACGCTCGCCGTGATCGGAATCGTCTACGGCGCAATACTGGCGATCGCGCAGACAGACGTCATGCGACTGATCGCCTACACGTCGATTTCACACTTCGGCTTCATCATTCTCGGAATCTTCGCGATGACCAGCCAGAGCCAGGCAGGTTCCGCGCTGTACATGGTTAATCACGGAATCTCCACTGCCGCGCTGTTCTTGATTGCGGGCTTCCTGGTCTCGCAGCGAGGTACACGATCGATCGCAGCGTACGGCGGCGTCCAGAAAGTCGCACCCGTCCTGGCCGGCACATTCCTCGTTGCGGGGTTGGCAACACTGTCTCTGCCGGGTCTCGCTCCGTTCGTCAGCGAGTTCCTGGTGCTGATCGGAACGTACTCGCGCTACCACGTGGCCGCTATCGTGGCGACTGTCGCGCTTGTACTGTCCGCGATCTACATACTCTGGCTCTATCAGCGCATGATGGGCGGACCGGTGAAGGAAGGGCAGGGAACGATCCGCGACCTCGCGCGACGCGAACTCGTGGTGGTCGCCCCTCTGATCGCACTCCTCCTGCTTCTCGGCATCTACCCCAAGCCTGCCTTGGACGTCATCACTCCTGCAGTGAGCCACACGGTCGTCTACGAGGCACCGACGCCGCTCGTCGCCGACCACGAAGGAGGTGCCCACAAATGAGTTCCTTCAACGACGTGACCATCCTCGGCTCGGCCGACGCGGCATCACCCAGTATCGAATACAGCCTGCTCGCACCGATGTTGATCGTGTTCGGTGTTGCGGTGGTCGGGGTACTCATCGAAGCCTTTGCACCCCGGCGTATTCGGTACCCAGTGCAACTCGTCCTCGGTGTCGGAGGTTTGGCGGCTGCGTTCGTGGCAGTGCTTCTGCTCGCCGGCACGCGGTCGACGGCGATGATGGGTTCTGTTGCGGTCGACGGACCGACGCTGTTCTTGCAGGCCACGATCCTTCTTGTGTCGATCCCCGCGGTACTGCTGATTGCCGAGCGAGGCTCGGGCAACACCGCCGAAGTGATTGCGCAACATGACGCGCTCAGCAGTTTCACCCCTCAAGCGTCGAGCGTCCCGGGAAGTGTTGCGGAGCAAGAAGCAGTGAAGGTCGGTATCGCCCAGACCGAAGTCTTTCCGCTCACGCTCTTTGCGGTCGGCGGTATGTTGCTGTTTCCGGCTTCGAACGATCTACTGACGATGTTCGTTGCGCTCGAAGTGTTCTCACTGCCTCTGTATCTCCTGTGTGGTCTGGCACGCAGACGTCGCCTGCTCTCCCAGGAAGCTGCGCTCAAGTACTTTCTGCTCGGGGCATTTTCGTCGGCGTTCTTCGTTTTCGGAATTGCGTTGCTGTACGGCTATGCCGGGACGGTCACGCTCTCCGGTATCGCCGACGCAGCACGCATCGGGTCGGGCACCGACGCCTTCCTCTGGCTCGGAACGGCCCTGGTGGCAGTGGGGTTGCTGTTCAAAGTCGGTGCAGTGCCGTTTCATTCGTGGATTCCCGACGTCTATCAAGGGGCGCCGACGCCGATCACCAGTTTCATGGCGACTGCGACCAAGATTGCCGCGTTCGGCGCCATCCTTCGCGTCTTCTACGTGGCCCTGCCCAATGAATACGTGAACTGGCGCCCGCTGATGTGGGCGGTCGCGATTCTCACGATGGCTGTCGGATCGATCGTTGCAGTGACGCAGACCGATATGAAGCGAATGCTGGCCTATTCGGCGATCGCGCACACCGGATTCATTCTGACCGCCGTGGTGGCGGACTCGGATGCCGGCCTCGCCTCGGCGATGTTCTATCTTCTGGCTTACGGATTCAGCACCGTGGGTGCGTTCGCCGTCGTCAGTGTGGTCCGGGACGCTGACGGTGAGGTCGCTGCGCTGTCGCGCTGGGCCGGATTGGGCAGACGCTCACCATTGGTCGGCGTTGTGTTTGCACTGTTCCTGTTGGCTTTCGCCGGGATTCCGTTGACCAGTGGGTTCATCGGAAAGTTCGCGGTGTTCAGCGCGGCCGCCGAGGGTGGGGCCGCGCCTCTCGTGATCGTCGGCGTCCTGTGCAGCGCGATCGCCGCCTACTTCTACGTGCGAGTGATCGTGTTGATGTTCTTCACCGAATCGGCGGAAGACGCACCGACCGTCGTGGTGCCGAGTGCACTGACCAGCAGTGTGATCGGCCTCGGCGCCGGTGTAACGCTCATCCTCGGCATACTCCCCCAGCCGGCGCTCGATCTCGCCGAGCGTGCAGCGGACTTCGTGCACTGAGCCGATGCGTGAATCTGTTCGCGACGCCGGACTGCCGAGTACCTTCCGGTCGCCATGGTTTGTCGGGTTTTCCGCGGTAGCGATTCTTCATCTGATCCTGAATGCCGCTGATGCTGCGCCCTGGGACGGGATCACCAAGGTCATGCTCGCGCCGATTCTGGCTGCCTGGGTTGTCGACCAAGGCGGGCCGAGGATTGTTGCTGCTGCGCTGATTGCCTGCGCTTTCGGAGACCTGTTCCTGATCTGGGACTCCACGTTTGTCATCGGGATGGCCGCCTTCGCGATCGGTCACGTCTGTTTCATCCGATTCTTTCTCTCGCACGGCGCGCTTCGGGAGATACGAAGGCGGCCATGGTTTTTGTGCGCGTACGCCGTTGCCGGAATTGCCCTTGTGTCGTACGCCTGGACCGGTCTCGAACCGGCACTTCGGATTGCCGTCCCTGTGTACGCCGCAATCCTGGTGGGAACCGCGTCCACCGCACTGGCCTACAACACGATCACCGGTATCGGCGGCGCACTGTTCCTCACCTCTGACGCCCTGATCCTGCTCGGTCAGGCGAACAAGTGGCAGCCTGCCGCTGCCGGCATCTCGATCATGACGCTGTACATCCTTGCGTTGTTGCTCCTGACCGTCGGAATCCTCGGCCGGAGTAACACGGCATACCGTCCATTGGCGCCCACGCTGTAAGGATCAGCAACCAGCCGGACATCTCTTCTTATGACGCCGAAATCCGAGGACGGGCCACCACCGAGCGACGAAGAGCGTTTCACCGTCCTGTGGGACGCCTACGCCGGTCGGGTGTTCGCCTATACCTGCCGCCACGTTGATCATCACAGCGCACAGGAAGTTGTCTCCGAGACGTTCCTCGTTGCCTGGCGACGCTTGGACGACGTGCCCGAACAGGCACTTCCATGGCTGTTGGTGGTGGCTCGAAACACCGTGAACAACAACCGTCGAAGCGTTCGGCGACACGATGCGTTGACCGAGAAGATGCGACGAATCGAGCAGATCGCGGCATCGACGCCGGGCGCCGACGTCACTGTCCCCGACCGCACAGAACTGCTCGAAGCACTGACAACACTCACCGTCACCGAGCGTGAAGCCCTACTCCTGACTGCCTGGGACGGATTGACCGCCACCGAAGCAGCGCGGGTCGCCGGGTGTTCGGTTCCAGCCATGCATGTTCGACTCTTTCGCGCTCGTCGTCGATTGAGCACCGGGCTGGCTTCAGAATCCGACACCGCGATCCCGATGAACACCGCCCGACCTTGCGCTGCCGCCGAACACGGGAGTACTCCATGAGCAAAGATCTGCTGACCACCCTCGAGAAGCTGCGGCCGACCGATTCACTTTTCGCCGAGCTCTGGCCCGAGAACGTCCAGGTTGCCGCTCGCATCCGAATCATCGCTGACGAAAACAACATTGGAACGCCCAAGGTTCCACGCCGCCGAGTTGGCGCCGTAGCTCTCGTCGCGATGCTCTGTGCAGCGGGAATGGTGGGCTGCGCCGCTGCCACGGCGATGATGCCAAAACCGTTTACGGATATGTACTCGGGTTGGCAGACCATGCCGGGAACCAACGGCGGAATAGATCCGTCCACCGCCGAGCGGGTCGGGTCCATCCCCGGACCTGACGGAACCCGGTTCAGCGTCTTCGTTGCCCACGGCGCTGATGGCTGGAGGTGCGTCGCCCCGGTTTTCGAGACGTCAGCCGAGACCGACAAGGTTGGTCCGTCAAAATTCATCAGCCTCGGCCACGGCTGCAGATCGAACGACGACTTGTACGGCGCAGATTCATTCGGAGGCGGAGCCGGGATCATGGTTGCTGGTCCGCACGAGGCGACCTACGACGCAGGGGCAGGAGGCGCCGTTCGGGCCGAACTTCACACCGCAGACGGCCAAATCTATCCAACAGTTCTTGCCGAAGACCGCTTCTACGGATGGATTCCCCTCTCACTCACCTCCCCTCGTCCAACCCTCGTCGGATATGCCGCAGACGGGACGGTCGTCGGCACCCGGTGAACTGTCGGTACCCTCGAAAGATGACTGCACAGGCCCCGAACGAGCGCATCCCCAGCCAGTGGGAAGAGATCACTGCAGCCGACTCGACGCATTCCACACGATATGTCGAGCGTTTCCGTTCCATGAGAGCGGACGGCAAGGACATTGTCGGGGAAGCACGTTTGATCGACGCGATGCTCGGACGCGGTGGCCGGGTTCTCGATGCAGGGTGCGGGCCGGGCCGACTCGGCGGTTATCTGCACGACGTCGGGCATGTGGTTGTCGGAGTCGACGTTGACCCGGTTCTCATCGCTGCCGCGGAGGAGGACCACCCCGGCCCTACGTGGCTTGTCGGCGATCTCTCCGAACTCGATCTACCGGCCCGCGGTGTCGAGGCGAATTTCGACGTCATCGTGTCGGCAGGCAACGTGATGGCGTTTCTCGCTCCGTCAACCAGGCAAGCAGTATTGTCAGGATTTGCTCGTCATCTCGCTCCGAGCGGCCGAGTGGTCATCGGATTCGGTGCCGGCCGTGGCTACGAGTTCCCCGAGTTTCTCGCCGACGCGGCCGCGAGTGGCCTCGAGGCTGATCTGCTGCTGTCCACGTGGGACCTGCGCCCGTTCAAGGACAATTCCGAATTCCTGGTCGCGGTGTTCTCCCGCGCCTAGCCCGCCAGTACACCGCCTTCCCCACAATCCGTCACATGGCGATCAATTCACCCTGATCACAATCCTGGCGACTGTTGTTCACTACGAACATAATTGGATCAATGCGGGTGTGGCCGAGCGGCAAGGCAGCGGTCTGCAAAACCGTCCACGCAGGTTCGACTCCTGCCATCCGCTCAGCTTGCGAACCAGCGACTCATGCCGCGACCAACCACCTACCAATGACATTCGGTGCACGCAGCCTGCATCGCTCCGCTCTGTCTCCGCGCACAGGGCTCCGGACAGTTACCCTCGATCGATGCACCCTCTCCCCGAGACAGGCCAGTTGCCTCCCGGACCGATGGCCTTACAGGTGGAACACCTCTGCATGGCGTTCGGCGCGAAAGTTGCTGTGAACGACCTTTCCCTCGCGGTGCCCTCAGGTTCGTTGTTCGGCCTGGTGGGCCCTAACGGTGCGGGAAAAACGACCACACTGTCGATGGCTGTCGGATTGCTTCGCCCGCACTACGGTCGCAGCCTGGTGTACGGCTACGACGTGTGGGACGACCCTGTCGCAGCGAAGAGTCTGCTCGGCGTTCTACCCGACGGTCTGGCGCTACCCGCCCAGTTCACCGGCCATGAACTACTCACCTATTTCGGACGCCTGCGCGGCATGCCAGAGGACGTCATCGCGTCACGACGCGACGAACTGTTGGCCGCGCTCGATCTCGCCGATGCAGGTGGAACGGTCATCGCCGACTATTCAGCGGGCATGACGAAGAAAATCGGGTTGGCCTCGGCCTTGTTGCACGGCCCTCGCTTACTGGTACTGGATGAGCCGTTCGAAGCTGTCGACCCCATTTCTTCGGCCGGAATTCGGAGCATTCTGCTCTCGTTCGTCCACTCAGGTGGCTCGGTCATTCTTTCCAGTCACGTGATGGCCCTTGTCGAACAACTGTGTACTCACATCGGAGTCATCGCAGACGGGCGCGTCGTGGCTTCAGGAACGGTCGACGAGGTGCGCGCAGGCAACACACTCGACGAGGCATTCGTTCGCCTTGTCGGCAGCCGCAGTCCCAATCCCGACGGACTGTCATGGATGCGCGCATGACCACCACCAGCTTTTCACCGACACACTGGAACACGTCGGACTCTGTGTGGCGCACGGTCCTTCGAATGCGCATGACCCTCTACAAACGTCAATTCACCGGCGGCAGAGCCGTCATCAAAGTCGTGGCAGCACTCTTCGGCGTTCTGGGGGCGGCTCTGCTGTGCCTGCAAGCCTCGGGGACGAGCGCGGGCTCTTCCGAACTCGTCAGCGGCACAACCAGTCTCGCACTGTCGGCTATCGGCGTGATGTGGATCTTGATGCCGATCATGTCTGGTCTGTCAGATGACAATCTTCACCCCAGACAGTTCCAACTACTCCCCCTGGAACCCGTCCGACTCGCCAGAGCACTGTTCTCGACGTCGCTGGTCGGTATGACCGTGCCGATTACCGCGTTGACTGCAGCAGCGATTCCAATTTATGCCGCTACACACCACCCTGCCGCACTGCCATTGGCCATTATCGCTTGGCCCGCAACGGTCCTGCTCATTGTCGGCACCTCACGGGTCGCGATGCTGGCGATGTCGCAGCTCCTGCGGAGTCGTCGCAGCCGCGAACTGGGACTGTTGGTATTCGGCACGTTCTTCGGCGGACTGTATCTGCTGCAATTTCCGCTGCAGAGTCGCCTCGGCACGGTCGTGGACGGCGACGTCACGTGGCCGCTCACGGTCGCGCATTCGATACCGTTCGCGTGGGGAATCACCAGTGTCGACGCAGCAGCAGGAGGCGTCTGGCTCCTCGCCGCCGGAGCAGTCCTCGCCCTGGTGCTGGTCGATCTCGCACTGCTGTGGTCATGGCAACGCCTGGTCGTTCGCTACTTCAACGGGAAGGTCGCAGAATCAGCGGGCGCCACTTCCGTGCAATTGAAGAACCAGGGCCGCGACATTCGAACCGGTTGGCGCGCATCCCGACTGGGCACCGTCATCTCTCGCGAGCTTTCGCTCTGGCACGGAGACATGCGCCGACGAACACAACTGCTCTCCGTTGCCATCATGACCTTGGTCTCCGGCTTCGGACCGCTGATCTCGTCATCGATCCCCTTCTCCGCCGCATGGGGTGCCTGGTTCCTGATCTACCTGGCAATGGCAGCCGGATCGAATCTGTACGGATTCGACGGCGCATCGATCTGGCATCTGGTGATGATCCCCGAAGCCGCTGCCGCTGACGTCCGGGGCCGACAAATCGCGTGGGCAATCGTGATGACACCCTTCGTGGTCGTCGCAACAGCTGCTGTACGGATCTTCGGGGACCTCGGGACCGACCGACTGGCCGTGCCGATCGCCGTCGGCATTTCGATGATGGGAGTCGGTGCAGGATTGGTAGTGGCGATATCCGCCAAAGCGCCCTACCCGGTTCCGGAGATGAAGAAGACGTTCTCCTTCAACACCCGCGGGTCCTTCAACGGCTCGTCCTTCGGACTGATCATCCTCGCCATCGTCATCTTCGCCGCGACAACGGCGCCCGGCGTTCTACTCGGGGCGCTGCTACCGAACCCGGTGAACTATTTCGCCATCCCTGTCGCTGTTGCGATTGGTGCACTTGGTGCTTGGATCGGGGGCCGCGTCGCGATCACCCGTATGCAACGCGAGCCGGATCGGATTCTGTTCGCGGTTACCATCACATGATCGTTGCCCAGATAGTCCGAGAATTTCTGGGCGTCAGCGCAGTAGCCGCAGCTTGCACCAAAAAAACTCAGTCTGGGCAATCGGATTATCAGGGAGCCAGGTAGCCAGGTAGCCAGCCTCAACGCGTTCGGTCCTCGCATATCGCCGCCGGCGCTTTCGTGACATAGCTTCCGCTCGAGCCGGACCATTGCCCTGGAAACATCGCACCACCAAGATGTTTGGCATGCCCCCGGAGCACCACGGTTCCGTACGTGTCGCCGAACGTCCCGGCCGATGCGGGAACTGCGCGCACCCGGCCCCTTCGCTCGAGCGCGGCTGGATCGAGCGCTGCCTCAGGTTCGCGCCCCAACCCGCTCGGTGCGCAGAAATCCTGGTGATGGACCACTACACCGGAGCGATGGAATTCTGCCGGTGCCGACATCCGTTCCACGGGTCCTGATCGCGCCGGATCCTCGAGATCCGCTGCCGAGCCGAGTCCCTCGGCGCCCCGGCTCGACAGCGAAATCACACCTGAATCAGCTCAGCGAACTCAGCAGCGGCTCGAGCAGCTTGTAGAGCTCGAAGATGCCGATGATCGTTGAAATAGAACCCATGATGATCCTCCGTGATTCGTGAACTTTCCGTGACGTCGCGTCACAGGCAGAAAGCTAACAAACCCGGCATTCAAACGGGGACCTTGGATGTGTCCGGCAGATGAACTCCCTGCTGGCAGAGCCCTTTTGGTGACCAGCGTCATGTTCGACGAGAAATACGCCTCATCGTCACATCACCTGACCCTGACCGACCACAACAGCGAAAGTCTGCCGGTTGTGGTCTCGCGATACTTCGCGCCAATTCCGCCCCATCCGGCTCTTGCTTTGTGTGCTGAATCCGATTACATTTCTCCACAATAACGGTACGCGTAACGAAATAACAAGACGCTCTACCGCACTGACCTATATACCCAGTGCCACAACCCTTCCGGACTCTTGCTGGGGCGGCGCTTCGTCGTGTCCAGAAGCCCCTCACTCCCCGATCGAAAGAGAGCACGATGACCACAGAGAGCATCTCCGGAAATCAGCCGCGACCGGTAGCAACTATCGCAAGCCTGACCCTGCTGATCGCTGCCGTCGCCGCGCTCGAAAGCATCATCGTCCCCGCACTCCCCCTGATACAGAGAGACTTCGGAGTGACGGCCGACGTCGGAGCGCTCGCATCCGTCGCTCTGACGTTGAGCACTGTTCTCGTCACACCGATGGCCGGGCGAATAGCCGACGTGTACGGCGCCCGCCCCACCTTGCTCGCGATCACGACAATCGTCGTCCTGGGCGGCAGCGTGTCCGCTCTTGCAACGATCTTCCCGCTGTTCGTCCTCGGCCAGTTTCTCCAGGGATTCGGGCTCGGGTTGCTTCCCGTGAGCTTCGTGGTCCTACGACGCACTTTGTCCTCGGACCGACTCAAGACGGCCACGGGTTTGCTCGGGGCTGTCGTCGTGGCCGGCGGCGCTCTGGGAGTCGTATTGGCCGGGCCCGTCGCGGAAAACGTCTCACGCAGCGCGATGTATGCAGTTCCGACCGCGTTCGTTTTGCTCGGGGCAATTGCTTTTGCCGTGAGCGCACCACGAGATCACATGTCGAACGTCGGCGGCCGCCTCGATTGGCCGGGAGCGGGCGGATTGGCGCTGGGGTTGTTGACGCTGACGGCGTGGCTGGCGAGCGCATCGAGCAACGGGTGGGGCGCACCGACGTCGATGCTGCTGCTTCTCGCTTCCGCTGCCGTGTTCACGATCTGGGCCAGGTATCAGAGCCGGACAACCGAGCCGATGGTCGACCTGACGATGATGCGGCATCGTTCGATGTGGAGCGCCGTGGTCGTCGGCGTGGTTTTCGGGTTCACTTACGGCGCTGTTGTCTATCTACTTCCGCAACAACTCGCCGTGCCGGAGGAGAGTGGATTCGGCCGCGGTGCGTCGACCAGCGCCATCGGCTTCCTGCTGTGCGTCGGCTACGGCGCAGCGGTCATCGCGTCGGTGATCTCCGGAAAGCTCGCACAACGGGTCGGCACGAAAGCCATTGCGGTAGCGGGAGTTGCCTTTCTCGGCCTCAGCGGCGCCGTCGGGGTCTTTGCAACCACGATGTGGCAGATCGTTGCGGTGCTGATCCTTGCGGGTACCGGCGTTGCCGCCGCGTCGACGGCAGTGTTCGTCATCTCCGCCGACAGCGCACCGGCAGACCGCGTAGGTGTCACGACGGCAATAGTCACGATCGCCAGATCGCTGGGTTCTGCTGTGGGAACCCAAATTGCCGCCGGGATCATCGCGAGCGCGACTTCATCCGGCGGCCTTCCCCAGCACTCGGCATTCGCCACGGCTTTCGGAGTAGCGGCAATCGTTGCGATTGTCGGACTCGTTGTCGCGGTGACGATGCCGAAACCGGCGTCAACCGATGTTCAGTGGTCGTCGTCGTCCTCGTCGAAGTCTGCGACTCCGCGCTTCCAGTAGCCCGTGATCAGGTGGTCGCCCGAACTCAGGCCGAGTTCGTCGCGTACGAATCTGCGAATCGGCTTGAGACTGGTGGCCTCACCGGAGATCCAGGCGTACAGGCGCTCACCTTCGGGCACGGTGACCGTCCGGACTGCCTGCTCGAGCAGATCCGAGTGACCGGCTGGGACGTCACCGCGGTGCAACCATCGCACCTCGACTCCTTCCGGAACAGTGAGTTCGATTTCCTGTAAAGGGTCGGTGATCTCGACGAACACCCACCCGGCGGCAGCAGCGGGCATCATCTCGAGCCAACGAGCAATGGCAGGAAGGGCGGTGATGTCACCGGCCAGCAGATAGCGGTCGTAAGTCCATGGAACTACGACGCCGCCGGGCGGACCTGCCACGTGCACCCGAGTGCCGACGGTGGCCGCCTGAGCCCAATCAGAGGCGTACCCACCTTCGTGGAGCGCGAAGTCGAGGTCCAGCTCCCCCGCCTCGGCGTCGTATCGACGGACGGTGTACTCACGCGAGATCGGCAATGGACGAGGCCACTTCAGGCTGAATCCGTCGCGTTCGGGTAGACGCAAAGTTCCGTCTGCATCCGGGTAAACCAGGCGGACATGCTCGTCGGGAGCGTGCGATTCGAAGCCCGCCAACTCCGGTCCACCCAAGGTCAGACGCAACAGTCCGGTCCCGACCATTTCGCTGCGAACAACTTCGAGTTCGCGAATGCCGATGGGGTACGGCACTTTTGCGCCGGTGGTTCCCGCCAGAACTTCGGCGATGGTCGCGAGGTGGTCTCCTCGGTTCATGAACTACCTTCCTTTTCCGGCGGAGCATTCCCCACCGGCACAGTGTTTTCGGAGAGATCGACTTCGTTGATCTCCGAAGTTACCCGGCGCACCGAACCCAATGCTGCCAGGAGCACCAGGCCCAGTGTCACACCGGCGAGCCCCAAGACCAGTAGCGCGGCGCCAGGCTCGAGCCACTGCCCGAGGAACCCGGCTGCCATCGAACCGATCGCCGTACCCGTGACGGCTTGCACCATCCACAGACTGGACACGCGTCCGCGCAATTCGTCCGGCGTGTTCTGTTGAAGGACTGCAAATCTCAGAATGTCGTTGAGTGCGCGGCCGAGGCCGAATCCGGCCAGGCCCAGGAACGCGACAATCGCTGCTCCCGACGCACCCAGTACCACCAGGCCGAGAGGCATCAGCGCAACAGAGATCAACATCGCGGCGCCGTTGCGGTGGACTCGTCCCGTCCACCCGCTGGTGAGGGAACCGACCACAGCGCCGACAGCGGGGGCGCCGTAGAGCAGACCGAGCATGGTGGGTCCGCCGCCGAGAACCTGGTCGACGAAGGCAGGCAGCAACACCATCGGCCCGCTGACGAACATGACCAACAGTCCGCTGATCAGGATGCCGCGAATGACTGTGTGCGTGCCGGCGAATTTCACGCCGGTCACAAGCGCGCGCATCGGGCTTTCGTGATTCGTGCCCGGTGCGGGGGAAGGGCCGATGGCTTGGAACAACGTGACAGTTGCTGCGGTGGCCACCGCAGCAACAAAGTATGTCGCGGGGATGCCGCCGGAGGCGATGATCACGCCGGCGATTGCCGGCGAGATCATCGTCCCGATGTCGGTGGTCAGCGCTACCAAAGCGCCGGCCGCAGCCATCTTGTTGCGCGGCAACAACGTCGGCATCAAAGCCATCAAGGCCGAGCTGCTGACACCGCCCGCCAAGCCGTCGACAGCTGCCGCGACGTAGATGACCCACATCGACGGGTGTGGCAAGAGCGCATTGCACCCGAGAATGACAAAGCCGAGACCCGCAGCACTGCGGGCCAACTGGATGGTGCGTCGCCGGTCGTAACGGTCAGCGAGCACGCCGCCGAACAGGCTGCCGAAGAACATGGCGATGGCCATCGCCGTGGACACTCCGGCAACCTGCAAGGTCGAGCCGGTGAGCTGGTACGTCTGCGCGGGAACGGCTACGACGAGCAGTCCGATCCCGAGCAGCGAGATCAATCGCGCGGAAAACGCGTACCTGAATGGACGGCTGGTCCGCAACGGTGAAACATCGATCACCAGCCCACCGAATCGAGTCATGCGAAGGTCTGGCCGATCAGGTCGAGCGTAGCCATTGCGCCGTCATAGTCAGGACGGTAGCTGGTGGCGGGGAGCTCGAACGTCGTGCCTGCCTTGAAGGACGGCAGCTGCGAGTAGAGCGGATCGGTGGCAAGTTCGGCCATCGGGCGACCGGACACCGGAATCACAAAGGCGACAGGAGCATCGGCGACCTGCGAGAGCAGTTCCGGGCTGACCTCGAACGAGTCACCCGAGCCGAAGAGCTGCGGGTTGCCGGCCTTGGCCATGACGTCGTCCGCCTTGAAACCGAGCTCGGCGAGCATTGCGGGGAGCGCTGCCGTCGGCGGCACGAGGTACGGCTTGTTGTTGGCGAGCGAGAGAATGTAGACGACGTTGCCCTCGGGAACCTTGATCTTGCCCTTGACCTCTTTGACCTTGTCGTCGTACGCGCTGATCAGTGCCGGAACCTTGTCCGAACGACCTGCGGCATCGGCGACGATCTCGAGCTGCTTGTCCCAGTTGGCAACCGTCTTGGGGACCAACACGGTGGGTGCGATAGCAGTCAGCTGGTCGTAGAGTTCCTCGGCCTGAACCGAGGTGATGCCCTGTCCACCGCCGATGATCAGGTCGGGTTCAGCCGCCGCGACGGCTTCGATGTTGAGCTGCTCGCCGGCCGGCAATTCCTTGGTGCCCTGCGCCTTTGCGGCATCCGACCATGCCGGCGGGAATCCACCGTCGAGGTTCGT
The DNA here is from genome assembly GCF_002501585.1 of Rhodococcus sp. H-CA8f. Lineage (NCBI taxonomy): Bacteria > Bacillati > Actinomycetota > Actinomycetes > Mycobacteriales > Nocardiaceae > Rhodococcus > Rhodococcus sp. H-CA8f. Next base: position 3,528,829 of record NZ_CP023720.1, read on the forward strand.
GACACCGAGGACGCGGGTATCGGTGGCAACCACCGGTGCGTCCAGGGCGTACAGGTATCCGGCGAGACCGCCGCTCAGAACCACGATGCGCTCCGCCGACGCGGGCACGGTGACCGAGCCCTTTTCGGTTTCGATCACGCGCGTCGTGGGCTCTGCAGCCTTGGTCGGTTCGTCGTTCGAATCGCTACTGCAACCGATCATCGCCACGAGTGCGACGATCAGCAACCCTGCGATGGCGACGAATCGTCGCCAACTCCGTATCGCGAGGGGCGGTGTGGACTTCATCATTGAGCTCCCATTGTGTTTCAACTGTGTGGTTTTCAAACTATGTGGCCGTGCGTTTCGACAAATGGCTGTCGAGCAGCGGGGCAATTGCCGCCCACCCGGCTGGGGTCACCAATCCGGCGTGGTCGTACGGCAGATGGTGTACTGCCATGTCCCGGTCCCCGCGGACTCTGCGCCAGCGATCGGCCAGCAGCTGTCCGGACGCCTCGGCGTCGGCGGTGATCAGAGTAACCGGTCCGTCGTAGGTTGTGTCAGTCGAGCGGGCCACGAGCAAACGAGTGGCATCAAAACCCGCCCGAACAGCCTCGACCAGTCCCGGTGCCTGAGTGAGGATCTCGGGTGGCAGGGCGGCGGCCAGATCTCGGTCGTCGGCATCGTCGCGACCGCGATCGTCACGATCTCCCAGTGGATGAGTATCGATCAGACCGGCGAACTCCACCCTCTCGCCGGTACCGACCAGCTGAGCCGCCATCGCGGCAACGACGTTGCCACCGAACGAGTAGCCGAGCAGGTGGTACGGCCCGCTCGGCTGAACGCCCCGAATCGTGTCGACGTACATCGCTGCCAGTTGGTCCACGTTCGTCGGTTCGAGTGGCTCACCGGCAACTGTGGGAAGTTGCAGGCCGAACAGTGGACGGTCAGCCTCGAGGACACCGATCAAAGGTGCAAAGGGCCAAGCGAATCCACCGGCCGGATGCACGCAGAACAGTGGTTCTTCGCTGCCTTCGGCTCGGAGTGTCAGAAGGCGATCGCGACTTAAATCGATTTCGGACGCCGACTCGCCAAGGTGTGCTGCAAGTTCTGCAACTGTCGGACGGGCCATCAGCGTTCCCACACCGACGCTCACCGACAGGTCGTGCTCCATCTCCCCCACCAGTCGCATGGCTCGAAGCGAGTCGCCGCCGAGATCGAAGAAGCTCTCTTCGGGATCGACGGCCTCGACGCCGAGTACCCGCGCAAAGACCTGGCACAGTTGCCTTTCCATCTCGGTTCGCGGTGCTCGGGCCGCTGCTCGGGCGGGGGGTGCCGGCAACGCACCGCGGTCCAGTTTTCCGTTGGGCGTCAGCGGGATCGAATCCACGACGACGATGTCCGACGGAACCAGGTGTGCCGGTACGCGTTCCCGCAACGCAGCTCGCAGATCGACTGCATCAGCGCCGGGTTCTTCGATGACGTACCCGACCAGTCGCGGCGGCCCACCGCCTTCGCTACGGACTGACGCTGCCGCTCTCAACACTCCCGGCAACGACGCCAGCGCGGATTCCACTTCACCCAATTCGATCCGAATGCCTCGGATCTTGACCTGATGGTCTGCGCGACCCAGATATTCGAGTTCGCCATCGCGGCGACGCAGAACGACGTCACCCGTGCGGTACATGCGGTGACCGACCGAGTAGGGATCCGCGACGAATACGGAAGATGTCAGCGCGGTCCGGTGAAGGTAACCCATCGCCGTTCCGTCACCGGACATGTACAGCTCGCCCGCCGCTCCGATCGGAACCTCCCGCAGCCCCGAATCGAGTACCCGCGCGGACGCGTTCAGAATCGGACGACCCAAGCACGGTGTCTCGCTCCCCTGAACCGGGGATCCCATCGCGTTGATCGTGAACTCCGTCGGCCCGTAAAGGTCGTACCCGTCGACACCGTCCTGATCGCGCAATCGCGACCACAGTTCGGCAGGTACAGCTTCTCCTCCGAGCATCACCAACACAGGCGTCCGCTCCCCGTCGAGGAGACCGGCGGCCATCAGTTCCCGTGCATACGAGGGGGTTACATTTACGACGTCGATACCGACTTCGCGGTAATGCTTCACCAGAGACGCGGGGTCCAGTCGCGCCTGCTCGTCGATCACGTGAACTTCATGCCCCGCGAGCAACCAGAACAGTTCCTCCCACGACATGTCGAACGAGAACGAGACTGTGTGCGCGATGCGCAAACGTCGGCCACCCACACTGTTTTCGGTCGGAGTGAAGATCTCGGCCTTGTGATTGTGATACATCGTCGTCAACCCGCGGTGACCCACCACAACGCCCTTGGGTTTTCCGGTACTGCCCGAGGTGTAGATGACGTAGGCAGGCTGGTCCGGTGAGGTCGGCCCGCACACCGCGGCCTCGTCGACTACAGGTGCCGGAGACTGCCCGTCGAGTACCCCGGTTACGTCCGGGTCGTCGAGGACCAGACATACCTGTCCATCCGGAACAACGAGGTCACGCGTCTGAGTCGTGGTGATCACCAGCGCCGCATCGCTGTCGAGGATCAGTTCGCGCAGGCGTGCCGGCGGGTGAGCCAGATCCAAGGGAAGGTATGCCGCTCCAGTTCTCATGACGGCGAAGATCGCTACGACGTGATCGGCGGTACGCGGAAGTGCGAGCGCCACAACACGGGTCGATCCCGCGCCTGGCACCGACTGCCCCAGCGCCGAAGCGAGTATCCGTGCCAGCCTGTCCACTCGAGTGTTCATCTCGGCTGCGCTCAGTGTGACGTCTCCGAAGACCAGCGCCGTCTCGTCCGGAGTTGCCGCTGCCCTTTCGCGGAGCAAGGCGTCCACGCTACCGCCTGCCTGGTCCGGCCGCGGCATCACAATGTGCTCCGAAGCGAATTCCGCGGGGGTGTGCGAAAGCGGAACCGCCGTTTCCGCCACCGTGGCGGTATCGGAATTCGCCATCACTTCGAGGATCGTGATGGTGCGTGAAAGAACGTCCCGAGCCACGTCGTGGGGAATCAGGTCGGGACGATTTTCGAGAGTGAGCGCCATCGGCGCATCCCCGACCCCCGGATCCACGTCGAGCGTGAGCGCATAGTGGGTGCCGTCCACTGCGTCGAACCCGACGATTCCACTGCGCCCGAACGTGTCTCGACGTGCCTGTTCGTCACGAGGCGTGTTGCGGAAGACGTAGAGCGTGTCGAACAGTGTTGCGAACCCAGCGCTTCGCTGCACGTCGCCGAGCCCGAGCTGGTGATGCCCCAGCAGCGAACCCTGTTCACGGAACAGGCGTCCGAGCAACGCCGAGATCTCCTCGCCTGGCCGGACCCGGACACGCACGGGAATGGTGTTGAGCGCCAAGCCCACCATGCGGTCGGCGCCCTCGACCTCGGGTGAACGTCCCGAAACCGTCGATCCGAAGACCACGTCGTCACGCCCCGTCACGGCGCGCAATGCCAGGCCCCACGCCGCAGAGACGACGGTGGACACCGTCACTCCGCTACGTCTGGCCAGCTCGCGAACGTGCTCGGTGATGCTCTGTTCGAGCTGAACCCGGGTGAACACCGGCAACGGAGCGCGTCCGCCTGATCCCGTACCACCCACGAGTGTGGGTTGCCCGAGATCCGCGAGGTAGTCCTTCCAGGACGAGAGGGCGTCCGTGCGATCCGCTTCGGCGATCCATCGCAGGTGATCACGGAAGTCCGCAGGCTTGTCGAGCGCGCCGTCGAGTCCAACCGGGTCCGTGCCGTGAGTGCGAGCAAACTCGTAGAGCGCAAACAACTCCGCGTACATCAAGGTCTGCGACCAACCGTCGGTCAGCAGGTGGTGCTGAGTGAAGACGAGATGCGCTCCCCCACCCGGTAACCAGACCAGCACCATTCGAATGAGTGGTGGTGCACTCAAGTCGAAGAGCGTACCGAATTCGGCCTCGTCGACGGCGCGAACCTCGCGATCGATGTCCTCGGTCGCAACTGCGCTCAGATCGATCTCGCGGAAAGGCATTTCGGCTGCCCTGGGCACGAACTGCACCGGAGTGTCGAAACCGGCGTGTGTGAAGCCGGCCCGCAGGTTCGGATAGCGCCGCAAGAGCGCATCCCCCGCTGCTCGGAGTGAGCGAACGTCGACGGCAGCATCGGCGGAGAACTCGAATCGCGGCTGCATGTGATAGACATCCGTACCGCCCGCGCCGTCGAGAACCGACTGGAAGTACATGCCTTCCTGCAAGGGACCGAGTGGCAACACGTCCTGCCAGCCCGGGCTCAGCGACTCGAGCCGTGCCCGACGATCCGCATCGACGTTTACGAGTGGGCTCGGCACACGATCCGGCGCGGTGTCGGGCAATGCCTTTCGGTCCACCTTGCCGTTGAGGGTGAGCGGGAGTGCTTCGAGCACCGTGATGCTCTGCGGCACCATGTGCTCAGGGAGCAGCCGCGCAATCTCCTTGCGCACCAGTACCGAATCGAGCGTGGTTCCACCTTCGGGAACCACATATCCGTGCAGACTTCCGGTGCCCGCCGCATCGACACGGACGGTGGCTGCCGCGCGGAACACACCGGCCACCGATCCGAGCGCGCCTTCGACCTCGCCGAGCTCGATACGGAAACCGCGAACCTTCACCTGATCGTCCGCACGACGAAGGAAGTGCAAAACCCCTCGCCTGCGTCGGACCAGATCGCCGGTGCGGTAGAGACGTGCCCCCGGCAGAGAAGGATCGGCAACGAACCGAGCGACGGTCAGATCGGGGCGATTCAGGTATCCGCGGACCACCTGCGCACCACCCAGATACAGCTCGCCCGCAACGCCTTCCGGAACCTCACGCAGGTCGTCGTCGAGGATTCGCACGTGCACGTCGGTCCAGGGCTGACCGATCGTGACTCGGTCGCCGGTCGTGATGACCGAAGATGTCGCCCACACCGTGGCCTCGGTGGGTCCGTAGACATTCCGGACCGAAGCAGCGTTGGCCACCAGATCGTCAGCCAGATCCTGAGGGAGGGCTTCCCCTCCCACCAGGGCTCGCACCATGGCGAGTCCGACTGCGTTCTCGTGTTCGGTGACCACTCGCCACAGCGCCGGCGTTGCCTGCATCACTGTCGCATCGCTTGCGATGATCAACGCCGACAACGCATCCGGATCGCGAACCGTCCTGCGGTCTGCGATCACGACAGTCGCGCCCGCTGCGAGCGGGCACAGCAACTCGAGTGCGGCGATGTCGAACGACACCGTTGTCACCGCGACGATGCGATCGCCCGGCCTGATCCAGCAATCCTCGAGTACCGTGTCCGCGAAGGCCGCGAGGTTGCCCGTCGAGACCATCACGCCCTTGGGGCGACCCGTCGAACCGGAGGTGTGGATCATGTAGGCGAGGTGATCACCCGCCGCGGGCGGCGAAGGAAGCACAACGCCCGAGTTGGTGAACTCACCGTCCACGAAGACACTCGTGGCGACCGTCGACGGAAGTTGCCCGGCGCTGTCGATACTGGTCAGGACACACACCGGAACCGCGTCCTCGATCATGAACTCGAGCCGCTCACTCGGGTAGTCGACGTCGAGTGGCAGGTACGCCGCACCAATACGCAGTACCGCGAGCAGTCCGGCCACCAGATCCGCATCTCGATCGAGCGCGACGGCGACTACCTTCTCGGGTCCGGCGCCGGCCGCGAGAAGTTCGCGGGCCAGCTCGTCGACGCGCGCCGACAGTTCCCCGTAGGTAATTCCGACCTCGCCGGAGATCACCGCGACGTCGTCGGGGTGGAGACTGGCATGTCGAGCGAACAACTGCGAGATCCCCGACGGCGGCGTCGCGCGTCGGCCCGGGTCGCGATCCGACTTGCTTTCCGACAATCGCAGATCCGCGACGACAGTGCTGTTTTCGTGACCGAGGACCGCGATCACACCGTCGAGCAATGCGTCCGCAGTCGCGGCGTCGAACAGCCCGGCATCAACCGTCAATCGAAGTTCTGTTGCGGTTCGGACGAATTCGAGGTCGACGCTATTTCCGGGCGAGTGACCGACACGGGCAGCGAACAGACTACTCGTCGGACGCCCGAGTAGATCGGCGATTCGGTCGAGGCTGACTTCGGAATGCGCAAGTGACTCAGAGACAGCGTTTTCGACTCGTCGAACGACATCGGCAATTCTCGGCCGACCGGACAGATCGACCCGAATCAGGCTGTCAGTCCCTTCCGAGAAGAGTCCGACCGCAAGGTCCCGACCACCACCGAAGCCGTTCAGCGTCGCCGCCACTGCGGCCAACAGCACCGCGTCGAATCCTGATCCGTCACCGAACCGAGCATCGCGTAGCTGACGAACGTAGGTGTGCGGGCGGTACTCTTCGCCGCGCGGGCGATCGTAGGGAAGGTCCGTTTCGAGGGGCAAGCCCGCGAGCGTGCGAACCCAATACCGCTCGTGATCAGGATTTCCCGCCGCCGCCGGGGCGCGGAACGTCGCCACGGTCACGGCGGGTCGATCGACGACAGCAACCGAATCCGGCGAGAACTTCTTCTGATCGACGCGTGCGGCCACGGCAAGACCGAGGGGGGTCGGGGTGTCGAAGACATCGGAGACGACGACGCGAATTCCCAGCTTCCGCAGACTTCCCACCAACCGCATCGCAGTGAGCGAGTGACCGCCGAGAGTGAAGAAATTGTCACCCGGATCGACGTCGGGAATCTCCAACACCGTTGCGACACAGGCGCACACTGCATCGACGACCGCGGGATCGACATCGATCGCAGGATCGGACGCGGCCACCTTTTTCGTGACAGCCACATTTTTCGTGACAGACACCGCATCGCCAACGGACGCTGCCTGTCGGGCAACCGTGAGCACCGCGGATGCGGGAGCTGTCGGCTCGGTCAGCAACCCACGCAGGATCTCCGCGAGCCGTGTGACCATTCGCTGCGCCGTGGCTTCGGAGACAACTGCCGGATCGTGGTACAGGACCAGATCCAGACCGGTGCTCGGCGGCGCCATCAACGTCATCGGATAGTGCGTGACTCCGCGGTTGGTGAATCCCTCGACTCGAAGTGTGTGCGATGCAGGCTGTCCCGCACCGGAGTTCGGGAAGTTCTCGAACACCAGGAGCGTGTCGAACAGTTGACCGATCCCGGCGATGCGTTCGATCTCGGCCAAACTGGTGTGCTCGACGTCCACGATGTCGAACTGCGCGTTCTGCAGACCGACGAACTGATCCAGCAAGGGCTGATCCGCGACGATGTCGAGGCGGGCCGGAATCGTGTTGCTGAACAACCCGACCATTCCCTCCACCCCGGAGAGTTCGGCAGGTCGGCCGGACACCGTGGCCCCGAACACGACGTCCCACTGTCCCGACGCTTCGGCGAGCGCCGCTGCCCACGCACCCTGAACCAGGGTGTTGACCGTCAGCGCTCGCGCACGACCGAGTTCGATCAGCGCTTCGGCGTCCGATGTCGCGAGAGGAACCTCGAGCGCGACGGGCACACTTCGCGGCGCCCCTGCGTCGGCAACGAGAGTCGGCGCGGTGAGCCCACGCAGACGCTCACTCCACACTGCGCGGGCAGAGTCCTGATCACGGCCGGCGATCCATGCCAAGTAGTCGCGATACGGCGTCGGCGCAGGAAGGTGCGCATCGCCGTCGTGGTAGACGTTCATCAGCTCGCGCAGGACGATCGGAGTCGACCACCCGTCGGTGAGCAGGTGATGTGCATTGAGGACCAAACGGTGCACCCCGCCGGGCAGCCGAATCAGCAGCGCACGCAGCAGAGGCGGTGTACTGACATCGAAGACGTAATCGGCGGCCTCGTCCTCGAGCTGATCTGCAGAGCGGAATGCAGTGTCAGCTGGAACGGAGGTCAGGTCGACCGAACGCCACTCGACTTTTGCACCGCGCGGAATGATCTGAACGGGCCGTTCGAACTGCTCGTAGTGGAAAGCTGCGCGTAGGTTCGGGTGCCTGTCGATCACGGTCTCGAACGCGTCGGCCAACTTCACCTCGTCCAACGGGCCGGAGAGGTCGAAGCGTGCGGTAAGGGTATAGACGTCTGCTTCGCCGTCACGGACCGCGTGGAACAGGAGGCCTTCTTGTAGCGGCGACAGCGGAAGTACATCGGCAAGCGGTCCGTGGACGGCTTCGAGTTCGTTGATCCCGGCTTGATCGACCACCGCGCCCTGGCCGAAGATCGTCGCCGAGCAATCGGAAGGCGTCAAACCACCCTCGAAGAGCGCGGCATGCGCGGTCAGGGCAGCGAGCGCACGTTCCCAATGCTCTTGCAGCGCGACGATCGTTTCGCCGTCGAGCACTGAACCCGCCGCAGTCCACTCGACTGCCAGCGTCGGTGCTCCGTCCTCACGGACAAATGCGTTGAGCGCCAGCACTTCCGACATTGCCTTGCTCGCCGGTTCGATGACCGCGAATGGATCCTGCTCCGGCAATCGCCATCCGGTTCCGGGTAGGGACGGGAAGCGGCCGAGATAGTTGAGCAACAGTTCAGGTGTAGCGCACGCGGAAAGGTCAGGTGCGGTGTCGCGATCCAGATGCCGCAGAACTCCGTAGCCGACTCCACCTCCGGGTACGGCGCGTTTTGCTTCCTTCACCGCACGAAGCAGATGCCCGGCAGCTGCTCCGCCGCTCAGTGCGTCGGCAAGATCGTCTGCGGTGAGCAGTGCATCGGTGGGAACCCGGACGGGGAACTCACTGGTGAACCACCCGATGGTTCCGGCGAAGTCGGTGTCGCTGGTGAGCGCGTCGCGGCCATGGCCTTCGACGGTGACTGTCTGCGCGGGCAGGCCGATGAGGCCGCGGCCGTGCTGCCATGAGCGCAAGGCAAGCATCAAACCCGCGAGTAGCACTTCGTCGGCCTTGGCTCGATACGCCGCCGGAAGCGTGGTCAACAGCGCGTCGGTGACGGCCGGGGGTGCAACAGTTGTCGTGCGAGAGGCGGTTGCGGTGACGTCGACTTTCGGGTCGAGACGACGACTGCCGATCGGCTCGTCGTCCGCCTGTACCGACGCGGACTTCCAGTACTCGAGCTCTGACGCCCTGCTGCCCGAGGCCCCGAATTCTGCGAGCAACCCCGCGTATCGGCGCCACGAACTTCCGCCAGCACCCAGCCGGGCCGACCTACGCTCGCGCGCTGCATCGGTAGCTTCGTGGAGGTCTGGAAGCAGAATTCGCCAGGACACACCGTCGACGATCAAATGGTGAGCCACGACGATCAAGTGGTCGGGTCGACCGGCCGCGGTATTGACCAGTACGACTCGCAGGAGTTCACCGGCGCGCGGGTCGAGACTCGCCGCCGACGCCTCCGCGAGCTCTCTGATCCGGGGCAGCTCCGAGGTGTCGGACACCTCGCGAACGAGTCCCTCGCTGCGCACCGCGCCGGCGTCCCGGACGATCAATTCGGTAGTGCCGCTGTCATTGTCACGGCGCAGGAGCAGACGTAGAGCGTCATGGTGATCAAGGATCGTCTGCACGCCGGACTGCAGGTCGCCCAGCGAGAGGCCGTCGTCGATGCGCACTGCGGTCCACTGCGCGTAGCCCGCAATTGCCTCGTCTGTCGGATTCTTGTCGATCAGTGCCCGGACGATCGGCGGAGCGATCACGGTGCCGGTCGCCACGTCCGCAACCGAGGCTACCGCGTCGGCGTCATCGGCAATCTCACGCGCCGCAGCGGCGATGGTTCCCAGATCTCGCTGTGCAAGTAGCTCTTTCGGAGCGACGACCAGTCCGCGCACCCGCAGGCGACTGCTGACACTGATTGCCGTGATGCTGTCACCACCGAGGCCGAAGAAATCCTCGTCCACGCCGACGCGCTCGCGGCCGAGCACCTCGGCCACCACGTCACAGAGGATTTCCTCGTGTGGTGTCGATGCAGCGCGACCTTCCGATTCGGTAGCCGGCGCAGGTAGTGCCGCACGATCGAGCTTTCCGTTCACCGTGACGGGCAGTTCGTCCAGAACGACGATTGCGGCCGGAACCAAATGATCCGGTACGCGACCGGCGAGGTCTCGGCGCAATTCTTCCTGCGGCGGAAGCGTCGTACCGGCGGCGGCTACAACGTAGCCGACCAGGCTGGGCCGTCCTCCATCCGTACGGATCAGCGCGGCGGCCGCGCCGATTCCGGGCACCGATCCGAGAACAGCCTCGACCTCGCTCAACTCGACGCGATGTCCGCGGATCTTCACCTGCTTGTCGCTACGACCGATGAAGTCGTATCCCCGCCCGGGTACCCAGCGCGCGACGTCCCCGGCGCGGTACATCAGATCCCCCGGAGCCCCGAAAGGATCTGCGACAAAACGCTCGGAGGTCGCTCCGGCGCGACCGAGGTATCCCCTGGCCAATTGCGGTCCGGCCAGATAGAGCTCACCTCGTTCACCGTCGGCGACCGGTTCGAGCGCGCTGTCGAGCAGGTACGCACGGGTTCCCGCGAGCGGGTACCCGATACGCGGTCCGGCACCTTCGACCGTGGTCGCGATCGCGTCGACCGTCGTTTCGGTGGGGCCGTACAGGTTTCGAGCGGGAACACCGGATTCGATGATTGCGTCCCACAGTGCGGGCGGTGCCGCCTCGCCGCCCACGACGAGGAGCTGCAACCGCTGCGTACGCAGCAATCCGTTGTCCACCATCGCTGCCGCCATCGACGGCGTCGTGTCGACCACGTCGACGCAATCTCGCTCGAACGCCGCGACCAGGGCAACGGCGTCCTTCTGCAGTTCTTCGTCGTATACGTGCACCCGATGACCACACAGCAGCCACAGCAGTTGATCGAGAGACGCGTCGAAGGCGAACGACGCCGTATGCGCGGTGTGCAGTTGGCGGTTCCCGACGCGCTCGGCGGTGTCCCGGTAGATGGTGGCGCGGTGGTGGTGAAGCAGGTGCGCCAATCCACCGCTTCTGACCAGCACTCCCTTGGGCTTGCCTGTCGATCCCGAGGTGTAGATGACGTACGCCAGGTGATCACCATGCCGCGCCGTCGCCAGTTCACCGAGTTCGAGTGGAAGCTCGGAATGGGCACGGAGTTCTTCGCGCACTGCGGCGGAATCGAGTACGAGCGGGTCGGGTCGAGAATCTCCGACGAGTTGCTCAGCCAGCGCGGAAGTGGTGAGCACCACCTTCGGTTGCGCGTCGTCGATCAGATCCCGCAATCGCTCGGCCGGGTGCTGCGGATCCAGGGCCACGTACGCTGCGCCCGCGTTCAATGTCGCGAGCAGAGCCACCACTATCTCGGAGGTACGCGGAAGTGCAAGTCCGACAATGTCGTCCGGGCCGACATCGCGAGCCCGAAGCAACCGGGCGAGTTTGTGGACGCGACCACCGAGTTCTGCGCCTGTCAGACGTCCCTCACCGCACACCAGGACCGTGTCATCCGCATGATCGGCGACGATGCGGTCGAAGACGTCCGGGACGAGGGCGACGGAGCCAGGCACAGGTTCAATTTCACGGCCGGCAAGGATCCGCGCAGCTTCGGGTGCCGGCATCATCTGCACCTGTCCGACGGCAGGGTCTCCCTCCCCCACCATCGCGTTGACGATGCTCACGAAACCAGCGAGGCGACGCTGAACCGAATCCCGAGTGTTGGTGCGCGCGTCCACTTCGAACCCGAGGAGAACTTCGCCGTCCGCGATGGGGGTGACCGTCAAACCCAGGTCCTCGGGCGGACCTCCGGCGACGTTACGCAGTACACCCACAGCGCCGGCGAAATCGAGGGCGAAGTCGAAAGCCTTGAGATTGATTCCGATCCCGTGAAGCAGTGCGCCCGTGCCGGCGACGCCCAGGTCCCGAGCAAGATTCTCACCGCGGTAGCGCTGGTGTGCGCGCAGGCTTTTCATCGTGGCGGCCACCTGCTTGCTCAGGTCACCGAGTCGATCGTGGCTGCGAATCGTCAACCGGAGAGGCAGAACGTTGACTGCCATGGCCGGGGTCTTGAGTGCCGTGCGCCCCACGCGCGCCATGAGTGGCATCGCGACGACAACATCCGTCTCACCGAGCAACCGGTGGAGAAACGCGCCGTAGCAGGCGATCAGCGCCTCGGCCCACGTTGTTCCCGTCGCGTCTGCCACCTCTTTGAGGCGGCCGAGGGCGTCGGCACTGATGACCTCGCGAACCTGGATCGTTCGTTCCGCCGGACCGGTGACCTGCTGGCCGCGTCCGTCCAACGCGGGCAAAGGCGTCAGGACATCACGCCAATAGTCACGATCTTCGACGAACTGGTTGCCCGCCCGGTACGCCTCGTCCTCGGCGACCAACGCACTCATCGAACCGAATCGCGTTGGTGCGACGTCGGTTCCCTTCTTCGCCGCCGTGTAGTGCGCGGCGACACGACGCGAAATCATGGCTGCGCTGTATCCGTCGACGATCAGGTGGTGATAGAGCTGGATGCACCAGATCTCGCGATCGGACAGCCTGATCAGCGAGTATGTGTACAGAGGGCGCTCCACCATCAAGCGGCAGTACTCGGACGCTCGGCTGCGCTCGGCGTCGACCAGTGCGTGCGCCACGGCTACGGGATCGCGCTCGTCACGGACGTCGGTGATCGGGATGACGCCAACCGGCTCGTCGGAGATGTACTGACGCGGGCCGTCCGCCGTCTCGATCATCCGCAGCCGCATGGTTTCGGCTTCGCCGATCGTCGCCCTGATGGCGGCCGTCAGAAGTTCGGTGTCGATCGGTTCGTCGCCTGAGATTTCGAGCACCTCGCCGACGAGATAGCTCCGAGATTCGGGATCAAGCCTCTGTGCGTTCCAAATCCCGAGTTGAGCTCCTGTGAGAGCAAACGTAGCTTCGTTTGCCGCTCCGGAGTTCGAACCTGGAAGAACGCTCACACTGATCCCCTCGTCTGTGGACACACGTCACCCAAGGGTGACCTAACGTCGTTTTGGGTAGCCTAAACTAAATGTCGATGAATCGGGGAATCCGCCTCGCCGGTGACCCGAGAACCGACGGCTCCCGACGCGTTCACCAGAGGACACGCGCTTCTACAACCGCTTGCGGGACAGTCTCTTTCGTGAACCGAAACGAGAAAGTGGAAGGCTAGTCCATCAGCGTTGCTGCGACGGTTCCGCCCAGTTCATAACAACCATCGCGGACAGATTTGTCCACGCTCACAGTCACTTCGAGCGGATCCGCCACCGCGACCAACCCGAGCCCTGTCGCGAGTTTGCGCACCGACGACACGGCACCAGCAGTGTCGTTGTTGCCGTGAACCCACAGGCCGTACGGCCGATCCGACACCGCACCGAGACATTGGTAGTACGTGGTGTCGAAGAAGTACTTGAGCGCACCCGACATGTATCCGAAATTGGCGGTGGTACCGAAAAGATAGCCGTCAGCAGCGAGTACGTCGGGCACCGTCGCCGCCAACGCCGGCACCACCTTCACCTCGACGCCCTCGATCTCCGGATCGCGAGCACCGGCAAGGACTGCATCCAACAATTCGTGGGTTGTCGGCGAGGGCGAGTGGTGAACCACCAACAAAGTCTTCACACACCTGACAATACGGCGACGGGTGGCGCACCCGTCGCCGTTCACGCCTACGCCGAAACCGTTTCCGCGCTCATCGCCTTGACCAGGTCATCGGTTCGGGTGACCGAGGCGCAGCGCCCGGCCGCGTACTCGAGGGCGCCGACATGCTCGCCCAGGGAGAAGTCGGCCACCGCGTCGCCCACGAAGAAGATCTGCACGTCTTGCATGAACCCGTCCAAAGCGGTAGTCAGGCAACCGATGTGGGCATAGATTCCGGTGATGATCAGCTGGTCACGCCCACTCTCGCGCAGCCGCTCACGCAGATCCGTTTTGATGAAGGCGCTGTAGCGCCATTTTGTGAGCATCACGTCGTCCGGATGCGGAGCCAACTCGGCGATCACGTCGGTATGAGCGGGATCTGCCTTCAGACCCGGTCCCCAGAAATCCGACAGCAACGCACGCTCCTCGGGATCCTGATCTCCGGGTTGCGCGGTGTAGACGATCGGGATTCCGGCAGCTCGCGCCGACGAACGAAGCCGGTCGATGTTCGGAACCACGGTTTGGAGCGGGTCGACGCTTCGGTCGTACGCATTCACGAAATATTCCTGCATGTCGTGCAGAAGCAGCACCGCTCGGGAAGGATCGAGAGTCCAGTCGACCCGATTCTGCGGAAACTCGGTGGGCATCTCGTATCGCACTGCTGTGGGTAGCGCCATGATGAATCTCCTCGAAAATGTGGGGGTGGGAACCGATCAACTCGACAGAGTCTGTGCGGCAATCGATTCGCTGAGAACACGGCGCAAGGCCGCCTTGCTGGTCTTTCCGACGCCGGTGACGGGGAACTCGGTCACGAACTCCACTCGATCCGGAACCTTGTACGCCGCAACGCCTCGGCCTCGTATGTATCGCTTGATCTCGCCGACGGTCGGTGCATCTCCGGAAATCACCAGAACGGCGCAGGTTCGCTCGCCCAGGTACTCGTCGGGAACAGCGACGACGGCCGCATCGTGGACAGCAGGATGCGAGAGCAGGTGGTTCTCGATCTCCTCGGCGGCCACCTTCTCGCCGCCGCGGTTGATCTGGTCCTTTGCGCGGCCCTCGACAATCAGGTGTCCCGTATCGGTGACGCTGACCAGATCGCCGGTGCGATAGAAACCTTCGGCGTCGAAGACCTCGGCATTGTGCGCATCCGCCCGGTAATAGCCACGGATCGTGTACGGCCCCCGAGTCAGTAAGTGCCCCGTGGTTCCGGGCTCGACGAGCGCGCCATCGTCATCGACTACACGAACCTCGTCGTCCGGTGAAATGGGCCGGCCCTGCGTGCTGACGATCAAATCTTCCGTATCGTCGAGGCGGGTGTAGTTGACCAAACCCTCAGCCATGCCGAACACCTGCTGAAGGGTGCAGCCCAGCTCCGTGGGTACGCGTGCGGCAGCTTCGGCGCTGAACTTCGCTCCGCCGACGCCGAGAACCCGCAAGCTCGACAGGTCGTGATCTGCCTTGCTGGGGGCGGCCATCCAGGCCAATGCGATCGGTGGAACCAGCGACGCGTGCGTGACTCGCTCTGATTCGATCAGACCGAAAGCTGTGGACGGCATGGTGTCCGGCGCCAGAACCACGGTGCCGCCCGCGTGGAAGACACCGAGAATGCCCGGCGAACTCATCGGAAAATTGTGCGCAGCAGGGAGAACCACCAACATGCGCGTCGAATCGTCGACGCCGCAGATCGGGTTGGATGCCCGCACCGAGTAGAGGTAGTCGGCGTGCGTTCGCGGAATCAGCTTCGGAACACCGGTCGTGCCACCGGAAAGCTGAAGAAAGGCGACCGACAACGGATCGACGTCGGCAAGAACGGGAATCTCGTATCCGCGTAGCGAATCGAAACCGACAAACTCTTCGGGCTCGCCGGCCACGATCACAACAGGCGGAGTCTCGAGGCCTTCGTTCACCTCACGCGCCAGTGCGCGGTAGTCGAACCCGCCATGACGCTCGGCGACGATATAGGCAGCGACATCAGCGAACTGGCAGAAGTATCCGATTTCGGTTCGGCGATGCGCCGGCAACCCGAATACCGGCAGGGCGCCGAGCTTCAACACACCGAACAATGCTTCGACGTATTCCACGATGTTCGGTAGCTGCAGAAGCACACGGTCACCGGCGCGAACACCCAACCCGGACAGGCCTCCGGCCACTGCCGAACTGCGACGATCGAGGTCGCAATACGTCAGCCGTGTTTGTGCCCCGGTGGCATCGCTGCCTACTACCGCTTCGTTGTCGGGATGCCGTGCGGCCGCGGCCGTGATGAATCCGGCCAACGTCTCGTCAGTCCAGTAGCCTCGTTCCCGATAATGCGTCACCACTTCGGGTGGATACTGTGCGACAGGCGCCAAGGGCTCGCGAGCGATCCTCGATGTCATGCAAGTGACTCCTCTTCGAAAGTACTGTCAGCAAATACATCTCACGCTTTGAGCGTCGCTCCGCCGTCGACGTACAGCGCCTGCATGGTGATGTGGGCCGCCCGGTCGGACAGCAGGAAGTGCACCGAGTCCGCGATATCGTCTGCGGTGGCAAGTTTTCCGAGCGGAATGCCCAGGCGATAGCCCGCCAGATTGCCTTCGATGACCGCGTCGGCACCCGAATCGTCGGAAGGGTCCGACCACAATGACCGCTGCATCGCTGTGTCTGTGGAACCCGGAGCGACAACGTTGACACGAATCCCGTCGACAGCCAACTCCAGGCCCGCGGTTCGAACCAACATGGTGGCAGCAGCTTTGGACGAACCGTAAGCACCCATCCCGATACGTGGGACACCGGCCGCGTTGGACGAGACCACCACGATCGACCCGGCCCGACGGCGACGCATTTCCAGTCCCACACTTTGCAGCACGTTGAGCAATCCGAAGACGTTGACGCCGAATATCTTCCGCCACTGGTCTGGATCGGAGTCAAGCACCGATCCGGTGTCCAGAATTCCGGCGACGTGCGCGAGCGCGTCGATCCGGCCGAACGTGTCCATCGTGGAGGCCACTGCAGCGTCGACTGCCTGCCGATCGGTCACGTCCACGACGTGACTCTCGATATCGGCGCCTTCGACGATTGTTTCTGCCAATTCCGCAGTTACCCGCTTCAGTTCGACGTCGTCGCGATCGAGAAGCGCCAGCGAATACCCGTCGCGCGCAAGAGTCCGGGCAACTGCGGCGCCGATCCCCGCCGCAGCACCGGTGACCACGGCAATTCGGCGATCGCTCACTGCGGGCACAGCACCTGAACCCAGGCATTGATCGTCGGTTCTTCTGCCAACTCCGCGAAGTCGGCATCCGCGCCCGCTCCTCGCCAACGTTCGACGAGCGTCATCAAGCGAACCGAGTCCAGGCCTTCGTCACCCAGGTCCGCGTCGTCGCCGAGTTGTTCTGCCCTCATCGACAGAACCTCGGCGACGTCGCGCACGATCTGGTCACGGTCCACGGTGTTGCTCATCGGTCTCCTCGAGTAGTGGTCGACGCGCTCAGATCGAGCCAACCCACCCCTCGTGTCGACCCCGTCCGCACGCCATTACTTTAGGCCAGCCTAACCATAACGGTACGGAAGTACACAACCCGGATGCTCACGACACAAATTCATCCGAACTAAGGCTAGCCTCAACATAGCAAGTAATCCTGTCGAACTGGAAGGGTGTCCATGTCAGCACTCGCCGAAGTCTCCGAATTCCCGTTGCGCAACAACCGGACTGACGATGAAACGGACTCCGTTTTCCTGCTCTCACGTAGGCAAACGTCGATCCGCACTTCGGGAGTAGTCGAAGAATTCGACTCGGCCTTCGACGCCGCTGAAGCCCTCAAAACGGGGCGCATCGACTCGGTCGTCGGAGCCCTGCCGTTCTCACCGGAGACGGCGTCCGCCCTCACCGCGCCACTGAGTTTCACACGAGTCCGCGGTGATCTATATCACTCGAACGTACCGACGCTACCCACTTCGCGGGTAGCCGGATTCGAACCCAGCGCGCAGATCCACACCGACAGAGTCCGCGGCGCCATCGAACGTCTTCGAGCAGGCGAACTCGACAAAGTTGTCCTCGCACGCTCCCTGACCATCGAGGCCGAGTCCACGATCTTTCCCGCCGCTCTGGCCGAGAAACTGATTGCACTCGATCACGCGCACAACGGTTTCTGCGTCGACTTGTCCCCCGCCGGAGGAAAGTACCGCGGGCGTTCGCTGGTCGGCTCGACGCCCGAGGTTCTGATCGAACGGCGAGGCGACGTCGTCACCTGCCACCCGTTGGCGGGCTCGATTGCACGGCACCCGAATTCGGATCAGGACGAGGCGAATGCCGAGCAACTCCGCGCGTCGACCAAAGATCTCGCCGAACACGCGTTTGTCGTCGACTCCATCAGCGCGATACTCGGACCACTGTGCACATCATTCACTGCACCCAGCGCACCGGAACTCCTTCGGACACCGCAACTGTGGCACCTCGGGACCAAGATCGAAGGTGTCCTGGCCGATCCGAGCCTGACCTCGCTCGAGCTGGCAATGGCGCTGCACCCGACCCCCGCCGTCTGCGGAACACCGACGGGCGCCGCACGCGAGCACATCACCGCGACCGAAGGGGACCGCGGGTTCTACGCCGGTGCCGTGGGCTGGTGCGACCGAACCGGAGACGGCGAGTGGATGGTGGCTATTCGTTGCGCCGAGATTGCAGCAGACGGCCTCTCGGCGCGGGCGTACGCAGGCGGCGGAATCGTCGCTTCCTCCGATCCGGAAATCGAGCTGAGAGAGACCAGTACAAAATTCCGCACGTTACTCAGTGCGTTCGACCTCGCTGAACATCAGCTCTGACCAGGCATCACTTCTTCGAGGTGTTCAGGGCAATCGCGGCGTGAACGAGTGCCTTGAACGCCTTTTCGTCGACGGCTTCACCTTCGTGAAAATCGATCGCCCGTCTCGTATTGCCCTCGAGGCTGGAGTTGAAGAGACCTGAGGCGTCGTCGAGTGATGCGCCTTTGGCAAAAGTCACCTTCACTGCACTCTTGTAAGTCTCACCGGTACAGATCATTCCGGCGTGGTACCACACGGGAACTCCTCGCCACTTCCATTCCTCCACCACATCCGGATCCACCTCTTTGATCAGAGTTCGTATCCGGGAGAGCATCTCGCCCCGCCAGTCTCCGAGTTCCTCGATTCTCTGGTCGATCAACTGAGACGGGGAATCTGCGCCTTGCTTTTCGGAATCACGCTTCGCCATCGCTTCGTCACTTCCTGCTCGTTGCCGCCGATCTCCGGTGAGTCGAGTATCCCCTCCTGCACCAACATTCACTCAGCGAATCACTGACGCATCACGACGTCTCGGCAAGCGCGATTTCTTGGAATTCGGACAAAGTGAGACGGACGTCCAGTATTCTCTGGGCACTGAGTCCCGATTCTTCGGCCCGGAGGACTGCATCGTGATGTGGAATCGCCCGCTCGCCCATTCAGTCGCTGCGGCTGCCGGATCGGTTCTTCTCGCCGCCGCAGTCGTCGGCGTTCACACTGTTCCGGCGGCGGCGCAACAGGCCCCGCGCGTCTTCGACGTACTGTGCACACCCACCGATGAAGGCCTTTCCGAGCTGTCCGGACTCACCGTCACCGCGGCCGGGATATACGCAATCGGCGACAGCGGCTCCGATGATCGAGTCGCCGAACTCGATTCGAACTGCCACGTTCAGCGCTGGATCAGCGTGGGCACCCCTCGTGTCGATGTCGAGGATCTCTCGTCGACTCCCGACGGCCACCTGTGGCTGGCAGACATCGGCGACAACAACGCGGTACGAACGTCGATCGGGCTGATCGAACTCGATCCGACTTCAGGTGCCGCGACCTCCTACCCCCTGGTTTATCCGGACGGGGCGCACGATGCCGAGACACTGCTGATCCAGAGCAACGGGCTTCCCGTCATCGTCACCAAGGATTACCTGGGCGCAAGCGTGGTCTACACAACCGCTGAACGACAGCAGGTTCAGGATCTGAGTGCGGCGTCGCCGACCATGTTGGCCAAGGTAGGTCAGCTCAGATTTACTCCCACCCTCACTTCCGGTGGACCGGTCCCCCACGCCGGAACGATGGCTGTCACCGGAGGCGCCGTGAGCAAAGACGGCACGGTGGTAGCGCTGCGCACCTACACCGATGTCTACCTCTACACAGCTCCCGACGGTGATCTCGCGAAAGCCTTGACCACCAAGCCGATTCGTGTGCCCCTTCCCGACGAGCCACAAGGTGAAGCGATCGCGTTCGACGCGGCCGGTGATCTGATCAGTGGCTCCGAGGCATACCAAGGGCCGCTGCCTCCGCTCCGAATTCTTCGAGGCGCCAGTGACATCGCGCTCTCGGGCGGAACCACAAGCTCTCTCGGGTCGTAGTCGATTCACGTCTCGGGAAAGCGGACAGGCGCCGCTATCATGGCCGAGTGAACAAACAACTTCGAGCAACAGTGGCGATCTCGACAGTTCTCGCGCTGGCTTCGTGCGCGAATTCTCTCGAAGGAACACCTCGACCGGATGCGTTTGTTCCGAGCGTAGACAATCCGGATCCGTCCGAATCCATCGACGGAGTTGTCACGGTCGACTACCCGGCAGCTCAACACGTACGGCCGAACGAACGTGTGGCGTACACACATTCACCGCCCTTCGGTGGTCGCCATGATTCGGTCTGGGCAAACTGCACCGGAGTTGTCTACCCGCAAGCCATTCGAACCGAGAATGCGGTCCATTCCCTCGAGCACGGTGCAGTGTGGATCACGTACAACCCCGACCTGGTCTCGAGTGAGGATCAGGCGCGCTTGGCACAGCGAGTCGAAGGCATGAGCTACACCTTGATGTCGCCGTATCCGACCCTGGATTCGCCGATTTCGCTGCAGTCCTGGGGCCGTCAACTCAAACTCGACAACGCTGAGGACGCTCGCATCGATCAATTCGTCTCGGCGCTACGAGTCAACCCGAACACGTATCCCGAAGTGGGCGCGACGTGTTCGGTGCCGATGACTAGCTTCGACCCGAACAACCCGCCGCCATTCGACCCCACCACTCCGGATCCGTCTTCTCCCGCAACAGTTCCGGAGCGGTAGCATCCCAGCAGACCCCTGTTCCTAGCAGGGAGAAACTACTTGCCTCGCGACCGACGTTCCAGTTCCACTGCGCGGCGCATGGTTTCCCGCGCCCGGCTTCGGTCACCGGCATAGTCGTAGGCGCGAGCGAGTCGGAAGTTCTGCTTCCAGTTGTCCGGGTCTGCTTCCCAGTCGACCTTGATCTGAGCGAACAACTCGTCGGCAGCCGCCCGCTCGATCCGGCCCGAAGGCAATTTCGGAAGTGAAGACGCATCGACAGCGAGGCCCTCGTCGTAAATCTGCTGTGCGAGGCGTTGGTGTGTGAAGCCGGCACGAAGAGTGGCGATGACGAGCCACAGCCCCAGGAACGGCAGGATCAGCACGCCGATCCCGAGACCGATCGCGGCGCCGCCTCCGTCTTGGATGAGCTGGATTCCGCGTTGGCCGAGCAG
The DNA here is from genome assembly GCF_002501585.1 of Rhodococcus sp. H-CA8f. Classification (NCBI taxonomy): domain Bacteria; kingdom Bacillati; phylum Actinomycetota; class Actinomycetes; order Mycobacteriales; family Nocardiaceae; genus Rhodococcus; species Rhodococcus sp. H-CA8f. Next base: position 3,549,783 of record NZ_CP023720.1, read on the forward strand.
CACGAAGTACACCGCGAGCGCGATACAGATCGCAACGATCAGCGCGAGGGTGCGGGTGGTCTTGTTCATAGATCGAGGAAGGAATCGATACCGACCGTCAGGCCTGGACGCGAGCCGATCTGGCGGACACCGAGCAGAACGCCCGGCGCGAACGAATTCCGGTCGATCGAGTCGTGGCGAATGGTCAGCGTCTCGCCCTGAGTTCCGAGAATCACTTCCTGATGCGCGACCAGTCCGGCCATCCGCACGGAGTGAACCCGGACGCCGTCGACGTCGGCGCCGCGCGCACCCTCGAGCTCGGTCGTGGTGGCGTCAGGGCTGCGTCCGACGCCTGCTTCCGCGCGAGCTTCGGCGATCATGGCGGCCGTTCGGTATGCGGTGCCCGAGGGAGCATCTGCCTTGTTGGGGTGGTGAAGTTCGATGACCTCGACGGAATCGAAGAAGCGCGCCGCGGCAGCCGAGAAGCGCATCAACAACACAGCACCGATAGCGAAGTTCGGGGCGATCAGAACACCCGTTGCAGGCTGCTCGTCGAGCCAGGACTGCACAGTCGCAAGCCTGGACTCGTCGAAACCGGTGGTGCCGATCACGGCGTGAATTCCGTTGGCCACGAGGAATTCCAGATTTCCCATGACGACGTCGGGGTGCGTGAAATCGACGACTACCTGAGTGCGGGTGTCGACGAACGTCTCGATGCGATCACCGGTATCGACCTGAGCGACAAGTTCCAGATCGGGAGCAGCTTCCACTGCCTCGCAGATCGCTCGACCGACCTTGCCCTTGGCTCCCAGAACCCCGACCCTGATGGGTGCTGCACTCACGTCTTCCACGCTCCGTCCGATGCATTGTTTGAGGTGAAGCCTACGCAATCGTGCCGATGCGCTCACCATCAGTCGGGCAGGAGTTATGTCACCACTGGCACACTGGACGTAGTGAGCAACCGTCCGCAAGTCCGCGAAACCGGCAACCTTCGACCACTCGAGTTGGCAACGGGTGCCGTCATGGCCGGATTCACGGTCGCGTTGTCCGTCATTGCCACGGTCATCCCCATGGCCAGCGCCCTCAACCTCGTGGCCGCCGTTCCGATGGGAATTGTTGCCCAGCGCTTTCGAGTCCGCGCCGTGATGACGGCCGGCGTCTCGGCTACTGCGGTCGCTTTCGTCGCAGCGGGTTCGGGATCTGCGGCGGCGGTCGCGCTGAGCGCTCTCCTCGGCGGAATCATCGGTACGGTCAAGCGGCGCGGTCTCGGCTTCATCTCCGCGTTGCTGTCGTCGCTTGTCATCGGACCCGCGCTGGCGTTGTTCTCCATAGTCCTGTTGCTTGTTCTCGCGCCCCTGCGCACCTTGTTGTTGACCTCGCTGGAGAACACCGCGCTGGGCGTGGCCGCAATCTTGAAGCGTGCCCCGACGCTGGTCGGCGCAGCCGAATGGATCGAGAACAGCATCGGCTCGATCATCGACTACTGGTGGTTGTGGATCGGCCTGTCGATCAGCTCCGGAATCGTCCTCAGCACCGTCGTCTCCTATTTTGTCCTCGGTGCCGTCCTCGATCGATTGGCCGCACTCCCCTCGGCCGACCCGCTCCAGACAGCTCCCGACGACCGTCCGATCGACCCGCTACCGGTCACTTTCGATCACGTGGGCTTCACCTATCCGGGTGCATCGACGCCGGCGCTCGTCGACGTCAACTTCACGGTCCGACGAGGAGAGTTCGTCACCGTCGTCGGCCACAACGGCTCGGGCAAGTCCACACTCACCCGGTTGCTCGCCGGTCGCGCACCGACCGTCGGGACCCTGACGAGGCCCGGGTCCGCCGGTCTCGGTCGACACGGAGGAACCGCCGTCGTCCTCCAACGTCCCGAGAGCCAGATCCTCGGAACCCGCGTCGCCGATGACGTCGTCTGGGGGCTTCCGCCCGAGTCGCATCCCGACGTCGATGCACTGCTGGCCGAGGTGGGACTCGCGGGCATGGGCATGCGCGAGACCTCAGGGCTGTCCGGCGGCGAGATGCAACGTCTGGCGGTTGCTGCCGCTCTGGCTCGTCGCCCCGCTCTGCTGATCGCGGACGAAGCCACCGCGATGGTCGATCAGGCCGGCCGGGAGGAATTGGTCTCGCTCCTCGCCGAACTGCCCCGGCGCCATCCGATGGCCGTGGTTCTGGTCACCCATCACCACGCCGACACCCGCAACTCAGATCGGGTGATTCAACTACAACGCGGACGGCAGATCGATCACCAACCCGGTTGGATGACGTCGACGTTCGCGGGTCCGCCGTCTGCGCCGTGGCCGGCCGGCACTCGAACGGTCCTCCAACTCACCGATGTCACCCACACCTACAACGACCGGACTCCGTGGTCGCGGCGCGCACTCTCGGACGTGAATCTGACCATCGGAGACGGGGACGGACTACTGGTCCTGGGCGGCAACGGTTCCGGTAAATCGACCCTGGCCTGGATCATGGCGGGCTTGATCGCACCGAGCCGGGGAACCGCGGTCTTCGACGGCAAACCCGTCTCGCGTCAGCTCGGCACTGTCGGTCTGACGTTCCAACACTCGAGGCTGCAGCTGCAACGCCGAACCGTCGCCGAAGACATCGAGGCCGCCGGTGGTCCGGAGATCGGATCGGTGCAAGTCTCCTGGGCGCTCGACGCCGTCGGACTCGACCGTCACATCGCCGGCCGCAGTATCGACGAGTTGAGCGGCGGACAGATGCGACGCGTCGTACTGGCCGGTCTCCTCGTCCGCCAACCCCGAGTACTCATCCTCGACGAACCATTGGCCGGGCTCGATCCACCCGGCCGACACGAAATCCTGAACGTACTCAGGTGGATTCGTCGGAACGGAACCGCAGTAGTCGTCATCTCCCACGATGTCGACGGCATGGACGCCGTCTGCAGCAGAACAATTCGACTGTCGCAGGGTCGCATCCTCGACCCTGCCGCCAGCAGCGCCTTGGAAGGATCGACGACGTGACAACACTTCTGCGCGAAGTCCCGACTTCATCGCCGATCCACCGATTGTGGGCCGGAACGAAGATCGTTGCCGTCGTTCTCGTCAGCATCGTGGTCGTGGCCGCGCCGTCCTGGCCGGCGATCGGCGTCGTACTGGGATTGTTGTTGCTGACCGCGGTGATCGGACGCATCCCCCCGACTGCAGTTCCCCGACCTCCGTGGTGGTTGTGGGCGCTGATCCTGCTCGGCGCGTTGATCAACCTTCCGATCGGCATCGACGCGGTGTTCATCTACCTGCAAGCTGTGACGTTCGGTCTTGTATTGCTCTGCGTCTCACTGATGTTGGCGTGGACCACGTCGATGAGCGACGTGGCGCCGGCACTGGCAACGCTCGGTAGACCGCTGCGAATATTCAAGATCCCGGTCGACGAGTGGGCCATCGCGACCGCCCTCTGCATTCGTTCACTTCCGCTGTTGATCGACGAGATGCTCACCCTGGTAGCGGCGCGACGACTGCGCCCGAAAGCTGTGGTGAACAGCGCGGCCGACAATTCGATAGTCGACCTGATCACCACAACCATGTCCGTGGCAATTCGGCGGTCTGCCGAAATGGGCGAAGCAATCTCCGCTCGCGGGGGCACTGGACTGATTGCGGCGTACCCCAAGCGCCCTCAGCTCGCCGACCTGTTCGCACTGACCGTCGTCATCGCCGCGTGCGTCAGTGCCGTTGCTTTGACGATAGTCCTGCGCTGATCGGGTCATCGCTGACAGAATTTGCCTGGGCGATGATCGCAGAACCCATCCAGCGCCTTAGGTATCGCCGCAGTTCCTCATCGCTCCGCGGTGGGTCGCCAGGCGCGAGGAAAAACGACTGCATCGTCCGCAGGACGTATTCGACCAGTTCCTGAAGTGACGCGTCGTCGTAGCCGTAATGCACCCAGTCCACGTCGAAGCGGTTGATCATCGCCATTCCGAAGGCTTGCGCCTCCTGCGAGGTCAGACCCTCCGGGTGCAGACTCGTATTCGTGCTTGTGAGAAGGATGCCGAGATGCGGTGTTCGGTGGACCTGAGTCAGTGTGTAGAGAACACCCTCGGTCATCGCCTCGACGGGATCTTCGATGCCGCTCACGTGTGTGGTGAGTCGATCGAGGTAGCCGTCGACCGACGCGATCGCCGCTGCCCGCATCAGAGCGTCGGCGCTGGGGAAGTATCGATACACGGTCTGCCGGATCACGCCCAGTGACTCCGCGACGTCGCCGATGCTGATTTCCGAACTCGTCCGTCCGATCAGCTCGACTGCGGCCTCGACAATTCGACGTGACGCATCTTCGTCGTTGTCCGGTGGATTGCCGCCCCACCCACGCCTTCGTGCCACTGCCCACTTCCTCGCTCGAACGAGGCTCGAACCATGTCTTTGCGCTCGAAGTCCAAGAGCCACAGGCTAACACAGGCAGGTTTTGCATCTGCGTCCCTCGAATTCACGTTCGTCATCGAAAGTGAACATACAACTGCACACCAATATGTATGATTACTGCCACAAGTGGCTTCGAGTGCCAGAGCGGCCACCTGACCAGCCCCTCCGAAAGACGAGGTTCGACAAGTGACCAACCTTCAGCCCCGAAAGATGGATTTCGGATTCGAGGATCATGACGTTCCCTTCCTGTGGAACCCGGAGAATCCGGCCTGGTCGAGCATGTCCAACGCGGTCTCGTTCCTGGCCATCGGTTTCGAGAAAATGATCGTGAAGATGATCATGCAAACCAAGTCGCGGATCAGCGATCCGGAGGTCGCCGAGGAAGCCGTGGCATTCATGCGTCAAGAAGGCCACCACTCGACCGCCCACCGCCAACATGTGAAAGCTCTGATCAGGCGATACCCCGGACTGCAGAACACACTCGACGCCGTGATCGGTGAATTCGATCTGCTCACCGAGGCGACCTCGTTGAACTACCGGCTCGCGTACACCGCAGATCTGGAGGCGACCTTCACACCGGTGTTCAAACTGATGCTCGACAACGAGGCGACCTTGTTCCGTCCGGGAGACGACCGCGTCGCGTCACTGTTCATCTGGCACTTCGTCGAGGAGGTCGAGCATCGCAGCTCGGCACTGATCATCTTCAATTCCGTTGTCGGAAGCGAGCTTTACCGGATGCGAATGGCGCCGTCGATCTTCGCGCACGTCATGAAGGTGATTCGCATCGCCTGTGCAGGGTTCAACCAGCACGTTCCACTCTCCGAACGGCAAGTCGACTCACTGTCGATGTTCGCCATGCACCGCACCAAGCAGAAGATTCTGACGTCGTTTGCGCCCTACCTGACCAAGGGCACCATGCCCCGCGCCTTCGATCACCTACAACTCGGCGAACAACTCGTCGCGCTCGGCGGTGTCTTCCGCAGCCAGATGCCCAATCACAACCCGGACCACGAGAAGCTCCCCGCACTGGCCGACCAGTGGTTCAAGCGTTACGACGACGGCTACGACTGCACACGCTGGTACACCGCTGAATCTCAGGCACAAGAGTCGATCACGTCAGGGGCCAACTGATGGCAGAGCACTGCTCCCCCACGTTTGCCCAACTGGCAACAGAACTCGGTTTCTCCTGTCAGGAAGCAGGTGGACTCGTCGAGTTCCGTAACCCGGCGGCCCTCGAGAACTGGACCCTGCCCGTACTCGAATGGACGATCATCGTCGGCTCGGTACTCGCACTGGTCTTGGCGATCGTGCGACTGCGCCGCAACGGCGACCCCACCAACCTGGTCCTTTGGTTCGGCGCCACCGCCTACCTGTTCATCATCGAGCCTCCGCTGTACTTCCCGGCAGCCTTCGGCATCGAAGAACAAGTGGACACGATGTTCGCGCACAACGTGTTCACCGTCGACTTCATGTGGGGTCGACTGCCGCTGTACATCATTGCCATCTACCCGCTCATGGCGACGTTGGCCTTCGAAATAGTCAGAATGCTCGGCGTTTTCCGCAAATACGGTCCACTGCTGGGCGCAGTCTGCGTCGGCTTCGTCCACCATGCGTTCTACGAAATCTTCGATCACCTCGGACCCCAGTTGCGGTGGTGGGAGTGGTCGACGTCGAACCCGATCAACCAACCCATGTTCGACGCGGTTCCACTCCCCAGCGTGGTCGTCTTCGCCGCTCTGTGGCCGATGTCGTTGGCATTCTGCGTCCAGTACTTCGTCGGACGGCATGTCGATGCCGGCAAGCACTTCTCCGGGCTTCAGTTGGTTTGGCGCACCATCGTGATCGGCCTGCTGGCATCGCTGGGCACGTTCATTCTCCCGCTCCCGGCGACGGTCTTCGGGATGGGCAGTGACACCGTTCGTGGGTTCCTCTATGCGGCAGAACTCGCCGTCCTCACAGTGGTCGCGATCGTGGTTCTCGTCCGCCAGTGGAGAAACCTGCGCTCGGCAGAATCGAACGCTCCTGCACACACCAACAGGTTCGTCCAGATTTACAGCGTGGTGTACCTGGTTGTCATGGCCGTACTGTGGGCGAGTGCGCTTCCGGACTTCTTCGACGCAGTCGAAGGTTCCACCAGCGCTGGAGATCCCATCGGGAACCTGTGGTACACACTGGCGTGCTTCGTCATCGCAATCCTGTGTGTGAGCGCAACTTTCACCATTCCGAAGAGGAACTCCGTCGTCGACGACGACGCTGAACTTCTCGGGGCAAACTCAACGACTCCGGCCAGCTAGGTCGACCGGGACGAGACCTCTCGGGTCTCGTCCCGGTTTGTCGGTATCCCGAGACAACGGCGTCACGGGACGCGGTGAGTCCACGCTTCGGTGCTGAACTTCGTGTCCACCAGCTTGCGCGCCTGCTCCAACTCCGAGTCCGTGTAGTCGCTGTCACGGGTGTCGTACTGGCCGCGGAAGTGCTGCGCAAACGACTCCAGGATCGCTGCACGCGTCATTCCGGTTTGAGAACGCAGCGGATCGACCCGCTTGGCTGCGCTCTTGGTTCCCTTGTCCGACATCTTCTCTCGCCCGATTCGCAGCACCTGCGTCATCTTCTCCGCATCGATGTCGTAGGCCATGGTCACGTGATGGAGCACGGTGCCGGACGCGAATCGCTTCTGAGCGGCGCCGGCTATCTTGCCCTTGTCCGAGGCGATGTCGTTGAGCGGCACGTACCGAGCGTTGATACCCACCTCGGCCAGCGCTCCCATCACCCACTGATCGAGAAACGCGTAGGACTGCTCGAAACTCAAACCTTCGACCAACGACGCCGGTACTGCCAACGAGTACGTGATGCAGTTGCCAGGTTCCATGAACATCGCGCCGCCACCGGAGATTCGGCGCACCACGCCGATGCCGTGCCGCTCAGCAGCCTCGGAGTCGACCTCGTTACGCACGGATTGGAACGATCCGATCACGACCAAGGGCGAGTCCCAGTCCCAGAATCGCAGTGTCGGCGGACGCTCACCCGATGCCACCTCACGCGCGATGACCTCGTCCAGCGCGACGTGCATCGCTGGGTCCAGAACCACCGGTGGGATGAGGTCGAACGTGTGATCCGCCCAACTCGTGGCGTGACCGAGTGCGCGCCGGATCGCAATACCGACCGACTGCGGCGTGAAGCCGATCATCGAGACGGACTCGTCGAGCGCACTGGAGATAGCTTGTGCCAACTGTTCTGCATCCGAGTCGGCTGGCATTCCGCGCAACGCCGCGTTGATGTCGTCGAGCGCACTGTCGGGCTCGAGGAAGAAGTCCCCCGAGACTGCGACTTCGGCCAGCCGACCGTCCGCCACCTCGACGTCGACCGCGACCAGTTTTCCACCAGGAACCTTGTACTCTCCACGCATTCGTCCAGCCTATCCCTGTGCGATTCTCTGCGGTGAGCGCCGTCGAAGATCACACCGCGCGCGCAGTGCGCATCGGTTCGGCCGGAAGGGTGATCAGGCTCTCACACCTGTAAACCGCTGTGCGGCTCCATGATCGCGCGGCGAGGACAGCAGGTGTCGGCCCCCGCCTTGACACGTGCTTCTTCCGACAGGCGAGATGATCGCTGGGGTGGGAGGATTACCGCAACGAGCCAACTCTCTGGCGAGTGACAACGGAGGTAGACATGAAGGTCCCGGCGTTCCACTCGACGGTTCCTTCGGATCTCGACGTCTATCACGACAACGAAAGCTGCATCTTGGCCGCGCGCATCGCAGTACCCCATCGTGCCCCCGGGGTCGACGGCCGACCGTGGTGCACTGCCTGCGCGTCTTTGGACTGACGAGCGACCACCAGCTCACTCACACCCATGTCGCCGATTCGGGGACAACTCCATGGGCCAGAGCGTTCGCATCGATGACAGCGCGGAGCCACGCGGTCAGACCGGCCTCGACCGTCTCGTAGAACAGCGCGTCGTAGAACTCGGAGAATCCCGGATCGGCCACGTACATCCGCCCCAGACACACCTGCATCGAATGTGTGCAGTCGAAGTAGACCCCGATCGACGCTCGGTGGCGTTCTGCCAGCGAATTCGCCTCGGCGCTTCCCGGTTCGACACCCGCGCGGCACGCCAACGCCAGATCTTCGTTGAGCGTCTCGACGCAGTCGGTGATCTTCTGCCAATCCTCAGCGGTCCTACCCGCCGACCGTTCCGCGTGCTGCGCCCACTGCGCACTGTCACCCCAACGCTCGTGCGCCTCCGGCCCCCATGACGGCTGCCAGTGTCGGCCGAAGATCGACACCTGCTCGTCTGCCGGCAACAGCACACCGGACTTCCTGGCATCGATGATGCGATCCAAGGACTCGCCCCGTTGCTCCAAGTCGGCAATCCGTTGTCGCAACTCGGCGCGCTGCCCGCGCAGTGTTTCATCCACGTGGGCTGCCGGCGATTCGAGCAATATCCCGATCTCGTCGAGCGACAAGCCCACGTCGCGGTAGACAAGTACGCGACCAATTCGGCCGAGGTCGGCGTCGGTGTACAGCCGGTAGCCACCGTCACTGCGCCCGGACGGGCACACCAAACCGATTGCGTCCCAATGATGAAGGGTACGTACAGTTATGCCCAGCCGAGATGCGGCAGCACCGACGGTAAGAGCATTGTCTGCCTCGTCGCCGAAGAGTTGATCCGTCACGGCATCCAGTTTGACAGACGCGGCGCGCGAGACCACCGCGTCAGACTTCTGTTCAGTCGTCGGGTCCGTCAATTCCCATACCTCGCAGATGCTCGGCCTCGGCACTGTTCGGGTCGTACGGACGAGCGGCCGTCATGATCACACGCGCGTTCTCCGGTGTCACGATCTCCAACTCCAGTGAATTCCACGGCTTCAGGTCTGGACCGCTGGTGCATCCGGGCCGCAATTCCTCACACGCCTTTGCTATCTGGTCGATCTGACTCAGCACACACGCAAAGCTCACGCTGATGGACGGTGGTGAATCTGCTCGCTCGCCGGGCACGAGCAGAACGTCTTGAAATGCCCAGCGCCGCAGATGCGTCAGTCGATCAGGCACCGAAAAGAAGTCGAAGAAACCGAGCCCGCGGATCCAGAAGTCTGCCGATTCGGCCAGATCCGAAGTCGGAACAGACACGAACATCGGCATACCGTAGAGACCTCGGAACTGTTCCGGAGGCACGGCATCGGTCGTAGGGACAGGGACGGGGCTGATGTCGAATGCAGGGTAGGTGTCGGTCATGAAGTCATCGTGAGCCCTCACGCTACGTCAGGGTCAAATCGTGTGAACTCCGATCAGAAAACACAGTGACCGGAAAACACAGTGATCAGAAATCGAGAAGCACCGAGCCCGCAATCCTCATAGGTTTGTCAAAACGACGCTCACGCCGACAAACTGGAGGTAGCCGACCATGGCACAGACGGATCCAACACCGAGAGATCCCATCGGGAATCACAGCGAACCGAAGTCTGGCGGTCCCGGCGCACTGTCACGGTGGATGCAGCGGAACGCGAACGCCCGCACGAATCGCAAGATTCGGCGCGGGAAAGGCACGTTCATGGGAATGGAAGTCCTCATCCTGCACACGGTAGGCCGACGCAGCGGGCAACCCCGAGAGACTCCGCTGATGCACCTGTCCGACGGCAGGGGCGGTCTGTTGATCGTGGCTTCGGGCGGCGGCGGTCGAAACCCGGACTGGCACTCGAATGTGGTGGCGCATCCCGATCGAGTGTCTATCGAGATGCCCGGCCGAAATGCCGTACCAGTCACAGCTCACGAACTCGAAGGCGACGATCGCGAGCAAGCGTGGCACCAAGTGGCCACCGCCCAGCCCCGAATCGCCAAGTACCAGAGCAAGTCCGATCGCAAGTACCCGCTGATTCGGCTCACCGTGATGTGAGTGGTGGTGTGAGCCGAATCAGATTGCGCGATTACACCTCGCCGGCGAATACACCGCCGTCTGCGAATACACGTTGGGCAAAGCGTTCGCCGATGAGACGATGCGTTGCAGCGTCCGGATGGAGCTGATCGGGAAGCGGCAACTCTTCGTTCTCCGCGGCACCGTAGAGATCACACCCGTCGACGTAATGCAGATTGGGATCATCGACTGACCGCTGGGTTACGATGCGCGCCAACTCTTCCCGAATCGAGCGCAGCGTCAGCTTCCCGGATGCCCGCTCGGCGGGATCTCCGGTGGCAACGAATCGCATTTCGCCTCTGGCAAGAGCGTCGAAGTCGAAGGCACCAGGCCCCGGTGTGTCCTCGTGGATCGGGCAATAGACGGGCGAAACGACCAACAGCGGAGCCACTGGATGACCGTCGCGAACCGTGTCGAGGAAGCCGTGCATTGCAGATGTGAAGGCCCGTAGGCGCATCACGTCTGCGTTGACCAGATTGATGCCCATCTTGATGCTGATCAGGTCAGCAGAAGTGTCGCGCATCGCGCGGGCGGTGTACTGGTCCAGCAGAGCACTGCCACTGAACCCGAGGTTGATCAGATCCACGCCGCCGACGGAGGCTGCAAGAGCAGGCCAAGTGCCGGAGGGACTTTCAGCGCCGGATCCTTGACTGATCGAGCTTCCGTGATGGAGCCACACGCGGCGCTTCGTATCAACCGCGAGTTCGAGTGGCGCGTCGGTTCGCAATGCGACAAGTTCGGTGGTCTCGTTGTGTGGCAACCAGATCTCGACGGTCTTGGATCGCGCGGGCAGCTCCGCGAAACGGATGATACTGACAGGTCCGGACTGCCTCTGAGCGGTACCGGTAGCCATGTCGATCGTCACCGTATTGCCGCCCGTAGCGCTTGCTTGCCCGGCCAGTTCGCCGTCGACGAGCAGGTCGTACACCCCTTGCGGCCTCGGCGGAGCGCCGGTGTAGATCATTTTCGTGGGCAGAGTATCGAGTTCGATGCTCGTGGCGCTGGTTCGGAATACTAGCCGCACTCCGGACGGTTGTGATTGCGCCATTGCCATCTGCCCGTCAGCGAATTGCGTGCGAGCCGTGGCAGGTAGGCGGTGCGTCAGCACACCGCGTTCGGTCCGTTCGATTTCGAGGGCTCCGCGCACGATGTCCTCGGAAATTTCGGTAGTAATCCAGCTGCTCTGGCTGTGCATTTCATTCACCTGAAAATCGTTTACGGAAGTTTGCTACTGCTGATAGTAATTTGCCTATATTCTTTAGGCAACTGGTTTACCCTCCCAACGAACAGGACCGATTGACATGCCTCGCGCAGGACTCACAGCCGACCGCCTCGCGATGGCGGGCGCGGAATTGGCCGACGAGGTCGGCTTCGAGCACGTGACCGTATCGGCAGTCGCCAGGCAGTTCGACGTCAAAGTCGCAAGCCTGTACTCCCACGTGAAGAGTTCGAACGACCTCAAAACCAGAATCGCGTTGCTCGCTTTGGAGGAGATGGCAGACCAGGCTGCCGACGCCGTGGCCGGTCGGTCCGGCCGCGACGCTTTGACCGCCTTCGCGAACGTCTATCGCGACTACGCGAAGGCACACCCCGGCAGGTACGCCGCGTCACAGATGCGCCTCACCCCGGAGGATGCAGCAGCGAGCGCGGGCTTCAGACACTCGCAGATGATGCGATCGATTCTGCGCGGATACAACCTCACCGACCTCGACCAGACTCACGCAGTTCGGTTGCTAGGCAGCGTTTTCCATGGATATGCCAGCCTGGAGTTAGGTGGATCGTTCAGCCACAGTGCGCCGGACAGCGCCGAAAGCTGGTCCAGGATCCTCGAGGCTCTCGATTCGATGCTGACCAATTGGCCCGCTCCGCAGAATCGATTTTCGGTCGAAGCAAACACCTCCATCAGCGAGGCGTAGCGTCCTGCGTTTCCTTCTCCCCAGGCAATCGTCGAGGTTCGGGAGCGCTGCGGACGAGCAAGATCGGCGTAACAAGTAGCAGTACACCGGAAATGACGATTGCAGCGTGTGTGCCAGTGAACACCGCCATTACACCCCACCCTGCGGTCAACAGCGCAATGACGGCTTTGTTGGTCACTGACCAGGCCGTCAGAACGCGGGCAACACGATCAGTCGCAACCCTTTCGAGTCGGTAGGTCGCGAAGATCGGATTGAAAACTCCCATGCAGGCGATCAAGAGGAATTCAACTGCGATGACAACCACGAGTCCGCCGACACCTGGGGCGACGAACACAAGTCCAACTGGCCAGCAGGCTCGCAGGACACCGGAGACGGTCATAACTCTGCGTCGCCCGTAACGCGCGACTAGCCGCGGAGCCAACCGAGCGCCGATCAAGCCACCGAGGCATGGAAGGCCGAATGCAAGGCCGTACTGCCAAGGCGAAAACCCGAGTTCGCCCACGAGCAGAACAACCAGTAGTGGTTCGGTCGCCATTATGAGGGCGTTGACCAACACCGTGTTGAAAAAGAGTGGCCGCAGTTCGGAGTCAGCGAGGATGAATCTCCAACCGTCGAACATCGCCTTCAGATTCGGCGTCGGCTCGTCGCGCCGATCGGGGCGAACCTCCTGTCCTCGGATGGCATACAACCCGACTGCCGAGACCAGGAATGAACCGGCGTTGGCGATCACCGTGACAACCGGACCCAACATTCCGATTGCTCCACCACCCAACGGCGGACCAACTGCGGTGGCGGCCCAAGTCGTGGATTCGAACCGCCCGTTGGCGACCAGAAGTTGCGATGGTTTCAGCAGGTGCTTGAGATAGGCGCCGCTCGCTGCCACGAATGCGATATCGGCTGCCGCAACAACGATCGAGACCAACAGCAGCAGCGTGAATGTCAACCAACCCATGACAAATGCCACCGGGACGCAAATCAGTACACAAAACCGCACAAGGTCCGTCGTGATCATCACTGGCCGCTTGCGGAGGAATTCGACTTTCCCGCCGAGAGGTACTGCAATCACGGCACCGACTGCCAGCCCGGCGGCCGCGAGCATGGACACCTGGAAGGTGCTGACATCGAGAACCTGGATCGCGATGAGGGGTAGAGCACCGAATCCCACCCAGGTGCCGACAGTGCTGGAGACGTACGCGAACCACAACCACCCGAATTCTCGACCAAGTCGCGCGTTTTGAGCTTCCACGTCCACCCCCTGTGACCACCGATATTCGACAACGAGGATCGAATCACAGCTGTGTGACCTGTAGCAATCAACTGCGAGGCGTCCGTGCCACAACCATCGGTGGTGTACATACGATCGGGAGATGGACTTCGACACCGTGCGAACTTTTGTCGTGGCAGCCGATCTCGGGCAGTTTCAAGCAGCAGCAGACGAGCTGTCGATCAGCCAGCAGGCAGCATCCAAGCGGATCATCGCGCTGGAGCGAGAATTGGATGTCCGACTGTTCAATCGCACGCCGAGGGGCGCACAGATCACGATCGACGGGCAGGCGCTTTTGCCCCATGCACGCGAATTCCTTCGAGTCCACGAGCGAGCCGTCGCCTCTGTGCATCCGGGCCGGCGCGCACTGCGGGTCGATGTCCTCAACCGTCGGATCGCGCCCGCCGTTCTGATCCAGGACTTCTACCGCGCCAACCCTGGAATCGACCTCGACGTCGTCACTCTGTCTACCTCGAACGCTGTCGCCGCGATCGCTGCCGTCAGATCCGGCGAGATCGACGCGACCATCCGCGCGGTGATGAAGACGAGCGGTGAAGTACCTGACGGCATCAGAATTACCGGCCTACTCGAGGATCCGCTCCAAGTCTTAGTCGGACCTTCGCACCCCTTCGCCGGCTCACCGTCCGTCACCCCGACTCAACTCGCCGATCACCGGATCTGGATTCCCGGCATCGTCCCAGGCACCGAGTGGTCCGAGTACTACGAGCAACTCTCGTCCACATTCGGTCTCACGATTGATGCGATCGGCCCAAACTTCGGAACCGAGGCACTCCTCGACGCAATCGCCGAATCTACCGAGTTGGCAACACTTGTCGGCCAAGGAGATCGATACCTCTGGCCCGCCGGTTACGACTTGCGACGCATTCCGCTCCGCAACCCAACGCCCGTCTACCCACACTCGCTGATCTGGCGCGAGGACAATGCGCATCCGGTGCTCGGCATTCTTCTCGCCTATCTCGAGAGTCAGCACGAAGCCCGTCGGACAACCGACTCATGGATGCCGACGCCTGCTGCCTCACACTGACCGTTGGGCCTCATCGACGGATTGCGCAAAGGCAGCAAAGACTCGATCGATGTTCTTTCGGTGCTTCCCCCAATCGAGGAACTGCGTACTGAGCGCCGAACTACTCGTGACCGCAACCGCGGACCCACCTGGCGCCGGACGCACCTCGAGCACGACGTGCTCACCCCAGCTCGACAAGCTGATCTTCGAGCTTGACTGCAGTGCTGTTGGACCGATCTGCCTCACGTTGCCGAAGATGGCCGTCAAAGTGTTGTGCCCCAACGCGAAAGCCGACTCGGCCGGAAGGCGAAAGGTATAGATCTGTGTCCGGGAGAGTGCCACGCGCTCAGTGTAAATCACCGCCAGTCCCGCCCAGGCGACGCCTCGTGGGCCAAATTCCAGGTGGAGCGACTCACGTACGCGACAAACTTGCCTATTCAGCACGGTGCAAAGCGCCCCGGAGGAGGCGTTCTCACGCTACCCTCATCTCCGAATTGGACGTTTGTCTAGAAAGGTCACCGGATGCGCGCGCTGTTGCTTGCCACCCTTGCAATCCTGGCTATCCAGATTGCAGCCCCGGCGGCAAACGCTTCACCTCCGGATCCGGGCTGGACTCTCCCCCAACTGACCGTCGCAGATCGAACGATCAAGGACGTCGACGGACGAACGGTGTTGCTCCGCGGCGTGAACGCCAACGGTCTCAATGACTACGCAACCAACGGCACCGGTCTACCCACCGTTACGCCGCTGGGAAGAACGGACTTCGCGCAGATGGCCGCGCTGGGCTTCAACGTCGTCCGACTCAACGTCGCGTGGTCCCTCCTCGAACCGACCCGCGGTGCATTCGACACTGCGTATGTCGACCGGATTCGAGGCGCAGTCCAGAACGCGAAAGATCACGGCATTTACACCGTTCTCGACATGCATCAGGACGCATGGGGCCCGTACGTCGGCACCCCGAGCGACCAGTCGTGCCCGTCTTTCATGGAGCCGGGAGTCGGCTGGGACGGCGCACCGGAGTGGGCAACCCTGACCGGCGGATGGACGACCTGCAACATCGGTGGACTCCGGGAAGCCGCACCGGCGATCGCCCATGCCTTCCAGGCGTTTTACGACGACGAGCAAGGAATCCAGAGTCGCCTCGTGGCTACGTGGGCGCGGTTGGCCGCCGAGTTCAAAGACGAACCGGCGGTGGCCGGATACGACCTGTTGAACGAACCGAATCCCGGCCTGCGCGATCCATTCACCGCCGCTGATCAGATCGGGCAGTTCTACAAGCGGGCCACCGACGCCATCAGACAGGCCGAATCAGGCGGATTTCCGCACCTCGTGTTCTTCGAGCCCAGCGCGATCTGGTCGGCATTCGGCTTCGACGCGCTGCCCCCACGCCAGTACCTGACCGATCCTCTGGTGGTCTTCTCGCCACATCTCTACAGCGAATCGATAACAGTCAGTAGCGAATTCCCCGGAATCGAAGACGGGTTCAAGATCGCCGACCGCGCTGCCGCCTGGTACGACGCCCCGTTGTGGACGGGTGAATGGGGTTGGTTCGGGGATGCCGGCGAGCAGGGAGCAGACGTCGACCGCTTCGTCGACGCCACCGACAAGTACCGGATGGGCGGCGCGTGGTGGTCGTGGACACAAGCGTGCGGTGACCCCCACCCGGTTCGGGACGGCAATACCCACAAGCCGCAAGGAAATTTGAATCGCATCGACTGCCCTTCCGGCGAATCACTCGGGCTCGTAGAGGGATTTGCCGGGCCTCTCTCGCGTGCTTATCCGCGAGCAGCGCCCGGCACACTGACGGAGTTGTCGCGCAACGGGTTTACCGGGACCGGTACCGGACAGGTCGAAGCCTGGTACCCCGGCACCGACCGGCCACAGCTCGAGACCACGAATCTCTCCGACGTCCGACTGTCCCCGATAGAGGGCGGCTGGCAACTGATCGGCCACGCCGATGGCGACTACGCGGTGAACTTGGCCTGATAGGACACCCACCTCGGCGGTCCGCGTTCACACCACGTGAAAGAGGGCTTATCAGAAGATTCCGCCGATTCCTTTGCCGATCAGAACAACTCCGACGACCAAGATCAACACGCTCATCACCGTGGTGTTGTTGTCTTGGAGCCAGACCTTGAGCTTGGCCAACGGCTCGCGCAGACGATCAGCAGCCACCAGGTATCCGATGACCGGGATCGCGACCGTTGAACTGGCGATGATCGTGAAGACAAGGACAGAGGCGATCACTCCACTGGTCGCCAGCGACGCCGAGCCGATCGACACTCCCGCCGCGATGCACATCAGCAGATTCTTCGGGTTGATCGCGGCGAGCGCGAATCCTAGGCCCAACCCCTTGACCGCGGTCATCTCGTCGATGGCTTGCATCCACTTCGGTGTTTCGTGTTCGCCGCTGCGCCCTCGCCACTGCTTGACCCCGACCGCCAACAGGAGGACACCGAGAGCGAGTTTGATCCACGATACCGTGGCAGACGGTCCATTGCCCGAGGCGCTGAGGGCACTGGACAGGATGACAAAAAGAACTGTGGCAATGAAGATTCCGAGCAGCCAACCCAACGCGAACCCGATGCTGGTGCTACCCGCGCGCTTGGAGAGCAACATCAAGATCGTGGCGATTACGGCTACCGGAGACACGGCGATACCGACAGCTATGGGGAGGAGATCTCCGATAACGGAACCCATGTCAAAACTCGTTTCTCATCGGGACGCAGTCGATACCGCTGCGCGCCAATGCTGACACTCTGTGCGCCTACATCGTTCGTGCCTCATTCGAAAGGGATGAGCGCCCGAACGCCGGACCTCCGTCTCGCCCCGTCAATTCGTCTGTGCTTGTTGGAATGCAGCGGCAACACCACCGACGTCTCCCCCGACTTGGAACACGCCCCTAGGCAGGTCGGGAAACACTGCATCGCTGACGGCGACGACAAACAGAAGTCGGCGATCGTCCGGGGTGATCATGTAACCCGACAACGCTTGAAGAGTGACTATCAACCTGCCGGTGTCAGATTCGACGTCGGCGGATGTTCCCGTCTTACCGATGACCTTCCCCTTTGCCGGACTGTCGGTTCCCACGCCCGACAACGAGCCTCGCTCACCGAGTACGGGTTGACCTGCCCAGAACGTATCGGCCCATGGCTGCTGGTCCACCCAGTCGAGCCACTGGAGGACGGCTGCGGGCGTCGATTGTGACGGGTCTCCGCCCTGACCGTCCATGACCACCAGGTCGGATGCTGCAATACCAGCCTTCTCGGCGAGTGCCCGCACGGTGGGCAGACCGTCGCTGCACGACGACGATCCTGTCGCTACTGCCAACAGACACAAGAAAGTGTTCGCGCCCGTGTTGTAGCTTGTCGCGAGAATCATCCCTCCCGACTCCGAAATTGGTGCCGATTGCAGGCTCGCAACCTGTCGACTTCCTGAATATGTCCGATCGACAGGCAGGGCAGCCGTGCTGTTCGTACGAGATACCGATGCAACCTCGATTCCATTGCGTCGCAGTGCTTCTACGAACAGCTGACGCGCCCACGTCGGCGCGTCGGTAATGCGATAGACAGTCAGTGATGTCTTTCCAGCCGGTACCGACCCGGTTACGTTGATCTGGGTGGGATCGGACGGATCGGCCGCAACCTTCAGAGTCGAGTCGCTACCTTCCTCACCCGTGGTGACCTGAGCATCGACGCGGAACAGGCCGTTGCCGGGAAGCATGTCGATGGTGGCGGGCTCACCTACCGCACCCGGACTCGCCTGGATATCGACGAGGTTGTCGTTGACGAAAATCGACGGGACCAGGCCTTCGACTGTCGAGTATGTGTCCCACAGACGAGGGTCCACCAGAACGTCGCCGTTTACCCGAGTGATGCCGGCGTCGGCTACTTGTCGTGCGAGATCGTTCAGGCCTGCCAGCGGATCACCGGGCGCGAGAACGGCTCCTGGCAGGGCATCGGCGTAGACGTGGTCGATGCCGTCGGTGGCGAAATCGAATCGGCCTTGTGCGGCGTTGCGCCCACCGAGCGCGAGGTCACCGGAGCCGACCAGCACCAGATCACCGGTAAGGGTGCCCTCGACAGGGAGAGAAGTGGCATAGACGGGGGTGGTGACAGTGTGGTCTACACCAAGGGTGTCGTAGGCGGTGCCGACGGTGAAATGTTTGGTCTGGGAAGCCAAAAACATCGAGCTATCAGCATTGTTGCTGTAAATCACCTCGTCGGTGGCGGGGTCGACCAAGAGATAGGACCACCGAGCCATGGCGTACGGATCGGTGGCCATGATGCGGGCTGCCTCCTCTGGAACCTGTTGCGCCGGAGCCGATGCGGAATCGGAATTCGACGGCTTCGCCGAACATGCGGTGAGGACTACTCCGACGCTGATCAACGCAGCGACGGCGCGAACTGATGTGGTGTGCGGCATGGACGCTCCTGAGGATGCATGACTGATTTGTCGTAATTTACTGCAAAGTGCAGCATGCAGAGTGCAGTATCGCTTAAAGTCCCTCTATGAACCCTTTTGGGAAGTCGACGTCCTTTCACAACGTCAAGACCCGCAAAGTGGCTGTGGCCTGCGTCGCTACGGCATTGCTGCTCTCAGCCTGTTCGTCCGCAACCGATCCCGAGTCCCCCTCATCGTCCCCGCCGACCTCCGCCGGGTCTGCGGACAGCGCCGTCTTGTCTTTCGACAGCGCCGCAATGGATTCCGTCGTCTCCGAGAAGGCAGAAGAGTTCCGTGAGATCGCAATGGTGGTCATGGTCACGACGCCGACGCAGAAGTACGTCAACACATGGGGTTCGGTCAAGGAAGGCGTGAACGAGCCTCCCACTCTGGACACCAAGGTTCGCGTGGGCTCGAACACCAAGACCTGGACCGGTACGGCCATCCTGCAGTTGGTCGACGAAGGCAAGGTTGCGGTAACCGATCCGGTCAGCAAGTTCCGCCCCGATGTCCCCAACGGCGACAACATCACCATCGGCGACCTGCTCGACATGCGTAGCGGCCTGTACAACTACACCGAAACCCTCGAACTCAACCGGGCGCTCGACGAGCAACCGGAGCGAGTGTGGACACCCGAGGAACTGCTGGCAATGGGGCTGAGCCAGCCGCCGTATTTCGCGCCCGACACCGGTTATCACTACTCCAACACCAATACCGTTCTCCTCGGCTTGATCGCCGAGCAGTTGGACGGCAAGCCGATTCAGCAGATCTTCGCGGACCGATTCTTCGGGCCACTCGCACTGGCAGGGACATCGTTTCCTGCGAACACCGACACCAGCATCCCGACTCCGTTTGCAGACGGCTACACCTACAGTGGCAACGTCGAAACGCTCGGCGAAGGCAAAGAGGCCCTCCCACAATCTCGCCTCGACGCGATCGCCGCAGGCACCGAAAAACCGACCAACACCACTAGGCACAATCCCTCGTGGACATGGTCTGCAGGTCAGGGAATTTCGACTGCAAACGACATGGCGACATGGGTCAAAGCTCTGGGAACCAGTTCGCTCCTGAGTCCCGCCACACAAGAGTTGCGTTTGAACAGTGTGCAACCCACAGATGGCGAAGGATCCGCAGGATACGGATACGGTATCGCTCAAATGGGTCCGATGTACGGCCACATCGGCGAACTGCCCGGCTACAACTCGTTCATGGGGTACGACCCGGTCAACGACGTGACCTTGGTGGTGTGGGGAAATCTGGCACCCACGGCCGATGGTTTCGCCCCGGCCTCTGCCGTCGCTGCAGCGCTCGTCCCCTTCATCTACGGCAAGCCCGCTCAGGACACATCCGACGACATCGCCGACACCGAGGATGCAAACGGTGAAGGGAAGTAGCACTTGTAAGCTCGGATGTAACCGCGGAACGAAGGGAGCCATGTGGCTCAGCGTGATCTCACACCTACCTCGTACATGATCCTGGGACTGCTGACGGTCAAGGACTGGTCGGCATACGAGATCGCCGAACAGGTCGGACGCGGGGTCGCCGAGTTGTGGCCCAGCGCCGACCGACAGCGATACAACGCCCCCAAGATCCTGCTTGAACGCGGTCTGGTCACGGCGAGCACGGTAACGAAAGGCACTCAGCGCTCGCGCACGGTCTACTCCATCACCGACGAAGGTCGCACAGCGCTGAGTGACTGGCTCGCCACCCAGGCCACACCCCCCGCCTTGCAGTTCGAAGGCATGATCCGCGTGATCTTCGCCAACCAAGGCACGATTGCCGACCTGCGGACCAACCTGACCACCATGCGCGAACAGGCAACTCGGTCCCGAAGTCTGTTCGTCTCACACGCACAACGGATTTCGGCCCCCGAAGCCGGCACACTCCCCCAGCAGAATCATCTGATGGCACTGGCCAACCGGTTCATGATCGGCCACTTCAACCACATCGCAGAATGGGCCGACTGGGCGCTGGAAGAAACTGCTGACTGGCCCGACACAGTGCAACCGGCAACAACCCACCGAAAGCGCACCGTCTCCACCCTCGCTCACTCGATAGAAGACGGAAGTAGCTAGATCCCCCTCGAAAGCCATCGGACGTCGGTCCGACACCTTCTCGAAACCAGTTCGATCAGCGATCTGGAAGAGAACAGTCCGACGGACGCGCACCGCGGGCGACGATCAGAGAAGCGGGACCCGCAAAGTCCGGTGACGAACGAGAATTCCAAGTGCACGGCGGGGAAGGATGTCGACAGCCGGCGGAGGCAGCACTGGACGACATTGAATCTGGAGTAATTTCTCCTCGAAGTGGTTAGTTCACGGGTAGACGGCGATCTCGATAAGGTTTACGTCGGGGTCGCGACAATAGTGCGAGACCATCTCGCCGAGGGCACCCAGATTGGTCACGGGCCCGTCGAGCACCTCGACCCCACAGTTCTCCAGGTGCTCACGGACAGTTCCGGGTGACGCAAGAGTGATGAAGCACAAATCCTCGGAACCTGCTGCCTCGACGGCGCCGGCGGTCCAGGCCGGGTCTTGCTCCGCCGATCCGAGAGTCCTCGGATTGATCTTCTGATCTCCGAACTTCAGTGCAGTGCGTGCCGTGGGGCCGAATATCTCGATCGTCATTCCGAGTACCTTCGCGTACCACTGGGCGGTGGCGTCGACGTCACCCCGCCACCGATTGAAACGCGAAACGGCACCGAATCGCCGGACAAGCGACTAGCGTCGAATCGTATGACTGCACTCAACGCTTTTGCACGTACCGGTGCCGCGGTCTTTGCGGCCCTTGCGATCTCCGGCGTGATGATGCCGGGTACCGCGGCAGCGGCGCCGAGCACGGTTCCGTTCCAGGTCGACCCTTACGTCCCGCTCGTCGACTTGCCCACTCCCCACCTTGCAGCGATCGTCGGCGAAGAACCGGGCGTCGCCGTGCTGAACGTGCAACGCGCACCCGGAGACGGAAACCCCCACTCCGCGGTCGTCCACTGGCTCAGTCTCGGCACCGGAGCGTACGGATCCGCATCATTTCCGACACTGGATGCACAACCCGTCACCATTCGTCCGGGCTCGGGTCAGGTCGTCGCATACGTCGATCCCCAGGCGATCGGAACACCGGGCCTCGGAACCTTTTTCGTGCCCTGACACCTGCGTATCCTCCAGACCGTGGTCCCTGCTCTGACAGGGCCTGTCACGTCGACAGCATCCGGGTCGCGATCCGCAATGCCGAGTCTTCCGCGGCATCCAATGCCCGTGATTGCTCTGACGTGATGTTGTCACACAGCCAATCCCAGTGCATCGTCACCAAGGCGCCCTGGACTGGCGTCGGTGCGAGTGAGCGGCCGTCAACGCTCCATCGCACTCGCTGCGTCACCGGCGTGCCGCGTACGAGTTGCTCACCGTCGAACTCGAGCGGGGACGAAACCACCAACGCGTGCTCCTCACTCACGTCCTCGACCACTCCCCATCTGATCCGGCAGTTCTGGAGGACGGACAGTGGGACCGCACCGCGCTTCCGAAGAAGCTTGACCCACGGATACACCAGAAATACGTGAAAACTGTGGTGCGCGAGCGCGCGGTCCCGATCCCCGAGGGCAGGGAGAAACCCGGTGTTCTCGCGTTCACCGAATGCTGCTCTCAAGTGCTGCAACAACGCCCCCGAATCAAGCGAGTCGAGGAGATCACCTCCTACCCAATAGGCTTCGATCACTCGTGGATCGAGAGGATCGTCGATGCCCGCACTTGCGGCCAATGCCTCGAGGTACGGCCACGCACCGTCGAATTGACGAGCGCGATCACGGTCGCCGCTGCCCGAGTTGCCGCTGGCCAGACGAAGCAGCACTGAAGGATCGTCGGGTCCGCAGTAACCCAACTCGTTCGGCGGATACGCGTAGCGGGCAAACAATGCCGGCCCGTTCATACCGACGGCAGTCATCAGCAGATCCGCGGAAGTTGTTCACCTGCCGGCAAATCCACTACCCGATTGCCTCCCAATGCCGTACGCGCCACCACCATTCCGCGATGTTCGGCCACGCACTCCCCGATCACGGCAGCTCCCGCACTCAGCGGATTACCGCGCATCGCTTCCAGAATTCGGTCGGAGTCTTCTCGCGGAACGAAGGCGATCAACTTACCCTCGTTGGCGACGTACAAAGGATCCAAACCGAGTAGCCCACAGGCGTCGCGCACGTCAGCGGGAATCGGCAGATCTCGTTCCACCAGCGCAACACCGATGTTCGACGCTTGAGCGATCTCGTTGAGGGTGGCGGCAACTCCGCCCCGGGTAGGGTCGCGCAAGACATGGATGTCGACGCCGGTGGCAATCATGTCGGCGACCACGCCGTTGAGCGACGCGCAATCACTGCGCACCTCGGTCCCGAATTCGAGACCTTCGCGACAACTCATCACGGCCACCCCGTGAACACCGATGTCGCCGCTGACGATCACGACGTCACCCACTTGTGCGCGAGTGGGGTTGATGTCCACCCCGTCGGCGACAATCCCGATTCCCGCGGTGTTGATGAAGACTCCGTCGCCGTGACCGGCATCGACAACTTTGGTGTCACCCGTCACCAGTCGAACGCCGGCAACGTGCGCAGCCCGCCCGAGCGCCTTCGCGATCCCCGCGATGTCGGTCAACGCGGTCCCTTCTTCGAGGATGAATGCCGTCGACATCACCAAAGGTTGTGCTCCCGCCATCGCCAGGTCGTTCACCGTTCCGTTGACCGCAAGATCGCCGATCGTTCCGCCGGGAAACACCATGGGTTTCACGACGTACGAGTCCGTCGAGAAGGCGAGCCGCACCCCGCCGATGTCGAATACAGCCGAGTCGCCGAGCTCGGCATCGGCAGCGCTTCCGAACGAGGGCAGGAACAGATGCTCGATGAGCTCGGCGGACATCGCTCCCCCACCGCCGTGTCCCATGACGATGTTCGGCGAATCACGCAGCGGCAGTGGGCACACCCATGCCGACAGGTCCACGACAGCGGTCTCCTCAGCCGGCATGACCCGCCTCCTGCAGTTCCAGGCGTCGGTACAGGTAGTACGCAGCGCACGCCCCCTCGGACGACACCATCGTGGCACCGAGTGGATTCCGCGGAGTGCATTCCTTCCCGAAGGCACTGCACTCGTGTGGCTTGATCAAGCCTTGCAATACTTCACCGGACCGGCAGACACTCGACTCGTCGGTGTGGATATCGGTCACCGAAAAACGTTCTTCCGCATCAAAATACGCATACTTCGGCGCCAGCTGCCAACCACTGTCCGGGATCGATCCGATGCCGCGCCACGTCCGGTCCGACACCGCGAACACATCCTCGAGCATCGCTTTCGCTGCGGTGTTGCCCTCCGCCGTGACAGCACGGGCGTAGGCATTTTCGACCTCGTGTCGACCCGATTCCAACTGCAGCACAGTCTTTCTGATGCCCTCCAGGAGATCCAGCGGCTCGAATCCGGTGACGACGATCGGGACCTTGTACTTCTCGGCGAGGGCCGGGTACTCCGACGTTCCCATCACACTGCACACATGCCCGGCCGCCAGAAATGCCTGCACGCGGCACTCTGGCGAGTCCATTATCGCGGCCATTGCCGGCGGGACCAGAACGTGCGAGACGAGCAGCGAGAAGTTCTTGATACCCAGGCGATTGGCCTGATAGACGGTCATGGCGTTGGCCGGCGCTGTGGTCTCGAATCCGATCCCGAAGAACACCACTTGCCGGTCCGGATTCTCCTTGGCAATAGTCAGTGCATCCAACGGTGAGTACACCACGCGAACGTCGCCGCCGGCGCTCTTGATCCGGAACAGATCCGACGAACTCCCCGGAACTCGCAACATGTCCCCGAATGAACAGAAAATGACATCGGGCTTTGCCGCGATTTCGAGAGCTTTGTCGATGATCTCGAGCGGCGTGACGCAGACCGGGCAACCAGGTCCGTGAATCATCTCGATCTGCTCTGGGAGTAGTTGATCGATGCCGTGCCTGATGATCGAATGTGTCTGACCACCACACACTTCCATGATCGCCCATCGGCGCGTGGCCAGCGCGCGGATCTGATCCAGCAGTTTGCCGGCCAGTTCCGGATCGGAGAACTCGTCCAGATACTTCATGATTCCGTCTCCTTCGGTTCGATCCCGGCGGCCCGGGCAGCCCTGGCGAACCCGTCACCGAATTCCTCTTCGAGTACGCCGAGGTGTTCGAATTCCGCCAGCGTGCTGCGTGCGGATTCCTCGTCGAGTCGTTGGATCGCGAATCCGACGTGCACCACGACGTACTCGCCGACTCGGGCGCCCGGAATGTATTCGAGGCACACTTCTTTTCGGACGCCACCGAAGTTCACCACCGACATCGTCGTTCCGTCGCGTTCCTCCAAGGACTCGATACGTCCTGGTACGGCTAGGCACATGGCACAACTCCTGACCTCATGACGAACTCCCGACCAGCACTTGGCCGTAGGCGAGACCACCGTCGTTCGGTGGTAACTGCAGTCCTGTCAACGGCGTGAATCCGGCTTCTCCGAGCAGGGCACACGCCCGGACGAGCAGGAGAGGGTTCTGAAACACGCCTCCGGTGAGAACTACCTCGTCCACTCCCGCCAGTTCCCGGCCACGGATTGCCCACTCGAGTACGAGGTGCGCGACGGATTCGTGGAAGCGCGCGCCGATCACGTCGGCGGGCACCTTCGCCCGGAGATCACGGACAACGGCCCGAATGACCGACCGTGGATCAGCTGTCCACGAATCATCGTCCGACTGCACCCAGTCGAAGGTGTACCGCGACGGGGCGCAGTCGACTCCCCTCGAAATGCCCTCCAGTTCGATGGCGGCCTGCGCTTCGTAGTCGACGCTCTGACGAACCCCGGTCAGCGAGGAGACTGCATCGAACAACCGCCCCATGCTCGAGGTGTCCACACACCCGAAACCGGTTGCCAACTGGTGAAGTAGGACCGACTGCTCTCGTGGCGGACAGGCTGCCACCGGCGCCAGGTCGGATTCCCAGTCCAACCCGGCATGCCAGAGGTGGGCGAGCGCCATTCGGTACGGTCGTTCCACTCCGGCATCGCCCCCTGGCAGCGGTACGTATCCCAGATGCGCGAGACGGCGATAACCCTTGTACGTCGCCAGCAGCAATTCCCCTCCCCACACTGCGCCGTCCGCCCCGTAACCGGTGCCGTCGAACGCTATTCCGAGAACCGGTTCGCTCCCGTCCCGGCCGTTCTCCCCCATCACGGAAGCCACATGTGCGTGGTGATGCCCGACGACGCGCACCGGTCGGTCGCCACTACGACTGCGAGCCCACGAGGACGAGCGATACCGAGGATGCTCGTCACAGGCAATCTGGTGCGGCACTACTCCGGTGATCGACTCGAAGTGACTCTCCGAGGCAGCAAAACTGTCGATGACAGCGAGGTCGCCCATGTCTCCGATGTGCTGACTCGGCCAGACATACGCACCCTCGGCAAGACAGAAGGTGTTCTTCAGATCCGCCCCGACCGCCAAGGTGGGCGGTAGATCGAACGGCGCCGCAACGGGCAGCGGTGCATATCCGCGCGAGCGACGAAGCAACTGTCGTCCACTGCCGAATATTCGCATCACCGAGTCGTCACACGGCATCAAGATCGGACGGTTGTGGGTCAACACCCCGTCGGCCAGGTCACCCACCCGTTCGAGATCGTCGTCGGAGTACAGAATTGGCTCGCCACCGATGTTCGCCGACGTCATCACCAACGCCGCGGGGCCCGCAGCGTCTCCCGCCAACCCGAGAAGAAGATGCTGAATCGGGTTGTAGGCCAACATGATTCCGATGTCCGGAATGCCTGGGGCAATCGAGGGAGACAGCGTGTATCCAGACGCTTTGGCAACCAGCACTATGGGACGCTCGCGCGAGGACATGGCATCAGCCTCGGCATCCCCGACCACACCCAGCGCTCTGGCTTCTCTCACATCGCGCACCATCACCGCCAACGGCTTGCTCGGTCGATGCTTGCGTTCACGCAAATCGTGAACCACGCGATCATCACGCGCATCGCAGGCCAAGTGGAATCCTCCAATTCCCTTGACAGCAAGAATCTTCCCGTCTCGTAGCAGCGATCGGGCTCGTAGCAGTGCACCCTCGCCGGTCACCGCGGGCGCGTCGCCTTCCACGAACGAAAGCGTTGGACCGCACTCCGGGCAGGCAATCGGTTGCGCGTGAAACCGGCGGTCGGAGGGATCCACGTACTCTGCCGCACAATTCGCGCACAACGGGAACCGCTTCATCGTCGTAGCGGCCCGGTCGTAGGGCATGGACTCGATGATCGTGAATCGTGGACCACAATTGGTGCAGGTGATGAAGGGATGACGATATCGCCGATCGCTCGGATCAGTCAGCTCCCGCAGGCAGTCGTCGCAGATCCCGACGTCGGCCGGCGCCAAGGTTCGCCCGACCGCCCCCGCATCCGTCTCGATGATGCAAAACCCCTGACGACCTAGCGGCGGCGAGTCCTCGCGCTCTATCGACTCCACTCGCGCCAGCGGTGGGGGGCGGTTTCGCACCCGAGCGACAAATGCATCGATTGCCTCTCCGTCGCCTTCGATGTCGATCACGACCCCGAGAGCAGAATTTCCCACCGAACCCGACAGTCCCAGTTCGGTCGCAGTCGCGTGAACGAACGGCCGGAATCCCACACCCTGGACTACGCCACGAACGATGACACGACTGGCGATCATCATGTCCCGACCTCGCCGGTACGAGTATCGAATTCGTCGATCTCACCGTCTTGACCACGGCCCATCAGTTCGAGGCCGGCCCGAGCGCGCTGTGCTCCCTGTTCGTCGACCTTCTCGACTGCAAAGCCCATGTGGATCACCACCCAGTCACCTGCCGTGACGGTGCCTTCGTCGAGCATTCCGATGTTGACCTTGCGCGGTGCACCTTCCACGTCGACGAGGGCGAGTTGACCGCCGTATCCGTCCAGTAGTTCGCGTACCCGTCCCGGAATCCCCAGACACATGACTCACACCTCCGGCCCCAAAGTGGTGGCATCACAATCCACGTCGATCGACCGGACGAGTGCCATCACCGCAGAGGCGGCTTGCCCTACCGAATCACGCATCTCTGCACTCAATCCGATTCCGTCGCCGACCGATTTCGCGTGTGCCCCCACCACGAACGTCCGCGGGAGTGCTCCGCCGAGGGCCTGCAGGCTGGCAAACACCGAACTCGGATGCATCGAGTGTGCGTCGAAACCTCCTTGCGAGCCTTCACTTTCGGGATCCACTTCGATGATCGCAAGCTTCCCCGGAACTCCGGTTACCGGTAATGCGTCGATCAGCACCAGCGCGTCCCACGACTCCAACAAGTCGTATGCCAGATGCACACTACGAATCCCGTAGTCGACCAGGCGAACCCCCGTCGGGAGATTCTCATGCTGCAACGCTCGAACAACTTCGGGGCCGAATCCGTCGTCTTCGAGAAATATGTTTCCGACGCCTGCAATCAGCACGCGCACAGTGCTTTACATCTTTCGCATTCGCAGATAGCGCTGGATGTCCGGCATCGACACCACCAGAACGATCGCGGCTGCGATCGCGGTGGCGCCGAGAAGTGCCGTCGACAGCAATCCCATGCTCCTCATGGCGGGTTCTCCTCTCGATAGCAGTGAAGTCCGAAAGCTGTGAAGTCCGATAGCTGTGAAGTCCGACAGCGTGAAGTACGTCAACTCGCGCCGTCTCGCGGCACCGGCTCTATCTCGTCCGGCGCGAAATACAGGTAGCGGCCGTACCAGTTGTGCAGATCGGCGGCCGGGTCGTCCAAGAGCGTCACCCCAACATGAATGTCGCCGTCCACGTCTTCATGAATGGTGGCGACGTGGGCGATCCGGCCGTCGAAGAACAGGTCCTGAGCATCAGCGCGACGTGAGGGGTGAAGCCGAACCGTACTTCCACCACAGACGCGGACGCCGTTGATCAATACTGCGTCGGTGCGTGGTTGAACACTGGTGTCGGCTTCCGGCGTCCACCAGTCCACGCCGTCAGGCACCTCGGGTATCAGATCAGAACCGGCAATCGAATCTCGCAGCACGCCGTGCAGGCCGGCTAGATCGTCGGCCGTCAAGCTCTCACATCGATCGATGATGTCGGCAGCTTTCGAGTCGGTAGCCCGCGCCCGCGCCTTTTCCTCTTCGGTCATGGCGAGAATTCTCAGGGTGAGAATTTCGTCGATCTCCGTCGAGTCGAACAGGGATCCTTCGCTCTGCGGCGCAATCTCGGGAAAGTCGTACAGGATGATCGGTGACACCAGAACGGTGTGCGATGTACCGGGGTGAGTCGGATCCTCGGTCCCCGCAAGCACGGGATAACAGCGATTTTGCCGCAGCGGCTCCGAGTGATCTGGTTCGTCGAACAACGACACGAACCTTGAGCCTGCGCAGGTCAAAATGACGTGAGTGCCGAGCATCGACTGCGCCGTGGCCGTGCCCTTGTCCCTCATGTCGACGCTCGTGTCGTTCATGATGCTCACGGAGATCACCCTGCGTCTGTCCCCTGCGGAGGCGTTCAATTCCAAGCGGCCAGTCACCGGAAGCCGTGTCCGAACGACCCGTCCGACTACCCGGCCCCGAGAATCCGCCAGAGTCTCTCCGTCGACAACTCCCGCCGCACAGAAGGATTCTTCGACGCCGGCCTCGAGTTCGTCCAGACCCCACGGACCCAAGACGATCTCGGATTCGGTGGCTTCGTCCCACGAGATCGCCTCGTGCCCGTCGACTACCAACCGATCCACCGGAATCCACGCGCCGCCGGCGCCGAGTCGTTCAACCGTCCGCGACTGGTGGTGCAAAAATCTCACCGTCGCCGTTACTTCGGCGCCGTTCCGCTCGGGTTCGCCGAGCAGACATTGGGCGGACATCGACGGTTCCTCGCCGACTCCGTCACCGGCGGCGCCGGGCGGTCCGAGAACCCCGAACTGCCAACGGGATTGATTCTTCGCCGAGCCGGCCCGGTAAGGATAGAGAAGATATCCCTCGTACAGGACAGCGTCGGCCACGGCCCGAACGTCGTGATCCATCTCAGTTCGGGTCATCGGGGCACCTCGCTCGCCGTCAGCAACTGCCGCACGGCTGATTCGAGGTCCGTGAGGCCGTGCGCTGCCTTGAATCGCACGAGATCGGCAATCGTCTCATGGTCGAGGCGTACCCACCCAGAGGCCGGATAATGCGTGGCCATCAGCTGTTTCCACACGTCGACCGGCAATTCGTAGGCAGCAGATCTGTCCCACGGGATCTGCTGTACCGAGAAACCGCGCTGCCCGTCGGTGAATACGGTTCCGCTCAGTAGAACCACGATCGGAATCGTTCCGTCACGGAGTGCGTGCATGTACTTCGACGCCGTCACCGAGAAGTCGTACGTACACGCCATGGGTAAGGCCGCGACCGTTGTTTCCGTGAATCCCTGAACGACCGCGGAACACTCCATCCACAAGAAGGTTCGCAGCGTACTCGACCAACGCTCCCGCGGACCGAACAAATCGCGCAGGGCGTCGCCTTCCTCGTCGGAGTACGGCCGGCGGTGCGGTTCGATTCGAACCTGTGCGCGTAGAGCGACTGCTCGGACGGTCGCGCCGGTAGTCTCCGACATCCTCAATCTCACCGTCAGATTTGGTGTAACCGCATACGGTTCCACCTCCACGTTGTCGACCGAGAAGTCGAGGACGGTCATGCCGACCTGCTTCGCGCCTCGACGCGCCCGAAGAACTCGTCCACCGCGCGTGCGGCATTCTGGCCACCGTCGAATCCGCGCCACACGGTGCGCAGCCTGCCCACCAGTTCGTAGCAGGCGTCGATGGGAACAACGAAGCATCTCGGCGATTGTCCTGACGTGGGCACCGAGACAATCAACGCCTCGACGTCGGCCCGCATCTGCGAGAGCCCCGGATTCTCCGCGAGCACAGTCTCGAACGAGTCGATGGGCAGCTCGGATTCGGTAGCTCCGGCAGGTCCCGGATAGAAGACTATGTACTTGTCGAGGAGTGAGTTCCGAAAGAAGAATGCCAGTCCGACGGGGATTTCCAGGGACTCCCACCGGCCAGGGCCGAGGTCGAAGTCCGGAAATTCGAGATACCGATCGGGAACCGCCTTGTATCGAAGATCCGCGTCGACCGGCGCAAAGAGCAGATAGCAGGGACGGCACACGCACATCAGGCTCCGGACCTGTACGTCCACGACGTGTTGGTGTTCGTCACCTATGCCCGCCGCGCACATCTCACACAGCGGCCCGGTCGGAACGGCGCGCGTCGAGGCGATTCGCGTGAGTACCTCTCCCACAGTGGTTTTCATGACCAGGCTTCGTCCACGGCTAGGTCACCGGCAACACGGAATCGTCGGCAAGCGCGACCGAGAGCACACCGTCGCGAATAAGCACCGGCAGAGGCGCCAGGTGCTCGGAGCCGGTGCCGACCCGCGCACCCGCTCCGTACACGCTGAAGTGGGCAGAGCACGTCGGACAGGTAAGGACGGCGGCGTCTCGGACAGGAAGGCCCATCATGCGTTCGAGCACAGCCCCCGCCATCGAATGGTCACATACGGGGCAATAGTCGCGATACGCGTACAGATCGTCACCGGAGCGGCAGACCAACAGATCGGTATCCGATACCCGGAAACCCGCGACCTCACCCGCGTCGACTTCGGCAAATTCGGGGACCTCCACCCAGTGCGCGCCTCCCCCTTCGGCGTGTACGTGCGAGAACAGGGACTCGACCGAGATCACACCCGACTTCAGCTCGTGCGAATCCGGTGTTTCGACGTCGATTCCGGTGGTCTCGGGTGCCGCCGCCTGCACCGCGTCCTGGACCGCGGTTTCGAGGGTCACCGACGACGAAGGGCAACTGTTACAGCTTCCGAGAAGCCGTAGCCGCACCACGCCGTCCGCCACCTCGATCAGTTCGACGTCCCCGCCGTGCGAGCCGAGGTACGGACGCACGCTGTCGAGCGCAGTGCGTACGCGGGTCTCGACGTCGTGCGGGTGAAGTCCGTGCACCAGTAGGAGGCTCGACACCAGATCGTCGCGTACCATCGCATCCATCATGGCCGGATCCGCCAGTGCGACGGTGCGTTCGAGTGCGGCGCCGTACAACTGCACGACCTCGCGGACCAGTTGCTCGGCGCGATCCCTGGCCACCGGGCCTGCACCGGCATTGGCCTGTAACAACGTCTCGATGCGCTCACCTGCTCCGCGCCAGTAGTCGGCCGATTGCTCCATCGATCACTCCCCGGTCACGGACTGCGTCGGAGAGTGCAACTTCTCCAGGGTCTTACCGCCGCCGAGATACATGTGAACACCACACGGCAGACAGGGATCGAAACTACGCACGGTCCGCATGATGTCTATGCCCTTGAAGTGGTCTCGATCGTTCTCCTCGAAGATCGGCTGACCCTGCACGGCATCCTCGTACGGACCGGGGGTTCCGTAGCTGTCGCGCGGGCTCGCATTCCACGGGGTCGGTGGGTACGGGTGATAGTTCGCGATCTTGCCGTCACGAATCACCATGTGATGTGAGAGAACTCCGCGGACGGCTTCGGTGAATCCGCAACCGATTCCCTCGTCCGGAACCTCGAACGACTCCCACGTCTTGGTACGGCCTGCCCGGATCTCGACAAGCGCCTTCTCTGCGAAGTGAAGGGCAGCCGCTGCTGCGTATGCCTGGAAATACGTTCGCGCACGGTTCCTTTCGAGAGTATTGCTGCCATGCTCTGGAATCTTCCACTCGAGCGAGACAGGACCCTTCAGTGCTGTTTTCGGAAGATTGATCTTCACACTGTGTCCGGTCGACTCCAGGTATCCGATGTCGACCAGGCCGGCAAGAGCGGTGCTCCACAGACGAGCCAATGCTCCCCCGCCGGTATCCAGAGCGAGGTTGTCTTTTCCGTCGAACCATCGCGGTGACATGACCCAGCTGTACTTGTCCTCGAGGTTCCGCTTCTGCGGGTGAGGGTTGGTGTGTTGATTCCACGGGTGCCGGCGATCGACCGGGTTACCCAGCGGATCGGTCTTGACGAACATCTCCTGATCACTCCAGTCCTCGTAATACGAGGACCCCAGCATGATTCGGATACCGAGGTTGATGTCCACCAGATCCGTGGTGACCAACTTTCCGTCGACAACCACACCGGGAGTGACAAACATCTTCCGGCCCCAGTCGGTCATGTCCTTGTACGAGAAATTGCAGTACTCGGGGTCTTGGAACGATCCCCAACAACCCAGCAGGGTCCGCCGCAGGCCAACCTTTTCGTAACCAGGCAGCGCCTGGTAGAAGAAGTCGAACAGGTCGTCGTGCATCGGCACGACCTTCTTCATGAATTCGACGTACCGCATCAGCCGCGACATGTAGTCCGTCATCAGTTCGATCGTCGCGACGGTGCCGACGCCGCCGGGATAGAGCGTCGACGGGTGGACGTGCCTACCCTCCATCAAGCAGAACATTTCGCGAGTCGAACGCGAGACTTGCAACGCTTCGCGATAGAACTCACCCGTGAACGGATTGAGAGTCCGCATGATGTCCGCGATCGTGCGATAACCGTGCTGCTCCTCGTGCGGGCAGCGCGTGTTCTCTGCCTGCGCCAGCACACCGGGATTCGTCTCGGAGACCATCTTCTCGCAGTAGTCGACTGCGACCAGATTCTCTTGAAAAATGTTGTGGTCGAACATGTACTCGGCGGCCTCGCCGAGATTGACGATCCACTCGCCTAGATGCGGCGGCTTGACGCCGTACGCCATGTTTTGTGCGTAGCACGAGCACGTGGCGTGATTGTCACCGCAGATGCCGCAGATACGACTGGTGATGAAATGCGCGTCGCGCGGGTCCTTCCCCTTCATGAACAGGGAATACCCACGAAAGATCGACGACGTGCTGTGGCACTCCACCACTTCGCGATTGGCGAAGTCGATCTTGGTGTAGATACCCAGACTGCCGACGATTCGGGTGATGGGGTCCCACGCCATCTCGACAAGACCGTCGCGGTCCGCAGTCGAGGTGGGTTCGGGAACGATGGCCGTCATTGCAGTGCCTCCCAGAGACGTTGCTCACGAACTGATTTGAAGGTATCCGGTCGGTCACCACGTACGCGTTGCACCGGTGAGCAACTTCGACCCGCGCTCGCGCCAGTGCGGTTCCTTGTCCAACGTGTGACCGGTGATCCGGCGCAGACTGTGGATCACGGACCCGTACATTCCCACCGCATTGGTGGAGAGTTTGCCGCCAGGTGGTTCATCCATGAACGGCATGAATTTGTCCGGGAATCCCGGCATCGTGCAGCCGATGCAGATCCCGCCGACATTAGGGCACCCGCCGACTCCGTTTATCCAACCACGTTTGGGGACATTGCATTTCACGACCGGTCCCCAACATCCCAGCTTGACGATGCACTTCGGCGACCCGTACTCCGTCGCGAACTCG
Source organism: Rhodococcus sp. H-CA8f (assembly GCF_002501585.1). Classification (NCBI taxonomy): domain Bacteria; kingdom Bacillati; phylum Actinomycetota; class Actinomycetes; order Mycobacteriales; family Nocardiaceae; genus Rhodococcus; species Rhodococcus sp. H-CA8f. The sequence goes on from NZ_CP023720.1 coordinate 3,584,128, forward strand.
CCCTGCTCGTAGTACCCGCCACGGTCACAGCCCTCGTGAACGGTGGCACCGAAAAGCCACTGCGGGCGGAGGGATTCGTCCAAGGGAATCATCGGCGCCTGATCAGTGGCCATGTACAGAAGATAGGTCAGGGTCTCGGAGAGGTTGTCCGGCTGAATGGGACACCCGGGAACGCACACGATCGGGATGCCCGCCTTCGATTTCCAGGTCCACCCGAGATAGTCCGGCACGCCCATCGCACCGGTCGGATTGCCGGCCATCGCATGTATGCCGCCGTAGGTTGCGCACGTGCCGACCGCAACTACCGCAGTGGCTTTCGGTGCCAGCTTGTCGAGCCATTCGCTCGTGGTGACCGGTTGGCCGGTTTCGCGATTGTTCCCGAAACCACACCAGTACCCCTCGTCGTGAAGTTTCTCGTTCGGTATAGATCCTTCGACAACAAGAACAAAGGGTTCCAATTCTCCTCGGTCGGCTTTCCAGAACCATTCCAGGAAATCGTCAGCGCCGCCCTGCGGTCCACATTCGAAGTCGATGAGCGGCCAATGAACCGCCACCTGAGGCAGGCCGGGCAACGCACCGAGCGCGATCTCCTCGATACTGGGTTGCGTGGCCGCGGTGAGCGCCACCGAATCACCGTCGCAACTGAGACCGGCATTGATCCACAGCACGTGGATCAGAGTTTCTTCCGCTTTGGCCGCTGCGCTTTCGGGGGTAGCTGCGCTTTCGGAGGCAGGTTCCGCCGTGGTGCCAGCAGTCGATTTTTGTGTGTCCATGTCAGCCGCTTTCACGGGTGCACTTGCGCCTGATTCTCGGCGCCGCTACTGCCTGACACGCTATGGCCTCAAATTGCTGCGGCACCGAAACGCTGACGCCACCGGAGTCGAACCTCGGCCCACTTGCGTGGCACCCACTCATTTCATTAACTACCCGAGCAGATCAGTTGTCAACGGCCACCGGAGAAATCGCCGAACGACTACCGATCCACTCGTACCACTCGTCCATGCCTTCACCTGTCGTGGCCGATAGAACAACAACGCGCACAGCAGGATTGAGAATTTTCGCTTGCGCGACACAGGCATCGACGTCGAACTCGACGTACGGGAGCAAGTCGATCTTGTTGATCACAACGAGGTCCGCGACGGCAAAGATGTGCGGGTACTTTTTCGGCTTGTCGCCCCCCTCCGGCGTCGATATTAGGACAACCTTGCCTTCCTCGCCCAGGTCGAAGAGCGCGGGGCACACCAGGTTTCCTACGTTTTCGATCAGAAGCAGCGACTCGTCCGCGGGGTCCAAGGCGCGCAGCGCGCGGTCGATCATCTCGGCATCGAGGTGACAGCCCGCCCCCGTGTTGACCTGGACCACTGACGCGCCGGCGTCACGAATCCGCTCGGCGTCGAGCCGGGTTTCCTGGTCACCTTCGATCACGGCAATCGGTCGTTGTCGTCCTAGTTCCCGGATCGTTCGCGCCAGCAATGTGGTCTTACCCGCGCCGGGCGAACTCATGATGTTGAGCGCCGTGATTCCGCGGCCCCGCATCCACTCACGATTGTGAACCGCAATGCGGTCGTTCTTGGCAAGCACCTGCTGCTCGAGAATTACAGTGTGGTCGGAGTGACCGTGCCCAAGGTCATGGTCATGGTCGTGGTCGTGGTCGTGGTCGTGGTGGTGACCGTGCCCATGGCTGTCGTCCTGCTCGTGTTCTCCGCCGGCGACGACCGACACCCGAGGTCCCGTGGTGTCCCCGCACCCACACGTCGCGCACATGCTCAGCTCACTTCCATCGACAGGATCCGCAACTCGCGGCCGGCAAGCACCTCGACATCAGCACTGCCGCACCCACACAACAAGAACATGTCGGGCGGCGAGAAAGTCACGCCACAGCTTTTGCATCGCGCGCTGGTTGCAATCTGATCGATGTGCAAGCTGGCACCCTCGGCGTGAGTACCCGCAGTGACAACGTCGAAGCAGAACAGCAGAGAGTGTGGAACCACCGCGCAGAGTTGCCCTACTTCCAGCCGCACGCTCGATACTCGTCGCTCGCCGGCACGCTCGCACACGGCTTCGACCACACTCTGCGCAATGGACAGCTCGTGCACGGTGAAACCCACGATTCGTGATCCGGAAACCTCCCTTCCACGATAAGCACCAACCGTCGCCGTACGTAACCCGTACATACAAAACAGGCTGCGATCCGCAACTACTTGCGGATCGCAGCCTGTGACAGCGTTTTTGACGAACGGAAACGTCTCGGCTAGCCGGCCGCAGCCTGTGTCGTTGTTGTTGATGATGTTGTCGTTGTCGTGGTCGCGGCGGGCGGTGCACTCGACTCGACTGAAGTCGACGGCGCCACGGTTGAAGTCACACTCGGCGTCGCGGCCGGCGCAACGGATGTCGTCGTCGGAGCCGCGGGTGCCGGTGCTGCAGATTCCGAACCTTCGGGTGCGGGTTGTACCGCTTCGCCCGTGGTTGTTGTGGGCTTGGCCGAGTCGGTAACCGAAGGCGAAGCAGCCAAGGCGTCGATGGCATCCGCCATCTCTTCGGCGGTCGGCTTCGCCGACGAATCGACCGGTTTGCCGTCCTGCGCCTGCTTGGCCAGATAGGTCAGCCACGCCGCTGCGTACTCCGCTGATGTCAGGGGCTTGCCGTTTGCAGCATCCGAATCGCGCCAGTAGTCGAAGTGGTGACCGACATCCGGGCCCAAGGTCAGGCCGTACGGATCGTTCATGACTACGGGGATGGTGTTCTGGTTCGTGGCGATGAGGCCGACGATTTCCTTGAACAGCTTCTGCGGCAGGTACGCCAACGGCGACACTTCCTCAGTGGAAACCGAGTCCTTTGCGACCGGCGTCGTGGTGGCCTCGCTCGGCTTGTACGCCGGGTCGGAGACCTTCAGCAAGACATCGAGGAAGGTTTCGTCGCTCTGCATCCAGGTGGGATTGCTCGAGATGTCGTTGAAGGCGTCGAACATCACGCGTCCCATCACGACCGCGATGTCCATGCCGGTGGCGGGCGTCAGATTCTGCGCTTGCAACTGGTCGACGTTGAGCTGCCGACCGACGTTTGCCGCCAGAATCAGGAGTGAAATGTTCTCGGGAGCTGCGCAGGTGAGGTCGCCGTCAGAGCAGAACGACGCAATCTTGCCGTTCAGGGCCCCGAAATCTCCGCTGGTGCCTGGAAGTGCCCCGGATCCGGAAGCGGTGTTCTTTCCGTTCTGATATTGCTGGTTGAAACCGTTCGGGTTCGCGTACGGGTTCTCGGCGCCGGGGAACGGCCCCTCGCCCGCGAGTCGACCAGCGTCGGCGAAGATCACCACACCGACGACGTTGTCCGGATTGATGCCGGAGGTGCTCGACTCCGACCCGATGTCCATCGCGACGCGGCGCACTACGTCAGCGCCTTCGCTGTAGCCGACAATCGAGAACTTCGTGTTCGGGCAGGCCGCGCTGATTGCCTTCATCACAGCGCGGGTGTTGTCCGCGCCCGTCGTCACGGCCTCTTCGTAACTGTCCATGTTTGCGGGATACGCGATGTAGACGGAGGCGTACGAGCCGTCCTTGACCGAACCGGCGGGCGCCTTGAGTACCGGGTCGACCCAGTAACTGCTGTAGTCGTCTGTGAGCGCCGCCGGGAGGAGTGTCGTTCCATCCGCACCGACGAGCATCTTCGTTGTGCCCTCGACCGGCGTGTCTCCGCGACCGGCAACACCGATCCCGACCGTGTCGTGGCACTCGGTGACAGACGCGGTCAACTCGGTCTCGATCGTCTGCGATTGCGGAGAATCCACGGCAACTGCGACCGCCACCAACGCGGCCACGCCGAGCGCTGCGGGCGCTACTGCACCCGCCAGTATTCGATGTCGCGAAAAGAACCCACGAACCGGCATATCTTCTCCCCAATCAACTTTTGGAAAACGTACGACCGACCCCCGGGGCGTCACGCAACGTCATTCGAGTAGTCGTCCAGTATGAGAGAAGCGTTACAGGAGGTAACGATTTCAGTCGAAAATAATGACCTGTCGGATTGCTTTTCCGTCCGCAAGTTCGTCCATGCCGGAATTGATGTCGTCCAACTCGATTCGCGAGGAGATGAGCTTCTCGACCGGTAGCTTCCCGTCCCGCCACAATTGCGCGTAGATCGGGATGTCGCGGGCGGGGACCGCGGATCCGAGGTAACTGCCGATGATGGTCCGCGCTTCGGCCACCAGCCCGAGCGGCGAGATCGACGAGCGCGCGTCAGGCGCAGGCAACCCGACCGTGACGGTCGTGCCACCCGCTGCCGTCGCGGCCACGGCTGTCTCGAACGCCCGAGCATTTCCCGCAGCTTCGACGACGATGTCTGCGCGAACGCCACTCTCGGACAGGCCGGACGGTGTGAAGACCTCGGTCGCGCCCAGTTCCAGCGCCTGAGCCAGCTTGGACTCCAGTGCGTCGACGCCGATGACGTTCTCGACCCCGAGTGCCCGCGCCGTCAGGATTGCGGCCATCCCGACGCCGCCCAAGCCGACCACCATCACGGTGTCCGCCGGGCGAGGCTTGGCCGCGTTGAGTAGCGCTCCCCCGCCGGTCAACACCGCGCAACCGAGTACGGCTGCAATCTCGGCCGGAATATCGTCTTCGACGGCAACTACGGACTTGGCGTTGACCACCGCATGCGTCGCGAAACCCGAAACGCCGAGATGATGTTTGACGCTCTCGCCGGAGCGCCGCAGTCGTTGCGCGCCACCGAGCAAACTGCCGTCGTTGTTGGCGGCGCTACCCACCGTGCACGGCATCCGGCCGTCAGTGGCGCATCCCGCGCACTCGCCACACCGCGGAAGAAAAGTCATCACGACGCGGGTGCCCACCGACAACGAATCAACGCCGCCGCCGAGTTCGACGATTCGACCAGCTGCCTCGTGGCCCAGCAACATCGGCACGGGGCGAACGCGATTCCCGTCGACCACGGAGAGGTCGGAGTGACAAAGCCCGGCAGCTTCGATCTTGACGAGGATCTCACCCGGGCCCGGGGATTCGAGGTCGAGTTCCGAAATCGAAATCGGAGTCGACTCCGCAAAGGGACGCTCCCGGCCGATCTCTTCGAGCACTGCACCACGGATCTTCAACTGCACACCCCGATTTCGATAGTTCGAACTACTTGCCCACGATCCCGCGTACCGACGCAGGGAGGTCACGAACCCGCTTGTACGGGCCGACGACGGCGGCCGCAAACGGCCTGGTCAAGAGCACCTGCGCCACCTCGAGCACCTCTTCGGAGGTAACCGCGTCGATGGTCGCGAGCGTCTGCGCAACACTGCGATGGTTGCCGTAATTGAGTTCACTGCGACCGATACGGTTCATGCGTGAACCTGAATCTTCCAGTGCCAGAACCAATCCGCCGCGCAGCGATCCCTTGGCGCGGGCGATCTCGGCATCGGTGATTCCGTCCGTCGCCACGTTCGCAAGTACCTCGCGGATCACTGTGGCAACCTCCCCGAGGTTCTCCGGCTGGCAACCCGCGTACACGGAGAACGCTCCGGTGTCCGCGAAGGTGTCTACGCCGGAATAGACGGAGTACGCAAGCCCCCGCTTCTCGCGAATCTCTTGGAACAGACGAGAACTCAGCCCGCCGCCCACTGCGGCGTTGAGAACAGACAGGGCCCAGCGATGACCCTCGTGCCGACCGAACGCGCGTACTCCGAGCGCAAGGTGGACCTGCTCGCTGTCGCGGTGGGTCAAGCTCAGTTCAGGCATCGTTCGCAAACGCAGAGTGCCTTCGCGCCGCGGCGCCGGCTTGACTCCACGCTCGAGATGCCCGGCGAAGGCGCGGCGAGCCAGCGTCACAACCTGCTTGTGGTCGACGTTCCCCGCTACTGCCAGCACCATCCGCTGCGGCGTGTAACGCCGAACATGGAAGGAATGCAACTGATTGCGCGACATCGACTCGATCGATTCGACGCTACCGATGATGGGACGACCGACAGGATGATCTCCGAACAACGCGGTCAGGAAGGCGTCGCCGAGCAGGTCTTCCGGATCGTCGTCTCGCATCGCGATCTCTTCGAGCACTACTTGCCGCTCGACGTCGACATCCGCAGTTCTGCAGCGCCCACGCAGTACGACGTCGGCAACAAGGTCCACCGCCATCGGGAGGTCCTCGTCGATCACGTGCGCGTAGAAACAGGTGTGTTCCTTCGACGTGAATGCATTGAGTTCGCCGCCCACACCATCCATGACCTGCGCGATGTCCAACGCGGTCCGTGACGGCGTCGACTTGAACAACAGATGCTCGAGAAAATGCGCGGCACCGGCCACACTCGGCTGCTCGTCGCGGGAACCGACTCCGACCCACACGCCGACGGAGGCGGAACGCACACCGGGGATGAATTCGGTGACGACGCGCAGGCCGCCGGGAAGGACCGTGCGCTGCACTCCCGATTCAGGAGTCGCATCGATCGGCGATTTCAGCACAGCGCTGCGGCTGCGCGTGGTGTTGGGAGTGGTCTTTGCCATGAAAAGGTTCAGCAGTCCTCGGTGCAAGTGTTGAATCAGGTATCTACAGGCTCGTGTCTACAGACAGTACAGATGCGGCCCCGCACGGAAATCCGCGCGGGGCCGCATCAGAGTACGAGTGAGATCTACTCGGAAGCAGCCTCGTCGGCGGCCGGAGCGGCAGCCTCGTCGTTGCCCTCTTCGACCGGGATCAGCGAGATCTTGCCACGTGCATCGATGTCGGCGATCTCGACGCGGATCTTGGATCCGACGTTGACCACGTCTTCGACCTTGGCAATGCGCTTACCGCTGCCCAGCTTCGAGATGTGCACCAGTCCGTCGCGTCCCGGCAGGAGCGAAACGAAGGCACCGAAGGCGGTGGTCTTGACGACCGTGCCCAGGAACCGTTCGCCGACCTTGGGGAGCTGCGGGTTGGCAATGGCGTTGATCATGTCGATCGCGGCCTGTGCAGACGGTCCATCGGTGGCGCCGACGAACACGGTGCCGTCGTCTTCGATGGAGATGTTGGCACCGGTCTGCTCGGTGATGGAGTTGATCATCTTGCCCTTGGGGCCGATGACCTCACCGATCTTGTCGACGGGGACCTTGATGGCCGTCACGCGGGGAGCGAACGGGCTCATCTCGTCCGGGGTGTCGATGGCCTCTGCCATGACCTCGAGGATCGTGGTACGAGCATCCTTGGCCTGCGCGAGTGCGCCGGCGAGGACCTTGGACGGGATGCCGTCGAGCTTCGTGTCCAGCTGCAGGGCCGTGACGAAGTCCTTGGTGCCTGCGACCTTGAAGTCCATGTCGCCGAAGGCGTCTTCGGCGCCGAGGATGTCGGTCAGAGCGACGTAGCGGGTTTCACCGTCGACCTGGTCGGAGACCAGACCCATGGCGATACCGGCAACCGGAGCGCGAAGCGGCACACCGGCGTTGAGCAGTGCGAGCGTGGACGCACACACCGAGCCCATCGAGGTGGAACCGTTGGAGCTCAGAGCCTCGGAGACCTGGCGAATCGCGTAAGGGAACTCTTCGACGCTGGGTAGAACGGGCATGAGAGCGCGCTCGGCGAGTGCACCGTGACCGATTTCGCGACGCTTCGGCGAACCGACGCGACCCGTCTCACCGGTGGAGTACGGCGGGAAGTTGTAATGATGCATGTAGCGCTTGGTGGTCTCGGGACCGAGCGAGTCGACCTGCTGAGCCATCTTGACCATGTCGAGAGTGGTGACACCCAGGATCTGGGTCTCGCCGCGCTCGAACAGTGCGGAGCCGTGTGCGCGCGGGATGATCGCGACCTCGGCGGACAGCGAACGGATGTCCGTGACGCCGCGGCCGTCGATGCGGAACTGATCGCGCAGGATGCGCTGGCGAACCAGCTTCTTGGTGAGCGAGCGGAACGCTGCTCCCAGTTCCTTCTCGCGGCCTTCGAAGTTGGGTGCAACCTGCTCGAGAACCTCGACCTTGACCTCGTCGGTCTTGTCGTCGCGTTCCTGCTTGCCGGCGATTGTCAGTGCGGCATTGAGCTTTTCGGACGCAGCAGCCTCGACGGCAGCAAAAACGTCGTCCTGGTACGCCGGGAAGACCGGGTAGTCACCCGTGGGCTTTGCAGCCTTGGATGCCAGTGCTGCCTGAGCAGCGCACAGGCGTGCGATGAACGGCTTGGCGGCCTCGAGGCCCTCGGCGACGATGGCCTCGGTCGGTGCCTGAGCGCCGTCGGCGATCTTCGCGATGACGTTGTCGGTGGCCTCGGCCTCGACCATCATGATCGCTACGTCGGCGTTGTCACCGCTGCCGGACACGACGCGGCCGGCTACGACCATGTCGAAGACGGCGTTCTCGAGCTGATCGACCGTCGGGAATGCAACCCACTGGCCGGCCTTGTTGTCCTCGGAGACGATGAGTGCAACACGCACGCCACCGACGGGTCCGGAGAACGGCAGGCCCGCGATCTGCGTCGACGCAGAAGCGGCGTTGATGGCCACGACGTCGTACAGATCCTGCGGGTTGAGGCTCATGACCGTGACGACGACCTGGATCTCGTTACGGAGACCGTCGACGAAGGACGGGCGCAGCGGCCGGTCGATGAGGCGGCAAGTCAGGATCGCGTCGGTGGAGGGGCGTCCCTCACGACGGAAGAACGAACCGGGGATGCGGCCCGCTGCGTACATACGCTCTTCGACGTCCACCGTCAGGGGGAAGAAGTCGAAGTGCTCCTTGGGGTGCTTGCTGGCGCTCGTGGCGGACAGCAGCATGGTCTCGTCGTCCAGGTAAGCAACGACGGCGCCGGCGGCCTGCTGAGCAAGGCGTCCGGTCTCGAAACGGATGGTACGGGTACCGAAGGACCCGTTGTCGATCACGGCGGTGGATTCGAACACGCCTTCGTCGACCTCTACTACGGAATTCTCTGTCATTCTTTTCTCTTCACTTCCCTCTCGTCTTCGCCGTACCCGCGCGGGCGTTTCCACCCTCCTGGTGGAAACTGCGCACCGAGGGACGTCCCCCTCTTGAATTGCAGACGCTCCTTGCGATGCGAGCGATTTCTGCTTCGGGACGTCACGACGTTCGGGCGGCCGTCGATCGAAGTCCGCCGGAGCTTTCGGGCACTTGCCCGGTCCGGAGAACCACTACCGACAACCGACACCACGTTCTCTGGTGCATACGGTGTGCTGGCGGCGCACTGCACAACTGTGCGTAGACAACTGTGCATAGCGCCGACAGCGGAAACTGCCTTGCGGCAGCTAACGCCGAAAGCCAGCGAAGCCCAGTATATGCGTGGCTTCGCCGGCTAACGGAGTGTTCGGCAAACCGAAGCGTGCCGTGTTGCTTTCGATCAGCGTCGTGAGAAAAATCTAGCGACGCAGGCCGAGACGCTCGATGAGCGTGCGGTAGCGAGCGACGTCAGTCTTTGCCACGTACTTCAGCAGACGACGACGGCGACCGACCATCAAGAGCAGTCCACGACGCGAGTGGTGGTCATGCTTGTGGGTCTTGAGGTGCTCGGTGAGATCGGTGATGCGCTTGGTGAGCATTGCCACCTGAGCTTCAGGCGATCCCGTGTCGGTCTCGTGCAAGCCGTACTCGCCGAGAACGACCTTCTTTTCTTCCGTGGTCAATGCCACTTGATTCACTCCTGTGATGACGTTTGCGTGAAAGGAACTAGATCGGTGCGGCCACCGCAAACCGCAGCACGCACCGAGAGAAGATCCTACCAGCAGCAATGAGGCGCTTTCGCCCACCTGGAGCGAATGTGGCCGCCGCCACTAGTGCAGGACGAGCTCAACCCACGCTGCGCTCTGCATCCTCACTCAGGATTTGGCGTGCGCGTTCGACGTCTCGGTTCATCGCCGTGATGAGCGACTCGATCGAGTCGAACTTCTCCATGCCCCGAATCCGCGAAACCAGGTCGACAGCGACGTGTTGTCCGTACAGGTCGGCTTCGGTGTCGAGAACGTACGCCTCGACAGTTCGGGTCCGGCCGGAGAAGGTCGGGTTGGTCCCCACAGACACTGCGGCTTGGTATCGACGACCGGGAACGACAGTTCCGAGTTCCTCGCCGGCGCCGAGCACCGTGAACCACGCTGCGTAGACGCCGTCGGCCGGAATCGCCGAAAACATCGGCGGTGCAACATTGGCCGTCGGGAATCCCAACTCGCGTCCACGCTTGTCACCGTGGACGACCACACCTTCGACACGATGTGGACGGCCGAGAGCTTCGGTAGCCGCTTCCATGTCGCCTGCGTCGACGCACGAGCGGATGTAGGTCGACGAGAACGTCACCGCATGCTCGGCGAGCAGCTGGACGCCGTCGACCGCAAAGCCGAAGCGAGCGCCCATCTCACGAAGAAGATCGACGTTGCCGAGCGCCTTCTTGCCGAAGGTGAAATTGTCCCCCACCACCACCTCGGCGACATGCAGACGTTCGACGAGAATTTCGTGGACGTAGCGCTCCGGCGTCAGCTTCATGAAATCAGCGGTGAACGGCATCACGCAGAACACGTCGATGCCCAGATCCTGAGCCAATTCCGCACGCCGTTGCAGCGTCGTCAACTGGGCTGGATGACTACCCGGTCGCACAACCTCCATGGGATGCGGGTCGAACGTCATCAACACGCTCGGAACACCACGTTTGCGCGCAGCGGTAACCGCTCTCGCTATCAATTGGGCATGCCCACGATGCACACCGTCGAACACACCGATAGTGAGCACACAACGACCCCAATCGGCCGGAACTTCGTCGAGACCACGCCATCTCAGCACGATTGGCAGCCTACGGGTCCACCGGCGGCGGGTCACGTTCGGACCCGCCCAGCGAATCACCACTGTGCTGCCGCTCACGTACGGAAGTTCCGGATTTCGTAGCCTAAGCTAAGCGTTGTGGCAGCTCACAAGACCGGAACCTCGGAAGCATCATCGACGTCGGATGGCGACAGCACTTCGGCGCACGGCGCGGCAATCGACACGCTCGCACTCTCGTCGGTGGCTCAGGACTACCTCAAGGTCATTTGGACGATCCAGGAGTGGTCCCACGAGCGGGTGTCCACCAAGCTCCTGTCCGAGAAGATGAACGTCTCGGCTTCGACGGTGTCCGAGGCGATCCGCAAACTCTCGGACCAGGGCCTCGTCGATCACGCCCGCTACGGTTCCATCGCTCTGACGGACAGTGGCCGCGCGGCTGCTGTGTCCATGGTCCGGCGCCACCGGTTGATCGAGACCTATCTGGTTCAGGAACTCGGCTACGGCTGGGACGAAGTCCACGACGAAGCCGAAGTCCTCGAACACGCCGTTTCCGATCTGATGATCTCGCGGATGGACGCCAAACTGGGCTTCCCCGAACGTGACCCGCACGGCGATCCCATTCCCGCCACCGATGGTTCGGTGCCGACTCCCCCGGCCCGTCAGCTCAGCGACTTCGCCAACGGCGAGCGGGGCCGCGTTGCCCGGATCTCCGATTCCGATCCCGAAATGCTTCGGTACTTCGATTCCGTCGGCGTCAGTCTCGATGTCGACATCACTGTCGAAGAACGCCGTGATTTCGCCGGAACAGTGTCCGTTCGACTCGGCGACAGCCCCGACACCATCGACCTGGGAAGCCCAGTCGCTCAAGCAATTTGGCTCGTGTAGTCGAGGCCGCTCAGAGCGGCAGACGATATCGCCGTTCTACAGGCCGGACGCCGTCGGTCCGGGTCCAGTCGGCGAGCCTCTCGTCGACGTACACCCAACCTCGACGCTCGTACAGCGCGATCGCCGGCAAAGCGTCCTCGACGACGTCGAGCACCAGTTCCAACTGACTTTCTGCTGCGAAATCCGTGACAGCGTCGAGTAGCGCACCGCTGAGGCCGTTTCCGCGGGCATGGGGATGAACGAACAATCGCGACACGGCAATCGATCCCGCGGTGGTGGGCGCGCCTCCGACCTCGCGGTCGACGGCCACATGACCGACAACACGGCCGTCGCTCTCACCGACCCACGCCTTCACCACCGTGGGCGAACGAAGCCAGCGGTGCGGGTTCTGTGGCCACGTGTTCGGATATCCGTCGCACTCGTGGACCTGTGCCAGCGCATCGACGCAACCGTCGAGGTCGCCGTCGACACGCTCGCGGACGATCACCCGCGAAGCGTCGCCGGTCGCACGACCATCACCGAACTGGCGCGTCGACCCTTCTCCTGCAGAAGCGCAATCGTGTGACCGGTGGGATCGATCGCCGCACAGATCCCCTTCATCCCGATCGGCTCGAGCCAGCGCCCCTGGCTGATCGCCTCGGCTTCCTCCGCCGTGATCTGCCGATGCGGAAAAGCCGTCTGCGCGGCCTGATCGATGTCGAGGCTCACACCCGGCTGTTCCGCGAGATCTTCGAGCGTGCGCGCATGTTCGAGAGTGAACGGCCCGACGCGGGTGCGGCGCAATGCCGTCAGATGACCACCGACGCCCAATTCACGACCGAGGTCGCGTGCAAGCGAGCGGATGTATGTTCCGGAAGAGCACTCAACGTCTACATCCAGATCGACGAAGCCACCAGGGACATCTCGCCGAGCCAGAACTTCGAAAGTCGACACCGTTACCGGGCGCGGCGCCAGCTCGACGGTTTCTCCCGCACGCACCAGGGCATGTGCGCGTTGACCGTCGACCTTGATAGCGCTCACGCTTGCCGGGATCTGCTTGATGTCTCCGGTCAGCGTTGCCACGATGGCAGCGATCTCCGCGTCCGTCACCTGCGAAGCGTCTGCGGAAGTCAGGACCTCCCCTTCGGCATCGTCCGTGTCCGTCGCTGCACCGAGGCGAATGGTCGCCGAGTACGCCTTGGTTGTCAGTGCCAGGAGTCCGAGCAACTTGGTCGCACGCTCGACGCCGAGAACGAGGACGCCGGTCGCCATGGGATCAAGAGTCCCGGCATGTCCCACCTTGCGGGTGTTCAACAATTTGCGGCACCGAGCGACCACGTCGTGGCTGGTGATGCCCGCCTCTTTGTCGACAATCAGGATTCCGGCGCCGACAAGACCGGAGGAAGGCTTTTCACGAGCTGACACGTGTGCCGATTCTGCCAGTCGCGCTCACTGCACCGAAATTGCCGTCAGAATGAGCCCGTCCGACACCAACCACCTGCCGTCGAAAGAGGTGAGCGGCGGACCAGACGTCGCCTCACCGGGGACCAGCAGACGCGAGTTGAAAGTTCCGGAAGTTTCCGACTCCGCCTCGAATGTGATGTGGGCGTCCTCGAAACCCAACCAGCGCCCGGTGAGCGGAAACCACGCCTTGTACGTGGCTTCCTTCGCGCAGAAGAGCACTCGATCCCAGTGCACCGGACCGCCGGTTTCCTGAGTGTCCAGCCACGTTCGTTCCGCTTCGATGCTGACCGCGGGCAATACCCCGTCCGGCAGCGGGCCGTGCGGCTCGGCGTCGATACCGAGTGAGCGGACCTGCATGGAGTACGCCAGGACAGCGCCGCGGTAGCCGTCGCAATGGGCGAGGCTTCCGACTACTCCCTGCGGCCAGAGTGGGGCACCACGCTCGCCGCGCATGACAGCGGCAGACGGAACACCGAGCTTGCCCATCGCCTGACGCGCGAGGTGCCGGGTAGTCACGAACTCGCGACGGCGCTTCTCGACCGCGCGGCCGATCAACGCCTCCTCGCTGGGGTGCGGAACCAGACCGGGCGGATCCACGAAGGCCTCGGCCGTCGCAACTCCACCGGGAAGAATCTGTTCGATCACGTAGCGATACCTCTCAGCGTCCGGCGCGCATGCGCTCGACTTCGGCTTCCTGCTCCGGCGTGACCTTGAAGTGGCCACCCCACTTGTTGAGCGTTCCCGGCGGGTACTCCGGAACGGGAAGAATCTGACGCAACAACTTCTCCGGCAGTCCACGCCGACGCCATTCGCGCGGGTATCCGAGTGAGACTTCCTCGAAGCGGACGCCGTCGTAGTACGTGGTTCGAGGAATGTGCAGGTGCCCGTACACCGAGCACACCGCGTTGTACTTCACATGCCAGTCGGCGGTCGCGGTGGTTCCGCACCACAACGCGAACTCCGGATACATGAGCACGTCCGTGGGCTGCCGGACCATCGGGAAATGGTTCACCAGAACGGTTTTTGTGCCTTCGGGGAGCGCGTCCAGCCGTGCCTGGGTGTATTCGATTCTCGCCCGGCACCACGCGTCGCGCGTTGCATACGGCTGCGGCGAGAGCAGGAACTCGTCGGTGGCGACGACGTTCTTGTCCCGCGCGATCTCGAGCCCGTGTTCCTTGTCTCGCGCGCCTTCCGGCAGGAAGGAGTAGTCGTAGAGAAGGAACATCGGGACGACCGTGACCGGGCCCTCGTCTCCCTCCCACACCGGGAACGGGTCCTCGGGCGTGATGACGTCGAGTTCGCGGCACATGTTGACCAGGTACTCGTACCGCGGCGCTCCGTGAATCTGAACCGGATCCTTGGCGGTCGTCCACAGTTCGTGGTTGCCCGGAATCCAGATGACCTTTGCGAATCGGCTGCGAAGGAGCTTCAACGCCCACCGAATGTCGTCAGTTTTCTCGGAAACATCTCCGGCGAGAATGAGCCAGTCGTCAGGCGAATCCGGGAACAGTTCCTCCGTCATCGGCTTGTTGCCGTTGTGACCGACATGAATGTCGCTCACCGCCATCAGCTTTGCTGCCACGATCCCTCTGCTTCCTCAGTTGAACTTCCGCGCTTCGCCGTCGCCGGACCTGTCACTGCCCACTTGCCGGAAAACGCTCGCCACGACACCGCGACCATCCGAAGTACTACGAACACGGTAAGCCCTGCCCAAATTCCGGCCAGCCCCCAGTCGTAGGCGAGGGAGAGCCAGATCGCGGGCAGAAATCCGAGAACTGCGCAGAGCATGGTCGCGTTGCGCAGAAACACCACGTCCCCGGCGCCGAGCAGAACACCGTCGAGTGCAAACACGATTCCCGCTACCGGCATGATCGCGACGAAGAACCACCAGGCGATCGACATTTGACCGAGGACCTCGGCGTCGGACGTGAAAAGTCCGGGGATCACGGAGTGGCCCGCGGCGAAGAAGATCGCGAGTACCACGGCAAATACCGTCGACCAGGCAGTGATCCGCCAGGTCATCCTCTTCGCGGCGGCTGCGAATCCACCGCCGAGGGCAGCTCCGATGAGCGTTTGGGCGGCGATCGCCAAGGAATCGAGAAGGAGCGAAACCAGGTTCCACAGTTGGAGGACAACTTGGTGTGCACCGACTACGGCTGCACCGAACCTCGACGCCACCGCGGCCGCCGAGACGAAACACGCTTGGAATGCGAGGCTGCGCAGAATCAGGTCACGGCCCATCAGCATCTGCGCCCGCATGATTGCAAAATGCGGTCGAGCCGAGACCGGTTCACGAAAGAGTGCCCAGGCGAACAGGACACCCGAAACGCTCTGGCCGACCAGATTCGCGACAGCTGATCCTTCGAGTTCCATCCGGGGAGCACCGAGCAAACCGTGCACGAGAATCGGGCACAACACCGCCGAAATACCCAGGCCGACCAGGACGAACCGAAGCGGTCGCACCGTGTTCTGAACCCCGCGCATCCAGCCGTTGCCGGCCAGGGCCACCAGGATGAGTGGAACACCCAATACCGCTATCCGAAGCCAACTTTCCGCAGCCGCGGCAATGTCGGGAGTCCCGGCCACCGCCGAAGTCAGCGGGCCCGCGATCACCTGCACGATCACTACCAAGGCCAAGCCGATCGCGGCCGCCAGCCAGGTCGCCTGAACACCCTCGCCCACCGCGTCGCGCTCGCGGCCCGCCCCGTGCAGCCGTGCGGAGCGCGCCGTCGTGCCGTACGACAAGAAGGTCAGCTGCGTACTCACCAACGACAGGATCAGACCACCGACTGCCAATCCGGCCAGCGGAAGCGCCCCGAGTCGGCCGACCACGGCGATGTCGAACAACAGATAGAGGGGTTCGGCCGCCAGTACCCCGAGTGCCGGAAACGCCAGGGAAAAGATTCGACGTCCAGTGACGTCGAAATCAGCTGCCGAAGATCCCGCCGAGGTGGCGTCAGATTCGCTCAATGCCGCGGATTCAGCCGAGTGCCGCGACGAGCGCGGCAACAATCTCGTCGCTGGAAGTGGTCGACGTATATCCGGCCGACAGCCGGTGCCCGCCGCCACCAAGACTTTCAGCGACCGCCGACACGTCGATCGCCGACTTTGCACGCAACGAGATCGACCAGCTTCCGGAAACCGACTCTTTGAGTACTGCGGCAACTTCGGCTTCCGAAGTAGTTCGCACGATATCGACGACGCTCTCGATCTCCTCGGAGCGAAGATCGCCGATGTCACTGCGTCGGATCACCGCGTACACCAGCCCACGGCCGTCCGCGGCTTCCGGGACCAGCACCGCGGACCCGAGTACCGAAGCCAGCATCGGCAACCACCCGAACGGATGGGTGTCGAGCAGCTTTCGCGCAATCGCGTCGCCGTCGATGCCGGTCGCCAGCAAACGCGCGGCGAGCACGTGCGGAAGCGGACCTCCCCACCGGAAGGAGCCGGTGTCGGTGACCAGTCCGGCATAGAGACAGTGCGCGATATCGCGATCGATCGCGACTCCCCACGCATCGAAGAATCGTGCGATGAGCGCCGTCGTCGAAGCCGCGGTTTCGTCGACGACGTTGATGGTTCCGAATTCGGAATTGGAGCGATGGTGATCAAGGACGATTGTGCGATGCGCGCCGGCGAGTCGACTCGCCAACTCACCGAGGCGGCCCTCGCTGCCGACATCCACGGTCACCAGAACATCGACGCTTTCCCGAACATCGGCGGGCGCCGTGAGCAAGTGAACACCAGGGAAATCACACATCGACTCGGGCAGCGCCGACGGCCGACTGAACGCGACCTGCACCGAAACACCCCGACGCTCGAGAACGAGACCGAGCGCAAGTCCGCTGCCGATCGTGTCCGCATCCGGCTGCACATGGCAGAGAATTGTCACCGTGTGCGCCGATTCGAGAACCTCGGCCACCTGAGCGAACTTCGCCTCGCAGGGGTCGACGTCCGAAAGTGCGGTGATCGTCATTCTCGGTGCGCGTCAGTCGGCTTCACGAACATCTGGCGACGCCTCGTCTTCGTCCGAAGCCACTCGCGGCTCCTTGTACGGATCTGCATCTCCGGCCGGCTGTGCATTCTCACGCGCCTTGGCGACCTCGTCGTCGGCGGCCTTGGCACGGGCCAGCAGTTCTTCCATATGACGCGCGGTGTCGGGAACGGTATCGGCGACAAACGTCAGAGTCGGTGTGAAGCGAACGCCAGTTCCGGCACCGACCTTCGAGCGGAGAACACCCTTGGCCTTCTCGAGTCCTGCGGCGGCGGCTTCCACATCGGGTGCGGAATCGACCTTCTCGCCCATGACTGTGTAGTACACCGTCGCGTCGTGCAGATCGTTGGTGACCTTGGTGTCCGTGATGGTCACGAATGCGAGTCGCGGATCCTTGATCTCGTGATCGATCGCGGTCGCGACGATGGTTCCGATACGCTTTGCCAACTTGCGTGCCCGGGCTGGATCTACCATGACTGTCAGTCTCCTCTACCTGGCCACTCGAATCGAGGTGACTCGATCGATCAAAGATCTGGTTAACAAGAATTATTACCGACAACAGTCTCGTCCATCGGCTACCCGGCAACCAAATCACCATCGGTAGAGGTCTTCGGCCACAAGCCACCGTGCACATCGAGCGTGAGTACAGACACCGTCACACTTGGTCCCCTGGACGCCGAATCCTTTGCCAACCAACTCGATTCGGTATGCCGTCCGGAAGAGTGGCTCAGCGACACAGATCGGTGACACTCAGTCTTCCGGGCCGAAGATTCGCCTTCGCACAGCCAGCAACTGAATCTCCGGACGCTCGGCGACCGCTCGCTCACAATGATCGAGAACATCGTGCAGGTGATCGACGGACGAACTGACCACACCGACGCCCACGAGCGCACGACGCAGGCGTCCCTGCTCCCCCGCCTCCGCTGCACTCACGCCGAATCGACGGAGTTCCGTCAGGATCGGCGACAGCATCGAACGCTTTTCCTTGAGTGAGTGGACATCGCCGAAAAGAATGTCGAACTCCAGTGCCCCTACAAACATTTTCCCCCTAGACAGAGCCGAATGGACTCTTCCGGACTTGTATGTTCAAGTCCGGAAGAGTCCATGTCAGCTAGTACTCACGTGCGTCCGCCCCAACGCCCGTGTCGACATAATCAGTCGCGCGGCTTCTCGCGAAGCTCGTAGCACTCGAGAACGTCACCGATCTTGATATCGGAATAGGTGACGGTCAAACCACATTCGTAGCCTTCGCGAACCTCGGTAGCGTCTTCCTTCTCCCGCTTGAGCGAGGAGATGGTGACCGTCTCGGCGATGACCTTGCTGTCGCGGATGAGACGTGCCTTGGCGTTGCGACGGATGCTGCCCGACGTGACCAAGCAACCGGCAATGTTGCCGATCTTGGACGAACGGAACATGGCGCGGATCTCTGCCTTGCCCAGCTCGACCTCTTCGTACACCGGCTTGAGCAGACCCTTGAGTGCCTTTTCGACCTCATCGATGGCCTGGTAGATCACCGAGTAGTAGCGAATGTCGACGCCCTCGCGGTTCGCCAGCTCCGTTGCCTTGCCTTCGGCGCGGACGTTGAAGCCGATGATGATCGCGTTGGACGCAGCAGCCAGGTTGACGTTGGTCTCCGTGATGCCACCGACACCGCGGTCGATGACGCGCAACTGCACCTCGTCGTCGATCGGAATTCCGAGGAGAGCCTCTTCGAGGGCCTCCACGGTTCCCGAGTTGTCACCCTTGAGGATCAAGTTCAGCTGTGAATGTTCCTTCAGAGCTGCATCGAGATCGTCGAGGCTGATGCGCTTACGACTCTTCGCTGCAAGCGCGTTGCGCTTACGTGCGTTGCGACGGTCCGCGATCTGGCGAGCGATACGGTCCTCGTCGACCACGAGCAGGTTGTCACCTGCACCGGGGACCGACGTGAAGCCGATGACCTGGACCGGACGTGAAGGCAGTGCCTCGTGGACGTCCTGACCGTGCTCGTCCACCATGCGGCGGACGCGGCCGTAAGCATCGCCGGCAACGATCGAGTCGCCGACCCGCAGCGTTCCGCGCTGGATGAGCACGGTAGCGACGGGGCCGCGGCCACGGTCGAGGTGCGCCTCGATGGCAACACCCTGAGCATCCATGTCCGGGTTGGCGCGCAGATCCAGGGAAGCGTCCGCCGTCAACAGCACTGCTTCGAGCAGTGCGTCGATGTTGAGACCCTGCTTCGCCGAGATGTCGACGAACATGGTGTCTCCGCCGTATTCCTCGGCCACCAGTCCGTACTCGGTGAGCTGCTGCCGGATCTTGTCCGGGTTCGCGCCTTCCTTGTCGATCTTGTTCACCGCGACCACGATCGGCACGTCGGCCGCCTGGGCGTGGTTGATCGCTTCCACCGTCTGCGGCATGACGCCGTCGTCGGCTGCGACAACAAGGATCGCGAGGTCTGTGGCCTTGGCACCACGAGCACGCATGGCCGTGAAGGCCTCGTGACCCGGGGTGTCGATGAACGTCACGAGACGCTCGTTGCCCTCGAGCTCGGTCAGCACCTGGTAGGCACCGATGTGCTGCGTGATGCCGCCGGCTTCGCCCTCACGGACATTCGCCTTACGGATCACGTCGAGCAGACGGGTCTTACCGTGGTCGACGTGGCCCATGACGGTGACCACAGGCGGACGGGACTCGAGGTCCTCTTCTCCGCCGGCGTCCTCGCCGTAGGTGAGGTCGAAGCTGTCGAGCAGCTCGCGGTCCTCGTCCTCCGGGCTGACGACCTGCACGACGTAGTTCATTTCGCCGCCGAGCAGCTCCAGCGTCTCGTCGTTGACCGACTGAGTTGCCGTGACCATCTCACCGAGGTTGAACAACGCCTGCACGAGTGCTGCGGGGTTCGCATCGATCTTGTCCGCGAAGTCCGACAGCGATGCGCCGCGAGCGAGACGGATGGTCTCACCGTTGCCGCGTGGCAGCCTGACGCCGCCGACTGCGGGAGCCTGCATGCTTTCGTACTCGGCGCGCTTCGCCCGCTTCGACTTACGTCCACGGCGAACTGCTCCGCCGGGACGACCGAATGCACCTGCCGCTGCGCCGCGCTGACCGGGACGGCCACCGCCGCCGGGACGACCGCGGAATCCCCCGGCCGGAGCTGCTCCACCGGGAGCACCTGCACCAGCACCGGCGCCGGGAGCGCCGCCGCCGCGGTATCCACCGCCGCCGCCGCCCGGACGACCACCGGGAGCGCCACCGGGACGACCCGGACGTCCGCCGCCACCGGGCGCGGGACGAGCGGAACGAGCAGGCATTGCACCCGGGTTCGGGCGAGGAGGCATGGAGCCGGGGCTGGGACGGGGTCCGCCCTGACCTGCAGGCGGACGAGGTCCACCCTGGCCGGGAGCCGGACGGGGACCGCCCTGACCCGGAGCCGGACGAGGTCCACCCTGGCCGGGAGCCGGACGGGGACCGCCCTGACCCGGAGCCGGACGAGAACCGCCCTGGCCTGCACCCGGACGCGGTGCGCCGGGAGCCGGACGAGGTGCCGGACGCTCGGCGGGTGCCGAGGAGTACGGGTTGTTACCGACGCGAGGTGCCTTCGGTCCCGGACGCGGTCCGCCGGGCTTTGCGCCGGTGGACGGTGCCGCCGGAGCCGCGGGGGCTGCCGGTGCCGATGCTGCGGGAGCAGCCGGAGCCGGGCGTGCCGGCTGTGCCGGCTTCGGAGCGTTGAACGTCGGGGTGGGGACCGGCGCCGACGGTGCTGCCGGAGCAGCGGCTGCGGGAGCCGCGGGGGCTGCCGGTGCCGGAGCTGCGGGAGCAGCCGGTGCGGGTGCGGCCGGCTTGGGGCCGGGACGCGGGCCACCGGGCTTTGCAGCTGACGGCGACGGTGCGCCGGGCTTTGCCGCGGGGCGAGCCGCCGGAGCGGCTGCGCCGGTCTCGGACTTGGTTTCTGCTCCGCCTGCCGACGGGAATGACTCCCGCAGACGACGGGCGACGGGCGCCTCCACTGTGGATGACGCAGACTTCACGAACTCGCCTTGCTCCTTGAGCGTTGCGAGTAGTTCCTTGCTGGTGACACCGAGTTCTTTAGCCAACTCGTGCACGCGGGCCTTGCCTGCCACTGCTCTCCTCACTGATGAGGTCGAGCAGGAGGCATCCCACAGATGTGGGTCCCGCACGACCTCGGGTTATCGCCGATGGACGTTCATCGTTGGTGCTTCACGGTGTGCTCATGAGTGCTTGTGCCTGTTCTTCTCGAGAGGTACTGCTTTTGTGTGAACTGCGTCGACCAGCTGGTCGACAGCGGACGTGTCCAGATTTCCGGACACTCGCAGTGCTCTGCTGAATGCTCGGCGCCGCTCTGCCAGGCTCAGACAACTCGGATCCAGGTGCAGCCATGCACCTCGACCGGGGAGTCTTCGCGATACGTCGGGGACGAGCGGGGAACCCTCCGGCCCCTGCTCACCAACCACGACCCTCAACAGATCGACAGCCGACCCTTGTTCCCTGCACCCCACACACGTTCTGACCGGCGAACCGGGTTTCACGCGCGCAGAATCCGAGGACTCACGTCGAACCATTGTCCACTCTACCGCCGAACCGTCTCGATCACTGCATTCCACCGTTATCCGTTGGACGTGGCGGGCCGGTCGGACGCGTCGCCAACGGGTGCCGCATCGCTCCGAATGTCGATACGCCAACCCGTCAACCGTGCAGCCAGGCGGGCATTTTGACCCTCTTTTCCGATGGCCAACGAAAGCTGGAAATCGGGCACGATGACACGGGCCGCACGAGCCTCGGGATCGACGACAGTGACGGAGACCACTTTCGACGGGGAAAGTGCGTTGCCCACAAACGTCGCGGGATCTTCGTCGAAGTCGATGATGTCGATCTTCTCCCCCGCAAGTTCGCTCATGACGTTGCGGACGCGCTGACCCATCGGGCCGATGCATGCACCCTTTGCGTTCAGCCCCTGCACGCGTGAGGCAACGGCGATCTTGGAACGGTGTCCCGCTTCGCGCGCGACGTTGATGATCTCGACGCTGCCGTCCGCGATCTCCGGAACCTCGAGTGCGAACAACTTGCGAACCAGGTTCGGATGGGTCCGCGAGAGGGTGATCTGGGGGCCACGGGCGCCGCGAGCAACCCCGACGACGTAGCACTTGATGCGCTCGCCGTGTTCGTAGTTCTCGCCGGGAACCTGTTCTGCGGGCGGCAACAATCCTTCGGCGCCATTGGATTCGCTGCCGATTCGAACGACGACCATCCCGCGAGAGTTTGCACGCGTGTCGCGCTGAATGACACCGCCGACGATTTCACCCTCATGGGTGGAGAACTCACCGAAACTGCGCTCGTGCTCGGCGTCGCGCAAACGCTGCAGGATGACCTGGCGTGCGGTGGTCGCCGCGATTCGACCGAATCCTTCGGGAGTGTCGTCCCACTCCTCGCCGATCATGTTGCCGTCGGCATCGGTGTCGTGTGCCATCACTCGCACCGAACCGGTCTTGATGTTGACATCGATCCGAGCGTTCTGCTTGTGCCCCTCGGTGTGGCGGTACGCCGTCAGCAGCGCGGTCTGGATCGTGGCGATCACAGTTTCGATCGAAACGCCCTTTTCGGCTTCGATCGCTCGCAACGCTGCAATGTCGATATTCACTTGTCGAACCCTTCTTCGTTTTCTACGTCTTCTAATTCTGCTTCGTCGTCTTCGACACTGTCCACGCCCGAGTCATCGGTGAGGTCAACCGCATCCGAGGGAACTGCGCGCCCCTCCGGGATGCCGCCCGCGAGTTCCAACTCCGCCTCACTGGGCTTCGAGAACTCCACCTGAACTACGGCCTTCTGAACGTCGCCCAGTGCAATCTCTCGCACGGTCAGTCCGCCACGGCCACCGATGACAACCGCCACGGAATCGTCGTTCAACGTTCCGATACGGCCGACCACGGTCTCGCCGGCCAGATCGATACGCGCTTTGCGTCCACGAGCTCGACGCCAGTGACGCTCGAGCGTCAGTGGACGATCGATTCCCGGGGAGGTCACCTCGAGGGTGTACGGCGTTTCACCGATTTCCTCGAGGCTGTCGAAAAGTTCCGAAACGAGTCTGCTGATCTCTGCGGCGGCATCGAGTTCGATCCCGGCATCGCTGTCGACCATGATGCGCACCGCGCTGTGCTTGCCCGCACTGGTCACGACAACGTCTTCGACGTCGTAACCCTGGGCGTGCACGAGTTCGGAGATCAGCTCGATCACCCTCTCCCTGGATGGCACCGGCATCTCGCGAACTCCTCATTTCAGTTGTCGTCGATTGTCCGACTTGTGTCGACTGTCGACGTGGGCGGCTGCGAGCATGAAAGGACACCAGGTGCCTCATGCTGCAAGCATCCAAGAGTACCGCTCATTACGCGTCTCCGTGACCAGAGTGCCCGACGCACGTCACACTTGAACACGTGCCGCGGATTCGAACGATCGGCCGACCACCTGGCACGATGGACTGGTGCTGACGCCCATGACTACTACCCCACTCTCCCGGCGGAGTGCGCTCAAGATGACGGGAACCGCAGCAGCGTTGGGCGCTGCAGCCTTCTCGTTGTCCGCCTGCACCGACAACGGCACAGCGGAGGCGGCTGCAGAAGTCGACCAGTTGACGGCCCAGGCCGAGCGAGCTCGCTCCGACGCGGCAGCCGCAACCGCCGCCATCGCTCTTGCGCCGGACAAGTCGGCATCACTGACCACGATCAGCGCCGAACGCACAGCGCATGCACTCGAACTCGACGCCGAGATTGCGCGAGCAGCAGGCGGCGGCGCTACGACCACTGCGCCCCCGTCGACCTCGGTCGCAAACGCTCCGACGGGCGTTGACACCTTGAGGACCTCGCTTAACGATTCGGCGCGCAGTGCCGCGGATCTCGCTCGCACGATGTCCGGCTATCGCGCGGGCTTGCTCGGTTCGATCAGCGCGTCGTGCTCGACCCAGGTTGCGGTGTTGCTTCCATGATCACTTCGCACACCCGTCGAACCGAGAGTTCTGCCTTGCTGACCGCAATCGAATCAGAGAATGCCGCGATCTTCGCTTACGGAGTGGTTGCCGCGTTTTCGAATCCTGCCCGTGTCAACGAAGTTGCCACACATACAGCCGCGCACCGCGCGCGACGTGATGCGCTGGTTGCCCTGTCGACCGACGCGGGCGAGACCCCGCCGACAGCCGCGGCAGCCTACGAGATCCCGTTCCCGGTGACGGACGCCGTTACCGCGGCACAACTGGCAGCACAGATCGAATCCGACACCGCCGTGACCTACCGGGCATTCGTCGAACAGGTCGATACCGACCAACTCCGCACGTTCGGAATCGACGGCCTGACCGATGCGGCAATCCGCGGCGCCGGATGGCGGTCCGCGCTGGGAACCGCTCCGTCCACATCAGCGTTCCCAGGGGACCCGGCTTCGTAAACTGCTGTGCGCCTTTATTAACCGCCGGCGGTTAATAAAGGCGCACAGCAGTGGCTCAGGCCTTGCGATGTGAGGGCACGAACCAAGCCGCAACCACGGCCACCAATACGAAGCAACCGCCGACGCGCAGTGCAGGTGTCAGCGCATCTCCGTAACCGAGTGGCGTGAGCGCACCCCCGGCCGCAAGGAAGACTGCGGTAAGAACCGCGATTCCCAGCGCAACACCGATCTCGCGAAGCGTCGAGTTGGTCGAACTGGCCGTTCCGTGATCAGGCTCATCCATGTCGACGAGGACAGCGGTGGAACTCGGCGCGAAGGTCAGGCCCATGCCGATGCCCGCCATCAGTAGCGCCGGAACCAGCGAACCGTACGTCACGTCGGGACCGATCAACGCGGCCAACCAGAACAATGCTCCGGCCTGGAGCAGCAGACCGGTCAGCAGAAGTGAACGGAGCCCGACCTTCGGCGCCAGAAAACCGGCGAGAGGAGCGAAGATCATCGGCGCCGCCGTCCACGGAAGCGTCCGCAGGCCTGCTTGGAACGGGCTGTAGCCCATCACGATCTGGAGGTACTGCGACAGCAGGAACACCGCTCCGAAGATCCCGATCGAGAAGGTCAAGCCGATGACGTTCGCCATCGAGAAGCTGCGTGAACGGAACAGACGTAGGGGCATGACCGGATGTGACGTCTTCATCTCGCGAAGAACGAACAGCGCCAACGCGACTGCGGAACCGACCAACGACGCAACCACTCCAAGCGATCCCCAGCCGTCGTCGTTGCCGTGAACGATCCCCCACACCGCCAGAAACACACCGAGTCCGGCGAGTGCGACACCGGGAAGGTCGAGAGGTTGTGTGCGACCGGTCGATTCACGCAACGCATACAACGCGAGAGGAACGGCAACGATCGCAACCGGCACGTTGATCCAGAAGATTCCCTGCCACGAGAACCCGTCGACTACCGCTCCACCGACCACGGGACCCATCGCGATTCCCAGTCCGGAGACGCCACCCCAGACACCGATTGCCATGGCGCGCTTGGCTTCCGGTACCGCTGCGACGAGGAGGGTCAGCGAGAGCGGCATGATCGCGGCTGCGCCCGCGCCTTGAAATGCCCGGGCCGCAATCAGCAGGCCGGGAGTTGTCGACAGCGCCGAAGCGATCGATGCAGCCGTGAACAGCCCGATTCCGAACACGAACATCCGGCGGCGTCCCCACCGATCGCCGAGCGTCGTCGCCGAAAGCATCAGCGTCGCAAAGCAGAGCGTGTACGCATTCATGAACCATTGGAGCTGCCCGACGGACGCGTTCAGTTCCTTCTCGATCACCGGCAGCGCGCTCGTCATCACGAGGTTGTCGAGGGTAGCCATGAACATGGGCAGAGAAGCAGCAACCATCGCTATCGCGATCGGAACCTTACGTCCTCCACTGTTTTCCGACCCGGATGCGGCGTCCGATCCGGACTTCGTCAAAACGGTCATCGTGATTCCTCGATGTGAAGGTGCCTTAAGGCATCGATTGATTACTTAAGTCGAAACTAAGCTATCCGGTGATAACGTGTCAATATGTCGATCGGTGCAGCTGAACCACGTACCCGCAGGATGAGCGCACCGGAACGTCGCGCACTGGTCCTTGCCGCGGCAACGCGGGCATTTGCAAAGGGCGGATACTCCGGCACCAGCACGGACGCCGTCGCCAAGGAAGCCGGCGTCTCGCAGCCCTACGTCGTGCGCATGTTCGGAACCAAGGCAGATTTGTTCCACGCGGTGTTCACGCGTGCGCTCGACGAAATCGTCCGCACCTTCAACGACAAATTGGACACCGTCACAATCGATCCGAGCAATCCGCAGTTCTGGGCCGAACTCGGATCCGCCTACGGCGAGCTGGTCCTCGATCGAGATCTGCTGCTCGTCATGTTGCACGGCTTCGCAACCAGCACCGACGACGTCGCCGCCGTGTCCCGGACCGCCATGTCCGGCATCTACACCTTGCTGCGCGAGCGCACCGGTTGCACGCCCGAGCAAGCCCGCTTGTTCATCGCGAACGGCATGCTGATCAACAATCTGCTCGCAATGATGGCACCCGAACACGCCGAAGAAGATCCGGCCCTCGGCGAACTCTGGGGCAGCGTCTTCAGCGACTCGACTGCAATCACTCTCACCGGCGACGAATCCTCGAGCGAAACCGACACCGTTTCCTGACCGGTCACTGGGAAAAACTACACACATGTGACTGAGGACACCCTACAGTCGATCCGACATGTCTCCGGGAAACCCAGACGAAAAGGACCGACGGTGGATCTCGCACAACGCCTCGACGCGCTCGAACAGATCGAGGAAATCAAGAAGCTCAAACATGGCTACTGGCGAGCATGTGACGCCAAGGATCCGGTTCGGTTCCGCAGCAGCTTCATCCGTTCAGGAGCGTCGATCGACTACGGCCGTCTCGGCGCGTTCGACGACGCCGGGCCGATGGCGGACATCTTCGAGAAGATCGCTCTTCGCAAGGTCGACGGCCGGTACGCGGTACTCGACATGCATCACGGATTGCATCCCGACATCACACTGACCTCGGAGACGGCGGCGGTGGGGCGATGGACCCTGCAGTTCCGCCAGGTCGACACTGTCGGACGCACCGAGAAGTTGATGACCGGCGAATACGACGACAAATACGTGATCGAGGACGGTGTGTGGAAAATGAGTCAATGCCACTTCACGGAGACGTGGTCGATCACCACTCCCCTGTCCCCCGACACTGATATCGCCGAGGGTTCGTTGGGAGGTCCCCGATGACCACGTCGACAAACGGCAAAGTAGCGCTCGTGACCGGCGCGAGTAGGAGCGTCGGTAAAGGCATTGCACTCGCACTGGGAAGCGACGGCTGGACGGTGTACGTGACGGCGCGAGGAACCGTCGGCGCCGACGGCCCACTCGATCGCACCGCGGCGGAGATCACCGAGCGCGGCGGTCACGGCATTGCCGTGCAGTGCGATCACGCCGACGATCAAAAGATCGTCGACCTGTTTGCACGCATCGCCGAGGAACAGTCAGGCCGCCTCGATCTTCTGGTCAACAACGTCTGGGCCAACCCGGCGGGCTATGCCGGCTTCGCCGATCCGTTCTGGAAGAGGCCGATCGACGATTGGGATTCGCTGATCGGAATCGGACTGCGCGCCCACTACGTTGCTTCGGTAGAAGCGGCGAAGTTGATGGTCCCCCGGGGCAGTGGAGTGATCGGCAATATCTCGTCATTCGGCACCCGCGGGTACCTGCACTCTGTCCTGTACGGGATGTCGAAGGCAGGTTTGGACAAGATGGCCGCCGACATGGCTGTCGAATTGAAGGGAACCGGCGTCACCGCACTTTCCTTCTGGCTCGGGTTGATCCGCAACGAGCGGATGGAGGCGAGTGGGATCGAGAGCTTCGAAGGCTTCTCACTGGCCGAGGCCGAAACCCCGGAATTCGTCGGCCAGGTCATCACTGCATTGGCCAACGATCCAGAAGTGAACGCGCGCAGCGGTCACACACTGATCACCGCCGAGACGGCCGTCGAGTACGGAATCACCGACGCCAACGGGAAACAACCTGCGTCACACCGCAGTGCCTTCGGTGGCGGCCCGCTTTTCTGAATCATCGGTGGCAGTGGTCGCGTCGCGTGCCGGCACAGCACGCGGCGCTGACACTCGCGCCTTCAGGGCAAGCCAGGCACACCCGATGACGACGACGCCGCCGGCCACGATCGAGGGTGACAACGCCTCACCGAGTATCAGCGCCGACCAGGCAATGCTGAGCACCGGTTGAACCAACTGTGTTTGGCTCACAGTGGAAATGGGACCGATCGCCAGACCCCGGTACCAGGGAAAGAACCCGAGAAACATACTCACGCATCCCAGGTAGGCAAACGAAAGCCACGAATTCACATCGGCAGAAACCGGAGCCTGGGCCATGGACGCCACCGTCAACGCAATCGTGACCGGCAGTCCGAGAATCAATGCCCAGGCAATCGTCTGCCACGACCCGATCTCGCGGGCCAGCAACGCACCTTCCGAATATGCCAGCGCTGCACACACAACCGCGGCGAACAGAAGAAGATCAGCGAGATGAAACGAGCCGAGTCCGCCGTTTGCGACGGCCACGAACCCTACGACCGATACCGCGCCGGCGGCGCTTGCCCACCAGAATCCCTTACTGGGACGCTCTTTTCCTCGGACGACGGCAAATACCGCGGTCGCAGCGGGAAGTAGTCCGATCACGACTGCCGCGTGACTCGCCGGCGATGTCTGCAACGCAAACGTGGTGAACAGTGAAAACCCCAGTACCGCGCCAACGGTCACGAGTGCGATGCGAAACCACTGCCGAAGCGTCGGAAGCGTCGCGCGAGTAACCGACAGCATCACAATCGCAAGGGCCCCGGCAACGACGGCGCGGCCCGCGCCGACGAACAGGGGGTCGAGATCCGCGACGGCGACCCTCGTGAGCGGAACGGTGAACGAGAACGCCAGAACACCGAGCAAGCCCCACCACAAACCGGATCGAGACGATGGCATCGGTAGCGGTGCCCGTGACGTGACGATAGCGCTACTCTTCATACTCATATTCAACGATAGCAGTAGCGCACCAACCTGCGAAACTGGTATTTCAGGTGCGAACCCGTGTGCAGGAGATCGAAATTGCACCGAGCAGTCCGACGAGCGCGAAAGCGTAGAAGCCCCACGGCACGGCGTAACCCGCACCCAGGAGAACTCCGCCCAGAATCGGGCCACAGATCGCACCGACCCGGCCGACACCCGCCGACCATCCGAGCGCTGTCGCGCGAATCTGCGGTGGGTGATTGGCGCTCGTGAAGGCGTAGACCAGTACCTGTGCACTGAAAACGAAGCATCCGGCGAGGAAGACCATCACGTAGATTCCGAACGACACCTTCACACTCAGAAGCGCCAGGAACAACGCTGCTCCCGTGAACCACACGATTGCTGCGGTACGCGGGCCGATCTTGTTCGCGACGCCCCCGGCGATCAACAGCCCGACGACGGCTCCGGCATTGAGGATCAGAAGGAACGTCAACGAGGCTCCGAGGTTGTAACCGGCCTCGCGCATGATCGTCGGAAGCCACGTGTTCAATCCGTAGACGAGCAGCAAGCCCATGAAACTGGTGATCCAGATGGCGATGCTGTTACGCAGGAACTTCGAAGAGAACAGTGCGCGAATGGGATTGGCGGCTTCGGCACGCCCAGCTTCGGACGTAGGCGCAGCCTCGAGCTCGACACCGTAACGGGCAGCGATTTCCTCGGCCTCGGCACGCTTTCCGTGAGCGAGAAGGTACGACGGGGATTCCGGCAGATACCGCAGCATGAGTGGAATCAGGACGACGGCAGGAAGTGCGCCGACAACGAACATCGCTCGCCAACCGAAAGGTTCGATCACGACGAGCGCCAGCGCGGCGGTGGCAACGGCGCCGACGTGATAGCCGGTCATCAGCATGGTCGACGCAGATCCACCGCCTTGTTTCTTCGAGAATTCGTTGACCAGAGCCAATGCCGTCGGAAGGGCGCCACCCAGTCCCACCCCGGCGAGGAAGCGCAGCAGACCGAAGATGAACGGATTGGGCGCAATTGCGCACAACAGAGTCAGAATCGAGAATGCGGCAACGGCGTACAGCAGCGCGCGGCGTCGACCGATGACGTCAGTGAGAGTGCCGATGACGAGGGCTCCGATGGTCATGCCGATGAGCCCGAAGGTCGAGATCATCGTGATCGTGCCGGTACTCAATCCCCACGCGTCGTAGTCGAGAAGTGAAGGAATGACCGCGCCGAGTACGACCAGATCGAATCCGTCCAGAAGCACAGCTATCCAACACAACGGTGCTACCCACATTGCGGCACGCGCCCCAGGCGAACCGGTGATTGAACTCGATTGCGTATGCGGTGCGGTCATCGGATCCTCGACATTCACTGCTTGTGGGCGTTCGCTACCGGTTCAGATCCAGTAGTCCAGATCGAGATCTGTTCGCATTGCGAACGCATGTTCATAATGAGCACATCGATTGTGTACGGAGTCACAACGCCATGTCAAACGTCGCGGTAATCTCGAGGAATGGCACTCTCCGAAAATGAGCGTGAACAGTTCCTGGCCGAACCCCACATCGGGGCGCTGTCCGTAGCGGACGGCACCGAACGCGGTCCGTTGACCGTCCCGATCTGGTACCTGTACTCGCCCGGTGGCAAACCATGGATCCTCACCGGCAAGGATTCACGAAAGGCTCGACTCATCGAGTCGGCCGGGCATTTCTCGTTGATGGCCGAAAGGCTCGATCCGACAATCCGTTACGTCAGCGTCAGCGGATCCGTCGACAAGATCGTTCCGGGCACCGACGAGATGCTGGTCGAAGTCTCGCGGCGATACCTGACCCCGGACAAGGTCGACGGATATCTCGAATTCGCGCGATCGCAGTTGGGCGAGCAGGTAGGGATCTACATGAATCCGCAGCACTGGCTGTCTGCGGATCTCGGGGCGATCTGACACTTCACCGAAAAGCGAAGGCTCGGCGCGCCGGAGTGGCGCGCCGAGCCTGACCTGCATTCGAGTGTTCTCGGTATCAGCTCTCGGTGAAGAAGCGCACCCGATTGAGGCGATGACCGCTCGCCTCGAAGCCGAACAGGGCGATGGCCGGTTCCCCGCACACGATTACGCTCGCCGTCACAGTTCGACCGGCAACCAGCATCTTGCTCTTCGTCACGCCGGTGAGCAGAGCGTTGACGTCGGCTTTGGACAACTGCGTTCCCGCCGGAAGCTCGACGGGTACCGGCGGCGTTCGACCGACAGCGGCCGCATCGAGGAACCGCGAAGCCGCCTTCTTGCCTTTGTCTCCGACTCCGAAGATGCCGCGCGAGAATCCGAGCGCTCCGCCGATCCCCTGGTTCGAGAGCAGCTGCGGGGTCAACTTCGCGGCAGCCTTCACCCCGGCAACGCCGGCGGTAGCGAGCTGGCTCAGCATCGTTGCCAATTCCCAATGCGCATAGAGGGTTCCGATCCGCAAGGAATCGGGCTCCCCCACCAAGTCGTAGCGCAAATGCATCGGCACGTCGAGGACGACTCCGGTCGACATCTCGGTAGCGAGGCTCAGATCGCGCCACACTGTGCGGCCGCACACGATATCGCGCTCGACGTGGAAGGTGATCGAATTGGGGGCGATGAACGTGTCGTAAAAACTCTCGATCGCCGCCTGCCCGTTATGCGGACGTGAACCTACAGGGTCGTTGATCTGGCCCTCTTCGGCAAACAGCGCAACCCAGGTCGAGCGATCATGCGCGCCGACGGCTTTCGGGGATCCCTCCACGACGGCCATCAACTGCTCACGTACCACCGGCGCGGTCATGCGCGCATCTCGTATGCACCGTCGTACGCCTTGACCTGCTGCCACACCCGGTCGAAGCGTTCACTGTCCACAACAGGCTTCCGCACTGCGGCCAAGGCCCACTTCTGCTGCTCCGGCGTCGACGACGGCTTTCCGTGCAGTGCGATCGCGTATCCCGAGAAGTCGCGAATCTGGAAGTCGAAGATCTGATCGACAACGTCGGCGTCGAGTCCGCTGATCTCGGCCTGCTCGAGAATCAGATGACCGTAGACGACGAGGGAGAACAGGTGCCCGACATTGAGCATGAAATCGAGATCCTTCTGCTGCTGCGCGTCCGGCGCTGCGGCAGTGAGCAATTCGGTGAGTGCGATCGCCTGCTCGTAGAAACGAGCGACGTTCGGGATCGAAGAGTGCTTCTCGTAGACGGGCTTCCACTCGTGGAACTGGATCTTCGCAGCGCCGCGGGTCGGTCCCTGATTCCAGAAGAACTCGTCGTCGGCTGCGTCGTCGCGCGTGACGATCTCCGGGAACGCCGCGGGGTTGAACAGGTAGTTCGGCAAGAACTTGAGGATCAGGCCGACGTTGACGTGGACGGTGCCCTCGAGCTTGGGCAGCGTGCCGATCATCTGCGCTGCTTCACGGAAGTACGTGGACTTCTCGTACCCCTTTGCCGCGATCACGTCGTGCAGCAACCCGACGACCTTTTCACCTTCCGAGGTGACCTTGGCCTTGGTCATGGGATTGAACAGCAGGTAGCGACGGTCTTCGAGGCTGGCGCTGCGGAAGTAGTCGACCGCCCGCGCGCTGAACTGTTTCATCGCGATCAGACGTGAGTACGCGTCGACGAAGGCGGCGCGTACATGGGCGAAGTCGGTGACCGGATTACCGTAGAGAATTCGATTCTGCGCGTGAGTGATTGCTTCGAAGAACGCATGTTCGGTGATCCCGATGGAGCCGGTGCACAGGTTGAACTTTCCGACGTTGACCGTGTTGAGCGCGGCCTCGAATGCGGCGACGCCGGTGTGCAGAATGTCTTCCTCGCGCACCGGGTAGTCGTCGAGGCGGAAATTGCTGACGTACATTTGCCCGCGCAGGACATTGTCCACAAGCTGATAGTTCGGATGTGCACTGTCGGCGACGAAGAACACGTAGCCTTCGGGACCCTCGACGTCGGTACGACGCCCGAACACAGACACCATTCCGGCTACGTTGCCGTTTCCGATGTAGTACTTCTCGCCGCTCGCGCGGAAGGCGACGTCGCCGGCGGTGGGAGTGAGAAGCATGTCAGTGGAGTACACGTCGGCGCCGTGGTCGCGCTCGGAGAGGCCGAACGCCATGACGCCACCGTCGGCAAGTTCCTGCGCTGCACGCTTCTTCGCTGCGTCGTTGTCACTCATCCAGATCGGTCCGAGTCCGAGGATCGTGACCTGCCAGGCGTACCAGTACGCCAGCCCGTAAAAACCGAAGATCTCACTCAAGGCCGCGTTGCGGGCACCGTCCCAACGACGGTTCTCGTCACCGCCGGCGAATGCCGCCGGAGTCTGGAACGTCGCGAACAACTTCTCCTTGCCGACGAACTCGAGAAAGTCGGAGACCCACACGGCGTCGAGGTCGTCCTGAAGCAGTTGCTTCTTGCCGCGGCTCTCGAACCATTCGATGGTGGCTCGCAGCAAACGGCGGGTCTCCGGATCGAACTGAGCGGGGTCGTAAGTATGGGGGTTGAAGAGCAATCCATCGGTGCCAGACACGTCATTACCTTTCGTCGATGACGCTAAACTACCAGCGGGTAACTTTCCGCGGTGCGATTCATGGAAGACCTGCGATTCTTCGCGAATGCCACAGGTCCATCGGATTCCACGTGCCCGCCCGAGCACGCGTGATCGGATAGCACGCCAATCCCAGCAACAACGCAGACATGTGGCCGATGGCGGTGAAATTGGTGGCGAAAATCAGAGGTACACCGTAGAAGACCAGCAGCCCCGCGAGATAGACGTATCGCCACGGATCGACGATGCGGTACACCAGAATCCCCATGATGCCGGCCAGACCGTAGCTCACTCCCACGTCGAGAGTGTTGACCGCCGACTCCGCCACGTATCCGTGCCGAATACCTTCGTACAGAACACCTTCGCTGATGTACGTGGCTCCGACGTGGGCGATGACGACAACACACAGCCACCGCCACGTCCCGAGCCAACGCTCAGCCGTTGCATGAAAGATGGTGAAGAGAACCAGGTATCCCAACCAACCGCCACCTTCGAGCCAGAAGGCACTCGAGAACAGGACTCGTAGCGGGTCTTCGGCCAGGTGATGCAGATTGGTCGAGCGCTTGCCGAGAAAACGCTCCTCGACATTGTCAGGCAGATGCCGCAGGAACAGTGTGGTGAACAGCAGGGCAAGCAACCAGACGTAGGTACCGGGAGCACTGCGCACCCATCGCCATGCCGCCTTTGCTGCCCCCAGCATCCTCACCGCTTCGAGTCTGCGCTCACTCGTTCACTACTGCAACGGCAAACCCGTCCCATCCCTTCGAACCCACGGTTTGAATGGCGGTGCCGTCGAGTTTCGGCTCGGCCGCGATCATCTCCAACACCGCTCGGCTCGCTTTGACGCGCTCGTCGTCGATATCCGGGTTGGACACATGTCCCCCACGCACCACGTTGTCCACGATGATGACGGTTCCGGGATGCGAAAGGGCCAACGCCCACCGCACGTACTCGGTGTTGTTCTCCTTGTCGGCGTCGATGAAGACCAAGTCGAAAGGTCCCAACTCTTCCTTCGCGATCGACGGGAGGCTGTCGAGCGCAGCCCCGACGCGGATGTCGACACGGTCAGCCAAGCCGGCGCGCTCGATATTCGCCCGAGCGACATCCGCATGGGTGGGATCGAATTCCAGCGTGATGACTTGGCCCGAGGGGCCGACCGCGCGAGCGAGCCAGATCGTGCTGTATCCGCCGAGCGTTCCGATCTCGAGGACATTGCGCGCCAAGCACATTCGCGCCAGAAGGTTGAGGAGCTTGCCCTGGTTCGGCGCCACGTCGATCGGAGGGAGGCCGGCCTCGGAGTTGGCGGCGAGTGCCGCGTCGAGAACCGGATCTTCACCTACCAACGTGGAGACAAGGTAACCGTCGACTTCTGCCCAATCCGGTTCGCGTTCCATAGCCACGATTGTGGCAGAAAAGAAGGGCCGCCGCAGACACCTCGGAAGGTGGCTGCGGCGGCCCAGACGACTATTCGAATCAGCCGCGAACTGCGCTGATGATCTCCTCGATCGCCGAGTCGGCGTCGATCTCACGGCTCTCGCCGGTGAAGCGGTCGCGAATCTCGACCTTGCCGTCGGCCCAACCACGGCCGACGACAACGATCAGCGGAACGCCGATCAGCTCGGAGTCCTTGAACTTCACGCCCGGCGATGCCTTGCGGTCGTCGAGGATTACTTCGAGTCCGGCACGGTCGAGTTGCGCGGCGAGGCCTTCGGCGCCTTCGCGTGCAGTCTCGTCCTTGTTCGCGATGACGAGGTAGACGTCGGCCGGTGAAACTTCGGCAGGCCAGCGCAGACCCTTCTCGTCATGGTGCTGCTCGGCAATGACGGCCACCAGACGCGAGACGCCGACGCCGTACGAACCCATGGTCGGGCGGACGGGCTTGCCGTTCTCGGCGAGGACGTCGACGGTGAAGACGTCGGTGTACTTGCGGCCGAGCTGGAAGACGTGCCCGATCTCGATACCGCGAGCCGAGACCAGCGTGCCGGCTCCGTCGGGAGAGGCGTCGCCGTCACGAACCTCGGCGGCTTCGATGGTTCCGTCAGGGGTGAAGTCGCGACCGGCAACGAGGCCGACCACGTGCTTGCCGTCTTCGTCGGCGCCGGTGATCCAGCTGGTGCCGTCGACGACGCGCGGGTCGACAAGGTAGCGAACACCGTTGGCCTGCAGAGCCTTCGGGCCGATGTAACCCTTGGCCAGGAACGGGTTGTTCTTGAAGTCGGTCTCGGTGATCATCACGAACTCGGCCGGCTCCAGTGAAGCTTCGAGGCGCTTTTCGTCGACCTCACGGTCGCCGGGGATGCCGATACCGAGCAGTTCCCACTCGCCGCCGGGCAGGCGGGTCTTGACCATGATGTTCTTGAGAGTGTCGGCGGCGGTGATGGTGCGGCCGAGGTCGGCACCGTTCGCCCAGTCCACGAGGGTGTCGATGGTGGGTGTGTTCGCGGTGTCGTACACCTTCGCTTCGGGTAGCCCGTCGAACGGAATCGAGTCGGGAACAACAGTCTTGACGGCCTCGACGTTGGCGGCGTAGCCGGATTCGAGGCAGCGCACGTACGTGTCTTCGCCGATCTCGCTCTCGGCAAGGAACTCCTCGGACGCGCTGCCGCCCATCGCACCGGAGGTCGCCGAGACGATGACGTATTTGACGCCCAGACGCGTGAAGATCTTCTCGTAGGCACCGCGGTGCGCCTGGTACGACTCCGTCAGGCCTTCGTCGCTGAGGTCGAAGGAGTACGAATCCTTCATGAGGAACTCGCGACCACGCAGAATGCCCGCACGCGGACGCTCTTCGTCGCGGTACTTGGTCTGCACCTGGTACAGGGTGACCGGGAAGTCCTTGTACGAGTTGTACTCACCCTTGACCGTCAGAGCAAAGAGCTCCTCGTGGGTCGGGCCGAGCATGTAGTCGTTGCCCTTGCGGTCCTTGAGGCGGAACAGGTTGGGGCCGTACTCGGTCCAGCGGTTCGACGCCTCGTACGGATCGCGCGGGAGCAGAGCAGGCAGCAGAATTTCCTGCCCACCAATGGCATTCATTTCTTCGCGGACAACACGCTCAACCTCGCGCAGCACCCGCAATCCCAGCGGCAACCACGAGTAGACGCCTGGAGCGATACGACGCACGTAGCCGGCACGAACCAGCAATTTGTGGCTGGCAACTTCGGCGTCCGAGGGATCGTCACGCAGGGTACGCAGGAACAGGTGGGACAGACGGGTAATCACGAGGTGTAAGGATAGTCGCCGCAGTCGGCCGAGCGGGCCTCGGTACGGTTACAGCGTGCTTGTACTGCTGCCTCCCTCAGAAACCAAGTCCGACGGCGGCAAGGATGCGCCCCTCGATCTGGCCGAACTGTCGATGCCACAGTTGACCGAAACGCGCGAATTGCTGGTTCAGACGCTGGTCGATCTGGCCGCTGACGTCGAGGCGTCGTGCGAAGCGCTCGGGCTCGGTCCGACGCAAGCAGACGAAGTGGAACGCAACGCCAAGCTGTGGGTGTCCGCGACGCGGCCCGCACTGCAGCGCTACACCGGGGTGCTCTTCGACGCCCTCGACGCCAAGTCGTTCACCCGCGCCCAGAAGGCCAAGGCTCTCGATCGGATCGCGATCGGCTCCGCTCTGTTCGGTGCAGTCCGTGCGGGAGATCTGATCCCCGCCTACCGCCTTTCCGGCGGGTCCAAGCTGCCCGGGATGGGCACGCTCCGCTCACTGTGGAAGCCGGAGTTGCCGAAGGCCTTGGCGGCCGAAGCCGACGGCCTTGTCATCGATCTACGGTCCGGCACCTACCAAGACCTCGGACCGGTTCCGGACGCACTGATCGCAACGGTCCTCACCGAGAAGCCGGACGGCACCCGCACTGTCGTCAGTCACTTCAACAAGCACCACAAAGGTCTGCTCGCCCGTGCGCTGGTGGTCTCGCGTGCCGAACCGACCGACATCAAGGGTGTTGCGCGGGTGGCGTCGAAGGCGGGCTTGCGCGTCGAAATCGCGTCGGAGCGTGAATTGATCATCCTGACGGATTGATGGCTTCATCTGTCAAGTGCCACAGAAGGTTTGGAATGTTTCGCTGAAAGACTGCGGAGCCGCCTCGGTGTAGTCAGCCCACTCGTCGCGTCGGTCGAATGGATGCGTGACCACCTCCAGCAGCTTCTCGAAGGGAGCGAGGTCGCCGTCGGTCGCGGCGCGCAGGGCAGCGTCGAGCCGATGATTACGCGGAATGTACAGGGGGTTGACGCGATCCATCGCGCTCGCGGTCTCCGCGGCCCCGTGTCCGTTTTCCGTCAGGGCACCGTGCCACCGCTGCAACCAGGGCGCGATGTGCTCCCGTGGCACGAGGTTGTCGAGAGGCACCGAATTTCCGCGCAATTCGTCGGCGAGAGCACGGAAACTGCCCGTCCAATCAGCACCGTGTTCCGCCAACAACGTCAGCAGATCGTCGACGAGCGCCCGATCGACAAACGGCTGGGCCAGACCGAGCTTTGCCGCGAGACCGGCCGCGTGGTGACCCTCGTAGCGCTCGTCGAAGGTCTCGAGAACTGCTGACGCCGCGGAAATTGCTTCGTCGGGTGTGGAATCGATCAGTGGCAACAGTGTTTCTGCCAAGCGCGCCAGGTTCCACTTCAGTACAGCGGGCTGATTGCCGAATGCATAGCGCCCCCCGTGGTCGATCGAGCTGAACACTGCCGCCGGATCGAACGCGTCGAGGAAGGCGCACGGACCGTAATCGATGGTCTCCCCCGAAATTGTCGTGTTGTCGGTGTTCATGACCCCGTGCACGAAACCGATGAGCATCCACCTCGCCACCAGTGATGCCTGCGCCTCAACCACCGCCTCGAGGAACTTCAGGTAGCGATTGTGTGTACCCGTTGCCGGAAGTTCGGTCAGCTCCGGGTAGTGCCGGGCAATCGCGTAATCAGTGAGCGGCTGCAATACCTCGCCCTGCCGGGCCGCGAACTCGAAGGTCCCAACGCGTAGGTGACTCGACGCGATCCGTGCAAGCACGGCACCGGGTTCTGCGCCGTTGCGGCGAACGTCTCGGCCCGTCGCCACCACCGACAGCGCGCGCGTAGTGGGGACACCGAGGGCATTCATCGCCTCACTGACGAGATATTCGCGCAGCATCGGCCCTACGACCGCATACCCGTCGCCGCCCCGAGAGAACGGCGTGCGCCCGGAGCCCTTCAGATGCAAGTCCACTCGCTGCCCGGCGCTGCTGACGAGTTCGCCGAGTAACAAAGCCCGACCGTCCCCGAGAATTGGTGCGTACCCACCGAACTGATGACCCGCATATGCCATCGCCACCGGTGTGGCCCCGACCGGCACCGTCGAACCGGACAGGACGCAGATCCCGTCCACACTTCGCAGCGCTGCTACGTCCAATCTCAACGACGCAGCCAGCTGCTCGTTCAGCACGAGCAACTGCGGGTCGGGCGCGGCAGCACCTTGCCACGGCACCGTCAGAGCGCCGAGTTCGTCGGCGAAGGTGCTCTCGAGGCCGGCCACGATGGTGACCGTGCCTGCTGTGGATTCCTGGAATGCGGCCATCACACGAGAGTAGTCACCGTGCGACAACCTATCGATCAGCCCTGATCGATGTACGACTCGAGCTGATCGCGTTCGCTCTTGAGCTCGTCGATGCGGCTCTTCACCACGTCACCGATACTGACGATGCCGAGGAGGTTGCCGTCCTCGATCACCGGCAGATGTCGGATTCGACGCTCGGTCATGATCGCGGCAATGCTGTCCACCGCGTCTGCCGGAACGCACGTGTACATCAGAGCGGTCATGACCTCGGAAACCTGGATCCCGAGAAGGTCCGGGCCACGCTCGTGCAGGCGTCGAACGACATCGCGTTCGGAGATGATGCCGACCACCGCGTCGTCGTCGACCACCACCATGGCTCCGATGTTGTGGCGGGCAAGATCGCACAGCAACCCGTTGACCGTCGTATGGGCGTCGATCGTGACGATGCTGTTGCCCTTGTTTCGCAATATGTCCGCGATCCGCATCACGGCACCCCGATTCGTCGAGACTCTCGGCACGTCCTGCAACGATCGTATCGGCTAGCGAAGCGGAAAAACAGGACTGATCAGGCGATTCCCTGAGCAGCCTTCTCCGCAGCCTGAGCCTGGGCTACCTGAGAAGGTGTGAACCTGATGCACAGCGCCGCGATACCGGCGAACACCGCGCAGACCGCGCAGCCCACGAGTGCGAAGGTGTATCCCTCTCCGAGTGCGATCAATTGCGCCGGATTCATGTCCGCTGCCTTGCCCGAAGTGCCGCCGAGCGAGAGCGTCTTCGACGTCGCCATCGCACCGATCACCGACAGCGCCAGTGGCCCACCGAGCGTCTGGGCAACCTGAGCGATGGCCGTCAGCGGGCCGATCTCGGTCTCCGGCACACCGGCGATCGCGCACAGTGGCAAGGGCACCATCGCGAGGCCGATACCGAATCCGATCCCGATCACGGGCACGAACAAGTTGGCCAGGTAGGTGGAATCGGAATCGAGAGTAGATCCGTAGAGGAGTCCGACGATCATGATCACGACGCCGGTGAGGACCAGCCAACGGGGTTGAACCTTCACGGCGAGCTTGGAAGCAACCGACGCGGCGGCGCCCAATCCGAACGCGAACGGAATGAACGCGATACCGGCACGCAACGGCGAATACTGCATGATGTCTTGCACGAACAGTGCGACGAAGGCCGTCATGCTGAACATCGCGCCACCGACGAAGAAGATGGCGAGGAACGTCGCGACACGGTTGCGATCGGCGAACAACGAGAAGGGCAAGAGCGGGTTGTCCGCAGTTCGCTCGACGAAGAGGAAGGCAGCGAGGGCGACCAGTCCGGCCGCCAATGCACCGATGACGGCGATACTCCCCCATCCCATTTCCGGGCCTTCGGTGAGAGCAAAAACAACACCGGTACAACCGAGGGTCGCGAGGATCGCGCCGGGGACATCCAAAGCCAGACGCGTCTGATTCGTCTCGCGAAGGGCGCGGAACGCCATGCCGACGAGCGCGATCCCGATCGGGACGTTGATGAGGAAGATCAGTCGCCATGACACCTCGGTCAATGCGCCGCCGATGATCAGACCGGCGATCGATCCGACGCCCGTCATGGCGGCAAAAATCGCGATGGCCTGATTACGAGCCGGACCCGCGGCGAAAGTCGTGGCAACAAGGGCGAAGGCGGTGGGCGACGCCACGGCTGCGCCGACACCTTGAAGCGCCCGCGCCGCGATCAACATGCCCTCGTTCAGGGCGAGACCACAGAGCAACGACGCCACCGTGAACAGCGAGACTCCCGCGATGAACATCTTCTTGCGCCCGTACGCGTCACCGAGGCGACCACCGAGGAGCATGAGCCCACCGAACGCAAGCGCGTACGAGGTCAACACCCAATTACGACCACTGTCGCTCAGCCCGAGGTCTGCCTGCAATGGCGCCAGCGCGAGGTTCGCGACGGTGCCGTCGAGCACCACCATCATCTGCAAACCACTCAGGACGATGATGGCGAGCCCGATGACTCGAGTCGCTACCGGGGCATTCGCCGAAGCGGTTTCAGATGTTGGGGAATCAGACACAAGACTTCACGTTACCCAGCGTCGACGGAAAAGCCCGCGACCGGCCCGATCACGATGATCGCCGGAGGCTTGATCTCCTCGTCTTTGACGCGCTGAGCAACGGTCGCCAGATCGGCCCGAAGTTCACGCTGGGTGCGCAGAGTGCCCTCTTGGATCACGGTGACCGGCGTTGTTGACGGGCGTCCACCGTCGACGAGCGCCCTCGCGAACTGATCGATGCGCTCGACCGCCATGAGCAGCACGATCGTGCCGCGCAACTTGGCCAGTGCCGACCAGTCGACCAGCGAATCCGGATGATCCGGAGCCACGTGACCACTGACGACGACGAACTCGTGGGTGACGCCGCGGTGGGTCACCGGGATGCCTGCGGCCGACGGGACCGAGATCGCGCTCGTGATTCCGGGCACTACGGTCACCGGAACGCCGGCAGCGGCACACGCTTCGAGTTCTTCGTATCCCCGCCCGAAGACGTACGGGTCCCCGCCCTTGAGGCGGACCACGAACTTGCCTGCCTTCGCGTTGTCGATCAGCGCGGCGTTGATGGCCTCCTGAGCCATGGCACGGCCGTACGGGATCTTCGCGGCGTCGATCACCTCGACGTCCGGACCCAGTTCGGCGAGCAACTCCGGCGGAGCCAATCGGTCGGCCACGACGACGTCAGCGCGTGCGAGCAAACGGCGTCCACGCACGGTGATCAGGTCGGGGTCACCGGGGCCACCACCGACGAGAGCAACGCCCGCAGCGGCCGGCTCGGCCGTATCGGCGAGCACGCCCGACTGAAGACCTTCGACGACCGCGGTGCGGACTGCTGCCGAACGACGGTGATCGCCGCCGGCAAGAATTCCGATACTCATACCGTCGTACTCGGCGCTGGCGGGAGTTACCGCGGTACCGTGCTTCGCGTTGTCGGCGCGCACGCAGAAGATGTGGCGACGCTCCGCCTCGGCGACGATCGCCGCATTGGTTTCCGGCTCGTCGGTCGAGGCGATGGCATACCACGCACCTTCGAGGTCGCCGTCGGCGTACGGGCGCTCTTCGACCGTGATCTGCCCGGCCGTGGCCATACCTTCGACGGCTGGAGTGAACGCGCGACTGATGACGTGAACACGGGCACCAGAGGCGACCAGCAGTCCGAGTCGGCGCTGAGCCACAGTGCCGCCACCGAACACGACCACGCGTCGATCGGTCAGGTTGAGGCCGACCAAGTAGTTGGTCTCGTCTGCGGTGGACTCGCTCACTCGCACTCCGTTTCGTCGTCAGAATTGTTCAAGCTGGAGGGAACTTTACGGGCCGCCGCCACGGTCACTCCATCCCTGGCAGTCTTGGCCACTAGGAGCGGGCCGCCCCCGGAGGCGAGGATCGCCGCCGCTTCCGCGACGCTTGCCGTCCCGATCGCGTGCTCGACGCGAGTCGACGGTGACGGAACCTGAACTCGCCCAAGTACGTCCGGGTCGAAACTCACAATCGGGACGTTCAGTTCATCGGCGGCAGCGAGCAGAGCTGCAGACGCCGCCTTGCCGGTCGCAGTGGCGAGGACCACGATCCTCGCTCGCTCCTGCAGCACCGCGTTCACCGCAGCGACGATGTCCTTCGCGGTGGCGCTCGTCGTGAATCCAACGCCTATACAGAGGTCATCCCCGTGCGGCATCGACGAACTTCGCGATCGATTCGGGCTGCCCCACCGGATGAGTGTGGAGATACGACGCGTGGACGCCGCCGCGAACAAATCCTTCGCGGACACTGCCGCCGTCCCAGGGCCGCCACCCCCACGCACTTCCGCAACCGTCCGCGTCTGCCGAGACGAGAGACGTTCGGTGGAACTCGTGACCGGTGACGCGGAAGCCTGCTTCGAAGAGGCTGGAGTCGCTGATCGCCACTGCTTCGCGGTACCCGAGGGTCAGGCGTTTCCCGAATGTGGC
Organism: Rhodococcus sp. H-CA8f; assembly: GCF_002501585.1. Classification (NCBI taxonomy): domain Bacteria; kingdom Bacillati; phylum Actinomycetota; class Actinomycetes; order Mycobacteriales; family Nocardiaceae; genus Rhodococcus; species Rhodococcus sp. H-CA8f. The sequence goes on from NZ_CP023720.1 coordinate 3,627,198, forward strand.
ATCCACCCCGACAACACCGGCCATGCTGTGACCGTCCAAGCTGCGAGCGAGGTAGAGCAGACCGGCACACTCGGCGTGGATCGGCGCACCGCCGTCCGCCAGGTCACGAACCTGCTGCAGCAGAACGGTATTGGCCGCGAGGTCCACCGCATGCTCTTCCGGGAACCCGCCAGGAAGGACAAGAGCAGCAGTTCCCGCGGGAAGCTCGTCACGCAACGGGTCGAACACCTGCACGTCCGCGCCGGCGGCAGTCAGGAGTTCACGGTGCTCGGCATAGCCGAAGGTGAAGGCCGGGCCGCCCGCCATGGCAACCACAGGGCGAGACTCTGCGTGTGCGCCGACCTCGGCAACCGGATCCCATGCAGCTGCACCCACGTTCGAGGCGGCCAGTGCACGAACAGCGTCCAGTTCGACGTGCGAGGCAATCAAGTCGGACATCGCGTCCACTGCGGCCACAGCGGCGGCGCCGTGCTCGGCCGCCGGAATCAGACCGAGGTGCCGGGAGGGAACTTCGAGTTCCGTCAACCGTGGCACAACTCCGAGCACTGCGACGCCGACCTTGTCGCACGCATGACGCAACACCTGCTCGTGACGAGCGCTCCCGACGCGATTGAGAATGACGCCGCCGATGCGCACACCTGCGTCGTAGGTCGCGAAGCCGTGGAGTACGGCGGCCAGACTCTGACTGTGCCCACGGGCGTCGATCACGAGGACTACCGGCGAACCGAGGATCGACGCGACCTGCGCCGTCGATCCCTCCGCCGACGGCTGCGAGTTGGCCTCGTCGATCTTTCCGTCGAACAGACCCATGACACCTTCGACCACGGCGATGTCGCAGCCGGCGGTTCCATGCCGGTAGAGCGGTCCGATGCGATCCGGGCCGACCAGGACAGTGTCGAGGTTGCGTCCGGGCCGCCCTGCCGCGAGTCCGTGATAACCCGGGTCGATGTAGTCCGGCCCCACTTTGAAGGGTGCAACGCTGCTTCCGGACCGTCGCAGCGCGCCGATCAATCCCGTTGCCACCGTGGTCTTTCCGCTACCCGAGGCAGGAGCGGCGATCACCACGGCCGGAGTGGAAGGACTTACCATTCGATGCCCCGTTGACCCTTTCGGCCGGCATCCATCGGGTGCTTGATCTTCGTCATTTCGGTCACGAGGTCGGCGGCGTCGATCAGCGCCTGCGGGGCATCACGCCCCGTGATGACAACATGCTGGTTGCCTGGGCGATCGCGCAGTGTCTGCACTACCTCGTCCACGTCCACCCAACCCCACTTGAGCGGGTACGTGAACTCGTCGAGGACGTAGAATCGATGCTCTTCGCCTGCAAGCCTTCTCGCGATCTCCTGCCAACCCTCCGCAGCGGCAGCAGCATGATCTTCCTCGCTACCGGCCTTGCGTGTCCATGACCAACCTTCGCCCATCTTGTGCCACTGCACCGGCCCACCGACGCCGGTTTCGTCATGCAGGTTTCCGAGCGCGCGGAACGCGGCTTCCTCGCCGACCTTCCACTTGGCACTCTTCACGAACTGGAACACGCCGATGTCGAACCCTTGATTCCAGGCACGCAGCGCCATGCCGAAAGCGGCGGTGGACTTACCCTTTCCCGGGCCGGTGTGCACGGCAAGTACCGGCGCGTTACGACGCTGACGCGTGGTCAGACCGTCGTCGGGAACTGTCTCGGGAACACCCTTGGGCATCGTGAACTCCTGAGCTGGGATCTAGGCTGCGGCGCGGACGACACCCGCGACCTGCTGCGCTGACAATTCGGCAAGGCGGACGTAACCGCCACGTAGTTCTCGGGCCAACTCGGCTGCCAGCCCCAGACGCACGAGGCCGGTCTCGCAGTCGACGACGATGGAAGCGACGGACGCGTCGGCAAGAAGATGCGCGGCGACGCGGGCGCGGTGCAGCGCGTCCTTGCCGCCGGTAGCCCGGCCGTCGGTGAGCGTGACGACGAGGGCGCGGCGCTGCGGGTCACGAAGCCGTTCACGCAGAACCACTTCGCGAGCACGCAGGAATCCCTCTGCGAGTGGGGATTTGCCGCCGGTCCGCATCGACTGCAGGCGACGGACGGCGATGTCCACCGAAGAGGTCGGCGGCAGTACGAGCTCTGCTTCACGACCACGGACAGTGATGACCGCGACCTTGTCGCGGCGCTGATAGGCGTCGCGGAGCAACGAGACAACCGCACCGGTGACCGCGGAGAGGCGGTCGCGTGCTGCCATCGATCCCGACGCGTCGACAACGAAGACGATCAGATTGCCTTCTCGCCCTTCACGAATCGCGCCGCGGAGATCAGCAGGTGCCAGCCGCAGCCGTCCAGCAGTGCGACCACGGGCAACTTGAGACTCGGCCGCGGCGAAGACCGTGCTCGTCAGATGCAATCCGTGGCCACGTTCCCGCGTGGACCGCACGACTCGTCCACGCGGCGACATGGACCGCGAGCGGCGTCCCGGTGCACCTTCGCCGACACCAGGAACCTCGAGGAGCTTGGCCTTGAATTCGCCGGCCGGTGGCGCCGAGGGGCGATCGGTAGCGCGTACTCCCCCACCAGGTCCGTCAGGGTCTTCCGGGCCGTCGTCGTCCGGACCCTCGTCTTCAGGACCGCCGTCTTCGGGGCCACCATCTTCCTGGCCACGGTCTTCGTCAGGGCCATGGTCTTCGGGATTCTCGGGAGGTTCGGGCTCTCCGTCGCGCGCGTCGTCCTCTACCTGCGACTGGGCGTCCTGATCGGCCTGCTCGAGTGCATCGTCCAACTGCTGCTGATCCAAGCCGGGCTCGTCGAACGGATCGCGGCGGCGGCGATGCGGCAGCGTCAGTTCCGCAGCCACTCGCACGTCCTCCGCAGTGACCTCGCTGTCGCCTCGCCAGGCAGCGTGGGCGGTCGCGGTGCGCGCCAGCACCAGGTCCGCGCGCATACCGTCGACGTCGAACGACGCACACAGTGAGGCGATACGACGCAGCTCGCGGTTGCTCAGCTCGACCGAGTCCAGTTTCTCACGCGCCGTGAGGATTTCGGCCGCGAGCTCCTCATCGGCGGATTCGTACCGAGCGACAAACGCCTCGGGGTCGCGCTCGTAGTCGAGCCGGCGACGCACGACTTCCATGCGTACGTCGACGTCGCGGGAAGCTGCGACATCGACCGCCAGTCCGAAACGGTCCAACAACTGTGGACGCAGTTCTCCCTCTTCGGGATTCATCGTGCCGACGAGTACGAATTTGGCCGGGTGCGAATGGGAGATTCCGTCACGCTCGATGTGAACGCGACCCATCGCCGCGGCGTCGAGAAGCACGTCGACCAGGTGGTCGTGAAGCAGATTCACCTCGTCGACGTACAGAACTCCCTGGTGAGCGGCGGCGAGCAGTCCAGGTTGGAAAGCGCGCTCACCGTCGCGGAGAACCTTCTCGAGGTCGATGGACCCGATCACTCGGTCCTCGGTGGCGCCGACGGGCAGTTCCACCAAGCGGGCCGGTCGTGTCGTTCCGGCGTCGTCGACGGCGGGCAGCAGCGCAGTCAGCGCGCGCACGACCGTCGACTTGGCAGTTCCCTTCTCACCGCGGACCAGGACTCCACCGATCCCCGGATGCACAGCACACAGAATCAGCGCCAACCGCAATTGATCCTGGCCGACCACAGCACTGAACGGGAAGCCCGCCACTGGTCGATCTTCTTCACTTCGCACGTCGATATCCCTCCACCTCTCGGTTTCCTCGCCGAGAATTTGGCTGCACTCGAATGTCGCGGCAACCTGGCTGAGATCTCCCGGTCAGTCGGTAGAGGAGAGATCTTTCACAGTGGCGGGACCGCGCCTGGATCGAACAGGACTTCCCCGCGAACATTCGGTATCGAAAAAACCCTAGTCGGCTCGCTTTTCCACGAGCCGACCAGGGTCAAATCTCCGACAAACTAGCTGACAGCCACGAAAGGCTCTCCCCCGCCACGGCGCATCGGGGTGTGCGGGATGCCGTCTTCGATGAACTCTTCGCCGTCAGCCTTGAATCCGTGCTTGGCGTACATCTCGACCAGGTAGGTCTGGGCGTTGATCCGACACGGCGCTTCGCCGACCTCGGCCAGTGCGGCCTGCAGGAGGCGGGTCGTGTGGCCCTGGCCGCGAGCCTGACGCGACGTGCAGAGGCGTCCGATTCGGAAGCTCTTGTTTCCGTCGTCGTGCTCTTCGAGCAGACGGAGTGTGCACACCACCTGGCCGTCCTGCTCGAGCCAGAAGTGGCGTGTTTCCGTCAGCAGGTCCCGCCCGTCCAACTCGGGATACGGGCAGGCCTGCTCGACGACAAAGACCTCCACTCGAAGCTTCAACAACTCGTAGAACGTCTTGTTGTCGAGGTCGAGTGCCCATGAACGCTTCAAAGCTGCTGTTGCCGTCATGGGTTGGACTATCACACAGTCGCGACGGTATCCGCGACCGGAGCCGATTCGGAAGCACCAGCGGAATCGAGCTCGAGAACCTTCGAGGACCAATCCCAGACCTGGTTGAACAGGCCTTCGTTGTCAGTGAGTTTGACGCCGATGGACGGAACCATCTCACGAAGCTTGCCCTTCCAACCCTGGAACTCGGTCGGGAAGCAGCGCTCTAGTACGTCCAGCATCGCCGGGACGGCCGTGGACGCACCGGGCGAAGCGCCGAGCAGGCCGGCGATGGAGCCGTCCTCAGCGGCGACCACAGCGGTACCGAATTCGAGGACGCCGCCCTTGCCCTTGGCACGGCGGATCACCTGGACGCGCTGGCCCGCGGTGATGAGCTCCCAGTCCTGAGCCTGCGCCTTGGGCGCGAATTCACGCAGATCCCAGATGCGACCGGCTTCGTTCTTGGCGAGTTCGCTGACCAGGTACTTGACCAGGCCGAGCTCGCTGACGCCGACGCCGAGCATCGAGAGGATGTTGTTCGGCTTGACCGAGCCGGGCAGGTCCGTGACGCGACCCTGCTTGAGGAACTTCGGCGACCATCCGGCGTATGGGCCGAACAGCAGTCCCGGCTTGTTGCCGATGACACGGGTGTCGAGGTGCGGCACCGACATGGGCGGGGCGCCGACGGCAGCCTTGCCGTAGACCTTGGCGCTGTGCTGGTCGATGAGTTCGGGGTTGGTGCATCGCAGGAAAGCACCGCTGACCGGGAAGCCACCGAAGCCCTTGGCTTCCTTGATGCCGGACTTCTGCAGCAGGTGCAGGGCGCCGCCACCGGCACCGACGAACACGAAGCGCGAGCGAACGGTGCGCTTTTCACCGGTGCGACGGTTGGTGACCTTGACGGTCCAGGACTTGTCCGAGTTCTGGGTCAGGTTGGTGACCTCGTGGCCGAAGTACATCTTGCCGCCGGTCTTACCGATGTAGCCGATGAGCTGCTTGGTGAGCGCTCCGAAATCGACGTCGGTGCCGTCCTGGCTCCAGTTCAGGGCGATGGGATCGGAGAAGTCGCGTCCCTTGGCCATGAGCGGCAAACGCTCGCTGAACTCGGCCGGATCGTCGATGTACTCCATGCCGCGGAAGAGCGTATGGCCGGCAAGTGCGTCGTAGCGAGCACGCAGGTACTTGGCGTTGGCCTCACCGTGAACGAAGCTCACGTGTGGGATGGGGTTGATGAATTCCTTGGGCTGGGTCAGGACGCCCTGCTCGACCGCGTGTGCCCAGAACTGGCGGGACACCTGGAACTGCTCGTTGACGTTGACGGCCTTCTTGATGTCGACCGTGCCGTCGGAGTTCTCCGGGGTGTAATTGAGCTCACACAGGGCGGAGTGACCGGTTCCCGCGTTGTTCCAGGGGTCGCTGCTCTCGGCTGCGACGGCATCGAGCCGCTCGAAGGTCGAGATCGACCAATCGGGCTGCAGCTGGCGCAGCAATGCACCCAGCGTGGCGCTCATGATGCCTGCGCCCACGAGCACTACATCCGTCTTCGTCTCTACCGCGTTCTGATTCGACACTGGAGAATCGACTTCCTTGTCATTAGCCGTGCGCGCATCCGCCTGCTGTGTTACGCCGAATAGGTTACCCGTGCGTACTCGCGCGGTTCACCACCCCCAATTGTGCTCTACAACGCGCACCCGAAACGACGATTAGATTGTGATTTGTGACTACTTGGGTTCCAGACGTCCTCGGTGACGGATATCAGCAGCTGACGATCCCGCTCGGAACGGATCCGGACGGCGAAGGCGAGGTGGACGCAACACTGGTCCGCTACCAACCGCGGAAGGAGGCGGTGAAGACACGTCGTGCCGTCTTGTACGTGCACGGATTCACCGACTACTTCTTCCAGAAGCACCTGGCCGAGCATTTTGCCGAGCAGGGCTACGCATTCTTCGCACTCGACTTGCGCAAGTGCGGGCGATCCCTCAAGCCGGGACACACGGCGCACTACGTCTCCGACCTTGCGCTCTACGACGCCGAACTGAACGAGGCGCTGCGCATCGTCCGCAGCGAGACCGACGGGAGCGAGGTGCTGCTCATGGCGCACTCGACCGGCGGTCTGATCGTCCCGCTGTGGCTGAACCGTTTGCAGCGCAAGCCCGGTGGCAGCGACGGTGCCGGAATCTGCGGGCTGGTGCTCAACAGTCCCTGGTTCGATCTTCAGGGCCCCTCGGTGGTGCGTAACGTGGGAACCACCGCGATCGACGCCCTCGGACGGGTATCGGCGAAGACGGTGATCCCGGGAACCGGACTACCGACTTACGGTTCCAGCCTTCATGTTTCGGCAAACGGAGTGTGGGACTACAACCTCGACTGGAAGCCGCTGGCCGGCTGCCCCGTCACCTTCGGCTGGATGCGGGCCGTCCGAGCGGGTCACGCGAAACTTCACCGCGGCCTCGACATCGGAGTGCCTGCGCTGATTCTGCGCTCGAAGAAGTCGCAGTTCGCCAAGGCGTACAACCCGAGCGTCGACCTCGCCGATTCCGTTCTCGACGTCAAGCAGATCGCACGCTGGGCGGGTTGCCTCGGCGATCGCACCACCATCGTCCCGATCGACGGCGCCCGTCACGACGTGTTTCTTTCGACCGAGAAGCCCTTGGCCACAGCCTTTTCCGAACTCGACCTGTGGCTGGAGTGGCTCGACGGCCACCTCACTCCGGCCGCAGAAAGTTCGGCAAGCACAGCAAGCAACACACAGGAGATCGCGCAGTGACGCACTACGACCTTGCAATCATCGGCAGCGGATCCGGAAACTCGCTGCCCGACGAGCGGTTCGACGGCAAGAAGATCGCAATCCTCGAAGAGGGCACCTTCGGCGGAACGTGTCTCAATGTCGGGTGTATCCCGACCAAGATGTTCGTCTACGCCGCCGAGGTGGCACGCACCATCACCACTGCCGAGAAGTACGGCGTCGACGCCACGCTCGACGGCGTCCGTTGGTCCGACATCGTCAAGCGCGTCTTCGGCCGCATCGATCCCATTTCCGCAGGTGGTGAGCGGTACCGCAGCGAAGACAGTCCCAACACCACCGTCTACCGCGGCCACGCCACGTTCACCGGCGACAAGACGATCGACACCGGAACCGGCGAGACGATCACCGCCGACCAGGTGGTCATCGCTGCCGGTTCGCGTCCGATCATCCCGGAAGAGATCGCGTCGAGTGGTGTGAAGTACTACACCAACGAAGACATCATGCGACTGCCCGAACTTCCCGAGCACCTGGTGATCGTCGGCTCAGGATTCATTGCCACCGAGTTCGCACACGTGTTCTCCGCGTTGGGTTCTCGCGTGTCGATCATCGGTCGCAGCCAGAGACTGCTGCGGCACCTCGACGACGAGATCTCCGAGCGCTTCACCGAGTTGGCCGAACAGAAGTGGGACGTCCATCTGGGCTCCCCCCTCACGTCGGTACGCGGCGACGGCGACAACATTGCCGTCGAACTGGCAAACGGCACAGTCGTTTCCGGTGACGTTCTCCTCGTCGCGGTGGGTCGTCAGCCGAACGGTGACCTACTCGGTCTCGACAAGGCCGGCGTCGAACTCGACGACAAGGGCTCGGTCGTGGTCGACGAATACCAACGCACCACCGCCGAGGGCGTCTTCGCACTCGGTGACGTCTCGTCGCCGTACCAGCTCAAGCACGTCGCCAACCATGAAGCGCGCGTTGTTCAGCACAACCTGCTTCAGGACGCTTGGAAGGACACGTCCGGGCTTCGCAGCACCGATCACCGCTTCGTGCCGGCAGCCGTGTTCACCGACCCGCAGATCGCCGACGTCGGAATGACGGAGAAGCAGGCTCGCGACGCCGAACTCGACATCACCGTCAAGGTGCAGGCATACGGCGACGTCGCGTACGGCTGGGCGATGGAGGATCAGGAGGGCATCTGCAAGGTGATCGCCGAACGCGGCACCGGACGCATCCTGGGTGCCCACGTCATGGGTACGCAGGCTCCGACCGTCATCCAGCCGCTCATTCAGGCGATGAGCTTCGGTTTGTCGGCTCAGGACATGGCACGCGGCCAGTACTGGATCCACCCGGCCCTGGCCGAAGTGGTCGAGAACGCGCTGCTCGGCCTCGACATCTGAGCCCCGCAGCCCTAATGACGCCGAAAAGGCGGGCACTCCGCGCAGTGGGAGTGCCCGCCTTTTCGTAGGTCAGAGTTTCACCAGGGGCTGGTACGCAGCACGATCTCGGTTGCGAGTTCGGCCGGTGCCGACTTGACGACGTCGTCGACACCCGGAAGTTCCGTCACGCGGAAGTCGGAGTACACGAAACGACCGCTGGCGTCGGCGATGGCCCGACCTCCACTGCCCACGACTACGGTGGTCGGAACCTCGACCGGCGGTACGCCGGCAATATCGCTCGCCGACGGATGTCCACGGTCCACGGCGATCAAACTCGCGAAGCGGCCGAACTGACGTGCAGCCAACAGCCACGCGAGATCGGCGCCCTCCCGGTGACCGACCAGATTCACCCAGGCGATGTTCAACTCGTCCAGAAGTACCACTGCCGAGGTCTCGTCGAGATTCTCGATCGATTCCACCGCGACGGTCCGCAGATCCGAATGGTGCAGTCGCTCACACACATCGTCGTACAAGTCGACGGGGTCGCCCTTGCCGGGGAGCAGGAGTACCGCATGCTTGCTGACCGGCCCGTCGATCCGAACGGTGCACGAACCACTGCCCACCGCTACTCGAGTCAATTCCATGTCTGGAAACGGTACGCGATCCACACTGTGGAGGACCCTGGAGTCGACAGAAGTATGACCACTCATACATTCTCACCACCGCCGGCGAGTCCGATTTGTTCGCTCTGCACCGCCTCTCCCCTGAGCGAAAGTGGCTTTCGGCGCATCTGAGGCGACCGATGTACCGTTCGCTCGAGGTGGGGGGTGGGCGAAGCGCCGAGCGCCTGACCGGAGGAAGCGCCTCGGTCAGCCCCTCATTGCCGGCTGATCTCGGTGCCGGCTGATCTCGGTTCCCGTCGACGTAACCAGCAGAACCAGTGCGTCCGCAGTGCGCGCGCAGAACGCGTCACCGTCGGCGAGGCCACTCGTGAGGCCCCGCACGATGGTGGTTGCAACGAGAATGTCGAAGGCCACATCGGCGGTCGACGCGATTTCCGCGTCGGACCGCTCGGGAAATTCGACACGCACGCGCTCGGCGAGCGCGAGCCGGGCCGGGTCTTCCGATCTCCGAACCAGTTGTTCGTAGGCGCCGTCTTCCTGATGGTAGGCCGACAGCAGGCCGGGAATCGCTGCGCGCGTTGCCGGTTCGGCAACTCTCGCGAGGAACCATCTCGTCCAGGCCTGCATGTCGTCACGCAAATTCGACGTGGTCACCGGTAGCGCAGCATCCTGCATTCCGAAGACCGCATCCTCGATGATGGATTCCTTGGTCGCCCAGCGCCGATAAATTGCGGCAGTGCCCAGTTGAGCCCGTCGCGCGATGGCTGTGATCGTGGTCTTCTGGTAACCCTGCTCCGCCAGCAACTCGCGGGCGGCGGTGAGAATGGCGTCGTCCACCTGCGGATCTCGAGGGCGCCCCACTCCGACGGTGCCGATACGTCGATCTCTGCGTTCGTCCACAACTGCGGACAGTACCCGACCTGTTTCGCCGAAAACCATTACGTTGCGTAGCGCTCCGTAATAGATTGTGGACACCCCACTCCGTCGACACAAGGACCGACTGTGATCACACCGCACGACGAACTACTCATTCATCAACTCCCGACGACACTCGACCACGTCTCCCAAAGTGACCTGCGCTGGACCGAACGCATCGTGATGTACGGCTTCGACAAAACGGGCGAGATCAGCATCATGACGGGACTGGCCAAATACCCGAACCGCAACGTCCTCGACGCCTACGCGATGGTGACGCGCAAGGGTGAGGAAGCCCGCGTGGTGCGCCTGTCCACCGAGTTGAACCCTCAGACCGGAGGACTGGCAGCGTGGAGTGTGGGGCCGTACACCTATGAAATCGTCGAACCACTCCGCCAGGTACGTTCCACGGTCGACGCAAACGAACACGGATTGAGCCTGCAACTCGACTTCCACGGCGACTTCCCGGTGTACGAGCAGACGGCAGCGTTCCATCGCACGCGCGGCCGCGTTCGCGAAGACGCCCGACGCTTCTACCAGAACGGCACCATCACGGGTTGGATCGAAATCGACGGCACCCGCATCGACATCGATCCCGACAACTGGTGGTTCGGCCGCGATCACTCGTGGGGCGTACGACACGGCGGTGGCGGCGGCAGTCTGTCCGAGGGCGCGAACCTGCAGCCGTCCGAGGTTCCGGACGGAGTCCTCTATTACATGGGGATATTCCAATTCGACGACGAGGTAGTGCATTTCGCGCAGCGCGAAACCAGTACCGGCGCGCGCTGGCAGTTCGAGGGCGAGGTGCTCTTCCCGATCGGTTCCGGCAAGGACGCGCTACCGATCATCGACGTCGAGCACGACCTGAAATTCCGTGACGACATGCGGGTGGTCGAATCCGGCACTTTCACCGTGCACCGAGCGGACCGGACCACCGATGTGATCGAGGTGAATCCAGTGTGCGATTTCTGGCCCGGACTGGCCGGTTACGACGAGTACCGGGGGTACGCCTCCGGCATGTACCGCGGCAAGGACTTCAGCGACAGCTTCACCGTCGACATCACGAACCTCGATGAAATCCGGCAGGTGAGCATGCTCAGCGAGACGCTGTGCGAGGTCCGCATGGGAGACAAAGTCGGATACGGGCTCGTGGAAATGGTCTTCATGGGCGTGAATCCCCGCTACGGGTACACCGATTGGAGCAACACACGGACAGGTACGAACAATGACTGACCGAACAGCCGCAGAAGACATCGCACCCGCCCTTGAACCACTTGTCCGGGAGCACATTCCGGGTACTCGGGGCGCCAAGATCGTCAACTTCAAGCGCACCGAACGCGGATTCTCGACGGAGACATACCTGTTCGACCTCGATGGCGCCACTGGCGAGTCGAGTGGTTTTGTTTTCCGGCGTCCACCGGAGGTTTCGCTGTTCCCCGACTACGATCTCCGCCGCCAGTTCCTCGTGACACAAAGGCTCGCGAAGTCCGACCTCGCAGTCCCCCACGTTCGGTGGATCGACAGCGGCGACAACCCACTCGGCAGCCCCTACTACGTCATGGACCGCATCGGTAATGCCGAGGCGCCCAGCGACTTTCCGTCGTATCACAGTGCCGGAACATACTTCGAAGCCGATGAGGCAGGCCGAGCGAAGATGTGGTGGGGATGCGTCGAGACGATTGCGCAGATTCATCGCTTGGACCCGGACAAGCTCGAACTCGGATTCCTCGCCTACCCCAAGTTCGGCACCCATCCGGTCGAACAGGCGGTGAACTACCTCGACTGGGCCGTTCGTTGGGCATCGCCGGACCTACCGCCGATATTCGACAAAGCACTGGCCTGGCTGAGGGAGAATATCTACCAACCCGAACATGTGACACTGTGCTGGGGCGATGCCCGGATGTCGAACATCCTCTATGGTCCGGACCAGTCGATCGCCGGGGTTCTCGACTGGGAGATGGCCTACCTCGGCGATCACGAGGCCGACCTCGCCTGGCTGTTGTTTCTCGATTGGGCGTGTAGCGAATTCGAGGGACACACACCTTTGCCAGGCACTCCCAGCCGAGAAGAGACCATTGCCCGCTACGAGGAACTGACCGGCTGGAGGGTCGAGAACCTTTTGTTCAACGAGGTACTCGCTGCGGTTCTACTCGCTGTTCCGCTCCTGCGCCTGTCCACGCATCTCCAACTCGGCGAACATACGGATATCACCGCGTTCTGCAAACATCGTCTCGAACAGTTGCTGCGAGACGCGTAGTCGTCCGCGTGTGATTTTCCGCAAGGCTCCCGAATCATTCCGACGGGATTTCCTGCCACTCGGCGGACAAGCGCGAAACCCACACAGGCGTGCGCCGTTCCATTAATGCACGAACACCTTCCACCGCGTCCGGCTTCCCCATGACGCGTAGATGCAGGTCCGTTTCGATGGCCGCCACCGTCTCTGGTCGACAGCTGCTGCTCTGGCTCTGCCAGAGCAGTCGCTTCGAGAGCGCCACCGACATCGGTGCAGTGTTCGTCGCAATGTCTCGGGCGATCACCAACGCCGCCGAAAGCACTTCGTCAGCGGGCAGGCAACGGCTACCCAACCCGAGCGCGATTGCCTCGGCTCCGTCGAACGTCCTTCCAGTCAAAAGGATGTCGGCGGCCACAGCCGTTCCGGCGACGCGCGGAACCGTCCAATGCGCCATCGCATCCGGCAACACACCGAGGCGAACCTGCGGAATTGCATACTTGGCGTCAGCTGCAAAGATTCTGATATCGGCCTGCATCGCGATGGTGAGGCCGATTCCGATCGCATGTCCGTTCACCGCTGCGATGACCGGCTTTCGCAACTCGAACGCCGGCGGATCCACCGGTGATGACGAAAACTGCTCGCCGTCAGGTGAATCGAAGGTGCCGGCGCCGTCGCCAAGATCTGCACCCGCGCAGAATGCTGGTGGCGCACCGGTCAGCACGATCACGCGAACGGAATCGTCTTCGTCGAGCTTTCGGTACGCCTGCCCCAATTCTCGACCCATGTGCTTGTTGAAGGCATTCCGTTTGTCAGGCCTGTCGAGGGTCACGACGGCAACGCCGCCGTCCACCGAAACCGAGATCATTGCCCCACCGCTTCCGTCCCGACGGCGTCGGCCGGATGCGCAGCCAGGACGTACAGAGATCGTGCGAGGGCATCTACAAAGCCGTCCTGACCCTCGAGCCCACGGGTCAGCCCCTGCATTGTCGTCGTTCCGGCCAGCAGATCGAACAAGAACATCGCATCTGCACCTGCCGGGATCTCACCACGCCTCACCGCGTCGTCCAGCAGATCCTGAAACGCTGCACGAACCGGCGCACCGATAGCCAACAGACGTTGTCGCGCCTCCGCCGTCCGCGAATCGGCAAGCAGGCCAGGAACTCCGGCCCGCGCTGCGGGGCGGGCAGCGCGGACCAGGAAGATGTGCACCCACGTCGTCAGATCCACCCGCAAATCACCGGTCGACCGAGGCAATGGATGTCCGCCCGGTCCATGCACTGCTTCTTCGATCAGGGCTTCCCGTGACGACCAGCGACGGTAGATGGCCGGCGTATTGACACCGGCAGTCCTGGCAATCGCCGAAATGGTCGTCTGCTGATACCCGACTTCGGCCAGCAGTGTGCGAGCTGCAAGCAGCACAGCCTCGTCCTTGCCTGGGTCGCGCGGTCGTCCGATACGGGCGGGAGACTCGGTTTTCACCATTACATATTAACTCGTAACGTTATCTCCTACCTGAACGAACGCAGTTCAGGTGCCGGATGGCTTGGGGAGCCTCGTCATTCCGTAGACGTGATCAGCGCGCACCGTGAGGATCTGTCGACGCTCCGCAACCATTGCTTCGCGGTACTCCTCCCAATCAGGATGCTCCTGGCCGCTGATGTCCCGGTACAGTTCGACCAGTGCATCAGACACTTCGTCGTGAGGATCGGCCGCGACGGGTGTCACCACGGCAAGTCCTTCGATCACGGCGTAGCTCCAGAAGTCGGGCGCGCTGACCTGGAGGGAAACCCGCGGATCGCGGATCGCATTTTTACTCTTGGCGCGATCGGCTGTGATGGACACGGAAGCCGTCTTCGACTCGACGTCCCAGCGGTAAATGATGTTGGACAACTGTGGGCGGCCGTCACGCTTGACGGTTGCCAGCACGCCTTGTTTTCCCTGGGCCACGAGTGCGAACAACCCGTCGTCGGTGTCTGTGTCATTGCTCATATCTGCACCAACGACGCCGTGCGGCCGGTTTGTTCCGGAGGCAGTCCAGTTCGAAGATCGCGGACCGCAATCGCGCGATGTCTCTTCCCCCGATGGACGACAGCGGACAAAGATGGTCGACATGGCAACTTCTCGCGACATCCTCCGGCTGACTGCGTTCAGTTCGGATCCGGCCGGCGGTAACCCGGCCGGCGTGCTGCTCGACGCCCGCGGGCTCGACGACTCCGAATTACAATCCGTTGCAGCCGAAGTCGGGTATGCCGAGACGGCGTTCCTCATCGAACCGGTACTCGGAGGCAACCCGCGCCACAGCCGGATCCGGTACTTCTCCCCTATCGCCGAAGTACCGTTCTGCGGTCATGCCACTATTGCGACGGCCATCGCTCTCACCGAGCGAGACGGTGACGGAACCTTCACATTCGAAACACCGATCGGACCGGTATCCATCGACACGGCGACCGACGAGGACGGAAGGTCCACCGCGACCTTCACCAGCGTCGAACCGTCGGTCTCGCCGATCGATCATGCTGTACTGACAGCGCTGCTCGGGCTCATCGGCGTCGATTCGTCTGCGCTCGACGCGCGGTATCCCGCAATGCTTTCGTACGCCGGCAACACTCACCCGATCGTCGTACTTCGTGATCAGTCGACATTCGACGAGTTCACCTTCGATCCATCCGCAATGCGAATTCTGATGGACGCGCAGGGGTGGGCCGGCACGGTGACAATCCTGCACCCCCTCGACGACAACACCTTCGAAGCCCGAAATCTGTTTCCGGTGGGAAACATCGTCGAGGATCCCGCAACCGGGTCCGCAGCGGCGTCGACCGGCGGTTACCTGCGCAAACTCGAACCCGCGGCCACTCCGCGGCGGATCACCATCCACCAGGGCCGACACGTCGGGCGTCCCAGTGTGCTCGAGGTCGACATCCCAGTCGACGGCGGTATCTCGGTCACCGGCACCGCAGTGCCCGTCGTCGACGGGCAATAGTCAACCTCAGCGATGAGTTTCTGCCCGCCGGCGGGTCTATTCACCAGAGCGACGTCACAAGACCATCGCATCGAGCCGGGAGAACACCATGTCTGCAATCACGTCAACCGCACACAACCTCCACGTCACCAAGCCACGTGCCGTACTCGGCGCCACGGTAATTGCTCTCGTCGTCAATCTGATCCTGTGGTTGATCGGCCTCGCATTGGGCGGATCCTTCGAGATGACAGATCAGGGAAAGCCGGCGAGCGTCGCGCCTGGTGGGGTCATCACATTGACGGTGGTGCCACTGCTGGTCGGTTTGTCGGTCGCAATGTTGATCTCACTGAAGTGGGAGCCGATCATCCGCATCGCCCAGATCGTGGGTGCAGTCGTGGCGCTCGGCACCATCGCTTTGACCATTGCCGCGGACTTCGACGCCGCCAGCACGGTCATGCTCGCGCTGATGCACGTGGTTGTCGCCGCCGGCGTCGTCGTCGCGCTCGAGGCTGTACGTCGGTCCCCCTCGAACTAGACAGCGGTAGGCGGCGCCGAATACGTCTCGACGATCTCGGCTGCCACGTCGCGCAACCGGGTATTCGTCGTCTGAGACTGCTTGCGCAGCATGTGAAATGCGGTGTCGGCGTCGATCCGATGGATGGCCATCAGCATGCCTTTGGCCTGTTCGATCGGCGCCCGGGTCTCGAGCGCACGTTGCAACGCATCAGCCACCGCCTTGGCGGACTTGAAACGAGAGAAGTCGCCGATCGCGCGTGACACCGTTGTCGTGAGAATCTCCATGACATCCGCGTCGACGCGGTCGAATGCCGCTGGGGCGCGTCCGTACAGGTTGAACGAACCCAGTCGCTGATCCGGTGTGAAGAGCGGCGCCGCGAGAAAGGACTTGATCCCTTCGTCCTTCGCCGCCGCCGCGAACCGCGGCCAGCGTTCCGCGCTGGTCTCGGCATCGACGACAACGGTTTCACCGGTTCGAGCGGCGTGCAGACATGGTCCGTCGCCGGCGTCGTATTGCTCGATGTCGACACGCAGAGTCCGCGAATCGGTATGAACCGCGGTGTAGGTCTGCCCGGCCAGATCGATGGTGACGCCGATGCTGTCGGCGCCCTCGATGGCGTCGTTCGCGATTTCGACGGCGCGCTGGAGCAAAACCACGAGTTCGTCCTCGTCGCCGATACTTCCTCCGAGCGCTGCCAGCAACTCCCGGACCGCGCTTGCAGTCAGCCGAGTTTCCGCAGCCTCGACGGCGACGTCAGCACCCGTTGCCGTCGCATCGTCCGGCATTACCGACGGCACCGAATCCTCGGTTCTCGGGTCGAAGCCTCTGGGGTCGAAAGCGGTATCCACGACGAAGCATTCTTCCAGCTACCCGGGCCGTCAGGAGAGTGAGTTCGGTGACAGAACCCGGCAAACCGCCGAGTCGTCATCGCCATCGGTCGAGCGCGAGACCCAGATTCCGCCTCGCCCGAGTGTGTTGGCCACGAACCGCGTCCGGACTCAGTTCCAGGACAACTGCGATCTGTGGATACGTCATGCCCTCCACTTCCCGCAAGACCCAGGCGGCGCGCTGACGCAGCGGTAGACGATCGAGTTCGGCTTCAAGAGCGTCGAGAAATGCTGTGCCGCATACTTCCTCGCTCGGATCGCGCAATCGAGTATCGACTTCGTCCCGAAGTCCGTCCACATCGGCGGCGCAGGAGCCGACTTTTCGATGGACATCCGCGATCTTGCGAGAGCAGATCGCGAACAACCAGGTCTTGATGCTCGAGCGCCGCTGAAACCCCGGAAGTTGGCGCCAGGCGGCAACGCAGGTTTCCTGGACGATGTCGTCGACGTCACTCTCACTGGTGACGAGTCGACGGGCAAATCGATACAAGTGCGGGCCGTATCGGCGGACGATGACGTCGAAGGCCGCATGATCGCCGAGCATTGCCGAGTCGACCAGCACCTCGTCACTGAAGTCGGTAAGCAAGCCGTCGAATTGATCTGTCACCGCGCACACTCCTACTAGGGAGCCGTCGCGGGAGTGAGGCCTGGCTATTCTACCGCGTCCACGTCGACGCCCGCGGGAGCGCTCTCAGGCTTCGAGTGCGGAGGCAATGACGGGAAGCCCGATCGGCGCCCCACCGTTGATCAGTTTCTCGAGTAGATCCTGGTCGAGGTGCTGCTCGACGAGATCAGCGAGAAGGTCGAGTTGCTGTTCTCGCACCGCGGCAACCGAGGTGCCGGGTGCAGCAACAAAACCGGGAACCGCGATCTCACGCAGCAGGCTGCGCCGAAAGTCGTCACTTTCCAGGAGACCATGCCAGTGTGTCCCTCGAACAGACCCTCGCACACTGCCTTCCGGCACACCGCCCGAGTCCGCCAGCAATGGACGGTCCCCGTTGTGCACGACGCGTCCGTGATGAATCTCGTACCCCGACACCGAGATACCGTCGGCGGAACCGGTTACCTGCGCCAGCACTTTGTCCGAAGCGAATTCGATGTCGAGGTCCAGCAGACCGAGTCCTGCGGTGATCCCTGATCCTGATTCGACGTCGTCGACGATCGAATTACCCAGCATCTGGTATCCGCCGCAGACTCCCAGCACTGCCTGCCCGCGGCCCGCTCGGGCGATGATCTCGTCAGCCAGGCCGGTACTCCGCAACCACTCGAGGTCACTCACGGTGGACTTACTACCGGGGATCACCACGAGGTCTGCGTCGCGGATCCGCGACGGATCGGTCACCCACGAAACTGCCACGCCCGGTTCACATGCCAGCGCCTCGACATCCGTCGAGTTGGAGATGCGGGGGAGCCGAACCGCAGCAACGGTGAGCCAGGCCGAACCGACGGGTGGGCCAGGGCGCCCTACCGGGGCGTTGCCGGTGACGCCAAGCGAATCCTCGGCGTCGAGCCAAAGATCGTCGGCAAACGGGATCACTCCGAGAGTGGGTCGACCGGTGAGGCTGCGCAGTTGATCCAGTCCGGGTTCCAACAGTGCAACGTCACCGCGGAATTTGTTGATCACAAATCCCGCGATCAATGCCTGGTCGCTCGGCGAGAGCACAGCAACGGTCCCGAACAGATGGGCCAGGACGCCGCCGCGATCGATGTCACCGACGACGACGACCGGAATCTGCGCAGCCTCAGCCAATCCCATGTTGGCAAGATCCGTTGCGCGCAAGTTGATTTCGGCCGGTGAACCGGCGCCTTCACAGATCACGACGTCGAACTCGGATCGAAGCGATTCGAGATCTTCGGCCACGACGGCGCGAAGCCACTGCCGATGCTGCATGTAATCGCGAGCACCCACCGTGGTCATCGCCTTGCCCCGAACGACCAGTTGCGAAGTGCGATCACTCCCCGGCTTGAGCAGCACGGGATTGAATCGAACACTCGGCTCCAGACCGCATGCCCGCGCCTGAAGTGCCTGCGCACGGCCGATCTCTCCGCCGTCCAGCGTGACCACGGAGTTGTTCGACATGTTCTGTGCCTTGAACGGCGCCACTCGGACGCCTCGACGCGCCAACATGCGACACAATCCGGCTACCAGAACGCTCTTGCCTGCGTCGGAAGTAGTGCCGGCTACCAGCAGAGCGCCGCGCATCGCCGAACTCAAGGCAGGGTGAGAATCTCTGCACCGGTCTCGGTGACCACCAAGGTGTGCTCGAACTGCGCCGTCCACTTACGGTCCTTGGTGACGACGGTCCAGCCGTCCTCCCAGATCTCGTAGTCGATACCACCGAGGTTGATCATCGGTTCGATCGTGAAGACCATGCCCGGTTCGATGATCGTCTCGACCGCGGGCTCGTCGTAGTGCAGGATCACGAGGCCGTTGTGGAAGGTCTCGCCGATTCCGTGTCCGGTGAAGTCCCGGACGACGCCGTACCCGAACCGATGGGCGTAGGACTCGATGACGCGTCCGATCACGTTGAGCGCGCGGCCGGGCTTGACGGCTTTGATGGCCCGCATCGTTGCCTCGTGTGTGCGCTCGACGAGCAAGCGGTTCTCTTCGGACACGTCACCGGCGAGGAACGTCGCATTGGTGTCCCCGTGCACTCCGTTGATGTACGCGGTGACGTCGATATTGACTATGTCTCCGTCCTGGATCACGGTCGAGTCGGGGATTCCGTGGCAGATCACCTCGTTGAGAGACGTGCAGCACGACTTCGGAAAGCTCTTGTAGCCCAACGTCGACGGGTATGCGCCGTGGTCGAGCATGAACTCGTGTGCGATGCGGTCGAGCTCGTCGGTCGTGACACCGGGAGCGACAGCCTTGCCGGCTTCCTGCAGCGCGCCGGCAGCGATCTTGCTGGCGATGCGCATCGCCTCGATCGTCTCCGGCGTCTGAACCCAGGGCTCGTTGCCCTCTTTGGCGGTCGGCTTCCACGCGTACTCGGGCCGCTCGATCTTCGAGGGCACAGCGAGGACGGGAGAGACGGTTCCAGGGACCAATGGGGTACGCACAGACATGCAGAACAGCCTAGACCTCGCGTCGCGCGTCAGCCGGATGCACTCCAGTTCCGGAAAACCGGATCGACGAGAATTCTGATGGGGGTCGACATCGTCTGTCCGAATTCCTCGAAGAGCTTGTCGCGAGATTCGAAGGTGCCCAGATCACGGTCGACGAATTCGGAGAAGTCCAAGCAATCGCACGAAATTGATTTGCCCCAACTGATCGGAGCGCGTCCGATCGCGTCGAACAGTGTCTCCTCGCCGGTGTTCGTGAACGGTTCGAGCGCTGAGACCACCGCAGGTGAAACGATCTCGGAGATGTCCTGCCAGCGTCCGTCGACCAGAAATTCCGGCCACGCCAGCAGCACTGACTTCGGAATCACCGCATGTAGACGCCGAAATCTCGGGTACCAGAACTCCCCACGAAGTACGAGACCGCGAACTCGCGTGGCGATATCTCGGCGGCGAGCCAACGCTTCGACGACAGCCAGTCTCTGACTGCAGGATCCGCGTCCTCGGCTCAATGTCACCGAGACGGGTTGCCGGTCGTCGAGGCCGTACACCGGCCGAATATTTGCAGCGACGCTGCGATGCGCCGACACCAGGAACTCCTGCGCCGACTGGATCGCACCTTCTGCAATGTCCTCGTAGAGGCGAGCCACGTCATCGTGGCCCCAGTCGAGAATCGGCGTCGCGGTTATATCGCCACCGGACACATCGTGGCGGATGTCACCTTGGCGGATTCCGCCGAGCAGCACGCACGTCATGTCTCAACCGTAGTGCGCGACCGGAATCGGTGGAGCCTGACAGAATCCGAACCGTGAAGAAATGGCTCCTGTTGATCACCGCGATCCTGACCGAGGTGTCTGCGACTCTGTCTCTGCGCGCGGCCCTCGATCACCCCGCCTGGTACGTCGTGGTCGTCGGCGGATATCTCGCAGCATTCACCGCGTTGTCGTTCGTCCTGCGGGAGGGCATGGGACTCGGTGTTGCATACGGAATCTGGGGCGCAACCGGAGTTGTCCTGACCGCGGTGTTCGCGACTTTCCTTTTCGGCGACCCGCTGACAGCCACCATGGGCGTCGGCATTGCCCTGGTCATCGGCGGAGTCCTGTGCGTTGAACTCGGTTCCCAGGTTGCTGCCGACAGCGGGCCGGTGGACCCGGCATGACCTTCGTATTTCTGATCGCTGCAATTATTTCCGAGGTCACCGCGACGTTGTCACTACGGATGGCGTCGCAGGACGGCAGCGACAAACGATGGCTCGCGGTTGTCACCGTGGGGTACCTCGCCGCTTTCGCTTTCCTCACGCTCGCACTCGACGCGGGCCTGACGATCGGCGTTGCGTACGGCATCTGGACTGCTTGCGGGGTGGCGCTGACTGCAATCGCATCCCGCATTCTCTTTCGCGAACCGCTGACCAAGCTCATGATCGTGGGGATCGGCCTTATCGCGGCAGGCGTGCTTCTCATCGATCTCGGTGCGGGCCACTGAGCCCAGCAAACAGGGTGTAAGGTTTACCTAACTTTGCTTTGGAGGTAGTCCGCGGTGCCGATCCCTGCCCTTCGTGAAATCGACGGTGGCCTCCACCTGTCGGATTCCGACCGCCACACTCCGATGGCGCGCGCCGTCCCGGCGCCGTTCCAACTGACGACGTACATCGTCGAGACCGACCACATCACCCAGTGGCCACAGCACGCTCATGCCGAGCACGAACTCATCTGGTCCGACCGCGGCGTCGTCAACATGATCATCGACAATCAACTCTGGACCGTCACGCCCGGCGTCGGCCTGTGGATCCCTCGCGGGGTCCTCCACGAAGGTCAGGCCAATCCCCACGTCGCATTCCGCGCCACTCTCTTCACCCCCGAGTTGTGGACTCCCACCTGGAACGAACCGTGCATCGTGACCTTGAGTGAGGCAGCCCGGGTACTGCTGATACACCTCGCCCATACCGGAATGCCTGCAGAACAACGCCTTCGGGCACAGCAGGTCTGTGTCGATCTCCTCACCCCGGCATCGGTACCTCACTTCGACGTACCGATCCCCCGCGATCCCCGGCTTCGACAACTCGTCGACAAAGTGTTGTCGGATCCCGCCGACGATCGGTCACTCGACCAGTGGGCGCACGTTCTCAACCTCAGCCGACGCACGGTCACCCGGATTTTTGCCGCGGAACTTGCGCTGAGTTTTGCGCAATGGCGCACTCTGGTTCGCATGAGCACAGCACTGGGCATGCTCGGGACCGGGATGAGTGTGAACGCCGTCAGCCGTCGAGTCGGGTACGGGACGTCGAGCTCGTTCATCGCTGCTTTTCGTAAGACGGTCGGCTACACCCCTGGCAATGCGCTCGCCGCTGTCAACTGACTCGAGCCTGACCTGTTGTCGACATCTGCTGGCCCCTTCGCTACACGCACGCGCCCTACATTCACTTAGGTAAGCCTGCTCTCATGTGCGTACCGCGCTGAGTCGTGCAAGCACTTCCCCGATCAATCCCGAGGAGTTTCGCGTGTTCAGATCTGCCCGTCAGAGAATTCGTCCCCAACGGAAGAGGCGAATTGTCGTTGCGCTGATGGTGGCGGCCGCACTGCCTCTGACCGCCTGCACGCAGTCGTCATCGGACGCCCAGGAAAATAGTTCGTCGGCATCTGCTGTCGAGGACGGCGCATACCCCGTCACGATCGAGCACGCATTCGGCGGCACCACCATCGACAAGGAACCGACCAGGATCCTCACCCTCGATTCCGCAGCGGCCGACACTGTCATCGCCCTCGGCGTCACTCCGATTGCAATGCAGAAGGACTCGTGGGCCGGCGACGCCGACGGCTTCCTCCCTTGGACGCGCGCGGAACTCGAGAAGTCGGGCCAGCCGCTGCCCACACCGGCGCCGTACTACTCCGACAGCGGTGAGCTTCTGTTCGAGCAGATCCTCAATGCCGCACCCGACCTGATTCTGGCCCCGTACTCCGGTTTCTCCGAGCAGGACTATTCGCGTCTGAGCTCGATCGCCCCGACACTCCCCTACGACACCAAGCCGTACCAGCCGAGTTCGTGGCAAAACCTCGCCACCGATGTCGGCAAGGCCTTGGGGCGCCCGGCCCAGACCGCGGATTTGATCAAGTCCGTCGAAAAGACGGTGGAAGAGTCGAAGACCAGCCATCCTGAATTCAATGGAGTCACGTTCGCCTTCGGGTCCTACATCCGCGAAGGCGAAACCGAGACCGCCATCTACGGCCCGGACGATCCGCGCGTGAAGTTCGTCGAAAACCTCGGGCTCACAGTCGCTCCCGACGTGGTCAACGGTGCCAAGAACTTTGCAGGCGACTCGTTCCTGTTCGGCATCAGCATGGAAAAGCTCGACACGATAAACACCGACGTATATCTCGGATGGGCAAGCGATCAGTCGGAAGTCGACAGCACGTTGGCCAACACCCTGTTCGCACGGTGGCCGGTTATCGCCAACGGGAAGGACTTGTGGATCACCGACAATCGCCTGACAGCCGCCACCATGTACGTCAGCGTTTTGAGCGTTCCATGGGCAACTGACGAGCTGGTCCCCCAGTTGACCGAACTGGTTGCGAAGTAGCAGCTCGGCCCTCCTGATCAGAGACTTGTAGGCCACTCACTGCGCAGCGTTGCAAAAACCACAGTGTCGGTCCACTCGTTCTTGATCCACGCGTTCTGCCGAAAATGTGCCTCTCGCCGCAACCCGATTCGCCGCGCGAGTCGCGCCGAGGATTCGTTTCTCGCATCCATCTGCGCGACCACGCGGCGCAATCGGGGTGTTGCGAACACCAGGTCGATCAGAGCGGTCACAGCTTCCGTCGCGAATCCTCGGCCGCCGTACTCGGGCGAGAATGCCCACCCGACTTCTGCTCAAGCTCCAAAACTGTTCGAAAACGATCAGTCTTCCAAAACGAGTCAGGTGAGGGGCGGAACCGTTTTTCCGCCTACGTCTAGGGGACCAGTCGTATACAAATCGGTGCGGTGCGCCTTCTCGTCTCGCAGGCTTCGATCTTCGTTCTTCATTCTGCGACGCTCCGCCCGCGCTTCCCGCAGTTGCATGATTACTTCTGCAGGGATGCCACGGTCAATCAATTCACTCATGCGCATTGGCTTAGGATCGTTAACGATATCCGCTATTTCCCAACTTGCCAGTCTCCCATACGGTCGCGTCGGTGAGTCCTCGACTGCCACTGTGGTGCCGCCAACGTCTCTTCGCTCTGACGACAATTCGTACAGCAGTTGCTCGACTTGCGTGGGCTCAGACTCGATCGATGTGATGGAGACCGCCATGATTGAAGCCGTCGCATTCAAGTTCGCCACGCCAGCCAAACCCAGACGTCGCGTTTGTTGGAAGGCACGCAGGGAGTCTTCGCCAAGAATTGTAGCTTTGATTCCGACTCCCGCTAACGCCGTAAATCGCGCGACAAAACCTCCATCGCCGTCACCAGCTAGACTTTCCCACTCCACGTCCTCAAGTCCCGTTACGAAGCGAACTTCCGCAAAGCTCATATCCCCCTCGATACTCGCTTGCTTAGAATCGAGCTTAAAACCAACCAACTCGGCTGACACGTAGCCGAAAAGTTCCTTCACCAGGATCTTCGCAACAAACTTCTCCTTTTCTGCATCAGCCACCGGAGCAGTTCTCTCCGCGATCTCCGACAGCAACGAAGCCACATCGTGGGCCCAATTCACACGATCACTTAATCCACGCTCGATGAGCTCTGCACCTATATGGTCATGCCACTTGGTGGGGTTTTGCTCGTCATCGCCCGCGCCAAAATCCTTGGAGTTCTGAGAGATCCACCAAACCTCGTGCCCAGCGTTGCGGTCAGCAATAGACAAGACAGTCAACCAATTCAGGGTGTCCCGATACCCGTCCTTCCGCTCCTCACCATCCCAGGGCTTACGGAACGAAACCGCACGGTTCACAAGCTCAAGATGATCGATGGCGGGTGGGGCAACTAATTCTGCACCCAGAACCGAAAGGTGACCTCGAAGTTCTCGTTCAAACCCGACAGTCTTCGTGTCGATTGCAGCACCGATGGCCTCACAAATAGAATCGACACCGAAGCGTTTTTCTCTCTGCGTTGACGTCTTCAGCTTGTCGGACAGTGCCTCAAGGTTTCGTTTCTGATTCGCAACCGCTTCAACGACAACGACTTCCGGAACCATGATTCGCGCACCATTGCGCTTAGCTGTTTCTTTGAGCGTTTTCCACCATGCTGCCCGCAACTGCGGGTCCGAGAGCACGACTGTTGTGTCAAGAACGATAATCATGGGGAGATTGTCGCCTATTGGAGGCCACTTCGGATGGTTAGGGTCGAACTCACCCACGATGGCTCATCGGAACTGCAAGTCTCGTAGATTACTTGTCGTCGAGCAGGTCGAACGCTGACATCTGATCACCGAATTGGTAACTCTCCAAATTCTCGGGAGATAGGACAGGCCCGCCCCACCTCGCGGCCACTCCATGCTGCGTTTCCCACTGCTCAGCACTCTGGAGGTCGTACCATTCGTCTCCATCGTCAGTAGGACGGGGACCTCCACGTCGACGCGAACAGATTCGGAAACTGATCGCACACGCTGTGCGACATCACAACTGACTCGTCGTCGCGCCGCAAAAGCAACGCCTCCACCTGCTGCCATCCCGACTGCTGCCGCAGGACGCGTCCCGCGCGCCCCATCCCAGGTGTTCCCCTTCGCCACGGGCGTAGATCTCGCACTGGGTGTGCAGTCGCGCCACGAGCCGCAATGCGTCCGTTCCCTCGTCCAGGACTAGGTTGAGGACCACTTCCCAGGAATCGACCGGCACGCCGTCTCAGACGATGATCGGCTTGTCTCCGAGCCAGAGCGCGCTCATCGCAAGCCGAAGGGACTCCCGCCACTCAGCTAGGGCTGTCCCCGGTTCTCAAAGGGTGCGTCGGGTCGATCAGTTCACTGACCCACTGCTCGCCGACGACGGCGAAGGACGTAGAGAGTCCAACCCGGTCGGTAACCGAACCGGCGTGGGGTTCGACTCCGCGCAGTTCGGCGGTTTGGGTTGGCGAGTGAAAGTAGACTCGGCTCATCGGAGTCCTTGGTCTTGTTCGAAAAGATTGGTCGGATGTCGAAGTCAGGGTGTTTGTGAGCGAACTCGAGGAGAACGAAAGCGTGCCAGGCCACGGCCAATATGTGAGGTGAGCCGGTCCCCTCGTTGGTATCCACGCCGTGCAGAAGCCTGTTCAGCGCAGCATTCGAGAAGTGCAATCCGTAGCAGTGTTCCCAATGTCGCTCCGCTTAGTTTTCAGCCCCGCGGCCGTAGTGTCGGAGGAGTCGTAGTGGTTCGGCCGGTGTGAGGTCGTCGCGTTTGAGTTTGGAACACTTTTCGGCACCGTTTGAAGAGATGAGTCGCGTCGCGTAGGGCTCGGCCATCGAGTCTCGTTGAGGTCGGCATTGATCATTCCTTGGTTCGGCAGTAGTTCTACTCGTGGAGGTACGCGGATTTGAAAGCGCGACGCGTCGTGGCGGCATCCGGAACCTTGGTAGGTGCTGACTTTTCCATAAGGCCAGGCGTGGCGGTACGGTCGCCCGTAGCGGAGTAGCCGTTCGCGGTGACGGCGCAACGCTCTCAACTGGTTGCGGATCTGCGGGGTGTACGGCAGCGCGTTGAGGCGCGCAAGTTCGGGTGTCATTTTGCTGCCATCGAACCACGATTCGAGGTGAGCGAATATGGCGAGGACGTCGGCGCGCAATGTTTGATTTGCGCTGCGACGGGCTACTTCACCACCGTAAAAGGTCGGAATACGGAGTTATGCCAGGCAATTTCGCACTTGAAATCTAGGGGCGGTCATGGCCGAGGAATCACTGGTCAAGCAAGGTGTGGCAAAAGGAAGTGCGCTGGGCGGAGCCGTTCTTCTCGTCACCGTTGGCGTGCTCGAAATTCTCCAAGGCATCTCGGCGATATCCAAGGACGATGTGACCGTCGTCGGCCCTGAATACGCGTACCAATTCGACCTCACCTCCTGGGGATGGATTCACCTCGTACTCGGCGTGCTCGTCACCGCTGTCGGAATCATGCTCTTCACCGGCGCGACGTGGGCACGGGTAGGCGCGATAATCTTCTGTTCGCTGTCAATCCTCGCGAATTTCCTGTGGCTACCCCACTCTCCGTGGTGGTCGATCACCATCATCGCGCTCGACGTATTCGTCATCTGGGCTGTCGCGACATGGAATCCCGACGTGATCTGAGGTCTCGACTCCGGATCCACCCATCGAATTCAGCGTTTTCATCTGTGCGGCAGCAGTTTCCCTCCGGAGAGGAACATGATGGCAAACGGCACGAACGACGGCCCACTCCAGGAGGACGAACGTGCCGAACTATCCAGGTTGCGGCAAGAGGTTGCAACGCTCCGCGAGCAGACTCCCAGCGCCCGCGAAACGACCGTCGAGCAAGTCTCCCGGCCACCTCGACACGGACTGCGGTGGACTGCCGTGGCGATACTGCTGGTGTTGGTCGCGCTCCTTGCCGTCTTGTCCGTGACCACCCGCTTCACCCGTAGTCAGATACTCGACACGGACCGCTACGTCAGTACGGTCGCGCCACTGGGCGAGAACCCCGCCGTTCAGGCCGAGATCACGAATCAGATCACCGACGAGATCTTCGATCGTGTCGACGTCGAGGGGCTCACCACCGACGCACTCACCGCACTGACCGACGTGTCGAATCTTGCGGCCAACGCGCCGCGTCTGGATCAAGCCGTAGTGGGGTTGGCACCGGTGATCGCCGGCCAGGCAAAGAGCTTTGTTCATGACACGGTGGGCTCGCTCGTTCGGTCACAACAGTTCGAGGACTTGTGGATTCAAGCGAACCGATCGGCGCACAACGCACTGGTCTCGGTCATGACCGGAGATTACGGCCCCAATTCCGTCGAAGTCGATCAGAGCGGAACCGTCAGCATTTCGCTCAGTACGATCATCGACAGGGTCAAAGCAGCTTTGATCGACCGCGGCTTCGCCTTCGCAGACAAAATCCCCTCCGTGGACAAGGAATTTGTTCTCTTCCAGTCCCCCGAGCTGGTGAAGGCTCAGCGAGCCGTCTCGGCACTCGACAAGGTCTCAGCGGTGCTGCCGTGGTTGGGAATCGCTTGCGCGGCAGCCGCTGTCGCCGTTGCGCCAACCGGTCGCAGGCTCCGCGCACTGTCCCTGGTCGGCCTGTCGATTGCGTTGGGAATGCTGGTTCTCGCGATCGGAATTCTCATCGGACGCGCAATCTACCTCGACAGTGTGCCCACCGATATCCTCTCGCCAGACGCCGCGACTGCCGTCATCGACACAGTTCTGGTACCACTGCGCACGAGCCTGCGAGCGGTCGCGGTCCTCGGCGTGGTGATAGGGCTCGGGGCCTACCTGGTCGGTGGGTCGTCGTCGGCGATCGCCGTTCGACGAGGCTACGGGCAGGCATTGGACTTCGTCCGGCATTCTTCAAGCGGCCGTACGCCGAATCAGGTGGAGCGGTGGGCCAATCAGCTTCGTGTTCCGCTGCGCTGCGCCATCATCGGCATCGCCGCACTGTTGCTGCTCTTCTGGCGCTACCCCACCGGTCTGGTCGTGGGTTGGATCGTCATCATTGCGCTGGTTGCACTCGTAGCTCTCGAAGTGCTGGTTCGTCCCGCACGCGCCGCCGCGCAGGACGCCCGGCCTGACGACGCCGGAACCGACGACGCCAGGCCTGGGGCAGAAGATACAAAAACTACGCCAGCGCCTTTGCCTTGATTGCCTGGAATTCCTCTTCGTTGATCGCGCCGGAGTCGAGAAGCTCTCTGGCGTCGGCAATCTGCTGAGTCGGAGACCTGCCGGCGACGGTTCGAATGTAGTCACTCTGCGCGTGTATGTGCTGTTGAGCGGCCTCCATCGACCGCCGAGTCATTCCGTCATTCTTGACAACCACGTAGATCATCGCGGACAAGAATGGAATGACGAAGAGGAAAATCATCCACAACGCCTTGGCCCAACCCGAAGTCTCGTGATCACGGAACAAGTCGGTGATGATCGAGAACAACACGCTCAAATACGCCACAAAGGCAAAGCAGACGAAGATGAACCAGAAGAATTCCCAGAAACCTTCCATGTCAACGCTCCCTGTACTCGGTTTACACATAAGGAGTTCGGGAGGCTGACATTCCGCGCCTGAAATCTGCAGTCGGCCAAAACTCCCTGGTCCAAGGTCATTTCAGTATGCGCCGACGACGTCCGTTCCGGCTACAGTTCGAGAGGGTTCAGCACTGCGGACCGTTCATCCATTATCGGAATCACGATCATCCGGTTCGAGATCTCGTGTCTGGCCGCCTTTTCGACAAGGAGAGGCACGAAATCACGTATCCGACACCCCGCAAAACGTTGGTGAATTGTTCGCACTCTGTTTTCGATCTCCGGTGGAGGAACATTCGGATACCGGGAAATCAGGCGAGTGATCACCCGCTCGACGTGGAGCAACTCTTCGTCGCCAGTCATCAATTAATACTCGCGCCGATCGCTGACACCGTCAAGACTCGAAACGGGCTCGAAAACAACACGATTCGAGTCGCGATCCCGGAGAGAATAGGTTGACCGAATACGGGGCATACACATACGAGCGGACGATGCCCCGCGCGCTCACGTCTCCAAGGAGTGGAAGTGGGAAAGAACGCTCGGATTCTTCACGACGACGCGGCACTCGTCGCAGAAAAACCGATGAAGAACAAGGTATACCGCCACGAACTCAAGCCGATGCACGGTGAGCTCGTGGCTTTGCAGGAGTGGGTCAAATCGTCTGGCGCCAAGGTCTGCATCGTGTTCGAAGGCCGAGATACCGCGGGGAAGGGCGGAGTAATCAAAGCCATCACCGAACGCGTGAGTCCACGAGTGTTCCGGGTGGTTGCTCTACCGGCGCCGACCGAGCGAGAGCACTCGCAGATGTATGTCCAGCGTTACGTCCCACATCTCCCGGCGGCGGGCGAGATCGTCATCTTCGACCGAAGTTGGTACAACCGTGCCGGAGTCGAACGAGTGATGGGCTTTTGCACCGAAGAACAGGCTCATCAATTTCTCCAGCTCATTCCGACCGTCGAACGCGCGATCGTGGAATCGGGAGTCATTCTGCTCAAGTACTGGCTCGAGGTCAGCGAAGAACAGCAGCTCTTACGTCTGCAGAGCCGGATCGACGACCCTCGAAAGATCTGGAAGCTGTCGAATCTCGATCTGAAGTCGTTCAGTCATTGGTACGACTACTCGCGTGCCCGCGACGAGATGTTTCGCTTCACCGACACCGGCTGGGCGCCCTGGTATGTCGCGAACAACGACGATAAGAAACGCGGACGACTCAACATCATCAGTCACATTTTGAGTCAGATCCCCTACGAGCCCGTGCAATCCACTGACATCACCCTGCCGAAACGGCAGAAGGCCCACGGCTACCAGACGCCCAAACAACCGCTTCACTGGATTCCGACCCGGTATTGACGATCGCCAAGGAAAGGACGTGCGGTCATGAGCCCCACGCCGTGGCATGCGCAGAGTGGCGAATCAGTCGTGTCCGTACTGCAGTCGGACCAGCAGCGCGGACTGCAATCGAGTGAGGCCGACCAACGTCGACAACGCTACGGGTCGAACGAAATCACCTCGACGCCACCGCCGTCGACGTGGTCGATCGCACTGTTGCAACTGAAAGATCCGATGAACTTGATGCTCGTCGCCGTGGCCGCGGTCAGCATCGCCATCGGTGAAGTGCCGACAGCGATCGTGGTGGCGGTGCTCGTCGTGCTCAACATCGTCCTCGGAACTCGACAGGAGTTGAAGGCACGGGCCAGCGTCGACGCGCTCGCCAAGATGCAGACACCCCAAGCACGGGTCATTCGTGACGGGAACCTGATTCAGCTCGACGCTACCGAACTGGTGCCGGGTGACGTCGTCCAAGTCGAGGCCGGAGACATCATCGCTGCCGACGGGCGGTTGCTCGCCTCGACCACCCTGGAGACACAGGAAGCCGCATTGACCGGGGAAAGCGCGCCGATCCCGAAGGACCCGAAAACGCTGAGCAATGAGGATATTCCACTCGGAGACCGCAGCAATCTGGTGTTCCAGAACACCTCGGTCACCCGCGGCACAGCGACCATGGTGGTCACCGAGACCGGAATGCAGACGCAGATCGGCCAGATCGCGTCGATGTTGTCGGCCGTCGCCCCTGGCAAGTCGCCACTGCAACGAGAATTGGATTCTCTCACCAAACTTCTCGGCATCATCGCGTGGACAGCCGTGATCGTCATCGTCGTCATCGGACTCATTCGTGGTCAGGACCTGACAACGCTTCTGCTCCTTGGTATCGCGATGGGAGTGTCCGCGATTCCGACCGGCCTGCCAACCTTCGTCCAGGCAATGCTGGCCTACGGGGCCCGTCAACTGGCCGACGCCAAGGCCGTCGTGAAGAACCTGACCGACGTCGAAACTCTCGGCGCGACCAGTGCAATCAACTCGGACAAGACCGGCACGCTGACCATGAACCAGATGACCGTCCGATCGCTGTACGTCCACGGCCGTTGGTACACAGTCGACGGCGAAGGCTACGCCAAAGCGGGAAGGATCACGCAGGTTGCCGGCGAGGCACCGCCCGACTTCACCCTTCTCGCATACGGACTGTGTCTCGACAGCGATGCAACGGTTTCCGATTCCGGGGAAGTTGTCGGCGACCCGACCGAGGCCGCACTCGTGGTGCTCGCGGCAAAGATCGGTGCCGACGCCCCACTCACCAGACGGACCTACCCGCGGGTGGCGACGGTTCCGTTCGATTCCGCGTACAAGTTCATGGCCACGTACCACCATCTCGAAGTCGACGGCTCAAGTCAGTTCGTCGGATTGGTCAAGGGCGGACCCGATGTCGTCCTCGCTCGTTGTTCTTCGGCCTTTCTCCCCGGCCGCCGGCAGGTACCGATCGAGGAAGTCCGAGACGAACTCACGGCAGCAAATCAGTCCATGTCCGAGAAGGGTCTTCGGGTGCTGGCATTCGCGGTCAGACGACTCGACGGACGGGAAGACGCTGTCGTGGCGGACCCTATGTCCTTTGTCGAGGATCTGACGTTTGTCGGTATGGCAGGCATCATCGACCCGCTGCGTCCGGAGGCGGTCGATTCGGTGCGAACCGCACACCGGGCCGGCATCGAGGTCCGCATGATCACCGGCGACCATGCCATCACCGCCGCCGCGATCGGTGCCGAACTCGGACTCGGCCCGGGCGCGGTCGGCGGAGCCGAATTGCAAGCGATGACCGATGACGAACTCTCGGCCGCGTTGCCGAACCTGCACGTGTTCGGCCGAGTCACTCCGCAGGACAAACTTCGCTTGGTCGATGTCATGCAGAGCGGTGGCGCCGTGGTCGCGATGACCGGAGATGCTGTCAACGACGCCGCCGCGTTGAAGAAGGCCGATATCGGCGTCGCCATGGGCTCGGGCAGTGAGGTAACCAAACAGGCGGGCAAGATGGTGCTCACCGACGACAACTTCGGAACCCTCATCACCGCGATCACCCTGGGCCGCAACATCTACGGGAAGATCGTCTCGTACATCCGCTACCAGATGTCGAAACTCTTCTCGTTGGTACTCCTCTTCCTCGCTGCGAGCATCTTCAACATCAACGAGGGTGTGGCACTGACACCGCTGATGGTGCTGTTCCAGCACTTCTTCATCACACTGTTCCCCGTCGCCGTGATCATGCTCGACCCGCCGCCACCGGATCTGATGAACAAGCCGCCACGCGATCCCAAGATGCCGATCGCACATCGAAGCGCAGTCGCTCAGTGGCTCGCGTACGGCGTCTTGCAATTTGCCGTGACACTCGCAGCGATGCTTCTCGCACCCGGCGAAATGAGCACTACTGAGGCGAATGTCCCCATGACCACCGCATTCGTAGTGCTCTCTCTCGGTTCGATATTCGCTGGGTTGACCATGCGGCGTGATCCCGAGTCCGGACTTGTTCCGCCGGTTCTCGGTGCCATCAAGATCTTGACCATCCCCACGGTCGTGACCGTATTTGCCGTCGAGGCGGGTGTTCTCCAGGATCTCCTCATGACAACCTCACTGACCGGCGCCCAGTGGCTCGTCTGCCTAGGCTGGTCGCTGATCATCCCGGTTGTCGTCGAGTTGGAAAAGGCGATCCGACGCCGCCGCCTCTCACCGACACCTGTCGCCATCACCGCGACCACTGCAGTTGCCCCCGAGCGCGCCCGTCACTCCGCTGAGGGAGGGACAATCACACGATGACGTGGACGGAGGGTCTAGGTCGGCTACCGGGGATCGCGACTGCCCGCGGGTACCGCCGCGAATGGCTGCGAACCGACATCACAGCGGGGCTCGTCTTGACGGCCCTGCTGATCCCGGCGGGGATGGGCTACGCCGAGGCCGCCGGATTGCCCGCGTACGCCGGTCTGTACGCAACCATCGTGCCGTTGCTCGCGTATGCGGTAGTCGGACCGTCGAAGATTCTTGTACTCGGACCTGATTCGTCGCTGGCACCGCTCATCGCCGCCGCAGTCATACCGCTGGCGGTGGTCGGCGATTCGGAGAACGCGCTTGCACTAGCCGGAGTTCTCGCCGTTCTTGTCGGGCTCATCCTGGTGATCGGCGGATTCCTGCGTCTGGGTTTCGTGACCGAACTCCTCTCGAAACCGATCCGCCTCGGCTACCTCAACGCCATCGCGCTCGTCGTCGTAATCGGTCAGATTCCCAAGCTGCTCGGTTTCTCCGTCGACGCGTCCGGCCTCCTCGGTGAAATCGGTGAGATCGGAAAGGCTCTGGCCGGTGGAGATGTCGATCCCCTCGCTGCCGTCATCGGCGTGGGTTCGCTCATTGTCATTGTGGTCTTCCGGCTCTGGGTACCTGTTGTACCCGGTGTGCTGGTCGCCGTCGTCGCGGCAATAGTCTTGTCCGCCGCCGCCGGTCTCACCGATGACATCGGCATGGTCGGCGCACTGCCGGAAGGACTTCCCCTCCCCTCTCTCGGTGGAGTCACCTGGCAGGACGTCGGGCACCTGATCGGACCGGCGGCAGGTATCGCGCTGATTGCCTTCGCCGACACCGGCGTTCTCTCGCGCACCTTCGCCGCCCGCCACGGCGAGGACGTGAACGGCAGTACCGAGATGAAGGCGATCGGTGTCGCGAACGTGGCCGGCGGACTGTTCGGCGGATTTCCGATATCGGCGAGCGGATCACGGACGCCGGTAGCCGAACAGAGTGGGGCGCATACACAATTGGCCGGTGTCGTCGGAGCACTCGCCGTCCTGGTGTTTGTCCTCGTCGCTCCCGGACTGACGGCATATCTGCCCGATGCAACACTGGCCGCCGTCGTCATCGTCGCCGCGTGTGCACTGATCGACGTGGGCGGCATGGTCCGCATGTGGCGCATGAGCACCGTGGAATTCGGCCTCGCCGTCGCGGCGTTTCTGGGCGTTGCCCTGGTCGGGGTGCTTCAAGGCATCCTTGTTGCGATCGGACTCTCCTTCGTAGCGGTCATCGCGCAGGTATGGCAGCCACATCGAACCGAACTCGTCGAGACGGGCGAACCCGCGGGATTCCACGACGTCGAACGCCACCCGGACGGACATCGCATCCCCGGCCTCGTGTTGGTGAGATTTGACGCACCACTGTTTTTCGCGAACGGCGAGATCTTTGACGAGTACGTTCGCTCCGTCGTCGCCAAGGCACCCGACCCGGTCGAATGGGTGGTCATTGCCGCCGAGCCGATCACCGGACTCGACACGACCGCCGTCGACGAACTCGTCGATCTGGATACATTTTTGGAGGGCAAAGGAATTCGATTGGCATTCGCGGAGATGAAAGGTCCGATCAAGGATCGACTCATCCGATTCGGGGTCGGCGACAGGTTCGATTCGACGCACTTCTACCCGACCATCGAAGCGGCCGTGAACGCATTCCGCACCCGAACCGGCGACTGACAACGCCAGGCGATCGGGAGCCTAAGCTGCATTAGGTACCGTTTGGTATGGGATTCACGACGGACAACGTTCCGGCTCGCCGTATCGCTCAGGTCGCCGGGGTGGGTGGGATTGCCGTCGGTGTCATTGCGCTGATCTCGTTGTACTCCACCAAGCCGATCAACCCGTTGATCGCCGTGGCCTCCTTTGTCCCGATGCTGCTTGCAGTCACACTCGCAGCGTCCCTGATATGCCTGGTTTTTCGCCGCTGGATCCTGCTGGCGATTTCGGTGGTACTGATAGCGGTGGGCGCGTCGGTGATCAGTCCACTGTATGTAGCAAACAGTTCCGAAATCGACGGGCCGTCTCTGCGTGTAATGCAAGCGAACCTTCTCTTCGGGCAGGCAGACCCCGTCAGTTTGACTGCGACGGTGCGTGAGAAGGCAGTCGATGTCCTGACGGTTCAGGAACTGACCACATCACTCGAAGGCTCTCTGAGAGATCAAGGGCTCGAGCAACTGCTGCCGCATCACTACTTGGTACCGGACGAGGCCGGCGGGGGTGGCGCAGGTATTTACAGTCGTTATCCGCTGACGGAAACTCGGGAATTGAACGGCTTCGGACCTACCAATCTTGTTGCTGAAGTGGGATTCTCAACCGCGTTCACCCTTCTGGCGGTTCACCCCGGACCGGCGTACGTGACCCCGCCCGACGTGTGGACTGCCGAGCTGAGCACTTTGCGAAACGCGCTCGACGCCGCTGCCGCGGAGGGAACCGTCGTCGTCAGTGGCGATTTCAACACGACCTTCACGCACAAGCAATTCCGTGACCTTCTCGACGTCGGCTACTCCGATACCGCAGACCAATTGGGAGTCGGCATCGTTCGCACCTACCCGGCGGACAAAAAATTTCCCGCGATCGTCGGCATCGACCATGTACTTCTGCGGGGTGCACAGGCGAAGTCTCTCGAGCGCATCGAGATCGAAGGTTCCGATCACTACGGCTTGATCGTCGACGTGGCGATCCCCCAGTAACCGGAGAGCACCCGATCCGCGCGAACGCGTTGCGGATCACCCGTGCTTCGGCATGCTTCGACCCGACACATCGATCGTTCGATGTAGATGATGCGGCGTACGCAGGACGATCGACCGGTCCACCACGGATACGCCCGGAAACTGCTCGGCGAGATAACCTTCCAAACGCTGCACGTCGTCGATCGAGCGCAGCCACACCGCCAGTGCGATGTCGTAGCTGCCGATCGTCGAAGCAACAAGCCTCGCCTCACGCAGGAGGGAAAGGCGCTGAGCAATGGCTTCCTTTCGCCCCTCGAGACGTAAGAAATACCAGGCGTAGACCGGCCAGCCGGAGTAGGGCCGAGCAATCTCCGTACGGACGACCAGGCGCCCCGTCGACAGCTCGTGAGAAAGGAGCGCCCCGGCGCGAGCCGGCGTGACTCCGAGGGCTGCAGCGAGGGCCGAGACGGTGATTCGTGGTTCGCGAGAAAGGATGTCGAACAGCTTCGACTGTTCGTCTTCGCTGGCGCGTACCCCACGACTCTTCGCCGCCGGGGCCGACTCGAGAGCGGCAATTTCTTCCGCATCGAGAGCACGTAGACGCCAGTTTCGTGCGTCGGAGTTCGCCGAGGACACGATCTGAGTTCGCATCGCAGTGACCATCGGCAGCGATCGTGTTCGTTCCAAGACATACCTGGACAATTGATCGAGGTCAGTGCAGGTGAGCGTGACGAGTAGATCCCGATTGCCGGTTGTGAGATCGACTGTGAGAACTTCGGGATCGTGCGCGATCTGTTCGGCCACGCTCAACGTCTGTGCCGGTGCGCATTCGATCTCGAGCAGTGCGGTCGCCGACACGATGGGACCCCCACGGTACGCAGCGATCCACGCGATCCCTTGCGAGTGCAGACGCTCCCAACGCCTGGTCAGGGTGACCGGATCGGAACCGATCGCGCGTGAAAGCTCGGACCACGAGGCTCGCGGCCTGATCTGCAGTGCGTTCAACAGCCGAAGATCTTCGTCCTTGAGCACCTGATCCTGCACCGAGGACCTCACTTTCAAAAGAATGCTGCACCGAAACAGGATCGAAACGCATCGATCCTAACTTCATCACATCAATAGTCCACCAAATCCTGAACCTCGAGAACGCTTGCTTCTTGCGTTCGTTCGCCCCCTCGAGAAAGACACCGACATGACCGAAGCATTCCCTGTCTCGCATGACGATTCTCCGGTCAGCGATCAAACCCCGACGCAAAAGATCGTTTTCGCCTTGAGGTCGCCACGGCTGTGGATCGTGGCGATTCTGCTCCTCGCGCTTGCGGCAGGCGCTCAACTGATCGGCCCCGCAGTGATTCCTGTCGGCGCTGCCGCCATCACGATCTTGCCCATGGTGTGGGGACTGATTGCCGGCGGTGCCGTCTCGAGTCAGAAGTGGAAACCTCTCGGCCTCGATCTTCAGGCCGCAGCCTCGGCAATCATGGGGCTGGCTGTTCTCTTGCTTTGCGCGAGACTGTCTTTCACCATCGGCCCGAACATCCAACTGTTGTTCGAGGCGGGCCCCGCCCTGCTACTGCAGGAACTGGGGCACTTGTTCGGCACTATCGCTCTCGCACTCCCGTTGGCGGTACTCCTTCGGATGGGACCGGCCACCGTCGGAGCCACCTTCTCCATCGACCGCGAGGGGTCCTTCGCGATGGTCAGTGAACGCTACGGTCCCGATTCCGACCAGTACCGTGGTGTCCTGTCGACGTACGTCTTCGGCACTCTGTTCGGTGCCGTGCTGATCAGCCTGATTGCGTCGCTGGCGACATCCTTCAACATCTTCGACCCCCTTGCATTGGCGATGGGTGCTGGGGTCGGATCCGGCTCGATGATGGCTGCCGCTGCCGCCAGCGTCGTTTCGGCGCACCCCGAGATGGCCGACCAGGTACTCGCCGTAGCGGCAACATCCAACATCATCACCGGCCTCCTCGGCGTGTATGTCGGCATGTATGTCGCACTCCCCCTTGCCGATCGAATCTACGGCGCACTCACCAAGCGCTCGAAGACGACCAGCGAACGGAAAGCCGACACTGCCCCACGAGCGGTTGCGCCGAGCGTCACCGTGCCGCTGACCACCATCGTTCCCATTCTGTTCGTCGGTGGGGTCATCGTCTCCTCGATCGCAGCGGGTGGCGTATCTCGATCGATCATCGTCGGTTACCTGATCCTCACCGGATTGTTGCTCCTGGGCGTCGGCGTGGCCCGCCTGACGCGCGGCAAGATCGCGGCGATGATCGCAATCATCACCATCGGCGCCTTGGCGACAACACCGTGGTCCCCCATCGGTGATTTCGTCTCGAGCACCGTCGGGACTGTCGACTTTCTCTCGATCTGCACCCTCACCTTGACTGTCGCAGGTCTCAGCCTCGGCAAGGACCTTCCCTTGCTCAAGACGATCGGCTGGAAGATCGTGCCCGTCGGAATCGTCGCGATCCTCGCCTCTTACCTACTTTCCGTGGTCGTCGCGGAGTTCGCGCTGGGCCTCTGGCACTAGAACTGCACCCGAAGACGCTCAGAACTGAAGACACCGCGATCCGAAGACACAGAGAACCAAAGATGTTGAAAGGAAGCAATACCCATGTCCATCGCTGACACCCTCACCCACACAGACTCGGTTTCGAGCACGATCGAGAAGTGGGCATCACGCCTCATCGATGTCAGCCACACGATCCATGCTCACCCAGAGCTGGCATTCGAAGAGCATCGGGCGTCCGCCCTCTTGGCGGACGCCGCACAGGAAGCCGGCTTCACGGTTACTCGCGCCGCCTACGGCCTCGAGACGGCATTCGAAGCTGTGCGAGGCTCCGGCCCCTTCCGCGTCGTAGTCTGCGCCGAGTACGACGCCCTTCCCGACATCGGTCATGCGTGTGGACACAATGTCATCGCCGCTGCCGGACTGGGAGCAGCTATCGCGCTCGGAGAGGTCGCGGAGGAACACGGCCTGACCGTCGTCCTTCTCGGTACGCCGGCCGAAGAACATGGCGGCGGGAAAGTCTTGCTGCTCGAACGTGGCGCATGGGAGGGCGCGGCGATGTCGATCATGGTCCACGGCGCTGCAGGTGAAGACGTCAGTTGCACCGTCACCGGAACGCAGGCAGTCGATCGGTTCGACGTGACCTACACCGGACGAGCCGCACACGCGGCCGCTGCGCCACACAAGGGCATCAACGCAGGTGACGCCGCCACGATCGCCTTGGTCGCCATCGGACTTCTCCGTCAACAACTTCCGTCCGACGTCAGGCTCAACGCCTATGTCGAGCACGGCGGCGAAGCAACAAACATCATTCCGGCCTCGACGTTGGTGCGAGCGGAAGTTCGGGCCGCAGAACTCGACGTGCTGTTGGACGCCAAGCGTCGCATGCTCTCCTGCTTCGAGGGCGCAGCTGTGGCCAGCGACTGCTCCTGGTCGACCGAACGCGCCGAACCGCGCTACGAGGAGCTTGTTCAACATCGCGTGCTGGCGACGATCTGGGACGAGGAGATCGCGAGCCTGGGCCGCACCGCGGCCGCCCGAACTCCCCTGACCGGCGGCTCGACGGACATGGGCAACGTGTCGAAGGTGGTCCCCTCGATCCACCCGATGATCGCGTTGCGCGGCGTCACCGGAGTTCCTCACACTATCGAGTTTGCCGCTGATGCCCGCTCCGCAGCGGGCGACGAAGCTGTTCTGCACGGAGCAATCGCAATGGCGCGCACAGTGATCCGAGCCGCCACCGGGGACTCGCGCTCCAATCTCCTGACGATTGCGGCCCAGCGCGAGTCAGGAGCGACCACCGTCACGAGCGCCGAATGAGCACCACCGGCGTCTATGTTTCCGCTCTCGAATTCTTCTCCATCGGCATCGGACCCTCCAGTTCACACACGGTCGGTCCGATGCGCGCCGCTCGCACTTTCGGCGGCGAGCTCTCCGCCGCCGGCTTGAACGCGTCGGTCGACCGAATTCGCTGCAACCTGCACGGCTCTCTCGCCGCCACCGGAATAGGTCACTGCACTCCCGACGCGGTGATTGCGGGACTTCGTGGGTTGGATCCTGAAACGTGCGAGCCGACCGACGTTCACGGGCGATGGGCCGAACTGTCGGACGGCGGATCGGTGATGCTAGTCGGCGGTTCACTCGGACATGTTGTGTTCACTCGCGAGGACATGGTGTTCGAGCCACTCGTTCGCCGTCACGGGCACCCCAACTCGATGACACTGACAGCCTTCAAGGGTAACGAAATCGTCTGTACGAGTACATATCTGTCGATCGGTGGCGGATTCGTACTGCGCGCCGGAACGGAGACGCAAGCAAGCACGCATTCGATCAACTCAGGCTATCGAACCGCGAAAGAGCTACTGGCGGAATGCGGCTCCGGAACCATCGCCGAACTGGCACTGTCGGACGAAATCGCGATACACGGCCAGGATCGAGCATTCAACGGCATCGACGCGATCTGGTCCGCGATGCGCGTCTGCATCGAGCGCGGTACCCAGACCGAAGGTGTATTGCCCGGGCGTCTCGGAGTTCGCCGAAGAGCACGGTCTGCGAACATTCAACTGGAACAACGTAACTGCGCACCATCCTCACGCGAGTGGCTGACCGTCTATGCCATGGCGGTCAACGAAGAAAATGCAGCAGGTGGCCGCGTGGTAACGGCTCCGACGAACGGTGCCGCAGGCATCGTGCCTGCGGTGCTCTACCACCACATACGTGCGACGGGCGCCGGCGCTCACGACGTTCGAACCTTTCTCCTCACCGCAGCCGCAATCGGATCGATCATCAAGGCGAATGCCTCGATCTCGGGTGCGGAGGCGGGGTGCCAGGGTGAAGTCGGAGCTGCCTGCGCGATGGCGGCAGCCGGCTTGTGCGCTGTCATGGGCGGATCACCACGACAAATCGAGAATGCAGCTGAGATTGCCATGGAACACCATCTGGGGCTGACCTGCGATCCGGTTGGTGGCCTGGTCCAAATCCCCTGCATCGAACGAAATGCCGTAGCCGCCTCGACTGCAGTCACCGCAGCTCAGCTCGCATACCTGGGTGACGGGACGCATGTGGTGAGCCTCGATACCGTCATCGAAACCATGCGCCAAACCGGAAACGACATGTCCGTGCGTTACAAGGAAACCAGTGAAGGCGGACTCGCCGTCAATGTCGTCGAGTGCTGAGGGGATGTCGAGTGCTGAGGGGATGTCGACGGCAGCGGCGACGGCGGGCGGACGCCATCGCCGGAAATATCATCCTCTCGAACGATGAAGTCCGGTGTACCGATTTCTACACTCGTTGACATGACTTTGTGGACGGTGACCAGATGATCGCTCATCACGCTGGAGGAATCCCACTGCACAACTCTCCACTGCACAACACTGCGGGGCCGTCGCGCTCGACGCAGTCCTCCGGTCGCAAGATCGCCGCGTTGATCGCGTTGGTCGCCGGTTTCTCCGCTGCCTTCGTTCTCGCCCCGGGCATGCTGACGAGTAGGCCGGGCGATGGGTACGCAGGCGAGGGGGAACTCGTCGAGACGGTTCGCGCCGCGTTCGTCGAATACTGGAGTTCCGGTGTCCAAGACTTCTCTCCGAGCTTGGAGTCCGCTGTCGACTACTGGCTGCGTTACCACGTGGCCAAGGCTGTGATCGCGGTAATCCTGCTGACGGTTCTGCTCGCACTCGGCCGCATGCTCAAGGCGTCGTTCGTGAATGCCGGCCCTCTGACGACTGGAAAGAAACTCGCATTCGTCTCGGCGGGAGGCCTGGTCGCGCTCCTCGCACTGTTCTCTTCGGTACTCGTGATGGCAAATGTCCAGGGTGTTGTCGCACCCTTCTCTTCGCTGATCTCGATGTTGCCCGTGGCCCAGACGGACGGGGCACTCTCCGAAACTGTCGGGCAGGTCCGACAACAGCTCGCTCAGTCGACGGGCACCGGAAATCAGCAAAGTCCCGCCCTCGAACTGATGATCAGCGACTTCGCGCGGTATCACTTGGCCATGGCGGTGATCGCGCTGATCGCGGCAGCAATATCACTGGCCGTGACTGTGGTCGTGTGGGCACGCCTCGCGAGAACGGCACGATCCGAGCGACGGACGAGATTCATGTCGGGGTCGATAGGTCTTCTCACTGCACTGTTCACGCTGGGATTGATCGTTGTCGGCGTAGCAAATATGGGCACCGCGGCAGACCCCGCACCGGCCCTGGCGGCGTTCTTCGACGGCGGGCTCTGACCCAAGTCAAGGGTTCAGACCAGGGTTCCGTAGTCCCCCGGTACGGGTTGAGGAGGTACCTGGGGACTGCGTCTGCCGTACCCGGGGTCGATGTGTGAGTGCCCTCGGACAGGCAGAGTTCGACTCATGAAAACCGGAGCAAGACGCATCATGCTTGTCGGCCTGTGCAGCGCCATCATTGCCGGCGCTGTAATCAGCTGCAGCACGGACAATCCCACATCCACCACTGACAAGGTCATGGACTCTGCCATCACCGGCCAGCTCGATTCGATCATCGACGCTGCGGTGAATTCGACGGGGATTCCCGGTGCGATGGTGGGCATTTGGGGACCCGACGGCAACTATGTGAAGGTTGCAGGAGTCGCCGACACTGCAACCAAGGCACCGATGGAGACCGACTTCTACCACCGGATCGGTAGCGTCACCAAGACATTTACCGTCACCGCCCTGCTGCAATTGGTCGACGAGGGAAAGATCGGTCTCGACGATCCGATCTCCCAGTACGTCGACGGGGTCATGGAAGGTGATGCGATCAGCTTGCGTCATCTGGCAGGGATGCGCAGCGGCCTCGTGGACTACACGACGTCTGAACAGTTTGTGATGGAATATCTTTCGGATCCTCGCCGAACTTTCACACCGGAGGAACTCGTCGGATACGTCAAGGACCTCCCACTCCAACTTCGACCAGGGACCACCGTCGACTACTCGAACACCAACACTATTCTGCTGGGAATGGTGATCGAAAAGGTCTCCGGCTCAAAACTGTCGGACGTCATCGACACCAAGATCACGACACCACTCGGCATGGAGCACACCAGCTTTCCCACGACCAACGCGTTCCCGACACCACACGCACAGGGTTACACCAACCAAACGCTCGACGAATCCGTGACCGCGGCGACGGACTGGAATCCGTCGTGGGGCGGCGCCGCGGGTGCAATGATCTCGTCGTTGGACGACATGCGCATCTGGGTTCCGGCGCTGGCCAAGGGCGATCTCCTCACCGACG
The DNA here is from genome assembly GCF_002501585.1 of Rhodococcus sp. H-CA8f. Classification (NCBI taxonomy): domain Bacteria; kingdom Bacillati; phylum Actinomycetota; class Actinomycetes; order Mycobacteriales; family Nocardiaceae; genus Rhodococcus; species Rhodococcus sp. H-CA8f. The sequence goes on from NZ_CP023720.1 coordinate 3,670,068, forward strand.
ACACTCAGAAGCAGCGCCTGCAGACCGTGAACTTGAGCGAAGGGGACGACAGCTCCGGCTACGGACTCGGATTGTTCAACAGCGGTGGCTGGATCGGTCACAACGGAAGCCTGCCCGGCTACAAGACAGTCTCGGTCTACTTGCCCGAGAAGGACACCACCCTGGTCGTCTTCATCAACACCGACATCGACGGCGAGACTGATCTGACCAGCGCGTTGATGGTACCGATCACCAAGTTGATCAGCCCCGACAACGTCTACGGCTGATCACCTCAGGTCCGATCGACAATTCAGACAAAAGTGCCATATCGGGTTCGATCTGTCGATAAGCTCGACCGTCGGCAGATCGAAACCCGAAAGAGGCGCTCATGGGATCGTTGAACGACTGGCTACTCAACAGCGACAGCCCGCTCGTGGGCATAGTCGGCGGCATCCTGCTGACGATCGCAATGCTCTCCGGCGGTACGGGCATGTAGCCCATTAACATCAGCATGTGATTCGTGACATCTTCACGTGACTCAACGAACATGTTCGTTACGAACATGTTCGTGTACGGTGAAAGCATGCCCAACCAGCCAGCAAGTCCATCGAGCCGACGCAATCGTCCGGCCAAACCCGCTCTGACACGCGAGGGCATCGTCAGTACCGCGGTGGAAATCTTGCGGTCGGAGGGGTTGCAGAAGTTGACCATGCGTCGACTCGCCCTCGAACTCGACACCGGGCCGGCGTCGCTGTACGTGTACGTTCAAAATACCGCCGAATTGCACGCCGCCGTTCTGGACGAACTGCTCGGAGTCGTGGACCTCGCCGAAAATTCCTCCGGCACTTGGCAAGCGCGCCTCGAACGGGTGCTGACGTCCTACACGGCCATACTGTTCGATCATCCCGGCCTTGCCCAGTCGGCTCTCGTTTCCCGGCCCAGCGGAGTTCACTACGTACGCCTGCTCGAGCGCCTGCTGGCATTGCTAGACGAAGGCGAAGTCCCTTCGGGTCAAGCCGCGTGGGGCGTGGACTTGCTGCTGCAGTACGCGACGTCCACTGCTGCCGAACACTCGGCGCCGAACAATTCCGCCGACTCGGATGCCCAATGGAGCGCGTTGACCGACGCAATCCGGAACGCAAACCCGCAGACGCACCCACTCGTCGCAGGCCATGCAACAGCTCTACTTGCCGGTGAACCCACCGCGCGCCTCTCCTGGGGATTCCGCACGCTCATCACGGGCATCGAGAACACCCCACTCACTTCTTAGGAACCCACCATGAACCACTACCCCATCGCAATCATCGGCGCCGGCCTCGGCGGCCTCACCCTCGCCCGAGTCCTCCATCTCCGCGGAATCGATTCGGCGGTATTCGATTTCGAATCCGGACCAACAGCTCGGACCCAAGGCGGGATGCTCGACATCCACGAAGACTCGGGCCAGATCGCGCTTCGTGCCGCAGGCCTCTACGACGAGTTCCGCGCACTCGTTCATCAAGGCGGCGAAGAGACACGCGTCCTCGATCGAAATGCCGTCGTGCACCTGAGCGAGCAGGACACCGGAGACGGCGACCGCCCGGAAATCGACCGCGGCCAGCTGCGTGACCTACTGCTCAGCTCAATTCCGAAAGAAACAATCCGCTGGGGAGCAAAGGTCCGCAGTGCCCATCCGTTGCCGGACGGTCGGCATGAAGTCCACCTCGTGGATGGCACCCACTTCACCACCGATCTCCTGGTCGGCGCCGACGGCGCGTGGTCGAAAATTCGCCCACTGGTTTCAAACGCCACTCCTGCCTATACCGGAGTATCTTTCGTGGAGTTCGACCTTCACGACGCCGACAACCAGCACGCGAAGGCCGCTGAAACAGTCGGCGGCGGAATGATGTTCGCGCTCAGTGCCGACAAGGGCTTCCTTGCCCACCGTGAGACCGACAACAGTCTGCACATCTATGCCGCCCTGCGAGTTCCCGAGAACTGGTCAGCGAGTGTCGACTTCTCCGACGATCATATTGCGAAGAAGATTCTGCTGGAACACTTCTCGGACTGGGACGAGTCGCTGCGGTCACTGATCGTCGAAGCGGACAGCTCGCTGACCCCTCGCCCCATCCATGCTCTTCCCATCGGGCACAGTTGGAGCCGTACTCCCGGGGTCACTCTGCTCGGGGACGCAGCGCATGTCATGTCGCCGTTTGCCGGAGAGGGCGCGAACCTGGCAATGCTCGACGGCGCCGAACTCGGCGAGGCGATCGCGTCACATAGCGGCACGGAGGAAGGACTTGCTGCCTACGAAGAACGACTCTTCCCACGCAGCGCCGCATCGGCACAACAGTCGGCTGACGGTCTGGACATGTGCTTCGGCGAGAACGCACCCCAGGGGCTCCTGGACATGTTCAACTCACAACCGTGACCTGACGAATTCGGATCAGGTCGTCATGCCTCGAGGGCAAGCGACGAAGACAAACCACGGTGGGCTTCGACTTCATCGAGCAGTTGGTGGGCTTTCTGCTCGACCACGGACAGTGCATCGGCGCCGGCGACCCACCGACGCGGGGGTAGCGGCGAATCGACAAGTGCCACAAGTGCCGCGGCAAGTTTCACCGGATCCCCACCCTGGGCACCGTTCATGCTCTTCCACGCTTCGACGGTCTTGCCAGTCCGGGCGTCGTAATCGTCTATCGACAATTCAGGCCAGATCGACGACGCACCCTCGACAAGCAGTTCGGTCCGGAAGAATCCCGGCTCCACGATCGTCGTCCCGATTCCGTACGGTTCGACGTCGAATCGCAATGATTCCATCCAGCCCTCCAGCGCAAATTTCGACGCGGCGTAGGCTGCGCAAAACTCCTGACCAACCAGGCCCGCAAGCGAACTGACAGTCACGATATGTCCACTCCGTTGCCTACGCATCACCGGCAACACCGCCCGTGTCACATTGATCGGCCCGAAAAAGTTGGTCTCCATCTGAGCGCGAAGTTGCGCCGGACTGACAACCTCGAAGAACCCGGCGTAGAAGTTTCCGGCGTTGTTCACCAGCACATCGATTCCACCGAATCGTGCAACTGCCGTGTCCACCGCAGCATATGCGGCTTGTTCGTCGGTGATGTCCAAGGCAATCACCAACAGGTCGTCATGCTCACCGATTGCTGCAGAAACACGGTCCGCATCACGCCCCGTTGCCACCACCGCGTGCCCGCCGGCAAGAGCCGCCTGCGCAATGTCGACTCCCATGCCCCGGCCTGCGCCGGTTACGAACCAGACCTTCTTGTCACCCATGTTCACTGTCCTCCCGTTTGATGGAGTCCAGTACAGAACAGATTCCACGGGCCTGGGAGTGCCTATCGTTCCCGGTAACAGCAGACCCCCTCGACGCCCCTCCTACTCGCGAAGAGTCGTCAAGAAGGCAATACGGTCACCACGGTAGAGCGAACGAACGCGCTCGATCGGCACACCCTCCGGATCGACAGACGTGCGGTGCAGCAGAAGCATCGGCATCGAGGTCGTGGACTCGACGAGCGTTGCCTCACGCGGTGACGCGAGCACCGTCTCGATCCGTTCGGTTGCGGAGGCGAAGACCACGCCGATGGAACGGATGGCCGCGTACAGCGACGTCGTGGCATCGAAAGCGTCGAGCATTTCACCGAACCTGCTGTCCGGCAGGAAGGTTGATTCGAGTCCGATCTTCTCACCGTCGGCAAAGAGGACACGCTCGAGATGAACGACGCTGTCGCCCACCTCGATACCCAACTCCGTGGCGAGACCGTCGTCGGCCGACATTCGTTCGAACGTCACAACCTTACGACTGGGCACTCGCCCAGCACTCAGTGCGCCTTCGGTATAAGAACGAATCGAGAGCGGCTGAACCAACTTCGGACTCGCGACGACAGTGCCCCGCCCCCGCCGCTCGATCCGTCCTTCGACAAGGAGATCACGAAGCGCTTGACGGACCGTCTCGCGAGCGACAGTGAACCGTGCCGCCAATTCCCGCTCGGACGGGACTGCGTCGCCCTCCTCGAGCCCACTGAGAATGGTCTCGATCTCGGTGCGCACCCGGTAGTACTTCAGCTCCGGTTCGATCACGACGCTCGAGGTCCCCGGCCCGGTGGACGTCTGCTGATTCATGGCGCAAGCGTACAAGAATTCGGTCTATACCAATTGTTAACCTGGAGTTCGTCTCGATTCCCCCTATTGGTCTAGACCAAACGTCACTATCTCTACATGCGAATTTTGATTGTGGGCGGAGGAATCCTCGGAACGGCGCACGCCGACGAGGCAATCCGCCGGGGACACGACGTCATCCATCTCGAACGCGAGCCCGAAGCCCGCGGTGCAACGGTACGGAACTTCGGATTGGTCTGGGTATCCGGGCGTGCTCCGCACGAACTCGAAGCCGCGCTGCGTTCGCGCGAGCTGTGGGCGGACCTTGCCGCCCGTGTCCCCGGCGTCGGATACCGCCCGGCCGGCTCCATCACCCTCATGCGCACCGAGGAGGAGGTCGCGGTCGCGCAGGAAGCATTCGCTCGGCCGGACGCCGATAACCGAGGGTTCGCACTTCTCGATCCCGACGCCGTTCGCGTCGTCAACCCCGCGCTCCGGGGCAAGTTTCTCGGCGGACTGCACTGCACCCTGGACGCCGCTGTCGAGTCACGGCAAGCGCTCCCCGCCATCCGTTCTTACCTCGAATCCACCGGCCGTTACACCTTCCACGCCGGAACGGAAGCCCGCGAGCTCACGACGAACACCCCCGGCGTACACATCCGCGACGATCACGGTCGCAACTTCGACGCCGATCTCGTGATCGTCTGCCCCGGAGCAACACTCGGCGGATTGGCCCGCGATCTCGCCGGCGATCTCCCGTTGCGACGTGTGCGCCTGCAGATGATGCAGACCGCCCCACTCGGCGAAAAGCTCACCACCGCAATCGCTGACGGTGACAGCTTCCGCTACTACCCCGGTTTCGCCGGATCTGCCCTCGATCACCTTCGCACGGTGCAGCCACAGGAACCGACTGCCGAGGAGCACCGCATGCAACTCCTGTGCGTGCAGCGCTTGCACGGCGGTCTGACCATCGGTGACACCCACGAATACGAGGAGCCCTTCGACTTCGACGTCGACGAGGCGCCCTATCGCCATCTGTCCGGAGTCGTGGAAACACTTCTGGGACGCGATCTTCCGCCCATCGTCAAGCGATGGGCGGGCGTCTACAGCCAGTGCCTCGACCCCTCACAACTTGTTCACCGCGCACAAGCCGCCGACAACGTCTGGGTGGTTGCCGGTCCCGGTGGCCGCGGCATGACGCTCGGCCCGGCACTGGCGGAACAAACCGCCGACCAGCTCGGTCTCTGAATCCTTCCGACAAGAAAGACTTCTCATGTCTCCCATCACCCTTGCCGTTCTCGACATGGCCGGCACCACCGTCGCCGACGACGGACTGGTTCTTCGCGCGTTCGCCGCCTCTGCCGAAGCCGGCGGACTGCCTGCCGAAGGCCCGGAAGCCGACGCCGCTCGCCAGTACGTCCTCGACACCATGGGCCAGTCGAAGATCGTCGTGTTCCGGGCGATCTTCGGTGACGAAGACCGTGCCCAGGCCGCGAACGCCGCATTCGAAACCACTTACGATTCCCTCATCGACCAGGGCCTGGCCGAGCCGATCCCTGGCGCGGAGAAGGCGATCACCACACTGCGCGAGGCCGGCATCAAAGTTGCCTTGACCACCGGATTCAGCCGATCGACACAGGACAAACTTCTCGTCGCGCTCGGCTGGGAAACCCTCGCCGATCTCACCCTCTCCCCCGCCGAGGCCGGTCGCGGTCGACCGTACCCGGACCTGATTCTGACTGCCCTGCTCAAACTTTCGATCGACGACGTCCACCAGATCGCCGTACTCGGCGACACGTCCAACGACGTGCTCAGCGGCATTCGTTCCGGCGCATCCATCGTCGCCGGAACTCTGACCGGCGCACACGACGAGCAACAGCTTCGCGACGCCGGAGCCACCCACATCGTCCCGTCGGTGACGGAGTTCGCCGAACTCCTCACCCACTCCTGATCTCACCTCCGAAAAAGGAATCGTCATGCGTCTACGCCCGAGCATCGCTGCGGCCGCTCTCGCCGTGTCCGTCCTTTCGTTCACCACCGCCTGCGGTGGCACCGGCACTGCTGCCGGATCAGACACCGAAACCGTCACCGTCTACAGCGCCGACGGTCTGTCCGGTTGGTACAAGGGAAGATTCGACGCCTTCACCGCGCAGACCGGTATCGCCGTCAACCTCGTGGAAGCCGGATCCGGCGAGGTCGTCTCGCGGGTCGAGAAAGAACAGTCCAACCCACAGGCGGACGTGATCATCACGCTGCCGCCGTTCATCCAGAAGGCCGACGCCCAAGGTCTGCTCGAGCCCAGCGGAATCGACACCTCCGCCGTTCCCGCGGACGAGAAGGACGACGCCGGCAAATACGTACCCGTCGTCGAGAATTACCTCTCGTTCATCGCCAATCCGACTGCGTCACCCGCCCCACAATCTTGGGACGACCTGCTCACTGATCAGTTCAAGGGCAAGTTGCAGTACTCCACGCCCGGCCAGGCCGGCGACGGTACCGCGGTGTTGTTGCTGCTCCAGCATCTGATGGGCAAGGAAGGCGCACTCGACTACCTCGGAAAGCTCCAGGCCAACAACGTCGGTCCCTCGTCCTCCACCGGAAAGCTCCAGCCCAAGGTCAGCAACGGAGAACTCCTGGTCGCCAACGGTGACGTCCAGATGAACCTCGCCTCCATCGCCGACGACGGCTCGAAGTTCGACATCTTCTTCCCCGCGGGAGCCGACGGCGCTCGCACCACCATTGCACTGCCCTACGTGATGGGCCTCGCCAAGAGCGCACCGAGCAGCGAACAAGCCAAGAAGTTGATGGAGTTCCTGCTCTCCGAAGAATCCCAGAAGACCGTCGCCACCGATGCACTCGGCGTATCGGTCCGCGAGGACGTCCGAAGCAGTGCCGGTGAATCGACCGACAAGAACACGCCGTCGGGAGTTCTGCAGGGCGTCAACGTGTGGACCCCGAACTGGAACGACGTCCTCAGCTCGCTCGACGCCGACATCGCCGCTTACCAGAAAGCCACCGGGAGCTGATCATGGCAAGAACCAGACTGGGGCGGACGCTCCCCGAGACCGTCGGTGTTCACGGAGCGATCGAACATTCCGCTCCGGCCATCACCTTCGATCGCGTCAACGTCGCCTACGGCCGCGGGAAGACCGCAACCCATGCACTCGTCGATTTCAATCTGCGAGTGGCACCGGGTGAAACTGTGGCACTGCTGGGGCCCAGTGGATCCGGCAAGTCGACCGCTCTGAAGGCCCTCGCGGGATTTGTCCGCCCCACGTCCGGTTCCGTCAAGCTCGGCACCCGAGACGTCACCAATCTGCCTCCCGCACAACGCGGTATCGGCGTCGTCGTTCAGTCGTACGCACTCTTCCCGCACATGCGAGTTTCCGAGAACGTAGCCTTCGGACTCCGAGCCCATCGCGTGCCGCGGTCGGAGATCGGCCCTCGCGTAGCCGAAGCCCTCGACATGGTCGGGATGTCGGCGTACGGAAAGCGCCTTCCCCGTGAGCTTTCCGGCGGTCAACAGCAGCGAATCGCAATCGCCCGAGCCTTGGCAATTCGCCCTGGAGTACTCCTCCTCGACGAACCACTGGCCGCCCTGGATGCGCAACTTCGCGAGAGCATGCTCGGCGAACTGGCGAGACTGCGCGCCGCACTACCTGACACAGCCATGCTCTATGTGACGCACGATCAGAGTGAAGCCCTGGCGCTCGCAGACCGAATCGCAGTGATGCGCAACGCCAGACTCGCGGACATCGACACCGCCGAGGCCTTGTGGAAACGCCCGCCGTCCAGCTTCACCGCGGCCTTCCTCGGGGGTGCCAACCTGCTGCCCTGCACCGTCACACGCGTCATCGGCACCTCCGCACTGGTCTCGATCGGTGGCACGCCGTTCACCGCTCACGCCCCGCAGCCCGAGATCGGGCACATCGAATGGGAGTCCGACATGGACGCCTACCTGTGTGTTCGTCCACACGCGGTAGGCGTAACCGGCGTCGGCGCACGAGGATCATTCCCGGCGCGCATCGTCTCGAGCGTCTGGCGCGGTTCCACGACGCGACTGACGCTGGCTGTCCGTGGCCTCGACGACGTCCGCGTCGACGTGGATGTTCCAGGGCACGACGAACGACCGGTCGACACCGAAGTGGGCGTCGTCTTGCCCACGGACGGCAGTGTCCTGGTGCCGGCGGATCGCCACCCATGACCACAACCTTGGAACGCCCTGAAACCGCTGTGCCCCAGCACAAAGACCCCATCCCGTGGCGCCGGATCGGGTGGGCGCTACCGCCACTGCTTCTTGTCCTCGTGTTTGCTGTCTATCCCACTGCGCGTGTCCTCACGGAATCGCTGAGCACCGGAAGCGGCACCGGGTTGTCCACGTGGTCCTCCGTGCTCGGTTCGGAACTGTTCAGGACCGCACTCTGGCGGACCATCCAGATCTCCGTTGCGTCGACCCTGGGGTGCCTGATCCTGGGAACCTTCCTCGCCTTGGTGCTTGCCTTCGTTCCATTCGCCGGATCCAAGGTGGTGGGGCGATTGATCGACACGGTGCTCGCCCTGCCGTCATTCCTGATCACGCTGGCGTTCACGTTTCTGTACGGCACGGCCGGCGCCGTCAACGCCTTGATCATCCGCATCACCGGCGACGCGAGCGGCCCGCTGAACTTCCTGAACACTCCGTTCGGAGTCATCGCGGCCGAAATCACCTTCTTCACACCCTTTGTCGTGCGTCCACTGTTGGCCGCGTTCACCCAGATTCCGCGTGAACAGCTCGACGTTGCAGCCAGTCTCGGCGCGTCACCCGTCCGAGTTCTGCGGCAGGTGGTGATGCCGGAAGCGTGGCCAGCCCTCCTGGCCGGTGGATCGCTCGTACTTCTGATGACACTGAATGAATTCGGCATCGTGCTCTTCACCGGAGCAAAAGACGTCGTAACGCTTCCGGTCCTCATCTACACCCGCGGCATCGTCACCTTCGACTTGCCCGGCGCGGCAGTGATCGCGACGGTCCAGGTCGCACTCTCACTCGGCCTGTACTGCCTCTACCGATTCACCTTCAACGGATTGATGGGAGGCAGCCGTGCTGCTGTGGACACGAAGCTCTAGGGCTCTCGTAATCGGATTCTTCACCCTCGTCGTCGCGGTGGTTTTTGTCGCGCCCATCGCCACCGTCGTCGCGGCTGCCTTGGCCGGATCGTGGACCGGTCCACTTCCGTCGAATCTCGGCGGCAAGAACTTCTCCACGGCGCTGTCCGACGAGAACTTCGCCAGCCTGATCGTCAGTTTGCAGACTGCATTCATCGCGGGGGCATTGGCATTGATCGTCGGAACGTGGGCCGCGCTGGCCTCTCGTGAGGCACCGATGTGGCTGCGGCGCATCACCGATGCCGTATTCCATTTACCGATTGCGGTTCCGTCGGTCGCGATCGGCCTGGGTCTGCTCATCACTTTCAACGAGCGCCCACTACTGCTCGGCGGCACCAAATGGATCGTGATTCTCGCTCACACGGTTTTGGTGCTTGCCTTTGCCTTCAGTTCCGTATCGGCCGCGCTCGAACGGCTCGATCCCGCCTACCGTCAAGCTGCCGAATCACTCGGCGCCGGCCCAGTGCGGGTGCTGACGCGGGTGACGCTACCGCTGCTGCTCCCGGCGTTGGGTGCGGCCGCCGGGCTTTCCATCGCACTGTCGATGGGTGAGCTGGGCGCAACGGTCATGGTCTACCCGGCGACATGGAAGACCTTGCCGGTCAGCATCTTCGGACTCACCGACCGCGGCCAGGTATTTCTTGCCGCAGCAAATACGACACTGCTGCTTGCAGTTACCCTGATCGCCCTCATGGTGGTCGGCAGAATCCGTCGGCGCTGACCTTGCTGTGCGCCTTTATTAACCGCCGGGGGTTAATAAAGGCGCACAGCAAGGGGTTTAGCCCTTCCTCAAGATGTACCGCTGAACCTTGCCGCTCGGGGTCTTGGGAAGGTTCGGAACAAAGTGCACTGTGCGTGGGTACGCGTGCGCTGCAAACTTCTTCTTCACCAGGGTTTGCAGTTCCTTCTCGAGTTCGTCGTCACCGTCGACACCTTCGCGAAGTACGACGAACGCTTCGAGGACCTCACCGCGCAACTCGTCGGGCATGCCCACCACTGCCGCCTCGATGACGTGCTCGTGCATGACCAGCACGCTCTCGACGTCGAAGGGACCGATGCGGTAGCCCGCCATGATGATGACGTCGTCGTCGCGCGAGGAGAAGAAGAAGAATCCGTCCTCGTCCGTCATTCCGGCGTCACCGGTGATGTACCAGCGACCGTCTTCGCTGAATCGCTGCTTCGTCTTCTCCGGCGCATCGACGTATCCGGTGAACCACATCAACGGGCTGTTGTGAGTATCGATCGCCACGCGTCCCTGAGTGCGAGCCGGTGCGATGTCATCCGAATTGTCCTCCAGCACAGCGGCAGACCAGCCCGGCAACGGACGACCCATGGATCCTGGACGGACGTCCTCGCGGAGTCCGTCGGCCCAGGCGTTGACGATGAACATGCCGTGCTCGGTCTGGCCGTAGTGATCACGAACCTCGACGCCCAACGAGTTCTTCGACCACGCAACAACATCCGGAGTCAAGGGCTCACCGGCCGAGGACGCGCGGCGAAGCGAGATGCCTTCCGGAACGGGTGCCTTGTCGGCACGCAGACTGCGGTACACGGTCGGAGCAGCGGCAAAATTGGTGACACCGAACTTCTCGATGATCTGCCACGTAAGCGGCGCGGAGAATCCGGCGTGCAGCAGAATGCTTCGCGTTCCCGCGGCAAGCGGACCGAGCAACGCGTAGTACAGCCCGTACGCCCAGCCCGGGTCTGCGGCGTTCCAGAACACGTCGTCCTGACGGACGTCGAGGCCGAACTCCTGGTAGGCGTGGAACGACGCGAGCGCGCGCACCGGAACCGGCACGCCCTTGGGTGTCCCCGTGGTGCCACTGGTGAACAACTGCACCATCGGTGCGTTGCCGCCGACTGCCTGAGCAGCGCCCTTCGGGTCTTCTGCATCCTGAGCTGCGACAAGTGCATCGAAGTCCAACTCGTCACCGGCCGCGCCGCCCGCGACGATGACCTGCCACGCTGCGTCGGCGGGGATGTCCTCGCCCGGCGCGAGCTTGTCGAGCTGATTGGCGTCGGAAACGACCACCTTCGCGCCACTGGCCGTCAAGCGGAAAGCGATGGCCGGCGAAGCGAACGCCGTGAACAAGGGCACGTGGACCGCGCCGCGGCGCCAGATTCCGAGGAGCGCGACCACGAGGTCCGCAGACTTGCCCATCAAGGTCGCGACGTTGTCACCCGGCTCGACTCCGAGGTCCGCCAGAGCTGCCGCGAAACGCGCGGACTGCTCACGTAGATGACCGTATGTGAGGTCCACCGAGCTAAGGTCTGCCTCGACGACGGTGAATGCAACGCCATCCGCGGGATGCCGATCGCAGAGCAATTCTGCGGCGCTGGCATGCGGGGTGTCGTACTGGTCCAGCAGCTCGCGCACCCGTGCGGTGGGATCGGTGCTCATCAACTTGCTCCTTATCGATCGTCGTATGGTTGGCCCGACCGGTTACGTTGGCGGCTCGTCATACGTACTGTTCACCCCCTATGATCTAGCTCACAAGAGAACTTCACTACCCCCAGAAAGGGGTACCTGCGTGAATCGACATGCTTCGTCACTTCTGCGTCCCCGCGACGGGGACGCTATGCGAGGTGAACTCCGAACGATCGCAGCTCAGGGCGTTGTTCCCGTGCTGTTCGGAGGCGAGGTCCAGGACGGAACCCTGCACCTGAGCGAATTCGTCGGCACCCGCACCAACAATCTCAAGGGCTTGGCCATCCCGCCGCGCTCGGGCATGGGCGGACGCGTCGTCGCCCAGGGTTCACCGATCACCGTCAACGATTACGGCAATTCGCAGTCCATCACTCATCACTTCGACCGGCCTGTTCTCAGCGAGGGCCTGCATTCGATCATCGCCGTTCCGGTCATCGTGTCCGGCAAATCGCGCGCTGTCCTCTACGCCGCGATCCGTGATTCCGCGCCTCTCGGCGATCGCACAGCAGACGTCATGGTCAGCGCATCCCGGCGTCTCGGGATGGAGTTCGCCATCCGCGACGAGGTCGATCGTCGCCTGCAACTACTTCAGGCCGCCGCCGCGACCACCGCCGACGGTATGTCTTCGGAAGAGATCCGCGGAGTCCACGCCGAACTACGCAGTGTCGCCCAGACCGTGACCGACACCGACTTGCAGACCAAGCTCCGCGGACTTTCCCAGCGTTTGGCCAACCTGCTGCGGCCTACCGCCGACGCCGAATCCGACGTCGCGCTCACCCCGCGTGAAGTGGACGTTCTCTCGCAAGTCGCACTCGGCTGCACCAACATCGAAGCCGGCCAAAGGCTTTCCCTTCGACCTGAAACAGTCAAGAGCTATCTGCGAAGCGCGATGGGAAAGCTGGACGCGAGCTCACGCCACGAAGCCGTGGTGACCGCCCGCAGGTTGGGACTGCTCCCCTGACGGGTCAGTAGCCTTCCGGCAGGGCGGTGAGCATGTCGCGGGTGACTGCGACGGCGTTGTCCGAACTTCCGCCCCGCACAACCAGAGTGGCGAAGGCCAGGTTGCCGCGATAGCCGACGAACCACGCATGCGATCCCCCGTCGACCTCGGCTTCACCGGTCTTGCCGTACACCTCACCCTGATCTTCGACGCGTTCTGCAGTACCGCTCGTGACCACGAGTCGCATCATGCCGCGCAGACCGTCGACCATGGCCGGCGTGATCGCCGGGCGCTCACCGTCGATGGTGGTTTCGCGCCCCGAAATCAGTTGCGGCACCGGAGTCGAACCGTTCGCGACCGTCGCAGCTGCCATCGCCATTCCGAACGGACTGACCACGACCTTGCCCTGACCGAACCCGTCTTCGGTCCGCTGGACCAGGTCCGACGCCGGCGGCACCGAACCGGAATCGATCGGCAATCCCACCACGTTGTAGTCCTGGCCGATGCCGAACTGCGCTGCGGCAGTGGTCAACGTGTCTGCCTGCATCTCGCTGGCCAACTTGGCGAAGGACGTGTTGCACGAACGCGCGAAGGCCGTTGCCATCGGCACCGTGCCGAGTGCGAACTCGTTGTAGTTGGGGACGCTGCGCTCGCCGATCTCGATTCGGCCCGGGCATGGCACCATCGTGTCGGGGGTCGCCTGACCGGTCGAAATTGCCGCACCTGCCGTGATGATCTTGAAGGTCGAACCAGGCGGGTACTGACCCATCGTCGCGACCGGCCCGTCGCGGTCAGCTGCCTTGTTCTGCGCGACGGCCAGGATCGCGCCACTCGACGGTTCGATCACCACCATCATCGCCTGATCCTTGTTCACGTTCACCGCGCGCTGAGCAGCGATCTGGATGTTGCGGTCCAGACTGATACTGAACGACGGAACCGGTTGTGGCGCAGTCTCGGTCAACACGTCGGTGTCGACGCCGTTCTGGTTGATCGTGACGACACTCCAGCCGGCTTTGCCGTCGACCTCGTCGATGATCGTCTTCTTGATCTGCCCGAGAAGGTCAGGCGCGAACTCCGGGTCGGTCGACACGAGATCCGATTCGTCCGATACCGATACTCCCGATATCGCACCCAACTGCGCCGAAACTTGGTCGTAGTCATCACTGCGCAGCCGCGTCACCAGATAGTCACCCTTGACGGCCGTCGAGGATTCGGCGATCGACTGACCGGTCAGCGACGCATCGAACCGCCCGAGAACACTTGCGAGACTGTTCGCGGAACCGATGATGTCGTTGCTCTTGGAGCGATCGAACTTCACTCGGTAGACGATTCCCGGCACCAGGACGTCGGTCCCCGAATGCTCGTTGACCCGCGCTCGCGGCGCCGCGGTTGCCCGCAACGACATCGTCTGCTTGTCACCGAGGCGCGGATGAACGTCCGTCGAACTCCAACGGACGGACCAGTCGCCGTCCTTGCGTCCCATCTGCAGCTCGCCGTCGTACGTCCAGACGCGGTCTTTCGGCAGGTGCCACTCGTAGGTGTAGCCGACCGTCGCAGTGTCACCGTTCATCTTCACCGACGTGGTCTCGGCAGTCATCGACTCCGCTTGAAGCGCATCCCAGGTGTCACTCAATACAGGACCCGCGGAATCAGGCCGGTCCGTCATTTTTGCTGCCTCGTCGATGTCCCTGTCACCGAACGCACTCAGGAACTGCTGCGCGACGGGCTCGGGGCCGGCGGGTTTCGGAGTACACGAACTGATCCCCACCGCCAAAAAGATCACGGTGCAGGAGGCCAACAGTTGGGCCGAGCGACTACGAGAGAAATGCCGAGTGTTCATCGAGCCCCATAGTAGGGCGACAAATGCTCCACCCAGCGTAGGCGCGACCATTGCACGCAGCTTGGACGCTCAGTCGAGCAGCACCGTCGAGAAGGTCGCGACCTGCCGGAACCCCACCCGCGAATAGGTCGACCGCGCAATCGTATTGAAGCTGTTGACGTACAGGCTCGCAATGCGACCGGTCGCCATGATCGACTCCGCTACAGCCGCTGTACCGGTCACGCCGAAGCCCTGCCCACGAAATTCCGGGTTGACCCACACGCCCTGAATCTGGCCACAGCGAGCAGACATCGAACCGACCTCCGCCTTGAAGACGACCTGGCCGTCCTCGATATGCGCCCACGCTCGACCAGCGGCGATCAGGCTTGCCACACGATGTCGATATCCGCGCCCACCGTCGTTTGCACGCGGATCGACGCCAACCTCTTCGATGAACATCGCAATCGCGGCAGGCAGATAGATCTCGAGTTCGTCCGAGCGAACCTGCCGGACCAGTGGATCCGACGGGCATGCCAGCGGCTCGGATACCGCGAGCAACGGCTGTTCGGGGCGAACCTCCCGCGCAGTTCCCCAATCGAGCTCGAGCATCTCCCACAGCGGCAACGCCAATTCGGCGCGGCCGACCACCGACGAGCACATGCGCGGAATCCGACAGGCGCGGTCAGCGAATGCCCGAATGTCATCCGGATCGCCTCGAAGTGGAACCAGATTTGCCCCGGCAAAGCACAGCGAGGACAACGGCCCGCCTCGACTCCACAGCTCGCCGTGAATCATTCGTGGGTCGACACCGCATTCTTCGACGCGCGCGGCAATCATGCAGGCGGCCACCGGATCGGCGTCGAGTACCCGTCGGACGTCTTCGAGATCTCGACTTCCGACCTGCTTGGCTCCGAGGAGTTTGAGCATCCGTCAACCCCCTCGACTCGACTGCGCGTCCACGAATATCACTACCCGATCATGATGCACTCAGATTGCCACGAACCTGACACCGACGGGGAAGATTCATCCGGCAATCACTCAACTCACGGTGACGACCGGCGCACCCTCCGAAGCGTCACCCTCCATGCTTTCGGCGATTTTCATCGCTTCTTCGATCAAAGTCTCGACGATCTGCGCCTCGGGCACCGTCTTGATGACCTTGCCCTTGACGAAGATCTGGCCCTTGCCGTTGCCGGACGCCACACCGAGGTCAGCCTCACGTGCTTCACCCGGTCCGTTCACGACGCAACCCATGACTGCCACGCGCAGCGGGATCTCCATGCCTTCGAGGCCGGCAGAGACCTCGTCGGCAAGTGTGTAGACATCGACCTGTGCACGGCCACACGAGGGGCAAGAGACGATCTCGAGCTTGCGGGGACGCAGGTTCAGAGACTGCAGAATCTGGTTACCCACCTTGATTTCCTCGGCCGGCGGAGCCGAGAGCGAAACCCGGATGGTGTCGCCGATACCCTCCGCGAGCAGCGCACCGAAGGCGACCGCGGACTTGATCGTGCCCTGAAACGCCGGCCCTGCCTCCGTGACGCCGAGGTGCAACGGGTAATCGCACTTCGCGGCGAGTTGTCGGTAAGCCTCGACCATGATCACCGGATCGTTGTGCTTGACGGAGATCTTGATGTCACCGAAGCCGTGCTCTTCGAACAACCCGGCCTCCCACAGCGCGGACTCGACCAACGCTTCGGGCGTCGCCTTGCCGTACTTCTCCATCAACCGAGGATCGAGCGATCCCGCGTTGACACCGATACGAATCGGAATGCCTGCATCACCGGCAGCCTTGGCCACCTCTTTGACACGGCCGTCGAATTCCTTGATGTTGCCCGGATTGACGCGCACCGCAGCGCATCCCGCATCGATTGCCGCGAAGATGTAGCGCGGCTGGAAGTGGATGTCGGCGATAACCGGAATCTGGCTCTTCTTCGCAATGATCGACAACGCGTCCGCGTCTTCCTGACGCGGGCAGGCGACACGGACGATGTCGCAACCGGACGCGGTCAGTTCCGCGATCTGCTGGAGCGTTGCATTGACGTCGTGCGTCTTCGTGGTGCACATGGACTGCACCGAGATGGGGAAATCGCTGCCCACACCTACCGTGCCGACCTGCAGCTGCCGTGTCTTGCGTCGAGGGGCAAGAATCGCTGCGGGTGCCGAGGGCATTCCCAGTCCGATAGGGATGGTCACGTCTGTGCCTTCTTTCATAGCTTCACTGCAAGTTTAGCCGGGCGATCGCCGCACTACCGCGCGGCAACCGTCGCCATGCTCACACGGTCAGAAGATCTTGATCGGATTGACGATGTCAGCCGTGAGTGTCAGCAACATGAACGCGCCACCGATCACGATGAATACGTAAGTAATCGGAAGGAGTCTCGTGTAGTCGACGGGACCGCCCGGAATCAAGCCGCGGCGAGCGCGGAACCAATCGCGGATCTTCTCGTAGAAGACCACCGCGATGTGACCGCCGTCTAGCGGCAACAGCGGCAGGATGTTGAAAACACCGAGGAAGAAGTTGATCGACGCGAGCAGTCCGACGAACGTCGCCCACTGTGCACGGTCCGCCGCTTCACCGCCGATAACGCTGGCACCAACCACGCTGATAGGTGTGTCCTGGGCGCGTTCGCCGCCTGTCACCGATTCCCACAACGCACCGACCTTTGCCGGCAGATCAGCCATGGCCTTGACCGATTCGACCAGAGTGAAGCCGGTGAAACTCAGGGTGCCCGGAACTGCGCTGAAAGCGTTGAACTGGAGCAGGGGTGGAGACACGGTACCCAGGCTCATTCCGACCGCGCCCACTGTCGCCGAACGCAAATCACCTGTTGCCGGATCCGTCACCCACCGCTGTGCCTGTTCTACGACGACTGGAATCGTTAGATCCTGCCCGTCGCGTTCGACGCTGAGCACTGCAGTCCCGGTGACCGGCTGCAATTTGGCCACCACATCGGCCGATGTCGACACCGGTTGCCCATCAACGGCTGTGATGACATCCGACGGCTCCAACCCAGCCCGTTGCGCCGGACCGTCACCGGAGCACGTCGCCAGAGTTCCGTCTTCTGTCTGCGTCGGTGCGACGCACGACAGGCTTCCCACCTTTGCCAACGTATCGCCGCTGCGATCCGGCAGGCCCCAGCCGAGAGCCAGCCCGTAGAGCAGCGCAAAGCCGAGAATGAAGTTCATCGCGATACCGCCGGACATGACGACGACGCGCTTCCACGCCGCCTTCTTGTACATCGCGTGCGGCTCTTCTTCGGGTGTCATCTCGTCGAGAGCCGTCATACCGGCGATGTCGCAGAATCCACCGAGCGGCAGCGCCTTGAGGCCGTACTCGGTCTCACCTCGACGGAACGAGAAGATCTTCGGTCCGAAGCCGATGTAGTAGCGGCGAACCTTCATTCCCAAAGCCTTGGCCGTCCACATGTGGCCGGCTTCGTGCAGGGCGATGGACACGCCGATGCCGAGGGCAAACAGCACTACGCCCAGTGCAAAAACCATGAAAGCTCTAGCCCTCCTGCTTCACGAGCTGACGCGCTCGTGTGCGTGCCCAGCCGTCTGCGGCCAGAACGTCGTCCACGGTAACCGGTTCCGCGGACCATTGACCTGCATCGTCGAGAACAGCGGCCACCGTGCGGACGATCGCCGGGAAGGAAATGACACCGTCGAGGAATGCCTGAGCCGCCACTTCGTTGGCCGCGTTGTAGATCGCGGTGAAGCAACCGCCGGATTTGCCCGCGCTTCGCGCCAGATCGACGGCGGGGAACACCGACGAATCGAGCGGCTCGAATTCCCAGGTGGAGGCGGTGGTGAAGTCGCATGCCGACGCAGCACCTTCGATGCGGTCCGGCCAGCCTAGAGCGAGAGCGATCGGGAGCTTCATGTCCGGCGGGCTTGCCTGCGCCAGCGTCGACCCGTCGAAGAAGGTGACCATGGAATGCACGATCGACTGCGGGTGCACGGTGACGTCGATGCGGTCGTAGTCGATCCCGAACAGCAGGTTCGTCTCGATCAGCTCGAGGCCCTTGTTGACCAGAGTTGCCGAATTGAGGGTGTTCATGGGCCCCATCGACCAGGTGGGGTGCGCTTTTGCCTGAGCTGGATTCACACTTTCGAGATCCTCGGCGCTCCAGCCACGGAACGGTCCACCCGAAGCGGTGAGAACCAACCGAGTCACTTCGTCGCCTGTTCCACCACGTAGACACTGGGCAAGCGCCGAATGCTCCGAGTCGACCGGCACGATCTGACCGGGTGCGGCGGCTTTGGTCACCAGCGCTCCGCCGGCGACAAGCGATTCCTTGTTCGCCAGCGCAAGGCGCGCTCCCGAGTTCAGCGCCGCCAGAGTCGGTTCGAGTCCCAACGAACCGACGAGTGCATTGAGGACAACATCGGCACCGCTGTCCCGAACCAGTTCCGTCACGGCGCTCGGTCCCGAACGGGCGGTTACCGACTGCAGCGCCGATGCCGCTGCAGGATCGGCGACGGCGACGTCCGTGACGCCGGTTGCACGAATCTGTTCGCCCAACAACTCGACGTTGTTGCCGCCCGCTGCGAGACCGACTACTTCGAAACGATCGGGGTTGGCTGCGATGACCTCCAGCGCTTGGGTACCGATCGAACCGGTACTGCCGAGGAGGAGGACGCGGGTACGTGTGGTTTCCTGCACTCGCCCATTGTTCCTGATAACACCTGAGAACAACCTTATCGACGCCCAACTACGTACGACAGGCAGTCGTATGTCACCATATTGGGCAGTAGTGCAACCGAATGAGCAGGAGGATCGACCGTGGCCGATACCCAGTTGGACGTCAAGTCCAGCGCCCCCGTCGTGGTCTCGCACGTCGATGAGGCCGAGGTCCCCTCTGCCGCATGGGGGTGGAGTGGTGAAGGACTCAAGTTTTTCCGTTTCCTCGGATGGTTCTTCGCAATATTCCTGCTTCTGATGATGATCGGAAACCATCACGGCAAGGTCGAGGATCTGTGGCTCATCGGCACCGCCGGATTGATGATCTTCGTTCTGGTCCGCGACATCGTCATCCGTCGCCGCCCGCGCTAGAGACCTGACAAAGAGAAGGCCTCCACGAACGAAAGTTCGTGGAGGCCTTCTCTTTATGTGTTTTTCAGGCCTGGAGGGTTTCAGTTCTCGGCTGCCAGCTGGCCACAGGCTGCGGCGATTTCCTGACCGCGCGTATCGCGCACGGTGCACGAGACGCCCTGGGCGATGACCCGACGCACGAACTCACGCTCGACGTCCTTGGGGCTCGCGTCCCACTCGCTACCCGGAGTCGGGTTGAGCGGAATCAGGTTGACGTGCACCAACCCGCCGAGCGCTTTCTTCAGCTTCTTGCCCAGCATGTCCGCGCGCCACGGCTGATCGTTGACGTTCTTGATCATCGCGTACTCGATGGACACACGCCGACCGGTCTTGTCTGCGTAGTACCGGGCAGCCTGAAGTACCTCCGACACTGACCAGCGATTGTTGACCGGCACAAGTGTGTCGCGCAGTTCGTCGTCCGGTGTGTGCAGCGATACCGCCAGCGTGACGCTCAGGCCTTCGTCAGCGAGCTTGCGGATAGCGGGAGCGAGGCCGACGGTCGAGACCGTCACGGACCGCTGAGACAGGCCGAGCCCGTCGGGTGCGGGCGAAGTGATGCGTCGTACCGCTGCCACCACGCGCTTGTAGTTCGCCAAAGGCTCGCCCATACCCATGAACACGACGTTCGAGAGGCGTCCGGGTCCGCCGGCAACATCACCGTCGCGCATTGCGGCCGCTGCCTCGCGAACCTGATCGACGATCTCGGCGGTCGAAAGGTTGCGGTCGAGGCCGCCCTGACCTGTCGCACAGAACGGGCAGGCCATTCCGCAACCTGCCTGACTCGAGATACAGAGCGTCGCCCGATCGGGATAGCGCATCAGGACGCTTTCGAGCAGCGTTCCGTCATGCGCCTTCCACAGGGTCTTGCGAGTGTCGCCCGAATCGCACGCGAGGTGCTTGATCGGGGTCAACAAGGTCGGGAACAGCGACTCCCCCACCTTCTCGCGCACCGATGCGGGGAGATCGGTCATCTTCTCCGGATCGGCTTCGAGCCGCGCGTAGTACTGACGCGCGAGCTGATCGGCCCGGAAAGCCGGAAGGCCGAGCTCTTTCACCGCTTCTTTGCGCTCGGCGGAATCGAGATCGGCGAGGTGCCGTGGAGGCATTCCGCGCTTGGGTGCAGTGAAAACGAGGGGAAGAGAGGCAGCCATAGTTACACCATTGTCCCATTGTTTTGGGGTGCTACCCCACTGCCACCCGATTGTGGCCGGATTACCCGTGCAACTTTGCGCAGGTTGCGTGATGATCATGTCATGTCAACCACACCAGAGGATCCGTCGAACTCCCCCGTGTACGGCCCTGCCGACGGTTTCGGTCCCGACCCGGAACTTCCGAAGGTGGGCGAGGACAAGGCAGTCGAAAAACACGATCCCGAACCGAACCCGACGCCTGAACCGGTGCCGACCGGAACCGCGGTAACCGACCGAACCAGGGCTGCGACGACGTGGGTTGGCCTGGTCATCGGCGCAATCGTGCTGATCATGCTGCTGGTGTTCATCTTGCAGAACCTCGAGAGCGTCTCCGTCAAGATCCTGGCCTGGCAAATCGACTTTCCGCTCGGAATCACGATCCTGCTCTCCGCGATCGCGGGCGCATTGATCATGGCGTTGGCAGGCGGGGTTCGCATCATTCAGATCCGGCGCGCAGCGAAGCGGCAGATGTGACTGAAATCTAGTTACGCAATTGGGTCTACCCGCGAGTAAGCAGGCATCATTGTTGTCGTGGAAATCACCCGAAAGGCCCCGATGTGACTACTCACATGGAGAGACCTGTGACCTCGCGTATTGCCCCGCAACAGGCAAGATCCTGGCTCCTCGTCCCCGCGTCCAAACCGGACACCTTCGACGCCGCACTCGCGAGTGCGGCCGACGCCGTCATTCTCGACCTCGAGGATGCCGTCACCGCACCCAACAAACCGGCGGCCCGCCGCGATGTCGCCGCATTCCTGAGCGAACACAATCACGCCTGGGTTCGGATCAACGACGCCACGACACCGTTCTGGGAAGAGGATCTGGCCGCACTCGCGGGCCTCCCCGGACTCGAGGGTGTCATGCTCGCAAAGACCGAAAGCGGTCAGCAGGCCGACGCCACGGCCGAGCGACTTCCCGAAGGCACCAAGATTCTTGCTCTCGTCGAATCCGCGGTAGGACTCGAGGCTGCGCCCGAGATCGCACGCACTGACGGCATCTTCCGTCTCGCATTCGGCAGCGGCGACTTCCGGCGCGACACTGGGATGGACGACTCCCCCACGTCGATGTCGTACCCGCGTTCGCGGCTCACCATCGCCAGCCGCGCGGCACGCATCGCTCCGCCGATCGACGGTCCCACGCTCGGCCCCGATCTGGATCTGCTCGCCCGAGACTGTGCGATCACCTTGTCACTCGGTATGGCCGGCAAACTCTGCATGACCACCGCGCAGACTGCCCCCGTCAACGCGGGACTGAGTCCCTCCGTGGCCGACGCGATCTGGGCTCAGAATGTCATCGACGATCTCGGCGAAGACGGTTCACGCGTGCGCGATGGCAGCGACCTGCCCAAGCTCGCCAAGGCGAAGAAGATTCACAAGCTCGCCACCCTGTTCCACATCCCCACCGATCACTGATTTTTTTACTACTGAATCGGTGCAGAAAACGTCAGGCGCTCAAGTCGGAGCGCCTGACGTTCGTCTTTCGAGCCCGCTTTCACGCAAGTTCGAGTGATCGTGGTTTGGACCGAACATGGATCCGGTATCGCACCGTGAAGCCCAATCCCGTTACTTGCGAGAACGCACGCTCGGCAGTCTTCTCGGTGAACTCGATTCCGAGTACCCGCCGCAAGTCGTCTCGATTCTCGAACTCCCACCGGGCGTCGACACGCGTGAGCGAGAACCCTTGAGCCTCGAAGAATCCTTCGACCGCCGCGGGATCGTATTTGGGCAGATCCGCCCTCATCCACTCTCCGTACGGGCCGGCGCTCACATCGAGATCCACGATCAGCAGAGCTCCCCCGGGCCTCAGGATGCGCATGGCTTCACGAATTCCCGGGCCGCAGCCTTTGCCGAAAAAGTACGCTGTACGGGCATGAACGAGATCGACTGAAGCATCCACCAGACCCGTGGACTCTGCTGAACCCTGGACTACGTCGATCGACGCCGAATCGCGGGTTCGTTCCCGCGCGGCCTTCACCAGCGGTGCGTGCGGCTCCACTCCGACAACACGACGGGCAGTACGAGCGAACTCCGGTAGATGGAACCCCGCCCCACAGCCGACGTCGACGACGTCGCGTCCAGACCAGTCGACCTGGGCTCGCATCGCGGCCCAGATGGAACCGTCGACGTCCTGCGCGCGGTTCTCGATTTCGTACACGCCCGGCCAATGCCAGATGTTCGGGCTGGGGATCGGCTTGGAACGGCCGGAGAAGAAATCACGCACGCGAAATCAGACGAGTGCGTACAGAATCAGCCAGGTGACAAATGCCGACGGCAGGAGTGAATCCAGGCGATCCATGATTCCGCCGTGGCCGGGAAGCAGGGTTCCCATGTCCTTGATGCCGAGTTCACGCTTGATCTGCGATTCGATCAGGTCTCCGACCGTCGCGACTACCACCAGGACGACACCGAGCAGGACGCCGATCATCGAGTTCGCGTCGAGGATCAACGTCACCGAAAGCAGGCTGCCGATGACGCAGAAAATGAGGGAGCCGACAAATCCTTCCCAGGACTTCTTCGGGCTCACAGCCGGCACCATCGGGTGCTTCCCGAACAGCACTCCGGCCGCGTAGCCACCGATGTCGGAGCACACGACACCGATCATCAGGACGAAGACGCGACCCGGTCCGTCGTCTTCGAGCACCATCAACGCACCGAATGACGCCAACAGCGGGATCCACGCCAGAACGAACACCGTGATGGAGGTGTCTCTCAGGAAGTTCTTCGGGGTCGCCTTGAGCCCGTGGTCGAACAACCGCCACACCATGCACACCAGGACGGTCGCGGTGAATCCGCTGAGCACCCCGACCGGTCCCCACGGCCAGCCGAGCCAGATCGTGGCTTGCCCTCCGACGAGAAGCGGAATTCGCGGCACCTCGATGTCGGCTTCACGAAGTCGCGTGGTGACCTCCCACGTCGCGATGAACATCGCGATCGCGACGACAGCGATCCATCCCGGGGGCAGGAAGATCAAAGTGCCGATGACCAAGGCTCCGAGACCAGCTCCGACGCCGATGGCGGCAGGTAGGTTCCTGCCCGCCTTCGACTTCGGCGGTTGCGCGCCCTCAGCGCCGCCCGTAGGCCCGTCCGTGACGGGACCACCGGCGGTTCCCTCTTGTGCGTGCACCCAAACTCCCTGATCTACTCCCGACGACAAACACTGCAAATGAGGAGGCTATACCTCCATCAACTCTGCTTCCTTGTGCTTGACGAGTTCCTCGACCGTGTGCACGTACTTCGCCGTGGTCTTGTCGAGTTCTTTCTCTGCGCGACCGACCTCGTCCTCGCCGGCTTCACCGTCCTTCTGGATCCGGCCGAGTTCGTCCATCGCCTTGCGGCGGATGTTGCGCAGTGTGACCTTCGAATCCTCGCCCTTGGACTTGGCCTGCTTCACCAGTTCACGACGACGCTCTTCAGTGAGCTGCGGAACCGAGATGCGGATGATGCTGCCGTCGTTGGACGGGTTCACGCCGAGATCCGAGTTGCGGATCGCCGTCTCGATCGCGTTGAGCTGCGAAGCCTCGTACGGCTTGACGATGACCATGCGGGCCTCGGGGACGTTGATGCTCGCGAGCTGCGTGATCGGCGTGATCGAACCGTAGTAGTCGATCACGATGCGCGAGAACATACCGGGGTTCGCGCGTCCGGTGCGAACCGAGCCGAGATCGTCCTTGGCTACCGTGACAGCCTTTTCCATCTTCTCTTCTGCCTCGAAGAGCGCTTCATCGATCACGGCTGTTCCTCCATGTTGTTCTGCATCATTTTTTGGGTGTCACTCACGACTTGATCAGGGTGCCGATCTTCTCACCGGACACCGCGCGAGCGATGTTTCCTTCGGTGAGGAGGTTGAACACCATCATCGGCATCGAGTTGTCCATGCACAGGCTGAACGCCGTCGCGTCCGCGACCTTGAGCTCACGTTCGATGACCTCGCGGTGCGTGATCTGTTCGTACATCGTCGCGTCCGGGTCGATACGCGGGTCGGCCGAGTAGACGCCGTCGACGGCCTTGGCCATCAGCACTACCTCGGCACCGATCTCCAGCGCGCGCTGCGCAGCAGTGGTGTCGGTGGAGAAGTAGGGCATACCCATCCCGGCACCGAAGATGACTACTCGCCCCTTCTCGAGGTGTCTACGTGCGCGAAGCGGAAGGTACGGCTCGGCGACCTGTCCCATGGTGATTGCCGTCTGCACTCGAGAATCGACGCCGGCCTTCTCCAGGAAATCCTGCAGAGCGAGGCAGTTCATGACGGTGCCGAGCATGCCCATGTAGTCGGAGCGCGCGCGATCGAGGCCACGCTGCTGCAGTTCCGCTCCGCGGAAGAAGTTTCCGCCGCCGATGACCACTGCAACCTGTACGCCCGATCGAACGACCTCTGCGATCTGCTCAGCCACCTTGGTGACCACGTCGGGATCGAGACCGACTTTGCCGCCTCCGAACATTTCGCCGCCGAGTTTGAGCAGGACCCGCTTGAATCCTGGACGTTCGTTGGCTGGTTCGGACATTGTTCTCCTCAGTTCGATACAAGACCTTGTAGGTCCTTCATTCTTCTTCTGCCGCCGAATCGGACACCGCGACATAGGAAAGCCCCCGGGACTCGTCCCGAAGCACTCTTATCCTGCCTCATCGGAGGCCCCAGGTACACGTAGACCCCGCCGGTAGAGCAAATGCTCTTCAGGCGGGGTCCATGTGTACGGGCTCCGAATTAAGCGGAGGCGCCGACCTCGAAACGCACGAAGCGCTTGATGGTCACGCCTGCCTCGTCGAGGATCGCCTTGACGGTCTTCTTGGAGTCCGTGACCGAAGACTGCTCGGTCAGAACGACGTCCTTGAAGAAACCGTTGACGCGGCCTTCGATGATCTTCGGCAGAGCCTGCTCGGGCTTGCCTTCTGCGCGGGCGGTCTCCTCGGCGATGTGACGCTCGGAAGCGACGATTTCAGCGGGAACCTCGTCACGCGTGACGTACTTTGCCTTGAGTGCTGCGACCTGCATTGCAGCGCCGCGAGCGGCCTCAGCGGCGGCATCGCCTTCGCCGGTGTACTCGATGAGAACGCCGACAGCGGGCGGCAAGTCGGAGCTGCGCTTGTGCAGGTAAACGGCAACGGGGCCGTCGAAGGAAGCGACGCGGCTCAGTTCGAGCTTCTCGCCGATCTTCGCGGACTGCTCCGCAATGACGGTGTCGATGGTCTTGCCGTCGAGCTCGAGCGCCTTGAGAGCGTCGAGGTCCGCAGGCTTGCCAGCAGCAGCGACGGTCACGATCTCGTCGGCCAGCTTGATGAACTCGTCGTTCTTGGCGACGAAGTCGGTCTCGCAGTTGATCTCGATCATGACGCCGTCCTTGGCGACGACGAGACCCTCAGCGGTGGTGCGCTCTGCGCGCTTTCCGACATCCTTCGCGCCCTTGATGCGCAGCTGCTCGACGGCCTTGTCGAAATCGCCGTCTGCATCTGCGAGTGCGTTCTTACATGCCATCATTCCGGAGCCGGTGAGCTCACGGAGCCGCTTGACGTCAGCGGCGGTGTAGTTCGCCATGATTAGCGAGCCTCCTCATGTGTCTGTTTCGGACCTAGGACTAACGGTGAAGCACGGCCTAGCGGTGAAGCACGGCCTGACGGTGGTGCTCGGGCCTAACGGTGAAACGGCCCTGACCAAAAGAACTCTTGGTCAGGGCCGGTTTCAACGAATCAGGCCTCGGTGGCCGGTGCCTCTGCGGCGGGGGCTGCCTCAGCCTCTGCAGCCGGAGCTGCCTCAGCCTCTGCAGCCGGAGCTGCCTGCGAGAGCAGTTCCTGCTCCCACTCGGCGAGGGGCTCGCCTGCGCCGGCTTCGGGCTTCGCGTCCTTGTCGGCGCTCAGTCCTGCACGTGCCTGCACACCTTCGGCAACCGCGGAAGCGACAACCTTGGTCAGCAGTGCTGCGGAACGGATGGCGTCGTCGTTGCCCGGGATCGGGTAGTCGACGAGGTCGGGGTCGCAGTTGGTGTCCAGGATCGCGATGACCGGGATGTTCAGCTTGCGAGCCTCGGCAACTGCCAGGTGCTCCTTGTTGGTGTCGACGATCCACACCGCGGAAGGAACCTTGGCCATGTCGCGGATACCACCGAGGGTGCGATCCAGCTTGGTCATCTCACGCGTGAGCATGAGGATTTCCTTCTTGGTGCGACCTTCGAATCCACCGGTCTGCTCCATTGCCTCGAGCTCCTTGAGGCGAAGCAGACGCTTGTGAACAGTGGTGAAGTTGGTGAGCATGCCGCCGAGCCAACGCTGGTTGACGTAGGGCATTCCAACGCGAGTCGCTTCGGAAGCGATGGACTCCTGCGCCTGCTTCTTGGTGCCGACGAAGAGGACGGTGCCGCCGTGGGCAACGGTCTCCTTGACGAACTCGTACGCCTTGTCGATGTACGTCAGCGTCTGCTGGAGGTCGATGATGTAGATGCCGTTGCGGTCGGTCAAGATGAATCGCTTCATCTTCGGGTTCCAGCGACGGGTCTGATGTCCGAAGTGGGTTCCACTATCGAGCATCTGCTTCATGGTTACGACAGCCATGGCTGTGTACCTCAAACTTTCAATCCGGTTGATGCAGGCGATCGGGTGATCCCTGCCCTGGCACCCGCACGGCCGTCGGACCTGTTTCGTGAGAACCAGGACCAGCCGAGGCCGGAAAACGTGCGCGGGCGCGCGAAGTCGGACTGTGCGAGCACAGACCGCTCGACAAGTGTACGTCCTCGTCCGCCGATGCCATAACCACCCTGTAAGCAACAGACCGAACCGGCGGTTGTGGATCGGCGATCATCTTGTGGATTACCCGTCTGATCTGCATTGAAGCGCGCGTGGCTCCACGCAAGATCAAGGAATGACGATGTTGCTCGGAGCTCGACGAGGAGTGGTCGTTGCCGTGATCTCCTGCTGTGTCGCCGTAGGCACGGCGTCGGCAGACACGCGTTTCGACTGGCCGCTCGCTCCCCGGCCGCACGTGGAACGCGCTTTCGACAAACCGGCCAAGAATTGGCTGCCGGGTCATCGCGGGGTCGATCTCGGCGGCAGTGCCGGCCAATCCGTCCTCGCGGCCGGCGACGGCATTGTGGTGTTCGCGGGAGTGGTCGCCGGAAAGCCGACGGTGTCGATAGATCATTCCGGCGGCCTACGCACGACCTACGAACCCGTCGTGGCAGTCGTTCGCGCAGGTCAACGCGTCGCCGCCAGGGCCGTGATCGGAACCCTCGAAACCGGGCACGAAGGGTGTGCTGTCGAAGCATGTCTGCACTGGGGCTTGCGCCGTGGACGCGAGTATCTCAATCCACTCGGACTCGTTCGGACGCAACCGCTCAGGCTCAAGCCATTGAAAGGAGGCTGACCGGTCGCAGAAATCGGTCGCAGAATCAGTGCCACTCGGAAACGGCGTGCCGACCCACAGCGTCCGCGAAGTCGTCGGCCACCATCGCTGCCAGTTCCATGAACGCTCGTCTGGTGGCCGGTCGCATCAACTCGAGGTCCATCACCGACCCCTCCGCGAGATGCTCGTCGAAAGGAATGACCTCGACGGCGCGGCATCGACGCATGAAATAGTCCACCAAAGCGTCCATGTCGATCACGCTCGACCCTGGTCGGGCGGCGCTGATGACGACGACGGTCCGTTCGACCAGATGGCCGTATCCGTGCAACTGAAGCCAATCGAGCGTTGCCGCTGCGCTGCGCGCTCCGTCGATTGCCGGCGAACTGACGAGAACCAACGAATTGGCAAGATCGAGAACGCCGTTCATCGCCGAGTGCATGATCCCGGTACCGCAATCAGTGAGGATGATGTTGTAGTAGACCTGCAAGATGTCGATGACCTGGCGATAGTCCGCCTCGCTGAATGCCTCCGAAATCGCCGGATCCTGCTCACTCGCCAGGACCTCGAGACGACTCGACGACTGGGATGTGTGCACTCGAACGTCCGAATAGCTCTTTATGTCCGGTCTAGCAGCAATCAGATCGCGCACCGTCGAATTGGTCTGCAGCGGAACACGTTGCGCCAAAGTTCCGAAATCGGGATTGGCGTCAACCGCCACGACGCAGTCACCACGAAGCGAAGCAAATGTCGCACCGAGTCCGACCGTGACCGTCGTCTTGCCCACGCCCCCTTTGAGCGAGAGCAAAGCGACTCGGTAGTCGTTACGGATCGGCTGCTCGATTCGGGCGGCCAGTGCACGGTTGCGCTGTTCGTTGGTCGAATCCCCCAGATTGACCACACCTCCGGTCGCACGATGCAATCCCCTACGCCATCCGCCACGCGGCGTCCGTTTAGGGCGTTTCAGTAAAGCTTCGGCAACCAGATCCTGGTTTGTCACCTGCTGTTGGCTCGACGGTGGCGGTGGCGTGGTCCAGACCTCTTGCAGTCGTGCCACAGGCTCCGGCGTCGGCGCCGGCTCGGGAGCCGGTTGCGGCGCTTCGGACAGCCAGGCCGGTTGGCCGCTGTTCGGCAGGTGCTTCACATCTTGGCGGTTCACGAATCCCCCGGATTTCGCATGTCATCGAGTGTCTCGACACGACGATCGAACTTGCCGATTGTTCACTCTTCTGAGCTGCGACGCTACCAAATACCGGCCGAGAACTCGCGTCGCTTCACAATCTAGGCGCGTGGATGGGCCTGATCGTGGACCGATCGAAGGCGTTCGACCGACACGTGCGTGTACAGCTGAGTGGTCGCCAAACTCGCATGCCCGAGGAGTTCTTGGACCACACGAAGGTCTGCACCACCCTCCAGCAAATGTGTCGCAGCCGAGTGCCGAAGCCCGTGCGGACCCATGTCGGGAGCCCCTGGAATTGCAGCCATGGTTTCGTGGACCACCGAACGCGCCTGACGCTGATCGAGCCGGCCGCCTCGAACTCCGAGGAGCAATGCTCGCCCGGACCTATCCGAACTCAGCGCGGGTCGTCCGTGCTCCAGCCACCCGTTCAGTGCCGATTCTGCAGGCAGGCCGTATGGCACTGATCGCTCCTTGTTCCCCTTGCCGAGGACACGAAGCAAACGTCGATCAGCATCGACGGACTCGACGTCCAGTCCACACAACTCGCCGACGCGAATTCCGGTGGAGTACAACAATTCCACGATGAGTCGGTCTCGCAGGGCGAGCGGCTCTTGTTGCTGCGCACCGCTTTCCGCTGCATCCATTGCGTCGAGTGCCTGGCTCTGACGCAGCACCGTCGGCAGCGTGCGACGAGCAGGTGGAGCCGCCAGACGTGTGCCCGGGTCGACGGAAATACGTCCGGTCTGCGCGAGCCACGCAGTGAAACCACGCGCCGAAGAAGCCCGTCGAGCTACCGTCGTACGGGCTGTTCCTACGGCATTCTGGGCGGCCAACCACGAACGCATGACACTTAGGTCGAGGCGGTCGAGATCTGCATTCTCCGAACCCGCGGAGAAATGGGCCAGCAATGCCCGCGCGTCACCGACGTAGGCGCGGATCGTGTGTTCCGACCGGCCTCGGCTCAGTCGGAGGTGCTCGGCATACGCATCGAGGTGAACGCTCAAGCTCGCCGGCAATGCGTCAGTCATGAACACACGCTCGCTCGCCGCGATTGAAACCGCAAGCTGCCTCGCCGATAGGGTTGATCGGTGAATCGAGCAATTCCTCTGAAGATGTTGTGTGTACTGGCACTGATTTCCGCAATCGCTCCACTGTCCATCGACATGTACCTGCCCGGCCTACCTTTGATGGCGGATGCACTCGACACTACTGCGGCCAGCGTTCAACTCACGCTGACCACCTTCATGGCAGGCCTCGGAATCGGCCAGCTGATCATCGGTCCCATCTCCGACGGACTTGGCAGGCGACGAATACTGCTGGCCGCGACAATCGTCACGGCACTGAGCGGCGCGGCATGCGCTGCGGCGCCGAACATCGAGTTTCTCATCGGTGCACGACTCGTCCAAGGCTTGAGTGGAGGCGCTGCCATCGTTCTTGCCCGCGCTTGTATTGCCGACCGAGCGCGTGGCGACGACGCAGCGAAGCTCTTCAGCATCATGATGATCATCGGCGGTATCGCTCCCGTGGTCGCGCCACTGATCGGCGGCGCACTTCTCGGCCCCGTCGGATGGCGCGGAATCTTCTGGGTCCTGGCTGTCGCGGGCGCCGTGATGGTGGCTGGTGTCGTTTTGCTCGTTCCCGAGACACTTCCACCCGAGCGACGCCATGGCGGTGGTTTGAAGGCCCTGATCTCGAATCTGCAGTACGTGGTCCGAAACCGGCACTACCTCGGATATGCGCTCGCATTCGTCTTCGGATTCGGCGCCTTGTTCGCGTACATCTCCGCGTCACCGTTCGTCGTTCAGAATGTTCTCGGGCTGAGTCCGTCACAATTCTCGATCGTGTTCGCAGTGAACGCCACCGGAATGGTCACGGCAGCGATGATCACCACTCGCCTGCTCGGTCGCGTCGGAGCTCGCACGCTGCTGCGTTTCGGGGTGTGCCTGCTCCTCATTGGCGGCGCCGTATTGTTCTGTACCAGCGTGGTTTTCAGTTCCACGAATACATGGCTGATCTTGGTCCCGCTGTTCGTGGCGATTTCGAGCATCGGGTTCATCATGGGCAATGCAACCGCTCTCGCCCAAGGAGAGGTCACCAACGCGGCCGGAACTGGTTCAGCCCTGATGGGAGCGGGCCAGTTCGGCTTGGCAGCGCTGGTTTCGCCGTTGGTGGGAATTGCGGGAGAAGACACTGCCGTGCCGATGGCAATCGCAATTCCCACCTTCGGAGTTCTCGCGGCCGTTGCGCTCGTGTTACTGACTCGCGGCAAGGCCACCGCGAGTTAGTTTTCGGCCGCGGCGAGTTCGGACTTCCAGACCCGGAAGCCTTCTTCGGTGCGACCACGACGCCAATAGCCGGAAATAGAAGCAGCCGCCGCCGGGACATTTCGTTCCTTGCGAATGTACGGCCGGAGGTTGTGCATGACGGCTTGTGCTTCACCGTGAATGAACACGTGCGGTTCGCCCGGCAACCATTCGAGTGCCTTGACCGCGGCGACAACCGGAGCGTTGTCGCCAGCTAATTCTTCGCCGACCGCATCGGACGATGCTCCGCGATGCAGCCAGGTCACGGCAATACCTTCTGGGGCATCGAGCGCGATTTCGTCTTCCGGCCCCCCGACTTCGACGACGGCGTAGCCGACCGCATCCGGCGCCAATCTCGCTATCGAAGCAGTAATAGCAGGTATTGCGGTCTCGTCTCCGACGAAGAGATACCAATCAGCGGATGGTGACGGCGAAAACGCGCCACCCGGTCCACGCAGGGTAATCTCAGCGCCCGGCTGAACGGACGCGGCCCACGGACCTGCAACTCCCATGTCGCCGTGGACGACAAAATCGATTGCAATCTCTTTGACATCAAGATCGTACGAACGAATCGTGTAGGTGCGCAGTATCGGCTGATCAGGAGTGCCGAATTCGATCTTTACATAGGAATCGCTGTATTCGCTGGGAGTGAAGGACTCGAAGCCCGGTCCCCCGAGAAACACTCGCACCATATGGGGAGTCAATTGTTCGGTCCGCAGAACCGTCAATGCAGTTGTCGGCTTGGCCACAGAAAGATCCTTCCAAAAGTTAGTGTTACCTAACTAAGGTACACGACAATTGCAGCGCATGGACAAAATGCCTCCCCCGGCACATCCGCCCCGCGCGCGACAGACCACGGTGCGCAACGAAATAAACCGACCACTCTGCCGGGTAAATTCGTCGGTGGCAGCCAAATTTCCGAATCAGAACTCGTGCATGATCAGGCAGCACATCGCTATCGGAGAAATTCAGCAAAGCAATAGTAAAATACGCCTCTGGCCCCCGGCGAGGTTCGCCAGGGGCCAGAGGAGGTATTAATTCAACCTAGTGTGCAGCGTCGAAAGCGTCGATGATTTCCGCTTTGATACGCCCGCGCGGAGCAACTTCGTAACCGTTCTTACCCGCCCAATCACGAATGGCCTGGAGCGTCTCCTTGGAGCGGCCAGAACCCGACGTGGCCTGCGGAGATGCAGCCTGCGCCTTCTTGCCACGCTTCCCGCTCACCTTCGCCGCCGCCTCGACGAACGGCTTCACCGCAGCGTCGAACTTCTCTGCATTGGTGGCGCGCAGATCGATCACGTAATCCGTTCCCTGGTAAGAGAACTCAATTCGATCACCGAATCCATCGTCAATCGGCTTACCGTCAAGGTCGTCGATGAGTTGCCGAATCAGCTTCTCAGCCATTGCACTCCTCTTTCAATGATCGATTCAATTCTCCTTCACAATACACAGATAGAGCGTTGATGAACAAAAGAAGTCCGGAAACCTGTGCCATTTCCGAACAGACTCAATGGTCCGAATTAGCAGCGGGTTAACGACGCACCAATCAATACCCGCACTCAGGGGATCCAGACTAATCAGACTTCAAAGCACATTGACCTGAGACTTTCCTGAGGCCCGTTAAATTCACGGCCAGGTCTGCAAAGCTGGGTCGAGAATAACGCTGCACACAGGCCGATCGAGTTCACGAAAAGCAGTCCTGACGTGCAATTACCAGCATCGCGAGGGTATTCGAGTTTCGTTCTCGCCGGAACGGTTAGTGGGCATCGCCACCCGCCCAC
Source organism: Rhodococcus sp. H-CA8f (assembly GCF_002501585.1). Lineage (NCBI taxonomy): Bacteria > Bacillati > Actinomycetota > Actinomycetes > Mycobacteriales > Nocardiaceae > Rhodococcus > Rhodococcus sp. H-CA8f. The sequence continues at coordinate 3,703,346 of NZ_CP023720.1, forward strand.
CGGACGAGCACAATCAAGTTCACACGCTACCGCGTCCGAAACCATCCACTCGAATCAGAACTCGCAAACCCCTCGAGTTCGAGCAGAGGAAGAGTTGCACGAACCTGCGTTATGAGCAATCCCGATTCCTCGGACAGCTCACGCGTACTACGTGAACCTGTTCCCGGCAATGCTTCGTATACCAATCGAGAATTGCCCCGCAATGCGTCGATGTCACGTGTAGCGGCTGCATCCTCCGCGGAATCCCCGACACCAAATGGACCTGACGCTTCGACTACATCCACGGCATTGGAAACGAGTTGCGCTTCACCTTCGCGGATCATCCGGTGACATCCGGTCGACGATGCCGAAGTAACCGGCCCGGGCACCGCCATTACCGGGCGGCCCAATTTCCGGGCCCAATTGGCGGTATTGCGTGCACCACTGCGCCAACCCGCCTCGACCACCACTACTCCGTCCGACAACGCAGCTACCAGTCGATTCCTTGCCAGAAACCGGAACTTTGCAGGTGTTGTGCCCGGTGGATACTCACTTATCACTGCACCCGAACTCGCTATCTGTTTGAGTAGTCGCGCATGCCCTGACGGATACGCTCGATCGACCCCACAGGCCAAGACAGCCAGTGTGTTTCCACCTACGCCCAATGCAGCGCGGTGCGCGGCCCCGTCGATACCGAAGGCCGCCCCGGAAATCACGGTCCATCCGTCGACAGCGAGGTCACCGGCAATCTCTGCCGTCACGTGTTCGCCGTACGCAGTAGATGCTCGCGTGCCGACAATCCCAACCGATCTCTCGGTCAGATCAACCAAATCCCCGGACCCCAACACCCACAACACAAATGGCGCCGTCTCACCCCCGGAGGCATCGAGTCCGTCGAAGGAAAGCATTCGCCACGCCGGCCAATCGGCGCAGTTCGGTGTTACGAGCCTGCCACCCATCGCCTCCATCAGGTCGAGGTCTCGTTGGGCTGTGTCGATGTGAGCGCGGGCTCGCGTCTTGTCCTCGATCGCGGGTGGCAGATCGCCGTTGCGGACCGCCCTCGCAGTTTCTTCGACCCCGAGCTCGTCGATCAACATGGACATATACGCGCTTGGGCCCTGCACGACGCGGGACAGATATGCCCAAGCGAGTAGTCGCGGATCGTGTGCAGTCATTGGAATCCCCTGTCTCGGAAGTCGAGTGCGGTGACAACTTGGTCTGGTCCGGGCATCGCCTCACCTGCCAGATCGGCGACACTCCAGGCAACCCGCAACGCTCGGTCCGCCCCACGAGCAGTGATGACACCTTTGCGCAGCGCCCGTTCCACCGGCGCCAGCGCCGCACGCGAGAGTCTGAACTTCTGTCTCAACGCCGGCCCTGGTACTTCCGCGTTGGTCCGCCACCCGTACTCACTCCACCGCTGGGCTGCAGTGTCCCGAGCCGCCGCCACGCGCGCACGAACATCGCCGGTACTTTCCCCTACTTCGTCGATCAGCGCTCCGGTTGCAACGGCCTGCATCCGGACCCTGATGTCGACTCGGTCCAAGAGCGGGCCGGACAATTTCCCCAGGTAACGGCGACGCGCCGCGGGTGCACATACACAATCCGCGTCTCGCGGCGGCGCGCATGGGCAGGGATTGGCGGCCAGGATCAGCTGGAACCGCGCCGGGTACCGCGCAACTCCGTCCCGCCGGGCGATTCGTACTTCCCCGTCTTCGAGTGGCGTGCGTAGCGCTTCGAGCACCTTCACCCCGATCTCGGCACATTCGTCGAGAAACAGCACGCCGCGATGGGCGCGGCTGACCGCACCAGGACGAGCCATCCCACTACCACCACCCACCAGCGAACTGACCGACGAACTATGATGCGGCGCAATGAAAGGCGGCATATCTATCAACGGCCGATCCTCCGGCAACACCCCCGCCACCGAATGAATCGCCGTCACCTCCAACGACTCCCCCTCCGTCAACGGCGGAAGAATCCCCGGAAGCCTCTGCGCCAACATCGTTTTCCCGATCCCCGGCGGACCCGTCAACATCAAATGATGCGCACCCGCCGCAGCAACCTCGATCGCCCACCGAGCATCCGTCTGCCCGACAACCTCACTCAAATCACGCACCGTCACCACATCCGCACGCTCGAAAACATCAGGAACAGCCAGCGCCAACTCACCACGCAACCACCCGATCACCGCAGACAGATCGTCAGCTCCCAGCACTTCGATCCCCTTCACCAGGCCCGCCTCAGCCAACGCCCGAGCTGGAACCACCACAGTCCCCCACCCCGCCCGCTTCGCCGCAAGCACCGCAGGCAACACACCACGCACCGTCCGCAAACGCCCGTCGAGCGCCAACTCCCCCAAAAACACAGTCTCCCGCAACAACTTCCGCGGCAACTTCTTCGCCGCATCGAGAACCGACAACGACAAAGCCAAATCGTAAACACTGCCCACCTTCGGCAACGTCGCCGGCGACAACGCCAAAATCACCTTGCTGTCCGGCCACTCCTCACCAGAATTGGTCACCGCGGCCCGAATCCGATCACGCGACTCGTGCAACGCAGTATCAGGCAGCCCCACCAGATGCACCGCAGGCAACCCGCGCCCGATATCCGCCTCGATCTCCACGATCTGCCCGTCCACGCCACTGACCGCAACAGAATGCGCCCGCCCCAACGCCATCAGAACGCATCCACAAAATGCTCGACCGAAGGTACGCCGTCGCGGCCGATCAACACGGCCACCACATCAAAACGCACCCTCGACCACGACCGACCCGAGTCAGTGAGCCACTGCATCGCCAACACTCGAATCCGACGCTGCTTCGCGAACGTCACCGACTCCGCCGGACTCCCGTACCCGACACCCGACCGAGTCTTCACCTCCACGAACACAATCCGATCACCGGACGTCGCAACAATATCCAACTCGCCGTACCGACAACGCCAATTGCGCTGGACAATCTCCAAACCAGAATCGATCAGGAACTCGACAGCCACATCCTCGCCCCGAGCCCCCAACGCCATATTCCTCGCCATCACAGCCCCCACCACTCACACCCCGCGCCCGCCCCATACGAAACGCGTCCCAACCACCACCCTCGATCCACCACCACAAAACCAAGCCACCCGAAAACAACCTGTTGACAACTCAGAACCTGTGGAATTCGGCAGCGCGACACACCAACGGCGACCCGAACCGTGACAATTTTCTGAAATCCCCACAATTTGGACGAAAGTCCAGTAGAACTAGTTACAGTTTTGCTCAAACCGTCACGCACCCCGCTGAATGGAGTTCTACATGGCCCGCCGCTCACTTCGCCACGCAGTAGCAACCACTACATCCCTCGTTCTCATCGCCGCCGGCGTCACTGTTGGACTTGGAGCCTCGGTGGCGCAAGCAGCACCGGCATGCGCGCTCAACCAGTCGGTCACCGACAGTTGGGCCGGTTCCCTCGGGACGCCGTACACCGTCAGCAAGGAGGTTGTCGGCGATGGCAAGGTCGCCGCGGGTCAGACGGTCACCTACATCACCAAGGTTTCCGGTTCCGGAGCCCTCGTCAATCAGATCCGCGATTTCCACCCGGCAGGATTCCAGCTGGTCAAGGCTCGCCTGAACGTCAAATGGCTTATCGGCGACCAGAAGTGGGACGACGTCACCAAGACCGTCGTTGTCGGCAACAACTCCGTGGTGGCAAAGGGCGGCGGATGGACCACTGCGGGCGGCGGCGTCATCGCTTTGGAAACCACCTACAAAGTTCCCGATAACGCAGTTGTAGGCACGCAGCTCGACAGCGGCGCCGGCACCAACATTGTGCTGGCGGCGGGCGACTGGAACATCAATCCGATGGGCGTCTGCGTCACCATCCGGCAGCCGAACCCCGTCGAGGCGGGCGCCGGAAGCCTCGAGGACATGGGCTTCGGCTCACTCAACTCCGGATCAGGCCAGGTATTCGGCTCCCTGACCGACCCGCAGGGGTCGATGACCAATGTCATCAGCGGTGTCTTGGGCAATGTGCTCGGCAACATGAGCTGATTCAGTTCAGATTAGTAAATGGGCCGAGCTACCAGCAGATGCTGGTAGCTCGGCCCATTTCTACTTTGCCGAACAAAGCTTTGCCGTCAACCGAGTTCAAGAAATCATCAGCAAATCACCGCATCAGCTTTCCGCCGTACCGGGCCGGCGTCGTACCGAAGGTTTCCCGAAATGCGGCGATGAACCCACTGCTGGTGCGGTAACCAACCTGCGGGGCAACGTCATTGACACCCTCACCCCGCGCGAGCATCTCGAGTGATGCGTACATGCGTGCTCGAGTTCTCCACTGCCCGAAGGTAATCCCGGTATCGGCGACAAAGGCTCGCATCAAGGTCTTGGAACTGACCCCGAGTTCGCCCGCCCACTCCCCCAGCGTCCGTGAGTCTGCCGGATCGGCAAGGATGCGGGCAGAAACCGAACTCGCCGCAGCATTGCGAGGAACCGCGAGGACGTCGTGCCGTTCGGGCGCGGCAGCAAGAATGTCGTAGAGCAACTCCTGACTCATCAACCGCCGAGCATCGTCGATGGTCCGGTCGGCGAGATGGCGCAGCAATTGAGCGGACAGAGCATCGACTTCGAGAACAAGTGGCTGAGTCCACCGCGGCCCGGCAGGGCGTAGATCCGGACGCGCATAGGTCGCAATCATGCACCCCTCCGTCAGAAGTGTCATGTCGTGGAGAACGGTGCCCGGCAACCAGACCAAGTGCTCGCTGTGCAGGTGCCACACATTGCCTCCGGCAGCGATCTGCATCGTCCATTCACTCATCCAGGCGATCTGATGCTCGGGGTGTCGATGAGCTCCGTACGCAGTCACTCCGTCGACGACGTTGGTGTAGACCTGAAAATCTTTGAATGTCCGACCGCGACTATCGGGCAGCGCTAGCAAGGACTTTGGACGAGTCGAGTACTCGATAGTGGACATTTTGCGTCTTTCTGGGCGTATCCGAGTCCATTCTGAAGGATGGACCGACGATGCTGCAAAGGTTAGCCTCACTTTATTGCTGACGCGACCAGTTCAGCACTTCACGCGGAACTCAGATCACTTCGCCCACCACTTCGAAGGAGCATGCACGTGCCCTCACGTAGCACCCGAATCCTCGCCGCCTTATTCACGACGGCCGCGATCATCGGGTTCTCGACCGCCTGTGGAACTTCGCAAGGCGTCGACACCGCATCAGCGACCCAGAGCAACGACGCATTCCCCGTGACGATCGAGCACGCACAGGGTTCGACGACCATCGATGCCGAACCGCGGCGGGTAGTGACACTCGGATACACCGATCACGAACCACTGCTCGCCTTGGGAGTCGAACCCGTCGGCATGGCCGAATGGTGGGGGTCCGGCATGGATGAAAGCTGGCCGTGGACGAAGGACTACTGGAAGGGGAAAACTCCGACCTACATCAACAGCGGCGGAGACTTCAACTTCGAGCAAATCGCCTCCCTCGCACCAGATCTGATCCTAGCGCTGTACGCCGACATCGACACGGAGACCTACAAGAAGCTGACCTCGATTGCGCCGACTGTCGCGCAGAGCAAGGACTACGACGCATACACAACGCCGTGGACCGACATGACACTCACCGCCGGGCGCGCCCTCGGCAAAGAACCACAAGCTCAGCAACTGATCGCGGATACCGAAAACGCGTTTGCCACCGCTCGCGCTGCACACCCGGAGTTTTCCGGGCAAACCGCAACGATCGTCAACCTCGACACTCCCGAGGGATACGTGTTCTCGTCGCACGACCCACGCGGCATCTTCCTCTCGTCACTCGGATTCACCCTCCCCCCGACGGTCGACGCATTCGTCGGCGACCAGTTCGGCGACTGGCTGCCGAACGAGCGATACGACATCCTCGAACCCGTTGATCGTTTGATCGTGATGGCCGATCCGGAGGGAGAGAAGGCCCTCCCCGGCAACACTCTCTACCAGCGGCTACCCGCTGTGAAAAACGGAAATGCGATAGTCGTGCGATACACCGCAGATCCACCCGTCGGCGCGGCGATGTCCGGCAATACCGTCCTGAGCATTCCGTACGCCATAGACCAACTGTCCGCCACATTGTCGAAGTAACCAACAATTCCAGGTATCGAAAATATGTTCGAATGATGCTAGCCTCAAACCCAGGAAGCACTCACGGACATCGAGGATCACCATGGACGAGGTACCGGAGACAGCGCTAGATCTTGCACGACTCGATCTAGCTCGGCTGGTCGACGAGTTGACGGTTCTCGACCAGCGACGCGTCGACATCGGCGAGAGCTTGGTTCAACTCGAGTACCTCTACGCCAGGATGGGCGCACGGCAACAAGCAGATGCTGCCCGAAAAGCCTTCCAGGAGAAGTACGTCGGACGAATCTACGAACTCGCAGACGGTCTGCGCACCTGAAAAGAGGTTGCACACAACCACTGACGGAGCGCATGGTCATTCCTGCACGACACACCGGACCGATCGGTTCGGCTGTGAACTATGTGGGAGAAATCTGATGGAGAAGATCACCAAGAGGCTGTGGAACTGGGCATCGATACTCGACGAGAACACTCGCGAGCAAGCGCTGCGTACGTCCCAGATGCCTTTTGTCCGTCCACATCTGGCACTTATGCCGGATGCGCACCTCGGTGCGGGAGCGACGGTGGGTTCGGTCATTCCGACGGAAGGCGCAATCATGCCCGCCGCCGTCGGAGTCGATATCGGCTGCGGAATGATCGCGGTCAAAACCCAGTTCAGTGCACGCGACCTTCAAGGCCGCGACCTGAGCGTTCTTCGCCACAGCATCGAACGCTCCGTTCCGCTCTCGGCAGGTGTCTACAACAAGACGCTGAGCGACACGGCGCAAATCCGCATCGCAGAACTCGAGGCAATTGCGGGCGATCGCCTGGCCTTCTACGACAAGTTCAAGAACAACTGGAGGTTTCAGCTCGGAACGCTGGGTTCTGGCAACCACTTCATCGAGGTGACGCTCGACGAGAGCGACGGCGTCTGGCTGTTCCTGCACTCGGGCAGCCGCGGTATCGGAAACAAGCTCGCACAGCATCACATCAAGATCGCCAAGGACTTGTGCGAGCGGTGGTACATCAACCTTCCCGATCCGGATCTTGCCTACCTGGTCGAGAAGACGCCCGAATTCGACTCGTACATCACCGATCTCAACTGGGCTCAGCACTTCGCTCTGCTCAACCGCGAAGAGATGATGGACCGCGTGGTGAAGGACTTCGCGCACTTCATGGGTGACGGCAAGCCCGCGATCATCGACGAGGTCGAGCGGATCAACTGCCACCACAACTTCACCCAGAAGGAGTTCCATATGGGCCGGGGTGTGTGGCTGAGCCGTAAGGGTGCGATCAAGGCAGACGAGGGCACGCCCGGGCTCATCCCCGGTTCGATGGGGACGGCGAGTTACGTCGTCGTCGGGAAGGGAAACGTGCCGTCGTTCAAGTCCAGCCCCCACGGCGCGGGTCGGGTGTACGGACGTAACCAGGCACGCAAGACCTTTACGATCGAAGATCTCGACAAGGCGATGGTCGGCATCGAATACAAGCGTTCCGCGGCGTTCCTCGACGAGATCCCGGGTGCGTACAAGGACATCGACGTCGTGATGGACGACGCGAAGGACTTGGTCGAGATTCGACACACGCTGCGTCAGATCGTGAATGTCAAGGGCGACTGACCCCGCGCAACTCCGCGAAATGCAAAGTGCCCCGCCGCTATCGGCGGGGCACTTCGTTGTCAAGATCAGTCAGGAAGGCGCAGATCCGGCTTGTCCAGCTCTTCGATGTTGACGTCCTTGAACGTCACGACGCGCACGTACTTCACGAATCGCGCCGGGCGGTACATGTCCCACACCCAGGCGTCGGACATCCGCAGTTCGAAGTAGATCTCCCCGTCTGAATTGTGGGGCAGCAACTCGACCGTGTTGGCCAGGTAGAAACGTCGTTCGGTCTCCACGACGTAGGAGAACTGTCCGACGATGTCCCGGTATTCACGGTAGAGCGACAGCTCCATCTCGGTTTCGTACTTCTCGAGATCCTCGGCACTCATCGGTTTAGCCAGTCCTCCCAGTTCGTCTGAACGTCCATCATCCCGTACGGCCCGCGCGTTGTTCCAACCGGACTCCCGCAGCCACCACGTTTGCGTACGTCATGCGATGCTCGGGGCACGGCCCCAACTCGTCGAGAGCGTCCATGTGCAGCGGCGTGCTGTATCCCTTGTGAATCGCGAAGCCGTATCCGGGATGAGTCTCGTCCATCTCGGTCATCACACGATCTCGGGTCACCTTCGCGAGAACGCTGGCCGCGGCGATACATGCAGCGGCGCCGTCACCGCCGATGACCGGTAGCGACGGAGCCGTCAGTCCCGGAACCCGGAAACCGTCGGTGAGGACGTAGCCCGGTTCGAGATCGAGGCCCGCGACTGCTCGACGCATCCCCTCGATGTTGGCGACGTGGATACCGATCTGATCGACTTCCGCAGCGGGTACCGAAACGACACTCCACGCCAACGCCAAGCGCTTGATCGCCGGGAAAAGCTCCTCACGCGCACGTTCGGTCAGCTTCTTCGAATCGTCGAGCCGCGCCAGTGCCGCTTGCGGTTTCGGCGCCAGGACACACGCTGCAATGACGAGTGGACCAGCGCACGCTCCGCGCCCGGCTTCGTCGACGCCGGCGACCGGACCGAGTCCGGTTCGCGCCAACGCAGACTCCATCGTCCGCAGACCTGCCGATCTGCGAATGACAACGCGAGGGGGCCAACTACTCACTGTCTCTGCCTACTCGAAACTACGCGAATCCATGTGTGCGGTACGACAACTCAATTGCCCTGAATATCAGGCGCATCGATGCCGCCCATTCGCGACGGGGGAAGAACGATGAATCGAGCTTGACCGATGATGTTGTCGATCGGGACGGTTCCCTGGAACTCGTCGTCGACGTGGTAGCGCGAGTCGGCGGAATTGCTGCGGTTGTCACCCATGACCCACACGTGGCCCTCGGGAACGGTGATCGGTCCGAAGCAGCGGCCCGACTTCAATTCGGTGTCACACGTTTGTGTTCCCGGAGTGAACGGGAAATCCATCTTGATGTACGGCTCGTCGAGCGGCTTGCCATCGACCAGGACTCGGCCCTGATCGTCACAGCATTCGACGGTCTGGCCGCCGGTAGCGATCACTCGCTTGACCAAGTCGTTCTCGTCCGGCGGAACGAGGCCGACCCACGAACCGACCTCTTGAATGCCGCGAACGACAACGTTGTCGGACCGATTGGACACATATTTCGTGTTCCACGAATCGGGTCCCTTGAAGACGACGACGTCGCCGGGTTCCGGATCGCCGAAGCGGTATCCGATCTTCTCCACCACGATGCGGTCACCGGTACATCCCGCACAGCCGTGCAGTGTCGGTTCCATCGACTCGGATGGGATGAGAAAAACTCTGAAGACAAATGCCTGAAGGACGATGCTGAGTACCAGCGCTACGCCGATCAGAACAGGGAGTTCTCGCAGGAACGATCGCTGTTTCTTCTGCGGCCGATGTGAGGTCGGTTCCGCGGAACCGCTTGATCCCTCGTGATTCTCGGGTCCGGACGACAATGCCTGCTCCTTCGAAGAATCTGCCACAGAAACCAGATTAGCCCGACACCGCGCGTACGCGGTGCCGGGCTCATCGGAAAGATCAGCGCTTTTCCTTGATCTTCGCCTTCTTGCCACGAAGCTCACGGAGGTAGTACAGCTTGGCGCGACGGACGTCACCGCGGGTCAGAACCTCGATGGAGGCCAGCGTGGGGCTGTGAACCGGGAAGGTGCGCTCGACGCCGACGCCGAAGGAGACCTTACGGACGGTGAAGGTCTCGCGAACGCCGCCGCCCTGGCGACGAATAACGACGCCCTTGAAGACCTGCACGCGCTCCTTGGAGCCTTCGATAACCTTGACGTTCACGTTGAGCGTGTCGCCGGGACGGAACTCGGGGATGTCGTCGCGGAGCGACTTTTTGTCCAGGAAGTCCAGGGTGTTCATATGTCATCCTTGTATTTCGCAGGAGCAGAGGAACCGAGCGGCACGCGTTTCGGTCTCCCGAAACGGCGCTCGTCTGGTTCGTGCCCAGATCAAGTGCTGCTGCCTGGTCCAGGCAACCCGTCCATTGTGCCAGACGCGGACACCAGCGGGGAAATCGGTGGCGGCGGAGCCGCGTGAATGGTGTGGTCCAATTCCTGCTCAGCCGCCGTCATCGCATGCTCGACGCTCGGTGATCCGGCAATGAGATCCTGGACGTAGATCTTGGCCCTGATGACCGGTCGCCGCCACTTCCGCTCACGCTCGAGCGCGCGGTTCATCCGTTTCGGCTTACGCGTGTACCGCCAACGCGCCCACGGCGCACCCGGCCGGCTCAGGCGAACCGCACCGATTACCAGCAACGGGAAAACGAACAGGCCGACGAGCCCCGTCCAGATCTTCCCTTTGAGAATCACGATGGCTGCCAAGGCGAAGTTGATCAACGCGACAAAAACGAAGACCAACTTGATCCACGGATCCCGTTCTTCACGGAACCCGGCGACGTCGAGAAGTTCGAGCGGGCGGAAACCCAACAGCACCAGACCGGTCACGGCGATTGCGACGAAAACCGCATCCACCGAGGTCCGACCTTGCTCGGACCAGTACACATCCTTCAGATAGAAGATCAGTGCGAACTCGTCGAGCACCAATGCCGCACCCATACCGAAGATCGCCGCCAGGACAGCACCGGTGGTCTGCGAACCATCGACGTAGACCGCGATCAGCGCACCACCGGAGATCATCATGGCGATCACACCGAACACGACGTGATGCACGTGCTGACCTCCGGGCGCGATGTTGCCCGGCCACCATTTCACCTGCGCGCGGATCATCCGGACGCTGAGACGGATGAAGAGGAACGCAGAGAGGAACCCGAGCAGGAAGAACAGCAACGGCAATCGGCCATGGGCGATGATCTCGCGCTCGAGCCACTCCCGCATCACTGTCCTCCCTTCACCGAATTCATGATCCGGCCCTGATCGGATTCATACCGCCAACCGACTCGATTGTGACGATACGGACTTCGAAAACCCGGCGGACGGATTTACTTGCCGAAGCCCGCCTTGCGCAGAGCCTCAGCCATCGACCCGGCAGCAGGCGCGCGGTTGTCCGGACGCGACTCGCGTCCACCCTGACGTCCGCCACTACCTCGTTGCTGACCCTGCCCCTGCCCCTGACGCTGACCCTGTGGCTGGCCCTGACGCTGAGGTTGCCCACCTCGCGGGCCTTCGGACTTGCGGGGTGCGCCCACCTCGTCGTCGAGACGAAGCGTCAGCCCGATGCGTTGGCGTGCCTCGTCCACTTCGAGGACCTTCACCTTGACGACGTCACCTGACTTGACGACCTCGCGTGGGTCCTTGACGAAGTTGTGTGACATCGCCGAGACGTGAACCAGACCGTCCTGATGAACTCCGATGTCGACGAAGGCACCGAAGGCTGCGACGTTGGTGACCACACCTTCGAGAGTCATACCGGGCTTGAGATGCGCGACTTTCTCGATGCCTGCGGCAAAGGTCGCGGTCTTGAATTCGGGTCGTGGATCTCGTCCCGGCTTCTCCAACTCGGAGATGATGTCGGTGACGGTCGGTAGACCGAATCGCTCGTCGACGTAGTCGGACGCCTTGACCGATCGAAGTGCCTGCGAGTTTCCGATCACGGTGCGCACGTCCCCGCCGGCACTGGCAACGATCTTGCGAACCACCGGATATGCCTCCGGGTGGACGCTCGACGCGTCGAGAGGGTCGTCGCCGTCGGTGATCCGCAAGAAGCCTGCGCACTGCTCGAAAGCCTTGGGTCCCAGTCGGGAGACGTCCTTGAGTCCCTTGCGGGACTTGAACGGACCGTTCTGGTCCCGATGGGCGACGATGCTCTCCGCTAGGGAACCTGCGATTCCGGACACCCGAGCGAGAAGTGGCACGGACGCGGTGTTGACGTCGACGCCGACCGAGTTGACGGCATCCTCGACGACGGCGTCGAGGGAACGTGAGAGCAGCGATTCGGTGATGTCGTGCTGGTACTGACCGACACCGATGGACTTGGGATCGATCTTGACCAACTCCGCCAACGGATCCTGCAGGCGACGCGCAATGGACACCGCACCGCGAATCGAGACGTCGAGGTCGGGAAGTTCCTGCGACGCGTAGGCCGAAGCCGAGTACACCGATGCGCCTGCCTCGGAGACGACGATCTTGGTCAGGTTGGGCGCGCCGGTCTTCTTGATCAGTTCGGTAGCGAGCGTGTCGGTCTCGCGTGAGGCCGTGCCGTTGCCGATGGCGATCAGTTCGACGCCGTGCTTGGCGACCAGCCCGGCAAGCGTCGCAAGCGCCGCGTCCCACTTGTTCTGCGGCTGGTGCGGGTAAATCGTCTCGTATGCAACAACTTTGCCGGTTCCGTCGACGACGGCAACCTTAGTTCCGGTGCGAAATCCGGGGTCGAGTCCCATGGTGGGTCGGGCGCCGGCGGGGGCCGCGAGGAGTAGATCCTTGAGGTTGGTGGCGAAGACGTCGACGGCGTCCTTTTCGGCCGACTGCCGCAGACGCATTCGAGTGTCGATACCGAGCGTGACGGCGAACTTCGTCTTCCACGCCCACTTGACGGTGTCGAGAAGCCACCCGTCGGCGGCCCGACCACGGTCGGCGATCTCGAACCGCGACGCGATGCGGCCTTCGTAGACCGTGCGCTCCCCCGGCGCGAGTTCTTCGGTGTCGGCCGCCATGTTGAGCGACAGCACTTCTTCCTTCTCTCCGCGCAGGACGGCGAGGATGCGGTGCGAGGGCAATTTGGAGAACGGTTCCGAGAACTCGAAGTAGTCAGCAAACTTCGAGCCATCGGTTTCCTTGCCCTTGCGGACCGATGAGACGACCTGGCCGCGACTCCACATCAGCTCGCGCAATTCACCGACCAGATCGGCGTCCTCGGCGAAGCGCTCCACGAGGATCGACCGGGCACCGTCGAGTTGCTCGTCCGAATACTGCGCGGGATCGGTGGTGGGATCTCCGATGAGAGCGTCCGCGACGGGCTCGTGGCCGGCCTCGCGGGCGATCTGCGCCTTGGTGCGCCGCTTCGGCTTGAAGGGGAGGTAGATGTCCTCCAGCCGCGCTTTTGTCTCGGCCAGCATGATCTGACCGCGCAGTTGATCGTCGAGTTTGCCCTGAGAGTCGATCTCCGTGAGCACGGCGTCACGACGGTCGTCGAGCTCGCGGAGATACCGCAGCCGCTCGTCCAGGAGTCGCAACTGGGCGTCGTCGAGCGTGCCGGTGACTTCCTTGCGGTACCGGGCGATGAAGGGCACCGTGGCTCCGCCGTCGAGAAGGTCGACTGCTGCTGCAACCTGGCCTTCGCGGACGTCGAGTTCCTCGGCAATGCGCTGGTTCACGGTCTTGAGAATCACGAGATCCGACCCTACCGCTATCCTGAGACAAGAAGATCGGCAACAGTGCCGTGTCAGGGCTACCGGGGGAAACAGATGAGTACGCGGTACGTCCGGATTGCCGCAATGGCGGCCGCAGTTACTTTTGCGGCTTCGTGCAGCGGTGGACAGAACCCGGATGATTCGATGCAGACCCCCGCCTTCCCCGACACCAATGTTCCGGTCGCGGAGACTCTCGACGGCCGACTGGCTCAAGCTCAGGTGGCGGCGCTCGGGCGTGGTGCGGACGTCTCCATCGCCGTCCTCGATCGGTCCTCGGACAAGTACCTCGATGTTGCCGGCGACCAGCAAATCGAAACTGCCTCGGTGGCAAAACTTTTCATCGCCGAGGATCTACTCCATCAGGACGCTCGCGGCGAGCGGCCCATCACGGACGACGATCGCACCCTCATGGCGGCGATGCTCGAATCCTCCGACGACACCGCAGCCAACCTTCTGTGGGACGAGGTCGGCGGTCAGGAGGTGATCACCCGGGTTGCCGAGCGTTACGCACTGACCGCGACGACGCCGCCGTGGGACGGAATGTGGTGGAACACCGAGACCACGACGCACGACCTGGTCACTTTCTACAACGGCGTCCTCGACGACTCCGACCAGCTCGGACCTGAGCGGGTCGAGCAATTCGTCGAGTACCTGCGGCAATCCACTCCCGAAGGAACCGACGGCTACGACCAGAGGTTCGGATTGCCCGAGGCCTTGTTCGGCGAGCCGGTCATCGGAGTCAAGCAAGGCTGGATGTGCTGTGTCGAGGACAAGTGGATCCATCTGTCCACCGGCATCGTCGGTGACGACAACCGATACATCATCGCAATCGGTTCGCGAGAAGACGTCCAGTACACGGACGAGGACAGCTTCTATCCCGACACCTCGTTCACCGACGCCGTCGACGACGAAAGCGCACTGCACGCACGTGACACGGTCACCGGCGTCACACAGATTCTCTTCCCGAGCGGAAGCATCGACGACTGGGCGGCGGCATCCACGACCGCGGATTCGGTGATGCCCGAAGCTTCCGGGCCCTGATTCGATCCACGCGGTCGTGTTCGTCCTCAAGCCTGCTTGTACTCGAGGACCGAACCGATGACCCGTTCCTGTTGTTCGGACGTGAGCATGGGCCACAGCGGCAGTCGAAGGATCGACGCGGAGAACTCGGCGCTACGCACACACGGCTCCGGTGTTCGTCCGTAGCGCACACCGGCCGCGCTCGTATCGAGCGGAATGTAGTGGAACGGCGCCACGATTCCGTCGGCGGCAAGATGCCGAATCAAGCCGTCGCGGCTCTCTTCGGTAGGCATCTTGAGATAGAACAGGTGCGCGGTGTGCTCGCGATCATCGGGAACCGCCATGGGAACGACACCGTTCTCGGACGCCCACTCGCCCAGACTCACGCTGTAGGCATCCCAGACGCGATGCCTGGCCGCCTGAATCGCGTCGAACTCCGAGAGTTGTGCGTCGAGGACAGCGGCATTGAGTTCACTGGGCAGATAACTCGACCCGATGTCCTGCCACGAATACTTGTCGACCTGGCCGCGCAGGAAACGCGCACGGTCGGTCCCCTTCTCACGGATGATTTCGGCGCGGGTCATCAACTGATCGTCGGAGAGCAACAGCGCGCCACCCTCACCGCAGTGAACGTTCTTGGTGTCGTGAAAACTCTGCGTACCGATAGTTCCGATGGTGCCGAGCGCCCGCCCGCGCCACTTTCCGCCGAGCCCGTGAGCGTTGTCTTCGATCAACGCGACGCCGTGGAGTTCCGCGAGGTCGAGGAGAGGTTCCATGTCGGCGGCGACTCCGCCGTAATGCATGACCAGTACAGCTTTCGTGCGTTCCGTGATCGCCGCTGCGACGCAGTCGGGATCGATATTGCCGGTACTCGGATCGATGTCGACGAAAACAACAGTGGCACCGCGCAACGCGACGGCGGTTGCCGCCGAACTGAACGCGAAGCTCGGGACGATCACCTCGTCACCTGGGCCCAATTCGAGTAGCAGCGCACCCAATTCGAGTGCGTGCGTGCACGAGGTCGTCAGCAGAGCATGCGTGGATCCGGTGATCGCCTTGAGCGCTGCAGTCGCGGACTTGGTGAAACGTCCGTCACCGTGAATGTGATCGGACTCCAGAACCGTTGCCAGATTCGACAATTCGTTCGATGCCCGATAGGGGCGGGAGAAGATGATGCGATCAGTGCTCACGACTGCGCCGATCGATCGAGGTTCCGGGCCGCGGTGAATCGACAGTCAGATACAGAGGCTTTCCGACAAGGACGTGCAGTGCCACGCCAAGGTATTCGGCGATGAGACCGAGCGAGAAGAGGATCGCACCCGAACAGACCAGCAGCGCCATGATGATCGACGCCCATCCTTCCGGGTCGTTGTTGTCACCGGTCATGGCTTGGACGAAGATCACCGCAGCCATGATCACACCGGCCGACGCCAGGGTGACCCCGAGCAGACTCACCAGTCGCAGACCGCGTGTTCCGCTACACAACACCATCTTCCAGAACAACGAGAACAAACGGCGATAGTTGTACCCCGATTCCTCGCGGCCTTCCGCTCGAAGTGTCACCGGCGCCGTGGCGGTATTGCCGACAACCCACGTCAGCGCGACGTCCAGATACACACCGTTGGCGGCGACGCCGGCCAACTGTCGGCCGATGTCACCTCGGATCAGGCGGTAACTTTCGAATCTCGTCGAATCAGGGAACGCGAATACCGTCGCCAAGACGATCTTTGCGCCGCGCGAGGTCAGGTTCCGCAAGAATCCATGCGGGCGGGTGTTCGTGGGTTTGGAATACACGAGATCGGATCGCTCCGTCAGCGCGGTGTCGAGGAAAGCCCCGATGTGCACCGGGTCGTGCTGGCCGTCTTCGTCCATCGTCACGATCCACTGGCCACGTGCAACGGCCATACCGGCGATAGTCGCCGCGTCCTGGCCGTAGTTGCGACTGAGCCACACGACACGCACCTGATCGAAACGGCGCTCCAATTCGAGTAACACGACGTCGGAACGGTCCGGACCGTTGTCGTGAACCAGCACGATCTCGTCGACGGTGAACTGCGCTCCACCGGGCGTCGAACTCGGTGCGCACAGGCCGTCCAACTCCTCGACGAGCGCCGTGATCGTCTTTTCGCCCTGATAAACGGGCACTACGACGGAAATCGAGTGCACTCGCTTCCACTCCCTTCAGGGGGCTCGACTGGCGCCGAGAGACAGGCACGATCGGGCCCACACCGTCGCGAACTTTAACACGCAGAGATGTCCGGACTTCGGATGCCGACGGCGCGTGATGCGCTCGCGTCTCCGCGCGCCCCACCTGCCCTGTTAAGGTCTGGAACTCGTGGTGGAAACTCGCACTCTCGCCCGGGCAGACGTGTACAAGTGGGGCGCCGTCACGGCGGTCGGTGTCGTCGCCGGCTACCTGGCCGTGGTGCTCGCGAACGCTCGTCACTTCTACACCGACGACACCGAGTCCCAGTACGCGCCGCTGTGGGTCATGCTCGGCCGTAGCCTGCGAGAAGGACACCTACCGGTACTCGTCCCCGAGAACTGGATGGCGGGCAACTACGCGATCGAGGAAGCGGGCCTTCTGAATCCGCCACAACTTCTGATCGACCTGATCGCACCGTCCTTCGACAACCTGGCGCTGTACGCGACGATCGTGAAATTGATCTTCGCGATCATCCTTGCGCTGGGCGTCTATCGGATCTGCCTGGAGTACGGCTCGAAGCCCACGTGGGCTGCGGTCGCCGGAGTCTCGATTCCGTTCACCGGTTTCCTCCTCTTCTTCGACTCGGCCAGTTGGATGACAGCCTTCACCGGCACTGCCTGGATGGTTCAGGCGTGGGCCTCGGCAATCCGCTACGCCAGAGGCAAGAGCGGTCCGATCCCGACCTTCGTGTTCTTGTATCTCGCGATGTCGGTGCAATATGTTTTCCCCGCAGTCGAATCCGGCTTGATGATCGTCGCAGTCGCGATCGGCGAAGTTGTCTATCAGCGGCGTTGGCTGCCGTCGCTGCGGCTTCTGGCGGTGTCTGCCTGTGCCGCCCTCGCCGGTCTCGCGACGTATCTGCCGAGCCTGCTCACCGCCGACGTCACCTGGCGCGGTGCATCCGAAGTCAAGAACGACGCATTCCTTGCCGTTCCCTGGTCGGAATCGCTGAACGCGAGCCTGCCGAGCACGATGCCCGCATTCTCCTCGTGGTGGGGATACATCCAGACCATGCCCATGGTCTACGTCGCGTGGTTCCTCATTCCGGCTCTGGCGTTCATCGACTGGGGCAAGGCACGCGCCGCGGCACGCGAATTGACCGCCGTCGGGATCTTCACGGTCGCCGTCCTCATGTGGACTGCCGGGCCGAGCACGATCGGCCCACTGCGGTGGCCCGCGCGCGTGCTTCCGATGGTGGCCATCGGACTCCTGCTTCTGGTGTGCATCCTGCTCGGGCGTTACGCCACGACCGACAAGTTGCGCGGACGCTGCGTTGCAGCGGGAATCCTCGTGGGCCTGCTTTTGATCAGGTCCGCCTCGGCAGCTCCCGGGCTCGCGAAATGGCATGTGATCTCAGCCCTGGTCGTTGCCGCACTCGGCGCTGCGATGGTGTGGCTGGGCCGCACCAAGGGCACCGCGCTCGCATGCCTGTTGGCAATCGCCGCGGTCTCCCCCATCGCCTACGCCCAGGTTCGGGCCGCGCAACCAACCCCGATGAGCTGGGACCTGCCCGAATCCCGCTCGGAGATGAAAGAGGCCTTCCCCGACTTCGAAGGCACGACACTGCAACTGGGCGACCGTGCACTCATCGCACCCGGGGACAAAACCCTCGACGGAGCGTACGGTTCCCTGGCTTTCGGCAACTACCCCAAAGACCTCGAACTGACCTACACCAGCGGCTACACCCCCAACGGGCACTTCTACTTCGGTGATCTGCTCTGCATGCGCTGGGACATGAGCGTCTGCCCCGACGCCTTCCGACGGGCATTCACCGTCGAACCCACCACCGGCCGCACCGTCGTCGACCTGATGAAGGTGGACCGCGTCGTACTGCAGAACGCCCTCTACCCCGATGCACGTAAGAGCCCGGCCCCCGACGGGTGGACATGGGTGGACTACCCCGGTCACGAGAACTACATCTCCGTGCTCGAACGCGTCGACGGCCCCGTCTCGACACGAAACGGCCGCATCGCCGATACCCGTGGCGTCGAAGCTGTTTCGACCGCGGAATCGAACATGTCGAGCACCCTTCGTGTCAGTTCGGAGACCGGCGGCAAGGTTGTGTTCGCACGGCTCGGCTGGCCCGGGTATCGAGCTAGCCTCGACGGCCAGCCTGTCCCGATCGACGTCGTCGCGAAGTCCTTTGTCACCGTGGACATCCCAGCCGGGACGAAGGACGCTGAACTTGTCCTCACGTGGCGACCCCCGGGATGGAAGGTCGGCGGCGCTTCGATGGTCGCCGGAATCCTCGGCCTCGGCGTGCTCGAGTGGATGTATCTGCGGACACGACGCAAGGACCGGATCAACACCGTGAAAACCGAGTCTTCATGACCGAAGACATCGCATCACCCGAGAACCCCGGCCCACTGCTGCGGGTGGTCAAGCATCAACCCATCGCGTTTGCCATTGTCGGAGTGGCCAATACGGCGATCGGATACGGGCTCTTCGTGATCTGGTCACTGATCCTCGACAACAAGGATCTGTATCAAGTGGCTGTGATCGGTGCGTACTCCATCAGCGTGCTCATCGCTTTCGTTCTGCATCGGACGTTGGTTTTCCGCGTCCGCGGACATGTGGCACGCGACCTGGGCGCGTTCATCGTCGTCAATTCCGGTGGCCTGGTGCTGAATCTGATACTCGGAACAATCGCGGTGTCGATTCTGCATGCCCCGCCGCTTCCCGCCCAGGCGGTTGTCATGTTGATCGTTGCCGGGGTGAGTTTCTTCGGTCATCGATACTTCTCGTTCCGCCGCAAACCTGCCGAGCGGCACTGACCTTCTACGATTCGCGGGGTAGCGCTCGATCCACCGCGGCCTCGACGATCGTACGAATATCTTCCTCCCCGAACAGGTTCGGCAATGTCAGTCGATCCAGGACGAGCCAGTTCAGCGACAAATAGAGCAGGCGAACGGTCATCGCATCACCCGGCACGCCCGACGCCAGATGATTGGCTACGTTCAGATCGAAGTCTTCTCGAATACGGACGGTCAGGACCGCTCGCAGGTCCGGACGACGTATCGCCTCCAGTCGCAACTCCATGAGCGCGAGGAAACCCGTTCCAAACGAGGTGACCCGCTCGACCACGTCGAGCATGAGCGTCACCAGTCGCTCACGATCGGTGCCGTTGACGGGATCGATCAACCCCTCGAGGTCGTCCGGAATCAGTCGCTCGTAGATCCGGCCACCGGCTTGCGTGAGTAGGTCGTCGCGATTGGAGAAGTAGTTCGACGCTGTCCCGTTCGGCACGGCTGCCTGGGTGTCGACGGCTCGAAAGGTCAAGCCTCGAGCACCCTCTCGGGCCAACACCTCGATTGCCGCGTCGATCAGGGCAAGCCGTCGTTCCGGGTTCTTTCGCACTTGACATCACTCCTGACACGCCTCTAAGTTAAACCACTACAAACATAGTACTACGAACGGAGCGTTTCATGCGAAAGCTTGTGTACTACGTGGGAGCTTCCCTCGACGGCTACATCGCGGGACCAGACGGCGAATTCGATTTCTTCCCGGTTTCCGAACAGATCACGGCCTGGATATGCGATCGATATCCCGAGACCGTGCCAACGCATGTGCGGCCCGCTCTCGGAATCGAGGACGCACCCAACAGAACCTTCGACACGGTCGTCATGGGCCGCGGCTCTTACGAGCCCGGGCTGAGCCTCGGCGTGACCAGCCCCTTTGCGCACCTGCGCCAGTTCGTCGTCTCCAGCACCCTCCCTGACGCCGAGGATCCTGCGGTCACCATCGTTCGCACCGATCCACGTGCGGTCGTCAGATCCCTCAAAGAGGAAGAAGGACAAGATATCTGGCTGTGCGGCGGCGGAACTCTCGCCGGCGAACTACTACCGGAGATCGACGAGTTGATCGTCAAAAGGTATCCGGTTGTCGCCGGCGCGGGCATACCGATGATCAGAGGTAACTTCGAGCCGACACTGTTCACACCGACTGCAACCGAATCGCTCGACGACGGCGCAAGCATCACCTGGTTGAAGAGAAATACCTAAGGAAGTAGATCCGGTCGACGCTCGGCCGTGCGCTGCAGCGACTGTTCATGGCGCCAGGCTTTGATCTTCGCGTGATCTCCGGAAAGCAGAACAGGCGGAACCTCGAGATCACGCCACACGGCGGGGCGAGTGTAACTGGGCCCTTCGAGGAGCCCGTCGGAGAACGAATCCTCTTGGTGTGACAGCTGATTGCCGAGAACACCGGGCATCAGTCGCACAACAGCCTCGACCATCACCAGCACGGCTGCTTCACCGCCGATCAGAACGTAATCGCCGATACTGACTTCTTCGACGCGAACCCGCTTGGCGGCGTCGTCGAAAACCCGTTGGTCGATACCTTCGTATCGGCCGCAGGCGAAGACAAGGTGCTTGGCGGTGGCCCAGCGATGTGCGGTCGCCTGAGTGAACGGGACGCCGGCGGGAGTCGGCACCACCAAGATCGTCTCGGCATCATCCGGGCCGGAAGTATCGGAGCGACCGATCACGTCGTCGAGCGCCGGGCCCCAGACGGTGGGTTTCATGACCATGCCGGGCCCGCCGCCGTACGGGGAATCGTCGACGGCTTTGTGTACGTCATGGGTCCACGACCGAAGATCGTGGACGTCGACCGAGATCAAGCCACGTTCGATTGCCTTGCCCAGCAAGGCAGCACGAAGCGGTTCGAGATACTCGGGAAAGATGGTGACGACGTCGAGACGCATGACAAACGATCAGTCGTTGTCTGAGTTCGAATTGTCGCTGTTCGACTTGTCGCCGAAATCCGGGTCGAGCAGTCCCTCGGGAGGCTCGATCACCACGACGCCGTCGGCAATCGACACCGAGGTGACGATGGCGGCGACAAACGGGATCAGCAATTCACCGGACGCCTCACCGGTACGGCGAATCGAAAGCAATTCGCCTGCGGCGGAATGCAATACCTCGATGACCGAACCAACCTCGGTACCGTCCGTGAGGACGACCTTCAGTCCTTCGAGTTCGTGGTCGTAGAACTCGTCCGGATCATCCGAAGGCTCGAGTTCGGAACTGTCGATGACAAACAGTGTGCCGCGCAACGCATCTGCGTCGCCACGGTCACTGACGCCTTCGAGGCGCAGCAGAAGCCGCCCGGAATGATCCCGGGCGGCTTCCACTGTGTACGACTTCAGTGTGGACTCGCGCGGCTTGCGCCCACGCAGCACAGAACCTACGGCAAAACGATCTTCGGGCTCGTCTGTACGAACCTCGACTACCAATTCACCTTTGATGCCATGCGACTTCGCGACACGACCGACTACGAGTTCCACCTGTTTACTGCCGTCTACTGATCGGTGTCGACGACATCAACACGGATACCGCGGCCACCGATGCCGGAGACCAAGGTCCGCAGAGCGGTCGCCGTGCGACCACCCCGACCGATGACCTTGCCGAGATCGTCGGGGTGCACATGCACCTCGACGGTCCGTCCCCGACGTCCGGTGATCAGCTCGACACGCACATCGTCGGGATTGGCGACGATGCCACGCACGAGATGCTCTACCGCATCAGCGACGACGGCACTCACTTGTCAGCAGCCTCGGCGTCTGCAGCGGGAGCCTCGGCGTCAGCCGCGGTGTCTTCTGCCTTGGCCTCGTCAGCCTTTGCAGCCTTCTTCTTCTTGGGGGTGATTGCTTCTGCAACCGGCTCGTTCTCGGCCTGCGCGAGTGCAGCCTGGAAGAGCTCGAGCTTGGTGGGCTTGGCTTCCTTGACGCGCAGGGTGCCTTCGGTGCCCGGCAGGCCCTTGAACTTCTGCCAGTCACCGGTGATCTTGAGGAGTGCCTCGACGGGCTCGGTGGGCTGTGCGCCCACGGACAGCCAGTACTGAGCGCGCTCGGAATCGATGTCGATCAGCGAGGGCTCTTCCTTGGGGTGGTACTTGCCGATGGTCTCGATCGCACGGCCGTCACGACGGGTGCGCGAGTCGGCGATGACAACGCGGTACTGAGCGTTGCGGATCTTGCCGAGGCGGGTGAGCTTGATTTTGACAGCCACAGCTGCAGTTCTCCTTCAGCGCGCACAACAGTGCTGCGCATGTCACGTGCAATTCAGCGACCCACACGATTTGTGAGCCCGGTTTTGCCTCTATCCTGTGACCGTCGCAGCGGTACGTAACCGGTTGCGACGAACAATGGTCCATTGTGCCAGATGGGTGGGCTCGTTCGGAAACCACCCTGTGCGCGCTTCGAGAGTGCAGGGACTCCCTAACCACTCACGGGAGTGCCGCGGAGGATCACACGCATCGGCTTCGCGAGCACATCGGGGTTTCCGCGCGGATCTTCGGAATAAACCACCAGGTCGGCGGGCGCTCCCTCTTCGATGCCCTGGGCACCCAACCAACTCCGCGCATCCCAGCTGGCTGCGCCCAACGCCTGGTGAGCTGTCAATCCGGCAACTTCGAGTTCGGCGATCTCGTCGGCGATCCGCCCGTGCCTGATCGAACCGCCGGCATCCGTTCCGGCATAGATCGGAATCCCGGCCTCGTGAGCGGCACCGATTGTCTGGTGCCGACGAGCGTGCAAATCGCGCATATGCGCCGCGTAGATCGGATACCGCGTGGCGGAGTCCGCGATCTCGGGGAAAGTAGCGATGTTGATCAGCGTCGGAACCAGGGCCGTGCCGTGCGCGACCATCGACTCGATGGTCGCGTCCGTCAATCCGGTGCCGTGCTCGATGCAGTCGATACCGGCGTTGATCAGGCCGGGCAAAGCGTCTTCGGCAAAAACGTGAGCGGTGACCTTTGCGCCTTCGGCGTGGGCGGCAGCGATGGCCTCGACCAGGATCTCGTCGCTCCACAAGGGAGCCAAATCGCCGACGGAACGATCGATCCAGTCGCCGACGAGCTTGACCCAGCCGTCACCAGCGCGTGCCTGACGCACTACCTCGGCCGGCAACTGAGATTCGTCGTCCAGGTCGACCGGCAAGCCCGGGATGTACCGCTTGGGTGCCGCGATGTGCTGACCTGCGCGAATGATTCGCGGCAAATCGAGGCGCTCGTCGATGAACCTGGTGTCGACCGGTGATCCGGCGTCGCGGAGCAACAGCACGCCCGCGTCACGTTCGGTCTTCGCCTGCTCCAGCAAGCCGTCGACGGTTTCGCCCCCGCCACCGCCGTAGCGGATACCGACGTGACAATGCGCATCCACGAGACCCGGTGTGATCCAACCCGATTCGACGATCGTCTCCGCACCGGACACCGCCTCGAAGGAAATCAGCCCGTCGACGATCCACAATTCGATCGGCTCGGCATCGGGCAGACCGATACCCCGCAGATGAAGCGCAACCACCGACTACTTCTTGGGCAGCTTGAGCTGGGAAAGATCGATGCCTTCCAGTCCGGGCGGCAACTGATCGAGACCCTTGGGCATGTTCGACAGGTCGGGCATACCGGCCGGCATTCCGCCGGGCATACCCGGGAATCCGCCCATGCCGGGGAATCCTCCGCGCATCTTGGGCTGCGTCGGGCCCTTGCCGCCCTTCTTGCCCTTCTTGCCCTTCTTGCTGCGAACCTGCTTACGCGCGCCGGGCATGCCCATACGGCCGGCCATGGCAGCCATCATCTTGCGGGCTTCGAAGAAGCGATCCACCAACTGGTTGACGTCGGAAACCTTGACGCCCGAACCGTTCGCGATGCGCAGTCGGCGTGAGGCGTTGATGATCTTCGGATCGTCGCGCTCGGCCGGCGTCATACCGCGGATGATGGCCTGAATGCGATCGAGTTGCTTCTCGTCGACGTTGGCCAGCGCGTCCTTCATGCCGCCGGCACCCGGCAGCATGCCGAGGAGGTTGCCGATCGGGCCCATCTTGCGGACGGCCATCATCTGATCGAGGAAGTCTTCGAGGGTGAGCTGACCGGAACCGATCTTCGCTGCGGTCGCTTCGGCCTGATCGGCGTCGAAAACCTGCTCGGCCTGCTCGATGAGGCTCAGGACATCGCCCATACCGAGGATCCGGCTGGCCATGCGATCGGGGTGGAAGACGTCGAAATCTTCGAGCTTCTCGCCGGTGGACGCGAAGAGGATCGGCTGGCCGGTGACCTCGCGGACGCTCAGTGCGGCGCCACCGCGGGCGTCGCCGTCGAGCTTGGTGAGGACGACACCGGTGATGCCGACTCCCTCACGGAACGCGTCGGCGGTACTGACCGCGTCCTGACCGATCATGGCGTCGAGAACGAAGATGGTCTCGTCCGGGTTGACGGCGTCACGGATACCGGCGGCCTGCGCCATCAGCTCCGAGTCGATACCGAGGCGACCGGCGGTGTCGACGATCACGACGTCGTAATGCTTGTTGCGTGCTTCTTCGACGCCGGCGCGGGCGACCTCGACGGGGTCGGCTGCGGACACGCCCAGTGCGTTTTCGCCGCCGCCGATGGAGGTACCGGGGTGCGGCGCGAAGACTGCAGCGCCCGCACGCTCACCGACGATCTGAAGCTGAGTGACGGCGCCGGGACGCTGAAGGTCGCAGGCAACGAGGAGGGGCGTGTGCCCCTGGTCCTTGAGCCACTTGGCCAACTTTCCGGCCAGCGTGGTCTTACCGGAACCCTGCAGACCGGCCAACATGATGACCGTCGGCGGAGTCTTGGCGAACTGGAGTCGACGAGTTTCGCCGCCGAGAACCTCGACCAGCTCTTCGTTGACGATCTTGACGACCTGCTGAGCGGGGTTCAGTGCACCCGAGACCTCGGCGCCCTTGGCGCGTTCCTTGATCTTGGCGATGAAGCTGCGCACTACGGGAAGCGCGACGTCGGCCTCGAGCAGGGCAAGGCGGATCTCGCGGGCCGTAGCGTCGATGTCGGCGCCGGACAGACGACCCTTGCCACGCAGATCCTTGAGAGATCCGGTCAATCTGTCGGAAAGGGATTCGAACACCGAGTGCGCTCCTGAAGGTCGTGCGAGTTAGCCGTGGATATTCTCGGGCACCAGCCTAGCCGCTACGCCCGCACCGATCCCAGCCGATGCGGGCGTAACTGCCGAAACCGGTCCGTCAATCCTCTTTCTTCTTCGGTTGTGGCACCGGAACCACCGCCAGCACCGCCTCCTCGACGCGCTCTCGCGCCGCGCGGGTATCGGCCTCACCGAAGTCGAGGCAGAACGCGTCGACCACCGAGGAACCCAACGTGGCGACCTTCGCCCACCGGATGTCGGCACCACTGTGTTCGAGTGCTGCGGCCAGTCGGCAAAGCAGGCCGACGCGGTCTTCGGTACGCAATTCGAGGATCGCGTGACCGTCACCGGGCGCGTCGAACCAGATGACCCGCGGCGGTGCCTGCGAATAGAGCACCGGAACCGCCGAATCCTTGTTTGTCTGGATCGGGTCGTCCCACTGCTCTGCCCGTGCCTCCTCGTCCTTGGCGTCGAGAAGTTCGAGCAGATTCAGTTCACCGGCCGAAGCGCGGATCAATTCCTGCCTGAGCAGCACCGCCTGCGGCGGTGTGCCGAACCTCGGTGTGACGACAAACGAATTGACCGCCGAACCCGCATGCGACCCCAGCGAAGCGGAATGCACCCGCAACGACTGCAGCGCCAGAACGCCGGCAGCCCGAGACAGCAACCCGGGCGCGTCGGGCGCGATGACGGTCACGACGTAGGTGTGCGGATTCTCGGCCGGTACGAGCGAGACGTGAACCCCGCCATCCTCGGCAATGGCCAACTGCTCGGGAGCGAGTGGGTCGGGTTGTGGGAGTTCCTCCCCCGCCATCAACAAACGGCAACGACGCACGAGCTCACCGATCAGAGACGACTTCCAGTCGCCCCAGACGCCAGGCCCGGTGGCCAGCGAATCCGCCTCCGCCAACGAATGCAGGAGATCGAGAAGCGTCCCGTCCCCTTCGAGTGCGTCGACCACTCGCTGAACCGTTGCCGGATCGTCGAGGTCGCGACGGGTCGCCGTTTCCGGCAGCAGCAAGTGATAGCGCACCATCGCCGTCAACGTCGCGACGTCGGAAGGCCAGAGCCCCAAGCGATTTCCGATCGCGGTGGCCAATTCGGCACCGACGACGCTGTGGTCTCCCCCTCGCCCCTTCCCGATGTCGTGGATCAACGCACCGAGCATGAGCAGATCCGGCCGAGCGACGCGAGTGGTGAATCCGCTTGCATACGCGGCGGTTTCGACCAGGTGGCGATCCACCGTCCACGTATGGACGGCGTCGCGCGGCGGAAGATCGCGAATGGTCCCCCACTCCGGCAGGAGGCGACCCCAGAGCCCGGTCCGGTCCATCGCCTCGATCACCGGAACGGCACGCGATCCCGAACCGAGCACGACCAAGAGATCGTTGACCGCATTTTTCGGCCACGGCTCACGCAGTTCCGGGGCGTTGTCGGCCAGGCGATTGAGCGTCGACGCGGAGATCGGCATGCCGTTGGTGGCCGCCGCTGCCGCGACCCGCATCACCAGACCGGGATCCTTCTTCGGCCTCGCATCGCGCGCCAGGACAACTTCGCCGGCATGCTCGACGACGCCCTCGTCCAGTGGTCGCCGCACCGGCGCGCGACGCAGCCGCGACAAACCACGCCGGGGCAAGGAGTTTCCGGCGGTACGGATACCGACGTCCACCGAATAGCTGATGGTGCGCGCCGATTCGCTGAGAAGGCGGGCCAGATCGAATCGATCACCGATCCGCAGCGCCGCACCGATTTCGTCGGCGTCCTGCGCTCGCAGTTGATCGCGGGCGCGGGCGGCAACGCGGTGAAGTTCGGTGCGCACGTCGAGCAACCGCCTGTGCGCGAGTGCCAGACCGCCGCCGGGCGAGTTGGGTCCCAGCCCTGGCATCCCGTCGGTCAATTGCGCGATGGACAAGGCGTTGAGCAGTTGCACGTCACGCAGCCCGCCACGGCCGCTCTTGAGATCCGGTTCGGCGCGATGGGCGATCTCGCCGCTGCGCTCCCACCTCGTACGGGTCTGGGTGATCAATTCGTCGAATCGGCTGCGGATGTCCATGCGCCACTGTCGACGGACACCACTGATCAACAGGTTGCTCAGCTCCACGTCGCCGGCAATGTGGCGTGCTTCGAGCATTCCGAGTGCCGCCGTCATGTCGGTGGCCGCAACCTGAAGCGCCTGCGGAAGCGTCCGCACGCTGTGGTCGAGTTTGATGTGCGCGTCCCACAGCGGGTACCACAGGCTGTCCGCAACCTGGGCCACGACTGCCGGGTCCATGTCGTCGTGCAGCAGAATCAGATCGAGATCGGAATACGGCAACAGTTCGCGTCGGCCCAGACCACCCACGGCGACGATGGCAAACCCACAATCCGGTTTGATGCCCAGTTCGGTCCCCTTGGTGGTCAACCAGAATTCGTGCAGATCGACCAGTGCATGTCGCAGTGAGGGGGCGTCGAGCCTCCTGTTCTTGACGCCTCCGGTGAGTAGGGCCTTGCGTGCGCGGGCCAGGTCCGCAGCTTCGTCGGATCCCCCTGACGAGACCGGCCCTGGCCCCGTCGCTTTCGCGACGGAACCAGGGCCGAGGTTCTCGGACCCTTTCGGGTCAGAGTGCATCGCCACCGCGTTCCCCGGTGCGAACCCGGATGACCGACTCGACTGGCGAGACCCACACCTTGCCGTCACCGATCTTGCCGGTTCGAGCTGCCTCGACGATCACCTCGACGACCTTGTCCACGGCCGCGTCGTCGACGACGACCTCGACCCGGACCTTGGGTACGAAGTCCACGGAGTACTCCGCGCCTCGGTACACCTCGGTGTGGCCCTTCTGTCGGCCGTAGCCCTGAACTTCGCTGACTGTCATACCCAGCACTCCGGCCTGCTCGAGTCCGGTCTTGACGTCCTCGAGCGTGAACGGCTTGACGATTGCTGTGATCAGCTTCATGTGCTCATCCCTTTCCAAACTCTGAAGTGCCTGAATTCACTTTAATCACGTGCTGATCACGCGAGGTCGTATGCGGTCTCTGCGTGTTCGGTCTCATCGATGCCGCGTGCCTCGTCCTCGGCCGAGATTCGCCAGCCCAGGGGCTTGAGTGCGAAGCCGATGATCGTCGTCAGAACGCCGGTGAAGACGAGTGCTGCGAGTGCGATCACGATCTGAACCACCAGTTGCTTGTAGTCGCCGCC
The DNA here is from genome assembly GCF_002501585.1 of Rhodococcus sp. H-CA8f. NCBI lineage: Bacteria > Bacillati > Actinomycetota > Actinomycetes > Mycobacteriales > Nocardiaceae > Rhodococcus > Rhodococcus sp. H-CA8f. Next base: position 3,732,115 of record NZ_CP023720.1, read on the forward strand.
GTAGAAGAGGCCGGTTGCGGTGCCGAAGAATCCGATACCGATCGTGCCCCACAGGCCGGAGACAAGGTGAACACCGACGACGTCGAGCGAGTCGTCGAAGCCGAAGCGGAACTTCAGGCCGACTGCGAGAGCGGACAGGATGCCGGCTACTGCGCCGAGGAAGATGGAACCGACGGGGTTGAGCGCACCGGCAGCAGGGGTGATGGCGACCAGACCGGCGACCGCACCGGAAGCTGCGCCGAGGCTGGTGGCGTGACCGTCACGAATACGCTCGGTGGCGAGCCAGGCCAGGACTGCGGCACACGTCGCGGTGGTCGTGTTGACCCAGGCGAGGCCGGCGTTACCGTCGGCGGCGAATGCCGAACCGGCGTTGAAGCCGAACCAACCGAACCAGAGAAGTGCGGCGCCGAGCATCACGAAGGGCAGGTTGTGCGGACGGAAGGCGGTCTTGCCGAAGCCGAGACGCTTGCCGACGATGAGGGCGAGGACCAGACCGGCCATACCCGCGTTGATGTGAACGACTGTGCCACCGGCGAAGTCGATCGGAGCGACGTTGGCGACGGTGACTCCGTCGTCGTTGACCGTGGTGCCGAAGAGCTTTGCCGCGATGCCGTCCTCGGAGCCCGAGAGGAGTCCGCCGCCCCACACCATGTGTGCGAGGGGGAAGTAGACGACGGTGACCCAGATACCCGAGAACAGCAGCCAGGTGCCGAACTTGACCCGCTCGGCCAGGGCACCACTGATAAGGGCGGTGGTGATGATCGCGAATGTCACCTGGAACGCGATGTCGATGACGTTGGGGTAGCCCCACGCGCCGGCGATGAAGTTGCCGTCAGCATCGGTGATGCTGTTCTTGAGGCCGAAGAACTCGAACGGGTTGGCAAAAATGCCCCCGATGTTCTCGGTGCCGTAGGACATCGACCATCCCCACAGAACGTAGATGACGCCGATGACGGCCATGGCCCCGAAGGACATCATCATCATGTTCAGGACGGACTTGGACCGAGACATCCCGCCGTAGAAGAAAGCGAGGCCGGGTGTCATCAGCAAGACCAGAGATGCAGCCATCAGCATCCATGCGGCGTTACCGGAGTTCGCCAACAAATCGTCGGTACTCACTTACTACCTCCTAGTCGCACGTGCCGGGCAGCACGTCGTTAAGGAGAAGAGTGCTGGGCTGGTGTTTCGTCCATGGCGCTGTCGCGTTTCGCAGACGTGAACCAATTGCCCAACTTTGTTGCAAACAGGTTTCGCCAGGGGGTTCTACCGACCCTGTGCGCCTTTTTGGTAGTTCGCGCTACCAAAAAGGCGCACGGGGGCGTCAGCCCAGCAGGGCGTCGACGAACGCACCCGGCTCGAAGGGCGCCAGGTCGTCGGCACCTTCACCGAGACCGACCAACTTCACCGGCACACCCAGTTCATGCTGAACCTGGAAGACGATTCCGCCCTTGGCGGTTCCGTCCAGCTTGGTCAGTACGACGCCGGTGATGTCCACGACCTCCGCGAACACTCGAGCCTGCGCCAGTCCGTTCTGGCCGACCGTCGCATCGAGAACCAGCAGAACGTCGTCGACCGACGCCTTCTTCTCGATGACCCGCTTGACCTTGCCGAGCTCGTCCATCAGACCGGTCTTGGTGTGCAAACGGCCGGCGGTGTCGATGAGGACCACGTCGACGCCGTCCGCGATGCCCCGTGAGACCGCGTCGAAGGCAATCGCAGCGGGATCGCCACCCTCCTTGCCACGAACAACTTCAGCGCCGACACGCTCGGCCCACGTCTGGAGCTGATCGGCAGCGGCGGCGCGGAACGTGTCCGCGGCACCTAGCACGACGCGACGACCGTCGGCGACGAGCACGCGAGCCAGCTTGCCGGTGGTGGTTGTCTTGCCGGTTCCGTTGACGCCGACGACGAGCAGAACAGCCGGGTGATCATCGTGCGGCAATGCGCGGATGGAGCGGTCCAGTTCGGGACGCAGTTCGGCGATCAACACCTCGCGCAGTAGGGCGCGGGCGGCAGCCTCGGTCCGGACGCTGCGGGCCGCCATCTGCTCACGAAGCTTCGTGACGACCTTTTCCGTGGTCGCGGAGCCGAGGTCTGCGATGAGGAGGGTGTCCTCGACTTCTTCCCACGAGTCCTCGTCCAGATCGCCGCCACCGAGCAGACCGAGCAAGCTCTTGCCGACCGCTGACTGCGAGCGGGAGAGGCGCCCGCGCAGTCGGTCCAACCGACCCTCGGTCGGGTCGATCTCGTCCAGCACGCGCGGTGCAGGCTCGACGGGTTCGGGAACTACGACAGGTTCGGGAACTACGACGGGCTCGGGTACGACTACAGGTTCGGGAACGACAGGTTCTTCGACAACAGGTTCTGCTACTGGTGGTTCTTCTACGACCGGCTTTTCGATTACCGGCTCTTCGACAACCGGTTCCTCGACAACAGCGGGTTCTTCGACAACCGGCTCCTCGACGACGGCCGGCTTCTCAGCAACAGGTTCTTCGACGACCGGTTTTTCGACGACAGGCGGCTTCTCCGCGACCGGCGGCGTCGGAACCACCGGAGGTGGCGCCGTTGCCGTCGAGCCTTGACTGAAGTTGAACCCGCCGCCGGCCTTGTAGCCGCCTGACTTGTCCTTCTCGGGGGTGCCGAGCTCCGGCTTCGTCTCGGGCGCCTTCAGCGACACCTGCCCCTTGCGGTAGCGCAGGAATCCGGCAACGAGAACGACGAGTAGTACGGCCGCTACAGCCGCGATGATGATCCAAGCCTGGGTAGTCACCGGCCCATTGTTTCAGGCTCCGACCCGGAAAGTGAGCAGGGCTTACGTCGAGGCCATGTCTTGACCGCGAAGTCGCTGCGAAATCACGGTGGTGATGCCGTCGCCGCGCATGCTGACTCCGTACAACGCGTCGGCGATTTCCATCGTCGGTTTCTGGTGAGTGATCACGATCAACTGCGACTTCTCCCGCAATTGTTCGAAGAGTCCGATCAGCCGCCGCAGGTTGGTGTCGTCCAACGCCGCCTCGACCTCGTCCATCACGTAGAACGGGGACGGGCGTGCCCGGAAGATCGCGACCAGCATGGCCACCGCGGTCAAGGACTTCTCGCCGCCTGACAGCAACGACAACCGCTTGACCTTCTTACCGGGCGGACGCGCCTCGACTTCGATGCCTGTGGTCAGCATGTCCGACGGATCGGTGAGAACCAGTCGTCCTTCTCCCCCGGGGAACAATTTCTCGAACACGCCCACGAACTCACGCTCGACGTCGGCATAGGCCTCGGTGAACACCTGCAGAATTCGTGCGTCCACGTCTGCGACCACAGCAAGAAGGTCCTTGCGTGCGGTCTTGACGTCTTCGAGCTGAGTGGAGAGGAAGGTATACCGCTCCTCGAGAGCTGCGAATTCCTCGAGCGCCAGCGGATTGACCTTGCCGAGGGTGGCGAGGTCTTTCTCCGCCCGCTTCGCGCGCCGTTCCTGAGTCGCACGATCGTACGGAAGCGGAGCGGGGGCGGTTACCTGCTCGCCGCGCTCCTTGGCCTGCTCGTACTCCTCGATTTCGAGAGCGGTCGGCGGCAGTTCGACGTCGGGTCCGTACTCGGCGATCAGATCATCGAGGCCGATACCGTACTGATCGAGGATCGACTCCTCGAGTTGTTCGATGCGCAGCGCTGCCTGAGCCTTCGCAACCTCGTCGCGATGGACAGCGTCGGTGAGTGAAGCGAGCTGTCCGGCCAGTGCCCGGACGATCTCGCGGACCTGATCCAGCTTGGCCGTGCACTCGGAGCGGGCCCGAGCCAACTCGTCGCGATGAGCAAGAGCTGCAGCGACGACGGCCTCGAGTTCGGCCGCCACGCGCTGCCCCGACTCGGCGACGGCAGCTGCAACCTCCGCAGCGTGCGCTCTGGCGCGCAGAGCCCGCTCGGCGCGAATTCGTGCCTCTCGTTCGGCAGCAGCGGCGCGGCGAAGCGAATCAGCCTTTCCGCGTACGGATTCCGCACGTTCTTCGGCGGTGCGCACGGCAAGGCGAGCATCCATTTCGACTATGCGCACTTCGGCCAGCGCTGCTGCGGCCATTTCGCGATCGGCAGCGGTCGATTCCGCACCGTGTCCCGGTGCACTGCCGTCGGTTTCGGCCACACGCAGACGTTCTTCCAGGTCCGCCAGCTTTGTCAGCGACTCACCGCGGCCCTCCTCGGCACGCACTCGCTGGGCGGTCAACCGCTCGGATTCCGCGTGGGCGACTCGTGCTGCCTGCCCCAATCTGCCCAACTGCTCGTAAATGGCGGACATGGCGGCGTCCGACTCGTTGAGCGCCGCCAAAGTCTGCTCCGCGGTCTCGCGTCGAGCGGCCTGTTCGGCCAGAGCGCCGGACAGCGCCGCGTCGAGTTCCTCGGATCGGCTCTCCGTTGCCGCCAGTTCCGCTGCTGACGCGTCGATCGCCGCCTGTACCTCCAGCGTGCTGGGTTGCCGATCCGAGCCACCGATCATCCACCCCGAACCGTGCAGATCGCCGGAACGGGTCACTGCACGAATTCCCTTGTGGTCAGCAACAACTCGAATCGCGTCCTCGAGGGTCTCGACCAGGACAACGCCATCGAGTATTGCGGTCAACCCCGCACGCAACTCGTCAGGGCAGTCGATGACGTCGACGGCAGGACGACTGCCCGGTGCGATCTCGGCCTCGCGTTTGATCACCGGTTCACCGCTCACGATCAGCGACGCACGCCCACCGTCCTGATCGGCCAGCGCTGCAACAGCGGAGCGAGCAGAGTCCAGCGACTGCGCCACGACGGCGTCCGCCGCCGGCCCCATCGCGGCAGCGATGGCAGCTTCGTAGCCGGGTTCGACGTGAATCAATCCGACCAGCGAGGTGATGCCGTCGTCGCGCCGATGTTCGAGCAGCCAGCCGCCACCGTCCTTGCGCTGCAAGCCCATCGACAGCGCCTCGACGCGCGCACGGAGCGAAGCTATGCGTTGCCCGCTCGTCTTTTCTTCCTCACGAAGTTCTTCGACACGTGCGTCGATCATCTCGAGAGCTTCGACGGCGCGTTCATGATTGGTGTCGAGGCCTACTTCACCGGCGTCGAGGTCCCCGATGCTTTCCTGCACCGTGTCGAACTCGGCTTGTGCGGCATCCCCACGCAGACGAGCCTCGTCGATGGCCTCGGTCAGTCGCGAAACTTCCGCGTCGACGGATTCGACGCGGGTACGCAAAGTGTCGACCTGACCGGAGAGTCGAGCAAGACCTTCACGGCGGTCGGCGACGGCACGAACTTCCGCCATGTGCGCCCGTTCCGCTTCTGCTGCAGCATCTTCGGTGGCTGCCAGCTGGTCCCGAGCAGCTTCCGACGCCGCTCGCGCGATTTCGACGCCTTCGAGGAGTTCGGCCTCCTCGGCCGCAAGACGTTCGGCGCGCGCTTCCATCTCGTCCGGGTCCTGGCCGCGGTTGCCGACGGGTTCGGAGTCGAGATGTCGTGCACGCTCGCGGGCGATGCGCACGGTGGCGTTGACTCGTTCGGCAAGCGCGGAGAGCTGGAACCAACTCTGCGCTGCCGCTTCCGATCCCGGAGTCAGACGAGCGAGAGCTTGCTCCTGGCGCCCGAGTTCGAGGTTGGCCTCGTCGAGCGCGGACGCCACCTCGTTGTGCTGTTCGCGGGCCGCTTTCTCGTCCTGCGCCTGGTCGTTCAGTTGGGTTCGACGGGTCACCAGGTCGTCAGCGGCCAGCCGCATCTTGGCATCACGCAGGTCAGCCTGGACCGTCTGTGCTCGCCGAGCAACCTCGGCCTGGCGTCCCAGCGGTTTGAGTTGCCGACGCAGTTCCGCGGTGAGGTCACTGAGTCGAGCGAGATTGGCCTGCATGGAATCGAGCTTGCGTACCGCTTTTTCCTTGCGGCGGCGATGTTTGAGGACTCCCGCGGCTTCTTCGATGAAGGCGCGTCGATCCTCGGGGCGGGATTCGAGGATCGCGGCGAGCCGTCCCTGCCCGACGATGACATGCATTTCGCGGCCGATACCGGAGTCGCTGAGCAGTTCCTGGACGTCCATCAGACGGCAGGACGAGCCGTTGATCTCGTACTCCCCCGCGCCGTCGCGGAACATCCGGCGCGTGATCGACACCTCGGAGTACTCGATCGGGAGCGCGCCGTCGGCGTTGTCGATGGTCAAGGTCACCTCGGCGCGGCCCAGCGGCGCGCGGCCGGAGGTGCCGGCAAAGATGACGTCTTCCATCTTGCCGCCGCGCAGAGCCTTGGCGCCCTGCTCGCCCATCACCCAGGTCAACGCATCGACGACGTTGGATTTACCCGAGCCGTTCGGCCCGACGACACAGGTGATCCCCGGCTCGAACCGAAGAGTCGTTGCCGACGCAAAGGATTTGAATCCCTTGAGTGTCAGACTCTTGAGGTGCATGGGGGGAAACTTTACCGCCAAACCGGTCAGCGTTCGACGAACCCTGTCAGGTCGCCCCTGGCGGGGTCCCAGCTGTCGACCACGAGATCCACCGTGCCCGGTGTTGTTCCCGAGCGAAGCAACTCCAACAATTTCTCGAGCTGCGTGCGTTCGCCTTCCGCCACGACGAGCACTCGACCGTCACGCTGATTCGACGCATATCCGATCAACCCGAGTTCGAGGGCGCGGGCCCTGGTCCACCACCGGAACCCGACGCCCTGAACATATCCGTGAACCCACGCCGTCAACCGCACAGGCGGTGTCTCAGACATGACGTTCAGCCCGCCACACGTTCGAGACGGTGGACGTCGCCGAGGAAACCGGTGGTGTAGAGCGAGTTGGGGTCCCAGCCCGGGCCGGCACCGAACTTCACCGCGGATGTGAACGGCAGACCCGAGGCGATCTCACACGAAGATCCCGAATCCGGATCGACGCGAACAACTTTGCCGCCGACATTGAATGCGACGTACAACGCGCCGTCCGGTCCGACGGTCAGATCGTCCGCCATGTTTGCCGGACCGAACCCGGGGAGCGTGATCGTTCGCACCGGCCCGCCCAGATCGTGTGCGTCGAGGACGTGGACCGCGGTCACCATGTCGAAAGTGGTCGTCACGTAGATCGTCGAACCGGAGCGTGCGAGGCCGTCGACGGTGCCGAGATCCTCACGAACGATCGAACTGGTTCCGTCACTGTCGATGACCGTGAGCCCCGGCCGGGTCAGGGTGCGAGCTGTGAGGAAACGGTTACCGTCCAGCGGCACAAGCCCGTTCGGCATCACCAGACCGTCGGCAATCGTTGTCACCGATCCGTCTGCGACGTCGACCTTACGAAGGCTGCCGTCGGCGATTCCGAACAGACCCGAGACAGTCGAGTTGCCCGTGGTGAAGTACACGGAACCGTCACGCGCGACCAGCCCTCCAGGTCCGGTGACATCACCGACCAAAGTTGTCCGTGTTCCGTCCGGCGCCACTTTCAGCAGTGCACCCGGCCCGATCAGAGCCGACTGCGACAACACCATCGATCCGCTGCCGTCGAATTCGAGATTCTCGAGCATTCCGGCACCAGTCGTCACGACGCTCGACGTCCATTTGCCGCAACCACCGTCCGAGCCGTCGGCCGGGACCGATGCCTGTGCCGGAGCACTCACCGCCACAACGGAACCCAGTGCGATCGCAGCGACAACACTGCCGGCGCGGGACATCAGGCTTCCGTGTCGAACGACAGCGTGACCTTGGTTCCGGCCTTGAGAGTGCGCCCCACCGTGCACACCTTGTCGACGGAACGCTCGACGAGAGTGATGAGGCGCTGCTGCGCTTCGGCATCCAACTCACTGAGGTCGAGTTCGAGAACCTCGTCGAGCTGCGGGTAGACCTCGTTTTCACGATCGGCGGCACCGGACACTCGAACCGTCGCGTCGTAGTTGTCACCGAGGCGGCGAGAGATCGGGAAGTCTGAGCTCATCCCGGTGCATGCAGCCAGTGCAATTTTGAGGAGTTCGCCGGGCGTGAAGACTCCTGGCACCGATTCGGAGCCGATGAGAACCTCTGCGCCACGCGAACTCTTGCCGGTGTAGAGGCGGGTTCCTGTGCGTTCCACCCAAAGCTCCGTGTGAGCTGGGGCGGTTGCAGTGTTGTCTGGAGTCTGTTCAGCCATGACGCAATCTTGCCACTCCGCCGAACCGAAGGGGCGGAGACCTAGGCGATTCGCCGTGCCCTCGGGGTCGGCTGACACCGCGGGCAACTGAACGACGATCGATTCATGAACTTCTCACGCTTGATCGGCGCGCCGCATCGCGGGCACGGAAGATTCTCCTGCCCGTACGCCGACAGCGACCGGTCGAAGTAGCCCGATTCCCCGTTGACGTTCACGTACAGCGCGTCGAAGGACGTACCGCCCTGATCGAGCGCCTCGCCCATCACCGAGTGCGCCGCGGTCAACAGTTCTCGAAGTTTGGGCCTGGTGAGCGATTCGGCGATTCGGTTGCCGTGAATCTTTGCACGCCACAATGATTCGTCGGCATAGATGTTTCCGATTCCGGAGACCACTGTCTGGTCGAGAATCGCCCGCTTGATCTCGGTGTGCTTGCCCCGCAGGACTTTCACGACGGATTCGAGATCGAACGCAGCATCCATGGGATCGCGAGCGATGTGCGCCACCGACTCGGGCAGCATCGTTCCGTCGACCTCGACGAGAGGTGAAATCGACCAGCCACCGAAGGTCCGCTGGTCGACGAATCGAAGATCAGCCCCGGAATCGAGGGCCAACCGAATGCGTAGGTGCTTTTCCCAGTCGACTGTCGGGGGTTGGACCAACATCTGTCCGCTCATCCCGAGATGAACCACCAGTCCGACACCGGCAGGCTCGAGAACCAGCCACAGATACTTGCCGCGACGCTCTGCCGAAGCGATGGTCTGCCCGGTGAGTTGGCCGATCAAGTCCTCGGAACCGAGAATGTGGCGCCTGATCGCGCGGGGATGGAGGACCTCGACGGCCTCGATCGCCGCACCTACAGCATGAGACTGTAGGCCGCGGCGAACGACTTCGACTTCGGGAAGCTCAGGCAAGAGTGAACTCAGCCGGCGAGATCAGACGGGTTGTCAGCAGCGACTGCGCTAGCAGCGGCATTCTCCGACATCGTCTTCCATGCCGAACTTGCTGCCTTCTGCTCGGCTTCCTTCTTGGAACGACCGACACCGACGCCCAAGGGCTTGCCACTGATGAGAACTGTGGCCGTGAATTCCTTGTCGTGATCGGGTCCGGTAGCGGTGATCTCGTAGACGGGAACTCCGGCACCGTGTTCTGCGGTCAGTTCCTGCAGACTCGTCTTCCAATCCAGACCCGCGCCGAGAAGCGGTGCGCGAGTGAGTAGATCGTCGAACAGATCGAGAACAACACGTCTCGCAGTATCGATGCCGTGCTGCAGGTGTATGGCGCCGAGAATCGACTCCATACCGTCGGCGAGGATGGACGGCTTGTCACGGCCGCCCGTCATTTCCTCGCCCTTACCCAGCAGCAGGTGAGCTCCGAGTCCACCTTCACCCAGAGTCCTGGCAACCTCGGCGAGTGCATGCATGTTGACCACGCTGGCACGAATCTTCGCCAGATCACCTTCGGATTTGTCCGGGTGGGACAGATAGAGATTTTCGGTCACCGTGACGCCGAGAACGGAATCCCCGAGAAATTCGAGGCGCTCGTTCGTGGGCAGACCGCCGTTCTCGTACGCGTACGAGCGGTGCGTGAGAGCCAGGGTCAGAAGACCGGGCTCTATATCTACGCCGACAGCGGCGAGGAGCTTGTCGTGATTGCCCTCGCCGCCGGCGGCTGAAACTGTATTTTCGCTCGTCATAGTCTTTCTCCGGGGAGAACTAGACAGCAGCGGTTACCTGGCGGCCCTTGTAAGTACCGCATGACGGGCATGCGATGTGGGGAAGGGTCTGCTCGCCACAGCCACGGTTGGGGCAGGTAACGAGGGTGGGCACAGTGGTCTTCCACTGGCTACGACGCGACCGCGTGTTGGATCGCGACATTTTGCGCTTGGGGACAGCCACTTCTACTTCTCCTCGGCTTCGGTGATCACAAGATTTTCGCTGGTGTTTGATTCCACGCCAAATTTGGCCGCGAGACCAGCCCAGCGAGGATCAAGTATGTCATGCCCATGCCCAGATTCCGCAATCGCCAGGCGAATGCCACATTCTGAGCACAATCCCAGGCAATCGTCACTGCACAGAGGCTGGAGCGGAAGCGCCAGACCGACTGCATCGACGATAACCGGTTCGAGGTCGATTTCGTCGTCTTCGACCGCGTAGACCTCTCCCTCTTCCGTCGTCTCCTCGGTGGTGCTGTCCGGGTAAGCGAACAACTCCGTGAGATAGATGTCCACGGTGTCGGTGAAAGGTTCAAGGCACCGCGAGCATTCACCCTTGGTGGGTGCGTGCACGTTTCCGGTGACGAGAACGCCTTCGGACACTGCTTCGAGACGAAGATCGAGATCTATGTCCGCGCCCGCTTCGATCGCGATCAGATCGAGACCGATACGGTTCGGGGACTGAATTGTTCTCTCGACGGTACGCATCGACCCTGGACGACGACCGAGCTTGACCGTGTCCAGCAAAAATCCCGCATCACTTGACTGATGCGACGAACTACGACGATGCGTTGACAAAGAGAACTCACCTAACTGTTGAAACTGGTATGGGCAACCACTCCACAATACGGCAGCTACAACGCAAATCCCAATTCCGTCCACGAAAAAGTGGGCCGCCCCATATCGGACGACCCACCCTCGACTGTCTCGTTCGCTCTAGCGACGACGCTCCGAACGACGATCGTCGTCCTGGTAGTCGGGGACTCCCGAACCTGTTCGAAGCTGTTGACGACCACGCCCGACCGATCGAACCGTTCCGGTGAGGAACTCTTCGAACTCGGCCAACTTGGTGTCCACGTACAGGTCACACTCCGAACGCATCCTGTCGGACTCGGCATGAGCGGCGTCGATCACTCGCGCGGATTCCGCGTGAGCTGACTGGACAACCTCGGTCTGCGACACCAGACGAGCCTGCTCCGCCGTTCCCTCCGCCACTGAATGTTCGTACGAGGCCTGGCCGGACTCGATCATCCGATCGGCCTCGGCACGCGCCCGTCCGGTGACGGCCTCGTACTCACGACGGCCGTCGGTGACGGTCCGTTCCGCTTCTGCTTCGGCGTCCTCGACCAACTGATCGGCGTGCGCGCGTGCTTCGGCAACCATGCGATCGGCCTGAGCCTTGGCATCGGACAGAATCCGGTCGGCGTCGTCGCGTGCGTTCTCGACAGTCGAGGTTGCCTCGGCATTGGCGCTGCTGACTGTCTTCTCGGCGTTTGCTCGCGCGTCACCGACCAATTTGTCGCGATGATCGAGGACGTCCTGAGCGTCGTCCAGCTCGCTCGGAATTGCGTCCCGGACGTCGTCGAGTAGCTCGAGTACGTCACCGCGAGGCACAACACACCCCGCGGTCATGGGAACACCGCGCGCCTCTTCGACAATTGCGACCAGTTCGTCCAGTGCCTCGAATACGCGGTACACAAGCAACCCCAATCTCTACCGGCCGAAATCGGCCCACATCGTCACCGGTCCACTCGGACCTGTGCCCGTTCCTGTCCAAGTTTGCCGGAAGAACGGCCAACGGGGTGTCGTCGTGGTCGGTGTGTCGGGGATCAGCTGTTTTCGGCTGCTCGTTCGGCGATACGCGCGAGTAGCCGAGAATGCACCTTGGCCGGGAGCATGTCGGAGACGTCGCCGCCGAAGGTCGCAACTTCCTTCACCAAAGAACTCGACAGGTAGCTGTAGGTCGGGTTCGTGGCAACGAAGAGCGTGTCGACGCCCGTGAGCTTCTGATTCATCTGGGCCATCTGCAGCTCGTAATCAAAGTCGTTCGCGCCGCGCAGACCCTTGACGATCGCGCTGAGTCCTTCTTGTTTCGCGTAGTCGACCAACAATCCGTGCCACGACGTGACGCGAACGTTGGGCAGGTGGGTCGTCGCGTCTTCGAGCATCTCGATCCGCTCGTCGATCGTGAACATGCCACGCTTGCTCTTGTTGATCAGCACGGTGACCACGACCTCGTCGAATTGCGCAGCAACTCTTCCGATTACGTCGAGGTGACCGTTGGTCACAGGGTCGAAGGATCCGGGGCAGACGGCGCCAGTCATGAGTCCAGACCGTAGCAGGTGGCCAGCTCGATGCGGGCTTCACCGTAGTTCTTGGCCTTGATCGGCTCGTAGCCCTGAGGCCACACGGTCTCCGGCGAGCGCGACGATCGTTCGAGTACCACGATCGTGCCCTCCCCCACCCATTTGTTGGCCTGCAGATCAGCGAGCATGGACACGACGGCCTCGTCGGTTACCGCATACGGCGGGTCCGCGATCACGATGTCGTATTCACGCGCGCTCGGACCCGAGACCACGGCCGCAACCGGAGCGGCGCGAACCGTCGCCCCCGGCAACGCGACAGTGCCGATGTTCGCCTTGATGACGGCAGCAGCCTTGGCATCGGATTCCACGAGAACAACGTGCTCGGCTCCCCGCGAGAGCGCCTCGAGGCCGAGAGCACCCGAACCCGCAAAGAGGTCGAGAACCGCGCACCCTTCGAGATCGATGCGCGCTTCGAGAGCACTGAACAGCGCCTCACGAACCCGATCCGACGTCGGACGGGTGCCGCTCGGCGGGACTCGCAGGCGTCGACCGCCCGCGAGTCCCGAGATGATGCGTGTCACTCTGCGGCGCTCTCCCCCGTCGAGACGACTACCAGCAGGTCTCCGCCCTCGACCTGTTGGACGGCGCTGATCGCGATCCGCGAGACGACGCCGGCGCGCGGCGAGGTGATCGCCGCTTCCATCTTCATCGCTTCGATCGTGGCCACGGTGTCGCCGGCCTCGATCTTCTGGCCTTCCTTGACCGCGAGCGTCACGACGCCCGCGAACGGTGCAGCCACGTGGCCCGGGTTGTTCTTGTCGGCCTTCTCCGCCACCGGTACGTCACTGGCAATGGAGCGATCGCGGATCGAGACCGGGCGCAGCTGGCCGTTCAGGATGCACATGACAGTGCGGTAGCCGCGCTCGTCGGGCTCGGAGATCGCCTCGAGACCGATGATCAGTTCCACGCCGGGAGCCAACTCGACCCGGTGCTCGTCGCCGCGCCGCAAACCGTAGAAGAACTGGTTTGCCGAAAGCCGCGACGTGTCACCGTACTTCTCGCGGTGTTCGAGGAATTCCTTTGTCGGGCCGGGGAACAGCAGACGGTTCAGCGTCGCCTGACGGTCCTTCGACGAGCCCTCTAGCAGTACCTCGTCCTCAGCGGACAACGTCGCTTCCGGCTTGGCCTGGCCACGTCCTTCGAGTGCCTTGCTGCGGAACGGTTCCGGCCAACCACCGGGAGGCGTACCGAGTTCACCGCGCAGGAAGCCCACCACGGAGTCGGGAATGTCGAACTTCGCCGGATCTGCGGCGAACTCCTCCGAAGGCACACCGGCGCCGACAAGATGGAGCGCGAGGTCGCCGACGACCTTCGACGACGGCGTCACCTTCACGAGATGCCCGAGCATGCGGTCTGCGTCGGCGTACTTGGCTTCGACCTCTTCGAACCGGTCGCCGAGACCGAGAGCAACGGCCTGGGTCCGGAGGTTGGAGAGCTGGCCGCCCGGAATCTCGTGCGTGTACACGCGACCCGTCGGCGCAGGCAGTCCGGATTCGAACGGCGCGTACACCTTTCGCAGCGCCTCCCAGTACGGCTCGAGGTCGCACACGTTCTGCAGGTTCAGTCCGGTGTCGAACTCGGAGTGCGCGGCAGCGGCGACGATGGCCGAGAGCGCAGGCTGGCTGGTGGTTCCGGCCAGTGCCGCGGAAGCACCGTCGACTGCGTCGGCGCCCGCCTGCCACGCTGCGAAGTACGTGGCCAGCTGTCCACCGGGAGTGTCGTGCGTGTGAACGTGAACCGGCAGATCGAAGTTGCTGCGTAGCGCCGTCACCAGCTTGGTAGCTGCCGGAGCGCGCAGCAGGCCTGCCATGTCCTTGATCGCGAGCACGTGAGCGCCGGCATCGACGATCTCTTCGGCCAACTTCAGGTAGTAGTCGAGCGTGTACAGAGTTTCGTTCGGATCCGACAGATCACCGGTGTAGCTCAGCGCCACCTCGGCGAGGGCCGTTCCGGTTTCACGCACCGCGTCGATGGCGGGCCGCATCTGGTCGACGTTGTTGAGCGCGTCGAAGATTCGGAAGATGTCGATACCGGTGTCGGTGGCTTCCTGAACGAATGCGCGCGTGACCTTTTCGGGATACGGCGTGTAGCCCACGGTGTTTCGGCCGCGAAGAAGCATCTGAAGGCAGATGTTCGGGATCGCCTCGCGGAGTGCGGCGAGCCGGTACCACGGATCCTCGTGCAGGAAGCGAAGTCCCACATCATAGGTCGCGCCGCCCCAGGCTTCGATCGAGAGCAGTTCCGGCGTCAACCGCGCAACGTGCCCGGCTACTCCGAGCAGTCCGCTGGTTCGAACTCGCGTGGCCAACAACGACTGGTGCGCGTCACGGAAGGTGGTGTCGGTGACGCCGACGGCCTTCTGCTCACGCAGTGCCTTCGCGAAACCTTCGGGTCCGAGTTCGAGCAGTCGCTGACGGCTACCGGCAGGAGGAGGCGTCGAGAGATCGATCTTGGGCAGCTTGTCCTGCGGGTACACCGCCGAGGGCCGCTCACCGTGAGGCTTGTTGACCGTCACATCCGCGAGGTAGGTCAGGATCTTCGTGCCGCGGTCTGCCGAAGAACGCAGAGTCAGCAGCTGAGGACGTTCCTCGATGAAGGAGGTCGTCACGCGTCCGGCACGGAAGTCCGGGTCGTCGAGAACCGCCTGCAAGAACGGAATGTTGGTCGAGACGCCACGAATGCGGAACTCGGTGACCGCGCGGCGAGCCCTCGCGACAGCGGCTTCGAGGTCACGACCACGGCAGGTGAGCTTGACCAGCATCGAGTCGAAGTACGCGCCGACCTCGGCTCCGAGCGTGGCGCCGCCGTCCAGGCGGATACCGGCTCCGCCCGGGGTGCGGTACGCGGTGATGCGGCCCGTGTCCGGGCGGAATCCGTTGGCCGGATCCTCGGTCGTGATGCGGCACTGCAGCGCCGCGCCGCGAAGCTTGATCGTGTCCTGTGACAGACCAAGCTCTTCAAGCGTCGAACCGGATGCGATCTTGAGCTGCGACTGGACCAGGTCCACGTCCGTCACTTCTTCGGTGACGGTGTGCTCCACCTGAATTCGCGGGTTCATCTCGATGAAGACGTGATTGCCGCGCGTGTCGAGGAGGAACTCGACGGTGCCTGCGCACGTGTACCCGATCTCCTTCGCGAAGGCGACGGCGTCGGCACAGATCTTGGCGCGCAACTCTTCCGAGAGATTGGGCGCCGGAGCAAGTTCGATCACCTTCTGGTGGCGACGCTGCAGCGAGCAGTCACGCTCGAAGAGGTGGATGACGTTGCCCTGCTCGTCGGCGAGGATCTGCACTTCGATGTGCCGGGGGTCGATGACGGCCTGCTCGAGGAAGACCGTCGAATCGCCGAAGGCCGATTCCGCTTCGCGCGCTGCGGCTTCGATCGATTCCTTGAGCTGTGAGCGCTCCGCAACGCGGCGCATTCCGCGTCCACCGCCGCCTGCAACGGCCTTGACGAAGATCGGGAAGGTCATGTCCTCGGCGGCCGCGAGCAACTCGTCGATGTCCGCTGACGGCTCCGAGGACGCGAGCACGGGGAGACCGGCGGCCTTTGCCGCTGCGATGGCCCGAGCCTTGTTACCGGTCAACTCGAGGATCTCGGCGGACGGGCCGACGAACTTGATGCCTGCCTCGGCGCACGCCGCCGACAGATCCGGGTTCTCGGAAAGGAAGCCGTAACCGGGGTAGATGGCGTCGGCTCCGGCACTCTTGGCGGCGGCGACGATTTCCTCGACTGAGAGATACGCCCGAACGGGGTGACCCTTCTCCCCGATCTGGTAGCTCTCGTCTGCCTTGAGACGGTGGATCGAGTTCCGATCCTCGTACGGGAACACCGCGACGGTTCCGGCACCTAGTTCGTAGGCGGCGCGGAAGGCACGGATCGCAATTTCGCCGCGGTTCGCGACGAGCACTTTGGAGAACATTCGAGAAAACTACCCCGATTTCATCTTGCGTCTACATGCGGAGTCTCATATTTCGGACTGAATCGAGAAACCAACCCGGCGGTCCTCGTGCTATTCGATTTCAGCTTGTCGTCATACCTGTCACGACTTCTCGAGGTACTCGATCCGGTCGGAGTCCAGGGCAGCGGTCACCATGGAAGCGAGGGCGGGATGATCCTCGAGCGACGGATCGGAGTCGACAATTCCCTGAGCGAACTCCCTGGCGGACTCGAGGATGTCTCCGTGGGCCATGAGGGAAAGCAGCCGCAGATTCGAGGTTGTGCCAGACTGCGCCGCACCGAGAATGTCTCCTTCACGTCTGGTCGCGAGGTCGAGTTGCGCCAGTTCGAACCCGTCGTTGGTCGCTGCCACCGCCGAGAGCCGCTCGTACGCCGGTCCGCCGGGATTGCTTCCGGTGACGAGGATGCACAGCCCCTGGTGCTTGCCTCGACCGACTCGTCCGCGCAGCTGATGGAGCTGACTGACGCCGAACCGCTCGGCGTCGACGATCACCATCACCGTCGCATTCGGAACGTCCACACCGACTTCGACGACAGTCGTACAGACGAGGACGTCGATGTCACCGACGTTGAACGCGCTCATCACGACGTCTTTTTCGTCGGAAGGCAGTCGACCGTGCAGCAACCCGACTCGCAGATCAGCCAGCGGGCCACTCGACAGCTCTTCGAAGACGTCGACTGCCGACTTGGTCTCGGGCTGCTTCTCCTCGGTGAACTGGTCCTCACCGGCACCCTGCTCACCGTCGCCGATGCGTGAGCACACGACATACGCCTGACGACCAGCGGCAACGTCCTCACGGATTCGTTCCCATGCGCGATCCACCCACTGCGGCTTCTGCTTCGCGGGCACGACGCTGCTCTTGATCGGGGTTCGCCCACGCGGTAGTTCCCGCAGAGTCGAGACCTCGAGGTCGCCGAGCACCGTCATGGCGATGGTTCGCGGAATCGGCGTTGCCGTCATCACCAGCAGATGCGGACTTAGACCTTCACGCGCTCGTGATCGCAACTGATCACGTTGCTCGACGCCGAAGCGGTGCTGCTCGTCGACGACAACCATGCCGAGGTTGAAGAACTCCACGTTGTCCTGGATGAGCGCATGGGTACCGATGACGATCCCGGCATCGCCGGTCACGGCTTCGAGCAGCGCTGCGCGCTTCGCAGCGACAGGCAGCGAGCCGGTCAGAAGGGCGATACGGGTGGAATGTTCGGCCGAACCGAGTTCACCACCTGCCGCCAACGGACCCATCATCTTGCGCAGTGATCGCGCATGCTGATTTGCCAGGACCTCGGTCGGTGCGAGCAACGCGCACTGATAACCGGCGTCGACGACCTGCAACATCGCGCGCAGAGCCACGATCGTCTTGCCTGACCCGACCTCGCCCTGAAGAAGCCGGCTCATCGGGTGTGGGCGAGCGAGATCGCTGGAGATCTCCTCCGCGACCGCTTGCTGTCCCTCCGTCAAAGTGAACGGGAGCATCTCCTCGAACTGGTCCGCGATCCCGCCGGCAACCGGAGCGCAGGCCGGCGCCACACGCTCGGAATTGTCGTGACGACGCATCGCGAGGACCAACTGCAGAGACAGCGCCTCGTCGAAACGCAGACGATCCTGAGATCGTTCGATGTCCTCCTTGGTATCCGGGAGGTGAACGGTGCGCAGTGCCTCGTCCAAACCGATGAATCCGTGCTCGGCCCGAGTCTCGGCGGGCAACGGCTCCTCGATCGGATCGAGTTGATCGAGCACTTGCCGCACGCACCGCATGATGGTCCAGCTCTCGACCTCGCGGGTCGCCGGGTACAGCGGGATCAATGCGCGGTCGAAGACGGACAGATCGAGTTCGGCGCCGGGATCCTGGTTTGCGCGAGCCAGACCGGCAAGGTCACCGGCCCCCTTGATGGATGCAAGCGGAACTACCGAATCCTCCTCGCCGACACGAGGTTCCGGGAGGATCAGGTAGCTCGGGTGGGTGAGAGACCACTTGCCGCGGAAGTACTTCACCGTCCCGGAGAACATCGCGCGCACGCCGGGCTTGATGACGTGCCGCACCTTCTGCGGATTGAAGAACGTGACGTCGACGGTCTGCGAATCAGTCGCGAGCGATACTCGCAACATCTGCCCCGGACGGTTCTTCATCTTCACGACCGCCGCCGACGCCACCCGCGCGATGATGGTGATGTGCTCACCCTCGGGCGGCTCCTTCTCGGCAAGTTCCTTGCCTGCCGACGCGTACCGGTGCGGGTAGTGACGCAGCAGGTCCTCGACCGTCCGAATCTCGAATGCCTCGTCGAGCGCGTCCGCGGTCTTCTTTCCCAGCAGCCGATCGAGTGGGTCGGCGAGCGTCGCCATCAGTTCCTCCAGCACAGTGTCGCGGTAAGCACATGTGTTCGTATATCAGTAGTCACCGACAGACCCGGTTCGATCACTCCACACCCAATTGGAACAGGTCACCCGGCTGATCACCCTGATAGACGAGCACGTCGACGCCCGGATGGTGCGCGATGACGTGCGCCTCGAGCTGCCCGGCCAGGTTGTCCGGCGCGTCGGCGCCCATGAGTAGGGTCACGAGTTCGCCACCGGATCCGAGCGCGAGGTCGACCAGTCGCGCACTCGACTCCGCGACGTCGGGACCGATGAGCACCACCTCGTGCCCCATCAGACCGATCGCGTCACCCGGATCACACGTCCCGACGTACGTCAGCGAACGCTCGACCGCAATTCGCAATGATCCCCAGCGTGTCGCAGCCGCCGCCTCGGACATCGTGAAGCCGTCGTCGGCGACGTTGCGTTGAGCGTCGTGAACGGCAAGTGCGGCCAAGCCCTGAACCATCGACGATGTCGACAGCAGCAGAACCTGGTGAAGCGGATCGCGTGCAGCGGCACTGACTGCGACCAGTTCCTGAGCCGTCAAGGCTCCGTTCGGCAGCACCAGAACTTCGCTTCGCTCCATCTGACGAATGCGGCCGAGCAGTTGCGCACGTGTCACCGGCGCGTCGTCGCACCGAAGAACCGTCGCACCCTCACTCTCGAACAACGCCGCCGCACTCTCACCGGCGACGACGGCCAGAACGCCGCGGGCACCGGCACCCGGGAATCGCCTCTCCGCCCGTGCCACCAACTGGTCGCGTTCGTCGACGAGAAAACTGCTTATGCGAATACCGTGGACCTTCCCGGCTTCGAGGCCGGCTTCGACGGCTGCACCGGCATCGCAGCAATGCACGTGCACCGACCAGCCACCGAAGCCGTCGCTGACGATGACCGTCGAATCTCCGAGGACGGACAGCCGCGTGCGCAGCGCCGTCATGCGATCGTCGTCCGAGTCGTCGACGAGGTACATGACCTCGAAATCCTGTTCCGAGTGATCACCACATTCGATCGGGCTCTTGTGAGCCCAATCGTGATCGAATGCGCTGACGTCGACAACTGCGCTCGACCTCGGGTCCGGCGTCCCCAGATCCTCGCGAACCTGCGACTTCCCGGTCACCACCTCGACAAAAGCGTCGAGGATCAGAACCAGACCGAATCCCCCGGCATCGACCACCCCGGCCGACGCCAGAACGTCCAGTTGCTCCGGGGTCTTGTTCAGCGCGATCGCAGCCGCATCGGCAGCGGCGGCAACCACGGAAGCAAGATCCTCGCCGCTCGGCGTCTTGGTGTCGACGCACTCCTGCGCTGCCTCACCCGACGCGCGCAGAACCGTGACGATGGTGCCTTCCACCAGATCGGAGACAGCCCGAGAAGCCAGCCCCGTCGCCGTGGTCAGTGAGTTCGCAAAGCTCCGGCCGTCGATGTGCTCGCCTTGAACGCTCTCCGCGATACCCCGGATCACCTGGGAGAGGATCACTCCGGAATTACCGCGTGCACCGGACACTGCGCCCCGAGCCAGCGCGTTCGCGACGCGGCCTGCACTGCGGACGTCGTCCTCGATCGTCTCGGCGGAATCGAGCGCGGCCCGCATCGTGAACAACAGGTTGGTGCCGGTATCCGAATCAGGGATGGGAAAGACGTTGAGGCTGTTGATCTCACCGCGACGTTTCTGGAGGCTGTCGACCGCCCGGCGGGCCCAGCGCCGCAGCAGATGTCCGTCCGCGACGGATTCCGCTTCTTCGGCGACGCGTTGCACTTCCCCCACTGACGGTTCCCCTCCACGATGGACAGACAGACGATGGAAAGACTGACGATGAAAAAGAGATCGGTGATCGGTGCAGTCGAGGGTAGTCCGACGCTTCTGCGCAACCGTCATTACCGGGCGGTTTGGCCATTCGGGCCGGAAGCGGTTACTCTTACACGGTTGCCTCGAACGGGCTACACGAAATAATGCTGCACTTTGTTTGTTGCTGATTGACTGTTTTCACGTTCGACTGCACAGTGAGCGGTCAAGGATCGGTTCGAAGTCGAGTATATTCGGATTGTAATTCTGGCTGCCCTACCGTGTAGGGTAACCACTTCAATATTCATTTCTAACAAGGAGTTCGCGACTATGGCTGCCGTCTGCGACGTATGCGCCAAGGGGCCCGGCTTCGGTAAGTCGGTCTCGCACTCGCACCGGCGTACCAATCGTCGCTGGAACCCGAACATTCAGTCTGTTCGTACCGAGGTTGCCCCGGGTAACACCCGTAAGGTCAACGTGTGCACCTCCTGCCTGAAGGCAGGCAAGGTCGCTCGGGGCTGATTGCCCGAGCACAAACTATTGCAGGCTCTGCCCCCGTCACTTCGGTGACGGGGGCAGAGCTGTTTCTATGTGTCTGTATCTATGTGTCCCCGTGTTTCGTATGGCTGTCCGACACCCGTAATGTGCGTTGAGTGACTTCCATCGATGACCTGAGCAAAGTGACCCTCGACGAGGGCGTACTCCGCATCACCATTTCCACCGCCGCCAACGGCACCTCCCTCGACGACGAAGGACTGGTTCAGGGCGCGCAGGCGCTCGAGACAGTCGGAAACGACATCGGGAGCATCCTTCTGGTCGGCGAAGGCGCAAACTTCTGTGCCGGCGGCAACGTCCGTGCGTTCGCCGCAGCCCCTGACCGCGGCGAGTATGTCGCCGAGGTTGCCCGTGTCTTCCACGTGTTCGTTCGCGCGCTCGACGCCGCGACCGCTCCAGTGGTGGCCGGGGTCCACGGATGGGCTGCCGGCGCCGGAATGAGCCTGGTCTGCCTCGCCGACGTCGCAATCGGCGGCACCGGCACCAAGCTCCGCCCCGCGTACCCCTCCATCGGTTTCACCCCGGACGGCGGAATGTCGTGGACACTCCCCCGCATCGTCGGCGTGGCACGCGCTCGCGAGATTCTTCTCAACGATTCGGTGATCGGTGGCGACGAAGCCGTCCGGCTGGGGATCCTCACCCGACTCGTCGGCGACGACGAGGTCCAGGAAGAGGCAGCTCGCCTCGCACGCGCCTTGGCCAACGGGCCGAGCACGTCGTACTCGGGAATCAAAGCGCTGCTGCGTTCGTCACGGACGAACTCGCTCGCCGAGCAACTCGACGCCGAGGCTGCGTCCATCGCCCTCGCGGCGAACAGCCCGATCGGGCGCGAGGGTGTCGACGCATTCGTCGACAAGCGTCGCCCCGATTTCACTTCCGCAAAGCAGGCCTAGTCAGCTGGCATGCCGAATGTCGTGTCACGACGTTCGGCATGCCGGGTGAGTGCAGGCGCAGTTCGATCAGCCCAGATTCCAGTCGACCGGGTCGGCCCCGAGTCCGGTCAAGAGTTCGTTCGCACGACTGAACGGGCGCGAACCGAAGAAGCCGCGCGAAGCCGAAAGCGGTGACGGGTGCGCTGATTCGATGATCGGTGTGTCGCCCAGCATCGGCGCGAGAGTGGCCGCGTCACGACCCCACAAGATCGCCACCATCGGTGACGACCGCGCGACCAGAGCGCGGATAGCCTGCTCGGTCACCGGCTCCCAGCCCTTCTTACGATGAGAAGCGGCTTGACCCGGCTGCACGGTGAGTACGCGATTGAGAAGCAGCACACCTTGTTTCGACCACGGCGTCAGATCGCCGTTCGGCGGTATCGGCAACCCGAGATCCTGGTGATACTCCTTGTAGATATTACCGAGACTTCGTGGAACCGGCCGCACGTCCGGGGCAACCGAAAAGCTCAACCCGACAGCATGACCGGGCGTCGGATAGGGGTCTTGACCGACGATGAGCACCCGAACGTCGTCGAACGGATTCGTGAATGCACGCAAGACGTTCTCTCCCGCAGGCAGATACTCCCGTCCCGCAGCGATCTCTTTGCGCAAGAACTTACCCATCGCGGAGATCTGCTCCGAGACCGGTTCGAGTGCCCGCGCCCACCCTGGATCGACGATCTCTGCAAGCGGCGCCATCAGTCGAGCCTGCGCAACGCGTCGCGGTAGTACGCCGCATTGGCTGCGTACATCTTGACGTTTCCGTCGAGGTGTCCGAGCGGAACTTCGTATCCCGCACGGACCTTGGCGGGCACACCGAGTGCCATGCTGCGCGGGGGAACTTGCATCTTGTTGGCCACCACCGCACCCGCGGCGACGATCGACCCCGTCCCGATCACCGTTCCGTTGAGAACCACGGATCCCGATGCGATCAGGCAGTGGTCCTCGATGGTCGACCCCTCGATGTGCGCGTTGTGGCCCACCACGCAACCGGAACCGATGACAGTCGCATCGATGGCGGTGCAATGGATGACACTTCCGTCCTGGATGTTGGATCCGATTCCCACCGAAATGGTTCCGTAGTCACCACGCAATACCGCCTGCGGCCAGATCGAGGTGCCTGCCGCGAGAGTCACGGCGCCGATCACCACCGCGTCCGGGTGAACGTATGCGTCCGGATGAATGTCCGGAACTCTGTCTCCAAGTGCATATACAGCCATGAAAGCAACCTATACCGCGGTGGTGCCGGTGGTCGAAAAGCTGTGCCAGCCCCCACCGCTCTCGCGAAGCGAACCGTCGACGCTCACGCCGGAACCGGCCGCAACCTCACCGATCACAGTCCAACCCGACGGAATCTCGACCTCAGGCCCGAAAGTTGCTGCAAATCCGTGATCTTCACCACCGGAGAGGATCCAGTCCAGCGGATCGACGTCGAGCGCCTCGGCCGCCGATGCGACATCGAGTGAGGTGGGAACCGCGGCCGAGACGATGTCGAACCGCACGTGCGAGGCCTCTGCGAGATGTCGAAGGTCCGCGATCAATCCGTCGGATACGTCCGTCATGGAATGTGCTGATTCTGCGGCGTCCCATGCCGATTGATACGGCGGATTCGGAACACGATGAGCGGCAAGCAAGTCTGGAAAGCTTTCGGCTTCGTCGAGCAATACGGCTTCGTCGAGCAGTAGAGCCAACCCTGCTGCCGAGCAACCGAACAACCCGGCGACCGCGATCTTGTCACCGATCTTTGCTCCCGAACGCAGAACTGCCGGACGGCCACCGAGATCGCCGAGCACGGTCACCGACACCACGATCACCGGCGACTGGACCAGGTCACCGCCGACCACACCGGCCCCCAGATCGGTTGCCGCGTCCCAGATTCCCGCGGAGATTCCGTCGATCACGTCGACCGGAGTCGAAGGCGGGCACCCCAGAGACACGGTGAATGCCGTCGGCCGCGCTCCCATCGAGACGACATCCGCAGCGTTCTGTGCCACTGCCTTTCGGCCGATGTCGCGTGGCGAAGACCAATCCATTCGGAAATGCCGACCTTCGACCAGCATGTCGGACGAGACAACCACACGGCCGTCTCCGGACGTCACGATCGCGGCATCGTCACCCGGCCCCAATTCGGTGGTGACCGGTTGGATTCGGCCGACCAGAGATCGCGCGATCACGTCGAACTCCCCCACCTGCTCGACAGTGTGCTCTGACCCGAACCCCGATGATGCGATGAGTGTCTCCAATGCCGACGCAATTCGCTCGTAAGCGGCCTGCGGTACCTTCTAGCTGTGGTCGTGAATGCTTCTGCAAGCTCACGCGTGTGTCGGCAATCCTACCGATTCACCGACGTGCCCTGCGAAGTGACGAGACCGCTGATCGACTGGACCAGGACCCGAGCGAAGAACTGAGCATGGCAGAAAACACCTCCACCGCAGACAACGCCGACATCGACCCCGATAGCGACGACGATCCGTCCGAGCGCCGCAGTCCGGCGCTGATCGCCACCGCCATCGCGCTCCCGGTAGCCCTGATCGTCGGAGTGGTGATCGCGGCCGTCGTCGCGGGAAACAACCCTGAACTCTCGCCGGTAGCGCTGGGACCCGTACCGGCACCGGCAGCGGAGTCGGAGGCCTGCGTTTCCCTCCTTGGTGCGCTCCCCGACAAGATCGACGACTTCACGAAAGCCGAGTTGGTTGACCCCGCTCCGGCTGGAGCGGCAGCTTGGCAGCGCAGCGAAGGTGAGCCGATCGTGTTGCGCTGCGGGCTCGACCGTCCGACCGAGTTCGACCAGGCTGCAGCACTACAGGTTGTGAACGGTGTCCAATGGTTCCAGGTCTCGGGAACCGACGTCGGTCTGGCTGCGAGCACTTGGTTTGCCGTAGACCGCGGTGAGTACATCGGTATCACGATCCCCGACGGGACCGGCCCGACGCCGATTCAGGAGATATCCGACACCATCACTGCGACTCTCGAACAGAAGCCTCTCGACCCGGCGCCGGTCGCGGTTCCCTGATCAGCGAAGTCCGGTACCGCGAGCGATGGCGGTGTCGACCAGTGTCGAAATCAAAGTGCGGTAATCGATTCCGGTGGCGTTCCACATCTTCGGATACATCGAGATGGAAGTGAACCCAGGCATCGTGTTGATCTCGTTGATCACCGGGCCGTCAGCCGTGACGAAGAAATCGACCCGCGAGAGTCCCTGGCAATCGAGTGCCTTGAACGCGCGGACTGCAAGCTCCCTGATCTGGTCGCTCACCGACTCGTCGAGTTTCGCGGGGATGTCGAATTCGCAGACGTCGTCGAGGTACTTGGTGTCGAAGTCGTAGAACGCGTCCGAATCGGTGTCGGAATCCGGCATCCGGATCTCAGCGACCACACTCGCCTTGACGTCGCCGTTCGGGAATTCGAGGACGCCGCATTCCACCTCACGGCCGATGATCGCGCCTTCGACGATCACCTTGGGATCGTGCAGGCGCGCATGAGCGATCGCCCCGTCCAGACCGTCCCAATTGCTCACCCGGGTGATGCCGATGGACGAACCACCACGAGCGGGCTTCACGAACACGGGAAGGCCCAACTCCGCCTTCTGCTCTTCGGTCAGCGTTGCGATTCCCGGTCGAAGCACGACCTGCACTCCGACGGGAAGCCCTTCAGCGGCAAGAAGCTTCTTCGTGAACTCTTTGTCCATGCCGGCGGCGCTGGCCAGGACTCCGGGTCCGACATACGGAACCCCGGCAAGTTCGAGCAATCCCTGAATGGTGCCGTCTTCGCCGTAAGCCCCATGCAGAACGGGGAAAACGACGTCGACCGACGCGAGCACAGCACCGGCGTCGGAGCCGTCGAAGGAGATGACCTCGCCCTCGCGGGTGGGGTCCGCGCTGAGGACCACCGACGTTCCGTCTTTGTCGACCGACGGCAACGCGCGCCCGCTGATCGCGAGGGAGCTGGGGTCGCTCGACCCGAGGACCCAGGAACCGTCGACGGTGATGCCGATCGGTACGACGTCGTACCGATCCGGGTCGAGGTTGCTCAGGACGCTTCCGGCGGAAACACAGGACACTGAATGCTCATTGCTCCGGCCACCGAAGATCACGGCCACGCGGGTACGGCTGCTGTTCACGCGTCAAACCGTACCGCCGAATCGACTTCGGCACGCGATCGGGCCGGGCCGGAAATCATCGACGTGGTCCGCTCACGCGTCGAGCGCGCGCTCGATGTCGGCCAGGAGATCGGCGGTGTCCTCGATGCCACAAGCGATTCGGACAAAACCCGCACTGACCGGATCGCCCCAGCGCGCACGGCGATCCGCCGTCGTGTGGATCCCACCGAAGCTGGTGGCGGCCGTGACGAGATTGCTCGCTTCGACTAACGAGTGGAATGCTTGAGCCGAACCCAACTCGACGCTCACCAATCCGCCGAATCGTTTCATCTGACCGGATGCCGTTGTGTAGGACGGGTCACCGCGAAGGCCGGGATAACGAACGGACCGGACCGCTTTGTGTCCAGCCAACATCTCGGCCAGGGCCAGCGCGTTGTCGCACTGACGCCCGAATCGCAGGCCTGCCGTGCCGAGACTCCGGTGCGCAAGCCACGTCTCGAAGGGGCCGAGCACTGTTCCCGAAAGAAGTCGCTCACGCTCGATCCGCTGACTCACCACCGCATCGGAAGTAGCGACGTAACCCATCAGGAGGTCACTGTGCCCGCTGAGTGCCTTGGTACCGCTGGCCACCACGACGTCGGCACCCAATTCGAGCGGGCGCTGCCCCAGCGGTGTTGCAGTCGTGTTGTCGACGATCAGCAGCGCACCCGCTCGGTGGCACACGTCGGCGAGCACGCGAAGGTCGACCACGTCCAGCACCGGGTTGGACGGCGTCTCGGCGACGACGACCACGCGACCCGGTGACGCGTCGAGCAGTTCCCCGAAACTCGCGTCGCCCATCTCCAGGGTCGAGACTTCGCGAACGGTGATTCCCAACGGAGCCAACCGTTCGTTCGCGTACAACCGCACCTGGTAGTACCCGTCCGAGGGCACGACGACGGTATCCCCGGCGACGAGCACGCTGCGCAAGGTCGCGGTGATCGCAGACATCCCCGACCCCATGACGAGTGCGTGGTCCGCTCCTTCGAGCGCCGCGAGCGCCGATTCGAGTCCGCGCCAACCCGGGTTCGACGCACGAGCATAGGTATCGGACTCGGAGCCCTCGTCCACCGAAAGTTGGTACGGCGCAGCAAATATCGGGCCCATCTGCATGGGCTGACCCACAACGTGTTCGCGCGCAACGGCGCTCACACTGCGCGTCGAATCCCCGTAACCCTCGAAGTCACTCACACCGATTTCACTCATTCCGGCTTCGTCCGGCGTCCGAGCAACTGACCGATCGCATCGCTGACGGCCATGCCTTCGTGGCACACCCGATGGACCGCGTCGGTCAACGGCATCTCCACGTCGTAGCCGGCAGCGAGTGCGCGTACCGACGTGCACGACTTCACACCCTCGGCGACCTGACCGTTGGTTGCCTTCTGTGCTGACTCCATCGACCCGCCCCGTCCGAGTCGCTCTCCGAACGTCCGGTTTCGCGACAACTCGGACGTGCAGGTCGCGACCAGGTCACCGACGCCCGCCAAGCCTGCAAGCGTCGACGCCTTGGCGCCGAGCGCGACACCGAGCCGAATCGTCTCGGCGAGACCACGGGTGATGATGCTGGCAACCGTGTTGTCGCCGAATCCACTACCGGCGGCCATGCCGCAGGCCAGCGCGATCACGTTCTTGCACGCGCCACCGATCTCGCAACCGATGACGTCGGAGTTGGTGTACGGCCTGAAATAGCCGGTAGCGCAAGCATCCTGGAGAGCGAGGGCACGCGAGGAATCCGAGCAGGCGATCACCGTGGCCGCTGGCTGCCCGCTGGCGATCTCGTGTGCAAGATTCGGGCCCGAGAGCACCGCGACGCGCCCCGGTTCCACGCCGGTCACCGACACGATGACCTGGCTCATGCGCATGAGCGTCCCGGTCTCGATTCCCTTGGCCAGACTCAGCAGAGTCGCATCGGGTCCGATCGAGCCTTTCCACTGCTCCAGGTTTCCCCGTAGCGACTGCGAGGGAACCGCCAGCACGATGAAGTCAGCGCCTGCCATCGCCTCCTCGTGGTGATGGGTCGCGCGAATCGACGAAGGCAAAGCAATGCCTGGCAGATAGTCGCTGTTCTCGTGCGTGGTGTCGATGCGCTTCGCGACCTCTTCACGCCTGGCCCACATCGTCACGTCGGTTCCGGCCTCGGCCATCACCTTGGCCAACGCTGTTCCCCACGAACCTGCGCCCAATACAGCTGCCTTACTCACACGCTCACCCCGTCTACCCGGCGAAGCGGGTCGCCGCCAGAAAAATCGTCTGCACAGAGTATCGCCTGTGGTGCACTGCGGTGGGCAGCCGCGGACACCGAGCGTGATGACTGGCAAGATCGAGGGATGGACAGCGCGGAACCCCCGTACCCACACGTCGTGGAGACACCGCATGCGCGCACGGAGATCGAACGCCCCATGCATGCGATAGTGGCCGTCAAGTCCTTGAGATCGGCCAAGTCCCGGCTCGCGGGCGAACTCGACGCGGACGCACGTGCAGACCTCGTGTTGGCCATGCTTCACGACACCCTCGCGACCGTTGCCGCCGTCTCTGCCATCGACACCGTCACAGTGGTCACCCCAGACCCGACCGTTGCCGCTCTTGCGTATTCCGTCGGCGTGACGGTCTACGCCGATCCAGCTCCCCACATCTCGCTGACCAACGGCGCCTCACCGCGCGCGGAGGAAACCCTCAACGCAGCGTTGAGTGCAGCGGCCGCCGATATCCGAGCCAAACGCGGAGTGGTCGACCTCGTTGTGCTGCAAGCCGACTTGCCCGCGATGCAACCGAGCGAACTGACGGAGGCCGTGGCCGCCGCCCGAAGCGGTGGACGTTCAGTCGTCGTCGATCACCACGGCACCGGCACTTCCGCATTGTTTGCGTGTGGCGAGAGTGCGCTCGACCCCCAATTCGGTCCGGAATCCGCACGGGGACATGCTAATTCAGGTGCTCGTCCACTCAACGGCCAATGGCCGGGACTGCGCACCGACGTCGATACCCACGCCGATCTCGACACCGTGCGCGCACTGGGAGTAGGCCCCGCGACATTGGCTTCGTTGACCAGACTCAAGGCCACGCCGTCGAACAGTCGATGAATTTTCTTTCATCGATTGTCGGACCGCGCGATTGTGGGGGATGATCGACGAGTGAGCAATGGC
Organism: Rhodococcus sp. H-CA8f; assembly: GCF_002501585.1. NCBI lineage: Bacteria > Bacillati > Actinomycetota > Actinomycetes > Mycobacteriales > Nocardiaceae > Rhodococcus > Rhodococcus sp. H-CA8f. Next base: position 3,761,154 of record NZ_CP023720.1, read on the forward strand.
GAAGCACTCGAAAACCGTATTTCCGAAGACCAGTCGGACGGAGACCACAGCTCCGGCCGACACGAGAACGGCGCGGCCACCTCGCCGCGATCTCAGGCCGTCGCGGTCGCCACCAACATCCCGGGCGCTCCCCCTGCAGCTACCAAGGCAGAGCTACCCGAATTGCTCGTCGGACTTCCCGAGGATCGTTACCTAAACCGCGAACTCAGCTGGCTCGATTTCAATGCCCGTGTTCTCGCATTGGCTGCCGACGAGTCACTGCCGTTGCTCGAACGCGCAAAGTTCCTCGCCATCTTCGCTTCCAATCTCGACGAATTTTTCATGGTCCGGGTCGCCGGACTCAAGCGCCGCGACGAGACGGGACTGTCGGTCAGGTCCGCCGACGGCCTCTCCCCACGCGAACAATTGGCGCTCATTGCGCGTCGCACCCAGGAACTCGCCGACAAGCACGCACACGTGTTTCTCGACTCGGTCCGCCCTGCCCTGGCGGCAGAAGGCATTTCAATTGTTAGATGGGCCGACCTCAGCGCCGACGATCACGGCCGGCTATCGGCGCATTTCCACGAGCAGGTCTTCCCGGTACTGACGCCGTTGGCAGTCGATCACGCCCACCCGTTCCCCTACATCAGCGGACTGAGCCTCAACCTCGCCGTGACCGTGAAGGACTCCGTCACCCGCGGCGAACACTTCGCTCGCGTCAAGGTCCCCGACAACGTCGGCCGGTTCGTGCGAGTCAAGAGCACGACGTCTTCGTCCACCATCGATTCGTTCCTCCCGATGGAAGAACTGATTTCGGCTCATCTGGACGTGCTGTTCCCCGGAATGGAAATCGTCGAACATCACGCCTTCCGAATCACACGCAACGCCGATTTCGAGGTCGAAGAGGATCGGGACGAGGATCTGCTGCAGGCACTCGAACGTGAATTGGCGCGTCGTCGTTTCGGTTCGCCCGTTCGCCTCGAAGTTGCCGACGACATGACCGAGCACATGCTCGAACTGCTTCTGCGTGAACTCGACGTCGATCCGGCCGACGTGATCGAGGTTTCCGGGCTCCTCGACTTGTCCTGCCTCTGGCAGGTTTACGCCGTCGACCGCCCAGCACTCAAGGACGCGCCGTTCGTCCCGGCGACGCATCCGGCGTTCGGCGAGCGTGAGACACCGAAGAGTGTGTTCTCGACCCTGCGCGAGGGCGACGTGCTCGTCCACCACCCTTACGACTCGTTTTCCACCAGCGTTCAACGCTTCATCGAACAGGCCGCGGCCGACCCGCAGGTGCTCGCGATCAAGCAGACCCTGTACCGAACTTCGGGCGACTCCCCCATCGTCAACGCACTGATCGACGCCGCCGAGGCCGGCAAGCAAGTTGTTGCCCTCGTGGAGATCAAGGCGCGCTTCGACGAGCAAGCCAACATCAAGTGGGCACGCAAACTCGAGCAGGCCGGCGTTCACGTCGTCTACGGTCTCGTCGGTCTCAAGACTCACTGCAAGACCTGCCTCGTCGTCAGGCGCGAAGGTTCGACAATTCGTCGCTACTGCCACATCGGCACCGGCAACTACAACCCGAAGACCGCGCGCATGTACGAGGACGTCGGATTGCTCACCGCAGCACCGGAGATCGGTGCTGACCTCACCGACCTCTTCAACTCGCTGACCGGATACTCCCGAAAGACGAGCTACCGCAACCTTCTCGTTGCGCCGTACGGGGTTCGCCGCGGGATCATCGAGCGGATCGACAACGAGATCGCTCACAAGCTCGCAGGCCGCGATGCCGGTATCCGCTTGAAAGCCAACGCATTGGTCGACGAGCAGGTCATCGACGCGTTGTACCGCGCGTCCAAGGCCGGTATCCCCGTCGAGATCGTGGTCCGCGGAATCTGCGCGCTCAAGCCGGGTGTTCCGGGCCTCAGCGAAAACATCGAAGTACGTTCCATTCTCGGGCGGTTCCTCGAACACTCGCGAATGTTCCATTTCCGCTCGGCCGACGAATTCTGGATCGGCAGCGCAGACATGATGCACCGCAACCTCGATCGCCGCGTCGAGGTCATGGTGCAGGTCAAGGATCCGAAACTGTCGAAGCAACTCGGTGACATCTTCGATTCCGCTCTCGATCCGCGAACTCGCTGCTGGGTACTGCATCCGGACGGCAGTTGGGTCGCTGCACCCGAACGCGGTGAGGACGTACGTGAGCATCAACAGTCGTTGATGCGCAGCCGCACCGCCAGCGGGTCTTGACGGGCTCGGATCACACCATGAGCGACAAGCCGGTCAAAGCCAACATCTTTGCCGCAGGCGCGGTTCTGTGGCGGAAGGCTCCCCAGGATCCTTCCGCCATCGAGATCGCCGTCGTACATCGACCGAAGTACGACGACTGGTCATTCCCCAAAGGAAAGCTCGATCCAGGCGAGACCTTCTTGACCGCAGCAGTTCGCGAGGTCCGCGAAGAGACCTCGATCACCGGACGTTTCGGAAGGCACCTCGGTGGCGTGACGTACCCGATCCCGGGACATCGCAAACTCAAACGAGTCGAATACTGGTCGGCCGAAGCAGTCGACGGAGATTTCGGGCCGAATAACGAAGTAGATGTTCTCTATTGGCTTCCGGTCGCCGAGGTCGCCGATCATCTTTCCTACCCGATGGATCGAATGATTCTTCGCCGCTTCGTTTCCATTCGGCCTGACACGAAAACGGTATTACTCGTCCGCCACGCAAAGGCTGGAAGCCGTAAGCGGTACAAGGGCGACGACAATTTGCGTCCACTCGACGCCAAGGGCAAAGAACAATCCGCCGCCTTGGTCGAACAGCTGAAAATCTTCGGAGCCGATTCGGTTTTCGCGGCTGACCGTACGCGCTGCATCGACACCGTAATGCCGTTGGCGGAGGCATTGGGTGTCGAGATTTCGACGGAACCTCTTCTGACCGAAGAAGGTTACGAGGCCGATCCCGACGCCGCTCGGGCACGTGCGCTGCAGATTGCCGCACTGGAGGGCACTCCAGTGATCTGCAGCCAAGGAGGCGTCATCCCCGATTTGATGCGCTGGTGGGCTGATACGGCCGGTGTAACACTGCCCTCTGCACGCAACCGTAAGGCGAGCACTTGGGTGCTCTCGTTCCTCGACGGCCGTCTCGTCGCCGCCGATCACCTCGACAGCCCGCTCCCCAAAGTCGCCAACTCCTGAGGGATTTGGACCAACCGGCCCCAGCTCGATTCGGTAGTTTTGCAAAGCACTGAAACACAGGAGAATTCACACTTCTCCCAGACAGCAAAAAGAGGTGCAGCCGCGGATCAGATCCGCGGCTGCACCTCTTTGTCTTACGGCATCGGGTTTTTCACCCGAACGCGACTACTTTCCGCGCTTGGCCGGAGCCTTCTTGGCCGGAGCCTTCTTGGCTGCGGTCTTGGCCGGAGCCTTCTTGGCCGGAGCCTTCTTGGCCGGAGCCTTGGCTGCGGTCTTGGCCGGAGCCTTCTTGGCGGGAGCCTTGGTGGCAACCGTCTTCTTGGCTGCGGTCTTGGCCGGAGCCTTCTTGGCGGGAGCCTTGGTGGCAACCGTCTTCTTGGCTGCGGTCTTGGCCGGAGCCTTCTTGGCGGGAGCCTTCGCGGCAACCGTCTTCTTGGCTGCGGTCTTGGCCGGAGCCTTCTTTGCCGGAGCCTTCTTGGCTGCGGTCTTCTTGGCAGCAGCCTTCTTGGCTGCAGCCTTGGTGGCCGGTGCTGCTACGCCACGCTTGACTGCCGGGCCGGTGGCCGGAAGCTTCTGTCCACCAGCGATAACAGCCTTGAACTGCGCACCCGGACGGAAAGCCGGAACCGACGTCGGCTTGACCTTGACGGTCTCGCCCGTACGCGGGTTGCGTGCAACACGTGCTGCACGACGACGCTGCTCGAAGACTCCGAAGCCGGTGATGGTCACGCTCTCGCCACGGTGGACGGCGCGGACGATGGTGTCCACGACGTGCTCCACTGCGTCGGTCGCTGTGCGCCTGTCCGAACCCAGCTTTTCAGTCAGAACATCGATGAGCTCTGCCTTGTTCATTGAAATTCCTCCGCTAATTGTGGTCCACCGTCGGACCGACTGAGAACCACGGTAAACCTGATAACGGCAAGAGTCTATGTGCCACGCCAATTCTCATTCAACGTGACTGCGAAATGGTGACCTATTTCTCTTCCCGCGCGGAGTTGCGGATTTCGGTTCAGCCCTGCGAAATTCGGGCTGGAAGGGTAGTCGGTTTCCATGAAGGCCTTGACTTTTCGAACTCGGAAATCGCTTCTACCTGCCGCAATGTCAGTCCGATGTCGTCGAGACCCTCCAGCAGACGCCACCGTGTGTAGTCGTCAATATTGAACGGCACCACCGTAGTTCCGGCGCTCACGGTCCGATTCTCGAGATCTACTGTCAATTCCAGTCCGGGCTGCTCTTCGAGCAACTTCCAGAGCAATTCGACGTCGCTCTGCTCGACTTGTGCCGCTACGAGACCGGCTTTTCCGGCGTTCCCACGGAAGATGTCGGCGAACCGGGAAGCGATGACGACCCGAAATCCGAAGTCGGAGAGAGCCCACACGGCATGCTCACGCGAAGAGCCCGTGCCGAAATCGGGACCGGCTACGAGGACACTTCCCTTGTCGTACGGAGCCAGATTGAGAATGAAGTTGGGGTCGGTGCGCCAGCCTGCAAACAGCCCGTCCTCGAATCCCGTGCGCGTCACCCGTTTCAGGTACACGGCAGGGATGATCTGATCGGTATCGACATTCGAGCGTCGCAGCGGGACGCCGATACCCTTGTGCGTGGTAAAGGATTCCATCGAAATTCTCCTCGAGATGGTAAGTGGGTCAGACCAGATCGGCCGGTGCCGAGAGCGTTCCGCGGACCGCAGTGGCAGCCGCGACGAGCGGGGAAACCAGATGGGTCCGACCGCCTTTACCCTGTCGGCCTTCGAAATTCCGGTTGGACGTCGATGCCGAACGCTCGCCGGGAGCAAGCTGGTCAGGGTTCATTCCCAAGCACATCGAGCAACCGGCCTGGCGCCATTCGGCCCCTGCCGCCGTGAAGATTTCACCGAGACCTTCACTTTCGGCTTGAGCACGCACCCGCATCGAGCCGGGAACGATGAGCATCCGAACACCCTCTGCCACATGGCGACCCTCGAGCACCTCGGCCACCGCGCGCAGATCTTCGATGCGCCCGTTGGTGCACGAACCGACGAAGACGGTGTCGACAGCAACATCCCGAAGCGCCATGCCGGCGTCGAGACCCATGTAGGTGAGCGCCTTCTCGGCAGCCTGACGCTCGCTCTCGTCGACGATCAGTTCCGGATCGGGAACACGGTCACCGAGCGGTGCACCCTGTCCCGGATTGGTTCCCCACGTGACAAAGGGCGTCAATGCGCTTGCGTCGATGTGGACCTCGTTGTCGAATTCGGCGCCCTCGTCGGTCTTGAGCAACTCCCACGCGGCGACGGCTTCGTCCCACTCTGCGCCCGACGGTGCATGCGGACGGCCCTTGATGAACTCGTAAGTGGTCTCGTCCGGTGCGATCATGCCAGCACGGGCTCCGGCCTCGATCGACATGTTGCAGATGGTCATACGAGCTTCCATCGACAGTTTGCGAATGGCCTCGCCGCGGTACTCCAGGACGTAGCCCTGGCCGCCGCCGGTGCCGATCTTGGCGATGACTGCCAGGATCAAGTCCTTGCTCGTGACGCCAGGAGGCAGCTCGCCGTCGACCGTGATCGCCATGGTCTTGAAGGGGCGCAACGACAATGTCTGCGTCGCCATCACGTGCTCGACCTCGCTGGTGCCGATTCCCATTGCGAGCGCACCGAATGCGCCGTGCGTCGACGTATGACTGTCGCCGCACACCACGGTGGTTCCCGGCTGAGTCAGGCCGAGCTGCGGTCCGACCACATGCACGATGCCCTGATCGAGATCGCCCATGCGGTGCAAGCGAACTCCGAACTCCTCGCAATTTCGGCGCAAGGTGTCGACCTGAGTCTTGGACACGGGATCGGCGATCGGCTTGTCGATGTCGATCGTCGGAACGTTGTGGTCCTCGGTGGCGATCGTCAGGTCGGGACGGCGCAACGGGCGTCCGGCCAAGCGAAGTCCGTCGAATGCCTGCGGGCTCGTCACTTCGTGAACGAGGTGGAGATCGATGTAGATGAGGTCGGGATCCTGCCCCTCCCCTTTCACGACAACGTGGTCGTCCCACACCTTCTCGGCGAGAGTGCGTGCTTTCTGTGCCATGTCTTCCACCTCTGTACGTAGCCTCGCGTCGGCGGACTACGGGCTGGCCCGCCGCGCGTGAAGTAGGTCCCCAGCCCTCGCAGCAGATGCAGGCTGCCCCTAGGAAATGCACTAGCCCTTCTGTAAATGCGCTAGTCCACCAGGAAATGCGCTATCATCCCACTATGCGAGAAACTGGTATCGACCTATGAGACAGCATAGCGGCATCGGCGTCCTGGACAAAGCAATGGGCGTTCTTCATGCAGTAGCTGAGGAACCGTGCAGCCTCACCGAACTCTGTGCACGAACCGGTTTGCCGCGCGCGACCGCCCATAGACTCGCCGTCGGTCTCGAAGTCCATCGACTCCTCACACGCGACTCGGATGGTCAGTGGTGCCCAGGGCCCGGACTCGCCGAACTCGCTGCCACCGCTAATGATCCACTCATTGCTGCGGCCGGACTCATCCTCCCCCGCCTTCGCGAAATCACCGGCGAAAGCGTCCAGCTGTACCGCCGGGAAGGCACCCAACGCATCTGCGTTGCGTCGATGGAACCGCCCACGGGCCTTCGCGACACAGTTCTCGTCGGGGCCAGGCTGCCGATGAATGCCGGTTCCGGCGCCAAGGTCCTTCTCGCATGGGCAGATCCACAAACCCAACGGACCGTTCTCGCCGATGCGTCGTTCGGCGAACGAGTGCTCCTCGAGGTTCGCCGGCGCGGCTGGGCACAGAGTGCAGCCGAACGTGAGCCGGGTGTCGCCAGCGTCGCGGCTCCCGTCCGAGACTCGGCAGGCGCTGTCATTGCCGCGATTTCGGTCTCCGGCCCCATCGATCGGATGGGTAGACGACCGGGAGCCCGCTGGGCGGCGGACCTTCTCGCAGCTGCCGAAGCGCTCCACAAGCGTCTGTAATTCGTGACACAGTAAGGCCTTCAGATCCTCGAGCACGTAGGAGTACGACGCGACCATGGCGGGAAAGCAGCGTAGTCAGATCACGATGACCGAGGCCGAAATTTCGAGCTTCGTCGAAAAGAGCCGTACGGCAACGATGGCGACGTTGAGCGCCGACGGAATGCCTCACCTGATCGCGATGTGGTTCGCGATAGTCGACGGCGAAATCTGGTTCGAAACCAAAGCCAAGTCGCAGAAGGCGGTCAATCTTCGCCGGGACACCCGTATGTCCGTCCTGATCGAAGACGGTCTGACGTACGACACGCTGCGAGGAGTCTCGATGGAGGGCACCGGAGTGATCGTCGAGGATCCGGAAGCTCTCTTTGCCGTGGGAATCAGTGTCTGGGAGCGATACACGGGCCCGTACACGGAAGATCTCCGCCCGGCCGTCGACGCGATGCTCCACAAGCGCGTCGCGGTACGGTTCGTTCCCGATCGAACTCGTTCGTGGGATCACCGCAAGCTCGGGATGCCGGCGATGCCTCTTTCCGGTTCTACTGCACCATCGCCGTAGACCCCGAGATTCGTGAAGCGAAATTCACGAGCTTTCGAATTCGGGCCGGCGTAGTTTCACCAACAGGCCCAACAACAAGGAGTGAGCATATGAGCGATCTCGACAGCAACACCCCGTCGGAACCCGAATCCCAATCGGAGGAAACCAAACGAAAGTTCCGTGAAGCCCTCGAACGGAAGAATCATCAGAACGCCAAATCGACCGACCATCGCGACGGACAGTCCAAGGTCCACAACACGCATGGCCCGGCCGATCACAAGCGAGAGTTCCGCCGCAAGAGCGGATAGCCGATCGCGGACAACAGAGTGAGATGACGATCACCCCCAGTCGAATTCGACTGGGGGTGATCGTTTTTCGCATCGCCGGAGACATTTCCGGCACATACGAAAAGACCCTCCGATCGATGATCGGAGGGTCTTTCCTTTGTAGCCCCGACGGGATTCGAACCCGCGCTACCGCCTTGAGAGGGCGGCGTCCTAGGCCGCTAGACGACGGGGCCAGGACACGCTTTTAAACGTGGTATTCAGTCTTGCTCTTGGATGCTCAGCAAGCTTAGCTTGTCTGAGTCCGGCCACAAAATCGACCGGATTTCCGCTGGGGTACCAGGACTCGAACCTAGAATGGCGGTACCAGAAACCGCTGTGTTGCCAATTACACCATACCCCAATGTCTTGCTCACCAGCCTTGCCCGATCCGCTTCGCTGTTGTGCTCGGCGGCTCGTCTCCGGCCGAAAAGAAGATTACCAGTACCCCTGCCCCAAATACCAAATCGTATGGTCACGGGAGGTTTTTGCTTCATTTTCGGCCGGAAGACCGTCCGATCTAGGCGGTTACCGCTGCCCTACCGGCGCGCAACCGAGCAATCGAGACCTCACGACCGAGCAATTCCATCGACTCGTACAGCGGAGGGCTGATGTGAGAGCCGGTGATCGCGACCCGAACCGGAGCGAAGGCCTTACGCGGTTTGAGCTCCAGATCCTCGATGAGGGCCTTCTTGAGTGCTTCCTCGATACTGGCCGCAGTCCACTCCGAGGTTGCCTCGAGTGCCGCAAGAGACGCATCCAGAACCGGACCAGCGTCTTCCTTCAGGTTCTTTGCCGCCGCGGCCGGATCGAGAGCAAACGACGCCTCGTCGACGAACAGGAACTTCAGCAGATCCCACGCGTCGGACAGGACGACGATGCGCGTCTGCACGAGGTCCGCCGCAACAGTGAACGTGGCTTCATCGACGTCGGCGCTGATGTGGCCGTGCTCCACCAGGAACGACTTCAGGCGGGCCGCGAAGTCGGCCGGCTGGAGCAAGCGAATGTGCTCGGCATTGATCGCGTCGGCCTTTTTCTGGTCGAAGCGGGCAGGGTTGGAGTTGACCTTCGAAACGTCGAAGGCCGCAACCATCTCGTCGAGTGAGAAGACATCGTGATCGTCGGCAATGCTCCACCCGAGCAGAGCCAAGTAGTTCAGCAGTCCCTCGGGAATGAAGCCCCGATCGCGGTGAATGAAGAGGTTGGACTCGGGATCGCGCTTGGAAAGCTTCTTGTTGCCCTGACCCATCACGAACGGCAGGTGCCCGAACGACGGTGTGAAATCGGCGACACCGATGCGGATCAAAGCCTCGTACAACGCGAGCTGACGCGGGGTCGAGGAAAGCAGGTCCTCACCGCGCAGTACGTGAGTGATCTTCATCAACGCGTCGTCGACGGGATTGACCAGCGTGTACAGCGGAATACCGTTCCCGCGAGTCAACGCGAAGTCCGGAACGGTGCCTGCCTTGAACGTGGTCTCGCCGCGAACCAGGTCGTTCCACGTCAGGTCGTGATCGGGCATCCGGAGGCGGACGACCGGCTTGCGCCCCTCGGCGACGTAGGCAGCGCGCTGCTCGTCACTGAGGTCGCGATCGAAGTTGTCGTATCCGAGCTTCGGGTCGCGTCCGGCCGCCTTGTGTCGGGCTTCCACTTCTTCGTTGGTCGAGTAGGACTCGTAGGCCTCGCCCGCGGCCAGCAACTTGGCAACGACGTCGAGATGCAGGTCGCGACGCTCGGACTGGCGATACGGTGCGTGCGGCCCACCGACCTCCGGGCCCTCGTCCCAATTGAGCCCCAACCAGCGGAGGGCGTCGAGGATGGCCTGGTAGGACTCTTCACTGTCGCGCTGCGCATCGGTGTCTTCGATACGGAACACGAACGTGCCGCCGTGGTGTCGTGCGAATGCCCAGTTGAACAAGGCGGTGCGCACCAAACCTACGTGCGGGGTTCCGGTGGGTGACGGACAGAAACGGACGCGTACTTCGCTGTTGGTCATGGCTCACTTGGCTCGGCGATGATGGATGGTCGTACTACAGGTTAGTCCCGCAGCGCTTCCTCCATCCCGCCGATCACTTACCCGGCAAGACGTTGATACGTGTCATGTCACCGTCGTAGTAGGCGAGTAGTCGCTTGTCCATGACCTTTCGCCACAGCGGCGGCACCCACGCGCACACGATCATGACCGCGTAACCCGCTGGAAGTTGCGGCGCTTCGGCCGCACTGCGCAGGCTCTGGTACCGCAGACGCGGATTCGCGTGATGGTCACTGTGACGCTGAAGTTGATAGAGGAACAGATTGCTGACGACGTGGTCGCTGTTCCAGCTGTCCTCGGGCGAGCAGCGAACGTACGAGCCGTCAGGCCGCTTCGCACGTAGCAAGCCGTAGTGCTCGAGATAGTTGGCGGTCTCGAGGAACGTGAATCCGGCAATCGCCTGAACGGCCAGCCACGGTGCGATTTCCCACCCGAACACCGCGATCAGGCTGCCGAACAGGACAACACTCATCGCCCACGCGTTCAGGATGTTGTTCCGATAGCTCCACGTCCGTCTGCCTTGACGCTGAAGGCGAGCGCTTTCGATCCGCCATCCCGAGCGCAAGCCGCCGATGACACTGCGCGGCAAGAAGAACCAGAAGTTTTCCTTGTATCGCGAACTGGCCGGATCCTCCGGCGTCGCGACACGGACGTGGTGACCATGGTTGTGCTCGACGTAGAAATGGCCGTAAAAGGACTGTGCCAGCGCTACTTTCGCGAGCCACTTCTCGAGCTTTTCGCTCTTGTGCCCCAATTCATGCGCCGCGTTGATCCCAACACCGGCAACCACGCCGGCAGTCATCGCGAGCGCGAACTTCTCCCCCGCCGCCATCGGCGCGTTCACCCAGCACCAGGCGACGAATACGAGACCGACGTACTGGAGGGGCAGGAACAGATACGTGCACCAGCGGTAGAAACGATCCTCTTGCAATTCAGGGATCGCTTCGTCCGGTGGGCTGTTACCGTCCTCGCCCGCCAGTAGATCGATCAGGGGAATGACGATCACGATGAGCCAGGCCCCGATGGCCCAGAAGAGCCCGAGACTGAATTTGTCGACCAGGAACCACGCAGCGAACGGACTGAGAGGAACCAGCAAACCCAGTGGCCACAGGTAGCGCTTCTTGTCTCGCCACACCGGCCGCTGCCCGTTCCGCGCGTGCGCTGCCGCTGTCCGGGATGCTTCCGCGAAGGTCGTCATGTATCACCACGTTTCTGCGCAATCCACTCGATTGCCCCATCGGCTTCTATCCAGTTATCGGCCACCCTACTGCTCAGCGTTACATTTCAGGGAATTTGGTCTGTTACGAGCCGCGGCAGCAAACCGCGGGGCGAACCCTCCCAACCTCACCAAATCAGACATAACGCCAGGAGGATCATGGGTGAAGCTTCGCCTGGCTCATGAAACCCGCAGGTCAGTCCCAGGGCCTGATTACCTCGAACCGGAAGGCAACCCCAATCGACCATCCGACGTTAGTTACCATCTTGCAACTTTTCTTTGACAGACACCTCTCGACTCACACCACGACGGAGGCCCCATCCGGTGGGGATGGGGCCTCCGTAGTCACATGACGGAACGAACCGGGTCAGATCAGTTCTTGGCGGTCACCGGGTTCGTGAGCGTGCCGATCCCCGAGACCGTGACCGACACGGAATCGCCGTCGACGATCGGGCCGACTCCGGCGGGGGTGCCGGTGAGGATGACGTCGCCGGGCAGGAGGGTCATCACCGCCGAGATCCACTCGATGATCTTCGGAATGTCGTGAAGCAGGAAGGCGGTGCTGCTGTCCTGCTTGACCTGACCGTTCACCTCGGTCTTGATGTCGACGTCGGACGCATCGAGGCTGGTTTCGATCCACGGACCGAGCGGGCAGAAGGTGTCGTGGCCCTTCGCGCGGGTCCATTGCCCGTCGTGACGCTGATGATCTCGCGCCGATACGTCGTTGGCGATCGTGTAGCCAAGGACCACGCTCAACGCCTTCGCCGCGGGTACGTCTTTGCAAGGCTGACCGATGACCACCGCGAGTTCACCCTCGAAATGCACCTCGTTGGACGTCGGAGGCAAGACGATCGGGGCGCCCGGGCCGACGATGGACGTATTGGGCTTGAGGAAGATCACCGGATCAGCCGGCGCCTCGCCGCCCATCTCCGCGATGTGATCTGCATAATTCTTGCCGATACAGATCACCTTGCTGGCGAGAATCGGAGCCAGCAGACGAACATCGGCGAGCGGCCAACTACGGCCGGTAAAGGTGGGGTTCCCGAACGGGTGCTCCGCAATTTCCTTGGCGACGAGGGCATCCTCTTCACCTTCGATACTGACGAACGCAACACCATCGGGACTGGCAATTCGACCAAGACGCATACTGGCCAGTCTATCGGGGTGTCGGAAACGACTGACGCGCGCAAGCCGTAAGGCTTACGCGCGTCAGTCTCGTGAAAGAAATCCTTACAGCGCTGCGGTGATCCGGTCGCCGATCTCGGTCGTGGAGATGGGGCCTTCGCCGCGCGTTGCCAGGTCGGCAGCGACCACAGCCTCGACGCGAGCGGCGTCGTCCTCGCGTCCGAGATGGCGAAGAAGCAGTGCGGCCGAGAGGATCGCGGCGGTGGGATCTGCGATTCCCTTGCCGGCGATGTCCGGAGCACTGCCGTGCACGGGCTCGAACATCGACGGGTTGGTACCGGACGCGTCGATGTTTCCGCTTGCGGCCAAACCGATTCCACCGGTCACGGCACCGGCCAGGTCGGTGATGATGTCACCGAACAGGTTGTCCGTGACGATGACGTCGAACCGCGACGGGTCGGTCACCATGTAGATGGTGGCAGCGTCGATGTGGCAGTACGCGGTCTCGACGTCCGGGTACTCGGCCCCGACTGTCTCGATCGCACGCGTCCAGATTGCTCCCGCATTGGAGAGCACATTGGTCTTGTGGATCAGTGTGAGGTGCTTGGAACGTGTCTGCGCCAACGCAAATGCGTAACGAACAACACGCTCGGCGCCGAACCAGGTGTTGATCGACACTTCGGTCGCGATCTCGTGATCGGTGCCGACGCGAATGGCGCCACCGTTACCGGTGTACGGGCCCTCGGTGCCTTCACGAACCACGACGAAGTCGATCTCCGGCTGGGCCGCCAACGGCGACAGCGCACCCGGGTACAGCTGTGCGGGGCGAAGATTCACGTGATGATCGAGCTGGAAACGCATGTTCAGCAGCAGACCACGCTCGAGGATGCCGGGGGCGACGATCCGCGGGTCACCGATGGCGCCCAACAGGATTGCGTCGTGCTGACGGATCTGGTCCAGCTCTTCCGCCGGGAGCAACTCGCCGGTGGCGTTGTAGCGACGGGCACCGAGATCGTATTCGGTGGTTTCCAGATCCGGAACCAACTTGCCGAGCACCTTGAGTGCTTCGGCTGTGACCTCGACACCGATTCCGTCGCCCGGAATGACCGCAAGCTTCATGGAGTCCTCATCTCAGTAGAACTGTGCGCCTTTATTGACCGCGGGCGGTTAATAAAGGCGCACAGCAAAAACAATCAGGAAAGGTCGACCTGGGCGACGCGAGCGTCGAGCTGCGAGACGATTGCCTCGACCTCGGCGTCTCCGACGACGCGATCGACGCGCAAAATGACCGTTGCGCCTTCGCCTTCGGCATCCTGGCTCAGTGCTGCGGCGAGGATGTCCACGCCCGCGTTGCCGAGAACGGTGCCGAGGACACCGAGAACGCCCGGGCGATCGCTGTAGTGAACGACGATGTTGTGACCCTCGGCGCGCAGGTCGAAGCTGCGTCCGTTGATGTTGACGATCTTCTCGACCTGCTGCAGACCGGTGAGTGCGCCCGTGACCGACGTGACCGTGCCGTCCGCGGCAACTGCGCGAACCTCGACCGCGCTGCGGTGAGCAAGAGCCTCGGAGTGCTTCTCGACCGATACGGTCACGCCGCGCTGCTCGGCCAGTGCCGGAGCGTTCACGAATGTGACAGCCTCGTCGCTGCTGGCGGAGAACACGCCGCGCAGTGCAGCCAGGCCGAGGATGTCGACGGTTTCGGCAGACAGCTCGCCGGTGGCGACAACCTGCACGGTCTGCACAGCTTCGGGCGACAACGTCGCAGCGAGGAGACCGAGCTTGCGGACCAGCTCGAGCCACGGAGCAACTTCTTCTCCGACGGGGCCGCCGGAGACGTTGACAGCCTCGGGAACGAATTCGCCCGCCAGAGCGAGGAGAACACTCTTCGCCACGTCGATGCCCGCGCGGTCCTGAGCCTCGGACGTCGATGCTCCGAGGTGCGGGGTGACAACGACGTTGTCGAGCTCGAAGAGCTTGGAATCGGTGCACGGCTCGGTGCTGAACACGTCGAGACCGGCGCCGCGGACCTTGCCGGAGACCAGTGCGTCGTAGAGCGCGTCTTCGTCGATCAGACCACCGCGGGCGGCGTTGACGATGATGACGCCGTCCTTGGCCTTGGCGAGACGCTCGGCGTTGATCAGGCCGGCCGTTTCCTTGGTCTTGGGCAGGTGCACGGAGATGAAGTCGGCGCGCTCGACGAGCTCGTCGATGGTGACCAGTTCGATGCCGAGCTGCGCGGCGCGAGCTGCGGGCAAGTAGGGGTCGTACGCGATGATGGTGGTTTCGAACGCGGCGAGACGCTGCGCGAACAGCTGGCCGATGCGGCCGAGTCCGACAACGCCGACGGTCTTGCCGAGGATCTCGACGCCGTTGAACTTGCTTCGCTTCCAGGTGTTCTCACGCAGGGTCTTGTCTGCTGCGGGAATCTGGCGAGCGGTCGACATGAGCAGAGCAACTGCGTGCTCGGCTGCCGAGTGGATGTTGGAGGTCGGTGCATTGACGACCATCACGCCGCGCTCGGTGGCTGCGGGGATCTCGACGTTGTCCAGGCCGACACCGGCGCGACCGATGATCTTCAGCTTGGTGCCTGCGGCCAGAACCTCGGCGTCGACGGTGGTGGCGGAACGGACGAGAATCGCGTCGGCCTCGGGTACCGCGGCGAGCAGCGCCGGGCGGTCGGGTCCGTCGACCCAACGCACCTCCACACCGTCACCGAGCGCCTCGACTGTGGACGGCGCGAGCTTGTCGGCGATCAGAACAACGGGACGGCCAGGCTGGCTCACGTGCAAACTCCCTGATTAGGTGGGTGTGAAGGTGGTTTAACCACCGATAGTTTAGTGCGCGCTCACTTCGAATCCACAACGCGGTAGGCGATACCACATAGTGGACACTTTCGCGGGCGAATTCTCGATGGAATATGAATCCGGACTCAGCCGGCCCGGAAAACGACTCCGGCCCAATGCCGCGCTGGTTCAACGTAATTGAACCGGCGCGACATCAGGCCAGTGGAGACGTGGAGCGTGAAACTACGAATTACGCGGTTTCGGTGATCGGACGATCGACCCAGCTCATCAGGTCGCGCAGCTTCTTGCCGGTGACCTCGATGGGGTGCTCGGCGTTGGCCTTGCGCAGGCCTTCGAGCTCGGTGTTGCCGTTCTCGACGTTGGCAACCAGACGACGGGTGAACTCGCCGGACTGGATGTCGGCCAGGATCGCCTTCATGCGCTCCTTGGTGTCGGCGTCGATGACGCGCGGACCGGAGAGGTATCCACCGAACTCAGCGGTGTCGGACACCGAGTAGTTCATGCGGGCGATGCCACCCTCGTACATGAGGTCGACGATGAGCTTGAGCTCGTGCAGAACCTCGAAGTACGCCATCTCGGGTGCGTAGCCGGCCTCGACCATGACCTCGAAACCGGTCTTGACCAGTTCCTCGGTGCCGCCGCACAGCACAGCCTGCTCGCCGAAGAGGTCCGTCTCGGTCTCTTCCTTGAACGTGGTCTTGATGACGCCTGCGCGGGTTCCGCCGATGCCCTTGGCGTAGGACAGAGCGAGAGCCTGGCCTTCACCCTTGGGATCCTGGTCGATGGCGATGAGCGCGGGAACGCCCTTGCCGTCGACGAACTGACGACGCACCAGGTGGCCCGGCCCCTTGGGGGCAACCATGCCGACGGTGACGAACTCCGGAGCCTTGATCAGGTCGAAGTGAATGTTCAGGCCGTGACCGAAGAACAGCGCGTCGCCGTCCTTGAGGTTCGGCTCGATGTCGTTGGTGAAAATGCTGGCCTGAGCGGTGTCAGGTGCGAGCACCATGATGACGTCGGCCCACTCGGAAACCTCGGCCGGCGTACCGACTGTCAGGCCCTGCTCCTGCGCCTTCTCGCGGGACTTGGAGCCCTCCTTGAGGCCGATGCGCACATCGACGCCCGAGTCACGCAGGCTCAGCGAATGGGCGTGGCCCTGGCTTCCGTAGCCGATCACAGCAACCTTGCGGCCCTGAATGATCGACAGATCGGCATCGTCGTCGTAGAACATCTCGACTGCCACAGTTCTCAACCTCTCCTTGGATTTTTACGTGTCTAAAAGTACTAGCGGGTGGCCGTGATCGACTTCGGCCCTCGACCGACTGCCACGACCCCGGACTGAACGATCTCCCGGATACCGTACGGATCAAGCATCCGCAGCAGTGCATCCAGCTTGGACCGAGTACCGGTCGCCTCGATGGTGACGGACTCCGGGGAGACGTCGATCACCTTGGCGCGGAACAGGTTCACCGTTTCGATGACCTGCGTGCGCACGCTTGCATCTGCGCGCACCTTGATGAGCACGAGCTCGCGAGCGACGGATGCTTCACCGTCCTGCTCGACGATCTTGATGACGTTGATCAGCTTGTTGAGCTGCTTCGTCACCTGCTCGAGAGGGAACTCGTCGACCGTGACGACGATGGTCATACGTGAGATCTCGGGGATCTCGGTTCCGCCCACCGCAAGGGATTCGATGTTGAATCCGCGGCGGGAGAAAAGTGCGGAGACGCGGGCCAGCACGCCTGGCTTGTCCTCGACGAGAACACTGAGGGTGTGACTGGTGCTCACTTCTGATCCTCCCCTGTGCCCGCGGCGGGTCCGGCTTGCTCGCGTGACATGGCTTCGTGGATGACGGCGGGCTCGGCAACTGCCTCGTCGTCGTCGAACAGCGGCCGGATGCCCCGGGCCGCCATGATTTCGTCGTTGCTCGTTCCGGCAGCGACCATCGGCCACACCTGTGCGTCAGCGGTGACGATGAAGTCGATCACGACAGGCTTGTCGTTGATGGACTGCGCCTCACGGATCGCAGCTTCGACGTCTTCTTCACGCTCGACACGAATTCCGTGGCAGCCCAATGCTTCTGCGAGCTTGACGAAGTCCGGGATGCGGATGGCGCCGTGCGTTCCGAGGTTGGTGTTGGAGTAGCGCTCTTCGTAGAAGAGTGTCTGCCACTGACGCACCATGCCGAGGTTGCCGTTGTTGATGAGGGCAACCTTGATGGGGATACCTTCGAGTGCGCAGGTTGCGAGTTCCTGATTGGTCATCTGGAAGCAGCCGTCGCCGTCGATCGCCCACACCTCGGTGTCGGGCATGCCCATCTTGGCGCCCATGGCTGCGGGAACCGCGTACCCCATGGTGCCCAGTCCGCCCGAGTTGAGCCACGTGCGCGGCTTCTCGTAACCGACGAACTGCGCGGCCCACATCTGGTGCTGGCCGACGCCGGCGCAGTAGATGGCATCCGGTCCGGCGAGCTTGCCGACGGTCTGGATGACGTACTCCGGGCTCAGCTGACCGTCGGTGGGACGGTCGTAGCTCAGCGGGTAGGTACGACGGATGTCGTTCAGGTACGCCCACCATTCCGAGAGCTCGAACGTGGTGCCCGTGGCCATGTCGGCACGGATAGCCTCGATGAGTTCGGTGATGACCTCTTTGCAGTCGCCCACGATCGGGACGTCGGCGTAACGGTTCTTGCCGATCTCGGCCGGATCGATGTCGGCGTGGATGACCTTGGCATCGGGCGCGAAGGAATTCAGCTGACCGGTGACGCGGTCGTCGAAACGCGCGCCGAGGGTGATCAGCAGATCGCTGCGCTGCAGAGCGGCGACTGCGGCAACGGTGCCGTGCATTCCCGGCATACCGCAGTTGAGGTCGTGGCTGTCCGGGAACGCGCCGCGGGCCATCAGCGTGGTGACGACGGGGATACCGGTCAGCTCTGCCAATTCGAGCAGCTCCGGCGAGGAGTCCGACTTGATGACGCCGCCACCGACGTACAGAACCGGCGACTTGGCGTCGGCGATCAGACGTGCAGCTTCACGAACCTGCTTGCCGTGCGGCTTGGTGACCGGGCGGTAGCCCGGCAGACGCATCTCCGGCGGCCACGAGAACGTGGTCTGCGACTGCAGGATGTCCTTGGGGATATCGACCAGGACGGCGCCGGGGCGACCGCTGGCCGCGAGGTAGAAGGCTTCGGCCATGATGCGCGGGATGTCGATCGCGTCGGTGATCAGGAAGTTGTGCTTGGTGACCGGCATCGTGATGCCTGAGATGTCGGCTTCCTGGAAGCCATCGGTACCGATCAGCGAGCGCGCCACCTGTCCGGTGATCGCGACGATCGGAACGGAGTCCATCTGCGCGTCGGCCAGTGGCGTGACCAGGTTGGTCGCACCGGGACCCGAGGTAGCCATGCAGACGCCGACCTTGCCGGTCGCCTGGGCGTAACCGGTGGCAGCGTGGCCTGCACCCTGCTCGTGGCGCACGAGCACGTGGCGGACCTTGACCGAATCGAAGAGTGGATCGTAAACCGGGAGCACGGCACCGCCGGGAATGCCGAATACCGTGTCGACCTCGAGCTCTTCGAGGGCTCGAACCACAGACTGCGCGCCGGTTACCCGCTCAGGCGGGAGCTGGCGACGGTTGGCCGTCTGGGTTGCGGCAGCCGCGGTTGTCGGGCTCGGTGTCCCTGACTTGCGCGGCGTGGGTTGAGGCCGTGCTGTTGGTGCGCTCACTGGGAAATCCTCTGATTCTGGCTCCGGGCAACAAAAAACCCCCGTCAGCATCTGCTGAGCGAGGGTGGCGCGTCGTTATCTGGTGAGTTGAAAAATCGACTCAGGCGACGACGCGCCGGCCGATTACGAGCAACTCATTCTGTTTCACGCACTCGACAGTAGAGGCGCTAGTCGCGAACGGCAAACTTGGTGAGTCGACCGTCCCAGAATCTGAGATACATCGGCTGCAATGCGAAGATGTAGAGGTGTCAACTTCGCAGCAGCCCGTGCCACCGGCTCAATCATCCCACACGCCGAAACCACTTCGGCACGTCATCCGCATTTCGCAGCTCGCTTACATGGCGTGCGCGTTCCTCCTGTTCGCGGTCAGCTTCCCGATCTTCGGGTGGCCCGTCGCCTTCAGCTGGTTGCTGATCCTTCCGATCATCGCCGTGTATCTCGTCGCGCGACTGCGCACCACCGTCAGCCCTGACGGCCTCGAGGTCCGCTCGACGTTCTCCAAGCGCACCCTCGCCTGGGACGATGTCAAGGGTTTCCGCTTCCCGAAGCGCAGCTGGGCGCGCGCGGAACTCACCGACGGAACCGAGGTGACCCTGCCTGCGGTCAGCTTCGTCAGGCTTCCCGAGATCGCGATCGCCAGCGGCGGCCGCATCACTGATCCCTATGCATCGGCGGCAGAAGCCTTCGCCGCCAAGGAAGCCGAAGAGGAAGAAGCAGCTGCAGAAGCAGAAGCAGAATCCGAGGTCGCCGAGAACTCACAGGACCAGCCCGAAGAGAAGCGCCCGTAGCACGCGAGTAGCGTTGAAAGGCCCTCGCTTCTATTTGAGTGGACCAGCAACGATCACATAAGGAACACGCCCATGCCCCCGTTGAGGTCACGCACCACCACCATCGGACGTAATGCTGCCGGAGCCCGATCCCTGTGGCGCGCCACAGGAATGACGGATTCCGACTTCGGAAAGCCGATCGTCGCCGTAGCGAACTCGTACACCCAGTTCGTACCCGGCCACGTGCATCTCAAGAACGTGGGCGAGATCGTTGCCGAGGCCATCAGTGCGGCCGGCGGCGTCGCTCGTGAGTTCCACACCATCGCAGTCGACGACGGCATCGCAATGGGCCACGGCGGCATGCTCTACTCGCTCCCGAGCCGCGAGATCATCGCCGATTCGGTCGAGTACATGGCAAACGCCCACACGGCCGACGCACTGGTGTGTATCTCCAACTGCGACAAGATCACTCCCGGCATGCTCAACGCCGCGATGCGTCTGAACATCCCGACCGTGTTCGTCTCCGGCGGTCCGATGGAGGCAGGCAAGGCAGTGGTCGTCGGCGGCGTGGCCCAAGCCCCCACCGATCTCATCACCGCGATCTCGGCCTCTGCCAACGATGCCGTGTCCGACGAAGGCCTCGACGAGGTCGAGCGCAGCGCGTGCCCGACGTGCGGGTCGTGCTCGGGCATGTTCACCGCCAACTCCATGAACTGCCTGACCGAAGCCCTCGGCCTCGCATTGCCGGGCAACGGCTCCACGCTGGCAACTCACAAGGCTCGTCACGCACTCTTCTCTCGTGCGGGCACCACCGTGGTCGAGGCTGCCCTCAAGTACTACCGCGACGGCGACGAGTCGGTGCTGCCGCGCAACATCGCGACCCCGGCAGCGTTCCGCAACGCGATGGCTCTCGACGTCGCCATGGGCGGTTCCACCAACACCGTCCTGCACACGCTGGCTGCGGCACAGGAAGGCGAGGTCGACTTCGACCTCGACACCATCGACGCGATCAGCCGCAAGGTGCCGTGCCTGTCCAAGGTCTCCCCCAACTCGGACTACCACATGGAGGACGTCCACCGCGCCGGCGGAATCCCCGCGCTGCTCGGTGAGCTTCGCCGCGGCGGACTCCTCGAAACCGACGTGTCCACCGTGCACACCAAGAGCTTCGACCAGTGGCTCGACGACTGGGACATCCGCTCCGGCAAGGCAACCGACGAGGCAATCGAGCTTTTCCACGCGGCTCCCGGCGGCGTGCGCACCATCGAACCGTTCTCCACGGACAACCGTTGGTCTGCTCTCGACACCGATGCGGCCGGCGGCTGCATCCGCGACGTCGAGAACGCCTACACCGTCGAAGGCGGCTTGGTTGTCCTGCGCGGCAACATCGCACTCGACGGCGCAATCCTCAAGACGGCCGGCATCGACGAGGAACTGTTCTCCTTCCAGGGCCCGGCGCTCGTCGTCGAATCTCAGGAAGAAGCCGTCTCGGTCATCTTGCAGAAGAAGATCAAGGCCGGCGACGTTCTCGTCGTGCGTTACGAAGGCCCCAAGGGTGGCCCCGGCATGCAGGAAATGCTGCACCCCACTGCCTTCCTCAAGGGCGCAGGCCTCGGCAAGGAATGCGCACTGATCACCGACGGTCGTTTCTCGGGCGGAACCTCCGGACTGTCCATCGGTCACATCTCCCCCGAGGCTGCCGCAGGCGGAGTCATCGGACTCGTCCAGAACGGCGATCAGGTCCGCATCGACGTCGCCTCGCGCACGCTCGAGATCCTGGTCGACGACGACGTCCTCGCCGAGCGACGCGCGAAGATGGAGGCCTCCGAGCGCCCGTGGCAGCCGGTCGATCGTCAGCGCACCGTGACGACAGCCCTGCGCGCCTACGCCGCTCTGGCAACGTCCGCCGACAAGGGCGCGGTTCGCTACGTTCCGTAAATTCTGCCACGAACGGACATAGATCCCCGGCCGCTTCGGCCGGGGATCTTTTCTGTCAGCGTGCGAGATGAATCGGGATCAGATCCGCGCCAGTTCCTCCGGAAAATCTTCATCCGGTGTTGTACGAGCATGCACCACAACCCAATCCGATCATCGCGTCGGTTTGGTACGCATCGTCGGCAGCACATTCGACAACCACGCCGACACGTAGGAACTTGCGCATGGCGACCTTGAGCCGGCGCAGCGTCCAGGGACTTCTTTCACACGAGAACGGATGAAAGGTCAGCGCCCATACGGAATTCCGCGACATCGCACATCCGGTCGAGTTCGGAAGCGTCGAGAGACGTCGGAGTACCACCACCGAACGCCACTGCGTCGTAGTGGGTTCAGTGGCCTGTCAGCCGTCTTGCGCGGATACACATATACATAATTCTGGTACGGCCGTACCGCAACGGTGAGACTCATCGACCACAAGACCGACCGACAGGTACCGAATAGTCGGCCGACACGCGGAGCACGAACGGAACGATATGAGCTATCAGACATTTCAGACTGAATCGCGCGTCCGGCTCGTGAGCGAATTCACTTGGACGTAGGGTTCCAGACACCAGCTGATCAATTCAGATACATGAGGGGGGATGACTTTCAGTCAGGTGATCATTTCGGTCAGTTCGAGCGAGCTGACTTGCACACGGCGCTCACCAGTGGTTCCCTCATCAGGTCGCTGAGACGCACATCACAACGACGACAGTCAGCCACCGCCCGCCACCCACAAGGTCGACGGGAAACAACCAAGGAGCAATACATGCCCGGAGTCGGCATATGGCGCACCAAATCCGTCGAGCAATCGATCGCGGACACCGACGAGCCTGAGACAAAGCTCAAGAAGGAACTGACCGCGAAGGACCTCACGGTATTCGGAGTCGCCGTCGTCATCGGCGCAGGCATCTTCACGCTGACTGCTCGAACCGCAGGCAATGTCGCAGGACCCTCGATTTCACTGGCATTCGTTCTCGCTGCGATCGCCTGTGGCCTTGCCGCGCTGTGTTACGCGGAGTTCGCCTCCACCGTTCCAGTCGCAGGCAGCGCATACACGTTCTCCTACGCGACGTTCGGTGAGTTCGCAGCCTGGATCATCGGCTGGGACCTCATCCTCGAGTTTGCTCTCGCCTCCGCCGTCGTCGGCAAGGGTTGGTCGCTGTACCTCGGCAACGTCATCGGGGCGAGCGGCAGCACTACCGCCCACATCGGGTCGATCAGCTTCGACTGGGGCGCACTGCTCATCATCGGCGCGATCACTCTGATTCTCGCGATCGGCACCAAGGTTTCCTCGCGAGTCTCCGCGATCATTACCGCGATCAAGATCGCAGTAGTCCTGCTCGTCATCGTCGTGGGCGCGTTCTACATCAAGAAGGAGAACTACTCTCCCTTCATCCCGCCGTCCGAAGGATCCGAGAGCTCTGCAAGCGGAATCCATCAGACCTTGTTCTCCTGGCTGACCGGCGCAGGCGGAAGTAGCTACGGCGCCTACGGATTGCTCGCCGCAGCCAGCCTCGTGTTCTTTGCATTCATCGGCTTCGATGTCGTCGCCACCACGGCCGAGGAAACCAAGAACCCGCAGAAGTCGTTGCCACGCGGAATCTTCGGCTCGCTCGCCATCGTCACCGTTCTCTACGTTGCCGTCACACTCGTCCTGACCGGCATGGTCAAGTACACCGAACTCAAGGACGGCAGTCCTCTGGTCGGCGATTCCAGCGCCACCCTCGCAACCGCATTCGAGGCCAACGGAATCGGTTGGGCACAAACCGCCATCAACTTCGGTGGCCTGGCCGGCCTCACGACAGTTGTCATGGTCATGATGCTCGGCCAGACCCGCGTCCTCTTCGCAATGTCCCGTGACGGCCTCATGCCGCGCAGCCTGGCCAAGACCAACGCCAAGGGCATCCCGATGCGCATCACGTTGATCGTCGGTGGCATCGTCGCCGTCCTGGCAGCCTTCTTCCCGATGGGCACGCTCGAAGAGATGGTCAACATCGGAACGCTGTTCGCATTCGTCCTGGTTTGTGTCGGTGTCATCGTCCTACGCCGCACCCGCCCCGACCTGCCGCGCGGATTCCGCGTCCCACTGGTGCCCTTCGTGCCGATCGTCGCCGTGCTCGCCTGCGGTTGGCTGATGCTCAACCTCTCGGTCGAGACCTGGATCCGGTTCCTCGTCTGGATGGCCATCGGTGTGCTCGTGTACTTCGCCTACGGTCACCGCAAGTCGGTCCTCGGTCGCAAGCTCAAGGACGGAACAGCCATCCCGTCCGCGAACGCCGACCCGGTACTCGTCAAGGACTGATCCTTCACAGACGAACCGCCGCTCTCCGATTCGGAGAGCGGCGGTTCGTTTGTTCGACGGCGCGAGTTTCAGATGAGCGGATTGGCACCGTTCAGGAAGATCCAAGTGCAGACGCCGGCAGCGATGCCGAGGATCAAGACCACGAGCGATCCGACGAACGGGCGGGTTGCCCAGCCACGACGACCGTCGAGCGAAATACGGCCAGGACCCGTCAAAATGATGACGCCCGCACAGATTCCGAGCAGCATCTCGTACTCGGTACCGGCCGGGGCGAAGTACTCCAGTCCAGGTGCGCTCGCCTGACGCAGCGCCCACGCATTGATCATCACGGCCAGAACCGATGCTGCCGCAACGGGAGTCAGCAACCCCAGGATCAGGAGGGCGCCACCTGCGACCTCACCGACGGCGCCGAGGATCGCCATCCACTTCGCCTGCTGGAACCCGGCATCCGCCAGCATCGTCTCGAAACCGCCCAGACCCGGCCCGTTCCAGATACCGGTCAACTTCTGCAGACCGTGCACCAGTGCTGTTCCGCCGACGGCCAAACGCAGTGCAAGCAAACCGAGGTCGAGAGTGCCTCGGCCCCGCGGAGTCTCGGTGGTCCCTGCCACGGCTTCGGCGGTGGGGACGGCGGTGATCGGAGCGTCGTACGCCGTCTCTCGCTCGAGAGCCACTGTCGGCTGATCCGCGCCCGGCGCTCGGTATGTCGGTATCTGTTCGGTCAGCGAGTTGGCGTTCGTGGAACCGAAATCGAGATCGTCGTCGGTCCGCGGCAACGGATTCTTGGCGCTCACCGTCGGAAATTGTTCGGTGGGCGAGTCATACGGACTGGACACGTTGCCCGTCGGCTTGTCCGCATCCGACAACTCGCTGGGATCTTTTCGCTCGTCAGTCACGTAGGTGAGCCTATGACCGATTCACGAACTCGACGGGGAACCTTGGTCCGGCGTGGCGGCATCTGCCGTGGGTTACGTAACGTCTTGGGCATGACTACGGGTAGGCATGCAGCGCTGGGCGCACTGGCTCTGGTGCTCGGGACATCGTTGCTCGCAGGTTGCGCGGACTTCGACGAATCGACTGCCTCGCCGTTCACACCCGAACCGACCAACCAGGCAAGCGCCGAAGTGCAGCCGGAGAATCCGCCGCCGTCGACCACGCCGCCGGCGCCGCGGACCGGCCCCCTCGGGCCGTGTCAGGACGCCGACACCGCCGTGATCGCAACCTGTCTCGACACCACCGGCGGCCTCGTCACACTCCCGGACGGGAACTCCGGGCTGGTGGCCGAACGGCGAACCGGCCGAATCATGCAGGTAGCCCCCAACACGACACCGGTCGAGGTTGCCAAGATCGATGTCGACGGCAGCGGCGACGGCGGACTGCTCGACATCGCCCTCTCCCCCACATTTGTCGAAGACAACCTGATCTATGCCTACGTCACCACCGGAACCGATAACCGGGTGGTCCGCATTGCTCCCGGTGACACCGCCAAGGAGGTCCTCGGCGGAATCCCGCGCGGTGCAAGCGGCAACGGCGGATCACTCGAGTTCGCGGCCCCGGACCAGCTCATGGTCCTGACAGGCGATACCGGCAACCCTGCGGTTGCTCAGGATCCCGGCTCGTTGGCGGGGAAACTGTTGCGAGTCCGATCGTTGACGCCAAACGCTTCGCCGCCTCGCCCGGAACTTGTTCTGTCCGGAATCGGTAACGGCGGCGGCGTGTGTGTCGATCCCGGCATCGCGACCTGGGTCACCGACCGAACCACTCTCGAAGATCGCCTCCAACGCGTCGGCTCCGACGGCACAGTGACGTCGCCCGCTTGGACCTGGCCCGACCGGCCCGGCGTCGGGGGGTGCATTGCGGCGCAGGGAGTGGTAGCTGTCGCGTTGGGGGCCGGCAAAGCGATCTCCGCAATGGCCGCTGACCCCGGAACGGGAGCGATCACCACCGCGCCGTCGGCAGTGGCGAAAGACACGTACGGCCAACTGGGCGGTTTGGCGCTCGGATCCGACGGTTTGATGTGGGCGAGCACGATCAACAAGACCGCGGGCGAGCCGGGGCCGAACGACGACAAGGTGGTCAAGATCCCGATGCCGAGTGGCAGCGGCGGGATCGACTGAACCGCGATCGCCGAAGCGCCATGTCTGTTCGGTCACGGATCCCGTGACCGAACATGCACAGATGCGTACTCTTTTGTTAGCGGGGCTAAACACCCCGCACTTGCCAGGAGCGGTTGGCCAACCACGACAAAGGAGTCGGTATGAAGGCAATCCAGTACACGAGAATCGGCGCGGAACCCGAACTCACGGAGATTCCCAAACCCGAGCCCGGTCCAGGTGAAGTGCTCCTGGAAGTCACCGCTGCCGGCGTCTGCCACTCGGACGACTTCATCATGAGCCTGCCCGAAGAGCAGTACACCTACGGCCTTCCGCTCACGCTCGGCCACGAAGGCGCAGGCAAGGTCGCCGCCGTCGGCGAGGGTGTCGAAGGTCTCGACATCGGAACCAATGTCGTCGTCTACGGGCCTTGGGGTTGCGGCAACTGTTGGCACTGCTCACAAGGACTCGAGAACTATTGCTCTCGCGCCCAAGAACTCGGAATCAATCCTCCCGGTCTCGGTGCACCCGGCGCGTTGGCCGAGTTCATGATCGTCGATTCTCCTCGCCACCTTGTCCCGATCGGTGACCTCGACCCGGTCAAGACGGTGCCGCTGACCGACGCCGGTCTGACGCCGTATCACGCGATCAAGCGTTCTCTGCCGAAACTTCGCGGAGGCTCGTTCGCGGTTGTCATTGGTACCGGCGGTCTCGGCCACGTCGCTATTCAGCTCCTCCGTCACCTCTCGGCGGCAACGGTCATCGCTTTGGACGTGAGCGCGGACAAGCTCGAACTGGCAACCAAGGTAGGCGCTCACGAAGTGGTTCTGTCCGACAAGGACGCGGCCGAGAACGTCCGCAAGATCACTGGAAGTCAAGGCGCCGCACTGGTTCTCGACTTCGTCGGCTACCAGCCCACCATCGACACCGCGATGGCTGTCGCCGGCGTCGGATCAGACGTCACGATCGTCGGGATCGGGGACGGCCAGGCCCACGCCAAAGTCGGGTTCTTCCAAAGTCCTTACGAGGCTTCGGTGACAGTTCCGTATTGGGGTGCCCGCAACGAGTTGATCGAATTGATCGACCTCGCCCACGCCGGCATCTTCGACATCGCGGTGGAGACCTTCAGTCTCGACAACGGTGCCGAAGCGTATCGACGACTGGCTGCCGGAACGCTCAGCGGCCGTGCGGTTGTGGTCCCTGGTCTGTAGACCGACAGCGGCAAAACGACAGCGGTAAATACTGATGCCCGGCCGAATTCGATTCGGCCGGGCATCAGTGTCAGAAATTCGGTGTGCGCTAGCTGCACGCCTCGATGACAAGTTCCTTCACACGAGCCGCGTCTGCCTGTCCTCGGGTGGCCTTCATGACGTCGCCGACGATCTTTCCGGCGGCCTGGACCTTGCCACTGCGGATCTTGTCCGCGATGTCGGGGTTGGCTGCGAGTGCCTCGTCGACGGCTGCCTTGAGCTTGGTTTCGTCACGTTCGACGACCAGCTCCGGGTGGGCCGCGACAACCTGCTCCGGGTCACCCTCGCCGTCGAGGACGTGATCGACGACCTGGCGAGCGACCTTGTTGTTGAGCTTGCCGCTGTCGATGAGAGCTACGACCTGCGCAACCTGCGCCGGGGTGATCGGCAGAGCGCCGAGTTCGACGCCGCGGGTGTTGGCCTGCTGCGACAGGTAGGACAGCCACCAGGAGCGCGCTGCCTCGGGCGAAGCACCGGCCTCGGTGGTCGCGATCACCAGATCGATGGCGCCGGCGTTGACGAGGTCACGCATGACCTCGTCGGAGATTCCCCAGTCCTTCTGGATCCGCGCGCGGCGAATCCAGGGAAGCTCCGGCAAGGTGCCGCGCAGTTCTTCGACCCACTCTGCGCTCGGAGCAACAGGCTCGAGATCCGGTTCCGGGAAGTAGCGGTAGTCCTCGGCCGTTTCCTTGCGGCGTCCGGCGGCCGTGGTGCCGTCGGCTTCCTGGAAGTGGCGGGTCTCCTGGATGACCTCGCCGCCGGCGTCGAGAACTGCTGCCTGACGGCGCATTTCGTAGCGAACTGCGACCTCGACGCTCTTGAGGGAGTTGACGTTCTTGGTCTCGGTACGCGTTCCGAGTTCCTTGGCGCCGATCGGCATCAGCGAGATGTTGGCGTCGCAGCGCATCGATCCCTGATCCATCCGCACGTCCGAGACGTCGAGAGACTTGAGCAGATCACGAAGCGCCGTCACGTAGGCGCGGGCAACCTCGGGAGCGCGCTCACCGGCACCGTGGATGGTCTTGGTGACGATCTCCACCAGCGGCACACCCGCACGGTTGTAGTCGAGCAGTGAGTGGCTCGCACCGTGGATACGGCCCGTAGCGCCACCGACGTGGAGGGACTTACCGGTGTCCTCCTCCATGTGCGCGCGCTCGATGTCGACACGCCACGTCGTCCCGTCGTCGAGGATCACGTCGAGGTATCCCTCGGTTGCGATCGGCTCGTCGTACTGGGAAATCTGGTAGTTCTTCGGCTGATCCGGGTAGAAGTAGTTCTTGCGTGCGAATCGGCCCCAAGGCGTGATGGAGCAGTTGAGAGCAAGGCCGATCCGGATCGCGGACTCGACAGCGGCTGCGTTCACCACCGGCAACGAACCGGGCATGCCCAGACAGACCGGGCACACCTGGGTATTGGGTTCGGCACCGAACTCGGTGGGGCACGGGCAGAACATCTTGGTCGCGGTGCCGAGTTCTACGTGCACCTCCATACCCATCACAGGCTCGTACTTGGTCAGTACTTCGTCGTAATCGAGGATGTCGGGCGCATCGACAGCAGTCATGGTGATCAGTTTATGCGTCTGCGGCTCAGCCGAAGAATGCGGCTGCCTCCTCGTAGCGCTCCTTGGGCACCGTCTTGAGTTTGCGGGTCGCCTCGGCGAGCGGAACGAGGTCGATGGACGTTCCGTGCAACGCGACCATCTGACCGAAATCTCCGCGGTGAGCTGCGTCGGTGGCATGAACGCCGAAGCGAGTGGCGAGGATGCGGTCGTGCGGCGTCGGGGTGCCACCGCGCTGGATGTGTCCGAGGACGGTGGTGCGAACTTCCTTGCCGATCCGGCGCTCGATCTCGTTTCCGAGCTGCTGCGCGACACCGGTGAAGATCTTGTGGCCGAACTCGTCTATGCCACCTTCGCGCAGAGTCATCGACGCGGGATCGGGCATCGCACCTTCAGCCACGACGCAGATGAAGTGGGAGTCGCCACGCTGGAAGCGCTTCTTGACCATCGCGCACACCTCGTCGACGTCGAACGGCTGTTCCGGAACCAGAGTCAGGTGTGCCCCCGACGCCAGTCCGGCTTGCAGCGCGATCCAGCCCGCGTGCCGGCCCATCACCTCGACGAGCATGACGCGCTGATGCGATTCAGCCGTGGTGTGGAGTCTGTCGATGGCGTCGGTGGCGACGGCCAAGGCGGTGTCGAACCCGAAAGTCACGTCGGTGCAGTCGATGTCGTTGTCGATCGTCTTGGGCACACCGATCACGGGTACGCCGCTCTCGGAAAGCCAACTGGCCGCGGTGAGTGTGCCTTCGCCGCCGATCGGGATCAGGACGTCGATCCCGTTGTCGTCGAGGGTCTGCTTGATCTGATCGAGGCCCGCACGGAGTTTGTCGGGGTTCACGCGAGCGGTGCCGAGGATCGTGCCGCCGCGGGTGAGGATGCGGTTGATGCGGTCATCGGAGTCGAGCGGGACCTTGCGGTCCTCGAGCAATCCTCGCCAGCCGTCCCGGAATCCGACCACGGTACTGCCGTAACGACCGGCCGACGTACGTACGACGGCGCGGATGACCGCGTTCAAGCCCGGGCAGTCGCCGCCGCCCGTGAGGATTCCGATTCGCATAGTGCAGCACCTCTCGTGACCGGATTGTGGATCTTGGTGTCCATCTTCCCCCAGTCACCGTATTGCCGCAGGATAGCGGCGTTGCCGAGCCGCAACGCCGCGCCGCACTGGGCCACTAACCCGGCGTGACGAGCCCGCTTTCGTACGCCAACACGACTGCCTGGGCGCGATCGCGCAGATCGAGCTTGGACAGCACCTT
This sequence comes from Rhodococcus sp. H-CA8f, assembly GCF_002501585.1. NCBI lineage: Bacteria > Bacillati > Actinomycetota > Actinomycetes > Mycobacteriales > Nocardiaceae > Rhodococcus > Rhodococcus sp. H-CA8f. Next base: position 3,791,241 of record NZ_CP023720.1, read on the forward strand.
CCCGACATGGGTCTTGACGGTCTGCTCGGCGACGAACAGCCGCTCGGCAATCTCGACGTTGGACAATCCGCGGGCGATCAGTTCGAGGACCTCGCGCTCACGCGGGGTCAGCGCATCGAGCGCTGCGGGCCGTGCGCGCGGTGCGGCCCGCCGGCTGGTCACATCGGCAATCAGGCGACGCGTCACCGTCGGCGCCAGCAAGGCCTGCCCTTCGGCGACGACACGCACCGCCCGAATCAGTTCCTCAGCCGGTGCGTCCTTGAGCATGAACCCGCTCGCTCCGACGCTCAGGGCCTCGTAGACGTAGTCGTCGATGTCGAAAGTGGTGAGCATGAGGACTCGCACCGGCGGTTCCCATCCGGCGGACAGAATCTGGCGGGCAGCGTCGAGTCCGTTCATCTCGGGCATACGAACATCCATCAACACCACATCCGGACGCAATCGCGCGACCTCGGCGACGGCGATCTTGCCGTCCGGCGCATCGCCGATCACGCTGATGTCTGGCTGAGCGGAGAGTAGGGCTCCGAACCCTTGTCGAACCATCGCCTGGTCGTCTGCGATGAATACTGTGATGGGCACTCGGACAGCCTAGGCGGGCATCGACGGCAACTCGGCCCGGACCTCGAACCCTCCGTCCTCGCGCCGGTTTGCCAACAGCATGCCGCCCACGGCCGAAGCCCGCTCACGCATTCCGCGTATTCCGTTGCCACCAGTGGTTTCCGACGCCGAGTGCTGATTGCCACCCAATGGCGAAGGCCCGTTGTTCACGAGCGCGCTCACCGATTGCGGGCCGAACGCCACGGCGACCTCGATGGGTCCGCCTGGTGAATGCCTGGCCGCATTGGTAATCGACTCCTGAATGATCCGGTAGAGCGCAAGGCCCGTGGATTCCGAGACCGACGCTCGATCTCCGTCGACTCGCCACGACACCGGAAGTCCCGCACGGGTACTGCCGAGCAGCAGTTCGTCCAACTGGTCGACGCCCGGTTGCGGGGCCGTCACCACGGAGTCACCGTCGCTGCGCAGCACTCCGAGGAGACCACGAATCTCGTTGAGCGCTGCTCGCCCTGTCTCACTTATCGATTCGAATTCGGTCCGGATCTCGGGAGTGACCGCATCGAGTCGGTACGGCGCACTCTGCGCTTGCACGACCACCATCGACATGTGGTGGGCCACGATGTCGTGCAAGTCGCGGGCGATACGCGCCTTCTCCTCGAGGATCGTGCGCCGTGTGCGTTCGAGTTCGCTGACTTCCTCCTGCTTGGCCAACTGACGGCGCGAGAGAACCAACCAGCGGATCAGCAGGCAGAAGACCACCAGGGCGCTCAGCCCGACGGCCCAACCGGCTCCGTCGCTTCCCGGAGCGTTGCCGAGGAAAAGCAGCACCGTGGCGATCCAGGCGACACCGACAACCTGAATGGGTGCTCGCAGACTCACCGCGGCCAGCAACGACATCAGCACGATGATGTGGACGACCTGCCACGGGTAGTCGTAACCAGTCGTGTTGTCGAACACCAACGGGATGATCAGTGCCGACACCGCCGACACCGCCCATCCCAACGGAGCGTTGATCCGGATCAGGACAAACGGAAAGGCGGCCAACGCGGCGACGAAGGGCATGATCGGCGGCGAAACATGATGCGTCAGTTGCAGTGTCGGCCAGGCAATCGAATAGAGGATCAGAGTGATCACTACGATGACGATGTTCCAGAACTGACCGCGGGCCACGAAACTGGTTGCCCGGCGCACCTTCTCCGAATGTACGACCGCCCCGTCGAGGCCGGACAGCACCGACCCGGCAGTGGTGTATGTCGGCGCGGGCACACCCGGTGCGCCTCTGTTCTTCCTTCGGACCTTGATCACCCGTCAAGCCTATGAAGGCGAACCCCGAAAGTCCTCATACTGCAGAGTGAGATCCCCCTACCTCCGAGGTATCACAGGGGGGGAATTCTCACCCGATCGCACGTCGGAGAACCCCTCTCCAGAGCGATGACCGCCAGGATTGTCCGTTCATAGCGTGAACGGCATGCGGATCACACGAGTGAAAGACCTCTCTCGAAGCGCCGGCACCTGGGCTGCCCTGGCGCTGGCGGCAACGGCAGCGATCACCGTCACTGCCGGAGCGAGCGGAGCCGAGCCGCCGCGCACCGAGAATTCGAACGCATCCAGGGCGATCGCCACTGTGACTACCGCGGATGCCTCTGATGCTGCGACCACCATCCCGTCGGATTTCGCCGCATTTGCCGGCTACACGCCTACCGTCGTCGACGGATACCTCGCCAACCCCCACGGCGACTGCTCGTCACCGATTCCGCTTCCCGACGAATTCGACTCGGCCTGCAAAGCACACGATCTCGGGTACGACCTACTCCGCTACGCGCATTCGCACGGAACGGAACTGGGGCCGTGGGCCCGCCAGGTCCTCGACGGTCAGCTCGACGAGCGAATGCATGCGGCCTGTGAAGACCGCACGTCCTTTCTCTCACGTGGGTATTGCTTCGCGATGGCCGATGTCGCCGTCACAGCGGTGAACGGAAACTCTTGGCGCCAAAGCTATCTGACTCCGGTCGCGGAATCGGGGTTCGGTTACGGCACGGCCGGAGTTCTGGCAGTTTCCGCCCTCGGCTTCACCCTGATGCGATCGCGGCGCCTCGATCCGTCGAACGAGTTCTCCTTCTCCCCGAAAGCGATTGCAGCATGAGCGTTCTGAATGCGTCACGGACCCCCGTTCTCGCCCGAGTCGGGGCGCTCGCACTCCCCCGGGTGTCCACGAGCGTCGCCGTGGCAGCGATGTCCGCCATCTCGCTAGCTCCCGGACTCCTGCCGAGATCAGCCGTACTCCAAGGGGTATTCAGCGGTCTGCTCGTCGCGGTCGGGCTACTGGCGATGTGGGCGTTCTCCGCGGTAGCCCGTCGGCTCGTCCCCGACCGGGTCAAGGCCCGATTCGACGAACGTCATTGGCGCATCACCGCGTTCGGGTTGTCGACTGCCGGCACCGCAGTTGCGATGTTCGCCGCCGCCGGTTGGCAGAACTCGCTGCGAGCAGCGATGGGCGCACCGCCTGCCGGGCTGATCCACTGGGCGGAGGCGGGGTGCATTGCCTCGCTGACCGCCCTTGCACTCTGGGGCCTCGGGGTCGGACTTTCGAAGGCGCTGCGGTGGATGGGTTTCGCGCGGAGCGTGGGCGCACTGGTCATGGGAGTCCTCGGCGTGCAGTTGGTCGTCGGTCCCGCCGTCTGGAACGGTCTCGCCGATTCGTTCGACAAGTCCAACGCGTACATCGACACCGCTCTGACACAGCCACTTTCGGCCTCTGCGACAGGCAGCTCCGAATCGCTCATCTCGTGGACCTCGATGGGCGCGGAGGGACGCAAGTTCGTTGCTGCAGGCAAAGACTCGGTGCGCGTCTACGCCGGTGTGGATTCCGCACCCGATGCCGCATCGCGTGCCGCTCTCGCCGTGAACGAACTCGATCGCGTCGGTGGCTTCGCCCGCAACAGCGTCGTGGTGGCCGTTCCGACCGGCTCGGGCTGGATCGACACCCACGCAGTCGACGGTATCGAGCAACGGTTCGGCGGAGACGTCGCGATAGTCGGGCAGCAATACTCCGACGCACCCAGTTGGGCGACATTCCTGTTCAGCCGCGACGACGCCGAAGAATCAGCCACCGCCCTGTTCAAGGCTGTCGGTAGCCACATTGCCGCGATGCCGGCCGAAGAGCGACCGGACCTGTTCCTCTACGGACAGAGCCTCGGCGCCGTCGGCGGCAGCGCCGCACTGACCGACGCTCTGTCCGAGGGCAGTCCCATCGTCCCGTGCGACGTGTTGTGGGCCGGTCCCCCGGCCGGCGCGACACGAACGGACGGCGCAACCGTCCTCGCGAATACGTCCGACCCGGTGGTGTGGTGGTCCCCCGCCCTCGCGACGCAGAAGCCGGATCTGAGCCGTGCCGTGCAGGACGGCCCGATCCCGCAGTGGATCCCGGGCGTCACGTTCTTGCAGACCACCGTCGACATGCTCGGTTCGCTCGGTGTCCCCGCCGGTCACGGCCACCGCTACGGAACCGATCAGGGAACGGCTTTGGGGGCTTGCTCCTGAAACTGCTGTGCGCCTTTATTAACCGCGTGGGGTTAATAAAGGCGCACAGCAAACAGGTCAGACTGCAGTTGCAATCGGGCCGCGAGCAGCTTCGTAGGCGGCACCGACACGGTAGAGGCGCTCGTCAGCCATGGCGGGCGCCATGATCTGCAAGCCCACCGGCAGGTTGTCGTCCGCGGACAGACCCGATGGCACCGACATCGCGCAGTGTCCGGCCAGGTTGGTCGGCAGCGTGCACAGGTCGGAGAGGTACATGGCCAACGGATCGCCGACCTTCTCCCCCAACTTCCACGGCGTGAACGGGCTGGTCGGCGAGACCAGTACGTCTACCTTCTCGTAGGCCCTGTCGAAATCGCGTGCGATGAGGGTACGAACCTTGAGCGCCGAACCGTAGTAGGCGTCGTAGTAGCCCGAGGACAGTGCGTAGGTACCGATCATGATGCGGCGCTTGACCTCCGGGCCGAAACCGGCGGCGCGGGTTGCCGCCATGACCTGGTCGGCACTCATGTTGCCTTCGTCGACGCGCAGTCCGTAGCGCATGGCGTCGAAGCGGGCCAGGTTGGACGAGACCTCACTGGGCAGCACCAGGTAGTACGACGCGAGCGCGTGCTCGAAGCTCGGGCACGAAACCTCGACAACTTCGGCGCCCAAAGCCTTGAGTTGCTCGACAGCAGCGTCGAAGGAAGCGATGACGCCGGGCTGGTAGCTGTCGGAGTGAAGTTCCTTGACCACACCGACTTTGACGCCACGCAGGTCGCCGACTGCACCTTCACGTGCCGCAGCGACCACCGGACGCACGGGGGCGTCGATGGACGTGGAGTCACGCGGATCGTGCCCGGCGATGACCTCGTGCAGCAGAGCGGTGTCGAGCACGGTGCGACCACAGGGGCCACCCTGATCGAGCGAGGAGGCGCACGCGACGAGCCCGAAGCGCGAGACAGTTCCGTACGTCGGCTTGGTTCCGACCGTCGCGGTGACCGCAGCGGGCTGACGGATCGAACCGCCGGTGTCGGTGCCGATGGCCAACGGGGCCTGACGGGACGCGAGCGCTGCAGCGCTACCACCACCGGATCCGCCGGGGATGCGGGTGACATCCCACGGGTTACGCGTCGGACCGAATGCGGAGTTCTCCGTGGAGGAGCCCATCGCAAATTCGTCGAGGTTCGTCTTGCCGAGGATCGGGATGCCCGCAGCGCGAAGCTTGCTCGTCAGGGTCGCGTCGTACGGCGCAACCCAGCCTTCGAGAATCTTCGACGCACAGGTGGTCGGCATGTCCGTCGTGGTGAAGATGTCCTTCAACGCAATCGGAACTCCGGCGAGTGCCGAAGCGGGTTCGTTTCCGCCTGCGAGCGAGTTGTCCACTGCTGCGGCGGCTTCGAGAGCCTGTTCACCGGCAACGTGCAGGAAGGCGTGGTACTCGGTGTCGACGGCAGCGATGCGGTCGAGATGCGCCTGCGTGACCTCTACCGAGGACACCTCACGCGAGTGGATCTTGCCGGCCAGCTCAGCGGCGTCCAGCGTGGTCAGATCGGTCATTCGCCCTCTCCAAGGATCTGCGGAACCGCAAAGCGATCCTGTTCGACTGCGGGTGCTCCGGACAATGCCTGCTCGGGGGTCAACCCGGGCACGATCACGTCGGGGCGCGTCACGTTGGTGACGGCATTGGGGTTCGCCATGGGCGGGACGTCGTCGGCCGCAACCTCGGTGACCACCTTGACGTGGTTGAGAATCGAATCCAACTGACCGGCGAACTCGTCGAGTTCGGCATCGGACAGGGCGAGTCTGGACAGCCGCGCGAGGTGCGCGACCTCGTCACGGGAGATGGCAGGCACCGCGGGGCCCCTTTCGGAAGAGGACGTGAACATTGCCGGTCCAGCCTAGTTCCTCGCCGCGACAGACCTGTAAGCACGCCTGCTGTGTCGACCGGTACGCACGCCTACTGTGTCCACCGCCACGTCGAATCCACCTCGTGTTTCGCTCGTGTGACAAGCATGTGCACCCGGTGTGACCCCGCCGCGGCGCCCACCAACGCGTGCTGAGCAAGTGCAAAGATGGGTGTGGCCCGGGTCGACGTGATCCGGGCGAGAACCGATCAGCGAAAGGCACGCACGTGTCGTACCTGCTTCGCGTCCAACTGCCCGACCGACCCGGCAGCCTCGGCGCGCTCGCCGTAGCTCTCGGATCCGTGGGCGCAGACATCCTCTCCCTCGACGTCGTGGAGCGAGGCGACGGTTTTGCCATCGACGACCTCGTGGTCGACGTCGAACCCGGAGCACTGCCCGACACCTTGATCACCGCAGCCGAGCATCTGCCCGACGTGCTGGTCGATTCGATCCGCCCCTACGCCGGGATTCTCGACACCCATCGTGAGCTCGAACTCATCGATTCCGTTGCGACAGCCCGAAACGATCGACTACAGGTCCTCGTCGACGGCGCGCCGCGTGTACTGCGAGTCGGCTGGTGCGTCGTCGCGGACATCGGCAAGCACGGTGCGTACCGCGTCGTCGGTAGCGCCGGTGCGCCGGAAACCCATGCCACCGACATTCCGTGGATGCCACTGGACAAGCCAACCGCCCTCGACGGCGAGGCCGACTGGGTTCCGGACGTCTGGCGTGAGATGAACACCAGCCTCGCTGCCGCACCGCTCGGCTCCGGCAATCGCGTCCTCATGCTCGGTCGTCCCGGAGGACCCGAATTTCGCCCTTCGGAGATAGCCCGCCTCGGCTATCTCGCCGGAATCGTCGCGACAGTGCTGGGTTGACCAGGCCGGGTAATCAGGCCAGACCGCGAACCATGACCGTCAACTCCATACCGCGAATCGGCTCCCACGCGCGCTCCGGATCGGGGACGAACCCGTTGCGGTCGTAGATACGACGAGCATCGACCATCTCGGGCTGCGTCGAGATGACCACCGAGTGATCGCCTCGGTCGTAGGCTTCGGCGATCACTGCGCGAACCAATGCGGTTCCGGCGCCCGATCCCCGAGCCTGCGGCGAGACCGCGAGCATGCGGAACTCGAGTTCGCCCTTCTGCGCAACATCCGCGAAGGGCGTGCCGGGTTCGGCGATCGTCAAAGAACCCACGACCTCTTCGCCGAGAACGGCAACCAGCACCCGCCCCTGCTCCACCCGAGTTGCGGTGTCTCGCAGGAGCTCCGCGTACGGCGATCCGCCGGCGACAAATCCGCCACCCACGTACGACTGCACAGTCAGTTCCCCGACGGTCTCGAACTCAGCCGGTAGAACTTCACGAATCTCGATCATGGCGTCACTATCGCACCCAGCACACCAATCTCAGAAATCGGACAAAGTCACTCTGATTCGTCCAAATCGGTGGGAGCGACCGCATCCGGGCCATCTTCGAGCAACCGCCGGAAGCCGTCTTCGTCGAGCACCGGCACACCCAATTCGACTGCCTTGTCATGCTTGGAACCGGGCGCTTCACCGACGACGACAAACGCAGTCTTCTTCGAGACCGACCCAGCCGCCTTACCGCCGCGCACCAGAATCGCTTCCTTCGCCTGATCTCGCGAGTACGTCTCGAGCGAACCGGTGACGACGATCGAGAGACCCTCGAGATTGCGCGGAATCGAGTCGTCTCGCTCGTCCTCCATGCGCACCCCGGCCGAAGCCCACTTGTCGACGATCTGCTGATGCCAGTCGACGGAGAACCACTCCACGACAGCGGCGGCGATCGTGGATCCGACACCGTCGACTGCAGCCAACTCGTCGACCGACGCTTCCCGAATACGTTGCAGCGAACCGAATTCGCCGGCCAACGCCCTCGCGGCAGTGGGGCCGACGTGCCGAATCGACAGTGCCACAAGCACTCTCCACAGCGGCTTGTCCTTGGCCGAATCCAGGTTGGCCAGCAAGCGTTTTCCGTTGGCAGACAGCGCTCCCGCATTGGTGCGGAAGATCGGAACCTCGATCAGTTTCTCGGCGTCGAGTGAGAAGAGGTCTCCCTCGTCACCGATGACCTTCGCCTCCAGCAGTCCGGTCGCGGCCTCGTAACCGAGCACCTCGATGTCGAATGCTCCGCGCCCCGAGACGTGGAACACACGCTCGCGCAACTGCGCCGGGCAGTGTTGCTGATTAGGGCATCGCACGTCGACGTCGCCCTCTTTCGCGGGTGCCAACAACGTGCCGCACTCGGGGCAATGCGTCGGCATGACGAACTCGCGCTCGGTACCGTCACGAACGTCTGCCACGGGACCGAGAACCTCGGGGATGACATCTCCAGCCTTGCGCAACACCACGGTGTCGCCGATCAGCACACCCTTGCGCTTGACCTCCGAGCCGTTGTGGAGGGTGGCCAAGGACACAGTGGAACCCGCCACTGTGACGGGTTCCATGTACGCGAACGGCGTCACGCGACCCGTGCGGCCGACACTGACCCGGATGTCGAGGAGCTTGGTCGTGACCTCTTCCGGCGGGTACTTGTACGCGATCGCCCACCGTGGTGCGCGGGACGTGGTGCCCAGACGTCGATGCAACGACATCTCGTCGACCTTGACCACCAACCCGTCGATCTCGTGCTCGACGTCGTGGCGATGTTCTCCCCAGTACTTCATCTTTTCGACCACGGCGTCGGCGCCGACCACCCGCGAGGTGTGCGTGGACACCGGCAGCCCCCAGGCGGCGAGGGCCACGTAGGCGTCGTACTGCGAAGCCGGCTCGAAACCTTCCATGCGCCCGAACCCGTGGCAGATCATGCCGAGGCGACGACGCGCGGTGACGGCAGGATTCTTCTGACGCAGGGAGCCCGCCGCAGAGTTGCGCGGATTGGCGAACGGCGCCTTACCCTCCTCCACGAGGGAGGCATTGAGTGCCGCGAAGTCCTCGAGGCGGAAGAACACCTCTCCTCGCACCTCGAGCAAGCTTGGAATCGGGAATTCGTCCGTAGCGGTGAGCCGCTCCGGGATGTCGTTGATCGTCAGGGCATTGAGAGTGACCAACTCGCCCGTACGACCGTCGCCGCGGGTTGCCGCACGCACGAGTTTGCCGTTCTCGTAGACGAGATTGAGCGCGACACCGTCGATTTTCACTTCGCAGAGATAGTGCAGTTCCGGCCCGGTTTCCTGCTCTACCTTGGCGATCCATCCGCGGAGTTCGGACTCGTCGAAGACATTGTCGAGGCTGAGCATCCGCTCGAGGTGATCGACGGACGTGAAGTCCGTCGCGAATCCGCCGCCGACGAGTTGCGTCGGAGAGTCGGGAGTTCGCAGATCCGGGTACCGCTCTTCGAGAGCATTGAGCTGCCCGAGCAATGTGTCGAATGCACCGTCCGAAATGACGGGCGCATCACGAACGTAGTAGCGGAACTGATGCTGGCGTACCTCTTCGGCCAGCTCCGTCCACTGCTCGCGCGCCTCGTTGGGCGCTGGCTGCATTGCATCCGCGGTTTCAGTCACAGCTAGAAGATTATCGGTTCACACCGACACACCACACGACTCACGTCAGAACGCAACACATCAGAACGCCGACGGATCGTCCACCAATGCCTTGCCGACGTCTGTGCACAGCCGAAGGGCTGCTCGACTCCACTCGAGGCTCGCACCCGCAAGACCACAGCTTGGGGTTACCGCGACCTGGTTCTGCAGGAGTTCACGCGAGAAGCCGAGACGATCGATCAGGGTGACGGCCGGCATCGCGCACTCTTTCCACGTCACCGGCTTTTCCGGCGGGGCGGAAGGAACCAGACCGAGCGCCAATTCCTTGCCGGCGTCGAACAACTGGCCGATGCCGTCCAGATCACGTGAGCCTATGAGCGACATGTCGAAGCTCACGCCGAACGCCTGGCTTCGCCTCAGTAGATCCCACGGCATGTCGGCGCCGCAGCTGTGGACGATTGTGGGCAATCCGCAACCGCTGATCGTCGAGTCGAGAACGGCGAGCGCCTCGGGTTCCGGCAGAGCCGGAACGCTCTCCATCTTGGTGCGCCCGGGTAGTGAACCGGCCAGCACTGCCGCGATCTGCGGCTCGTCCAATTGGATCACCACCCGGGCACCGGTACGACGAGTGACCTCGGCGGCGTGGCGCGCGAGCCCCTCACCAAGTGATTCGGCGATGTCCCGGAGTGCCCCACGGTCGACGAGAACTCGCGAACCGTTTGCAACCTCGATCTCGGCGCCGAGTGTCAGCGGGCCGGCAGCTTGGAGCTTGACGACGTGGTCTCCGCCGACCAGACGGGCCGATTCCCAGGCTTCCTCGAGTGCGTCGAGATCCTGATTCAGGAAGTCCTCGGCTCGCTTCGCGACGTTGCCCCGCCGAGGCACGACACGATAGGCGCGGGTCGAGGCGTCGAGGTTGATGTCGACCAGAATGGCGCCTGCTCGGCCGACCATGTCAGCGCCGAGACCGCGGCTCGGCAACTCCACCAGGTGTGGGAAACCGCCCAGTTCGCCAAGGATGGTTGCGGCGCTTTCGCGGGCGTCCGTGCCCGGCCAGGATCCGATTCCGGTGACGAGGCCACCGATGGAAACCTGCTGTGTCACAGTGTGTTCGGCTCGGATTCGGTGCCGGAGATGGTGCCACTGCCGAGAACCTGGTCGCCCAGTTCGCTGTCGGGGCGATACAGCACGACGGCCTGGCCCTTCGCGACGCCGGTCAGTGGTTCGCGCAACGAAATGGAGATGCTGCCGCCCGAAGTACCGTCGTCGACGGCCTCCGCAACGGCCTGCGCCAGTCCGCCGTGCGCACGAACCTGCACCATGCACTCGACGGGGCCCTCCGGCGCCTGGCCCGAGGTCCAGATCGCGCGCTGGGCCGAGATGGCCCAGACGTCGAGATTCTTGGCCGAACCGACTCGCACCGTTCCGGTTTCGGGCTCGATCGCGGTCACGTACCGCGGACGGCCGTCACCTGCGGGACCTTCGACGCCGAGGCCCTTGCGCTGTCCGATCGTGAAGCCGTGTACGCCGTCGTGTGCAGCGAGGACCTCACCCGAATCGGCGTCGACGACGCTTCCGGGACGAACGCCGATGCGTGCACCCAGGAATGCTCGGGTATCGCCGGTCGGGATGAAGCAGATGTCATGGCTGTCAGGCTTGTTCGCCACAGCCAGACCGCGCTCGGCGGCTTCCTCGCGGATCTGTTCTTTCGGTGTGTCACCGATCGGGAACATCGCTCGCGAAAGCTGATCGGCCGTCAGCACACCGAGGACATACGACTGGTCCTTGTCCGCGTCGACCGCCCGGCGTAGGACGCCGTCTTCGAGGCGCGCGTAGTGACCGGTCGCCACGGCATCGAAGCCGAGAGCGACCGCACGGTCGGCCAGTGCGGTGAACTTGATCTTCTCGTTGCACCGCAGGCACGGATTGGGGGTCTCACCCGCTGCGTACGACGCCACGAAGTCGTCGATCACGTCTTCCTTGAAGCGATCGGCGAAATCCCAGACGTAGAAGGGTATTCCGAGGACGTCGGCAGCGCGCCTGGCGTCGCCGGCATCTTCCTTCGAACAGCATCCACGCGAACCCGTCCGCAATGCACCCGGCGCCGTGGACAGCGCAAGATGAACGCCGACGACGTCATATCCGGCGGCAACAGCGCGGGCGGCGGCGACAGCGGAGTCGACACCTCCGCTCATGGCTGCGAGTACTCGCATCAGCGATCCCCTCCACGCGAACCGGCACCGGCAAGACCGGCGGCCCGAGCGCGCTCTACTACTTGTGGAAGCGCAGCGATCAGCGCGTCCACATCGGTGACACTCGACGTATGTCCGAGCGAAAATCTCAGTGAGCCACGCGCGACGGGCGATTCGACGCCCATCGCGATCAAGACATGGCTGGCTCTGGCCACACCGGCGGTGCAGGCCGAACCGGTGGAACATTCGATACCGGCGGCGTCGAGCAGCATCAGCAACGAATCGCCCTCGCAGCCGGGGAAGGTGAAGTGCGCGTTACCGGGAAGCCGATCGGATCCGGTCGGGCCGTTGAGCACCGACTCGGGAAGAATCTCCAGGACTCCGTCGATCAAACGGTCACGCAACTGCGCCAATTCCCTTGTGCTGGAATCGAAGTTCTCGACGTTTGCGCGCAGCGCCGCAGCCATCCCGACAACGCCCGCAGTATCCGGAGTGCCCGAACGCAGATCACGTTCGTGTCCGCCGCCGTGAAGGAGCGGCACACACGGAACCTGGCGTCCGAGCAGCAGTGCGCCGACGCCGTGCGGACCACCGAACTTGTGCGCCGCGATGCTCAGCGCGGACAACTTGCTCGCCGCGAAATCGACCGGCAATTGCGCAACGGCCTGAACCGCGTCGCTGTGCATCGGAATCTCGAACTCAGCCGAAATCTCCGCCAACTCCACGATCGGCATGATGGAGCCGACCTCGTTGTTGGCCCACATCACCGTCACGAGTGCTACCTCGTCGGCGTGGACGGAAAGCTCGTCGCGCAAGGTCTGCGGGTCAACGACACCGTTCTCGTCGACCGGCAACCACGTCACGCGCGCGCCCTCGTGCTGCTCGAGCCACTCAACGGCGTCGAGCACCGCATGATGCTCGACGGAGCTCGCCAGGATGCGAGTGCGTCGCGGATCAGCGTCACGGCGAGCCCAGTAGATGCCCTTGACCGCGAGATTGTCGCTCTCGGTTCCGCCGGAGGTGAAGATGACCTCCGACGGCCGCGCACCCAGGCTGGCGGCGATCGATTCGCGCGATTCCTCGACGCGGCGCCGGGCCGCACGGCCGGAACCGTGCAGCGAGGACGCGTTGCCCACGGTTTTGAAGGTATCGGTCATCGCCTCGATAGCGGCTGCCGACATCGGAGTCGTGGCGGCATGATCGAGGTACACCGGAAATCCGGCGTGGGCACTGGGTGCAGGCAGAGTCATGGCTTGACAAGGATAGCCCAGCACGAGAGTTCGCCCAGCCTCGCTCAGCAGGCTAAGCGGTCATTGCCGGGGAGGTATCGATTTGTCCCACGGCTTGTGTCACGAGTTCCGGTGCGGGGTCGAAGATGTCGTGAGCTGCCAAATCGATGGTTTCGACGCCACGTACGGCTCTCTCGCATCGCTGCGCGAGGTCGACTCGACACTCCCCTGCCTCCTCGAGCGGAGCCAGCCTGACCTTCACCTCGACGTTCTTCTGACGCAGGATCCGACGGATGGACTGACCGATAGTTTCGGTGCCGACAAAGCACGGTCCGGTGCACAGGGAACCGTCGGCGTTCTCGTAGCGGATCGCCATCGGCTGAACCGGGCATTCGGCGTCGACGGCAGCTTGGAACATCGCCGGGCGAAAACCTCCGTACGCCCGCCCGCACCAGGTCGTTCCCTCGGGAAACACCATTACGCGGACACCACGCTGAAGTCGTTCGCGAACGACGTCGACGGTTCCGGGAAGTTCACGCAGTCGGGCGCGATCGATGGGCACTACGCGCATCCGGCGCGCGAGACCACCGAGCACTGCCCAGTCGAGCAGGTCGGCACGGGCGACGAAGTTGGCCGGGGCAACGGCACTCGCGACGAGGACGTCGGTCCACGACACGTGACCGGCGACAACCATCACGCCCGCCGGTTCGGCGCGCCCCAACCGCTGATCGTCGACCGTGAGCTTCATTCCCAGACAACGCAGCAACGCGCGCGAGTATCCGCGTTGCATCTCCGTACGCCAGGTGCGCGGGAGCAGCCAGCCGGCCGAGAGCACCGGCGCAGTCACCAGTGCGGCGCCGACCATGACCCCGCGGGCCATCACGGTGATACTCGACACACCGGGTGCGTCCGTAGGTAGGCACCCGTCGCCGCAGGGGCTCGTCGGCACCCAGTACGGCACCGTCGCGGTCATCAGCCGATCCCCGATTCGTGTGCGGCGGCCGCCGATCGCAGCCGTTCCAGATAGCGCTTGTTGGCGGAGTGAAGGCCTTGCAGCGCAACAAAATCGGCCACACCGAACTCGGGATCGTGAGCAGGTTCCCCGCAGATCATCGCGCCCATCCGCAAGTAGCCACGGAGCAACGGCGGCATCGTCACGCGTTCCGGTGCGGCAATCTCGTCGAGCGTCAGACCGCCGAGGACCACCGGGTTTCGTGGCGTCACCCGCCGCGACCCCGGACTGGCGTGTTTGTTCATCACGAAGTCACGGACGCCGCGGACATCGGCGCCGGCAATTGAATCGGGGCTCGGCAAGATGGGCACGGAGACGCAGCCCATCACCCACTCGTATCCGGTCAGTTCGAGATAATGCAGGATGCCCGACCACATCAGGCTCAGGACGGATCCGGTGCGGTGCGCGGGATCGACGCACGCGCGACCCATTTCGACGATCCTGTTCGACACCGGATCGAGCGCGGAGATGTCGAATTCGGTTGCGGTGTAATACCCACCCGCCGCCGCAGCGGAATCCGGCGGCAGCATTCGGTAGCAGCCGACGTACTCCTCGGTGATGTTGTCACGAACGAGTAGATGATCACAGAATTCGTCGAAGCCGTCGGCGTCGAGTTCGAAGACCCCGGCCGAGGCCGGGAGGGAGAAGCCTGGCTCGGAGGCGAACACTCGGTATCGAAGGCGCTGCGCTGCGACACGATGCTCGCGGTCGGAGGAGACGATCAGAGAATATCTCGGCTGGGCGACCTCACGGCCGAGATTGTCACTCGCGGAGCGAAGGACTGACGTAATTGTCATGCGCAAGGTTTATCGAGCGCGAACGGCGTCTCGGTATCGACGAAGTGACATGCCGATGCAGGCCGGGTGAATAAAGCACTGTGCGCCTTTATCAACCGCGGGGGGTTGATAAAGGCGCACAGCAGTTTGTGCTTTTTAGCCCTTGTGGGACTTCACAGCTTCGGTGAGCTGCGGTGCGACGTTGAACAGGTCGCCCACGATGCCGAAGTCGGCGATCTCGAAGATGGGTGCCTCTTCGTCCTTGTTGACCGCGACGATGGTCTTGGACGTCTGCATGCCGGCGCGGTGCTGGATGGCACCGGAAATGCCGAGCGCGATGTACAGCTGCGGGGAGACCGTCTTACCGGTCTGACCGACCTGGAACTGTCCGGGGTAGTAACCCGAGTCCACAGCGGCACGCGAAGCACCGACTGCAGCACCGAGGGAATCGGCCAGCTCTTCGACGACGGAGAACTTGTCCGCGCTGCCGACGCCACGTCCACCGGAGACGACAACCGACGCCTCGGTGAGCTCGGGGCGGTCGCCGCCGACAATGGGCTCACGCGAGGTGACCTTGACGGCACTCTCGTCCTGAGCCGGAACCTCGACGGTGATCTGCTCGCCTGCGCCGGCCTGCGGAGCAGCCTCGACTGCACCCGGACGAACCGAGTAGACGGGAACGTCGCCGTTGGCCTTGGCTTCGACGGTGAACGCGCCACCGAAGATGGAGTGGACGCCGGTGCCGTCAGCCTTGATCTCGATGACGTCGGTCAGCAGTCCGGAGCCCAGACGTGCAGCCAGACGACCGGCAACCTCTTTGCCCTCGGTGCCGGCTGCGGTGATGACTGCTGCCGGGCTGGTGGACTCGACCAGAGCGGCGAGAACGTCGACCTTGGGGGTGACGAGGTAGCCGTCGATGTCGTCGGACTCGGCGACGTAGATCTTCTCGGCTCCGGCTGCTGCCAGAGCTTCGGCGAGCTTTGCTGCGGTGCCCGCGGGGCCGGCGACAACTGCCGACGGCTCACCGAGTGCGCGTGCAGCGGTGATGAGTTCGGTGCTGACCTTCTTCAGCGCACCCTCTGCGTGCTCTACGAGCACAAGTACTTCTGCCATGACTTAACTCTCCCTGAGTTCTTCTGCTGGATGTCTAGAAGGGCGCGATCAGATGACCTTGTTGCTGACGAGGTAAGCGGCAATCTTGGTGCCACCGTCTCCCTCGTCGGCGATGCGCTCACCAGCGGTACGGGGGGGCTTCGGGGTGGAGGAAGTCACCGTGGTGCCTGCGTTGGCAACTCCGACGGTCTCCGGGTCGACTCCGAGGTCGGCCAGCGTGTAAACGAGAACTTCCTTCTTCTTCGCGGCCATGATGCCCTTGAAGGACGGGAAGCGCGGCTCGTTGATCTTCTCGGTGACCGAGACGATCGCGGGCAGCGAAGCCTCGAGGCCGAAGACGCCCTCGTCGGTCTCGCGCTCACCGGTGATCTTGCCGTCGGCGACGACGACCTTGCGCAGCTGCGTGAGCTGCGGGATGCCCAGGTACTCGGCGATGATGGCCGGAACAGCGCCGACGCGGCCGTCGGTGGCCTCGTTGCCGGCGATGATCAGGTCGGCAGGCTCGTCGTTCTCGAAGGTGATCTGTCCGAGAGCAGCAGCGAGCGTCCATGCGGTCTGGATCGCGTCGGAGCCGTGCAGTGCCGGGTCGTTGATGTGGACGGCCTTGTCGGCGCCCATCGACAGAGCCTTGCGGATAGCGTCGGTGGCGCGGTCGGGACCTGCGGACAGCACCGTTACCTCACCGCCCTGAGCTTCCTTGATGAGGAGTGCTTCTTCGACGGAGCGCTCGTTGATCTCGTCGAGGACTGCGTCGGCGGCTTCACGGTCAAGCGTGTAGTCGCCGTCGGTCAGCTTGCGCTCGGACCATGTGTCGGGGACCTGCTTGATCAAAACAACGATATTCGTCATGGGTCTTCGTCGACCTCCTGTGTGTAATTCACCTGATAAATCGTCTGTGGTGCTCGCGCAGTCCGAGCGTCCGAAAAGAGAGTCCGACAGGTCTCCCCACGGGCGAATTTCTCGGTTCACGTCGGCTGTGCGTTAGATTACCCCACGTTAAGTTACCGGTGGGTAACTTAACGTGGAACCTCGTCCACCATAACGGCACGAACAGGAATTGACAGCAGTGATCTGGACCACGGCGAACACGTTCTACTCGGATGGCACTAATCTCGCACGGGTGAGTGAAACGAGTGTCAGCAACCACGAGGACGCACCCCTGCCCTTGACGGGCGAACGAACCGTGCCAGGAATCCCCGAGGAGAACTACTGGTTCCGACGCCACGAAGTGGTGTACCGCGCACTTCTGGAGCGCTGCACGGACCGCCGAGTCCTCGAGGCCGGATCCGGAGAAGGCTACGGCGCCAACATGATTGCGGACGTCGCAACGAAGGTCACCGGCCTCGACTACGACGTCTCCGCGGTCGAACACGTTCGTGCGCGCTACCCCCGCGTCGAGATGCTCCACGGCAATCTCGCCGAGCTTCCACTGGCCGACAACTCGGTTGACGTCGTCGTCAATTTCCAGGTGATCGAGCACCTGTGGGATCAGGGTCAGTTCCTGCGCGAGTGCTTCCGAGTTCTCGCTCCCGGCGGTGAACTTCTGATCAGTACCCCCAACCGGATCACGTTCTCGCCCGGCCGCGACACGCCGCTCAACCCTTTCCACACTCGTGAGCTCAACGCCGCCGAAATGACCGAATTGCTCGAAGACGCCGGATTCCGCGTTCAGTTGATGACCGGCGTCCACCACGGTTCACGCCTGAAGGAACTCGACGCCAAGCACGGCGGATCGTTCATCAACGCGCAGATCGACCGCGCGTTGGCCGGTGAGCCCTGGCCCGAAGATCTCACCCGCGACGTCGAGGGCATCACCGTCGACGACTTCAGCATCAGCGAACCCGACATCGACGACAGCCTCGACCTCGTCGCTATCGCCGTGAAAGAAACTGCCGTGAAGGAATCCGGCGAGTGAGTAACGCAACACCCGTCACCGAACCGGGGATGTTCGCCCTGGTTCTGCACTCCCATCTGCCGTGGCTCGCCAACCACGGCAGATGGCCCGTCGGCGAGGAATGGATCTACCAGTCCTGGGCTGCGTCGTACATTCCGCTCGCCGCCGCGCTACGACGCCTGGCCGACGAGGGCCGATCGCACCTGCTGACGCTGGGAATCACGCCGGTGCTCGCGGCCCAGTTGGACGATCCCCACTGCCTCGCCGGTATGCATCACTGGCTCGGCAACTGGCAGATCCGTGCACACGAGGCCGCCGGCATGCCGGACGCAGCGCACCGCGAACTCGGAGCGCGCGAACACCGAGCGTCCGCAGCGGCTCTCGAAGATTTCGAGACTCATTGGCAGCACGGCGCCTCACCCGTGTTCCGCGACCTCATCGACCGCGAGGCCTTCGAGCTTCTCGGCGGGCCGCTGGCCCACCCGTTCCAACCGCTGCTCGACCCTCGCGTGCGTGCGTTCTCCCTCCGCGAAGGTCTCGCCGACGCGCATGCCCGGTGGAACCACACTCCGACCGGGATCTGGGGGCCCGAGTGCGGGTACACCCCGGGCATGGAGCGCGGGTACGCCGAAGCGGGTGTCACCCACTTCATGGTCGACGGTCCCGCCTTGCGCGGCGACACGTCCCTCGGTCGCCCGGTTCGAGAATCCGACGTGGTTGCCTTCGGCCGCGACCTTCAGGTCAGCTACCGCGTCTGGTCCCCGAAATCCGGATATCCGGGTCACGCTGCTTACCGCGACTTCCACACCTACGACCACGAGACGGGCCTCAAGCCGTCGCGGGTCACCGGCCGGACCGTCGACTCCGCCGACAAGTTGCCGTACGACCCCGAACTCGCCGCCGCCGCCGTCGACAAGCATGTTGCCGACTTCGTCGAAACCGTTCGGGCGCGTCTGCGCAGTGAATCCACCCGCATCGGCCGCGACGCCCTCGTGGTCGCAGCATTCGACACCGAACTGTTCGGGCACTGGTGGCACGAAGGCCCGCAGTGGCTCGAGAAGCTCCTGCGCGCGCTTCCGGAAGCCGGAATTCGCGTCGGCACCCTCGCCGACGCCAAGGAATCGGGATACGTCGGCGAACCCGTTCAGCTCGAGGATTCGTCCTGGGGATCGGGCAAGGACTGGCGCGTATGGGCCGGCGATCAGGTGTCCGACCTCGTGCAATTGAACTCCGAAGTGGTCGATACCGCCCTCACCACCGTGGACAAGTCTCGCGGCCGCGACAACGCACCCGGCCGACCGGAACTGCGAAACCGGGTCAACGATCAGGTCCTTCGCGAGACACTGATGACAGTTTCGAGCGATTGGGCATTCATGGTGAGCAAGGATTCGGCCGCGGGGTACGCCCGCGAACGCGCACACAAGCACGCCCACGCGACCCGGGAAATCTCCGAAGCGCTCGTTTCCGGCCGCGATGCCGTGGCCGAGCGGCTGGCCGAAGGCTGGAATCGCGCCGACGGATTGTTCCCGGGGCTGGATGCTCGCCGTCTGCCTGACACAGAACTGGTGAACGGGAGCGCGTCGTGAAGATTCTCATCGTCTCGTGGGAGTACCCACCGGTCGTTGTCGGCGGCCTCGGCCGACACGTCCACCATCTCGCCACCGAGCTTGCGGCTGCAGGCCACGAAGTCGTGGTTCTCTCGCGCCGCCCCTCCGGCACCGATGCGTCGACGCACCCGACGGTCACGCACATCTCCGAAGGCGTACTGGTCGTCGCAGTGGCCGAGGACCCGGCACACTTCGTCTTCGGCGAGGACATGCTCGCGTGGACCCTCGCGATGGGTCACGCGATGGTCCGTGCCGGGATGGCGCTGCACAAGCCAGGAGTGGGCGAGGGCTGGCAACCGGACGTCGTGCACGCACACGACTGGCTGGTCGCACATCCGGCGATCGCATTGGCCGAATTCTATGACGTCCCACTGGTTTCCACGCTTCACGCCACCGAGGCGGGTCGCCACAGCGGCTGGATCTCCGGACGCATCAACCGCCAGGTCCACTCGGTCGAGTGGTGGCTGGCAAACGAATCCGACTCTCTCATAACCTGTTCGGCGTCCATGCAGGAAGAAGTGACCGAACTCTACGGTCCGACGCTGCCGCCGATCACTGTCATCCGCAACGGAATCGACGTGACCACGTGGAGCTTTCGCGAACGTGGACCGCGGTCAGGGCCGCCGAAACTCCTCTTCGTCGGCCGCCTGGAATACGAGAAGGGTGTGCAGGACGCTATCGCGGCACTCCCCCGAATCCGTCGTAGCCACCCCGGCACGACCCTCGCGATCGCGGGCGAAGGCACCCAGTTCACCTGGCTCTACCAACAGGCGCGCACACATCGCGTCGCGCGGGCAGTGGACTTTCTCGGCAACCTCGATCACACGGAACTGCTCAGCTGGCTGCACGGAGCGGACGCCATCGTCCTGCCGTCGCGCTACGAGCCGTTCGGGATCATCGCCCTCGAAGCGGCGGCAGCCGGCACTCCGCTGATCACGTCCACCGCAGGCGGACTGGGCGAAGCGGTAGTCGACGGGGT
This sequence comes from Rhodococcus sp. H-CA8f, assembly GCF_002501585.1. NCBI lineage: Bacteria > Bacillati > Actinomycetota > Actinomycetes > Mycobacteriales > Nocardiaceae > Rhodococcus > Rhodococcus sp. H-CA8f. The sequence goes on from NZ_CP023720.1 coordinate 3,811,533, forward strand.
GACCGGGATGTCGTTCCAACCGGGTGACATCGCCGGGCTCACCTCGGCGGTCCGCGAGGTTCTCGACGATCCCGCCGGGGCGCAGGAACGGGCAGTGGCCGCCCGGGCACGCCTGACGTCGGACTTCGACTGGCATCAGGTCGCCGAGGAGACTGCTCACGTCTACGCGGGCGCAAAGCGTCGGGTGCGGCAGCCGTTGGCGCGGCCGCAGATTCCCGAGCGGCCGCTCCCTGGTCGCTGAAGCGCTGACCTCAGCGGGTCGGGAGGGGCGCGGTGAAGCGAGAACTCGCATCCCCGAGCAGATGGCCCGGTGGCAACATCCGGCCACACAACACCAGCAACAAGTCCTGCGCCGCTCCGTGAACCTCGGCGCCGGCACCGTACGTCCAGTCTCGGTCGTCGGCGCGCAACCGAGCGCCGTCGAGGTCAGTCCCGAAATACTTCACGGTTTTGGGCGAGAGTCCGCTGAGCACACGAGTGAGCCGGTCTTCGGGCACCACGTAGTCGTCGCCGAGTGCCACGCGAATGTCCTGACCGTGGATCACGTCGTGTGAGAGTGCACCCTCGAAGCCACCGCCCGGCGGCTTCCACGGGTGTGCGACGTTGTCGCGAAGCGAGGCAAGCAGTTGTTGCTCAACGACTTCCGACGCGTCGGCGAGCGCTCGCCGATTCGACATCTTGTTGAAGTTTCCGCGTGACTTGACCATTTCCACGACGAATCGCGGCGCCGAGTATCGGTAGGGCATGGTGATGTGCGCGATCACTTCGCGGACCCGCCACCCGTCGCACAGGGTCGGCGCGTTCCACTGCTCCGCGCTCAGGCCTTCGAGAAATCCCACCAGTTCGCGGCGCTGCGCCACGACCCATTCGGGTGTCTGTTCGCTCATGTCGGCACTCCTTTCACCGGCGCAGACTTTCGGCGCCGATACCGATACAGACCGGTGGCGGCGCCGAAAGTAATCGCTGGTTCTGCCAAAAAGTGAGCTACGACGCGTCGGCAGCGTCCGCAGCAGCCTTCTTGCGTGCGATGTCCTCGAGCGCCGCGATGTACTTTGCACGATCGGCAGCGCCGGCTTCCCAATCGGACTTGCGGTTCTTGACCGCCTTCGCGGGCGAGCCGACCGCGATGCTGTAGTCCGGGATGTCTCCCTTGACGACGGCGTGCGCACCGAGGACACAACCGCGTCCGACGCGGGTATTTCGCAGCACGGTGACCTTCGCTGCCACCCAGGTGTCCGGGCCGATACGGACGGGGCCCTTGACGATGCCCTGGTCCTTGATCGGTGTGTTGATGTCGTCCATGCGGTGGTCGAAGTCGCAGATGTAGCACCAGTCGGCTACGAGCGTCGACGCACCGATTTCGATGTCGAGGTAGGTGTTGACGACGTTGTCCTTGCCGAAGACGACCTTGTCGCCGATGCGCAGCGAACCTTCGTGGCAACGGATCGCGTTGCCGTCGCCGATGTGTACCCAGCGCCCGATCTCGAGGCGGGACAGGTCTGGGGTCGAATGGATTTCGACGTTCTTGCCGAGGAACACCATGCCGCGCAGGATCACGTGCGGGTTGGCCATCTTGAACTTGGCGAGACGGTAGTACCGCACCAGATACCAGGGTGTGTACGCCTTGTTCGCCAGAACCCATTTGAGGGAATCGACCGTCAAGAACTTGGCCTGATCGCTGTCGCCTCGGCGTGATCCCCGCCATCGAGTGCGCAACGGTGCGCCCCACATGCTCGTCATGAGTGTTCAGCCTACGTGGGGCCGACTCACCGACCCTCGGGGTGTGCCCCGTCACGTTGCCCCGGTCGGGATAGTCTCTGGTCCGGGCTTGTGCAGTTACCGAGGGCTCTTGATCAAGTGAAGGCAGGGAGATTGTGATGCGGCGGGTCCTACGGTCGTCCGTGATGGTGTCGACGGCGATCGCTGCGGCCCTGATCGCCGGTTGCGGCAGCGACGACGGACGGGTGGACCGGTACGCGTCGGCGGGTTGGCCGGCCATGCATGCCGACGCCCGCAACAGCGACACGAGCCCGGTCACCGGATCACGCGATGTCGAGTTCGCATGGTCACGCCCTCTCGGCGGTCCGGTTGCCGCGTACGCCTCGGTGGCCGCGAACGGCCAGAGCTTCGTCACCGCCCGCACCGAGAACGGCTGCAATCTCTTCTCGTTCCAGATGGATACGGGTCGCAAGAAGTGGTGCGCTCGACTCAACGACGGAGTAGTCGCCTCGACGCCCGTCGTCGACACGGCCACCAATGTCTACGTCGGCGAGAGCGGCGCGATGATGTCCTTCACCGAGACTGGTCAATTGCGTTGGCGCACGCTCGTTGTGGGCACTCCTCTCTCGTCACAGTTCACCGGCGACGGAAACCTGTTGTTCATCACCCAATTGGGTCAGATCAACGTGCTCGACCCGCAGACCGGCGCCAAAGTGGTTCCGTCGTTCGACCTGATCCCGCCGCCGTCGATCGACCAGGGCGCAAATGCAGAACTCATTCCCGACAACAAGGGTTTGAACGAGTGCTTCCTCGGCACGTCCGGCTGCCCGGTGGCCAATACCCCGGCGGTGGACCTGGGCACCGGCAAGTTCTACTTCACCTTCTACGGACCCAGTTCTCGGGCAGCCGATCTGGTCGCCATGAAGTACACGGGCGGCGACAATCCGTCCATCACCCGCGAGTGGTCCACCGACGCGCTTCCCGGTGGGACGGCGTCGAGCCCGGACCTGTCGAAGGACGGCAAGACCGTGTACGCCACCGACAACAACGGATCTCTCTGGGCAGTGAACGCCGAAACCGGTGACACCAGGTGGAGTTACGACATCGGCTTCAACTCGGCCGGTAGTGCCTCGACGTCCGACGACGGTTTGATCATTCCCGCCGGCGGCGACAAGGGCCACCTCCTTGCCGTGCGCGACGAGGGAGATCACGCCGAACTGGCCTGGGAACGTAAAGACCTTCTGCAACTGGGCGTTCCGGCGCAGACCGCCGGCAACACCGGATACACCGTCGTCCGCGAGGGTGAGAACGGACTGAGCCTGATCACCTTCGACACCGAAACCGGTGAGACGGTGGATCAGGACACGTTGCCGGGAGCGGTCGGCTTCACCGTCGGCACCTCGATCGGCCCCAAGGGCGAAGTGTTGACGCCCAGCGCAATCGGTGAGCTGTTCGTCTTCAAGTGAGCTAGCGGGAAGCCTCACAGATGAAGGCCGACGCCGATCGTCCGATCCGCACGATCACGACGCTCAGTGCACGCGAGCCCTTGAGCTTGAGCCGTGGACGCAGCACTGCCGGGTCCACGTCGACTCCTCGCACCAAAATTTCGGCCACACCGCAGTCCCGCTTGGACAGTGTCTGTTTGAGCAGTTTCTCCGAGTACTTGATCTGCTCGAGGATCCGGAATCCGCGAACTCCCTCAGGGACGCTGTCACCGGTCAGATATGCGATGCGTGGATCGAGCTGCCAGAGGCCGTGTCTGGCCGCGTAGTGGCGCACGAGGCCTGCTCGCACTACCGCTCCGTCCGGGTCGATGATCCACTCCCCCGGAGCTTGCTCCGGAATCACGTCGTCCTCGGCGTCGGTGATCGCCCACGCGCTCCCGTCGGAGCGAAGCACCGAAGCTCGACGCGTGACGCCGGACTCGGCCAGTCCCGTCGACCACAGGCATGCTTCCTTGACGCCGCCGTCGAGCGAGACGACCTCGACTTCCCCGTCCCAGCCCAGATTGTCGAAATCGAGTCCGGGAGCACACTTCACCGCGAGATCACGGCCGGAGTACGCCTCGATGAGGTCCGGTAGCGGCGGCATCAACGCTGCCGGATCGTGAGTGCGGCGACCGCCCGATCGCCGGGCGGGGTCCGCCAGTACGACGGTGTCGCGTGTCGTCGGGCGGAGCGCGTCGGCCCGCAACAACGCTGCGCTCGGCACATTGCGCTGTGCCATCGCCAGGCGAACGGAATCGATGTCGCTGCCGATCACGCGATGCGCAACTCCGGTCAAGGCATGCAGTTCGGCGCCGATTGAGCACGTCACGTCGTGGACGTCGCGCCCGATCAGACGCTGCGCGCGGTGCGCCGCCACAACACCGGGAGTGGCCTGCTGCATCGCGTCGTCCGTGAACAACCACTGATCACTGCCGGGCAGTTTCGAAGCGGCCTTGCGTCGAAGCAGGACGGTGTCCACGAGCGCAGGCATGTGATCACCGAAACGCGTACGCGCCCGGCCGATGTCGGCCAGACGCGTACGCGTGGACAGTTCGAGCTGATCCACCTCGGCCAAGGCAGCTACGCCGGAATCACTTCCGAGATAGTCGACGTCGCCGAGGGTGAAGTCATAACCCAATTCAGTTGCCGGGCTTCACGCCGGTGATCATGACGTTGTAGAAGAATCCGCGAGGAACGACGTGGCGGAGCACCTTCTCGTCGACCCAGCTGAGCGTCTTCCAACCACCGAAAGCGAAACGTCCCCAGCCCCAACCGAGCTTCTCCGGCGGAACAGCTGCTTCGAAGGTACGGACCGGCCATCCGAGAAGCGCCGCGGCGAATTCCTCGGTGGCAGCGTGGACCTGATCGGCTCCGGCGGACTTCGCCATGTTCTCGAGGTCGGTGGGGTCGAACGTGTGGATGTCGACGACTGCTTCGAGCGCTGCTGCGCGAGAGGACTCGTCGAGCTCTTCCTGCGGGCGACGCCAATCTGCCAGGAACGGCAGCTTGGTCACGCGTGTGGTTGCTTCCCACGTCGCGCGGCCGAGCCAGCGGGCGTAGAAGTTACCGACAGTCGTGGGCTCACCGGCGAAGACGAAACGGCCGCCGGGCTTGAGGACACGAAGGACCTCGCGCAGCGACTTCTCGACGTCGGGAATGTGGTGCAGCACGGCGTGGCCGACGACCAGGTCGAAGGTGTTGTCCTCGTACGGAATGGTCTCGGCATCGGCAACACGGCCGTCGACCGGAAGGCCGAGGCTTTCTGCATTGCGCAGTGCGACCTTGACCATGCCGGGCGAGAGGTCGGTGACCGAACCGGTCTTGGCGACTCCACCCTGCATCAGGTTCAGGAGGAAGAATCCGGTGCCGCAACCCAGTTCGAGGGCGCGCTCGTACGGGAGCGGCTGATCGCCCGCGACGGCGTCGAAACGACCACGTGCGTAGTCGATGCAGCGCTCGTCGTACGAGATGGACCACTTGTCGTCGTAGGTTTCGGCTTCCCAGTCGTGGTAGAGCACCTGGGCGAGCTTGGTGTCCTTACGAGCGGCCTCGACCTCTTCGGCCGTGGCGTGCGGCCGCGGCGCGGGGTCGACTACCGAGGTGTCGGTAGCGGCGGGCGGCGTGACGGTTGCGTCGTCATTCGGGCTGGCTGTCATGGCGGCTATCCTACTCGCTGGTAAGAGATGAACAAGTTCTAGTTTAGGGGAGCCTACTCGCCCGTGAACTCGGCCTTGCCCGGACCGTTGGCGATGAACGACTCCATGCCGATCGCCTGATCCTTGGTCGCGAACAATCCGGCGAACAGATGCTGCTCGATCTTGAGCCCGGATTCCAGGTCGGTGTTCAGACCCTCGTCGATGGCTGCCTTGGCAGCAGCCAACGCACGTGACGCTCCCCCGACGAACTGCGAGGCCCACGTGCGAGCGGCGGTGTACACGTCGTCGGGAGCGACGACCTCGTCGACCAAACCGATGGCCAACGCCTCGTCAGCCCCGACGAAACGGCCGGTGAAGACCAGATCCTTGGCCTTGGCCGGTCCGATCAGACGAGCCAGGCGCTGCGTTCCGCCGCCACCGGGAATGATTCCGAGCAGAATCTCCGGAACTCCGAGCTTGGCGTTGTCTCCGACGATCCGGCGATCGGCCGAGAGTGCAACTTCGAGTCCGCCACCGAGTGCGTATCCGGTGATCGCGGCAACGGTCGGCTTCGGGATCGACGCCACGGCGCCGAGCCCGGCCTGCATGCCGCCGATCGCGTCACGGATCTGGCCGTAGTCCATCTCGGCCATTTCCTTGACGTCGGCACCGGCTGCGAAGACTTTCTCGCCGCCGTAGACGATGACGGCCTTGACTGCCTTGTCGACGGTCGCAGCGTGTGCGGCAGCAGCCAACTCGTCCTGGACCTGACGGTTCAGAGCGTTCATGGGCGGGCGCGCCAGACGGATGGTGCCGATGCCTTCGGAAACCTCGAGAGTCACAAATTCAGCCATGATCGAGAGGTTACTTTGCCGCCTTGACCGACCACGGATGCGGCCCGGCGACGTAGTAACCGTCCTGATTCGGGAACTCGACGCGCAGAGTCTCCTCGTCGGTGATCAACGTAGGCAGGATGACGGGAATCTCCGGCTCGGCTGCGAGTATCTCCGCCACCGAACTGAACTTGGCCAATTCGGTCAGCTGACTCCACGTCGGCGGCAACAGGATGCTGCCACCCTCCCACCAATGCGCCAGCGCGTCCTGCGGGCTCTGCCAACGCACCTCGGCCGCCTCGGAGGTGACCCCGTCCGCGATCTGTCCGGTCGGTGACGCTGCGACGAAGAAGCGCGTGTCGTAGCGGCGGGTCTCGCCCACCGGCGTGATCCAGTTCGCCCACGGCCGCAGCAGATCCGTTCGCAGGACCAGGTTCTCCTTCTTCAGGAAATCGCTGAACGACAGCTCGTGCTTTTCGAGAGCTACTCGGTCCTGGGCGTAGCCGGCCGTGTCCGCGACGACGGTGTCCGCGGTCGGTCCGGCGAGTAGGACGCCGCACTCCTCGAACGTTTCCCGCACCGCAGCCAAGACGAGAGCCTTCGCCCGAGCCACATCCGTGCTGAACCGCTCGGCCCACCACTCGACCGACGGTCCGGCCCACTCGACCTCTGCCGTCGCATCGGACTTGTCGACGCCTCCGCCGGGGAAGACCGTCATGCCCCCGGCAAACGCCATCCCCTGTACTCGTTGAAGCAGGAAGATCTCGATCCCGGATTCGGCATCGCGCACCAAGATGACGGTCGACGCATCCTTGGGCTCGGGGACAGCGTTTGCATTCTCGTTAGCCATGCTTCGCGAACCTACGCGATCTGTGATCTGGGCCGCATTTCAGGTCCCACTGAAGCTCACGCGCGATGAGCTCCTGACGGCCTCGCACGTCGTGCGAAATATCTGCCGTCCGCCTTGTCAAGGCTGATGGACTGGCTGAATGCCGCGCTCAGATTTTCGGCGGTGATGACGTCGTCCAGAAGGCCCTGAGAGACGACCTCCCCTTCCTTGAGAAGGAGTGCGTGAGTGAATCCCGGCGGGATCTCCTCGACGTGATGGGTGATCAGAACGGTTGCCGGGGCGTCCGGATCGGCAGCCAGTTCGGCGAGTCTGGCCACAAGTTCCTCACGTCCACCGAGATCGAGCCCGGCGGCGGGTTCGTCCAGGAGAAGAAGTTCGGGATCGGTCATCAAGGCTCGCGCGATGAGGACGCGCTTGCGCTCGCCTTCGGAAAGCGTCCCGTACGTCCGATCCGCCAGGTGCTCGGCGCCGAGGCTTTCGAGCATCTCCACAGCGCGCGAGGTGTCCATGGATTCGTACTCCTCGCGCCACCGACCGAGAACGGCGTAGCCCGCCGACACGACGAGGTCGCTGACCTTCTCGTCGCCGGGCACGCGGTTCGCCAACGACGACGAGGACAAACCGATTCGCGGGCGCAACTCGTTGACGTCGACCTTGCCGAGAACTTCGCCAAGGAGGTGGGCAGAACCACTGGTCGGGAAAGTCTCACCGGCCGCGATGCGCAGCAGCGAGGTCTTGCCGGCACCGTTGGGTCCGAGCACCACCCATCGCTCGTCCAGCTCCACTTTCCAGGTGACGGGCCCCACCAGAGTGGACCCTCCCCGACGGATGAGTACGTTGTCGAAATCGATGAGCAGATCTGGATCAGGTAGCGGCACCCGAACATCTTCCCGCACATTCTCCGGCCGTTCACGGCAGGATCATCTTGCGTGTCGCCTCTCATCGAAACTCGCACCCCGACGCCCGGGTCTCCGTTCCCACTCGGCGCCAACATCGTGGACTCCGGAACCCAGTTCGCGGTCCACGCACCAGCTGCGTCGAGCGTCCAGATCTGCCTGATCGACCAGGACGGAAACGAAGATCGCGTCGAACTCCGGCAACACACGTACGGAATCTGGCACGGGATCATCGCCGGGATCGGTGCGGGGCAGCGATACGGAATTCGGGCAAGCGGCCCGTGGAATCCGCGCGCCGGACTGAGACTGAACCCACACAAGCTGCTCATCGATCCGTGGGCGTGCCGCATCGAGGGGGAACTCGGTGACCACCGTGCCCTCCTGTCGTACGCCGACGATCCTTTCGGCGACCCGTCTACCCTCGACTCGCTCGGCCACGTGCCGCTGTCCGTGGTGACTCCCGGCCTCGTGCCCGCCGGAGCCCGCCTCGAGACGCCGTGGGAGGAAAGCGTGATCTACGAACTGCATGTGGGCGCGTACACCGCCAGTCATCGAGGAGTACCCGCCGCCCACCGCGGAACGTACCTCGGCCTGACGGCACCGGCCGTGATCGATCACCTCGTCTCACTCGGCGTCACCGCCGTGGAACTGCTTCCCGTACAGGCGTTTCTGACCGAACAGAGCGTCCGCGAGCGAGGGATGCGCAACCACTGGGGATACTCGACGGCGTCGTACTTCGCCCCGCATCCCGGATACGCGGCAACTCCGGGCGGCGAAGTCACCGAGTTCCGGATCATGGTCGACGCACTACACGCGGCAGGCATCGAGGTCATCCTCGACGTCGTCTACAACCACACCTGCGAGCAGAGTGTCGACGGAATCAGCGTCAGCTGGCGAGGTTTGGACGGCCCCGGCTACTACCTTCTCGACGGCGACGGCCGCGACATCGACCTGACCGGGTGCGGCAACACGGTCGACGCCTGCTCCCCCATCGCCGTCCGCATGATCACCGACAGCCTCCGTTACTGGGCCACCGAAATGGGTGTCGACGGCTTCCGATTCGATCTCGCGAGCGCGTTGGGTAGGCCGCGCGGCGGCGGCTTCGACCAGCGGGCGTCCATCTTGTCGGCCATCTCCTCCGATCCGGTACTGACCCGGTGCAAGCTCATCGCCGAACCGTGGGATGCCACTGCCGACGGTTACCAGGTCGGAAACTTCGGACTCCAATGGTCGGAATGGAACGACAAGTACCGCAGCACTATTCGCCAGTTCTGGAACGGCGGCTCCAGCGTCCGGAAGGTCGCGTCGCGCCTCGCCGGTTCCGAGGACATCTTTGCCGGCAGCGGCCGTCGCCCATGGGCGTCGATCAACTTCGTCACAGCGCACGACGGGTTCACCGCCGCCGATCTGGTCGCGTACAACCACAAGCACAACGAAGCCAACGGTGAAGACAATCGTGACGGCGCCGATCACAACGATTCGTTCAACCACGGAATCGAAGGCCCCAGCACCGATCCCGAGATTCAGGACGCCAGGGCACGTCATGTACGGGCGCTACTGGCCACGCTCGTGCTGTCGACAGGCACACCGATGCTCACCGCCGGAGACGAGTTCGGCCACAGTCTCGGCGGAAACAACAACGCGTATTGTGTTCCCACACTTGCCTCCCTGGCCGATTCGTGGGCCCTGGACTGGACGGCGGCCGATCAGTCGTTGGTGCAGTTCGTCTCCCGAGCGTTCGGATTACGCCGAGCGGCACCGGCGTTGCGTCAGCCCGAATTCTTCGAAGGCAGAAGAAGACTGGAGCACCCGGACCTCGTCTGGTTCGACGCTGCCGGCGTCGAGTTCGACGACACCGCATGGTACGACGAGAGTCACCGAACGCTGCAGGCCTGGATCGACGGAGCCGACGTTCGGTCTCACACTCGGACCGGGCGCCCACTCGGTGACGACAGTTGGCTCCTGATCCTGCATTCCGGTGGACCGGTTCAGGTCACCGTCGGCACTCCGGAATGGTTCGACGGCACATTGACTGCATCGTTCGATTCGGCGTCACCGACCGGCGAACCCGCCTCCACGGCCGAAGTTCCCGTCGGCACGGAGATCTCATTGACCGGACCCACGGTCTTGGCCTTACGTTCCGTGACACGTCCGCCGGTAACCGCTGCTGTCATGGAATCCGGCAGCACCTTGATCAGTAATTGAATGGTCGGCCCGATCCCGAAGGCGTACAACACTGTTCCGACGCCAACCGTTCCACCGAGGAGCCATCCGGTAGCGAGGACCGCGATTTCGATGCTGGTACGCACGAGCCTGACCGACAAGCCGGTGCGCGCCACCAGTCCTGTCATCAACCCGTCGCGGGGACCCGGCCCCATGCCTGCCCCGATGTAGAGAACGCTGGCCAGTCCGTTGAGGAGGATTCCCGCGACCATGATCGCGGCGCGAACTGGCATGGAATCAAAGACCGGCAAGAAGGCCAGTGAAGTATCCACCGAGATTGCAATGATCACGACATTGGCGACCGTGCCGAACCCTGGCCGCTGACGGATCGGAATCCAGAGCAGCAGTACCACCGCACCGGTAATCGCAGTGATCACGCCGAAACTGAGCGAAACATGCTCGGCCACGCCCTGATGGAACACATCCCAGGGGTCCAGTCCGAGGCCGGCTGTGATCATCATGGCCATCGAGAAGCCGTACAACCACAGACCAACGAACAGCGAGGCGAATCTCCGTATCAACACTCGACTATCTTGAAGGCCACTGGACTGTTCATCCATAGCCAAGTTGTCGATACTGGACTGGTCGGTTAGGTCTCTAAGGAACCGCAATGACTGTCATGGAGCCTGGTGCCACTTCCGTGAAGCCCGCATCACGAACCGCGACAGCCTCCGACCGCTTCAATCGGTCTACTGCCTCGGCCCACTGTTTCGGACTTGCGTCGCGTACCGAGCAGCGAAAGTCGTTCTGCGCCCATACCCAGCACTGTTTCTCGGACATGGCCGCTGCCAACAACATCGAGGCATGCCCTACCTGTGCCGACGCCTTGCCTACCGTCATCTCGAGCTCCGAGTCGATCCACAGCACCGGAAGACCGGGCTCGGGCTGGCCAGGCTCGTCGTGCTCCAGGTCGGTGCCACCGATCTGCAACTTCTTGATTCGCGGGTCCAGTTCTCCGACCGGCCCGGGAACCAGAGCCCGCGCCTGGGCGCCATCCACGTCGACGGTGATTCCCGGTACCTCTTGCGCGGCGAGCCACTGGGCTCCACGCGCTCGGCGAGACACTTTCCGGATCCGGGCACCCACCCACGCCGAATAGTCCTCGTGCCACGGGCCGGGCTCCCCGTCTTCGGTGAACCCGACGCGTTCGTCCAGGCACAGCGCCACTGCCGCCGTTGCGGCAGCCTCGAGCAGTGCAGTGCGCTTCGGCGGGTCTGCCTTCGGGATGTGGAGAATGATCGGCATCGCCAACACCAGTGCCGGATCCGCGGGATCGTCTCGCCCACCGTACCCAGCGGCCAACACCGCGTGGCGCTCGCTCCAGCGAGAATCGGGGCCGGACTTCACTGCTGGATCGGAACTGACTGCTGGATCGGAACTGACTGCTGGATCGGAACTCATGGAATCGGTACGCGTCGTACGCCACCGTCGACGGCGTCCGCAGCCTCGACCTCGTCGCGGGTCACACCGAGAATGAACAGCACAGCATCGAGGAAGGGATGCGACAAAGCCGCGTCCGCGACCTCCCGCAACGCGGGCTTGGCGTTGAACGCCACACCCAGTCCCGCGGCGTTGAGCATGTCGATGTCGTTGGCACCGTCACCGACGGCGACGGTCTGTTCCATCGGCACACCGACCTGATCGGCGAACTTGCGCAACGCGACGGCCTTCGCAGCGCGGTCGACGATTTCACCGATCACACGTCCGGTCAGCTTGCCGTCGACGATCTCGAGGGTGTTGGCGTGCACGAAGTCCAGTTCGAGTTCGTGTGCGAGGCCTTCGATGACCTGGCGGAAACCGCCGGACACCACGCCGCAGTGGAATCCGAGGCGGCGCAGGGTGCGAATCGTGGTGCGCGCACCCGGCGTCAGTTCGATGCTCTCTGCCACCTCGTCGATGACGGAGGCGTCGAGACCGGCGAGTGTCGCCACACGCTGGTGCAGTGATTCGGTGAAGTCGATCTCGCCGCGCATCGCAGCTTCGGTGACGGCGCGGACCTCGTCCTCGACGCCGGCCTTCGCGGCGAGCATCTCGATGACCTCGCCCTGTACGAGCGTCGAGTCCACGTCGAACACGATCAGACGCTTGGCCCGGCGAGCCAGTCCTGCGCGCTCGACTGCGATGTCGACGTTTTCGAGAGCGGCGACCTCGGCGAGTCCGGTACGCAGCTTCGCGTCGCCGTCGACAGTATCGGCTGCGCTGACGCTGAGTTCGAGGCCGGTGACCGGATAGTCGGCGACACCACGGATGGAGTCGATGTTGGCGCCCTGCTTCGCGAGTTCGCGTGCCACCGAGCGCATTGCGCGGGCATTGACGGGGCTGCCGAGAACAACGACCGCGTGAGTGGACACTGCAGGTCGACCTGGATCGGCACCGATTTCGATGTCGACGTTCATTCCGACCGTCGCCATCGCCTGTTCGAGCTCTTCCTGAAGGGCTTCGGGATCGTTCGGGCAGGCCACCATGACGCCGAGTGTCAGTCGACCTCGAATCACCACCTGCTCCACGTCGAGCAGACGCACATCGTGCCGCGACAGCGCCGCGAACAGTACCGAGGTGACGCCAGGGCGGTCCGGCCCGGTCACAGTCACCAGAACAGTGGTGTCAGAGGCACCCACCGAAAACTCCGATCGTTTCTTCGTTCGCGTCTTGATCGTCACTATTGTGCCAAGCGAAAGGCCCCACCCGTTACTCGGGCGGGGCCTTCGCTGATTACTTCAGTGTGTTACTTCGCTCAGGAGCGGCTGTCGGTGCCGGGGTCGCCTTCGTCCCCGACTGTGAGCGGCTCGTGACGAGCATCTTCGAGCACGGTGCTGGCGTTCTTCCCACCGTGACCGGGGCCGACGTGCGCTTCTGCGCGCATTCGCTCCACCATGTGCGGGTAGTGCAGCTCGAAGGCCGGACGCTCGCTGCGGATGCGCGGCAACTCGGTGAAGTTGTGACGCGGCGGCGGGCAGGTTGTCGCCCACTCCAGCGAGTTTCCGTAGCCCCACGGATCGTCGACGGTGACCACTTCGCCGTAGCGGTAACTCTTGAAGACGTTCCAGATGAACGGGAGCGTCGAGGCACCGAGTACGAAGGCGAAGATCGTGGACACCGAGTTCAGCACCGTGAACCCGTCCGAGGGCAGGTAGTCGGCGTAACGACGCGGCATACCTTCGGCACCGAGCCAGTGCTGGACGAGGAACGTGCCGTGGAAGCCGACGAACGTGGTCCAGAAGTGCCACTTGCCGAGGCGCTCGTCCATCATGCGGCCGGTCATCTTCGGGAACCAGAAGTAGATACCGGCGTACGTGGCGAACACGACCGTACCGAAGACCACGTAGTGGAAGTGGGCGACGACGAAGTAGCTGTCCGTGACGTGGAAGTCGAGCGGCGGGCTCGCGAGGATGACGCCCGACAGACCACCGAAGAGGAAGGTGATCAGGAAGCCGATCGAGAACAGCATCGGTGATTCGAAGGTCAATTGCCCCTTCCACATCGTTCCGATCCAGTTGAAGATCTTCACACCTGTCGGCACAGCGATCAGGAATGTCATGAACGAGAAGTACGGCAGGAGAACAGCGCCGGTCGCATACATGTGGTGAGCCCACACAGCGATCGACAGAGCGGCGATGGCCAACGTTGCGTACACCAGGCCGCTGTAGCCGAAGATCGGCTTACGGCTGAAGACCGGGAAGATCTCCGAGACGATGCCGAAGAACGGCAGCGCGATGATGTACACCTCGGGGTGACCGAAGAACCAGAACAGGTGCTGCCACAGGAGCACACCGCCCGTTGCCGGGTCGAAGATGTGCCCGCCGAGATGGCGGTCGACGAACAGGCCCATGAATGCAGCGGTCAGCAGCGGGAACGCCAGCAGGATCAGGATGCTGGTGATGAAGATGTTCCAGGTGAAGATCGGCATGCGGAACATGGTCATACCGGGTGCGCGCAGGCAAATCACGGTGGTGACCATGTTGACGCCACCGAGGATGGTGCCGAGGCCGGCGACAGCCAGACCCAAGACCCACAGGTCGGCGCCGACGCCGGGGCTGTGCAGCGCGCTGGTCAGCGGCGTGTATGCCGTCCAACCGAAGTCTGCTGCGCCACCGGGCGTGACGAATCCGGCCGTCGTGATGATCGCGCCGAACAGGTACAGCCAGTAGCTGAACGCGTTCAGACGCGGGAACGCGACGTCGGGTGCACCGATCTGGAGCGGAAGAATGTAGTTCGCGAAGCCGAAGACGATCGGGGTCGCGTACAGCAGCAGCATGATCGTGCCGTGCATGGTGAACAGCTGGTTGAACTGTTCGTTGGAAAGGAACTGCATGCCGGGTACAGCAAGTTCGGCACGCATCATCAGTGCCATGAGGCCACCGATGAGGAAGAAGGCGATGGAAGTCGCCAAGTACATGATTCCGAGCACCTTGGGATCGGTGGTCGTGATCATCTTGAAAATGAATGAGCCCTTGGGTCCCTGCCGCGGCGGGTAAGGCCTGGCCGGCGCTATCGTGGGGACTGGCTGGGGCGCTACGGCAGTCACTGATCCTCCTGAATGTGCCTTTGGTCGCTCCGCAGACTCCGTCAAAGAGCCCTTGGTTGCGCCCGCAGGGTCCGTCGCCCGGGCTGCGGACAACGGCTTCTGGCTTGCGCTCATCGAATCGTAGACCGTGACTCCGAGGCACCGCGACCCGGTCCTACTCTGCGTCGTACTCGAGCATCCGTTTTTCACGGCACCGAACGAACGACCTGCGGTTTATGTTCCCCCGGGAGTCCGAACCCACTTCCGAATCGGCGTGTCGTGCGCGTCGAAGAATTCGGTCGGTGTCCGTTTTCGGCCAACTCCTCCACTGATAAGGTCACCCTCGCCTAACTCACCTCAGGAGTATTCAGTGAAATTCTTTCCCCGCCGCGCCGCGCTGGTAGCCGTCGCAGCCTCGATCGCCTTGGTCGTTCCAGCCTGCTCGAGTAACGACGAGCCCGCTGCAACCACCACCTCGACCGAGTCGGGCGCATTCCCCCGCACCGTCGAGCACTTCCGCGGAAGCACCGAAATCCCGGCCGCACCCCAGCGGATCGTCGCGCTCGACAACAGCTTCACCGACGCCGTCCTTCTCCTCGAATCCCCGCTCGTCGGCTACGTCGACTACCGCGAGCCCGGTCTGCCCGACTACCTCGGATCCTCGCGGGAGGAATTCGCCGCGGACGCCGTCTCGGTCGGCACGGTCAGCAGTGCAAGCCTCGAGAAGATCGCCGCACTGCAGCCAGACCTCATCATCTCCGCCGAGGTCCGCGACGGGAAGAACTACGAACAACTGTCCGCAATCGCACCCACCGTCTTCACTCAGACGACCGGCCCGACGTGGAAGGACAACATCCGCCTGGTCGGTCAAGCGCTGGGCAAGGAGTCACTGGCCGAGGCGAAGATCACCGAGTACGAAACCCGCGCAGCCATCGTCGGCAAGGAAATCAACGAGAAGGCGAACAACCCGGTCATCTCGGTAGTCCGATTCGCCGGTGAACCGACGGCACGCCTCTACCGCACCACCTCGTTCAGCGGCATCGTCCTCCAGGACGCCGGATTGAAGCGCCCGGACAACCAGGGACCTGACCCCGCCGATGCCGGAAACATCATGATGAAGATCAGCCCCGAGCTGATCAACGAAGCCGACGCGGACGTCATCTTCATCAGCACCTGGCAGGACGCCGAGGGCAAGAGCGCCGAAGCCGCGAAGCCGTTCCTCGAGAGCCCGCTGTGGCAGACCCTTCGAGGACGCAAGGTCGACGTGGACGATTCACGTTGGATGTCGCCGGTCAGCATCCAGGGCGCCCACATGATCCTCGACGACCTCTCGGACACGTTCGAGGTGGACAAGCAGAACAGCTGAGTCGAACAGCTAACCTGAACGGCGCCCGCTCACACAGGAAGCCGTCGACTTGTCTGTTCTCTCACGCACGTCTGTTCTCTCACGCACGACCGCCCGCACGTCCATTCGTCGTGTCTCGATCCTGGGGATCGCCGCCACGATGCTCGTCCTCGGTGGTTGCTCGTCCGACTCGTCGGATGATCCCGCGAGCACCATCGTCCGGACCACTACGTCGATCGCCGGTGCCGGCGTGATGGGCATCGAACGCGACACCGCCACCGCGTGCCCGACGCCGACGCAAGCCGACCCGGGAGCGGGCCCCGGGGTGAAGCGTCGAGTCGTACACACTGCGGGTGAAACCGAGGTTCCTTCCGATCCCCAACGGATCGTGGTCCTCGACAGTGTCTCGATGGACGCCGTGTGCGCCCTCGGTCTGTGGGAGCGGGTAGTGGGCGCCGCAACCGGTGTCGACTCGCCTCAACCGTCGTACCTCGGTTTCGGCATCTCGGAGATTCCGAGCGTCGGCCCCGTGAGCGCACCCGACGTCAACGCCGTGAAGGCCGCCGCGCCGGACTTGATTCTCGGGTCCAGTCCGGCGTCCGACGGTTTGTACGGGCAACTCGACGCCATTGCCCCCACCGTGTTCGCCGGCTCGGATCCCGTGTACTGGAAAGCGCAGTTCGCCCTCGCCGGCCAGGCACTTGGCCGTTCGTCCGCGGCTGCGACGGAGCTGGACCGCTACCAGCAGGACGTCGTGCAGCTCGGCGACGCATTGAATGCATCACAGACGCAGGCATCAGTGGTTCGGTTCGGTTCGAAGGACCTGCAGATCGAGGGTCCCGCATCCTTCGCCGGACAAATTCTCAGCGACGTCGGCGTCCGGCGCCCACCGGCGCAGCGATTGACCGATGCGACCACAGCACCGATTCCGGCCGACGATCTCAGCGCCGCCGAAGGTGACTTGATCTACGTACTCTTCGACGGGCCGAACGGTCGTACCTACGGCACCGAGATCATGAAGAGCGACCAGTGGCAGGACCTCGCCGCCGCCACCGACCGGCGTGTGTTCGTCGCTGAAGACGAAATCTGGAACGGAAACGGGATGACTGCCGCCCGTGCCGTATTGGCGGACTTGAAGGGAACCTTGAACGGATATGCGAGCTGACCGGAACGAACCACTACTCCCACATTCGAGGCGGCTCGCCACAACTGTGACGGTCGGGTTCTGATCATGCCGATCCCGGAATTCATTGTCGCTTTGCGCGAGAAGGTCGGTCATGCGCCGCTCTGGCTGTCCGGCGTGAGCGTCGTGATCCGCGACGACGACGGCCGGGTCCTGCTCACCCGCCGCGCTGACAACGGTCAGTGGGCCGTCGTGTCCGGCGTTCTCGAGCCCGGAGAGGAACCGTCGGCGGCGGCGGTGCGGGAGGCGAAGGAAGAAACCGGCGTCGACGCCGAATTGATTCGGATCACGAGTGTCGATGTCACAGAACCCATTACGTACCCCAATGGTGACGTGACCCAGTACCTCGACGTCTGCTTCCTGGCCAGGTGGACCGGCGGAGATGCACACGTGGCGGACGACGAAAACCTCGAGGTCGCGTGGTTCGCGCCGAGCGAATTGCCTTCGGACATGACGGAAACCTCGCGTCTGCGCCTCGCAAAAGCATTGCTGGACAAGCCGGAAGCGTGGTTTCTGCGCTGACCCACTCCCCCATCGACGACCGAAGCCCGATTCCCGCGTGTGCAGGAGTCGGGCTTCGGTATATAGGTCGCTCTAGAAATCCCGAGCGGGTCGCTCTAGAAATCCCAGTCGTCGTCTTCGGTGTTGACGGCTTTGCCGATGACGTAGGAGCTTCCCGAGCCGGAGAAGAAGTCGTGATTCTCGTCCGCATTCGGTGAAAGTGCCGACAGGATAGCCGGATTGACGTCCGTCTCGTCCTTCGGGAAGAGGCCTTCGTAGCCGAGATTGTTGAGCGCCTTGTTGGCGTTGTAGCGCAGGAACTTCTTGACATCCTCGGTCAGGCCGACGCCGTCGTAGAGGTCCTGCGTGTAGTCGACCTCGTTCTCGTAGAGCTCGAAGAGCAGCTCGAACGTGTAGTTCTTGAGCTCTTCACGCTCGGCCTCGGTGAGCTGTTCGAGGCCCTTCTGGTACTTGTAGCCGATGTAGTACCCGTGCACGGCCTCGTCGCGGATGATGAGGCGGATGAGGTCTGCGGTGTTGGTGAGCTTGGCTCGCGAGGACCAGTACATCGGCAGGTAGAAGCCGGAGTAGAAGAGGAAGCTCTCGAGGAGCGTCGAGGCGACCTTGCGCTTGAGCGGCGACTCGCCGTTGTAGTAGTCGAGAACGATCTGCGCCTTGCGCTGCAGGTTGGGGTTCTCCTCCGACCAGCGGAACGCGTCGTCGATGTCCGGGGTGGAGCACAGCGTCGAGAAGATCGAGCTGTAACTCTTCGCGTGCACCGATTCCATGAAGGCGATGTTGGTGTACACCGCTTCTTCGTGGGGAGTGATCGCGTCCGGGATGAGGCTGACGGCGCCGACCGTTCCCTGGATGGTGTCGAGCAGCGTCAGGCCCGTGAAGACGCGCATGGTGAGCTGCTGCTCCTGCGCGGTCAGCGTTCCCCAGGACGGGATGTCGTTGGAGACCGGCACCTTTTCGGGCAGCCAGAAATTGCTGACGAGGCGATCCCATACCTCGGCGTCCTTCTCGTCCTGGACGCGATTCCAGTTGATGGCGGAAACGCGACTGACCAGCTTGACCATAATTCCTACCTAGCGAGAGAGATACTGCCGAATGTTGGCTTGCCTGAACACTACCCGTTGTGTCGGGTCCGCGATGCCAACACAACAACATGTGTCGCACGCGCCCCTCCGCGAGCACAAAAAATGTGATATCAATTAAATATCACTTACCGATGGAAAGCGAGTCTCGCATGACCAGCACACCCACCGTGGCCGAGAAACCGACCGGAGTCGCCACCACAACGATCGCCGAACGCCCAGGCTGGGACCTGTCCGGCAGCTGGATGCTCCTCGGCGGCGTCCTTCTCTTCCTGGCCGGAATCGCGCTGTCCGTCGTTGGCGGAGTTCTGGGACTCTTCGCCCTGATTCCGGTCGGTGTGGTGCTGTTCATCGCGTCACTCCCCCTGCTGATGGGCCTGACCTTGGTGCAACCGAATCAAGCCCGAGTCCTTCAACTCCTGGGAAGCTCGTACAGCGGCACCCTGCGCACGCCGGGCCTGCGATGGACAAATCCGCTGACTGTCCGTCGATCGATCTCGACGCGCATCCGAAACCACGAGACCGGTCAGGCGAAAGTGAACGACGCCGACGGAAATCCCATCGAGATCTCGGCGGTGGTCGTCTGGCAAGTTGCCGACACAGCGCTCGCTTCATTCCAGGTGGACGACTACGAGGAGTTCGTCTCGGTGCAGACCGAGGCGGCCGTCCGCCATATCGCCGGCAGCTACCCGTACGACGCCGAAGGCCGAGTCTCGTTGCGCGAGAACGCCGATATCATCACCACCACCTTGTCGGAGGAGGTTCACGCCCGCGTGCGTGCGGCGGGTGTCGAAGTTATCGAGACACGCATCAACAGGCTCTCGTATGCACCCGAGATCGCCAGCGCAATGCTTCGGCGCCAGCAAGCGGGTGCAGTGATCGCCGCCCGCAAGCAAATCGTCGAAGGTGCGGTGTCCATGGTCGACATGGCACTCAAGCAACTCGAGGAAAAGCACGTCGTCGAACTCGACGAGGAACGCAAGGCCACGATGATCAGTAACCTTCTGGTCGTGCTGTGCGGCGACCGCGACGCACAACCGGTGCTGAACACCGGTTCGCTCTACCAGTAAAGGAAAGGCCACATGGCCACGGATCCAGCTCCGAGATCGGAGCGTAAGAAGATCCTGCTTCGGTTGGACCCAGCGGTGCACGACGCGCTTGCCCGCTGGGCCGCCGACGATCTCCGAAGTACCAACGCCCAGATCGAGTTTCTTCTTCGGCGCGCACTCACCGAGCACGGTCGAATGCCGAAGAATGCCGGCAAGATGCACGGTCCAGGCCGTCCGCCGGCCTGATACCCCTGTGCGCCTTTTCGGTAGTAACCACTACCGAAAAGGCGCACGGGGCAGAGCCCTTTACAGCATGCAGGAAACGCAGCCCTCGACCTCGGTGCCTTCGAGTGCCATCTGACGCAGACGGATGTAGTACAGCGTCTTGATGCCCTTACGCCACGCGTAGATCTGCGCCTTGTTGATGTCGCGGGTGGTGGCGGTGTCCTTGAAGAACAGCGTCAGCGACAGGCCCTGGTCGACGTGTTGCGTTGCGGCAGCATAGGTGTCGACGATCTTCTCGTACCCGATTTCGTAGGCATCCTGGTAGTACTCCAGGTTGTCGTTGGTCAGGTAGGGCGCCGGGTAGTAGACGCGACCGATCTTGCCTTCCTTGCGGATCTCGATCTTCGACGCCACCGGGTGGATAGAGCTGGTGGAGTAGTTGATGTACGAGATCGAGCCGGTCGGCGGGACGGCCTGAAGGTTCTGGTTGTAGATACCGTGCTTCTGAACCGAAGCCTTCAGCTCACGCCAGTCGTCCTGGGTGGGGATGTGCAGCTTCGCATCGGCGAAGAGTCCGCGAACCTTGTCGGTTGCAGGCTCCCAGACCTGGTCGGTGTACTTGTCGAAGAATTCACCCGAGGCGTACTTCGACTCCGGGAAACCCTTGAAGTACGAGCCGCGCTCGATGGCGATCTTGTTCGACGCACGCAGTGCGTGGAACAGCACGGTGTAGAAGTAGATGTTCGTGAAGTCGATGCCTTCTTCGCTGCCGTAGAAGATCCGCTCACGAGCGAGGTATCCGTGCAGGTTCATCTGACCGAGGCCGATGGCGTGAGAGTCGTTGTTGCCCTGCTCGATCGACGGCACCGAGTAGATGTGCGTCTGGTCGGACACTGCCGTCAATCCGCGGATCGACACTTCGATGGTCTTGGCGAAGTCGGGCGAGTCCATGGTCTTCGCGATGTTCAGCGAACCCAGGTTGCAGGAGATGTCCTTGCCGACCTTCGAGTAGGACAGGTCGTCGTTGAACAGTGAAGGCGTCGAAACCTGCAGGATCTCCGAGCACAGGTTCGAGTGAGTGATCTTGCCTTCGATCGGGTTTGCCCGGTTCACCGTGTCCTCGAACATGATGTAGGGGTAGCCCGATTCGAACTGCAATTCGGCGACGGTCTGGAAGAACTCGCGAGCCTTGATCTTGGACTTGCGAATTCGCTTGTCGTCGACCATCTCGTAGTACTTCTCGGAGACGTTGATGTCGGAGAACGGAACTCCGTAGATGCGCTCGACGTCGTACGGCGAGAACAGGTACATGTCCTCGTTCTTCTTCGCCAGTTCGAAAGTGATGTCCGGGATCACGACGCCGAGAGAGAGCGTCTTGATGCGGATCTTCTCGTCGGCGTTCTCACGCTTGGTGTCGAGGAAGCGGTAGATGTCGGGGTGGTGCGCATGGAGGTACACGGCGCCGGCGCCCTGACGCGCACCCAACTGGTTGGCGTAGGAGAACGAGTCCTCGAGAAGCTTCATGATCGGGATGACACCCGAACTCTGGTTCTCGATCTTCTTGATCGGGGCGCCGTGCTCACGAACATTGGTGAGCAGCAAGGCAACTCCGCCACCGCGCTTGGACAGCTGCAGTGCCGAGTTGATGGAGCGGCCGATGGACTCCATGTTGTCTTCGATACGAAGCAGGAAGCAGGACACGGGCTCACCGCGCTGCTTCTTGCCCGAGTTCAGGAACGTCGGGGTGGCGGGCTGGAAGCGTCCGGCGATGATCTCGTCGACGAGTTCGACGGCCAGGTCTTCGTTGCCTGCGGCCAGGGTGAGCGCAACCATGCAGACACGATCTTCGAAACGCTCGAGGTAGCGCTTACCGTCGAAGGTCTTGAGCGTGTAGGAGGTGTAGTACTTGAATGCACCCAGGAACGTCGGGAAGCGGAACTTCTTGGCGTACGCGTGATCGATCAGGAACTTCACGAAAGTACGTGAGTACTGATCGAGAACCTCGGGCTCGTAATAGTTTTCCTCGACGAGGTAGTCCAGCTTCTCGTCGAGGTTGTGGAAGAACACGGTGTTCTGGTTGACGTGCTGCAAGAAGTACTGACGGGCTGCAGCGACATCCATCTCGAACTGGATCTCACCGTTGGCGCCGTACAGGTTGAGCATGGCATTGAGTGCGTGGTAGTCGAGACCGTTGGTGGAATCGCCGCCGCGTGCATCACGCTCTACGCTTCCTGCCGCGATCGTGTCAGTGATGGTTGGCGCCACTGCCCGTGCTCCTTCTCTGTTTCGAGATGATTCCAGAACTCCCCCAAGCCTTCTCGTACTCGGTCGACATCCTCGGCAGTGCCCATGAGTTCGAACCGGTACAGAAAAGGAACGTGGCATTTCTGGGAAATGATGTTTCCTGCATAGCAAAAGGACTCACCGAAATTGGTGTTTCCCGCCGCGATCACTGCTCTGATCAACGACCTGTTGTGTGGATTGTTCAAAAAACGAATGACCGGCTTCGGCACATAACTGGTGTCGCGCCCTGTCACGGTGACCCCGCCACCATAGGTGGGCAGAATCAGCACATAGGGCTCGTCTACACGAAATGAGCCGTCACGGTCATGGATAGGTATACGTGTCGCAGGCAGGCCGAGACGTTGAACGAATCGGTGGGTGTTCTCCGACACGCTGGAAAAATAGACCAGCGAAGTCATCGGTTGTCACCATTTTCTTGTACGGTGCCCGGAACTACTCAGATGTGTCGGCGGAGGTGTCCACCGCCGACACTGCGGCGCTTCAAGCAGCGACGGTCAGGGTCTTGATGCGATCGGGACGGAAACCCGACCAGTGATCTTCACCGGCAACCACGATGGGCGCCTGGAGGTACCCGAGAGCCATGACGTAGTCGCGGGCTTCGGCATCCTCGGTGATGTCGATGATGTTGTATTCGAGACCGGCCTTGTCGAGGGCGCGGTAGGTGGCATTGCACTGAACGCAAGCGGGCTTGGTGTAGACGGTGATGCTCATGAGAGTCCCTCTTTCGCTTAGCCAACAAAGGCCGATGTAGTGATGTTCAGCACCGATTCGACCGATTGCCGGAGTCTCGCTCGAGGCGTTCCGCGTTGTGGTCTCTCAGTGCTCAAGACACTACACCTAGTGGCCGACAGAAACACATAACGCGAGATGTTGTGAGTCACATCGTTGAAATTCCCAGGTAGCCCCAGTTCAGCGCACACATCTTCCGGCGCGTCGGCGTGTCGCCCGTCACATTTCGGCCGCAGGCCCGACAGCATCTGAAAACCACTACTCGGACCTACCATGAGCGTCGTGGAAACACCCCCGAAGGACGAGGCTCCGCGCCACCAGGCAACCGTGACGAGAACGCAGCAGGTGACACCTAAGATGCGCAGAATCACCTTCGGCGGTGCGGGCCTGAGCGACTTCGAGACGAGCGGGAGCCCCGACGAACGGGTGCTCGTCAGATTCCCCCTCGACCCCCCTCACGCCCGTAGTTACACGGTCCGGCGCTGGCAGCCCTCGAAGAACGAACTGGAGATCGACTTCGTTCTCCACGGCCACGGCGGAGCTGCGCTCTGGGCCGAGAATGCGCAACCGGGCGAGACCGTCCATCTTTCGACTGCGAGCGGGTGGTTCAAGCCGCCAGCAGAGTGCGACTGGCTGCTACTCGTCGCCGATCACGCCGCGCTGCCTGCGATCGGGCGGATCTTGGAAGAAGCACCCGACGATCTACCGATCCACGTCATTGCACAGGTGCCCGCGCCGAGCGAACAGCAGACGTTCACGACGCGCGCCGACGCTCACTACCGATGGATCGACGAAGCAGACTCACTACTCGCCGAATTGGCCGCCATTCCCCTGCCTCCCGGCGAGGGCTACATCTGGTGCGCAGTCGAGGCCGCGACCGCCAGACGCATCCGCGCCCATCTGCGTCGAACATGGGAAATCCCGGCACCCCGCATGCACGTGATGGGTTACTGGCGGGAGGACAAGGAGAACTGGGAGCGTCGGTACGCCGTCGTCGCCGACCGTATCGACGCCGCGATGGGCGAAGCGATGATGGCCGGCAAGGATTTCGAAGCGGTTCGCGACGCCGTCGACGACGCTATGGAACGCGAAGGGCTCTAGCGCACATACGGGCGCGAATCGCATACGAGTGAGGGCCATACCTTCCGGCATGGCCCTCGCTCGTGAAACGGATTACGCGTTGACGAGCTGCTTGCTGGCGTCGACGAGGTCGGAGACGACCTTGGAGACCTGAGCGAGCACCTCTGCGTTCTCACGCGGGTGCAGCTCACCGAACAGTGCGCCGGTTCCACCGATGCTCAGTGCGGTGTCCTCGACGACCTTGCCGCCGGCGATGCGGACTGCCTTGGTGGTGTCTTCGTGTGCCCACTTGGCGCCGTTGCCACTGGGCGAAGCGCTGATGACTGCGACGGCCTTGTCCTTGACGGCACCGACACCGTACGGACGCGAGATCCAGTCGATGGCGTTCTTCAGAACTGCGGGGATGGTGCCGTTGTATTCGGGGGTGACGAGCAGGAACGCGTCAGCGTCGCTCGCAGCGGCGCGCAGTGCGTCGACAGCGGGAATGGAAGCACCCTCGACGTCGATGTCTTCGTTGTAGAAGGGGACGTCGGCGAGGCCTTCGAAGACCGTCAGCGTTGCACCCTCGGGTGCGGCGGACACAGCCGTCTCGGCAAGCTGGCGATTGACGGATCCGGCGCGCAGGCTGCCGACGAGAACGAGAACATTGGTCTGTGACATAACGAGATTCCTTCGAGAGTGGTGCGGTTGGTGGCTCCGGTTGAAAGTTATATCAACTAAACGGACCGCGGTCCACTTACATTCCCCGGCCCTGTAACCTGATCCCGTGAGCGCAATCCCCCTCCCCCAGATCGGCGCCGTACCCGTCGAGCGCGGTGACGCAGCACGTAACCGCGTACTTCTGCTCGACGCCGCAGCCCTCCTCGTCGCCGAGCGAGGTGTCGACGCGGTCACGATGGATGCCGTTGCGTGCCGGGCCGGTGTGGGCAAGGGCACAGTTTTTCGGCGCTTCGGCAATCGATCGGGACTGATGCAGGCACTGCTCGATCACACCGAGCGAGAACTGCAGCAGGCATTCATGTTCGGCCCCCCACCGTTGGGTCCGGGCGCGCCGCCGATCGAGCGCCTCATCGCGTTCGGACGAGCCCGGATCGCCATGGTGGAAGTACAGGGCGAAGTCCTCCGAGCGGCGGAAAACGCTCCTGAATACCGCTTCGGCGGTCCGGCACGAGCACTCGGCATCGCTCACGTCATCGGACTTCTTCGAGGAGCCGGCGTCGAGGGCGACCTCGATCTGCTCGCTTCAGCACTGTTGGCACCGCTCGAAGCGTCACTTGTCCTTCATCAGGTGCGCGATCTCGGGATGACCACCGAGCGCCTGGCCGCCGGCTGGGAAGACCTTGCCCGGCGCGTTACTCGATGTTGACTCCCCAGATCCGTCCCACCACTTAATGTGAGCCCATGCGCATCGCAGCTGCCGTCATCGGCCTCCTGATCATCGCCGCGGTAAGCGGTTGCTCCGCTTCGTCCGACTCCCCCGAGGACAAGACGGACCCCTCCGGCCGCGTCTTCATCTCGACCTCCGTCGACGGAACACAAATTCCCGGCGGCGGCCCGCTGACTCTCGATTTCAGCCAAGCGGGTCGAGTGTCCGCGAGCGCCGGATGCAACACGGCAAACGGCTCGGTCGAGTTCACCGAAGGCAAGCTGACCACCGGCACCATGGCGTCGACCATGATGGGCTGCCCTCCCGGCATCGCCGAATCCGACGCCTGGACAACAACATTGCTGACCTCCGCGCCGACGTGGAGCCTCGACGGCGACACCCTCACCCTGACATCGGACGACGCCACAGTGACTCTGCAGGACAAGAAGATCGTCACGCCGGATCGAGCGCTCCAGGGCACGACGTGGACCGTCACGTCACTCATCGGTCCCGATGCGATCAGTACGAGCCTGGCTCTGGAGACGTCAGCTCCCGAACTCACGATTGCCGCAGACGGTTCTGTCAGCGGAACCACCGGATGCAATCGCATGACCGGAAGCGCCCAGGTATCCGACACCACAGTCACGTTCACGCCGATGGCAACCACGCGAATGGCCTGCCCCGAGGAGAACATGGACATCGAGCGTCAGATCCTGGCGCTACTCGACGGTGAAGTGAGCTACACCGTCGACGCCGACACACTGACCCTGCGCAAGCCCGACAACACCGGATTGATACTGACTGCGCAGGCTTGACCAGACGCTGCAGGCTCGATCAGACGTTGTCGAGCAGCCAGCGCCCCAATTCGCGGGCGCTGGCATCGATCATCGCGGGCCAGTCCAAGGCCGAGTCGTCCGCGTGATCGCTGACATGTTTGACGAGTCGGCAGGTAGCACCCGCAGCCTGCGCGGCGAATGCGATGGCAAACCCCTCCATGTCGACCAGATCGGCTCGCTGAGCGAGAGCGTCCCGGGTCGCAGTGTCGGCGATGAATGCGTCGCCGGTCGCCAACACCGAGTCGTCACCGCCGGCGAGCACCAAACGGTCCGCGACGTCGTGCCCCAGCGCTCGGATCGCGGTGCTGCTGATGTCGTGATTGATGACAACCCCGGGAACATAGAGGCCACCGTAGTGCGCGTGCAGCGCACCGGCGGTCCCGATGTTGACGACCAGCGGCAGATTCTCCCGCTCGTACCGCGCGAGAGCAGAGGCGACTGCTGTTGCAGCACTGACCTTTCCAATCCCCGTGATCAGCAGTTCGTATCCTTGCGGCACGTATGCCGCTTCCGACTTCGTCGCACTGACCACCAGAACGTTGTTCGCACTCATGTGCGCGACCGTACCGCCCCGGATACGGTGGCACTGCACGCGCCTGCTCACATCGCTAGAGTCCATTCATGGCCACACTGCGTGAAAGCATCATCGAAGAACTCGGCACAAAGCCGACAATCGACGCCGCAGCGGAGGTTCGCGCGCGAGTCCAGTTCCTGAAGGACTACGTGCGCTCGACCCCCGCCAAAGGGTTCGTTCTGGGAATCAGCGGCGGTCAGGACAGCACGCTCGCCGGAGCCCTCGCCCAACGCGCGGTCACTGAACTTCGTGAAGAAGGCCACGAGGCCGAGTTCGTCGCCGTTCGACTCCCCTATGGCGCGCAGGCCGACGAATCCGATGCTCAGATCGCACTCGGCTTCATCAAGCCGGACCGCTCTCTCACGGTCAACGTCAAGCCTGGCGCCGACGCCACAGCCCGTGAGGCCTCTGAGGCGTTGGGGAACGGCGAACTACGCGACTTCGTCCGTGGCAACATCAAGGCGCGCGAACGAATGGTCATTCAGTATGCGATTGCCGGTCAGCTCGGCTACCTCGTGATCGGTACCGACCACGCCGCAGAAGCGATTACCGGCTTCTTCACGAAATTCGGTGACGGCGGCGTCGACATCACGCCGCTCACCGGCCTGAGCAAACGTCAGGGCGCTGCGCTACTGCAGGAATTGGGCGCACCCGAGAGCACGTGGCGCAAGGTGCCGACCGCCGACCTCGAGGACGACCGACCCGCGCTGCCCGACGAAGTTGCCCTCGGCGTCACGTACTCACAGATAGACGACTACCTCGAAGGAAAGGACGTTTCCTCCGAGGTAGCCGAAAAGCTCGAGAAGATGTTCGCCAACACTCGTCACAAGCGCACGGTGCCGGTCACACCCCTGGATGACTGGTGGAAGTAACTCTTACCAGCGACTAGCTACCGAACAGGCTGCCGAAGACGTCGCCCAGCGAACCCGTTCCCGAAGCCGGATCCTTCTTCGCGAAGTTGGTGGTGCATCCGTTGAACTGCACCGCATCGACCAGCGTCGAGGTGGCAGCGGAACCGGTCCCGACACTGACGCCGTAGTGGTCGACTACCGCTTTCGGGTTCGCGGCGACGATGTCAGCCAAAGGCACTGACACGCGGTCCTTGGCGCCGTCGATGTTCTGAGTGCTCCACCACACGCCCTTCTGGAGATCCGCGTGAACGCCGCCGTCAGCCGTCGGCGTCGCGTCCGGTCCCGGGACCCACACCAGGGTGGTGAATCCGTTCTCGAACTTTCCGCCGGTGGTTCCGGTGAGGCGGAGCTGGAACGCCGCAGTCGGCGTGGCGGCGCGCTCGGCGAAACCGATCGCCTTGCTGACTGCGTCGGACAGCTTGATACCGCCGGCCGAATGGTAGGAAACCGAACGATCGCCGGTACCGTCGACGGCCAGCTTCAGTGAACCGTCCTTGTCGAGAACGTTGTCGGCCGAGTACGACGCGGTCTGATCCTTCTCGTCGGTGAACGGGATGCCCCACCCGTTCGGCGTCGCTTCGGTGGACAGGGTCGAGCACGAGGCTTCCGGCGCAGAAGAGCCGAGAGAACCGGTGGACGGAAGCGCAGTAGCAATTGCCGGAGCGGTGAGTGCAGCTGCCCCGAGGAGCGCTACGACGACTCCGACACGGCGCGTGGAATTAATCGACATTGAAATACCTTTCACATATCCCGAGTGGAATTGCGCCAAAATTAACACATGTCGAAAATTACCAACAGCGAAGGTATTTCTTTTGTCATCCAAACAGATGACAATTCACCTGGGCAATTAGAAGTGCATTTACTCCCCCAAAAGTAGGAGAAACTAAACAAAACGACCAATGCTGGACAATTGACCAACAATGGAGAAAACGGAGATAGATGCCACTTGAGCTGGAGTGATCAAGATATAAATATTTGGACCGGGAAACCGAAAAAGGACAATACGACGGCAGCCCACAAATAGCTACGCCGGCAATTCTCGGACTAGCCTCCAGCGAAAGGCGGAAGAATATCGACAGCGCTACCGGAGGCTCGAGAGACGTCGCGGGTCAACTCGTCACCGACGAGGAAAGCCGAGACCGACAGCACTCGCTCCATCTCCGGTCCGTATCGCCCGACCAAGACCGCCACCAACTCGGCAAGTGTGTTGTCGGGCGAAATGGCGACTACCTCGCTACGGCAACCGGATACATCCGCTGCAGCAGCAAAGTAACGAACCGAGATCGAATGCGGATCAGCCACCAATCGCTCCCATACTTCTTTCCGGCGGAACGAAGTCCGCGGCGTCGATGCCGTGCCCTGCCCACTTGTTCCACATCGCA
This sequence comes from Rhodococcus sp. H-CA8f, assembly GCF_002501585.1. Taxonomy (NCBI): domain Bacteria; kingdom Bacillati; phylum Actinomycetota; class Actinomycetes; order Mycobacteriales; family Nocardiaceae; genus Rhodococcus; species Rhodococcus sp. H-CA8f. The sequence goes on from NZ_CP023720.1 coordinate 3,840,765, forward strand.
CCGCGCCACAAATCCGCAAGTTCGTCGTCACTTGCTCCGGCCCTGAGCGCGGCACGCAGATCAACTTCACGGTCACTGAACAAACATGACCGAATTGTCCCCTCTGCAGTCATTCGCGTCCGATCGCAATCACTGCAGAACGAGCGCGTCACCGAAGCGATGATCCCCACCGTCATTTCAGTCCCGTTGACACGCCATTCTTCAGCAGGAGCCGACGGGTCTTCGCGACCGATTGCGGCCAATTCGAAACGGTCACTCAATACCGACAGCAATTCAGCCGCAGTCACCATGTTCTCGCGCGCCCAAGCATGGTCTGCATCGAGAGGCATTTGTTCGATGAACCGCAATTCGACTCCGGCGTCGAGGCACCACTGTAAAAGGTCCGCCGCGCCATGGAGCGTTTCGCGCATGAGAACGGCATTTACCTTGAGCGGCGCAAGGCCAGCCACCGCGGCCGCTCGGATTCCCGCGAGAACCGAAGGCAACCTGTCTCGACGCGTCAATTCCGCGAAGTGCGCGCGATCAACCGAATCCAGGGAAACATTGACGCGGGTCAAACCAGCTGCAGCCAGCTTTGCGGCACGATGTTCGAGCCCAACGGCGTTGGTGGTCATGGCAAGTGGAATTCCTGGCACGCGCGCGGCGCACCCCGCGATGATCTTTTCGAGGTCACTACGCATCAGCGGTTCGCCGCCGGTGAATCTCACCTCGCGAATACCGACTCGTTCGACACCGATTCCGACTACTCGAACGATCTCGTCGGCACTCAGAAGGTCTTCCGCAGCAATGGCCGGCAAGCCTTCCTCCGGCATGCAATACGTGCAACGAAGTGAACACTTCTCGGTGATCGAGACTCGCAGATCTCTGGCAACACGCCCGAACCTGTCGACCAGGAGATCCGTCTCGGGACGACCGGCGAGGGAGGCAGCGTCAAACCGCACGGTGGGAATTCCCATCGAGACCACTGTCATCACTTCACCAACTTCCGTATTGCTCCAGTATGACCGAAAGCCGTACTCCGTGTGTCGGACGGACCACACCGCCTAGGATCAAAACATGTCGAGGTTGTCGAGGTTACTGTCATGAGCGCGCGTTCGGTCGAGGAACACGCTGCGCACATCTCCGGATTGCTCACCGGCCTGCACACCCTCTCTCCGTCGGCGGTTCCGACGGCAGAAGCGTTGGGGCGCATAACTTGCTCGGATATCGCATCGCCGGTGGACCTGCCCCTCTTCCGCAACTCACAGATGGACGGATATGCGGTCGATGCTGCTTCTGTGGCCTCGGTTCCGACCACACTGACGGTTCGAGGCGTGATCGCCGCTGGAAGCGGAAAACCACCGAAACACCTTCCAGGATCGGCATTTCGCATCATGACCGGTGCGCCGCTCCCCGAGGGTGCCGACGCCGTCGTTCCCGTCGAGGACACCACGGGCGTCACCGAACACGTGGTCACCATCGAACGGGGCAGGTCTGTAGGCGAATTCGTTCGCGAACGTGGCAGTGACATCACTGCCGGAATGCTACTGGTCACGGCCGGAACACACTTGGAACCTCGCCATATCGCCGCGCTGAGTGCTGTGGGCCTGGCCTCGCTCGACACGTACACGAAGCCACGGGTCGCGATAATTACGACGGGCGCCGAACTGAAAAGTGCCGGAACAACTCTCGAACCCGGCGAGATCTACGATTCCAACGGCCCAGCTTTGGCAACATTGGCCGAAGCCAACGGCGCCGATGTCGTCTCCGTCGCCCGAAGCAGCGACGACCCCGCCGAGTTCCGCGAATTACTCTCGTACGCAACCTCGGTCGCCGATCTGGTTTTCACCTCCGGTGGGGTGTCCATGGGCGACTTCGAGGTGGTGAAGGAAACTCTCACCCCTCTGGGTGCACACTTCGGCCACGTCGCAATGCAACCTGGTGGCCCGCAAGGCACTGCAGTCGTGAACGAAGTGCCGGTCCTGAGTTTCCCGGGCAACCCGGTCAGCACGATGGTCTCGTTCGAGGTCTTCGCCCGCGGCGAACTGCGCCGGGCCGCGGGTCTGCCCGAGATCCCGCGCGAACGGCTGCCACTTACTGCACCGCTGCGTTCGGTGGATGGCAAGCGCCAGTTCCTGCGCGCGCGTAGAACTGCGGACGGTATCGAACTCGTGGCCGGACCCGGCTCGCACCTCGTTGCAGCAATGGCGTGGGCCGACGTCCTGATCGACGTCCCCGCTGCCGTGACCGAACTCGGAGCGGGCGATCTCGTCGATGTCCTCCCGCTCTCGACTTCCTCGATTTGATTCACTCGATCTGATTCAAAGGACACTCATGACCGAATTGACACACGTCGACAGCGAAGGCCGAGCGCGCATGGTCGACGTCAGCGCCAAGGCCGAGACGACGCGCATCGCCGTCGCTGCCGGTGAACTCGTCACGACCGCCGAGGTAGTTCGCCTCGTCCGCGCCGACGGCATGCCCAAGGCCGATGTCCTCACCACCGCGCGCATTGCCGGAATCGCCGGTTCAAAAAAGACGTCCGAGCTGATCCCGTTGTGTCATCAGCTCGCGCTTTCGTCGGTCAAGGTGGAATTCGGGTTCACCGAAACCTCGATCACCGTCGAAGCGACGGCAAAGACTCGCGGACAGACCGGCGTCGAGATGGAAGCACTCACCGCCGTCGCGGTAGCCGGCCTGACCTTGCACGACATGGTCAAAGCGGTCGATCCCGGAGCCACTATGAACGGTGTTCGCCTGCTCACCAAAGACGGTGGTAAACACGGACATTGGACCCGCGACACTCAGAACTCACAGACATCTCCGGCGCACGCCTTCGCCTCGCCACGATCCGCAACCGTCCTCGTCGCTTCGACCGGTGGCGCGAACGGAACCAGACCCGACACCACCGGACCGACGATCGCAGCCTGGCTACGCGAGCGGGACTTCGAGGTGCGTGGACCGCTTGTGTACGCCGACGCAGACATCGCGGCAGGCATCGCTGACGCCAAGGAGGGCTCCCCGTCGCTTGTCATCAGCACCGGCGGCACCGGTGCTTCCCCCACGGATGCAACGCCGGAAGCTACCCGGGCAGTCTTGACCCGTGAGTTGCCCGGGGTCGCAGAAGCGATCCGAACCAAGGGCCTCGAGAAGACCCCGCACGCGTCACTGAGCCGTGGTGTGGCAGGTCTCACAGGTACGACGGTCATCGTCAATCTTCCGGGTTCTCCCGGTGGAGTGAAGGACGGTCTCGCCGTCCTCGAACCCATCATCGATCACCTGCTCGCGCAGGTCGCAGGCGGAGGAGCACACGATGAGTGAGCTACTGGCTCGGATCTCCGAGCAACCGATTCACGCAGACACCGTCGACGCCGCCGTTGCCGGTCCGAAGAACGGCGCTGTTGTGGTGTTCACGGGAACGGTGCGCAATCACGATGGAGGTCAAGCAGTTTCAGCGTTGGAGTACCAAGCGCATCCGGATGCCGAACGCTTCCTCCAGACGTGCTGCCAAGAGGTTGCAGCCTCGACCGGCCTGCCGGTTGCTGCGATCCATCGCGTCGGTCACCTCGAGATCGGTGACCTCGCACTGGTCGCCGCCGTCGCCGCCCCGCATCGAGCGGAGGCGTTCGCCGCGTGCGCCGAACTGGTGGAGCGCATCAAGCACGAGGTACCGATCTGGAAGCGGCAACACTTCGCGAACGGCGTCTCCGAATGGGTCGGGTTGTAGGTCGAACGCTCCGAGAAGGTAGAGTTGCGATCACTAGGTGCCTGAAATCGGGCATCCAGCGTCGTAGAACGCAAATTTTCTTGCTGAGTGCTCAATGCACCCGCTCTTCTTACGGCGAAGAAGCCTGCCGACCGGCAGCGCCGCCACCACTGTGCTTGATTGTTCGACCGGTTAATTCCCGTGTCGGCATCCGGGCACGAACACGTGCCCGAAAGGCTCTGAACACACTTGTCTGACATCTCTACGCCCGCTACCACCTTCGCAGCCCTCGGTGTGCGCGCACCGCTGGTGAAACCTCTCGAAGACGGCGGAATCACTTCTCCGTTCCCGATCCAGATCGACACCCTCCCCGACACTCTTTCGGGGCGCGACGTACTGGGCCGCGGAAAGACCGGAAGCGGCAAGACCCTCGCGTTCTCCATCCCCATGGTCTCCCGCCTCGCCGGCGAACTGTCCGGAGGCAAGCGTCGTCCGGGTCGACCGCTCGGCCTGGTGCTCGCACCGACGCGTGAGCTCGCCACCCAGATCACCGCAACCCTTGAACCGTTGGCCGCCGCATACGACTTGCGCGTGACCACGATCTTCGGCGGCGTCTCGCAGCACCGCCAGGTTCAGGCCCTCAAGGCCGGGGTCGACATCGTCGTCGCCTGCCCCGGCCGCCTCGAAGACCTCATGAAGCAGAAATTCGTCAGCCTCGACGCCGTCGAGATCACCGTGCTCGACGAGGCAGACCACATGGCCGACCTCGGCTTCCTGCCCGTCGTCACCCGCATCCTCTCGTCCACCCCGCAGGACGGGCAGCGCCTTCTGTTCTCGGCAACGCTGGACAACGGCGTCGACAAGCTCGTCAAGCGTTTCCTCAAGAACGAGGTCATGCATTCGGTCGACGAGGCCAACTCCCCCGTCGCCGCGATGACGCACCACGTGTTCGACGTCGACGGCGTCGAAGCCAAGAAGGCTCTGGTCGAGAAGCTCGCTTCCGGTACCGGTCGTCGCATCCTGTTCATGCGCACCAAGCACCAGGCACGCAAGTTGGCTCGCCAGCTCACCGAGTCGGGCATCCCGTCAGTGGACCTGCACGGCAACCTCTCTCAGGCCGCTCGCGACCGTAACCTGGCGGCATTCTCCGCCGGTGAAGCGCGCGTCCTCGTCGCCACCGACGTCGCAGCGCGCGGCGTCCACGTCGACGACGTCGAGTTGGTCGTCCATGTCGATCCGCCGGCCGAGCACAAGGCGTACCTGCACCGCAGTGGTCGCACCGCTCGCGCAGGCAGCGCCGGCGACGTGGTCACCGTGGTTCTGCCCGAGCAGCGTAAGGATCTCGCGATCCTCATGCGTAAGGCAGCCATCAAGGTGACCCCGGTTCGTTCGACTGCCAACTCCGAGCACGTCGTCAAGTTGGTCGGCGACATCGCACCGCACGTCACGCCGGCTCCGAAGGCTCCGGCCCAGCCGAACGGTGGACGCGGACAGCGTCCCGCCGGCCAGGGTGGACGCGGCGGCGCAGCACGTTCGGGTCAGGCTCGCTCCGGACAGGGCGGTCAGTCACGCGGTGCTCGCACCGGCGGAGTTGCCCGTCAGGAACATGCAGGCGGCGGCGCTCGCCGTCCCCGCACCGGCGGCGGCGCTCGCACCGCAGGCTCCACCGGGGGCCGTCCCGCGCGCTAGGCCACCCGGTACAACTCAATAGGTTTCGTAGTGGACAGCGTCGGCCAATGGCCGGCGCTGTCGCCATCCGAAGCGCTCGAGATCCGGAACCTGTTGAAACTCAGTCACCTTCCCGACGCACAGCCACGCAATGGGGCGTACGGGCGACGGAATGCCCATGAGTTCGGTGAGGTACTTCTCGTCGTAGAACGAAACCCAGCCGATGCCGATCTCCTCGGCCACTGCGGCGAGCCACAAATTCTGAATGGCGAGTACCGCCGAGAACAGTCCGGTGTCGTCGACGGTATGACGGCCGAGGATGTTCGGGCCACCGCGTGACGGGTCGTAAGTGACGACGATGCCGGTACCGCTCTCGGCGATTCCCTCGATCTTGATGGGGTCGAACGTCGATCGGCGATCCTCGGGCAAAGACTGTGCGAACTTCAGCCGGGCATCGGCGACGTGTGCCGCGAAGGTATTGAGCGTCTCCGGATTACGAACGACGACAAAATCCCACGGTTGCGTGTTTCCCACGCTCGGCGCGCGATGGGCGGCGTCGAGAATGCGCATCAGAGTTTCGTCGGGGATGACCTCTCCCGAGAACTCGGCGCGAACGTCTCGCCGTCGCCGAATCGCTTCGTACACGGATACATCTGATTCACTCACGCCCCGACGGTATAGCGGTGCAATCCCAGCATGGCGTCGGGGTGCGGTTCGACCGTTTCCTCGCGCACGCAGGCGCGGAGTGCGCTGCCGACCACTCCCGAATCCATCCCGGTACCGATCACAACCAGTTGCGTGGTTCGAGGTTCGCCCGACTTCCACCGCAGCGGCGTGATCCGAACATGATCACCCACCGATTGGATCTCGAATTTTCCTGTGTAACCCGGAATCTCGAAGTTCACGAATCCTTTGATGCGGTACACCCCCGGCGGTTGATTCTCGAGGAAATGCGTCAGAGCCCTGGCATCGAGTGGCATCTCCGACGTGAAATCAACCGATTCGTAGCGGTGGTGCAGGTGATCGTGGTGACACGAGCCGTCCTCGTGATCGTCGTCGTGCCCCTCGCGCAGGAGCTCGTCGAGGCTCAGTTGATCGCCCGGAGCGGGAGGGGTCACCTCACCGGAATCGAACAGCAGAGCAGGGTCTATCCGTGAATGCGCCGTCTCCACTATCGGCGCTCGCGGATTCAACTCGCGAATTCCGGCCGTGAATCTCTCACGCTCGGAGACCGGAACGCTGTCGATCTTGTTGACTACCACCAGGTCTGCCAGGCGGACATGTTGATCGAGCTCGGGATGTTCGCGGCGAACGGTGGAGAAATTGGCTCCGTCGACCAGGACCACCAGGCCGCCGTAGACGACAGACGGGTTCTCACTTCCGAGGACGAGTCGAATCATGTTCCGCGGCTCAGCAAGCCCGCTCGCCTCGATGACGATGACGTCGATCCCGGATTGCCGGTGCGCCAACTTGTTCAGCATCTCGTCCATGTCCGAGACGTCGACAGCGCAGCACAAACAGCCGTTACTGAGAGAGACCATCGAATCGACCTGACCGGCGACCATCATCGAGTCGATGTTGACGGAGCCGAAGTCGTTGACGATCACGCCGATGCGTACACCGTCGTTGTTGCGCAGAAGATGGTTGAGCAGCGTCGTCTTTCCCGAACCGAGAAAGCCTGCGACGACTATTACGGGAATCTGCTTCTTCGCCACCACGCAACCTTCCGAAACCACACGTACCGATCAGTGATCGTAGTGGAGTGTGGCTCCGGAAGGTTCACGCTGACAGCAGACTCACACCGTGCAGAGCGGACGGATGTCCGACGTGCCCTCGGTGGTCGGTGACGTCAAGATCGTGCACGCGTTGTATCCACGGGATTCGGCGACCCGACGGATCTCACTCCAGCCGGCCGCGTCGACAATCGGGGACCGTGAGAGCACGAACCCGGAAAGCCTGAGTGGATCGCCCACCAGTGCCCACGAATAATCGTCGGCGATATACGTGACGATGTAGTTGGGCGGACCGTCCAAACTCTCCTGCGAGGGCACCCCGGGGAAGCTCACATGCAACTGGGCACCCGTTGCTGGATCGGTAACTCGGGCATTCCCGACGATCTCGTTGGCTTGGCCGGTCCACGTCGTACACGTGTTCTTCACGCTCACGTTCGACGAATCGACGATCCCGTAACTCGCCCGGGTGTCCTTCGCGCACGCGAGGTTGAAGGGCTGAGGAATCGCCGCCACCTGGTTCCATTCCCCTACGTAGCGCGCGGCGTCCAGGTTCGCCACCGGCTGCAGAGGTTCCCAGAGTGGGCTCGCCTGCGCGGTTCCCGAAAACAGCGTCGCTGCGGCGCACACTCCCGCAATCGCAATCGCACTTCGCCCCGACCACTTCATGTCATTGCTCCTCGTCTGTACAACGCTCGATCGGCATTGGTTCCTCAAGGTATTCGGAGCTGACGGACTGGAGGATGGGGACGTATGTAAAACTACTTTCGGTTTGTTATGGACCTACTTCACAAACCTTATGTAGTCTTTGCTCAAAGATAGCTGAAAGTCGGACGGAGCTACTGTGATGAAGGTTGTCGACTTAGGTCTCGAGCGCACTCGCTATGCAGTCATCGACGAGACGATCGAGTCGAGGTGGCGCCGAGTCACCTCGATGCAGCACGACAGCGTTGCCGTCGTGACTCCACGCGACCGGATCACTTTCGCCGAACTCGAACTCCGGACCGATGCATTGGTCCGCGAACTTCGCCTGCGTGGGTCACACGGGGCTCGCCCGGTTGCGGTCGATCTCGAACCAACCGCCGAGTCGGTGCCCGCCATCCTCGCTACTCTGATTTCCGGTCGGCCCTTGGTCATGATCGACCCACAACTCCCCGAGGCCCGGCGAGCGCACATCATGAGCGCCTCGGGCGCCGTCGCGCTGCAGTCGATCCTCGACGAATCGGCCGCAACCGGCTTCCGTTTCGACAACGCGCTGGAACCATCGAGTTCCGACCCTGCCATGATCGCGTTCACATCAGGGACCAGTGGAGCGCCCAAGGGAGTCGTGTTGAGCCACTCCATGTGCCTGAACAAAGCCGACGAACTTGCCGCAGCAATCGACCTGCGCCCCGATGATCACATCGGAAACCTGTTGCCCGTCAGTTTCGGAGCCGGAATCACGGCCCTGATCATGGGACTGATGAACGGCGTCACGGTCTTCTGCTGGGATCCACGCGTAGACGGAGTTTCGGGAATCGACGACTGGCTGATCGAGAATTCGATCACGACCGCGCACTGCGCGCCGTCATTCCTGCGGGCATGGTCAAGCCTCGAATCCGATGAAGCACCGGATAATTCGCTCGGATCGCTGCGGGTCGTCGTGACGTACGGGGAAGCAGTGCACGGCGAGGACTACGCGCGCCATCGCAGTCACGGCTTCGCTCGCGTCACGTACGTCAACTGGCTGGCCACCACCGAGACCGGTGTCGTCGCGTACAACGCGTTCCCACCACATTCCGAACTACCCGTCGGAGTGGTTCCGGCCGGACGTGCTCGCGACGGCAAGGATGTACAGATCGTCGATGTGAACGGCGTGCCTCTCCCCGACGGAGAGATCGGCGAGATACAGGTTGTCTCGAGCGATCTTGCCGATGGATACCACGGTGACCCGGATCGCACTGCGGCACGATTCACGCGCCTCGGCGACGGAGTGAGCATCTACCGGACCGGTGACCGGGGCCGTATCGACGAACGCGGCGAACTACAACTGCGGGGACGCGTCGACGACGCCGTCAAGATTCGGGGCTATTTGGTAGAGCCGATGGAAGTCGAGGCGCATATTCGTCGAATTCCCGGCGTCTCCGATGTTTTCGTGGCTGTCGTCCTCGAGAACGATCGACCGGAGATTGTCGCCTACGTGGTCCTGACCAAAGCCGTGATGGCACGGTCGGGCGCCGAGATGCGGCGCGAATTGGCGACATATCTGCCGGCCTGGATGCTCCCCCGACATTTTGTTCTGATGCCAGCGTTGCCGCGCAACGAAAGAGGAAAGGTCGATCGAACAGCGCTGCCCTCCGTCGAGGTGCGGTCCACTCCACCGACTCTCGCCGGGCCCGCCGAATTGTGGTTGTCCTCGATCTGGGAGTCGATTCTCGGTATCGACTCCATCGACCGTGATGACGACTTCTTCGAACTCGGTGGCGATTCGCTTGCTTCAACCGAAGTGGTGGCAAAGATTCACGACATGTTCCGGATCCGGATCACGGCGGCGGAGTTCGCGGCCGCCAGCACCGTCAAAGACCTTGCAGCGCTGGTGGATCGGTGCAGAATCGATCCCGATGATCGTGTCTGTCACAACACGATGGTTCCGCTGAAGCTCGAAGGGTCCGGGCGACCGCTGTTCATCATGAACGGAGCGGGGTGCCCATCGACGACGCTGTCCACCTTGTCGAAAGCGCTTCACACCGATCGGCCGGTTTACGCACTTCAGCCACATGGCTTCGAATCTCGCGGACTACCCGACCGGTCAGTGAAAGCAAGCGCCCGCCGTTTCATATTCGAAATCAAGAAGATTCAGCCCACCGGGCCATACCTCCTCGCCGGTTACTCGTACGGCGGCTACGTGGCGCTGGAGATGGCGTCACAGCTGTCCGAGTCCGGTGACACTGTCGAGCACGTCACCGTTCTCGACACCAGAATCTCCACGGAGACTGCCACACGACTGGCCGGTCGAGCGGGCATCAGTTTGGATCCGTCGATCGTCGACCTCGCACCACAACCATCCACCAATACCCGGTGGAAGCCGACCAGGCGCACCGTCGCGGCGATGTGGATCCGCACGCTCTTCGCCGGCATTCTGCAGTACCCACCGGCCACCCAGTGGACGGTGTTCCTCTACATCGGCGGCCAGGCGCTCCGGAAGCATCGGATGCGAACGTGCGCCGCGCCTGTCACGGTGATCCGTGGAGCCACCAACAACCGTGGACGTGAGATCTGGTCACTCATCGCCACAGGCTCCCTCGATTTCGACGACGTCGACGCGTGTCACGAAGACGTCGTCCGTCAACCGTACGTCCGCAAGACTGCGGCGATCATCGACCGAATCTGCGATCGAGCGTGACCAACTGCGGCTCATGTCCAGCTGTAGAAGAGAGAGCGGCGCGGAGTGACAGCCCATTCGGTCGTCGACGAACAGACCCTTTCCTTGACGAATCCACCCGCCCTGCCCGCAATGACCACTCCCGTTGACTCGTCGACACGAGTGGTCCGCTGGAACACACCTCGCCGCCTCCCGAGACTGATGCACCGGCCTGCGAACTTCGGAGTCACCGGGCGCGGCGCGGAACCTTCGAGTCGATGCAGGATCGTTTCGGCCGCATGGACTCCCAAGGGGATCGCGGCCTGACAACTCATCCTCAGTGAAAGAGCACCGACTGCGACCGCATCACCCGCACCAAAGATGTTGGGGTGGGACGAGCATTCCAGTCGATCGTCGACCTTCAGACGACCGAGATCGTCGACCGGGAGGCCACTTCGGCGCGCCAGCTCGGGGACACCGAATTCTGTCGCGAGAATCGTGCAATCGGCCTCAACCCGTACACCTCCCGCTAGCTCGCAGGACGAACCGTCGATCCGAGTCACCCGGGATTCGGTGACAATATCAACCCCAAGGTCGGTCAATGTTCTGAGAATTGCCGATCGAGCATGCTCTGACAGGTCCGGGGCCAAGATTCCTCCGGTCACCAAAGTGATTCGGCTGCTTCGCTGCTCAGCCAATTCTGCGGCAGTCTCGATTCCGGTGAGACCGCCGCCGACAACGCAGACCGCAGCCTTCTCGTCGAGAGTCGCCAGCCTGGACGAGAGGCGGACCGCGTCCTCGAATTCGGCGACGCCGAACCCGTGCTCGTCCGCCCCGGCGATCGTGCTGGGTAACTGCCTACTTCCGACTGCGTAGACCAAGTAGTCGTAGTCGAGCACGATGCCGTTGTCGAGCGTAAGCCTGCTGACCGCGGCGTCGATGTCCGTCACCGTTCCGAATACTCGGTGTGCCGTACGCGGTAATGCGCTGTCGAACGAGACCGTCGCGTCGTAGCCAGCTGCGATCATCTGATGGAGCCTGATTCTTTGCACGAAGTGTGGGCGCGGATTCACGACGCTCACCGTGATGTCCGACCGAGTTCGCAGCAGTCGCTTCGCTGCCATGACGCCCGCATATCCTGCCCCGATTATCGCCACGTGTGCACTCATGGTTCTCCGTTCCGCCGACGGTCCCCATGCCGAGAATGCACGGGATGATCAAGCCTCACCGCGGACAGTATTGCGCACGAAACAACAAATGCTCTGCACCGATTGGTGCAGAGCATTTGTTCGGGTGGAGCTAAGGGGACTCGAACCCCTGACCCCCACACTGCCAGTGTGGTGCGCTACCAGCTGCGCCATAGCCCCGTATTCAATTAACTCTAACAGTCGAACTCGCAGCGGCTTTTCTGCTTTCCGCTTGCTGGAAGAAAGTTACACCACTTGACTCCTGGGCAACAAATCGCCTGGTCAGAGCGAAGCGGCCGCTCCTCGTCCGAGCGGCCGCTTCAGCTCAGGAGGAGAGCTTGGAAACCCAGTCGCTGCTGCCCGTGTCAACGATCTTGCCGTTCGCCACTACCGTGGGCGTCCCGTTCGACCCGACATCCTTGAGCGCCTGGCTGGCGGCTGCGGCATTAGCCGCGGCGGCTTCGACGTTGGTGCCGGAAGAGATGCAGGTTGCCACGTCCTCGGATGCGCCCGCATCACGAGCGATCTGGGCGAGGTCGTCGTTGGTGTGATCGCTGCTGCCGCCCTCGGCAGGCTGCGTGTCGGTCGCGAAAAGCTTGTTGTGGAATGCGGAGTACGCGATCGCGTCACCACCCTGAGCGACGCAGAGCAGAGCGGCGCCGGCCCGTGTGGAGTAGTCACCGCTGCCCGACGCCCGGTTGAGGAAGTTCAGCATGTGGTACCGCACGGCGACGTCACCGTTGTCGACGGCGGCCGCGAGAGCCTGGCCACTGAGGTGCTCGAGAGCAGCGCAGGCCGGGCACAGCGGATCCTCGAAGAGATCAATGGTCGTCGCGGCGGAGGGCTTGCCGAGCAGCACCACTCCGTTGTCCTGCACCGTGACGGCAACTTCGGAACTCTGCACGGAGCCGTAGCCGTCGTTCTGGGGCTTGTTCTTGCTGTTCGTCCACAAGACACCGCCGATGACGAGGGCCGCGATCACGAGCACCGCGAGGCCACCGATGATGTAGGTGGAGCGGCTCGAGACCGGTTCCGGCGAGTATTTGTTCTTGCTGCTCTTGGTGCTCACGCTGATGCAGTCCTTCGTGCGTCGAAACGATTTACCGATTGCTTACCTTGCCACTGAAGACTGAGTATCCACTGAGAACGCCGCGCGTGATCCGGGCCCCAATGCGAGCGGCGAACGCGGGAACACGAGCAGCCAGACGGCAAGTGCCAAGAAGCCGAGGTCCCGGAGAATCTCCTTCAGATAGTCCCAAGCGCCGACGTCGGCTGCACCTCCGCCGCCGAAACATCCGCAGTCGATGGACAATCCCCTGGCCCACACCGAAATGATCACCGCAATGAGAACCGTGAGGATGACCACCGAGACCGCAGCGGATACGCGCACCGCCAGCCCGACGAGGATCAGCAGGCCCAGCACTATTTCGACCAGGGGAAGAGCCGTCGCCACCGGACCTACCAGCGACTCGGGCAACAGTTGATAGGCGCGCACCGCGATCTTCGTCTGCACGGGATCAAAGAACTTGAGTCCCCCGGAAATCAGCCAAACGGCCGCCAAACCCAATCGGGCCACAAGACTCACGATGCGAATTGCCACCCGATCGAGAGTACAGAATGCCCGGTCAGTCCAGGTTTATCCGCGCAGGAGTATCCGTTAGCACCGTCACATCAGTCAGATCTTCGACGACGGATTCGACGGGCTTCGTTCGCGACGGAACGAACAACCAACCCGTCGCCGACACGACGACTACGGCTCCCATCACCGCGAAGGCCGCCGAGTACGACACATGCTGGGCGATCAGCCCGGCACAAATCGGCGCCACTACCCCACCGATGTCGGACATCATCTGGAATACCGCCAGAACGGGTCCGCCTCGGGCCGTCGATCCGACAACATCGGCAACCGCGGCCTGCTGGGCCGGACTCATGAGCCCGGAGCCGACACCAGTCACTGCGGCGATGGCGAAGAACACCACAAGGTTGTCGGTGAATCCCATTGCGATGGTTCCCAGACCGCAGATGAGCAGACCGCTCACGACAAAGGGCTTGCGTCCGAAGCGGTCCGAGAGCCGTCCGGACACGATCAACACCAACGCGTTTCCGACGGCAAAGATCGTGAGAGCGTAGGCCGCTATCGACGGGTCTCGGTCGAGGAACTCCACGACGAACAGAGGGACCATGGCAACGCGAACTCCGAAGATCACCCCGCCGAAGGCGAGGTTCGATCCGAGCGCTGCCCGGTACACCGGCGACTGGAGCCCTTCTGTGAGAGTCATCGACTTCACATCGACAGCCTTGTCCGGTGACGCCAGGTGAGATCCACGCAGGCTCACGAAGACAACGAGCGCGGCGATCACCAGCGCAACTGCGTAGATGATGAACGGCATCCGCAGACCGAACTGCAACAGCGCACCGCCGACCAGCGGGCCGCCGATCGATCCCATGAGAAAGCTTGTCGCGTACAGCCCCGAGACGCGGCCGCGACTGTCCGGCGGTGACATGCGAATGATCAGCCCGAGAGCCGACACCGTAAACATGGTCGACCCGATACCGCCCAACGACCGGAACAGCAGAAGTTGCCAGTACTCCCCCGCGAAAGCGCACGCACCGGTCGAGACCGCGACGATCAAAAGGCCGACGATGTAGACCGGACGCTCACCGAGCTTCTGTACCAAAGTGCCGCTCATCGGCGCGAACACCAATCGCATGAATGCGAAAGACGAGATCACGATCGTGGCGGCGGTGACCGATACGTCGAAGCTGCGCGCGAACTGCGGTAGAGCCGGAGCGACCAACCCGAACCCGAGGGCGATGACGAAGCTGGCGGCGACCAGTACCCAAATTTCCTGTGGCAGCTTGGCTGCACGAGTTTTCATGTCGCCCGGAATTCTAGCCGGGCGACACGAGCGGTCCGCGAGCTAGTTCGCCTTCAAGACGCCGGACACCAAGTCCTTGGCCGCTGCCTGAACCTGAGCCAGATGATCGGCGCCCTTCATCGACTCGGCATAAATCTTGTACACGTCCTCCGTGCCGGACGGCCTCGCTGCAAACCACGCGTTCTCTGTCGTCACCTTGAGACCACCGATCGCCGCGCCGTTTCCGGGCGCCGCGGTCAGTGTCGCCGTGATCGGTTCACCCGCCAGTTCGGTCGCACTCACCTGATCGGGAGACAGTTTCGCCAAGACTGCCTTCTGTGCGCGTGTCGCGGGCGCATCGATCCGCGCGTACGCCGGGCTCCCGAACTTCTCGGCCAACGCGTCGTAATGCGCTGACGGAGACTTTCCCGTCACCGCGGTGATTTCCGACGCGAGCAACGCAAGGATGATGCCGTCCTTGTCCGTCGTCCAGACGGAACCGTCGTGGCGGAGGAAGGATGCACCGGCGCTTTCCTCGCCGCCGAATCCCACCGACCCGTCGAGCAGACCGGGAACGAACCACTTGAAACCGACTGGAACCTCGAGCAATTCGCGGCCCACACTGCTGACCACGCGGTCGATCATCGAGGAACTCACGAGTGTCTTGCCCACCTTGGTGTCTGCGCGCCACCCTGGCCGGTTCGCGAAGAGATACTCGATGGCAACGGCGAGATAGTGATTCGGGTTCATCAAACCGCCGTCGGGTGTGACGATGCCATGGCGGTCGGAGTCTGCATCGTTTCCGGTCGCGATGTCGTAGCGATCCCGAATTCCGATCAGCGACGCCATCGCGTCGGGCGACGAGCAGTCCATGCGGATCTTGCCGTCAGTGTCGAGCGTCATGAATCGCCAGGTCGGATCGACGAGCGGATTCACCACTTCGAGGTCGAGTCGATGAGTTTCGGCAATCGCGCCCCAGTAGTCGACGCTTGCCCCGCCGAGGGGATCTGCACCGATCCTGATTCCGGCATCGCGGATTGCATCGAGGTTGAGGACGGAGGGGAGGTCTTCGACGTAGTACCGGAGGAAGTCGTAGCGTTCGACGCGGTCCAGCGCCTGCGCCGCCGTGACACGCCGTACCCCGGAAAGCCCCTTGCGTAGTAGCTCGTTCGCTCGATCGGCGATAACCGACGTCGCATCCGTATCCGCGGGTCCGCCGTGTGGCGGGTTGTATTTGAAGCCGCCGTCACGCGGCGGATTGTGTGAAGGCGTCACGACGATGCCGTCGGCCTTTGCCTCCGGTCCCGTCGAGTTGTACCGCAAGATCGCGTGACTGACCGCCGGGGTGGGCGTGTAGGCATCACGTGAATCGACGAGGACGACGACGTCGTTGGCGACCAGAACCTCCAAGGCCGACAGCCAGGCAGGCTCCGAGAGCGCATGTGTATCGCGGCCGATGAACAGTGGTCCGTCGATGCCCTGCGAAGCGCGGTACTCGACGATCGCCTGGGTTGTCGCCAGGATGTGAGCTTCGTTGAACGCCGCGTCGAGACTGGAACCGCGATGTCCTGAAGTGCCGAAAAGTACCTGCTGCATCGGGTTCTCGGGATCCGGGGTGCGCGTGTAATACGCGGTGACCAGATGAGGAACGTCGATCAGATCCTCTGGCAGAGCCACTTGTCCTGCTCGTTCGTGCGCCACGAATCCCCCTCGGCCCGGTGGTCGACCACTGTGTCGACGCGACTGTGGACAATTGTCTACCCTGGCCGCGTGGCGTGCACGCTCGACGCCGGATCGGTCAATCCGTGATCTGGATTCCCAACCACGCAGCGGACAGTCCGACGATCAAACTGACGACGATGTAGATCAGCGAGAGGGCCGTCTGGCGCCTCTCGACCATCCCGACATTCTCGTTCGCAAAGGTCGAGTAGGTGGACAAGCCACCGCAGAATCCGGTCGCCAGAAGTGCGGCCATCTCGGTGGAAAGAGCTGCCCCGGTGAACAATCCAAGGAGGAAGCAGCCGATCACGTTGGCGGCGAACGTCGCAGCCGGGAATCCCTTGTACGCGGGTACATACCGCGCCAACAGGTACCGGCCGCTCGCACCAGCGCCGCCGCCGAGTGCCACCAGGAGAACTGTCATGCCGGCGCGCCGTCCCGCGCGCGGATCCAGCGTTCACCGAGCCCTTTGCCCAGTGCAGCGGCGAGGATCGCGGGAATCAGCGTCCCGAGAACATAGAGAATCGATCGCCACGGACTCTCCGTCACGGCGTGAACCGCGAAGGACGAGAAAGTGGTGAAGCCGCCACAGAACCCGGTGCCGAGAAAGAGGTACCCAACCTTGTTGTGGACGAGGAGGGCCGCGAGAACACCCAGAACGAACGAGCCGACGACGTTGATGACCAGTGTCGTCCAGATGTGGGGAAAGAGCTCCCCCAGCCCGTATCGACTCAGTGCCCCCAATGCTCCGCCGACGGCAACCGCTCCCACCGCACCTGGCAGCTTCAGATCACCCATGCTCTCGCCTCACCCGAAAGAGCCTACGTCCCGGATCGGGCTTTCGGCGGGCGCGGAATGAAGTAACTTGTCCGCTGCTGATACTCGCGATAACCCGGACGCTGTTCCATATGTCGCTCGAGCAACCGCGCACCGGTGGCGAAGACCAGGAAGTACGTCATGGCGATCGGCGAGAGGACAGTCAACACTCCCGGCCACACGGACGCCGAGACGAGGAAGATCCCCCACCAGACGCATGCGTCGCCGAAATAGTTGGGATGCCGCGTCCACGCCCACAAGCCTTGATCCATGATGTGGCCACGGCTACCCGGATCGGATTTGAATTCCTCCATCTGCCGGTCGCCGACCGTCTCGAACGTGACGCCGACAATCCACAGCACGATTCCGAGCACAACAAGAAGCCCGAAGCTACCGTTCGATACTGCTGCGACCTGGATAGGCAGGGAGACGAACCACAACGAAATCCCCTGCGTGAGATAAATCTTGCGGAGCGCATACAGCGTTCGATTACCCGTCGCTCGTCCGAGCATTTCTTCGTACCGCGGGTCTTCACCCTTGCCGCGGGATCTGATCGCCATGTGCGTCGCCAACCGCAGACCCCAGATCGCCACCAGCGCAAGCATCAGCAACCGGCGCCAGAGGTCGCCGGTTCCAACTACCGCGGAAACGAGCGCGATCAGAACGAAGCCGGCGCCCCACGACACGTCGACAACATTGTGCCGCCCGATCCGTACACCGATGGTGGCTGTCACTGCCATTCCGACGGCGATCGCCAACAGGCTCGTGAGCGTGACCACTCCGAATGCGCCCCAGTCGAATCCGTTCATCGCCGCGACACCCACTGCGGCCGGACCGATTCCATATCGGATCGACCATCACCGTGCGGCCGGACCGACAGAATCTGATCGACGCCCATCCTGCCGTCCCGAAATGCCATTCCTCCGCCGACGAGGTAGAGACGCCACACCCGAGCGACTTCGACACCCACGAGATCCACGACGCGATCCCAGTTCGATTCGAAGGTCGCGATCCACGCGTCGACGGTCCGCACGTAGTGCTCGCGCAGGGCGTGCACGTCCCGGACTTCGAGTCCACCTTCCTCGATCATCGCAACAGTGCGACCGACCGGCCGCATGTACATGTCCGGCGCGATGAACGACTCGATGAACGG
The DNA here is from genome assembly GCF_002501585.1 of Rhodococcus sp. H-CA8f. Lineage (NCBI taxonomy): Bacteria > Bacillati > Actinomycetota > Actinomycetes > Mycobacteriales > Nocardiaceae > Rhodococcus > Rhodococcus sp. H-CA8f. Next base: position 3,858,921 of record NZ_CP023720.1, read on the forward strand.
ACCTCCCCCGGGGTGCGCACCGGTGCGTGACATCTGCTGAATCAGCACACGGCCACCGGCAATAACGTTGTCGTGGAGCGCTTTCACGTATGTCGGATAGTTGTCCTCACCGACATGCTCACCCATCTCGATCGACGCGACCGCATCGAAGGGCCCGTCCGGAATCTCACGATAATCTTGGAGCCGGATCTCGACCCAGTCTTCCAAACCGAGTTCGCGGATCTTCGCGTCGACAAAAGCCTTCTGCTCCGCTGAGATCGTGATGCCGACCACCCGAGCGCCGTACTCACGCGCTGCATGCAGGCTCAGCGAGCCCCAACCACAGCCGACATCGAGGAACCGTAGGCCTCGCGCCCGATCGAGACCGACCTTGCGGCACACCAGATCCAGCTTGTCTGTCTGTGAGTCTTCGAGCGTGTATTCCGGCGCATCGGAAGTCCAATAGCCCGAGGAGTACGCCATGTTCTCATCGAGGATCAGTTGGTAGAAATCGTTCGACAAATCGTAGTGGTGCCCGATCGCCTCGCGGTCGCGCGCGAGACTGTGCAAGCGGCCCTTCACCTGAGCCTGCGACGACGGTGGAGCCAAAGGTCTCCCGAAAGCACCGAAGGATCGCGCAGCCTTGACCGCGGCCAGGACGAGAGACGGGGTCGGGGTGATCGACCCGAGCCCCCGCTCGGCAGAGACCTTCCACACGTGTGTGAGCGCATCACCGAGATCGCCTTCGACGTCGAGTTCACCGAGAACATATGCCTGCGCCGCTCCCAACTCGCCGGGATTCCAGAGCAAGCGTCGCAGCACATTCGGGCTGTAGAGCGTCACTTTCGGAGCATCTTCCGGACCTGCTGTGCTGCCGTCCCAAGCAGTCAATCTCACCGGAAGTTCGCCGCCGACAAGTGGACTGAGGATGTCCGAGAGACGGCCCGCAACGCCGGCATCTTGCGCCGTTCGATCCATCGTGGCGGTCATCGCTGGTTCCTCCGATCGAGAACAATTTGCTGGACGTCGAGATATCCCGAGCGAAACCCTGCCTCGGAGTAGCAGAGATAGAAATGCCACATGCGCGCGAACACTGCGTCGAACCCGAGCGCGGACGCTTCGTCGGTGCGAGCACTGAAACGCTCGTCCCACAGCCGCAACGTCTGCGCGTAGTGATCGCCCATCGACATCCGCTCACGCACCCGAAGGGTTGTCATGCGTTCGGTGACGTCCTCTATCGCCCGCACCGACGGGAGAAATCCGCCGGGGAAGATGTACTTGTGCACCCAGGTGTAGGTGTTGCGGGTCGCGAGCATCCGATCGTGCGGCATCGTGATGGCTTGGATCGCCGCGCGCCCACCCGGCGCCAGCAGGGCGTCGATCGTCTGGAAGTAGCTTCCCCAGTACTGGTGGCCGACAGCCTCGATCATCTCGACCGACACGACGGCGTCGTACTCCCCCTGTACTTGCCGATAGTCGAGAAGGTCGACCTGAACGCGATCTGCCAGTCCCGCAGCGCTTATCCGCTTCGCCGCCAATTCCTGCTGTTCGACCGACAGTGTCACTGAACGCACCGTTGCTCCGCGCTCGGCTGCTCGGATCGCCAATTCTCCCCAGCCTGTGCCGATTTCGAGCACTCGCGAACCGGGACCGACACCCGCACCGTCCAGCAGGCGATCGATCTTCCGATGCTGAGCCGCTGCGAACGCGTCCCACGACGGGGTAGCTCCCATCGACAGATCCTCGAAGAGAGCACTGGAATACGTCATGGTGTCGTCGAGGAACAGTTCGAACATCTCGTTCGAGAGGTCGTAGTGCCGGGAGATGTTCGAGCGCGTGTTCTGCGTCGAATTCCGCTCACTGCGAGGCTGCTTCGGAATGTAGAGGCCTCGTAGCCGCTGCAGGAAGTCGGGAATCAGCGTCGCCACCCGGGAGGCGAAGACTTCCAGGACCGCGGTGAGGTCGGAGGCTTCCCAATCGCCCGCCATGTACGACTCGCCGAATCCGATCAACCCACTGTCGCCCACACGAGCAGCGAAGTCGTCTGGACGGTGGATGACCATCAACGGCGAATCCGGACTACCTCCACCGGAGAACTCACCGTTGGGCATCTGAACGCGCAGCGGCAAGCGCGCGACCGCCTTGTGGAACAGAGCGCGGGCAACCGGCGACGCAACCCTCACTTTGAAACCGCTGGGCACCGTGGCAACGCCCGGCCACCGCTCGGATTCGATCGTGTGAGCGGAAGGTTCGGTGCCGAGAGTGGTCGTGGTCATTGCACTGCCTCCTGCGGGTGATGTTGCGGTCGGGGAACGATAGGTAAGCGCCTGGCCCACAGCCGGATTCCTTGAAATCTGATCTGCGCGGCGACTCGCAGCGGAGCCAGCGGGATGGAGAGCGCACTGCGGACGATCTCGCGCGTCGTCGCCGGCACACAACGACCGGACACCGTGGCTACGAATGGCGCCTTGCCGTCACGGGCCAGAACTATCGAGAGCGCGAGCGCGGTGTCGGGTAGCGGAAGTCGCATCCGGTACTCGCCGTCCAGATCGTTGAATGGAGACACGTAGAACTCTTTGGACGTGCGAGCCCCGCCGCGTTCGTCGGTTTCGAGCAGGTAGCAATGCCGCTCGCCGTAGGTGTTGTGAACCTCGGCAACGACGCACCGCTGACTGCCGTCGTCGTTCAGACACCAGAACACACTCAGTGGGTTGAACACATGCCCGAGAACACGTGCGTTCGCAAGCATGAGGATGCGGCCGCCGGCGAACTCCAATCCGTTAGTTGCCAGAAAAGACTCGACATTGGCACGAATCGATCGGGTGGGGTCGCCGAGGTGATCTCCGGCGTCGAACTTCGCCAAGGATCGCAGTGCCTTCGGGAGCTCGGGCAGATCGTCGACGTCGACGAGCCAGCTGTAGCTTCGGTACTCGAACTCGTTGTGCAACGGCTCCGTTCGTACGTGTCGGATGCTCGTATGAACGATGGACGGCGTGATGGGTGCAGTCACGGCCACCGACCTCCGACGCGTTCGGCGGCACGCAGGCCAGACAGTGCACCGTCCTCGTGGAAACCCCATCCGTGGTACGCACCGGCAAACGCGAGCACATCCGAGTCCAACTCGGGAAGCCGCGCTTGAGCGGCGACGGAGGTGGGTGTGTACTGCGGATGCTCGTAGGTCATCTGATCGATCACCGAGTCCGGGGACACCATTTCGTCTCCCCCCAACGTCACCAGGTAGCGCCGACCGGTCTCCGGCAGCCGCTGCAACCTCGTCATGTCGTAGCTGACCAGAACGTGATCCGGCTTCGCGTTGCATTCAGGGATGTAGTAGTTCCACGACGCGCGCGCATTGGTGTTGCCGGGCAGCACATTTTCGTCCGTGTGAAGTTGGGTGTGGTTGACGGAGTACGGCATTGCGCCGAGGACCTGGGATTCGGCAGGCGTCGGATCCGCCAAAATCTTCAGTGCTTGCTGCGGATGCGTTGCGACCACAACTGCGTCGAAGGTCTGGATCTGGTCGTCGCCGTCACGAATGTCGACGCGATCGTCGAACCGGTGGACGGCGCGAACCGGCGTGTTCAGGCGGATATCCCCGATGCTTTTGGCGACGAGACGAACGTATTCGCCCGATCCACCGGTGACTGTTCGCCAGGTCGGCGATCCAGTGACGCTCAGCATTCCGTGGTGATCGAGGAACGAGAACAGGTACCGCGCGGGATATTTCAGCGCCGAGCCGGGATCACACGACCAGACTGCCGACACGAGCGGAGTCATGAAGTGAGCGGTGAAGTAGTCGGAGAACCGGCCGCTGCGCAGAAACACTCCCAGTGTCTGGTCGGGTGCCGACGGATCCGTGTTGTCGAGCAGGGCGCGGGCACGGCGATGGAAGCGCTTGACCTCCATCAACATCGACAGAAAGCTGCCGTTGACAAGGAGCCCCGGCGTCGGGAGAACGCCGCGCAACCCTTGGCCTCCCGAGTACTCGAGACCGCAACCCCCACACCTGACCGACATACTCATGTCGGATTCCTGCGTAGGCACATCGAGTTCTGCGAACAATCGCAACAATGTCGGATAGGTGCGATCGTTGTGAACGATGAACCCCGTGTCGATGGCGAGGCTTCGCCCTTCCGGGTCGGTGACCGAATGGGTGTCCGCGTGCCCGCCGAGCCGTGAATCCGCTTCGTAGAGGGTGACGTCACTGTCCTTACTGAGCACCCACGCCGCTGTCAGACCTGCGACACCACTACCGACGACGGCCACCTTGCGCTTGTCGGAACTCATCGTCGTTCTCCCATCTTTGTTGCGGCTACCCCGCGACTCATTCGTGCGATTGCATCCGCGACGAGGCGATGCCAGGTCGCCGCTCGACGGAGCATGAAGTGGCCTGCGCCGTCGATGCCGATCCATTCAGCGCTCTTACCCGACTTCTGCAGTTCGTCAACTTTCCGACGAGACGCTGCCGGGTCGGTCCACGAGTCGGCCGTGCCGTGGAGCACAACCAGTGGTGTGTCCGAACGCAGATTCACCGACGTTCCATCGGGCCACCACGGCGCCAGCGCAACCACACCGACCACCGCCGGATCGCCACACAGTTCGGCGGCGACCCGTCCGCCCATCGAGTGGCCCAGCAAAATCACCCGAGCTTGTGCATTACATTTCGTTATCACGTCGAGTGCGGCTCGAGCGTCGGCGACCGGACTGCGCTCGGCACCGTTCCAACCACGCACCCGATAGCGAGCCTGCACCGCTCTCACACCGGAGCGGCGAAGCTGAGCGGTGAACGGGCGCATCCGAAGGTTGGACAGATGCCAGGCGCGAGCCGGGCGATGGCTCGAGACCTTTCCTCCAGGCAGCACGAGCACCACCAGGTGCTGGTCACCGTCCTGCTGTTGCCGTCGGTTGGGCGTCATGCATGGCATTCGGAGCCGAAAACCATTTGGATGGGGTTCGTAGAATTTCTTTTGTGAATCGTGAAGCACTCGTCGGTGACGTCCTCGACGCCATGGACGCCAACTTGTTTTCCCATGCCTGCCACCTGCATGAACACTTGCCGACTGCATCGGTCACGGTCACTGCGGATGTTGTCGTCGCAGACAGCGGCCTCGCCGACGACACTTTCAACATCATCGCTGGTGCTCGCTTCGCCGTACCTGCCGACGGGCCCGAAGATCGGCGACTGATCGACATCCTCGCCTCGATTCGAGCAACCGGACGTCCGTTCTCCTGGTGGACCGGACCCCGCGATAATCCCTCTGACCTCGGGGCTCGCCTGTCCGCCCTCGGCTGCGTGCGCTCCGAGGAAGAACGAGCGATGACGGCGGACCTTGACGTCGTCCCTCATCCGACGCCTGTCCCAGAACTCTCCGTTCATCGGGTGACTACTCGTACCCAGCTCGCCGACTATGCCGCCGTGATGGCCGCCAACTGGTCGCCGCCCTCAGCCGCAGTAATTGGATTCTTCGAAGACACCGCTGATGCCGCCCTCGATGAGCGTTCGCGGAGTTCGTTTGTCGTGGGGTACGCGAACTCCCAGCCTGTCGCCGGAGCCGAGGTCCACTTTGCCGCCGGCGTCGCCGGACTGTATGGCGTCGTCACACTCGAAACGGCTCGCCGACGCGGATTCGGCTCGGCGGTCACCCTTGCCGCACTCGACATCGCCCGCGAGCGAGGTGCCCGAACAGCAGTACTTCAGGCGTCCAGCGACGGCGCACAGCTCTATCGAAACCTCGGCTTCAAGGATGTCGGCACCTACGCCGAGTACTCGATCGGAAGCAGTTAGACGTCCCCGCGGGGACGCTTTCACCCCGTATCCGTGAAGGTGTCGGCACCCACATCTATCATCGAACGTACATTCGAAATGATGTCGGACGCGAGCCGGGGGGCAACCATGAACGCAGCACTGATCGATGAAGAAACGCAGGGTTCCAACCGAGACGACGTGGATCAGCTCGGCTCGGAAATCTGCGCCCTCGCCGGCCAGATCGCCGCGGCCACGGCTCGATTCCTTACCCTCCTGTCGAAATTCGACGAAGACCGCGGATGGACCGGTCCGGGACTTCACTCGTGCGCCCACTGGTTGTCGTGGAAGTGCGGAATGAGCCTGCACACCGGCCGTGAATACGTTCGCGTCGCCAAAGCGCTCCGACCTTTGCCCGAGATGCGGAAGGCCTTCGAGCAAGGCCGCCTGTCCTACTCGAAGGTTCGCGCCCTCACCCGGGTCACCACGCCCTCCAACGAAAAGCAGATGGTTCGGTTCGGATGTGAGGCGCCCGCAGCCCAGATCGATCGTCTCGCCGCAGGTCTGCGTAAAGCAACCGACAACGAATCCGGCAAAACCAAAGCGGTCGAACATCTTCAGGTCCGCTGGCATTGGGACCCGGATACGGGCGAATTTGTCATCAAAGGACGCCTGCCTGCGCAGGACGGCGCCCGAATCCTCGCAGCGTTAGCTGTGGCGGAACGTGAACGCACCCGAATCGCCGCCATCCGCCCCGTCGACGAGAAGGCCGCAAAGAACCCGGTCGGAAATATCGGGCCAGGTCTCGTCGCGATGGCAGAGCTCGCCACCGCCGCAGTCACGGACCGCACGCCCAAGGCCGCCGCGAACGAAGTTGTGTTCTTCCACGAAGCGAACACCGTCCGAGTGCCGAGCGGACCCGCATTGCCTCAAAATGCCGCTGAGGAAGTGCTCTGCAACGCCAAGCTTCGACTGGGAACGACCAAGGAAGGATGCGTTCTGAATCGAGGTCGGCGGACTCGCGTCGTCAGCGCTAAACAAATGTTGGCATTGAACTACCGCGACGGATGCTGCCGCACACCAGGATGCGGACGGACCCGCTTCCTGCACGCACATCACGTGAAATTCTGGGGACGCGGCGGCAATACGGACTTGGACAATTTGATCATGCTTTGCGGTACCTGCCACCGCGCGCTGCACGACGGCAAGTTCACGATCTCTGCACTCGGCGAGCAGAAGTTCGAGTTCCACTACGCCAATGGAGACGTCATCGACCCAGCACCGCCAACAGAGGGGTTCGCCGATGACCTATTGCGCGGAGACGTACCCGACGACGCGATCGTACCGGCGTGGAGCGGAGAGCCCCTCCACCTCGATCACGCGGTCAGCGTCATCCTTGACGGCTGGGCCGCGTGAGCAAACATTGGTCTAGTCCAATCTGAATCCGTCGTGAACAATCGGACAACCCTCGCATTCAGGTAGTGCAATTGGTCTAGTCCTATCGCAATATCTTTAGCGTGACCAAGAAAATCGCACGCACCTCAGCCGCTATCACACTCCTCCTCGCCGGCGCTGTTGCTGCCGGAACTGCAACTGCTGCAGCAATTCCCGGATCGTCCGACCTCAATCCGTCGGCCGCCGAGAAGACAGTTGTCATCGGCCTCGACGGCACCATGCTCAGCCACATCAAGACCGCCGACGCTCCCCGTCTCCAGAAGCTGATCGCCGAAGGAACCAGCGGAGAATCTTCCATCCTCGGCCACACCACCATCTCCGGACCGTCGTGGTCGACCATCCTGACCGGAGTCTGGGACACCAAGCACGGTGTCAAGGACAACACGTACGCAGGCGCCCGCTTCGACCTGTACCCGAGCGTGTTCACACGGTTGGAAACTGCACAGCCCTCTCTGCTCACCGAGTCGATCTCCACCTGGGGCGGCATCGACAACATCGCATCCAGCGGCACGCCGAAAGCCGACGTTGTCGTCACCACTGCCGATGCAGGTTCCGGAGCGGCCACCGATAGTGCGACCGCTGAAGCCGTCGCCCGCGACATCACCGACAAGGGACCTGACCTGATCTTCACCCAACTCGATCAGGTGGACGGCGCGGGGCACAGCGGCGGGACCAACGGCGCTGCGTACGAAGAGTCCATTGCCTCGGTCGACGCTCAGGTGGGCAAGATTGTCGATGCCGTTGATCAACGCGCAGCGAAGACCGGTGAGAAGTGGACGGTTCTGGTCACTTCGGATCACGGCCACAAGCCTGCCGGAGGGCACGGCGGCCAGACGCCGGCGGAAGCAACGACATTCGTCATTGCACGCGGTGCGGGATACGCGGCCGGCAAGACCACCGACGCGTACACGATCGCCGACATCACGCCGACCATCCTCCAAAGCCTGGGCGTTGCATTGCCTGCCGATCTGGACGGTAAGCCGCTGGCCAAGGAAGCTCCCGGCTTCGTCGGCTCGGTCGACCTGGGATTCTTCGGCTCCTGATCGCAAGAAGACCCGGGCGCTCAGCAGAGTGCCGCAGCAAGACCGCAAAAAGGTCGGGCCGGAGAGCGTGTGCTCTCAGGCCCGACCTGTTGTGGAGCTGCCGGGAATTGAACCCGGGTCCTACGTTGAATCGCTAGGGCTTCTCCGTGTGCAGTTCGCTAAGTCTCTACTTGGATCTCCCAGTCTCGCGAACAAGCCAGGATGACGATCCCAGTCACTGTTTGATGTCCCATTCGACTCCGTGACCGAGCCGAACAGTAAAGCCCTCTAGCTGATGCCAGGAACCGGGTCGAGGGCAACCCCGGGCTGACAGACACGCTTCGCTACTTAGGCAGCGAGAGCGTAGTCGCGCTGATTGGAATCGGCGCTTATAGGTTTGCAGCGACGCTTACGGTGGTCTCTTGCCTGCACCGACACGCTTCCCCTAACTCAACACACGCAGTCGAAACCGTTCAGCCCCGTGTGTGCCCCGCGTCTTTCGTGGGGCTATTCACTATAACGCGCCGAAGTTCGGAAGTCATACCAATTAATCGGCGGCACTTTCCGTGTCCTGCGCCGCAGCTGATTCCCTGATTGCTGCGGTCTCACGCTCTGCAGCACCGGTGATGTTGGTGATCATCCCCTGGAAGACCACTCCGTGGAAAGGCAGGATCGAGTACCAGTACGCCCGGCCGGCGAGCCCGCGAGGGAAGAAGACCGCACGCTGATCGAGATGCGAACCCACCGGCCGTCCATCCGCACCCGCCGGACCTTCCGACACTCGCAACTCCAACCATGCTCCGCCCGGGACCTTCATCTCGGCGCGCAATCGGAGCAACTTGCCTCGATCGATTTCTTCGACCCGCCAGAAGTCCAGGGCTTCACCGGTGTTGAGCCGACGTGGATCCCGCCTACCCCGGCGCAGTCCGACCCCGCCGACCGCGCGGTCCATCCACCCCCGGATGGCCCACGCCAAAGGGAATGAATACCAACCATTCTCGCCGCCGATCGACTCGACGACCGACCAGAGGGTTTTCGGATCCGCAGCACAGTCACGTTCGCGGTGGTCTACGTAAACTGCCTCCCCTGCCCAGTCCGGGTCGGACGGAAGAGGATCGGACGGCGCTCCCGCGATCGTCGCACCGGACCACGCCGTCTCCACCTCACCGGTCTCGATCTTGCGAAGCGCCAAACGCACAGCTTCCCGGTACGGTGTGAGGCCACCGGCCGGAGGCGGGATGAAGTCGTCGATGTCGTGGTTGTGCATCACCGCGTCGTTCTGCAGTGATTCGATCAGTGGCATCGCCAAGCCCCGCGGGATCGGCGTGACCAATCCCACCCAGTGACCTGCCAGACGCGGGGTGAGGACGGGCAAGACGAGGATGCGTCGGCGTACCAATCCTGCGACGTCGGCGTAGGTGTTCATCATCTCGCCGTACTGCATGACATCTGGCCCACCGATGTCGAAGGCGCGGTTGACCTCCGGCGTTGTCGCCGCGGCTGCGATCAAATAGTGGAGTACGTCACGCACCGCGATCGGCTGAATGTTGTTGTGCACCCACTTGGGTGTGGTCATCACCGGAAGCCGATTGGTCAAGTGGCGCACCATTTCGAAGGACGCCGAACCCGATCCGATCACCACCCCAGCTTGAAATACAACGGTCGGAACCTCGGAGTCGAGGAGGATCCGACCGACTTCGAGCCGAGACTGCAAGTGAGTCGACAACTCTCGGTCGGACGGATGAAGCCCGCCCAGGTACACGATCCGGCGCACCCCCGCATCGCGGGCAGCGGCGGCGACGTTCTCCGCGCTTCGCTTGTCGATATCCGAGAACGACCCTCCACCGCCCATGGCGTGAACGAGGTAGTAGACCACGTCGATATCGTCGAAAACACCTGAGAGGGAGGCACTGTCGGTCAGATCCCCACGCTTGATCTCCACGGAATCATGCCAGGGAACATCGCGTAGTTTCTCCGGGCTGCGCACCACAACTCGAACTAGATGGCCCTCTTCGACCAGACGAGGGGCAAGACGTCCGCCGATGTATCCGGTCGCACCCGTGATCAACACTCTCACTGCGTCCATCACCCCACGCTACGCACAATTCAACTGCGAAGCGCCAGTGCAACCTCGAGGTCGTCGTTGGTCAACATCATGTTGATCCCCGCTCCAGCCTTCGCCCCGGCGGCTGCGGCCATGATGACCTGGGCACCCGGGTCGACGACGTTGCCCGCAGCGAACACGCCGGGCACGCTCGTCGCCCCCATCATGTCGACTGTGACGAAATCGCCCATCATCGTCTCAGCGCGCTGCGCGCCGAATGCGCGCAAGATCGCATCGTTGGGGTCCATCGTGAGAGCGCCACCGACAAAGACCGCCGAACGCGCGACCACAGTGCCGTCTGCCAACCGCACGCCCACCAACCGATCATCCTCGACGACGGGACCAGCGACCTCACCCTCGACGATCGAAATATCGCGAGCTGCAAGCTTTTCCCGATCTTCGGAACTCAGTTCGGTGATTCGATGGAGGAAGAGAACTACGTCGTCGGACCACTGGCGAACCATGAGGGCCTGGTGCATCGCAAATTCCGCGCTCTTGGCGATCACGCCAAGCGGCTGATCGCGCACGCTGTACCCGTGGCAGTACGGGCAGTGCAACACGTCGCGGCCCCAACGCTCGCCGAAGACTTCGAGTTCGTCCGGCAGGCGGTCCGTCAGACCCGTTGCAACGAGGACCTTGCGCACCTGAATCTTGCTGCCGTCAGCCAGTTCTACCGAGAACTTCTCGCCGTCCCGTGTCACGGAGACAACGGTGCCGTCATGGAACTCGCCGCCGAATTTGCGGACCTCACCTCGGCCGATGGTCAACAATTCGGCGGGGTTCATGCCGTCGCGGGAGAGGAATCCGTTCATGTGATCGGCGGCCGCGTTCCGTGGTGATCCGTTGTCGAAGACGATCACGGACCTGCGTGCCTGACCAAGGATGAGTGCGGCGTTCAGCCCTGCCGCGCCGGCTCCGATTACTGCTACGTCGAATGAGTTCTGCGTCATGAATCCAGAATGACAAGAGACCGCGTTCTTGACAAACACTGTTGCCGCTTTGGCAAAATAGATCCATGACCGAAACATCGTTCGAAGCCGTTCTAGCCGGCATCGGCCCTCGCCTACGTGCGTTGCGCCAGCAGTCCGACATGACCCTGGCCGACCTGTCGGAGACCACCGACATCAGCGTAAGCACACTCTCGAGACTCGAATCCGGTACTCGCCGAGCCAACTTGGAGTTGCTGCTGCCGATCGCCAAGGCACACGGCGTCCCGTTGGACGACCTGGTGAACAGCAAGATCAAGGACCCCCGCGTTCGAGAAGAACCGCGAACGGTCGGATGTATGACGGTCATTCCGCTGACCAGTCAGCCCGGCAACCTCCAGGCCTACAAGATGATCATCTCCCCCACCGACGACGATCGCGAACCGGGATCCCACGAGGGCTACGAGTGGGTCTACGTTCTGTCCGGGCGCATCCGACTCCAACTCGGCGACCGAGATTTCATCATGGGGGCAGGTGAGGCCGCCGAGTTCGACACCCACATTCCGCACCGCATCAGCGCTGCCGACGGCCGACCTGCGGAGGCGATCAGTCTCTTCGGGAAACAGGGCGAGCGTGTTCACCTACGCGCAGCGCCGGCCGACAGACGCGGCTGAAACACTAGGACTGAAAACGCTGGAACTCGAAAGAATCTAGGCGCCCGCGACGGCAATCATGCCGACTGCCGCCAGCGCCAACAGCATTCCCGCTTGTTGCACGCGGCTTACTCGCTCGCCCAGCATCACCATGGCGAGCAGAACCGTCGCAGCCGGATACAGCGAACCGATCACGCTGACCAGTGAGAGCATTCCGCCTTGGAAGGCGTAGATCATCGTCCCGTTCGCGACGACGTCGAGGACGCTGACGTACACCGCGAGTTTGAGTGGCTCGCCTCGTGGGAGAACGAAGTGACCGGCCGCCAGCGCGACCAACCACACCACGACGGTCGCGGCGCCGCGAGATACGGCCAACGCCCACAGCCCGCTGCCCTCGCCGATCTGGTGAAGTGCGATGAACGAGAGAGCAAATGCGCCACCGCTTCCGACGGTCAGAAGCGCCACTTGCCTGGTGAAGCGGAGAGTGATTCCGCCGGCAACCTCACCCGCGGTGTCGTCAGGCGACTCGCGGCTGACCAGGACGACGGCGACCAGCGCGACGGCAATACCCAGGTACGCGATCAACCCCGGCCGCTCACCGAAAGCGAATCCGACGAGGACCGGAATACCCGCCACCAGAACAGCTGTCAGCGGCGAGACCACCGACATTGGGCCAGTTGCCAGCGCGAGATAGAACCACCACACCGCCAGACCACTCGTGACGCCCGCGATCGCGCCCCAGATCAAACCGTTCAGCGTCAGCGTCCCGGATACGAAAGGTGCTGCGATCAGAACGATGACGAGCGAGAGCGGATACGAGACGATCACCACGCGCAGTGCGGCAACTCGTCGTGATGCAACTCCCCCGACGAAGTCGCTGACTCCGTAGGCAACTGCCGCCACGAGGGCAAGCAGGATGGAGGTCAGCGCATGCCCTTGATACGACGACCGAGCTCGCGGGTCACCTCGCGCTCGGCGGTCCGCTTGGCCATGTCCTGGCGCTTGTCGTAGTCCTGCTTACCCTTTGCCAGCGCGAGTTCGACCTTGACCTTGCCGTCGTTGAAGTACATCGAGAGCGGAACCAGTGTCTGGTTTCCCTCGCGGGTCTTGCCGACGAGGTGCTCGATCTCACGCTTGTGCAGCAGGAGCTTTCGGGTGCGGCGCGGTGAGTGGTTGTTCCACGTGCCTTGCGTGTACTCCGGAATGTGCAACGAGCGCAACCACACTTCGCCGTTGTCCACGGTGGCGAACGCATCGACGAGCGACGCCTTGCCTTCACGCAGACTCTTGACCTCGGTCCCGACGAGCGCGATTCCGGCCTCGTAGGTGTCGATGATCGTGTAGTTGTGGCGTGCTTTGCGATTGGTCGCAATGACCTTGCGGCCCTTTTCCTTCACTGTCCGGGCCTCTCAGTCCGCTGTCTTGCTGTCGAATGGTTCTTGCTGTTCCAGCATAGAAGCTCGTGCAAACCGATTATTCGCGGACGTACAGACGCAGTGTCACGTACGCCGTCACCGCGGCCATTCCGACGCCGGCAAGCACGAGGATCGGCGAGACGAACAGCACGTCACTGTTGGAGATCCGCGCCACGATGTTGGCTTCGTAGACATCGGACAGGACCCCGTCGATGAAGACGTTCTTCGCCGTGAACAGTCCGGCAATGGCGAGCACCGCACCGATCAAGGCCGCCACGACGGCTTCGAGGAGGAACGGGAGCTGGGTGTACCACCGCGTCGCGCCGACCAACCGCATGATGTTGACCTCGGTACGACGCGTGAACGCGGCGATCTGGACCATGTTGGCGATCAGCAGGATGGCCGCGATCGCCTGGACGATCGCGATCGCGAACGCTGCGTTGCGCACGCCGCCGAGGACGCTGAACAGTCGGTCCACCAACTCGCGCTGATTGAGCACACTCTCGACGCCGGGCCTCGAACCGAAGGTGTCGTTGATGACACCGAATCGCTCCGGGTCACTGAGCTTGACCTTGAACGACGCCGGGAAGCTGTCCGGGCTCACCAGCGCTGCCAGCTCGGGCTGGTCCTTGAACACGCGCTCGGTGGCATCCTTCACGGCGTCTTCGCGGTTGAGGTACTGAACCGCGACGACGGACGGAGTCTGCTCGAGTTCCTTGCGCAACGAACTGCAGATCTCCTGCTCGCAACCAGGATCAGCCGAAGAGATGTCGTCGGTCAGGAAGATCTGCACCTCGACACGTTCGAGGAAGATCTGCTGGGTCTTGCCTGCCATCTGCACGACCAGCAGACCACCGCCGAAGAGACCGAGGGAGATTGCCGTCGTCAAGATCATGGCGATGGTCATCGTGATGTTGCGGCGTAGGCCGGTCAGGACTTCGCTGAAAATAAAGCTGGCGCGCATCGGGGAATCCGATTCCTTTTCGAGAGGCCGGTTGTTTCACGACAACCGGTGGGCGTACGGGACGTGTGGTCGTAGTCGGCGCTACCTGCCGACGCCGTACACACCCCGCGCTTCGTCTCTGGTCACCTTGCCGAGATCGAGTTCGATGACGCGTCGACGCATGGAGTCGACGATGTGGTGATCGTGGGTCGCCATCACGACGGTGGTGCCTGTGCGGTTGATCCGCTCGAGCAGCAACATGATGTCCTGGCTCGTTTCGGGGTCCAGGTTGCCGGTGGGCTCGTCGGCGAGCAGCACGAGCGGGCGGTTCACGAATGCGCGGGCGATGGCGACGCGCTGCTGCTCACCGCCGGAGAGTTCGGTGGGCAGTCGATCGGCTTTGCCGGCCAGACCGACCATGTCGAGAACCTCGGGCACAGTGCGCGCGATGACGTTGCGGGGCTTGCCGATGACTTCCAGCGCAAAGGCGACGTTCTCGGACACCGTCTTCTGCTGAAGCAGGCGGAAGTCCTGGAAAACACAACCCATGCTTTGGCGAAGCTTCGGCACGCGGCGGGCCGCCAACTTGTTGACGTGGAAATCCGCGACCTCGATGTCACCGGACGTGGGCGACTCCATCTTGAGCAGCAACCGCATGAACGTCGACTTGCCGGAGCCGGAGGGGCCGATGAGGAAGACGAACTCCCCCTTCTCCACCTCCACGCTGACTTTGTCGAGCGCCGGCCTGGTGGAGGCCTTGTAGGACTTCGACACATTCTTCATGCTGATCACAACTAGCCAGTCTAGCCGTTATCTAACGGTGACCTTGGCGCCACGCGCGAGCACCCTCGTCCTTATCCGGTACCGGTGGTCGCAGGTGACTGTGGCACCGACGTCGGTGCCTGCATTGCCGCGCCAGGTTGCGGGACGGTCGTCGTCGCAGGAGTCGTCGGCACTGTGGTCGCAGACTGTTCGGCGTTTCCCGGAGCAGGCGCTGGACCAGAAGTCGGCGTCGGAGAACCGGAGCTGCCCGTACTCGATTCCGAGGACGGAGCGTCGGAGGTGGTCGTCTGCTCGGTCGAGGACGGCACGGGGGTCGTCGTCGACGGTTGTTTGACCGAAGGCGCGACGTACGGCTCGGTCTGCGACGTGTCGACGCTCGGCGGCGGGTTTTCTGCCGTTTCTTCCGGATTGAGGTACGTGTGCAGCAGATACGTGAGGATCCAGGCGACCACGAGAATGAACGTCGAGGTGCGCATCCGGCCACCGAAGATCCGTGACGGAAGCCAGTCCAGGTGAATCAGGCGGTCGAGTCCGCGGCGCGGTTCCTGATCGGTCATTCGCTCGCCTCCTCGGTCCGTGCGGTGTGCAGATCCGGTGACACCGTGATCCCCTGACGTCGCAGTGCCGCGGCGACGCGGACACGAAGTGCTCGTCCGACCTGGAATTGTTTGCCAGGCAGCGTGCGCGCAACCATCCGCACGTTGACCTGATCGACCTCGAGGCTTTCGACGCCCATGACAGTGGGCTCGTCGAGCAGCAGTTTCTTGAGTCCACGGTCAGCCATCGCGTCGACTCCGACCTGACGAAGTACCTCGTTGACCCGGGTGAGGTCGGCAGTCGCCGGAACCGGAACGTCGATGACGGCGCGTGCCCAGTCCTTGGACAGGTTGGTCGCTTTCACGATCTGGCCGTTGGGAACGGTGATGACCTCGCCGTCGGAGTTTCGCATCCGCGTCACGCGCAGGGTCACGTCCTCGATGACACCTTCGGCGTCGTCGGAGGAGCCGGTGATCGCAAGCCGGACGGTGTCACCGAAGCCGTACTGGCGTTCGGTGATGATGAAGAAACCGGCAAGAATGTCCTGCACGACGCGCTGTGCACCGAAACCGAGCGCCGCACCGAGAACAGTTGCCGGCGCCACGAGACTGCCGATCGGCAAATTCAGTTGGTCGAGAACCTTCAGCGTCGCGATCACGTAGATGAACGTGATGACCACCCAGGTGATGACCTGCGCGACCGAGTGGCGATGCTTGGTCGCCTCGGAGCGAACCAGCGCATCGCCCAACTGATAGTTGGAGTCGATCTGGTCGGTGACCTTGTTGCCGCCCCAACTGACCAACCGGGCGAGAATCATCGCGCCGAGCACGGTCATGAGGACGGACAAACCGGTGGTTTGAAGCCAATCGAGCAGGTTCTGCCCAGGTCGAAGTAAAGTCATCGTGCCTTTCGGTATCCGAACGCTATGCGGACTGGTTCTCGCTCATGCGCCAGCGGATGCCGGCCTCGAGGAACCCGTCGATGTCGCCGTCGAGCACTGCCGACGGGTTGTTGACCTCGTACTCGGTACGCAGGTCCTTGACCATCTGGTACGGATGCAGAACGTAGGAACGCATCTGGTTGCCCCACGAGCTGCCGCTGTCGCCCTTGAGCGCATCCATCTCGGCGCGCTCTTCCTGACGCTTGACCGCGAGCAGCTTGGCCTGCAGGACGCGCATCGCCGACACCTTGTTCTGGAGCTGCGACTTCTCGTTCTGACAGGTGACGACGATTCCCGTCGGGATGTGTGTGAGTCGAACGGCGGAGTCAGTGGTGTTCACGGACTGACCACCCGGACCGGACGAGCGGTAGACGTCGACGCGGATGTCGTTCTCGTTGATCTCGATGTGGTCGGTCGTCTCGACGACCGGCAGGACCTCGACCTCGGCGAACGACGTCTGGCGACGCCCCTGGTTGTCGAACGGGCTGATTCGGACGAGCCGGTGGGTGCCCATCTCGACGGACAGCGTTCCGTAGGTGTACGGGCCCTTGATCGCGAACGTCGCGCTCTTGAGTCCGGCTTCTTCGGCGTACGACGTGTCGTAGACCTCGACGCCGTAGTCGTGCTTCTCTGCCCAGCGGATGTACATACGCATGAGCATCTCGGCCCAGTCTGCGGCGTCGATTCCGCCGGCGCCGGAGCGGATGTTGATGAGTGCGTCGCGCTCGTCGTACTCGCCCGACAGCATGGTCTTGACTTCCATCGCCGCGATGTCGTCACGCAGGCTCGCCCGCTCGGCGTCGGCATCTGCCACCGCGTCGGGGCCTTCGTCTTCTGCCAGTTCGTAGAGGATCGGCATCTCGTCGAGCCGCTCGCGCAGTGCAACGATGCGGCGAAGCTCCGCCTGGGCGTGGGAGAGCTGGCTGGTGACCTGCTGGGCGTGTTCCTGGTCGTTCCACAGACCGGGGTCGGCCGCCTGGTGCTCGAGCTCGTCGATGCGTCGGCGCAGCTCCTCGACGTCCACAACCGATTCGCAGGTGCGAAGGGTGGTGTCGAGGGCGTTCAGGTCTGCAATTACGTCGGGATGCACGGTTCTCAAGGCTACCGGGTGCCGACCTGGGCTCTGCTGTGCGTCACCCTGTCCGCTCCCCCGTGCGTCACCTATTGGGATCACCGCGACTGGAAGCCTTGCCAACCAGGGTCCGAGGGAACCTACTGGAGTGATGACTGTCACCGACGAATACCTGCAGAACAACGCCGCCTACGCCGAGCAGTTCACCGGTCCGCTCCCCCTCCCACCCAGCAAGCACGTTGCCGTTCTCGCCTGCATGGACGCCCGCATCGACGTCTATCGGGTGCTGGGGATCCAGGAAGGTGAATCGCACGTCATCCGCAATGCGGGTGGAGTCGTCACCGACGACGAGATCCGATCCCTCGCCATCAGCCAGCGTCTGCTGGGAACTACCGAGATCATCCTCATCCACCACACCGACTGCGGAATGCTGACGTTCACCGACGACGACTTCAAGCGATCCATCCAGGACGAGATCGGCATCAAACCCAACTGGGCTGCCGAATCGTTCCCCGACATCGACGAGGACGTCCGTCAGTCGTTGAAGCGCATCGAGAACAGTCCGTTCGTCACCGCGACGACCTCCCTACGCGGATTCGTCTTCGACGTCGCCACCGGAAAGCTGAACGAAGTCTTCCCCGTTTGAGCCGGTAGGTTGTGTATCCGTGACCGATCGCGCATCCGACCTCGCACTCGCCCTCCGTATCGCCGACGAGGCTGACGCGATCACTCGCGCCCGCTTCGGTGCGCTCGATCTTCGAGTCGACGACAAGCCGGACCTCACCCCTGTCTCCGACGCCGACCTCGCTGTCGAGCGTGCAGTGCGCGCGACACTCGGTGAGCACCGACCGGAGGATTCCGTACTGGGCGAAGAATTCGGCGGCGACGCAGTCTTCGAGGGCAGGCAGTGGGTGGTCGACCCCATCGACGGGACCAAGAACTTCGTCCGCAACGTACCGGTGTGGGCCACGCTGATCAGCTTGCTCGAGGACGGCGTCCCCGTTATCGGCGTCGTGAGCGCACCCGCCCTGAATCGGCGATGGTGGGCTGCAACAGGTTTGGGCGCACATACGTCTTTCGGAGACGGTGACGCTCGGGCGATCCAGGTATCCGCCGTCGATCGCAGCGAATCGGCGAGCCTGAGCTTCTCGAGCCTCTCGGGGTGGAAGGACCGCGGAATTCGCGATCAGTTCGTCGAACTCACCGACCACGTATGGCGCGTGCGCGGTTACGGGGACTTCTTCTCCTACTGCCTCGTGGCCGAAGGCGCCGTCGACATTGCTGCCGAACCCGAGGTTTCCCTGTGGGATCTGGCAGCGCTCGACGTATTGGTCCGTGAGGCCGGCGGCGCGTTCACCGATCTGGACGGCGGCGCAGGTCCGCACGGCGGCAGCGCGGTCGCCACCAACGGACTGCTGCACGAAGACGTTCTGGCCCGCCTGCGGTAACCACCCGGGTACCAGAACATCCCACCCGCCGCAAGGGTCCGAGGGAGGAGTTCCGACCGGCCCGTCGGCAGGATTCGGCCCGACATCTCGGCCCGTTGACTGGAAGTAGTTGATCACGCACTACTTCCAGGAGAACGATGAACCGGATTTCCAGGCGCACGATTCTGTTCGGTCTGGCCGCAGCGCCCCTCGGGCTCGCGGTGGGCTGCGGCGCCGACCCGGCAGCGAAGAGCGCCACGTTGGCGGTGGCCGGAACTTCGCGTCCGCTACCGATTCCGCCGCTTGCCGAATCCACCGTCGACGACGCTGGTGTTCGCCACTTCACACTTCGTGCCGGTGCCGGGACCACCGAGATCGTCGCGGGAAAACTCACCGACACTTGGGGTTTCAACGGATCCATTCTGGGGCCGACCGTCCGCGCCGAACGCGGAGAATCTGTCGCATTCACGATCGACAACACACTGGCAGAGCCTACGACCGTCCATTGGCACGGCATGCATCTGCCCGCCAGATACGACGGTGGCCCGCACCAGACCATCGAAGCCGGCGGACGCTGGGAACCGGCGTGGACGATCGGTCAGCCGGCGTCGACGCTGTGGTATCACCCACACCCGCACGGATCCACCGAACGGCACGTGCAGCGCGGTCTTGCCGGACTGTTCCTGATCGACGATGCCGACACCCGGGCGTTGGACATCCCCAAAACCTATGGTGTCGACGATGTTCCGCTGATAATCCAGGATCGTCGATTCCTCGCCGACGGCAGCTTCGACGAATCAGATCCGACCGACATCGGCCTGCTCGGCGACACGATCGTCACCAACGGCATCTCCGACGCCTACCTCGACGTCGCCACCGGGGTCGTCCGGTTGCGCATCCTGAACGGCTCTTCCGGCCGTCTCTACAACCTGGGGTTCCCCGACGACCGCACGTTCGATCTGATTGCCACCGACGGCGGACTGCTCGAATCACCGATTGCGATCAAGCGGATTCAGCTCAGCCCCGGCGAACGAGCCGAGATCGTGGTTCGCGTCGACCCCGGTGCGACGACCACACTGGTGTCGTTCCCGATCGAGGACGGCGGTGGCGTGAGTTCCTCCGACGCCGAGAACTTCGGCATGAACGACCGCTTCGACATCATCGAGCTGCGGGGGGTTGCCAGCCGCGCGTCACGGTCGACTCTCCCGGCGCAGTTGGCCGCACTGCCGCGTCTCGATCCGTCGAAGGCAAGCGTTTCCCGAACCTTCGATCTGCAGTGGTACATGATCAACGGGCAACGAATGGACATGAACCGCATCGACTTCGAGGCGGAGGTCGGCGCGACCGAGGTGTGGACGATCACCAACAAGGACAACTGGCCACACAATTTCCATGTCCACGACGTACAGTTCCAGATCCTCGACGTCGACGGTCGCACTCCCCCGCCGCACTTGCGCGGACTCAAGGACACCGTCTACACACCGCCGGGCAGCAGGGTTCGCGTCGCACTGCAGTGGTCCGAGTACACCGATCCCACGTTCCCGTACATGTTCCACTGCCACCTGCTGATGCACGAGGACCAAGGGATGATGGGCCAATTCCTCGTCCTCGAACCGGGACAGAAGGCGGCTCCGATGCAGATGGACATGCCGATGGACATGCCGATGCCTGGTTCGCACTCCGGTCACTGAAAGTTCTGCAAGTAGTACACAGCGAGGCGAACCCGATTGTCGCAACCGGTCTTCGACATCAGGTTCGCCACGTGCGTCTTCACCGTGGTCACACCCAGATGCAGCGTGTCCGCGATCTCCTGATTGCTCTTCCCTTCTGCCACCAGTGCGAGGACCTGCGATTCGCGATCGGTCAGCGGAACGCTCTCTGTCACCGCAGTGTCTGCGATACCACCGATCACCGCTCGATCCACAACGCGGCGGAGAAGTTCCGGAGTGAACACCATCTCGCCCTCGGCGATCCGCCGAATGGCACCGAGCAGCTCGGCGGGTTCGGTGTCCTTG
This sequence comes from Rhodococcus sp. H-CA8f, assembly GCF_002501585.1. NCBI lineage: Bacteria > Bacillati > Actinomycetota > Actinomycetes > Mycobacteriales > Nocardiaceae > Rhodococcus > Rhodococcus sp. H-CA8f. The sequence continues at coordinate 3,879,935 of NZ_CP023720.1, forward strand.
ACGAAGAACCCCGAAGCCCCCGCGGCGAGTGCGGGATACAGATGATCGTCGTCGTCGAAGGTGGTCAACACGAGAATGCGCGCTCGTCGACCGGCCTTGACGATCTGCTGCGTGGCACCGATCCCGTCCAGCCCGGGCATTCTCAAGTCCATCAGAATCACGTCGGGATCCAATTCGGCAGCGAGTGCCACCGCCTCGACGCCGTTCGACGCCTCACCGGCCACGGCCATGTCCTCGGCTGCCGCGCACAGCATCCGCAAACCGGCGCGCACCAGTCGCTGGTCGTCGACGATCAGCACGCTGATCACGAGACACCGCCCGAGACAACCAGTGGAATACTCACGTGCACTTCCCATTTCCCGTCACTGTTCGTGCCGGCGGTCATCTCGCCGCCGACCAACTCCGCGCGCTCCTGCATTCCCACCAGGCCATGACCTGCATTCCGGGGCGATCCTTCGACGTCGTTGACAACCCTGACATGCACCCGGTTGTCATCGCGACCGACCGAGACCGATACCAGCCCCTTCTTGTCGCCATGCTTCATGACGTTGGTCAGTGATTCCTGAATCACCCGCAACAACGTCAGCCTCCCGATTGCATCGAGATCGGCTGCGCCTGACTCGACATTCTCCTGGGTATCGAAGACCGACTGCACCTCGAAACCCGCCGCACGCACACGATCTATCGCCGCCCCGATTTCCGCGTCTACGGCATCCGGCTCGACCAGAGCGACCTCACCGAGCGAAGGATCACGAAGTGCGACCAGAAGCCGACGGATATCGGCCAACGCATCCGACGCCGTCGCACGCACATCCGCGAGGACCTCACGCACGGCCTCGTCCTGGGGCGCCAAGACATGTTGAGCCACGCCGATTCTCAGGACGATCGATGCCATGTGGTGTGCAACCAGGTCGTGCAGTTCGCGGGCGAGCGCACTGCGCTCCGCAGCGCGGGTCTGCGCAAGATTGTTCGCGGCCAATTCACGCTGCGAGCGCAGATACAGTCCGAGCAGCAGTGGCAACCCCACGTACGCAAGCACTTTCACAGCCGTGGTGACAGAGAAGAATGCTTCGTGAGATTCGAACCAGATCCCCGCGAGCACCGAACCGCACCATCCTGCTGCCGATACGGCAACCATTTCTCTGCGCTCGGCCCGCATCGTGACGTCGACGACGGCGACAGCCCCGAGATACGGAACAAGTTCGGACAGCCCCCAGGCGTCGGCGACGAACATCGGAACCGCGAGCGCCGAGATGGCCAGGGACGCGAAGACCGGCCATCGACGGCCGGCGACGAAGGCGAGCGCCGACAGCATCGACAGTATCCAGTAGGTGACGGGAACTCGATACTCCCCCGGATACGTGCTGGCGATCAACAGGCACGGGACCACCACCAACGGCGCGTAGCGCATATATCGCTGTATCCGATCTGGCACCTCTGTCCGGCTCACCCCTCGAGCCTATGACGCGCATCATTTCGCGGTTTCTCGACAACAGACCTTACTGATGAGTAAGATAAAAATCGTCCAACGCCCCAACACCGAGAAACAGCTGGTGATCATGACCAAGCAAGACAGTGTTGCCCCCGACAAGAGCGCTCAGCGCAGCGAATCGGGCGCGCAGCGCGGCGGCGCCAAGGGTGCGCCCCGCGACACGTCCGCCGTCGGCCTGAACCCGATCAAACGCGACGCCATGGGCGCAGCCATGCGTGTGCTTACCAAGATCACCGGTTCGGAACTGGCCGAGAAGTTCAATCTGCGTCAGACCATCGATCGCGTGACCTACGAGGGCACCAAGACGGGCTTCAAAACCCTGGGTGCCGCCACTCGAGGATTCCAGAAGGTTTCGGGCAACGGTGCACCCAAGCGCCTGCCCGACAACCCGAGCAAGAACGCCGACTACTTCGATCTCACCCCGGACGACGACCAGAAGATGATCGTCGAGACGGTGCGTGAGTTCGCGGCCGAAATCCTGCGTCCCGCGGCCTACGACGCCGACGGCGCAGCTCAGGCCCCCGCCGATCTCTCCAAGCGCGCGGCCGAGCTCGGTATCACGCTGATCAACGTTCCCGAAGAACTCGACGGAGCAGCCGCCGATCGCGGCGCAGTCACCAATTCTCTTGTTGCCGAGGCACTTGCGCACGGGGACATGGGACTTGCACTTCCGATCCTCGCACCGAGCGGTGTTGCAGTTGCACTGACGCAGTGGGGCACCGACGCGCAGCAGAAGACCTACCTTCCGGCCTTCACCGGCGAGCAGGTCCCCGGCGCAGCAGTGGTGGTCAACGAACCACGCGCACTGTTCGATCCGTTTGCCCTGCAGACCAAGGCAGTGCGCTCCCCCAGCGGCTACAAGCTCAACGGCGTCAAGAGCTTGGTGCCCGCCGCGGCTACGTCCGAACTCTTCGTCATCGCCGCAGAACTCGACGGCAAGCCGTCCTTCTTCATCGTCGAATCCGACACCAAGGGACTCGTCGTCGAAGCAGATCCCAGCATGGGTCTGCGCGCCGCCGGCCTGGGTCGCCTGATCCTCACCGACGTCGCTGTGTCGGAGTCCGCACTGCTCGGCGACGGTGACGCCGAGCAGCGCAAGGCCGAATACGCCGACGCGATTCGCCTGGCTCGCCTCGGTTGGGCGTCCATGGCCGTCGGCACCAGCCAGGCAGTTCTCGACTACGTGATTCCGTACGTCAACGAGCGCGAAGCGTTCGGCGAGCCGATCAGCCACCGCCAGGCGGTTGCCTTCATGGTCGCCAACATCGGCATCGAACTCGACGGACTGCGTCTGGTCACGCTTCGCGGCGCTTCACGCGCCGAGCAAGGCTTGTCCTTCGCTCGCGAATCCGCTCTGGCCCGGAAGCTGGCTTCCGAGAAGGGCATGCAGATCGGCCTCGACGGTGTGCAACTCCTCGGTGGACACGGGTTCACCAAGGAACACCCGGTCGAGCGCTGGTACCGCGACCTCCGTGCCATCGGCGTTGCCGAGGGCATCGTCCTCATCTGACGCCGCTGAACTTCCAGGAGAACCACGATGATCAACCTCGAACTTCCCAAGAAGCTCAAAGCATCAGCGAACCAGGCACATCAGGTCGCGGCGCAGATCTTCCGACCCATTTCGCGTAAGTACGATCTCGCTGAGCACGAGTACCCCGTCGAGCTCGACACCATGGCCGCCATGGTCGAAGGCCTCTCCGATTCCGGTGGAGACATCGGCGGTGCCAGCGGCGGACGGTCCGACGCGAGCGCCAAGGGTGGCAACGCCAACGGCGGCAACATGTCTGCGCTCCTCAACTCGCTCGAAACATCTTGGGGCGACGTCGGACTCATGCTCTCGATCCCCTACCAGGGGCTCGGCAACGCCGCGATCGCCGCAGTGTCCACCGACGAACAGCTCGAACGTTTCGGCAAGGTGTGGGCCTCGATGGCCATCACCGAACCGAGCTTCGGTTCCGACTCCGCCGCAGTGACCACCACCGCCGTTCTCGACGGCGACGAGTGGGTTCTCAACGGCGAGAAGATCTTCGTCACCGCCGGTGAGCGTTCGACGCACATCGTCGTGTGGGCGTCGGTCGACAAGTCGAAGGGCCGAGCGGCCATCAAGTCGTTCGTCGTTCCGCGTGACGCACCGGGCCTGAGCGTTGCTCGCCTCGAGCACAAGCTGGGCATCAAGGCATCCGACACCGCAGTACTCCTGCTCCAGGATTGCCGCATTCCCGCGGACAACATTCTCGGCAGCCCGGAGGTCAACGTCGAGCAGGGCTTTGCCGGCGTCATGCAGACGTTCGACAACACCCGGCCCCTCGTTGCAGCCATGGCCGTCGGCGTCGGACGCGCGGCTCTCGAAGAACTGCGCGGCATCCTGACCGAAGCCGGTGTCGAGATCTCCTACGACACACCGGTCTACAACCAGCATGCAGCTGCAGCCGAGTTCATCCGTTTGGAAGCCGACTGGGAGGCCGCGTACCTGCTGTCTCTGCGCGCGGCGTGGATGGCGGACAACAAGAAGCCGAACTCGCTCGAAGCGTCCATGTCCAAGGCGAAGGCCGGCCGCACCGGCACCGACGTGACGCTCAAGGCAGTCGAGTTGGCCGGAACTTACGGCTACTCGCAGCGCCCGTTGCTCGAGAAGTGGGGCCGCGACTCGAAGATTCTCGACATCTTCGAGGGCACCCAGCAGATCCAGCAGCTGATCGTCGCACGCCGCCTGCTCGGAAAGTCGTCCGCCGAACTGAAGTGACGGTCGAATTGAAGTGACGGTCGCACAGACCCGATCCCGAAACACTCCGCCCCGCCACCTTTCGAGGTGGCGGGGCGGACTGCTCGGTCGCCATCGTGAAACTTCACCACCGAAACCTGATTGCCCATTAGTGTGTAATCAGTCCTACAACGACGCTCGGAAGAGGTTCACGTATGCCCGGATTGGTCACCAAGGTCACTGACACCATCGGCGCGGCGGGGGTCATGTTCCGAGCCGGACTCGTCCCGTTCCCTCGCCTCGATCGCGGGCTCAAATCCATTGCAGCCGTGGACAAGTACGGACCCTTTGCCGGGCCGGTCCATGCACACGCCGAGAACGGCTACGACGCGGTGGCGATCATCGACGAGCGCGGACCCATCACCTATGCCGAGCTAGAGCGTCAGAGCAACGCGTTGGTCCGGGCGTGGCAGGCCGACGGCATCACGTCCGACTCCGTCATGGGTGCGATGTGCCGTAACCATCGAGGCTTGGTCCTGACCATGCTGGCGGCAGCGAAGAACGGAACAAAGCTCGTTCTCATGAACACAGGTTTCGCACGGCCCCAACTCGTGGACGTCGCCGCGCGTGAGAAGGTGGTCGCCTTCGTCTACGACGACGAGTTCGCGGACATCGCCGATGCCTTGCCGGACGACGTCGTCGTCTATCGTTCCTGGCCAGAGGGCACGGCCGCGGACGGTTCCACGGCAGCTACTCTCGACGAGGCCATCGCCGGACGCACCACGTCGTCGGTGCCGGCACCCGAGAAGAACGGTGGCTTCGTCCTCCTCACCAGCGGCACAACGGGAACTCCCAAGGGTGCGCCGCGTGGCCACACCTCCCCTCTCGCGTCGGCGCAGTTCCTCGACCGCGTGCCGTTGCGCCGCGGACAGACCATGATGATGGCGGCCCCTGCCTTCCACGGAACCGGCGTCTCGCAGTTCGCTCTCGCGTTGGCGCTCGGCCAGACCGTCGTCATGCATCGAAAGTTCGACCCGGAGAACACGATCAAACTTGTCGCACAATACAAGTGCGACAGTCTGGTCGTGGTCCCGACGATGCTCACTCGCATCATCGACCTCGGTCCCGACGTGCTGTCCAAGTACGACACGTCGAACCTGAAGATCATCTTCTCGGCAGGTTCGTCACTCTCACCCGACCTGTGCAAGCGAGTCACGGCCTCGTTCGGCTACGTCCTCTACAACCTGTACGGATCCACCGAGGTCGCGGTGGCAACAGTCGCGACTCCCGAGGATCTGACCATTGCGCCGGGAACCGCGGGCCGCGCGCCGGTGACCTGTCACGTCGAACTGTTCGACGAGAACAACAAGAAGATCACCACCCCACACACGATCGGCAGAATCTTCGTCGCCAGCGGGCTGAGCTTCGAGGGATACACCGACGGGCGTGACAAGGAACGTATCGACGGACTTCTCTCGACCGGCGACGTCGGACACTTCGACGCCAACGGCCTCCTCTTCGTCGACGGCCGCGACGACGACATGATCGTCTCCGGTGGCGAGAACGTCTACCCGCTCGAAGTCGAGAACCTGCTCGCCGATCGCGAGGACGTCTTGGAAGCGGCAGTCATCGGAGTCGAGGACGCCGACTTCGGGCACCGCCTGCGAGCGTTTGTCGTCGTCGCCCACGGCGCCGACCAGAACTCCGACGAGCTGAAGGATCACGTCCGGTCGAATCTCGCGCGCTACAAGGTTCCCCGCGAGATCGTCTTCATCGACGAACTTCCCCGCAACGCCACCGGAAAGCTGTTGCGCCGCGTCCTGATCGAGATGGAGATCAGCGAAGACTGAGCACAGTCACAAAGCGCTGAGCGTCCGGATCAATTCCGCCTCGTCGACGCGAGTGGAGTGCCCGTCGCGGAGCACGACCTCGCCCGCAACCAACACCGTGTCCACGATCTGACGACTGCCCGTCGTGAGAATGGACGCGCCCGGATCTCGCACCGGGAGGCAACCGAAGTCGCGTTCGAACCGAATCATGGTGAGGTCGGCGGGATCGCCCACGGAGATCCCGCCAGACCTGGCCGGCAGACCGAGTGCTGCGTTTGCACCGCCGGATGCGATGTCGATCATGGCTTCGAAGCCGAACAGGTCGGCGCGGCCGCGCGCGGCTCGCTGCACGTAGGCGCCGGTGCGCAGCGTCTCGAGCATGTCCTGAGTGTCGTTGCTGGCTGCGCCGTCCACACCCAACCCCACCCCGATCCCCGCGTCGAGGAAACTCGGGACGGGCGCGATTCCGCTACCGAGGCGCATGTTGCTGACGGGGTTGTACGACACTCCGACGCCGCGCTCCGCCAGCACCTTCTGACCACGGTCGTCGAGTTCGACGCAGTGGACCGCCAGCACCCGGTCCCACAAGAACCCATGGGAATCGAGGTAGTCGACCGCGTTCATGCCCGCGTGTTCGGTACACATCGTGTTGTCGGTCTGCGTCTCGAGCAGGTGAATCGAGACCGTGAGGTCGCGAGCCTGCGCGAACTCACGCACTTCCGACATCCCGTCCGGGGTCAGCGAACGTGGGTTGGGTACCGCGACTGCCACGTCAATGCGGGAACCGGCGACGTCGCGCATCATCTGATCCGTATGTGCGAGAACATCTCCGAGTGGTTGCATGAGCCGCGGATCGAAGCCCCACTTCCTCGTCTTGTCCGCCCGGTCTGCGGTTCCGCGTCCCAGCACCGCACGAATCCCGGTGTCGTGCAACGCCCGGATCACAGCGTCGTGAACCTCGCTGGACGGGTGCGGCCACATGTGTTCGACCAGGGTCGTCGTACCGCTGCGCAATGCCTCCAGCGAGGCTGCGACAGTGGCCGTGTATGCGCGCTCCGGCGTGATCTGAACCGACTCTTCTGCGACCGCGAGTAGCCATTCGAGAAGCGGTGTCCCTTCGGCGATCCCACGCATCAGTGACTGCTGAAGGTGCGTATGGGTGTTGACGAACCCAGGGATCAGATACGCCCCCGATCCGTCCACACTTCCAGGTGTGGCGGTGCCGGTCGACTTCTCGATCGATTCGACCACCCCATTCGAGACGACGACGTCGCGGCCGGTCAGCCATTGCCCGCCGCTGTACAACGTCACGTCCCGGATGATCGCGTCGGTCATGTTCTTGGGCGCGGTAGTCATCGCCAGTTCTCCTGAAAAGTGTGTGACGGAAGGGATACGGATCAACGCGCGAAGTTCGCGCGTACTCGCTGGTCGATGTAGTCCTCGGCAGTGATCGGCGGGTACTTGCCCGCCGGCCCCTCGATGGTCACGTCGCGGTTCGCCTGAGCGAAGAACGCGAGGCTGTAGCGGGCTCCCCGATAATCGGTGACTCCGGGACTCTTGACTCGATGAAAATTCGACGGCAGGACATCATCACTCCATCTCATCAGCATGTCGCCGATGTTGCAGGTGATCGCTTCCTCGGCCGGCACCACCGACGTCCATTCCTGGGTGTCCATCTCCTTGCCCGGGCACAGTTGCAACCCGCCCTGACCGTCACGCTGGAAAAGCAATGTCAGGCAATCGAAATCGGTGTGCGCTCCGGCACGCCACATCCCTTCGACATCTGCGTCGGCGGCAAGGGGGAAGTAGTGGAGTAGTCGCAGTGTGCTCTGGTAGGTGGCCACCGACGGGTCATGTGCCCTGGTGAAGAAGTCTCGTTCGAATCCCAGCTTCTCGGCGAAGCACGACAACAGGTCCATCGCAATGCCCCAGCACTTGGCTTCGAAGTCCAGGATCGTTTCGCGGAATCCACCCAATTCGTCTGCAGTGGGCCACAGATCACCCATATGCGGGCGGGTCACCTGGTAGGACTCTTTCTGATCAGGTGTTCCGATGGACGGACGCACCTGCGTCATGCTCTCCCAGCCGGAGTTGAAACCCTTCTTGAGCGGGTACTGCGCTTTCACCTCAGTGGGCAGTGCAAAGAATCGCTCGGCCGCCGCGAAAGCCTCGCGGACCTGGTCCAGATCGATTCCGTGATTGACGATTTGGAAGAATCCGATGTCGGTCGCTGCCGACCACAACTCCTCGGCGATCTCGCTGCGCCGGTTCTCGAAATCCGAGAGATCGATTCTTCGGACCTCGCGGTCGGTGGTCTCCGTGCCCAGGCCACCCATGCGGGTCTCGCGGTTGAGTTCTGTCATGTCGTACGTCATTTTGCTGTGAGCTCCTTCAGCGGATTCCGATGGACCGATCGGTGAATTTGTCGGTGTAGATCTCTTCAGCAGTCAATGACTGCGGTATCGCCGCACCCCCGGCGTTGAGAATGGGCTTCAGTTCTTCGACGGTGTGAGCGACTCGCGTCATGTCGAACGTGCCGACGGATCCGTCTGCCTCGTTCGCGATCAGGCCTTTCTCTTTCAGGAGCTGGGCACTGAACGCTGCTTCACCCTCGGTGTAGGGAGAGAACGACACGTCCTGCGAGACGACGTCGACAATGGCAGCATTCGCCGCATCCGGCGCAGTGATGTAGTCCGCGGTGGCCTGCTGAATGATCGGAACCAGCTTGCTCAAACACGGCGAGAGTGTCTCGACCTTGTCGGCACGAACGGAAACATTGGACGCGTAGATGTCGAAACCCGAATCTTTCAGCAGGTCATAGGAAACCGGCTTGTCCCACGCCGGCGTCTCCTTCTCGTACGTGTACGGTTCCGAATTCGCGAATCCTTGCTGAGCGATGGTCGGGTCACCGACAAATCGCGAGGGAGCTCCGTCGTAGCTCGTGTCGAGCTGAGACTGCTTCAGTAGTCCTTTCGCCACGAGCCACTGCGGAAAGAGTTGCTCCTTGGAAACGACGACACTCGCGTCGGACTTGCCGATATCGGCAACACTCGTCCAGTCCGGATGAGACTCTTTGTCCCACATGAGGATTGCCGGGCTGTATTTGAGCAATGGCGTGACGGCCACAACGGGCTGACTTGCCGCTGCCGCGATCACCTGATCCCCGTGCACCAAGCCGAGAGTGATGGAATCGTCGACGTACATCTGGGAGCTGACGGATTGGAACCCGATTGCCGGTCCCCCGGCCCGCAAGGTCAGGTCGACTCCGGTGTCCTTCCCTCCGGCGACAAGAGTCCCACTGACGGACTTGTCGTCGGTGTCGACCGAATAGCCGGGACCGAGCATCTCGAAGAGCGCTCCCATATCCGACTGTGGCTGCCATTGGAGTTGAACCACAACGTTTTCCGGACAGAGACCCGCAAGGTTCTGCGCCTCGGCAGCTGGTTCGAGAGATTCGGCTTTCGCCGTCTCAGCCTCACTGGAACTGCACGCAGTCAATCCGATGGCTGCACAGATGGCCAGTGCCGCGCCCGCCGCTCCCACACTTCTGCGATTGGGATGCACCTTGCGATTTGAATACACAGCGTCTCCTTCGTGAAAACAATTGGGATGTGGGCGAACCAAGAAGGGCGATCCGATGAGCACACTCTGCAGCACGTGGATTACATGCAATCGCCTCGTTGTTTCCATCAGGTAACGCGCGCCAGGATTCTCGCTTCACCTGCAATGTCACCTCACATTTACATTCAGCAATCTAGGCGACATACATGCAATTCAAGATAGTTCCTACATATTGAAGAACTTTTGCATGCATTACCGAACCGGAGGCTCAGATGGAACTCGCGAACACGATGCAGGATGCCGACGCTCGCAAGCTCACCGCGCCGATGCAGATGGTCTTTTCCGATGTCGTCAAGAAGTTCGATACCGGCACTGTCGCGCTGGACGGCATCGATCTGGACGTGGAGCGAGGAGACTTCGTCGCCGTGGTCGGACCCTCCGGCTGTGGCAAGTCGACTTTGTTGCGCATGGCGGCCGGCCTCGAGCGACCGACCAGTGGTGCGGTTGCCCTCGACACCGAATCAGTTGGCTTCATCTTCCAGGAGCCGACTCTCCTCCCCTGGCGAACCGTGCAGGCCAACGTCGAATTATCGGCCGAACTCGGTGGCGGCGACAAAGCAGCGCGAAAGTTGCGCGCCGACGAGGCAATCCGCGCAGTCGGCCTTGCGGACTTTGCGAAACAACTGCCCAATGCGTTGTCAGGCGGAATGAAGATGCGTGTCTCGTTGGCGCGTGCGCTCACCCTCGCACCCGCTGTGATGCTGCTCGACGAACCTTTTGGTGCGCTCGACGAGATGACACGACTGGAGATGCAGGTAGAGCTCCAAAGGCTCTACACCGACAAAGGGTTCACCTCGATGTTCATCACGCACTCGGTATCCGAGGCCGTGTACCTCGCAAACAAGGTGGTCGTCATGACCGCCAGGCCTGGACGAATACATTCGGTCGTGGACATCGATTTCCCGTACCCGCGTAGCCCGGAACTGCGCTACGACGCCCGATACACCGAACACGTCGCCGAGATCTCGGCCAGCCTCCATGGGAGCTCACGATGACCGAAGTCCTTGCAGTACAACAGGGCACCACCGTACGCAATACCGCCGTTCGTACTGATTCTGCGACCACGGCGCAAGCACAGGCACAGTCCGGACGGCCCTCTCGAATGAGAGCGCTCGGCACCTTCCTGCTCTATCCGCTGCTCTCACTTGCCGGCGCGGTCGCAGCGTGGTCGATCGTCAGCTACCTCGTTCTCTCCCCGGAACGTCGATTTCTCCTTCCGCCGCCGAGTCAAGTACTGACGAAGTCGCTACTCGACTGGAAACACCTCTCTCCCATGCTCGAAGCCCTCGCAGTGACGGCACAGGTTGCGCTGGTCGGCTTCGTCGTCGCGGTGGCAGTCGGCGTCGGAACCGGCGTGCTGATGAGCCAGGCCAAGTGGATCGAGCGGATCGTCTATCCATATGCCGTTGTGCTGCAGGTCATTCCCATCCTCGCCATCGTCCCCCTCATCGGGCTCTGGTTCGGCTACGGCATGACCGCGCGCACCCTGGTTTGCGTTCTCATCGCGGCCTTCCCGATCATCACCAACACACACTTCGGGTTGCAATCGGTCGATCGCGGACTGCACGAACTCTTCACCCTCGGCCGCGCCTCGCGTTGGGATCGACTGGTGAAACTCGAACTGCGAGCGGCAATGCCGGCCATTCTCACCGGCATCCGCACCGCCTCCGGCCTTGTTGTCGTCGGTGCCATCATCGGCGACATGTTCTTCGCCAAAGGACAACCCGGGATCGGGACCCTGCTCGACGTCTACCGAAGCCGCCTTCAGTCCGAGGATCTGATCGCCGCGATCGTGATCGCGTCGGTGTTCGGCGTCCTCGTCTTCTCTGCCTTTGGATTCCTCTCACGTGTGCTCGTCGGTAAGTGGCACACGTCCGGCCGCAAGGACTTTAAATGACCCACGAAATTCCCGCCTTCGAAATCCCTACGATCGATATCAGCCCGTACCTCCGCGGCGAGGCAGCTGCAAACGCCACCAACAGCACTGCCTGTGCGGAAGTGGCAGCTCAACTCGATCGCGCGTGCCGGGAGGTCGGATTCATACAGATTGTCGGACACAGCATTCCACGATCGGCGACCGACGGACTGGCCGACGCTCTCGACGAGTTCTTTGCTCTCCCATTGACGGTGAAGAACAACTATCGCCGTCCCTCGTCCGAGAACCGTGGCTACTCGCCACCGAAGTCGGAATCACTCAGCATGAGCCTGGGCGTCGCCGCTGCGAACCAGATGAACGATTTCTACGAAGCAATAGTCGTGGGCACGCAGGTGAGCGACTATCCGGGCGTCGACCTACCCGAGTCCAGCTACGCCGCCAACACTTGGCCCGAGGCCGCGCCCGGATTCCGACCGGCAATCGAAGAGTATTTCCGTCATGCCCAGGGCTTGGCACGAATCCTGATGTGCGCCTTTACCGACGCCCTCGGATTGCAGCCCGAGTACTTCGATTCGATGCTCGACCATTCGATCGACGCGATGAAGATGAACAACTACGCACTGCCTGAGGGCGAGATCCGCATCTCCGGCGACATGACGGGAATGGGCGCTCACACCGACTTCGGAATCTTGACCATCCTGTGGGCAGATCAAGTTCCGGGCCTTCAAGTTCTGAGTACCGATGGCATATGGCACGACGTCCAACCTGCCGACGGCGCACTCTTGATCAACCTCGGCGACGCGATGGCACGATGGACGAACGACCGATGGCGCTCGACAGTGCACCGAGTCGACCCACCTATCGTCGATGGTCAGATCATCCGACGTCGCTCTGCCGCATTCTTTTTCGACGGAAACTACGACGCCGTCATCGAAGCACTGCCAGGGACTCTCGAACCGGGCGAGGTGGGATACCCGCCGATCACGATCGCCGAGAACATCGCGGCCAAAGTGGCCGGACTGAAAGGCGCGACGGCGCCCGACGTCGACAGTCGCAGCGCTGACCGGGTGCGCGCCGCCGGATAGCGCTCCCGGGTACCGTCGATATCGTGCAGGATCGAAGTGAGGACAAGATGACCACCACCGAACGAGCTTTGCTCACCGAGTCCGTGCACGAGACGCTTCGCGAACTGATCTTTTCGGGAGAGCTGGCGCCGGGGACACCACTGAGTGTTCCCGCGCTGGCGAGCAAGCTCAATGTCAGTCGAACGCCGGTCCGCGAGGCCGTGCAGCAGTTGATCTACGAGGGCATCGCGGTCCACACCCGAAATGCGGGTGCAAAAGTCGATTCGCTGGACGCAGAGTCTCTGCGCGCGGTCTTCGAGGTGCGTGAGGTACTCGACGGTCTCGCGGCGTTCAACGCGACGGCCAATGCCACGCATGAAACCGTGTCACAGCTGAACAAGATGGTGCAGGTGCAACGCGAACTTCTCGAGAGCCCGCCGGATCAGCGTCGCGATTCGACGCTGGACCTCGAGTTCCACACCTTGATTCGTGAGACTGCATGCAATCACCCGCTCAGTGAAGCCCTACATCGTCTCGACGGACAGTCACATCTCTACCGTTCGGACATGTGGAGCCTCGAGCTCAATCGGCGGATCGCCGTCACCGAGCACGCTCGTATAGTCGCGGCCATCGAATCGGGTGACGCCTTGGGGGCCAGAACTGCCGCGAGCGCACACGTAGCCGGGCTACTCGTCCGAACAACCCGGACCTGAAGCTTTACCGAAATGACGGGAACAACGTGTCAGGCCAGGTGATGTCGCCGTCGTTCTCGTCCACGAACGTACCGACACAGTCGCGCCCCAAAGCGCTGATCGCTCCCGAGATGACCTCTGGATGCTCGAGCTCGGTGAGATGGTCTGCTCCGGTTCCGGCCCCGGGAACGCCATCGACGTACACCCGGCACTGGCCCCCGTCCAACCGACCGTCCGCCCACTCGCCTGAGCTCTGCACCACCGAATAGTAGGCAGATCCAGGAGTGTCCTCACCGGCATTGAGCTTGGTGAGAACTTCGGAGAACATGCAGGTGTCGTAACCGTCGGCAGGGCCTTGTACGCAGCCACCGGGGCTACCGTACTGCGGAGCACCGATGGCGACGAATGAATCCACTACTTCGGAGCCACCGAGGAACTTCGCGTAGTACCGGGAGCTCAGTCCACCCGCACTGTGCGCGATCACCCCGACGGAGTCAGCGCCGGCAGCGTAGGAGCGAATCGAATCGGCAATCAGCTCGGCGTCGGCCGCAATCATCTTGCCGGGTGCGTCGACGAAGTGTGTCTCGTAGCCCGCAGCGCTCAGTGCCTCGGCGAGGGCGCGGTAGGTCGCCTGGTGCGTTTCTCCCGAGTTGTAGAGCTGCTGCCCTGGAACGATGAAGACCACGCGCTTCGCATCGGTGATCCGCCCACCGGCGGCAGCGCTTCCTGCCGAGAACGCCAGAGCGGTGGCCACCAGCGAAGTAGTCACCGCCATCGCCAAAAGAATCTTCGAGAGTCGCACGTCGCCACCCTACGACGGCTGCGCACAAAAAAGGACCGCCGCACTGGAATCCAGTGCGGCGGTCCTTTTCTAGTAGCGGGGACAGGATTTGAACCTGCGACCTCTGGGTTATGAGCCCAGCGAGCTACCGAGCTGCTCCACCCCGCGATGCATTGACAAAGTTACACGAGCAGATGAACGGAACGCAAATCGCCTGCGCTGGAGCGAAATACACGCCTGAAAGTCGAAGAATCGGGTGACTGGGTTCACAAAATGCCCGTGAGCATCAACACATAACAAGCATGTAACGAACGTACCTCGAAACGGCATCGGAAAGGCTCTACCAGCATAAACGCCGAAAATCCTGGATGGGAGAAGACCAGGTGGTCCGGAAAATCGCGAATCGACCCTCGTTCAGCGCTCCCGTACGGTCGGTCCCGGCCCGAATCAACCGGGCGAACGCCGACCCGCCGCTGCTCCACTCTGCCCCGCGGGATCGGAACCCCCGAAACCTTCGAGGGGCAGAGACACGGAGAGACAAGCGCCCGGGAAAGTCAGCATCATCGCCGACCCGCAGGCCCGCCGATGTCAGCAAGCGCGGAGAGGATTTACCCCGACATGACGTACACCAGCATCAGCAAGCGTGCATTCGGCACATTGGCAGTAGCCGGCGCACTTGTCGCAGTGCCCCTCACCATGAGCACCGGCACCGCTTCCGCAGCCACCCACAACTGGGACGGCGTCGCACAGTGCGAGAGCGGTGGCGACTGGAACATCAACACCGGAAACGGCTACTACGGCGGCCTGCAGTTCTCGCAGAGCACCTGGACCGCCAACGGTGGCACCGGCTCGCCCGCCAACGCTTCCAAGGAAGAGCAGATCCGCGTCGCCGAGAACACCCTGCAGAGCCAGGGCCCCGGCGCATGGCCCGTCTGCGGCCAGCGTCTGACCGTCGCAAGCGAGCCGGCAGTCGAAGAGGCTCCCGCCGCAGCACCGGCTCCCGTCGCCGAGGCACCCGCAGTTGCTCCCGCCGTCGAAATCCCGGCCGAGCTCAAGCCCGCCGCACAGCAGGCTTACGACACCGCTCGTGACCTCGCCGGCCAGTACGGATTCGCCGCACAGTTCCAGCAGCTCTCCGATGCCAACGCACCGATCGTTGCAGCACTGCGCTGATTCAGCTCATACAGCTTCACTGAGCACACAAGAAGGCCCACCATCCGATCGGATGGTGGGCCTTCTGCTGTTCATGAACTGACGCCGCTTACCTCGGCAGCGCCTGGTACGCGTCAACAGCCTTCTGCAGGCGGTCGAGCGCAGCACCGTAGCTGGTGAAGTCACCGCTCTGTTGCGCCGACTTCAATGCCGCCATTGCCGAATTGACCTCGGCCAGCGCCTTCGTGACGTCATCCGAAGAAGCCGGCGGGGCCGGTGCCGTCGGAGTAGTCGGCGTTTCCGGTTGCGCTCCGGTATCCGGATCGGGTGCCGGCTGGGTGACAGTCGCTGCCGAACCTGCGCCCGGCCAAATCTGACTGATCGCCTCGGAGACGGTCGGTGCATAGCCGATCCGAATGCCGTTGGTGTCGCTGAAGCTCACCAGTACACGCGCCAACTGAGGGAACGCGTTCTGCGAGTTTCGCTGCGAGTACAAAGGCTCGACATAGAGGATTCCACCCTCGGCAATCGGCAGAGTCAGCAGGTTTCCGTACTGAATCTTGTTCGACTGCTTGAGCAGTGACACTTCCGAAGCAACACGCGAATCCGACGTCATCGCAGACTGAGCCTGCTGTGGACCCTGAGTCTGCGTATCGGTCGGCAACTGCAGCACCGTGAACTTGCCGTAGTTCTCCTTGTCGTTCGCCACCGAGATGTAGGCCGACAGCAACTCACGACTGAACCCGACCATCGGACTGGTCAGACGGAAATCCGCCTTCGCGGTGTCCTTGTCGCCCACCAGCACGTAGTACGGCGGTTGGTTGGCCGACGTGTCGATCGTCGGATCACTCGGAACTGACCAGAACGCGTTGTTGGTGAAGAACTCACTCGGATCGTCGACGTGGTACTTCGCCAGCATCTCTCGCTGAACCTTGAACATGTCTTCCGGGTAGCGGAAGTGTGCCTGCAGGTCGTCCGAGATTTCGCTCTTCGGCTTCACCGTGTTCGGGAAGACTCCCATCCACGCCTTCAGAACCGGATCCTGCTCGTCGACCTGGTAGAGCGTGACCGTGCCGTCGTAGGCGTCGACCGTGGCCTTCACGGAGTTACGGATGTAGGAGAACTCCTGACGCGGAATGAGGCGCCCGGTTGTCTGGTCGATACTGTCCTCGACCAACCCGTCGAGCGAACTGCGCTGCGCGTACGGGTAGTCCTGGGCGGTGGTGTAGCCGTCGATGATCCACTGCATCTTGCCGTCGACCACTGCGGGGTAGGCAGCGCCGTCGGTCGTCAGCCAAGGCGCGACCTCCTCGACCCTTTCCTTCGGATCACGCTTGAAGATGATCTTCGAGTTCGAGCCGATTGCACTCGAGAACAAGATGTTGCGCTCGGTGTACTTCGCCGCGAATGCAAGACGGTTGAACCAGTTGCCGATCGAGACACCACCCGAACCGGTGTAGGTGTACTTCGAGGTGTCGGTGTCGTACTCACGAGGTCCCTCGCCGTCGACGGAACCGACGATCGAGTAATCGGCGTCCGACTGGCTGATCACCTCGCCGTAGTACGACCGAGGATTGTCTACCTTGAGGTTCTCGTTCTCGGGCGTGGTCGTCAGGTCGCTGACCGAGTAGATCGGGTAACCACCGGTGTTGTTCTGACTGTCGCCCTGCACGGCCGTGACTTCGTTCGCCTGGGCCGCGACGAAACCGTTGCCGTGCGTGTAGACCGTGTGCTTGTTGATCCAGTCCGTCTGGTTCCCGGAAAGGTTGTTCGGCGACAGCTCACGCGCGGCGACAACGAAGTCGCGCAGCTGGCCGTCCTGTTCGTAGCGGTCGACGTTGAGCGTCTGCGGGAACCCGTAGAAGTTCTTGAGCTGACGCTGAGCGGTGAACGTCGGCGACAGGATCGTCGGATCCAGCAGTCGGGTGTTCGCGATCGTGGTCCGGTCGGCCGGAACGTCCTGGGGCTGCTTGGTGCCAACTCCCGGATAGTCGACGTAGTCGACGTTTTCTTCCGTGATCCCGTACGCCTGACGGGTCGCTTCGATGTTTCGTTCGATGTACGTGCTCTCCTTCTGCGCCGCATTGGGCTTGACGGAGAACTGCTCGACGATCATCGGGTAGACCGCACCGACGAGCACCGACGAAAGAACCAGTAGAGCGACTGCCATGGCCGGTATCCGAAGATCCCGCGTGAAGATCGAGGCGAAGAACGCCAAGGCGCAGATGACCGCAATGGACAACAGAATCAGCTTCGCCGGCAGAACCGCATTGATGTCGGTGAAGCCCGGACCGGTGAACGTCGGTTCCTTACGACTACTCGACATCAACGAGTACCGATCGAACCAGTACGCCACCGCCTTGAGGAGCACGAAGGTGCCGGCGATGACAGCCAGTTGAACACGTGCGGCAGTCGTGAATGTCCCAGCGCGCCCGGCCAACTTGATCCCACCGAAAACGTAGTGGGTAACCAGGTTTGCCACGAAGGCAAGCAGAATCGAGACGAACAACCAATTCAGAACGAAGCGGTAGAACGGCAGATCGAACGTGTAGAAGCCGACGTCCAAGTTGAACTGAGGATCGGTGATGCCGAACGGCTGACCGTTGAGGAACAACTGGATCGTGACCCAGTTGGCCTGCGCGATGAGACCGGAGAGAATGCCGATCGCGACCGGAATGATCACGCCGAACAGACGAAGTCGCGACATGACGGTCGTGCGGTAGCGCGCGATCGGATCATTGGGTCCGGAGACCGGAACGAACACCGGACGTGCGCGGTACGCGAGAAGCATCGCGAGCCACACGATGGCTCCGACGACAATTCCGACCACGAGGAAGAGCACGAATCGCGTCAGCAGAACCTTGGTGAAGACACCGCGGTAGCCGACTTCTCCGAACCACAACCAGTCCGTGTACATGCCGATCAGTCGCGGCCCCACGAGCAGCAAGGCCGCCACTACGACAGCCACCACCAACAAGATTCGACTGCGTCTGGACAGAGAGGGTAAACCTGCGGGGGGCCGCATGCCCACGTGCCACGCTCCAAGATTTGGCGACGCCGTGGCGTCGCAACCGATTGCATCGATCACTGCGGCCACGCCCGAGTGGACTTGGCCGTTTCCGACCACTCTACGTAACAACGGTCACGGGTTGACAACACGGAGAGCAGGGAGCCGGACAGAAGGTGGGAGGATGAACGTGTGAGTGAAGAGAATATGAGCAGATCACCGAGTGCCCTCGCCCGGTGCGTTCATGAAGTTGTCGACCACATCGACGCCGAAGGCTGGGATCAACCGCCGAAGCTGTACGCGTTGGTGCCTACCGAAATGCTCGCCGCGGCCGAACCAGGACTGCTCGACCAACTCGCCGAGGGCGCCGAATACACACCGATCGAACAGGAATCGCTTCCCGAGGACATCATCGGCGGTTCACGGGCACTCGACGAGTTCCTGGCAACGACGCATTGGCCCGAGTCGGTGCAGGGTTGCATCCTGGTTCAGGAGATCGTCGTCCTGCCGCCCGAGGCGGAATCGGATCTCGATCACGCCACGGCGCCGGTATTGACCGATCAGCATGCTGCGGACGAGGTCGCGCGACTGACGGCCAACGCGCATCCCGATCGACGCGAGGCTCGACTGTTCGTCGGCGTGCTCCGTGACGGTCCTTCGCTGTCGCTTCTGCAGATGCGTCCCGACGAGGATGCGGATCCGTACGGCGACCTGGAACTGCTCACCTACGACGGTCTTGCACCTCACCTGGTTCACGCGTTGTATGCGACGCTCGACGAGGTCGAAGAAGACTGAAAGAAGAAGACTGACCGAGTCTGTCTTCGGCAAGGCAGGTTTCAGCAGCGGGGTGCGTCGCCGCCCGTGTTGAGGCTTTCGAGTGAGTCCACTGCGCCGGGCAGGTTGTCGACCTTGACGAGTCGAAGCCCGTCCGGCGCATTCTGTTTCGCCTCGTCACAGTTCTGGGCCGGCACGAGGAAGGTCTCAGCACCGGCTTCGGAGGCGGCGATCAACTTGTACCTGATACCGCCGATCGGACCGACCTCGCCGTCGGAGTCGATGGTGCCCGTTCCGGCCACGAACTTTCCGCCGTTGAGCTCCCCTGGAGTCAGCTTGTCCACCAACGCCAGTGTGAACATCAGTCCGGCAGAAGGACCGCCGATGTCGGCAAGGTTGAACTGCACGGTGAAGGGAACGTCCGGGACCTCGTTGGGCGTGACGCCGAGGTAACCCGATTCGGGCTTGTTGGGCCGCGCCCCAACGGTGACCGGTACAACGGTCTCCGCACCCTCGCGAAGGACGGTAACGTCGATCGCGGTGCCGGGCGCGATCGCACCGACCGTGTCCTGAACGCCGGTGATGGTGGTTACCGGAGTGTCGCCGATCTTGACCAGGACATCGCCTTCTTGCAGGGCACCCGCGGCAGGGCCGTCCGGGGTCACCTTCGAAACAGTGAGTGCCACCGGCTTACCGAGAAAGTGCAGTGCAGCCAACTCGGCACTGTCCTCGGACTGCTGGAAGTCGGCGGTGTTGGCCTGCTGAATCTCTTCCTTCGACTTCTCGGGCGGATAGATCTCCGAGCGTGGGACGAGTCCGTTGCTGCCACTCGCCCACAGTCCGAACGCTTCGAAAATGTTGAGGCCGTCGCGAACCGACACCGTTGTCATGTTGAGGTTGCCGTCGGTGGGATCGACTTCGGTCCCCTGGATGTCGACGACAGGCTTACCGTCGACGTCGCCGAGGGTGTTGAAGGTGGGGCCAGGGCCGAGTGCGAC
The DNA here is from genome assembly GCF_002501585.1 of Rhodococcus sp. H-CA8f. NCBI lineage: Bacteria > Bacillati > Actinomycetota > Actinomycetes > Mycobacteriales > Nocardiaceae > Rhodococcus > Rhodococcus sp. H-CA8f. The sequence goes on from NZ_CP023720.1 coordinate 3,899,922, forward strand.
ATAAGGAACAGTGACCATTGTTCCGACGACTCCCAACACGACGATGGGTGCGAGTGCGGCCAAGAGCGTCACTATCCGTCGATTCACCTGATCCAGAGTAAAGCGCGAAGGCGCCGGAGCACCGATCGCACCGCCTGAGCGCCGTGCGTGTTCGCCGTCAGCGTGACTCGGAGGGCGACTCCGACCGCTCGAGCCTTGTACCGTTGAGGTATGAGCAATATGCCGTTCGGCTTCTCCAACTCCGACGACGATCCCGATCGCGACAAGAACGCGGCGGGTGGCAATCCGTTCGGGGGTGGTGACACGCCGTTCGGGTTCGGCGCGGGCGGTGAGGGATTCGATCCGGCTCAGCTCGGCCAGATGCTCACCCAGTTCGGTCAGATGCTGAGCGGGATGGGCTCGTCGATGGGCCAGGGCGGTACTTCCGGCCCGGTGAACTACGACATCGCCAAGAAGCTGGCACGCCAACAGATCGGATCGGTTACACCGATCACCGAGGGCAATGTCAAGGCGATCGCCGACGCCGCACATCTGGCCGAGATGTGGCTGGACGCCGCAACGACGCTTCCGGCCGGAGCGAGCCGCACTCTCGCCTGGACTCCGAACGACTGGCTCGACAACACGATCGACACGTGGAAGCGACTCTGTGATCCGGTGGCCGAGAAGGTGGCGGGCATGTGGGTCCAGGGACTTCCCGCCGAAGCACAGCAGATGGCGGGCCCGATGCTGGGCATGCTCGGCCAGATGGGTGGACTCGCGTTCGGCTCGCAATTGGGCCAGGCACTCGGCCAACTGTCCACTGAGGTGCTCTCCTCCACCGACATCGGCTTGCCCCTCGGACCAGAGGGCACCGCGGCCCTTCTCCCCGCTGCGGTTCAGGCGTTCAGTGAGGGTCTCGAACAGCCGCATCAGGAAGTTCTGGTGTTCCTCGCCGCGAGGGAAGCAGCTCATCAGCGCCTTTACAGTCACGTTCCGTGGCTGCGACAGCGTGTTCTCGCCACAGTCGAGGAATACGCCCGCGGGATCACGATGGACTTTTCGGCAATGGAAGAATTTGCCAAGGACCTCGACCCGTCCGCTCTCACCGATCCGAGCAAGCTCGAAGCGCTGATGCAGCAGGGCACGTTCGAGCCGCAGAACACCCCGGAGCAGAAAGCCGCTCTCGAACGGCTCGAGACTCTGCTTGCGCTGGTCGAGGGTTGGGTGGAGACGGTCGTCACCGCCGCACTCGGCGAGCGACTGCCCGGTGTTGCCGCGATGAGCGAGACGTTGCGGCGTCGCCGTGCCACCGGCGGCCCCGCCGAACAGACCTTTGCGACGCTGGTCGGACTCGAACTTCGTCCTCGCAAGGTCCGTGAAGCGGCCGGGTTGTGGCAGAAGCTCACCGCGGAAGCCGGTATGGACACTCGTGACGGCGTCTGGTCACATCCTGACCTCATGCCCGATTCGAGCGATCTCGACGCACCGGACGGATTTGTCGCCCGGGTCCTCGGCGGCGGCGAAGCCGGCAATTTCGACGACCCGATCGCCCAGCTCGAAGCCGTCGAGGCAAAAGAGCGTGCGGCCGAGGCAGCGATGGACAAGACCCGCGAGGACGACGAAGAGAAATAATTCCTTCTCGACACATTTTCGCAGTTCAGCCATGCTGACGTCCTGTGGATAACTGTCACTGACGCGGACTCGCCGACGGCCCGCCGTGCCAGCATCGAACGATGACCGGTGACACGCAAGACGACACCACACAGAACAGCACGTCACAGCGATCCGCGGGACCCCGATGGGACCCGCGGATCGCTGTTCTGTCGCGCCCGGACGGTCGGCTGCAGCTGGGATGGACACCCGGACGTGCCGTCCTGCTGACGCTGCCTGTCGGGGTCGATGCGCGCGCGGTGAAGTCGATCCTCCGCAAAATGGACGGCTCCAGATCCCGCGCGACCATCCTGTGGGAAGCATCGACGCGCGGGATTTCGACGTCGGTGACGGAGAAGTTGCTCGAGCAACTCACCGATTCCGGATTCGTCCACACTGCCGCCAGGAGGACCGTGTCCGTCCGGATCCACGGTGTCGGTCCACTCTCGGACGCCGTCGAGCGCGCCCTGGTCACCGGCGGGGTAAGCACGCGTCGCTCGCGCGGGTATCGCAACACCGACGTCGTGCGCACGTGGAACGAACAACTGGTGGTCCTGGCCGACGACGTTGTCACTGATCCTCGCCTGGTCAGCGATCTCGTTCGCTGCGGACTCCCCCACCTTTCCGTCCGCATCCGCGACGGCAACGGCGTGATCGGTCCTCTTGTCGTGCCGGGCCAGTCGAGTTGCCTGCGATGCGCCGACATCATCCGATCCGAACTCGACCCTCATTGGCTTCATCTGTCCGCGCAGCTACTCGGCAGCGCCGGCCACGCGGAATCGGCGATGATCCATGCAAGTGTCGCGCTGGCCCTGGCCGAGATCGACTCCGCATTATCCGAGACAGCGGCGACGCATGCGGCGAGTCTGTCGTCGACGCTCGAGATCGCGCTCCGTCCGTATCGGATCACAACCAGGCGCTGGCCTCGGCAAATATCTTGCAGTTGCCAATACCTGGCACCTGTTTCGGGCAAAGGACGCCCCAGTCAGACATGATGGTGTGGTGTCCGAGATCCCACGCAAGAGTTCTGCCCGTACTGCCAAACTCGCGAGCATCCCCCTGGGGATGGCCGGTCGCGCCGCCATGGGCTTCGGACGCAAGCTCGCCGGCGGCGACAAAGGCGAGATCGACGCGCAATTGAGCGCGAAGGCCGCCGAGCAACTGTTCGCGGTGCTGGGCGAACTCAAGGGCGGCGCGATGAAGCTGGGCCAAGCGCTCAGCGTCATGGAGGCGGCGATTCCGGAGGAATTCGCGGAGCCGTACCGCGAGTCGCTGAACAAGCTCCAGGCCGCCGCCCCGCCGCTGCCGACCAAGCAAGTACACAAGATGCTCGATCAGCAACTCGGAACCAAATGGCGCGACCGATTCCAGTCGTTCGACGACGAACCGACCGCGTCGGCAAGCATCGGGCAGGTTCACCGTGCGGTCTGGGCGGACGGCCGCGACGTGGCCGTGAAAGTTCAGTACCCCGGCGCCGACGAAGCTCTACGCGCCGACCTCAAGACCTTGGGCAGATTTGCCGGTCTCTTCGGTTCGGTCATGCCCGGTGTCGATGTGCGCCCCGTGATCGAGGAGTTCACCGCGCGCACCGAGGAAGAACTCGACTATCGGATCGAGGCGAACAATCAGCGAGCTTTTGCAAAAGAATTCGACGGCGATCCCCAATTCGTGATCCCGCACGTCGTGGCGAGCGCGCCGAAAGTGGTCGTGACCGAATGGATGACGGCAACCCCGTTGACCAGAATCATCGAAAGTGGAACGCCGGAGCAGCGCAATGCTGCCGGTGCATTACTCGCCGAATTCCACTTCGCGTCTCCGGCCCGTGTCGGCTTGCTCCACTGCGACCCGCACCCCGGCAATTTCATGCTTCTGGAGGACGGCCGACTCGGCGTCATCGACTTCGGTGCTGCTGCGCCGTTCCCGAACGGACTGCCACGGGTTCTCGGCACGATGGTGCGCTTGGCTGTCGAGGAACAATTCGACGAATTGACGGAGTTGTTGCGCGCCAACGGTTTCGTGATTCCCGGACGCACGGTGACCGACAAGGAGATCGCGGATTACCTGCGACCCTTCACCGACCCGATCCAGACCGAGTCATTTCACTTCACTCGGTCGTGGCTGCAAAAGGCCGCCGGAACCGCCACTGACTTCAACAGTGCGCAGTTCCGAACGGCCCGTGCACTCAACCTTCCGGCCGAGTATTTGATGATCTTCCGAGTTCTTCTCGGTTCGGTCGGCATATGCGCCCAGTTGGACGCATATGCCCCGTACATGGAAATCCTGACTCGTTGGTTGCCAGGGTTCGCGGAGCCGGTTCTGGATGACACCGGCTCCGCCGAATAGGGCTCTCACGCGCACACGAGTTGCTTGCGTGGGCGCCCCCTCGGTCTCTTGCGCGCTATGACGGCCCCCTGATCGAGGATCTCGCCTCCCCACACCCCCCACGGCTCGGCGCGGTCGAGAGCCGCACTGAGACAACGGGAACGGATGGGGCACTGCGCGCACAGTGCCTTCGCCTGCTCGAGTTCGGCCGGAGCTTCGGCGAACCAGAGATCGGGGTTGGATGCCCGGCACGGCAGGTCGCGGCGGGTTGACGCGACCTCGATGAACGTGACTGCAGCCGAAGTGACGTCGGTGGAAGTTACTGCAGTGGTGGAGTTTTCGGATTCCACGCGGATTGTCTGGGCAGACAACTCGGTCTCCTAGTGCTCGGATGCGAAACTGTGTCGCACGATATGGGTTCGATGGGTGCGAACCTGAGCCGAGTCGGAAACCGGATAAAGAGGGGTATCCAACACAAAGGCCACGGTCCGCAGGGGCTGCGGGTCCGTGGCCGTAAGTGAACGGATGTGTCCTACCGAGAAATACCTCGATGGCTTAAGAACACGGACTCGACAGCTGCTTTCTTTGCTGCTGCTTGAGGGCGCAGGCGGAACGCATGCTGCGCCCATCCCGCTGCACGCGGCAGCATGGGGGCGGCAACAGCGAACTTTGCGCTTGCGCACGCTTCATACGAGATCAAGTTCGTCATTTTTTTGCCACCTCCATTTCGTGTCGGTCCGGATAGTTTCTGCGCACAGGTTGCCCCGTAACACTGAAAACCAGAGTAGAGAATTCGTCGAATCTGCACAACCTATTTTTGACCTGCGGTTATGTAACTCACCGTTGTCGATTCGGATGCATTTCAGATATCGAGTGTTGCCGCACGCAGTTCGCCGCGAATGACAGCTAGTACGTCTTCTCCGAAGTTGTCGAGTTTCTTCGGCCCGATTCCAGGGATCGAAACCAGTCCACGATTGTCTTGTGGTCGTTGTTCGGCAATAGCCATCAGTGTGTTGTCACTGAAGACGACATAGGCCGGAACTTTGAGTTCTCGGGACTTGTCCAGACGCCAGGCCTTGAGGTGCTCGAGCAATTCCAGGTCGACATTGGACGGGCATTTTTCGCAGCGCCCGAGCATTGTCGCCGACGTCCCGATCAACGGTTTGCCGCAGACGCGGCAGCGCGGACGCTTCTTGTTCCCCGACGACGGCGCGGCAACGCGCGAAGCCGGTGAGTCCTCGGGGATGAGCCCGTTGAGGAACCTCGACCGGCGACGGGACTTGCGTCCACCCTCATTGCGAGCCAATGCCCAAGACAGCTGCAGATGCTCGCGGGCGCGGGTAACCCCCACGTACAGAAGCCGACGCTCCTCCTCCACCGCGACGTCGTCGGCGCCCGAATTGGCGTCGCCGAGAACGTGTTGGATCGGCAGGGTGCCGTCGTTGAGGCCGACCAGGAACACCGCATCCCATTCGAGCCCCTTGGCCGCGTGAAGCGAAGCCAGCGTCACGCCCTGCACGGTCGGTGGGTGCCGCGCCTCGGCTCGGGCTGTGAGCTCTTGTAGAAGCCCGGAGAGCGACAGTTCGGGTTCGTGGACGAGCTGTTCTTCGGTCAGCGCCACGAGAGCCGAGAGCGACGCCCAGCGCTCGCGGGCTTGCGTGCCCGAAGGTTCTTCATTGGTCAGACCGAGTGGCGCGAGTACAGCGCGAACCAGTGAAACCAGCGCTTCGCCGTTGTCTGCGCCTTCGGGGAGGTCGTCTCGTCCGGCGGCCTGACGCAGTGCCGCCACTGCCTGACGGACCTCGGTGCGGGTGAAGAAGCCCTCTCCACCACGCACCTGGAACGGAATGCCGAGCTTGGTGAGTGCCTGCTCGTGCACCTCCGACTGAGCATTGATCCGATACAGAACAGCGATCTCGGCCGCTGGAGTGCCTGCCGCGATCAGCCGTTTGATCGCCCGCGCAACGCCGAGCGCTTCGGCAGGCTCGTCGTCGAACTCCATGAACTCCGGCTCAGGCCCCGGAGCGCGTTGCCCGATCAATTGAAGACGCGTCCCGGCGATCCGTCCGCGCGCTGCACCGATCACGCGGTTCGCCAGCGACACGACCTCAGGGGTGGAGCGGTAGTCCCGTTCGAGCCGGACGACGGTCGCTTCGGGGAATTTCCGCGAGAAGTCCAACAGATAGTTCGGGGTGGCGCCGGTGAAGGAGTAGATGGTCTGATTCGCATCGCCCACCACGGTCAGGTCGTCGCGGTCGCCGAGCCAGGCGTCGAGCACACGCTGTTGCAGCGGGGTGACGTCCTGATACTCGTCGACCACGAAGCAGCGGTACCGTTCGCGGAACTCGTCGGCAACCGTCGAATGCTCTTCGAGCGCAGCCGCGGTGTGTAGTAGGAGATCGTCGAAATCGAGGAGCATGCCGTCCTGGCCACGTGCCTTCAGCTCTTCGTATGCCGCGTAGACCTGCGCAACCTTGGTGGCATCGACCGGCGCCTCGCGATGAATCTTGGCTATCGCGCGTGGGTAGTCCTCGGGAGCGATCAGTGAGGCCTTGGACCACTCGATTTCGCTGGCGAGGTCGCGCACGCTTTCCGTACTGGTGGACAACCCGACACGAGCGGCGGCACTGCTGACAACCGCGAACTTCCGATCGAGCAGACGCCACGGCGTGTCACCGATCACCTGCGGCCAGAAGTACTTGAGTTGACGAAGAGCGGCGGCGTGGAAGGTGCGAGCCTGTACCTGCGGCCCACTTCCACCAACCCCCAGCTCACGAAGCCGTCCACGCATTTCGCCGGCCGCTCGCGCTGTGAATGTCACGGCAAGCACCTGGCCGGCGGAGACATGACCGTCGGCAACCAGATGCGCGATCCGGCGGGTAATGGTGCGGGTTTTGCCTGTTCCAGCGCCCGCGAGGACACATACCGGGCCGCGTGGCGCGAGCACGGCGGCCGATTGTTCTGGATCCAGTCCGGTGTCCGCAGGCATGGGGACCATCATGGCAGGACGTTCCGACACGCCATTCGCCGCGCCCGACGGTATGTGGGCAAGAGAACACGGGCCGATACGGAACAACGCTCTCGGTCGTGGTGTTATATCGGCCGTGACTTCTACCGAAAATGCGCCTGCCCTGACCATCTACTCGACCACGTGGTGTGGCTACTGCCGCCGCCTCAAGACGCAGCTCAACGCGTCGGGGATCGAGTACACCGAGATCGACATCGAGAACGATCCGGCAGCAGCCGATTTCGTCGGCAGCGTCAACGGTGGAAATCACGTCGTTCCGACCGTGAAGTACGGCGACGGCAGCGTCGCGACCAACCCGTCGCTCAACCAGGTCAAGCAGGCCCTGGGTCTTTAGAGCCTTTCAGGCAGCTGTCTGACCCAGCGCTTATTTGACCCAGCTCTCGAGCATTCCGCGAGCGATGGAGATCGAGCCGGGCAGCAGCAGTGGCGCGTCCGCTTCCGAACCCCAGTCGCCGAGTTCGAGAGCGGCACGCACCTCGTCCTTCGTGAACCAGGTGCCCTCGGCGATCTCGCCGTCCGCGAACAGAAGCGGAGCGGCGGGGTCGCCGATTGCGGCGAAGCCCAACATCACCGAGCGAGGGAACGGCCAAGGCTGGCTCCCGAGGTATCGAACGCTGTGCACGTCGATGCCGACTTCTTCCTTGATCTCGCGGACAACGCACGTTTCGAGCGACTCCCCGGCCTCGACGAATCCCGCGAGAATCGAGAAACGTCGCTGCGGCCAGGTCGGCTGACGAGCGAGTAGAACTCGATCGCCGCCGTCGTGCACCAGGCAGATGACCGCCGGATCCGTTCGGGGAAACTCCTCGTGGCCGGTGGACGTGGAAATGCGTGACCAGCCGGACATGGTGGGTTCACTCGGTGCGCCGTCGATAGCGCTGAATCCGGCACTGTCGTGCCAGTTGAGAATCGCGACGGCACCGGTCAACAAACCGGCGTCGGCGTCGTCGAGTGTTCCGCCGAGCATGCGCAACTCGGACAACGTGCCCGCCAGCAGCGACACCCGCACCGCCCAGACGTGGCGATTCTCCCGAATTCCCAGGAACACTGCACCGCGCACCGGTTCCGGACCCAGTTCGGTTGCCTCGGCGAAGACCAACTGACCTTCCGGTGAGACCTTGACCTGACCCCGTGAATTCACACGGAGGAGCAGCGCGTCCGCCCAACCCGTGGTCAGTGCGGCGGCATCCGACCGCAATTCCTCGGCGCGGCCGACGCTCGAGCGTGAGAGCAGCGGTGTTTCGGTCAGCTGGAAGTCGTTCACGCTCACGACATTACTGCGCGCACGAAGCTCGGCAGCACTCAGTTCGTGACGCGGCGGATGTAGAGCAGGCGATCGTTCTCCTCGACGGCGTCCACCTCGGGCGAACCGACGCGAACCAGACGGCCGTCGCGAACTACCCCGAGCACGATGTCGGAGAGATGACGCGGAGAGCCGCCGACCTCGTCACGTTCGACTGCGCGCTCGGCGATCGCGAATCCGGCTTCCGGGGTCAGAAGGTCTTCGATCATCTCCACGACAGTGGGCGTTGTGGTCGCGATGCCGAGGAGTCGACCTGCCGTCTCCGAGGACACGACCACCGAGTCTGCGCCGGACTGACGCAGAAGATGCGCGTTGTCGGCTTCACGGATGGCTGCGGCGATCTTGGCTTTCGGCGCGATTTCGCGGGCTGTCAGCGTCACGAGCACTGCGGTGTCGTCACGATTCGTGGCGACGATGATCGACGACGCATTCTGCGCGCCTGCCAACCGGAGTACGTCCGATTTCGTCGCCGAACCGAACACCGTCACCAGGCCCTTGCTCGCCGCGGAGTCGAGGACTGTCTGATCGGTATCGACGACCACGATCTCCGACGCCGGTACACCGTCACCGAGCATTGCTTCGATTGCCGTCCGCCCCTTGGTCCCGTATCCGACGACGACGGTGTGATTACGCACGTGCTGCCTCCAACGCTGAATTTTGAACGCCTGACGCGAACTCTCGGTCAGAGCTGAAAGTGTGGTTCCGACCAACACGATCAAGAAGAAGATTCGAAGTGGCGTGATCAACAGGACGTTGACCAGGCGCGCCGACGGAGTGAACGGAGTGATATCGCCGTAGCCGGTGGTCGAGAGCGAAACCGTCGCATAGTAGATGCAGTCGAGCAGCGACAGCTCGTTGTCCTGTGCGTCTCGGTATCCGGCGCGATCGATGTAGACGATCAACACGGCGGCGCCGAGAGCACCCAATGCGATGAGAACTCGCTTGTAGATGGCCCGCGCCGGACTGGTCTGTAGCTGGGGAATGCGCAGCACCCCGACAAGGGCGAAGTCAGGCTGATCGGTCAATGCTTCCGACCTGGTCAAACGCGCCCGGAGCTTACCGGCCATACATCGACTCTCTCACTCGAACTTACGAAATACCTACACGGACATCGGCAGGCAGCGTAACCCTCGAAGATCGACTTCGGAACTCGGGCGCCGAATAGCGCGCGGGTCGTGGCGCCGGTAGTGGCAAGAAGGTCCACCGTGAGGCAGGCTGGGCAAATGCCTTTCACCGGTTCGACGTCCACTCCCAGCCAAGCGGCCGCTCTTCGTTTGTCGGCCCTCCTTCTCGGCGCCGGCACCATGCATTTTGCAGCGCCCTCGTTCTTCGACAGCACCGTTCCCCGCCAGCTTCCCGGACAGGCCCGCACCTACACCCAGGTGTCCGGCGTCGCGGAACTGGCGATCGGCGCTGCCTTGGCCGTGCCGAAGACCCGCAAGCTCGGCGCGGGCCTTGCCGCCGCGCTCTTTGTTGCCGTGTTCCCCGCCAACATCCAGATGGCGATCGACTGGTGCCGAAGCCCGAAGACGTCCACACCGCAGAAGATCGGTTCGATCGCACGTCTCCCCCTGCAGGTCCCGCTGGTGACCGAAGCACTCAAGGCTCGTCGAAACGCAAGCTAATCTTGCGCGCCTGCCGTTCGGATGAGGCGAGCGAGAGCCTCACCGTCCGGCAGGTTCTCGGGTGCGATGGTGCGACCCGATCGAACGTAGTGAAACGCCGCCCTCACCTTGTCGGCCGGAAACTGTTCGTTGCGCCCCGCCGAACGAGCTCTGGCTGACATCAATTCGGCCCAGGCCACCCGATACGCGGCCAACTGCATCACAACAGCGTCCTCGTTGGCGGCCGACGGTTCGGCACCGGTCTTCCAGTCGATCACCGTCCATCCGCCGTCGGGATCGGCGAACACAGCGTCGATCCGACCGCGCAAAACCGTTCCGGCAATGGATGTTTCGAAAGGAACTTCCACTTCGATCGGGCTGCGATTGGCCCACGGGGACCGCAAGAACGCATCCTGAAGTTTCACCAGGTCGGTCTCGGGACCCGCGCCGGTATCCGCGGCGCCGGGTAGCTCGTCGAGATCCAACAGCCGAGTCGCACCGAACCTTCGCTCGATCCAGGCGTGAAAAGCGGTTCCACGACGAGCCAACGGGTTGGGCGGATACGGCAGCGGACGACGTAGGCGAGCCGCCAGTTCGTCCGGATCTGCCTTGAGGTCGACGAGCTGAGTCACCGAAAGCTGCGCCGGGAGAATCACTTCGGCACGCGCGTTTGCGCGGGCCTCGCGCTCGGCCAGGAGCACGTCGACGTCCGAGGCCCAGTTCTCCGGATCGTCCTCCGGTTCTTCCGCCTCTTCGCTGTCTTGCGGCAGCGAAGCGAGAGCGGACAGGACGCTCGCGGCTCCGGCCTCGACGGCGCCGCGCCGCGCACCCAGCGGATCCGGCGGCCACTGCGCCGTACGGGGCGTGGCGGCCAACGGGTTCTCGGTATCGGGTTCCGGGGCCGGCGCCCATTCCTCCACGACACCGATCGCACCGCGTGAGTCTTCCTCATCGGCATCGTTGTCGGCCGTGACCATCTGATGCAGCTCGTCCAGGAACTCCGAAGGCCCCTTCGGTTCCGAACCGGATTCCGCCCAGTGATGCGCCGAGATGAACAGCGCCCGTTCGGTTCTGGTCAGCGCGACGTAGAACAACCGCCGGTCCTCGTCCAGTCGACGGTTGGACAAGGCCTTCTTGTGCGCCGTTATCGCGTTCTCGAGGTCCTTGCGGTTGTAGAGCTCCTCGAGGTCGAGCACCGGAACTCCGTCGGCCGAATCCGCGTCGACCGCCCGGTCACCACGCAACGACGGTGGCAGTTCGGCGAGCGCCCCGAGCCACGATCCGGACGCGGTGGACGAGGGGAACACCCCGTCGCTGACATGCGGGATCGCCACTACTTCCCATTCGAGCCCCTTCGCCGAGTGCACGGTCAGGATCTGGACCCGATCCGGCGCCACCTCCACTTCGCCTGGCGTGAGGCCCTTTTCGATCTGTTCGGCTGCCGCGAAGAAAGCCAGCATCCCGGTCAGATTGGCAGTTGGACGCGTCGCGTAGTTGGCGACGACGTCGGCGAAGGCGTCGAGATGCTCGCGGCCCGCGGTCCCGACGACGCCGACTCGGGTCCGTGCGCCCGCCTCGATTCCGATCCCGAGCACCCGCTCGACCTCCGCCACCAATTCGGTGAGCGGCTGGCCGATACGTTCGCGCAACGACGCCAACTCTGCCGCTATCGCGTTGATGCGTGTGTACCCGAGAGCCGAATAGCGTTCTGCCGGGCCTGGATCGGAGATCGAGTCGACCAATCCTGCTTGCTCGGCGTTCTCCCCGGGCAGAGCATCGTGGACCGCCGAGGTGAGCGCCTCGGCGTCGGTGACCGCACCCGCCGTTCCGTATCCCGCGGAGATGGCAAGTTCGCGGGAGCGTTGAGAGAGTGCGGCCAGGTCCTTCGCGCCGATCTGCCATCGCGCGCCGGTGAGCAGCCGAACAGCTGCGCTTCCTGCAAGCGGATCGGCGACCACCCGGAGCATGGCGATCACGTCCGCAACCTCGGGTGTGTGCAGGAGCCCACCGAGTCCGACCACTTCGACCGGCAGACCTTTGGACCGCAAGGCCTCGGCCAGCGGAGCGGCATCGGCGTTCCGGCGGATCAACACCGCTGCCGTGGGCGTCGGGCGGTCTTCGGCACGTGCCGCCTCGTATTCTTCGGCGATCTTCTCCGCCACCCACTGACGTTCCTGTTCGACGTCTCCCAGAAGCGCCAGTCGAACGTCTCCGGCGACGGCTCCCGGCCGTGCACGCAGGGTACTGACGGCCACGCCGCGTCGACGCAACGGCGCCGAAGACAGGTTGGCCAGCTCGAGAGCCTCCGGCGGGTTACGCCAACTGGTGAGCAGTTCGAGCGTCGGAGCCGGTTTTCCGTTGGCAAGGGGGAAGTCGGTTGCAAACCGGGGCAGGTTGGCCGCCGACGCGCCGCGCCAACCGTAGATCGACTGCATCGGATCGCCGACGGCCGTCAGCGCCAAGCGGCCGTCGGTTCCCCCACCGAACAACGAGGACAACAACACTCGCTGAGCGTGACCGGTGTCCTGGTACTCGTCGAGAAGAACCACCCGAAAGCGCTCTCGCTCGGTCTGCCCGACCTCGGGATGCTCGGCGGCGACCCGGGCAGACAGCGACATCTGGCTGCCGAAATCCAATGCGCCTTCACGCCGCAGCGTCTCACCCAGCCGGGCGACGAGAGGCAACAGTTCGATGCGCTTATGTTGCACATCAAGGTAATTCAACAGCTCCTTGCTCGGTCCACCCCGCTGTTTCGGGCCGGCGGGCAGAGTGTGAATCAGCTTGTCCAGCTCGGTGTGTGCCTCGAGCAACTGCTCGGGATCGACCAGGTGCTCCGCCAACTGACCGGCAAGGGCCAGAACGGTTTCGGTGATCGAACCCGGATTCTTGTCGGTGTCCAGATCACTGTCCCAGCCGCTCACGACGCGGTGCGCAACCTGCCACAGTTCGGTCTCGGACAACAACGTCGCCGAGGGTTCGATGGGCAACAGCAGTCCGTGTTCGGAGAGCAACCGTCCCGCGTAAGCATGGTAGGTACTGACTTCGGGTTCGCCGGCCAGAATCCGGGAACGCACTCCGCCGGTCGGGTCGAGTGCCCGCAGAACGTCCGAACCCGCCAGCCGCGCCAACCGCTTGCGGATTCGCGACGTGAGCTGTTGCGCCGCTTTGCGCGTGAAGGTCAGGCCGAGAACCGCCTCGGGGTCGACGAAGCCGTTGGCCACCAGCCACACGACGCGAGCAGCCATCGTCTCGGTCTTTCCGGCACCGGCGCCGGCGACCACCAATGTCGGACCGAGCGGTGCGGCGATCACTGCTGCCTGCTCGGGCGTCGGAGGGTGCTGACCGAGCGCGACCGCCAGGTCGACAGGGTCGATCTTCGGTCGGCGTGCCTTCTGCGTCGCGGCAGCCACTTAGTTACTCACCTGTCGTCCCTCGTCGTGTGCCGGGCAACTCGAACGCACCGGGCAATGTCTACATCCGTCGTTGACCCTGGCCAGATACTGCGGCCCTTGGGTCGCTGCCGCTGCGTTGTGAATGACGTCTCGCCACATCTCGACAGCTTCGGCCGTCAGCGGCGGCTGAACTCGCTGCGCCGCACCGTCCTTCTTGTTGGACTTGGCCACGAATACCAGGCGCGCACCGCCGGGTTGTGTGGCCGGTTCGCCGGCAATCGCACCTTCGGCCGCTGCGACCTGGTACGCCGCCAACTGCGCATGAGATTGCGCGGCCTCGTTGCTGACGGGGTTTCGCGCAGTCTTGACGTCGACAACCACCGGGCGACCTTCGGTGTCGCGCTCGAGCCGGTCGATCCGGCCACGTAGCTTGACCGCAGGCGCTCCTTCTTCGCGCGGTTCGAGGACCCCCTCGACCGCGACCTCGACGCCGACTTCGGTCAGCTCACCGCGAGTTGCGTTCATCCAGGCGGTGAACGTCGCCAGCATCTCCCGAGTTCGATTGAGTTCACGGCGCGAGTACCACTGCGATCCCAGATCGATGGATTCCCAGGCATTTTCGAGTGCCTTCTCGACCTGATCCGGTGGAATCCGGCCGGCCAGTGCCTGCACCAAGGTATGGACCAGCGTACCGGCGATCGCATGAGTGTTGTCTCCGTCGCTGCCACCATGACGCTCGAACACCCATCGGAGAGGACATGTTTCGAGAAGCTCGATGGTGGACGGGGACAGTGAAACCGGTCCGTCCTCGGGCTGCCACATGGGAGCAGCGGTACTCGGCTCGGCTGTGCCGTACCACTGATCCGGATGCGCGCCTCGTACTCCGGCCGCAGCCAGACGGGCCAACTGGCGAGCAGCCCGAGAATGCTTCTCGGGGTCGAAATGCGCGATGTCGGGATCACACACCACGCTGCGAAGCTGTGCGACCAGTGCAGGCAGCGACAGAACCCGGGTATCCCCGGTCTCGGGTGCAACGACGTCGAGATCGGAGGACGGGTCGTCCGAGTACGCGTCACCACGGATCAATTCGTCCACGAACCGCGAAGGCACCAAGTCGGTGTCCCCCGAAGCCGATTCGACTGCGGTGATCAGCAGACGGCGACGAGCACGGCTACAGGCGACCAGGAACAACCTGCGTTCTTCGGCCAGAAGCGGCGCGGTTCGCGAGAGTCGTTCGGCAGCCGAGTCACTGCCGTCGGAGACTCCGTTGACCAGATCGATAAGTGCTTCGGTACGCAGTAGCGAGCCGCGTGCCCGCAAACTCGGCCAGAGCCCCTCCTGCACACCCGCCACCGCCACAACCGCCCATTCGCGCCCCGCCGCGGCGTGAGCGCTGACCACGGTGACGGCGTCGGGAGCGATGACCGATCGGCTCCGCGAGTCGGTCGGTATCTCCTGGCTGGTCAAGTAGTCGACAAAACCGGAGAGTTGCGAACGCGGCAGCCGGTCGACGTAGTTGGCAGCCGCGTCGAAGAGTGCGACTACGGCGTCGAGGTCTCGATCGGCTTGTGAGCCGATCGGTCCGCCGCGCGCCGACGCAGCCGCCCAGCGCCGTTCCAGCCCCGTCGCCTGCCAGGCCGCCCACAGAACTTCTTCGACCCCGAGACCACGCTCGAGAGGCACTCGGGCCTTGCGAAGGACCGACAGCACGCGATTGAGGGCCGCAGCTTCGACGTCTGTCAGCTTGCCCATCAGGCGCTTGGACTGCGCACGATCCTCGTCGATCAGAATGAGCCGCAACAACTCCGAGGAGTCCCGATCACTTCCCGATGCCAACTCGACCCGGCGCAGGCCACGACGCAACCGGCGCAGGGTGACCGGTTCGGCGCCGCCGATGGGACCGGCCATCAGGGCAAGCGCGTCGTCGCCGGTGAACTGATCGCCGCCGAGCGCCCGAAGGACCAGCAGCAGGCCGGACACTCCGTGTTGCCGCGCGAGCGGCAATTCAGTGGCAGCGGTCGTGACGGGCACCCCCGCCGCGAGCAGGGCTCGCCGGAGAGGGGCGAGAGTGCGCGGGACCGACCGCACGATGACGGCCATGTCGGACCACGCAATCCCGTCCAGCAGATGCGCCCGGCGCAAGGTATCTGCGACGACTGCCGCCTCTTTGGCCGTCGTACCGAGAACCCGCACCGACGCCCGTCCCGGATTCTCATCGGTGAGATCGGATGGAACCGCGATGCGATGAGCCAAGTTGCCGGGCAGCCGCGCAGCGATCTTGGCCGCGATCGACGCGACGTCGGCGTTGTTGCGATACGTGACGGGCAGAACGATCTGGCGCTCGTCTCCGCGCTCGGCCAGTCCGAGCAGGAACGCCGAATCCGCACCGCGGAATCCGAACACGGACTGATCCGGATCACCGGCGATGACCGTGCCCGCAGTTCCGGTTCCGATCAACCGAACCAGTTGCGCCGCCTGCGGATCCAGATGTTGTGCGTCGTCGACAAGGAGGTGCCGGATCCGAGCGCGCTCGGAGCGAAGCAATTCGGGATCGGTGGCGAACGCGGTCAAGGCCGCACCGATCAACTCGGCCGCGTCGAGCGCCGGCGCCGTCGCCTCCGGAGCCTCGACACCGACACTGCCGCGCAGCAGCACGCCTTGCTCGTAGGCCTCGGCGAACCGCCCGGCCGCCACCCACTCCGGACGGCCACGCTTCTTGCCGAGCTTGACCAGATCTTCGGGGCCGAGCCCGCGCTCGTTGGCTCGCAGCATCAGATCTCGAAGTTCGACGGCAAAGCCGTTCAAACCCAATGCGGGTCGCAGGCGCTCCGGCCACCGGAGCGCACCGTCTTCGATGTCGCCGCGCAACATCTCGCGGAGCACCGAGTCCTGCTCGGCGCCGGTGATCAGGCGTGGCGGCGCGTTGCCGTGTGCTGCGGCTTGAAGCCGGAGAACGGCAAAGGCGTAAGAGTGAACGGTGCGTACCAGCGGCTCACGGGTTGCCTGCGGTCCGCGTTCCTGTTGGTACCCGAGCAACCCAGCGGTGATCTGCTCGCGGACCTGCGTCGCGGCTCGGCGTGACTGGGTGAGCACCAGGACCGATTCAGGATCTTCGCCACCCGAGATCTTCTGCACTGCCAGATCCACGAGAAGGGACGTCTTGCCGGTTCCGGGACTGCCGAGTACCTGCCAGGGATTCCAAGCCGCTGCCGAACCGAAAGAAACAGGGCCGAACGCGAGCTGGAACGGATCCTCGGACGGCGGCGCGAAGAGCCGCGTCGTCCCTTCATCCCACGTTCGGGGTATCGGAGACGGCGCAGTTCGGTGCACCAACCGCGCCCGCGGAATGGTGACCTTGCTGCGTGTTGCCGTCTCACTCACCCAGGCATTCCACCAGAGCGCACCGACAACTCACACATCGCCTGCATCCGGCATGATTGACCTCGTGTCTGCACTCCATACGTATCTCTACGGACCCGTCGGGGCGCCGGAGATCCTTTCGCTGCACGGTCTGACCGGTCACGGCCGCCGTTGGCAGTCGATGGCCGAGAACCAACTGCCCCAAGCGCGCTGGATCTCGCCCGATCTGCGCGGTCACGGGCGCTCGACCTGGGCTCCCCCGTGGAACATCGAATCCCACGTGGAGAGCCTGCTCGAGACACTGGACGAACATGCAAACGGACCGGTGGTGATCGTCGCGCATTCGTTCGGCGGAATGCTGGCGCTTCACCTCGCGGCCACCGCGCCGGAACGCGTTCGTGGGCTCGTTCTGCTCGATCCAGCGATCGGCTTGGATCCGACTTTCATGCAGGAAGTGGCCGAACTCACAATCGGCTCACCGGATTACACCGATGCGGCCGAGGCGTACTCCGAGAAGATTCACGGCTCGTGGGGTGAGGTTCCCACCCAGGACCTCGACGTCGAGATGGCCGAGCACCTGATTCAACTGGGCAACGGGCGCGTCAACTGGCGCCTGTCCACGCCCGCAATCGTGACCGGGTGGGGCGAACTCGCTCGCCCGATCGTGCTGCCACCGCCTTCGATGCCGACCGTGCTGGTTCAAGCAATGAAAGTCCAGCCTCCGTACGTCACCGACGAGTTCCGGGCAGCGCTCACCGAGCACCTCGGTGAAAATCTGACCAGCGTCGAATTCGACTGTGACCACATGGTCCCGCACGTGCGGGCCGACGAAGTCGCCGCCCTCGTTCGCAGCGTGCTCTGAAGGAACCGACATGGCAGCCACCACCGAAGAGCAGATCGAAGAGGTACGGCGACTCATCGCGTCGATTCCGGCCGGTTTCGTGGCGACGTACGGCGATATCGCTGATGCTGCAGGACTTTCCAGTGCTCGCACGGTCGGTTGGATCATGCGGACGGACTCTGCCGACCTGCCGTGGCATCGGGTTCTCGGCGCCTCCGGCAAACCGTCGGCGCACCTGGCTCATCGTCAGATCGCCAAGCTCGAACTCGAAGGGGTACCGATCAAGGAGGGTCGGATCGACCTGAAGAAGGCACGGTTTCACTTCTGATCCCGTGTCACCGGTCGTCCTCACCCCGGCGATGGGGCAGCATGGAGGCATGACCACCACGCCGCCGACCGCCGCCGTCATTCTGGCGGGTGGTCGCGGGACCAGAATGGGTGGTGTCGACAAACCTGGCCTTCTCGTACACGGTCGCAGGCTCCTCGACATCGCGCTTTCAGCAACGTCGCATCTCGACGCCGTCGTCGTGGTCGGCCCGCATCGACCTGAACTTGATCCTGGAATCACCCAAACTCAGGAATCTCCGGCCGGAGCCGGCCCTGTCGCGGCGATCTGGGCCGGGTTGTCTGCGACCCGGTTACCCGATAACGCCGTGGTGGTGGTGCTGGCGTCCGACCTGCCGCACATCGAGGCCGAATCAGTCGACGCCTTGATCGCTGCCACGTCGACGGACAATCCGGTGACGTGTGCCGTGGACGAGAACAACCGAACCCAATTCCTGTTCTCCGCATGGACATTTCGCGAACTCCGGCAACGCCTGTCCACATTGCGGGAGAGTTCGGGGCTGGAGAACCAACCTATGAAAGCGATTGTCACCCAGCCGTTCTCGACGCTGAGTGTCGCTGGTACGACCGACTGCGACACACCGGAAGACATCGATCGCGCGCGAAGCCATCCGCGGCTGACGGTCGATCAAGCCCGCGCCGCCGTCAGGAACTCGCTGACAGCATTGCCGCCGCACCGTGCCGATCTCGCCGACAGCCTCGGAGCAACGCTCGCGCAGCCTCTGGTCGCCCTGGGTGATCTTCCCAGGTCAGACGTTTCGGCGATGGACGGGTACGCGGTCTCCGGCGAGGGCCCCTGGCGAATCCGCACCGAGATCCGCATCGCGGGCGCCGACGGACAACTCGAACTCGGCGAAGGTGAAGCGATTCGCATTGCCACGGGAGCACACCTGCCCCTCGGCGCCACCTCGGTAATTCGTGACGAGTATCTGTCCGTCGACGAGCCATCTCGGATGGTACGGAGACTGCCGGATTCGCCGCACCGCAACGACGCTCGACCACGAGGGGAAGATTGGACCACCGGATTCACGATCGCCCCGACAGGTACCGCGGTGACTCCGGCGGTGATCTCCGCAGCTGCCAGCGGTGAAGTGTTCGACGCCCTCGTCCGTGGTCCGGTACGGGCACGCCTGATAGTCACCGGCGACGAGATCCGGCGGACCGGTCCACTGCGTGAAGGTCAGACTCGCGACTCCGTCGGCGGGATTCTCCCCTACCTACTGGAAAGCAACGGCGTACAGTGCGTGGCGAATTCGCACCTGCGAGACACTGCGGACAGTTTCGAGCGGGTGCTCGCAGACGGAGTCGACCAGGAAGCCGATCTACTCGTCGTCATCGGTGCGACGGGAGGCGGCGCTGCCGACGAAATGCGCAGTGCGCTCGATCGACTCGGCGCTCGCACGATTGTCGGGCGAGTCGCCTCGCGCCCCGGCGGATCTCAGATAACGGCCGTCCTGCCCAGTGGTCTGGTGGTTCTCGGCCTCCCCGGCAATCCGTATGCCGCCGTGACCACCCTGTTGACGATGCTGCCCACCGTCGTGGCCGCCTTGACCGGAAGCGACACGCCGCCGCCACTACTCGGCATCATCGAGAACGCCGCTGCGGTGAGTTCCGATGCGGTACGCCTGTTGCCGGTGACACAATCCGAAGACGGTCGCTGGCGCGCCGATCCGTCTGTACGTACCGCACACCTTGCGGGGCTGATCGAACGCTCGGCGTTTGCACTCGTACCGGCACACTCCGACGACGGCGCCGTCGCCGAATTGGTCGTCCTCCCACGCTGATCGGGTCAGCGGTTTCGGCGCCTGCGCCGGCCGACGTCCGCCAGCACGATCACGCCGACCACGATCGCGAGCACCAGCGAATACACGCCCCAAAGCACCAAGAACGGCAGCAGCCAGCCGGCATCAACGGTCTGACCGCGCGGTCCGACGCAGTACAGCGTGAAATTGGTGGACGTACCGTCGCCGTCGGTAAAGGAATCCGAGACGACCATCGCGCTCGATGTCGGTTCTTCACAGAAGATCGGCGCCAAGTGCGCGACCTGGCCGGGCCAGATCACCGAAGACAGCAGTGCGGCAAAGATTCCCACGACCACGATCACCGCTACCGAGATCAGTAACGGAGCGATTCGGCGGCTCACAGCGGCTGCACCAGAAAGGGAGTTCCGTCAGGCTCGAAGACCACAAGTACTCGCGAGCGTGGGGATTCCACCATCACGGAGGCGTGTATCGACTCGGTGCGACTGACCGAGATCCCGGAGACTTCGCCGTCGTCGACTCCGCTGCTCGCCAGCGCGTCGTCGACCAACTTCTCGACATTCGCCAATGCCGGCACTTGATCCAGCGTGAACGATCGCGCATCGAGATCGTCGGTAACACTGACTTGCACGGGGATGGGCTCGCCGAGAATGACGCCGTCGAAAGAGAATCTGTCGAGCTGTGACGGCTTCCCGGGGTCACGAACGGTGGCGCCGAGCGTCTCGATCGGGCTGATGTCGATGCTGGTCACCGATATCGCGTCGACGCCGTATCTATGTGCGAGGCTGTCGAACCCGCCTCGCACCAACTCCGACGTCATCCCACCGCCACGTTCGCGCATCTGGTTGTCGAAATCCATCCGATCGACGGCACCGATGCATCCGCTCAGACCCGTGGCCGTCAAGGCGATGGCTACCGTCCACAGCGCCGGCCGCACCTGCGAGGACGCCAATTTCATGAGCGGAGCGTACCGCGAGTGTCCGGTTCCATCTCGGTGACCTGCGCGTCGGACGAATTCCTGTCGGCGACTCGTGGGATCATCGCGCCATGAATCGTGTCGACGAAGGATTCGAACCGCCGGACGCATTGGTCGAGTGGTGCCGCTCCCGCACCTTTCCACTGCACGTCCTCGACGACGAAGCGACCGTCGACCTGGATTGGTGGAACGCGCACCTGAAGGACGCCGGCCACACCATCAGCCTGCGCGGGCGTGACCTCGACGGCAAAGTGATCACCGAAGGCCGAGCCATCGTTCAACGCAACGACCTTCGCCCGTCGAGCGACCTCGTTGTCGCCCAGCACGACGGCCTCGGACTGCTCTTTCTCTGCGCGGCCTGGCAGGGCTCGCACGAAAGCAGACGATTCACGCGGCGGTTCCCCAACGTCTTCAATCCGCATCACCGCGAAGACGAGGATCCGCTGACCCAGATCACAGCCATTCTCGATCACTGTTCGAAAAACAAGTCGATGCCGGTCGTGCGACGCGACACCTGGTCCGGGTGGCCACTCACCCCCGGCGTGGGGGTATCACTCATGGCCGCTTTCATGTGGGCGGTGGGCGTACAGGACGAAGGCCGACGCGCTCAGATGATCGATCAGTACGGCGTCTCGACACTCATCCACGAGGGCTGGCTCGAGGATCCTTCCGTCACGGGCTTCACGACGCGTCGCTACCGCCGGTACTGCGAACTGCTCGACAGTTGGGCCTATGCCGCCGGCACCCAACCCGAGATCGTCGAGATGTGGTTGGTGAAACGGTGGAGTGCGCGGTTGGCCCAAGCACGCAACGACGTCAGCGCCCCCACCCTGTTCTAACTCTCAAAACGGCTGCATCTCAGAAAGGCCGTGTCTCAGAAAGGCCAGGCAGGGAGGGTAGGCAGCCCCACCCTCGTCGGCCTCCCGACCAACCAGGCCAAGGTCTCCGCATCCGACAGCGAAGGAACACGTACACCCGGGACCGCTGTCTCCAGTGCGCCCAACTGATGGGCGAGAGTGAATTCCACGAACTCGGCAGGCCAGTCGTGGCAGGTGTAGCCGATGTCGAGGTCCATCAGGTGAATCTCGATCTCGTTCCAGCGCAGAATCGGCAGATCGAATGCCGTCACAGGTTTGCGCCACGGCACCGGCGTGTCCAGTCGATCTGCCTGGATCTCGCACAACGCGTCGACCAGTCTCGTTCCCGAGAAGCGGTAGTCGAGAGCCAACAATTCAGCCGGGCGATCTGCACCTTCCTCGATTGCAGCATTGCGCGCGTCCGGTCCCCCGGGATACATCTCCCCCGATTCGCCGCCCTGCACTCCGGCAACAAATCTGCCCAGCGCGTCGGCGTTGCGCGACATGTGCGTCACGACGTGTCCCCGGCTCCACCCGGGGAGCCCGGAGGGCTCCCGCGCCTGCTCTTCGGTCAGTCCGCCGATGAGAGCCTGTGCCTTGACGTCGGATTCACGAACTGCGGCGACCAGGTCGGCATACGTCGGCGTTACGGAGTGAGACGTCATGCAGCGATACTAGTTCCCTTCGCGCACTCTCATACCGATTCACGACAAGGTCCACCACTCCCGGATCGACGCCGAGCGGTTCGGTCACACCATCGGCTCCTGCAGCGTGCAATCTTTCGTGAAACAGTCCGTGTGCGAGGAGGTACGAGGCAACGAACACTCGCTTCGCGCCGCGAACGCGTGCTGCTGCAACGACATCGGCTACCTTCGGTTCCCCGGTCGCGATGTATCCGATGTCCACCCGGACCCCCGCCGCTTCGGCGAGCATCAGCGCAGCACGCTCGACGTCTCGCAGCGCCCGCGCATCGGAGGACCCGGCAGCAGCAAGCACTATCGCGTCGCCTGGATTCCACCCCGCTTCGGTCAAGCGTCGGAGCAGCACGCGCGCAAGCGCCGGATCGGGTCCGAGTGCGGGCGTCACAGTCACAGCCGAGTGCTCACTGATCGCCACTTCGCGTCGAACGTCGGTGTGAACGTGGTAGCCGGACGCCAGGAAGGCCGGTACGAGAATCGCTCGCCCCGGAGTGTCCCGGAGGACTTCAGAAGGTGACGGACCGAGCACGTCGACAAAGGCAACGCGCGTGCGTCCGACGCGCGTGCAGACGGCTTCGGCAAGGGCGGCAACCATTTCCACGCCACGTGGGCTACGCGTGCCGTGAGCTACCAGTACGAGTACATCGTCATCGCGTTGCATAGTCACCTGGATTCTGTACGTAGTCGCCGGGGTCGAGGGCAAGTCGATAGCCCCGCTTGACCACGGTCTGAACGGCTTTGGGCGCACCGAGGCACGCGCGCAATCGGGCGACGGCGGTCTCGACGGCATGGGTGTCGCCGCCGCCTCCGGGAAGAGATGCCAGAAGTTCGTCGCGGGAGACGACTCGGCCGGGGCTGGCACCGAGAGTGCGGATCAACGACATCGCAGCCGGCGGCAATTGCTTCACTTCACCGTCCACGACGACGCAACCGCCGCGGATGCTGATTTCGTGTTCGCCGGCTTGAATCTTGTTGGCTCGCTGCGGGAGTTCGTCGACGATGTGTCGCGCGAGCGCCCCGAGACGTGCCCGCGCCGGGGCTGTGGTCGGTACATTCAAGGCTTCGAGCGGCGCCGAGGTGACCGGGCCGACGCACATTGCCGCCACCGGACCCCGCATCGCGTCGAGAATGTCGCCGAGATCCCCGGTCTTGTCGGCGCGCATCAACATCGACGCGACGGCCGGTGCACTGGTGAAGCTGACGGCGTCGATTCCGGCTGAAGCGATGGCGTCGATCATCCGGTCGAGCAGCGTCGGATCCTCCGGCGGTTCCCATCGATAGACAGGGACCGCGATGACCTCGGCGCCCGCGTCGCGCAGCACCTGACAGAAATCGGGAATCGGCTCCCATTCGGTAGTGGCGCCGTGCAGTTGAACGGCGATTCGTTTTCCCGAGACACCTTCTGCAAGAAGATGTTCGAGCACTTCGGCGGAAGACTCGGATGCCGGAGACCATTCTTCACGAAGGTCGGCCGCGCGGATTGCCCCTTTGGCCTTGGGTCCGCGCGCGAGCAGACGAGCCGAGCCCAACGCGGATCCGAGATTTTCCGCCTCACCCCACCCGTCGGCTGCTTCCAGCCAACCCCGGAATCCGATCCCGGTCGTGGCGACAACCACCTCGGGAGGATCCGAGATGATCTGCTGTGTCACCCTTTCGAGCTCGCGGTCGTCGGCGAGAGGGATGATCCGAATCGCCGGAGCGTGAACGACGTCCGCTCCCCGACGAGTCAGCAACGTCGCGAATTCCTCGGCGCGGCGCGAAGCGGTGATACCTACCGTGAATCCAGCCAACGGCATGTCGTCACTCACGAGACTGCATCGGCGACAGTCGAGCGAACGCCCTGCATCTGAAGGCTGTGTACCTGAACGACGCCTGCCCACACGCGAACTCCGTATACCGGCAGCGCGACCGCGGAGTCGTCCAGCGCTCGGCCGTCGACCAGCGAGAACGCCTGCTTGAGCAGCGGCGAGACCACGATCGGTTCACCGTCCCGGTCGCCGACGAGTCCGCGTGACATCACCGCGGCGCGGCCGTACGGATCGAAGTTGCTGACAGCCCGCAGTGTGCCGTCCTCTAGCAGGAACAGCGCCACCTGCTCGCCGCCGCGAAGAAGCACGGCGACCCCGCGTCCAGGGATCAGATGGCTCAGCGGGCAGGCCGACGTCCATTCGAGTCGATCCGAATCCAGCTTGGCGATCTGCGCATCGATGACACTCATCGAAGTCCTCCTGTCGATCCGGCGACAACGTCGCGCGGGTTCTTGTCTACGTTTCTACGGACCCCGTGTTTCCCACGGGTTACGCGACTATTACCGGCGCGTAGGGATGCTCGGCATACCCATCAGGACTGGAACCTTGCGCACTCCGGTCTCGTCGAACACAACCGTCGGGTCGGCTTCTTCCGGTGCGTTGACGAACGAGACAAACCTCGACAACTTCTCCGGATCACCCAGCACACCAGCCCATTCGTCCTGGTAGCCCTCGACGTGCTTGGCCATCAGAGCCTCGAGTTCTTCGCCGATTCCCAGGCTGTCTTCACAAATAACGGCCTTGAGGTGATCGAGTCCGCCTTCGAGTGATTCGACCCACGGCGCCGTGCGCTGGAGGCGATCGGCGGTGCGGATGTAGAACATGAGGTAGCGGTCGATGTACTTGACCAAGGTTGCGTCGTCGAGGCCTCCGGCAAGCAGCTGAGCGTGTTTGGGCGACTGTCCGCCGTTGCCGCCCACATACAGATTCCAACCGTTCTCCGTCGCGATGACGCCGACGTCCTTGCCACGCGCTTCGGCGCATTCACGAGCACATCCCGAGACGCCGAACTTGATCTTGTGCGGCGAACGCAGGCCGCGGTAGCGGTTCTCGAGGTCGACGGCCATTCCCACCGAGTCCTGAACGCCGTAGCGGCACCAGCTCGAACCGACGCAGCTCTTGACCGTCCGCAGGGACTTGCCGTACGCCTGACCCGATTCCATCCCGGCGTCGACGAGACGCTTCCAGATCGCGGGCAACTGTTCGACACGAGCCCCGAACAAGTCGATGCGCTGACCGCCGGTCACCTTCGTGTACAAGCCGAAGTCACGCGCCACCTCACCGATGACGATGAGCTGCTCACCCGTGACCTCGCCGCCAGGCATACGAGGTACCACGGAGTACGTACCGTTCTTCTGGATGTTCGCGAGGAAGTGATCGTTGGTGTCCTGCAACGACGCCTGCTGGCGGTGCAGGATGTGATCGGAGTCCGTCGATGCCAGAATCGAAGCGACTACGGGCTTGCAGATATCGCAACCGGCGCCCTTGCCGTACTTGGCGATCAGCGCCGAGAAGGTTCTGGTCTGCGTCGACTGGACGATCTGGAACAACTCGGCCCGCGATTGCGCAAAATGCTCGCACAGTGCCTTCGACATCACGACGCCGGAATCGGCCAGCAGCTGCTTCACAGTGGGAAGGCAACCGCCACAGGTGGTTCCGGCGCTGGTGCACGCCTTCACCGAAGCAATGTCGCATGCGCCGGCCGCGATTGCGCCGCAGATGGCTCCCTTGGTCACCGCGTTGCACGAGCACACCTCGGCATCGTCGGGCAGCGAGCCTGCACCCGGCTTCTCCCCCGCAGGCGAGATCAATGTCGCCGGGTCACCGGGTAGTTCGCGACCGACCAGCGGGCGCAGTGACGCGTAGGCCGATGCGTCACCGACAAGAATGCCGCCGAGCAGGATCTTCGCATCATCGGAGACCACGAGCTTCGCGTACGTCCCCTTGGACGCGTCGCTGAGGACAACTTCGAGAGCTCCCGGTGAGGTCGCCATCGCGTCACCGAAACTGGCGACGTCGACGCCCATGAGCTTGAGCTTGGTGGACATGTCGGCGCCCGGGAAATCCGCGGCGCCGCCGAGCAGACGATCGGCCACGATCTCGGCCGTCGTGTAGCCGGGAGCAACCAGACCGTAGCAACGGCCTTCCACCGCAGCACATTCTCCGACGGCATAGATGTTCTCGTCCGAAGTCACGCAGCCGAGGTCGGTCAGGATGCCGCCGCGCTCCCCCACTGCGATGCCGGCGTCGCGGGCCAGCTGATCTCGCGGACGAACTCCGGCGGAGAAGACGAGCAGCGACGCGTCGATGGTGGAGCCGTCGGAGAGTTCGACCATGATTCCGTTGTCGGCCTGCGAGATTCCCGCCGTCCCGACTCCGGTGTGAACGGTGAGACCGAGTTCGGTGACGAGGCGAGCGAGTAGTGCGCCGCCGCCCTCGTCGACCTGCATCGGCATCAATCGCGCATTGTGTTCGACGACGTGTGCCGTCATTCCCATGAGCGCGAGAGCATTTGCCGCCTCGAGTCCGAGAAGACCGCCGCCCACCACGACGCCGACAGCGCCAGGACCCGCCTTCTCGGCGGCGGCCCGGATACCGTCGAGGTCGTCGAGGGTGCGGTAGACAAAACATCCGTCGCCGTCGTGCCCCGGTACGGGAGGCACGAACGGATACGAACCGGTCGCCATCACCAGAGCGTCGTAGGAGATCGTCTCGCCGGTTGTCGTCGTGACCGTGCGTGCATCTTTGTCGATCGAGAGCGCGCCTTCCCCCACTCGGAGATCGACCAGGCCGTCACCGACGTAATCGTTACCGGCCAGTGCCAATTCCTTGGGGTCCCACGCTCCGACGTACGAGGACAGCCCGACTCGGTCGTACGCTGCGTACTGCTCGTCGCAGAGTACGGTCACCGACCAGTTGTTCGCTTCGTCGCGCGAACGCAGTGCCTCGACGAATCGGTGTCCGACCATTCCGTGTCCGATGACAACAACCGACTTGCTCATGACGCCTACTTCCTGAGGTACGAGATAGTTCTGAGATTCTGCGGACCGCTCACGCCGTGACTGCGACCTTCGCCTCGTCGACGTCTGTGGTCAGCGTCGACGGCTTGCGCAGGAAGACGAACCAGGTGACTGCGATGCAGGCGATGTAGAAGGCCAGGAACACCCAGAAGGCCATGGTCGCCGACTTCGCGGGGCTGCTGTACGACGCGCGCAGCACCAGGTTGATGCCTACGCCGCCCAAACCGCCTACCGCACCGGCAAATCCGATGAGAGCACCGGAGATACTGCGCGACCACGTTGCCTTCTCGCTTCGATCCATGTGATCGAAGCTCTGAGCCTTCGCCTCGAAGATCGCCGGGATCATCTTGTAAACGGATCCGTTTCCGATGCCGGAGAGCAGGAACAGGGCGATGAATCCGAGAACGAATGTCACCATGATTCCGGCGCTGGCGACGCCCGCGGTGTTGTCGTCCATCGTTCCGGCCGTCACGAGAATCGATGCAGCGAATGCCATGGCGACAAACGTCCACATGGTGATCTTGCCGCCGCCGATCCGGTCGGCCAGCTTGCCGCCGAGGGGGCGAGCGATCGAACCGAGGAGAGGACCGATGAAGGCGATCTGGGCTGCATGCAGCGCGGCCGCGGCCGGAGTGGCACCGCCGGCGAGGAAGTTGATCTGCAGAACCTGACCGAAGGCGAAGCTGAATCCGATGAAGGAACCGAACGTACCGATGTACAGGAAGCTGATCACCCACGACTCGGAGAACTTGAGTGCCTTGGCCATCGAGCGCAGGTCCGACTTCTGGTTGCCCAGGTTGTCCATGAACAGCGCGGCACCGACGGCAGCAGCGGCAATGAACACGAGATAGACAGCGCACACGATCCACGGAGCACGGTTACCGACGGTGGCGATCACCAGCAGACCGATCAGCTGGATCATCGGCACACCGATGTTGCCGCCGCCGGCATTGAGACCGAGCGCCCACCCCTTGAGGCGTTGCGGGTAGAAGGCATTGATGTTGGTCATCGACGACGCGAAGTTGCCGCCGCCGATACCTGCAGTGGCCGCTACCAACATGAACGTGGTGTACGACGCACCCGGATTCATCATCAGGTAGAGCGTGAGAAGTGTTGGTACGAAGAGGAACAGCGCACTCATGACGGTCCAGTTGCGACCACCGAACCGTGCGGTGGCAACCGTGTATGGAATGCGGAGGACCGACCCGACAAGTGTGGGCACTGCGACGAGGAAGAACTTTCCGGCCGCGTCGATGCCGTAGATATCCGTCGGCATGAACAACACCATCACGGACCAGATCGACCAGATCGAGAAGCCGACGTGTTCGGCTACCACTGACCAGATCAGGTTCCGCTTCGCGATGTCCTTGCCGCCGGATTCCCAGGCGCCGACGTCCTCTGCATCCCAATGCTCGATGTAATGACTCACCAGGGCCTCCTGAATATGTTGGAGACCCAAAGGTAGAAAACGGTTATTGCGCCGGTGCTGCGTGCGATGACCGCGAAGTCAATTGATCCTCACCCGGTAACAAGACCGGGTGTGAGCTAGTTTTTCGCAGGTGCGTGCCAGGAATCCTCGAGCATCCGAGGCTTGCATGCCTGGTAGGCGCCCAGGAGCACCACGATCACAGCGACGACGAGCAGGCCGAACGGCGCAGCGTATCCACCGGACACGTCGTGGAAAACGCCGAACAGGAGCGGACCGAGGCAGGCAACGGAGTAGCCGATGCCCTGGGTGAAGCCGGACAGTGCCGAGGAACCGATGTGCGAACGAGTACGCAGGTTGATCAGCGTGAGCGACATCGGGAACGTGCTCGGACCGAGGCCCAGGACGACAACCCACACGACCGGCGCCGCCATCGGGGCAAAGTACAGCCCGCCCATGCCAACCAGGTAGCAGACGGCACACGCGATCACGACAGGAAAGGGATTGGCCATGCGGGCGCACAGGGTCGGCGCACCGAACGCTGCGACGAGCCCGATCACCGAGAACATTCCGACCATCGTTCCGCCGAAGGCATCACTGGCTCCGGCGTCACGAAGGATCGAGGGAATCCACGTGAACATCGAATACGTGATCAGTGAGGTCATGCCGAACATGCCGGCCATCCCCCAGGCCACGGGAGAACGCCAGACCTGACCGCGTGGCTGTTCTGCCACTGCCGCAACCGAATCCGATGCATTCTCGACGGACCCGGCTGCGTTCGCGCGAGCCTTGCGCGAACGAGCGAGGGTGATCAACCACGGCACTGCTGCGGCGAAGCCGAAGGCGGACCACCAGCCGATCGAGAACCGCCACCCGAAGGCGTCGGCGACCGGGACTGCGACGAACGCCGGAACGATGGTGCCGATCTGCACGGCCACGATGTAGACCGAACTCATGGTGGCGAGGCGATCCGAGAAGTACCGCTTGACCAACGGCGGGATCACGACATTGCCGATTCCCATGCCTGCCAGTGCCAAAGCCGAGAGGGCCAGCAACGACCATGTCTGAGACATCATGGCGCGCAACAGCATTCCGACGCCGGCCATGAGCATCGCAACGAGGGCCGTTCGCTCGAGCCCGATACGTTTCGCGATGGCGGGAGTGATGAGACCGAAGATGGCGAACATTGCGGTCGGAACCATGCCGAAGACACCGACGATCGAGGCGGAGAAGCCGATCTCGTCGCGAATCTCGGCCGCCAAGGGCGAGAACGAGGTCACCGCAAGTCGAAGTACGAGCGCAGACATCGCAATCGCAGCGAAGACGAGCACACGGCCTTGTATCAACGAGCGGGTTTCGGTTCTCTCCAGTTGAGCAGTCACCGGCAAATCATAGGATGACCGGACGAACTCGCACAAGCGCGGTAATCTAACGTCACATTCACACCACTTACCCGGACCCGAGGAAACAACCACGTGCAACCCGTTCGACGCGCAAGTCTCATCTCGCAGGTCACCGAACAACTCCGCAACGAGATCCGGAGCGGGACCTGGCCGATCGGTTCCAAAATCCCCACCGAACCGGAACTGTCGGAGCTGACCGGGACCGGTCGCAATACCGTGCGCGAGGCGGTCCAGGCGCTTGTTCACGCCGGAATGCTGGAACGTCGTCAGGGATCGGGTACCTACGTCGTTGCTGTCTCCGACCTCGGTGGCACTCTCGGCAACTACTTTGCCGGTGCCCACCAACGGGACGTACTCGAACTTCGGCGCGCACTCGACATCACCGCGGCCACCCTCGCCGCCGCACGGCGAACCGAAGACGACATCGCCGAACTGACGCGACTACTCGAGCTTCGCACCGCGTCATGGGAGGGTCAGGACATCGACGCTGCCACCACCGCTGACGTCGCCCTGCACCGAGCAATCGTCGCGGCCAGCCACAACGAGGTCTACCTGGAGTTCTACGACTCCCTGCTCCCGGTCATCGAGACCACGATCCAACAGCACATCGATGCAACCGGCGAAGGATTCCACTCGCAGCACGCGAACCTCGTCAACGCTGTCGTCGACGGGAACACCGTGGCCGCCTCGAACGCCGCACGCGAGCTGTTCGAGGGCCTGGTCTCGGACTTCGGTACCGGCGCCCCGATCTAGAGCAGCAAGCGCACGATGTCGGAAGTACGGGCCAACCCCGGGAACGCGTCCGCCGTCGAGCGGGGATGCAGAACATGAACTGCCAAGCGGAACATCACCGCACGTAGAAGCATCTGCGGCCACTCGGGAAGGTCTTCCCACCGGCCGACCAGTGCCTCGTCGGCACCGCCCCACGAGATCGCGTCGACCACAGCGACGGCAGCGGCCCACGCAGCCGGTCGCCAATACGGCGTGATGTCGGTGATTCCGGGGGCCATACTGCCCGAGAACAGCACCGTCCCGAACAGATCGCCGTGCACGAGCTGGTCCGGGCTCTGCACCGGCTTCCGCAAAGTAGCGAGCCCGGCAATCAGTTCCAGACTTTTGCGACCGTCAGGAGTGGGCGTCTCGAGTTGCTCGACGCCCTTCGCGATCCTCAGCGGAACCGTTTCCCATGCCGCGCGATCAGCGGCGACGAATACGTCGACCTCGGCCCACGGCGGCACCGGCGGTTGTGCAAGGAAGCGCGGGCGCTCGAGCGAGGCCGTCGCCGCATGCAGTCGGCAGGACATCGAGACCACTTCGTCGTGACGTGGTTCCGGCGATCCGACGATGAATGTGTCGGCGCGCCAGCCCGAGACGACGTAACGACCGTCAGTCGAACGCACCGGTCGAGCCAGCCGAACGCCGTCGACTTCGAGGTTCTCTCGCACCTTCGCCGACCACGCTGCGCGGGCATGATCCGCGACTGCTGAAAGGACGACGTCTCCACACAGCCACCCGCCGTCCCAATCCGCACCGAGTGGGATGGGATCGACTTCACGGAGGCCGAAGGTGGAGCACACGTGCTGGGGAGGTTGGCCTGTGCTCACACCCCAACGCTACCGGTGCGCGGCGCCGCCTCCCGCGAGGCGCGCCTAGTAGACCGGCAGACTCGCATCCACCTGGTTCGCCCAGGCGATCGCGCCGCCTTGAACATGAACTGCGTCGGAGAAACCGGCGTTCTTGAGAAAGGCCAGTGCCTCGGCCGAACGAATGCCGGTTTTGCAGTACAGAACTATCTGCTTGTTCTGCGGCAACGTCGCCAGAGCTTCACCGGAAAGGATGCGGTCCTTCGGGATCAGCACCGCCCCCGGCAGATGCATGATGTCCCATTCAACCGGTTCTCGTACGTCTACCAGCTCGATCGATCGTCCCTCGCCGATCATGGCCTCCAGCTCCGGCGCCGTGATCGTAGAACCGACAGCAGCAGCGCTCGCCTCTTCGGACACGACGCCGCAGAACGCGTCGTAGTCGATCAAGGCGGTGACCGGCACGCGGGTCGGATCACGCTGAAGGCGGATCGTCCGGAACGTCATCGCAAGAGCGTCGTAGATCATCAGGCGCCCGAGAAGCGGTTCGCCGATCCCCGTGATGAGCTTGACCGCCTCGGTCGCCATGATCGAACCGACGGTCGCAGGCAGGACTCCGAGAACACCGCCCTCGGCGCACGAGGGGACCATGCCGGGCGGCGGCGCCTCCGGGTAAAGATCGCGATAATTCAGTCCCGCGCCGTCCGGGGCGTCTTCCCAGAAGACCGAGACCTGCCCTTCGAAGCGGTAGATCGAGCCCCACACGTACGGCTTTCCGGCGATGACGGCGGCATCGTTGACGAGGTACCGCGTCGCGAAGTTGTCCGTACCGTCCAGGATCAGGTCGTACTCCGAGAACAGTTCGACGGCGTTGGAGTTGTCCAGGCGGAATTCGTGCAACCGGACGTCGACGTGCTCGTTGATCTCGAGAATCGACTCCTTCGCGCTGACCGCCTTCGGGCGTCCGACGTCGGAGCGTCCGTGAATCACCTGACGCTGCAGGTTCGACATGTCGACCTCGTCGAACTCGACGATCCCGATGGTGCCCACTCCTGCGGCCGCGAGATAGAGCAGTGCAGGCGAACCCAATCCACCGGCGCCGATGAACAGGACTCGCGCATTCTTGAGCCGCTTCTGGCCGGTCATGCCCACGTTCGGGATGATCAGGTGCCGGCTGTATCTGGCAACTTCCTCCCGGCTCAACTCGGCTGCCGGCTCCACCAGTGGTGGCAATACGACGGGTGTTGCAGACACCGCGAAACACTCCTAGTTCAAGACGAGATCAGGGATTCTCGATCCGGTCACGCTCGGGGGTACGGCCACGGATTGAAGCGGCACGTGAGTCCGTTCATCGGAACGACGCCCTCGGGATCAAGCCTAGCGATGTCGTTGTTCGCGGTTCCGAAGGTCTGCTGCATCATGATCGGTGCGAGTCCACCTTCGGTCTCGCACGGCTGATGGGCGGCGTATCCGATGGCATGGCCGACCTCGTGATTGATCTGATACTGCCGATACGAACCAATGTCACCCTGGAACGAAATGGCGCCTCGCACCCATCGCGGTTCATTGAGCAGGACTCGGTCCATGCTCGGGTTGTAGCAGGATCCTTCGAGTTCGATCTCGTATCCGCAGCCTTCACGGATAGTCATCTGCGAGGTCAAGGAGATCCGGAAGTCCGGCTCGCCCGCGTCGACGCGCCGGAACGCGACCTTGGGATCATTGGTCCAACTCTTCGGATTTGCCAGCGTCTGATCGACCATGCGTCCGTACGATTCGTCACCGCCGAAACCGGTCGTGTCGACGCCGTCCTCGATCTCGACCGTGTACGTGAACTCGCGTTCGGTTCCCTGTCCGACCTTGCCCGTCGTACCCGGTACGACGTGCCACGTTCCGCCGCCCGCGACGGTGAACGGGCCACCGTCGGGGAGCGCGCCGGACGGTATCGACGACGCAAAGGTTCCGTCTCCGGCCGGCGGCGCACCGATGACGTCGGTTCCGTCGGTGCTGTGGGCGAGGTCGGCAGTGGCCGACGTCTTGCTCGCGGTGTCTGTGGCGTCCGGACGTACTGCGTCGACGATCACAAGGATGGTGAGCACCACGAGAACCGGAATCGCGTAGGCCCGCCAACCGTATGTCGAGACGAAGCGCCCGAGCTTGCTCTGCTTTCGCGCTGCCCGGTCCGGCCGCGGATTACGCGGGGTTCGGCCCACTTCTCGTTTGGTCGGATCCCACTGGGCACGCAAGGGCTGATGGGAGGAAATGCCGCGATAGTCGCGTTCGCCGTAGGCACGATCATCCGGCACCTCTGGCCGACGTTCGTCGCGGGGCGCTCCAGTTCCGCTACGCATTCGACGTTCCTCACGTTCAGGGTTCTGCGTAGTTCGTCCACGCATGCGCGGTCCCCCTGGGTCAGTCACGTCGTCCAGAATCTCACACACGGCAAGTCGCTCGCCCGGGCTGACCGAAACATGCTGGTCCTGGCGTGTCATGGCAACCCGTCCTGTAACGAGAAAGACCGCTGGTCTCGCTCACCGAGGCACGCGCGACTCGCCCGGGCGACACACGGTATCGTTCATTCGGCTACGACCGGTGTGACGGAGGATACTGGCGGGTACGCACACGCGACTCGCGGATCCGCGCGCCGACCGAATTTACTTTTGCTCAGATTGGAAGCGACATGACAGAACTCGCGGATCGGACAGACTCCGATCGCGGTACAACGGCTGGCAAGCCTGCCGGAACACGTCGCAGCACCCGACTCCCCCGCGATGCGCGCCGCCTCCAGCTCCTCGCAGCTGCAAGTGAGGTATTCGTCGCGAACGGGTACCACTCGGCCGGCATGGACGAGATCGCCGAGTGTGCCGGTGTCAGCAAGCCAGTCCTGTACCAACACTTTCCAGGCAAGCTCGAACTGTATGTCGCAGTCCTGCAGAGTTATGTCGACAGCCTCATCTCGGGTGTACGCCAGGCCCTGCGATCGACGACGGACAACAAACAGCGTGTCCGCGCCGCAGTCCAGGCTTTCTTCGACTTCGTCGACAACGACTCGCAGGGCTTCCGCCTGGTGTTCGAGTCCGACATCATGGGCGAACCTCAGGTCCAGACACGCGTCGAACAAGCCACCGAAGCCTGCGTCGAC
Organism: Rhodococcus sp. H-CA8f; assembly: GCF_002501585.1. Classification (NCBI taxonomy): domain Bacteria; kingdom Bacillati; phylum Actinomycetota; class Actinomycetes; order Mycobacteriales; family Nocardiaceae; genus Rhodococcus; species Rhodococcus sp. H-CA8f. Next base: position 3,934,416 of record NZ_CP023720.1, read on the forward strand.
GCCGTGTTCGACCTGGTCAGTCAGGATTCCGGACTCGATCCGTACCGCGCGCGCATTCTTGCGGTCGGTCTGGTCGGTGCCAGCCAGTTCACGGCGCGGTACTGGCTCGAAGCCGCGCGGCCGATCCCCAAGGAAGAGGCCGTGGAAATCACCGTGACACTGGCGTGGGGCGGTCTCTCACACGTGCCGCTGCAGGCCGAAACCAAGTAACCGGAACCCGAACGAGAATGGGCGGGCAGTCTCACGACTGCCCGCCCATTCTGCTGTTACAGCTACGCGTCAGACGGTAGGCGCGAATCCGACCTTGCGGATATCGGACGGACCGATCTCCACGTACGCCACACGAGAAGCCTGCACCAGGAACTTGCGGCCCTTGTCGTCGACGAGAGCCAGAACCGGCTCGCGGCCACCGAGGACAGCCGCGACCAGTGTCTCGACCTCGTCAGGGGTCTGTTCGCTGTTGACGATGAGCTCACGCGGGCTGTCGATTACACCGATCTTGACCTCCACGGTCAACCTCCGAACTGTTCGTGAATTACATCCGTTGTCGACGCAAGGCTAATGCAGCAGCGACCGCCCACGCTCCTCTGCACGCTGTGCCCAGAGCGAACAGGCACCTAGACGAGTCCGAGAATCGCCATCCGCTCGGCGTGCTTTGCCTGCATACCGTCGAACAACGCGACAACTCCGTTGAGGTCACCCGAGGCCGAGATCACCAGATCCGTGAGGTCCTCACGCTGCGCCAGCACGAACTGCGCCTGCGTGATTGCTTCACCCAGAAGACGGCGTCCCCACAACATCAGCCGGTCCTTGGCGCGGGTGCTGGCCTCCACTGCTGCCTTCACCTCGAGCACCACGAACTCCGAGTGGCCCGTCTGGGACAGCACGTCCTCGACGATCTCGGCGACATCCGCCGGGAGGGAGTGCCCGATCTCGCGGTAGAAATCGGCAGCGATTCCGTCGCCGACGTACGCCTTCACGAGCGATTCCAGCCACGTCGACGGTGTCGTCGACGCGTGATAGTTGTCGAGAGCACGAACGAACGGGTCCATGACGGCAAAGATCTCGTGGCCGCGTTCCGTCAGCGCCGTTTCCAGAGTCTCGAAGTGGTCCATCTCGGCGGCGGCCATGCTGGCGAACGCCACCTTGCCTCGCAGGTCCGGTGCCATTTGTGCGTCCTCCGCCAACCGGTAGAACGCCGAAATCTCGCCGTAGGCGAGAACGGCAAACAAATCGATCACGCCGGGGTGATCGGAAGCGACTCGGCCTCCGGTTCCAGCGTCCGTCGAAGCATCAAGATCGTGTGCGCCCATGACTACGAACTGTAGTGCTTCGACGGCCGACGCGACCGCCAAGGACCGCATGTCCGATTCGGTGATCTTCGACATGTCATCGCGAGGGGCGGACAACGTGCAGCTACAATGGTCTTGGGAGTTCGCCAGTTCCCCCGGCTCTTATGATTAGCCGGGACGGCTGCTTTAGATCAGCCGACACGACTGTGCTCACGCGGACCCCACCGATAATGTGCGCGCACCTGCATCGACGGTTGTTGCCCGCTTCGCCGAGATCTCCGGACGGTTCGAATTCGTCCGAGTGGAATTCAGTGCTGAGGCGTAGGCATGACCGAAGAAAAAGAGGGCATCGACATCGGCCGATTTACGGCCTGGCCCCTTACCTTGTGCGTGCGTACCGCCACGAGGAAAGGCTAGTCCCCTGAGCAAGATCACTGTCGACCACGAAGACGAAGCAACCGAGAACACCGTTTCCGTCCAGCTCGACGACACCCATGTACCCCCGAGCTTCGCCGAACTCGGTGTACGCGACGAAATCGTCCGCGCACTGAACGAGATCGGTATCGAGCGCACCTTCGCCATCCAGGAACTCACCCTTCCGTTGGCTCTCGCCGGTGACGACCTCATCGGTCAGGCCCGCACCGGAATGGGCAAGACCTTCGGTTTCGGCGTCCCGCTCCTGCATCGCATCGTCACCGCCGAGAACGGCACGGCTGTCCTCGACGGCACGCCACGCGCTCTGATCATCGTTCCCACCCGCGAGCTGTGCATCCAGGTCGCTCGCGACCTCGAGAACGCCAGCAAGTACCTCCGAGTCGGCGACCGCGGTCTCCAGGTTCTGCCCATCTACGGCGGTCGGCCGTACGAGGCGCAGATCTCGGCACTGCAGAAGGGCGTCGACGTTGTCGTCGGCACCCCGGGTCGCCTGCTCGACCTCGCCAACCAGTCGCACCTGATCCTGGGCAAGGTGGGCGTTCTCGTCCTCGACGAGGCCGACGAAATGCTCGACCTCGGATTCCTCCCCGACATCGAACGCCTCATGGGCATGGTCCCCGACAAGCGTCAGACGATGCTCTTCTCCGCCACGATGCCCGGCCCGATCATCACCCTGGCGCGCACCTTCCTGACGCAGCCGACGCACATCCGCGCCGAGGAAGCCGAATCCTCCGCAGTGCACGACCGCACGAGCCAGCACATCTACCGTGCGCACGCTCTCGACAAGGCCGAGATGGTCGCCCGCGTTCTGCAGGCCGAAGGCCGCGGCGCGACGATGATCTTCACCCGCACCAAGCGCACAGCCCAGAAAGTCGCCGACGATCTCGCCGAGCGCGGTTTCTCCGTCGGTGCCGTCCACGGTGACCTCGGACAGATTGCCCGCGAGAAGGCCCTGAAGGGCTTCCGCAACGGCAAGGTCGACGTGCTGGTCGCCACCGACGTCGCCGCACGCGGCATCGACATCGACGATGTCACCCACGTCATCAACTACCAGTGCCCCGAGGACGAGAAGACCTACGTCCACCGCATCGGTCGTACCGGCCGCGCCGGACGCACCGGCATCGCTGTCACGCTGGTCGACTGGGACGACATTCCTCGCTGGCAGCTCATCGACAAGGCACTGAGCCTCGGAATCCCCGATCCGGTCGAGACGTACTCGAGCTCGCCGCACCTCTACGAAGAGCTGTCGATTCCGGCCGATGCCAAGGGCACTGTTCGCAAGGCCAAGCCCGCCCCTGAGAAGGCTGCAACCGACAAGGCGGCAACGGACAAAGCAGACGCGCCGAAGACGGCTGACGCCGACGGCAACGAAGAGAAGGCCGCGCCTCGTCGCAACCGGACTCGCCGCCGTACCCGCGCCGGTGCTTCGACCGACGCCGCGACGTCCACCACCGCCGGCGCCACCACAGCTCCCCCTTCGGCACCGGCTGCAACCGCTACCGAGAACTCGGACGAAGACGGAGCGGCCAAGCCGCGTCGCCGTCGGCGTCGTCGCCCCGCGGCTTCCGCGACGGCAGGCGCCGCAGAGTAAGCTGCCGATGTGCTGGCTCCCGAAAGGCGTACTCGCTCAGATGTGATCGGTGCGCTGGCAATCGCGCTGGCAGTAATCGTGGCGGTGACCGTGGTGTGGTTGCGCAGTGATGCGCGCGGAACCACCTCGGTCACCGCCGAATCTCCACTCCCACCTCTGTCGACGTCGGTGTTGTTACCCGACGTCCTGCAGCAGACGTGGGAATCTCCCAGTGCCGACTCGACGGCACCCATCACCGTCGGAAATGCCGTCGTCACCGCCGACGGTTCCGACGTGATCGGCCGCGACCCGGCAACAGGCGAAGAAGTATGGCGATACGCGCGCAACATTCCCCTGTGCGGTGCGATCGGTTCGTGGGATCGCGTCGTCAGCGTCTATCAGGACAATCGCGGTTGCTCTCAGGTCACGTCACTGGTCGCCGACACCGGCGCCCGAAAGGACCAGCGCAACAGCGACGCCGATTCCGCGGTCACCTTGTCGGCGGACGGCACCTATCTGATCTCACGCGGCAGTGAGCGAATGGAACTGTGGCGCTCGGACCTCGTCCGAACTCTCGAGTACGGCAGGGTCGACGCGAAGGTCAATCCGAACAAGCAACCCCGCACCGGATGCACGCTGCTCGACGCTGCGTCGAGCGCCAACCGAGTCTCGGTACTCGAGCGCTGCCCGGGTGAAGCCTCCAACAGGTTGACGGTGATGAACCCCGCACCGAAGGACGCCCAGGAACCCGAAGAGTACGGATCCTCGATTCTCCTCGACTCCGAAGGCGCCCGCCTGCTTGCCGTGGCCGGCGAGAAGACGGCCGTCTACCTCCCTGCCGCCAACGGAACCGCTTCTCGCATCACCATTTTCGACGGAACCGGCAATCCGATCGTCGACTATCCGATCGAGGGAGCGGTGACCGAAGGGGCCCGCACCCACGCCGACAAAGCTTCGATCACCTGGTGGACCGGCTCGCAGACCGTCAACCTCCGCCTGAGCGATCTGGCTCCGACGTGGATAGTCAACGGAACGTCCGGGCCCGGAAGCATGGTCGCCGGTCAGATGCTCATCCCCGTTCCGGGCGGCATTGCAGCCGTCAGCCCGTCGGACGGAGCGGTGCAGCGCATGATCGCAGTCGACCGCGGTGAGACGACGACGCCGATCGTGCTCGCCAGTGCGGGCGAGACGATTCTGGAACAGCGCGGCGATACCTTGTTCGCGCTGCGCTAGAAGCTCTCGCCTTCCTCAGAGCGCCAGTTCCGGCGCGAAAGTCACGACTTCATTTCCAGCCCAATGCTTTACGAGATTGTCGGCGAGTTCTCGATAGGCATCCGCGCCCTTGTTCTTTCGCCCGGCAAGGACCGTCGCGCCGGAAGCAGAGGCCTCGGCGAACTTGACGGTCCGTGGAATCGGCGGCGCCAGAACGGCGAGGGAGTAGCGGTCACTGACGTCAGCGAGTACGTCGCGACTGTGCGTGGTTCGAGCGTCGTACAGAGTCGGAAGTGCGCCGAGCAGAACAAGATCCGGGTTGGTGATCGCTTGGACTTCACGAACCGTACGCAGCAGCTGTCCGACGCCGCGGTGTGCGAGGGTTTCGCATTGCAGTGGAACCAGAACCGACTGCGCCGCAGTCAATCCGTTGAGTGTGAGCACACCCAACGACGGTGGGCAGTCGATGATGATGACGTCGTAAGAACCCAGGAGCGGAGACAGCGCCCGCTTGAGCGCGAACTCTCGACCGGGTCGCATCAGGAGCAGCGCTTCGGCGCCCGCGAGATCGATGGTGGCCGGCAGGAGATCCATACCGTCGTCCGTTTTCAGCACGGCGTCGACCGCGTCGAGATCACCCGCCAGGACCTCGTTGACCGAACGCTCGAGGCGATCGGGGTTGTGTCCGAGCGAGAACGTCAGGCAGCCCTGCGGGTCGAGATCCACCACCAGAACTCGTTGTCCGAGCGCGGACAAAGCCGCACCGAGAGAAGCGACGGTAGTGGTTTTAGCCACGCCGCCCTTTTGATTCGCCACTGCGAGAACCGTCGTCACACGTAGATCCTTGCGCACTTCGCGCCAGGAGGCGAGCTACACACGCGAGGCAGCCTGCAATGATGGTCGACATGACCTCCCAGTCCGCCCCCTCGTCGATCCCCCTCGGTGCTCGCGTCGTACTCATGCGCCACGGTGAAACCGAGTGGGCACGCACCGGGAAACACACGGGCCGGACCGAGGTTCCGCTGACTCCGCTCGGCGAGATGCAGGCAACCGCGACCGGAAATCGCTTGCGAACCCTCGACCTCCGGAACCCCATGATTCTGACGAGTCCGCGGCTGCGCGCACAGTTGACGGGTGATCTCGCCGGCCTGCCGGAAGAGCGAACCTGGGATGCACTTTCCGAATGGGACTACGGCGACTACGAAGGCCTCACGACGCCCGAGATCCGCGCAACGGTGCCCGATTGGACCGTCTGGACACACCCGTGCCCCGGCGGCGAGCAGACCGATCAGATCCATGCCCGCACCGACATGGTGCTGTCGATGGTGCGTTCGCAGCTACCCGAGCGGGACGTGATCCTGATCGGGCACGGCCACTTCTCACGCGCGCTCATCGCCCGCTGGCTCGAGCTCCCGGTCACCGAAGGAAAGCGTTTCGCGTTGTTCCCGGGCGCTTACACGGTTCTCGGTTACGAGCACGGCGCCAGCCACCTCGTCCATCACAACGTGCCGCCGCTAGTGGAGGCTTGAGGCTTAAGATTCTCCCCATGATCCGACGCGCCACGCCCGCAGACGTCCAGCCGATCACCGACATGATCTACGAGTTGGCGGACTACCAGAAGGCCCTCGACGAGTGCACCGTGAAGGCGGAACAGATCGGCGAGGCATTGTTCGGGCCGGCCGCGACGGCCTTCGCGCACGTCGCTGTGAATTCGGCTGACGACGTCGTCGGCATGGCGCTGTGGTTCCGCAATTTCTCCACGTGGGACGGCGCCCACGGCATCTACCTCGAAGACCTGTACGTCAAGCCCAGCCAGCGCGGATCAGGCCACGGAAAGGCTCTTCTGGCCGCGCTCGCCAAGGAGTGCACCGACAACGACTACACCCGGCTGTCCTGGTCGGTGCTCAACTGGAACACGCCCTCGATCAAGTTCTACGAGTCACTCGGTGCCGACGCGAAGACGGAGTGGACCACGTATCGCCTGACCGGCACCCACCTCGGAGCTCTTGCCGCCGAAGCTGAGTAGGACTGAAGCAGGGTAGGCGTTCCGTCCTACTTGTCCCGCGGCTCTTCGGTCTCGTCCGGGTGTCCCTCTTCCGGCGACACCTCGTCTGCGTACGCTCCGTACTCCGCTGCCATCCATCGAGACGTCGGAGCCGAGAACAGGCAGCCCAGAGCGCCGAGAACGACGACACCCAGAACGATGCCGAGCGGCACCTGATGCGAATCGGTCAGGAGCGACCAGGCGACCGGCAGGAGCAGCAACTGCGCGACGACGGCGATTGCCCGGCCCCACCGGCGGCCCGTCAGCAAAGCGATACCGGCAGCCAACACCGCGCCGCCGAGGATCGCGACCCAGGCGGCAAATCCGTATCCGTTGGTGACGCTCTGATCGTGACCGGTCGCGCCGCGAATCACTGCGACGATCGCGAACCCGGCGGCAACCAGCCCTTGCAGCGTCACGAGGGCACCTGCCCATGTGACTGTCTTGGGCAGGGCGTTCGGACTGGCGGTATTCGGCACGAGGCCAGCCTAGAACACGACACCGGATAGGCTCATGCCCCGTGCGCGCACTGCTGATCGTCAACCCCAATGCCACCTCCACCACTGCTGCCGGTCGTGACCTGTTGGCACACGCCCTCGAGAGTCGGGTGCGACTTACTGTGGCGCACACCACACATCGGGGACACGCCGCCGAACTGGCGCGCGAAGCCCACGAAGACGGCTTCGGCTCGGTGATCGTCCACGGCGGCGACGGAACGGTCAACGAAGTGGTCAACGGACTGCTCGGGTCACCGCATCCCGCGTCGATGAAATCGGTTCCGGTCGGTCCGATCCCGACGATCGCTGTCGTCCCGGGAGGCTCGGCAAACGTTTTCGCGCGCTCACTCGGTATTGCCGCCGACCCGATCGACGCCACAAACCAACTCGTCGATCTACTCTCGGAACGAACGAGACGCCGAATCGGGCTCGCACACTGCGACAACCGTTGGTTCACGTTCAACGCCGGAATGGGCCTCGACGCCGATGTATGCGAGGCCGTCGACGCCAGCCGTAAGAACGGTGACGCCGCCACACCCGCCCGGTATGTCCGAACCGCAATCGCGGCGTTCTTCCGTGCCAAGCGAGCCGAGCCCGCCCTGACAGTCCACCTCCCCGATCAGGATCCCGTCTCCGGAGTCCACTACGCGTTCGTGTCGAACTCGAGCCCGTGGACATATCTGGAAGAGCGTCCCGTACACACCAATCCGGGAACGACCTTCGACAGTGGACTCGGCATCTTCGCCATGACGAGCACCAAAGTCCTACCGTCTCTGCGGGTTGTGCGACAGCTCCTCGCACGCGGCGCAGAACCGAAATCGAAGGTCCTTCTACGCACCGACGACGTCCCGACAATCACCATCGAATCGTCGCGACCGATCGGACTGCAGATGGACGGCGACTACATCGGACTTCGCGAAAAAGTCGAATTCACCTCGGTCCCGGATGCACTGGAAGTGTTCGCACCGATTCCGACGTGAGTCAGGCAACACGTTTGACCTGCAAAAACTCTGGTGTCAAATAGTCGAAATCGGGTAAAATGCCGGTGACGCCCAGGTGGCCGTCAGGTGTGTCACAAATTAGTGAGTTGGCCCACGAACCCGTTCAAACCTATTGACATACCGCGAGTTCGTGAAAGCATTCACAAGTAACAGTGCGGAAACATTGATGACGCACACACAAACTCATTGGTACCAAATGGTGTGAATACACACCCAATTAAGGAGCGAAAAAAGATGGACTGGCGCCACAACGCAATCTGTCGCGACGAGGATCCCGAACTGTTCTTCCCGGTGGGAAACAGTGGACCGGCCCTCGCTCAGATCGCTGATGCCAAGGTTGTCTGCAACCGCTGCCCCGTCACCGCCGAGTGCCTGTCCTGGGCTCTCGAGTCCGGCCAGGATGCAGGCGTCTGGGGCGGAATGAGCGAAGACGAGCGCCGCGCACTCAAGCGTCGTAACGCACGTACCCGTGCACGCACTTCCGTCTAGGTAGAACCGAGACGTTCGACTCGCGGCGGAGAACAGCCCCTCCGCACAGTCGAAGACGACAGCCCGACACCACATGGTGTCGGGCTTTTTGTCTGCTCGAATCGCTAACGCTGCTCGAATCAGTAACGCGCAGTGCGTCTACCGAGCGGCACACGCAGAACCGCGTCGGTGCCGCCACCGCTTCCCGGGTGCAATCCGAGCGAGCCACCGAGTTCGGCGCCCAGCAAAGTCCGCACGATCTGGAGTCCGAGCCGATCGGACTTCTCGAGGTCGAAGTTCTCCGGCAGGCCGCGCCCGTTGTCGTGGATGATCACGTCCAACCAGCGCGCAGAACGCTCGGCGCTGAGTGTGACCGTGCCGGTCACTCCCGGATCGAAAGCGTGCTCGATCGCGTTCTGCACCAACTCCGTCAGCACCATGACCAGCGGGGTGGCGCGCTCGGCGGAGAACACTCCGAAACTGCCCTCACGCCGAATCGCCACCGGCACACCCACTCCCGCGACATCGGAGAGCATGGGAACCAACCGGTCGATCACCTCGTCGAGATCCACCTCTTCGTCCACCGACATCGACAAGGTGTCGTGAACGAGGGCGATGGACGTCACGCGCCTCACCGACTCTGTCAACGCCTGTCGCGCTTCGTCGTTGCCGGTTCGCCTGGCCTGTAGACGCAGAAGCGCCGCGACGGTTTGCAGGTTGTTCTTCACTCGATGGTGAATCTCGCGGATGGTTGCGTCCTTGCTCAGGAGAGCGCGATCACGACGCTTGACCTCGGTGACGTCGCGGACGACGACCGCCGCACCGACATGCCGGCCGCCCGGCTTGAGAACCAGGGCTCGCAGCAGAACGGTCGCCCCGCGCGCCTCGATCTCCATACGGCGACCGGGCTTGTCCGCCAACGTATCTCGGATGTATCCCGCAGCTTCCTGAGACTCGAACGGGTCGGTGACCAACGAACGGGTCAACGCCGCGAGGTCTTGGCCCACCAGATCCGAACTCAGACCCATCCGGTGATAGGCCGAGAGCGCGTTCGGGCTGGCATAGACGACGGTGCCTTCGGTATCGAGACGGATGAAGCCGTCGCCCGCACGTGGGCTCGAGTTCGTGTCGGAGCGCGATTCTCGGATCGGGAAGGTTCCGTCGCTGATCATCTGACACAGGTCTTCGGCGCAATCGAGATACGCGAGCTCGAGCGGACTCTGCGCTCGCTGGTGCGACAGGTTGGTGTCGCGGCTCAGAACCGCGATGACTCGCCCGTCCAGACGCACCGGAACGGCTTCCCGACGCGGCGGCATTCCTTCACGCCACGTCTCGTCTTCCCCGCGCACGACGCGGCCCTCGACGAGAGCGCGAAGAACCTGCGGGTGCTCGGACTCGGAAACGACCGTTCCGACTGCGTCCTCCGGAAAAGCCGTCGATGCCGTTGTCGGCCGGCAATGCGCGACGCAGATGACCGTCCCCTCGGATCGGTTCTTCTCCGATTCGGTGCCCACCCACAGGAGAACGTCGGCAAAGGAGAGGTCGGCGAGCAGTTGCCACTCCCCCACGACGCGCTGGAGATGGTCGACCGCCGCACCGGGAAGATCGGTGTGTTCGGCGAGGAGGTCACTGAGAGTGGACATCGTCCGGCTTAGGAGATCACGGCGATCAGATCGCCTTGCTGAATCACGTCGCCGACCTTGACGCCCACCGTCGTCACCGTTCCCGGAACCTCGGCCAGGACGGGAATCTCCATCTTCATGGATTCGAGGATGACCAGGGTGTCGCCGTCCGCAACGACGTCTCCCTCGCTCACGACGACCTGGTAGACCGTCGAAACCATCTCGGCGCGCACGTCTTCTGCCATCGTGAACCTCACTTCTGTCGGAACTGCACTCTGACCACGAAAATACGTCGACGGATCACTCGATCGACCTGCCAATGGAACCACACCGGCATCGGCGTGAAACAATGACGCGAAAGAAACAGAAGGGAGACCAATCATGGGTAAGCGTGGTCGTAAGAAGCGCAGCCGTAAGGGCAACGCCGCTAACCATGGCAAGCGTCCAAACGCCTGACATGTAGCGCAACAAAACGTCCGAGGGGCGGGGAAGCATTGCTTCCCCGCCCCTCGGCGTTACTGCCTTCCGACTGCTGCCGCTCAGATCTTCGCTGACGGGCTAGCTGTCGGTTTCGGTAGTCGTTATGACGATGGTCCGACGCAACTCGACGGTGAGCCGCTGACGCAGGCTTTCCGGCGCGTGGTCTCCACCGCACTTACGGTTGATCAGGCTCTTGACCTTCTCCTCGATCCCGTAGGCCTCGAGGCACGATCCACAATCGTCGATATGACGCTGCAGGCGAGCACGACTTGAATCGTCGCATTCACCGTCGAGCATCAACCAGACGTCGGCGATGACTGCCGAGCAGTCGAGCCTTTCGAATTCGTCCTGCTCACTCATCGTGTGACACCTTCCGTCTCGGTGGCTGCGACTGTGGCTGTGTCGACCGCGCCGTCCCGATTGAATCCCCGGTCTTTTGCGACATCGGCCAAAAGACCACGCAATTGCTTGCGACCACGGTGCAGTCGCGACATCACCGTTCCGATGGGTGTGCCCATGATCTCCGCGATCTCCTTGTACGGGAATCCTTCGACATCGGCGTAGTACACGGCCATACGGAATTCCTCGGGAAGCGACTGCAGCGCCGCCTTGATGTCATCGTCAGGCAACGCGTCGAGCGCCTCCACCTCGGCCGATCGCAGCCCCGTCGAGGTGTGCTCGGCGGTGGCAGCCAACTGCCAGTCGGTGATCTCGTCCGTCGGATACTGCGCGGGTTGGCGCTGCTTCTTGCGGTACGAGTTGATGTAGGTGTTCGTGAGAATCCGGTACAGCCAGGCTTTCAGGTTGGTACCGGCACGGAACGAACGGAAAGCGGTGTACGCCTTGACGTACGTCTCCTGCACGAGATCCTCGGCATCAGCCGGATTCCGCGTCATGCGCAGGGCAGCGCCGTACAACTGGTCGAGCAGCGGGAGCGCGTCGCGCTCGAACCGGGCAATCAACTCATCCGCAGTTTCGGGCGTTTCGGACACAGCGCCGTCGATAGGTTCAGTTACCCCTGACGGTTCGTCCTTGGGCCGGTCGTGTTCCAGCACTCTGATCCCTTCACTAGCCGTAGGGATCAAGGTTACCGCCAACTGAAGATCCGACCCACGGGCCGGTGGTGGCTCACACACAGCCAGCACGGTCGCTCCTTCGCTTCTCGGGACAAGTTTCATCAACTGGTACCAACACGGGAGTCTGCGACTCTGTTCCCGGCCTGGTCGGATGCACCTGTCGGCGATCCACATAGGGTGTTCCTCATGGCCGGAACAGCGACCCCTGCGACCGTACTTCTCGACAAGTCGAAGACACCGCACCGCGTTCACAGCTACGACCACGATCCTCGCGCCGAATCGTTCGGCGACGAGGCGGTCACTGCACTGGCCGAGTTGGTAGGAGTCGAGGCCGCACAGATCTTCAAGACCTTGGTCGTCAAACTCGACACCGGCAAGCTCGCCGTCGCGGTCCTGCCGGTCCCGAACAAGCTCTCGCTCAAAGCCGCAGCCGCTGCCCTCGGTGCAAGCAAAGCCGTCATGGCCGATCGCGCCGAAGCCGAGCGCTCGAGCGGCTACGTCTTCGGCGGTATCTCACCGCTCGGCCAACGCAAGAAACTGCCGACCGTGATCGATGCGTCGGCGCTCGACTGGGACCGCATTCTCTGCAGCGCCGGTCGACGCGGGCTCGAGATCGAGCTGGCTCCGACGGACCTCGCGCAGTTGAGTGGCGCGGTCACGGCGCAAATCACGGCGGGCTGAGTATCCGGTCGCTACGGTCTCACCATGCGACCACACCTGAAAACTCTTGCACTGACCGCTGCAGCGGCGGCTCTCACCGTCTCGCTGACGGCCTGCGGGAGTTCGGACAATGCCGCCAAGGAAGTCACGGTAGTCGGATCAGGGCAGGTCCGCGGGGCGCCGGACATCCTCAATGCCGACATCGGCATCGAGGTGGTTGCCCCGGATGTATCGGGAGCGGTCTCGGAGGCGAATGACAAGGCCCGTCAGATGATCGACGCGATAGTCGCCGCCGGTGTGGCCCCCGAGGACGTGCAGACAAGCGATCTGTCCGTCCAGCCGCAGTACGACGCCAGCGGCGGACCGTTCGTCGGCGGCAACGTGACCGGCTACCGGGCAACCAACTCGGTACGAATCGTCGTACGCGATCTCGACAAGGCCTCTTCTGTCCTGGACGCCGGCATCGCGGCGGGCGGAAACGCGGCACGGCTCGGCAACGTCGCCTTCGCCATCGACGACGACTCTCAGCTTCTGGCCGACGCTCGCACCCGGGCCTTCGAGGACGCGAAGAACCGTGCCGAGCAGTACGCGGATCTGTCCGGTACGTCGCTCGAGAACGTCGTGACCATCACCGAGGCACACGACACGAGCGGCGGTCAGACCATGCGCGCTCCCGACGCCTCGATGTCCGACATGGTTCTCGCCCCGGGAACCCAGCAGGTCTCGTTCGAGGTGACCGTTACCTGGGCTCTCGGCTGACCACTAGAGCAGGCTGATCTGCTCGCCGGCACGGTCGACGTCCGGCTCGATCAACTCGTGCCCGTTGTTCTTGACACTGTTGACCAGCGGCCGGACTCGATCGACGTCGATCCGCTCGAAGAGGTCCGGTACCGGTTCGAGCAGAGCCGAATCGACGGTGTTGTCGGGATCGAGCCATGCCTCCCAGCGGTCACGAGGCAGGGCGAGGGGCATGCGGTCGTGAACCTGCTCGAGGTGACCGAGAGAGTCGACTGTGACGATCGAGCAGCTCAGGACGGGGCCCGCGTTCTCGACCCTCGGGTCCCGCCAGGCAGACCACACGCCCGCCATGAACAGCCGTGATCCGTCGTCGGGGTGCATGTAGTAAGGAATCTTCGCTGCCTTTTTCCCGCCGGTGGCCTCGGTCTGCCACTCGTACCACCCGTCCATGGGGACCAGGCAACGCTTGAACTTGAAGGCGGTCCGAAACGCCGGCTTCTCCGCCAGCGAGTCGGCGCGGGCGTTGAACAGGACCGGGCCTTTGCCCAGCTCCTTGGTCCACGACGGCACCAATCCCCACCGCATCCGCCGAATCCTCTTGGTCGGATCGCTGTCGGGGTTCTCCCGATCGTGGCGTTCGACGACGGTCAACACCTCGGTCGTGGGGGCCACGTTGTAGTCGGCTTCGACGGGCGCCGAGTGGTCCGTCTCGTCGAGCGCATCGAGTTCCACCGCCAGGGTGGCCGGGTCCGCTGTGGTCGCATACCTTCCGCACATGACACCCAGGGTGGCACGGTTTCGACCATTCCCCCATCGATGAGAGAAGATGGACCATGTGAGTCTGAGTCTGTGGAGCGCCCCGAGGGCCCAAGCACCCGTCGATGCAGTGGTGACGCTGCCCGGATCCAAGTCCATCACCAATCGAGCTCTGATTCTTGCCGCACTTGCGGATGGCCCGTCCACGATCACCGGTGCACTTCGCAGCCGTGACGCCGACCTGATGATCGCAGCTCTGCGTGACCTCGGCATCGGAGTCGAGGAAGCCGGCGATCCGACCACGCTTCGCATCACCCCTGGGCCCCTGCGCGGCGGCGAGGTCGACTGCGGCCTGGCCGGCACCGTGATGCGCTTCCTGCCGCCACTCGCCGCGATGGCCGACGGCATCGTCCGCTTCGACGGCGACGAGCAAGCACGCACACGCCCCCTCGGCACCATCTTGGAGGCACTGCGCGGTCTCGGCGCTCGGATCGAGGGTGACGCACTCCCGTTCACCGTCACCGGAACCGGATCCCTACGCGGAGGAACGGTCACCATCGACGCATCCGGCTCGTCGCAGTTCGTCTCCGGTCTCCTGCTCTCGGCTGCTGCCTTCGAAGAGGGTGTCACCGTTCACCACGACGGCAAGCCCGTCCCGTCCATGCCACACATCGACATGACCGTCGAGATGCTCCGCCAATCCGGAGTTTCCGTGACGACACCGGCCACGGGCGGAGACGCAGACACGTGGCGGGTGGCACCGGGGCCGGTGCGCGCCGTGGACTGGGCGATCGAACCCGATCTCTCCAACGCCACACCGTTCCTGGCCGCAGCCGCTGTTACCGGCGGAACCGTCAGCGTCCCGATGTGGCCGTCGTCGACGACGCAGCCCGGCGACGCGATCCGCGGGATCCTCGCCTCGATGGGCGCCGACGTCACTCTTGCCGACGGCGTGCTGACCGTTCGCGGCCCGGAGAAACTGCGCGGCATCGACATCGACCTCCACGACGTGGGAGAGCTGACCCCCACCGTCGCGGCCCTGGCCGCTCTCGCCGAGGGCACCTCGCATCTGCGAGGTATTGCACACCTGCGCGGGCACGAGACCGACCGTCTGGCCGCCCTCGCCGACGAGATCAACAAGCTCGGCGGTTCCGTCACCGAAACCGACGACGGCCTGACGATCGTTCCCGCGGAACTCCACGGCGGACAATGGCTCTCGTATGCCGACCACCGGATGGCAACAGCCGGCGCCATCATCGGCCTGGTCGTCGACGGCGTCGACGTCGACGATGTCGGAACCACAGCCAAGACACTGCCCGGCTTCGAGAACATGTGGATCGACATGCTCGAGAGTTCGCCGGCGACACCGAAGGCAAGCTTCTGAGTCCGCGGCAGTACGACGAGTCCGACGTCCGGGTACGTCCCGGCCGCGGATCCCGCCCCCGTACGAAGACTCGGCCCGAACATCTCTCGGCCGAATCGGGGATGGTGGTGTCGAAGGATCGTGGCCGTTGGGGTTGCGTCCTCGGCGGCGACCCCGACCGACTGATCGTCACGATGCGTGCCCGCGAACTTGGCCGAACCCCCATCGTCGTCGGCGATCAGGTGGACATCGTCGGCGATCTGTCCGGCAAAACCGATACCCTCGCCCGTATTGTCCGGGTCTCCGAGCGTTCTACGGTTCTGCGACGGACGGCCGACGACACTGATCCCTTCGAACGCATCGTCGTCGCGAACGCGGAGCAGTTGCTCATCGTCGTGGCACTCGCCGATCCCCCACCGCGCACCGGTTTTGTCGAGCGCGCACTGGTCGCCGCCTACGTGGGTGGCCTGACACCGATCGTCTGCCTGACCAAGAGCGACCTCGAACCACCCGAGGAATTCGCGAGCACTTTCGCCGACCTCGACATCCAAGTGGTCGTCGCCGGTCGCGACGATCCCCTGGACGAACTGACGCAGATCCTCGAGCACAAGTTGACCGCCCTGATCGGACATTCCGGTGTCGGAAAATCGACATTGGTCAATCGCCTTGTCCCCGATGCCAATCGAGCGGTCGGCATCGTATCCGGCGTCGGCAAGGGCCGGCACACATCGACGCAATCGGTGGCACTCCCCCTCGCCGGTGGCGGCTGGGTGATCGACACCCCGGGCATCCGTTCGTTCGGTCTGGCGCACATCTCGCCCGAGAACGTGGTGGCTGCATTCTCGGATCTCGCTGCGGCGATCGAGGATTGCCCGCGCGGATGCACGCACCTCGGGCCGCCGGCAGACCCCGAATGCAAGCTCGACCTGCTGGAGGGCAAATCCGCTCGACGCGTCGTCGCTGTGCGACAACTGCTGGAAGCGATCAAGTCCAACGATCAGTACTGAGCGACACCCCTTAGCGAGAACAGCAAAGCGGCCCGGCACCATGTCGAATGGTGTCGGGCCGCTTGTTGCGTATGGTCAGCGCAGGCGGGAAATCAGCGCAGGCCGAGGAGGCTGCGCAGCTTTCCACTCTTGCGCTTACGTGCGATGGCGCTCTTGAGACCGTTACGACGCCCGGTCACGGGATCGACAGTCGACGTCAGTTCGCCGTCGAACATCCGCTCCGACGCCGTCTCGGGCGCATTGTCGACGGTGTCCTTGAGGTACTTGTTGGGCAGCGACAGCTTGGCGATGGTGCGCCAGGACTTGGCGTACTGCACGGCAAGTGGGCCCGTCGTGTACGGCAGGTCGTACTTGTCCGCGAGCTGACGCACCGTGACCGCGATGTCCTTGTAGCGGTTGCTGGGCAGATCGGGGAACAAGTGATGCTCGATCTGGTAGCTCAGGTTGCCCGTCATGAAGTCCATGAGCGCGCTGCCCTCGATGTTGGCGCTACCGAGCATCTGACGCAGGTACCACTGAGCCTGCGTTTCCTTGTCGATGTCTTCCTTGGTGAACTTCTCGGCACCGTCCGGGAAGTGACCGCAGAAGATGACCGCGTTGGTCCACACGTTCCGCAGGGTGTTGGCGGTGAAGTTGGCCGACAACGTGCTCTTCCACGCCGGGCCGGTGATGGCCGGGTAGATGACGTAGTCGCGCAGGACCTGCTTGCCGATCTTCTCGCCGACCTCGCGGAGCTTGCGCTGGGTCTCTTCCTTGTCGGCGCGGCCCTTGGCCACCTTGCCGAGCTCGAGGTGCTGTGCGGCGATGCCGTACTCGAAGAACAGCGCGAGCAGCGTGTTGTAGACCAGATTGCCGGCGTTGAAGGGCTTCCATCGCTGATCGCGGGTGACGCGCAAGAGTCCGTATCCGACGTCGTCGTCCATTCCGAGGACGTTGGTGTACTTGTGATGCAGGTAGTTGTGGGTCTGCTTCCAGTGCGCAGACGGGCCGGTGACGTCCCACTCCCACGAGGTGGAGTGGATCTCCGGGTCGTTCATCCAGTCCCACTGACCGTGCATCACGTTGTGCCCGAGTTCCATGTTCTCGATGATCTTCGAGAGCGTCAGCAGGCCAACTCCGGCGAGCCACGCCGGACGGCGACGGCTGGCGAAAAGCACTGCGCGGCCGCCGATTTCGAGTGAACGCTGCAGGCGAATGACGTTGCGCACGTAGCGCGCGTCCTTTTCGCCGCGCGACTCCTCGATGTCGCGACGAATCGCGTCGAGTTCGCGGCCGAGCGCCTCGATGTCGGCGTCCGTGAGATGTGCATATTCCTTGACATCTGCAATCGCCATGGAAAGCCTCCTAGCAGTGAGTTAGGCGCAAAGTAGTAAGTGCAGAACGATCATGACTTCGAATCGTTCAGATCAACTGCACCTACTGTAGCGTAACTTACGGCACCGTAGGTTAGGTTTTTCCCGATGTAACCTATATCACTTCCGGCGCTTCGGCATGCGAGAACGCGCCTGCGACTTGAGTGCGGTCAACAATCCGAGGCGCTTGCCGGTGACCGGATCGGTACGCAGGTCCTCGACCATCGCCATGGCTGCGCCCCGGAACCCTGAGTCGCGGAACCGTAGTTCCGAGGACGTTTCCGGAGCATTGTCCGAGGTCGCAGTCAGCCACTTGTCCGGCAAGGCCAGCTTGTGGATCGTGCGCAGCGCCAGGAGATACTGCTTGAAGAGCGAACCTGTGGTGTACGGGAGATCGAACTTCTCGCACAATGCACGCATCTTCACGGCAATTTCGGGGTAGCGGTTGCTCGGCAGATCAGGGAAGACGTGGTGCTCGATCTGGTAGCTCAAGTTGCCGCTCATGAGTCCCATGAGCTTGCCCGAATTGAAGTTCGCGCTACCGAGCATCTGGCGCAGGTACCACTCGTGACGAGTCTCCTGCTCGAATTCGGCAACGGTGAACTTCTCGGCGCCGTCCGGGAAGTGACCACAGAAGATGACGACGTACGCCCACAGGTTGCGCACGAGATTCGCGGTGGCATTGGCCGTCATGGTCGACTTCCACGCCGGCCCCGTCAGCGCGGGGAACAAGATGAAGTCCTTGCCCACCTGACGAAAGATCTTGCGCGCGAAGTCTTTGTTCGCCTGCGAGTTCAGTTGCCCCTTTTCCGCGCCCTCCAACTCGGCTGCCGCCGTGAGGTCGTGCAGCGCGATGCCCCACTCGAACGTGGCCGCCAAGATTACGTTGGCGATCGGCTGGAAGAGGTTGATCGGCTTCCACGGCTCGTCACGCGTCATACGCAGGATCCCGAAACCGAGGTCCTCGTCCATCCCGACGACGTTGGTGTACGTGTGGTGCTGGTAGTTGTGCGCACGCTTCCAGTGCTCGGAAGGACCGGTCTGATCCCACTCCCACGAAACGGAGTGAATCTCGGGATCGTTCATCCAGTCCCATTGCCCGTGCATGACGTTATGCCCGAGCTCCATGTTCTCGATGATCTTCGACAGGCTCAGCAGGGTCGTGCCGACCAGCCATGCCGGTCGGTACCGACTGCCGAACAGCGCGATACGCCCACCGAGCTCCAACGCCCGCTGGACGCGAATGACGCGACGAATGTAGCGGGCGTCCCGGATTCCACGAGAGTCTTCGATGTCGAGTCGAATCTGATCGAGTTCACGTCCGAGAGCTTCGACATCGGCCTCGGTGAGGTGCGAAAACTCTTTGATATCGGTGATGGCCACCGTGGTCCTCCGTGTGCCTAGAAGCTATGCGTCCAGCGTACAGTCGCCGGCGGCAGCGGAGATGCACGTCTGAATCCGCTCGCCCTCCGCGTGCTGTTTTCCCGAGCGTAGGTCGATTGCGTGGCCGGCGACGAGAGGCACGACACACGTCTGGCAGATGCCCATGCGGCAACCGAAGGGCATCAAGGCGCCGGACTGCTCGCCGGCTTCCAGAAGCGTCGTCGCGCCGTCGACGGTGATCGTCTTACCCGACTTCTCGAACGTGACCGTGCCGCCGTCCGCCGAGGCGTCGATGCGTGAAACCGCGAATCGCTCCATATGGAGTCGATCCTCGATGCCTTCCGCCTTCCAGACGTCTTCGAGCTCGTCGAGCAACGGAAGGGGTCCGCACGCCCAGGTGTGGCGCTCACGCCAGTCGGGGCAGACCGTGTCGAGAGAACTGAGTTTGAATTTTCCGTCGCGGCGAGTGAGCTGAACGTGACTCACGAAGTCCTCGTGCTCGGCGTGCAGTGCCGTGAGTTCGTCGGCGAACATCACGTCGGATTCCGTCGGCGCCGAGTGGATGTGCATGACGTCGGGCAATTGACCGCGCCGGTTCATCGTCCGCAACATGCCCATGACCGGAGTGATGCCACTGCCGGCGGTGATGAACAGGATCTTCTCCGGCGGCGGATCCGGCAACGCGAAGTTGCCCGAAGGCGTGGCCAGTCGAACGATGGTTCCCGACGGCACGGCCCCGCTGACGAGGTGGCTCGAGAGAAAGCCCTCTGGCATGGCCTTGACCGCGATGGAAATGCGCTTGTTCTCCCAGTTGGGAGGCGAAGTAAGTGAGTACGACCGCCAATGCCAGCGTCCGTCGATATGCAGACCGATGCCGATGTACTGCCCCGGCTGGTAGTTGAAGTCGAATCCCCACCCCGGCTTGATGACGATGGTCGCCGAATCCGTGGTCTCAGGCCGGACTTCGACGATCTGACCACGCAGCTCGCGGGCGGACCACAACGGATTTGCGAGGTGCAGATAGTCGTCGGGAAGCAATGGTGTGGTCAGCCGAGCCGCCGCACCACGAAGCAGATTGAGCTTCGACCGCGCTGCCGGAACTACCGACGCTGCCGGTGCCTCGATCCAGTCCTTCAGACCCATCAGACCTCCACCTCTCACCTTCCGAACCCACTGCCTACGGTACCGTAGGTTATCAGGTTACGGTACCGTAGGTTACTTCACGGTAAGCACATTCACAGCAGGTCGAGCAAGAACGGCAACTCCTGCGCGGCGTACCACGCCAACTCGTGGTCCTCCGCGTCGCCGAGCGTGAACTCGGCATCAGCATCGCCGAGATCCGCCGCGTCGACTATGCCAGCAGCGCGCTCGATGTCCGATTCTGCCTGTTCGAGGTCGACATGCACAGATGCAACCTGAGCCATCGTCAGAGGACCCGCCAATCGAACTACAGAATCGTCCAGATCGGGCCGCAACTTCACATCGGCATCGTCGACGTCGGCGGCAACGACAGCACGCCGGAAGGTGACGTCACCTTCGGTTCCGGCGATCAGACGCAGCGACGCACGCGCAGCCTCCCCCATGGCGACCTCGGCCAACTCGTCGTCGTCGCCCGCCGCGTACGACTCACGCAGAGTCGGCGTGACCGCAAAAGCCGTCCGGCTCATCGGGTCGAACTCCTGATCTGCGACCAACTTCTGCAAAATCTCGACCGTCGCCGGTACGTACACCCTCATGAGACCACCTTCATGCTCGTTCGTCACCGACTCGCATCCGTCAATTCCTCGAGTGACTCGAAGATCAGCGAACGAACGACGTCGACGTCCGACATCGCGTCACGGTCGGCATTCAAACCGTAGTAGACATTTCCGTCGTACGACGTCAGGGCGATGCTGAGTGTCTGATTCTTGAGCAGTGGCGACACCGGATACATCTCCAGCATCCGAGCCCCACCGAGGTAGAGCGGGAACTGTGGCCCTGGCGCATTGGTGATCATCAAGTTGAACATTCGCTGCGACAGACTACTGGCCGCACGGGAGCTCATCGCATGCAGCGTCGCCGGCGCAAACCCGGACATTCGCACCATCGTCTGCGCGGTGACCCGCCGACCCTGACGCGCGAATGCCTCCGTCGCATGCGCCACGTGAGAGAGCCGAACAACCGCGTTGGGTTCACCGACAGGCAGGTCGATGAGGAACGACGAAACATGCCCCGGCGCCTGCGGATCGTCGACGTCGGGACTCTCGGGGCCGTCCGTGTACACCGACATGGGCACCATCGCCCGCACGATGGTCGCCTCGGTCACCGGCTCACCACGCGAGAGCAGCCAGTTCCGCATCGCACCTGCGATGACGGTGAGAATCACGTCATTGATCTCGCACCCGTACCGCGCGCGAATACGTCGATAGTCCTCGAGAGACGTCTTGGCCACCGCAAGGCGTCGATTGCGCGAGATGGTGGCGTTGAGCGGGCTCGACGGGGCCACCTGGGTCGCCGTTCGAACCACTTCCGCGAGTTTCCCGAGTGCACTCACAGCCTCGGTGACGGATGTGGTCACGTCGTTGAACGCTGCACGCGCCCGCGCGATCCCCTCCCCCGGGCTCGTCACGAGATCTGCCATTGCACTGACCAACAAGCTGGTATCGCTCGGCGGCCTGGCGGGCATCCACAATTCTTCGGGGCCTGGAGCTCGATTCTTCTCCGGATCGAAGATCACCTGACTGATCTCTGGAGCCGCCTCGCCGTCCACCAACGACGAATGAGACTTCGTGAAGATGGCAAATCTGTTTCTGCTCAGCCCCTCGACCAGGTACATCTCCCACAACGGCCTCGTGCTGTCGAGGGGTCTCGACGTCAGCCGCGCGATCAGATCCATCAGCTGTTCGTCGGAACCTGGTTTGGGCAGAGCCGATCGGCGTACGTGATAGGTGATGTCGAAATCCGAGTCGTCCACCCAGACGGGGCGGGCCAGGCCGAACGCCACCTCACGCACTCGCTGGCGGTAACGCGGAACCGATCCGAGCCGCTCTTCGACCAGACGAAGCAATTCCTCGTGATCGATCCCGTTTCGCAGTTGCCGGAAGATCCCCAACGAGCCGACATGCATCGGCGTCGTCCCGGCTTCGAGGAAGTAGAAAGCAGCATCCTGAGTCGTCAGTCTGTTCACCATGGCTTCGTGTCCCCTCCGTCGCCGAGATCGAACAGAATCGACAACTCCTCGATGGTCGATTCCGAGCCGCCGTGGTGGACCCCGACCATCCCGACCGCCACCGCCGCCCGGACGTTGATTTCGAGATCATCCACGAAAACGAAGTCCTCCGGCTCGACGCCCAAACGACTCGCCGCCAACAGATAGATCTCGGCGTCGGGCTTCGCCATCTCGACATCACCGGACAAGATCACGTCGTCGACCAAGACCCCGTCTCCGAGATCCCGCAACCACTGAGCATTGGCACCGCCGGGATCGTTGCTGACGATTCCCGTCACGATTCCGCGGGCCTTCACCGCGCGCACGACCGCGCTCAAGCCGTCGAGATCCGATCCCGGACCGAACAGCACGCCACCGACATCCAACAGAAGTCCCCGCACGCCATCACCCTAAGTCGCGATGGTGATCACGGCGACATCTCGAGCGTTTCGTGTCATGCTTCTCACCATCGCTCGGGGGAGCGAAGTCCGAGACGACCATCTCGGACGCACGATCATCCGGGGGGATGTCATGGAGCAGGACTGCACAATCATTCTCGAGCCGGCACCACAATTCGAGCCTCACGCGCATACCGTCGCGCTTACGCGGCCGCAGTGCCGACCCGACCGAGCGCAGTGCCGAACAGACCGAATGCTGCGTCGCCCACGAAAGTCGCCACACAACGGGACGTCGCCCAGTGCCGGTTTCACTCACGTGCTGGAACCGCAGTTGGCGGGTGCCGACATCTTCTGGAACCGATCACTTCGCCTGGTTCTCGAAACCGTCGACCGGCGACGAAATCCGCGGCAACTCAAGGGCGTATTGACGCCGTCCGTCCTGGAAGTTGTTGCGCGACTTTATACTTCGGAATTTTCGGCCCGGAAGCTGGGCGGCGCGGCCGTTCACCGCACCCACGTTCAAGCAGTGTCGAAGAGTACCGCCGAAGTCTGTGCGACGTACACACGAGGCACGCAGACATTTGCCGTCGCGGGTCGGATCGACCATACAGACGGAACAGGCTGGACGGTCACCGCACTACACGTGGTGTGACCGTCCAGCCTGCTGAGTACTAACTGCGCTGGTAGCTCAGCTGTACTGAACCTCAGCGCTTGCGCTTGGACTTCGGAGCTCGATTGCTCTTCGACTGCGTCCGTGCTGCTTCACGACGTTCGCGGCGCGAGGCGGCCCCGTCACCGGAGTCGGCGGCCGAGTCGCGGGTTGCCTTCGCCTTACCGTCCTCGTCCGGGCCGGTGTACGTCAATCGCGACGGACCTTCGTCGTCAAGTCCCTTGGCGCGCAACGCCGTCGGGGCAGCAGTTCCGGTTGTCCTGGCTGCGGCTTCCTGCGTCGGGAGCGGCTTGGGCGCCGTGGCGGACGCCGCAGCGGCCGAGCCGGCCGTGACGGAAATTCCGCTCGCGGGCTGCGCCGGAGCTGCCTCGACCTGCAGGTTGAAGAGGAATCCGACGGACTCTTCCTTCAATCCGTCGAGCATGCCGATGAACATGTCGTAACCCTCGCGCTGGTACTCGACCAGCGGATCGCGCTGGGCCATCGCACGCAGACCGATTCCCTCCTTGAGGTAATCCATCTCGTAGAGATGCTCACGCCACTTGCGGTCCAGGACCGAGAGGAAGACACGACGCTCGAGTTCACGCATACCGTTTTCGCCGGCGATCGCATCGATCTCGGCTTCGCGCTTCTTGTACGCCGCGTGGGCGTCTTCGAGCAAAGCGGTTCGCAGGTCGTCACGGCTCAGGTCACTGTTGATGCCTGCGCCGTCCTCCCCTGCCAACGTCTTGTGATCGATGCCGACCGGGTAGAGCGTCTTGAGCGCGGTCCACAGCTGCTCGAGATCCCAGTCCTCGACGTATCCCTCGGCGGTCGCACCGTCGACGTAGGCGGTGACCACGTCAGTGATCATCTGCTCGACCTGGCCCTCCATGTCCTCACCCTCGAGGATCTGGCGGCGCTCCTTGTAGATGACCGTTCGCTGCTGGTTCATGACCTCGTCGTACTTGAGGACATTCTTGCGAATTTCGAAGTTCTGCTGCTCGACCTGAGTCTGAGCGCTCTTGATGGCCTTCGAGACCATCTTGGCTTCGATCGGGACGTCGTCGGGAAGGTTGAGGCGCGTCATGATCGACTCGAGGGCCGAACCGTTGAAGCGACGCATGAGCTCGTCACCGAGCGAAAGGTAGAACCGCGATTCGCCGGGATCACCCTGACGTCCGGAACGACCGCGCAACTGGTTGTCGATACGACGCGATTCGTGACGCTCGGTGCCCAGAACGTACAGGCCGCCGGCGTCGCGGACCTTCTCCGCGTCTGCCTTGACCTCAGCCTTGACCTCGTCCAGGACTGCGTCCCAGGCTGCTTCGTACTCGTCCGGCGTCGTGACCGGATCGAGGCCCTTCTTGCGCAGCGCGATGTCCGCGATGATGTCCGGGTTACCACCGAGAACGACGTCGGTACCACGGCCGGCCATGTTGGTCGCGACGGTGACCGCACCGGAGCGACCGGCCTCGGCGATGATGGTCGCTTCCTTCTCGTGGAACTTCGCATTGAGGACGTTGTGTGCAACGCCGCGCTTGGTGAACTGCTTGGACAGGTACTCCGAGCGCTCGACGCTGGTGGTACCGATCAGGACGGGCTGGCCGTTCTCGTGGCGCTCGACGACGTCGTCGACCACCGCGTCGAACTTGGCTTCCTCGGTCTTGTAGATGAGGTCGCCGTTGTCGACTCGGACCATCGGACGGTTGGTCGGGATCGGGATCACACCGAGGGTGTAAGTCTGGTGAAGCTCGGCAGCTTCCGTCTCGGCGGTACCCGTCATGCCGGACAACTTGTCGTACAGACGGAAGTAGTTCTGCAGGGTGATGGTGGCGAGAGTCTGATTCTCCGCCTTGATCTCCACCTTCTCCTTGGCCTCGATCGCCTGGTGCATGCCCTCGTTGTAGCGGCGGCCGACCAGCACGCGGCCGGTGAACTCGTCGACGATGATGACCTCACCGTCGCGGACGATGTAGTCCTTGTCCTTGGTGTAGAGCTCCTTGGCCTTGATCGCGTTGTTCAAGTAGCTCACCAACGGAGAATTCGCGGCTTCGTACAGGTTGTCGATACCGAGCTGGTCCTCGACCAGTTCGACGCCCGCCTCGTGCACACCGATGGTGCGCTTGCGGATGTCGACCTCGTAGTGGACGTCCTTCTTCAGCAGCGGCGCGATGCGAGCGAACTCGCTGTACCACTTGCTGGAGCCGTCGGCCGGGCCCGAGATGATGAGCGGGGTTCGGGCTTCGTCGATGAGGATCGAGTCGACCTCGTCCACGATGGCAAACGCGTGGCCACGCTGGACCAGGTCGTCCAGCGAATGCGTCATGTTGTCGCGCAGGTAGTCGAAGCCGAACTCGTTGTTGGTCCCGTACGTGATGTCGGCTGCGTAGGCGACGCGGCGCTCGGCCGGCGTCATGCCCGACAGGATCACACTGGTCTCGAGGCCGAGGGCGCGGTGAACGCGACCCATCCACTCGGAGTCACGCTTGGCGAGGTAGTCGTTGGTCGTGACCACATGGACGCCGTCACCGGCGATCGCGTTGAGATAAGCCGGAAGAACCGACGTCAGAGTCTTGCCCTCACCGGTCTTCATCTCGGCGACGTTGCCGAAGTGCAGGGCCGCGCCACCCATGATCTGCACGTGGAAGTGCTTCTGGTTGATCACGCGCCACGACGTCTCACGGGCCACGGAGAATGCCTCGGGCAGCAACTCGTCGAGAGTTTCCCCGGCGGCATAGCGCTCACGGAACTCGGTGGTCTTGGCTTTGAGTTGCTCGTCTGTCAGGCCTTCGACATCGGGCGACAGAGATTCCACATGCTCGGCGATGTGCTTGAGCCGCTTGACCATGCGACCTTCACCAACACGGAGCAGCTTCGATAGCGACAGCGACGGCACAGTCTTCTTCGTCCTCAATCTTCGGCGACAGGGGTCACACACTGAAAATCCGGCCGGGGTCCGAAAACTCCGGCCGGATTCCATGGTAGGCGCTACCGGCGGCGAGCGAGCAAACCCACCACCGATTGGGTCATGTCAGGCGGATCAATCCGTAGTCGAAAGCGTGACGACGGTAGACGACGGACGGCTTGTCCGACTCCTTGTCATGGAAGAGAAAGAAGTCGTGTCCGACCAGTTCCATCTCGTACAGAGCGTCGTCGATGGTCATCGGCTCGGCCGGGTGATCCTTCGTGCGGACCACGCGTCCCGGGCCGTCGTACTCGTCCGGCTCTTGGCCGTTCAGCGAAATGTCCGGTGTGACTCCGAGTGAGTCTGCGTCGACGAGGGAGGCGGTTGCCTCCGCGACGGACACCGGTCGCTTGTCGCCGTAATGGACCTTCTTGCGGTCCTTGGTTCGACGGAGGCGACTCTCGAGCTTGTCGATCACCGATTCGAAGGCGGCGTAGAAGCTGTCTGCGGACGCTTCGGCTCGGGCCACCGGGCCTTTACCTCGAGCGGTGATCTCGACGCGCTGGCAACTCTTGGCCTGTCGTCGGTTGCGTTCATGTTGAAGTTCCACGTCGAAGTGGAATATGGAGGGGTCGAAGTGTTCGAGTCGCGCCAGCTTTTCCGAAACGTAGATTCGGAAGTGATCGGGGATCTCGACATTTCGTCCCTTGACCACGACGTCGGATCTCGGAGCTGCGGCATTCTCGGAACGCTCGATGGTGGCGTCCTCGATGAAAAACGAGGCTTGCGAAGGGGTCGTCACTCGTACCTCCCAATTACGGCCCCGCCCCACGGTGGGCGGCGGCAAATTCTGCAAGTACCGAGAGGGGATCCGCCCGGCACCAGTATCGAAGTACCACCTCCTACCAGTATTTTCGGGTGTGCCGCCGACGCTAGTACGTAACGCGCGCGAGTGCCACTGTTCCAACGAAATTCATCTAAGCCCCTGCAAGAACAAGCACGAGAGTTGTCCGAATCCCACTGAGCGCGAGAGCCCGAACCGACTCTGCCGCAGTCGCTCCCGTGGTCAGGACGTCGTCGAGCAGGACGATGTCGCCGTCCCCGACAATCGAAGAGACTGCAGTGGTGTCGAGAGACACATGACCGTTCACATTGGTCACCCGGTCGGCCGCGGACAGTCCGACCGAGTCACGTACTCCTCGCGTCATCCGGAGAATCGGACAGACACGTACCGGACGCCCCTCGACAGAACCAACTTCCCGCTTTTCGCGCACACTCTCGGCTATCCGGCGAACCGGATCACCCCCGCGAGAACGCGCCGCTCGGGCGCGTGTGGGAGCCGGCACCAGCATGATCGGCGTACGACCCCCGCCGCCGACCTCGCCCCACCGTTCCAGAGTGCCCAATGCGCCGGCCACAGCGATCCCCAGAGGCGTCGCGAGGTCTCGACGACCCCGTTCCTTCATCTCGATCACACTGCGCCGCCTGGGGCCGTCGTAGCGGCCGAGTGCCCAGACCGGCACGCCCGGGTCTACGCGCGGACTCAATTGAACCGGATGGTCACGCAGCAGTTCCGCGCACTCACCGCACCACAGTGTCCCCGTGCGGCCACACCCACCACACTCGCGTGGCAACAGCAGATCGAGCAATCCGGCACCGAATTTCTTGTCCCCCATGGCCGAATCATGAATCAGAGCACCGACATGCACCAGAGCACAGAGACGTCAGCCGGGTAGAACCGGAATCGCCTTCTGTCCGGTCAGCACAGTCACTTCACGCCAGCGTCGATCCCCGGCGGGGTCGTTGTTGTTCAGTTGGAACACCGCACGCGCGTCGGCGACGTACTCGGTGGTCGGCGACGCATCCACGGAGGTGACGGGAGCGGTCAGGTTTCCACTCGGCAGCGCGTCCATTCGTGAACCGTCTATGGCGACCTGGACGACCGGTATGTCGGCTCCACTGCGCGCGATCACGATGGTGTCGCTGTTGCTCCAGTCGAGTGAGAGCGCGGTACTGCCCAAGCCGGACGCCACCGCACGCGGACTCGTCAGGGCGTAGACCCCGCTGGGTGTGCGCACGACCACGGCCAGGTAGACCTTGCCGTCGATGATCATCGCGGCTCGCACGCCGTCGCGAGAGAGACGCAATTCCGAGATCGTGGAGCCGACCGACGTCAACGCCCCGACATCGACGTTGGTGACCGACACCCGACCGGTTCCTGGTTCGCGGACGACCCGAACGACGGTATTGCCGTTCACCGCCGCCCAGACAGCATTGTTGTCCAGCTCCCACGAAGGTCGGGTGATGGCGCTGCCTTCGAGCACCGGAGCGGAACCATCGCCGTATGTACCGAGCGACAAGTCGAACCGGGTGGCTGGATCCGGCCGAGCGGTGTCTGCGACGGCTGCGACCAACTTGCCGTCCCGCGAGAGAGCAGCCGCCGTGAGGTTGCCCGCATTGCCCGCGAAACCGGGCACCGGAGTCGCCTCCTGCTCGCTGACGCTCACCAGTGAACCGTTGCGCAGTGCGTGCAGTCCGACGGTCGCACTCGTGGTGGCCAGCGGGTTGGTCGACGCGACGTCGGCGGTGGTCCAGCCTTCCGCATGAGCAGCGTCCAGCGGTTCGCCGTCGATCTCCAGAACGTACGGCCCCGCGACATCGGCATTGGCGAGCGTCCAGATGACTTGCGCTGCAAACAAACCGCGCGTCGCAGCATCCATCGGGTTGTCCAGACGGAAGTTGATGCGCACACCGCCGAGACCGACTCCGACCTGTCCCGGCTTGCCGTCGGCCTTGGTGATCGGACCGATCACCGACACGCCATTGCCGAGTTCGTTTCGTACAGCCGGCGCCAGCGCTGCCTTCGGTCCGTCGATCATCAGGCCGATCAGCTGAGCTGCCACCTGGTCCTGTCCGCCGGAGATCCAGCGAAGATCGGGGACGACTGTCTGGCTCGTCGGGTCGAGGAAGAACAACGACTTCCGCTGATATGCGCCGAGGAACTGCGGGCGCTCCATGATCACACCGGGTGGCAGATCGCTGATACGCCATTCGCCATCGGTCAACGTCAGCGTCATCTTCGCTTCGAAGCTGCCCTCTTCGGGGACGTACAGCCCGCCGGGGTCGAGGCGACCGACCTTGTTCACACGAATCGTGTACACCGCTTCGGAACTGGTTCGCGACGCCGACAGGGTGTCGATCTTGTCGACGATGACGGCACTGGCCGCGTCGTCCCAGCGCGCCGACGCGTCTTTGGTGAGGTACTGACGGGCTGCGGCATGCCGGTTGGACGGATCGGTACTCGCCTTGACGAAGTCACGTACCAGCAAGTCCGGCTCTCGCCCCGATGCCGGTGATTCGACGGAGGTTCCGGGCACAGCTGTTGCCAGAGTTCCGATTGCCTGCGGCGAGGAGGATTCCGGCAAACTCGCGCACGCGCCGGTCAGCAACAGCACGCTGAGCGTTGTTGCGAGAAGTGCCAGACGGCGGCGGGTTTCGATCATGATCGATCCCCACCGTTGGACTCGTTCCGCGAGTCCGATTCGCGCGGAGTCGGCAGGGACGACGTGACCTCGCCGACGGTATCGGCGACGATGTCGGCTTCGCTCGGCGTGCGGACGAACTTTGTGGTCGTCGGCTTGAGAGGTAGTGGGCTCGACACGACTTTCTTGCCACGGGTGCGCGAGAGCGTCAGCCGGAAGCAGGCGCCGACTCCCGGTTCGCCCCAGGCCTCGAGCTTGCCGTCGTGCAGATTCGCGTCTTCGACGCTGATCGCGAGGCCGAGTCCGGTGCCGCCACTGCGGCGCACGCGGGACGGGTCCGATCGCCAGAACCGGTTGAAGACCAACTTCTCCTCGCCCGGACGCAACCCGACGCCACTGTCGCGGACGATGAAGGCGAGGGCATTGTCGTCGGCGCGAAGGCGAAGCAGAATCGGCTTCCCCTCACCGTGGTCGATGGCGTTGGCCAGGAGATTTCGCAGGATGCGTTCGACGCGGCGCGGATCGACATCCGCCATGACGGGCTCGTCCGGCATGTCCACGATCAGTTCGGTGCCGGATTCGCGGGCGAGATGGCGAACCGTGGAAACGGCCGCTCGCGCACACATACGCACGTCGAGTTGTTCGGATGCGAGTTCCGCGACACCGGCGTCGTGGCGGGAGATCTCGAGGAGGTCCGCCAGAAGCCCCTCGAACCTGTCCAGCTCGGCGACAAGCAGTTCCGACGACCGACGCAGCATCGGGTCGAGGTTCTCGCTGCCGTCGTAGATCAGGTCGGCTGCCATGCGGACCGTGGTCAGTGGTGTGCGGAGTTCATGGCTGACATCGGAGGTGAAGCGTTTCTGGAGACTGCCGAACTCCTCCAACTGGGTGATCTGTTTGGACAGACTCTCGGCCATCTCGTTGAAGGACATGGCCAAACGCGCCATGTCGTCCTCGCCGCGGACCGGCATTCGTTCCTTGAGTCGGCCGTCTGCGAAACGCACCGCGATTCGTGAGGCCGATCGGATGGGAAGCACGACCTGCCTGGCAACCAACAGCGAAATCGCAGCCAGGAGCACCAGCAACACGGCTCCACCGATCAGCAGGGTGCTTCGAACAAGCGACAGACTCCGGTCTTCGCTTGCGAGCGGGAAGATCAGGTACAGCTCGAGTCCCGATATCGACGACGCGGTGGGGCTACCGATGATCAGCGCGGGACCGGAGTAACCGTTCGGGTTGGACACCGTCGCGAATTGGTAGCTGATCTGGCCGCGTTTGACGAACTCGCGCAGGTTGTCGGGGATCTGATCGACCGGTCCCGAACTCGTCGGCTGGCGCGGCCCGTCCCCAGGCACGATGAGCACCGGGTCGAAGGTGCCGGCCGACCCGGAGGCCTGGCCCGAGGTCTGGTTGCGACGGCTTGTCAGTCCGGATGCAGCGCTTTCCAATTGAACGTTGAGCGCCGTCGAATCGTCGACGCCCGCGAGTTGGTCTTCGACGATGCCGCGGGCACGGTCCATTTCCTCGGTTGCCGCGGTGATCTTCGTTTCCAACAGTCGATCGGTGATCTGGCTGGTCAGCACGACACCGAGAATGACGATGACGATCAAGGACAACGTCAAAGTCGAGACGACCACTCGCAACTGGAGCGAGCGTCGCCACGTGTGCGCGAGGGTGTTGCTCATCGAGTGACACCACCGCAGAAATGGCGTCAGCCGTCGATTGAGACGACGACGCCACCTGGAAACTCCGCTCACGGCGGTCCGGCCTTGTAGCCGACCCCCCTGACCGTCAGAACCACTTCGGGATTCTCGGGATCAGTTTCGACCTTGGCGCGCAAACGCTGAACGTGCACGTTCACCAGACGGGTATCGGCGGCGTGGCGGTATCCCCACACCTGCTCGAGAAGGACTTCACGGGTGAACACCTGGCGCGGCTTGCGCGCCAATGCGACCAGCAGGTCGAATTCGAGTGGTGTGAGCGAGATCTGCTCGCTGCCGCGGCTGACCTTGTGCGCCGGAACGTCGATCACGATGTCGGCGATGCTCAGCAGCTCGGCCGGTTCCTCTTCGGTGCGGCGCAGGCGAGCGCGAACTCGCGCCACCAATTCCTTCGGCTTGAACGGCTTCATGATGTAGTCGTCCGCACCGGATTCGAGGCCGAGCACGACGTCGACGGTGTCGGTCTTGGCCGTCAACATCACGATGGGCACACCGGAATCCGCACGCAGAACCCGGCATACGTCGATCCCGTTCATTCCGGGAAGCATGAGATCGAGCAGGACGAGATCGGGGCGCGTCTCACGCACTGCCGCGAGCGCCAGGGTTCCGTCGCCTACCACGTAGGGATCAAAACCCTCACCACGCAGCACGATCGTGAGCATCTCGGCGAGTGCCGTGTCGTCGTCGACAACCAGAATCCTTGGTTTCATATCCCTATCGTTGCATCTCGGAGCGATGAATCAGACCGTTACGAGGCCGTGCGGCGTGCCGCGTCTTTCCCTCTACTGTGCCGGAAAGTTCGAATCCCGGCTGCCAGGGTGACCGATCACGCGAAATCCGCGAGCCTGCGTGCCAGATCTGCCGGGTCCGTCTCCGGCCCCACGATCCACCAGGGTGAGGCCCAGTTCGTCGCTGCCAACTGCTTGTAGAGCTCACCGGTTCTGGCCTGAAGACCGCCGTCGCGCTCGTAGGCGTCGAGCTGACGCGACGCGTCCTGGGCCTCACGGGAGCGGGCGCGCTGCTCGGCCAGGGCTACCGGCACGTCGAGGTACAGCTGCAGATCGGGAGCGGGGAGAGCGAGTCGACCCAACTCCAATTCACGGATCCAGGCGACCATCTCGCCGTCCACGCCCTGATGCACGCGCGCCGCGTTGTAGGCAGCGTTGGAGGCAACGTAGCGATCGAGGAGAACAATGTCGTTGGCGGACAACAGTTCCGAGATCCGATCCGCAGCACCGGCGCGGTCCAAGGCGAACAGGACTGCCATCGCGTTCACGGATTCAGCCAGGTCTCCGTGTGATCCTTTGAGCGCCTCGGCAGCAAGATCCGCGTGGATCGACTTTCCGTACCGCGGAAAATCCAGAGTCGCGATCGACGTGCCGCCGCGGCGGAGTTCGGTCTCCACTTTGCCGATCAACGTTCGCTTTCCAGCTCCGTCGAGGCCTTCCAATGCCACCAGTGTTCCCACGGCGGACAAGCCTATCCCCCGGCCTGCTTGCGCAGACCGGGGGACGGCGGGCACTACATTCTCAGCGACGAATCGCCGGGTCAGTAGCGGTAGTGCTCCGGCTTGTACGGGCCTTCGACGTCGACGCCGATGTACTCAGCCTGATCTTTCGTGAGCTTGGTCAGCGTGCCACCGAGTGCCTCGACGTGGATCTTGGCGACCTTCTCGTCGAGGTGCTTCGGGAGGCGGTAGACCTCGTTGTCGTACTCGTCCGGCTTCGTCCACAGTTCGATCTGTGCGATGACCTGGTTGGAGAAGCTGTTGCTCATCACGAACGACGGGTGGCCCGTCGCGTTGCCGAGGTTGAGCAGGCGGCCTTCGGACAGCACGATGATCGAGTGGCCGTCGGCGAAGGTGAACTCGTCGACCTGCGGCTTGATGTTGATCCGCGTGACGTCGCCGGACTTCTCGAGGCCTGCCATGTCGATCTCGTTGTCGAAGTGACCGATGTTGCCCAGGATGGCCTGGTGCTTCATGGCCTTCATGTGCTCGAACGTGATGATGTCCTTGTTACCGGTGGACGTGATCACGATGTCGGCCCAGCCGATGGCCTGCTCGACTGTCTTGACCTCGAAGCCGTCCATGAGCGCCTGAAGGGCGTTGATGGGGTCGACCTCGGTGACCGCGACGCGAGCGCCCTGGCCACGAAGTGCCTCGGCACAACCCTTGCCGACGTCTCCGTAACCACAGACCAGCGCAGCCTTGCCGCCGATCAGAACGTCGGTGCCGCGGTTGATGCCGTCGAGCAGCGAGTGGCGTGTGCCGTACTTGTTGTCGAACTTGCTCTTGGTGACCGAGTCGTTGACGTTGATCGCGGGGAACGTGAGTTCGCCGGCAGCGGCAACCTGGTACAGACGAAGAACGCCCGTGGTGGTCTCCTCGGTGACACCCTGGACGGACTCGGCGATCGCAGTCCACTTGCCCTTGTCAGCGGCGAGCGACTGACGCAGAAGCGCAAGGAAGACCTTGTACTCGTCGGAATCCTGGTCGTCGTCCGTCGGCGGCACGACGCCGGCCTTCTCGAACTGTGCGCCCTTGAGCACCAGCATGGTGGCGTCGCCGCCATCGTCGAGAATCATGTTGGCGGGCTCGCCCGGCCAGGTCAGCATCTGCTCGGCTGCCCACCAGTACTCTTCGAGGGTTTCACCCTTCCAGGCGAAAACCGGAACGCCCTTGGGCTCTTCCGGGGTGCCGTGCGGACCGACGACGATGGCGGCGGCAGCATGATCCTGCGTGGAGAAGATGTTGCACGAAGCCCAGCGGACCTCGGCGCCGAGCGCCGTCAGCGTCTCGATCAGAACCGCGGTCTGAATGGTCATGTGCAGCGAGCCGGAAACGCGAGCGCCCTTGAGCGGCAACACCTCTGCGTATTCGCGACGAAGCGCCATGAGGCCGGGCATCTCGTGCTCTGCCAGACGGATTTCCTTGCGACCGAACTCCGCGAGCGAAAGATCTGCAACTTTGAAGTCGATGCCGTTATGGCTCTCGGCCACGGGCGTTGTTGAAACTGAGGTCGTCATCTGCCTCTCCTGGTTGACGTGCAAACTATGCACAAGCCTATCGGTGTACCAGGCTATCGGTTAGACGCCCTCTCCCGCCCGCCCCTCTGCTGCCCGGCCCTCGCGCGCCACGTCGATGAAGGGCCCGAGCAATGTGCCCAGATCCTCCGCCACCGAAACCTCGGACTCCGGCGGCATCGAAATGTAGCTGAGTCCGAGACGCGCAATCGCCCTGGCCAGAATCCCGGCATCGGCGGGTGACGCCTGAATCCACCCTCGCTGGAAGCTCTCCGCAAGCCGCGACGACGCGCGTTCGATGATGACCGCGCTGTCAGTGGTGATCAGGCGAAGAAGGTCCGGCTTGGCCTCACCGGTGAGCAGAGAGATCACCAACGGGTCGGTTGCGCTGGAGGCGAAAAACGATCCGAAGCCCGCCGTCAGTGCCTCGACTGCACGTCCGTCGTTCGCCACCATGGCCTCGTCCACCGCATCGACGAATCCGTCGGCAAGGCGAAGCGCGTATGCCTCGGCAAGCCCTTGCCTCGAACCGAACTCGTTGTAGAGCGTCTGACGACTCACACCGGCATGCTTGGCCAGAACTGTCAGCGTCACCTCGGACCAGTCACGCTCGGTCAACAACTCACGCATCGAATCGAGCACCGACGTACGCAGCAGCAGGCGCGACGCTTCTTTCTGCGGCAGACGAGTTGGCGTCGAAGTCATGGTGACGACACTACCGCCGCGCTCAGGTCCGTTCGACGCCGACGCAACTCACCGCCGCTCGACCTCCACCATGAAGAAGTCGCTCTTCGCCGCGCCGCAGTCCGGGCAACTCCAGTCTTCGGGAATGTCGTCCCAGCGAGTTCCCGGTTCGATACCGTCCTCCGGCCAGCCGACTGCCTCGTCGTACTCGAATCCGCATTGCGCGCACTGATACAGCTTGTAGTCGTTCATGATTCATTCCCCGCCGTCGCCGGCATCGGTTCGAAGTCGAGCTTTTCCCGGACGCCGCAGTCCGGGCAGCACCAGTCGTCCGGCACGGCATCCCACGGCGTTCCTGCCGGAAACCCTTCTCGTGGTGCACCCTTCGACTCGTCGTAGACGTATTCACATACCGGGCATCGGTAGCTGCTCATCACGCTGCTCCGTACCGGGCGAGAATGCGATCACGCTTGGACGGCTGAACGTTGACTCGCGTGATGTCACCGCCGTAATGGGCAAGGACCTTGGGATCCATGACTTTTCGCCACAGCGGCGGAACGTAGGCGAGCATGATCATGCTCGCGTACCCACTGGGCAGGTTGGGTGCACCGTCCATGCTTCGAAGCGTCTGATAACGACGTGTCGGGTTCGCATGATGGTCACTGTGACGCTGGAGGTGATACAGGAAGATGTTGGTGCAGATGTGATCGCTGTTCCAACTGTGCTCCGGTGCGGCGCGCTCGTACCGCCCACTGTCCAGACGGCGACGCTTCAGTCCGTAATGTTCGAGGTAGTTGACGGTTTCGAGCAGGCAGAATCCGAAGACGGCCTGCAGCACCAGGAACGGCAGCACCGAGAGCCCGAAGACGGCGACGAGGACACCGAAGAGTACGACGGACATCAACCACGAATGCAGGACGTCGTTGCGAATTGTCCACGGCTTCTTACCCAGTCGATCGAGCCTGGCTTTCTCCAGGGACCACGACGAGCGCAGAGATCCCCACACACTGCGCGGCAGGAAGGTCCAGAAGCTCTCGCCGAAGCGAGACGACGCCGGGTCCTCGGGCGTGGCGACCCGCACGTGGTGTCCACGATTGTGCTCGATGTAGAAGTGGCCGTAAAACGACTGCGCCAGAGTGATCTTCGACAACCAGCGCTCGAGATCATCCTTCTTGTGACCTAGTTCGTGTGCGGTGTTGATCCCGATTCCTGCGACGCAACCGATACTGATCGCCAGACCGATCTTGGAGATCAGCCCCAGTCCCCCGTCGATTCCGAGCCAGGACAGGTCGGTCGCCGACCAGAGATAGCAGGCCAGGACCAGGCTGGCCAACTGGAACGGTATGTAGATGTAGGTGCAGTACCGGTAGTACTTGTCGTTCTCGAGGCGCTCCATCACCTCGTCCGGCGGATTCTCGCCGTCCGGACCGAAGAAGATGTCGAGGATCGGGAGCAGGATGTAGACGAGCAACGGCCCGATCCACCACCACACCGGCGAGACCGCGTTCCACCCGAGACTGTTGAACAACGCGACCAATCCGACGGCAATGAAGACCGCCGTCGGCGGCACCAGGCCGAGCAGCCAAAGATATCTCTTCTTGTCACGCCACTGCTCGGGCGGGAGTGTCTGCCCGGACTGCGAGTTCACGTGCGTCGACACGGTCTACCTCCTCGATTCGGACCGACTCGACAACTGTGAGTCAGTTCACCCTGAGATAGACAGTACTACGCTATTTGTACAAGTGATAGACAAATCATAATCTTTGTACATTTACTCGATTTCGCCGCGTTCACGCTTCCCGATCAACGAATGCTGCCTGCTGTAGGCGAAGTAGATGACAACACCGAGGGCCATCCAGACCACGAACCTCATCCAGGTCTCCACCGACAGGTTGAACATCAACCAGAGACACGCGAGGACAGCCAGGATCGGGATCAGCGGGACCAGCGGCACCCTGAACCCGCGGGGTAGGTCCGGCCGCGTCCGACGAAGCACGAGAACCCCCAACGACACGAGAACAAACGCGAACAACGTGCCGATATTGACCATTTCCTCGAGGGTGCCGATCGGGAACACTCCGGCGAGCACCGCGACCACAACGCCGACCAAGATCGTGATCCGCACGGGAGTTCCGTGCTTGCCGGTCGGCGCCAGGCGTCGCGGCATCAGACCGTCGCGTGCCATCGCGAAGAGCACCCTGGTCTGCCCGAGCATCAGCACCATCACCACGGTCGTGAGACCGGCCAACGCGCCGAACGAGATGACGTTTTTCGCCCACGTGATGTCGTGGAAGGCGAATGCCGTTGCCAGGTTGGAAGTATCGCCCTCGAGTTCGGTGTACTTCACCATCCCGGTCAACACGAGTGTCACTGCCACGTACAGAACCGTGACGATCAAGAGCGAGCCCAGGATGCCGCGTGGCAACGCCTTCTGCGGCTCCTTCGCCTCCTCCGCAGTCGTGGCGACGACGTCGAAGCCGATGAACGCGAAGAACACCAGACTGGCTGCCGCGAGCAATCCGTACCACCCGAATGTGCTGCCACCGGCCCCGGTCACGTACGAGAACAACGACTGGTGGATGCCCTCTCCCGTCGAGCCCGGCTCCGACGGCGGAATGTACGGCGAGTAGTTGTCGGTGTCGATGTAGAACAGACCGACGATGATCACCAGCAACACCACCGCGACCTTGATCGCCGTGATCACCAGTGACACCCTCGAAGAGAGTTTTGTGCCGGTCGCGAGCAGGATCGTGATGACGGCGATCACCAGCACCGCACCCCAGTCGAACGAGATCGGCCCCAACTCGACGATCGGGCTGCGTGAACCCATCACTTCGCCGAGGTACAGCGACCAGCCTTTTGCCACCACCGAAGACGCCAAGGCGAATTCGAGGATGAGATCCCAGCCGATGATCCAGGCGACGAATTCGCCGAATGTCGCGTACGAGAACGTGTACGCGCTACCGGCAACCGGGACCGTCGACGCGAACTCGGCGTAACACAGCGCTGCCAGTCCGCAGGCGATTGCCGCGATGACAAAAGCCAGGGAAACCGACGGCCCGGCGACGTTTCCCGCCGTCCGAGCCGTGAGTGTGAAGATGCCCGCACCGATGACCACTGCGACACCGAACACCGTGAGATCCCACGAGTTCAGCTCTTTCCGGAGTTTGGTTTCCGGCTCGTCGGTGTCCTTGATGGACTGCTCGATCGATTTGGTTCGAAACAGCTTCGACCGTCCAGATCCGGCCTGCTCGTCCTTGACAGCCATTGCCGCCTCCTTGCTGGGGACCAGCAGGTCCCACCATGGGCAAGTAGAGAGATGGCATCAGCCTAAGCCCGCAGGCGCGGCTTTGTTCAGGGTTTGTCGGGAGCCTGCAGATCTGTTTCAGAGCGATCTCCTGCGCTGAGACGATCCAGGTCCGGCTCGAGGTAGATCACCCGCGCCGCAGGCACTGCAGCGCGCACGCGAGACTCGGCCTCGTCGATCGCCGTCGCCACATCCGAGATCGTCGATCCGACCGGCACCGCAACCTTGGCAGCAACAAGGATCTCCTCGGGACCGAGGTACTGCGTCTTGCAATGAATGACGCGTTCGATACGAGTTCCGTCGACCAGTGCGTTGAGGATCAGTTCGGTCTCCACCGCCGTTGCGCCCTCACCGATCAGCAGCGACTGCATTTCGATGATCAGAATGACCGCGATGATGCCGAGCAGGACACCGATGCACAGAGTTCCGATGCCGTCGAAGACCGGATTTCCGGTCACCATCGTGAGACCGACGCCGCCGAGTGCAAGGACGAGACCGATCAATGCGCCGGTGTCCTCGAGCAGCACAACCGGGAGTTCCGGGCTACGAGAGGTTCGGATGAAGTTCCACCACGACGCATTTCCCTTGAGCGGTCGTGATTCCTTCGCTGCGGTCCGGAAGCTGTAGCCCTCCAGGCAGATCGCGATGAACAGGATCGCGATTGCCACGAAAGCCGAATTGAGTTCTTCCGGATGCTGAATCTTGTGAATACCTTCGTAGATCGCGAACAGCGAACCGAGGGTGAAGAGCACCAGTGCAACGACGAACGAATAGAAGTACCGGTTGCGCCCGTAACCGAACGGGTGCAGTTGATCTGCCTCACGTTCTGCCTTCTTCTGCCCCAAGAGCAGCAAACCCTGATTGGACGTGTCGGCCACCGAGTGCACCGATTCGGCGAGCATCGACGACGATCCGGTGATCAAGAATCCGGCGAACTTGGCTACGGCAATTCCGGCATTGGCTCCGAGGGCCGCCAGAATTGCCTTCTTGCCACCATGAGCCGACACAATGTCTCCTCGCTATCGACCGAGATTCCTATCGACCGACCACTGCACTGAAAACCTGCGCAGTCGGGGTTCGTGTGGTCAGGTGTACTACGGGCTCGTCGGCAGCAATCCACGCGGCTCGGCCCCGATCGAGGTCGAGAGTGTCGGCACCGCACGTCGCAGTGACCGCGCCGTCGGTGCAGATCAGAATCCGCGGGCCGCCGGCTTCGGCAACGAGGTCGGTGGCATTCGAGTCGAACTCCAGACGCGTCAAACGAAATTCAGGTGCGGGCGTGACGTACTCGTATCTACCTGCCCCTGACTGACCTGATCCTGACTGACCTGATCCTGGCGAAGGGGCCGGATCGAGCACTTCGATATCGGCCCCGACGAAGTCCAGAACCCTCAACAGTTCGGGCACGTCGACGTGTTTGGGCGTCAGCCCGCCGCGCAGCACGTTGTCGGAGTTGGCCATGATCTCCACCGCGAGTCCATGGAGATACGCGTGGAGATTTCCCGCAGCGAGAAACAGTCCTTGGCCGGGCTCGAGTGTGACGCGGTTGAGCAGTAGTGCCGCCAGAACGCCGGCGTCGCCGGGGTACGCCTCGCTCAATTCCAGCGCGGTGCGGATCTCGGTCACGAATTCGGCGTCGTGGTGCGCGACGTAGGTGATGCACCCCGCAAGCACGGCAGGGAGCAACGTCCCGAGCACCGTGGACGGCAGCGTGATCCATGTCGTGAACAACGCCCGGAGTCCGTCGGAATCGGGTTGGCCTTCGAGCAGACCGATGTACGGCTCCAACTCGTCGACGGCCAGAGCGCGCAGCAGTTTGACAGTCCGCGTCGGCTCGCGGAATCCGGCAAGCGCTTCAAATCTGCTCAGCGCGACAACGAGTTCGGGCTTGTGGCTGCCGTCCTTGTAGTTGCGAATCGGCGATTCCATGGGAACGCCGAGTGCGTTCTCACGACGAAAACCCTCGTCGGCTTGAACGGCGCTGGGATGCGCCTGAAGCGACAGCGGTTCTTCCGCCGCAAGCAACTTGAGCAGGAATGGGAGTCGCTCACCGAATGCCTCGAGGTTCTCACGGCCGAGTTCACGCTCGGGTTCGCGGTGCAGGACCTCGAGCAACGACTCGCTTCCGGATTCGGTGATCACGCGCGCCGGGTCACCCGGGTGCGCGCCCAACCACAACTCCGCTTCGGGATGATTCGACGGGGTCGCAAGACCGCGTAGTTCGGCAATTGCCGTTCGCGAGCCCCACGCGTAAGAACGAAGTGCACCTTCGAGTTCACGCACTTACTTCGCACCGCCCGTCAACTGCACGTACGCCGCGGCCATGTCTACTCGAGACGCCAACACGAATACCTGCTCCATCTCCGATATCACCACGTTGGTCTGGTCTTCGTCTGCCGCCACCACCAGATCGGCGTCGGCCAGTGCGTCCATCCGGCGTCTCGCCTCCCCGCGCGTGGATTCCGTCGCGAAGACGAACGCCCGCGCCGGTGGGGTCGGCAATGCGCCGTCCAGTTGCGGATCGTGAAAGAACGGGTCGTGGAACACCGAATCACGCGAAGCTGCGTCCGGCGCGAACAGAGCTCGTGCCGAACGAATCACCTCCGACATCTCGGCGGCAGCGGCATTCAGGCCAGAACTCATCAGCGAAACGCTCGAGAACTCTGCGAGTGCTGTTGTCACGGAACCACTCCCACACAGAACGACTCGCCGGCCGCTCATTCTGGTGGCCAACGACTTGGCCGGGTTGTGGAATACCTCGTTGGCCGGCCCGTCCCGCAGCGCCTCCGCATCAACGGCGTCGGCGATCCGACCGAGCACCGCCGAACGGTCCTCGATCGATCCCTTGCCCTCGATTTCGGCGGCAACGGCGAGGAAGACGGCGAGGAACCGCGTCATCGTGTGCCTCGGCGAGGCGTAGAGCCGCGGCGGCAACGACATGGTGCGCCCGGCCGCCACAGCCCGCATGGGCCCCTCGTCCGGAACGGCGACAACAACTTCGGCGCCACGGCGAACTGCACTGTCGACGGATTCGACCAGGCGCGGATCACCGGCATCGTCACCGGCAACGACGATCACGTCCAACGGTCCGGCCCACGACGGCGTCCGGTCGAGTACGAGGAGCGGACAACCGACCGAATCTCCGACGAGAGCAAGCGCGATCCTGGCTCCGTGCCGAGCGCCACCGGCACCGGCAATCAGCACGACGCTGCGCGGGCGCAGGCCGGCCAGCCGAGAGATCACACCCTCGCCGACGGCCGATGCGGTGGCCCGAATCTGTGCGCCCCCCATGGCCACAGACCGCAGTAGCCCTTCCGAATCGGCAGCCGACAAACCCTCGCTGTCGTCGAGGTCGAGAAGCGGCATCGGCGCTGTCATCTCACCGCACCCCCTTCTCCGTTAGCAGTTCCCGCACCATCCAGCATTCCAGCTCTACGCGGTCCGTGGTGGCAAAGCCCTCGTTCCCGAGGCAGTCGTTCCCGAGATAGTCCCCCAACTATCCCAGGGCTTCGGCTCACCGACAAACCGATCAGACTCGGATTCAAGCCCGGACGATCGCCAGAATTTCGTTCACCAATGCGTCGACATCGGCGGACGTGGGTGCTTCGACGTTGAGTCGCAGCAAAGGCTCGGTATTGGACGCGCGCAAGTTGAACCAGGCATTTCCCTCGAGACTGACCGTGACACCATCGAGGCGATCAACCGACTCGGTGCGGTCCGCGAATGCTGCCAGCACAGCGGCAGTGCGATCGGCCGCGTCAGCCACCGTGGAGTTGATCTCACCCGAGGCCGCGTAGCGGGTGTACTCCGCCATCAACTCGGAGAGCGGACGGTCCTGCTCGCCCAGTGCGGCGAGTACGTGCAACGCCGCGAGCATGCCGGAGTCGGCGCCCCAGAAATCGCGGAAGTAGTAGTGAGCTGAGTGCTCGCCGCCGAAGACGGCACCGGTCTCGGCCATCTCCTGCTTGATGAACGAGTGGCCGACTCGTGTGCGGATCGCGACGCCGCCGAGTTCTTCGACCAGTTCGGGCACTGCCCGCGACGTGATCAGATTGTGGATGATCGACGCGCCCGGTTCCTTCGCGAGTTCGCGCTTGGCGACAAGTGCCGTCACCGCGGACGGAGAGACGGGGTCGCCCTTCTCGTCGACGACGAAGCAACGGTCTGCGTCACCGTCGAAAGCCAGGCCGATGTCTGCTCCGGTCTCACGCACGTAGGCCTGCAGGTCGACGAGGTTGGCCGGATCGAGCGGATTGGCTTCGTGGTTGGGGAACGTGCCGTCGAGCTCGAAGTAGAGCGGGAGGACTTCGAGAGGCATCGGCCCGAATACGGCCGGCGCGGTATGGCCGCCCATGCCGTTGCCTGCATCGACTGCGACCTTCATCGGGCGCAACGCAGCCAGGTCGACCAATCCGCGGAGGTAGCTCGCGTATTCCTCGAGGACGTCCTTGGTGCTGGCGGTACCTGCCGGTCCGTCGTACGCGGGAACACCCGAGACGACCTCGGCGGAGATGACTGCCAGGCCGGTGTCCTGACCGACGGGCTTGGCGCCGGCCCGGCACATCTTGATGCCGTTGTACTTGGCCGGATTGTGGCTCGCCGTGAACATCGCGCCCGGGCAGTTCAGCAAACCGGATGCAAAGTAGAGCTCGTCGGTCGACGCCAATCCGATGTAGACGACGTCGAGTCCTTGAGCGAGCACGCCGTCACCGAAAGCAGAAGACAGTGTGGGCGACGATGCACGCATGTCGTAGCCGATCACAACCGTCGTGGCTGCGCCGGCCTCGTCACGGACCAGACGGGCGAACGACGCTCCCACGTCGCGGACAAAATCTTCGTCGATCTGCTCACCGACCACGCCGCGCACGTCGTACGCCTTGATGATTGCAGCAACCGACTCGGCTGTTC
The DNA here is from genome assembly GCF_002501585.1 of Rhodococcus sp. H-CA8f. NCBI lineage: Bacteria > Bacillati > Actinomycetota > Actinomycetes > Mycobacteriales > Nocardiaceae > Rhodococcus > Rhodococcus sp. H-CA8f. The sequence goes on from NZ_CP023720.1 coordinate 3,977,640, forward strand.
GCCCCACTGAAAACTCTCCTTGTGCATGCACCCTCACAGACGGGAACGTCCGGGCGCATGGCGTCCGGAGATTCGCAGTACTCGGGTGTGGAAGTACTCGGTCGAGCCTAGCGTCTGCGGCGACGAATCTCGCGTCAGTTGGATGGGTCGGGCAGTACGCGGAGGTGTCCACGACGCCCTGTACGGGCAGTACTCGGAGCCGCGGGACGTATGTCCTCATCTGCGTCGACGTTGGACTTGTTGCGATCTCCGAGACCGGCTTCACGTACAGCTTCGGCCAAAGCGGTCAGATCGTCTTCGTCGGGAGTGCTCGACGCGAATCCGCCTTCGTGGCGGACGAGTTCCCAGCCCTTGGGGGCGGTGATTCGAGAGCCGTGAGTGTCACACAAATCCCATGAATGGGGCTCGGCGACGGTTGCCAGCGGCCCGACAACCGCAGTGGAGTCCGAGTAGACATACGTAAGCGTCGCGACGGCGGGGTTCTTGCACCCGGGGCGGCAGCAGCGACGCAGAGATCTCACAGGTACGGAGCCTAGCCCTCCCCACGTCCGGAACCTACTCGGACACACCGAGCAGTTTCTTCTGTCGTAATCTGGGCGCCATGCCACAAGCCCGCCGCCGACGCTCGGTCACCACTCGTTCCATCGAGCGACACGGCCGTGGCCTGCGCGGACCACTCCTTCCCCCGGAGGTGCCCGCCAGGCGTACCCGGGCCGAGAAGTTCGATCTCCTGGTGCTCGACGCCTTTTCGCCCGTCGACCTCGCGTGGCACGACCGGTTGACGAAACTCGACATCGCGGTGGACGAAGTTCCGAAGATTCACGCGCACGATCCGGAGTCCGTCACATGGCCGCCGGAGGTCATCGCAGACGGCCCGGTTCCACTGTCACGACTGATACCCGCCGGAATCGACCGTCACGGAAATACGACTCGCGCAAGAATTGTGCTGTTTCGCCGCCCATTGGAGCAGCGCGCGAAGGATCCGGAAGAACTCACGGATCTGGTGCACGACGTGTTGGTCCATCAAGTCGGCACGTATCTGGGCGTCGACCCACAGGTCATCGACCCCACACTGCCCGACGAGGACTGATACTGCCCGACGAGGACTGACGCACCGTCAGACGAAAAAACTGATGTCACACGAAGAAGTAAATCCACACGAAGAACAAAACAGTCGTTGCTTGACCTGCAATTCCCCGTTGCAGGTCAGACTTTCGAAGACCGCCCGTCAGCCCCGACGCTGACAGAACCGATTCAGCAGCAGATCAGATGATCCCCCGCTTGAGTCGCCGACGCTCGCGCTCGGACAACCCTCCCCAGATTCCGAACCGTTCGTCGTTCGCGAGCGCGTACTCGAGGCACTCGTCACGAACTTCACAACCGAGGCAGATCCGCTTTGCTTCCCTCGTCGATCCACCCTTTTCAGGGAAGAACGCTTCGGGATCGGTCTGCGCGCAGAGAGCACGCTCCTGCCACTGATCCTCGATGGTGTCGAACAATTCTTCGAAGCCGGTGACGAGACTCAGCACTGGCCGAGTACTCATACCGTCGAACTCACTGCTGCAGGCACCTTCTGCTGCGCCTGCTCGGGAATCGGTCTGCGGTTCGTCGCTTACTGTCATTGCGAGAGAACTGATCTCGACATTTTCATTGGGCATCGTTCCGCCTCCTCACCTGTAATAGCGCAGAATTTTCACTCCATCTTCAACCCCACCCCGTCGACCGTTCGAAACTGTGTTCGAAACCGGCCCCGCTGCAAGTGAACTCACAAGTAGCGGTTGGAATGACACATTTGAGATTACACACGTCCAGCGTGTCGCGGTCAAGCTAAACGAGATGAATCCATTAGTATTCCGGCCCCCAATTGACGGGACCTTCTGCCCGCCAGACACGACGACGCGCCGACCGCCTAGGCTCTGTTGTCGTGAACGTGACTGTATTGGTTGGCGGCGTCGGCGGGGCCCGTTTCCTTCAAGGTGTGCAAAATGCGCTCGGAATCGCCGGTGGTGAATCCCTCGAGAAATACGAAGGCCCACATCGCATCACGGCCGTCGTCAACGTCGGAGACGACGTCTGGATGCACGGTCTGCGCATCTGCCCCGATCTGGACACTTGTATGTACACACTCGGCGGCGGTATCGACACCGAACGCGGGTGGGGGCACGCCGGCGAAACCTGGAATGCGAAAGAAGAACTCGCGGCATACGGAGCGAAGCCGGACTGGTTCGGCCTCGGAGATCGCGATATCGCAACGCATTTGATTCGCAGCCAGATGCTCCGCACGGGATATCCGTTGTCCGCGATCACCGAAGCGTTGTCCAATCGCTGGAATCCGGGTGTCGCACTGCTTCCCGTGAGCGACGATCGCAGCGAAACACACGTCGTGATCACCGATCCGGAAGACGGTGAGCAGAAGGCGATTCATTTCCAGGAGTGGTGGGTACGCCATCGAGCACAGGTGGAAACTCACAGCTTCGCTCACGTCGGCGCCGAGCAGGCCAAGCCCGCGCCGGGGGTGGTCGAGGCGATCGACGGTGCCGACATCGTGCTGATCGCACCGTCCAATCCCGTCGTGAGCGTCGGCGCGATCCTCGCGGTGCCCGGCATTCGCGGAGCCCTGCGGACCACCGCGGCCAAGGTTGTCGGCCTCTCCCCCGTCATCGGTGGAAAACCGTTGCGCGGCATGGCTGACGAGTGCCTCGAAGTGATCGGGGTCGAGACGACTTCCGAGGCGATCGGTCGCCACTACGGAGCTCGCTCGATCAACGGCATTCTCGACGGCTGGCTCGTCGACGAAGGTGACACGGCCGACATCGACGGGGTGGACGTGCGAAGCATCCCACTTTTGATGACGTCCCCCGAAGAGACCGCAAAAATGGTTCGAACGGCTTTCGAGATCGCCGGAGTCGAACTGTGACCGAGCCCGGAACCGAAGCAAGCCGCGACAGAAATCACTCTCCCGGCGATCACTCCCCCGGCGCCGCAATCGAAGTCATTCCCGTGCTCGGCCTTCCCGAGTTCCGGCCCGGAGACGACTTGGCCGCCGCTGTCGTCGACGCGACACCGTGGCTCGAGAACGGCGACGTCGTTGTCGTCACGAGCAAGGTGTTCTCAAAAGTCGAGGGTCGCATCGTTTCCTCGCCGACCGATCCGGAAGAGCGCGACGCAGCACGACGCCTCCTGGTGGATCAGGAAGCCGTCCGCGTCGTGGCCCGCAAGGGCCGCACTCTGATCACCGAGAACAAACTCGGCATCGTGCAGGCCGCATCGGGCATCGACGGCTCCAACGTCGACGGTGCCGAACTGGCCCTGCTCCCCGTGGATCCCGATGCGAGCGCAGCGGGGCTGCGTGCCCGAATTCTCGAGTGCACGGGCAAGTCCGTCGCCGTCGTCGTGACCGACACGATGGGTCGCGCGTGGCGCAACGGGCAGACCGATGCCGCGATCGGTTCCTCCGGCATTCCGGTCCTGCACGGCTACCTCGGGGCACAGGACAGCCAGGGCAACGATCTGATCGTCACCGAGATCGCGATCGCGGACGAGATCGCCGCTGCGGGCGATCTGGTCAAGGGCAAGCTCGGCGGCGTTCCCGTCGCCGTCGTGCGAGGACTCCGATTCGAGGACGACGGTTCGAGTGGCCAGGATCTGATCCGTCGCGGCCCGGACGATCTGTTCTGGCTGGGAACCGAGGAGGCTACGGCGATGGGCCGCGGCCAGGCGCTGCTGTTGCGTCGGTCGGTTCGGCAGTTCGCAGGTGATCCCGTCGACGCGGAGATCATTCGCAGCTCGATCGCCGAGGCACTCACCGCTCCAGCACCCCACCACACGAGGCCTGTTCGATTCGTGTGGCTGCGGACCGAGTCGGTCCGCACGTCGCTCCTCGAGCAGATGCGTGAGAAGTGGGCCGCCGATCTGCGTGCGGACGGTCGTAGCGACGAATCCGTCGACGCGCGGGTTGCCCGCGGAAACATCCTGTTCGACGCCCCCGAGGTCGTCATTCCCTTCTGCGTGCCCGACGGCGCACACAGTTATCCGGATGCCCGACGTACTGCGGCGGAGTCCACGATGTTCACCGTCGCTGCCGGCGCGGCAGTGCAGGGACTGCTGGTCTCGCTGGCCACACGCGGCGTGGGAAGCTGCTGGATCGGATCGACGATCTTCGCCGCCGACCTCGTTCGCGAACAACTCGATCTCCCGGCCGATTGGCAACCACTCGGCGCGGTCGCAATCGGGCACCCCCTCGAACCGCTGACTCCGCGCACGGTCTCCGCCCCCGGGGACGCGTTGGTGGAGCTGTAGGTCATGTCAGCCGAATCGCTGCACGCCTCCGCCAAGGGCGTCCTGGAGGGCTGGTCGACGTCTTCCGAAGCGGACGAGTCACTGCGGCACACGATGCTCGCGTTCCTCGATTCGGCTCCGGACGGCTGCCTTCGTCGCCATGCCCCGGGACACATCACCGCGTCGTCTCTGGTTCTCGACGAGAGTGGCTGCCACGTCTTACTGACCCTGCATCCCAAGGTGGGCAGGTGGATTCAGCTCGGAGGTCACTGCGAGCCCAACGACGAGACGGTAGTCGATGCGGCATTGCGGGAGGCTCGTGAGGAGTCCGGAATTCACGACGTTCGGATAGACGCGGACCTACTCTCCGCCCACACACATCCGATCACGTGCTCACTCGGGGTCCCGACCAGACATCTCGATCTACGGTTTCTTGTTGTGGCGCCGGACAATTCACATATCGTCCGCAGCGCGGAGTCCACCGACCTCCGGTGGTGGCCGGTGGACGCGCTACCGCCGACTGCCGAACGCGAGACCATCGACCACCTGGTAGCGCTCGCCCGTCAGCGCAAGAATCAGGACTGAATCGGAGACAGCTCGGGTTGCTTGGCGCTCACGCCGTCGCCCGAAGATGTTCCCTTCACGCGCCGAGCTACCCACGGCACCAAGAACTCTCGCGCCCATTGACGATCCTCGCGACGAGTTTCCGCTTTCGTGAGAACCGGCGCAGGCCCGAGGTCGGGCGCGATCAATCCGTGTTCGACGCCCAGTACGTCGAGCACCCGCGTCGCCATGTTCTCGTGCCCGGCGGGCGACATGTGGAGGCGATCCCAGTCCCACATCCGTAGGTCCTGATATTCGGAGAATCGCCAGAAGTCGACGAGGGTCGCGCCGTGGCGGTCCGCTACCTCGCGAACAAGCTCGTTGTAAATCGCCAGGCGTCCGCGGAGCTTGCCGAAGAAGGCGGACCATCCGGTGTCGTATGCGGTGAACATGAGAACCTGCGCACCGGAAGCAGTGAGCTGGCCGATTGCCGAATCGTAGCGGGCGACCATCGCGTCGATGTCGAGCTTCGGACGCATCATGTCGTTTCCGCCGGCGTAGATGGTCACCAGATCGGGCTTCAACGCCAGAGCGGGTTCCAACTGCTCGTCGATGATCGGTCCGAGTAGGCGACCACGAATCGCCAGGTTGGCGTAGCGGAACTCGGGGTTGTTCACCGCCAGCTGCTCGGCCACTCGGTCTGCCCACCCGCGCAGACCGTTGGGGAATCGTTCGTCGGCGTCGCCGACGCCCTCGGTGAACGAGTCACCGAGGGCAACGTAACGGCTCGGAAGAGAAGTCATACCCGCCAGTATTCCAGTAGGTCAGCTAACGATCACACATCTGTGCTGAAGCGCACGCCACCGTCCGGCAGCGTCACCCCCGGCCACACACGTGCGCCGCGCAACAATTCGCACCGCGCACCGATGTCCGCGCCGTCTCCGATGACGGCGTCGCGGACCAGTGCTCGTGGTCCGATACGGACGCCGAATCCGAGGATCGATCGTTCGACTACCGCACCGGCTTCCACAACGGCGCCGTCGAAGAGAATCGCACCGTCGAGGCGCGCGCCTGCGCCGACTTCTGCGCCACGGCCGACAACCGTGCCGCCGATCAGGACGGCGCCAGGCGCAATTCCCGCCCCGGGGTGAACGAGCGACTCGCCGCGCGGACCTTCGAGAGCCGGCGAAGGCGCGATGCCTCGCACCAGGTCGGCGGAACCGCGAACGAAGTCCTCGGGGGTTCCCATGTCACGCCAGTACGACGAGTCGACGTGGCCGAACACCCGCTTGCCCTCGGCCAGGAGATTCGGGAACACCTCGCGCTCGACCGATACCGGTCGTCCCTCCGGGATCTGCTCGATGATCTCGCGCTTGAAGACGTAGCAGCCGGCGTTGATCTGATCCGTCGGCGGATCCTGGGTCTTCTCCAGGAATGCCGAGACTCGTCCGTCCTCGTCGGTCGGAACACAACCGAATGCACGCGGGTCTCCCACACGAACCAGGTGAAGGGTCACGTCGGCGTCCGTCTTCTCGTGGGTCTCGAGAATGGCGTTCAGGTCGGTGCCACCGAGCACGTCACCGTTGAACACCATGACGTTGTCGCCGCGCAACTTCGGGAGTACGTTGCGGATTCCGCCACCGGTGCCCAGCGGCTCGGTCTCGAAGACGTAGTCGATCTCGAGCCCCATCTTGGAGCCGTCGCCGAAGTAGTCCTCGAATACCTCTGCCTTGAAAGATGTTCCGAGCACCACGTGCTTGATACCGGCAGCCTCGATCCTGGCAAGTAGATGCGTCAGGAACGGAAGGCCGGCGGTCGGAAGCATCGGCTTGGGCGCCGACAGCGTCAACGGACGCAGCCGAGTGCCCTTGCCGCCTACCAGGATTACGGCGTCGGTCGGATTCGGATCGGACATCATTTTCCCCCGTGGTTCGAAACTGATGGGTTGTCGGTCGAGTCGTCGGTGCGAGCGCGCTCGCGAACAGCAGAAGCTACGGCGATCTTGGACCGCACGGCGAGGCCACCGCGCAAGGCAAGTCGCAGCGGAGCCTGCCACCAGTGCGGATGACGATCAGCCTGGAACTGGTATGCGCTGCGATGATGAGCGGGCAGCATCAGTTCCGGATGCCGGCCTGCCGCATGGCCTTTGGCATGGGTCACGACAGCGGAGGGAACAAAGACATTGAGCCACCCGGCTTTTCCGAGGCGATCACCGAAATCGACGTCCTCCATGTACATGAAGTATCGCGAGTCGAACCCGGAGATGGCGTCGAAGGCATCACGTCGGACCAACAGGCACGACCCGGAAAGCCAACCGACGGAGCGCTCGGTGACGGCCTCGTTCTCCTGACGGTAACGGGCAGTCCACGGGTTCTTCGGCCACACGGTGCCGAGCAATGCGTGCCCGACGCCCGAGGTGATGTCGGGCACCGTTCGTGCCGACGGATAGACGCTGCCGTCCGGTTCGAGGACCTTCGGCCCCAGTGCACCGGCCCTTGGCCACCGATTTGCCGCAGCGACCAATTCGTCGAGTGAACCGGGTGCCCATTGGACGTCAGGATTGGAAATCACGACAAATTCGATCGACGAATCGATCTCCGCCACAGCCCGATTTATCGCTCCGCCGTAGCCGATGTTTCCCCCTGTACGAAGCAGACGAACATGCTCGTACTTGGCATCCGCCGCCTCCGGCGCACCATCGGTCGACCCGTTGTCGGCCATGATGACCTGGGGTTTTTCTGTCGTCGCCGCGGCGAGCGTGCTCAAGAAATTCTCGAGATGCTCGCCTGGGGAGTACGTCACCGTTACCACGGCCAGCTTGGGACTCACGCCGGTCAGCCTAGCCGCCCACGGGCACTGCCCCGAACAATGCTCACGCCAGAGCGGCGTGCAGAGCCTCTCGCCACGGACGCAGCGGCGTCATTCCCGCGGTAACCCACGCGCGCTCGGACAAAACCGAATATGCCGGGCGGGGCGCAGGGCGCACGAAGTCCGCGCTGCTGCACGGGCGCACCCGCGCCGGGTCTGCTCCGATCTCCTCGAACACCGCTCGCGCCAACTCGTACCAACTGGCTTGCCCGCCGTTGGTCAGGTGGAACGTCGACGCACCCGTGAAGTCCCGCAGCGCGAGTTCGACGATGCCGCCGGCCAGATCGACGCTGTACGTGGGTGACCCGATCTGGTCGTCCACGACGTTCACGAATTCTCGTTCGGCTTCGAGCCTGCGCATCGTGGCGACAAAATCCGTACCGCCACCCGAATACACCCACGCGGTACGGACAACGGCCACGTCGGCGCCCGACTCTCGTACTGCGATCTCGCCGTCCAGCTTGGTTCGGCCGTAGACCGTCGCGGGACCGGTCGGTGCATCGACGTCGTATGGAGTGCTCGCGTCACCCGGAAAGACGTAGTCCGTCGAAACGTGGATCAACCGCGAACCGGCCCGCGCACACGCTCGCGCGAGATTCAGCGGTCCGATCTCGTTGACCGCCCTCGCTGCCTCCTGGTCGGTCTCGGCGGCGTCGACCGCCGTGTACGCAGCGCAGTTGATCAGCACCGAATCGGGCGAGACGAAGTCGTCGACCGCACGGCTGTCTGTGATGTCGAGCTCGCGGGAACCGACGGCCGTCACAGTGTGACCCGCCGACGTTGCGAGAGCATCGATACGTGTTCCGAGCTGCCCTCGGGCGCCGGTGAGCAGGATATTCGTCACATGGTTGAGTCTGGCACGCCGCGTCGAGGTACCCGCGGCCGAGCATCGGACCAGTAACCTGAAGGGGTGTCCCACCAGCAACCGCAGCGCCGCGCGCGTCCACGACCTGCGCCGATTCGGACCAAGACGAGCCCGGCTCGCATAGCGGTCGCGGTGCTCTCCGTGCTCGTACTGCTGGTCACCGGGTTCGCATGGCGAGGTGTGGACTCGTTGAGAAACAGCCTTGCCACTGCAAGCGGACTCGGCCTCGGTGGGGGCAAGGACGGAGCCATCGACATTCTGATGGTGGGAACCGACAGTCGCACCGACGCACACGGCAACCCGCTCTCACAAAGCGAGCTCGACTCGTTGCGCGCTGGTGAGGAAGTTGCGTCCAACACCGACACCATCATCTTGATCCGCGTCCCCAACGACGGAAGTTCGGCAACCGCGATCTCGATTCCCCGAGACGCGTACGTCAACGTCCCCGGTATCGGTATGTCGAAGATCAACGCCGCGTTCGGTGCCACCAAGGAAACCGAGCGACTGAAGTTGGTCAACAACGGGTCGTCCGACAGCGACGCAGACAAGAAGTCGACGGAAGCCGGCCGGACCGCGCTCATCGGAGCGGTAGGAAATCTGACCGGCATCACCGTCGATCACTACGCCGAAGTCGGTCTACTCGGATTCGTCCTGCTGACCAACGCAGTGGGCGGAGTCGACGTCTGCCTCAACGCGCCAGTCGACGAACCGATGTCCGGAGCCAACTTCGCAGCCGGGAAACAGACACTCGACGGCGCCGACGCGCTGAGCTTCGTGCGACAACGACACGACCTTCCTCGCGGCGACCTGGACCGGATCGTGCGCCAGCAGGTGTTCATGGCGTCCCTCGTCAGTAAGGTACTCAGCGCAAAAACCCTCAGTGACCCGGGCAAGCTCAGTCAATTGACCTCGGCCGTTCAGCGTTCCGTCGTCATCGACGACGACTGGGACATCATCGAATTCGCCAAGCAGTTGCAGAATCTGGCCGGCGGAAAGGTGCAATTCGAGACCATTCCCGTTCTCGACATCAACGGCATGACCGATTACGGCGAGTCCATCGTCAAGGTCGATCCCAAGGCCGTCAAGAAGTACATCGCCGGATTGGTCGGCGCCGACAGCGAGGACTCGGAAGAGACCTCCGAGGCACCGACCACCGTGAATGCATCCTCGATCACGGTCGACGTCGCTAATGCCAGTGACGTCGCGGGGTTGGCCAGCGGGGTTTCCGAGGCATTGAGTGTCCTCGGGTACAAGCAGGGACAGGTCGGCAACAACACCGGCTCCGACGTCTCCGAATCGACGGTGTTCGCAAAGTCCGCGGACGACGACGCTGCACTCGCGGTGGCCGAGGCACTCGGCGGTCTGACGGTCAAGGCGGATTCGTCATTGTCCTCGGGCAAGGTTCGGGTTGTCATTGCCGAGGACTACAGCGGACCGCAATCCGCGGACGCGGTATCCCCGTCCGAAGGCGCGACAAGCACGACTGAATCGGCGAGCACCACCGAGACCAGTCCCACCCCTGCCCCTCCCGGTCCGCCGATCGACGCAGCCTCCAACGGCCCGCGCTGTGTCAACTGAACGGCTGCGTAAGCTGATTACGTGCCTTCGCCTGTAGACAACCTGACCGACGCCCTCCTCGGACCGATCCTGGCTGCCGACCCGGCCGGCCCTCGCGTGACCTACTACGACGACGCCACCGGCGAGCGCATCGAATTGTCTGCGAGCACTCTGGCCAACTGGGCGGCAAAGACAGCGAACATGGTTCGGGACGAGTTCGCTCTCGAGCCCGGCGGCAAAGTTGCCGTGCTGCTTCCCGCGCACTGGCAGAGCGTCGCCGTCTTGCTGGGTGTGTGGTGGGCAGGCGGTGAGGTCGTCCTCTCCCCCGACGCCGACGCCGAACTGGCTTTTGTCACTGCCGACCGCCTGGACGATGTTGCGGACGTACCGGAAGTAGCCGCACTCTCACTCGACGCGTTCGGCAAAGGTTTGAGCGATCTTCCGCTCGGCGTCGCCGACTACGCAACCTCCATTCGTGTTCACGGCGACCAGTTCCGTAGCGCCGGAGCCGGTTCGGCGCTGGAAGGCCGGTCCGTAGCGGACACGATCGACGCCGCACGGGCATCGGCGAAGAACGTCGAATTGGCGTCGACGGATCGTGTCCTCTCCAGCCGCACGTGGGACACGGCAGACGAATTGATCGACGGGCTTCTGGCCGTTCTCGCCGCGGGCGCCTCACTCGTGCAGGTAGCCCACCCGGACGCGGAAGCTACCGCGCGCCGAGTGGGCACCGAGAAGGTCACGAAGCAGTTCTGAACGCTAGCTCGCGAGAGCTGTCACCGGTGACACCAGCCCCGCCCGCCTAGCGGGGAGCAGTGACGCGATCACACCGCAGATTCCGCCGATCAACACGATGGCTACCAATTGCGCCCACGGCACTGCGCTGAGGGCGACGTCCTCGATCCCGAACACCGAGGCGGTACCGGCTACACCGAACACCATCCCGAACAGCACTCCGATCACCGATGCGACTCCTGCCACCAGCAGTGCTTCCCAGATCAACATGGCTCGAATTCCCTTCTTGGTCAGTCCGAGTGCGCGAAGCAGTCCGGATTCGCGGCGCCGTTCGAGAACGGACAGTGCCATGGTGTTTCCGACGCCGATCAGAGCGATCAACACCGCTACCGACAGCAACCCGGCAACCACCATGAGCATGGTGTCGAGGATCGAATCGAGCGCCGAGCGCATTTCGGTCATTCCTTGAACATCGCTGCCCGGAGCTTCCTGGCGTGCCAGTTCGGTGATGCGGTCGGTGGCAGCGAGCGCCTCTTCGTCGGTGTCCGTCCCCAACCTGACCCAGTAGGAATCGGTGGTCGACGTGGTGGCGGCTGCACCCAGATCGCCTCGATCCAACAGCGCTGGTTGACCTTTCACACCTTCGATCACGCTGACGTTCACGGCACCGCGATCCCCACGCACCGTCGCCGTCTCACCCGCCGAGAGTTTGTATTCGGTCAGGTCAGCGGGCGAGAGCACCAACTGACCGGCCGCGGGTACCGAGATCTCGGTACGCAGAACATCTTTCACCCGAGCAGCGTCGACACCGAACCCGGCCAACGAACCGCGCCCGTCGATCGTCAGTTCGGCCTTGTCCAGACCGCTCACCGCGCCGACGCCGTTGACCGCGGCGATGTCTGTGCCCAACCCTGCGGGAAGCGGTGCCGAACCGGAACTGCTCACCATGACGTCGACGGGGAATTGACTGTCCATCGCCGCGGGTGCGGCTTCCTTGACCGTCGCGATTCCCACGACGAGCGTGCTCGTCAAGGCCACACCGATCAACAGGGCCGTGGCTGTCGCCGAGGTCCGGCGTGGGTTCCGACCGGCGTTGCCTGCTGCCAGGCTTCCCACCGGACCGATCAGTCTCGCCAGCACTCCGCCGGCGGCATTGATCAGCGCGGGCACGATTCGCCCGGACAGTGCTGCGATCCCCAGGAACGAAAAGAGTCCACCGGCAGTCGCCGCCGGCACCTGCTGATTCGTCACTCCCAGGACGGTCATCGCGATGCCCGCGAGCAGTATCACGACGCCCAGAACCCGGCGCACGACCGACACCTGAACGCTCTCGGGCTTGGACTCCATCGGCTGCAGTGCCGCCAGCGGGGAGAGCCTCGTTGCCGCCCGCCCGGGCGCAGATGCAGCGAGCATCGTCATCACGATGCCGACGGCAAGACCGACCAGCACGGTCACCGGGGTGACGCTCAGTGACGAAAGAGGCACCGGCACATCTGCGGCCGTTGCTACGCGACCGATCGCCCAGGCAAGTCCGACACCGAGTCCGACGCCGATCACCGAGGCGATCACGCCGACCGCAGCGGCTTCGCTGCGAATGCTCCGGCGAACCTGTTTGGCTGTGGCGCCGACGCATCGCAGCAACGCGAGTTCCTGAGTGCGCGCGGCGAGCAGAACGGCAAACGTATTGGCGATCACCAGCGCGGCAACAACAACGGCAATGGCACCGAAGGCGAGCAACACCGTGCTGAGGATCTTGGTGCCACCCATGTATTCCGCTGCCGCGTTGTCGGTGGCTTCTTCTCCTGTCAACACGGTGGAGTCCGCGGGCAACGCGCTCGCGATCGAATCCACGAGTTGTTGCTGAGAGCGCGAACCGTCACCGGCGACACGGAACTCACGTTTGGCGCTGTCCCCGGCCCACGCGCTCACCTGCTCGGCGGTGGTGAATATCTTGATCCCGCCCAGTCGTTGCGCCGAACCGGAGAGATCGACCAGTCCGACCACCTGCGCGGTGGGCGCAGCGGCACCGACCGTCGAATCCCTTGCCGTGACAGCGATTCGGGCACCCGTCGGTATCCCGGAGTCCGCGCTCACCAACACCTGCCCCAGACCGGCCGGAAGCGAACCCTCCGACAAGTTCTCCCAACGCAATTCGGGATTGTCGGCGATCGAGAGAGCATCCCCGTAGGACGCGCCCTTTGCCTCGGAGTCGACGCGAACATACGTCGACACGTCGTCGGCGACTGCCGAGACGCCCGGCACCGCACTCAGCAGTGCTTCCGTCACGCCTGGACCGGAGGCGACGACATCCGTGGTTTCGTATTGCGTCGCAAGTGATTTACTCACACTCGCATCGACCGTCGAGCTCAATGTCAAAGTCGCGACGATGTATCCGACTGCGATCACCACGGCGAGTATCGAAGCCACATAGCGCCCGGCATGTGCCCGCGCCTGGGCAAAAGCCAGACCCCTCATCGCAGTGCACCCGAAACTGCAGGAACATCAGCCAGGTCGTCGGCACCGAGTGCTCGCATGGCACCGATCACCGAGTCGACGCTGGGATGGTCGATCTCTCCGGCAATACACCCGTCCGCGATCAACACGACTCGGTCCGCATACGACGCCGCCACCGGATCGTGTGTCACCATGACAACCGTCTGACCGGTCTCCCGAACACTGGTGCGCAAAAGTCCCAAAACCTCGGTCCCGGAACGGGAATCCAAATTTCCGGTGGGTTCGTCGGCAAAGATCACGTCGGGCTGCGGCAGTAGTGCGCGGGCGACAGCTACACGCTGCTGCTGACCACCGGACAACTCGTGCGGCAGGTGGTCGAGGCGCTTCGACAGGCCCAGTTTCCCGATCACCTCGTCCATCCACTCGGGCGAGGGTTCACTACCCGCCAGCTTCATCGGCAGCAGCATGTTCTCCCGAGCAGTGAGCACCGGCAGCAGGTTGAACGCTTGGAAGACGAATCCGATTCGCTCGCGTCGAAGTTCGGTGAGTTCCGTGTCGCCGAGTTTCGTGACTTCGGTGTCGCCCAGGAAAACCTGTCCGCCCGAAACCGTGTCGAGCCCGGCCAGACAGTGCATGAGCGTCGACTTTCCGGAGCCGGACGGGCCCATGATCGCGGTGAACCGCTCACGACCGAAGTCCACGTCGACCCCGCCGAGCGCATGAACCGTGGTCTCACCCGTGCCGTACACCTTGGTGACACCGCGGGCAGTGATCGCCGGCACTGCGGCTGGTTCCGTCGTGGTGTGCGCATGCATTTTTTGCCCTCCGTAAAGCTTCTCGCTATGACGGAATCGACGTTATTGCAGCGCAAGTGGTCTCCGCGTCGGAGCGCGGGGCGATCTTGGAGAGCCCGGTGTCATCCCGGGGTAGGACTGAACAGGGCTGCGCGTCAGCCCTCGGTGCCGAGGAGATCTGCGCGCCGGACAAGTCCGATCTGGAAGGCAAAGACGACGGCCTGCACACGATCACGTGAATGGGTCTTCGAAAGAACCCGTCCGACATGGGTTTTCACTGTCGTTTCGGAGACGTGGAATTTTGCGGCGATCTCCGAATTCGACAGCCCGTACGCCATGGCCTCGAGCACCTCGACCTCGCGCGGTGTCAGCTCTTCGGGCAACTGCGATTCGGGCGCCGAACCTTCCAGGAGAGGTCCGACGTGCTGAAGCAGTCGCCGAGTGGCCCGAGCTTCGATCACCGCGTCCCCGCGATGCACGGTGCGGATGGCGTCGAGCAACTGTTCCGGTGGCACGTCCTTGAGCAGGAAGCCGCTGGCGCCCGCCCTGATTGCCGACATCACGTACTCGTCGTTGTCGAAGGTGGTGAGCACCACGACCTTCGGCGCATCGGGGTCGGCCAGGAGCCGACGGGTCGCCTCGATGCCGTCCATCTTCGGCATCTGGACATCCATCAGGACGACGTCGACATGACGGGCCGCCAACTCGGTCAATGCCTGCTGACCGTCCGAAGCCTCGACCACCACGGACAAATCCGGCTGCGAGTCGATGACCATTCGAAAACCTGCGCGGACCAGCTGCTGATCGTCGATCAGTGCCACTGCGATCGGAGCCACGTGTTCGTCCATGCCACTCACCTTAAGACCTTCAGACGTTTCAAGACCTACCCAGACGTTCGTTCATACGGCAGGACGGCCCGGACACTGTATCCGCCGCCTGATTTCGGCCCGGCGGTTACTTTGCCTCCGTGCAGTTTGGCGCGCTCGGCCATTCCGATCAGTCCCTGTCCGCCTGGTGACGATTCGACCAGCGCGGCGCTGCCGCCTCGTCCGTCGTCGGTGATGCCGAGAACGAGTTCGGTTTCAGCCCACGTCATCTCGACGCTCGCCTGCGCTCCTGGCCCCGCATGTTTGAGAACGTTCGTCAGCGATTCCTGGACGATGCGATAGGCCGTCAACCCCGCACCCGCAGAGAGTTCGCGTGGTTCACCGGTCACACTGACGGCGATGTCGAGTCCGCTGCTGCGTAACTCGTGGAAGAGACTGTCGATATCACCGGCGCCCGGGATCACCGAGAAATCCCGGGGCGTGTCCTCACGCAGGACGGACAGAAGCGATCGCATGTCGGTCAACGCTTGGCGACCGGTGGAGGCAATGGTTTCGAGCGCCTGGATTGCAGCCTGAGGATCCTTGGCCGCGCTGTAGCGTCCGCCGTCAGCCTGAGCGATGACAACGGTCAACGAATGCGCGACGATGTCGTGCATCTCGCGCGCAATCCTCGAGCGTTCGCTGATCGTCGCGATTTCCGCTTCCTGCGCACGCTCGAGTTCGAGCAACCGTGCGCGCTCGGTCAGACCTTCCAATTGTTTGGTGCGAACTCGACGCAAATCACCGAACGCCCAGACCGCGAGCATGAAGATCATGACGGCCACGGACTGCATGACCTGCGAAGACACCGGGATTCCGTCGTAGCCGAAGTATCGAACAGTTCCGGCAATCGAGCCGAGCAACGCGAGCACCAGGCCGGTGAGCGAACTCCACCGAGCGCCATAGGCGGCCAGCGCGTACAGGGAGATGGGCACGACAACGGCCGATGCGAGCAGTGTGTTGCCGATGAAGATCACGTGTAGAACTGCGAACCCTGCGATCACCATGCCGGAGAGTTCGGGGCGTGAGCGTCGCCATGCCAACGGAACGGTCATACCCAGCGAGACGAACACCGCCAGCGGACTCGCCTCGACCGCAACGACAACGCTGAACAGTGCGGCAACCGTCGCAATGCAGATGTCCACACCGCGAGCATGTTCCGCGCTCCAGCGGACGAAGCGTTCACTAGTCGGAAAACGAGCCATGCCGCCAAGAGTAGCTTTTACTCACGAGCTTTCACTCAGGTGCGGTAACCGCCGTCTTCGAGACCGGCCTCGATTTCGAATCGGTTCCGCGGACCGCGATGACGCAACTCCTCACGCAGGTACAGCAGCCCGAATACGATTCCGTACCTGGCCCATTGGTCCGCGTGAACTGCCTCGTGGCGAAGGACGGATCGAGTCGTGTTTCGCCGGGTGAGGTACACACCACCGAGAGTTGTTCCGCCTCTGGCGAACCCGCCGCGCAGCCCGGAAGCGACAAAGATCCCGGACTCGTTGTCGAAGCGGATGTCCGCGCCGAGAATCCCGGCGTAGAACAGCGCGACGCGAGTGACGAATGCGGACTGCGCGCTGCCCCGACTCGCTCGGATCAGCGGCAGCCCACGCCGTGCACACACGAGAAGATCAGCCCAGCAGTTTCTCGCGAAGCGCCTTGTCCTTGTCGAGCACCATCGCCTCGAGGCTCTCCTGGAAAGCCACCATCCGCTGCTGCAGTGCGGGATCCGAAGCGCCGAGGATCCGAGCAGCCAACAGACCGGCGTTGCGAGCGCCGCCGATCGAGACCGTCGCCACCGGGACGCCGGCCGGCATCTGCACGATCGAGAGGAGTGAATCCATACCGTCGAGGTACTTGAGCGGCACCGGAACACCGATGACCGGCAACGGTGTAGCCGAGGCAACCATGCCCGGAAGATGCGCGGCGCCACCGGCACCGGCGATGATGACCTTGATTCCGCGGCCCGCGGCTTCCTTGGCGTAGTCGAGCATCCGCTGAGGCGTGCGATGCGCCGAGACGACACCGACCTCGAAGCGGATACCGAACTCGGCCAGAGCTTCGGCTGCAGCTTCCATGGTCGGCCAATCCGAATCGCTGCCCATGATCAGGCCGACCTGCGCGCTCTCACTCACCGTGTACATCCCATCCGTCGGTCCAAACTGCATACGAAAGCCAATGTGCTGCGCGCTCGGCGCGTTCCCGAACTGCGGCAACGTAATTCGGATCGTCGATGGATCCGGCGCCGCCGACGATGTTGACATGGCCGATCTTGCGATCCTTGCGCTCACCCTTGCCGTACAGGTGGATCTTCGCATCGGGCATCCGCGCGAAGAGGTGATGGACACGCTCGTCCATCGTCATCTCGGGCGCTTCCGGCGCACCCAGAACGTTTGCCATCACCGTGACCGGCGCGATCGGCGAGGTGTCGCCGAGCGGGTAGTCGAGAACGGCACGCAGATGCTGTTCGAACTGAGAGGTGCGTGCGCCGTCCATCGTCCAGTGACCGGAGTTGTGCGGGCGCATTGCCAGCTCGTTGACCACGAGAGTGCCGTCAGTCGTCTCGAAGAGTTCGACGGCCATCGAGCCGACGACACCCAACTCGGAAGCGATGCGTAGCGCCAATTGTTCGGCTTCCTCGGCAACGGCACTCGAAAGGGCGGGGGCAGGTGCGATCACGACGGCGCACTGGCCGTTGCGCTGAACGGTCTCTACGACCGGCCACGTAGCGCCCTGTCCGAACGGCGACCGCGCAACCATGGCAGACAGTTCCCGACGCATCGAGACCATTTCCTCGACGATCAGCGGAACACCCTTGTCCAACTGCTCGGTGACAATGGCTTCTGCTTCGTCCTGATCATCGGTGATCCAGACGCCCCGGCCGTCGTAGCCTCCGCGGGTTGCCTTGATGACAAGCGGCCAACCGTGTTCGGCACCGAAACGCACGACGTCTTCCGCCCACGTCACTTCGGCGTACGCGGGTACAGGTGCGCCCAGTTCGGCAAGTTTGCGACGCATCAGCAATTTGTCCTGAGCGAAGATCAGAGCCTGCGGCGGAGGCTGAACGTTCACGCCTTCGGCAACAAGAACCTCGAGATGTTCGGTCGGCACGTGCTCGTGGTCGAAAGTCAACGCGTTGGAACCGACCGCTGCGCGGCGAAGAGCGTCGAGGTCGGTGTGGCTACCGAGCACGACATCGGGGCTGACCTGAGCTGCCGGCTCGTCCGCAGTCCCGGAGAGCACTCGGAGCGTCTGGCCCAGGGCCACCGCCGCCTGGTGAGTCATCCTGGCCAACTGTCCGCCACCGATCATGGTGACGACGGGCATGGATGCTTTTGCCGGTCGAGGGGTGGTCGGGCGGGCGGGGATCTGCGCGGGATCGTTGTTGCCGGTCACGGCTCTCTATGTTGTCATGTGCCGCGTTCGCCCGTTCATTCAGCGTTCCCAATCTGTGATTCTGCTGATGAATCCGCGGCAAATTGGTGGTAACGCGGTTTCGTTTCGTAAACTCATCTGTTGTGCCATTTGTCGACGGGGTCATTGCCCGCATACCCCAACCGTTTCGTGACATCGCTCTGCGTCACAGCGAGCTGATCAAATTCGCGATCGTCGGCGGAACGACCTTCCTGATCGACTCGGGCATCTTCTACACACTCAAGCTGTCGATCCTCGAATCCAAGCCGATCACGGCCAAGATCATCGCCGGCGTCGTCGCGGTGATCGCGTCGTACATTCTCAACCGCGAGTGGTCGTTCAAGAACCGTGGTGGCCGTGAGCCAGCGCACGAAGCTGCGCTGTTCTTCATCATCAGCGCCATCGGCGTCGTCATCAGCTTCATCCCGCTCTACATCTCCAGTTACGTCTTCAACCTGCGTGTACCCGAAGTCAGCTTGGCGACGGAGAACATCGCCGACTTCATCAGTGCATATGTCATCGGCAACCTGCTGCAGATGGCGTTCCGATTCTGGGCCTTCCGCAAGTTCGTGTTTCCCGACGAGAATCCGGAACCGCTCGAACTGTCCGACACCACAGGATTGTCCGAAACCACAGCGTTATCCGAAACCACAGCGTTATCCGAAACCACGGCGCCTGACCCGGTCATTCCTGATGCCGAAGAGGAGCTCGGGCACTCCTGAGTTTTCCGTCTGCGCGAGCCTTTCGGTCAGCGCGGTTCGCGGTGCGGAACGACGTCCGCGGTCGGCGCAGTGTTGGCCACCGGCAGGAAGACCGCGAACAAGGCAGGCTTACGCCTCTGCAGTTCCAGTCGGCCCCCGTCGGCTTCGATCAGTGCACGTGCGAGCGCCAATCCGACGCCGGTGGACCCGGCCCCCGAAAATCCTCTGTCGAAGATGTGCGGTGCAAGATCGTTCTCCACGCCGGAGCCTTCGTCGGTGACCTCGACGCACACCATCGAGTCACGACGAGACGAACTGCGACCGGTACCGTCGATCAATCGGACAGACACCGTGCACGTACCTTCACCGTGTTCGAACGAATTGTCGACCAGAACGGAAACAGCTTCACGCAGACGCGAACCTGTGGTCGCGGCCATCACCGCGCGATCGCCGCGTAGGCGGAGCCTGCGTCCCTCTCCGTCGAACTGAGCCTGCCAGTCGCGGGTCACCTGTTCCAGCTCGCCGACTACCGACACCAGACTCGCCGATGACCCACTGGTGCGCGACGAGCGAATCAGGTCGTCGATTCCGTCGGTGAGCCTGTCCACTTGCGCCATGGCTTCCTCGGCCTCGTTCACGACGTCAGGATCTTCGTGAACGGACAACTCGTCCAGGCGCAGCCGCACTGCAGTCAGTCGACTGCGCAGTTGATGCGAGACATCCGCGACCAGCGCGCGTTCTCGTTGCAGCCGCACCGAAATCTCCACAGTTGCCGCGTCGAGGACGTCGGACACGCGGTCGAGTTCGGGGATGTCGTGCCGACGAGGATCCGGCCGGAAGTCACCTTCGGCGAGGCGCGCCGCCCGGTCGGCCACATCCTGCAGCGGATCGGCAAGCCGACGTGCAGTGACCACAGCGACCACGGTGCCTGCCGTGATGGACAGAAGCACGAGCACACCGACGGCCATCACCGCTTGCTTCTGCTGGGTGCGCAAGTTCTCCGACGGCACCTCGAGACGCAACGAGCCGGACGTTCCCATCGCGAGCGATTCGACGAGTGCGTTCTTGACCGTCGCCTCACCGACGTCGACGCGTGCAGCGCCGTCGACGACGGTCGGATACACGACGACGAGGCGCCCGTCGTTCGGGGTGAGAACCTTGAGCGAATCGGTGTTCAACGCACCTTCGACGAGCCCGTTCGTCCCCTCTTGCGCGATGACCTCAGCGGCCATCCGGTCGAGTCGCACCCGGAGATCACTTCGCGTCACGTCCTCCACCCAGAGCCACGCCGTGTAGATCAGCGGAACCCCCAGCAGCAACGCCGTCATGATCACGACAGCGAGAATCGACTGCAATATGCGACGCCGCATGCCGGCAGTTCCTGATTCTCGAGAAGTTAGTCGGTGTTGATTCGGAAACCGACACCGCGGACGGTGGCAATTCTGCGTTCCACGGCAGGGCCCTCGTCACCGATCTTGCGGCGCAGCCACGACATGTGCATGTCGAGCGTCTTCGATCCACGAAGCTCGACGTCGCCCCACACCTCACGAAGGATCGTATCGCGCGATACTACTTCCCCGGCATGCTCGAGGAGGACCCGCAGAAGTTCGTATTCCTTGTTGGCCAAGGCGATTTCGGAGCCGTTGACGAGTACGCGTCGTGCCGCGGGCTCGAGCCTGATGCCACCGACCTCGACGATCGTGTCCTCGCGGCCACCGTGGCGACGCAGGAGTGCCCGCACACGTGCCATCAACTCGGCGAGACGAAACGGCTTGCTGACGTAGTCGTCGGCGCCGGCGTCCAACCCGACCACGAAGTCGACTTCGTCGGTCCTGGCGGTCAACATCAGCACGGCGAGCGAGGTGCGATGCGCACGAATCTGTCGACAGACCTCGAGGCCGTCCATGCCCGGAAGGCCGAGATCGAGAATCAACAGATCGAAATCACCTTCGAGCGCCTGCTGCAACGCAGCGGGTCCGGTCGGTTCGACCGTCACCGAATACCCTTCACGCCCCAGTGCGCGGGAGAGGGGTGCAGCAATGGCCTCGTCGTCTTCGGCTAGCAATACGGCAGTCACACGAACAGACTACGGACAACACGCCTTTGCACGTTGATTACCAGCCATTTCGATCGTTCGGGTCGTCGTTTTCACCCGCCGGCCGTTGCGGTGGCTGCGATGGTGGCTGCTGCATGGAATCGAAAACCTGGTGATACAGCAGGGCGTGAACGTGCTCGACGTCAGGAATGTCGTCGAACTCGAGCGGATCGTCACTGGCAGAGGCGATGACCAGAGTTCCGGTCTTGAGCATTCGATCGATCAAGCCGTGGCGGAACTGAACATTGCTGATCCGCCCCATGGGGATGTCGATACCGGTATGCGTGAGCACTCCGTGGCGGATGAGCACTCGCCGATCGGTGACGATGAAGTGCGTGAACTTCCAGACCGTGAACGGTGCAACCGATCGCCAGGCCACGACACCGAGCCAGATGATTCCGATGGCAATGGACGACACGGTGCGAGCCGTGCCGTCCAATCTCGTCTGTGCGAGGCCCAACAAGAACCCGGCGACGGCCGTCGCAAGCACGAACGTCAGCGCCGGAAGCACCAACATCTTCCAATGAGGATGGCGATGCAGTATCAGTTCCTCGTCCTGAGCGAGGGCGTCTTCGGGATATCCCATGACGGGAAGTCTGCCATCCCGCACCGACTTTCAGGCACACCGACTTTCAGGCACACCCACGTTCAGGGCAACGCTCAGGGCTGCGCGATCTTTCGCAGCACCAACGGGGTCACGACGATGATGATGCCGTACAGCACCATCCACACGCCGACCACGATGCGGAAGACGTCGAGCGAGAGTTCGGGCTGCAGAAGGACGATTGCACCCGCGACGATGCTGATGACTCCGAGCACGATCGACAGACCGCGATCGACGGTGTGCCCGGACGCCGCGTCGACCAGATCGAGAACGCCACGGAATACCCACCAGGCACCGATCACCAATGCGATCAGAACCACCGTCTGCAAAGGGCTACGGAGAACAAGGAATCCGAGGAGCACTGCCAACGCGCCGGAGATCGCGACAAGCGTCCGAGTTCCACCCGAAGCCGTCACGTCCGCGAACGAACGGATGATCTGGACGATTCCGAATCCGAACAACTGAATCGCAATTACCACCGCGACCACGAAAAGGGTGGCATCCGGCCATGCGAGTACGGCGATACCCAGGCCCAATGTGAGGACACCGAGCAGCACCGTCACACCGGTGAGTACGCGGCGAGCGCTCTCGGCCGTCTCGGCTTCGGTCGGAACAACGATCGGTGTGGTCATGACGCCCCTAGGCAGCTCAGTAAATCCCGCAGTTAAATGAAATGAAGGACGGACGGTTGGTTCGAAAACCGGCCAGGGCCAAAAATTAGCACTTTGGTGCCAGAAAATCCGGCAAGGCTCACGATTCGGCTACCGGGGCGGCCCGAAGGTGCGTGATATCACCCGCAGCGACCGCAAAGGTCTCCCCATCTGTTCCCTCGATTTCGATGACAACGCGGCCGGAAGTGTCGATGTCGGTCGCGATACCGAACACCTCCTTGTCGCCCGGCAAGACCGCGCGGACTCGTTTGCCCAGCGTCCCGCAACGCTGCCGGTATTCGGCAGCCAACACAGATGTATCCCATTTCGATGATTCCCAAGCACGGAATTGCGTCGCCAACTCACGGGCAATTGCTCGAACGAGGGTGTCGCGGTCGACAGTCGATGCTTCTTCGATGAGGAGTGATGTAGCGGTCGGGACGGGCAGCTCCTCGACACCCAGGCTCACGTTCAACCCGATGCCCACCACCACCGCGGGATCGGGCGCTGTCCTTGCCACCTCGGCCAGAATTCCGGCGACCTTCTTGTCACCGATGAGAACGTCGTTCGGCCACTTGAGTTCTGCGGGCACTTCGGCCACGTTCCGCAGCGCGTCGACGACCGCGATTCCCGACAGTAGCGGGAGCCAACCCATGTCCGTGAGATTCATTCCGGGCATCGACAGCAGAACCGACATCGAGATCTGCGCTTGCGGCGGACTCACCCAAGTGCGCGAATGACGGCCGCGGGCACTCGCCTGATACTCGGCGATCAGAACGTGACGGTCGGCATCCGGATCTGCCGCTCGCGCAAGGAGATCCGCGTTCGTCGAACCGGTCTCCTCGACAACGTCGAGGCGGTTCCAGAAAACGCGCGCGTCGTCGTTGTCACTGCGCACGAGTGCGCGTCGTAGGGCATTGCCGTCGAGGGGCGGGCGGTTCAAGTCGGTCCACATAGCCCCAGCCTATGACGACAGCGAGAATGTACTGGTCAGTAGCTTGAGCCTGCAAGACAGCGACAATCGGACCTGCCTTCGAAGCCCCCCACGCACTCTCGTTAAGCTCACGTCCATGACCACTGTCCAAGAGCCGAACGCGCCGGAGGCGGCGGCCGCACCCGATATCCACACGACCGCGGGAAAGCTCGCGGACCTGCGGAATCGCCAAGCCCAGGCGCAGGCACCGAGCGGCGAAGCCGCCATCGACAAGGTGCACGCCAAAGGCAAGCTGACCGCCCGCGAGCGCATCACCGCCCTCCTCGACGAGGGCTCCTTCGTCGAACTCGACGCACTGGCACGGCACCGAAGTGTGAACTTCGGTCTCGCTGACAACCGCCCGGTCGGCGACGGCGTCGTCACCGGTTACGGCACCATCGACGGCCGCGACGTCTGTGTCTTCTCACAGGACGCCACCGTTTTCGGCGGATCGCTCGGCGAAATCTACGGTGAGAAGATCGTCAAGGTCATGGACCTCGCGATCCGCACCGGTCGCCCCCTCGTCGGCATCAACGAAGGTGCAGGCGCGCGCATTCAGGAAGGCGTCGTCTCGCTCGGCCTTTACGGCGAGATCTTCCACCGCAACGTCCAGGCCTCGGGTGTCATCCCCCAGATCTCACTGATCATGGGACCCGCCGCCGGCGGCCACGTCTACTCCCCCGCACTGACCGACTTCGTCGTGATGGTCGACGAGACTTCCCAGATGTTCGTCACCGGCCCCGACGTCATCAAGACAGTCACCGGCGAAGACGTCACGATGGAAGACCTCGGTGGTGCTCGCACCCACATGGTCAAGTCCGGAGTCGCCCACTACGTCGCTTCCGGCGAGCAGGATGCCCTCGACTACGTCAAGGACCTGCTCAGCTACCTGCCGTCCAACAACCAGGCAGCAGCTCCCCGCGGCGAGATCACCGACCCGATCGTCGGTTCGATCGAAGACAGCCTGACCGCTGAGGACATCGAACTCGACACCCTCATCCCGGATTCGGCCAACCAGCCGTACGACATGCACGAGGTCATCCGTCGCATCCTCGACGACGACGAGTTCCTCGAGGTCCAGGCCGAGCGCGCGATGAACATCATCGTCGGTTTCGGTCGCGTCGACGGCCGCTCGGTCGGCATCGTCGCCAACCAGCCCACCCAGTTCGCGGGCTGCCTCGACATCGACGCCTCGGAGAAGGCCGCACGCTTCGTGCGTACCTGCGACGCGTTCAACGTCCCGATCATCACCCTCGTCGACGTTCCCGGTTTCCTCCCCGGAACCGAGCAGGAATACAACGGCATCATCCGTCGCGGCGCGAAGCTCCTCTACGCGTACGGCGAAGCAACGGTCGGCAAGATCACGGTCATCACCCGCAAGGCTTACGGCGGAGCGTACGACGTCATGGGCTCCAAGCACATGGGCGCCGACGTGAACCTGGCATGGCCGACCGCTCAGATCGCCGTCATGGGTGCATCCGGAGCTGTCGGATTCGTCTACCGCAAGCAGCTTCTCGAAGCCGCGAAGAACGGCGAAGACGTCGATGCATTGCGCCTCAAGCTGCAGAACGAGTACGAGGACACCCTCGTCAACCCGTACGTCGCCGCTGAGCGCGGATACGTCGACGCTGTCATTCCTCCGTCGCACACCCGCGGACAAATCGTTTCCGCGTTGCGACTGCTCGAGCGCAAGGCCGTTTCCCTTCCGCCCAAGAAGCATGGGAACATTCCCCTATGACCGCAACCACCGAGGACATTCTCAGCGAAGATGTCGCACTGGCGGAGACTGCACCGACCAACGGTGCGGTCGTCGAGGGAAGCGCGACGGACGCTTCGCTCACGGAGCTGACCGAGACGTCGACCTCCGACGCGTCGGTCATCAAGATCGTCAAGGGTTCGCCCACCGACGTCGAGATCGCGGCACTGGTAAGCGTGCTTGCCGCGGCTGCCGGCAGCGGTCAGGCTCCCGAGTCGAATGTTCCCGCGGAGACCTGGGGCGATCCGACTCAGTTCCACCGCACGCGTGCGCCGTTCTCGCCGTACGCGTACCTGAACCCCGCGATCCGTCGCAGCTGACGATCACTTGCTGACGTGACTCAACTGGTTCTAGCTTCAGCGTCCCCGGCTCGCCTCGCAGTTCTGCGGGCGGCCGGGGTTTCGCCGCTTGTGCGTGTCTCCGGCGTCGACGAGGACAAGATTGCCGACAACCTCGGCCCCGACGCCGCTCCCGAAAAAGTCGTGACGGTGCTGGCGGAAGCCAAGGCCGCCGAGATCGTTCCCGGCCTCGCCGCCGACAATCTCACCGACGTAGTCGTTGTCGGGTGCGATTCGATGCTCCTGATCGACGGGCAACTTCAAGGCAAGCCGGGCAGCGTAGACATCGCCCGAAAGCGATGGGCCGCAATGGCCGGACGCAGCGCCACTCTCTTGACCGGGCACTGTGTCCTGCGCGTCGCCGACGGCCGCATCGTTCGCATGGCCTCGGATCACAGCGCAACAGTGGTTCATTTCGCGCAACCGTCCACCGAAGATCTCGAGGCATACCTGGCAACGGGCGAACCGCTCCAAGTCGCCGGAGCATTCACGCTCGACAGTCTCGGCGGCTGGTTCGTGGAGAGGATCGAGGGTGATCCCTCGAGTGTCATCGGTATCGGATTACCTTTGGTACGAACACTTCTCGAGCGTGTCGGGGTTTCCGTCTCGGATCTCTGGCGCACGCAGAGCATCTTCTGACACGATTTCTCCAAGCACGTTTTCTCCACGCACGTTTTCTCCAAGCACCACTGACCAGCCTCGCATCGGGTTAATGCCGGTGCGAAGCTGGTCGTTTTGTTGTCGCCGAAGAGGTTTGCCCCCTCAGGTTTTGAATGTGGTGTTCGCCGGCCGCGGGTGCTGGCCGGGGTCGATCGAGGGCGGTGGGATGAACCAGGGTTTGTTGTCGACCCCGATGCGGATCACCCATTTCCCGACGAACCCGGACTTGCGGTGCATCAATCGATGATGCGAACGGCACAGCAGGACAAGGTTGCTCATCACCGTCGGCCCGCCGTTCGCCCAGTGCCGGATATGGTGCGCATCCGTCCACGCGGGCACGCACGCGCAGCCCGGGAACGCGCACCCCTTGTCCCGGGCGATCAACGCCACGCGCTGCTCCGCAGAGACCAACCGTTTCCCGGGTTTCGCATCGAGTGGCGCCCCGTGGTCGTCGAGCAGCACGGTCGAGAGGAAGCAGTCGCAGCCGAGGAGTCTGGTCTGCGATACAGACAGTGGCCCCAGCCAGGGCATGTGCCCGACATCGAGATCCGACACAGCCACTCCACCACCATCGGGCGAGGGTGCGGCGGCGCAGTCCCGGTGCTCCGCAAGATCACGGGCGTTGATGTGCACGTTCACGTGCGGACGCTGCCCACCATCGAAACCGGTCTTCGCGCAGTCCAGATAGCGGCGGATCAGTTCCGTGAACCCGTCCGCCGTCCGTTTCGCCGCAGACCGAGCATCGGGGGTTCCATCGGGTGCCGGGGTGGGCATCGTCAGGTTCGACAACGCCGACAACAACATTTCCCCGGTGAGGGCATCGAAATCTCCGCGCACCACCACCCGACCGTTCAACGTCGACGCGATCCGGAGCTCGTTCCGATCGGTATCTTCGGCGGGCGGAATCTCATCGGATTCGAACACTCGCTCCAAGGTCGCGATCACGTTCCGTACCTTCGTGGTCGTGGCCTCCACACCGGATGCCGCAGCCAACAACAAATCGATACAGCGAGGGAGCGCCTCCTCCGGCATGCCCTTCGGTGGTGACTCGCAGAACGCCACGATCAACACGGCATGATCGAAGGAGCAGTCCCCGACATCGAACCGGGCAGCCACCGCCGGAAACAGCCGCAGCGCCGCACCCAACGCGGCGATCTTCTTCCCGTCCCGAACCTGCAGCATCGTGTTCGCCGCCAACCAGCAACCCACCCCGCGGCTGGCGATCACCTGATCATCCGGCCGCAACGACAACTCGTCCACCACCGCCACCCGCACAGCCTCGAGACGAAGAATCTCCACACTCGCCGACACCGCAGCAGCACGCAACTCAGAAGCCGTCAACCGCCACAGTCGTCCGCGCAACCCCACTGCAGAACCGGACACCACATCCGACAACAGCACGCTCATTGAATCCCCCGATCCCCTACTCAGGAGAATACTCGAACACCCGTTCGAGTCAAGGGTATTTTTTTCAGACTGGGGAATTGACCCGCGGCAGGGCAGTCGAGGCCAATCCGATGCCGAGCGCAATTGCTGCGATGATCGCGAGCACGCGGCGTTGGGCTTCGAGAAACGCTTCGCCAGCCGCCGCGCGAGTAGATGCGTACGCGGCATCAACTGCCACTTGAACGGATTGGCCCCCGGCGCCGGCAGTTCCTTCGCGGCGACATTCCGGCGCCACCTCCATCGGTGTTCCGGATGCCAATTGACTTGTCGCGCAATCGACAAATGCCTTTTCGGCGATGTCGACCAGGCCGGGATTCACGCCGGCAGCTTCAAGATTCGCAACGTACTCGGGCCGCTCCCCCTGCACTGCTTGCGGAGCTTGCCCCGCGACGAGCGAGAAGAACACCACTCCGATCAAGGCCAGTCCGATCGAGCTGCCAACCTGCTGAACGGTCGGTAGCAGCCCCGACACCGAACCCGCGTGCGCGGGTTCGACCGTCGCGAGGATCGCGGTCTGCAGTGGCGCCACGAACAGTCCGAGCCCTGCGCCCCCGAGGAGGAGAGGACCGGCGAGCGCGAGCCAGCGTGGATCAGTTCCTTCGTGTTCGAGGATGACCGACAACGCGATCAGCGAGCCGGCAAAGACGACCATCCCCAAGATCAGAACGCGGTTTCCAAGCATCCGGTACACCGCGGATGAGAGAACCGCAGCCACGCCCATGCCGACGGCCCACGGGAGCGTCATCACGCCCGCTCGCAATGCGGAGAACCCGAACCCGAACTGAAGCGTGAGACTGATGGTGAAGATCAACGAAGTCAGGGTTCCGAAGAATACGAACGCAAGAACCGCGCCGATCGCGAAGGCTCGGTCGCGGAAAAGCTCCAGACGAAGGACCGGATCGCCGCCTCGTTTCGCCAGACGCGATTCGTAGAGCACAAACGCCAATGCCACCGGCACCGACATCGCGAGCATGACAACAAGACCTGTGGGCCATCCACGCGCCCTTCCCTCGGCCAGGGGAAGGATCAGCAGGAACAGCGCCAGCGATGACAGTGCGGCGCCGATGAGGTCCAGTGAGCGCACATGCTCAGCGCGAGCATCGACGAGATGGAAATACCCGAGAATCAAGGCGGCGATGCCGATCGGAATGTTGACGAAGAAGATCAGGCGCCAGCCCCAGTCGAAGAGATTCCACTCGATCAGCAGCCCGCCGATCAGAGGCCCACTGACCGTTGCGAGCCCGATGGTCGCACCGTAGATCCCGAACACTCGCGGATGCCTGGCCTTCGGAAACAGACCCGAGATGATGGCAAACGTCTGGGCGGACATCGAACCGGCCGCCAACCCTTGCAAACCCCGGAAGACGATCAACATCGTCGCGCTCTGAGCGAGCCCGCACAGCAACGAGGCCGCGACGAATACGAACAGGGCGGTCAGAAAAACAACCCTACGACCGAACAGGTCCCCCAACCTGGCCGCGGTGATCAACGAACACGCAAAAGCCAGGATGTACACGCTGACCATGAGCAACTGCGCCGATACGCCTGCTTGAAGATCGACGGCGATGCTCGGAAGCGCGACGTTGACGATCGTCGCGTCGAGCAACTGCATGAACGCCGCCGCCAGACTCGTCGCCAACCCGAGCCAGGGCGTCAGAGAACCAGCTCGCCGTCCGCCCTTGTGGTCGGCGCCGACAGCGTCACCTAAAGGGTCCGGAAGCACCGAATGATCCTAATCGAACACGACGCTTCTAGAACCTGTTCTTGTTTAGATTGTAGTATTTCGGACAATTCAGTCCCCCAGATGGGATAGTTCGTCGTCTGCCCATTTTCAGAGCAGGCTTCTCGACGACACACGCAGGAGTTCTACTCGATGGATCTGAACTTGATCACCCATTGGCACCCGCTTCCTGGACGGGTAATCGAATGGGGCGTCACGCATGCTTCCGCTCAACGAGCCGCCGAAGCCGAGATCGACCGAGAACTACCCCCGACCACGATGCAGGATCGCCACCTGCGACGCGCCCGCGTCACCGCAGAGAAGGGCGATCCGCAGTCTCCGTGGATCGGTATCGCCTTCGATTTCGCAGGAACACTCGACCGCGACGCCATGACGCGAGCCCTGCAGCGCTACGTCCGTCGCCACGACACGCTCCACAGTTGGTTCTCCTTCGACGAAGCAACCACCGACGCTGCGGACACCGCGTTCGAGGTCCGTCGACACGTGGTGCCGGTCGAGAGCATCGAACTCGAGTACCGCGTCGGCGACGACGTCTCCGAATCCGAGGCGATCCGCGCACTCGTCGCAACCAAGTTCGCAACGGAAACCAGTGCCCTTCAGTGGCCGGCCTTCGTGTTCGGCGCCGTCGAGCACCACCATGCCGACCTCGAAGCCGATCCGAGCTTCACCCTGTTCCACGCAGTCGACCACGCCCATTCGGACATGAACTCGATGGTGCTGATGTACGCGGAATTGCGTCAGCTCTACGCCGCGGAAACGACCGGGTCACATCCCGAACTAGGCCCCGCGGGAAGTTACGCACAGTTCGGTCGCGTCGAACGCGAGCGAACAACCGAACTGACGATGCAGTCCCCCGAAGTGCACCAGTGGCTCGGTTACCTCATGCGCAGCGGCGGCTCGTTCCCCGGATTTCCGCTCCCGCTCGGGGCGGAAGACGCGCCCAAACCGGCTATCGGTTCACGCTTCGACCTGGCCGACGACAATGAGTGCGAAAGGTTCGGTGCGGTCTGTAAAGCCAACGGCGCCAACTTCATCGGTGGAATATTCACCGCCCTCGCGATTGCGGAATTCGAACTGGCCGGACGCGACAAGTACATCGCCCTCTCGCCGGTCAGCACACGAACCGAGGCCGACTCGTTTGCACAGGGCTGGTACATCAACCTGATCCCGGTCGGCATCGACGTCGACGACAAGCGACGCTTCACCGAGTTGGCAAAGCTCGGGCAGCAGGGGTACCACGACGGCAAGGCACTCCTCGATGTCTCTGTGCAGCAAGTCATCGATCTGGTTCTGTCGAGCTTGGCCGAGTCGGATTCCGCACCCGGCGGATTGTCGAAGACGCTCACCCCGCCGCCGATCGTCTCGTACATCGACGGCCGCCGCATGCCGGATCCATACAGTTACGCCGAGACGAAGGCAACGGGAATCGTCGGCGGCAAAGAGACGCAGATCGCGTCGATGTGGATCAACCGGATGCACACCGGCACCTGGATCGCCGTGTCCCACCCTGACACCCCCATTGCCCACGAATCGGCCACCCGCTTCGCCGAGCACGTCTCCAAGATCATCAAAACTGTTGCAGCTCAGGGCGACTACTCGTTCTCGGCACCAGAGGGAGCGTCCTGATGCACGTCACCTCGATCGATCGATACGGACTCGAGCCCGGAATCGTCACCGAATGGTCGCTCCAGCCCGCGGACGGCGCCGTCACCGAGTCGGAAGTACCACCGTCGTACAACCAACATTTCCATCTCGAGACTGCGCGAACACACGGCATGGGCCGGAGTGTGTGGATGGCAGCCGCATTCGACCTTCCCGGAGAACTGAATCGGCCCGCACTCGATCTCGCGCTGCGCCTGTTCATCAGTCGCCATGACACTCTGCACACAGGATTCGAGGTGGGCGAGTTCACCACCACCCGAATGGGACTCGATCCCGACGGCACACACATCGAGACTTCGGAACCTGTGAAGTTCGATTCGACCGAAGACCTCCGAGCGCACCTCAAGAAGCGATTCACGACGGTATGCGATCCACTGACCTTCCCCGCCTACACGTTTGCCACGGTCGAACGCGAAGAGCACTACACGGTCCTGAGCGCCTTCGATCACACCCTCGTCGACGGCTACTCGTTGGTCATCGCTCTCGGGGAACTGCGACAGATCTACGAGGGACTGATCGCCATACCCGAACTGACCGACCACGAGGCCGTCGACGCAGTGATGAGCCGACTGGGTGACCCGGGAAGTTTCGTGCGGTACTGCGAACTGGAGGCCGACGCTCTGCTTCCCGTCGACAACGACCCTCGAATCCGAGAGTGGGCAAGGTTCTACGAGATTTGTGGTGGCACATCGCCGAGTTTCCCCTTGGATCTCGGCGTCGAGGCAGGAAAGCCCGCGCCTCAGGGCGCCGATGTGCGCGTGCTGCTCGACGAGGAACTGACCGCGAAGTTCGACGAGATCTGCCTATCCGCCGGCGGTAGCGTGTTCACCGGAATCCTCACTGCGATGGGACTTTCCGTCCACTCGTTCACCGGACAGGCGACGCTTCCACTGCAATTCCCGCTGCACATCCGCAAAGATCCACGCTGGGCCGACGCCATCGGCTGGCTCACCACGAGCGCGCCGATCACGGTCCAGATCACTCCCGATGCGGATTTCGGTGCATCCCTTGCACATACGCACGCGTCGTTCCGAGTTGCGTTGACGCTCGAGGGCGTCACCATGGCCCAGGTTCGAGATGCTTTGGGCGACAAGATTCGACGCACGCGCACCGACGTCTTCATGGTGTCGTACATCGATTACCGCAAACTACCCGGCACCGACGATCATGATCTCCTCAACGCTCATCACATCAGCAATGTGACGGTCGCCGACGATGCCCAGTTCTGGATTTCGCGAACGAACCGTGGTCTCTCGCTGCGTTCGCGCTTCCCGGACACCGACACGGCAAACGAAACCATGGTGAATTTCCTCACCGATCTCGACCGGATTCTGAGGGAAGTCTGCGCCCGGGGCGTGACGCCGATCGGAAGTGTCACCGAACAATTGAGAGATTCGAGCGTCGGGGCAGGAACACCGAGGATTTAGGGTCGGCAACGGGTACGAGCAGGCAGAACCTGCTTCCGGGCGTCTCCCCTTGCGCGCAGCGCATAGAATCGATCAAGTCCGTGTTCGAACCGAACGATTCGTCTTCAGGAGTACGCCCGTGCCCGTTGCCCCCGATCCCTCAACCGCGTTTGCCGAGTTCGCGCATCCCGACCGGTTGGTCTCGACGGAATGGCTCTCGGCGAATCTCGGTACGCCGGGCCTCAAGGTCGTCGAATCCGATGAAGACGTGTTGTTGTACGACGTCGGCCACATTCCCGGCGCAGTGAAGATCGACTGGCATCTCGACCTCAACGATCCGGTCACCCGCGATTACATCGACGGTGCGAAGTTCGCAGAGTTGATGAACCGCAAGGGCATCAGCCGCGACGACACCGTCGTCATCTACGGCGACAAGAGCAACTGGTGGGCCGCCTACGCACTGTGGGTCTTCACTCTGTTCGGCCACGAGGACGTCCGTCTTCTCGACGGTGGCCGCGATGCGTGGATCGCCGAGAACCGTGACACCGCATTCGACGTTCCCGACATCACGTCAACGGATTACCCGGTCGTCAAGCGCAACGACGCTCCCATCCGCGCATTCAAGGACGACGTACTTGCACACTTGGGCGACGGGCCGCTCATCGACGTGCGATCTCCGCAGGAGTACACCGGCGAGCGCACCCACATGCCCGACTACCCCGAAGAGGGTGCGTTGCGCGGTGGACACATTCCCAGCGCTCTCAGCATCCCGTGGGCGAAGGCGGCGGCACCGGACAGCCGCTTCCGCACCCGCACCGAACTCGGCGAGATCTACGGCGGTCTGTCGGCCGACGACAACATCGTCGCGTACTGCCGCATCGGTGAGCGTTCCAGCCACACCTGGTTCGTGTTGACCCATCTTCTCGGCTACCCGAACGTTCGTAACTACGACGGTTCCTGGACAGAGTGGGGCAATGCAGTGCGCGTCCCGATCGTCCAGGGCGAAGAGCCCGGCGCAGTTCCTTCCTCCGTATCGGCGTCATGAGCACTCTTCCTTCGGCTCTGGCCGAGATCGTCGACGACTTCGCAGCCGTCGGCGCCTCGGACAAGCTCACCCTTCTTCTCGAGTTCAGCCGAGAGCTACCGCCGTTGCCGGCGGAGCTCGAGCAGAGCGCGATGGAGCCGGTCCCCGAATGTCAGTCGCCGCTGTTCCTCTCGGTCGACGATTCGGATCGCGACAACGTCCGTCTGTACTTCAGCGCGCCCCCCGAGGCTCCCACGACGCGTGGTTTCGCATCGATCCTCGCGCAGGGGCTCGACGGTCACAGCGCGGACGAGATCCTCGGTGTACCCGACGACTTCTATTCGGCGCTCGGTCTCGCAGAAGCTGTGAGCCCGCTCCGTCTGCGCGGAATGTCGGCCATGCTCGCGCGCATCAAGCGGCACTTGCGGGGCTGAAAACATGGAGTTCACCGAACTGGCCGACTATGCGATTCCGGCCGGCGCACTCGTCGAATGGTTGCCGTGCGCAACCGGGCCTTGGGTTCCGGATCCGCGGCCCGTCTCCTACATTCACGAGGCACATCTCAACCGTTCCGCTGCAGGCGCGGGCGACAAGTCTTGGCTGGGAACAGCTTTCGAGATTTCCGGCCCGCTCGATGTCGATGCGTTCCGAGTCGCCCTCGGCCGCTGGATCGACCGTCATGAAGTTCTGCGCTCGCATACCGTCCTCGAGCCCTCGAGTGGCGAGATCACCCGGCACACCGTCCCGATCGGCGGAATCGACATCGGGGTCGTCAGCCACGGCTACGACGCGTCCAGCCAGGACAACTTCGACCACCTTCACCGCCTGTTCGACGATTACGCGTCCCCGCACAGTTGGCCGTCGTACGTCTTCGCGACGTTGACGCCCCGCGGTGGCGACGGTCCGTTCACCGTGTTCTTCGCGGCGGACCACTCGATCATCGACGGTTTCTCGATCGTGCTGGTCGCTCACGAGATTGCAGCGCTGTACCGCGAGGCCTCGACCGGCAGCGCTGCAAATCTGTTCCCGGTGGGCAGCTACGTCGATTTCGGTGCCGTCGAACGCGAGCAGATGGCCGACATGGAAGCCGAGAAGGCTGCGGTGGAGATCTGGCGTAAGGCTCTCGGAACGGACGGGTTACCCCAGTTCCCGCTACCGATCGGTGAACGCGGAACCGATTCTCAGAACGGCCTGTCGACCTGGCTACTCGACGCCGAGCAGTCCAAGGCCTTCAGTTCGACGTGTGCAGCCGCCGGCGTGGGTTATTTCGCCGGACTACTCGGCGGACTTGCGGCCGTAGGTCGCGAAGTCGCGGGGTCCGATCAATTCGAGGTCGTGACGCCGGTTCACACCCGCAGCGCTCAGGAGTGGGCGGGTGCGCTCGGCTGGTTCGTCGGACTGTGCCCGGTCGAGTTCGCCGTTGGATCGGACTGTTCGTTCGGCGACCTCGCAACACGCGCCGCCGAATCGATCGCTTCGGTCAAGCCTGCCGCCGCGGTCCCGTTCGATCGGATCGGTGAGCACCTCGAAACCCCGATTCGACCGCGATTCGTGGTGTCCTACATGGACGTTCGCTTTGTACCCGAGGCCGCACAGTGGCCCGAATGGAACGCCAGAGCACTTCGAAGCAAGGCATACACGCACGACGTATACATCTGGATCAACCGCACACCCCAAGGCCTCAATCTCGCAGTCAGGTATCCAGGCAACGAGACGGCGAACGCCGCGGTTCACGCCTACGTGGCCGCACTGCGCCGGACCGTCGAAGAAATCGTCGCCGAACCGGACACCGGCACCTCCGGCAGCTACTCATCGGTAGTTTTCGAAACCGTTTCCTAAGCCGGAGTGGGCTTTAGCGATCCGGTTACAGCCAGCGCCGAAGCGATGCATACACTCCGAAGTGATGCCAATCCCCCGATGGTGAAATCCCAGAGGAATACACCGCGGAGACAGACTATGCGAACCACAGGAGGCTCAGTGCCCAGTCATGCCAGCGCGCACATTACGAAGGTGCTTGTCGCGAACCGCGGTGAAATCGCGGTACGGGTCATCCGGGCGGCCAAGGATGCCGGCTACGGCAGCGTTGCCGTTTACGCCGAGCCCGACGCAGAAGCGCAGTTCGTGAAGCTCGCAGACGAGGCATTTGCCCTCGGCGGACAGACGTCCGCCGAGTCCTACCTCGTGTTCGACAAGATCCTCGATGCCGCCAAGAAGTCCGGCGCCGACGCCATCCACCCCGGCTACGGCTTCCTCTCCGAGAACGCCGACTTCGCCCAGGCCGTCATCGACGCGAACCTCATCTGGATCGGTCCGTCACCGCAGTCCATCCGCGACCTCGGCGACAAGGTCACCGCTCGCCACATCGCAGAACGCGCGAAGGCTCCGATGGCTGCCGGCACCAAGGACCCCGTCAAGGGCGCAGACGAGGTCGTCGCATTCGCCAAGGAATACGGCGTACCGGTTGCGATCAAGGCTGCCTTCGGCGGCGGTGGACGCGGCATGAAGGTCGCCCAGACCATCGAGGAAATCCCCGAGCTGTTCGAGTCGGCCACCCGTGAGGCCATCGCAGCCTTCGGTCGCGGCGAGTGCTTCGTCGAGCAGTACCTGGACAAGGCCCGCCACGTCGAGGCTCAGGTCATCGCCGACCAGCACGGCAACGTCGTCGTCGCCGGTACCCGCGACTGCTCACTGCAGCGTCGCTTCCAGAAGCTCGTCGAAGAGGCTCCGGCTCCGTTCCTGACGGACGACCAGCGCGCACGCATCCACGCGTCCGCCAAGGCCATCTGCAAGGAAGCCGGCTACTACGGCGCCGGAACGGTCGAGTACCTGGTTCAGGGCGACACCATCTCCTTCCTCGAGGTCAACACCCGCCTGCAGGTCGAGCACCCCGTCACGGAAGAGACCGCGGGCATCGACCTGGTGCGTCAGCAGTTCCTCATCGCCAACGGCGAAGAACTCTCCATCAAGGAAGATCCCACCCCGCGTGGACACTCCTTCGAGTTCCGCATCAACGGTGAAGACGCCGGCCGCGGCTTCATGCCCGCCCCCGGCCCGGTCTCCGTCTACCGTGAGCCCACGGGCCCCGGCGTCCGCGTCGATTCCGGTGTTGTTGCCGGCGACGTCATCGGCGGACAGTTCGACTCCATGCTCGCCAAGCTCATCGTCACCGGCGCCACCCGCGAAGAAGCCCTCCAGCGGGCATCGCGCGCTCTGGCCGAGTTCGAGATCGACGGCCTCGCGACCGTCCTCCCGTTCCACCGCCACATCGTCGAGAACCCGGCATTCGTCGGTGACGGCGAGAAGTTCGACATCTACACCAAGTGGATCGAAACCGACTGGGAAAACACCATCGAGCCGTACGCCGGTTCCGGTGCACCGGTCGACGACGAGGACGAGGCTCTGCCGCGTCAGAACGTCGTCGTCGAGGTCGGTGGACGTCGCGTCGAGGTTTCCCTCCCGGGCCAGTTCTCGCTCGGCAACGGCGGCGGCGCAGCATCCGGTGCCATCCGCAAGAAGCCGAAGGCACGCAAGCGCGGCGGCGCCGGCGGCGGCGCAGCATCCGGTGACGCCGTCACCGCTCCGATGCAGGGCACCGTCGTCAAGGTCGCAGTGACCGAAGGCCAGGAAGTCGCAGAAGGCGACCTGATCGCGGTTCTCGAAGCCATGAAGATGGAAAACCCCGTCAACGCGCACAAGGCCGGTGTCGTCACCGGACTGTCCGTCGAGCCGGGTGCAGCAATCACGCAGGGAACGGTTCTCGCAGAACTGAAGTAAGGCCTCCGGCCCCGTGCGCCTTTCCGGTAGTCCCCACTACCGGAAAGGCGCACAGTCGTTTGAGTAGGCTGTAACGATGGCTGACGTCCCCGACATTCGCATCGGCACTGCAGAACGCGAGCAGGCACTCGATCTCCTGAGCGAGCACTTCGCCGCAGGCCGCCTCACCGTCACGGAGTTCGACGAGAGAAGCGGAATCGTCAGTGCCGCAACAACTCGCAGTGAACTCGTTCCGGTGTTCGCCGATCTACCGGGCAACTATCAAGCTCCAGGCACCGCTCCCCTGTCGATGGTGACACCTCCCGCCGCACCGGCGGAGCGACGATTCAACCCCGACTGGTCCGGACGCGTCATGGCCGTCATCCCGATTCTCGCGGTGATCCTGTTCTTCGTCACCGGCACCTGGTTGTGGTTCCTCGCGATTCCCCTCGCCGGTGCACTGCTGTTCGGGACCGACAGGGAACGCAAAGCCAAGCGTCGCCGCGAGCGGGGCTCCGACTGATGGAGCCGATCGAGATCAACGCAGGCGGATGGTATCTGCGAGCACTGCGCGCAGACGAGCGTGTGGACGACCGCCCTGCCCTTGCCGACGGCGGTATCACCGACCCCGATTACGTGAGTCAGCGGAGCGCTCAGTGGCACGAAAACAGCGTCTACTCCTGGGCCGTGTGCCAGCCCAACACCGGTGAGCTTCTCGCCGAGGTCGTTCTGACGCCTCTCGACTCCACCGCCCTGCTGACCGGCTGGGCCCGCGACGGGCACACCGAGGCGCTCACGACAGCCGCCGACGCCGTCACCAGATTCGCCGAAGGTGCACTCGGACTCGTCGTCGTCGAGGGGCAGACGAATTGAAGAACAACCGATACTGGCCGCTGGCGATCGCCGTGGTCATTGCCCTGATCATGCTCTTCTCCCCGGGCTCCACCGTCCCGTCGAGCCCGGAGAACACCGACAAGATCACTCACACGTTGATGTTCGCGGTGCTGGCGATCACCTCGTTGCACGCCCGGATCCCGGCGTGGCTCACCGCGGTGTGGCTCGTGATTTTTGCTGCGATGTCCGAGGTTCTTCAAGCAGCGCTGCCCATTTCGCGTTCCGGTTCGATCTGGGACGGCACCGCCGACCTGCTCGGCATCGCCATCGGGATCGGTATCGTCAGCCTCGTGATGCGGCGTCGAAGGGCCCGCGACGACGAGCCGAGCAGGTCCTGATCAGCTGAGCAGGTTGCTCCGCAATTGTTCCTGGGTCGACGCGTCGATCTTCAGGCCGTCGGTGAAGTAGGCCTCGATCGATCCGTGGACCTGCGCAAGCTCTGCCATCGACGCCTCCAGGTACTCGCGCCTGACACCGAGGACACCTTCGAGCAGGGTCGGATCGATACCCTTGGCCTCGAATCGCTCGAGGAGCGGCGCGAACATCGGCAACAGAACCTTGTTGGTTTCGAGGTAGTCCGCGAAGACCGCGTCCTCGGAGGCACCCAGGAACAGCAGTAGCGCGGCTGCGGCCCAGCCCGTGCGGTCCTTGCCCGTGGTGCAGTGAATGAGTGCCGGCGAGCTGGGCGGCTGCGCCAAGTCGACGAACAGTTGCCGGTACGACGCGACCGCACTCGGCAAGGTCACGAAATCGCGGTAACTTCCCTGAAAGTACTCGAGCGCCTGGCCGCTACCCAACGCTTCGGCAGCAAACGCCGGGTCGGCGATCATCTGCTGCATCTGAGCCGGAATGGCGCGATACTGCTTGTCCGCCAATACGTCCAGGCCGAGTTCTCGGATTCCGTCCGGCGTCAGATCCGGCGCCGTCTCGCGTTCGGACTCGGTGCGCAGATCGTAGATCGTGACGATGCCCAGATCGGCGAGGGTCTGTGCGCCCTCCGCACTGAGCGATGCCAGATCGGTGGAACGAAACACACTCCCGGTGCGGACGGTGCCACCGAAGCTCGATTCGGGGCCACCGATGTCTCGGAGGTTCGCCAGGGACGGTACGACGGAAGACAGCTTCGGAGTATCGGTCATACCTAAGAATGTATCTGTCACCGGAATAGGGCGGCCGGAGAAATAAGATCGAGACACATCATCTCCCGTAATTGCTGCGCTACAGATCCGTAACATGCTCAAGTAATCCTGTGGACATGCCTACAACGAATTCCAGTGGTCTCGGAGCCTTCGATGCGCTCGGTGACCACCAGGCAGTCGCGGCGCTGCTCGAGTGTTGCCATTCCGCCGTGTGGGCACAGGAAATCGCCTCGTCTCGCCCGTTCACCGATCTGGAAGCTCTCTTCGACAAAGCAGATGCCGTGCTGGCCGAGCTTCCCGAGTCCGAAATCGACGACGCTCTGTCCGGCCACCCACGAATCGGTGAGCGAAGCGAAAGCGCGGCCTCGACCCGTGAACAGTCGGAAGTCTCGTCCGCGACAGAAGACGTCCTCGCGGAACTTCGACAGAAGAACGCCGAGTACGAAGAGACATTCGGCCATGTTTACCTGGTCTGCGCGTCGGGGAAATCTGGAACGGAGCTCCTCGACATCCTTCGAGGCCGTCTCCGAAACGACCCGGCGACCGAGCGTTCCGTGCTTCGAACCGAATTGGCCGCCATCAATCGAATCAGGCTTGCCCGTCTGATCGATTCACTCGCCGGAGGCGCAGCATGAGCAAGACCCTGAGCACGCACGTTCTCGACGCGACGACGGGCATTCCCGCTGCGGGGATTCGCGTCGAACTTCGTGATCGAGACGGCGTCACGATCACCAGTGCCGAGACCGACTCCGACGGCCGCATCCCCGAACTTGCTCCCGGTGGTCTGGCCACCGGTCACTACACCCTGACTTTCGACACGGGAACGTATTTCGAGACCAACGGACAAGAGAACTTCTACCCGGAAGTGACAGTGACCTTCCGGCTGGACGACGCGGCGCGGGGCTATCACGTCCCACTGTTGCTGTCGCCCTTTGCTTATTCCACCTATCGCGGGAGCTGAAAACGTGACTACCGAAAACATCACGACCGGCAACATCACGACCGGTGTTACAAGCACCGACCGGTTGAGCGGATCCATCGAACTTACCGGTCACCAGTACGGCAAAGCTGAGAACAGGGTAGTCCGAATCTACCGCGACACTCCTCGTCACGAGATCCACGACATCAACGTCTCCACCTGCCTGCGTGGAGATTTCGCCGACGCGTACCTAACCGGCGATCAGTCGAAGGTTCTGCCGACCGACACGCAGAAACAAACGGCCTATTCCTACGCCAAGGAAAAGGGTCTGATCTCGATCGAGACGTACGGACTCGAACTCGCCCGTCATTTCGTCGACGACATCGAACCGGTCAGTGGCGCGCGGATCGAGATCGAGGAATACGCTTGGGAGCGTGCGATTGTCGACGGCAGCGAGCACGACTACACCTGGATTCGGAAGGGTCAGGAGGTTCGGACGGCGTCGATCACAATCTCCGATACTGGGACAGTCGATGCCGGGACGTGGGTGATCGGCGGTTTGAAGGACCTGGTGATCCTCAAATCGACCGGTAGTGAGTTCTCGGGTTTCCTCGAAGATCCGTACACGATCCTCGAGCCGACAGACGACCGCGTCATGGCGACGACCTTGGTCGCCCAGTGGCGATTCGTCACCACCGACGTCGACTGGGAATCGGTCTACGTGGGTATCAAGGCACAAATCGTCAAACAGTTCGCGCAGGTGCATTCACTTGCCTTGCAGCAGACGCTCTTCCACATCGGCAAAGCAATTCTCGAAGAGTTTCCGATCATTGCCGAGGTTCGACTGTCGGCACCCAACAAGCATCATTTCGAATATGCACTCGGCCGCTTCGGAGTCGAGAACGACAACGAGGTGTTCCACGCCGCCGATCGTCCGTACGGGCTGATCCAAGCTGCGGTCAGCCGATCCGACGCACCAGACGCGGGGCCGTCGTGGACACCCTATTCAGGCTGGTTGTCGTGACCGACCCGGCCCTCGGGACCACTCTCGTCGTCGCCAATGCCCATGTGGTCACGATGGACAGCGAGCGTTCCGAGCACCCCGACGGCTACGTCG
This sequence comes from Rhodococcus sp. H-CA8f, assembly GCF_002501585.1. NCBI lineage: Bacteria > Bacillati > Actinomycetota > Actinomycetes > Mycobacteriales > Nocardiaceae > Rhodococcus > Rhodococcus sp. H-CA8f. Next base: position 4,018,886 of record NZ_CP023720.1, read on the forward strand.
TGATCTCGGGCAACAAGATTGTCGACGTGGGGGCCGGAAAGGCTCCCGTGTACCCCAATGCGCACGTGATCGACGGCAACGGTTGCCTGATCACGCCCGGTCTGGTGAACACACATCATCATCTCTACCAATGGATCACCCGTGGCCTGGCAGCAGACTCGACGCTCTTCGAGTGGCTGACCACGCTGTACCCCGTCTGGGCGGGTATCGACGCCGACGCCGTCCACGTGGCGGCCACCGGCGGACTCACCTGGTTGGCAAAAACCGGATGTACGACCACCACCGACCACCACTACGTCGTTCCCCGTGACGCCGGCGACGTTTTCGAAGCCGAGATCACCGCCGCTGCGCAGGTTGGCCTTCGATTCCACCCGTGTCGTGGGTCGATGGACCTCGGTCAGAGTTCCGGCGGCCTGCCACCGGATCACGTCGTGGAAAAACTCGACGACATCCTGACCGGCACGCAGTCGGTGATCGACCGCTGGCACGATCCGAATGCGGGGTCGATGCTGCAGATCGCGGTAGCTCCCTGCTCACCCTTCTCGGTGACGGAGTCACTGCTCCGAGAGTCCGCGACGCTGGCCCGCGAAAACGGCGTGCGAATGCACACGCATCTCGCCGAGACCCTGGACGAGGAAAGCTTCTGCCGAGAGCTTTTCGGTTGCACGCCGGTCGAATACATGGAACGCGTCGGTTGGGTGGGCCCGGACGTCTGGTACGCACACGCAGTCCATCTCGACGACGCCGGTATCGAGACGATGGCGCGAACCGGAACTGCCGCGGCACACTGTCCGACCTCCAATGCGCGACTGGGGGCCGGTATCGCCCGTGCCGCCGATCTGGTGAAGGGCGGGGTCACCGTGGGGCTCGGTGTGGACGGCGCGGCGAGCAACGAAGCATGCAGTCTGATCGAGGAGTCTCGTCATGCGCTTCTGTTTGCTCGCGCCAAGGGCGGACCGCAGACGATGACGGTGCGAAAAGCCTTGGAATTGGGAACGATCGGCGGCGCACGAGTTCTGGGCCGCGAGGGCGAAATCGGATCGATCGAGGTCGGAAAACTTGCCGACCTGGCGGTGTGGAAACTCGACACCGTCGCGCATGCCGGCATCACCGATCCGGTGGCGGCGCTCGTACTCGGCTCGACGCCCCCGCTGAAGTTACTACTCGTCAACGGGCGAATCGTAGTTGCCGACGGACGAGTCACCACCGTCGACGAGGACGTCGTGGCCTCGGATGTCGCACGCGCACACCGCGACCTACTCGGAAAGGCTTGAGGCAGCGATGGATCTGCACAGCGTCGACGAAGTTCTGGTGCCGCGGACCCGCGCCGAGCTCCCCTGCGCATCACCCGGTATCGGGTTCATCGGCGGCGGCACCTGGCTGTACTCGGAACCGCAGCCGCACCTGACCACTCTTGTCGATCTTGCGGGCTTCGACTGGAAAGCTGTCGTGGTCGGCGATCTCGGTCTCGAAATCGCGGCCACCTGCACCATCGAGGAACTGTGCCGCGCCGGTCTTCCCACCTCATGGTCCGCCGCAGCGCTGTTCCAACACTGCGCTGACGCACTGCTCGCATCGTGGAAGGTGTTGCGATACGCGACCGTCGGCGGCAACATCGCGCTCTCCTTCCCGGCCGGAGCGATGACGACTCTGTGCACCGCTCTCGATGCCGAACTGACGATCTGGCGTCCGGACGGTACCGAATACTCAGTCCCCGTAGTCGATTTCGTCATCGACGATTCTCGCAACGTGCTCGGCCCCGGCGAGATCATCCGCAGTATCCGGATTCCCGTGCATGCACTGACCGCACGTACCGCGATGCGAAAGCTGGCACAGACGTCACTCGGGCGATCGGCCGTAGCCGTTGCCGGACGCTGCGGTGCCGACGGTTTCACACTGGCGATCACCGCCGCGACCCGCCGTCCGTACGCTCTGAAATTCGACAAACTCCCCGACGCCGCTGCACTTGCGGATGCGTTGCACAGCAGGATTCCGGAAGACGCCTACTTCACCGATGTCCATGGAACTGCGCCGTGGCGGAAGGCGATGACTGACCTTCTCGCCGAAGAAATCCGAGGTGAACTGGAATGAAGTACTCGGTGGACGGAGTTCCCCGCGACGATCAGCCCCGCCCAGGACAGTGCCTGCGAACCTTCCTCCGCGAGCACGGAGCGAACTCCGTCAAGAAGGGGTGCGATGCCGGAGACTGCGGCGCCTGCTCGGTTCTGGTCGACGGACACCCCACCCATTCGTGCATATTTCCCGCCCACCGCCTCGGCGGCCGCGACGTCGTCACCGCCGCCGGCCTCGGAACACCGGAGAAACTTCACCCCATTCAACAGGCATTCGTGGACGCCGGTGGGTTCCAATGTGGTTTCTGTACAGCGGGAATGGTAGTCACCGCATCAGCGCTGTCGGTCGAACAAAAATCCGATCTCGCGTGCTCGATGAAAGGTAACCTGTGCCGTTGCACCGGTTATCGGTCCATTCGTGACGCCCTCGCGGGTACATCCAATACCGAGACCGCCAAAACAGGCGGGGCACAAGGGCGTTCCATCGCAGCCCCGGCGTCCGCACGCATCGTCACGGGGACCGAGCAGTACACCATGGACTTCTCCCCGGGTGAGAAGCCGATCGGCCTGCTTCACGTCGCAGTACTCGGCAGTCCGCACGCACACGCACACATAACCCGGATAGACACGGCAGCAGCGGAAGCGGCGCCGGGCGTCGCCGCGGTCCTCACCTTTCAGGACAGTCCGGACGTGCTGTTCTCGACCGCCCGGCACGAGGACCGCAACGACGATCCGGACGATACGCGGGTGTTCGACAGGACCGTCCGTTTCCGCGGCCAGCGCGTCGCCGCGGTCATCGCCGAAACCCCGACGCAGGCGGAACGTGCACTCTCGCTGATCGAAGTCGACTACGAGGTACTCGACGCGGTATTCGAACCAGATCTGGCGCGTTCCCCCGGCGCTCCGCTCCTGCACGGCGACAAAGACGAGAGCTCGCGGATCGCAGAAGTCCCTCGCAACGTGGTTGCCGCGCTTCACGATGGTGTCGGCGATCTGGACCGTGCGCTCGCGGATGCCACTGCAGTCGTCGAAGGTGCGTGGAAAACTGCGCGAGTCCAGCACGTGGCCTTGGAAACTCACGGCGCAGTGGGGTGGCTCGACGAGGACGGCCGTCTCGTCATCAGAAGCAGCACACAGGTGCCGTTTCTGGTTCGGGACGAATTGGCGCACATCTTCGATCTCGATCGCAGCCGAATCCGGGTGTTCGCCAAGCGGGTCGGTGGAGGCTTCGGCGGGAAGCAGGAACTACTCACCGAAGATCTGGTCGCACTCGCCGTCCTGCGAACGGGTAGGCCCGTTGCTTACGAGTTCAGCCGCAGCGATCAGTTCACCATCGCACCGTCACGGCACCCGATGCGAGTTTCGGTTCGCGCCGGCGCCGATGCCGACGGAACTCTCACTGCACTGGCCATCGACGTCCTTTCCGACGCCGGGGCGTACGGGAACCATTCGATCGGAGTCATGTTCCACGGTTGCGCCGAATCCATGGCGGTCTATCGCGCTGCAACCAAACGCGTCGACGCCGAAGCGGTCTACACGAACAACGTTCCGTCCGGCGCCTTCCGTGGTTACGGGCTCGGCCAGATCATCTTCGCCGTCGAGTCGGCCATGGATCAGCTCGCTGATCGTCTCGGCATGGACCCCTTCGAGTTTCGGCGGCGAAACGTCGTCGTACCCGGAGACGATTTTGTCGACTGGCACGTCGAGGACGGTGATCTCGAATTCGGCAGCTACGGACTGGACCAGTGCATCGACCTCGTCGACAGTGCACTGTCGAGCGGACGCGGGGAGGCTGCACCGGCAGGGTCGCGTTGGCAGATCGGCCGGGGCATGGCAATTGCCATGATCGCGACGATCCCGCCGCGTGGTCACTTCTCCGACACCACCGTCGCACTCGAGGCCGACGGTCGGTACGTCGTGAACATCGGCACCGCTGAGTTCGGCAACGGAACCACCACGATTCACCAACAGATCGCGGCCACCGAATTGCGGACGACAGTCGATCGCATCACGATTGTTCAATCCGACACCGATGCCGGCGGATACGACACCGGAGCATTCGGGTCGACGGGAACGGTGGTCGCCGGCAAGGCGCTCCTGATCGCCTGCGAGCGCCTTCGCGAGCGAATACTGACCCGTGCGGTGCGATTGAGTGGCCGCGGCGCGCAGATCGACGATCTTTCGCCGGACGGGGTCGAAACGTCCCACGGTTGCCTCGATTTCGCGACGCTACTCGAAGGTGGCCCGCTCGCCGCTGACGGTCGCCACGACGGAACACCGCGCTCGGTCTCGTTCAACGTTCACGGTTTTCGCGTTGCCGTCGACACGGATACCGGCCGGGTGAAGATCCTGCAGTCGGTTCAGGCCGCCGATGCCGGCACCGTCATGAACCCGGCACAACTGCGAGGGCAGGTGGAAGGCGGTGTGGGACAGGCCCTCGGCGCTGCACTGTCGGAGGAAATCGTCATCGAAGAAGGCCGAGTGATCAATCCTCAGCTACGCAATTACCACGTTCCACAGATCGGAGATTTGCCGATCACCGAAGTACTGTTTGCCGACACGTACGACAAACTCGGGCCTTTCGGCGCAAAATCGATGAGTGAGGCCCCCTTCAATCCGGTAGCACCGGCGTTGGCAAACGCGATAGCCAACGCGTGTGGAGTGCGTATGTACTCCACACCGATGACACCGGATCGAGTGTGGAGCGAACTCCAGGCCAGAGCCTAGACTTCGCGTTCGAGTACTCGCTCTACTGCGTCGACCGCGTCGTCTAACTCACCGGTGGTCACCGTCAGCGCGGGACGGAATCTGATTCCTCTCTTCCCGGTTGGCAGTATCATCACATGCTCGTCTTCTCGCAGTCGCTGGACGACACGATCACGAAGGTCACTGTCCGCCAACGTAATCGCGCACATCAGACCACGACCGCGCGGCTCGGTCGCCGCCGCGTAGCGCCCGCAGACTTCGGTCAACCGGGCAAGGAGATGCGCACCCGTGAATCGCGCGCGGTCGATCAGTCGGTCCTGCTCGATGACTTCGAGTATCCGCCGGGCGCGCACCATGTCGGTGAGGTTGCCACCCCACGTCGAATTGATCCGGGAACTGACGTGAAACACATTGTCGCGCACTTCATCCACTCGACCGCCGGCCATGATGCCGCAGACCTGCGTTTTCTTACCGAAGGCAACCACATCCGGATGCAATCCCAATTGCTGATAGGCCCAAGCGGTTCCGGTGATTCCGCATCCCGTTTGCACCTCGTCGAGAATGAAGAGGGCGTCATTCTCACGACACAGCTCTTGCATCGCCTGCAGGAATTCCGGCCTGAGGTGATGGTCACCGCCTTCGCCTTGGATCGGCTCGGCGATGAAACAGGCTATATCGTCGGGGTTGTCGGAAAACGCTCGGCGCGCTTGCTCGAGAGCTTGCCTCTCCGCAGCTTCGACATCGCGACCGTCTGCGAGATACGGCGAGTCGATCCGGGGCCAGTCGAACTTGGGGAATCTCGCGACCTTGCCCGGTTCGGTATTGGTGAGTGACATCGTGTATCCGCTACGACCGTGGAAGGCCTCGGTCAAATGCAGGACCTTCGCCCCCAGATCGCTTGACAATCCACGGCTTTCGTTCAACCGACTCTTCCAGTCGAAGGCAACCTTGAGCGCATTTTCCACCGCAAGTGCCCCGCCGTCCACGAAGAACAAGTGTGGGAGCGCCGAATCCCCCAGGACCCGAGCGAAAGCCGCAACGAAGCGCGCCATAGGCTCGGTGTAGATGTCGGAATTACTCGGCTTGTTGGAGGCGACAACGGCCAATTCCTGCTGGAATTCCTCGTCGTCGGCGATCGCCGGGTGATTCATCCCCAGGGCGGAAGAGCCGAAGAAACCGAACATGTCCAGAAACTCGGTGCCGTCTCGCAGGTCGCGGAGATACGAACCTTGCGACCTTTGCACATCGAGAATCAGATCGAATCCGTCGACGAGAATGCTGGCCTTCAGCACCTCGTAGACCGGAAAGAGCGCACTGTCACCGAAGTCTCGCATCGCAGTACTCATACTGCGAAGATTATGTCAATTTTACGAAGGTGTCGATAGGAAGCCGTAAAAGTTACGGAACACCCGTCATTCGTCGTAAAAAGTTTGTAGGATGATGGTGCTTCGCGTGTTGACGTTGGCTGCCGTACGGATCTCCTGCAGCAATCGTTCCAACGCGCGAGGTGACGCCACCCGGACCAGGAGGACGTAGCTTTCGCTCCCGGCCACGGAGTGACACGAGACGACGGCCGGTAGATGACGCAAGCGAGCAGGCGCATCGTCGGGCTGCGAAGGATCGAGAGGAGTGATGGCGACAAATGCGGACAGATTATGACCGAGTGCCTCCGGATCGATCTTCGCCGAGTAGCCACGGATCACCTTGCGAGACTCCAATCGACGCACTCTCGACTGGACTGCAGAGATCGAGAGTCCTGCCTTCTCAGCAAGACTCGCGAGAGTGGCACGGCCGTCCAAGACCAATTCACGCATCAAAAGTCGATCGGTTTCGTCGACCGGAACCCCGGCAGCGTCACTGGTTTCTGTTTCTCGCACCTGCGCAGGCTAACGCAATCGGACATTCGTATGGTTGAAACCTGGGAGCTACGTGCACGGTTCGCAGCGGCCCTCGCCAAGATGTATGGGGACGAGGTCCCCGCTTACAACACCTTGGTAGATGTAACGATGCAGGTGAACCGTGATTTTGCCGCCGAGCATCCGCATTCGGCGGAGCGCCTGGGCAGCCTGGCGAGAGTCAGCGCCGAGCGTCACGGCGCCATCAGACTGGGGACTCTCGACGAACTACGTGACGTAGCCACCGTCTTCGGCGGATTCGGTATGTTTCCGGTCGGCTACTACGACCTCCGGCTCACCGACTCCCCCATTCCCGTTGTCTCGACGGCGTTTCGCCCCACCGACCCTGCCGAACTCGCCCGGAACCCGTTCCGTGTTTTCACTTCGGTACTGACCGGCTCCGATTCCAGGTTCTTCGACACCGACCTCGAGCGTCGGATCACCGGGTTCCTGCGTCGCCGCACCCTGTTCTCTCCAGAACTTCTGCAGTGGGCACGGCATGCGAACCGAGAGTGCGGCCTACCGGAGCCCGAGGCGACACAATTCGTCGAAGCGGCGACCTCGGCGTTTCGGCTCGGCACCGATCCCATCGACGCCGGTTGGTATCGCGAACTTGCCACGATCTCACCTGTCGCCGCAGACATCGCCGGCCAGGGCTCGACACATGTCAACCACCTCACCCCGCGAGTGCTCGACATCGACGAGTTGTACCGCCGAATGACCGAGCGCGGCATCATCATGATCGACCGCATCCAAGGCCCACCGAGATGGAATGGACCGCCACTGCTTCTGCGGCAGACGTCGTTTCGCGCACTGGCCGAAGACAGACGTTTTCGGCGGCCGGACGGATCGGTCACCACAGAACCTGTCCGCGTCAGATTCGGCGAGGTGGAGGCACGCGGAATCGCGTTGACCCCCAGCGGGCGTGCGATCTACGACCGACTGATCGCACGGCCCGAGAATGCCGAATGGGGCAGCGAATTTCCGCACACCGAGGACGGACTCGACGACGCGGGGTTGGCGTACTTCACGTACCGAAACGAAGGAACTGTTGTCGTCCGCGACCCGATCGTCTATGAGGACTTCCTACCGGCATCCGCGGCCGGGATCTTCGCGTCCAATCTCGATTCCGTGACCGGATTCGTTTCCGATGCGCCCGGCGCCGAATACGGGCAGGATCGATTGGAGGGCGCCATCGACCGCACCATCGAAGATCCGTTCGAGCTGTACCGCGCACAACAAGAGGCATCACGTGCCCTGCTTTCTCCCGCCAACAACCACTCCCGCCTACAAACACTTCCGCCTTCAAACACAGAGGACTCCCCGTGAACCTGCCTGATCCTTCGAGCCTCGCCGATCGCGCCGAGAGAGCCCTCGCTGCCTGCGGTGTCGAGTGGCCCGCCGGTGATCTGAGCGCGCACACGCCGATCACCGGCACAGAGCTGCGTACGGTCCGGCAGCACTCCGGCCGAGAGGTCGACGACGCCGTCGAGGCGGCTCATCGAGCGTTCCTCACCTGGCGCACCGTCCCCGCTCCGGCGCGCGGCGCGGTGGTGCGGCGGCTGGGCAGCCTACTTACCGAGCACAAGGAGGATCTCGCGGAGATCGTGACGCTGGAGGCAGGCAAGGTCACCTCGGAAGCTCTAGGCGAGGTACAGGAGATGATCGACATCTGTGAGTTCGCGGTCGGTCTCTCCAGGCAGCTCTACGGGCGCACCATGCCGTCCGAACGTCCCGGCCACCGGTTGTCGGAAACGTGGCACCCGCTCGGCGTTGTCGGGGTCATCTCTGCGTTCAACTTTCCGGTAGCGGTGTGGTCGTGGAATACCGCCATTGCTCTGGTCTGCGGCGACTCCGTCGTCTGGAAGCCTTCGGAAACCACTCCGTTGACCGCTCTGGCATGTCATGCGCTCCTGCGGCGTGCGCTCGCGGATTGTGAAGCACCGATCGACGTGCACCAGTTGGTCGTCGGCGGACGAGACGTCGGTGAGGCGCTGGTGGACAACCCACTCGTGGCCTTGGTCAGCGCCACGGGTTCCGTGCGGATGGGCCGCGCCGTGGCTCCGCGGGTCGCCGCGCGCTTCGGACGAAGTCTTCTGGAGTTGGGTGGGAACAACGCCGCGGTCGTCACGCCGTCGGCGGATCTCGAGCTTGCCGTGCGCGGAATTGTCTTCTCCGCCGCGGGAACTGCCGGGCAGCGCTGCACCTCACTGCGCCGACTCATCGTTCACGAGTCGATCGCCGACAAGGTCGTCGACCGCATTGCGTCCGCGTACGCGCAACTCCAGGTCGGTAGTCCCTTCGATTCCGGTGTTCTGGTCGGACCGCTGATCAACGAAGCCGCGTACGAGGCAATGCAGAAGTCCCTCTCGGCCGCGCGCGGCGACGGCGGAACCGTGGTGGGTGGCGGTGATCGCGTCGGCGAATCCGGGTTCTACGTGACACCTGCTCTCGTTCGCATGCCCGCACAGACCGAGGTGGTACGGGCGGAAACATTTGCACCCATCCTCTATGTCTTGACCTACACCGACTTCGACGACGCTATTGCGCTGCACAACGGTGTACCTCAAGGACTTTCATCCTCGATCTTCACACTCGATCAGCGAGAAGCAGAGCGCTTCCTCGCCGCCGACGGCTCCGATTGCGGCATCGCGAACGTGAACATCGGAACGTCCGGTGCGGAGATCGGCGGCGCATTCGGCGGCGAGAAGGAGACGGGCGGCGGACGCGAATCGGGTTCGGATTCATGGAAGGCCTACATGCGCCGAGCCACCAATACCGTCAACTACTCGGACCAGTTGCCGCTGGCTCAAGGCGTCGAGTTCGGCTGAACGCGTTCTGGGCAAAATCGGCGATCGCTTCGATCAACTCCGGGAGCCTCGACAACTGCGGGGCGTGGTCGGTGTCCAGGCTGACCACCTGGGCACCGGGAACAAGTTTCTGCATGGCACGCTGAGCTTCGATCGGCACGGTTCGATCGAGCGTGCATTCGACATACAAACGCGGGACGGTTCCGAATCGTTCTTCCGTCCAGACGGGTGCCATCAGGCGGGCCGACTCCAGTTGTGGAACGAGCATGCGCGCGGCGAAGATCGCATCAGCCACCGGCGCTTCGTGGAAGAACACAGCGGCACCGGCTTCGGGCGGAACGACCGTCGCATTCCCGTCGTCCACGGGGATCAACCAACGTGAGATCCCGACCGGACTTGCCAGACCGACTTCGATGCAGAGCATCCCGAAGTCCATCTGCGATGGAAGCATCATCCCCGCGACGTACACAAGACCCGCTACCCGCGACGGCAGTAACTCAGCCACCTGTGAGGCCACGATGCCTCCGCCGGAGTGACCGACGAGGGTGCACTGCCCGTCCAGGGACGCGACTACTGCCACAACATGTTCGGCAACTGCGTCGAGATCGATCACGTCGTCGGGGTTCCAACTTCCCGAGCCTGGAAGCTCCACCACAACGGGATTGAAGCCGGCCGATTTCAGTGGGCCACACACACGATCCCAGACCCAACCGCCGGCCCACGCTCCGTGGATGAGGACGATGTTCCGTGCACTCACTGCTTGATCTCGAGCTCTGCAGCCGAAAGTACCCGAGCCGCCTCTCGAACTGCGGCGGCGTTGGACTTTCCCTGCCTCGACCCGGCCAATTTGGCCTTGATGTGATCGCGAACGGTAATGGATTCGTACTCCAAGCCGGAGTCGTCCTGAAAACTCGGCAGAGTCGCAATCACCGCGTCGACGTTTCCGTCGTGGAAGAAGGCCGCCGATCGCCGACGCTTGATGGTGCCGTTCACCACCGGAGGCGCAACTCGGTGCAGCGTGGACATCCACCTGTCGTTGGTCAGTCGCGCGGTGAGATCCCCGAGATTGACCAGTAGCGCGCCGTCGACCGGCCAGACATCGTGCCAGCGTCGGTCGCTCCCGAGTACTTGCAAACCTTCGACCTGATCCGCCCACAGCACGGTGACCAGCCCGAAATCGGTATGTTCGCCCATACCCTTCAACTCACCGTCCAATGTCACCGTCCCTTCGGGTAATGCGTAGTTGTTCATCCGCAGTACGTCGATGGAATGGTCGGTGATCGACTCGAAGAATCCTGGGGTCAGACCGAGCGCATCTTCGAAAATAGTTGTCAGTGTGCGTGCCACCCGCTCGCCATGGGCGTAGTAATTCTCCACTCGTTCCGTGAAACCTGGCACTGCGGGCCACAGATTGATTCCGTAATCCTCCTCCGACAGTTCGAGTTCGGTGAATGATCTGGCTTCGGTTCCGACGTTGAAGGCCTCGAAGAAGTCATTCATCCGAGTCGCGGATTCGACGCCGAGGCTCAAGCTCAGCGACTCGCTCTTGGGCGGGCTGTACCCACGGTTCGCGCCCTCGATTCGGTAGCCCGACTTCGTCTCCATCGACAGCCCGAAGAAGTCGTCCATGGCTTCGGCGAGGCCGGAAGAAACATCGGCCGGAACACCGTGGCCCCGAATCTGGATGAAACCGACAGTCCGACAGGCATGGTCGACTTCGGCGGCCACTCGCGCCTTGTCCTGGTCGGCACCACCGAGTACGTAGGGCGAGATGTCGATGACGGGAACTTCGAAGGGATCAGACTGGGACGATGGCACTGGCGTCTCCTGCAGAGCTGGTAGCGGGTTCAGGAAGGCTCTCTCGCGATCGCCTCGCGAGTTCACCGAGTCGGGTGTGATTGAACAGCAGATTGAGTGAAAAGGCAGAGGCCGCAGCCAAGGTGATGCCGCTACCGAGGAGGATCTGAGCCGAGGAGGGGAATCGCTCGAACATCCCCTCCGCAAATTCCGGCAGAATACCGATTCCGACGGACACAGCAGCGATCGTGGTGTTGATCGGGTCACTGAGATCGACCTTGCGCAGTGTGTTGATTCCGACCACGGCGACAGTGGAGAACAAGATGATTCCGACGCCGCCGACCACCGGATCAGGCAGGGCTGCAACCACTTCACCCATTCGCGGGATGAGGCCGAGAACGATCAGAATGGCACCGCTGGTAGCGGTCACGTACCGGCTGTACACCCGGGTCGTGGCAACGGCGCCGACATTCTGCGAGAAAACGGTGTCGACAAAGGCATTGAAGATTCCGCCCAGAACTCCCGACATGCCGTCGGCCACCAGCCCGCGTGCGAGATCTGCTTTTTTCAAAGGCTTTCCGGTGATCTCGCTGACCGCCAGCATGCTCGCCGTCGATTCTGCGAAGACGACTGCCATGACGATACTCATCGCCACCACGGCGGTGACGGGAAACTCCGGAGCGCCGAAGTGGAACGGCATCGGGAAGCCCACCCAGGCCGAGCCGCCCACGCCACTCAGATCGATCAGACCCATCGGGATGGCGATCACGGTACCGATCACCAGTGCCATCAGTACACCGAGTTGCGTCCACATCCCGCGACCGAGGCAGATGAACGCCACCGCGACCACAACGACTGCGGCAGCCAGCGCCAGATTCTTCGGATCGGCGAACGACGGGGAGGTCGGGTCGTTTCCGACGATCAGTCCTCCCGCGACACCGATCAAAGAGATGCCGATGACTGTGAGGACGACGCCGGTGACCAGGGGTGGGAAGTATCGGACGATTTTGGCGAACGGAACGGCCAACGCTATGCCGACCACGCCACCGACCAGCATGGACCCGTACACGGCCTGCAGGCCGTACTCCTTGGCGATCAGAATCATCGGCGTCAGCCCGGCGAACGTCGCACCGCAGACGATCGGCAGGCGGACACCGGCAACCTTGCCGACGCCCAGGCTCTGAATGATCGTGATGATGCCTGCAACGAGCAAGTCCGCACTGATCAGCATCGCGACCGTGCTGCGGTCCAGCCCGACTGCGGCACCGAAAACCAGCGGAACCGTGATGCAACCGGTGTACATGATGAGGACGTGCTGAAGAGCAAAAGCAGACTGGCGGGCAATGGGGAGCCGCTGGTCGACTGGATGGATGGCCATGCGCCGATCTCCGTCCGAAGCTGGAAGTGTTTCGTGTACGGGACTATTCAGCACGTCGATAATTTCTTACCGTGGTCGAATTTGTTTCGTCTGTGTAATCAAAACTTTCACCAGAGCACTGCTATCTTCGGCACATGGACGACGACCAGAGAGCGATAGCGACCGCAATCGGGGCAGCCGTGCGGACAGCGAGAAAAGAAGCCGGTTTGACGTTGCGTGAGGTTGCCGTGAAGTCAGGGTTGTCGCAGCCATTCCTGAGCCAAACCGAAAACGGGCACGCAGTACCCAGCGTCATGAACCTTCACCGCCTCGCGCAATCGCTCGGCACCACGGCGCACTCACTCTTGGCACAGGGCGAGCGAACTCCGTCCAGCCTCGTCCGCGCCGGCGAGGGGCGAACCTTCGAACTGGCACACGATTCGGTGATCCGATTCTGCTCGACCGGCTCACGGACCATGGAACCCAACGAGATCACGGCAGCACCTCACTCCGAGGCAGGTGAGCACACCGAACATGCCGGCGAAGAATTCATTCACGTTCTCGAAGGATCTGTCGAGGTCGAGGTCGGGCTGGACGAGCACCACGTTCTTCATGTCGGCGATACCCTCCTCTACACCTCGACCATCCCGCATCGGTGGTTCAATCGCACCGCTGCAGTTGCGAGATTCCTCATCGTGAGTTCACCGCCGTCCTTCTAGATACGCCACCGCTGCAGTTCCACACCACAACCCCGGCTCGCGGCTTACCCTGACAGCGTGACCAAGTGGCCGGAACTTGCGCGTGAGATCGCCGATACCGTTCTGTTTCCCGTCGCCGACAGCGTCGACGCCGACGGAGAAATCCCCAGCAGCCATTTCGACGCGCTCGCCGCCGACGGCTTCTACGGCATCGCCGCCCTCGGTGACGGTGGCCCCAGCAGCGAAGAACTGGTCGAGGTCCTCGAAACCTTGTGCGGCGGTTGCCTCGCGACGACGTTCACCTGGATGCAGCATCACGGCGTCGTCGGGGCCCTGGCAGCGAGTACCAATACGTCTCTGCGCGAACAATACTGGGACGGTCTGGTTTCCGGCACGATTCGCGGTGGGGTTGCCTATGCCGGCGCCATCCCCCGCCCACCGCTCCTGTGGGCCAAGCGGGTGAACGACGGCTACGTCCTCGACGGGATCGCACCCTTCGTCACCGGTTGGGGCATCGTCGATGTTCTCTTGGTGTCGGCGCGCGACGAGTTCGACAATTCCATCGTTCATTCCGTCGTACCGGTGGGCGAGGCCCCGGGTCTGACGATCGAGGAGCTTCCACTGATCGCGGCGCGCGGGAGCAACACCGTCCGAATCGTGTTCGACGCTTTCGAAATTCCCGATACCGACGTCTGTGCTGTCGTCAGCGACGAACAGTTCCAGAGCACCCAACTCCCCGGCTTGTGGCTCAACGGCGCGATGGCCATGGGCATCACCCGCCGCGCCGTGACCGAACTCGCGGATCTGGGAGTCGACGCCGACGCGTTCGAAGAACAAGCCGCCCGGGCGCGCGCCGATCTCGATGCAGCACTGCGCGGCGGCGGCGACATGTCGGCCGCACGCGCCCGCGCATCGGAACTTGCGATACGAGCATCGGCCGCGCTCGTCACCGCGACCGGAAGCCGCGCCCTCGTCGGCAGCAACACCCCCGAGCGGCTCATGCGAGAAGCCACCTTCACTCTTGTCGCGGCTGGTCGACCGGAGATCAAGACAGCTCTCGTGGAACGACTCAGCGGATACTGAGTCTGCACGGTTGCACTCGATTACGCTGGGGCTCATGACCAGTGGAGAACCAGTACTCATCCCGGCCGGAACCGTGTTCACGCCGGAGGACCTGACGTTCTATGCCGATCGCGACTCCCGCAGTCTCGACGACGCCATCGCCGAAGCCGACCTTCTTGTCAGTTGCCCACACTCGGGTTCCGCGATTCCAGCAGAACTCTCACGTTTTCTCGCACCCGAGTTCACACAGCGGCTGCAATTCGACTTCACCGACATGTCCACCAGTCCCATCGTGCGCCGTTGGGCCGAAATAGATTCGCGCATCGTGTACGTGGAGAATCCGCACCCTCGCATGATTCGCGATCCCAACCGTGCGAAGCCCGAAAACCTGGAAGCGTCACTGCGCGAAGCCTTCGCCCGCGTCCACAAGGCCGGTGCAGGCAACAAAGCAGACCTCACCGGCGTCGACGCAGTTCGCCCTGTCACGTTCTCGTTCTACCCCCTGTTGCTCGAGCCGACCGACGACGCGGGCTGGAAGAACCTCGCCGAGACCTTCACCGAGACAGCCGAACACGGTTTGGGTGTCTACGAAAGAACTCGCGACGCACTGATCGAAGGCATGGTGGAGAAGAGCTTCGAACTCGGTCGATCGTTCACGACGTTGTCGTTCCACGACACGATGAACCACACCACCCGGCGGGACGGCGCCGTCAATGTCGAACGGCCGGAAGCAGATCGACTCCCCGACGTCGTCGCACTCTCCAATCGTGGCGAC
Source organism: Rhodococcus sp. H-CA8f (assembly GCF_002501585.1). Taxonomy (NCBI): domain Bacteria; kingdom Bacillati; phylum Actinomycetota; class Actinomycetes; order Mycobacteriales; family Nocardiaceae; genus Rhodococcus; species Rhodococcus sp. H-CA8f. The sequence goes on from NZ_CP023720.1 coordinate 4,034,058, forward strand.
CACCACGGCAATCGACGCGGCGACAATCCCGTGACGATGGATCCGGAGCTCATTCGCACACTTGCGGTCTCACATCGCAAGGGATTTCAGGTCGACGATCCAGATGCCGTCGCTCTCAATCAGCCGTACCTCGGCAGTTTCGAAATCATCCGAGCCGGAGCCAGATTCGCCGAATTGAGCGCCCGCGCCGCCGAAGCCGGGATCACGTTGAGTGCGGTTCAGGCCGAATTCAAACGAGAATTCCTACTGGGGAACGAACTGGCCGCATACATCATGAAACCCGGCCTCGACTGGCCTACACCCGACGCCGAACGGGTGGACCAGCTCGCCCACGCGTGCAAGGCGAGCTGGGACCACTACCGCAACAGCTGACTCAGCCGAGCACCACTCCGAACACCGCGCCGGCCGCAATCGTCGTGACGGCCAAGATGATGGTCGGCAGGAAGAACGAGTGGTCGACGAGCCTGGAGCCGAGCTTCGTGCTGCCCGAGAGGTCGAAGTTCGCAGCTGCGATCTGCGAACCGTTTGTCGGCAACAGATAGACACCGGCAAACGCTCCGGCCCACATGCCGCTCACCAGGCCGGGTGCAATCCCGGCAGCGAGACCGATCGGCACGATGGTCCTCGTCGCGGTCGACTGGCTGGTCGTCAGGACACAGACCAGGAAGACACCGAGCGCGAAGATCCATGGCGCGGCGTTGACCCAGTCGCCGACGGTGCTCGTGATCAGCTCCGAATGTGCGCTGATGAACGTGTCCGTCAGCCATGCCAGACCGAACAGCGCGATGGCCGAGACCATGCCGGCACGGAACACCGTCGACGAGGGCACGTCGGCAACGTTCGGGCGGCACACCAGCAGGATCAACGTACCCACGACGAACATCAGCATTTCGATGATCGGTGTCATCCCCATCGGGGAACCGTCGGCGGCTTCGGGGCGAATTCCCTTGAACAGGCCGAAGATCACGATGGCCAGAACGCCGGCCAGGAAGATCAGTGCCGCGTTTCGTCCGGTCTTCGTCGAGACGAGTTCGGTCTTGGACGCTGCACCAGGTCCGGCCAATTCGCCCGACTTCATCTTCGCCTGTATGTCCGGGTCGTCGTCGAGATCCTTACCGAGCCTGTTGACCGCGATGGAGGAGAGGACGATGCCGACGACAGCGGCCGGGAAGGTGATCTTGATGATGTCGATGAGTTCGAAATCGTAAGGCGGCACGTCGGTCAGCGTGACCATCGCCGCCATCGCCGCGGACACCGGACTACACGCCAGCGCCACACCGGTCGAGACAACCGACAGCGACAGCGGCCGTGACGGCCGCACACCGTTCTTGTACGAGACGTCGTAGATGACGGGGAGCAGCGGGTAGAGGATGTTGGACGTACCGGCACCGACCGAGAACAGGAATGACACCAACGGCGCGATCAGCGTGATCTGTTTCGGGCGAGATTCGATCAACTTGGCCGCGATGGTGACCATCCAGTCGATACCACCGGCCGCCTGCATCATCGACGACGCGAGGACAACGGACAGGACGATGAGGAGAGCGTCGACCGGCGGACTGCCGACGTCCTCTCCGAAGACGAACACGAGGATGGCAACACCTGCGCCGCCCCACAGACCGAGAGCGACACCGCTCGATCTGGTACCCATGACAATCGCCCCGAGCACTACCGCCAGCTCGAGGACAATCTTGACTGCTTCCATCAGGCACTCGCCTTCTCGATGACAAGAGAATCGCTATAACAGGGCAAATAGTATGCTCTGCACTTCGGCTGCGGGCACGAACACGCTGTCGGTGGGAAGGGGCAATATGGTGGTCGTGACCAACGTCCTCAGTAGGTTCTCGCCCGCCACACGCGAGTGGTTCGGCGGCGCTTTCAGCGCTCCGACTGCTGCGCAGCTCGGTGCCTGGGAATCCATCGCGAGTGGCTCTCACACACTTGTCGTCGCACCCACCGGCTCCGGCAAGACATTGTCGGCGTTCCTGTGGGCCCTCGATCAACTCGCCGCGAAGGACGAAGGCGAACGCGCCACCAAAGTCCTCTACATTTCGCCACTCAAAGCGCTGGGCGTGGACGTCGAACGGAACCTTCGCGCGCCGCTGGTCGGCATCACACAAACTGCGAAACGTCTGGGCCTCACCCCGCCAGAGATCACCGTCGGTGTCCGTTCCGGCGATACGTCCCAGGCCGATCGGCGCTCGTTGATCAAGCGTCCTCCGGACATCCTGATCACGACGCCGGAGTCGTTGTTCCTCATGCTCACCTCCGCTGCCCGGGAAACACTGGTCGGCGTCGACACCGTGATCGTCGACGAGGTTCACGCGGTGGCGGGTACCAAGCGCGGCTCGCACCTTGCGCTCTCTCTGGAACGTCTGGACGGCTTGCTCGAGCGTCCGGCGCAACGCATCGGATTGTCGGCCACTGTCCGTCCCCACGAGGAGATCGGGCGGTTCCTCGCCGGTTCGGCACCGATCCGAATCGTGGCACCGCCTGCCGCCAAGACCTTCGATCTCACGGTCCGTGTCCCCGTCGAGGACATGACCGAATTGGGTATCGCGACGCCCGCCGACGGTTCCGAATCCCCCACCCTGCAAGCCGGTTCGATCTGGCCCCACGTCGAGGAACAGATCGTCGACCTCGTGCTCGATCACCGATCGTCCATCGTGTTCGCCAACTCTCGGCGCCTCGCCGAACGATTGACAGCCAGGCTCAACGAGATTCATGCAGAACGCATCGGTCTGGCCGTCGAGAAAACACCTCGCCCGCCCGCGCAGATCGGAGCTCCCACCGAGGTCAACTACGGCGCAGAACCCCTCCTTGCTCGCGCCCACCACGGATCGGTCAGCAAAGACCAGCGAGCCCTCATCGAAGACGATCTCAAATCGGGTCGATTGCGATGCGTCGTCGCCACCAGCAGTCTCGAACTCGGAATCGACATGGGCGCCGTCGACTTGGTCATCCAGGTGGAGGCGCCGCCCTCGGTTGCCAGCGGCCTGCAACGTGTCGGTCGCGCCGGCCACCAGGTCGGCGAGATCTCACGAGGCGTCGTCTTCCCCAAACATCGCACCGACCTGATTCACTGCGCGGTGACCGTCGAGCGTATGGTCGAAGGCAAGATCGAGGCGATGGCCGTTCCCGCCAATCCCCTCGACATCCTTGCCCAGCAAACTGTTGCGGCCACTGCACTCGAGCCGATCGACGTCGACGACTGGTTCGAGACGGTGCGCCGAAGCGGTTCCTTTGCAACGCTTCCCCGTTCGGCCTACGAGTCGACTCTGGATCTGCTCGCCGGGCGGTACCCCTCGGACGAGTTCGCCGAATTACGTCCGCGCCTGGTCTGGGATCGCGAGTCCAACACTCTGACGGGCCGCCCCGGTTCGCAGCGCTTGGCAGTCACTTCCGGCGGCGCCATCCCCGACCGCGGCCTCTTCACGGTCTACATGGTCGGTGAGAAAGCATCAAGAGTCGGCGAACTCGACGAAGAAATGGTCTACGAATCCCGGGTAGGCGACGTCTTTGCGCTCGGCGCCACCAGTTGGCGGATCGAGGAGATCACCTTCGATCGGGTTCTGGTCAGCCCCGCCTACGGCATGCCCGGTCGTTTGCCCTTCTGGCATGGCGACGGACTCGGTCGTCCTGCCGAACTCGGACAGGCGTTGGGACAATTCGTTCGAGAGACCGCGCTGGGTAACGAAGCCGACGTCGTCGAGCGTTGTCGCGTGGGCGGGCTCGATCACAACGCCACAACCAATCTGATCCAACTCGTCGGTGAGCAGAAGAATGCCACCGGGCAGGTCCCGTCGGATCGAACGCTGGTTGTCGAGCGCTTCCGCGACGAACTCGGCGATTGGCGTCTGGTGCTGCATTCCCCGTACGGCCAACGGGTACACGCACCGTGGGCCCTCGCCATCGGGGCCCGCTTGCAGGAACGATACGGCGTCGATTCCAGTCCGACGGCCTCCGACGACGGCATCATCATCCGTCTCCCCGACACCGAGAACGAACCTCCCGGCGCCGAACTGTTCACCTTCGACGTCGAGGACATCGAAGATCTGGTCACCCAGGAGGTGGGTGGCTCGGCATTGTTCGCCTCCCGATTCCGCGAATGTGCAGCCCGCGCACTGCTTCTCCCACGCCGCAATCCCGGCAAGCGTGCCCCACTGTGGCAGCAACGTCAGCGGTCGGCGCAACTGCTGGACGTCGCTCGCAAGTTCCCGACATTCCCGATCCTGCTCGAGACCGTGCGTGAGTGCTTGCAGGACGTCTACGACCTGCCGGCACTGAAGGAATTGTTCGGCAAGATCGAACGGCGCCAGATTCGAATAGTCGAAGTGGAGACGCCCTCGCCTTCACCGTTCGCAAGTGCGCTCCTGTTCAACTACGTGGGCGCGTTCATGTACGAGGGCGACAGCCCCCTGGCCGAGCGACGCGCCGCCGCACTGTCGTTGGACTCCACGCTGTTGGCCGAACTCCTCGGCCGCGTCGAACTGCGCGAGCTGCTCGACGCCGGAGTGATCGAGCAGGCAGAACGTGAACTGCAACGGCTCGCTCCGGACCGCAAGGCCAAGGACCTCGAGGGCGTCGCCGACCTCCTCCGCATGCTCGGCCCGCTGACCACCGAAGAAGTCACCGAACGCTGTCTCGAAGATCCGGTCTCGTGGCTCGACAAGTTGGTCGCAGACAAACGTGCCCTCCACGTCTCCTATGCGGGCGAGAGTTGGTGGACCGTCGTCGAAGATGCAGCGCGCCTTCGCGATGGACTCGGCGTTCCCCTACCCATCGGGGTTCCGGCCGCGTTCATCGAGCCGGTCGATCAGCCACTCGACGACCTCCTGAGCCGATACGCACGCACCCACGGACCATTCACTCTCACGGATGCGGCTGCACGCTTCGGTATCGGAGTATCCGTCGCGCGTGACGTTCTCGGTCGGCTCGCGCTCGAAAAGCGTGTTCTCGAAGGAGAATTCCGACCGTCTGCAACTGGGAGCGAATGGTGCGACGCCGAAGTCCTGCGCCGCTTGCGGCGTCGCTCGCTCGCCGCGGCACGGCAGGAGGTCGAGCCGGTCAGTACCGCAACGCTCGGACGTTTCCTTCCCGGTTGGCAGCATGTGGGCGGCACGCTGCGCGGAATCGACGGTGTTGCAACGGTAGTCGATCAACTTGCGGGCGTACCGATTCCGGCGTCCGCCCTCGAATCGTTGATCCTGCCGAGCCGAGTCGCCGACTACTCCCCCGCGATGTTGGACGAACTCACCTCGACGGGCGAAGTCCTGTGGTCCGGATCCGGAGCAATCTCCGGCAAAGACGGGTGGGTAGTGCTGCACCCCGCCGACCTGGCACCGATCACGCTCAATTCGCCCGCCGACACCGACGTCTCGGAGTTGCAGAAACGCATCCTCGACCTGCTGTCCGGCGGCGGTGCCTACTTCTTCCGCCAGTTGGTCGACGCGTTGCAAACTACGGAGTCGGCTGCGGACACGGTCGACAGTGCGGTGACGACGGCACTGTGGGAGTTGGTGTGGCTCGGACACATCGGTAACGACACCGTGGCACCGCTGCGCGCACTTCTCTCGGACACCACCAGAACCACCACAAGTCACCGATCGCCTCGACGTGTTCCTCGTGCCCGTCCGTACCGCGGAATGGCGCGCGCTTCCACCCCGGCGCGCACGGGACCGGCAACCGCCTCCGGTCGGTGGTTCCAGCTGCCAGGTATCGAACCTGACCCCACTATCCGGGCGCACGCCACGGCTGATCTGCTGCTCGAACGGTACGGCGTAGTCACCCGCGGTTCTGTGATGAGCGAGAACGTGCCGGGCGGTTTCGCGTTGATCTACAAGGTACTGAGCACGTTCGAGGACAACGGGCGCGCTCGACGCGGATACTTCGTGGACACCCTGGGCGGCGCTCAATTCTCGACGCCTCCCGTGGTCGACCGCTTGCGCACGTTCGGTGATTCCATCGAGGGGCGCCACACCTCCTCGGCTGCAGTCACTCTCGCGGCGTGCGACCCGGCCAATCCATACGGCGCAGCACTGCCGTGGCCGGCGTCGGGGGGCGAAGAGTCACCCGGACACCGGCCCGGGCGTAAGGCGGGAGCACTGGTGGTTCTGGTGGAGGGCGAGTTGGTTCTGTTCGTCGAGCGAGGCGGTCGCACCATCCTGACATTCACCGACGACGGCGGAACTTTGCGCCTGGCAGCGCTGTCGCTTGCCCAGAAGGTGACTTCTCGCGCTGTCGACAAATTGGTAGTGGAGAAGGTCGACGGAGAGACCATCCACGGCAACGATTTTGCTCCCGTCCTGGTCGAAGCCGGCTTCGCCGCCACTCCTCGCGGATTCCGGTTGAGGTCATGAGGATTGAGGTCATGATGGTTGCGATCGTGAAGTGCTGGAGCGGCGACCATGCCTGAGGGCGATACCGTGTGGCGGGCCGCCAACGATCTGCGCGCAGCCCTGGCCGAGAAGGTACTCACCACTTGCGATGTCCGCGTTCCTCGCTATGCCACCGTGGATCTGTCGGGTCATCGTGTGGATTCCGTCGCCAGCCGCGGAAAGCATCTGCTGATCCGCGTGGGCGAAGCGTCCATTCACACGCATCTGAAGATGGAGGGTCAGTGGCAGATTTATCGCCCCGGCGAGCGCTGGCGCAGACCCGCCCACCAAGCGCGCATAATCTTGGCCACCGAAGACTCTGTAGCAGTGGGCTTTTCACTGGGAATCACCGAGATCCTCGAACTGGGGCAGGAACAGGAGGCCGTCGGGCACCTCGGACCAGACCTGCTCGGGACCGATTGGGACAGTTCCGTGGCCGTCGAGAATCTTCGCGCTGCAGACTCCGTACCGATCGGAATCGCGCTCCTGGATCAGCGCGTGATGGCCGGACTGGGCAACGTGTACCGCAACGAGATCTGCTTCCTACGAGGCATTCACCCGAAGACGCCGACACACCGCGCCGGGAACCTCGACGCGATTGTGGATCTGTCATTCCGCACCATCAACGTCAACAAGTCGCGTCGCATCCGGGTCACCACCGGCGACACCCGCCCAGGTAGGCAAACGTGGGTGTACGGCAGACGCGGAAAACCTTGCCGCCGATGTGGAACCCGCATCAGAGAAGACACCCTCGGACCGGATCAGCTCACCGAGCGAAATATCTTCTTCTGCCCCGCGTGCCAGCCGTTCACGCCTGGTTAGCGTTGATCAGCAGCCGGACGCAATGGCGCACAAATCGCTCGCGCTCGACGACGATCGAGCCGTCCAGATAACCGATGAACAGTGTGAACAACGCCCCGACCAGCCCGACTGCCACCAGCTGCTTGTCCACCGGATCAGCAATCTCGGACAACTGGTCGTACACCAGGTCCACGAACGCCGGCATCGATTCGATACCGCGTCCGCTCAGCACCGGCTCCGAGAGCGGAGCGATCAGAAGCACTCGCCCCATTGCCGGGTCGTCGACCATCAGCTTGACGAAAGCGTCGACCGCAGCGGTGGCGACTGCCTCGGATGTCGTCTCGGACTCCACTGCCGTCGCGAGCGCCGACTGCGCGCGCTCGGCGACAAACGTGTGGACCGCGACAACGTACTGATCGCGATCGGTGAAGCTCTCGTAGAAGTACCGCTCGGTCAGACCAGCGGCCTTGCAGACCGCTCGCACGTTGACGGCCGGACCGTCGACCGCACCGAGCAGTGTCACTCCGACGTCGAACAACGTCGCCTTTCGAGTGGCCCTGCGTTCTTCGATGCCCACAACTTCCCCACTTCGCCGACACTTGTTCTTCAATGCACCCGGTATTCGATCCTTGACTACCGCTGTTGTCGATCCTAATCTGACAACATGCGTAGTCAACTTGGCGACAGCAGCACCCCGGTTCCCCTCGGTCCGGATTCCCTGACCTGGAAGTATTTCGGCGACTGGCGCGGGATGCTCCAAGGTGTCTGGGCAGGTTCGATGCAAAACATGCACCCTGGTCTCGGCGCCGGGGTCGAGGAGCACTCGCAGTTCTTCGACGAGCGCTGGGAACGGCTGTACCGCTCGCTGTATCCCATTGCCGGCGTGGTCTTCGACGGCGATCGCGCGCAGCAGACAGCCGAAGAAGTCCGTGGCTATCACACACGGATCAAGGGCATCGACAAGCTGGGACGCCGGTACCACGCCCTTGATCCCGACACCTTCTACTGGGCGCACGCGACATTCTTCATGGGCACCATCGTCACCGCCGAGAACTTCTCCGGTGGCCTGACCGAGGCCCAGAAACGACAACTCTTCACCGAGCACATTCAGTGGTACCGCCTGTACGGGATGAGCATGCGCCCAGTTCCCGAAACCTGGGAGGCGTTTCAGGAGTATTGGGACCACATGTGCCGCAACGTACTCGAAGACAACAAAGCGACCCGCGACGTCTTGGATTTGTCGGGGCTGGGAAAGCCCCCGTACATGACGTGGCTACCCAATCCGTTGTGGCGGCTCACGCGGATTCCCCTCGCCCGCGGATTCGTGTGGCTGACAGTGGGCATGTACGACCAACCGGTTCGCGACCTTCTCGGCTACTCGTGGACCAGTCGCGATCAGAAAATTCACAACGCTGTCGGCCGCACCGTCAACGCCGTCTTCCGCCTGGTGCCGTGGCGATACCGGTATCAACCGCGCGCTCGCGCGGGATGGGACCGAGCCAGCGGCAGAATTCCCGCCGGGGCTCCACTGGTCCACACGCCGGCCCGCAATCTACCGCCGCTCGAGCAGCGAGATAATCCGATGCACTACAGCCCGAGGGTCTGATCTGCCATGCTCTGAGCATGGAGTGGGACCTGCGAACACTGCTGAACCGGCCGATCACGTCTCACGGTGCGCCGCTGGGACAAGAACGTGTGGCGGCGAGAACCACCGCGTACATCTACGGCAACATTCTTGTCCTCGCCGCACTCGTCCCGGTGACAAAATCTCAGGAATCACTGGGTGCCGCGATTGTGGTCGGCACGGCATTGTCGACGTACATCGCCCACACATTTGCCGAGAGCGTCGGCGAGAGCATTCGCAACGACCGCCGTCTCACCACCGCGGAGAGAATCGACTCGCTGCGCGATTCTGTCCCGATCCTCACCTCCGCGGTTGTGCCTGTCGCCATTCTCGCGACGGCGTGGTTCAACTTCCTGGAACCACGGACGGCGCAGTTGATCGCGGAAATCGTCTTGATCCTGCGCATCGGATCCACCAGTTACGTGATCAGCCGTCTTCACGGCGAGAAAGTCAGCACGAACACACATCTGGCAGCCTTCGGCCTCGCTGCCGTCGCCACCCTCATAGTCGGCTTGAAGATAGTGCTCACTCATTGACGAGCCACAAGTGCAAAAGAAGTCAGACCGGTCGTATATAACTAAGACGGGCAATTCGCAGAAACCTAACAATCGGTAATTTCGATGTGCGGTGATCGACGACTAACTCGGCCCACTTCTATCAAGTAGGCAGAGGAGCAGCCCGAAATGACAACACCACAGCCGCCGTATCCCTGGAACAACGACCCCAACCACACGACGCCTCTCCCTCCGCCCCCTCCTCCGCCGCCGGGCATCACACCCGGTCAGGCGCCGTACTCGGGACATCAGCCTGCTTACACCCCGCCCCGGCCCCCATACGGTCAAGGCACTGGATATTCGCCGATGCCTCCCCGCCCGCCGAAATCGTATGCATGGCTGTGGGTCTTACTGGGAGTTGTCACAGTCGCACTCGTCGCCGTCGTGGTCTACGTATGGGTTCTCCCTCTTGTCTTGAACGACAATTCCGACGAGAACTCCGCACGCACGGAAACCGTGGTGATCACCTCACCCGCGGCCGCGCCGCAAAACGGCGTCGTCACACCCGCGCCCAACGAGTCGGTCCCTGCAAGCGCAGCGCGTTGTGGATCGGTGTTCTCGAACAACGAATTCACAACGTCCGCCGTCGGCACCAGCGTGACGTCTTGTGAGTTCGCCGAAGAAGTGCGCTACCAGTACGTGAGCCAGGGCCGACGCGGCGGCCCGGTCTCCATCAGCGCGGTCAGTCCGGTCACGGGAACTCGGTACTCGATGAACTGCGCCGGCAACAAAGTCGTCACGTGTACCGGCGGAAACAACGCGGTGGTCTATGTCTATTGAGCAGTGCGTCGAGGCTCGTAGCGGGACGCGCCGACGACTCCTGGCGGTTGCACTCGCCACTGCTTCTGCAGCAGCCCTCGCGGGCTGCACGATTCCGACGCGAGACGAGTCGTCGGAGAAGGTCGAGACGATCACCGAGATCGTCGTCGTTCCACCGGAGCCGACAGAGACTCCTGCCGCCCCGGGCAACGGTGTCGGCCCGCTCGCCGGATTCGAGGCCCTGGGCAACACCCTCGGCGGCGCCGTGGGTATCGCACTCGTGCCCGTCGGCGGCGGTCAGTCACTCGTTGCCGGCGAGTGGCAGAACGGAGTCGCCTGGTCCACCATCAAAGTCCCACTGTCCATCGCAGCCCTCCACGAAACCGACAACACACAACTCACCACGGTCGAGCAGGCGATCACCACCTCCGACAACGAGTCAGCCGAAGAACTGTGGCGAGGCCTCGGCGATCCGACCACTGCCGCAGCGAAGGTCGAGTCAGTCCTCGTGGCCTCCGGCGATATGTCCACCACCGTGGAATCACGCACGCTACGACCAGAATTCAGCTCGTTCGGTCAAACACAATGGCCACTTGCCGTCCAAGCGCAATTCGCCGCCACTCTGCCATGCCGGAGCGACGCCATCGAAGTCTTCGGGCTCATGGGCAGCATCAGCCCCGACCAACATTGGGGCCTGGGAGTGATCCCAACCGCTCGATTCAAGGGTGGGTGGGGGCCGGACGACGACGGCGGCTATCTGGTCCGCCAATTCGGGATCATCAGCAGCGGCACCGGACAACTCGCTGTCGCCATCGCAGCCAAGCCGGACTCGGGCACTTTCGCCGACGGTACTGCGATGCTCAGCGACATCGGCCGCTGGGTAGGCGAACGAGCGCAGGCTTTACCCATCGGCGGCACCTGCCAACCGAGCTGAAGTACTGCCGGTTGAGGGAGGTACTGCCGTTACCCGGCTGAGCAGTCACTCCCACCGAACCAGTGGCCGCCGCTACCGTGGACGACATGAGCATCCCGAGCCTGAAACTGAACAACGGCGTCGACATCCCCGCGCTGGGCTTCGGCGTCTACCAGACCCCGCCGGACGAAACTGTCGCCGCAGTCGAGTCCGCGCTTTCGGTGGGTTATCGCCATATCGATACGGCTGCGGCCTACGGCAACGAGAAGGGTGTCGGCGAGGCGATCCGGCGATCCGGTCTCGATCGCGGTGAGATCTTCGTCGAAACGAAAGTCTGGATCACCGACTACGGATACGACGAGACCTTGCACGCCTTCGACAAGAGCGCAGGCAAACTCGGAGTCGAGCAACTTGACCTCCTCATCCTTCACCAGGCGTTGCCGAGCGAGTTCGAGCGCACCATCGACGCATACAAGGCCCTGGAAACACTTCTCGCAGACGGCAAGGTTCGTGCCATCGGAGTCAGTAACTTCATGCCGGATCACCTCACCCGACTATTGGACGCAACGTCCGTAGTGCCGGCGGTCAACCAGATCGAGGTCCATCCATACTTCAGGCAGTCGACCTTGCTCGAGGCCGACGCCGATCACGGCATTCTGTCTCAGGCATGGTCACCGATCGGCGGAATCACGTTCTATCGCGACGGCTCTCACGGCTCAACCCTCGAGGACGCCACCATCGGTGCTATCGCTTCCTCTCACGGCAAGTCTCCCGCACAGGTGATGCTCCGCTGGCACCTCCAGCAGGGCCGCCAGGTGATCCCCAAGTCGGTGACTCCCTCACGCATTGCGGAGAACTTCGACGTGTTCGACTTCGAACTCACCGCCGAAGAACTCTCCGCAATCGACGCACTCGACACCGGAGTTCGCGGTGGTCCCGAACCCGAGGTCATCACTCGCGAGAAGTTCGGAATCGAGATCCCCGAAGCGTGAAAAACCCAGCAGCTCGCGTGGTCTAGCTGGCGCTCCACCCTCCGTCGATGGTGTACGACGCCCCCGTCACCATCGACGCCTCGGTCGATGCCAACCAGCCCACCAGCGATGCCACCTCCGCAGGCTCGACCATCCGTTTGATTGCGCTCTCGGTGAGCATCACCTTTTCGACAACCTCGGATTCACTGATTCCGTGAACCTTTGCCTGGTCGGAGATCTGGGATCGCACCAGTGGCGTCAGGACGTAGCCCGGATTGACGCAGTTGCTGGTGACACCGTGTGGGGCGCCTTCGAGCGCAACAACTTTCGACAGTCCTTCGAGTCCGTGCTTAGCCGTGACGTATGCACTCTTGAATGCCGAAGCGCGGAGCCCGTGGACCGAGGAAATGTTCACGATGCGACCGAAACTGTTGCGGTACATGTACGGCAGGGCGGCCCGAGCGAGGAGGAATGGCGCTTCGACCATGAGGCGCTGAATCTTCCGGAAGTCCTCGACGTCGAAATCCTCGATAGGACTGACCCGTTGAATGCCGGCGTTGTTGACGAGTATGTCCGTCTCGAGTGACAGATCCACGAGTTGGTCGGTGTCGAGGAGATCGACGGCCCACGCCGTGCCGTCGATCTCGTCGGCCAGCGACTTCGCGGCGACGTCGTCGAGATCGGCGACGGTCACGTGCGCGCCGCGGGCGGCAAGGAGTCGAGCGCACGCCTCGCCGATCCCGCTGGCACCACCGGTGACCAGAGCAGACTTTCCGGTCAGCGTCATACAGACACACCGGCCCGCTCGTCGGCGAGAACACGGGCGTCAGCGGCGTCGACGGACTCGAGCGAGATTCCCTTGGTCTCCCGCGCGAAAATGACTGCAACGATGGTGACCAGGGATGCCAGCAGGAGATAGATCGCGATGGGGACCGAGGAGTCGAACTTGCTGAGCAATCCGGTCGCGATGATCGGAGCCAGTGAACCCGCCACGATGGACGTGACCTGATAACCCAGGGAGACACCGGAGTAGCGCATCCGAGTCGGGAACATCTCGGCCATGATCGCGGGTTGGCCGGCGTACATGAACGCGTGGAACACGAGCCCGATGATGATTGCCGACAAGATGACTGCATTGTGCCCGCTGTTCATCATCGGGAAGGCGAAGAATCCCCACGTTCCGGCGGTGACGGCGCCGATCATGTACACCGGGCGTCGACCGATCGTGTCGGACAGTTTGCCTACCAACGGAATCACTGCGAAGTGCACGGCATGTGCCATCAGCATCCACCAGAGGATGTGCGCCGTGTCCGCATGAACGACGACCTTGAGGTAAGTGATCGAGAAGGTCACCACGAGGTAGTACATGACGTTTTCGGCGAAACGCAGCCCCATCGCGGTCAACACTCCGCGCGGGTAACGCTTGACGACCTCGAAAACGCTGTACGAGGTTGCCTTGACCAGTTCTGCTTCCTTCTGCGCCGCAATGAAAATGGGAGCATCGGTGACCCTGGTCCGAACGTAGTACCCGACCAGAACGATCACCGCGGAGAGCCAGAAGGCAACGCGCCAGCCCCAACTCATGAAGGATTCGTCCGAGAGCGTCGACGTCAGGATCAACAGCACGACCGTCGCCACCAGGTTGCCCATCGGCACGCCGGCCTGAGGCCACGACGACCAGAATCCGCGCGATCGATTCGGGCTGTGCTCGGCGACCAGGAGTACCGCCCCACCCCATTCGCCGCCGACCGCGAATCCTTGGATGAAGCGCAGCGTGACCAGCATTGCCGGCGCCCAGTAGCCGATCTGACCGTAGGTAGGCAGGCAGCCCATCAAGAACGTTGCGGCGCCGACCAACAGCAAACTGAACTGCAGCAACTGCTTTCGGCCGAATTTGTCTCCGAAGTATCCGAAGACGATTCCGCCGAGTGGCCGGGCGGCGAATCCGACGGCGTAGGTGATGAAAGCCGCGATGATCGCATCCAGCTCGTTGCCGCCGCCGGGGAAGAAGACCTTGCTGAAGACCAGCGTGGCCGCCGTGCCGTACAGAAAGAACTCGTACCACTCGACCACGGTGCCCGCCATCGAGGCGCCGACCACCTTCTTCAGCCCCGATGGTGGGGCTTGGCTCTCGGGTTTCGGCATGTTGTCGACGCTCATCGTGGACTCCCTCGTCTTCAGTTCGCGATTCGCCTGCTCTTCACGATCAGGAATGTGACCGCTCGCACATTTTTTGTGACTCGATGAGTATCAGTGCAGATTGATGGCACGACAATGACAAATCTCGCACCATATAGGTGCAAAAATGCAGATATGACTCTCGGACCGAGCCCGGACGACCTACTGGTGCTTCTCGCGGTCGGTCGCACCGGTCGCTTCAACACCGCCGCCGACGACCTCGGCCTCAATCACACCACCATCTCGCGCCGCATTTCCTCGCTCGAGAAGTGTCTCGGCGGCCGTGTCCTGGTTCGCTCGTCCGGCGGCTGGGAGCTGACCGACCTCGGCAGACAAGCCCTCAGCGCGGCCGAGCGCATCGAGGCCGCGGTGAACGAACTGGCGCTCGACTCCACCGGTCAGCAGCAACTCGACGGCGTCGTGCGAGTCTCGGCGACCGACGGATTCAGCGCATACATCGCGGCGCCCGCCGGCGCCGCGGTTCGCAGACGCCATCCCCGCGTCAGCGTCGAAATTGTTGTCGCAACCAGAAAGGCGTCGCAGATACGCTCGGGCCTCGACATCGAGGTTGTGGTCGGCAAGCCTCACGTTCACCGCGCCGAAGCAGTCCATCTGGCCGACTACGCGCTGGGTTTGTACGCCTCCCGAGAGTATCTACGGCAGAATGCTGTTCCCGAAAATGCCGAAGATCTGGCCGAACACTCGCTCGTGTATTTCATCGACTCGATGCTGCAGGTCGACGAACTCGATCTGGCTCGCAAGCTCACGGTTTCCATGCGCGAGGCCGTCACGTCCACCAACGTGTTCGTCCACATCGAGGCAACGCGCGCGGGTGCCGGCATCGGCCTTCTCCCCTGTTTCATGGCCGAGCAGCACGACGATTTGATTCGCGTTCTACCGGCTCACATCGAAGTCAGACTTTCGTACTGGTTGGTGGCCCGTTCGGAATCCTTGCGACGCCCGGAGGTCGCAGCGGTGGTGACAGCTCTTCGAGAGACGGTGGATCGCAAGCGATCTCAACTCCTCGGCGCTCCCGGGACGAACGAAGCGCTCAGTCCAGAGTCGAACGATGCTGGACGATGACCTTGCGCGCCAATTCGGCGATCTTGACGTTCATGTTTTGTGAGGTTCGCACCAGAATGTCGAAGGCCTCGTCGTCGGACACACGATGCAGTGCCATCAGCAGACCGACGGCCTGACCGATTTCGCGGCTGCTTGCCAGACCACGTCGCAGCGAGTCGGCGTCCTCGCCTCGCGTCAGCGCAGTGACGGCCACGGATGCAAATGACGCCAACATGATCGCGTGGTCGGCAACGGTTTCGGTGAAAGCCCCCGGAGTGTCCGAGAAGAGGTTGAGGGCACCGAACTTCTGACGATCTACCATCAGCCGGAACCCCATCGATCCGCGAATGGGTGTCTCTGCCACTACTTTCCGAGCGAACTCGGGCCACTGATTCGGGGTGCGAAGGTCCGACTCGAGTTGCGGCGCCTCCGTATCGAGGGCGTCGATGCACGGCCCCTCACCGGTGGCACGCTCGAGATCGTCTGCATAATCGGCGATCTCGTCGCTCGCCGCTACGGTGACGTTGGTGTTTCCACGTCGCAGCATCAGACTTGCGTGGTCGCAACCGGGAATCAACTCGACAGCCGCCGAACAGATCGCGGAGTACACCTCGGCGCTGTCTGCCGCGGAGTAGAGGATCTCCGCCAACGCCGCGAACACTGCCTTGGGTTCTGTCAGTGCTTGGTCGCGCTCAGCCATCTCCATACACCTCGGGGTCTACCGTTCATCGAATTCTTCATCGAACGGTACAAACCTTACTTACTCGACCTGATGGGGTCGCCGCCGCTCGCCGATTCCCGCCCGTCCGTCCCCTGAAAAGCCTCCGTAGCTGCGCGGTGATGCAGCGCAGTGACCGTCGTGATCTGCTTGGACACCAGGTCGTTGAGTTCGCGATACTGCTCCTCGGTCTCCCCTGCCGGAATGTCTCGCAGGACCTCCCACATCGCACTCTTGCCGCACAGCGCGGTCCGCATGATCTCGAGCGTTGCCAACTTCACGAGGCGATTACGCCAGATGGCGTCGACATGGACGAGACGTCTGATCCGATTGACCGTCGCGTCGATCTTGGAGTACCGGGGCAGAGATATGCCCTGGGTGTCCTCGATCAGTTGCAGCAGCTGCTCGATCTCGTACTCGAGCTCACGCGGCAACGAGTCCAGCTCACCGTCGGCCCAGACGCCGTACGAGTCCGAGAGTGACCGCGAGAGTTGCAGCCCCACCATCGCTCCGCACAGGTGAGTGACCAGATAGCCGGTAGCTATGTGTTCCTCAGCAGATCGCGACCGATTACCGAACATTGAGATCCTCCTGGGCGACGCTCGACCGGTCTGTGCTGACACGGGTGGTGGTTCGCCATCCGCCTACCCGCGACAGACCGAGAACAAACGACAGGCGACTCAGACCCGATCCGGCACCACGACGACGGGCTCGAGGATCTCGGCCCGCGACTCCGGCGCTGCGGCGCGTAATGCGTCCGCCGACTCGTCGTCCGGCTGGGTCTGAGACTCGATTTCGGCTTCGACACGCGCTCGGTACGTGTCGACCTCGCGTTCGACGGTGGCGGCATCCCAACCGAGAATCGGGGCAACCAATCCGGCGACCTGCTGTGCGCAGTTGACACCACGATGCGGATATTCGATTGCGATACGCGTACGGCGGGCGAGGATGTCGTCGAGGTGCAGTGCCCCCTCGGCCGCGGCGGCGTACACAGCTTCGACCTGAAGGTAATCGGGCGCGTCCGTGATGGGCTGCAACAACTCCGGTGTCTGCCGGCCGAGTTCGAGGACCTCGGTGATGAGCGAACCGTAGCGGTCGAGCAGGTGCTTGACGCGATACGGATGCAAGCCGTACTGCTCGCCCAGTTGCACGGTCTGGTTGATCAACGCGAAGTATCCGTCGGCGCCGACGAGCGGTACCTTCTCCGTGATCGACGACGCAACCCGCGCCGGAATGTCTTCTGCTGCGACGTCGACGGCGTCTTCCGCCATGACCCGGTACGTCGTGTACTTTCCGCCGGCGATGGCGACCAGACCTGGAGCCACACGGGCAACGGCGTGCTCGCGCGAGAGCTTCGACGTCTCGTCGCTTTCACCGGCAAGCAGCGGGCGCAGGCCGGCGTACACACCGTCGATGTCGGCGTGCGTCAACGGCGTGACCAGGACGGAGTTCACGTGGCCGAGGATGTAGTCGATATCTGCTTTGGTTGCCGCCGGATGTGCGAGATCCAGGTTCCAGTCGGTATCAGTGGTGCCGATGATCCAGTGACTGCCCCACGGAATGACGAACAGCACCGACTTCTCGGTACGCAGGATGATGGCGGCTTCACTGACGATGCGATCGCGCGGGACGACGATGTGTACGCCCTTCGACGCTCGCACCCGGAACCGTCCGCGCTGACGTGAGAGCGCTTGGATCTCGTCCGTCCAGACACCGGTCGCATTGATGACGACGTGACCCTTGACCTCGGCGGTACGGCCGTCTTCGCAGTCCCGAACACGAACTCCCGAGACCCGATCCGCTTCCCGCAGAAAGCCGACGACCTGCGTCGACGTTCGGACGACCGCGCCGTAGTGTGCAGCGGTCCGTGCGACGGTCATGGTGTGCCGAGCGTCGTCGACGACGGTGTCGTAGTACTGGATGCCACCGGTCAGCGAACTGCGCTTGAGGCTCGGCGACATGCGTAGCGCGCCCGCCCGCGTCAAGTGCTTCTGGGAGGGGACCGACTTTGCGCCGCCCATTCGGTCGTAGAGGAAGATTCCCGCCGCCATGTACGGGCGCTCCCACACTCGGTGAGCCAGAGGGAACAGGAACTTCAGCGGCTTGACCAGGTGTGGAGCGAGCGTGGTCAGCGAGAGTTCGCGCTCACGCAATGCTTCACGAACGAGGCCGAATTCGAGTTGCTCTAGATAGCGGAGACCGCCGTGGAACATCTTCGACGAGCGACTGGACGTGCCGGATGCGTAGTCACGGGCCTCGACCAACGCAACCTTGAGTCCGCGGGTGGCCGCATCGAGCGCAGCTCCGACACCGACAACACCGCCGCCGACAACGACGACGTCGAATTGCTCGGTCTGAAGCTGTTCCCAAGCAGCTTCACGCTGCTGCGGGCCGAGAAACTGCGCACCTTGCTGCTTACTCAACCCGGTCTCCTGTAAGTCGACGACGAATCCGTTTACAGGCTAGTAGCTTGATCCACATACTGCGACAGCGCACGGATAACTGCGAACGCGCCCGAACATAGGAGCACAGTGAATCAATACATCGCCGCCATCGACCAAGGCACGACGTCGAGCCGCTGCATGATCTTCGATCACGACGGCGCCGTGGTGAGCGTTGCGCAGAAAGAACACGAGCAGATTTTCCCGCGTGCCGGTTGGGTCGAGCACGACCCGGTTGCGCTGTGGATCAACACCCGGGAGGTGGTGGCCGGCGCTCTCGCGAAGGTCGACCTCACGCGGGCCGACATCGCGGCCGTCGGAATCACGAATCAGCGTGAGACGACCGTCGTTTGGGAGCGTTCGACGGGCAAGCCGATCTACAACGCGATCGTGTGGCAGGACACGCGCACGGATCAACTGTGTGTCGAACTGGGCGGCGACGAGGGTCCGGACAAGTACCGAGACAAGACCGGGCTGCCGCTCTCGACCTACTTCGCCGGGCCGAAGATCCGGTGGATTCTCGACAACGTGGACGGCGCGAGAGCCAAAGCGGAGGCCGGAGAATTGTGCTTCGGCACCGTCGACACGTGGATCGTATGGAACCTGACCGACGGTGTTCACGTGACAGATGTCACCAATGCGTCACGCACGATGCTGATGGATCTCGAGACCCTTCAGTGGGACGAATCGATCTGCGCGGACTTCGGAATCCCGATGTCGATGCTCCCGGAAATCCGTAGTTCGTCCGAGGTCTACGGCACCGGCCGTCCTCGCGGCAATCTCGCCGGTGTGCCGGTCGCGGGAATCCTCGGTGACCAGCAGGCAGCCACATTCGGCCAGGCCTGCCTCTCCGAGGGTGAAGCCAAGAACACCTACGGCACCGGCAATTTCATGCTTCTCAACACCGGAACGAAGCCGGTGCACAGCAAACACGGACTGCTGACGACCGTCTGCTACAAACTCGGCGAAGCCCCTGCCGTCTACGCACTCGAAGGTTCCGTCGCGGTGACCGGCTCCTTGGTCCAGTGGCTTCGGGACAATCTCGGAATCATTCAGAACGCCAAGGACATCGAGCCGCTCGCCGCGAGTGTCGACGACAACGGCGGCGCCTACTTCGTACCCGCGTTCTCAGGACTGTTCGCTCCCCGGTGGCGACCGGATGCACGCGGCGTGATCGTCGGCCTGACGCGGTTCGTCAACAAGGGACACCTGGCTCGCGCGGCGCTCGAGGCGACGGCATACCAAACCCGTGAGGTCATCGACGCCATGCGTGCGGATTCGGGAGTCGAACTGTCCGCGCTGAAGGTCGACGGCGGCATGGTGGTCAACGAAACCCTGATGCAGTTCCAGTCGGACATCCTCGGAGTTCCCGTCATCCGTCCGGTGGTCAACGAAACGACAGCACTCGGCGCTGCGTATGCAGCGGGCCTCGCCATCGGTTACTGGGCCGACACCGAAGACATCCGCAACAACTGGGCCGTCGGCCAAACCTGGGAACCGGCGATGGACGAGTCCGAAAGGTCACGGCTGTACGCGGAGTGGAACAAGGCCGTCGAGCGGACGTACAACTGGTCCGAGTAATCACCCCGATCCTTCCATACCGGAAGAGCTGATCATGGCCGCCTATTGATACTCCTGAGGTATCAATAGGCGACCAAGTTGGTATTGGACGTGACCTACACCACTCTGCGAATCTCATTCAGGCGCGCCACGTTTCGGCGCCGCGAATGTTGCAGAGAAAGGTCGCCACGCATGAGTTCACCCACTCGCAGTTCCGAGGAGATCAACGCCAAGGCACGAAGAGCCGGTATCGCTTCATTCATCGGAACCACCATCGAGTGGTACGACTTCTATATCTACGGCACCGCGGCTGCCCTGGTATTCGGCGAGATCTTCTTCTCCGACACGCTGCCGAACGGAGTCGGCACGCTCCTCGCCTTCATCACCCTGTGGGCAGGGTTCCTCGCCAGGCCGATCGGCGGGATCATCTTCGGTCATCTCGGAGACCGGATCGGGCGCAAGAACACTCTGGTCATCACCTTGATGATGATGGGCGTCGCCACTGTCGGGATCGGACTCCTCCCCACCTACGCGCAGGTCGGCATGTGGGCCCCGATCGGTCTGGTCACCCTTCGCGTGATCCAAGGAATTGCGGTCGGTGGTGAGTGGGGTGGCGCGGTACTCATCGCCAGCGAGAACGCACCGAAGGGCAAGAGCATCCTCTACTCCGCGTTCGCTCAGCAGGGCTCCCCCGCGGGAAATCTGTTGGCAACCATCGCATTCTTCCTGCTGTCCTCGATGCCGACGCCGTCATTCCTTCTCTACGGCTGGCGAATCCCTTTTCTCGTTTCGGCAGGCCTGGTCATCCTCGGCATGATCATTCGCCTGAAACTCGAAGAGTCCGACGAGATGAAGGC
Source organism: Rhodococcus sp. H-CA8f (assembly GCF_002501585.1). Classification (NCBI taxonomy): domain Bacteria; kingdom Bacillati; phylum Actinomycetota; class Actinomycetes; order Mycobacteriales; family Nocardiaceae; genus Rhodococcus; species Rhodococcus sp. H-CA8f. The sequence goes on from NZ_CP023720.1 coordinate 4,054,873, forward strand.
CGTTCTCGCCCGCAAGAAGGTCGTCAAACTTCCGCTCGCCGAAGTATTGCGCAAGCATTGGGTGCTGGTTCTCCTCGGCGCCGGCGCACTCCCCCTCGCCCAGGTCACCTATTTCAAGAACACCTTCGCATTGTCCTGGGCTACAAAAGAACTCGGATACGACCGCGGCACATTCCTCGCCGCTATCGCGATCGCACTTGTCGTGCAGTTCATCGTCCAACCGTTCGGGGCCGTTCTGGTTTCCAAGATAGACATGCGGAAGGCCATGTGCCTGATGGTGATACCGGAGTTCGTTCTCATGCCCGCGATGTTCTTTGCCATCAGAACCGGAAACTTCACCATCGCAGTCGTTGCGATGTGTCTCGCCACGATCCCGCACTCGATGTTCTACGGCGCCATCGCCGGCGTTCTCGCTCGCGCCTTCCCTGCGAACATCCGTTACACGGGTCTGTCGACGGCGTATCAACTGTGTTCCCTTGTCGTCGGCGGCGGAACTCCGGTACTGGCGCAGTGGATGCTCAACACGTCAGGCAACATCGTCGGGGTCGCGATCGTGTCCGGACTGTACGCACTTGTCTCGCTGATCTGCACCCTTCTCCTGCTCCGACGTACCGGCTACAACGCAAGCGAACTCTCGACGGCCGAGCAAGCGGATTACGACGAGCTCGAACTCGAGAACGCTCTTGCCGATACTGCAAACTCGCCGAAGTCCGAAGCGGGTGAAATTCCTACCGGTCGGGCAACCGTCTAAGCCAGGGACGGCAGCGCCTGCTCGGACAATTTCAACACTTCGAGAAGCGCAGGTCTGTCGTCTCCATCTCGCCAGGCGATACGCAGTTGAAGGGGAGGAGGTGGATCCATGACGGGAACAAAGACAACATCAGGGTTCACGATGCTTTGGGCCACCGACGAAATAGTCAACGAGCATCCGATTTCCGCGGACACCAGCGCGATCAACGACATCGAATCCGGTGCCGTCTGCACGATTCGAGCCAGGAATCCTGCGTTCTTCGACGCAGAGAGCAGAGACTCCCGCAGAATCGAACCCGGCTCCGCCGGAAGCGTCACCCAATTCTCGGACTCCAATTCGATCAACCGAACCGATTCCCTCGACGCCATCGGATGGTCTTTCGACATGGCAACCAGAAAGTTCTCCTCGGCGATCAATCTCGACGTGATCCCGAGCGGCGGGACGGTCCACCGGACCATCCCGATGTCGAGGCGTCGATCGAGCAACATCAACAACGCCTCGTTCGCGAAAGCGGAACTGTCGAGTACAAATTCGATACCGGGATTCGTCTTTCTCACCAATTTCGCCCACCGCCCGACGAGTAGGTGCGACGAGGTTCCCGCGAAGCCCAGGCGAACGCGACCTGTCGTTCCCTGGCCTGCCGCGGATACCGCGATCTCGGCCATCCGGCACGCGTCCAGAATCTCGCGCGCCGGAAGCAGCAGTGCTTCACCGGCAGCAGTCAACCGCACAGTTCGAGTACTTCGATCGAACAACGGCGAACCGAGCTGTTTCTCGAATTGCCTGATGGTTCGACTCAGCGGCGGTTGCGCAATCCGAAGCCGCTGAGCCGCACGGCCGAAATGTAGCTCCTCAGCCACCGCGAGAAATGCGTTGATCTGATGAATTTCCACCCGACATTGTTGCGCCACACCGGCCGACCATGTCAAGTTTCCGAAACCGACCAAGTGCGCGAGAACGTAAGAAGAGGTACACACGTGGACAAGACGCTCTCGATGAAAGAGGCCATCGGTCGATACGTCGGCGACGGAATGACTGTTGCGTTGGAGGGCTTTTCGCATCTCATTCCATTTGCCGCGGCACACGAGATCATCCGGCAGGGCAGGAAGGACCTCACGCTGTGCCGGATGACGCCGGACATCGTTTCCGATCAACTCGTCGCCGCCGGCTGCGTCCGAAAGCTGGTCGCTTCGTTCTTCGCCAGCGGCTCCGCAGGTTCTCTGTACGAGTTACGCAGACGCATCGAGAACCAGGACCCGCTCCCCCTCGAAGTCGAGGAATACAGCCATTACGGCATGGTGTGCCGGTATCAGGCGGGAGCCGCCAGGCTTCCCTTCTTCCCGCTACGGTCGTACGCCGGTAGTGATCTACCCGCACTCAACCCACAACTGAGACTCGTCGAGGACCCGTACGGCGGCGGGAGCGTCTACGTTGTGCCGCCATTGAATCCGGATGTCACGATCATCGGCGCACAGCGAGCGGACACGTCCGGGAACGCGCAGATCTGGGGCATCGCCGGGGTGCAGCAAGAGGCCGTGTACGCCGCGAAGAAGGCAATCGTCGTTGTCGAAGAACTGGTCGACGACGAGGTCATCAGGTCAGACCCGAGCCGAACTCTGATTCCCTCGCATGCAGTCGACGCGGTTGTCGTCTGCCCGCGCGGCGCACACCCGTCGTACGCGCAGGGATACTACGACCGCGATTGCGGCTTCTACCGGCGCTGGACCGAAATCTCCAAAGACCCTTCACGGCTGAGAAATTGGCTCGACGAATGGGTGTACGCACTCGACAGTCACGGCGAGTATCTCGCCAAACTCGGAGCCGACTACTGGTCGGATCTCGAGGTCGGACCAAAACTCTCCACACCAGTCGACTACGGGAGCAGACTATGACCACCACGATCGACACCGGTAACACCACCTCCACCGAAACGATCGTCGCCGTCGCGGCACGCGAATTGGCGGGTAAGCGCCGGGTCTTCGCCGGAGTTGGGCTACCCACGCTCGCAGTCGATCTCGCGCGGCACACGTCGAATCCGGACGTCGAGCTGATCTACGAATCCGGAGTGTGCGGTGCACATCCGTCGGCAATGGCCGAGGGTATCGCGGACTCCGTGGTTGTCTCCGGTGCCGAATCCGTGCTGAGCATGGCCGCGCTCTTCGGTTACGTCCTGCAAGGTGGCAACGTCGACGTCGGATTTCTCGGGGCCGCTCAAATCGATCGAACGGGCAGTCTGAACACAAGTTTCATCGGTGACTGGAAGAACCCGACGGTCAGACTGCCCGGAGCGGGCGGGGCCGTCGAGATCATCGCGAACGCCGCCGAGATCTTCGTCGTGATGCGTCGCCACGATCTCAGTTCCTTTCCGGCCGAGCTCGACTTCTGCACCTCACCCAGCCCCGCCCGCGCCCACGCCAGCGGTAAGGGCATCATGCCGGCAGGTGCAGGAGTGACCAAGGTATTCACCAACCTCGGCGTCCTGACACACCAGGGCCCCGGCGGCGACTTGGAGTTGACCAGCGTCCACGAGGGAATCTCGGTCGATCAAGTCCGAGAGTCGACGGGATGGGACCTCGCCGTCGCCGAGCACGTCACCATCACCACCCCACCATCGAGCACGGAGATCGATCTGCTCCGCAACACTATCGACAAGGTCAGGCTGTACCTGCGGTAACACTCTTCCGGAGCCTGCCGACGGCATCGACCAGCACGGCTTCGGGATACGTCGCGAAACACAGTCGAGCGCTTCGACCGAGGTCAGCTTCGACCGCGAAGGCCGAACCTGGGACAAATGCCACGCCGTGCTCGAGCGCGGCACCCAGGAGTTCGGTGGTGTCGACGTCGTCGACGAAATCCATCCAACAGAACATCCCGCCGCGGACCTCGGAAAAGCGTGCACGCCCACTCAATTCCGTCTCGGCGGCGGTGACCAACGCCTTCGCTCTGGCGCCGTAACCCTCCCGGAGCTTGTCGAGGTGCGTTTCGAACCATTCGACGTCGGAGAAGAGGTCTGCGGCGATCTGCTGGGTGAGCGAAGACCCGCACAGGTCAGCGCCTTGCTTGATCAGTTCGACCGCCTCGCAGACCTTTCGGTCGCCGTGCAGCCAGCCGACGCGCAGCGCCGGTGCCAACACTTTGGAAGCACTGGACAGCCGAATCACCCTGTCCGACAACGCCGCCAGCGGTGCGGGCGGTTTCTCGCCGAAGTACAGTTCGCCGTACGGGTCGTCCTCGAGAACCCAGAACCCGTATCGGTCCGCCAGCGCCGCCAAGTGCGCTCGCCGCTGCGCCGAAAGCACCGCGCCCCGCGGGTTGTGGAAATTGCTCACGGTGTGCACGACTTTGGGCCGAAGACCGGCGGCGAGTTTCGTCTCGAGCGCGTCGGTGTCCATTCCGTCCTCGTCCAGCTGGACGGGAACGAGACGAGCCTGCGCCGTCCGAAAGACCTGCAGCGCACCGGTATATGCCGGTTCCTCCACGACCACAACGTCACCGGCGTCGAGGAGGACCTGCGCGAGCAGGCTCAAACCTTGCTGAGAACCGTGTGTGATCACAACTTCGGACACGTCGAGTGCCCGCCCGATCTTGGAGGATTCGCGCTCGGCGATCACCTCACGGAGGCGCCGCAGGCCTGACGTCTCGCCGTATTGAACGGACGAGGGGTCACCGAGTGCGTCGTGGGCTGCCTTCGAGATTCGTTCCCGCGGAATGAAATCAGGATCGGGTAGTCCGCCGGCCAAGCTGATGACGTCGGGTCGGGCAGTCAAGGTGAGCAGATCGCGAATTGCAGAACTACGGAGTCCGTCCATACGAGCGGACAGCGCGGCGTGTGTCATGTGAAGCTCCCAGGCACGCAGAATGAAGGTCAGAGGAAAACACCCTGAGCCGTCCTGGGTCAACGGGGCGGGAGAGCGCCGAGATACCGACCCTTGATTCGGTCGGTATCTCGACTATCTCACCAATACTTCAGTATGTGAAACAGACTTCTCACATTGTAAGAAGACTCTGGTCCGTTCTCAGTCCAGGTCGTCGTGACGCATGAGCTGACGAGCTGCCTCGGTGATCGATCCGGTCAGCGACGGGTACACCGAGAACGTCTGAGCCAGGTCGTTGACCGTCAGGTTGTTCTGCACGGCGATCGCAATCGGCAGGATGAGTTCCGAAGCGGTGGGTGCGACCACAACACCGCCGATGACCACGCCGGTAGCCGGGCGGCAGAAGATTTTCACGAAGCCGCGGCGCAAACCGGACATCTTGGCTCGCGGGTTGGTGTTGAGCGGCAACATGACGGTGCGAGCAGGCACCTCTCCGTTGTCGATCGCGGCCTGCGAAACACCCACCGTTGCAATTTCGGGGCGCGTGAAGACGGCCGATGCGACGGTCTTCAACTTGATCGGGCTGACGCCTTCACCGAGTGCGTGGTACATCGCGATACGTCCCTGCATCGCAGCCACCGACGCGAGCGGGAGCAGTCCGGTGCAGTCACCGGCGGCGTAGATACCGGAAACCGTGGTGCGCGAGACCCGGTCGACACGCAGGTAGCCGCCCTTGTCCAACTCGATGCCGACCCGCTCCAGGCCGAGACCGTTGGTGTTGGGGACGGAACCGACGGTCATCAGTGCGTGGCTTCCTTCGACCGTGCGGCCGTCGGAGAGCTTGACGATGATGCCCTTCTCGGTGCGCTCGACGGCGTCTGCGCGGGCGTGCTTGACGAGGGTGACACCGCGCTCGGCGAGGGCGTCCTCGAGCACGAGCGCCGCATCGGCATCCTCGCCGGGCAGAACACGGTCACGACTGGACACGAGTGTGACCTTGACGCCCATCTCGGTGTAGGCGGAGACGAACTCGGCACCGGTGACACCGGAACCGACCACGACCAGGTGCTCGGGCAGCTCGTCCAAGTCGTAGAGCTGACGCCACGTCATGATTCGCTCACCGTCGGGCTCGGCTCCCGGGATGATGCGGGGGCTGGCGCCGGTGGCGATCAACACGACGTCTGCGTCGATGGTCTTCTGCTCGCCGCTTCCGAGCGTCGCGCGAACCTGGTGTGCTGCCATACCGAGGAGCGGATCGGTCAGTTCGGCGGTGCCGGAGAGAACCTCGACGCCGACCGTCTGCAACCGTGCGCGAATGTCCGAGGACTGGGACAACGCGAGACTCTTGACTCGGGAGTGGATCTTCGGCAGTGACACCGAAGCCTGCTCCGGATCCAGAGTGATGCCGAGGTCGGATGCACGACGCATGTCGGTGCGGATTCCGGTGGACGCGATGAACGTCTTCGACGGGACACAGTCGAACAGCACACACGCGCCGCCGACGCCGTCCGAATCGACCAGGGTGACCGTGGCCCCGTGCTGCGCGGCTACCAGTGCCGCCTCGTAGCCGGCGGGTCCGCCACCGATGATCACGATCCGGGTCATGTGTCCTCCAAGTCCTCGCGTGGCCGGCAGGGGTCTCCCGTCGACCAGTGTCACGCTATTCGAGCACCACGTGTCGCGCAGTGCTTGTACCAGATTACTTGCGTCCGGTGGTCCGCTTCGCCACACCCTCGGACCACGGTTTAGGCTTGCGCCCGTGTCGATTTATGCCGCCTACGGTTCCAACATGCATCCCGAGCAGATGTTGTTGCGCTGCCCACACTCGCCCATGTCCGGGACAGGGTGGCTGCGAGGCTGGCGCCTGACCTTCAGCGGCGAGGACCTCGGCTGGGAGGGGGCTCTCGCCACCGTGGTCGAAGACCCCGATTCCAGTGTTTTCGTGGTCCTCTACGACGTCCCGGAAGAGGACGAAGTGAGTCTGGACCGCTGGGAAGGTGCCGAACTCGGTCTGCACCGCAAGATCCGCGTGCGGGTCGACACCGCAGGCGATGCGGTGCTCGCTTGGCTCTACGTCATGGATGCGTACGAAGGCGGACTGCCGTCGGCCCGCTACATCGGCGTGATGGCCGACGCCGCCGAGATTGCCGGAGCGCCGGCCGAGTACGTGCGAGAGTTGCGGACGAGAAACAGCCGCAACGTGGGTCCGGGTAACGGTGTTACCGATTAGATAGCTGTCCTGCTCAAAGCAGCAGGAAATACGCGAGCACTGCAAGTGCTGCGAGTACCACCACAATCGTCAGGCCGATGAGCACACGCTTGGAACCGCGTGACTCCGATTCGCCTGCGGCAACTGCAGTTTCCGGCTCGACTGTTGCCACCCCGGTTGCAGTTTCAGCCGCCACCTTCTCACGTCCGAGAGTGTCGAACACCTCCGTCACGTCGTGTGAAGGCGGCAAACCGATCGGAACGATCGTGTGCGACGTCGAGGTGAAACCGGCAGCCAGAATTGCGGCTCCCAGCGCGGCCGACTGCTCCGGTCCGGGCCCGAGTTCACATCTGACACCGAGCTTTTCGGCGATTCCGGCCGCTATGGACATCATGGCTGCTTTGTCTGTCGCCGGTTCTCCGTCACCGGTGACGACTACGGCGTCCAGGTTCTCCGGCATCCAACCGAACGCACCTAGTGCCGTCGCGAGGCGTGAACTCGGTGAACTCCCGTCGCCGGCGAAGCCGAATGCGCGGCCGGCGGCGACGCCCGAACGCACCAGCGTGACCGCTGCCCCGGTGTCGTCGACGTGATAGATGCCGATGAGCGTGCCGGCGAGTGCCGCGATTTCCGACTCGAACCACGCCGAGACCGCCTCGGCGTCCGAGACGAGAGTGACCCGCTCGAGGCCTGCATAGACCAGTGAATCCTGCATGAGGGCCGCTGTGGACGAGTCCCAGCGCGACGGGTAGGTCGCGACGATGTCGGGCGCTCCCCCACTTCGACCACCACGATCGGGCAGCGGCTCGCATTCCTGCAATAGGCAGCGAATCGACGTCGCCACCAAATCCTCGGCGCGGTAACGGGTATCGGCCGTTCCGGAGACGCCACTCGGGTCCCCCACACGGCCGACAAAACCTGACCATGATTCCGAGAATTCACGGCCGGCACCCAATTGCTCGGTACCGCCGAGCACGGTCGTTCCGTCCTTGCGTTGATTGAGAATCGTGTCCCTGACCAACACCACCGGATCGGCCGAACCCGGATCGTTGGACGCAACTACAGCCGTCGACACCAATGTGCCGATTCGCACTCCCACACCTATGGACATGCCCGTACCTTCACTCGAACGACACGAAAAACGGTACCCCCGACGGGAACCGGAACTATCCCAGAACCAGGCTCGTCAGAACCTTCACACCGACGCCGAGTGCACGCTCGTCGAGATCGAAAGTGGGTTGGTGGATGTCGAGCTGATCGCCTTCACCCGACCACACGCCGAGCCGCGCCATGGCACCCGGCACGGTTTCGAGGTACCACGAAAAGTCTTCGCCACCACCGGATTGCGGGGTGTCCGCCAAAGCATCTTGTCCGACGGTCGCGATGGCGTCCTCGAACATCCGAGTGGACACCTCGTCGTTGACGACCGGTGGCACTCCGCGACGATAGTTGAGTTGGTAGCGAACTCCGGTGGGCGCGAGCAGTCCGTGGACGATTTCTTCCACGAGCGGTTCGAGCAACTCCCACGTGTCGTGATCGCCGGTACGTACCGTGCCCGTCATCATGCCGGTCTGCGGAATCGCGTTGGGCGCCTGACCTGCACTGACCGCACCCCACACCATCACGGTGCCGGTACGCGGATCGATACGACGGCTGAGCATTCCCGGCAGCCCGGTCACGACTGTGCCGAGTGCGTAGATGAGGTCCGTGGTCAGGTGCGGCCTCGACGTGTGCCCACCCGGAGAGTCGAGAACGACCTCGATCGTGTCTGCAGCAGAGGTGATCGCGCCAAGACGCATTCCGACCTGGCCCGCCTCGAGTCGCGGATCGCAGTGCAGAGCAAAGATTCTGGACACGCCGTCGAGCGCGCCGGCAGCGATGACGTCGAGTGCACCACCAGGCATGACTTCCTCGGCGGGCTGGAAGATCAGCCGAACCCCGACGGGAAGTTCGGGCAGCGTGGCCAGAGCCAATCCGGCGCCGAGCAGGATGGTGGTGTGGGCGTCGTGCCCGCATGCATGAGACACACCGGGGACCGTGGACGAGTACGTCGCCCCGGTCGCCTCCTGCATCGGCAAAGCGTCCATGTCGGCGCGAAGTGCGATTCGCGGCCCCTCAGGTCCGATGTCGCACGTGAGCCCGGTGCCACCGGGAAGGATCTTCGGCGACAGCCCAGCGGCGGTGAGGCGGGTCGCGACGAATTCGGTGGTCGCGTATTCGCGGCGAGCCAACTCCGGGTTGGCATGGATGTGTCGACGCCACGCGACGAGGTCGTCGGTGTGCGCGTGAATCCACGTGTCGATTGCCGCGTTCACCGGCGATCTACCCCTTCCAACAGACGGGTGCGTTGTTCTGGATCGGACGCTACCCGGACAGCAGTGCGGGCCAACGCAATTGCACCGTCGACTACCGCTCGATCTGCGGAGGTGGTGATACACGCGGCCGCGAACTCCGGCTGATGTGTCACTGCCCCCGATGAATCCAAGCCTATGACCGGGTGAATTCCCGGAATCACATTGGTCACATTACCCATATCCGTACTACCCAGTGGACGGGAGCGCTCCCATTCCGCTGCCAGTGGCACCCGCCCGAGGTCGACGATCTGTTCACGGTACGCCGCCGCCAGCCACGGATCGGGGGTCAACTCGGTGTAAGTGGGCGATACCGTGCGGATTTCGTGGGTGCATCCGGTGCCGAGTGCGCCCGAGGCGAAGCAGGCGTCGGCACGCTCGGACAGATTGGCCAACGATGCGGCCGTCTCGGCACGCAGGTAGTACAGCAGTTCGGACCGAGCCGGAACGATGTTGGGAGCAGTGCCGCCATCACTGACGATTCCGTGAATCTGTTGCCCTGGCTGGAGGTGCTGGCGCAACAATCCGACCGCCACCTGCGCGAGCGTCGCGGCATCGGCGGCATTGCGACCGAATTCCGGCGCAGCAGAGGCGTGCGCTTCGCGACCGTGATAGCTGACGGCGATGTCCGCCAGGGCCAGCGAGGTGGCACCGATGATGTCGATCGGTCCTGGATGAACCATCATGGCCGCGCCGACGCCGTCGAATGCACCACGCTCGAGCATCAGAACTTTGCCGCCACCGGTTTCCTCCGCGGGAGTACCGATCACTCGGACTGTGATCCCCAGTTCGTCGGCCACGGTAGCCAACGCGATGCCGGCCCCGACCGCGGCGGCGGCAATGATGTTGTGCCCACAGGCATGACCGATCTCGGGCAGCGCGTCGTACTCGGCGCAGATCGCGATGACCAACTCTCCACTGCCGTAGGTGGCATCGAAGGCCGTCGGCAGATCGACGATCCCGTGAGTGACCGCGAAACCGTGCTGCGCCAGCAGGTCCGACACTTTGGCAGCGCTGCGGAACTCCTCGAAGGCAAGTTCCGGATCGCTGTGAATCGAATGCGACAGCGCAATCAGATCGGCCTCTACGGACCTGACTGCGCTGTCGACATTCTGGTTCACGCGATCATTGTCTCACCCGAAGGAGAAGTTGCTCTTGTCAGTCACCTGAGCGAGGTCCGCAAGAGCATCGCGGTGGATGCCTGCCTTGATTCCCGCCAAGTTCTTGCCGTGAGTCGACGTCAGTGCCGACGCCTTGGTCACTGCTGCGGCGAGTACTCCGTCGCCGTCGACCGTTTCCTGCACGATGCCGGCAGCAAGCGCGTCGGCGCCGCCGAATCGACGCCCCGTCGTCATCGCGTCGACTGCCGTCTGCTTGGGCAGACGACTGTTCAACAGTGCTGACATGCCGACAGTGAACGGCATGTTCAGTCCGACCTCGGGGAGGCAGTAGAAGCCGCGGTCCGCGCGCATGATCTGGAAATCGTGTGAGGACGCGAGCATGGCGCCGGCGCCGAACGCGTGCCCCTGCACGGCCGCGACCGTGGCCATCGGGAAGGTCAACAAACGGCTGTAGATGGTGTGGACCTTGTCCAGGTAGCCGGGCAGACCGTCGAGATTGCCGAAGATCCACGTCGTGTCCAGGCCGTTCGTGTAGAACTTGCCCGTCGCCGTCGTCACCAGGGCTGCGGGTCCCTCGTGCGCTTCGACTTCGTCCAACTTGCTGTGAACAGCGTCGATCCACTCAGGGCCGAAGCGGTTCTCGTTGTCCGTTTCGCCCTCGTTGCCGAGGTACAGGATGAATACGTCGCCGTCGCGTTCGAGATAAGGCATGGATGGGAGAGTAACGCCCGCCAACTCACCCGGCGAACCGACCCGACTCCTCAGTAGGGTTGCTCACATGGGAACGATCGCCGAGGCCGCCGCCGCTGCTCTGTCCGCCATGACTGGCTCTTCGTCACCGTCAGTCGCCATCGTGCTCGGGTCGGGGTGGACCGATGCCGCAGACGTGTTCGGCGACGCCGGTGCGGACGTGACAGCCGAAGTCTCGATGGCGGATCTTCCTGGCTTCGCCCCACCGTCCGCGCTCGGTCACGCGGGCAGCATTCGTTCGGTGCGCGTCGGAAACACCGAAGTCCTGCTGCTGCTCGGGCGTGCGCACGCATACGAGGGCCACGATCTCGGTACCGTCGTCCACCCGGTCCGGACAGCCATTGCTGCCGGCGCCGACACGGTCATCCTCACCAATGCGGCCGGCGGTATCCGCGAAAACTACACAGTCGGTCAACCGGTGCTGATCAGTGACCACCTGAACCTGACGGCCCGCTCTCCCCTCGTCGGCGCAGAGTTCGTCGACCTGGTCGACGCCTATTCGCCGGAACTGCGTGCGCTGGCTCGCTCGATCGACCCGGACCTTGCCGAGGGTGTTTACGCCGGGCTTCCCGGTCCGCACTACGAGACTCCGGCCGAGATTCGAATGCTTCGTACACTCGGCGCCGATCTGGTCGGCATGTCGACGGTTCACGAGACCATCGCGGCTCGCGCGCTCGGCGCCCGCGTTCTCGGCATCTCCATGGTCACCAATCTGGCCGCCGGAATCACGGGCGCCCCGCTCGACCATCAGGAAGTGCTGGCGGCAGGCAAAGCATCGGCGGCCCGGATGGGAGTGCTGCTGCGTCAACTGGTCGAGCAGCTGTGACACCACTGAACGTCACCGAGTGGATCGACGCCGATCCGGACCCAGTTACCCGCGCAGAATTAGCAGCCCTTTCCGAACATGAACTGGCCGAACGCTTTTCCGCACCACTGACGTTCGGCACTGCTGGGCTTCGCGGGCCGGTGCGCGGCGGGCCCAACGGCATGAACCTCGCGGTCGTCATCCGGACCACGTCCGGTCTGGCGGCCTGGCTGACAGCTCGCTGCCAGGGCGGGTCCCGCGTTGTGGTCGGCCGCGACGCCCGGCTCGGTTCAGAGGCATTTGCTCTCGCCGCCGCCGAGGTCATGGCAGCGGCCGGGTTCGAGGTGACCCTGCTCCCCCGCCCACTGCCGACACCGCTGGTGGCGTTCGCGGTGCGCAGGCTCGGGGCAGCGGCAGGTATCCAGATCACCGCCTCCCACAATCCTGCCGCCGACAACGGTTACAAGGTGTATCTCTCGGGCGGAGCGCAACTCGTCTCCCCCGCCGATCGTGAAATCGAGAGCGAGATCGCCCGCATCGGTGGTGCCGCCGACGTCGCGCGAGCATCGGTGATTCCGGCCGACGATTCTCTGGTCGAGGAGTACATCGCCCGCATCGCGACCCTCCCGCACGGCGACGCCCGCTCGATCCGGATTGCGTTCACGGCAATGCACGGCGTCGGCGGGGAGACTGCGACAGCGGCTCTGCGAGCAGCAGGGTTCGACGATCTGCACGTCGTGGCGGAGCAGTTCGATCCCGACCCCACGTTTCCGACCGTCGAGTTCCCCAATCCCGAAGAGCCCGGTGCCGCAGACCGCCTGCTCGCCCTTGCCCGAAGTGTCGACGCGGATCTGGCGATCGCACTCGACCCGGATGCCGACCGCTGCGCCGTCGGAGTTCGCGACGGTGATCAGTGGCGCATGTTGCGCGGCGACGAAACCGGGGTGCTCCTGGCCGACCACGTACTGCACACGGCGCCCGAAGATTCGTTGGTGGCGACGACGATCGTCTCCTCGACTCTGCTCTCGAAGTTGGCGAAAGCTCGCGGAGCCAGGTTTGCGCAGACACTCACCGGATTCAAGTGGCTCACGCGCGCCGGCGACGGACTCGTCTACGCCTACGAGGAAGCGATCGGGCACTGCGTCGATCCGGATGTGGTGCGGGACAAGGACGGAATCTCAGCTGCCGTCCTGGTGGCCGACTTGGCTGCCACCCTCGCGGGCAGCAACAGAACCCTGTTGGACGTTCTAGGCGACTATGCCGTCGAATTCGGACTGCATCGCGGGGACCAAGTATCCCGCCGCGTCGAGGATTTGAGCGACATCGCCGAAATGATGAAACGACTACGCGCCGATCCTCCTGGCCAACTCGCGGGTGAGCCGGTCACGACCGAGGACTTGTCCCTGGTTCGCGGTGGTATGCGCACCGACGCAGTGATATTCGACGGGCCGTCGATCCGCGTGGTAGTTCGACCGTCCGGAACCGAGCCCAAGCTCAAGTGTTATCTCGAAGTTGTCGTCCCGGTGGCGAACCGCGACGACCTCGCGAACGCACTAGAGCAGGCGAAGGCCCGGCTGGCCGAACTCCGAACCTTCGCCCTTTCGCTCTAGCGGGGTCCGAACTGCCGATCGCCGGCGTCACCGAGACCGGGGACGATGAAAGCGTTCTCGTCGAGTCCGTCATCGATGCTCGCGATGACCAGACGAACCGGGTGGCCGGACGCTGCCAGCGCGTCGACGCCGGCCGGAGCGGCCACGACGCACACTGCCGTGACATCCGTCGCGCCACGCGCAACCAGCAAGTCGATGGTGTGCACCATCGAGCCACCGGTGGCGAGCATCGGATCGAGCACGAACACCGGGATACCGGACAGATCCGCAGGCAGGGATTCGAGGTACGGAACCGGTTGATGAGTCTCTTCGTCACGTGCCATTCCGACAAAGCCGACGCCGGCCGACGGAATCAGCGCACTCGCCTGTTCGACCATGCCCAGACCGGCCCGCAGCACGGGTACCAACAACGGCGGCTTCGCGAGCCGGATGCCCGTCGTCGCTGCTACCGGGGTGTCGACCGGAAACTCCTCGACCTCCGCGTCACGCATGGCCTCGTAGACCAGCATGTGCGTGAGCCTGCGAAGTGCGGAACGAAAAGTTGCGTTCTCACTGCGTGCATCACGCATTGTCGTCAAGAGGGCCGCCGCGAGCGGATGGTCGACTACGTGCGTCTGCATGACCATCAGAATAGTTCCTCGGGAACCGGAGCACCCCGCGCGGCGTCCAAGAAGGAGTAAGCGCAACGGGGGGAAGACAAGTTGACAAATCTGGATCTGGACACTGAAAGCATCGCGGAGTTCGCCACGCGGTTGGGCACTGTTGCCGACAACGTCGCGCAAGCGCGACAGGACGCGGCGGGTGGCGATCACTTGGCTCTGTCCACTGTGCTGGGGCTGATCGGCGGCGACTTCGTCGATGTCGCGAGCCGAGCACAGCAAGCGCACATCGACGACATCGATCGACTGTCCGCTGTGATCTCCAGCGTCCAGTCAGCCACCCGCGACGCTCACGCCGTCTATCTCGACTCCGAGGAATCGGTACGAACGACTCTCGCTGAAGCCGCACGCTCATGATCGACGTCGACGCACTCGCACGACCGATCATCGATCTGGTCGACATTGTCGGGACTGGCGTCCCCAGCGCAAGTGGACCCGACGTCGGCATCCGAATCGCTACGGACGCCCTCGAGATCGCATACCAATTGGGAAGCACTGCTCTGAGCGAACTGGCGTCCTCTCAGAGCTCGTCCACGGCACTCACCGCTGCGGTGACCAAAACCGAGCAGACGCAGACGTCGACGCGAAACCTCGCCGATCGTGGGACCGACATCGCCGGCGTCGTGGACGAAGCAACAACGTCCGTGTACGCGGGAATGACCGAACTCGGTGAGATTCTCCAGTCCTTTCTGACACTCGCGATCAAGGCCGGGCCGACGCTGATGACACCGACGGGCCAATTGATGTTGTTGTCGGCCGCGTTGGAGCACCTCGGACGCGCGGTATCGGTTATCGAGCGGGTACGCGGTGAGCTGGCGGGGTCGACCGACAAGATGTCCGCACTCGTCCCGTCCGTCCCGATACCCGATCCCGCACCTGGAGTCTCCGGTTCGGTGGGTGGTTCCGGTTCCGTCGGTGGTTCCGGTTCCGTCGGTGGTTCTGGTTCCGTCGGTGGAGTAGAGGTCGAACTTCCCGACGGCTCGATTGCCACCGCACCGAACGCCGAGGCCGCTGCTGCCGTACGCAACGCGCTTACTCAACAGGGTGTCCCGTACGCCTGGGGAGGCACGACACCCGGAGTCGGTCTGGACTGCAGTGGTCTGACGCAATGGGCGTACGGCCAGGCCGGAGTCGATATTCCGAGGTTGGCTCAGGAACAGGGAATCGGGAACCAGGTCGATCAGAACAATCTGATGCCGGGCGACCTCGCGGTCTGGGACGGCCACGTCGCGATGGTGATCGGCGGCGGCCAGATGATCGAAGCCGGCGACCCAGTCGAAATCAGCGCCATCCGAACCACGAACAGCGGCATGGGCTTTCACGGTTTCTACCGTCCGACAGAATGACAGGAAACATGAACGAGAACATGCGGGAATCACCGCCGATCATCACAGCCGTCGCCGTCAACCGCGCCGGAACCATCGCGGTCCGCGCCACGGAGCACGCCGTGCCCGTGGACCTGCGGATCAGCCAGGAGGAACTGCGGTACGGCGGGGAACGGTTGGCGCAACAGATACTCACGCTGTGCTCGAAAGCAGCAATCGAGGCCGGCGCCCGCCATCGTGTGGAGCTCGAAGAGACCGGAGTCCCGGCAGCGATCCTCGATCGGCTCGGTCTCGCGACCCGAGACGAACTGGCCGATGTCGACGCCGCCGAGGGCCAGATCCTTCCGTCGAGCTGGATGCGTTCGATATGAGCGAGATTGATCGAATCATGGAGTTGGCGAAACACCGGACCGGACTCTTGCAGGACGCCGTCGACGGGGTCGGCGCTCTGCGGGCGGTCGTCTCGAGCGAGGGTGGGATAGTCACGGCGACTGTCGACGGGCTGGGCGCTCTGGTCGACCTACGGATTACCGACGCAATCACCGCGATGAATTCTCGCACTGTGGCCGCATTGACGGTGGCAACAATTCACCAGGCAGTTCGACAGTCCAACGACGAACGAGAGCGACTGGTCAGTGAGCTCCGAGTGGCACTGAAACAAACGTGACGAACCCCCGCTATGCCTTTCGCTCTGCGGTGGATAGGCTTCCGCCCATGGCTGGAGACATCGTCCCTATCGAAATCGGACTCACCGACGGAGACCTCGTCACTTTGTGGGCACCCCGCTGGCGCGAGGGCGACGACGAGTGGGAAGCGTTCCTCGGCCATGAGGAAGACCTGTACGGGTTCTCCTCCGTCGCAGAACTCGCGGCCTTCATCCGAACGGACTCCGACAACGACCTGGTCGAGCATCCGGCGTGGGCCGTCGTCTCCGGGCTGTCGGCAGCCGAGCTCGAACCGGAAGAGAACTTCACCTTCGACTTCGTCGGCGTGCCGGAACTGGCCGCAGGTGACCCTGAGGCACTGGCGGTCTCGGAACTCGAAGACACCTTGAACATGGCTCGCAACATCGGCGAGGTGTGCGAACTGGACGCGGTCATCCGCTTCTTCAGCGGCCATCCGGTTCTCGGCGCGCTTGCGACCGGCGCCGGCACCTTCGAAGGTCGCGAAGGCCTGGAGCTGTGGGACCAGGTCGGCGCTGCGATCGTCAAGGACTGGGACGCCGTTCTCGACGCCATCGACAAGGTGGTCACCTCCCCGAAGGTCGACGCAGCTGCCGTCGCGGTCGCCGAAGCTGAACTGCTCGCTGCCGCCGAGAACACCGTCGACGCCGACGATGTCGCCGAGGAGGGCGAGGACGAGGAATTCGACGAAGACGACCTCGACGAGGAGGAAGACGAAGTCGAGACCTTCTGGGGCGAGGTCGGTGTCGACCCGATCCGCATCATCACCTCAGCCGAGACGTTCTACACTCTGCGCTGCTACATGGGCGATCAGGCGATCTTCCTCGGCAAGGACGGACTGATCACCGTTTTCCGTAGCGAGCGCGCACTCGCTCGCTACCTCGCCGACAACCACGAACACGATCTCTCGCAGGTCAGCACGTACGGCGAAATTCAGAATGCGGCCGTCGACGGTTCACTCGAAATCGAGGTCACGGACGAGAACGTCTACGTTCTGCCCGGCATCGCCGACGACCTCGCCCAGGGCCCGGACGTCGTCGACGCCGAGCAACTGGAACTTGCCGTCGAATTGTTCACCGATGCAGCGGATTTCGCCGACGACGACTCCACCGAGGAGGCTCTGTCCGCGTCGAACGAGCTGGGTTGGTACGTCTCGTACCTCCTCAACCCCGATCCGTCGCGGATGGCTCCGAGTGCGCCGTTCACCAAGGAATCCGAGGCCTGGCGCGAACTCGAGCGTGAGTTCGAGGCCCGGCTGCGATCTGAGTAGTCGGGTGCACGTCAGCTAGCCGATGAGCACGGCGTAACCCGGCTTGATGACGTCGTCGATCAACGCGAGGCGCTCGTCGAACGGGATGAAAGCCGACTTCATCGCGTTGATGGTGAAGCGTTCCAGATCGGTCCAGCCGTAACCGAAGGTCTCGACCAACGCGGCCATTTCCCGGCTCATGCTGGTGTCGCTCATCAGTCTGTTGTCAGTGTTGACGGTCACGCGGAAGCGCAAGTCCGCCAACAGTCCGAACGGATGGTCCGCCAGGGCCGCTACGGCTCCGGTCTGCACGTTCGAACTCGGGCACAGTTCCAGGGGAATGCGCATGTCACGGACGTAGTTCGCGAGTCGACCCAGCTCTGCCCCACCTTGGCCGGCTACGTCGATGTCGTCCACGATCCGCACGCCGTGGCCCAACCGATCCGCTCCGCAGAAGGCGATGGCTTCGTGGATCGACGGCAACCCGAATGCCTCCCCCGCGTGAATCGTGAAGTGGGCGTTCGCATCACGCATGTATTCGAAAGCGTCGAGGTGCCGGCTCGGCGGGTTACCGGCCTCGGCACCGGCGATGTCGAAACCGACGACGCCGCGGTCCCGGAATCGCACAGCGAGTTCGGCGATCTCTCGTGACCGGGCGGCATGCCTCATCGCCGTGAGAAGACACCCGATTCGGATCTCCCGTCCCGCGACCCTGGCAGCGGATTCGCCGGCCCGGAAACCTTCGAGAACGTGCTCGACGACCTCGTCCAAACTCAGGCCTTGTTCCAGGTGCTGCTCGGGCGCAAAACGGATTTCGGCATAGACGACGTTGTCGTCGGCCAGATCCTCGGCGCATTCGCGCGCGACCCGCGCGAGCCCTTCGGGAGTCTGCATCACGGCGACGGTGTGGGCGAAGGTCTCGAGATAGAGCTCGAGCGAACCACTGTCAGCGGCAGTTCGGAACCATTGCGCCAGTTCGGATGCCGTATTCGCCGGCAGCTCGTCGTAGCCACACTGCTCGGCCAGTTCGAGGACAGTCTCGGGTCGGAGTCCTCCGTCGAGATGATCGTGGAGAAGAACTTTGGGTGCGCTGCGGATCGTGGTCAACTCCGGTGCGTTCATTCGCCAACGCTAACGCGAATCACCCACAATTCGCTCGATGAGCAACGGTCGCGAAACGGTGTCGGAATCGGCCCCGATCGACCAGCCTCCGTCGAGGCTCCGCCGCGCAGCATCAAATCTCTCGGGAGTGTCGGTGTGCAGTGTCATCAGCTTCTGTCCGGCGCGGACCACGTCGCCGGGCTTCGCGTGCATCTCGATGCCGGCACCGGCCTGAACGGCTTCGCCCTGTCGTTCGCGTCCGGCTCCGAGCTTCCAGGCCGCGACGCCCACCGCCATGGCGTCGAGTCGGGTCAGTACGCCGTCTCGGTCCGCGGTGACGACGTCGCTGTGCCGAGCTGTCGGCAGCGTCGCGTGTGGGTCCCCACCTTGTGCGGCGATCATCGCGCGCCACCGGTCCATGGCTGTGCCGTCGGCCAGTTTGTCTGCGGGGTCAATACCGTCGATCCCAGCCGCGGACAGCATCTCCCGAGCCAGGACCAGCGTCAGCTCGACGACGTCGGACGGCCCGCCGCCTGCCAGTACCTCGACGGATTCACGCACCTCGAGAGCGTTGCCAGCCGTCAATCCCAGCGGGGTGTCCATCCCGGTGATGAGAGCACTTGTACGCACGCCGGCGTCGTTGCCCAACTCGACCATCGTGCGTGCCAACTCTCGCGCGTCGCCGAGGTCCTTCATGAACGCTCCGGAACCGACTTTGACGTCGAGCACCAGGGCGCCGGTTCCCTCGGCAATCTTCTTGCTCATGATCGAACTTGCGATCAGCGGAATGGATTCCACCGTTCCCGTCACGTCGCGCAGCGCGTAGAGCTTCTTGTCGGCGGGGGCCAGGTTCGCTCCGGCAGCGCAGATCACCGCGCCGATTTTCGGGTCCGCGAGAATGTCTACCATCTCCGTCGCCGTGAGATCGGCTCGCCAACCTGGAATGGCCTCGAGCTTGTCGAGAGTTCCACCGGTGTGGCCGAGTCCGCGTCCCGACAACTGCGGGACTGCAAGTCCACATGCCGCGACGAGCGGCGCGAGCGGAAGGGTGATCTTGTCCCCAACGCCACCGGTCGAATGCTTGTCGACGGTGGGCAGCGGCAAGTCCGAAAAGTCCATCCTCCCGCCGGATTCGATCATTGCCTCGGTCCATCGGCCGGTCTCTGCTCGTGACATTCCTCGGAAATAGATCGCCATCGCGAGCGCCGACATCTGCTCGTCGCCGACGACCCCCTCAGTGAACGCCTGAACTATCCAGTCGATCTCGGTTCCCGACAACTCGCGGCCGTCACGCTTGGCGCCGATGATGGAAACTGCGTCAAACATGGCGGAGCCCCTCTGCTTGTTCCGGCCCGAAAGCATCAGGCAACAGCTCGCTCAGCGGCTTGAACCCACTGCTCGTGTCGACAAGCATCTCACCCCCGCCGTGCTCGAGAAGAAGCTGTCTGCACCTGCCGCATGGCATCAGAATCGAGCCCTTCGCGTCGCAGCACGTGAAGGCAACCAGCCGCCCGCCCCCGGTGGCGGCTAAGTTACCGACGAGTCCACATTCGGCACACAGGCTCAAACCGTATGAGACATTTTCCACATTGCATCCTGAGACGATCCGACCATCGTCTACCAGGGCAGCTGCACCCACTGCATAGCCCGAGTACGGTGCATAAGCCTGCCGCATGACCACTTGCGCGTTGTGCCGCAACAACTTCCAGTCGATGTCACCCATGGTTCGTTATCCAATCACGCCGACTGAATGGATGCAGAAACCACGCCGAAACCGACTAGGTGAGATTGGAAAGGCAAACCTTACAAAGAGTTTGGTACGAGTACGAATCCCGCATCTGATTAGTTCCCGGTTTCACATAGGTTTAGAGTCTGAGTCAAGTCGGTTCAGGATCCCGTCGAGCCCGGGCTGAGGTACATCGAAGCTCTCTGCAGGCTCGACGCGTCCACCAATGACGTTGGAGGCACAGCACTCGATGAGTACTACGACTGAAGCCGCTCCTCAGAAGGAGCGCACGAGGTCGCTTTACCGGGGCGACCCCGGAATGTGGTCCTGGGTTCTACACCGGATCACAGGCGTCGCTACTTTCTTCTTCCTATTCGTACACGTTCTCGATACGGCACTCGTTCGGGTCAATCCCGATACGTACGACGCCGTCATCGACACGTACAAGAACCCCCTCGTCGGCCTCATGGAGATCGGCCTCGTCGGCGTAGTCCTCTACCACGCCCTCAACGGCGTGCGCGTGATGTTGGTGGACTTCTGGTCGAAGGGCCCGAAGTACCAGCGCGTCATGCTCTGGACCATTCTGACGATCTGGTTCCTGGTGATGATCCCAGGCGCCGGACGCATCCTCATCAACATGTTTGCGGAGCACTGACATGGCGACTACTCACGGACCCGAAGCCAAGAGCCTGGGCACCTCATACGACCGTCCCGCAAGCCTGGACAACCCGCGGTCCCCGCGCGCGAAGGCTCGGAACAACTTCGAGTTGTACGCATGGCTGTTCATGCGCTTCTCCGGCGTCGCCCTGATCGTTCTGGTCCTGGGCCACATGTTCATCATGCTGATGCTCGACGGTGGCGTTCACCGTCTGAACTTCGCATTCGTCGCAGGTCGCTGGTCCAGCCCGTTCTGGCAGTTCTGGGATCTGACGATGTTGTGGCTGGCACAGCTGCACGGCGGCAACGGCCTGCGCACGGTCATCGCGGACTACTCCCGCAAGGACTCCACGCGCTTCTGGCTGACCACGATCCTCGTTCTCTCGATGATCCTGATCATGGGCCTGGGCACGTACGTCATCTTCACCTTCGACCCCAATATCTCGGCGAGCTAGGGGAGCACAGACTTCATGCAGGAACATCGTTATGACGTGGTCATCGTCGGCGCCGGCGGCGCAGGCATGCGTGCGGCAATCGAAGCTGGCCCCCGTGCCCGCACGGCCGTACTGACCAAGCTCTACCCCACCCGCAGCCACACCGGCGCGGCCCAGGGCGGCATGTGTGCCGCACTGGCGAACGTGGAGGAAGACAACTGGGAGTGGCACACCTTCGACACCGTCAAGGGCGGCGACTACCTCGCCGACCAGGACGCCGTCGAGATCATGGCCAAAGAGGCCATCGACGCGGTGCTCGACCTCGAGAAGATGGGTCTGCCGTTCAACCGCACGCCCGAAGGCAAGATCGACCAGCGTCGATTCGGTGGCCACACACGTGACCACGGCAAGGCACCCGTCCGCCGTGCGTGTTACGCAGCGGACCGCACCGGTCACATGATTCTGCAGACGCTGTACCAGAACTGCGTCAAGCACGACGTCGAGTTCTTCAACGAGTTCTACGCGCTCGACATCGCCATCACCGAGACCGAGGACGGCCCGGTTGCCACCGGTGTCATCTGCTACGAGCTCTCGACCGGCGAGCTGCACATCTTCCACGCCAAGTCGATCATCTTCGCGACCGGCGGCTCGGGACGTATGTACAAGACGACGTCCAACGCGCACACCCTCACCGGTGACGGCATGGGCATCATCTTCCGCAAGGGCCTGCCCCTCGAGGACATGGAGTTCCACCAGTTCCACCCGACAGGACTCGCCGGTCTCGGCATCCTGATCTCGGAAGCCGTCCGTGGTGAAGGTGGCATTCTCCGTAATGCCGACGGTGAGCGCTTCATGGAGCGCTACGCCCCCACCATCAAGGACCTCGCTCCGCGTGACATCGTGGCCCGTTCGATGGTCCTCGAGGTTCTGGAAGGCCGCGGCGCCGGCCCGAACAAGGACTACGTCTACATCGACGTGACGCACATCCCCGAGGAAGTTCTCGACGAGAAGCTCCCCGACATCATGGAGTTCTCGCGCACCTACCTTGGCGTGGACCCCGTCAAGGAGCCCGTGCCCGTCTACCCGACGTGCCACTACGTCATGGGCGGTATCCCCACCAAGATCAACGGTGAGGTTCTGCGCAACAACGACGAGGTCGTCAAGGGCCTGTACGCCGCCGGCGAATGTGCCTGCGTTTCCGTGCACGGTGCAAACCGCCTCGGCACCAATTCGCTCCTCGACATCAACGTGTTCGGCCGCCGCGCCGGCATCGCTGCCGCCGAGTACGCGAACTCCACCGAGTTCGTCGACCTGCCGGAAACCCCGGCTGCGATGGTCGAAGACTGGGTCGGCGTCATCCTGTCCGATCACGGCCACGAGCGCGTTGCGGACATCCGCACCGAGCTGCAGCAGTCGATGGACAACAACGCCTCCGTCTTCCGCACCGAAGAGCGCCTCACCCAGGCACTCAAGGATGTGCGTGCTCTCAAGGAGCGCTACAACCACATCACGGTCCAAGACAAGGGCAAGCGCTACAACAGCGACCTGCTCGAGGCCATCGAGCTGGGCTTCCTCCTCGAAATGGCAGAGGTCACCGTCGTCGGCGCCCTCAACCGCAAGGAATCGCGCGGCGGCCACGCTCGTGAGGACTTCCCGGATCGCAACGACGCCGAGTACATGAAGCACACGATGGCGTACAAGGAGGGTGACGGCCTGCTCTCCGACATCCGTCTGGACTACAAGCCGGTGATCCAGACCCGCTACGAGCCGATGGAGCGTAAGTACTGATGTCTGCGCCTGCTGTAGATGCACCCAAACTCCCCGCTGTTCCCGAGGGGGCCGTCATGGTCACTCTCAAGATCGCGCGGATGAACCCCGAATCGGGCGAAGGCCAGCACTGGGACAGTTTCCAGGTCCCGGCACTGCCCACCGACCGTCTGCTCAACCTGCTGCTGTACGTGAAGGGTTACCTCGACGGCACCCTCACGTTCCGTCGCAGCTGCGCACACGGTGTCTGTGGATCGGACGCCATGCGGATCAACGGTGTGAACCGTCTGGCCTGCAAGCTGCTGATGAAGGACATGCTGCCCAAGGACGGCAAGCCGGTCACCATCACGGTCGAGCCCATCAAGGGCCTGCCCGTCGAGAAGGACCTGGTTGTCGACATGGAACCCTTCTTCGACGCATTCCGCGCCGTGAAGCCGTTCCTCATCACCAGTGGCAACGAGCCCACGCGTGAGCGCATCCAGAGCCAGCACGACCGTGCTCGTTTCGACGACACCACCAAGTGCATCCTCTGCGCATGCTGCACCACGTCGTGCCCCGTGTACTGGAGCGACGGCAGCTACTTCGGTCCCGCTGCCATCGTGAACGCACACCGGTTCATCTTCGACAGCCGTGACGAGGCCGCTTCCGAGCGTCTCGACATCCTGAACGACAAGGACGGCGTGTGGCGTTGCCGCACCACGTTCAACTGCACCGACGCATGCCCCCGCGGCATCCAGGTGACAAAGGCAATTCAGGAAGTCAAGCGAGCTCTGCTCTTCGCTCGATAGTCAGGCCTTCGGCCCTGTGCGCGGTTAGGGAGTCTCCGGACTCCTTAACCGCGCACAGCTATGTCGGGGGCATGTTGAGCGGTGTCACGACTTGAACCGGTGACGTCGTAAAGCCGAAGTGAGCGCCCATGGCGCCGTGTTCTTTCATGACCACCTGACAGGCAGTGCGAACATCCGCCCGCAGATCGTGGTGGAGCACCGCTGATATTCGCCTCTCCCCCAGCAGCTTTCGATTGTCACCGTCGAGATCGTGCGCGATGAAGACACTGCACTCCCGGTTCAGTTCTTCGAACGCGTCGACAGTGGCCAGGTTGCCACCACCGATCGAATACACGGCACGGATCTGCGGATCGGATTCGAGTGCAACTCGCACCAGTTTCCTACTCGTCTGATCCAGACCATCACTGTTCGGAATGTCGATCAACCGTCGATGCGGAGCCGCGACGCGCATGGCGGATCGAAATCCCATCTCCCGTTCTTCCTCCCCGCGAAAGAATCCGCTACTCATGCTGACCAGCACGTTGCCGTCCCGATCCCCCAGCCACTGATCGATCAAGTACGCGGCGGTGGCTCCGGCGGCTCGGTTGTCGATGCCGATGTAGGCGGCTCGCCTGCTACCGGGAACATCGGTCACCAACGTGACGACCGGAATCTTTGCCGCCACCAACCGGTCGATCGCCGCCACGACTTCCGGAGTGTCGGGAGCCTTGACGATGACTCCGTGGGATCCGCGTCGGCGAATCTTGTCGAGCGTCGACGTCATCGCTTCGACCGAACCGGTTTCACGAAAGTGGAACCGGGAACGAACGACAGCAGGCGCAAGGGTCGGCAGTTCAGCCTCGAGCGCGTCACGGACGGCGTCGGAAAACCTTGCGGGGGTTTGCAACACGACGTCGACGATGAACGTGCGACCGACCAGTTTCAGTTGCGAGCGTTGACGTTCCAGGTCCGTGATCGCTTGGCGAACCTCCGATCGTGTGCCCTCCCGAACTCCAGGACGGTCGTTGAGCACCCGGTCGACGGTGGCCTCACTCAGGCCCGACTGCTGAGCGATCTCCCGTACTTTGAATCGATGCGCCACAACTACCTCACGATGATGGATATTTGATGGTTTTTCGCTGTTGCTCGAGGTCTTCGTCACAGCCAGACTAAACCCATGACTTCTCCGCCGGGCGTAACCAGGCCCGCACTCCTCGCCGACACCGTCTTACTGGTCAGTGGCGGCTCGCAAGGCGTCGGCGCCGGCGTCGTACGCGCCGCAGTCCGTGAGGGCGCTCAGGTGGCTTTCACTGGCAGACGCCCGGACGTCGGAAAAGCTCTCGAGGCAGAACTTCCGGGAACCCACTTCATCGAAGCCGATGTGGCGCAGACCGATTCCGCGCTCGCCAGCGTGGCCGAGACGATCTCACATTTCGGCCGTGTGGATGCCCTCGTCAATTCCGCCGGACTCACCTCGCGCGGCACGCTGCTCGACACCACCGAGGAACTCTTCGACCAGCACATCGCGGTGAACCTTCGCGGTCCGTTCTTCACGATGCAGGCAGCCGTCAAGGACATGCGCGAGCGTGCGGTCCCCGGGTCCATCGTCAACATCATCTCCACGTCCGAACTCGGCGGGCAACCGTATCTCGCGCCGTACGTCGCAGCGAAGGCCGGGCTGGCGGGGCTGACCCGCAACGCCGCCCATGCGCATCGCTGGGATCGTATCCGGATCAACGGTCTCGACATCGGGTGGACACAGACCGAGGGAGAAGACCTCACGCAGAGAGCTTTTCACGACGCTGGTGACGACTGGCAGGAACGTGCGGGCAGCACCCTCCCCATGGGCAAGCTCGGACAGGTCGACGAAATCGCCGACTTCGTCGTCTTCCTGCTCTCCGATCGCAGCGGAGTCGTGACAGGCTCGATCATCGACTGGGACCAGAACGTCTTCGGAGGGCTGGACTGATGGGCGCTCGTATCGGAATCATCGGCCTCGGACGAATCGGCAGCTACCACGCCCGAAACCTGCTGACGACGGACGGCGTCGACGCACTGGTTGTCACCGACGTCGACGCACGTCGAACCTCGGACGTGGCAAGCGAACTCGACGTGGAGTCCGCTGCCGATCCCGACGCGCTTTTAGCGTCAGGCATCGACGGCGTTCTGATCGCCGCGTCGTCGAGTTCGCACGCCGACCTGATCGAAGCCGCTGTCCGCCGAGACATCCCGACGTTCTGCGAAAAGCCGGTAGCCGACTCGATCGAATCCTCGGTTCGTGTACTCGCGACTGCCGAGCAGACGTCGGTACCAGTCCAGATCGGATTTCAGCGCCGATTCGACCCGTCATTTGTGGCGGCGTACGACGCAGTTCGATCTGGAGAACTCGGTTGGATCCACACTCTCCGATCGACCACCCTCGACCCCGCTCCCCCGCCGATCTCGTACATCGAACACTCCGGCGGCATCTTCCGCGACTGCTCGATCCACGATTTCGACATCGTCAGGTGGGTCAGCGGCCGCGAAGTCACCACGGTTTTTGCCACCGGCTCGAATCAGGGTGATCGCGGGATCGCCGATGCCGGTGACGTCGACACCGCCGCAACGGTTCTCACTTTCGAAGGCGGAACCATCGCGGTCGTGTCAAATACCCGCTACAACGGCCGCGGCTACGACTGCCGACTCGAGGTACTCGGCTCGGCGGACTCCGTCGTTGCCGGGCTGGACGACCGCTTGCCACTCCGCTCTCTCGACCCCGGAACATCGTTCCCCTCGAAGGAGCCGTACACGTTCTTCATGGACCGCTTCACGTCCGCCTACCGTGCGGAACTCGAAGCATTCCTCGGCGTTGTCGCCGGGCGTCGGGAATCACCGTGCACGCCCACAGATGCGGTCGAGTCGGCCTGGATCTCCGAAGCTGCAACGCACTCTCTGCGCGAGGGTCGGCCCGTCACGATCACCGAAGTCAAAGATCTGTTCCTTCACGACAAGAATGAGGCACACACATGAGCACTCCTCGCATCGCCGGCGCACCGATCTCCTGGGGCGTGTGCGAAGTCCCGGGCTGGGGCTACCAACTCGACCCTGCGCAAGTCCTCCGGGAAATGCGCGAAGTCGGTCTGGCTGCAACGGAAATCGGACCGGAGGGCTTTCTGCCGACAGCACCCGCCGAAATGGCCAAGGTGCTCGCGGATCATGATCTGAGCGCAGTCGGCGGGTTTGCACCAGTACTGCTGCACGATGACGATCATGATCCGGTGCCCGGCATCTCCCCCATCCTCGACGGTTTTGTCGCCTCGGGTGCCGAGGTTTTGGTTCTGGCCGCCGCGACGGGTTCCGACGGCTACGATTCACGCCCAGAACTGGACGAGCAGAGTTGGAAAACCCTGCTGCACAATCTCGATCGCCTCACCGACGCCGCCGCCGAGCGTGGAATCAGGGCAGTTGTCCACCCTCACGTCGGAACGATGATCGAGCAGCGCGACGAGGTCCTGCGAGTGCTCGACGGCTCGGCCATCCCACTGTGCCTGGACACCGGCCACCTGTTGATCGGCGGCACCGATCCGGTCGACCTGGCGCGTCAAGCTCCCGAGCGCATCACCCACGTGCATCTCAAGGACGTCGACGATGCCCTCGCATCACGCGTTCGCAGTGGTGAGCTCACCTACACCGACGGCGTGAAGGCGGGAATGTACCGTCCACTCGGTGGCGGCGACGTCGACATCGCCGGTGTCACAGCCATATTGCAGCGCCACGGTTTCGACGGATGGTACGTGCTCGAGCAGGACACCATTCTGACCGAGGCTCCGTCCGACGAGGGACCGGTGCGTGATGTGCGAGCGAGCGTCGAGTATCTGCGGTCGGTTCTGTGACACCTACCCCGCTGCGGATAGGCATTCTGGGAGCCTCACGCATCGCCGAGAACGCGATGATCAAACCTGCAACGGCCACCGGGCACCGCCTGGTGGCCGTTGCCGCACGCAGCCCCGAGCGGGCCAGAGCCTATGCGGCCCAGCATGGGATCGAACGGGTGGTCGGTTCGTACGCCGAGCTGATCTCGGATCCGGAGGTGGACGTCGTCTACAACGCGCTGCCCAACAGCCTGCACGGACCGTGGAATCTCGCCGCCGTTCAGGCCGGCAAGCACGTGCTGACGGAGAAACCGTTTTCGAGCAACGCGGTGGAAGCGCGTGCTGTAGCCGAGGCAGCGCGCGTGAGCGGAGTGACGCTGCTCGAGGGGTTCCACTACCTCTTTCATCCGGTGAACCGGCGCCTGCTGGATGTGGTTCGGAGCGGCACAGTCGGCGCGGTCACTCGGGTGGAAACCGTACTGCGGATGCCCAAACCATCCGAGAATGACCCGCGGTGGGAGCTCGCCTTGGCAGGCGGGTCACTGATGGACCTGGGCTGCTACGGGTTACATGCTTCCCGGATGCTGAGTGACGTCTGTGGTGGTGCGCCAGTGGTGACCGGGACCCGCCACGAGGAATACGCTTCGGGGGTCGATTCGTGGTTCGACATCGAACTCGAGTATCCCGGCGGAGCGCGGGCATCCGTTGTGACAACGATGTTGGACGAGAAGTACCACTTCACTTTCCGGGTCTTCGGAACCAACGGAGACGTCCTGGTGCACAACTTCCTCCAGCCGGACGTCGACGACCGTGTCTCCGTCACTGTCGATGGGCGCACGAGTATCGAGCATCTGGGCACGAAGTCGTCGTACACCTGTCAACTCGAAGCGTTCGCCGATCATCTGTCCGGGGTCTCGGCGCTGCCGATCGGACCGGGCGACGCGGTAGCCAACATGACGATGATCGACGAGGCGTACATGCATTCCGGCCTCGGGGTTCGGCCGACGACCATCCTCTGACGAAACGACTACAGCCTCGGTTCGATTCGAACCGAGGCTGTAGTCGCGAGGTTTTGATCTAGCGGCGAAGCTCGTGGGTCAGTGTCTCGAGCTCGTCACCGCCCGCCATCTCCTTGGTCAGTTCTTCGAGTGAGATGTCGTCGTACTTGGCGTCGAGCTTCTGCCTGCCTCGGTTGAGGAGCACGAAGTGATCGCCGACCATGTACGCGTGGTGCGGATTGTGCGTGATGAAGATGACGCCGAATCCCTGTTCCTTGGCAGCGGTGATGTAGCGCAACACCATTCCCGACTGCTTGACGCCGAGCGCTGCTGTCGGCTCGTCGAGAATCAGCACGCGGGCACCGAAGAAGATGGCGCGGGCGATGGCAACACACTGACGCTGACCGCCCGAGAGACTACCGATCGGTGCGTCGACGTCAGGCAGTTCGATGCCCATCTTCGACAGTTCCGAAAGAGTCGTCGCGCGCATGGCGTTGGCGTCGAGCGACTTGATCAGACCACCCTTGCGCAGTTCCTGCCCGAGGAAGAAGTTGCGCCACACCGGCATCAACGCAACAACGGCGAGGTCCTGATAGACCGTCGCAATGCCTTTGCCAAGCGCCTCTTTAGGCGAGTGGAACGTTGTCGGTTCGCCGTCGACGAGTAGTTCACCTTCGCTCTGCTGGTGCAGACCGGCGATGATCTTGATCAGCGTGGACTTGCCTGCGCCGTTGTCACCGAGCACACCGGTCACTTCACCCGCGCCGACGCGCAGGTTGATTCCCTTGAGCGCGATGATGTTTCCGTATTGCTTACCGACGTCCTTGAGCTCGATCAGTGGCACGTTGCCGCCCGAGTTCGAGAGAGCGGGAACTTCAGCTGTGGTACTCATGTGTCACCTTTTCGCAGCGTAGTTGCGGAATGCGTTGTTGGCGATGACCGCGAACAGCAGCATGGCGCCGAGGAAGAACTTGAACCAGTCCGGGTTCCAGCCTGCGTAGACGATGCCCTGGTTGGTCATACCGAAGATGAATGCGCCGATCGCAGCGCCGATCGCGGTTCCGTAACCACCGGTGAGCAAACAACCGCCGATGACTGCGGCGATGATGTACAGGAACTCGTTACCGACACCCTGACCGGACTGAACGGTGTTGAACGAGAACAGCAGATGCATGCCCACGAACCAGGCAGCAAAGCCGACGGTCATGAACAGGCCGATCTTGACTGCGGTCACCGGCACACCGATCGCGCGGGCGCTGTCCTGATTGCCGCCGACCGCGAAGATCCAGTTGCCGATCTTGGTCTTGAACAAAACAAATGTTGCAATCGCGGTGAACAGCAGCCACCACATGACCGTGATCTTGACGGACACCCCGAAGACCGAGAACGACGACGCGAATACCTTTTTCGCAGAATCGAATCCGGCCATGTCGGAGACGCTGGGTGTGGCAACCTGACCACTCACGAGCTTGGTGACGGCCAGGTTGATTCCGGTCAGCATCAGGAACGAGCTCAGGGTGATGAGGAAGCTGGGAATCTTCGTCTTCATGACGAGGTAGCCGTTGAAGAATCCGACTGCGAGCGAAACGACGAGCGCCAGAATCGCACCCACCCACAGATTGAGGTGCAGGTTGTAGGCGATCATCGACGCGGCGAGCGAGGACGTGGTGACTGCGACGCCGGCGGAGAGGTCGAACTCGCCGCCGATCATGAGCAGGGCGACCGCGCAAGCCATGATGCCGATCGTGGAGCTGGAGTAGAGCACTGTCGCAAGCGCTTCCGGCGTACGGAACGGTGCCGCGACGATACAGAAGAAGATGAAGATGGCGATGGCGCCGACAAGTGAACCCATCTCCGGGCGGAGCAGTAGGCGCTGAATGCGCTTTTGCTCCTTCACCCGTTCATCGGTCACGACTTTGTGGGCGGCAAGGTCGAGATCTGCCTGAGTGGACATGATTTCCCTTCCGTGCTGGACAGGCGCACGGAGGGCGGACTCTCAGCCCTCCGTGCGCCTGGATCAGCGAGTTCCGTTCTTGGCGTACTCGGCGACCGAGTCGATGTTGGTGTTGTCGATGAACGCGGGTCCGGTCAGGGTCGGCAAGCCGCCACCGATCACGTTGCCGTTGTTGAGGTAAAGCCACAGCGAATCGATGGCGAGGTAGCCCTGCAGGAAGGGTTGCTGGTCCACTGCCCACTGCACGTCACCGGATTTGATGGCGTCGACGAGCGCCGCGTTGGTGTCGAAGGTGACGACCTTCGCCTTGCTGCCCGCATTGCCGACCGACGTCACGGACGTCAAAGCAAATGGAGCACCGAGTGCGAGAACTCGATCGATTGCCGGGTCCTGTTGAAGTTTCGCGGTGATGGTCGATTCCACCGACGGCATGTCCTTGCCGTTGACGTTGAGAATCTCCGTCGTTCCCTTGAACGACTTCTTCACTCCGGCACAACGTGATTCGAGGCTCACGTTGCCCTGCTCCTGAATGACGCACAACACCTTGGTGGCACCTTCGGTGTTGAGTCGCTCGCCGGCAGCTTCACCGGCAATCGACTCGTCCTGACCGAAGTACTCCTTGACGCCCATGTCCTTCCAGGTTTCGAGGCCCGAGTTGAGGGCGACCACCGGAATGCCCGCGGCGGTGGCACTTTGGACCGCGGCAACCATGGCGTCAGGCTTCGCGAGGGTCACGGCAATCCCGTCGACCTTGCTGTCGATCGCACTCTGAACCAAGTTGGCCTGATTCGGCGCCTCGGGATCGGCGGAGTACCGAAGCTCGATGTTGTCCTTGGCCGCTGCGGTTTCGGCTCCCTTGCGCACCAGATCCCAGAACGTGTCACCGGGAACTTCGTGAGTGATCATCGCAATGGTGGCGCGGGGCGTGTCCGCCGTACCCGCGCCCATTCCGGATCCGGAAGAATCCGGCTTTCCGCCGGTGCTTGAACAGGCGGCCAGACCCAAGACCACGACTGAGGCTCCGGCCAGTACGGCAACGCTCTTGCGTCCCGTGAGAAACGACATGTGAACTCCCTCTCGACATCAACCAACGGCCCGCGAACGGATGGTGCTCGGTTGTATGTGAAAGATGTAATACCCGTCACAGTCGAATGTCAATAGTTTGTTCTGACATTAGGACTGCTTATCAAAGACCGAACAAACTGATTGAAGTCGAAACTGCAGGTCAATGCCCTGCGGGTCCAGTTGAACCTCGAACCACCAGTTGTGGCTGCGCGACAATGTCCTTGCCCAATGGCCCACTTCCGCCGTCGAGGCGTTCGGAGATCCGCTCCACCGCGGCGCCGCCCAGAAACGCCGTGTCCTGCCCGACACTGGTCAGATCGATGTGCGCCAAACCTGCCAATGCACTGTTGTCGAATCCGATCACGGAAACGTCGCCAGGCACCGAGATCCCGGCACGCAGGAAGACGTCGAGAACTCCGAGCGCGCAGCGATCGTTGAAAGCGAAGACCGCCCCGGGTAACCCACCCTCGACCATCGACCTGGCGGCAGCTGCGCCGAACTCCTCCGTGAGACCGCCGGGAAGAATTCTCGGCTCCAGACCTGCCGCTCGCATGGCCTTGCGGTAGCCCTGACGCCGTTCCTGGGCGCCAGGGCCTCGCCCGCCGTCGACGTGGGCGATCGAGCGGTGCCCGAGTTCGACAAGGTGATTCACGGCCATCACCGCGCCCGCCTCGTCATCTGTTCGGACAACATCCACGTGCACTGACGACATCTTCCGCGCGATTACGACAACGGGAACCTTGTCGGCCAGGTCGACGATCTCTGCTTCCGGCGCCTGTGAACCCAACAGCAAGATCGCCTCACACCGGTCGTCGAGCAGGGTCCGCGTTGCACGAGAATCCGGCCGTCGCTCCGAGACCGCACTGAGGACGACGTCGTAGCGCGACCGTTCGGCGGCCACATAGATTTCGTCGAGCAGCTCCGCGTGAAATGTTTGCGCCGCAACGTAACTGACACCGATCAGGCGGCTGCGATGTTGGCGCAGCAGTCGCGCCGCGTTGTCGGGTCGATAGCCGAGTTCGTCCGCGGCCGCCTTGACCCGTACCCGCGTCGCATCGCTGGCACCTGGGACATCACGAATGACGATGGACACCAGGGCGCGTGACACACCGGCCAGGTCTGCTACGTCTTGCAAGGTGGGGCGTCGACTGTTCACCTCCACAGACTAGATCGTTCCAGCGAATACGCACCGAAGCATTGACGCGCGCCGCAACCAGCGCTTTACTGGCATGGACTAGAACGATCTAGTTCCTCATTCTCACTCCGAACGGAGCCCCCATGTCTGCCTCTGTTGCAGTCGGTCTCATCGGCGCCGGATGGATCGGCCGCTTCCACGGCGAGTCCGTCGCGCTGCGTATCTCCGGCACCCGTCTCGTCGCCGTCGCCGATCCTGCGCCCGGCGCTGCGGCGTCGTTGATCGAACGTGTCAGTCCCGACGCCCGCGCGTACACCGACGCCCTTGAGCTGATTACCGATCCGACCGTCGAAGCGGTGCTCATCAGCACGCCCGCATCAACTCACACCGATCTCGTGGTGGCCGCCGCGGAGGCCGGCAAACATGTCTTCTGCGAAAAGCCGATGGCCTTGACACTCGAGGACGCCGATCGCGCGATCGGCGCATGTGCCGCGAACAACGTTGCGCTGCAAGTCGGTTTCAACCGGCGCTTCGCCGCCGACTTCACCGCGGCCCACGACGTGATCACCGCCGGCGGGATCGGAACCCCACAGCTACTTCGTTCTCTGACCCGCGACCCAGGAATCACCGCCGACGTCGCCTCCCGAGTCAAGCCGTGGACCATCTTCAACGAGACGCTGATTCATGACTTCGACGCTCTGCTCTGGCTCAACCCCGGGGCACGCGTCGTCGAGGTGTTCGCGCAGGCCGATGCTCTCATCCATCCGCAGTACAAGGAGCAGGGGTACCTCGACACGTCGATGGTTCAGTTGCGCTTCGACAACGGCGCCCTCGCGTCGGCCGAGGCCAACTTCCAAGCCACCTACGGTTACGACGTGCGCGGCGAAGTTTTCGGTTCCGGTGGAATGGTGAGTGCAGGCGAGGTCACGCGGACCGCGATGCGTCATTACAGCTCACCGGGCGTTCTGGCCGACACACCTCGGGTGAACATCGAACTGTTTCACGACGCCTATGTTGCCCAGCTGGTGCACTTCGCAGACTGCATCCTCTCCGGCAGTGCGCCGTCGGTCGACGGTCTCGATGCTCGCAACGCCCTGGAAATCGCACTGGCCGCAAAAGAATCCGTGGAAACCGGACTGCCCGTCTCGTTGCTGGCGGTGCCGCAGTGAGCCCCTTCGACTTGGCGGTCTCTGCCGAGATGACGTTCACCGAACTCCCTGTCGTCGAGCGTGTTCGGCGGATCTCGGAGGCGGGGTTCGCAGCTGAGATCTGGAGTTGGCAAGACAAAGACCTCGAAGCTCTGGTCGCCACCGGAGCTCGGTTCTCCTCGATGACCGGCTATCTCCACGGCGATTTGTTCGACGAAGCCGGCAGCGCCGAACTGGTACGCACAGCGGCGCTATGCCTCGCTCCGGCAGCGAAACTCGGCGTTCCCCGGCTGAACTTCCATACCGGCGAGCTGATCGACGGACAGGCTGCGCGCCCGCAGTATCGAACTACGGGAGCGATGTGGCTGACCGCCCAACGCGCTCTCGAGAAGATCGCGAGACTGGGCGAAGAAGCCGGAGTCGTCTTCTGCCTCGAGAATCTCAATACGATCGTCGATCACCCCGGCGTACCGATGGCCCGCGCCAAAGACACTCTGGCACTGGTGGAATCCGTCTCACACCCCAACCTCAAGATGATGCTCGACCTCTACCACGCACAGATCGGCGAAGGAAACCTCATCGAACTCGTGCGGCGTTGTGGTGACAACATCGGCGAGATTCAGGTGGCCGACGTACCCGGCCGATGCGAACCCGGAACCGGCGAGATCAACTACCCCGCCATCGCACGCGTGCTCGCCGACCAGGGTTACACCGGCACGATCGGTTTGGAGGGCTGGGCATCCGGAGACAGTGACACCGCACTCACTGCTTTCCGGAAGGCCTTTACGCTCTAGCCCTCACCCGGGAACGTGATCCCCACCTGACGCCGGATCTCGTCGAGGATGTCGAGCGTCGCAATGGCCGCGTCGAGCGGATGGACCGGCGACTCGATATCCCCGGCGGTGATCCGCCGCGCCGCCTCGGCCGCCTCGAACGCGAGACCTCCGACGTATCCGTCGACCGGATCGTCGTAGCGCGCAGATCTTCCGTCACCTAGCCGGACAGTGAAGGCCCCGGGCCGGTAGAACGTCGAGTCCAGAACGATCATCCCCTTGTCGCCGCAGATCGAGGCCGTGTTGGGCGTGTCAGCAAGGATCGTGGTGTTCAGACTGGCCTGAGCAATGCCTGCCCAGGACAGAACCGCTGAGATCTGGCCGTTCACCATGTCATTCGCCGGCTCGCCCAGGGCAGCAACCGCAGTAGGAACACCCAATACCCGATACGCGAGACTGACCGGATAGGTCCCGAGGTCGAGAAGTGGCCCACCCGCAAGCACTGGATCGTAGATACGATGATCGGTCTCGAACCGTTCGCCGTGATCGGCCAGAACCGTACGTATGGTTCCCAGCAGTCCAGCCTCGAGGATCTGGTCGATCACGTCGAACTTGGGCAGAAACGACGTCCACATCGCCTCCATGCAAAACAGTCCGAGCGCAGTCGCCCGCTCCTGAATCGCCCGTCCCTGCGCTGCGTTCAAAGCCAGCGGCTTTTCGATCACGACATGCTTGCCGTGATCCAATGCCGCCATCGCGCAATCGAAATGAGCAGTGTGCGGCGTTGCGACATAGACGACGTCCACATCCTCGGAGGCAAGCAAAGCGTCGTAGCTACCGTGAGCGCGTCCGATCCCCCAATTGTCCGCGAAGGCCTGAGCGCGGGTGAGTCCGCGCGAAGCGACGGCCGTGACTTCCTGCGCTGTATTTCTCTGCAGTGACTCCACGAAGCGCTGTGCAATCCAGCCAGGCCCGAGGATCCCCCAGCGCAAAGTCGGAGCGTCGACCGGATCGGGGACCCGGGTGCGAGGGAGTTCCAGAACTGTAGAAGAAGTCATGCCTCGAACTGTAGAGTCGAATCTCGAAATATGTAAGGACATTAGGTTGTCCGTTTCAATCCTCTGGAAGTAGGAACCTCATGTCGATTCGTGTCGGTGTGATCGGAACCGGCGTCATGGGCGCCGACCACGTCCGCAATCTCCACTCCACGGTCTCCGGGGCAACGGTCTCTGTGGTTGCAGACCTCGATCAAGAGCGAGCAAAGTCCGTAGCGTCCGCAGTCGGCGCACGGTGGGTGACCGATCCGTTGAAACTGATCAACGACGCCGGTGTGGACGCCGTAGTCATCGCTTCCCATGATTCAACGCATGCCGACCTCACGCTTGCTGCTGTCGAAGCCGGAATACCGGTTCTGTGTGAAAAGCCCCTCGCAGTGACAGCAGAGGACTGCCGACGCGTCGCTGCGGCCGAGAACCCCGAAAGCCCCCTTGTGAGCGTCGGATTCATGCGCCGCTTCGATCCGGGATACGTGGCGCTGAAGGCCGAAACACATTCCGGCCGTATCGGTGACCCACTGATCGTGCACTGCTCGAGTCGCACTGTCAGCGCCTACCCGGGTGGCAGCTCGGAATCCACGGTGACCAACTCCGCGATTCACGAACTCGACATCGTGCCGTGGATCTTGAACTCCCCCGTCGTCGCAGCCAGCTGGCACTGCGGGCGCTCGAGTTCGCTGGTGACCGATCGCCAGGATCCGCAGATAATCATGCTGCGCACCGCCGGCGGCGTTCTCACCACGGTCGAGGTCTTTCTCAACGCGCGGTACGGCTACGACACTCGGCGCGAGGTCGTGGGCGAAATCGGCGCCGCTCGTCTCGCCGAACCGGTGGTCATCCACACCGACGCGGATCGATCCCACTCGTACGGCTATGCGGCGGATTGGATTCCGCGTTTTGCCGAGTCGTATCGCCGCCAACTTCAAGAGTGGCTCGACGCATTGAGCACCGGAAGACCGTCGACGTTGGCCACAGCCGCGGACGGCCTGCGGGCAAATCTCGTGGCAGCTGCCGTGATCAAGTCGATGCACTCCGCAGGAGCAACTGTCTCGGTCGAGCCCGTGGTGGAAAGTTTCTGAGGTCTTTTTGATGGATTTCAGGGGTAGTTTCGATGGGTTCTCCTTGGCAGTCTTTGAGGTACAGCGCATCTTGAACACCGCAGGAAAGGCCCCGAATGACTCCAGCACTGACCAACCACACCGTGCCGTCCGCAGGTAGGTTGCACCGAGAAGACTGCAACATCGACGACTTCGCCGCTTTGGTCGCGCACGACACCGACCTTGCCGATTACCCGTACGCCGATTCAGTGGCCGACGGGGTTCTTCTGTACCGCTCGGAAGCATTGGTAGAGCAATCGTCGAATCCTGAAACCCGGGCCGAGATCCAAGACGAGATCGCCCGGGCGTTACTCACCGGCCCCGGCATCACAGTCTTTCAAGGCGCATTCGACGCGGAGATACTGGATCGCGCCAGCGCGGTCTTCCGTGAACTCATTGCACGCCAACACGAATCCGGTGCAGCGTCCGGAGATCACTTCGCCAAACCTGGTGCCAATGACCGAATCTGGGGCGCACAACTGAAGTTGGCGCTCGAAGATCCCAAGGCTTACGTCGACTACTTCGCAAACAGCATTGTCGCTTTGGCTTCGGAAGCGTGGCTCGGCCCCATGTATCAGGTGACGTCGGACGTCAACGTCGTCAATCCCGGTGGCGCCGCACAGAATCCACATCGCGACTACCACCTCGGTTTCATGTCGAGCGACGTAGCCGCGAAGTTTCGGGCGCATGTGCACCGCTTGACCCCTGCCCTCACCTTGCAAGGTGCAGTCGCCCACGTGGATATGCCGGCCGAGACGGGGCCGACGAAGTATCTGCCGTACTCGCAGCAATTCGAATCCGGATACCTCGCGTTCGAGCGTCCCGAGTTCAAGGAGTTCTTCGAAGCCAACTACGTCCAATTACCTTTGAAGAAGGGAGATGCCGTCTTCTTCAACCCAGCGCTGTTCCACGCGGCAGGCCACAACAAGTCCGCGGACGTCCTGCGTATGGCAAATCTTCTCCAGGTGTCGTCGGCCTTCGGTCGAGCCCTCGGAACCATCGACCGGGAGGCACTCGTCAACGCGATCTATCCGGCACTGCTCGCTCTCAG
The DNA here is from genome assembly GCF_002501585.1 of Rhodococcus sp. H-CA8f. Taxonomy (NCBI): domain Bacteria; kingdom Bacillati; phylum Actinomycetota; class Actinomycetes; order Mycobacteriales; family Nocardiaceae; genus Rhodococcus; species Rhodococcus sp. H-CA8f. Next base: position 4,092,780 of record NZ_CP023720.1, read on the forward strand.
CGAGGCGGGGTCCGACGAGGCAGTTCGGTGCGCCGTCGCCGCCTCGGCCGAGGGCTACGCCTTCCCGACCAATCTGGACCGAGACCAACCGATCGACGGCCTCGCGCCTCAGACGCAGGCCGAACTCGTGACGGAAGCGGTTCGCGAGCGGATCTCACCTGATCGACTGGCCGATCTACTGAAGGCACAGTCAGCGAGACGAATGAGCTGAGGGACGGCAGCGCTGAAGAGACTTGGGCCGCTTAATGCCGATCGGTCGGTACGCTCGAAGCATGGGGTGGGACTTGTTAGTGCTGTTCGCCATGATCGGCCCGTTGGCGACGTTCGGGTGGGCGGCTGTTCGGGCGAAGCGCCGCGGACTCGGTGGCTCGTTCGTGGGGCCGTTTCAGGAAATGTTCGATCCTGGTGCGGCGCGAGCACAGACGGTCATCGAACAGATCGCGGAACTGCCGGATCCTGCGGACTCCGGCGACCCGGACAACGATGACGATGTGCCGTACACAGTCACCTATGAGGGTGTTCGGCTCCACATCAATCCCGGTAGGGCTCGGCAGCGTGGAGGCGAAGGGACCGCCAAGCACGCTGACTGAAAGTCGCGCCGGATACAACATGCTGTATGGGTTTTTTCGACGTGCAGTACAGGGATCGCTACTGTTCGAGAATTCGGGTGAGGGAGAACTGGTTCGGTCAGGGCCGGCGCAGTTGATAGGTGACACCGTTTTCCAACTCGTCCGAGCTGAACGACTTCGGGGAAAAGCGGCCCAAGCTCACCTCGTAGTTTTTCTGGTTTGCGGGGACGGCATCAAAATGTGCGGTGTAGGAGCACGTGCTCATTCCGTCAGGAAGTTGATCGATTGCCTCGACCTCGAGTGTCGACCTGACGGACGCAGCGCCACTGCCCCCGAAAATTTGAATCTGGTCGTTCGGAGCGACACGGATCGAGTCGATCACGCACTCTCCAGAGCCGGCCTCGACTTGCTCTGCCTGACCGGTCACCGTCAATGTGGCAGCAAATGTCTTCGGCACATCGACATTGGTCGTGCAGCCCGTGAGTATCAGCACTCCGACGGCGATCAAGGCCGCGGGCGCGATCTGCCCCAATCCTTGTCCCATAAACGGCAACGGTAGTGCACCCGAGGTGTCACGGTGCTCGGTTACCGAAATCGAAGCGTCACGCGCGGTCCCTCGCCGACCGGCCGAACCATGTGGACAGCTGAGTATCCAACTCCGCCTGCGCATCCCCGATCCATGCCACATGACCGTCCGGCCGAAGCAGGACAGCCGGAGCTTCCAATTCAGTGCTTGTGTCAACGATATGGTCGGCGCGATCGCTCCAACCATCGACGGACAGTTGGCCACCCTGGTCGAGAAGAAGTCCGCGGCCGGATCGCATCAGGTCGTACAGGTTGCCGCGCGTCAACGCGATGTTCCGCAGCCGCCGACCGAGTAGGTCGTCGCCTTCGCCGAAATCGTAGCGAATCGAGATCGCAGTGATCTTCTCGGTCAGATAGCGCTTGACGTCTTCGAATTCCATCAGCTCGGAGATCAAGCGCCGCACCGCTTGTGGTCCGGCAGCGGTGGAGATCAACTCGGCCTGGGCGCGCGTGTTGTCCAGCACGTCGACAGCCACCGGACGCCGTTCCGATTCGTACGTGTCGAGCAGGCCCTCCGGTGCCCAGCCGTTGATCTCGGCGGCGAGCTTCCAGCCGAGGTTGAAGGCGTCCTGCACACCGAGATTGAGACCTTGACCGCCCATCGGTGGGTGGATGTGTGCGGCGTCGCCGGCGAGAAACACCCGGTCGCGCCGGTAGTGCTCCGCCAGACGGGTGGCGTCGCCGAAGCGCGAGAGCCACCGCGGCGAGTGCACACCGAAGTCGGTACCGGCAATGGCCAGTAGCTGTTGTTTGATGTCGTCGAGGGTGGTCGGTGTTGCGCGACCGTCGGCAACTTCGGCTGCAGGGACCACGACACGAAAAGCACCATTGCCGGCGGGACCGACTCCGAATCGTTTGTGCGTTTCCCGGATTTCGGCGACAACGGCGGCCAGTTCATCAGCCGGCATGGTCACGTCCATTTCGCCGATCAACGTGTCGGCGCTCGACGGCTCGCCGGGAAACCCGACGTCGATCAGCTTCCGAACAGTGCTGCGGCCGCCGTCGCAGCCCACGAGGTAACGCGCGTGAAGTGTTGTGCCGTCGGACAATTCCGCTGTGACGTTGTCGGTATCTTGACGGATCGCGACGACGCGCTTCCCTCGCTGAATGTCCGCGCCGACTTCGGTGGCATGTTCGGCAAGAATCCTGTCGATCTCGGGCTGAGGTATTCCCAGTACGTACCCGTGCGCAGTATCGAGGTGCGCGGGTGCCGGTTTGCTGATCCCCGCGAAGAATCCACCGAGCGGATACTTGCGGCCGTGCGCGAGGAACTTGTCCAGCAACCCGCGCTGCTCCATGATTTCGATGCTGCGCACATGGATGCCGAGGGCACGGACGAACTGAGTCGGCTCCTCGTCCTTGTCCACGACGACGACATCGACGCCCTGTAGCCGGAGCTCACCTGCCAGCATCAATCCAGTTGGTCCAGCACCGACAATGATGACGTCACTCATGCGATCCCCTCCTTCGGGCAAGGCTTTTGCTTGCTCGCAGCAGACGAGTGTGCACCATCACCGGGGCCTTGCCGCAAGCCCCGGGTCCCGCGTTATGATGAAGGTGGCGGAAGACGCTTCATCATCGGCGCACCAACACCACAGCACCTGTATCGCGTGGGAGCCGCCAACTCTCGATCACCGTCGGCACCAGCATGGCCCCGAGAACACCCAGCGTCAGAGAAAACGGCACTCCGCCGCTCAGATCCTCCGACTCCGCCAACGGTGTGCAGAGCGTGATCACCAACGCGGACAGTGCAATACCTAGACCGGATGCCAACTCTTGCAGCGTTGCATGCAGAGTATTGGCATCGGTCAGCTCACCCGAGTCGACGTCGGCGAACGCCAAGCTGTTGTACGCGGTGAACCCGATGGATCGCAACGCGCCACTGACAAACAGTGCGACAGCGATAACGACGTCCGGTGTCGTCGACGAGATCAGTACCAGCGCACCGAAGCACACCACCGACAGAACTCCGTTTCCCACCAGAACTCGTCTGATCCCGAATCTGCGCATGAGCGGAGTGGTGAGCGGTTTGATCGCGATATTCCCCGCGAACAGAACCATCACCAGCAGACCGGCCTTGAACGCCGACATTCCGAATCCCACTTGGAACAACAACGGCAGCACAAACGGCACGCCCATGATCACGAGCCGGTACAGCGAGCCGCTCGACGCGACGAGCCGAAACGATCGAAGTCGGAGGACGCCGAGCGCGATGAGCGGGTGATCCGACCGGACGAGGTGAATGACGGCCAAGCTCAACAAGATCAGAGCCGCAATGATCCCGAGGCCCACTCGTAGCCAGTCGGTTCCGGCACTGTGCACGCTGTCGAGCGCCACCACAAGCACTGCGACGCCTGCTCCGATCACCACCAATCCCAGCCAGTCAAGGCTCCGTTTCTGCGTTTGCCGAATGTCGGGCACCATGCGCAATGCCAGCAGAAACCCGACGATCCCGATCGGAACGTTGATCAGAAAGATCCAGCGCCACGAAGCGATCGACACGATGGCTCCACCCACAGCGGGCGCAAGAACCGGCGCTGTGAGCGCCGGCCACGTCAAGTAAGCGATAGCCCGTACGAGTTCCGCCTTCGACGTCACCCGCAATACTGCGAGCCGCCCTACCGGCACCATCATGGCGCCGCCTACCCCTTGTAGTGCGCGCATTCCCACCAGCATCGGGAGGGACGTGCTCAGTGCACATCCCACCGACGCCACCGTGAAAACGGCTATGGCAGAGATGAAGACACGTCGCGTTCCGAACCTGTCGGCCATCCATCCGCTCGCCGGGATCAGGACGGCCAACACCAGGAGATACGAAGAAACGGCGACATTGACGTCGACGGCGTCAACTCCGAAGGATTGGGCGATCGACGGCAGTGCGGTTGCGAGAATCGTCGCATCGAGCATCTCCATGAACAGCGCTGCTGCCACCAGCAACGCCAGTCCGCGGGGAAATGTCACTGCACCAGAGCCTTTCGGAGCAATTCTCGATCAGCCGAGAGAAATCCAGCCACCGGAGGAGACCGAGGCAACCATCGCGTCCAGAGCCTGCGCCGACGCGACAGCATCAGCGATGGTCGCGCCCTGCGGCGCTCCGTCCACGATCGAGGAGACGAAATTGCGAGCCTCGATGACCTTCAGGTCGTCATAACCCATGGCGTTGGCCGCGCCGGGTTGGAAGCGTCCGAACTCACCCGACTCGGGGCCGACCAAAACCGTCGTGACGGATTGGTCCTGGTACTTCGAGCCGAGGCTGGTGCCCAGTTCACCCATCCGGCGGTAATCCCAGAACACGGCACCTTTCGTACCGTGAATCTCGAATCCGTAGTTGTTCTGCTCTCCCACGGCGACTCGGCACGCTTCGAGGGTGCAGCGGCCGCCCGAGCCGAGCCGCAGCAGTGCGCTGACGAAGTCTTCGTTCTCGACAGCTCCCATCTCCCCGCCGCTGGCTCGGGCATGTCCACTGGTAGCGGCGGACGGACGCGCACGCTCCGGGATGAAGATCGCAGTATCAGCAACGAGAGCGTCGACGTCACCGAGAAGATGACGAATCAGATCGATGCCGTGCGAAGCCAAGTCGCCCAGGACGCCGGCGCCGCCGCGCTCACGCTCGTATCGCCAACTCAAAGCGCCTTCAGGGTGGGCCGCGTAGTCGCTGAGGAAACGAAACCTCGAGTGCGTGATCGTGCCCAACTCCCCTGAGTCGATCAGGCTCTTTGCCAGGGCTACAGCCGGCGCGTTTCGGTAGTTGAAGCCGACGGTCGACTGCACACCGGCCTTCGAGACTGCTGCGGCAACCGCTTTGGCGTCTTCCGTGGACAATCCGACGGGCTTCTCGATCCAGATGTGTTTGCCGGCTTCTGCCATTGCGACGCCGATTTCACGGTGCAAGAAGTTCGGGGCCGTGATGCTCACCGCGTCGATGGCCGGATCGGCTGCGATATCGCGCCAGTCCTGGGTGAAAGCTTCGAAACCGAATTGGTCCGCTGCTTCCTCCCCTCGGCCAGGCACCTCGTCGGCGACGGCGGCCAGGCGGATCACGGGAAGCTGGGGATAGTGCTGCCGCAGACGCAGATACGCCTGCGTGTGTACGCGGCCCATCCATCCGAATCCGGCAACTGCTACTGAAATGCCTGTCATGAGGCTCCGTTCGGGTCAAATGATCGAAGGATCGCAGAAATGCTGGGATCACAAATCACCCCCACTGACTCGGTCAGGCGGGTACTCGTGTCACCGGGATCGAGGTCTAGCGGTCGACCACGGTGGTGTCGAAGTAGTAACGCGACGCTCGGTAGCAGTGGCTGCCGTACTCGACGGCACTACCTGAATCGTCAAATGCAGTGCGGCTCATGGTCAAGAGGGCAGCACCCACTTTCTCGTCGAGCAATCCTGCCTCTTCGCGAGTCGCCGCCCGAGCGCCGATTCGCTGCCGCGCCACACGGATGTGAACGCCGCGAGTTCGCAAGGTTTGGTACAGCCCTTGCGTCTCCAACTCCTCGGGATCGGGTGCGATGTCCACCGGAATGTAGTTGGTCATCACTGCAAGCGGTTCGCCGTTGGTGCTTCGCAGACGCCTGATGGTGGCCACTTCGGCGTCAGGTTCGAGGTTGAGTTCCGCGGCAACGTCCTCGGCGGGAACTCCCACCGTGAACTCGAGCAGCTTGGTCGTCGGTGCCTGGCCGGCCCTCGCAAGGTCGTCGAACAGGCTGGTGAGCTCGACCGGGCGGTGTACCGGACTTTGCACCACCTGAGTTCCGACTCCCCGCTTACGAACAAGTAGGCCCTTGTCCACCAGTTCCTGGATCGCACGTCGAGTGGTCGGACGTGAGAGATTGAGCCGTTTGGCCAACGCCAGTTCGTTCTCGAAGCGATCACCTGGGGCAAGTTCGCCACCGAGAATAGCGCCCTCGATTGCCTGGGCCAGCTGAAAATACAGCGGCACCGGGCTCGAGCGGTCCAACTCGACGGCGAGTGCTGCGACCACGGTCAACTCCGATCTGTCTTGGGAAGGCGCCGTATCGACGCTACTTCTCTCGGCAGTGTATGCGAACACTAACATTCACTTGACCGCAAGTCATAATGTCCAGACAAACTATTGACAATCGCTGTGTCGCGGCGCACAGTTTCAGTCATACAACGGTGCCCTGCGCGGGCAGCCCACCACGAACTCTCGGGAGTCAGTCTTGACAAGCATCAACACTCACCAGAGCGGGTCACACATCCCTGACGCACCATTCGACGTGCTTGCCATCGGCCGATCGGGGGTGGACATCTACCCACTTCAAACCGGTGTCGGACTCGAAGACGTCGAGACCTTCGGCAAGTTTCTCGGCGGCAGCGCGGCAAACGTCTCGGTGGCGGCTGCACGCCTCGGCCGGCGAGCAGCACTGATCTCCGGCGTAGGCAGCGATCCCTTCGGAAAGTTCGTCACACGCGAGTTGGCACGTCTGGGCGTCGACAACAGGTTTGTCGTCACCAATTCCGAGTACCCGACACCGGTGACGTTCTGCGAGATCTTCCCCCCTGACGACTTCCCGCTGTACTTCTACCGCAAGCCGCATGCGCCCGATCTTCGGATCACCCCGGAAGATATCGACCTCGACGCCGTTCGAACAGCGTCCCTCTACTGGTCGACTGTGACAGGGCTGTCCGAAGAACCGAGTCGCAGTGCACACTTCGCTGCCTGGGAAGCCCGCGAACGACGCCCGCTGACGGTCCTCGATCTGGACTACCGCCCGATGTTCTGGTCGACACCCCAAGAAGCGACCACTCAGGTGCAGCGCGCTCTCGCGCACGTGACGGTAGCCGTCGGAAACCGCGAAGAGTGCGAGATCGCGGTCGGTGAGACCAATCCGAACAAGGCCGCCGACGCGCTTCTCGACCTCGGAGTCGAACTGGCCATCGTGAAGCAGGGCCCGAAGGGTGTCCTCGGCAAAACACGAAAGCAATCGATCACCGTGCCGCCCAACGCCGTCGACGTGGTCAACGGGCTGGGTGCGGGCGACAGCTTCGGCGGATCACTGTGCCACGGACTGTTGGCCGGGTGGCCACTGGAGAAGGTACTGCGCTATGCCAACGCGGCCGGTGCGATAGTCGCATCTCGGCTCGAATGCTCCACTGCGATGCCAACCGCTGAAGAAGTCCACGATCTCGCCGAAGCCACAGCCACGGAGGCAGTCAATGTCTGACAAGCTCGCCGCCCGCCCCCTCGCCACCACCTACGCCGACGTGACGGAACTGCGTGCGAGCGATCCGCAGATCATCGAAAAGGCCTGGGCAGCACGCACTCCTCGCGCCACCGTTCGAGGCAACGGACGACTGATGATCGTCGCTGCCGATCACCCAGCGCGTGGGGCACTCTCTGTCGGCGGCAAGCCGACAGCGATGAACAGTCGTACCGATCTGCTCGACAGATTACGCACGGCGCTCGACAATCCCGGAGTCGACGGCGTTCTCGGTACCGCGGACATTCTCGACGATCTGCTCCTCCTCGGGGCCCTCGAGGACAAGGTCGTCTTCTCGTCGATGAACCGCGGCGGCCTGGCAGGTGCGAGCTTCGAACTCGACGACCGCATGACCGGATATACCGCCGCGGGCACCGCGAAGTTCGGAATGAACGGCGGAAAGATGCTGCTGCGCATCGCCCTCGACGACGCGGGCACCCTGCCCACCATGACGGCATGTGCCGAAGCCGTTGACGAACTGGCCGCGGCCGGACTGATCGCGATGCTCGAGCCGTTTCTCTCCAGCCGCGTGAACGGCAAGGTCGTCAACGATCTCAGCCCCGACGCCGTCATCAAGTCCATCCACATCTCCCAAGGTCTCGGCTCCACCTCGGCGTACACGTGGATGAAACTACCGGTCGTCGACGAGATGGAACGCGTCATGGATGCGACCACCCTCCCGACGCTCCTCCTGGGCGGCGATCCGCAGATCGCGCCGGAAGAAACGTACGCAAAGTGGGACGCTGCCCTTCAGCTGCCGTCCGTGCGCGGATTGATAGTCGGGCGCGCGCTGCTCTACCCACCGGACGGCGACGTGACCGCGGCCGTCGACACCGCAGTCAAGCTCGTCCACTAGAACCGACCTGGCAGGAGCAAGATGTTCAGCAAGTACTACGTCCCCGCCGGATCGTCCGCCGACGGTGATTTCACGACAGTGGTCACGCCGGAGTCCGCGGGTTGGACCGAATCCAGCTTGTGGACACTCGAACTCGCCCCTGGCGCGAGCGTCCGCTTGCAGTCCGGCGAGAACGAGATAGTCGTCGTTCCACTGTCGGGTTCGGCCGTGATCGTTGCCGAGGGGACGGAGATCGCCCTGACCGGCCGCGCGTCGGTCTTCGACGGACCGAGCGACTTCGCCTACGTAGGACGCGATTCCGACTACACAGTGGCCAGCGCAGGTGGAGGCCGCTTCGCCCTGTGCGGAGCGCGCGCCGGAGCCAAGCTGCCCCATCGCTACGGCCCGGTGTCGGGAGTTGCCGTCGAACTCCGAGGTGCCGGTAACTGCAGCCGGCAGGTTCACAACTTCGCCACCGCAGACACCTTCGAGGCCGACTCCATCATCGCGTGTGAGGTCATCACGCCCGGTGGAAACTGGTCGTCGTACCCCAGCCACAAGCACGATGAAGACAGCGACGTCGAATCGGCTCTGGAGGAGATCTACTACTTCGAGATCGACCGAAGCCCCACCGGGACCGAAGGTTTCGGCTACCACCGCGTGTACGGAACCGCCGAGAGACCTATCGAGGTGCTCGAGGAAGTCCGCTCCGGCGACGTCGTCCTCGTGCCGCACGGCTATCACGGCCCGTCCATCGCAGCGCCGGGCCACCACATGTACTACCTCAACGTCATGGCAGGTTCGGGCGAGATCCGGGCGTGGAACATCTGTGACGATCCGCAACACACCTGGCTGCGTGGAAGCTGGGATCACCAGGACATCGACCCTCGACTGCCGTTGCAGTCCCACAACTGACGGAAGTGAAAGCTGTGGCACCCACCAACAACGCAACCGGCAATCGTCTACCTCGCGACGAGCCGACCGTATACCTCACCGTTTCTCAAGCTGTCGTCCGCTTCCTCGCCAACCAGTACACCGAACGCGACGGCCAGCGCACCAAGCTGTTTGCCGGCTGCTTCGGAATCTTCGGGCACGGCAACGTCGCCGGACTGGGGCAGGCACTCTTGCAGGCCGAGATCCAGGATCTCGACGCCGGCCGTGAGCCGACACTCCCCTACGTGCTCGGCCGCAATGAACAGGCGATGGTGCACTCGGCTGTCGCGCACGCCCGCATGAAGGACCGCCTGCAGACGTGGGCAGTCTCGTCCAGCGTCGGCCCCGGTGCCACCAATATGATCACCGGCGCGGCGCTGGCCACCATCAACCGTCTACCTGTATTACTACTTCCCGCAGACACTTTCGCGACCCGCGCCAGTGCCCCCGTCTTGCAGGAACTCGAACTCCCGTCGAGCGGCGACGTCACAGTCAACGACGCTTTCAAGCCGGTCTCACGATACTTCGATCGGGTATGGCGCCCGGAGCAGTTGCCGAGCGCTCTGCTCGCCGGGATGCGCGTTCTCACTGATCCCGTCGAGACCGGCGCAGTCACCATCGCCATCCCGCAGGACGTGCAGGCCGAGGCTTTCGACTGGCCCGAGTCCTTCTTCGCCGAACGGGTGTGGCACGTGGCCCGCCCGCTCCCCGAGCGATCGGTGATCGAACGCGCCGCCGCGATCATCCGCTCGGCTCGCAAGCCACTGATCGTCGCCGGCGGCGGAGTGATCTACAGCCAGGCCACCGACTCTCTGGCAGCGTTCTGCGCGCAGACCGGAATCCCCGTGGGGCAGAGCCAGGCCGGCAAGGGTTCATTGGTCTACGACCATCCACAATCCGTCGGGGCGGTGGGGTCCACCGGCAGTACGGCTGCAAACGCACTGGCTACCGAGGCGGACGTCGTCATCGGAATCGGCACGCGGTACAGCGATTTCACGAGCGCGTCCCGCACCGCATTCACCAATCCCGACGTTCGCTTCGTCAACATCAACGTCGCTTCACTGGACTCCGTGAAGCAGGGCGGAGTCAGTGTTGTCGCCGACGCACGTGAGGCACTCGACGCGCTGGCACTTGCCCTGAACGACTACCGGGTGGACGACGAATACGCGTCCAGGATCGGTGAACTCGCTCGCGATTGGGATGCGATCGTCGAATCCGTCTACAACCCAGCCGAACCCGCTGCCGACGGGTCACTGAATCAGAATCAGGTGATCGGCCTGGTCAACACTCTGTCCGATCCACGTGACGTCGTCGTGTGCGCTGCCGGGTCCATGCCGGGTGACCTCCACAAGCTGTGGCGAACCCGTGATCCCAAGGGGTATCACGTCGAATACGGGTACTCGTGCATGGGATACGAAGTTGCCGGCGGTCTTGGCGTCCGCATGGCGTGCCCCGATCGCGACGTGTTCGTGATGGTCGGCGACGGTTCCTATCTGATGATGGCCACCGAATTGGTCACCGCCGTACAGGAACGCCTCAAGGTCATCGTCGTCCTGGTGCAGAATCACGGATTTGCCTCCATCGGTTCGCTGTCCGAGTCGCTGGGTTCCCAGCGCTTCGGCACGCAGTACCGCTACCGCTCGAATGACGGACGTCTCGACGGAGGTGTTCTCCCGGTCGATCTGGCCGCGAACGCCGCCAGCCTCGGTGTCGACGTCATCCGCGCCAACACCGCCGCCGAGTTCGCCGACGCGATCAAAGTCGCCAAAGCAAGCGACACCAGCACGGTCATCCACGTCGAAACCGATCCGCTGATCGGCGCCCCGGACAGCGAATCCTGGTGGGATGTACCGGTATCGGCTACCTCCGAACTGGAATCGACCAAGAACGCCCGGACAACCTACGAGTCCTGGAAGAAGATCCAGCGACCGTACCTCCGTCCATCCGAATGAAAATTCCGCACGACCACGCCCCAAGAAACTTGCCCTCGAAAGGAATCTAGACATGAGCGCGATTCGCGTCGGATCAGCCCCCGACTCCTGGGGTGTGTGGTTTCCGGACGACCCTCAGCAGACCCCGTACACACGATTCCTCGACGAGGTGTCCGCGTCGGGATACGAATGGATCGAACTCGGCCCCTTCGGATACCTTCCGACCGAACCAGCCAAGTTGACTGACGAACTCGGAGCACGCGGCCTGAGGCTTTCGGCCGGTACCGTTTTCGAACACCTGCACCAGGACGATTCCTGGGATGCCGTCTGGAATCAGATCAAGGACGTCGCCAAGTTGACCGCAGCCGTCGGCGGCAAGCACGTAGTGGTCATACCCGAGATGTGGCGCGATCCTTCCACCGGAGTGGTACTCGAGGATCGAAATCTGACTCCCGAGCAGTGGCGCAAGAAGACCGACGGCATGAACGCTCTCGGCAAGGCGATGCTCGAGGAGTACGGCGTCATGGCGCAGTACCACCCTCATGCCGACAGCCATGTCGACATCGAGGACAACGTCTACAAGTTCCTCGAAGGTACAGACGAGCGTTTCGTGAACCTGTGCCTCGATACCGGCCACATCAGCTACTGCGGCGGCGACAATCTCGCCATCATCAACAAGCATCCGGAGCGCATCGGGTACCTGCACCTCAAGCAGGTGGATCCGGCGATCGTCGCCAAGGTGGAGGCGGAGGACCTGCCGTTCGGCGAAGCCGTCAAACTCGGCGCGATGATCGAACCACCGCGTGGAATCCCGGACATGCCGCCGCTTCTGGAGGCCATCGAGAAGCTCGGCATCGACGTGTTCGCGATCGTCGAGCAGGACATGTATCCCTGCCATCCCGACACACCGCTGCCCATCGCACAGCGCACTCAGAAATACCTGTCCACCTGTGGCGTCCCCGCCGTCCGTTTCAGCTGAGCAACACAATCGAGGAGTACCACCGCATGTCTGACAACCAGGATCTCCGGATCGCAGTGCTCGGCGTCGGCATCATGGGGGCCGATCACGTCGACCGCATCACCAACAAAATCGGCGGTGCCCGAGTCACTGTCGTCAACGACTACTCTCTTGCCCGCGCCGAGGAAATCGCAGCATTGACGCCGGGGTCACGCGTCGTCGTCGATCCGTTCGATGCCATCGCAGCCGAGGACGTCGACGCCGTTGTGCTCGCAACCCCGGGCCCGACCCATGAGAAGCAGGTACTTGCCTGCCTCGAAGCAGGCAAGCCGGTTCTCTGCGAGAAGCCGCTGACCACCGACGCAGACAGTTCGCTGGCGATCGTCAAAGCCGAAGCAGCGCTGGGAAAGAAACTGATCCAGGTTGGTTTCATGCGCCGGTTCGACCACGAATACACCCAGCTCAAGGATTTGATCGACAGCGGCGATCTCGGTCGCCCTCTCGTTGTGCACTGCGCGCACCGCAATCCTGCGGTTCCGAACGGCTTCGACAGCGCGATGATCGTCAAGGACTCACTCGTCCACGAGGTCGACGTGACGCGATTCCTGCTCGACGAAGAGATCACCTCGGTGCAGATAATTCGGCCGTCTGCGAATTCGCTTGCTCCCGAGGGCATTCAAGACCCACAGATCGCGATATTCGAGACCGAGTCCGGTAGACACGTCGACGCCGAGGTGTTTGTCACCACCGGAGTTGCCTACGAAGTGCGCACCGAAGTTGTCGGCGAACTCGGAAGCGCGATGATCGGACTCGACGTGGGACTGATCCGAAAGACCAAGCCCGGCAACTGGGGTGGGCAGATCACCCCAGGATTCCGCGAACGCTTCGGGCAGGCATACGACACCGAGTTCGCCCGGTGGATCAAGGCAGTGAAGACGGGCGCCGGCACCGGCAACTACATCGACGGACCAGGTGCCTGGGACGGGTACGCCGCGGCCGCTGTCTGCGCCGCTGGCGTGAAGTCTCTGGAGACGGGTCAACGCGTCGTCGTGGACATGGTTGCGCGCGACTCTGTGGCCGGAGCGTAGCGATGAAGGTCGCACTCGATCCCACTCCGTTCCATCACGATTACTCGCTGCTGGAGCTTCCCCGAGTTGTTGCCGATCTCGGGTACGAGTACCTGCAGCTCACACCGCACGTCGACATGATCCCGTTCTTCAATCACCCGAAAGCCGACGACGCGCTCGTCGCCGAGTTCCGGAAGGCCTGCGCGAGTGCGGGAGTCGGCATCGCGTCGGTGCTCCCGGTCCTTCGGTGGTCCGGCCCGGACGAGGACGCTCGCGAAGCAGCAGTGCGTTACTGGAAGCGGGCCATCCAGATCACGGTCGATCTCGGTGTCAACGTCATGAACACCGAATTCTCCGGCCGCCCCGAGAAGGCCGAAGAGTCCGAGCGTGCGTTCTATCGTTCGATGGAGGAACTGCTTCCGATCATCGAACGCGAGGGGATCGACGTCCTGATCGACCCGCACCCGGACGATTTCGTCGAAGACGGACTTGCCGCGATCCGCACGATCCGTGGCGTGAACTCCAAGAACCTCGGCATGGTGATCGTGGCGTGCCACCAATTCCACATGGGTGGGGACCTTCCCGCCATCATGGAGGCCGCCGGCGACATGGTCCGTCTCGTACATGTGGCAGACACCATGGATCATCACCGTTCCCACGGACTTCGCTACATCACCAATCCGCCAGGCAATGCCGTTCGAGTGCATCAACACCTCAAAATGGGGGACGGAGACGTCAACTGGGACGAATTCTTCGGCGGCCTCGGCAAACTCGGCTTCTACGATCGTGACAACACCGTGATGGTGTCGAGCGTCTTCGCCGAGAACGAAAACGCACACGAGGTTTCCCGGTACCAGCGCGAGACGATGAACGACTATGTCGCCAAGTACACCTCCCCGAACTCCTGAGCCACCAGACCACTAGGAAATACCATGACCAGCACTGATACTCGTGTCATCGCGCACTGGTTGGACGGCAAGTCGTTCGCCGGAACATCCGAGAACACCGCCCCCGTCACCAACCCCGCCACCGGACAGATCACCGGCCGACTCGCCCTGGCGAACCTCGAGGACGCTCGCACCGTCATCGACGCTGCTGCGGCGGCCTTCCCCGCCTGGCGTGACACCTCCCTGGCCCGGCGCACACAGATACTGTTCAGCTTCCGCGAACTCCTCAACGCTCGCAAAGGTGAACTCGCCGAGATCATCACAGCCGAGCACGGCAAGGTTCTCTCCGACGCCCTCGGCGAAATCAGCCGCGGACAAGAAGTAGTCGAATTCGCCTGCGGAATACCGCATCTCCTCAAGGGCGGATACACCGAGAATGCATCGACCAAGGTCGACGTCTACTCCATCCGCCAACCCCTCGGCCCCGTAGGCATCATCTCCCCCTTCAACTTTCCCGCGATGGTCCCGATGTGGTTCTTCCCGGTCGCCATCGCCGCCGGGAACACCGTGATTCTCAAACCCTCGGAGAAGGACCCCACCGCGGCGATCTGGCTCGCCGAACTCTGGGCCGAAGCCGGTCTGCCCCCCGGCGTCTTCAACGTCCTCCAAGGTGACAAGCTCGCCGTCGACGAACTTCTGGAAAACAAAGCAGTCAAAGCGATTTCGTTTGTCGGATCCACCCCCATCGCCCAGTACGTCTATGCCACCGGCACCGCCAACGGCAAACGCGTGCAAGCACTCGGCGGCGCCAAGAACCACGCCATCGTTCTGCCGGACGCCGACCTCGACCTCGCCGCCGACGCAATGGTCAACGCGGGATTCGGCTCCGCGGGCGAACGATGCATGGCGATCTCCGCCCTGGTCGCAGTCGGCGACATCGCCGACGAACTGGTCGCCAAGATCGTCGAGCGCACCACTCCCCTCGTCACCGGTGACGGCACCAAGAACTCCGACATGGGTCCGCTCGTCACCAAGGCCCACCGCGACAAGGTCGCCTCATACGTCGATGCAGGCGAGAAGGGCGGCGCCACCATCGTGGTCGACGGACGTACAGTCCAGGCCGATGGTGGACCGGACGGCTTCTGGCTTGGACCCACCCTCATCGACCACGTCACCACCGACATGTCGATCTACACCGACGAAATCTTCGGGCCTGTTCTCTCCGTCGTGCGCGTCGATACCTACGACCAAGCCCTCGAACTGATCAACAACAACCCGTACGGAAACGGCACCGCCATCTTCACCAACGACGGCGGCGCTGCCCGACGCTTCCAGAACGAGGTGGAGGTCGGCATGATCGGCATCAACGTCCCCATCCCGGTTCCCATGGCCTACTACAGCTTCGGCGGCTGGAAGAACAGCCTCTTCGGTGACACCCACGCTCACGGGACAGAAGGTGTTCATTTCTTCACGCGAGGTAAAGCCGTCACCAGTCGCTGGCTCGACCCCAGCCACGGCGGCATCAACCTCGGCTTCCCCGAGAACAGTTAGCCGGCAAAACATCTGTGGCCGAGACTCTCGAAGAGGCTCGGCCACAGATGTTTTCGAGAGTTCTACGCGACCGTGGGGTGGTACGTCAGCACCTGAACTCCGGATTCGTACCGACGATCGTCCTTCAACTCGAGGTCGATCTTGTCGGCCGATTCGGGGAACACTCTCCCGCCGGACCCGAGAATGACCGGGAAGACCATCAGTCGTAGCTCGTCGACCAGACCGGCCAGCAACAACGCGTGGACGAGCGTCCGACTTCCCGCGACCAGGATTTCGCCGTCGATCTGTTCCTTAAGCTTCGGAACGGATTCCTCGATGGGACCGTCGAGCGCCGTCGAGTTGTTCCATTCGAGCGGCTCCGTCGAACTCGTGACGACGTACTTGGGCATCTCGTTCATCTTGTCCGCAAAGCCTTGGTCGTCCTCGCGCTCAGGCCAGGCACCGGCGAAGCTCTCGTAGGTCCGTCGACCGAGTAGAAGCACGTCCGCGGCGAGGGTTTCATCGAGTTTGAACTTCATCTGATCGCCCTCCTGGTACGGAAAGACCCATCCAGTGTGCGCATAACCCGGTTCGCCACCGGGCGCTTCCATGACCATGTCCAAAGACACGAATTCTGTCACCACGATCTTGCCCATACCGATCCCCTGTCGTCAGTGCGTGTGCGCCATTCGAGTAGTCGACTACCCCACTGTTACAGACTCTGCGTGGTGGTGGAACTCATCAGCGGCGATCGTCCACTATGACCGATGTACAAACCGAATCGCCTGTTTTCGATCCCTCTGCTTGCGTGGCGATTCGGACGTTCCCTCAGGTTCGCATACCCTCGTATATCGATGATGTGGCGTCGAAAGTGTGCAGTGGCAGTGGCCGGAACAGTGCTCTCAGGGAGCATTGCGTTTACCGGTGTCGTAGGGACCTCGGGAGTGGCCGGCGCCCAACCGGCCCCGCCGCCGCCCACCACCACCACCGAGGCACCGTTCACAACACCCAACACCGACAGCTGCCCGTTCACGAGTAGCCCGGCGCCGGCGATCGATCTCTCCGAAGCACCCGCGCCCGGATCCACGGCCCCGACTGCCGTCCCGATTCCGGAAAGCCCCGTCGGTGGAGACAAGCTCGGCGAGTGTGGCGTCGTACTTCCTGACGGCGCTCCCCCGCTCCCGGCCGACATCGCGGCATCCGGATGGGTACTCGCGGACGCCGAAACCGGTGAGGTCCTCGCCGCGAAAGATCCGCACGGTCGCTACCGACCGGCCAGCACCATCAAGATGCTGTTGGCTCTCGTCGCGCTCGACGAACTCGATCTCGACACCGAAATCACCGCAACTGCCGAAGACGCGGACGCTGAAGGTAGCGCTGTCGGCATCGGCAAGGGCGGCAAGTACACCAACCGGCAACTGATGCAGGGTCTGGTCATGGCATCGGGAAACGATGCCGCGCACGCTCTTGCCCGCCAACTCGGCGGTGACGCCGCAGCCGTGTCGAAAATGAACGCACTCGCGGCCGAACTCGGCGCCCTCGACACCCGCACGGCAACTCCATCCGGACTCGACGGCCCAGGGATGAGCAGCTCACCGTACGACCTGGCCGTAATCTTCCATACAGCCCTCCAGAATCCGACGTTTGCCGGACTGATCCATACCGAAACCGTCGAGTTTCCCGGCTTCCCCAAAGATCCGACGATTCCTGACGATCAGGACCGCCCCGGATTCACTCTCGCGAACGACAATCAGTTGCTCTACAACTACGACGGCGCATTGGGCGGCAAGACCGGCTTCACCGACGACGCCCGCCACACGTACGTCGGTGCTGCGGAGCGCAACGGCCGGAAACTACTGGTGACATTGATGGGCGGCGAAGCCAAGCCGATCCGTCCGTGGGAGCAGGCTGCCCGTCTACTCGACTACGGATATGCACTCCCCGCGAGCACAACCGTCGGCTCGTTGACGGACCGATCGACCGACGATGCCACGCCCGATGTCACTCGCACACCGTCTGCCGCTGCACCAGGCTCGATTTCGGCAGCACCCACCGCTACCGACACCGAGTCGGACACCACTGACCGCATCCTCATCGGTGCTGTCGGCGGAGTTGTGGTGATCGCGCTGGTGGCGGGAGCCGTTGCCCTGAACCGTCGAAGGCGCTAGCGCGGCCGACGGCGCATGAAGCCCGAAAGACCCAGGCCGGCAACCGCACCCGTGGCGATCAACGCAGCCACGCGAGACGGTGAAGCTCCGTCACTGACAACGATTCGCGGCGAGATCACGGCCGGATCCGGCGGCGGAACGAAGGCGAGAGCCATACTTTCCTTTGTCGTCGCCGCCCACGCCGTGCAGAACAGCAGCATCCTCGACGCAGTGAACACGAACACGAGCAAACCGATGATCGGGCCGAATGCCACGCCCGCCGGGCCACTGGTGACGGCCGCGAGGTAGATCGCACCTACCTGCTTGAAGATTTCGAACACGACCGCGGCGATAAGCGCTGCCTGCGCGGCGCTGCGCAGCGTGACAGGCTCGCGCGGTAGCCGGGCAATCACCCACAGGAACACCGCCCACGTCGCCAGGAGTGAGAGCAACAGTGAAACGACTCTGAGCCCCACGCCGACACCGGTGATGTTCTCGAGGTTGAGCCATTTCACGATCTGAGTCGCAACCGGCCCGCTGCTCAGCGCCGACATTCCCAGTGAGACGACCATGGCGAGAGCCAGACCGATGAGGGCCCCTGCGTCACCGAGTTTGGTACGAACGAAACCCTTCGGCTCGCGCTTGCTCTCCCACATCGCCGTCAGCGCGTCGCGAACATTTGCCATCCAACCGAGACCCGCGTACGCGGCACCCAGGAGACCGAAGATTCCGACGCTCGCGCGCGAGTCGATAGCCGAATCGATCAGCGTGTTGATGGTGTCACCCAAGCTGCCCGGAATGCTCTTGGTGATCTGCTCCTGAATCGACTCCAGGTACTCGGGATGCCCGGCCAATACGAAACCGGCCACTGCAAACGCGACCATCATGATCGGAATCAATGCGAGAACACTGAAGTACGTGATTCCCGCAGCGTAGTAATCGCCCTTTTGCTCTTGGAAACGTCCTGCGGCGCGAACCAGATGATCGAGCCAGGGTCGCGCTGCTCGTTGCTTCTCGAGAAAGCTCGGTGCGTCGTCGTCCGTGTCAGCCATTGCCGTCCCCCTCATGTTCGGTCAGGCGTCGTGAGTCCGAATTCGCGTAAGTCAGCCCTTCGGTGCCAGGAATCCGACCTTGTCATAGACAGCGGCGAGAGTGCGTGAAGACACCTCACGGGCGCGGTGCGCTCCAGCCGCGATGATGCGATCCAGCTCTGCCTCGTCGGCAAGGTAACCGTCGACCTTCGCCTTGAGTGGGGTGACGAACTCGGTCAGCACATCAGCGGTATCGGTCTTGAGGTCGCCGTACCCCTTGCCCTCGTAACCGGCCACCAGAGTCTCGATCGGTACTCCCGAGAGAGCCGACTGAATGGTGAGCAGGTTGCTGACGCCCGGCTTGGCCTGCGGGTCGAAACGAATCTCGCGCTCGTTGTCGGTGACGGCCGACTTGATCTTCTTTGCCGACACCTTCGGATCGTCGAGCAGATTGATCAGTCCGGCCGCACTGGCGGCGGACTTGCTCATCTTCGCGGTCGGATCCTGCAGGTCGTAGATCTTTGCCGTGCCCTTGATGATCTGCGGCTCGGGAACGACGAACGCCTTGCCGTAGCGGGTGTTGAACCGGCCGGCCAGATCGCGTGCGAGTTCGAGGTGCTGACGCTGATCCTCACCCACCGGAACTCGCTGCGGGCGGTACAGAAGGATGTCCGCGGCCATCAGAACCGGATACGTGAACAAACCGACACTGGCGTTGTCGCTGCCTTGCTTGGCGGACTTGTCCTTGAACTGCGTCATACGGCTGGCTTCACCGAAACCGGTGATGCAGTTCAGGACCCACGCCAACTGTGCGTGCTCGGGAACCTGACTCTGTACGAACAGCGTCGCCCGATCCGGATCGATACCCACCGCAAGGAGCTGAGCCACCGCAACCTTGGTGCGACGACGCAATTCCTTCGGGTCCTGCGTCACCGTGATGGCATGAAGATCCGGAATGAAGTAGAAAGCGTCGAAATCGTCCTGCAACGGAACCCACTGCTGCAGCGCACCCAGGTAGTTGCCGAGGTGGAAAGAATCCGACGTCGGCTGGATTCCGGAAAGCACGCGAGGCTTTGCGGTGGGCTTCTGTTCTGCAGGGGTCGACATGGTTCCGATCTTTTCACGAGTGGAAATCAGTGCAGTGGCGTGGTGCCCGGGTAGTCGAGTTCGACGAGGTCTTCACCGTGGGCGGTGAGGTCCTCCGCACCGAACTGGTAGACGGTCCGGAAAACGACGGGTTCCCATTCTTCGGTGTAGAAGTCCATCGTTTCGCGGAACCACTCCAACTGATCCTGTTGCTCGGACAGTAGAGAACCCGCACCTCGGATCACAACTACATATCCGGCGCCAAGTCCGAGTACGCCGTCGAGATCGCGCATGACATCGTCGAAAGCGTCTTTGTTGCGCCCGAAGTGGGACGGAAACTGGAAGGCTGCCGCGAACTCGTCGAAGACCTGCGCCGTTGTTCGCATGTTCTCTCCGCGAACCACCCGAACGACAAAATTCTCGCCACGGAGTTCACGTGCAAGATCATCCGCAACGGCCGGGTCGCCCTGCAGGGCCACCGAAGCCACATCGGAAGACGGATCCAGCCACTGCGCCACGCTGACCGTAGACGAGTCCGACATCAGCGAATCCTCACAAACGTGTCGTAGTGATCGAGGGTGTACCACGCCGAACCGTCGTTACCGGTGACGATTCGCTCGGCATCACGACCTTGGCCGTTTTTCTTCGCGTTGACGTCCCATTCCTGATAGACGACACGTCCGCCACCGGCACCGACAGCGGGCAGACGCCCTTCGCTGTTGCGGAAGGTGATGCCGCCCTTGGTGCCCGGCGCATTGGCGGAATCCGGCCACCGCCCGGCGTCGATCTCCACGAGCGTGGCGAGAACGCGCGCCGGCGCATCGCTGTTCGTCTGCTGCGTTGTCTTGACGGCGGAGCTGGAGGGCGCGGAGCTCGAGGGCACGGAGCTCGAGGGCACGGAACTCGACGGCGCGGCCTTGGTGGTAGCACCCGGCTTGGCTTGAACAGTCGAGGACTGGGCACTCGAGGACTTCGTAACCGACGACGCCGAACTGTCGGAGTCACGTGAAGAAAGGGTTACCGCCAGTACGAGCGCCACCACAGCCACCACGACGGTGATGATGGCGTTGCGCGTCTTTGCGCTCGGCATTTTCAGACCTTCAGACACGAGCGCTCCTACCGGTACGAGACAGTGACAGGTGCGTGATCCGACCAACGGAGGTCGTAGGACTCAGCGCGTTCCACGAGCGCAACCTTGGCCCGCTCGGCGTATCCGCGGGTGGCAACCTGGTAGTCGATACGCCAACCCGAATCGTTGTCGAATGCCTTGCCGCGGTACGACCACCACGAGTACGGACCGTCGACACCCGGATGGAGGGTGCGGAAGACATCGACCCACGCGGAATCTTCGGCGAACAGCAGATCCATCCAGGCGCGCTCCTCGGGGAGGAATCCCGAAGACTTCTTGTTGGTCTTCCAGTTCTTGAGGTCGAGTTCGGTGTGCGCGATGTTCCAATCGCCGCTGACCACCACGTGACGATCGGCAGCCTCGGCCGCCGCAGCGGTGGAGGCGAGGTGAACTGCGAAGGACGCCATGAACCGCTCCTTCTCCTCCTGCTTCGGCGTGAGCGCCTCACCGGAGGGCAGGTACAGGCTCGCGACGGTCAGATCCGCGAAGTCGGCTTCGATGTATCGACCGGCGTCGAGAAACTCGTCGTCGCCGTGACCGATCCGCACCGCGTCAGGTTCCGTGCGTGAAAGCACAGCGACTCCGTTGCGTCCCTTCGCGGACGGCTCGGCGGAGACGAGGAACCATCCGTTGCCGAGCGCTGGTTCGAGAGTCTCGCGAAGCTGATCGTCCGACGCACGCGTTTCCTGAAGGCAGATGAAATCCGCCGACGTCTTCTCCAGCCAATCGAGCATGCCCTTGCGGGCAGCTGCTCGAACGCCGTTGACGTTCACGGACGTGATGGTGTGGGGCGCAAGAATGTGGGAGTCAGCAGTTTGTGGCACGGCAAGCACCGTAGCCGATTCCACCGACGCGGATGGGCGCCCAGGTCAGCGCACGGCCCTACGCTGCAGAATCACCGCAACCGCCAGCACGACGAGACCCGCGACGGCCAGCAGCGACCCAACCGCTGCCGGTGCGGTATACCCGTAACCGGCAGCGATGACGACGCCGCCGATCCACGCTCCGAAGGCATTGGCGATGTTCAGCGCGGCGTGATTGAGAGACGCAGCCAAGGTCTGAGCGTCCTCGGCGACATCCATCAACCGTGTCTGAAGGCCAGGAACCATCGAGGACCCGGCAAGCCCGATGAGGAAGACGAAGACAAGCGCCGTGTACGGATTGCGCACGGCGATCACGAAGACCGCGAGGATCACCACGAGGGATCCCATCGACAGGAACAAACCCTTCATCAGTGCGCGATCCGCGAGGTATCCACCGACGAAGTTGCCGGCGACCATGCCCAGTCCGTAAAGCATGAGCGCCAGAGGAATGAACGAAGCACCGAGACCGGACACGTCGGTGAGCGTCGTACTGATGTAGGTGTAGACGGCAAACATCCCGCCGAATCCGACCATTCCCACGATCAGGGTCATCCACACCTGAACGCGGCCCAGCGCCCCGAGTTCGGTGATCGGATTCGTCACCGGCATACCGTCCAACCGCGGAATCCAGACGAACAGCGAAGCAACGGTTGCCACCCCGATCACGGCGACCAAGGCGAAGGCGCTGCGCCAGCCGAGTGCCTGGCCGATCCAGGCCGCGACCGGCACCCCGATCACATTGGCCACGGACAGACCCATCATCACCATCGCCACGGCCTTCGCGCGTTTACCTGGTTCGGCCAAATGAGCGGCGACCAGTGCGGCGACTCCGAAGTACGCGCCGTGCGGCAATCCGGCGACGAATCGAGCCATCATCAGCGTCGTGTACGAGGGCGCAAAGACCGAAGCGGCATTGCCGACGGTGAATGCGACCATGAGTGCGATCAACAGGGTGCGGCGCGGTACCCGTGCGGTGAGAGCAGCGATCAGCGGAGCACCGACGACAACCCCGAGCGCGTACGCCGAGATCACGTGACCCGCGATGGGTTCCGAGACGCCGAGCCCGGATGCCATTTCCGGGAGCAATCCCATGGCGACGAACTCGGTTGTGCCGATACCGAAACCGCCGAGGGCAAGAGCGAGCATCGCTGGACCTCTGGCGGAACGAACCCCGGGTGTCGAGGTGTCAGAACGGGAGAGGGTAGACGAAGTCACTGATCAATTGTGGTCTCACACCTGGTTGAACTTCCAAGTGAGAGCGGGTGAGTTCACTCACGTGAGACCGCGAACACAAATGGGACGCCCGGTTTCCCGGACGTCCCATCAGAAGGTGAAACAGTGAATCTACTTCGCGGCCATGGCCTTCTGCAGGTTCACGTCGAGTGCGCCGAGGAACTCCTCGGTGGTCAGGTAGCCCTGATCGCCGCCGACCAGCATCGAGAGGTCCTTGGTCATCTGGCCGCTTTCGACGGTCTTGATGACAACGTCTTCGAGCGCCTGCGCGAAGCCGATGACCTCAGGGGTGCTGTCGAGCTTGCCACGATGCTCGAGCCCGCGGGTCCACGCGAAGATGGACGCGATCGGGTTGGTCGAGGTGGGCTTGCCCTGCTGGTGCTGACGGTAGTGACGCGTCACGGTGCCGTGAGCAGCCTCTGCCTCACAGGTCCTTCCGTCCGGTGTCAGCAGAACCGACGTCATGAGGCCGAGCGAGCCGAAGCCCTGGGCCACGGTGTCGGACTGGACGTCGCCGTCGTAGTTCTTGCATGCCCAGACGTATCCACCCTCCCACTTGAGTGCGGAAGCGACCATGTCGTCGATGAGGCGGTGCTCGTAGGTCAGACCTGCGGCATCGAACTCAGCCTTGAACTCGGTCTCGTAGACGTGCTGGAAGATGTCCTTGAAGGCACCGTCGTACGCCTTGAGAATGGTGTTCTTGGTGGACAGGTACACCGGGTAGTTCTGCTGCAGTCCGTAGGTGAGCGACGCGCGAGCGAAGTCACGGATGGACGTGGTGAAGTTGTACTGCCCCTGGACGACGCCGCCCTCTTCGGGGAAGTTGACCAGTTCGTGCTCGATCGGTGCGCTGCCGTCCTCAGGCGTGTAGGTGATCATCACCTTGCCGGGGCCGGGGACCTTGAAGTCTGTGGCGCGGTACTGGTCGCCGAATGCGTGACGGCCGATGATGATCGGCTTGGTCCAGCCCGGAACGAGTCGCGGAACGTTGGAGATGATGATCGGTGCGCGGAAGATCGTGCCGCCGAGAATGTTGCGGATCGTTCCGTTCGGGGAACGCCACATCTTCTTGAGACCGAATTCCTCGACACGTGCCTCGTCCGGCGTGATCGTGGCGCATTTGACGCCGACGCCGTGCTTCTGGATCGCGTGCGCTGCGTCGATGGTGACCTGGTCGTCGGTCTCGTCGCGGTACTCGATACCGAGGTCGTAGTACTCGAGGTTCACATCGAGATACGGATGGATCAACTTGTCTTTGATGAACTGCCAGATAATGCGCGTCATCTCATCGCCGTCGAGTTCGACGACGGTGCCCTCAACCTTGATTTTGGACATGGGTGCTTCGCGTCCTCCTAGGAAGTTTCCCTGGTTACACGGTTGCGGTCACACTTTGTGAGTGGGTCCGCGAACGGTTCGATTATCAAACCTAGACGGTGTGGACTGATCTCGGGAGATGAGTCCCAAACAAGACAAGCGTACTGCTAACCCGTGAGGCCGCAACCGGCAGGTCCACCCATCGGTCTCTACTCGCGAGTAACTTTTGCCTGCTAGTGGGCTGCGTCGCTCTGTCTCGCGTGCGGTTGCGGCTCACAATTCGCCCCGCGTCAGGACTGCGCTCACTTCCCGGTAGAATCCGACTTGGTCATGAGTGCCAGCGTCAAGCCCCGGCTCGCTGGACGGCAACCCTCCAACCGCGGTGGGGTGCCCCGGGTGATGACCAGGTTTCCCGACGTGGATCTGCTCACGCAGTTCCACCGCAATTCGGGTGACAAGCGCGGGTCCGACAGGGACGGACCCCAGACCGGGCCGAGCCCCACGGAGGTAACTCAGTATGTGTCGCACTTGTAGATAGACCCCAGCACGGGGCGGCGATCCTTCGCCCCCGTCCGACATCTATCCGTCAGACCACTGGAGTGAACAAATCATGACCGACAACACAGCCGACGGCGCAGCAACTTCTGATCCGACCGCGAACTGGTCGTTCGAGACCAAGCAGGTGCACGCCGGGCAGACAGCGGACACCGCCACCAATGCGCGCGCTCTGCCGATCTACCAGACCACCAGCTACGTTTTCGACAGCACCGATCACGCTGCGGCACTGTTCGGCCTCGCCGAGCCTGGCAACATCTACACGCGGATCATGAATCCCACACAGGACGCCGTCGAGCAGCGCATCGCTGCCCTCGAAGGCGGAGTCGCCGCACTCCTCCTCTCCTCGGGTCAGGCTGCCGAAACCATCGCGATCCTCAACATCGCCGAAGCCGGCGACCACATCGTCTCGAGCCCGTACCTGTACGGCGGCACGTACAACCTCTTGCATTACACCCTTCGCAAGCTGGGCATCGAAGTCACCTTCGTCGAAGATCCCGACGATCTCGATCAGTGGCGCGAAGCCATTCGCCCGAACACGAAGGCGTTCTACGGCGAGACGATCGCCAATCCCAAGAACCACATCCTCGACCTGCCCGGCATCTCGTCGCTGGCCCACGAGAACGGTCTTCCGTTGATCGTGGACAACACTGTCGCGACGCCGTACCTGCTCCGCCCACTCGAACACGGCGCCGACATCGTCGTTCACTCCGCCACCAAATACCTTGGCGGACACGGCACCGCGATCGCCGGCGTCATCGTCGACGGCGGCACCTTCGACTGGACGCAGGGTCGCCACACCAACTTCACGACCCCTGACCCCAGCTACCACGGCGTCACCTTCGCAGACCTCGGCGCGCCGGCATTCGCACTCAAGGCGCGCGTCCAACTGCTGCGCGATCTCGGCTCCGCCGTGGCGCCGTTCAACGCGTTCCTCATCGCGCAGGGCATCGAAACCTTGAGCCTGCGCATCGAGCGCCACGTGTCCAATGCACAGAAGGTCGCCGAATTCCTCGACGGCCACGGAGAGGTGGCCTCCGTTTCCTACGCGGGACTCCCCACCTCGCCATGGTTCGAACGCGGAAAGCAGCTGACGCCCAAGGGAACCGGCGCCATCGTCACCTTCGAGCTGCCCGGAGGTATCGATGCGGGCAAGACGTTCGTCAACGCCCTGACGCTGCACAGCCACGTCGCCAACATCGGTGACGTTCGCTCACTCGTCATCCACCCCGCCTCGACGACACACTCGCAGCTCACCCCCGAAGAGCAGCTCGCCTCCGGTGTCACGCCCGGACTCGTCCGCCTCGCGGTCGGTATCGAAGGAATCGACGACATCCTCGCCGATATCACCGTCGGCCTGGCTGCGGTGGCAAACTCGTGACCGTGAACGAATTGGAGCCCAGGATCGACCTCCTTCCCCCGCCCGACGGCCAGGTGGGGTTCGTCGACATCGGTCCCCTGGAACTCGAGAGCGGCGCGGTACTCCCATCGGTTTCGCTCGCCGTTCAGCGGTGGGGTGAGCTGTCCCCGAACCGCGACAACGTCGTACTCGTCGAGCACGCACTGACCGGAGACTCACACGTCACCGGACCGATCTCCGCAAATCAGCCCTCCCCCGGCTGGTGGAACGGGATGGTTGGGCCGGGCGAACCGATCGACACCGGCGAATGGTGCGTCATCGCAACCAATGTCCTCGGCGGTTGTCGCGGCACGACCGGTCCCAGTTCACTGGCCGACGACGGCAAGCCGTGGGGCAGCAGGTTCCCCGAGATCTCCATCCGGGATCAGATCGCGGCGGAGAAGAAGCTCGTCGATCTCCTCGGGATCGGCCAGTTGGCCTCGGTAGTCGGCGGATCCATGGGCGGCATGCGCACCCTCGAATGGGCAGTTACCTACCCGGACAGCATTCGCTCCGCGTTGGTTCTCGCAACCGGTTCACGAGCCACTGCAGATCAGATCGGCACCCAGACGACGCAGATCGCTGCCATCGTCTCCGATCCGGATTGGCAGGGCGGTGACTACCACGGAACGGGGCGGGTACCTCGCGCCGGACTCGGCATCGCCCGTCGCATCGCGCACCTGACGTACCGCACCGAGTCCGAACTCGATGCGCGCTTCGAGAACTCCGCCCAGAACGACGAAAATCCTTGGAACGGTGGACGATACGCCGTCCAGAGTTACCTGGAACATCAGGCAGACAAGCTGGTCGACCGCTTCGACCCGAGCACGTACGTCCTCCTGACCGAGGCCATGAACCGGCACGACATCGGTCGTGGACGCGGCGGCGTTGCAGCGGCGCTGGCATCGATCACGGCGCCGGTCGTCGTGGGCGGCGTGGACTCGGATCGGCTGTATCCCCTTCGTTTGCAGGAGGAGATCGCGGACGGCATTTCGACGTGCACTGGCCTCGAGATTCTCAAGTCCAGAGACGGCCATGACGGCTTCCTGACGGAGGCGGACGCTGTCGCCGGACTGCTTCGCCGAACGATGGAGTTCGCACGCACGGCCCGCTGATCCCGCACAGAGGCACAATTTCAGGATCCGTCAATGTCGGGAAAACCACAGCTGATCTGCAGGTTTTCCCGACATTTTCATTGGCATACCTGAGCCGGCGCGGCTAGCATCGGCGAACGTGAATCAGCCATGCTCGACGCGCCTGCAGGCTACGTACATTCCCGAGCACATGTCCTTTGCGTTCTGGGGTGATACAGACCCGGCAGCGCGACTGTCGGTGCTGGGGATGCCGACGGGATCGCCGGGCATCTGCCGGCTGGCGATCCCGGCCGACGAGTCGATCACACCGACCGACGTCGCAGCGCAACTGCTCGACCTCGCCACCGCGATCGACGCCATGCACACCCTCGATGCACGTCGCGACGACCTCGGACCGTCGTTGCTCGCATGGAAGCGCGTCATCGACACCGGGGCACATGACATTCCGACTGCAGCGCATGCCGCGATCGAGCGCGACGACACGAAAATCAGAAGCGCCCGGTCCACGGTGCGGTTGTTCACGGAAGCGCGCGCAGCCGTGGAGAGTCTTCGCCGAGCAAAGATTCAGGCGACATTGCGCCCGTATCAAGTGCACGGAGTTGCCTGGCTGACTGCACTGTCGGGTTCGGGCGGTGGAATCCTCGCCGACGAGATGGGTTTGGGCAAGACACTGCAAGCGATTTCGATGATCGCGATCCGCGCCGACGACGGTCCACACCTGGTTGTGTGTCCCACCTCGGTCATCGGAAACTGGCGCCGCGAGATCGAGCGATTCGCTCCGCATCTGCCACTGCACGTTCATCACGGGACCGCTCGCGCACTTCCCACTCGTGTTCCTGCCGGCGCCACGGTGCTGACCAGCTACAGCGTCTTGCGTTCCGACGCAGACCAATTGGCCCCGATCCATTGGAGTTCAGTGGTCTTCGACGAGGCACAGCAGATCAAGAACCCCTCTTCGCTGGCAGCCAAAGCAGCAATGCAGTTGTCGGCCGACGTCAAGGTAGCGATGACCGGCACGCCGGTGGAGAACCGTCTCGAAGAATTGTGGTCACTCTTTCGCGTCGCCAATCCCGAAGTCCTCGGAACTCGCGCACGGTTTCGTCAACGCTTTGCCGTACCGATCGAATCCGGTCGATCGGCCACCGCGGCGACCAGGCTTGCCGCGGTCATCGATCCGTTCATTCTGCGCAGAACCAAAGACACAGTGGCCAAGGATCTTCCGCCCAAGCAATTTTCCACCGTCTCGTGCACTCTGACGTCGGAACAGGCGCGCATCTATCGGTCTGCAGTTGCAGATGCTTTCGACACCGGTTTGGGTACGGGAATTGCCCGGCGCGGCAACATCCTTGCGCTGCTGACCACTCTCAAGCAGGTATGCAATCATCCGGCGCAGGTCACCGGCGATACGGACGACCTCTACGGAAGATCCGGAAAGCTCGACCGCGCAACGGAAATGATTGCCGAGATCGTCGACGACGGCGATCGCGCGCTGATATTCACGCAATACCGGACGATGGGCGAGATGCTCTCACGGCACCTGGGCTCCGAGTTGGGAATCGGCGCAATCCCCTTCCTTCACGGCGGCCTGAACACCGACAAGCGCGACGCGATGGTCGACGCATTCCAGAACGACACGGATTCACCACCGGTTCTGATTCTGAGCTTGCGCGCCGCCGGCTTCGGCCTCAACCTCACGCGAGCAAGTCACGTCGTGCACTACGACCGGTGGTGGAACCCAGCCGTCGAGGACCAAGCAACCGACCGGGCACACCGCATCGGCCAGAAGCGCACCGTCAACGTCCACACCTTGGTGACGGGCGGTACCGTCGAGGATCACATCGCAGCGATGCACGAGTCCAAACGAGCTGTGGCCGATGCTGTTTCCGGGAACGTCGAGGCCGCCCTGGCCGATCTACCCGACACCGAACTGCGTGAACTCCTCGAACTCGACGGCGCGGTGATCATCTGATGGCCAACGAATTCGGTGTCACCGCTTGGGGTCGAGCATGGCTGCGCACGGTGGAGCGGACTGCGGCATCCGGTCCGAACCCGTCCCTGCCGACGGCTCGTACCCTCGCACGCAACGGTTCCGTGGAGTTCACCGTGGTCTCATCGGGGACCGTCGTCGCGGAGGTGAGCACCAAAGCAAAAACCTCGTCGGTGACAATTTCTGTCCCGCTCTGGACCAAATCCGAAATCGCCGCAGTGAAGAGCCTTCTCCGTTCGGCGGGAAAGGCCAACAGATCCGTCTCCACCGGCGAACTGCCGGACAGCATCGTCACCGAACTGCAGGCTCGAAATATCGCAGTAGCCGTTGATCTTTCGGAGTGCACTGCCAGCTGCGACTGCTCAGGTCGACGCTCGCCGTGCGTTCACCATCTCGCCGCGATCTACGCCCTGGCCGGGCGAATCGACGAGGAACCTGCACTTGCGGTGACGCTGCGAAGTACACCGGTCAAGGCTGGAAAGAAGTCGACATCCACAGATTCACCGGAGTGGATCCCCTTGAGTGATATCGACATTCGCTCGTTCTACGGGCACTGATCTTCTCAGTCGGTGCCGAGCGGATCGATGGTCAGGGCGAGCGTCGCGATCAACACACCCATCACACCCATCGCCGCAGTGTCGAAGACCCTTCCGCGCACCGCGAGCAACCCCACACGATTCTCGGGAACGAACCACCGAGCGGCAGCTCCGATGATGACGGCAACACCGAAGACGAGGGCGCCGCGACGCCACCGGTCGGCCAGCACGAGAACCACGGCCGCCGCGATCACGGCGAGGACCGCGAGCATGGGCAGATTCTTCTTCGCGAGGCCGACCAGTGAGGACATCGGACTCAGACTCCGGCCAGAACCCGCTCGGCGCGCTCGACCACGTTGGTGATCAGGAACGCGCGGGTCAGCGGTCCGACACCACCGGGATTGGGTGAGACGAAGCCGGCGACCTCGTTCACGTCGGCTGCCACGTCGCCGCGCAGGCCGTCGTCGGTGCGACTGACGCCGACGTCGAGGACCGCTGCTCCGGGCTTGACCATGTCTGCGGTGATGAGGCCGGGAACGCCGGCGGCAGCGACGATGATGTCGGCGCGGCGAACCTCGGCCGCGAGATCGCGGGTACCGGTGTGGCAGAGCGTGACCGTCGCGTTCTCGCTACGACGCGTCAGCAGCAATCCGATCGGACGACCGACCGTGACGCCGCGTCCGACAACCACCACGTGTGCACCGGCAATCGGGACCTCGTAGCGACGCAGAAGGTGGAGGATTCCACGTGGGGTGCACGGCAGCGGGGCTTCCTTGCCCAACACCAGTCGACCGAGGTTGACCGGATGCAAGCCGTCGGCATCCTTGTCGGGGTCGATACGCTCGAGGGCCGCGTTCTCGTCGAGGTGCTTGGGGAGCGGCAACTGCACGATGTAGCCCGTGCACTCGGGATTGGCATTGAGCTCGTCGATCGTCGCGTTGAGCTGTTCCTGCGTGATGTCGGCAGGCAGATCGCGTCGCAAAGAATTGATACCGACCTTGGCGCAGTCGTTGTGCTTGCCGCGCACGTAAGCCGCGGATCCCGGGTCGTCGCCCACCAGGATGGTGCCCAAGCCGGGTGTGATGCCCTCTGCCTTCAGAGCGCTCACCCGCACCTTCAGGTCTTCGAAGATTTCGTCGCGGGTAGCTTTGCCGTCGAGGATCGTTGCAGTCACGGCGACCATTGTTCCAGGTTAGGGTCGATGAGTGACAACGGCTCCGGAACTACGCGGCCCGAGGGTGCTCCTCTCCCCCGTCGCGCCCGATCATCACGCCCGTCTGCGGGCAATTCACCTGCACCCGGACGTCGTGCAGTGGTGGCAAAATCCCGACGACGACTGGCCTGCAGCGCCGGAGGCCGGCACCACGCGCTACAGCATCTTCTACGGCGACCGCCTGATCGGCTTCATCCAGTGGTACGAGGCGGAGGACAACCCCGACTTCCGCCACGCCGGGCTCGACTTGTTCCTCGATCCCGACTTTCACAGCCAAGGGTTCGGTCGCGAATCGATTCGGGTGCTGTGTGCCCACCTGATCGACGACCTCGCATTCCACCGTCTGGTCATCGACCCGGAAGTCGACAACTCCGTCGCCATCGCTTGCTACCGATCGGTGGGGTTCAAAGACGTCGGGGTGATGCGCGAGTACTCGCGAGATCGCCATGGTGTGTGGAAGGACGGACTGCTGATGGATCTGCTCGCACGGG
Source organism: Rhodococcus sp. H-CA8f (assembly GCF_002501585.1). Lineage (NCBI taxonomy): Bacteria > Bacillati > Actinomycetota > Actinomycetes > Mycobacteriales > Nocardiaceae > Rhodococcus > Rhodococcus sp. H-CA8f. The sequence goes on from NZ_CP023720.1 coordinate 4,124,377, forward strand.
AATTCATCCGCTGATCACAAGGTACGACCCGAAGGGACAGTCATCATGTTGCTGGACAAGGAATTCACGGCCACCTTGCAGAAGAGTGACGCCAAGGGTGGGTGGACCTACGTGATCTGGCCGGAGTCCGCCGAGTTCTTCGGCACCCGCGGCCTGGTCAAGGTACGCGGGACGATCGACGGACATCCGTTCCAGAGTTCGTTCATGGCGCTGGGAGACGGCAACCACAAGCTGCCGGTCAAAGCCGATCTTCGCAAGGCCATCGGCAAGGAGACCGGCGAGATGGTGACAGTGCGCCTCGAGGAGCGCGTGGAGAGCTAGGCGCCTCTACTTCATGTCTACGACAAGACCGTGCGCCGACGCATAAGCCACCGCCTGCATCAACTCGATCTGCGCGTTTCCGACGGATGCGGACGTCCACAGGCTCGGATCGATCCGCGCGCCGCGCAGATCTGCACCTTCGAGTTTGAGTCCACCCGTACGAGCACCGGACAGATCCGCCGACGCCAGCACCGCGCCCCGCATGTCGGCCCGAACCAGGTTCGCTTCACGGAATCGGCATGAGGTGAAGTCGATCTTCCTCAGGTCCGCCCCACCGAGTGAGGTCAACGAGAAGTCGACTTCGTCGAGCGTCAACGGCCGGATACGGCAACCGTCGAACGTCGACCCGAGCAGACTGCAGTTTCGGAACGTACTGTGCCACAGGCTGGTCCGAGCAAAATTGCAGGAGCGAAACGCCGTTCCCGTGTGCACGGACTCCCCCAGATCGGTGCCGGTGAAATCACAATCCGTGAACACCACCGACTCCGTCGTGAGTCCGGTGAGGTCGGCATCTCGGAAATTGCAATTGGTGAAAGTGCGCTGACGCCACTTCTGCCCGGCCAGCCGCGCGTCTGAATAGTCTTCGCCGACGACGTCGTCGGATTCTTCGGGGAGCATGCCGTCCATACTGCCCCGCCGCACCGACACCGCTTCGATCGCCTAGGTCTCGCAGGCCACGCCGTCACCGTCACGATCAAGCTTGGACGAATAGCCGGGATCGCCGCGGTAGATCGGGGCAGCACCAGCCGCTCGCACCGCTGAGCAGTTGGCGTAATACACCCCTGCATCAGGCACCTTTGCCGGCGGCGGAACGTACGCGGGTTCCGTTGTCTTCGGCGGCGTGTACGCCGGCGCGGGCGGAACGTACGGCGTAGTCGTGATCTCCGGCACCTGCGGAACCAGCGGCACGATTGCCACGGTTGTCGTCGTTGGTGGCGGCACGATCGTTGTCGTCGTCGGCAAGAGGGACGACGTCGTGGTCTTCGTCGTCGACGGGACCGTGCTTTTGGTTGTCGTCGCCGCCGCTGTCGTAGAAGAGGCCACAGCAGGCGTCGTTGATTCTTCCGACTTGCCCGCGCCCGTCGCCGCGGCGATGGCAACCAGCCCCACGACTGCTGCGCCGGCGATCCACGGCCACTTACGCCGCGTCTTGCCTTCCTCGGCGTTTGCGTCCGGCACCGGCGATCCGGGAGCACCGAAGACCTGGGTGGGAGTGCCGAAGGCTTGAGTGGGTGCGTCGACGCCCTTGGGCCGTGTCTGTGCAGTCCACTGCTGACCGTCCCAGTAACGGTCGATCGTGGGGTCGAAGGGGTCGGGGTTCCAACCGGCGGGAGGGTTCATCAAAATGTCCGTTCTGCGAAGAGTGCCGGAAATAGATTCGCACGGACTGGCCGGTTTGTTACCAATTCGCCCACACTTCCCGACCGGTCTTCTCACGGACGCGGGCACCGATACGACGCCCGGTACAGTTCCTCGAGTGTTCCGAGTGATGTTCCACGAGCCCCGCATCCCACCCAACACCGGAAACGCGATCCGCATGGTCGCGGGCACCGGTTGCGAACTCCACCTGGTCGGGCCTCTCGGGTTCGACTTGTCGGAGCCGAAACTCAAGCGCGCAGGCTTGGATTACCACGATCTGGCGACTGTCACGGTCCACGAGAACCTTGCTGCGGCGTGGGAAGCCGTCACGCCCGCGCGCGTGTTCGCCTTCACCGCGCACGCGACCACGTCCTATGCCGATATCGCCTACCAACCCGGCGACGTCCTGCTGTTCGGGCCCGAGCCCACCGGACTGTCCGAAGAGGTATTGGCGGACGAACACATCACCGAGCGCCTGCGTATCCCGATGCTTCCCGGACGCCGGTCCCTCAACCTGTCCAACGCTGCCGCCCTCGTGACGTACGAGGCGTGGCGTCAGCACGGGTTCAAGGGCGCCGTCTGATCGACGTCAGTAGACGTCTCGGACGTACCGCTTCTCGGCCGAGAGAGCCTTCACGTACGCCTCCGCACTACGAGGTGCCAGTTTTCCGTGTTGAGCGACCACCCCGTTGAGGGCACTGTCGACGTCCTTGGCCATCCGGTTGGCATCGCCGCAGACGTAGAAGTGGGCGCCCTTCTGCAACCACTCCCACAGCAGCGCACCGCGCTCACGCATCCGGTCCTGTACGTAGACCTTGTCGGCTTGATCCCGGGAAAATGCGAGGTCGAGTTCGGTGAGGAATCCGTCTTTCCGCAATTCTTCGATTTCTTCGCGGTAGTAGAAGTCGGTCGCGGCGTGCTGCTCCCCGAAGAACAGCCAGTTCGGGCCCGTGTGCCCCAATGCCCGACGCTCATGCAGGAAGGCACGGAACGGCGCGATGCCGGTTCCCGGACCGACCATGATCATCGGGGTTTCGGGATCGGACGGTGGCCGGAAATGGGTCGACTTCTGCACGAAGATGCCGATGTCATCATCGTGGGCGTGGTCTGCGAGGTAGGTCGAGCACACCCCACGCCGTGGGACACCCGCGACGTTGTAGCGCACCGCGGACACCGTCAGCTGCACTTCGCGTGGGTTCTCCTTCGGACTGGAAGATATCGAATACAGCCGCGGCTGAAGCGGTTTGAGGAGGGAGAGCCATTCGTCCGTCGAGGCACGAACGGGTGACTGCGCAAGTACGTCGACGGACTGTCGTCCCCACGACCAGTCTTTGAGCGTGGAGATGTTCTCCGGCTTCATCAACTCGGCGAGGTCCGCGTCGCGAGTTCGTTGATGCACGAACCGAATCATCTCGCTCGAGATTCGAGTGATCTCCAGGCGTTCGGTGAGCGCGGCACGCAGGGTCATATCGCCGTACTGCCCCAGTTCGACGACCTCCTCGCCGTCGAGGCCGGTGAGGGTGAGCCACTCGTCGACAAACGGAGAGCTGTTTCGGGGCCAGACTCCGAGAGCGTCGCCGGCTTCGTAACGGACCGTGTCGTCCGGAAGGTGAAAGCCCAACTGCCGCACGTCTTTGGAAGAGCCTGGCCGGTTGAGCACGACATTGCGCGTCAAGGCTGTGGTCAGCGGCGCCTTCTTGTTGTACTGCAGCGGCGCCGACATCGCCGGTGAAATCGGCGTGGCCGCAACGGTTGTCCCAGAATTCTTCTTTGCAACGACGACGTCGGCCGTCTCACCAGCCGCCGAGCGCTGAAGTTCAGCCGTGACAGAGTCCAGCCAACCAGCAGCGGTGTCCTCGAAATCGGGCTCGCAGTCGGCGCGATCGACGATACGACTGGCCCCCAGTTCAGCAAGGCGGGCGTCAAGCTTTCGTCCATGCCCACAGAAGTCGTCATAGTTCGAGTCACCGAAAGCGATGACTGCATACCGTGTCTCGGCCATGCGGGGCGCCGTGTCAGCAGCCAACGCATCCCAGAAACCGCTGCCGTTGTCCGGGGATTCGCCGTCACCGGAGGTACTGGTGATCAACAGCACCTCTCGGGTGGCCGCCAGGTCGGCGGCCGGGAACTCGTCCATTGCATGCATCACCACGGGCAAGCCAACTTCTCCAAGGCGAGCAGCGCAGGCGGCGGCAAATTCTTCCGCGTTTCCGGTCTGCGATGCCCAGAGCACCACGATCGGCGCGCGTTCTGTCGCAATGCCCGGAGCCGAGGACAACGCGGGCCCGTCGGTGTCAGGGAGCGAGGTTCGCGAGTACAGGCCGGCCAATACCCCGTCGACCCACATCCGCTTTTCGGCATCGAACGGCGCCGTCGACGGCAACGTCGGGACCCCGGCAGTGCGATCGGCGTCCGCACGCAACGCGGCGAGAAGACCGGCCAGGTAGCTCTGCTGGAGCGCATCGAATACCACTGCAGGTGTTCCTGTTTGACCGATGACATCCGCGAGGACATCGGTTCGCGACAAAGCCCGATCAGCTGGCGCGGAAGCCACCAGCGGCGCCTCGGCGAGCACTGTTTCAGGTGTGTTCACGGCGACCTTCGTCATAGTGACAGCACAGGCTTTGAACTCCGGTTGCTGCGAGGCTGGATCGATGGCGTCGTTGGTGACAGCGTTGATGGACAGATATTCGCCGAAGGCGTCGTTCCAGTGAAATGGGGCAAAGCAGTTCCCCGGACGCACTCGGTCGGTGATGACGGCCGGTAGCACAGCGCGACCGCGGCGTGAGGCAACCTCGATCGCATCCTGGTCGACGACGCCGAGCCTGGCGGCGTCGTCGGGATGGATCTCGACGAAGGGACCTGGGTTGAGTTTGTTCAGCTTGGCGACCTTGCCTGTCTTGGTCATGGTGTGCCACTGGTGCGCGAGACGACCGGTGTTGAGCAGGAATGGATAGTCGTCGTCGGGCATTTCGGCGGGAAGCATGTGCGGCCGTGCGAAGAACATCGCACGGCCAGTGGCGGTGGGAAATGCGAGCCGCGGAGTGCTGCCGTCCTCGCGGATCAGGAGCCTTTGACTGACACCGTCATTGACGTATCGGATGGGATGACGGTCCTGATCACTGTCTGGCGGGCACGGCCACTGGATTGATGTCTTGCGGAGGCGCTCGTAGGTGACGCCGCGTAAGTCGTAGCCGGTCTTCGGATTCCAGAACTGCTTGATCTCTTCGAACACCTCTTCGGCACAGGTGTAGGTGAACGCCTCGACATACCCCATCTCGCAGGCGATCCGGGCGATGATCTGCCAATCAGGCAGCGCCTGCCCGACCGGATCCAGTGCCTGCTGAAAGAGCGTCAGGTTGCGTTCGGAATTGATCATCACTCCGTCGGACTCTGTCCACAGTGAGGCGGGCAGCAGAACATCGGCGTATTCGTTGGTCTCGGTGCCCAGGAACGCATCCTGGGTGATGACGAGGTCAGCCTTCTCCAAGCCGTCGATAACGGTCTTTCGGTTGGCTACCGTTGCAACGGGATTGGTGCAGATGATCCAGCATGCCTTGATGTCACCCGCCGCCATGCGGGAGAACATGTCGATGGTGCCACCGCCGATGTCGGTGCGCAGCGAGCCTTGCGGGATCCCCCACCTCTCCTCTACGAATTCGCGATCGGCGTCGACCATCACTGCACGCTGGCCGGGCAAACCTGGACCCATGTAGCCCATTTCACGCCCACCCATGGCGTTCGGCTGCCCGGTCAGCGAGAACGGACCGCTGCCGGGCTTGCAGATCGCACCGGTCGCAAGGTGAAGGTTGCAGATGGCGTTGGTGTTCCACGTGCCGTGGGTGCTCTGGTTCAAACCCATTGTCCAACAGCTCATCCAGTTTGCAGCCTCACCGATCCACTGCGCTGCAGTGCGGATGTCGGCTTCGGGGATACCGGTGATCTCACTGACCTTCTCCGGGGTGTACTCCGCGAGGAAACTGGGCATCACCTCCCAGCCTTCGGTGAAGTCGGCGATGAAGTCAGGGTCGGTGTGGCCGTTCACGACGAGCAGGTGGAGTAGTCCGTTGAGTAGCGCGAGATCGGTGCCGGGAGCGATCTGCAGGAACAAGTTCGCCTTGTCGGCGGTGGCACTGCGTCGAGGGTCGACGACGATCAACTTCGCGCCTGCCTTGATCCGCTCCTGCATCCGCAGAAAGAGGATCGGATGGCAGTCCGCCATGTTCGCGCCGGTCACGAAGAACACGTCGGCGTGTTCGAAGTCCTGATAGGAACCGGGCGGTCCGTCGGCCCCGAGAGACTGTTTGTAGCCGGTGCCGGCACTCGCCATGCACAACCGGGAATTCGATTCGATCTGATTGGTCCCGATGAATCCCTTGGCCAGCTTGTTCGACAAGTACTGGGCTTCGAGAGACATCTGCCCGGACACGTACAACGCAAATGCGTCGGGGCCGTGCTCGTCGATGATTGCCCGTAGACGCTGGGCGGTGTCAGTGATGACGGCGTCCATGTCCGCGGCTTCGATCGCATCCCCTCGGCGCGGACGGCGATATGCAGAGTCCATTCGCCCTGGACCTGCGAGCATGTCTGCGGTCGTGGCCCCTTTGGTGCACAGACGCCCGAAGTTGGTGGGATGTGTCTTCAGACCGGAAGACTTCGCAGCCTTCCGGCGTCCCGTCTCCGGATCGGTGATGATGTCGAGGACAAGACCACAGCCGACCCCGCAGTACGCGCAGAGTGTGTCGACACTGGTGGTGGTGAGTTGAGCGCCCATCGATTCATGCATCCCTTCGACCGAGGATCAAGGTCGACTTCTATCTTCGGATGCAGTTGTTTCGGGAGTTCATGCTCGATGTTGCGTATCAATCACTCTTTCCTCACCGCGCCCTTCGGACCGATGTGCGGTCCCGGAACCGGCGGTCGTCGACGGGCAGCGATACGCGAATGCCCAGTTCTACGCCCTGCCGCCGAATCGAGCAATGTAGTGCCAGACCCTTTTGACGTCCTGCGGATCGAAGGACGCGCTCCGTGCGAGCCCCAGTACGGCAGGCGTCAGTCGCCTGCCGCGGGCAATTTCTCGGGCAAGGTCGACGACGGTCGCTCCCCGGTATTCGGGATGTTCGGCTATCGCTTCGACATCGACCGCGTAACCGTCGTGCCACAGGACCGGGCACGTGAGTGAGTGGGCGATCTCTTCGATCCGTGTGCCGCGGTAACTCGGGTCCAGGACGAGTGCCTCGACGTCCGTTCCGATGTCGACGACGCCGTGGACGTGCGCCTCGATGTAGTGGTCGAGCGGATCGTCGAACTCGGCGACTCTGGCGGCGCCGACCAAGCTCATCGCTTCGGCCGTTCCGAAGAGATCAGGCTCGAAGACGCTGTCCGGAAAGCAGAAGGTGGTGCGGTCGAGTGTGTGCTCGGCAAGCCGGAAGTAGGACGAGCCGAACCGAGGGGATGCCCCGTACGGATCGGCGGAGAAGTTCAACGATCCGTACTTCGGCCGTTCCGACGGCTCTCGCTCGTCGTAAGCCCCGCCGAATATCCGACTCTCCCAACGCCAACGGTCGCCGCCGTGATGCGCCGTCAGTCCGCCGTTGCTGGTACGAGTCTCGAACTGGGTCACGTAGGTGCCTCGACGTGCGATCGAGGCCAGTGTCAGACCACGTTCAGACGGGAGGTCCGGATGAAAGTGCAACGTCACCCGGTGATTTCGATCCACCTGGTCGCCCTTCGAGAGACCGCGCACGTGCGCAATCGCGGCAGACGAGGGAGTGGAATCAACAGGCATTCGTCCATTATCCGGATACGGAAGCAGCGCCGGTGAAGAAGTCGACCAGTGAATACGGTGCGCCTTCACCGAGGCAGAGATCAAGGATCACGTGCGAGTCAGCGGCCTCGGATGCACTGCGCACGAACATCGCTTCCTCGTAGCCGCTCAGTGCCGCTTCGATGTCGTCCGGGTGCGCGGCGATCGCCCTTCCCAGTTCGGCGCCGTCGAACATGGCCAAGTTCGCACCCTCACCGGACGGAGCCATCAGATGTGCCGCGTCACCGAGGAGCGTGACCCCAGGCACGCGATCCCATCGGTGCTCGTCGGGAAGTGCATGGATCGCGCGCGGAATCGGAGCGGTTTCGCCGTCTGTGATCAGCGCAGTGAGTTCCGTTGCCCAACCGTCGAACTCGGCCGCGACCCGCGCTGTCGCAGCAGCGCCGTCGGTGAAATCGATACCGGCAAACCACTCCGCCGTACGGTTCAACTGGACGTAGGTGTGCACGATATCTCCCGCCTCTCGATGCGCGGCGATCGCTTTTCCTGGTGCGGGCGCGTACATCGCCCCGTCACCGACTGCCTCGGCTGCAGCCGAATGCTTCTCGTCGACGTCGTACAGATACGTCTCGACGAACGTCGTGCCGACGTATTCGGGCTTCGCATCGGAGAGCAACGGGCGGATCTTCGACCAGGCACCGTCGGCGCCGACGAGGAGGTCGGTAGTCACCGTCGAACCGTCGGCAAAGGTCAGTTCGTGTCGGCCGTCAGCGCGCTCGTCGGCGGTGTTCCGTGAGCCGAGCGAGCGGACACTGTCGACCTTGCGTCCCCATTCGATCATGCCGTCCGGAAGGGATTCGAGCAGGATCCGTCGGAGGTCTCCGCGCAGCACTTCAGGACGGACTCCCGTGCCGTCATCGGGTTCGTCGAGGAGTACAGCGGCGTGTTGATCGAGTACGCGCGACGCGGCACCGCCCTCGTGGATGATCGCGCGGAACTCGTCGATGAGGCCGGCAGCATCGAGCGCCGCCTGACCGTTGTGTTCATGGATGTCGAGTTGGCCGCCCTGCGTGCGAGCTTCTGCCGACGGTTCCGCCTCGTAGATCTTCGACGGAATTCCGTGAACGTGGAGGACGCGCGCGAGGGTCAGACCGCCGAGGCCCGCCCCGATGATCGTTATCGAGTTGCTCATGTTTGTTTCCTTTCAGCCTTCTATTGGAACGTCGTTCCAGTGACCATCTTGGAACGGCGTTCCAGATATGTCAAGATGGTGCGCATGGCGACCAGGAATCAGCGGACCGAACGACGTACGGACGCGCTCTCGAAGGAGCGAATCGTCGAGGCTGCGATCGAGATCCTCGACGACGAGGGCGAAGCTGCGCTGACATTTCGCGCACTCTCCGCACGCCTGGCAACAGGTAGCGGGGCGATTTACTGGCACGTCGCCAACAAGAGCGAACTGCTCGCCGCGGCGACCGACGACGTCATCGCCCGCGTGACCACCGAAGGAACCGAAAGCGCAACCCCACGGGAGGCGATCCGGATCATCACTCTCGGTGTGTTCGACGCGATCGACGCGCACCCGTGGGTCGGCACCCAACTCTCTCGCGAGCCGTGGCAATCAGCGGTGATGCAGATCTTCGAGAGTCTGGGAGGGCAACTCCAAGCACTCGGCGTTCCCCAACCGGCACAGTTCGATTGCGCGTCCGCACTCCTGAACTACGTGCTCGGCCTCGCCGGACAGTATGCCGCGGGCGCCCGCCTCCTCCCCCGCGAGACAGATCGGTCCGCCTTCCTCGCCACCGTCGCGCAGCGGTGGGAAGAACTCGATTCCGCGAAGTACCCGTTCCTCAATCAGGTGACGGCGCAATTGCGCGACCACGACGACCGAGAACAGTTTCTGGCAGGCATCGATCTCATCCTCGCGGGGATCGACACCGTCCGATAGCAGCCGTTCCCGTCAGCCGCAGCCGTCAACGCGAGTGAACAGCGGTGTTGGAGCCGAGCGCTATGTCGAGGAAATCTCTTGCCGCACCGCGCAATCCGCGATCGGGATCCCAGACGGCTTGGAGTCGCCTCGGCATCCGCAAGCCGTCGACGTTGACCGCGACCAGTCGGCCGTCCGTCAGGTCGGCAGCAACGGCCAACGACGACAGAACGGCGGGCGCGTTGCCTGCCACCACCGCAGCCTTGACTGCGGTGCACGAGGTGAGCTCGAGCAAAGGCGGCACACAATCGGGAACAGCATTCTCGAGCGTCAGACGCGTCCCTGACCCTGACTCGCGCTGAATCAGCGGCGTGCGTGCGAGGTCCGCAACCGGAACAGGCACACCATTGGCCCAGTCGTGTCCCGGCGGCACAACCACGACGAGGTGATCACGCGCCACCTCGCACGACGCGAGCGCCGACGGCACATCCGGACCTTCGACGAATCCGATATCGGCCTGGCCTGCCTGCACTTGAGCAGAGACATCCGAGGAATTGTGCAAGCTCACCGACGCCACGACGTTGGGGAACTTGTGCCGCATCGCGACCGTCCATCCGGGAACCAGATACTCGGCGATGGTCATGCTGGCGGCAACTGTGACGGCAGCGTCGCGTTCACCGCGAAGTGCGGCAACTCCCGATGCCATTTCCTCGGCACTGACGAGGATGTGACTTGCCCACTCGAGAATCAGACCGCCCTCGGCGGTGGGACGAACACCGGTCGCCGCTCGATCGAAAACCTTGATTCCGAGCTGCCGTTCGACCGAACGCACCCGGGCGCTGACCGCTTGCTGACTGAGTCCGTGCTCCCGGCCGGCAGCGCCCATGCTGCCTAGACGCCCTACGGAAAGCAGGACGTCGAGGGCACTGAGTTCCGGCACCCGAGGAGACAACGACATAGACCAAGATTAGACCCACAAGGCGAGATTGTGGGCATTCAAGGACAACCGGCCTACCGGTACGAACCGGATGAGACGACAGTGAAATACATGACCACCACAACGAGTCCCACCTTCGCCCACATCACCCCGAACTGGTTCGCGGCAGCGATGGGAACGGGAATCGTCTCGGTGGCCGCAGCTTCGCTCGAACCGGAGATCGAAGGCTTGAAGCTGGTCTCGGAAATCTTCTGGGTTCTGGCGGTTCTCGTACTGTGCGCCTTGATCGGCGCATTTGCCACCCATTGGTCACAACATCGATGTCAGGCCCTCGCCTACCTGCACAGTCCCGCGATGTTCCCGTTCTACGGAGCCGTCGCCATGGCCCTGCTGACCGTGGGATCGGCAACCGGCATCACCGGGCCGGACTTCCTCGGCCACGACGTGGCGATCACCGTCTCGCTGACTCTGTGGATACTCGGCACGGCACTCGGCCTGGTCACCTACGTCGTGATGATGATTCGTCTCGTTCGAGATGCTGGGATGGCGACGGCAATGCCGTTCTGGCTGATGCCCGTCGTACCACCGATGGTCTCGGCCACCACCGGCGCAGCGGTCAGCACCCACATGCCCGAAGGCGCTCCGCGCATCGCGGTACTGATCTTCTGCTACATCCTGTTCGCTCTGGCACTGACCGCCGCTATCGGCATTCTGATAGCCGTCGCGAGGCAGTTCGCACGCAACCGCTCGGCCGGCGTCGACGTGATCCCGTTCAATGCCATTCCCTCGCTGTGGATTCCGTTGGGCGTGATCGGACAGTCGATCGCAGCATCCAACCTGTTGGCCGCCGCCTCACGGCATGCACTCAGTACCGAGCACGCCGACACCCTGCACGAATTCGGAATCGCATACGGAACCGTCGTCGGAATCATCGGCGTCATCGCATTTGTCACCGTCACCACCGTGACCATCCACGCACTGCGCCGCGGCTTGGACTTCTCGCTCGGTTGGTGGAGCTTCACCTTCCCCATCGGAGCATGTGCAGTCGGAGCGAATGCCTTCGGAGTCGCCACCGGTTCGACACTGATTCTGGGAATCGCACTTGCCCTGCTGACCGTGCTGATCCCCATCTGGGCAACCGTCGCGGTGCGTACCGTCCGATCGATCCGCAGTGGAGCTCTCCCGGCGGCTGCATGAATTCGCACCGATGAGTTTTGCCTCGCCGTACGGTCTGTACTCACGTAGACCATTGTCGAGAGCGGGAGTACACGGTGAGTCAGTTATTACGAGTACAGAATTTCAGCGTTTCCAGTGACGGAATAGCCTGCGGTCCGGACCAAAGCTTCGAGAGCCCGTTCGGCCTGGACCACGGTGAAATGTTTGCGTGGGCGGGAGCTACAGCGAGCTGGCCCAATCGCACCGATCCCGGCGGCAGCCGAGGCATCGACGACTATTTCACGCGGGACTTCTCCAACAACATCGGTGCCGAAATCATGGGCCGCAACAAATTCGCACCCTACCGCGGCCCTTGGGAGAATCTCGAGTGGCAGGGGTGGTGGGGCGACGAGCCACCGTTCCACACCCCGGTTTTTGTCTTGACCCACCACGTGCGGCCGTCGTTCACGCTATCGGACACGACATTCCACTTCGTCGACGCTGACCCGGCGACGGCCCTCGAGCAGGCACGTGAGGCCGCGCAGGGCAAGGACGTTCGACTCGGCGGCGGGGTCAGCACTATCCGTGAATTCCTCAACGCCGATCTGGTCGACACGATGCACATCGCTGTCTGCCCGATCGAATTCGGATCCGGTCTACGCCTGTGGGAGACACCTGATGAGTTGCGCGACCGCTTCAACCTCGAAATCGTGCCGAGCCCGAGCGGCGTGACGCATCACCTGTTCTGGCGAAAGTGACCGGTGGGGGCGGCTCCCGAAACGGGAACTGCCCCCATCAGTTGTGTCTTAGGCTCCGGTCTCGACCTGGCGCCCCGACTGGTACCACGCCATTGTTCCACCGGCCACCGAAACGGCATTGATGCCACGGGCCTGCAGATACTCCGCGGCCTGCAGGCTACGGCCACCGACGGCGCAGATGATGTACACCGTTTCCGCGTCCGGAATTTCACCGACGCGAGAGACGAATTCGCTGAGCGGAATGAGCGCCGCACCGGGAACTCGGACCTGAGCGAACTCGTCGGGCTCACGGACGTCGATCAGCGGCTCACCTGCCGCCAATGCCGTGTCCAGTGCATTCAAGTCGACTTCCAACATGTCTTCTGCGTCCTGCCTTCGTGTTCGCTGCTGTCCGAATAGACGGTACCGCGTGATTTCGTGTGGTTGCCTTTACGATCTGACAATGACCAATACTGTTCCCGAAAAGTCGGGTTTTTGGAGTCGACCCACTTTGTGGAAGTTGCTCCTTCTCATCGTTGCCTATTTGGTCTTCTACCTTGCCGCCGGGCAGGTGATCTCGCGTGTTTTCGCCGACCAGATCGACACGGACAACGTGGTCTCGAGTGCCTCGAGCATCATCTTCGGCGTCATGTTGCCCATCGCGATCGGTGCAGTTGCGTTGCTGATCTTCACGGTCAAGGTCGGCTGGCTCAGCAGTATCTTCGGTCCTCAACCGGTACGCGGACGCGGCTGGATGTGGATCGGGCCGATTATCGTCGTTGCCGCCATCGCTGCCCACCTGGCCGGAACCGACTGGAGCGCGTGGTCGGCCGGCGAAATCGTCTCGTTGATCGCCCTCGGTGTATGTGTCGGTCTCGCAGAGGAATTGGTCACCCGAGGTATTGCAGTGAAGATGCTTCGTGATGCCGGCCACCGAGAACGCTTCGTCGCTGTTGTGTCGTCCCTACTGTTCGCACTCATGCACACGGTGAACTTCATCGCGGGAATGGAACTGGCAACAGTCCTTGCCACCGTCGTCTACACCTTCGGATTCGGAATGTGCATGTACTTGACCATGCGCGTGACGGGCACGATCTGGGCCGCAATCGTGTTGCACGGCCTCACCGACCCCACCACCATTCTCTCGACCGGCGGGCTCGACACCTCGGTGACGACGGGTGCCAGCGGAGCCACCACGATCGCCACACTGCTCACTGTCGTGCTGGTCGCCTTCGGCGTAGTTGCCATCTTCTTCATCCGCGGCCGGGTCGGCGAAGAGCAGCCCGCGCGCGTCTCGGCCTGACTGATCGCATGGGTACAAGACATACTTGTACCCATGCCTTCTCGGACCACACATTCGATCGCCGTCGTGACCGCATCTTTTGTTCTGGCACTATCGGGTGCCGTCACACACGCCAGTGCGGGGGTTCCGGCCGCTCCCGAAGCCGCGACTACCGAATCCATCGCATCGGAGTCGATCAGCGATCTGTACGCAGCCCAGGGTGCGCACGAGGTGGCTGCCGATTCGGTTCCCGGATACCAATTGTTCTACCCAGCCGACTTGTCCGCTGATGGCAAGCGGCATCCCGTCATCACGTTCGGCAACGGCAGCTACGCGACGTTCGAAGAGTACGAGGCCCTCCTCCGACACTTTGCGTCGTGGGGTTTTGTTGTTGTGGTGGCCGACAGCAGTGTGACCGGCGACGGTACTGAAATCTTGGGTGCCGCTCAGTACCTCGTCGATCAGAACACCAACGCTGAGAGCATTTTTCACCAGAGGATCGATACCGACAACATCGCCTCGGTCGGGCACTCCCAGGGGGCAGGCGGCGCGATCAACGCTGCAACTCAGTCGGCGAATCTGATCACCGCCACTGCGGTGCTCGACCTGCCGGACCCGTGGTGGGCTTCGCGACCTGTCGATGTCGTCGACGTGGCGAAGTTGACCGGGCCGACGTTCTTCATGACCGGCGCCGACGATCCGGTCTCCACCGCCGATCCACAAGCTGAGTACTTCGACAAAACCGCAGCACCGGCGGTCCGGGGCAGACTACTTGGCGTCGGCCACAATTGGGCCGCCGACGGCGAAGGATTCCGGGGTTACCTGACCGCGTGGCTGAGGTTCGCCCTCAGCGGCGACCAGACTGCCGGACGTGCGTTTGTCGGCGACTCGGCGGAAATCCTCACCGATCCCCATTGGGACCGGCAAGCGATCAAGGGTTTGTGATGACGATCTTGCCGTAGGCCTGCCCGGATTTCTGCTGCTCGAACGCTTCGGCAAGATCGTCCAGACGGTACGACGAATCGATGACGGGACGAAGCGCGAGGCTCTCCAGCCCTGCAACCATCTCCTCCTGATGTGCACGACTGCCCACCAGAACACCTTCGATGGTGACCTGTTTGGTCAGTAGCGAAGTCAGGTCGATCGACGACGACGGGCCGTTCATGATGCCCAGCGCGCAGATCCGGCCACCTGGTCGGACTGCCGACAGAGATTGACCGAGGGTGGACGGCCCGCCCACGTCGAGCACAAGGTCGATCCCGCCGCTGAGCCGCATCGCTTCCGATCCCCAGTCCGGGCGCTCACGGTAGTTGACCACGTGATCGGCACCGAGCTCGGTCAATCGAGCCATCTTGTCGGGAGCCGACGAGGTTGCGATCACCTGAGCTCCAGCAGCTTTGGCAAGCTGGACGGCAAACAGCGCTACCGTGCTGGTCCCGGGAATCAACACCGACGAACCTGGGATGATCGGGACGCCGGCAAACAATGCACGCCACGCGGACAAGCCCGCAGTGGGCAAGGTAGCGGCTTCTTCGTACGTGTAGTTTCGCGGCATCGACGTCACTGCCGATACCGGCACGGTGACGGTGTCACGGGCGAACCCGTCGACGCCGTCACCGGGTGAATTTCCGAATCCGTCGAAATCCGGTGCACCGCTGCGCCAATGCGGCAGATAGGTGCTCATCACACGGTCCCCGACCCCGAACTGTGTGACGCCGTCGCCGACGGCAACTACCTCGCCCGCTGCGTCGGACAAGAGAATGCGAGGGCCGTCGGTCGGTATCTCGCCGGTCGCCACGAGGTAGTCGTGGTGGTTGAGCGAATTCGCGCGGATCGCGATCGTCACCTCACCCGCACCTGGCGCTGGCGTCTCGATCGTCCTCAAGTCGAGGTTGTTCAATCCTCCAGGCGGAAGTACGTATACAGCGCGGTTGGTCATGGTGTGGATCCTCGCACGATTGACGATTTCGGGTGACGTTCGGAAAGGTTCTGCTGCTCAAAGGAGAGAAGCCGTGAACCCTCCGTCGAGAACCAGGCTGCTGCCGTTGCACCACGACGACTGGTCGCTCGCAAAGAACACTGCGGCGGCGGCGACTTCCTCGGTCCGGCCGTAGCGGGTTTGCTTCGTGACCATCAGGTCGTCGAAGCCGCCGGACTCGAGGCCGAGTGCGTTCTCGAAATCCTGTTGGTGACTCTTGACCAGGTCTGTGTCGATGAATCCGGGTAGCAGGGCATTGGCTCGGATTCCGTGGAAGCGAAGTTCGGCTGACAGGGTTTCGGTGAGATTGCGAACTGCTGCTTTGGCGGCGGCATAGCTACCGATCAACGGCGACCCGGTGGTCGACGAGATCGACGAGATGTTCACGATCGAACCGCCTCCGGATGCGACGAGCGCGGGTAGCGAATGACGGACGGTCAAGAACACTCCATCGAGGTTGACCGACATGACTTTCCGCCAGTCCTCGAACGAGGTCTCGATCAGCGGAGTCGTGGTGGCGATGCCGGCGTTGGGTACTACGACGTTCAGTCCGCCGAACTCGTCGACCGCCCTGGCGACGAGATCCTTGACCTGCTGTTCGTCGGTGACATCAGTGGTGACAGCGATAGCTCCGTCGATCGAGTCCGCCACTGCCTGTGCTGCGTCACCGTTGATGTCGGAGACTACGACGCTCGCGCCCTCCGCCCCGAATGCCCGGGCAATGGCGGCGCCGATTCCGGCACCTGCGCCGGTGACAATTGCAACTTTGTTCGCGAGAAGATCGGACATGTCAGCGTTCCCCTTCAGTTCTCGGTCGGGACGTAGAAAAGCAATTCGGGTCCGGTGTCGCCGGTAGTCGCGATGGCCTCGGACATGTCGAGAGTCCCGTCGCCCAAAGCACTTCCCAACGCCTGCGCCGTGCCCGCGAGATCTTCCGTGTCGAGTTGATAGATGCTCAGGTAGCGGCGCGCGGGCAATGCATCCTCGGGCAGCAACTGCACATCCGCCAGGAAGAATCGGGAGGCGGAGACAACTCCAGGCACTCGTTCGACGACCTGCGGAATATGCACGTCGTCGTACCAGCGGTTGAACGCGTCCTCCGAAGACGGATCGGCAGGGTGTACGTGTGCGACGAGAATCGCTGTGCTCATGGAGTTCCTCTTCAACTCGAAGTGCTTTGGATTCAGCATGTTTGGAAGGCGACAATATTCACCAGCGAGGCCACTGGTCGTGGCCGTGCCAGGCGATTCGATGGCCGCTCAAGCGACAACCCTAGGCAGGGATTGTGACCCGCGCCATATGCTCGGAGGTCAGAGTTGAGCTCCACATTTGTCCTCTCGGCACAAAACTCCGAGCAGAATCGGGCATTAGCGAAAGTCTCGCGACTTGGCTGTGACTCGCAGATCCATCAGCTGCATCCGGTCTGCCACGACAGTGACAGCGCCTTCCGCATTTTGCACCTTTCCTCGAATAAGCAACGCCGGCGCCGTATTTGCCAGTTTTCGGTACTTTGCCCACAACCCCACCGAACACACGACATTGACCATGCCGGTTTCGTCTTCGAGGTTGATGAACGTGACGCCCGCAGCTGTGGCCGGACGCTGCCGGTGTGTGACCGCTCCCCCTACCAGCACACGGTCGCCGTCCGGGATGTCGAGCAGCCTCGAAGCCGGCACCACGCCGAGCGCGTCGAGCTGTGGGCGAAGAAACTGTGTCGGATACGTGTCGGGAGATACTCCTGTCGCCCAGACATCCGCTGCCGCCAATTCGACGTCGCTCATGCCGGGAAGGGTGGGAGCTGTGACCGACGCACCGATACCGGGCAAGCGGTCCGGACGCTCCCCTGCCGCAGCGCCCGCAGCCCACAGCGCTTCTCTACGCGAGATGCCGAAGCTGGCAAGCGCGCCGGCAGTCGCCAACGATTCAGCTTGCGCGGTAGTCAGTTCCACCCGACCGGTCAGATCGAGAAACGACGTGAACGGTCCACCGAGGTCGCGCTGTTCGACAATTTTCTCGGCGAGCGCATCGCCGATGTTGCGCACTTCCCCCAGTCCCAGCCGAACCTCGAATCCACCTGCCTCGACGGTGGCATGCGCGAGGCTGACATTGATGTCTGCACCGTGTACCTGCACTCCGTGCCGGCGCGCATCGGCGACCAGGGACTGTGGTGAGTAGAAACCCATCGGCTGCGCTCGCAGAAGCCCGGCACAGAACGCGGCGGGGTGATGAAGCTTGAACCACGAGGAGTAGAAGACCAGTGCGGCAAAACTCTGTGAATGACTTTCCGGAAACCCGAAATTAGCGAATGCGTACAGCTTTTCGTAGATTCGGTCGGCAACCTCGTCGCCGATGCCATGTAGGTCTCGCATGCCCTGGTACAGCCTCGCTCGCAGTTGCTCCATCTTCTCGGTGGAACGTTTCGATCCCATTGCCCGACGCAATTGATCGGCCTCGGACGGCGTGAAACCCGCAACGTCGACGGCCATCTGCATCAACTGTTCCTGAAACAACGGAACCCCCAATGTGCGTTCGAGTGCCTTCTCGAGCGACGGATGGTCATAGGACACAGGTTCGAGTTTGTTGCGCCGGCGGATGTACGGATGGACTGATCCGCCTTGAATCGGCCCGGGACGGATGAGCGCGACTTCGACCACCAGGTCGTAGAAATTTCGAGGCTTCAGACGCGGCAGTGTCGCCATCTGCGCACGTGATTCCACTTGGAACACCCCTACCGAATCTGCCCGCTGCAACATCTCGTACACCGCTGTTTCCGACAGATCGAGATGCGCCAAATCGACTGTGATGCCTTTGTGTTCGGCCACCAGATCCATCATGTAATGCAAAGCCGAGAGCATGCCGAGCCCGAGTAGATCGAACTTGACCAACCCAGCGGCAGCACAATCGTCCTTGTCCCACTGCAGGACACTGCGATTGGCCATCCGCGCCCACTCCACCGGGCAAACGTCGGCGATGGGACGATCACAGATGACCATTCCGCCGGAGTGGATACCGAGGTGCCGTGGATAGCCTTCGATCTGCGCCGCCAGTTCGAGTACCGGACGCGGAATATCGGTATCCGCATTCTTGTCGATACCACCCCACCGGCCGACCTGCTTACTCCACGCATCTTGCTGGCCCTGCGAAAAGCCAAGCGCGCGGGCCATGTCCCGCACCGACGACTTTCCTCGATAGGTGATGACATTGGCTACCTGCGCGGCATACGTACGCCCGTATTTCGCGTACACGTGCTGGATCGCCTCTTCCCGGCGATCCGACTCGATGTCCACGTCGATATCCGGTGGGCCGTCGCGCTCGGGCGCAAGAAACCGCTCGAACAGCAATTTGTTGCGAACCGGATCGACGTTGGTGATGCCGATCGCGTAACACACCGCAGAGTTCGCAGCGGAACCCCTTCCCTGACAGAGGATGTCGTTGTTCTTGCAGAACGACACGATGTCATGCACGACCAGGAAGTATCCGGGAAAGTTCAATCCCTCGATGATGGCAAGTTCATGTTCGAGCTGTTTGTATGCCTTCGGTGCACCTTCCGGGGGTCCGTAGCGTTCCAGCGCCCCGACCATGGTCAGCTCACGCAACCACGACGCCTCGGTATGCCCGGCAGGAACGTCGAACGGTGGCAATTTGGGCGCGATGAGCTTGAGATCGAAAGCGCACTCACGACCAAGATCGGCGGCACCACTGACAGCCTCGGGATAGAGCGAGAACAGCGTCGCCATCTCCGCGCCGGACCGCAGGTGTGCTCCGCCGGTCGGAGCCAACCATCCAGCTGCCTCATCCAAGCTTTGACGCGCCCGCACAGCTGCCATTGCCATGGCGAGGCGTCGACGCGGAGGAGCGGCGAAGTGTGCGGCGGTGGTCGCCACCGTACGTAGTCCACGTTCTCTCGCCAGTTCTGCAAGAACGGCATTGCGCTCGTCGTCCTCCGCCAACCCATGATGAGTGAGCTCCACCGACACTCGCTCCGCCCCGAAACGCTCGACCAGATCCTGCAAGGCCTCCGCCGCGGCTTCGCGACCACCCGACGTCAAGGCTTGCCGCACATGACCTTTGCGGCACCCGGTCAGGATCTGCCAGTGCCCACCGGCGGCTTCGGTCAGCGCGTCGTAGTTGTACTGCAGTTTGCCCTTCTCACCGCCCGCCAGATGTGCGGCGGCTATCTCCCGCGAAAGACGGCGATATCCTTCCTGCCCACGGGCAAGTACCAGAAGATGCGTTCCACCGGGATCTGCCGTCCCAGTTCTGGGTACCGAATCGAGCGACAACTCGGCCCCGAACACGGTCCGCATTCCCCATTCACGCGCAGCCTCCGCAAACCTCACCACGCCGTAGAACCCGTCGTGATCGGTGACGGCAATCGCCTCGAGCCCGAGACGCACAGCTTCCTCGACCAGCTCTTCCGGCGGTGATGCGCCGTCGAGGAAGCTGAAGGCCGAGTGAGCGTGCAGTTCTGCATAAGGAACCACGCCGGTGCCACGAGTGAGTTCGCCTGCGTGATACTCGCCGCGCTTTCGTGACCAGGCGGGACTGTCACTTCCGTCGCCCGGGAACAAATCCTCGTGTTCCACGCGGCCTGGCCGTCCGGACAGCACCCGTTCCATCTCGGACCACGTCGGCGGCCCATTTCCCCAACCCACACTGACCTCGCACCTGATCGAGCCGGCCGTCACGGGACGACCGACTGCTCGAGGATGCCGAAAGGGAAGACGCACCACATGCATCGAACTGATGTTCGATGCAGATTCAGTCTGACAGGTCACTCACCCGCAGTCAACAGAGCGAATCTCAACCCTCACCGTCTCGTCACATTCAGATGTACGCATGTCTGCACTCCGTTCACTTTGGCCCCAGATCATTAGCGGCGTTCATAATCTCCATCCATACTGTTTCCAGGAGTACTACTCGTATGTCGTTCTCGCGCAACACACGTAGGTTGACGGCCGTCGCCGGCGCCGTCGCCGTTCTGGCCGCCGCCGGCTGCAGCAGCAGTGCCGACGAGGCAACAGGCTCCAACGGCACGACCGTCGATCGCGCCGCGACCGGCGAACTGTCCTCGAACGGTGGTGCTCGCCGCATCGACGGTGATCAGTCGGCCGCAGTGCGTGACGCCGTCAACGCTTCCGGCGCGAAGAACGTCATCCTCCTGATCGGGGACGGCATGGGCGACTCGGAGATCACCGCCGCGCGCAACTACGCCGAGGGTGCTGCTGGCAGCTTCGCCGGCCTCGACGCCCTGCCGATCACCGGCCAGTACACGCACTACGCACTGACCAAGGACGGCAAGCCCGACTACGTCACCGACTCCGCTGCCAGTGGATCGGCATGGTCCACCGGCACCAAGACCTACAACGGCGCGATTTCCGTCGACATCAAGGGGCAGGCCCAGTCGACCGTCCTCGAGATCGCCAAGGCGAACGGCAAGGCCACCGGCAACGTCTCCACCGCCGAGGTGCAGGATGCCACCCCCGCAGTGCAGGTCGCGCACGTCAGCGGCCGCAAGTGCTACGGACCCGAGGCGACGTCCAAGTCCTGCCCGGAGAACGCCATCGAGAACGGCGGCAAGGGGTCGATCAGCGAACAGCTCCTCGACACCCGCGCCGACGTCACCTTTGCCGGCGGCGCCAAGTCCTTCGCTGAAACCGCGAAAGCCGGTGACTGGCAGGGCAAGACCCTCAACGAGCAAGCTGCCGCTCGTGGCTACCAGCTGGTGAAGAATGCCGCCGAGATGAACGAGGTCGGCAAGGCCGATCAGGACGCACCCGTGCTCGGGCTGTTCGCCGACGGCAACATGCCCGTCCGCTGGGAAGGCTCTGTCGCCACCCGCGACGGTTACCTGCAGCCCGCCGAAACCTGCGTCGACAACCCCAAGCGAACCTCCGACGTACCGAAGCTCGCGGACATGACGCAGAAGGCGATCGATCTACTGAAGGTCAACGACAACGGATTCTTCCTCCAGGTCGAAGGTGCCTCGATCGACAAGCAAGATCACGCAGCCAACGCGTGCGGTCAGATCGGTGAAACCGTCGACCTCGACGAAGCTGTGCAGAAGGCACTCGAATTTGCGAAGACCGACGGAGAAACCCTGGTCATCGTCACAGCCGACCACGCTCACACCAGCCAGATCGTCACCAACGTCAGCGCAGACGACATCGCCACCATCGCCAAGGACCAGAACATCCCGGTCGAGCGCGCCCAGGAAATCGTCTACCCCGGTCTGACCCGCAAGCTGACCACGAAGGACGGCTCGGAGATGACGATCAGCTACGGAACGTCCGAAGATCCGGCCGTCGAATCCGAAGGGCATACCGGAACTCAGTTGCGCGTAGCAGCTTTCGGCCCGCACGCGGCCAATGTCAGCGGCCTCACGGACCAGACCGACCTGTTCTTCACGATGACCGACGCGCTGGGACTCGACCGTTCCAAGGTCGCAGCTCACTGACCTGACAACACCCGACCCGGTAAAAGCCTGGGTCCAGTCACACCAGAGCAGCCAAGGCGCGCACCCGATCTTCGGGTGCGCGCTTCGGGCAACTGGTGCACTTACCTTCACCGGGCACCTCGTAAATCAGGCAGCACGACGCGCGCTGCGTGAATCTGCGTCGCCCGGATGCCACCGGTGTCAACGGATTAGAAACGCGCACAACACTTTCATTGCGGTCGACATCGACGAAACGCGGAACCGGAATGCCCGGGTTCTCACCGCGGAGAACATCGATCAGGCCGGCAGCAAATGCACTTCCGCGCTCCCTCGCGCTACCGGCGGCGTCGAGGCTGCGATTGGCGATGGAGTCCGTCGCGATCGCCCACAGCGCCTGCTGCCGAACGCCGGACACCTCGGCGAGTACCTCGATCACGGGACTGAGTGAGCGGAACATCGCGTGGCCCAACTCCGCCACACTCCGCGAGATCGGTATGACCGACCCGGCAGCAAACCCGCCCAGATAGCCGTTGTCACGCAAGAAGATCCGCCCACCGTCCAACGATGGATCGGCCGCGAACCCGGTCACCATTCCGGTTCCGATCGGAATGCCAGTCAGCGTGGAACTGGCCGAGTACCACCACAACGTGCCGTTCACTCGGCTGTCCGCACTCCCCCATCGCTCGGCCGTATCGGCGACACGTGCTGCCAACCAATGGGGGTCGGTCATCAACACCGCGGGCACCGTATCCGGATACGCGCTCAGGTTGTCGAAGAACGGCACCGCTAATGCCATACGGGCGTAGATCCCGGCTACCGATTCCGTCATGCCAGCCCCAATATCTCCATCCGCGGACGTACTCCGCGTTCGACTCGCGCCTTGATGCCGAAAACCTCGGCCAACAACGGCTCGTCCAACACCTCGACCGTAGACCCACACGCGCGGAGTTCACCTTCGGTGAGCACGGCAAGGTTGTCGCAATACTCGACTGCCAACCGTAGATCGTGCATCGTGACCACAACCGCGAGCCCCGCCGACGCAAGTTCGGCGAGCAATTCCATCACGATCAACTGGTGACGAAGATCGAGATGATTGGTCGGCTCGTCCAACAACAGAACCTTGGGCTCCTGAGCCAATGCGCGCGCTATCGAGACACGTTGCCGCTCACCACCCGACAGGGTGGACACGTCGCGTCCGGCAAGCTCGACCAAACCAACATGCTCGATGCACCGGTCCACGATGGCGGTATCTCGCTCAGTGCTTCGGTCCAACCAGCTACGGTGCGGAGTTCGTCCGAGCGCGATCGATTCACGAACTGAAAGTCCTGCCGAGACAGTAGGTTCCTGGACGCTCGCCGAGATGGTTTTGGCGATGTCCTTACGCGAGAGCGTCGTCGAGTCGACTTGATCGATCAGAACTGCGCCACCTGTCGGAGTCAAAGCGTTGTAGCAGCAGCGCAGCGCCGTCGTCTTGCCACTGCCGTTCGGTCCGACCAAGCCCAATATTTCACCGGACGTCACTGCGAAAGTGATGCCGCGCAAGACTTCGCGGTTGCCGAGCCTCGCCCGGGTCTCGACGAGTTCGAGCAGAGGCGCAGCTTCGCCGTCCTTCGGGCGTGTCACTGTTCTGGTCTGCGTCACTGTTCTGGTCTGCGTCACTGTTCGAGCCTCCGATACTGCCGGTAGAGCATCCAGACGAAGATCGGTGCACCCACGAGGGCGGTGATCACTCCGACCGGAACTTCGGTGGATTGTGCCACCGAGCGCGCAGCGGTATCCGCGGCAACCATCGCGACGGCGCCCAGAAGGGCTGCAGCAGGGAGCAGTCGAATTGCTCTGGTGCCGACGACGAAACCGGCCAGATGTGGGATCAGGAGGCCGATGAATCCGATTCCACCGGCAACGCTGACTGCCGCGCCCGCCAGTACGGAGACCGCAAGCAAGGACAACACTCGGAACCGTCGGACGTTCATACCGAGGGCAGCAGCCCCGTCGTCACCGGTCTGCAAGACGTCCATCCACCGCGAACTGAACAGAAGGGCCGTGCCGACGACGACCAGTGCGATCGTCGGGAAGATCAGCGTCGACCATCGCGCATCACCGAATCCGCCGGCAATCCAGTGCATCACCGACGTCACGTGCCGATCATCGGCCAACACCAGGATGCAAAAGGTGATGAGCGCCGAGAATATCTGGGCGAGCGCTACACCCACCAAAATGATCGCGGTCGGCTGCGGATACCGGCCGCCGATCAGCAGTGCGAGAAACAACGGGATCATCGCCCCGACGAATGCTGCGACCGGAATCGTGAAAACCCCGAGGAGGCCGGCGCCGAAACCCAGCACCGACACGAGCACCACCATGAATCCCGCACCCGACGAAACTCCGAGCAGATACGGGTCGGCAAGAGGATTCCGTGTGACAGCCTGAGCAACAGCACCCGACATCGCCAAGGAAGCACCCACGACCGCAGCCGTGAGTGCACGTGGCAGGCGGGAGTCGATCACGATCGACTCCCGCGCCGCGGTCCACCACGTTTCGAAAGTCCCTGGCGCCAAACGGGCTCCGACTATCGCCCAGACGTCACCGACGGGAATGCGAACCGATCCCAAGGAGACGGCCAACCCCAGGACGATCGCCAAGGCGACCGCCAAGCCGACAAGTAGGGCGCCGTACCCGTAACGCGTGCGGGTCACTTCGCCGCGTCAGCGCCCGGATGGAAGGCCGTCGCGATGGTCTGTGCCGAACGCACCAACCGTGAACTCTCGAACAGGTCCGCGAGAGGAACCACGACGAACCGGTTCTGCTGCACAGCAGGGGTGGTCGCCATCAACGGCTGGGCACGGAGGAAGTCGATCTTCTGCTCGGCCGTCTTGTCGCCGTAGTCGATGACCACGATCGCCTGGGGTGCACGCTCGGCAACAGCTTCCCACGATGCGTCGATGTAGGGCTTTGTCCCTTCGGCGAAGATGTTCGAGACACCGGAGTATTCCGCGACCAATTGACCGACGCCGACTCCGCCGATAGTCGTCGGAACCTGGTCACCACTGTCGTAGAAGAAGGTCGGTACCGGCGCCGCGTCCCCGACCGAAGCGCGGACGGTATCGAGACCATCGCTGATCTCCTCTGCGACCTCGCGGGCGGAATCTTCAACGCCCAGGACTCGACCGAGTTGCGTGTAGTCGTTCTCGAGCAATCCGATGTCGGGGAAACCGGTGCCACAGTATTCCGAGAAGAGGAAGGTGTTGATTCCGCGCTCGCCGAAAGCGTCTCGGGAACGGCCCTGCTTCTCGTTGAAGGCACTGGTCATTCCTCCGACCACGAAGTCCGGATCGACGTCGAGAACCTGCTCCATGCTGGGGAACGTATCGGAGAGGCTGGGAATCTTGTTGAATACATCGGCGGTCTCCGCAGTTGGCGGATTGTCGCTGTACGCCCGACCGACGATCCGGTCACCCGCACCGATTTCGATGAGCGCCTCGGTGACATGCCCGTTCAAAGACACGATGCGCTGCGGCGGCGAGTCGAAGGTCATCTCTCGATCGCAGTTGGTCACGGACACAGGCTGTGCGAAGGATTCCGCAGCAGACGCGGACTCTGATTCCTGGCCTTTGGAACAACCTGCCGAAACCAAGGCGACCGCGATGAGAACAGCGGCGGCGCGGGACGGGGAGAACTGAAGTGACACGGGGACCTCGTAAGGGCTCTGAGCCACGAATGAGAATCCGACAGACAACTCCGCCCGCACACTGATACTCGGCCAGAGCTCCTGCTGGACTTCCTTTTCGTAGACCACGACGAATGGATGTCGCACACCGCGCGGTGGGTAATCGGGCTTGCCGACGCTCGGTGACTACCGAGATTCGACCTACCGTTGCGGGTCAGCGCCGGATTCGGACCGGCTTCCCCCACACGCGTGGCTTGCAAGTGCTTCGAGCAGTATGCATGACGTTTCCGATTCAAGACCAAACGCCCACTACAGTCGATCTGGCCAGACGCCCCCACACACCGGAGTTGATACATGACACGCTGGGCCCAAACCGTCGTCGCCCGGAAATGGTGGGTACTGAGCCTCGCGGTTCTGATAGTTCTCATCAGTGGGGTGTGGGGACTCGGAGTGTTCGGCAAGCTCAGCCAGGGCGGCTTCATCGATCCGGGCAGCGACTCCGCGAAGGTTGCGGACATCATCGAAGACAATCTCGGGCCGCAGACCCCGGACATCATCGCGATCTACTCACCCACAGACGGTAAGACCCTCGACGACATCGGGCCGGCAGTAACGGCCGCCGTCGACCAGTTCAAAACGGAAGTGCCGACCGCGTCGGTGAAGTCGTATTGGGGAACGGATGCCGCGGCCAAGGCCAGCCTGCTCTCGAACGACGGATCCATGGCGGCCGTTGCGATCACGTTGGCACCGGACTCGGGCGTCACACCGGCAACTTTCGCCGATCTCTTGCCGAAGCTCGAAGTTGAAGGTGCCGAGGCACAATTCGCGGGCAATACCGTCGTCGGCGTTGCCTTCAACACCAAGCTCGAGAAGGACCTGGTGGTCGCCGAAGCCATCGCCATTCCGATCACTCTGGTGCTGTTGGTCTTCATCTTCGGCGGCATCGTCGCTGCGGCGGTTCCGGTATTCGTGGGTGTACTCAGTGTCTTGAGCGCCTTGGCGGTTCTGCGAATCCTCACGTTGATCACCGATGTGTCCTCGTTCTCGATCAACGTCGCTTCTCTTCTCGGGTTGGGACTTGCAATCGACTACGGACTGTTCGTGGTCGGTCGGTTCCGTGAAGAACTGAATTCGGGCTCGGACCCGGGAGCGGCTGCGCAGCGGACAGTTCTGACCGCGGGTCGCACCGTCATGTTCTCGGGTCTGCTGCTGATCTGCGCGTTCAGCGGCATGCTCGTTTTCCCGCAGGCCGTCATCCGGTCTTTGGGTTTCGGTGCGATCGCAGCAGTACTGAGCGCGGCAGTTCTGTCGCTGACCGCTGTGCCTGCGCTGCTTGCCATTCTGGGGCATCGCATCAACGCCCTGACGTGGCGCAAGGATGCGGCGCAACGCGGCGAGGAACGCTCGCGCAAGTTCTGGGGCCGCGTCGTCACGTGGGTGATGAAGCGTCCGGTCGCGGTCTCGGTGACGATCGTGGCCGTGCTGCTCGTGATGGCCTCGCCGCTGCTCGGTGCCCGTTTGGGAGAACTCTCGTACACCGCACTCCCGGACAACGACCCCGCTCGCGTCGCAATGGACACGTTGGTCAACGACTTCCCGCAGACCGGCAACGGCGCGACGATGATCCTTCAGGCCGAGGACGGGAACACTCTCACCCCGGCCGAAGGTGCAGCGATCGCCGAGTCCGCCGGTCAGGTCGAGGGCATCGGTCAGGCGACCGTCGTCGCGAGCACCAATCAACTCATCGCGGTTCAGGCTCTCTACAGCGAGGGCTCTACGCCCCAATCACAGAGCACCGCAGTGACAGATCTGCGTGCGATCTCCGCTCCTGACGGAACAGTGCTGCTTGTCGGTGGCGGTCAAGCCATGGTCGACGACGGCAACAACGCCGTCCTGCACTGGTTGCCGGTGATGATCCTCATCATGGTCGGATCGACCTTGATCCTGTTGTTCCTCGCGTTCGGTTCGGTGGTCCTGCCCATCAAGGCGGTACTGATGGCCGCGCTGAGCCTCGCGACCACCTTCGGTGTCCTCACCTTCGTCTTCCAGGACGGTCACGGCGCCGAACTCCTCGGGGTCAGTCAAACTCCGCTGGAGGCGACGTTCGTCGTGCTCATCCTGGCGGTGGTGTTCGGATTGTCCACGGACTACGAGGTTTTCCTGATGTCCCGGATGGTCGAGGCCAAGAACGCGGGAGCGACGACGGAGGAAGCAGTCAAGTTCGGAACCGAACGCACCGGCCGAATCGTGACGGCCGCCGCCCTACTCCTGATCGTGGTGACGGGGGCATTCGCGATGTCCGGGTTGTCGGTGATGAAGTTCCTGGGCGTCGGCATGATCGTCGCGCTGATCGTCGACGCGACCATCATCCGCATGTTGCTCGTGCCCTCGCTGGTGAAGTTGATGGGCGAAGCGAACTGGTGGGCTCCGGCCTGGATGAAAAAAGTTCACGCGAAGGTCGGCATCGGCCACTGATTTCGGGCCACTGATCACGCACTAGTGGATTTCCCTGATCGGGCAGTCGTCCTCGAGGATGACTGCCCGATCAGGGAAATCGCTCCGCAGGGCGATGTTCTCCGAAGCTGATTTCGTCAGACTTGGAGCATGACAATTTTCGAATGGATCCTTGCAATCCCCGCTCTTGCACTTGCCGTCGCGTTCCTGTTTTCCGGAATCATCGCTGCGGGCATCGACTTCGACACCGAGGATGGCGTCATGACGCACTGATGTCCGGTTCCCTCTAGCCGTCGATCTTACTTTGGAGTAAGTTACCGACCATGGCCACATACATCGTCACTGGCGGTACCGGGTTCCTCGGACGAGCTGTACTACCGCTCCTGCTCGAGCATGATGAAACTGCTCAGATCCACGTGCTGGTCAGAGCGGGTTCTGTCGCAAAACTCGAAGCACAGGTGTCGGCAATTCCCGGCGGCGATCGAGTGCATCCGCTCGTTGGCGATCTGACCGAGCCCGAGCTGGGCATCGACTCTCCCCCGCCGGCCGACCATGTCCTTCACCTCGGCGCGATCTACGACATCACGGCCGGAGACGAGCAGGCTTCGACGAATGTCGAGGGCACACGCTCCGTGGTCGAACTTGCTGCGAAACTGGGAGCCACCCTTCATCACGTGTCATCGGTCGCAGTCGCAGGCGACTATCCGGGCACGTTCAGCGAGACCGATTTCGATTGCGGCCAAGGCTTTCCGACGCCGTACCACCGAACCAAGTTCGAAGCCGAGAAGCTCGTCCGAGAACGAGAAGGCCTCACCTGGCGTGTTTATCGGCCGTCTGCCGTGGTCGGCAACTCCGTCACCGGAGAGATGGACAAGATCGACGGACCGTATTACTTGTTCCCAGGTCTGGCGCTACTCGCGAAACTACCTGCAGCACTACCTGTCCCGATCCCCAACCTCGGGGCAACCAACGTGGTGCCGGTCGATTATGTGGCCGCTGCCCTCGTCGAGTTGATGCATGTGCCCGGCCGTGACGGCGAAGCATTCCATCTCGTCAATCCGAAACCTCAACCGGTACGCGAAATCTATGCCGGCCTCGCCAAGGCCGCCGGAGCACCGCGGCCCGCGCTCAGCCTGCCGGGCGTGATCGCCAAACCCTTTGTCTCGCCATTGCCGATGGACTCGGCAGAATCGGCACGGAAAGTCTTCCTCGATCGCATCGGCATGCCTGCAGCGTTGCTCGACAACATGACGATGGCGCCGACCTTCACCTCCGAGAGAACCGTTGCCGCCCTCGCCGGATCAGGCCTGACGGTCCCCGAGTTCGGCTCCTACTCGACGGTCTTGTGGAAGTACTGGCGCGCAAACCTCGATCCCAATCGCGCACGTCGCAACCATCCCGAAGGACCACTTGTCGGGCGGATAGTCCTGATCACCGGTGGCTCGTCCGGAATCGGCAAGGCCTCTGCCATCGCCGCCGCCCAGAAAGGCGCCACAGTTCTCCTGATCGCACGCCGCACCGACGAACTCGATGCCGCGGTACAGGAGATTCGATCAAGCGGAGGCAAAGCGTTCGGTTATCCCTGCGACATCACCGACGACGAGTCGGTCCAGCACACGATCAAAAGCATTCTGACAGAACATGATCACGTGGACATGTTGGTCAACAACGCCGGCCGATCCATTCGGCGCGGCATTTACCATTCCACGGATCGTTTCCACGACTACGAACGAACAATGGCCGTGAACTACTTCGGCGCTGTGCGATTGGTGCTCGCATTGTTGCCCACCATGCGTTCTCGCCGCTTCGGTCACATCGTGAACATCAGCAGCGCGGGAGTCCAGGCGGCAACCCCTAGATTCTCGGCCTACGTGGCGAGCAAGGCCGCCCTCGACGGCTTCTCCGACGTAGCTGCCTCCGAAACCCTGGCGGACGGAATCACTTTCACGACCATCCACATGCCGCTGGTCGAAACGCCGATGATCGCTCCGACCGGCGAATACAACAACGGCCCGATCACCAGCCCGGAAAAGGCTGCGGCAATGGTGATCCGCGCGCTGATCGAACGCCCCAAGCGCATCGACGTGCCACTGGGCACTCTGGGTGATCTGGGAACCTTGTTCGCACCGCACACCAAGGACCGGATTCTCAACCAGATGTACCAGGCCTTCCCAGACTCCCCGGCGGCAAAGGGGCAGGTAGACAAAGAAACTCCGTCAGACGTTTCGGCAACACCGTCGCGTCAGCGCCATTCACGCTCGCGCATCCGCAAACTCGGCCGACGCGCCGCCCGACTCGTGCCCGGAACGCACTGGTGACCGGTGGTGTGACTTCGCCTCGGAGCGTGTTGGCCACCGCAAGGGATCTGCAGTGCTAGTCATCAGAATCTATCCTGACCATGGTCATCCCAGTTCGCTATGGCCTTCGAGTGAACTGGTAATCATTCGGGCGCATCAGCCCTTTGTTCTCCCGAGCCAAATGGGGATCGACGACGAACTTGGAGAGAAAATACTGGCGTGGACTGATCGCTTCCAAAAGTTCTTTGTGACCGAGATCGACGGCTTCGCGATGCGACCGAGGTGGCGTCCAGGGATCAACGTTTTCGACTGGTACGACGAGGGCTATCAGATCGTGGGCGAACTTCGGGCACAGTTTCCGGACGTGCACGTCAAGCCTGAATTTGCCCAGTACGTCTTTTCGGTCAACGAGCGTCGGGAAAGCATGGGGCTTGTGCCGGTCAGCCTTCCGAACGAACCCAAGGCCGGGCACATAAGCATCACTGAACTCCTGCACCCCAAGTGAGTTTCAGAGCCATGGCGATGAATGCGATCGATACTGCGGCAGTGATCGAGTTTTCCCATCCGAGGGCGAAGTAAACTGCGGAAGAATCGAAATCCACTGCCTTGCAAGAGGCTACGGGAAACGGGATCCAGGCCCATCGTGTTTCTTCGAGTAATCCGATTCCATACGAACTTGATCTACAAAGCTCCGATGCGGACGCTGGGAACCCCCAACGTGAGGTCACTCCGAAACTCACGATCAATCCAAGAACACCGACGACCAGCATGAGTGCGCAAATATTGAGAGTACGTGACTTGTCTCGGGGTGAAGTCATTGGCACACAGTACTTCGGCTTTCCGTCAGTTCGCTGACACTGCACATTGTTCCGAATACGAGATCAATTAGCTGACGACCCTGCGGATCTCGCTCTCGGAGGCATTGGCGCCCGTGCAGACAACAGCAACGCGCTTGTCCGCGAAGGTGTTCGGATGTGCGTAGACCGCAGCAAGTGCGGCCGCACCGGCGCCCTCACTCAAAGTGTGTGCGTCGAAAAGGAGAGCCCGCTGCGCGAGGGTGATGTCATCGTCCGTGACGAGCAAGAAACCACCTAGCCGTTCTCGCATGACACGTTGTGTCAATGAGAATCCGGCCCCGGTCGCGAGCCCTTCGACACGAGTGGCGTTCGGGCGCTCGACACAAGTGCCGGAAGTCCACGAGTCGTGCGCCGCTCGTGCGGCCTCCGACTGCACCGCGAACACCTCCAGGTGCGGTGCAAGCGCACTGGCGACGAGGCAAGCGGCCGCCGCACCACTGCCACCACCGACGGGGACCACCACGGCGTCCAGATCTGACTGCTGCTCGACGAGTTCGACGTACGCCGTGGCAACACCGGCGAGGATTGCCGGCTCATTGGCGGCGCTGACGAGACGCAGGCCGTCACGTTCGCTGATGAACTCTGCGTGAGCGCGTGCCTCGTCGAAGTTTGCGCCATGCTCGATGAGGTCGGCCCCAAGCATGCGGACAGCGTGAGCCTTGACCGGATTCGCCCCAGCCGGCATCACAATTACGCACCGCACGCCCGTATCCGCTGCGGCATACGCCAGGGACTGAGCATGATTTCCCGTCGAGTAGCCGATGATGCCTCGGGCCCGCGTCGGCTCATCGAGTCCAGCCACCAGGTTCAGTCCACCACGAACCTTGAACGCACCTGTGGGTTGCACGTTCTCATGTTTGACAAACAACTGGCTGCACGAGCCCGCTCCCAAGGTCGGGTGCGATATCAGGGGCGTGACCGGTAGATGGCGTCGGACAACCTGACTTGCACGCTGAATGTCCGCCCATGTGGGTGGTTGTAGCCCGGTTGTTGCCGCAAGATCAGGTGCCTGTGCCATGTAGATCACCCTGTCAAACACCGATTCATAGGTCCAATACATGTTTTCGTCGAAAGCATCGAAATCCTCTATGATTTTAACATGCTCGATCTAATTAGGCTGAGGGTCTTGGTCGCTGTCGCGCAGGAAGGATCGGTGACAGCCGCCGCCGATTCTCTCGGTTACGCGCAGCCCTCCATCAGCCACCACCTTCGACAGCTCGAATCGGAAGTCGGAGTTCCGCTGTTCCAGCGAGCCGGTCGTGGGCTACGTCTGACGGATGCCGGTGCGGTACTGGTTCGGCGCGCCACGGAAATTCTCGGTCACGTCGACGCTGCCGTAGCCGAAGTCGAAACGTACGCGGGACTGAGGGCGGGGCGGGTACGACTTGCCGCATTCCCGTCAGCCCTGGCGAGTTTGATTCCGCAGGCGATGGCAGCGTTCACGTCCCAGTACCCCGACGTGTCCATCAGCCTCGTTGATGCAGAACCACCCAAAGCACTTGCAATGCTTCGTAACAACGACGTCGACGTAGCTGTCGTTTTCGCACACGCGGATACCCCGGATGTGGGGCTGAAGCACGTCACCCTAACGACGTTGCTGGACGATCCGTTGTACCTGATCACCTCTGCGCGGAATGCAGATGCCGCCAACGAGATCACGGACTACGCCGGTGAGACCTGGATTGCAGGCTGTCCGAGCTGCCGCGCCCACCTTCTCACCGCCTGCAATCGAGCTGGGTTCGTTCCACGGATCGAGTTCGAGACCGACGACTACGTCGCGGTCCAAGCGCTGGTCGCCTCCGGAAGCGGAGTCAGCACCCTTCCCGCCCTCGCTCTCCATGCACATCAGAACCCGGGTATCCGCGCACACCGCATTCGCGGCGAGCGACGCACTGTCTCCGTCGCAACCTTCGGGAAACCTCCGCTCGCTCCTGCCATTGACGCGTTCGTCAGCACCCTCGCAGCGATATCCGACTCCGTGCGTGAGCGGTTCGAACTGGATGGGCACCTGTAGGCGATGAGATCACGGCTGCACCGCACTACCCAGTCAGCGATGGCCTGCCGACAACCGCGACGATCAGCGCGGCAAGTTCACCTTTGGCGTCCTCGGGCGAGAGCACTCCGACTACCGCCGCGTGCGAGAGGGCCTCTGCAGCACCGAATATCGCAGTCATCGATGATTGTCCAAGCCCGTCGGCGCTGAAAGGAGCCAGCACCTCGCGACAACGCTCTGAATAGGCGCGTTCCGACTCGCGCTTGACCTGCTCCAGCTCGGGCGAGCCCTCCAGCGCTGCAAGCACTCCCGTCAGTTCACGCCCCTGTGCCAGTGAACACCCGACATAGGAGTCGGCGATGGCATTCGCCCGCCCGTTCACAGACTCCTCCGCAGCTTCGAGGTATTCCCCGAGCATCACCGTCTGACGATCGTCGAATTCCTTGAAGAGGGCCGCCAACAGCGCAGCGCGGGAGGCGAAATGGCTGTAGACGACCGGCTTTGCAACGCCGGCACGTTCAGCCAACCGGCCGAGGGTCAGCGCATCCGCGCCCTCCTCTCGCACCAGTGCCCACGACACCTCCACGAGTTGTTCGTACCTGTCGGCTCGCGACAGTCTCGTTCGTGCCATCGGACACCTCCTTGCGCTATATACCAATAGTAACCTACTCTTAGTACATAAGCGCACCATCTACCGAAGGAACGCTCATGACCACACTCGTCGTAGTCTCCCACTCCGATCCACAGTCACTTACCCAGCATGTCGCCCGTTCTACCGCCGACGCGATCCGCGACCTGGGTGGCGATGTCGACATCGCGGACCTACATGCCGAGAATTTCGATCCCCGATTCTCCAAAGCCGATGTGAACCTGTTCCGCGGCAAGGGGACTCCCCCGGCCGACGTTGTAGCCGAGCAGGACCGAATCGATCGAGCAGACGATCTGATTCTCGTGTTTCCGATGTACTGGTGGTCGATGCCCGCACTACTCAAAGGTTGGATCGATCGAGTCTTCGTCAGCGGATGGGCGTACGAGATCACCCCGGGAAGCGAATTCGTGAAGAAACTGGACCGACTCACGGTCCACCTGATCCCGGTCGCGGGTGACGACGCGGAGAGTTTCGAACGCCACGGTGTGTACGAGGCCTTCCAGACACAGATCGAGCGCGGCATCATCGAATACTGCGGTGCCACACTGGGATCGACAACATTCGTTCACGAGTCGGACACGAAGCGCCGCGATACCCTCGCCGCAGAAATCCAAGACCTCAGCGAAAGCATCGCTGCCCGTGTCGCCTACCCTGCGACCGTGGCTTCCCGTTGACGGTCGGACATCGGTCAACTGACGCTTGACCGGCCCGTGACTGCCCAGTAGCGAAGCGTATCCCCCGTGTGACCGAGGTTGCGCGACAACTGATCAGCTGGGCGCACGCTGTCGAGTAGACCACCACACCCTTCGATTGCCTTACGTGAACCCGCGTTCGTTTCGTCGCAGGTAATCAGGACGCGACTGAGCCCCACCGGGTCGCCTGCATACGTGAGCACCTCCCGCAGAGCAGCCGACGCTAAACCTTTCCGGCGTTCCGACGGCCTGACCCCATAGCCGATGTGACCACCGACATCGGCCAAGAACTCATTCAAGCTGTGCCGCAACTGGATAGCGCCGAGATACCTGCCGTCTCGAACGATCCACCAGTTGGTTGCCGGGACAATGTCGGGCCCCGGCACTGCCTCTGGCTGCGCCAACAACTCCTGCACCCACTGCCCGAATCCATCCCGGGAGGCAAGATCGAGATCTAGACGTTGCGCAACTCCCAATGCCGAACCGGGCTGGTCCACCTGCGGTCCGCCCCACTCGTCACGCGACTCCAACCAGGACGCCCACAAGGCCTCGTCAGGTGCAACCAGATCGACAGTCATAGCTGCGATGCTACTTCGCACCTGCAACGGTGCCGCTATTCCCCCGAACCGCCGCTGCCTAAGTCCCGAATCCGCTTGTCACGCCAGCAGACTGTGGATCTGATGGAGTCCGTATCCTCTGCGCCACCTGCCGGCCCATGTGATCGCATTCATCGAGACTGATCGTATGGAACCGACGAGGGAATCACAGTTCTCGAATCGACGTGACGACAACTGGCCTGACCGGTTTGGGCGCCGCGCCGCAACTCGGTGGACGCGGCGCGAGTTCGGAGACCGCCGTCTCGACCATCCACCGCCGTCCGTCCACCTGTGCGACGACGCATGTCCCGTCACTGGCCTGCTCGATGACAGCCAAATCGTCGATTCCGCAGCTGATTTGTTGTCGTACGGCAATTTCCGAAGCCTGCCCCGCAGGAGACCAGCAACTCCGTCCACGCAGGCCTGGCAAATGGACCTGATCTCGGGAAGCCACCTCCACGGCCGTGACACTCTCACCAGCGGACAGACGGCCGTACGTATTGCCGCTCGGCAGCAGGATCATCGACGGCGCAAATCGGTGCCCGCCAGTATGCGAACACTCCCACACCTGGGGTCCGAAGGACGACATCAGCGCTGCGGCAATCGGCCTGCCGAACACAGCGCAGCATTGGTCACGCTTACCGTGCGCACAAACCAAGACGACTGGCTCGTCCACCGAGTCGCCCAATCCTGGTGGAGGGCCGTCGAGTAGCGCGAAATCGATGTCGAGCAGATCAGCCGGTGAATCGATGCGCAACCGTTCGCACCACGAGTCGCTCGGATCGGAGCGCGCGAGCAAGACCGTGTGCCCATCAGTCAGCGGATCGGTGCGGCCTGGTCGCCGAATGAACATGATTCGTACGTCGGCAGCATCAGCTCGCCGACTCAGCTCGGCGGCAAGCTCCTCCCCCAAGGCCGTACCGTCCAGCACGTCACGGCCCCAAGCGGCATTGAATTCGAGGCATACCCAACCCCGCACGACGGCAGCGCTGCCTGCCAACGGTTCGTCAACAGCAGACAGCGCGGAACAGGTCTCGGCTTCGATCACGAGCCCTATTGTGTCAGCCACGTTGAAAGTCGATCAGCCATCCCAGTCAGCTCAGTAGAACTTCTTGCCCTCCGCGAGTTGGTTCACGAACTTCTCGATCCGCCTGGCGCGTGTCTCCGGACGCTTTGCCTCCTGCAGTCGGTACGCGATGGTGAATCGATTCGTGGAATTGAGCGTCGCGTAGAACTCGCGAGCCTTCGGGTTTTCCGCAAGCGCATCGAGAAAGTCCTTCGGGACCTCGGCCTTGGCTGCTCCCTCGTACGCGCGATCCCAGCGACCGTCGGCCTTGGCCTTCTCTATCTCAGCGATGCCGGATGGCTCGAGAAGTCCCGCAGCGTCAAGGCGGGCGACTATCTCGACGTTGCGTTTGGACCACGGACTCCGCGCAGTGCGACGCGAAAACTTCTGCACGAAAAAATCGTCGTCGATTCGCCGGGAGAGGCTGTCGATCCAGCCGAAGCACAGGGCAACGTCCAACGCTTGGTCGTAGTCGATCGAACTGTGTGACGAGGTCTTCTTGGCCATTTTCAGCCAAAGCCCGGGGACCGCCTCGTGGTTCTCGCACAGCCATCGACGGAACTCTTCTCCGTCAGCGAAGTATTCGGTACCGAGTTCGACTGCCATCAGTGCTCCTCATTTTCGCGATACCCATACTCTGACAAAACCCTGCGACAAATATCCGAAAGTTCCGAGTGCGAGTACCCATTTGGCAATACTGACCGTCGAGGCGGCGCGAACCCTCGAGTCGGTGATGCTGTCGCGATGATCGAGGAAATGGAGGCCGATCACGTTCTCGACATAATCGCCCGCCGCCGACAGCACCGGCGCTACGGCAAGCGCGCGCCGAGTTGCGACCGAAAGGGGAACCCGCTCTCCGAGCCGCTTGCCTGCGGACCGCAAAGCCATCGCGTAGATCGCGGGATGTACGAAGTCCGGGTAGTAGTGACTACGAAATCGCGCCCTGGCCTCCGCTTCCATGGAGTCCAAGATCTCGAGGTACCGACGAGCGGAAAACGCCGTCTGCACTTCCAATACTTTAGGAGCCACCGGCCCGAGTAAACGCGCAATGTTTGCTTGTGAGACAACAAAAGCGGTGGTCCACAGTGCCATCGTGTTCGCAGAGCCGGTTAGTGCCATGCCACGATCGTGCCATCTTCGAACAACAGAACGGGATGACCCGACGGAAAAGCTCAACAAAATATGCGTGAGGTTGTAAAAAGCGGGCATCCCGTATCGATCATCGGTCCGATAGCGGGGAGCGCGCATGTCGCCCAAGTCCAACCCGACTGTTCTGTTCATCCACGGACTCTGGATGCACCCGACCACGTGGGATCCCTGGGCGCAGGTTTTCAACGCGCAGGGGTACGCCACGATGGCACCCGGATGGCCAGGGGATGCGTCCACGGTGGGTGAGACGCGCGAACACCCGGAGGACATCGCGGGACACGGCATCGACGACGTGACGGACCACTACGCCAAGGTGATCGCTGATCTCGACGAACCACCGATCGTGGTCGGGCATTCGTTCGGAGGTTTGATCGCGCAGAAACTGCTGGGCCAGAAGTTGGCGACCGCGGCAATTGCCATCGACCCCGCTCAGCCCAAAGGTGTGTTGAAACTTCCTCTCGTTCAGCTTGGAAGCGTGTTCCCTGTCCTGTCCAACCCCGGCAACTACCGGAAGGCCTACTCACACAACAGAAAATCGTTCCACAAGTCCTTCGCCAGCGCCGTGTCC
This sequence comes from Rhodococcus sp. H-CA8f, assembly GCF_002501585.1. Classification (NCBI taxonomy): domain Bacteria; kingdom Bacillati; phylum Actinomycetota; class Actinomycetes; order Mycobacteriales; family Nocardiaceae; genus Rhodococcus; species Rhodococcus sp. H-CA8f. The sequence continues at coordinate 4,162,264 of NZ_CP023720.1, forward strand.
CAGGACGAGTCCGACGCCCTGTTCGAGCAGTATGCAATTCCCGCCCCCGGACGGCCGTTGTTCGAGGCAGCACTCGCCAACTTCGCGCCCCACAGCCCCGCTGCAGTGGATTTCAACGCCCGCCGCGGCCCCCTCCTGATGATCGGCGGCGGTAAGGATCGCACAGTACCGAAGGCCAGTTCGGACAGCTCGTTCAAGAAGTACGCCAAGGCCCCGACGATCAACGAATACAAGGTATTCGGCGACCGAGGTCACTCGCTGACCATCGACCACGGTTGGCGTGAGATCGCCGATTACAGCCTTGCCTGGCTCGACAAGCAGGGCATGAGCCCGCCACAAGGCAAGCACGAAAGTCAGTCCTAGCCGAACGCTTGAAACCGACGACGGTACACCTGGGGCGAGATTCCGAGATGAGTCGAAAATGCTCGTCGTAGGGATTCCGAACTGCCGAATCCCGCCAACTGCGCGGCTTCGGTCACCGAGTGGCCGGCATCGAGGAGCGCCTTCGCAGAGTCGAAACGGATCAACTCGACGTATTTGGCCGGCGTCGTCCCTAATTCTTCGCGAAAGAGCCTCGTCAGATGACGCGGGCTCAGGTGCGCCAGGGCAGCCAGTTGCTCGACCGAATACTCCCCCGCCGGATCGGCCGCGACGGCGTCGACCACTTCTCGGAGCGCAGGGACCCGAGGCCGCGGCCCACTGAGCGAGGGCGAAAACTGTGACTGTCCGCCTGGACGCTGGAGAAATACCACCAGAAGTTGTGCGACGCGTCGAGCCATTTCTGCACCATGATCACGCTCGAGCAATGCGAGCGCGAGGTCGATGCCGGCGGTCACACCCGCAGACGAGAACACCGCGCCATCCTGAATGAAGATGGCGTCAGGAACCACCGTGATCTGTGGATAGGCGCGCGCCAGCGTTGCCGTGTGTTGCCAATGTGTCGTAGCGCGGCGTCCGTCGAGCAATCCACTCGCCGCAAGAATGAATGTCCCGGTACAGATCGAGGCAACCCGGCCCGAACGCCCCGCCAGATCGCTCGCTGCCTCGCGCAGTTCCGGACTCACCGGCGTCGACGGGAACACGTCTCCACCCATGACCAGCAATGTGTCGAAAGAACCGGAATCTACAACGTCACGGTCGACCGGAATACGCATCCCGGTCGACGAGTCGACATCGTGTCCACCTACCGAGCAGATCACCAACTCGTAGTTCGCCCCGCCGCGATTGGCTTCCGCGAACACCTCACTCGGACCTGCGACGTCGAGCAGTTTGACGCCGTCGAACACCAGGACGGCAACTCGATGCACTGCGGTCACGATGCGCTCTCCTTCGTCCTGATCTGTGGACAGTATGGCCGAGATCAGGGTGCGCCCGCGGGCGTGCTCGACCGACACTGGGATAGACCGAGAAATTCGCAGCAACGACGAGCAGAGCAGGTACCGATGACCACGATCATTGCCGGTGTGAAAATCCCCGATTCGAAGATGGCTGCCGACGCCACCGAGCTGGTACGAGATACGGCGTCCGAGTTACTGTTTCACCACTCGCGACGTGTCTTCCTCTTCGGATCGCTTCAAGGAGCGCGTCTGGGTCTGCAGGCCGACCCCGAATTGCTCTACGTCGGCGCCATGTTCCACGACCTGGGGCTCACCGCGAAATTCCGGGACAGTACGTCACGTTTCGAATTGGACAGCGCCGACGAAGCGCGGCGATTCCTCACCGGCTACGGAGTCGACGAAACCGACATCCGCACAGTGTGGGAAGGCATCGCTCTGCACACGACGCCCGAGATCCCCTCCCGATTGGAACCCGAAATCGCCTTGGTGACAGCGGGTGTGGAGACCGATGTACTCGGAATCGGATACAGCGAACTCGACCAGGCCGACATTGACGCCGTCACCGCCGCTCACCCGCGCCCGGATTTCAAGAATCAGATCTTGAAGGCTTTCACCGAAGGCTTCAAGCACCGTCCCGAAAGTACATTCGGGACGGTCAACGCTGACGTACTCGAACATTTTGTGCCGGGATTTCGGCACATCGATTTTGTCGAGGTCATCCAGAACTCGGCTTGGCCCCAATAGAATTCGCTGTCATTTGGCCGCCTCACTCATCGCAGCGGCATCTTCCGCCCCGAACTTTTCCTCGAGGGTCTCCGGCGAATAGTCGAGGTCGATCTCGGCGACGTCGCGCCCGCGCGCGGACTCGATCGCCGAAAGTCGGCGCTGCGCACGGTCTGCGGCGTACTCGAGGAACTCCTGATTGTCCAAACCGAACGGCTGCACCTCGAATTGATCGTTGACCCAGTTGATCATTCCGAGTGCCATGGGCATGAGTTCACCCATCCGCTGCTGGACGACGTCCCAGTTGTGATCGTCGGCAGCTACGTGCCTTCGGCAGGTGAACGTCCCCCAAGCCATGTGCCGTCGCTCGTCGTCACCGATCTTTCGCACCAATTGCTGCATGCCAGGCAGGATTCCGCGCGTCGCACAGACTTTCTGCCAGGCGTAGTAGCCCGTCAACGCCAAACTGCCCTCGATGACGTGGTTGTACGTGACGCTGGCACGCACCTGGTTGACCGGACTCGGATCCGTCTCGAGAATGCGTAGCGACGAAGGCAACTCCTCGTAGAACAGTTGCCGGTAGTACGGATTGTCAGCGACGTAGGAATGCAGATCGCTGGTCAATCCCACTTCGTCCATCCACAGCCGAAAGACCTGGGTGTGCTTGGCTTCCTCGAAACAGAACTGCGTCAAGTACATCTCGTCGCCGAATCGCCCCTCGGTCGACATCGCTTTCATGAACGGTTGAATGTCTTCGGTGACGGCTTCTTCACCGGCAATGAACTGCGCGCACAGGAAGGTGGCGCTGCGCTGCTGCTCGCTGGTCAGCTCCTGCCAGTCACGAGCGTCCTGGGAAAAATCGAGGTCGGTTGGGTTCCAGAATTTGGCATTTCCCTTGGTGAACAATCGGAGTGGGAACGAATCCCAGTTCAACCCTCCCGACCGAAGAGTACTGAAACCTTCTCGCCCCGGCGAGGTGACAGTCATGACATTCCTTCTTCCCGAACCGAAGACAGATGCCCCATCAGCATGCCCGCAGAACTGAAACGTGAATCAGTTTTGGCGAAATTCGATCTATTCCTTCAGAGAAACGCCCTTGGTCTCCATCACTGCGAAGAGCTTGGCGTTCATCTGAGCCGCCAGATCCGGCCGATACGAGCCGATATTGAGCGGATTGGCTAGATTGTTCAGTTCCAAGGGGTCGGCTTGTAAGTCGTAGAGTTCGTATTGCGGCGCAGCAACTCCCGCAGGATCGAAGTACATCGTGTACTTCCACCGGCTCTCCCGGATGCAGCGGATGTGATTGGGCTGCGTGACGATGTTCTGACCGTCGGGCGTCGCACAATTCTGATCGTCGTAGGTGAACAGAATCGTGTCCTGAACCTGCGCGCTGGGACCGTGGGGGTAGGCGGCAGCGTCGATGATGACCGGTGTCAGATCGGTACCCGAGAAGTTCCACGATTCACGCGCTGGCGCTTGGGCGAGAGTGGCGAGAGTGGGCATCACGTCGATCAACGACGCCAAGGCGTCTGTGCGAACGGGTTCGGGAAACAGCAGGGGGTTGCTGATGACCAGTGGAACGCGCAGCGTTTCCTCGTAGGCGTTGAACACCTTCTGCCGCAAACCTCCGTGGCTCATCCCCATCTCTCCGTGATCGGACATCCGTACGATCACGGTGTCGTCGAGCATCTGCGGGGTGGCTTCGATCGCGTCGAGCACGCTGCCGATGTGTTCGTCGACCACCTTGTGCATGTAGGCGTAGAAGTTGATGTAGTTGCGTGCCTGATCAGGCCCGAGCAGCGGCCCGAGCCCGGCTGCGAGTAGCAATTCCGACTGAACCTGCGCTGTCGGTTTGTGATTGAGTGCCAGGATCTCGTCGAAAGTGGGCGGCAAGTCGATCCCCTGCTCGAAGGCGCCTGGCGCGTCCGATCCATAGTTGTCGCACGTTCCGTTCATCGCATTCCAGGTCTGGGGGTACGCGAGGACGTCGTGTGGGTTCACGAACGAGACGATGAGCGCCCAAGGCTGCCCGGATGCGACCGCAGATCCGGAGAGGAAATCGACTGCCTCCTCGGCAACACGGCGATCATGGTCGGCGCACCCGCCACCGAAGTGGTCCGGATTGGTGTCCTGACCCGCGTCGGGGGGAATCCACCCTTCGAAGCCGAATCCCGCTACATCGTCACTTGTCGGATCACCACCCTCGACGCCTTTGCTCAGATGCCACTTCCCCCGGTACTGAACGTTGTAGCCGGCCGACGCCAGCAGCTTTGCCATGTTCTGCTCGGAGACTTGTAACTGTGGCTCGGTGGGTGAGACAGTGCCGCCTTCGGTGAGGGTTCTGGTGACCCCGTGCTGCGCGGGAAAGAGGCCGGTGAAGAACGTACTACGACTGGGCGAGCACATCGCGGTATTGCACACTGCCTGGTCGAACGTCAGCCCGTGATCGGCAATCCTCTTGCGGTTGGGCAGATTCTGATCAGCCCAGCCCTGCGGCCAATACATCGGCCGGCGCTCCTGATCGGTGATGATGACAACGATGTTGGGTTTCTGCGGAAACCGATCGGCGGGCGATGCTTTCGCCGGCGCCGCGCTCGCCGCGCCGGTTGCCACGTCTGCCACTCCGGCGAGGACAAGAGCACCGACGCCACCGAGGAACGTCCGGCGCGGCAATGAATGACAGTGCGATGCAGGAACGTTCTCTGGGTTCACGGGCGTCGTCCTCTCGGAGGCGTTGTGGCCCCAGAGTTGACCGAATCAGTGTTCGCTACACATGCGCGAGCAAACTGCCTCGGCGCTGATCAGTTCGATGACTCGATCCGCGCAGCGCAGCGGATCCGGTGTCCGGCCGATACCGAGAGGGTCGACAATCGAAATCGTCCTTCGCACGTCAGCCTCCTCGACACCCCACGACCAACCGAAGTCGTGATTCCAGAGCAGAACCGCATTCTTCCCCGGATGGTTTCGGGCATGAACTGGCAGAACGATCACCGCATCCATACTCGGTCCCTGCGGCCATCGGACGGTCTCACCGTGAACGGATCGTGCTACCGCGTCGACGTATTCGTGTGCGGACCAGTCGTTGCCGTTGGTATGCATGGAAGTACATTCGGTGCCGCACGCGTAGCGGATGGGTTCTTGCCGGAACTGATCGAGTATTGCGCTTTCAGGAAATGAACGGCAACACAACGGATTCGAATTGGCGATGGCCGTCGCGATGGACACTGTGGCCGGTACGGAACGAGACCAATTCGCAGCGCGCGACGGTGGCTGCAACAGCGTCGAGGCGATCGGGATCCACCATCCCGCCCAGACCTCCACGCAGGAACAACATGTCAGCTTCGATGAGCGGCAACCGATCCCACCACTGCGGATCCGGTCGGCGGAACTGCTCGAGCGCGGACCGCGTCATCGAGCGATCGAACGTGAGCGCAGCTCGCGGGTGCCGCACCAGACTTGTTGTTGCATGCCACAGTTCTGGCACACTCGGCAATTTCCTCGCGAATACCTGTTCTGCGTCACCTGTGCGTAGCGGCAACGGCGCTTCCTCGATGACCAACTTCCGCACCACGGTGGGTCGTTTCTGCGCGATCAACGACGCCGCGTGCCCGCCGAGCGAATGGCCGACGAGATCCACCTGATCGAGTTCGAGATGATCACACACGTCCATGACGTCGTCGGCGAACTCGTCGAACAGATACGACGACGCCCGAGCGCTCCGGCCGTGGCCGCGAAGATCGACCGAGACAACTCGCCGGTTGCGTGATCGCAAGGTCCGCGCGAACTTGTCCCAGGTACCGCTGTCGCCACCCATTCCGTGCACGAGGACTACCGGAGGCAGATCGGCAACACTGGGATGCGAGCCGGAATCGCGGTAGCTGATCTGGACCCCGCCGGCACTTCGTACGTTAGCGACACTCACGAGTTCCCAGGATAGACCTGTCCTCGTGGATTGCTGAAGCTGTCAGCCGAGGCGGCAACTGCCCTGGCCGCGTGACCTCGTCGTAGCGACCGAGCCCGATCCTCGCGATGTTGCGCAGCGACTCGCTTGCATCGGCGAAGTATCCACAATGCCCTCGAATGGCACCGGTGTCGAAAACAACAGCTCCGTGCTGCGCCCGAACTGGAGACGGGCCGTGCCCGAGGCGACCGATCTTCACGCGTGGGAAATACCGAATCCAGTCCGACGGCCCCAGCGCGGCCCAGAGATTTCCGGCAAAGCACAGGTCCTCGCGAGAACTGGTCCCCATCCCCGGGCTACCGAGCACCACACAATCGTCTACTCGCGCCGACGGGAGGGCGAGTCCGCACACCACGGCCCCGTAGCTGTGTCCGACGAGCGTCACATGCGCCGAATGCGGCAGGATGCGTGTCAATCGCGCCAGATCGATCGCACCGCGTTCTGCGAGTGTCCGCGAGAACGACTCGAGAAATCCCCACGGCGTCCGATAGCCGACCCACACGATCACCGCGACGTGGTCGTTCCGTCCGAGCGTTCGGAGCATTCTTCCCAGTGTCCATCCGCTCGCTCGTGGTCCTGTCGGACGGTTCTCGTCGAAGTAGTTTCCCAATCCGTTGTCGTTGCCCGGCACGAAGATGACGATGTGCTCGGCTGTGGCGACATCGCCGAACACCTCCACGATCCGGCCTTCGCCAGACTCGTCGTACGCCAGAAGTTGTGCGTCGTGCAGCTCCGTCTGCTCGTAGTGAAGTCGATCGGTTCCGGAAACTTCAGGTCGACCCGCCGTTGCCATGACACTCCTCGTAAAGAGTTGCAACGGTGAGAATCATTGCAACGGTTACTTTTTGAATGTCATCAACGCTAGGAGCCGAGCGACGGCATGACGATGGTGCCAACGCCCCTACTGTTCGTACAGTCGACTCGACCAGGCGGGTACAGCTGGCTATACCTGCGAGCTCATTCGTACACACCCTCCACCGACCATCCACCGCCTTCACAGATCATCAGCAGCGCACGCGATTCCTCCAACAGAACCTGAGCCCGCGCCGCCGTGCGTGCCGAGGCAGCGTCCCACCATCGCTCGTCAACCGGCCAGGGCCCGGCCCACCCCTGCACTGCCCATTCCTTGCTCCCCCACTTCAGCCTTCCCGGCTGCGAACTGAAGACACCGCGCTCAGTGACGTACACGGCGTTGCCGGCCACATCCCCCAGCCACACCTTGGGATTGTCGACGAAGATCGACCCCGGAGACGGCTGTGGCAGACGGCCCGGCCACGGGGCTGTCGGATCATGGGTAGCTACCCGCTCGTCACCCAAGGGCAACAAGGTAATTCGCTCCAAGGGCCCTCGACCTCCGCTCAGGACACCGACCTGAACCGATTCGCCACCCAGAAGACCCTGCACGCGCACCAATGCTCGCCTGGCTCGCTCCTCCTCGTCGCCGACACCGCCCCACAGCCCCAACTGCAAAGCGCCGGCACTGACCACCTCCACCGGTTCCAGACGCAACACGGCTATGCCTGCGGTTGGCCGGGTCTCACTGCGCCCGGTGAGCCAGCCATCCAGTTGCCATCGCACTCGATCGGCCGTCCCCTCCGGCGTCAGAGGTTCGGCGCAACGCCAAGTCCGAGAAAGATTTTCACCGTTACCCGTGCTGGCCGAAATCGACAGACGGGTGCACGCCACCGCGGCAGCAGACAACTTGTCGTGCAGGAGACTCGCCAAGGCGCGCCCGGCAAACGCTGCGGCATCCACCCGCTCGATCGACGGATCGTAATGCTGCTCCACCTCCAGGTCCGGCGGAAGTGTCCGCGCCGACGGTGGCCGTTCGGGTTCACCGCGCGCCGCACGATGCGCGAGCACCGCATCGGCACCGAAACGCGAAGCGACGTCCACTGCCGGCAGATCCGCAAAAGCACCGATGGTTCTGATCCCGAGCCTGCGCAGCAGATCCACCAACTCCCCGCGATGCGGTGCAGACAGGCTGGGCTCGGCAGCCAACTCCGGCATGGGTAGCGGCGCCAGAAACCGTGCTCCCTCCCCCGGCGGCACCAGCGCTGCCCGGCGCGCGGCAATGACCGCCGTGGACAGCTGATCTGCCACCCCCACCTGACTCTCGACACCCGCAGCAGATGCCTGATCCACCAATCGTTCCGCCGCAGCTTCCTCAGAACCGAAGTACCGACTGACACCACGCGCGCTGAGCACCAACAAACCAGGACGGAGTACCTCGACGCCCGGTGCCACCGCGTCGATGGCCGCGGCCACCGGCTCGAACAATCTTGCATCGCGTTCCGGATCTGCCATCGCCACATACAGTTCCGGGCAGCGAGCCTGCGACTCGCGTCGGCGCAGGCCTCGTCGCACTCCCTCCGCACGAGCCGTCGCCGAACATGCGATCACCCGATTACCCGAGGTGACCGCGACGGGATGTGTGGCCGGAAGATCGGCAAGCGCTGCCGCTGCCACCGCCGGCCAGTCCGGGCACCACAACGCCAGAACTCTGCTCACAGTGACACCACCTGCGACGACACCACCTGCTCCGGCATCACCTGCTCCGACACCACCTGCGACGACACATCCTCAACCGGCCGAGAAGGTACCCACTCGACCCGCCCGGCTGCACTGCAGATGTCCAGACGCGTGGTCCGGGGCTGGAACGAGCGCCCCCGAGCACGAACCGCGAGGCTCAGGGAACTGAGCCGTCCACGCCCCAACTCCCGACCCTGACCGAACCCACCATAGCCATGAACCCGAGCGTCCAACCGAACCTCGGCTCCGTCCCAGTGACCTTCGGTGACAACAAGAGTCGAGCCCTTGCTCCGAGCACGTGCGACCACCGCCCGAGCACGCGACGGGGATACCGACGCACCCGCCAATCCCAGAATCACCAGATCCATACCGTCGAGCAGCACGGCGGCGATCTCGACCGGATCCGGCCCAGGCGCCGGAATGAGTGCCAGACGTTCCAGTTGCGCACCCATCTCGTACGCCGCCAGCAATCCCAGTCGAGGCTGCCCGATGACTGCAACATGCCCTCCGGACGCCGTCACCGACGCGACCAATCCCAAAAGCAAGGACGCTGCACCCTCGACGGACACCACGGTTCCCCGCACCAAACCGCCCTGCGGTAACAATGCGGCGATACCCTCCGGCACCGGGAGGACACCGGCTTTGTGCGCACGGTCCACGACCGGCCTGTCCCGGTCGGCAACACTCTCGGAGGCCGCTGCACTTGTCCCGGAAACACCAGCCACAGGAACACCGGCCACAGAAACACCGGGCCCGGAAACACTCGGTCCCGAAAACGACGTATCGCCTCGCGAGGGAATGGACGCGATCTGTCGGCGGAGCTGTGCCAGCCGATCCTGACGGGACAACCCCGCCGCATCTGCCGACAGCTCTACCAACTCGGTCACCTCGGTCATCCCCATCCTCCGGAACACCGGAAAAACTCACTCGGCAGCAATCCATAACCAGCCGGCAAACCGCGGGGAAGTCGGGTCTGACATGCATCCAACGAACAGCAATTTCGAACATATTTTCGAACTGTTTTCAGTAAACCGTGTCACCCCCGACACGTCAAGCAGAGCCAAAAACCCAGTTCACAGGAGCCTCGAGCGTCACAGTGGCATCAATCCATTAACCTTGAGATGTGACAGCTCAAGAGCAGACCGGGAGGGGCATCGGGCCCGAATACCTGCTGGCGGGGCGGTACCGACTCCGCTCCAAGATCGGCGACGGAGGGATGGGCGCCGTCTGGCTGGCCCGCGACACCCTCCTCAGCCGCGATGTCGCGGTGAAACAGGTCACAAGTACGGAAGGCCTCGACACCGAAACGGCCGAAGAGGTCCGCGAACGTACATTGCGCGAGGGCAGGAACGCCGCAAAGCTCACCCATCCCCACTCCATCGCCATGTACGACGTCGCGATCGAGTCCGGCGAACCCTGGCTGGTCATGGAGTACTTCCCGGCCCGCAGCCTCGCCCAGGCCATGAACCTGGCGGACACGTTGCCACCACTCGAAGTCGCGCAGATCGGCGCACAGATCGCTGCGGCACTCACCGAAGCGCACGCCGCCGGCATCGTCCACCGCGACATCAAACCCGGCAACATCCTGATCGCCGACCGAGGCAAGTCCCTCGGCACCGTCAAGATCAGCGACTTCGGCATCGCCCGCGCAAAGAGCGACGTGTCCGACACCCAGGACGAGGTCATCACCGGCACTCCCGCGTACTTCGCACCCGAAGTTGCCCGCGGCGACGACCCCACCGAGGCCAGCGACGTCTTCTCACTCGGGTCGACGCTCTACACGGTGATCGAGGGCCAACCGCCCTTCGGCATCGACTCGGACGCCATCGCCCTACTGCATCGTGTCGCCAAGGCCGAGATCTACCGACCCACCAAGTCTGGACCGCTCACCGATGTTCTCCTTCAGCTCCTCGAGCCGGACCCGACCCGTCGGCCGACGATGGCTCAGGCACGCGACGCGCTCGCCGCAGCCGCGACCGGCGGCGGCACGATCGATCAGTTGATCGACGCTCCCGTCTACTCGTCCGAAGGCGCCGTGCCGGCGTGGGCTCACCGCACCACACAACTCGCCGACCCACACCGCCGCAATCGCCTGACCGGCTCCACGGTCACCGGACTTCCTGCAGTGCAACAGAACACGCCACTGCGAAACGTTCCCAGTCCGATGGACATGTTCTCCTGGCCGCCGCGGATGCCGACCGGACCCGCCGATGCCAGCACCCGCGACAAGGTAGTCGCGTGGGCTCCCCTCGCCATGACCGGCATGGTCGCCGTCATCGTCTTGGCCGCACTGATCGTCGTCATCCTGGTGTTCACCGCCTGACTGGTGTTCACGGTCTGAGCACAAGCTTCACGCAGGCAGAATGTTTGCATTGAGGTGAAACACGTTGTCCGGGTCGTACTTCGCCTTGACTGCGGACAACCGCGCGTACTTCCCCGCGCCGTAGGAAGCTCGCACTCGGTCCTCGTCGACGTCGGTCATGAAGTTGACGTACCCGCCTTGGTTGGACGAGAACGGACGCAAGGCTTCCCAGGTCTCACGCACCCACGATCGATCCAATTCCAGCGTCCCGGCATCGGTGGCCGTCGCCGTCATATTGCACACGTAATGCGGTGTGCGAGAACCACCGAACGCTGTGTCGTCCTCGCCGACGGAAGTGAAAGCTCCCTGCAGCGGAAAGATCGGCATGAAGGACATCGGCGACGATTTCTTGCCCGCTTGTTCGGTCAGAACATCGATCACGTCGTCGGAGAAATCCACCAGGTCCAAAGCCTTCTCATAGGCGTACGCACCCCACGGTTCCGATTCGTCGAGCATCGACTGCAAGCCGACGTACGGGATCGGAGTGACGAACTCGAAAAGCGTCGGCAAGCCCTCTCGAATCGGCGCAATCGCGTTCGAGTGTTCTACTTCCGATCCGAAACCGGCTACCAGCAACGCGTATCCGGGCAGTAGGTGAAATTGATCCGGGACAAACGGCGCCGGCGGCGCGGACAAACTGACGGCAACCATCGCACCCGCATTTCTCGGCAGGGCAGGCACTACCTCGCGGCACAGACGAAGCGCTGCGGGTCCGTCCTCCATCCCCCAGAAGAACAGTCCCAGATGCACTTCCGGACCGATCTCGCTCAGACGGTACTCGAACTCGGTGACCACTCCGAAATTTCCGCCGCCACCGCGCAGTGCCCAGAACAAGTCGCTGTGATCGTTCTCGGAGGCTCGAACGATCGAACCGTCGGCGAGCACCACCTCTGCCGACACCAGATTGTCGATCGCCAGGCCGAGCGTGCGGGTCAACCACCCCATGCCACCACCGAGTGTCAGGCCACCGACGCCGGTATCACTGATCACTCCGCCGGTCACCGCCAACCCGTGTTCCTGCGTCGCCTTGTCGAGGTCGGCGATCGTCGCACCACCACCGACCCTGGCTCGCTTCGCTGACGGGGCGACGCTGACTACGTTGATCGCACTGAGATCGATCATCACTCCGCCTTCACACACCGATGTGCCTCGGTAGGAATGCCCGCCACCTCTGACCGAAACCTCCAACGAATGGGCTCTGGCAAATGCAAGTGCCACAGCCACATCCGACGCCGACCGGCACCTGGCGATCACCGCCGGACGATGATCGATCTGCCCGTTCCAGATCGATCTGGCGTCGTCGTACTCCGGATCTCGGGGGCCGAACACAGAACCTGTGATCGCCGATTTCAGTGGCGCGAACTCGACCGTCGTCATCACGCACCTCCCCTATCGGGTGTCACGGTGACCAGCAGGTACTCCCACTCCATCGTGAACGGTTCGCTTCCGCTGCCGTACCTTTCCGCCAACTCGAGCAGAGCGCGGTCCAGCGCCTGCGTTCGGTCGGGATCTCCGGCGATGTTCCGGTACACCGCGATGGTCGGCCCGTAATTCTTCTTGAAGAAATCACGGAACTCTTCCGGCCCGCTGAATGTGTCCACACGAAGTACGTCTTTCCTCGTGGCAACATCGCCGAGCAGATCACGAACATGGTTCTCATCGCCCCACAAAGGCGCCGGCTGCGAACCAGGAGGCGGCGGCGGTGCGTACGGCTTCATCGTTTTGAACATCTCGCCGATGAATCCCGTCGGAGTCCAACTCAGCACTCCGATCATTCCGCCGGGTCGGCATACTCGCACAAGTTCGTCCGCGGCGCGCTGATGATGCGGTGCGAACATCACACCGACGCACGAGAGCACCACGTCGAACTCGTTGTCGCCGAAAGGAAGAGCCTCGGCATCGGCCTCCTGCCAGTCCAATTCGACTCCGGCGAGGGAAGCGGCCTCCTTACCCGCTACGAACAATTCGGGAGCCAGGTCAGTGGCAATCACCTGCGCACCCAGCGCGGCCGCCGGAATGGCGGCATTGCCGGACCCCGCCGCGACGTCCAGCACGCGGTCACCCTTCTGCACACCGCACTCGCCGACCAGTACCGGCCCGAGTTCCGCAATGACCTGCGTGGCCACCGCCGGATAGTTACCGAGACCCCACATGGCCCGATGCTTGGCCTTCAGCTCACGATCCAGCCCGAGCGTTTCCGTCGATTCACTCATTACCGTTCTCCTTCAATATTTTTGGTACTCGGAGCCCAACAACCTCGGAGCCCGACAACATTCATGCCGTTACTTCGACGCTACGACGACGGTTCACTCCGCTCCAGTACGAAATCTGTACCGGAGCACTCCAGAGGCCTACGATCGAATGATGGGGTCCTCGTACCACCAGTTCTGCCCCGTCGCCAAGGCGATGGAGCTACTCGACGAGCGGTGGACGCTGCTTCTCCTCCGCGAACTGATGATGGGAAGCGACCATTTCAACGATCTCCGACGCGGACTTCCGCGAATGTCACCGACTCTGCTCTCCACGCGGCTGCACCAACTCGCGATCGCAGGCATAGTGGAGCGAGAAGAAACCGACTGCGTCGTCAGTTACCGATTGACCGACGCGGGCCGAGAACTGCGCCCTGTGGTCGAAGCTCTCGGAATCTGGGGTACCAGGTGGATCGGCGAGCTGGGCGATGAAGACCTGGATCCGAAACTGCTGCTGTGGGACATGCATCGACGCGTGGATCACTCCGTGGTTCCCGACGGAAAGACCGTGGTGCACTTCGTTTTCTCCGGAGTGCGTGAACATTCGCGAAACTGGTGGCTCGTCATCAATTCCGGGGAGGTGGACATGTGCGATATCGATCCGGGTTTCGACGTTGCGGTGTCGGTCTCTGCGGGCTTGCGACCGATGACCGAGATCTGGCGCGGTAACCTGACCTGGTCGGACGCCATACGGTCAGGTGACGTCACCATTTCGGGGCCTACGGCGTTGCGTCGTAGCTTGCCTTCGTGGTTCGAACTGTCGACTTTCGCATCGATCCCGCGCCCCGCGTAAAGCGCGCTCACCAGCCCCGTTCCGTCCTGTTACAGAGCTGTTTCAGACCGTGACACCGTCGACGAACGGCGACCACCTGACGGTGACACTGACCGAGCAGTCTCTGTTGTATGCCCAGCCACCGCGGAATAATCCGCCTCGCCGCACTCGGTGCAGTCGTACTCGGTGCGCTCACGCTCAGCGCATGCTCGTACACAGAAGAAGCAAAGCCCAAGAGTGGTAATTACCTTGCCACTCAGCCTGATACAGGACCTGCAGGCGGCGAGATCGAGGACGGCATCAGCGTGCAGGATACCCATGTACCTGCACTCGCCCGTCTCGATTCCGCACTGCTCGCGGCGCTGCAGTCGGCAGCGGCCGACGCACAGGCCTCCGGAGTGAACATGCACGTCACCTCGGGTTGGCGGTCCGCCGCATACCAACAGCGACTGTTCGACGAAGCCGTCGTCAAGTACGGCAGCATGAACGAAGCGTCCAAATGGGTGCACTCCCCGAGTCTGTCGAAGCATGTCAGCGGACAAGCCGTCGACATCGGACCGACCGATGCCGACGACTGGCTCATCCAGCACGGCAATGATTACGGCCTCTGTCAGACCTATGCCAACGAGATGTGGCATTTCGAATTGGCAACCACTCCCGGCGGGGAATGCCCGCCCCAACTGAGCAACCCTTCGGACGAGAGAGCGGAAGGCTGATCATGACTCGAGTCAAACCCGCGAGACTGATTGCCGCACTGGCACTCCTGATCCTCGGAGTCGTCGAATTCGAACTGGCAGTCAACACGACTGGTGGTCAGATCGTCGACCAACAACTCATGGTGGGCGCGGCCACCTCCGAAGGACTCAGTGTGTTCTCCACCGAGTTCATCGGCCTCGTCACTCCGATACTGATAGTGGGAGGAGTGCTCGTGGCACTCATGATCACATTGCGCAACAACCCGATTGCGCTGGCCCTACGCGTCGTCGTCGTGACCCTCGGTCCCATCACGACGGCCTGGGTTCTCAAACAATCGTTGGATCGACCGGACCTGAACGGCCTGGTGATGCACAATTCCTTCCCCAGCGGCACGCTGACGGCCATCGCTGCTCTGGTCTGCGCGATCGTGCTCGTCACACCCTCGAGGTGGCGGGCAGTCGTTGCAGTCAACGGCGCGCTGATCACCATCGGGACCGCGATCTCGGTAGTCGTGTTGCAATGGCACCGGCCGAGTGACGTGATCGGTGCGCTACTGCTCGTCGGCTGCTACACCCTCGCCGTGTCGGCATTTCCGTTGAACACCAGCGTCGCACGGCACGCAGTACTGGCGGACTCAGGCAACGAACGGCTCTCGAAAGTGTGACCCCTGTACCCTTGGCTGACCGAGATTCCTCCGACCGCAGAAGGCCCCTGATCATGGCGAGTCCAAGGTGAGCTCATGGTGAGCATTCTTTTCATAGAAGACGATCCAGCGGTGGCCGAGGCAATCACGTTGGGACTGAACCGACTCGGGCACAACGTCAGCCATCGCCCCAACGGTAACGGCGATTTCGACGACGTCCTCGGCTCCACCGACCTCGTCCTCCTCGACCTCGGACTGCCAGGAGCCGACGGTTACGAGATCTGTCGACGCATCCGTACGCGCAGTTCGATCCCGATCATCATCTTGACCGCCAGATCCGACGACATCGACACTGTTGCCGGCCTCGAGGCCGGTGCCGACGACTACGTCGTCAAACCGGCCAGTCCGCGTGTCCTCGATGCTCGGATCAAAGCCGTCGTGCGGCGCTCGGCCCCCGCAACATCGCGTTCAGATGTGGCGCCGGGCGCAGAGAAGTTCGGCGACCTGGAATTGGATCGGTCGTCATTGCAGGTACGCAAGGCCGGGACGCTGCTGACCCTGACTCCGACCGAACTCCGACTGATACTGGCGCTGACCGAAAACCCCGGACAGGTTCTCAGCCGCAGGCAGTTGTTGTCCGCAGCCTGGGACCAGGAATACCTGGGCGACTCACGAATCGTCGATGCAGCAGTGCAGCGGCTGCGCGGAAAGATCGAGGACGACCCAGCCACACCGACCGTGATCGAAACGGTGCGCGGGTTCGGGTATCGCTTCAACACCAGCCCGGCCCGATGAGACCGACCTGGCTTCGGGTCGACGGTCTTCGGACCAGGCTCGTGCTCGTGTTCATCGCAATCGTCGTGATCATCGCCGGAGCAACCGCAGGTGTCGTCTCGTTCATGGCGCGGTCGTGGATCTATTCCAACGCTCAGGACGTGGCAACGGCACAATTTCGCGACGAACTGCAGTACAGCAACGGACCGCCGGTAGACGGGTTGACACCTGACACCCTCGACCAGATCTTCCAGTCCGACATGACTCTGATCGTCGACGGCGAAGTCATCCGTCAAGGATCAGTGGATGCGGCAACAATCCCACCCAGCTTCGAAGAGGGTTTGGACAGTCCCAAACTGATCCGCTTCGAGAGACTCGACTCCCAGCGCATCATGTTGGGAATGTCGGTCAATGTCGTGGACATGACTGCAGACGACGGCTACGACAACGAGACACTGGTCAAAGCCGTCACCATCCGGCCGCTGGTAGGGGTGCAGGACAAGTTCGACGACCTGCTTCGAGCTGTCGGTCTCACCCTCGCGGCGGGTGTGCTGGTGAGCGGTCTGCTCGGACTCTGGATCGCGTCGACGCTGGTCCGTCCGCTCAAACGCCTGGACGAGGCCGCCGCCCGCGCCGCCGACGGCGACCTGAGCGTCCGGCTCCCCGAGGATGGAGTAGCCGAACTTGCCCAGGTCACAACAACATTCAACAACATGGTCGCTCGCAACGAAGCGGTCATCCGAGGTCTGGAAGAATCGGAAGAGCAGTCGAGAAGATTTGTCGCCGACGTCTCCCACGAGCTTCGAACGCCGCTGGCGGCATTGGTTCCGGTCAGCGAAATCCTCCGCGAAGAGATCCCCAATCTTCCGCCAGACGCCGCCGCTGCAGCGCGCATCGTGAGCAGTGAGATCGGCAAGCTCACTCGACTTGTCGAAGATCTGATCGAAATGTCGCGCCACGACTCACAACAGGCGCGTCTCGTCCTCGACGACGTCGACCTCGTCGAATTGACCGAGCGCACACTCGAGAGCCGAGGTTGGACAGAAACCGTCGAACTCCGTGCACCCGAAAACGTCAGCACCAGAGTGGATTCGCGTCGAATCGACATAGTCGTCGCCAACCTCGTCGGCAACGCACTGCGCCACGGAGCGCCTCCGGTTCGCGTCGAGTTGAGCGCAGAACCCGGTTTCTCCGTCATCACCGTCGTCGACCACGGCCCCGGCATCTCACCCGAAGACCGGCAGGCGATTTTTCGGCGGTTCTACAAGGTCGACACCGCGCGCGGACGCAGCGAAGGCAGCGGACTCGGGCTCTCCCTCGCCGTCGAAAACGTGCACTTGCACGGCGGCACCATCGGCGTCGACCAGGTGGACGGGCGCACGATCTTCACGGTTCGCCTGCCCCATCGCTGACCCCTTCCCGAGCGAACGTACCTTTCGGCGCACCCAAGGCGATCGTCGTACCGTTCGCTCGAAAAGGGGTGGGCACTTCTCACCCTAGGCCCCCCACGTTTGACCAAATAATGGGATTCTGGTTTCAACATGTGAAACTACGCGAGTAGCGTCGGCATCGTCGAACAGCGTAGAAATCGGAGGGCACCATGACGCAGGCGTCGCGGTTGGAAAAGACGGCCGTCTCCCCGAAGGCGTGGACGATGCTCGGAATCGGCGTCGCAGCCCAGGCCGCAGGCACCGTCTTCGTCAGCACCCCCGCCTTTTTGATCCCGCTGCTGCATTCCGAGCACGGTCTCTCGTTGACTCAAGCCGGAACCCTGGCCGCTGCACCCACTTTCGGCATGGTTCTCACCTTGGTGGCGTGGGGAGCGATGGCCGACAGATTCGGTGAGAAATGGGTCATCTCCATCGGGCTCGCGCTGACGGCGATCGCCGCGCTCGCCGCGACCACCACCGACAACTACGCCCTCCTCGGGATCGCATTTCTACTGGGCGGAATGGCTGCGGCGAGCACCAACGCCGCCAGTGGGCGTGTTGTGGTCGGCTGGTTTCCCAAGGATCGGCGCGGCCTTGCGATGGGCATCAGGCAGATGTCACAGCCACTGGGCGTGACCATTGCGTCGTTGACCATCCCGACTCTCGCCGCGAACGTAGGAATCGGCTCGGCCGTCGGACTGTCGGTGGCGCTCAACGGCGTCCTCGCCCTGATCTGTGCCGTCGCATTGGTCAATCCCCCGCGCCCGGCGGCACGGCCCACAGATATCCCGGTCGAGACGATCAACCCTTATCGCTCGAACTGGTTCCTCTGGCGCATTCACGTCGTCTCGGCACTGCTGGTGTTTCCGCAGTTCACCCTCTCGACGTTCGGTCTGGTCTGGCTGATCAGCGAGCAAGGCTGGGACGCGGCGCCCGCTGGACTCCTGATCGGGATCTCCCAGTTCGTGGGTGCGCTCGGCCGCATCGTCGTCGGCATCTGGAGTGATCGCGCCGGAAGCAGAGTAGGCCCGCTGAGGTTGGTTGCCGTCTCCGCATCCGCGATCATGTTGGCAATGGCAGCAGCCGACGCAGCGCCTTGGGGCGTTCCGGCCCTGATCCTGCTGCTGGCAACAACCGTCAGCGTCGCCGACAACGGTTTGGCGTTCACATCCGTCGCCGAAGCTGCCGGGCCGAAATGGCAAGGAAAGGCGTTGGGCGCACAGAACACCGGCCAGTTCATTGCCGCGTCAGCAGTGGGCCCGGTGGTCGGTGCGCTGATCGGCGCGGTCGGCTACCCGCTCGCTTTCGCGATAGTCGCGGCATTTCCAGCCGCGGCAATCCCCTTGGTGCCCAGCCGAGATCGCGACATCAGCGTCTAGTCCCTCATCGGATTCGGTTGCACTGCAGGTCCCGTCAGATCACAATGCGGCTTGCACGCAACCGAATCCGCTTCCTGAACAGGCTCAACTGCCGGAGTACGAATCAGCGTCGCGGCGATCGCCGCACCGATCAACAGCAGCGCCACACAGATGTACATCGCGTACCGGAAACCGTCGGAGAAACTCGACGGATCGACCAGGCTCTCGGCATCGATACCCACGAGAGCGGGCAAGGCCGCAACCGCAAGAAGCTGGCTCGTGCGAGCAACGGCATTGTTCACACCCGACGCGATTCCGGACTGCTCCACCGGCACCGAGCCGAGCACCGCGGCGGTCAACGGCGCCACCATCACCGCCAGGCCGAGGCCGAAGACCAGAACTCCCGGCAGCACGACGGTCAGGTACGACGCATCCGGGCCGATCCGCGTCATCAACACCAACCCCACCGCGGCCACCGCGGGTCCGACCGTCATCGGCAATCGCGGTCCGTGCGTCTGCGCGTAACTGCCCGCGCGCGAAGACAACAGCAACAATGCCAAGGTGATCGGTACCGTTGCGACGCCGGCAGCCACCGGCGAGTACCCCGCGACCAACTGCAATTGCAGTACGAGCAGGAAGAACACACCGCCAAGCGCCGCATAGACCGCGAGAGTCACCAGATTGGCCGCGACGAACATCCGCGAACGAAACAGGGACGGCGGCACCAACGAACTCGGCGATCGACGTTCCACCACAACGAACAGGCACAGCGCGAGCACCCCGACCAGCCCGACTATCGGGTTGACTTCGATCAGCCCGTACGTCAGCGCCCCGAGACCGACTACTGCGCAGGCAGATCCGACCACGTCCAGGTGCTCGGGCGGATGCGGATCGCGGCTCTCGGGCACGTGGCGCACCGCTGCCCACACCACGACGATCGCCAACGGAATGTTGAGCAGGAACACCGATCGCCATCCCGCCACTTCCACCAGCCAACCACCGAACAGCGGACCGATAGCGCCGGCGACACCACCCAAGCCCGACCACAAGCCGATCGCCGCACCGCGGTCCTCCTCGCGAAGTGACGCGGAAATGATGGCAAGGCTGCCAGGCGTCAAGAGCGCAGCTCCCACTCCCTGCAGGATCCGCGCAATCACCAGAAACGTGATGTCAGGTGCAATTCCGCACAGCAACGACGCGACCGCGAACCAGACCGTCCCCCACACGAATACCCGCCGCCGACCCCAACGATCGCCGAGGGCTCCCCCGAGCAGTATCAGCGACGCCAATGCCAAGGTGTATCCACTCAGAGTCCACTGCAGCCCGGCGACACCGGAATTCAAGTCCTCGCCGATTTGCGGCAGAGCAATGTTGACGACGGTGCCGTCGAGGAGAGCCATGCTCGAGCCGAGAACGGTGGCGGCGACAACCCAACGCCCACGTCTCGACGCGAGCGCCAGTGGTTCCGTCATCGGTCCATGGTGCGCCTTCACTCGCAATCGCGAAAGGGTGCGCGGAAATTCAGTCGATCTGTCGGCGATGTGCCCAACGTGTCAGCGCATTGCGATTGGACTGCTGAGTCTTTCGCAGAACGTTCGATGCGTGAGTCTCGACGGTCTTCACGGAAATCACCAGGTCCTCGGCAATTTCACGGTAGGTGTACCCACGTGCCAGCAATCTGAGCACTTCGAGTTCTCGCGGAGTGAGCGAGTCGAGTTCCGGATCGAGTTGTGGCTCGGGTGCATTGGAGCGTCCGGTGAAGGAGTCCAACACGAAACCTGCCAGGCGCGGCCCGAACACCGCGTCACCACCGGCAACGCGTCGTACGCCCTCGGCAAGTTCGGATCCCGAGATCGTCTTGGTCACATACCCGCGCGCACCGCCGCGGATCACCGCGATCACGTCTTCGGCGGCATCGGAAACGCTGAGCGCCAGGCACACCGGGCCCGAATCGATTCCACGCAGAACTGCCACTCCACCACCGTCGGGCATGTGGACATCGAGCAGAACGACATGCGGCTTCGTCGAGTTGATACCGGCGATTGCCTCCGCGACGCCGCCGGCCTCACCGACGACATCCATATCCGTCTCGCGCGAGAGCTCGGCCCTCACCCCGGAGCGGAACACTGCATGATCGTCGACAAGAAATACGCGGTACGGGGGCGGCGCAAGCGAAGTCACTGGGGCTGTTCCTCGGGGTTGTCGACACGGTCAGCAGTCTGGTCCCACTTTAGAGCAGAGTCACCGAGCGGCATGTGCACGCGGATCTCGGTGCCCTTTCCGATGTCGGATCGAACCACGACGCGGCCACCGCGCCGCTCGATTCGACCACGAATCGACTTGGCCAGCCCCTGGCGATCCTCCGGCACCGCGTCGACGTCGAATCCGACGCCGCGATCACGAACGAACACACTGACCTGATCACCCTCGACCTCGGCGAACAGATTGATTTCCTTCTCCCCCGAGTGCTTTGCCGAGTTCACGAGAGCTTCACGCGTCGCACCGAGGAGCGCGGTGAACGCTTCCTTGGGCAGGCCGTTCTCGACGCCTTCGCCTTCGAGTTGTACGTCGCCGACAGTGACGGGACGGACCGTGACACCGTGCTGGTCTTCCACTTCACCGGCGATGATCTTCAGGCCTTCCGTCAGGCTCGTGTGGTCGATGTCGCCGCCGCTGAACAACCACTTGCGCAGCTCGCGTTCCTGACCGCGGGCCAGGCGCGCCACCTCTTGTGGGTTGTCGGACTGCTTCTGAATCAGAGCCAACGTCTGAAGGACGGAGTCGTGTAGATGCGACGCAATCTCTTCACGTTCGTCGTTGCGAATTCGGGCCGCACGCTCGGCGCCGAGAGCACGCCACATCCGCAGCCACAGCGGCACCGTCAACAAACCGACACCGATCAGCGTCACGACCACCGCCAAGAGAGACGAGCGCAGTGCTTCGAGGTCGACCTGAGCAAGGACGACAACGCCAAGACCCAAGATGATCAAGGTGGCTCCCCCGACCACCCGCGCCCACGTCAGAACGGTAGGCCGCTGCGGCAAGCCGATGACAGTACGGGGACCGTCGGAGTCGAACTCGCGCCACACCAAGGCTGCACCGATCGCGACGACGAAGAACGGCGCGAGCACCGAACCCGCCGTGCCGCTGAACAACCAGGACAACGCGGCTGCGCCGCCCAATCCGAGTGCGATCAAGCCGTACGCCCGCTGCCGCTCGGCCGCGGACGGCTTCTGCGTGTCCGTGCCGGCGGAGGTGAAGATCCACAGGGCGCCGTAAATGACGATGCCGGATCCGGCCATCGCCGCAAGAATCGTGAAGGCGACGCGCACTTTCAGGACGTCGATACCGAGATGATCGGCGATACCGCCCGCAACTCCGGCGACGATGCGACCGCCGGAGCGCCGCTCCAGCTTTCGCAGTGGCACGGCACCCGGAATGGGCACGCCCTTCTTCATGGGTACGGGATGCACCGGTACCCCGTTGACGGGCGGGCCTCCCGCAAACCCGGGAGCGGGACCGCTCACGAACGGCGGATCTGACAGATATTGCACATAGTCGATACTGGCACGAACCACGCGGACACACATCAGGGTCCAACCCTGAATCAGTCCGCCACCCTCACCCGCGATCACCACAAAGATCAGGGTTGGCCCTGATGCGCGGAGGCTGCCTCGGAAGCCAGGATTGATTCATGAACAATCCGACTTTCCAAGAACAGATCCAGGATCTGTGGCGGACCCGCCCCGTGCGTCTGCCGGCACAAGGTCACGTGGCTGGGGTATGCGCCGGAATCGGATACCGGTACGGCATCGACCCCGTTCTCGTACGCGTGGCGTTTGTCGCGTCCACCATTTTCGGTGGCTCAGGCATCCTTCTCTACCTCGCCGGCTGGTTGGTACTTGCTCGTGCCGGTGACGGATCGTCCCCCGCGCAGTCGTTGATGGGCCGCGGACACAGTTCCGATTCCAGTACCAAGACCATCGTCTTGCTGGTGGCCCTCGCCATCGCGGCTACGACTGTCGGCCCCGTCGGCGTCGGTCTGGGTGGTTCCGGACTGATCGGGCTGATCCTGATGGTCGGTGGCCTGTGGCTGCTCTACCAACGAGCGCCCATCCCGCCAGCACCGCCGCAGAACACGTCGCCTTATGTCGGCGCAGGTACCGCGTATCCAGGCACCGGATTCACGCCTGGGCCGTTCACCCCCGGATACTTCGCGCCCAATCAGCCTCCCGTGTACACGCCGTACACCAAACTCCCCGACAGCTATGTGCCCGAGGAACGACCGGCCGACCAGCCGCAGCAGTCACCACAATCTCAGGCCGCTCATCCGACGATCAACCTGTCGAAGGACCCGAGCGCTTCGGTCAGCACCAATCCGACCGAGGTGATCGGTGAGGCCGCCATCACGCCGCCGTCCTGGGATCCGCTCGGTGTCGCTCCGTTCGCCTGGGATCTTCCGGATCCGGCAGCCAAGGCCACACCGCTGCTCCCGTTGCCGCCACGTAAGCGTCGCTCGCGTTGGACGCTGACGGTCCTCGGACTCGCAATCATCGTCGCCGCCGTCACCGGGGCAGCGGGCGCCGCAACCGGCAACGAGTGGTTCACTCCCGGCCGAGTCGGTGCAGTCGGACTCGCCGTCATCGCACTCGGCCTGATCCTCGGGGCATTCTTCCGCAAGGGGTACGGCCTGCTGGTCGTCACCGGACCACTCGTGGGTTTCGTGCTTCTCGCCTCGCTGGTCTACCCGATCGAGTTCGACGCCTCGGGTGAGCAAAGATGGACTCCGGCAACAGCTTCCGAGCTGGAGCCGTCGTATTCAGGAGCCTTCGGAAGCTTCACTCTCGACCTCAACGGGGTCAAGTTCACCGAGGACAAGACCATCGACGTCGCGGCGTCGTTCGGCGAGTTCACCGTCATGGTGCCACCAACCGTCAACGTCAAGAACAGCTGCACCGTCGTCATGGGTGACGGATCAGGTTGCCTCGACGGCGGAATACACCCGGGCCGTGATGTGACACCGGACTCTCCCACCCTGACCATCAACGCCAAAGCCACGTTCGGCAGCCTGAAGGTGACGCAATCATGAGCGAGTACGACGAGACTACAGACCAGGACGAGACCCGAGAATCCAAGCGCCCCTCGGCACTTCTGCTGATCGCAGGACTGGCCGCACTACTGGTCAGCGTGTGGGCGTTGGTCGGGCCGTTCTCTCTGGCGCCGGCAGCGAACATTCAATTCCGTTGGCTGTTCGTCGGTGCCGCCGTCGTGGCAGGACTACTGCTGGTGATTCTGCCGAATCGGCGCAACCGCAAGTAAAACTGCTGTGCGCCTTTATTAACCGCGGGGGGTTAATAATGGCGCACAGTTGTTTTTACTCCCACTCAATAGTTCCCGGCGGCTTGCTCGTCACGTCGAGGACTACGCGGTTCACGTCCGCAACCTCGTTGGTGATTCGAGTCGAGATGCGCTCGAGGGTCTCGTACGGCAGACGCGTCCAGTCTGCGGTCATCGCGTCTTCACTCGAGACCGGACGCAGCACGATCGGATGACCGTACGTCCGGCCGTCACCCTGCACGCCCACGCTGCGGACGTCGGCGAGGAGAACCACCGGGCACTGCCAAATCGTTCCGTCCAAGCCTGCAGACGTAAGCTCTTCGCGCGCAATGGAATCTGCATGACGCAGGATCTCGAGGCGATCGCGGGTGACCTCACCGATGATGCGGATACCGAGTCCGGGACCGGGGAACGGCTGGCGTCCGACGATCTCTTCCGGCAGACCGAGTTCGCGGCCCACTGCACGGACCTCGTCCTTGAACAGCAGACGCAGCGGTTCGACCAACTTGAACTGCAGATCTTCCGGCAGCCCGCCGACATTGTGATGGCTCTTGATGTTTGCAGTTCCCGTGCCGCCGCCGGACTCCACGACATCCGGGTACAGGGTGCCCTGCACGAGGAAGTCGACGGTTGCACCGTGAGATGCGTTCTCGCCCAGAACATCACTGACTGCGCCTTCGAAGCTGCGGATGAACTCACGGCCGATGATCTTGCGCTTGGTCTCGGGATCGGTGACCCCAGCCAGCTCACCGATGAAGGTGTCCGCAGCATCCACGGTGATCAGACGCGCACCGGTTGCCGCGACGAAGTCCTGCTCGACCTGCGTGCGCTCACCGGCTCGCATCAAACCGTGATCGACGAAGACACACGTCAACCGGTCGCCGATTGCCCGCTGAACCAAAGCCGCAGCGACAGCCGAGTCGACACCACCGGAAAGACCGCAGATGGCGTGTCCGTCGCCGACCTGCTCGCGAACCTGCTCGATCAGCGCATCGGCGATGTTGGACGCCGTCCACGCTGCCGGAATACCGGCGATCTCGTGCAGGAAGCGGCTCAGGACCTGCTGACCGTGTGGGGAATGCAGAACCTCGGGGTGGTACTGCACGCCGGCGAGCTTGCGAGCGCGGTCCTCGAACGCTGCGACGGGAGCGCCATCGCTGGTCGCGGTCACCTCGAAGCCGGAAGGCGCTTCGGTGACGGCGTCACCGTGGCTCATCCACACCGGCTGCGTCGCGGGAAGTCCGTCGTGCAGCAACCCACCGGATACCGCGATGTCGGTACGACCGTATTCGCGGGTGCCGGTCTCGGCAACGGTGCCGCCGAGGGCGCCTGCCATTGCCTGGAATCCGTAGCAGATTCCGAAAACCGGGATGTCGTGATCAAAAAGTGCGGGATCGAGCTTGGGAGCACCGTCTGCGTAGACACTCGAGGGCCCACCCGAGAGCACAACAGCCAAGGGGTTCTTGGCCACGATCTCCTCGACGGTCGTGGTGTGCGGAATCACCTCCGAGTAGACCTTGGCTTCGCGAACTCGCCGTGCGATCAACTGCGCGTACTGCGCTCCGAAGTCGACGACAAGAACTGGTCTCTGCTGCTCGATATCTGCCACAGGTGCAGTCTAATCGCCGCAGCCAGCGCTTCTGCGCATGCATGGACTCAGCCCGCTCCTCGGCCGAGTGAGCGCGAGGTACGTCACTACAAAGGCCGACCCTCCGGACTGCGCGGCGACCTCGGGGCGACCTAGACCACCGTCCAGGTCAACGATGCCCCAATCACCCGCACCTTAGCTTCGGCAATCAAATTAGCGACATCATCGCAGGCCAGAGCCCGAAATGGACGGAGGGTGAATTTTCTGGACGTTTGACCGATTCGCCTGAACCAAACGTCCAGTAAAGGTAATCTCGCCCGTCAAGTGATCAGGATCACGATCGCAAACGGCCGGCGCCGCCGAACGGCGCTCACCTCGAGGAGGACCTGTGCGTCGATTCATACGACGACTCGCCATACCTGTCGCGGCTGTGACGGCTGCCGCCGGACTTCTAGTCCTCGGCACGCCGGCCACTGCTGACGAAGCCCCGCCGACCACCTTCACCGGCACGACCGACAATCTGATCTTCACGAAGAGTGTCATCGGGAACGCGGCAGTTCACCCAGGCGACACCGTCACGTACAAGACCGAGATCAAGCACAACGAAAGCGGCATCGAACGGTCGATCGCAAAGATCCGTGACATCCCGCCCGCAGGATTCGTCCTCGTGCCGGGCAGCGCCAAGGCCACCTACCTGGGTGTGACCAACCGGGCGACGATCAGCAACGAATCAGATGGCGGAGTCTCAGCGAAGTGCTCGAGCGGCTGCACCTTCCTCGTCGGTGGATTCGTCGTCAAGAAGAACCAACCCGTCACGCTCGAAGCGACCTACACGGTCCCTGTCGGCACAGCGTTCGGGACGTACGACAGCGGCATGCTCTTCGACGTCAACGCCTTCAGCACGCAGCAGGGCCTCAACCCGATCAACGTCAACGTCCAGGTCGTCGACCCGTCTGTCGCCACCGGTACCACTCTGGTTGCACCGGCAACGGCGAAGGTCGGCACGCCGGTCGACCTGACCGCGACGGTTGCGCCGTCCGACGCGAGCGGCACCGTCCAGTTCAAGGACGGCGGCAACGACATCGGCGCACCCGTCCCGGTCTCGGGCGGTAGCGCCACCCTCTCCCACACCTTCGACAGCGTCGGCGCCCACGACATCACCGCCGCGTACAACGCCGGTCCGGGATTCCACAGCTCGACCTCCGGAGTCCAGACCGTCGACGTCTCCGCGGACACCACCACCACGATCTCGGCTCCGAACGCAGCATTGGTCGGTGACAGCATCACCGTGAGCGCCGTCGTCACTCCGGCCAACGCCGTGGGCACGGTGCAGTTCAAGGACGGCGACACCAACCTCGGCGCACCGGTGGCCGTGGTCGACGGAACGGCTTCCCTGACCCGCAGCTACGACGCCTCCGGCACGCACAGCTTCACCGCAGTGTTCACCGGCGAGGCCGGCTACGGCGATTCAGTGTCCACCGCAACCCAACTCGACGTCAGCGATCCCGACTGGGGAACCACCACCACCGTTGTCGAACCGCTCACAGCAGTCGTCGGTGAACCGACCAACCTCTCGGCCACCGTCTCCCCCATCCCGAGCAGCGGAACCGTGACGTTCAAGGTCGACGGCGCCGAGGTCGGTACCGCACCCGTCGGCACGGGTGACGGCGTCGCGATCCTCCCGCACACCTTCGCATCAGCCGGTGCCGCAGCCGTAGTTGCCGAGTTCTCCGGCGGAACCGGATTCATCGGCTCCACGTCCACATCGTTCACGGTGAACGTGACCGATCCCGAGCCCGCCCGCGCGGACACCACGACAGTTCTGACTGTCAGCGGCTCCGCTCAGGTCGGAAAGGCATTGCAACTCAAGGCCACCGTTGCACCCGGAACAGCAAACGGAATGGTCCAGTTCAAGTCCGGCACGACGCCCATCGGCGCACCCGTTGCCGTCGTCAACGGCGTCGCGACGCTCACGCACACCTTCGACGACGAGGGAACGTTCGGCCTCACTGGCAACTTCGTCGGCGACGCCGGCTGGAAGAACTCCGTCTCCGGCCCGACGGTCGTGCAGGTCGGCACCGTACCGACAGACGGCGGCGGCACCGGAAGCGTGGACACCGGTTCACTCAGCGGCCTCATCCCGCTCTTCGGAAGCTAGTCCCCCACATCAGCTTTGGACACCACTCCCGTACCCAGCTCAGGAGAATCCATGTTCGTGTACTCCAGACGTCGCATCGCGGCGCCGATCGCCGCCACGGCACTCGCCAGTGGCGTCATCCTCGCGGGAATCCCCGCATCAGCGGCCCCGGTGACAACAACTTTCGGAACGAGTTGCCTCGCAACCCCGTCCGCCGTCGCCGGTCCGACCACGCAGTCCCAGTCCGGTTCGGTCATCGTCGACGCACCGGAGAGCGTCGGAGCGGGTGAGACCTTCGAGGTCACCATCCAACCCGGTCCCATCGCCTTCCCCGGATCGGCTTCGGGGGCGACCGTCCAGAACGTCTCCCGCATCAAGGTCGACGTCGACGTTCCCGCGAACGCCACCCTGGTGGAAGCCACCATCGTTCCCGGAACTTCGGCAGGGCTCAGCGGTGTCGCGCCGAACATCCTGCGCGTCAACGAGAACGGCAACGTCGATCCCAACGGAACGATTCTGCGCCTCTCCGGAAACAACCAGGTCATCGGAAACAGCCCCAGCTCGAGCATCAACTCCGAGGGCGGCATCGTCGTCAAGGCGACCGGCAAGAACGTCGACGGTTCCAACAATGCCGACGGCTACACCCAGTTCCAACTCCCCCAGGTCAAGGCAGTTCTCAAGGCCGGCGATTCAGGGGACGTCGCGATGAAGGTACGCACCGGCGGCAGCGCGGGAGCGTGGAACAACGATCGCAACTTCCTCACGTTCCTCCCCAAGGCCACCCTGGTCATCACCGCCTGGGCACCCACACGATGCACCCCGCGTGACGCCGAGAACGGTCCGCTCAACAGCGGCGCAGGCCCCCTCGCCACGACACGGATCATCGAGGCGGACAAGGCAACCACCACCACTGTCGTCGGACCGGCCAACGCCAAGAACGGAACTCCTGTCACTCTGTCGGCCAACGTGAGCGGCGGCGCAAACGGTGGAACCGTCCAGTTCTTCGACGGCGACAACCCCCTCGGCGACGCGGTGCCGGTCACCGGAGGGTCGGCAAGCATCTCCCCGACCTTCACCGAGGACGGACCGCACTCCATCACCGCGAGCTACAGCGGTGCACCCGGATTCCTGGCGTCGACGTCGGCGTCGGCCAAGATCGTGACCGTCACGACCGATGCGCCGCCTGACTCCGTGACCACTACCGCAACGGTTTCGCCGTCTACCGCGAAGGTCGGTCAGGACGTCAACCTCACCGCCAAGGTCGATCCGCAGGGCACCGGCGGCACCGTCGACTTCATCGTCGACGGCACCGAAACGCTGACTGCCACGGTCGGAACAGACGGAGTTGCCATCGCTCCGTACACCTTCACCTCGACAGGAACGCACAAGGTTGTCGCGAAGTTCACGGGTTCACCAGGATTCGCGCCGTCCGCTGCCCCGGCATTCCCGGTCAGTGTCACGACTCCGGCTCCCGCTGACGTCGAGACGTCCACGGTTCTCGACGCGGTCGGAACTGTCCAGAAGAACACCCCGGTGACACTCAAGGCAACGGTCGATCCGGCCGGGGCCACGGGCAAGGTCCAGTTCAAGGTCGGTGACACCCTCATCGGTGGACCGGTCGACGTGGTCAACGGTGTCGCAACGGTACCGGCCACCTTCTACAACTCCGGGACCTACAGTGTCACCGCCGAATTCGTGGGTGGTTCGGGCTACACGTCCTCGGCCTCCGCGCCGCAGACCCTGACCGTCCCCGGTGATACCGACGGCGGACCCGGTGGCGGAACCGGCAGCCTCGACCTCGGCACCCTCTTCGGGTCGCTGGGCGGCTGACAAGGTGGGCTGACGATCTGAAACTGCAAAAGGGGCGTGCCGTCGAATCCTCGACGACACGCCCCTTTTCGGTTCGCGGTGAACTATCCGGCAGCAGGCTCCGCCGGAACAGCCGTAGCCGTCTTGCCGCCGGTGATCTTCACGATCGGCAGAACCAGCGCTGCCGGAGCCGACGCCGGCACCACGGGCGACTTGGGTGCAATCGGAGCCAAACGCTCGTAGCCGCTGCCCTGGGCGGGACGCAGGTCCGTCTCCCCCTTGTTCGGCCACAGCGAGGCCGAGCGCTCGGCCTGAGCGGCGATGGTCAGCGACGGATTCACGCCGAGATTGGCCGAGACCGCTGCACCGTCGACGACGCTGAGCGTCGGGTAGCCGTACACGCGGTGGTACGGATCGATAACGCCGTGATCGGAATCCGACGCGATAGCGCAACCGCCCAGGAAGTGCGCGGTCAAAGGAACGTTGAAGATCTCGCCCCACGTGCCGCCTGCGACGCCGTCGATCTTCGCGGCAACTCGACGCGTCGCCTCGTTGCCCTCGGGAATCCACGTCGGGTTCGGCTGACCGTGGCCCTGCTTGCTGGTGACCTTGCGTCGACCGAACAGGCCCTTCTTCGTGTACGTGGTGATCGAGTTGTCGAGGTTCTGCATGACCAACGCAATGATCGTGCGCTCGCTCCAGTCCTTGACGGTCAGCATCCTCAGCATCTGGTACGGGTTCTTCGCGACCACACCGAGGAACTTGATCCACCGCGGTGTCGAGCCACCGCCGTCCGTCATCAAGGTCTGCAGCAGTCCCATCGCGTTGGAACCCTTGCCGTAGCGGACCGGCTCGATGTGGGTGTCACTACTCGGGTGGAACGACGACGTGATCGCCACTCCGCGGGTCAGGTCGAGTGCAGGATCGACCTTGTACTTGCCTGCGCCGACGATGGATTCGGAGTTCGTTCGAGTCAGCTCGCCGAGCTTGTCGGAGAGCTTGGGCAGAGCGCCGGTGTCCTTCATGTCGAAGAGCAGATGCTGAGTGCCCCACGTTCCGGCCGCGAGAATCACGTTCGCAGCCGTGTAGGTGCGGCGGTTCTTTCGCCCGAATGCACCGGTTCGCTCGGTGAACACATCCCACGAACCGTCGCGAGCCTCACGAAGTCCGGACACAGTGGTCATCGGAATGATCTCGGCGCCGGCTGTCTCGGCAAGGCCCAGGTAGTTCTTGAGGAGAGTGTTCTTCGCTCCGTGACGGCAACCCGTCATGCACTCGCCACACTCGATGCAACCGGTGCGCTCGGGTCCGACGCCGCCGAAGTACGGGTCCTTCGCCTTCTTGCCCGGCTCACCGAAGTAGACGCCGACAGGGGTCTGGATGAACGTGTCGCCGACGCCCATGTCGTCGGCGACCGACTTCATGATCTCGTCAGCGGGCGTCATGTGCGGATTCTGCACGACACCGAGCATCTTCTGAGCCTGCTCGTAGTACGGGGTGAGCTCACTTCGCCAGTCGGTGATGTGCGCCCACTGCTTGTCCTGGAAGAACGGCTCCGGTGGCTGGTACAGCGTGTTGGCGTAGTTCAACGACCCGCCGCCGACGCCTGCGCCCGCGAGGATGAGGCAGTCGCGCAGCAGATGCACGCGCTGAATGCCGAAGCAACCCAGCTTCGGAGCCCAGAGGAACTTCTTGAGATCCCAGCTGGTCTTCGCGAAATCTTCGTCGGCATACCGTCGGCCGGCTTCGATGACGCCGACCTTGTAGCCCTTCTCCACGAGACGAAGCGCGCTCACGCTTCCGCCGAACCCGGATCCGACGATCAGTACGTCGTAGTCCGTTGCCCGTTGCTTGCCCATCAGGACACCTCCACCGTGAACCGTAGTTACCCGCCAGTATGCACCTATCCCTTGTGACTACCACCACAAGGGGCCCCATAAGCGTAACCGCAAGTATCAGGAACGGAAGAAAGTCCTGCACAACGAACTGTGGCCCCGGTTCACGAAGAACCGGGGCCACAGAAAGGTACAAACTACGCGCGGACCGTCAGTCCGACCTTCTGGAACTCCTTGAGGTCGGAGTACCCGGCCTTGGCCATCGACCGACGAAGACCGCCGACGAAGTTCAGAGAACCGTACGGATCATCCGAAGGACCGCTCAGGACCTGATCCAGGCTCGGACGCTCGCCGTAGGAAACCGGAAGAAGCGCTCCACGAGGAACCGAAGGATGAGCCGCAGCGGACGGCCAGTACCAGCCGCCACCCGGCGCCTCGGCGGACACGGCCAGCGGCGCGCCCAGAACGGCAGCGTCGGCACCGCAGGCGATGGCCTTCGCCAGATCACCCGAAGTTGCGATGTCACCGTCGGCGATGACGTGGACGTAGCGTCCACCCGTCTCGTCGAGGTAGTCGCGCCTGGCTGCTGCAGCGTCGGCAATGGCCGTGGCCATCGGAACGCCGATACCCAGGACCTCACCGGTGGTGGTTGCACCCTCGGTGGAGCCGTACCCGACGATGACACCGGCAGCGCCGGTACGCATCAGGTGCAGCGCGGTGCGGTGGTCACTGACCCCACCAGCGACAACCGGAACGTCGAGTTCCGAGATGAACGTCTTGAGGTTCAGCGGTTCCTGCTCGGTGTGCACGACGTGCTCGGCCGAGATGATGGTGCCGTGGACGACCAGCAGGTCGATTCCGGCCTTGATCAGCTCGGGCGTCAGTGCGCGCGCATTCTGCGGACTGACCCGAACGGCAGTGGTGACCCCCGAATCACGGACCTGCGCCACCGCAGCAGCCAGAAGACCCGCCTGCAGCGGTGCCGCGTGCAGCTCCTGCAAGTAGCGGATGGCTGCGTCGACGCCACCGTCCTTCTCGGCGATCTCGACGAGACGCCGGAGCTTCTCCTCGACATCGGGGTGACGGCCCCACAGGCCTTCACCGTTGATGACACCGAGGCCGCCGCGCTTACCCAGCTCGATCGCGAAGGTCGGCGAGACCAACGCGTCGGTGGGATGTGCGAGGACTGGGATGTCGAACCTGTAAGCGTCGAGCTGCCAAGCAGTCGACACCTCCTTCGACGAACGGGTTCGCCGGGAGGGAACGATGTTCACATCGTCCAACTCGTAGGTACGTCGGGCCGTTCGACCCATGCCGATCTCAACGAGGTCGCGCACGCGCGCCCCTTTCTCGTGTACTGGTTGCTAACGAGCGGTGTAGTTGGGTGCTTCGACAGTCATCGTGATGTCGTGCGGATGGCTTTCCTTCAAACCGGCCGCCGTGATCTGGACGAACTGAGCGTTCTGCAGGTGCTCGATCGTCGCCGACCCCGTGTAACCCATGGCAGCGCGCAGACCACCGGTGAGCTGGTGCGTCACCTGGGAAAGCGGGCCACGGAACGGAACACGTCCTTCGATGCCTTCCGGAACCAACTTGTCCTCGGAAAGTACGTCGTCCTGGAAGTACCGGTCCTTGGAGTACGACTTGGCCTCGCCACGCGATTGCATCGCGCCGAGCGAACCCATTCCGCGGTAGCTCTTGAACTGCTTGCCGCCGACCAGGATCAGTTCGCCGGGCGATTCAGCGGTACCGGCCAGGAGCGAACCCAGCATGGCCGTCGACGCACCCGCGGCGAGAGCCTTCGCGATGTCACCGGAGAACTGGAGTCCACCGTCAGCGATGACGGGCACACCGAGAGGCTTGCACGCGGCAACCGCTTCCAGGATGGCCGTGACCTGAGGGGCACCGACGCCGGCGATGACGCGGGTGGTGCAGATGGAACCAGGGCCGACTCCGACCTTGACGGCATCGACACCGGCTTCGACCAGTGCCAGAGCACCCGCGCGCGTAGCGACGTTGCCACCGATGATCTGAACCCGCTCACCCAGTTCACGCTTGAGCTTGGCGATCATGTCGAGAACGTTGGACGAATGACCGTGCGCACTGTCAACCACAAGTACGTCCACACCGGCATCGGTGAGCGCCATCGCACGCTGGAAGGCGTCGTCGCCTGCACCGACTGCAGCGCCGACGAGCAGTCGACCGTCACGGTCCTTGGTGGCGTCCGGATGCTGCTCGGTCTTGACGAAGTCCTTGACCGTGATCAGGCCGGTGAGCTTGCCGTTGCCGTCGACGATCGGCAGCTTCTCGATCTTGTGCCGACGAAGAAGGCCCAGTGCCACGTCTGCGGTGACGCCTTCCTGAGCGGTGATCAGCGGCATCTTGGTCATGATCTCGACGACCGGACGATTCTGGTCGACCTCGAAACGCATGTCACGGTTCGTGACGATGCCGACCAACTGGCCGGCGTCGTCGGTGACCGGCAGACCCGAGATGCGGAAGCGAGCGCACTTCGCGTCGACCTCACCCATGGTGTCGGTCGGCTTACACGTGACGGGATCGGTCACCATGCCGGCCTCGGAGCGCTTGACGGTCTCGACCTGTCCTGCCTGAACCTCGACGGACGAGTTGCGGTGCAGAACACCCATGCCGCCGGCGCGTGCCATCGCAATTGCCATGCGCGACTCGGTGACGGTGTCCATCGCAGAACTGACCAACGGAATCCGCAGACGGATGTCGCGGGTCAGTTGACTGGACGTGTCGACCTGGCTCGGGATGACGTCGGACGCAGCAGGCAACAGCAGCACGTCGTCGTAAGTCAGTCCCAGCATCGCGACCTTGTTGGGGTCGTCTCCTCCGGTGTGTACATGTCCTGCAGAACTACTCATGCGGTCAGGACCCTCCATGGACCTAGATTCGCCCAGGGCGACCGCTGTAGCAGCCGCCTCGAAACGGATTACGAAAGCTGGATATCGGATAGAAGGCGCCTGCACGGAAAGAAATTCCTGGCACCTTTTCCCGGCGTTGCACACCATGGTATCGGCTCACTCAAAGGTCCGAACCATCCCACCCACGCTGCGGGTACGCGTAACAAGTGGCGCTGACCCCCCTGACCTGCGTACCGTGGTGCTGTGCGTGATCAACTGCCCCCCGGTCTGCCGCCAGATCCCTTCGCCGGCGACCCAGCTGACCCCTCCGCGGCTCTCGATGCCATCGAGCCGGGCCAACCACTCGACCCCCACGAACGCCAAGCGGTCGAGGAGGATCTCGCTGACCTCGCCGTCTACGAGGCGCTCCTCGCCCACCGCGGCATCCGCGGTCTCGTAGTGTGCTGCGAGGACTGCCAACAAGATCACTACCACGACTGGGACATGCTGCGCGCAAACCTGCTACAGCTCCTCGTGGACGGAACCGTCCGCCCCCACGAGCCTGCCTACGACCCGATGCCTGAGGCATATGTCACGTGGGACTACTGCCGTGGATACGCCGACGCGTCGATGAACGAGGCGATGCACGGCGACGGTTTCGACAGCTGAGCGAAACCCCACCAGGTTCATACGAAAGTGGCCGACAAGCAATTGCTTGTCGGCCACTTTCGTATGAACCTGGACCGCAACGATGCGATCAGAGCGGGAACCTCAGGGTGGGGGTGAAGAAGAATCACCCGACGGCGACGAGGCCGGGGCCAGTGACGTCGTTGTCGTGGTGGTCGTCGTGGTCGTGGTAGTCGTCGTGGGCGACGATGACGGTGTAGACGACGCCGCGCTTGGACCAGGCGCTTGCATGATTCCAGGGTCGGGCGTTGTCGTTGTGGTCACGCCGCCAGACAACTGAGGGTTGGCCGGATTGACTGAAGTCCCCGGAATCGCCGTGGGAGAGGTGGCAAGCGAGGATTGCTGATCGGACGTCAACGGCGGTACTGCGGGTGACGTGGTCTCCTGGACCTGCGTCATCAACTTGCCCCAACGCTCGACGAGATCCGTCTTGTCCTGCGAGTCCTTGACCGCATCGGCACGGTGAGCTGCGTTGTCCAGCACCATCTTTGCCGCGGGAATGTCCCCGGCGGCCAACAGACGCTCGGCCTTTTCCAGCTCGGATGTCGTGTCGATCTTCGCGACCGTCGAGTTGGCCTCGTCGGCGAAGACGACCTGCTTGACGCCCCAGAGGGCATCGCCGGGCTGGGCGTCGTACGCCATCGCTGTGGCGCCACCGAAGACCACTGCTGCAACAGCTGCTGCGGCGGCGATCGGGCGGACCACACGCAATCGGGAACGGGAACGTGAACGCTGACGATCGGAGAAGCCGGACGGCGTCGCTGTGATTGCAGCGATGACATCGTCCAACAACGGACCCTCGGGCATCGGAGTCGCAACGACATCGTCACGCCATTGCGAGAGAATCAACGCAAGTTCGTACTGTTCGGTGCTATCGGTTGCTACCGGCCCGCCACTCGAAATGGACTCGATCAGCGCATCGTCACGCCGAACCGCAGCCAAGTCCACTGGCGTACCGTCGTCGGCGAGATCACCGAGATTCGAAGCGTCACGCCCCTCGTCTCTAGCCAAAGCTCTCACCTGCTTTCGTTACTTCTTTTTTCAGTTTCGCGATCGCCCTGTGCTGAGCGACTCGTACAGCTCCGGCGGTACTACCGACGGCGACGGCCGTTTCCTCGGCCGACATCCCGACCACCAGGCGAAGTATCAAGATTTCTCGATGCTTCTCCGGAAGTGTGCCGAGAAGTTCATGCATCTGTCTGCTGGACTCCGAATCGAGCGCTCGCTGTTCGGGACCATCATCCAGTGCTATTACATCCGGTACTTCGGAAACGGGCTCCGACTTGTTACGGGCGGAACTTCTATGTGCGTCCGCAACCTTGTGCGCGGCAATTCCGTACACAAAGGCCATGAACGGGCGTCCCTGGTCTTGATAACGCGGCAGCGCGGTCATCACGGCCAGACACACTTCCTGCGCGACGTCGTCAGCGGACAGGTGTCCCCGCTCGGCCGCACCCACTCGACCGCGGCAGTAGCGCACCACCATCGGTCGGATGTTCTCCAGAACCAAAGCTAGAGCTGTACGGTCGCCCTGCGCAGCAGCGGCGACCGCGGTGTCCAACTCATCGCTCGTATTTGTCATCGTCAGCGAAAATCCTGGCGTTACAGTGGCACCTCCCGAGCGGGTGTGCTCCCGCTCTCAGCGGAACCCTCTAAGAGTAACCATCCGGACCGGCTGGTCTCCGCATGCCCGCCCAGCAGTCGCGATATCGAAACAGCCCTGTGGGAATCGTTCGCGAGAGACTTCGGGTGGATCGATTACGACAAAGGTAGGAGTGATCCACCGCGCATCGCAATCAGATCGCCGATCTCACGGGCACTCGGCGAGGTCCTCCCGCCGCTCACGCCCTCGATCAGCAGCGACGACGCCCAGGCCAGGGGCAGCAGGCCGTATTGCTGACACCGCGCCAGCACTTCCGCTGCCGACTCCACCGCCGAGCTCGGGTCTGTTCCGGTCAGCGCGGCGCTGCGCAGTAGATCCGACTTCACGCGGTGCCGGACGGACTCCGATTTCCCCGACAATTCGACGGCGCGTTCTGCGTGTCTGCGGGCGCGCGCGAAGTCACCTCCTGCCAGAGCCAGTTCCGCCGAGACCCATTCGATCCGAATTTCCTGCCGCCACAGCCCGCCCTCGCCGCCCAGACGGGTCCGACATTCCGCCAGCAGGCGCCAGCCGAGCGGAAGCCGGCCACAGCCGAGGGCGTCCGCGGCCAGACCGGTCAGAGCGTCACAGGCAGCCTCTGGATCGACTGGCAGACCGCCGACGATCGCCAGTGCGCGCCCGTCCCACGTCGACGCGAGTGCATGACGTCCACTCTGGCGAAGAAACGACGCCCTCGTACTGGCAGACAGGGAGGCAAGAACTCGATCCGCGTGCGTCGAGGACCCCGTCGTGAGCCGATCGAGGACATCCAATGCTGCCCGCGCCCTGGCGTAGTGCCCCTGACCACCCAGAATTACTGCCGTTGTCCACCAATCCCGGGTAGAGCACGGCGCCGGGAGACGGTCAAGGTCCGGATCCGCACCGAATGCAGCGGATTCGAGAGTCCCGGGAAGGCCAGGTGACTCAGTGAACGAAGGCGATTCAGGGGGCTCAGGTGTCGACACAGGTAGATCATCGCAGCAGCGCCAACAGACAAGCGCCTGACCGATGCCGTTTGCCGCACGGGAAGACGAAAAGGCAAGTTTGTCGGAGTTAATCAGATATTCAACTGAGATTTGCCGAATGTACTCGTAATGATATTTAACGGGCATATATCCGTGACGTTAACTGCGCATTACTTATTGGACAAATGTCCTAGTTGAAACTTGGGCACTAAGTCCCGAAATGGAGTACGACCCTGCCCGCGCAATATCGGACAAATGACGCAAACCGAGCCGAACGACTGAGTGTTTTCGCCGGGCGATCAGCACCAAACATATCCCTGATCTGTGGGTTTCGCATCTCGAGCAGCCAGGCTTGCCTGCCACCACCTCGATCGACCCGATTTCAACATCGGCGCAGCACAACGCATGAGAGACCCGAAATGTAAATATATACTTCGTTAACTCTCGCATTTCGATATATGCCGATCGCCACTGAACGAGCCTATTGACGCGATTTACTCAGCACCCTTACGGTTAGCAAGCGTGAACGATTCAGAAGGCCCGGATAACCTCCGGGCAACTTGGTCCGCTCGTTGATCAACGCGAGCTTGCAGTAAGGAGTCAACATGCCTGCACCGAATCACCTTCCAGGCCCCAACGCAGACATCTGGGACTGGCAGATGCACGGTCTGTGCCGCGGAGTCGACTCCTCCATGTTCTTCCATCCCGATGGCGAACGCGGTAGAGCACGTGCCCAGCGCGAAACCCGCGCAAAAGAGATGTGCCGTCAGTGCCCGGTACTGATGCAGTGCCGCAGCCACGCGCTGACCGTCGCCGAGCCGTACGGCATCTGGGGAGGAATGTCGGAAACCGAACGTGAACTACATGCGCGCCACCGTCGCACCACCCGCATAGCTTCCTGATACACGTAGGTCGAGTGCACAAGGCCCCCGAGAGTTTTCGGGGGCTTTTGCTTGTTTACATCAGCTCCTGAAAAGAATTTCCGACTCCGACCCATCCTGTCGACAACCGACTCCGAATGCCTTCTGACAGTGCACCTCAGCACATCCCTTCAGGAAGGCAGACCCATGAACACCTCTACTCGAGTTCTGGCAGTCACCGCAGCAGCCTCTTTCGCCGTCTTCGGCGTCGTCGGTTGCTCCTCCGACGACAACGATTCGTCGACCGACACGTCCAGCGCCGCCATGACGTCTTCTGCCATGGGATCGAGCATGTCTCCCAGCAGCGCGATGGCGGAGCCTGCTTCTGATCTGGTCGGTGCCGGTTGTGCCGACTATGCAGCCGCAGTGCCGAGCGGCGCCGGATCGGTCAGCGGAATGGCCCAGGATCCGGTTGCCACAGCGGCATCCAACAATCCGTTGCTCACCACCTTGACCGCGGCAGTCTCCGGACAGCTCAACCCGGACGTCAACCTGGTCGACACTCTCAACGGCGGCGAGTTCACCGTCTTCGCGCCGATCGACTCGGCATTCGCCAAGATCGACCCCGCGACGATCGACAGCCTCAAGACGGACAGCGCCACGCTCACCAAGATCCTCACCTACCACGTGGTTCCCGGCCAGATCGCTCCTGACGCGATCGACGGAACGCACCCCACCGCCGAGGGCGGAACGGTCACCGTCACCGGATCCGGTGACAACATCAAGGTCAACGACGCAACTGTCGTCTGCGGTGGAGTCAAGACCGCAAACGCCACCGTCTACCTCATCGATTCGGTGCTGATGCCGCAGTAGTCCCCACCTGCTGTGCGCCTTTATTAACCCCCCGCGGTTAATAAAGGCGCACAGCGGCCAACGGCGGGCCGAGAGAAAAGAACCGGACATGCACGCTACGGTTGTACGCGATGAAGCGAGACAACTCTTCGTGAGCGAGCCAGACCATGCGTCGGATGCGGCCGACGCATGCCCGACGGACAATTCTGCGGCCCGCACCGCGCGAATCGTGGAATCACGCGAGCTGGCAGTGATCCTCGCGAACGTGGCCGGTGGCGACCAGAGCGCCTTTGCCGAGTTCTACGACCGAACCAGCTCCCGTGTCTACGGCATGGTTCTCCGTGTACTCCGTGATCCAGGCTTCTCCGAGGAAGCGGTCCAAGAGGTCTACCTCCAAGCCTGGAAATCGGCCGACAGCTTCGATCCTGCCAAGGGGTCCGCACTCTCCTGGCTTCTGACATTTGCCCACCGCCGCGCGGTGGATCGCGTGCGCTCCGAACAGTCGAGTTCGGATCGACAGGCTCTCTACGACACCACCAATGCCACTCCCGAGTTCGACGTCGTCAGCGACGAAGTGACACGAAGAGACGAGCATCGTGCTGTCACCGACTGTCTCGAAACGCTGACGGACACTCAGCGCCAATCGGTGACTCTCGCCTATTACGGCGGCCGAACGTACCGCGAGGTGGCCGAAGATCTCGGCGTGGCGATTCCCACGATCAAGTCGCGAATTCGCGACGGACTACTGCGCCTACGTGGATGTTTGGGGGTGATGTGAGATGGACGAAGAGCTGATCGACTACGCGTACGCCTACGCGATCGATGCGTTGGACCTCGACGAGCGCCGTGAGGTCGACAGACGACTTGCCGCTTCGGACTCCGCGACCCGCGCCGAATTCGACGCCCAGGTCCGACTCACCTCCGAAACCATGGCCGCGATGACCGTCGTCGACGCCGTCGAGCCCCCGCCGTCACTGCGCAGCAGCGTCCTCGCCTCGATCGCAGAACAGACCGCGGCTCCCAACGCCCCGGTTTCGCTGGCCGAGCGTCGTAACCGTCGACGCCCGTGGACCATGGCTCTTGCGGCGGCCGCCGCAGTCGCAATCCTGGTCGGCGGCATCGGAATCGGACGCACGCTGTCCGACAACACGCCGCCGCAGAACCCCGCATCCGAAATCATGGCAGCACCCGACGTTCATGCCACGACGCGTGACATCCCGGGCGGCGGTAGTGCCACGACGCTGTTCTCGCCCTCCGAAGACGCCGCAGTCCTCGTGATGAACGATGTGACTCCCCCGAGTCCGGATACCGTCTACCAGATGTGGCTGGTGCCGGGCGACACCGACGACACCACGATGATCCCGATGGGGACGATGGCTCCGAGCGACGTCAAACCCACTACCCAGGTGGTGCTCGACGGCATCGGCCCGAACACGAAGTTGGCGTTCACGGTCGAACCGCCCGGCGGATCGCAGCAGCCCACCAGCGAGCCGTTCGCAACGATCCCGCTCATCTGATCGCCAGACGAAAGAAGAGATCCCCCACCGGAATCCGGTGGGGGATCTCTTCTTTGTCGAAACTACGAGCAGCGAGCTAGTGGCTGTGACCGTGTCCGGTGTCGGCAACTGCCTCGGTCGGCTTCTCGACGACAGCGCTCTCGGTCGTGAGGATCATGCGCGCGACGGAAGCGGCGTTGACCACTGCCGAGCGAGTGACCTTGACCGGGTCGACGACGCCGTCGGCAAGCAGGTTGCCGTAGGTGAGGGTGGCAGCGTTGAAGCCTTCGCCCTTGGTCATCTCGGCGACCTTGCTGACAACGACGGATCCGTCGATGCCTGCGTTGCTGGAGATCCAGAACAACGGAGCGTTGAGGGCTTCACGGACCACGGCAACGCCGGTGGCCTCGTCACCCGACAGGCCGAGGTTCCCGATCAGAGCCGTACCGGCCTGAACAAGAGCCGATCCGCCACCGGGGACGATGCCCTCGGCAACTGCTGCCTTGGCTGCGTTGACCGCATCCTCGACGCGGAACTTGCGTTCCTTGAGATCGGTTTCGGTGGCTGCGCCGACCTTGATGACGGCCACGCCGCCGGACAGCTTCGCCAGACGCTCTTCGAGCTTCTCGCGGTCCCAATCCGAATCGGTGTTCTCGATCTCGCGACGCAACTGCGCGACGCGGGTCGCGATGTCGTCAGCGGTGCCGGCACCGTCGACGATGACCGTCTCGTCCTTGGTGACGACAACGCGGCGAGCGCTGCCGAGCAGGTCGAGGCCGGCTTCCTTCAGGGAGAGGCCGACGTCGGTGTTGATGACGGTGCCTGCCGTGACGACTGCGAGGTCGTCGAGGAATGCCTTGCGACGATCACCGAAGAACGGCGCCTTGACGGCGACGGCCTTGATGGTCTTGCGAATGGAGTTGACCACCAGGGTGGAGAGAACTTCACCCTCGACGTCCTCGGCGATGATCAAGAGCGGCTTGCCGGATTCGGCAACCTTCTCGAGCAGCGGCAAGAAGTCGGGAAGTGAGCTGATCTTCTCGCGGAAGAGCAGGATCAACGCGTCTTCGTAGACGGCCTTCTGCGCATCGATGTCGGTGACGAAGTAGGGCGAGAGGTAGCCCTTGTCGAACTGAACGCCTTCGGTGACAACGAGTTCGGTTGCAACGGTGGAGGATTCCTCGACCGTCACGACGCCGTCGGTTCCGACACGGGTGAGTGCCTCGCCGACGAGCTTGCCGATCTCTTCGTCACGCGAGGAGACGGTGGCGACCTGGGCGATCGACTTCTCGCCCTCGACCGGGGTGGCCGCGGCGAGCAGTTCCTCGACGACCTTGTCGGCTGCGGCGTTGATGCCGACGCCGAGCGCCATCGGGTTCGCGCCCGCTGCGATGTTCTTGAGTCCGCCGCGGACGATGGCCTGGGCCAGAACGGTCGCGGTCGTGGTGCCGTCGCCGGCAACATCGTTGGTCTTGGTGGCGACGCTCTTGACGAGCTGCGCGCCGAGGTTCTCGAAGGGATCTTCGAGCTCGATCTCACGGGCGATGCTCACACCGTCGTTGGTGACGGTGGGGCCGCCGAATGCCTTGGCGAGCACGACGTGGCGTCCACGCGGGCCCAAGGTCACCTTGACGGCGTCGGCAAGCTTGTCGACTCCGGCTTCGAGAGCGCGGCGTGCGGTCTCGTTGAACGCAATTTGCTTGGACATCTGTTCTGTCAGCTCCTGAATCTTCGGGGCGCGAACGCATTCCGCCCCGGGATCCTGTGTGGACTCCGGGGCGGATCACGTGTGTCTTACTTGGAGACGACAGCCAGCACGTCGCGTGCCGACAGGATCAGGTATTCCTGGCCGGCGTACTTGATCTCGGTTCCGCCGTACTTGGAGTAGATGACCGTGTCACCCTCCTTGACGTCGACCGGGATGCGGTTGCCCTGCTCGTTGACGCGGCCTTCGCCGACTGCAACGACGGTGCCCTCCTGGGGCTTTTCCTTGGCTGTGTCAGGAATGACCAGGCCGGAAGCCGTCGTCGTTTCAGCCTCGTTGGCCTGGACGAGGATCTTGTCCTCGAGCGGCTTGATGTTGACGCTCGCCACGATGAGCCCTCCACTTTGGGGTATGTGCGTCCGAGGCGATCCTCGGACAGCTGTTTGGGTATGCCGTTTACGGCGCGTCACTGCAGTCCCGTCGTCGCGGGTGCCGGAACTCGATCAGCGCCAATTGGCACTCTATACGTGAGAGTGCCAACCCTCAAGGACTGGGCGCATTTTTTCTCTTCGTCCAGAGCGAAACAGGACAGCCGTCCACCACGTTCACCTATTGTTCACTTCGTGACGAACATCAATCGCCGTAGTTTTCTGACCTTCGCCGGACTCGGCGCCGTCGGCGCGGTCAGCCTTGGCAAGCCGTGGGGCCTGCAATACGCAGGCGCGTCGACCATTCCGACGTCAGGTCCCGGCACCACTCTCGAGTCCGTGTCCACGCCCGTCAGCAGCAGCGGCTACACCAGGCTCACTGCCGGTCCCGGTTGGGCGAACATCGTGCGCAGCGAGTTGGCCGAGCCGAAGTCAGGACGCGAGGACCGACGCACCGCGCTCGCCTCACTCGTGCAGTTGACCGACGTCCACATCGTCGACGCCCAGTCCCCCATGCGCTTCGAATACGTCCATCAGATCACCGGCTCGGCGTTCCGCCCCCAGGAGACCTTGACGGCGCACGGGTTGATTTCGCTTGTCCGACGCGTCAATTCGATCGGGAGCGGCCCGCACACCTCGCGCCCCTTCGATGCCGTGGTCACCACCGGCGACAACACGGACAACAAGGAATTCGCCGAAC
Organism: Rhodococcus sp. H-CA8f; assembly: GCF_002501585.1. Taxonomy (NCBI): domain Bacteria; kingdom Bacillati; phylum Actinomycetota; class Actinomycetes; order Mycobacteriales; family Nocardiaceae; genus Rhodococcus; species Rhodococcus sp. H-CA8f. Next base: position 4,206,009 of record NZ_CP023720.1, read on the forward strand.
TCGACTGGTTCCTCACCTCACTCAACGGCGGAACCGTCGTCGCCAACACCGGCGCCAAGGACCGCTACGAGGGTGTGCAGAACTCGGGCGCCGATCTCTACTGGAACCCTGAATCGCCGATGCTCGACATGTACAAGAAGGCCGGCTTCCCGGAGATCCCGGACTTCTTCGGGGCCGCTTTCACTCCCGTGTCGAGCCCCGGCCTGAACACCCCTTGGTACTGCGTGTTCGGCAACCACGACGATTCGGTGTCCGGCACGGTGCCAAGCGGCATCCCACCGCTCGAAGCGATGTACACGGGATCTCTCAAATTCGAGGTGCCCGGTTCACCGGAGCAGGCCAAGCAGATCGACATCGCCACCAAGTTCGATCCCAGCGCGATTCCCGGAATCCTGTCCGCCTTCACGACGCCGCCGCGCCAGGTCACCCCCGACCCGTCGCGCGCACCGTTCACACCCCGGCAGTTCATCGCCGCACACCTTGATCCCGCGCACACCGGCCCCGGCCCTGTCGGGCACGGTTTCGCCCCCGACGCCGGCGAAACCGGTATCGGCTACTACTCGTTCCAGATCGCACCGGGCGTCGTCGGCATCAGCATGGACTCCACCAACCGCGCAGGCCTTGTCGACGGTTCGCTGGGCGCCGCTCAGTTCCAGTGGATCGAGAACACCCTGCGCGCCGGCAGCAGCACCTACTACGACGCCGCGGGCTCTCGCGTCACCGAGTCGCGCAGTGACACCTATTTCGTGCTGTTCAGTCACCACACGAGCGACACGATGGACAATCTCATTCCCGACCCCGAGAACGTCCTCGAGCCGCGCCTGCGCGGTTCACAGCTTCTGGACTTGCTGCATCGATTCCCGAACGTACTTGCCTGGGTCAACGGACACACCCACGAGAACAAGATCACCCCGTGGCCCGGCGCGACCCCCGAGCAGGGCTTCTGGGAGATCAACACCGCCTCTCACATCGACTACCCACAGCTCGGGCGCATCATCGAGATCGCGGACAATCACGACGGAACGGTGTCGTTGCTTGCGACGCTCTTCGAAGCGGAAAGTCCCAATTCAGTCGAGTACAGCGACAAGTCGGCAGCCGGGCTCGCCTCGCTGTACCGCGAACTGTCGTTCAACGACATCCACCGCGACCCGAAGTTGACGGGTACCGGCGTCGACCAGAACGTCGAATTGTTGGTCCACACCGGACGATGACTCCGATTGCCGCAGTGTCCTAGGTGATTTCAGGTCCGCTCGAAGGCGAGCGGTGCGCTTTCGCCCACGACACTGCGGCAACCACAAATCGAACGCCGAATCCGATCAACACCAGATTGCAGACGATCTGAAGGCTCACGAGTCCCCTGGCAAGGTCCGTCTGTGCAGCGATGTCGCCGAAGCCGACGGTCGAGAACACCGACAGCGAAAAGTACAGGGCCGCCATACGCGACAGCGGTTCGGTGAAACTGCCGGCACTCGCATGCTCGACCGAAAAATAGGTGATGGACACCAACAGCAAGTAGGTCGGCATCACGACCGCCACTGCTTCGACCGCTTGCAGAGAAGGCACATCGGAACGCAGAATTCGACGCACCTGCCAGGTCGTCACGGCAAGCACCGCTGCCCCTCCACCGATCAAGAGGAAAATCGCACCCACTGTGTGGACATCGATCCACGGCAGGAAGAAGTACGCACATCCGAAGGCGATCATCGTCAGCGTGGGTCGAAGCACCGCACCCCGGATCAGCGCGCGTCGTCGATCCCGGTCGATGTGGCGAGAATCGCCTTTTTTCCGCATGAATCAATGATCGACAATTTCGCAGGTAAAACCACCCTTTCGGTCCGAAAAGGGTGTCATGGAGACAAAAAGCACTGAGCAATCCTCACGAACCTTCTGTAACGTTCATATAACGGCGGTCGATTGAACATTGACCGGTATTGACTGTGAGGAGGTGCGCGATGAGTTGTTCACTGGGAATTTCCACTGGATCTTCCGGTGTCTATTCAGCACTCGTCGACACCGATACCAGCACAAACGCGCCAGGAGCGGTACCTGCCGAGACTCGCTTCGTCTCGGCGGATCAGGCCAATTCCAACGTCGGTGACCTCGTCCGGGCGTCCATCAAGCTGATGACGACGCAGGTAACGGACGGATCTGAAGCGCCGCGCTCGATCGGTGTCAGCTATCGCACGGACGACCAGCTCGCGAGCATCAGGTCATCTCTCTCGCGCTCGCCGAAGCAGGTCCGTGCCATCCCCGAACCTGCCGCAGTACACGCGTATCTCGCCGAGACCGGGAAAACCGAGCGGTACGACACGACAGCTCAGGTGGACGTCGGCGATCAGGGTCTGACGGTGTCCGTCGTCGATCACACCGGTGAAGTTCTGCATTCCGACCGTATCGACGCCCTCGCGGGGGCCGGAATCGACCGGGCATTGGTCGACTTCGTGACGGAGAAGGCGCCAGGGCACCTGCGCCGGTACACCGACGCGGAGCTTCTTGCTGCCCGGTGCCACGTCGCGAAAGAGCAACTGTCCACTGCCGCCAAGGTGACCATCGACCTTCCCGTCGACGCAATGGCGATCACGCGCGACGAGTTCGAAGCCATCATCGCCCCGGATATCGAGCGCGCCGTCACCTTCATCCGTGAAGTCGTGAACGGCTCACCGCGGCCGGTCGGTGCCGTTGTGCTCATCGGCGGTGGCGCACACATTCCGGCCGTGCGGTCCGCCGTCGCCGCTGCCGTCGACCTCCCCTTGGTCGAGATCGTCGAGCCCGAGACTGCGGCAACCAAAGGTGCTGCACTCCTGGCAGATTCGATCACCGCAATTCGTTTCCCCTTGCTGGGCTCCGGAAGTGACCAGCGCTCGGGATCCACCGCCAAGGTCTCGGGAGCTTTGATCGGTGCGCTCGTGGTCGGCGGACTGGTACTCGGCTACGGCGCAAAGGAATTGGTGCCGACCGACGACACCGCGGTCTCGCCTGTCGGAACCGGTTCGACCACGACGACGGTGAGCCCCGAAGCGACGCCGAGCACCGGATCGACGATCATCCCCTCGCACGATCCTCTGCCTTCGGTAGTGGGCAGCACCTTCCCGCAGTACGGCTATCCCACAACGCCGTTCGACTCACAGCCGTTCGACACGCACTCGTACACAACGCATCAGTACACGCTTCCGCCGGCGCCGATACCGGACACGTCGACGACAACCACACCGCCGACGACGACAACGACCACTCCGAACTGGCCGACCATCCCCGGAATCACGCTGCCCGATCCACCGGCGTGGTGGCCGACGCTGCCGGACACCGAGGCGACTCCCCCGGTCGATCCGACCGAGGCAAACCCCGGCGGCGGTCTCGGCCCGGGTGAGAGCGGCGGCGAAAACCCGACGACGCCGGAAAATCCTGGATCCGGTTCCACCGAAACCGAACTCACCACCCCCGGTGGTGATCCGACAACAAGACCCGGTGAACCGAATACCTCGACGCCCGAACCCGGCCCCGCGACCACACCGGATCGGGAACCGGTCCCAGTCGGTTGATTCTCAGTCGGTTTGTTCTCAGCGCATCAACTGGCTGACCGAGACCGACAGCCCCGGGTCCGTGGCAACACTCAATTCCGAAGGGCCTGCACCATTTCCGATCAGGTGGGCAGCCAACGAAGCGATCATCACGCCGTTGTCCGTGCACAGTCGAGGTTTCGGAATGCGCAACGTGATGCCGGCTTCGGCGCAGCGCTGCTCGGCGAGTGAACGGATACGTGAATTGGCCGTGGCGCCGCCGCCGAGAACCAACGTGTCGACCCCGACGTCCTTGGCTGCACGCACTGCCTTCATCGTCAGGACGTCGGCAACCGCTTCCTGGAACGAGGCAGCGATGTCCGGGATCGAAAAGGCCTCGCCGGCGCGCTCTTTCGATTCGACATAGCGGGCGACGGACGTCTTGAGTCCCGAGAACGAGAAGTCGTGCCGCGAATCGCGCGGGCCGGTCATCCCGCGGGGGAAGGCTATTGCGTTCCGATCTCCCTCTTGCGCAGCAGCATCGAGTGCCGGTCCGCCGGGAAAGCCGAGCCCGAGCAGTCTGGCCACCTTGTCGAAGGCCTCACCGGCGGCATCGTCGACAGTCGTGCCCAGTTCGACAATGGGCTTGCCCAGATCTTCGACGTGAAGCAGGTGCGTGTGACCACCGGAGACCAGCAGTGCAACGCACGAGGGCAACGGACCGTGCTCGAGAGTGTCAACCGAGACGTGACCGCCGAGATGATTGACCGCATAGAACGGGATGTTCCACGCTGCGGCATAGGCTTTCGCGGCGGCGACACCGACCAGCAGCGCGCCGGCCAGGCCGGGTCCGATGGTGACGGCAAGTGCGTCGGGCTTCTCGATACCGGCGGCAGCAAGGGCACGGCGCATCGTCGGCACTATCGCCTCGAGGTGAGCCCGCGAGGCTACTTCGGGAACCACTCCCCCGTACCTGGCGTGCTGATCCACGCTCGATGCCACCTCGTCGGCCAACAGGTCGCAGGTTCCGTCACCGTTCCAGCGAACGATACCGACACCTGTTTCGTCGCAAGAGCTTTCGACACCCATGACGATCATGCTTGCTGCTCCTCAATTTCGCGGACACCGAGCACGGCGGGCCGTCTCATCGTGTACGCATCTGCCCCACTGGGCTGGTAGTACTTCTTTCGTGTTCCGACGATCTCGAATCCTTCGCGCCGGTACAGCGCGATGGCAGGGTCGTTGTCGGTGCGCACTTCCAGGAACACCGGACACTGCCGTGAATCCGCCAGGGTCAGAAGCGCATCGAGCAACGCGCCGCCGATTCCCAGTCGCTGAGCCGAGGGATCGGTACCGATGGTGTGAACCTCGGCCTCCATGTTCGGCGACGCGCCCAACAACGCGACTCCGGCGTAGCCGAGGACGTGACCGTCGGGTTCCCTGGCAACGAAGTAATGATTATGCGCGCCCGCAAGTTCCGAGACGAACGCTTGCGCGCTCCAGGGTCCGTCGCCCGCGAACAACACGCGCTCCAACTCCCCGCACCGTTCGGCGTCATCGACGTTCATCGGCTCGATGCTGTACTTCATCTGCTCGGTCTCACTTGCCACGTTCTGCGAGGGTCTTCGCATCCGGGCGTCGGAGGTACAGCGGCTCGAGCGGGGCCGGAACCGATCCGGCCAGAATCTCGCGAGCAGCGACTGTGACCAAGCCGGCCGGTGAGGGTGTCTCCGCCGGGTCGACGGGCAGATCGAAGAAGTCCACGTGCGAAGCAGATCCGGCAATCAGCGTCGAAGGCGAAGGATCAACGTCGCCGGCGGAATTCACAGCCGGTCCTTCGACGCGCACTCCGCCGGCATAGCGCGCCCAGTAGATCTCGCGACGCCTCGCATCAGTCACGACGAGCAGGCTCTGTGTGGTCGGTACCGCAGCCGCGATGGCGTCGAGGCTGCACACGCCGTACACGGGAACACCGAGTGCGTCACCGAAGGCAGCGCCTGTCGCCATGCCGACACGCAGTCCGGTGTACGGCCCCGGCCCGACACCCACGACGACGGCGTTCAACTCTGCCGGCGTGAGCCCGGCCTCGGCGAGGCATTCGAGGACGTGAGGGGTCAAGACCTCGGCGTGCGCACGAGGATTGACCGTGACACGCACGGCAAGCGTCTCCACTGTGCCCGGCGACTCGGTGCCCGGTGACTCTGCGTCCGGTGACGGAGCAGACAGGGAGACGACTCCGGCAGTGACTGCCGGAGTGGAGGTGTCAATTGCGAGAACAAGCACGATTTCTCAGGGTACCCGCACGTGAAGAACTACTTCCGGCCCGGGAGGGTCACGACGTCCATAACACCAAACGCCGTTTCACGACGTCTGCGACACAAAACGCCGTTTCACGACGTCTGCGACACAAAACGCCGTTTCACGACGTCCAGGACCAACTCGCAGTCCGCACATCCGATTCAGGTTCCCGATGAAGCTGCACTCGCAAGTGTCGTTCGACGAGCCTTTCCACGACGTCACCACCCCATTCGACCACCACCACAGCATCGGTGAGGTCGGTGTCGAGGTCGAGGGCATCGAGTTCGTCGAGCGCATGCGGTCCGCTGTCTCCCAGCCGGTATGCGTCGACGTGGATCATGCCGACGGGAACTCCGCCGCCGGGGCGGGTGCCCGGACGATGCTCACGAGCGATGACAAACGTCGGGGACGTCACCCGGCCCTGCACTCCGAGCCCGGCGCCGATTCCGCGCGTCAACGCGGTCTTGCCCGCCCCGAGTGGCCCGTCCAGCACCACCAGGTCGCCGGCAACAAGTCCCGCCGCCAAGCGTCGGCCGAAAGCCTCGGTGTCCTCGGCCGTTTCCAACGTGATCTGGCCGGATTCGGGGATTCCGGTGGCGTTCTCAGCCGACATCGGACCGCTCTTCTACCTGTGCACGCTGCACCAGCTTGTCGATTGCGTCCGTCACGATCGCCGGGAACTCGAGCTGCACCAGATGGCCGGCCCCGTGAACTCTCACGAGTTCCGACTCGGGGAGATCGGCAGCGAGACGCTTGGAGCTGATGAACGGAATCATCATGTCTTGATCGCCGCAGATCACGACTGCCGGTGTGTGCGCGAGCACCTCGAGGGACGCGGACTCGTCGTGCAGTTCCAACGTCCGCAAGAAATTGACGATGGTCACGACCGAGGTCCGGTCGAGCATGCCGTCCGACAGCTCATGCAGTCGTGGGCTGACATCGGTGCCGTACGACGCTGCACGCAGGATCGGCGTGATCAGTACTCGCGCAGCGCCCCGGGCGTGCTGAACCACTCCTGGCGAGGTGCGCACTGCCAACCGGAACCCGTCGATGATCGGATTCTGCAGATTGCGGGTCAGACCGGTCTCGGCCAGCCCTGCCGCCGTCGTCGCGACCAGCCCGACGCCGATGACTCGGCCCTCGAACCATTCGGGTCGCTGACCGGCAAGCGCGAGCACCGTCATGCCGCCCATCGAGTGGCCGACGAGAACTATCGGTCCCTTGGGCACTTTGGCCTCGACGACAGTCGCGAGGTCGCGGCCCAGCTGCGAGACCGTGCAACTCTTCGAACGCGGCATACCTGAATCTCCGTGTCCGCGCTGGTCGTAGAACACCATGCGAACCTTGTTGCCCCATCGCTCTTCGAGCTGGCGGCGCTGGAAATGCCAGGACAGCGCACTCAGGCAGTACCCGTGCACGAAAACGACTGTCAGCGGAGCGTCATCCGGTCCCACTTCGCGAACTGCCAGCTCGACGCCGTCCTCGGTGCGCACCGTGCTCTTGCGGTCGCGCGTCATGAGGTCGAAGTCCTCGTCCGCGTAGATTTCCCGGCCCGGACGCGTCGCGGTCTTGAATGCATTCACGCCGGCCATCGAGCCGAGCGCCACAGCACTGAGCAGGCCACCGAGAATGCTCATCTTTCCTGCAGTCTTCATGACGTCTCTCCCCCGATGTACGTACGCACAGTGCGTCCACGTATTCCGGTCACGACCTCGTAGTGAATGGTGTCGAGTACGTCGGCCCAGGCCTGCGCGTTGGGTTCGCCGTGATCGCCGTTGCCGAAGAAGATCGCGGTGTCGCCTTCGCGAACTCCGTCGCCGTCCGGCCCCAGGTCCACCAACACCTGGTCCATGCAGATCCGCCCGACGGCCTGGCGACGCTTGCCGCCCAACTGCACTTCGAACTTGCCGCTCAGTGAACGAGTCAGACCGTCGGCGTAGCCGACGGGAAGCAGCGCAAGAGTGGTGTCGTGCGGTGCGACCCACTGATGCCCGTAGGAGACGCCCTCTCCGGCGGCCACCTTCTTCACCAGAATCACCTTCGCTCGCAGCGTCATCGCCGGTCGTAAACCGAAATCTCCGAGTTCGGGCACCGGAGACAATCCATATATCGCGATTCCGGGTCGAACCATGTCAAATTGCAGGTCAGGACGGGTGACTGTAGCGGCGGAGTTGGAAAGATGAACGACTTCGGGGTCGAATCCGCGAGCGCGGACGTCGGCAACCGCTTCGATCAAACGCTGCTTCTGCATGTCGATGACGTCGTGATGCGGTTCGTCCGAGTGCGCAAGATGGGAAAACACTCCGCGCAGCCTGATCGTGCCCTCGTCCCGGGCAGTAGCGAGGTCGTCGAGCATCTGCGGCCACTCGGTTCTCGAGACGCCGTTGCGATTGAGACCGGTGTCCACCTTGAGCGTCACGGTCGCCTGTTGTCCCAGAACCCGTGCCGCGTCGACGACAGCAGCCAGGTGCCGCGGCGAGGACACGCCGATCTCGACGTCGGACCGGATCGCCGAGGAGAAATCGGCGTCGAGGCCGTGCAGCCAGGCCAGAACGGGAGCGGTGATGCCTGCCTCGCGAAGGACCAGTGCCTCCGCGATGGTGGTGACGCCGAGTTCCCGGGCTCCGGCCGACAGTGCCGTCCGCGCAACCGCAACTGCGCCGTGGTTGTATCCGTCCGCCTTGATGACCGCCATCAACGCTGCATCACCGGCAAATTCACGCAGGACACGCACGTTGTGCGCGATCGCGTCCAGATCGACGACTGCCTCCGTCTGCGGCCCTACTGCGTCGTCGAGTCGGCTCGCCTTCCCCTCCGCAGGCTCCTTCGGTGCTCTTCCCTGGGCAAGCGTCATGGCGACAATCCTGCCACCCGCGCAGAATCGGACACGTGTTCGGGTTTGAACACCCTCAATCAAGGGCAAAAGAGCGAAGCACACGCACCGACTCGCGCAGACCTCCCAGCAGCGGCGAAGCCGAAATCGGTGCTCCGGCGACATCGCTCTGACCGCCGGCAGCGGCGATGTTCGCAGCCAACGCGTGAGCCCGCGCCCCGACGGCCCCGGCTTCGAGAGGGCTCAGACCCGCCGCCAGCAACGCGCCGATCACACCGGAGAGGATGTCACCCGAGCCTGCGGTCGACGCCCAGGAGCCGCCGGCGTCGTTGGCCAGGACCTCACCGCCGGGATCCGAGATCACCGTCGTATGGCCTTTCAGCAGAATCGTGACTCCGAGGCGTTCGGCGAGAGCACGCGTGGCCGCGATTCTGTCGTCGCCGAGTGGTGTGAATCGTGCGAACTCGCCGGCGTGGGGCGTCAGAAGAGTCGGCGCGGTCCGGGCTGCGACAAGTTCGGGACGTTGAGCGAGGAGGGTAAGTCCGTCCGCATCGACGACAACGGGTACATCGGTAGCCAGTACCGACGCCAGAAGCCGCGCGGCGTCGTCGTCGGTACCCATACCGGGTCCGACCACCCAGGCCTGAACCCGCCCGGCGGCTTGGAACGTCTCACTCGCAATCACCTCCGGGAACCGGGCGAGCACCTCGGCGGCGCCGTGCCCGGCGTAGCGAACCAGTCCGGAGGTCGCGGTCACCGCGGCGCCGGTGCAGAGCACTCCCGCGCCGGGATACTGCTCACTTCCCGCAACGATGCCCACCACACCCTGCGAGTACTTGTCGTCCTCCGCGCCTGGCACCGGCCACAGCGCACCGACCTCGGCCGGATCGAGCGAACCGAACGCCGGTTCGCCGACGCTCAATCCGATATCCACGAGTTCGACACGACCACACAGCGGAGCCGCGAGTACGTGCACCGGCTTGAGCGCACCGAATGTGACCGTCACATCAGCGGTCACCGACGGGCCGTCCACTGCGCCGGTGTTCGCGTCGACGCCGCTCGGAAGATCGACCGCCACGATCGGTGCCTCCACCTGGCCGACGAGCTCGGCTGCGTCAGGCCTCAGACCGCCGTGCCCGGAAATCCCGACGATGCCGTCGATCACCAGATCCGGCGACCCGACTTCGGCAGCGACTCGGCCACCGGCCTTCAGGAGAGCGTCGAGGCCCGACCGATGAGCGCGCGCCGGATCGAGCAACACGGCCCGAACACTCACACCTCGTTTGCGGAGCAACGCACCCGCCCACAGGGCATCACCGCCGTTGTCGCCGGTACCGACCAGAAGCGTCACCGACCGATGCGCGACCGATCCTGTACGGGAACGTAATTCGTCCGCGACGACTCGCGCGAGACCGTACGCCGCTCGACGCATCAGCACTCCGTCGGGCAGCTTGTCGAGCAGCGGCGCCTCCGCTGCTCGCACCTGATCGGCTGTGTAGTACCCACGCATGTCGGAACCCTTCAGTTGCCGTCGCTACCCTCGAAACCATGAAATCACGTCTTCGCCCGGCAATCGCGGGACTCGTCCTCGCTCTCGGCCTGGTCGGGTGCAGTTCCGGCACCGACTCCACACCATCTGCGGCCGAAACGACGGCGAGCGGACCCGTGGTGACCATCTCCGGGATGGCGTACTCCCCCGCTTCCATCACCGTGAACGTCGGCGACACCGTCACGTGGGTATTCGACGACAACGGAATGGCCCACGACGTCAACGGCCTCGGAGACGCCAAGGGCAAACTCCGCAGCCCACTCAAGAAATCGGGAACTTACACCTACACGTTCACCGAACCCGGAACCTACGACTACACCTGTACACCGCATCCCGAGATGCGCGGAACCGTCGTCGTCGAGACGCCGTAACGCACTCGGGCCCCACAGTCTTTCGACTGCGGGGCCCGAAATTCCCTACGAAAACTATTCGACCGTAACCGATTTCGCCAGGTTACGCGGCTTGTCGACGTCGTATCCGCGTGCCGCGGCAACCTCGGCCGCAAAGATCTGCAACGGAACCGTGGACAGCAACGGCTGCAGCAGAGTCGGTGACGCGGGAATCTCGATCAGGTGATCCGCGTGCGCCGCGGCGACGGTATCGCCTTCCTCCGCGATGACGATAGTCGTTGCCCCGCGCGCCTTGATCTCCTGAATGTTGGACACCAACTTCGAGTGCAGGACAGCGCGACCCTGCGGCGACGGCATGACGATGATGACCGGAAGGTCCTCCTCGATCAGCGCGATCGGGCCGTGCTTGAGCTCACCGGCGGCAAAGCCCTCGGCGTGCATGTACGCAAGCTCCTTGAGCTTGAGCGCACCCTCGAGCGCCACCGGGTAGCCGACGTGGCGCCCCAGGAACAGCACGGTCGACGCGTGCGCGAACTGGCGTGCCAACGCGCGCACCGGTTCTGCCGTCTCGAGCACCTTGCTGACCAATGCGGGCATAGCTTCGAGGTCGGCGTACTCGCGCGCAACCTCGTCCGGATACTTGGTGCCGCGAGCCTGCGCCAAAGCCAAACCGACGAGGTAGTTCGCGGTCACCTGCGCCAGGAAGGCCTTGGTCGACGCAACCGCGATTTCCGGTCCTGCCCGCGTGTAGAGAACGGCGTCGGCTTCGCGCGGGATCTGTGCACCGTTGGTGTTGCAGATCGCCAGGACGCGTGCCTTCTGGTCCTTGGCGTGCTTGACCGCTTCGAGTGTGTCCGCCGTCTCCCCCGACTGGGAGATCGCGACAACAAGCGTCGAGCGATCCAGAACCGGGTCGCGGTAACGGAATTCGCTGGCGAGTTCGACCTCGACAGGTAGACGCGTCCAATGCTCGATCGCGTACTTCGCCAACAGTCCGGAGTGGTAGGCACTACCGCAGGCGACGACAAACACCTTGTCGACGTCGCGCAGTTCCTGATCGGACAACCGCTGCTCGTCGAGGACGATCTTCCCGTTCTCGAAGTGGCCGAGGAGCGTGTCGGCGACAGCGGTCGGCTGCTCTTCGATCTCCTTGAGCATGAAGTAGTCGTGACCACCCTTTTCGGCGGCCGCGAGATCCCAGTCGATGCGGAACGGGCGCCCCTCTGCCTCGTTGCCCGCGAAGTCTGAGATCCGATAGCTGTCGGCAGTGATCACCACTGCCTGATCCTGTCCGAGTTCAACCGCATCGCGTGTGTGCTCGATGAACGCAGCGACGTCGGAGCCGAGGAACATCTCGCCCTCACCGACACCGACGACGAGCGGCGTCGAGCGGCGGGCGGCGACAATCGTGTCCGCGTGGTCGGCGTGCGTGAAGACGAGCGTGAACGCACCTTCCAACCGACGAACCACCGACAGCGCACTCTCGATGAAATCACCTGCCGTCGGTCCGTGGGAGTACGCCCGGGCTACCAGGTGAACTGCCACCTCGGAATCCGTGTCGCTCTGAAGCTCGACGCCTGCAGCCTCGAGCTCCGCACGCAGCGGGGCGAAATTCTCGATGATTCCGTTGTGAACGACAGCCAGCTTGCCCGACGCATCACGATGCGGATGCGCATTACGGTCGGTCGGTCGCCCATGCGTCGCCCACCGGGTATGACCCATACCCGACGTACCGACAAAGTGATCCGCGCCGTACTCGCCGAGCTCCGCCTCGAGGTTGGCCAACTTACCGGCCTTACGCTCGATCTCGACCCCACCGGTTCCGTCGAGAATCGCGATTCCCGACGAGTCGTACCCGCGATACTCCATTCGCCGTAAAGCCTCCACCACAACGCCCAAAGCTGGGCGGTGGCCGACGTATCCCACGATTCCGCACATGGTGACTCAGGGTACTTGGACATCGGCGGTGGGCGCATTTTGCGGTTCCCCAGACATCCCCCAGCCGGTTGCAGCGTCGGCTCCGCATACACGAGGCGCTCATCGGATAACGTCTTCAACCGTGGCACCGAAACTGAAGACACTGACCCGTGAGCTGTCCAAGCGCGGCCCGCACCGAGTTCTCCGCGGCAACCTCGCCCTGGCCGGACAGCCGGGTGTCGTGTACACGCCGGAAACCGGTTTCAATCTCCCCGCCGTTGCCTTCGCGCACGGGTGGATGGTCGGGTCCCACAAGTACGAGCAGACACTCCAGCACCTCGCTTCCTGGGGAATTGTCGCAGCGGCGCCCGACAGCGAACGCGGTCCGGTCCCGTCCCATCTCGGCTTGGCTGCAGATCTTCGAGCGACGCTCGACATCTGCGTCGGCGTACGACTCGGCCCCGGCCAGATCAGCGTCCACCCCGATCGAGTCGCCTTTGCCGGTCACGGCATGGGCGCGGGCGCGGCGGTACTGGCCGCAGCGCAGCGCGGGGATGTCGGTGCGGTAGCCGCGCTGTTCCCGGCCCCGACAGCACCCAAGGCGGAGAACTACGCGTCGAAGATCACAGCGCCCGGATTGATCCTTGCCGGCCAAGACGACGTCGATTCCTTGACCAGCAATGCGCGCCCGCTGAGCGTGGAGTGGGGCGGTCCCGTCGTCGCACGCACCGTGAACGACGGCCAAGACGCCGGACTGATCGAAGGCCGCCGACTCCTCGGAGCCCTGGGCCTCGGTGGATCCGAGCGCAAGACACAGTCCGCCACACGGTGCCTGCTCACGGGCTTCCTGTTGTTCCATCTGACCGGCGACAAGAAGTACCAGGACTTTGCTGATCCTGATGTCGAGATTCCACACACGGCGCCGTTGCTCCCGGTTGAACCTCACTCCGACGCGCGGGCCAGCCAGCTGTTGCGTAAGTAGGAGTCCGTGCCCGCCCCCGACTCCGGCGGCGAGCACGGCTTCGTCGGCGTCGTCGTCGGCTCTGACGCGGATCGCAGATACGGGCCGGATCTGACCGACCCTTCCGTGTCGTTATCGGCAGACGTCGTTTCGGACGGCGGCTCCTGGCGCGATTCCTCGCTCGCCACTGCCGCTCTGCGCTCACGGAAGTCGTCGAGTTGAGAATCGAGAGTTCGACGGATCTCTTCGAAGGGCGCGTGAACGGACTTCACAGCGGACCAGCTCCGGCCAGCTCAGCGCCCGTCTCTCCGTCGGGGCCGGCGATCGACTCGTCCGGGACTGTGACAGGCGGCTCCGGGTCCGGCGCGGGCGAGACTTCGGCGGTGGTTTCAACCGGTATCTCGGGCTGGGGAATATCGGGCTGGGGAATTTCGGGTTGGGGAATTTCGGGTTGAAGTGTCGCGGGCTGGGACGCTTCTTGCGGGTATGTCTCCTGCATGACCGCCTCCTGACCGGCATCAAAAACTATTCTCGGGCAACCGTTTTCGTCCAACTCCACGGCGACCGACACAGAGTTCCCGTCAGCACCGGCGACATCGAGACTCACCCCACGACCGTCGGGCGCAATCGAGAAGCCCCATGTGTTGCCGCCGATCGAGAAAGAGATCGGCGCAGCCGCGGCACCGGATTCGATCGTCTCGGCGACCGGCAAGGTCGACGGGAAGGCGTCTGTCACCCACTGAGTCGCGGCATCAAAAGCATCGCCTACCGCGCTCGCACACTGCGCGCACGCCCTGTCGAATTCGTCGCGGGCATCCAGATACGCCGAGCGAAAAACGGTGTCCAGCCATGGCGCCGCGCCACGACCGCTGGAAGCGACGTGAGCCAGCTGATCGATCTCCCCCGCACCCAGACCGCCGATGGTCGCCCGGTCGAGGCTGGCCACCTTGAAAGCTTTGTCTGCCAAAGCCGTTCGAACAGTCCGCGCAAGTTCGTCGGCTAGCGTGATCAACAGTGGCGCCGAATCCGCATCGGACCGAGCTTCGCGCCGCGCGGCGAAGACCTGATCGACGACCGCATCCACGCCGGAAACATTCCACACTGCGGGAAGATTCTCGGCCAGGACCGTCAGCATCGCGATCTCCGCGACCGAACCGTCCACCGCCGCAGCCATGTCCGACATGTCTCGCGTCAGTGCCGCGATATCGATGCCCGCCTCTGCGCGATATGCATCCTCATAGGAGGTAAGCATCCGTTCTTCGAAACCCAACCGAGTGGCCAGGTCGTGAAATCGGCCGAAGAACTGCAGTCCGCTAGCGCCCGCTTCCAGAATTTCGTCGGGATGAGCATGTGAATCACGCAGTGCAAGAATATCTTCGAAAGAACACGGGCCGTTCGGTACTGCCTGGGCTGTAAGGCTGTTCGGTATCACGAGGCCGACCCGCCGGAGTCCCGCACCCGCCGCGCACCCTCGCGATCCGCCTCAGTGATTGCCTCAGCCGAAGAGGAAAGCCGGCGCGCCAACGTATCGAGAAGATCCGCACGGCCAGTCAAGCGAGAATTCAGGACCGCCAATGCCGACGCCAACGCGGCTCCGTGCTCGGCGTAGTCACGGCCCGAAGCGGCACCGCCCCATCGCAAACGCTTGATCGGCTCGGCAGAATCGCGCAGACCCTGGGCCACCGACACCGCATGACGTGCCAATTCATCTGTTCCAGCGCGGTCGACATCCACGAGCGCCCCCAAGTTTCAACGGAACCACTCGCACGTCGAGCGGCCTTTGACTCCTTGGACGCAGCGGGGCGCAATTGCGTTCCCTCTAAACGCGAACGCGTAATGAGGGGGCTACACCGAACCGACGATCTCGGCCAACTCGTCAGCCAGCTTCTGCGCGAGCGGAAGTTCAGTGGCCTCGACCATGACGCGGACCAGTTGCTCTGTCCCGGACGGGCGCAGGAGCACTCGACCACCGTCACCGAGAACGCGCTCGGCGTCCGCGACTGCTGCAAGTACCGACGGCGACGCTGCGACTGCCGCCTTGTCCCCGACCTTCACGTTGATCAGCACTTGCGGGAGGGTGGTCATCGTTGCAGCCAATGCCGATGCCGACTTACGCGTACGAGCCATGCGTCCGAGCAGCCGGAGACCGGTGAGAATTCCGTCGCCCGTGGTGCCGAACGCCGGCAACACAACATGACCTGACTGCTCGCCACCGAGGCTGTACCCGCCCGCGCGCAGTTCTTCCAAGACGTAGCGGTCGCCTACGGCAGCAGTCACGATGTTGATGCCTGCCTCGCGCATCGCGATGTGCAAACCGAGATTGCTCATGACAGTCGCGACGAGAGTGTTCTCGACCAACTCCCCGGCCTCGTTCATCGCGATCGCCAGAACAGCCATGATCGCGTCACCGTCGACCACCGCGCCGGTCTCGTCGACGGCCAAGCAACGGTCGGCGTCGCCGTCGTGCGCGAGGCCTAGGTCCGCCCCGTGATCGACTACGGCTTTCTGAAGATTCTCCAGGTGCGTCGATCCGCAGCCGTCGTTGATGTTGAGGCCGTCGGGATCTGCGCTGATCGCGATGACGCGAGCGCCCGCTGCTGCGTAGGCAACCGGTGCGAGCGCGGACGCAGCGCCGTTGGCGCAGTCGACGACAACGGTAAGCCCAGCGAGCGGCTCGCTCGCCGCGCTCGCCAGATGTCCAAGGTACAGCTGCGCGGCGTCGTCGACCGCACGGACTCGGCCTATCCCGGCACCTGTCGGAAGGACCGGCGGCGCAGTGCCGTCGAGTGCGTCCTCGATCGCCACCTCGACAGCGTCATCCAACTTGTGCCCACCGGCCGCGAAAATCTTGATTCCGTTGTCCGGCATGGGATTATGCGATGCAGAAATCATGACACCGAGACTGGCTTCGAGCTTTGCCGTCAAGTATGCAACTGCCGGAGTCGGAAGGATACCCACGTCGAGCACGTCGACGCCTGCGGAACTCAACCCGGCCGTCACCGCGGCTTGAAGCATCTCACCGCTGGCGCGAGGATCGCGGCCGATCACGGCGGTCGGACGGGCATCCGAAGTGCCGGCTGTCAGTACGCTCGCCGCGGCAACTGCCAATCTCAATGCAAGATCTGCAGTCAGATCCGAATTGGCAAGTCCACGAACACCGTCAGTACCGAACAACCGACCCATAGAACGACTCCTGAATCCTGTGAACCTCGAGAATGAAACTCGAGAATGGAATTTCTCCGAGAAACACAAGAGCGAGCGTCCGGTAACGATGGACGCCCGCTCTTGTGGTGAACAGGTGCCGAAGCAGACCCGTCGGGTCAACCTCGGCAAAGCATCAGCGCTTGGAGTACTGCGATGCCTTACGTGCCTTCTTCAGGCCGTACTTCTTACGCTCGACCGCGCGGGCGTCACGCGTCAGGAAGCCTGCACGCTTGAGGGCCGGACGATCATCAGGGGTTACCTCGATGAGTGCGCGCGCGATAGCCAGACGCAGTGCGCCTGCCTGACCGGACGGGCCGCCACCGTGCAGCAGTGCAATGATGTCGAAAGACTCGGGACGCTCGACGAGCACCAGCGGAGCCTTGATCAGCTGCTGGTGAACCTTGTTGGGGAAGTAATCCTCCAACGTACGGCCGTTGAGCTTGAACTGACCGGTACCGGGAGTCATCCGAACGCGAACGACAGCCTCCTTGCGGCGACCGACGGTCTGGACCGGGCGATCGAGGACGATCGGTGCGAGCGTAGCTGCAGCAACCTCTTCGACGACCTCGACTGCGTCAGCGGCGACAAGCTCTTCCACTGCTTCGATGTTCTCTTCGGACACGTTCTGCTCTTCCGGCGATGTCACTGTGCGACCTGCTTGATCTCGAACGGCACCGGCTGCTGCGCGGTGTGGGGGTGATTCGGGCCCGCGTAGACCTTGAGCTTGCTGCTCATTGCGCGGCCGAGCTTCGTCTTGGGGAGCATGCCGACAATGGCCTTCTCGACGAGACGATCGGGAGTCCTGTCGAGGACCTCACCGACAGTGCGGGACTTCAGGCCACCCGGGAATCCGGAGTGGTGGTAAACGTTCTTGCCCTGCAGTTTGTTGCCGCTGATGGCAACCTTCTCAGCGTTGATGATGACAACGAAGTCACCACCGTCGATGTGCGGCGCGTAGGTGGGCTTGTGCTTGCCACGCAGCAAGTTCGCTGCCTGAACGGCAAGACGGCCGAGCACCACGTCAGTGGCGTCGATGACGTGCCACGAGTGGGTCACATCTCCGGCCTTCGGGGTGTACGTAGACACAGATCTTCCTCGTCTTAATTCATTCCACTGCTGACCATGTGCGTATCGCGTAAACGATCCTCGGCGGCCAGTTGAGACCCGAGAACCGCCGGTCTCCACGCATTTCTGCCGGAGCCCTACGGCACGCCACCGATAGACGATACCGGTCTACCCGCTGCCAGGTCAAAGCGCAGCCATCTCCGCCGACAATGCCCTCGTCCGGAACCAGCAGGTAAGCGATCGACATGCGACTGCCCCGGCAACCTGACGGTACCGGGGCAGTCGGGGTGTCGTCACGACATGAATGTTGTCAGCGACCGAACCCGTTTGCGGCGATCCGGTCAGCTTCCTGCATCTTCTCCGAGCCGCTCGCCGTCGCTCCGGCGATCTGCGCGAGAACCATGTTCAGTTCTTCGGACGCCTGGGCCCAGCGGCGCTGTGCGTCGTTCCAGGCTTCGGAACCTGCCCCTTCCCAGCCTGCTTGCAGCTTGTCTACGACAACCTTGATGTCGCCCTGCTTGTCGTTGATCGCTTTGGCCTGCTGTTTCATCTGATCGGACAGCATTGCGAGGCCGCCGAAGTCGTACTTGATCCTGTCGGACATAACTGCTCCCGGTTCGGTGTGACTGGAGAGAACTTTGTGAGAACTACTGGCTGAGGACTGCTTGATCGAACGGCGAAGAGCTGACGGTCAGGACATGTTCACCGTCGCGCCGCGAAGCGAGCTGACGTTGTCGTCTTCGGTCGAGTCGAAGGTTCCCGCAGCCTGTTTGATCTGCTCGCAGATGTCGGTCAGAGCAGTGTCCAGCTTCAGGGCCGCGCTGTTGTATCGCTCCATGATTCCTGCGTATTCGACCTGCGCCGCACCGTTCCACGAATTGTGCGAAGCGTCGGCCTCCGACCGAACAGCGTTGACCAGTCCCCTGATGTCACCGAGATGTCCGTCGATGGTCCCCGCCGAATCGATCAATTCAGCGGTAGTTGCGGTAAAGCCCATGTCGTCCCCCTGGATTCGGTGAGTACCGTTCGGTATCGGCGACCACCCACGACGGCTTGTCCGTCAGATGTGCACCGGGGTCGAGCGGAACTCCCTGATGTGCGCTACACATACTTTGACGCGACCTCCGTGCCAACGGTTCCGGCCCGATCGAAGAATGTTTGCAGAACCGACCGATCCGGTCAGGGCGTGAATTCGAGTGACTGCCACATCCGCAGGCAGTCCGCTTCGAGACTGTCCCACTCACCGACCAGATACTGGCAGCCGATACTCACTTGCCGACCGTTGTCGACGTACACGCGCCAACGCACCTCGGAGAAATCGTCCGGAAACTCGACGTACACCACTGCCTGTTTTCCTGCGGCATCGTCGATCACAGAAAACTCTCCGAACCGCAATGGGTCCTCGAACGCCGAAAACTGCTGACGCAAAGCGGCTTCGACGGAATCGAATCCAGCACCTTCCGCAAGACGTTTCTCGATGACCACGATCTTGCGATCAGCGCCGGAACTGGGTATCAAATCGGTGCGCCCGCTCGAGGTCCCTCGTGACAGAAGCTTCCAATCGGAAGGCAGCTCTGCTGCAACGCTCCCCACCTCCACACGCGTGAGTTCCGGCGTGACACCGGACTCGATCGACGGAATCGAAGTCTTCGGCGCAGGCTTTTCCTGCTCTTTCGACGCCTCCACGATCTCGACTTTGTCTTCCGCCGCAGCTGCGACCGAGTCCGCCAACCTAGAATCGCCTCGGTCGCGAGTCGACACCACGACCGTTGCCGCGACAGCAGCGACGACGGCGAGCACCGCAAGCGCCGCCGCGAACCGTCGACGGCCTCCGTGCCACCCGCCGACTCGACGGGGCGAGGTGGCAGTCGAGTCCACGGAAGGAATCGACATCGCGCCATCCGGATCGCCTACCCACCCGGCGCCAAAAGCTGAATTGTCGACGATTCGACCGGAACTGTCCCGCGCAGTTGTCTGGCGAACGAGCGTCCGAGGATCCACCAGAGACGACGCCACCCGACTCTCGTCCAGAATTCGAATGCTCGCATGGCCGTGGACATTCGTCGACCCACGTTCGAGCGAAGCCGCAACGGCATGGGAGCGCGGCCCGACCAACACCACAGCGTCCCGAACCGACAAGTCCCCGATTCCGGAAAACAACCCCGCAACGTCTGCGATCGCCGAGCTTTGTGCCCCGTCGATTCGGAGTTCACCGTCGACCTCAACGACAACAGAAGCGACCACCATTCCGCCACGCAGTTCGAGGACGACACACCGTGATCGCCAGGCTGTACGAGCCGACCTCGCCGCCGCGACCGACGTCGGAACGAGGACGACGTCGTGCGCCACTCGCCGTGCGGCATCGAGCAATCGCCGCCTGCGTGGGGCACCCCAGTCCGAGGGATGACTGAGATAGAGGATGTCTGCATCGACGATTCCGCACCCGTCCATCGCACTGGAGATCAGCCTGGCCAGCTCCAGGACGGTGGGGACAATCCGACCATCTACGTCGACATAATCGTCGTCGACGTAATCGATCGCATTTTCTCCGGTCGTACCGGGACCCGACGCCGGTTCGCGTCTGAGGTCTGCACTGCAACAGAATTCGCGTTGACCCGAGACGACCCAGATATTGGATGCACCCCAATGTAGCGAGACCGACACCAAGGACGGAACGGTCACAGCGGTGGCATCCACGGAACTTGGACAAGTTGGGTTTGCGACCGAGAAACGTAGACCCCACGACCTTCCGGCAATGCCGACGCGCGGACGGTGCCGACGAGATTTCCCTCGTCGCGACTTCCGCTCATGATCAATCCGGCCGGTGCCATGTCGCGAATTCTCGCAATGACCGGCTCGTAGAGTGCTCTGGCCGCGCCACCGGAACGGCGGGCAATCACCAGGTGCAAACCGATGTCCTTGGAATGCGGAATGTACTCGAGCAACGGCGCCACCGGATTACCACTCGGTGTGGCCACAAGGTCGTAGTCGTCGATCAGTACATAAATCTCCGGCCCACTCCACCACGACCTTTCCCGCAATTGCTGCTGTGTTGTTTCGGCGTTCGGCATTCTGGCGGCGACGATCCGAGCCAAGTCGACCATCAACTCACCGAAGGTCGTCGACGACGCCGAGTAACCGCCGAGGTGATTCCCTTCGACCACTCCCAGCAGGGAATGCCGATAGTCACCGATAATCAGCTTGGCCTGCGCCGGTGTGTTCGACGCGATGATCCCTTCCGCTATTCCGCGCAAAAGAGATGTCTTGCCACACGCGGTGTCGCCGAATATCAAGAAGTGTGGGTGTTCCCGGAAGTCCATGTACACCGGGGCGAGGTCGGTCTCACCGAGCCCGATCGGCACGGTGAGGCACCGACCGTCGGCCGCACTCGGTGAGGGCCACCGGGTTCCGACAGCTTCGAGAAGTTCTGCCCGCGAGTACGAATCCGGAAGCATCCGCACGGTGGGCGCCGGGCGCGAATTCGACATGGCTGCAATATGTTCGACCGTCGACGCCACAGACCCACCGGAATTCTCACTACCGGGCGAACCGCCGATTCGAGGTAGTCCGGTGAGAAGGTGAAGCCCGTCGCGCGTGATGCCACGACCCGGTCGACCTTCCGGCACCAGGCTGGCTTTCTGGCGACCCGCATCCGAATCTCCCGGATCACCCAATCGAAGTTCGATGCGAGTACCCAGTTGATCCTTGAGTGCCGGCCGGATCTCGGCCCACCTCGACGTCGTGACGATCACGTGCACACCGAAGGACAAACCTTGACCGGCGAGCATGTTGATCTGAGGCTCGAGTGATTCGAAATCCGAACGAACGCTGGGCCAACCATCGACGACGAGGAAGACGTCACCGTACGGGTCATCTCGGAGTCCCGCCGCCACACCTTCCCCGGCAGGATCAGCTGTTCGCAATCCTCGGAAATCAGCCATGGAGTCGATGCCGAGGTCACGAAACAGTCGCTCTCGTTTCGCGACCACACCGAGTACCTCGGCAACCGTGCGGCGGACGCGGTCGGAATCCAAGCGGTTTGCCACCGATCCGACGTGCGGCAGATCTTTCAATCCGAGGAGCGTTCCACCGCCGAAGTCGAGGCAGTAGAACTGAATCTGTTCCGGCGTGTGCGTCATGCTCAGAGACAAGATCAACGTGCGCAAGGCCGTCGACTTTCCCGACTGCGGGCCGCCGACGATCGCGAGGTTGCCCGTTGATCCGTTCAGATCGGCGACGAGAAGATCGCGGCGCTGATCGAACGGCCTGTCGACTACGCCGAAGGGTGCGCTCAGATTTCCGCGAGGTTGATCACCGGCCGCCCACCGCGGCAACAACTGGTCAAGCGTCGGGGATGCCTCGAGCGGCGGTAGCCACACCTCGTGCGCGCGTGGGCCGTGAGAGCGCATTCGGTCGACGAGGACTCCCATGAGAGTACGTGCATCGTCACCGATTTCACCCATGTCGATGACATCGGGCTCGACGGGAACGACAACAGCCTCTGGCCCGACCACGGGCGTCGCGGTAAACGGCAGCGGCGCGAGTTCGACGGGGGAATCTACCGAGAATCGAGTGGGCACTATCCGCTCACCCTCGTACGGGCCTGACACGTATGCACCTTGGAAGCGAACGATCTCAGCAGAATCGGACTTCAGGTATCCCGCACCGGGTGTGCCCGGCAGGTGATAAGCATCGGGAACGCCGAGAACGGAACGAGACTCGTTCGCCGAGAACGTTTTCAAACCGACACGATACGAAAGATGGCTGTCGAGACCCCGAAGCTTTCCTTCGTCGAGCCGCTGACTGGCCAGCAGCAGGTGAATATGAAGTGACCTGCCCAATCGCCCGATGGCCACGAACAATTCGGCAAATTCCGGCTGTTGACTGAGCAGTTCGGAAAACTCGTCGACAACCACGAAGAGTGCAGGCAACGGATCGAGTGCAGCGCCGGCCAGCCTCGCCTTCTCGTAGTCAGACACGTTTGCGAAGTTTCCTGCCGCACGCAGCAGTTCCTGTCGACGATTCATTTCGCCGGCGAGTGCGTCCTTCATACGATCGACCATCGCCAATTCCTCGGCAAGGTTGGTGATGATCGCAGCAACGTGCGGCGCCTCCTCCAGGCCGAGAAAGGTTGCACCACCTTTGAAGTCGATCAGGACGAGGTTCAGTGCGTTGGGTGAGTGCGTCGCGATCAGGCCGAGTACCAAGGTTCGCAGGAACTCCGACTTACCAGAACCGGTGGCTCCGATACACAGCCCGTGCGGACCCATACCGTTCTCGGCCGACTCCTTCAGATCCAGTTCGACAGGGTTTCCATCTTGTCCGACACCGATCGGCACGCGGAGTCGGTCGCGCCCCTGACGTGGCAGCCAGCCATGCTCAGGATTGAACCTCGCAACATTTCCTATCCCCAACATCTGGCTCCAGGTCCGAAGGGATCGGTCGTCGTCAGTTGCGTCCACGCCGTTCTGCGATGCCGCACGGAACGGTGCGATGCGACGTCCGAACGACTGCGCCAGGCTCGTCGTCGCGGCGTCAGGCGTCGCAAAGTTCTCGACTCCTGCGCTGCTCACCGCGCCGATCTGATCGCTACCGACGACCAGTCGCAAACCACGCGCCGCCGCCAGCCGCGGGCAGAACCCGCACAGGTCGAGGACGGTCACCGAGTCGAGCCCGGATTCGGACAACAGGCCGGTGTCACCTTCGAGCAAGCCACCGTCCACGACCAACACGAGATGCGGAACGCCCGCACTCGCTGGAGTGTTGCGAGCAAATCGAGCACGCATCGAAAGCGTTTCCCCGAGGGAACTTTCGAACTCGAGATACGAACCGAACACCATGCGTGAAGTGCCGGCGCCGTCCTGAGACTCCGGGTGTTGTACGTGTGGGAGCCACTTGACCCACTCCCACTCGGCTTCGGTATCGGGACCGCACACCACTGCAACTTGGACGATGTCCGGACCGTGAAAAGTGCACAGCTGCATCAACATCGAGCGGACGAGCGCTCGAGCGGAATCCCTCTGCCCCTCAATGGACATCGCAGCAAATCCGCGAAGCGAGACGGCGGTCGGCAGGTCTTTTACAACCGAATGCGCACGGACGAATCGCCGAAGTGAGACAGCAGCGACGGGTTCGAGATCCTCGACCGGCCCCGTCTCCGGAGATACAAGCCTGGTGGCCAATCGCTGTGTACCCAGACCGACCCGAACGTGGCAGTAGTCCGAGTCGGTGATCTGACGTTCCCACATCCGCACAGTCCCGGCCAGTGTCCAAAGCTGCGACGGCTCGGGATTGCTCCACTCGAGAGCAGCACGCTGCGCACCAGACGTTGCAGCAACATCGCTGCGCATCTGATCGAGGTACCGCAGGTAGTCCTTGCGGTCCTCGTTCGCTTCGGACGCTCGTGCCCCACCGCTACGACCGCCCCCGGCGAGCATCCCGAGCATCGACACCATCATCATGACCGGAAACAGCAGAGACATCGGATTGCGCGCCATGCCGGAAGAGAACATCAGCGCCACCATGCCGATCATGGCAACCACCATGATCACCGGAAGTAGTTTGGTCAGTAGGTTTCCCGGCGTGACGCGAGGAATCTCCGGTGGGGCCTGAAGCGTCACCTCGCCGCCCGGTGTACGCGGCGATTCACGGCGCGCTCGACGCGCAAATCTGACAGTGCTCAATTCACCCACCCCCATCGGTGCTGCAGCTGTTGCCGCCACGCGCCTCGTCCGACTACCGCCGGCCCGCCCCCCAAGGCGTAGTCACGCAATTGCAAGAGAGTAGATCACAACACCGACACTCGGGTCGGTGCCACCTGTTGTCTGCGCTGTCGCCGACACAGGCGCACAGTTCATGTCGTATTGTTCGGGTGAACTGGGGTGACGTGACAGGGGAATCGCGTCATGGGAGGGGACAGATCTTGACCAGCACCACTGAAACCAGCGCTGCGCACACCGCAAACGGACGACGCGCGACCCATTCTGCCGAACTGTGCAGGTTGACGGTACTTTCAGCCCATTCGCAGGTGGATCTTGCGGTGCCGCTTCGTGTTCCACTCGCGGTGGTCATTCCGGGCATTGTGGACACAATTGTCAACCACAGCAATTTCAACGAGTTCGACCACAGCGCCGAACAATTCGAGCCCGTCGACTGGACTCTGTCGAAAGTCGGCAGGGCACCGCTGGCACCGACGCTGTCGCTGCACGAGCATGGAATCCGCGATGGGGAATTGCTCGTACTCGCGGCCGCGGACACCGCTGCCCCGCCCCCACTCTTCGACGACATCATGTACACCGTCGCGGCGACGGATGCAGACATCTACCGACGCTGGACTCCGATCACCGCGCGCATTGTCGGCTCGTCCGCTGCCCTCGTCGCTGCGCTCGTCGCGGCCCTCGCCCTGGTCCTCGGCGATACAGGTCTGATCGGCGCTGTCTGCGGTGGAGTGACGTCTTTGGTGCTCACCGTCGCCGCCGTCGTGGCAGCGCGGGTGTACGGAGACACTGCAAGCTCCATCACGCTCGGATGCACAGCGGTGCCACTGGCGTTCGTCTCCGGCGCCCTCTGCGTACCCGGCACTGTTCTTTCTGCTCATCTCCTTCTCGGTTCGGCAGTCGCAGCCGCGGTGACTCTGATCTGCCTCCGCTTGTGCGGTGCCGGATTAGCCGTCTTCACCGCACTTCTCGTCGTCCTCCTTGCTGCGGTGGGCACCTTCGCCGTCGCGACGACGCTTCCCGAGGCGCGCACCGCAACCGTCAGCAGCGCGGTGATTGCCGCAGCATTGATCGTTCTCACGTTCACCGCTCGACTGTCGATGCTGTTCGCGCGATTACCGCTTCCCCCGGTTCCGACGCCGAGTAATCCCCTCGACGACGATCGCGACGGACTGCCCGAGCCCGAACTGCCCGGGCTGACCGAGTTGACTGAAAGGGCAGGGCGGGCTCGTAGCTACCTGACCGGACTGATCGTGGCCACGTCAGTGGTCGCGCTCACTGCCGCAGTCGCGCTCGCGTGGTCCTGGCCCCGTCAGGGAATCGTCTGGCCGAACCTTGCTCTCGCATTCGCGACGGCCGTCGTGCTGATGTTTCGCGGGCGCACCTACGCGGGCGCACATCAGGCGGTCCCACTCATCTCGGCAGGCATCTCGGTGGTTCTCGCTCTCCTGGGCGGCATGGCATGGACCCATCGCGACCATGCATTGGTCGTCTTCGCCATCACGATGACTGTTCTCCTCCTGTCACTGATTCTGGGAATCCTCGCCCCCCAGAACACATTCAGCCCCGTGATGCGACGCGCGGCCGAACTGTTGGACCTCGCTGCGATTGCAGCAATCGTTCCGCTGATCTGCTGGGTCAGTGGGCTCTTCGCGCTCATGCGCGGTCTCTGAGCGATCGGATCTCGATGGTGATTCGACGCGCGACGAACATCTGTGCCGCACTCGTGATCGTTGTCTTAACAGTCCTCGCCGGGGCGGGTGGCGCATCGAGTGCGGTTCCTTCCCCCATCGATCCTGCAATGCTGCCGGAGGACGGTCCACCCGCGCCTCCCCAACCCACCGAACAACGAACCCTGTGCGTCCCCGCCGTAGCGGGTGGTGACGGCGCGGATATTCCACGTTCTCAACAGGATCTCGGATTCGATTCGGTGTGGTCGATCACCCGAGGGGCGGGGCAGCGAATTGCTGTCATCGACACCGGCGTCAGCAGACATCCGCGGCTACCGGCCCTCGAAGGCGGCGGTGACTATGTCGGGACCTCCGACGGCACCGACGATTGTGACTCACACGGAACAGTCGTCGCCGGTCTCATCGCCGCCGAGCAGGTCGACGGTTCCGGATTTTCCGGAGCTGCGCCGGACGCACAGATCATCTCGATCAGGCAGTCCAGTGCCGCTTTCTCGGTGGCCGGCCAACGCGAAGACCCTGCCGTAGCCGAGAATTCGTCTGGCTACGGAAACGTCGACACCATGGCACTGGCCGTACGTCACGCTGCTGACTTGGGTGCAAGCGTTATCAACATCTCCGAGGTCGCTTGCAAGCCTGCCGGGGACGGGATCAACGACCAACGACTGGGCGCTGCAATCGAATACGCCACGATCGCGAAGAACGCCGTAGTCGTCGCTGCTGCAGGGAACGTCGGATCCGGAGGTTGCAAGAACCAGAATCCACCGCCGGATCCCCTCGATCCACAAGCCGATCCATGGAACTCGGTTACGACGATTGCCAGTCCTGCCTGGTACGACGACTATGTCCTCACCGTCGGGTCGGTCGACCCCAATGGCACCGCCAGCTCCTTCAGCCTCGGCGGTCCATGGGTCGACGTTGCGGCGCCCGGCACCGGAATCATCTCACTTCACCCGACGTCGCCTGGTCTGACCAACGGAGTCTACGGCTCCGACGGCGCCGTACAGTCGTTCAACGGGACCAGTTTCGCTGCGCCCTATGTCGCGGCAACCGCCGCGCTGGTCCGGTCGGTTCACCCGGAACTGACTGCACTTCAGGTCATGCAACGTATCGAAGCCACCGCCCACGCTCCGGCGCAGGGTTGGAATCCCTACGTCGGTCACGGCGTCATCGATCCACTCGCCGCGGTAACGGGCGAATTGGCACCGGGGGAACGCGTCAAGGTCAATCATCAGTCGGTAACGATCGATCCCCTACCCACGCCGCCCCCCGACAACCGATCTCGCGACGCGGCACTCGTCGGAGCCGGAACGGTCGGCACCCTAGCCCTACTGACGCTGTTGGCGTCGATGCCCATTCGTCGAGTAATTCGTCGGAGACTTCCCGAACGACGGGACGTCGATCTCTGAACCGTCAACGGTGTTCAGTTCACTGGAGCGGCCGGCGTTGAATCGGGGGCGACTCCGTCGTGAGCTATCAGTGCATTGCTCTTCTCGAGCGCCGGACCTGATGCAAGTAGATCGAGTATCTGCCAAGGCGCGCGATCGGGCGTTCGCGTCAATCCGAGCGCGCGAGCGGAGGTTTCGTCCGGTACTCCGTATTTCACACCGGTATCCGCTACGTAGAACACTCCGTCGTGCCTGGTGCTGTTCGTCTCGATTCCGGTCGCTTGAACAAACCCACCGAAGCCCTGTTCGACGTGGACGCTGTCGAGATTGTCGCCCGATCCGTCCGCCTGCGCCAAGGACACCAACTTGCCACCCTCCGGGATCGGAACCTGCAATCCAGCGACGAGTTTCAATGTTGCAGAACTACTTTCGCCGCCGTCGACTGCAGGTGAGGGAGCCCATTCCAGACAGCCGACAGGTGCGCCATGATCATCGACGATCTCCGGAACCACCTGCGGCAACGAGTCGACGGCCAGTTCCCTCACCGAGGGAATACGACTGATGGCATCAGGGGTGACGCTCGCGATCCCGGTGGCGCCCTGCGAATCCGAGAAGTAGATCAGTTGGGCGAGCGCCGCACCGACCTTCTGGATACCGTTCTCGAGCACCACGTAGTACTGCAGGTCCGCGCCCACCGAAACCTGAACGACGGAGCCGACAGTCTTGTTCTGTAGCGGGAACCGGGGCGCTGATCCCAGTTCGCGGATTCGCGGAGCCTCGATGCGCGGAACTTCGGGGATCGAATTGAGAAATCCGGCACTGATCGGTCGCGCCTGTGCTCCTTCCAGCCCCAAAGCCCGCATGATCGCCGGATTGTCCACATCGATTTCCGCTCGCTTCCCGTCGTATACGAGAAAGTGATCGGAACCCGACTTCACCAGGAATGCACGGTCCCTCGTCAGATATGTCGTGTTTTCACCGACATTGGACGAGCCGACCAGGACCGAAGTCGTCAACGATTTTCTCCCGTCGGATCCGACGGAATCGCATACCGTCCACAAGGCGTTGCTCGGGTCGGCTGATTCCGGCAGCGCGGACGGTGCGCCGGGAATGCCGACGAGCGCGCCCCTCGGTTTCGCCTCGACCTCAGACGCCTTGACTATTGCCGGTTTTACTGGCGAACCCAGAATCAGTCGGGCGGAGGCCAAGTTCAGCACAGGGCGAAAAGTACCCTCCATGGCGACGAACATTGCGCCAGATTCCTTTGCAACAACGATTTCTGCATCGCCGATCTTGTCCTGTGGCCGAAACAGAGCAAGTACCGCGCAACCCGCCAATCCCAGTGCAGCGAGGACTATTCCGACGGTGAAGGCGCGGGACTGTGACCGCATCGGATCGTGAAGCATCCGCACGTCTCGTCTGACCAGCGCATGTTCCATCCGCCTGACCAAGAATCGGTACCCATTGACCTGCCAGCGCGTGGTAGGTGTTGCAGCCATCGTTCCCCCCCGTGCCTTACATCCCCTTGCGAAGACACAGTACAGTTTGGCTGGGGCGGAAATTTTCGGGTAGTTCGCAGGTCAGGTATCGGGGAGGAACCGTGGACCGATCGCGGTTGAAGCATTGGCCGTCGTCACACAGGATTTCGACGCACGAATTCGTGTCGGCACAGATTCTCGGAATCAGTGCAGGCGGAATCGCGATGGCCAGTGGGCTGGATTGGCTCTGGGCGCTGGCAATCGGTTGTGTGGTTGCCGGATCAATGCTCCTCCATGTGGGCGGTTGGTCGGTAATGTCCTGGATTGTCAAGTACTTTCGCTATTTGCGCCGCAAGGACGCCGACGGCAGCACGATCGTCAGTTTTCACACTCCCTCCGAACAGTCGATCGGGCTCCGAGTGGACGGATCTTCACTCGTCGCTGTCGTCGAGATCGCTCCCCCACGCGACTACCTGACCAGGATCGGGCGCCATTCATTCGACGCTTCCCACCTTCTGCCCACGGCAGCCCTGGTCAATTGTCTGTATCAGCACGACATCTCACTCACCGGCATCGACATTGTCAGTCATGGATACCGCGCCGCATCAGGAACGCCGGCCACCGAAGTCTACGAACGTCTCATCGGGCCACTACCAGCCACCGCCACCAGAAGTGTTTGGCTTGCACTACGTTTCGACGCTTTGGAGGGTCGTGCAGCAGTCGAACGCCGAGGCGGGGGCGAACAGGGCGCGGGCCGCGCGATCGCTGTTGCCGCCAATCGTGTCATCCGGGTGCTCGATTCAGCGGGATGCAAGGCGCGGATCCTGACCGCACCGGAGATCGCGTCGTCCACTGCCCAGGTCGCAAGAGGAGTCGCCAGCCACGAGGTCACCGAAACGTGGCGAAGTACCCCCTTGCCTGGTGTGTTCAACGTCGGATACGGAATCGAACCCCGTTTCATCACCACCTCGACCCTGACCCGAGTATGGGCAGTGGCAACGGTCGGGACGTCCGTGACAATTCGGTTGCGCCCCACGGGCGAACGCGGAGAGGCGAAGGTCAGTGCGACATGTCGCTTCACCACGCGCAATCCACCCGAGAACGCACCGCTGGCCGGTTTGGTCTCGCTTCGTGGGCGCCAGCGCGACGGATTGCTGACCAACCTGCCAACCGCATTGGCCGCGCTGGACCGCATCACGCCGCACATTCGCATGGACGGGGGCACACTCGACTCACTCGCTCTACCTCTTGCCGGGTGCGGCCAGCTCATCGGCTCGGACCGAAACGGGCACGGTGTCGCGGCCAGAATTTCGGGGCCGGGCGTCAACACCGTTTTTGTCGCCGGCGAACTCTATCTGGCTCAGCAATTGATCTTTCGAGCCATCGCGACCGGCGCACTGGTACTCATCCACACCGATCGACCGGAAGCATGGACCGCGCTCACCGACTCCATGGGAGTGCCTGACCGACTCCGCGTGTCCGGGCAGGGTGGTGGGCTCGAGGGCGCTTTCAACACTGTCGTGTTCGACGGAGTCGAGGGGTTACCGCCGCGTGCCGGCGTGACCGCGATCTACGTGTACGGACATCCACGCCAATGGCCTCGGATCGACCCTGAAATCTCGATAGTCCAGCCATTCGCACTCGGTGACAAGATCACAGTCGAAACCGGCCGCACGCGCGTCGAACTGACTCTGGTAACCATTGCTTCCGAGACCTCGTTCATCGGCCGTCCTCGAGCCGGCGACGCTCACCAGATGGCGTGATCGCGTATGTCCAAGATCAGCCAGGATAGGGATCACTCGCACGCTGCATCCGCAATCCACTCCCCCACCAATGCAATTCACGAATCATCTTCTCGCTGGCATCGATCGCGATCGAATCGACGCCGTACGGCTCGTGTCCGAATTGCTTGCGTACCCGGTGAATGGTCACGCTTTGACGCACCGAGACCATGTGCAGCTCCGCCACTACCTGCCTCAGTTGTTCGACGGCCCGAACACCACCTGAAATCCCGCCGTAGGACACGAATCCGATCGGCTTGGCACGCCACTCGTGTTTCACGGAATCGAATGCGGTCTTGAGGGCAGCCGGGTACCCGTGGTTGTATTCGGAGGTCACAGCAACAACAGCGTCGGCTCGTCCGATTCGCTGGCGGAAAACCTCCGTGGCAGGTGAATCCGAGAAATCCTGGGGCAACGACAGCTCTCTGAGGTCAATCACCGATACGTTCCACGACGGGTTCGCGGTTGCGCGCTCGACAAACCAATCCGCCACTGCTCGTCCTATTCGCCCCTCGCGGACCGAACCTACGATGACTTCGACCTTCAAAGGTGCCATGAACGTCGATGCTAGCGACTCGTCACGCAGTGATCCCGTCCGTGATGAGTGCGGCCAGTTCCCGATACGCGCTGGCATCGTCCAACCCGGTAGCCCGATAGACCGCACGTTGCTGGATCCGAACCATTGTCGCTGCGGCCGCATCAGCGACAAATGACGCGTGTACCCGCCGGAATGCGCCCGAATCCACTCCCTCGACGATGAGCGCTCGCACACGATCCGCGGCGATCGACGTGTTCTTCTCGTAAACCTGACTCGCCGACACCGATTCAGCCAGGTCTTCCATGAATTGACGGGACGCCGCGGTCAGTTGATCACCGACTGCTTCGAGATACACCGCGACTCGACGAGTCGGTGCCGCTTCGGCAGCGACGGCACTCTCCACCGCATCGGTCGCCGCACGGAAGAAGTGCACCGTCACAGCCCGCACCAGATCCTCTTTGCCGGCCGCCACGGTGTACAAGGTGCTCTTGGAGCAGTGCAGACGAGCTGAGATCTCGTCGAGCGTGAGGTGGGCGAAACCCTCGCTCAAGAACAGTTCGACCAATTGATCGAACAACTCTGCCCTGCGCGCAGTCGTCTTGTGAACCAGCCTTGCCATACGCAAGACAGTACTGCAGTATCGTTCTCAGTACTACTACCTAGCTAGGAGCCGACCGTGCCCGTCGAACGCCTGATGCCCAGCCAAGAAGCTCGCGATCTCATCGAACTGACGCGTGATGTCGCGGACAAGGTACTCGCGCCCAAGGTCAACGAATACGAGAAGGCCGAGAAGTATCCCGAAGGCGTGTTCCCCGCACTCGGACAGGCAGGCCTGCTGAGCCTTCCGTATCCCGAGGAATTCGGTGGCGGCGATCAGCCGTACGAGGTGTACCTCCAAGTCCTCGAAGAGATCGCCTCGCGCTGGGCAGCGGTTGCAGTGGCGGTGAGCGTGCACAGCCTCTCTTGCTTCCCACTGTTCACCTTCGGCACCGACGAACAGAAGGCCCGCTGGCTGCCGGACATGCTGGGCGGCAACACCATCGGCGCATACAGCCTTTCCGAAGCGCAGGCCGGATCCGACGCCGCCGCATTGTCGTGCAAGGCGACGGCCACCGACGGTGGCTACCGCATCAACGGCTCGAAGGCCTGGATCACCAACGGCGGCAAGGCAGACTTCTACAACCTCTTCGCCCGCACCAGTGACGACGGCTCTCGCGGCATCTCCTGCCTCCTGGTGGACAAGGACACCGAAGGCCTCAGCTTCGGCAAGCCCGAGGAGAAGATGGGACTGCGCGCGGTCCCCACTGCATCCGCGAATTACGACGACGCCTTCGTCCCTGACGAGCGGTTGATCGGTCAGCGCGGCCAGGGATTGCCGATCGCCTTCAGCGCGCTCGACTCCGGCCGACTCGGAATCGCTGCTGTTGCCGTCGGAATCGCTCAGGGCGCACTCGACGACGCGGTCGCTTACGCGAAGGAGCGCAAGGCATTCGGCAAGCGGATCATCGATCACCAGGGACTCGGATTCGTGCTCGCGGACATGGCGGCCGCAGTTGACTCCGCTCGAGCCACTTACCTCGATGCAGCCCGCCGCCGCGACGCCGGAGTTCCGTATTCGCGCAACGCCAGCGTCGCCAAGCTCGTTGCCACCGACGCAGCAATGAAGGTCACCACCGACGCCGTTCAAGTATTCGGTGGGTATGGCTACACCCAGGACTTCCCCGTCGAGCGCTACATGCGCGAGGCCAAGATCACGCAGATCTTCGAGGGCACCAATCAGATTCAGCGTCTGGTCATCGCGCGCCAATTGGCGGGATAGTCGTCGACATGAAATGCCCTCCCACGCAGAGTGGGAGGGCATTTTCTATCAAGGCGGTCAGTCGCCGCAGCACCCGCCCGAAGACGGAATCTCGCGGGTTTCACGGGTAATCGCGTTGCGGGCAGCCAGTTCCGAGTAGTCGGGGTAGTCCACGCGAACCAACGAAAGTCCGTGCGCCGGCGCAACGAGGATCGAACTCGACCGCGACGTTTCGTCGAGCAAACCTGCCACCCAGTCGGCGGTGCGGCGTCCCTCACCGACCGAGAGGACTGCCCCGACAAGACTCCGGACCATCGACCAGCAGAACGCATCGGCATTCACGTACGCCGTGAACACCGTGCCCTCCTGCGCCCAGTCGAAGCGTTGCAGCTCCCGCACCGTCGTAGCGCCTTCTCGACGCTTGCAGAATGCCGCGAAGTTGTGCAGGCCCAGAAGCCGATTCGACGCTTCTTGCATCGCTGTGAGATCGAGTGGTTTGGGGTACGACACCGTATCGCGCGCGCGTAGGGGTTCCACTCCGAATGCCGCGTTGGTCACCCGGTACTCGTAGTAGCGTCGCATCGCCGAGAAGCGCGCATCGAAGTCACCCGGAACCACCGAGATCTGTTTGACCCGAACGTCCTTGGGCAGGAAGCGTGCAAGTCTGCGCACGAGTCGCGACGGATCGTCGGGGAGCAACTCGCTCGGGACGTCGACGTGCGCTACCTGCCCCGTGGCGTGAACGCCGGCGTCCGTGCGACCGGCAACAGTCAGCTGAACCGGTTGCCGTAGTACCGTTCCCAACTTGTCTTCGATCTCACCGCACACGGTGCGCAGATCGGTTTGACGGGCCCAGCCCGAGAAGTCGGTGCCGTCGTAGGAGATGTCCAGCCGCAATCGAACGAGCCCGCCGTCCCCGATGGGGGCGGCGGGCTCGTTCGATTCAGCGTGTGCCGAAACCAAGGGAGACTAGTCCTTCTTGGCCTCTTCGGCCTCGGGAGCGTCGGCCGCAGTTGCGGTCTCGTCCTCGATGGCCTCGACGACTGCGTCAGCGTTCTCGACCTCAGCCTCGGTCGCGTCGGCCTCTACGGCCTCGACGACGTTCTCTGCGGCGGGAGCTTCCTGCGAGGACTTGACGCGACGAGCGCGGTCAGCCTCGGAGGTGACGGTCTTTTCCTTGACGAGCTCGATGATTGCCATCGGAGCGTTGTCGCCCTTGCGGGGGATCGTCTTGATGATGCGGGTGTATCCACCGTTACGGTCCGCGTAGAACGGGCCGATCTCGGCGAACAGGGTGTGAACGACATCCTTGTTGCGGATGACCTTCAGCACCTCACGACGGTGAGCCAGCGTGCCGGCCTTTGCGTGCGTGACGAGCTTCTCGGCGTAGGGGCGCAGTGCCTTGGCCTTGGACTCGGTGGTGGTGATGCGACCGTGCTCGAAGAGCGCGGTAGCCAGATTGGCGAAAATCGCCTTCTGGTGGGAAGCCGACCCGCCGAAGCGGGCACCCTTCTTGGGCTTGGGCATGATGATCTCCTAGTAAAGGACCTGAGCTGCTACAGCTGTTCGGTCTCGGCGTAGTCCTCGGTACCTTCGGCATCGCCGAAGGAACCGGCATCAGTGTCACTCCACGTTCCGGTGGCGGCGTCGTAGCCGGCAACGGTGGTGGGATCGAAGGATGCGGGGCTGTCCTTGAGGGACAGGCCGAGCGAATGCAGCTTGACCTTGACCTCGTCGATGGACTTCTGTCCGAAGTTGCGGATGTCGAGCAGATCGGACTCGGTACGGCCGACAAGCTCACCGACGGTGTGAACACCTTCGCGCTTGAGGCAGTTGTAGGAGCGGACCGTGAGGTCCAGATCCTCGATGGGGAGTCCGAAGGAAGCGATGTGATCGGCCTCGGCGGGCGAGGGTCCGATCTCGATTCCTTCTGCTTCGACGTTCAGCTCACGGGCCAGGCCGAAGAGCTCAACCAGGGTCTTGCCCGCCGAAGCGAGCGCGTCCCGTGCGGTGATGGAGTTCTTCGTTTCCACGTCGAGAACGAGCCGATCGAAGTCGGTGCGCTGTTCGACGCGAGTGGCCTCCACCTTGTAGGTGACCTTGAGCACCGGCGAGTAGATCGAGTCGACCGGGATACGGCCGATCTCTGCGCCGGACGCCTTGTTCTGGACGGCGGGGACGTAGCCACGACCGCGCTCGACAACGAGCTCGATCTCCAGCTTTCCCTTGTCGTTCAGAGTGGCGATGTGCAGGTCAGGGTTGTTCACGGTGACGCCTGCCGGGGGCACGATGTCGCCTGCAGTAACAGCGCCGGGGCCCTGCTTGCGGACGTACATGGTGACCGGCTCGTCCTCTTCGGAGTTCACGACGAGGCCCTTGAGGTTCAGGATGATGTCGGTGACATCTTCCTTCACTCCCGGGACGGTGGTGAACTCGTGGAGAACGCCGTCGATACGGATGCTGGTGACAGCAGCGCCGGGGATCGACGAGAGCAGCGTGCGGCGCAGCGAATTGCCGAGCGTGTACCCGAAACCTGGCTCCAGGGGCTCGATGACGAACTTCGAGCGGTTATCAGCGATGACCTCTTCGGTCAGCGTGGGTCGCTGAGAAATGAGCATTGGTATTTCCTCCTGTACGGACGTCCACTATTTGACGCCCACGATGGGAAAGGGCCTGCGGCCCTGTGAGTGGTTGAGGAGTCCGGAGACTCCTCAACCACTCACGGGGTGCGAAGCGCCTTACTTCGAGTAGTACTCGACGATGAGCTGTTCCTGCAGAGCGATGTCGATCTGCGCGCGCTCGGGAAGCTGGTGAACCAGGATCCGCAGACGCGAGCCGACAACCTGCAGCCACCCGGGAACCGGGCGATCGCCGACGGTCTCACGCGCAACCTGGAACGGAAGCGTGGAGAGCGACTTCTCCTTGACATCGATGATGTCGTACTGCGAGACGCGGTAGCTCGGGATGTCGACCTTCTTGTTGTTCACGAGAAGGTGACCGTGCGTGACCAGCTGACGCGCCTGACGGCGCGTGCGAGCGAGGCCTGCGCGGTACACGACGTTGTCGAGACGCGACTCGAGGATGCGAAGCAGGTTCTCGCCGGTCTTGCCGGGGCGGTTGTTCGCCTCCTTGTAGTACAGGCGGAACTGCTTCTCCATGACGCCGTAGGTGAAGCGAGCCTTCTGCTTCTCCTGCAGCTGGAGCAGGTACTCGCTCTCCTTGATACGCGCGCGGCCGTGCTGTCCGGGCGGGTACGGGCGACGCTCGAATGCCTGGTCGCCTCCAACGAGGTCGACGCGCAGACGACGCGACTTGCGGGTGATGGGTCCGGTATAACGTGCCATTTTCTTCTACCTATCCTTCCCGCTATACCCGACGCCGCTTGGGCGGACGGCAGCCGTTGTGCGGCTGGGGGGTTACATCGGAAATGGTGCCGACCTCGAGGCCAGCAGCCTGGAGGGAACGGATTGCGGTCTCGCGACCGGATCCCGGTCCCTTGACGAAGACGTCAACCTTCTTGACACCGTGCTCCTGCGCCTTACGGGCAGCGCTCTCAGCAGCAAGCTGAGCGGCGAAGGGAGTCGACTTACGCGAACCCTTGAAGCCGACGTGTCCCGAAGACGCCCAGGAAATGACATTTCCGGCGGGGTCCGTGATGGACACGATGGTGTTGTTGAAGGTGCTCTTGATGTGAGCGGCGCCGTGCGGGATGTTCTTCTTATCCCTGCGACGCGTCTTCTGGGTCTTCTTCGGACCGGTGCTACGTGACTTCGGGGGCATTACTTCGCCTTCTTCTTGCCGGCAATGGTGCGCTTCGGACCCTTACGGGTACGGGCGTTGGTCTTGGTGCGCTGACCACGCACGGGCAGACCACGACGGTGGCGCAGGCCCTGGTAGCAGCCGATCTCGATCTTGCGACGGATGTCGGCCTGAACCTCGCGGCGAAGGTCACCCTCGACCTTGAGCGACTCCTCGATGTACTCGCGGAGCTTTGCCAGGTCCTCGTCCGAGAGGTCCTTGCTCCGGAGATCCGGGCTGACGCCGGTGGCGTCAAGGATCTCCTTGGAGCGGGTACGGCCGATGCCGTAGATGTATGTCAGTGCGATCTCCATACGCTTTTCGCGAGGAAGATCAACACCAGAGAGACGTGCCATGGTGGCATTTCCTTATCGGTGTGCGGAGGTCTGCTCCCAGCCCTTCCCCTGTGCCTCTTGCCGAGTACCGACGCCCGAAGGCGCAGATGATCTCATCAACTAACTCAGTGGGGCCCCGGCCTCCGTGCCGGGGGTGAACCATTGTCCGACCTTGGCGATCGGTGAACGATCGCGTGGGGTCTCGTCAACAATGGCTGGTACTGGGAGGTCTTCTTTGCTTGTTGCCAAGCAGATCTTCGAAAAGCTAGATCTAGCCCTGACGCTGCTTGTGACGCAGGTTCTCGCAGATCACCATGACTCGACCGTTACGGCGAATCACTTTGCACTTCTCGCAGATCTTCTTGACGCTCGGCTGAACCTTCACGTCTTCTGATCTCCTGTTTTGTCGCAGCCCGCCGCGATGAACCGCGGCAGACATACTTCTCCCTGACCCAGGTCAGGTCCGGGAAGTTCGTTACTTGTAGCGGTAAACGATGCGTCCGCGCGACAAATCGTAGGGCGAGAGCTCCACGACAACGCGATCTTCCGGGAGGATGCGAATGTAGTGCTGACGCATCTTTCCGCTGATGTGGGCGAGGACCTTGTGGCCATTCTCGAGCTCAATGCGGAACATCGCATTGGGCAGCGGCTCGACTACTCGTCCTTCGACCTCGATGGCCCCGTCTTTCTTAGCCATATCCTCCGCGATCCGTTTGGTTTGGCATGCTTCGTGCATCGGCTTCCGTTACATTGGCACGCAATGGAAAGATCGTCGGCACTTCGGGGGCCCGATCCCGGAGCGATCCGGGCGTAGGCACACGAACTATCGACGCGCATAGCGCACCGCCTAGCCATGTTACGCGATGTAAACGACCAGGCCAAATGCGCCTCCGGTCAGGGTCACGACGCACACCGCTCCCCCATCGAAAAAGTCCCAGCCTCGACATGAGGCTGGGACTTCTCGAACGTGAATCATGCTCGCTGCCAACACTTGTCAGCGACGGCGTCAACTACTCCGGCCGGAGTGTCAGAATCCGCGGACCGTCCTCGGTCACAGCGACAGTGTGTTCCCAGTGCGCCGCCCGGGACCCGTCGGTCGTCACAACGGTCCAGTCATCGTCGAGAATCACCGTGTCGGTGGTGCCGAGCGTGAGCATCGGCTCGATCGCGAGGCACGATCCGACAACCAGTTCAGGACCCTTACCCGGGGCACCTTCATTGGCGAGGAACGGATCCATGTGCATTTCCCGACCGATTCCGTGTCCACCGTATCCGTCGACGATGCCGTAGGAACGACCGTGCAACTTCTCGGCGGCATGAGTACCGACCTCGATCGCGTGCGAAACATCCGTCAGACGGTTACCGGCGATCATCGCCGCGATCCCGGCTTCCATCGAAAGCCGAGTGGCTTCGCTGAGTTCCTGATCGGCGACGCTGATCTCACCGACTCCGAACGTCCAGGCAGAGTCACCGTGCCAACCGTCGAGGATCGCGCCACAGTCGATGGAAACGAGGTCGCCTTCAGCCAGGATGTCCTGAGCTGAAGGGATCCCGTGAACGACGCGATCGTTGACCGAAGAGCAGATCGAACCGGTGAAGCCGTGGTACCCGAGGAACGAGGGCACGGCGCCGGCGTCACGAATGACCGATTCTGCGACCGCGTTCAATTCCAAAGTGCTGACACCGGGCTTTGCCGCAGCGCGCACCGCCACCAGGGCCGAACCCACGATCGCGCCGGCAGCAGCCATCGCGTCGAGTTCGCCCGCGGAGCGGAACGGAACAACCTTGCGTTTACGCCCGAAGACCATTACTTACCCAACGCTGCCAGTGCGCGTGCGTTGACCTCTTCGACCTCGCCGATCGCGTCGACGGAGACGATGCTGTCCTTGTAGTAATCGAACAGCGGTGACGTCTCGTCGCGGTAGACCCGGAGTCGGTTGCGAATGACGTCCTCGGTGTCGTCTGCACGACCGCGGGCGAGCATGCGCTCGACCACGATGTCCTCGTCGACAACAAAAGAGAGAACACCGTCGAGCTTGGTGTCGAGATCCTTCAAGATTCCCTCGAGTGCCTGAGCCTGTTCGACCGAGCGCGGAAATCCGTCGAGAAGGAAACCGTTTGCTGCGTCCGGTTCTGCGACGCGAGCCTTCACCATGTCGTTGGTGATCGAACTCGGTACGAGTTCGCCGGCGTCGATGTACTTCTTTGCTTCCACACCGAGAGCGGTGGCCTGACCGATGTTCGCGCGGAAGAGATCACCCGTGGAGATATGGGGAACGCCAAACTTCTCGGACAAGATAGCGGCCTGGGTGCCCTTGCCGGCACCGGGAGGACCAAGGAGGACAAGTCTCACTTGAGGAACCCTTCATAGTTACGCTGCATTAGCTGACTCTCGATCTGCTTCACGGTGTCCAGGCCGACGCTGACCATGATCAGCACCGCGGTGCCACCGAACGGCAGGTTCTGCGCGCCGCCGCCATTCCCGATGTCGAGGAACAGGTTGGGCAGAACAGCAATGGTGCCGAGGTAAATCGCACCCGGAAGGGTGATGCGACTCAGCACGTAGTTGAGGTAGTCCGCGGTCGGCTGACCTGGTCGGATACCGGGGATGAAGCCGCCGAACTTCTTCATCTCGTCGGCGCGCTCTTCGGGATTGAAGGTGATGGCGACGTAGAAGTACGTGAAGAAGACGATCAGGCCGAAGTAGATCGCGATGTACACCGGGTTGGCCGGGTTCACCAGGTAGGTGTTGATGAGGCGCTGCCACCAACTGGGGTCGACCGCTGTACTGGCCGAAGTCAGCTGTGCGATCAAGTTCGGGAGGTACAGCAGTGAAGACGCGAAGATCACCGGGATGACGCCGGCCTGGTTCACCTTCAGAGGCAGGTACGTCGAGGATCCGCCGTACATCTTGCGTCCGACCATCCGCTTTGCGTACTGAACCGGGATCCGGCGCTGACCCTGCT
Organism: Rhodococcus sp. H-CA8f; assembly: GCF_002501585.1. NCBI lineage: Bacteria > Bacillati > Actinomycetota > Actinomycetes > Mycobacteriales > Nocardiaceae > Rhodococcus > Rhodococcus sp. H-CA8f. The sequence goes on from NZ_CP023720.1 coordinate 4,246,169, forward strand.
CGACGAAGACGACACCGGCGATGATCAACAGCGCTGCGAGGCAGACGAAGGCGAAGACCAGCGGACCGCGACTGTCGAGAATCGACTTGCCCTCGCTCGGGATACGCGATGCGATACCGGCGAAGATGAGGAGCGACATACCGTTGCCGACGCCGCGTTCGGTGATGACCTCGCCGAACCACATCACCATGGCAGCACCGGCAGTCATGACCAGCACGATGATGGCAAGACCGAAGATCGACTTGTCGGCGATGATGTCGTCACAGCCCTGGAGCAACTGTCCGCGTGCCGCAAGAGCGACGATGCCGGTCGACTGCAGGATTGCCAGAGCGATGGACAGGTAACGCGTGTACTGCGTCATCTTGGCCTGACCGGACTGGCCTTCTTTTCGAAGTTCCTCGAACTTCGGGATCACCACGGTCAGCAGCTGCACGATGATGCTTGCCGTGATGTACGGCATGATGCCGATCGCAAAGATCGACATCTGCAGCAGAGCGCCACCGGAGAACAGGTTGATCAGCGAGTAGATACCTGCTGAGTCACCGGAGTTGGCGATATCGATGCACTGACGCACGCGGCCGTAGTCGACACCTGGGGACGGAATGAGAGCGCCGACCCGATACAGAGCCACCAAGCCGAGGGTGAAGAGGATCTTCCGCCTCAGGTCTGGGGTCCTGAGGGCCGAGACGAAGGCGGAAAGCAAAGATCCTCCTGGCACGACGGTAGGGAGACAGATCGTTTGACCTGTCGAACTTTTGAACTCTAACAGTGAGCATTTGGGAACTAAGCGGGCAGACCACGAAAACCGGGTAAGCCGAAGATACATTTGCCACTCGGTGACCAGAATACTGGCCCATCCGAGGCATGCACGACCAATCTGTGACAAGACCTGGTAGACGCCGATGGCCGCAGCGCAGCAAACGCTGCGCTGCGGCCATCGGACTAGCTACGCGTGATTACTCACAGCTCGGTGGCGGAACCACCGGCAGCAGCAATCTTTTCCTTGGCGGAACCGGTGAACTTGTCGACGGTCACCTGAACGGCAACTGTCAGTTCGCCGTCGCCCAGAACCTTGACGAGCTGGTTCTTGCGGACTGCGCCCTTGGCAACGAGATCCTCGACCGTGATTGCTCCACCTTCGGGGAACAGACGGGCGATGTCGCCGACATTGACGACCTGGTACTCGGTGCGGAACGGGTTCGTGAAGCCCTTGAGCTTGGGCAGACGCATGTGAAGCGGCATCTGTCCACCCTCGAAGCCCACGCGCACGGTGTTACGTGCCTTGGTGCCCTTGGTACCGCGACCTGCGGTCTTACCACGCTTGCCGCCCTCACCGCGTCCAACACGAATCTTGTTGGACTTGGATCCCGGAGCGGGGCGCAGGTGGTGCAGTTTGATGGTCATGGTTAGACCTCCTCAACTGTTACGAGGTGGCGCACCACGTTGATCAGACCGCGGTTCTGTGCGTTGTCCTCACGAACAACGGTCTGACGGATGCCCTTGAGACCGAGCGTGCGCAGAGAATCCTTCTGGTTCTGCTTGGTCCCGATGATGCTCTTGATCTGAGTGACCTTGAGATCTGCCATTACTTCACACTCCCAGCAGCCTGTGCGCGAGCGCGAAGCATGCCGGCGGGTGCAACCTCTTCGAGGGTGAGGCCGCGGCGAGCCGCAACTTCCTCGGGACGCTGCAGACCCTTGAGCGCAGCAACGGTCGCATGCACGACGTTGATGGCGTTGTCGCTACCGAGCGACTTCGACAGGATGTCCGCGATACCAGCGCACTCCAGCACGGCGCGCACAGCGCCACCGGCGATAACACCGGTACCGGGGCTTGCCGGGCGAAGCATGACGATGCCGGCAGCAGCCTCACCCTGAACGGGGTGAGTGATGGTGTTGGCGATCATCGGGACGCGGAAGAAGCTCTTGCGAGCCTCCTCGACACCCTTCTGGATGGCCGCGGGAACTTCCTTGGCCTTTCCGTAGCCGACGCCGACCAGTCCGTTGCCGTCTCCGACGATCACCAGAGCGGTGAAGCTGAAGCGACGACCACCCTTGACGACCTTGGAAACGCGGTTGATCGTGACAACGCGCTCGATGAACTGTGACTTCTCCGCAGCGTTTCCGCCACGGCCACCGTCGCGACGGTCACGGCCGCCACCACGGTTGTCCCCACGAGCGTTGCTGTTGTCACCGCTGTTGGGGCCATTCTGTCCGGCGGGTCCGCTTCCGCCGTCACGCCTTTGACGTCCCGGCATCAGGCTGTCCTTCCGTTGAAAATGTTGGTCATCAGAACTTCAACCCGCCTTCGCGAGCCGCGTCTGCCAGGGCCGCGATGCGACCGTGGTAGCCGTGTCCGCCGTGGTCGAAGACAACTGCTTCCACGCCGGCAGCCTTGGCGCGCTCGGCGATCAGCTGACCGACCTTCGCGCTCGCAGCCTTCTTGTCGCCTTCTGCCACGCGCACGTCTGCTTCGATGGTCGACGCGGAGGCCAGGGTGTGGCCGGCCAGGTCGTCCACGAGCTGGACGTGGATGTGGCGCGAGGACCGGTTGACGACCAAGCGGGGACGCTCGGGCGTGCCGGAGACCTTCTTGCGGAGACGGAAGTGACGACGCGTCTTCGAGAGACGACGCTTGGTGGACGCATCCTTGCCCAGCGGAATCCGCTTGGCTTTCTGGTTTGCAGTCTGGCTCATATCACTTACCCGTCTTTCCGACCTTGCGGCGGATCTGCTCACCCTCGTAACGCACGCCCTTACCCTTGTACGGGTCCGGACGACGGAGACGACGGATGTTGGCCGAGATCTGCCCGACCTTCTGCTTGTCGATGCCGGACACCGAGAACCGGGTGGGCGACTCGACGACGAAGGTGATGCCTTCAGGAGCCTCGATCGGCACCGGGTGGCTGAAGCCGAGCGCGAACTCGAGGTCCTTGCCCTTCAGTGCCACACGGTAACCAACACCGTGGATCTCCATCTTCTTCGTGTAACCCTCGGTGACACCGGTGATGATGTTCGCAACCAGGGTCCGCGACAGACCGTGCAGCGCGCGGCTACGACGCTCGTCGTCGGGGCGCGTGACGCTCAGCGAGCCGTCCTCTGCCTTTTCGATTGCGATGGGCTCGGAGATGGTCAGCGCGAGGGTGCCCTTGGGACCCTTGACGGTGACATCCTGGCCGCTGATCGTGACGTCAACGCCCGCGGGGACGGTGACCGGAATCTTTCCAATACGCGACATTGTGGTGGCCTCCCTTACCAGACGTAGGCGAGGACTTCCCCGCCTACTCCTTGATTGGCCGCCTGGCGATCGGTGAGCAGACCGGACGACGTGGAGATGATGGCCACGCCGAGGCCTCCGAGGACCTTGGGCAGGTTGGTGGACTTCGCGTAAACCCGGAGACCGGGCTTGGAAACGCGACGCACGCCGGCGAGGCTACGCTCGCGGCTGGGACCGTACTTCAGATCGACGATGAGGGTCTTGCCGACCTCTGCGTCTTCGGTACGGAAATCGGAGATGTAGCCCTCGCGCTTGAGGATCTCGGCGATGTTCGCCTTGATCTTCGAGTGGGGAAGCTGCACCTCATCGTGGTACGCCGTGTTGGCGTTGCGCAGACGCGTCAAGAAGTCTGCGATGGGGTCAGTCATGGTCATAGGTCGACCTCGACACCTTTCTCGCTGTGGTTCCCATGCAACACCGGACGAATCCGATCGTGGGCCTCCAGCAATTCGGCTGGGCCGTCCGACTTGTGTCAGACGGCGTAAGTTACCGCACCGAGCTGAACGCATGCGTCAGCCACGGCAACCGCTCTAGTGTAGGGAACTTTGGCGCAAGTGTCCACCGGGATGCCACGTCGGCTCCCCCACCGCCACCCGAAGGTCGCTGATCGGGAAGGTATCGACGCACCCCGAAATCTGAACTGCTCGTTCGGCACCGAAGAACGACATCGACGAACGATGATCGCTTTCAACCAGAGTCGCAGCGGGACAGTTCTTTTCAGGATCGGCGCGATACACAACTCGATGGAAACCACGAATGGACGTGGGTTCCAAAGGAACCCACGTCCATTCACATGCGTGGTGTGACGAAGCCCGAGGGCCTCAGATCACCAAGAGCTCTTGCGAACTCCGGGAAGCTCGCCGGCGTGAGCCATCTCGCGAACGCAGATACGGCACAAGCCGAACTTGCGGAACACCGAGTGCGGGCGACCGCACCGCTGGCAGCGGGTGTAGGCGCGAACCGCGAACTTGGGCTTCTTGTTGGCCTTGTTGACCAATGCCTTCTTAGCCATGCGCTCAGTTCTCCTTGAACGGGAAGCCGAGGTGCTTGAGCAGTGCACGGCCTTCTTCGTTGTTGGTTGCGGTGGTCACGACGGTGATGTCCATACCGCGGGGGCGATCGATCTTGTCCACGTCGATCTCGTGGAACATCGACTGCTCGTTGAGGCCGAACGTGTAGTTGCCGTTGCCGTCGAACTGGTTGCCCGAGAGACCGCGGAAGTCGCGGATACGGGGCAGAGCGACAGACACGAGGCGGTCCAGGAACTCCCACATGCGGTCGCCACGGAGGGTGACGCGTGCGCCGATGGGCATACCTTCGCGGAGCTTGAACTGCGCGATGGACTTACGTGCCTTGCGGATCTCGGGCTTCTGGCCCGTGATCAGCGACAGGTCATGGACAGCGCCGTTGATCAGCTTGGCGTCACGGGCAGCGTCGCCGACGCCCATGTTGACGACAACCTTGACCACGCCGGGGATCTGCATGACGTTCGAGTAGTCGAACTCGCTGTTGAGCGCGTCCTTGATCTCAGCGCGGTAGCGTGCCTTGAGGCGCGGCTGGACCTTGTTTTCGGTGGAGGTCATGTCAGATGTCCTTCCCGTTCTTCCGGGAAATCCGAACGCGCTTGCCGGACTCTTCGTCGGTGCGGTAGCCCACGCGGGTGGGGTTTCCGTCCGAGTCGACGACTGCAACGTTGGAAACGTGGATCGGGGCTTCCTGCGTGACGATGCCGCCGGAGGATGCTCCGCGCTCGTTCGCGGAAACCGCGGTGTGCTTCTTGATTCGGTTCACGCCTTCGACGAGGACCTTGTCGGTCGCGGGGTAGGCCTGAATGACCTTGCCCTTCGCGCCCTTGTCCTTGCCGGCGATGACCAGAACGGTGTCACCCTTGTGCACCTTCATCACAGCACCTCCGGGGCAAGCGAAACGATCTTCATGAACTTCTTCTCGCGCAGCTCACGGCCGACGGGTCCGAAGATGCGGGTTCCACGGGGATCACTGTCAGCCTTGATGAGCACTGCAGCGTTCTCGTCGAACTTGATGTAGGAACCGTCCGGACGACGGCGCTCCTTGGTCGTGCGAACGATGACGGCCTTGACGACCTCACCCTTCTTGATGTTTCCACCGGGGATTGCGTCCTTGACGGTGGCGACGATGACGTCACCGATCCCGGCGTAGCGACGTGACGAACCGCCGAGAACGCGGATGCAAAGGATTTCCTTGGCACCCGTGTTATCAGCGACGCGAACTCGCGACTCCTGCTGAATCACTTGATCTCCCTAGACCTGGAATTTCGTGCGCAACGGATTACCGACCCGGTGCGCGCGGTCATTGTTGCCACCTGCGTCGTGTCTGAGCTGCAGTCCCACCGACTGACGTCGGGAGACGATCACTGCAAGCACCGTTCGAGCTGCGCACGTGAAGACACACCTCTGCCACAGGCAACCGTTCTATTGTAGGGAAGGGTTCACCGAATACCAAATCAGCCGTACTCGACGCAACTCGAACCCTTCGCCCGGAAAGCCCCGAAAGCCCCCGGAAAGCCCCCGGAAAGCCGAATGGCCCACTCCCCCAAGGGGAAGCGGGCCATTCGGTGATACTCGATCAGCTCGAGGATTCGATCAGGCTTACTTGGCCTTTTCGAGGACCTCGACCAGACGCCAGTGCTTCGTCGCGGACAGCGGACGGGTTTCCATCAGCTGAACGCGGTCGCCGACGCCGGCAACGCCGTTCTCGTCGTGCGCCTTCACCTTGGTCGTACGGCGGATGATCTTGCCGTAGAGCTTGTGCTTGACGCGGTCTTCGAGCTCGACCACGATCGTCTTTTCCATCTTGTCGGACACGACGTATCCGACACGGACCTTACGGCTCGCGCGCTCTTCTGTGCTCACTGCTTTTTCCTCACTCATGCCGCGTCACCTGCATCCGGACCCACAGCGAGTCCGAGCTCACGCTCACGCAGGACGGTGTAGATGCGCGCGATCTCGTGACGAACGGTGCGCAGTCGTCGGTTGTTGTCCATCTGGCCGGTAGCCATCTGGAAACGAAGGTTGAAAAGCTCTTCCTTCGACTCACGGAGCCGGGTGACCAGCTCGTCTTCACTGAGCTCGCGGAGCTCTGCTGCTGGGGTTCCAGTAGCCATCAGAACTGCTCCTCTCTGGTCACGATCCGGCACTTGCACGGGAGCTTGTGCATCGCGCGGCGCAGGGCCTCACGAGCAATCTCCTCGTTGGGGTATGTCATCTCGAACAGAACGCGTCCGGGCTTGACGTTGGCAATCCACCACTCGGGCGAACCCTTACCGGAACCCATTCGGGTTTCGGCCGGCTTCTTCGTGAGGGGGCGATCCGGGAAGATGTTGATCCAGATCTTGCCGCCACGCTTGATGTGCCGAGTCATGGCGATACGAGCGGACTCGATCTGCCGGTTGGTGATGTAGGCAGGCTCGAGAGCCTGGATGCCGTAGTCACCGAAGGTCACCTGGGTACCGCCCTTGGCGGCACCCGAACGGCTCGGGTGGTGCTGCTTGCGGTGCTTGACCCGCCGTGGGATCAACATGCGTCAGCCCTCCTGATTCTGTTCAGTTGCGGGAGCATCGGCGGTTGCGGTCGCTGCGCGGCCGGCCTCGGTGCTGGTCGCAGTGGTACCGGTGGCACCGGAACGACGCGGACGGCTCGGACGCTCACGACGCGGGCGATCCCCGGCCGGTGCGGCCGTGTTGGCGGCGAGCTCACGCTTGCCACCGACGATGTCGCCCTTGTAGATCCAGACCTTGACGCCGATGCGACCGAAGGTGGTCTTGGCCTCGTAGAGGCCGTAGTCGATGTCCGCACGAAGCGTGTGCAGCGGCACACGGCCTTCGCGGTAGAACTCCGACCGGGACATCTCGGCGCCGCCGAGACGACCGGAGCACTGAACGCGGATTCCCTTGACGTTGGGCTGACGCATGGCCGACTGGATGGCCTTGCGCATTGCACGACGGAAGGCAACGCGGTTCGAGAGCTGCTCGGCCACACCCTGTGCGACGAGCTGTGCTTCAGCTTCTGCGTTCTTGACCTCGAGGATGTTCAGCTGAACCTGCTTGCCGGTCAGCTTCTCGAGCTCGGAGCGGATGCGATCGGCTTCGGCGCCGCGGCGGCCGATGACGATGCCCGGACGTGCAGTGTGGATGTCCACGCGAACACGGTCACGGGTGCGCTCGATTTCGACCTTCGCGATTCCTGCGCGCTCCATGCCGGTGGCGAGGAGCTTACGGATCGCGACGTCTTCCTTGACGTACTCCGCGTACTGCTTGTCTGCGTACCAGCGAGACTTCCAGTCGGTGGTGATGCCGAGACGGAAGCCGTGCGGGTTGATTTTCTGGCCCACTACTGAGCACTTCCCTTCCGGCGATTACGGGTCGATGTTCCGGTCTTCGGCAGGCTCTCCACGATCACGGTGATGTGACTGGTGCGCTTGCGAATACGGAACGCACGTCCCTGTGCACGCGGCTGGAACCGCTTGAGGGTCGCGCCCTCGTCCACGAACGCCGTAGCAACGACAAGCGTGCTGGGGTCGAGGTCGAGGTTGTTCTCGGCGTTGGCTGCTGCGGAGGCGATCACCTTGGCGACCGGCTCGCTCGCTGCCTGCGGCGCGAACTTCAGGATGTTCAGGGCGTCTTCAACCGAGCGCCCGCGGACCAGGTCCACAACTCGACGTGCCTTCATCGGCGTAACGCGAACGTGCTTCGCTACAGCCTTGGCAGTCGGGTTGGCGGTTTCGGTGTTGCTCATCGCCTCTTCGCCTTCCGATCATCCTTGATGTGACCCTTGAACGTGCGGGTCGGTGCAAACTCTCCGAGCTTGTGTCCGACCATGGAGTCGGAAACGAACACGGGGACGTGCTTGCGGCCGTCGTGAACTGCAAACGTGTGGCCGATGAAGTCCGGGATGATTGTCGAACGACGGGACCAGGTCTTGATGACCTGCTTGGTTCCCTTTTCGTTCTGTACATCCACCTTCGCGAGGAGGTGGTCATCGACGAACGGGCCCTTCTTAAGGCTGCGTGGCATCCTTCACTCCCTCCTAGCGCTTGTTCTTGCCGGTGCGGCGGCGACGGACGATCATCTTGTCGCTTGCCTTGTTCTTGCGGGTACGGCCTTCAGGCTTACCCCACGGGCTGACCGGGTGGCGTCCACCTGAGGTCTTGCCCTCGCCGCCACCGTGCGGGTGGTCGACCGGGTTCATCACGACACCACGAACGGTCGGGCGCTTGCCCTTCCAACGCATACGGCCGGCCTTGCCCCAGTTGATGTTCGACTGCTCGGCGTTGCCGACCTCGCCGACGGATGCGCGGCAGCGCACGTCGACGCGACGGATTTCACCGGAAGGCATACGCAGCGTGGCGTAGCTGCCTTCCTTACCGAGGAGCTGGATGCTGGCGCCTGCGGAACGAGCCATCTTGGCTCCGCCGCCGGGACGCAGTTCCACACCGTGGATGGTGGTACCAGTCGGGATGTTGCGCAGCGGCAGGTTGTTGCCCGGCTTGATGTCGGCGCCTGCACCGGACTCGACCGGTGAACCCTGCACCAGGCCCTTGGGGGCGATGATGTAGCGCTTCTCACCGTCTGCGTAATGCAGGAGTGCGATGTTTGCTGTGCGGTTGGGGTCGTACTCGATGTGAGCGACCTTTGCCGGGATGCCGTCCTTGTCGTTGCGACGGAAATCGATCAGTCGGTATGCACGCTTGTGTCCGCCACCCTTGTGACGGGTGGTGATACGACCGTGTGCGTTACGTCCACCGCGACCGTGCAGCGGGCGAACCAGCGACTTCTCGGGGGTTGACCGAGTGATCTCGGCGAAGTCCGAGACGCTCGAGCCACGACGGCCCGGTGTTGTCGGCTTGTACTTACGGATTGCCATGAGTCTTCTCGTCCTCTATGTCTCGTCAAGTCCCGGCGCTTACGCGACCGGTCCTCCGAAGATCTCGATGGGCTTGCTGTCAGCGGACAGGGTCACGAGCGCGCGCTTGGTGTCCTTGCGCTTGCCGTAACCGAATCGGGTCCGCTTACGCTTGCCCTGACGGTTGGCGGTGTTGACGCTGGTCACCTTGACGCCGAAGACCTTCTCGACGGCAATCTTGATCTGCGTCTTGTTCGAGTCCGGGTGCACCAGGAAGGTGTAGGTGCCTTCCTCGATCAGTCCGTAGGACTTCTCGGAGATGACCGGAGCGAGCAGGATGTCGCGGGGGTCAGCGATGGTGCTCACTTGGCGTCCTCCTTGTTCTGAGCGCTCTCTGCGGGCCCGTGGATGAACGCGTTGAGTGCCTCGACGCTGAACACGACATCGTCTGCATTGAGCACGTCGTAGGTGTTGAGCTGGTCGGGTGCAATGGGATGCACGCCTTCCAGGTTCTGCACGCTCTTCCAAGCGGCTACATCCTGGCGACCCACGACGAGCAGCAGCTTCTTGCGATCCGAAATCTCGCCGAGGAACGCGATTGCACCCTTGGTCGAAGGCGTCTGCCCTGCAACCAGTTCGGTGATGACGTGGATGCGCTCGTTGCGTGCGCGGTCAGAGAGGGCTCCGCGAAGAGCGGCTGCCTTCATCTTCTTGGGGGTGCGCTGGCTGTAGTCACGCGGCTGCGGGCCGTGAACGGTTCCGCCGCCGACGAACTGCGGTGCGCGAGTCGAGCCCTGGCGTGCGCGGCCGGTGCCCTTCTGGCGGTACGGCTTCTTGCCACCGCCGCGGACGTCGCCGCGGGTCTTGGTGGAGTGGGTTCCCTGACGAGCAGCTGCGAGCTGCGCGACGACAACCTGATGGAGAAGCGCGATGTTGGCCGGAGCGTCGAAGATCTCAGCGGGGAGATCGACGGTGCCGTTGGTCTTGCCGCCGGCGACCTTGACGTCCAGGGTCAACTTGGTCTCGGTGCTGGTCATGCCCGTGCACCACCCTTCACTGCACTCTTGACGATCACGAGGCCGCCCTTGCGGCCGGGGATCGCACCCTTGATCAGCAGCAGGCCGTTCTCGGCATCCACCTTGTGGACCGAGAGGTTCTGCGTCGTGATGCGGTCGCTACCCATGCGTCCGGACATGCGCATGCCCTTGAACACGCGGCCGGGAGTTGCACAGCCACCGATGGAGCCCGGGCGGCGGTGAACAGCCTGGGTACCGTGCGACGCGCCCTGTCCCTTGAAGCCGTGACGCTTCATGGTTCCGGCGAAGCCCTTGCCCTTGCTGGTTCCGGTGACGTCGACGTATGCGCCGTCCTCGAAGACCTCGGCGGTGAGCTCCTGGCCGACCTCGTAGTCGGAGGTGTCCGCAACGCGGAGCTCCACTACGTGGCGACGCGGGGTCACACCAGCCTTGGTGAACTGGCCGGAAGTCGGCTTGTTCACCTTGCGCGGGTCGATGGCGCCGAACGCGAGCTGAACGGCGCTGTAGCCGTCACGCTCTTCGGTACGGATCTGGGTTACGACGTTCGGCCCAGCCTTCACGACGGTGACCGGGACAACCCGGTTGTTCTCGTCGAAGACCTGGGTCATGCCGAGCTTGGTGCCCAGGATTCCCTTGATCTTGGTATCAGTCATTGTTTTTGTCTCCGCCGTCACTGAATGTTCACGTCGACACTGGCCGGAAGGTCGATGCGCATGAGCGCGTCAACCGTCTTCGGCGTCGGGTCGAGAATGTCGATCAGCCGCTTGTGAGTACGCATCTCGAAGTGCTCGCGCGAGTCCTTGTACTTGTGCGGCGAGCGGATGACGCAATATACGTTCTTCTCGGTCGGCAACGGCACAGGTCCAACGACGCGGGCACCCGTACGGGTTACCGTCTCGACGATCTTGCGCGCTGACGCGTCGATCGCCTCGTGGTCGTAGGCCTTGAGCCTGATGCGGATCTTTTGTCCCGCCACGCTTAGTGTCCTTTTCTTGCCGCGTTTCGTAGCCCGCCTGGTCAGGCTCGAGCTACCTCGTCTGCACAGTCCTTGCCTGGACGATGACACGACGAACACTGAAGCGATCGGGACCAAGTCCGAAAGTTCGGAAGACCGTGTTAGCGGTAAACCGAGCATCGGATCAGATCAGGATCTGCTGCCGCTGTTCGTTTGTCATTGTTCTCCGGTACACGCGGTCGGGCGTGTCGCCTTCTCACTCATCCTGCGCCGGACAATCTTTCGATCATCTGGCGCGTGATGCGTACCGGACGTGTTCGATGTCGAACACAAAGTAGGTACTGCTTCCGTCCTGCATTACTTCTCGTCTTGCATGTCTTGCATGGTCACAGTCGTTGACCCGATTACCCTGACGGGATCTGCGATCGATCGTCTGTGACGTCTCACCCTTACCCGATCACGGCCGCAAACGACCGCGTCCCGGACAAGGCAACCCGACCAGTATGCCGTACCTGGCCCGATTCCTCAACTCCCCCGAACCAGCCTTTCCGAGTGAGCTGCGCGACAACAACCTTACTCAGAAGTAAGATAGTCCGATGACTACTTCCAGCCCCACCTATCGCGGATGGCAGAAATTGCCGGACAACGCCCTCGGACATGCAGTTTTCTCGGCGGCGATGTCCATTCGCGTGCCCTACTTCGCCTCCGTTCTCCCCCGGGTGACCAAGTTGGAACCGGGCCTGTGCGAGGTCCGCTCCCCCAAATGGTGGGGCGTCCACAACCATCTCGGCACTTTTCACGCGATCGCAGCATGCAATCTCGCGGAGGTCGCAATGGGCATGCTGAGCGAAGCGACGGTTCCGAACTCGCACCGCTGGATCCCCAAGTCCATGAAGGTCGACTACCTCGCCAAGGCCGAGACCGGCCTGCGGGCGGTCGCCCGACTCGAGACTTTGCCGGACTTCGCGGCGATCGAGAGTGGCACGGAACTTCTCGTTCCCATCTCGATCTTCGACCGGGGCGGCAAGGAAGTAGTCCACGCCGAAATCACCACCTGGGTCTCCCCCAAGTAGGCACTCACGAACCCGCCTGCATCGCAACCTGATTCGCCCGCCAAACAGGTTTCGCAGAATTAGCCACCACCGCAGGTTTCGGCGAATGACGATCGTGGAACACCTCCCCGAACGGCGATGGTCGGTCGGGGTGCCGGTGTCCGGAGGTGGGTTGCGTTCCGGGCACCACATTGTCGACCTCGCGTCACGCCGAGCACCGGGAGGCCTCGTGGAAGAGTTCTTGACCACAACGAGTTCCGAAGCAGGCACGCAGACCTCGTCGCATCCGGACGAGGCCGAGGGATTGGACAGCTTCCGGCGCGACCTCGACGCCATCGACGCTCTACTTCTCGAGACGGTGCGGCAGCGGCTGGAACTCTGCCTACGCATCGGCGAGTGGAAGCGCTCCCGCGAGGTTCCGATGATGCAACCCGGCCGCGTCCGCCTCGTGCAGGAGCGGGCGCGTGAATTCGCCCGTAGACACGACCTCTCCCCCGACTTCTTCAACGCCCTGTACGAGCTGATGATTGCCGAGACCTGTCGACTCGAAGACCTGGTGATCAACGCACCTGTTGAGGAGGAGGACACTGTTCGGGAATCCGTCGGACCGAGATCAGGATCATCGACATGAGTTCCCGCACCCTTCTGGTGGACAATTACGACTCGTTCACCTACAACCTGTTCACCCTGTTGACCGAGGTCAACGGGGTTGTGCCGACCGTGGTCCGCAACGACGCGGATTGGGATTCCATCGATCTCGCGTCATACGACAACGTGGTCATCTCCCCAGGTCCCGGCCGGCCGGATCGCGACCGTGATTTCGGAATCAGCCGCCGTTTCATCGAAGAAGCGCCTCTCCCACTTCTCGGTGTCTGTCTCGGCCACCAGGGCCTGTGCGAGTTGTTCGGCGCGGACGTGGTGGTTGCGCCCGTACCGATGCACGGCCGAATTTCGCTGATCGATCACGACGGCTCGGGCATCTTTGCCGGACTTCCGTCGCCGTTCCGAGCTGTTCGCTACCACTCGTTGACCGTCGAGAATCTGCCGAACGCCTTCGTTCGTACCGCGTGGACGTCCGACGGACTGCTCATGGGTGTCCGGCACCGGACCAAGCCGATGTGGGGCGTTCAGTTCCATCCGGAGTCCATCAGTACCGAGTTCGGCATAGATTTGCTCGCGAACTTCCGCGATCTGTCCGTCGGACGCACTCTGGACTCGGTGATCCGACCCGAACCGACTTCGCAAACACCCGACCTGCGGCCGGCGATCAACTACGACGTCGACGACGTGACTCTCGATTTTGCAGTGGACCCGTCGGCTGCCTATGCAGCACTGTTCGCCGACGGTCCGAACGCGTTCTGGCTGGACCGCGCGGCAACCGCAGAGCCGAGTGCGCGCTTTTCGATTCTCGGCGATTCGTCGGGGCCGCTGGCCGAGTTCATCACGTACGACGTGCAAGCCGAGGTACTGACTGTCAGCCGAAAAGGCTTGTCCGACGAGCACATTCGAGTCCCGTTCTTCGATTACTTGGACGCACAGCTCGCGACGCGCTTCGTGCCCTCACATCCGGAACTCGACTTCAACCTCGGCTACGTGGGCTACCTCGGCTACGAACTGAAAGCACAGACCGGAGGAAGGGCAGTCCATCCGGCACCCACTCCTGATGCCGCTCTGGTGTTTGCCGACCGCGCCGTCGTCATCGATCACACCGCGGGCCGCACTCACGTTTTGAGGTTGCGCGAGAAAGTCCGGGACGCCGGCTATGACGATTGGCTCGAATCGACCGTCGACACCTTGGCGCGGATCGGCGCGGACCTTCCGGAACGCACCCCGGTTCCGCTGATCAGTGACACCGTCTGGACGCAGGCTCGCCTGCGGCATGATCGCGATCAGTACCTGTCGTTGATCGGAACGGCCCTCTCGGAGATCCGGGCAGGTGAGTCCTACGAGGTGTGTCTGACCAACATGGCGAGCGTCGACGAGACGATCGATGCACAGCAGGCGTTCGAGTATCTGCGCTCGATCAATCCGACGCCGTACAGCGCACTTCTCGACTTCACCGGCATCTCGGTCGTCTCGGCCTCGCCTGAGCGGTTCCTTCGTGTCGACTCGGACGGCAACGTCGAGTCCAAGCCGATCAAAGGGACCCGTCCGCGCGGCGTCACCCGAGCGCGTGATGCTGCGCTACGGCAGGACCTGCTCGACAGCGAGAAGGACCGCGCCGAGAACCTGATGATCGTGGACCTCACTCGCAACGACCTCGCCAAGGTCTGCGTTCCGGGAAGTGTCCACGTTCCGAGGCTGTTCGCGATCGAGTCGTACTCGTCCGTTCACCAAATGGTGTCGACGGTGCGTGGACAACTGAGCCCGGGGTCGTCGGCGGTGGACTGTGTCCGCGCCGCGTTCCCCGGCGGATCGATGACCGGCGCCCCGAAGGTACGGACGATGGAGATCATCGACCGTCTCGAATCCGGCCCTCGTGGGGTCTACTCGGGATCGATCGGGTACTTCGCGCTCGGTGGCGCCGCGGACCTCTCGATCGTGATCCGGTCGCTGGTCTGTACCGAGAGCGGCGTGACCTTCGGAATCGGCGGTGCCATCACAGCGTTGTCCGACCCGGAAGAAGAATTCGACGAGACCACGGTCAAGGCGTCCACGCTGCTCCGTGCGCTCGATGCGGTTTCCTCGCGGGTCCTCGAGTACGGCGGGTAGATCCAGCCATGACGGCGGCATCAGGCACCGCGACGGTTGTCGGCGGCCTGGGTGCCGTCGGATCCATGTTCGTCGAACTGCTTCGCGCCGGGGGGTCGACGGTCACCGTCGTCGACCCAGCAGGCAGCGATCCTGACGGAGATGTAGTCGTCGGAGACATCACGAAACCCAGTGACCGGGTCCTCGCACACGTGGAGTCCTCGAGCGTCATCGTGCTCGCGGTTCCCGAACAGGTCGCTCTAGCCGCACTACCGAGCCTTCGAACATCCGGCGCTCTCGTTGTGGACACGCTGTCGGTCAAATCGCGGATGGACGCAGCAATCGCCGACGCCGGCCGAGAAGGGGAGTTCCTCGGACTCAACCCGATGTTCCGTCCGTCGCTCGGACCGCGCGGTCGGGCCGTCATCGCAGTGCCGTACGTCGGCGGTCCGCAGTCCGACAGATTCCTCGACATCGTGCGCTCGTGGGGAGCGTCGGTCGCGGTGATGGACGCCGATCGTCACGACCGGTTGGCTGCGGCCACCCAGGTTCTGACACACGCGTCGGTGCTGGCTTTCGGCGTTGCCCTGGCCGAACTCGGAGTTTCCGCGGACGATCTCCTCGCGGTAGCCCCTCCCCCACATCGGACCTTGCTCGCGCTCCTGGCGCGGATAGCCGGCGGCGAACCGGAGGTGTACTGGGACGTACAAGCGGGCAATCCGCATGCAGGTGCGACACGAAAAGCACTGTTTGATGCCACCTCACAGGTGGACACGGCGGCCGAGACGCTCGGCGACTTCACGACGCTGATGAAAACCGCCGAGGCAGCGCTCGACGATCACTCCGGCGAATTGAACGCGGAGTGCCAGAGCTTGTTCGATCGCATTGCCGAAGGGCACAGAGAGTAGGGAACGATGAGACCTGGAGTGAGTCCGCCCAGCCTCCCGGAGTACGACGCCTCGGATCCGGTCGAGAGTGCAATCGTCAGTCGGCTTGCGAGCAATTGGGCGCGCCGGGCAACCGTGAAGAAGGCGGAGCCGGAACTGGACGATCTCTTCGATTCGTCGTTGTCCGACTACCCCGAAGCACTTCTCCCGTTCGCGGAGCATCCGGCCTACCTGGCATTGAGTCCCGAGCAGAAGCAACGCCTGCAAGCCTGGGCATGGATCGCGTTCAACAAGAACGTCATGGACATCGAGAAGTACGTCGTCAATCCCGGCTTCGACGTTCTCGCCGAAGACCGACTCGGCGTCGGACTCGGAGATTGGGCTGCAGTGGCCGTCAATCAGGCGATGGTCGACGAGCAATATCACACGCTCATGCACTTCAATGCCAGTTCAGCGACCCGTCGAGGCAGGGGCTGGGCGCTTCCGTCGAAGGCACTGCCAGACGTCCTGACGGTCCGCACGCGGGCGCAAGCCCTCGACGCAGCCGAGGGGCCTCGCAAGATCGCCCTGACACAGTTGGCGTTCATGACCGTCGCCGAGGTGTCGATCACCGCATACCTCGACCTGATCTCGGATGACCCGGGCGTGCAGTCGATCAACCGCGCGACGATCCGGTTGCACGCTCGCGACGAGTACTGCCATGCCTCGATTGCCGGGGAACTAGCCGTGTTGGTCTGGGATTCCCTGGATCGTGGAGATCGCAGCTATTTATTGGAAGGTTTCGAGGACGCGATGCGTGCGTTCAGCGGGACCGACTTCGGCGCGTGGCGAGCAATCATGGAAATTGAAGCCATACCTGGAGGACGGAAGATGCTCGATGATGTCGCATTGGAACCGCGCAACGAACTGTTCGTGCAGGACTACAGTGGAATAACGTCCCTGGTCCAAAAGCTACAAGTTGCACCGGAAGTAACAATCGCAGCGGAAAAATATTCCGCCAGTTAATCCCGTGCAATAAAAGAAATAGTTCGCAACGAACCCGAACCAGTAATTGTCCGCAATTATCGGGCACTCCCGATTATTCAGCTAAACACGAGCATTCTCGAATAAATACCGGACGGATTTATCAAGAAAAGACGGGAAGATCCCGCGCCCGCTGCCTCCGACCCAAGACCCGAGAAGAGAGTTGTCCGGAATTCTTGTCATACATTCGATAAAGAGGCCACAAGATTGCATGCAGAATACTGTCCGCTGCGATCAAGAATGTTAACTTCCAATTCGATACACCATGATGCTCGAGGGTTTTCTTCGATGCTCGATTATATCGTGCATACACGCGCGGCGAACTAACTCCACGCCTACCCGAAACCTTTGCGGCCATGCTCGAGATCTGCCCCACTGCGCAACGAACATGCGCCATGCAGAGGGATAGATCGATATCCTCGTGAATGTCGGTTCGATCGCTGACCGCATCCCTAACGGCCAACCAAGCCGACCGACGCATCGCCATGTTACTGCCTGGAACTGCAACAACGGGCCGAACCGCCCCCTGGGCCCCGCGACCGAGTCGCCAATTCGTCCATCGGCGCTGAAGGCCGGCGATCGGAGATTCATAAAGGTAAGTCAGGCCAGTTACGCCCGAGAAATCGTCGCGACGCTCGAAGAATTCGTGAACCGCAACGGCCCAGTTTTCCCCCACGATCGTATCCGCGTCGATACGTCCGATAATTTCTCCACTAGCCGCGTCAAACCCTTTGTTTCTCGCATGCACCACCCCGGGTCGGGATTCTTTGAGAAGCCGAACCTTGGGACAACTACTTTGATACTTCTTGATCAACTCGGAAGTGTTGTCCGAGGAATTATTGTCAACGACGATGATTTCGTCGACATATTCACCTTGAGCAATGAGCGCTTCGATGCACGTTTCGATGTATTCAGATTCATTAAAAGCCGGAACAACCACCGACAACGTCGCGTTCGCCATTTCCCAACGGTATCGCGAATCTCCCCACAAGACATTGAGCAGCGGGCCCAGAGGACCAACCGGAAGGAATCGGGGGACTTTCGTCACCGGTCAAATCAAAGACCTCCGGTCCGCGCAACCGAATACCCACCTGCGCAGATGCGTTGAAAATCCATTTGGTCATTCGTTCAATTAGAGGAGATCTTTACGTTACAAAGAATATTTGTGATTCTTGCCACAAGGTGAAATCGAAGGTGAGAGTTGCTGGCAGGAGCCAAATACCCCCTCTCACGCGTCCGATTGCCCGAGTGTCGGTTTGACCCTCCGGTAACATCTGAGCGGAGATCACGGATAGAAGACAGAAGGCATCTGTGCGCCCGTCGGGAGCGCGTGCCCGTTCCGACAATGCAGACAGCGGAGTGTTGATGCCCTTTTCCACGGACGCAGCGGTACTAGTGGAGGACGTACACAAGTCCTTCAAGAACGTGCACGCGCTGCGAGGGATCAACTTCACCGCCCCACGTGGGACAGTGCTCGGCATCTTAGGTCCCAACGGCGCAGGCAAGACAACGACGGTGAAGGTCCTCTCCACGCTCATTCGTCCCACCAGTGGACGCGCGATGGTGGCCGGCTATGACGTCGTGCGCAACGCTCCAGAGGTTCGACGCTCCATCATGATGACCGGGCAGTTCGCCGCCCTGGACGATTCTCTCACCGGCCGCGAGAACATCGAACTGTTCGGCCGCTTGATGGGACTCGACAGGATGTCGGCCAAGGTACGCGCCGCCGATTTACTCTCGCAGTTCGACCTCGTCGAGGCAGGATCTCGCGTTGTCCGGAACTATTCGGGAGGTATGCGTCGACGGATCGACATCGCCTGTGGGCTCGTCGTTCGCCCCGAGGTGGTTTTCCTCGATGAACCGACGACCGGCCTCGATCCGCGAAGCCGTCAGAGTGTCTGGTCACTGGTTCAATCTTTGAAGGAGCAGGGCATCACGGTGCTCCTGACCACCCAGTATCTCGAGGAAGCGGATCTCCTGAGCGACAACATCATCGTCATCGACAAAGGCGCGGTTATCGCTGAGGGGACTGCTGATCAACTGAAGGCTCGGACTGGCGCGAGCTTTTGCGAGATCGTGCCTTCAGACCTCAAGCAGTTGGCCCACGCGGTCCACGCTCTAGGAAATCTGGTGCCCCGAGACTTCCGCTTCGACCTGGCACAAGAGAGCGGCCGAATCGCTATCCCCGCGCCCGTCGGCGCCGGAACGCTCTCTGAAGCACTGCGCCGTCTCGATCATGCTCGGATACCGCTTGCCGACATCGCACTTCGCCGCCCGTCACTCGATGATGTCTTCCTCGCACTCACTGGCGAGCAGCATGTAAGTGGGACAAAGTGACGACAACAACCAAATTCGGGGTCGATCAGGTGGCTGTCCGTGGAGACACGCGCAGCAAGATTGCAGTCCCTGACGCCTTGAGCGTTGGCAAGCACCGCCGACCACATCCGTCAGCGATCAATCAGTGGTGGGTGTTGACGGCACGCACCGTCAAATCGATGGTGAAGCGCTATGAACTGCTCGTTGCAGTCATCGCACCGCTGATTTTCACGATCGGGTTCTACCTTCCTCTGAAGTTCGTCATGCAACTTCAAGGGATCAACTACGCGCAGTTCTTGATGCCGATCATCGTGCTGCAAGCCATGGCATTCACATCGATCTCGGCTGCTCAGATGTCGTCAACCGAATCAATCACCGGATTCAGCAACCGGATGAAAACCATGCCCGTCGTCGGCCCGATTCCGCTGCTGTCCCGTCAATCCAGTGGGTTCGTCAGATCAACAGTCTCGCTTGCTGCCGCATTGGCGTTCGGCCACTTGATCGGTTTTCGATTCTCAGCAGGAATCGGACAGGCCATCCTGTTTTGCGCGGTCGCCTTGGCGTTCAGCACCTGCTTGTCCTTCGCCGGTGATGCGATCGGCTCACTGTCGAAGAGCCCGCAGGCCACCAGTCAAGCGCTGACATTGCCACAGTTGATTCTGGGGATGTTGTCCTGCGGTTTTGCGCCCGAGACTGGCTTTCCCGAATGGATTCGGCCGTTTGTACGCAATCAACCGGTATCGCAGTTTTCATTCGCCATGCGTGATCTTGCGCAAGGCGGGGTCACCTGGAGCGTCCTCTTTCCCGTCGTTGCCTGGACTATCGGATTGATCGTCGTGTTCGCGCCACTCGCGTTCTGGGCAAGTATGAGGCGGTCATGAGCGAGCCGACAGATCGATTCATGGCTGTAGTCCGCCCGGTCGAGGGGTTCAACTTCCCTTACCCAGACAATGCGCTCCCCGAGAACTCGTTCAAGGCGCTGGTCGTTCACAGTGGAATTCAGGCCAAACGCCTGTTGCTCACCTGGCTGCGCGATCCATCGACCGCTATTCAGGCCCTCATTTACCCAGCATTCATGCTGCTGATGTTCCGGGTCGTATTGGGCAATTCGATTACGGCAGCAACCGGCCAGTCGAGTATTTTCGGGACCGTTCCACTGATCATCCTCGTCGGCGCAATGTTCGGGTCGATTGCAAGTGCGGTCGGTCTCAAAGGTGAACGCGCGTCCGGACTACTGAGTCGATTCTGGACGTTGCCTGCGCACCGCGCCTCTGGCCTCGTCGGACGCATGATCGCAGAAGCAGTCCGAGTTCTCCTCACGTCAATCGTGATTCTCGGCGTCGGCTACCTGTTGGGGTTCCGATTCAATCAGGGCCCGCTCGCGGCCTTTGCGATCTTGGCATTGCCCGTCATTTTCGGCGTCGGTTTTGCCATGATGGTGACGGCCCTGGCCACGGTTTCCGACAACTTGCCGCTCGTCGAAATCGTATCCATCTCGTGCACACTGTTGATGTTCTTCAATTCCGGCTTCGTCCCTGTGATGGCCTACCCGAAGTGGCTTCAACCGGTGGTGGCAGAGCAACCGATGTCCGTCGCGATCGACACGATGAGAGGGCTGTCGCTAGGGGGTCCTGTGGCGGAACCCCTCGTCAAGACGCTGCTCTGGTCCTTCGGCATGATTCTCGTCTTCGTCTACCCAGCGATTCGGGGATACCGACGCGCCGCGGCGATGTCGTAACGAATACAGACCGCAAACCGACTTCACAATTCGAGAAACAAGTGGCACCAGGGATGAGCATCGATGTACCCGTGCCACGCAACGAGAGGTATCTAACTTGACGCGTACAAGGCAGTCCATGTGGAGGCGCGCTACCGGTGTCGCCGCGGTGACGATGGTGTGCGCTCTGGTTCCGGCCGGTATCGCAACTGCGTCACCTGTCGCTCACCAGGGCGGCGGAGATTCGATGGAGTCCGTCACGAGTGGTTCTTACGTCGTCTCAGTCGAGCAAGTGAACGATCGCCAAAAGATCGTGAATGTATACGCGGCGTCGATGGACCGCGTTGTTCCAATTCAGGTCATCACTCCTGCCGATGACTCCGCACCCCGTCCCATCCTGTACCTGCTCAACGGCGCCGGTGGTGGACAAGATTCGGCTACTTGGGAGTACCAGACCGACGTCGTCGACTTCTTCCAGGACAAGAACGTCAACGTCGCGACGCCAGTTGGTGGCCGCCTGTCGTACTACACCGACTGGGAGAAGGAAGACCCGAAACTTGGTAAGAACATGTGGAGCACTTTTCTGGGTAAGGAACTCCCTCCGTTGCTGAACAAGCAACTTGGCAGCAATGGCGAACAGTCCATTGCCGCAATCTCGATGTCGGGCACTTCTGTGCTCAACCTGGCGATCGAGTACCCAGGCTTTTACAACTCCGTTGCCGCATTCAGCGGATGTGCCCAGACCAGCGATCCGCTTGGCCAGCAGTTCGTCAAGACCACCACGGAGTGGATCGGCGGCGTTGACGACGTACAGAACATGTGGGGTCCGTTCGACGGCCCCGGTTGGCGGGAACACGACCCGCTTGTGAACGCTGAGAAGCTGCGTGGCACACAGATTTACATGAGCACCGGCAGCGGGCTCCCCGGTTTCCCCAATGACACCCCTGCAAATCCGCGCATCCAGGACGGTCGCGCTGCGATGTTCGACCAGATCGTTGTCGGCAGCCCGATCGAGCTTGCAACCAATCTGTGTACCTCCAACATGGCGAAGCGGCTCTTCGAACTGAATATTCCGGCAGTAGTGGATTTCCGTCCAACAGGTACCCATTCATGGGGCTACTGGCAGGACGATCTACACAAGTCCTGGCCATTCATCGCACAGTCTCTGGGCGTCTGATTCAAGTGCCTCGTGCTGGCTTCAACTCCAGCGCGAGGCACCGTTTAGCATCATGGGAGGAATGTAGCGGTGCGGTTCATTCGGATCATGCTGGTCGTACTGGGAACTTGCTTCCTGCTGTCAGGCACCTCCGTCAGCGCCCTAGCGGATGATCATGAGCCCAGCCCCGGTTTCGCCACTATGGGTCCATCGCCGGCCGGTTCGAACAACTGGAATTGCGTTCCGAGCGCCGAGCATCCTCGTCCGGTAGTTCTCATCCACGGAACAACCGCGAACATGGTTGATACATGGGCTGAACTTTCCCCGCAACTTGCTGATCTCGGCTATTGCGTATTTGCACTCAATTATGGAGGCGCACGGGAAATCTTCAATCCCAATGCTCTCCAATGGGGTATCAGGGACATTGCGACTTCAGCGAAAGAGCTTGCAACCTTCGTTGATTCAGTTCGCCGTTCTACGGGTGCAAGCCAGGTGGATCTCGTAGGCCACTCCCAAGGGGGAGTCGTCGCTCGCCAGTACCTGAAGTTCGACGGTGGTTCGACTCCGGAAGATCCGTCGAAAAACGCCGTCCATTCTCTGGTCACCCTCGGCGCTACCAACCACGGCACGACCTTCGGCGGCTTGCAAGCGAACGCTAAACAACTGTCAGATATGGGACTTCCCGGAGACCTCTTGGTTCAGGCGATCTGGGGACCAGCCGGTGTTCAACAACTTCAAGGGACACCACTGTTGGCTGAGCTCAATGCGGGCTCGGAAACCCAACCGGGAGTTACGTATACCGTGATCGCGACCGCTCACGACCAGATTTCAACCCCTCCGGAAGCTTCGTTCCTTACCGCAGGCCCCAATTCTGTTGTCAACAACATCTGGGTCCAGGATGGCTGCCCAGGCAACACTGCCTCGCATGCGGGTCTGGTCCGTGATGCGCATTCGTTGGACCTCGTAAAATCCGCGCTCGATCCGGAATTCACGCCGATCCCCTGCGCATAGCTGACTCAGACGTCGCGAAGGTCGCCGCAGAAGTTGAAATCGCACACTCGACAACCTCCGATCGACAAGCGTGTGCTGTCACGGGCGAACATGACCTCCTACACGGCCAGTCGGGAAGAGCGAAACATACGAGCCTGGCCATCGCCCGACCAGGCTCGTATGCGCCGGCTGATCAATCAGCGGCGCCACCGCGCAACACACGCTCAATAATCAGCCCGATAGCGCGAACGCCTTCAGGAGACATCATTTCCAGGTGGTGAACGTCGACCAATTCATCCGTCAGTCCTCCGTGCGCGTACGGACCCCAAACCTTGTCGGCTTGCTTTGCGCCCGAACGATCCAACGAACTCACGAAAGTGATCGGCCCCCCGAACGACTGCGGCCGATGGGCGTTGATCAGCTTCGCCGAAATCGCAATGCTTGTGAGCAACCGTTTGATCGCAGACGCATCGAGTCCGATTCTCTCTCCGTCGACAGCCGCCAAGATCTCTGCTGACCTCTCGACCGACAATTCATCGAGACTTTCGTTCTCGCCGAAGACAATCCCTATTGCAGCCAACTCAGCGCGCACCTGGACAGCATGCTCTGATTCGTCGCGTGTCTCCGGCGAACCGTCCAGCAAGATCAACGCCTCAACGATCTCGCCTCGCTCCTCCATCTTCGCCGCAACCGCTTGAGCGATGATCGCGCCGAGCGACCAACCGAGAATTCGGTACGGGCCTGACTGCTGAACCCGGGTGATCTCGTCCACGTAGCGATCTGCGTAATCGTCAAGGGATCGTCCCTGGAATGCCTCATCAGTCAGAACTGGGCTCTGCAACCCATAGAGCGGAATCGAACGGTCCACAACTGCCGCCAACGGTGCAAAAGGCCACGCCAGTCCAACGAGTGGATGAACACAGAACAACGGCACATCGCTCCCTGTCGTTCTCAGCGGCAGAAGCGTTCGTAGTGCATCATCGGTTTTCGCATCGAAGCCCACCCGAATTCCGAGCGCAATCCGTTCTGCAAGTTCGCTGACCGTCGAAGTCGCGAAGATGAGTCGCAGTGGGACCTCCACGGAAACTGCTGCGCTCAGCCGAGCTGCAACCCTCGCTGCGACCAATGAGTTGCCACCCAACTCGAAGAAGCTATCGTCCGCCCCGATTTCCTCGACACCGAGAATCTCCGAAAAGACGCTTGCGACAAGTAGTTCAGCTTCGGTAGAGGGAGCTCGGAACACCGCAACCTCGAACACCGGCTCCGGCAACAACTTCCGATCCAACTTCCCCGAAGCATTCAACGGCAACGCATCCAACACCACAAACTGCGACGGCACCATATACGACGCCAACCGCTCCCCCACACCCACCTTCACCACATCAACATCAACCGAAGACCCCACCGCAGCAGTGACATACGCAACCAACTGATCACGCCACACCACCACCACCACAGAACCCACACCCACCTGATCCCGAACCGCAGACTCGATCTCCCCCAACTCGATCCGCTGACCACGCAACTTCACCTGAAAATCACTACGACCGACATACTCGAGCTCACCCGACACACCGATCCACCGCACCACATCCCCCGTGCGATACATCCGCGAACCCGACACGCCGAACGGATTCGCCACAAACCGCTCCGCCGACAAATCCACCCGCCCGAAATACCCACGAGCGACCTGCACACCCGACAAATACAACTCACCCGCAACACCCACCGGCACCGGACGCAACCGCGAATCCAACACCAACACCGACGAATTCCACACCGGAGCACCCATCGGCACCACCACACCCACACCATCGAGCGGACCCGCCGCCGTCGCATGCACCGTGAACTCCGTCGGACCATACAAATTATGAACCTCAACCGACGGCAACACCGACAACACCCGACCCACCACCGACGCCGGCAACGCCTCACCCGCCGCGAAAATCACCCGCAACGAACCCAACCCACCACCACCGAGACGCGAAATCGTCGCCTCCGACGTGTCGACAACCTGATCGACGAACACCTCCAACATCGACGGCACAAACGACACCATCGACACCGACTCCGCCGCCACCACCGACGCCAAATACCCCGGATCCCGATGACCGTCATGAGTAGCCACCACCAACCGAGCACCCACCGCCAACGGAACAAACAACTCCCACACCGACACATCGAACGTCACCGGAGTCTTGAACAACACCACATCAGAACCCGACACCGCATAACGCTCCGCCAACCACGACACCTGATTGACCACACTGCGATGACTGACCGCCACCCCCTTCGGCCGACCCGTCGACCCCGACGTGAAAATCACATACGCCGTATTCCCCGACCGCAACGGCGCAACCCGATCCACATCAGAGACAGGCGCACCCGAAAAACCAGACACATCAACAACATCAACCTCGACCACCGGCACAACACCAGCATCGAAACCAACATCAGACGTACTGACCACACACACCGGCGACGCCGACTCCAACACATACCCATTACGCTCCGCAGGCTGATCCGGATCCACCGGAACATACCCACCACCAGCCCTGAGCACACCGTAAACCGCAACCAACAAATCAACCGACCGACGAACCGCAACACCCACCAACGACTCCGGCCCCACACCCACCGAAACCAAATACCTGGCAAAACGATTCACCCGAGCATCGAACTCCGCATACGACAGAGACTGCCCCTCGAACGAGACCGCTACCGCACCCGGTGTCGCCGCCACCTGCGCATCGAACCCATCCAACACCGACACACCCGCAACCTCACGAGCCGTGTCATTCCACCCCTCGAGCACCAACGAACGCTCAACAGAATCCAAAATATCAACGTCACCCAAAATGGTTGACCGATCAGCAACGACGGCAGCCAGGATGCGTTCGAATCGGGTTGCCATCGAGGCCACCGTCGACTCGTCGAACAGATCCGTCGCGTACGTGAACGTCGCCGCCATCCCGGCCGGGGCACCGGAGTCGTCGAACTGCTCGACCATGGTCAACTGCAGATCGAACTTCGCCGCCACCGCGCCGGTATCGATTCCCGCAACCGTCAGATCGCCCAACTGCAACGCGGTCTGGCGTGCGCTCTGGAACGACAGCATCACCTGGAACAACGGATTACGAGCCTGCGACCGCGCCGGATTAAGCACCTCCACCAACCGCTCGAACGGCACATCCGCATGCGCAAACGCACCCAGATCACCCTCACGAACCCGACCCAACAACCCCGAGAACGACTCCGAAGAATCCACCTCCGTCCGCAACACCAACGTATTGACGAACATCCCGATCAAATCATCGAGAACCTGCTCACCACGACCCGCCACCGGAGTACCGATCGCAATATCGGACGTCCCCGACAACCGCGACAACAACGCCGCCAACGCCGCATGCACCACCATGAACAACGACGAATTCGACTCACGCGCAGCGTCACTCAACGACACATGCACATCACGATCAATCACGAACGAATACGCAGCACCACGATTGGACGCCACCGCAGGCCGCGGACGATCAGCCGGCAAATCCAACTGATCCGGCAACCCCGCCAACGCCGACTCCCAGAACCCGATCTGACGCGAAATCAACGACCCCGCATCATCTTCCGAACCAAGAGTCTCCCGCTGCCACAACGCGTAATCCGCATACTGCACCGCCAACGGCGCCCACCCCGGAACCTCACCCCGAGAACGAGCCTCGTACGCCACCATCACATCACGCGTCAACGGCCCCATCGACACACCATCACCACTGATGTGATGAACCACCAACGCCAACACGAACTCCGACTCCGACACCGCGAACAACCGCGCCCGAACCGGAACCTCCACCGCCACATCGAAACCGGTCGACAAGAACTCCGTCACCGCACCAACGACATCGGACTCCGACACCGCCACCGGCGACAAATCCAACCGCACCCGATCCGCAGACAACACCTCCTGGAAGCCGACACCGTCGACCTCCGGATACACCGTCCGCAAAATCTCATGCCGCGCAACAACATCCGACACAGCAGCCTGCAGAGCCGCCACATCCAACAACCCCGACAACCGAATCGCCACCGGAATATTGTCAACATTGGATCCTGGGTCGAATCGGTTCAAGAACCACATCCGCTGCTGCGCCAACGACAACGGCACCCGCTCCGGACGCACCCGAGCAGTCAACGCCGCCCGCGCACCCGAACCAACCTCCGACTCCACCCGAGCAGCCAACAACTCCACCGACGACGCCTCGAACAACACCCGCACCGGAACCTGCGCATCCAACGCCTGCCCCAACCGCGCCGCCACCCGAGTAGCAATCAAAGAATTACCACCCAAAGCAAAGAAATCGTCATCCAACCCGACACGCTCGACCCCGAGAACATCCCCGAACACCGACGCGACGATCTCCTCCACCGCCGTCACCGGAGCCCTGAACACCGCGGCCTCGAACACCGGCTCCGGCAACAACTTCCGATCCAACTTCCCCGACGCATTCAGCGGCAACGCATCCAACACCATGATCAACGACGGAACCATGTACGACGGCAACACCGCACGCAGCGAATCCGTAAGCGCCACAACATCAACCACCGCACCCGACGCCGGCACCACATACCCAACCAAGCTGTCACCCGACTTGGCCGAAACAACAGTCACTGCAGATGCGGATACCGATGCATCAGCCACCAAAGCCGACTCGATCTCCCCCAACTCGATCCGCTGACCACGCAACTTCACCTGGAAATCGCTACGACCGATGTACTCCAACTCCCCCGACGCATCCCACCGCACCAAATCGCCCGTGCGATACATCCGACCGCCCCCACTGCCATCGGCAAACGGGTTCGCAACAAACCGATCCGACGACATTGCGGCCCGCCCGATATACCCGCGCGCCAACTGAATGCCCGATAGATAAAGCTCGCCGACAACACCCCTTGAAACCGGGTGCAGCCTGGAATCCAGGACTAACAGCCCTGTATTCCACACAGCAGAACCAATCGGGATCGACACGGTCTCGTCCGATGTGACTGCATGGAAGGTCACATCAATTGCAGCCTCGGCAGGACCGTACAAATTCTCCAAGCATGCTGATGGCATCACTCCGAAAACTTCCGCGGCAGTGCCAACTTTCAAGGCCTCGCCACCGGAAAACACCAGCCTCAAGGAAGGAATATTGCTGGCACATTCGGCTGAAATGAATAGGGCCATCATTGCAGGCACGAAGTGCGCGACCGTGACCGCATGCTCCCGGATCAACTTCGCTATGTACTGAGGGTCACGATGGCCATCCGGTTCGGCGATCACCATGCGCGCGCCTACTTGGCACGGCCAGAACAACTCCCAAAGTGAAACGTCAAATGTGGACGGAGTCTTGACCAGCACCACGTCCGACGGGTCCAAATTGTATCGATCCTGGCGCCAAAGCATCTGGTTTACTACGGCGATATGCGATACCAGGACGCCTTTCGGCGTCCCGGTAGAACCGGAAGTGAAAATCACGTACGCAGGGTGACCTCCCCGAAGAGCAGACAGTCGCTCTGAATCGGTGATCGGATCAGTCGAATACGTATGCAGGTCAAGACTGTCAACATCAACCCAGGAAGTCGGCAACTTCGCGTCGAGTCGACCATCAACCGTAAAGTCACGCGAGTACAAGACAACGGCCGGCGCCGCCGTTCGCAAAACATAAGAGACGCGTTCAGTCGGATGCGATGGGTCCAGGGGTACATATCCGCCACCTGCACGAATCACCGCATGGGCTGCGATCACCCAAGATATAGACCGCTCCATGAGCACGCCGACCAGAACCTCAGGTCCAACACCTTGCGAAATCAGATGTCGGGCCAATCGATTGACGCGCGAATCGAATTCGCCATAGGTCAAGCTTTCGTCACCGTAAATCAGCGCAACATCCATCGCGCGCTGAGCCGTACCGACGACATCCACCAATCGCGTCGCGGGCAGTTCCCGACGATTGGCGCGCGATCTGTTGTAGATCTCAATTCGTTCAACACCATCAAGAAGATCGACTTCTCCCACCAGCGCCGATGAATCGTCGAGAACTGTGCGCAGGATGCGTTCGAATCGGGTTGCCATCGAGGCCACCGTCGACTCGTCGAACAGATCCGTCGCGTACGTGAACGTCGCCGCCATCCCGGCCGGGGCACCGGACTCGTCGAACTGCTCGACCATGGTCAACTGCAGATCGAACTTCGCCGCCACCGCGCCGGTATCGATTCCCCCAACCGTCAGATCACCAAGTCGAAGCACCGACTGCTCCATGTTCTGGAACGACAGCATCACCTGGAACAACGGATTACGAGCCTGCGACCGCGCCGGATTAAGCACCTCCACCAACCGCTCGAACGGCACATCCGCATGCGCAAACGCACCCAGATCACCCTCACGAACCCGACCCAACAACCCCGAGAACGACTCCGAAGAATCCACCTCCGTCCGCAACACCAACGTATTGACGAACATCCCGATCAAATCATCGAGAACCTGCTCACCACGACCCGCCACCGGAGTACCGATCGCAATATCGGACGTCCCCGACAACCGCGACAACAACACCGCCAACGCCGCATGCACCACCATGAACAACGACGAATTCGACTCACGCGCAGCGTCACTCAACGACACATGCACATCACGATCAATCACGAACGAATACGCAGCACCACGATTGGACGCCACCGCAGGCCGCGGACGATCAGCCGGCAAATCCAACTGATCCGGCAACCCCGCCAACGCCGACTCCCAGAACCCGATCTGACGCGAAATCAACGACCCCGCATCATCTTCCGAACCAAGAGTCTCCCGCTGCCACAACGCGTAATCCGCATACTGCACCGCCAACGGCGCCCACCCCGGAACCTCACCCCGAGAACGAGCCTCGTACGCCACCATCACATCACGCGTCAACGGCCCCATCGACACACCATCACCACTGATGTGATGAACCACCAACGCCAACACGAACTCCGACTCCGACACCGCGAACAACCGCGCCCGAACCGGAACCTCCACCGCCACATCGAAACCGGTCGACAAGAACTCCGTCACCGCACCAACGACATCGGACTCCGACACCGCCACCGGCGACAAATCCAACCGCACCCGATCCGCAGACAACACCTCCTGGAAGCCGACACCGTCGACCTCCGGATACACCGTCCGCAAAATCTCATGCCGCGCAACAACATCCGACACAGCAGCCTGCAGAGCCGCCACATCCAACAACCCCGACAACCGAATCGCCACCGGAATATTGTTCGCCGACGACAACGTATCGAAACGGTTCAAGAACCACATCCGCTGCTGCGCCAACGACAACGGCACCCGCTCCGGACGCACCCGAGCAGTCAACGCCGCCCGCGCACCCGAACCGACCTCCGACTCCACCCGAGCAGCCAACAACTCCACCGACGACGCCTCGAACAACACCCGCACCGGAACCTGCGCATCCAACGCCTGCCCCAACCGCGCCGCCACCCGAGTAGCAATCAAAGAATTACCACCCAAAGCAAAGAAATCGTCATCCAACCCGACACGCTCGACCCCGAGAACATCCCCGAACACCGACGCGACGATCTCCTCCACCGCCGTCACCGGAGCCCTGAACACCGCGGCCTCGAACACCGGCTCCGGCAACAACTTCCGATCCAACTTCCCCGACGCATTGAGCGGAAACGCATCCAACACCATGATCAACGACGGAACCATGTACGACGGCAACACCGTACGCAGCGAATCCGTAAGCGCCACAACATCAACCACCGCACCCGACGCCGGCACCACATACCCAACCAAGCTGTCACCCGACTTGGAGTCAGAGTGCATCACGACGACGGCGTCGTTGACGTTCTCATGTGTGAGCAGGGCTGATTCGATCTCACCCAGTTCGATCCGCTGACCACGCAACTTCACCTGGAAATCGCTACGGCCGATGTACTCCAGCTCCCCCGATTTGGTCCGTCGAACCAAATCTCCGGTGCGGTACAACCTGGCGCCGGCTGATCCGAATGGATCGGCGACAAATCGCAGCGCCGTCATAGCAGGCTCACCGTGATATGCACGAGCCACCTGCGGTCCACCTAAATACAGTTCACCGGCCACACCCACCGGCACTGGCGCCAACCGGCCGTCAAGCACAACAGTGGACGTGTTAGCGACGGGCGAACCGATCGGGACGACCACCGCCTCAGGAGTCGCCTCCCAAGCTGTTACCACCTCGACCTCGGCAGGCCCGTACCAGTTGTGCAGGCTCGCCGACGCGTACCCGCTGAATCGGCGTACGGTGTCGGCGCTCAACGCCTCTCCTGCGACAAAGACGCGACGCACCGACTCCGGCAGCGGCGCGGGCACCGCGGACATGAATGCGTTCAACATCGACGGAACGAAATGCACCGTCGTGACCCGCTCTTGCGCAATGGTTTTCGCAAGATAATCTGCGTCCCGGTGTCCGTCGGGAACCGCGATGACCAGTTTCGCTCCAGTTTGGAGAGTCCAGAACAATTCCCAGACCGAAATGTCGAAGGTGATCGGCGTTTTGTGCAGTACCACATCCGAGCGATCAAGCCTGTAGGTCGCCTGAGCCCACACCAACTGGTTCACCGTTGCGCTGTGTGTAATCGCAACGCCCTTGGGGCGACCTGTCGAACCTGAAGTGAAGATCAGATACGCCGTGTTTTCCGATCGCAAAGGCGAATTGCGTTCAGAGTCGGCTATCCGGCGAGATGGGAACCCGTCCAAGTTCAGAGCCTCGACAGTCACCATCCGTCGACCCGTCGACGCGAACTGATCGCGAGCGGTAGTCAGAATCAGTACCGGATCCGCCGCCTCGACGACGTACTCGGTGCGTTCTGCTGGATGATCTGGATCGATAGGAACGTAGGCGCCCCCAGCCTTCAGAACGGCGTAGATCGCAACCACGAGTTCAATGCTCCGACGCATCGCCACACCGACCAACTGCTCAGGTCCGACTCCTTCGGAAATGAGGTGACGCGCGAGTTGATTGACCTTGGCATCGAACTCCGCATACGTAAGTTCAATTCCGTCCATGGCCAACGCGACAGAGTTAGGCGTCCGCGCAACCTGCTCGTCGAACAACGAGACCAGCGTTGCATTGTCCGAGCACAAAGAACCGGCCGAAACAGCTTGTGCCAGTACCTGTTCACTCTCGCTCTGTGAGAGTACGGGAATATCACCCACCAGTACGTCCGGAGTTGCGGACACTGTGTTCAGAATTCGCAACAGACGATCGACGAATTCCAACACCGTTGATTCGTCGAACAGGTCGGTTGCGTAGTTGAACGACCCGTGCATCCCCGAGGGTTCTCCCGACTCGCTGATGACCTCGGACAGAGTGATCTGAAGGTCGTATTTCGCCGTTCCCGAGTCCGCTTCGATCCCGGAAATCGTGAGTTCTGGCAACACGAACTGCGTTTGCGCAAAGTTCTGGAACACCAACAAAACCTGGAACAGCGGTGAATGCGCAGTAGAACGCACGGGGTCGATCTCATCCACCAACCACTCGAACGGCACATCCGCATTGGCAAACGCCGATAGATCGATTTCACGCACCTGCTCCAGGAACGAACCGAATCCTTCCGACGCTTCGACGTTCGTGCGTAAGACCAGCGTGTTGACGAACATACCAATCAGATCGTCGAGTTCGGCCTCGCCGCGTCCTGCGACAGGAGTACCAAGGACCACGTCCGGAGAACTGCTCAGTCTGGACATCAAAACAGCCACCGCCGCGTGAATGACCATGAAGACAGTCACGTTGTGGCCCTCTGCGAGCCTCGACAAGCCTGAATGAAGGCGTGCATCGACCGTGAAATCGACTGTCGCTCCGCGCAATGACTGAATCGCCGGCCTGGCACGATCCAAGGGGAGATTAAGGACGGGGGGAACGTCAGCCAACTGCGCTTGCCAGTACGCAATCTGCTTCGACGCGATCGAATCCGGGTCGCCGTCCGAGCCCAACATCTCGCGTTGCCACAACGCATAGTCCGCATACTGCACTCCGAGAGGCGCCCACCCCGGAACTACGCCCCGAGATCGGGCCTCATACGCGACCATGACATCGCGCCCGAGTGGACCGACCGAGGAACCGTCTCCGGCAACGTGGTGGATCACGACAACCAACACGTAGTTGTCAGAGCCAAGGCTGAACAGTTTCGCTCGAACGGGGACCTCAGCACCGACGTCGAATCCCTGTCCGACAACCTCTGATAGGCGCAGCATTACAGACTCGGCGTCGACCTCGACTGGACTCAAGTCCAGCACGACATCTTCGGGTGGAACAATTACCTGCATTGGTCCATCTGTATCGCTTGGGTACAACGTTCTGAGCGACTCGTGCCGTGCCAGGACATCGGAAACAGCAGCTTTCAGCCCCGCCACGTCCAGCTTCCCTGAAAGCCGGATCGCGAGAGGAACATTGTAGACCGGCGACTCTGGGTCGAGTTGGTTCAGAAACCACATCCGTTGCTGTGCAAGGGACAACGGCACCCGCTCCGGGCGCACCCGAGCAGTCAACGCCGCCCGAGCACCCGAACCGATCTTGGTCTGAACCCGGGCAGCCACGCCCTCGACCGAGGACACCTCGAACAGCACCCGTACCGGAACCTGCGTATCGAGCGCCTGCCCAAGGCGGGCAACCATCCGAGTTGCAATCAGCGAATTGCCACCCAAAGCAAAGAAATCATCATCAAGCCCGACCCGATCCACACCCAACACCTCGGCGAAAACCGAGGCAACCGACTCCTCCACCGGAGTCACCGGAGCCCGGAACGCCGCAGCCTCGAACACCGGCTTCGGCAACAGCTTCCGATCCAACTTCCCCGAAGCATTCAGCGGGAACGCATCCAACACCATGATCTGCGACGGCACCATATACGACGGCAACACCGACCCCAACGAATCCACAAGCGCCGCAACATCAACCACCGCTCCCGACGTCGGCACCACATACCCCACCAACTGATCACCGGTCTTGGTCGACACCACCGCCACCGACGACACCGACACCGACACATCGGCCACCAGGGCCGACTCGATCTCCCCCAACTCGATCCGCTGACCCCGGAACTTCACCTGGAAATCGGTGCGCCCGATGTACTCGAGCTCCCCCGACCAGCCCCACCGCACCAAGTCCCCCGTGCGGTACATCCGATCGCCGACACTGCCATGAGTGAACGGGTTCGCCACGAAGCGATCCGCCGACAAATCCGGACGAGAAACATACCCACGAGCCAACTGATCACCCGCAAGATACAACTCACCCGCAACACCCGCCGGCACCGGACGCAATCGCGAATCCAAGACGAAAACCTGCGAATTCCACTGCGGCACACCAATAGAAGCCACACCACCGTGGACAGCATCCGTCACATCCGCGAACGTGATCGACACCGCGGCCTCGGTCGGACCATACAAGTTGTGAACCCGCGCGCTTGAAACAACACCGAAATCGCGCACCGTCTGCGCCGGCAACGCCTCGCCGATGACGAACACATCACGCAGCGAATCCAACTGGCTGGCAGAGACTTCCCCCGCGAACACCGACAGCATCGTCGGCACGAAGTCCGTCACCGTCACACGCTGATCAGCGATCACCGACGCCAAATACCCCGGATCCCGATGACCGTCATGAGTGGCCACCACCAACCGAGCACCCACCGCCAACGGCAGGAAGAACCCCCACAAAGACACATCGAACGTCGTCGCAGTCTTCTGCAGATACACATCCGACCCGGTCAGAACATACTGCCCCTGCATCCACGCCATCTGATTGACGATCGCCGCATGCGAAACCGCCACACCCTTCGGCTTCCCCGTCGACCCCGACGTGAAAATCACATACGCAGCATTCGAAACACGCAACGGCGCAACACGATCCACATCAGAAACAGGCGCATCCGAGAATCCGGACACATCCAGCTCGTCGATCAAGACCACATCGAATTCACCCGGCAACACCACACCGTCACCAGCAGTGGACAACACACAGACCGGTGCCGCGGTCTCGATAATATGACCATTGCGCTCGACCGGATGATCCGGATCCAACGGCACATACGCCCCACCCGCAGCAACCACTGCATACATACCAACCACAAGGTCAACCGACCGGCGCATCGCCAACGCCACCAACGACTCCGGCCCCACACCCACCGAAATCAGATACCGTGCAAGACGGTTCACCCGAGACCCGAACTCCGCATACGACAGAGACTGTCCCTGGAACATCACCGCCACCGCACCCGGCGTCGCCGCCACCTGCGCAACAAACCCGTCGAGCAACAAAGCGTCGTCAGTCAACTCGTGAACAGTGTCATTGACCGTCACCAACACCTGCGAACGCTCGTCCTCACCGAGCAACTCCACATCCCCGACAACCGAATCAGGCTCCGCCACCATCGCTTCCAGAACACGCACCAACCGCTCCGCAAACGAAACAACTGTCGACGCGTCGAACAGATCCGTCGCATACGTCAACGACATCGGCATCCCCACACCGACGCCGTCCTCCTCCAACGGCGTCACCGTCAACTGCAGATCAAACTTCGCGATCTCGACACCGGCGTCGAAACCGGCAATCGACAGTCCCGGCAACTCCACGACATCCTGCGCCATGTTCTGAAAGAACAACGCAACCTGGAACAACGGATGATGGGCCTGCGACCGCGCCGGATCAAGCACTTCCACCAAACGCTCGAACGGCACGTCCTCGTTGCCGAACGCCCCGAGATCGACCTCACGAACCCGACCCAACAACGCCGAGAAAGACTCCGAAGAATCCACCTCGGTCCGCAACACCAACGTATTGACGAACATACCGATCAGATCGTCCAGCTCCGGCTCACCCCGCCCTGCGATCGGAGAGCCCACCACAACGTCGTCACTACCGCTCAGCCGCGCCAACAACACCGCCAACGCCGCATGCACCACCATGAACAACGACACATTACGATCAAGCGCCAACTGCTCGAGCGCTCGATGTAACCGCGCGTCTATCGAAAACTGGTAACTCGCCCCCTGATTGGATGCCACCAACGGCCGCGGGCGATCCGCCGGCAGCTCGATCCGCTCCGGCAACCCCGCCAACACCGACGTCCAATACCCCAACTGCTCGGACATCAACGACGACGGATCCCCCTCGGACCCCAACACCTCACGCTGCCACAACGCGAAGTCCGCGTACTGCACCGCCAGCGGCGCCCACTGCGGAACCTGACCACCCGCACGCGCCACGTACGCGACCGACACATCACGCACCAATGGCCCCAACGACACGCCATCAGCAGCAATATGGTGAATCACCAACGCCAATACAAACTCCGACGAGCCCGTCTGGAACAAACGAACCCGCAATGGCACCTCGACCGTGACATCGAACCCCTCTGCCACCACTGGCGTCAGCACACCGAGCAAGTCGGCCGCGTCGACAGTTTCGGGCAATACAGTTCCCACGAATTCGCCCACCGGAAGTACTTGTTGGAACCCGATGCCCTCGAATTCCGGGTAGACGGTCCGCAACACCTCGTGCCGCGCAACAACATCCGACAGCGCTGCGGACAGTGCCGAAACATCGACGGCACCGGACAACCGCAACACGATCGGAATGTTGTTCACACCAGACACAGAGTCGAATCTCGACAAGAACCACATCCGCGACTGTGCAAGGGAAAGAGGTATCCGCTCCGGACGAGAGCGAGGGGCCAAGGCAATTCGCACATGCCCCGCTGAATCTGACAGAACAGATGCAAGTCCGGAGACTGTCGAGTACTCGAACAGCGTTTTGACCTGAACCCGCACATCGAAAGCCGCACTGAGACGCCCGGCCAATTTCGCAGCAATCAACGAGTTGCCGCCGAGTTCGAAGAAGTCGTCGTCAGCGCCGACTCGGTCCACCCCCAAGAGTTCTTCGAATACGCGCGCGACCAGGACCTCACCAGCGGAGGATGGCGCTACAAACTCTCGAGCCTCGAATACGGGATCAGGAAGTGCTGCCGAATCCAGCTTTCCTACCGGCGTCAAGGGGATCTCGTCGATGACAACGACAGCCGCCGGAATCATGTGACGGGGAAGATCCGTCTTGACCACTGCCAGGACGTCATCCCCGGACAACACGGCTCCAACTGCAGGAAGCACATAAGAGATTAGAGCCGTTTCACCGCTGGGCAACACTCGCCCGAGAGTTGTCACAAACTCGACCCGTTCGTCGAGTGCGATGACCGCGTCAATTTCAGTCAACTCGATGCGGAAGCCACGGATCTTGACCTGGGAATCGGACCGTCCGACGTATTCGACGCTACGATCGCCGGCAGCACTTTCCGTCCACCGCACCACGTCCCCCGTGCGGTACATTCGTTCACCCTGGGCCCCAAAGGGATTCGCGATGAATCGATCGGCCGTCATTCCTGCCAAATTGTGGTATCCGCGCGCAACCTGCGGCCCTGCAAGATAGAGCTCACCCGTAGTCCCCGTCGGTACAGGCTGCAAGCGAGCATCCAATACCAAAGACGCTGCACCACGAATCGGACCACCGATCGTGACGGGATCACCCGCGCCGAGTTCCGTCATGTTCGTGACGATCGTCATCTCGGTCGGGCCGTACGCGTTGAAAAAGTGGCGTCCGGGCGCCCACTTCGCGACCAACTCTGGCGGACACGCCTCACCCGCGACCACGACGACAGCAACATCGTCGAGTCCAGATGGATCCACCGATGCGAGCACCGAAGGAGTAGCGCCGACATGCGTCACTCGCTCTGTCTTGATCAGCTCGGCTAGCTCGGGCCCACCGTAGATGCTCGATGGGGCAATCACCATGACGGCGCCTGCTCCGATCGTCTCGAGTAGTTCGAAGATCGATACGTCGAAGCTTGGAGTCGTGAAGTGCAAAACCCGTGAATTGCCGTCGAGCGACAGCATGCGAATTTGCTCTCGCTGCAGGACGGCTAGCCCCGAATGCGAAACAACAACACCCTTGGGTCGCCCTGTGGAGCCGGATGTGTAGATGACGTACGCGGCGTGCTGCTCACGCAGTGTTCTTACCCGCTCGTCATACGTCACTGGCGCGCCGGAGACAGCGGCCAACGACTCGACAGTGTCCGAAGCATCGATCGAGATCCACCCGACCGAGTCAGTTAACCCGGCGCGTGCACCCTCAGTGGTCAACCCGACCGAAACTCCAGAATCGCTGATCATGTAGGCCACGCGATCGGCAGGATAGTTCGGATCAACCGGGACGAAGGCGGCGCCGGACTTGGCGACTGCCCACAGTGCCAGAACGGACTCGATGGACCGCGGTATCGAAATTGCAACCCGATCCTCTGGCCCCATGCCGCCGGCGATCAACAATCTCGCCAAACGAGACGATTGCTCGTCCAACTCTGCGTATGACAGCGAACGTCCTTCGAACCGCAACGCCTCCCGCTCGGGCCCCAGCTCGACGGCCGCCGCCAGCAGTTGCGGAAGCAACGATGTGCTGGCACGACGGCCGCGTGCCGGACGCTCTCGACGTGCCTTGCGAGCTACCGACGTCCCTGGCGTCACACCATCGGAGCTCATGCGGTCACGACCTGCACTCGAACGGCATGCTGGAGGAACACGTGCTGCGTCAAGACAATTTCACCTTCGCTTTGGTACTGCAGTTCGATCAGTATTCGCAGGAATCCGATCACTTCCGAGGTTCTACCCTTGACCTGGGCAAATCGCGTTCGACGTCCCGGTAAAGCCCCAATAGTTGATCGGACACACCGAACCATTGTTACAGCTGTCGCGGAGTGGACATCATCGGACTGTTCGGGATATGGGAGTCCATCGACTTCCTGAACGGCGGCGTCAGCTCAGAGTCCACGTCGCGGGATCACAGGCCAGGCGTAGATCAGGCAGACCTCCTTCGACGACATCTGTGAAGACGTCTGTCGGACCAACCGCGTGCGAAACCCACTCCTCTTCAAGGAGCTCGTGTACCTCTGCGTCCTTCGCCTCTTCCGAGGAAAGAAGTACGACGCCACCGACCGCCCCACCAAGCAGAATCGTCAGAACCGATGTTTCATCGTCGTCGGGACCGAAGTACATCAAACGCGATTCGTAGTCGACGTCGTGCTTTTGCGACATAGCATCCAACTTCGCTGCGAGCTCTCCATGGGTGATCTGGTCAGAGTGTGATCCGGTAACCACGACCGCGACGTCGTCCCCACTCAGCGGACGAAGCCGATCCGTGTAGTTCACGGAACGACTCGAATACGACGCCACCAATTCGACAACCCCGGACTCGTTCAGGTCGAGGATCGTATCCAGCGCGACATCAGAATCTGCACTGCCCGAAGTCAGCGTCAAGGCCACACTCGGGTTTGTTCCTCTTCCAGGCGTACGCGCTGCTCCTGTTGTAGTTCCCACGAGTACTGCCGCGCCTGCTTTGGACAGCGCCCAGATCGCCACTACCAGTTCGATGCCACGCAGCCCTGTCATCGCAACTGCGTCACCCGGGCCGATCCCAAGACTGATGAGGTGGCGCGCAAGGCGAGATGATCGTGCATCGACCTCGTGGTATGTCACTTCCTCTTCGTCGCACACGACTGCTACGGCGTCAGGATCAGCCTCAACGGAGTTCGCCAATCGCTGTGGCACGAGTCGGCCCGTCGAAGCGCCAACGGCCGGGGGTGGCGTTGTGTCCACGGAGCCGAGGACTTCTGCTCGTTCGGAGTCGGTGAGCAGTTCGATGTCACCGATCGGACGTGAAGGATCCGAGGACACCCGATCGAGAACGCGTACGAATCGCTCGACATGTGCGTCGGCGGTCGCTTGGTCGAAAAGATCGGCGGCGAAAACCAAATGGCCAATCAGTCCTCCTGTGATCGGATCAGAACTGAGATTGAGTTGGAGGTCGAACTTCGCAGTCGCCTCCACACCCTCGACTGCCGAGATCTTCAGATCCGGCAGACTGAACTCGGCTCCTGCCATCGGTTCGACCGACAGTGCAACCTGGAAAAGCTCGTTCGCTGACGCCGACAACGCGCCGGTAACTTCCTCGAACGGTATGTCGCCGTTCGCAAATGCCTCGAGATCGACATTTCGAACCAGCGAGACCAATTCGCCGAATCCTGCTCCGAGGTCCGGAGCGGTCCTGAGTGCGAGCGTGTTGACGAACATTCCGACTATGTCGTCCAGTTGCTGCTCACCTCGCCCGGCTACAACTGTTCCGATCGCGAAATCTCGGCTTCCGCTCAACCGTGAGATGAGAACTGCAAGCGCGGCATGCACAACCATGAACAATGTGGCGTTGTGTTCGCGCGCAATCTCGTTGAGCCGCGTCGCCGTGTCCGCACTGACGGAGAACTCCGAGACACCGGCCTTTGCAGACATCTGCGCGGGTCGCTGACGGTCGGAAGGCAATCCGGGCGTCGACGACACACCGTTCAACGTCCGGCGCCAGAAGTCGAGTTGCTGTGCAGCCTGCGAGCCGATCTCGTCGACGCTACCGAGCACTTCGCGCTGCCAGATCGCGAAGTCCGCGTACTGAACAGTCAACGGCGTCCACGACGGCGCGGTACCGCGCATGCGGGCCTCATAGGCGACCATCATGTCTCGGGCCAGAGGTCCCATCGATTCACCGTCAGCGGCGATGTGATGAGCGACCAAGACGAATATGAAGTCTGCCGGCCCCAACTCGAGCAACCCAGTGCGTACAGGTACTTCCTGAGCGACGTCGAATCCGGTCGTCACCAACTCCACGACGCGATTGAACGCCGCGGCCTCGTCGTCCACCTGAATCGTTTCGAGAGGCGAAAGGAGTTCGTCGATCGCGACGATCTTCTGAACCGGCCCTTCGATGTCACTCGGGTAGCTGGTCCGGAGCGACTCATGTCGAACCAAAACGTCGTGAAGAGCCTGGCGCAAAGCCGCGACATCCAAGTTCCCTGTCAATCGCAGAGCCAACGGAATGTTGTATGCCGCAGAACCGGGATCCATCTGGTTTACCAACCACATTCGCTGCTGGGCCAAGGACAGAGGAAGACGTTCTGGACGTTCCCGCGCCTCCAACTCCATCCTCGCACCGGAACCTGCGGTCTTTTGCGCTACTGCAGCCAAACCTTCCACTGTCGAGTTCTCGAACAGCACGCGCACCGGGACCTGCGCATCGAGCGCCTGTCCCAATCTTGCTGCCAACCTGGTAGCGATCAACGAATTACCACCCAGCGCAAAGAAATCGTCATCCAGACCGACCCGCTCCGCGCCCAACACATCTCCGAACACCGACGCAACAATTTCCTGCACCGCTGTGACCGGCGCCCGAAACTCTGCTGCCTCGAATACCGGTGACGGGAGAGCCTTT
Source organism: Rhodococcus sp. H-CA8f (assembly GCF_002501585.1). Classification (NCBI taxonomy): domain Bacteria; kingdom Bacillati; phylum Actinomycetota; class Actinomycetes; order Mycobacteriales; family Nocardiaceae; genus Rhodococcus; species Rhodococcus sp. H-CA8f. Next base: position 4,287,516 of record NZ_CP023720.1, read on the forward strand.
CGATCCAATTTGCCCGAAGCATTGAGAGGAAGCTCGTCGAGGACAAGAACCTTCGAGGGCACCATGTACGTCGGAAGCACGGCCCGGGCAGACTCCAGAACTTCGGACGCATCTACTGCAGTTCCCACGACATACCCGACCAGGCTGTCGCCGAACGTCGCATCGCTGTGCAGGACGACCACCGCATCTGAAACCGCCTCGTGCGAGATCAGAGCAGATTCGATCTCGCCGAGTTCGATACGCTGCCCCCGCAGTTTGACCTGGAAATCCGATCGGCCGATGTACTCGAGCTCGCCCCGACCGTTCCACCTGACGAGGTCGCCGGTTCGATACAACCTGCTGCCGCCATCTGAGGCGCCCCTTTCCCCGCCCGCAAAGGGGTTGGCGACGAAACGCTCCGCCGTCAACGCTGCTCGGTTTCCGTATCCGCGACCGACACCGACACCACCGACATACAACTCGCCGATCACGCCCGGCGGCACCATACCCAACGACCGATCCAGAACGAACAGATCCATGTTCGGCACCGGTGCACCGATCGGAACGCTGACGGTGTCATGCGCAGTCACTGCGTGGAACGAGACCACGTCCGACGCTTCCGTCGGGCCGTAACTGTTCACCAGGCGTACGCCGCCTGACAACAAACTGCCAAGACGATTGAGCCGGATCGACTCGCCTCCAAGGAACACAACATCGAGAACGCTCAGAGCAGACTCCTCATCGGAATCCACCACGGCTTCGAATGCGCTCGGCGACATGTTCGCCACTGCGACGTCACCGTGCCCGACGCGAGCGACGATCGCATCCGGATCGAAACCGTCTGAGGCAAGCACTGCGGTCCGACCGCTGCTCAGCGCTGCCCAGACGTTCTTCTGCGTCAGGTCGAAACTGGGTGAAGACGCGATCAAAAGAGCACCAGTTTCGGGCAACTCGCTGCGATACCAGGCCACCGTATTCTCGATGCCCGCCATCGGCACCAACGTCGGCTTCGGACGACCAGTCGAACCGGATGTCGAAATGACATACCCCAAGCGGTCCCCCGCACCGAGCTCACGCCATCGATCCGTCGGCCCCTCCACAATCGGCGAATCGCGAATGATGCTGTCGAGGACGATGACGTCCACCGCCAGATCGAGAGTCGTCGTACTCACCGCACATCGGGCGCCAGTGTCGGCAATTATCGCTTCGATCCGATCCTGTGGGTACGACGGATCGATCGGCCCGTACGCAGCACCCGCCTTCCACGCCGCCAACATACCTACGACCCACTCGACCGACCTCGGCACGATCAACGCGACGACGTCATCCGGACCGACGCCGGCCGCCGTCAATCGCTCGGCCACCACGTTTGCGTAGGCGTCGAGTTGCCCGTAGGTCAGCGCCTCGCCATCGCACTCGACGGCAAGAGAATCAGGGGTCTGCCCAACCTGTTCGTCGAACATCGCAGTCAGGGAGGCCCCTGCCAACGCTGTGCGCCCACCAGTGGACCAGCTGAGAAGGTTGCTGCGCTCAGCAGCAGTAAGTACGTCGATATCACCCAACCGAACTGACGGATCGACGGTGATCGCAGCAAGGATGCGCCCGAACCTGTCGGCAAAGCCAGCCACAGTCGACTCGTCGAACAGATCCGTCGCATACGTGAATTGCGCCGCCATCCCCGCCGGCGCACCGGACTCGTCGAACTGCTCGACCATGGTCAACTGCAGATCGAACTTCGCCGCCACGGTGTTGGCGTCGACGCCCGCAACTGTCAGATCACCAAGTCGAAGCACCGACTGCTCCATGTTCTGGAACGACAGCATCACCTGGAACAACGGATTGCGCGCCTGCGACCGCGCCGGATTGAGCACCTCCACCAAACGCTCGAATGGGAGATCTACATGCGCAAACGCACCCAGATCACCCTCACGAACCCGGCCCAACAACTCCGAGAACGACTCCGAAGAATCCACCTCCGTTCGCAACACCAACGTATTGACGAACATCCCGATCAAATCATCGAGAACCTGCTCACCACGACCCGCCACCGGAGTACCGATCGCAATATCGGACGTACTCGACAACCGCGCCAACAACACCGCCAACGCCGCATGCACCACCATGAACAACGACGAATTCGACTCACGCGCTATCTTTTTCAGAGACGAATGCTCAATTTCTCCGATGACGAACGCATGCTTGGCCCCACGATTGGACGCCACCGCAGGCCGCGGACGATCAGCCGGCAAATCCAACTGATCCGGCAACCCCGCCAACGCCGACTCCCAGAACCCGATCTGACGCGAAATCAACGACCCCGCATCATCTTCCGAACCAAGAGTCTCCCGCTGCCACAACGCGTAATCCGCATACTGCACCGCCAACGGCGCCCACCCCGGAACCTCACCCCGAGAACGAGCCTCGTACGCCACCATCACATCACGCGTCAACGGCCCCATCGACACACCATCACCACTGATGTGATGAACCACCAACGCCAACACGAACTCCGACTCCGACACCGCGAACAACCGCGCCCGAACCGGAACCTCCACCGCCACATCGAAACCGGTCGACAAAAACTCCGTCACCGCACCAACGACATCGGACTCCGACACCACAACCGGCGACAAATCCAACCGCACCCGATCCGCCGACAACACCTCCTGGAAGCCGACACCGTCGACCTCCGGATACACCGTCCGCAAAATCTCATGCCGCGCAACAACATCCGACACAGCAGCATCCAACGCCGCCACATCCAACAACCCCGACAACCGAATCGCCACCGGAATATTGTTCGCCGACGACGTCGTATCGAAACGGTTCAAGAACCACATCCGCTGCTGCGCCAACGACAACGGCACCCGCTCCGGACGCACCCGAGCCGTCAACGCCGCCCGCGCACCCGAACCGATCTCCGACTCCATCCGTGCGGCCAACAACTCCACCGACGACGCCTCGAACAACACCCGCACCGGAACCTGCGCATCGAGCGCCTGCCCCAACCGAGCTGCCATTCGAGTAGCGATCAAAGAGTTTCCGCCGAGTGCGAAGAAGTCGTCATCGAGACCCACTCGCTCGACCCCGAGTACCGCCGAGAAAACAGAAGCGACAATTTGCTCTACCGGCGTGACCGGGGCCCGGAAGACCGCAGCCTCGAATACCGGCTCCGGCAACAACTTCCGATCCAACTTCCCAGAGGAGTTCAGAGGAAACTCGTCCAAGATCATGATCACGTTCGGAATCATGTAGACAGGTAGCGATTCAGGAAGCGCATTCCTCAGGGCTTCTACGTCGACCACAGAATCCGGGACAGCGATCACATACGCGACCAACTGATCGCCCATATCGGTGGATGCCACAGTGACCACACACTGAGCTACCGTCGAGTGCGCCAGAAGAGCTGACTCAATCTCACCCAGTTCGATCCTCTGACCACGGAACTTGACCTGAAAATCGGTACGCCCGACATACTCGAGCTCGCCTGCGGTGTTCCACCACACCAGGTCCCCGGTGCGATACATCCGACTGCCACCGGCATTTACTTCACCGTTCGTGTCGCTCGCCTCCACAAATGGGTTCGCGACAAAGCGATCACTGGTGAGATCGGGTCGCGCGACATAACCGCGCGCAAGTTGATCACCGGCCAGATACAGCTCACCTGCAACGCCTACCGGCACCGGATGCAACCGACTATCCAACACGTAGACCTGCGAGTTCCACTCTGGCACACCGATCGGAGTACCTGTCGACTCCGATCCGTCGACCTCGTAGTAGGTGATCGAGACCGCAGCCTCGGTAGGGCCGTACACATTGTGCAAACCTGCAGAGGACACCCGAGCGAATGCACGCACCGTCTCGAGCGGCAATGCCTCACCGATCACGAATACGTCCCTCAGCGACACCAATGCGTGTTCCGGAACCGACGTCGCGAAGACGGTCAACATCGACGGAACGAAGTCCGTCAACGTCACCCGATGATCTTCGATCAGACCAGCCAGATACGCGGGATCTCGATGTCCGTCGTGAGATGCCAGCACCACTCTCGTACCGGACAGAAGCGCGGTGAAGTATCCCCACAACGAGACGTCGAATGTCGTTGCAGTCTTTTGCAGATAGACATCTTCTGTGCCGATGGCGTACTGATCCTGCATCCACAGGACCTGGTTCACGATGGCGTGATGCGAGACCGCAACGCCCTTGGGCTTGCCCGTGGAACCCGAGGTGAAGATCACGTAGGCGGCATTCACATCACGCAGTCGACCACGACGATCAGCATCGGAAACGACGGAAGGCGAATAGCTCGAGAGGTCAGCAGCATCGATCAACAGCACGTCGGCGCCGTTCGGCGCTACGAAAGCGTCCCTCGTCGTCGACAGCACACAGACTGGATCGGCCGTCGTGAGGATGTGCCCGATCCGCTCGGCGGGGTGATCGGGATCCAATGGCACGTAGGCTCCGCCCGCGGCGATCACCGCGTACATACCCACTACGAGATCGAGCGACCGACGCATCGCCAAGGCCACCAACGACTCGGGCCCAACACCATCGTCGATCAGCTTGCGTGCCAATTTGTTCACACGATCGGACACCTCGCCATAGGTCAGCGACTGGCCGTCGAACACCACGGCAACAGCATCGGGCGCCAACGCAACGCGAGTGTCGAACAGCGAAGCCAATGTCTCACTGTTCCCGACGTCACGTGCGGTGGAGTTGCGCGCAGTCAACAGCGACTCGCGCTCGGTCTCCTCCAACAGATCGATGTCACCCACAGTGATCGACGGATCCACGACCACCTGCTCGAGGATCCTGGTGAACCGATCGGCGAATCCACGAATCGTCGACTCGTCGAACAGATCTGTGGCGTATGCGAACTCGGCGAACATGCCGTCTTCGAGCGCATCTTCGACACGGGGAGCGAGAGTAAGTTGAAGATCGAATTTCGCGATACCGGCATCGAACTCGAGGCCCGACACCTCCAACCCCGAAAGCTCCAACGCATCCTGGGACATGTTCTGAAAGAACAGCGCGACCTGGAACAGCGGGTGATGTGCCTGCGATCGGGTGGGGTCCAGTACCTCGACCAATCGCTCGAACGGAACATCGCCGTTGCCGAGCGCCTGAAGGTCCGTCCTCCGCGTTGCCGAGACGAGTGCACTGAACGGACTGGCGAGGTCGACAGGAGTCCGCAGGACCAGCGTATTCACGAACATACCGATCACATCGTCGAGCGCCTTTTCGCCTCGCCCGGCAACCGGAGTACCGATCACGATGTCACTGGTACCGGACAACCTTGCGAGAAGCACGGCGAGGGCCGAATGCATCACCATGAACAGCGACGCGTTCCGCTCGCGTGCGAGTGAGTCCAAGCTCGACCGAAGCTCTTCGCTGACGGAGAAGCGGTACGTAGCGCCACGATTCGAGGCGACGACCGGGCGGGGGCGGTCAGCTGGTAACGCAAGCACTTCCGGAGAATCACGGAGGACGGAGCGCCAGTGGTCCAGCTGAGCCGAGATCAACGAATTCGGGTCGTCCTCGTCGCCGAGGACCTCCCGCTGCCAGAGGGCATAATCGGCGTACTGCACCTCGAGCGGAGTCCAATTCGGAACGCCGTTCGAAACCCGAGCGGCGTAGGCAAACATGACATCCCGAGTCAGCGGACGCATCGAGAACCCGTCCGCTGCGATGTGATGCACAACGAAGGCCAGAACGTACGAATTCTCAGCAAGTTCGAACAACCCGACGCGAACCGGAACGGTTGACGTCACGTCGAAACCCTGGAGCGCGAAACTCAGAAGTTCGTTGTGAACGCGTGAGGCGTCGATGACCTTCGGTGTCAGTTCAACCGGCACCTCGGACGACGGGAGGACTACCTGCTGCCCTTGCCCACCTTGCTCCGGGTAGACGGTCCGGAGCGATTCGTGGCGTTCGATTACATCCGAAATCGCATGACTCAGCGCCGAAACATTCAGGGCGCCTTTGATATTCAAGGCGATCGGAATGTTATTGACGGCAGAATCAGGATCGAAGCGGCTGAGGAACCACATTCGCTGCTGAGCTAGTGAGAGTGGGATCAACGCCGGCCGTGGGCGGGCCACGAGCGCGGCCCTCCCTCCTGCCCCTGCGATCAACTCAACCTGCGCTGCCAAACCTTCGACGGTCGAAGCCTCGAACAACACTCTCACCGGAACCTGAGTGTCGAGCGCTTGACCTACGCGAGCCACCAACTGCGTTGCGACCAAAGAGTTTCCGCCGAGCTCGAAGAAGTCGTCATCCAGACCGACCTGTTCCAACCGGAGAACATCTCCGAAGACGCCGGCCACAGCGATTTCGGCGACACTCGACGGTGCCCGAAACTCGCGCGCCACGAACACCGGATCCGGAAGAAGTTTCCGATCCAACTTCCCCGACACACCCAACGGCAACTCATCCAGCACCATCACCACCGCCGGCACCATGTAACCCGGCAGCCGACCCGCAACAACTCTCTTCAACTCGTCAACGTCCACCACACCACCAGCGGCCGTAACGTACGCAACCAACACATCCTCACGCACAACCACAACTACCGACGACACCGACTCGTGCTCACGAATCACCGACTCGATCTCACCGAGCTCGATCCGCAAACCGTGCAACTTCACCTGAAAGTCACTACGACCGATGTACTCCAACTCGCCCGACGCAGTCCACCGCACCACATCACCCGAGCGATACATCCGCCCACCATCACCCGAGAACGGATTCGCCACAAATCGATCCGACGACAAATCCGGCCGACCCACATATCCACGAGCCAGCTGAACACCCGCCAGATACAGCTCACCCGCAACACCTACCGGCACCGGACTCAATCGAGAGTCCAGAACAAACACCTGCGTATTCCATACCGGAGCACCGATCGGCACCCCCAGAACATCCGCCGGCACCACCTCGTGGAACGTCACATCCACCGCAGCCTCGGTCGGACCATACAAATTGTGCACCCCGACACCCGGCAACACAGCCCACACGTCGGCAACAACACTCGCCGGCAACGCCTCACCTGACGCGAACACCCGAGTCAACGAAACACACCCAGCCACAGACGAATCCGTCACGAAAACCTCGAGCATCGACGGCACGAAATGCACCGTCGTCACACCCTCCCCCACAATGACCGACGTCAAATACCGCGGATCACGATGCCCATCCGGCACGGCCACCACCAACCGAGCACCAACCTGCAACGGCCAGAACAACTCCCACACCGACACATCGAACGTGAACGGCGTCTTCTGCAACACCACATCCGACGAATCCAACCCGTACTCGTCCTGCATCCACGCCAACCGATTCACAATCGCCGCATGCGAAACCGACACGCCCTTCGGACGCCCCGTCGACCCCGACGTGAAAATCACATACGCCGCATTCCCCGACAGCAAAGGCGAGACCCGATCAATATCCGAGACAGGGTTATCCGAAAAACCAGACACATCAACAACATCAACCTCGACCACCGGCACCACACCGGCATCGAATCCAACGTCAGAGGTACTGATCACGCATACCGGCGACGCCGACTCCAACACGTACGCATTGCGCTCCGCAGGCTGATCCGGATCTACCGGAACATACCCACCGCCAGCCTTGAGCACGCCGTAAACCGCAACCAACAAATCAACCGACCGACGTACCGCAACACCCACCAACGACTCCGGCCCCACACCCACCGAAACCAGGTACCGGGCAAGACGATTCACCCGCGAATCGAACTCCGCATATGACAGCGAAACACCCTCGAACGACACAGCTACCGCATCCGGCGACGCCTCCACCTGAGCATCGAACACGTCCACCAACGACACATCCGCAACCTCATGCGCAGTGCCATTCCACGACTCGAGCACCAAAGATCGCTCACCCGAATCGAACATATCCACATCGCCAACCCGCACCGAGGGATCGGCAACCATTGCTTCGAGAACTGAAATCAACCGCTTTCCGATTGATTTGGCAGACGACTCGTCGAACAGGTCGGTCGCATAGACCAGTGCGACGGTCAAACCACCGACCTTGTCCGCGGTGTCCGATTCCCACACAGTGAATTGGAGGTCGAACTTCGCGGCCGACGACTCTACGTCCAGTCCGGAAATGCGCAGTCCCGGAACCTCCAGACTTTGCTGCATGCTCTGTCCCAAGTTCTGCAGCGAGAGCATCACCTGGAACAACGGGTTCCGTGCCTGAGACCGGGCGGGGTTGAGTACCTCCACCAGTCGTTCGAATGGCACATCGGCGTGCCCGAAGCCGCTGAGGTCGGATTCGCGCGCCCGCGAAATCATGTCCCGTGCCGAAGCTTCGAGATCAACCTCCGTGCGGAGGACGAGTGTGTTGACGAACATTCCGATCAGGTCGTCGAGAGCTTGATCGCCTCGACCGGCGACCGGTGTGCCGATCACGATGTCCGAAGTCCCGGACAACCGCGCCAGCAGAATCGCCACGGCACTGTGCAACACCATGAACAGGGATGCGTTGTTGTCCAGCGCAATTCGATTGAGAGCCTGGTGAAGGTCAGGCTCGATCGTGAATGTGTGCCCGGCTCCCCGGTTCGACGCGACGCGCGGGCGCGGGCGGTCCGACGGAAGATCGAGCTGATCGGGGATACCGGCCAACGCGTGGCGCCAGTAGTCGACCTGGCGAGTGATCAGAGAATCCGGGTCGTCCTCACTGCCGAGAACTTCGCGCTGCCACAGTGCAAAGTCGGCGAACTGTACGGGCAGCGGAGCCAGATCATGCGCAATTCCCTGTGTCCGAGACACATAGGACGAAACGATGTCCTTGGTCAACGGTCCCATGGAGAACCCGTCACCGCTGATGTGATGGACGACGAACACGAGGACAAATTCGTCGGCGGTGGGTTGGAAGAGTGCCGCCCGAATCGGAACCTCGGTGGTCACGTCGAACCCCGGGGTAACGAAGTCGGTCACGCGCTCGACGATCGCCGACTCGTCTACCCGTATGGGAGTCAGGTTCGGTACCACGGCTGCAAGGTCGACCAAGCGCTGATATCCGACGCCGTCGACCTCCGGGTACACGGTTCGAAGGATCTCGTGCCGCTCGATCAAATCTTCGAGCGCGCCCTGCAAGGCATCGACATCGAGCGCTCCGCTGAGACGCAGCGCGACCGGAATGTGGTCGACTGCCGATTCTGGTTCGAATCGGTTGAGGAACCACATGCGCTGCTGCGCCAAAGACAGCGGAACCAACTCGGGGCGCTCGCGAGGGATCAGGGGAACGTGAGCCTTGCGGTCTTCTGAGATTTTCGCTTCGTCGATGAAGACGGCAAGTTCTGCGGCGGTGGGTGCGTCGAAGAAGTTGCGCATGTCGATGGAGATGCCGTGTTCGGCATTGATCCGCGCAACCACGCGAGTGGCGAGCAACGAGTTGCCGCCCAGCTCGAAGAAGCCGTCGTCTGCCCCTACCCGATCCTGCCCGAGTAGATCGGCAAAGATCGCGACCACGCCGGCTTCGGTGGGTGTCGCAGGCTCGCGGTACTCGACCGTCTTCGACACGAATTCGGGTGCGGGCAAGGCTTTTCGATCCAGCTTGCCGCTGGCATTGAGCGGAAACTCGTCCAGTTCGACGAACATGGCAGGGACCATGTAGTCGGGTAGCCGTTCACCCAGCGACGACGTCAGAATCTCTGAATCGATGCCCTCGCCGACGATGTACGCGACCAAGTTGTCACCGATCGTTTCGTCCGAATGGACGATCACCACGGCTTGGGAAACACCTTCACAATCGAGCAGTGCCGCCTCGATCTCACCGAGTTCGATGCGCAGACCGCGGAGCTTGACCTGAAAGTCAGTGCGACCGATGTATTCGAGCTGGCGGTTCGCTCCGACGCCGCGCCAACGCACCAGGTCTCCGGTTCGATACATCCGCGATCCGTCGGTAGTGCCCGGCCGAGCCACGAAACGGTCTGCCGTGAGATCGGGACGCGACACGTATCCCCTGGCCAGCTGAATCCCGGCAAGATAGAGCTCTCCTGCCACTCCTGAAGGCGACGGCCGGAGCGCGTCGTCGAGCACCAGGAGTTCGGTGTCTGCCACGGCCGCGCCGATCGGCACGGACACCTGATCTCGCTCACCGGTTTCGTAATAAGTCACGTCGACGGCAGCCTCGGTCGGGCCGTACAGATTGTGGAGTCCAGCACTGCTGACCTCGCGCAGACGTGCCGCGGTTCGAGCCGGCAACGCCTCACCGGAAGCGAACACGTAGCGAAGGGTTTTGACCTGCGCAACAAGGGGTTCGGCGACGAACACGGCGAGCATCGACGGCACGAAGTGCACCGCCGTCACTCCGCGCTCGATCATCGTGCGAGCCACGTACACCGGATCACGATGTCCGTCGGGTTCCGCGATCACCAGCGATGCACCGACCTGCAGCGGCCAGAAGAACTCCCACACGGACACATCGAAAGTGAAGGGCGTCTTCTGCAAGATCACGTCGTCCGCAGTGAATCCGTACTCGGTCTGACGCCATTGCAGGTTCGCGACGATGGCACGGTGAGAGACTGCAACGCCTTTGGGGCGTCCGGTCGATCCGGACGTGAAGATGACATACGCAGTGTTGTCCGCGCGCAGCGGCGCCAACCGGTCGGCGTCGGTGACAGTTGTCTCGGCACGACCCGACAAGTCGAGGGTGTCGACGTCGAGCGTGGGCGTACCGTGCGGCAGCACCACGGCATCGGACGTACGTGTGAGCACAGCCGTGGGCTTCGCGATCTCGAGTACGTAAGCGAGACGGTCGGCAGGATGATCCGGGTCGAGTGGAACGTACGCGCCGCCGGCCTTGACGATCGCGTACATCGAGACGAGGAGATCGATCGATCGACGCATCGCGAGACCGACGAGGCTGTCCGGTCCGACACCTGCCGCGACGAGTTCACGGGCCAGGCGGTTCGCTCGCGCGTCGAACTGCGCGTAAGTGAGCTGCGTTCCGGCGTAATCCAGCGCGAGCGCATCCGGCGTCCGCTCGACCTGCTCGTCGAAGAGTCCGGCTAGGGTCACGTGTGCGTCGGCCTCGGACGCGACCTCGACGATCGAAGTGCCGTCGGCGATGAGCCGGTCGACCACCGCGCCGAGACCGTCGGCCTCGCTGGCGATCAGCTCCGGCAGCACCGTGGAAACGACAACAGGAACCAGGGCATCCGCCCCCAATGCCCCACCCATCGCGGTGTCGAGAGTGACCAACTCGTCATTGAGTCGTCCGTAGCTGATTTCGGTTCCACCGTGGCTCAGGGCCACACGATCAGGATCTACCGCCGCAACTGCAGCTACCAACTTCGGCAGATCTTCGATCGTCAGCGACTGCGGTCCCGGAATACCGACGGACATCTACACTTCCTCCAACTGACTTTCGTGAAGTGCGCCCCGGCCGAGCACAGCGTTCTGCTCGGCCGGAGGCGTTCACTGGGCAAATACTGAATGTTACCCGGCCGTACCCCCACGGCCCGCTGACACCGACTGTGCGTCAGCTATCACCGAGCTCACAAGTGTGGCGAGACCGTCGACGCCAAGTGCCGGCAGGATGCCCGGAACAAGGCCGGCGAGCGACACCGAAACCAGTGCATCGGGAGCCAGAGCAGCGCCCATGGCGGTACGCATGGCAACGAGTTTGGTCGACAACTCACCGAAGGTGACCGCCTGATCACCGTGGGTGAACGCAATTGCCTCAGGATCGGCGGCCGCCGCCGCGGCTGCCAGTTCGGGCAGATCTGCCGCGGACTTCGGCTCGGCAGCGCTCGCTTCCTCGCGTTCCTGATCGGTCACGATGTCGATCGTACGAATCACGACCCCGGGATCGGTCACCAGTTCTTCGAGCACCCGCCCGAATCGCGCCGCGAAAAGAGCGATGGTCGATTCGTCGAACAGGTCGGTCGCATAGGTGAAACGCATCCTCAGCCCGGACAGCACCCCGGCATCGTCGAATTGCTCGATACCGGTGAGCTGCAGATCGAACATCGCCTGATCGAAACCGCTGTCGACCGCAGAGAGTTCCAGGCCTGGGAGTTGGAACGTACCAAGAGCCATGTTCTGGAATGTGAGCATGACCTGGAAGAGCGGCGAGTATGCGTGAGAGCGCTCTCGCCCCAATTCGTCGACCAACCGCTCGAACGGTACGTCGGCATTGGCGAATGCCGACAAGTCCTTGTCCTTCACGTGCCCCAGAAGGTCGACGAAAGTCGAAGCAGGAGCGATCTCCGTTCGCAGGACCAAGGTGTTGACGAACATCCCGACAAGATCGTCGAGAGCCCGCTCACCTCGACCCGCGATCGGCGTACCGATTGCGATGTCGTTCGATCCACTCATCTTCGCCAGCAGCACGGACAGGGCAGTGTGAACCACCATGAAGACTGTCGAGTTCTGCTCCCGTGCGATCGTCGCGAGCCGGTCCGTGGTCTCGGAATCGACGGCAAACTCGAATTCCGCACCGCGCATGCTCGCGCGAGCCGGCCGCGGCCGGTCGGTCGGCAGTTCCAGAAGCTCCGGAGTGCCCTTGAGCTCGTTCACCCAGTACGCGAGTTGACGGCCCAGCTGACTGTCCGCGTCCTCCGGCGATCCGAGGACATCACGCTGCCACAGCGTGTAGTCGGCGTACTGCACCTCGAGCGGAGCCCACTCCGGCGTCTCCCCGCCGGTACGTGCGGTGTACGCAACCATGGTGTCTCTGATCAACGGAGCCATCGAGAAGCCGTCACCGCTGATGTGGTGAATGACAACGACGAGGACCCGCTCGGATTCGTCGACCTCGAAGAGACGGATTCGCAACGGAACGGCTGTCGTGACATCGAAGCCCTCGCGAACTGTGTCAGCCACCTGCTCGGCGACCGACGCTTCGTCGGTTGCGATCACTTCCAGTCCCACCGTCGCTGCGGAGCGAGGCAGGATCATCTGAACCGGTCCGTTGCCCTGGTCCGGGTATACCGTCCGGAGCACTTCGTGACGCTCGATCAGATCCGACACCGCGGAGTGAAGTGCGTCGACATCGAGAGCGCCGGACAACCGGATCGCGACCGGGATGTTGTACGCACCCGAGGTCTTGTCGAACTGATTGAGCACCCACATACGTTGCTGCGCCAACGACAGCGGGATCTCGTGCGGACGCACCTGGGCCACCAACGGTGGGCGGCCACCCGATCCCGCGTGTTCGAGAACCCTCGACGCCAATGCCCCGACAGTCGAGGCCTCGAAGATCACACGGACCGGAATCTGCGCGTCCAACGCCTCACCCAGCCTCGACACGACCTGCGTCGCGACGAGAGAGTTTCCGCCGAGCTCGAAGAAGTCGTCGTCGAGGCCGACCCTCGCCACACCGAGTACGTCAGCGAACACACCCGCCACGATCTCTTCGACGGGGTTGGTCGGCGCACGGAATTCGGTCGCCTCGAATTCGGGGTCGGGCAGGGCTTTGCGATCGACCTTGCCGTTGATGTTGAGCGGTAGTTCGTCCAAGACCATCAATGCCGCCGGCACCATGTAACTCGGCAACTCAGCCACAAGAGTCCGCTTCAAGGTTTCGACATCGATGCTTTCCCCGCTTTGAGGAACGACGTAGCCGACAAGTCGATCACCGGTACGCGCATCCGACTTGGCCACCACCACAGCGGAGTCCACGCTGGCCTGCTTGCGAAGAAGCGCTTCGATCTCACCGAGTTCGATGCGGTAGCCACGGATCTTGACCTGGAAGTCGGCGCGCTCCACGTAGTCGAGTTCGCCGTTCTGCGTCCACCGGACGAGGTCGCCCGTGCGGTACAACCGCGAACCCGCGTCACCGAAGACATTGGCCACAAATCGTTCCGACGTCAGATCCGCGCGCCCGTGATAGCCGCGAGCAAGCTGGGCACCGGCGAGGTAAAGCTCCCCGGTGACTCCGACGGGGACCGGATGCAAACGCGTGTCGAGCACGAACACCTGCGTGTTCCATTCGGGGGCACCGATCGGCACCGACGTCGTATCGTCCGAACCGACGACGTGCGCTGTCACTGAGACCGCGGCCTCGGTCGGACCGTACAGATTCACCAACTGCGCGTCGCTGAGTTCTGCAAACTCGGTGGCCGTCGCGGCCGGCAACGCTTCACCGATCGCGAGCACCTGACGAAGCGATTCCGGAAGACCATTTTCCGACGCCGACTGCAACATCGCGAGCATCGACGGCACCACGTGGAGCGTCGTGACCTTCTCCCGCGTCATCAGGTCGAGCAGGTAGCTCGGGTCCTTGTGACCTTCAGGTTCGGCGATCACCAGTCGTGCACCGGAAGTCAGTGCCGACCAGAACTCCCAGACCGAGAGGTCGAAGGTTGCCGCCGTCTTGAGCACCATCGCATCGGATCGGTCCAGGCCGTACTGATCGCGCTTCCAGAGAATCTGGTTGACCACCGCCCGATGCGAGATCGCGACGCCCTTCGGCCGCCCCGTCGATCCCGACGTGAAGATCACATAGGCGGTGTTGTCCGCTCGCAGTGGAGCACTGCGATCCCCATCGGTAACCATCGCGTCCGCGTAGGACGCGAGATCGATCGTGTCCATCTCGATCACAGAATCACCGAACGCCGGATTCTTCGCAGTGGTCGAGGTAGTGAGGACGCAGACCGGATCTGCCATGGTCAACACGTACTCGATGCGATCGGCCGGGTGGTTCGGATCGATCGGTACGTATCCACCACCTGCCTTCACCACCGCGTACATGGCGACCAACAGTTCGACCGATCGCTCGATTGCCAACGCGACCAACGACTCAGGACCGACACCGGTTGCAATCAGATGGCGTGCGAGACGGTTGACACGTGCATCGAACTCGGCGTAGGTCAGCGACGTGTTCCCGGCGACCAATGCCACCGCACCTGGGTTCGAACCGACCTGCTCGTCGAACAGTTCGACCAGAGTGGCTCCCGGGACGGGGTGATCGGTGTCGTTCCAGCGGTTCAGGATCCGGTCGCTCTCGGACGAATCCATCAGCGCGAAGTCGCCGACGGTCAACGACGGATCGGACGCGATCTCCGCGAGCAATCGCACGAATCGATCGGCGAAGTCCTGCACGGTCGACTCGTCGAACAGATCATGCGCGTAGCTGAACATCGACGTGATGCCGGCTGCAGATCCGTTCGCGTCGTACCGATCACTGACGATCAACTGAAGATCGAACTGCGCGACCCCGTTGTCGATATCGACGCCCTTGACGGTGAGCCCCGGAAGCTCGAGCCCTCCGGTTTCCATGTTCTGGAAGAGGAAGCCGACCTGATAGAGCGGATGACGAGCGGTCGAACGTGGTGGGTTGAGCACCTCCACGAGTCGCTCGAAAGGAACGTCCGAATGTGCAAATGCTTGAAGGTCGGTCTCCCTGACACGTCCGAGCAGGTCGAGGAACGGCGCGCCGCTGTCGATCTGCGTACGGAACACCAAGGTGTTCACGAACATGCCGATGAGATCGTCGAGTGCCCGCTCACCACGTCCTGCAATGGGTGTACCCACCGCGATGTCCTCGGTTCCGGACAGTCGAGCCAACAACATCGCGAACGCAGTGTGCGTGAGCATGAACAGCGTCGAATTGTTTGCCCTGGCAAGACCGCTCAACCGAGCATGCAACTCTGCATCGATATCGAAGTGCAGGTAACCGCCGCGGAAGGACTGCGTCGCGGGGCGCGGCCGGTCGGCGGGAAGTGCAAGCTGATCAGGCAGCCCGGCAAGAGCATTGCTCCAGTACGCAATCTGCTGCGAAGCAATAGATCCCGCGTCTTCCTCACTGCCCAGCACCTCTCGCTGCCACAGGCTGTAGTCGGCGTACTGAACGTCGAGAGGAGCCCAGGACGGTGTGTACCCGGCAACCCGCGAGGCGTATGCGGTCACGACATCCCGAGCGAACGGTGCCATCGAGGAACCGTCGGCGGAAATATGATGAATCGCGACACCGAGTACGTATTCGTCGGAAGCCAACTGGAACAACCGGATACGAATCGGAATCTCGCGTGTGACGTCGAAGCGCGTCGACGCCAGCGCGACCAACTCACCTTCGAGTTCGTCCACGCCAGTCGGTTCTGCGACGATTTCGTCCGACCAACTCGACACGGGCTTGACGACCTGCACCGGACCGTCTCCGATTTCCGGGTAGACGGTTCGAAGTGATTCGTGCCGCCCGATCACATCAGAAATCGCCGCGCTCAGCGCCGAGACGTCAAGATCGCCCTGAAGGCGCAGCGCCATCGGGATGTTGTATGCCGCTGCACTCCCGTCGAATCGGTTGAGGAACCACATACGCTGCTGCGCCAACGAAAGCGGGATCCGCTCTGGCCGCTCGACCGCGGTCAGCGCGACTCGCCCACCCGACCCGGTCCGGCTTTCGGCGTGCGCTGCGAGATCCTGCACCGTGGACGCCTCGAACAGAACTCGAACCGAAAGTTCGGTGTCGAGAGCATCGGCGATTCGTTTGATCGTGCGAGTGGCATTGAGGGAGTTGCCGCCGAGCTCGAAGAAATCGTCATCGAGACCCACACGATCAACACCCAACACCTCGGCAAACACCGACGCGACGATCTCCTCCATCGCCGTCACCGGAGCCCTGAACACCGCAACCTCGAACACCGGCTCCGGCAACAACTTCCGATCCAACTTCCCCGAAGCATTGAGCGGAAACGCATCCAACACCACAAACTGCGACGGCACCATATACGACGCCAACCGCTCCCCCACACCCACCTTCACCACATCAACATCAACCGAAGACCCCACCGCAGCAGTGACATACGCAACCAACTGATCACGCCACACCACCACCACCACAGAACCCACACCCACCTGATCCCGAACCGCAGACTCGATCTCCCCCAACTCGATCCGCTGACCACGCAACTTCACCTGAAAATCACTACGACCGACATACTCGAGCTCACCCGACACACCGATCCACCGCACCACATCCCCCGTGCGATACATCCGCGAACCCACCCCACCGAACGGATTCGCCACAAACCGCTCCGCCGACAAATCCACCCGCCCGAAATACCCACGAGCGACCTGCACACCCGACAAATACAACTCACCCGCAACACCCACCGGCACCGGACGCAACCGCGAATCCAACACCAACACCGACGAATTCCACACCGGAGCACCCATCGGCACCACCACACCCACACCATCGAGCGGACCCGCCGCCGTCGCATGCACCGTGAACTCCGTCGGACCATACAAATTATGAACCTCAACCGACGGCAACACCGACAACACCCGACCCACCACCGACGCCGGCAACGCCTCACCCGCCGCGAAAATCACCCGCAACGAACCCAACCCAGCACCACCGAGACGCGAAATCGTCGCCTCCGACGTGTCGACAACCTGATCGACGAACACCTCCAACATCGACGGCACAAACGACACCATCGACACCGACTCCGCCGCCACCACCGACGCCAAATACCCCGGATCCCGATGACCGTCATGAGTAGCCACCACCAACCGAGCACCCACCGCCAACGGAACAAACAACTCCCACACCGACACATCGAACGTCACCGGAGTCTTGAACAACACCACATCAGAACCCGACACCGCATAACGCTCCGCCAACCACGACACCTGATTGACCACACTGCGATGACTGACCGCCACACCCTTCGGCCGACCCGTCGACCCCGACGTGAAAATCACATACGCCGTATTCCCCGACCGCAACGGCGCAACCCGATCCACATCAGAGACAGGCGCACCCGAAAAACCAGACACATCAACAACATCAACCTCGACCACCGGCACAACACCAGCATCGAAACCAACATCAGACGTACTGACCACACACACCGGCGACGCCGACTCCAACACATACCCATTACGCTCCGCAGGCTGATCCGGATCCACCGGAACATACCCACCACCAGCCCTGAGCACACCGTAAACCGCAACCAACAAATCAACCGACCGACGAACCGCAACACCCACCAACGACTCCGGCCCCACACCCACCGAAACCAAATACCGCGCAAAACGATTCACCCGAGCATCGAACTCCGCATACGACAGAGACTGCCCCTCGAACGAGAGCGCCACCGCACCCGGAGACGCCGCCACCTGCGCATCGAACCCATCCAACACCGACACACCCGACACAACCCGAGCCGTGTCATTCCACCCCTCGAGCACCAACGAACGCTCAACAGAATCCAAAATATCAACGTCACCAACACGCACCGAAGGATCGGTGGCTACGGAGGAGAGCAGTCGAAGAACTCTGTCCAGCAACGCAGTTGCGTAGTCGGCATCGAAGAAGTCCGGTAGGTACCGCAGCGTCAAGTGCAACTGCTCGTCGAGTGCGATCAGCAGGGTCAACGGGTAGTTCGTGGAATCGTCCGAGGCGATGTCGTCGATCATCATTCCGTCGAGAACATCCGCCTGTGCGGCGAGGCCCTCACGGTCGACCGGGTACGACTCGAATACAACCAACGTGTCGAACAGTGTTCCGACGTCCGCTGCTTTCTGGACATCGGTCAAACCGAGATAGTGATGATCAAGCATTCTCGCCTGCTCGATCTGGACCCTGGCAACCAATTCTTCGACGGACTCCGCGGCGTCGAGGCGCACCCGCACGGGGAGGGTGTTGATGAACAACCCGACCATCGATTCGACGCCGGTGAGCGCCGGTGGCCGGCCGGACACTGTTGCACCGAAGACAACGTCGTCGGTTCCGGTCAACGCACCGAGCAGGACCGCCCACGCGCTCTGCACGATCGTGTTGGCGGTGACCCCGAGTCGTGCGGCCAGAGCGGTGAGCGCCGCGGTTGTCTCCGACGACATCGACACGTTCAGCTTCTGTGACAGCGCGGTGAATTCCTGTCCGCCTGTGACCTGAGCAAGCAGCGTCGGCTCTTCGACGCCGGAAAGCGCATCCGCCCAGGCCGTGAGTGATCGATCACGATCCTGATCGACAAGCCACGCCAGGTAATTGCGATAGCTACGCACACGCGGAAGAATCGAGTCGTCACCACGCGTCGCGTACAGCGCCAACAGGTTCTGCAAGAGCAGTGGCACCGACCAACCGTCGAGAATAATGTGGTGATTCGCCACCACCAAGCGATAGTCCCCCTCCGCCATGGTGACGAAGGTGAACCGAATCAACGGCGGTGATGCCATGTCGAAGTGTGTCGCCTGGTCAGCTGTCAAAACTTCGTCCAGGGCTGCCTCACGGTCGACCGCCGCGATATCGCTGAGATCGATGTTCCGCCACGGGACGGCAACATCTTCGAGGACTATCTGGACCGGCGTTCCGTCGTCGTCGGCCGTGAATGCCGTTCGCAGGTTCGCATAACGGTCGATGATTCCCTGTGCTGCAGTGCGCAATCGGTCGGCATCCACCTTCCCGGACAGAGTGAGAATCATCTGCACCGAGTAGAGGTCGACGCTGGATTCCGCCAACATCGCGTGGAAGAGCAAACCGGACTGCAGCGGTGCCAGGGGCCAGATGTCGGTCACCGTACCGAATCGATTCTCGAACCCGTCGATATCTCGTTGGCTCACGGAGACAAGCGGCACGTCGGACGGTGTGAGTCCACCGGCTCCGACGGAGCGAGAATGCTCCGCCAGGGCAGTCAGTGCTTCGACCCAAATCTGTGCAAATGTCTCGACACTCTCGCCGTCGATGGCACCGACGGGGTATGCGAAAGAGGCCTCCAGAACAGCACCGTCTGCGCCGCCGTTGACGATCGCATTGATGTCGACGACCTTGTTTGCGGGCATGTCGACGTCTTCGGGTGCCGACACCTTGGCGAAATCGCCGGCCGGCAGCCACCCGAGTCCCTCGACGCCTGCCGGAAGATCCTCGGCGACAACTCGTCCCAGGTAGTTGAAGCTGACCTGTCCCCCGGCGAAGCGAGAAAGCACTGCGCGCGTGTCTTCGTTCAGGTAGCGCAGCAGTCCGTACCCGACGCCCTTGTCCGGGATCGCCAGCAGCTGTTCCTTCACTGCTTTGATCGCGCGTCCCGCCGAATCACCTCCGGCGAAAGCGTCACCCAGATCTACCTCGGAAAGATCGAGACTGATCGGGAAGGCAGCGGTGAACCAGCCAACGGTCCTTGACAGATCCGCGCCAGGAATCACGGCTTCTTCGCGACCGTGGCCCTCGAGTTGCAGCAAGGCAGACGTCGAGTCGATTCCGGCTCGGCGACGCCACTCGATCAGCGCGAGTGCCAGTCCAGCGAGCAGGCCGTCGTTGGCGCCGCCGTTGAAAACCTCCGGCAGCGTGGTCAACAGAGTCTCCGTCACCTGAGTGGGGACCGTCACGCTTATCCGCTGAACCGTTGCCGCAACGTCGACGGCAGAGTCGTACGCCCTCTTACCCAGCACCGGGTCCGGTGTCTGCAACACCTTCCGCCACGTATCCAGCTCGGCCACACGCGAATCCCGATGGGCCTCTTCGGACAAAGCATGAGCCCAGCGTCGCATCGACGTACCCGTAGGTTCGAGAGCCACATCCCCCGTCGCTCCGCTCGCCCCGGCCATCTGAGCCGCAGCCGACACCAGATCCGGAACAATGATTCGCCAGGAAACCCCGTCGACGATCAAGTGATGCGCAGCAATGATCAAGCGCCCGGTGCGAGTGGGACCGAAGTCGACCCACACGAACTGAACCATCACGCCGCCTGCCGGATTCAACCGGCCGAGAGCCTCGTCGAGGCCCTTGGAAGCCGTGAGAACAATTGTCGACTCGTCCGAGGACGCATCAACATCCACCCGGCTGAGTAGATCCTCGACGTCCACGGTTCCCGGCTCGGAGACCGACATTCCCCAGCCGCGACCGTCGGAGATCAACCGCGATCGGAACATGTCATGGTGGTCGACGACGGCGGCGAGGGTTCGCACGATGTCGGTTCGCTGCGCTCCGAGTGGAAGCTCGAGAGTCATCGTCTGTGTGAATCGGTTGTAGCTGCCACCGCGCTCGACCATGAATCGTTCGATCGGCGTCAACGGCATCCAGCCGACTCCACCGCCCAGCAACTCCTCGAGCACCACCGCGGCCTCGACGTCGGCGGCATACTTCGCCACTTCGGCCAATGCCGCGACAGTCTTGCTCTCGAAGACGTCACTGGGTGCGAATACGACCCCACGTGCCTTCGCCCGCGAGACGAGCTGGATCGACATGATCGAGTCGCCGCCCTGCGCGAAGAACGAGTCGTCCGTTCCGATTCGATCCAGACCGAGAACGTCCGCGAAGATCTCGCTCAGGACTTGTTCCATCTCGGTAACCGGAGCGCGGAATTCCTTGGTCTCGAAGACCGGCGCTGGGAGCGCTTTTCGGTCCAGCTTGCCGGCCGGGCTCAGTGGCATGTCCGAGGAGACCATTATCGAAGCCGGAACCATGTGAGCCGGAAGGGTTCTGGAGACGAATTCGATCAATTCCGCCGAAGTGACCGAAGCGTTCTTTCCGGTGAACACGTACGACACCAGTGCCGGAGCACCCGACGGCAGGGTCGTACCCATCGTCGCAGCGAACTCGACCTCGGGGTGTGCGGTCAATGACGCATCGATCTCACCGAGTTCGATACGGAAACCGCGAATCTTGACCTGGAAATCGTTGCGGCCCACGTATTCCACGGCGTAGGTGGAGGGTGCGGTTCCAGCGACCCAGCGCACCACGTCACCGGTTCGGTACATTCGCTCGCCCGGATTACCGTGCGGGTTTGCCACGAATCGATCGGCGCTCAAGCCCGGGCGACGATGATAGCCGCGGGTCACCTGAGGACCGGACAGATACAGCTCGCCCGAGACTCCGAGTGGAACTGGATTGAGTCGTGTGTCCAGAACGAAAGCGGCCATGTCACCGATCGTGGCGCCGATGTCCATTCGGTCACCCGGCAGAAGCGGAACGCTGACGTTCGTCACGATCGTCGTCTCGGTCGGGCCGTAGACATTCAAGAACGTCCTGGGAGCCGAAGCCGATGCGGTCGAGCCGTCACCTGTCGTCCACTTGCTGATCAGTTCCGGCGAATACGCTTCGCCACCCACGCCTACGACCGTCAGGTCGTCCAGGCCGCTCGGGTCCATCGACGCCAGAGCCGCCGGCGTGATGAACGCATGGGTGACTCGTTCGCTACGGAACACCTCAGCCAGCTCGTCGCCGCCGTACACGCCAGGTGGGACGATGACCATCGTCGCGCCGGTGGCCACCGCGAGGAACAACTCGAGCATCGACGCGTCGAAACTCGGTGACGCGAAGTGCAATGTCCGCGAGGTGGGCTTCACGAGGTAATGCGCGGCCTGCGTGACACTGAAGCTCGCCAGACCTGCGTTGGTGGCGACAACGCCCTTGGGTAGACCGGTCGTGCCGGAGGTGTAGATGACCCAGGCCGGATGAGCAGTCGTCAGTGGACGGACACGTTCCTCGGCATCGATTGGCGCTGCGGACACTCCGGCGGTCATCTGTTCGCCACGTGGTCCGTCCACGACCAACCACTCGACGTCGTCGGTGAGGTTCGGACGTTCGACGTCGAGGGTCAGGCCTACCTTTGCACCAGAGTCGCTGAGCATGTGCGCGATACGGTCTGCCGGATAGTGCGGATCGATCGGAACGACCGCTGCCCCGGTCTTCGACACTGCCCAGACCGCGAGTACCGATTCGACGGATCTCGGAATCGACACCGCCACAAGATCTTCAGCCCCGAGACCACGGTTGATCAAAACGCGGGCCAGCTTCGACGACCACTCGTCGACCTCGCGATACGTCATGGACCTACCGGCAGCGGCCTGCGCCGTGCCGGGGTAGCGCAATGCGACGTTGTCCGGGTAACGCGCAGCAGCGTCGGCAAGAATCTCGGCCAACGGCGCCTGCGCTACTCCTGACGAAGCCCTTTGACTCGTCAGAACCTCACGCTCGGACGAGTCGAGGATTTCGATGTCACCCACTGAAGTTGCGGGGTCCGTCGCAATTCCGTTCAGGATGCGCATCAATCGTGCGGCGAATCCGCGGACGGTCGATTCGTCGAACAGATCCGTCGCGTACGTGAACGTCGCCGACAGCCCTTCTGATACCTCACTGATCGTGAGCTGCAGGTCGAACTTGGCCACAGTCTCGTCGATTGCGAACTCGGCGGCCGTCAGACCCGGCAGAGCCAACGAATTCTGCCCCAGGTTCTGGAACGCCAATGCCACCTGGAACAGCGGGTGGTGTGCCCTCGACCGAACGGGATCCAGCACTTCCACGAGCCGCTCGAAGGGAAGGTCCGAGTGCGCGAACGCCTGAAGATCGGTCTCTCGAGCCGACGACAGAAGTGTGGTAAACGGGGCCGAAGGATCAACCTCGGTACGTAGCACCAATGTGTTGACGAACATTCCGATCAGATCGTCGAGTTCGGATTCACCTCGTCCTGCCATCGGCGCGCCGATGGTGATGTCCGTTGTTCCCGACAGACGTGCGAGAAGTGATGCCAGCGCCGAATGGACCACCATGAACATCGACGCATTGTGCTCACGACCGACACCGATCAGCCGCTCATGCAGTTCCTGACCGATCGAGAATTCGAATGTTGCTCCCTGACCGGAGAATACCGCCGGCCTGGCCCGATCCCCGGGAAGATTCAACTGTTCGGGCACGCCGTCCAATGCTTGCGCCCAGTAAGTGATCTGCTGCGCGATGATTGACCGCGGATCGTCCTCGGACCCGAGAACCTCACGCTGCCACAGTGCGTAGTCGGCATACTGCACCGGCAACGGCGTCCAGGTCGGAGCCTGGCCGTTGGTTCTGGCGTAGTAGGCGGTCATGATGTCGCGGGTCAGCGGGCCCATCGAGAAACCGTCGGTCGAGATGTGATGCACCACGAATACGAGAACGTGCTCGTCGGCCTTGGTCTGGAAAAGCCTGGCGCGCAACGGAACCTCGGTTGTCACGTCGAAACCCGTCGCCACGAAGTTCGTTACCTCGGAAACAATCTCTGAATCCGAGACCAAGGTTGCAGCGAGGTTCACGCCGACATCAGCCGGTGCAACGATCTTCTGGTAGCCGATTCCGTCGACCTCGGGGTAGACCGTGCGCAGAACCTCATGGCGGCCGACAACGTCCGAGACAGCCTGTTCCAGCCCCGACACGTCCAGTTTTCCGGTGAGCGTGATCGCAACCGGAACATTGTTCCCTGCCGAGTTCGTATCCAACTGGTTGAGGAACCACATGCGCTGCTGCGCCAACGACAACGGAACCTGCGCCGGACGCACCTGCGCAGTCAACGCCGCACGCGAACCACCACCAACATGAGAACCGAGTCGGGCAGCAAGCCCTTCAACGGTCGACGCCTCGAACAACTCCCGCACCGAAACCGAAGCATCCAACGCCTGACCCAACCGAGACGTCACCTGCGTCGCAATCAGCGAATTACCACCGAGCGCGAAGAAATCATCATCCAAACCAACACGCTCAACGCCCAGAACATCCGCAAACGTCTGCGCCACAACCTCTTCCACCACCGACGTCGGAGCACGGAACACCGCAACCTGCAACGACGGAACCGGCAACGCCCGACGATCCAACTTCCCGTTCACCGTCAACGGAATCGAATCCAACACCACAAACGCCGACGGCACCATGTACTCCGGCAACAACGAACCCACCGACACCCGAAGATCGTCGACCGAAACGCTCACACCCGCAGCCGAAACCACATACGCCACCAACCGCTGATCACCCGGAGAATCCTCACGAACAACCACCGCCGTCTGCGCCACCGACACATCCGCCAACACCGCAGACTCGATCTCACCGATCTCGATCCGGAAACCACGGATCTTCACCTGATCATCCGCGCGACCCAGATACTCCAAATCACCAGCACTGTTCCACGACGCCACGTCACCCGTGCGATACAACACCTCACCAGCAGTAAAAGGACTCGCCACAAACCGCGTCGACGTCAACCCCGCCTGACCCAGATAACCCCGAGCCAACTGCACACCCGAGACATACATCTCACCCGCGACACCAACAGGCACCGGAGCCAAACGCGTATCGAGCACGAACACCTGCAGACCCGAAATAGCCTGACCCACAACACTCGCCGACGCATCCGCCGCCAACGCAGCATCCAACACACGATGGCTCACATGCACCGTCGTCTCCGTGATGCCGTACATGTTCACCAACGTCGGCGCGAAGTCACCGCGGCGGCCGTACCAATCCGACAAGCGACGCAGCTCGAGCGCCTCGCCGCCGAAAACAACCCACCGCAACGACAACTCGGCGGCCTGACCGGATTCCGACGCCAACCGATCAGCCTCGGCCAACTGATAGAACGCCGACGGCGTCTGATTGAGCACCGTCACCCGCTCAGCAGCAAGCAACTCCAAGAACTGCTCCGGCGACCGCGACGTCACATAATCCACGACGACCAACGTGCCGCCGTACAACAGCGGACCCCACAACTCCCACACCGAGAAGTCGAACGCATAACTGTGGAACATCGTCCACACATCGGATTCGTCGAACCCGTACACACTCTCGGTATTCGCAAACAACTTCGCCACCGTGAAGTGCGGAACCTGCACACCCTTCGGGCGACCCGTCGACCCCGACGTGTAAATCACATACGCAACATTCGACGACCGCAACGGCGCAACACGATCCGCATCCGAAACCACCGAACCATCGAACTCCGACACATCCACCGCGTCGATATCAACCACCGGCAAACCAGCGGGCAACACCAACTCACGCCCGGACCACGAAATCGCAGCCACCGGAGCAGCATCAGCCAACATGAACTCGACACGATCAGCCGGATACGACGGATCCACCGGCAAATACCCCGCACCGGACTTCACCACCGCCAACAACGCCACCACAAGATCCGCCGACCGCGGCAACGCCACCGCCACCAACGACTCCGGACCACAACCCTGAGCAATCAACCTGCGCGCCAACCGATTCGCCCGAACCGACAACTCACCATAAGACAACGACTCGCCACCGAACCGCACCGCAACCCGATCACCAAACCGCGCAGCAGCATCATCGAACCACGCCGACAACGTCGAATCCACACCACGATCGACACCCGTGTCGCTCCATGACAGAACGCGATCCAACTCACCGGCGGTCAGAACATCCACGTCGCCAACGGCAGCAGTCGGATTCGCGACAACGCCACGGAGGACGGACACGAAGCGATCAGCGAACTCGGCCGCTGTCGACGCGTCGAACAGATCCGTCGCGTAGGTCAGAGTGCCGGACATACCGGCGTCAGCGGCGTCTTCAAGAGTGAATTGCAGATCGAACTTGGCCAGTGCTGCGTCGAATTCCACAGCAGCGGCGGTGAGTCCGGGCAGTTCGAGAGCACTCTGGCCAAGGTTCTGGAAGGTCAATGCCACCTGGAACAGCGGGTGGTGTGCCTGCGAACGCACCGGATCGAGCGCTTCGACGATCCGCTCGAACGGAACGTCAGCGTGGGCAAACGCCTGCAGATCCACTTCACGCGCAGAAGCCAACAGATCCGTGAACGACATCGACGGATCAACCTCGGTGCGCAGCACCAAAGTGTTGACGAACATGCCGATCAGATCGTCGAGCTGCGCTTCACCGCGACCGGCGACAGGAGCGCCGATTGCGATGTCGGTTGTCGCGGACAACCGTGCCAGCAGCACGGCCAGCGCAGAGTGGACGACCATGAACGGGGTTGCGCCCGTCGCCTGACCTGTTGCTTCCACGTCGGCCCACAGTTGCGCGTCGATGGTGAAGGTGTGGTTCGCTCCTTGTCCCGTTGCGATCTCGGGGCGGGTGCGATCACTGGGAAGGTCCAGCTGCTCGGGAAGGTCGGCCAGGGCATCGGACCAGTAGTTGATCTGCTGCGCGATGATTGACTGCGGATCGTCCTCGAACCCGAGAACCTCACGCTGCCACAGTGCGTAGTCGGCATACTGCACCGGCAACGGCGTCCACACCGGGGCTTGACCCTGTGAGCGGGCGAAGTACGCGGTCATCACGTCCCGGGTCAACGGGCTCATCGAGAAGCCGTCGGTCGAGATGTGATGCACCACGAACGACAACACGAAGTCATCATCGGCGACCTGGAACATCTTGGCGCGCATCGGAACCTCGACGGTGACATCGAAGCCCTGGGCGAAGAACGAATACAGCTCCGCCTGGATTCGGTCGTCGGTGACGCGTTCTGCACCGAGATCGATCGAGACATCTCCAGCCGAGAGGATCTTCTGGTAGCCGATTCCGTCGACCTCGGGGTAGACCGTGCGCAGAACCTCGTGGCGACCGATAACATCGTGAACTGCCGAATTCAGGGCGGCCAGATCGAGCGCACCCGTGAGCCGAACGGCAACAGGGACATTGTTGACAGCCGATGCCGTGTCGAATCGGTTGAGGAACCACATACGCTGCTGCGCCAACGACAACGGAACCTGCGCCGGACGCACCTGCGCAGTCAACGCCGCACGCGAACCACCACCAACACGAGAACCGAGTCGGGCAGCAAGCCCTTCAACGGTCGACGCCTCGAACAACTCCCGCACCGACACCGAAGCATCCAACGCCTGACCCAACCGAGACGTCACCTGCGTCGCAATCAGCGAATTACCACCGAGCGCGAAGAAATCATCATCCAAACCAACACGCTCGACGCCCAGAACATCCGCAAACGTCTGCGCCACAACCTCTTCCACCACCGACGTCGGAGCACGGAACACCGCAACCTGCAACGACGGAACCGGCAACGCCCGACGATCCAACTTCCCGTTCACCGTCAACGGAATCGAATCCAACACCACAAACGCCGACGGCACCATGTACTCCGGCAACAACGAACCCACCGACACCCGAAGATCGTCGACCGAAACGCTCACACCCGCAGCCGGAACCACATACGCCACCAACCGCTGATCACCCGGAGAATCCTCACGGACAACCACCGCCGTCTGCGCCACCGACACATCCGCCAACACCGCAGACTCGATCTCACCGATCTCGATCCGGAAACCACGGATCTTCACCTGATCATCCGCGCGACCCAGATACTCCAAATCACCAGCACTGTTCCACGACGCCACGTCACCCGTGCGATACAACACCTCGCCGGCATTGAACGGATTCGCCACAAACCGCGTCGACGTCAACCCCGCCTGACCCAGATAACCCCGAGCCAACTGAACACCAGAGACATACATCTCACCCGCGACACCAACCGGCACCGGAGCCAAACGTGTATCGAGCACGAACACCTGCAAACCCGAAATAGCCTGACCCACAACACTCGCCGACGCATCCGCCGCCATCGCAGCATCCAACACACGATGGCTCACATGCACCGTCGTCTCCGTGATGCCGTACATGTTCACCAACGTCGGCGCGAAGTCACCGCGGCGGCCGTACCAATCCGACAAGCGCCGAAGCTCGAGCGCCTCGCCACCGAAAACAACCCACCGCAACGACAACTCGGCGGCCTGACCGGATTCCGACGCCAACCGATCAGCCTCGGCCAACTGATAGAACGCCGACGGCGTCTGATTGAGCACCGTCACCCGCTCAGCAGCAAGCAACTCCAAGAACTGCTCCGGCGACCGCGACGTCACATAATCCACGACGACCAACGTGCCGCCGTACAACAGCGGACCCCACAACTCCCACACCGAGAAGTCGAACGCATAACTGTGGAACATCGTCCACACATCCGACTCGTCGAACCCGTACACACCCTCGGTATTCGCAAACAACTTCGCCACCGTGAAGTGCGGAACCTGCACACCCTTCGGGCGACCCGTCGAACCCGACGTGTAAATCACATACGCAACATTCGACGACCGCAACGGCGCAACACGATCCGCATCCGAAACCACCGAACCATCGAACTCCGACACATCCACCGCGTCGATATCAACCACAGGCAAACCAGCGGGCAACACCAACTCACGCCCGGACCACGAAATCGCAGCCACCGGAGCAGCATCAGCCAACATGAACTCGACACGATCAGCCGGATACGACGGATCCACCGGCAAATACCCCGCACCGGACTTCACCACCGCCAACAACGCCACCACAAGATCCGCCGACCGCGGCAACGCCACCGCCACCAACGACTCCGGACCACAACCCTGAGCAATCAACCTGCGCGCCAAACGATTAGCCCGCACCGACAACTCCGCATAAGACAACGACTCGCCACCGAACCGCACCGCAACCCGATCACCAAACCGCGCAGCAGCATCATCGAACCACGCCGACAACGTCGAATCCACACCACGATCGATCTGGCCGGCACTGAAGCGGGACAGCAGGTTTCGTTCTCCATCGACCAAGATGTCAACGTCACCCACCGCTACGGTGGGATCAGCAGTCACCGCACGGAAGGTCCTTACCAGCCGATCACCGAATTCCACAACGGTCGACTCGTCGAACAGATCCGTCGCATACGTCAAAGAGGCGGACATTCCGGCGGGTGCGCCGGCCTCGTCGGTTCGTTCGGTCAGGGTCAACTGGAGGTCGAATTTCGCCAGCGCAAGATCGGCACTTTCGATCGACACTTCGAGGTCGCCCAGTTCGAGCGTTGCCTGTTCGTGGTTCTGGAACGTCAATGCCACCTGGAACAACGGATGACGAGCCTGCGAACGAACCGGATCGAGAACCTCCACCACACGCTCGAACGGAACATCCGCATGCGCGAACGCCTGCAAATCCACCTCACGCGCCGACGCCAACAGATCCGTGAACGACATCGACGGATCAACCTCGGTACGCAACACCAAAGTGTTGACGAACATACCGATCAGATCGTCGAGCTGCGCCTCACCGCGACCCGCGATCGGTGTACCGATCGCGATGTCGGTCGTTGCGGACAAACGAGAAAGTACGACGGCGAGCGCTGCGTGAACAACCATGAATGGTGTCGAGTTACTGCTGTGCGCAATCGAATTGACAGCTTCGTGCAGGGTGGCGTCGATATCGAACTCGACCTCGGCTCCGCGCCCTGAAGCGACCTCGGGACGAGGACGATCGGCAGGCAGATCCAACTGCTCCGGAAGATCAGCCAACGCATCCGACCAGAACGCAATCTGCTTCGCGATCACGGACCGCGGATCGTCCTCGGACCCGAGAACCTCACGCTGCCACAACGAGTAATCGGCGTACTGCACCGGCAACGGCGTCCAAGCCGGCACCGACGCTCGTGTACGTGCTTCGTAGGCAACCATCACGTCACGGGTCAACGGACCCATCGAGAAACCGTCGGTCGAGATGTGATGCACGACGAACACCAGAACGTATTCGCTGTCGCCGACTTTGAAGAGCTTGGCGCGCAACGGGACTTCGGACGTCACGTCGAAGCCGACTGTCGCCAGCTCGGCGACGCCCGCAGCCAGGCGATCTTCCGTGATCGACACGGGGCTGAGGTCGACGACAACGTCTTGGACGTCGAGGACGTCCTGATATCCGACGCCGTCGACGTCTGGATACACAGTTCGCAGTGATTCGTGTCGGCCCACGACATCGATCACGGCGGCGTCAAGAGCTGCCACATCGAGGGCGCCCGAAATCCTGATCGCCGCCGGGACGTTGTTCACTGCCGACGCGGGTTCGAACCTGTTCAGGAACCACATGCGCTGCTGCGCCAACGAAAGTGGGATCCGAGCTGGCCGGGGCTGCTGCACCAGTGGGGCGGTGGCGCCCGAACCGGCGTGCAGCTCGAGCCGGACGGCGAGTGACTGCACGGTCGACGCTTCGAAGAGCGCACGAACCGGAACGCTTGTGTCGAGCGCCTCTCCCAGCCGAGCGGCGACACGGGTCGCGATCAACGAGTTGCCGCCGAGTTCGAAGAAATCGTCGTCGCGGCCAACCTGTGCGACTCCGAGAACTTCGGAGAACACCTGCGCGACAGTCTCTTCGACGGTCGTGATCGGCGCCTGGTACACCTTGGACTCGAACACGGGCGAGGGCAGAGCCTTGATGTCCGTCTTGCCCGCGGTGGTCAACGGAATCGAATCGAGTACCAGTACCGAGTCGGGGACCATGTAGCCGGTCAGGAACGTCGACACCGACTCGATGACCTGTGCGGGATCCACCTCGGCGCCGGCCTGCGGCACGACGTATGCAACGAGACGATCTCCGAAGTGATCGTCGGAACGAACGAGAGCAACAGCTTGCGCAACGCCCGCGCAACGGGTCAGCGCGGCCTCGATCTCGCCGAGTTCGATACGGAACCCACGGATCTTGACCTGGAAGTCACTGCGGCCCACGTACTCCACTGCGCCACCGTCGATCCACCGGACCACGTCACCCGTGCGGTACAACCGCTCTCCCGGCGCCCCGAACGGGTCTGCGACAAAACGACCCGCTGTCAATGCCGGCTGTCCCAGGTATCCACGAGCGACCTGAACACCCGACACGTACAACTCACCTGCGACACCAACCGGAACGGGCTGCAAGCGGCCGTCCAAGATCCGCGCGGCCATTCCCCGAATCGGGCCGCCGATGTTCATACGATCAAACGCGGTCAGCGTATCGCTGATGTTCGAGGCGACTGTCGACTCCGTCGGACCGTACGCATTGAAGAATCCACGCACACCGCCATCCGGAAGCGGCACCGCCCACTTGGCAACGAGAGACCGCGAACTGGCTTCGCCACCGACGACAACCACCCGCAACGCGTCGAGCCCGCTCGGATCCACTGATGCCAGCGCAGCGGGCGTCACGAACGCATGCGTCACGCCCTCCGAGCGCAAGATCTCGGCCAATTCCGCGCCGCCGTACACCGTCGTCGGCGCAATCACCATCGTCGATGCTGCTCCGAATGCCATCAGCAACTCGAGAACAGAAGCATCGAAACTCGGCGAGGCGAAATGCAGCGTCCGAGCATCCGCGGTCAGCGCATAGCGCTCGACCTGCTCGGCGCAGAAGTTCGCCACACCCGCATTGGTGACCACAACGCCCTTGGGCAGACCCGTGGTGCCCGAGGTGTAAATGACGTAAGCAGGCTGCCGCTCGTCGATCGCACTGCGTCGATCCGAATCACTTACCGGCGCGCAAGATTCTGCCGCGCACGCCGCCACTGTCCTCTCGTCGTCGAGAACAACCCACGTCAACGCCGACGGCAATCCTGCCTCGACGTCACTGAGCGCAAGACCCAGCACCGCACCGGAATCGGAGATCATGTGGGCGATACGGTCAACCGGATACGTCGGGTCGACGGGCACGAATGCAGCACCCGTTTTCACCACTGCCCACAGAGCGAGAACCGAATCGGCCGAACGCGGAATCGCGATCGCGACCCGATCCTCCGGCCCGACGCCCTTCGCAATCAGAACACGAGCGAGTCGCGACGACCGCTCGTCGAGTTCGCGGTAGCTGATCGACTGACCGTCGAAGCGAATCGCATCCGCCGACGGATCCAAAGCGGCCGCCGCTGTGAGGATCTCGACCAGGGTTCCCGAGACCGACTGACCTCCATGAACATCGGCCAGCACACCCCGCTCGGCCGCATCGAGAATATCGATGTCACCGACGACAATCGAAGGAACCGACACGACAGTCTCGAGGATACGAACCAGACGCCGAGCAAACCCCTCGACCGTCGAAACGTCGAACAGATCTGCAGCAAACGTGAATTCGGCCGAGAGCCCTTGCTGGATCCCGTCTTCGCCGATCGACTCTGTCACTGCGAGTTCGAGGTCGAACTTGGCAGTGGTCGTGTCGATTTCGGCGGCCTTGATCGCCAGTCCCGGCAGTTCCAATGCCGTTTGCGCGAGATTCTGCAAGGACAGCACGACCTGGAACAGCGGATGTCTGGCCTGCGACCGGGCGGGAGCCAAGACGTCCACCAACCGCTCGAAGGGCACGTCCGAGTGAGCGAACGCTCCGAGCGCAGAATCACTCGCCGCAGCCAGCAGATCCGTGAATGCCTGGGCCGGGTCGACCTCGGTCCGCAGAACAAGCGTGTTGACGAACATGCCGACGAGATCGTCGAGCGCCTCGTCGCCACGACCGGCAACGGGAGTGCCCACGGCGATGTCCGAGGTTCCGCTCAGTCGGGCCATCAGAACGGCAAGCGCCGAGTGCAACGCCATGAAGAGCGTCGCGTTGTTCTCCCGTGCCAGCGCGTCCAATCGACGGTGCACATCCCCGGAGATCTCGAACGCGAATCGCTCGCCGCGCATCGACGCCACATCAGGCCGAGACCGGTCCGACGGAAGCTCGATCACATCCGGTAGGTCTGCCAGAGTCTCGGTCCAGTACGAGATCTGCTGCGAGATCAGTGATTCCGAGTCGTCTTCCGACCCCAGAACCTCACGCTGCCACAACGAATAGTCGGCGTACTGCACAGTCAACGGCTGCCACGCCGGCGCGGTCCCATCCTTGCGTGCCGAGTAGGCAATCATGACATCGCGAGCCAGGGGCGCCATCGACCAACCGTCAGCGGCGATGTGATGAACCACGATCGCGAGGGTGTGCTCGGTGTCGCTGACCGTCAACAGGCGGACACGGATCGGCACGTCGACAGTGACGTCGATCGCTGAGGATCCGATTGCAGCGACTCGACTTTCGAGCTCGTCCGGATCCGAAACCGACTCCACGGTCAGTCCACCGAACGCCTCCGAAAGCGACAGAATCGACTGCTTCGGTCCGGAAGCCCCGTCCGGATATACCGTTCGGAGCACTTCATGCCGGGCCAGTACGTCCTCGAGCGCAGTTTCCATCGCGGCAGTATCGAGATGACCAGTCAGGTGCAGAGCAAAAGTGATGTTGTAAGCAGCCGAGTCGGTGTCGAAGCGGTTCAGGAACCACATGCGCTGCTGCGCCAGCGACAACGGAATTTCCGCGGGACGCACCTGTGCGACGAGCGCCTTCTGCCCGCCGCTACCTACGTGCGACTCGATGTGTGCGGCGAGCGCCTCGACGGTGGAAACGTCGAATAGCGTTCGCACCGGCACAGTAGTGTCGAGCGCCCGCCCCAATCGGGAGGTGACCTGAGTAGCCACCAGGGAGTTGCCACCGAGTTCAAAGAAGTCGTCGTCGAGGCCGACTCGTTCCACTCCGAGAACATCCGCAATCACCTGCGCGACAATCTCTTCCACCGGCGTAGTGGGTGCACGAAACTCGCGGACCTCGAAAACAGGCTCCGGCAAAGCCCGGCGATCCAATTTGCCCACCGGGGTCAACGGAACCTCAGCGAGTTCCATGATGACGGACGGAACCATGTAGCTCGGCAGAGATTCTGCCACGAACGAGGCGAGCACGTCCCGATCGAAACTCGACCCGTCAGCCAGTTCGACGTAGGAAACGAGGGTTGTGACACCCGCCGCGCCTTCGCTTCCGACCGTCACCGCGAAGCGCACAGACTCGTGCGAGGACAGAACTGCGTCGATCTCACCGAGTTCGATACGGAATCCGCGAACCTTGACCTGGAAGTCACTGCGGCCGACGTATTCGAGAACCCCCGCGTCACCGCGCGCGTCTCCGCCGGTCCAGCGCACGACATCGCCGGTCCGGTACATTCGCTCGCCGTCCGGCGAATACGGGTTTGCAACAAACCGTTCCGCAGAAAGACCTCGCCGCTCGTGGTAGCCGCGAGCCAATGCAGCGCCTGCAAAGTAGAGCTCTCCCCTGGTACCGACTGGAACAGGATGCAGACGCTCGTCGAGTACCAGTGCCGACATGCCCTCGACGGGACGCCCGATGTCGATCGATCGGCCGATCGCGAGGTCGCCGAACGACGAGATGATAGTGGTCTCGGTCGGACCGTACCCATTGAAGTAGGCGCGCCCTGGGGCCCATTTCGCCAGCAACTCGGGAGTGGTCACGTCACCGCCGACGGAGACGACTCGCAATTCAGGCAGCTCTGCCGGCTCCATGGTCCCGAGTACTGCGGGAGTGATGATCGCGTGTGTGACCTTCTCGGAATGAAGAAGATCCGACAACTCGTGTCCACCGATAATTGTCGACGGAACGATCACCAAAGTTGCACCCGCAGAGAAGGCGACCATCCATTCGAGTACCGACGGGTCGAAGCTCGGCGAACAGATATGGAGGAAGCGTGAGGACTGTTCTACCTCGTAGCGACGCTGTGCTGCGTCTCTGACCCCACGGAGACCACCGTGAGTGACGCTGACACCCTTCGGTTTTCCCGTGGAACCGGATGTGTAAATGACATATGCAACGTGAGAACTGTGAATCGGAGCGATTCGGTCCTCGTCCGTGACCGGCGCTGAAGATTGCGTCGACAGTTCTCCGTTCAGCGCCTGGCCGTCAAGGACCAACCATTCTGTGACCGCAGGAAGCTTATCTACGAACTGTCCCGACGTGAGTCCGATCGCGGCCGAAGAATCGGCCAGCATGTGCCGGACACGATCTTCCGGATAGCTCGGGTCGACTGGGACGTATGCCGCCCCTGACTTCGCCACCGCCCATACTGCACAGACCATCTCGTACGAGCGAGGAAAGGCGAGAGCAACAATGGTCTCGGGGCCGGCGCCACGTCCGATCAGAACCCGTGCGAGCTTCGACGACTGCTCATCGAGCTCGCGGTAGGTGATCGATCGACCCTCGAAGCGCACAGCAACCGAATCCGCCTCAGCCGTGCCGGACAGGAAGATGTCGACGAGACTCTGCCGGGGCATCGTGTAATCCGCGGCTACGACCGTCAGATCGGTGCGCTCGGAGCGTGAGAGCAGGTCGATATCGCCGACGATCGTTTCAGGTCGGGTAGCCACGGCATCGAGAATGCGCACGAACCGAGTAGCGAAAGTGTTCACCGTGGCCGGATCGAACAAGTCCGTGGCGTAGGTGAAGGTGGCACTCAAGACATCCGCGTCTTCGGTCCCTTCGGGATTCTCGGACACCATGAGTTCGAGATCGAATTTGGCGACCGGTACGTCCAATTCAGCTGCAACTGCTTTGACACCTGAGAATTCCAGTTCGCGTCGTCCACTGATCTCCGCAGTGAGCGCAACCTGGAACAGCGGGTGACGAGCCTGCGAACGCGCCGGGCTCAGAACTTCGACCAACCGCTCGAACGGCACATCGGCATGCCCGTAGGCAGACAAGCCCGATTCCCTTACCCGAGCGAGCAACTCTTCGAATCGTTCGTTCGGGTCGACCTCGGTGCGAAGCACCAGGGTGTTCACGAACATGCCGATCACGTCGTTGAGCGCTTGATCGCCTCGCCCGCCGATCGGGGCACCGATCGCGATGTCGGAGGTACCACTGAGCCGGCTCAACAGCGTTGCATATGCCGCCTGCAACACCATGAACAGCGAGACGCTCCTCGAGCGCGCCAACTCGTTCAACTTGCGCGTCGTGCGTTCGCTGATCTGAAAATGGTGCTTGGCACCGTGATTGGACGCGATGGCAGGACGAGGTCGGTCGGTCGGCAGATCCAACTGATCCGGCAAATCGGCAAGTGCCCGGCGCCAGAAGTTGATCTGGCGAGACGACTCCGAGCGCGGGTCTTCGTCGGATCCCAGTGCTTCGCGCTGCCACAGGGCGTAGTCGGCGTACTGAATCGGCAGCGGCGTCCACGCCGGCGCAGACTTCTCACTTCGCGCCGAGTATGCGACGAGAAGGTCACGTGCGAGCGGACGGAACGACAGTCCGTCTGCAGCGATGTGATGGAGAACCATCACCAGGACGTAGTCCGTCGGAGACACCTCGAAGAGGGCAACCCGTACCGGGATTTCGAGCGTCACGTCGAAGCCGCGAGACGCCACGTCGAACAGGGCCGCGTCGAGATGCGAATTCCGAATCTTGACCGGATTCAACTCCACTGCAGCCCGATCGACCGGCAGTACAAGCTGTTGCGCGGTTCCGTCGACATCAGGGTAGATCGTCCGCAACGACTCGTGTCGCTCGAGAAGATCCATCACCGCGGCATGCAGGGCGGACGGGTCCACCGAACCGGTGAGCCGGACCGTGAACGGAAGGTTGTACGCGGGCGTCGACGGATCGAGACGGTTGATGAACCACATGCGCTGCTGTGCAAGCGAGAGCGGGACAACCTGGGGACGAAGCTTGGCGATCAGCGGGGTGAGCTGCCTGGCGTTACCCGCCACAGACTCGGCGCGGGCCGCCAAGGTAGCGACCGTGGTGGACTCGAAAAGCTCTCGAACGCCGAGTTGCACTCCCAAGGCGGAACCCACGCGGGTCACCAACTGTGTTGCAACCAGCGAGTTTCCACCGAGTTCGAAGAAGTCGTCGTCGATACCGACGCGCTCGACACCGAGAACGTCGGCAAAGACGTCAGCGACAACCCGCTCGATTTCGGTGCGGGGCTCGCGGTACTGCTTCGCACTCGCGAACACCGGCTCGGGCAACCCGGCACGATCCAATTTGCCACTCGTGTTGAGCGGCAACGCATCGAGCACCATCAACGCGGCCGGAACCATGTACGAAGGGAGGCTTCGACCGGCGAACTCACTGAGCACCGCAGCATCGATGTTTCGGCCCGGGCCCGGCACGACGTAGCCGACCAATTGATCACCGGTCGGGGTGACGGTCACCAAGACAACAGCCTGGGAAACGTCGGGGTGTGCCAGAAGGACGGTCTCGATTTCGCCGAGCTCGATGCGCTGCCCACGGAACTTCACTTGGAAGTCGGTACGCCCGATGTAGTCGAGGTTTCCGTCCTCACTGCGACGGACGAGGTCGCCGGTCCGGTACATACGCTCACCGGCCGTGCCGTACGGATTGGCTACGAACCGATCCGAGCTCAGGTCCGGTCGACCAACGTATCCGCGCGCGAGTTGAACGCCGGCGAGATAGAGCTCACCCGGCTGCCCGATGGGGGTCGGGCGAAGTTGTCCGTCCAGTACGTGCGCCTGAGTGTTCCACTGCGGCATACCGATCGGCACGGAAGTAGTATCCGTGGCCACGGCCTCGTAGTACGTGACCGATACCGCGGCTTCGGTCGGACCGTACAGGTTGTGCAGTCCGGCTCCACAGAGTTCGCGGAAGGCGGAAGACGTCTCGGGCGGGAGCGCCTCGCCGATGACGAACACGTGGCGCAACGAATCACAAGATCCGGCAGGTGCATTCGCAGTGAACAGCGTGAGCATGGATGGCACGAAGTCGGTGATCGTGACGCCGAGCTCCGCGATCTTGTTCGCCACGTAGATCGGGTCTCGATGACCGTCCGGAGTCGCGACGACGAGCGTGGCGCCGACCTGCAACGGCATGAAGAATCCCCACAGGGACACGTCGAATGTCGTAGCGGTCTTCTGCAGGTAGATGTCCGACGCCGAAAGCCCGTACTCGGCGTTCATCCACTGAAGCTGATTGTTGATCGCTGCGTGAGTGACCGCGACACCCTTGGGTCGCCCGGTCGAGCCGGAGGTGTAGATCACGTACGCGGTGTTCGAGAAATGCAAGGGAGACAGGCGATCTGCGTTGGCGATCGGCCTGCTGTCGAGCTGCCCATAGTCCAGTGTGTCGATCTCGATGACCCGTGTGCCCGAGGGCAGATCCACGTCGTCCCGCGCAGTGGTCACAACACACGTGGGCTGCGCCGACTCGAGAATGTAGGCGGTGCGTTCCACTGGGTGGTCGGGATCCACCGGCACCCAGGCTCCGCCGGCCTTGGCAATCGCGTACAGACCGACCATCAAGTCCAAAGACCTGCGGATCGACAGTCCTACAAGCGATTCGGGCCCAACACCCATGGCGATGAGTTGACGAGCCAAACCATTTGCGCGAGAGTCGAATTCGGCGTATGTGAGGCTGGCGCCTTCGAAAACGACAGCGGTGGCATCGGGAGTTCTCTCGACCTGACGCTCGAATGCTTCGGTGATGGTCTGCGAGGCAACGTGGAAGCCGGTGCGGTTCCACAAGGCAACCTTGTTTCGCTCCTCGTCGGTTGCGACAGGAAGATCCCAGACCTTGCGGCTCGTTTCGGCCGAGACGAACTTCTCGAGAAACTCCACGAACCGCGAGTGATTTCGCTGGGCGTCCGCGGGCGCGTACAGATTGGGATTCGACTCGAAATCGATGTGCGTACGGGTGTCGCCGACGCTCTGGTACAGGTTGACACCGAGGTCTTCGATCAAACCCGTGGACAGGATGTGAAGCTCGCCGACGAGGGGCCCGAACGCCAACTCGGTGGAAAACATCATGATGTTGATCCACGGGCCGAAGAATCCGCCCCGGCCCGGCCCGTCACCGCCGCGAACCATGTCCTCGTGTCGGTATCGCTGGTGGCGCAGTGCGCCGGACATTTCGTTCCTGACGTCGTCCAGAAGCTCCTGGACGGTGGTGTCCGCAGTGACGGTCAGTCGCAGCGGCACGACGTTGGAGACCATGCCTCCGGATCGACGCAGCACGGCTGTCGTTCGACCGGAGACGGGCAGGCTCAACGACACGTCCTCTCGTCCGGTCATCTGAGCGAGGTATGCCGCAAACGCCGCGACTACGGTTCCGGCAACAGTGGTCTTCTCCACGCGCTCGAGGAAGCGCCCGAGCAGCGCCTCGACGTGGTTGGACAGCGCTGCACTGTCGATCCGACTGACTGGAGCAGGCGCGGCACTTCGACCCGCGAGGCTCGAGATCTCGTCGAGATTCTCGATCTTGTCTGCCCAGTACTTGCGATCGGTTTCGAAACGACTCGACTGGCGGTACTTGTTGTCCACCTCGTAGACGTTCCGGAGATCGGAGGCCTCACTCGGCTCCGGATCCCGGCCCTCCACGCGCGCCGAGTACAGCTCCGCCACACGAGTGACGAACGTCGACGCACCGAAGCCGTCGAGAATTGTGTGGTGGACCCGCGTGTACCAGTAGTAGCGGTTCTCGCCGAGGCGCAGGATCGTGGCAGAGATCAGTCGGTCCGTAAGCATGTCGATCGGCCGGCTGCGATCTGCTCGCATCCACCGCATGGCGGCGTCGTGCGAGTCGTCTTCACTACGAAGGTCGACGTAGCCGACTGAATCATCGAGTGTGGGGTCGATGATCTGGTACGGCTGGGCATCGATCTCGAAGATCCGCACGAAGGCCGACCCGATTTCGCGACCGGCGTCTGCACAGGCCTGGCGAAGGGCGTCAAGCTCCAGAGCACCACGGAGTTCGACGTACTGGGCGATGTTGACCGGTACTGCGGGATCAAGGTGCTGCGCGAACCACATACCGAGTTGGGCCGCCGAAAGTGGGAATGCGTCTGATCGCTGAACGTCTTCCGGCGAGCTGCCGACCTCCGGCTTGCCGCTCCCCAGTTCTCCGTTACCCAGCGAATTCACGCCCACAGCCTCTCTTCCACACCATTGCGCACCCGTGCGAGCCGAACGTCCGATTCGCAGCAGCTACCGACCTCATCCAACCTCGACGAGCCAGAACCACCCATTGTCTCCGATACATAGGTGACAAGAGAAATCCATACCCCGGTGTATCGACGGTTTTGCTGCAATTCGTTACAAATCGCCCAGCTCATCTACCCCCCGATCGCATTGCCGAAACGCACGGTTCAGACGCTGTGCGCGACATCTCCACCCCTGGAACAATCAATTTGCAGCCGACGATCTGCACCCCCATCCACTTCAGTCACCTCGGACAATTTACAGGCCCCTCAGCTACTTGGTGCCCGAGCTCGAACGAGATTCGACAGTCGCTGATCGAGACTATCGGTACACGCCGACAGACCGACGAAAGAACGCGCCGACCAGCGGTCGGCGCGTTCTTTCGATTGAAGGTACGAAGCTTCAGGAAAAACCCACACCAGTCACACTCTGCAGGTGTTCGCAACTGACACCCGGAGCCAACTCCACAAGCTCCAGACCCTCTGCGGTGACGTCCAGCACCGCGAGGTCGGTGATGATCCGGTTGACGACGCCCTGCCCGGTAAGCGGCAGGGTGCATGCCTCGACGATCTTGGGGTTTCCGTCGCGATCGGTGTGCTCCATCACGACGATGACGCGGCGGGCACCGTGGACCAGGTCCATCGCCCCGCCCATGCCCTTGACCATCTTGCCGGGGACCATCCAGTTGGCGAGGTCACCCGTCTTCGACACCTGCATCCCGCCGAGCACCGCGGTGTCGATGTGGCCGCCGCGGATCATCCCGAACGAGAGGGCCGAGTCGAAGAACGCGGCACCAGGATTGACGGTGACGGTTTCTTTACCTGCATTGATGAGGTCGGCATCGACCTGATCATCGGTCGGATACGGTCCGGTACCGAGGATGCCGTTCTCGCTGTGCAGGACTACCTTGACACCCTCGGGCAAGTAACTGGGGATCAGCGTCGGCAGGCCGATGCCGAGGTTGACGTACTCACCCGGCCGCATCTCGGCAGCAGCGCGAGCGGCCATCTCGTGGCGAGTCCAACCGATACGGGTTTCCTCTGCACTGGTCACTTGGTGCCTCCTGAGACGGTCCGCTTCTCGATCCGCTTCTCCTGTGGGCCTGTGTGTACGACGCGCGCGACGAACACTCCAGGTAGGTGCACGTGCGCGGGGTCGATGTCGCCCGGCTCGACGAGGTTCTCCACCTGCGCGATGGTGATCCGGCCGGCCATGGCAGCAAGCGGGTTGAAGTTCATCGCCGTCTTGTTGAAGACGAGGTTTCCTTCGGTGTCACCGTAGTCCGCATGCACGAGCGCGAAGTCAGCCGTGATCGCCTCTTCCAATACATACGTGCGGCCACCGAACACTGCCGTCGCCTTCGGTGGCGACGCCACGGCGATCGAACCGTCCGGGTTGTATCGCCACGGCAAGCCGCCCTCGGCGATCGGTGTGCCGACGCCGGCCGGAGTGTAGAACGCCGGAATGCCGGTACCGCCTGCACGCAGCCGCTCGGCCAGCGTCCCCTGCGGCGTCAACTCCACTTCGAGCTCACCGGCGAGATACTGGCGCGCGAACTCCTTGTTCTCCCCCACGTACGACGCCGTCACCCTGGCGATCCGGTGCGCGCCGAGCAGAATGCCGAGACCGTAGTCGTCGACACCGCAGTTGTTGGAGAACACCTCGAGATCGGTGGCGTCGCCGTCGGCGATCGCCGCGATCAGTGCGTCGGGAATACCGCACAGCCCGAAGCCGCCCACTGCGAGCCTGGATCCGCTCGCGATGTCGGCAACTGCCTCAGCTGCCGTATTCACGACTTTGCTCATCCGTTAGTTCTCCTTCTGCTGAAAGATTCCGGCTCGGTGAAGAAGCTTCTCGGCGTGACGAAGTACGGGAGCGTCGACCATCTTGCCCTCGAACGCGAACACACCACGTTCAGTAGACACCGCGGCAAGCACTCGTGTGGCCCAGTCGATCTCTTTTTCCGAAGGTGCGAAGGCACCACGGATGACCTCGACCTGACTCGGGTGGATCGCAACCTTCACGTCGAAGCCGACTGCGACAGCATCAGCGGACTCGACGCCCAGGCCTACGAGGTCCTTGATGTCGAGATAAACAGAATCGACAGCCAACCGGCCGTAGCTCTTCGCAGCCAGGAGAGACGTCGATCGGACGTGCTTGGCAACGTCGCGGTACGAACCGTTCGGGTGCCTGCTCGAATTACCGCCGAGACCGGCCACAAGATCCTCGGCTCCCCACATGACACCGATGGCGTTCGCAGCAAGCGCGATGTCGGCCACGGCGAGGGCTCCTCGCGGGGACTCGACGAGTGCAACCACGTCCGCCGGTGCGAGCGAGAGGACGTCCTCGGCCGATTCGCACTTGGACAGCATGAGACGCGAATAGTGTGTGCCGTCCAGCGCGATCAGATCGAGTTCGTGATCAGGTGTACCGACCGGATTGACGCGCACGACCGTCCGCTCCGGATCGAGAGGCGTGTCGATCAGGGCTGCACGTGCGGCTTCCTTGTCGGCCGGAGCCACACCGTCTTCGAGATCGAGGATCACGACGTCGGCAACAGCCGCGGCCTTCGCATAGCGCTCGGGACGATCCGCCGGGCAGAACAACCACGCCGGCCCCGGAGGTGTCCACGTCATGAGGACACCTCTGCCGGACGCAGTTGCACCAGTGTCTTGCGCGTGGCCAGTGCGACGACGTCACCGTGCTGGTTACGCCCGGTGTGCACGAGCGTCACGATGCCTTCACCTGGACGACTCTTCGACTCGCGCTTGTCCGCGATGAGCGTCTCGGCATACAGGGTGTCCCCGTGAAAGAGCGGCTTCGGGAAGCTGATCTCGGAGAAACCGAGGTTCGCGACGATGGTGCCCTGCGTCAACTGCGCGACCGAGAGGCCGACGATGGTCGACAGGGTGAACATCGAATTGACCAGCCGCACACCGAATTGAGTGCCTTCGCTGTACGCAGCATCAAGATGCAGCGCCTGCGTGTTCATCGTCAGAGTCGTGAACAGTACGTTGTCAGCCTCGGTCACCGTTCGGCCTGGGCGATGCTCGTAGATCGCGCCGACCTCGAACTCCTCGAACCAGAGTCCGCGCTGAGTGATCTTCTTGGGGTTCGTCACAACCCTGCCTCACGGGCGATGAGCATCAACTGCACCTCGGTGGTTCCCTCACCGATTTCGAGGATCTTGCTGTCACGGTAGTGTCGCGCGACGGCGTACTCGTTCATGAAGCCGTATCCGCCGTGGATCTGGGTGGCGTCGCGGGCGTTGTCCATGGCAGCTTCGGAGGAGATGAGCTTGGCGATGGACGCCTGCTTCTTGAACGGCTTGCCCGACAACATGAGTGCGGCCGCGTCGTAGTACGCGGTACGTGCGACGTGGGCACGAGCCTCCATACGCGCGATCTTGAACGCGATGGCCTGGTTGTGTCCGATGGGGCGACCGAACGCCTCGCGTTCCTTGGCGTACTTGATCGACTCGTCGACGCAGCCCTGGGCGGCACCGACGCTCAACGCGGAAATAGCGATGCGGCCTTCGTCGAGGATGCGCAGGAAGTTCGCGTAGCCGCGGCCGCGCTCACCGAGCAGATTCTCTTCGGGGACACGAACATCGGCGAACGTGAGCGGATGGGTGTCGGATGCGTTCCAACCGACTTTGTTGTACGCCGGTTCGGCCGTGAAGCCGGGCGTCGTGGTCGGCACGAGGATCGTCGAGATCTCCTTCTTGCCGCCGTCCTTGACACCCGTGACCGCGGTGACCGTCACGAGCTTGGTGATGTCGGTGCCCGAGTTGGTGATGAACTGCTTGTTGCCGTTGATGATCCACTCACCGCTGTCGAACTTCGCGGTGGTCTTGGTGCCGC
Organism: Rhodococcus sp. H-CA8f; assembly: GCF_002501585.1. Classification (NCBI taxonomy): domain Bacteria; kingdom Bacillati; phylum Actinomycetota; class Actinomycetes; order Mycobacteriales; family Nocardiaceae; genus Rhodococcus; species Rhodococcus sp. H-CA8f. The sequence continues at coordinate 4,331,638 of NZ_CP023720.1, forward strand.
CGGCGTCGCTACCCGCACCGGGTTCGGTCAGGCCGAAGGCAGCCAACGACTTGCCGCTGGTGAGCTGCGGAAGCCACTCCTGCTTCTGTGCCTCGTTACCGAAACGGTAGATCGGCATGGCACCAAGGGACACACCAGCTTCGAGAGTGATCGCGACGCTCTGGTCGACCTTGCCCAGCTCTTCGAGCGCCAGGCAGAGTGCGAAGTAGTCGCCGCCCATTCCGCCGTACTCCTCGGGAAACGGCAGGCCGAACAGTCCCATGTCGGCCATCCCGGCCACTACCTCGTACGGGAAGGTGTGGTTGGCGTCGTGCTCGGCAGCAACCGGTGCCACTACGGTCTTCGCGAAATCCGCAACCGTCTTGGCGAGCTGCTGGTATTCGTCCGGAAGCGCTCCGGTGGCAAGGTAATCGGACATCAGGCGTCTTCCTTCTGCGTCGTGTTCTCGGTCTTTACTTCTGCAGTCTCTTCGTCCGTGACAGGTACCACGCGGGCCAGAACCTGATCCACCATCACCTGATCGCCCTGACGGACAAGCACTTCCACGATCCCGTCGATCGGGGACGTCAAGGAGTGCTCCATCTTCATGGCCTCGACCACGACGAGTGGTTGTCCCGCGCTCACTGCCGCGCCGTTCTCGACGTTGACTGCGATGACGGCACCGGGCATGGGGCTGGCGATTTCGGCGTCACCGGCGTGCTTGTCCTCACCGCGAACGCTGACTTCGGCAACCTCGCGCACGTGCCAGGTTCCGCCGCCTGCCAGCCACAGACCACCATCGGTCTCGGCGACGACAAACGTGCGTCGACGTCCGTCGATCACCACCGCCAGTTCGGATCCCGTCAGGGTCGCGCTGAATGCGCGAGGCTGTGAACCTTCGACCTCGACCTTTGCATCCGCGGGAACGCCGACGATCGCAACGTGCGCCGTTCGGGTGCCGGCGGAGAGCCTGATGCTGGTCGGAGCGGGAGTTCCGACGCGCCACCCACTCGGGACATCCCAGGGATCAACGCATTCCGAGGTTGTCCACCGCGAGAGCCAGCGATACGCCGCGGCAGCAATGAGCACCTCGTCGGAGGCGTCGGCTGCGACAAAGTCTTCGACGCGACGATCGAGCAGACCGGTGTCGAGGTTGCCCGCGATCACATCCGGATCAGCGAGGAGGAACCGTGCGAATTCGATGTTGGTCACGACTCCGAGCACTGCGGTGTCACCGAGTGCGCGATCGAGCTTGCGCAGTGCGCCCGCGCGGTCGGGAGCGTGGGCGATGACCTTGCTGAGCATCGGGTCGTAGTCACTGCCGACGACGGTGCCCGCGAGCAGTCCGGAATCGACGCGCACGCCGGAACCTGACGGCTCGACCAGATCGACGACGCGGCCGCCCGTCGGCAGGAATCCACGGCCCGGATCCTCCGCGTACACACGAGCTTCGATGGCGTGCCCGGTCAGCGTGATGTCACTCTGGGAGAAGGCCAACTTCTCTCCCGCTGCCACACGGACCTGCCATTCGACCAGATCCAGTCCGGTCACCATTTCGGTGACGGGATGCTCGACCTGCAGTCGGGTATTCATCTCCATGAAGAAGAACTCGTCCGGCTTGTCGGCGGAGACGATGAACTCCACGGTGCCGGCGCCGGTGTAATCGACGCTTCGAGCGGTGTTGCAGGCTGCCGCGCCGATCCGGTCACGGGTCACCTGATCGAGCAGCGGCGACGGAGCCTCTTCGATGACCTTCTGGTGACGCCGCTGCAGGCTGCATTCGCGCTCACCGAGGTGGACGACGTTGCCGTGCTGGTCGGCGAGAACCTGGACCTCGATGTGCCGGGGCCGCAGGACGAATCGTTCGAGGAACAGGGTGTCGTCGCCGAACGACGACGCGGCCTCACGACGGGCACTGCGAAGAGCCTCGGCCAGGTTGGCCGGGTCCTCGACCAGACGCATTCCCTTGCCGCCTCCGCCGGCCGAAGGCTTGACCAACACCGGGTAGCCGATGTCCTCGGCCGCTGCGATCAGTTCTTCGTCGGTCAGATTCGGGCGAGCGATACCCGGGACCACCGGCACGTCGAACGCGGCAACCGCATTCTTCGCGGTGATCTTGTCACCCATCACCTCGATGGCGTGCTCGGAGGGGCCGAGGAAGGCGATTCCGGCAGCCGCACAGGCAGCCGAGAACGCCGAGTTCTCCGACAGGAAGCCGTAACCGGGGTGAATACCCTGAGCACCGGTGGACTTGGCAGCGTCGATGACCTTGTCGATGACGAGGTAGCTTTCACGCGCCGCGGCCGGTCCGATGTTGACGGCAGTGTCGGCCTCGCGGACGTGGCGAGCATTCGCGTCGGCGTCGCTGTAGACGGCGACGCTGCGAATTCCCAACTCACGCAGCGTGCGGATCACGCGGACCGCGATCTCACCGCGGTTGGCCACGAGAACAGTATCGATAGTGCGCAACTCAGTCATTTCGCTCACATCCGGAAGACGCCGTAGGAGACCGGCTCGATCGGCGCGTTTGCGCACACCGAAAGGGCCAGGCCGAGAACAGTTCTGGTATCTGCGGGATCGATGACACCGTCATCCCACAGCCGCGCAGTGGAGTAGTACGGATTACCCTGAGCCTCGTACTGCTCGCGGATCGGCGCCTTGAAGGATTCTTCGTCCTCGGCCGACCACGGATTACCCGCGCTGTCGAGCTGCTCGCTACGAACCGTCGAGAGCACCGAAGCTGCCTGCTCGCCGCCCATGACCGAGATGCGCGCGTTCGGCCACATCCACAGGAAGCGAGGTGAATACGCGCGTCCACACATGGAGTAGTTGCCGGCGCCGTACGAGCCGCCGATGACGACTGTCAGCTTGGGGACCCGTGCACACGCGACTGCCGTGACCATCTTGGCGCCGTGCTTGGCGATGCCGCCGGCCTCGTAGTCGCGTCCCACCATGAAGCCTGCGATGTTCTGCAGGAACAGCAGCGGCACACTGCGCTTGTCGCACAGTTCGATGAAATGTGCTCCCTTCATGGCGGATTCGCCGAAGAGCACGCCGTTGTTGGCGATGATGCCGACCGGGTGGCCCTCGATGTGGGCGAAACCGGTGACGAGCGTCTTGCCGTATTCAGCCTTGAACTCCTGGAACGCGCCACCGTCAACGAGCTTGGTGATGACCTCGTGCACGTCGTACGGAGTACGGGGATCAGTCGGAACGACGTCGTACAGCTCGCTCTGATCGGCGACGGGCGGAACCGTGGAGATGACGTCCCACGGGCGCTCGGAGCGGGGGCCGAGCGTGGCAATGATGTTGCGCACGATCCGAAGTGCGTCGCGGTCGTCCTCGGCCAGGTGGTCGGTGACGCCGGAAACCTTGGAGTGCAGGTCGCCGCCGCCGAGCTCTTCCGCCGTCACGATCTCACCGGTGGCAGCCTTCACGAGCGGCGGTCCGCCGAGGAAGATGGTGCCCTGGTTGCGGACGATCACTGCTTCGTCGCTCATCGCGGGCACGTAGGCGCCTCCCGCGGTGCACGAACCGAGAACTGCGGCGATCTGGGGAATCCCCTTGGCGCTCATGGTCGCCTGGTTGTAGAAGATCCGGCCGAAGTGCTCACGGTCCGGGAAGACCTCGTCCTGGCGCGGCAGGAAGGCGCCGCCGGAGTCGACGAGGTAGATGCAGGGAAGGTTGTTCTGCAGCGCAACTTCCTGCGCGCGCAGGTGCTTCTTCACCGTCATCGGGTAGTAGGTGCCGCCCTTGACCGTCGCGTCGTTGGCAACGATGACGCACTCGCGACCCGACACACGGCCGATACCGGTGATGACGCCGGCGCCCGGGCACTCGTCGTCGTACAGGCCATTGGCCGCCAGTGGGGACAGCTCGAGGAACGGGCTGCCCTGGTCGAGCAGCGAGTCGACGCGATCTCGCGGCAGCAACTTCCCTCTGCTCACGTGACGCTCGCGAGAGCGCTCGTTGCCACCCAGCGCTGCTTGCGCCAGTTTCTTCTTCAGTTCGTCCACCAGAACGGTGTGATCGGACCGGTAGCCCGTTCCTTGCGTGATTCCACTGGGAGTCATCCCGCCGCCTTCGCCATGAGTTAATGCTCGATAACTGAAACTAGATTAACTATGATTAACTGAGTTGTCCAGAACACAAGCGAAGAAAGATCGAGAGAATGACCTCTGAGCAGGTAGCAGCTCCGACGCGACGCGATCAGATGAAGGCCGACCGTCGACGTCAACTCTTGGACGCCGCCGCCCGGTTGATCGCCGAGCGCGGATTCGTGAGTGTGCGACTCGAAGACCTCGGCGCCGCCGTCGGCATCAGCGGCCCGGCCGTGTACCGGCATTTCCCCAACAAGGATGCCGTCCTCGTGGAACTTCTCGTCGGCATCAGCACGCGCCTGCACGAAGGCGGCTCTGCGGCAGCGGAGGCAGCGGACTCACCGAGCGCCGCACTCGACGCACTGGTGGAGTTCCACCTCGACTTCGCGCTCGGCGAGCCGGACCTGATCCGCATCCAGGACCGCGACCTCGAAAGCCTGCCGGCCGACGCGCGTCGACAGGTACGCCAGACGCAGCGCAAGTACGTCGAGGTGTGGGTCGGGGTGCTCGAGCAACTCGATCCCCAACTCGATCAGGCGGACGCACGAATCAAAGCGCATGCCACCTTCGGTCTGATCAACTCGACCCCTCACAGCGCCAACCCCGCTTCGCCGGCACGCGCGCGTCGCGTCCTGCGGGATATGACGCTCGCCGCACTGCGCACCCACTGAAACCGGACACGGCACAATCGGTGGCAGACTGGTTACACCAGCTAACAGATGAGGGTGCCGAACGTGGAAGACAGCAGTGGGGTCAGCAGAGCCGATTTCGCCGATCTGCGGACCGAGTTCTCCCGCTTCATGATGTTGTACCAATTCGGAATCTCCGAACTGATGACCAAGGTGAACATTCTCAAGGACGAGTTCACTCACATCAATCAGTACAGCCCCATCGAACACGTGACGTCACGGGTCAAGTCGCCGGACAGCATCCTGCGTAAGGCTCAACGCCTGAACATTCCGCTCACGATCGACGACATCTCGAAGAACATCTTCGACATCGCCGGCGTGCGCATCACCTGCAGCTTCATTTCCGACACGTACCGAATCGCCGAGATGCTCACCAGCCAGACGGACCTTCGGGTGATCGAGCGAGAGGACTACATCGCCGATCCGAAACCCAACGGCTACAAGAGCTTGCACCTGATCGTCGAGGTCCCGGTTTTCATGAGCGACCGAGTCCGGCACGTACCGATCGAACTCCAGATCCGCACCATCGCGATGGATTTCTGGGCGAGCCTCGAGCACAAGATCTATTACAAGTACAACCGCGAGGTTCCTGTCGAGCTCCTCGACGAACTCACCGAGGCTGCTGCCGCGGCACACCGCCTCGACGTCAAGATGGAACGCCTCAACGACGAGTTCGCGAAAATCAAAGCGCTACCGCATCCCGATGACGAAATCCTCGAGCAGGATCTGCCGGCGCAGTTCCTCGAGGCGCTGCATCTTCAGCGACGGGCGCTCTGAATTTACGGCGACCCTCCCCTGAGCGAACGCGCCTTTCGGCGCATCTGAGGCGACGAAAGTGCCGTTCGCTCACAACTGGGGTCGGACAACTAGGGCAAGCCAAAAGTGCGCCCTCCCGAACTTCGGGAGGGCGCACTTCGCGAATTGCGTTGGCTTGCTATTTCTTGCCAGTGACGGCGCTGTAGCCGATCGAGAGCACGGCCGCCGCGGCGATGCTGATGATCCAGCGGATCCAGTCGATTCCACCGGTGTCGCCCTTGTCCGAGATCGCTCCCCAGACCCAGTACCCGATAAGCGCTCCGGCGATACCCAGCACGACGGTCACGATCATGCCGTACTGCTGCTTACCTGGCAGCACGAGACGAGCCAGGATTCCGATGACTGCGCCGAAAATGATGGTTCCGATAATTTGCCCCATGACAGCCCCTCTCACACGTCGTGCATGCACGCGGACGGAAGATCACCGCTCAGGGAAACAATAACCACAGTCACACACAACTGTCGCTTGTTGACCGAATTATTGTCCGAGATGCAACCTCGACGCGTTACATCCACGACATTCGCGAGTTATTTTTTCGCAATCAAGCAGACCTACCGTTCTGATCCATGCCAACTTCCGTAAGACTGCCGAACAGCGAGCTCGCGCGACTCGCCAACAAGCCGCCCTGGTACCGATCACTGTTCGTGCAATTGATCGCCGCTATCGTCATCGGGGTTCTCATCGGCTGGTTGTGGCCGGAATTCGGCGCGAATCTCAAGCCCCTCGCCGACGGCTTCATCAAGCTGATCAAAATGCTGATCGCGCCGATCATCTTCTGCACCGTCGTGATCGGGATTGCTCACGTCGGGGACCTGAAGGCCGTGGGGCGTATCGGCGTCAAAGCACTCATCTACTTCGAGGTCGTGACCACCTTCGCCCTGTTGTTCGGGCTGCTCATCGGAAATCTGATGAAGCCGGGTGCGGGATTCAACATCGATCCGGAGACGCTGGCGAACGGTGCGGACGCCGTGGCCGCCAAGACCGGAAGTGGCGAACTTCCCCACACCGTGGAATTCCTGCTCAATATCATTCCGGTGTCGATAGTTTCGGCCTTCGCCGAGAACGCACTCCTCCAAGTCCTCTTCTTCGCCGTACTGTTCGGGCTCGCCTTGGCCAAGGCAGGTGAGAGTGGACCACCAATCGTGTTCGAACTCGTCGATCGTCTGAGCCATCTGTTCTTCACGATCATCGGCTGGATCATGAGACTGGCGCCGTTGGGCGCTTTGGGCGCGATGGCGTACATCGTCGGCCAGTACGGGATCGCTTCGCTCGGAAGTTACGGAAAGCTGATCGCCGCATGCTATCTTGCGGCCGTCCTGTTCATCCTCATCCTGGCGGCGATAGTCAGGTACTTCACGGGCGTGAATTTGTGGAAGTTCGTCAAGTACATCAAGGACGAACTCTTCCTCGCGTTGGGAACGGCGTCGACCGAAGTAGTTCTGCCCCGAATCATGGTCAAGCTCACCAACGCCGGATGCTCGCGCACTACAACAGGATTGGTGGTGCCTACCGGCTACTCGTTCAATCTCGACGGCGCCACGCTGTACCTGTCGATCTGCATGCTGTTTCTGGCTCAGGCGCTCGGCGTGGACCTGACACTCGGTGAACAGATCACTGCCGTCCTGGTACTGATGCTCACGTCCAAGGGAATGGCCGGCGTGCCGGGATCGTCATTCCTGGCACTGTCCGCCACCGTGGCCGCAATCGGTCACGGCGCAATTCCGGTTGCCGCAGTCGCCCTCCTACTGGGCGCCGATCGAATCATGGATTCGATGCGGGTGTCGGTGAACCTGCTCGGGAACTGTGTCGCAACCTTCGTGGTCGCCAATTGGGAGGGGCAGCTCGACAAGGAGCGCATGCGCCGAGTGCTCGACGGAGAAGACGTTCCACCGCTCGAGGAAGTCGATCCGATCACCGGGAAAACTGTTCCGGCACCGGAGGCCGAAGCACTCAAGACAGTTTCAACGCCGTGATGCGGTCTTCACTGGAACGCAACAGCACCTTGTCCCCCACCCACAGCTCCCGCGGCATCGCCCAGGGGGTGAACTTGTCGTCCCCGTCCTGATCCACCCGAACCTCCCAACTACGTTGGCCTGTACGGACATCCGTTCCGTAGACGTTTCCCTCGTCGATAACGACATCGCCGTGCCAGACAACCGCCCCGGCGCGCTCGGCGTTTGATCGCCACAAGACCTCACCGGTGAAGAGGTCCACGAACTGGACCTCGGGCTCGGAACCGGAACGGGTCACGGCAACCACGTTGCCGATCACCGCCAACGACTGTGCGGTGTCGAAGAGTTCACTGTTGGACCACAATTTCTCGCCGGAAGTCCGGTCGAAACCGCTGTGTCCCAGAATGATCGGAGTCGATCCTCCTGCGGGATTATCTCGGCTGTATCGCCCGCCGTAGTACGAGGACTCCGAGGGCAGTTCGTCCGTCCTGGCGAACTCGCGCCCGTTCTGATCGAGCGCGTACTCACTTGTCGGACGGCCATCGCCTTCGCAACCGCCATCCGACACCAATGTCACCCCATCGGACGATGTATGCGCGGTCGAACAGGTGGAGTAACCGTGTACCCACCGCTGTTCGCCCGTCTTCAGATCGAATCCCAGAGACTCGTCGAGAGCGATCACACCCAGATCGCCGTGCACCGACATCACCGGATCGACGTATCCGGCTTCCCACGATCCACCGACGTCGAACGCTTTGGACCAGTTCGCTTCCGGATCGTCGACGGTTCCGCTGTGCACGCGAACGTCGTTGCTCTCGATATCACCCTCGAGCGCGAGGACCGTGTCACCCGAGACAACCGCGATGATCGGTGCCCACGGCGTCTTGATGTCTCGACGCTCTCCTGTCTCGATATCGAAAAGTGAGTACGAACCACCGGATACGTACGGCCCGGAGAAACACAGCACCGAACTGCCGAGCAGAGTCTCGGAGCAACCACCGATGTCGACCGCCGACGTGCGCCAACGAACTGTGCCATCTTCGGCGTCCAATCCGACCAATTCTGCGTCGTCCAACGAATACGCCTGACGATCCGGCATACCGATCATCGTGACCACGAGTGATCCGGCGTCGATGAATCCGCCCATGTCCATGTTGAATTCGGTGCCAACAAGTGGGCTCCGAAATATCGCGAACTCGCGCCCGAGAATCTCGGAGGCCTCGACGCTCCATAGCGGCGACGAGATCGCTGTCGGTTCGGAACTCGTCGACGTGACCACCGTGGCGATGGCGGCAGTGACGGTGACTACGGCTGCGGCGGCCGCGATCCGAAGGCGCGATTTCGGGGAGAATCTGGTGGTCATCGAATCTCCAAGCCTTCGGTCGTCGCGAGAAACTCCAACTGCTCGAACGTCATCGGCACGTTCGGGATCGCAGCCGACGACGAAACCGAGACTTGGGTCCCATTCGGACGGGTGACGACCACCGACCTGCTCGTTTCCTGCGTCGATTCTGCTTTCGAGCCGTCATTTGTCATGGGTACGGTCGAGTAATCCCGTTCGTCTCGCTCGATCACGGATCCATCCGGTCGCGTCACGAACTCCAAGGGGTGCCCGTAGTAGGAGGGGTCGTATTTGTTGAGCTCCGCGGGGAGTGGTTGTCCGCCGGTAATTGTCATGTTGAGCGTCGACTCGTTCTCTCCCGTCCGAGTGAGAAATCTCTGACATGCGGTGGACCTGTCATTCTCCGCGACCGTCAGAGCGCCCGGTCCGGCATCAAGAATCGGAAAACCCGGAGGTACAGCACGCCATCTGATCTCGAGTACGGCGTTGAGACGTTCGATCGTCGCGCGATCGAGTTCGGCCACGTCGCTAGAGTCTCGAGGGATCCCGTGGCACCCGGGCGAAAGCGGTGCCGTACCCGGGGGAACTGGCGTGGTGATTCGCAGCTGTGGCATTTCGACAAGGGTTACAAGTTCGTCGAGCGTCAGTGGCACCACGCCGGAACTCTCGGCGTCCGGACCTCCGTCGTTGTTCGTGTCGTTGAGATACGCCTGAATACGGGTCCCGTCGGCGCCGTACAACATCGCCGACCGACTAAGGGTGCGTACACCATTGGTTTCGCTCCACGTATCCTGCAGATCCATCACAGACTGGTCGGCCAGCACCCGACGTTCGACGAGCGACCCCGCAACACACGATGGGATCGGATCAGAACTCGAGTGCAGCATCAGGCTGAGCGCGCCGATCTTCCCGTCCCGAATCAGCGTCCCGGACGCAGTGGTGGACGCCAACTCCTCGAGCGAGAATCCCTCGGGCAGCCCATCTGTGTTCGAAGGTGCAGAGATCGGCCCGAACTGCAGCGAATTACCCGGACTGGCGAACTTCAGCTCGACATCTTTCGGGAGCGCCTGTTTGACCGCGTCGGACATCGCGGCTGCCTTGGCGCTCGAGAACCACGGAAAACGCGGATCGTCGTACGTGTCAGAACCGTCCAGAATGTAGGAGAAGAACGTCTCCTCCTCTGGCGCTTCGACACTCGCACAACCCGGAATCATTGTCGGGTACACCGCGCTCGGCGTGACGTACGAGAATTCAGGCACGTCCTCCGCCGGAATCTCGTCCGGTGTAGACGTCATGGTGATCGAAGATGACGCAGCTACAGAGATGTCATCGGACGGCGAGCTGCTCCACCGATCCACCAGCCCGGCAACCACTGTCCCACCGGCGATCAGGGAGACGACCGTCAGCGCGAAGGTCCACTTCTCGGCCCGCTTCGAATCGGTTTGCTCCTTCGACACGTACCCTCGCAGTCACTGTCACGGCTCGCTCCCGATGCACGTCGCCTCTGGAAGTCCTGTCGCGATCACAGCGATTTCTGTTACCAACCGGATGGTTTCCTATCGCGCGGGCGCCGCATGAAGACAGAAGAACGGGGTGCCAGTTGCTGTGCAACCGGCACCCCGTCCTGACGACCTGAGTGCTTAAACCCTCACAGGCACCTGATTCGGGTCTGGATCGGAATCCGGATCCTGCTCGATCGGAATCCGCCGAATCGCTTCACCCTCGATGTCGACGTTCGGCAGGATCTTGTCGAGCCACGCGGGCAACTTCCACGCCGAATCACCGAGGATCGACATGACCGCAGGGATCACGATCATGCGGATGATGAAGGCGTCGAAGAAGACTGCCGCCGCGAGACCGAAGCCCATCATCTTGCTTGTCGTCTCCGAGGACAGCATGAATGCGCCGAACACGGAGATCATGATGATGGCCGCCGACGCGACCACGCGAGCACCATGGGTGTAGCCGGAGATGATGGCGTCCTTGGCCGACAATCCGTGCACGTATTCCTCGCGCATTCGCGTCACGAGGAACACTTGATAGTCCATCGCCAACCCGAAGACCACACCGATCATGAAGATCGGCAGGAACGAGATGATGGGTTGTGTGTGCTCGATCAGCCCGAAGTCGCCCAACTGGAAAATGGCCACCGTGGCGCCGAAGGTCGCACAGACGGAAAACAGGAATCCGAGAGTTGCGGTCAGCGGCACCAAGATCGAGCGGAAGACGACCATCATGATGATGAACGCCAGCCCCACAACCACGATGAGATACGGGATGAGCGCGGAACTGAGCTTCGACGACATGTCTGCAACGATCGCGGTTTGACCCGCTACACCGAGTTCTGCGCCTTCCGACTTCACCGTCGATCCGTAGTCCCGGATCTGATTCATCAGCTCGTGGGTTTCGGGGCCGCTCGGAGACATCTGCGGGGTGACCGCGATGAGCGCAGAGTTTGCGCCCGCCATCGGGTTTGCCGCGTCCGGTCCGTTTCCGACCCACATCAACTGATCCGGCGTTGCGACGTTGTCGAGGCCCTTGATGTGCGCGACAGTGCCTTCGGCAATCGCGGTGATGTCGGTGCCGTCGGGCGCGTCGAGCACGACGAACAATTCGCCGTTGACGCCTTCACCGAATCCTCGTTGCAGGAGGGCCAGTGCCGGTCGCTCTTCGTCTTGAGTGAACGAGAGTCCGAGTTCGAGCTTCGTCATCGGAATAGCCGCGATCACCAGGAGGACCAGAGCAGCACCCGCGATCGGCCACGGGTACTTGGTGACTATCTTGGCCCAGCGATGTCCGTTGGATTCCATCGTCTCGGGCTCGTCACCGTGGCGAAGCCCGGGAATACGAGGCGAGAACGCGAACCGACCGAAGATGCCCAGAACTGCCGGGATCAACGTGATTGCGCCGAGCACGGCGATGATGACGGCAACCGCCGCCGAGATTCCCATCTGCGTGATCATCGGGACCCCGACCACCGCCAGGGCTGCCAGCGCGACCACCACTGTCAGGCCCGCGAATACGACCGACGAACCTGCTGTACCTACTGCGCGTCCGGCAGCAGCTTCCCTGGTTCCGCCCAGATTGAGCTCACTGCGGTAGCGCGAGACGATGAACAACGCATAGTCGATCGAGACTGCGATGCCGATCATCGTGACGATTCCCGTGACACCTTCGTTGATGTCGAAGAAGCCCGAGCCGAGTGTGACCGTCAGAGTGGCCAGCGCAATTCCAAGAATTGCAGTGAACAACGGGATGAACGCCGCGATGAGTGCGCCGAACGCCACGATCATCACGATGAACGCCACCGCGAAGCCGAGCATCTCCGACAGACCGCCCGCGGCCTGCACCTGCATCATCGAACCGGTGCCTTCGACTTGCAGGCCACCGGTGCGGAATTTTGCCATCAAATCGAGGAACGCCGTCTTGTTCGCCTGCGTCTGATCCTCGATGCGAATCGACTGATTGAGCTGGATCAGCCCGACCTTGCCGTTGTCGCCGAGAACGGCGGACGCCACCGCCGGATTGGCCTCCGCGAGAGTGACCGGATTGACGATCTTCTCGGGATCGACGATGTCCGGCAACGTCTTCGCCTGTGCGATCAACTGGTCGATCTGATCGCTGTGCGCGGCAAGCCCGTCGTCTGCCGCGATGAGAATGCTGGTCGACGCCTGAGTTTGCTGCTCCGCTGCCGCTGCAAAGTTCTCGTTCATCAACTCGGTCGCACGCTGTGAATCGGTGCCCGGAAGATTGAATTCTTTGGAGAACGTCGGATTTGTGGCGCTGATAGCGCCCCCCACCACCGCGATCACGATAATCCACGCGGCCACCACAAGATACTTGTGGCGGAAAGCGAACTTCCCCAACCTGTAAAGATACGTAGCCAACGTAGGCCTCTCTCGCCGTGGACTGGTCTGTCCGAAGAACACGGAGTCTTTCGGTGCCAAGGTCATACGGTACGGACCGATCGGCCCATTGGCACCCGGTATATCTGCGAAAACGGCATATCCGGCGCGCTCTCCGTCTCCTTTTCAGACCGCTCGGTACCGTGGACACGACACGGGCAGGCGCCTCACCAGAGCAGACGTCGCGTAGTACGAAAGGCAATCCCATGAATCACGGCCAGGCCGTCGATCGCGATCTCCTCCTTGCCGGCCAACAGCGACTCGACGCGCTGGGGCCACGATTGACAGGATCACCTTCACACCACGCTGTGGTGGAAGAAGTCGCGAACGAACTGACCGAACTGGGCCTCGAAGTCCGGCGTGATTCACACACTTTCGAACGCTGGGATCTACCGGACACATCTGAGGGGCTTCGCATCGGATTGCCGACGGGACCGATCAATGTTTCGTCCGCATTCCCCTACTCGGGATTGACCGGGCCTCAGGGAATCTCCGCTCCCCTGGTCTACGTCAGCGCGCGACGCCCCAAGTGGTCCTTGGCCAAGGGCGCGATCGCGGTGATCGAGGTCCCGCACGTCGATCTTCCCCGCAAGCTACTGGTCAGCGAGTGGGGTCCGATCGCCACCGACGAGACTCTTCGAAATCCGGTTCTCTCCGCAACCCTTCTTGGCCCGAAACTCGACAAGGCCCGCAAGGCCGGAGTGCTCGGCGTGATCGCGGTGTGGCGTGACATCGCTCCGGACAACGCACTGGGACAATATCTTCCGTTCACGCAGCCGTACCACGACATCCCCGCCGTCTGGGTGGCCGGCGACGAGGGCAGGAAGGTTGTCGCTGCAGCTCGTTCCGGTCAGCGGGCGACTCTGGTTCTGGATGCAACTCTGCATCCGGACACCCGGACCGACACGGTGTGGGCGGTATCCCCGGGGACATCACCGGAAGAGACGATTCTGCTCATCACTCACAGCGACGGAACCAACGGCGTCGAGGAGAACGGGCATCTGGGAATGTTGGCCTTGGCGCGGCACGCCGTCGCGCAGCCGCATCGACGGTCGTACGTTTTTGTGCTGACGACTGGCCACCTGCGAATTCCAGCGGTGTCCAAGCACGGACAGGCAACCTCCACCTGGCTCGAAGCGCACCCCGAGATGTGGAAGGGCGAAGCCGGTCAGGCGCGCGCAGTAGCCGGGATCGCGATCGAACACCTCGGCGCGCTGGGTGATACCGAGGACACCTCGACCGGCAGCTATGCGTTGGTGACCACTCCGGAACCGGAACTGCTCTACGCGACGAGCCGAGAAGTACACGACATCGTTGCACCGCTGTGGCGCGACATCGGGGCAGGCGATCGCCGAATCGTGGCGCCAGGACCGGTCATTCATTTCGGCGAGGGTGAACCACTGTTCGAGCGGAAGATCCCGGCAGTCGCCTTGGTGACGGCGCCGCAGTACCTACTAGCTCTGCGTGATGCCGACGCCGCCACGCACGTCGATCTCGACGCGATGGTCAAACAGGTCGAAAGCTTCCGCGATCTGCTCGACGCGTTCGATGCAACCGACACCGCGGCTTTCGGTCCGGTGGTCTCGCGCTCGGTATTCGCGAAGTTCTCGGCACTACTTCAGTTGATGCAGATTTTGTCGAAAGCCAAGAAATAGTGCTGTGCGCCTTTATTAACCGCCCGCGGTTAATAAAGGCGCACAGCAGTTGTCCTACTTGTCGTGAATGATCACGCCACGGATATTCTTGCCATCACGCAGATCCTGGTAGCCCTGGTTGACGTCTTCGAGGCTGTAGGTTTTGGTGATCAGTTCGTCGAGCTTGAGCTGACCCGCATCGTAGAGACGAAGCAAACGCACGATGTCGTACTGCGGGTTCATTGATCCGAACAATGTGCCCTTGATCGTCTTCTGGTTCAGCGTCAGATCGGTTCCCGACACGTGCACGGTCAGCTTGGCCGGATCGGCGAGACCCGTGATCACCACGGTGCCGCCCTTGCCGATCACTGCTGTCGCTGCACTGACCACGTCCTCGTCGACGGTGCCGACAAGGATGAGCGCCGCGTCGGCGCCCTGTCCCCAGGTCAGCTCGTTGACCTTGGCAGCAGCGCTCTCGGCGTCTGCAAAGGCATGGGTTGCACCGAACTTCAGTGCGGTCTCACGCTTGAGAGCAACCGGGTCGACCACCACGACATACTTGCAGCCGGCCGAAACGGCGCCCTGGACGGCGTTGATGCCGAGGCCACCGATGCCGTAGATCACCGCGGTGTCGCCGGCGCGAAGGTTACCGGCATTTACTGCCGTTCCCCAACCCGAAGGTACGCCGCAGCCGACGACCACCGCTGTCTCCAAGGGAAGCCAATCGTCGATCTTGACCACCGAGTGCTGAGAAATGGTGGCGCGCTCGGAGAATGTTCCGAGCATGCACATTCCGCCGAAATCCATTCCGTTGCCGTGGAAACGGAAGGAACCGTCCGTCATCGAACCTTCGAGGATGGTGGCACCCATGTCACAAAGGTTCTGGCGACCGGTCGAGCAGTAGCGACAGGTGCCGCAGTTGGGGATGAAGCTACACACGACGTGGTCGCCCGGCTTGACCTTCGTGACGCCGGGTCCGACCTCTTCGATGATGCCCGAGCCTTCGTGTCCGCCGACAATCGGGTAACGCGGCGGGAGATCACCGTCGGTCAGGTGCAGATCCGAATGGCACAGTCCGGCAGCGGTGTACTTGATCAGTACCTCACCCACCCCCGGGCCGTCGAGGTCGAGTTCCATGATCTCGAAAGGCTTTCCGGGCTCGAGCAGTACGGCAGCTTTGGTCTTCACTGGTGATCTCCTTGATTGTCGGACGAGAGAATGAGCGATGGGGGTCGGTCAGAGGGCGATGTTGACGGCCTTGGTCTGGGTGTAGAGATCGATAGCCGAAGCGCCGAGCTCGCGGCCCCAACCGGACTGCTTGTATCCGCCGAAAGGCATTGCGGTGTCGAAGCCGTTGTACTGGTTGATCCACACCGAGCCAGCCTTGAGACGCTTGGCCGTGCGGTGGGCCTTGGAAATGTCACGGGTCCAGATGCCGGCGGCAAGTCCGTAGATGGAATCGTTTGCGGCAGTGATGGGTCCGTCGTCCGCGTTGAACGGCAGCGCTGCCACGACGGGTCCGAAGATCTCCTCCTGAACGATGGAGAATTCGGGCTTGACGTCGACGAAGACAGTCGGCTCGACGAAGTAGCCCTGATCGCCCCAGCGGTTACCGCCGGTGAGTGCACGTGCGCCGTCGGCGATTCCCTCACGGAGGTAACCGGTGACCTTGTCGAACTGCTCCTGCGAGACCAGCGGTCCGAGCTGGGTGGTGGGATCGAGGCCGGGTCCGATCTTGACCTGGCTCGCTGCGTGCGCGACGGCCTCGGTGAACTTCTCGAAGATGGTGTCCTCGACGTACAGACGGGTACCCGCAACGCAGCACTGACCGTGGTTGAACAGCCAGGCGTTGAGTGAACCCTCCACCGCGGAATCGAAATCCGCGTCGGCGAATACGATGTTGGGGCTCTTGCCACCGAGCTCGAGCGTAACCTTCTTCAGGTTGCCCTTGGCGGCGTCGACGATCTTCTTACCCACCTCGGTGGAACCGGTGAACGCGACCTTGTCCACGTCGTCGTGGCCGGACAGTGCAGCACCTGCATCGCCGAAGCCGGGAACGATGTTGACGACGCCGGGCGGGAAGCCTGCTTCTTCGAAGACCTCCGCGAGAAGCAGTGCGGTGAGCGGGGTCTGCTCAGCGGGCTTGAGGATCACCGTGTTGCCGGCGGCGAGCGCGGGGGCGAGCTTCCACGACGACATCAGCAGCGGGAAGTTCCACGGCACGATCAGTCCACAGACGCCGATTGCCTCACGCAGGGTGTAGGCGTGGAACTCGCCGCCCGGAGAGAAGGGCATCGACACGTTGACGGTGCTGCCTTCGATCTTGGTGGCCCAACCCGCGTAGTAGCGGAAAACGTCTGCGGCCCAAGCCACGTCGACGGCGGTGGCGATGGCAACGGACTTGCCGTTGTCGAGAGCTTCGAGCTGACCGAATTCCTCGGCACGAGCACTGAGAATGTCGCCGACGCGCCAGATCATCCGCTCGCGCTCGTTTGCCTTCATCCGAGACCAGGGGCCGTCCTCGAAAGCCGTTCGGGCGGCGCGTACCGCGCGGTCGATGTCTTCGGCCTGGCCGTGTGCCACGTCTGCGAGCTTCTGTCCGTCAGCCGGGTTGTACGTCGCGAAGGTCTGACCCGAAGCGGCGTCGACGAATTCGCCGCCGATGTAGAGCTTCTTCGGTCCGTTCAGGAAACCCTGTACCGCGGAACTGATGGTGTGTTCGGCTACTGCCGTCATCGGAAACTCCCCTGAAGTAGTGAGGTGCGAATGTGATGCACGCCATACTTCCGCGCTTCCGGGGGTGCTAACTGTCCGAACTTTGTACAACTCAATTCGGACAGCAACCTACACAGTGATGTCGAGCGCCCGCATCCGTGTGTAGAGAGTGCTTCGGCTGATTCCGAGTTGCGCCGACGCGTGAACCTTGTTGCCGCCGCAGTCTTTCAACGCTCCGATGATCGCCTGGCGCTCGGCCTTCTCCCGCCCTGCCAACCGCGACACCTTGGCCGTGGTGCGATAGTCCTCGGGCAGATCGACGACGTCGATGCGATTACTCGAGCGTTCACCTGAGGCCCGATTCAACACGACGCGCAATTCGGCCAGGTTGCCCGGCCAACTGGCCGCAGCGAGCGCTTCGGCAGCGCTGGCGGTCAACCTCAACTCGGGCGAGATCCCCTCCAACATCACCTGAGCCAACTCGGCGATCTCAGCCTGTCGCTCGCGCAGAGGGGTGATGACAACCCTGGAGGCGCATCGTGAAAGCAGCGCCGCGATGGTCGGCGGAAGATCAACTGCCGCCCCGCTGGTCAGTACGATCTTCGGCCCCTCGGCGCTGGCATCGATCAGGTCTGCGACCAGCGGCAACACCGAATCGGGAAGGAGCTGCACCTGTTCGATCACGACCACGCCCGAACGCTTACGGGCTGCTCGCACAAGATCGGTGATCCACTGCTCACGGCCGTCGAACGCGATCCGCGTGGCATCGTGCCAACTGGCGTCGACGCTCCCGACCACGTCCGATGCTGCCGAAGTTCGACCGGAACCCGCTTCACCAGAGATGGCAACTGCGGACGACGAGGCCCGCGCTCGCATGAGGTCTCGGCGCAGTCGTTCCCCCGGAGATGGTGCCCGCTCGTGGGTTCTGCGGATGGGCGCCCGTTCCCGTTGGAGTGGTTCGACCAGGAAGAGTGCACCGCCGTCGGCCCCGGAAATCCGGTCGGCTTGAACTCGCGCCAGCGCACCGGACGCCAATTCGACTGTCACGAGCCTCGATTGATCAGGATTGAGATCGGCGATCAAGGACCGGAGTGATACGTGGTCGGCGGTGTCGAGCAGATCCAAGGCCGTTCGGTTGCTCAGCAGGATGTCGTCGCCGATGGCCGCGACGGCAATGTGGCGCTGATGTGACACTCGCTGGAATGCGTCGACCAGCCGCTGCTCCGACGCCTTGGAGCCTTCGAGCAGTCGTTTCTCGATATCCGCTGCAGCACGCGCAAGGAAGGGCGCGAACAGCGGGTTGGCCTGCGAGACAACGCCGGTCATGTCGAGAATACCCTCCACGCGACGTGTGACGGGATGCAAGATCGGCTGGCCGTAGCAGCTCAATCCCTTGAGGCTGTCGAGGAAATGCTCGTCCCCGTGGATCACCACACTTCGACCTACCTCGAGCGGAGTACCGAGTGCATTGGTACCGGCGTGCTCTTCACCGAAGCGTGAACCGTTGACGACGCCCAACCGCTCGATTGTCCGCTCGACGCGGCTGTCGGAGTACACCGAAGCGACCACGCGGCATTCTCGATCAGCAAGCAGCACACAGAAACCGGTGCCCGCGATCTGTTGCGACACCTCGTCGAGCACGGGCGCGGCCGCCCGGAGCAGACGAGATTCGCCGTCCTGCTCCTCGGTGTCCACGGCGATTGCCGACGACGGATCGAGGCCACTCAGTCGAGAACGCTTCCAGGAGAGCGCGATCTCGGGGCGTACCGGCTCACGCTCCCCTGGGTTCGCAGACATATGCTCAGGCCTGACCGATCAATTCGATCGCCTGTTCTCGCATCGCGATCTTGCGGACCTTGCCCGTGACTGTCATCGGGAACTCGTCCACGACATGGACGTACCGCGGAATCTTGTAGTGCGCGAGCTTGCCGGTGCAGAAGGCACGGACCGAATCGGCGTCCAGATCGTCTGCACCTTCGCGCATCTGGACCCACACCATCAATTCCTCGCCGTACTTGGCGTCCGGTACACCGATGACCTGCGCGTCGAGAATGTCGGGATGGGTGTAAAGGAACTCCTCGATCTCACGCGGATATACGTTCTCACCACCGCGGATGACCATGTCCTTGATGCGTCCCGTGATAGCGACGTATCCGGCCTCGTCCATGACTCCGATGTCTCCGGTGTGCATCCACCGGGCAGCGTCGATCGCCTCGGCGGTCTTCTCCGGGTTCTCCCAGTAGCCGAGCATGACCGAGTAACCACGCGTGCACAGTTCGCCCGGCTCGCCGCGCGGCACCGTCAGTCCGGTTGCCGGATCGACGATCTTGATCTCGAGGTGCGGCCCCACCCGACCGACGGTTTCGGTGCGCTGTTCGATCGAATCGTCCGAGCGGGTCTGCAGCGACACCGGCGACGTCTCGGTCATGCCATAGCAGATGGACACCTCTGCCATACCCATGCGATCGATGACCTGCTTCATCACTTCGACCGGGCAGGGCGAACCCGCCATGATGCCGGTGCGAAGGGACGACAGATCGAAGCTGTCGAAGTCCGGCAGCGCCAATTCTGCAATGAACATCGTCGGAACGCCGTAGAGGGACGTGCACTTTTCGGCCTGGACGGCTTCGAGCGAAGCGCGCGGATCGAATGCGGGGCCCGGAATGATCATGGCAGCACCATGACTGGTGCACGCAAGGTTGCCCATCACCATGCCGAAGCAGTGATAGAACGGCACCGGGATGCACACCCGATCGACCTCGCTGTAGTGGCACAACTCGCCGACGAAGTAGCCGTTGTTGAGAATGTTGTGGTGGCTGAGCGTCGCGCCCTTCGGGAAACCGGTAGTGCCCGAGGTGTATTGGATGTTGATCGCGTCGTCGGCCGACAGCGCGGCTTGGGCAGCTGCGAGCGGAGCCGGATCGTTGGCCTGGGCCGCCAACCCGTCGGCAAGCACCGCGTCCCACTCGGGTGAACCGAGCAGGAGCACCGACGTCAGATCCGGGCACTGCGGCCGCACCGTCTCGATCATCGACGCGTAGTCCGAGGTCTTGAAGCTGGCCGCAGACACCAGCGTCGAGATCCCGGCCTGCTCGAGCACGTACTGCAACTCGTGCGAGCGGTACGCCGGATTGATGTTGACCAGGATCGCGCCGATCTTTGCCGTCGCGTATTGCGTGAACGTCCATTCCGGACAGTTGGGAGCCCAGATTCCCACTCGGTCGCCCTTCCCCACACCACGGGAAAGTAGTCCGGCAGCGAGCCCGTTCACCTGCTCGGCGAACTCCCGGTACGTCCATCGTCGACCGCTGGCGTGGTCGATCAACGCATCGCGGTCGCCGTGTGCGGCAACCGTGCGATCGAGGTTGTCTCCGATGGTGTCGCCCAGCATCGGACCGTCCCATACTCCGGACGTATAGCTGGGCAGCGGCGTACTCATGTGTTCTGTCCTCTCCGGTTACCTGTTCAGGCACCTATGAGAGGGGCCGCCGCAGCGGACCCTCTCATCTACGAATTTACTCGATTCGGTGTGATGCACGACATACTTCCCGGTGCGGGGTGCCCGTAACTGTTCGAAGTCCGGACACCCCACCCGCCTGCTGTGCGCCTTTATTAACCGCCGGCGGTTAATAAAGGCGCACAGTGTTTACAGGGCGTGGTCCTTGGTCTCGACGAGCGCCCAGGTGCAGACCAGACTCACCACACCGAGGATTGCCAACATGATTCCGATGGCCATACTCCCGTAGGCCGAGGCCAGCGGTGCGGCGATCAGCGGCGGCACTGCGCCGCCGAGCACTCCGGCGAGGTTGTAGCCGAGGCCGGCACCGGTGTAGCGGTAGCGGGTCTGGAACATTTCCGGAAGCAGCGCACCACAGGGGCCGTACGCGATTCCGAAGATCATCAGCGTGCCGAACATTCCGAGGATGAACGCGATCGGTGTTCCGGTGTCCAGAAGCGGGAACAGAATGAGCGCCCACACCACAGCCAGACCACAAGAGATCATGATGACCTTGCGACGCCCGATGCGGTCCGAGTACAAGGCGGAGACGATGATCGCCGCACCGAAGACGAAGGCGGAAGCGATACCGACCGACAGGACGAACGGGCGGGAGAAGCCGAGGGTCTTGGTTCCGTAGCTCGTGAGGAACGCCGTGCCCATGTAGAAGAACGCGAACAGGCAAGCGAGGGCGCCGGCCGAGAGCAGGATTTCCTTGGTCTGGAACCGCCAGGCATCCAGGAACGGAAGGGTGCGAGGTGCTTCGTTCTTCTGCTCTGCGACGCGCTCTGCCTGCTCCGCCTTGAAGACCGGGGTCTCCTCGATGGCGAGTCGCATGTAGAGGCCGATGCCGACCAACACGATGGAGAACAAGAACGGGATACGCCAGCCGTAGTCGAGGAAGGCTTGGTTGGTATCGCCGAGAACAGCGCCGGTGATGAGGAAGGTACTGCTCGAGAGCACGAAGGCGATTGCGGGGCCGAGCTGCGGGAACATCGCATACAGACCACGTTTGCCCGGTGGGGCGTATTCCGCGGTGAGCAGAGTTGCGCCTGCCCATTCACCACCGACCGCGAAGCCTTGGCCGAATCGCAAGAGCACCAGGATGATCGGAGCCGCAACACCGATGGTTGCCGCACCGGGTAGCAAGCCGATCAGGAGCGTCGAGATACCCATGAGCAGGAGCGTCGAGATCAGAGTCTTCTTGCGACCGATGCGATCACCGAAGTGTCCGAACAGCATTGCGCCGACGGGCCGGGCGATGAATGCGACTGCGAAGGTCGCAAACGACGCGACGGTTCCCGCGGTGGCACCGAGCGCGGGGAAGAATACCGTCGGAAAGACAAGTGCCGCAGCAGTTCCGTAGATGAAGAAGTCGTAGAACTCGATGGTCGTGCCGATGCAGCTCGCGATCGCGACGCGCCGCACACTGGTGGTCTGCGGGGGTTGTGTCGCGCCTGCGGCACTCGCACCCCCGGCGCCGGCGGCGCTGTTGCCGCCTGTGGGAGAGACTGTGGTCACTCGATTCCTCCGTGGTCCCGTGGTGTCGCCCTGTGGGCATCACCGTCGATAGGAGGAAAGGTAGTGATGTGGCTCACCCCCGCACTACCCCCGAAAGGGGGTAGGAGTGATCTCAGTCACGACTTGTATGCAATGGTAACGAGTTTCACGGCTCTTCACATGCCGTGGGCCGTCCGATTTGTTCACACGAATCGGACGGCCCACGCTGAACTGCGTCAGGTCCAGCGCTACGAATCAAGCCTTTCCGGCAGCCCCGAAAAGCTCCTGACGGATCTCTCCCCACACCGTGGCGTAGGAGTCGATGATCGGTTCTGAAATCCACTTGGACTCCCCCGCTTGAACTTTCGCGAGAGCATCCGAGAAGAGATCCTGGTAGCGGGACAACCGCGGAACGAATGCCGACAAATCGTCGAACAGGTTTGCAGCCCGGCGGTCCAGCTCGGCAAGGGAATTCGCGTCTGCGTCGTCGATAAATGCAACGAACTCCTCGTCCAGCGGAACGAAAGCCTCGTACACCTCGCCGATGGAGTCCTCGTCGATCGAGACCCGCTCAGCGTCCAACTGATCTTCGAGTTCCGCGAGGCCTTTCTCGGTCAGGCTGATGACACCTTCTGCTTCGGCCGCTTTACCCTGCGCGACAAGTGCGTCGTACGCAGCTTGACCGGACGCTGCGCTGACGCCCAAGTGCTCGGCCAGGACGACCGCTCCGACCCGCTCTTTGAGACGTACTGCTTGGAGCAGTGCCAACTCGTCCACATTGCCAGCGAAGGCCATCGATTTCTCCTACTCACGTGCCGCCTCTGCGGCTCCAGCATCACAGCGGACACCCGTGGGTTTCCGCAGCCCGACAAAGGGCTCGAAAGAATCAGATCACACGCCGATCGATCGTTGTGAAGTCACCGCACCAAGCCGACTGTCACGCGACGGAATCCACCTGATCGGGGATCACGCTGCCGTCCGCACGAGTCACGGCGCCTTTCTCCCCGGCCGCGTCGGTGTATGCATCGGTCGAGCAGTGATAGGGAGCATCCGCCTGTGCTTTCGGTTCGATGAACATGGGGTTGACCAGCCATTTTCCGTCACTGTTGTCGTAGGCATTGCACATCAGTTCGGGATTGTTGCGGTTGATCACCAGGCGCGCACCGGTCGCATCTCCGAGGAACGTCACGTCGGTGACAGAATCACCGGCAGCAAACACCTGACGCCGATCGGCAGGCAACTGCTCGAACGCCGTAGGCCCTTGGACCCCGTAGACAACCTCGTTGACCTGGCACCGCTTCCCGTCGATGTACGGAATGACCGAGTCGTCACCGTCCGCAACCCCACCACATCCCCGCAGGCGCCCCGTCAGAACGCCGCCCTCGACGATCGGCCGAACTCCCATCACGTGATCGGCATCCAATCCCAGCTGCTCCGACCAGACTCGAACGACCGGTTCGGCCGACGCGGAGATGATCCGCACGTCGAATCCATGAGCGCCGAGGGTTTTCACCAAATCTTCGACTTGCGCGTAGTAACGCACCGAGCCCTCGACTTCCGTGGTACCGACGGTCTGATCGGATCCTTCTGCAGCAGCGAGATTCTCAGCACGCGCTGCGCGGGCGTACTCGGTGATCTCGTCCTCGGTGTGCCCTGCCATCAACTGCACCGCCCACGCGTATGCGGCCTTGGTCCGGCGGTGATCGTAGCCGTCGAATGCAACCTGTCCGTCGCGAGTCTTCTCCTCGAGTACCGCAACGATCTCGTCAGCGCAGTCCAAGTCGGTACTGGTTACCAAGGGTTGACCCGGGGCGGTCTCCGAGCCACACGCGACGGAAAGTGCGGCAGCGCCGGCTGGAGTCATGAAGCGACTGGTGGTTGCCCAGTCCGCTCCGGCGGGCTGTAACACCTTGTTGTTCTTGATCATCCAGAATGCAGTGGCGCTTCCGATGTCGTTCTTGACAACTGTGTTGTCCCAGTCGAAGAGCGCCAACGGTGCGCCGTCATCGACATCACCTGCAGCTCCACACGTTCCGAACTCCGTCATCATGGCATCCAACCTCACACGGTTGTCGCCGTACCACGCCAGACTGGGATCCAACGCCGCGCAGGATGAACTACCCTGCGCCGCATCCTCTTTCGTGGTACTCTCGGCCGAACTACATGCAGTTGCACTCAACAGGACACTACCTACGGCCAACGCACACAGGGCGCGGGCATGCAGCGAACGGAACATCGATTCCCTCATTTTCGTCGTGATTCGGGTACGACGGCATACCCAAGTGTCGATCGACCCGGGTATGCCGTGCAGCTGTCAACTAGTCGAGCGTCAGCACTTCTCCCGACGCAACGGCGTCGGCGCGAGAGGTGTCCTTGAGGTCGACGCCGGAGCGGCCCAATTGGCGCGCTCCCGTCACCAACCCCAGGACGACACGAGCAGCCTGCTCGTATCCGAGGCCCTCGGGTGGGTGGACATTGGAAATGCAGTTTCGATCCGCGTCGGTACGACCGACGCGCGGAAGGTGAGTCAGATAGATCCCGACGCTGTCCGCAACGGAGAGCCCTGGACGTTCGCCGATCAGGACGATCGCCGTCTGCACTCCCATCGCGGCGGCGATGTGATCACCCAGTGCCACACGGGCATTCGTGGCGATCACCGGCGGCGCAATCGAGTACCGCTCCCCCAACACCGTGACCAACGCGGACAGTAGTTGCTCGCCGTGGTCCATCAGTGCTCGCGGGGAGAGTCCGTCGGCGAGGATGAACCCGATTTCCTTGTCGGAGCTCTTGATCGCGCTCAGGTCAGCAGGCTGGCGCCCCAGGTCGGGTCTCCGGAGATATTCGCTGCGAGTGGAGACGCTGCTCGCGACCACCACCGGTGCCCCGATACCCACCCCGTCGACCCGACTGGCGAGAGTCTCGGAATCGAGTGGCTCGTGCACTGCGTCGCGGGCTGCGGCGTGTGCTGCCTTGAATTCGAGAACCCGCTTGGTGGGCAACGAATCTCCGGCACGCCCCAGCCCGATACGCGATTGTGTGGTCTTGCGCAGTGGACCCCAGAAATCGAGGATCGGCGCCTGATCTTCGGTCATGAGTTCACCGTCAAAGCCCGCAGCGGCGACATTTCGGCGTCGATCGGAAGAACCCGACCGTTTGCGTCGGTCATCCCCAAATTGTGGAGCCAGGTCTCGAACTCCGGGGCGGGCTGCAAACCGAGGACCTTACGCACATACAGCGCGTCGTGGAACGCCAGACTTTGATAGCCGAGCATCACGTCGTCGGCGCCGGGCACCGCGATCACGAACGCCGCGCCGGCGACGCCCAGCAAGGTGAGGAGGTTGTCCATGTCGTCTTGATCGGCTTCGGCGTGGTTGGTGTAGCAGACGTCCACTCCCATCGGCAGCCCGAGGAGTTTTCCGCAGAAGTGATCCTCCAAGCCCGCGCGAATGATCTGCTTGCCGTCGTAGAGGTACTCGGGACCGATGAAACCGACCACCGTGTTGACCAGCAGCGGCTCGAGATCTCGGGCCACGGCGTATGCCCTGGTCTCGAGTGTCTGCTGATCGACCGGGACTCCACCGGTGCCGTAGTGGGCACCTGAACTGAGGGCGGACCCCTGCCCTGTCTCGAGGTACATGACGTTGTTGCCGACCGTTCCGCGGTTCAAGGAGCGTCCGGCCTCGTTACCCTCGCGCAGTAGCGGAATGTTCACTCCGAAACCGGAATTGGCGCCTTCGGTACCGGCAATCGATTGGAAGACAAGATCGACCGGCACCCCCGATTCGATCAGTCCGATCGTGGTGGTCACGTGAGAGAGCACGCACGACTGAGTCGGGATCTCGAATCGCTGACGGATGTCGTCGAGCAGGTGGAGCAGATCCGAGGTGGCCTGGGGTGAATCCGTCGCGGGGTTGATGCCGATGACGGCGTCGCCACATCCCATCAGGAGACCGTCCAATGTGGCCGCCGCAATGCCGCGTGGATCGTCCGTCGGATGGTTTGGCTGGAGTCGGGTGCTCAGCCGTCCAGGCAGTCCGATGGTGGTGCGAAACCCCGCGGTGACCGTGATGGCCTTGGCGACGGCGATCAGGTCCTGATTGCGCATGATCTTGCTGACCGCGGCAACCATCTCGGGGGTCAGACCGGGACTCACGGCAGACAAGCGTGCTGAAGCTTCCGGCGCCGACGCAGTCTCGAGCAGCCAGTCCCGTAATCCGCCAACAGTCAGGTGGGCCACTGGCGCAAATGCGAGGCGATCGTGGCTGTCGATGATGAGCCGGGTCACCTCGTCGTCCTCGTACGGAACCAACAGGTCTTCGAGGAACACCGTCAACGGAAGATCAGCCAGAACCCATTGGGCAGCAGCGCGTTCGGCATCGGAGCTTGCCGCGCAACCGGCGAGTTCGTCACCCGACCGCAGTGGTGTCGCTTTTGCCATCAGATCGACGAGACCGTCGAACGAGTAGTTGGTTCCGGATACCTGCTGGTGATACTTGGCCATCCCGCGACTCATCCCAATTCTTCTTCCGCCTGTGCAAGTACAGCAAACTCCTCGTCCGGCGAGTTGGCAACAAGGTGGTGGCGACTGTAGAGACCGAAGTACGCCATCAGAACGCCGAAGGCGACCAAGGTGAGCAGTGCCGCAACGGGATCGACCAGGAAGGTGGCCACCACCGACACTGCCGCGATCACGAGCGCAAACGAGGTGGTGGCGATACCGCCGGGCGTGCGGTACGGGCGCGGCATGTTCGGCTCACGCTTACGAAGAACGATGTGACTCACCATCATCAGGACGTAGCTGACTGCCGCGCCGAACACCGCCATGTTGAGCAACATGGCACCTTCACCGGTGAGTGAGAGCGCGAAGCCGATGATTCCAGGGACGACGAGCGCGAGAGTGGGGGCCTTGCGCTTGTTGGTCACCGACAGGTTCTTCGGCAGGTAGCCGGCGCGGGAGAGCGCAAACGTCTGGCGTGAGTACGCGTACATGATCGAGAAGAAGCTCGCGACCAGACCGGCAAGTCCGATGTAGTTGACGGCCTTTGCCGCTCCGCTGTCCCCCAGCGCCTCGACGAGCGGATTTCCGGAGGTGGACAGGGCGTCGGCGCCGAGCGCACCGGTGGCGAGGAAGAGAACCGTTGCGCCTGTGACGATCAGGATCAACATGCTGATGATGATGCCGCGGGGGACGTTCTTCTCCGGTTCACGTGCTTCCTCGGCGGCCAGCGGTACACCTTCGACGGCAAGGAAGAACCAGATCGCGAAGGGCACGGCGGCCCAGATTCCGAGCAGACCGAATGGCAGGAACGACGACGATCCGACTGCGCTGGTGTCGACGGCGATATCGGTGAGGTTGGACGAATCGAAAAGGCCGACAGCCGAAACCGCGAACACGACCAGGCCGACGAGTGCAATGGCGGTGATGATGAACATCGCCTTGAGTGCCTCACCGGCGCCGGTGAGGTGAATGCCGATGAAGATCGCGTACACCGCTAGGTACACCCACCAGCCGTCGGTGATCCCGAACAGGTTCAGGGACTCGACGTACGCACCGATGAAGGTCGCGATCGCTGCGGGTGCTATCGAGTACTCGATGAGAATTGCTGTGCCGGTGGCAAATCCGCCCCAGGGCCCCATGGCCCGTCTCGCAAACGTGTATCCACCACCAGCGGCAGGAAGTGCCGACGACATCTCGGCCATACCGAGCACCATCGCCAGGTACATACCCGCGATGACGACGGCCGCGATGAGAAGGCCACCGAAACCACCTTCGGCCAGACCGTTGTTCCAGCCGGCATAGTCACCGGAAATCACATAGCTGACACCCAACCCCGCAAGCAGCACCCACCCTGCTGTTCCCTTTCGGAGTGTTCGTTTCTCCAGATACGAATTGTCTTCCGCATGGAAGTCTGCGCCGTCGTGGTGTGCACCCGCGGCACCGGCGTTTTTGCCGGTTGCGTGGTCGGAAAGAGACATGTCCATCCTCTGAATCGGTCAAGAATGAGACGACGCACGGTGGATGCGTCGCGTGAAATGAACGGTATGTGGGCGATGTACGGAGAAGGTCGCCTGGAGATGACCGTGCTGTTAACTGGCTGTCATGTGAGCGGCCCCGAGTCTGTTCAGATCTTCTTCAGGCGGCCGTTCTCACGATCGGGCGGCCGCGCCCGGCACCGGGCAGGCATCGACGGCCTCGGCGACGACCTGGGGAACCGTCGGGGGCGAAGGACGCACGCCCGCTTCCCAATCAGCGCCTACGAGAATGCTCGAAGCGCCGAGTGCTTCGTTTTCGTCCGGTGTGAATGCCCTTGCTCGACTGAGGAATCTGAATCCTTCAGGAGACTCCAGGCTGAATCCGCTGCCGCGGCCGGGCACGACGTCCAGCACCAACTGGGTGTGCTTCCAGGCTTCGAACTGTGATCCGGAAATCCAGACCTGTACAGCGTCGGTTCCGGTGGGAAGGTCTTCGGGAATCTCTCCGACAGCAAGTCGGAGATCGACGATTCCGAGTAGTACGTCACGGTCCCCGATGATGAATTCGCCTGAGGGATAACACATCGGGGCCGAGCCGTCGCAGCATCCGCCGGATTGATGCATCATCAGTTCGCCGTGAGTCCCGCTGAGGCGGCGTAGCAGGTCAGCCGCCCCAGCGGTGGTCACCAACCGGGGTGGAACGGCGCCGGTATCGGGTGTGTCCGTGGCGCTCATTCCAACCTCCGTGTGTTTGTGCAGGTTTCGCGTGTGCAGTCTTGCGCACCGGCACCCGCAGCGAGGGGCTCACGGGTGCCGGTGGGTCGATCAGAAGAAGCCCTGAGCCTTCTGGGCGTAGCTGACCAGGAGGTTCTTGGTCTGCTGGTAGTGCGAGAGCATCATCAGGTGGTTCTCGCGGCCGATGCCGGACTGCTTGTATCCACCGAAAGCGGCGTGTGCCGGGTACTGGTGGTACGTGTTGGTCCAGACGCGACCGGCCTGGATGTCGCGGCCTGCGCGGTACGCGACTCCGCCGTCGCGGGACCAGACACCGGCGCCCAAACCGTAGAGCGTGTCGTTGGCGATTTCGATGGCCTCGTCGTAGTCCTTGAACGAGGTGACCGAGACGACGGGTCCGAAGATCTCTTCCTGGAAGATGCGCATCTTGTTGTTGCCGGTGAACACCGTCGGCTGGACGTAGTAGCCGCCGGACAGGTCTCCGCCGAGTTCGGCACGCTCACCACCGGTGATGACCTTGGCGCCTTCGGCCTTGCCGATCTCGATGTACGAGAGGATCTTCTCGAGCTGATCGTTGCTGGCCTGGGCACCGATCATGGTGTCGGTGTCGAGCGGATCCCCTTGGCGCACAGCCTTGGTGCGAATGGCGGCCATCGCGAGGAACTCGTCGAAGATGTCTTCCTGGATCAGCGAACGTGACGGGCAGGTGCAGACCTCGCCCTGGTTGAGGGCGAACATCGTGAAGCCCTCGAGTGCCTTGTCCTGGTAGTCGTCGTTGGAGGCGAGGACGTCGGAGAAGAAGATGTTGGGGCTCTTGCCACCGAGTTCGAGGGTCACGGGGATGAGGTTCTGCGACGCGTACTGCATGATCAGGCGACCTGTGGTGGTTTCACCGGTGAACGCGATCTTCTTGATACGCGGGCTCGACGCGAGCGGCTTTCCGGCCTCGACGCCGAAGCCGTTGACGATGTTGAGCACACCGGCAGGCAGCAGGTCACCGATGATGCCGATGAGGTGCAGGATCGAGACGGGTGTCTGCTCGGCAGGCTTGAGCACGATGGCATTGCCGGCAGCAAGGGCGGGAGCGAGCTTCCACACGGCCATGAGGATCGGGAAGTTCCACGGAATGATCTGGCCGACTACGCCGAGCGGCTCGTGGAAGTGGTACGCCACGGTGTCGGAGTTGATCTCCGAAAGCGAACCTTCCTGTGCGCGAATAGCTCCCGCGAAGTAGCGGAAGTGATCGATGGCGAGCGGAATGTCGGCGTTGAGGGTCTCGCGGATCGGCTTGCCGTTGTCCCACGACTCGGCGAGTGCGATGGATTCGAGGTTCTCCTCCATACGATCAGCGATCTTGTTCAAGATGATCGCGCGCTCGGCGACCGAGGTCTTGCCCCAGGCCGGAGCTGCTGCGTGCGCTGCGTCGAGAGCGAGCTCGATGTCTTCTGCGGTGGAACGAGCCACATCACAGAAATTCTGTCCGGTCACCGGTGTCGGGTTCTCGAAGTACTGACCCTTGACCGGAGCAACCCATTCGTTGCCGATCCAGTTGTCGTATCGAGACTGGAAGGACATGATCGCGTCGGCGGTACCTGGACGGGCGTACACGGTCATTGCAAGCTCCTATGTAAACGTGATCTTCCTGGGCGCACCCACCAAATCGGTGACTGCAATCCCACCCCCCGGTGGGGTGTGATTCACAACACTAGGAGTTGCAACGTTGCAAGTACGTTGCGTGCGAGAAACGCAGATGATTCTCAGATGCCCAATTGGCGGTCGAGGAGATCAATTCTTGCCTGGACCTGCGAATACAGCGGAGATTGAGGATCCAACGTGGACAGGTAGGCCTCCCACACGACGGAGTCTTCGCGCCCATGTACGGACGTGGTCCACCGGGCCAGAAGGTTGGCGTCACCTCCACGCAGCAGAGCCGCCTGAACCCTGGTGCGTAGTTCTTCCCGCACCTCTTCGATTCCCGGGGAGGCCGAGCCTGCCAGTACCGGGCCCGAATACAGTTTCATCGCCGTCGCCGCGTCTCCGCGATCCAACGCTGCCCGCACGTCGCCGACGTCTGTCGTGAACTCCGCGATGATCCGATAAGGACGCGAAGCCAGCCGGTCGGCGCCGAAAACCTTACGAAGCCGCGACATTTCCGCGCGGATGGTCACTGCGTCGAGCTCCCCCTCGTCGAGCAGGACCGCAAGGTGGTCGGAGCTCAGACCCTCCGGATGTTCGGAGAGCAGAAGGAGAATCTCGGCGTGACGCTGCGAAATCGGGATGCGGTCACCGCCGCGAACCAGCGTCGGCCGGCCGGCACCGAATGTTTCGAGGCGCGGAGCCGTGGCGCTGAGCGGGATAGGCGAGTTCAAGAGGTGGAATCGCAATTCCGATTCGGCGGCCGCAACAGTTGCACGGATCAGCGACAGCACTTCGGGAACCGCGACCCTGGGACCACCGGTGATGTCGATGGCACCAAGGATTTGCCCAGTGGTGGGATCGTGGACGGGTGCGGCCGAACAACTCCAGTCGTGCACGGTTCGGTTGAAATGCTCGGATCCGAAAATCTGTACGGAGTGATCGAGAGCAAGCGCCGTTCCCGGCGCATTGGTGCCGACACGATCTTCGCTCCAGTCGGCGCCTTCGACGAAGTTCATGGACAACGCTTTGTCCTTGGCCGAATTGTCACCCTCCACCCAGAGCAGTCGACCGTGTGCGTCGCTGATCGCGATCAGCAATCCGGTCTCGGCAGCATCTTCCACCAGGAGTTTCCGAATCACCGGACGGATCAGTGACATGGGATGCGCGGACCGATATTTTTCGAGTTCCAACCCCTCGAGCATCTCAGGATTGCCGACAACGTCAGGATTTACTCCCTTGTTGCGGCTCCGCATCCAGGACTCGAGCACGACCGAACGGACATGGGAGTCGTCGGTCAGCCCTTGGCCGGGCACGCCGCGGGCATCGATGAACGACTGATGGGCAGACGAAAGTCGCCGCGCGAGTAACGCGACGTCATCCCCTGGCCTGACCGCCACCCACGGGTTGCCGGACACAGCCTGTTCACGTGCCATATTTTGCGTTCCTCCGCTCCGTGGACCACTGTAACGCCGATCACAGCCCATAGGCGAGAACGACCATTCGGTATGACTGTCGACCTAGCCTGCTGCCCCTCGCGGCCACTCGTCACGGAGCAGGATGGCGCTTGCTCGTTCCGCGACCATCACCGCGGTCGCGTGTGGGCCGCGGGTCGGAATCGTCGGCAGGATTGACGTGTCAACAATACTGAGTCCTGCCGCGCCGATCACACGGCACCGATCATCGACGACTGCGAACAGGTCCGATTCGGCACCCATCACGCAGCTACCGGACATGTGCAAGGACGTACCGAGGCGAGATTCGATCCACTCGTCGGTGTACTCCACGACGGGGCGATCGATCAACCCGGTCTCGGCGATCGACTCGAGAAGGTTCTCGGCGATCTGCATTCCTTCCCGAATGGCTGCTCGATCGTGCGTCGACGCGACGTAGTTGTATCGAATACGCGGTGCCCCAGCGGGATCCCCCGATGCCAGTTCGATGCTCCCACGACTGCGCGGCGCCATGAGGACCACCCCGACGCCGCGATCCATGCGAGGCACACCGGGAACCAAGTCTGTGAAAGATGCGGTGTACGGGCGGATTTCAAGCTCGGCGAGATTGAGTGCAGTCTCCAGCACCGGTGTCTGCGAGCGAATCGCACGAGGCGTCGAAAAATGGTACGGCAGCAGCACTTCCGGATGGTCGACGAAGTTCTGGCCGACGCCAGGTCGATCGAGAATGACGGAAACTCCTTGCTCTGCAAGTTGTTCCGCCGGACCAACACCGGAATTCAAGAGAATGTGCGGCGTCGCCACCGCACCCGAACACACGATCACGTGGTCGGCATGAATGCGTCGGACGTTGCCGTCGTCGAGAACGTCGACGCCGACCGCACGGGTTCCCGAGAATACGATGCGAATGACGTTCACTCCGGATTCCACCCGCAAATTCGGGTGGTGCAACGCCGGCATCAGATACCCGATCGCAGTACTGATCCGACGATGATCCGCCACGTTCAGTGGCACTCGGCCGACGCCGAACGAGTCCGGCGCATTCTTGTCGACGTCGTCGGGAAAACCTGCTCCGAGCGCTGCCGCATGAAACTCACCGCTCAGTGGATGCAGTTGGTCCCACGCTCGACGCTCGACCGGGATCGGACCGGCGGTCCCGTGGAACTCGCTCTCGAAATCACGATCCGTCTCAGACTTCTTGAAGTACGGCAAGACGTCGTCGTATCGCCAAGCACTCGGCCAGTTCTCGAAATCTGCGCGGGTCGCGCGCATGAAGTATGCACCGTTGACGGCCCCGGACCCACCGAGTGTCCGCCCGCGCGCAATCGTGGACGCCCGACGCGGTGTCAGTTCGACCGGATACGTCCACGTGTATTCGCTCGCAGGTCCGACCGGCAGTCGGTACGGATCACCCAGGACGTCCGGAAGTTCGAGCGCCGAACGATATCCGCTTCCCGATTCGAGGAGCATCACCGTGGCGGATGGATCTTCACTGAGCCTGGCTGCGACGACGCAGCCACACGTGCCACCACCGACAACCAGGAAGTCTGCGTAGTCGGCTTCTGTCACTTGGTGATTCGAGGTTTCAGCGCCGCCCAGTCACGGGCGTCGAACGCGCCCCGCCAGAGTCCGGCCCCATACGCGATGTCGTCTGCTCGTTTGAAGAAGACGTACCGAACCGGACCCAGCCCGCCTGGCTCACGGTGGCGATACCAGTCCACCAAACCTTCGGTGACTGCCGCAGCGACGGCCAGTCGCCGAATTCGACGGGAGGCGATCACCGCCAGAAGAGTCACCGGCCAGTAGTGACGACACATCGCCGAGGCGAGTTGCCAGAATCCTCCGACAAACCCCTGCGCAGTGAGGATCGCTGCGATCCGGGTGGGCTGACTCAGCCCGTTGAACATCTTTCGCAGGCGATACACCGTGAAGAGCAGAGCGCCCAGCGCACTCGCAAGACCGGAACGGGTCAGTGTTGCGGCGGCGATGCACGCGAAGAGCGTCGAGAACGACATCGCCATCGGCGGAACCGAACCCTCGTGTCTTGCAGCCAACGGCGCCGCGCCCGTGCCGTAGAACGCTCTCCTGGCGAACCACTTGTCGAACTGAACTCGATGATCGTGGGCGACATGCGCAACCGGTTCGTACCTCAGTCGCCAACCCGCAGCCTGCAGTCGCCAGCAGAAATCGACGTCCTCAGCCACTTCGAGACTCTCGTCGAAACCGTTGCATTCGAGTGCCACGTCGCGCCGGACGATCACGGCCGCGCTGGGAACATAGGCGACCGGACTTCCCGACTTCACCGCAGCTTCTTTGCGTCCGAGGTCGAGAGACGATCGCATGTTCTCGTACCGCGCCAGCGCCGTCCCGTACGGATCGAGGGCGACGATGCGGGGCGCAACAAGGGCAACCCCTGGATCGCTGAAGTGGCCCAACATCAACTCGAGCCAACCGGCACGCGGTATGACGTCGGAGTCGAGGAAAGCTACGAAACGTGTTTGGGCCGAACGCAATCCCGAGTTTCTCGCTGCCGAGGGTCCGCGGGCGCTCTCGTGCCGCACCACTGTGATGGTTCCGGTGCCCGGGCAGGCGCGACGGGGCTCCACCGGCACTTCCGAACCGTCGTCGACAACGATGACGGTCAGATCCTTGAGGACGGGCAGTAGGCGTTCGACGCCGGCCTGGTTGTCCTTGACCGGAATCACGACGGTGACATCTGCCGCAGACGGTGTCGACATCGGACGAGGATTCGCGACGCCTGAATCGAGAAGGTGACGAGCAACCGCAGCGCTCTGCTGGTCGACCACCTCGAGGAAGCCGTCACCGATCATCGCCGCAGCCGTCGGAGCCAGCTTGAGCATCCGTGTCGGAGAGCCGCCGATGAGCACCCGGCCGCCCGAGTACGTGCGCACCTTGGGGTCCAACCGAATGCCGAAGCCGTCGGGGAGTCTTGCTGGTCGCATCAAATGATCGTAAGGGACGTAGCCCGTCGTGCTGCAACTCGTCGCAGCCTCGAAAGCCGTCGCAGGTGGACCGTCCGCCCCCACTCGGTCGTGGTCGTCACCGAAGCCTCCCATCTGGACCAGGCTCCCACCGGGCCAGTCCATCCGTCACGCGTCCTACCAACTCACCGAAGATGTATGCGCCGTCTTCGGCGGTAGCCCCGACTGGATTGCCGAGAACGCCGTTTTGCGACACAGCGACCATACCGCCCGAACGCATTCCTGGCATCAGGTCCGCGATAGGAGACAAATTTCCTGTCTCAGCAAGGCTCATGTGCACCAAATCGGGCGAAAGGTGCAGCAATAGGCTCGTTTCAGTGTGTCCCGCGTGCGCATCGGCACCCGCAACAGCGCACGGCACCCAAGCGGCGTCACGTCCCTCGTATCGAAGAAGTGCCACAGCTTTGGCCAGCGCGGGACCATTTCCGCCGTGGCCGTTGACGAACAGCACCCGCTTCGTCCATCTGAACGCCGACCTTCCGTATTCGACGACGAGGGTTTCCATAGCCTCGGCACCGATCGAAATCGTGCCGGCAAACCCTTCGTGTTCGCCGCTCGCCCCGTATTCGATGGCCGGGGCCACGACGACGTCGGGCAGGGCCTGTGCGACTGCTCTCGCGATCCGAGTGTCGGTATCGAGAGGCAGGTGCGGTCCGTGTTGTTCGAAAGAACCGACCGGGACCACGACGGTGAGCGCAGTGCCCTCGAGCGCCGGACTCGGGATGGCAGCAAGGTCACGCGGAGAACTCATCCCCCGATCGTATTGGTGCCGGCCCCTCCCACCGCAACACAGCATGCGGATACACCGGGGCATGGTTGTGCCCCGGTGTATGAGTTTTCAGTTGTCGCGGTTCACGCCGCTGTCGGTGGACTGTTCCCGCCGATCGGATGCTGATACGGATCGATCGACATCGGCGGATAGAACATCGTCTTCCGATCCGGGCCGATCTCCACTCGCCACTCGGTGTGGTGCATCGTCCAGTGGTGATGCCCGCACAACAAGATCAGATTGTCGAGATCCGTTGGGCCACCATCATTCCAGTGAACAATATGGTGAGCATCGCCCCCCCCCCCCCCCGACGGCGTCCCGCACCCCGGAAATGCGCACCCACCATCCCGAACCGCAAGAGCACTTCGCTGCGGAACTGTCGCCGTTCTTACTTCCTTGCCGCAATCGAGCGGAACACCATTCTCATCCAACAAAATTCGCGTCACGGTGCAGTCGCAGGCCAACATCCGGGCGGTATCGAGACTGATCGGCCCCACCCAATCCGTCCACGCGAACCCGAGTTCCTCCGTCGACGGCAGGAGGTCTTTCAACGCTTGCAGGTCCGTCATGTCTTTCGCCGATACTGTGACCGTGATGTGCGGTTTCACGCCGCCTTCGATCTGACCCAACCCCGCCCGCTCGTACCGGCGCAACAACTCGCAAAACCCGTCCGCACGCCGTAATGCCGGAGTACGCGTGTCTTTCACGCCGTCGTTCTCCGGTGTCGGAGCGGACAGGCTAGACAACAACGTGATCAGACGGGCCCCGTTCACAGCATCTAGGTCGCCCTTCACAGTTACTCTGCCGTACAGGCCTTTCGAGGCGTAGAACTCGTTGCGCTCAGAGTCTTCCCCGACCGGAACACCGTCCTCGCGCTTGCCAAATTGCTTCTCGATCCGGCGAATCGCTGCCCGCACCGCATCACAATCCGCGATGTTCTTCGACGCCAACCCCAACAGAATCCTGCGGGCCTTGTCCACATCCGCCGGGGTCATGTTCTTCGGTGGATGCTGGCAAAACGACGCCACCTGCCGGGCTTTCAACGCATCCACGTCACCCCGATGAAACGCATCCGCCACAACAGGTTCGAGCATCAACAACCGCGCCAACCCCACCAGCAGACTGCACTCACCGATCTCCAAATTCGTCGAACCATGCAACCACTGTGCGATCGCCCGGAAACCCTCCCGCCGAGAACCTCACGGGAAAACATCTCCACGATCAGCAACACCATCCGCGACTGCAACTCGTGCCGGGCGTGCACCAGATCGAGAACCTCACCCTTGAGGTCCTCACCATCCAGCTGCCACGCTTCCCGACTGTTCATACCGAAAGTTTAATCGAACATACTTTCGAGAACCAGAGACAAAACGGACGACTTAAATCGCCAACGCAGCCCGATGCCCCTCGATGACCGCTGCGTGCGAACGTCTCGGAGACAAGGCGTCACCGATGCGAAATATCTCGAAAGAACTTCCCTGCAAGGTGTTCCACAACTCGTCTACAGGTTCCTGCTGTGTCGCGAAGACCACCCAGTCGACCGCAACTTCCTCGACCACACCCGTCGGAAGGTGAACCAAGCTCACGAGCGGCGAGGCTCCAGTGCTCACCGAAGTCACCATCAGATCCGTCCGTTGCACGATCGACTTCTCGAACGCCCGGCGGTTCCACCCCTCGAAATCCAGGGTGACGCTCAGATCTTGGGCAACCACCATGCCGTTGGTCGCGATCGTGACAGCGCAACCTCGATCAGCCAGGAATTCAGCCACCGACGTACCTTGATGGAATCCCAACTCGTCGTATACGAGCACCGTTCCGCTCGGCAGAACCCTGCCGTCGAGAACGTCTCGAACACTTACGACACGCTCTGATCCACCCGCCCACGTTGGGCGCACGGGCCGCGCGCCGGTTGCGATCACTACCACGTCGGGCGCCCTTTCCTCCACAATCGCAAGGTCAGCTCCAACACCCAGCTCGATCGTCACACCGCTTCGGCGACACTCCGATTCGAGATTTCGCGCGAGGTCGGCGAGCTCACGGCGAACCGATACCACCGAGGCGGTAAGAATCTGTCCGCCAAGTCTTCGTTCACGCTCGAACAGCGTCACCGCATGACCTCGCTGGGCCGCGGTGGCCGCAGCTTGCAGGCCGGCCGGGCCGCCGCCAACTACCATCACCGTGCGGCCCCGTCGCCGCGGCATCGGCAGTGGGACCGATTCCCGACCGGCGCGCGGATTTTCGGTGCACCCCAACCAACGCCCCAGACCCATCCGCCCGACGCATTCCTGGTTGCAGGACAGGCAGGTTCGCACCTGTGACGATTGACCGGCACGCGCCTTGTTCACGAAATCCGGATCGGCGATCTGCCCGCGAACTACGCCCACCAGATCGCATACACCGTCCTCGAGTGCAGCTTCGGCTTGCTCCGGCGTCTTGAAACGGCCGACTCCGACGACTGGAAGATCGATGACCTCCCTGATCGCAGACGGGACGAAGTTGGCGTAGCCGGTGGGTACAGCCATCGATGCTTCGACCAGATGCAGTGTTTCCGTGGCCATTCCGACGGTGGTGTTGATGTAGTCGACGTGACCGTCAGCTTCGATCAGTTGGGCGGTGGTTACCGCGTCGGACAGTTCGATGCCACCCCGCGTTCCTTCGTATCCACTCAGGCGCACACCGAGCACACGATCCGGGCCGATGGCCTTACGCAGTACCCCGAGCACTTCGAGAAGGAAACGAGCACGATTTGCCACGCCCCCGCCGTAGCGATCGGTGCGCAGGTTGGTCGAGGGTGCCAGAAACGCGCGCACGACGGACGACTGCGACGCCTGCAATTCCACCCCGTCGAAGCCACCGGCAACGCAGTTGCGCGCAACAAGGGCGAACCCTGCGAGAATCTCGGCAATGTCCGCGTCGTCGACAGCCTTGGGCACCTCGCGGAACAACGGATCCGCAACGGCGCTCGGCGCCAACAGCGGCGATCGCGAATAGGTTCCAGCGCCCTGACCCCCGTTGTGGTTGATCTGCGCGAGAATCGACGAACCATGCGCATGAACGGCGTCGGTGATCCGCCGGTATCCCTCGATCGCTTCCGGCCGATAGCCCGCAATCATCTTCTCGTACGGTCGATCCGAAGGATGCGTCGAGTGTTCCTCGGTGATGATCAGACCCGCACCGCCGCGTGCCCGCGCCTCGTAGTAGCTCGCGTGCTGCTCCGTCGGCAACCCGTTCTCCGCGTAATTGGTCAGGTGTGCGGAGAACACGACCCGATTGCGGAGTGTCAGGTTGCCCAGGCGCAGTGGCGCGAAGAGGCGCGGGTACGGCGTCATCAGACCTTGGAGTTTCCTTGATCGAGAGCGATATGACTTGCCGTGACGGTGCGTGAACCGTCACCCGCGAGCCACAGAACGGTATCGGCGATCTCGTCGGGTTCGGCGAACGCGATGTCCGAGAGGATCGGAGTGAAGTTGGGAAGGTACTGCGGAAACTTTGCAAACACCTCGAGCGCACCCTGGTCGACCCCCATCGGCGTATTTACTCCGTAAGGGTGGATCGAGTTTACCCTGATCTTGTACTCCCCCAGTTCCTTTGCCGCGGCCTGCGTCAGACCGACGAGACCGAACTTGGCGCTCGCGTAGTGCGCCTGTCCGGGCAGCGCCTTGAGTCCGGCCACCGAACTGACCACGATGATCGATCCACCGCGCCCACCTTCGATGATCGCCGGCACCGATGCCTTGAGGGTTTTCCAGACTCCGGTCAGGTTGATGTCGATCAGGGTTTCCCACTGCTCGTCCGACATTTCCCAGAATCGATTCCAGTTACAGACCCCGGCATTGGCGACCACGATGTCGAGGCGTCCGAACTGCTCGACACCGTCCTTGACCACCGCGGTGAGCGCTGCGCCGTCACGGACATCTACCTCGCGGGCGAGGATCTTCCCACCCTCCGCTTCGACCAGACGTATCGTCTCGGCAAAGTCCTCGGAAGTTGCTGCGTCGTAAGAATTGTCCGACGCCACCGACGCGCACACGTCGACTGCGATGATCGCTGCTCCCTCGCGCGCCATCTTGACCGCGTGTGCACGTCCTTGACCGCGCGCTGCGCCGGTGATGAAAGCAACGCGACCTTCGAGCGAACGAACTGAACCCTGTGTCATGAGATAGCCCTCTCTGCAGAATTGAAACTCGTTCTAGTAGTAAACCCTGCAAAGCGCCCTTCGCGGATGGATTCGAGAACAGTTCTCGGGGCAACCGAGTCACCCACCTGGATGTCGGCCGCTTCCTTCAGCGTTTCGTTCGGCAGACGAGGCGAGCAGTCGATCACCACTTCACACTCGAGCTGTGACCGCTCGCCGGTATGAACGTGCTCGACGCAGACGGCCCCTGAGGCGATTTCGATGACACGGGACGCGAGCACCCTGGTGACCCCGGCCTGCTGGATGCGCGTGTTGGCGCCGACCAGATCCCCACTCGCACCGAGCCTCGAACCGACGATGCTGTCCGGGGTCACAATCGAGACGGAGACGCCCTGGACCGCGAGTGCTTCGGCGAGCGCCACCGCGATCGGTCCACCGAGCGGATCGATCAGCGCGACCGGACCCGGCCCCACGGTGGTCAACTTCCCGAAGGCTTCCGACGCATCCAACCACCGAACCGAATCGTCGACCGGATACGTCGGCGGCCGCGCAGCGCTACCGGTGGCAAAAACAATCAGCTCGCCCCGACTACGTGCCTCACTCAGGTCCTGCGCCTCGACCGCCGCCCCGGTCCGCATCGTCACGCCGCTACGACGGCATTCGTCCTCGAGCCACTGTGCGAGGAGTGTGAACCGGCTGCGGCCGTTACCTCGCGCAAAAGTTCGGATCATGCCGCCGAACTGCGATGAACTCTCGACGAGTGTGACCGAGTGCCCCGCCACCGCCGAGATCCGCGCGGCTTCCATCCCGGCGGGGCCACCCCCCACGACCAGCACGGCTCCCGGTGTCGAAATCTGCTCTCGCTCATCGGGGTCCACCGTCTCGAAACCCGCGCTCGGATTCCCCACGCACGTCACGACCGGGTTGCGAGGATCACGCACGAGGCACGTCTGATTGCAGAGCACACACGGCCGTGGACGATCACCGCGCGCGGCTTTCACGACCAGGTCCGGGTCCGCGATCTGGGCCCTGGTCATCTCGACGAACTCGGCTACTTCCAGCGCTGCATGAGCGTCGGCGATGTCCACGACGCTCCCCTGCACGACAACCGGAATTGAGACCGCGGCCTTGATCTCACGGCACAGATCGAGGTTGAAGTTCGGCGGGCAGTGAAAGTCGGGTCGGTACCCCTCCGACGAATAGAGTCCGCCACGAACGACGACAAGGAGATCGAGTAGTGGCGACAGATCGCGTGCAAAACCGGCGGCGAGATCGGGTGTCAGTCCCGCCCATGACGCTTCCTCGTCGCAGGACAACCGCAGGGAGACAACGTGATCCGATCCGACTACCTCGCACACTGCCGAGATGATCTCGCGAACAAGGGCAACGCGATCAGTGCCGTATCGGTCTTGCCGAGTGTTGGTCAGACCCGAAAGGAATTGTCGCAGAATGCTTCGAGGACCGGCATCGAGTTCCACTCCGTCCATTCCCGAAGCGATGGCCATTGCCGACGCTTCACGAAAGCCGGCTATCAGCTGGTCGATTTCCGGCTGCCCCATTGCCATCGGCAACTCACGCGTCACCGGGTCGGCCACTCTTGACGGTCCCCACAGCACCGATTGGGAGTAGGCGCTCGATCCCTGCATCCCGGTATGACCGAGCCCGGCAAGAACCAGCGTTCCGTACGGAGCACATGCAGCCGCGATCGATTGCCACCCCGGTCCGCACTCCGACGCCAGCGGTGCCCGCTCGTACGGCCAGTCGTTCTCCAATACCGAGGCCACTTCGGTGACGACGATCCCGGCTCCGCCCTCGGCGCGGCGCTGGTAGTACGCACGGTGCCGATCGGAAAGCGATCTCCCCACAGCAAGATTGGTCTCATGCGGACCGAAAACAACCCTGGACCGGACGAAGCGTCCGGCCAGGGTTGTGTGTTCGTCGAGTGTCAACTCACAGCTCTATCGGAACCGCAATCTCAGCTGGCGCCCAGTGAGCGCGTGAAGCCTTCCGGGACCACCAGGTCTGCCGGGCTCAGTTCGGTGATGGACGAGTGGCCAAGGCCCATCAGCCCCGAGTCGATGCCCATCCGCATCAGGTCGAGCACGTTCTCGACACCGGCCTGGCCGTTTGCCGAGAGACCCCACAGGTAGGCGCGCCCGAGCATGACGGCCTTGGCTCCGAGTGCGAGCGCCTTGACGACGTCGCCGCCGCGTCGAATGCCGCCGTCGAGAACAACTTCCACCTGATCGCCCACGGCCTCGGCAATGCCCGGGAGCACGCGGATCGGTGCCGGGGTGCCGTCGAGGTTGTTACCACCGTGGTTGGAGACCGAGATAGCGGAGACACCGGCGTCGACAGCTCGCTTGGCGTCGTCGATGCGCATGATGCCCTTGAGCATGAACGGTCCACCCCACTGCTCACGAAGCCAGGCGATGTCTTCCCAAGTCGGAAGCGGGGTCTGCATCCACTCGCCGTACGCGCCGAAGAACGTCGGTGCCGGCTGGCCGGGAGCCGCGAGGTTGGGTGTTGTCAGGTCGGGGATCTTGCCGGTCTTGGCGAACTCCAGCAACCACTTCGGGCGCATGATGCCCTCGGGAGCGAACTGGAACATCGCCTTGAGGTCCATCTTTTCGGGGATGGACGGGCTGCCCCAGTCGCGACCGTACGAGAAGGACCAGTCGGTGGTGATGATCAGGCCCTTGGCACCGGCAGCGCGAGCGCGCTCCATACGCTGCAGGAGCACGTCGCGGCTGCCGACCCAATACATCTGGAAGAAGACCTGCGGGTTGGCCGCGGCAACTTCTTCGATGGACTTGCTGGCGAAAGAACTCAGTCCGATGGCTGTTCCCCGTGCTGCAGCCGCACGAGCTACCGCTACCTCACCGTCGGGGTGCACTGCCTGCACACCGGTCGGTGAAATCATGACGGGCAACGAAATGTCCTGGCCCATAATGGTGGTGGACATCTCGCGCTTGTCCGACAGTCCCGCAGCATGAGGAGCGAAGCCCAGTTCGCTGAATGCCGCGACGTTGTCGTCGACCGTCAGCCCTTTCTCGGATCCCGCCACCAACGCCGCGTACACGGACTTGGGCAACCTCTTCTTCGCACGGCGCTGTGCTTCTGCCACCGTCTCGAAGAAAGCATTCTTAGCCATTGAACTGACCTCTCTGGGGTGCAGCTTTCGCCGCACTGTCGGTATCGCGCAGTAGTTACTGCATTCCCGCAAGCGGGTTTTCGTCACAAATCTTGGCGGGCGGACGCATCATCAGTGTCAGTGGCACCGATGCACGTGGGGTCTTACGTTGACCGGAACGGGAGTGGTCGACGCTGGACTTCGGGACCTCTCCCGCCGACGCCAATGCCATTTCACCGTTACCGATGACGCATTCGGGGTCAGGTCCGTCCATCGGCAGTCCGGTGAAGAACTTGGCTGCCATGCAGCCACCCCGGCAGGAGTCGTAGTGATTGCACTTGCTGCAGGCGCCACCGGTCTGCGGCGAGCGCAGCTCCTCGAACAGGTCCGAGTGCTGCCAGACTTCCTGGAATCCACCGTCTTTCACGATGTTTCCGGCGAGGAACTGCTCGTGAATCGCGAACGGGCATGCGTACACGTCACCGACCGGGTCGATCAGGCACACGACGCGGCCCGCGCCACAGAGATTGAGACCGGGCAGTGCATCGCCGAACGCGGAGAGGTGGAAGAACGAGTCGCCCGTCAGGACGCCTTCGCCGTTGGCCACCAACCAGTTGTAGAGCTCACGCTGCTGCTCGGGGCGTGGGTGCAGGTCGTCCCACACGTCGGCGCCGCGGCCCGAAGGGCGCAGTCGAGTGATGCGCAGGGTCGCGTCGTACTTGTCCGCGAGAGCCTTGAACTCGTCGAGCTGACTGACGTTGTGCCGCGTGACGACCACCGAAATCTTGGCGTCCTTGAAGCCGGCTTCCTTCAGGTTCGCGAGAGCCCGCTCGGCCATTGCGAACGAACCAGGCCCGCGCACAGCGTCATTGACCTCAGCGGTGGCACCGTCGATGGAAATCTGCACGTCGACGTAGTCACTGGCCGCAAGCCGTGCCGCGACCTTCTTGTCGATCTTCACGCCGTTGGTGGAGAACTTCACGCCAACCTGGTGGTCCGTTGCGTAATCGACGAGCTCCCAGAAGTCGGAGCGTACCGTCGGCTCGCCGCCACCGATGTTGACGTAGAAGACCTGCATACGTTGCAGCTCGTCGATGATGGACTTGCACTGTTCGGTGCTCAGCTCGTTGGGGTCACGGCGACCCGACGACGAAAGGCAGTGCACGCAGGACAGGTTGCAGGCGTAGGTGAGTTCCCACGTCAGGCAGATGGGGGCGTCGAGTCCGAGTTCGAACTGATCGACGAGGCGACCCACCTTGGCGGGCGGAGAGGGCTGTTCAAGAACTGAGGTCATGGCTGTGTCCTCGCGAAGAAATGAAGCGGGCGAACGTGCAGAAGGGCTGTTCCGCACGTGGGGGCGAGCGTCTG
The DNA here is from genome assembly GCF_002501585.1 of Rhodococcus sp. H-CA8f. Lineage (NCBI taxonomy): Bacteria > Bacillati > Actinomycetota > Actinomycetes > Mycobacteriales > Nocardiaceae > Rhodococcus > Rhodococcus sp. H-CA8f. The sequence continues at coordinate 4,375,971 of NZ_CP023720.1, forward strand.
GCTCAGACAGGCACGATCATGTGCGAATCGGCGAGAGTGCTCAGCGCGCGGGCATATTGGGGAGCCGCGTCATCTTCGATGCCTTGCGCACGTAGTGCGGACCTGACATCAGGATGGTCTGGCAACGCCTTGACCACCGCAACGATGGTCGTGTTCTTCAGGAACGACAGCTTGCGCGTTCCGAAGTGGTAGAGCAACGCCCCGAAAGGTTCGGGGCGAAGCGCTACCTGCGGGTGGAGTTTCCACCCCGCATCGAGATCCAAAGCAGACACGGTCAGTACACGCCGCACATGCCGTCGATGGAAACTTCCTCAACGAGGGACTCCTCGACGAGGTCGTTCTCGAGCGCCTTGTTGTCACGATCTGACATGGATTCCTCCTGCGGTCGCACTCCGTCTGGAAGTCTGTAGATCAGACTTCCAACCTGGGAGTTGGTGGTCACTAGTGGGACTTCACTGTGACTCGGTTCACCACTGTAATGGCATCGAGTGCAGAATGACACACATGGAGCGAAAAAAGTATGCGTAGCCGCAAGAAACCGTCCGCTCGGATAGGTCGTCGCCCCTCCACAACGAGGGAGGGAATCAGCACGATCGGCATCGAACTGTTCTCCACCGTCGGCTTCAACGAGGTGAGCGTCGACCAGATAGCCGACGCCGCCGGCATCGCGCGTCGGACTTTCTTTCGCTACTTTCCGTCCAAGAACGCCGTCCCCTGGGGCGACTTCGACGGACATCTCGACGAGATGCGCGAGCACCTGGATTCACTGCCCGCTGACATACCGTTGGTCGACGCACTCGAATCCGCATTGTTGACGTTCAACACCTTCCCGCCGGAAGAGACTGCGGTACATCGCAAACGGATGGAATTGATCCTCGAAGTTCCGACGCTTCAGGCATACTCTGTGGTGATGTACGAAGGTTGGCGGCAGGTGGTCGCCGACTACGTCGCACGCCGAATGAATCTCGAGCCGACCGATCACGGCCCACGCACGGTCGGCTATCTTCTGCTCGGGGTCGCCATGTCGGCGTACGAACAGTGGCTCACCGACGATTCACTCGAGCTACCGGAACTCTTGAAAACAGGCACGCAGTCCTTGCGGACCGGCATCACCACCTGAGAAGCATCACCACCTGAGAAAGGCGATCATGTCCACCATCACGAACGAACCGGTCCTGGATTCACTGGCACCGTCGACGCCGGGCTTGTGGTCGTTCGGGCATGTCACCGTCGAGCGTGTCGATTCCGGTCCGATCTCGCTCGATCGTCGAGGCGGCCGACTCCACGTCAGGCACTCCCTCACTCCCGCCGATCTGAGCGAGCGACTCGTGGCCGGAGTCACCTCATCGATCCAGGACGCGGAGTTCGGTCAGGACGAATTCGAGTTGACGATGGTCGGACTGGTTAGGTCCACCGTGGACGGCGCTCTCGAATCCTGGACCACCTACTACCGGAACTCCCTTGCCGAACTACTGGACGGCACTGCAGATTTCGCGCCGATTCACGACAAAGCCGAAGAACTGGTTCGCGGTTCCGTACTCGATCTGGGTTCCTGCTTCGGTTTCCTGCCCCTGCGGCTCGCGCGCGCCGGAATGGACGTGACCGCCACGGACATCCTGCCCGGAACGATGATCCTGCTCGACGCGGTAGCCCCCGAACTCGGCATCACGATCGACACGGTGATCTGCGACGCGGGTGAAGTACCGGCACCGGACAACAGCGCCGACACCGTCACCGCAATTCATCTCCTCGAGCACGTCGACGACTCGGTCGGCGAAGCCGTGATCGCGCAGGCACTCCGAATCGCACGTCAACGGGTCGTCATAGCCGTCCCCTTCGAAGACGAAGCCACCGCGTGCCACGGCCACATCCGTACGTTCGATCTCGAGTCACTGTGTGCGGTCGGCCGGCAGACCGGTGTGCCGTTCGAGGTATTCGAGCATCACGGCGGCTGGTTGGTGCTGGACGCATCGGCCGCCTGAAAAGAACTAGCCTTCTTTCAGCGTATGGGCGACAAGTGCATTCGCGTGCCCATGCCCCATCCCGTGCTCCGACTTCAACCAATTCACCAATTCCATGTGCTTGGTGAGGTCTGAGCTTCTGATCAGCTCTTGCCACTCACCGATCGGCCGACCGTATTTCTTCTCGATCGACGGAAAATACGACGCCGGGCCTTTCACGGGTTCAGTCATGACCGGAATCTACCTCCACCGCCCGACAATATTCGCGCACCTGCGGTGCCCGCATGTCCGCACCTGCGGAATCGCTGGGTAGATACGCGACCATCGGATTATGGTCGAAGTACACCCACCCCAGAGCACAGGAGTTTCAGAGATGCGACTGTCCACACGAAATCAACTCACCGGCACCATCACCGAGGTCAACCTCGGCACCGTCATGGCAACGGTCAAGGTGAAGTTGGACGGCGGCAACCAGATCGTGACTTCGTCGATCACCCGCGATGCCGCACTGGATCTCGACCTCGAACCAGGCCAAGCTGCAACGGTATTCGTGAAGTCCACCGAGGTGACGATCGGCGTCGAATAACTGGTGATCGCTGCGATCAGGGCCGGGTGAGATGCGTGGTCATCGTGTAGTTCTTGCTCGGCCCCGTCACGGTCCAGACGACCGCCCAAGCCGATCCATCTACTGCAGTGACGTCGATTCGCCCGCGGTAGGTGTCCGCACCGCACAGGTGCTCGACTTCCTCCCCCGGCGCCCAGTCGTGGAACTCTCTGCCGTCTTCGAATGTCACGGCCCATTCGAGGCCGCGCTTTGCAATGAACAGAGTGCGGAACACTGGCAATTCCAGATCGCCGTCACGCAGAGTGCCACTCTCGTACCAGCGCATCCGACCGTCACCGGCGTCGGAGATAGTGGTCTCGCCGAAGACATGCTTGGTGGAACCGGAAAGGCGGTCGACGATGTCGCGCTCTAAGTGCCACGTTCCTGCCAGCGCCCTCGGCTCGATCTTCGCGTCGTCAACCATGTGACGATTCTAGTGACCCTGGACAAGGACTTGCGAAGGAGCCGAACGCACTGCGTGGAGTATGTTTCGAGTACACCCGGAACACGCAGGAGATTCACACAGACATGAATGATTCGGCCGCCCTTCACCAACGCACAGTGTTCGCCGAAGATCTCGAGATCGGCCAAGTGATCCCATTGGGCTCGTATTCGGTGACCGAAGAGGAGATCGTCGAGTTCGCAACCCAGTGGGATCCCCAGTGGTTTCACATCGACAAGGAAGCCGCCGGGTCCGGGGTCTTCGGCGGGTTGATCGCCAGCGGGCTGCACACCCTGTCGATCTGCCAGAAGTTGGTGGTCGACAGTCTCTACGACCAGTGGAACGTGATCGCCGGAAAGTCCATGCGCGACGTGAGCTTCCTACGTCCACTTCGCCCCGGTGACACCCTGAGCGGAAAGGTCACCGTCGACAACGTCGTGTTCGACAATCGCGCGCGGGGATTGGTCACCATCACAGCGAAATTGGTCGATGCAGACGGCAATCGCGTTCTCGACGTAGTCACTGACGCCTACCTGCACTGTCGCCCGACTCGCGGACAGTGAATTATCGGTAAATTCCGCACCGCATTGTCTGAATTGCCGTACTTTCAGTGACGTTGCGACGCAACAGCACCCATCCCCGCAAACAGGAGTTCCTCACACATGAGCAGCCTCGGCGAGATCAATCCTCTCGGCATTCTTCAGATCCTCATCTACATGCTCTTCGGTGGGTCGTCCAGCACTCCCGAGTGACCCTAGCTTGCCATAGCCATAGTCAGCACCTAGGGTGCTGACTATGGCAATTAATAGTCAGGCGTCCGCGACGGTAGCGCCGTCGACCGACGCAGCGTGTCATCACACCGAATTCGACTCCAGCTGGCGGAGTTTCGACGGCATTCAGGGCGGACTCGCCGTTGCACGGATGCTGCGAGTGGCTGCCGACGCGTCCGGAGCCGAACCTCTGGCAGTCACGGCGCACCTGGACCGCCCCGTCCCTCCGGGGCCGGCCGAGCTGACTGTCGACGATATGCGGGGCGGGCGGACCGTCAGTTGCCACGTCACGCTGACCGGTTCGGGATCCGCTCTCGTTCGGCTAGCCCGCGACACAGGAGGCACAACGATGTCCGCCCCTGTCGCCGAACCGACTCCGGCCGACCCGTCAACCCTGCCGCCGCTGGAGATCCCGGTGGATTTTGTGCCGTTCTCCCAGCACCTCGACATCCGGCCGATCAATTCCGCGAGGCCGTTCGCCGGTGGCGACTCCCCGGAATTCGACGTCTGGATCCGATTGCTCACAGACCTCGATTTCACGGCCCAAGAGCGCGCCGCGGTCCTTCTTGACGCGCTTCCGCCCGGATTGTTCGCGACACTGACGATGCCCGTGGCTATACCCACTATCGAGTTCACCGCGCATTTCACACCGGAGCACCTCACGGCAGATCCCCAATCACTGTCACCGTGGTATCGCCTACGCCACGGGACCGCCTGGGCGACAGACACTCTCTGTGTTGACGAATCCGAACTATTCGACTCGACCGGACGGCTCGCTGCTCGAGCTCGCCAGCTTCGTCGAATTCTGAGTTGAACTCCCAATTGAGTTCAGCCCTACTACACCTGGAGGTCGCGACGACGGAACGCAACAAGCGATGCTGTCGAAAGCACTACTGCCACAACGATCATTGCCAGCAGCGGTAGAACTGTCACTGGCTCGGCGGGGGCACCCGGCACGTGGGTGAACGGTGACAGATCCAGCACTACCTGCGGCAGCTTCAGCAATGTTCCGAGTTGCCCGAGCACGATGCACGCCGCCAAGATTCCCCAGGAGAGCGCCGACGTGTAGGTCGGAAACAGTCCGAAAGCCAACGACACCAACCCCACGACTACGAGCACCGCAGGCAGATAGGCCAAGGCAGCGCCGGTCATGCGAAGTGTGTTGCCGCCGATGTCGTCCGTGACGAGCCCGAAGGCAAATCCGGTGAAGGCACCCATCAAGACGTGCGCGAGGATCACACCGCCCACAACCACACCCAGGTGGGAAAGCATCCACCTCCACCGCGACAAAGAGGTTGCCAGCAACGGTTCGAGCCGTCCCGATGTTTCCTCGCCCCGCATCCGGAGAAGACTCTGGACCGAATATGCCGCGATCACTATCGAGGTGAGACCGAGAGCAGTGGCCAAGTACGAATCCACCAGATCCGTACCGCCGCCACCGAGTTTCTCGAACATCTCCGCGGTTTGCTGCGACGATCCCACCATCGCGTCGATCTCGTTGCCCACAGCGCCGTAGGCGAACCCGAGAATGACAACGGCAAAGATCCACCAGAACATCGTCATTCGCTGCATGCGCCACGCCAGGCCCCAAGCCGACGGCAACCACGATGCTGCGGTCGGTGGGCCGGGCCGGGGCTGCACGAGCCCCGCTCCCTGATCACGATGGCTGATGAGAACAAACGCCACCATCACGTGCACAACCGCAAATCCGACCAGTAACAACAGGATCCACCAGGCGTCGTCGTCGAAAGGTCTGATCTGTTGCGCCCATCCGATCGGCGAAAGCCACGACAACCAACCGCTCACCACGCGAGTTCCGTCGTCGACGACCGTACTGTTCACGTCGCCGATCGCGCGCAGCATGAAGGCCACACCGATCGCGGCACCCGCCAGACCGTTGGCCGTACGAGCACCGTCGGTGATCTGCGCAGTCACCGCCGCCACGCCGGCAAACGCGATTCCGGCCCCACCTATCGAGGCACCCAACGCGAGCGAACCAAACACCGGCAAACCGACGGCGATCGATCCCAGCGCAATTCCCAATGTCAGAACCAGGTTTGCACCGACCGTGACAATCAGTGCGGACGTCAGAAGCGCTCGCCGACCCACCACCGCAGCACCGATCATCTCGGCACGGCCGGTCTCCTCGTTCTGTCGTGTATGACGAACCACCGCAAGGGTGCTCATCAATGCCGCCACCAACGCGAACACGAGCACCGACTGACTGGCGACTATCGCGCCCTGCGAATCGCCGGACACGATTCCGTTGGTCGCCAGCGCCACCGGCGATACCGCGGAACTGACTGCGATGTTTCGTAACTCCTCGGGGGTCGAGTACAGCCCGGTCACACTGGCGACAACCAGCAGCATGAACAAGACGATCGAGATGACCCACACGGAAAGCTGAATTCGGTCCCGTCGCAAAGCCAACCGGACCAGTCGGCGCGTGCCGGTGAATTGACTTGCCGAGGCCGGTACCGGTGGAGCGGCCTCGACAACAACGGTCATGGCCGTACACCGGTCTCGGCTCGCAGGTGGACCGAAGTCTCCCTGGCGCGCTCGTCACCGTAATGACGCAAGAAGAGTTCTTCGAGTGTCGGCGGAGTGGAAGTGAGCGCCACGATTCCGAATCCGACCAAGTACGTCATGAGTGGTCCGAGTTGCGCGCTGTCGACTTCGCAGGTGACGTGGTTACCGTCGATCACCGCGTCGTGGACACCGCCGAGCCCGTCGAGTCCGCCGATCTGGCGCTGTGTCTCCGCCGAGATGGACGTGCGCGTGAGATGCCTGAGTTCGGACAGCGTTCCCTCTTCCACCGTCCGCCCGTCGCGGATGATGCTCACGCGATCGCACAGCGCTTCGACCTCGGCGAGGATATGGCTCGACAGCAGGACCGTCTTTCCGGCGTGAGCCACCTCCTCGACGCAGTCCTGAAACACCGCTTCCATCAACGGGTCGAGCCCCGATGTCGGTTCGTCGAGTACGTAAAGGTCGACGTCGGACGAAAACGCCGCCACGAGTGCAACCTTCTGCCGATTACCTTTCGAGTACGTCCGCGCCTTCTTGGTCGGGTCAAGTTCGAAGCGATCGAGCAACTCGCTGCGGCGTTTTCGGTCCAAGCCACCGCGCAGACCCGCCAACAGATCGATAGCCTCCCCGCCGGTGAGGTTGGGCCACAGATTCACGTCGCCAGGCACGTAAGCGAGACGTCGATGCAAGGTAACAGCGTCTCGCCACGGATCGCCGCCGAGAACAGTTGCGTCTCCGGAGTCCGAGCGGAGAAGCCCGAGGAGCACCCGAATAGTGGTCGACTTTCCAGAGCCGTTCGGTCCCAGGAATCCGTGCACTTCACCTGCTGAGACTTCGAGGTCGAGGCCGTCCAGCGCGCGGGTGGTACCGAAGGTCTTGACGAGGCTTTTCACTGAAATTGCCGCACCCATGAATTTGACCGTACGCCGATTTCACAAATGTGTGAAGATAGAAAAGAAGAAAAGATCGAAGGGTTCCGATGACCGACACCAGCCACACCGTTGCACCGGACGAGAGCCGACATTATGTCGAGCGACTCTCACTCGTTCTGAGCGACATGGGTTTTCCGCCGATGCCTGCACGCGTCTGGGCCGCGTTGATGACCAGCGAGACACCCTCGTCCACGCCAGGAGATCTCGGATCCCGATTGGGAGTGAGCCCCGCCGCCATTTCCGGAGCAGTCAGATACCTCCAGCAAGTCGGATTGATCGAGCGAGTGGCCGTCCCCGGATCGAGGCGTCAGCACTACTGCGTCAGCGTCGAGATGTGGGCCGACGCGTTTGTCACGAAACAATCGTCCCTCTACCAGGTCTCGGCAGTTGCGGACGAGGGCATTCGGGTCCTCGGTGAAGGCACTACGGCCGGCGATCGTATGGAAGATCTGCGCGACTTCTTCGACTTCATGGCCGCGGAAATGCCGCGCATGCTCGCGGACTGGCGCTCCCAGCGAAAAGACCGGACACCTGGAAGGTAACTTCAGGTTTACCCGCATTTTCGGTGGGGTACCTCAATTCTCGTTCCAGCATGATGAGGTGCGCTGTACCCGAGGAGTTATTGATGAAGCTGTCGATCAGGGGCGCGAAGACTTCACCGACGCCACCCTCCGCACGAACCGCTTCACCCGAAACCTGTGAACAATCGATTTCCTTGAACCGCAACGCCGCCGGGGCATTCGCCGGCGATCATCACGCACTGTCGAAACTCCTGGCCCGATTGCACCCTCGCGTCGTTCTCTACTATCGCGCCAGGCTTCTCGGGACGCCTGTCGCAACATTCGCCGACGATCTCGCCCATCAATGCACCCTGGACGTCGTCACACGAATGTCCGAAACGATCTCGGCCGACACACGCATCGAGAACTTCGCCTACGAGTTGGCCTCGCAACGGATTGCGTCAATTCCCCAGTCACGCAACATCGACGGACAATTCAAACGCCCACGTCGCCTCACCGACGACCAACGTGAGGTCCTGGTATTGCGAATCGCAGTGGGTCTGACTGCCGAGATGACCGCGTCGACTCTGCGCACAACTCGATCGAGCGTGCTCCTCGTACAGCATCAGGCGCTGCGCGCCTGGGCGGTCTCCGAGCGGAGCTAGATCAGACCTTGCTTACTCGCGGCGTAGACGGCCTCTGCTCGCCGACTCACCTCGAGTTTGCGCATGATGTTGCTGACGTGGAACTTGACCGTGGTCGGCGAGATGAACAGTCGCTCACCGATCTTGATGTTGGACAAGCCGTTTGCGAGCAGTCTCAGTACTTCGAGTTCACGATCGGTCAATCGTTCTTTGGATGACGACTGCCCGTTGAGCGATCGGACGACAGCCGATGCGCTGCGAGAATCGAACGCACTCTCACCCCGCGAGACAGCCCTGATCGCACGTACCAATTCGGTGGTGTCGACGTCTTTGACGACATAGCCGCGAGCGCCCGCGTGTACCGCTCGCACCACCAGTTGATCGTCGAGAAAGGTGGTGAGAACCAACAGTCCGAGCCCGGGATGCGCCGAAGACAACTGGCCACAAAGGGTCAGTCCCTCGTAGTCGGAACTGGCGGATAGTTTCAGATCCATCAAGACGATGTCCGGGCCCACCTTGTCGACCACGGCAAGCGCCTCGGCGAGAGACGAAGCCTCCCCCACGATCTCGAGGTCGCTTTCGCGCTCGAGAACCGAGCGGAGCCCTTGCCGCAAAATTGCATGGTCGTCGACCAGAACGATTCGAACCAATCCCTGAACCGGCGATGCTCCGCGGGTGATGACGGGACGCGCAGTGGTCATGATTCCTCGCTCTCGATTTCAGTGGTGGAGCAAAGATTGTCGACATCCGCCTGGAGCGGAAGTGCCTGTGGCAGTGGTAGTGGCAGTCGCACGAGAATCTGAATTCCACCGATCCGCGCGCGCCGTACTTCGAGCGCACCACCCAACTCGAGAGTTCGTGTCTGCATGTTCGCCAGTCCGCGATGACGGCCGTCGACGTCGTTGGTGGCTGCGAGTTTGAGGATCAGACGCATCCGCGCAGGGTCGCCGTCACCGTCGTCGGAAACCGACAGCAGCACCGTATCCGCTCGATAGGTCAACCGCAGGACCGCTCGACTCGCATGGGCATGCACCGCAACATTGAACAGCGCCTCCCCCGCGATCCGCAGAAGAGCGTGTTCGGCATCGCCTGGAAGCTCGGTCGGGGTGCCGCCGACGCGAACGCTGACCGCCAACTCGTCCGGCATGTGAACCACGCCGAGCTGCTCGAGCATCTCGGGCAGCGACGTCCGGTCCGCGTCCGAGGAATGATTGAGCGCGTAGATCGCCGAGCGAAGCTGCTCGACCGCCCGCCTGGTCAAATCCTTTGCCAAGTCCAGTCTTTCACTGCGTTCCGCCTCCGGGATGTCGCTCCGGCAGACCTCGATCTGCATGCCGGCCGACAACACAGCCTGTGTCACGCTGTCGTGAAGTTCGCGGGCGATCCGGTGCCGTTCGTCGTCGACCACCTGGTGCCGGTGAGCCACTCCGAGTTGACGCTGCGTGGACTCCAATTCGCTGTTGCGCACCGCGAGGTCGGCTGCAGTGCGATTGGCCTCCGCATATGCGTCTTCGGCTCGTTCGAGCAGTAGTTGTCCGCGCTGGTAGAGCGCCGAGTTCTGCAGGGCCACAGCAGTCTGGCTGGCCAGAATGCTGAGCACGGCTCCGTCCGTCGTATCGAGTGTCCGGTTAGCCGGCGTCCAGGCAGCAAAGGCGCCGACCACACCGCCGCCGAGTACGATCGGCACAAACGCATAGTGAGCGTCGATCACCGAGTTGGATTCGATTCTTCCGCACCGGATGTCGTCGAGGCATTCGACGACGTCCTCCGGAAGCGGTGGCCCCTCCACGTTGTCGACCAGAAAAGGGGTGGCGTCCGGGCCGAGAACCAATCGCCGTGGTCCGGCGTCGGGCAATGTTCCGTCGGCCAAGGCGAAGACTATCCAGTTGGCACTCAGATGAGCACGGGCAGCTTCCGCCACCGCACAGACGAGGGTTTCCGGCCCCTCGACGGTTCGCACCAAAGCCCGCGAGATCAATTCCAACGCATGTACGACGCGTTCGAGGCGCTCGGCAGCGCCGCGGTACTGCGGATAAAACGAACTCTTACCCGAACGTAAACCGGTGAGTCGCGACAGGTCCGCGGTCATCGTCTGCACCGCATCACCCTGCACCGCATCACACTGTCCCTCTTCACAAGGCACCTCGGAACAACGCCACCATCTGCTCCTGCGTCGCTTCCCTGGGATTGGTGGACATGCAGGCGTCGAGCAACGCGAAGCTGGCAAGTCGACTGAGGTCTTCCTCGCGAACACCCAACTCCCCCAGCCCCTTCGGGACCCCAACCTCCCGGGCGAGACGTTCGACCCGGTCGGCCACCGCCAGCGCTGCTTCCTCCGGGGTGCCGTGCTGTTCAGGAAGGCTCAGTGCCGCAGCGATGGCAACAAAGGGGGCAGCATCCGTCGTGGAATTGAATCGGATGACGTGGGGCAACAGAATTCCGTTGATGACGCCATGTGGCAGATCAAGCATGCCGCCCACCTGATGGCTCATGGCGTGCGCGGCTCCGAGTATCGCGTTGGTGAACGCCAACCCGGCCTCGAGACTCGCCTGCGCCATCACCGATCGAGCTTCCATCTCCATCGGGTCCTGGATCGTGTTCACCAGATTCTCCGTTACGAGGCCGACCGCGCGGAGCGCGTGATGATCGGTCAACGGATTGTGCGCCAGTGAGACGAAGGCTTCGATTCCGTGCGTCAGTGCGTCCAATCCCGTTGCTGCATTGAGCCACTCGGGCATCGTCGTGAGCAACCGCGGATCGATGACCGTCACATCTGGCACGAGGGCACGGCCGATGATGGTGATCTTGGTGCCGCGGGTCGTGTCCGTGACGATGCAGAACTGCGACACGTCAGCGCCGGTGCCGGACGTGGTGGGAACCATCACCAACGGCGGGATCGGTTTTGTCGCCTGATCGACACCCTCGTAGTCGAGTATGTTGCCGCCGTTGGCAGCGAGGACGGCTACACCTTTTGCCGCGTCGATGACGGAACCGCCACCGAGCGCGATGATGACGTCGCACTCGCCTTCCTGGTACACCTCGAATCCGGCCGCGATCTCGAAGTCCTTGGGGTTGGGCGTCAGCCCTGACCACACTGTCGCGGTCAAGCCCTGCTCCGTGAGATGGTCCTCGAGTTCGCTGACCCACCCCGCGTCGATCAAGCCGGGATCGGTGACCAGAAACGGGCGGAACCCGCCGAACCGCAGAGTCGCGTGTGCTGCCTCGACCAGGGAACCGATACCGAAGACGATCTCGGGGGCGTGAAATTTGACCAGTCGAGCAGCAGTGCCGCGGCGATGAACACCGTGGTTCACAGCATCCGGATATGCCACGGACACGACCCCACTCTCCTCTCGCGCGGCACCGAGATCACCGCTTCGCGAATTCCCAGCTCGCTCGCCCGAGCACCAACTGGTGTGATCCACCTTACAAGTGCTGGCCCCGAGCCTACGCGGACAGCAGTCGGGGCACACCCACCGAAGGAGAGGCGCTTACCTACCCGTTCGGGCAGGTAGACGTGGCCGGAAAATAGATGGCGCGGCAATCAGGTCCCGTTGTACTTTCGGTTCTGGCCAGAGCGGCCCGTAGTACCGATCCAGAAGGTGTTTATGACCCAGCCCGCGCCGAGCGCGCCTCTCGCCCCTGCACTGCCGGCAACTTCGAGGGTCACTTGCTGATCCCCGAAACGACGGACTGACAGCCGCGAGGCCACTCGGCCTGCTCCTACCTGCTTTGTTCACTCAGCTAGGAGTTCTCCAGTGCCTCAATCACACAATTCCATCTCGAAAACCGACACCTTCTCGTGCATTCAGTGCGGACTCACCGTCATGACGTACGGCCCCGATGGTGATCGCCGAAACCACTGCCCCAGTTGCCTGCATTCCCGACACCTGTTCGACCAGGTGGAAGGTGGACCGTCGGACTGCGGAATGCGGATGGCCCCCATTTCGATCGCGGTGCTGCGAAGCGGCGATTGGATGATCATCCACCGCTGCGCACAGTGCCTCGAACTCACCTCCAACCCCGTCAGCCGTGACGACAACCAGTTGTTGTTGATGAGGATGGCGGTGCGGCCGCTCGCACAACCACCCTTCCCGCTCGAAGCCTTCGGCGACTTGTGAGGGGTGAGAAAGCAGATGCCACGTAGGAATCCCAGCACCCGCGCGCGGCGGGCACCGCAACGGACCAAGCACGTATTGCACGGAATCGGCGGCGAACAAGGATCGAGCTTCCGTTGTCTCACATGCCGTTTGGACCTTTCCACTGCGGCCCCGGGTACCGCACATCGGAACCATTGCCCGAACTGTCTGGCCAGCCGCCACGTGGATGGTCGTGTTCCGGGTGACCGGGCACAACAGTGCAGAGGTGCCATGGCGGCGCTGTGCCTGTCGGTCCGGCAAGACGGTGAGTGGATGCTCGTTCACCAGTGCGTCGAGTGCAATACGTTGAAAGTCAACAGGATCGCCGGCGACGACAACGCCCTGGTCTTGCTGCGGTTGGCGCTACGCCCGTTGGCGGATCCTCGACTGGGCTCGCGCGCGTTGCTAGCGCTCTGATCGATCGTCCGGCGTAATCGCGCGGTCCTGCGCGCGATTGCGCCGGACGAACACCACGAACACGATCCCGGCAAGCAAGCCGACCGCCGTCGGTCCGAGGACCAGTCCCGAATACAGCCACGGGGCAGGTTCTGCCGGAAAGAGGTCCATGAATATGGGTCCGGTGTATGTCGGCTCGGCAAACGGCTCCCGATAGGATCCGCCGGTGAGAATGTGAGGTGATGCCAACGAGTTCCACCACCACTGAAACACGCCGAGCGCCACCAGCCCACACACGGCGCCGAGCACTGTCAGCGCCGCGATCGGTCGCCAGATCGATCCCCTGATTTCGGACATGAGATCAAACTAGTTCACGACGGATCGCGCAGTGACATCGGTGAAGTGCAGTGACATCAGCGAAGTGCGTGCCCCAGTTCAGCGGCCTTTGCCATCAGTTGCGCGGCATCTCGGGCAACAACAACCTCGTCGCAGATCTCCGAATACTCCGGCATCGCGCACGACGCCTGGTTCCAGTAGCGCTGAGGTTCAGGCGTGATCCAGGCCAGACGGTGAACCTTGCGTCGTAACTCTTCCAGCTTGTCCACCTGTGGGGGCAACCCGTTGCACCGACCGTCGCCCACGATGATGACGGACGTCCGTGAGTTCAAGGTGTTTCCGTGCTCGTCCAACAATTCTGTGAGCACTCGACCGTAATCGCTGCTGGCTTCCAGATCCAGACCCGGGTGCGCAAGTACCGCAGCCAGTGCGCCGTCACCGCTACTGGCGAGAAGGGTGTCGGTCACGTCGACCGGACGATCGACGAATGCGAGGACTTCACAACGATCTGCCCGGCGATGCATTGCCTGAGCCAACCGCAGAGTGAACGCGGTGATCGGGCGCACGGACAGCGACACGTCTGCGATGAGAAGTAGTCGAACACGATCGGGGCGAGGAGCTTTCACGACCAGGTGGAAGGGAATTCCGTCGGTGCGCAGACTCGAACGCACCGTGCGTCGCATGTCGAGATGTCCACGAGAGCGCTCCCGGGGCCGTGGTCTGGACGGTCCTCTCATCCGCCGAAGCACCTCGTGGCACGCGAGTTCGATGTCGTTGTGCGTTGCGCCCGCAGCAGATTCGCTGTCGGGCGCATCGGGAGCGCTTTCGGCGAGTGCAGCGGCCGAGAGTGCTTGCACGAACGCTTCGACCGCCTCGACGAGCCGGTTCAGTTGCGCCTGCGTCAGCGGCCCGTCGTCGGAGACGTCCGCATACGCTTTGCTCGGGTCGTATGCATCCAGCCAGGCGAGGATCGACGTCGGATCGTCCCAGGACAACGAACCGACGACTGCTGCAGCAACACTGGTGCTCAGGTCACCGACCACTGCCGACGCGGCACGATCCACGTCGACGGTGTAGCTGACTCCCCGTCGACCGGTCTCCGAACCGGTATCCACCGACAGTTCCGCATCGCTGGACGTCATCGACACATCGTCGTCGTCCTTGTGCGGGTTGAACCCCTTCTCCGCTTCCGGAGTCTCGAAGTAGTCGCCGATCTCGGCTGCACGCTCGTTGTACTCGGCATACCGGCCTACTTCTTGATCCTCGTCGATCCCCAGCGCGGTGGGCAGACCGTCCGCCACCTCGGCGCGCGAAGCCACCCGCTCGGCGTGCGCTTTGCCTGCGGCCGGCCGGAACAGCGCGTCGAATGCCCGATCGAAACCGGCCTGTTCGTGAGAATACTTGGCGCACACAGCCCGAAGACATGCTCGCAACGTCTCACGATCCGAAGCTCCGACCATCGCGAGTACACGCCGAACCTCGATGACCTCGGCCGGTGACGCGGAAACTCCGGCCGCCCTCAGCAATCGGCCGAAACTCGCGGACACCACGTCGAGAACAAACGACGGTTGCCACACGGCGAGGCCACCGAGCGTCGTCATCGCGTCGAACGGATTCCGCTGCCGCCGCGGATTCCCTGTTGATGAGGGTCACGTCCACCCGTGCCCCGGAACACGGCCGTCGTCGTGTTGGCGGGTTTGCTTGCCACCGTGGATCGCTCGATCGGCTCGCCACCGTCACGCGACGGTGATTCGAGACGCTTTCCGTCGAATCGTTCTTTGGCCAGCGTCACATCTGACGAGTACTTGAGCAACGCCGTGAGCAGGATGTCGCGCACCTTGGCGTCGGAAGCGGTGTCGAATCCGCTGGCGGCGAGCACTGTCGCCGCTCTGGCCGCGTCGATGACCTCCGAGATGGACGGGCTCTTGCGCAGCGGGAGATCACGCAAGATGCGAGCCAATTCGACAACTTCGGTGGCCGTAGCCTCATCCACCTCCGGCGCTCGGGCCGTGACGATCTCGCGTTCACGCTCGGACGTCGGATAGCCGAGATGGTAATGCAGACAACGACGCTTGAGCGCGGGTGAGAGCTCGCGGGTGTCGTTGGACGTCAGGATGACCCAGGGCTGCGAGCGGGCAACGAACGTACCGACCTCGGGAATGGTGATCTGCTGTTCGGCGAGAATCTCGAGGAGCAGTGCTTCCATCGATTCCTCGGTGCGGTCCACCTCGTCGACCAGAAGCACTACCGGATCGGGTGAGAGGATCGCTTCGAGCAGCGGCCGCACGGACAGGAAGTTCTCGGAGTACAACCCGAAATCCTGATCGGCCAGAAACTTGGATGCTTCGGCGACGCTGTCGAATTCGGAAACCTGATCACTGATCCGGTCGCGAAGCATCTGCACGTGCAGGAGTTGCTTCGCGTAGTCCCATTCGTACAGGGCCCGATTGTCGTCCAGCCCTTCGTAGCACTGCAATCGCACCAGTTTGCGGCCCCCGATCGCAGCCAGAGACTTCGCCAGTTCCGTCTTGCCGACACCAGCCGGCCCTTCGAGCAGGAGCGGACGCCCCAGCGCCGTCGCCAGATGAACGACTACCGCGAACTCGTCATCGGCAATGTAGTCCTGCTCTCGCAGAGCATCTTTCACTTCGATTCCGCTGGAGAAACTGCGACCGGACATGGAATACCTTTCGATAGGGGCACAGCCCCTGTGCGCGCTCGAGGAGTCTCTGGACTCCTTAAGCGCGCACGGGGCCGAAGGCCCTGCTAGAAGTACGACTTGTTGATCGCGTGATCGACAACCGGGATCATCGACTCCACAGTGACCTCACGAGGGTTACCCGGGGTGCACCAGTCGTCCTGAATGTGCTCGGAGATGGCGCGCACAGTCTTCTCGTCACCCTTGATGACATCACCACGACCCTCGTACTTCTTGGTGTTCATCTGGTTCTTCGCGTACGAGTCTGTGCGAACCTGACCGAAGTTGTCGGGGATACCGACGTCCTTGGCCAGACGGATGGCAGCCTCGACGGCAGCGTCCGCGGCCTGAACCGTGGTGAGGTTGCGAGTGTCGACACCGAGTGCGCCGGCCAACTGGGCGTAGCGCTCGTAGCGCGAAGGCAGGTTGTACTCCCACACACGCGGCAACGCGATGGCGTTGTTCAAACCGTGGTGGCTGTCGAAAAATGCACTGACCGCGTGCGAGATCGAGTGAACGATGCCGAGGCCACCGGAGTTGAAGGCCTGTCCGGCAATGTACTGCGCGTTCATCATTCCCTCGCGGGCCTTGAGGTTGCGCGGCTCGAAGACGGCCTCGCGCAGGTTCTTCGCGACCAACTCGACCGAGTAGATCGCGTTACCGAGCGAAGGCGCGAAATCGAGACGAGACACGAAAGGCTCACTGCCGTGCGCGAGTACGTCGAAGCCGCAATACGCGGTGAAATGCTGAGGGCAGGTGTAGTAGAGCAGCGGATCGTCGATCGCCAACGTGACGATGGTCGCCTCGTCGAAGCCCACCCACTTGTGCGGGTTGTTCATGTCCGAGGTGTCAGTGATGACGTATGCCCACGACGTCTCGGACCCCGTTCCAGCCGTGGTGGATACGGCGATGTGCGGCGGGTTCTCCTTGTTGGTGGACTTGGCGAAGCCCTCGAACTCGTTGATGTTGCGACCGTCGTGTGCGATCACGACGCGAGCACCCTTGGCGGCGTCGTGGCTCGAACCACCGCCGATCGAGATGATCGAGTCGCACTTCTCCTTCTGATAGAGAGCCGCGGCCTCCATGACGTTGTAGTCCTTGGGATTCGACTCGACCTTGTCGTAGAGCACGACCTCGACACCCTGGTACTCGATCTTGCCGACGAGTTCCTCGATGATGCCCGAACCGCGCAGACCGGTCGTCATCAGAAGGGTGCGCTTGAAGCCGAGATTCTTGGCCTCCACACCGATGATGTCGTGAGCGCCCACACCCATCAGGGCGCGCGGGAAGGGGTGGAACTCCTTGATCGGAAAGTCCCAGATCTGGTTGAGCTCGATAGCCATCGGTATCTCCTCATGGATGTGCACGAATGTGACTGCGGGAGGGATTCGAGCCGATTCTTTGTGACCGGCGTCTCACCTGGTTCCCACTGTGTACCGACAAACAGCCCGTGCACAGACTTCGGCAGCTCAACCGCCCGGACGCCGCCCGCGAACCGCCCGTTCGGGCAGGTCGTCGCCACCCCGGACCGCCAGGAAGGCCGGATCAGACTGCCGTGGTTCCCGCTGATCGGGAACGTGTTGCTCGGCGACTACGATCCCCAGTAGCTTTTCATCACTGCTAACATTGAACTAGAACACGTTCTAGATGTTGCACTTCACTGACCTGCGCTTTACCCAGCTTCACGAGAGGACTAGCTTCGCGATGACGACAGTCGAGGTACCGCACAGCTCGCGATCGGCGGTACTCACCGTGTCCGGAGTCATCGAAGAGACTTCCGACGCCCGGTCGCTGGTGTTCGAAATTCCCGCAGAACTGAAGGACAAGTTCGACTACAAGCCAGGTCAATTCCTGACCCTGCGCATCCCGAGTGATCAGACCGGCTCGGTCGCACGCTGCTACTCCCTGGCCAGTTCACCCTTCACCGACGACGCCCCCAAGGTGACCGTCAAGCGAACTGTCGACGGCTACGGCTCCAACTGGCTGTGCGACAAGCTCCAGGTCGGCGACACCATCGAAGTGCTGCCGCCGTCAGGTGTCTTCACGCCCAAGTCGCTCGATCACGACTTCCTGCTCTTCGGTGCAGGCAGCGGAATCACTCCGGTGATCTCGATCCTCAAGTCCGCCCTCACGCAGGGCAGCGGCAACGTCGTGCTGATCTACGCGAATCGCGACGAGAAGTCCGTCATCTTCGGCGCCGAACTTCGCGAGCTGGCAGCGCAACACCCCGGCCGCCTCACCGTGGTCCACTGGATCGAAACCGTGCAGGGACTCCCCGCCGTCTCACAGTTGGCGACACTGGCCAAGCCATTTGTCGCGTACGAGGCCTTCATGTGCGGTCCAGGCCCTTTCATGGACGCCGTCCACAAGGCACTGGCAGAAGCGGGCATGCACCGCACGCAAGTTCACGCCGAGGTCTTCAATTCACTCGCCGGCGACCCGTTCCGTGACGTCGAGGTAGCCGAGGTCTCCGACGAGGAAGCTGCCGACGCCGCAACCGTCGAGGTCGAACTGGACGGTGAAACCCACACCCTCGTCTGGCCGCGCAAGCAGACGCTCGTCGACATCATGCTCGCCAAGGGTCTCGACGTTCCGTACTCCTGCCAGGAAGGTGAATGCGGGTCGTGTGCCTGCACCGTCACCGAAGGCGAAGTCCAGATGGACAACTCCGAGATCCTCGACGCCGAGGACGTGGCGAACGGCTACATCCTCGGTTGCCAGGCGAAGCCGATCACCGATCGCCTGAAGATCGAGTTCTGAACCCTGCTTCGATGCATGACGGCCCCTGATTCCCTGCGGAATCGGGGGCTTTGTCATCTTCTGAGCCATCATCCGCGCCATCTTCCGAGTCCCGCCCCGTAACCCACTCCGGCGCCGTTGTGGGCAACCGCCACAACGCAAGAATCAGCACCAGGGTCACGATCAGGAAGCCCTCACGAAGGACCAACCCCAGCGGCAGCAGGAGCGGCGACGTCTCGATGAACTGCTGCCCCATGCTCGGCCCGCAATAGACGACGGCCAACCCCACAGCGGCCGCACCGAACTGCAGCGGCGATCGAAGCCGAAAGAGAACCGTGACGGCAGCAGGCACGAGATACACCCAGTGATGAATCCAGCTGATCGGCGAAAGGATCGGCGCACTCAAACCGATCACCAACGCCGCATCGACCCCACGACCGACGCGATGTACATCTCGGGCGACCCAGAGCGCTACCGCCGCGCACAGCACGGTCAACGGCATCGCCAGAGACGCCGTCCATGTGCCCAGTGCCGCAAGTCCGCCCTGCAGTGAACTGTTACCGGCACTCGCGATCGCCTGCCCGCTCAAGTCCACCCGGTCACTGAGGTTCCAGACGACGTCCGACCAGAAGGTCCAGCTGACGGCCGGGTCCACCATTGCCGCGACGGCGGTCGCCGCGGCAAATCCGATCGAACTCCAGATCGCGAGTCGCCACTGCTTCGTGACGACGAAGTAGACGATGAACAGCGCCGGCGTCAGCTTGATCGCGGCTGCGACGCCGATCAAAAGTCCTCGTGGAAACCACCGGCCGAATCTCGAATCGCCTCTGCGGGTCACGTCGAGCAGTACGAGCACCATCAGCACCAGGTTCACCTGGCCGAAGGAGATGTGCGCGCTGACGATGGGTGTCACCGACACGGCCAGGACCAATGCCGCCATGACGAGCGGCCGCTTGGGGACGCGAGCGGGAGTGAACTTGGCAACTGTCCACACCACCGCCGCGATGCACAACGCCGACCACAGCAGATAGGCCGTCCACCAGTCGAAGAGAACAGTCGGCCAGAGGAAGATCACCGCGAACGGGGTGTAGGTGAACGGCATGCCCTCGTCGACGATCGACGGGCCGACAAGGTTGCTCTCGTAGATGTTCGAGCCTGCGGCAAATGCCTGGGCAGCGTAGCGGTAGACGAGAAAATCAACGGGTTCGACGGCCCGAACGGAGTACACGAGATAACACAGAGCTGCGACGCCGGCAGCGATCAGTGAACCGATCGTCACAATTCGAGACGCCTCGACACGGGTGGCGGGCATACCGAGAATCGTCCCACAACCTACCGAGCGGTACTTCGCTAGCGGGCCGCCCGGAAGTGCGCTCGCTCGTCTGCGGTCAGGTGTTCGCACGCGTAGCTCAGCGCCGTGCGTCCCATGTCTGCTGCATTCTCAGTAAGGAAGCCGGTCAACAAATCCCGATCCACCCGCTTGCCCACCTCGCGGAGCATCCAGCCCATCGCTTTCTGGGTCAGGTCTCGTCGATCACCCAGCACCTGCGCGGCAAGCTCGAGCGTGGTCGACGCATCGCCGCGAGTGATGAATCCGTACGTCGTCAGCAGCGCCACCCGTCGTCGCCACAGGTCACCCGAATCGGAAAGCTCGAAGATCAGCCGGCGATCTCGGTCGTACAGCCAGCCGCCGAGGATCTGTCCGGCGGACGAATCCACCAGATCCCAATTGTTGACCCGCCCGTCCTCGACAGCGGTCAGATAGAAGCCTGCGATGCGAGCGCGGCCCTCGCCGTCGAAAAATTTTGGGCGACTGACTTTTTCGAATTGAGCGACCAGGATCAGCAGCCCGGCCAATCGGTGCTCGTGAACGTCACTGGCGAGAAGGAGACGTATCTGAGGCAACGCGAGTCCGACGTGCTTCTTCACCACCGATCGCGTCTTCGGTACTCGCACGCCGATGAATACGTCACCCTCGCCGTACTCCCCCGGCGCTGTCTTGAAGAACCGCTGCAAGTGGACGGCATCCGCGGGATCCGCGAGGTCGGCCAACTGCTCGATCACGTCCGGGGCACTCGATTGCGTCACCCCAGAACCTTCTCACGGGTCGTCTGTGCGGACTCTTCGATTCTCTCAGCGTCCTCACACCGTGTGCCCTGCTCGGCCACAGGTCGGCAGACGACACTCGAGGACAGTCAGTGAAAGGACCACCCATGATCACCGCCGCTATCGCATTCACCACCCTCACCCTCATGGCACTCTCGGGACATATCGCGGCAAGCGCGCCGCGCGGGCTCGTGGCCATCCGGACGAATGGTCACAAATCTTGATATTCGAGCCTCCGCATCGCCTCTAACTGCAACGCGAATGCAATTGGCGGAGAGTTGATCTCGATCTTCCGCGGGCGTGTACTACAGGTGGACACACTCTCGTCTTTGGAGGTCTCGTCATGAAGTCGTGGAATCGAATGCAAGATGCCGTCGCGGTGGTTCTCGGCGTCTTTGCGGCTCTCTCGCCGATGTGGCTCGACACCACCGATCGGGCAATGTGGTCACTCGTCGTCCTGGGTGTCCTGGTTGCACTGTCGGGTCTGGCGCACATGGCACGTCCGGACATGGCCATGGCGGATTACGCGATGGGTGTTTTCGGCGTCTTGATGTTCATTTCACCCTGGGTGATGAACTTCGACGCTCTGCGCGGTGCGTCGTGGACGGCCTGGGTGGTCGGGGTTCTGACCGTTGTGGTCGCGGTGAGTGCGATGCCGGTGATGAGTGCGCGGATGCATCACGGGGGTCACGGCGGCGTAGCTGCCCATTGATGAATGGCTGAATACAGGCTGGATCAGGCTTTGATCGCGCCCAACAACCGCCCGGCGTCGAAGGCTTCGGCGCTGGGCGGTAGTGCGCCCGGACGACCGCTCACGAACACCTCGACGGTTCCCGATCCTTCGCCCGCGGCACCGAGCCCGTCGATCCGCCGCAGAGTCTGTCGTGCAACGGCTTCGGCGCTGTCGAAGAGTGTGACGCCGGCGGGTAGCCGTGCTGCGATCTCGTCGGCGAGCAGTGGGTAGTGGGTGCACCCGAGGACAACGCCGCTGACGTCGTCCGGCGTCCGGGCAACCGCGGAATCGATGGCAGCAAGTGCGGCTGCGCGATCACCGAGATCTATCGAATCGGCCAGGCCGTGGCACGGCACTCCGACGACCTTGGCGCCGTTGCCGAACTGCTCGATCAGATCAGCTTGGTACCGGCTGGCCGTCGTCGCGGCTGTAGCCCAGATCGCCACTGAATCGCACGCGGCAGCGGCGGGTTTGATCGCGGGCACCGTTCCGATGACCGGTACTTCCGGCCCGACCAGTTCACGGACGTGTGGCAGCGCGGTGACGCTGGCGGTATTGCATGGAAGAACGATGACCTGAGCCCCACGATCGAGGCTCCGCCGCACGGCACCGAGTACCCGGTCGACGACCCACGGCTCAGGCTTGGGGCCCCAGGGGGCGCCGTCCGGATCCAGGGAGAGCACCAGATCGAGATCCGGGCGCAGGCGTCTGAGCCACGCAGAGGTAGGGAGCAGGCCCAGTCCCGAGTCGATGAGTGCAACGATCACCGCACAAATCTATCGCCTCGGAACCGGTCCTGCCTCATCCGTTCAGGCCGGTGTGGACTCCAACACGTCAGAGATGGGCGTGCCGGCTGCGATCTTGGCGCGCATCTTCATCACCGCTCCCGCGCTACCTCCGCCGACGACAGCTGCCAGCACACCGTCGCGCTCGTAGTAGGCGACGAACTTTCGGCCGTCGTCCTTGACGATGTGAACGGTGTCCGTGGGTGCGACGGTCCCCAACGCCTGGATCTTGACGTCGTACTGATCGCTCCAGAAGTAGGGAACCTGCGCCGGCGCATCGGGATCACCCGTTCCGGTGAGCGCTCCCGCCAGGATCTTGGCCTGGTCGCCCGCATTGGTCCAGTGTTCGACGCGCTTGCGTCGATCACCGATCTGCCAGGACGCGACGTCGCCGACGGCCCAGACGTGGTCGGTACTGGTGCGGCCGACGCCGTCGCAGAGCACTCCGTTGTCGAGTTCGATTCCCGAACCGTCGAGCCATCCCGTGACCGGCACCGAACCGACTCCGATCGCCACCACGTCGACGGGGATCTCCGAACCGTCGCTCAAGGTCGCAGTGGCAACCGCTCCGTCGCCGGACAACGAGGTCAAGCCGGTGCCGACGCGGACATCGACGCCCTCGTTCCGATGCAGACGTTCGACGAGGGCGCCAACGGTGGGGCCGAGCACCGACGCCAGCGGTGTCGGCTGGGGTTCGAGCAACACGACGTCGACGCCGTGAGACTTCATGCTGGCGGCCAGTTCGCAGCCGATGAAGCCGGCCCCGACGATCAGCGCACGCTTGCCGGGAGCCAGCTCGGCGCGAAGGGCCAACGCCTCCTCGATGGAGCGCAGAACGTGCACTCCGGACAGCTCCGGAAGGCCGGCAATGCGACGCGGAGTCAGTCCCGTCGCGATGACCAACTCGTCGTAGTCGAGGGTGGATCCGTCCGCGAACGCCACCGACTTTGCGGCAGTGTCCACCGAGGTCGCGGGCGAACCGAGCTTGAGATCCACCTTGTTCTCGACGTAGAACTCTGCCGGACGCAGCGTCGTCTCGTCCTTGTCGCCGCGGATCACTTCCTTCGACAGCGGCGGCCGGTCGTAGGGCAGATGTGTTTCCCCACCGGCGAGCGTCAATTCACCCTCGAAGCCTGCTCGTCGCAGTTCCTCGACGGTCCGCAGCCCCGACAACCCCGCACCCACGATCACTATCCGTGCCACCACTACCACCCTGTCCGACCCACGTCACTAGCAGCGCTCACTATGAACGCCGTCACTATTTGACCCCGACTCTGCCATACCAAATGCCGGAGTAGGTGTGGTGCATCCCGCATGGCCACCTACCAGTCACTACAGTTGGAGGTACTTCAGACGCACGCACTGACACATGAGCAGGGAGCCCCCATGACCAGCGATTCCAGTGAAAAGAACAGCGTCCGATTCGGCGCCGACGGTGGCGCGGAACTAGTCAGCACCCAGGGCAAGACGATCATCGCCGACGCCGTGGTCGCCAAGATCGCCGGTATCGCGACCCGCGAGATCAACGGCGTGTACGACGTCGGTGGGGGCACCGCGCGCGCGGTGGGGGCACTTCGCGACCGCATTCCGGGCGCCCGCGTCAACCATGCCCAGGGCGTGGCGGTGGAAGTGGGCGAGAAACAAGCCGCCATCGACATCGGCATTGTCGCCGAATACGGCGTCGCACTCCACGAATTGGCGGTAGGTATCCGCCGAAACGTCATTGCCGCAGTCGAAAGCATGACGGGTCTCGAGGTCACCGAGGTCAACATCACCGTCTTCGACGTCATGCTCTTCGAGGATGCAGAGAGCGGCGGCAGTACCGATCCGGAAGCCAAGCCGAGGGTTCAGTGAGTACCGCCGACGCCGGCCGCGAGATCGACGCGGCCGAGGTCGTCGCCGACGCAGTTCTTGCGATTCCGGAAGTGGCAGATCTGCACGGCGGGCAATTCGGCGAGGTGGGAACCTACCTCCCCGGACGCCGAGTCACCGGCGTCGTCGTCGACGAAACCTCTTGTGCGGTACACATTTCCGTTCACTATCCGGCCGATGTTCGCGGCGTCGCCGAACGCGTCCGAGCGGTGGTGGCACGGTTGGTCGACGTACCGGTGAACGTGACCGTCGGAGACTTGTCGACAGCGGGATATCCACCCGAAAATTCCGAAGATGCAGTCACCGAGCTTTCCACCGTCACCGAGATCGCACCGAACATTCGAGAAGGGAACTGACATGAACAGCACTACCGTCGGACTGCTGGTCGGTCTGCTCCTCGCGCTCGCCGGAATCATGGGCGGATTCAGCGGATTCGTCTTCGCCGTCCTGCTCGGCGCCGCCGGTATGGCGATCGGAGCACACCGCGACGGACATCTCGATCTCGGCGCGATCCTCCGAAGCCGTGGCCGTGGCTGAGCCGACCACTCCGAACGCGGCAGACGATCCCGGCCTACGAGGTTCACTGGTCATCAAGGACCGGGCGATGGCCAAGATAGCCACTGCCGCAGCGGTGAACGTCCCGGGGGTGGTCCGCCAGTCCGGTGGCTTGACCCGCCTGACCGGGCGCGACCTTCCGCGAGCCGACATCTCGATGGGCAGCGACGCCGTGGCCATCAATCTGTTCCTCGCTGTGTCCTGGCCATGTTCGGTCACCGAACTGACCGGTCGCGTGCGGGCAGAAGTCGGACGCAGCGTCGAGTCGCTGACCGGCCTGCCCCTCCACGACATGAACGTCATGATCGCGGCAACCGAGGGTTCTGACGAATCCTGTGTTTCCGGCGTCGAAATCGCGGAAGGCCCCGCACAGGAGGCACTCTCGGATCCGATTCCACCCCGAGTTCCCTCCGCGAACCCCGCCGCCGCGGTGTCAGCCGTCGTCATCGCGTGCGGTCTACTCGCACTCGCTTTCGTGGTCTCGCGCGAATGGTTCATCAACCGCGGAACCTTCGATTCGGCGCCCTGGATCCGAAACTCCGTGGAGTGGACGTCGCGTCTGCACTGGCAACCGTGGCTGCTGCCGGTCGCGATCGCTGCCGTCGTCGCGGGCGTTGTCCTGATCATGTCCGCCCTCAAACGCCGGGCGAAAACCCATGTGCCGTTGGGTAACCCGAGCGCATCGACGGTCTGGATGCGGCCGACGGACATTGCACGTCTGTGCAGTAGCCACGCAGCGGTCGTTCCCGGCGTCGACTCGGCCCACACCAGCGTCGACCGCAAACACATCAAGGTCCACATCGAATCCACCGGCGACGATCGAACCGAACTTGCCGCGGCCGTCGACGCGGCAGTTCGGCCTCATCTCGCGATACTCCAGCAGCCACTGCAGCTTTCGGTAGTCGTGAGAGAAACGCCAGTACGACGAAAGGACGCCTCGTGAACCGCTGGATCTCCGCGGTCGATCGGACCATCGTCCTCATCGTCGGAATCGCACTCCTCGCGGCGGGCGCATACGCCATCGCGTGGGACGCGGGTGCCTCACTGATCAGGACCTGGGTGTCACGACTCGATCGTGAGGTCCTCTTCGGTCTTCCGGAGGAGCCTTGGTGGCACTGGGTGCTGTCGGGCACCTTCATCCTCTGCGTCTTCGCCGGTTTCGGGCTGTTGTACCTGAACCTTCGTCGACGCCGAACGAGCGCAGTCACATTGCGGCACAACGAGTCCGGTACCGACGTCAGTGTGGATCTGGGACCGGTCGCCGACGGCGTAGCGGCAGAACTCGCCCAGCTGAGCGGCGTGCGCAGCACCAGAAGCAAAGCGACGATCGATCGCGGACTGCCAACGCTGTCGATTGTCGTCACCGCAGACCCGGCGATCGATGTCGTCGGCTTCACCACTTCGGCCGAACACATCGCCCGTGCAACCAGGCGAAGCCTCGACGGCTCACCTGTCGCGGTACAGGTTCTGTTGCATCTCGACCGGGTAGAAGCCTCCAAGTAGAAGCACCCCGAACAACCGATCGCAGACCACCTGGCCATAGACACAGAAAAGGCGCTCACTCCCCGAAGGGAATGAGCGCCTTTCCTAGTGCTGTGAATCAGCTAGCGAGACAAGAGTCTCACTTGATGATCTTGGCAACCTTGCCGGCGCCGACCGTACGGCCGCCTTCGCGAATTGCGAAGCGCAGGCCCTCGTCCATGGCGACAGGCTGGATGAGCTTGACGGACATCTCGGTGTTGTCACCGGGCATGACCATCTCGGTGCCCTCAGGCAGCGTCACGACGCCCGTAACGTCCGTGGTACGGAAGTAGAACTGCGGGCGGTAGTTGTTGAAGAACGGGGTGTGGCGGCCGCCCTCGTCCTTCGACAGGATGTATGCCTGGCCCTCGAACTCCGTGTGGGGAGTCGTGGTGCCCGGCTTGACGACAACCTGTCCACGCTCGACATCTTCGCGCTTGATGCCACGAACGAGCAGTCCGACGTTGTCGCCGGCCTGGCCCGAGTCGAGCAGCTTGCGGAACATCTCGATACCCGTGACGGTGGTCTTGGTGGAGGTCTCCTTGATGCCGACGATCTCCACCTCCTCGTTCACGTTGACCGAGCCACGCTCGATACGACCGGTGACAACCGTGCCACGGCCGGTGATCGTGAAGACATCCTCGACGGGCATGAGGAAGGGCTTGTCCGTCTCGCGGACCGGGTCCGGGATGGACTCGTCGACTGCAGCCATCAGGTCGAGGATGGACTGCGTCCACTTCGGGTCACCCTCGAGTGCCTTGAGTGCCGAGATCGGAATGACGGGGGCTTCCTCGTCGAATTCCTGAGCGGCCAGCAGTTCGCGGACCTCCATCTCGACGAGCTCGAGGATCTCGTCATCGTCAACCATGTCGGCCTTGTTCAGGGCGACGAGGATGTAAGGAACGCCAACCTGGCGAGCGAGCAGGACATGCTCGCGCGTCTGGGGCATCGGGCCGTCGGTAGCTGCGACGACGAGGATAGCGCCGTCCATCTGAGCTGCGCCGGTGATCATGTTCTTGATGTAGTCGGCGTGACCCGGTGCATCGACGTGCGCGTAGTGGCGCTTTTCCGTCTGGTACTCAACATGCGAGATGTTGATCGTGATGCCACGAGCCTTTTCCTCGGGAGCCTTGTCGATCTGATCGAAGGCCGAAGCCTCGTTCAGGTCGGGGAATGCATCCGCGAGAACCTTGGTGATGGCCGCCGTCGTCGTGGTCTTGCCGTGGTCGACGTGACCAATGGTGCCGATGTTCACGTGCGGCTTCGTCCGCTCGAACTTCGCCTTCGCCACTTTGTGTCCTCCTGGACTGTTGTTGCTTGCCGTATGCAGCAGTGCGGTTGGTTGTTACTTGGTCGTGCTTCGTGCCGGAAGCAACCGAGGTCACTTGCCGGCGCGGGCTGGGGAGCTCGCTGTGCTTACTCGCCCGTCGCCTTGGCGATGATTTCCTTCGAGACGTTCGCGGGAACCTCTGCGTAGGAATCGAACACCATGGAGAAGTTCGCACGGCCCTGGGTCTTCGACCGCAGGTCACCGATGTAACCGAACATCTCCGAGAGCGGAACCAGCGCCTTCACGACACGGGCACCACTGCGTTCCTCCATGGCCTGGATCTGGCCACGGCGGGAGTTGAGGTCGCCGATCACGTCGCCCATGTACTCCTCGGGCGTTGTGACCTCGACAGCCATGAGCGGCTCGAGAATGACGGGGCCGGCCTTGCGGGCGGCTTCCTTCAGTGCCTGCGAACCGGCAACCTTGAACGCCATTTCCGAGGAGTCGACGTCGTGGTAAGCACCATCGAGCAGCGACAGCTTCAGGTTCACGAGCGGGTAGCCGGCGAGAACACCGTACTGCATCGCGTCCTGCGCACCAGCATCCACGGAGGGGATGTACTCGCGCGGGATACGTCCGCCGGAGACCTTGTTCTCGAACTCGTAGGTAGCACCGTCTTCGCCCACGAAAGGCTCCAGAGCGATGATGACCTTTGCGAACTGGCCCGAGCCACCCGTCTGCTTCTTGTGGGTGTAGTCGTGCTTCTCGACCTTCTTGGTGATGGTCTCGCGGTACGCAACCTGCGGCTTACCGACGTTCGCCTCGACCTTGAACTCGCGACGCATGCGGTCGACGAGGATGTCGAGGTGGAGCTCGCCCATACCGCCGATGACGGTCTGACCGGTCTCTTCGTCGAGTTCGACCGAGAAGGTCGGATCCTCTTCGGCCAGCTTCTGGATCGCGACGCCCAGCTTTTCCTGGTCGGACTTGGTCTTGGGCTCGATGGAGACCTGGATGACCGGCGCGGGGAACGACATCGACTCGAGGACGATGGGGCTCGCCTGATCGCACAAGGTGTCACCGGTGGTGGTGTCCTTGAGGCCGATCATTGCGTAGATGTGGCCGGCTACGGCCTCGTCTACCGGGTTCTCCTTGTTGGCGTGCATCTGGAAGAGCTTTCCGATGCGCTCCTTCTTGCCCTTGGTTGCGTTGAGCACCTGAGCGCCCGGATCGATACGACCCGAGTACACGCGGACGAAGGTCAGCTTGCCGAAGAACGGGTGAGCAGCGATCTTGAAGGCGAGAGCCGAGAACGGCTCTTCCTTGCTCGGCTTGCGAGTGATCTCTACTTCTTCGTCACCGAGCTTGTGGCCGACGACCTCGCCGATGTCCAGCGGGTTCGGCAGGTAATCGATGACTGCGTCGAGCATGGGCTGAACGCCCTTGTTCTTGAACGCGGAGCCACAGATGACCGGGTACAGCTCGGAAGCGACCGTCATCTTGCGGATGGCGCCCTTGATTTCCTCGACCGTGAGCTCTTCGCCGCCGAAGTACTTCTCCATGAGAGCTTCGTCGGACTCGGCAACGGTTTCGAGCAGCTTCTCGCGGTACTCTGCAGCCTTCTCGACGAGGTCCGCGGGGATCTCTTCGATGGTCGGCAGTGCACCGGTCGGAACTACGCCGCGCCAGGTGATGGCACGCATCTCGACCAGGTCGACGACGCCGTCGAAGTCGTCCTCAGCGCCGATGGGCAGCTGGAGAACGAGCGGCTTCGCGCCGAGACGGTCGATGATGGTCTGGACTGTGAAGTAGAAGTCCGCGCCCATCTTGTCCATCTTGTTGACGAAGCAGATGCGCGGAACGTCGTACTTGGCAGCCTGACGCCAAACCTGCTCGGACTGCGGCTCGACACCTTCCTTACCGTCGAAGACAGCAACTGCGCCGTCGAGCACGCGCAGCGACCGCTCCACCTCGACCGTGAAGTCGACGTGGCCGGGGGTGTCGATGATGTTGATCTGGTTGTTGTTCCAGAAGCAAGTCACGGCGGCAGACGTGATCGTGATGCCGCGTTCCTTCTCCTGCTCCATCCAGTCCGTCGTCGACGCACCGTCGTGCGTCTCACCGATCTTGTAATTGACACCGGTGTAGAACAGGATGCGCTCGGTGGTGGTGGTCTTGCCGGCATCGATGTGCGCCATGATGCCGATGTTGCGGACCTTGTTCAGGTCAGTCAGCACTTCCTGTGCCACAGGTTTCTTCCCCGCTCGTTGCTTGGTTTTCGGGTGTCGGCCGTATCCGGTGTGTTCCACCGTCAAGGCCATGGTCTTTCAATTATGTCTCTGCCGAGGCGAACCTGGCCACCTGCGTCCGGAAACCGGCGAGATGATCAGGTCGCCAACGGCGACAAGCGTCGGAGCCCCACCCGATGGCAGTTGCTCCGACGCTTTACATCACCAGCGGTAGTGGGCGAATGCCTTGTTGGCTTCGGCCATCTTGTGAGTGTCTTCGCGACGCTTCACAGCTGCACCGAGGCCATTGCTGGCATCGAGGAGCTCGTTGGCGAGACGCTCGACCATGGTCTTCTCACGACGTGCACGCGAGAAGGTGACCAGCCAGCGCAGTGCCAGCGTGGTGGAACGACCGGGACGAACCTCGACCGGCACCTGGTAGGTAGCGCCACCGACGCGGCGGCTACGAACCTCGAGTGCAGGCTTGACGTTGTCCAGGGCGCGCTTGAGAGTGACGACCGGATCGGTGCCGGTCTTCTCGCGTGCCTGCTCGAGAGCCTGGTACACGATTCGCTCTGCGGTGGACTTCTTGCCGTCCAGCAGGATCTTGTTGACGAGCTGCGTCACCAACGGGGAACCGTAAACCGGGTCGTTGATGAGCGGGCGCTTCGGAGCGGGGCCCTTACGTGGCATTAGCTCTTCTCCTTCTTGGCGCCGTAGCGGCTGCGTGCCTGCTTGCGACCCTTGACACCCTGGGTGTCCAGGGAGCCGCGGATGATCTTGTAACGGACACCCGGGAGGTCCTTCACACGACCGCCACGGACGAGCACCATGGAGTGCTCCTGAAGGTTGTGACCTTCACCGGGGATGTACGCGGTGACCTCGACCGAAGTCGTGAGGCGAACACGTGCGACCTTACGGAGCGCGGAGTTCGGCTTCTTGGGGGTGGTGGTGTACACGCGAGTGCACACGCCACGACGCTGCGGGCTGCCCTTGAGGGCTGCCGTCTTGACCTTGGCGGTCTTGTCGCGGCGACCCTTGCGGACCAGCTGGTTGATGGTTGGCATTTACCGGCTTTCTTGTGACGAACAGACTGCTCGAGCGAACTCGGGCCGTTCGAAAACGTGGCTGTTCTGAAATTAGGGATCTAGCAGTTGGAGCAAGAGAGCTGCTGCTCCTCACCCACCTCAGAGTCTGTACTCAGCACTTTCATGCCGCGCACTGCCCCCGAGGTCGGGCGTGTCGCATACCCCCACACAGGCAGCCGGATGCTCGTTCATCAGCAGTTTCTGCTCGAACGCGCGCACGGCAATACCTAGCTAGGCACACAGATCGGCCCGGGCATGCCGGACACGACCCATAACGATACCTGTCGGCGCGCCACGAGGTCAAAGCGAGGCCACGGTGATAGTGACCTCACGCTCTGACCAGACACTCTGGCTGCAAACTCAGACCACGCAGCCGGACCGGTCACGATCAGATGCTGCGGTTCAACGTCAACGCGCCGAGCTTTGCCGCAGCCTCGCACGGATCCGCGCCGCCCTGCGGCTCGGTGACCCACCAACCGAACACTCCCCCGGCCGGTGCGCTCGCGCTCACGCCGCAGCTCTGCGGATCGGCCGGCTGGCGAACCTCGTAACCGCCACTGCCATTGATGTCGATTTTCGCCACCACGTAACCCAGATGTTCGAATGCAGCGCGCTCGTGATCGAGGGTGCCCGTCTCGAACCAGTTGAAGGTGATCTTGATCGGACCCGCGGCCCCGATGCCGTCCCAACGGCAGATGGCGCCGAAGAACCCACGCCCGACGGCGTCGGCACCCACCGCGCCGGCGATCTGCTCGTCGGTGACGGCCTCGCATTCTTGGAGGACGTTGGCGAATTCCTGGCTGTCACTACCGCCGTAGCTGCCCTCCGCACGGGGAGCCCCGGTAACCACCGAGCCGCAGCCTGTCAGCAGAACCAGCGATCCAGCCAGGGCGAGCCCGATCCGTACGCGCTTCACGGCGCCCTCGAACTTCACTGTGCCCTCGAAACTGTTTTTTCCATCAGATCCCGCGCCACCGTGCATGGATCCGCGGTCGGTGGCAGCAAACCGTAGGTGATCGACCAGTGCACGAAGTCTCCGCCGAACGCGATACCCAACTCGCACAACGAACCTGCCGTGGACGCGATGAAGCCTTGATGACCGCCGATCGTGATGTCGGCGGCGGGACGTCCGAGCAGGTCGGACCCGGCCCGTTCGCGGCCGATCGGGCTACCGCGGTACCAGGAGAAACTGACGCTCGGACCGCTCGAACCAGCGACCTCCCACTGGCAACCGACGCCGTTGCGCGTCGTCGTCGCAAAAGCGCCGAGGTTGAAGGCATTGACAACTTCTTCGTCGGTCACCGAGCCGCATTCGGCGAACATCGGACCGGGATCGGTGGGTGCGAGCGCCGGCGAACTGGCGTCGTCCCCCGGCCGATCGGCGGACCCGTCGTCGGAGCTGCAGCCGACCACCGCCGAAAGCACGGCAGCCGAGACCAATACCGAAGTCCCGATCGAAGTGAGGGTGCGTGCGGCCATGGAGCCGACTGTACTTCTCGGTGGCCCCCGACACACGCCACGTGCGCACCTCGCTCATCGGTCGCCGCCACGCCGCTACCGATTCAGGGAGTTGGGACCGGTACCCGAACCAGCGTGGAATCCAATTGCGCCGCCCATTGTTTGACCACCTCGGTGCGTCGACGCGAGTCGTCGGTCAAGACGTCTGCCAGCCCCAGCCCGCGGGCCAGGTCCAGGGTCGCCTGTACCAAACGGTGCGTCACCGGATCGGAGTCGTCGACACCGAGACTCTCGACGGCCATGCGGTGCGCGATGCGCCCGAACCGTTCCTCGAGGGGTAACACGCGGGCCCGCAGGTCGGGGTCGGAGGCAGCGGCCGTCCACACCTGCAGTGCTGCTTTGAACAGAGTCCCGGTGTAGTACTCGACCAACCGCGAAATGACCGCCTCGGTTCGTCCGGCACCCACCGGAAGGTCGGTCGATTCCTTTCGTGCCTGATCCATCCTGGCGTCGAACATCACCTCGAGCGCCGCGGTGATGAGGTCCTCGCGGGTCGGGAAGTGATGCTGCATCGCACCGCGGGACACCCCGGCACGCTGGGCGACGACGCTCATCGTCGTTGCGCTCCATCCGAGTTCGGCGAGACACTCCACAGTCACTTCGAGCAGGTGGGAGCGCGTGACTCGACTTCGGTCCTGCTTGGGTTCTCGAGTCATCGCGCCGCCATCCTTTCTACCGCTGTGTTCCAGTGCGCAGTTCTACTGCGCCCAAGCTGCTGGACGCTTCTGCAAGAAAGACATCATGCCCTCACGAGCCTCGTCAGAGGAAAACAGCCGGGCGGACTGCGCGATCATCTCCTCGCCGTCACGGTCGAATCCGGCCAGGACCGAACGCGTCGTGATCCACTTCGATTCGGCAAGTCCCTGCGGTGAACATTGGCGCAAGGTGCCGAGCAGTTCGGTGATCGACTCCCCCGTGTCCTGCGACGCGGCGGTGACGAGTCCGATGGATTCGGCCTCGTGCTGGCCGAACTTCTCTCCGGTGAGCAGGTATCGGCTCGCAGATCGCTGGTCGAGCCTCGGTAGGACCGCGAGCGAAATGATGGACGCTGCCAAACCCAACCGTGATTCCGTCACCGCGAAGGTGCTCGCCGGTCCGGCGACGACGATGTCGCACGCCCCGACAAGACCCATACCCCCGGCCCGGACGTGACCGTCGATGCGCCCGATCACCGGCTTGGGAAGCTCGAGAATGCTGCGCAAGAGCGTCAGCATTCCCCGCCCTCGTTCTTTGACGGCCTCTTCCGGTGACGCGGACGATCCGGAAGCCTCGCTGAGATCGGCTCCCGCACAGAATGTTCCACCGGTGTGGGTGAGCACCACCGCTCGAACTGCCGGATCGGCGGCCGCCGACGTCAACCCCGCCTGTAATTCCGTGACCAACCGCGTCGAAATCGCGTTGCGGTTGTGGGGTGAGTCGAGAGTGATCGTGGCAGCACCGCCCGACACTTCGCACCGTACGTATGGCTTGTCCTGATCCGTCATGAGTCTCCTCTTCAGTAGGACCGTTTAGTACGACCGCGGCAGACCGAGAGAGTGCTGCGAGACGAAGTTGAGGATCATCTCGCGGCTCACCGGCGCGACGCGGGCGATACGGGCCGCGCCGAGCATGGCGGCCAACCCGTATTCCTTCGTCAGGCCTGCGCCGCCGTGCGTCTGGATCGCCTGATCGAGCGCCTTGATGCTGGCTTCGGCGGCGGCGTACTTTGCCATGTTCGCGGCTTCGGCAGCACCGAAATCGTCGCCGCTGTCGTAGAGCACCGCGGCCTTCTGCATCATCAGCTTGGCGAGCTCGAGTTCGATCTTCACCTGCGCGAGTGGATGCGAAATACCTTGGTGCGCACCGATCGGCGTCTTCCACACCGTGCGCTCGTTGGCGAACTTCACCGCAGCGTTCAGGGCGTAACGGCCCATGCCGATGGCCATCGACGCACCCAGGATGCGCTCGGGGTTGAGGCCGGCGAACAACTGCATCAGGGCGGCATCGGCTTCGCCGACCAGAGCGTCGGCCGGCAGCCGTACATCGTCGAGGAACAAGATGAACTGGTGGTCCGGTTCGATGATGTCCATCTCCATCTGCGTCTTCACGAATCCGGGAGAATCCGTGGGGACGATGAACAGAGCGGGCTTGAGCTTGCCGGTCTTGGAGTCCTCGGTGCGCGCGACGATGAGGACCGCGTCAGCCTGATCGACACCCGAGATGTAGATCTTGTTGCCGCTCAGGATCCAGTCGTCGCCATCCCTGCGTGCCGTCGTGGTGATCTGATGAGAGTTGGAACCAGCGTCGGCCTCGGTGATTCCGAACGCCATGATCTTGGAACCGTCGGCGAGGCTGGGTAGCCACTGCTGCTTCTGCTCCGCCGTGCCGTACTTGCCGATGATGGTGCCGCAGATGGCCGGGGATACGACAACCAGGAGCAGACCGGCACCCTGTGCCGCCAATTCCTCCTGCACCAGCGCGAGTTCGTAGATACCGGCACCGCCGCCGCCGTATTCCTCCGGCAGGTTGACGCCCAGGAATCCGAGTTTGCCCGCCTCGTTCCACAATTCGGTGAGCGGCTCACCCTTGCGCGCCTTGGGCAGCACGTAGTCGACGTAGTTGAAGCGCTCACCCAGTTTGGAAACGGATGCCCGCAGTTCCTTCTGCTCTTCGGTTTCGATGAAACTCATCATGCTTCCTCTTCTGTAGCGGGTTCTTCCACACGTGCGAGTACCGATCCGACTTCGATCTGCTGGCCGACGGCGACCGGAAGTTCTACCAGAACACCGGCAGTCGGCGCGGTGACGGTGTGTTCCATCTTCATGGCCTCTAGCCACAGAATCGGCTGGCCGGCAGTGACGGTGTCACCGAGTGCGGCACCGAGGCGGATAACCGATCCCGGCATCGGAGCGAGCAACGAACCGGCGGCGACTTCCGCCGACGGATCCACGAAGCGCGGTGCTGCCGTCAACGCGACCGGCCCCAGCGAGGAGTCGACAAAAATCTCACTCCCGTATGCCGCCACGTCAAACGAACGCTGTACTCCGCTCTGCTCGAGCACTACCCGGGCAGCAGTTGCCGATACCAGGCTCACGTCGTCGAAGCCTTCTGCGTTCAACACGCCGCTTCGGCTCAGGGAGTAGCGGACGTCGTAGTCGCCCGACGCAGTGGAGTAGCTCTTGCTCTGCGGCTGCGACGGGAGGTTGCGCCACCCGCTGGGCAAGCGGCCGATGACGCGCGCCGACGCCCGGTTGTGCGCGGCATCGACAAGTGCCGCCGCTAGCGCCGAAAGCCTTTCGGCGTCGGTGTCGGCCAGAGGCGTTGACAACTTCTCGAGGTCATGGGTCTCGAAGAACGCCGTATCGGTGTCCCCGGCAATGAAGGCCGGGTGAGCCAGGACATTGACGAGCAGGTCACGGTTGGTGCGCAGGCCGTGAATCCTGGTGCGCGCCAGCGTCGACGCGAGCAGCCGAGCAGCTGCGGTCCGCGTCGGCGCGTACGAGATGATCTTGGCCAACATCGGGTCGTAGTGGACGCCGACAACACTGCCGTCGACGACGCCGGAGTCGAGGCGAACGCCCTGCTCACGCAGAACACTGAATTCTTGTGGGTCACCGGGCAACTCGATGTGGTGAACGGTTCCGCTCTGCGGTTGCCAGTTCTTGGCGGGGTCCTCGGCGTACAGGCGCACCTCGATGGAATGTCCGCGAATCTCCGGCTGCTCGTCCGGAAGCACTTCACCTGAAGCGACCTGCAATTGCAGTTCCACCAGATCGAGTCCGGTGGTGCACTCGGTGACGGGATGCTCCACCTGCAGGCGAGTGTTCATCTCCAGAAAAAAGAAGTCACCCTTTTCGTCTGCCAGGAATTCAACGGTTCCTGCTCCTTCGTAGCCGATGGCGTTGGCTGCGAGCCGCGAGGCGTCGAAGAGCTTGTCGCGCATGGCGGGGATGCGCTGCACGAGCGGCGACGGTGCCTCTTCGACCACCTTCTGATGCCGACGCTGGATCGAGCACTCGCGCTCCCCCACCGCCCACACCCCACCGTGGCGGTCGGCCATGACCTGGACCTCGATGTGCCGACCGGTCTCGAGGTAGCGCTCGCAGAAGACAGTCGGGTCGCCGAAGGCGGACTGCGCCTCACGCCGCGCCGCTTCCAGTTCGCCTTCCAGCGCCGACAATTCACGAACGACACGCATTCCGCGTCCGCCGCCGCCCGCCGACGCCTTGATCAGCACTGGCAAATGAGCGTCGGTCACCGCAGCGGGATCGAGTTCGGACAGCACCGGAACTCCGGCCGCGTCCATGATCTTCTTGGACTCGACCTTCGATCCCATGAGCTCGATGGATTCGACGGGCGGACCGATCCATGTCAGTCCGGCATCGATGACGCTGCGCGCGAACTCCGCGTTCTCGGAGAGGAATCCGTATCCGGGGTGAATCGCGTCGGCGCCCGAAGCCTTGGCGGCGGCGATGATGAGCTCACCCCGCAGGTAGGTCTCGGCAGGCGTGTTACCCGGCAGGCGAACCGAAGCATCGGCTTCGGCGACGTGAGGGCTGTCGGCATCCGCGTCGGAAAAAACCGCAACCGTGCCGATTCCGTTCTTGCGGCAGGTTGCAAAGACACGGCGGGCGATTTCGCCACGATTGGCGACCAGTACTGAAGTGATTGTCACGGCGTGCCTCACATACGGAAGACGCCGAAGTTCTCGGTGCCTTCGATCGGGGCGGTGGCAATGGCCGACAGGCACATTCCCACCACGGTGCGGGTGTCTCGGGGATCGATGACGCCGTCGTCGTACAGACGCCCGGACAGGAACATCGGAAGTGACTCGGCCTCGATCTGGTTCTCGATCATCGCGCGCATGCCGGCATCAGCCTGCTCGTCGAAAACCTGGCCGCGGGCCTCGGCAGCAGCGCGTCCCACGATGGAGATGACGCCGGCGAGCTGCGCACCGCCCATGACGGCGGACTTGGAACTGGGCCAGGCAAAGAGGAATCTCGGATCGAATGCCCGTCCGCACATGCCGTAGTGACCGGCGCCGTACGACGCTCCGAGCAGGATCGAGATGTGCGGAACCTTGGAGTTGGCAACCGCATTGATCATCATCGATCCGTGCTTGATCATGCCGCCCTCCTCGTACTCCTTACCCACCATGTAGCCGGTGGTGTTGTGCAGGAACAGCAACGGCGTGTTGGAGCGGTTGGCAAGCTGGATGAACTGCGTTGCCTTCTGGGACTCTTCGCTGAAGAGAACTCCACGTGCGTTGGCCAGGATGCCGATCGGGTAACCGTTGAGTTCGGCCCAGCCGGTCACGAGGGAGGAACCGTAGAGCGGCTTGAACTCGTCGAAGTCGGAACCGTCGACGATACGGGCGATGACCTCACGCGGATCGAACGGAATCTTCAGGTCGGCCGGAACGATGCCGAGCAACTCTTCCGGATCCTCGAGCGGTTCGATGATCTCCGCGCGAGGCGCCGGCCCCTTCTTGGTCCAGTTGAGTCGCTTGACGATCGAGCGACCGATGCGGATCGCGTCCTGCTCGTCGGCTGCGAAGTAGTCAGCCAACCCGGACTTGCGAGCGTGCATTTCGGCGCCGCCGAGTGCCTCGTCATCTGATTCCTCACCGGTGGCCATCTTGACCAGCGGCGGGCCTGCGAGGAACACCTTGGAACGTTCCTTGATCATCACGACGTGGTCGGACATGCCCGGGATGTACGCGCCGCCGGCAGTCGAGTTACCGAAGACCAGTGCAATGGTGGGGATACCGGCTGCGGAAAGCTGTGTGAGGTCACGGAACATACGCCCGCCCGGGATGAACACCTCCTTCTGCGTCGGCAGGTCTGCACCGCCGGACTCGACCAGCGAGATGACGGGAAGGCGGTTCTGCATGGCGATGTCGTTGGCGCGGAAACCCTTACGCAGCGTCCACGGATTGCTGGTGCCGCCGCGCACGGTGGGATCGTTGGCGACGATCAGGCATTCGACACCTTCGACGACGCCGATACCGACCACGGTGCTGGCTCCGACCGGGAAGTCACTCCCCCACGCAGCGAGGGGACACAGTTCGAGGAACGGTGAATCCTGATCGAGCAGGAGTTCGATCCGCTCGCGTGCCAGGAGCTTTCCCCGCTTGTGGTGCCGCTCGGTGTACTTCTCGCCGCCACCCGCCAACGCCTTGGCGTGCTCGACCTCGATCTCGGCGAGCTTGGTGTTCATGGTCGATGTTGCGGTCTTGTACACCTCGGAATTGGTGTCCAGTGTTGACCGGATGACACTCATGACTGATACCCCAATCGCTTGGCCGCGAGGCCGGTGAGGATTTCGGTGGTTCCGCCACCGATTCCCAGAATTCGCATGTCCCGGTACTGCCTCTCCACTTCGCTTTCCTGCATGTATCCGAGGCCGCCGAACAGCTGAACGGCTTGGTTCGCAACCCATTCGCCCGTCTCGACTGCCGTGTTCTTCGCAAAGCACA
Source organism: Rhodococcus sp. H-CA8f (assembly GCF_002501585.1). NCBI lineage: Bacteria > Bacillati > Actinomycetota > Actinomycetes > Mycobacteriales > Nocardiaceae > Rhodococcus > Rhodococcus sp. H-CA8f. The sequence continues at coordinate 4,414,794 of NZ_CP023720.1, forward strand.
CCTCGGCGATCAGGTCGCCGTCACCAGCCATGTACCGCTCGATCACCGAGTGGGTGTACACCTTGGCGACGTCGATCTTGCGGGCCATCTCGGTGACGGTGTTCTGCACGGCCTGCCGACTGATGAGGGGCCGACCGAAAGTTTCGCGGGCGCGGCACCATTCGAGGGTCAGCTCCAGGCAACGTTCTGCACTGGCATACGCCTGCGCGGCGAGGGCGACCCGCTCGGAGACAAATGCCTGGGCGATCTGCGCGAAGCCGCTGTTCTCTGCGCCGACCAGATTCTCCACCGGAACCCTCGCATCGACAAAGGACAGTTCCGCGGTATCGGATGCGCGCCAGCCCATCTTCTCGAGTTTGCGCGAGACGGTGAATCCCGGTGTGCCCTTCTCGATCACGAGCAGTGAGACACCACCCGCGCCGGGGCCACCGGTGCGCACTGCGGTAACGACGAAGTCGGCTCGAACGCCGGAGGTGATGAACGTCTTGGCGCCGTTCACGACGTAATGATCGCCGTCGCGCTTGGCTGTGGTTGTCAGGTGCCCGACGTCGCTGCCTCCGCCGGGCTCGGTGATGGCGAGCGAGCCGATCTTGTCGCCGCGCAGGGTCGGCTTGACCCACTTCTCGATCTGCGCCTCGTCGCCGGCCGCAATCAGGTGCGGCACCGCGATGCCGCAGGTGAAGAGCGAAGCGAACAGCCCGCCCGACGCACCTGCCTGATGCATCTCCTCACAGATCACGATGGAGTCGACGGCGTCGCCGCCCTCACCGCCCGCCGATTCGGGAGCACTGGCGCCGAGCAGCCCGAGAGCGCCTGCCTTGCGGTGCAATTCGCGCGGAATCTCGCCGTCGCGCTCCCACTGCGTCAGATGCGGCAGAATCTCCTGGTTCACGAATCCGCGTACGGTCTCGCGAAGCGCAAGCCTTTCCGGTGTGGTCCACACGGTCACCGTGAATCCTCTTTCTCGTCAGTTACGGGGAGTAGCGAAATCGGGATGTCGATGTGGCGCGAACGCAGCCATTCACCAATCCCCTTGGCCTGCGGATCGAACCGGGCCTGCGAGGCAACACCCTGACCGAGGATTCCCTCGATCACGAAGTTGACGGCACGAAGGTGCGGAAGCTGGTAGCGAGTGACGTTCAGGTCTGCTGCTTCCGGTAGCAGTTCCTTGAGCATTTCGACGGTCAGAGTGTGCGCCAACCACTTCCACTGATCGTCCGTGCGAACCCAGACGCCGACGTTGGCATTTCCACCCTTGTCGCCACTACGGGCACCGGCAATCGTGCCGAGTGGCACCGAAAGCGAAGACTGTGGCGGCAACGGCTCCGGACGCTCAGGTTCGTCGACGGCTTCGAGGTCCTGCGTCAGCGTCGACGGAGCGATGTCCACGCGAGTGCCGTCGGGCAGTACGGCCACGTGCGGCACCGATCCCGCGTCGACGTAGCCGGGGGTGAACACTCCGTACGGTTGTCCGTTGCTCGGCGGCGCGGTCAGCGAGAAGCCTGGGTAACTGGCGAGTGCCATTTCCACCGCAACCGCAGAGAAGGGACGACCGATCACCTTGGGATCGGAATCGCGAACCACGCAGCGCAGCAACGCACTCGCGGTTTCCTCGGTGTCGGAATCCGGGTGATCCGTGCGAGCGAGAGTCCAGACCAGTTCGGCGGGCTTCTTCGTCAGCCAGGATTCGAGTTGAGTCTTCGCCAGATCCGCTTTGGCCTCGATGTCGAGACCCGTGAGGATGAACGTGGCCTCGTTGCGGAACCCGGCCAGCGTGTTGAGTGAGACCTTGTACTGCGGCGGCGGAGCCTCGCCCGTGACTCCGCTGATCAGCACCCGATCCGGGCCTTCCTGGGTGAGCACCGCGTTGTCGATGCGGGTGGTCACGTCCGGGCCTGCGTAGCGTCCACCCGTGATCTCGTACAGCAGCTGCGCCGTCACGGTGCCGACGCTCACCTCGCCGTCCGTACCGGCATGCTTGGTGATGACCGAAGATCCGTCCGCGTTGATCTCGGCGATCGGGAAGCCAGGACGGCCCAGATTCGGAATCTCGGTGAAGAACGCGTAGTTGCCGCCGGTGGCCTGGGTTCCGCACTCGATGACGTGGCCCGCCGCGACAGCACCGGCCAGCTGATCGAAATCATCTCGCTTCCAACCGAAATGGTGAGCGGCGGGACCGACGATCACCGAAGCGTCGGTGACACGTCCGGTGACCACGACATCGGCGTCGGCCGACAATGCTTCGACGATGCCCCAGGCGCCGAGGTACGCGTTGGCCGTCAGCGGGGAGCCGAGTCCGAGTTCGTCTGCCCGAGAGACCAGATCGTCGCCCTCGACGTGGGCGATCTTCGCGTTCAACCCCAGCCTGGTGTTGACCTCGCGCAGCGCGTCGGCCAGTCCAGCCGGGTTGAGACCGCCGGCATTCGCGACGATCTTCACGCCCTTGTCGAGCGCAAGTCCGAGGGTGTCTTCCACCTGTCGCAGGAACGTCTTCGCGTAGCCGAGTGACGGGTCCTTCATCCGGTCCCGTCCGAGGATCAACATCGTCAGTTCGGCAAGGTAGTCGCCGGTCAGGTAGTCGAGTTCGCCGCCCTCGAGCATCTCGCGCATCGCCGAGACGCGGTCGCCGTAGAAACCGGAGCAGTTACCGATCCGTACCGAACTCATTTATCCACCTTCGCTTCTCGTGCGGCTCGTCCCTCGCCGCTGGGTCCGGCAAATGCCTGCGCGAACCCGAGCCACTCGTCCGCGTCGGCACCAACGGCAACCAGATCGAGATCGGCGCGATTGGCACGCTGAGTGACCAGCAAACAGAAGTCCAATGCGGGCCCGGTCACCTTCTGCGGTGCATCTTCCGGCCCCCAGGTCCAGAGCGAACCGTCCGGCGCCGTCAACTCAACCCGGAAATCGTCGGCGGGCGGCGTCTTCTCGTTGACCGAGTACGCAAAGTTCCGCGTACGGACACCCAGATGAGCGATGTTCTTGATGCGCGCCGTCGGGGCTCGCTCGACGCCGAGCGCGTCGGCAACGTCCTGCCCGTGCGCCCACGTCTCCATCAATCGCGCAGTTGCCATGGACACTCCGCCCATAGGCGGGCCGTACCAAGGAAACTTGGTACCGGACGGGGCGGCGGTGAGAGCCTCGACGAGAGCGGTGCGCCCCGCTCGCCAATCGGCGAGCAACTCCGCCGGCGGGCGGGCCGCCTGCTCGGCAGCACCGTCGTCGACAAATCCCGCCGGATTCACGAACGCCGCCTTCAACTGCTCCGCAAACCCGTCCGGGTCGGTGATCGCCAGGATCGCAGCACTGTCCGTCCAGTGCAGGTGCCCGATCTGATGCGCGACGCTCCACCCTTCCGCCGGCGTCATGGTCGCCCACTTCTCCTCGGGCAGATCCGCAACCAGGGCGTCGAGGCTCTCGCCTTCGGCCCGCAAGTCATCGATGAACGTCTGAAGTTCGGCCATGCGACCAGCATCACACCCGGGTCCATAAAAATCAAGCACGAATGATTGTTATTGAGAAATCTTGTGGTGAGAGACTGAGCTCAACTGCCATCGACTACCAGGAGCACCCATGAGCGACGCCGTACTGATCTCGCGAACCGGCGATGTGGTCACGTGGACCCTCAATCGCCCGGACACCCGCAACGCGATCTCCGAGATCGACATGATCGAGGCCCTCGAAGACGCGGTCACCGCAGTCAACCGAGATCAGAGTGTGCGAGCGGTCATCCTCACGGGGGCCGGGTCGGCTTTCTCCTCCGGCGGCAACGTCAAACACATGCGAGACAAGGAAGGCATGTTCGGTGGTGCTCCCGGCGAGATCCGCCAGGGCTACCGGCACGGCATCCAGCGCATTCCGCTCGCGCTGTACACATGTGAGGTGCCGACCATCGCAGCCGTCAACGGCCCGGCCATCGGAGCGGGCTGCGACCTCTCCCTCATGTGTGACCTCCGCATCGCCTCGACCGCCGCAGTCTTCGCCGAGAGCTTCGTCAAGGTGGGACTCATCCCCGGCGACGGCGGAGCCTGGCTGCTCCCCCGCGCGATCGGCAACGCCCGCGCCGCCGAGATGGCGTTCACCGGCGAACCCATCGATGCTGCGAAGGCACTCGACTGGGGTCTGGTCTCGCAGATCACCGAACCCGAGGAATTGCTTTCCGCAGCGCACGCTTTGGCAGCTCGAGTAGCCGCCAATCCCCCGCAGGTACTCCGCATGACCAAGAAACTCCTCCGCGAAGGCCAGCACCAGAGCCTCGAGAGCCTGCTCGAACTCTCGGCCGCCATGCAGTCGATCGCCCACCACACCCGAGATCACCACGAAGCCGTCGCCGCGATGCTCGAGCGTCGAAGTCCCGAGTTCACCGGAGAATGAAGGCGGGCAGTCAGCTACTGCCGGTCGGCGCGGTCCTCACCTCGATACTGTCGCTCCAGTTCGGAGCGGCATTCGCGACGACATTGTTCTCGCAGATCGGGCCCGCCGGAGCCACGACGCTTCGGCTGACGATCGCTGCGATCATCCTCGGCGTCATCGTCCGTCCGCGATGGAGCAGGTGGTCGAACCGGCAACGCAAAGGCATCTTCGCGCTGGGCATCGCCCTCGCCGTGATGAACGGCGCCTTCTACCTCGCCCTCGACACGGTGCCCATCGGCACCGCCGTCACCATCGAGTTCCTCGGACCGCTCACCCTGGCCGCAGTTCTGTCTCGTCGGTGGGCCGACGGAGCGTGGGTACTGCTCGCCTTCGGCGGAGTGTTGCTGCTCGGGTTAGGCGATCACGGCGAATCCGGATTGGACCCGATCGGGGTGATGTTCGCGTTGATCGCCGCGACTGCGTGGGCCGGCTACATCGTGGCCGGTTCCCACCTGGCCGCGACGCTCCCGAGCGCCGACGGGTTGGCAGGCGCAAGCATCGTCGCAGCCGTATTGACGCTCCCCTTCGGCGTTGTCTCGGGCGGAAGCGAACTGCTGGATCCGAAGATGCTCGCCGCAGGCGCCGCCGTCGCCATCCTCTCGTCCGTCATCCCGTACAGCTTGGAAATGTGGGCGCTGCGCTCCTTGGCCAAGAAGGTCTTCGCGGTCCTCATCGCCCTCGAACCGGCAGCGGCCGCACTGGCCGGAGTCCTCGTGATCGGGCAAACGCTCGACGCTTTCACACTCGTCGCCATCGGACTGGTGGTGACCGCGGGTGTCGGGACGGTAGTCATGAATCGAAAGTCCACACCGAAATAGTCCAGGTACCGTCAGAGCACGTCATTCCAACGCACAGGAGAACCATGACCAACCCGATCATCGCCACCGTTCTCGGTAACACCCCGCAGATCGACGAAAGTGCATTCATCGCACCCAACGCCACCGTTGTCGGCGCTGTGACCATCGCTGCGGGAGCCAGCATCTGGTACGGCGCGGTTATCCGCGGCGACGCCGAATCGATCTCCATCGGCGCTGACACCAACATTCAGGACAACTGCACCGTGCACGCCGACCCGACGTTCCCCGCAGTGCTGGGCGAGCGAATCTCGGTCGGCCACAACGCAGTGCTGCACGGGTGCACCGTCGAAGACGACGTTCTCGTCGGTATGGGTGCCGTGGTGCTCAACGGCGCACACATCGGTTCGGGATCACTGATTGCAGCCGGTGCGGTCGTGTCTCAGGGGATGCAAATCCCGCCTGGATCACTGGTCGCCGGCGTGCCCGCCAAGGTCAAACGTGAACTCTCCGAAGGCGAAAAGGCCGGTATCACCGCCAACGGCGCCGGCTACATCATGCTCGCGAAGGCTCACCAGGACATCGAACAGGCCTGATCGAGACGATGCTCGCGGCTGGCAGCAGCAACAGCAGCGACTAGCCTCGGGGCCGCAACGTACTGTTCGGCAACTCGGGTGCCGGGAGCGCCGGGCCGTCGTATCCCGGCACGACGCCGAAACGCTGGTCCGGGACGCTGCCGTCGAATCCGGAGGCCAGCTCGGCCTGCCACTTGCGTCGATACTCGACGATCTCTTCGTGGGTACGACCCATGAAGTTCCACCACATGATGACCTGCTCGCCCAACGGTTTCCCGCCGAGCAGTAGCAGTCGAGCCGGTTCGGATCCCGGATTGCGCAAAGTCAGTTTTCCGAAACCTGGTGCTTGATAACCCAACTCGGCCCAGCCGACGGTGGTACCACGCAGAACAACCGATCCTTGATCGACGATCACGCCGTGCTCATGTGAACGATCGACATCGAGGGCGATCTCGGCCCCAGGATCGAGAATCACCTCGGCACCGAGTAATTCGGTGAAGGTAGACACCGGAGACGTTTCACCGGCGAGCGAGCCGAGGAACACACTGAGCGTGACACCATCGGTGGTCACCGGCTCCGGTCGATAGTGAACGAACGCGGGTGCGGTATCGCGCGCCGCATCCGGCAGCGCCACCCACAACTGCATCCCGTGCAGAACCTTCGTATTCGGCGTCGACACCTCGGAGTGCGCGATCCCACTCCCGGCCGTCATCAAATTCAGTTCACCCGGCCGCACCATCGCATGGGAACCGATGCTGTCACGGTGCTCGATCTCTCCGGTGAACAGCCAACTCACCGTTTGCAATCCGGTATGCGGATGCGGCGGCACATGCATGCCCGGTCCTGAGCCGACGTCATCCGGACCGTAATGATCGGCAAAACACCATGCCCCGATCAGCGAACGCTCGCGTTGCGGAAGGGTGCGACGCACTCGCATCGCCCGCGGGCCACCGAGCGGTACGTCGCGCGGGGTGAGAATCTGAATCTCGCTCTCCACCGGATGGCCTTCGCATTCCTGCTCGACGGGCTGCGCTTCGAGGTTGCTCATATCGTCCATCCTGCCTCTAGTCATGACTGCGCGAGACGCAGACGCGTGCACAATTCGGCCAACATTCGAAGTTCATCCGCGTCCAGGGCCGGTCCGACGTGGCGACGAATGCTCGCCGCATGACGGCGACCCACTGATTTCTGCAGCGCTGCACCCGCTTCGGTGAGCTGCACGATCGTTCCGCGGCGATCCTGTGGATCAACACTTCTCGATACCAGACCTTCGCCCTCCAACCGTTCTACCAGGCGGCTGAGCGACGGCTGGCTCAACAGGATCTCGCGATTCAGATCATGCAGGCGAAGTGAACTACTCGGTGTGAGGCTCAATGTGAACAGCACGTCGTACTCGCGCATCGACACCTGATCCCAGACGTCGTCGGCAGAGAGCCGCCGCAGTACCGACACCTGGGCGCGAAACAAGGCTTCCCAGGCGTCGGTGGCGAGTTCGGTGGTGCTGACCGGAACCTCAGGCGGTTGCTCGTCAGGCAGTGACACTGCTTGCCTCACGAGCCGCCTTCATCGACGCGTGAGTGGGCGGGTTGTCCGGCACATGTGCGGGCCGCCTGGCCGCGAACTCACGGCGCAGAACCGGAACAACTTCCTCACCGAGCAGATCGAGCTGCTCGAGCACCGTCTTGAGCGGCAGCCCGGCGTGATCCATCAGGAACAGCTGGCGCTGGTAGTCACCGAAGAAATCGGCAAACGCCAACGTCTTTTCGATGACCTGCTCAGGGGAACCGACGGTCAGCGGCGTCTGTTCGGTGAACTCTTCGAGTGAGGGCCCGTGGCCGTACACCGGAGCATTGTCGAAATACGGACGGAATTCCTTGACCGCGTCCTGACTGTTCTTGCGCATGAAGACCTGACCACCGAGACCGACAATCGCCTGATCCGCGGAGCCGTGGCCGTAATGCTCGTAACGCTGGCGGTAGAGATTGATCAGCTCGATGTAGTGCTCTTTCGGCCAGAAGATGTTGTTCGCGAAGAATCCGTCGCCGTGATACGCCGCGATCTCCGCGATCTCGGGGCTGCGGATCGAACCGTGCCACACGAACGGCGCGACGCCGTCCAGCGGGCGCGGGGTGGACGTGAATCCCTGCAGCGGTGTGCGGTACTCCCCTTGCCAGTTCACGACCTCCTCGTCCCAGAGCCGGCGAAGAAGTTGATAGTTCTCGAGCGCCAACGGGATACCGGCGCGAATGTCCTTGCCGAACCACGGGTACACCGGCGCGGTGTTTCCGCGTCCCATCATCAGATCGACACGCCCCTCAGCGAGGTGTTGAAGCATCGCGTAGTCCTCGGCGATCTTCACCGGGTCGTTGGTGGTGATCAGCGTCGTGGACGTGGAGAGCGTGATCTTCTCGGTCTGGGCCGCGATGTATCCGAGCATCGTGGTCGGAGATGACGGCACGAACGGCTTGTTGTGGTGCTCGCCGGTCGCGAAGACGTCGAGACCGACTTCCTCGGCGTGCTTGGCGATGGTCGTCATGGCCTTGATGCGCTCGTGCTCTGTCGGGGTCTTACCCGTCGTGGGATCAGTGGTGACGTCACCGACCGTGAAGATTCCGAACTGCATGGTTGCTCCTCCGCGAACTAGATCCATGCGTTTGCATGTAACTGATCAAACATTCAACCATCCAGCTGTATTCCACGGCAAAAAGATGAGGGCGGCACACAAGATGTGTGCCGCCCTCATCTGGACGAACGATCTACCGAAAAGCGGTCAGTGCATAACGATCGGCGTTGCCGTCTCGCCCTCGGCCACCGGCCTGGTGGTCTTGCTCCGCGGCAGGAAGAACGCCGGGATGAGGGTCAGGACGATCAGCACAGTGGCAACGAGGAAGGTGTTGCCGAAGGCATCCGACGCCGCACTGAGAATCGAATTCGCAGCAGACTCCTGCGGACTTCCCGGCTCGGTCGGAATGTGCGACGCCGCACCGACCATCGTCGTATCGAGGCCACGATCGAGAAGCTGGTTGGTCAAGACCACCGACATCACGGCGGTACCGATCGAACCTGCAGTCTGCTGAACGATGTTCATCAGAGTGGAACCGCGAGCGATCTGCTCGTTGGAGAGCGTCACGATAGCTGCGGTCATCAGCGGCATCATGGTGCAACCCATACCGAGGCCCATGACGAACAAGGCGCCCATCAGCAGCCACGTCGGGGAATCCGAGGCAACCTGTGTGAACACACCCAAACCGATGAGAATCAGCGGCAAACCGGTCAGGACGATCTTGCCCGGGCCGATCTTGTCGACCAGTCGACCAGCGATCGGCATGGTGACCATAGCGCCCAGACCCTGTGGAGCCATCAACAATCCGGCCGCGAGCGTGGTGTGCCCGCCGACCTGAATGAAGTAGCTCGGGAACAGCAACCCGGCGCCCATGAACGCGACGATGAACAGCGACGTCGTGATGACGGCGGTGGTCAACTGACGGTTCTTGAACAGGTGCAGGTCGATCAGCGGGTGATCCTTGTTGAGCGCGTGGAACACGAAGGCGATGATCAGTGCCAGACCGATACCGGCCGACACCAGAACTCGAGCCGACGCAACGGTTCCCACCTCAGGGATGGACGACACACCGAACAGGAACAGCGCCAGACCGGGCGACAGCAGGATCATGCCGAGGAAGTCGAAGGACTCCGAAGGCTTCGCCTTGTCGGACGGCAGAATGATGAACGCAGCAGCCAGAGCGATGATGCCGATCGGCAAGTTGATCAGGAAGATCCAGTGCCAGCTCGCGGCCTCGATCAGCCAACCACCGAGAATCGGGCCGCCGATAGGACCGAGCAGCATCGGGATACCGAGAACTGCCATGACACGACCGACACGGTCCGGACCGGCGGCCCGGGTCATGATCGTCATACCGAGCGGCATCAACATGCCGCCGCCGAGACCCTGGAGCACGCGGAAGCCGATGAGCGAGGTGATGTCCCACGCCATCGCACAAGCGACCGAACCGAGCACGAACAGCACCAGGGCCGTCATGTACAGGCGCTTGGTGCCGAAACGGTCGGCAGCCCAACCGGTAACCGGAATGACCGTCGCCAAGGCGAGCGTGTAGGCCGTCATCGTCCACGCGACGGTGGCGTACGAAGTTTCGAAGTCCTCGGCAAAAGTGGTGAGCGCGACGCTCACCACGGTTACGTCGAGAATCGACATGATGGCGCCGAGCACCACCACGGAAGCGATCTTGAGGACCGCCCCGTCAAGTTTGTCGGACGCCGGTGCCGGCGCGTTCGGCGATGTCATCGCGAAGTCTCCTGGTTAAGTGCTCGCAGATAGTCACCCGCGAGAATGGGCTTGAGAGCCTCGAACAAACGAATCCGCTCTGGCTCAGGAACACGCGACGCGAATTCGCGAAGCTGGCCGCGCTTGCACTCGATGTGGTTGGTCGTCACCTTACGACCGGCCTCCGACAAGGAAACCCGCTTGACGCGTCGGTCCCGCTCGTCTTCACGGCGATCGACCAGACCCATGTTCACGAGCTGATCGATGTTCCGCCCCGTAGCTGCCACCGAGAGCCGAAGCTCGTCGGCAACCTCGTTGATCGGGATCGCCGCATCACGTTGTGCAAGTACGAACAGCACACGCACCTGAGAGAACGAGAGATCCAGTTCGATCAACGCATCGATCGACTCCGAATCACCGGCGCTCATCAGGCGAGTGAACAACTCGTCGAGTGCTCCATACAGGTCATCAGAATCGGAAGCGATCACCTGGCAAATGGTAGTGCGGTTGCAACTATTGCCCAAATGAAAACATGTTGCAACTTATTATTTGGTGAGCACCATCACGTTGCGAAGAATCATTCCTGCAGCAAGATGGCCTTTCCGAGAACTTTGCCGCTTTCGAGATCAGCCAGGGCAACTGCTGCGTCGGCAAGCGGATACCGTGCCTTGACCAGCGGACGCAAGCCGTTCCGGACGTGTTCTACCAGCGATGCATGCACCTCGGCTACCGCTTCGGGATTGGTGCGCGTGAACTCGCCCCACGCCGCGCCGACAATGCTGATGTTGCGGAACAGCACCCGGTTCACCTTGACCTGAGGAATGCCGCCGCCGGCAAAACCGATAACCACAAGACGCCCCTCCGGCGCCAGAACCCGGACCGCGTCGTCGAACGCATCCCCGCCTACCGGATCTACCACGATCTGAGCGCCGATGCCGTCGGTCAGTTCCCGAATCCGCTCTCCCCATCCCGGAGCCAGCGCGACAACCTCGTCGGCACCGAGTTCACGCAAGAAGTCCTCGACGCCTTCGCGTCGTACCACGGCGATCACCCGGGCACCGTGCGCCTTGGCCAGCTGGATGGTTGCCGTTCCGACTCCGCCCGCAGCGCCGAGCACGACGACCGTCTCCCCCGCGACGATCTTCGCGCGACGAGCCAGCGCGAACTCCATCGTCTGATAGTTGATGATCAGAGAGGCCGCCTCGTCGAAGGCGAGTCCGTCCGGAATTCGGAGTACCTGCGCCGGGTTGACGGCAATCCGCTCTGCATAGCCGCCCAGATACGCGGCCGCGAGAACACGATCGCCCGGAGCGAAACCCGACCCTTCCGGCGCGGAGACCACGACGCCCGAGATCTCTGCGCCGGGAATGAACGGCGGTTCCGGGCGGATCTGATACTTGCCGTAGGTGATGAGTAGGTCCGGAAAGCAGACGCCACTGGCCTTCACATCGATGAGAACAAGACCTTCGGCTGCGGGCTCGGGAACCTCCTGCGCGACAATTCCTTCAGGACCGGACAGTTCCGTAACCACCATGGCGCGCACAGAAAGCTCCTCTTCGGGACATCTGAAGTCTGGACCGGTAACCCGGTTTTCTCGACTTTAACCCGGTACTCACGTCAGATCATCGTTCGCTCCCGATGTGCAGACGTTCGAGTCCGTCGAGAATCAGATCAAGACCGAAAGCGAATTCGGCGGCGTAGCTGTATCCCGGAGCTAGGACGTGCTCGGTGGTCAGCTCGGCCAGGTGCGGATACTGACCGCTCTCGAACGAGCCCATGATCGCCTTCGCCAGTTCCGTCGTTTCCTGCGCTGTTTCGAACGGCAAGCTCACCTCTTGCAGCACGAAGCCGTAGATGTACGCATCCATGATCGAAAAGGCATGCGCAGCAAGGGCGACCGGAAAGTCGGCAGCGCGTAGTGTTCCGATGACGGCGTCGTGGTGGCGCAGGGTCGCGGGGCCAGGCGTCGTTCGGGACTCCATCAACGGAGTTGCCCACGGGTGCCTCCCCAGCACCTCCCGAGTCGATACCGCTCGCGCGTGAACTTCCGTTCGCCACGGCAGTCCCGGCGTCGGAAGATCGATCTCCGCAAAGACCGCGTCGACCATTCCGTCGAGCAGATCCCCCTTGTCCGAAACATGGTTGTACAGAGACATCGCCTCGACTCCCAGTTCGGTCCCCAGCTTCCGCATGGTCATCGAGTCGATTCCGACGGAATCTGCAAGCGCCACGGCAGCGCGTACGACGTGATCTCGGGTCAATCTTGTGCGCTTCTCCACATTGACAGAACTTACACCGTAAGTGCAATACTTACGGTGTAAGCATTCGACGAACGGAGACTCGCATGCCGCAGGAACTGATGACCGCCGTCGTACAGGATCGCTACGGCGAAGCCGACGTTCTCTACCTCGACCACATTCCGCGCCCCACTGTCGCCGACAACGAAGTGCTGATTCGCGTCGAGGCCGCGTCCATCGACCGCGGGGCATGGCATCTCATGGCCGGACTGCCATATCCGTTGCGCCTCGCGGGTTTCGGACTGCGCAGACCTGAGAACCGGGTCCGCGGACTGGACGTTTCCGGCCGAGTCGAGGCCGTCGGCAGTTCGGTGACCCGCGTGGCAGTCGGCCAGGAGGTATACGGGATCGCGGTCGGTTCGTTTGCGGAGTACGCGTGCGCACTCGAGACGAAGATTGCTGCAAAACCTGCCCGGTTGTCGTTCGCACAAGCAGCAGCGGTGCCGGTCTCCGGCCTCACAGCGCTGCAAGCCGTGCGCGACCACGGCCGCGTGCAGGCCGGGCAATCCGTCCTCGTTCTCGGTGCATCCGGTGGCGTCGGGATCTACGCGGTGCAGGTGGCGAAAGCCATGGGCGCGCTCGTCACCGGCGTATGCAGCACCTCGAAAACCGATACCGTCCACTCCCTCGGTGCCGACGAGGTTCTCGACTACCGCGTCGACGACGCCACCGACGGATCGCATCGGTACGACGTCATCATCGACACCGGCGGCAACCGCCGACTGCGAGATCTTCGACGGGCGCTCACACGCACCGGAAGGCTCGTGATCGTGGGCGGCGAGAACGGCGGACGGTGGCTCGGCGGAATCGATCGCCAAATCCGCGCACTGTGCTTGTCTCCGTTCGTATCTCAGAAGCTCGGGTCTTTGATGGCTTCGGAGAACGCCGAGGATCTGGAGGTGCTGACGGCAATGATCGACGCAGGTGTCATCACCCCGGTGATCGACTCCGTTCATCCCCTTGCCGACACCGCCGTCGCCGTGGCACGAATGGTCGACGGTTCCGGCTGCGGAAAGCAGATAATCGCCACTCGCTGAAAAGCCTGACAGAATCGGCTCACTCCAGCGAACAGGAATCTCACGTGAACCCAGATCTCACGCTCGCGCCGCAGCCAGACAGAGGACCGATCTTCGTCAAGTCCCGCCCGGTCCGCACCGGCGACATCGACGTCGCCAAGCAGGTCAGGCTCGACGCCGTCGCCCGTTATCTGCAGGACATCGGCAACGACAACATCGAAGCCGCCGGCGCCATCGACACTCATCCGCTCTGGATAGTGCGTCGTACGGTCGTCGATGTCGTACGCCCGGCGATCTGGCCGGAAGAGTTGACGATGACTCGCTGGTGCTCCGGCTTCTCCACGAGATGGGCGAACATGCGCGTGCGCTTCGACGGCAGCAACGGCGCGCTGATGGAAACCGAAGGCTTCTGGATCAACATCAGCGCCGAGTCAGGCATGCCCACCAGGATGAGCGACGACTTCATGCGGCCGTTGGAAGAATCCACCGACGAGCATCGCCTGAAGTGGAAGCGTGTCCTCGCCGAGAACGCACCGGAGGCAGACGACGCGGGTGTTCTGGACACGCCGTTCGCTCTGCGCGCCACGGATATCGACCCGTTCGACCACGTCAACAACGCCGTCTACTGGCAGGCAGTCGAAGAGGTCCTCAGCGCGCGCACCGAACTGCGTACAGTTCCGCATCGAGCACTGATCGAGTACCTCTCCCCCATCGTCTCCAGCGACGACGTCGTCCTGCGCAGCCGCGTCGACGACAAGACCGTCACGGTCTGGTTCCTGGTCGGCGAAGCGCTCCGCGCAGTTGCGCAGGTGAGCGCCCTCTAACGCAGTTTCTGGGTCGCGACAGCCGCGACACCGAACACCAACGCAAGAAGAATCGCGGCCCAGAAACCGAAGAGCCACCACACCACGCCGAACACGACCACTGCCGGGGCAACGGTGATGAAAGCGATGGTGGGGCTTTCGCGTACCACCTCGAGTGCAGTTCGGGCATTAGTTCGATCGAGCTTCTTACCGGCCATCGAAAACCTCCTTCAAGGTCCTGACCATCCAGAGTAACCGGACTGACGGGCACAAAGCGGATACCGTGAACGCATGGCCGACCACCGCACCCTCGTCCTCATGCGACACGGCAAGTCCAGCTACCCCGAGGGCATCCGTGATCACGAGCGTCCGCTCGCCGAACGGGGCCTGCGCGAGGCCCGCATCGGCGGCGAATGGATCCGCGAAAACGTCCCGCCCGTAGACGCCGTTCTGTGCTCCACCTCCCGGCGCACCGTCGAAACCCTTGCCTCGACGGGAATCGAAGCTCCCGCCGGATTCGAGAAGTCCATCTACGGCGGCTCACCCGCAGACGTCATTGCAGCTGCGCGAACCACGTCCGACCACGTCAAGACGCTCCTGATCGTCGGACACGAACCCGGAATTCCCTGGACTGCACTCGATCTCGCATCGAACGAAAACTCCGAAGCGGCCCAACGTATCCGCGACAAGTTCCCGACTTCGGCGATCGCCGTCCTCTCCGTACCGGTGCCGTGGACCGAACTCGACGACTCCGTCGCCACTCTGCTCGAGTTTCACGTGCCTCGTTAGATCAACCACACCGCTAAAGCACCTCACGTAGCAGTCGGTCCGAAAGTGCAAGCGCGTCAAGGTCGTACGTCGACGTCGACGCCAGCACTTCGTCGGCACCGGTCCGCTCGGCGAGATCGTGAAGCTGTTGTTTCACCTCGACAGGTGTGCCGTGCAGCGCCGACGCCATGAACGACTCGATACGCCTGGCATTTCGATCACTGCGCGGGGCGCACCTGATCTCGTCCAGCGACGCGAGCGGCGGAAACTCCCCCGTCCGTGACGATTCTGCGAGCGCGTATGCCTCCGGGATCAGCAACTCACGCGCCTCGTCGGTGGTATCGGCAACCGCCACTTCGAGAGAAACCACCACATAGGGTTCGGGATGAGCGTCGGTGGCCCGGAAAGCTCGGCGGTACTCGTCCAATGCATCCACCCGGTCGGTGCTCCCGGTTCCGAGTATCGGCCCACCCACGACCACCGGAAGCCCCAGTTGCGCTGCCACTTTCAAACCTGTACGCGTCGCGAGTACGAAGATCGGCACCCCGGTCTCCGACGCCGGCCGTGCCGTCACTGCCGCGGATCCGTCCAGATAGCGCCTCACCTCATCGATATCTGACGCAAACGTGTCCGGAGCATCCTTGCTGCGTCGTAGTGCCTGACGAACAGGCTCCGTGAATCCCAGCGATCGGCCGAGGCCGAGATCGATTCGCCCCGGGTACAGAGCCTCCAGCATCAAGAACTGCTCGGCGACGATCAGCGGTTGGTGATTCGGCAGCATGACCCCACCGCTCCCGAGTCTGATATCGCGCGTATGCGCGCCGATCGCGGCAAGCAGTACTGCCGGCGACCCGCTCCCGATCCCGGGCACCGCGTGATGCTCGGCCACCCAGAACCGGTGGTAGCCGAGAGCGTCGGCGTGCGCGGCGCGTTCGACGGAATGCGTCAGAGCTGCGGAGTCGGGGTATCCGCTCCTGGTTCGGGATCGGTCGAGCAGTGAGAGAAGCACTCTCGGAGCAACAAGAAATTCGGAAAGTTTCATCCGGACGCCTAATGAGGACCGTTTCTGACCGCAATACCCGCAACACTGGACCTGTCGCCGGAATCCACCATCACATGAAGGGCACGTCATGGACATCAAGCTCGAACTGGTCGCCATTCCCGTCACCGACATCGACCGCGCCAAGGACTTCTACGTCCGCCTCGGCTTCAACGCCGACCACGATCACACGGTCAGCGAGGACCTGCGCTTCGTCCAGCTGACCCCACCCGGTTCGGCCTGCTCGATCTGCATCGGCAAGGGAATCACCGACGCCGAGCCCGGTTCCGTCGTCGGCATGCAGGTAGTGGTCAAGGACATCGAAGAGGCTGAGCGCGAGTTCAAGAGCCGCGGCATCGACATCAGCCCGATCGACGACCAGGCTTGGGGCAGATTCATCTACTTCGCCGACCCCGACGGCAACAAGTGGGCTGTCCAGGAGATCGTCATCCCGGACCTCAGCGGCAGCAACTCCTGAAGCGAGCGAGATGAAAAATCCCCCCACTTCTTTCGAGGTGGGGGGATTTTCTACGAACTAACGCTTAGCGGTAGTCGTTGCTGAAGCCGTAGTCGTCCAGCGGAACTGCAGCACCGGTGTTCTGGCCGAAGCCGTCCGGGCTGTAGTACTGGTCGTCGTACGACGGCACTGCGTAAGCAGCGGCGCGTGCCTCTTCGGTGGGCTGAACCTGGATGTTGCGGTAACGGTTGATACCGGTACCGGCAGGGATCAGCTTACCGATGATGACATTTTCCTTCAGACCGATCAGCTTGTCCGAGCGGCAGTTGATAGCCGCGTCGGTCAAGACACGAGTGGTCTCCTGGAACGATGCCGCGGACAGCCACGAATCCGTCGCGAGCGACGCCTTCGTGATACCCATAAGCACCGGACGGCCGGCTGCGGGCTCGCCACCCTCGGCGACAACGCGGCGGTTTGCCGACTCGAACTCGGCGCGCTCGGTGAGCGAACCGGGCAGGAACTCGGTGGCACCGGAATCGATGATCGTCACGCGACGAAGCATCTGGCGCACGATGACCTCGATGTGCTTGTCGTGGATCGACACACCCTGGCTCCGGTACACCTCCTGGACCTCGTTGACCAAGTGGATCTGAACCTGACGCGGACCCATGACTCGCAGGACCTCGTGGGGATCGGCAGCACCTTCCATGAGCTGCTGTCCGACCTCGACGTGGTCACCGTCAGCCAAGAGGCTTTCGCGACCGTCGGCATGCTTGAAGACGCGCAGACGCTGACGCTTGCTGAGCTTGTCGTAGACAACCTCTTCGCCGCCGTCGTCCGGAACGATGGTGATCTTGTAGAAACGATCGCCGTCTTCGAGCTGTACCCGACCGGTGACGTCCGCGATGGGAGCCTTGCCCTTGGGCACACGTGCCTCGAACAGCTCCTGGACACGCGGCAGACCGCCGGTGATGTCATCTCCTGCGACACCACCCTGGTGGAAGGTACGCATGGTCAGCTGGGTACCGGGCTCACCGATCGACTGTGCGGCGACGATACCGACAGCCTCACCGATGTCGACCAGCTTGCCGGTGGCCATCGAACGGCCGTAGCAAGTGGCGCAAACGCCGGTGCCGGTGGTGCAGGTCAGGACCGAGCGGACCTTGACCGTCGTGATGCCGGCTTCGAGCAGAGCATCGATCGCGGGGTCACCGAGATCGTGGCCACGCTCGACGATGACGGTGCCGTTCGCGTCGACTGCATCGGCCGCCAAGGTACGGGCGTACGTGCTGGTCTCCACGTGAGCATCGCGGATCATCGTGCCGTCGGCCTGCTTCTCGGCGATCGTGGTGACGATGCCGCGCTCTGTTCCACAGTCGACCTCGCGGACGATGACGTCCTGCGAAACGTCCACCAGACGACGGGTCAGGTAACCCGAGTCGGCGGTGCGGAGTGCGGTATCGGCCAGACCCTTACGAGCACCGTGCGTGTTGATGAAGTACTCGAGAACGGTCAGGCCTTCCTTGAAGGAAGACTTGATCGGACGCGGGATGAACTCACCCTTCGGGTTTGTCACCAGACCCTTCATACCGGCGAGCGAGCGAACCTGAGTCATGTTGCCGGCTGCGCCGGACTTCACGATCATCGGGATCGGGTTGCTGTCGGGGAAGTGAGCCTCCATGGCCTTGCCGACCTTGTCGGTCGCTTCCTGCCAAATGGTGACCAGAGCGCTGTTGCGCTCCTTCTTGTCCAGAGCACCACGCTGGTACTGCTTCTCGATCTTGTCGGCCTGAGCCTCGAAGTCCTCGATGATGGCAGGCTTCTCCGGCGGCACGAGCACGTCGGAAATCGAGACCGTGACACCCGAACGGGTGGCCCAGTAGAACCCGACGTCCTTGAGCTTGTCGACGGTCTGAGCAACCACGATCATCGGGTACCGCTCGGCGAGATCGTTGATGATCGTCGCCTGGCGCTTCTTCGGCATCTGCTCGTTGACGAACGGGTAGTCCGCCGGAAGCAGCTCGTTGAAGAGCACACGGCCGAGTGTCGTGGTGGCGGTCCAGCCGTCACCGTATTTCCAGCCCTCGGGGAACAGTTCGTTCTCGAGGTCGCGCGGCGGACGCTGCTGCGTCAGACGCACCTTGATCTGAGCCTGAACCGAGAGCGCGCCGCGATCGACTGCCATCTGAGCCTCGGCGGGCGAGGAGTACACGCCCTGCTCTGCCTCGTCGTTGGTCGGAGCAACGAGCTCACCGGTGACACCCTCGTCGAGACGGGTCAGGTGGAACAGACCCGTGACCATGTCCAGACGCGGCATGGCGAGCGGGCGACCCGAAGCAGGCGAGAGGATGTTGTTCGAGGACAGCATCAGGATGCGGGCCTCGGCCTGAGCCTCTGCCGACAGCGGGAGGTGAACAGCCATCTGGTCACCGTCGAAGTCGGCGTTGAAGGCCTCACACACCAGCGGGTGGAGCTGAATGGCCTTGCCCTCGACGAGCTGCGGCTCGAATGCCTGGATACCCAGACGGTGCAGCGTAGGTGCACGGTTGAGCAGCACGGGGTGCTCGGCGATGACCTCTTCGAGGACGTCCCACACCTGGACGCGCTTGCGCTCGACCATGCGCTTGGCCGACTTGATGTTCTGCGCGTGGTTGAGATCGACCAGACGCTTCATCACGAACGGCTTGAACAGCTCGAGAGCCATCAGCTTGGGCAGACCACACTGGTGCAGCTTGAGCTGAGGACCGACGACGATCACGGAACGACCCGAGTAGTCGACGCGCTTACCGAGCAGGTTCTGACGGAAACGACCCTGCTTGCCCTTGAGCAGATCGCTCAGGGACTTCAGCGGGCGGTTACCCGGTCCGGTGACCGGACGTCCACGACGACCGTTGTCGAACAGGGCGTCGACCGACTCCTGCAGCATCCGCTTCTCGTTGTTGACGATGATCTCGGGAGCACCGAGGTCGATCAGTCGCTTGAGGCGGTTGTTGCGGTTGATGACGCGGCGGTACAGGTCGTTGAGGTCGGACGTCGCGAAACGTCCACCGTCGAGCTGAACCATCGGGCGAAGCTCCGGCGGGATCACCGGAACAGCGTTGAGGACCATGCCCATCGGCGAGTTGCCGTTGGTCTGGAATGCCGCAACCACCTTGAGGCGCTTGAGTGCACGCAGCTTCTTCTGGCCCTTGCCGCTGCGGATGGTCTCGCGGAGAGACTCTGCCTCGGCGTCGAGGTCGAAGTTCTGCATCAGGATCTGGATGGACTCTGCGCCCATCGCACCCGTGAAGTACTCGCCGTAACGGTCGACCAGCTCGCGGTACAGGAGCTCGTCGATGATGAGCTGCTTGACGCTCAGCTTGGTGAAGGTGGTCCAGATCTCGTCGAGACGATCCAGCTCACGCTGCGCGCGGTCACGGAGCTGACGCATTTCGCGCTCGCCGCCGTCCTTGACCTTGCGGCGGACATCGGACTTCGCGCCCTCTGCCTCGAGCTCGGCGATGTCGGCTTCGAGCTTCTGCGCACGTGCCTCGAGATCGGCATCGCGCTGATCTGCGACGGTCTTCTTCTCGACCTGCATCTCGGCTTCGAGGGTGGACAGCTCGTTGTGACGGAGCTCCTCGTCGACGCCGACGATGACGTAGGCAGCGAAGTAGATGATCTTTTCGAGATCCTTCGGAGCCAGGTCGAGCAGGTAACCGAGACGGCTCGGAACACCCTTGAAGTACCAGATGTGCGTGACCGGTGCGGCCAGTTCGATGTGACCCATACGCTCACGACGAACCTTGGCGCGAGTGACCTCGACGCCACAGCGCTCACAGATGATGCCCTTGAAGCGGACACGCTTGTACTTACCGCAGTAGCACTCCCAGTCCCGGGTGGGGCCGAAGATCTTCTCGCAGAAGAGGCCGTCCTTCTCGGGCTTGAGCGTGCGGTAGTTGATGGTCTCCGGCTTCTTGACCTCGCCGTAGGACCAATTGCGGATGTCCTCTGCACTGGCCAAGCCAATGCGGAGTTCATCGAAGAAGTTGACGTCGAGCACGTAACTTCCTTTCCCCGTTGGGGTTACGGTTGCCGGTCACCCGGCAACCTGACTGCCAATTCAAATGTGAACTACGCCCCCGGGCCGCTCTTTCAAGAGCAACCCGGGGACCGAAACCTAGTTCGCGAGGTCGTCGACCGTCGCAGCTTCGTTCCTGGACAGGTTGATGCCCAGGTTCGCTGCGGCCCGCTCCAAGTCCTCGTCGTCGCCGTCCGCCATCGTGATGGCCGCGCCGTCCGAGGACAGCACCTCCACGTTGAGGCAGAGCGACTGGAGCTCCTTGAGGAGCACCTTGAACGACTCGGGGATGCCGGGTTCGGGGATGTTCTCGCCCTTGACGATGGCTTCGTACACCTTGACTCGACCGACCACGTCGTCCGACTTGATGGTCAGCAGTTCCTGCAGCGTGTAAGCCGCGCCGTAGGCCTGCATCGCCCAGCACTCCATCTCACCGAAGCGCTGGCCACCGAACTGGGCCTTACCACCGAGAGGCTGCTGCGTGATCATCGAGTACGGACCGGTCGAACGAGCGTGGATCTTGTCGTCGACCAAGTGGTGCAGCTTGATGATGTACATGTAACCGACCGAGACCGGGTACGGGAACGGCTCGCCGGAGCGGCCGTCGAACAAGGTGGCCTTTCCGTCGGGTCCGACCATCTGCTCGCCGTCACGGTTCGGCAGCGTCGCGCCGAGGAGACCGGTGAGCTCGTCTTCCTTCGCACCGTCGAACACCGGGGTGGCGATGTTCGAGTCGGCCGGAGCGGACAGCATCTCTTCCGGCAGGGTCGCAGCCCAGTCGGGACGAGTGCCGTCGGACGCGATCTGAATGTTCCAGCCGGTCTTGCCGATCCACCCGAGGTGGGTCTCCAAGACCTGACCGATGTTCATACGACGCGGGACACCGTGCGTGTTCAAGATGATGTCGACAGGCGTGCCGTCCGAGAGGAACGGCATGTCTTCCTGCGGCAGGATCTTGCCGATGACGCCCTTGTTACCGTGGCGGCCGGCGAGCTTGTCGCCGTCCTGGATCTTGCGCTTCTGTGCCACGTAGACGCGGACCAACTCGTTGACACCGGGAGGCAGATCGTCGTCTTCGTCACGTGAGAACACGCGGATTCCGATGACCTTGCCGGTCTCACCGTGAGGAACCTTGAGGGACGTGTCACGAACCTCGCGAGCCTTCTCACCGAAGATGGCGCGAAGGAGGCGCTCTTCGGGGGTCAGCTCGGTCTCGCCCTTCGGCGTGACCTTTCCGACCAGCACGTCGCCGTCACGAACCTCGGCACCGATACGGATGATGCCGCGCTCGTCGAGGTCGGCGAGGACCTCGTCGGAGACGTTCGGGATGTCGCGAGTGATTTCCTCGGCACCGAGCTTGGTGTCGCGGGCATCGATCTCGTGCTCCTCGATGTGAATCGAGGTCAGGACGTCCTCTTCCACGAGACGCTGCGACAGAATGATCGCGTCCTCGTAGTTGTGGCCTTCCCACGGCATGATCGCGACGAGCAAGTTCTTGCCCAGCGCCATCTCACCGTTCTCGGTGCAAGGACCGTCGGCCAGAACCTGGCCGGCCTCGACACGCTGTCCCTCGTCCACGATCGGACGCTGGTTGGCGCACGTGCCCTGGTTGGAACGCGCGAACTTGCGCATCCGGTACGTCTTGCGGCTTCCGTCGTCAGCCATCACCGTGACGTAGTCCGCGGAGATCTCCTCCACGACACCGGTCTTCTCGGTGATGATGACGTCGCCGGCATCCACAGCTGCACGCAGCTCCATGCCGGTTCCGACGAGAGGTGCCTCGCTGCGAACCAGCGGGACAGCCTGACGCTGCATGTTCGCGCCCATCAGGGCACGGTTTGCATCGTCGTGCTCGAGGAACGGAATCATCGCGGTTGCGACGGACACCATCTGACGCGGCGAAACGTCCATGTAGTCGATGTCGGAGGACGCGACGAACTCGACCTCGCCACCCTTACGGCGGACGAGAATCTTCGAGTCGGTGAAGCGACCCTCGCGGTCGATGGCCGAGTTGGCCTGCGCGACTACGTGGCGGTCTTCTTCGTCAGCGGTCAGGTAGTCGACCTCGTCGGTCACCTGTCCGTCGACGACGCGACGGTACGGGGTCTCGATGAAACCGAACGGGTTGACGCGGGCGTAGACCGACAGCGAACCGATCAGGCCGATGTTCGGGCCTTCCGGGGTCTCGATCGGGCACATGCGGCCGTAGTGCGACGGGTGAACGTCGCGAACCTCGAGGCCGGCGCGCTCACGGGACAGACCACCCGGGCCGAGGGCGGACAGACGACGCTTGTGCGTCAGCCCCGACAGCGGGTTGTTCTGGTCCATGAACTGCGACAGCTGGGAGGTTCCGAAGAACTCCCTGATCGCAGCGACGACGGGCCGGATGTTGATCAGCGTCTGAGGCGTGATTGCCTCGACGTCCTGCGTGGTCATGCGCTCACGAACCACACGCTCCATGCGGGACAGGCCCACGCGGATCTGGTTCTGAATGAGCTCGCCGACGGTACGCAGACGACGGTTGCCGAAGTGGTCGATGTCGTCGACCTCGACGGGAACCTCGACGCCGCCCGGAGCCGTCATCGAGGTGTCACCTGCGTGCAGACGCACGAGGTACTCGACGGTGGCGACGATGTCTTCTTCGGTGAGAGTGGATGCAACGATCGGCTGACCCGCGTTCAGGCCGAGCTTCTTGTTGATCTTGTAACGACCCACGCGAGCGAGGTCGTAGCGCTTGTCCTTGAAGAACAGGTTCTCCAGCAGGGTCTGCGCGCTCTCCTTGGTGGGGGGCTCGCCCGGACGCAGCTTGCGGTAGATGTCGAGCAACGCCTCATCGGTGCCGGCGGTGTTGTCCTTCTCCAGCGTGGCCATGAGGATCTCGGAGAAGCCGAAGCGCTCCGTGATCTGCTCGGTGGTCCAGCCGAGTGCCTTGAGCAGGACGGTGACAGGCTGACGACGCTTGCGGTCGATACGGACACCAACGGTGTCGCGCTTGTCGACGTCGAACTCGAGCCATGCGCCGCGACCCGGGATCACCTTGACGCTGTGCAGATCCTTCTCGGTGCTCTTGTCGACGCTCATGTCGAAGTACACACCGGGGGAACGCACGAGCTGCGAGACGACCACACGCTCGGTGCCGTTGATGATGAAGGTGCCCTTGTCGGTCATCATCGGGAAATCTCCCATGAAGACCGTCTGGCTCTTGATCTCACCAGTGTTGTTGTTGATGAACTCCGCGGTGACGAACAACGGCGCCGCGTAGGTCATGTCCTTGTCTTTGCACTCGTCCGTCGAGGCCTTGACCTCGTCGAATCGAGGGTCGGAGAAGGACAGCGACATAGTGCCGTTGAAATCCTCGATCGGAGAAAGCTCCGCGAGGATGTCCTCGAGACCACCGGACACTGCATTGTCGCCGAGTGCCGCTGCTCGTTCACGCCAACTCTGCGCGCCGATCAGCCACTCGAACGAATCTGTCTGTACGTCAAGAAGCCCGGGAACTTCGAGGGGTTCGCGAACTTTCGCGAACGAAACCCTCTTCGGGGCTCCGGGGATTCCGGAAACTGCCTTGGTCTGGCTAGAGACTGCCAAGATGCGTCCTTCCAGCACCTCACGCGGGCCGCTCCGTGCTGTTGCGACCGCCGCTGTATCTGCTTCGAATTTCGCTGGTTACAACCCGAACGAAACCCGTCGCAGAAAGCAAGAAGTACTTGACTTCGCAGCGGTTGAGACGAGGGGTGGACAGGAGGCAGCCAGCGCAACGTCCAAAAGTACACCCTTACTCTGGAAATGTCGAGTCGGGTGTAACTGAGGGTCGAATTCAGATACTGACGTGAGACTGCCGATCACTCGTCCGTGCATGTTCACCGATCAGAGTGGACCTTGCGGACCGCTCCGTCAAGGGCGAGAGCGCGTGTCGCAGCATTCGAACATTCGTGACGAGCATTCGAACACTGCCACCGGAAGTGTAGCCAGCAACGGCGTCACATACGAAAAATCTGGACCGACATCGTGCGTCGGTCCAGATCTTCGCGCTGGTACGCAGGTGCTACTGGTCGCGAATCTCCGAGCTACTGGTCGCGAATCTCCGAGATCAGCCAGTTTCCGTCCTGCTTCTCCAGACTCACGATGACCATTCCGGAGCGAGAGTCTGCCGCCACGCCGTTCTGCGTCGAGCTGACGTTCAGTTGGGCGAGCAACTGTGCCCGGTCCTTCTCGAGTCGTGTGATCCCGATCAGCGGGACATCAGCGGTCGTTGCCGTCTGAGTTTGTTCGACGCCGGCCTTCTGCGTGTCCTTGTACTGGGTCAGCTGATCGCGCATCGACTGGTTCAGGCCCTGGACACCCTTGTCGAAATCGGCGTCGAACGTGTCGGGAGAGAACGTGAAGACTGCAGCCAACGCCGACGGCGTCACACGAAGAACCTCAGCCGTGGCGCCTTCGTCCACCCAGGCGATGTCGTCCGTCTTCGCGCCGACTTTGAAGAAGGCGATGCCGGCGAGGATCGCGACGATGACCGCTGCGGCCCCCAGGATCGCGACCAGGCGCCAACCGGCCTTGGATTGTGTAGGTGTTGTCGCCGACTCCCCCGCGCCCGTCTCCGGGGTAGCAGGGGCCTTGGGCTCGTCTGCGACGGTTTTCGCCGGTTTGGTCAGATCGGGGCCTGGTGTGGATTCCGGAGCGTCGGTTTCCGTCTTCGGCGGCTCGATGTCTCCGGACTCGGCCTTCGTGAGCGTCGGCTTCGCAACCTTCGGCTTCGCAACCTCTGGCTTCACAGCCTCCGGCTTCACAGCCTCCTGTGTCTCTTCTTCCGGCTGTTCGATCGTGGGCTCGACCGGGTCCGAGTCGGACGTCCCCGCGGGGACGTTGAGCGAACGAGCGCTTCCAGCGATCTTCGGCCGACGGTTCTGAGGGGAGGACGGTCCGCCGGTACGACGTTTGGGTGGCATTACGCGCTTCTCCTTCGAGGGATGTCGGTGTGCAGGTTCGACGAACTACTGGCCACCGGAATCACCACCCGCGGTTGTCGGTGCAGGAGCACCGGATGCAGGTGCTTCGGTCCCCGAACCGGGTGCGGGCGTTGCGTCAGGAGCAGGCGTGGAGCCGTCGGCAGCCGGCAGAGTGCCCGAGCCGAGATCGAGCCGCGATCCGATCGGATCAGCGGACTGCGCCTTCCAGACCCCGTCGACCTCGACCATGCCCAGCCGCATGCCGAGCTGATTCTTGACGAACTGGTTGCCCTGGGTCGTGGTGACTCGAACGACGACCAGCGCCGTGGCGGTCCGGTCATCGGTATTGAGCTCGGTCAGCGCGGACTGCACAACTTCGGTGTCAGCCTTCGAACCCGAGTTACGCAACTCGTCGGTGATGGAATCCTGAACGGTCTGCAGATACGTCGTCATCTCGTCACCGGTCACCGAAGAACGCATGTTCTCGATCGACTGGTCGAGATTGGCCGAATCCGCATTGTTGAGGTTGATCGCGACTTGCTGCGCACCGATCAGCGCGTCGTCACGCATCTCGGCTGTGGTGCGGTCGGTGGTGAGCGCCCGAACGTACGGGACGCCGAACACACCGAGCGCAACCACTGCCGCCAGAAGCAAGACACCGACCGCAATCAGAGACGCTGTCAGCCCCTTCGGTCTACCGGTTGTCGGCGCTCCCGATTCGACTTGCTCGGGCCCGCCGGACTGCGGGGAACTGTTTCTCTGAATCACACTCACTACCCTACTTACCTGTTTTGCCCAGCCTCTGGCCGCGAATCGTCAACTGCCACAACTCAGTAGCCTGAACTGCACAAACTCGACCACATTCGGATCGGTCTACTTCGGTGTCACTCCGAGCAACGGCGCCAACTGCGTCGCGATCGGGTTGAGGTTCAACTTGTCCGGATCGACCTTCGGCTTGAAGTCCCAAGGCTGGATCGTGTCGGGATCGGCGTACACCACGCGGTTGGCACTGCGGACGCCCGTCTCGCTGCCCAGCGGCGCCTCACACGACGCCGCGGTGTTGAGCGGGAAATCCTGCTGGGTGTCGTCGAAGTTGGGATTCTGACGTTTCATCTCGTCCAGGATCGCCATGGTGCCTTCGTAACCCACCGTGCACGAGAGCGGATTGTTGGTCTCGAGCACCAAGCCCTGATGGACCGTTCCGTCGCCGGGAGCAACCGTCGGTGCGGCAGCGGCCAGGCCGGGAAGGAAGATCAGGAACGGCTGCAGCGCGATCGTTCGGGGTGCAAGCGTCTTGGTGGTCGCGGCAAGATTGGTCAGGTCAGTCGTCAGGCTCGGGCCCGCCTCGTTGATGAGGGCACCGATCTGATCGCTGGCCGGGATGCCGTTGTCGATCAAGCGACGGATGTCCGGATCGCTGGTCCTCAACTGCGCCGTGACAGCATCGAGATCGGTACTGAACTGCTTGATCGCGGAGGACTGATCCGACTGCGTCGTCAGTACCGTCTCACTGTTCCGAATCAGCGCGAGCGTCTGAGGCAGAGTGTCGAGCCCGGACTGCGAGAGACCGGACAGCGAATCGGCCAGGACCTGAATGTCCTCGCCCTTGCCGTTGAATGCGGCACCGAGTTCGACGGCGACGGTGTGGAGCGCGTCGACAGGCACGGACTTGACCAAGCCGTTGGCGCTGGTCAGCACATCTTCGATCGGGATCGGAGTTGTGGTGTCCCCCACCGCGATCACCGAGCCGTCCGCGAGGAACGGTCCCTGATCGGTATCGGGCTGAAGGTCGACGTACTGCTCACCGATGGCGGAGCGGTTGGCCACGACTGCACGGGCCGACGCGGGAATCTCCGGAGCACTGTTGTCGATCTTCAGGTCGACCTGAATTCCGTCCTCGGTCAACGACATGTCGCCCACTCGACCGACCGGCACACCGCGATACGTCACTTCGGCGTTGGTGAAAATTCCACCGGACGTGGCCAATTCGGTCTTGACCGTGTACTGACCGAACCCCATGAGGTTGTCCAGACGCACGTACTTGGCGCCGACGTAGATGAGACCCAGAAGCGCGACCACCACGAAGCCGACGAGCTGCCATCTGACCAGAGCTGATCTCACTGTCCATCACCACCGATTCCGAACTGTTCCAGCATTCCCTGGATGGGGTTGAGTGGGTCCGCTGCCGGAGCCGGTGTTGCCGGGTCACCGGCCGTGGTGGCGGGTAGACCGGCGACGACGGGGATCTGCGGCAGGATCGGAGCGATCGGCAGCAGCGACACCGTCGGCCAACCCGGCCGCGGTCCGTTTCCGTTGTAGTACGGGTTGGACGGATCTACCACCGGCTTGGGATTGCCGAACTTCGGCTGACGGTATTCCGGTTCACCCTGTCCGACACCGAGACCCGAGAGAGTGTTGCCGATCTGCAAGTCGACGCTCAGGAAGAGGTTCACGGAACCACCCTGCGCAATCTTCTCGACACCGTCCGGGAACGGGAACGTCGGAAGGAAAGGAAGTGCCCCGACGAAGTCGTCACCGGAGTCTGCGAGCGCCTGCAGCGTTGGACGCAGAGCCTGAAGATCAGCGATCAGATCGTCCTTGGACTGCGTGAGGACGTCGGTTCCCACTGTTCCGAGTCGATCCACCTGAGCAAGCATCTGCGTCAGCTGCGGGCGCTGCTCGTTGAGAACCTGTGTCGCAACGGGGAGTTCCTCGAGAATCTTCCCGATCTTCTCGTTCTGATCGTTGACGCGGGTCGAGAGCACATCCAGGCCGTCGAGCGCGCGGGTGATGTCGTCACGCTGTTCGTTGAGTCCACCGATGAGTGTGTTCGCCTGCTCCAGAAGACTTCTCGTCTTGCCCTCGCGACCGTCGAATGCGGCCCCGAGTTCTTCGACGATGGGTTGCAACTGGCCCACACCGCCGCCGTTGAGCAGCAGCGACAATGCGCCGAGAACCTGCTCGATCTCCGTGGCGTGGCGAGTGCGATCGAGCGGAATCAGGTCTCCGTCGGCCAGCTTCGCAGAGTCCGGTCCGGACGGCGGGGCCGACAACTGGATGAACTTCTCGCCGAGCAGGTTGGTCTGCTCGACCGCGGCAATTGCGTTGGCGGGTAGATCAACCGACGAGTCGAGGATGATTCCGACGTCCGCGGTCCATCCGTCCGGGCCGACCGACACGTCGTCGACTCGACCGACCGGAACACCGTCGACCTTCACAGCGGACTGCGGAACAAGGTCCAAGACATCGTCGAACTGAATGGTCAAGTGCATCGGATCGGAACCCACATCGGGACCGCCGGGAAGCGGAACCGCGTAGATTCCCTCGGACGAGCAGGCTGTTGCCGAGATCAGGACGGCGCACAGTCCGGCGCCGACTATCAATGAACGCTTCACTCGCCCTCCCCGTTTCCACTGGTCAGTCGCGGTGACACGACGCCGGGCACAGTGCCCGGAACTACCTGCATCTGTCGTTCGGAACCGGCAAGGATGCCGAAGGGAAGGTTCAGGCCTGCAGCCTGATTGGCTGCGTCGGTCATCGCCGCGACGTTTGCGCACTGGTCGATAGCCGGTTGCATCTGCCTTCCCAATGCCTCGAACCGAGGATCACCGGGCAACAGCTTGCCGAGGTCCATCAACTTGCAGAGCACGCCGGCCGGGTTCTGAAGATCAGGGAACGCCAGACGTGAAGCCAGCACACCTGATTCGGCGTCGTACGAGTTGACCAGGTTGGAGATCGCCAACGGAAGCATGGTGAGCGTGTTGGCCAGGGCTTCCTTGTTGTTCGCCAATGTCTGTGTCGGTTCGACGAGACCCTCGGTTGTCTGGACCAGTTGATCACGGTTGTCTGCCACGAACTTCGCGACGTCGCCGAGAGCAATCGAGAGCTGGTTCAGAGCGGCACCGAGATCGTCGCGCTCACCTGCCAAGAATCCGGTCAGGTCCGACAACTGAGTGTTGAACTGGCGCACCTGCTGATCATTGGCCGCGAGAGCGCCCACGAAAGTATCCAGGTTCTTGATGGTGAGCGAGATGTTGTCACGCGAATCGTTGAGCGTCCGTGCGGCATCCGAGAGGTTGGTGATGCTGTCTCCCAACGCTTCACCGTTGCCCTCGAGGTTGGCCGCACCTGTCTCGACGAAATCGGACAGCGCGCCGTTCTTGTTGGCACCTTCAGGACCGAGCGCCGACGCGAGTTCGTCGATGCTGGAGTACAACTGGTCGACCTCGACGGGCGTCGCCGTCTTCTCGATCGGAATGACTGCACCGCTGGCCATCTTGTCGCCGCCGGTGAAGACCGGTGTCAGCTGGACGTAGCGGTCGGCAACCACCGAAGGCGTGATCTGAGCGGCGCTGGCGCCGGCGGGGATGTCGATCCCACGATCGACGCGCAACTCGACCTTGACCTGATCTCCCTGAGGTTCGACGGATTCGACGGTGCCGACCTTGACACCGAGAACACGAACGTCGGAACCGTCGTAGATACCCACCGACTTGTCGAAGTAGGCGGTGATCTTGGTGGTACCGGCGCGAGTGAACACCCACCACAGCGCGCCACCGAGTACGAGTAACCCGATCAGAACAGCGGCGATGATCGCGACCGAGCGCTTCTTGGAGCCGCTTCCGGCTTCGGCAGTATCAGCCATCAGTTGCCTCCCAACGTACGAACGGGGTCACGGTAGCCCGGAATATCCGGCAGACCCGGCGGAAGGAGGTTCACGACGACCTGGTCGAACCAACGGCCGTTGCCGACCACGTTGGCGTACAAGCGAATGAAGGGTTCGTAGAGCTTCAGTGCCTTGTCCAAGTTCTCGTTGTTGGCCTTCAAGATGTCGATGACGCCGTTGAGCTGCGTCAGCGCCGGCCCGATTGCCGCCTCGTTGTCACGAACGAGACCGGTGAGCTGCTGAGAGACGCGCTGAGTTCCGGTGAGCAGCTGCGAAATCGCTTGCTGGCGATTGTTGAGCTCCTGCACCAGAAGTCCGCCGTCACGGATCAGCTGGGTGAACTCCTTGTTGCGATCCGCAAGAATCTGCGACGTCTTCCCGGTGGCGGCGAAGAGCTTCTGCAAGTCCTGATCGCGGCTCGCGATCGTCTGCGACAGCCGACTGACACCGTCGAGCGAAGCGCGGACATCGCCAGGTGTCTCGGAGAATGCCTGGGACAACGTCTCCATGCTCTTCGCCAACTGGTCGGTGTCGATGTCGCCGACGGTGTCCGCCGCGGCCGAGAAGGCCTGAACGACGTCGTACGGAGAGGTGGTGCGCTCGAGCGGAATCCGGTCCTTGGGATCGAGGTTGTCGGTTCCGCGCGGATCGAGTGCGAGGTACTTCTGTCCCAGAATCGTCTTGATCTGAATGGACGCAGAGGTTTGATCTCCCACCCACGCGTCACTGACCTTGAAGTCGACGAGAACACGGTCACCGTCGAGATCGACGGAAGTGACCTTGCCGACCTTCACGCCGGCGATACGAACCTCGTTACCAGGCTTGAGACCCGCAGCTTCGGAGAACTCGGCGGAGTAGGACGAGCCTGCTCCCACGAACGGAAGCGAATCGAGGAAGAACGCGGACAAAGTGGCCAACAGCACCACGAAGATACCGATGGCTCCGGCCATTGCCGGACTGCGACGTTTACTCATCGACCTTGCAACTCCCTCATACCGTCTTGAGTGCATCGCGTGGCCGCGTTGGTGTAAATCGGCTGATTGACCGTCGGCAGGCCGGTGGGCAGATTCAGCGACGCAGACTGTCCGGGACCGGCAACGATGTCGATTCCGCACAGGTAGAACTGGAACCAGGAACCGTAACTCGCTACGCGAGCGAGCTTGTCGAGCTTGACCGGCAAGGTCTCGAGCACCGCGTTCACATCGTCACTACGACGGTTGAGTGTGGTCGCCAGCGTGTTGAGCGCCGTGATCGAGCCCTGAATCGACGGCCGCGTCGGCTCGAGCAGATCTGCCGTGGCATCGGTCAACCCGGCGAGTGAGGTGACGGCCGAACCGACGACACCGCGCTCGTTGGCCAACCCAGTGACGAGTTGCTGGGTGTTGACGATCAGCGAATCGAGGTTCTTGTCGTTCGCATTGACTGTGTCGAGAACGTCGTTGAGGTTCTTGATCACCGCCCCGATGACGGCGTCCTTGTCCGCGACGGTGTTGGTCAAACTCGCCGTGTTGCGGACGAGTTCGCTGATGGTGCCGGACTCCCCCTGGAAGACCTGGATGATCTGGTAGGACAGCTTGTTGACGTCGTCAGCGCTCAGGGTGGTGAACAGCGGCTTGAAGCCGTTGAACAGCGTCGTGAGATTGACTGCCGGGCGAGTCTGCGCCAACGGCAGGGTGTCGCCGCCGGTGATCTTCTGCCCCTGGCTGCCTTCACCTTGCGAGAGCGAAATGTATCGCTGCCCGACCAGGTTGCGGAACCGGATCGTGGCGATGGAACTGGCAGGCAACCAATCACGGTCGGACACCGAGAACTGCACCTCGGCCTGGTTGTCGTTGACGATCGCGATCTTCTCGACCTGTCCGACACGAACACCGGCGATGCGCACCTCGTCACCCTCGTTCAACGAGGTGACGTCGGAGAACACTGCGTTGAACTTGGTGCCTCCGCCGCCGCCGAGGTTGGCGATGCTGGCGGCCAGCAATCCTGTCGCCAGGACGGTGACCACCACGAAGATGATGAGCTTTGTCAGTGGAGCTGCGAGTCCTCTCATTGGACGCTCACCTCCGCACCGGAAAATGCCGGAGCACTGACCATCGTGGTCCACGCCGGAACATCGTCCGGCGCAACACCGTTGGCCTGTCCGTAGATCACCTTCAACGTATCCTCTTCGAGTTTCGAGCCCGCGTAGCCGGCCTGCTGAGCAGGACCGCTGTTGTTGGTCGAGAACAACTGAGGTCCGGAGCCCTCGGGTGCAGGCAGGAATTCCATGGTGGCGGGACCGGGATTGCGGGAAGGAACCTGGTAGGAACCGTCACCGTACGAACCACCGGGGTACTGCGGGAACGGACGACCTGGCTCGGTGACGTTGTCGTAGCAAACCGGGCCGCGGTTGTCGACGAGCCGTGGCTCGTCCTGGTTGGGCAGGTAGCGACCCTTGGGGTTCACGATCTGAATACTCGCACGCACACCAGGATTGGGCGCGTCGGTGGACAGGATCTTGGCAGCTTCCGGGGCGGTGTCCGAGAAGCCCTTGAACGTGCACCCGAACGTCGGTGAGTACTGAGCCAGAAGCTGGAGAGCTTCCTTCGAATCCGCAGCGAGCGTGATGATCGAGGACGAGTTCGCTTCGAGGAAGGCTGCGGTGTCCGACGATGTCACGGTGAGCGACGCCAGCAGAGTCCGCAACTGGTCCTGCTTCTGAACCACCGTGTTACCCGTGGTCCGCAGATTGTCGAGAGCGTTGATCAGATCGGGCGCAGCGTCCGAGTATGTCTGGGAGAAGTCCGCGAACTTGCGCAGATCCTCTTGAACCGCGGGCAGTTCGGTATTGACGCCGCGGAAGATCTCCTCGAGACGATCGACCGTCAGACCGAGCTCAGCGCCGCGCCCCGTCAGACCCTGCGCGAGAGAACCGAGAGTGTTCGCCAGATCCTGCGGCGGAATCGCCTGCAGAAGTGGGAGAAGTCCGTCCAGAACGTCGCCGACCTCGACAGCGTTTCCGCTCTTGTCCTGCTGGATCACCGTTCCCGCGGAAATCGGAGCAGCGGTGGTTCCCTCCGGAATGATCAGGGAGACGTATCGCTCACCGAAAAGCGTCTTCGGGAGCAGACGTGCCGTCACGTTCGACGGAATCAGATCAGCCTTGTCCGGTTCGATCGCGAGGACCGAGGTGACCTGGCCGTCTTTTGTCGACGCGGATCGCACCTCGCCGACCAGCAGACCACGAACCTTGACGTCCGCGTTGGGTGGCAATGCATTTCCGACGGTGTCGGTGACGAGGTCGATCTTCACGACGTCCTTGAACGTCTTGTTGAAGGTTCCGATGGTGAAGGCCAGGAACAGTGCCAACACCACGAAGAACACGAGTCCGAGCACACGGCGGCGCAGGACTGACGGAGCCTCGATCATCCGGCCACCCTCACTGTCGTCGTGGTGCCCCAGATTGCGAGGCTGAGGAAGAAGTCGAGAACGGCGATCGTGACGATTGCGGCACGAACAGCGCGGCCGACGGCCACACCGACGCCTGCGGGACCACCCGAGGCATGGAACCCGTAGTAGCAGTGGATCAGAATCAGCACGAAGGCGAAGACCAGGACTTTCGCAAACGAATACAGCACGTCCTGCGGTGGCAGGAACAGATTGAAGTAGTGGTCGTACGAGCCCGTCGACTGCCCGTTGAACACGGTACTGATCACTCGCGACGCGAGGTACGCCGCAAGCAGACCCACGATGTACAGCGGGATGACGGCGACGAAGCCGGCGATCATGCGGGTCGTGACCAGGAACGGCACTGACGGAACTGCCATGACCTCCAGTGCATCGATCTCTTCGGAGATTCGCATAGCGCCGAGTTGAGCGGTGAAACCACAACCCACCGTGGCCGAGAGCGCAAGAGCCGCAACGATCGGAGCGATCTCACGGGTGTTGACGTATGCGGACAGGAAGCCGGTCAGGACCGAGCTACCCAACTGCTCCAGAGCGGCGAAGCCCTGCAGACCGACGACGACACCGGTGAATCCCGACATCATCGCGATGACACCGATCGTTCCGCCGATGACTGCGAGCGCACCGCTACCGAAGGTCACTTCGGCGAGCAGCCGAAGCGTCTCCTTCCGGTACCGATGCAGGGTGCGCGGGGTCCATGCGATGGCGCGCGCGTAGAACGACATCTGCTCGCCCGCGCGGTCCAACGCGTTCACTGGAATTCTGGCAACTTTGCGGCTCTTCAGCAGGAACTGATCGCCGCGGCCTCGTGCGATGGTCATTTAGGTCAAGATCCCTTCGCCGGCACGATCTGGAGGTACACCATCGTCAGAATCAGATTGGCGAAGAACAACAGCAGGAACGTGATGACGACGGCCTGGTTCACCGCCTCACCGACGCCCTTCGGGCCACCGGATGGGTGGAGTCCCTTGTACGCGGAGATCACACCGGCGATGACACCGAACACCGCGGCTTTGATCTCACCGCTCCAAATGTCCGGTAGCTGCGCAAAAGCTGAGAACGACGAGATGTAGGCACCGGGGTTACCGCCCTGCAGGATCACGTTGAAGAAGTAACCACCCGCGATACCGACTACGGACACCAGTCCGTTGAGCAGCACAGCGATCAGCACCATCGCGAGTACACGCGGAACCACCAGGCGCTGAATCGGATTGATTCCGAGGACTTCCATCGCGTCGATCTCTTCGCGAATGGTTCGAGAACCGAGGTCGGCCGTCACGGCCGATCCGGCCGCACCGGCGACCAACAATGCTGTCACCAGAGGGCTACCCTGCTGGATCACCGCCAGGACGCTGGCAGCGCCGGTGAACGATTCTGCACCCAACTGCTTGATCAGCGAACCGGTCTGCAGTGAGACGACGGCGCCGAAAGGAATGGCTACCAATGCCGTCGGCAAAATTGTCACGCTGGCGATGAACCAGGCCTGCTCGATGAACTCACGGAACTGAAATGGACGCCGGAACGTATTCCTGACGACGTCGACAAACAGTTCGACGATGTTTCCGGCCTGAGTTAATGCTCCGTTGACCGGACTCAGAACCGAGTTGCGGGTAACCCCCATCCGATATGCCTACCCTTGCCCGTGTGTCGTGTTTCCGTAGGGATCGCCCTCGTATGCAGGAATGACCTGCGTGTCTTGCGAGTTGTCGTTCCACTCCCCCTGATAGCCGCTCGCGTCGGCGTACTGGGGAGCGTACTGCCCAGTTCCGTCAACCTCGTCGAGGCTGTCCTGAATTGCCGCCTGAGCGTTAGCTGGGAGGGTGTGCATGATCTGGCGGACGCGCTCCTGGCGACGACGAACAGCCTGACGCTCCGGGTTTCCGGGGGTGGCCTTCATCTGCGGCACGATGCCCTCGACGTCGTCGACACCACCGGCGTGGTGACCGGCGTCGACGAGCGCCTGCTCGTGCGCCATCTGAGCCTCGTCCTTTTCCTCCGACATACCGATCGGACCGATCATCGTTCCGTTGAGGAACTGCTTGACGACGGGCTCGTCAGAGGTGAGCAGCACCTCACGAGGACCGAACATCACCAACTGACGACGGAAGAGCATGCCGATGTTGTCCGGCACCGTGCGTGCGAGGTTGATGTTGTGCGAGACGATCAGAATCGTCGCGTCCGACTGGGCGTTGATGTCGATCAGCGTCTGGCTGATGTACGTCGTACGCACCGGATCCAGACCGGAGTCAGGCTCGTCGACGAGGATGATCTCGGGATCGAGAACGAGTGCACGCGCAAGACCGGCACGCTTGCGCATACCGCCGGAGATCTCACCGGGAAGCTTGTCCTCGGCGCCGACCAGACCCGTGAGATCGAGCTTCTCCATCACGATCTTGCGGATATCGGATTCCGACTTCTTGGTGTGCTCACGAAGCGGGAATGCGATGTTGTCGTACAAGTTCATCGAGCCGAACAGTGCGCCGTCCTGGAACAGAACGCCGAACAGCTTGCGGATCTCGTAGAGCTCCTTGGAGGAGCACTGCAGGATGTCCGTGCCGTCGATGACAATGGAGCCTTGTTCAGGGCGGAGCAGTCCGATCAGGGACTTCAGGAACACCGACTTACCGGTACCCGAAGGCCCGAGCAGTGCGCTGACCTCACCCGCGGGAAGTGTCAACGACACGTCCTGCCAAATCCTCTGCGACCCGAAAGACTTTGTCAGTCCTTGTACCGCTACCTCGACTCCCACCATTACCTCCGCGACGTCCGTTGCATGCATGCACCCGTGTGGGTTGGGTCACTCTATCGCATGGGAGTGGTACCCGTGACTGCGAATACTACTAACGAGTAGGGAAGAAGCATAATTCAGGTCACAGCCTAGTTCGGGCACCCCTCCCACCTGCATGGATTCCGACATATCACCCGCGAAAAAAGTTCAAAAAAAGAGGGCCACTCCCCGTGGGGAGTGGCCCTCTTCGTTACTACTCGCGAAGAGCAGCGGGAAAACCGTCTTACTTGATGACGATCTTTGCGCCGGCAGCTTCGAGCTTTTCCTTGGCAGCCTCTGCGGCGTCCTTGGCAACCTTCTCGAGGATGGCCTTCGGAGCGCTCTCGACGAGGTCCTTGGCTTCCTTCAGGCCGAGGCCGGAAACGACCTCACGGACGACCTTGATGACCTGGATCTTCTTGTCGCCAGCCGACTCGAGGACGACGTCGAACTCGTCCTGCTCTTCAGCAGCTTCTGCGCCGGCAGCCGGTGCGCCTGCAGCGGCGACGGCGACGGGAGCAGCAGCGGTGACCTCGAAGGTCTCCTCGAATGCCTTAACGAACTCCGAGAGCTCGAGGAGGGTGAGCTCCTTGAACTGGTCCAACAACTCTTCGGTGCTGAGCTTCGCCATTGTGGCGGTCCTTCCTGTAAGTCCCATGTCGCTGATCCGCGACCGGGCGGGGTTATAGCAGTGATGCGCGGGTGCGGATCAGCTTTCGGCTTCGGCCTCGGCCGGAGCCTCGGTGGCAGCCTCTGCGGGGGCCTCTGCGGCTCCGCCTTCTGCGGCCTTCTTCTCCTGCAGGGCAGCGGCCAAACGGGCCATCTGCGAAGCGGGAGCATTGAACAGGCCTGCGGCCTTTGCCAAGTTGCCCTTCATCGCGCCGGCAAGCTTTGCCAACAGGATTTCGCGGGATTCGAGATCCGCGATCTTGTTGACCTCTTCCACGGACAGCGCAGCGCCGTCCATGTAGCCGCCCTTGATGATGAGCGCCTTGTTGTCCTTAGCGAAGTTCTTCAGAGCCTTCGCAGCGTCGACCGGTTCGCCCTTGATGAATGCAATGGCGGTCGGACCAACGAACAGGTCATCAAGGCCCTCGATGCCAGCCTCTGCGGCGGCACGCTTGACCAGGGTGTTCTTGGCGACGGAGTAGGTGGCACCTTCTCCGAGAGCGCGTCGCAGTGTCGTGATGTTGCCAACCGAAAGGCCACGGTATTCCGTGACCACAGCGGCGGTCGAACCCTTGAACTGCTCGGTGATTTCCGCAACTGCGGAAACCTTCTCAGGCTTTGCCATACTTCGCCTCCTCTCGTGACAGTCGTTGTCCCACTCAGGAACCGCTGCACCTCATCGGGGTGAACCCGAGAAGACACAGTCCGCGACATGCAAAACGCCCCGGCGCAAGCGCACGGGGCGTACAGAGGAAACATGAAGAAGAGGCTTACGAATCAGCGTAACGATGCAACGCAAAGCAGTGCATAACCAGGCAAACTGTAGAACCACTACATCAAGCTATCCCCCTACCTCGTTCACCTACGTGGGCCGCCGGGCACTCCCGGACTTTCAACCACACTCATTACTGAGTGCAATCACCAACGGTCTTGGGTAGAACATGATTTTGGGGTGAAGTTCATATCCAGCACTGAACTCCGCGTCGAAGACTACCTGACTACTCGCTGCATAACCAAATCGGCCTCGTCACGCAGCTGGTTTCTTCAAGCACCCGGTTTCTTCAAGCACCCGGTTTCTTCAAGCACCGATGGCCCTGGCGATCTTGTGTTCGATCTCTGCCCGAGCTCGGTCCGGCAGCACCAGCAGCCCGTCGAGTTCCTTGTGAGCCTTCCGATACGCACTCTGACGTTCCTGTGGCGTCGCGCCATCGTCCATGGCCAGGCGCAGCAGACGTTGCGCCCTTACCAGGCGCTCTTGTTCGTCGAGGGTGAATCCGCTCCGTCGGCGACGCTTCGCCTCCGCTTCCGCGATCTCGAAGGCGATCGAGTAAGTGTGCACCGCCTCGCGGTACTCGGTTTGCGCCTGCTGGTTACCGATCATCGTCTCCGGATTGCCTGGACGGAGCAGATCGGCACGATATTTGGCTCGATGAAAATCGGCCGTCAAAGGCTCACGCATGTCCGTCATCATCGGAGTGTCGAGCAGTGTGACCGGATCGAGCTCGTACGAGAACCATCGGGCGTCGACCACATCGTGCTGCTCGATGGCCTTGGCCAGCTCTCGGCGTTGTGTTTCTTCGTCGGCGTGATGTTGTGCGTTGGCCTGCGCGATGGCGACCTTGGTCTCCTGCTTGAGCCGGAAGCGCTCTTGCCGGCGCTCGATCCGCCTTTCGTTGGCAACCGCGACACCTTTCAGCGCCCCACCGATGGTGCCGCCGAAAACGAAGATCAGCCACCAAAAGTTTCCGAGGAACTGGAACGCTTCGTGCATACCCCGATGATGCCACCGTTAGATCGATACCACCGTTGGACCGATACCACCGTTGGACCGATACCACCGGCAGGGATCACCCTCTCCCGAAACAGACAAGAAGGCCGGCAGGGAGTGATCCCTGCCGGCCTTCTTGTTCGTATGCGGACTGCTTACGCGTCTGCAGCATCCTCGAGGAGGTTGCGAGTACGGTTCGGATCCACCGGGATGCCCGGACCGGTGGTGGTCGAGACCGTGATCTTCTTCACGTAGCGACCCTTGGCCGACGAGGGCTTCGCACGCAGGATCTCGTCCAGGGCTGCGCCGTAGTTCTCCACCAGCTTCTCATCGTCGAACGATGCCTTGCCGATGACGAAGTGCAGGTTGGCCTGCTTGTCGACGCGGAAGTTGATCTTTCCGCCCTTGATGTCGTTGACAGCCTTGGTGACATCCGCCGTGACGGTGCCCGTCTTCGGGTTCGGCATCAGGCCACGCGGTCCGAGGACACGGGCGATGCGGCCGACCTTGGCCATCTGATCAGGAGTCGCGATTGCGGCGTCGAAATCGACCCATCCACCCTGGATGCGCTCGATCAGGTCTTCTGCACCGACTACGTCAGCGCCTGCAGCCTCGGCTTCTGCTGCCTTCTCGCCAACAGCGAACACGATGACGCGAGCGGTCTTACCGGTGCCGTGGGGCAGGTTGACCGTTCCGCGGACCATCTGGTCAGCCTTACGGGGGTCGACGCCCAGACGAACTGCAACCTCAACGGTTGCATCCATCTTGGTGGACGACGTCTCCTTGGCGAGCTTTGCAGCCTGAAGCGGGCTGTAGAGCTTGTCTGCGTCGATCTTCTCAGCGGCGGCGAGGTACGCCTTGCTGCGCTTTGCCATTTGTTCTGTCCTTACTTATCACTGCAGCGAATTACCTGTGCAGTGGTGAATGGTTCAGTTGTGGTCGGGGCCTGGCCGGCCCTCCCACGTAGTGCTGTGGAGCGGACTATTAGCCCTGGACCGTGATGCCCATGGAACGAGCGGTGCCGGCGATGATCTTCGCGGCCTGCTCGATGTCATTGGCATTGAGGTCTTCAGCCTTGGTCTTCGCGATTTCGCGCACCTGATCCATGGTCACCGAGGCAACCTTGGTCTTGTGCGGTTCGCCGGAGCCCTTGGCGACGCCGGCTGCCTTGAGGAGCAGCTTGGCGGCGGGAGGGGTCTTCAGCTTGAAATCGAAGGTCCGGTCTTCGTAGACCGAGATCTCGACCGGCACAACGTTGCCGCGCTGGGACTCAGTCGCCGCGTTGTAGGCCTTGCAGAACTCCATGATGTTCACGCCGTGCTGACCGAGCGCGGGACCCACGGGAGGTGCAGGGTTAGCCTGACCTGCCTGGATCTGCAGCTTGATGAGCCCGGCGAGCTTCTTCTTCTTTGGGGGCATCTCTAGTTCCTAGTTTCTAGCTTGGGTGTGTGTCTTGCGTCGAACAAATTGCAAGTTTTGGGGTGGTCAGATCTTCGCGACCTGGTTGAAGTTGAGCTCAACCGGGGTTTCACGACCGAAGATCGACACGAGAACCTTGAGCTTCTGCTGCTCGCCGTTGACCTCGCTGATGCTGGCCGGAAGGGTTGCGAACGGGCCGTCCATGACGGTGACCGACTCGCCGACCTCGAAGTCGACCTCGATGAGGGGCTTGCCGAAGGACTCGGACGGTGCCTCGCCTGCTGCGACGGCGGCCGCTGCAGCCTGCTGCTTCTTCTGCTCCTGCTGCGGGAGCAGGAACTTGACGACCTCGTTGAGGGTCAGCGGCGAGGGACGCGACGTGGCACCGACAAAACCGGTGACGCCAGGCGTGTTGCGCACTGCGCCCCACGACTCGTCGTTGAGCTCCATGCGAACGAGGATGTATCCGGGCAGAACCTTGCGATTGACCTGCTTGCGCTGGCCGTTCTTGATCTCGGTGACCTCTTCGGTGGGAACTTCCACCTGGAAGATGTAGTCACCGACGTCGAGGTTCTGAACGCGAGTCTCGAGGTTGGTCTTGACCTTGTTCTCGTAACCGGCGTACGAGTGGATGACGTACCAGTCACCCGGGGCGCGACGCAGCGCAGCCTTGAGTTCGGCAACGGGATCCTCGACCTCGAGCTCGGCGGCGGGAGCGGCCTCGTCGGAGTTCTCGGCATCGTCGGAGATGACGTCCTCGGTCGCTGCAGCGTCTGCATCAGTGCCTTCGGCAACGTCTGCATCGGTGCCTTCGGCAACCACGACGTCTACTTCGGCTGCCGCCTCGGCAGAAACACGCTCTTCGGCCAAAGCCTCATTCGTGTCGTTCTCGGGGGTGCTCACTGGGGCACTCGCTTCCTCTCGTTACTCGGACCCGGGTCGGGTCTTGTCGCGCTCGCAGGCAAAGACGCCCGACTGCTACGGCGATCAGCCGAACAGCCAGGTGACACCCTTG
The DNA here is from genome assembly GCF_002501585.1 of Rhodococcus sp. H-CA8f. Lineage (NCBI taxonomy): Bacteria > Bacillati > Actinomycetota > Actinomycetes > Mycobacteriales > Nocardiaceae > Rhodococcus > Rhodococcus sp. H-CA8f. The sequence goes on from NZ_CP023720.1 coordinate 4,455,992, forward strand.
ATCACAGCGATATCGACGCCGCTGATGAAAGCGACCATGAAGACCACGAACGTCAGCACGACGCTGGTGTAGGTGATCATCTGCTTGCGGTTCGGCCAGATGACCTTACGGAGTTCTGCGATGACCTCGCGGAAGAATTTGCGCAGGCGCTTGAAGATGTTGTCCTTCTTCGCCTTGGGCTTCTTGCCGGGGTTCGTTGCAGTCGGCTTGGCCGAAGATGTCCGGGATGCCGTCCGGGCCGGAGTCTTCACGGTGGACGCGCTGACCGAGGCGCCGCGTGCAGCGCGCTTGCCGGTCGGCTTGTTGGAAACCCCACTGGATGCGGAGGGAGCCTTCTCGGCACCGTCCTTGTCCAACGACAGATCGGAACGCGTAGTCGCGTCAGCTGCAGTGTCGTCGACACCGGTCGAATCGGCAGACGTTGAAGTCTCCGCATCCGAAGTGTCGGCGTCGCGCTTGGCGCGCTCCTCGCTCACGTCGTTCCTCTCAGTCGCTGGCATCCGGGGGCAGGGGCGACAGGACTTGAACCTGCAACCTGCGGTTTTGGAGACCGCTGCTCTGCCAGTTGAGCTACGCCCCTTTGGTTGACATCGACAGGTGGACCCTGCCTGAATCAACCGTTCTGCGATCACACAACATACGCGCTACCCGAGGTGAATGTCTTGCAACATTCAGGGCAGCGCGCAGCGCTGAGGAATCCCAGAAATCTCAGTGTACTTCAAAGCCCCGGAACAAACACAATCCGCCCTGCGATCAGGCTAGACGGACCGTGGCGGTGGCACGACCGAAGATCTTCTTACCTTCGGACTTGGCCACGATTGCCAGTACTGCGGTCTTGCTTTCTTCGTCGATCGACTTCACCTTGGCGGTGAACTCGATCTCGGCAGCCTTGTCGGCTGCCACGATCACCGGGCTCGTGAACCGTACGTTGTACTCGGTCACTGCGCCCGGATCCCCCAGCCATTCGGTGACGTAGCCGGCACCGATGCCCATGGAGAGCATGCCGTGCGCGACGACGTCCGGCAAGCCGGCAAGTCGTGCGACCTCGTCACTGAAGTGAATCGGATTGGGATCTCCCGAAACACCCGCGTAGTTGGCGAGGTTTCCACGCGTCAGGGTGACGGACTTCTCGGGGAGAAGTTCGCCGACACTCACGTCGGAAAATTTACGAAGCGACATGCATCATCACGTCCTTGACTGCGTGGGCGATGTTCTCGTCCACTTCCCCACCCGTTCGAGCAACAAGCGTTGTCCACGTGGTGACAACTGCTTCGTCGTTCTGATCGGTGATGATGTTCTTGGTCACGATGATGTCGCTACCTGCGGCCTGCCTGAACGAATCCAGGAAAACATCGCAGAAGAGTCGGTCACCGACCTGCATGGGCTTGTGCAGCACCAGTCGCTGATCGGTCTGAAGAATCTGACTCAAGTCGTAGCCTGTGACGATCTCTTCGAACAGACGTCGCTGAGCAATGGCACCCACGATGGCGACGAACGTAATGGGAGCAATCAGGCCGTCGTATCCGAGACCTTTGGCTGCCGATTCGTCGTAGTGCGCAGGATGCGCGTCCTGGACGGCGCGAGCGAACTCGCGCACCTTCTCGCGTCCGACCTCGTAGAAGTCTTCGACACGATAGTGGTGACCGACCATCTGGACGGCATGAGCGGCCGGGTCCGTAGGGACCTCGGCCGCTGCCTGGTTCTCTTGCAAATCTGTCACGCGGTGAGACTCTCTTCTAGCTAGGACCCGAAGACGCAGGCCCCGAGAGGGTCTTCCGCGAAAATCGTCGTCCTGTTAAGGACTTACTACTTCGACTCGCGATGCGACTGGTGGGTTCCGCAGTTGGGGCAGAACTTCTTGAGCTCCAGGCGATCGGGGTCGTTGCGCCGATTCTTCTTGGTGATGTAGTTGCGGTGCTTGCATACCTCGCAGGCCAAGGTGATCTTGGGCCGAACGTCGGTCGAGGAGGCCACGGGATGCCTTCTTTCGGGTGTATCTGATTACGAGCAATCAGGGTGGATCATGCATATTGTGTAGCGGTGACCGGACTTGAACCGGCGACGCAACGATTATGAGTCGTTTGCTCTACCAACTGAGCTACACCGCCTCGGTGTCGAGTGTCGCGCGGAAAGCACGGCACCACAATCCAGCGAGCCCCCTAACGGAATCGAACCGTTGACCTTTTCCTTACCATGGAAACGCTCTACCGACTGAGCTAAGGGGGCGTGGCTCAGGAGTGCGTTGCCGCTCTCTTGAAGCCTCCGAAAGATTACACACGAACGAGCGCCAGCACCAAATCCGCTGGTCATCGGGGCAAAAATGGTGCCGGAGCCCATTGTTGCACCGATCGGGGCCGCTGGCGAGGGCTTTGCGGGAACCAACTTGACCCCGCACTCCCCCGAAGCCATCCCCAGAAGCACTCCCGAGGCTCCTGAGCCGCAGCCGACGCCGGCGTCACCAACGCGCACCCGACCTCGGAACAAGCACAAAAAAAGTCAGCCCCGACTCTCGTAAAGAGAATCGGGGCTGACTTGGTGTGGCAGATGTAGGATTCGAACCTACGTAGGCATAAGCCGACGGATTTACAGTCCGCTCCCATTGGCCGCTCGGGCAATCTGCCGTGCTTGCACCAGGCTTCGATCCGGCGCATTCGCAAGTATATCGCGACGTGCGGCGGCCGAAAACGGCTTCCTCGGTGCGGTGAGAAGAATACAACGAACACACCCCCATTTTGCAAACCGGGTGGTAACGGGCGGTGCCGACCCGATAACGTCGAGGTGTCCACCGGTATGGAAGGTGGGCAGAACTCGATGTTCGTGAACTACCGGAAAGCGGGAGTGTGAAGTGGCTGATTCGTCCTTCGACGTGGTGAGCAAGGTTGACCGTCAAGAGGTGGACAACGCCCTGCATCAGGCTGCCAAGGAGTTGACCACGCGTTTCGACTTCCGAAACACGGGAGCGTCGATCGAGTGGTCTGGTGAAGAGACGATCACGTTGAACGCCGACACCGAGGAGCGACTGCTGGCCGCCCTCGACGTGTTCAAGGAGAAGTTGATCCGTCGTGACATCTCGCTGAAGGCATTCGATGCCGGCGAGCCGGCGCAGTCCGGAAAGATCTACAAGCTGTCCGGAACCTTGGTCCAGGGCATCAGCAGCGAGAACGCGAAGAAGATCACCAAGAAGATTCGCGACGAGGGCCCCAAGGGCGTCAAGGCGCAGATCCAGGGCGAAGAGCTTCGTGTGAGCAGCAAGAAGCGCGACGACCTCCAGGGCGTCATCTCCCTGCTCAAGGGTGAGGACTTCGGGATCGCCCTGCAGTTCGTGAACTACCGGTAGTAGGGGCTGCGCCCCTGTGCGCGGTTAAGCAGTCCTGGGACTACCTAACCGCGCACAGGGGCCGAAGGCCCTACATCCCGGCCATCTTCTCCAAACGCTCGATACGATCCGCCATGGGCGGATGCGTCGAGAACAGCTTGCTCACCTTGTCCCCCGCTCTGAAGGGGTTGGCAATCATCAGGTGGGACTGCGCCGCGAGCTTGGGCTCAGGCGGCAACGGCGCGGCTGCCACGCCCGACTCGAGCTTGCGCAGCGCCGACGCCAACGCCAATGGGTCACCGGTGAGCTCGGCTCCCGATTGATCAGCCTGATACTCGCGAGAGCGCGAGACGGCCAGCTTGACCACGGTTGCCGCGATCGGTCCCAGTAGGGAGACGAGCAGCAAGGCGATCGGATTACTTCCCTGCCCGTTCCCTCGGCCACCGAAGATGCTCGCGTACATCGCGAAGTTGGCCAGGCCCGAGATGACGCTGGCCATCGCGCCGGCCACGGACGAGATCAAAATGTCCCGGTTGTAGACGTGAGAGAGTTCGTGCCCGAGTACGGCGCGCAGTTCGCGTTCGTTCAGGATCTGCATGATGCCGCTGGTCACGCACACCGCGGCGTGCCGAGGGCTACGACCGGTGGCAAACGCGTTCGGGGCGTTCGTGGGGCTGATGTACAGCCTGGGCATCGGTTGGTGCGCCGTCGTGGCGAGTTCGCGCACGATCCGGTAGATCGCCGGTGCCTCGACCTCGGTGATGGGCTGGGCGCGCATCGATCGAAGCGCCAGCTTGTCGCTGTTGAAGTAGACGTAGGCGTTCATGCCGACGGCAAACAGAACGGATCCCCACAGAAGGAACGGGCTGTTGAACAGCGAACCGATGAAGACGATCAGCGCCGACATCCCCACCAACAACCCGAATGTCTTCGCACCGTTCGCGTAGCCGTGCAAACTGCTCACCTCTTGCCTCGCTGGAGCCGAAGGCTCACCCGAACTCCCGGCGTATGCACCGGTTCTGTTCAGTCAACGAAGGACAGGGTCATCAGGGTTCCCACCCAGGGTCGTCAGGGTTTCACCCCAGGTGTGTCAGCCGACTCGTTCTATCGTGTAGTCCACGAGGCGCACGAGCGCTTCGTTCGCCGGTCCCTGCGGGAGCTCGGCCAACTGGGCCTTTGCCGAGACTGCGTACTCGCCCAGCTTTGCCTTCGCCTTGACCATGCCCGGCGAACGCTCGAGCAGTTCGAGAGCTTCTTCTACCAAAGCGTCTTCGGTGACCGGGCCCGCGAGCAGCTCCCGCAGGCGATCTGCGTCGGCTCCTTCTTCGCGGAACGCGTACAGGACGGGCAGGGTGTGGACACCCTCGCGCAGGTCGGTGCCCGGAGTCTTGCCGGACTGCGCAGATACGGAGGAGATGTCGATGATGTCGTCGGAGATCTGGAACGCGGTGCCGACGGCGTCACCCAGGCGCTCGAGGCGCTCGATGTGAGCTGCGTCGGCGCCGGAGAAGGTGCCGCCGAATCGTCCGGATGCAGCGATGAGCGAACCGGTCTTCTCCCACACGACCTTGAGGTAATGCTCGACCGGATCCTGTTCCTTCTTGACGCCGATCGTCTCGCGCATCTGGCCGGTGACCAGTTCTGCGAAGGTTTCGGCGATGATCCGAACGGCTTCAGGTCCGAGCGTCGATACCAGGCGTGATGCGTGCGCGAACAGATAGTCGCCGGCCAGGATCGCCACGCTGTTTCCCCAGCGGGCGTTGGCGCTGGGTGCTCCGCGCCGCATGGACGCCTCGTCCATGACGTCGTCGTGATAGAGCGTCGCCAGGTGAACGAGTTCGGTGACAGTCGCTGCGGTGATGATCGACGGATCGTTCGGCACCGGTCCGAGTTGCGCGGTCAGGATCGTGAACAACGGACGGAAGCGCTTTCCACCGGCTCGCGCGAGATGCAGCGCGGCCTCGGTGAGGAAGTCTTCGCCGTCGGACAGCTCGCTGACCAACAACTCCTCGACATCGGAGAGTCCACCACGCACTACTGCGGCGAGCTGTTCGTCGCCCAGGTCGACGCCTGCAACGACGGTGCTCGATGCGGTTGCGTCGGCAGCAGTCTTTTCGGTGCTCACGATGTCAGTACCCATTCCTGTCGTCAGTGACGGCTCGGTTCCCACGGTAGTGAACCTAGCGGTTCGCACTCGGGACGGCCTCGCCACGGTGGCGATCGCGAGCCTGGGAAGATGTGAGTGTGTCCGTAGAAGAGCAGTCCCCCGTCGTCGATTCGCTTCCGACCGAAACCGACATTGTGGTCATCGGCGCAGGTCCCGCGGGTTCTTCGGCCGCGGCTTGGGCCGCCCGCAGCGGCCGAGACGTCGTGCTGGTGGACGCTGCCGTGTTCCCGCGAGACAAGACTTGTGGTGATGGACTCACTCCGCGCGCCGTAGCCGAACTGGATCTCCTCGGCCTCGGCGAGTGGGTTCGGTCACACACGACGAACAAGGGACTACGGTTGTCCGGCTTCGGACAAGAACTCGAACTCGAGTGGCCGGGGACGTCGTTCCCGCCGATCGGCAGTGCGATCCCCCGGACCGAACTCGACGACGCCATTCGCCGGTGCGCCGTCGAATCGGGCGCGGTCATGGTCGAGGGCACCAAGGCCGTCGACGTCGAACTCGACGGTGATCGAGTAGCCGCCGTCGTACTCGCCGGCCCCTCGGGACGCAGCACTCTTCGTTGCCGGACGCTGATCATCGCCGACGGCGTTCGCTCGACGCTCGGCAAGAAGCTGGGACGGCAGTGGCACCGGGACACCGCGTACGGTGTCGCGGCACGCGCTTACGTCGCGACGCCGCGCAGCGCCGACCCGTGGATCACCTCGCATCTGGAACTGCGGGACGCCGAGGGCACGTTGCAGGCGGGGTACGGCTGGATCTTCCCGCTCGGCACCGGCGAGGTGAACATCGGCGTCGGGACACTGGCGACATCCAAGCGCCCGGCGCCGGGTGCCCTGCGTCCCTTGCTCGACTTGTACACCGACCAGCGCCGAAGCGAGTGGCAGTGGAGCAGCGAAATTCATTCCGTCGCTTCGGCTTTGCTACCCATGGGCGGCGCCGTCTCCAACATCGCCGGACGCAACTGGGCCGTGATCGGCGACGCCGCAGCGTGCGTGAACCCGCTCAACGGTGAGGGCATCGACTACGGCCTCGAAGGCGGACGTCTGGTGGTCGAACAGCTCGGCGCCGACGACCTCACGGAGCTGTGGCCGACCGTGCTTCGGGAGCATTACGGGCAGGCATTCTCGGTCGCGCGCCGGCTCGCAGGCCTGCTGACGGTTCCGCAATTCCTGCCCGCCTCGGGCCCGATCGCGATGCGCTCACGGGCACTGATGACGGTCGCCGTTCGGGTGATGGGAAACCTCGTCACCGACGCCGACGCCGATCTGACGGCGAAGGCATGGCGTGCATCGGGGGCCGCGTCGAGAAAGATCGACTCCCGACCGTTGTTCGGTTGAGCAAGTGCTGTGCGCCTTTATTAACCGCCGGGGGTTAATAAAGGCGCACAGCAGTTCAGGCAGTGGCGTAATGCAGCGCCACGATGCCGCCGGTGAGGTTGCGCCACTTGACGTTCTTCCACCCGGCAGCCTCGATCTTGCGAGCCAGCTCTTCCTGGGTCGGCCAGGCACGGATCGATTCGGCGAGGTAGACGTAGGCGTCGGGGTTGCTGCTGACGGTGCGTGCGACCTGCGGGAGCGCCTTCATGAGGTACTCCATGTAGACCGTGCGGAAGGGCCCGAAGACGGGCGTCGAGAACTCACTGACGACGAGGCGGCCGCCCGGCTTGGTAACGCGGGCGATCTCGCGCAGTCCGGCTTCGAAGTCGGAGACGTTGCGCAGGCCGAAGGAAATCGTCGCGGCATCGAACACGTTGTCGGCATAGGGCAGGTACATCGCGTCACCTGCGACCATCGGAACTTTGCGCGATATTCCGGCCTTGAGCATTCCCTTGGAGAAGTCGGTGGCGACGCACCAGGCACCGGAGCGCCCCAGTTCGACGGTCGAGACTCCGGTTCCGGCGGCGAGGTCGAGTACCTTCTCGCCCGGCTTGAGGTCGAGGGCTTCGCGGGTGGCCTTGCGCCAACCCTTGTCCTGGCCGAAGGACAGCACGGTGTTGGTGAGGTCGTATCGCTCCGCGACGTCGTCGAACATCGACGCGACTTCGTGCGGTTGCTTCTCGAGAGTTGCTCGGGTTCCGTGTGTAGTGGCCACACCCGAAACGCTACCAACCCTCGGGCAGCGAGGGCGTTCAGGCTGCTCTGGCACCCGTTCGCCGCCCGAGGCCCTGCACGTCCTCGTAGTGACGGAGCAACTCTTCGCAGATTGCCGGCCAGGTCCGGTGCAGCACCGAGCGCCTCGCTGCGGAGCCGAACTGCACCCGCAGATCACGCTGACGAAGTGCGTCGACGGCGCTTGGCAGGAGTTCGGTGAACCTGTCCGTCGGCAGGAGGTAGCCGTTGCGGCAATGCGAGATCAGGTCACGTGGTCCACCGGCGTCCGGTCCGACGACAGGTACACCGCTCGCGAGGGCTTCCTGAACCGCCTGGCAGAAAGTTTCGTGCTCGCCGGGGTGAACGAATACGTCCAGGCTCGCATAGGCGTCGGCCAGCGCGGTACCGCCGAGTTGTCCGGTGAAGATCGCATCCGGCATCAGTCGTCGTAGGTTCTCGCGATCCGGGCCGTCTCCGACGATCACGATCTGCACGCTGGGATCGGCCGCCAGCACGGCCAGTCGCTCGACATGCTTTTCGGGCGCGAGGCGACCGACGAAGCCGACCACCAACCTGTCGCTGTCGCCGATCCAGGACTGCCGCAACGCCGAGCTACGACGCGAAGGCGCGAATCGTTGTGCGTCGACGCCGCGGGCCCACCGGTGCACGCGCGGAATGCCGTGCTCTTCGAGGGCGTCGACTGCCGACGTGGATGGCGCAAGGGTCCTGTTGCAGCTCTTGTGGATTCGACGGGTCCACGCCCACGCGGCGCGACTGGTGACGCCGAGACCGTAGCTTTCGGCAAATCCGGCGACGTCGGTCTGGTAAACCGCGACGGTGGGTATCGCGAGCCGCTTGGCGACGGCCACTCCCCCGGCGCCGAGCAGGAACGGCGACGCCAGATGGACGACGTCGGGCGCGAAGGTCCGCACGGCCGTCGTCAGACGCGGTTGTGGCAGGCCGACGGGGAGTGAACTGACTTTGGGCACCATGACGGCGGGCACCCGAACCACCTGAACACCTTCGTGTTCGGTGGCGGCAGAGGTGTCGGATCCGACAGTGTCCGGCGCAATGACCATGGCGTCGTGGCCAGTGCGATCGAGGTGTTCGAGCACGCGTAGTACCGAGTTGGTGACGCCGTTCATGTTGGGCAGGAATGACTCCGCAACGATGGCTACTCTCACACCGAGAACGGTGACAGGGCCAGGAAAAGTCCACGTCATGTTCGTGTGAAGTTCCGGCGAAGCGCGAACTAACTCGAAGCGACCGGTGCCGATCCCGGAGCTCCCGCTTCCCGCTTGCGCAGGTACCAGATCGACGGTCCAGCCAGGAGCCACGTCACGACGATCACCGATCCCGCCGGGATCAGCGCCACCGTCGCGTTGCGTCCCGCTACCCGGACCAAATCAGGGTCGGCTTTGGAGTACTCCACCTCGATGCGTTGTCCCACAGTCAGATTGGTGGGGTAGAGCACGCCGAGTTCAGGGTTGTGATTCGCGCCGTCTGGTGTCACGAAGCTGATCGCCGAACGTAGCGAGCCTGCCGAGAGCACCTCGGCGGTTGCGGTCCCCATGTTCGATTCGATGGTCCGATCGTTGCGCCAGGCACCGAGAACCAGGATCACCGCGAGCACCGAAATGCCGACCGCAACCACGAGTACGCCGATGCGGAAGCGCCGCAGAACCGTTTGCGTCACAGCTGTGCTCGCACGGAAGCGTGGAGTTCGCGCAGTCCACTGCGATCTGTCGCGACTTCGAGCACACGAATGCCGTTTGCGGGTTGCGCCAGCGTCGTTGCCAGGGCGTCGACGGTGACGGCTGCGTGCGGCACGCGGTAGGCCGCGCACAGCGCAGCGAGGTCCATGCCGTGCGGTGTTCCGAACACTCGCTCGAAGACGCCGGCGTACTGCGGGTCGCCTTGTTCGAGGAGCTCGAAGATGCCGCCGCCGTCGTCGTTGGCCACGACGATGGTGAGGTCGCTCGGCCTCGGCTCACCGGTCCCGATCAGCAGCCCGGACGCGTCGTGCAGGAAGGTCAGGTCGCCCATGAGAGCGACGGTCCGGCCGCCCTCGTATGCCAGTGCGGCACCGACCGCCGCCGAGACGGTGCCGTCGATACCTGCGACCCCGCGATTGGACAGCACCCGCACGGCGGGCTTGGGATAGCTCACGAGGGCCGCGTCGCGAACGGGGTTGGACGCGCCCAGCAGAAGCTGGTCGCCGTCCGCGAGTGCATCCACCACGGCAGCTGCCACGTGCAGACCAGTGGCTTTGGGGTGGGCGTCGAGTTGCTTGCGGACGGCAGTTTCGGCGTGTTCGGTCAGCGCGGCGCATCGAGCAATCCAGGCGGGATCGGGCGTCCCGGTGACCACTGCCCTGGTTCCCGTGGCGAGCACGTTGCCGGATACGTCGGGCCAGCGCGGCCCGGTGGTCAGCGCGTAGACGTCGACGCTCGGATCGGCCAAAACCTTCGAGACCTGACGATGCAACGTCGGGCGGCCGGTGATGATCGCCTGCTTGGGCTTGAGTTGCGAGAGCGCGAGTGGATGCAGTGCGATCCCGTGCATCGGAGCCGTCGGCTCGGCCACCGTCGGCAGGCCGGCCAGCTCAGGCCGAAGTGCGCTGCCGTGTCCGGAAATGACCACCGTATCTGCGGTGAGGTCCAGATCGACCGGAACATCGAGCGTCGCGTTCTGCGTGGTGGTCCAGGCTGCACCGCCTGGACGGCCCTCCGGAACCGGGCCATGGACGTGCACGTCCGGCACCAGCGGCTCACGGAGCGGGATGTCGAAATGCACCGGACCCGCGTTTCCGGATCTGGTTCCGCGGGCAGCGGCGAGGACCCGGCAGACCGCCGAGCGCCACTGGCTGTTCTGCGTCGAATCGTCTTCGGCCAAGCCCAGGCTGATGGTTGCGCGAACCTGACTGCCGAAGAGCCCGAGCTGCTCGACGGTCTGGTTGGCGCCGGTGCCGAGCATCTCGTAAGGCCGGTTGGCGCTCAGGACCACCAGCGGCACTCGCGCGTAGTTGGCCTCGAGGACAGCAGGTCCGAGGTTTGCGACGGCGGTCCCGGAGGTCATCACGATGGGGACCGGTCGTTTCCCTGCGATTGCCAGTCCGAGTGCCAGAAAGCCTGCTGTCCGCTCGTCGATCCGCATGTGCAGACGCAACCGGCCGTCGAGATCGGCGGCCTGGAGGGCAAATGCGAGGGGCGCGTTGCGAGAGCCTGGACACAGCACGACTTCACGCACGCCACCACGAACCAGTTCGTCGACGACGGCTGTGGCTTGTGCAGTGGACGGATTCACGCCTTCAAGAGTGTCAGATGTACGGGTGCAAGCATGCCCAGGGGCGGGGACAGCGGCATTATGTGTGGGTGCGCACACTCTTCGATCCAGCCGAGCTCGAACCCCGCCGGTTCTATCAGTTACTCACCGCTTCGGTGGTCCCCCGGCCGATTGCCTGGGTGTCCACCCTGTCGGCGGACGGCGTCGGCAATCTGGCTCCGTACAGCTTTTTCACCGTGGCAAGTTCGGCGCCGCCGATCGTGCAGTTCACGTCGGTCGGACGCAAGGACAGTCTGCGCAACATCGAAGCGACCGGCGAATTCGTGATCAACCTGGCGACCGCCACGCTCGCAGACGTGGTGAACAAGAGTTCGGCCTTCTACGACGCCGAGGCCGACGAATTTCTCGAGTTGAACATCCGTAGCGAGCCGAGCGAGCGGGTTCGCCCTGTCCGGGTCGCCGACTCCCCGATCGCCATCGAATGCACGCTTCACCAGGTCATCGAGGTCGGTAATTCATTTGTCGTGATGGGAAATGTGGTCGCGGTCGCAGTACGTCCCGAGGCTGTCGCCGACGACGGCCTGCCGGACTTCGCGGCAATCGCACCGATGAGCCGACTTGGCCGAGCGCAGTGGGGTCTTCCTCCCGAAGTCGTAGAAAAGGACAGACCCACCACTCCACACCGGCCGTAAATCAGGTTAGGGTTACCTGATTAGGTACGAGTAACAGCTAATCAGGGAGCAACCAGTCATGGCCAAGCGCGCCAAGTTCGTGAAACCGGCCTCACGCAGCATCGTGTCGGCGCAGGTCGTGGCGAACAAACGAATCAGCCCGAGCTTCATCCGAGTGACCATTGCCGGCGAAGAGCTGTCCACCATCGCACCGATGGGTGCCGATCAGTGGTTCCGCATGTTCATCCCGCAGGTCGGCCAGAGCGAACTCCGGTTGCCGAGCGCGGCAAGCAATCTCTGGTACGCGCAGTACCTGTTGATGTCCAAGGACACGCGACCGGTCGTGCGCAACTACACGATTCGCGCCTACCGTGCTGCCGGAACCGGTCTCTTCGGCGAGACCACGGAAATCGACATCGACTTCGCCTATCACGGCGACATCGGCCCGGCATCCGCGTGGGCGGACACCGCGTCGGCCGGCGACAATGTCGCCCTCCTCGACGAAGGCTGCATCTACAACCCCACGCCCGAGGCCAAGTGGCAACTGCTCGTCGGCGACGAGAGTGCACTTCCGGCGATCATCGGCATTCTGGAAACCGCGCCGGCAGACCTGCGTGCCGAGGTCTTCGTCGAGATTCCGAACATCGAAGACAAGCAAGACATTCCGGAGTTGGCGAACGTCAACGTGCATTGGCTCGTTCGCGAGGACGAACACGCAACGCCGGGTGTTCTGACCCTCGAGACCGTCCGCGCCGCCGAACTGCCCGAGGGGCCGTCCTACACGTTTGTCGCCGGCGAACAGGCACTCACCACCGGGCTGCGTCGGCATCTCGTGAACGACCGAAAGTTCGCCAAGACGGACATCACCTTCACCGGCTTCTGGCGCCACGGACATTCGGCTCACTGACAAACGAATGCAAAAAAACGAGCGGCCCGGGAGAAACTCCCGGGCCGCTCGTTGTCTACGTTCGCTTATGCAGCGTGCTTCTGGATCACATCGCCCAGACGCGGCAGAGCTGCAGTCACATGCTTCTTGGCCGAACCGCGCAGCTTCGAGTACATCGACTTGACGACGGCCTTGTCGCTACCTTCGATACGCTCGTCCGTCACCTCGAGGAGGGAATCGGCAACCGCGTCACCGCGGGCGCTGATGAAATCGGCGAAGCTGCCTTCACCGGAAGCCGAGAATTCCTGCCAGTACGGCTCGAGCTTTGCCACGAAAGCCGGCAGAAGCGCGGTGACGGCGTCCGGCACGATGGACGGGCTCACCTTCTTGACCGCGCCGTAGCCACCCTTGAGAGCCAGCCCTGAGGCCCCCGACTTATCCGAAACCTCTGCGTCGATCAAGGTCTGCACGTCCGCGACGACCGCGGGAACCCGTGATTCCTCGAGCAGGGTTTCGTTCAGAGCTGCAACCACTTTCGATCCCTTCATTCTTCACTGATGTTCATCAGGTCGCGCCCGAGACTATACGAAATTCGGCAGGTCTCTACTGCCGAGTATCCGATGGCAGCGCCTGGCCCTCTCCAACCACCAGTCGCGCCGGTCCGCGGGCGCGGCCAGCGTCTCGAGCAGAACCGGATCAGGCTCGACGGCACCAACGGACAAAGCGCCGTCGACGGCTGCTCCGGTGACCGCGATATCCCGGACGAACAAGCCGCCCGTGCCGAGGCCGCAGGCAAACGGAAGCCTGGGCAAGGCTGCCGCGGCCGCCAGTCCCGCGGACATCCCCACAGCCGTGTCCAGCGCACTCGAGACCACCACCGGCACCCCGTAGTCCGCCAGCTGCGCCGACAGCGCCACCACAGCACGCATTCCGCCCAGCGGGGGCACCTTCACGACGGCTACGTCCGCTCCCCCGGCTCGTACGACGCGCAACGGGTCCTCCGCACGGCGAATGCTCTCGTCGGCAGCGATCCGCACACCGGTCCCCGCGGCGCGGACGCTGACCAGTTCCTCGACGCTTGCACACGGCTGCTCCGCATATTCGAGTTCACCGTCTTCGGTGATCGCTCGCAAAGCCGTGATCGCCTCGTCCACACTCCACCCGCCGTTGGCGTCGACGCGCACGTTCGGGATGTGCCGACGCACCTCGTTCACCCGGGCGACGTCCTGCGCCAACGACTGCCCCTTCTCGGCGACCTTGACCTTGGCGGTCCGGGCCCCGGGGAAGCGCTCCAACAATTGCGGAACGGCAGAGGCGTCGATCGCCGGCACGGTGGCGTTGACGGGAACGGCGTGACGAAGCGCAGGCGGCGGACCCAGCCACGCCGCCTCGATCCCGGCGAGGAGCCACTGCGACGCCTCGTCGTCGTCGTACTCGACGAAGGGTGCGAATTCTCCCCACCCGGCCGGGCCACGAACGAGCAGAGCCTCACGAGTCGTGATGCCGCGAAAGCGAACTCGCATCGGCAGCGCGAGCACCACGGCGTCCGAGATCAGATCGTCGAACGAGGGGAACATGTCAGGGCTGTCCTGGAAGCAGTTCGATCATGAGCGCCTCACCGTCGGCGAGGAGCTTGCCGTCGAGGTCGGTCAGGCGTGCGCTGACAAAGGTCTTGCGACCCTCGACCCGATCCACCTTCCCTTCGATCACCAGTTGCGTGTTGAGCGGAGTGATCGCACGGTAGTTGATGTGGAGGTAGCCGGTCCGGGAAATCGGACGGCCACCCGCGTGGACCGTCATCCCGAAGACGTCGTCGAACAGCAAGGGCAGGACGCCGCCGTGAGCGGCACCGTTGCCGCCCAGGTGGTAGCGGCGGAAGACGCCGGTACTGCGGACTCCTTCGGTGTCGAACTTCTCGACCATCCACGGGAGCATGAGGAGGCTGCCGCGTCCGGGCAGTTGGATGTTCGAGCCCGCGGGCGACTTGCCCTCCGGCACCTCGTACGGAGTCAACCGATCGGCAAGCTCCTCGGCCTGCGTAGCGATGTCTGCGAGTACGTCGTCGGGAACATTGGTCGAGACGGCAAGGTCCTGCAACCTGCGCATCGCTTCGACGAAGCGGCCGAAGTCCGGACCTGCGGGAGTGTGCCGGAACCGTGGAAATCCGCCCCGCTTCTCACCGTCTGTGACGATCTCCGTGCCGTCTGCGGTTTGTTCGCTCATGACCTGCACGTTAGCGCGCCCGGGAACGTGTTCTACCTCAGGCATCCGTTAGACACGCGAGGCGTGCCTCTATCGTGACTGAGGTGACCTTCAACCCGCATCTCTGGCGCCCTGTTCCCGGATTCGAGAACCTCACCGACATCACGTACCACCGGCACGTCAGTCAAGGCACCGTTCGCGTCGCCTTCGACCGACCGGAAGTACGTAATGCGTTCCGCCCGCACACCGTCGACGAGTTGTACCGCGCGCTCGATCACGCCCGTATGACCTCCGACGTGGGAGCGGTCCTGCTCACCGGCAACGGACCGAGCGAGAAGGACGGCGGCTGGGCGTTCTGCTCGGGCGGAGACCAGCGCATCCGTGGCCGCAGCGGCTACCAGTACGCCGAAGGTGAAACGGCGGACACCGTCGACAAAGCACGCGCCGGACGCCTTCACATCCTCGAGGTCCAGCGCCTGATCCGCTTCATGCCGAAAGTCGTGATCTGCCTGGTCAACGGTTGGGCTGCGGGCGGCGGTCACAGCCTGCACGTGGTGTGCGACCTGACGCTCGCCAGCCGCGAGCACGCACGGTTCAAGCAGACCGACGCCGACGTCGGAAGCTTCGACGGCGGCTACGGCAGCGCCTATCTGGCAAAGATGGTGGGCCAGAAGTTCGCTCGCGAGATCTTCTTCCTGGGTGAGACGTACACCGCCGAGGAAATGCATCAGATGGGCGCGGTCAACAAGGTTGTCGACCACGCGGAACTCGAAAACGTCGCGATCGACTGGGCAGGCAAGATCAACGGCAAGTCGCCGCAGGCACAGCGGATGCTCAAGTACGCGTTCAACCTGCAGGACGACGGGTTGGTCGGCCAGCAGCTGTTCGCCGGTGAGGCAACACGTTTGGCGTACATGACCGACGAGGCCGTCGAGGGTCGCGACTCGTTCCTCGAAAAGCGTGATCCCGATTGGTCACCATATCCCTGGTACTTCTGAGACAGTAGGTGCGAGAGGGAGGTCGGACGTGGAGATTCTGAGTAGCCGTACGATATTGCGCCCGAGCGAGTACGAACGAACGCTGAGCTTCTACCGAGACACCCTCGGTCTGGCGATCGCTCGTGAATATCCCGGCGGCACAGTCTTCTTCGCCGGCCAAGGGCTGATCGAAGTCGCAGCGCACGGCGGCACCGGCGAAGGTGGCTTTCGCGGCGCGATCTGGCTGCAGGTCCGTGACCTCACTGCCGCTCAGACCGAACTGGTTCTCGCCGGAGTCAAGATCGCCCGCGAGGCCAGGCAAGAACCGTGGGGTCTGCACGAGATGTGGATCGCCGACCCCGACGGGACACCGATCGTGATGGTGCAGATCCCGGAGGACCATCCGATCCGACGCGATTCCCGGCCACCGTCCGCGTAGTCGAGACACAGCTGTAGCCGAGCAGTGACAGATGCCCGCCACGACTTTCGTGGCGGGCATCTGTCGGTTCTTCGCAGAGATCAGTTGCGCGTGCTCAGCGCCTGAGAGATCTGATCTGTCTGGGCCTGACCCTCGAGCAGTTGGCGAACCAACCACAGCCGCAGCACCTTTGCCACCGATGCGGCCAGGAAGAGTGCGGCACCGACCACTGTCAGGGCGAGGAAAACCACGGTGAGGATCTGGTACGACACCAGATCCCGCAGGTCCGAGAGCGTCAGCGAAGAGATGTAGACGACGAAGGCGCCGACGACTCCGACGACCATGAGCACCAGGCCCGCGATGCGCGTCGCCGCGTCGCCGCCTGCCTGCTTCTTGTCCAGCTTCAACTCTGCGATGTTCTTCTTGAATTCCTCACGGCGATCTTCGGCGAGAGTAGTCATCGTCATCCTCCTAGATAACTGGTAGAAAGTTCGTTTTCGATGTCGAGGGGATCGCCGGTCTTCACGACGCGTCCCTGCAACATCAGTGCGGCCGAGGTCGCGATGGGCAGCACCGCTCGTGCGAACTGCTCGGCAACGAGAATGGAAATGCCTTCGGCTGCAAGCGAGCCGACGACGTCGTACATCTGCGAGACGATTCGCGGTGCGAGACCCATCGACAGCTCGTCGAGCAGGAGCACCGTCGGGTGAGTGCCGAGCGCCCGTGACAGCGCCAGCATCTGCTGCTCGCCGCCGGACATCGATCCGGCCAACTGCCCGCGCCGCTCCCCCAGGATCGGGAACCTGCTGTACGCAACCTCTTCGAGTTCGGCCAACCCGACGCCCGTTCCCGTGGCGATCCACAGATTTTCGCGCACGGTCAGGTTTGCGAAGATCCCGCGTCCCTCGGGGATGGAGCAGACGCCCAGCCTCGCCAACTCCGAAGGCTCGACGCCGTTCACGACCTGGCCCGCGAGCCGGAACTCGCCGCGGGTGACCGGCAGGACGCCTGAGCAGATCTTGAGCGTCGACGTCTTGCCACCACCGTTGGGTCCGAGCAGCGCCACCACTGCGCCCGGTTCGAGTACCAGATCCACCCCGTGCAGAACCTCGATGGATCCGTAACCGGCACGGACACCGGACAGTTCGAGCAACGGTTCGGCGCGGTCGGGGCTGCGTATGCCCTCGTCGATTTTCGCCTCGCCAATTTTCGCTGAAGTCATACCGCCTCCTCCTCGGTCCCGATGTAGGCCGCGATCACTTCCGGATCCGTCCGGATCTTCTCCGGATCGCCCGATGCGAGGACTGCGCCGTAGTCGAGCACGTGAATGGTCGAGCACACCTTCATCACCAGCGGAATGTCGTGCTCCACCAGACAGATTCCGAGTCCACCCGCCGCCAGCTCGGTGAGCATCTCGGCAAAGGCCTCGGTTTCCTGCTCGGTCTGGCCCGAGGCCGGTTCGTCGAGCAGCAGCACTCGCGGGTCGGTCATGAGGGCTCGCGCAACTTCGACGACGCGGGCGCGTCCGGTGGGGATGTCCGCGACGTCCTTGTCCGCGACATCCGTCAGCCCGGTCAGCTCCAGCAGACGATCCGTCTCGCTGTCCACGTCGATCTTGTTGCGGCCGTTCGCCTTGTGGATGTCTCCGGCGACGCGCAGGTTGTCACGCACCGACAGCGAGACGAACAGTTCGAGCCGCTGGAAGGTACGTGCAAGCCCGCGACCTGCCCGCTTGTGCGGCGGTAGCTTCGTCACGTCGACGCCGCCGAGGAACACCTGACCGGACGTGGGTTTCTGCAGCCCGGTGATGGTGTTGAAGAGCGTCGTCTTGCCCGCACCATTCGGTCCGATGAGTCCCGTCACGGTTCCGGGTTGCACGGTGAGCGAAACGTCCTTGACCGCGACGTGCCCACCGAAACGAACGCTCACACCGCGTGTTTCGAGAAGAGGTGTGTCAGACATGGGCGGTCAACTCCTTCGGCGAGCCGCCCTGGTACTGAGGAATCCCCAGTTCGCGGTCGATCTCGTCACGGATCTCGGGGCTGTACGGGACGTCGATCCCGACGTCTTCGGGAACGACTGTCGCCTTGGCGGCCAGTTCTTCCGGAGTGAGAACCGCACGGGGCATGACCATCTCGCCGATCACGGGCAGCATGAACACCACCGCGATCGTGATGGATGCGAACCACCAGTTGCCGAGTACGCCGGTCAGGGCAAGGACGTAGGTCAGTAGAACGACTGCGGCGCCGCCGATCAGAACCGGCCTGGCATCGGTGAGCCGACGGTAGCCCTCGATCACGCTGTGCACGGTGCCACTGGGGTTCGCGCCGACACCGATGCCGATCAGGGCCGGGCTGACGGCCGCGATGTTGCCCAGCAGCAGCCACATTCCCTCCAACTCCGGTTGCGCCGAAGCCAGATTGGTGAACGAGACCATGATGACGGCAAAGCCGATTCCGGCCATGAGCCCACCGAACAGCGCGCCGGTGACGTATCCGATGCCCGCGACGACGGTCAGCATGAGCAGCGAGAGGCTGACCATGATGGCAAAGCTCTCGCCCGAGACGGAACCCATCGCGCTCGACATCAGAATGCCGCCGAGACCGGCGATCCCCGAAGAGATCATGAAGACGCTCAGCTTGAGCCGAACCAGGCTCTGGCCGAGCATGGCCGAACCGGCCGGGCTGTCCTTCATCGCAGCGAGACGGCGCCCGTAGCCGCTGTTACGCAACGCGATGACGCCGACGCCGAGTACCGAGAACAGCGCGGTCACGGTCATCAGGAACACCGTTTCGTCGCTCAGATCGAGCGGGCCGATCTTCAGCGGCGGGAGGGCGATGTTGCCGTCTTTGAACAGCGAATACTTCATGCCGAACATCTCGTGTTCGGTGGTGTCGCGAAGGACCATGTTGGAGAGGAACACTCCGAATGCCATGGTCGCAAGCGCGAGATACAGCCCTCTGAGCCGCAGCGCCGGCAGGGCGACGAGGCCACCGATCACTGCGGTGACGAGGACTCCGACGACGATGCCCCACAGGTTGAGGTGCGCAGCCAACCCGGAACCTGAGATCCCGAAGTGGAAGGCCACGATGGTCGCGATAGCGCCGAAAGATACCGGCGCCAAGTTCAATTCACCCGCGTAGCCGGTGAGGAGTGTGAGCGAGAGTGCGATGATCGCGAAAGTCATTCCGATGGTCAGTGTCGTGACCGCCGACGTCACCATCAGCAGACGGATCAGGTACACGATGACGATCAGTGCCACGCCCCAGACGACGGCCTTGCGTACGCTCGGAACGTGGTACCGCTCGCGAGTGCGAGTGACCGCGCCGCGCAGGCGGTCCTGAGGTAGGACGATGAGTACGACGAACAGCGCGATCATCGGCAGGGAGACACGGAAATTCGACGTCCAACTCCAACTGGTCGGGAAGTACGCCAATACGTACGTACCGGCAAGCCCGAGAACCACGGCGCCGACGAACGTGCGTGGGATGCTGCGCAACCGGCCGAACATGGCCGCGGCAAACGCGTCGATCACCAAGAGCGTCAACATGTTCGCCTCGAGTGTGCCGCCACTGATCGGGGTGATCAGGATGCCGGCCAGGACTGCGAGCGTCGAACCCATCGCCCAGGACAGTGCCGCGAGACGCTCCGGATTGTGGCCGTTGAGGCGCAGTAGTTCCGGATCGTCGACGACGCCGCGCATCGCAACACCGGCACGGGTGCGCGTGAATAGAATACGCAGACCGACGGCGATAGCGATCGCAACGAGGATGCAGATCAGCTCGTGGTAGCGGATGCTCGCGCCGAACACCGTGATCTTGGACTGGTCACCGAAGAACATCTGCATCGTTCGGGCGGTCTCGGGATGCCAGAACCAGTGCGAGATCGAGAGCATTCCGAGCAGGATCGATACCGTCACAACGATTTTGGTGACCTCGGCGGTATCGCGTAGCCCCTTCATGATCAGGACGTAGAGGCCGAGACCCATCAGCGGACCGACCAGGACCAACGAGATCAGCAAGGCGACAACCGTGGGAAGTTCCCAGCCGTAGCGCAACTGCCAGTAGATGAACGCACCGAGCATTGCCTGTGCACCGTGCGCGAAGTTGAAGATGCCTGACGTGTTGTACGTGAGCACCAGCCCGGAGGCGGCGATCGCGTACACCGACCCCAGGACCAGGCCCAGGATCGTGAAAGTGACAAAAGTGTTCATGGCTGAACCCTCGTTAGGGACTCGGGCGGCGGTTGGCGCTCGCCGCCCGAGTCGGAAGAATCAGGACTGCGGCTTGATGACGTTGGCGTTCTGGTACTTCGTCGAGACGCGGTCAGCGCCGAGCTCGGTTCCCCAGGTGCTCTTGTCGGTCGCGACGAGGTACTTGGGGTCGCACTTGAATTCGCCCGCGGTGGACGGGAACGCCTGCGAGTAGGTACTGCCCTTCAGCGAGGTCATGAGTCCGCAGGTGGCCGGCATGTTCTTGCCGGGATCGGTGGCGGCATGCAATCCGCCGCCGTCCCACTCGTGAATGTTCGAGAGTTCGTCGACCATGCACTGACGCGTCAGATCGCTGCCGCACTCGTCCGCGGCGGCCGCCCACAGCAGGAACGACGACGCCGCCTGCATACCGAGAAGCGCAGTCTTGCCACCCTGCTCGGAAACCAGATCCACGTACTTCTTCACTGCAGGCACCTTGTCCGCGTTCTCGAGCATCTGGAAGGTCATGCCCGCGTTGAGGTTGTCGAGCAGTCCGGTGTCCTTGTTCCAATCGGAGACGGTCGCGCCGTACCAGGTGGCTTCACCGAAGAAGATGGGATCGATCCCGACCTGGTCGAGGGCCTTCACGAAGTTCAGCTCCGACGGGCTTGCCGATCGTGACGTCCAGATTCCCTTCGCACCGCACTCCTTGTACTTCTCGGCAAACGGCACGTAGCTCGATTCGCCCTCGTAGTTGAGTGTGACGCCGCAATCCTTGAGCTTGAAGCCCGCTGCCTCGGCGATCGAACGAATCTTCGTGGTGGAGCTGATGATCGTGGGCATCGTGCTGTTGACGACGTCGAAGTCGTTCACCAGATCGGGATGCATCTCGGCCATCTGGAACCACTGCGAACCGTTCGCGTAGTCGACGGGGAACGGAACTCCCTGGAACGTCATGGGTCCGTTCGCGGCGTCCGGCGAGACGGTGAAGCCTGGCACTGACACCAGGTTGCACGCGACACGCGTCTGCTCGGCGGTCTGATCCATCGCGAAGCCGTAGCCGACCATCATGAACTGACTCGCGCACGCTTCCTGCATGACCGAGTTGGCCTGCGTCATCGCGGCGTCGTAGTCGGTACCGACAACCTTGCGGCCGTTGATACCGCCTTGATCGTTGCACCACGAGATGAGCGCGTTCACCGCATCGCTCATTTCCTTGTTCAACCCGGGAGATTTCACGTACCCGCGGTCGTCACCGAACCCGATCTTGATCTCGGTGTCGCTGACGCCTTGATCGGTTGCGCCGGTGGCATCGCCTTCGCCGCACGGCGAATCGAGGGTGCCGAACTTCGCGTCGGATGTGCTCGACGCAAGATCGGCGCTGGCGCCTGATCCGCCGACAGCGACGGCGTAGGGATCGTCACCACGATTCGATGCGCAGGCTGATGCCAGAACGGCGGTCGCTGCGAGTGCCACGATCAGCTTCGTGGACTTGTTGGGCTTCACGGTCGGAGCTCTCCTTCTCACTGACAGACACCGAGATACAGAGGTGAAACCCCTGTTCCGGTGCGCTCGGTGCCCGTAGGTAATCAGCGTTTAAAACGGTCCGAATGTGCCTTCCCGGTGAGTGAGACCAAAAAGTGAGGTCCCACACAGGGTTCGGATTTCGTGGCGCTGAACACATCGCGAACGGCAGCGCCGCAGCCCACGCGCGGGGGCGTACTCCACGGAGGCCCTGTTCGCATCCCGTTCGCTGTACTTTTACGCGTTCGATACGCACAATTCACGTTGTGACCGCAGAGCTCGTAATCCTCCTGGTGGTAGTTGTCACCGCCCTCGCGTTCGATTTCACGAATGGTTTTCACGACACGGGTAACGCAATGGCCACCTCCATCGCGACCGGTGCACTCAAGCCCAAAGTTGCGGTCACACTTTCCGCGATCCTGAACCTGGTCGGTGCGTTCCTGTCCGTCGAGGTCGCCGCGACGGTAGCCAAAGGTGTCGTCAACCTCGGCGCGGTCAGTGGGCAGGATCTGCTGCTGATCGTGTTCGCCGGTCTTGTCGGCGGAATCATCTGGAACCTGGCGACCTGGCTTCTCGGATTGCCGTCGAGCTCCTCGCACGCGCTGTTCGGCGGATTGATCGGCGCCGCGATCGCCTCCATCGGTATGGGCGGAGTCGAGTGGGGCGGAGTGCTGACCAAGGTCGTCGTCCCCGCAATCCTCGCGCCGGTCGTCGCTGCTCTGGTCGCGGGCGTCGGCACCAAGCTCGTGTACCGCATCACCGCATCCGTCAAGGAAGACGAGCGCGAGCGCGGTTTCCGTTTCGGCCAGATCGGCACCGCCTCCCTGATCTCACTTGCACACGGCACCAATGACGCCCAGAAGACGATGGGCGTCATCTTTTTGGCCCTGGTCGCTCACGGCACCATCACCGCCGAGACCGAGATGCCGTTCTGGGTGAAGTTCACCTGTGCCGTCGCGATCGCCCTCGGCACCTACCTCGGTGGTTGGCGCATCATCCGCACCCTGGGCAAGGGTCTTGTCGAGATTGCCGCGCCGCAGGGTCTGGCAGCCGAAGCGTCGTCCGCCGCCATCATCCTCACGTCGAGCCACCTCGGACTCCCCCTCTCGACCACCCACGTCGCCACCGGCTCGATCCTCGGTACGGGTATCGGTCGCAAGGGCGCCGAGGTCCGTTGGGGTGTCGCCGGCCGGATGGCCGCAGCCTGGCTGATCACATTGCCGTCGGCTGCCGTCGTCGGAGCTATCTGCTGGGCTCTTGCACATCTGGTCGGCGGACTCGCCGGCGTGCTCGTCGTCTTCGCCGCGCTCATCGCCTTCGCGATCTTCATGTACATACGCTCGCGTAAGGAACCCGTAGACGCGGCGAACGTCACCGCCGAATGGGACGAGAATTCAGATGCGGCAATTGCCGAGATCCCGGCAGCCGAACCCACTCCGTCCACCGAAGCCACCCGCAACTCCTGAAAGGGGCGCAAGAGAATGCATCTACTCACCGATACCCTCGATTCGCTCTGGCAGGTAGTGGCAGTAGGACTGCTCTTCGGAGCGGGACTGCCGGCGATCTTCGCATTCGGCCTCAAGTCGCTGAGCCTGCCGAATCCTGACGGCACCGAAGGACCGACCACCCTGGGTAAAATGGGTGCGTACCTCTGTTTTGCGATCGTGCTCGTCACGATCTTCGCCGGAATTCTGTTGTTGATGAAGAACTTCTTGGCCAGCACGTTCGGAATCCACGTCTTCTGAGTGGTCGTCGCGGCACACCACTGAAACCACCGAAACGAAAATGAGGCCGAGGATTTGAGCAAGTATTCATTGCGCAGCGTGCTCGACTGGCTACGCGCCGGGTACCCCGAGGGCATCCCGGACAAGGATCATTTCGCCCTGCTCGCGGTTCTCCGTCGACGTCTGACCGACGAGGAGATCGAGCAGGTCGTTTCGATGTCCATCGAGTCCGCGCACGAGGTACCGGACCGCCACGTCGACTACGACACGATTCGCGCCATCATCGAGGGGATCCTCAACGAGGAGCCGTCCGAGGACGACGTCGATCGTGTCACCGAAAGACTGCGCGCAGGTGGGTGGCCGGTTATCGAAGACGTGGACGCCGACAACGAAGTTCGAGATGTGAGCTGACGTCATGGCTCTTCCGCCCTTCCTCACGTCGATAGTCGGCTGGTTGCGGGCCGGCTATCCCAATGGCGTCCCCGAACAGGACTACATCCCGCTCTTCGCACTCCTCACTCGCAGACTCTCCGAGGCCGAGGTCGACGCCGTCGCCGACGCGTTGATCGAGGACGGCGATCTGCCCATCGAGAAGACCGACATCCAGGTCCTCATCACGAAGATCACCAACGAGATGCCTCTCGAAACCGATGTCGACCGCGTGCGAAGCCATCTGGCTGACGGCGGTTGGCCCCTTGCCGGGCCGGACATCCGGTGAACGTTCTTCGCACACTCGCGGTTCCGCAGGGCGAGGCGGCTTTCGAGGTATTGCCTGCCGTCGCGCAGATCCTGGGCGGCGAGCACGACGCCGTGCTCCCCGTCCCGGCTGCCGACGCACGCGAGACGGCCCGACTGAGCGACGCTCTGCACCCCGATCAGCCCATCGACGACGGCGTCTCGCTGGTAGTCGCCACGTCGGGAACCACGGGAACGCCGAAGGGCGCGATGCTCGGTGCTGATGCACTGAGGGCCAGCGGCGACGCGACCCACGAACGCCTCGGCGGCACAGGATCCTGGTTGCTCGTTCTCCCTCCGCACCACATCGCCGGCATGCAGGTTCTGCTCCGCAGTGTTCTCGCCGGAACGCAACCGGTGATCGTCGACGTCAGTGCGGGTTTCGACCCGGCAGCGCTTCCGGGCGCCGTCGCCGCGATGAGCGGACCGCGCCGCTACACCTCCTTGGTGCCGACGCAGTTGGTCAAGGCGCTCGGTGATCGCGCCGCGGTCGAGGCGCTGGCGTCACTCGACGCGGTTCTGCTCGGCGGCGCTGCGACTCCCGCGCCGGTACTCGCGCAGGCAACCGAAGCGGGCATCACCGTCGTCCGCACCTACGGGATGAGTGAAACCTCCGGCGGTTGCGTCTACGACGGAATCCCGTTGTCCGGAGCGCAGATTCGTATCGACGACGGGCGAGTGCTGCTGGGTGGGCCGATGCTCGCGTCCGGGTACCGCGGGCTTCCCGACCACCCCGCTTTCGCCGAGCCCGGTTGGTTCCGGACCGACGACGCCGGAGCTGTGGTCGACGGAGTCCTGCGCATCAGCGGCCGGTTGGACGAGGCAATCTCCACCGGCGGGCTGACCGTCGTACCGCAGGTGGTCGAGGCCGCGTTGGCCGATCACCCCGCCGTTCGCGAGTGCGCGGTGATCGGCGTCGAGGACCAGCGGCTGGGGCAGCGGGTGGTGGCCGTGGTCGTACCCGAGGGCGAAGCTCCCACGCTCGATGAACTACGCACACATGCTCAGCGGACACTCGACGTGACCGCGGCGCCGCGCGAGCTGTTCGTCGTGGACGCACTGCCGCTCCGGGGGCCGGGCAAGCTCGACCGCGCCGCTCTGGTGGCTCGGTTCAGCTAGCAGCCGCAGCCCGATTGTTCAGCCGCAGGCCTGATCAGCGCCGCGGCTGCACAATCAGCGCGCGGCTGCGCGGAGGCAAGCCCGCTCGAACCTTTCGCGGACGCGTTCGAAGTCGCGAAGATCCGCCCAAACCCATCGGAACACCTCGAACCCCGCGTCCCGGATCGCGTCCTCCCGCAGTTTCTCGCGCTCTACCGCCCTACCCGGATTGTCGCCGCGGTACTTGACCATCCCGTCGAACTCGCCCACCACACCGTGCTCTTTCCAGAAGAAGTCGACCCTAGCGATGAACCGTCCGCTGTGACGGATCTCGTGCTGCAGCGTCGGCATCGGCCAACCGTCGTCGCGCATGCGTACCCGGCTGATGGACTCCCCCGGACTCTCGGCACCTGGTTCGATGAACGTCGCCGCCACTCGAGCGCGACTCATCCCCAGCCGTCCGCGCGCATGATCGAGCGAAGCGTCGACGTTCTCACGCCTCATCCCACGTCGCAGGGCGCAATCACCGATCACCACGGCGGTCTCGAACGGCGTCGTCCGTGCGAGGTCGACGAACGTTCGCGCAAGCGACGTGGTTGCGACGCCGTCGACCAGCACGACCTCCTCGGCCGGGACCACTGCCGGATGAAGATGCAAGGTCTGGCTCTTCCGCCCACCCGAGCACCGGTTACGCGTCATGTGCACGGTGTCCAATCGCAATCCGCCGCAATCCAATCCGTGCATGACCGCTGCCGAAGCGTGGCTCACGATTGCGCCTGGTCCACAGCTTTCGGCGGCTGCCATGACAGCGCAGCGGTGGCGTGCTCTCGCATCGAGTTCGCGGAAGTGATCGGCGCGCATGTAGATCCCCGCTGCGATTCGGTGCAGCTCGCCGCGCCTGACCGCTCGCTGCAACTGCGCGTCGCTGGTGCCGTCCCGGTGAGCCTGCGCCCGCGTGAGAATTTCCATGCAGCGAGCGTGACGCCATCGCGCCCGCACACCGGCAAGCAAGTTCCGTCTGGGGATTGTTTGCCGGTTGTGGAGCACCGACCTCGCGCGCTGTGCAAGTAACCGCAAGTTCCACGCAAGGTCCATGCAAGATCGATCTGCCAAGCTTCATCCCATGAACCACACAGCTTCGCCTCTTGCCATCGAGGCCGACGGACTCGTCAAGAAGTTCGGCGAGCACCGCGCGGTCGACGGCGTCAGCCTCACCGTCCCCACCGGCTCGGTGTTCGGCGTCCTCGGGCCGAACGGCGCCGGCAAGACCACCACTGTCCGCATGCTCGCCACCCTCCTTCGCCCCGACGGCGGTGAGGCGCGCATCTTCGGTCACGACGTCAGCCGTGAACCCACCGCGGTCCGCTCCCTGATCGGCGTCACCGGGCAGTACGCCTCCGTCGACGAGGATCTGACCGCGACCGAGAACCTCGTGATCTTCTCCCGGTTGCTCGGCCTGAGCCGCCGCGATGCGCGCACCAAGTCCCTCGAACTCCTCGAGGAGTTCGACCTGGTCGAGGCCGCGACCAAACCGCTGAAGAACTTCTCCGGTGGTATGCGTCGGCGCCTGGATCTGGCGGCCAGCCTGATCGCTCGCCCGCCGCTCCTGTTCCTCGACGAGCCCACCACCGGACTGGATCCGCGCACCCGCGCCCAGATGTGGGTGACCATCCGGCGACTCGTCGCCGAGGGCTCGACAGTGTTGCTCACCACGCAGTACCTCGACGAGGCCGATCAGTTGGCCGATCGCATCGCGGTGATCGACCGCGGTCGCGTGATCGCCAACGGCACCGCCGACGAACTCAAGGCTTCGGTCGGGATCTCCTCCCTCCAGCTCAAGTTGGTCGACCGTGACCGAACCGAGGAAGCTCGCTCGCTCATCGCGGCTGCGCTGAGCGTCGAGGTGGGTGTCACCCCCGAAGTCGGGCGGATCACCGCACCACTGAGCGACCCGTCGATCACTGCGGACCTGTTGATCCGTCTGCGTGAGCAAGGAATTGCCGTCGACGAGATCAACGTACAGAAACCCAGCCTGGACGAAGTGTTCCTGACCATTACCGGGCACCAGCCCGAAGACGGTGGACGCAACGACGCCCAGTCCGACAACGACTCCGATCGGAGCGTCGCATGACAACCACCCTCACCAAACCCCGGTCGCCGATAGCCCAGCCGGATGCCGCACCGCGCCGCATCAGCCTGCAGCAGAGCTTCGCGAACACGTTCACGATGGCGTACCGCGGAATTCTCAAGATCAAGCACAACCCCGAGCAACTGTTCGACGTCGTCATCCAGCCGATCATCTTCACGTTGATGTTCACGTACATCTTCGGCGGCGCGATCGCCGGTGACGTGACGGCATATCTGCCGACGATCATCCCCGGCATCCTCGTCCAGACCGTTATCACCGGTTCCATCGTCACGGGCACTCAGCTTCGTGAGGACATGGACAAGGGCGTGTTCGACCGCTTCAAGTCCCTTCCCATCGCTCGTATCGCCCCGCTGTCCGGCGCATTGCTCGCCGACGTCGTGCGCTACGGCATCGCAACGACCATCACGTTCATCGTCGGTTTCGCGATGGGATACCGCCCCGCAGGCGGCGTGGTCGGCATTCTGTCTGCCGCGATCCTGGTCATGGTGTGCGCGTTCTCCATCAGCTGGATCTTCGCTCTCATGGGCGTGCTGATGAACAAAGCGTCCACGGTGCAGGGTGTTTCGATGCTCGTGCTGTTCCCGCTGACGTTCCTGTCGAATGCGTTCGTCGATCCTGCCACCATGCCGAGTTGGCTTCAGAAGTTCGTGAACGTCAATCCGGTCTCACACTTGGTGACCGCGGTTCGCGAGCTGGCCAACGACGGTCACTTCGGTATCCACGTCGTGTGGTCGTTGGTCGGCGCCGCGGTGATCGTTGCCGTCATGGCGCCCCTGACCGTCCGGATGTACATGCGCAAGACATAAGTCCCGCAACATCGTCCAGCTCTAATCCAGCACCGGTCCGCGAAGCGCAGCCAACACTGCTTCGCGGACCGCTCTGCGTGAGTAGCCCGACACCTTCTCGGTTTCCACAGACCACCTGTCGACTCCCACCACACCGACAGCGAAGTCGGAGAGACGCGCATGGTGGAGCGAGACGAAGTCCTGTCTCCCCGGCATTTTCAACGACAGAGCCATCAGTTCGACCCCTCGATCGATGTTGCCCGTGACAAGATCGAACGACCCGATCGCCGACGCCAAGGAACCCGCGAGCGGCAGGTCCGCATAACCCTTGGGATCGAACTTGAGAGCACTCGAATCCTTCATCTGCAGAACACGACTTGCCACGAGTTCATGTCGGCCGTGAACGACGTGAGCACACACGGCCGCAGCACCGAGCAGAACGACGAAGGGATCACCGAAGATGTTCTCGATCGCAGAGCCCAACAACTCCAGTGCTTCTCGATACCTGGCCAAGCCTTCTTCGACTCTGCCGTCCGCGAGATCCGCCTCGGCGATGCTCGCCATCAGCGCCGCGCGCCGTTGATCGGTTTCGATGGCACCGGTCCCACCCGAGTGCGCCAAGGCCGGACGTGCCCGATCGAGAAGTGTTCGCCCGCCGGCGGTGTCACCGGATGCGATCATTGCTCCGGCTTGAAAGCAGATGAGCTGCATCGCCTCGTCACGTGCACCGAGGCGTTCCATCGACGCCGCCGCAATCGCGTAGAACTCGATGGCCTCGCCGTATCGCGCGGATTGGCTGTGGACCGACCCGACATGCTGGGCCGCCATCGCAAGGCCCCACTCGTCACCGGCATTGGTCGCGTAGTCGAACAACGCTTCCCCGTCCAGCAAAGCGCCCCGCAGATCCCCGATGTTCTCGCGCATATTCGAACGCGCGGACAGCGCAGCCATTCGGGTCTCGGGGTCGGAACTGCGAACGCCTTCCGCAACCAAACGCGCAAGTCTGTGGTTGGCGATCCCACTCGTGGTCAGCTTGATCAGAAATGCGAACAACGGACCGAGATCATCGCGCTCACGCAACAGCTTTCGAAGACGAACCCGCGCGCGGGCATGGTTTCGATCGGTCTCCGCGAAAAACAGATGCATCGCCACCAGGATGAACGTCGCGCCCACCAATTCTGCATTTACATCGCGTAGATCGTTGTCCGCGGTCGCCCCGACGATCTTCGACGCCCAGTTCGAGACTTCCGAATTCGATCCTCGTACGGCCCACAGAATCGCGAGGACGGGAAAGACATTGGCTACGGTGACCGCGTCGCCGCGCTCCACGGCCCAGCGAAGAACCGCGAGAAGGTTGTCGTGCTCGGCGTCGAGGTCGGCAATCAGGCGCAGCTGATCCGTGCGTGCACGCACGACGGCGTCCTCGGCGATCGCGATTGCCCAGTCATCCAGGCGCCGGATGACTTCCGGCCCCTCTCCGGACGCGGCGAGTCGCTCCTCGCCGTATTCACGGACCGTCTCGAGCATGTAGTACCGAAGCTCACCCTGCCCGTCGCTGACGGAAAGAAGTGACTGATTGACCAGCGCTTCGACAGCGCCGGCCACATCGTTCAACTCTCCCCACCCGGCAACGGCCTGCGCCGAGGAAAGCGTGAAACCTGCCGGGAATCGGCACAATCGACGCAGCGCAATCTGATCACCGCTGCCCAACAGATTCCAGCTCCAGTCGATCACCGCGTGCAGCGTGCGATGCCGATCCGGAGACGTCGGATCATCGGAGCGCAACAATGCGAACCGATCTCGCAGCCTCGAACCGATTTCGTCGACGCTCATCGTGCGGACCCGGGCAGCTGCGAGTTCGATCGCCAACGGGAGTCCGTCGAGCGTCGTACTCAGCTTGACGACCGCATCGACGTCCAGATGAACGGACGGCCGCACCGCACGGGCTCTCGCCGAGAAGAGTTCGACTGCCGAGCCGGTTCCGTCGTCGATCGCCAACGGCGGCAACGGGTACACCGCCTCGGCACTGATCATGAGCGGCGAACGACTGGTGGTCAGTACCGTCAGCTGACGACCGGCCGCGATCATCTCGGCCACGATCTCCGAACACGCGCCGATCACGTGCTCGCAATTGTCGAGGATGAGCAACATCGGACCGGCGGACAACGCCTCTTTGAGTCGCTCTCGCGCCGAATGCGTCCGGCCGACGGTCAATTTGCCTGGCGCCAGATCGGATTCGCTGATTCCGAGGGTGCCGCCGATGGCCGCGATGACATCTTCACTGCTGCGCAACGACGCCAACTCCACGAGTACCACCGCGACGCCAGGCTGGTTCACGGATCCGCGTAGGCCCAATTCGTGTGCGAGACGGGTCTTTCCGGCGCCACCAGGTCCGAGAATGGTGACCACACGTGAGCGAGCCAGCAAGGATTCGATCTGGTCGATGTCGCTGTCGCGACCGAGCAAGGTGTTGGGGGCAGCGCGTAGACCGATCGCCCGCGCAGCTCGCGGTGTTGCCGCAGGTGCCCCGAGAAGTTCCGCGTTCAGAGCCACCAGTGCGGGTGACGGATCAGCGCCCAGGCGATTGGCGAGGTGATTGCGGAACTCCGCGAACACTTCGAGTGCCTCGTTGACTCGGCCGGCTCCGGCGAGCGCACGCATCAACGCTTCGGCCGCGGTGTCGTCGAACGGGCTCGACAGATGGCGTCCGCGCACCAGTGGAATGGCGGCCGCGTACTCCCCCAACGTGAGCAACGCGTCGATCTGCACGGACTCCAGTTCGTCGTACACGCGGCCCGCGTCGAGCGCCAGACGATCTGCGACGTCGCCGACCACGTCGCTCCCGGGGGTACCGCGCCACAGGCGCAGCGCCGCGGTCGTGACGGCGAGTACCTCGGACGCGTCGTCGCCGCCGGCGCGCAGACGACGGACGGCGTCCGCTGCCCGGGCCAGGTCGACACGCTCCCGAGCGAGAGTGAGCCGGTATCCGGCCGCCGTGACTTCGAGCGCCCCGTCCGGAAGTGCAGATCGCAGGCGCGAGACCTGAGTGTGGAGGGCGTTCATCGGTGAGCGCGGCGGCTCCAGCCCCCAGACGTCGTCGATCAGGCTCTGCGCAGTACGGGGCTCACCCGGATTGCGAGCCAGCGCAACCAGCAGAGTTCGAGCTCGCGGACCCGGCAACGGAACCAGACGATCGCCCACTTTGGTCGAAATGGGTCCGAGCAAGGCAATGTCTGCCGGGTCTTCGCCCGACTGCGCGTACCTGGCGCGCTCACTCACGTCTCGAGTCATGTGCTGATCCACCGCGTTCGATCGTATTGCACAGTGCAAAGATCGTTGTATGGCAACAGCTGCTCAATGGATCGAAGGCGCGAGGCCGCGCACACTCCCGAACGCGATTGCGCCCGTGCTGGTCGGCACCGGAGCCGCGGCGTCCCTGGACCTCGCAGTGTGGTGGAAGGCGCTCCTGGCACTGATCGTCTCCTTGGCCTTGATCGTCGGGGTGAATTTCGCGAACGACTACTCCGACGGAATCCGCGGAACGGACGACGACCGCGTCGGGCCACTGCGCTTGGTCGGATCGAAGTTGGTCAGTCCCGGAGCTGTGAAGGCCGCAGCGATCAGCTGCTTCACCGTTGCCGCGGTAGCCGGGTTCGTTCTGGCGGCGACCACAGCCTGGTGGCTGGTTGCGGTCGGCGTGTTCTGCATCATCGGTGCCTGGTTCTACACCGGCGGCAAGAAACCGTACGGATACAGCGGGTTCGGCGAGATCGCCGTGTTCATCTTCTTCGGGCTGATCGCAGTGCTGGGAACTCAATTCGTACAGGCCGAACGGGTGGATCTGGCCGGGCTGGCCGGCGCGATCGCCATCGGTTCATTCTCGAGCGCGGTGCTCGTTGCCAACAATCTTCGAGACATCCCGACCGACACCGAGTCCGGAAAGATCACTCTCGCAGTCCGGCTCGGCGACGCGAAGACCCGCACGCTGCACGTGATCCTGCTGGCCGTCCCGTTCGTCGCGACCTTGCTGCTGATCCTGCGTACTCCGTGGGCCCTGCTCGGATTGCTGGCGTTGCCACTGGCAATCCGAGCCAACGCCCCACTGCGTTCCGGCGGTCAGGGTATGGCCCTGATCCCCGCGTTGCGCGACACCGGACTCGCCATGCTCGTCTGGGGTGCCGCGACCGCAGTTGCGCTCAGTCTCGCCTGAAAGTCGACGGACTCAACGGTTGTCGGGGACGAACGCGCTGAGCAGAAAGTTCACGATCGAGATGATCAGCGCGCCCCAGACTGCCGTCCAGAAGCCGTCGACCGTCAAGCCGTAGGACGTACCGGACGAGATCCACGCCGTCAGCATCAGCATCAGGGCGTTGATCACCAGCGTGAACAGTCCGAGGGTCAGGATGAGCAGCGGTAGTGAGAGAAGCTGCACTACCGGCTTGATGAAGGCGTTGACCACCGTGAAGATCAAAGCGATCACCGCGATCACGAGAACCGTGCCCCAGGTGCCGTTGTCGTGGTTGGCGATCGTGATGCCGGTGACCCACGCCGACGCCAGCCAGATGGCTATGCCGTTGATGATGAGACGTGCCAGAAATGTCATGTCTGAATGCTGGCACATCCCGCCCCGTGCATGCGGAGCCGTGCCGAATCTAGGCGGCGCGATTCATCTTCGCTTCCAACCGCTCACGGATCACCGATATCGTGACCTGCGTTTCGAGGGCCTGACGGGTAGGCCCGTCGGCGACACGCAGGATGCCGAGAAGGATGTGTTCGGCACCGATTCGATTGTCCTTGTGCGCGAGCGCTTCACGAAGCGAGAGTTCCAACACCTTCTTGGAGTCCTTCTCGAATCGTGAACGAGGAAACCCGAATCGGCCTTTCCGCGAAGTATCGACACCGTCCGGCACGGGCGTCTCGTCCAGCACACCTTCGCCGAAGGACTGCTCGAGACTCTCCCGAACCGCATCGAGATCGATGCCGATCGACTTGAGTATCTCGGCGTCGTCGTCGAAATTGTTCGAGCTACCTTCGTTCGATCCGGCGCCGGCGTGGTGGATCACGTCGAGGGAGACACCGGACTCGGTGAGCACCTCGGTGGCGATGCCCCGATCAGAGGTGAGCAGCGCGGTCAGAAGTTCCATCGGCGTGACCGGACCGGATCCGGCGACAGCATCGACAACGACGCCACGAGCCTGTGCGGAGAACCTTTCGAACATGGCAATTACCTGCCCTTCTCGCGCAGTGAACGCAGCATCGATTCCGACTGCGCGGACGCGTATTTCTTGTGGACGGCTTGACGGCTGACCTCGAGAGCTTCCGCGATCGCCTGCCAGGACCATCCGTGACGGCGCGCGTTGGCGACCTGAATGGCCTCGAGTTTTTCGAGTAGACGACGCAGCGCTCGAACAGCACGCAATCCCTCGGTGGGATCCGGGCTACCGGCGGCAGCAGCGAGAGAGGTTGCTTCGGTCATGATGTCAATTTAGGTTGACAACTGGAATCTGTCAACCAAAATTGACAGGCGCCTAGTATCCGGCGACGGCCCCGTTCACTGCCACCTGCAAGTCGGCCTGCACAGTTCGGGCGATATCCATCGGCTTGTCCGGAAGTTCGGTCACCGGCATTCCGACAAAGACACTCGCAGCCTTGACGTCGCCGGCCACCGGGCCGTAATTGATGCCGATCGACACCAGGGCCGGTGAGCATCCCAACTTCTCGGCGCGCGCGACGATGTGGCCGATTCCGCTGTTGACGTGCTGCAGCCGCGTCGGATCTTCGGTGTTGCACGTCCCTTCCGGGAAAATCGCCAGACAGTCCCCGTTGCCCAGCCGCTCGGCCGCGACGTCCATCATCACTCGGCCGGCATCCGAAACAGCCCGGAGGCCGTAGTTCTTGCTGCGAAAAACCGGGATGCTGCCCATCATGTCGACCTTCTTGCGCTGTGAAGGATCAACGAAGAGTTCGTCTTTGGCGAGGACCCGGGTCCGTCCGATCACTCGACGCAACGGAGTACGCCACGCGGTCGCCGCGAGCGTGAACTGGTCGCTCTCGGTCAGATGATTGACTGCCACGACCAACTGCGTCTTTCGTTCCAGCAGAGTCTTCAGCGCCGCTTCCGCACCCGGCGCGTACCTCACTCGCGGGCGGTACTTCAGCGCCAATGCGGCATAAGCGAGCTTCGCCACAAATCGGTTCTGCTGATGACTGCGGTAGTACTCGTACACAGCCTCGTAATTGTCGAGTGAAACTTCAGGATTGCCCATGATCCGCCCTCGCTGGAGAAGTGCCCCTTGACCAAACGATACACAACCTACGGTTGCGTAGGTTTGCGTTACAGAAGGCGTAGCGCTGGGAGAAACTCCACTCTCGAGGTAAAACGGTTTCTGTGATCCGCTCGGCCATATCCACCGACCTACCCGCACTGCAACAGATCGAGATCGCCGCGGGCGAACCGTTCCGAGACATCGGGATGGACGCCATCGCAGACGATCCACCGCCGACGCTCGACGAGTTGAACGATTTTCTCGCAGCCGAGCACATCTGGGTTCAGACCGACGCAAACGACGTACCCGTTGCGTATGCGCTCGTCGAGATCGTGGACGGCGGTGCACATATCGAACAGGTTTCCGTTCACCCCGATCATGCCCGCAAAGGCCTCGGAGCTCAGCTGATCGACGCCGTCACCGAATGGGCGGCGGACCATCACCACGATCTCGTGACTCTGACGACGTTCGTCGACGTTCCGTGGAACGCGCCGTACTACGAGCGACTCGGGTTCGTGCGTCTGGCCGAGAACACGCTCTCTCCCGGCCTGATACGCATCAGAACGGACGAGCAGTCGTCCGGGCTGGACGCCTGGCCGCGGGTGACGATGAGCCGCCCGTCACACGGTCCGGCGCCGGCGATTCAGGAACTGGCCGTCCACGCACCCGAACGGACGAACTCGTCCAACACTGCCGTCGGACCGAGCAGGTCGATCCCTTCCGACGCCACCCATTCGTCGTTGTAGTACGTGCCCGAGTAACGCTCTCCGCCGTCGCACAGCAGCGTGACGACGCTGCCGCTGCGCCCGGCTGCCATCATCTCGGCAATCAACGCAAAAGCTCCCCACAGGTTCGTCCCTGTCGAGCCACCCACTTTGCGCCCCAGGGCTGTGCTGGCGTGCCGTGCGGCCGCGATCGAGCCTGCGTCCGGCACCTTGATCATTCGGTCGACCACCTGACCGACAAACGACGGTTCGACGCGCGGACGGCCGATGCCCTCGATCCGAGAGCCCCGTGTACCGACGATCGACGGATCGCTCGCTCGCCACGCGTCGAAGAACACGGAGTGCTCCGGATCTACCACGCACAGCCCCGTGTCGAATTTCCGATAGCGAAGAAAGCGGCCGATCGTGGCGCCGGTTCCGCCCGTCCCGGCTCCGACGACCACCCAGTCGGGAATCGGATGTTCCTCGTGCTCGAGCTGAGTGAAGATCGATTCGGCGATGTTGTTGTTTCCACGCCAGTCCGTCGCGCGCTCGGCGTGGGTGAACTGGTCCATGTAGTGACCGTTCAACTCACTCGCGAGCCGATGCGATTCCGAGTAGATCGAGGACGGATCGCTCACGAAATGACAACGTCCACCCTGCGCCTCGATCAGTGCGATCTTGGCGGGACTCGTGCTCGCGGGCATCACCGCGACAAAATCCAGGCCGAGCAACTTCGCGAAATACGCCTCGCTGACAGCCGTCGAACCGGACGACGCTTCGATGACAGTGGTCTCTTCGGTAACCCAGCCGTTGCAGATCGCGTAGAGGAAAAGCGACCGTGCGAGTCGATGCTTGAGACTTCCCGTGATGTGGGTCGACTCGTCCTTCAGATAGAGCTGGACGGTCCAGTTACTCGGCAGCGGATAGCGCAGTAGGTGAGTGTCCGCGCTGCGTTGCGCGTCGGCTTCGATCAGCCGCACCGCGTTGTCGACCCACTGGCGCGAGGTCCGACGGTCGACGTCGAGCGACTCCGTGGTCACCGCCCGTCTCCGCGCAGCTTGGAGCGAAGATCGTCACGATCGGACCGACGCTGGGCGTCGACCGCCGCAATGCCCGCATTGACACGCTTGCGCAGTTTCGCGAAGAGCAGCAGCGACAGCGGCAGCGCGATCAGAACTGCGAACAGTGCCGCGACGATCAAGGGAACGTCGGTGCCGGCGAGCTTTCCGCCACCGATGATGACGGCACCGATCACGACGACAAGCAGCAGCCGAGCGACCGAGTACAGCACCACGTCGCGGGCCAGTTGACCCTTGGTCACCGGCCCGGCAGCCGACTTTGCTTGCCCAGAGTTTGCGGAGGGTTTACTGGCCTTGACCGGCTCAGAAGGAACATTTTCGGGGTTTTCAGACAACTGACTCACCCTCTCAGGTTACCCATTCCGAATACGGGTGGGACTGAGCCCGCTATATCCATTTTGTCCTTTACTTAAACATTACCTTATCTTGAAAGATCGACTACCCGGCTATATCTGTGCAAACATTGCGCTACCACTCAGAAAACGGTCGAATGTGAGCGAAGGACTTCGAAACAAACTCGACGCAGGTTTTTGGCAACTGGTCGACACAACGGTTCGGAACCAAAGTTCGGAATCACTGCTCGGTTCGGAATCACTGTTCGTCAAACGTTCGACATCAACATGGAGGACCTCACAATGAGCGCACCAACCTTCAATACCGCCGCAGACGCACTCATGACGCCCGGACAGGTAGCGGCATTGTTTCATGTCGATCCCAAGACCGTGACCCGCTGGGCACACGCAGGACGACTGGGCTCGCTTCGCACACCAGGAGGACATCGTCGATTCCGTGAGACCGAGGTCATGCAGCTTCTGCGCTCGCTGACCACCGAAGCGGACAACAACTGAGCAACTTTCGCTCACGTCGAAGTACTTGTAGTACCCGACAGATCTTGCAGTACCCGACAGATACAGCACTAGCGCACTGAGCCGAAACGCTTGTCCGCACCACTTCTGGTGAAGCGGGCCGGAGACTGAGTAGGCTCGACTTCAGTTCCCTGAGGAGGTGCGCCGTGTTGTATCTGTTGGCGTTGGTGGGTTTGGTGACATTGATCGTTCTGATGTGGAAGGCGTTCGGGCCCGATCCGTCGACGCGTACCCCGGTGAGCGGCGTACGCGGGCCGGACGACGATCCCGAATTCCTGTGGAATGTGAACCAGCAAACACGACGCAAGCGCACGGAGGGGCCGGACGTACCGCCGACTGACACGTCGACGTAGCGTCCGGGCTCACCCGGCTATCCGATTACCGCCCCGGCAACGCGAACGGGGAGGCCGGAAAGTCCTGCGCAACCACCGCAGCCAACTCCAGCACCGCTTCCCGAGTACCTGGACGCAGCCGGTCCAGATCGATTTCGGCGCCCTCTTCCAAATGCGGATCGAACGGAATCAGTCTCACCGCTCGACAGCGCTGCTCGAAATGCTCGACGACCCGGGGCAGATCAACCTTGCCCGAGCGAGGCCGTACCGCGTTGATGACGGCTACGGACGTGGCGACCAGCCTGCTGTAACCGTGAGCGTCGAGCCAATCAAGTGTCGCGGAGGCGCTACGTGCACCGTCGACGGATCCGGAACTGACGACGATCAACGAATCTGCACCTTCGAGAATGGCCTGCATCGCCGAGTGCATCAATCCGGTGCCGCAGTCGGTCAGAACTATGCTGTAGAACTTCTCGAGCATGTCGACCGTGCGCGTGTAGTCCCCGCCGCTGAAGGCCTCTGAAACTGCTGGATCGCAGTCGGAGGCAAGCACTTCGAGACGATGGCGATTCTGCGATGTGTAGCCACGGACGTCGCTGTACTTCTCGATGCTGTTCTCGTCGCGCAGCAGGTTTCGCACTGTTGCCGGAGTCTCGAGCGGGATCTTCTGGCTCAGCGTTCCCCGGTCGGGGTTTGCATCGACAGCGACGACGCGATCGCCGCGGATCGAGCCGAACATCGACCCCAGTGTCGCAGTGGTCGTGGTTTTTCCGACGCCACCTTTGAGACTGAGCACCGCAACCTTGTAGCAGCCCTGCAGCGGCTGGTTGATCTGGCGCGTCAACTCGACGAGGTGCTGCTCCTTTGCACCGTTTCCGAGGTTCACCGATCGGCCGGACAACGTGTACAGCGCCTTGCGCCAGCCACCCACCGGGGCAGGCCGGACAGGCCGCTTGACGAGGAGCGCAGCCGAGAGATCTTGCGCAGTCATCGGGAGAGCTGACTCGAAGCGACTGTCCGGAGCCGAGTTGAATCCGGTCTGCGGCATCGGAGCGCGAGTAGGTGGCGCTGTCGGCGGGGCCATCGGCATGGCCAACCCATTCGGCACGGCCTGACCATTTTGCAGGGCGTGGCCGTTCTGCACCGGCGCAGCGCCGGGGTGCCCGAACTGCCGAATCACGGGATTTGGCGGATGCACGCCGGGCGCAAAAGGCGCCTGCGGGTGCTGGAGCGGTCTCGCGGATCCATGCGCGGTCGGACTGGGCTGCGAATTCTGGACAGGCAGCGAATTCTGGACAGGCAGCGAATTCTGGACAGGCTGCGAATTCTGGACAGGCTGCGAATTCTGGACAGGCTGCGGAGGGCCAGTTCGCGAATCCGGCACCGACCCTGCACGATTCGTAGGTTCGTAGGTCTGCATCGGCATCGCGGGCGAGGTCGAGAACTGGCCGTTGATCGGGCCCGGCTGTGCTGCCGGATACTGGATGACCGGAGTCTTGGGACCTGGTACCGGCGCCGCCGGAGTCGCTGGGGTCGTCGTCGGCGGCGGAGCGGCAGGTGCACTGGGCGCCTGGCCGGCGACTTGCTGGAGCGGGCCGGAGTCGACCGGGGCCACGAAGAGACTGCGAACATCACTGGGAACCGAGTCGGATGACGGCTCGGGCGCGGATGTGCGCAGCTCGCGCCGCGTCGGCTCGGCAGGACGCACCGGCTCCCACAATCCTGCTCCGGCGTCTTCGATCTTGTCGGCCATCTCGCAGTTCCCCCTCGTCGATCCCGCAGCTACCAGACAGCTAGTAATTCACCAAGCTGCATCGTAGCTGGCGCCGCCCCTGACTTACCCACCGGTGATACCTACAGACCGGTCGGCAGCCACCCACGGTACCTCGAGAGGATCAGTTGAGTCCCGCGTAGGAGTGCAAGCCGGACACGACCATGTTGATGATGAAGAGATTGAACAGCATCGCAACGAATCCGGCGATGTTGATCCAGGCAGCCTTCGTCTCCCGCCAACCAGACGTTGCCCTCGCGTGCAGGTAGGCCGCGTAGATCACCCAGGCGATGAAGGACATCGTCTCTTTGGGGTCCCAACCCCAGAAGCGTCCCCATGCAGCTTCCGCCCAGATCGCACCGAGGATCACACCTGCGCCGAACAGCGGAAATGCGATGATCGTGCTCTTGTATGCCAAGCGGTCGAGCGTCTGGGCGTCCGGCAGTCGCTCCGCGATCCGGCCGCCGATGCTCGTGCCTTCGTCACCGGGCGGGAACTTCAGTCGCAACAGGAACAGGAGGCTGGCGATACCGCCGATCATGAAGATGCCG
Organism: Rhodococcus sp. H-CA8f; assembly: GCF_002501585.1. Taxonomy (NCBI): domain Bacteria; kingdom Bacillati; phylum Actinomycetota; class Actinomycetes; order Mycobacteriales; family Nocardiaceae; genus Rhodococcus; species Rhodococcus sp. H-CA8f. Next base: position 4,495,786 of record NZ_CP023720.1, read on the forward strand.
GAGCCGACGCTGACGATCGTCACGTGAATCGGCAGCCAGTACGAGCGCAGCGCCGGAACCACGGGAGCCGCGTCGGCGTAGAGAACCGTGCCGGCGAGGAACATCAAGATCAGAACCGGTACCAGCAGGAAGACCCACATCGGACGGTACGCCGGCTTGATCAGCAGGACGTGCCCGACCAGCAACGACGCCGCACACGCCATCGCCACGAATTCGTACATGTTGCCGAGTGGGAATCGTTCCGTCGCAAATCCGCGGAGCACGATCGACGCGAAGATCAGTACCGTTCCGACAACCAAGACAGCTCGGCCCATTCCGCCGAATCGCTCCGAGAGCGACTTGGTCGGAGTCTCCGCGACCCTGCCAGGCACGGACGCATCGACTCCGCCGGCGGTGACCAGTTCCTTGTCCTGAACCGCCTTTGCTCTGGCCGACGCGTACTGCACGATGAGCAGCACAAACGCCAGCACAAGCACGGTGAAGGCGGACTTGAAGGCCCAGTCGCTGTACTGCGCGAGTGTCTCGTTGGTTGTCATCGGGCGTTCTCCTGCGCGTGCGGTTGGTTCACCGCGGTGGTCGGATTGCTTTTCAGCAAGCGGTCGGCGAGGCGGTCGAACTCGTCGCCCCAGCCTGCGTGGTCGGTGCGGGCAAGCCCACCAAGTTCTACTACAGTACGTCGTTCGTCATCTGGATAGATACGTGCCCAGACGCGGCGACGCTTGATCACGAGCGAGACGAGCAACCCCGCCATCATCGTCAACGCTGAAACCAGTACCCACACCTGAGCGGGATCGTGGGAGACCTGCAGGTTGACGAAGTCGACGGCACCATCGAATCGCACCTGAGTTCCGTCGGCAAGCGTCGCGCTCTCACCCGGGAACAGATTGACCCGATCCTGCTTGACCAGTCGGCCCTGATTGATCAGTTCGGTGTTGAGTTCGAACAGCGATTGCGGGTTACCGGTATCGAGTCCGGTATCACCCTTGTAGATGTCGATGGCGACTGCCGGATCGTTCATCGCCGGGTAACTCGACGACAGCAGGTTGCCGTGGAACAGCGCTGTGGGCGCGAACAATCCTTCGATGGCAATCTGGTTCTTCCGGCGCTCGTCCGTATCGGGATACATGCCGCCCGGCGGGTCGAAACGCATCGCGCCACTACTCAGGAACGTCGTGGCGTCGTCCGGACGCCACTGGAGCGTCTCGGTGCGGGTCTCACCGTTCGGGAACGTGACGGTGAATGTCGGCGCGTATCCGTGTCCCTGCAGGTACACACGATCGCCGGCGATCCGCAGCGGGTGGTTCACCTGGATGGTCGTGTCCCGCCAGGTATCGGACTCGAGGTCGTCGCCTGCCTGGTACGAGATGTCCGAGGTGAACATCTCGGCCTGACCGGTCTCGAGGTAGTCGGCCTGGAAATTCTTCACACGGACACACAGCGGGGTCATGCCGGTGCCGTCGAGGCTCAGGCCCGCGACGAACGAGTCGAACACTGCCGGCGAAGTCGTGCAGAATCCGGGGCCGTCGTTGGCGATGACGATGCGATTGCCCTCGTAGCCGAACAACTTGCCCGCGGCAATCGCGATCAACAATCCGACCAGGGACAGGTGGAACACGAGGTTGCCGAATTCGCGGAGGTATCCCTTCTCCGCCGAGATGGTGATCTCGCCTTCGCGTCGTGATTTCGTATCGCCGCGACGCGTTTCGACGCGCCACCCACGCAGTTCTTTCGACACCCGGGCAGCAAGTTCGTCGGGAGTCTCGCCGTCGACGACGCTCTTGGTGTGGTGCGGCAGGCGAGCAAGATTGCGCGGCGCATTCACCGGACGGGTGCGCAGCGCCTTCGCGTGCTCCACGCAACGCGGCAGGATGCAGCCGACCAGCGAGATGAAGAGCAAAGCGTAGATCGCGGTGAACCAGAAGCTGCTGAACACGTCGAACAGTTCGAGGCGGTCCATCCACGGACCGAGCGTCGGACGCGCGGCGATGTAGTCGGCGACCTTGCCCTCGTTGAGGGTTCGCTGTGGCAGCAGGGCACCGGGGATCGCAGCGAGTGCGAGGAGGAACAGCAGAACCAGTGCGGTCCGCATCGAGGTGAGCCCGCGCCAGGTGTTGCGCCCGAGTGCAACGACTCGACCGATCACCGACTGCTTCGGCAGCACGGGTGTCGGGTTGTCGTTATTGTCGTCAGCTGTCATATCGGCAGCGTCACCTCCGAGATAAATGCGTCGCGAACCCAGCCGACGAACTGGTCCCACGCGCCTGTGACGAGGGCGATTCCCACTGCCACCAACATGATTCCGCCGAAAATTTGAATGGTGCGTGCATTACGACGCAACCAGCCGACGCCGGTCAGCGCACGCGCCGATCCCAGCGCCAAGATGATGAACGGCAGGCCGAGTCCGATGCAGTACGCGACGATCAAGGTGACACCGCGCGCGGCGGTCATCCCGTCGGTTCCCGCGGCTACGGACATCACGCCTGCCAATGTCGGCCCGAGGCATGGCGTCCACCCCAGCGCGAACACTCCCCCGAGCAGCGGCGCCCCCACCAGCGACGACACACGACGCGGTTCGAAACGGACGTCTTTCTGCAGCGCCGGGATGAGTCCGATGAACACCAGGCCCATCGCGATCGTGACCACACCGCCCACGCGCATCAGGACCTCGCGGTTGACGAGCAGAGTCGAGATCACGCCGAACACCGACGCGGTCGCGAGAACGAAGACGACGGTGAAGCCGGCGACGAACAGTCCGGCCGCACCGGCGACCCTCAGGCGGCTGCTCCGGGTGATCGTCCGGGTCCTCGCCTCGTCGGCGGTGATCGCGGGGGCGTCGGCGCCGACGACGCCGGCCAGGTAGGACAGGTAGCCGGGGACGAGCGGCACGACGCACGGTGAAGCGAACGACACCAGACCGGCGAGCACACAGGCGCCGAGGGCCAGCAGAAGCGGACCGGACGACGCCGCGTTCTGAAACGCTTCGCCCACACCGGCACTCAGTGTGTCGCTGCCTGCCAGCAGCGTGGTGGTCGTGGTTGTCATCTTTACTGCGCGTCTTCCTGAGCTACTCGCTGGACGACGGGCAGCAAATCCTCGGCGAGAAGTTCTTGGAGGAACACCGCGGCAACGCGATGCTGGCGGTCCAGGACGATCGTCGTCGGAATGACCGACGTGGGGTAGCCGTCACCGAGGGCGATCAGCGAACGCATCGACGGGTCGTAGATCGACGGGTACGAGACCTTGTTGTCGACCACGAAGTCTTGCGCTTTGTTCTTGGTGTCGTCGCGGACGTTGATGCCGAGGAACTGCACGCCCGAATCCTTGGTCTGCTCGTAGACCTGTTCCAGGTCGTCGGCTTCGGCGCGGCACGGCCCGCACCACTGACCCCAGACGTTGAGGACGACGACCTTGCCCTCGAAGTCGTCGACGCCGACCTTCTGACCTTCGTTCATCAGATCGGGCCCGGAGAGCTTGCCGATGGTGCCTCGGTCGGACGGTGGATCGTAGAAGATCTTGGTCTGCCCGCCCGGTGAGACGAAGTCGAAAGTTCCGCCCTGTGCGACGGCGTCGTCGCCGGTCGCGCAGGACGAGAGAAGAAGCATCGCCGACGCAGCGGCTGCGAATGCTGCGGCGATGCGGCGCGAAATCATGCTCCTGTCACTCTCGGGTCGGAGGCACCGGCAGGTTCGGAGTAGACGATGTCGACCAGGGTGTCGCCTTCGTAGACCAGTGAGGTCAACGAGGCCAGTCCACACTGACGGTGACGGGGATCGTGCCAGAGACGCTCGCCCTGCAGGAATCGACGCAGTGTCCAGACCGGAAGCTGATGGCTGACGACGACGGCTTCGTGTCCGACTGCCGCGACGCGTGCGGCGTTGACGGCTGCGAGCATGCGATGAGCGATCTGCAGGTAGGGCTCGCCCCAGGACGGGGTGAACGGGTCACGCAATTTCCACCAGTGACGCGGACGTGAGAGCGCACCGTCCCCGACGGCAACCTTGAGACCCTCGAACTCGTTGCCTGCCTCGATGAGGTTTTCGTCGGTGACGATGTCGAGCTTGTGTGCCTCGGCGATCGGCGTCGCGGTCTCTTGTGCGCGCTGCAGCGGCGACGCGACCACGTGGGTGATGTCGTGATCGGCGAGCACCGACGCGACCGCACGAGCCTGGGCTTCGCCCGCCACCGACAACCGGAAGCCCGGGAGCCGTCCGTAGAGGATCCCGCGCGGGTTGTGAACTTCGCCGTGGCGAAGGACGTGGACGATGGTGCGGGTGGACGTGTGGTCGGGGTGATCGGCGTCGGTCACAGTCGAGGGTCCTCGCTGAAGAAGATGGATGTCGGAAGCGTGCGGTTGTTGCTCGAGCTTGAACGTGTCAGGGCTTGACGGCAGCAGCTGCGGCCTTGGCGGCGTGCGGCATGGCGTCGGCGATGATCGAGAATGCTCGATCGTCGAGTGCAGCGGAGACGAACCACGCTTCGAACGCGCTCGGCGGCGGGTACACGCCGCGGGAGAGCAACGCGTGGAAGAAGGCGGGGAATCGCCAGGTCTGCGCGGCTTTGGCTTCGTCGTAGTTGGTCACCGTGTTCTCGGTGAAGAACACGCTCACCAAGGTTCCGGCGTACTGCACACGGTGTTCGACGCCTTCGGCGGTGAGGGCTTGGGTCATGAGGTCGCCGAGGGCGGTCGCGTTCCGGCCGAGCTTGGCGTACACCTCGGCGTCGGCGGCGCGCAGACTCGCGAGTCCGGCGGCGACGGCCACGGGGTTACCCGAGAGGGTGCCGGCCTGGTACACGGGACCGTCCGGCGCGAGGTGACCCATGATGTCGGCGCGGCCGCCGAAGGCTGCGGCAGGCAGGCCGCCGCTCATGACCTTGCCGAAGGTGTAGAGGTCGCCGGCGACGTTGTCGATGCCGTACCAACCCGAGGCGCTGACGCGGAATCCCGTCATCACCTCGTCCATGATCAGGAGTGCGCCGTGCTCACGGGTGAGACGACGCAGACCCTCGTTGAAACCGGGAAGCGGTGCGACGGCGCCCATGTTTCCGGCGGCAGCTTCGGTGATGACGCACGCGATGGCGCCGGGGTTAGCGGCGAACGCCGCGGCGACTGCATCGAGATCGTTGTAGCGGACGACGATGGTGTCTTCGGCTTGAGCGCCGGTCACGCCGGGTGAGGTCGGCAGCCCGAACGTCGCGAGGCCCGATCCGGCGTCGGCGAGAAGGGCGTCGACGTGGCCGTGGTAGCAACCGGAGAACTTGATGATCTTGGTGCGTCCGGTGAATCCGCGGGCGAGGCGGACTGCGCTCATCGTGGCTTCGGTTCCGGAGTTGACCAGGCGAACCTTTTCCACGGGCGCGACGCGGGCGACGATTTCCTCGGCGAGGGCAACTTCGCCTTCGGTCGGCGCACCGAAGGAGAGACCGCCGAGCGCTGCTTCACGAACGGCTTCGACGACTGCCGGGTGAGCGTGCCCGAGAATCATCGGACCCCAGGACGACACCAGGTCGACGTAATTGTTCCCGTCGACGTCGGTGAGGGTGTAGCCGGATGCTTCGCGAATGAATCGCGGTGTTCCACCGACCGAACCGAACGCGCGGACGGGCGAGTTGACGCCACCCGGAATCACGTTGCCGGCACGTTCGAAGAGCCGAGCGGAGTTCGTTGCATGCACGTCGGGATCACCGGAAGACACAGTCACGGCTTCCAGTGTCCCAGTTCTGTCGAATCTGACAACGACAGGGTGTAGGACTTCGGTGCTCGAGGCGAGTTTTCCGGTCGAACCGGGCCCCGCGTGAGACGATTCCGAGCATGAAGCGACTGTTGACGACGCTGATGGTCTCGGCTGCGATTCTTCTCACATCGTGTGGTTCGGACGCTTCGAACGACGACAAGGCGACAGTTTCGTCGCCGCCGAGCGCCACAGACTCGGCTCGAACCACCGCGACAACGAGCACCGACCCGGCGTTTCTCGGCGGGTGTTCGGCAGTGTCCGTCTACGTTCAGCAGCGTGTTCAGAGCGGCGACACGTCGACACAGACGGCGGGCGCCGACTTCCTGAAGATCGTCGAGAACGACCCTTCGTACCAGGCTATGTCCGAGAGCGAGAAGGAACTCTTCCGCCAAGGAATCGAAGCGGGTGCCGCGGGCTCCTGCTGAATGTGAGGTTGGGATCGAACCGGGTTGCCCGCGGTGCGCTACGCGCTATCGTCGGTTCCATGGCCACCACAGCGGACCACCTCAGGACAACACTCGACGGACGCTGGCGGGAGGTGCGTGAGCGCGTTCGCGGCGAATTGAACGACGAACGTTTTGCTCCGCACTACACACCCAACACCGCCATTGCGCGCTCCAAGGCTCTCGAACAGATGCGGGTCCTCGCCGATCTCGGCTACGCCGCAAACGGTTTCGCGGTCTCTCACGGCGGAACGGGCGACGCGGGTGGCGCCGTCACCAGCATCGAGATGCTCGCGATGTCCGACCTCTCCCTGATGGTCAAGGCCGGCGTGCAGTGGGGACTGTTCGGCGGCGCCATCGAAAACCTCGGCACCGAGCGTCACCACCAGGCGTACGTCAAGCCGCTGATCGACCTGGACCTGCTCGGTTGCTTTGCGATGACCGAGACCGGTCACGGCAGCGACGTCCAGGAACTCGAAACCACGGCAACCTACGACGTCGAGACGGGCGAGTTCGTCGTCAACTCCCCCACTCCGTCTTCTCGCAAGGACTACATCGGCGGCGCTGCCCAGCACGCCACTGTCGCGGCAGTGTTCGCACAGCTGATCACCGGAGGCGAAAGCCAGGGCGTCCACTGCTTTGTCGTGCCGATTCGTGACGACGCCGGCAACGACCTCCCCGGAGTGACGACGTCCGACTGCGGGCTCAAGGGTGGACTGCCCGGAGTCGACAACGGCCGCATCGTCTTCGACCAGGTCCGCATCCCGCGGGAGAACCTGCTCAACCGTTACGCCGACGTCGCCGAGGACGGCACGTACACTTCGGCGATCGAGAACCCGAACCGTCGGTTCTTCACGATGGTCGGCACATTGGTTCGTGGACGTGTCACCGTCGGTGGTTCGGCGGCAGCGGCCGCCCGCGTGGGATTGGCCATTGCCGGTCGATATGCCCTGCAGCGCAGGCAGTTCAGTGCTCCGAAGAGTGACGACGAGGTCCTGATCATGGACTACCTCGTCCATCAGAAGCGTCTGCTGCCGTTGATCGCCCGCTCGTACGCTCTGCAGTTCGCACAGAACGAACTGGTCGCCGCGATGCACGACATTCAGAGCAGCGACGACCCGGACCCGCAGGAGCAGCGCGAACTCGAGGGTCGTGCCGCCGGACTCAAGGCCGCCAACACGTGGCATGCCACTCGGGCAATCCAGGAAGCACGCGAAGCCTGTGGTGGCGCAGGCTATCTCGCCGAGAACCGCCTCACCGCGCTCAAGGCTGACACCGACGTCTTCACCACGTTCGAGGGTGACAACCACGTTCTGACGCAGTTAGTCGCAAAAGAACTCCTCACCTCGTACGCCGACGAAGTCCGCGGCATGAGCCCGGTCGACTGGATGCGTTTCGCGGCGACGACGGTCTCCGACGTGGTCAAGAAGCGCACGGCAGCGCAGCAGATCCTGCAGACGATCGTCGACACTCGCCAGGACAACGAAGAGGACGGCAGCCTCTTCAACCGCGGCACCCAGATGAAAATGTTCGAAGACCGCGAGGAGTACCTACTCGCCACTGCGGCAAGGCGATTGCAGGCAGCGCAGAAACGCGAGGAGAACCCGTTCGACGCGTTCAACTTCGTGCAGGACCACGTGCTCAAAGCCGCTCAGGCGCACATCGAGCGCGTCATCCTGGAAGCATTCGTCGCCGGCATCGACTCGTGTGAGGACGAGACCGCAAAGGAACTCTTCGGCGAGGTGTGCGACCTCTACGCACTGTCCGTGATCGAGGAGGACAAGGCCTGGTTCATGGAGCACCGGCATCTGTCGGTGGAGCGTTCGAAGGCCGTGACGCGCGGGATCAACGAGCGTTGCCGCACCCTGCGCCCCCACGTCGAGACACTGATCGACGGGTTCGGCATTCCGGACATCCTGCTGGGGTCCGCGATGCTCGACGGACCGGGCACGGACGCCGTACGGCTGAAGTAAAGGGTTCGGGTGGGGTCGGCAGTCGCCGGCCCCACCACATTTATTGCGCTGCCGTCTTTTTCGACTGCCGAGAGGCAAGCAGTCCGGTCAGGCCGAGTGCCGCGACCAGCCAGATCCCCAGAACGAGCAGGTGCGGTCCGGCGCCGTTCCCATCGAAGTAGATGACGGAGCGGATGGGCTCCATGGCCGCTGATCCGAGCCAGAACGAATGGATGTGCTGCCAGAATCCGGGCAGGAACGACACCGGGATCGCACCACCCGAACTCGGGAAGTTGATGAAAACGAGCACCGTCAGCACCGCGAAGATCGCGGCTTGGCCGAGCAGTCGATTGAGCAGGATGCTCACCGCACCGACGGTGAACGTGTAGAGCATCGAGATCCCCAGCAATTGCAGGATCTGACCGACCGACGCCCCGAAGGCGTGCATGAAGATGCTGGTGATGCCGAAGGCTATGAGCGGGGTGAGTATCGCCGCACCGGCCAGGATCGAATACTGCTCTCGCAGCCGCATTCTCGGCGCAACCTGACTGAGCACCGTGATGGTCAGGTAGCCACCGAGGGTGCAGACGATCAGGAAGTAGAAGAGCCCGACGGTCGAGGAGTCGCGCGCCGTGACGGGCGCCGAGTCGATCACCGTGACCTGCTGCCCCGTCTGCTCCGCGACGGAATGCGCCAAGCTGCTCACCACGGAAACCGTCGAGGCACCCGCACCGGTGGCGATATGTGCGGTCACGGTGTCACCGATCTCGACGGCGCCGATAGCGTCACGGTTGTCGATGCGCGAGATCGCGTCAGCCGAGTTCTCTGTGGCGACGAGGTCGAATTTGTCGCCAGACGTGGCTTCGATTCCCTCGATCAACGACGCCGTCACAGATGCTGGACCAACCACCACGATCGGTGCCTGGTTCGGCATCGGCGAGTGGAACGCGCTGACGTAACACAGGCAGAACATGATGACGAAGAACAGCGGAAACGCGAGTCCACTGCCCACCATCTTCCAGTTGGTCGGCGGATCGACAACCTCTTCACTGGGAACGCGGACATCGGTATCTGTCATATTTCACACTCTCTTCACTAACCGCATCTAGCTGTCAACACCGTTGACAGACTCAACAGTCAACACTGTTGACACGTTAGAGTCAACGCCGTTGACAACGAGGTCGGCGAGCGAGCACAGAGGTCGATGTCGTGACATCCACGAAGCACACACCAGAGCGGGAACAGCCCTCGACGTCCGAGGCGATTCGCGCCGCAGCGTTCCAACTATTCGGTGAGCACGGGTTCGGTGGCACGTCAGTTCGCGCCATCGCCAAAGTTGCCGGAATCGATCCGGCCCTGGTCATCCGGCATTTCGGATCGAAGGAAGCGTTGTTCCTGGAAACCACGCCGGTTGCGGACTACTTCGAAGGTCAGTTCGACGGCCCACTCGACACCCTCGGTGAGCGGATCGCAGCCTTCGTCCTGGGCAAGGCCGACGCCCGGATGCTGTCGGTGTACACAGCGCTCATGCGAGCGTCGGACAGTCCACGCATCCGGGAGCGACTGCGCGAGATGACAGGCACGTTTGCCACCAATCTCGCCGCTCGCCTCGACGGTGAAGACGCGTACACCCGCGCACTCCTGGTCTCCGCCCAGGTGTCCGGCCTGTTGAGCGTCCTCAGCGACGAGAGCATCCCCCAGTCCGCAGATCGCGACGAGTTGGCAAAACTCTACGGCCGGGCGATGCAGACGCTGATCGATCAGTACTGAGTGATGACCTCCTCGGCAAACCGTCGAATGGAGTCGAGTCGCCCCTGACGATCACCGGCGTCAACTCCGTAGCGATACCAGGGCAACACTCTGATTTCCGTGACTCCGAGAGTCTCGAGTTCGCGATATCCGTCCAGATCACGAACATCCGTCGGCGAGACGTTGACGCCGAAAGGAACATCGGCACGACCGTACTCGACCCGCAATTCCGTGAGGCGATCGATGGCGGAGGCCAATTCGGCATTGGTCGCGTTCACCGACATCCAACCGTCAGCCAGCCTGGCTGCACGACGCAACCCCGGTTCGCTGTGCCCACCGATGTAGATCGGAACCGGAATCTCCGGAGCCGGACTGATCATCAGAGCGTCGAAATCGTAGTGCTTGCCGTGGTATTCGACCCATTCCGGCCCACGTCCCGCACACACCGCCTTGATGATCTCGATGGCTTCGTCGGTACGCGCACCGCGGGTGCGCATCTCGGTACCGGTGAAGGTGAATTCCTCGGGAATCCAGGACAAACCGACGCCGAGGGCGACGCGGTTCCTCGACATCACGGCCATGGTCGCGACCTGCTTGGCTGTCAACAGCGGATCGCGCAGTGGAAGTTTGAACACGTTGGTGTAGAACTGAATTCGCGATGTGACGGCCGCCATCGCCGCCATGGCAATGAACGGATCAGGCATCGGCGTCTCGGGCGCCCACATCCGCTTCCCGTCAGCAGTGTACGGGTACGGCGCCGACACCTGCTCGGGATAGAACACGGAATCCGGCATCGCGATTCCGTCGAACCCCACCTCTTCGGCGACCTGCGCCAACTCGCACAGTTCCAGGGCGTCGATCATCGCACCCGCCAAGGACCACTTCATCGTTCCACCGTTTCGCCGTTGGGCGAGATCCAAGCGCCGCCCAAGAACATGATGTCGGTGATGTTGCGTACGACGCCGTGAACATTGCCGTCCCATGCGGTCAACACCGACGCCGGCCCCCAGATCACGTAAGGCACAGTCGCGTTGGCGTACTCCTGCACCTTGCTGATCGCCTCACGGACAGCATCGTCCGTCGATGCCGTCTGCACAGCTGTGATCATCGCGTCCATCTCCGGGTCCGCGAAGCCGGACGGGTTGTTCTTCGAATCACTGGCCATACTGTTGTACAAGTTGAGGTACGGCGCTTCTTCTCCGACCGGAGCGCCACCTCTGGTCATGTCGAAATCGTGGTCCTTGTATACCCGTCGAACCAGATCGGTCACATCGGTCGCGTAGTCGATGGTGACGTCGAAACCGATCGCGTTCAGCGACGCCTGAACCGTCAGTGCCGTCGCCTGTTGGCTGGGCTCCGGGGTGGTGAGGTAGCGGAGTTTCCCGTCGTACCCGTCGGACTTTGCTTGATCCAGCAGCGCCTTTGCCTTCACCTGATCGAACGGAATACCTGCTGTGTTGTTGAACCAACGTGACGTCTGCGGGACCAGATCGGAACTGGCGGTGCCCAATCCGTTGTTCGCACGAGTATTGACCGCCGCCGGATCCACCCCGTAGGCGATCGCCTGACGGACGCGTACATCGGCCCCGGGCTTGCCCTCGCGATTGTTGATCGTGCCGATCCCGTTCTGTCCGGTCGGACTGAGGTAACCCGAGTATCCGTCGTCGAGAGCTTGTTCGATCACGGCCTCGTCGCGGAGGATGTACGTCATGTCGATCTGGCCGCTCTTCAACGATTCGTACTGAGACTGCGCACCCGACGTGGGAACAAACCGCACTGTGTCCAGTGGAGGTTTACCGCCCTGATAATCCGTGCGTGCGGCGAGTACCAGTTCTTCGTGCGGGGCGAACTTGGCCAAGGTGAACGGACCCGCCCCGATCGGTGTGAACGCTCCCTCCCCGGTTCCTGAAACCGACCCTGCCCCTCCCCCTGAACTTCGCGCAACGATCATTCCGGGCCCGAGCGACAACAGCGCCGGGAATTGACGCCAGGGCCGCTCGAGCACGAATTCGACTGTGGTGGCGTCGAGCGTCTCGATCCGATCCACGATGTTGAGCCAGGTCTGCGATACATCACCCTTGCCTGCCACGAATCGATCGATACTCCACTTCACCGCTTCCGCGTCGAGCGGACTTCCGTCACTGAAGGTGAGGCCATCAGCCAAAGTGACGGTGTACGAAGTGAAGTCGCTGTTGTTCGACAGTGTCTTCGCGAGTTGTGGCACGAAGCTCCCGTTTGTGGAGTCGCTGCGTACCAGCGTGTCGTAAATCGCGGCCATTTCGGTTCCGCCGGTCGAACCGGCGGCTTGCGTTCTCATGGGGTCCAACGAGGAAGGGAACGAATAGGACCCGAAGGTGAGAACACCGCCGTCGATCCGCTCCCCCACATCTGGGGCGCCCACAAAACCAGCTGCGCCACTACTGCTCGGTGAAACCGATCCCGAGGTGCCCCCACTACTGGAGGCACACCCGGCCAACATCAATGCACCGGCGAGCCCGAGCGCGACAAAGCGAGGGCCGAACCTAATCTTCCTGGTGTACATACGTTCCCAATCTCCGTCGGCGTGTCAGATCTTGACTACCTTGGACGTCGGGATCGGGTGCGAGTCCGCCTTGATCCAGCGCAGCGCCCATGTGCCCTCGGCATGCGAATCGGTGTCGATCCAGTTGCCGTAACCCGGATCCTTCGCCGCTACGACGATTGTCATGGTGCCGTCGTCGTTGAGCTTCGCGGTGTGATTGTTGATGTAGATGTTCGTGCGGTTGTAGTCGAGAGACTCGACCCAGAAGTTCTGCAGCACGAAGTTGAAGTACTCGCAGTTCGGAACCTCGGTCTCGATGACCCACGCCTCGTCCTCGGCGAGCTTCCAGTAACCGTGGAAGTAGAAAATCGTCGGATCGCCGCCGGCGTCCTGGAAGTAGTCCTGTCCCCAGTCGAAGATCTCGTTGGTGTGCGGCTGGAATTTGCGCGACCACTCCAGGAAGGTCTCCGCCATCCCCTTCACGATCCCGACGGACTTGGTGAGACGCTCGCCGATCTCTTCCGGACTCAGCGGGACGAACTCGCCGTCCGGGTTCAGGCATTCGATGGTCAGATCACCGATGACCTCGTTGCGCCGATCCTGGTGAGTTTGCCGAACGGAGATGAGGTTGCTGTCGGGCGCCAAAGGCAGCCAAGCGCCCTCAGCGGGCTTGTCGACGCTCGCGATGAACTCGAAACGGCCGTTCTCGTCGACCTCGAGGTCGTGGATATGCAGATCTCCGGTCTGCAGCATGGTGCCGTCGATGTGGTACCGATTGACGCGCGAGCCGAAGGTGATCAGCGGGACGGTGCCTCGGGTGCCGATGATCCGGTAGTTGTACTTACCGGAAATGTTGGCGCGCATGTAGACGTTGTCCGGGTTGTCGGCACCGATCTTCGTCATCATGTTCGGGTTCGGAGCCGACGAGAACTGCGGCCACCGCGGATCGGTGTACTCGACACAGTTGATCGTGCCGTACCGAAGCAACCGACTCAGGTAGCGGACGCCCTCGGCTTGAGTCAGCGGATCCTGAGGGACGATCTCGTCTTCCAGGACCTTTCCGACCTCGAGCAGATCTGCGCAGAACTTTTCCCAAACAGCATTCATGTGAATCTCCTTGTTTCAGTTGGGGCTTCGCCCTGTGCGCCTTTTTGGTAGTCGGCACTACCAAAAAGGCGCACAGGGCCGGAGGGCTTCAGGGTGTGGTGGCGAACTTCGCTTCGACGTCGGCAGCGCTCACGCCGAAATCCGCGAGCGAATAGCGATGCGACGGACGACGGTGCTCGGCAAGGCTCGCCTGATGCGACGCCTCCACCGCTGCGCGAGCCTCGTCAGTGAATGGCAGGTCGAACTGCGCGTAGATCTTCTCGACGGTGCCGACCGCATCGGCGATGAAGTCCTTGTAGTCGACGTCGATGAACTGATCGGGGTTGTAACGGCTACGGGCATTGTTGAAGTTCGCATTCCCTCGCGCCCACAACTCCAGTTGCGTGCGCCCGATGGCCGGACGATCGAAGGCCCTCGACATGTCGTGTCCGCCCTGCTCGACGAGGCTGAAGGTGGACGCCATCGATGTCAACGGGTCCCGGAAGGTCCGAACGAACAGTGCATCCGGATAGACCGACATGATCTCGTCGATCGCGAAGACATGGCTCGGGCTTTTGAGCACCCACCGTCTGTCCTGGTCGTGCAGCCCGATCAACTGCAGGTTCTTCTTGTGCCGCGCATATGTTTCGGTCCAATCCTGCTCCGCCAGCCACTGCGTGTAACTCGGCACGTACGCAACAGTTTCGAACGCGGTGGAGAGCAGCGTCTGCTGCAGCAGACGCCAACATTCCTCGACCTCCTCCGCCCCCATGAAATGCACCTTCATCAGGTCCGCTTCGTTGCGCTGGCGAGCACGGTAGAAGGCATCGGAGCGAACGTAATCTTCGTTCTCCGACCACTTGTCGCGCTCGGGGCGCGGCTGCGGCGTCTCGGCGAGCCACATCTCGGCGCCCTGATGCGCCGGGTCGGCACCGAGCAAGCGGTGCAGCGCGGTGCTGCCGGTGCGGGTCAACCCGACCACGAAGATCGGGCGTTCGATCGGAACATCGACGTGCTCGGGGTATTTCGCGAATCCGGCCTCACTGGTCAGGCGACCCGCGAGCGCTCCGACGATCATCTTGCGAGCGATCACCTTGCCGTGAGGAGTGAGGTCGGCCTCGTTCTGGAACGACTCGAGGAGAACTCGAAGTCCTTCGAGATAGCTGTCGCTGCCGAAGTTTTCGTACCCGGCCGCCTCGCGCGCAGCGTGGTGCAGGTCATCGATGGAACCGATGCCGTCGTAATCCTGTGTCATGGCTAATCCTTGTATGAGTTGATCAGTGGTGCGTGTGACCGCAGTTGACGTCGAGACATTGCCCGGCGATGGCTCTGGCCGAATCGGACAAGAGGAAGACGACGGCATTGGCGATGTCGTCAGGTTCGGGTAGCCGGCGCAGATCGGCGCCCGCTGCAACCTCGTCGTAAATGACCTTGGGGTCGACCCCAGCTGCCGCCGCCTTTTTCTCGAACATGTTCTTGACCGAGTCCGCCCAGATATAGCCGGGAGCAACCGAATTGACTCGAACGCCCTTGGGACCGAGATCGATCGACAAACTGCGTGCCATTGCCAGGAGCCCGGATTTCATGATGCGGTAGGCCCCGAACCCGGGAAGCTGATTACGCAGCACCATGGACGTCACCATCACGACGGAGCCCTCCGCCTCGGTCAATGCCGGCACAAACGCGCGTGTCACGTTCAACGCCGCAAGCAGGTTGATGTCGATACCCGACTGGATGGACGCCATGTCGGCGTCCAGGAGCGGGACCTGCGCGGGTTGAACAAATGCGTTGTTCACCAAGCAATGCACCGCACCGAACTCAGCGACAGTTGTCTCCGCCAACGAAGCGATCGAATCGACGTCGGTGAGGTTCGTCGGGACGGCCAACGCGATTCCGCCGCGGTCTCGAATCTCCCTTGCCACCGATTCCAAGCGCTCGGGTGTGCGGGCAGCCAGAACAACCTTCGCTCCGGCCGCCGCACTCTGCATCGCAATCGAACGACCCAGCGCCGGGCCCACTCCCGAGACGACGACAACCTTGCCTGCCAGCAGGCCCTGATGGGTCAGCACAGCGCCTGCGGATCGAGAACAACACTCAGGGAGATGATCTTGCCGTTCTCGTCGAACTCGAACACGTCGGTGGCAGCGAAGTCAGGGATACCGGCGCGCTGCACCCGAAGCTGCATCGCTGCGTACTTTCCCGTCACCGAAATCGGACCGAGCAGGCTGACTGTGAAATCGACCTGCGCGTTCGCGGTATCGAATTCGCGAATCTCCTCGATTCCGCGGTAGGTCCGGCCCCCCAGCGGTTCGTGTTGAACTGCGTCGGGCGCAAACAGCGCAACCAGTCCGTCGACGTCGTGACTTCCGAGACACTTGACGTAATCCTCTACGGCAGAAACTATTTCAGCCCTGTCAGGCATAGATGCTCCTCGTGTTCAGGCGGATCAAGAAATGGTTCCGCGGGCGCGGAGATGGTCGACGATCGCGATCGCAGCGTCCTCGGTCGTCGTGACACTGGTGTCGATGTGAATGTCAGGGTTCTGCGGCGGTTCGTACGGCGAATCGATTCCGGTGAAGTTCACCAACTCGCCCCGTCGAGCCTTCTTGTACAGACCCTTGGGATCTCGCTCCTCTGCGACGGCAAGAGCGGTGTCGACGAAGATTTCGACGAACTGTTCGTCGCCGATCAATTCACGGGCGGCATGACGCTCCGCCTCGAACGGTGAAATGAAGGACGCGAGCACGATCAGACCGGCGTCCGCCATCAGTCGGGTGACCTCGGTGACGCGACGGATGTTCTCGACGCGGTCGGCTTCGGTGAATCCGAGGTCTCGATTCAGCCCGTGACGGACGTTGTCTCCGTCGAGGAGGTAGGTGTGCGCGCCGAGTGCGTGCAGTTGACGCTCGACATCGTTCGCGATGGTCGACTTTCCCGAACCGGAGAGACCGGTGAACCACAGAACTGCGGGTTGGTGTCCCTTGAGCCTGGTGTGCGCGGCCTCGTCGACGTCGACGGATTGCCAGTGAATGTTGTCCGATCGACGCAGCGAGTGCGTGATCATGCCCGCACCGACAGTGCCGTTGGTAAGGCGGTCGATGAGGATGAAGCTACCGGTGTCACGGTTGCCGACGTACGGGTCGAACGGGACCGGTCGATCGAAACTGAGGTTGCACACACCGATTTCGTTGAGCGCGAGAGTAGTCGTTGCGGTCTTCTCGAGAGTGTTGACGTTGATCTTGTGTTTCGGTTTGGTGATGCGCGCAGTGACTGTGACGGTACCGATCTGGCACAGGAACGGCCGTTCGGGCAGCATGGGAGCCTCACCCATCCAGACGATGCAGGCCTCGAACTGATCGGCTACGGCCGGCGGATTGTCGCCGATGGACAGCACATCACCGCGACTGATGTCGATCTGGTCGGCGAGCGTGATGGTGACCGAGCGGCCCGCACCGGCAACGTCGAGGTCGCCACCCATGGTCACGATGCGCTCGACTGTGGACGTCTTTCCACTGGGGAGCACGCGGATGGGATCTCCGGGAGATACGGTGCCTGAAACGATCTGGCCGGAGAATCCGCGGAAGTCGAGGTCCGGCCGGTTGACCCACTGCACCGGCATCCGGAACGGAGCCGCGGCGGCAGCATCGTCGATGTCCACGCTTTCGAGATGCTCGATCAGGCTTGGTCCGGAGTACCACGGGGTATTCGCACTGCGCTCGGTGAGATTGTCACCCATGTATGCCGACATCGGGATGGCGACGAACCCGTCCAGACCGATCTCGTGAGCGAACCCTGCGTAATCCGCGGTAATGGCATCGAAGACCTCTTGCGAGTAGTCGACGAGGTCGAGCTTGTTCACGGCAAGCACCACGTGCTTGATCCCCAGCAACGAGACCAGATACGAGTGCCGGCGGGTCTGAGTCAGTATCCCCTTGCGGGAATCGACAAGGATCACCGCAAGATCGGCGGTCGACGCGCCCGTCACCATGTTTCGGGTGTACTGCTCGTGCCCCGGAGTATCGGCGACGACGAACTTGCGTCGCTCGGTCGTGAAGTAGCGGTAGGCGACGTCGATCGTGATGCCCTGCTCACGTTCGGCGGCGAGACCGTCGACCAGGAGCGCGAAATCGAGCCCCTCCCCCTGGGTTCCGCTCTTGCGCGAATCGGCTTCGAGCGCCGTCAACTGGTCGTCGAAGACGAGTTTCGATTCGTAGAGCAGACGGCCGATCAAGGTGCTCTTGCCGTCGTCGACGCTGCCGCACGTGATGAATCGCAGCATGCTCTTGTTCGCATGACGTTCGAGGTACGCCTCGATGTCGTCAGCGATCAGATCCGAGGAAACAGTCATCAGAAGTACCCCTCTTGCTTCTTCTTTTCCATCGACGCACTGGAGTCGTGGTCGATGACCCGTCCCTGGCGTTCGGAAGTGGTGGTGAGCAACATTTCCGAGATGATCTCGGTCAGGCTCGTGGCGGTCGATTCGACGGCTCCGGTCAGCGGGTAGCAGCCGAGGGTGCGGAAACGAACGCTCTTGAGCTCCGGAGTCTCTCCCGGCAGCAACGGCATCCGGTCGTCGTCGACCATGATCAGCGCACCGTCCCGCTCGACGACGGGCCGCTTGTCGGCAAAATACAGCGGAACGATCGGAATCTCTTCCTGGCGTATGTATTCCCACACATCCAGCTCGGTCCAGTTCGAGAGAGGGAAGACGCGCAGGCTCTCGCCCGGCGCTTTGCGGACGTTGTACATCCGCCACAGTTCCGGTCGCTGCTGCTTGGGATCCCAACGGTGCGCAGCTGATCGGATCGAGAAGATGCGTTCCTTGGCGCGGGATTTTTCTTCGTCACGGCGGGCGCCGCCGAATGCAGCGTCGAACTTGTAGTGATCGAGGGCTTGTTTGAGGCCTTCGGTCTTCCACATGTCGGTATGGACAGCGCTGCCGTGAGTGAACGGGTTGATCCCCTGCTTCACGCAGTCCGGGTTGGTGTGGACGATCAGATCGAGATCGCCTGCAGCAGCGGTACTGTCACGAAGTTTGTACATTTCACGAAACTTCCACGTGGTATCGACGTGCAGAAGCGGAAACGGCAGCTTCGACGGATAGAAGGCCTTGCGCGCCAGATGCAGCATCACGGCGGAGTCCTTGCCCACCGAGTACAGCATCACCGGGTTCTCGCTCTGGGCAACAGCTTCACGCATGATGTGAATGCTCTCGGCTTCGAGTCGTTCGAGGTGCGTCAGTGTCGCGGTCATCGGCCCAGTTCCTCCAGTGCTTTCGGGGCGAGTTCGGGTCGGCAGATCAGCAGATCCGGCAACCACGGGTTTTCCTGGTTGTAGCGCAGTTCGCTGCCATCGATACGCGAAACATGCAGTCCCGCAGCACGTGCGACAGCAACCGGCGCCGCCGAATCCCACTCGTACTGTCCGCCCGCATGTGCATAGATGTCTGCCTCACCCGAGACGACCGCCATTGCTTTGGCTCCGGCGGATCCCATTTCGATCAACTTCGCGCCCATCGAGTCGGCCATGCGCATGACCGGTTCCGGACGCCGCGTCCGCGACACGACGACCCGCACCGGTGTCGAAGCGCCGCGCTCGGTTCGATCATCGCTGCTGGAATAGGTGACGCCGAGGGCAGGCATCGCGACCGCACCTGTTGTGAGGACACCGTTTTCGCTCAGTGCAACATGCACTGCCCAGTCCGATCGTCCGGCCTCGCCGTACTCACGGGTGCCGTCGAGAGGGTCGACGATCCACACCCGATCCGCAGCCAGCCTCGCGAGGTCGTCAGCCCCTTCCTCCGACAGCACTGCATCCGCAGGAAAGCGTCGGGCAAGTTCGGCGACGATGAATTCGTGACTGAGCCGATCGGCCGCGTTCTTGAAAGTCGCGACATCACCGTCGTTTTCGCCGAGGGATTTCCGATGGTCGAGCAGAAGTTCTCCCGCCGCAGCGGCGATGTCGATCGCCGCGCGTTCATCGTTAGTGCGTGTCATAGGTACTCCACAACTGTGTAGACCTCCCGATCGATACGGGAAGAAAGGTCAGGCCGACCGCAGAGTGTCCAGCGCTTTGCACTGGCCTCGATGTGGTCTGCGCCATACCGTAACACCAGAATGAACGATGTTCATTCTATTTCGAACAATGTTCATTCTATGATCTGAGTCACATTGGATTCTGGGTGGCGTTCAATAACGAACAGTGTTCGATGTGAATTGAGGATGCCGACCACCGCGACTACGGTGATCAAATGAGCAGTGCCAGCAGCAAGTCGATCTACGGTGACGCCGAAGTGCGTCGGCGCCGAACACTCGACGCGGCGATCTCGCTTCTGGACGAAGGAGGCTACTCCGCACTCACCATCCGCGCGGTCGCTAAACGAGCCGGCACCAGCACCGGACTGATCTACCAGTACTTCGTCGACAAGCAGGACATCTTCGCCGCCCTCCTCAGCGAAAGTCAGCTGGAAATGGCGGACTTCGTGAACTCGCTCCCCCGCAAGCAGGGACTGAGCGCCTTACTCGAGTCCATGATTTCCGAATTTGCTCGGCACTGGGAACGGGTGGGTCGACTCACCACCACCTGGCGCGACATCGAAGGCATGGCCGGGTCCGACCGAGAAAGCATGCGGGAACTTCACGCATCCGTAGCGGTCTACAACTCGGCATTGATTCGAGCGCTCACCGAATCTGCTGCAGCCGAAGGGAGCCGGTTGATCGACGACCCCGCGTTGATCCATCTCGTGCTCTCCGGACTCAAAGGCCTGTCGGACACCATCGTCATCAACATCGCCAAAGAAGTCACACCCGAGTACTTCGTGAGCTTCTCCGCCCGGGCGCTCGCGCGGTCCATCACGGAGTGACGGACCGGCACCTTACGAACGAACGAGGCGAGCGATGGCCGCCTGAGCTTCCTTGATCTTGACGTCTGCTTCCGGACCACCCTGCTTGGCAGCTTCGACGACGCAACCCGCAAGGTGCGCGTCGAGAAGCTTCAGGGATACGGACTGCAACGCGCTCGTCGCGGCGGACACCTGGGTGAGCACGTCGATGCAGTACCGGTCGTCTGCGACCATGCGTGAAATTCCGGCTACCTGACCTTCGATACGACGAAGGCGTTTGAGCAGATCGTCCTGCTCGGGGCTGTAACTACTCATACCGCAACTATACCCCCTACCCGTATGAGGGCTACCGCGATGCGACGAAGCCCACCCGGACGCGGCGCACGACATCGATGGCCATCAGCCCCGCAACCAGAATCGACAACCCGGCGCCCGAGATCCAGAGACCGTCGTAGTGCGTGCTCTCGAACGGCGGAGCGCCCTCCAATATCGGTCCGAAGTCGGACGTCGTCGTACCCGCTCGCCAGCACACGACCGCCAGAATCGTGGCGGCGACGATACCGAGTACACCGATCCACGTCTTCACGTCGACGAGCGGAGTTGGCTGCGCCTCAATCATCGGCAGACCCGTCCGGTTCCACACCGACCGTGACAACCTGGCTCAACGCCTCGCGAAGTGCCCGATCGTCTTTCGCCCACGCTCGCACCAATCCCCCGGTGGTCAGACGCAAGCCGATACCGTGCCGACGCCGGGGCACTCCGGACAGCTCACCCAGCGCGCGTGCCGTTTCCCACGGCTCCATTTCGTCTTCATAGGCGGCGTCGTCGGACTCCGGGAACACCTCGGCGATCTCGGTGATCGGCACCTCTTCGGTTCCCTGACGCAACGTGGTCGCGGTCAGAAGCACGCTCGCATGCCGGCGCGCGGCAATCACCTGCACGTACACCAAGCCGGTGAGGATCACGGCGAACATCGCCAGACCGAACCAATGCACCACCGGGCCGGTGAACAGCTCGATGACCAAGGCGATCAGGCAGAAGATCGGACCGAACGCAATGGCCCACCACCGAGATCCCGGTTCGTAGTACAGAACGTCCGGGCCGATTTCAGGAGCACGGTCAGCCACGGGCGAACCAACTTCGGGTGGTGTCGCGGTAGATCGCGACGCAGGCACAGATCAGCATGACGGGAACAACCAGCGCGAGCACGGTACTGATCCCAGCGACGACCAGCGCGATCTGCAGCACAGCGAACACCCCGGACACGATCACCAGGATCCGTCGGCAGAGAGGTTTTCCGGCGCGAGTGGGACCGGCGAGGCCGCCGATCGCAAGGCCGGTCAACAGCAGAACCAGCCCGGACACCCGCACGAAGGTGACGTAGATGTCGATGTTTCCGGCCGATACGCCTTGATCGGTGAATTGTTCACGCAGCGAATACGAGGCGCTGGTGACATTGATCAGGCCGAAGAGTATGAGTAGGAACGCGCTGGCGATCCACAGCCAGAATGCTGCCTCGACGGCCGTCGGGCGCCGGACCTTCGTAGAGATACTCACGGGTTCAAGTGTGCGCTATCCGCTGACGATGCCCGGAATCATGAGCACCAGGAGTGTCACCAGAACAGAGGCTCCAAGGATCGCGAACAAGATCACTTCGGTCCGTGAACCACGTTGGCGCAGTGGAGCGTCGTGGGTGCTTTCCGTGCGCAGGGCTTCCTGAGAACTCATTGTCTACGACCTCTCCCCTACTACTGCAGTGACCCGTTTCACAGTACCCCGAGCTACCTATCGGTTCCCCGCCGGGGGGAAACGAAGAAAGTACGGATTGGACTCTTTTCGGTGCATCATCACGATCGCCCCGACAGCAGCAACTGCCTGCAGGATTTCCGCTCCGCCGAACAGCAGAGTCGCCGCGCCGCCGTCGCCGCCGAGCCCGAAGATCACGGGGATCGCAGAGACCAACATGAAGACTCCACAGAACGTCAGCAACATTCGAGCCCAGTTCTTGCCACGACTCATCGAACGCACGAACAAAAGGAACACCGCGGTGACGATCACCACCAGGACAGCGGAGAACACGATGACCAGTGGGAACATGCCCTCCACGTCGGAGCGTGTCAGACCGGCATCGACAGCCGCCTGGTTCCTGAGCATCTCGTCAACGAACATCGACTTCTGCCCGAGCAGCATCCAGATCATCGCGCCGCCCTGGACCAATCCCAGCGCCGTCACAGCCCACCACAACTGAATCGCAGTCACGACGTCCGTCGGCGGCTCGGGTTTCGGCTGGGGGCCCGGGTATCCGTTGTAACCGGGGCCGTATCCCGGGATCTGACCCGTCGGCATCGGTCCGAGTTCGCGGTACGGCTGATTCTCGAACGGCTGGTTCTCGTAGGGAGGTTCCCGGCGGGGCGGTTCCTGGCGCGACGGCGGCCACTGCTCGGTCATGACACCAGCGTATCGGTCGATACCGGTGCAGCCACCATGCGCGACTCCGTCACAGCCATCCGGCAACTTCCGACGCCCAGTACGTGAGGACCACGTCGGCACCGGCGCGGCGAATGCTGGTGAGCGATTCGAGAATCGCCGCGTCCCGGTCGATCCACCCGTTCTGCGCGGCCGCGGTGATCATCGAGTACTCCCCCGAGATCTGGTACGCCGCGACCGGAACCGGAGACCGGTCGGCGGTCTCACGCAGAATGTCCAGGTAGGACATTGCAGGCTTGACCATCACCATGTCAGCGCCCTCCGCGACGTCGAGGTCTACCTCGCGCATCGACTCGCGGCGGTTGGCGCCGTCCTGCTGATAAGTACGACGGTCACCTTGCAGTGAGGATCCGACGGCTTCACGGAACGGCCCGTAGAACGCTGACGCATATTTCGCGGCATAGGCGAGCTGACCGACCTCGACATACCCGGATGCATCGAGCGCACCGCGGATCGCGGCCACCTGACCGTCCATCATGCCGCTGGGGCCGAGCAGGTGCGCACCCGATTCAGCTTGCGCGAGAGCCATTTCGACGTACCGGATCAAAGTTGCGTCGTTGTCGACGGCGCCGGCGGCGGTAAGCACGCCGCAGTGGCCGTGATCGGTGAACTCGTCGAGGCAGGTATCGGCCATGATGACCGTTGAATAGCCGAGTTCTTCTGCCAGAGCGCGCAATCCGACGTTGAGGATGCCGTCGGGATCGGAGGCACCGGAGCCCTGAGGGTCCTTGTCCTCCGCCTTGGGGACGCCGAAGAGCATCAGACCACCGACGCCGGCTTCCACTGCTTCCACCGCGGCGGACCGCAGCGAATCGAGCGTGTGCTGGAAAACGCCTGGCATGGAACTGATCTCACGCGGCGCATCGATGCCGTCTGCAACGAACATCGGCAACACGAGGTGCCGGGGTTCGAGCGAGGTCTCTGCCACGAGTCGCCGGAGCGCTGGGGTGCGCCGGAGCCGGCGAGGGCGATGAGTGGGAAACACGAGAAGTAGCCCTCCTTCGTCGGAACCTGTGAGTGGTTGAGGAGTCCACAGACTCCTCAACCGCTCACGGGTGCGCTAGCGCCTGCGGGACTTCTTACGCGGCGGCGGCAAAGCACCTTCGGCGCGCAGACGAGCTGCGTGCTCGGCGAGAGCCTCCACCAGCGGTCCCACCTGCGAGGTCTCGGGCTGCACGTCGACGCGCAGACCGAACTCGATAGCGGTTTCGGCCGTCTTCGGGCCGATGCACGCGACCAACGTGCGGGCGTGCGGCTTGCCGGCGATGCCGACGAGGTTGCGCACGGTCGAGGACGAGGTGAAGCAGACGGCGTCGAATCCACCGGTCTTGATCATCTCGCGGGTCTCGGCCGGCGGCGGCGCTGCCCGGACGGTGCGGTAGGCGGTGACGTCGTCGATCTCCCAACCGCGTTCGCGCAGGCCCTCGGCGAGGGTTTCGGTTGCAATGTCCGCGCGCGGCAACAGAACCCGGTTGACCGGATCGAAAACGTCGTCGTACGGGGCGAATTCGGCCAACAGGCCTTCGCTGGACTGCTCACCGGTCGGGATCAGCTCGGGGTTGATGCCGAACGAGCGCACCTTGGCTGCGGTTGCTTCACCGATGCAGGCGATCTTCACACCGGAGAAGGCGCGAGCGTCGAGGCCGAACTCTTCGAACTTCTCCCACACTGCGCGAACAGCATTGGTGGAAGTGAAGACGACCCACTGGTAACGACCGTCGACGAGGCCCTTGACCGAACGCTCCATCTGAGCGGGGCTGCGAGGCGGCTCGACGGCGATGGTCGGAACCTCGATCGGGATCGCTCCGTGAGTGACCAGACGGTCGCTCATCTCGCCGGCCTGATCCTTGGTGCGCGGCACGAGGACGGTCCAGCCGTACAGTGCGCGCGATTCCCACCACGACATCTTGTTGCGCTGCGCGACAACCTTGCCGACGGTGACGATGAGCGAACCCACCAGTTCCGATCCGGCTTCGTTGAGCGTCGCGAGAGTTGCCTCGACGGTTCGCTGCTGACGAGTGGTGCCGCGGACGGTGATGGCAGCAGGCGTCTGCGGAGCCAAGCCGTTCTCGACCAGCGCGCTGGCGGTCTCGGCGAGATGTCCCGACGTCGCGTGCAGGACAAGTGGTCCCGGTGCAGCGGCCAGAGCAGCCCAGTCGACTTCACCGCGAACGTCGGCCTCGGTGTGACCCGAGCCGAGAGCCATACCGGCGTAGCTCGGCACTGCCGAACCGGACGGAAGACCGGGGAGAACCTCGAACTGAACCTGGGTGCGGGCCACCGCGGTGACCTCTGCGATCACGGAATCCGTGGTCAGCGGGTCGCCGGAGACCAGACGCACGACGTCGTGACCGTTCTTGGCCTCGTGCACCAATGTCTTTGCAACCTCGGCAGGCTCACCGAGTGCCGGACGCACGTCCGCGATCAGCTCACCGGTCTCCTCGTCGCGGCCCATGTCGATTCCGACGAGTGCGACGACGCCCTTGTCGACATCCGGATCGGTGAATGCCATTGCGGCGCCGGTGAGGACGTCACGTGCGCGAACGGTGAGCAGGGCGGGGTCGCCCGGTCCCGATCCCACGAACAGGATCCGTCCGGGAGTGTTCTTTCGGACTCGGGTCATCGGTGATTCTCCAGTGCGCTGTATCGAAATGGGAACTTGGTGCAAGTGCAAAGTGGGGCGTCAAACATCGGCTGCCTCGCCTGTAGTCACGTTCATCAACTCGCGGGCGCCGAGTTCGAGTAACTCGCGCGCTACCGCTCGGCCGAGTTCCTCGGCCTTGTCCGGCGCACCCACTGCGCCGGTACGGATGACGTCCGAACCGTCGATGGCGGCTGCGCAGCCGCGTACCGACAGTTCGTCGAAGATTCTGCCGTCGTCGTCGAGGGATTCGACGATCTCCGCGATCGCTCCGACCGGAGCGGTGCAGCCCGCTTCCAGCTCGGCGAGAAGTGCACGCTCGGCAGTGACTGCCGCCCGTGTACCGGCGTCATCGTGCTCAGCCAGGATTGCCGCCAATTCCGCATTGGCAGAAAGGCATTCGACGGCCAGAGCGCCCTGCGCCGGAGCGGGGAGCATCTGCACGGGCTCGATGTTCTCGGTGATGAGATCGAGCAGACCGATACGGGACAAGCCGGCGCGAGCGAGGATCACGGCGTCGAGTTCACCGGATTCGACCTTGCCGAGACGGCGTTGCAGGTTGCCCCGCAACGGCACGATGTCGAGGCCGAGCCCGAGTGCCTTGAGCTGCGAAACGCGGCGCGGCGCGGAGGTTCCCACCTTGGAACCGGCCGGAAGCTCCCCGAGGACCAGACCGTCGCGGGCGACGAGCGCGTCACGCGGATCTTCGCGTGGCGGAATCGCCGCGATGACGAAACGCGGATCCTGCGCGGTCGGTAAGTCCTTGTAGGAATGCACAGCAACGTCGACGCGGTTGTCCAGCAAAGCTTCTCGAAGCTCTGCGGTGAACACTCCGACGCCGATCTTCTGGACGGGATCGGTGGACTGGTCGCCCTTGGTCTTGATGATGACCAACTCGGCGGGATGTCCCGCTGCAATGAGGGCATCGCGCACGGTACCGGCCTGCGTGGTCGCGAGAAGACTTCCGCGAGTGCCGATCCGCAGCGGGCTCCCCGATCGAGGGGTGGTGACGCTCATGCCTGCAGGTCCCTTCCAGTGCGGTCGCCGTCCACCAGGTCGGTGGGTGTGGCCACGGCCGCGGGAGATCCGGGGCTGAGTTCGAAGAGTTCGCGCAGCGCTGCTGCGTAGGAGTCGCCGCCGGGGGCCGACGCCAGTTGCTTGACGCGCACGGTCGGGGCGTGGAGAAGCTTGTCCACGACGCGTCGCACGGTGCGTGCAACCTCGTCGCGCTGCGGATCGTCCAGGCCGGGCAGACGCGAATCGAGCCGCATCAGTTCGGCTTCGACGACGTCGGCGGCGCGCTGACGCAAAGCCGTCACGGTCGGAGTGACCTCGGCGAGGCGCTGTCCGGCAAGGTAGGTCGCAAGTTCGCCGGCGACGATGGTGCGTGCGGCTTCTGCGTCGGAAGCGGCTGCGCCTGCCGCCGGATCACGCTGCAGCGTCTCCATGTCGAGAACGGTGACACCCGGCAGGCCGGCGACGGCGGGATCGATGTCGCGCGGCAGCCCGAGGTCGCAGATGACCAGATGCTTGGTGTTGTCGCGATCGGGCTCGGCGAGTGCGCGGTGCACATCCGCCAGGGTGACCACTGCCCCGACCGCGCCGGTACAGGTGACCATGACATCTGCCTGCGCCATCGCGGCCGAAAGCTGATCGAAGGCAACACCGTCGGCGTCGACGCCGTTGGAGCGTGCCGTCTCGGCGAGGTGCTCGGCGCGTTCCTGTGTCCGGTTGACGACGACGATGCGTTCGATTCCGGCGCGAGTGAGATGCGCAACCGACAGACCGCCCATCGAGCCTGCTCCGACAACCACGGCAGTGCGGCCGACGAGGCCGCCCTCACCGATGATGCCCGCTGCACGATCAAGAGCCACGGATACGACTGATGCTCCGGCTGAGTCGATTCCGGTTTCGGAATGCACTCGCTTGCCGACGCGCAGTGCCTGCTGAGCCAGTTCGTGGACGACGCGTCCGGCGGCCTGTTGCGCATCCGAAGATGCGTAGGCCGAACGGATCTGGCCGAGAATCTGCTGTTCGCCGATCACCATCGAATCGAGGCCGCTGGCCACCGCGAAGAGGTGCTCGACGGCTGCTTCGCTGTAGCGGACGTATGCGTGAGCGTGCAGCGCCGTCAGGTCGAGACCCGAATGGTCGGCGAGGATTTCACCGACCTCGGTGAGTGCACCGTGGAACGCGTCCACCACCGCGTAGACCTCCACCCGGTTACAGGTGGAGACGATCATCGCTTCGGAGATGTGCGAAGACGCCAGAAGCTTGTCGATCAGCTTCGGACGATCGGTGTCGGTGACAGCTACTCGCTCGAGCACCGGGACGGGCGCGGTTCGATGCGAGACCCCGACAAGCAGAACACTCACGGCGCGATCACTGATCCGTTTCTTGTCGAACCTGCTCCGACCGGAGCGGGTGAACTGGTGGATGGGACTGACGAAGCGGATGCGGCGTGAGCCACTCGTACTCGCGGCGCACTGGATGCCTGATCGGCGTTGCGCGCACTGTTGAAGGAGAGAACCTGCATCTCGACGGCTAGATCGACGCGTCGCAGTTCCACGTGGTCGGGAACGTCGAGGGCGATCGGCGAGAAACTCATGATGCAGCGCAACCCGGCGCTGACGAACTGGTCGCACACGCCCTGCGCGGCCTCGTCCGGTGTGGAGATGACGCCGATGGTCGCGTTCAATTCGCGGCAGGCGACGGTCAGTTCCTCGGTGCTGCGCACCACGAGGTCGCCGACTGTGCTTCCGATTCGATCTGCGTCACTGTCGAAGAGTCCGACCATCTCGAAACCGCGGCGGCTGAATCCGCCGTAGCCGACCAGCGCCTTGCCGAGGTTTCCGACTCCGACGAGAACGACCTTGTGCCCACGATCGAGTCCGAGTGCACGCTCGATGCGCATGCGGAGCCTGTTGACGTCGTACCCGACGCCGCGGACACCGTTGGGTCCGAGGAACGACAGATCCTTACGCAACTTCGCTGATCCGACACCTGACGCCTGCGCAAGTTCCTCGCTCGAGACGATGGAGGTACCCCGGTCGGACATCACTCCGAGGACCCGCAGGTATGCGGCCAAGCGCGTCACCGTAGCCTGGGGGATGACGCGATCCTGAGCGATCGAGTCGGTGACAGAGGAGCCCGCAGCGCCGGTGACGCGCTGAGCCACAGGCTCATGCGTCTGGTGCGGTTCGGTCACGTCGCTGGCTCCTCGTCCGGTCGACACGACTGTCGACCTCCACGATGCTCCGGGGGAATGTTCACACCACGGTAACCGCTTGTGAACCCATGCACAAAGTTGCTCGAGACGGGTTCGATGTGCCGTTCACCTGCAAAGCGGCTCCGCGGACAACTTTGAGGGTTGCCTTACTTGCGTAAATCGTCACGAAGGCGCTCTTCGTCAACTTCCCAGTAACCGTGCTCGCGTCCGTCGAGAAGAATGACCGGCAATCTGTCTCCGTACTCCGCTCTCAGCTCTGGATCCGTCGCGGCAGCTTCGTCTACGTCAATGCACGTCAATTCCAGCTCGAACTCGGAACAGACCCGTCGTAGTACCTCCGCCGCGCCGACACAGGACGCGCATCCTGCGCGTGTCAACAGGGTCACTTCATGCGTAGCTGCAGTCATCGACGCATACCTTTCTTCTACTGGGACGCCATCTACTTGATCGGTCGAGTGTGCCTCCGGAGCCCCACTCGATACCAAATCGGCGGAGAGGAACGTCACACACCACAGGGAAGGTCACCATCCAACCCATCGGGCCTCATCGCGGAGGATAGGCTGACTCGAAGAGTTCTCTGCTCGAGAATGCAACACGGGAGGTGCGGGTGCCTGCGCGATCACTACCGAACGGCTCCGGATTCGGATCAGGGCTTGCCGGGGTCATTCTCCCCGGACGTCGCCATGTAAAGAATCCGCTGGGCCCGAGTGAGTCGGAAGTTCGAGCCAATCTCGCCGGCGAGGCGAGCGCTGATGCAGCTCTGGCATTGCACGAAGCTGCCAACCCCACAGAACCGGAAACCGGCGAAGAGCCCCCGGCCGTTCCGCGCGACCTCACGGCCGCCGCATTCTTCGACGTCGACAACACCATGGTGCAGGGTGCATCGATCATCCACTTCGCCCGTGGTCTCGCTGCACGCAAGTATCTCAAGACCTCGGATCTGGTGGATTTCGCGTGGAAGCAGATCAAATTCCGAGTCACCGGCCGAGAAAGTAGTGACGACGTCGCCGAAGGCCGCGAGAAAGCACTGTCCTTCGTGGCCGGTCGATCTACCGCCGAACTCGCCCGCCTCGGCGAGGAGATCTACGACGAGGTCATCGCCGACAAGATCTGGCCAGGCACGAGGGCGTTGGCCCAGATGCACCTCGACGCCGGACAACAGGTGTGGTTGGTGACGGCAACTCCGGTCGAACTGGCCCAGGTCATCGCTGAGAAACTGGGATTGACCGGCGCCTTGGGCACTGTCGCCGAGAGTGAGGACGGAGTCTTCACCGGTCGACTCGTCGGCGACATCCTGCACGGAATGGGCAAGGCTCACGCCGTGCGGACGTTGGCGGTGCGTGAAGGCCTCAATCTCAAGCGCTGTTCCGCCTACTCGGACAGCCACAACGACGTACCGATGCTCTCGTTGGTGGGGACACCGGTGGCGATCAACCCCGACGCAGACCTTCGTGAACTCGCGAAGAACCGCGGTTGGGAAGTTCGTGATTTCCGCACCGGACGAAAGGCCGCCAAGATCGGCGTTCCCACAGCACTGGTGCTCGGAGCGGTCGGCGGTGCGCTCGCGGCGATTCTCGCCAGGCGCAAAGAACAGAACGCCTGACCGGGTTCGGTCCGGATCGAGCAGCGATCCGGACCGAACTCAGCCGAGAAAGATGTTGCGCCGCTTGGCCAACAACCGATAAAGCGTCTGCTGAATCGTTTCTCGGACGTGGTCCGTGACCTCGAACAGGACCATCGGATCGTCGGCTGCACCGCTCTCGAAGGTGTCGGTGACGATCGGCTTTCCGAACTCGATGTACCACTTCGACGGCAATGGAACCAGGCCGAGTGGCCCGAGGTGCGGAAACAAAGGCGTGACCGGGAAATACGGCAAACCGAGAACGCGTGCGAGTGTGGTGAGATCACCGATCTTCGGATAGATCTCCTCCGAGCCCACGATCGAGCACGGGATGATCGGAACACCGGTTCGCATTGCGGCCGACACGAAGCCACCGCGCCCGAACCGCTGCAACTTGTACCGCTCACTGAACGGTTTCCCGATGCCCTTGAATCCTTCCGGGAACACGGCCGCGACTTCACCTTCGTTGAGCAGACGCTCGGCGTCGGGGTTGCACGCCAACGTATGGCCGGCTTTGCGCGCCAGTCCGCCCACCACCGGCATTTCGAAAGCCATGTCCGCAGCCAACATTCGCAGTGGACGATGCGCCGGATGATGATCGTGCACGGCAACCGACGTCATCAGCCCGTCGAGTGGGATGACACCGGCGTGATTGGCAACCACCAACGCTCCCCCGGTGAGGGGAATGTTCTCGATCCCGCTGACCTCGACGCGGAACCATTTCTCGAACAACGGCCGCAGCACGGGCATGACGACGTTGTCCGCAAAATGCGGGTCGAATCCGAACTCGTCGACCTCGTAGTCTCCGGACACCCGACGTCGGAAAAATTCTGCTGCCGAGGCGACCTGGTCGACGATCGCCGACCTGGCCGCATCGACGAACGTGCTCTCACCACCATGGTCGGCCGCCGACGGCACTCCGGACGGATGCCGACGCTGACTTTGTTCACGGACGTCACGCTCCGCGCCGGTGACGGACTCACGCGAACGAGAAGCTTCCGACTTTCCGGTGTGAGTTGCGCTGGGCCGCAGGGGAATTACCTTCGCCACGTCAGTCACCCCTTCACCGCACTTCGTCCCGACAACGGCATATGCATCACGTCTGCACTTGCGCTCGCCTCGGCAGTGTCACCGCCGAGGATGGTGGTCAACGCATTCTCTGCCCGATCGATCCACTCGGACTTGATGATCCGGCGCGTCTGCATCGCACGCATGAAATCGTCGAGTGCCTGCATGGTGGTCCATCGCGGCTCGAACCCCAACTCGCTGCGCATGCGAGTGGTGTCGAGTCCGCAGCCGAACCGGAAATACTCGAGTTGCTCGTCGGTGTAGAGCCTCATGGAGGACCCCACCAACGCGCTGCCGACACTACGGAACAGAGCGAGCGGCATCGGAACTTCCACCCTGCCTGCCCGGCGGATCGCCTGCGACATCATGACCACCCCGTCGCCGGCGATGTTGTACGTACCCGAGGCGTGGCCGATGGTCGCCTTCTCCAGCGCCGCGAGCGCATCCTCGACGTGGAGCAATTGCAGACGCGCGTTGCGCCCGACGATGGTCGGCACGAGCGGGGCGGTGACGTAGTGCCCGACGGTTGCAGTCAGCTGAGGTCCGATCAACGGCGCCAACCGCAGAATCCCGACCGAGATGTCCGGGCGCCGACGCCCCATCCCGCGGAGGTATCCCTCGATCTCGAGGCTGTCGCGGGCATATCCGCCCGGCGGCCGGCGGCGCGCACTCATTTCTTCGGTGAACTGAGCGGGATCCTTGGCACTGCACCCGTAAACGACCGAAGCCGAGCGCAGGACCACCTTGCGAACCGTCGGAGCTTTCTGGCAGACCGCGAACAGTTGCATGGCGCCGATGACGTTCATGTCCTTCATCGCGGCGCGGCTGCCGGCTTTGGGGGCTTTCTGAAGCGTCGACGCGTGCACGACGGTGTCGACCTCGGCGTTTCGGATCACTTTGCCGATCAGCGGATTGCGGATGTCTGCTCGCACGAATTCCGCGCGGCCCATTCTGCGCATCATGTCCTTGCTCGGACTGACGGCGTCGACGGCGATGACACGCTCGATCGACGGATTCTGCGCAAGCCTGGTCACCAGGTAGCCGCCGAGAAATCTGCTCGCCCCGGTCACCAGTACGACGCGAGGCGTCGTGCCCCCTGAAGTGTTGTCACCTTCAACCACCAAGTACCCCCATATCCAGTAGAAACGCGCTCTGCCGAAGCGTCCCTCCCGCGATTTTCCCCCACTTTACGGGCAGAGGGGGTCCCGCGCTGACTACCCAAAATTCGGCCATCCAAGACAAACCGCCCAGACAATGAGACGGCCGACACATCTCTCCCCTGAGATACGTCGCCCCTCCCCTGAAATACATCGATGCCCGCCACCCCGGAAGGGGCGGCGGGCATCAACAGGTACTGCTTATTTACCGAGTTTCCTGCGCTGTACTCGGGTACGACGAAGCAGCTTGCGGTGCTTCTTCTTCGACATGCGCTTGCGACGCTTCTTGATCACTGAACCCATAGCGGGTGTCCCTCACGTTCTTCTCTAGCGTTCCTGCGCACGCCGGTCACGTACGCCTGCGCCAAGCAATTGGCGCCTGGCCCTCGTTTTAACTAGCTCAGCGCCTTACGACACCAGCTTGCTGGTACGACAGTGACTCATCGTACCGGTGTGGTCTCACTCGGCATAAACCGAGCCTCCGGCACAGCAACCGCTGTGCCCGCGACTCGGCTCACGCCGAGGTCATCCTCTTCGAACCGGCTGGTCAGCCGGCATCGAAGTACGAGGTTTCGAGGTAATCGTGTACCGCCTTCGCGTGTACACGGAACGAACGGCCCACTCGTACAGCGGGCAATTCGCCACTGTGTACCAACCGGTACACAGTCATTTTCGACACCCTCATCAAAGTTGCTACCTCAGCAACAGTGAGGAATTGCGTGCCGGCCACTGCCGGCTTTCCGTCGTGGGACGAACCCATGGACGGCTTGTTTGCAGACACCATTAATCCACATACCTCCAGCACGACTCGCGCCGCCGGCTTCCCCTCCGGCGGAACAGACACGTACGTACTAAGTCGAGCTTAGCTGTACTGGTGGGGTTAAAGCGACGGGTGTGGCTAAACGGACGACTATTCCGCAGCTGAACCCATCGCGGCCGAGCGCGACTTGGCGGCATCCAAGGCATCGAAGAACGCCGTCCGCAGGCCGCCCGCTTCGAGCTGACGCAGTGCCGCAGCCGTCGTTCCACCCGGTGACGTCACCGCGGCGCGAAGATCCGTCGCGCTGTCGCCGGTGCGATCGAGCATCGCTGCGGAGCCGACCATCGTCTGCACCACTAATTCGGTAGCGACCGGGCGCGTCAGGCCGAGACCGACTCCCGCATCGATCATCGCTTCGGCAACCAAGAAGAAGTAGGCCGGGCCGGAACCGGAGACAGCAGTGACCGCGTCGATCTGCGATTCGGGAACCGTGACCACCTTGCCGACGCTGCCGAGGATGCCGCGTACGAGCTCGAGATGCTCGGCCTTGACGTGCCGTCCGGGCGAGAGAACGCTCACGCCCTCCCCAACCAGCATGGGGGTGTTCGGCATGACGCGGATGACCGGGAACCCTGCGGGCAGACGCGTTTCGAAGAACCCGGTCGGGATACCCGCCGCAAGGGAAACGATCAATTGCTCGAGGTCGCCGTCCAGATCGACCTTCGTCAACGCGGTGAGCGCCGATTCGACGTCGCCGGGCTTGACCGCGATGACGATGACGTCTGCGCCCTCGGCGGCGTCGGCGATCGTGCTGACGCGGATGGAGTATTCGGCGATCAATTCGTCTGCGCGAGGTTGATACTGCTCGGCGACAACCAGATCCTTGATGGCGTGGCCGGCCTGCAACAGCCCGGAGATCAGCGCCTCGCCGATCTTGCCGCCACCGATAATCGCAATTCTTGTCATGGCGAACAGCCTGCCACGACCGCAGCGATCGACCCTAGCGGGGCATCATCGCCAATTGACGACTCTGTACGACGACTGCGCCCGTCGAATCGAGAACAGCATGATCCTCTTCGAACCACGTGCTGCCCAGAACATCCGAGCTTGCCCGCACGCGAAGCCATCCCGGCGTCGGCAGTCGGCGCAGGTACGTCGTCAACTGCACGGTCGGCGCCCACCCGAACAGGCCGCGGTTCATCGTCACGGGCGCGCTGATGTCGCCCGCCATGATCGCGAACAGCACAGCGGTGTCGATGTCGTTCTCGTCCTCGGGTCGAGGACGAACCCACATCCTGACCTCGGCCTCGCCTTGACTGCCGGTCAGGAAGTGCGCCGAGGTGGTGTCGATTCGCATGTCGCAGCCCTGCCCGACGTGCACGACCTGCGCCATCGGGTGATCGCCGATGACGGCCACCGCACTCTCCGGCGGTTCCGGTGACATGTCGTCGATCGACGAGGCAGTGACGAAGGTGGGGTCGCCGTCATCGGGGAATCCGAGCGTGACCGCCGCGCGAACAGCGCTGCGTCCCGCCTGGCTCAACTCGACGTCGAACAACGCGACCTGGCGTCCCTGCTTTCGGACGATCACCTCCAATTCGACTTCACCGGGGTCGGGGGCGGACAGATAGTTGGCGCTCACCGCGAGTGGCTGCATCTTCAGAAGCGAGTCGTTCTCACCTGCGCCGTCTCGCAGACATTGACGCGCGGCAGCGGCGCACACAGCCATCATGGAGCCGCCGTGCACTTTCGGCCCGATGGTCCAGATCGGATCGATCGTTGCGGTGTATCGCCCGTCGCCGAGCGAGGTGAGGCGATTGAGATCTTGAAAGGGACTGGTGCTCATCGATTTTCCTGTTCGGTGCTTTCTCGGTGTTGCGGGAAATGTCGTGCGGCCAAGTCTTGGTGCGCCAGGCGTCGCAATGCTGTCAGGACGGGTTCGTACATGGCGGTTCCGAGGACCGCATAGCGAATGCCGTCCTCGGTCGAACTGGTGGGCATCAGCTCGATTTCCACTTCGGCAATTCCTCGGATGTGGTCGCCGTATGCGCGCAATCGCTCGTCCGAGAGGCTCAGTCCGGCACCCTCGAGACCGATCAGTGCACGCTCGAGGTGAGCAACCGCCACGTACCTCGGCTCGTAGACCTGACCGAGAAACTCCAGAACCTTGCGAGCTCTGGGGAACTGTTGATCCGGCACCGGATCGACGTAGGGCGGTAGTTGCGCGATCGCGCGACCGAAAGTCTCGAATTCGGATCGCTCGTCACTGTCCACCAATTCGAGCACCGCACGAATCCGTGGAATCGCGAGTCCCGCCCCGGCCAGCGCCCTGATCAACGCGAGTCGCCGGACGTGCTGTTCGCCGTACCTCGCTCCCGTCGCGCTGGTCGGTTCACCAGGCATCAGCAGACCTTCACGGAGGTAGTACTTGATCGTGGCCAATGCAACGCCGGACTGTGCGGCCAATTCGGAAACCTTCACCGCTCCTCCGTCCAACTCGCTCGGGCCACCATTGGATAGTGATGCTATCCAATGGTGGCCGAGCATCGGCAGGCAGGACACGCCTTGCGCTAGGGTTGAACCTTCTCTGCGCACACCACCAGAAATTTCCGAACGGAGCGAACAGGCGGAATGACGGATTTGCAGTCGGGGGCTCAACCCGACGAACAGTGGCGCATCGTCGAACCACTGACGCTGACTCCTCTGCTCACCGCCGCACTCGAGGTCTTCCACGAACTCGGTTACCACGGAGCGTCGGTTCGTGACATTGCAAAACGCGCCGGCGTCACAGTGCC
Source organism: Rhodococcus sp. H-CA8f (assembly GCF_002501585.1). Classification (NCBI taxonomy): domain Bacteria; kingdom Bacillati; phylum Actinomycetota; class Actinomycetes; order Mycobacteriales; family Nocardiaceae; genus Rhodococcus; species Rhodococcus sp. H-CA8f. Next base: position 4,531,868 of record NZ_CP023720.1, read on the forward strand.
GACGCTGTACTACCACCACGGCAACAAACAAGGCATTCTCGTCGCGCTGATGGAACCGGGCATCGAGAACGTCACCGCACGCGCGAGCGCTGCGGTCGACGCTGCCGGACCGTCACCGACGGCACAGTTCGGCAATCTCGTCGAGGCGTGTGTTCTGCACATGACCAGTCGCTCCGATATCGCGTTCCTCGATTCCGAACTGCGGTACCTCGAGGACGCCGAACGAAAGAGCTACGCCGCCAAACGAAAGAAGCTCGAGAATCTACTCGTCGACGTTTTGACGGCAGGCGTCGACAGCGGTGAGTTCACGGTCCCGGACATCACCGGAACGGGCCGCGCACTGCTGGGCATGTGTCAGTCCGTCGTCCTCTGGTATCGACTCGACGGACCGCAGACTCCGCGCGAAGTCAGTGTTCTCTACCGCGAGATAGCTCTGAAAGCCGTCGGCGTCACTTCGTGAACGCTGGTCGAATTTCCAGGCATGTCCGATTAGCCCTTAACTGACGAACGTCACACCTGTCGGCTGACACCGAAACCGGGACGCGCCCACTGTCACGGGTCCACACTTAGAAGCAGAGATGCGCGGGGTGGATCCGCAGACCGAGGGAGTTCTTGACGTATGGCCAACAGCAATCCATTTGTTCCTCCGAGCGCGGTCGACGTCGACCTTTCCGCGGTTGCCTGGGGGGCAAACCGCACGATGTCCGACTTCGAGACGGGAATGTGGCGGATGGAAGAGGCGCAGCCGCAACTGCGCTCACCGATCGTTGCGGTAGAGGTTCTCGATCGAGCTCCGGACTGGGATCGACTTCTCGACGCAGTCGAGTGGGCATCGCACGTGGTTCCGCGTATTCGTATGCGCGCGGTGGAACCGGCGATGCAACTGGGCAATCCGGTGTGGTCGGTTGATCCCGAGTTCGACATCGGCTACCACCTACGACGCGTCCGCCTGCCTGCTCCGGCGGACTTCGATCACGCACTGCGCATGTGTCGTCACCTTGCGACCGAACCTTTCGACAAGGCTCGGCCGCCGTGGAGCGCGCTGCTCATCGAAGGTCTCGACGACGGTCGTGCCGTGTTCGTGGTCAAGACTCACCACTCCATCACCGACGGCATGGGCGGCATCCAGATGATGACGCTGCTGCACAGCAGGCGCCCGGATCCCACTCCGAACAAGCCCGACCGCACACCGCCGGCTCCGGAGCACCTGTCGTCGGTAGGCGCATTCGGCGAGGAGGTCGTCAGCGAGATCCGGCGTGCGCCATCCCGTATCGCCAAGCTGGTTCGCGGCGCCACCAATGTTGCGACCACGGCGATCTCGAGTCCGTTCAGCACGGCTTCCGAGGTCCTCGGGTACGCCAATTCACTCCGCAAGATCGTCACTCCCCCAGCTCGTTCCGGTTCCCCTCTGCTCCACGATCGTGGTCTCGGACGGTGGTTCGGAACTCTCGAAGTGGGTGTTCCCGAGCTCAAAGCCGGAGCAAAAGCTGCCGGCGGCTCACTCAACGACGCTTACGTCGCCGCTTTGCTCGGCGGCTTCCATCGCTACCACGAAGCCTTCGGACAATCCGTCGAGAGCATCCCGATGGGTATGCCGATCAGCATGCGCACGGGCGCGGATGCCAACGGCGGCAACCGGTTTGCAGCCGTTCGCTTCAACGGCCCGGTCGCCGAAACGGATCCGGCCAAACGCATCAGGCAGGTGCGAGAAATCGTTCTGGGTCTGCGTGAGGAACCCGCGTTGGACGCTCTCGACGTTGCCGCCCCGATCCTCGCTCGCCTGCCGAATTATCTACTCGCGAACTGGTATCTGTCCCAGTCGACAGGACTGGACCTGCAGGCTAGCAACGTCGCCGGCGTACCGGTTCCGGTCTATCTCGCCGGAGCGAAGATCGAGCGGATGTTCCCGTTCGGCCCGGCGCCCGGTTGCGCGGCGATGGCGACACTGGTCTCCCACGTCGGGGTGTGCTGTATCGGAATCAATCTCGACACCGCCGCGATCACGAAGCCCGCGCTGCTGATGCAGTGCTTGCAGGAGAGCCTGGACGAGATCGTGGCTCTCGGAGTCCCAACGGAAGGTGCGTGAGTCATGAGCGAGAACACGACCAACCCGCGCGTGTACCTCACCGAAACCATGACAGAGGCCGAAGCCGGCGTGCTGCGAAAGTGGCTTGCCGACAAGGCAACCTCATCCGAAGCTCGGCCGGTCACCGTGAACATCACCGACAAGACCCTGGCAGAACTGGCGGCTCGGACCGACGACCCGATGCTCGCACCGCTTCGAGTGGTGTGGATTCCGGACACCCATACCAAACACAATGTCGCGGTGCGACTGCGTGATGCGCTGGCACCGCGCGATCCCCTCCACCCCGGACGCGGTGCGCAACGCAGAACCCTGCGCACCGACCCTTCACGGTGCCAGGTCATCGAAGGTGAACCAGCACCACTGAGCGATCTCGAGCGTCGCCTCGAAAAGAGCGGTGGCGGTTCACTACCCGAGTTCATCCGGCGGCAGGCCGCCCTCGCACTCGAGCGCGCCGAATTGGGCCTTCTGGGTGGCCAGTACAAGGTGTCGCGGTTCGTCGTCGACGAGATCACCGACACCCGCCGGTTCACCACCGAGGTGATGGCTTTGGCCGACCGGTTGAACATCGCCGTCGCCGAAGTCGACCGCCGCGCCCGTGAAGCTCTCGAAGAAATGGTTGCCACCCAGAGTCGCCAGGCCATCGCGGTGTGGGATCGCCTGGGCCGCTACTTCGCTCGCGCCTACAAGCTGGACGTGGACACGAGCCGCTTCGAGGAACTCCGTGAGCTGAACAAGGAACACTCACTGGTCTTCCTCCCCAGTCACCGTTCGTACCTCGATCCCCTCGTCCTGCGTCCGGCATTGATCGCGAACGGCTTGCCGCTCAATCACGTCATGGGCGGCCTCAACATCAGCTTCTGGCCCATGGGCTCGATCCTCAAGCGCAGCGGCACCGTCTTCATTCGTCGAAGCATCGGCAACGACGAGGTCTACAAGTGGTCGATGCACGAGTACATGCGCTACCTGCTCACCAAACGCTTCAATCTGGAGTGGTACATCGAAGGTGGACGCGGGCGTACCGGGAAACTACGCCCACCGCGCTTCGGTCTCCTGACCTACCTGACCAAGGCCTTTCAGGTCAGCGGCGCATCCGACGTGTACCTCGTCCCCGTCGCGCTGAGCTACGACCAGCTCTACGAGGTCGGGGCAATGGCTGCCGAGGCACTCGGCGCCGAGAAGACACCGGAAGGCCTGCGCTGGATGGTGGGTTACGTACGCGCACAGGGAAAACGCAACGGCGTCGCGCACGTGACCATCGGACGGCCGCTCTCACTCGCGGATGCACTCAGCCAGGAAACCGATCAGCGCCTCGCCATTCAAAAGGCCGGCATCGAGGTGTGTCACCGCATCAACGAGGTCACACCGGTGACCGTGTCTTCACTGGCGATGTTGGCGTTCCTCGGAATCGAAGACCGGGCGTTGACAGTTCGTGAACTCACCGCGATTCTCACGCCGCTGTTCGGATACATCACCGCGCGAAATCTTCCGATCGCCGGCGACGTCGAACTGTCCGATCCGCGTGTCATCGAGAAGGCGCTGCAGACACACGTCGATTCCGGTGTGCTCGAGCGCTTCGATCGCGGCGGCGAGCAGGTCTTCTACCTCGGCAAGGACCAGCACCTTGTTGCTGCCTTCTACCGCAACAACACAATTCACTTTCTCGTCGTGCGTGCCATCACCGAACTCGTGCTCCAGGCAGCCGTCGAAGAGCGGTTCGAGGATCCCGTCGGAGACGGTTGGGCCGAGGCCAAGCGCATCCGCGACCTGATGAAGTTCGAGTTCTTCTTCAGCGACCGGGACACGTTCGAGCAGGAGATGCGAACCGAGCTGACCCTGATCGATCCCGAGTGGGAAACCGTCATGGCCGCCGACAAACGAACCGAGCACATGATCGAGACGGTGCGGCCGTACCTCGCGCACCGAGTGCTGCAACCGTTCCTCGAGGCGTACCAGGTTGTCGCCGATCAGCTTGTGCTCGCGCCGATTTCGACGTCGTTCGACGAAAAGTCCTTCATCAGCAACTGCATCGACGTCGCACATCAGCGTCGCCTGCGGCAGCAGATCGCCAGCAACGAATCGGTCTCCGGTGAGTTGTTCGCCACTGCACTGAATTTGGCGCGCAACCGTAACTTGATCGAAGTCGACGACGACGGAGTCCGGGCCAGGCGCCTGGCGTTTGCCGCGGAGATCAAGGTCCAGGTCGAACGTCTGCGCCATATCCGAGCACTCGCGCACGCACGGCTCGATCAGGTGGCAATGCCCGTGCCCGACGCCGCAGCAGTAGTGACCATTCCAGAAGCAAACCGAGCGCCCGCCGAGAACGAGGAAGTAGGACTGTGACCGGACTCGAGCGTCTGCACTCCGCCATCGAAGCCGCGCCTCCCGGGCCCGGAACGATCGCCGCCTTCGACCTCGACGGCACGTTGATCAGCGGGTACTCAGCCAGCGTTGTGTACCGAGACCGCCTGCGACGCTTGGATATCAGCGTCGGCGAATTGTTGCGCACCACCGGCGCCGCGATCGACACCCAGTTCCGTGGCGCTGATGTCGGAGCGCTGATGGACATCGGCGTTCGCGCCCTGGGCGGCCGTACCGTCGAGGAACTCAACGACTGGGGGCGGCGGCTGTTCAAGCAGGAGATCGCCGCGATGATCTACCCGGAAGCCCGTGGGCTACTGGCGGCGCACCGGCGAGCCGGCCACACGATCGTGATGGCCACGTCGGCGACTCCGTTCCAGGCCAAGTACGTCGCCGAAGATCTCGACATCGAAGACGTGCTGTGCACCGAACCCGAAGTCGTCGACGGCATGCTCACCGGCGAACTGTCCTCGCCCGCTCTGTGGGGGCCGGCCAAGGCCAATGCCCTTGCGGGCTATGCCGAGAAGATGGGCGCCGACTTGAAGAACGCGTTTGCGTACTCCAACGGTGTCGAAGACGTCTTCATGCTCGAGGCCGTCGGGCGACCTGTCGCGTTGAATCCCGATCGTGGTCTGGCCAGGATCGCGTTGCGCAATCACTGGCCTTCGGTCAGCCTGCGTAAACCGCAACGCGGCGCAACACCGATCTCGACGATCCGAACGGCAACCGCCATGGGTGCGCTTGCTGCCACCGCCGCCCTCGGCGCGTCGGCGGGCATCGTCACCGGCAACCGTCAACTGGGTGCGAACCTGGTCGGCACCTACGGCCCCGACATCTCGCTCTCACTGCTCGGCATCGACGTCGAGATCGACGGCGAGCACAACGTGTGGGACCACCGCCCGGCGGTGTTCATGTTCAACCATCAGAGTTCCCTGGACATGTTGGTCCTGGGAACTGTGATCAAGCGTGACGTGACCGGGGTCGCGAAGAAGGAAGCGGCAAGCGATCCGCGGTTCATGCCCGTCGGCGCACTGCTCGACGTCGCGTACATCGACCGCACCGACACCACAAAAGCGAAGGCTGCACTGCAACCGGCAGTCGACAAGCTCAAGAATGGTGTCTCGATAGTCATAGCTCCGGAGGGCACCCGTTCTCCGACGCCACGCCTGGGCCCTTTCAAGAAGGGCGGATTCCACTTGGCGATCCAAGCCGGTGTGCCGATCGTGCCCGTGGTGATTCACAACGCGGGTGAACGGATGTGGCGCAATTCGCTTGTCGCCCATCCAGGCCCGGTCTACGTCTCGGTGCTCGATCCCATCTCGACCGAAGGCTGGGAGACCAAAGACCTCGACGCACACGTCGAGAAGGTACGCGCGCAGTTCGAAGCTGCGCTACTTGCCGGCCACCGCTGAGCGTGCCAGGTGCTCGCGTGCAAACGCGAGCGCCTGCGCCAGCATCGACGACCGCTCCCGCCGGGTGCGCGCGTTCTGCGTGTTGATCTCGATGACAGCCTGGCCGCTGAATTCGCTCGCAGCCAATTGCTGACACAACTCCGCGCACGGCTGTGAGCCATGCCCCGGAATCAGGTGCTCGTCCATCGACGCCCCGCGACCGTCGGCCAGGTGCAGGTGCTCGAGCCCCTTGCCCATACGGGAGGCCAACTCCAAGGCATCCATGCCCGCCGTCGCGGTGTGCGACAGGTCGAGTGTGTAGTGAGCGTGATCGGAATCGGTCGGGTCGTACGACGGACTGAACGCGGACAACGCTGCCCCCGGACCACCACGTTTACGCAGACGCTCCGCGGACTTGTCCTTGCCGCCGAAGAAGCTGTCGGCGCGCATGGGGAACATGTTCTCCACCGCCACCACGACGCTGCTCTTCGATTCGAGATCGACAACCTGTTCCGCGAAGCCTTCGGCGTACTTGCGCTGCCACCGGAACGGCGGGTGGACGACCACCGTCGTCGCTCCCAAGGTTTCGGCAGTGCGTACCGAACGCTCGAGCTTCTCGACCGGATCGGAACCCCACACGCGCTGCGAAATCAGCAGACACGGCGCATGCACGGCCTGCACCGGAATCGCATACTTGCGAACGAGGGCAGCCACAGCACCGATGTCCTGACTCACGGATTCGGCCCACACCATCAGTTCGACACCGTCGTATCCGAGATCAGCGGCGTAGCGAAATGCTGCTTCCGTGTTCTCCGGATATACCGAAGCCGTCGACAAGCCGACAGCGATCGGCCGACGAACCATGCGCTGCGATCCCCCGATCATCGTCCGATCAACCCGAGGTCAACAAGAACGCCAGTGGACCGAGCGTCACGATCATGCCGACGACCACCGCGATCACGAAACTCGTGATGTCGTCCGTCTTGCGCAGAACCCGCACGACGGCCACCAAGCCGACGATCACGATCAGCGCGAGCACCAACGCCACCCACGGCAGCATGTCCCACAGCTTCTCGAAGCCCTTGAACATCGCGCCGCCGACGATCAGTGCAACAACCACCTGACCGGCAAGCACTGCCCATTCACGGATCGAGTTACGCTCGCCTGCCTCTTCCGCTGCCGGTTCGGCTTCGACATCGGACTCCGCGACGGCACTGGACTTTTTTGCACCGTCATCGACTGCCGGCGCCTTGACCAGATCGACCACGGCGGTCGATTCGGCCTCGCCGGCATCCGCGTCTGCGATCTTGTCGATCAGTTCGGTGCTCTCTTCCGGCGCGGCCGGAGCAGGAGCAGTCGGTGCAGGTGCCTTCACGACAGGAGTGGGGACACGCGGCGGCAGGATCGGCGGACGCAACGACGGCGACTGGGTTGCGGCGCGCTCCTGACGCATCAGATCGCCCGCCAGGGTCTGACCCGACAGCAGTGCTGGTTCCTGCGTTACCTGCGTCGGTGACGAGGAGTTGAGCGGCGCCCGGCTCACCCACTGTCCGGGCGAGGACTTCGAGGTCTGTCCCGGCGATGGCGTGGAAGTCGGCTTCGGAGTGGTCACCGGCGGTGTGGCAACCGGCTTCGATTCGGCCTTGGGTGCCTGCGGCTCGTCATCGTCATCGTCGTCGTCGAACGAGACGGCGAAGGCTGCGGTGCGGTCGGCGGGAACCTTCGGTGCCGGTTCGGCTGACTTGGCAGTTTCCGCGACAGCCTGGGCTGGTTCAGAAGATGCAGCGCTTTCTGGCGCAGCTGCTTCAGGCTGGGCTGCTGGTTCGTCCGACTCTGGCTCGGCGGCCGCGCGCGATCCCGACTGGCGAACGATCGGGATCTCACCCGTCAGTTCGGCGACGGAGATGCCACCGGCTACGCCGCGCCGGCGTCGTCCACCTCGGGATTCGACGCTCTGACCGTTCCGCTTGAGCAGTTCCGCTACGGAAATCTGCTGACTGTCCTCGGTCATCAAGCACTCACCACCAATTCACCGCCCATTTCTGTGTCGAGCTTTCGCAGAATCAGACCCTCACGCAGTGCCCAGGGACAAATTTCCAGTTCGTCCACTCCGAGCGCCCGCATGGTTGCCTCTGCGATGAGCGCGCCGGCCACAATCTGCTGTGACCGATCCGAGCTCACTCCTTCCAATTCTGCACGGTCCGCTGCCGTCATCCTGGATATGAAGGCTATGAGTTGCCTGAGTCCGCTGGAAGTCAGGGTCCGTTTTGCCCGGGGGCCTGCGGCAGAAGGGGCCGCGCCGGTGAGCCGAGCCAACGATCGGAAGGTCTTCGAGGTCCCGACCGTGCGGTCCCAGTCGCCGGCGGCGCGCAGTTCCTTGGCTGGTCCGACCAACTCCGCGTCCAGCCAGTCGCGCAATACAGCGACCCGGCGCTTGCCCGGCGGATCAGCCTGTAGCCAGTCGCGCGTCAACCGTCCCGCACCGAGTTGCAGTGAGAAGGCGACGTCCGGATCCTCGTCACCGCCTGCGGTGAGTTCGAGCGAGCCGCCGCCGATGTCCAGGTTCAGGATGCGTCCGGCGCTCCAGCCGTACCAGCGGCGCACGGCCAGAAAGGTCAGGCGGGCTTCGTCGACCCCGGAGAGAACCTCGAGATTTACTCCGGTCTCGGCGCGGACGCGGGCGAGCACAGCTTCGGAATTGTTGGCGTCACGGACGGCGGAAGTGGCAAAAGCCATCATTTCCTCGCATCCGGACGTCTTGGCGATACCGGCGAATTCGGAGACCGTCGACACCAAGCGATCGGCCCCTGACGTGGTGATATCGCCGCGGTCGTCAGTGTTTTCTGCCAGCCTCAACGTGGACTTGGTCGAGCTCATGGGTGTTGGGTGGCCGCCCCGATGGGCGTCCACAACCAATAGATGGACGGTATTGCTTCCGACGTCGAGTACCCCTAGTCGCACATCGCCACGTTACTGGGTCTACCGTCGGCCCTTGTGACAGCAGGTAACCCAGACCGGTCCCACAAGATGACTCCGAGCCCCGAGGTCGATCTCGATTTCCCGCGCGAATGGGTCGAATTTGTCGATCCGGACAACTCCGAGCACCTCATTTCCGCTGATATGACGTGGTTGCTCTCGCATTGGACCTGCGTGTTCGGCACGCCGGCGTGTCAGGGCATCATCGGCGACCGCCCGGACGACGGCTGCTGCTCGCACGGCGCTTTCCTCTCCGATCAGGAGGATCAGGACAAGCTCGATGCGTCAGTGAAAATGCTCACAGCCGAAGACTGGCAGTTCATGGAAAAGGGTCTCGGCAAGAAGGGCTACGTCGAAGAAGACGACCTCGAGGACGAGCCCGCGCTGCGCACCCGCCGCTACAAAGGTGCATGCATCTTCCTCAACCGGCCGGGTTTTGCCGGCGGCGAGGGCTGCGCACTGCATTCCATGGCGCTCAAGAAGGGCATCGAGCCGCTCGAGGTGAAGCCGGACGTGTGCTGGCAGCTACCCATCCGCCGCACCCAGGACTGGGTCGACCGGCCGGACGGCGTTCAGATCCTCAAGACCACGATCACCGAGTACGACCGCCGCGGCTGGGGTGAGGGCGGCGACGACCTCGCCTGGTACTGCTCCGGCTCCCCCGACGCTCATGTCGGGGAGCGGCAGGTCTGGCAGTCCTACGGGCCGGAACTGACAGAGCTTCTCGGAAAGCGTGCGTACGACGAGCTGGCTCGCCTCTGCAGGCGTCGCGCCGGCCTCGGCCTCATAGCAGTCCATCCGGCGACCACGATCGCTCAGAACAAAGCTCAGGGCTGACTCCACGTAAACAATAAGAATTCAGCCGCTCACACGATCGTGTGAGCGGCTGAATTCGTCTCGAGGTTCGATCACGCTTCGAGCTTGTAGCCCAATCCTCGGACCGTGACCAGGTGTTCGGGCTTGGCCGGATCCGATTCGATCTTCGAACGCAACCGCTTCACGTGTACGTCAAGGGTTTTGGTGTCACCGACGTAGTCGGCGCCCCAGACGCGGTCGATCAACTGTCCACGGGTCAACACCCGGCCGGAGTTGCGGAGCAGGTACTCGAGGAGGTCGAACTCCTTGAGCGGCAACGTCACCGGGTTACCGGCAACCTGTACGACGTGGCGCTCGACGTCCATCCGCACCGGTCCGGCCTCGAGCACCCCGTTGTCGGAGGCGAGATCCGCCTCGTTCTCCACCCCGCGGCGCAGCACCGCACGGATGCGGGCGATCAGCTCGCGCGCCGAATACGGTTTGGTCACATAGTCGTCCGCACCGAGTTCGAGGCCGACGACCTTGTCGATCTCACTGTCACGCGCCGTCACCATGATGACGGGAACGCCGGAGCGCGACCGCAGCGCCTTGCAGACGTCGGTGCCACTCATGCCGGGCAGCATGAGGTCGAGCAGGACGATGTCCGCTCCGGAGCGATCGAATTCCGCCAACGCCGACGGTCCGTCGTTGACGATGGTGGTCTCGAAGCCCTCCTTGCGGAGCAGGAACGCCAGCGGGTCCGCCAAGGACTCCTCGTCCTCCACGATCAGCACACTCGTCATCGTTTGGCCTCCATGCCGTTTTCTCTACTGCCTTGTTCTCGTCTGCCGATCCGCGTGGAACCGGCGGTTCCCGCGTCGTCAGAGTCGATGTCGTCGTCCGACTCCACGTGTGCCGGTATCTGCAACGTGAAGGTAGACCCTGTTCCCGGTTTGCTCCACAGTTCGATGGAGCCGTTGTGATTGGCCGCGACGTGTTTGACGATCGCCAGCCCCAGACCGGTTCCGCCGGTCTGCCGTGACCGCGCCTTGTCCACGCGGAAGAATCTCTCGAACACTCGCTCCTGGTCCGCTTTCGCGATGCCTTCTCCTCGGTCGGTGACTGCGATCGCGACGTTGTCGCCGCGTACCGACCGACTGACGGACACCGGAGAACCCTTGGGCGAGTAAGCAATAGCGTTCTCGATGAGGTTGGACAATGCTGTGACGAGGAGAGTCTGATCCCCGAGTACTTCCAGCCCACTCGGATGGTCGGTGGTGACGGTGATCCCGGCGGCCTCGGCCGACAGATTCGACCTCGACAGTGCCTCGGACACCACGGTGTCGACGTCGACCACGTCGAGATCCGGCAGCTTCTCGGCGCCCTGGAGGCGCGAGAGTGCGATCAACTCGGTGACCATCTTGCCCAGACGAATCGACTCGCCCAGCACCCGTTCGCCGAAGTGCCGCACCGATTCCGGGTCGTCAGCAGATTCGAGCAGTGCCTCCGCGAGCAAACTCATCGCGCCGACCGGCGTCTTGAGTTCGTGGCTGACGTTCGCGACGAAATCGCGTCGCGTCGCCTCCATGCGGACCTGCTCGGAATCGTCATCGGCGAACAGGACCACGAAATTGCGATCGTCCTTGCTGAGCAACCGGGCCGTGCCACGTACCGCGATCTTGTCGCGGCCGCGCTGAGCGGTCTGCGCCGTCAGATCGACCTCGACGGCTTGGCCCGTCCGCAGAACTTCCTGAGCAGCCCGCCAAGCTCGCTCGTCGACCAGACGATTCTTGACGAGGCCGAGTTCCTCGGCGCGAGGGTTGAAGAGCACGACGTCGTGGAAACCGTCGACGACGGCGATACCGCTTTCCGAAGCCAACACGATGAGGTCGAGAACCTGAGACATCGTGAGCCCGGTCTGTTCGTCCGAGCGCTGACTCTGGCGCGACGACAGCCTGGGTACCAGCACCCCGCCGACGAGGTAGCCGACCAAGCCGGCGACCACGACCAGCAGCACTGCAATCACGACACTCACGGCGCAATCGTACGTTCGCGCGAAGTGTCGGTTACGGCGGGTTCGGACGTTCCCGCCCGCGTAATCCGCCAGGTGGACGGCGTTGGTTCTTCGTTCATCTGTTGTTGGCCGAGGCCCCCCGAAAACACTGTTCGGGGGGCCTCGACGCACATCATCGGGTTGCTACTTTCCGCCCTGATTCGCCACCGCGGCGGCGCCGGCAGCTGCGGCCTCCGGATCCAGGTAGGTGCCGCCGGGATTGAGCGGCTTCAGGTTCTCGTCGAGGTCGTAACGCAGCGGGATTCCGGTCGGGATGTTCAGGCCCGCGATGTCCTCGTCCGAGATGCCGTCGAGGTGCTTGACCAATGCACGCAGCGAGTTGCCGTGTGCGGTGACCAGCACGTTCCGGCCGGCGAGCAGCTCCTGGGAGATGGTGTCCTCCCAGTACGGGATCAGACGCTTGACGACGTCGAGCAGGCACTCGGTCAAGGGAACCTCGTCGAGGTTCGCGTACCGAGGATCGGTGTCCTGGCTGTACTCGCTGCCGGCTTCGATGGCGGGCGGCGGGGTGTCGTAGCTACGACGCCAGAGCATGAACTGCTCGTTTCCGTACTCTTCCTTGGTCTGCGCCTTGTTCTTGCCCTGCAGAGCGCCGTAGTGGCGCTCGTTGAGACGCCAGTCGCGCACTACCGGGATCCAGTGGCGATCGGCGGCGTCGAGTGCGAGGTTGGCCGTGCTGATCGCGCGGCGCAGCAGAGACGTGTAGAGAACGTCGGGCAACAGGTTGTGCTCGGCGAGCAGTTCGCCGGCGCGCTTGCCCTCGGCCATGCCCTTGTCTGTCAGGTGTACGTCCACCCAGCCGGTGAACAGATTGAGTGCATTCCATTCGCTCTCGCCGTGGCGGAGCAGGACCAGGGTTCCGATACTCATGGCGTTCATCCTGGCACGAGTACCGGAACCCTTCTTGATCAACCCTGTCCGGAAATCAGCTCGGGGCTACTTCCGCAGTTCGCAGATCCTTGCGGAGGATCTTTCCGGCCGCGGATTTCGGCACGGTGCTGATGAACGAAACCTGGCGAACCTTCTTGTGCGGCGAGACTCGCTCGGCGACGAACGAGATCACATCGGCTTCGGTCAACTCGGCGCCGCCCTGGAGCACGACGAATGCCTTCGGGACCTCTTCGCCCTCGGCGTCGAGCACGCCGATCACGGCGGCGTCGGCGATCTGCGGGTGGGTCAGCAGCAAGGCCTCGAGTTCCGCCGGGGGAACCTGGTAGCCCTTGTACTTGATCAGTTCCTTGAGGCGGTCGACGATCTTGACGACGCCGTCGCCGTCGACGGTCGCAATGTCACCGGTGTGCAGGTAACCGTCGTCGTCGAGGGTGTCCTTGGTGGCCTGGTCGTTGCCGAGGTAGCCGAGCATGATGTTCGGGCCCTTGCACCACAGTTCGCCGGGCTCGCTGACGCCGTCCGAGCCGAGAGCCGGGTACGCGACCTCTTCGCCCGTTCCGGGGTCGACGAGCTTGCATTCCATGTTGGCGATGGTCGGACCGCACGTGTCGAGGGCGATGTCGTCACGATCGAAGGGGATCGCGTGCGAGACCGGGCTCATCTCGGACATGCCGTAGCCCTGGCGGACGTGGCAGTTCAACCGGTCGGCGACGGCCTTGCCGAGCGCCGCGTCGAGCGGGGCCGCACCGGAGAAGATGGTGTGCACGCTCGAGAGGTCGTACTGATCGACGAGCGGGTGCTTTGCCAGCGCGACGGCAACGGGCGGTGCGACGAAGATGTACGTCGACTTCTGCTCGGCGACGATCCGCAGGAACTCGACGAGATCGAACTTCGGCATCGTGATGAGGCTCGCGCGGCGGTAGAGCGCAGCGTTGAGCAGGACAGTCATGCCGTAGATGTGGAAGAACGGCAGGACCGCGAGAATCTTGTCGTCGGTCTCGATGCCCATCCGCGGAATGATCTGGCAGACGTTGGCCACGAGGTTCCGATGGGTGAGCATGACCCCCTTGGGTCGGCCGGTGGTGCCAGACGAGTACGGCAGCACCGCGAGCTGGGTGGCCGGATCGAAGGAGACCTCGGGCGCCGCTGCGCCCTCGCCGAGCAGATCTCGCAGCGACAGATGGCCTTCGGCACCGTCGAGCACGAAGACGTTCTCTGCCGGGATACCGACCAGGTCAGCAGCTGCCTTTGCCTGCGGCAGGAGCGGCGAGACGGTGAAGAGGAACTTGGCCTTGGAATCGGTGAGCTGCTTGGCGATGTCCTCGGCGGTGTAGAGCGCGTTGATCGTGGTCGCGACGCCACCGGCACGAAGGATGCCGTGGAAGACGGAACCGAAGGCCGGGACGTTGGGCGAATGCAGCCCGACCACGTCGCCGACGGCGAGTCCGCGCGCTGCGAGAGCGCCTGCAACGCCGTTGATCTGTGCGATCAGCGAAGCGTATGTGGTGACTGCGCCCGAACTGCCCTCGACGAATGCCGTCTTGTCGAGGTCTGCGGGGTCGGTATTTCCGAACAGGAAGTCGTAGACGCTGAGGTTGGGGATTTCAACGTCGGGGAACGGACTCTTGAAGCTCACTGTGCTCCTCGAAAAGTTGCGCGGCGGGGTGGTGTGACCAACTTACTGTGACTCACGGGAACAGTATTATTCCGTGACGACAGTCACAAGTAAAGGCCACTTTACGTGACACATCCGCGATGTGTCTCACCCCGCTCGATCAGCTCTGCGCGGGCTCTTCCTCGATGAGGTGCTTGAACGGTTCGAGATTCGCCAGCGACTCGCCTCGCGACACCCGCCACGCCCACTCACGCTTGATGGAAGAGGAAAAGCCGAGTTCGAGGATGACGTTGAAATCGCCGTCGGCGGCTTCGAGAACCTGACCGAGCACTCGGTCGAGTTCATCGCCGGTCACGGCATGCTCCGCGATCTTGCCGACCAGGTAGATGTCCCCGACCTTGTCGAGTGTGTACGCCACCCCGTACAGACGGCGGTTGCGCTTGAGCAGGAACTTGTAGACGCCTTCGAAGTTCTCGTCCACCTTGCGGCACACGAAGGCCTCGACCCGCACACCGTGATTGCCGACGGTGAGCAGAGTCGACGTCTTGAGTTTGTGTTCACCGGGAAGTTCGACGATGAAATGCGCGTCGTCTTTTCTGGTGAATTCGAGTTCGCGCTCGGTGAGGGCCTGCTCGATGGTGTCCGAAATGCTGCTCATGTACGCACTCCCCCGGTCCGGCGCAGACGCCACAGACCCCGCGCACGGCGGGGCGAGAAGTCGCTTGGACCGGTTCCGTTGTTGTAGTTGACTGCGGCTTTGCGATAGCTCTCGAGCAAACCGTCCGCGGTGTGTTCCCACGAGAAATTCTCGGCGTGACGCGGTGCCTGCGCGGCGAGTTCGGCCAAGCGCGTCGGCGCTGTCACCAAAGATTCGAGGGCGCCGGCCCAGTCTTCGGTGCGGTGTCCTTGAACCAGCAGGCCTGTCTCCCCGTTGCGTACGGCTACTCCCAGTCCGCCGACGTCGGCGGCGATCACGGGAGTTCCGCAGGCTTGAGCTTCGATGGCGACCAACCCGAAGGACTCCGAATAGCTCGGCACCGCAACCAGATCCGAGGCACGGTAGACATCGGCGAGACGCTCCGGTGCCTGCGGTGGCAAGAACGTCACCTGCGCGGTGATACCGAGTGATCGTGCAAGTTCGATCAGCACGTCCGGCCGCGCGAGACCAGTTCCGGACGGGCCACCGACGACGAGGATGCGCAGCGGCAACCCGGGCCTGCGGCTGATCACTTCGGCTGCAGCACGCAGCAGAACGTCCGGCGCTTTGAGCGGTTGGATGCGGCCGACGAAAGTCACGACGATCTCGCCCGGGTCCAACCCCAACGACGCGCGGGCTGAATCGCGATCGCCCGGTCGATAGCGGGTGAGATCGGCGCCGGGAGCCACGACGTCGATACGCGTGGGATCTGCGCCGTACAACTCGTGCAGCGCCTTGGCTTCGTCGGTGGTGTTGGCGACCAGGCGATCGGACTCGGCGACTACTTGCTGCTCGCCGATCTGACGTGCTGCCGGCTCCGGGGTGTCTCCCTCGGCAAGCGAAAGATTCTTCACCGCCGCGAGGGTGTGTGCAGTGTGTACGAGGGGAACGCCCCAACGGTCGCGAGCCAGCCAGCCGACCTGCCCGGACAACCAGTAGTGCGAGTGGATCAGGCTGTAGTACCCGGGCTCGTGTCGCGCTTCCTCCCGTAGAACGCCCGCGACGAAGGCACACAGTTGAGTCGGCAGATCCGCCTTGTCCAGCCCTTCGAAGGGACCAGCTGCAATGTTCCGAACCCGCACTCCGGGAGCGGCGTCCACCACGGGTGCGTCGGCCGAGGACGTCGCGCGGGTGAATATCTCCACCTCGACGCCACGTTTGGCGAGCTGAATCGCGGATTGCAGAACGTAGACGTTCATCCCACCCGCGTCACCGGTGCCGGGTTGCGCCAATGGCGAGGTGTGGACCGAGAGAACGGCCACCCGGCGAGGGCGCGAAATGTGCATGGGCGTCACGACTCCATACTGCCCCCTCACCGGGCGCGAACTCTAACCGAGGCTCGAGATGAAGGTTCGCACTTCGGACACGAATCGTGTCGGATCCTCCACGAACGGGCCGTGATTGCAGCCTTCCCAGTACGACGCCTGGGACTTGGGAATCAGTTCCTCGGCGTGCTTACCTGCACTCACGTCGACGACGGAGTCCTCGGTTCCGTGCAGAACGAGAACGGGGATATCCAGGTTGCGCAGCAAGTCGTCGTGACCGACAGCACGGTTGAACAATGCTGCTCGTACCCGCGGACGGGTCGAGAGGCTGTACCCGAACAAGGCCTGCGACGCTGCACCCTTGCCCTCGGGTGGGCCGGTGAGAGCGTTGCCGAAAGCGCCGAGTGCCCTGATCGCCTCGCGGGGATCTTCGGACATCGCGCCGGGAACCGCGCTACGCATCGCCGAGCCGACCTTGCCGCCCTTCTCACCGCGGCCGATGCTGGTGATCGCACCGACCAGAACCGCACCCGCCACCGCACCGGTTCCGTGCGCTGCCAGATAATCGCAGATCACCAGACCGCCGTACGACCAGCCGAGCAGTATCGCGTTCTCGGCGACGCCTTCTGCCGCGAGAACGGCCGCGACGTCGCCGGCCCAGTTCGCGGAGTCGTCGTATCCGGTTTCGGGAGCATCGGAGTATCCGTGGCCGCGCAGATCGACAGCGATCAGGCGGTAGTCCGCAGCCAGGTCCGCGAGGACCTGCTCGCCCCAGCACTGCGACGACTGAGCCCAGCCGTGCAGCAGCACCAGCGGGGTCCCCGCCGAATTTCCGGTTACTCGATAGACGATGGACGTGCCGTCGACGCTGACGGCTTCACGAATAGACATGCCGTCACGATAGAGGCTGCGACTGCAGCGCCGACCGCGAGCATGTACGCCGACGGGACGCCGTACCGGTCGATCAGTTGCCCGGCCAGCGCAGACCCGAGCGCCACGCCGACGCCGAGGCCGGTGACCGTCAGGGTCATTCCCTCCGTGAGCTTTTCCGGGGGGACGATCTGTTCGACCAGGGCTGTCGCGATGATGAGCGTCGGTGCGACGGTCGCGCCCGCCAACACGTATGCGCCCGCGAGTGCGGCCACGTTTCCGACCAGGAGTAGTGGGACGCTGAGAACGGCGACCGCGGAGGACGCGATCATCAACTGACCTCGCAGCGACCGCGCCGGGTGCATCGACCCGAAGATCAGTCCCGCGATTCCCGAGCCGCCGGCGAACAGCGCGAGGACCAGCGTCGCGGATCCCGGCGAATTCTGTTCCTCGGTGAACGCGATGGCGCCGACGTCGATGACGCCGAAGATCGTTCCGAGCATCACCATGATCACGATGACGATCCACATCACGTGATTACCGAGAACCGACCGTCCGCGGCCGGGTCGGCGCGGATGCACCTTCGGTTCGGTTCCTCGCTGTATGACCAGCAGCAGGGTTCCGGTGACCAGCAGAATCAGTCCCGCCAGCGGTCCGGCCTCGGGAAAGAGCCCGATACTCAGGCCGACCGAAATGACGGGGCCCGCCACGAAACAGAGTTCGTCCACCACGGATTCGAAGGCGAAGGCGGTGCGCAGCTGAGGTTTTCCGACATAGATCGCCACCCACCGGGCGCGGATCATCGCGCCGATCGTCGGGGTGGCGCCGCCGGGGACGACCAGAACGAAAAGCAGCCAATCGGGAGCTTCCATCCGCACTGCGAGCAAGAGCGCCCCGATCGCCGTGACGCTCACGGCTGCGGCAATCGGCAGGACCGCACGCTGGCCGAAGCGGTCGACCGCACGTGAGACCGCGGGCGCGATGATCGCCGACGAGAGCGCAAAAACCGCGGCGAGCGCGCCGGCGAGCGCGTAGTCACCACGAAGTTGCGAGATCATCGTCACGATTCCGATGCCGATCATGGCGATCGGCAGCCTTGCGACAAATCCGGCGGCCGAGAATGCGACCGAACCGGGGGCGGCAAAGATCTCGCGGTAGGCGCTCAGCAGGCCTTTGTTGGTGGATTCGCTCATGTCAGCTTCTCGTGCACTGAACAAGGTTCACAGAGCCGAGGCCGACTCGACAAATCGTTTTCACTGTGCGCTCGGGTTGACCTGTCGGTAACTTGCCTTACGATTGCGCGAATGAGTGTCCTGGTGTGTTTCCACGCCCATCCCGATGACGAAGTTTTCACTACGGGTGGCGTGATGAGAATGGCCGCCGACGCAGGTCACCGCGTCGTAGTCGTCACCGCTACCGACGGTGCTCTCGGTGAATTCCCCGACGGCCTGTTGGACGAATACGAGACGTTGGCTCAGCGCCGCAGCCGTGAACTCGAGGCGTCCACCGACGCGTTGGGCGCCAATCGCGTCGTGTCCCTGCATTACCCGGATTCGGGGATGGTGGGTACGCCCGAGAACGAGAATCCGGAAGCGTTCTGCAACGTCGACGTCGAGAAGGCCGCCGAGCGTCTTGCCGAGGTTCTTCGTGAAGAGAACGCCGATGTCCTGACCATCTACGACCCCAACGGCGGATACGGGCACCCGGATCACATCCAGGTCCACCATGTCGGCGTCCGGGCCGCAGAACTCGCAGGCACGCCGTTCGTCTACGAGGCGTCCACCAACCGCGATCACATGAAGATGCTGATGCAGGCCAACCCCGAGTGGACCGAAGAGGCGCAGCCGCCGGACATCGAATCGTTCGGGCTTCCGGCAGACCAACTCACCACCGCCGTCGATGTCAGTTCGGTGATCTCGTCCAAGCGCGCGGCCATGTACGCACACGCGACGCAGGTCGGCGATTTCGGCCCGTTCCTCGAAATGCCGACGGAGCAGCTCGCCGCGGCATTCGGCACCGAGTGGTTCCGTCGCCGCAACGCGCCGGAAGGTCTGTCCGAAACCGCCCTTCCCCTCTGAATTCACCGCCCTCGATAAACCGAAGTCCCGACGGAGGTTTCGGCGGCTCGTTACCATCGGTAGGCATGGACCTCGAACAACTTGTCGCGAGCATGCCTTTTGCAGTTCACACCGGAATTCAGTTGGACAGCGCGGCACCCGAACAGGTTGTCGGCCATCTGGATTGGGACAGCCACCGCACCACCGCCGGCAACGGAATGCACGGCGGCGCCTTGATGACGCTGGCAGACAGCGTCGGCGCCGTCTGTGCATTCCTCAATCTTCCGCCCGGTGCAAGCACTTCCACCACCAGTTCGTCGACCGTGTTCACTCGCGGGGTGCGCAAGGGCACGGTCACCGCAACCGCCCGGCCATTGCATGCGGGGCGCAGCACCGTCGCGGTCGTGACCGAGATTCGCGACGACGAAGGCCGCCTCGTCGCTCAGGTCACCGCATCACAGGCAGTATTGGGACCGTGAAGCGTCCCGCGTACCGCGCCTCGGGTGCCACCCTGCCGTACGGCAATCTGCTTGCCTCCCATAATGTTGCGATGGAGGGTTACTTCTGGCGATTCACGATGCCAGGCAGCGGACGGGTGGTGATCGCGCTCGCCGGAATCAACAAGTCCGACGGCGGCAACTGGTCGACGCTCGGTCTCGCGGCGCATCCAGGCGGATTCCTCCGTACCGCCGAACATCCGAGCGGATCGGCCGATCCACGGATCCTGGGGGCCTACGCCGACAACGCTTTCCGCGGCAATGCCGATCGACTGCAGGTCGATTTCGGCGACAGCCATCTCGACGTGCGGATCAGCAATCAGCGATTCTGGCCGCATCGACGCTTCGGGGGATCGAGCTACTTCCAATCAGTTCCCGCACTCAATCAATACTGGCATCCGTGGCTGCTCGGCGGCCGGGTCGAGGGAAGCGCCGTCATCGACGGGCAGAACTGGGATCTCACCGGGGCACAGGTGTACGGCGAGAAGAACTGGGGAAAGGGAGGATTCCCGGAATCCTGGTGGTGGGGACAGGCACAGGGGTTCACCGATCCTCGAGCCTGCGTGGCGTTTGCCGGCGGCCAGGTCAGCGCCGGACCTCTGCGCACCGAAGTCACCGCCGTCGTTGCCGCGCTACCGGACGGAACGGTATTGCGGCTGGGTAATCCGCTGACGTCACAGGTGGAGACGACGGTGTCCGACGATCGCTGGACTCTTCGCGGCTACAGCCGGAAGTGGAGCGTCGACATCGACGGGACCGCACCCATCGCCGACGCACATATTCTTCCTGTTCCGATACCTGCCGAGCGTCGAAACGTGCCAGGAGCGCTCGAGCATCTCGGTGGAACCATGTCGGTCATCGTCCGCCGGCGCGGCACCATAGTCTGGAAGGACAGGTCACGGTTGGCTGCTCTCGAGCACGGCGGATTGGATCGGGCGCAGGCCGAACTCACTCGGCGGGAACAGCTCTCGCAAGATCGATGAGAGCAGAGGCCGCCGGATTCTTGCCGCCCGACGAACGCCAGACCAATTCCAGCCGAGATCGTGCTTCCGGTTCGAGATCGATCCGATGCAACTCCCCCACTGTCGACTCCGGAAGCACGGCCATTCCCAGCCCCTGCGCTGCCAATGAAACGATGATGCCGAGGTTGCTTGCCTCGAGCGCAACCGTCGGCTTGGTGCCGGCGGCGGCGCACGCGAAGTCCAGACACGTTCTGATGCCGGTTCCCTCCGGCAGACAGATGACCGATTGCGTCGCGAGTTCGGCAAACGGCAGAGACGACACCTCGGCCAGCGGATGATCGGCCGCTACTCCGGCCACCAGTCGTTCGTCGGTGATCACCCTCGATTCGAGCTCTTCCGGCAGCTCGCCCGCCACCCCGATGACGGCTATGTCGAAGGTTCCGTCCAACACTCCGGCAAGCAAACTGCGCGAATCGTCCTCGGCCAGCGAAATGTCCAGTCCGGGGTGTTTGTTGTGCAACCGACTGAGCAGATCTGTGAGGTCGGCGGAAGCGCAGGCGGTAACCATCCCGACCGAAACGGAACCCCGAACCAGTCCGTTCAGTGCATCGACAGCGTCGCGGGTGCTCTGAACGGAAGCAAGTGCAGCGTAGGCGTGCGGGAGGACAGCTCGCCCGGCGTCGGTCAGACAAACGGTTCGACCACTACGATCGAGCAATTCCTGCCCCAACTCACGTTCCAGCCGTTTGACCTGGGCACTCACACCCGGTTGGGCTACGTGAAGCCGCTCGGCGGCGCGAGTGAAGTTGGCTTCCTCCACTACCGTGACAAAGTATTCGAGCTGCCGAAGTTCCATAACTGCTGATTCTAGCTGCGAGACAAACTAGATCTTGGACTTATCGCCGGTGCGGTAGAACGATGGAAGCATGACAACAACAGATGACGTTCAGAAGGCCGGAACCCCGGAAGACATCGCAAAGCTTTTTGTGCAGTTCGCCAACGCTGGTGACGCAGACGCCGTCGCCGCACTCTACGAGGAGGATGCGGTGATGGCCTTCCCGCCCGGATCCCTCACCGTGGGTCGCCAAGCCATCCGCGAGGTGATCTCTCAGATGCTGGCAGCTGCACCGAGATTCACCGTCGAGGAATCTCTACCGACGGTGATCAGCGGCGACCTCGCCATGACCTCGACCAAACCTTCCGACGGAACCGGCGGGCGCACGCAGGTCGCGCGCCGCCAGTCCGACGGATCATGGTTGCGAGTCTTGGATCGACCGGAACTCTGACTACCCTCTTCGCAGTCAGACGGCCGACGCGCGACGCATGGCCGCCGCGGGATCAGCAAACAGTGAACTCAGTGACACGACCGTGGAAGCGTATTCCTGGACCCGATTACCGAAACCGGTAATTCGAATGTCCTTACGCTCCAACGAGGATGCCGTCGAGAAAGCCTCGGCGACATGGGGCACTCCGGCGGGATAGTCGGTGAATGCCTGACCACCCAGAATCACACGATCCGGGTTGAACAGGTCACGCAGCATTGCCACCGTCCGGCCGAGGACGCGTGCTCGATCAACCAGAAGTTCGTGTGCCGGAATGGAACCCGACGACGCAGCCCGGTAGACGTCCGCGATCGTGACACGCTCACTGCCCTGGATCACGGCGCCCGAAGACAAAGCCTGCGCAACTACAGCGCGGTCACTGATCGTTGCTTCAAGGCAACCCACGGCGCCGCAGGTGCACCGTGCGGACGAACCCGTCGGAAGGTGCGCGATCGAACCGGGTCCGCTGGACGGCGTGTGTACTCGACCTTCGAAAGTGATTGCGATACCGGCAGTTTCACGGGCGTAGAAGTACAGCCCGGTAGTGCCCGGTGTCGGAGCCTCGGCACGGTCGGTGCTGAGCAGTAGTTCCGACGCAGCCATCGCCTCGACGTGGGCGGCGACTGATACAGGAAGGTCCAAGCCGGCTCCGATGATGGATCCGACTTTGGCGCCCTTCCACCCCAGGCGTGGGTGATCGACTACTCCGGTCGCCGAATCGACGCGACCGCCGATGGCCACGCCGACGGCGAGTGGACGACGCTTGTGCCACCGTGAGGCAAACGATTTGGCCGAGCGCGCAATGGTGGCAAGCGCGACAGCAGAATTGGTGGCGGGAGTCGGAATCTCGACGGCGCCGAGCACCTTGCCACGAATGTCGCTGGCGATGATGCTGGTGACGACGGCACCGATATGAATGCCCACGGTCAAGTACGGCTCGTGGTTGACCTCGAACGGAACCCGCGGACGCCCGATGGCGCCGGAGGCTGTCAAGTCTGCGCGTTCGCGCAGGATCCCGAGGTCCAGCAGGCTCGTGACCTGCCGGTTCACGGTGGCAATACTCAGTCCGGACGCTTTCGCCGCGGTATCGCGAGAGAGCGGTCCGCGGGATCGAGCAATCCGCAACACCGTCGCGGACGGTCCGTCGGCAATGCGCAGTTCGGGCACGACGATCTGGGTACGGGTCCGCGTTCCCGAGAGCGCGGTTCGCGATCGGATGTTCGGAATGGCGGAGATGGTGGGTGTCGACATGGCTGTCCCTTGCAGAAGGAGGAGAAGGCGCATATCTCTGTCGACCGCGAAATCAGCTTTTGCGCTGGTCAAGCGAAGAGAAAGACAGGAATGGCGCAGAAATTAGCTGCAGAAAGAACGGCGGCGACAACACAGCTCTCGCGCCAAGGGCAGACGCGAACCAAGCGCAGCGGTCACATAGGTGACCCGCAAAGCGGCAGGCTGGTCGGTCGACATGGCTCCAAAAGTAGCAGCTTCACCGAGATTCACAAATCAGGTGCGGTAACGATCACACTGACCACAACCCTGTCGAGGCGGATTTTCGCGTGTTTGGGTGGGTGCACTCCCCACGAAAGGTGCACCATGTCTACAGCTTTCGCCAAGCCGACCCTCACGGACGCGGCATCAACGAACGGGGCGGCTGCCGGCGCCGCTCGCGGCACTGTCACCCCCCTCGGCGCGCATATCGGCGCCCGAATCGACGGAATCACTCTCGGCGAGCACCTCGATCCGGCGACGATCTCACTCATCCGACAGGCGCTTCTCGAACACAAGGTGATCTTCTTCCGCGGACAGAACCACCTCGACAACGATTCGCAGTACGAGTTCGCCCAGCTGTTGGGCACCCCGACCACTGCCCACCCCACGGTGAAGTCGCACGGCGCAAAAGTTCTGCCCATCGATTCGGACCTGGGCAAGGCCAACAGTTGGCACACCGACGTCACCTTCGTCGATCGCATCCCCAAAGCTTCGATCCTGCGCGCGGTGCAGCTGCCCGAATACGGCGGTTCCACGACGTGGGCGTCAGGGGTAGCCGCGTACAACGGACTGCCGGATCCACTCAAGGCGCTCGCGGAGAACCTCTGGGCTCGCCACACGAACGTCTACGATTACGCGGCCACCAGCGCCGAGCGTCTCACCGAAGATCGCACGGCCGCCTACCGCGAGGAGTTCCAGTCCACGTACTTCGAGACGGAGCACCCTGTGGTGCGTGTCCACCCCGAAACCGGAGAACGCACGCTCGTCCTCGGACATTTTGTCAAGAACTTCGTCGGGTTGAGCACCGAACAGTCGAACGGTGTGTTCAAGCTCTTGCAGGATCACGCCATCAAGCTCGAGTACACGACGCGCTGGAACTGGGAAGCGGGTGACGTCGCGATCTGGGACAACCGCGCCACCCAGCATTACGCGATCGCAGACTACGACGACCAGTACCGGCGTCTGGAGCGCATCACACTTGCCGGCGACATCCCGGTCAACATCCATGGGGAACGAAGCCGCAGTATCGCCGGCGACGCTTCCGAGTATTCGGTTATCGAAGGTGCAGTTGCGGCAGAAGGTGCCTCGAACAACTCATGACTCACGCAGATTCCGGCCTTCCGCCGCACGCGCGCGGTTACGAAGGCTTCGAGGGTCGAATCGGCCGCACTGCAGCCGATTCGACCCCGGCGTGGCCCACAGCCACGACCCCGCCTCTCGGGTCACCCAACATCGTCGTGGTTCTGATCGACGACATGGGATACAGCGACATCGGACCGTTCGGCTCCGAGATCGAGACTCCCACCCTCGACCGCCTTGCCTCGCAGGGCATTCGAATGACCAACTATCACACGACGCCCCTCTGCTCGCCGTCGCGCGCCGCGCTTCTCACCGGCCTCAATCCGCACCGCGCCGGGTACGGATTTGTTGCCAACGCCGATCCGGGATACCCCGGACTGCGTCTGGAATTGGCCGACGACGTCCAGACACTCCCCGAAATCCTCCGCGGCGCAGGCTATGCGACCTATGCGGTGGGCAAGTGGCATCTCGTGCGCGACGCAAACCTCGCCCCGGGACGAAGTCGTGATTCCTGGCCGACACAGCGTGGATTCGATCGCTACTACGGCTCACTCGAAGGACTCAATTCCTTCTATTACCCCAATCAATTGATCTCCGACAATTCTGTGGTCGACGTCGACGAGTATCCCGAGGGCTACTACCTCACCGACGATCTGACCGACAAGGCCGTCGGGTACATCAAGGACCTTCGCGCCCACGATCAGGACAAGCCGTTCTTTCTCTACTTCGCACACGTCGCCATGCACGGACCCTTACAGGCCAAGCCCGCCGATCAGGCGAAATACCGCGGTCGCTACGACGAGGGCTGGGATCGAATCCGCGAGTCGCGGTTCGCCTCTCAGCTACTGCAGGGACTCTTTCCGGAGGGGACACGACAGGCGCCGCGTAACTCCGAACCCGGATTCGACGTGCCCGAATGGGATTCGCTCACGCCGGAGGTGCAGTCTCGGTTCGCCCGCTACATGGAGGTGTACGCGGCGATGGTCGACTCGATCGATCAGAGCGTCGGACGCATCGTCGACACCCTGGACGAGCTGGGCGAACTCGACAACACGATCATCGTCTTCACCTCGGACAACGGCGGCACCGCCGAGGGCGGTTCGGACGGGACTCGAAGCTACTTCGCGCAGTTCGCGCATATTCAGGATCCGGACTGGGTGGGCGATGTCCCACACGACGAATCCCTCATCGGCGGACCTGAGTTGGGCGTGCACTATCCACGTGGATGGGGGCAGACGTCCAACACCCCCTTCCGGTTCTACAAAGGGCAATCATTTGCCGGCGGGATCCGTGTTCCCTTCCTCCTGTCCTGGCCCGCGGGATTGAAACCCGAAGCGGGCGACAACGGGATCCGCGACCAGTTCGCGTATGTCACCGACCTGACGCCGACGCTTCTCGAACTGGCCGGAATCGAAACCCCCACCGTGCGAAACGGGCTGCCTGTCAAGGAGTTCGACGGCGCGTCGAGCGCGCCGGTTCTGCGTTCACCCACCGCTCCGAGTACCCACACCGAGCAGTACACCGAGGTGACCGGAATCCGCGGCTACTACAAGGACGGATGGAAACTGCTGGCGCTCGCTCCAGCTGACATCGACAAACCGCACTGGCAATTGTTCGACGTCCGAGCCGACCCGACCGAGCTCGACGACCTCGCATCACGGTTTCCCGATAAGGTTCGCGAACTCGCCGAGGCCTGGGACCACTCGGCGTGGGCGAACACCGTGTTTCCTCTACTGGGCAATACCGTCGGCGCGGTTCGCCGTCCGGAGGAGGAGGCACTCTCACGCCCGGTGCGACTACTTGCGGGAACGCCCCCACTGGAGCGCTACCGCTCATCCAAACTGATCGGGTTCCGTGACTTCGACATCACGATCGAACTCGACGGTTACCGCGAAGGCGACGCCGGCGTCCTTGTCGCCCATGGGGATCCACAAGGTGGATATCTTCTCTACGTCGAGGACGGCAACCTGCATCTCGGATACAACGCCTTCGGTTCCTACTCCGTGGTCGATGCGGGGCCATTGCCGGTCGGCACCAAGCGAATCGACGTGTCCGTGGCGGTGTTACCGCGGTTGCGTTGGGATCTCCACGTCAGCGTCGACGGCATTCACGCGGGCCAACTGCTCGGGCAAGTACAACTGGTCGGGATGGCGCCGTGGACCGGCATCTCGGTCGGGGTCGACGCCAGAGGACCTGTGTCGTGGGAAGTACGACGACGCCACGGACCATTCCGGTACAGCGGGGCGCTGCGCGCCGTCACCTACACCCCTGGCCCGGTCAAGGTACCGCGTCGTCACATCGAATCCATCGAACGGGAGGCAGAGTATGCCGCCGACTAGCCCTACGATTGCATCATGACCATTTCTTCCGATGCCCGCATCGCCGTAGTCACCGGAGCCAGCTCCGGAATCGGTGAGGCCACCGCCCGCACCCTGGCAGCTCAGGGATTCCACGTCGTGATCGGTGCTCGCCGCGTCGATCGTCTCGAGAAGATCGCCGAGGAAATCGGTGGTACCGCTCTCGAACTCGACGTCACCGACGAGGATTCCGTCGACGCGTTCGCGGCCGTGGTCCCCCGTGTCGACGTGTTGGTCAACAACGCGGGTGGTGCAAAGGGTCTGGCAACAGTCCTGGACGCCGATCTGGACGACTGGCGGTGGATGTGGGAGACCAATGTTCTGGGTACGTTGCGTGTGACGAAGGCACTGCTGCCCAAGCTGATCGATTCGGGTGACGGTCTGGTCGTGACCATCACCTCGGTGGCCGCGCTGGAGGCATACGACAACGGCTCAGGCTACACCACCGCCAAACACGCTCAAGCCGTCCTTCATCGGACATTGCGCGGTGAACTGTTGGGTAAGCCCGTTCGACTGACCGAAATCGCGCCGGGAGCCGTCGAGACGGAGTTCTCACTCGTCCGGTTCGAGGGCGATCAGGACAAGGCCGACAAGGTGTACGAGGGAATCACACCGTTGGTGGCGCAGGACATCGCCGAGATCATCGGTTTTGTCGCGTCGCGGCCGTCACACGTGAACCTCGATCAGATCATCGTCAAGCCGAGGGATCAGGCAAGCCCCGGTCGGTTCCATCGCACCACCAGCTAGTTCGAATCGCACCGAACAGCTAGAGCCTCGGGCGAATCGACTGACGGAGGACGGAGTCGAGATTGCGTGCAATCTCGGCCTCCGTCACTTCCGCGGAAGCGCCGCGGGCACTCACGGTTTCACCCGCGGTGATGATGTACCGACCGTCGCCGGCATAGTCGTACCAGTGGAATGTTATTCCGTCGTCTGTCGGCCTGCTGTCGACGGCTCCTCCCGGGTATGCGGTGACTTCACCGATCGAGGTCCGCTCTCGGCCGAAGAATCTGCTCACTTCCTCGCTCCCGCGCGCACCGGCTGCGCTGCTCAGAAAGCTCTGCCTCCCGGCAGTTTTCGGCCTTTCGATGTTCAGGCCACGCTCCGATCCAGCGGGGCAGGTCGGCAGGTGATCGACGAGCATCCGTGGAATTGCCGATGGGCGTGCGACGGTGAAAACCACGTCGGAGCCACAGTCGACAGTCCTGCCGGGCAGTTGAGTCAGGAGCACACCCAGGTCGCCGGCAACAACACCGTGCAATCGCGTCACCGTACTCATTTTCTGCCCGTGAAAACCGGAAACCTCCACACGAGCATCAGGATTCGCAAGAGCACCGAGAACGTGATGCAGCCGATCGTCGAGCACGGCAGACAGGTGCGCTCCCGCTCGACGTCGCTCCGCTGTCAGCTCGTTCATGGTGTCGGCCGCCGGACGAAACCGCAGCGGGTACGGGAGTCGGTCACGTCCGACCGCTTCCCAGAGAATCTGGAATTCGAGGCCGGTGAACTGCCATTGCATGGTGGTCATTCGCCCAGTACCGCCGGGGAGACCATGGGTAGGTCGCCGATCAGGGCGTTGCCGTTCTCGACGGTGACGAGGTAGCCGGGGGTGTCGTGAACGTTGTCTTCGTCTTGCCCTTGCCCTCGTCCCGGTGCCATGCCGCCGACGCCACCCATCGCGCCCCGACCGCTCTGCGCGCCCGTCGCCGAAGTACCGCCAGTTCCGTTGACTCCCCCACGTCCGCCACCGGCGAGGCCACCGCCGCCAGGTCCGCCAGGTCCGAGGGCTCCACCTCCGGTTCCGCCTGGCCCGAAGCCGCCGGTACCGATTCCACCGGCAGAACCTCCACCCGAACCGCTACCCACCAGGCCCGACGGCACGCCGGAACCGAGCTGAGCACCATTCGGAGTTGCACGGGCAAGGCCATCCGGCGCTGCACCGGCGGACAGTGGACCGGCATGTGCCGCGGTGGTCCCGGCCGGGCCGGAATCGTTTGCGGACCGGGCGGCGTCGGCACCGGAATTCCCTTGGGCGTCAACACCACTACGGTTGTCACCATTTCCGGAATTGGGGCCTAAAGGGTTCTGACCGGAACCGTCTCCGGCCGGATTTGCACCGCCGGAGTTTCCACCGTCCACTCCTCCACCAACTCCGCCACCCGACGCCGATGGCGCGCCGAGCCCGTTCCCCGTTCCCGAGGCCATACCTCCGCCGGAACCACCACCACCGAATGCGCCGCCACTTCCAGCCCCGCCACTGCCGGTGACCGGATTGAAAGCGGCCGGGAGGATCGGCACCTGGTCGTCCGCACGCTTCATGTACGGCAGATACACGTCCTTCATCACCTGGCGCGCTTGACGTTCGGCTTCTTCCGCTTCGTATTGGGCCTGCTTCCACGTAGCCCCGGGAACCAGGCTGAGAAACCTCTCGACCGTCGAGGCGCCGTCGGGTGCCGGAATCGAGCGTTTGGCCTCGTCGAGTGCGATCTTCGCCTCCTCGATCTTGTTCGAGATCAGATCGACCCGCACCTTCAGCTCACCCGCATCAGCCGAGTAGGCCAGCACTGCTTCCAACGCAGCCGAGCCGCCGCGCCCCTGCCAGCCTTCGGTGATTGCACCGTTCACATCGTTCTGGAACTTCCCGATGCCAGATTCCACCCGGCCGGCAATGGCCTTCCAGGCCTCACCGATTGCACTCAGGGTTGCCGGATTCATCTCGTTGACGTGGTCGAAGATTTCGGAGTGCGACATCGCATCGAAAGGATCGTCGTCCACGATTGCATGTTCGCTGTACTCGAGCGATGACGTCTGGGCGGTGAGGGCATCGCGCTCACCCCAGGCTCGTGCGCGCTCTGCATCGGCGTCGGCGGTCGCAACAGCCATCTCGTCGTCGAACGCGCCGCGGTCGTCGGTTACGGATTGCACCAGAGCAGACGTAGCGATTGCGCTCGCGATGGGAGCGCCGACAACTGGCAACGCCGCCACGCCGGACGGGGCGGCCTGCGTCGCTTCGGAGATCCTGCCAAGCACATCTTCCAGAAATGGAATGCCCACCGCTGCCCCCTGACGTCGAAATCCCCGTCGGACTCCCCCGAGCCGACAGCGCTTACCTGTATTGACGCAAGCAACGCCCGGATGGTTCCGCTCGTCGACGGATTTCTCGGTTCACAGCAGTAGAGACTTACGCCAGTGCAGACATCGACTTCCAGGTCGGCAAATCGATCGCCCAGTCGTAGATGTCGCCGTCCGCAGGCGACAGGTCGATCGACGTGCCGGTCACCTCGACGGGGTCACCGTAGAGGGCGGTTCCGAAGTATTCCTGCGCGTCGGATGTCGACAGGTTGATGCAACCGTTCGTGACGTTCGACGAGCCCTGCACCCCGGTGGTCTGAGGATTGGCGTGGATGAATTCGCCGTTGTTGGAGATGCGCACCGCCCAACGCTCACGCACGTTCTCGTAGAACGGCGGATTGGACATCATGAAGTCTTCGTACTTCTCCGTCACCATGTGAATGCCGCTGCGCGTGACGTTTCGAGGTTCGTTTCCCTCGCCGTAGCTGACGGGAATGTCCATGATCGTCTGACCGTCTCGCACCACCTGCATGCGGTGGCTCGGCGCGTTCGCCTTCACGATCTGGCTACGACCGATCGTGAAGTCGAGCGTGAGATCCTGGTCGCCGTAAGCGCCACCGCCGTAGTTCAAGCCGTAGAGCTTGGCGTCCAGATGGACAGTTGTGCCCGGCACCCAGTAATCGGCCGGTCGCCAATGGGCCCGTGATCCGCCGTTGTCGTCGGCCAGCCATGCCCACGATCCGGCGGTGGGCGGCACGGTGGTCACGACAAGCGCCTTCTCGACGGCCGCCTTGTCGACGACGGAGTTGTCGAACTGCAACGTGATCGGTGCCGCGATACCAACTTCCTGGCCGTCGGCGATGTTGAGGGTGGCGCCGGTGGTCGACTCCGGGGCGACCGTCGTAAAGCTCCCCTGCACTGGCACGGATTTGCCGTCGGTTCCGGTTGCCGAGCCCGACCACGAATACGTGGTGCCGTAGCCGAGTGCCTCACTGACGGTGAACGTCGTCTTGTCAGGCGAGAGTTGTCCGGCGACGGCCTTACCGGCCGCGTTGCTGAGATTGACGTCGGCCAGTGTTCCCTGGGTCACCGCAACCGAGACGGGCGCGACCGGGCTGACGTCTTTGGTACCGGGTGCCGGCGTCGACACCACGGTCGCAACAGGTGCTGGTTCGGCGGCCGCCGCACCGCCCTGTCCGTCCTTGCCACCGATCGTGCAGCCGACAGCGGCCACCATCACAGCGAGCAATACAGCTACCAACGCAACAAGACGCGAACGACTTCTCCGACCACCCAGCTCATGCACTTCAACAGGCTACCTGCGGGCTCCGTCAGGAATCAGATGGTGAAGCCCACAGTTACCGGTTCCGGTTCAAGGTGGACACCGAACGCGGCTTCGACGCCGTCGCGAACCGTCCGCGCGAGCGAGACCACATCCGCGCTCGTTGCCGACCCTCTGTTGGTCAACGCCAAGGTGTGTTTCGTCGACAGCCTGGCCGGTGCATCTTCACCGGGATAACCCTTCGAGAATCCGGCCCGTTCGATCAACCATCCGGCCGAGAGCTTGGTTCCACCACTGCCCGGGAACTGCGGCACGGTGACGTCTCCGAGCTGTTCGGTTATTGCTCCGAGCACAGCGGGCAGCTTGTCGTCCGGCACCACGGGGTTGGTGAAGAAGGAACCCGCGCTCCAAGTGTCGTGGTCGTACGGATCGAGCACCATCGCCTTGCCTGTCCGCAATCCCAGAACCGCCTCGCGGACCTGCGACGCAGGCAACCGCTCGCCTTCCTCGGCCCCGAGTGCGGTGAACAGTTCGCGGTACGCGAGCGGGGCGCTCAATCCGTCGGTCGACGCATCGAATTCGACGGCGAGAACCACTGCTGCATCGGAATGCTTGAGAACACTCGACCGGTAGCCCAACTCGAGTTTCGACGGTTCGACCCACGACACTTCGCCGCTGCGTCGGTCGAGCAATTGAACCTGCCGGAGCCGCGAGCCCACCTCGACGCCGTACGCGCCGACGTTCTGCACCGGCGTCGCACCGGTCGAGCCCGGAATCCCGGACAGGCATTCGAGGCCGCCCAGTTCCGCGGCGACGGATTGGCCGACTACTTCGTCCCACACTGCGCCCGCTTCGGCAATGACGCGGTCCGTGTCGAGGCTCACGGTGGTGTTGGCCACACGAACGACAACTCCGTCGAATCCCGCGTCCGAGATCACGAGATTCGATCCGCCGGCGAGAATCAGCGTCGGGATCTGCTCGCGATCGAGCAGCGTCACGACGTCGATCAACGACTGCGTCGTCGGGCATTCGGCGAGCAGCCGCGCCGGTCCCCCGATTCGGAGCGTCGTCAATCCCGACAAGTCAACGTTCTCGGACACGAAAGCGCCTGATTCCACGACGCGTCTGCCAATGGTTACGTCCCACACATCGATAAACGGTAGCCTCCACAATCGTGAGCCGTCGCATCGAGCATTCGTCGAAGTACACAGTCCCCGCCGAGAAGGTCCATGAGGCGGTGACCTCCGAGCAGTACTGGCGCGACCGAATCGTCGCTGTCGGTGGTCCCGGCGCGGCGATCGAAGAGCTGACCGTTCGCGACGAGACCGTCGCGGTCACGATGTCGCAGATCATTGCTGCCGAGCATCTCCCGAGCATGGTGTCGAAGGTCGTCAACGGCGACATCGTCATCAAGCGCAGTGAGACGATGGCTCCTTTCAAGGACGGCAAGGCCACGGGCACCTTCTCCGCCCACGTCGACGGTGTTCCCGCCCGTATCGAGGGCACGCAGGTCCTGACTGGTGACGAGAACTCCGCCACTCTCGAGATCGAGGGTGAGGTCGAGGTCAAGATCCCGTTCCTCGGCGGAAAGATCGAAAGCGCGATCGTCGACGAGGTTGTCCGGCTCATCCAGGCCGAACAGGACTTCACCCGGGAGTGGATCGCGAAGTAAAATCCTGCGGGCGGCGATAGTTGTGGATACGGCCAATTTGGCTTGTCACAGCGCGTAACAGGTATTCTTTCCGACCATGGCTCGCCGCATCGACTACTCCGCCCGCTATCAGCACTCCCCCGAGCAGGTCTACGCGGCACTGGCGGACCGCTCGTACTGGGAGGCCCGCGTCGAGGAGATGCGCAAGCATTCCGAGAACCATGTGGAACATTTCGAGGTCACCGATTCCGGAATCGATCTCGTGCTGCACCACATTCTCCCGCGCACCGATTTGCCGGACATTGCTCAGACGGTGATGAAGAAGGATCTGGTCATCACGCGCAAGGAGTCGTACGGCGCCTTCGGCGACACCGTGACCGGAACGTACGAAGCGTCCATCCCGGCCGGGCCGGGGAATCTGTCCGGCACCATGGAGTTGTTCGCGACCGATACCGGGTCCACGCTGCGAACCACGTCCGAGGCGAAGGTCTTCATACCGTTCATCGGCGCGAAGTTGGAACAGCTCATGCTCATCAACCTCGTCGATCTGTTCCGCACCGAAGCCCAGGTCACCGCGACCTGGCTCGCCGCACGCTGAAGCCGACGTGAAGAAGGCTCCACCCCCGAAGATCGAGGGGGTCATCACCCGTGGCACGACGGGGATCAACAGACTGCGACGAAGTGACCGGTGGATCGTCCACAACCGCACTATCGCTCGCGCCCTGAACAATGCGGCCGATCCGTTGATCGTCGACCTCGGGTACGGGGCGAGGCCGGACACCACCTTCGAGATGGCAAGCCGCCTCACCGCTGTCCGGCGGGATCGACGCGTCATCGGGCTCGAGATCGACCCCGCCCGCGTGGTCGAGAGTCGTGACGGTGTCAGCTTCGCCCGTGGCGGATTCGAACTGGCCGGTCTCACACCCGTTTTCGTACGCGCCTTCAACGTCCTCCGGCAATACCCGGAGGACGCTGTGGACTCTGCGTGGGCACACATTCAGTCCGGCCTCGCCCCGGGCGGACTGCTACTCGACGGAACCTGCGACGAGCTCGGAAGGCGTTGCGCCTGGGTGCTTCTCGACGCCGATCGTCCATTGACCCTGACACTGGCCTGGGACCCCTTCGACATCGAGCGTCCTTCCGACATCGCGGAACGTCTCCCGAAGGCTCTCATTCACCGCAACGTTCCAGGTGAGCCGATCCACGCGCTGCTCAGCGCGGCCGATCGAGCCTGGGCCACCGCTGCGCCACACGCCTCCTTCGGACCTCGACATCGCTGGGCTGCCGCATTGGAAATTCTTCGGGCGCAAGGAATTCCCGTGCAGCCCGCGCGACGACGTCTTCGCGACTGCATCCTGACGGTGCCATGGCATGTCGTAGCGCCGAACCCCTGACCTCGCAGACGGGAAACGCCTCGCCGCAGAAGTTGTCTCTGCGGCGAGGCGTCTGTGTGCAGGCGTCGGGCTAGGACCCGAAGATGTTTTCCAGGCTTCCCAGCGAACCTGTCGAACTGCCGCCGTTGCCGGGCTCTCCGCCGTCGGACTCTGCCGTGATCTTGACGGTGACTGCAGCCTGGGTCTCGGAACCGAGGTAGCCGTCAGTTCCGCTGAACACCGCGGTGATTCGGCGATCTCCGAGTTCGGTGAAGGTGTGCGAGAGCGTGGCCTTACCGTTCACCACCGCAACCGGTCCACCGATCGGGGTGGTTCCGTCCATGAACTGAACCGTTCCTGCGCTGAGCGTAGGTACCACTGCCGCAACGAGATCAACCTTCGCGCCCTTGACCGCTGACGCCGGAGCGCTCACGGTGATGGACGTTTCCTGATCCTCCGCGGCCGGAGCCGTGACCGAAACCGAGTGAGCGGCCGAGGTAGAGGTGAGGAATCCTGTTGCACCCGAGTAGACGGCCGTGATGTCGTGCGTACCGACGCTCGCGAACTCGTGCATGATCGACGCCTTGCCCTCGACGACCGGCACCGGCGAGCCGAGATTGCCCGAGCCGTCCTTGAACTGCACCGTGCCACCCACCGGCGACGGAGTGACCGCCACGGAGAGACCCACTGCCGTACCGGTTTTCGCATCCGCCGGAACGGTCAAGACCGTCTCGGTCTGCTGGTCGGTGGGAGCCGGCGCCTTGACGTTCACAGTCTGGGCGTTCGATGTCGAACCCAGGTAGTTGCCCGAACCCGAGAATACTGCGGTGATGCTGTACTCACCCGCCACGTTGAAGGTCGGCATGGTTGTCGCCTTACCCGTGGCGTCCACTGGAACCGAGGGGCCCAGATCCCTGCCACCTTCCTTGAACTGCACGGTGCCACCTGCAGCACCGGTCGAGACCGAGGCAGTGAACGACAATGCCTCTCCGGTCGAAGCGGTCGACGGGCCGACGAGGGTGGTCGTTGTGTTCTCCTCGACCACCACCGGAGCGACTGTCAACGCATGCGGCGCTGACGTCGAAGTCTGGTAGACACCGGAACCGGAGTACACCGCCACGATCGAATGTGCGCCTTCTGCATAGGAATTCGCCAGTGACGCCTTGCCGTTGGCGTCGACCGCAACAGCGCCGCCGAGGTCGGTTGCACCGTCTTTGAACTGCACCGTGCCACCCGCCGGAGTAGGCGACACCGTAGCCTCGACGGTCACGGACTCACCTGCGACCGCACTCGCGGGACCGGTAATCGTGGTTGCAGTGCTCTTGTCCGCTTCGGATACGACGACGTCGACAGCTGACGACGTTGAGGTCGCCACCTTTGCATTACCGAGGTACTTGGCCGTCACGCTGTGGGTTCGGACGTCAGCCGGTGTCCAGGCAAGTGTTGCAACACCATTGGCGAGCGCGCCCGCACCGATCTTGGTGCCACCGTCGAAGAACTCCACCGAATCACCGTCGGCACCACCGGTCACCGTCGCACTCAACGTCACCGGCTGCCCCACCTGAGCGCCACTGACCGGTGACACGGCCGTCGTCGAGACGTTCTTCTGAACATTGATCGACGGGCCACGACCATTCGTCGTGTCGTCAACGAACACCGTCCCGTCGAAATGCACCGTCGTCGACAAATTGGTACCACGAGCACAATCCGCGCCGACGCGATACTGGAATTCGAACGTCTTGACGTCACCGCCCCACATCGGCCACTCCGTAGCACCCGCACTCAACCGAACAGAATCAGTAGCCACCTCGTTGACACGGAACGCACTACCGTTCACCGTCGCCGAACCATCGACATACGTCATACACGCCGGATGAAAATCGCGCACCGCATACAGATTGTGAACCCCAGCAGTTCGCTTGAACACCGTCTTCGACGTGATCACATCACCCTCGGACGGCGTGCCGTTACTGATCGTCCGAGTCACCTTGTACCCATCGGAATTGAACTCCGCCGTCACCGGAGCCGCACCAGCAACCCCGACACCCGCAACCGCCGCGAAACCCGCAGCAACAGCAAACACACTCAAACCTGCAACTGCACGACGTGCAGAACCTACAGACATAGATTTTCCTTCTCGAGAAGTGAGGGATATGGGTGATGCCCCACCACCTGAAGCGGGCGGGGCATCACCGGGTATCGATTGCTAGGAGCCGAAGATGTTGCCGAGGCTGCCGAGCGAACCGGTGCCGTTGCCTGGTTCTTCACCGTCGACCGGTGCGGCGATCTGGACGGAGACCTGATCGGAGGATGCCGTCACTGTGCCGGCGCCCGAGTACTCCGCCGCGACAATTCGCTGACCCTGAGTTGCGGGCTTCCACGAAAGGCTGGCCTTTCCGGATGAATCGACCGTAGCCGTGCCGATGACGGTCTCGCCGTCCTTGAAGGTGACTGTGCCACCGGCATTTGCAGGACTGATCTGAGCGGAGATCGTCTGTGCAACGCCGACCTGCCCCGCTACTACGCTGAGATCTGTTGTGGAGCTTGTTGTTCCGGCGGACTGTTCGGCGACTGTCACATTCGCGGTGGTACTCGACCCGGTGACACCGGATCTGCCGGAGAATACAGCCTCGACGGTCTGCGCACCGGCACCCGTCGGAACCCAGGCGTAGGTCGCTTCACCGTTGCCTGCCACCGGCACCGAAGCGAGCACCGTTCCGCCGACCTTGAACGTGACCGTTCCACCGGTGCCCGACGCGGACACAGCCGCTTTGAGAGTGGTCGACTTGCCGACCTGCGCGCCCGAGATCGGCGCCAGCGTCGTACTGGACTGAGCATCGGCCTGCGAAACGTTCACGATCAGCGCTGCCGAAGCGGAACCGACGGCACGCGCCGTGTCGGCGAACTTCGCTGTGATCGAGTGATCTCCACGGGTGGTCGGTGTCCAGGCAAGTGTTGCAACACCATTGGCGAGCGCGCCCGCACCGATCTTGGAACCTGCGTCGAAGAACTCCACCGAATCACCGTCGGCACCACCGGTCACCGTCGCACTCAACGTCACCGGCTGCCCCACCTGAGCGCCACTGACCGGTGACACAGCCGTCGTCGAGACGTTCTTCTGAACATTGATCGACGGGCCACGACCATTCGTCGTGTCGTCAACGAACACCGTCCCGTCGAAATGCACCGTCGTCGACAAATTGGTACCACGAGCACAATCCGCGCCGACGCGATACTGGAATTCGAACGTCTTGACGTCACCGCCCCACATCGGCCACTCCGTAGCACCCGCACTCAACCGAACAGAATCAGTAGCCACCTCGTTGACACGGAACGCACTACCGTTCACCGTCGCCGAACCATCGACATACGTCATACACGCCGGATGAAAATCGCGCACCGCATACAGATTGTGAACCGCGGCAGTTCGCTTGAACACCGTCTTCGACGTGATCACATCACCCTCGGACGGCGTGCCGTTACTGATCGTCCGAGTCACCTTGTACCCATCGGAATTGAACTCCGCCGTCACCGGAGCCGCACCAGCAACCCCGACACCCGCAACCACGGCAAAACCCGCAGAAATAGCAAACACACTCAAACCACCGACAACACGACGAACACCACTCACGGACATCCACATCCCTCTCGCACACGGGAGCAGACAGCCGTCCAGGACAAGCGTCCGTCTGCTTTTGATGCCGTGACGTTATCCCATTGACTGTAAAGTAACTACGCTTTTCGCCGAATTAGTTCATCGCCGACATCACCAAGCTGCAGCGATCATGGGTCGAAAGTCCCGAAGTACTGGTGCAGATATCGCTCCACCTGGACTGAAGTCAGAATATTCGCCCCGAAGTAGCGAATTTCAAATCTCTGATATTGGTGTCATATTCGATTTCGAACGTGATGCCAGAAGGTCGCAGAAGCATAGAAAATCAATCTCGACTACAGGCTTGCGGCGAGCGCCAACTCCACTCGGACGGCAACGTCGATGCTCGCGTTTTCACACGAGAGATACAACTCGTGCGCGTCCAGTCGACCTATCGCTACCGCATCGGCGACTACTTCGTTGAGCAGAACTTGAGAAATTCCACCGGATGCGAGGTCGTGCACGGTACGCAGAGGCGTGGTGATGCGGATGGGTCCGATCTGTTCGCACTCGTCGTCCGCGAGCGGCAGTCGGTGCAGGGCGACTTGGCGGGTCGGCGCCGCGAGTGGGTGCGCTGTCGAGAGATGAATGAAGCGAGGTTGCAGGTGCCCGAGGCCATGTAGATCTGCGGCGCTGTAATGCGAGACGGTGGCGCTACCGGCGAACCACGTGCACCACTTCGCAAATTCGTCCAAGGCAGTATGTCTGACGCGTTCGAGGCGAAAGAGTCCGCGGCACTCACATGTCCATGTTCCGGATTCCGTCATCTCCTCCATCAACGCCAGACCGAAACCCAGTTCGGACGCTTGGAGAGCCGTGACAAATCCACACTGTCGCAGCGCCAGCAGCTCGAGTGATTCGTAGTCCGAAGCCATGACCACCTCCGGTGACCGTCGAAAACGCCGTTTCGAACAGACTACGGGCGACTGTGTCGCGCATCACAGGAATGAGGAAGTGCGTATTCACAGAGTTCGTTCAGACTCGTCGGGAAGAATCTGGCGAATGACTGTCGCAGCGAACAACCCTCGTCCGCGCAACCGAGTGCTCGTCATCCTTCTCGTGGTGATCGCCGTGCTCGTGGCGGCACTCGTCGGTGGAGAACTGTACGTACGCAACCAGGTGAAGACCTGCATGGCCGATCAGTTCCAGAGCGAACTGGGATCCCAGGTCGACGTCGGGTTGAGCTGGAAGCCCGTACTCCTGCAGGCAGTCGACAAGAAGGTGCCGTACATCAGCATCGACAGTGACGACTCTTCGTTCGGCCCCGCAACGGGCATGCAGGTTCACGCGAAGGTGAACGACATCAACTTGCAGCCCTCGGCGGGTAACAGCGGCACCATCGGCAGCTCCAGCGCCGACGTCACCTGGTCTACCGCAGGCATTCTCGCCACCTTGCAGGAGCAGACCTTCGGTGGCCTCGTCTCCGGCGTCACCGCCGACTCGAGCGCCGGAACACTCGCGTTCGACGTCGGACCGGTCGGGCTCGCGAAGCTCACGGTCAAGCCCACCGTCACCAACGGTGTGGTCGACGTTCAGACCGTCGGCGCCGAGATTCTCGGATTGGGTCTGCCGACAGACCTGGTCGACGGCATCGTCCAGACACTCACCGACAGCCTGCAGACGTACCCGCTGGACATGAAGCCCACCAAGCTGACCGTCACCGACGACGCAATCCAGATCTCACTGGAGGGCGGCGCTTACGCCATGCCCGTCGCCGACGCGAACAACCAGAACGCCTC
The DNA here is from genome assembly GCF_002501585.1 of Rhodococcus sp. H-CA8f. NCBI lineage: Bacteria > Bacillati > Actinomycetota > Actinomycetes > Mycobacteriales > Nocardiaceae > Rhodococcus > Rhodococcus sp. H-CA8f. The sequence goes on from NZ_CP023720.1 coordinate 4,571,418, forward strand.
GGCGGTGCCGGACAGCTGCGGCCTGCTGACCTAGTCGGTCAGACCGTCCAATACTGCTCGGGTTCCGGACAATCCGAGACGGGTCGCGCCGGCCGCGATCATGTCGAGTGCGGCCTGCGTCGTACGTATTCCGCCACTGGCCTTGACTCCCACGCCTGGGCCGACCGTCCGTGCCATCAGTTCGACGGCCTCGACCGTCGCCCCACCCGCGGGGTGGAAGCCTGTGGAGGTCTTGACGAAGTTCGCCCCGGCACGCACGGCCGCGCGGCAGCATTCGACGATGGCCTCGTCGGACAGAGCAGCGGTTTCGAGAATCACTTTGAGGATCGCACTCTCCCCCATCGCCTCACGGACGGTGAGGATGTCTGCGAGCACAGCGCTGTAGTCGCCGGCGACCGCCGCTCCTACGTCGATGACCATGTCGATCTCGGTAGCGCCCTGATCGACGGCCAGTCGCGCTTCGGCACCCTTGACCAGTGAATGATGCTTCCCCGACGGGAATCCGACGACGGCCGCCGTCACCAGTCCGTCGGCGCGAATCGGCAACATCGACGGCGAGACACAGACGGCCAGCACACCGAGGCTGCGTGCCTCGTCGATCAGGGCGGTCACATCGGCCGCGGTGGCTTCGGGTTTGAGGAGAGTGTGGTCCACCATCGCGGCAACCTGGGAACGAGTGAGTGCAGCTTCAGACATGATGGAAAGCTTGGCACACCACCACGCGACCGTCGCCGCAGCCGCACCTGAGAGACTAGGCCGCATGACCGCTGCACCTTCGATCGACGATCGTCGCTATGTTCTGTCCCTCGGCTGCCCCGACACCACGGGCATCGTCGCACGCATCTCGACCTTTCTCACCGACGTCGGTGGATGGATCGTGGAGGCCGCATACCACGCCGATGCCGACACCGGATGGTTCTTCACGCGTCAGGCGGTCCGCGCGTCGTCTGTGAGCATGAGCATCGACGAGCTTCGTGAACGGTTCAAAGCTGTTGCGGCCGAGATCGGTCCGGAAACCGAGTGGACTCTTCACGACTCCGGCGCACCCAAGAAGATCGTGCTGCTCGTGAGCAAGGAAGGTCACTGCTTGCATGACCTCCTGGGCCGCGCCGCGGGCGGAGAACTTCCGGCAGAGATCAGCGCCGTCATCGGAAATCACGAAGACCTGCGCAGTGTCACCGAGCGCCACGGGATCGACTTCCACCACGTTCCGTTCGCCAAGGACCCGGCCGAACGGGGACCGTCCTTCGAGAAGGTCCGCGCTCTGGTCGACGCCCACAACCCCGACGCCGTGGTTCTTGCACGCTTCATGCAGGTGCTTCCCGAATCACTGTGCGAGCACTGGGCCGGCCGCGCGATCAACATCCACCACAGCTTCTTGCCGTCGTTCATCGGTGCCCGCCCCTATCACCAGGCGTTCGCCCGCGGCGTGAAGTTGATCGGCGCCACCTGCCACTACGTGACCGCCGAACTCGATGCCGGTCCGATCATCGAGCAGGACGTGATCCGCGTCGACCACGCCGACGATGTCGCCGACATGGTCCGCCAGGGTCGAGACATCGAAAAGCTCGTGCTCTCACGCGGACTGCGCTGGCACCTCGAGGATCGGGTTCTGGTCCACGGGCGCAAGACGGTCGTCTTCAGCTAGAGCTGCGTTGCGCTAGAGATTGCGCAGTCGCACGATTTCCTTGTCGAACTCGTCGATGTTCTCGATCGACGACATGTGACCGACGCCCGGCAACACGATCAACCGTTCGAGGTTGCCGGCGTCGTCGAGGACCTGCGCAAGCTTGCGCGCATGGACCGGCGGAGTGAGCCGATCGAGCGAACCGACGAGCACGGTGGTCGGCACTTCGAGATTGTCGAGTCCCTCGTGAATGTCGAGGGTGCTCAGCGCTGCTCCCCAACCGCCACGAATACGCGGCTTGCACTCACGAACGATGTTCTCGCAGAACTGAATCTCGGCCTTGGTCGCGTTCGGTGACATCGAGACGTACTGGATCGCCTTCGTCATGGCGCCCGAGGAGACAAACGGAACGGGCGAACTGAGGATGGCGCGGCCCACGGGGACCGGCACCCGAGGAAAGCGATTGGGCAGTGGGATGACCGTGGTCTCGGCGATCAACCTTTCACTCGCGGTGCTCGCGAGCATGACCGCCGACGCGTACTTCTTGACCTCGTCGGGGTGACGACCAGCCCAGGCGATGATGCTCATCCCGCCCATGCTGTGACCGACGATGACCGCCTTCTTGTCCTCGCGAACCGTGGCTGCCAGCACGGCAGAAAGGTCGTCGGCGAGGACGTCCGGGCCGAGCGGAAGATTACCGACGGTGCTGCGTCCGTGACCGCGTTGATCGTAGGTGATTACGCGATATTCACCGGCAAGCGCATTGACCTGCGGGTACCAGAATTCGGTTGAGCACGTCCAGCCGTGACTGAGAACGATCGGATCGCCGTCGACGGGACCGTAAGCCCGGACATTGATGATCGCACCGTCGTCGGTGGTCAGTTCGCTGATATCAGCTTTGAGCGTCGGAGTCTTCAGGAGTGCGTTGGGCTCGACGTCGCTCGAAAGAGTCAACCCGCGCGTGGATCGCCGATGACGGATCCCAGCGACTGCCGCGACGAGTGCTCCCACTCCGACGGCGCCTGCCAGTACTCGAAGCTCTGTGGTTCGCGAACGACTGGACATGCATTTACCCCTGACTGCTGCTGACGACAGACGGATGCAATCTATGTGTGACTGCCGTTAACCGACACTATCACTCGAACAACGCGCGTTGTCAGCGTTGGAGCGAAGAGTGGGGCAACACACGGTGACCTGGAACCGCGTCACCGGATGAGCAGAAACCGCGGCCCACTACCAGCGGGAACCGCCATGCTGGATGTCGTCCACGCGCGGTCGAACGTCGACGAGATATACACACACTGCAACAACCGCGATGATGCCCAGGAGACCGACAGGGGATGTCGCCAGCAGGATCAACGCCGCAACGATCAGAATTCCGAGCCAGATCGGCTTCGTCAATTTGTTGACCGCGGTAAAGGCGTCCGGACGCTGCCTGACGGCATGAACGATCGCGTAGACAGCACCCACCAACGCGAGCACTTTGAGTGCGAGAAAGATCAGACCGACTAGCCCATCGACTTGAGTCACAACTACATCCTAAGTTCTCATCCGGTTCCCGACGAACACGAAGGCTCCCACACTCGGCTGAGCGCGGGAGCCTTCGTCAGGTGAAGCTGGGCAAAATCAGGCCTTCTTGGCCGGAGCAGCCTTCTTGGCCGGAGCCGGCGCGGTGGCCTTGGCCGGAGCAGCCTTGGCCGGTGCAGCCTTGGCCGGAGCAGCCTTCTTGGCGGCGGTGGTCGCGCGCTCCTGGACGTCGGAAGCAGCAGCGGTCACGCGAGCGGCAGCTTCCTTGGAAGCCTCGTCTGCCTGGTCACCGAGGTCGAGGACCTTCAGTGCAGCCTCGTCGCCTGCATCGGCGATCTTCTCGCCGGCGTCCGCGATCTTCTCGCCGACCTCTTCTGCGGTGTCGGAGATGCGTCCGGCAGCGCGGCCGGCCAGCTTGGCAGCCTGCTCGCCCACGGCGCGCGTCTGACGAGCAACGGTTCCGAGTGCGTCTTCGGTCAGCTCGACGGCGTCGCCGAGTGCCGACTCTGCAGCAGCGATGCCCTCTTCGACTGCGGGCTGCTTGCGGATCCGCTCGACTGCGTCTTCGCCACGCTCTGCGAGGGAGTTGTACAGATCGCCGGCAACCTTGAGGTATGCCTCGGCGACCTTGCGGAGTTCCTCGGGTGCGAACTTCTCTCGCAGCTCAGCGAGCTCTTCGGGCAGCTCGGACGGCAGGCCGGCGAGACGCTCGCGCAGTGCCTCGACGCTCTCGGCAACGTCACCCTGAACGGAAGCGAGCTTCTCGCGGGCACCGTCGACACGGCCGTTGACGTCACCCTGGGTGTTCTCGGCGCGCTCACGAACCTGAGCGACTACATCGGCCACGGCCTGGACAACCAGGTCGCCTGCGCCGACAGCGGCGTAGAGCGAGGTCTTGACGCTGTCGATGGCGTTCTTGTCAGTCATCTTGTTCTCCTAGTGAAGTCTCGGTGTCTGGAATTGCGGCCGATTCAGCGAAATCGGGCGCTGCGGCTGGTCTGGACGACTCGTTCTCGCGACAGAACGAGTCGTAGATTTCGAGCAGTACTTGCTTCTGCCGTTCGTTGATGGCCGTCTCGGCCAACACCGCGTCCCTGATGGGACTGTGCGGGCGTTGTTCGAGATATCCCGCTTGGACGTACAGGACTTCTGATGAGACTCGAAGACCCTTGGCGATTTGCGCCAGTACGTCTGCCGACGGTTTACGCAATCCGCGTTCGATCTGACTCAGATACGGATTGCTGACGCCGGCGAGTTGAGCAAGTTGGCGCATCGAAACTTGGGCGGCTTCCCGCTGTGCACGAATGAACCCCCCGATGTCGTGTGCCGCAGAGCTGACGACGCGAGCTGCCAAGTCGCTTGCTCCGGCTGCGGCACCGGATAATTCACGATCTCCGTCATCGGAGTTCGTCGACTTCGCTGGCATTGCGTCCTCCCTTTCCAGTGGACATTTCCCAGGATAGGAGAGGGTGCTAACTATTGCAAGCACTACTGCTAGCACTCGTGGTGGACGTCACATACCGGACAGCTCAGCCGAAGATGAGCGTCGAAATCGTGTAGATCAGCAGCCCGGCGATCGAGCCGACAACGGTGCCGTTGATACGGATGAACTGAAGATCTCGACCGACCTGCAGCTCGATCTTCTGGCTCGCTTCGTCGGCATCCCACCGCTCGACCGTGTCGCTGATGACTCCGGTGATCTCGTCGGTGTAGTTCTCCGCGATGTACTTGGTGCCCTGCACCAGCCAGCCGTCGACCTTCTCACGCATGGATTCGTCGTCTCGCAGCCTGATTCCGAAGCCGGCCACGTTCTCGGCGACCTTGGTCCGCAGGGTGCTGTTCGGATCGTCGACCGACTCCATGATGAGGCGCTTGGCGACCTGCCACGTCGAGGACGCCAGACCCGTCACTTCCTCGCGGCCCATGATCTCCGCCTTGATCCCTTCGGCCTTCTTGATGGTCTCCGGGTCGTTCTGCAGATCATCGGCGAAATCGATCAGGAAGCGGTTGGCGGCGAGACGTACCTCGTGTTCGGGATTGGAACGGACCTTCCAGGTGAACTCGACGAGTTCCTTGTAGATCTTCTCCCCCAGCATGGCGTCGACGAATTTCGGCGACCACGCCGGCGAATCGCGAACGATCACACGGTCGATCGTCTCCTGGCTGCCGAGTGCCCACTGATGCGCGCGCTCGGCAAGCAATTCGATGATCGGCAGTTGCTTGTTGTCCTTGAGCAACTCCCCGAGCACTCGGCCGATCGGCGGTCCCCACATGGGCTCGGCCAGCCGCTTCACGATCGTGTTGTCGATGATCTGGGCAATGTCCTCGTCGCGAAGAACCTCGACCATCCCGCGCAATACCGTCGACGTCTCGGCGGCGACGCGAGCGGCATTGGCAGGTTCAGCCATCCACGTACCGAGGCGGAGCGGAATCTGCGCCTGCTGCACCTTGGCCGACACAACCTCGGGAGCCAGGAAGTTCTGACCGACGAACGAGCTCAAACTGGCTCCGAGCTGGTCTTTCTTACGCTTGATGATGGCAGTGTGCGGGATGGGAAGCCCCATCGGATGACGGAAGAGCGCGGTGACGGCAAACCAGTCGGCAAGCGCGCCGACCATGCCCGCCTCGGACGCGGCCCGGACGTACCCGACCCACTCTCCGGCGCCGCGGGATTCCTGCCACCGGCAGAAGATGTAGACCACCGTCGCGAAGCCGAGGAGGCCAGTGGCGAAGACTTTCATCTTGCGAAGGTCCCGACGCTTGGCGGCGTCGTCGAAGGCGGAGAGGCTCAGTTGCTGCACCCTCGCCATTGTGCCGAAAGGTGTGACGCGGCGTAGCGCGAGCGACACGATGTCCGATTCGCTAGGACTTAATCCCCCGAACTGCGGATGTGAGTGCCCGAGATAAAGGCACGGACATTAAGCTGGACCGGAAAGTAGACCGATCGGACGTGGCTCGCACCACAGATATGAGATGACTCGTGGCCAAGAATGCCGTGCAGGACAACGAGCAGGTAGACGGCCCAGTCGTTGCTGATGCGAAGCCCGAGAAATCCGACGGTCGCAAGCGTCGGTGGCGCGAACACAAGATCGCTCGCCGCGAGGAACTCGTCGACGGCACCATCGCTGCTATCCGGGCACGCGGCCGTGAGATCGGCATGGACGAGATCGCGTCCGAGATCGGTGTGTCCAAGACCGTGCTCTACCGGTACTTCGCCGACAAGAGCGACCTCACCACCGCCACGATGATGCGGTACGTCGAGACCATCCTGTCGCCGCGTATCTACGAAGCGATCAGCGGTGATCTCGACGATTTCGAACTCACCCAGGCCAGCATCACCGCGTACGTCGAGACGGTGGCATCCGACCCCGACATCTACCTCTACGTCATGGCCAACGGCGCCGGCGCCAACCGCGACGTCGTTGCCGATTCCGAGCGCATGATCGCCGAATTGCTCTCCACGGTGTTGGGCAATCGTCTTCGCGAGATGGAGATGGATTCCGGCGGTTCCCTGCCGTGGGCGTTCGGGATCGTCGGCGGAATTCAGCTCGCGACGCACTGGTGGATCTCCAACAAGTCGATGTCCGCGGAATCGCTGATCGACTACCTCACCATGATGACGTGGGGCGGCATCACCGGCATTGCTGCGGTCAACGGATCACCGGCCAAGTTCAAGTCGGTTCCGCATCCCCTCGTCAAGCCTGCCGAGGACTGACTCGCCCGAGACCGAACTTTCGAGCCACAGGGGTCGATCCTGTGGCACTCTTTCGGCATGGCACAAGACTCGCTGTGGGAAACACCGGCCGCCAAGACACTGCGGGCGGAGCCCGGGTTCGAACTCGATCAACTCGATCGCAACAGCACTCCGGGATTCACCGGAAACAAAGCTGACGGCGAACGTCTGCTCGAGGAGCGCGGCGCGGTCCTGTCCGACCTGCAGGAGTTGCTCTACGCCAACGGCAGATCCGGGGACAGCCGTTCCATCCTGCTGGTCCTGCAAGGAATGGACACCGCAGGCAAGGGTGGCATGGTCCGACACGTGATCGGTCACGTGGATCCTTCGGGAGTTCAGCACGCGGCCTTCGGCGTCCCGACCGAAGAGGAAAAGCAACATCACTACCTCTGGCGGATCAAGAAGGAACTCCCCCGCGGCGGCTATCTCGGTGTGTTCGATCGCTCCCACTACGAGGACGTCCTGGTCGTGCGCGTCCACGATCTTGTCCCTGAGGATGTCTGGAGCGCGCGCTACGACGAGATCAACCAGTTCGAGAAGGAACTCGTCGACGCCGGAACCACCATCGTGAAGGTGGCGATGTTCGTCTCGCTCGACGAGCAGAAGAAGCGGCTCGAAGAGCGGCTCGACCGCCCGGACAAGTACTGGAAGTACAACCCGGGTGACGTGACCGAACGCGGTTTGTGGCCTGCATATCAACAGGCGTATCAGGCAATGCTCGACAAGACGTCGACCGAGCACGCGCCGTGGTACGTCGTGCCGTGTGATCGGAAGTGGTACAGCCGAATTGCGGTCACGGAGCTACTGATCGACGCTCTGGAAAAGCTCGATCTCGACTGGCCGCCTGCCAACTTCGACATCGAGGCGGAGAAGGCGCGACTGGCACAGTCCTGATCAGAAGCGGTCCTGATCAGAACAGGTGTGGGGATTCGCGGTGCACTTTGTGGTCGTGATGAACGGTGCTGGTGTACAGGGCAACCGCCAGTCCGATGGACGCGACGCCGGCGAGCCCGGCAATCAACGCCCAACCACCGTGCCCTGAACCGGCGGCCACGAGAAAGCTGCCGAGACAGACAACTGTGGCCAGCACCAGGAAATACGACGCCCACGCTGCAAAGAGATTGAGCTTCATCGTTCGCTCCTCCGGTCGGATCTCTTTCGTTTCGACCGTACGCCGGAGCATGACGGTCGACAAGACACTCCTGTCGTGAGGTTTCCCGACGTCTACGCCGGGTAGCCGAATTGCATGGACATCGGAACTCTTTACCGCGGAATCGAATCGGCGCGCGGACTGGACGGTCCGTCCACTGGCATCAGACGCAGAATCCTCCAGATCACCGAGCGATCCGACAGATCGCGTACTGTCGCCGCACTTCTGCGCGGCGCCCTCGTCGGGCATCCCATTCATCCCGCCCTCGTGACCATTCCCGCGGGCGCGTGGACGGCTTCGCTGATCTTCGACGTGTCAGGCGATCCGCAGACTGCACGACGGTTGATCGGGCTCGGGCTTGTCTCGACGCCGCCGGCTTTGCTGACAGGCTGGCTGGACTGGTCCGAACGTGGCGACGTCGCACGCCGTGTGGGGCTGGTACACGCCGCGTCGAATGCTGTGGGGATCTGGTCTTTTGCCGCGTCGTACAGGCTACGCGGCAAGGATTCACTCGCGCTGGCGCGAGTTCTGTCAGTGCTTGGGCTCACTGCGGTCGGTGTCGGTGGCGCGCTCGGCGGTCACATCGTTTTCAAACTCATGGACGATCCTGCCGTCGAGGCTGCAGCGACTCCGGTTCTCGATCCCATCCTGGACGTGGTCAACTGAGCTGATCGGACCTCAATACTATTCAGGCGTAAGCACTTCCGGAGTAGCTCCGTAGTTCTCGCGCGGTCTCGTCCGAATCCGCCAGTGGCCTGTTCATGACCCAGTGCGGGCTGCGCGTGCCCAGTGTCGCGGCAAAGTCGGCGACGGCGTCCGGGGTCGGCACTGCGTGTTCGCCCAGATATCCGAGAACGATGAGGTCCTCCCCTGAACGAGTCTCCACGGCCAGGGCCCAACCGCACGTCTCCTCCCACAGCAACGCCACCTCACGCCCAGGGAAACGCGGCACAGTTCGATCCAACGCGATGTAGGCCTCCAGAGGATGCTCGCGCCTGCAACACCATTGCTCTATGCCGGCCCCCACGCCGACCGCCACCCGTTGTACGTACCGCTCGAACCCGAGTCCGACCGTTGCGTCGACCAGCATTTGTTCTGTCATCGAACCTCACTCCTCGCCATCGTGTTTGGAATGTGCCCAGCGCTGACCGCGCCGAAACCCGGTTCAGATCACGGACTCCGGGTATCCCCAGACGAACCGATCAAGTGGAGAGGGGACCCGATGAAGTACTCGCCCGCTATGGCTCCCGGACGAATGCTGAAGATCTCCATGGTGTCGGTGAACGCCGATCCACTCGCACCGGTGGGCTGCTCGGCAGCCGGTGCACAGAACCTGCACGTCGACGAACTGTCCGCGGCCCTGGTTCGCGCCGGACACGATGTCACCGTCTTCACCAGGCGGGCACACGTCGGTGGACCGGACCGCGTTCGCGCCCGCGCCGGGTACTCCGTCGACTATCTCGAAGCCGGCCCGACACACGCTCTCCCGGACGCCGAAATACTCCCCCACCTGGGCACCTTTGCCAGCATTCTGCGCGCTCAGTGGAGTACCGACCGACCCGATGTGGTGCACTCGCACTTCTGGATGTCTGGTGTGGCAACGGAACTCGCGACCCGCTCACTCGGCATCCCCGTACTTCAGACATTCCATTCCCTGGGATCTGCGGCGCACCGACACCTCGGAGCAGCCGACGACAGCCCATCGGAGCGGACTCACCTGGAACCATTGATCGCCAGGGGCGCAACCCATGTCATCGCGACAAGTTCGGACGAAATCTTCGATCTGGTTCGGCAGGGATCACCACGATCACGGACCACGATGGTGCCCTCGGGCGTCGATACCGAAGCGTTCACCCCGGAGGGACCCGCCGCGAAGAAGACCGCGCCGCATCGATTGATCTGCGTCGGAAGGCTGGTGGAGCAGAAGGGCTTCGATGTTGCCGTCGCCGCGCTGGCTTCGCTGCCGGACACGGAGTTGGTGGTGATCGGCGGGCCACCCGTCGCGCAACTGAGCACCGACGAGGTTGCGATCCGCTTGGTCAAGCTCGCCGAGCGGCTCGGCGTCGCAGATCGAGTCCAATTGTTGGGACGCGTTCCGCACCGCCAACTACCGAAACTGATGCGGTCGGCCGACGCCCTCGTATGCACCCCCAGATACGAACCTTTCGGAATCGCGGCGCTGGAAGCGATGGCGTGCGGAGTTCCTGTAGTCGCGACTCCTGTTGGCGGACTGCGGGATACGGTGATCGACGGACTCACGGGGCGTCGGGTGCCGGTGAACAGCCCCGTGGAAACCGCGCGCGCGGTCCGGCATCTTCTGGACGACGAAGACGAGGGCGCGGCGTTTGCACGGCAGAGTCGGGCCCGAGCGTGCGAATCGTATTCATGGGATCACGTCGCCACCGAGGTGGTCCGAACCTACGGCCGCTGCGTCACAGCACCGCCGAGAGCCCGCCAACACAAGGGCACTCACCGAAGTGAAGTGCACTGACGCTGACGGGCTCTACGAAGCTGATTTCTCGAAACTGTAGATGACTCGAAACTATCGGCGAAAGGGCGGTATCAAGCCGGGAAACGTCGGGTCTCTTCGAGTCCGATTGCATGATCCAGCGACTCGTAGCAGGCAAACATCGACTCCTGACCAGCTGCTTTGAGTAGCCTCTGAACCGGGCGGGCGCAGACGAGCGCGAGTGTGCCGCCCACGTCGCGTGATCGCGTCGACAGGACCGACAGCACGGACAAGCCGCACGTCCCCATGAATTCGAGTTCGGAGAGATCGACAACCAGCGTCCGGTCCGCGGCAACGTGGTACGTCAAGAAGTCACGAAAAGCATTGGCGCTCATCAGGTCGATCTCGCCACGAACGTGGATCACAGCGGTATGTGCACTGATGCGGTGCGCGTGAAACGATGCGGTCGCTGTCCCGGTCGCGGGAGGTCCGTAATCTACCGATCCCTTCGCCGCGTTCGTAAAGCCTGAAATAGATGATCCTGGAACAACAGTCATGGTTCTCCCATCCCGCAACGGTTTACACTCTGCAAAAGAGAAGGGACCTCCGAAGGAGCCGCACGATGAACGGGTCTCCAGAATTACGGATAAATCCCTCATCGGCTGTGTGCTCAACCTCGGTTTGAAACAGTACGCCAGCATGACCGGCGTCACAAGTGCGTTGCGACCATTCGTTTCGGTGTTCCGAACAAAAATGTGGTTTGGTCTGCGGTTCCGCGAGGTAATCCGATGTTGCGATCGCCAACGGTCGTGAGCAGAATCGTGTCGTTTACCCCCGGCACCACCATCGACCAAATTTCGTGTTCGGGGGTCACTGTGAAGGTCGAGATGGGTATCGTTCTCGGCACCAGACTTCACCGCGACCCCTGGTACGACGATCCGGAGAACTTATGGCACACCTCAGCGCACTCGAGCCCGATCAGGATCAGACTCAGCCAGTTGTGGAGTTGAGGATTCAAGCGACTCTCGATCAGCTGTCGATTTTGCGTGCACTGGCCGCCACTGTTGCCATTCAGGAAAACTTCGACCTCGACGCCATCGCCGACATCAAATTGGCCATGGACGAAATCTGTACGCATCTGATTGTTCGTGCTGCGCCTGATTCGGTTCTGGTGTGTCGGTTCGTGTTCACTCCCCCGCAACTGCACGTATCCGTATCGACGACAACCACGGAGTACGAGGACAGCACTCAGCGATCGTTCGGGTGGCACATCCTCACCGAACTCACCGATTCGATTTCGCTCGACCAGGAAGAGAACCTGGGCGGCGTCGGCTACATCACGACCATGAAGTTCACCAAGGCCCTCAGCGGGCGCCTGTGACCGCTTCCGCAGACGGCCCGTCACGCCCGCGCCGGCGGTCCACCGACGAATATCGGGACGTCATACCCGTTTTCGAGGAAATGCGGACCCTCGAGCCCCACAGTCCGGAGTACGAACGAGTGCGCACCGCACTGATCACCAGGTGCCTACCGTTGGCCGAACACATCGCCAGACGATTCGACGGACGCGGCGAGGCACACGACGATCTGGTTCAGGTGGCGCGCCTCGGTCTGGTCAACGCCGTCGACCGTTTCGATTCCACGCGGGGATCCGATTTCGTCTCGTTCGCGGTTCCCACCGTGATGGGCGAAGTTCGACGACACTTCCGCGACACCGGTTGGGCATTGCGGGTTCCACGCCGGATGAAGGAGTTGCACTTCCAACTCGGGCAAGCCATCAGCGAGCTGTCACAACAACTCGGGCACGCGCCGACCGTCGACGAGTTGGCCGAGACGTTGGGGATCGAACGTGAAGAAGTTGCCCAGGCGTTGATCGCCGGCAACGCGTACCAGACCGTCTCGGTCGATGGTGCCGCGTCCAATCACACCGACGATCTTCCGCTCGTGGAAACACTCGGTGACTACGACGCCGCACTCGAGAACGTCGAGAATCACGAGGCACTACGTCCACTTCTCGACAAGCTTCCCGAGCGAGAGCGGACGGTGTTGATGCTCAGATTCTTCGGAAACCTGACGCAGACACAAATCGCCGAGAAGGTCGGTGTGTCCCAGATGCACGTGTCGAGGTTGCTCGCGAAGACACTGAGTAATCTTCGCGAGCAACTCGACTGAGCGGGACCGAGCGGGTCAGATTGTTGCGGTGTCGATCACGAATCGGTATCGAACGTCGCTCTTGATCACGCGCTCGTAAGCGTCGTTGATGTCGCTCGCCGGAATCAGTTCGATTTCTGCACCGATGCCGTGCTCGGCGCAGAAGTCGAGCATCTCCTGCGTCTGCGGGATACCGCCCACCATGGAGCCGGCGAGGCTACGACGGTTTGCGGCGAGCGAGAATGCTCGAACTTCGATCGGCTTCTCCGGCAGGCCCAGTTCGACGAGCGTGCCGTTGATGGCGAGCAAGGACATGTAGGCGTCGATATCGAGATTGACCGAGACCGTGTTGAGGATCAGGTCGAACTCGCCGCGAAGAGCCTTGAACGTCTCACGGTCATTGGTCGCGTAGTAGTGATCGGCGCCGAGACGAAGGCCGTCTTCCTTCTTGCCGAGCGTCTGGCTCAGGACGGTGACTTCCGCGCCGAGCGCCTTGGCGATCTTCACACCGACGTGACCGAGGCCGCCGAACCCGATGATGGCGACCTTCTTGCCGGGGCCGGCATTCCAGTGCCGCAGCGGTGAGTACAAGGTGATGCCGGCGCACAGCAGCGGCGCGGCAACGTCGAGTTCGATGCCCTCGGGGATCGAGAGAACAAAATGCTCGGTGACGACGATGTGCGTCGAGTAGCCACCCTGAGTGCGCTCGCCGTCGCGTCCGGTGGCGTTGTATGTACCGGTCACACCCTTGCGGCAGTACTGCTCTTCGCCGGCCAGGCAGGCGTCGCACTCTCCGCAGGAGTCGACGAAGCAGCCGACGCCCACGCGGTCGCCGACTTTGTGCTTGGTGACGTCCGAACCCACGGCGGCGACGACACCGGCGATTTCGTGTCCGGGGACGATCGGGTACTTGGCTCCGCCCCACTCGTTGCGAGCGGTGTGGATGTCGGAGTGGCAGATGCCGGCAAATTTGATGTCGATGAGAATGTCCAGTGGACCGAGCTCGCGGCGTTCGACGGTGGTCTTCTCGAGCGGACCGTCAGCGGACGTCGCGGCGTAAGCAGCAGCAGTAACCATGCACACATGCCTACCCGTGCATGGAGGGACCTGCAAATCGCAGGCCCCTCCATGACGTGTTCTTGACGTGACTTACCCGGCGTCGCGCTCCGCTTGTTCGGCGCGACGACGCAGGCGCCTCGCGGCCGCAACCATGTTCCGCAGCGAAGGCTCGAGCTGCCATGGATGGCGGGTCTTGAGGCCACCGTCCGGGTTGGCCCACAAACGATCGAGAGAGATCGATTCGCTTGCCTCGGTGAGCAATTCGTCGAGCTCGTCGATGTCGGGAATCCGAGCCGAACGAGATTCGTACACACCGGGGCCGACGCCGTGCGTGAGCGCGCCTTCCTTGAGTGCTTCGAGAACCCACGTGATGGAGCGGGTCGCGACGATAGCCGTCACATCGGCGTCCAACCGTTCGATGGCGTCGACCACCGACGACCGAGCGGAGTACGTCAGATGTGTGTGGATCTGTGTTTCCGGCTTCGCTCCACCTGTTGCCAGACGGAACGCGTCGACGGCCCACTCCAGGTAGGCCTCCCGGCCGTCCTCACGCAGTGGCAGCAGTTCACGAATTGCCGGCTCGTCCACCTGGATGATGGCGATTCCGGCAGCTTCGAGATCCGCGATTTCGTCTCGAATGACAAGTGCCAGTTGCTCTGCCGTTTCGTAGAGCGGCTGATCCTGACGAACGAACGAACGGGCGATCATGGTGACCGGACCCGTCAGCATGCCCTTGACCGGCTTGTCGGTCAGCGACTGCGCGTACGCAATCCATTCGACCGTCATCGGCTTCGGACGTGCAATGTCGCCGTAGAGAATCGGCGGACGCGTACAACGAGATCCGTAGGCCTGAACCCAACCGTTGTGCGTGAAGGCGTAGCCCTCGAGCAGTTCGGCGAAGTACTGGACCATGTCGTTGCGCTCGTGCTCGCCGTGCACGAAGACATCGAGACCGATGTCCTCTTGCAGACGGATTGTGCGCTCGATCTCTTCCTGGATGCGCTTGTAGTAGTCGTCCCACTCCAAACGCCCCTGGCCGAGTTCGTAACGAGCCTGGCGAATCGCGTCGGTCTGCGGGAACGAACCCAATGTCTGGGCCGGAACCAAGGGCAGGTTCAACCGTTCCTGCTGGGCTTTACGACGCTCCTCGTACGGTGCACGCACACGATCTTCGGGCTTGATCGCGTTGACCCGAGCACGGACAGCGTGCTTGAGCTTGAAGTGCACCTTCGTCGGACGCTTACGCCACTTGTCCGAAGGACCTTCGGTGAGTGCCTTCGCCAGGGAGACGACCTCGCCGACCTTCTGCTTCGCAAAAGCCAGACGGTCTGCGACGTCTCCCGGAATGTCGTACTCGGAGAGCACGTCGTACGGCACGTGCAGCAGCGACGACGACGTGGAGACGACGAGGTCGGGCACAACGTCCTTGAGTTCGTTCAGGTACGTCAAGGTGTTGAACCGGTCGACGCGCCAGACGTTGCGACCGTCGACGACGCCCGCGTAGATGCGCTTGCGCTTGATGTTCGGCACCGCGGCCAGTTCCTCGGCCGTGATCTTGCCGTGCACCAAGTCCAGACCGAAGGCTTCGATCTTGGTGGGCGCCAAGATGTTGAGGGCTTCGCCGAACTTGCCGTACGGACCCGTCACCAACAGGCGTGGGCGGAGCGGAGCCGTCGACAGCTTCTCGTACGCACGTCCCAGAGCGGCTAGCTCCTCGGGGGTGCGGTCCTCGGTCACCGAAGGCTCGTCCAACTGAACACAGGTGGCACCGGCCTTGGCGAGCTGCTCGAAGAGCTTCTCGTACTCGGGCAGGAGCGCGTCCAACAAGTCGAGCGGGGTGAAGTTCGGATCGGACTTCTCGGTGGCAGGTCCGACCTTCGAGAGCAGAAGCAGCGAGACGGGCCCCATGATGACGGGGCGCAATTCGATGCCGCGCGCCTTAGCGCGTTCGAACTCGTCGAGAAGTGCCTCCGAGTTGAGCGAGAACACCGTGTTCGCGTCGATCTCGGGCTGACGGTAGTAGTAGTTCGTGCCGAAGAAGCGCACCAGCTCGAGAGGCGGGAAGTCCGGGCGACCGCGGGCCATCGTGAAGTAGAAATCGAGCGGATCGAGGGCGCCCTCGAGCGGCTTGAACCGCTCCGGCACTGCGCCGAAGAGCAGCGCATTGTCGAGGACGTGATCGTAGAAGGAGAAGGTGTTGCCCGGAACCTGGCTCAGTCCCGTCGCAGCCAGTTCACTCCAGGTCGATTCCTGGAGTTCCTTGGCGACCGCGAGAAGTGCGTCCTTGCCCGAAGTGCCGTGCCAGTAGGACTCGAGGGCGCGCTTGAGCTCACGGCGCGGCCCGATGCGCGGATACCCCAGGACGCTGGAGCCGAATGCTGCAGTGCTGCTGGACATGCGGTCGACCTTTCTAACCGAGGGGCGCGAGCGCCCTGTGCGCGCTTATGGAGTCTCTACACTCCACAAACGCGCACAGGGGGCTGTGGGCCTTAGCTTGCCTGCTTGGTGGAGCGACCGTTGTCGGCGTATTCGTAGAAGCCCGCGCCGGACTTCTTGCCGGTCAATCCGGCTTCGACCATACGCAGGAGCAGCGGCGGAGCGGAGTACAGCGGCTCCTTGAACTCTTCGTACATTGAGTCGGCGATGGACTTGACGGTGTCGAGTCCGACCAGGTCGGTCAGAGCCAGCGGGCCCATGGGGTGCGCGAGGCCGAGAACGGTTGCCTTGTCGATGTCTTCCTTGGTCGCGAATCCCGACTCGACCATGCGGATCGCCGAGAGCAGGTACGGCACCAGGAGTGCATTGACGACGAAGCCGGAGCGGTCGGCACTGCGGACGACCTGCTTGCCGAGGATGTCGCTGGCGAAAGCCTCGGCGCGCTGCGAGACGGAGGCACTGGTCTTGAGCGTCGTCACCAATTCGACGAGCGGCAGAACCGGAACCGGGTTGAAGAAGTGCATACCGATGACTCGCTCGGGACGCTTGGTCGAGATGCCGAGCTTCATGATCGGGATCGACGACGTGTTGGACGCGAGAACCGCATCCGGGTCCGTCACGACCGCGTCGAGCTCGGCGAAGATTTCGCTCTTGATCTTCTCGTCTTCGACGACGGCCTCCACGACGAGCTGGCGGTCCGCGAAATCTCCCAGATCGGAGGTGAAACGCAGACGCCATGCGGCCTGCTCACGCTCACGTTCTGTGATCTTTCCGCTGCTCACACCGCGGTCGAGCGAACGCAGGATGCGTGAACGCCCGGCTGCTGCAAGCTCGCGAGTCTGCTCGAAGACCAGAACATCGACATGTGCGCGGGCGCACACCTCGGCGATTCCGGCACCCATGATTCCGGCGCCGATAACGCCGACGCGCTGAATTTTTTCGCTGGTCACGTCAGCTCCTTGTTTGTCTCGTGGAGTTTGTCTGGTGAAGGTGTTGTAAAAGAAGCACTTCGAACTGCGTCGACGCTGGTGGCCGACGCAATCGGAACTGCCTTGAAGACGAGAGAAAGTAGTGCGGTGATACAAGCAGGGGAGAGACCCGAAGCCGAGCCTCTCCCCCACCCGAAGTCAGTTCTTAGTGGAACTGGCCCTCTTCGGTGGAACCCTTGAGAGCTGCCGTCGAGGTGTTGGGGTCAACGGTGGTGGCGATGGTGTCGAAGTAGCCGGCGCCAACCTCACGCTGGTGCTTGATGGCGGTGAAGCCACGCTCTTCGGCAGCCTTGAACTCGCGCTCCTGCAGGTCGACGAATGCCGTCATGCCTTCGCGGGCGTAGCCGTAGGCCAGGTCGAACATGCCGTAGTTGAGCGAGTGGAAGCCGGCCAGCGTGATGAACTGGAACTTGAAGCCCATCGCGCCGAGCTCCTTCTGGAACTTCGCGATGGTCGCGTCGTCCAGGTGCGCCTTCCAGTTGAAGGAAGGGGAGCAGTTGTAGGCCAGGAGCTGGTCCGGGAATTCGCTGCGAACGGACTCGGCGAACTTCTTTGCAACCTCGAGATCCGGCACGCCGGTCTCCATCCAGATGAGGTCTGCGTACGGTGCGTAAGCCTTGGCGCGAGCGATGCAGGGCTCGATGCCGTTCTTGACGCCGTAGAAGCCTTCAGCCGTGCGGGTTCCGTCGAGGAACGGGCGGTCACGCTCGTCCACGTCGGAGGTGATGAGGGTTGCAGCCTCAGCGTCGGTGCGGGCGATGATGACGGACGGAACGTCCGCAACGTCGGAAGCCAGGCGAGCCGAGGTCAGGGTGCGGATGTGCTGCTGCGTGGGGATGAGCACCTTGCCGCCGAGGTGGCCGCACTTCTTCTCCGAAGCGAGCTGATCCTCCCAGTGGACACCGGCAGCGCCGGCGCCGATCATGGCCTTCTGCAGCTCGTAAGCGTTGAGAGCGCCACCGAAGCCGGCTTCGGCGTCGGCAACGATCGGAGCGAGCCAGTTGCTGACGGAGGTGTCACCCTCGGTCTTGGCGATCTCGTCGGCGCGCAGCAGTGCGTTGTTGATGCGGCGAACGACGGTCGGAACCGAGTTGGCCGGGTAGAGGCTCTGGTCCGGGTACGTGTGGCCCGAGAGGTTAGCGTCGCCGGCAACCTGCCAACCGGAGAGGTAGATGGCCTTCAGGCCGGCGCGAACCTGCTGCACAGCCATGTTGCCGGTAAGTGCACCGAGGGAGTTGATGTAGTCCTCGTTGTTCACGAGATCCCACAGGATCTCGGATCCGCGACGAGCGAGGGTCTGCTCCTCGACGACGGTGCCCTGGAGCTTGACGACCTGATCGGCCGTGTAGTTACGAGTAACGCCCTTCCAGCGAGGGTTGGTGTCCCAATCCTGCTGGAGCTCAGCTGCGGTCTTCGGGGTGCCGGTGGTCGACATCAAGACTCCATCTCTTTGATCTGCTGGTCCGGCCTGTTGTGAGCAGTACGTGCGTACTACTTCACATACTTGCCAGGCCCTTCTTGTGTACTTACCGAGAATGGCACATCGAAAAAGTGCCGTCTACCTGTTGCTAATGCCAATCTTCGCTACCTTTTCAACACACTTTGCTAAGTCTGTGAAGATTCCTACACGGCTGGTACTGCCCAATCGGTCAGGTTCCGTACTGGCGAGTAGCAAAGAAACCGCAGGCTGTGAACGAAATGCACTCAACTCCGCCACTTGCAAATTCCGGCAGTTCGCTCGGCACTCGGAACAGGCCCATCCGCTACTTCGGAGCCAACTTCACAACTCGCAAGTGACCGCAATCACTTCGTGGCAACAGGCTTCGCTCGGCCAATTCCAGGGATCTACCCGTCAGAAAGCCACAGACAACCCATTCGCCGGCCATATGCTGTCGAACCATGACTTGTCGTTCGACGCCCCCGACCGGGCGATAAAGCGGTGCCGGACAACTATCAGCGGCCACCGAACAACCAGGCATGGTCGCAATCCGGTCCACAGCCGCCGCAGTTGGGCTACCGGGCCGCGCCGCAGTCGTATCCCCCGCCCCAGGGATTCCCGCCTGCACCGCCACGTGGAAATCCGCCGCCGCGTCGGCCCGGCTGGGTGATTCCGGTATCCGTAATCGGAGTCATCACTGTGTTGGCTCTCTTCGGCGGGCTTGCCTGGGTCCTCTGGCCGAAGGACGTCCCAAACTCAGCCGCCGGTGGCGCGGCCCAGACCACCATCACCGCCGCGAACACACCCGGCACCACGACAACCGCTCCCAGCACGACATCCCCGACGACCACACGCGCCGCGAACTTCCCGGCCGGTGCGTCCGCCTGCCCCGGCGGGCAGCCGGCCGGAAGTTACAAGGAGTCCGCGACAAGTGGGGGCAAAACTTCGTGCGAGTTTGCCGAGGCAGTTCGGATCGCCTACGGAAACTCCGGTGCCACCGGTGCCTCCAGCACCGTGTCCGCACGTAGTCCGGTGACCGGCAAGGAGTACACGATGGCATGCAAGGTGACCTCCGGCATCGTCACCTGTACCGGCGGAGACAACGCGGTTGTGTACTTGCGCTGACGGGCGCAATTGCGGCATCGGCAACCCGGTGCGTGTCGTTCCAGTGTCGCACTTACGGATCCTCCGATAGCGTGACCGCATGCCTCTGTACGAGTTTCGCTGTACCGGCTGCGGCCCGCTCGAGCGGTCGTTCGCGATGGCCGAAGTGCCCCAGTCGATCCGTTGCCCCCAGTGCAGTCTCGAATCGAAGCGTGTTGTCTCGTCTCCCCGTTTGAGTCACAGCTCGTCAACCGCGATGGGTCTACTGGACAGCACTGCCCGATCAGCTCACGAGCCTGCCGTGGTCAGTGGGTCACTTCCGGGCCGTGGCAGACAATCTGCCCCGACGACGTCCAATCCGTTGCACCGCAAGCTACCTCGCCCCTGACCGTCCTCACCGCGCGTCCTGGCCGTGAGTCCCGATCCGACACGAAAGTCCTGCCGCCACGAGTTTTCCGTTTCTTCGAGAATGAGGAGTGCATATGCCTGAACTGCTGTTTCCACTCGATTCCGCCAAGAAATTCACCGACCAGGCAATCGTCGGCCACAATCGGTGGCACCCGGACATCCCGGCGGCGGTGACGGTGAAACCCGGTGATGCGTTTCGTGTCCATTGCCGCGAATGGTTCGACGGCGCAATCCACAACGACGACTCGGCCGACGACATTCTCAATGCACCACTGACCACGGTCCACACGCTGTCCGGCCCCTTTTCCGTCGAAGGCGCGAAGCCCGGCGACCTCTTGATCGTCGACATCTTGGATATCGGGCCTATCCCCCAAGAAGATTCGGGTCCGTTGGCCGGCCAAGGCTGGGGGTACACGGGCATCTTCCCGCGAAACAACGGCGGCGGCTTCCTCACCGAACAGTTCCCCGACGCGTACAAGGCCGTCTGGGATTTCTCCGGCCAAACGGCGACGTCGCGTCACATTCCGCACGTCTCGTTCACGGGCATCGTCCACCCGGGGCTGATGGGTACTGCTCCGTCGGCGGCGTTGCTCGCCAAGTGGAATGCCCGCGAGGGCGCCCTCATTGCCACCGATCCCAATCGGGTTCCCCCGCTTGCACTTCCGCCCGAGCCCCGCGATGCAGTACTGGGAACCTTGACCGGTGACGAGTACACCCGCGTGGCCGGCGAGGCAGCTCGCACCGCTCCCCCGCGTGAGAACGGCGGAAACCAGGACATCAAGAACCTCACCAAGGGCAGCCGAATCTTCTATCCGGTGTTCGTGGACGGTGCGAATCTGTCGGTCGGCGATCTTCACTTCTCCCAGGGCGACGGTGAGATCACTTTCTGCGGTGCCATCGAGATGGGCGGCTTCATCGATCTTCGTGTGGACATCATCAAGGGCGGAATGGATACCTACGGCGTTTCCGAGAACGCCATCTTCATGCCGGGCAACACGGATCCGCAGTACTCCGAGTGGCTTGCGTTCTCGGGCACTTCCGTCACGTTGGACGGCGAACAGAAGTACCTGGATTCACATCTGTCCTACCAGCGTGCGTGCCTGCATGCGATCGAGTACCTGACCAAGTTCGGGTACGCGCCAGAGCAGGCGTACCTGCTGCTGGGTGCGGCACCGATCGAGGGCCGCCTGTCTGGCGTCGTGGATATCCCCAACTCGTGTTCGACGGTGTATCTCCCGACTGCGATCTTCGACTTCCCCCTCGCACCCTCGTCGAGCGGACCGTTCCAGATCGATCCCGGAATCGGCGCTCCGCGTTCGGAGAACAGGGTCTAGGCCTCCGGCCCCGTGAGTGGTTGAGGAGTGTGAGGACTCCTTAACCACTCACAGGGGGTACCGGTGCGAATTCTGCAAACCCACCTTTGCGAAGCCGGACTGTCACTCGTATCCTGGGAAAATGTCGAAAACCTTTGTCGGTGTCCGGCTCCGCCAACTGCGGACCGAGCGCGGGTTGAGTCAGGCTTCGCTGGCCAAGACGCTGGAGATCTCGGCAAGCTATCTCAATCAGATCGAGCACGACGTCCGGCCACTCACAGTGCCGGTCCTCCTGCGAATCAGTGAAGTCTTCGGCGTCGACACCACCTTCTTCTCCCCACAGGACGACACGCGCCTGATCGCGGAAATGCGTGAAGTTGCCCTCGATCAGGAGATGGGCATCGACGCCGACGCCCACGAAATCGCGGAGATGGTCTCCACACACCCGGGCCTGGCAAAGGCGATGGTCAACATGCATCGCCGCTTCCGCAACACCACGGCGCAACTCGCCGCAGCGACGGAAGACCGCTTCTCGGACGGCAGCGGCAGCGGTTCGATCACCATGCCGCACGAGGAAGTGCGCGACTACTTCTATCAGCGGCAGAACTACATTCACGATCTCGACACCGCGGCCGAAGAACTGACTGCCCGGATGCGCTTTCATCGCGGCGACGTCGCCGGCGAGATCGCCAGGCGCCTGGAAACCGTCCACGGCGTGCAGATCGTTCGACGAGTCGACCTGGGCGAGAACATACTTCATCGTTACGACCCGGATACCAGGGTCCTGGAAATCTCCGCACGGCTCTCCGGCGGGCAACAGGTCTTCAAGTTCGCGACAGAACTCGCGTACCTCGAGCACGGCGATCTGCTCGACTCGTTGGTGGCCGAAGGCAACTTCACCAGCGAAGCGTCGGTCTCTTTGGCGCGACTTGGATTGGCCAACTACTTCGCGGCGGCCACCGTGCTCCCCTACAGCCAGTTCCACGACGTCGCCGAGGACTTCCGGTACGACATCGAGCGCATGTCCGCCTTCTATTCCGCGAGCTACGAGACGATCTGCCACCGACTCTCGACTCTGCAGCGCCCCAAACTTCGCGGGGTTCCGTTCATGTTCGTCCGTGTCGACCGTGCCGGAAACATGTCGAAGCGTCAGTCCGCCACCGGATTCCACTTCTCCACCAGCGGCGGTACGTGCCCGCTGTGGAACGTCTACGAGACGTTCTCGTATCCGGGCAAGATCATGCCCCAGATCGCACAGATGCCCGACGGCCGCCGATACCTCTGGGTTGCTCGCACGGTCGAACGTCGAGCGGCTCGATACGGACAGCCCGCAAAGATCTTCGCCATCGGATTGGGATGCGAGATTCGACACGCCCACCGACTCGTCTACAGCGACGGTCTGGATCTGGACGAGTCGAATCCGGGAACGCCGATCGGCTCGGGCTGCCGCGTCTGCGAACGCCTCAACTGTCCGCAGCGTGCCTTCCCGCCCTTGGGTAAAGACCTCGACATCAGCGAGCACCGAAGTTCGATTTCGCCTTACGTGATTCGCTGACCGCGCTAACGCACGTAGTTGCGCAGGAACGCGACTGTGCGATCGAATGCGATCATCCCGTCCACGGTATCGAGGTCGAACTGATATTCGTGGTCCAGCGCAGGCTCGTGATCGTCGGGGTAGAACAGTGCGTCTACTTCGACGCCCAGATCGGCGAGCCGTTCTGCCATGGGTTTCGACTGGCTGGCGGTCAGTGGGTCGACATTTCCGCCGGTGATGAACGTCGCTGGAAAGTCCGAGGTCACATGGCCCAGTGTCGACATCTGACCAACTGCAGTCGACCCGTCGAAGTCCCTCGTTCCGAGATACCCCCACAGCGACTGCTTGTCGACGCCCCAACCGAAGTACTTCCCCTGCGACAGCAGGGGTTTCAGATCGAAGACCCCACAGTCGAGGACAACTCCGCGTATCTGCTCGGGACGTAATGCCGGCTCCACACCCATTTCCGACGCGTAGTCAGGGCTGGTCATGACCGTCGCCAACTGACTGGACAACTGCGCGCCTGCCGAATCTCCCGCAAGAAAGAGATTGTTCGAATCGACATGCAACCTGTCCGCGTTGCTCACGATAAATCGATACGCGTCGTTCAGCTGATTCACTGCGGTGGGGTAATACGCATCTGGTCCCAGTGAGTAGTCCACCGAAATCACAGTGAAGCCTTGATTTGCCAACAGTTTGTAGTAACCGTCGGCATCAGTTCTCGATCCTGATATCCAGCCACCGCCGTGCACCCAGACCACCGTGGGTAGCGCCGAAGTGGACTCCGACGGGTAGTAAACGTCCAGTTGTGCATCGTCGTCGCCGTCGCGGTACGACTGATCGAGAATCGAGACGATTCCTGACGGTGCATGCCTGTCGAGTTGTGCGTGAGTCGCTTCGGAGCCACCCGCTGACATCCACCGTACGAGGAGAACTCCTGGCCACGGACTGACGAGTGCCGCGGTTACCCCGGACAGCAGAATGACGACGAATACGGCCGCGATTCCGACAATGCGCCTTCGCCGTCTGTCGGGGGAAGACGCGCGCACAACAACTCCTCGGGTCGGGTCGGATTCACCCAGGCTAGACCAAAAGGACTAGTCGAGAATTCCCCGGCAACACACCCGCGGCGCTTTGTCTGAAATGACCATTTCTTCAGCGTCTCAGCATCATCCGACAACTAGCGGGTGTGTGCGTCGAGAAACTGAACCGTGCGATCGAGGGCAGTGAGACCGTCGGCATTGTCCAGATCGAACTGATACTCGTGACCGAGCGCCGGAACGTGATCGGCCGGATAGAACAGTGTGTCGACCGCAACTCCCAACCCCGTCAATTTGTCAGCCAACGGTTTCGACTGAGAATCTGTCAAAGGATCCGCGTTGCCGCCGCTGATGTAGGCAGGCGGAAATTGAGCGCTGACGTAGTTCAAGGTCGACATCTGATCCGCTGCGTCGGTACTCATGAAGTCACGCACGCCGGTATACGCCCAGAGGGACCGATCAACCCCCCAACCGATGATGCCGGGTCCGCCGACCATGTTCCCGACGTCGTAGATTCCACAGTTCAGGATTACTCCACGTAACTGATCCGGCCGCAGCGACGGGACCACGCCCACACGGTTCGCATACGCGGGATCAGTGATGAGAGTGGCGAGCTGACTCGAGAGTTGCGCTCCCGCAGAATCACCGGCGAGAACGACCGTCGTCGGATCAACATGCAGCCGTTCCGCATTCGCGACGACGTACGCGTGAGCGTCGTTGAGCTGCCGCACCGCTGTCGGATAGTGGTGCTCAGGTCCGAGTGAGTAGTCCAGGGACACAACGGTGTAGCCACGAGAGGCCAGCAACTCGTAGTACGGCGCGTAGTTGGACTTGCTTCCCGAGATCCAGGCACCGCCATGAGTCCAGATCACCGTAGGCAATGCGGTCGTCGTCGCTGAGGGAAAGTAGACATCCAGGTATGCGTCGTCGTCTTCGGCGCGGTACTGCTGGTCCTTGATCGAGTCGACGCCTTCGGGCGCGTGCTTCTCGAGCGCCTCGGTGACTTTCACGGCATCACGATCGAAGACCCATCGCACGGTGAGTGCGCCAGGTCTCGGGCTCAGAACGAAGGCCAGAACCACGGCTCCGACCAGAACGAACACAATTGCCAGAGCCCACAGCAAGCGCCTGCGCCACCGATGCGGTGAAGGGTTCGTCATCGGGTTTCCTTCACTCTCGGCAAAATGTCCGGATCAGCGTAACGCGACGCCGGTACTGTCAGGCGCGATCAGCCGAGTTCAGCGATCCGCCGCTGCGCGAGTGCCTTGACTTCGCCCTTGGCTACTTTGCCGCCTGCCGCCATCGGCAATTCGGCGACCGTCATCACGTACTCGGGTATGTACTCGCGGGTCACTCCTCGGCTCTGCAGCCAGGCGGTCAGGTCCACCGAACTCAGATCGTCATCGGCGGACACGACGACCGCACAGACCTTCTCACCGAACAGCGGATCGTCGACTCCGACCACGGCGACCAGTTCCACCGAAGGATGCGCGCGCACGTACTCCTCGACCTCGACCGCGGAAATGTTCTTGCCGCCTCGAATGATGATGTCGGCTTTGCGCCCGACCACACGCACCCGCCCGGTCTCGTCGATCTCGACGATGTCGCCGAGAAGCATCCAACCGTCGTCGGTGTACAACTCGTCGTTTGCATCGACGTCGCCCCAATAACCCTGGCACATCAGCGGGCCGTTGACCGCAGGCTGACCGCGACGGACGGAGCCGGTCACTTCCTTTGCCGCATCGTCGAATACACGAACTTGCATGCGATCGATGACGTGGCCGCACGTCTTCAGTCGGGTATCGGAACCGTCCGAAACCGTCGTCACCGAGACGGCGCCGGTTTCGTTTGATCCGTAGAACTGCAGGACAGCCGCTCCGGTACGTTGTTCGAAGGCCAGTGCCTCCGAATACGGCACGGCTTCACCACCGGTGAACATGAAACGAAGTGACGAGAGATCGGCCGATTCCGCGGCCTCCGAACGCAACAGCATCTTGAATTGTGTACTCACACAATTCAAAGCAGTCACCCGTTCGCGCTCGATCAACTCGATCATCACCGAAACGTCGAAGCGTTCCATGACGACATTGCGAGCACCGAGTAGCGCCGGCAGGAAATGCGAAGTCCAGAGGCCGAATCCGAAAGGTGCCGGAACCGCGCCGAGGAACACCTCATCCGGACCGATCGCCGCCGCCTCGGCGGCAATCTCGGAGAAACCAACCCAACGATCCTCGGTTTGTGTGACCAGTTTGGGTAGGCCCGTTGTGCCGGACGTCGAGTTCAGCATCGAAACGGCTGACGTGACAAAACACGGACTGGTTGCGGGGAACTGCTTTAGCTCGACCGGCAACGAGGTGAGTTCGCCGTTTGCACTCACGCGTTCGAAACTCACGTCGGCGCGTTCGTCGGCGAAGACGACGTCCAGTCCGGGATGCTCTGCCCGCAGACTCGCCACGAGTTCGGCGGTATCGACGCCGCGCAGCGTGCGAGTGGTGACGAGTACGGAGGCTTCCGAGCGGGCGATCAGATGAGAGATCTCGCGAATGCCCGAGCGCGAACCGATTCCGACCGCGACGCGGCCGGTACGAAATGCTGCGCAGAGAGCCGCATGGAATACAGCGGTGTCGGGGAGCAACACGGCTACATGTCCGTATCCCTCACCAGCTAGATCCAGCGCCGACGCGATCGCATCGGCAGCCGCGTCGTACTGTTTCCACGACACCCTCGATTCCGGAGTGACAAAGGCGGTTTCGTCCGGGATGGTCTCAGACCAATGCCTGACCATTTCGCTGATGCTGACGCCGGCGAACCGGTCCGGATTCGTGGCGAATTCACCGACGGTGAAGTCGAGTGTCTTCGTTTCAAGCATGATCGTCGATCATCTCCCGTCGGCGCTGAGTACGCCCATCGATTGTTTGTACGCGTTGTCCAGTGTCGCTGCGGAATCGCATTCGCGGACGAGTTCGCCGCGCTGCATGACATATCCGCGGTCGACAACCGATTTCAGTGCAGTAAGTGCCGGTTCCGTCACGATGACGGTCACACCCTCGGCGGCCAGACCCCCGACCAGCGCTCGCAGCTCCGCGACGATTTTCGGTGCCAGTCCTGTCATCATCTCGTCGAGGAGCAACACCTTCGGGGTTTCCAGAAGGGCCCGCCCCAGAACCAACATCTGCTGCTCACCACCGCTGAGGACCCCGGCATAACTCTCGGAGCGTTCATGCAGGATCGGGAACCTCTCGAAAGCTGTTTCCACGGCTTCGGCTTTCAATCCCAGCAGGTCTGCGCCGACGCGTAGGTTCTCGCGAACGGACATTCGCATGAACAGTTGCCTGCCTTGGGGTACGTAGGCAAATCCGCTGCGGACACGATCCAGTGCCGATAATTTCTGGATCTCTCGACCATCGAATTTGATTGTCCCGGTGGCGGGAACCGAGCCGTAGATGGATCCCGCCAAGCTGGTCTTGCCTGCACCGTTCGGCCCGACGATCGCTGTCACTTCACCGGCGGGGGCGACAAGGGAGACTTCCCGGACGGCGACAGCGGATCCGTATCGAACTGTGACTCTGTCGAGTTCGAGCATGTCAGGCGCCTTCCTCGTATTCGGAACCGAAATAGACTTCTCGCATCGCGTCGCTGGCCAAGCACTCCTGCGGTGGTCCGTAGAACGCCACTGATCCGAAATTGAGCAGCACGATCTTGGTGGCGAGCGCCGCGATGAGATCGACGTTGTGATCGACCAGGACTACTCCTTTGCCCTGCGCGGCAATCGATCGCACGGCACCGGAGATGGCAGCGATGCCGTCGTGATCCGCGCCGGCAAACGGTTCGTCCAACAGGAGAACATCGGGTTCGGTCGCCATCGCCCGCGCCACCTCGACCAGACGCTGCGCCCCCAAACTGAGATCCCCGCAAGCACTCTCGACGTCGGTGACCGAGTATCGCGCAGCAATCTCCCGGGCCCGCTGTGCTGTCCGGTCCCAGTTCTCGAAAGGTCCTTTGATCGCCCACCACAGCGAGTGCAGAGGTGAGGTGATCTTGTGCCCGTACAGTCCCGGGATGATGTTGTCGACGGCGTCGAGTTCCGCCGCGAGCTGCGGATGTTGAAACGTGCGCGAGAGCCCTTGCCGTGCACGGCGCTCCGACGGCCCGGTCAAGGCAGCACCCGCGAGCGCGACGGTTCCGGAGTCTGCTTGCTGTGTGCCGAAGATGCAGTCCACCAGTGTGGTCTTGCCTGCCCCGTTCGGGCCGACCAGGCCGATCACCTCTCCCGGTCCGACGCTGAACGAGACATCGTCGACAGCGCGGACGCCGCCGTAGGACTTGTGGAGCCCGCTCACTTCGAGTAGCCGAGTCATCGATTGCCACGCTCCTTGTACAGACGGTTCATTCGACCCAGAACGTTCTGACTCCACCCGATCACCCCACCAGGCGCGACGATGAGGATCACCAGGACGGCTCCGGCAAGCAGGAGTTCGCCGCTTCCCTGGTAGCCGGGCATGTTCAGCGTCACGATCACCACGATCAATGCACCGAGCGGAGCACCCCACGCCGAACCGCGACCGCCGATGATCGGCATGAAGATTGCAAGGAAAACAATACTGAGAGTGAAGGTTTCAGGAGTGACAGCTTGCACCGACACGGTGAAAAGCGATCCGCCGGTCGACGCGATCGCGGCACCGATCGCCAGCGCCACGACGGTCAGGTGCGCAGGATTGACGCCGGAAGACCGTGCGACATTACGATTGTCGCGGGCAGCTTGCAACATCAGCCCCCACACCGATTTCCGGAGTCGATCGACAGCGACCGCGATCAGACACACGAACAAGATCGCGAACACGACCAATGCGTAGCGCGGTGGCTCCCAGCCGAACATCGTCACAGTCTCGACGCCCGAGATACCGGCCGATCCGCCGGTGAAACTCGGTCCGTCGATCAACCAGTGCTCGAAAGCGATACCGAACAACAAGGTCACCGCGGCAAGGTAGAAGCCGGAGAGTTTCTGTGTTGCCAAGCTGAGGAGTACTGCAACCGCTGCAGCGGCGAGGGCGCCGAGAATCCATCCCCACCACATCGACAACCCGGTCCGAACCGAGATCAGCGCAACGGCATACGCGCCGATCGCCGCATACGCGCTGTACGCCATCGACAGTGATCCCGCGAGCACGAATGGCACGTACATGCCGAGTGCGATCAGCGAATACGTCGCAGCGAGGAACACCAGATCCTGCCGGTACAGACTCGGCCCCATCCACAGCAGCACGGCAGCAACCACGACCACGGTGATCAGTGCTTCTCGTGACACGGCGAGCATCCTCGTCCGGGGACCGCCGGATGTAGCGGGCGGATTTGACGTCAGCGGACTGGTAGAAAGCGAGGCCATCAGACGCGAACCTTCCTCGAGAGCAAGCCTTCCGGACGGAAAGCGAAGAACACCAGGGCAATCAACAGAATCGCGGTTTGAGCAGCACTCGCACCGAAGTAGTACGGGGCGAATACCTGGACGACGCCCAACACCATTCCGCCGATCAGCGGAGCCCAACTCCGGCCGGTACCACCGATGACGAGTGCGATGAATGCCGTCAGCGTCCATGACAGACCGCTCGTGAACTGAACACCGGCCTTGGGAGCGAACAGAAGTCCGGCGACGGCGGCGATCACACCCGCGAGGGTGAACGCGATGAGGCGTACCCGATCCACCGGCAAGCCCAGGACGCGGGCGGCATCCGGACTGTCGCCGACGGCGCGAAGCAGACGGCCCGAGGTGGACCGGTTCAGCCACAGTCCGATACCGACGAAGATCCCGGCAGTTCCGACGACGAGTACAACGGTCGAACTGTCGACGGTGGCACCGAGCACCGATATCGGATCGAAGTCGAAGATCTTCTGCCCGGGAAGTGGTGTGCGGCCGAAGACAGTGCCGGCGAGCTGCTGGATCCCGAACAGTACTGCGGTCACAGCCACCAACGCCGGTAGTTCCCCACGACCCGATCGCTTCTGAACCTGTTTGACCACAAGCTTTTCCGTCAGGATCGACAGCGCCACCGCTACCGCGATCCCTAGCGGCATGGCAATCCAGAGAGCGAGCCCGTAATTGATCGCGACCCAACTCGACGCCATGGCCGCGGCCATCGCATACGGGCCCATCGCAAAATTGAAGAAATCGGCGCCGACCACCACGAGATACATTCCGAGGGCTATCAGTGAAAAGAATGCACCGATCTCGATGGCAGCGAGCCACAGTTGTGCGTCTGTCATGTCAAGGCTCCTCGGTTATCCACACGGGGGTTGGTAGGAATCCCACGGATGGGCCGGCTTGTTGTCCTCACCGAATTCGACGAGCACCAGTCCGCAGAGGCTGTCCGGAGCCAGGTGATCCTGCGAGGAGAACGACAGTGTCAATCCGTCCTGGCCGAAGCTGGCGGGAAGTGCCGAAACCTGTTGAAGAGCATCACGAACGGCCGTCCGATCTCGGTGGTCGCCGGCAATTTCGATTGCCTCGGCCAACATCATGACGGCGTCGTACGCCTGTGCGTCGTAGGCAGTCAGTTGATAATCAGGCCCCTTCACTGCCTGCACCTTGCGACGCAGTTCGGCGGTTCTCGGGTTGTTCTCACTGAGCGAGCCCATGTACACCATGCCGCTCAACGCCTTCGGGTCCGCCAAAGCCCAAGATGCGGGCTGGTTTCCGATGGAAGCGAGTGAGAAGCGTTGCGTCTGCGGGGTGATCTTCGACAAGGTGTTGTGCGCGAGGATTTCGAAGTGCCCGCCGATACTGGCGACCAGAATCGCGTCCGGTTCGGTTTCCGCGAGACGTGAGACCTGTGCGGTGATGTCCGCGGCATCGACCGGCGCCTTTTCGACGCCCGTCACTCTCGCGCACTTCTCGAGCGCCGGCCGCAGGGTCTTGATGATTCCGTCGATGGACGCACTCGCGTCACCGAGAATTCCCAGGGACTTGTACCCCATCTTCTCGAAAGCCCCGCAGTACACCTGCGCGTACTGCTTCAAGGAGTTCGGAATCATGAACGAGTAGTCGTTGTCGGGCGCCGAGGCAAAGGCGTCGCTGAGAACGACCGGAGCTATCGCGGGGATCTTCGACTGCTGGAGAATCGACTTGGCCTGCAGCACCGACCCGCTGCCGGTGGCGAGGATGACCGCACTTGATCCGTGATCGACCAACTTCCGAATGATCGACGGGGTCTTGGTGGGACTGCTCTCGTCATTCTCGACAACCAATTCCACCTGCTTGCCGTTGATTCCGCCGGCCTGGTTGATCAGGTCGACAGTCATACGCACGGTCTTGCCGGCGATCGTGCTGTACGACGCACCGGGCCCGGTGGAGTCCTCGTCCAAACCGATGACGATGGTGTCTTCGGGAATGACACCGGCAGATGCGCACGCGCTCGCCCCGAGGACCACTGCCGCGCAGACGGCAATCGCCTTTCCGAGTCTCACATCAATCTCCCGTCCAAACTCTGCTTGGTAAATCAAACAAGCGCTTGATTTACGAGTGTGGACAGAAGTATGCACTGGGTCACACCGATAGTCAAAATTCGAACTACACGCGCAGGAACTGCGGTGTTACGGCTTCTGCAGCTGCCGGATCGAGGAGCTGAGTTCGCGAATGACGGACTTCAATTCGTCGACGTCCGAACGGAGTTCGGCCATTTGGGAGTCCGAACGGAGTTCGGCCATTTGGGAGTCAGAGCGGAGTTCGGCAAATTCGGAGGCAGGAGATACGGTCTGCGCTTCCTTCTTCGTCGTGCGCCGCGCAATGCGTGCCACCGGCTCGCCGTCGACGGAACGTGCGGCGAAGCCGTCCAGGAATACCGAAATCAGATTGCGCTGCAGATCATCCGCCAACTCGGAAAGCTGCGGGCGATACTGCGCGACGGTGGACCAGACGGATTCACGCAGGAGACGGTGAAACTGTTCGGGATCGATGTCTTCCCGAAACTCCGCGTCGGCAATTCCGCGAGCGATAGCCGATCGCCAGTAGCTGTGTGCCTTCTGAACCAGGATGGTGATGGGCGCGTCCGCCGGTTGCGACGAAAGTATGGCTTCTCCCTGATAGACCTCCGTGGCATACGGGTGATCCACCGCCGATGCAAAAGACACCGAGACCATCGTTGCCAGGCGATCTCGGGCCGAACCTCCCGACTCGATCGAGTCTTCGTACCTGACGTTGAGGTCTTCGAGAAACCGGACGACGATCTCGTTGGCTATCGCATCCTTGGAGTCGAAGTAGTGGTAGAGGCTGCCGGAGAGAATCCCGACTTCGTCGGCGATGTCGCGTACCGTCGTCGCGGCGATTCCCCGCTCACTGAACAGCTTGGCCGCATGAGCGAGTATTTCGTCCCGTCGGGTCGAGCGCACGAGAAGATCCTTCCGACGTTCCGATCGTCAAGCGAGTGCTTGATCAATTTCTCGTCGATGCTAACACCGCACCCTCGCTGACCTGCGGTGTGAGGTCCTGGACATCCAATCGAAACACCGGACACACACTTGTCACCGACAGTCATTCCACCGCAACAACTTCCACCTACTCTGTGCACTCGACGAATACAGCGTTGTATACGCACTCCGGATACAGATCTGTCAGAGCCATTGTCTGCCAGAGCCATCGACACGAAAGGCCCGTACATGCGAACCTTCTCGAAGCGCACCCTTGCCGCGCCGGCCGCTCTCGCCGCGCTGGGCTTGGTTCTCACCGGCTGCGGAAGCAAGGCGACAGACACCGCATCGGGAGATTCGACGGCTACGTCGTGCGTCGACACCTCGGGGGACACGATCAAGGTCGGTTCTCTGAATTCACTCTCGGGCACCATGGCCATCAGTGAAGTGACGGTCCGCGACTCCATCTCGTTGGCGGTGCAGGAGATCAACGATTCCGGCGGTGTGCTGGGCAAGAAGATCCAGATCGTGGCAGAGGACGGCGCGTCGGAGCCGACAGTGTTCGCCGAGAAGGCCGAGAAACTGATCAGCAGCGATTGCGTCGCAGCAGTTTTCGGTGGCTGGACTTCCTCGAGCCGCAAGGCCATGCTGCCGGTGTTCGAGGACAACAATTCCTTGCTCTACTACCCGGTCCAGTACGAGGGGCTGGAAGATTCGAAGAACATCTTCTACACGGGTGCAACGACCAACCAGCAGATCATCCCCGCTCTGGATTACCTGAAGGAGAAGGGCGTCAAGTCGCTGTATCTGGTCGGCAGCGACTACGTGTTCCCGCAGACCGCCAACCGCATCATCAAGGCGTACGCGGCAGCGAACGGCATCGAGATCAAGGGCGAGGATTACACGCCATTGGGCTCGACCGACTTCTCCACCATCGTGAACAAGGTCCGCACAGCCGACGCCGATGCCGTGTTCAACACACTCAACGGTGATTCCAACGTCGCGTTCTTCCGTGAATACTCGAATGTCGGCCTGAAGCCCGCCGACATGCCCGTCGTCTCCGTCTCCATTGCGGAGGAAGAGGTCGGCGGTATCGGAGTCCAGAACGTCGAAGGCCAGCTGACGGCGTGGAACTACTACCAGACCATCGACTCCCCCGAGAACAAGAAGTTCGTCGAGGCGTACAAGGCGAAGTTCGGCCAGGACAAGCCCACGTCCGATCCGATGGAAGCGGCGTACACCTCCGTCTACCTCTGGAAGAACACAGTCGAGAAGGCCAACTCGTTTGCGGTCAAGGATATTCAGGACAACGCCGACGGTGTGACCTTCCAGGCACCCGAAGGACTCGTCACCATCGACGGCGACAACCACCACATCACCAAGACTGCCCGAATCGGCGAAATCCGTTCCGACGGACTGATCTACACGGTCTGGGATTCGGGACAGCCGATCGAGCCGGATCCGTACCTGAAGAACTACCCCTGGGCCGAGGGACTCGGCAGCTGATCGACGAAAGGCGGAATTGACGGAATCGACGAGTAGAGAGGTGGAGCGTCTGTCATGGATGTTGTGATCGGACAGTTGTTCACGGGTTTGAGTATCGGATCGATTCTCCTGTTGGCAGCGTTGGGATTGTCTCTCACGTTCGGGCAGATGGGTGTCATCAACATGGCACACGGCGAGTTCATCATGGCCGGCTCGTACACCGCATACGTAGTGCAGCAGGTGATCTCGAATGCAACGGGATCGTTGATCATTTCTCTGCTCGTCGGTTTTGTCGTCGGCGGACTGATGGGTGTCGTGCTCGAAGTGGTCCTGGTATCGCGGATGTACCACCGACCCCTCGATACCTTGTTGGTGACATTCGGCGTCGGATTGATCCTTCAGCAGTTGGCGCGCGACATCTTCGGCGCGCCGGCAGTCAATGTTTCGGCGCCGAGCTGGCTTTCGGGCGGGGTCGATATTTTCGGCGCCGTGGTACCGAAAACCCGCATCTTCATTCTGGTGTTGGCGATCGCAGCGGTGATCGCGCTTTCGGTCGCACTGAAGCAGTCGTCGATGGGTAGACGCATCCGGGCCGTCGTCCAAAATCGCGATCTGGCCGAGACGAGCGGAATCTCTTCTCGTCGTACGGACATCACGACCTTCTTCCTCGGTTCCGGACTCGCCGGCGTCGCGGGTGTCGCGTTGACACTCATCGGTTCCACCAGCCCGACCATCGGCCAGTCGTATCTGATCGACGCCTTCCTTGTTGTCGTCGTCGGCGGTCTCGGTCAGATGAAGGGAGCCGTGATCGCAGCCTTCGCCCTCGGCATCTTGAACTCGTTCATCGAGTACTCGACGACAGCGTCGATCGCGAAGGTGATCGTGTTCGTCATTATCGTCGTCTTCCTTCAAGTTCGGCCGCAGGGCCTGTTCGCAGTCAAGACGAGGAGCCTCGTATGAGCATCCTGAACAATTCCCGAATTCGGGTGTGGGGCGGTTTTGCACTTGCCGCGATCGTGCTGTTCGCCATCGCTCCGGCTGTGCTCTCGGACTTCAGGCTGTCACTGTTGGCCAAATTCCTGTGCTTCGCCATAGTCGCTGTCGGCATCGGCTTGGCTTGGGGCAGAGGCGGAATGCTCACGCTCGGCCAGGGCGTCTTCTTCGGAATCGGCGCATATGTGATGGCGATGCACCTCAAGATCGCCGATGCCGAACTCAAGGGCGACGCGGTACCGGACTTCATGTCCATCGCGGGCAAGACCGAACTTCCGGGATACTGGCAACCGTTCGCCTCGCCATTCGTGGCGATCTTCGCCATCCTTTTCCTGCCGGCCGCTGTTGCCTTTCTCCTCGGACTCGGTGTGTTCAAGCGGAGAGTCAAGGGCGCATACTTCGCGATCCTCTCGCAAGCACTCGCCGCGGCTTTCGCGATCCTCTTGATCGGCCAGCAGTCGATCGGTGGCAGCAACGGCCTCAACCGCTTTCGCACATTCTTCGGTTTCAACCTCAACGATCCGGCGAACAAGCAGATGTTGTTCTTCATCGCCGCCGGAGTTCTTCTCGCATCGGTCGCTCTGATTCGCCAGCTGATGAACTCCCGATACGGCGAACTCCTCGTCGCCGTCCGCGATCAAGAGGAGCGCGTACGTTTCCTCGGATACGATCCGGCGAACATCAAACTGGTCGCCTACGTGACCGCGGCGTTCCTCGCCGGTATCGCCGGTGCGCTGTTCGTTCCGATCGTGGGCATCATCTCCCCCGCCGACGTCGGGATCGTTCCGTCAATCGCCTTCCTCATCGGGGTCGCGATCGGTGGCCGCGCAACGCTTCTGGGTCCGGTACTCGGTGCGATCGGCGTCGCGTGGGCGCAGTCGACATTCTCGGAGAAACTCCCTTCGGGATGGATCTACGCACAAGGGTTGATGTTCATCGTCGTGGTCGGGTTCTTCCCGGCAGGTGTGGCCGGATTGTTCGCCCTGATGCGCCACCGCAAGAAGCGTGAGACCCCGGCCGACCCGCCGGTCAAGGTCTCCCAACCCGAACCAGTGGAGGTGTCGTCATGACCAACACAACCGCCACCAGCGAACCCACACCGGCACTGGGCGGCAACGCCGGAATGTCGTCCGAGTACCTCGAAGTACGGAACCTTTCGGTCAGCTTCGACGGTTTCAAGGCCGTCGACGGCGTCGACTTGACCCTCATGCAGGGCGACCTCAGGTTTCTCATCGGCCCGAACGGGGCTGGAAAGACAACGCTGGTCGACGCCATCACCGGACTCGTTCCCGCGACGGGTTCGATCACGAAGTCCGGCGAGCAACTACTCGGCAAGAAGGTTCACAAGATCGCCCGCCTCGGCGTCGGGCGAACCTTCCAGACGGCAAGCGTCTTCGAAGAACTCTCGGTGCTGCAGAATCTCGACATCGCGGCGGGAGCCGGTCGCTCGGCGTGGAACCTGCTCCGAAGGCGCAAAGGTGTGCTCCCCGAGATCGAGGAGGCTCTGGAGACAACCGGCTTGGAGCACCTCAGAGACACTCCCGCGGGCATTCTGGCGCACGGGCAGAAACAGTGGCTCGAAATCGGAATGTTGTTGGTGCAGAACTGTTCCGTGCTACTACTCGACGAGCCCGTCGCTGGGATGAGCCTGGAGGAGCGCGAGGAGACCGGAAACCTTCTGCGTCGCATCGGCGGTGCACGAACCGTCGTCGTGGTCGAGCACGACATGGACTTCATGCGATCGTTCGCCACGTCCGTCACAGTGCTCGCCGCTGGGAAAGTACTCGCCGAAGGAACTGTGGCGGAGGTTCAAGCCGACCCCAAGGTGCAAGAGGTCTATCTCGGCACAGCCGCTGCCGGAACCGATCTCGGCGCCGACACCGAACCGACCCCGGAGGACTGAATCATGCTCGAGCTCGTCGACATCCGCGCCGGCTACGGACGCACCGAAGTAATCCACGGCGTATCCTTACTGGTTCCCAGTGACGGGGTTGCGGCAGTCATGGGTCACAACGGTGCGGGTAAAACCACCTTGCTGCGCGCCGCCGTCGGTCTGATCAAACCTACGCGGGGAAAGGTACTTCTGAACGGTGAGGACATCGCCGGACTACGACCGAGCGCCCGCGTCGCTCGCGGACTTGCCTACGTACCGCAGGGTCAGCAGTCGTTCGGACAACTGACAACTGCCGAGAATCTTCGGGTGGTCGCCGACGGGCGCAAACGCGGAAAGGCACTCATCGCAGAGGCATTGGATCTGTTTCCCGCGCTCACCACACTCCTCGACCGTCGCGCGGGACTTCTCTCCGGCGGGCAGCGCCAACAACTTGCCATCGCCCGCGCATTGATCACCGAGCCCAAGATCCTCATCCTCGACGAACCAACCGAGGGCATTCAGCCCAACGTGGTCGCCGAAATCGAAAGAACCGTCATGGAACTCACCGAGCGCGGCGATCTCGGTGTCCTCCTTGTCGAGCAGCACATCGGTTTCGCGCTCCAATCTGCTCAGCATTACAGCATTCTCGCGGCCGGACACGTGACCTCGACCGGTGAGGGCGGCACCACGTCCACCGAGGCGGTTCGTCGAGCGATGGCAATCTGACATGAGTGTGCGGCCGCCGCTGCGCGAACAGGTTTACCGGTCGATCCGAAACGATCTGATGTCCGGTCAGATCGCGCCCTCGGAACGACTGGGCGAGGAACGCCTGGCCCATCTCTACGGTGTCTCGCGAACACCGGTGCGCGAAGCGCTCGCAAAGTTGGAATCCGACGGGCTGGTCGAGCGCGACGAACATGGACTCTTTCCGTACCGACCGCACCTCGACGAGTTGGGTGGCCTCTACGAGCTGCGCATACTCCTCGAGGTGCACGGGCTTCGTCGGGTACTCGACGGTGAGGCCCCCGCTCATGATCGAGACGCGCTCGGTTCCGAACTCGACAAGTGGTACGCATTTCTCAAACAGATGCCGGTACCGGACGCCGGTTTCGTGACGCTCGACGAGGAGTTCCACATCGCGCTCCTCGCCTCGTCCGGAAACCACGCGTTGGTCGACGCCTTGCAGGCCGTCAACGCGAAGCTGCGCCCCGTGAGGATGTTCGACTACCTGACTCCCGACCGTATGAAGGCCACCGTGGAGGAACATATCTCCGTCGTCGAACTGGTTCTGGACGGCAAGATTCCGCAAGCACACGAGGCACTGGCATCGCACATCGACATCTCTCGTGCGGTTGTCCTCGACCGTGCTCGTCAGGCCCTCTCGTTGGCCGCCATGGCCAATGCCGTGCGTAACTGATCAGCGTCGTGTCGCTGAGTTCAGGGTGACGACTCCGGTGACGTGGTCTCTCGTCAGGGGGATCCTGAGGTACTCCCCCGGTGCGGTTGGCTTCGGGCCGAGTTCAGAACCGGGGACCGTACCCGTTGTGCCGTCCGAGCATTCGACTGCAACTTCGCTCGTGTAGTCCGCATCAGGCGCAACGTCGCAGGTGAGTCCGTCATCCGTGGTGAAGGCGGAGATACTCGAACCGACGGGCCCCTGGATTACTGTCCCGATTGGGTCCGCCGGAGCCGGTGTACTCGTGGTTGGTGTAGCCGTCGTTGTCGGCGTTGCTGTCGATGTCGGCGTTGCTGTCGATGTCGGGATTGCTGTCGGTGTCGGCACAGACGCGGTGGTCGTCATCCCTGCAGTGTTCTCAGCTGCCGTGGTCTCAGCTGCTGTGGTCGAAGAATTCGTCGATGACGGGGGTTCGCTCACCGAAGTAGGCGTCGGGCTGACCGCACGCGCAGCAAATCCGGTTGGGAGGCTCAGCGGCGTGACCGGGTATGTCGCGTTGCCAATTCCGCATTGGGCCGTTACAAGATTGAACGTCACGTTTGTGGTGCCCAGTATCTGCGCCCCCAGAATCGCAAAAGCTGCCATCGAAAGACTTACGCTCAGCGTCGATTGCGCCGTTGTTGCCGTGGACGTTCGCGTGCTCACGAGCTTGATGTTCGTGTATTGAATCGTCGCCAAGCCAGCGGCGTTCACAGTGGCGTCCGCCCCTGTCACCGTCACCGATGCGTTCTCGGCAGGCTGTGGAATCGTGAGGACGCGAGATCCCACCGTCACCTGATTCGTGGGGCTACTCGCCGATACCGATGCCCTGTTCGAGGTATCGCACGCAGCCCCTGCCGTAATCGGCGATGCCACAGTGACTATCGGCGCACTGACCAGATCAATCCCCAGTAGGGACAGCAAGTTCACTGTCACGGTCATCGAGGTGAGTGTCGACGTCGCATCGGTATCCGAAACAATTGCCGACTGGCAGCGGCCGCTCGCAGGCTGCCCGACCGAGTAGGCAGCGCACGACGAGATCGATCCGGTCCGGGACAACGAGTTGACGCCCAGCAGCTTTGCAACCACAAGATTGGTTGTGTCCAGGTCCTTTCCAATCGTGTTCTGTTGTGAGACACCTTCGAACATCGAACTGCCGAAAAGATCTATCACGATTCCGCCACTGGACAACCCGAGCCCGCCGGCGCCTCTGCCGTACCCACTCGTCGTCCATGAACCGGTGGAAATCGGACCGGTCACGTATTCGGAGTCTGTCCACGCCGCTTCGGTCTCTCCGAACAGCGGGTGAGACGAGAAACCGGAGCCCAGAACAACCGCAACTGCCAATACGATGACTGAGAACAGGTGGCGACGCTTCATTGCCTCCCGCCGTCCGGCGGTAGAAGAACCTGAATGGGTTCGGTTTTCGGTTCGGCCAATTCGGCATCATCGTCGTCATCGGTATTGCGCGGCCAGAATACCGCAACCACCAAAGCGGCCATGGTCAGCGTGATCGCCCCCAGAACAAGAGGATTCGAGAAGTAGACGATCACCCGCGCCAATCCCGGAACGTGCCAGAGCACCTTTCGGACCGTGGTGACCTCGTATACCGCGGGATCAGCCGAAGCGTTGGCATCACCCTTGAGATCGAGAATCGTGATGCCGTTGTCCTGGGTACGAGCGGAGACGACCCGGTGGGTCACCGGCAGTTCGGACACTCCCCGATCGACGGTGACGACGTCGCCCACCTCGACGGAATCTGCCGGTACTTCCCGTACAACTGCCAGAGATCCGGTCGGAATGGTCGGCGACATCGATCCGGTCTTGAACATGATCAGTGTGATGTCGAAGGCGACGGCACAGATCACCAAAGCGATACAAACAACCCCACCGGCAGCGAGAACCTGAAGGATGCAGTCCCCGATGATCGTGGGGACCGAACGCTTCTTCGTCCGGGCATGTGTTGCCCGGGCATGTGTTGGCATTGCAGCTCCTTCAGGGTGTTGCACTGAACTGCCAAGTGGGAGTTGCCGTTTTACCGATCAACGCCGAGTTACTCCAATTAGCCGAGGTTCCGGGCAGCGAAATCTCGAAGCACAGCGCCACCGCGGCGCCCGGGGACGCTCCACCGGCGGGTAGCGCGATGGCCCCGACTGCGGAACCAGTTGAGAGCGACGGAAACACCGTCGCACTTCCCACCACGAATTGTGGTGTTCCCGTGGAGAAGGCTGACGCATCACAGGTCGTCGACTTGACCACCCGATACCGAAGCGCCGACGCCAGAGTGGAGTCGCCGGCAACCGTGGCCGCCTGCAGAGTGACGGATGCTGCCGGCGAGACCGGCACTGTTCGAAGAGATATCGGGCCGTACGAGAACGCACCGGGGCGAATCAGGAGCGCCGAGGGTGTGTACGTGAAAATGCCAGGGGCACTGGATGCATGCGACGACCATCCACCGCCGACGTTCGACTCGATTCCGAAGGTTCCGGTGCGAAACGATGCATCGCCCATCGTGCTGTCCACCCAACTGGCAGCCACGGTGGTTGCACCGATACCCAGGACGAGTCCCGAGGCCGCCAGTGCGTACACCTGACGCATTCGCCGTGTGACCACGCAGGCGTCAGGGGGTGGACTGGCCGGTGAACTGCCAGAGCAAGCGCCCGGTGTCCTTGCCCGACACGATCGAGGGGTCGACTCCGGCGGGCAGCGTGACCGCGAAGCACAGTTCGACCGGCACACCCGTGCCTAGCAAGGCGACATCCGAACCCGAACCTGCCGTCAAGGCCACCGGACTAGCTGTCGTGCCCACCCATGCTGTGCCTGCTCCAATTCCCGCCGCCGTGCAGGCCGTGGAGGAGACACCTCGATACACCGAGTACCGCAGGGCGGGTTTGAGATCGGCATCACCGCCCGTCGCACCGAGTAGTTGTACCGTCGCGCCGAAAGTGCTGGCCGTGGGACCGATCCGTAGCGCTACCGGCGCATATACCGTCGTTCCGGGTGCGAGTGTGTTGAATCCCGTGCTGAATTGGAAGTGGCCGGCGGAAGCGTCGACTTGATACTCACCCCAGGTCGTCAGTCCGTCGAAACTGCCCTGGAGATTCCAACTTCCCGTCTTGAACTGCGCGTCGCCGAAAACATTGTCTGTCCACGCTGCCAAGGTGACAGCGGCGCCGATACCGAGGACAAGTCCTCCGGCTAGTAATGCACGTACTTTGCGCTTGTTTACAGCCTTCCGATCAGTGGCCATGCTGGTCTCGATTCACTTGGAATGCGAAAGAACCTCCGATTCGGGAAATCTAGCCCCCACTTTCACCCGAAATATCCGAAATGACCGAAATTGAGACAAAGACTTGACGCCTTCTCCTCCTCGCCGCCATCTGTGGGCGTTGACCAGGGGGAAATAGGAAAGCCGGCCAGATGGTTGCACCTTCCAACGACGCTTGCGTTCTATTCGCTGAGAAAGGCTCCACCTCCATGGCCGTACCACTTTCCATCCTCGACCTCGCCCACATCGGGGACGACGAAACCGCCAAAGACAGCTTCGACGCCAGCGTGACCTTGGCGCAGCGTGCCGAGGAGTGGGGCTACAAGCGAATCTGGTACGCCGAGCACCACAACATGGGTTCCATCGCGTCTTCGGCAACCAGCGTTCTGATCAGCCACGTCGCCGCGAACACCAGCAAAATCCGCCTCGGCGCCGGTGGAATCATGCTGCCCAACCACGCACCGCTGACGATCGCCGAGCAGTTCGGCACCCTCGAGACTTTGCACCCCGGTCGAATCGATCTCGGTCTCGGCCGCGCGCCCGGTAGTGATCAGAAGACGATGCAGGCTTTGCGACGCGACCCGAGTTCTTCGGACAGCTTCCCGCAGGACGTACTCGAGCTTCAGGGCTACCTCGGCGACACCTCGCGCGTCCCCGGAATCAATGCCGTTCCCGGTAAGGGCACTCACGTTCCGCTCTACATTCTCGGATCGTCACTGTTCGGCGCCAAGCTCGCCGCGATGCTCGGCCTGCCGTATGCATTTGCCTCGCATTTCGCCCCCAACGCCCTGCGCGACGCCGTCGCAATCTACCGACGCGAGTTCAAGCCGTCGGAGCAGTTGGCGGAGCCGTACGTCATCGCCGGCGTCAACGTCATCGCCGCCGACACTCATGAGCAGGCTCAGCAGGACTTCCTCGCAGCCAAGCGTTCGCGCGTCAGTCTTCTTCTCGGGCGTGGACGCAAGTTCACGGACGACGAAGCGGACATGCTGCTCGACTCCCCCGCCGGTCAGCAGGTTCTGCAAATGACCAAGTACAGCGCCATCGGCACGCCCGCCGAGGTGCGTGCGTACCTCGACGAATTCACCGAGCATGCGCAGGCCGACGAGCTGATCACGGTGTCGACCGGCACCAACCGCGAGGCATGGTTGCGCACGTTCGAACTCCTCGCCGACGTGAGCGATCTGGTGCCCGCCTAAGCTGCCGGTATGGGCGATCCATCCCGTCGCGGGTTCATCTCAGTACTGGCCGTACTACTTTCGACGGGTTGGGCCGCCAACCACTTTGCTTCGCTCATCCCGGTTCTCCGGGTGGACGAGGGCCTTTCGCATACCGTGCTCGACGGTGTTTTCGGTATCTATGCGCTCGGACTCCTACCCGGCCTGTTGACCGGTGGAGCAGTGTCGGACCGCGTCGGCCGAGCTGTAGTCGTCCTTCCCGGAGCACTCATAGCCTCGCTCGGAACCTTGATTCTTCTTCTCTGGCACGACGCGCCCGGGCTCATGGTCGGGCGCCTCGTAGTCGGTATCGGTGCCGGTCTGGCAATCGGCGCGGG
Source organism: Rhodococcus sp. H-CA8f (assembly GCF_002501585.1). NCBI lineage: Bacteria > Bacillati > Actinomycetota > Actinomycetes > Mycobacteriales > Nocardiaceae > Rhodococcus > Rhodococcus sp. H-CA8f. Next base: position 4,614,382 of record NZ_CP023720.1, read on the forward strand.
TACCGCGTGGGCGGCCGACCTTCGCGGCAAGTCCGGAACCGTGATGGCGGGCGTCGTACTCACCTCGGGTTTTGCACTGGGACCACTGTTTTCGGGTCTGTTGGCACAATTTGCCGCCTTCCCACTCGCTACGCCCTTTGTCGTCTCGGCCGTCTTGTCGGTGGGTTCGGTTGCCGCGGCAGCTGTGTGGAGTCGTACTCCTGCTCCCACCAAAGCTGCGATGTTCACACAGATTCCCGACCGTGCAGAGCGGTCGGGAGCCGGTGTGAAGGTCGCACTGCTCTGGGCACTTCCGTTGGCGCCATGGGTGTTCGCCAGCGCAACAGTGTCTTTCGTGACCATGACGGCCAGGCTCGGGGACCGCTACTCAGGTCCTCTCCTTCCGGGTTTCGCCGCGGCGCTGACTCTGGGTGCTGGAATCCTGGTTCAAACCGCTGCGCGCCATCGCAATTGGGGTCCTCAGGCCGGCACGGTCGGCGCCGCACTGGCGGCACTCGGATACTGCCTGGTCGCAGTCGGCGGCGCGCACCCCGCGCTCGGGTTGTTCATCGTCTGCGCGCTCGTCCTCGGTACGGCCTACGGACTGTGTCTGCGTGAGGGACTGCTCGACCTCGAGTCGCTGGCTCCCCCGGCCTCGCGGGGCGCTTTGACCGGGATCTTCTACGTCGGCACCTATCTCGGATTCGGACTGCCGGTGCTACTGGTTGTCATCGAACCCACGATGGGTCCGTCACTGCCGTTGGTGATCCTCGCCGCTGTTGCCGCCGTCGTTGCCGTGGTCCGATTCCGTCGATTGCGGTCGACCCAGGCTTCCACGTCACATCCGCGTCTCGAAGCCGCATCGGTCTGAACACCCGTTCGGACGGAGTTGGCGGTACTTGCAGTCGCAGCTACCCGGCGGTGTTAGCGTCGGAGGACCAGAAGGTAACTGCGTAGGGATACAGCACATGGGTAAGAGCGAGGCGGGCAAGGCCGAATCGGGCAAGAGCAGTGCCGACGATCTGACGGGTCGGCGCATCCTGATCACCGGCGCTGCCCGCAATATCGGTTCTTCGCTGGCCAGACGCCTGTACGACCGTGGCGCGTCCGTGGGACTGCTCGGCCTCGAGCCGGAACTTCTCGAGCAAGTCGCCACTTCCTGCGGCCGCGCGCCGTGGCAGTTGTGCGATGTCGCCGATCTCGAGCAGGTATCTCGCGGCGTCAGCTACATCGCTGAGCAGCTGGGAGGCATCGACGTAGTCGTGGCCAATGCCGGCGTGGAAGCGAACTCGTCGATCCTCGGCGGAGACGTCGAAGACATGCGTCGCGCAGTCGAAGTCAACCTCATGGGCACGTACTACACCCTGCGCGCAGCCGGTCCCCACATCAGTCACGAAGATGGTTACGCCCTGGTGGTCGCCTCGGCCCACGGCGCGGCGAAGCACCCGTTCCGCGGACCGTTCGGTGCTTCGCGCGCCGGTGTCGAAGCGTTGGGCGACGCGTTGCGCCTGGAAATGAAACACCTTGGTACCAAGGTGGGCGTCGCGTATATCGGAGACATCGACACCGATACCACCGCACTCTCTTTCGACGGCGCTCGCGGAACCCTCGCCAGCGCCGGCACCACGACCGTCACTGACGCCGTCGACGCGTTCGAGCGCGGTATCGTCGGCCGGAAGTCACGCGTACACGCGCCCCGCCGCAGCGCTGCGGTTCGCCACATCGCGCAACGAGCTATCGACCTCCGTCCCTCTCACATCCGTGGAGTCGCATGAACCCCCGCATCCAGCCCGGCCGATTCAAGGACCTCGGTCCGATCAACTGGGGAATCTGGCGTGTCCTGTCGAAGGCTGCCGGAGCACCCGATGCGCATCTGTTCAGCACCTTGGGGCGCACGGGTGGACTCTTCCGCGGTTGGCTGCACTACTCCGGCTCACTCATGCCCGGCGGCAAGATCTCTCGCCACGACACCGAACTGATCATCCTGCGGGTCGCGCACCTGCGGGACTGCGGTTACGAGATGGATCACCACATCAGGCTCGGCCGCAAAGCCGGAATCGACGCAGAAGAACTGGCCCGAATCATCGAGGGCCCTGGCGCTTCCGAGTTGAGTCCGCGTCACCGTGCGATCTTGACTGCGGTCGACGAGTTGGTCACCACCAAGGACATCACCGACAACACGTGGGGAACGCTCTCGCAGCATCTCGACGATCGTCGGTTGATCGAATTCACCTTGCTGGTCACTCAGTACGACGGCCTGGCCACCACGATCGGAACCTTGCGGGTTCAGCGCGACTTCTCCTGAAGTTCCGCGGCGGCCGTAACTCAGCTCTTACCCGAAGACATCTGGACGAAACACCTGATCAATAGCGTATACAGGTATGTCGACAGGGATGAATACGGCGCCGGAGCCACTGCGTGAGGTGGTCTACCGGGAACTACGCACCGAACTGGTCAACGGGACCATCGGGTTCGATCAGCGCCTGACGGAACCGAAGCTCTCCACGCGTTTCGGCATTTCTCGCACACCAGTACGGGAAGCCTTGACGATGCTGTGCGCCGATGGACTCCTGCGCCGGGAAGAGTACGGGTTCTCCGCCGTGCGCCCGAGCATCCCGCGGATCCGAGATCTCTACGAACTCCGAATCACTCTGGAACTACAAGGAATTACCCGGGCGATCGCAGATCCGACGATCCGGCACGACCGAACAATCCTCGACGACGAATTAGTGCGGTGGCGTGCCCTGGCTCTCGATCCGCCCGCTCAGGAACCGGGGTTCGTCGAACTGGACGAGGAATTCCACGTCGCCGTACTGAGGGCGTCGGGAAACAATGAACTGGTCGCGTCGCTGCTGTCGGTGAATTCCCGTATCCGGCACGTTCGGATGTACGACTTCATGGTCAACGGCCGCATCGACACCTCGATCGCGGAGCACATTCGAATCCTCGAAGAACTACGTGCCGGCAATCTGCCCGAGGCCCGCACGCTTTTGCACCAGCACATCGGCGAGTCTCTCGACGTCGTCCTCGACCGGGTGACCCGCGCGATCACCGCGCTCTCACTCGCCACCATCACGGACTGATCGGAGCAGTACACACCATGACCATCGCAGCAGAAGTTTTCACCCCGACAGCCCGGGTCGAGCAGGCATTCCAGCGGATCGAGGAAGTAGATCGCCCCGAAATCTGGATCACGTTGCGCCGCAAGGAAGATGTGCTTGCCGATGCCGCCTCGGTGGAGGCCAGAATCGCCGCGGGCGAGCATCTTTCCCTGGCTGGGCGCCTGGTCGCCGTCAAGGACAACGTCGACGTCGCCGGTCTGCCGACCACAGCGGCGTGCCCCGAATTCGCGTATGCGCCGGATGAAACTGCCAGTGCCGTTGCACGGTTGATCGAGCACGGCGCTGTTGTTCTGGGGAAGACCAATCTGGACCAGTTTGCCACCGGGCTGGTCGGAACGCGTAGTCCGTACGGAGCCGTTCGCTGCGCCTGGGACGAGAAGTTGATCTCGGGCGGTAGTAGCTCCGGATCCGCCGTCGCCGTGGCACTGGGGATTGCGGATATCGGAATCGGCACCGACACTGCCGGTTCGGGCCGGGTGCCGGCAGCGTTCCACGGGATCTACGGACTCAAGCTCTCGCTCGGCGTCATTCCCGTCCACGGAGTAGTGCCCGCCTGCATCGACTACGACGCTCTGACGGTGTTCGCCGGCCACCTCGAATCGGCAACCGCGGCAGCGGCAATCATGGTCGGCCACGAACCTCGAGATCCCCGCAGCCGCGTCTGGCCTTCCGACGTTCGTCTCGCGGCGGCGCCGAATCCCCGCGTCGCGGTGCCCCGAATCGAGGATCTCACTCAACTTAGCCCGTCGTATCTGGCAGCATTTCAGGACACTGTGACAGCTCTGGTAGCCGGCGGCGCCGAGACCGAGACCGTCGACATTTCCGGGCTGCTCGACGCGGCCCGATTGCTCTACGACGGCGCCGTGGTGGCGCAGCGGTACGCCGCTGCCGGCGAGTTCCTCGAAACCCGCCCTGCCGGAGCAGATCCCGCGGTGTCCGACATCGTGCTCGGCGCGAAGCACCCCACCGGATACCAGCTAGTCGACGATCTCGACGCTCTCACCCGCGCCAAGGCAGCCGCCCGGGCACTCCTCGCCGGGTTCGACGCCCTGCTGCTTCCCACCACCACCGAACATCCGACGATCGCCGCCGTGACCGAGGATGCGTTCGGAATCAACCGCCGGATGGGAACTTTCACCAACTTCTGCAACCTGCTCGACATGGCGGCCGTCGCGGCGCCCGGACACCGCACTGCCGAAGATCACCCGTTCGGCGTCATGTTCGTCGTACCCGCTTTCGACGACCAGATCGCCATCGACCTCGCTGCGCGACTCGGTGGTGTGCCTTCACCCGCCCTCGTCAATACCGGAATCGACCTCGCAGTATTCGGCGCTCACCTGCGCGGGCAACCGCTCAACACACAGTTGGTCGACCTCGGCGCGCGGTACGTCGAAACCGTCACGACCTCGGATGCCTACCGGCTCTTCGCTCTCGACACGACGCCCCCGAAGCCCGGCCTGGTCCGCCGTGGACCCGGCCTCGGGGCACCGGTCGTCGGCGAGATCTTCCGGATCTCACCGGCTGGCCTGGGAACGTTCCTCGCCGCCTTGCCTGCACCGATGGCGCTCACGAGCGTCGAGTTATCCGACGGCAGAACGACAGTCGGTTTCAGCTGCACTCATGACGCCGTAAACGGCGCAGCTGACATCACCGGCTACGGCGGTTGGGCCGCGTACCTCTCTCGCTGACAGTCAGGGCTTGCAGATTCGAGTGACGGCCTCGCGCACCACTTCACGGCGGCGCGCGATCTCGTCGGCGTCGACGTTCTGGTTGTCGGCCACACCGGGGGCCACTACCCAACCGAACACGAGGCCGAACAGCATCGTGATCAGGTCCTGGGGATCCCAGTGCTTCGAGATGAGGCCGTCTTCTTGAGCCTTGCGGATCGTGGCCATTCGCGGAACCCAGCTGGAATGTTCCTCGGCCAGCTTCTTCATCCGTGGTGCCTCACCCTGCAATTGACCCCAGATCATCATCCGTTGAATCTGTGGTTTGGCGAGCATTGCGTCGAACAGTTCGACGGCATGCGCGGGCATGTCTTCACCGGTGAACTCGACAGACTCCATCGCCTGCTCGAAGTCGACGTCGAGCACCGCGTGGAACAACGCGACCTTGTCACCGAAATAGGCGTAGAGGCGCTCCTTACTGGCGTTTCCGTTCTTCGCAATCCGATCGATGCGCGCACCGGCAAGCCCGTAGGTACCGAATTCTTCTTGCGCAGCGTCGAGGATTCGCTGTTTCGTCGCGGTCACGTCAGTGGGAGCCATAGTGATGATGGTAACCGAACGAACTATTTCGTTTGACTCACCTGAGAAGGCTGGAATACCTTTTTCCAATGACCACCACGTCCCACGTCGACGGCGGCACTCTGCCACCGATCCCGGCTGTCTCCGAGAATCCGAATCATCAACGTCGCTGGCTGGTGCTCTGCATCGTCGCGTTCGCTCAACTCATGGTGGTGCTCGACGGCACCATCGTCTCCATCGCCCTACCGGCAGCCCAGGAGGAACTGGGCATCAGCGACCTTGACCGCGCGTGGGTGGTCACGTCGTACGCCTTGGCGTTCGGTGCGCTGCTGCTCCTCGGCGGACGTATCGCAGACTACTGGGGCCGAAAGCGATCCTTCATCGTCGGCATGGCGGGCTTCGCGGTTGCCTCCGGCATCGGCGGCATCGCGCAGAGCGGTATCGAACTGTTCATCGCCCGCGCCGGCCAGGGCGTCTTCGCAGCATTGCTCGCGCCCGCTGCGCTGTCGATGCTCACCACCACCTTCATCGGAGAGAAGGAGCGCGCCAAGGCTTTTGCCGTCTACGGCGCGATCTCCGGCGGTGGCGCTGCCATCGGCCTGCTCCTCGGTGGAGTGCTGACGCAGTACGTCGACTGGCGTTGGTGCCTGCTCGTCAACATCCCGATCGCGCTGATCGCCATCGCTGCAGCCGTCCCGATTGTCAAGGAAACCAAAGCGCACGGCGACACGAGCTACGACCTTCCCGGCGCTGTCCTCATCGCCCTGGGGCTCGGCTCACTGGTCTACGGATTCACACGCGCCGAGCACGGCTGGGGTCAGGCGGACACTTTGCTGTTCATCGCACTCGGTCTGGTCTTCCTCGCGATCTTCGTGGTCGTCGAGAGCCGCAGCAAGAATCCGCTTCTACCGCTGAGCGTTCCGTGGCATCGTGATCGCGGCGCTGCTCTGATCGGCTCCATGCTGGTGGGCGCCGCCCTGCTCGGCGGCACGTTGTACCTGACGTTCTACCTGCAGATCGTGCTCGGATTCAGCCCGGTCATGGCCGGCGTCGGATCGCTGCCGATGGCATTCTTCATCGTCTTGGCGTCGACCATCGCAGCGCAGTTGTCCACCAAGATCGGCCCCAAGCCGCTCATGGTCGCCGGCCCGCTGGTGGCAGCAGTAGGACTGCTCATGCTGACCCAGATCGAGGTACACAGCTCCTACTGGACGCACGTGTTCCCCGGCCTCGCGATCTTCGGCTTCGGACTCGGTCTATTGATGGTGCCGATGCAGAACCTCGCACTGATCGGCGTTCCCGACCACGACGCCGGCGCTGCCAGCGCCCTGGTCAACGCCACCCTGCAGATCGGCGGCGCACTCGGAACCGCACTGTTCACCACGATCTACGCTTCGGCCAAGACGGCCTTCACCGCCGACAACGCGGCGCCGATCCCGCCGGAAGGCATTCCTGTCGACATGTCGAATGCGACCATCCCGACCGGGGACCAATTGGCGCTACTCCCCGAGCCGGTGCAGGACTTCGTCGCCTCGATGACGGACTACTTCTTCGGCGCCGAGGTATCCGGATACTCGGCCGCATTCGGTTGGGCGGCAATCCTGTTGGCGATCATCGCACCGGTAGTGCTGGTTCTGGTCCGCGCCAAGAAGGGTGATCTGCCCGCCGAGGGTGCAGTCCACATGGGATAACCCCCTGTGCGCCTTTATTAACCGCCCGCGGTTAATAAAGGCGCACAGCAGGTCAGGCCTTCCTCAACACCTCAGCCACCGGAGTGCTGCTGCGGCCGATCAACTTCTGCAGGTCACCAGACTCGGTGTCCAACGCCCCCTTGGCAATTGCAGCATCGGAATCCGCGAGAATCTCTGCGACCGGGGCAGGCAGGCCGACGCTCTCGAGAATCCCCTTGTATGCGTCCTCGCTCACGAACTGGTACGCGACAGGCTTGCCGGCAAACTCGCTGATCTTCTCGGCCAATTCGGCGTAGGTGAGCCTCTCGTCACCGCCCAACTCGTACACTGCACCTTCATGACCATCGGTGGTCGCGACTACTGCTGCGGCGTCGGCGTAATCCGCACGCGCCGCAGCCGCGATCTTGCCTTCCGCTCCCGCACCGACCAGTGCGCCGCGTTCGATCACACCGGCCAGGTCGTTGGTGAAGTTCTCCCAGTACCAACCGTTGCGCAACAGCGCGAACGGAATACCGCTCCGAGTGAGCACGTCCTCGGTCGCCTTGTGCTCGGCAGCAAGCTTCATCGGCGTGTCCTGAGCATTCAAGATGCTCGTGTAGGCAACGAATCCGACGCCGGCAGCCTTCGCCGCGTCGATGATGTTGGTGTGTTGCGCGAGCCGTGACCCCACTTCACTTCCCGAGATCAGCACCAGCTTGTCGACGCCCGCCAATGCGGTTTCCAACGCCGAGGCAGCCGCATAGTCCGCTTGACGTACAACTACTCCGCGGGCGGCGAGGCTTTCCGCCTTCTGTGGATTGCGGACGACTGCGACGATGTCGGACGCGGCGGTTCCCCGCCCGATCAACGACTCGACTACCAGTTGTCCGAGGTTTCCGGTTGCGCCGGTGACTGCAATGCTCATGCGAACTCCCGATCCAGGTTGAAGCGTAAATGCGTTCTGCAACCATCATGCACTTATTTTTCGTAAGTGCAACACGTCGAGTTAGCGCTATGGGATCGTGCAGTAGTAGCCTGGGTTCATGACCAGCACCGACTCACCTTCATGTGCTGCCCAGACTCCTGATCCGAATGCCGACGTCGTGGACCCGACGCTCGAGGCTGACGTCTTCGCTCGCGGGTGCAACTCTCGGGCGGCATTGCAGAATGCAACCGGACGCTGGGGCGCACTCGCGCTGGCAGCACTGAACGAGGGTCCGTACCGGTTCAGTGCCCTGCGCCGACGCGTCGACGGAGTCAGCGAGCGCATGCTCTCGCAGACCCTGCAAACACTCGAGCGGGATGGCCTCGTGCACCGTGAGGTACTCGAAACCATCCCGCCCAAAGTGGAATACAGCCTGACCGAACTCGGCGCCGACGTCGCCGCAAAGATCACGGCCCTGATCGAACTACTCGAATCGCAGGTGCCGAAAATCGTTGCGTCACAAGCGTCGTACGACGCCCGGAATCAGCTCAACTTGTCCGAAAGCTGAGCGATGAACTCGTCGAATGCGTAGGGAACGCTCAGCACCGTCGGAGCGGACGTAGCCATCGCGTAGTCCATTCCGACCAGACGAACCAGACGGCCGTTCGACACCGAGGTCATATTCGCGAACGGACCGAAGGACATCAGCTTGTCCAGGTTGGTGCCGTCGGCGTCGACGAGAATGAAGACGTCGGCGTCGAGTGTGTCGATGGATTCCATGCCCACGGACACCGAACTGTCGCCGGAAGTGCACACTGCGTCGACACCGGGCGAGGTCTTCACCCCGAGCTGGCCGAGAAGACGGATCCGCGGGTCGGTGCCGCAGAAGACGATCAGGCCCTCGTCGGTGCGCATTGCATACGTTGCGGTTTTGCCCTGGAACTGTGGGTGATCAGCGGCCTGCTTCTCGAAGTACGCCCCGGTTTCGTCGATCAGCGTCTGAGCCTGCTCCGGCTGTCCGAGCGCTGCACCGATCATGCTCATCTGCTTGTCCCACGCCGTATCCCACGGCTGGTCGGGGAACGCGACGGTCGGCGCGATGTCACTGAGACGCTTGTACTCGCCCTCGTCGATGCCGGAGTAGACGGCGAGGATCACGTCGGGATCGAGCCCGAGGATCTGCTCGAACGGGATATCGGGATTGGTCGTCATGAGAACGGGCTTGGCACCGTTCAGACGCGAAGCGTCCCAGGGCAGGATGTTGTTCTCGATGCCGTCGCCGGAGAAGCTCTCCATGGCGACCGGAACCTTGTTCAGCGCGATCACCGCATCCTGGCCACTCCATCCGATGGTCACGATGCGCATAGGCTCCGCGTCGATCGTCGTCGAACCGTAGGCGTGGTCGACGGTCACGGGGAACGCCCCCGCCTCGGCGGCACCCGAAGCTTCGGTGTCCGATCCGGAGTCACCTGAGGTTCCACAGGCGGAGAGCGTCAGCGCGACGCAAGCCGCGAGCAGTACGGAACGAGTTTTCATGAGTGGTCCTTCGAAAGCCGGATGGTCGACTCGGGACGCTAATGCGTTGCGCGCCTACACCCCGACTCGAAGGCCTCAGATGGCGGTTTCGCAACACAACTCGACACAAAAGACGAAAACCCCGTGTGCCTTTCCGGTAGTGCGAACTACCGAAAAGGCGCACGGGGCCGAAGGCCCTGCCGTCAGAAGTTGATCATGTGGCCGGCGAGGCCGTGGATCGCTTCCTGCAGTGCCTCACTGAGTGTGGGGTGGGTGTGGACGTTGCGTGCCAACTCGTTGACCGTGAGGTCCCACTTCTGGGCCAAGGTCAGCTCGGGCAGCAGTTCCGAAACGTCCGGTCCGATGAGGTGCCCGCCGAGCAGTTCGCCGTACTTCTTGTCGGCGATCAGCTTGACGAAACCGGTCGGGTCACCGAGACCGTGTGCCTTGCCGTTGGCGGCGAACGGGAAGTTCGCGACCTTGACGTCGTAGCCCTCGGCTTTGGCCTGCTCCTCGGTCAAACCGAACGAGGCGACCTGCGGCTGGCAGAACGTCGCACGCGGCATCATCCGGTAGTCACCGAGTGTCTGCGTCTCCGCGCCGCCGATGGTCTCGGCAGCGACGACAGCCTGAGCTTCTGCGACGTGCGCGAGCTGCAGCTTGGCGGTGACGTCACCGATGGCGAAGATGTGCGGGACGTTGGTGCGCATGTAGTCGTCGATCGCGATGGCGCCGCGATCGGTCAACGCGACACCGGTGTTCTCGAGACCGAAGCCCTCCACGCGCGGTGCGAAGCCGACGGACTGCAGAACCTTGTCGACGACCACGGTCTCGATCTCGCCGGACTTGTTGTCCTTGATCGAGACGGTGACCTTGCTGCCGTCGTCGCTGATGGACTGCACAGCGGCACCGGTCTTGATGGTGACGCCGAGCTTCTTGTACTGCTTGGCGATTTCCTTCGAGACGTCGGCGTCCTCGTTGGGCAGTGCCCGATCGAGGAACTCGACGATCGTGACGTCGACGCCGTAGTTCTTGAGGACGTAACCGAACTCCATGCCGATCGCGCCGGCACCGACGATCAGGATCGAACCCGGAAGGTCACGGGTGAGGATCTGCTCTTCGTAGGTCACGACGTTCTCGCTCAGCGAGGTGCCGGGCAGCAGCTTGGTGTACGAACCCGTCGCGATGATCGCGTTGTCGAACGTGATCGTCTCGGTGCCACCCTTGCTCAGCTCCACGCTGATGGTGTTGGCGTCGACGAACGTGCCCTTGCCGTCGTACTCCGGGATCTTGTTCTTCTTCATCAAGAAGTGAATGCCCTTGACTCGCCCGTCCGCGACCTTGCGGCTGCGATCGAAAGCGGAGCCGAAATCGAAGGACACGTCTCCGGACATGCCGAACGTCTTCGCTTCTTTCGTGAAGATGTGCGCGAGTTCGGCGTTACGGAGAAGCGCCTTGGACGGAATGCAGCCGACATTCAGGCATACACCGCCCCAGTACTTCTGCTCGATGATGGCGGTGCTCAGGCCCAGTTGTGCCGCGCGGATAGCAGCGACGTACCCACCGGGGCCGGCTCCGAGGACAACGACGTCATAGTGTGAGGTCACGATTCACCAGGGTAGTCCTGCATCGTTTCGCTGTCCCCAGATGGTCGCATTACCCGTCGGTAGCCCACACTTCTCGGGCAACTCGGGCGAAATTTCCGCCGTACACGGCCTCGATCGACGGCTCGTCGAAGCCCCGCTCACGCAATACCTGATCAAGTGTCAGCACGTCCTCCGGAGGAGTCCACTGCAGTGGCCCCCACGCGGTGTACGCCTCGGAGAACGACGACGGGTTCTGCTCGATCTCTTCGCGGAAGTCGTCGGCGTCGAAGGAGAAGTCGGAGCCGATCCCGACATGATCGATGCCGACGAGTCCCACAGCCTCTTCGATGTGGTCGGCCATCGCGGACAGCCGAGCCTGGTCGTCATCCGGTCCGTTGACGCCGAGGAATATGCCCACGCCGTTGATCCCGATGACGCCGCCGGTCTCCGCACACGCTCTGGCCTGATCGTCGGTGATGTTGCGCGGATGCTCCCACAACCTTCGGAGGTTCGAGTGGCTGTAGATCATTGCTCGCTGGGTGATAGCTGAGATGTCCAACCCCGTCTGTACCGAACAATGTGAGCCGTCGACCGTCATTCCGACGCGATTCATCTCGGCAACCAGGTCACGGCCGTATCCACTCAACCCCGTGTCCGCCAGGTCCAAGCAGCCGCAGCCGGCAGCGTTCATGTAGTTATACGTCGGCAACATCGAGCGGACTCCGAGGTCGTAGAAGTACGAGACGTTGGCCAGGTCTCCCTCCAGCGGATTCGAGTCCTCCAGGTCGAAGGCCAGGGCGATTCCGCCGGACTCCTGAATCTCGACGACGCCGTCGACGGTGAAGACAGGGGTTATCTCCGGGAACTCGACCCGCGCCTGCCACGCGAAACTCTTGGCGATTGCCGTCGAGTCCGCGCGAGTCTGCGGCGAGTAACCGACGTTCACCGAAACGTAACTCCCCGCTGGGCGCTGATATCGGAGAAGATCTTCGACAGACGCGTTCGACTGCAGAGGTAGGCAACAATGTTGTTCCCATAGTGGATATGTCCGGTTCACTCACTAATCCCGTCGATGATCAGGGAAATTCACCTGAAACTGGTCGTACGTTCAGCAAATCTCTGGTTCACTGGCGGATAACGCACCGATGCGGTAGAACTTACAAGACTCACACGCCCTGTACCTATCGACAGAGCATGTACCCAGCATGAATTCCCGCACGGGAACAGCAACAAAGGACCGTTCACTCCTGGGCGGATTCGAAGGAATTTTAGGTGGAGGTTTCTGAACGTATGCGTGCTCGCACTTTCAAGCGTGGCCGTCTGGTCGCCGCTGTAGCCGCAGTATCCGTGCTGCCGATGCTGATCAGCCCTGCAGTGTCGTCCGCAGGCGGAGATCCGTCGACCACCACGGCAACTGTTGCCAAGGCAAACACAACGGGTTCCAAGCTCTCGAGCCGCACGGACAACGGGCGCATCGCCACCATCAAGGTGTACTCACCTTCCATGGGACGCGACATTCCGCTCGAGGTCATCCTCCCAGCAGACGGCAGCGAACCCCGCCCGACGCTCTACCTGCTCAACGGTGCAGGCGGCGGCGAAGACCGGGCGACGTGGCAGCGTCAGACCGACGTCAACGAGTTCTTCGCTGACAAGAACGTCAACGTCGTCACCCCGCTCGAAGGTGCATTCAGCTACTACACCGACTGGGTGAACGACGACCCGTCCCTCGGCCGTCAGAAGTGGCAGACGTTCCTGACCCAGGAACTCCCGCCCGTCATCGACGCCGAGTTCAACACCAACGGCGTCCAGTCGATCTCCGCGATCTCGATGACCGCGACCTCGGTCCTCAACCTCGCCATCGCAGCTCCGGGCCTCTACAAAGGCGTCGGTGCATACAGCGGATGCGCCGAGACCAGCACACCGGTCGGCCAGTCCTCCATCGAACTGGTTGTGGGCATGCGCGGCGACGCTGACGTGACCAACATGTGGGGCCCCCTCGACGGCCAGGGCTGGATCGACAACGACCCCGTCGTCAACGCCGAGAAGCTCCGCGGCACCGAGCTCTTCATCTCCACCGGCTCCGGACTCCCCGGCCCGCACGACACCCTGAACAACGAGGCGATCAACGGACAGGTCGGCACACTCGCCAACCAGGTGATCGTCGGCGGCGTCATCGAGGCAGCAGTCAACTACTGCACCCACAACCTCGCCTACCGCCTCAACGATCTCAAGATCCCGGCCACCTTCGACTTCAAGCCGACCGGCACCCACTCGTGGGGCTACTGGGAAGACGATCTCCACAACTCCTGGCCGATGCTCGCTCGTTCGATGGGCATCTGACCGAAATCGTTCCGACTCGACCCCGCTCCCTGCACTTCCGGGAGCGGGGTCGAGTGCTTGTCTGGGCCGATTCGGGGGTTAATTCGGGGGTTAATTCCGGGGCCAATTCAATTGTCAGGCAATCGAATCGCGTCACTTTCTGCGCTCGCTCTGCTTTACTGACACATAACAAAAAGTGAACCTGTTCCAGTAAGGGCTCACAGGCACTTCGATCCGTTCCGGATCCGAAGACATTCAGGTGGAGGATCCGAACGTATGCGTGCTCGAATTTTCAAGCGTGGCAGTGTGATCGCAGCTCTCGCAGTGGCCACGGTGCTGCCGATGCTGATCAGTCCGGCGACAGCTTCTGCGGGCGGTGACACGTCCGGATCGCACGTCGTGAGCAACACCAAGACCGGCGACCGCAAGGTCACCATCTCGGTCTTCTCCCCGGCGATGGATCGCAACATCCCGCTCGAGGTCATCCTCCCAGCAGATGGCAGCGAACCCCGCCCGACGCTCTACCTGCTCAACGGTGCAGGCGGCGGCGAAGACTCGGCGACCTGGCAACGCAAGACCGACGTCATGAACTTCTTCCAGGACAAGAACGTCAACGTCGTCACTCCACTCGAAGGCGCATTCAGCTACTACACCGACTGGGTGAACGACGATCCGGTTCTCGGTCGCCAGAAGTGGCAGACGTTCCTGACCCAGGAACTCCCGCCCGTCATCGACGCCGAGTTCAATACCAACAAGGTCCAGTCGATCTCCGCGATCTCCATGACCGCGACCTCGGTCCTCAACCTCGCCATCGCGGCTCCCGGCCTCTACAAGGGCGTCGGCGCGTACAGCGGATGCGCTGAGACCAGCACCCCCGTCGGTCAGAGTGCGATCGAACTTGTCACAGGTACCCGCGGTGGAGCTGACATCACCAACATGTGGGGCCCGCTCGACGGGCAGGGATGGAAGGACAACGATCCGGTCCTCAACGCCGAGAAGCTCCGCGGCACCGAGCTCTACGTCTCCACCGGCTCGGGACTCCCCGGCCCACACGACACTCTCGCCAACCCCGCGATCAACGGTCAGGTCGGTGCGCTCGCCAACCAGGCGATCGTCGGCGGCGTCATCGAGGCAGCGGTCAACTACTGCACCCACAACCTCGCCTACCGCCTGAGCGATCTGAAGATCCCGGCCACCTTCGACTTCAAGCCGACCGGCACCCACTCGTGGGGCTACTGGCAAGACGATCTCCACAACTCCTGGCCGATGCTCGCTCACTCCCTGGGCGTCTGACCCGATTCGTTCTCACTCGACCCCGCTCCAGTGTTTCGGGAGCGGGGTCGAGTGCTGTCGGGAGCGAGCAGTAAGAATGGACGTATGACTTCCGATCAGCAGCCCACCACCGGCGACGACCCCTACCTCTGGCTCGAAGACGTGACCGGTGAGTCTGCACTCGATTGGGTCCGTCAGCACAATGCCGTGACCGAGGAGCAGCTCACCGACAACGAGCGCTTCGATCGACTGCAGAGCGACGTGCGCGAGATCCTCGATACCGACGCGCGAATTCCCTACGTCCGCCGTCGAGGTGAGTTCCTCTACAACTTCTGGCGCGACAGCACCCACGTTCGCGGATTGTGGCGACGCACGACGTTCGATCAGTACGTCACCGACGACCCGGAATGGGACGTCCTGGTCGACCTCGACGCCCTGGCCGAGGCCGAGGGCGAGAACTGGGTCTGGAAGGGCACGCAACTTCTACGGCCACACCGCAACCGTGCATTGATCAGCCTCTCCCGCGGTGGGGCAGACGCGGCGGTCGTTCGCGAGTTCGACATCGACAAGCGCGAGTTCCTCGCTCCCGAGGGCGAGAATCCCGGCTTCTACCTTCCCGAGGCCAAGACCGACATCGACTGGATCGACATCGATACCGTCTACGTCGGAACGGATATCGGACCGGGGTCGCTCACCGATTCCGGATATCCCCGTCTGGCCCAGCGGTGGAAGCGCGGCACTCCCCTCTCCAGCGCCGAGACCGTCTACGAGGGCCAGGCCACGGACGTGGCCATCTCGGCTTCGCACGATCCGACGCCCGGGTTCGAACGAGACTTCGTCACTCGCTCGGTCGATTTCTACAACTCTCAGCATTTCGAAGTTCGCCCCGACGGTGAATTGGTGCTCGTGGACGTCCCCGAGGACGCCGGGATCTCGATTCACCACGAGTGGTTGTTGATCCGCACCAAGTCCGTGTGGGCCGTCGAGGACACCGAATATCCGACCGGCGCACTGCTTGCCATCCGTTACGACGATTTCCTTGCCGGCTCACGAGCACTGACATCGATCTTCGAACCCGACGCACATTCCTCACTCGAGCACTACACCTGGACACGCGATCATCTGATTCTCGTGGTACTCACCGACGTCCGCACCACGCTGCGCATCCTGACACCGGGCGAAAACGGCTGGGAGGATCGACCTTTCGAAGGGCTTCCAGAACTGACCAGTATCGAAATTCTCGACACCGACCCCGATGTCAGCAATGAATACTTCGTCAACTCGAGTGGATACACCTCCCCTGCAACTCTTTTGCACGGCGTGATCGGCGAAACCGAACCCACTGCCCTCAAGCAGGCTCCCTCGTTCTTCGATGCCGAGGGCATCACCACAGAGCAGTTCTTCGCCACCTCTGCCGACGGCACCCAAGTTCCGTACTTCGTGGTGCGCAGTCCGCGTAACGAGCCCGGCCCCACCCTGCTCTACGGGTACGGCGGATTCGAGATCTCGCTGACGCCGTCGTACAGCGGTTCTCTGGGCCGTGCCTGGCTGACGCAGGGCGGCACCTACGTGGTTGCGAACATTCGTGGTGGCGGCGAGTACGGACCCGGTTGGCACACACAGGTTCTCAAGGCCGGTCGCCACAAGGTGCACGAAGACTTTGCTGCCGTCGCGAGGGACCTCGTCGATCGCGGAATCACGACCCCGGATCTTCTGGCAGCTCAGGGCGGAAGCAACGGCGGCCTGCTGATGGGCATCATGCTGACCAAGTACCCCGAGCTCTTCGGCGCCATCGTCTGCCAGGTTCCGCTGTTGGACATGCGGCGATTCCATCTCCTGCTGGCCGGCGCTTCGTGGATGGCCGAATACGGTGACCCCGATGTCCCGGAGGAGTGGGCATTCATCTCGGAGTACTCGCCGTATCAGAACATCGACGCCGCCGCGTCGTACCCACCGATCCTGATCGCGACGTCCACCCGCGACGACCGCGTCCACCCCGCGCATGCCCGCAAGATGGCCGCACGGCTGGAAGAGCTGGGCAAGCCGGTGCTGTATTTCGAGAACATCGAGGGTGGCCACGGCGGCGCCGCGGACAATGCTCAGCTGGCCTTCAAGACTGCGCTGACCTACGAGTTCCTCTGGCAGAAACTCGGCTGATCTTTCAGCGGTCGCGCAACCACGCGACGACGCGCTCGCTCACAGCGGTGGGATTGCGTATCCAACCGTTGTGACCGAGTGGTTCGTCGATGTGCGTCATCGTCACTTGGGCCCCGGAGAGCTTGTCCACCAGGTTCTTTGCCGACCGGCGTGGAGCGAGATCGTCCCCTTCGATCGTGATCGACAGAACCGGCAAGGTCAGGCGAGCGATCCGCTCCTCGTAGTCGATATCCGCACCGACGGGTTCCATGCGACCGGTCCTGGCGAACCGGGCCCAATCGGTGATCAGTACTTTCGACTGTCGACCGAAGCCGCCGACGTTGACCCGGTCTCCCGGCCAGAAGCCGGCGATGTTGGCTGTCACCGACATCGCGGACGAGCCCAGATAGAGTCCGGGCGCACGGATTCCGGGGAATCCGCGGTGATACGGCGATCCGGAGGCAACCAGGATCAGTCCGCCGAGCCGGCCCCGAATCCTGGACGCGTACATGACCCCGATCTGGCCGCCCATGCTGTGCCCCATCAGAAATGGTGTGCTGGCCGGAAACCGCTCACGCACCACCTCGAACGTCGCCGGACAATCGATCGAGACCAGTTCCTGATATCCGAAAACACTCGACGCGCTCGGGCGCGGTTTGCTGTCACCTTGGCCACGCAGTTCACCGATGGCCGCATTGAAGCCGGCTTCGACCAGGGCCTGCGCCACCGGATCGTAGAACCCGGCGGGAACTCCGAGCCCGGGCAACATCACCACCACGGGTGCGTCGTCGTTCGGTCCGGGAAACAGACGGATCGGGGTCACGGTGCCGTCGGGGAGTTGGATCGGTACGGTCTCCATTCAACTCACACTAACCACCCACGCCGCGGATGGGCAGAGCCCACGCGCCGACTATTCGAGGCTTCCCACGATCAGCGGATCCGGAGTACCCACGATCTCGTAATCCTTGTTGTCGTAATCGAACTGACTGAGCACGTGACGCATCGCGTTTATCCGCGCGCGTTTCTTGTCATTGCTCTTGATGACGGTCCACGGAGCGGTGTCGGTATCGGTGAACCGAATCATCTCTTCCTTCGCCGCTGTGTACGCATCCCACTTGTCCAGAGAAGCGATGTCCATCGGCGAAAGCTTCCACTGCCGAACGGGATCGACCTGTCTGATCGCGAACCGCGTGCGCTGCTCCAGCGGTGAAACCGAGAACCAGAACTTGATCAAGCTGATGCCGTCGTCGACGAGCATCTGCTCGAACAACGGCACCTGGCGCAGAAAACGCTCGTGCTCCTCGTCGGTGCAGAAGCCCATGACCCGCTCGACCCCGGCCCGGTTGTACCAAGACCGATCGAACATCACCAGTTCCCCGGCTGCGGGAAGGTGCTGCACATAGCGCTGGAAGTACCACTGCGTCGACTCGCGAGCCGACGGCTTCTCCAATGCGACGACCCGTGCGCCGCGAGGATTGAGGTGCTCCATGAATCGTTTGATCGTTCCGCCCTTGCCGGCGGCGTCGCGTCCTTCGAACACTATGGCGTGCCGTGCGCCGGTTTCTTTCGACCAGTTCTGCAGCTTGAGGAGTTCGATCTGCAGCAGACGCTTGGACATTTCGTACTCGTCCCGAGGCATCCGTGCGTCGTACGGGTAGCCCTCCCGCCAGGTGTCGACCTCGAAACCGTCCGGCGACGTCAGCAGCACCGGATCGTCGTCGTCATTGTCGTCGACGGTGAAGGCGGCGGTGTCGGCCAGATCGACGGCGGTCGAGAGATCCGCGAAGGCGCTGAGGAACGGTCGGCGTTCTGCTAAATCGGTCACCGCCGACAAGTTAGTCTCCCGCAGCAACTGTTCGGTGAAGCTGGGATGAACTACCGGGGTATGACACGGCGGCCTCAAAAGATCAGGGTGCAGATGGGGGTCGTCCCCGATGGTGCGCGGCGCCATCTCGCTTCAGAATTGAAGCATGACATTCGAAAGCAACACACCTCGCCCCTTCACCCGTTCCAACGACAAGAAAATGTTCGCCGGAGTGTGCGGCGGAATTGCAGATTACTTCGGCGCCGACGTAAATCTTGTCCGTCTACTCGCGGTTATCGCCGCTATTTGCACGGGTGGAACCGCGGCTTTGGTATATCTCGCCGCCTGGATGCTCATGCCGTTAGGTTGAGAATTCCGGCAATTGACATGGCGAGAATTACGCGCCGACAAAAAGGTATTTCGGGGCCTACGCGCCAACACGAGCAGGCCCCGAAATCGACAATCTACTTGGCGGCCTTCAACTCTCCACCGCTGAGCGCAGCGAGGGCCTCGAGACCCTTGACGGCCAGGCCACTGACGCTGCCCAACCCCTGACCGATGATCGCACCGACTGAGCCGGCAGCGTCCATGACAGATCCTTCAAGCATGACGTTCTCCTTTAGATGTTCAGTGGTTCACTTGGGACGAGCAAATGACGCCGATCAGAAAACTCAGGGAACGACAGGCGGCGTAAAGCTGAGGGTGTCGAGAGATCCGAAGATTCCACCGGCGGTGTCAGCCAGTGAACCGAAGAGGTTTGCACCGACATTGTCCAATCCCAGCAGCATTGTCAGCAAAGCCTGCATCGGTGCACCGTCCCCATTCGGACCACCGAGAATATCCATCAACGAACCCATGTTCAGCTCCTCGCGTAGGTGATTCTTTTTACCGTCGGTGACGATTATCGAACCAGTCCGGCGGTAGACACTCGACGTGTCGACAGTCACATTAATCCGCGAGATAACGACTCGACACCACTACGGACAATTACCTTAATTAGGATGAATTCGACAGAAATTTCCCGAACACAAATCGTCGATTCACCACAAGTTCCGACGCAAGTTGCTCTTTATCGTTCGCCTACCTCACGATTTTGGTCAGAAACTGCCTGCAGAAGCGTCGTGAACCCCACCCGCAACAATTCGACGTAGTGCTCGATATCCGGCATCGTCTCTTGCGAGACGATGACATTGAGCGTCAGAGAACCTCCACGCGCGGCAATGAGGAAGTGGCGCAGAATGTCTCCGTCGACCGGCGCCTGCCCGCCGAGAACTGCCACCGCCGGCGCACCTTCGAAAACATTGCCGTCGACTGATACCGGGACATTGCTGATCGTCGTGTTCTGAATGACCTTGTGCGAAGGGTCCAGCTTGTTGAGCCGACGCGAGAGACCGGTGAGTCTGAGCAGAGCCGCAGGCGAGGTTTCGATGCGTGTGCCGTAACGACGGACGGCTGGGTGTGAACTCCGCCCTTTGGCCCTCAGCGCCGAATCTCTGATTCGTGTCAGCCGCTCGACCGGATCTTCGACGTCTGTGTGCAGATCGACCGTCAACAGCGCCAGTTGGTTGGCCGATTCCCATTCGGCTATCTTCCGCATTGATCGGGGAACCATCGCCGCCAACCCACTGGCCGATTTCTCGCCCTTCTCCGACAGGTATGCGTCGAGAGCACCGGCGACGACGGTCAGGAAGATGTCGTTGACCGTCACGTCCGGAACGGCCGCTCGGATCGCTTTGATGTCTGCGCCGTCCAGCGTCAGGAAATCGATCGTGATGTCTCCGCCCAGCACGCCGTTGAATCGGGTCGGTAGGCGGTCGGCCGAGTACGTAGGTAGCTCTCCGGCCTCTTCCGCCTCCCGAACCGTCTCGGCCGCAACCTTTGTCACGGACAGACCCCGGCCGAAGCGGATCGCCTGGCCGGGCAAACCGACGACCGTGCGCCCGATCAAATCCAGCGACGAAAGCCCCGAACCGGCACGCTTCGTCTCCGGCTTCGGCGGACCGGAGAACAGAAGGTTGGTCAGATCGCGGATCGCCAGACCGTCACCGGCCCCGTGGTGGGTCTTGAGCATGATCAGCGTCAGATTGCCCGGCAGCTCGTGGATCCCGTGCACGCCGGTCATGACGTGCAACTCCCAGGGCGGCCGGGACAGGTCCATCGGCTCCCCGAGCGAGCGCCCGAGCAATTCACGAACCGGCGCCCACCCGGCAACAGGGGCACGATGGACGTGCACGTGATCATCGACGTCGAAATCGGCCGGGACCCAATAGGGATAGTCCAGATCCAGCGGAACTCGCTGGAGTCGACTCGTGAACAGTGGCCAGTAGCCGAATCTTTCGGTGATCCACCGAACCGCGTCGTCGTGCGTCATCTCTGCGAGCGGATGGCCCGTCGTGTCGAAGAAGTAGGCGCAGACCATGTGGCTCAGATGTCCGCCGGACTCGTTGTAGACGAACTCCGCGTCTCGCGGTCCCATCTGAGATACCGCGGCTGGCAACGAGTTCCGAAAGATCATACATGCCCCTCAATTCCGACGCTGAACGAATGTCCGAATTGTAGCGAGCTGACATGCAGATCCTCGGGGTTCTGCTCGGAATCGTTGGGTATCACCGGATCCAGCAATCAGAGAAGGTGCCTGCGATTCCGATCGATCAGGAGGCGACCTCTTGGTTAGGTGAATCCGCCGTCTGCATTGCGGCTGCCGCCGCCAAATCATCGAAACTTGCTCGCAGTAGTTCGATGTAATGGTGGAGATCGGGCATGGTCGCGGTATCCGCGATGACGTTGAGGGTCAGTCCCCCACCTGCTGCGGCGACCATGAAATGCCGTAGCCCGTCGCCGTCAACCGGGGGCTGGGTTGCCAGCACGGCTGCACCCGGTGCACCGTTCAATGTCAGCCCTTCAACAGAGAGCGGAATATTGCTCACCATTGTGTGCTGGTAGCGGGGACGAGTGACATCGTGGGAATTCCTACTTCGCGCAAAAGCAATGAATCTCAGCAGGAATGCCGGCGCCGTTTCGATCGCGGCGTCCACACGGCGCGTGGCAGGGTGGGAAGTGCGTACCTTCTCCGAACGCGAGGATTGCGCGATGAGTGCCAATCGTTCCAGCGGCGCCGCAACGGACGTGTGCATATCGACTGACAAGGTCACCAGTTGATTGGCAGACTGCCACTCCTCGACCTTGCGCATCGAGCGAGGCACCATTGCCACCAAGGATCCCCCTGGCGGCTCACCATTTTCTGTCAGATACCGCGACAGCGCACCACCGACGATCGCCAGGAGAACATCGTTGACAGTGGCGCCTGGAACCGCGTGTTTGACCCCACCGATTACGGCACCTGGAAGGGTTAATTGCTGCAGCGTTCCCGATCCGCTGACTTTGCCGTTGAACCTGGTAGCCGGACGTTCGTTGAGGCTCTCGAACCATTCACCGGCCGATTGGGCCGCGTTCGCACTTCGTTGAGCAGCGCGATTCCCTGGAACGCTCCGGGCGAATCTGAACATCTGGCTGGGAATGCTCGCCAACGATTCGAGGAGTACACGCACCTTCAATAGTCGAGGTACTGGAACGTGTCGGGCGGCTCGCTCTTCACCAGAGAAGATGGATTCCCCCAACATCCGGATTGCTATCCCATCCGCTGCGCTGTGGTGGGACTTGAGCACTACGGCGGTCAGCCTCCCGTCCAGATCGTCGAGACCTTCGATTCCGTTGAAGAAGTGCAACTCCCATGGCGGACGGGTCAAGTCCATCCGTGAAGTCATCAAAGCACTCAAAGGCTTCTCTAGTGACGCCCAACCAGGCTCCGTGAGGTCTGTGACGTGTACGTGGTCACGGATGTCGAAGTCATTGACTGGCATCCAGTACGGATGATCGAGTCCGAGCGGGATACGACCTACCTTGTGGGTGAACATGCGATGGTGGCCGAGCCGTGCGGTCACCCATTCGACTGCTTGCTCGCGCGAGAACTCCGACTCAGGGCGCTGAGAAGTATCGAAGAAATACACCCCTATCAAATGCCCCAGATGGCCGTCCGCCTCGTTGTAGATGAAATCGGCATCACGCGGGCTCAACCGCGCCACCTGCACCTCAAATTTGCTGGGCAATCGCATCGACAATACCTCGTCTCACTGCATCGGTGATCGTGACCGGAACTCGAAACCGAATGATCCCCGAGGCGTACGTCAGCCTCGGGGATCATTCGGACTCGGTGGCGTATTCCAATTCAGACTCCACCAAGAATTTCCTACTTCGGATTCTGAAGCATCTTGCTTCCGGCGGAGGTGAGGCCCGCTGTGTCGATAACCCATTGCACGATCGAAGTCAGGTATCTTTCAAGCATTGTGCATTTCCTTTCATCACACTGGGAAGGACGAAAGCGCGTTCAGGTATTTCCCGATCGTGCCCACGAGATCAACCGACCCGAAACTGACGAGATCGGACAGGTACGTCAATGATCCGTTCAACATTTCTTTCTCCTCTTCGGATTAGGTGCCGGCTATGGAGCCGAGGCCGGATTGGATCGATCCGGCTGACGCAGCGGATCCTGTGACACCCAGTTCAATGAAAGAAGAGATAGCTGCGAAAACTCCCTCGATGATTCCCTTGAGAGCCGCCAAAGGCAACTGGACCGAGTTCGCGTCGATGCTGCCGACCGCGTCGATCAAACTTGCTGTATCCACTGTACTTCCACACTCCTTGGAATTCGTTCGTTCGGGTTTCGAAAAGAAAAACAGCGGAGTCCATCAGATCTGCGTGGCCGTTATCCAAACACGCGGGTCTTGACGATTCCGAATTACGGCAGAGGGGGAACCTGCCATCCCAGGTCGATCGACGACATTATCGGCGCGAAAATGATGCCCGCAATGACCGACTTGATCAACCCTCCCATTTCGCCTTCGAGCACATCAGCGACCGATCCCAAACTACCCATCATTCACTCCCACTGTCAGAAAGATCCTCGGAAATTGAAACTATCGATCAGCTGAGTTCGATAGCGGATACCAACGAGCCTGTGCCGGCCTCTACGCCCGGCAGCATCGACCCGCTCCATGTGTTGGCCAGCAGATCGGTGAACAATTGCGCAGTCGCTTGGAGGAACATGACGATCATACTGATTCCCACCCTTTCGTAGGTCTTGGATTACTCATAGGACGTTTACATCGGACCGCTTGCAGTAGCCCACAAAGAACTGGTCCGAGCAGCAGAGAGAAAGATTTTGCAAACCAGGTAACCGATATTCTTCGGGGCGTACGCGCCCTTTCGCGGCTGTGGGGTGACATCAAGGTAGTGCAGAAGAGCCCGATTTGGGGAACTTTCGGCTAAACATTTTGAAGCTTTCTGAAACCTGTTCCATTTTTGCAGGTCGCGGGCCCGAGCCGGCCACAATTTCTACTGAAATCCATCAACACACCGCACTCAATAGCTTCGGCAACGCGGCACTACACACTGCAACGTATCTGCCGACGAGTGCAATCGATCTGCCCACCAATACTTTTCGACGGCAACGCGCTGCAGTCGCCGCAGAGCAAAAGTACTAGTACTCGAGGAGGTACCCCTCCCGAAATACCGCCGAAAGTGCTAGCGCCCGTGTAGATCTCACACGGAACAGATTTGAACGTGCCCATGCGTCCGATCACCCCTGGGCATGCAGACCCTCCCAGCCAAATTGCCCTAGTGCGCGCTCCCACCTCACCTGAGAGCCGGAAGCGCCACATCGGTTGCGCGCACCCGATATTTAACTTCCTCCACAATATGGTTACCTTCATCCAGAAATTGAATGAAGGTAACCATTTCATTGGTGTGTACTAATACTGTCGATCACCAATCTTCGTTCAGGGGTGCAGGTCCCCGCCCAAATCGTTGGTTGCCAACACACTTCCGATATCGGAGTCGGAGCGAGCACTGACATCAGTAGCGAGACACATTGTCGCGGCTTTTTGCTCGAAACCAAGGAAAGTTGCGACCGACGTGAAGGTCAGGAAGTTCTTCGAATTGGCATACTTTCCTGCATCGCCATCACGGTTGATCTCCAGGTACAGATCGGCATCGTCAGTCTGATTGATCGTGATCCCGGGCTGAACGAAAGACGTTGTCGCTCCTGCTACCGCAGGCACGGTGATTCCACTCAAGAGCAGATAGGACCCCGTCGCGCTGGGCGCGAGGGTAGCGTCAACACGAGTGACGGCGGGCGTCCCTGTGTAGCCGCTTCCTGCAGTACCCACCGCGGCCGACACAAACTTGGACGTGTCGGTGATCTTGTACACCATTCGCACATTTTCAAGTCGCTTCATGGCAAAGGGGGTGGAGTTGTTGAAAACCTGCGTGCCTGGCTGCACATGAAAAGTGTTTGCCGTGGGATGCGTGACATTTTCAGTGAACGCGACCAAACTCTGGTGAACATTCGCAATTCCGGACGCTACCGGATCACCCATGCACGCCATGTTATCCGTGGTGGCAACCGTGTGAGCCGATGCGGGCGAAACTGCAGCAAGCACCAGCCCTATCGCAGCTGCGGGTATTGCGACGCTGGTAGCAATTTGACGAACAGCTGAATGACGCATCTTCTTCATCGTTCCTTCATCTCTCTCGAATTTAATTCCAGATTTCATCATGAAGTAATCCCCAATAAAAGGGATAGACGGATGAAGCAGTTGAAGGTATCAGGATATCTTCAACTACCGAAAGCATGCTTCACTCTCTGCAGCACACAATCACTGCTATCGAGAACCGAGCATGTGCATCAAACATTCGAAGAAACTGAATCAGAACCGCGCGCACCGGCCTGTTCGAATTTTGACGCCCGATCCGCGTTGCCCGAAGCGTCGACTCTGGGGGCTATGCGGCATTTGCGAGCGTAGACCATACTTCTGAAACGTGTACCAGTTTTCCTGGAGCAGCTCTAAACTCCCGAATTCTCGACAACATTAGCGAAAGCAAGGGTATCCGTTTAGCTAGACTTAAGTAGCAAGAAAATTCGCCGTCAAGGCCCAGAATATCCTACAAAAGTACGAACCTGAGGGCATTTATCGTGGCCTTACTACTTTTGTACGAACTTGAATTTGATCCGGAATCGGTGGACAGCCAAACAGCGCAATCGCGTCGCAGTAGTCGACAAAATGCCCGCATTATCTCCAGACAAGCAAAAGCCCGGCCCACCGAATGGTGGGCCGGGCTCTAGGAGCTAGGTGGAGATGGACTCAGAAGTCCATGCCGCCCATGCCGCCGGTCGGATCGCCTGCAGGCGCTCCGGCCTTCTCGGGCTTGTCAGCGACAACGGCTTCGGTCGTCAGGAACAGAGCCGCGATGGACGCTGCGTTCTGCAGTGCCGAGCGGGTGACCTTGACCGGGTCGTTGATGCCTGCAGCGAGCAGGTCGCCGTACTCGTTGGTCGCAGCGTTGAGGCCGTGACCTGCGGGCAGGTTGGAGACCTTGTCCGCAACAACGCCGGGCTCGAGGCCTGCGTTGAATGCGATCTGCTTGAGCGGAGCGGACAGTGCAACGCGAACGATGTTCGCGCCGGTTGCCTCGTCACCTTCGAGCTTGAGGTCGTCCAGTGCGGGAGCTGCCTGGAGAAGTGCAACGCCACCACCGGCGACGATGCCCTCTTCGACGGCTGCCTTTGCGTTACGCACTGCATCTTCGATGCGGTGCTTGCGCTCCTTGAGCTCGACCTCGGTAGCAGCGCCGGCCTTGATGACTGCAACGCCGCCGGCCAGCTTGGCCAGACGTTCCTGCAGCTTCTCACGGTCGTAATCCGAGTCGCTGTTCTCGATCTCGGCGCGGATCTGGCTGACACGACCGGCGATTGCGTCGGCGTCGCCGGCACCCTCGACGATGGTGGTCTCGTCCTTGGTGATGACGACCTTGCGTGCCTGGCCGAGGAGCTCGAGGCCTGCGGTCTCCAAGGAGAGTCCGACCTCTTCGCTGATGACCTCGCCACCGGTGAGGATGGCGATGTCGGCGAGCTGAGCCTTACGACGGTCACCGAAGCCGGGAGCCTTGACGGCAACAGACTTGAAGGTGCCACGGATCTTGTTGACCACGAGGGTGGAGAGAGCTTCGCCCTCGACGTCCTCGGCGATGATCAGGAGCGGCTTGCCGGACTGGATGACCTTCTCCAGCAGGGGCAGCAGGTCCTTGACCGTGGAGATCTTGGAGCTGACGAGCAGGATGTACGCGTCTTCGAGGACGGCTTCCTGACGCTCTGCATCGGTGGCGAAGTACGCCGAGATGTAGCCCTTGTCGAAGCGCATGCCCTCGGTGAGCTCGAGCTGCAGGCCGAAGGTGTTGGACTCCTCGACCGTGATGACGCCTTCCTTGCCGACCTTGTCCATAGCCTCGGCGATGAGCTCACCGATGGACGGGTCGCCGGCGGAAATACCGGCGGTAGCAGCGATCTGCTCCTTGGTGTCGATCTCCTTGGCGGTCTCGAGCAGGCGAGCTGTGACAGCCTCGACAGCCTTCTCGATGCCGCGCTTGAGGCCGAGCGGGTTCGCGCCGGCTGCGACGTTGCGCAGGCCTTCACGGACCAGAGCCTGTGCGAGAACGGTAGCGGTGGTGGTGCCGTCGCCAGCGACGTCGTCAGTCTTCTTGGCGACCTCCTTGACGAGCTCGGCGCCGATCTTCTCGTACGGGTCGTCGAGTTCGATCTCCTTGGCGATGGAAACACCATCGTTGGTGATCGTGGGGGCGCCCCACTTCTTTTCGAGAACGACGTTGCGACCCTTGGGGCCCAACGTCACCTTGACAGCGTCGGCGAGGGCGTTGAGCCCTCGCTCGAGGCCACGACGTGCCTCTTCGTCGAACGCGATGATCTTTGCCATTGCGAAGTGATCCTCCGGATAGGGGGTGACACACAAGGTGACCGCTCGTCGGGTCACCTCATCGGCACAAGGCGACCGTTTGACCAGTCACCTCATTACACGGGCGACCGATTTGCCTGGTCACCCATCTACGCCTGTGGTCTAGTCAGTGCCCGCGACGGACGACCGGGGGTGTCTATGGTTCCCGGTCTCACTGCCTCGACCTGGCACTCACGGTTCGCGAGTGCCAACTGCATTTTTAGCACTCGAGCGTGCCGAGTGCAAGGTTGAGCCTCAGCCCGCGATGCAGAACTGTCCGTTACTCAAATTGACCGCAAACGAGAGCACTCCGACGCAGTCGACGCCGTTGGCATCGGCCGTAGCGCCCGCTCCGTAACCGGCGATGGCGAAGGTGACGTTGCCGTCAGCCGCCCCGGCCCGCGCGATACCGCCGCCGAGCGCAAATGCCTGCGCCTGACCGTTACCGCGAGAAGCCCCCAGCGCGGTTCCGAAGCCGTTTGCATATGAATTGGAGTAGCCGTTGTCGGCGGCGACGCTCACAGCGGTACCGCTCTCGGCAGCACCGGCCTGCGAACGGCCGGCTCCGACGGACTGCGCGCCGCAGCTCGCGGTCTCTGAGACCTGGATATCATTGGCCGACGGCGGCGAGACACACGTGACGGGGGCTGCCGAAGCAGCTCCCGCACCGGTCAGCGCCAGCCCGGCGGCGAGCCCCATACCTACAGTCATCACAGCCCCTGTTCTCGCCAGGCGGCCCCCCAACCGACTACTGGAAATTCCGCTGACTCGAGAGGATGAGCGACGGAACCAGACTGACGAGATCAAGGGCATAGAAAACTCCTTCGTGGAACAAGTTCATTGGATTCGGGCGCGAGAGTACCCGCTCGAGTGAAGTCCGTCACCCCCGCCTGGTCAAGCCTCGAGGACGACCCCGAGAAGGGCCGGAAGATCCGCGACCGAATCGATGACATGATCAGGCTTCTGAACCGACAGGTCGAGCACTGTTTGCCGAAACTTGCCTGTGCGCACCAGAACTCCGGTCAGGCCGACCCGCTGTGAGGAGAGGACGTCCCCGATCAGGTCGTCGCCGACCATCACCGTCGCCTCAGGTTCGACATGCATCAGCTCCGTGGCTGTCAGGAACCCCGTGAGAGACGGTTTACCCACTGCGGCGATATTTACACCTGCCACTTCCTCGAAGCCCGGCAAGTACGTTCCGGTGTCGATCCGAAGGCCGTCTACGGTCTCCCACATCATCCCGCGGTGCATCGCGACGACGGGCACACCGGCGAGCAGAAGTTCGAGCACTCGGCTCAGCGCCTCGTGGCTGAACTCCGGGCCGGCGCCGCCGAGAATCACGACCTCCGGATCGGCGTCGTCGAATTCGATTCCCTCGAGATCGGCAGACACGTCACCGTGATTGAGGACCCACGCCCGCGCGTCCGGGTACGTCGCCCGCACGTACTCCCCTGTGAGCCTGGCGGCAGTAACTATCTGGCTCGCCTCGACCTCGATACCGGCGTCGCACAACCCCTGCGCGATGAGCGTCGAACTGCGCGAGGTTGTGTTGGTCAGAAATCCACAGGCCAATCCGCGCCGCCGAACTTCGCGTACTGCTTCCCCTGCTCCCTCGATCGGCTGCCAGGACGTGAGCAGGACTCCGTCGATATCGAACAGAACACCTTCGATGTCGGCCATTGCACCAGCCTATATTCGCCATCGAGGTCCTGCCGAGGCGTCGTAACCCGAAATCCGTCGATCGCTCAGTAGGCTCCCACCCATGGACCTGCGCGACGACGACCTCTTCTCCGTTGCCGGTTCTCTGGCCGAATTGCTCGGCGCTCCCGTCACGATCGAGGACGAGAACTCGACTGTCCTCGCGTACTCCGGCGGCGAGCAGGCCGTGGACGAAGCTCGCATCGGCACGATCCTCGGCCGGCAGGTACCCAGCCGATTCCGCCAATTACTCTCCGATGCAGGAGTATTCGATCGCCTCCACCGAGAGAGCGACCCCATCTACGTCGATCTCGAAGACCCTGCGATCACGCCGCGACTGGTCATCGCAGTTCGCGAGAACGATCACCCCGTCGGCTCGATCTGGGTCGCACTCGCCGGAACACCGACGCCCACACAGGAATCGATACTTCGATCCGCGGTATCTGTCGTGGCCGAGAGAATCGCCTCGGAGCGTGACCGGGTCGACAGCACACGCCGTCGTCAATCCCAGCGCGTCCAGGCTCTGATCGGTGGTGGCGAACCCGCATTCCGCGCCGCCGACGACTTGCGGTTGGCAGGCCCGCTCACCGTCGTCGCCGTCGGAACCGTTGCGGGACCACTGCCGGCGGGGTTGGTCGCGTCCTTGAGCTTGTACCTCGACACTCTGGCCGTCGACGCCGTTGCCGCTCAACTGTCCGAGACCATCTACCTTGTCATCGCGACAGACGAGACCAACGCTCGCCGATTGTCCGCCGACTTCCTCACCCGCGCCCGTGGCCGCGAATTCCTGGCAGTGGCCGTCGGCCGGACCGTGAAGTCTGCAAGCGAATCACATCTTTCGCGCTCGGACGCCGACCATGTTCTCGGAGCGCTTCGTCATGGCCGGTCCGGCGGAACCGTCGCGGGAATGAGGGACACGTTGGCCTCCGTTCTCGCCCTGCACGTCGCCGACATCATCGACGGACTCGGCGACTCCACACCACTCGGAAGCCTCGAACGTCACGACTCTCAGCACGGCAGCGATCTGGTCGCGACGGCAAAGGCCTTTCTCGAGCACGGCGGTGACGTGGCGAATTCTTCTGCCGCACTGCATGTTCACCCCAACACGCTCCGCAACCGCCTGCGTCGAGGCAAGGAGATGTGCGGCGTCGATCTCACCGATGCCGACACCCGCCTCATTCTCATGTTGCAGTTCAAACTCGCTCGCTGAGCAGGCGTGGCGGCGCGTTGTGCGAATCCACAACGCGGCAGCTCCGACGATGGCCGAACGGCCAGTCCTTTTGCCGCCCCCGCGATTCATGCTTGAGAGAAGAGCCGGATGTGACCGGCGTCTCGGTTCGAGCAGAGTCTGTAGAAGGAGTGCGTCATGGGAACTCGTCAGAGCCCCGATCGTGTGGTCGTGGTCGGTGCGGGTGTTGTCGGATTGTCGACGGCCTGGTTCTTGCAGGAACGTGGAGTCGAGGTCACCGTCGTCGATCGCGACGGCGTCGCAGCCGACGCGAGCTGGGGCAACGCCGGTTGGCTTGCCCCCGCATTGACGCTTCCGCTGCCCGAACCCGCAGTGCTCCAATACGGCTTGCGCGCGATGCTCAGCCCGTCGTCCCCGGTGTACGTGCCACTGACCACCGATCTGAAGCTGATTCGGTTCCTGGTCGGGTTCGCGCGCCACTGCACGCCGTCGAAGTGGCAGGAAGCGATGTCGGTCTACACCGAGGTCAACCGAACAGCCTTGGGCGCGTACGACGAACTCGCCGACGGTGGCGTCAAAGAGCTGACCCGCCTGGCCGATCCTTTCCTCGCCGCGTTTGCGTCCGAGAAGGACCGACAGACTTTGGTGGACGAGTTCCATCACGTCGAGGCCGCGGGCGGCGAGGTCGACTTCGACCTCCTCGACTACGACGCGATTCACTCGCTCGAGCCTTCACTCGGTCAGGGTGTGAAAGCCGGTTTGCGTCTGCGTAATCAGCGTTTCATCGATCCCCCGTTGTTCGTGAACTCGTTGGCGGACGCGGTTCGTGAACGTGGTGGAGAAATCGTCAGCGGTTTCGACGTCACGCAGATCGACGATCGGGTCGGCGGAGTCACTGTTCGCAGTGCACACGGTGATTCACGCGACGGCGACGCCGTGGTCATCTCGAGCGGTGCCCGCTTGAACAAGCTCGCAGCAACGTTCGGTGTGCGCAAACTGGTGCAGGCCGGACGCGGATACAGCTTCAGTGTCAAGCCCGAGCACCTCCCCAAGAACCCTGTGTATTTCCCCACCCAGCGCGTCGCATGCACTCCGTTGCACGATCGCTTCCGAGTGGCCGGAATGATGGAATTCCGCAGCCCTGACGCGCCGCTGGATCCGCGCCGCGTGCAGGCGATCATCGATGCGGCCAAGCCGATGCTCAGCGGCATCGACTGGACTGCGCGGGAAGAGGAATGGGTGGGATCACGACCGTGCACTACCGACGGCTTGCCGTTGATCGGAGCCACGAAGTCGCCGCGGGTGCACGTCGCCGGTGGTCACGGGATGTGGGGAATCGCCCTGGGTCCGTTGACCGGAAAGATGGTGGCCGACTCGATGACCGGCGCTCAGACGCCGACCGTCATGCGCCACTTCGATCCGCTGCGCTGACAGCCGGTTTCACCCACTTGTAGTACGCGCCCGTCAGCAGAACCAGCCATCCGGCACCGACGAGCAGCGCAACTCGGGTATCGGCGATGACGCCGAGCAACACGATGACAAAAGCCAGGAACACGATCGCGAAGATCTGACCGTACGGCCACAGCGGCACTGGAAACTTCAGTGCCGCTGTTTCGTCTGCACTCATCTGAGCGCGGGAACGGAACTGCGAGAGCAGGATCATGATCCAGACGAAAATCGTGGCAAAGGTGGCCAGCGAGGCGATGACGAGGAACACCTGGTCCGGGATCAGGTAGTTGAGCAGTACTCCCACCAACAGGGCACCGGTCATGATGACAACGGTCATCCACGGAACACCGTTGGCGGAGACTCTCTTCATCACCTGCGGGGCCTGACCGGCATGCGACATTCCGAACATCATGCGACCCGCACCGAAAACGTCGCTGTTGATGGCGGACAGGGCCGCGGTGATGACAACGATGTTGAGGATCGATGCGGCCGTTCCCAATCCGAGGTTCTCGAAGATCTGGACGAACGGGCTGTTGTCGGAGTTGATGGTCTGCCACGGAATGATCGCCATGATGACGGCGAGGGTGCAGATGTAGAAGAGAATGATGCGCACCGGGACCGTGTTGACGGCTTTCCTGATGGTCTGCGCCGGATCCTCGGCTTCGCCCGCGGTGATACCGATGATCTCGGTGCCACCGAACGCGAACATGACGATCGCGAAACACGCGACGAATCCGCCGAAGCCCGTCGCGAAGAACCCGCCGTCCGACCAGAGGTGGCTGATTCCGGCATCGGTGTCGTGAACGCCGAATCCGAACACGATGATCGCGATGCCGCCGGCGATCATCGCGATGATGGCGGTGATCTTCACGAGCGTGAACCAGAATTCCAGTTCGCCGAACACCTTGACGCTCAACAGGTTTATCGCGCCGATGAAGAAGACGACAGCCAGAACCCAGATCCATCTCGGTACGTCCGGGAACCAGAACTGCATGTACAGCCCGAAGGCGGTGACGTCGGCGAGGCACACGATCACCATCTCGAACGTGTACGTCCACCCGGTCATGAAACCGGCGAGTGGTCCGAGGTGCTTGTTCGCGTACTCGCTGAACGAACCGGAAACCGGGTTACGGACCGCCATCTCGCCGAGCGCTCGCAACACCAGGTAGACCGCGATACCGCCGATCAGGTAGGCCAGGAGCACCGACGGGCCGGCTCGTTTGATGGCCTCGGCGCTGCCGTAGAACAGTCCGGTTCCGATGGCTGATCCGAGGGCGATGAAGCGGATATGGCGCGCTGTCAGCCCTCGCTTGAGGCCATCCTGCGTCGCGGCGTCGCTGTTCACTTCTCGGTACTCCAGTCGGATGGATCGTCATACGTGCGCGAACCATTGTCCGCTACCACCGCGCGTGTTCCCGCACGACCCTGTTGGACGGCCGTACAGTGACCTGACACACATGGTCCATTGACGGATCGCTTACGATCGACAAAAGTGTTTGTAACTTTACGTAGCATCAACTCGACTGGAGAGACTGTGTCCAACACCCTCGAAGCAAGCATCGACATCGACGCATCACCGCAGGACGTGTGGGCAATCGTCGCCGACCTGCAGCGCATGGGCGAATGGAGCCCCCAGTGCAAGGTGATGAAGGTAATCGGCGGGACCGTGCGTGAGGGCGCCAAGACGATCAACGTCAACCGCAAGGGCCTGCTGGTCTGGCCGACGTCGTCGAAGGTCGTTCGCTTCGAGCCCAACAAGTCGGTGGCGTTCCGCATCGCGGAGAACCGCACGATCTGGTCCTACGAACTCGAGCCGACCGCTACCGGCACCAAAGTGACCGAGCGTCGCGAGGCTCCCACCGGAACGTCGAAGGTCTCGCAGTTCCTCGTCAAGACCGTCCTGGGCGGAAACGCCGACTTCGAGGTCGAGCTCGTCGAAGGCATGAATGCCACCTTGAAGCGTGTGAAGAGCGAGGCCGAGGCGGCTGCACGCACCTCTGCTTGACCCTCGACCTGGTCGAGGCATCAGGATCCGTTCCATGGATCCCGTGATGACACAGATAGCGCAGGCACAAGAATTGGCGAGCTCCGGCGATCGAGCCGGGGCTCGCTCTGCGTTCGAGAAGATGTGGGAAGAGATCAGCGCCGCCCCCGATGCGCTCCACATCGTCTCCCTCGCGCACTACATGGCCGACGTTCAAGACGATCCGGCTCAGGAGCTCTGCTGGGACCTGCGCGCCCTCGACGCTGCCGATTCGTTGACCGACGCGCGAGCCCAGGAACACCACGCATCGCTGCAGGTCGCCGGTTTCTATCCATCGCTGCACCTCAACCTGGCTGCCGACTACCGCAAACTCGGACGCGACACCGAGGCCGTCGAGCATCTGACGAAGGCCGAGGCGTCGGTCGGCACACTCGCCGACGACGGTTACGGCCGGATGATCAGGGGCGCTATCGAGCGACTGCGGGCAGAATTGATCCGTGACCACTAGTTCCGCCCTCTTGACGATCGGCGAGATGTCCAGGGCGTCGGCGCTCCCGATCAGCGCTCTGCGGTTCTACGACAAGGAAGGCGTGCTCGTCCCGCATTCCGTCGATCCGCACACCGGTTACCGCTGGTACACCGACGATCAGCTCCGCGACGCCCGCATGATCGCCGGTATGCGACGCGTCGGTGTTCCGATCCGCGACATGATGGCCGTCCTGACCGGGCCGGAACCGCATTCGTGCCTGGACGCCCATCTGCGCAACCTCGAGGACGGTCTCGCCGACGCCCGCGCCGAACTGGGGCGAATTCACCGGCTGATCGATTCGCTACCTGCCTCCGGCGGCGTGGACATCGACTCGTGGGATCTACGACGCGCACTCGACGCCGTGCTGTTCGCCGTGAACGAGGAATCGGAGTTCCCGATACTTCGCGGCGTCCACCTCGACATTCACGACGGCGTCGCTGCGTTTGTCACCACTGATCAGTTCCGGCTCGCGGTCGCCGAGGTGAAAGTTCACTCTGCTCTGACGGTGTCCGCTGTCGTTCCCGTGGCCTTCGCGCGATTGTTGCGCGATGTCGCCGGCGTCGTGACGCTGACTTTCTCCGCGCGCACGGTGACTGCGTCGTATCCGGGAGGTGAGGTGTCCAGCCCGCTGATCGAGGACGGCGAGTTCCCCGATCACCGAATCCTGCGCGAGCACCACGACGCGGTCGAACTGAGCGGCGACCAACTTGCCGCCCTGCTCAACGGCACCGGACACGGAGCCGTCGTCAGCATCGGCGAAGACGGTGGTGCCCGGGTGGATCCGGGTGGAATGGATCCCCGTGAGAGGTTCCGCGTACTGGTCGACCGGCAGCGACTGCGCGACGCCGCCGCAGCCCAACCGGGGCGGCAACTGGTGATCCGAGTAAGCGGCGCGACGCTCCCGCTGGCGATACGCACAGGCGACTGTGTCGGGTACTACTCGTACTTGATGCCACTACAGCCTGTAGGAGAGAAGGCGTTCACGTAATCTATGGATGCTCTACCACCCCGTACTGTCAGTGCGACCAGCAGAAGACCTACCGAGTAGTTAGAGGAGCCTGTGGCACGCCGACCCACACCCCCCGGAACCCCGCAACCCACCGGGATCGGACATATCGTCGATCTGGTTCGCCATGCGATTCCGCCACTTCATCCCGCCGGCCTGCCGTTCGTGCTGGCCCCGCTGGGAGTTGCAGCTCTAGGCCGCAACCGTAAGTGGGTGCGCCGAGCCGGTCTGACCACCGCCGCCGCATGCGCCACGTTCTTCCGTCACCCGCACCGGGTGCCGCCGAACCGCATCGGCGTCGTCGTCGCGCCCGCCGACGGCGAGGTGGCGCTGGTCGACAACGCCGTTCCGCCCGCCGAGCTCAATCTCGGAAGCGAGCCGCGCCCGCGCGTCAGCATCTTCCTCTCGGTTCTCGACGTGCATGTCCAGCGCAGCCCTGTCGGTGGAACGGTCAAAGAGGTCGTTCACCAGGCAGGCAAGTTCCTCTCCGCAGATCTCGCCGACGCCAGCGAGGTCAACGAGCGCAACAGCATGCTGATCGAAACCGCCGATGGTCACGACGTTGCGGTTGTCCAGATCGCGGGACTGCTCGCGCGCCGCATCGTCTGCTACGCCGGTGTCGGTGACGTCCTGCCGATCGGCGACACGTACGGACTGATCCGTTTCGGCTCACGCGTCGACACGTATTTCCCCGCCGGAACCACACTCCTGGTCGAGCCGGGACAACGCACGATCGGTGCTGAAACAGTTATCGCGCAACTGCCGTGAAGACGCCGAAGATGAAGTCAGCCGTGAAGAAGCCGGGAGCCGCCCAACCCGGCGCGAAGATGCCCAAACGCACCCAGGCGGTGCGGTTGCTGCCGTCCGTCATCACCATCCTGGCGCTGTGCGCCGGGCTGTCCGCCGTCAAATTCGCTCTCGATGGACAACCCGGCACCTCGCTCGCGATGATCGGCGCCGCTGCCGTCCTCGATTCACTCGACGGCCGCATCGCGCGACTGCTCGACGCCACCAGCAAGATCGGCGCCGAACTCGACTCACTGGCCGACTCCATCTCCTTCGGCGTCGCCCCGGCCCTGGTCCTGTACGTGACCTTGCTGGACGGCACCAGCATCGGCTGGATCATCGCGTTGATCTACGCGGTCAGCATCGTGTTGCGACTCGCACGTTTCAACACTCTGCTCGACGACGACGACGTCCCCGCGTATGCACGTGAGTACTTCGTCGGCGTTCCGGCTCCGGCCGGCGCACTCATCGCCCTCACTCCCCTGGCCGCGACGGCTCAGTGGGGTGACGGCTGGTGGTCTTCGCACTTCGTCGTCATCGTGTGGACGCTCTTCTCGGCTGCACTGATCGTCAGCCGCATCCCGACGCTGGCGATGAAGTCGGTATCCGTGCCGCCGCACATGGCGGCCGGCCTGCTCGTCCTGGTGACGTTGGCTGCGGCCGCACTCATCACCTACCCGTACATCCTGCTGATCGTTCTCATCGCGATCTACCTGGTGCACATCCCGTTTGCCGTGCACTCGAAGCGGTGGGTGGCAGCACGTCCCGAAACCTGGGACATCAAGCCTTCCGAACGCCGCGCGATCCGACGCCAACCCAACGTCGGTGGCCGCCGCTCGGCCGCTCGTCTCGGATTGCGGCGACCCCGCTAGTCCACGACGTACTCTCGAGAGGTGACTTCGCCGGAACTCGCCCTCACCGTTCGACTCAACACCTCTGCCGCCGACCTACGCCGCGGGGTCGTGCGCTTGCACCCCGAAGCGTTGGCGGCGTTGGGCATCCGCGAATGGGATGCCATCGCACTCATGGGAGCCCGCGGCACCGCGACCGTCGCGGGCCGTGCGCCCACCGGAACCCCGGCAGGCACGATCCTTCTCGACGACGTCACCATGTCGAACGTCGGCCTGACCGAGAACTCATCCGTCGTGGTCGGTCCGGTGACGGTGTACGGAGCGCGATCCGTCTCCGTCACCGGCTCGTCCATGGCAACAAATTCGATCAGCTCGACGGTTCTGCGACAAGCCCTTCTGGGCAAGGTCGTCAGCGTCGGCGACACGGTCTCGCTCCTCCCCCGCGATCTCGGTCCGGGTACGAGCACTTCCGAAGCCACCCAAGCGCTTTCCCGTACCTTCGGCGTCGCGTGGACATCCGAACTGCTCACCGTCACGGCCGTCGAACCTGCCGGTGGTCCGGTCAGCGTCCAGCCGAATTCGGCGGTCAACTGGGGTTCCGGCTCGGCGGGCACACTGACACCGAGTGCGCTTGTTTCCAGTCCGGCCGCCGTCGCAATCGAGCCTGCACCGTCGGTTCCGCTGGATCACCTCGTCGGCGCGCAAGCGCAGGCAGCCAAGCTGACCGAGTGGCTCGGCCTGGCACTCGACGAACCAGAACTGCTCCGTACGCTCGGCGCCTCCCCGCACCTCGGCGTCCTCATCACGGGCCCCGCCGGCGTAGGCAAAGCCACGTTGGCCCGCTCGGTCCTGTCCTCGCGCAAACTTGTCGAACTCGACGGCCCGGGAGTCGGTGCCACCGAGGCGAATACCCGCCTGCAGCGAATCGTCGACGCCGTTGCTGCCGTGCGCGGCGGTGGTGTACTGCTGATCAGTGACATCGACGCTCTGCTTCCAGCCACCGCGGAACCGGTGTCCGCACTGATCCTCGAACAATTGCGCAGCGCCGTCGCAACCCCGGGCGTGGCATTCGTCGCGACCTCCGCCCATCCGGAGACCGTCGACGCGCGCCTTCGCGGCCAGGATCTCTGCGACCGGGAACTCGCACTTACCCTGCCGGACGGCGCAACCCGCAAGGCGTTGCTCGAACTCCTGCTCCGCCGCGTGCCCACCGGAACCCTCGAACTCGACGCCATCGCCTCGCGCGCACCCGGATTCGTGGTCGCCGACCTCGCGGCGCTCTGCCGTGAAGCCGCTTTGCGAGCGGCGACGCGGGCGTCCAAATCCGGTGATTCCCCGGAGATAACGCAGGAAGATCTTGTCGGCGCCCTCGAAGTGATTCGGCCACTGTCTCGTTCGAGTACCGAAGAACTGTCGATCGGCAGCGTCACCCTCGACGACGTCGGCGATATGGTCGAAACCAAACAGGCGCTCACCGAAGCAGTTCTGTGGCCGCTGCAGCACCCCGACTCCTTCGCACGCCTCGGTGTCGACCCACCCCGCGGCGTGCTCCTCTACGGCCCTCCCGGCTGCGGCAAGACGTATCTCGTTCGTGCCCTTGCCAGCTCAGGTCACCTCAGCGTCCACGCCGTCAAAGGTGCTGAGCTGATGGACAAGTGGGTCGGCGCCTCCGAAAAGGCCGTGCGCGAGTTGTTCCAGCGCGCACGCGATTCGGCGCCCTCGCTGATCTTCCTCGACGAGATCGACGCCCTTGCACCGCGTCGTGGTCAAAGTTCCGACTCCGGGGTGTCGGATCGCGTCGTAGCCGCGTTGTTGACCGAACTCGACGGCGTCGAACCGCTACGCGACGTCGTGGTGTTGGGCGCAACCAATCGACCGGATCTGATCGACCCTGCCCTCCTGCGCCCCGGCAGACTCGAACGTCTCGTATTCGTACCGCCGCCGGATGCGGAGGCTCGCAAAGCGATTCTGCGTGCTTCCGGCAAGTCGGTACCGCTCGCCGAAGATGTCGATTTGGACATTCTGGCCGTCGATCTCGAGGGATACTCGGCAGCAGACTGCTCGGCTCTCCTGCGTGAGGCTGCACTCGCCGCCATGCGTCGGAGCATGGACGCGGCCGACGTGACGGCCGCGGACGTGGCAACCGCCCGTGAGAAGGTACGTCCCTCACTCGATCCCGAGCAGGTGGCACACCTACAGGCGTACGCGGACAACCGATAAGGACTGACCATGGCTGCTGATCTGGTTCTGTACGGCGACATCGTGACCATGCACGAGGAATCACCACGCGCCCAGGCGCTCGCCGTGACGGGCGGCCGGATCACGGCCGTCGGCGCGCGCACGGACGTCGAGAAACTGGTGGGGCCGGATACCCGCGTCGTCGACGTCGGAGGTGCCGCTGTTCTGCCGGGGTTCATCGAACCGCACGGTCACCCCCTGGAAGAAGCCATCGTGCTCGGGCCTGACGTCGTCGACATCCGGCCTGCCACGATCGCCGAGGCGGATGCCGTAGTTGCTGCCGTCGTCGACACGGTTCGTTCGCGAGGCGCTGCCGGCGCTTCTTTGAACGGTTGGGACCCGTTGCTGCAGAAGGGCCTACCCGATCCGACCATCGACTGGCTGGACTCCGTAGCGCCGGAGTACCCCCTCGTGATCATGCACAACTCGGGACACGTCGCGTATTTCAACACGGCGGCAGCAGTGCAGGCCGGCATCACCCGCGATACCCCCGATCCGATCGGCGGATCGTACGGCCACGACGCGACGGGCGCACTCGACGGAGCCGCGTACGAAATGCCTGCGGTGTTCGCAGTCGCGGGCCACGCAGTCACCATCGGTGACGACTTCCCCGCACTGGTGGCGGCCGAATGCGCCCGGCTGAACGCCGCGGGTATCACCACCATCGCCGAATTGTCGTTCGACCCCAAGATGCGACCGGCCCTTGCAGCGATAGCCGACGCCGGACTGCTCACCACACGCTTGCGGCTCTACGAAATGTCCAACGACGCACGCACTACCGAGGCGTCACCGGGCGACGGAAACGACCTGGTGCGCCAGATCGGCATCAAGGTCTGGTCCGACGGTTCACCGTGGGTCGGCAACATCGCCACCAGCTTCCCGTATCTCGATACCGAAGCCACCCGCGCGCTCGGGATCGCCTGCACGCACGGGCACGCCAACTACACCGGCGAACAAATCCACGACATCAGTTCCGCCTACTTCGCCAAAGGGTGGCAGATGGCGTGCCACGCGCACGGCGACGACGCGATCACCATGGTTCTCGACGCGTGGGAGCAGCTACTGAAAGAGCATCCCCGGCCCGATCACCGGTTGCGTCTCGAACACGTCGGCGCGATGCGTCCGGATCAGTTCGCCCGCGCAGCGGAACTGGGCGTCACGGTCAGCATCTTCATCGACCACTTGCACTACTGGGGTGACGTTCTGGTGGATGACCTGTTCGGCCCCGAATACGGATCCGTTTGGGCCGCAGCAGGTTCTGCACTCGCGGCCGGGCAACGGTTCACCTTCCACAACGAC
Organism: Rhodococcus sp. H-CA8f; assembly: GCF_002501585.1. Taxonomy (NCBI): domain Bacteria; kingdom Bacillati; phylum Actinomycetota; class Actinomycetes; order Mycobacteriales; family Nocardiaceae; genus Rhodococcus; species Rhodococcus sp. H-CA8f. The sequence continues at coordinate 4,654,828 of NZ_CP023720.1, forward strand.
GGTCCCGTCACCCCCGCCAATCCGCTACGGAACATGCAGGACGCTGTCACCAGGCTTTCGCCCAGCGGCCGCGTCGTGGCACCCCAGGAACGGATCCCCGTGGACGCCGCCGTGCGCGCCCATACGGTCAATGCCGCGTGGCAGCTGTTCAGCGAAGATCACATCGGGTCCATCTTTCCCGGCGCCTACGCGGATCTTGTTGTGCTGTCAGCAAATCCCCTCGACGTCGAGCCGACCAGGCTGGCCGACATCACGGTGCTCGCCACCATCCTGGAGGGTCGGGCGGTGTACGGAGACCTGAGCGCGATCGGCTGATCGGTCGCCGAACGCCGTGGACAAAGGCCGATAACCTTCTCTGCTCGAGTTCCAAGGATTGTTGCGAAAACGGAGACGGCACAAGTGGTCTCAGGGTTCAGTGCGGATGTCGTCAATGACCTGGGCAATCGCATGTTTCGCCCAGGCCGTGATCTGCTCGTTCGTGTCGCGGTAGTACGGCAAGGCAACCAATGCAATTGACAGAGCCCATGCGCGGCCACGCGTCCAAGTGCCCTCGTCCACGTCAACACGAAGCCGGAATGTATGCCGAGTGCTCGGCGTCAGCAGAGTCCATGCAATGAGGCAGTCGATTGCCGGGTCTCCGAGAGCGAGTCCACCCCAATCGATCACGGCCGAAAGGCTGCGGTCGCTCACCAAGATGTTTCCCGGGTGCAGATCCGAGTGCATCCACACCGCTGGGCCTGCGTAGTCGATGACGTGGCGCGCCTTTTCCCACGCCGCCTCCGTCAGCGCTCCGTTCAGCAGGTCGCCACACGCTGCAATACTCGCTCGAGTCGCTGAATCTCGTCGCTCAATCGGATCGGCCCGGTAGGAATGCAGCGATCCCTGTGGGCGCAATCCGATTGTGTCGATCCGACGTAGACTGTTCACGAAGTCTGCGAGTTGGATGGCCAGGTGGTCATCGACCATGCCGGGCACAGGGTTTCGCCCTGGCACCCACGGGTGCACCGACCATTGCCACGGGTATCCGAAGGCCGCCTCACCCACACCTACCGGAACGGGCACGGGGACCGGTAGGTGTGGAGCCAGATGCGGCACCAACTGTTGCTCCTTCGTGATTCCCTCTGCCGCACCTGGGGTGCGGGGCATACGGATTACGAGTGAATCGCCTACTCGGATCATGACGTTGTCGGTGCCGATCGACTCGACCAAGCGCAACGGCAGATTGGCCCACTGTGGCATCTGACTCGAGAGCAATCGCCGCACCAACGCAACATCGATGTCTGGTTCCTCCATGTGCAACTTCCGAATCTGCATGACATGAGCAAACCACTCCCGCACATTCCGGCGATCAAGAAGTCATGAAGAAGACAGCAGTCGCACAGTGCCGACAATGTCCGTCCGCATCACCCACCGCGACACATCCAGACCTCCTTCGCCGTGACTGCCGCAGATCGAATGAAGATTCGAAAAGTCCCAAAAATCGGAATTGTCGAAAATTATTGCATAGGAACAGTTTTCGAGATACAAGTCTTGTGTTCGAAACTTTGTTCGATTAGACTTTCGGCATGAACAGTCGGGAAGCATGGCAGCTGGATGGTGAGGACCTCAAGAGTGAGGTTCTGGATCTGGTGCGCGCCCGGCACGAGTTGCAATCGCGGATGGTGTTGCTGATCGTGGAGATGTTTTCCCGGGAGGTTCTCGGTGGGAAGGGTTTTCGGGCGATCGCGCAGTGGTTGCATGGTTCGACGAATTTGGAGATCGGTGAGTGCAGTCTGCTGGTCGGGTTGGCGCGGTTGTTGATGCTCGAACCTGTTGTGGGCGATGCGTTTCATCGTGGTGATGTGGATGCGTTGAAGGCGCGTCAGGTGGCGTCGTTTTGTCAGCATCCGCCGAAGAACATGACGCTGGCGGATGTCGGCAAGGCTCGCGGGATTTTGTTGGGGTTGGCGTCGAAGAACATTGTGGATTGTGATGCGGTGCGGGCGGCGATTCGGCGGATCGAGAAGCAGTACGGCAAGCGTGAGGACGGTGTTCCGGTCGGGGAAGATTCGGAGCGGAACGAGTTCTACGCCTCGAAAGGCCTGTACGGCAGAGTAACTGTGAAGGGTGATCTGGATGCGGTCAACGGGGCCCGTCTGATCACGCTGTTGTCGAGCCTGTCTGCTCCGACACCGGAGAAGGACGGTGTCAAGGACACCCGCACGCCAGCACTACGGCGCGCGGACGGGTTCTGCGAACTCCTGCGCCGCTACGAGCGAGCGGGGTTGGGCCCGATCGAAGGCGGAGTGAAACCACACATCACGGTCACTGCCAGTGCGAAAGACATGACGGACCTGCAAGCTTTGAAAGACCTCCTGCCGTCCACGGAGGAACTCGGGTTTGCGTGGACGGATTGGGTGGGTCCGATCAGTATCGACACTGCCCGGATGTTGGCGTGCGACTGCACCGTGACGCGGATTTTGTTGGATGAGAATGGTGTTCCGCTCGAGTGCGGTAAGGAAGCGAGAACGGCGACGGTGCCGCAGCGGCGGGCGTTGGCGGTTCGTGATGGTGGGTGTGCATTTCCGGGGTGTGGGACTCCGTCGGGGTGGTGCGATGCTCATCATATTGTTCACTGGAACGATGGTGGCCCAACGGATCTCGACAACCTGGTTCTGTTGTGCGGTCATCATCATCGGACGATGCATCACACGGAGTGGCGGGTGGAGATCGGCCCGGATCGAAAGACGGTGTTCTATCCGCCGATGTCGGTTGATCCGTATCAGCAGCCGATCGGCGGGAACAGCCCACCAACAGCAGCCTGAAGTGAAATAACTCGAGACGCGAGCACCGGGGCACGATCATGCCCCGGTGCCCATGCTGCGTTCCGTCATCTTCGCGGAGATGTACGGCCTACCAGCGGTTCCGAACCTCCTCGGCAAATCCGAGGAGATCTCGAACGACCACGGAGGTACCGTCGTCGAGGATCACTGTGCCGGAGAACTTTCCGAACACCTGATGCTGAATCGAACGCAGTACCCCGACGTCGAAAGTCGCGGCACGGTCGATGATCGGCTCGAAAGTCATCTCGAAGCGACCATCGTTGCTCGAGAAGTTCCACGGCGCGCCGTCGTACTTTCCCTGCGGGATGCCGAAGTCGATCCTGTCCAGTTTGTGTGCCCGACCGCCGACAAACACGATGTTCTCGCTGGCCGCCGTAGTGTCGCCGAAGCCGTAACCGATGTTGAATCCGAACCGCTCGCCGTTCACCAGTCCGGATGCAGAACCCCAGTACCAGGTGTTGTCGTAAGTCCAGACTCCCCTACCCCAATCGAGAACGCCGAACGAGTCTTCCGAGCGAAATGTGAAGTCGTCGCTCCCGATTCGCACAGTCCCGGCAGCGGGCAGGCAGTTGATCTTCTGGTTGTAGTAAAACGATCGGGACGCCTTCGGAAACGGTGTGGCGATCACCATCCGGTCATCGGCAGGACTCGCCAGGAACAAATCGGCATGAAGGCCTCGCCCACCGTCGAAAGCCGGGTAGTCGACAATCAGGTGGCGCCCACCGTCCACATGGCGAAACTCGAAGCGAGCTTTACCTTTCGACACCACCACATCACCGTCGTCCGCGCTTTCGGGCAGACCGAGCCTTCCCATCGGGAACGGCAGCATCACGTTTTCGGTGATCTCGTGTGGTGTTCGGAAATCGAGCCAGGAGACTCCGAGCAAGCCCATGTACCCGTTGTCGGCGACGGTCAACGCGATGCCGTAATCCGCAGTGAGAACGCAGTAGTAGTCCCACTCCTTGATCCGGAACTTGGGAGCGGTGATCGCAGAGCGTCGATACTTGCGAATCTCCGATGGGGCCCAACCCGTCTCGACCAAATGTCCGCGATCGTCGAGAAGCGGGCCGGGCGACATCAGTGTCTGCATTCTTACTTCCAGCGTCCCAAGATCTCGTTCGCACGGTTGGCCAATGCCATCTGGAAGAACGGACCGAAGCTCACACGTGCCACTCCGAGCGGACCGAAACTTGCCGGATCGTCCTGGTCCGGGATTCCGATCGCATTGATCGGAAGTGGAAGTTCGGACGTCAGGCGGCGCTGGGTCGCGTCGTCATGCCGCCCGACGGGGTAAAGAACGTCGGCGCCGGCGTCGGTCGCCAGCTTGAGGCGTGCGATGGCGCGATCGACACGATCGGACTCGTCACCGACCTGCTTCACGAACAGGTCGGTGCGCGCGTTGACGACAACGTGAACTCCGGCTGCGTCGGCGGCCTGACGAAGCCCACCCACGAAGTCGGCGTGCTCCTGCGCCTCACGCAAGCGTCCGCCTTCACTGTGGACGGTGTCCTCGATGTTGAGTCCGACAGCGCCGGCATCGATCAACCCGTCGATGAGAACTGCCGGCTCGAGCCCGTAACCACCCTCGATGTCCACCGAGATCGGGGCGTCGACCGCACCGGTGATCTGCTTGATCCGGTGCAAAAGTTCGTCGAAGGTGATGCCCTCGTTGTCCGGCTTGCCGATGGAATCGGAAACCGGGTGGCTGCCCACCGTCAGGGCTGCAAAACCGGCAGCCACCGCAAGATTCGCCGACCACGCGTCCCAGACCGTCGGGAGAATGACCGGGTTACCTGGCTGGTGCAACGCCAGTAGAGCAGTTGCCTTGTCGTTGATCGAAGTCATGCGGTGGCTCCTCGAGATCGTGGGGTGTACCTCTCACCTACCGACTCTAGTGAGCGACCGGGCAGCCTGTGCTCTTGTAATCGACCTGGAACTCCTTGATGCCGTTGATCCAACCCGAGCGCAGACGGCGCGGATCACCGATCTTGGTGATGTCCGGGACGTTGTCGGCGATGGCGTTGAACATCAAGTCGATCTCCATGCGAGCGAGGTTGGCACCGATGCAGAAGTGCGCGCCCGTTCCGCCGAAGCCCAAGTGCGGATTGGGGTTACGAGTGATGTCGAACGTCATCGGGTTCTCGAACACGTCCTCGTCGAAGTTCGCGGAGCTGTACAGCATCACCACGCGCTGCCCCTTCTTGATCGACACTCCTGCCAGCTCGGTGTCCTCGAGCGCGGTGCGCTGGAACGCGGTGACCGGTGTCGCCCACCGGACGATCTCGTCGGCCGTCGTCTTGGGACGTTCCTTCTTGTACAGCTCCCACTGCTCGGGGTTGTCCAGGAACGCGATCATTCCGTGCGTGATGGCGTTGCGGGTGGTCTCGTTCCCTGCGACCGCCAGGATGAGCACGAAGAACCCGAACTCCTCCGGGCTCAAAGCGTCGCCGTCGATGTCGGCCTGGACCAGAGTCGTGACGATGTCATCTGCCGGACAGGTACGACGCGCGTCTGCCATTTGGTACGCGTATCCGAGGACCTCGGTGGACGCGACTGCCGGATCACCCTGGTATTCCGGGTCGTCGTAGCCCATCATCTCGTTGGACCACTTGAACAGCTTGTCCCGATCGTCCTGCGGGACACCGATCAGATCCGCGATCGCCTGGAGCGGCAGCTCGCTGGCAACCTGCTTCACGAAGTCGCCCGGGCCTTCGCTCACAGCGGTGTCGACGATGCTGCGCGCACGACGATCCAATTCGTCGCGCATGCCGTTGATCGCGCGCGGCGTGAACAGCTTCGAAATCAGCTTGCGGAGCTTGGTGTGCTCCGGCGCATCCTTGTTGAGCAGAAGATGCCGGAGCATCTCGACGGCCTCACGTGGCATGTCGTCGGCGAAACGCGCGATCGCGGTGTTCTCCCAGCTCGAGAACACATCGCTGCGCTGGCTGACCTCTTTGACGTCAGCGTGACGCGAGACCACCCAGTAGCCCTCGTCCTGGAATCCACCAACGGTCGGCGGCTGCTCACACCACCACACGGGCGCGCTTCGACGCAGTTCGGCGAATTCTTCGAAAGGGATCCGCTCCCCGAGGACAGCAGGATCGGTGACGTCGAATCCGGCCGGTAGGTCAGGCGTGCGAGTTGTGTCCGAGATGGTCATGGCGTCCTCTGATCGGTCGATTGTGCGCTACACCACAGAGTAGCTTTCACTAACAGACTGTCAAGTGAAAGACGGAGAGTCTCGTGCAACTGACCCGTGAGAGCCCCCGCGGCACTAGGATCCCGGTAATGACAGATACCTCCGGCAGACTGACGCTGCGAGAGAAGCAGAAGCAGCGAACCCGCGCAGACCTCGTGGATGCCGCCGGCGCGCTCTTCACCGAACGCGGATACGCGGCTGTCACCGTCGAGGACATCGCCGGCCGGGTCGGTTGCAGCCGCGCCACCTTCTACCTGCACTTCCCCGGCAAGATCGACATACTCAAGGCCCTCGGCTCGAACACGGTCGTATCCAGCACGCTCGCGATATTCCAGGATCTCGACCACGTACTCGATTCCGGTTCGCGCGAAGAATTCGCCGGCTGGATCAACCGCGCTCTCGACTGGTGCCGCGATCACCACCACATGATGCGGGCGTGGGACGAGGCCATGGTCCTCGAACCCGAATTCCGAACACTGGCACGTGAAGGCATCTCCGCACTGCCCAACGCGATGCCGTCGTACCTGGCACGCTGGCCGCAGAGCCGACACGACGAGGCGAAACTCCGGGTCGAGCTCCTGCTGACACAGATCGAGCGCTTCTTCATTCGGTGGGCGGAACAGGGCGCGATCACCGCGGGTGCGGACGTCGCAGCAGACGTTCTCACCGACATCTGGTTTCCGGCACTCACGCCGCCCACGACCGATGTTGCGGCGCCGCGATAGGTTGGCCCGATGCCACTCGACCTTCGAGCGATCCTCACCACCGTCGCTGCACTCCTGTCCGGGATACTCGCGGCGCTGGCCCTGACCAATCCCGTTCTTCGCGACTGGGCCATCGTGGCCTCCCCGTCGGAAGTAGATCGCTGGATCAGCAGCGGACCGACTGCTGTCGGCCTCGGCGCCGTGATCGCCGTGCTTGCCTGCGCCATCTCACAGCGTCGCGGGTCCCGTCGGGCGGCGTGGATCGCGATCGCCGTCGGCGTCGCCGTCATCGCGATCGTTCGGGCAGTCGTACCCGAAGTTGCGTCACTGGACCTGCTGATCGCATTGATCATCGTCAAAAGTGTTGCAGCCGGCACCATTCTGGGCTGCGTGGTTGCCGTCAGTTGGGACCGCACTGCCACGAAGAACGCGACACTCCTCGGCGTGCTCGCCACCTTCCTCGCGATCCGCACGTTCGCCGGTGGGACAGCCAGGATGACGACTTCTTCGGTGGGCGAGCCGTCGTGGTGGCTGATCGGCGCCACGGCCGCAGCAGCAATCGCCTGTGCAGTGACCGCGCAAGCCGGCTTCCGGATTCGCAAGCCGGACTCGGGTGAAATCCGCATCGCTCTCGTGGTGATCACCGCGCTGGCGATCGGGCATCGAGTGCTCGGCGCCGTGATCGACCGCCAGCAATACGCGTCCGAGGCGACCGCCTGGATCGTCATGGTTTTGGCGGCAGGCGCTGCGCTCGCCTTGACGTGGATCGCCGCTTACCGCCTCGGCGACGCCTCCGGTGCTGGTGGCAAGTTCCTCTGGGCGGCAACCGCACTGGCCGCTGCGTCGGCCCCGCTCTTCGTCGACATCGCGAAGGGTTCCGGCCACTGGGGAGACCTGAAGTCCCCTTGGGTACTGGTGCTTTTCGCGGCCCTGCCGGTTGCCGTCGGATTGAGACTGCACAAGCAGGTGCCAAACCTAGTGCCCATCGCCGTTCTCGTTGCGGTTCCACTGTCGGAACTACTGCCCTTCGACTCCGCGCACGGCGTCTGGTCAATCGCGCTGAAGATCGCCGCGCTGGGCCTCGCCGCCGGTTTACTGTTCGGTTCCCTTGCTCCCGGCAGCCTGGTCGACGCCACACTCGGACTCGCCATTCCCTTTGCCGCGATGACCTTCTCGTCGATCGCCATTCTCACCGATCAGCTCTCTTTCCCACCGATGATGACGTCGATATACATCCAAGGCCAGCTCGACATCGATGCGGTCTCTCCCCACGGCGACGGAGGATTATTCGAACGCGGCATCGGAATCACCGTCGACTACGTCACCGCTCAGACTGTCGGCACTGCAATCCTCTTCGCCCTGATCATCGGCTTCTGTGGTGCGGCGATCCTTCGACGATCCCACCCACCCGTCGAGGTATCGGAACCCACCGAGACCGCCTGATCGGGACAGACCGATGACCATCGACCTCCGGTCATGGACCGGCGCCCTCGCAGCCTTTCTCTCGGGAATCCTTGCCGCCCTGGCGCTGACGAACCCAGCGCGAATGAGATGGCCTGTTACCGAGCCGCAGTCGAAGATCGACCAATGGATCAGCAGCCAATCCACCAGCGTCGTGGTGGGCGCCATCGTCGCCGTAGGGGCCTGCGCGTATCTCCAGCACCGCGGTTCTCGCAGGCGTGCGTGGGCGTTTGTGTACTCGGGCGTCGTCGTGTTGATTCTGATCAGATTCCTCGTCGCCGAAGAAGTCGGTCTTGATCTGCTGAGCGTTCTGGGTTTCGCCAAAACCATTGCAGCCGGACTCATCCTGGGCGGCGCTGTCGCCGCATCGTGGGACAGCCGCCTCGGACGCAACCTGCTGATCATTGGCGTGGTGTCGACGTGGTTGGCCGCGCAATCGTCCACCGGCGATTTGATACCCGTCAGCACGTCGTCCATCGGCGAACCTGCCTGGGCACTTCTGTTGCTGACCCTGATCTGCGCAGTGGCGTGCGCAGTGACAGACGACTCCGAATTGCGGATCAGCGAAAGCGAACCGGGCGTCGCCGCAGCCGCTCTGGCAGTTGTCACCGGCCTCGCCCTCACCCAACGGATTCTGAGTTCGGTCGTCGACCGGCAAGAGAACCCACCGACGTTTTCGGGTTGGCTGGTCATGGTCGCGTCCACCGTCGCCGTCCTCACCCTGACCTGGTTCTGCGTGAGGAGACTGGACACAACTTCAGGCAGTGGCGGATTCCTTTGGGCTGCAACCGCTGTTGGAGCCGCCGCCACGACGGTGTTCGCGGATCTGACCGACCGCTTCTTTCTCGACGGTGACCGAACCTCGCCGTTGGTGATCGCTGCCCTCGCGATCATCGCGGTCGTCTTCGGATTGTCGCGTTCCCGACACCGAGATCGCACGATCGCAGGCCTGGCACTGCTGGCCGCGATCCCATTGTCGGAGTGGATCTTCGACGGCGAACACGAACTGGCTCTGTTGCTCCGCATTGTCGCGCTGGGCGTCGGGTCGGGATTGCTGCTCGGATCCGTTCTGCCCTCGAATCCCGTCATCGGGGCGCTGGGGTTGACGATTCCTTTCACTGCCCTGGTCTTCATGTCGATCGGGCAGCACGAGATCGAGACAGTGTCGTCAACGTACGTCCGGCACGATCCGCCCTCGACGTACGTCGAGTACAACTCTGAATTGCGAGCCTACGTCGACGCGAGCGAGCCCGACGCAGCCTTCCGGGCCGAGGCCGCGACCATTGCCTACGCGTACGAGGCGCCGCCACGCTCCGACGGCGCGGCACTCCTGATGTGTGTAGTCGTCGTCGCCACCGGGATCGCGCTCCGCCGCCGCAGCCCCGTTGACACACCGTCACCGGACTGAGACCTCCTATTGCGGTGCAACTGGTACCGGATTGACTATTTTGGAGCAGTGCCCATCGCCCGCAGGACGCTGCTCGTCGCACTGAGTGGTGTGACGGCATTCGTCGTCACCGTCGTCGCTTTGGCACCGTTCGTGAACAGCCAGTCGACGTCGATTTCGACGGGCGACCGATTCTGGTCCATCTCGACCATCGGCGCCGGCGTCTTGGCTGTCGTCGCGGTCGGTACAGCCGCGATGATGGCCCGTTGCCGATTGCGGACCGCGGCCATGACGGTCTTCGGCGGCCTCCTCCTCGAACTGCCCGGGCTCTACGATCACAACTTCGAGGCACTCTCGCCCGTCGGTGCGGGAGTCGCTGTCGGCGCGGTCACGGTTGCCGCCGCTCCTCGGGTTCGAGCTGCCTCGGTCGCGGGAACGATTGTGGCTGTGCATGTCTCGGATTCACTCCTGGACGAAGACGCAATTCCTCGGCGGTACGCGGACTACATCGCCGACAACACCAACCAGTTTCAACCACCGGTGTTGGGGGCAACACTGCTCGCGCTCGCTTTGGCCGCCGCCTGCGTCGCCGCGTTCTGGTTCCACGATTTCGACAAGGACCACCCCAAGGAACGGATGGCCGTTCGGCCGGTGACTATCGCGGCGGTGCTCACTCTCTTCGGGGTCGCGGCAAATTGGTGGTTCGAGATCACCACCGTCACCGCGGCCGTACCCCTTCTACTCGTCGCGCTCGTAATCACGGTGATCTGCGCGCGGGTGCTGGGCGACGGCGGTCGAATCCTGCTGATGTGTACCGCCGCCGTCGCAACTCTGGCGGCGGTGTCGGCGAACCGTCCTGCAACCGAAGCCATGGAATGGTCGAAAACCCCCGCCTCGACCGCCGTCGTGATCGGCGTCGTCATCGTCGCCGCGGCAGCAATCGGCGCGATCGCTCCCTCGCGGGTCGTCGGCTACGGATTGCTCCTGACGGTGACGGTCGCCGGGATCGTCAGCTACGCCACGTCGCCGTCGCCGAAGATCGGTGACGTTCTCACGATCAGCGATCTTCTTGTCGCCTTCACCTCTGCGGTCGTCACGTACGCGATCGCCAGCGCGATGTACCGAGAGCCACCGCGGACCGGAGCGTCACGAGCCCTCGTCGGACTCGGTGTCATCTTCGGCCCGACGGCGCTGGCCCTGCTCGTCTATCCGCAGTTCGACTACGGATGGACCGCGTACACGCCGCTCGACGAGAACAAGCCCTTCAACGGCATCACGACGGTCGGCCCGTTCGAAATCTCGACCGACATCCTGATACTCGACGCCGTGGCACTGATCATCGTGGCCGTCTGCGCCTATGCAAGTCTGCGCTTGGGGCGAGTCAATCGATCCGTACCTCCGCCGATCAGTCGATCAGATCCATCGACGCCAGGCGATGGAACACTTTGAGTGATCCCGGCGCCACCTCGTCCATCGCTGCGTACTCGGCGAGCGTGAAGTAGCGGAACTCGGCGATCTCGCTGGTCGGGTGCGGGTCTCCGGCCATCTCCGCCAGATAACAACTCATGTGCAGGCCCGTGTCCGCGGAATGTCCGAAAGCGTGAGCCTCGAAAACGTCGAGGAACGTCACCGTCCCGTCGACCAGATCGACGTCGAGTTCCTCCCGAATTTCGCGGTGCAGTGCCTGCTCGGGCGTCTCACCCGGGTCGATCTTTCCGCCGGCCATGTAGAACGCGGTCTTGCCCACGGAGCGGGTCTGGATCAGCTTGCGGTCACGAATGTGCGCAAGGGCGGCGGTACGGATGATCGTGGTGGGAGTCGACGAATTCACGTCGTCCAACTTACGTGTATCAGCGAGTGCCGATGATGTCCGAATCGACTCGCTGCACATCGAAACTGCCACGCCCGGTAATATGTACGCAAAGACAACCTCTCCGACAAGGTGAATTGTCTCGTTAATCCGATAGGTTCGATTTTGTTCGGACACCCCGCCGCCCGCTGACAACACGACGGAGTGCCTTTTGCTCGCTATCTTGCTTGCCCATGCCGTTGCCGCCCTCTTGGCTCCGCTTGTGGTGCGCAGGTTAGGGCGAAACGGCTTCTTCCCCCTCGCGATAGTCCCCCTCGCCAGCCTCGGCTGGGTCATCGACAAATGGGGCACCGTCGAGACGCTGCACATCACCTGGGTTCCCGGCCTGTCGATGGACATCGACTTCAGGTTCGACGCGCTTTCCGCCATCATGGCCGTGCTCGTCCTGGGCGTCGGCACGCTGATCCTGATCTACTGCGCCCGCTACTTCAACGACGACGAACCTCGACTCGGCATCTTCGCCGCCGAGATGGTCGCCTTCGCGGGTGCCATGTTCGGACTCGTGACCAGCGACAACATGCTGCTTCTCTACGTGTTCTGGGAACTGACGACGGTCTTGTCGTTCCTGCTCGTGGGTCACTACGCCGAACGCGCCACCAGTCGCCGCGCCGCGACCCAGGCACTGCTGGTCACCACCGCCGGTGGTCTGGCGATGTTGGTCGGCATGATCATCCTCGGCCAGGTCGGCGGCAGCTACAACCTGTCCGAACTGGTCGCGAACCCGCCGACGGGGTGGCTCCCGTCCGTCGCGATCGTCTTGATCCTGATCGGTGCGCTCTCCAAATCGGCAATCGTGCCCCTGCACTTCTGGCTGCCAGGTGCGATGGCCGCGCCCACCCCTGTCAGCGGTTATCTTCACGCGGCAGCAATGGTCAAGGCCGGTATCTACCTCGTCGCTCGCCTGGCTCCCGGGTACGCCGATTCGCCGCCGTGGCGCATCACCATCATCAGTTTGGGTCTGCTGTCGATGATCCTCGCCGGTTGGCGAGCCATGCGCGCTTACGACCTCAAACTCGTCCTCGCCTTCGGAACCGTCAGCCAACTCGGCTTCATGATGGTCCTGGTCGGCATCGGCACGCGTGACGCCGCCCTGGCCGGCATGACGATGGTCGTGGCGCACGCGATGTTCAAGGCCGCACTCTTCATGGTCGTTGGCATCATCGATCACACCACCGGCACCCGTGACCTGCGCAAACTTGCTCACCTGGGTAAAGCGGCACCCGCTCTCGCGATCATCGCGAGCCTCGCTGCCGCCAGCATGGCCGGTCTACCACCGCTACTCGGATTCGTCGGCAAGGAAGCCGCACTCGAATCAGTTCTCGAAACGAACGCGCTCGGCCACTGGTCGTCGATCGCCGTCGTCACGGTGATCGTGTTGGGCTCGATCCTGACCGTCGGCTACAGCGTCCGGTTCATCTGGGGAGCCTTCGGGCGCAAGACCTTGAGCAAGCCGAGTCCGGCCGTGAGCAAGATGCACAAGCCGGGTTGGCTGTTCCTGTTCGCGCCCGGCCTACTCGCGGTTCTCGGTCTGGCCGCCGGCATTCTCTCGCCCCAACTCGAGAAGCTGCTGACGCCGTACTCGACCACACTGGCCCCCGGACCGCACGCCGATTACCACCTCGCGCTGTGGCACGGATTCAACACTCCGCTGCTGCTCACCTGCATCGTCATCGCCGGCGGCATCGCGCTCTACATCGCGCAGCGTCAGATCAGCCGCCTGCACTTCGAGCACCCGCCGCTCGGCAACGCCGACCGCATCTACGACGCGACCCTGCGCGGCATGGACACCATCTCGATGCGCCTGACCGGTGCCACTCAGCGTGGTTCGCTCCCCCGCACGCAGTCGACGATTCTTGCGACGCTGGTCGTGGTGCCACTGTTCCTGCTGATCATCGACACCGATGGCGGCGGAGTCGACCTTCGGATGTGGGATTCACCCATCCAGTTCACTATCGCGCTGATGATGATTTCGGCCGCCATCGCCGCGACGCTGATGCGCAACCGACTCGCCAGCGTCATCCTCGTCGGACTCACCGGCTACGGCTGTGGCGTGTTGTTCGCGCTGCACGGCGCACCCGACCTCGCGCTGACCCAGTTCCTCGTCGAAACCTTGACCCTCGTGATCTTCGTGCTGGTACTGCGGAAGTTCCCCGCAGAGGTCGACGAGAGCAAGGCAATCGGCTTCAAGTGGCCGCGTGCCGCACTCGCCGTCGCCGTCGGTATCACCGTCACCACCATCGCGGCTTTCGCGACCAATGCGAGAAACACTCGTCCGATCTACGAACTGCTTCCCGACGCGGCCTACGACCTGGGCAACGGCAAGAACGTCGTCAACGTCCTACTCGTCGACATCCGCGCATGGGACACGCTCGGTGAGATCTCGGTCCTGCTGGTCGCGGCAACCGGCGTCGCCAGCCTCGTGTTCCGCAACCGCCGCTTCGGTATCGCGCCGCGAGTCGCGGACGCCCCCTCCGTCATCGTCGACAAGGCAGCGGCCAACTCGGACACGACGTGGTTGCGCGGCGGAGACCTCATCGATCCTCGACACCGTTCGCTGGTTCTCGAGGTCACCACGAGGTTGATCTTCCCGACCATCATGGTGTTGTCGATCTACTTCTTCTTCTCCGGTCACAATGCCCCCGGCGGCGGTTTCGCCGGAGGCCTGACGGCGGGCCTCGCCCTCGTGCTGCGTTACCTCGCCGGTGGCCGCTACGAACTCGGTGAAGCCGTACCCATCGACGCGGGCAAGATTCTCGGCCTCGGTTTGGCACTGGCCGCGGGCACCGCCCTGGTGTCTCTGTTCCTCGGCGCCCCGGCACTCTCGTCCGCCGTCTTCGAGTTCACGCTCCCGCTCATCGGCCATGTCAAACTGGTCACCGCACTGTTCTTCGACCTGGGCGTCTACCTCATCGTGGTCGGCCTGGTCCTGGACGTACTCCGAAGTCTCGGCGCCCGCCTCGACGCAGAAATCGAGGTGAAAGCACCATGAGCGCAAATATCGGAATGCTGATCCTGATCGGCGTCCTCACGTCGGCCGGTGTCTACCTGCTGATCGAACGAAGCATCACCCGGATGCTCCTCGGACTGCTCCTGTTCGGCAACGCCATCAACCTCTTGATCCTGACCGTAGGTGGATCGGACGGGAATCCGCCCATCGTCGGCCGAGATTCCGTCCACGAGGAGATAGCGGATCCGCTCGCCCAGGGCATGATCCTGACGGCCATCGTGATCACGATGGGTATCGCCGGCTTCGTTCTGGCACTGGCATACCGGTCTTACAAGATCAACACCGCCGACGCCGTCGAGGACGATCCCGAGGACACCAAGATCCTCAAGCGTCGCCTGCCTGCCGACGCTCCCGACCACGACCGCTCCGACGACCCGGTCACCGGTGCCCCGAGCATCGGCGGCGACGCATTCGACAAGGACGGAAACCCTATTCCCCTCGAACAACTGGTCAACCTCGAGGACATCGAATGCTACGACGACCTCCACGACGGCGACTTCGAGGACGAACCGGTACCCGACTGGGCCACCGACCTTGCTCGTAAGAAGGAATCCGAGAAGCGGCGCAAAGACGCTCGCCAGACCAAGATCGAGGGAGGTGGCGGCGCATGACCATCTCGGACAACCTGATGGGAGCCCTTGCGCCCCTGCCCGTCCTGATCCCGATGCTGGCCGCAGCTGCGACGCTGGTTGTCGGCCGACGTCCGCGTTTCCAGCGTGTCATCACACTGATCGCGCTCATCGGCGTCGTCGCGGTGTCTGGCTTGCTGCTCTACCTCGCCGACCGCGACGGTACGACGGCCGTTCAGGTCGGCGGCTGGGACTCCCCCATCGGCATCACACTCGTCGTCGACCGTCTCTCGGCGATGATGCTCGTGGTCTCGTCGGTGGTGTTGCTCGCCGTCATGATCTACGCGATCGGTCAGGGTATTCGCGACGGTAGCGAGGCCCAGCCGGTCTCGATCTTCCTGCCGACCTATCTCGCATTGACCGCCGGTATCTCGAACGCGTTCCTCGCCGGTGACCTCTTCAACCTGTACGTCGGATTCGAGGTTCTGCTCGCCGCGAGTTTCGTGCTCCTGACGCTCGGTGCCAGCGCCGACCGCGTTCGGGCCGGTGTCTCGTACGTGATGGTCTCGATGGTGTCTTCGCTGATCTTCCTGGCGGGCATCGCCTTCGCCTATGCGGCGACCGGCACCCTCAACATGGCCGACATGGCCCTGCGCTTCGACAACATTCCGCCGGGCACACGAACCGCCATCTTCGCTGTCCTGCTGGTGGCGTTCGGCATCAAGGCTGCGGTCTTCCCGCTGTCGGCGTGGCTACCGGACTCGTATCCGACCGCGCCCGCACCGATCACCGCCGTCTTCGCCGGGTTGCTCACCAAGGTCGGTGTGTACGCGATCATCCGCGCGCACTCGTTGCTGTTCCCGCAAGGAGAACTCGACAACGTACTGATGGTGTGCGGTCTGCTCACGATGGTGGTCGGCATCATGGGTGCCATCGCGCAGAGCGACATCAAACGTCTGCTCTCGTTCACACTGGTCAGCCATATCGGTTACATGATCTTCGGTATCGCACTGTCCACGACGTCCGGGCTGTCCGGCGCGATCTACTACGTCGCCCACCACATCATCGTGCAGACGACTCTCTTCCTCGTCGTGGGTCTGATCGAACGACAAGCCGGGTCGTCGTCGCTGCGCCGACTCGGCGGTCTGGCGGCCGCCAGCCCGATCCTCGCGATCGTCTTCCTGATCCCGGCACTGAATCTCGGTGGTATCCCGCCGTTCTCGGGCTTCATCGGCAAGGTCGCGCTCCTGCAGGCCGGTGCGGCCGACGCCAGCGCGCTGGCCTG
Source organism: Rhodococcus sp. H-CA8f (assembly GCF_002501585.1). Classification (NCBI taxonomy): domain Bacteria; kingdom Bacillati; phylum Actinomycetota; class Actinomycetes; order Mycobacteriales; family Nocardiaceae; genus Rhodococcus; species Rhodococcus sp. H-CA8f. Next base: position 4,671,132 of record NZ_CP023720.1, read on the forward strand.
GATCCTCGTCGCCGGCGGCACGATCACCAGCTTGCTGACGCTCTACGCCGTCGCCCGCGTGTGGACCAAGGCCTTCTGGCGAGCCCGCGCCGACGCGCCCGAAGGTGACCTCGCCGACGTCAGCCCGTCAGCACTGATCGACGAGTCCGAAGAGGACATCGCGTTCGTCGACCGCGAGGACGTCGGCAAGATTCCGGTCTTCATGCTGATTCCGACGGTCGGACTCGTCATCGTCGGCCTGGCACTGACGGTGTTCGCAGGCCGGATCATCGACATCAGCGACAGAGCGGCGAAGGATCTGCAAGACCGGTCCATCTACATCGACGCGGTTCTCGGCAACCACCGACCCGTGCCGGTCGACGAAGCTCCCGTCGCTGCAGACGACCCTGCTGTAGCTCCCAGTACCGATGCCCCGAACAGCGATGTCCCGAACACCGACGCCCCGAACACCGAGGAGGCTCCGCGATGAAACGCGAACAGGTACTCCGCGTCGGGATCCTGCTGTGGCTGATGGTCGTATGGATCCTGTTGTGGGGCAACATCAGTTTCGGCAACATCTTCGGCGGACTCGCCGTCGGCCTGATCATCATGGTCCTGCTTCCCCTCCCTCGCGTACCGGTCGAGGGTCGGGTACATCTGTTGTCGATTCTGCGCCTGCTGTGGATGATCGTGTACTACGCGATCCAGTCGAGTATCCAGGTCGCGTGGCTGGCGATCCGTCCGTCGCCGCCGCCGGTCACCGGAGTTCTGCGGTACCAACTCGGGATCAAGTCCGACCTGGTTCTCACGCTGTGCATCGACGTACTGAACCTGATCCCGGGCACCATGGTTCTCGAGATCGACCAGAACCGGCGCATCGTCTACGTCCACGTGCTCGACGTCGGATCGCAGAAAGCCGTCAGCGCGTTCTACCGCTCGGTGGAGGATCTCGAGCGGTTGTTCATCGCGTCGTTCGAACGTGATTCGGACTGGCAACCCAGCCCATGGCACCAGCGCGACTACGAATTCGATGCACCCCGGCAGGAGGACCAACCATGAACGGGTTCATCACCACGATCTTGATCATTTCCGGAGTGATTCTGCTGATCGCCGCCGTACTGACCACGTTCCGATTGCTCGACGGTCCGAGCTCACTCGACCGCCTCGTCGCTCTGGACACGATCATCGCGGTCTCGATGTGTGGACTCGCCGTCTGGGCCGCGTACAGCAAAGACACCACGATCGTTCCCGCGATCGTGGCGCTGGCACTGGTCGGCTTCATCGGTTCCGTGTCCGTCGCGCGCTTCCGGGTGAGTGACCAGTGATCGGCAACATCCTCGACACGATCGGGGCCATCTCCATCTTCCTCGGCGCGCTGCTCGCGCTGACCGCCGCGGTGGGAATCGTTCGCTTCCCCGACACCCTGCGTCGTATGCACGCGGCCACGAAACCTCAGGTGGTCGGACTGATCCTGGTGCTGATGGGCGCCGTGTTCCTGCTTCGTGGGAGCGTCGACATCTGGATGTTGGTCCTGGTGGGCATCTTCACGCTGCTGACCGCGCCCGTGATCGCGCACAGCGTCGGCCGAGTCGCCTACCGCGAACAGCGCGAAGAGGACGACCTCATGAAGATCAACGAGCTGGAAGACCCGGACTCTCTCCTGTAGCGGCATCCCACTCGCCGTCGCGCTCGCCCCACACCGCAAGTGCAGTGCCGGGGCGGGCGAAGAAGGTGGCGAAGTACGCGACCGACATGAGAACCAGGACAGCCATCAGCAGCGGCCCGAAGATCGCCGGGTACTCGGCCATCTGCACCGCAGCGAACCGGTACGAGAGCAACAACCCCGCGAGTAGTGCCGAGCCACCGATCAACAGACGCACTCGGAACCACCCCCAGCCTCGCTCCGGATCCCGTAGCGCCGCATCGAGGGTCAAGCACAGGACGGCACCGGCAATGAGGTCGACGCCGTAGTGGAATCCGAAGCCGAGCGTCGCGGTCAGGGTCGCAACGAGCCAGAACGATCCCAGGCTGCGAATCCACCACGGTCCGCTGCGCGAGTGGATGAACAATGCGACCGCCCACGCGGTGTGCAGGCTCGGCATGCAGTTTCGCGGTGCGGCGTCGTCGAACGGCAGCGACGACGGTGATGCGAAGTCGAAGTTGGGCACGATGTTCGGCCAGTAGTCACCGATCTGGAATCCGAACCCACGCGGACCGAAGGCGAACACCGGGCCGACCACCGGGAACAGGACGTAGAAGATCGGGCCGATCAGCCCGATGAGCAGGAACGTGCGCAGCAGGTGATGCGACGGCCATCCCTTACGTACTTGATAGAGAGCAACCACGATCACCGCGACCGGCAGTTCGACGTAGATCCAGTCGAGGGCTGCTGCACCGACGGGGCCCATGGCGTCGACGATCTGGCCCATAACCCACGACGGATTCCCGAGAGCCTGGTCGGCGAGGAACACGTACTCGTCCCACACGTCGGTGCCGACAAGAATGGTGATCTCCAGCCACGTCTCGGCAACCTTGGCGGCGATGATGAGCAACGCGCCGAGAGCGACGCCGTGCAGAACGCTGAGTCGACGCTCGCCGGACAACTTCCACACCGCGTACACCGCGATGGCCGTCAGCACCCAGGTGCCGCCGGTGCCCATAGTCAGCGGTCCACCCGAGAACCAACGGATCGCGCCAACGACCACGTCGATGACAACGGCCGCGGATACCGCGTAGATGCGTTCTTTGTTGTTCAGTCCAACCAGCGCGAGAGCGAGACCCACCCAGGGCATGGTCGCCGAGCGAGGAACGAGGAAGTAGTCACCGAACAGGCTTTCCACCGGACCGAGATAGCCCTTGTACGACGCGAACGCCTGCACACCCAGGACCAGCACGGTCAATGCTGCTGTGCCGATCAGAAGGAGTCGATGAGAACTCGACCACGAACGATCCGACTGTCCGGGTACGCCCCCTCGTTGGGACCAACTGTCTATCAACACCGGACAATAGTAAACGCCGTGTGAACCGAATATGGACGCAGACTGGACAATCGGTCTGTATGCCCGTATTTCGACCCTACGAAACCATCGGCAACACGGAGTGCTCTAAGTACCCAACTCCGCGACCAATGCGTCGACTACCGCAACCAGATCGCCGCCCGTCGCTTCCGCGACACGGCGTTGACGCTGGTAGGAGGCACCGCGACGGGGAATGTCCGCCACCGACGCCAACTCGTCCGCGCAGCCGAGTGAGACCGCAATCGGCGCCAAGTCGTCGAGCAGGCGATCCAGATCGTCAGTGACGAGGCACTCGTTTGCGTCGGAGTCGAGGATGATCTCGGCGTCCAGTCCGTATCTCGCTGCGCGCCACTTGTTTTCCTTGACGTGCCACGGCTGCATGTTCGGCAGAGTCTCACCGGCACTCAGTCTGCGGTCCAGATCGACGATGAGGCAGTGGACCAGAGCAACGAGAGCACCCAGTTCAGCGCGTGTCGAGACGCCGTCGAACACCCGGACCTCGATGGTTCCCCACTTCGGCGCGGGACGGATGTCCCAGTGCATGCCACCGATCTTGGTGATCACACCGGTCTTCATCTGGTCGTCGATGAACGACTCGTATTCGGCCCAGTTCTCGAACTGGTACGGAAGGCCCGCGGTGGGCAGCTGCTGGAACATCAACGCGCGATTGGACGCATAGCCGGTGTCCACACCGGCCCACATCGGCGAGGACGCCGACAGCGCCAACAGGTGCGGATAGCGCTGCAGCAGTGCGTTGATGATCGGGAAAACGCGATCCGCGGACGAGACACCCACATGAACGTGCACGCCCCAGATCAGCATCTGCCGACCCCACCACTGCGTGCGTTCGATGAGTTCGTCGTAGTCGGGTGTCCGGGTGACCAGCTGCGTCGACCATTGCGCGAACGGGTGCGTGCCCGCGCTGATGAGGTCGACGCCGAGCGGATTCGCAGCGCGGCGAAGCAGATCCAGTGACCTGTCGAGATCACTCATCGCCTCGCCGACCGTCGAGTGAATACCCGTGACGAGTTCGACGGTATTTCGCAGTAGTTCCTTGGTGATGTGCGGGGTTTCCGAGCCGGCAAGCTCTTCGACCGCCGAAAACACCTCGGCTGCTGTGTTGGAGAGATCTCTGGTCTTGCGATCGACCAGCGCGATCTCCCACTCCACGCCCAGCGTCGGGCGCGGCGAACCTGGAAATGGAACTACCACGCAGAGAATCCAATCACAGTGTCGGTAAAAACACCGTGCTGGCTACTGCGTGGTAGTCGCCGGAAGTGATGCAAAACTCAGGTGAGTTTGTCAGCTCTTGGTGATGACACCGCAAGCAACGCGTCCGCCGGCGTCACCGGTGTCGAGCGTCTGCTGATCCGGTGCCGGCGCGTAACGCGTCGGGATGTTGCCGAAGTTGTCCGCACCGGCGTGGATCATGACGGATGTTCCACCGTTTGCGACCAGTTCGTCGACGGTGAACGCGTCGGTCGTGGTGACCAGCGTGGCGGTGCCGTCTTCGAGGACCTGAACCGAAGTGAGGTCACCGCTCGCCGGGTGGCCCGTGTGACCCTCGGCCTGGAAGTGTCCGCCTGCCGAGAGGAAGTTACCCGGCTCTCCGCCGCTGGGGGCTACGGAATTGGTCTCGCACTTGGCGACCTGGTGAACGTGGAATCCGTGGAAGCCGGGGGTCAGGCCCTTGGCGTCGAGGGTGACCTTGACGTCGCTACCTTCCTGCGCGAACGTCACCGTTCCGACCTTGGCGCCGTCGGTGCCGTTCAGCGTTGCGGTGACAGTCTCGGCAGAAACGCCGGCGTGAGCCGTCTCGGAACCGTGGCCGCCCGCGCTTTCGTGCGCGCTGGGATCGGCTGCACCGGTCCACACCGGAGGAGTCGTGCCGGGGACGCTGCTGGGCTCTTCGCTGTTACTGCAAGCGGTCAAGCCGAAAGCGGCAATCGCGACTACAGGGGCAACGACGCGCCAGGACATACGCCGGGTGCTGCTGGGGGCCATCGAACCGCTCCTTTGAGGTGGCGAGAAAGTGCTTCTGATCATAACGGCGCGTGTAGTAGCTGGAACCGACGGGTCAGTTCCACCTTCACGACCGGTCAGTTGGAGGTCACGATCACGATCACGCCAGGTGACGCGTTCGCGATGCCGGCGAATCGAGGTTCTGCGGTGACTCCGAGTTCAGCTGCGATCTTCTGCGCCGCTGCCTTCTCCGCCGCGGACGATCCGTAGTACACCGTCGTCGTACTGACGGTGCCCTCGCTGTAGTTACCCGTCTCCTCGACGTTCCAACCTGCAGCCGTCAATTCCTCGGCAGTGCCTGCTGCCAGACCCGAGACGGTGCTGTTGTTGAGAACTCGAACGCTGATATTCGACGTGTCGACGCCGCTCGCGGAGCTGGAAGTCGTGGTCGTCGAAGATCCAGAGGGACGCGACGTAGTGGTGGTATCGCCCGAAGCGGGTTGCGTCGTCGCTGCCGGCTTGGAAGTGGCAGGTGCCGGCGCGGGGGCGCTCGTCGTGGCAGACGCCGAGGATTCGGTCTGCTCTGCTGCGGTGTTCTCGTCGCCCGATCCACCGTCGCTCGATCCACCCAGTGAGGCTGCTCCGAGACCGATGAACACGATCGCCAACGCGATCAACACCATGGCGATTGCGCGAAGCGGAGGTCCGGACGGCTGCTCTTTCGGGGTACTCACGATGTCGACCTTATCGCCAGTGTGTGGACTGCCCGATCATATGTACGCGTGATTCAGGTGACCTCGAAGCCGAGGCGACGGGCGGCCCTGGCCTTCTGACGGCTGGCACGCAGACGACGCAGGCGCTTGACCAGCATGGGATCAGCCGCCAAGGATTCGGGGCGATCGACCAAGGCATTGAGAACCTGGTAGTAGCGGGTTGCCGACATGTCGAACAACTCCTTGATGGCTTCTTCCTTCGCACCGGCGTACTTCCACCACTGGCGCTCGAAGGAGAGGATGTCGTGCTCCCGGCGGGTGAGGCCGTCTTCGCCCACCTCGTGCATGCCTGCTGTATCTACTACCGAATCGTCGGCGCCAGTGCCTTCGGACTGGTTCCGACTACGCGCGGTTGCGCCGTCCATGTCACTCCTCGACTGCTGTGCTCGGCGTCAGCGAGACTCGTATGCCCGGTGTTCTTTTCCGACCGATATTCTCGCGGCCGTGAGTTTCCCGGTCCCCTGGCCCGAAGGTAACTCACAATTTCCCCCGCGGCCCACGTTCCGACCGAGCAACGAATTACATCGCTGTTCTTCAGCAACCATTGAACCATGATCGAGTGTGCGGGCCGTGATAACTACGCGGGCGCGCCGCACTATCCTTGTCCGCATGGCTATCCTCCCCATCCGAATCGTCGGCGACCCGGTACTGCACAAGGCGACAGAGCCGGTCACTCAGTCCCCGGCCGAGATCGCCGAACTGATCGCAGACATGTACGAGACGATGGACGCCGCCAACGGCGTCGGTCTGGCGGCCAATCAGGTCGGCGTTTCACTCCGAGTCTTCGTCTACGACTGCCCCGGTGACGACCGCAGCAGCGAGCGTCGTCGCGGCGTCGTCGTGAACCCGGTACTCGAGACGTCCGAAATCCCCCAGACGATGCCCGACCCGGAAGAAGACTTCGAGGGTTGCCTTTCCGTTCCCGGCGAGCAGTTCCCGACGGGCCGCGCCGATTGGGCGAAGGTCACCGGCACCGACGCCGACGGCAACCCGATCGAGGTCGAGGGCACCGGATTCTTCGCACGGATGCTCCAGCACGAGACCGGGCATCTCGACGGTTTCCTCTACACGGACGTGCTGATCGGCCGCAACGCGCGCGCCGCCAAGAAGATCATCAAGCGTTCCGGTTGGGGCAAGCCCGGTCTGACCTGGACGCCGGGCACCGTCGACGATCCGTTCGGTCACGACGACGACGATTACGAAGACTGAGAATTTCGCTCTGAACGGCAACATTTCGATCGGTAGCCGGGTGGTTTTGCGATACAAGCTCCCACCCGGCTATTCGCATCCCATGACCGACGTCATCGGCATCCTCGAGGGTGCCGATCCCATCGCCGTCCGCAGCGGCGACGGTCGGCTGGTCCAGGTCTCCGCCGATCAGGTGATTGCACTCAAGACTCTCTCGGCCCGTCCGATTCGCATCGGCGAGATTCGAAACCTCGAAACGGCTGCTGCGGCGGCGTGGCCGGGGGTCGAGCAGGCGTGGATCGACGGTTGGTTGCTGCGCGCCGGTCACGGCTTCACCGGCCGCGCCAATTCGGCTTTGCCGCTCGGTGGTGCGGGGACGGTTGCCGGCTTCGACGCGAGCACCATCGAGCGGATACGCCAGTGGTTCGGTGACCGCGGCCTGCCGACCCTGCTGCTCCTCCCCGATCGACTCGGCACCGCTCCGGACGGGTGGACCAGCGAGAAGGAAACCATCGTGATGGCCGCCGATCTGGGCAGTGTCACGCTGCCGCTCGGTCCTCCGGTCACCTCGTTCGCCGACCGCCCCGACCACAACTGGCTGTCGACGTACGACGCCCACGGAGATCCGGCGTACGTCGAGGCGGTCCTCACGGCTGTCGTGGGCAGTGCAACTTTCGGCGCGATCGGAAACACCGACACGACGCTTGCCATCGGGCGCGCTGCGCTCACCGAGGCACCCGATGGCAAGCGCTGGGTAGGACTGACCGGCATTCACGTCGCCCCTGAACACCGTCGTCACGGAATCGGGTCGCTGATCTGCGGAGATCTACTCTCCTGGGGTCTCCAGAACGGTGCGACGCACGCGTACCTCCAGGTTTCGGCGGAGAACTCCGCGGCGATCGCGCTCTACGAGCGGCTCGGATTCGTCGAACACCACCGCTACCGATACGCCACCGATCCTGTCGGCGGCTGACGCTAGGCTTGCCCTCGTGCGCATCGCTACTTGGAACGTCAACTCCGTCCGTGCCCGTACCGACAGGATCATCGACTGGCTCGGTCGATCCGACGTCGACGTCCTGGCAATGCAGGAAACCAAGTGCAAGGACGAGCAGTTTCCGTACGAACGCTTCAAGGAAATCGGCTACGAGGTCGCCCACGTCGGGTTGAGCCAGTGGAACGGTGTCGCCATCGCTTCCCGCGTCGGCTTGGACGACGTGCAGATCGGATTCGAGGATCAGCCCGGGTTCGACAAGGATCCCGAGGCAGACCCGGTCCGTGAGGCCCGTGCGATCGGTGCCACCTGTGGTGGTGTGCGGGTGTGGAGCCTGTACGTCCCCAACGGCCGTGAGCTGGAAGACCCGCATTACGCCTACAAGCTGGATTGGCTGGCCAAACTGCGCGACGACGCGGAGGGCTGGCTCAAGCAGGATCCCGACGCGCAGATCGCCCTGGTCGGTGACTGGAACGTCGCTCCTACGGACGACGACGTGTGGGATCCCGCTTTCTTCGAGGGCAAGACCCACACGTCGGAGCCGGAACGAGCTGCGTTCACCGCCTTCGCCGAGTCCGGGTTCGCGGACGTCGTTCGCCCGTACACCCCCGGCCCCGGTGTGTACACGTACTGGGACTACACGCAGCTTCGCTTCCCGAAGAAGCAGGGCATGCGAATCGACTTCATCCTCGGCTCTCCGGCATTCGCAGCGCGCGTCGAGGCGGCCGAGATCGATCGAAACGAGCGAAAAGGCAAGGGCGCCAGCGATCACGCTCCGGTGATCGTGAATCTCGGGTAGTTGTAAAGCTCGGAGCCTGATCGTCTGTTTGCAACCTCCGGCGGCTAGTCCTCGACGAGCAGTTCCAGATACTCGGGATGCTCGCCGAGGTACCGCTGAACATAGGTGCACACAGGCCGCACCGACCATTCACGTTCACGGGCGCAGTCCATCGCGAACTGCACGAGTACGGCTGCCAGTCCCTGCCCGCCGTACTCCTCCTTGACGACGGTATGCATGTACGCAACCACGTCGCCCGCTTCGGCTCCGCTCCCCGAAATCTCGTCCTCGTCGCGGTATCCGAGGATGCCGACCAACTCGTCGTCGGAGAGCAGTTCGAATCGTTCGTGCGACGGATTGTCCACGAGCGTGACTTCCGGTGAGGTTCCGGTTCTCGAGTTTTCGATGTCGTTCATTGCGGCGACCTCCACGGCACGATCTGCAACTGCGCGATCTGCGACTGCTGCGTTCGCACGCTCTCCATAACTGTGATCCATGCCACTCATAGAATCAGCTACCGACGACGCTGTCCCGGGTTCGACCAATTTTTGCACCGCGAACGACTCCACCGCAATCGCAGTGAAACGCTTTTTCGGGGTTGAGATAGAGTCGCCCGGTGCCGCTGTGACAGCGGGCACAAATTTCATACAACCACCACGGGGGCTCGCACCAGCGGGCTGAGAGGACGGCTAGGGCCGTCGACCGGATGAACCTGACCGGATAATGCCGGCGTAGGGAGCGCACCATGCAGGAGAAGTCTGTCCGTACGGCTGTTCACGCGACTGTCCACACCGCTGTGACAACCGGCCCGATCGAGGGCAGTAGCAAGCATTACGTCGAATCGGATTCTCTCCGGATCCCACTTCGACGCGTCACTCTCACCAATGGTGAGCATCTGGACCTGTACGACACGTCAGGTCCTTACACCGACACGGACGCCGACATCGACCTCGATGCAGGGCTCCCGACGACCAGGGACACCTGGGAACGCCCGGAAAGCAATCGGACGCAATTGGAATGCGCCCGAGACGGTGCGATCACCCCGGAGATGCGCTATTGCGCTGCACGCGAGGGCGTTTCAGCCGAACTGGTGCGTTCCGAGGTGGCTCGCGGGCGGGCGGTAATTCCCGCGAACCATCGCCACGGCGAGCTGGAGCCGATGATCATCGGCAAGAAGTTCGCCGTCAAGATCAACGCGAATATCGGGAACTCGGCCGTAACCTCCTCTGTTGCAGAGGAAGTCGAAAAGATGGTGTGGGCGATCCGCTGGGGCGCCGACACCATCATGGACCTGTCCACCGGCAAGGACATCCACCTGACCCGTGAATGGATTCTGCGCAACTCACCCGTACCGGTCGGCACGGTACCGATCTACCAGGCACTCGAGAAAGTCAACGGAGATCCCACTGCTCTGACATGGGAAATCTACCGCGACACGGTAATCGAGCAGTGCGAGCAGGGCGTCGACTACATGACCGTGCATGCCGGTGTAAGAATCGGTTACATCGCTCTGACTGCTGGTCGCGTCACGGGAATCGTCTCGCGCGGCGGCGCGATCATGGCCGCGTGGTGCATGCACCACAGGCAGGAATCGTTCCTCTACACCCACTTCGACGAACTGTGCGAGATCTTGCGCCGATACGACGTCACGTTCTCCCTCGGTGACGGGCTTCGACCGGGATCGATCGCCGACGCCAACGACGCCGCCCAATTCGCGGAGCTTCGCACTCTGGGAGAACTCACGAAGATTGCGAAATCCGCAGGAGTCCAGGTCATGATCGAGGGCCCCGGACACGTTCCCATGGACAAGATCGAGGAAAACGTCCGCCTGGAAGAAGAGCTCTGCGACGAGGCACCGTTCTACACCCTCGGACCGCTCGCTACCGATATCGCGCCGGCGTACGACCACATCACCTCCGCCATCGGTGCGGCGATGATCGCACGGGCGGGAACGGCGATGCTCTGTTACGTCACACCCAAGGAACACCTCGGCCTGCCCAACCGAGACGACGTGAAAACCGGTGTGATCACCTACAAGATCGCTGCCCATGCAGCAGACCTGGCAAAAGGGCACCCGAATGCACAGGCCCGCGACGACGCACTGTCCAAGGCGCGCTTCGAATTTCGCTGGTTGGACCAGTTCGCTTTGTCACTCGACCCGGACACCGCCAGGGAGTTCCACGACGAGACACTACCGGCCGAGCCCGCCAAGACCGCACATTTCTGCTCGATGTGCGGGCCGAAGTTCTGCTCGATGCGGATCTCGGCGGACGTACGTCAGTACGCGGAAATCCTGGAAGCGGAAATCCCGGAAACCGAGTCCATCCGGACCGAGCTGCCGTTTCCCCAGGTCCGGTCGGTAGGCTCGTCGTCGTGAAGCTGCTGCCCCTGACCCCCGCCGGACAGACCCCGATTCGGGCATTGACCATCGCCGGAACCGACTCCGGCGGCGGAGCCGGCATTCAAGCCGATTCCCGCACGATGGCGATGTGCGGAGTACACGCCTGTGTGGCCGTCGCCGCTGTGACGGTCCAGAATTCGGTGGGCGTCAGCGGATTCCACGAGATCCCGCCGGAGATCGTCGCCGACCAGGTGCGCGTCGTGGTCTCGGACATCGGCGTCGGCGCAGCGAAGACGGGAATGCTGGCCTCGACAACGATCATCGAAGCGGTAGCCGCAGTTGCCGCCGAGGTGGGGATCGGCCGCGACCGACCGATTCCGCTGGTGGTCGACCCCGTGTGCGCGTCGATGCACGGCGATCCACTGTTGCACGAAGAAGCTCTCGACGCGGTCCGCAACACCTTGATTCCGGCTGCCACGGTGGTCACTCCGAACCTCGACGAGGTTCGGTTGATCACCGGCATCGAGGTCGTCGACGACAAGAGCGCCCGCCAAGCGGCAGAAGCGTTGCATGCGCTCGGCGCTCAATGGTCCATCGTCAAGGGCGGCCACCTTCGTACTTCGGAGTTGTCCACCGATCTGTTGTTCGACGGCGACCGTTTCCTCGAATTCAGCAGTGCCCGGATCGACACCGGCAACGATCACGGCGGCGGAGACACGCTGGCCGCTGCGATCACTTGCGCTCTCGCACATGGCTATTCCGTTCCGGACGCGGTGGCGTTCGGCAAAGAGTGGGTGACCAAGTGTCTCGAGGCGTCGTACGACCTCGGCGCGGGACATGGTCCGGTGTCCCCGCTCTGGCGGCTCCAGGTCTAGTGCGCTAGTTCCGGCGCACGCGCCAGATTCCCAGGTCGACGGGAACTCCGTTTGGCGTGGTCGCGAAAAACCCTCGCCGCCATGGCCGGATCGTGAGATCGAGATCCTCCAGGGTGCCGGCTTCGAGTTCCTCGAGAGTTGTCGCCGACATCATGACGTTGCCGTCGCCGCCCAAGCCCATCATCCGGGCGGCGATGGTCACGTCGACGCCGAGCCAGTCGTCGCCGATCTGGCGCGGAGTACCCGTGTGGAGGCCGACGCGCATTCGTGGGGTGTATCCGTCGAGGTCGACTTCCGCGAGTGCGTCCTGCGCGGTGAACACCGCCTTCAAAGCCGCATCCGGGCGAATGAACACGGCCATCAGACCGTCGCCCATCCGTTTGACGACGTGTCCGCCGTTGTCGGTGATCGGGGTTTCCACGGCCTGCGCCACGGCACGCAGGAGCGTCAGCGTGGCGCCGTCACCGGCTTCGAGTGACCAGGTGGAGAAGCCAACCAGATCGGTGAAGACGATGGTCAGTTCTTGATCACCGCGGCCGCGGCCCATCTTTTCCAGCGCCGCCTGCCACACCTGCAGTGCTCCGAGGCTCACTTCGCGAGTGGCCGCCGGCTTCTGATCGAGCAATCTGTCAGCGACGCGGGCCACGGCGCGGGCACCGCCAGGACCTGCCAGCGAGAGCGGATCTCCGAAGCCGGGATCACCGGGTAGTGCCCGCCTCAGCCGTCGTAGCGCGTCGATGAGCTGCTGCCGACGGTTCAGTTCTGCCGCAGAGTTCAAGACGACGTCGACGACGCCTCGAACCGAGGAGGAAGGAGCACCTGTCGTGTCGGTGCCCTCCGGGGACAGATCAGCCATAACTCAAGCGTAACTCAGAGTTACAGACAGTGTGCTGCCGCCGTTCTCGCACAGTGGCCTCCTGGTCGCTCGCACAGTCGATCATTCGGTCAGTCGATCATTCGGTTCTGGCCTGCGTTCGAGCATCGCCGACGGGAACGCCGTTCGGCCCGCTCAAATCCTGGGCATACGTCGCAACTCCGAAGGCTACTGCAGAAGCGTTGGCCGCGAGCGCTTCGCGATCGATGTTCGCGAGGTTGTCCTGTGCACTGTGGTAGTTCGGGTCGAAGGTCTCGTCCGCTTCGCCGCCCCACTTCTCGGCCTGAGCCGGCGTCTTGCGTTCGTCCGCGCCGCTGAACACTCCGCCCGCCGGGATTCCGATCTCGATGAACGGGCCGTAGTCGGAACGCCCGTCGAAGTCAGTTCCGTCCGCCGCAATCCCTCGCCCGCCGAGAAAATCGACGAAGGTGCGCTCGATGCCCGCCGACCCCTCGGGCCCTGGCCCCTCCCCGACGGCATCCGAGTTGTCACCGTCGTAAGCCAGGTATCCGGCATTGGGCGAACCGAGCATGTCGAAATTCAGATACAGGGCGATGTCGGCCCGTTCCTGATCGCTCAGACCTTCCACGTAACGGGTGGAGCCGACCAATCCCACTTCTTCCGCTCCCCAGAAAGCGAAACGCACGGCATTCTCGATGCTCGGTGAGCTTCCCATCTGCAGCGCGGTTTCCAGCACGGCTGCGGTGCCGCTTCCGTTGTCGTTGATTCCGGGACCTTCCGGCACACTGTCCAGGTGGGCGCCCACGACAACCACGTTGTCGGTCGCGCCGGTCTTGGTCTGTGCAATCACGTTGCGCGACTTCGTCGTTTCCGTCGACGTGTCGAGAATCAGCGTGAGGTCTCCGGGCGCTACGGCAAGAGCCTCGCCCGACGCCTTGCTCACCCCGCCGGTCGGGATGCGGGCGTCTTCGGGTTCACCCAAGGTTGCCCCGCCCAGCATCGCGTCCTCGTTGTTGGCAACCAACAACGCTGCCGCGCCGCGGTCAGCGGCGATCTTCTGCTTGTCGCCGAACGGGCACACTCCGCGGGTGACCAGCACGATTGCACCATTCACGTCACGGCCGTCGTAGTCGGTGGCCTCGCAACCTGGTGTCTCGTCGGCGGGAATCACCACCAGGCGTGCCGTGATTCCGGTCGGTCCCGTGGAGGGGGAATATGTCAACGCCCGCACCGGAACATCGGAGCCGTCAGTAGCTTTCAGGGATTCGGTGCCGGGATCGAAGGAGCTGAAGTCGAATTCCGGGGTACTGACGTCGAAGCCCTTGTCTTCGAGCAGGTTTGCCACGTAGTCGACACTGGCGTCGTAGCCGGGGGTTCCGGCCGATCGATTGCCGTCGTTGTTACCGGCGATCTTCTCGAGTTGCTCCAGATGCCCGGTCACGGCGTCGACCGTAACGGTCTCGGAGAATGCCACCGGATCTGCCGGGACGGCTGCTTCACTTCCTGACGACGAGCATCCACTCACCACGAGTGCTCCAGCCATTCCGACCACAACCACACCGAAGAGTCTCATCTTCGGAGGATATCGGCCGAAGCACAGGAAAGGGACCCAGTACGAATGGTTTTTCGTACTGGGTCCCTACTCTGCTGTCACTCCTCGTTCTCGGTAGGTCTCCCGACAACACCTACCGAGGGAGCGACAAGATCAGGCGTCGCGACGATTCACGATGACAATACTTGCTCCGAAAATCACCAGAACGAAGGCCGCGAAGTAGATCAGACTGCCCCAGGGTCCCCAGTGGAAATCAAGGCTTCCGCCGCCAGGGCTGAGGAAGTGGTTTGCGTTCGCGAACGGCAGGAACGGGGTGATCTTCTCGCCGACACTGCCGAACAATCCGAACAGGCTCTCGATGAGTAGCGGCCAGAGCAGGAGCAACGCAATAGCGCCCGCCGACTGGCGGATGATCGATCCGACGCCGACAGCAAGAATCACGCAGAGGAAGGCGTACACCGGGATGCCGTAAATCGCACGCCAGTCATCGCCGGTCGACAGGGTCAGGCCCGTGCTGGCCTCGGTACCGGCCATGGCTTTGGCCACCGCGTAGGACCCGAAGGCGAGGACAAACGTCAGCACCGCGCCGAAGGCACCGATGAGGCCGGCTTTGGCGATGAGAACCGAGGCACGGTTCGGAACTGCCTGGAAGGTGGTGCGGATGGTCCCGAAGCGGTACTCACTGGTGACCGCGAGGGCCGCCATGATCATGAGAACCATGATTCCGAAACCCGAGATGCCGGCCGTGGCAACGGCGGTGTCGAGGTCCGGTGCTCCCTGGACGTCGGAGGACGTCAGAGCCGACTTGGCAACCGCGCCCATGATGGCCGCGAAGCCGAGAGCGAGCACGACGATGATGACCGAGCACCAGAGCGGCGACTTGGTCGTGGTGATCTTGATACGTTCAGCACTGAGAACAGCCATTACAGTGCACCTCCCATAGCCTGCTGTGTGTTTGCCTGCTGTGTGTTTGCCTGCTGTGTACTTGCATGGTGTGCACCAGCACCCGGATCGATACCGGACGCGTGGTACTGGACATCGTCTCCGGTCAACTTCATGAACGCATCCTCGAGCGACCCCTGCTGAGACGCCAACTCGTACAACACGATTCCCTGCGAACCAGCCAAACCACCGATCACATCAGTCGTCGAATCCACGACCACCAACGCCGGCGCAACACCGGAACCGTCCTCACGCACCGTCAACCCCTGCGAGAGCAACACACTGCGCAACGCATCGAGCTGAGGACTGCGCACCCGCACCGTCGACTCCGACGAACGATCCACGAACTCCGCCACCGTCGAATCCGAAATCAACCGACCCCGACCGATCACCACCAACTGCTCCGCCGTCAACGCCATCTCCGAGAGAAGGTGACTCGACACCAACACCGTGCGGCCCTCGGCCGCCAACCGCTGCATGAACTTACGAATCCAGACGATGCCCTCCGGATCGAGACCGTTGACCGGCTCGTCGAACAACAACACCTTCGGATCCCCCAACAACGCACCCGCCAACCCGAGACGCTGCGACATACCCAACGAGAACCCGCCGGCCTTCTTGCCCGCCACCTCGGACAACCCGACCAACCCGAGCACCTCGTCCACGCGGGACTTCGGGATCCCGTTCGAAGCAGCCATCCACTGCAGATGCGCTCGCGCACTGCGATTGGGATGCACCCACTTCGCATCCAACAACGCGCCCACCGTCCGCAGCGGCGTCTTCAACTCCCGGTACGGCTTGCCCTCGATCAACGCCGCACCCGACGTCGGCTGATCCAAACCCAGGATCATCCGCATCGTCGTCGACTTACCCGCACCGTTGGGGCCCAGAAAGCCCGTCACGATGCCCGGCTTGACCGTGAACGACAAATCGTCCACCGCTTTCGTCGGTCCGTAAACCTTGGTCAATCCCCTCAGTTCAATCATGAGGAGAACTCTGCCCTACCGGCAATAACCAGCACATCGGCCACAGGTCTAGTTCCGAGTGGTACTCAGGTAGGACATGAGTCCGGGCAATTCGGGCAGAACCCCGAGAAATCAGCCGGATCTCGTCCCTCAGGACGACGCTTGAGCCCAGAATCGCTTGGGGATCCGGCCGGCGTGCCGCGCCTCGAAACCTGCCACGACAGCGTGACGCATCGCCGACGCCATCAGCGCGGGATTTTTGGCCCGCGTCACCGCTGTCGCAAGTAGGACGGCGTCGCAGCCCAACTCCATGGCAAGGGTGGCGTCGCTGGCCGTTCCGATCCCGGCGTCGAGGATGACGGGCACCCCGGCGCGCTCGACGATCATCTCGATGTTGTGCGGATTCGCGATACCCAGCCCGGTGCCGATGGGTGAACCGAGCGGCATGACCGCGGCGCAACCAACCTCTTCGAGGCGAAGCGCCAGCACGGGATCGTCCGTCGTGTACGGCAGAACGGTGAATCCGTCGTCCACCAATTGTTCTGCGGCGGAGACGAGTTCGATTGCGTCGGGCAGCAGTGTCCGCTCGTCGGCGATGACTTCGAGTTTGACCCAGTTCGTCTCGAGCGCTTCGCGTGCCAACTGCGCCGTCAGGACCGCTTCGGCGGCGCCCCGACACCCGGCGGTGTTCGGCAACGGTTCGATTCCGAGGCGACGAAGCAGGTCCAGAACGCCGGTGCCGCCGGCCGCGTCGACTCGCCGGATCGCGACGGTGGTCAGTTCGGTGCCGGAGGCGACAAGCGCTTCCTCGAGCACCGCAAGGTTGGCGGCGCCGCCTGTTCCGGTGATGAGCCGGGAACCGAAGCTGCGGCCAGCGATGGTGAGAAGGTCCTGCTCAGCCACCCTGCACCGCCGTGAGGATCTCGATTTCCCAACCACGTCCGACGGATTCGTCCCAACGCCCGCGAGGAAAGAGCGCACCGTCGACGGCGACGGCGATACCCTTGCTCGGCAACTCGAGGTGCGTCAGTAGCTCGGTCACCGTGACTGCTCGATCGAACTCGAGATCTTCGCCGTTGACGGTGATCCCGATCGGGACCTGCTCACTCATGAATTTTCCTTAACTACTGCGAACCGCTCGGGTTCGGTTCCTTTTACCTCGACCAAAGATGTGCCGTTCAGCAACGCGACCGTCGCATCGGCGGTGACGGGCGTCAGCAGGACACCGTTGCGTCCGTGTCCGGTGGAGACGACAACACGATCGGACACGCGCCCGATCAAGGGCAGGTTGTCCGGCGTCATGGGACGCAGGCCTGCCGCGCATTCGTACAGTTCGTATTCGCCGATCGCCGGCATCAGTGCCTCGGCGTCGTTGATCAGGTCGCGTACTCCGGCCATCGTGACCTGTGTGTCCTCACCGGACTCGTATTGTGTTGCGCCGACGACGATTCCGTCACCGCGCGGGACGAGGTAGGCGGGCCGCCCGTGGACGCTTCCGCGGATGGTGCGGCTGGGCGCCGGGGTGACTCCAGGCCTACTCCGCAGGCGAAGGATTTCGCCCTTGACCGGGCGTACCGGTAACCCGGGCCACAGCTTGGGTGACGCGATACCGGCGGTGAGCACGATCTGATCGGTGTCGAGTTCGGCGAGGTCGTTGACGGCACGCGCGATCAATTCGACGCCGGATTCCGCACAGGCCTTCTGCAACGCCTCCAGCAGAAGTCTGTTGTCGACGGCGGACTCACCGACAGCCATCAGTCCCGACCGGATGCCCCGGCCGAGCATCGGTTCGAGTTCGCGGATGCGGGCGCGACCGAGAACTTCGAGTTCATGGCCCTGCGCGGTCACCCACTCGGCGATGGTCTGCAGGTCCTGCGCGTCGGCCGCATCGAGTGCAACCGTCAGCGAACTGTCCGCGGTGAAGACCGATGGCCCGAACTTTCCGAGCTCCTCACCGAACGTCGGCCACCGTGCCAGGGACGCTGCACCAACCGTCAACGCTGTCTCTTCACCCGGCCAGCCTTCGGAAAGCGGGGCGAGCATTCCGCCCGCCACCCACGAAGCACCTGATCCAATGGACGGGTCGTACAACCGAACGGACCACCCGTCGCGGGCTGCTCGCCACGCAATGGCGAGACCGATGACACCGCCGCCGACAACCGACACCGTACGAGCGTGTGTACTCACGAAACTCCACCTCCACTTCCTGCGCCGGCATGATCCGGGTCAGGTCTGACGGTCGGGATCTGGTCGCGATCCCCTCTCAGCCCCACGAACCTCGCAGTCACGACAAAAAGTGACGGCGACGTTTCAGGACTCCCGTGTCGAACCTTGCTCCCTAGAGGCTACCGTTTGCTCCGTGCACCCCACACATCCCAGTAACGTCATCGACCGGCGCGAGCGCCTGGCAGCAGCACGGCTGTACCTGTGCACCGACGCGCGCCGCGAGAAAGGCGACCTCGCGCAGTTCGCCGAGGCAGCATTGTCCGGCGGAGTCGACATCATCCAATTGCGTGACAAGGGCTCTGCCGGTGAGCGCGAGTTCGGCCCGCTCGAGGCCAAGGACGAACTGGTAGCACTGGGCATTCTCGCGGCCGCAGCGCGACGCCACGGCGCATTGTTGGCCGTGAACGATCGCGCGGATCTCGCGATGGCTTCCGGTGCCGACATCCTCCACCTCGGGCAGAACGACATTCCCGTCCCCTACGCACGAACGGTTGTCGGTGAAGACGTCGTCATCGGGCGTTCGACGAGTAGTCGCGCGCAGGCGAGTCTGGCCGCAATCGAAGAGGGCGTCGACTACTTCTGCACCGGGCCGGTCTGGGCGACACCGACCAAACCGAATCGAAGTGCGTCCGGTCTGGAACTGGTTCGATCGACCGCCGACGCCGCACCGCCGCGCCCATGGTTCGCAATCGGCGGCATCGACGAGGAACGCCTGCCGGAGCTGCTCGATGCCGGTGCCACGCGCATCGTCGTCGTGCGTGCAATCACGCAGGCGTCGGATCCGCAGGCGGCTGCGCAGCGCCTCGCCGCGGCCGTCGCTGGACGCTGAAAACCGGTAACTGGCGACCGTCAACTGTTTGCCGGGCGATTTCCACACAGTTACGGGTCAGCACGCCTGACTCGAAACATGAACGGAAGTTGTCCGATCAGACAACAAACCCCCAGTTCCTAGGTGCGATTGGATGTCCGAAAAGTCGGATTACGTGATCTTGATCACAGTTGTTTCGATTGCGTGTCACATCCCATTCGGTTTGTTGTAGTTTACCTCCAGTTACTAACTGAACCTAGGAGCACTAAATGGGATCCCTCGACACCGGCTCGCTCAGCACCGAATCGCTCGAAGACCTGAACCTCGGCAAGATCAGCGAGCTGCTCAAGCTCGGTATCACCGCGGTCAGCTTCATCACGGCGCTGAACTCGCTCAGCTGAGCCTCGTTTCGGTCGGGAGACCGAAACACAGAAGGGCCGGACTCCTGAGGAGTCCGGCCCTTCTGCTGTATATGCCCTGTTAAGACTGCGTACTCGACGCCTCGGACAGGTTCTGGTCACTGCCTGACTGCTCACTGCCTTGGTGGGAACTGCCTTGGTGGGAACTGCCTTGGTGCGAGCTGCCCGACAACCATCCGAAGCCACCGTCTTCGAGTACGACGGTGTGTGGGTCGCCGGTCTGTAGGTCTTCGGTCTCGGCTGGTACAGGCGCAGTCCGGAGCTCGGGCCACGAGGAACCGAATCCCGGATGCAATGGCAGCGAATCGACGTCGGCTTCACGCACCCACCGCAACTCGGTGCTCTCACCGTTGGCAACCGTCGACAGTGGATGTGCCGCATCAGCCACGACGGTGGTGTAGGTCCACCCGCTCTCCGCGTGCATCGTCACTACCTCACCGCGGACGCGAACGGCGTCTTCGGCGATTCCGGCTTCTTCGTGTGCCTCCCGGACAGCGGCGTGCGTCGTGCTTTCGTGTGAGTCCCGTGCTCCACCGGGCAATGCCCAGGTACCACCTTGATGGCTCCACGCCGCACGATGCTGCAGCAAGACCAGGGGCGATCCGTCCGAATCGGGGGCGCGCAGAAGCAGTCCAGCGGCTCCGTGTTTACCCCAATGCCGAGTACCGTCCGGTCCGATCGACCAACCGTCACCGTCACCACGCATCGACTACCTCGCTCCGCCTGCTCTCGCCGTTGTCCCACACTAACCGTTTCAAACTGCTCCAGGTGTAGGTGATGCTTATATGCTCGCGAAGATGCCCTGAATCATTTCTCGGCGGCATCATTTCTCGGTAGCCCGCCTACAGCGAAGTGAGGTGCTCGATGGTCGACCGTGTCGTCCCGTCCATCGAACCCCGGTCGCTGCCGCCCTCCGAGGGCACTTCGGTATCGGCGGAGGACGAGCGAGCACTTCTGCGGCGCGAACTCCAGGCATTCATGTCCTCGACGCCTGGCCGGTTGACCGTCGTCGGAGTGATCTTGATTGCGATCACCTTGATCGCCGGACTCCTCGCCACCGCAGCGATCGAGAACCGACAGGCGAACCTCGACCTCCTCCTCGTCGAAACCGAACCTCTCGCCAACTCGGCCCAGAACCTCTACAGCGCGTTGTCTTTGGCAGACGCCGCCGCGGCCACCGCCTTCATCTCCGGCGGCCTCGAACCCGCCGAAGTACGCGACCGATACACGCAGTCGATCGGTGAGGCGTCGGCGGAGATCGTCCAGGCGTCGGCCGGTCTCGACTCGACTGATCTTGCCGGGCACAGCGCGTTGACCACCATCTCGACCGACCTCTCCGTCTACACCGGGCTGGTCGAAACTGCACGGGCGAACAATCGCGTCGGAAACCCGGTCGGGGCAGCATATTTGAGCGAGGCCTCGCAGTTGATGCAGACCTCGCTGCTGCCGATGGCTCAGCAACTGCACGCCTCGCAGGAGACCCTGGTCTCGCAGGTACAGCGCGATTTCGAGACTCCACCGTGGTGGCCGATCGTGGCATTCGTCCTCGTGATGTGCGCGCTGGTGGCAACACAGGTGTACTTCTCCCGCAAGAGTCGCCGACGCTTCAATCTCGGGTTGATCCTTGCCTCGCTCGCCGTCGCGGCTGCGCTGCTGTGGCTGCTCACCGTCGGACTGGTGTCCGCACTTGCCACCGGACGTGCACTCGACGCGGGCGCCGAGCCACTGCACGAACTGACCGAGGCCCGGATCATGGCACAGCAGGCACGTACCGTCGAAACCCTCACGTTGGCGAGACGGGATTCAACTGCCGAGGACAACGTGACGTTCACTCGCAAGGTCGACGCCCTGCGCGACATCCTCGAGGGCCTACGCAGCGACGAACGCGCCCGAGTGAACAACGAGGTGCTGACCGCCGCACTGGATTCGCGCGAGCAATGGGTGGCTGCGCACACGCGCATGTACGACCGTCTCGCGACCGGCGACTTCACTTCCGCTGCCGCCATCACCATCGGCTCCGGAGAACAGGATTCGGCCGCGGAATACGGAAAGCTCGATCACGAACTGTGGCAAGGAATCGTGGATTCGCGCACAAATCTTCGGTCCGACGTCTCGTACGCCTCACGTGTGTTGGCTGCCTCTGCACCGGGCATGACTGTATTGGCAGTTCTCGGAGTTGCCGGAATCTTCATCGGGTTCTGGCCCCGACTGCGGGAGTATCAGTGACGGGAGTACCGGAGATGCGGAGGAAGCTCCCGGCCGTGTGCGTCGCGGTTCTGGCAGCGTCCGTGCTGGCGCTCGCCGGTTGCGGTGCAGATCGAGCCGAAGACCTGAACAACGCGGCCGCCACGTCGTACACGGAACCGCCGCTGCCGGCCGAGGCCACCATCGCGCCCAGTCCGACACCGACGACTACCTCGTCGTGCACCAACCTCACTGCAAGCCTGCGCCCCACACCCGCAGACGCATCTCCGCAGCCACCCACGCCGAGCCTCGACGCCATCCGCGCCCGCGGGCGGCTGATCGTGGGTCTGGACACCGGTTCCAACCTCATGAGCTTTCGCGATCCGGCGACCGGACGCCTCGAAGGCTTCGACGTGGACATCGCCCGCGAGATCGCCCGCGATCTGCTCGGCGACCCGGAGAAGATCGAGTACCGAATCCTGACCTCGGACGATCGGATCGCCGCACTCCAGGAATCCATGGTCGACGTGGTCGTCAAAACCATGACCATCACGTGCGAGCGGCGCGAGAAGGTCGACTTCTCGACGCAGTACTTCTCCGCCGAGCAACGAATTCAGGTCCTGCAGGGTTCACCGGTACGCGGCATCGCCGATCTCGCAGGCAAGCGAGTCTGCGCTGCCCGGGGAACGACGTCGGCTACGCGAATCCAGGAGCTCCAACCCGAAGCCACCGTCGTGACCGTCCCGATGTGGTCCGACTGCCTCGTCGTCCTCCAGCAGGGGCAGGTGGACGCGATCAGCACCGACGACACGATTCTCGCCGGACTCGCCTCGCAAGACCCGTATCTCATGATGGTCGGTGGTTCGTTGGGCGTCGAGCCCTACGGAATCGGAGTGAACAAGGACAACCCCGACTTGGTCCGATTCGTCAACGGAACCCTCGAGCGGATCCGGGGTGACGGGACCTGGAACCGTATCTACGACCGTTGGCTCAGCGTCCTCGGTCCGTCACCCGGTCCCCCGCCGGCCGTCTACCGGGATTGAGGCTGACATGACCGAAGAATCCGGCCCCGAGCCCGACGCCACGCAAGCCTCCGTACGCCCCGAGCCTGACTCCACGCAGGCATCCCTACGCTCCGAACCCGAAGCCACCGGTGCCTACGAGCGCCTCGAACCGACCTCGGCCCAGATACGAGGAACCACGCCGTCCGCATCCTCCTCCCCTACCGGCCGCTCCACTCGATCCCGCCGCAGCCGGTCGGGACGAAAGCTGCGCCTCGGCGGCGGCCTGGTCGAAGTTCCCCCCGTCCCGCAGATCGACCCCGCATCTGCGGTGATGAGTGACCCGACGGTCCCCGAGCGCAAACGGTTCTGTTGGAAATGCAACGAACCGGTCGGCCGTAAGAGCGCAAGCACCAAGGCAACTCAGCACGGCACCTGCCCCAAGTGCGGTTCCACTTTCGACTTCCGCCCACTCCTCGAAGAGGGCGAATTGGTATCAGGTCAGTACGAGGTTCAAGGGCCCATCGCGCACGGCGGCCTCGGATGGATCTACCTCGCGATCGATCGTAATGTCAGCGACAGGTGGGTAGTTCTCAAGGGACTCCTGCATTTCGGTGATTCCGAAGCGCAAGCCGTTGCGGTGGCCGAGCGTCAGTTCCTCGCCGAGGTCGCCAACCCCAGCATCGTCAAGATCTTCAACTTCGTCGAGCATCCGCGCCCGGACGGGACACCCATGGGGTACATCGTCATGGAGTACGTGGGCGGACGATCATTGCGCGAGGTGCTGGCCGAATTCCCGGACGGCAAGCACATGCCGATCGAGCAGGCAATCGGCTACGTACTGGAAATCCTTCCGGCGCTGAGCTATCTGCATTCCACCGGCCTGGCGTACAACGACCTCAAACCCGAGAACGTGATGGTCACCGAGGACCAACTGAAGCTGATCGACCTCGGCGCCGTGTCCGGGATCGAAGACTACGGATACCTGTACGGCACTGCCGGCTATCAAGCGCCGGAGATCATCGAGACCGGCCCGACCATCGCCTCCGACATCTTCACCGTCGGAAGAACACTCGCGGTTCTCACCCTCGACATGCCCTCGAAGCACGGACGGTACCTCGACGGCCTTCCCGAACCCGAGGACGAGCCACTGCTGCGGGACAACGAGTTCTTCCACCGCCTGCTGCTGCGCGCCACCGACCCGGATCCGAAGAAGCGTTTCCAGTCGGCCGAGGAGATCGCGGGCCAACTCACCGGCGTTCTGCGAGAAATCCTCGCGGAGCAGACCGGGCAGGAGAATCCCGGGCTCTCGCTCGTGTTCAGCAGGCAGCGAACGTCTTTCGGCACCGATGAATTGGTCGGGCAAACCGATGTGTACGTCGACGGTGTCAGCCACGACGCTGCTCTCGATCCGCGCGAAGTTGCGCACGCACTTCCCATCCCGTTGGTCGACCCCACCGATCCCAGCGCGCCGTTGCTGGCGGCAGCGGTGCACAGCGAACCGTCTCAGACTCTCGATGCGTTGAAACACGCCCGCGAGAACGGAATCGACCGAACGTCAGGCACACCGGCGGCCGCCATCTCCGGCGAGGTCCGACTGGCCGAGGCCAAGGCTCATCTCGATCTCGGCGATCCGGAGACCGCGCTGAGTGTTCTGGACGAACTCCAGCAGAGCATCGGTGATCACTGGAAGATCGAGTGGTATCGAGGGCTTGCAGCGTTGCAACTGGACCGATTCGAGCCCGCCTTCAGTCATTTCGAGACCGTCCTGACGGCTCTGCCGGGCGAGGCTGCACCCAAACTCGCGTTGGCGGCGACAGCAGAACTGATCCTCCAGCATTGGGAGAGCGACGACCCGGACCAATGGTGCCACTTCTCGGAGAAGTACTACCGCACCGTCTGGCGGACCGAACGGAACTACGTCAGCGCAGCATTCGGGCTCGCCAGGCAACTCGCCGATCACGGCAACAAGAAGGCAGCCATCGCCGCCCTCGACGAAGTTCCCACGTCTTCCCGGCACTACAACGTCGCACGGATGTCGAGCGCTCTGACGATGCTGTCCGGCGTTCCGATCGCCGAACTCGACGAATCGACTCTGAGGGAAGCCGCCCGTCGCGTTCGCGCGCTACCGGCCGAGGAGAGCCGAAGTCTGCAGATGCGAACCCTGGTGTTGGGTACGGCACTCGATTGGATTCGCTACGGAAACCGCTCGCACACCGAACTCGAACCCATCCTCGACCTGCCATTCACCGAGCAGGGTCTGCGCACCGGAGCCGAAGCCTGCCTTCGCGCCCTCGCCCGCGCCACGACCTCCCGCACGCACCGCTACGCCCTCGTGGACCGGGCGAACGCGGTGCGTCCGCGCAGCAATTTCTGACGCGCTCCCCGAGATTTACAGCGCGGCCACCAAAGCCTTCGCCGCGCGGGCGATCGCCAACTCCTCGTTGGTGGGGACCACCAGCACCTCGACGGCCGACGTGGATGCGGAGATACGACGCTCGTCGCGGCTCTTCGCCTCGTTGAGAGTCGGGTCGACCTCGATTCCAAGACGGGAGAGGCCGGCCAGGCTGTCGCGTCGTACGTCGATGTTGTTCTCGCCAACACCGCCGGTGAAGGTGATGACGTCGACGCCACCGAGTTGAACGATGAAGGCGCCGATGTACTTACGGAGCATGTGTACGTAGACGTCGTAGGCAAGTTGTGCGTCTTCGTCGCCGCCCTCGATCAGTGCGAGCAGGGCACGGAAATCGTTGACTCCCGACAGCCCCTTCAAACCGGAACGACGGTTGAGGAGGTCGTCGATCTCGTCGACCTTCATTCCCGAGTTGCGGTTGAGGTGCAAGATGATGCCTGGGTCGATGTCGCCGCTGCGGGTGCCCATGACAAGACCCTCGAGCGGGGTGAGGCCCATCGTGGTGTCGATAGCCTTGCCGCCCTTGATTGCCGAGGCCGAAGCGCCGTTTCCGAGGTGCAGAACAATCTGATTCAGCTCGGCCGGATCCTTGCCGAGGAAGTCCACGACTCGTCCCGACACGTATTCGTGTGAGGTCCCGTGGAAGCCGTATCGACGAATCTGGTTGGCCTTGGCCACATCCCGATCGATCGCGTAGGTCGACGCTGCGGCGGGCAGCGTGTGAAAGAAGGCAGTGTCGAACACTGCTACGTGCGGAACGTCTGGCAGTTCTTCGCGCGCCACCTCGATACCGATCACGTTGGCCGGATTGTGCAGCGGCGCAAGGTTCGACAAATCCTCGATGGCTTTCACGACGCCGTCGTCGATGAGCGTCGGCGAATAGAAGATGTCACCACCGTGCACGACTCGGTGACCGACGGCGATGATTCCTGCCTCGCTCAGCGGCCGTCCGACCTCGGCGACGATGTCGAGCACCATCTTCAGTCCCGCACGGTGATCGGCGATGGGGAGGCTGCGGTCTTCGACTCCGGTGCGGTGGTTGTAGACGATGTGGCCGTCGGGTTCACCGATCCGCTCGATGAGGCCGTGCGCTACCGATTCCGCTGTATCCGGATGCACGAGTTGAAATTTGATCGATGACGAGCCGGAATTGATGACCAGTACGGTGCCGTCGCTCACGCTTACGCTCCCTGTGCCTGTATTGCCGTGATAGCCACGGTGTTGACGATGTCCTGGACCAACGCTCCACGCGAGAGATCGTTGACCGGCTTGTTCAGTCCCTGCAGAACCGGGCCGACGGCGATAGCGCCGGCGCTACGCTGCACTGCCTTGTAGGTGTTGTTGCCGGTGTTCAAGTCCGGGAACACGAACACCGTGGCCTTGCCCGCCACCAGAGAATCCGGCATCTTCTTGTCAGCGACACTCTGCTCGACGGCCGCGTCGTACTGAATGGGCCCTTCCACCAACAGGTCCGGTCGGCGCTCGCGCACCAAAGCGGTCGCGGTGCGAACCTTGTCGACGTCGGCTCCACTGCCCGAATCGCCGGTGGAGTACGAGAGCATCGCAATGCGCGGATCGATACCGAACTGCGACGCCGTCTGTGCGGACGAGATCGCGATGTCCGCCAACTGCTCCGACGTCGGGTCCGGAACCACGGCGCAGTCACCGTAGGAGAGAACGCGGTCGGCCAGGCACATCAGGAAGATGCTCGAAACCGTCGAAACTCCGGGGGCCGTCTTGATGATCTCGAACGAGGGCCGGATCGTGTGAGCGGTGGTGTGGGCGGCACCGGAGACCATGCCGTCGGCAATACCCAAGTGCACCATCATCGTTCCGAAGTACGAGATGTCGGCGATCACCTCGCGTGCCCGCTCGATGGTCATGCCCTTGTGCGCCCGCAGCGCGGTGTATTCCTGTGCGAAGCGCTCGGTGTACTCGGACTGCGCGGGCGCGAGGACCTGCGCGCCGCTGATGTCCACGCCGAGTTCCGCTGCGCGTCGACGCACACTGGGTTCGTCGCCGAGGATCGTCAGGTCGGCAACCTGGCGCTGCAGCAGCCGGCCGGCCGCGCGCAGGATCCGGTCGTCGTCACCCTCCGGGAGGACGATGTGCTTGCGATCGCGTCGAGCGCGGTCGATGAGCTTGTACTCGAACATCTGTGGGGTCACGACCGACGGAATCGGCAGTGCCAGTCGGTCCATCAGGACGTCGGCGTCGACGCGCTGTTCCATCAAGCTCAGCGCAGTGTCGACCTTTCGCTGCGAACCGACTGCCACGCGTCCGCGGGTTTGGGCTGCAGCGCTTGCGGTGTCGAAAGTGCCGAGGGTTGTCGTGAGGATCGGAAGACGCTGTTTGAGGCCGGCCATCAACGCCGCGATGGCCGGGTGCGGCGTGATCCCGCCATTCATGATGATGCCCGCGAGCGACGGAAATCCCTCCGCCTCATGCGCATTGAGCAACGCGAGCAGCACGTCCGAGCGGTCACCCGGTGCGATGACGACCATGCCCTCGACCAGACGCTCGAGGATGTGCTCGGCGGTCATTCCGCCCACCATCACCTTCAGTGCCTCGCGGTGCAGCAGTTCCGGGTCACCCGAGTACAACTCGCCGCCGGTGGCTTCCATCAACTCGGCCATCGTGGGTGAGACGAGCAACGGAATCTCCGGCAGGCTCCACGTCGGAACACCGATGTCGGACAGGGCTGCGGTGACCTCGTCGAGCTTGTCGGGATCGCAGCGATTGGCGACGACCGCGAGCAGGTGAGCGTGGTTGGCGGCCAACTCGGCGGCGCACAGGTGCGCGAGCTGAGCAACCTCCTCGACGCTGCGCCGAGCGCCTCGAACCGCCAACAGGACCGGCGCTCCCAGGTTCACGGCGATGCGGGCGTTGAAGCTCAGTTCGCTGGGGCTTGCGACGTCGGTGTAGTCACTTCCGATGATCACGACGGCGTCGCACTGCTCGGCCACGGTGTGGTACTTCGCCACGATGTCGGCCAGTGCAGCTTCGGGATCGGCGTGAACCTGCTCGTAGGTGACGCCGAGTGCGTCGGCGTAGGAGAGATCGGCCGTGGTGTGCTCTAGCAGCAGTTCGAGGATGTAGTCGGTTTCCTCGGTCGAGCGGGCGATCGGGCGGAAGACACCGACCCGGGCGACGGTCGCGCACAACATCTGCAGCACGCCAAGCGCGATGGTGGATTTTCCGGTGTCACCTTCAGGGGAGGCGACGTAGACACTCGACACGGCAGCGGGCGCTTCTGGCATGCCCAACAGCCTAGTGTGGGCCGCCGCCCACCTTGCCACTGATCGTGGTCACGCTCACGCTCGTGCCGACAACCGGCCGCTACGAGAAAGACGAACGGTGCCTGCCACGCGTCGAGTGGCAGACACCGTTCAGTTGATCTCGAGGATCAGCCCAGAGCACGCAGGCGGGGCGCGAGGTCACGCTCGAACAGTTCGAGGAAGCGGCGCTGATCGTGGCCCGGTGCGTGGAACACCAGGTGATTGAGACCGGCGTCGACATAGGCCTTGACCTGCTCGACGGCGTCGTCGGGATCGGAAGCGACGATCCAGCGCTTGGCCACCTGCTCGATGGGCAGAGCGTCGGCAGCTGCTTCCATTTCGATCGGGTCTTCGATGCTGTGCTTCTGCTCCGGTGTCAGGGACAGCGGCGCCCAGAAGCGCGTGTTCTCGAGTGCAGCCTCGGGGTCGGTGTCGTAGCTGATCTTGATCTCGATCATCTTGTCGATGTCGGCGACGTCGCGCTCGGCCTTGGCTGCGCCCTCGGCTACGGCGGGAAGCAGCTTCTCGGTGTAGAGCTCCATGCCCTTGCCGGAGGTGCAGATGAAGCCGTCACCGGCACGTCCCGCGTACCGGGCGACAACGGGTCCACCGGCCGCGATGTACACGGGAATCCCACCCTCGGGAACGTCGTAGATCGACGCGCCACGAGTGGTGAAGTACTCGCCTTCGAAGTCGACACGATCGCCCAGCCACAGCT
Organism: Rhodococcus sp. H-CA8f; assembly: GCF_002501585.1. Taxonomy (NCBI): domain Bacteria; kingdom Bacillati; phylum Actinomycetota; class Actinomycetes; order Mycobacteriales; family Nocardiaceae; genus Rhodococcus; species Rhodococcus sp. H-CA8f. The sequence goes on from NZ_CP023720.1 coordinate 4,700,377, forward strand.
CACGCATCAGCCGCACCGACTCACGCAGGCGCGCGAAGCGTTCCTTGAACTCGGGCCACTCGCCCTGGAAGCCGGTGGCGATCTCGTTGAGAGCCTCACCGCTGCCGACGCCGAGCATGATGCGCCCCGGGTAGAGACATCCCATCGTCGCGAACGCCTGAGCGATGACCGCCGGGTTGTAGCGGAACGTCGGCGTCATCACGGACGTGCCGATCTGCACGCGCTCGGTGCGCTCACCGACGGCCGTCATCCAGGCGAGCGAGAACGGCGCGTGTCCACCGTTGTGGCGCCACGGCTGGAAATGATCGCTCACCGCAACGGAATCCATGCCGTGCTGCTCTGCCAGAACTGCCAGCTCTACCAGTTCGCGAGGGCCGAATTGCTCAGCCGATGCCTTGTATCCGAGCTTGAGTTCCTGCGCCACCGTGCACTCCCTTGTCGTCTGTTTCGTTTACTTCTCTGACGTGCTTCTCGTTCTTTGCAGACTATCCAGACACCGCTCGGACTTCTCTGCGTATCTCAGCGAGGTATCTCAGCGAGCGAGGCTGGTAACCACCGTTGCCACACCGGCCGCGACGGCAACCCCGGCCAATGCCAGTGCGAACAGCCACAGCGCATGCGGTTCCGGCATCGCCGCTCCGTCCTCGAGCGCCTTCTTCACCTGTAGCCAGCGTCGCATACCGACGAGGGCGGCTGCTGCCGAGAGTGCGATCAATGTCAGACCGAGCGCCGTGCGAACCCACCCTGTACTCCACTCGGGGACCAACTGGACGACGGCAATGCCGCCCGCCAGCAGGGCAAGCGAGCTACGCATCCACGCGAGGAAGGTGCGCTCGCTGGCAAGGGTGAATCGCTCGTCCGGGCGGTTCGGTTCACTCATGCGTGCTCGCCTCCGTGGGGTGCCACCAGATCCGGGTCCTGACGCCAGTCGTAGACGACCTCGGTGCGCAGAACGATGTCCTGCAACGATCGTCGCCGTCGATCGACCGCCGACCACAGCAATCCGAAGGCGAAGAGCACACAGAGCACCGCACGGATGAAGGCGAGCGGCCAACGGACCAACCGGTGGCCCGACGTGATCACCCGCAACCCCATCACGAGGGAGCCGACAGTTCGGCCGGTGGTCGCCCAGCAGGCAGTCAGGTAGGCCACCGAGACGCCGAGAAATGCCGTCGTGGACAGGAAGATTCCCGGTTCCGAGAACGTGAAACTCTGCGGCGAGAAGAGCAATCGAACAAAGGCCAAGGCCACGTATACGGAACCCATCAGGATCAGCACGACGCCCAGGTCGATCAGTCCGGCGAGGCCGCGGGTGACGATTCCGGCCGGGCCGGAATTCTCCTGGGCCACTAGCGTTCACCTGCGTTCGTGTCCGGATGCGGCTCGTGTGAGGGTGGTGCGTTGTCGCGGCCGAACAATCGTCCGACGAACCCGGCGACAGCGTCGTCCGCCTGCATCCCCTGCACGCGCGCCCCGTGCACGGCTTCGGTGGAGAGTGAACCGGTCGATTCACGAATCATCTGTGGGAGGTCGACACCCTCGATGACCTGGTCGGCGATCTTGAGGAGGTCGACGCGGTCGATCTGGCGCTCGAGGTCGACGCTGTCGACGATGCCGTCGAGGTCGAGGCGATCGATCACTGCTTTGACGTCGAGTCGGCTTGCGATCGCATCGACGTCGACGCGATCGATGATCGGTTCGAGCGAGACCCGTTCGGCAATCTTGTCCACGTCGATGTTCTCGGCGATCTTGTCGATGTCCACGTGGTCCACGACGATCTTCGTGATGTCGACTTCGGCAAGAGCAGCGTCGACGACAGCTTTGATCACCGTTCTCAACGTGGAATCGGCAAATTCCGCTGTCGAGCGAATCGCTTCCGTGCCGCGGGTGGCGACCTGGGTGATCGCGTCGTCGAGTGCGTCACCGACAACGGGGATCCGCTGCACCGAATCAATGGCGAGACCAGCGGTTCTGCGCGCCGCACCAGCCGTGATCGCGGCCAGGCCGAAGGCCAGCCGAATCACGTCGGATTCGGGGTGATGCGACTGCGATCCCACGCAATTGTCTCCATCTTCTTACCGGACTGTTATCCGGACATTCGTCACTCTCCTTCGCATTGTGCCACTGTTGGTAGGCACAAATACGCTGTCCGGCTTGCGCCAGGGGGAAATAATGAAGGCACGTCGATTCACGGTCCGATTGACGATGGCGGTGGCCATGGCTGCCGGCTTTCTCGGCCTCAGCGCGCCGACCGCGAGCGCGGATTCAGTGGTCAGCCGCATCGATGTCTACTCCCCCTCCATGGACCGCTGGATCGCCAACGACGTGATTTCCCCGGCCGGCGGTGGCCCCGCCCCGACCTTCTACCTGTTGACCGGCGTCGGCGGCGGTGAGGACGGGATCTCTTGGTTCAATAACACCGGAGTTCGTGACTTCTTCGACGACAAGCACGTCAACGTGGTCATGCCGGTCGGCGGCAAGTTCAGCATGTACACCGACTGGAACGCCGACGATCCGGTGCTCGGCCGCAACAAATGGCAGACGTACCTCACCAAGGAACTACCGGCAGCGGTCAACGCTCGGTACAACACGACCGGGGTCAACGCACTCGGCGGCGTGTCGATGGCCGGTGGACCGGTTCTGGACCTCGCGATCCAGTCGCCGGGCACCTACCGCGCCGTCGGCTCGTACAGCGGCTGCCCGCGCGCCGGCGACCCGCTCGGCCAGGCTGCGGTGCGCTCGATGGTCGAGATACTCGGCGGAGGAAACGCGGCCAACATGTGGGGGCCGTGGGGTAGCCCGCAGTGGGCTGCTCACGACCCGCTGATCAATGCCGAGAAACTGCGCGGCACAGCGCTGTTCATCTCCACCGGCAACGGCCTTCCCGGTCCGGTGGACGGAATCAACTCATTGGCGATGGCTGCCGGAGTCGTTCCCGGCGCTGTGCTCGAAGGCATCACCAACATGTGCACCGCTGCCCTACAGGGTCGATTCGGTCAGCTCGGCATTCCCGCGACGTTCAGCTTCCGACCTGAAGGCACCCACACCTGGGGACTCTTCGAAGCCGACATGCGTGCGTCGTGGCCGATGATCGCGGGCGCGATCGGGGCGTAAGCCTCACGGCCCGCCTTTCAAGCCATGGCGTCAGGTGAGACTGCGCGCCCAGTCCCGCATCCCGGCGGGGCCAGTGCCAGTGGCGTATTCAGCGAACCACACCCGGGACACGCCGAGTGTGATCGCGGCACCCATGCACATCAGGCATGGTTCGAGATTGACCGCCAATGTCAATTCTCCTGACGCTCGAGTGAACCCGAGAGCCTCGTCGGCCTGCAAGAGCGCTTGAAGGTCCGCATGCACTACCCGTCGGCCGAGTGCCCGTTCTTGCGTATACGCCCGCCCGAGCACACGGTCGTCGTCGAACACGACTGCCCCGATCGGCATCTCCCCGAGTTCCATGCCCTCACGCGCTACGTCAAGAGCAAGCGAAAGCGCATCTCGGGGCGAAAACATCACTCGACACTAATGGACAAAGGCAAGCTCATGCTGCCAGTAGTGCGGGTAGTCCCCATTCCTTGGCAAGCAGCTCGTACGAGCGCAGGCGATCCTCGTGCCGATGGGTCACCCCGGTGATCACCAATTCGTCCGCTCCGGTGAGCTTCTGCAAACTGTCGAGCCTGTCGGCGACGGTGGTGGGTGAACCGACGAACTGCGTGATCAGCCGATCCTCCACTACTGCTTTGTCGGCATCGGAAAGTGGGAGCGCTGTGGCCGGATCGGGGTACGGGATGGCGCCGTGCCCGCTGCGAATGCTGTGCGTCCAGTGCGCGAACGTCGACGCCAACTCTCTCGCCGTCGCATCGTCCTCTGCGGCAACAACATCCGCGGAGACGACGACATACGGCTCCGACAGAACTGCCGACGGCCGGAATGCTGCACGGTATGCCTCGACGGCATCAAGCGTACTCGAGGGCGCCACATGGTAATTCGCGCCGAACGGCAATCCGAGTCGTCCGGCGAGTTCGGCACTGGGGCCTGCGCTGCTTCCGAAAACCCACAATTCGACGTCGGCGTCCTCACCGGGACTGGCGTGCAATTCGATGCCGTCGCGGGTGCGGTGGGTGCCGTTCAGGAGCGAGAGTATGTCGTCGACCTGCTGCTCGAAATCGGGCGCCTGTGCGCCCGGAAACGCCAATGCCTCGAACGACGCCTGCAATCTCGGTGACGTGAGAAGACCGGTTGGATCGAAGGGCGCCGGGATCACGACGCCGTCGCGTACGACGGTCTCCCGCTTCGATTCTGCCGGGGCAGGCGTTCCGGCAGCGACGGCACGAAGTGCCTCCACCCGACGCTGCCCGCTGCGCCCGATACCGAGATCGATACGACCCGGATACAACGCTTCGACGGTACCGAAGGCCTCGACCACCTGAGCTGCCGTGTTGTTGCCCAGCAGCACGGCGGCCGAGCCGACGCGAATGGTGTTGGTCGCGGCCGCAATCAGTCCGACCAGAACGGCCGGTGACGAGCTGGCTACGCCGACAAAGTGGTGTTCGGCGACCCAGTACCTCTTGTATCCCCACGCTTCGGCAGAACGAGCGAGGTCCAGCGAGTTCCGCAAGGCCTGGCGGGCCGCTTCACCCTCACTGATCGGAGAGAGATCGAGTACGGACAGCGGCGCGCTCACCTCGGTGCGCTTCCGTCGCGGGTATTCGGTGTCTTCTCGCCGGCTTCCACCGCGAACGGCAAACGATTCTCGGCGGGGGCGACGGGGCACGTCGCGTAATCGGTGAAGGCGCAGGGCAGGTTCGACGCCCGATTGAAATCGAGGGCTACCGCACCACCGGGCTCCGGTGCACTCACGTGCAGCGAGCGTGCGGCCGGGTAGGTGGATACACCACTGGTCGCGTCGGTGAACAGGATGTGAAAGCCGTTGTCCTTGCCCGCGAACGCAATCAGCGTATGCGTTGCACCATCGTGTTCGAAGCTGATGGTTCCGCGGGCGTCGTGATGATGCTCAAGGCGCTCGACGACCGCACCTGTCGTCACCGTGCGAGCCTCCTCGAAAGCTGTGAAGACACCCTCGATGCGCCACTGCGGGTTCGGCTCGAAGGTCGGGATACCACTGAACTGCGCCAATGCCGGGGCCGACGAATCGTGGATCCGCAGAGCCACCTCGCCGGTGCGGCGGATGACCTCGACCAACCGCGCGCCCTGCTTGACGATCAGTCCCGGCGCACCCTCGATCGGATTCAGAGTGACTGAACCGTCCACTGCGACGCCGTCGATCGAGAGGTCGTCGGCCGGCGTCGCGGTGACGACAACGGCATTCGCGTCAGCGCGCCACGCACCGGGCAGGTCCGCGAAGGTGGAGTCGGTGTCAACCAGCCAATGCAACGCAGTCAGGCTCAGCCAGCCGAGTGGTTCACTGAAGGTGGCGTCGCGCGAGGCATGCCAAGCATTCCACTCGTCGGTGAAGGTGCTGGTGGAAGTGTCGGTAACGGTCATGATGCGCGGACTCCTTCAGCCTGCTCGTATGGGTGGCGCAGCCCGAGATGGCTGCGCAGGGTGGTTCCTGAGTATTCGGTCCGGAAACTGCCGCGGTCCTGTAGTTCTGGTACGACGGTGTCGATGAACTCGTCGAGGCCCGCGGGGGTGATGTGGGGAACGAGGATGAATCCGTCGCTCGCGTCGCCCTGGACGTAGGTGTCGATCTCGGCAGCCACCTCCGCTGCACTACCCACGAACTGTTGGCGGGCAGTCACTTCGATGATGAGTTCACGGATGCTGAGGTTTTCGGCCTCGGCCTTGGCACGCCACTGATCTGCGACCGCTCGCGGATCCTTGACGTGGCGGACGCGTCCGCGGGTGATGTTGACGTCGTCCGACGGATCTTCCTTCGGCAACGGGCCGTCGGCGTCGTACTGGGAAAGGTCTCTGCCCCAAACCTGTTCGAGAAAAGCGATGGCAGTCTGGGGTCCGACCTGCTGCCGCCGGATGTGATATGCCTTCTCCTGTGCGTCCGCGGCGTTGTCACCGAGCACGAAGGTGGCGGCGGGGAGAATCTTGAGGTCTGCGTGCGTGCGTCCGTACTTGGCCAGGCGTCCCTTCACGTCGGCGTAGAACGCCTTGCCTGCTTCGAGCGTTCCGTGCCCGGTGAAGATGGCGTCCGCCTTGGCGGCGCCGAACTCGCGTCCTTCGTCGGAATCGCCTGCCTGCAGCAGAACTGGGTGTCCTTGGGGACTCCGAGGAACTTCGAAGCGTCCGGTGATGTCGAACTGCTTACCGGAGTGTTGGAACTGACCGACCTGCTGGTCGGTGGCAAAAATGCCGCGCTCACGGTCGACGATCGGACGATCGATGCTCCAACTGTCCCACAGAGTCCGTACTGCGTCGACCAACTCGTTTGCGCGTGCGTACCGCTCGGAATGCTCCAGATACCCACCGCGGCGGAAGTTCTCACCGGTAAAGGCATCCGAAGAGGTGACCAGGTTCCACGCGGCGCGGCCGTCGGAGAGATGATCGAGCGTCGAGAACTGCTTGGCCAACTCGTACGGCTCGTTGAACGTGGTGTTGATCGTCCCGGCCAGACCGAGATGCGTTGTCACACCGGCAACCGCGTTGAGAATACTGAATGTATCCGGGCGACCGACCACGTCGAGGTCGTGAATCATGCCCTGATGCTCGCGCAGGCGCAAACCCTCTGCGAGGAAGAAGAAGTCGAACAATCCGCGTTCGGCACTGCGGGCGAGATGCTCGAACGAGCTGAACTCGATCTGGCTCTTGGACGCCGGATCGGTCCACACCGTGGTGTTGTTCACGCCGGGGAAGTGAGCACCCAGGTGAACTTGCTTGCGAATCCTGTTCTGTGTCATCGGTGTTCCTGTTCTCTGTTCGCGCTACGCGAACTGATTGACGGGCAACTCGAAACCCAACCGCTCGCGCAGAGTCGGGCCGGTAGTCGGTCGCGGATTGAGAGTCGGCACCACGTCCGCCGCGATCTTCTCCACTGCGGCAGCCAAAGCCAAGGGACGCAGGACAACACCGTCGACCCCGGCCAGCCCACCGATCTCGCGAAGGAGGACAGTCAGGCCGGCGCTGTCACCGCGGTAGAACAGCGAGTGCGGGGCGTACGGTGCTCCCGCCCATTCCTCGAGTTCCGCCAGAGCGTCGTCGGCGGCTCCGCGATCAGCGCCGAGAAGCACGTCGACGTCGAGGAGAACCCTGACGCTGCGCCCGAGGGCAGCGGCATTCGCGTGGACCAGCTTGGCCGTGGCGTTGGCCTCGCCGAGGTCGGTTGCCGAGATCCGAATCAGATCTCCGCGCGCAACAGCGAGCTCGCGTGCCTCCGGCCTGCTCGCGTCGACTGCGATCAGCGGCTGCCCCTGCGGGGAGCGCGGCGTGATGGACGGCCCCTTGACGGAAAAGTTCTTTCCCTCGAAGTCGATGTAGTGCAGCTTGTCTCGATCGATGAATCGTCCGCTCGCAGCGTCCCGTATCTCGGCGTCGTCCTCCCAGCTGTCCCACAGCCGACTGACCACCTCGACAGCCTCGGACGCTTCCTCCCACGCGGACTCGGGGCCCTGCACTGCCTTTCGGCCGAATAACGACGCCTGCTCAGCGGTGTCGGACACCGCGACCTGCCAGCCGGCCCGCCCCGCTGAGGAGTAGTCGATACTCGCGACGGCCTTGGAGATGTGGAACGGCTCGGTGTGCGTGACTGTCGCGGTGGGAATCAGGCCGATACGCGAGGTCACAGCACTCAGCCGCGCCGCAGTTGCAACTGCCTCCAATCTGCCCCGCACTGCGTGCTGGCCCTCGGATTGCAGTCCGAACGAGTCAGGGAGGAACGCCAGATCCACCCCACCCCGATCCGCGGCGGTCACCAGGTCCACCCAGTACGAGGGCGTGAACAGATCTTCGGCGCGCGAATCCTCGCGTCGCCAGGAGTACGGATGAGCTCCGGTTCCCTCGAATTCGAGGCCGACCAGGAATGCTCCGGAACTACGCTCGGACATGTTCGGCCTTTCGTGTCGAATGATCCCGCCCGGGGATCGCGTCGAGAAGTGTGCGTGTGTACTCGTTTCGGGGATTGTCGAAAATCTCGGTGGTAGTGCCGATTTCGAGCAATCGCCCGGCCTGCATGACGCCGACGACGTCGCTGATCTGGCGAACAACCGCAATATCGTGGGAGATGAAGAGATAGGTCAGGCCCAGTTCGCGCTGCAACTCGTCGAGTAGCGCCAGAATCTGCGCTTGCACCGAGACGTCGAGAGCGGACACAGGTTCATCGAGAACGAGCAGGTCCGGCTTCAACGCAAGCGCACGAGCGATCGCCACCCGTTGACGCTGGCCGCCCGAGAGTTCGGCCGGTTTGCGGCTCAGGAACTGCTCGGGAAGTGCAACCTGATCGAGCAACTCTGCTGCACGACTCTGCTGCTGGCTGCGTCCACCAACCTTGAAGGCCCGCAGCGGCTCCGCAACGATGTCCTGGACGGACAATTTCGGGTCAAGTGATGCATAGGGGTTCTGGTACACGAGCTGGATCTTTCGGCGCAGCTCGCGCAGATCGCTGCCCTTGACCTTCGTGATGTCGTGTCCGTCGAAGGAGATGGTGCCGGCATCCGCCTGCTCCAACCGCACGGCGATGCGCGCCGTGGTCGACTTGCCGGAGCCCGACTCCCCCACCAACGACACCGTCTGACCACGCGGAACAGTCAGCGATACCTCGTTCACCGCGGTGATCGAACTCCCGCGTCCGACGTTGAAACGCTTGGTGATTCCGGTCAACGTCAGCAGCGGGCTCGTATCCTGACGGACCGGCCGATCGACCGGTCCCGAGGACAGGCTCGGAGCCGAGTCGAGCAGCTTCTTCGTGTACTCGTGTCGCGGGTTGTCCAGAATATCTGCGGTGCGGCCGGATTCGACGATCCTGCCGCCCTGCATCACCAGGATCCGGTCCGCGCGGTCTGCGGCCACTCCCAGGTCGTGCGTGATCAGGAGCACGGCGGCACCGGATTCGGCGATTCGCTCGTCCAAGTGGTCGAGGATGCGTCGTTGAACCGTGACGTCCAGAGCACTGGTCGGCTCGTCGGCGATGATGAGGGCGGGGTTCGCGACAAGCGCGATACCGATCAGAACTCGTTGCCGCATACCGCCGGAGAGCTCGTGTGGGTACTGGCGTGCTCGGATTTCCGGCCGGTCGATACCCGCGCGCTCGAGCACCTCGACGGCGTCCAACCGGGCTTTGCGACGGTCTGCGAGGCCGTGGATCCGGAGGACTTCTGCAACCTGGTCGCCGATCCGCGTCACCGGGTTGAGCGAGGTCGTCGGATCCTGCGGCACCAAACCGATACGCGCGCCGCGGATTCGCTGCCACGCACGGTCGGAATACGAGTCGATCTGTTCACCCTCGAACTCGACGGTCCCGCCGGTGACGTGGCCACTGCCGGCGAGCAGACCCAATATCGCGTGTGCCGTGGTCGACTTACCGGAACCCGATTCCCCGACCACCGCAACTACTTCGCCCCGACCGACGGTGAAGCTCACGCCGGATACCGCGGGCTCGGCGCCGTAGGCGATCTGTAAGTCGGTGACGGAGAGCAACTGTTCCTCAGTCGTGCTCATCGCCGGTTGTTCCTTTCGATCTCGTGGCCGATACGGTGTGCCGAGATGACCACGGCGACAATCGCGAGACCGGGAAGTGTTGTCATCCACCAGGCATTGGCGAGGAAATTACGTCCCTCGGATACCAGCGATCCCCATTCCGGGGTAGGCGGAACGGCGCCGAATCCCAAGAAGCTCAGAGCCGACACGGCCAGTACTGCCTGCCCGAACTCGACAGCGGACAGCGCGACCACCGGCGCGTAGGAGTTGGGAAGCACGTGCCGACGCAGGACACCGAGCCACTGCACACCTGAACTGAACGCAGCCTCGACGTACTGAGCTCCGCGCACCCGCATCACTTCGGCACGCATCACTCGCGCGAAATTGGCGACCATACTGACGCCGACAGCAATGGCGACGTTGATGGTGCCGAAGCCGAGTGCGGTGACAAGGGCCAACGAGAGCAGCAGTGCCGGAATGGACAGCAGCACGTCGACAATACGCATCAGCACGGCGTCGACGACGCCACCGACAAAGCCCGCGAGCAAACCGATTATCGATCCCGCCACCAATGCGATTCCGACCGCCACCAAGGTTGCGGTCAGGGACAGCGCGGCGCCGTGCACGAACCGTGTGTACAGGTCACGTCCGAGATTGTCGGTTCCGAACCAGTGAGCCAGGCTCGGGCCCTGCAGTTTGTCCGCCGGGACACCGGACAACGGATCGCCGCTGGCGAAAAATCCGGGTGCGACGGCAAAGCCGATGGCAAGCAACACGATCAACACCGGAATCACCAAGCCGGGCTTTCGGATCCAGCCAATGGCCGTGGACTTTCGGCGCGAAACAACAGGTGCCTTCGCCTCGACGCTCGGATCGAGGAGTAGGGGTTCGATCAATGTGTCAGACATGAGCCGGCTCCAGATCGGTCGAGCTTTCGGTATTCGACTTCTCGGTGTGACTCTTCTTCGTCTGGATGATCCGTGGATCTATCAAGGGGTAGAAGAGGTCGACCGCGAGGTTGACGAGCACGAACACGAGAGAGGCGAACACAACGACTCCCTGCACCACCGGGATGTCCTGCGCCATCACCGACGTCTGTGTCAGACGGCCGACGCCCGCGCGAGAGAACACCGTTTCCACAACCACCGAGCCGGCGAGCAGCGTGCCGACCAGCACACCGGCAATGGTGAATGCCGGAATGCTCGCCAGTCGCAACGCGTGACGGGTCTGCACGCGCCAACGGCTTGCGCCCTTGGCGTACGCAGTCTCCACGTGCGGCGAACGTAGCGTCGACTGCAGGCTGGTCGTGAGCACCTGCGCGATCACCGCGCCGGTCGGGATCGCCAAGGTGATCGCCGGAAGAATCACCGTTGCGAATCCCTTGTCTCCGAATGCCGGGAAGATGTGCAGACGGAACGAGAAGAGTTGCAGAAGAATCAGGCCCACCCAGAAAGTAGGCACTGCCACACCCAGCGGCGGCAGAGAGAACAACAGGTTCGCGAGCCACCGCTTGCGGGTGTAGGTAGCGAAGAACGCGATCGCCACTCCGAACAACACGGCCAGAACCAAAGCGGTGGTTGCCAGCACCAGAGTGCTGGGCAGCGCCGAGAAGATGGCATCCGTCACCGACTGACCGGTGGAGATCGATGTACCGAAATCGCCGCGAAGAGCATTCGTCAGCGACGTCCAGTACTGCACCCACACCGACTGGTCCAAGCCGTACCGCGCCCGAAGCTGATCGAGCGCAGCCTGATCCACTGCAACACCCTGACCGGACGAGTCGGCAGCCATGCTGACGGGATCACTGGGCAGGAGGAACAGAATCACGAACGAGATGGTGAAGGCGGCCCACAGAACCACTGCGGCCTGACCCAGTCGGGTGAGTACGTATCGAGTCATGATTACTTACCCGACAACCATGCGTCGTAGAACTGCAGGCGCGAGGAGGCTTCGAAGTTCAGGTCCTGCACACTCGATCCGGCGCCGATGGCCTGCGAGAGCTCGATGGTGGGGATGGAGAGTCCACGGTCGAGGATCAATTCCTGTGCAGTGGATACCAGTTCGCCGCGTTGGCCGTTGTCCGTGGCTGCAAGCTGGTCTGTGAGTACCTTGTCGAGCTCCGGATCTGCGCCGCGACGGTTCAGGTTGCGGCCTTCGGTGCTGAACGATGCCCGCAAGATGTCGGCGTCCGCGCGAGTGCTGTTGTAATACAGCGAATCGTAATCACCCGATACTCCCTTCTCGGTCCATTCACCGTTCGAGACCAGGTTGAGCTGCAGGTCGACGCCGACCTTCTTGAGCTGCTGCTGCACCAGCTCGAGGATGGCCTGGTTACCCGAGAACACCGGACTGAAGGTGACGCTGAAAGTGAGCTTCTGCCCGTCCTTCTCGCGGATACCGTCGCTGCCGGTCTTCCAACCAGCCGCGTCGAGGAGTTTCGCCGACTTGTCGGCGTCGTACGTCACGACACTGGATTCGTCGCTGTAGAGCGGAGTGGTGTGAGCCAACGGGCTCGTGGCCGGGAAGAACGACGGATCCAGAACGGTGTCGACGAGTTCTTGGCGGTTGATTGCGGGAATGATGGCCTGGCGAACAGCCTGATCGGCGAGAACGCCGCGACTGACGTTGGGCTGGAAGAAGAAGCTCACACCCGGGTTCGGCCTTGTGAGGATTCGTCCGCCTGCGCCCTCGATCTGCGGCGCATCCTGCGGAAGCGCATCGCTGACCGCATCGAGCTGGCCGGAGGCCACGCTGCCTGCCCGCACACCGGATTCGGGGACCACAGTGAAGTCGACGCCGTCGAGGTAGGCCTCGCCCTGATGCGCGACCGCGTCCGACGCCCAGTTGTATCCCGCACGCTTGGCGATCTTGACGCTCTTGTCCTGCTGCCAGTCGGTGTACACGAACGGTCCGGAGGCGATCACCGCTGCACCGGGGCAGCGCTGCTCGGATGCCAGCGCGGTGGTGGAATCGGCGAGGATTCCGAGCTGTGGCGTCGAAGTTGCCTGCAGGAACTGAACATTGGGTCCGGAGAAATTGATCTTCGCCGTGTGAGCATCTACGACGTCGGTACCGGTGTACGAGGACAGGTAACTCTTCGCCAACGACGCGTTCGGTCCGAGATTCTTGACCGAGTCGAAGGTCTTCTTCACCGAATCCGCCGTCACCGGGGTGCCGTCGCTGAAGGTGGCGTCGTCGCGAAGGACGAACGTGAAGCTAGCGGCGTCGGGGCTGATCTCCCAGCTCTTGGCGAGCCACGGGGTGATCTCTCCGGTGTCGGGATTTTGATCGGTCAGCGAATCCACCACGGTCCGAGTGACATACACGGTCTGGTTACTGCCGGCCTGGGCCGGATCGGCGCACGTCGGCGCCTGCGACAGACCGTAGCGAAGGGTTCCGCCGGACTGGGCGGGGCCTGCGTCGGCAGCACTGTCACTCCCGCTGCTGCAGCCGGCGAGGACGGTGCCGAGAACCGAGACAGCACCGATACCGGCGATTACGGTCGCGCGTTTGCGGGCACCGAATGAGGGCGAAGACACCAAGAACTCCTAAAGAGGCATGCCGAAGAGCGCACCCGTCGCCTGAGACGAGAAAGGCGATCGAGCACGAATCACTTGTGAGAGAAGAGAAAACAGACTTGTCGACGACTCGCCTGAGTGTGAATGACTGACCGAGGTCAGTTGGTACAGAAAGATCCCGCGGTGCGGCACAGGTCTACGTGACGACGCGACCAGGCGGTATCGAAACCGCCTTCGACTGCCTTCATTTCGTGTTCCTCCATCGGTCCTGGCGGTAGCACCCGCACCCGATCACTCGGGGGGTTGCTGCGACTTCAATGAGCCAGGTCTCTCGGTCGCTCTGGATGGTCGTTCGCAAGTGTACGAGGTTAAACCCGGGTGTTGTCAACCCGGTCGGTAGGAATTGCTGCTCGAGTCACATTTTCGAGGACCCGAAGTTGTTTCTCGAACGGGTGGATGCCCACCTCTTCGGGCGAGAGTGACGCGTCGTAAAGCGGTGTGTATCCACTGGACAGATACAGCGCGACGGCCTCGGGTTGCCGAGGACCCGTCGTGAGAAACACCCGGTTGTATCCACGAAGTTCGATCTCTCGTTCCAACTCGCGAACGACGGCCTTGCCGAGGCCGCGCTTCCGATAGTCGACCGATGTCCAGATTCTCTTCAGTTCGGCAGTGGTGGAATCGAATTGACGAAACGCACCACCGGCGATCGGCAGACCGTCGTGGGTGAGCACCAGAAGCGCACCCTGCGGGTAGGCAAATTCTTCTGCCGGATACGTCGTGAGATCCTCGAGCATCGCTTCGCGAGTCCCGCCGTAACGCGAACTGTATTCGAGTGCCAACTCCGCGATCAGTGGAGCTGCCAAGGGATCGTCCTGCGATACCGAATAGACCTCTACCGCTCCGACACCCTCGAGCTGTCGAGTTCCGAGCTCCAGTGCCACAACACTTTCCTCCATGAATCTGGTCAACGCTCCCCCAGCCTGAAAACTTCCGGAGCGAGGGTGGTTCCGTCGACGAGGTCCGCCACAAGTTCACCCAAGGCCGGACCGAACTTGAACCCATGCCCCGAGAACCCCGCCGCCACTGTGACGGCGCCGACTCGGTCGATGACGAAGTTACTGTCCGGCGTGCTCGTGTACAGGCAGGTGAGCGACTCGACACGGGTGGAATCGACACCGGGCAACCACGACTCGGCGTACTCCACCAATCGCTGCTCTCCGTCGACATCAGGGGTGTAGTCACGGGTCTGCGGAGTCACCACCGGCCCGGTCGCGTGTTCGCCGATCTTGATCCCGTCCTCGGAACCGAGCCCGTAGATCCCCGCGGTCTCCAATTCTGCGCCGGTGTGGTGGACGAAACTCGGCCACTCGACTCCGGGATCGAGCGGTGCAAAGTGGGCCGGTTGTTCCTGCGTCGTGCGCAGCGTCGGCAATACGATCTCGGAGCCGAGACCGCTGTCTGCGATCAGATCCGCAGTCCACGCACCGGCCGCGATCACTACCTGACGAGCTGCGAGCGTTCCACTGTCCGTCACCACGTCCACGCCGTAGGACGCCCGCGCGAGTGCCAACACCCGAACATCGTGACGGACCTCGGCGCCGGCAAACACCGCTCCCGCCTTCAGAGCGGTCACGGCGCGGTCCGCGTGCAACCGGCCTGCATCGGGGTGATGGAGCACCGTGGTGTCGAATCGCAGCCCCGGCCAACGGGCGGACGCCTCGGCAGGGGTGAGGATCTCGCCCTTGATGCCCGCCTCGAGAAGTATCTTCGCCTTGGACTGCACTGCCTGCGGCAGGCCGTGATCAACGGCACCGGTGAGTTCCAGGAACCCGATGTCCGTCGTGGTCTCCAACTCCCGCCACAGCGGCAGCGCGTCGGCCGCCAACCCGGTGTACAGGTGATTGTCGTACGCCTGACGGTAGATGCGCGAAGTACCGTGCGACGCACCGTGCTTGTGCCCCGGCCCGAACTGTTCCAGCTGAACGACGCTACGTCCGCGCGCCGCGAGCCGCCAGGCGGCGGAGGACCCGACGAGTCCTCCGCCGATGACGATCGCATCGAAAATCTCACTCATGGACGAGAGCTCACTTGGTCTTCGGAAGGCCGGGCGGGTTGATCAGGGACGTGTCGACAGCTTCACTCGTGATGTTCCAGCGCTCGAGGATCTGCTGGTACGTGCCGTTCTCGATCGTGTGGTTGATCGCGTCGTTGATTGCCTTGATCAGGCCATTGTCCTTCTTCACCAGAACCGCGATCTGACCCTGCAGCGTGTCGCCTGCACCGGAGAACTCACCGACAACTTCGGTTTCACCCGACTGCTTGGCATGGAACTGCGACGACGGGTTCGGTCCGAAGTAGGCGTCGATCCGGCCGGACTGCAGCGGCAGGTAGTAGTCGGTGGTGTTCTGGTAGTAGGAGATGTCGGTGGGCGCCAGGCCGGCCGCGACGTTCTGCTCACTCCATTTGACCAGCAGCGCTTCCTGATTGGTGCCCGAGGAGACGGCGATCTTCTTACCCGCGACGTCCTTGGGCTCCTTGATGGAGATCCCGGCTCCCTTCTTGGCTTCGAAGGCGAGGGTGTCGAGTCGGTAGGTGGCGAAGTCGTACTTCTCCTTACGCTCTTCCGTCACAGTCACATTGGACAGGAATGCATCAGCCTCGCCGGAATCGACGCGAACGAAGTTCTGTGCCCAGTCTGCGGTCTGCAGGTCGACCTTCAAACCGAGAACGTCACCGATCAAGTAGGCGAAGTCGGTCTCGGAACCGATGAGAGTGGTGTCGTCGTCGGCGTAGAAGCGGAGCGGCGGAGCGGAACCGGCACTGCCGGTGACGCGCAGCGTGCCACGATCGCGGATGTCCTGAGGTAGCTCGGCGGCGATGGAATCCACCTTGTCGGTGGTAATGCGGTTCTGATCGGCCGTGAGGTTGTAACCCGCAGCAGCGGTGACCTGGGCGCCGTCGGACTCGGCGTCCGCACTGCTGCATGCAGCGCTGAGCAGTCCGACTGTGGCAAGAGCCGAGATCAGAAAAGTCGCGCGACGGGATGGGGAGAACATCAATTTTTCCTTCCGGGAATGAGTCTGGGTCGCGTCAGAGGACGCGGGAGAGAAAAGCTTTGGTCCGTTCGTGGACCGGATTGTCGATCACCTGCGAAGGTGGGCCCTGTTCGACGATGACGCCGCCGTCCATGAAGACCGCAGTGTCCGCCACTTCCCGAGCAAATCCGACCTCGTGTGTGACGATCACCAAGGTGGCGCCGTCACGGGCCAGCTGAGCGAGGACTTCGAGAACCTCGCCGACCAGTTCCGGGTCGAGCGCCGACGTCGGCTCGTCGAAGAGAATGACCGCCGGCCGCAGTGCCAGCGCTCGCGCTATCGCGACGCGCTGTTGCTGGCCACCGGAGAGTTGGCGGGGATACTCGTCCGCCTTGTCCCCCACTCCCACTCGCTCGAGCAGTGCGCGGGCCTCGCGGTACACCTCGTCACGATCACGCTTCTGGGCCGAGAGCGGCGCTTCCACCACGTTTTCCAGCGCGGTCAGGTGCGGAAACAGATTGAAGTTCTGGAACACGAATCCGATGTGCGAACGCTGTTTCAGGATCTCGCGGTCACGCAGTTCGTGGAGCCGATTTCCCTTGCGCCGGTACCCGATCAGTTCTCCGTCGATCCGCACGGTCCCGCGGTCGACCTTCTCGAGGTGATTGAGGGTGCGCAGCAAGGTGGACTTACCGGAACCAGACGGACCGAGAATGACGGTCACTTCGCCCTTGCGGACCAGGAGATCAACGCCTGCAAGTACTTCCAGCGTGCCGAACGACTTGTGAATTCCGCGTGCTTCGACGGCGTACACCGTCTCTTCGGTCAGTTCTGCGGTCATCGGGTCGCACCTCTCGGAATATCGAGACGCGCATCGCGAATCTCTTCGAACTTCTTGCGCGCCTTCTGTACCGGAGTCAACGGAAGCGCACGGGCGGATCCTCGTGCATAGTGGCGCTCCACGTAGTACTGACCGATCGAGAGCAACGTCGTGAGGATGATGTACCAGATCGTGGCGACCATCAGCAGGGGCACGACTCGTCCGTTGCGGCCGAAGATGACCTGCACCTGGTAGAACAGTTCGGCGATTGCCATGGTGGAGACGATCGACGTTCCCTTGAAGAGTCCGATGACCTCGTTGGCGGCATTGGGGAGGATCGCTCGCATTGCCTGCGGGAGAACGATCTTGAAGAACTGGCGACTGCGCGGAATACCGAGCGAGTGAGCAGCTTCGATCTGGCCGTGATCCACCGAAATGATTCCGGAGCGGATGATCTCGGCCGAGTATGCAGCCTGGTGCAGCGCCAAACCGATGACTGCCGCGGTGAATCCGCCGATCACACCGCTGACCTGGAAGGTGAAGAACTCGGGCCCGAAAGGTATTCCGAGAGAAAGCGTCTGGTACAGGTATGTGATGTTGAACCAGAAGAGCAGCTGCACGATGAGTGGAATCGAGCGGAAGGCCCAGATGTAGGTCCAAGCGATCACCTGCAGGACCGGGTTTTTCGACAACCGACCGAGTGCCAGGAAAACACCGAGACCGAATCCGAGGATCGTCCCCCACAGCGTCAGTTTGATCGTCATCCACAGCGCGGCGAGCACTGATTTCGCGGTGAAGTATTGCGCGAAGGTCGGCCAGTCCCAGCCGGGGTTGACGACGAGTCCGTGGATGAACTGAGCAAGCAGTACCAGCACGACCGCACTGATCACCCAGCGCAGCGGGTGCCAGGTGCGAGCAACGACAAGCTCCGAGTCCGGAAGTTGCGGCTCGGACACCGACTTTTCGGGGCGGACATCGGTGGGCGCGCTCACGGCGCGCTACCTGACGGAGTGGACATGACGAATAGACCTTTCGGGGAAATGGGAACGCAGCTGTGGTCTCGAGTTGGTGAGCTCGAGTTGCGAAGACGACGGTTCGGTCAGCGACAGTGACACGAAGCGGTGCGGCACAGATCGATGTGGCGGCGCCTGTGCGGAGCGTGCGAAGTGGAACCCATGTGATGCCTTCCATCGGTCCTGGCGGTAGCACCCGCTCCCGATCGCTCGGGGGGTTGCTGCGACGTCGACGAGCCAGGTCTCTCGGTCGCTCTGGATGGTGAGCAAAGACTAGACCCGAAATGTCTAGTCGTCAAATGTTGTATTTCCCTGCACTGCAAGGGAAATGAAAGATCAACCAGGTTGGAATCGCACTGATTCCAACGGTGTCCGAAGCCGCGTTAGACGTGTTCAATGGAGTGTTCGAACGAAGACCGGGACCGCCGTCTGTACCGACTTTTCCTCTGCCGTACCGTCTGCGGAGTGAGTGGACTCGACGCATTCTTCATATTGCTGGCCGGCATCGGCGCGGGCGCGATCAACGCCGTGGTCGGCAGTGGAACGCTGATCACGTTCCCGACGCTGGTCGCCTTCGGCATGCCGCCCGTGACCGCGACCATGTCCAACGCGGTCGGGCTCGTCGCCGGCGGAGTTTCCGGCACCTGGGGCTACCGACGCGAGCTGTCCGGACAGTGGGATCGACTGAAGTGGCAGATTCCGGCGTCACTCGCCGGGGCACTACTCGGTTCCTGGTTACTCATGCATCTACCCGAGAAACTGTTCGAAACCATCGTTCCGGTGCTGTTGGTCCTCGCCCTCGCGCTCGTCCTCCTCCAACCACGCATCCAGGCGTGGGCCAAGAAGCGTTCCACCGAAGAAACGACGCTGTCCACCAAGAGGCTGATGCTCCTGACCGCCGGCACCTTTGCAGTCGGCATCTACGGCGGATACTTCACTGCCGCGCAGGGCATCCTTCTCATCGGTGTGATGGGTGCCATCCTCCCGGAAACCCTCCAACGCATGAACGGCGCGAAGAACCTGCTCTCACTGCTCGTCAACATCGTTGCAGCGGGGATGTACATCACTCTGGCGTTCGATCAGATCAATTGGGCAGCAGCCGGTTTGATCGCTGTCGGCTCGCTCGGCGGTGGCGTCCTCGGCGCCCGCTACGGACGGCGCCTGTCCCCCACTGCATTGCGCTACACGATTGTCGTCGTCGGCCTGATCGGGCTGTGGCGCCTTCTCGCTTGATCGCCCACATCGGGCGGCACCCGCACATACTGGAGTCATGACCAGTACAGAAGATCAGACCGGTTGGACCTACCTCATGGACATGGACGGGGTTCTCGTCCACGAGGAGCACTTGATACCTGGAGCGGACACGTTCCTGGCAGAGCTGGCGTCGAACGACATCCCGTACATGGTGCTCACCAACAACTCCATCCGAACCCCGCGTGACCTGCGAGCACGCCTGCTCAATTCGGGACTCGACATCCCGGAGAAGTCGATCTGGACGTCAGCGCTCGCTACCGCGACGTTCCTGGCCAACCAGCGGCCAGGCGGCAGCGCCTACGTGGTCGGCGAATCGGGCCTGACCACTGCCCTGCACGACATCGGTTACGTCCTGACGGACAGTGACCCCGACTACGTCGTCCTCGGCGAGACGCGCACGTACTCGTTCGAGGCGATCACCACCGCCATTCGCCTGGTCGAGCGTGGTTCGCGGTTCATCGCCACCAACCCCGACGCCACTGGGCCGTCGCGTGACGGCTCGCTGCCGGCCACCGGCTCGGTCGCCGCTCTCATCACCAAGGCAACCGGACGCGATCCCTACTACGTCGGCAAGCCCAACGCCTTGATGATGCGCTCTGCCCTGCGGTCCATCGGCGCTCATTCGGCTAACACGTTGATGATCGGCGACCGGATGGACACCGACATCGTCTGTGGCCTCGAAGCCGGACTGCAGACGATTCTGGTGATGACCGGGATCTCGACCCGCGCGTCGGTGGAGCTCTTCCCGTACCGACCCACAGTCGTTCTCGAGTCGGTCGCCGATCTTGTAGGAATGACAACCGATCCATTCCGTAGCACCGCAAACAATTGATTCAATTGCAAAACAAAACCGCGAGTCGGTAATTAACTGGTAAAAAACACTAGATTTGCCAGGATCCGACTCGTCCACTTTGTCCAACTGGACAAACAATCGGTTTTCTTCACTCCAAAATTACATACTGATAGTTATCTGCAGGTCAGAAGGCAATTTGTTCGACAGAGAAAGGTGGATCACAGTCGAAAAATAAATTTCGAAAAAGTAGTAACGAATCGTTTGCCGTGGCTGATACTCATGTCTGAACGACCCATTTCGGGTCCCAGACATGAAATGAGATTTTCATGAAGAAGCAGACCAAGGGCGCGATCGCTGCTGCGGCGGCCGGCGCCCTCCTCCTCGGCGGTGCGGGCTCGCTCGCTGTGTGGAGCGACTCGGCCGACGTCAGTGGCGGCGGACCCGTCACTTCCGGTGCACTCGACCTGAGCGCCTGCGCACCGGTCGGCGGCGGTTGGAACTCCCTCAATCCGACGAAGACCGCGATCACCAACATCTCGGCTTACCGCATCGTCACCACCGAGAGCATCGAATACACCTGCGACGTCACAGTGACCGCAGTGGGCGATCGTCTCGCGGCTGTTCTGACCGCTGATACGGCCGGCATCGTTCCAGGTGCCAACAGCGCCGAACTTGCCGCCGCTGTACAGCCGGTTACGACCATCAAGGACGCTGGTGGCAACCCGATTTCACAGATCACCAAGGTACAGAACGGCACGATCGTGCACGTCGGAGTCCGTCTGAACTTCACCGAGGTGGCCAACCAGGTCGCGCAGAATCAGTCGCTGAACTTGGCGGCGATGAAGCTGGTCGTCACTCAGACAGCGCTGACTCCGGCTCCGTAATTTCATGAGGAAAAAGGTCTGGGGAGCGATCGCAGTCGCGGTGGCTGCTGTAGCGGTGTTCGCATCGTCACAGCAGTCGCTCGCGCTGTGGTCCGATTCGGCGAGCGCGAGTGGTGGGACCGCAACCGCTGCAAGCGTCAACCTCACCGTTGGTACATCGGCCGGAACCAGTGCGGCGTACACCCTGGCGAATTTGACGACGGCCACGACGCCTGTGGTCCCGGGAAACACGGTGCAAGCTCCGCTCACCGTCAAGAATTCGGGGTCTGATCCTCTGCAGTGGCGAATGCAGTCGACGAGCGCACTTCCGGGATTCACGTTGACCACGTACGGAGTCGCCAACGAAAGCGCCTGCCCGGCCGGCGTCAACACCGCGGCTCCGGCAGTAACCCCAGTGACGTCCGGATCGATGAATGCATCGCTGCAGTACCCGGTTTCCCCCGCGTACATGCCGACTCCGCTCGCAGCCGGTGGCACCTACATCCTGTGTCTGCGGCTCACGGTGGGTGTTGGTGCGGTTTCCGGTCAGACGACCAACGCCACCTTCACGTTCCAGGCAGGGGCGGCATGACGAAACACTCGACCAAACGCGGTGAACGTACCGGCCCTCTGTGGTGGGTCACCTCTATCGTCAGTTGGACACTGCTGCTGGCGATTTCGGCAGTCATCGTCGCAACCATTGTCATCCCCTTCTTCGCGGGAGCGCAGCGCTTCACGATTCTGACCGGTTCGATGCGCCCGACGTACAACCCTGGATCACTGGTCGTCGTCAAACCTGTCGATCCGTCCGAACTGGGGATCGGTACACCTATTACGTACCAGCTGGAATCGGGTCAGCCGACCGTCGTCACGCACCGGATCATCGCCACAAGTGAAAACCAAAAGGGTGAACGAACTTTCATCACCCAGGGCGACGCGAATGGTGAACGCGACGAGAAAGAAGTACGGCCAGTACAGATCCGGGGAAAGGTCTGGTACAGCCTTCCGTATCTCGGCTACGTCAACACTTGGCTCACCGGAGAGCAGCGCACCGTGATCGTGGTGATAGTCGTGACGGCACTACTGCTGTACGCGGCCTACATGATGATCAGCGGCATCCGTGACGGCCGGAAGGAGCGAGCTCGAGCCCGATTGGCGCCTGACCCTGCAGCTTCCAACCTCACCGACCCCGTCCAGATCGAGAAAGGCCAGCACGATGCCCTCGCGCCCTGACCGTCCGGCCCACCGGATTCGTCACCTGTTGACCAGCACGCGTTTTCGCGCGCTGCTCGCGCTGGGGATGGTGCTTGGTGTCGGCGGTGTAACCACGCTCGCGGCCTGGACGTCTTCGGCGATGGCGACTTCGGGAAATATCACGACCGGGTCGATCAATCTGCAGTTGAATACCACAATCCAACCCACGCTGACCACGACACTGAACTTCAGCCAACTCGGCAAAACCGGGATGATTCCCGGCGACTCGAACTCCGCCATCGTCAAAGTCAACAACGTGGGGGCAGGCGTGAATCTTCCTCTGAAATACACGATTACTTCCACCAGCGGCGGCGCGCTGACGACCTACTTGCGGATGACTGTGTCGTTGAACGGAACTGTGGCCAACAAATGCACAGATGGCAGCAATGTGGTGTTGTCCTTACCGCTGACACTCACCACAAATCAGGCGGTCGGTGCGCCCGACCGTTCTCTGGCTATCGGGGCAACCGACAATCTTTGTGTCTCGGTGACGCTTCCGACGAGTCCGACCCCACCGACGAGCAGCTCGTCGAGCATCGTCCTGAACTTCTCGGCAAAGGTGTGAGCGCCGTGTCACGACACACGAAGATGTCACCGAAAGCCTCGACGCCACGTCGGATTCACGAACTTCTGCTCACCCTCGGTGCCCTCGCCGGTCTGGCATCCATCGGATTGTTCATTGCCGGCTTCGCTTTCGGTATCACTCCGCTGATCTTCAAGAGCGGATCGATGTCTCCCACGATCGAGACCGGTGCTCTGGCATTCGCGCGCACCGTGCCTGCTTCGGAAGTTCAGGTCGGTGACATCGTCAGTGTCTACGACAACCAAGGCGTTCGAATCACCCATCGTGTCGAGACGGTCGAGCAGCAAGACAACAATCTTGCAATTGCACAGCTGCGCGGCGACGCGAATCCCGTCACAGACCCAGATCCTTACGTCATCACCGAAGCGGATCGAGTTTTCTTCAGCATCAACCGCCTCGGCTACGTGGCCGTCTGGCTGTCCGGACCGAGTGGGCTTGTGCTTGGTGCGATTGCTGTCGGAGGACTGCTGTACATCGCATTTCGCCCACGGAAAAGACCGGATGAAGGGGAACCCAGGCTGGATCGTCAGGACGCACACGGCGATTCCCACGCCTTCAAGGCAATCATCGCATTGGCAACGGTCGGTCTCAGCGTGGCGGGCATTGCGAACATCGGCGGAACACAGGCCGCCTTCACGGGCATGGCGACAGCGGGAAGCATTTCGTTCACCACTGCTGCGAGCTTTCCGAAACCTCCCGCGTCAATGACCTGCTCGGACAAGGGAACTTCCGTCGTGCTCGCTTGGCCTGGCGTTGCCACGGATACATTTCGAATCATCGTCCGAAACGCAACCAACACCACCCAACCTCCGCTGATCAGAGACGTGACCGGCCTCTCGACGACCCTGACGTTGTCCGATCTGCCGAGCGGCGGGATTCTCCTGTCGAACACGAACTACGACGTCGAATTACACGGACTCGTTGGAACTTACGTGACACCGGAATACACCGGGTACCGCATCAGCAGTTCGACACTGCTCATCATCCTCAATGACATGGCGTGTGTATCCGGACCCACGAGCGGAACCACGGCAGCCTCAGCTCCGGCCGCTCGTTCGGCGCTGGTTGCACAAGCTCCGAGTGCGACGACCACCACCTCCACCGCAGCGGTCAGTTCGACCACACCTTCACCCACGACTACTCCGAGCGCATCAACAACCTCGCAGGCCACGACAACCACCAGCACAACTACACCTTCGACAACCACCTCGTCACCGGCTACAACTACTCCGTCCACAACGACAACAACAACGACCATGACAACGACACCCACAACAACTACGCCCACCCCGAGCGAGGTTCCCATCGACGCCCCGGCGGCCACGACCGGCTTCAGCGCACAGAAGCTCTCGACTGCCAGTGGAACCGTTGTATCCGTGTCGAATTCATCGGGCACCGAGGTGTATCGGGGTGCCGTGGACAATGACGCTGTACTGCATTGGCTCACCGGTACCGATCAGTTGTACGTGATCACCACGTCCGGAGTCACCGCCATCGACACGTCAACGGGAGTCTGGGCCGAATCTCCTGCCCCGAGCGAACTTCCGGACGAAGTCAAGGCGCTGGTGCCGTGATGAAGAAGACGACGAAGGCTGCAATGGCAGTCGCCGCGGCCGGAGCTGTATTGCTCGGCGGCTCGGGCACATTGGCGAAATGGACGGACAGTACGACCCTGACGAGCGCCGCTGTCCAGTCCGGGACCCTGGATCTGGGAGCATGCGTGACCACGAGCGGCGGGGGGTGGTATTCGCAGGTCTACGTCAACGCGCCCACCAATCCGAATCCACTCGTATATATCCCGGACATCACTACCTACCGACTCAAGCCCGGATTCAACTACACGTATTTCTGCGATTCGAAGGTGATGGCCACCGGCCCACGTCTGAAAGCGAACGTGACGGTCGACAAGACCAAGTTGAGTGGCGGGCTCGCGACCGCCAGTGTCGATCTCCGCACGTACGTCACGGATCAGAGCAACAATCTTCTGTACGACAGCACGGCACCGACGCCGAACCTCATTCCGGTCACATCGGCGTTGAACAACACCAACCTGACCGCGCAGGTGCTGTTCACGATCTACCCCGCCGACACGACAAGCTCAGGTCTCACACTGAATACGACGGCGTTGACGATCGACGTCAAACAACTGGGTCTGACACCTTCGCCGTAGAACGCCTCGCCAAACGAAGTTCGAGGGCAAGGCGTTCTACCGGATCAGCCGAGGGCTCGCTTCAGATCAGCCAAGAGATCGGCGGTATCTTCCAGCCCCACCGACAAACGCACAACGCCGTCTGTAAGACCCACTGCTGCACGGCCTTCCGGACCCATGGCCCGGTGCGTTGTGGTTGCGGGGTGGGTGATCAACGACTTGGAATCACCCAAGTTGTTGGAGATGTCGATGACGCGCAGGCCGTTGAGAACCTCGAACGCCCGCTTCTTGCCCTCGCCGTCAGGCGCATTGAGCTCGAACGTGACTACAGTTCCGCCGCCGCTCATTTGAGACTTCGCGAGCTCGTGCTGCGGGTGCGAAGTCAGGTACGGATACTTGACCCACTTGACGCCGGAGTGCCCTTCGAGGAATTCGGCGATCTCGAGTGCCGAAGCCACGGAATGCCGAATACGGACCGGCATGGTCTCGAGACCCTTGAGCAGAGTCCACGCATTGAACGGGCTGAGCGCAGGACCGGTGTGCCGCATCAGTTCTCGGACGGGACCGCTGATGTATTCCTCGGTGCCGAGGATCGCGCCGCCGAGCACGCGGCCTTGACCGTCGATGTGCTTGGTACCGGAGTACACCACGACGTCGGCGCCCAGATCGAGGCTGCGCTGCAGAAGCGGCGTCGCGAAGACGTTGTCCAGCACTACCTTTGCACCGGCAGCATGAGCAAGCTCCGACACCCGCCGAACGTCGACGAGGGACTGCATCGGGTTGGACGGCGTCTCGAAGAACACGGCAGTGGTCGGCACGGACAGCGCCTCTTCCCACTGCGCGTTGTCCTCACCGTCGACGAAAACAACCTCGACGCCCCAGCGCGGAAGTATCTCGTTGCACACGACAAAGCAGGATCCGAAGAGGCTGCGCGCGGCAACCAATCGGTCGCCGTTGGCCAACAGTGCGCCCAACGCCGTGAAGACTGCCGACATTCCGCTGGCCGTCGCAAAGCACGCTTCTGCGCCTTCGATGAGACGCAAACGCTCTTCGAACATCTTGACCGTCGGATTGCCATAGCGGGAGTAGACAAAATGATCCACCTCGCCGGTGAAGGCTTGTTCGGCGGCTTCTGCACTCTCGTAGACGAATCCGGAGTTGAGGAACAGCGCTTCGGAAGTCTCCTCGAACCCGGTACGCATCAGTCCACCGCGAACACCGAGAGTGCCGAGACCGACGTCGTCCGGCAGCGCTCGTTGAAATGCGCCACCCTGGGGAATTCCGCTCACTGCTGCCTCCATGGCAAGCCGATGGCCCGCCAACCTACAAGTCCGCGATGTCCGTCGGCACCCAATGCGCCTTCGAACCCGTCGAGCACGTTGTACGACGGGCCGATGCCCGCCGCAGTCGCAGCTTCCGCCGCACCGATGGAACGTTGTCCGGATCGACACAGGAAGATCACCGGACGCTCCGACCCGGAGGAATCGGCGGTGATGCCGGCTTCCTTCAACTGGTCGACGAAGTTGTCATTGCGCGCGCCGGTCGGGTGGCTCACCCATTCGATCAGTGCGGCCTGCTTGCCGAGGGAGGAAACATCGGGGACACCGACGTACTTCCACTCCGCATCGGTCCGCACGTCGACCAGCACGGCGTCGGGGTTTTCGCGGAGCAGCTCCCAGGCTTGCTCCGGCGTCAGATCGCCTGCGTAACTCACGTAGTCCATGTTTTCACAAGACTGCCGTGAGCGCCTGAGCGGGCCGTCAGTTACAGACGACCCAACGGTTGCCATCACGGGTCAGGGCCCAGGTCGAGACCCGCTCGCCCGCTCCGCCGCCGGTGATCGTCACGTCGGCCCTGGCGCGATCCCCGTTGACCACGACCCCGTCCACACCCTTCAGTTCGACCGTCCCGTCGACTCCGGCCATCGGACCAGTGCTCGAATTGAAGCTCGCGCAGGTCAGGGTCTTGACCGTCTCCGCGTCATTTCGATTCTCGGCATCGACGTAGTCGGTGACGGAGCGGCTCACGCGGTCCGACTCGGTGACGTTCTCCTCGGCCGGCGAGATCCACGACGCGACGAAGATTCCACCCAGAATCAAGGCGACGATGGCAACAGCCAAGAGGAACGGCCCCGCAGACGCCTTCTTGCCATCGATGTTGTCGGATTCGCGAAGCTCGTCACTCATAACGCCAATACTCCCCCACAACTTGAAATTGTGGCCCGTCAAGGACCAGGCCCCTACCCCGAATACCCGAGACAACGGGAGAATGGGAAGAAAGAATAGGTTTACCCACAACCGATCGAGTGAGAGTGTGGATCCGTTCGGCCGCAACCGAGGCACTGTGCTTAGGTTCGGCTAAATTGGATACTTGTCGATATGTTGTCCGAACTTCGAAGAAGGTAGCTGTCCTCACGATGACTGACTCCAACCGCCCACTCCGGGTCGCGATCGTCGGCGCCGGCCCCGCCGGCATCTACGCCGCCGACGCCCTCATGAAATCCGACACCGCAGTCTCCGGCCGCGGCGTCAGCATCGACCTCTTCGAGCGCATGCCCGCGCCCTTCGGCCTGATTCGTTACGGCGTCGCGCCTGATCATCCGCGCATCAAGGGCATCATCACCGCTCTGCACAAGGTGCTCGACAAGCCTCAGGTCCGCCTGCTGGGCAACATCGACTACGGCACCGACATCACCCTCGACGACCTGCAGTCGTTCTACGACGCGGTCATCTTCTCGACCGGCGCCAACGCCGACCGCGCGCTCGGCATCCCGGGTATCGAACTCGACGGCAGCTATGGCGCGGCCGACTTCGTCTCCTGGTACGACGGCCACCCCGACGTACCGCGTACGTGGCCGCTCGAAGCCGAGAAGGTCGCTGTCCTCGGCGTGGGCAACGTTGCGCTCGACATCGCCCGCGTCCTAGCCAAGACCGGCGACGAACTGCTGCCGACCGAGATCCCCGCCAACGTCTACGAGGGCCTCAAGAACAACAAGGCCGTCGAGGTTCACGTCTTCGGACGCCGTGGCCCGGCCCAGGCCAAGTTCACGCCTCTCGAACTGCGTGAGCTCGACCATTCCCCGACCATCGAGGTCATCGTCGACCCCGAGGACATCGACTACGACGAGGGCTCCGAGCAGGCTCGCCGCAACTCCAAGCAGGTCGACATGGTCGCGAACACGCTGCAGGACTGGGCAATCCGCGATGTCGGAGCCCGCCCCCACAAGCTGTTCCTGCACTTCTTCGAATCTCCCACGGAGATCCTCGGTGAAGACGGCAAGGTCGTCGGCCTGCGCACCGAGCGCACTCAGCTCGACGGCACCGGCAACGTCAAGGGCACCGGCACGTACAAGGACTGGGATGTCCAGGCCGTGTACCGCGCCGTCGGTTACCTCTCGCAGAACGTCACGCAGCTGCCGTTCGACGACCAGGCGGGCACCGTCCCCAACGACGCCGGACGCGTCGTCGCCGACGACAACGCCGAGGGCGCAGCCCGGTTCATGCCGGCCACCTACGTCACCGGCTGGATCAAGCGCGGCCCCGTCGGCCTCATCGGCCACACGAAGGGTGACGCCAACGAAACCGTCGCGAATCTTCTCGAGGATTCCGTCGGCTTCGCCGGCGCCGCGAACCCCGACGAGAACGCTGTCATCGAGTTCCTCGAAGGCAAGCAGGTGCCGTACACGACCTGGCAGGGCTGGTACCGCCTCGACGCGCACGAGCGCAGCCTGGGCGAGCCCGAAGGCCGTGAGCGCATCAAGGTCGTCGAGCGTCACGACATGCTGAAGGCGTCCGAGCCCGACCGCGCGAACTGAGTGCGCAGAAGTAACTGAACAGAAGCCCTCCACCGGCCCGACGCGACCCAGGTCACATCGGGCCGGTGGTGTGTGCGGGGACCCAGGGCAACAGGGCAAAATAGACCCCGTGTTTGACGCCCACGTGCATATCATCGACCCGCGCTTCCCGCTGGTCGAGAATCACGGGTACCTGCCTGAGCCCTTCACCGTGGCCGATTACCGGGCCCGGCTTGCCTCACTGAAGGGCCTGAGTGTTGACGGCGGCGCTGTGGTGACCGCGTCGTACCAGGGCAATGACCAGGAATACCTGAAAGCCGCCTTGTCCGAACTCGGCGAAGGCTGGGTGGGCGTCACTGCTTTGCCGCTCGATGCGACGGACGAAGACATCGTTGCGCTGGACGCGCTGGGAGTGCGCGCCGTCCGATTCAATCTGCGCCGAGGCGCCACCGACCTGCGTCTACTCGCCGATCTCGCCAACCGCGCATTCGATCTGGTCGGCTGGCACGCCGAGTTCTACGTCGATGCCACGCTGTTGCTGTCGCTGGAACCCGTCTTCGCCAAATTGCCGGCGGTGAGCATCGACCACTTGGGAATGTCCACCCGCGGACTGCCGTATCTCCTGAACCTCGTCGACCGCGGGGTACGCGTCAAAGCCACCGGGTTCGGACGCACCACCATCTCCGACGTCGGCGACGTGCTTCGCCAGATCCACGCGGTCAACCCCGCTGCGCTGATGTTCGGCACCGATCTACCCGGCACACGGGCACGTCGAGCGTTCGAGGTCCACGACCTGGACGTGATCGCCGAAGCTGTCGGCGACGACCTGTCCGCGGTCATGTGCGACAACGCCCGCTCCTGGTACCGCTGCGCTCAAGTGAACGCGACGGCTCCCAGCCACAGCCCCGCCGCGATCAGCGCTCCGAACAGTTCCACCAGCATGGACAATCCGACTGCCTTCACCGCGTGAAGCGTCGACGACCAGGCGATGTCGTAACGGCGCAGCCGCGCTAGTTCGGCGAAATACGTTCCGACGATGAATCCGAGGAACAAGCCCACGACCGGAATCACGAAGAACCCGATGATGCCGACGACTCCGCCGACCACCACCGACAGGTTGGGCACTCCCCCGGACTTCATCCGCTTGCCTGGCCAGGTGTACTTCACGATCCCGGTGACCACCAGTGCCAGCGTCGACAGCGCGAACACCGTCCACGCCGTCGCGCCACCGGTCATGATCGCCCACACCAGAATTGCACCGAAAACGAGAAGTGTCCCCGGAAGAATCGGAACGACGACACCGATCAGACCGACCAGGATGACCAGCCCGACGAGGACCTCGGCCACAGGACTCATCCGACGGGACGCACCTTCGACGCGGCCTCGCGAGCACGGGCGCGTGCAGTCGGCACATCGGCGGCCGTCGACACTGCAACACCCATGCGACGACGCGTGAAGCTCTCGGGCTTGCCGAAGAGCCGCAGGTCCGTCTCGGGAACCGAGAGTGCCTCGGCGACGCCGTCGAATCCGATCCCCTTGGCCTCCATTCCGCCGTAGATCACCGCCGATGCTCCCGGCACCGTGAGCGTCGTGTCGACCGGCAAGCCCAGGATCGCGCGGGCATGCAGCTCGAACTCCGAAAGTCGCTGCGTCCGCAGAGTCACCAATCCGGTGTCGTGCGGCCGTGGGCTCACTTCGGAGAAGAAGACGTCGTCGCCCTTCACGAATAGCTCGACGCCGAAGATGCCTCGCCCGCCCAGAGCCGTGGTCACCTTCTCGGCGACGTCTCGGGCCGAGGCGAGGGCAACTGCGGACATCTGCTGCGGCTGCCACGATTCGATGTAGTCACCGGCTTCCTGCAGGTGCCCGATCGGCTCGCAGAACGACGTCTCGACCTGACCGCTCTCACCGACGGCGCGAACCGTCAATTGTGTTATCTCGTAATCGAAATCGACAAAACCCTCGACGATCACCCGGCCGTGATTCACACGACCTCCGGCCATCGCGTAATCCCATGCGGCGTCGAGATCTTCGGCGGATCGAACCGTCGACTGTCCCTTCCCCGACGAGGACATGACGGGCTTGATGACGCACGGGAAACCGATTCGGTCTGTCGCTGCCTGCACTTCGGCAAGCGAGTCCGCGAAAGCGTACGGCGAAGTGGGCAGGCCCAACTCCTCGGCCGCGAGCCGACGGATCCCCTCACGGTTCATCGTGAGCTGGGTGGCGCGGGCGGTGGGAATGACCACCGCGGCCCCGCGTTCTTCAACGAGTGCAAGCGCATCCGTCGCAATGGCCTCGATCTCAGGAACCACGAAGTGAGGCTTTTCCAACTCGATGACGGCAAGCAGCGCTTCCGGATCGGTCATGTCGACGGTATGCGCACGATGAGCCACCTGGTGTCCAGGGGCATCGGGATACCGATCCACCGCAATCACTTCGACGCCCAGACGCTGCAACGCGATGACAACTTCCTTACCCAACTCGCCTGATCCCAACATCATCACGCGGATGGAGTTCTCGGTCAGGGGAGTTCCGAATCGGAGCGGAAGCGTCGGCAGGGGCGAAGGCGTCGAATCAAGCTGCATGGGTGCGACTATATGCCAATCCCGATGCAGGTCAGCGCAGTTATCGGCCGTCCACCACACCTTCGCGGCCAAATCCTCGCCTGATCGTTCGTGGTATGTCAGGTTTGCGATAGGTGCGGGTGGCCATATCCGGCTCGGAATTCCGTTGCGGCAATGCATCGTTGCCGAGCCGGCGCACTTTCACGAGGTTGCGCCCGGCGCGCTTGGCTTCGTACAGAGCCTCGTCCGCGACGCTCATGAGGGTGGTCAACGCCGGCGTCGCATGATCGACCCACGCGACGCCGACACTGACGGTGCTCGTCACTTCTGATTCGGCCGAGTACTCGACTTGCGCGCCGCGGACCGCCTCGGCCACATCGACTGCTCGCGCGTAGCTGCAGTCCGGAAGCAGAATGGCGAACTCCTCGCCGCCGAGCCTTCCGATCAGATCGCCGTCCGACAATCGGTCAGCGGCCCGTTCGGCGAAGTTGGCGAGAACGCTGTCACCGGTCATATGTCCATGCGTGTCGTTGATGCTCTTGAAGTGGTCCAGGTCGAGCATCAGCAGGCCGACCGGGGATTGTGTGCGAGCCGCGGCGGCAAGCTCCGATTCCGCATGCCCGAGAAACGCACCACGCGAGAGGACCCCGGTCAGATGGTCGAATTCGACAGCAAGGAAGAGCTCACGCTCGGCAGCGCGACGTTCCTCGGTCGCACAGGCAACCGCGATCGGACCCAACGCGATCAGCGTGACGGCAATGGCCGTGATGACGTCCTCGTTCCACGTCGAGGCGGCTTGATCTCCGATATCGAGTCGACCGCTACCCGCCATCATGAGCGACCACACCGACCAGACCACGGAAACGAAGGCAGTGCTCGGAACCGAGATGCGAGTGGCGCACCACAGGAGAGCCGGAATCGGAAGGACCAGCGCGATCGGCCCTTCGATACTGAGGGCGATCGGCACGCAGGCTGCAGTGGCGAGTAGCGGAACGCTCATAGCGGCGACGGTTTTGGCAGTCAGTTTGCTGCGGAACTCAGCAAGGCTCGACGGGATGGTGAGAGTGAGAATGAGAGGAAGGACCAGCAGGTACGCCATGACCTCGGTGGCGCCCCAGTGGAAAAACGTGTCGGTAAATGACTGACCGCGTAAGAGCCGGTCCAAGGCGCCGGCAGTGGCCGCGGTACCAGTCGCCGCGACGAACGAGACGAAGACCATCCACACCAGCGACTGCGAATCGACCAATCGGAACGGTGTGCGCTTCAAGTAGTACAGAACAAGAACACCGACTGTGACTCCGGCGAGGTTCGCCCCGTTCAACTGCACCGCAAGCGAGAGCGAGTTGCCGGTGATCAGGTCAGCGCAGACGTATCCGACAGCCGCAGCGATCCACGTCGGCCACTCGATCAGGACCGGCCATCTGACCATCATTCCCAGCAGAATGGCGTTGGCGCACCAGAATGTCGCGAGCAACCCTGGTGGGCGCGTGAGGATGCCGATCAACGAAGCCGCAAGTACAACGGCCAGCACTAGGAGAAGGCGCAGAAAGCGACTCGTCCCTACCATGCGTCACCTCGCGGTCGGCTACCTCTGAATTCGGGAGCACCGGACGTCGCGGTGACCGTATGCCGATGTCGTCGAACCATCGTACGCAGGTGCTGCCACTCACAGTTCTGTGTTCACACGCCAAAACGGCAACTACGAAGATCTCCGCAAACGCGGGTGCCCTCCGGCCACGACAGTGGACAGAGGGCACCTGCATGCAATCCGATTGGCAGAGCCGAATGGACCTGCCGGAAGGGATGACTACTCGGCGGATCCGCTGGACAGACCCGAGAGTGAACCGGTGGACGAGCCCTCGCCCTCGCCGGACAGCGATTCGGTGGGAACGGACTTGAGGAAAGCTCCGAGCGCGGTGAGCAGGGGTCCGAGGGTGCTGAGTGATCCGAACATAGGAGGTTCTCCTGTTTGTGAGGTGGTGTGATGTTCCAGCGCCATTCCGGCCGCAGGCGGTGGCCGAGATGGTTCGGGAACTTCTGCCGCGCGGATGGCTGAACCGCCCCCCGAACAACATCCCGAGCTGTGATGTAGCGCACTAACTTGGCGCTGCCTGCATTTATAGACTGACTGCCCACACTTGTCTAGCTACCGAATAGCTACCAACTTGAACTGTCGGTAACACCTTCTGGCATAATTGCAGTTCAGAGGCCAAATAGACGGTTCGAAATATCCTATAATGCGATTTAGCTCACAATTGAAATGCAAAAAGTGTGGCCCGCAGACAACCGCGAGCCACACTTTCGGACAAACGGGACTTACTTGTCAGCCGCCGATCCGCTACCCGGGGTGAGCGAGCCACCACCGAGTGCCGTGAACAGGTCCTTGAGTACCGGAATGAACGTCTTGACGACGCCGCTGAAGTCTTCGAATGAACCCATGTCGGGCCTCCTTATGTCGGGATGCAGTTGAAATGAAGTGGGGACCGAGAATTACTCGGCAGTGGAACCAGCCGAACCCGAGCCGTCCGCCGATCCCGCGTTCAACTTGGTCACGAATGCGAGAACGCTCTTAAGGAAGGCGTCGAGATTCTGAATCGAGGTCATGCGACTACTCCTGTGTTGTTTCGGAAGAATTGTTGTGGTCGAACGTCAGGAGTTCGAGCTCGCGGTGTCCAGCCCCTGAAGGGTCTTCAGCATGTTGACCAGGGGAAGAAGCTGGAGAATGCCCCAGCCCATGCCGTTGGCCTTGAGAAGGTTTCCGAGGGATCCCATGTGTGACTCCTTGCATGAATATCTATGACGCGGCGCACGTTTTGTTCGCTCCGCCTCTTTGTAGCCAAGCTAAATACGTACGTCCAGTTTGTTTCTATCCAAGAAGGACCGTGACATATTGGAGCAATGTGTAAACCAGCAGTTCAGGCCCTGTGACCTGAAACCAATATCGAATTCAAGTGTGTTGGACATCACATTCGATTTGGACAAATGGATGCAATCGTCAGAGTCGGTGCCAACCTCGACCACGATCTGTCATACCGTGTGCTTGTGATCAATCGCGAACGAGCGGCAACCGAAGCAACTCACCGGGAACCGTCGTGCTAGCAAAACTCCTCAAGGCGTACCTGCCGCCGTACCGCTGGTTGCTTGCCGGGGTCCTCGCACTTCAACTCTTCGGGGCCATCGCGTCGTTAGTCCTCCCCACGCTCAACGCTCGGATCATCGACGACGGTGTCGCCCGAGGCGACACCGGATTCATCATGTCCACCGGCGGGATCATGCTGCTGGTCTCGCTTGCGTCGATCATCGCGTCGGTCGCGTCGACCTATCTGGCGGCAAAATCGTCGATGGGCTTCGGCCACGACGTTCGAGGCGCCTTTTACAAGGCCGTCGGCAGCTTCTCTGATCGCGAATTCAACAGTTTCGGTGCGCCGACGCTGATCACACGGAACACCAACGACGTCCTGCAGATCCAGGCCCTGGTCATGCTGACGTCCTCGATGCTCGTCAGCGCCCCACTGATGTGTATCGGCGGCATCATCATGGCGCTGCGCGAGAACCTGCAGATGTCCTGGCTCCTGACGATTTCGGTACCACTGCTCGGCATCACCGTCTCGGTCGTGGTGGCCAAGCTGATCCCGCATTTCCGGACGATGCAGACGCGGATCGACAACATCAATCGATCACTGCGCGAACAGCTCACCGGTATGCGTGTCATTCGCGCATTCGTTCGAGAACCCGACGAGACGATCCGCTTCGACAAAGCCAACAAGGAACTGACCGACACCTCGCTCCTCATCGGTCGTTACCAGGCGGTTCTGCTGCCCACCGTCATGTTGATCGCCAACCTGTCGAGCGTCGCGGTGCTGTGGTTCGGCGCGCATCTGGTCGATACCGGCGACATGCAGATCGGGCAGATCAGCGCCTTCCTCGCCTACGTCATGCAGATCCTGATGTCCGTGGTAATGGCGACCATGTTGGCCGTCGTGATCCCCCGCGCGGCCGTGTGTGCCGACCGCATCACCGAGGTACTCGACACCGAGCCGACCGTGCCCGCGCCGGCCCAGCCCCTTCGCCCGACCAGCCCCTACGGCGTTGTCGAGTTCGGTGGAGCCGGATTCACGTATCCGGGAGCCGAAACGCCGGTCCTGTCGAATGTCTCGATGCGATGCATGCCAGGAACGGTCACCGCGATCGTTGGCAGTACCGGTAGTGGCAAATCGACCCTCGTCTCACTCATCCCCCGACTCTTCGACGTCACGGCCGGCGCCGTCTTGGTCGACGGCTTGGACGTGCGTGGCTGGGATCAGGACGAACTCTTCGCCAACTTCGGATACGTGCCCCAGAAGGCGTACCTGTTCGCCGGCACGATCGCGAGCAACATCCGCTACGGAAACCCGACCGCCACCGACGACGACATCTGGGCAGCCCTCACCATCGCCCAGGCAGACGACTTCGTCCGGGAACTGTCCGACGGTCTCGAGTCTCCGATCGCGCAGGGCGGCGGCAATCTCTCGGGCGGACAGAAACAACGTCTCGCCATCGCCAGAGCTGTGGTCCGCAGACCCCGGATCTTCGTCTTCGACGATTCGTTCTCCGCACTCGACATGCACACCGACGCCGCGGTCCGACGCGAACTCCGCACGGTATCGACTCATTCGACGGTCATCATCGTCGCGCAGCGCGTCGCGTCCATCATCGATGCCGACCAGATCATGGTCCTCGAAGACGGCGCTCCGGTCGGTCTCGGCGACCATCAGTTCCTTCTGGCCAACTGTCCGACGTACCAAGAGATCGTGGCTTCCCAGATTCCCGCGGAGATGAGCGCATGACCAGCCCGCAGGACCCGACGTGGGGCAGCCCCAACAGCCAGTACTTCGACGATGCCCCGACGGTGGTGTTCGCCAAGATCCCGAGCGAACCTGAATCCGCGGACGGGGATGCGAAGTCGAGTAACCCCGAGAACCCCGACAAAGAGCCGAAGCCCGCGCTGACCGCGACGGACACCAAACCTCGCCACTTCAAGGCGACGATGAAGCGGCTTCTCTCGCTTCTGCAGCCACACAAGTTTGCGGTCGTCTGTGTCGTCGTTGCGACGATCGCCAGCATCGCGCTCTCCGTCGCGGTGCCGAAGATCCTCGGTCACGCGACAGACCTCATCTTCGCCGGGTTCATCGGCAAGAGCCTGCCCGCCGGACTGACCCGCGATCAGGCAGCAGAGGCGATCCGCGCATCAGGAAATTCGACGTTCGCCGACCTCGTCGCCAACTCGACCGACGTCGTTCCCGGTGTAGGTCTGAACTTCGACGCCATCGGCAAAGTCGTCATGCTCGCGATCGTCGTGTACTTGCTCTCGTCGCTACTTGCCTGGTTGGAAGCATTCCTCCTCAACATCATCGTCCAGAAGACCATCTACAACCTGCGTGCCTCGGTCGAGGCGAAGCTTCACCGTCTCCCCCTTCCATACTTCGACAAGACACCTCGCGGCGAGATCCTCAGCCGCGTCACCAACGACATCGACAACATCTCGTCGACGTTGTCGTCGACGTTGACCTCGCTCCTGACGTCGGTGCTCACCGTCCTCGGCGTCCTGACAATGATGTTCGTCATCTCTCCGATGCTCGCCCTGATCGCACTGATCGCGGTGCCGGTATCGGTGCTCCTCGTTGCCAGGGTCGCCAAGCGTGCACAGGTGTTGTACAAGGCTCAGTGGACCGAGACGGGCAAGATCAACGCACAGATCGAAGAGAACTACAGCGGTCGCGACCTGGTACGCGTGTACGGGCATCAGGCCGAAGCCGAGCGTGAATTCGCCGAGCAGAACAAGAAACTCCTCGACGCGTCCTTCGGCGCACAGTTCCTCTCCAGCCTGATCATGCCGGTCATGAACTTCGTCGGAAACATCACCTACGTGCTGCTCGCTGTGGTCGGCGCACTCAAGGTCGCCAGCGGCAACATGTCACTCGGTGACGTTCAGGCGTTCATCGTCTATTCGCGCCAGTTCAGCCAACCACTCACGCAGATCGCGTCCATGTCGACGAGCCTGCAGTCCGGAGCAGCGTCGGCCGAGCGGGTCTTCGAGCTTCTCGACGAACCCGAGCAGTCGCCCGACATCGACGTGCCACTAATGCCCGAGCCTGCCGGACGCCATCGCAACGTCGGACACATCGAGTTCGAGAACGTCTCGTTCCGCTACGAGCCGGACAAGCCGTTGATCGAGAACGTGTACCTGACGGCTCGGCCCGGGCAGATGGTCGCCATCGTCGGACCCACCGGTGCCGGCAAGACCACCTTGGTCAACCTGCTCATGCGCTTCTACGAAGTCGACTCGGGCCGAATCACTCTCGACGACGTCGACATCTCGCAGATGCGCCGCTCCGACTTGCGCAAGCACGTCGGCATGGTCCTGCAGGACACCTGGCTCTTCGGCGGAACGATCCGCGACAACATCGCGTACGGCCGGCTCGACGCCAGTGAATACGAGATCCACGAAGCCGCACGCGCTGCCTTCGTCGACCGCTTCATCCACACGCTCCCGGACGGGTACGACACCGTGCTGGACGAGGAGGCATCGAACATCAGCTCCGGCGAGAAGCAGCTCATCACGATTGCCCGAGCATTCCTGTCGGAGCCGTCGCTGCTGATTCTCGACGAGGCGACCAGCTCGGTCGACACACGTACGGAACAGCTTGTGCAGCAAGCAATGTCCGCGTTGCGCGTCGGGCGCACCAGCTTCATCATCGCGCACCGGCTCTCCACCATCCGTAACGCCGATCTGATCGTCGTGATGGAGGCGGGCAAGATCGTCGAGCAGGGCACACACGACGAACTCATCGCAGCGGCGGGCGCGTACTTCCGTCTCTACAACGCTCAGTTCGAGGGTGCCGCCGTCTAGTGATCGGCGCCTCCCTCGGCGGACACAGTGCCCCGGAGCACACCTGACCGATTCGACACGTTACCGTCGAGTCAGGAGTGTTGTCACCGTCTGAATTGGGAGTGCGTGTGTCTGCAGAAGCTGTGGAGAAGAAGGGCCCGCTCGCGGGCATTCGGATCGTGGAATTCGCTGGATTGGGACCGGGCCCGCACGCCGCGACGCTTTTGGCGGACATGGGCGCCGACATCGTCATCGTGCAGCGCGCAGGGCAGATTCCGCAGGACTCGAACGCAACCGACCAGATCAAGCGCGGCCGCCGCATCGTCGAGGCCAACCTGAAGGATCCGGCCGACGTCGCCAAGGTTCTCGATCTCCTGGGCCGCGCCGACGTCCTCATCGAGGGCTTCCGCCCCGGCGTCATGGAACGCATGGGACTCGGACCCGACGTGGTGTCGGAGCGCAATCCGCGCCTCGTTTACGCCCGTATGACGGGCTGGGGACAGGAAGGACCGCTC
Organism: Rhodococcus sp. H-CA8f; assembly: GCF_002501585.1. Taxonomy (NCBI): domain Bacteria; kingdom Bacillati; phylum Actinomycetota; class Actinomycetes; order Mycobacteriales; family Nocardiaceae; genus Rhodococcus; species Rhodococcus sp. H-CA8f. Next base: position 4,739,005 of record NZ_CP023720.1, read on the forward strand.
GCCAACGCCGCCGGTCACGACATCAACTACATCTCACTGACCGGTGTCCTCAACGCCATCGGACGCAAGGGTGAACGCCCCGTCCCGCCGCTCAACATGGTCGGCGATTTCGGCGGCGGTTCCATGTTCCTGATCTTCGGCATTCTGTCGGCTCTCGTCGAGCGCTCGACGTCCGGTAAGGGCCAGGTCGTCGACGCGGCGATGGTCGACGGAACCCTCGCGCTCTCGCACATGATGTGGGCATTCCGCGGTCGCGGCGTCTGGTCCGACGAGCGCGGCGTCAACCTCCTCGACACCGGCGCTCCGTTCTACGACACCTACGAGACCTCCGACGGCAAGTACATGGCCGTCGGATCCATCGAACCGCAGTTCTACGCATTGTTGCTCGAGGGCCTCGAACTCGATCCCGCGACGCTCCCTCACCAGATGGACACGTCCAAGTGGGACGACATGAAGACGCTCTTCACCGAAAAGTTCTTGTCCAAGACTCGCGACGAGTGGGCCAAGATCTTCCTCGGCACCGACGCCTGCGTCTCCCCTGTCCTGACTTTCGCCGAGGCTCCGTCCAACGAACACATCGCGGCCCGCGGTTCGCTCATCGAACTCGACGGCGTCACTCAGCATGCTCCCGCACCGCGCTTCTCGCGCACGCCCACCACGATGCCTGCTGCGCCGGCGCGTGAGGCGACGGATATCGACACGGTCTGGACCTAGGGCCTTCGGCCCCGTGCGCGGTTAAGGAGCCTCAGGACTCTCTAACCACGCACGGGGCGTCAGCCCAACCTGTAGAACCTGAACATCTCGTGCTCGATCGGCAGCACGTCAACCCGCTCGAAACCGGCGGCCTTGGCATAGCTTTCGAGTGTCGAGTGCCTCATCACCGTCCCGGTGGCAACGCTCCCCGGATGCGACAGGCTGTCCGGTAAGCAGCAGGTCAGCGAAAATCCGTACAGCAATTGCTCGATCGGACCCGCCTCGGGATCGAACACATCTGCCGTTCGTTCGTCCATGACGATCACCGGAGCGCCCGGCTGGGCAATCGCCCGAGCCGTGGACAGAAATCCCACCGGATCCGGAACGTCGTGAAGGCATTCGAAAGCGAAGACGGCATCGTAGGTCCCGGCATCGACTCGCCCGGCCTCAGGAGCCTGTCCGGCGACGTCGACCAACGAGAAATGTACTCGGTCGTCCACCCCACGATCGTGGGCGTTACGACGGGCAGCGTTCACCGATGCCGCGTCGACGTCGAAGCCGTGCACTTCGATCTTCGGGTATCCGAGGGCGAGCGCGATCGACGACCAGCCCTCCCCCATCCCGAGATCAGCGACCTGCCCGCCGCCGACAAGTATGGCGTGCAGGTCGGTGACTACCGGCAGGAACTGCTGACAGAGCTGCTGGAGATACATCGGCCGGTTCAGCAGCGCCTGGCCCTCGCGAGCATCGGGGCCCATCGATTCCCACGTGACTCCCCCGCCGTGACGATAAGCGTCGAGTAGACGCGGCATCGACGACGTTGTCGCGACGAACAGCCTCGCCAACGGCGCCAGGAAAAGCAGGTTCTCGTCGTCGACCAGAACATCGGCGTGGGCCTGCGGCAGGCTGTACCGGCGATCGGCATCCGAATTGACCTCCACATAACCGGCGACGGCCTGCTGCTCGAGCCACTCCCGCGCATACCTTTCGACGGTCCCGGTCCGGTCCGCCAGCTCCGTCGACGTGAGCGGGCCGTGATCGCTCAGCGCGCGGTACCAGCCCAGCCGGTCGCCCAGATACACAGCCTGCAGCTCCGACGCCCCGAGCGTGGCCGCGAACAATCGTTCTGCGAGCGCGTCCGCCGCACTTGTTCCCGCTGCGCCTGTACCGTCTACCGCCGTCATGCCCTACCTCCTGGTTTCACACCACTTTCAGGGTGTGTACCCAGTTCTCAGACGACGACCATTCGTTGGTCTGCCGTGTCGCGATCCGTCGCGAGGGTGTCGTACGCAGCGGCGATGGACGCGACGCCGCGAATGAGGTCCTCGGGAGAACGTGCGTACGGCACGCGGATGAATCGTTCGAACGCACCTTCGACGCCGAAACGGGGGCCGGCGGCAAGGAGTACGCCGAAGTTGGGTGCCACCGCCGCCAACGCCGTCGAGACTGGCGCGGACATTCGCATCCACACCGACATTCCGCCGGAGCCGATGGTGGGACGCCAGTCCGGCAGATGCTCTGCCACTGCACCGAGGAGTACCGCACGCTGTTCTCGCAGAACTTCGCGACGCTGTTCGAGCAACGAGCGGTCGTCGGCGAGCAAGTAAGCGGCTGCCAACTGATCCATGACGGGAGTACCGAGGTCGACCGCGGCACGCGCCCCCACCAACTGGGTGATGAGCGCGGCATCGGCGCGAATCCAACCGACACGTAGCCCGCCCCACAGCGACTTCGCGGTCGAACCGAGCGTCACCACTTCGGTTTTCGCCGCGCCTCGCCCATGTGAGGCGACCGGCGCCGGCGGCGGTGCGTCGAGCCACAGGTCCACCATCGTCTCGTCGACGACCAGAGTCATTCGCGTTTCGTGCGCAATCTTCGCAAGCTCGGCGCGGCCGGAAGAGTCCATGCAGAGGCCGGTCGGGTTGTGAAAGTCGGGAATCAGGTATGCCATTCTGGCAGCGGTTTGCCTTGCTGCACTTCGAATCCCGTCGAGATCCCAGGCTCCGGCCGCCGCGAACTCCGGTCGGACCGGAACCGGCACGGGCCGAGCACCGTTTCGCCGAATCGCTTCCAGCGCATTGGGGTACGTCGGATGATCGACCAGCACTCGCTCGCCGGGTGAGGTGAGCACCGACAGCAACAACCGAAGCGCGTGCTGCGCACCCGAGGTCACCATGATCTGTTCGGCGGTGGTGGGAAGACCCCGCGCCGTGTAGCGCTGCGCGATCACGTCACGCAAGTCGGCGATCCCGACCGGTTCCATCCCGTGCGTGGGCAGGAAGTTCGGAAGTTCCTGCAGCGCAGACGCATACGCCAGTTCGACCTGAGCGGCGGGAGCTGCCATCGCCGCGTAACTGAGGTCGACGACGGGCCCACTCGGCCCCGGTTGGTGGGAGCGGAACATCAACCCGTTCGGCCGCGCGCCGGCGGGCAAAGCCACGGTGCTTCGCGAACCCTGCCGGCTGATCAGATACCCCTCGTCTCGCAGCACCGAGTACGACGACGTGATCGTGGTTCGACTGAGTTCGAGCACCGCCGCAAGTTCACGCTCACTCGGCAGTGCGACCCCCAGCGGAACGCGACCGTCGTGCACGAGCAGGCGGATACCGTCGGCGAGCGCACGGTACGCAGGCCTGCGTCCGGACTCTTCCTGCCAGGACCCCAGATCGCGCGCAAGCGAACGGGCACCGAGAACTCGAGTCATCATGCAGTCCAGTATCGACAACTTGGCTATGTAACTCAATACCAGTCGAGTTGATCATATGTCCATGACTACCTTCGCAACCCTGATCGGCATCGGACTCTTCGTGGCGCTCGTCTACTTCTTCGCGCCCGCCGAAGGTGAAGGTACTTACATTCGTTTGGAGCAGTTTCGCCTGGCAGCACCCCTCGGCGGCATCTTCCACGACAAGACTTCAGACCGCGAGATCAACTCTGTCAGACCCCCGTGCGATTGTGATCAGGGGGAAGAATTCACTGATCTCAGTCCAGTTGCGTAAAACTGGACTCTTTTCGCACTCAGAAAGTCTCCAGAGAGGGTTCCCATGCCGGCTTCCAAAAAGATTCTCTACATCGATCTCGACAACACCTTGGTCAACTTCCAGTCGGGCATCGATCGCCTGACCGACGGCGTCCGGGATAAGTACAAGAACGACCTCGACGAAGCGCCGCACATCTTCTCTCGCATGGATCCTCTCGACGGTGCTATCGACGCCTACCACCAACTGGCGCAGCAGTTCGACACCTACATCCTCTCGACAGCGCCGTGGAAGAACGCCACAGCCTGGCACGACAAGGTTCTGTGGGTCCAAGAGCACCTCGGCATGGAGGAGGGCAGCGTCGCGTACAAACGTCTGATCCTCTCGCACCACAAGCACCTCAATCGAGGCGAGTACCTCGTCGACGACCGCGGAGCAAACGGCGCAGATCGATTCGAGGGCGAGTGGATCAAGTTCGGCAGCACCAAGTTTCCCGACTGGAAGACCGTCACCGCGCACTTGTCGAAGCTGGCTTGAAACACGAATCCCCGCTCCTGCTTGCAGGAGCGGGGATTTCGAGGGAACGAACTAGCGGACGATCTCGCGCCGGACGATCGTCTCGTCGCGGCCGGGACCGACACCGATGCAGGAGATGAACGCACCCGAAAGCTCTTCGAGCCGAAGCACGTAGTTCTGCGCATTCTGCGGCAGTTCCTCGAAGGTGCGAGCCTCCGAGATGTCTTCCCACCAGCCTGGCATCTCTTCGTAGATGGGCTTGGCGTGGTGAATGTCGCTCTGCGACATCGGCATTTCGTCGTGGCGGACACCGTCCACCTCGTACGCGACACAGATCGGCACGGTGTCGAGGCTGCTCAACACGTCCAGCTTGGTGAGGAAGTAGTCGGTGATGCCGTTGACGCGCGTCGCGTAACGCGCGATGACAGCGTCGAACCATCCCGTACGACGAGCGCGTCCGGTGGTGACACCGACCTCGCCGCCCTGCTTCGCCAGGTATGCGCCGTGATCGTCGAACAGCTCCGTCGGGAACGGACCGGAACCGACACGCGTCGTGTACGCCTTAAGGATTCCGAGCACCGTGGTGATCTTGGTGGGACCGATGCCCGAACCGACCGCCGCACCACCCGAGGTGGGGTTGGACGAGGTCACGTACGGGTACGTGCCGTGGTCGACGTCCAGCAGAGTGCCCTGCGAACCTTCGAGCAAGACGGTCTCGCCGCGCTCGAGGGCGAGGTTGAGCTCCAGGCGCGTGTCCGAGATGCGGTGCTTGAAACCCTCGGCCTGCGTCAGTACCTCTTCGACGACCTGCTCCGGGTCGAGTGCCTTGCGGTTGTAGATCTTGACCAGCACCTGGTTCTTGAATTCGAGTGCCGCTTCGACCTTCTGGGTCAGGATCTTCTCGTCCAGGACGTCCGCAGCACGGACACCGACACGGGCGATCTTGTCCTGGTAGCACGGGCCGATACCGCGGCCGGTCGTGCCGATCTTCTTCGCTCCCAGGAAGCGTTCGGTGACCTTGTCGATGGCCACGTGGTACGGCATGATCAGGTGCGCATCAGCAGAAAGCAGCAGGCGGGACGTGTCCACGCCGCGCTCTTCCAGGCCTGCCAATTCGGTCAACAACACACCCGGGTCGACGACGACACCGTTACCGATGACGTTGTTGACGGCGGGGGTGAGGATTCCGGACGGGATGAGGTGCAGTGCGAACTTGTCACCGTTCGGCAGAACCACGGTGTGTCCGGCGTTGTTACCGCCCTGGTATCGCACGACCCACTGAAGCTGCTCGCCCAGTAGATCTGTAGCTTTGCCCTTACCTTCGTCGCCCCACTGGGCGCCGATCAGGACGATTGCCGGCATGACGTTGTCTCCTACGGTCGACGTGCAGCAGTTGTCCCGCCGCATTGGTACTGCCTGGCTTCCGCGCACATGATGCAGCGCCGAACTGTTGCAGTGACCGAAGGAGCAGTCTAGCCCAGAGCACCAGACCAGACCTGACGGTCCAGAATTTGGCCGGTGACCATCACGATTGCGAGTCGACACAGAGACTCGCACTAAGATCGTCGGCAGTGATTCGGACGGCCATTTCGGGGAAGGGTGGCGAGGTCCCACTACCCGAGAAGAAGTCTTGATCGAGCTAGGAGTGGCTTTGACCCCTGTGGTGCTCAAATGTGGCGATTCGCCGGTTCCACTCCCCCTGGGTGAACTCACGTCGTTCACTGTCCCTGAACTTCCGGAGAAGCAGGACTTCGACGAGGCCCTGTCCCAACTGCAGGTCGTCACGGAGCCTCGCTTGATCGTCGTGGGTAACGACGGCGCGTTTGCCGCGGCATTGACACGGTTGATGCGACTGGAGCGACTCAACGTCGAACTCGCCTACGTCACCGAGAACAGGTCCGACGCAACCGACGCGTACAAACTCGCAACCGGTGCCCGGGCGGCGCGCACGGCGTTGAAAGGCACAGTCCACACCGTGCCGCTCATTCGCGACGACGCCGGAATCGCGCTGGTCGGTGCGGCAACTGTCACGGGTCCGGCCGATGCCGCCGAATTGATCGGCGAGGCGTATGTCGACGACAACAAGCTGTTCTCCGGCACAGTCCCCGGTATCCGGATTGTGCCGAGCCCCAAGCTCCCGGGGATCAAGGCATCGGTCGACCGCAAGAGTCGCTGGAGCGGGCGACGCTGGCTGGAAGGACGAGCGATTCAGCTGGGCTCGCCGGCAGCGCGCCTGGTTCGCGACGGGGTGGCCAACCCACGCGATCTCAAGCGTTCGACCTTCTACCGGCACGACAAGACTTGGTTGTTGGTCAGGTGAGAACCGGAGCAGCACGGTCGGCGGTTCGTCCGAGCCCTGTCTTCCTGGGCGTAGTTGCGATCACCGTCATCGCCGGAGTTGTCGCCTGGAACTCGACGTGGGGTTCCATCGCGGGCCGTGCGGGTGTTTTTGTCCTCGTGGTCGCAGGCTGGGTGGTCACGCTGTGCTTGCACGAGTTCGCCCATGCATATCTGGCGTGGCGTCACGGAGACACCGACGTCGAGGCTCGTGGTTATCTGACGCTCAACCCGCTCAAGTACAGCCATCCGATGCTCTCGATCGGTCTGCCGGTGCTGTTCATCGCCTTGGGCGGCATCGGGCTTCCCGGCGGCGCCGTGTACCTGCGCACCGGGATGTTCCCGCCCAAGGTGCAGGCGCGAATATCGCTCGCCGGTCCGTTCACGAACGCCGTCGCCGCGGTAATTCTCCTCGTCGTCATACGTACGTACGGCTCATCGGCCGAGCATCTGACGTTCTGGGCCGGCCTCAGTTTCCTGGCCTTCTTGCAGGTCATGGCAACAGTTTTGAACCTGCTCCCAGTCCCCGGTCTGGACGGTTACAACGCACTGGAGCCCTACCTCGCACCCAACACACGGCACCAACTCGACCAGTTCAAGCCGTACGGACTGCTCCTGCTGGTTGCGCTCCTGTTCGTCCCACAGATCAATGTCGTCTTCTTCGACGCGATCTACTGGATCTTCGAACTGAGCGGTGTGTCCGACTACTACGCCATGCTCGGTAACGCCCTCATGCGTTTTTGGACGTGATCGAGTGCACTGGAGGAGACTCGTGAGAGTCTGACATTTCAGACATTCATTCTTCTTCAGGAGAGCATCGATGATTGCGACGTCATTTCAGTCCGGCGGAGTGGAGTACACCCTCACGCGGGCCGAGATTCGACACGTGGAAGCACTGATCGACTTGCTCGCCGACGACCCGATCGGGAGCACCCGGGAGACGACCAACCCCGAGGCCCGAACGATCTACGAGGACGCATTCAAGCGAATCGACGAGGATCCGGCGCAACTCCTCGTCACCGTTCTGGTCGGTGACGCGGTAATCGGCACCATGCAATTGACCTTCATTCCGGGTATGAGCCGAATGGGGGCGACACGACTGCAGATCGAAGCTGTTCGCGTCCACGAGGATTACCGGAGCAAGGGCATCGGCAGTTCGATGATCCGTTGGGCCTGCGAAGAAGGTGCCCGGCGCGGCGCGTTCCTGGCGCAGCTCACCTCGGATCAAACTCGCAAGGAAGCCCACGACTTCTACGAGCGACTCGGATTTGTCGCCTCCCACGTCGGGTTCAAGAAGTCGCTGAGCTGACACACAGCCACCCAGCCAACCACCCAGACTCCCAAACGCGGGCTCGAGCACCGGGGCATGGTTGTGCCCCGGTGCTCGGGTCTCGAGTTGTTTCACTTCAGGCTGCTGTCGGTGGGCTGTTCCCGCCGATCGGCTGCTGATACGGATCGATCGACATCGGTGGATAGAACACCGTCTTCCGATCCGGTCCGATCTCCACCCGCCACTCGGTGTGGTGCATCGTCCGATGATGGTGACCACATAACAAGATCAGGTTGTCGAGATCTGTTGGGCCACCATCGTTCCAGTGAACAATATGATGAGCATCGCACCACCCCGACGGCGTCCCGCACCCCGGAAACGCACACCCGCCATCCCGAACTGCCAACGCCCGCCGCTGCGGCACCGTCGCCGTTCTCGCTTCCTTACCGCAGTCGAGCGGAACACCATTCTCATCCAGGAGGATCCGGGTGACGGTGCAGTCGCAGGCGAGCATCCGGGCGGTGTCGATACTGATGGGGCCTACCCAATCGGTCCACGCGAATCCGAGTTCATCGGTGGACGGCAGGAGGTCTTTCAGAACTTTAAGGTCCGTCATGTCTTTCGCGCTGGCGGTGACCGTGATGTGTGGTTTCACGCCGCCTTCGATCGGACCCAACCCCGCCCGCTCGTACCGGCGCAACAACTCGCAAAACCCGTCCGCCCGTCGTAATGCCGGCGTGCGGGTGTCCTTGACACCGTCCTTCTCCGGCGTCGGAGCCGACAGGCTCGACAGCAGCGTGATCAGACGCGCCCCGTTGACCGCATCCAGATCACCCTTCACAGTTACTCTGCCGTACAAGCCTTTCGAGGCGTAGAACTCATTCCGCTCCGAATCTTCCCCGACCGGAACACCGTCCTCACGCTTGCCATATTGCTTCTCGATCCGCCGGATCGCCGCCCGCACCGCATCACAATCGGCAATGTTCTTCGACGCCAACCCCAACAAGATCCCGCGGGCCTTGTCCACATCCGCCGGCGTCATGTTCTTCGGCGGATGCTGACAAAACGACGCCACCTGCCGGGCTTTCAACGCATCAACATCACCCCGGTGAAACGCATCGCCCACCACGGGTTCGAGCATCAACAACCGCGCCAACCCGACCAGCAGACTGCACTCACCGATCTCGAGATTCGTCGAACCATGCAACCACTGCGCGATCGCCCGAAAACCCTTCCCCCCGAGAACCTCACGGGAAAACATCTCCACGATCAACAACACCAACCGCGACTGCAACTCGTGTCGGACACGCACCAGATCCAGAACCTCACACTTGAGGCCCTCGTCATCCAGCTGCCATGCTTCCCGACTGTTCATACCCAAAGTTTAATCGAACATACTTTCGAGAACCAGAGCCAAAGCGGACAACTTCGAGAAGATCTACACTCGAGAGCTGTTGAGATGCATTGCTATTCGCGCAACCGCCGACGCGATTCGTTGACAGAGACTCGCAACTCCCCCAAAGGCACTTCACGACCCGACTCACTGCGCACCTCGACGCGAACACGCTCGCCAGTGGCGTCGTCCGCCACCTCCAACGGTCCACCTTTTCCGCCGTGCAGATACTTGTCCCCCCACTGCATCAGCGCAAGAACCGCCGGCAGCAGGTCACGACCCTTCTCGGTGAGCACGTACTCGTGCCGCGTCCGCTTTCCAGGCTCCTTGTACGGCACACGCTCGAACAGTCCCGCCTCAGTGAGTTCTTTCAGCCTTGCCGACGCAACCGCCTCGGTGATGCCGACTCGCGACGCGAAGTCGTCGAAACGCGTTGTGCCGTAATAGGCCTCTCGCAGAATGAGCATCGCGGACCGGGTGCCGACCACTTCCATCGCCCGCCCGATCGAACAGTGCGTGGCCCGCCAGGCGTCGCGATCTTCGAGCACTCCGGTCAGTCGTACAGCGTCCATGCAATTCACCATACCCCCTGGCTTGCCATAACCATAGCCAGAGTCTAGATTGCTGACTATGGAACTTCATAGCCAGCCAGTGCGGACTGGGCCGCTCCTCGCAATTCTGTCGGGAGCGCCGTTTGTCGCCAGCCTCGATCTTTTTGTGGTCAACGTGGCCTTCGGCGACATCGCCAAGAGCTACCCGGGCCACTCGCTCGGCGAGTTCAGTTGGATCCTCAACAGCTACGCGATCGTCTACGCCGCGCTGTTGATCCCCCTCGGACGCTGGGCGGACCGGATCGGGCACAAGCGCGCCTTCATCGCCGGCCTCGCACTGTTCACCCTCGCCAGCGCCGCCTGCGCTTTCAGTCCGTCATTGTGGGCACTGGTGGCATTCCGCATCGTTCAGGCAGTCGGCGCCGCAGCGCTCACCCCGGCCAGCCTCGGCCTCCTGATCAGTGCACTCCCGGCTGCGAAACGTCAATCCGGCGTACGCATCTGGGCGGCAGCCGGCGCGGCCGCTGCGGCATTCGGCCCCGTCGTGGGCGGCATTCTCGTCGAGGCGTCGTGGCGCTGGGTCTTCCTGATCAATGTTCCAGTCGGGATCGTATTGCTCTACTTCGCAGTCCGACTCGTCCCGGATACAACACACAAGGACTCCGATGCCGGGATCGACTTCGTCGGCGCCGCCCTCCTCACCGTCGGAATCGGCTCTCTCGCGCTGGCACTCGTCCAGGGACCTGATTGGGGATGGACCGACAACCGCGTTCTGATCGCCTTCGCCGTCGCCGTCGCGACCCTACTTTCGTTCTGGTGGAGCAACTCTCGCCATCGCACTCCGTTGATTGCTCCCGATCTTCTGAAGATCCGCTCCTTTGCCTGGTCCAACGTCACCGCCATCTTGTTCAGCGCGGCATTTGCTGCCGGACTGCTCTCGAATATCCTCTGGCTGCAAGAAGTTTGGGGATACTCGGCATTGCGCACCGGCTTCGCCGTCTCGCCGGGTCCGCTTCTGGTTCCGCTGTTCGCGATCGCCGGTGGATCGCTTTCGCGCAAGTACTCGGCGGGACGCGTCGCCGCACTCGGCAGCCTTCTGTGGGCAGTCGGAACCGTACTCGTTCTCGTCTCGGTTGATTCGACGCCCAACTACGCGACCGGACTCCTGCCGGGCTGGATCATCGCCGGAATTGGTGTCGGCCTTGCCCTGCCGACCATTCTGTCGCAGGCCACGGCGGATCTTGCACCGGCCCGATCGGCCACCGGTAGCGCTATCGTCAGCATGAGCCGACAGATCGGAACCGTTCTCGGCGTGAGTGTTCTGATCGCGGTTCTCGGCTCCTCCGTCGACCCCGACACCTTCCGCCAGGCCTGGTGGGTGATCTTTGCCGTCGCGCTTGTGTCTGCCCTGGCATCGCTGGGAATGACGCCTGCGACCACACCCACCCCAGTTGTCCCTGCTGAATCCGCCATCCCTGAAAGGAATTTGTCATGAGAGACGCAGTTATCGTCGAAGCCGTTCGCACTCCGATCGGCAAGGGAAAGGCGAACGGCGCCCTGCACGGCATCAACGCCGTCGACCTCCTCGCCCACAGCCTCAAAGCGGTAGTCGAGCGCACCGGGATCGATGCCGCGCTGATCGACGACGTCATCGGCGGCGCGGTCAGTCAAGTCGGTGAACAGAGCCAAAATGTCACTCGCACTGCCCTTCTCGCCGCCGGCTACCCTGAGTCGGTACCGGGAACCACCGTCGACCGACAGTGTGGAAGTAGCCAACAAGCAGTTCATTTTGCTGCTCAGGGCGTTATTGCCGGTGCGTACGACATCGTTGTCGCTGCCGGAGTCGAGTCGATGAGCCGAGTCCCGATGGGCTCGAGCAGCGTCGGGCGCGAGTCACTCGGTGTAGGTTTCGAAGAGCGTTACCCGGACGGACTGGTACCGCAGGGCATCAGCGCCGAATTGATCGCTGCCAAGTGGGGACTGAGCCGCACCCAACTCGACGAATTCTCGGCGTCGAGTCATCGGAAAGCCGCGCTGGCAACCGAGAGTGGTTACTTCACCAAGGAACTCGCCACGCTCCCGCAGCTGTCGGTCGACGAGGCCATCCGCCCCGGTACCACGGTCGAGACCCTTGCCGGCCTACGGACCGCCTTCGAATCCGACTACTACGCCCAGCGATTCCCACAGATCGACTGGTCCATCACCGCGGGCAACAGCAGCCCGCTTTCGGACGGCAGTTCGGCGGTGATGATCACGACCAGTGAGATCGCCGCGAAACTCGGCCTCACCCCGAAGGCACGGCTGCACAGCTTCGCTGTCGCCGGCGACGATCCGCTGTACATGCTCACGGCGGTCATCCCGGCCACCGAGAAGGTCTTGGCCCGTGCGGGGTTGACGGTCTCGGACATCGATCTGTTCGAGGTCAACGAGGCCTTTGCCCCCGTCGTTCTCTCGTGGGCAGCGGACACCGGCGTCGATCTGTCCAAGGTGAACGTCCACGGCGGCGCCATCGCGCTCGGCCACCCACTAGGTGGCAGCGGAACGCGGATCATGACCACCCTGGTCAACGCGATGGAGCAGCGCGGCGCGCGCTACGGACTCCAAACCATGTGTGAGGCAGGTGGGCTGGCCAACGCAACCATCCTGGAGCGCTTGGGCTGAGCGGGCACCGCTGGACGGCACTCGGACACTAGTGACCGAGTGCCGTCCATTCGGGATCCGGCTTGCGCGCAACGACCCGGAACACGATTCCACCCCGTCCACTGCGCTGCACCTCGTCGATCAGGAAGCCTGCGTTTTCGAGGTATCCGACCGGTTCGCGGGTGAGGTGATCGGCACCGAACCGTACAGAAAGCGGTTCGACGGCCTTCATCAGCGCCCGTACAACCGTGTTGGTGCTCGGCCCGTGCTCAGCGAGCACGAATCGACCACCAGGCACCAGCACTCGAAATGCTTCGCTGGCAACTCGGCCCGGATCGGGGATCGTGCAGAACGCGTAGGTGGAGACCAATGTGTCCACGCATTCGTCAGGAACATCGAGTGCTTGCACGTCTCCGAGTCGTAGGTCGACTTCGGTCTTCACTCCCTCGGAGACCTTGACCCTGGCCTGATCGAGCATCGCAGTCGAGATGTCCACGCCGATGACGTAGTCGACGTCGTCCCCGTAGAGCGGCAGGTTCAGCCCGGTGCCCACGGCAATTTCGACCACGCGCCCATGCGCCTGATCTACAGCCCATTTCCGGGCGTCACCGAGCACAAAGCGCTCGAAGCGCCCGATCTGTCGGTCGTAGTGCGCCGCCATTGCGTCGAAAGTCTTGGCGACCTGTGCAGTGTCTGGTTCACGCATAGTGCCCCGTTTCGATCGATCTTCTGTGCAGTCTTACACGCGAGCACCGGGTCGGGAAGACCTTTCGTGACGAAGAGCGACCCGCCGCGCGACGCAGTCCCTGACGGATGACCCCGGTATCGTTCCAGGTGACCTGACCTCACCAACGACCATCATGGATAGAGACCTCGTGCGATCAAGTAACTGCGTCACCGGATCGGTCCGGCCACCTTTTTCCACTGATTCCACTGGAGGTCTGTGATGGCCGGAGGACTCTTCGCCCTGCTCGACGACGTCGCAGCCCTGGCTCGTATGGCTGCCGCCTCGATCGACGACGTTGCCGCCGCAACCGGTAAGGCGACCGCCAAAGCGGCAGGCGTCGTCATCGACGACGCAGCCGTCACGCCGCAGTACGTCCGTGGGCTCGCCGCCGAACGCGAGTTGCCCATCATCAAGCGCATCGCCATCGGATCGCTGCGCAACAAGCTGCTGATCATTCTTCCGATCGCTCTGCTGCTGAGTCAGTTCCTCCCCTGGCTGCTGACGCCACTGTTGATGGTCGGCGGCTGTTACCTCAGCTACGAAGCGGTTCACAAGATCTGGGGTGCAATTTTCGGCCACGGTGACCACCACGAGGCCGCCGACGAGCATCCTCGCGACGAAGAAGCAGTGGTTTCGGGTGCCATCCGCACCGACCTGATCCTGTCGGCCGAGATCATGGTGATCGCCCTCAACACCATCGCGGGCGAAGGTTTCTGGAGCCGGTTGGTGATCCTTGCCGTCGTGGCGGTCGTCATCACCGTAGTCGTCTACGGCGTCGTCGGACTGATCGTGAAGATGGACGACATCGGATTGAAGATCGCCGAGACGTCGTCTGGCTTCACCCACAAGGTCGGCCGAGGCCTCGTTCGCGGCATGCCTCACGTGATGTCAGTGCTCTCGGTCGTGGGTACCGCCGCGATGCTGTGGGTCGGTGGCCACATCCTGTTGGTCGGCATCGACGAACTGGGCTTCCACCCGCTGTACGACGCCGTTCATCACGGCGAAGAAGCAGTCAGTGACATCGCCGGAGTCGGCGGGGTACTGGCGTGGATCGTCAACACCCTTGCGTCGGCGGCACTGGGTCTGGTGGTCGGCGCCATCATCGTCGCAGCTCAACTGGGTATCACCCGCCTGCTCGCAAAGCGTTCTGCAACGGCCTAGTCACTGCGAGTTGTGGCGGAGCACCATCTGCTCCGCCACAGCCCGCAGTCCTTCACGCAACGACCGTGGCTCGAGCACTTCGACGTCCGCTCCCAAACCGATCAACTGCGAGAGCGCGACAGCTTCGCTCTCGAGTTTCAGCTCGGCACTCACCCATCCATCGTTGTCCTCTGGCCCCACTTCGACGGCAGCGGCAAGCTCGCCCACCACATCGGGGAGCCGGCGCCTGCCCTCTGGTGACAACCGCACGCGACACTCGAAGCGAAGCAGCGAACGGTCGAACTCGGCCATCGACGCCGCCCACCACGACGGCAGATCGAAATCCACCGGCCGAGTGAACGAATCATCTTCTACCACGGCATTTTTGATGCGCCCGACTCGAAACGACAGCGTTCGACCGTTCATCCCCGCCACCAGATACCAAACACCGGCTTTGATGACCAGACCCAGCGGATCGACCGTCCGCTCGCGATCACGATAGGCGAAGCGCAGTCGACGCGAGTCCAGCACAGCGGATGTGACGATCGGAAGCGCAGAGATGTCGTCGACGCCGCCGAACCAACCCGGAACGTCTACCAGGATTCGGTCCTGCCACAGTCGTGCACTCTCGCGCAGGGGACCGGGCAGTGAGCGGAGCAGTTTGGCCCCCGCCGAACCGACGGCGTCGGATCGCCCGAGATCTGCAGCGATGGACGGCACGCCCAACAGCATGAGTGCGGACGTCTCGTCGTCGGTCATACCGGACAGCTTGGACTGCCAACCGTCGAGCAGACGGATGCCACCACCGGGGCCGCTCTCGGTCCAGATCGGCACGCCGGCAGCCGACAACGAGGCCACGTCGCGGTAGATCGTCCGCACCGAAACGCCGAACTCTTCGGCCAACTGATCGGCGATAACGCCGCGACTCCCCTGCAAACGCAGCATGAGTTGGAGCAACCGCGCGGATCTCATGGACCGAACATTACCGAGAATCACTGACAGAAGTTGTCAGGAATAGGGGTGCACAATGACCGTCATGGTCACTTGGAAGCAGTTCTCCGAAGAAGTACCCGCTCTTGCCGACGCGGTCCAAGCACGATTCAAAGCCCACAAGCATCACGTCCTCGCAACGCTGCGCAAGGACGGTTCACCGCGCGTGAGCGGCACCGAAGTCGAAATCCTCGACGGACGTCTGGTCCTCGGTTCGATGTTCGGCGCACTCAAGGCGAAGGATCTCATCCGTGACGGGCGCTACGCCCTACACAGCAATCCCGGTGAGCACACCATGGAGGGCGGCGATGCGAAGATCGCCGGAATCGCACGCGAGGTGACCGGCGACGAGTTCGAAGCCGTGCTCGCAAGCTACACCTACGAGGTTCCGAAACCCCTGCACCTCTTTGTCCTCGACATCGACGAGGTGGTGCACACGACGGTCGACGACGAGCACATGTACGTCGATCTCTGGAAGCCGGGCAAGGAGATCACCCGCTTCACCAAGTGACGTTCTTCTCGCAATGCTCGCCGTTGGCACACGATTCCACCTGAACGGTGGCGTGGGAAAGACCGTGACTCTCGAGGACGGTGCGCGCGGATTCCAGAACGTTCGACGAATTCGCGTCACTGGTCAGGTGGACTGTCGCGACATCCATGCCGGTGGTGAGCGTCCAGACGTGTAGGTCGTGAACACCCATCACGCTCGGCAGCGCCGCCAGGTCGGCCTCGACCGCTTCGACGTCGACGTCGGCCGGCGACGCCTGCGTCAGAATGCGCAGCGATGCTGCGGCCAGTTTGATCGCACGCGGCACCACCCAGAGCGAGATGAGAACACCGACGACGACGTCCGCCCACGTCCAGTTGAACAGCAGGACAAGGCCACCGGCAATCAGAACTCCGACGCTACCGACGGCGTCTGCAAGCACTTCGAGGTAGGCGCCACGCACCGCGAGGCTGTCCTTGGAATCGCCGCGCAGCATCAGCATCACGACGATGTTCGCGGCCAGACCGGCGGCCGCAGTGATGATCAGGGCGCCGCCCGGGATCTCGGGTTCGTTACCGATGCGGCCGATTGCCTCGTAGAAGACCCAGGCGGCGACGGCCAGCAGCATCACGGCGTTGGCCATGGCGGTCAGCACTTCGGCGCGGTGCCAACCGAAGGTCCTGGCCGCGGTGGTGCTGCCCTTCTTCGCGAGCAGCAAAGCCGTCAATCCCATGGCCATGCCCACCACGTCGGTGAGCATGTGGCCGGCGTCGGCAAGCAACGCCAGCGAGTTGATCAGAATGCCGACCGTAGCTTCGAGTACGAGAAATGCAACGAGGATCGCAAGCGCGATCGCCATTTTCTTGATGCGTTGCGGTGACGGCCCTACTCCGACCGAATCTGCTGCCGAGTGGCCGTGTGAATGGCCGTGCCCTGCTCCCATTTGTCCTGTTCCCTCCCAAGTCCTCCTCAGAGCATATGCATACATTCGCATACATACAATGAGTTGCTCAGTGAGCGGGAAAAGGCAGAGGTCAGTGATCCGGCTCGTACGCCGGGTGCGGCACAGTGGGCGGCAGAGTGGCGATCGACGAGATGCGCTTCATGCCTGCTACCTGCAAGAGGTCGACGACCAGCGATCGAATCTGGGCAAACACCACCGTCGAGGACAGGCCCGCGTTCTCGACTATCGCCGGTTTCAGTTCCTTCGCCACCGAGCGCAGGACGCGCGCTGCCTCGGCCTGATCAGGCTGCTCCCCCGGCTCCGCCAGGATCATGTCCTTGAGAACTTCGACGGCTTTCGACAAGCGCTCGACCTGAGCCACCAGACGAGGATCGAGGATCTCGTCGTCCCTGACCAACGTCAACGAACGACGCGCGAGCACTCGAATGTTGCGCATCGCGTTGTCGATGGGATCGGCTGTCGCCATGAGCCTTTCGAGGCGCGGTCGACTGTTCCAGTACAGCGGGGAGATTCGGCTGATCTCGCGCCCGCCGAGGAGGTTGCTGCGCAATCCGTCGATGGCACCCTGAGTTGCGCGCGCCTTCTGCAGCGCCTTCACGATCGGGTCCGGATCGTTCGCGACGAGGCCGTCTGCCACCAATTGCAGTACCTCTGACGCTGTTCCGAGAATCGATGCAGCGTCCTTGCGTGCGCGTCGTACCGGGTGCGTGGGGATGATCGCGACCACCGCGATGCCCACCAAACCACCGACAAGGGCGTCGATCATGCGATCGGGCCCGCCGCTGCCGCCCGGTGGGATCAGCGTCGCCACCAGCACGGCCGAGTTTCCGGCCTGCATGGAGAAGATCGGCCCGCTGTTCAGTAGCACCGCGACGGACATCGCCAGCACGACAACCAAACTGATCTGCCAGGGTCCGCTCCCGATGCCGGAGATGATCAGGTCACCGATTCCGATACCGACCGTGACACCCGCAACCAACTCGAACGAACGTCGTAGTCGGGCGCCCAACGACAGACCGAGCGAGACCACGGCGGCAATCGGCGCGAAGAACGGCGCATGGTGCCCGATCACCGTGGTGGCAACCCACCACGCCAATCCGGCCGCCAAGGCACATTGAATGATCGGTAGCGCCGACGTCTGAAGCCGACGCACCGATTTGCGAGCACGGTCCTTGATACCGGCCCGGCTCGGACGGAAACTGCTAACCGAGGCCAAGCGCTTCGGCGGCGTTGGGATCGCAGTCTTCGAGCAGATCTAGGCAGCGTGCGTACTCGTCGGCCTCACCGATCGTCTTCGCGGCCTTGGCCAAGACAGCGACGCAACGGAGGAATCCGCGGTTCGGTTCATGGCTGTAGGGCACAGGACCGAAACCCTTCCAACCGTTACGACGCAGTTGGTCGAGTCCGCGGTGGTAGCCGGTACGCGCGTAGGCGTAGGCAGTGATGGTTTCGCCCTTGTCCAGGGCAGCCTCGGCGAGGTAGGCCCACGCGATGGAGGCAGTGGGATGGTCGGCCGCGACCTGGGCCGGGTCAGCGTGGTTGAGCAGTGCCGATTCCGCCTCGTCGTCGCCGGGAAGCAGAGTGGGCTTGGGTCCGAGCAGGTCACCGAATTGGGTCATGCGCTCATTGTGCCCGCTACGCCTTTCTGCCACAGGACCGCCTCGCCGACGGTCGGAGTTATGCCCGGTACATACCGGTCGTTACCCTGACATGGTCATTGCCGCATAAGACCGAAGGGTTACCCGTGCCGGACTCGAAAGACGACAACTCGAAAAAGAGCGCAGCCCCGAACGGTGCGCCCGAGAAGTCGGCCCCGACCGAACCTGCGACTGTGGCGATCCAGAAGGCAGACAAGAACTCGAAGGCGGGCGGCGACGCCAAAGCCGCCAGCGCGCCAACCGTCGCGATCCCCAAGGCAACTCAGGCACCCACAGCAACACCAGCAGAAACACCGGCAGCAGCACCGACACCCCAGCCCAAGCCGGAGCCCGCCACCGTCGCGATTCCGAAAGCCGCGCAGCCGACACCGCCACCCCGGCAAGCTCCAACCCCGCCGCCACGGCCACAGCGCTCCGCGCCTCAACCGCCACAGCGCGCCGCACCTCAACCGCAGCAGCGCGCCGCACCTCAACGTGTGGGTGTCGCAGCGACCCCACCGCCGGCCCAGCCGATGCCGACTCGCATCGAGCCCGCCGCGCCGGAAAAAACCAAGCGCAGCGGCAAGGGCTGGTACATCGCGGCAGCAGCGGCCGGCGTCGCCGTCCTCGCGGCAATCGGCATCGCAGTCTTCGTCTCGTCCAACAGCGGTAGCGGCGAAAGCTCACCTGAAGCCCAGGTTCAGACCGCCATCTCGACGTACGTCGATGCTCTTCAGACCGGTGATCTGGCAACGCTGCGAACGTCGACGTGTGGCGCGCTGGGCGAGTACTACCGCACTATTCCGGACGCGGCGTTCGCTCAGGTCCACGACAATGCCGTCGCTCAGAAGACGATCCCGCAGGTCGGAGCCGTCGATGCGGTGCGCATCACCGACGACACCGCGATCGCTCAGGTCCAGGCAAGTTTGCCGAGCACCGGCGAACAGTCGTGGCGCACGTTCGACCTCGAGCGCCAGGACGGCACGTGGAAGGTCTGCGATCCCAGCAAGTAAGCACCTGAACAGAAAATGCGCGCCGACGAGAAATTCGTCGGCGCGCATTTTGTTCTGTGTAGCTGAGTTGTGAAGCCGATCAGCCTGCGGACACCGAGCGTCCGGCCGACTTCAGGTCGTTGCACGCCTCGACGACGCGAGCCGTCATGCCTGCTTCGGCCTTCTTGAGGTAGCTGCGCGGGTCGTACGCCTTCTTGTTTCCGACCTCGCCGTCGACCTTGAGGACGCCGTCGTAGTTGGAGAAGAAGTGTCCGGCGATCGGACGGGAGAACGCGTACTGGGTGTCGGTGTCGACGTTCATCTTGACGACGCCGAAGTTCAGCGAATCCTCGATCTCGGACTTCAGCGATCCCGATCCACCGTGGAAGACGAAATCGAAGGGCTGCGAGCCGGCGGCCAGGCCGAGCTTGGCAGCGGCGACCTTCTGGCCCTCTTCGAGAACCTCGGGCTTGAGCTTGACGTTGCCCGGCTTGTAGACGCCGTGGACGTTGCCGAAGGTGGCTGCGAGCAGGTACTTGCCCTGTTCGCCGATGCCCAGAGCATCGACCGTCTTCTCGAAGTCTTCACTAGAGGTGTAGAGCTTGTCGTTGATCTCGGCCTCGACGCCGTCTTCTTCGCCGCCGACGACACCGATCTCGACCTCGAGGATGATGCGTGCAGCCTTGGAGAGGGCGAGCAGTTCCTTGGCGATTGCCAGGTTCTCGTCGATCGGGATAGCCGAGCCGTCCCACATGTGCGACTGGAACAGCGGGTTACGACCGGCGTCGACGCGCTCCTGCGAGATCGCGAGCAGCGGACGCACGTAGGTGTCCAGCTTGTCCTTCGGGCAGTGGTCGGTGTGCAGCGCGATGGTGACGTCGTACTTTGCCGCGATCACGTGTGCGAACTCGGCGAGCGCAACAGCGCCGGTGACCATGTCCTTGACGCCCAAACCGGAACCGAACTCGGCGCCGCCCGTCGAGAACTGGATGATGCCGTCACTGCCGGCGTCCGCGAAGCCCTTGATGGCTGCGTTGATGGATTCGGAGCCGACACAGTTGATGGCGGGGAAGGCAAAGGAATGCTCCTTGGCCCGACCAAGCATCTCGGCATAGACCTCGGGAGTTGCGATAGGCACGGCGGGAGTCCTCCATATACGTGTCGTTCGGAGCGCTCGGCGATGTGAAAGCGCTTCGTGTGGTCCTAGCAGTATGGCAAGTCCGACTCGTCACGTCTCTTTGCGGTCTCGGCCGCCGCCACCGACGCGATGACCTGCGGTGGTGGGAAACACTCAGATTCGGCCGGTACTCTGGCCCCCGTGAATGTGCAGGCAGCAACTGAATCCGTGACGAACCTGGCCTTGCTGCCCGGCTTCCTCGATCCCGTGAACCTCTTGAATTCCTTCGGAACGTGGGTTCTGGTGGGACTGCTTCTGGTGGTCTTCATCGAATCAGGGCTGCTGTTTCCGCTCTTGCCCGGCGATTCTCTGCTCTTCACCGCAGGGCTGATCGCGGCTTCCAAGTCCACCGAGATCGAACCGTTCGCGCCGCTGTGGGTGCTCCTGGTGACGATTCCGATCGCCGCGATTCTGGGTGACCAAGTCGGGTTCTACATCGGCGCCAAGGGCGGAACTGCCCTGTTCAAGACGGACGACGCGCGGTTCTTCAAGAAGAAGTACATCGACGAGTCGCATGCCTTCTTCGAAAAGCACGGCCCGATCACCATTATCCTGGCGAGGTTCGTGCCGATCGTGCGTACTTTTGCACCGGTTGTCGCGGGCGCCTCGAAGATGAAGTACTCACTGTTCCTGACCTACAACATCGTCGGCGGCATCCTGTGGGGTGCCGGTGTGACTTTGCTCGGCTACCTCCTGGGGCAGATCGAATTCATCCGCGACAATGTCGACTACATCTTCATCTTGATCGTCCTGGTGTCGGTTCTGCCGATCGTCTTCGAAATCGGAAAGCGAATTCTGGCGTCGAGACGTGGTGAATCGGCGAATACTTCCACTACGGACAATTCGACGGTGACAGTCCCCGAAGACCCCACCCCCTGATTGCAGAACGAGGCGAAGAACTGACCACGATGACGCTCGCATCCGGCAGTTTCTCCCCACTCGAGACTGCCGGGCCCCTGTTGGTCTGGATTATCGTCGTCACGTTCGTCTTCATCGAGTGCGCGATCATCCTCGGGTTGTTTCTCCCCGGCGACTCACTGCTGATCACAGCCGGAATCGTGCTTGCCGGTCACGAATCCGGTGCAGGCCACGTGTGGGCGCTGTCGGTGGGCGCGATGATCGCTGCCATTGCCGGCAACCAGGTCGGGTACGTCATCGGCCACCGGACGGGCAACCACATCAAAGCCCGTAAGGGCGGCAAGTACTTCACCGAGAAAAATCTGCACCGCGTCAACATCCTGTTGGAGAGACACGGGTTCTGGGCCGTCCTGATCGCCCGCTGGGTTCCGTGGGTTCGCACCCTGTGCCCGATGGTCGCAGGCGCAGCCAAGATGAACCACACGCGCTACACCATCGCGAGCACCATCGGCGCGATCATCTGGGCACCGGTACTCCTGCTGCTCGGTTTCTACGGTGGCTCGTTCCTCGATCGCGTTCCGTGGTTGCTGCCCGCCGTGCTGATCGTGATGATGGTCAGCTTGGTCATCGGCACCGCGTTGGGAATTTGGCAGTACCGCAAGGAAATGGCCCGACCGGCCGAAGACGTCGAGGTAGAAGAAGTCCTCGACTAGAAGCTGTCTGCTCAGTGCAGGTGGCTCTGGTCCCACGCCGGAAGCGGGTCCTCGTAGCGAGTCCAGGCCCGCGGTCCTTCGCGTAGTTCGTCATCGGTCAGCAGAGCCGGATCGAGGATTCGCGACGGCGTCGCCGGGTCGAGTTTCACTCCGATGAACACGATCTCCTGCCCTGGCACCTCCGCGGCCGACGCCCACAGTTGCGCCGGTTCGATGACGAGGTTGGGGCCTGCCTGCGACCAGATAGCGGCGAACTCGGGCCGACTGGCGATCCAGCAGAAGCCTTTGCTTCGCAAGAGTCCCGCGAACTGACCGAGCGCAGCCTCGAGTCGCGCCGGATGAAAGGGTCGCGAGGCTCGATACGTGACGCTGCGTATTCCGTATTCCTCGGTTTCCGGGGTGTGCCCGCCGGCCAGTTCCTCGTCCCAACCGGGTACTTGCGCAGCCAGTTCCGGGTTGTAGAGACCGGTTTCGAGGACGCGATCGAGGGTGACTTTTCCGTGGTCGGTCCGAATCAGCTGAGCAGTGGGGTTGAGCCTTCGAAGCGTCGCCTC
The DNA here is from genome assembly GCF_002501585.1 of Rhodococcus sp. H-CA8f. NCBI lineage: Bacteria > Bacillati > Actinomycetota > Actinomycetes > Mycobacteriales > Nocardiaceae > Rhodococcus > Rhodococcus sp. H-CA8f. Next base: position 4,761,622 of record NZ_CP023720.1, read on the forward strand.
GACGGTTCCCGCCGCCCGCGGACTCACCAAGTCGGTTTTGTTCAGCAAGATGACGTCGGCGAACTCCACCTGATCAACCAGGAGATCGGAGATGCTGCGTCCGTCCCCCTCCCCGGCTTCGAGGTTGCGCTCGTCCAGTCGCTCGCCTTTTGCCAGCTCGCCGAGGAAGGTCGACGCGTCCACCACGGTCACCATCGTGTCGAGCTTCGCGAGCGAGCCGAGACTGAAGCCGTCCTCGAATTCCCAGTCGAAGGTGGCCGCCACCGGCATCGGTTCGGAGATGCCGGTGGACTCGATCACCAACTGATCGAACCGCCCCTCGCGGGCCAGCGCGCCGACGGCGTCGATCAGATCCTCGCGCAGCGTGCAGCAGATGCATCCGTTGGTCAGCTCGACCAACTTCTCCTCCGTGCGATCGAGGTGGCCCTGGCCCGCGACGAGGGCCGCGTCGATGTTGATCTCGCTCATGTCGTTGACGATGACGGCGACCCGACGGCCGTCGCGATTGGCGAGGATGTGATTGAGGAGTGTGGTCTTGCCTGCGCCCAGAAATCCGGACAGCACGGTTACCGGTAGCTGCTTCATACCTTAATGATAACCATTGTCATTATCGACAACGGGAGGCGGGCCTACTGCACTGCGGACGCACTACCCGAGAACTGGCTCTCGGGCCTCGGCAACCCGAAATGATCACGAAGCGTCGTACCCGTGTATTCGGTCCGGAACAGACCGCGATCCTGCAGGATCGGGACCACACGTTCGGTGAAGATTTCGAGTCCACCCGGGTAGTACGGCGGCATGACATTGAATCCGTCAGCAGCATCGCTGGTGAACCATTCCTCGATCGTGTCGGCCACCTGCTCGGCGGTTCCGGCAAACACCCGGTGTCCGCGCGCACCCGCCAAACGATGAAGCAGGCCCCGAACCGTCGGACGCTCACGCTCGACTATGCCGGCGATCACCTGCAATCTGCTTTGCTTGTTGTCGGTGACATCACCTGCCGCCGCGAATAATTCGACAGGAACCGGTGCATCCAGTTCCAGATTCCGAACATCGGTCCCGGTGAGTGCACCGAGTTGCGCGAGCCCGTACTCCGGCGAAGTCAACTCGTTGAATTCTCGCTCCAGCGCCTTGGCTTGTTCCTCGGTGTCACCGATGAACGGGCTGATTCCCGGCAGAATCTTGACATGATCGGGGTTGCGCCCGAACTGAGCAGCCCTCGACTTGATGTCGGTGTAGAACGCCTGCGCATCGGAAAGTCTCTGGTGCGCTGTGAAAATCGCCTCCGCATACTGACCGGCAAACGCGCGACCGTCGTTGGACGCCCCGGCCTGCACCAGCACCGGGTATCCCTGCGGCGTTCGCGGTGCGTTGAACGGTCCCCGCACCCGAAGATGCCGGCCGACGTAGTTGATCTCGTGAATCTTGTTTCTGTCCGCGTAGATTCCGTTCTCCCGGTCCAGACTGATCGCGTCGTCCTCCCAGCTGTCCCACAACCGCACCACCGCGTCGACGAATTCCCTTGCACGCGAATACCGGTCGCCGTGGTCCGGATGCTTGGCCAGCCCGAAGTTGGCGGCAGCCAGATCCGTACCCGTGGTGACGATGTTCCACCCAGCGCGTCCGTTCGAGATGTGGTCGAGTGAGGCGAACAGCCGAGCCAGGTTGTACGGCTCGTAGTACGTGGTCGACGCCGTCGCGATCAATCCGATCCGCTCGGTTGCCACTGCAATGGCCGTCAACAAGGTGATCGGCTCCAACGTCCCTGCGGGACCGTGCTCGACGTCGCTGCGCAACGCGGGACCGTCGGCGAAGAAGATTCCGTCGAACTTCGCCGCCTCAGCAGTGCGAGCGATCTCCTGGAAATACGTGACGTCGAACAGACGTTCCGGTGTTGTCCACGGATGACGCCATGCCGCTTCGTGATGGCCGGCGGGGTGGATGAACGCGTTGAGGCTCAGTTGGCGCGGAGAATCAGACATGCCTGAATGCTGGCAACTGCCGCCGCAGTCCGACAGGGTTAGGGTTCGCGTGATTCCAACTCGGGGTTGGCAGCTCGGTATCGTCACATGGGTGAGCCGCGTAGTCGTAGCCGAGTTCGTACCGTCCGGATTGACAGCATCGGTTCTTCACCAGTGGTGTGAGGTCTTCGCCGAAGGCCAGCGTCACCTGTCCGGAACTGCGCCGACAGCGACGGTGCTGATGGAAATGATCGAGGCCGAGGACGGATCAGTCGATGTGTGGCGTTGGATCGCACGCGACGGCGGAACGGACGAGGTCCTCGGTATCGCCCAGGCGCGACGCAACTCGGCGGAACCTGATCTCGCAGAGTTTCGGATGTACGTGACACCCCACGCGCAGCGACGAGGGGTAGGACGAGCGCTTGCCGAACTCGCCGAAGTCGACATCGCCGGGTTCGGCGTGCGAAGAATCAGAGTGACGGCGCTCGTCGGAAGCGCAGCCGAGCATTTCCTGGGATCGTTCGACGGCCACCGTGTGTTGCTTCGGTTGGCCAACCAGGTTCAGCACCTCAGCCCTCCCACCGCACACAGCGCCCGCCCCGGCTATCGAATCGTCAGTTGGCGCAACCGAACCCCGGACGAGCTGGTCCACTCCTTCTCGGAGGCATTGAACCGACTCCTCGACGCGCCGGGCGCCGAACTGCAGATGCCCGAACGTAATTGGGGAGCCGACGAGGTCAGATCGTGGGAACAGAAGATGACGGGTGGCTCTCAAGTACTCCTGGTGTGCTGCGCGGTCGACGACAGCGTCGGCGAAGTAGCCGCAGCGACAGTGGTGACGGTGGACGAACATGACAGCACCCACGCATCACAGCACGACACCGTGGTACTTCCCCAGCACCGCGGACACGGTCTCGCTCGGTGGGTCAAGGAGCAACAAGCGTCTGTGTTGGCAGCTGAATTTCCCTCGCTGCAAAAGATTTACACAACGGTGAACGCGGAAAACCACCCGATGCTGACCGTCAATCGGAGCCTGGGATACCAGACCGTTGCGGAGCGGATCCTGGTGGAGATCAGGAGAGTCGAGAGTGCGTCGCACAAGCCTCGGTGACGATCTTCCTCCACAGGAGCGGGCGAGACTGCCAGAAGTTGTGCGCGACACCGTCGACGACCTCGAAACTACCGTTAGGCACGAGCTCGGCCAGTTGCTGCAACGGCCACGACGGGCGAATATCGTCGGCCGCCGCGAGAAATGTCATGGGCACGGGTGAGTCGGCCAACTGCCGAAACAGCTGTGGTTCATGGATCCATTCGATGAACGATTCTTGAAGCGATTGCCAGACAACAGGTTCCCAAGGTATGTGCGGGTCCGGCTCGATTCCCGCTTCGTACTGCTTCGACCAGGTCCGGTCCTTGTGGAGGCCGTGCCCCGCGATGCCGACGACGCCGGACACCGATTCCGGACAGTCGAGTGCGTACCGCACCGCCAAGTCGGATCCCCACGAGTGCCCCAGCACGACCCAGCTGTCGATCTCGAACGTGCGTCGGACGAGTTCGAGGTCCGCAACCGCCTGCGCCATCGTATGAGCGCCGCCACCGGACCGGCCGACTCCGCGTGGCTCAGGGCACCACGCGCGCATTCCTTCCGGAACCAGCTCGTCGTGAGCAAGATAGTGAACGCATCCCGGGCCGCCGGAGAGAACCAGAACGTCCGCGCCTGCCCCACCGACATCGATGTGAAGACGTACGCCGTCCGTGTCGACCACGTGCCGGGATTCCATGAGGGAAAAGCCTAACGCTTACGCGGGTATCCAGCCGCCGAGACGACAAAGGCCGCCTCCATGAGCATCCACCCACCCACCTGCACCGAGAGGTCTCGCTCGGGCACGCTCGACGAGCGCACGGTTCCGGCGGCAAAGGTGGCGATGTCGCCGGACAGACTCGGCAACTGAGCATCCTTGGTCCAGTCGTGCCCGAACAGCGGCAGACCTTCGATCTGCAGTCTGTTGTTCCAGGCAGCTTCCGCGGAGGACAGAACGATCTGCGCTGCGAGTTCGCGCGCTCGCAGGTCCTCGTGAGTCTCCCAGGACAGGTTCACCACCACGAACGCCAGGTAGCGAGCCAGGATTGCGTTGAACAGCCCGCCGTCGCCTCCGCCACCGCCCGTGATGACTCCGTACTCGGTCATTCCGTCGTACACCGCGTCGACGAGTTTGTGGACTCGCTCGCGGTGACGCGGCTCGCCCAATCGCGTCGACAACTCGGTTTCCAACCCCAGCGTGACGCCCTGACAGTACGAATAGATCGCGCGCTCGAGGGTGCCGTCGCGGCGGATACCGTCGAAGATCAGTCCGGAGTCCGGATCCCGCAGCGTCTCGTCGATCCAGTCGGCCGTTGCCTGCGCGCGCCAGAGTTTTCCGGTGCGCGCCAGCATGATTCCGGCGGGTCCGTTTGCCGGTGTGTTGTAGAAATCGGAACCTTTGCACCACGGAATACCGCCGCCGTCGGCCGGGGACCACGAATCGAAGAGTTGCGATTCGAGCGCCTGGACCGCGGTCCGGTGATCGACCGAGAACATACGTTGAGCACGTTCGAGCGAGAGGCCCAGCCACGCCATGTCGTCGTAATAGTTGTTGGTCCACGCCGAGACGTTGCGGACCCGCACACTGCGGGCGACCTTCGCCACCCGGCGACGACGCTTGGGCGTCGGGTCACGTTCGAGCGCGTCGATTGCAGTGTCAAGCAGGTGTGCTTGCCACCAGTAGTGCCACGGCTTGAACATCCGCTCGCGCCGAACAGCAGGCCAGGCAACCACGCCGAGTGCTGTCCGGGGCAGTCCCCACAGGCGCCGAAGGTGACGACTGACTATCGCGCCCTCAGCCGCATCGGCTCGCTCTGCCCACACTTCCTGCATAACTACCTATCCTGTCTGGTCGAGGCGCTACGCGCTAGCCGGAATTCGCGAGCGAGATCAGCGGGAATCGGCGAGATCGGCATGCTCACGTACCCACGCGTGCATCGCAATCCCGGCCGCGACACCGGCGTTGATGCTGCGAGTCGACCCGAATTGCGCGATCGAGACCGTCATGGACGCAACCTCTTTCGCATGATCGGTCACTCCGGGCCCTTCTTGACCGAACAGCAGGATGCACTCTCGCGGCAGGCTTGCCGTTTCCAGCGGCACCGACCCCGGGGTGTTGTCGACGGCAACGATCGTGAGTGAATTCTCACGGGCGTACTCGACGAGCTCGCTGATGTCGGCGTGGTGAACGATGTGTTGGTATCGATCGGTCACCATGGCGCCCCGCCGATTCCAGCGCCGACGCCCCACGATGTGGACCGCGGCCGCAGCAAACGCGTTTGCCGTGCGAACCACCGTGCCGATATTGGCGTCGTGCGCGAAGTTCTCGATGGCGACATGCATCGTGTGACGGCGCGAGTCGATGTCCTCGACTATCGCTTCCCGCGTCCAGTACCGGTACTCGTCCAAGACGTTTCGACGATCACCCTCGGCGAGGAGTACGGGGTCGTAGCGCTCGTCTGTCGGCGGTTCCGTGTCGTGCTCCTCGGCCCACGGCCCGACGCCGTTGGGGTTCTCGCCCCACTCGGTGGGTCCCGGTTCACCGGACCCACCGGAGACGTCGTCGGCTGCGACTTCGGTCATCAGTACACCTCGTTGGAATCTGCAGCCACCGTGAAGCCGTGCGTGGTCTGATCGTTGACACACGAGACGTCTGTCGCGGTGGTCGTACAGGTGAAACCCAGTTTGCTCAGCGGTTGACCGGCCGCCAACACCGGATCGGCGTCGGGACCGCCCGAGGTGTACACCTCTCCGCCCGAACACATGAAAGCACCCTCACCCTCGTCGGTGACGCGAATACCGTTGCCCCAGTTGACCATGCAGCTCTCCGGCCGCGGCGGAACCGGAGTGGTCGTTCCCTCGCACCCGGCTTCGATTCTGGTGGGCAACTTGATGATGCCGCACTGGAAGTTCCCGTCGGGAGTGGTGAAGTAGTACGACTCGTTGCGCTCGAACTGCACGTCCGTGAGCGTCGTCGTCGGTGGCAGCGTCGTGGTCGGTGGTTCGGTGGTCGTGGGGACGACGGGCGCGACGGTGGTGGTTGTCGTCGGCACTGCGGTAGTGGTGGTCGAACTTGGCTGCGCCGCTACGGTCGGCGCTGAATCCGCCTCCCCGCCGCACCCTGCGAGCACGAGCGCCGACCCGACGCCCAACAAGACGAACCCCACCCGAACACGAACCACCCGACTACCTCCACACACGTCATCTTGGCCCAGCAACAGCCGACAGTGCACTCTATCGTGTGGTCGACTAAGTGCTGGTGACGCGCTTGTTCATCAGCCGTGAGAGCCACGCGGGCGAGAACCGCGACGCACTGAGAAAGAGCTTTGCCTGAGTTCCGACCGGGTAGTGAACCTTGTGTACGCGTCCGGCGCCGCGTGTGGCCGCCCACAGTTCCTTCGCGACGTCGGTGGCAGTCAGCTTGATACCCAACGATCTGGTGGCTCCGGTGTCCATTCCAGTGACCATCGCGGTCTGGACGAACAACGGCCAGAGCGCGAGAACACGGATGTCGTGCTGTGCCCATTCCAGATCGAGCGCCTCGGTCAGGCCGCGGATCGCGAACTTGGTTGCACCGTACGTCGCCAGTTCGGGCTGGCCGTAGATCGCCGAAGCGGAGCACAGATTGACCACCTGAGCGCCGACGGTATCGCGGAGGTACGGGAAAGCCGTGTGCGTGCCGTTGAGGGTGCCGGTGATGTTGATGTCGACCATTCGGCGATGCGCCGCAAGAGAAATATCCTCGAACCGTCCCGAGGAGAGCACGCCCGCATTGTTGATCAGGATGTCCAGACGCCCGGACTCCCCGGCAAAATCGGCCAGACACTGCGCCCATCCCACCGGATCGGTGACGTCCAGGACACCCGTCACGACGCTGCCACCGAAACCGTCGATCTCGGCCTTCAAGGAGGCAAGGCCGGCGTCGGCGATGTCGAACGCGCCGACGCGGTATCCGTTGCGCGCGAACAACAGCGACGTCTCCCGCCCGATTCCAGCCGCAGCACCGGTGATGAAGACGTTCGGTTCGCTCATCCGGTCAGGCTATCCTGGATGTGGAGGAAATCTGATGAATCACCGTCGCGTCGTACACACCGTGTGTTTCATCGCGGTGGGATATCTGATCGTGCTCGCGGTGTGGCTCGGATGGCTGGTCGATCACACCCCACCCGGCACTCTGCCCTATCAGATCGGCGGACTACTCGCCGCCTTCGGCTCGGTACTCGGATTCGGAATGGCCTGGGCCAATCGACCGACCCGCGCCGAGCGCAAGCTCGAAAAGCACGGCCTCGAAGGGTGGGCACGAATCGACAAGGTCACACCCCTGCGCCGAACCGTCGACGGCGAGTTGGCCAAGCTCGCACTCCGCCTCACGGTTCCAGGTTCCGATTCGTACTCGGGCCGGATCGAGTACGAGATCCGACCCGAGTTCAAAGACAAGATCACTCCCGGATCCACGGTCACCGTCATGGTGGACCCGAAGAACCGAGACCGAATCATGCTGTGCCCGTGAAAAACTAGACGCTCTTCTTGCGTCCCAGCGCCAACATGCCCTCCACCAGCATCAGTTGCGCTCCCGCGTACGACGCCAGGATCACACCCTCGGCAGCGGCGCGGCCGGCGGTCCCACGGATGAACAGTCGACGCACCACGATCAGCCCGTCGGACGCGGTGAAGAGCACTCCGCCCAATCCGAGCCAGGAGCGTCGATCCTTGTTCGGGACGACAACGTCGAGCACGGCCTTGGACTGCGGTGCCAGAGCGGGGTCCGCCGACAACGTCGAGGTGGTTCCCAACATCAATCCGTATCCGGTGAGCGGCGTCGACACGCTCGGTGCCTTGGCACGGAGCAGACCGGACGCCGTCGACCAACCGCTGATGCGGGGTTTGAGGGCAGCACGGGTCGGCCGTGCCCCGCGGCGCAGGAGAAGAGCCGAGTAACTGGCCTGCATCACCGCGAACGACGACGCGCCCTTGACCAGACGAGCATCGTTGTCCGGGTCGATCATGAACACGTCGCCGACGGTCGCAGCGGCGAGGCCGGCGAGAAGCAGTGCGGTATCGGCAGTTTCCGTCTCCGAGCGCTTGCGCAGCACTCGGGCGGCCAGGGCGGGTGCGATCAACGGTTTCGCGATCTGCTGAACCCGCTCGTTACCGACCACTGCCCCGACCACCGTCGCTGCCGTCGCCGCCGCAAAAACTGCGTGCTCGATGCCCCACTTGCCCGCCATCACAATCCTCCTGTTGGTTACACGTCCAACAGCGACCGTACTGGGTCACTCAGGCAGCGTCGCCGGATTTGACGTCCGCGCCGTAGACATCGACGTATTCCTGCCCCGACTGGTCACAGAGCACCGCCATCAATTCGTCCGTCGCCGCGCGCACGACGGCCTGGTAGCCACGAAGTTCGCGGTACCGAGAGAAGTCGATCGGCTCCCCTACCGTGATCCGGACCTTGCTGAAGCGCCACATCCGCGTACCCGGCGGGTTGACTGCGTCGCCGCCGTGCACGACGACGGGAATGACCGGCGCCCCGGTTTCCAAGGCGACACGAATCGCTCCGGTCTTTCCCTTGTACAGGCATCCGTCGGGCGATCGCGTTCCCTCGGGATAGATCCCCCAGACGCCGCCTTTGTCGAGAATTCCGATGGCCGTGTCCAATGCCGCACGGGAGGCATCGGCGCCGCTACGGTCGATCGGCACCTGACCCGCCCCACCGAAGAACCAGCGCTGCATCGCGCCCTTCACACCGGTCCCGGTGAAATATTCACTCTTCGCGACGAAGGTGATGCGTCGGCGCACCATGAGGACCAGGAAGAACGAGTCGACGACTGCCCGATGGTTTCCGGCGAGAATCACCGGCCCTTTCTTGGGGATGTGGTGCTGCCCCTCGATCGTCGGCCGCCCGAACAGCCAGAGGACCGGGCCGATCAGAACGTATTTGAACAACCAATAGAGCACAGGGCATCACCTTTTCCGTCTAGTAGACAGTGTCTACGCCCAGAATAATAGACACTGTCTTCCATGACTGTCAGCAGCCTTCGCGAAACACTCGTCGCCACCGGCGTCGAGATTCTCGATGCCGACGGCGCCACAGAACTGACGCTACGGGAGATCGCGCGTCGTGCGGGCGTGTCGCACGGCGCCCCGCGGAGATACTTTCCGACCCACAACAGCCTGCTTGCCGCAATTGCCTCACACGGCCTGCGCGATCTCACCGAAAGACTCCAACCGACACTTGTCGGCAAACAACCCGCTCGTAGCCGATTGATCTCGGCAGCAATCGAATACGTGTCATTCGCCCAGGAGCGGCCGGCGATGTTCGAGTTGATGTTTCGCCACGACCTCCTCGAAGCCGCCGGCAGCAACCTCCGAGAGTCTTCACTCCCGCTCTTCGCCGCCCTGCAAGCCTTGACCGAAGAGGCCGACGCGTCCGATCCCACCACTTCTGCAGTGACCATCTGGTCCGGAACCCACGGCATCGCAGTGCTGGCGGCAAATCGAAGCCTCGCGCTCGTTGCACCCGGCCTCGACATCGCGGCACTGGTCACCACGAGTGTGACGGACCACCTTCTACGGACTCGTTGATTTACATAGTTACCCTATGCAATAATATTTTTCGTGACAGATGAAGAGCAGCAACTGCACGAACTACTCGTCAACCTCGTGAGCAACACGCACCGCTTCGCGAAGCTGGCAGGTTCTTTCGCGTCCGATCAGTACCCACGCGCCTGGCTGCGCGCGCTCTCACTCCTCGAGGAATACGGCGAAATGCGGATCAGCGATTTCGCTCGACTCGACAGAAGCTCGCAGCCCTCTGCCACTGCCCTACTGCGCAAACTCGGCGAGAACGGTTACGTCGAACGCCGCGCCGACCCGGAGGACGCCCGCGCAGTGCGCGTCGCCATGACCGAGAAGGGTCGAAAGATCCTGAACGACGGCCGAAACGAGATCGCCGACGCTCTAGTCCCCCACTTCGTCGAACTCGGGCCCGAGCAGATCAAGAAACTGGCCGACGGATTGGCCGAATTGCGGTCCATCATCAAGACTTCCGACCCCAGCTGAAATACCCACCACTGAAAAAGGAGGTGGCCGTGAGCAACACGACCGCGACATCAACGCACCAGAACGAGGCTCCGCCGAGCCTCCTGAAACAACCGAAAGCGGTGTGGGCGGTAGCCTTTGCCAGCGTCATCGCCTTCATGGGCATCGGATTGGTCGATCCGATCCTCAAGCCGATCGGCGAACAACTCGACGCCACACCGTCGCAGGTTTCGCTCCTGTTCACCAGCTACATGCTCGTCACCGGCGTGGCCATGCTCATCACCGGTGTGGTGTCCAGCCGCATCGGCGCCAAGAAAACGCTTCTTGTAGGCCTTGCCATCATCATCGTGTTCGCCTCTCTGGCAGGCGCTTCCAGCACCATCGGCCAGATCGTCGGATTCCGTGCCGGCTGGGGACTGGGCAATGCACTCTTCATCGCAACGGCACTGGCGGCCATCGTCGGCGCGGCCAGCGGCGGCGTCGCACGGGCGATCATCCTGTACGAGGCTGCACTGGGCATCGGTATCGCGGTTGGACCGCTGGTCGGCGGCGTTCTCGGTGACATCAGCTGGCGCGCACCGTTCTTCGGCGTCGCAGCCCTGATGGCGGTTGCTTTCATTCTCATCGTCGTGATGCTTCCGAGCGCACCCAAGCCCGAACACCACACATCCATCGCTGCACCGTTCCAGGCGCTGCGGCACCGCGGGCTACTCACCGTTGCCATCACCGCGCTGCTCTACAACTACGGATTCTTCACGCTGCTCGCGTACACACCGTTCCCCCTCGACATGGGGGCGTACCCGATCGGATTCATCTTCTTCGGCTGGGGCCTGATGCTGGCGATCTCGTCGGTTTTCCTCGCTCCTCGCCTGCAACGACGCTTCGGCACACTACCGATGATGATGCTGGCGCTGGCACTGTTCGCACTCGACCTCGGCATGATGGCGCTCTTCACCGAGAACAAGATCGTCTTGATCGTGGGTGTCGTCCTCGCCGGGTTGTTCCTCGGTGTGAACAACACACTCATCACCGAAACCGTCATGATCTCGGCTCCCGTGGAACGGTCGACCGCCTCGGCTGCTTACAGCTTCGTTCGATTCGTCGGCGGCGCCGCAGCTCCGTGGGTAGCCGGCAAGCTCGGCGAGTCCAACGTCCACATGCCGTTCTGGGTCGGCGCGGTGCTCACCCTCGCCGCCGTGTTCGTCCTGTCGAGCGGACGCAAGGTCCTCGCACACGTCGACGACCACGATCCCGCGCCGCACAGCGTCGACGAAGCACTCGCCGTCACCGTAGGCGACTGACCCCTGTGAGTGGTTGAGGAGTGCAGGGACCCCTTAACCACTCACGGGGCGTCAGCTCAGGTTCAGATCTTCCAGGCCCAGCAGCGATCGGTACTCGACGCCCTCGGCACCGATAATCGCGTCCGCACCCGTCGCGCGATCGACGACGGTAGCGACTCCGACCACTGTGGCCCCTGCCTCGCGCAGAGCCTTCACTGCTGTCAACGGAGAATTGCCCGTCGTGGTCGTGTCCTCGACAACCAGGACACGCTTGCCCACGATGTCCGGGCCCTCGATCTGACGCTGCATCCCATGAGCCTTCGCAGCCTTGCGAACGACAAACGCGTCGATCGGGCGTCCGGGAGCGTGCATCACCGCCATCGCAACCGGATCGGCGCCCATCGTCAAACCTCCGACTGCGTCGAAATCCCAGTCCGCGACCAGTTCACGCAGCAGCGAGCCGATCAGCGGCGCCGCCTTGTGGTGAAGTGTCGCGCGGCGAAGGTCGACGTAGTAGTCGGCTTCCTTGCCCGAAGACAGCGTCACCTTTCCGTGTACAACAGCCAATTCGCGCACCAGCGCAGCCAAATCCTCACGATCGCTCATGAGTGCTCAGCCTACCGACCACTGGCTTATGTTCGGCTTCTGCCTCTGGGCTACGTTCGGCTGCTGCCTCTGGGCTACGTGCGCCCGCGGCCTCGTCCAACGATGTTGGTCAACCGGCGAACCAGCCCCTTGGGAACCAGACGCCCGGCCGTCGTGAGGACCTTGTACTGAATTCCCGGAATGCTGATGACCTTGTCGTCACCGAGATCCTTCATCGACGCCGCAACCACCTGGTCGACGCTCAACCACATCGGCTTGGGGATCGTGGACATCTCGATGCCCGCACGCTCGTGGAACTCGGTGCGGATGAAGCCCGGGCACAGCGCCTGAACGCGCACTCCCGTCCCGGCCAACCCGCCGGAAAGCCCTTCGGTGAACGAGATGACATAGGCCTTGCTTGCCGAATACGTCGAACCCCGGCCGGACAGCAGGCCCGCGACGCTCGCCACATTGACAATCGTTCCGTGCGCCGACGCGATCATGCTGGGCAGCGCCGCACGGGTCAGCCGCATCACGGCGGTGACGTTGACGTCGAGTTGAGACTGAAGAAGCGCCGGATCTGCAGTCCAGAACTCGCCGGAGGTACCGAATCCGGCGTTGTTCACCAACACCTCGACGCCCTTCTCCAGACGAAGCGCGACGGTGTCGCGTCCAGCCTCCGATGCGAGATCGGCAACCAGAATCTCCGACTCGGTGCCGAACATCGTCTTCAACTCGGACGCGAGGTCGTGCAATCTGACCTCGTCACGTGCGACGAGAACCAGGTCGTATCCGAGGGAGGCGTATTTCTTGGCAAAACCGGCGCCGAGACCAGAGGTAGGTCCGGTCACCAGGGCAACGGGACGCACAGGGCGATCCGAGTGGGAAGTCGACATACCGGCCACGCTAGTGGTTATCGCGGCGGGACGGGAACCTTAAAGGTCAGTCGACCGGGCGAATTGTGCCCGAGCGCTGGGACGCCGGACGCTGAGCCGGCTTGTCAGCCGCCTCGGGCTTGCGCAGCGATTGGTCCTGACGTGGCGCAGATTCCCGCGGTGCAGGCTCACGCGGTGCGGACTCACGCGGGGCAAATTCACGCGGCGGAGCTTCACGTGGCGGCTGCTCTTGACGCGAACGGGGCTGTTCTACCGGATCCGGAGTTGGGCGAGACTTCTCGGCGCCCGGCCGCGGGCGGCTCGGATCGTGATCGACCTCGAGTTCGTTGGGATCGGTGACGGGAGGCAGGACATGCAGAATGCCGGACAGGCGCGCAACCGACTCGATTGCAGCGTCCCAATCCCGACCGTTGCTGGTTACGGGGAGCGAGCCGAGAGTCCACTGGCCTTCGCTCCACAGCATGCTGATCGACGGCGGAACCGATTCGGTGAACGCCACCATGCGCTGATCACAGACACGACGTGCGATCTCGAGATCGGTCGCGAAGACGACTCGTGAACCGATCGCACCCAGCAGGTTCAGGTCGCCGTCCTTGGGCGGAGCCGTCGATTTCAACCGAAGATCGATGTCGACGTCCGACCCGATCTCGCGGCGAACGGCGACGATGGTTGCGGTCTCTTCCAGGTCGAACAGCACGAACTGCTCTCCGCGACGACGGCCTCGGACGACGTCGGTGGCAGTCAGGTAGTCCTGCTTCGCCATGACCGCGCGATGCCATTCGCCCGCCAGCTGATCGTCAGTGGCCGTGTACGTGTATCCCTGTGCCTTGGCCCAGATCTGACGCACTCGCCCGGATTGATCTCGCCTCGTCCTGTCGACGTACAGGAGCGCACCCGCGCCTGCGAGTGCAATTGCTGCCAGTCCGAACCACATTCCAGTCATCACCCTCCAGGGTAGCGACTCGCGGCCTCAACCTCCCGCGACACCCTGGTGGACTCGCCTGATGTGTCGTGAACGACTCAGTTGCCGAACTTCGGCAACGACGTACTCAGAATCGTGTTGGCGGTCATCGTGCCGTTCTCCACCGGAGTTCCGTCGACGACGATGTTGTCTCCTGGTTGCAGATCGGCGATCGTGGCGCGGTTGAGCGCGATGAGGGTGGTGTCGGCTGTGGTCAGAACCGTCACCTGCGATCCACCGATCGAATCGATGACCAACGTGCCGCCGTCGTTCGACTTGACGGTGCCGACGGCTCCCCCGGCGTCGCCGATGACTTCGCCGAGCCCGCCCGGGAGCTGGCTGAGCGGGGAATCCGTCGTCGGAGTCGGTGCCGTGGTGCTCGCCTTCGGCGGTGTGGTGGTCGGCGCCTGCGTCGTAGTGGTCGGCGGAACGAAAGCGGTCTGGGTTCCCTTGTCGTTCGAACCGAACGCCGAGAACGCGACGATCGCGATCACGGCGACCAGGATCCCGACCACGCCGGCAGCCACCCACGTCGCGAGCTTGCGCTTCTTGCCGCCGCCCGACGACCCGTCTTCGATGAACGGCTGTTCCGGCGGAACTCCCCCGCCACCACCGGCAACCGGATACTGCTGTGTATTTCCGTACTGCTGTGTATTCCCGTACTGATCCGGGTTCCCGTACTGCTGGGCCGTGTACGGCGGATATGCCTGCGTCGCACCCGGCGGCGGGGCCTGCGGATCGAACTGCGGGTTGTAGGCGGGGAAGGCCTGCGTGGGATTCGGCTGCTGCCCCTGCTGCCCCAAGTACTCCGTGTTCTGATCCGGGCCACCGTAGGGATACTGCTGTGCCCCCGGATACTGCCCCGCCCCCGGCTGCTGACCGAAGTACTCCGTCGGCTGGTTCGGATTCTGGCCGGACACCGTCCCGTACTGCTCTGTCGGCTGGTCGGGCGTACGCCCCCACACCTCGGTGGCCTCGGGATCCTCACGGCGCGGCCCACCCGAGTTACGCGGATCGTTCTGATCGGTCATGCCTGGCTCACCTTCGGTTGGGACGAAAGAGCGTCGAAGTCGTTCGGAGAGGCGCGGGTGCAGACATCCCCAGTTCGAGCATCCAGCCATCCAGGGTAGAACAAAATGCGAATGCCCCGCCGATCCACTTGGATCGGCGGGGCATTCCACTTACCGAATCAGGACAGAACCAACTGATCCGCGTCCTCACTGACACCGACGTGCACGGTGTCGCCGTCCTGGACCTTGCCGGCCAGGAGCAGCTTGGCGAGCTGGTCGCCGATCGACTGCTGAACGAGTCGACGCAGAGGCCGAGCGCCGTACAGCGGGTCGTAGCCGCGCACCGCGAGCCACATCCGGGCAGCACCGTTCACCTCGAGGGTGAGACGACGCGCAGCCAGACGCTTCTGCAGCTGCTCGAGCTGGATGTCCACGATGTGCTCCAACTGCTCTTCGGAGAGCGAGTCGAAGACGACCACGTCGTCGAGACGGTTGATGAACTCGGGCTTGAACGCGTGGCGTACCGCGTCCATGACCTGCTCCCGCGTGCCACCGGATCCCAGGTTGGAGGTCAGGATCAGGATGGTGTTGCGGAAGTCCACCGTGCGGCCTTGACCGTCGGTGAGACGGCCTTCGTCGAGCACTGCAAGCAGGACGTCGAACACGTCGGGGTGTGCCTTCTCGACCTCGTCGAAGAGGACCACCGAGTACGGGCGTCGCCGAACTGCTTCGGTGAGCTGGCCGCCGGCTTCGTAGCCGACGTAGCCCGGAGGGGCACCGACGAGTCGGGCCACCGAGTGCTTCTCACCGTATTCGCTCATGTCGATACGGATCATCGCGCGCTCGTCGTCGAAGAGGAAGTCCGCCAAGGCTTTGGCGAGCTCCGTCTTACCGACGCCGGTCGGGCCGAGGAACAGGAAGGAACCGGTGGGCCGATTGGGGTCGGCGACACCTGCTCGGGCGCGGCGAACCGCATCCGAGACGGCGACGACGGCGTCGGTCTGGCCGACGACGCGCTTGCCGAGTTCGGACTCCATGCGGAGCAGTTTCTCGGTCTCGCCTTCCATCATCCGGCCGGCCGGAATGCCGGTCCAGGCTGCGACCACGTCTGCGACGTCGTCCGGCCCGACCTCTTCCTTGAGCATCACGTCACCGTCGGAGGCGGCTCCGGAAGCGACTGCTGCCTCTTCCAGTTCCTTCTCCAGCGCCGGGATGCGGCCGTAGCGCAACTCGGCTGCCTTGCCCAGATCGCCGTCACGCTCAGCGCGTTCGGACTCTCCTCGCAGGGTTTCGAGCTGTTCCTTCAGCACGCGCACCGAGTCGATGGCCTGCTTTTCGTTCTGCCAGCGGGTGCTGAGCTGATTGAGCTTTTCGCGATCGTCTGCGAGTTCCTGACGCAGCTTCTCGAGCCGAGCCTTGGACGCGTCGTCTGTCTCCTTCTCGAGTGCCACTTCTTCGATTTCGAGTCGGCGAACAGTGCGTTCCACCTCGTCGATCTCGACGGGTCGCGAGTCGATCTCCATACGAAGTCGCGATGCGGCTTCGTCCACGAGGTCGATGGCCTTGTCCGGCAGGAACCGCGAGGTGATGTACCGGTCCGACAGCGCGGCAGCAGCCACCAACGCGGAGTCGGTGATGCGTACGCCGTGGTGAACCTCGTAGCGCTCCTTGAGACCGCGCAGGATGCCGATGGTGTCCTCGACCGAGGGCTCACCGACGAGCACCTGCTGGAAACGACGCTCGAGTGCTGCATCCTTCTCGATGTACTTGCGGTACTCCTCGAGCGTGGTGGCACCGACCAGCCGCAGTTCACCGCGGGCGAGCATCGGCTTGATCATGTTGCCTGCGTCCATCGCGGATTCACCGGTGGCTCCGGCGCCGACGATGGTGTGCAACTCGTCGATGAAGGTGATGACCTGTCCGGCACTGTTCTTGATGTCGTCGAGAACTGCCTTGAGGCGTTCCTCGAATTCACCGCGGAACTTGGCACCGGCGACCATGGACCCGAGGTCCAGGGACACGACGGTCTTGCCTCGAAGCGATTCCGGGACGTCACCCGCGACGATGCGTTGGGCAAGGCCCTCCACGATCGCGGTCTTGCCGACGCCGGGCTCACCGATGAGTACCGGGTTGTTCTTGGTACGACGCGAGAGCACCTGCACGACACGGCGAATCTCGGTGTCGCGACCGATCACCGGGTCGAGCTTGCCGCTACGTGCAGCTTCGGTGAGGTCGGTGGAGTACTTTTCCAGCGCTTGGTAGGTGCCTTCGGGCTCCGGACTGGTGACGCGAGCGCTGCCGCGGACGGTGGTGAAGGCTTCACGCAATGCGTCCTGGGTAGCGCCATGACGTACGAGCAACTGCGCGACGTCGGAGTCGCCGCCGGCCAGTCCGTAGAGGACGTGCTCGGTGGAGACGTACTCGTCGTCCATCTCGGTGGCGAGGTGCTGAGCAGCAGTGAGTGCCGCGAGTGCCTCACGCCCGAGTTGCGGGGTGGAGCTTGCGCCGGTTGTCTTGGGCAGGCGATCGACGATTGCCTGTGCTTCACGGTGTACGACCGTGGGGTCGACGCCTACAGCTTTGAGTAGTGGGGCAGCGATGCCGTCGGTCTGGTCGAGCAATGCGACCAGCAGATGGGCAGGCCGGATATCGGGATTACCCGCCGACGACGCCGACTGCAGTGCAGCCGTCATCGCAGCCTGGGTCTTGGTTGTTGGTGTGAACGAGTCCACTTGTCACCTTTCTGGCGAAGTCGAACGGGAAGAGCCGCGACCGGTTGGTATTGCGACTGTGTCAATATGCTCAACGCGGACAAACTTGAGTCTATTCCGCTCAAGTTTGTTTTCGCCAGGCCGAGTTGGTTTCGTAGGTCACATTTTGAGCCGTACTAGAATTGTGGCGAGAGTTGCAGCTGGTGCGAAAGGGGGATGGATTGGATCCGACAGTGATCGCCCGTCTGCAATCCAGCCTCGATTCTCTGACCGACGACGAAGAGAGCCGTGCGCACTTCTCGGCAGTGTTCTACACCGGCCTCTTCGCGGAACATCCTCTGTACCGCTCATTGTTCCCGGCCGGGATGGAATCGCAGGGGCACCGTTTCTTCAGAGCGATCGAGTTCGTCGTCAAGAACCTTCCCCAGCATCGTCGGATCCGGAAGTTCCTCACCCAACTCGGCCGCGATCATCGCCGCTACGGCGTCGAGCGTGAGCACTACGAGGCTGCCGGTGTTGCACTCGAGCGCGCAGTTCGGTCGATGTACGGAACCAGCGCGCACAGTCGCTACAAGTGGACGCCGGAACTGGAGGACGCCTGGTCTCAGTTCACCGACCTCGTCGTGAGCACGATGGCCGACGGCGCCGAGTCCGATACGACCCCGGCACTCTGGGGCGCAACCGTGGTCAGCCACGAACGAGTCCTCGACGATCTGGCGATAGTGCGCCTCGAAGCCGACCCACCCATTCCGTACGGGGCGGGACAGTACGTCGGCGTTCAGATTCCCCAGCGCCCGAAAATGTGGCGGTACTACTCACCGGCGATTCCGACCAACCCTTTCGGTCAGCTCGAGTTCCACATCCGCAAGGTGTCGGGAGGATGGGTCAGCCCCGCGATCGTCAGCGAGACCAACGTCGGTGACCGCTGGGTCATGTCCACTCCCCTCGGCGGTCTCGAGGTCGACTTCACCAGCGACCGTGACGTTCTCATGATCGGATCCGGCACCGGCATCGCCCCACTGCGGGCACAGGTGATGGAAATGTCCCAACGTGCGCACAATCCGCGCGTGCACCTGTTCGTCGGCGGCCGGTATCCGTGCGACCTCTACGACCTCGAAACGCTCTGGCACATCTCGCTCAGTAATCCGTGGTTGACCGTCGTACCGGTTTCCGAAGAACCCGAAAACCCTTGGTGGCACAACGGACCGGTGCTGGAGCCACCCTTCGGAATGCACAGCCGACTGATCGGACCGATCGGAAAAGTGGTCTCGCAGTTCGGCTCGTGGGCCGACCGTCAGGTGCAGATCTCGGGGTCACCGTCGATGATCAAGACCACCGTCTACGCCTTGCGTGCCGGCGGAACTCCGCTCGACCAGATCCGGCACGACCCGCTCTACTGACTACAGGAGAACTTTCATGGCCCAGCGAACCTGGTCGAGCACAGTCGTCGAACATCACCGTCTCCGTGAGGATCTGGCGGTTGTTCGTCTTGTCGGCGACGTCGTCCCGTTCCGACCCGGCCAGTACGTCGACGTCAGCGTCCCGCAGAATTCGCGGTTGCTCCGTCGACTCTCCCCCGCACTGCCTCCCTCACACGACGGGAAGTTGGAGTTTCACGTCAAGACGGTTCCCGGCGGTTGGGTCAGCGGTTCGATAGTCAAGAACACCCAGCCTGGTGACGTCTGGCAGATCCTCGACCCGCGCGGCAACCTGTCCGTCGACGAGAACGGCCCCACCGTCATCATGGTCGCGGGCGGAACCGGCTTGGCCCCACTCCGGTCGATCATTCTCGATCTGGCTCAGACCCCGAACCCGCCGCAGGTGTACCTCTTCTTCGGTGGCCGAACGCTTCGCGATCTTTACGCAGCGGACATGTTGTGGCTGCTCGCCGATCAGTTTCCGTGGTTGCAGCCCATTCCCGTCGTCGAAGATCTCTCCGACGGCGGCCCGCCCGACGGGTGGTTCGACCGTTTGAACGTCGACATCGGATTCGGCGACGATCATCTCATCGAAGGCACGCTCGCCGACGTCGTCGCGTCGTACGGTGCATTCACCGAACATCAGGTCTTGGTGTGCGGATCAGCGGCCATGGTTCGATCGACGCGTGATCGATTGATCGAGGCCGGAACGCCGGCCGAGGTCATTCAGTTCGATCCGTACTGACGGTCAGTACGTCGGATCATTGCGAACGGTGTCGACGTCGATGCCCACCGCGCGAAGCCTGAATTTGGTGCTGTTGACCATGGATTCACTGCCGACGACCTGGATGTCGTAGCCCGCCCAGTCCCCGAACGAGGTCACGACCTTACCGACCTTGCCGACGATGCGCCTTGCCATGCCGATCGGCGGCAGCGGTTCCGGTTCGGTGTGCCACCACGGATTCTCGTCTTCTTCCGAGACCGGGATGATCGTGAGCCACGGGTGCTTCTCGGCCAGCTTCC
Source organism: Rhodococcus sp. H-CA8f (assembly GCF_002501585.1). Lineage (NCBI taxonomy): Bacteria > Bacillati > Actinomycetota > Actinomycetes > Mycobacteriales > Nocardiaceae > Rhodococcus > Rhodococcus sp. H-CA8f. The sequence continues at coordinate 4,781,589 of NZ_CP023720.1, forward strand.
ACAGATGAGGAAGGTCGTAGAGATCGCACGGATGCTGTCCGGAGTAGAACAGTTGGACCTTGCGAGTGTTGCCGCGTCGGATCAGTTCGAGGATCTGAGCGCGAAGAGGCGCGACACCTGTTCCCGACGCGATCATCAAAAGGTCCTTGGAGTTCTCCGGAATCCCCAGGGCGCCGATGGGCGAACCGACCACCCAGGTGTCACCGACAGCGGTTTGGTTCACCATGACCGGGCTGACCCACCCGCCGGTGACCTGACGAACGTGGAACTCGAGGACTCCAGTCCCGTCGTACGGCGTGGCCGGTGAGAGGTAGCGCCACATCCGCGGCCTCGCGGCGACCTGCACGCTGACGTACTGACCGGCGCGGTATTGCATAGTCTGGTCGAGTTGCAGCCTGACGACGGCGACGCCCTTGATGACCGGGCGGCATTCGATGACGGTGGCACTCCAGGCGGGCGGGCCGTCCTCCGCGTTGGCGGCGTCCATCATCGCTGCCGAGATGATCGCGAGCGCGTTGCGCCATGCGCTGTCGACCTCGTCTGTCCACATTTCGGCGCCACCGAAAGTCTCGAGTGCTTCGATCAGGGCATTGCCGACTGCCGTGTAATGCTCGTCGGTGACGCCGTACTTGCGGTGATCGCGGCCGAGCTGCGCGAGGTACTCGAGTATCGCGTCGGACTCGTCGAGGCGTTCGACGACGTGAGCGATAGCGCCGACAAGCCGGTCCCGCTGCACATCCATCGCCGCCGGAAAGAACTCCCGCGTTTCGGGCGATCGAGCGAACAGGATCGAATAGAAGGTACGGGCGAGCCGTTCCGGACCATCTTCTACCGCAGCGACGGATTTGAAGCTCGACCGGACCAGAGAGATTGCTTGCGAATCCACGCTCATCCTCGTCCCGACTAGACGCGGCAAGACCCGCCGCGGAATTTCGTCTGCAGCTTATGTCACAAATGTCTGACTCGTAAATCATTCTGGACAAGTGTCACAATGCGACCCCATTTCGCGGTGTGACCGTCCCTTTCTTATTCTTGCGTGCAAGATAAACAAGAGCTTCGACACTCTCAATCGCCGAGCTAACGTTCAGCGAAATCTCAACCAGCCAAACAGGAGTCGTGCCGTGGATTTTGTTCGACAGGACGAATTGCCCACCGATAGCGGGCTTACGTCCCAGATCGCCTCCACCACCCCGACGCTGACCGAGCTTCAACGTCGGGAACTCGAGTGCGTCGAATTTTTCGACTCTCCGGAACTGGGCCACCTCCCGACGTCTCGGCGGCGCGAGGCCTTGCGTGAGCTCCACCGGACCGGTACCTACACGCACACAGCGGAGGAATTGCTCGTCGGCGCCAAACTCGCCTGGCGAAACCACGCCAGGTGCGTCGGTCGCGCGCATTGGCGGACCCTCAAACTCATCGACGCGCGCGATGCCGTCACGGCTTCCGCTCTCGCAGAAGCGTGCTGGGAGCACCTGCGACTGTCGACCAACGGCGGCGCTCTGCAGTCCGTCGTGACGGTCGGGCCGCTTCCCCGCGAGGACGGCCAGGAGTACCGCATCCTCAGCCCGCAACTGATCCGCTACGCCGGCTACCGGCAACCGGACGGCACCATCCTGGGCGACCCGTGGCACGTCGATCTCACCGCTCAGGTCACCGCGATGGGATGGAAGGGCGCCGGCACGGCGTTCGACGTTCTCCCCGTGCTGATTTCGGTTCCCGACGAACCCCTGCAGTACTTCGACGTCCCGACCGACCTCGTTCTCGAGGTCGAGATCGAGCATCCCGAATACAGCTGGTTCGCTGATCTGGGGCTTAAATGGCATGCCGTTCCCGCGGTCTCGGACATGAACCTCGACATCGGCGGAATCGTTTATCCCTGCACACCGTTCAGCGGTTGGTACGTCAGCACCGAGGTCGGTGCACGCAACTTCAGCGACACCGATCGCTACAACATGTTGCCGACCATCGGGGCGATGATGGAGCTCGACATGAGCCACGACCGCACGCTCTGGAAGGACCGTGCACTGGTCGAACTGAACCGCGCAGTTATCCACAGCTACCGCAAGGCCGGCGTCATCATGGTCGACCATCACACTGTCGCAAAGCAATTCATCGATCATATCGCGCGTGAGGACAAGGCCGGGCGCAAGTGCCCGACCGACTGGTCATGGGTGAACCCGCCCATGTCCAGCTCGCTCACGCCGACGTTCCACCGCCTGTACGACGAGCCCGATCTCGACATCCGGCCCAACTTCGTGACTAAAAAGAAGAAGGGCACCGACCAAGGCCGGTGCCCCTTCCACAACTGATCGCACTCAGAAGGGGATCTGCCCCAATCCGACACCGACCACGAGCATCGTGATCGAGATCAGGCCTGCTCGCCACAGGACCTTCTTGTGGTGATCCGCCAGGGACACACCGGCGAGCGTGACCAGCAGCAGGATCGCCGGGACCAGCGGACTCTGCATGTGCACGGCCTGCCCGGTGATCGAAGCGCGCGCCATCTCCACCGGCTCGATGCCGTACTGGGCTGCCGTCTCGGACAGCACCGGCAGCACACCGAAGTAGAACGCGTCGTTGGTCATGAAAAACGTGAGCGGAATGCTCAGGACGCCCGTGATGACGGCCAGATGCGGGCCCATCGCGTCGGGAATGACCTGGAGCAGCCACTCTGCCATCGCCTCGACCATGCCGGTTCCCTGGAAAACGCCGGTCAGCACCGCTGCTGCCAGCACCATCGCGACAACGGAGACGATGCTCGACGAATGGCGTGCGATTGCTTCGCCCTGATCCTTGACCGCCGGGAAGTTGACCGCGAGAGCGATCGACGACGCAATCATGAACAGCACCGGGATGGGCAGGATGTCCATCACGAGCACGACGAGAAGGATCGTCGTCAGCGCGGCGTTGAACCAGAGCAGCTTCGGTCGCAAGGTGTCCCGCTTGGGGTCGAGGCCGTCGATGAATCGTCCGGTGTCGCCGCCGTCGTCTTCGGAGTCGTTCGAGCCGCCGGTGCCGGCGCTACCGGTGCTGGAACTTCCACCGTTTCCGACCTTTTCGAGGATGCGCTCAGAAGTCAGGACCAAAGTCCCGATCCTGCGACGCTCCATGATCCCGAGGTGAATCGCGAATCCGAGCACCATGATCAGGCCGACGATCAACGACGGCACCATCGGGACGAACACGTCGGAGGGCGAGAGTCCCAGCGCGCTAGCCGCCCGCACGGTCGGGCCACCCCACGGAATGATGTTCATCGTCGCGTTGGACAAGCCGGCGATCACCGTCAGTACAACGGGACTGACACCGAGTTTGAGGTAGAGCGGCAGCAGCGCGGAGGTCACGATGATGAAGGTCGTCGAACCGTCTCCGTCCAGCGAAACCACCATCGCGAGCACCGCGGTGCCGACCACGAGCCGCATCGGATCGTCTCGCACCATCCGCAAGATGAGTTTGACCAGCGGATCGAAGAGGCCGACGTCGATCATGATTCCGAAGAAGATGATCGCGAAGAACAACAGCGCCGCGGTGGGTGCGAGCGACTTGATGCCGTCGGTGATCATGTCGCCGATGCCGAGGCCCGCTCCGGCGAGTAGTCCGAAGGCCACCGGCACCAGGGTCAGTCCCACCACCGGGGTCGCGCGTTTGGTGAGGATCAGGAACATGAACACCGCAACCATGAGGAAGCCGAGTGTGACGAGCATGATGAACTCCTTTTGTGCTGAGTTGCCGAGAAAAACGGCACGGCAAATCGAGCCGGTGACCTTCGTGGAGGTGAAACGAAACTTCGGTTGTGCTCAGTTGGTTCCGGGCGGATCGAGTGTCGCGTCGACGAACCGGGATTGTTCGGCGAGGAAGGCAGAGAACTCGGGTTCGGTGAGAACTGCGCTGTTCCAACCATTTCGGTCGGACAGCTCGTTCCACCGTGGACTTGCCGCAAGATTCCGCACTAAATTCTGTAAATGCTGACGCTGGTCGTCCGTCAATCCGGGGGGCGCCATGAGACCCCGCCAGTTGGTGAACGTGACGTCGACGCCCGACTCCGCCATGGTCGGTGCATCCACCGCCGGAGTGCGCTCCGGCGAACTGACCGCAAGGACCCGAACCGTGCCTGCCGCAATCTGATCCAGGTACTCCCCGATACCGGTGGCGGCGACGTCGACCTGCCTGGTCAGCAGCGCCGGAAGTAGTTCTCCGCCGCCGTCGTAGATTCGGTAAGGGGACAGCGACGGATCGACGCCGACCGCCCGTGCGAACAGAAGGCGGAACAGCCCGTCCGGTCCGCCTTCACTCGAACCACCACCGATCGAGATCGACGACGGATCCGCCACCCAGGCCTGCGTCAGATCTGCCAGAGTTTTGTACGGCGAATCTGCCGGCACCAGTACAGCTTCCGGTTCTTCGACCAGTCTCGCGATCGGTGTCACGTCGGAAAGGGTGTGCTCGGACGGCAGTATCTCGAGCGAACCGAGAACGCCGAGTCCCATGACCATGAGTAGATCGGGATTTCCGCGTTCGAGAGCCAACCGGTTGAGTCCGACGATGCCACCCGATCCGGGCAGAACTACGACGTCGGCGTCGACGGTCCCTTCGTCGGCCAGTGCCTGCACCATGGTCCGGGCGGTCAGGTCGTAACCACCACCGGCCACCGAGGGCACCAGTACACGCAGTTCTTCGGAAGTCTCACCCGCTCGACCACCGGCGAAGAAGGACTCGACCGGAGTGCATCCGGTCGAGAGCACGAGAGCCATCGCGCAAGCACCGAGCAGGGCGATATGCCTGCTCAGTCGCTTCGATGTCCTCATGGCCTTGTCCTTGTCTGCTGGCTGTCTACTGGCTGTCTGCTGGTACCGCTGTGTGAACAGGTTTCATACTGACGCACTTTGTGACTGGGGTCACCATTGGGAAAGCAAATTGATTTGTGCTCATTGTGCTCACGAACAACTGCTTTCCCGGCATCGAACCGAAGGCTAGGGTCTGGCTGGTGTCCTCAGGAAACGAGCAGGCCGAGCGAGAGCGCAAGTCGCCTCTGCGTGAGCGCCTGTTTCGGCGCCGGCACACTCTGGCGACCCAACTTCTCGAACTGCAACTTCTGATCGTCGTCGCAGTTCTCGTGTGTGTCACCGCCCTCTCTCTCGCTCAGTCGTCTGCGAGTTTCCAACGCGAGGAGGGACGTCGCGCACTCTCGGCAGCGGAATCACTAGCAGCCAATCCAGCGGTACGTGAACTACTCCCCCAGGCACAGACTCGTCTCCGCTCCGGACTACAAGGTTCGGTCGACTCGGTACGCGCCATCTCGGGCGTCACCTACGTCTCGCTTGCCGACGCCGACGGCAGTGTCGTCATTTCGACGCGTCCCGGCGATGTCGGCGTCGACGCACGTCAGACACAGGATCGGTCATGGACGGGTTTGGTCGACACGTCCTCCGGCAAGGCAGTGGAAGCGCACGTTCCGATTCTCGGCAGTGAAGGAGGGATCACCGGAACCGCGATCGTCGGCATCGAGTACCCCTCGATCTGGACGCGACTGCTGCAATCTGCACCGAACCTCCTGGTATACCTCGCGGTGGCCTCGCTTCTCGGGGGCGTCGGTTCGATCCTGTTGGCCCGCAGGGTCAAACGGCAGACCCTCGGCATGGAGGCCCGCGAGATCCTGGACCTGGTTCGCCAACGTGAGGCGATGCTGCGTGGCCTCAAGGAAGGTGTCATCGCATTCGACGCGCAGGGAAAGGTGGTGCTGATGAGCGACAGTGCCCACCAACTCCTCGACATCCCACGCGGGAGTGCCGGTAGATCTGTGCGGGACCTCGGTCTCGACGACCGACTCCAGAGTGTACTGACCTCCGGCACAACCGAATCCGATCAGTTGGTTCTTGTCGGAGATCGACTACTCGTCCTCAACACCGTCTTGATCGAATCGAAAGGCCGCACCATCGGGTCGGTCACCACCTTCCGCGACCGCACCGAATTGCGCTCCGTGGAAGAAGAACTCGACGTGACCAAAACCAGCACGGACGCGCTACGCGCCCACATCCACGAGTTCGACAATCAGTTGCACACCATTTCCGGCCTCATCCAGCTCGGCGAGTACGACGAGGTGGTCGGCTACGTCGAGGGCCTGACCATGGAGCGCGCACAGGTCAGTGCGGCCGTGACCGACAAGATCGCCGACGTCGGCACTGCCGCACTCGTGATCGCCAAGATAGGTGCCGCTGCACAGGGATTGGTCACCGTGGAACTGACCTCGGACACGCACCTGGACTCGGTTGATCGCCGACTCGGCCGAGACCTCGTGACGGTGGTCGGAAACCTCGTCGACAATGCCGTCGACGCTGTCGGTGAGATGCCGGAAGCGTCGCGCCGCAAGGTTCGATTGTCGATTCGGGGCCGTGGCACCGCCGTCGAAGTACGGGTCGAGGACGCCGGCCCCGGTATCGCGCCGGAGAATCGCGACAGGGTTTTCGGCCAGGGCTGGAGCACCAAGGGACAATCGAGCGACGGACACGGTTTCGGCTTGGCACTGGTACGCCTGACGTGTCGTCGACGCGGTGGCGACGTCACCGTGAGCAGTCGTTCGACAGAGGGCATCGAATGGACTGTCTTCACCGCAGTCCTACACGACGGAGAGGGCGCATGATCCGGGTACTGGTGGTCGACGACGACTTCATGGTGGCGAAGGTGCACAGCGGATTCGTCTCGCGGATAGACGGTTTCGAAGTGTGTGGCGTCGCCCATTCGGCCGAGGCCGCGCTGGCCGCAGTCGGTGAGTTCCAACCCGACCTGGTGCTTCTCGACGTCCACCTGCCGGGCACCACCGGACTCGATCTGATCGCCCCGTTTCGCGAGCTGGCACCGGAGCTGGATGTTCTTGTCATCACGAGTGAGCGCGAGGCCGGCTCGGTCAAGAAGGCGCTGCGCAGCGGCGTCGTGCATTACCTGATGAAGCCATTCACGTTCGAGGTTCTCCGTGAGCGTCTCGAGCGTTACCGATCGACATACGCGAATCTCGACAGCTCCGGCGAAGCAGAACAGACAGCAGTGGACGAGGCCTTCGGTGTGGCAGGTGGCGCGCCCGGGGCGTCGTCCCACAAAGGTTTGCCCAAGGGACTCAGTCCCGAGACTCTTCTGTTGGTCGAGACAGCTCTGCGAGACGACACCGAACCCGCCTCGGCAACAGACATTTCCGAGAGAGTCGGTATCTCGCGCGCGAGCGCGAGGCGCTACCTCGAGTACCTCTACGAGTCCGGGCGGTCCACCACCTCGCTGAAATACGGAGTGGTGGGCCGCCCGGAGCGTCGTTACGTCTGGAAACGCTGACCCTTCGCTACACGACGCTGGTTCCTAGACTGCGCGGGCGCTGGTCTCCCAGTACCGCGCGCGCAGTGCCTTCTTGTCCAGCTTGCCCAGCGGTGTCAACGGGAGTGAATCCACGAAGTCGATGCTCTTGGGAGCGTGAACCGAACCCTTGGCTGCCTTCACCTTGTCGACCAGTTCCTCGGTGTCCACGGTCAGTCCGGCACGAAGCACCACGCAGGCCTTGACGGCTTCGCCCCACTTGTCGTCCGGTACACCGACTACCGCCACCGATGCGACGGACGGGTGCGCCGAGATCACGTCTTCGATCTCGCGCGGGAACACGTTGAAACCACCGGTCACGATCATGTCCTTCTTGCGATCGACGATGGACATGAACCCGTCCTTGTCCTTACGTGCGATGTCTCCGGTGTGCAGCCAACCCCCACGGAACGCCTCGGCGGTTTCGGCCGGCTTCTTCCAGTAGCCCTTCATGATCAGCGGGCCGCGCACGCAGATCTCACCGAGCTCTCCCTGCGGCACCTCGTTGAGGTCGTCGTCGAGCAACCGGACGTCGAGCCATGGCACCGGCCGCCCACAGGTCGCGAGGCGGGCCGGATCGTCGGCGACGTGTTCTTCCTTGCGCAGCACCGAGATTGTCATGCCGCACTCGGTCTGACCGTAGAACTGGAAGAAGATCTGCCCGAACTTCTTGATGCCCTCTTGCAATCTGGCCGGGGACATCGCGGACGCTCCGTAGAACAGCGTTTGCAGACTCGATACGTCACGCTTGGGCAGATCGGGGTGGTCCATGAGCATGTAGATCATGGTGGGCACCAACATGGTTGCCGTGATCTTGTGCTTCTCGATCGCCTCGAGCACGGCCCCCGGTTCGAAGGCGGGCAGGACGATCAGAGCGCCGCCGCGCAGCAAAGTCGGGATGAAGAACGCCGCGCCTGCATGTGAGAGTGGCGTGCAGATGAGAAAGCGGTTGTCCTCGGGCCACTGCCACTCCGACATCTGGATCTGATTGAGCGCTGCACCCGAACGGAACGATCCCACAACACCTTTGGGCTTGCCGGTCGTTCCACCGGTGTAGACCATGCTGCTGGCGTCTTCGGCATCGACGTGCGCTGCCTTCAGCGGCGCAGGCTCGAATGTCGCGGCCAGAGCAAGGATGTCGATCCCCACTTCGGACGGGCCCATCGAGAGCACGTTGGTCAGCGAAGGCGACGACGCCTTCAACTCGGCGGCGCGCTCTTCGAAGGCGTTGGGATCGAAGATGAGGGTCTCGATCTCGGCGTCGTCGACGATGTACTTGTGGTCGTCGAGCGATCCCATCGGGTTCAAGGCACTCGCCCGGCAGCCGGTGATCATGGTCGCGCCCATGCTGATCAGCACCTCGGGGCGGTTCTTCGACAGCATCGCGGTGCTGGTGCCCTGAGTGATTCCCAACGACGCGAGAGCCTGGGCGAAGCAGCTGATCTGATCGCGCATCTGCCCTCCGGTGAGGATCACGTCTCCGAGGTACAGCGCAGGCTTGTCGTGATTGCGTTCCAGAGCGGTGATGAGCAGGTCCGGACCGTATACCGGTCGGTGCAGGTCAGCGAACTCGTCTGTCATCTGGTCTTCCTTCTGCTCGGCGCGTGCAGTCATCGAGATGTGCTCCCGGTCACGGATACGATATCCAGAATTGCACAAAACTGGAACAGGTTCCACCTCTTCGATCGAATCCGAGAATGCTCCCGATCAGCGGGAAGCCCGTCGTCACCCGCGAGAGCGGTGGTTAGCGTCGATGTACCCACCGAGACGACAGCGTCTCGGTCGCGTCCAACGGAGAGTGTCATGACTACCAACCTCGGTACCGCCCACTTCACGGCATCTGCTCCCCGTACGTCCACCACGCTCCTCTCGGATTTCGACTCGCTGTACGGCACCGTGCGCTCGGCACCCGACGGGTCCGTCGTCGAACAGGACGTCGTGTTCTTCGGGCGCCCTGATCCGGGCGCGCTGCTCACCGGATCCGTGAGGCCGCTGGGCTCGACTCTCGAGCGGATCACCGAATACCACGACCAGACCGGGCATCTGGTTGCCGAGGTCTTCGTCCGGGAAGCCCCGACAGCGGGCACCGGAACCGATTCCGTTGCTGCCCTTGCCGATTTCGCCGCTCGTCGTTACGGCTCGGCGTCGCTACGACGGTTCCGCGGACGTTGCACCGCAACTTCCGCGGGAGCAGATCTGAACTGCTCCGTGACGGTGCTCGCTACGTACGAGAAGGACCACGAGAGCGTCGCCGACGTAGCTCTGGTCGCCACCGATCCCACCGGGGTCGTCACCGCTCGGGCCTGGGCGACTTACGCGATCGACGATGTGGCGACACTCGCGAGCTGAATCTCTGCAGGTCACCGAGCGGGTGTTCCATCCAGCGGGAACTGCCGTATCTCCAGAGGACGCTTCGTCGTTGTATGAGACGGATCACATCACTGGAGCGTCGCAAGACGCGGCTCGGAGGAAGACATGGCACTCGGAACCGGCCCACTCACCACTACGGACGCCTCGACGCAGTCGGGCGCCGGCGAGGAAATTCGAGAAATCGAAGCGGCAGCGCCCCCGGCGCGGTTCGCGCGTGGATGGCACTGCCTCGGACTGAGCAATACCTATCGCGACGGTCAGCCCCACCAGATCGAGGCATTCGGCACCAGCCTTGTCGTCTTCGCCGACAGCAATGGCGACATCAAGATTCTCGACGCCTACTGCCGCCACATGGGTGGCAACCTCGCTCACGGAACCGTCAAGGGCGATTCGATCGCCTGCCCGTTCCACGACTGGCGTTGGGGCGGTAACGGAAAATGTACGGCGATCCCCTACGCACGACGCGTTCCGCCGCTGGCCAAGACACGGGCGTGGACCACACTCGAGAAGAACGGTCAGCTGTTCGTCTGGCACGATCCCCAGGGAAATCCCCCGCCCGCCGAGGTCACGATTCCCGACATCGAGGGCTTCGGAAGCGATGAGTGGAGCGACTGGAGCTGGAACACGCTCACCATCGAAGGCTCTCATTGCCGCGAGATCGTGGACAACGTCGTGGACATGGCCCACTTCTTCTACGTTCACTACTCGTTCCCCAAGTACTTCAAGAACATCTTCGAAGGTCACGTAGCGAGCCAGTACATGGAATCGGTGGGACGTGAGGACATCATCAGCGGCACCAACTACGGCGATCCCAACGCTGTTCTTCGTTCGGATGCTTCGTATTTCGGTCCGTCGTACATGATCGACTGGATCAAGAGCGAAGCCAACGGGCAGATCATCGAAACTGTATTGATCAACTGCCACTACCCCATTTCGAACAATGCCTTCGTGTTGCAGTACGGCGCGATGGTCAAGAAGCTTCCCGGTATGGACGACGAGTCCACTGCCGCGATGGCCGCGCAGTTCACCGAGGGCGTCGAGATGGGATTCCTTCAGGACGTGGAGATCTGGAAGAACAAGGCCCCGATCGACAACCCGCTGCTCTCGGAGGAGGACGGCCCGGTTTACCAGTTGCGGCGCTGGTACAACCAGTTCTACACCGATGTCGAGAACGTCACGGAAGACATGACGAAGCGCTTCGAATTCGAGATCGACACTACCCGCGCAGTGGAGAGCTGGAAGCGGGAAGTCGCCGAAAACGTTGCCGCACGTGACGCCCAGGCGCTCGAGACAACCTCCTGATTCGCAGTCGAAAATACTGCTGAGACAACCTGACTGAACGCAAGGAACAACATGACGTACGAAGTGCTCGAACAGATCAACGCGATGGCCGACGACATCTTCGCCGAAGGCATCGAGGCCGAGCGGATCGGCCGGGTGGCCGACGACACCGCCAAGAAGATGAAGGCAATCGGTTCCATCCGCATGCTCCAACCCAAGGAACACGGCGGAATGGAGGCGCATCCTCGCGAGTTCGCCGAGACCGTGATGCGCATGGCTTCGCTCAATCCCTCGGCCGGCTGGGTACACGGGATCGTCGGAGTTCACCCGTGGCAGCTCGCGTTCGCCGATCCCAAGGTGCAGCAGGAGATCTGGGGATCAGATCCCGACACCTGGATGGCATCGCCGTACATGCCCGGCGGAATGTGTATCCCCACCGACGGCGGCTACAAGTTCTCCGGCCGCTGGCAGTTCTCTTCCGGCACCGACCATTGCGACTGGGCATTCCTCGGTGCGATGGCGTGCGACAAGGACGGCAACATGGAGATGCCGCCGCGCATGCTCCATGTGATCATTCCGCGCACCGACTACGAGATCATCGAAGACTCGTGGGATGTCATGGGACTTCGCGGCACCGGCTCCAAGGACCTCGTGGTCAAGGATGCGTACGTCCCCGATTACCGCGTCATGGACTGCGACGAGGTCATCGACGGAACGGCGGTGCGCAAGTACGGTCGCACCGAGACGCTGTACCTGATGCCGTGGTCGAACATGTTCCCCCTCGGTATCACCGCCGCCACCATCGGCATCTGCGAGGGAATGCTCTTCCACGCCAACGAGTACCAGGCCGATCGCATCAACGCACAGGGCACGGCGGTCAAGGACGACCCCTACACCTTGTTCGCCATCGGTCAGGCAACTGCCGACATCCGGGCGGCCCGCGACACCCTGCTGGCCAACGTCGACCGCATGTGGGATCGAGTGGACGCTGGCAAGGAAGTGACCTTCGAGCAGCGCGCCGAGGGACGCCAGACTCAGGTGCAGGCCGCCTGGCGCGCAATCAATGCAATCGATCAGGTCTACCCGCGCTGCGGCGGCAACGCACTGCGGATGGACAAGCCACTTCAGCGATTCTGGCGCGACGCTCACGCGGGACAGCACCATGCAATTCACGTGCCGGGCACCGTATTCCACGCCGCCTCGCTGAGCCGTCTCGGCGCAGATCCGCAGGGTCCGCTGCGGGCGATGATCTGATCAGACTTCGACACAAGAAATCGACAGGAACAGAACACGATGACACACACTGACATCAAGGGACTTGGCTACGTCAAGATCTCGACCAACGACATGGCACGTTGGCGCACTTTCGCTTTCGATGTTCTCGGATTCGCCAAGGGCAGTGGGCCGGACGAGAACGCTCTCTACCTACGACTCGACGAGCGTGCTGCTCGCATCGTCGTCGTCGAGGGTGAGCGCGACGAGATCGTCAACATCGGTTGGGAGGTCGCCGATCACGCCGCACTGCGCCGCGTTCAGGAGTCCCTCGAAAAGAACGGCACCGAGGTGGAGCAGCTTTCGCTCGCCGAAGCGGATGCTCGACGGGTCGAAGAGGTCATCGCCTTCACCGATCCCGGTGGAGCAGCCATCGAGGTCTTCCACGGCGCGATCCTCGACCACAGCCCCGTGGTGACGCCCTTCGGCGCTCGATTCGTCACCGGCGCACAGGGTCTCGGCCACGTCGTGCTCCCGGTGATGGACAGTGCTGCGAGCTTCGACTTCTACACCGAGGTGCTCGGCTTCTACCCGCGCGGCGCCTTCCGCCTGCCGGCCCCGCCCGAATTCGGGCCGCTGCGAATCCGTTTCATGGGCGTCAACGAGCGTCACCACAGCTTGGCCCTGTGCCCGGCACCGCACGGCGGCGCACCCGGCCTGATTCACATCATGGTCGAGGTCGACACCCTCGACGCTGTCGGCCAGGCTCTCGACCGAGTGATGAAGGACGGATTCTCCGTGTCGTCGACCTTGGGTCGCCACACCAACGACAAGATGATCTCCTTCTACGTCCGCGCACCCGGCGGCTGGGACATCGAGTTCGGCACCGAGGGCGCGAAGGTGGATCAGGACTCGTACTCCTCCGAGGAGATCACCGCTGACAGCTACTGGGGCCACGACTGGTCCGGAAGCGAACCGCTGGCAGCTATGTAATACCTGCCGGCGACGATGTACTACCTGCCGGTGACGATGTAGTACCCGCCGGTAGTGAACCGACGAAGGGGCTTGCGCGAGCATTCGCGCAAGCCCCTTCGTCGTTTCCACCGTGACGCGCCCGAAAACAGACCGGTGATCCACTTCACAAATCCGGAACTCTATGACACTATTTCTAATTGAAATAGCCAGTTCACTGGTTGTGGAGCTCTAAGAGAAGTGAGGTACACGATGACACTGCAGGCTGTGGATGCTTTAGGCGCCGATTCGGCCCCGACAGCAATTCTCGATCGCGTCTCGCTGGTTCTCGACGCCTTCGACGGTCCCGGCAGGTTGACGCTCGCTCAGGTCGTTCGGAGCACGGGCCTGCCACGCTCGTCTGCCCACCGCATGCTCGAACGTCTCGTCTCGATGCGTTGGCTGCGCCGCGACGGCCGCGACTACGAACTCGGTATGCGCCTCGTCGAACTGGGATCGCTCGCGGTTCATCAAGACCGCCTCCACGCTGCAGCCATGCCGCTCCTCCACGAGCTCTACCGCGTTACCGGCTTCGTGGTTCACCTCGGCATCCTCGACGGGCCCGATGTGGTCTACATGGAGAAGATCGGCGGACGCCTCGCTGCCGCGGTGCCGACGCGTGTGGGTGGTCGACGCCGGGCCGAGACCACCGCGATCGGTCAGGCACTGCTTGCATTCGGTTCGCCGAAGTCCTCGGGCTACGCACTGCCCCACCTCGCCAGGATTCGCGAATCAGGGGTGGCATTCGAAACCGGAAACGGCCTACCGGGATTCAGCTGTCTTGCGGCACCGATCGGCCCCATCGGCCGCGCTGTTGCCGCGGTATCCATCTGCGCGCCGTCGAAGGCTCTCCGACTCGACCACGTCAGCGCAGCGCCGGTTCGGATGGCGGCCGCTGCCATTTGGCGCGGCATCGACGGCGGATCGCTGAGCGTCACTCCGACGTTGCAGCGTCGTCACCTGTTGCGCAACATGCCGACCGCAGCCGGGGCCTGACTCAGATATTCGAGCCGTTGCCGGTGAGCCCGGCTTGCTCGAGTGCCAACACGTATTCCTCGACGTTCTTCCATCTGCCGGGCGTCGAGGGCAACGGCGATCCCAGTCGGTCGTGCTCGGCGACGTTCGCGAACTCGGCGGATGCACGGTCGATGTCTTCGAGTAGTTCGCGAGCAAGGTCGATCTCGGCTCGGAAGTACCGTTCCGACCAGCGCAGTGTCATGACCGGGAACGACCAGGCCGGCTCGTTCTCGGCATGATCTGCGTGAAGTTTCGCGCGTCGAATTTGCTCTTCGACGTTGGCGATATGGGCTTCGACCAGTGCCTTCAGTCGCTCGGGTTCGTTGAGGTGTCCCATCCACAGACGCAACATGACGCCGTGCTTGAGCACCGGGACTTCCACCGGCGCCTCCCGTGACCACGTCCGGACGGCGTCGGTTCCTGATTGGGTGATCGAGTAGAGGCGCTTGCCCCGCACCCCGGGCTCGGAGACGACCCGGGACTCCACGAATCCGATGCTTTCGAGCTTCTTCAGCTCTGCGTAGACCTGGCTGATGGACGGGCTCCAGTAGAAGAAGCCGACACTCCAGTCGGCCCACTTCTTCAAATCGTTTCCGGTCAGTTCCTCCCCGAACGTCAGCATCCCGAGCACTGCCCAGCTGGTAGCGGGAAGTCCTCGGGACACGTCATCAGGTTCGGACATGCCCGAAGTCTAACAATCACTGGTGATTTGCTGGTTTCGTAGAATCCGAACGGACCGCTGAGCGGGATCAAATTTGCCCGAGACCCCTCCACCTGACACTCGCTCGGTCCGAACCCGTGGCGAGAAGCCATTGCTGCCATTGAGTGGGACTGCCGCTGGATTACGACCGCGGCGCCACACATCGTTGCTTCTGAAGCTGTTTGCAGAGTTTTGAACAGAGATTTGAACAAGGAGACGACATGACCGTGGAAAACGCCGAGCCGCCAGTTCTGGACGGACGCACACTTCGCAACGTGATGAGCAATTTCTGCACTGGCGTCACCGTCATCACCGCTCACGATGGAGATTCACCCCTCGGCTTCACCTGCCAGTCTCTGGTCTCGGTATCGCTCGATCCCCCGTTGCTTTCGTTCTGCCCGGCGAAGACGTCGACAAGTTGGCCGAAGCTTCGCGAATCCGGAACTCTCTGCATCAATGTTCTCGCCCACGATCAGCAGGACATGTGTTCGGCGTTCGCTCGCGGCGGGACCGACAAGTTCCTCGGCGTCGAGTGGGACGCGGCCGGCAACGGTGCTCCGGCGCTCAGCGGCGCACTCGCTCGCATCGAGGCCACCGTCGAGCAGGAGCACGACGCCGGTGATCACACCATCGTCGTCGCACGAATCACCGATCTGAACGTGCTGCGCCACGATGGTCCGCTTCTGTTCTACCGCGGCGGCTTCGGACGCTTCGACGCCTGAATTTCTTGCGGGCCGTCCCGCTGCGTGGGAGATTGCGACGCCGAATCGAGACGGCACCGATAGCGTCCGAAGTAGTTGTCAGACCCTGAACTTCTCGACTGATCGGACTAACTCGATGACCACTCTCGAACCAGACACCACGGCCGCGATCACGGCGACGGTTACCACCTACCTCGACGCCGTGGCTCGCGGATCGTCAGCGGACATCGCCGCCCTCTACGCCGAGAACGCGACACTCGAAGACCCGGTCGGCAGCGAACCCCGTGTCGGCAAAGCGGCGATCACCGAGTTCTACGGCGCTCTCGAGGGCGGTTCGCAAGAGACGGAGCTTCTCACCTTGCGGGTGAGCGGATCCAGCGCGGCCTTTCACTTCCGCGTCGTCACACCGGTGGGCGATCAGGTCTACGAGGTCGAACCGATCGACGTCATGACTTTCGACGCGGACGCCAAGATCACGAGCATGCGCGCGTTCTGGTCACCGGCCGATCTGATTGCACGCTGATGCGTCAGGTCAGCTGTCGGAACTGCGGAAACCGCGTTCTGGTCGAGAAATACAGCGAAGCGCACACCAGCGTTCAATGGCTCGAAGAGTCGCAAGTGGTGTGCCCGGAGCTGGGGCGTGAGAACGGTCGAGCCAACGCTCAGCGGACGTGTGGCGCTCTGCGTCAGACGATCAACGACCTTGCCGACGCCGGTGAGCTGGAGATGAGCCTGCGCAGCTACCCGGTGCCGGGCAAGCTGTCCTGAACGCTACCGCGTAGGACTTCGGCGAACGTGCGCGCCGATTCCAAGTCGTCGGCGTTCGGCCGCCCCTTCCGGATACCTCCGAACGGCTTGAACGGAAAATACGTATCCCACGCGCGGGACGAGAAGGCTGCGACCACATCGAAGCCCTTCTGCTCGAGCAGCTGAACCAGTGGACGCGAGAAGCGATGAATCCCCTTGTCGGGAAAACCACTGGTGGCGAAGACAAAAGCCTTGGATCGCCGTTCTTCGGGGAGTGCCTCGATGAACGAGCGTAGGTCTTCGTGGTACGAGCGTAGGTAGATGCCGGAGCCGAAGCCCACGAGGTCGTAGTCGGCGAGCTGCGCGGCGTCGATGTCACCGGGCTCGACCACGCGAGCATCGAGAACTTCTCCGATGACGTCGGCGATACGCTTCGTATTGCCATGGGAGACAGAGGTACACACGATGATTGCCTTCATCGACTGCCTTCTTTCGTCGCTGTGTGTGGGACGCCATCTACGTTCTCGCGCAGGTAGATCCAGGTGATGAATCCCCCGCAGATTGCAAAAATCACGGCGACAACCGAATATGCGTCGAGCGGAAGCCCAGTCCAGATCAAGCCTGCAACAAGGACCATCGCACCAACAGCCAGACCTGCCGATACTTCCTTGGACATACGCATCCCTCCCCTGGTTCATCACTGACAGTTCCAGGATAGAGGTACCAGCGAAGCTACGGACAGCCGTGACGGTGGGGAATGATGCCGGTATGTCAGCACGATTGAAAGGACGCAGGCGCGCGGTCAACGCTTTGCTCGTCGACGTCGAACGATGGGCCGCTGAGCACGATGACGTCAAAGCTGTAGCGCTGGTCGGGTCCTACGCGCGCGGCGCGGAGCGTATGGCGAGTGATCTTGATCTGATGATCCTGGCCGACGACGCGAACGCGCTCGCAAATGAAGACTGGTTCGTGCGGCTCCGCCCCGACGCGCGATTCATCAGAGCCGCAAACTGGGGGCCAGTTCGAGAACGACGCTTCCGCCTACGGTCCGGCCTCCTCGTCGAGCTGAATTTCGCGAGCGAGAGCTGGGCGGACGTTCCGCTCGACGCGGGCACTCGACGTGTTCTCGAAGACGGACACCGAATCCTGTACGACACGGGGCCTCTTCGTGTCGCTGCGAGTGCAGTAGGAATTGATCGATGAGCACTGCGTCGGTCTTCGAAACCTTAGCCGCCGAAATATCCGCGTTGCGCGGCTCGCCTCTCGTCTCGATCGACGGTGTCGATGGGAGCGGCAAGACAACCTTCGCTAAAAGCCTTACAGCGCAGCTGAATGCACGCCCCGTCATCGTCATTCACGTCGACGACTTCCTCAATCCGCCGGAGATTCGTCATCGCAGAGGTCGGCAATCGCCGGAAGGCTTCTGGCTCGACAGCTACGACTACGACGCCCTCGAACGCCATGTTCTCGACCCACTGACACCGGGAGGAACCCGCGAGTACCGACAACGGCGGGACAGCGACGCGTACCTGCATGCAGCCGATGGAGCGATCGTCCTCGTCGAAGGCCTGTTCCTGCATCGTGACGAGCTTGCTTCCCGATGGGACTACTCGATCTTTCTCGACGTGCCCTTCGAGGAGACCGCGCGGCGAATGAACCTTCGCGACGGAACGAACGCGGATCCAGATCATCCTTCGATGAACAGATATGTGGGCGGGCAACGGCTTTACTTCGCCGCTGCAAAACCCTGGACCCGAGCCGACTGCGTCATCGACAACTCCGACCCTGCCCTACCGCGCATCCTCTCCTAGTACCGCGTCGAGATCGCAAGCGATACTCGTATTTCGCCATCCCTCCCTGCCTGGGAATTCTCCCGAACGGTCGCGAGAAGTCGCGTAGGGTTTCTCAATGACGTCACCAACTGCCTCCCGCATCAGAACTCTGAACTGGATCGCATTCGGGATCGGGATTCTGCTGACTGCCCTCGCAATTTACGATCTCGTTCAAGGCGAGCGTTCAACCAGTGTATGGATCGCCGTTGTGTGTTGGCCGATTGTCGCAACACTCAGTGCGGTCCAGCTATTCAAGTCGAGACCCAACAGCTGAGTACCTGATGTGCACCCACTGATCCTCAGGCGAATGTCCGGAACAGGCCTTCTCTCGCTCACCGGGAAGGCACGTATGAGGCGCCACCATCCGACCATAGCTTTGTGACATGGACAACAACGTCGATGTCATTGTCATCGGATCGGGCGCTGCCGGATCCGCCGCAGCACTCCAAGCACACGCTGACGGCGCGTCGGTGGTGATTCTGGAGAAGAGTGGACGCGATACCGCGGGCGGCAACACTCGACTGTCCGGTAGTGGATGGTTCGTCAACCAGGACCCGGCTGCCGCCCGAACCTTCCTGCGTTCGTTGAACGGATCGTTCATCGTTGCCGACGACGTCATCGACGCCTGGGCAGAGAATACGCAAGGACTGTCCGACTGGCTCCGCAGGCTGGGTGCAACTGTAGCGATGACCGGCGATTTCCATTCCACGGCGGAGTACGGCGAACTCGACGGAAGTTCTTGTTACGCAGGGATGGATACCA
Organism: Rhodococcus sp. H-CA8f; assembly: GCF_002501585.1. Taxonomy (NCBI): domain Bacteria; kingdom Bacillati; phylum Actinomycetota; class Actinomycetes; order Mycobacteriales; family Nocardiaceae; genus Rhodococcus; species Rhodococcus sp. H-CA8f. The sequence goes on from NZ_CP023720.1 coordinate 4,800,554, forward strand.
TCGAAGGGAAGATGGGCAATGAACTTCTCTACCGCTTCCTCGTTTCCGCTCTCGCTGAACGCGGCATCACAACTCTTTTCGACACCGAAGCCACCAGACTCTTGACGGATGAATCCGGAGCGGTGACCGGAGTCGAGATCCGTTCGGGTGAACAAACTTCGCAGATCCATGCGCGCCGAGGTGTCATCCTTGCCACCGGAGGTTTCGAAGCAAATCCGGCCATGGTGCGCGATTACCTACGCCTGGAGAATCCGAAGATCTGGGGCTCACCTTCGGCAACCGGCGACGGCCACCGGATGGCACAGGCAGTGGGCGCGGATCTATGGCACATGAACAACATGATGACCATTACGGGAATCCCCGGCGACCTCGAAAATCCGACTGGATTCTTCCTCGCACTGTGGAACGCGCACAACTATGTGTTCCTCAGCCGGGAAGGTCGACGCTTCACCGACGAGTCAGCCGAAATGCGGCACGGTCATGTGTTCAGAGAGGGTTCCTACCAACACTTTCCGGTGCAACCGATGAACATTGTGTTCGACGAGACGATGAGGTTGGCCGGGCAGCTGAGCCCCGGTCGCGACGCACTGCCCGTCGGACACATGGTCCTCGACGAAGGGTACGAGTGGAGTTCGGACAATCAAGCCGAGATCGACAAGGGTTGGATCGTCAAAGCGGACACGCTTGCCGAACTCGCCGGGAAGCTCGGCTTGGACCCCGCCGTCGTGGAAACAAGTGTGCACCGCTACAACGAGGCGTGCGCGGACGGCGTAGACCATTCCTTCGGCCGCAACCCGGAAACTTTGGCCCCGGTGGCAACCGCTCCGTTCTACGCCGTCTCCGGGCCACCGCTGCTGGGATGGAGTAGCGGTGGGCCGCGCCGCGACGGTCATTCCCGCGTCCTCGACACCGCCGGTAGCCCGATTCCGGGGCTGTATGCGGCGGGCGCAGTGAGTTCCACCTACAGCGCGGCGAAGGACGGTGGATTCCATATTGCCGACGCCTTCGCGTTCGGTCGTGTTGCCGGCGCCCATGCTGCCGCGCGCGCGACAGCGGGCGACTGAGTCACGTACGAGCGGCCTTGACCTCGTCGAAGAACGCGACGACGGCGGCTTCGTTCTCCGGCGGAACGGTGAGCGATGCCCGTGGACCCGCTACCGCGATGGAGTCGTCGGCGAGCCGGTTTCCAATGGTGAGCTTCAATCCCGATTTCGACGGTTTCGCCTTCACCGCAATGTGTTCGACATGCCAGCGAGCCACTTCGCTCGTGCTCGCGGCGGTGCGGTCGAAGACCTCCACCGTGCGGTGGTCGAGGACCATGACGATGTTGGTCCCGACGGTGACTTCCAGATAGCGTCGTTCCGCCACGGTGTGCGCCTTTCGGTTAGGTGAAACCGACGCTACACACCGTGGCGGAACCCAGCGCGACAAACCTCAGCTATTCAAAACTTCAGCGGGACGAACTCCCCGCATCCACCGGCAGGGCGACCGACGTGATGTAGCGGGCCTCGTCGGAGGACAGGAACAGTGCCGCATTCGCTACGTCCACCGGATCGATCCACGGAATGGCAAGCATGTTCATCGTCATCGCCGCCGCAGCGAATTCCTCGCGCGTCGGGTTCTCGAGATCGGGGCGGAACTTGCCGCGCACCAACGGGTTCTGAATCATCGGGGTGTCGACGTTGGTGGGATGGACAGTGTTGACCCGCACGTTGTGCGGCGCCAATTCCTTTGCCAGCGAACGCATCAGACCAACGACTCCATGCTTGGCTGCGGTGTAGTGCGCAACTCCGACCAGCCCCCGCAATCCGGCGATGGAACTGGTGAGTGTCATCGATCCCCCACCTCGCGCGATCAAGTGCGGCGCCGCAACCGTCGTGGTGTGCCACACCCCGGTCAGGTTCACGTCCAACATGGTCTGCCACATCGTTTCCGACATCGTCAGAGCCCCGTCGGAGGACGTGATACCAGCTGTAGCGCACACGATGTCGAGTCCACCGAGCGCTTCGACCCCCGAGTCCACCGCGCTGCGTAGTGCCTCGAGATCCCGAACGTCCACTACCGCAGATTCGACCTTTCGCCCCAGTGCCTCGATCTGGGCTACCGTCTCGGCGAGATCGGATTCCGACGCGGGCGGGGTGACTGTCGTTTCCACCGACGCGCACACGTCGATCGCGATGATGTCCGCACCTTCTTCGGCGAATCGCACGGCCTGAGCCCGGCCGATTCCTCGTGCCGCACCCGTGATCAGCGCGATCTTGCCTTCCAATCGAGAAGTCATCAATTCACACTTTCTGGGTCAGGCCGGCGTCGACCACCAACTGACAGCCGGTCATGAAGCGGGACTCCGCGGATGCGAGAAACAGGACGGCATTGCTGACATCCACCGGATCGACCCAGGGAACAGGTAACAGGTTGCGTGCGCTCAGTACTGCAGCGGCGTCTGCTTCCGTGGGATTCTCGATGTCCGGGCACAGGTTCGCGAACACTCGCTCGTTGATGATCATCGGGGTACGTACCGAACCCGGATGCACGGAGTTGACGCGAATACCCTCCGCGCCCAACTCGTTGGCCAGCGTTCTGGCCAGGCCCACCACGGCGTGCTTGGCGGCGCTGTAATGACTCGCTCCGGCAATACCTTTGATTCCCGCTGTCGAGCTGACCAGAACGACCGATCCACCGTCGCCGAAGTGCGGAACACAGGCCTTGACGGTGTGCCACGCCCCGGTCAGATTGACGTCGAGCGAGCGGTTCCACACCGCAGGATCGACGGTCCACGACGGTCCCGGCGTGTCGTACACGCCCGCATTCGCGACCACGACGTCCAACCCGCCGAGCTCGGCGACACAATCGGCGACTACCGCGGCGAGATCTTCGAAGTCACGAATGTCCGCGACGCCGGTGACCGCCACGCCTCCACGCTCGCGTACCGCCTGGGCGGTCTCCTCCAGCTCGGACTTTGCCTGCACGACATCCAACGCGATCACGGACGCGCCTTCGTCGGCGAGACGCTCGCAGTGTGAGCGGCCCATCCCGCCGGCCGCACCTGTCACGAGTATGCGGATACCCTCGAGGCGACTCATGCGTGCACCGCACTGTTCAGTTCGAAGCCTCGGTATCCCGCGGCTGCCACGTCTGCACAGATGTCAGAGTAGACACCGAATCCTCCGATGAATGGCATGAATATCCTCGGCTTTCCCGGAATGTTGGCTCCCATGTACCAGGAGTTCGCGGATGGAAACAGCGTCGCCGACGCCCGGCGTGAGCATTCGTCGAGCCAGTTGTCCACGGCTTCGGCACTCGGTTCGATGGTGTCGATGCCCGCCGAATCGAGGTGGTTGATCGCGCCCGCGATCCAGTCCACGTGCTGCTCGGCAGCGAGAATCATGTTGGACAGCACACTCGGGCTACCCGGCCCGGTGACGATGAACAGGTTGGGGAACCCGTGTACTCCGAGGCCTAGATACGTCCTTGGACCCGCAGTCCAGTTCTCGCGCAACGTCTCGCCATTGCGACCGCGGATCTCGATGCGATCGAGCGCTCCCGTCATCGCGTCGAACCCGGTGGCAAACACCAGCGCATCCAGTTCGTAGTGCGCATCGGCCGTCTTGATTCCAGCCTCGTCGATCGCCTCGATCGGTGCGGACTTGAGATTCACCAGGCTGACGTTGTCACGGTTGTAGCTCTGGTAGTAGTTCGTGTCCGTGACTATCCGCTTGGTTCCGATGGGGTGGTCGTTCGGAATGAGCAGGTCGGCGATCGCCTGATCCTGGACTTCCGAGCGGATCTTGCGTTCGGCAAACGCTGCCGCTGTCCCGTTGGCCTCGATGTTGCTCGTCTGGTCTGCGAAGGTCTTGGCGAACAGGACACCGCCGAGCTTCCACCGCTCCTCGTATGCCGCGTTTCTCTCGGCCTCCGAGACTTCGAGGGCGCTGCGAGGATCCGAAACGAACGGCGATCCACCGCCACTGCGCTTGGACAGCGCTCGACGCTCTGCGTAGCCGGCCTTGATCTCGGCGCGGCGCTTGTCATCGAGAGGCGTGTTTCCTGCCGGCACACTGTAATTCGCGGACCGCTGGAACACGTAGAGATGATCGGCCTGCTCGGCGATCAGCGGAATGGATTGGATGCCCGAGGATCCGGTGCCGATCACGCCGACGCGTTTACCGGTGAAGTCGACGCCCTCGTGCGGCCAGAAACCGGTGTGGAACACATCGCCACCGAAGGTCTCACGGCCCGCAATGTTCGGAACGTTTGCGGTCGAGAGGCTGCCCGTGGCGCACACGACGAAGCGTGAGGTGACGTCGTGACCGCCGTCGGTCTGTACTCGCCACGTGGCAGTACCCTCGTCGAACTGTGCGCTCAGAACGCGTGTGTCGAAGGTGAAGCCAGTGCGTAGGTCGAAGCGATCAGCCACGTGATCGAGGTACGAGAGGATCTCCGGTTGCGCGGCGTACTTCTCGCTCCAGTCCCAATCCTGTTGCAGCTCTTCGGAGAACGAGTAGGAGTAGTCGAAACTCTCGACGTCGCAGCGTGCGCCGGGGTAGCGGTTGAAATACCACGTGCCGCCCACTCCGGAGCCCGCCTCGAAGCCGTGGACACGCAGCCCCTGCTCGCGAAGTCGGTGCATGGCGTACATGCCAGCGACGCCGGCGCCGATGACTACGACGTCGAGTGGTGCGGTGGAGAAGTCAGGATCGGTCATGGTGGTCACGCTACGAGTGGACTGGTTGGTAGAGGAACGGGTTCTCCCGCTGGGTGGGCTACGGCAGTGGAGAGCGTTGGTGTCCACCGATCGGGGGACACCGATGTCATCCAGCACTCGGACCCGTAGGTGGACAGACCCGAAGGGATTTCGGGGCCATAGTTGTCTCATCACCGAAACACACGGTCACCGAGACCGACAAATCGAGGAGAAACATCATGGCTACCAACACAATTCGACCCGAAGCAATTTCCTTCTCCGGCCTCAGCATGGCAGCTCTGGTTGCCCGCGCCGCCGGTGCGAACGCGGTGAAGTCGATAACCGACACTTCCGTCACGACGGCGATGATCAGCAATTCGGGCTTCGGGGCCCTGTATCTGGTCGACGCATCCAATCCGAACGGTGACTGGATCGTCCCGCCGGCCGACTACATCCTGCCGAACATGAACGTCAACGTGGTCGCCACGAGCAAGAATCAGAACGACTTTCCCGTCGTGCTGACGTACCGCTCCGACGACGGTGGAGTGTTTGTCTTCAGCGCCACCAACTCGAAGACCAGGGCAGATGCCGGCGGAACGTACGCCCCCGACGGCCACGACGTCACGGTGACGATGACCTCGGGTTACCCGGCCATGAACGTCACATACGTACTGCGGTGACTCCCGTTCACTCCAACAGACCCTGCCGCATCGCGGCGGCGACGGCGGCACCTCGATCGTTGACTCCGAGTTTCTCGTAGAGGCGCTGCACGTGGGTTTTGACGGTCGAAGGCGCAAGAAAGAGCTGGGAGGCGATGGTGGGGATACTGGCGCCCTGTGCGATCAATCCGAGAACTTCACGCTCACGGGCGCTGAGAGTCGGGCCGGACGGCTCGCTACGGCGACGCACCTCCCCCACCAGTCCGGCAGCGATGCTGGGCGGCAACACATCTCGGCCCGCGGCGCAGTCGAGCACGGCGCTCACGATCTCGGCCCGGGTGGATTCCTTCGGCAGGAATCCGGCAGCACCCGCCTGCAGAGCCTGATACACGACGGACGATTCGTCGTGAGCACTGAGCAGGAGCACCCTGGTCGGCAACTCGTCTCGAACCACTGCTGCTGCCACCTGGGTCCCGTCCAGGTGCGGCATCCGGAAATCGATCAGCGCCACCTTCGGGCGTAATTCCCGAATCATTGCGAGCGCAGCTGCGCCGTCGTCGGCCTCGCCCAGAACGTCGATGCGGTCACTGCCGGTCAGGGCCCGAACCACGCCCTCACGAAACAACGGGTGATCGTCGCCGACCACCACGGAAACCTTGCCGACCACCGGCTTCGTGCCTTCTCGCATTGCTCACTTTCTCACGCCCGTACCAGCAATGCGAGCACTTGCGCCTCCCCCGATCGGGGGACACGCGATTCAACCCCGCCACGGCCCCGTCGGCGGACATACAGCAGCCCTGATTCGCGACAAGATTGATTCATCGCCGAGAACGGCAACCACACACCAGCCCAGGAGCAGACATCATGCGTACCAACACCACTCGCTTCGTAGCAGTCACCGCAATCGCCCTCGCCCTCGGCGGAACCGCACTGGGAACCGCGGCGGTCGCCAACGCCGGCACCATGCCGACGGACGGCCCGACGGTTGCCATGACCATCACCAACAACACCGACAACCCGATGCTGCTGGACAGCGCGTCCAACCCCTACGGACAGTGGATCAACGGCCCCCGCTCCTACCTGGCTCCGCACACGACCGAAATCGTCACCGCCTACAGCAGCGATCCCCGCGGCATCGGTGTCGACGTCACCTACAACGTGGCCGACGGAGTCCAGACCGTCATGGCAGCCAACAACTACGCCGGCAACCCCACCCTCGACGGGACCCGCATCATCGGTGACCCGACGCACGTCATCCTCACCGACTACATGGCCACCGGCTACCCCACGATGAACGCCTCCTACGACGTCTTCACGCAGAACTGAACCGAGCGTTGAAGCAACCACGAACTTGATCCGCTACGGCCCACGACCCGGTATCCGCATGGATGTCGGGACGTGGTGTGCGCTGACCAGCTCAGACGCGTTCGACCAACACGCAGCGGGCACCACTGAAGATCGTAGGCATGCACTTGTTGCAGTGGATGCACAGTGATTGGGTATCGGATTCGGCTGCGATCCGATTGATCAGATCCGGTTCTCTGAGCAGTGCCCGTGCCATGGCGACGAACTCGAACCCTTCCGCCATTGCGGTATCCATGCCCGCTTTGTCCGTGACACCGCCGAGCAGCACGAGCGGCAACTTCACCGCAGCACGGATCTGCCGAGCCTCTTCCAGCATGAACAGCGGCTTGTACGGATAGGCATGCAACATGCTCTTGCCCACCAACTGCACACCGAGTCGAACAGGTTGCGGCATCGCGGCGGCAAACTCGCGGATCGGCGCATCGCCCTTGAACAGGTACATCGGGTTGAGCAGTGAGCTACCCATCGTCAACTCGAGCGCATCGACGCTTCCGGATGCCTCGAGCCACTGCGCCACCTGGATTGCTTCGTCCACCCAGAATCCACCTGGCACACCGTCGTCCATGTTCAGCTTGGCCAAGATCGCGATCTTGTCACCGACGGCGTCGCGCACACTGCGCGCAGTTTCGAGTACGACGCGAGCCCGGTTCTCGAGCGATCCGCCGTAGGAGTCCTTACGACGGTTCAGTTTCGGACTCAGGAACGAGCTCGCGAAATAGTTGTGACCGAAGTGGATCTCGACGGCGTCGAATCCTGCTTCGACGGCAAGTCGCGCAGCGCTCCCGTGCGCCGCCGCAATTCTGGTGATGTCCGCTGTGGTGGCAGTGCGAATCATCCTCATGCTCAACGGATTGAACGAACTCGACGGTGCCAGCGCGGGCAGTCCGGTCGACTTCTGATTCGCGACGGGGCCGGCGTGCCCGAGCTGCGCCGATGCTGCTGCCCCTTCGGCGTGAATGGCATCGGTGAGTCGTCGCAGTCCGGGGAGGGCATCGGGCCGCATCCACAGCTGGCCGTATTCGGTGCGCCCTTCCGGTGCGACGGCGCAATACGCGACGGTGGACATCCCGACTCCGCCGGCTGCCGGGCGGCGATGGAACTCGATCAGCTCGTCGGTGACCAGGGCGTCGGGAGTTTTGCCTTCGAATGTCGCGGACTTGATGATTCGATTTCGCAAGGTCACCGGGCCCAGCTTTGCCGGGGCGAGCACGTCGGGAGCAGTCATCAAGTTTGCCTCTCGCAGGGGTTGTTTGCTGGACGGTAGATCGATGGTCCAGAGCTGGCCAGCCCCCGTGCCACGGAGCGGGAAAACAACTTCAGCCCGGCCGAGGTGGCCGGGCTGAAGTGACATCGGTGCAGATCAGATGCGTCCGAAGTACGCGTCCTTGAGCACTGCCAGGTCGTCGATGTCCTTGGCGTCGGCGTCGAGGACCACCTTGCCGATGTCGAGGACCGTCACGTGATCGGCGACGCTCATCGCGGCCTCCACTGCCTGCTCCACCAACAGAACAGCCAGGCCGGTTTCCTTGAGCTGCTGGACGCGGTCCATCACCTCACCGACGATCACCGGAGCCAGCCCGCCCGACGGTTCGTCGAGAAGGAGCAACCGCGGCTGCGCCATCAGCGCTGCGCCGATCGCGAGCATCTGCTGCTGACCGCCCGACATGGAACCGGCGGGAAGCGCACGCTTCTCCCCCAGGGTCGGGAACATCTCGTACATGGACTCGACGGATTCCATCAGCTCGCCGCGCTTTGCCTTGCGGGTGTACCCGCCCAGCAGAAGGTTCTGCTCGACGGTCTGCTTGTGAAAGACCCGCTTACCCTCCTGCACGTACGCCATACCCTGCCGCACCCGCTTGTGGGCGGGAACTCCGGTGATGTCGGCACCGTCCATTTCGACGGTTCCAGAGGCCACCTTGTTGAGGCCGGACAGAGCACGGAGCGTGCTCGTCTTGCCTGCACCGTTGCGTCCGAGCAGGGCTGTCACCTGACCGGGATAGACGTCGAACGAGACATCCCAGACGACGCGCAGATCGCCGTACCCGGTCTGCAGGTTACGGACCTTCAGAATCGGTTCCATCACTTCACCTCGCTGGTCTGATGGTCTACCGCGCCGATTTCTTCGAGCAGCGCATCCTCATCACCGGACTTGACTCCGAGGTATTCGCTCAACACGCGCGGGTGATGTTCGATCGTCGCCGCATCGCCGGTGGCGATCACCTGCCCCTGCGCCAGCACCACGATCTCGTCGGCCAGCGAGAGCACGAGGCGGAAGTTGTGCTCCACCAACACCACTGTGGCCCCGGCATCACGCAGTACCCGGATCAGGTCCGCCAGGCGTTCGAGTTCGTCCTCGTCGAGTCCGGACGCAACCTCGTCGAAGAGTACGACCCTCGGCTCGGCGATGACGGCGCGAGCAACTTCGAGCATGCGACGCATCCCCAGGGGCAGCGACGTCGCGATCTCGTTGCGCAGGTGCGACATCCCCACGAGCTCGAGAACACGCTCGGCCTCGACGATGTCGGCCTTCGCGATCCTGCGGAAGCTGGGCAGGCGAAGCACAGCCGACGCCATCGACGCGCGGTGCACCGAATACCGTCCGGACGCAACAGCTTCCAGAACCGTGATGTTCTCCGGAATCGTCGGAGTTTGGAACGTCCGCGCCACACCCACGCGCGCCACCTTGTGCGGCGACGACTGCGAGACCACCGTGTCACCGATTGTGATCACGCCGGCGTCCGCGGTGTAGAACCCGCAGATCATGTTGAGCATGGTCGTCTTACCCGAACCGTTTGGCCCGATCAACGCGGTGACCTTACCTGCCTCTGCGGTCAGGGTTGCCGCATTGAGAGCCTGGTTGCCACCGAATGCCTTGGACACTCCGTCGACCACCAACCGTGCGCCGTTGATCGGCGCCAGTTCCGGTGTTCCGCCGCTGTTCTCCTTTGCGACGACTACGCCCAGGCCGGCCCTGCGATCGAGTTTCGAGACGATCGCTCGCCCGACCTTGGTCAGCCCACCGGAGAGCAGCACACCGCCGATGATCAGGAAGCCTCCGTAGAAGATCAGCGAGTATTCCTGAAATGCCGTCGACTGGTTGGGACCGAGCTGCATGATCGCGGCACCGACTACGGCGCCGTACACACTTGCCGCACCGCCCAGGATGGATGCCGCCAGAACCGCTGTCGCAAAGGTGAACCCGAAGGCTTCCGGCGAGATGAACAGGTCGGTATTGGCGAACAACGCACCCGCCAGACCGGCCGGGAACGCACCGATCGCATAGCCGAGCAGTTTCATCCGGAACACCGACACACCCTGCGACGACGCCAGCACCGGCGACTGCTTGAGCGTGCGGAACGCGATGCCGTGGCGCGAGACCACCAGGTTGCGCATCACCGCGAACCAGAGGACGGTCACCACGACAACCACCATGTAGTACTGCTGGGTGTCGAGTTCGGAGCCGAAGAGCGTCGGCGGCTCCATACCGGTGAGGCCGTTTCGGCCGCCGGTCTTGCCGCCGAAGATCGCCAGTACGTCCGGTACCAGCAGGACCAGGAAGAACGACGTCATCGCCAGGGACCAGTTGCCCAGTCGCAGACCGGGAACGCCGGTCAAGATGCCGACGCCCAATGCCACGGCACCGGCCGCAGCGAGCTGGACCAGGATGTCGGTGTGACCGGCCTGGGACATCAGACCCGCGGTGTATGCACCCGCCGCGTACATCGCGGCCTGGCCGAGCGCCAGTTCACCGGCAAAGCCGAGGCTCAGGTTCAGGCCGCTGACCACAAGTGCCAGGATGCAGGCCAATTGAATCTGCCGTGATGTCGACAGGTCGAGCCCCATCACGGGCAGCAGCAAGATCACTACCGCCAGGACCAGCGGGATGATCCAACTCGGAAGGGAACGGAAAGTCCGCCACGCGCTTACCATTTCACACCACCCGTTCTCGGACGTTGCCGAACAAGCCGGCAGGTTTGACCATCAAGATGACGATCAGCACCGTGAAGACGGCGATATTGCTGTACTGACTTCCCGCCCACAGGGCGGTGAACGATTCCACCAGGCCGACGGTCAGGCCGCCGATCAAAGCGCCTGGCAGAGAGCCGAACCCGCCGATCGCCAACGCCACGAATCCCTTGAGGGCCAGCGCGGCACCCAACGTCGCAACTGCAAACGTCTTGGGGCCGACAAGGAGTCCGAGGACACCGGCCAATGCACCCGAGAAGGCAAACGCACCCAGCGCCAACCGTCGTACGTTGACTCCTCGCAGCATCGCCGCTTCACGATCCTCGGAGATACCGATCAGAGCCAGACCCGTCATGGTCTTCTTCGAGACGTAACTCAACCCGATGACCAGTGCGATCGCCGCAACAAGCAGAGCGATCTCGACCGGGTAGGTACGGCCGCCGAGTAGGGTGATCGGTTCGTTCGATCCGAAGAACGGAACCGTGAGAGGTTCACTACCCCAAATCAATTGAGTTGCACCATTGAGCAGAGTGGCAACGCCAAGCGTGGTGACCAGCTGGTTCTGGTGATCGGCCACCGGTCTGATCGCGACGATCTCCTCGACCGAGGCGAGGAGCATCACGGTCACGGTTGCCATGACGGCCACCACGAGAACGGGAAGTTTCAGGGTCACGAGACCCGTGTAGGCGACGAAAGTGCCCACCATCATCAGCTGAGCTTGAGCGAAGTTGAAAGTGTTGGAGGAAACGAAAACGATGTTGTACCCGATGGCAACCAGCACGTAGACCGCGCCGAGCGCCAATCCGGACCACAGAATGGTCATGACGCAGCCGGGTTTCCGAACTGACCGTTGAGGATCTTCGTCGGGCTGATGAACTTCAGCTCACTGGTATCCGGGTTCGGGCCGTGGTTGTCAGAGCTGAAGTTGTAGCGCGAGAGGAATGCGGTCTTGGCATTCTCCTGAACCTCTGCGGTTTCCAGTGCTTCGGCGAGCTTCTTCGGATCGGTCGAACTGCCGACCTTCTCCGCTGCTGCCGCGACGAGGGGGAATGCGTCGTAGTTGTCCGCGAGGATCAGCGTCGACGGGATCGAGCCCAGCGACGCCATCGTGTCCACCATCGTGTTGACGAGCGCGTTGTTCGGATCGAACACCGTGCTGGTGAACACCTGCGTCACCAGGTTCTTCACCTGCGGGGTGCCGAGCACGCCGGCGGGCGGATCATTGGCGATGAGGTTGGTGGCAGAGACCGACGTGTTGCCGATCAACGGCACGTCCCAGCCGAGTCGCTCCAGGCTCTGCAACACGTATCCGAGCGGGGCGCCGTACGCGTCCAACGCGATTGCCGTTGCACCGGCATTCTTGAGGGACTGCAACTGCGCCGTCATGTCCAGAGCAGCGGCGTCGTATTCTTCGTTGCCGGCAGCCTTCAGACCGACCTTCTCGAGCGCACTGGTCATCTCCTCGCCGAAGAGTTCACCGTAAGCGGTACTACCGTGCAGGACTCCGACGCTGCTGTAGCCCTTGGTCTTTGCATACTCGGAGATGCCGCGAGCGGTGTCGGTCGCGCCCGGAGCCAGGTCGAAGTTCAGCGGGAACTTCGAGGGGTCCGTGGAATCGGGAGAAGGCGCCATGCTCAGCGAGAGGATGTTGTTCTGCTTGAGGATCGGGAGAACCGCAGCCGCGATCGACGAAGGACCCGAGTTGAGGTAGAGGTCAGGCTTGTTCCCCGAGTTGATGGCTTCGCGCAGCTTGGTGACGGCGATGGTTGCATCACCCGCGTCGTCGACAGTGGTGAGCTCGATCTGACGGCCGCCGATGCCCCCGGCCTCGTTCTGGACCTGAACGCCGGCCTTCGTGGCCAGCAGGGAAGTCTGCGAGTTCGCCGCGAGAACACCCTGCGCACTGATCCCGCCGGTCAGCAGGACGCGGTACGGCGAATCCGCGCCACCTTCGGACTCCGAAGAACCACTACACCCCGCGAGAGCCAGAGCCGTCACGGCAACTGCCGCAACAAGAATGGGCCGACGATTCATGTCTGCACTCCTAGAACACATGTATGCACCGAACGTCAGGCGAATACCTGACGAAAGAAGGATCGGCCGGTGGGAACGCCTGATTTCGAGCACCAGCCAACCAAGCACCCGCTTGATGATCTAGCAAGCAGTTGCTTGGGTTGGAGCATAGAATGTGATCTGGATAACGTCAAACGCACAAAAGAGGAGTCATGGAAGCGGACGCTATGCATATTCGGGCGGCCTCGACAGACCGATTCCCGCTGGGTGGAAACGCCAAAACGGCCCCACACCCTGCGGGATTCGATGAGGTGAATCCGAGCAGGGCGTGGAGCCGTTTGCGTAAAGGTCTGAACTATCGCTGGTTTCGTGGCTTCCAAACCACCAACGCGTTGTTGCGTGGAATCGGAACGAGGTCCCGGCGATAGCCCGCATGGACTTTCGCGATTTCCTCGGCCAGTTCGCGGACGCGATGCTGCAGAGCCTCGACCTGGTTGGTCAGTTCGATGATCCGTTTGATTCCGGCGAGGTTGACGCCCTCGTCCTGCGAAAGCCGTTGCACTTCACGCAGAAGCGCAACATCACGCGGGGAGTAGCGTCGTCCGCCACCAGTGGTTCGGTGAGGGGTGACCAAACCGAGTCGATCGTAGTTACGCAAGGTCTGCGCATGCATTCCGGCCAACTCGGCTGCCACCGAGATCACGAAGATCTGGGCGTCAGGATCGACCGTCGCATCCCATTGATTCTGCGGTCGTTCGGTCATCATGCACCGGCCCACCCGGCCCGTGGATCGAACCCGCTCGCCTTCTCGGCTTCGAGATAGGTCTTCAGCGCTTCGATCGCCGGGTCGTCCAACTTCTGCGGGACGGATACCTTGACGGTGACCAGAAGGTCGCCGGCCCCCTCGGGACGCTTGGGGATGCCGCGTCCGCGAACTCGCAGAATGCGTCCGTCCACCGTTCCGGCCGGAACCTTCACTCCGACACGGCCGTCCAGGGTCGGCACGGACAGTGTCGTCCCGAGCACCAGTTCGCCGTAGCTCACCGGAACCGTCAGCGTCAGATCGTCGCCGTTACGGCCGAAGACATTGTCCGGCTTGACGCGGATGTTGACGAACAGGTCACCCGCCGGAGCTCCGCGGAGACCCGCTTCGCCCTTGCCCTTGAGTCTGATTTTCTGACCGTCGCTCACGCCTGCCGGCACGCGAACCGTGATGGTCCGTGTCCGGTTGGTGACGCCGCTACCGTGGCAGTCCTCGCAAGGCGAGTCGATGATCGAGCCGGTTCCCCGGCAGTCGTCACACGGCTCACTGAATCCGAATGCGCCCTGGTTGCGGCTGACCACGCCGGTTCCGTTGCAATGCGGGCACACTCGCGGGCTGGTGCCCGGCTTTGCGCCGCTGCCGTGACACGTGGTGCACGACGTCGGGCTGGTCAGACGAAGTGGGACGGTGACACCGAGCGCCGCTTCGCGGAAGGCGAGCGTCGTCTCGGTCTCGAGGTCCTTGCCTCGACGCGGGCGGTTGGGCGCAGCGGTGCGCTGGCCCGCTCCCCCGCGATTGAACAATCCGCCGAAGATGTCTCCGAGACCCGAGTCCTGCCCGCCGGCACCGCCGCCGAACAGGTCGTTGATGTCGAAACCACCAGCGCCGGGGTTGAATCCACCGCCACCTTGCGCACGGGGACCGAAGCCTCCGCTGGCAAAGAGGCGCCTGGCCTCGTCGTACTCCTTGCGCTTGTCCGGATCAGACAGAACGGCATGAGCTTCACTGACGGACTTGAAACGCTCTTCGGCCTTCGCATCGTCAGGGTTGGCGTCGGGATGAAGATCCCGGGCCAGCTTGCGATACGCCTTCTTGATTTCGTCGGCCGTCGCGGTGGACGAGACGCCCAGCTCCTTGTAGAAGTCCTTCTCGATCCACTCCCGTTGACTCACTGGGCGTCTCCTCCTCTCACTCTTACTTCGCTTCTTGTTCTGAACCGTCTGCAGGCTTGTCGCCTACCCGGTCCGTCACGGCCACCATTGCGGTCCGAAGGACCCGGTCGCCGAGCTTGTAACCCTTGCGCATGACCGTCCCGAGTACGGGGTCGTGGCCTTCGCCTTCATGCTGCACCGCTTCGTGGAGTGCGGGATCGAAATCGTCGCCCTCGTTACCGAAGTCGGTCAAACCCAGACCCGTCAGGGTCGTGTTGAGCTTGTCCGCGAGTGCACGCAGTGGACCTGATTCGAGGTCACCGTGTGCCCGAGCGCGATCCAGGTCGTCGAGGATTCCGATGAGTTCGGTGATGACCGAAGCGCGCGCGGTTTCCTTGATGACCTGCTTGTCACGCTCGACGCGACGACGGTAGTTGGTGAACTCCGCCTGAAGTCGCTGCAGATCCGCAGTTCGTTCGGCGAGCTGATCGGTGGCGGATGCTTCCTCCACGATCGACTCTGCTTCCTGAACTACCCCTGTGTCTTCCGAGTCGAGCGGCGGCAGGGATTCCCCCGCCGCCTCTCCCTGTGCACCGGTCTCGGGGTCGACCGGGTTGTTCTCGGAGTTGTCCGAGGTCACTTCTTGTCCGAGTCGGTGGGCTCGTCGACAACCTCGGCGTCGACGACGTCGTCGTCATTGCCTGCGCCGTCGGTGTTTCCGGCCTCGTTTGCAGCGGAAGCCTCGTAGATGGCCTGGCCCAGAGCCTGCGACTCGGTGCCCAGCTTCTCCACTGCGGACTTCACTGCAGCGATGTCGGTGCCTGCCAGGGCGTCGTTGACGTCCTTGACCGCTGCCTCGACCTTGGTCAGGATCTCCTCGGAGACCTTGCCCGCGTTCTCACCTTCACGCTGCTCCTTGACGAACTTCTCCGTCTGGTGGACCAGCGACTCGGCCTGGTTGCGGACCTCTGCCTCTTCGCGACGTGCCTTGTCTTCCTCGGCGTGAGCCTCGGCGTCCTTGACCATGCGCTCGATCTCTTCCTTGGACAGACCGGAGCCGTCCTGGATCTTGATCGTGTTTTCCTTGCCGGTGCCCTTGTCCTTCGCCGTCACGTGCACGATGCCGTTGGCGTCGATGTCGAAGGTGACCTCGATCTGCGGAACGCCACGCGGGGCGGGCGGCAGATCGGTGAGCTCGAAGGAGCCGAGCAGCTTGTTGTGCGAAGCGATTTCGCGCTCACCCTGGAAGACCTGGATCTGCACCGAAGGCTGATTGTCGTCAGCGGTGGTGAAGGTCTCGGAACGCTTCGTGGGGATGGTGGTGTTGCGCTCGATGAGCTTGGTCATCACGCCACCCTTGGTTTCGATACCGAGGGAAAGCGGCGTGACGTCGAGAAGCAGAACGTCCTTGACCTCGCCCTTGAGCACGCCGGCCTGGAGTGCGGCGCCGACTGCGACGACCTCGTCCGGGTTGACACCCTTGTTGGGCTCACGGCCACCGGTCAGTTCACGAACCAGATCGGAGACTGCCGGCATACGGGTGGAGCCACCGACGAGCACGACATGGTCGATGTCCTTGACAGCGATTCCGCTGTCCTTGATCACTGCCTGGAACGGCGCACGGGTGCGATCGAGCAGGTCCGAGGTGATCTTCTGGAACTCGCTGCGGGAGAGCTGCTCGTCCAGGAAGAGCGGGTTCTTGTCCGCGTCGACCGTGATGTACGGGAGGTTGATGGAGGTGCTCTGCGAGCTGGAGAGCTCGATCTTCGCCTTCTCCGCAGCCTCACGCAGACGCTGCAGGGCCATCTTGTCCTTGGTCAGATCGATGCCGTTCTGAGCCTTGAACTTGTCGACCAGCCAAGCGACGACGCGCTCGTCCCAGTCGTCGCCACCGAGGTGGTTGTCACCGGAGGTTGCGCGAACCTCGACGACGCCGTCGCCGATTTCGAGCAGGGAGACGTCGAAGGTGCCGCCACCGAGGTCGAAGACCAGAATGGTCTGCTCGGTGTCACCCTTGTCCAGTCCGTATGCCAGTGCAGCCGCGGTGGGCTCGTTGACGATACGAAGGACGTTGAGGCCGGCGATCTGGCCGGCTTCCTTGGTTGCCTGACGCTGTGCGTCCTCGAAGTATGCGGGGACGGTGATGACGGCGTCGGTGATGTCTTCGCCGAGGTAAGCCTCCGCGTCACGCTTGAGCTTCATGAGCGTGCGGGCGCTGATTTCCTGCGGCGTGTACTTCTTGCCGTCGATTTCCACGTTCCAGTCAGTGCCGATGTGGCGCTTGACGGAGCGGAGGGTGCGGTCGACGTTCGTGACTGCCTGGTTCTTCGCGGGCTGACCGACGAGAACCTCGCCGTTCTTGGCAAATGCGACCACCGAGGGGGTGGTACGTGAGCCTTCGGCGTTGGCGACCACTACGGGCTCGCCGCCCTCCAGCACTGCAACTACCGAGTTGGTCGTACCGAGATCGATACCGACTGCACGAGCCATAGTGTTCCTACCTTTCGTTCTGCGGTTCTCTGCCCGAGTGGTTGATCTCGAACATGACCGCGAGTTTTTCGCTTGGTGAGCGTCCTCCGCTCAAGTTTGCCTCCGACCGTGGCCGGGAGTCAACTCGAAGTTGAGCCGAGGGCGCTCAAGCTTGTCGAAATGGTCAACTACAGCCCACGTAGATTTGTTCCCGCCTTCCCCGAAAAGCCGAAAAAGTGCGCCACATCACTTCCGAATCTCTCCGAATGGCTACGATCGGCCGGTGACCGATCCCGACAATTCTCCCGTTCGACCTGCTCGACCGGCGCCGGCGCGCCCCGCACCCGAGCGACCCGACGTCTCGGTTCGGCCGCTCCGACCTGCAGCGAACGACGAGATGCCCAAGGCCGTGACCTTGTCCACCTCTGCCTGGATCGGCTCGTTCGTCGTCCTGGCCGGTATCGCCGGAGTGGTAGTCACCAGCCTCGACGACGTCCGGTCAGCCCTCGAAGAATCGACTGCGCGCGACAATCCCGGATACTCGTCCACCGACATCTCCGATGCCGTCACGGTCGTCCTGGCCGGCAGTGGCGGCGGCGCTCTCGTCCTGATCCTGCTCGCACTCATGAGCCTTCAACTCCTCCGTGCCCGCAAGAACGCCGGGCGGGTGATGACGGCGATCGTCGGAGCCCTCAGCATCGCGGCCGGGCTCGGCTTCATGTCTCTGGTCGACGGCGCCGCGGATATCGGCGCCGGAGTTCTGAGATGGGGTCCGATTCTCTACTGCGTCCTTGTTGCAGTGGCGGCGATCGCTCCGTTTGCTCCCGGTGTCAGCACCTGGCTGCGAGTACGCCGATGAAGGTTCACGTACAACTCGACTCCGCGCCAGGCGCGGGCGCTGCTCGCAGCCGCGAACTCGCGGAGACCGGCGCCGGTGGCCTGTTCACCTTCGAGGGACCACACGACGTGTTCTTCCCGCTCGTCGAAGCGGCATCGGCCGTCGACCTCGACCTGATGACCAACGTCGCCATCGCATTCCCCCGCAGTCCCATGCATCTGGCGCATTCGGCCAACGACCTACAGTTGCTCAGTCGCGGCCACTTTCGCCTCGGTCTCGGATCGCAGATCAAACCGCACATCGAAAAACGCTACAGCGCAACGTGGTCGCGTCCAGCGGCCCGCATGAAGGAGACGGTCGCAGCGGTCAAGGCGATCTTCACGGCGTGGGAGAACACCTCGACGCTGAACTTCCGCGGCGAGTTCTTCACCCACACTCTGATGCCCCCGACGTTCGATCCAGGCCCCAATCCCTATGGACCGCCGCCCATCCTGATGGGTGCGCTCGGACCGGTGATGACCCGGACGGCGGCGGAGGTGGCCGACGGACTACTGGTCATGCCGTTCCACACGCAACGCCATTTCCTCGAACGAACACTTCCGGCCGTCGATGCCGGCCTCCGTGAATCCGGCCGCACCCGAGACGAATTCACGATCATCCCGCAGGTCATCGTCGGCGTCGGCCGCGGCGACGATCAACTTGCCGCGGCCGCCCGAGGCGTCAGAGCCCTTGTCGAAGCGAGGTGGTTACGCCGACATGGCATCACTGATCACCGATCCGATGCTGACCACACTCGCCGTCGTCGGCACCCCCGAAGAGTGTGCTGCCGAGATTCGGCAGCGGTTCGGCGAGCATGCCGACGAAGTGTGCTGCTACTTCCCGGGTTACGACGTAGAACCGTCAGACGTGGCGTCGATGATCTCGCTTCTCACCTGAACCTGGTCGAACTTCCTGATCAGGCCCCCAAGGTACGGGCCAGCTCGGTCAACGACTCCCGGGCAGCACGCAGGCTCGCGTCACCCTGCTCGATCAGCGGTGCCATCGCCGGAATACGCTGCGCCAAAGTCAGTTCCGCGGTGATTACGGAGACATCCATTCCCATCGACACCCCGAGCACCTGAACGAGTGGCGGGACGGTGTGATCGTTGGCCTCGTTCCCCGAACCCGGCGCATAGGTGTTCCCACGGCTGGACACGATCACCACGGGCTTACCTGCGAGCGGCTGAGTGCGCGTGTCGAAAGGCACCGTAGTCCCCAGGACGTGCACGTAATCTATCCACGCCTTCAACGTGGACGGGATCGACCAGTTGTACATCGGCGCGCCGATCACGACTACGTCTGCAGCGGTAAGTTGCTCGATGACCCGAGCCTGTAGTGCTTCCGCGGCGGGATCCGGAATCTCTCCCTCGACCCGCAAACGTGGTGCATAGTGCAGAGCCGCGTCCGCGAGGTGCGGCAAGGGATCCCGGTGCAGGTCCACCGTCACCGTCGTGTGATCCGGACTGTTGTTCGACCACTGCTGAGCGAACAGGGCGGTGAGATCACGAGAGGTCGAGTTGTGGAGTTCGGCAGACGAATCGATGTGAAGTAGCTGTGGCATCCTTCATCAGTACCAGAGCGCGCTCAACTCTTCTCCGCGGCGAGATCGGATTCTGCCGCGTACTGCGCCAGCAGGACACGTTCGCGCTCGCGGCGCGGATAGAAGAACGTCACCACCGCGGCACCGGCACACACGATGATGATCGCCGCGATGTAGGCGTTTGTATCCCCGTCCAGGAAGGCGTTTTTGGCGGCGGTCATGATTTGGTCCGCGTATTGCGGGTAGCGTTCCGCGAGAACTTCGGCGCTGGAGAAAGATTTGGTGAGCGCGGCCTGAGTTTCGGGAGTCACCTCGGATGCGTTCGGCGAGGACGAGATCGCATTCCCCAACGATTTTGCGTACCCGGCCGTGAGTATTCCGCCGAGAATCGACTGCATGATGGCGCCGCCCAGGTCGCGTTGCAGGTCCGAGGTTCCCGACGCCATACCAGCGCGGTGCACGGGAACGGATCCGGTCAGCGAACGCGATGCCGGTGTGCCTGCCAGGCCGACCCCGATCCCGACAAGCGCATAGGCCAGCGCGACCTGCCAATACTGTGTGCTTTCGTTCCACAGGAAAAGCGCGACAAACAACCCGAGAACCACGAACAGGTAGCCGGAGAGCAGCGTGACGCGGGCGCCGTACCTTTCGATCATGGTCGCCGAGCGCGGCGCAACGATCACCATCGCCAGCGCAGCCGGAATGATGGCCGCACCGGCTGCCAGCGTCGAGTAGCCGAGGACGTTCTGCAGGAACTGCTGGCCGATGAACATCGCGCCCATGAGCGAACCGAACACGACCAACCCGCCCACCGCCGCGACCCAGAAGGTCGGGCGCGCAGCTACGTGAAGATCGAACAGCGGATTGACCGCGCGTCGCTGTTGCAGGAAGAACCCGATACCCGCGACGACCGCTATCGCCCCGAGCACCAGAGCCAACGTGCCCGAACCCTTCACCGGCGCAAAGTTGATGGACAGCACCAGCGCCCCGATGAAGACGATCGACACTATGCCGCCGAGGTGATCAACTCGCTCGGTCGTCTCGTTGACGTGCGCGGGCACCAACACCAGCGAACAGATCAGTGCCACGAGAGCCAACGGAAGGGTGACGAAGAAGACCGAACCCCAGTGAAACTGCTCGAGCAGCGCCCCCGAGACGATCGGACCGAGTGCTGAAATCGCGCCACCGATTGCGGACCACATGGCAATCGCCTTGGTCCGTGCCGGTCCGGCCCACAGCGCCGTGATGATCGCCAGCGTGGTCGGGAATGCAAGACCTGCCGAGACGCCTCCGACTATCCGAGCAAGGAACAGCACTTCGAAGTTCCCGGCGAATCCAGCCACGATCGACGCCGGAATAGACAGCGCCATGCCGGTGACCAGCAGCATCTTGCGGCCGTATCGGTCTCCCAACGCCCCAAGGTAGAGCACCGTTCCGGCCAGGCCCAACGAGTACCCGACCGCGATCAGGTTCAGTTGTGTCTGGCTGGCGTCGAAGGCCCGCCCGATGTCCGGCAGCGCGACATTCGCGACCGAGAGATTGAGATTCGCGACCGCAGCGACCAGGATGAGCGTCCCCAGGACGAGGGTGGCTCGATCCGGTGAAGCGGACTTGATGTCACTCGCCATGCGCGTGCTCCCATCGAGGTGGGACCCGAACCTGGGAGTTATGTCCGGGTCATCCCGAACTCAAGATAGAACCCTCTCCAAGCGCTCGCACAGTGAACGGGTCCCTATTCGGGCACAATTTCAGCCAAGACGCCCTCGGCGCTGCGGGCAGCAACCAGGCAGGCGCGGGAGGTGAACCTGTCGAAGAGCGGATGCCTGGACAACTCGCGCCATCGCCGGACAGCCGCGGTAGCCCGCGCACGCTGCACCTCCGGCGATTCTTCCGGTTCGCAGCCCAACCGGTCACTGGCCCGGATTCCGTAGCCACCGATCAGCCTTTGTAGTTGTGCCAGGTCGTCGGGTGGCAGATCTGTGTGTACCGAACGAAGTCGCCCGAGCAGGCGAAGTTCGTGGAAACCGTGAACGTCGGCGAGCAACCGTTGTGCCTCCGCCGCGATCAGATCGCCTTCCTCACTCGGATCGGCTTCGAGGATTCGGCCCAACGTCACCAGCGCGGTGTGCGATTTCAGTTGATCCGCGCGCTGCCCGAACTGAACGTCGATCACCTGACGAAGTTCGTCCAGTCCGCTTCGCTCCAGCAATTCCGCGGCCAGAGACGGTGAATCAGTGGCCCCCAGCTTGATCGACGTCACGGCGAGGCGAATTCCGAAGAGCCCGAACCGATCGGCCAATTGCGCCCGCATCGCCGCGTCGACCGGGAGCGGACTGTCCTGCCTGGCAAAACGATCCGCGGAGAGCAGTGCCAGGCTCAGATCCTCGGATGAAACCTGCGCGAGCGCCGAGAAGGCAGCGAACTCGCTCTGCCGCATCGTCCGTGCGGCGAGTGCCAGCAGACCTGCCACGGGAACCACCGACTGGCACAGGCCGGTTCGCTCCAATTCCTCGGCAAATCGTGCCGCGACGTCCTTCGCCGAAGACAACGCGTCGAGCCTGCCTGCGCCGACCTCGTCGGCACGCGAGAGAACACCGATCACTCCGAGCGGGCCGGATTCTCCGCCGACATGATCAGCGATCTTCCCGAGGAACTGCATGTCACTGGCGTTCAGGGCGCGCAGCAGGTAGACCACCGCGTCCGCGCCGGCCGCACCACCATCGGGAACCAGCATGTCCCAGGTTCGGGCCGAAACCTCGGTCGAGAGCGAAGACGTACCTGGGGTGTCGATGATCGTTGTACGAGCCAATGCCGAAGACGGCCAGTCGACGTCGATGCGGTCCACCGAGTCTGCGGTGTACTCCCCCAGATCGAACGTGAGCCTGCCGTCGCGGCGCGTCACCGGCACGTTGAACTCGGCACCGTTCTCGGCCGTCGCAGTCACCTGGGGCGTTGTCCCGTTCCGATACCAGGTGACGACGCGCGTGCACTCCGTCGCGTCGGTAGGCGCTATGTCCTGTCCGACAAGCGAATTGAGCAGCGTCGACTTCCCCGCCTTGAGGGAGCCGGCGAGCGCCACTCGGAGTGGCTCGCCGAGTCGGGCAGCGCATTCGTCCAACTGGGCTCGCGTCTGCGGCTGGTCCGCGTAGACCCGTCTGGCCTGGTCGATCAGAGCATGTGCCGACTCCACAGCGGTCACGGCGGTCGTGGCACTCATGCGTTGGTCACCTTTGCCGAAGCAGGAGCGGGAGTTTCGCCGATCAGCGTTCCGGCAACGGCGTCAAGCTCTGCGACGACGCGCATGTCGGTCTCCAGACGCTTGATACGAGCGGCGTGTTCGCTCGACTCCAACTGCGCAGCTTCCTGCGTGGCGCGGAGGGATTCGTTGATCGAGCGCAGCGCCTGCTCGGCGATGTCGGTGAAATGATCCCGCAGAAGCCGCTGCACCAGGCGGAGGCGGTCCTTCGACTCCTTGCCCACCTGGAAGCTGACGTCGTCGGCAAACCGTCGGATAGCCGCTTTCGCCTCGGCCCGACGCTTGAGCACCTGTGCTTGTTTGTCTTCGCGATAAGCCTTGGTGCCCAGCAGAACCCCGGCTCCGATGGAGATCGGGTTGACCAGTGCCATGCCCATCATCGTGGTGATCAAGCCGAACATCAAGACGCCGCCGTACGAGCCGCGCATGCCGACCAGGACCTTCTGAGTGATGCCGATACGGCCGGATTCGAGGTCCGACAACGCGCCAACCGGTTCCAGGAAACCGTCGGTGTCGGCGACGTCGAGATGCGGGAGCGCGACGTCGCCGGTCTCCGCGAAGTGCTGCGCCACAACTTCTGCCAACCATTGAGCTCGATCGTGAGCCCACACGAAGTTGTCACCGATAGCGGTGGCGATCTCCTGTTCGAGCCACTCCCCCACTACGTCCCAGTCCTTACCTGGATCGCCTTCGTCGACCGTCTCCTCGGCCTGGCGGGTGACCCGGCGCAACCGGTCCCGGAGGTCGTGATCGATGTCGGCGGCAAGGTCTGCAATGCCGTCGCCGAGGCTCTGTTGCCAGAGCGAGGTCTTCTTGTGCAGTTCCTCGGCCGCTGCCCGGGCACGCTGCAGGCCGGCGACCGCCGCTTGAGCGGTGGACGGATCCTTCAGCGCCGCAAGCTCACTGCCCATCTCCAACGTCAGATGTGCTGCCGAGGAACGCACGTCCATCGCAACTGCGCGTCGCGTGTTCGACTCGGCACGCGCAACCACGTTGTCCCGCAGGAACTGATAGAGGTCCAGAAATCCGGATTCCGCCTCGAGTTCCTTGTCCCCCAGCCTCAGTGCGTGCGACCGCAGTACCGAGGAGATCGGAATGAGCGGCAGGTCCAACCCGGCGCGCTGGAGATGTCCGCGATCGGCGTCGAGGATCTGTCGCCAGTGCGGGTACAGATCGGTCTTGCTGATCAGACCGGCCACCGCAGGACACAGATTGACGACCTGGCGGATGAATCCCAGCTCGGGTTCGGTGAACTCCTGACTGGAGTCCGACAGAACCAACACGGCATCGGCCGCCGTGATCAATCCCAATGTTCCTGCAGCATGCGGATTTCCATGACCACCGACACCGGGGGTGTCGATCAGAACCAAACCGTCGGCCAATAGCGGACTGGGAACACCCACTTCCACACGCAGAACTTCACGCCCTTCGGCGCGAGGCGTGGCCGGGGTGATCCCCATCAGTTCTTCGAGCGGGAGGGGCACCCGGATGGGCGCCGCACCCGGATCGGCGAGAATCAATTCGGCGACCGCGGTCTCCGCGTACTGCACGACCGTCGCCACGGCAGTGGTCTCGTCGTCACCGACCGAACACACGTCGATGCCGAGCAGAGAATTGACGAACTGGCTCTTGCCCTGTTTGAGGGGACCGACCACCACGATACGAATACGTGGATCATTGACTCTGACCTGAGCATTCTCGAGTCGGCGCACCAGATCCGTGCGCCCGAAATCCTTCGCCACGACGGCTGTTCGTTCGAGCAACGACGCCGTCGACGGCGCGACGCGCGCCTTCCGACTGCTTACCTGACTCGCTGAATCACTCATGAGCTACGTTGACCCGCAATTCTTCCCGACTCGAATATCCGGCCCTGCGAACGCATAGCGCACGCAGGGCCGGATTTGTTACATCAGGTCATTTTGACCGATTTCAGTTCCTGCGTCAGCAGATCAGGGATGCAGGTGATCGACAACCGCAACCGGGTCGATGTGATCGACCGGTGCTGCAACCGAATCCTCGGCGAAGAGCGAGTGTCCGGTATCGGCGCTCAGTCCCGAATCGGAGCCCGCACCGAAAGCGTCGGTCGCATCGATCGACGACCACGGGTTCAGCGCACCGGTCATGGAACTTGTCAGGTCGGACACGCCGCTGACTGCTCCACCGAGGGATCCACCCAGGTCAGCGACTCCGCCGCCGCCAACGCTACCGTCGACGGTGCCACCGGCAGCCGCGGCTGCGTCGGCACCGATCGAACCTGTCACGTCGGTGACTGCTCCGACAGCCCCGCCGAGCGATCCACCGAGATCGGTGACGCCGTTCAGTGCTCCGCCGAGCGACCCACCCAAACCAGCCGCAGCGTTCGTGGCGGCGTCGAGACCTGCTGTTGCGTCGAGACCTGCTGTTGCGTCCAGAGCACCGCCCACCGTTGCTCCGAGGTCGCCGGTCACACCGCCGAGGTTCAGGCCGTCTGCCGCGATGCTTCCGAGGTCGACGGAAGGCAGTT
This sequence comes from Rhodococcus sp. H-CA8f, assembly GCF_002501585.1. Taxonomy (NCBI): domain Bacteria; kingdom Bacillati; phylum Actinomycetota; class Actinomycetes; order Mycobacteriales; family Nocardiaceae; genus Rhodococcus; species Rhodococcus sp. H-CA8f. The sequence goes on from NZ_CP023720.1 coordinate 4,825,800, forward strand.
CAGCGGAGATCGGGCCAAGGTTCACTGCGCCGAGGTCGACGGAGGGCAGGTCGGCGCCGATCGAACCGGTGTCGATTCCGCCGAGGTTCAGTGCCGTGTCCAGCGCTCCACCGAGTGCGCCTTCGGCACCGAGAACGCTGTCGAGAGAGCCCCCCAGCCCGAGGCCGGCTCCCAGCGCACCGTCCAGCGCGCCGGTGAGGTCCGTGCCCACGGAACCGACAGCACCCAAGCCGCCTGCACCTGCGAGAGCGGTGTCGAGAGCCGCAGCCACACCGGCTGCCAAGCCTGCTTCGCCGCCCAGCCCGAGTGCACCACCGAGGTCGATTCCGGTAAGTCCGCCTGCGCCCAGCGCTGCGTCGAGTGCGCCGCCGAGACCGCCCGCCAGCCCGGCATCGATGCCGAGTGCCGAACCGAGGACACCTTCGAGGGCCGTCGACAGATTCGCACCGCCGCCCAGAGCCGCTGCGAGGTCTGCGCCGAGACCGCCTTCGAGGTCGAGTGCTCCCCCGAGCAGTCCACCGAGTGCGCCGCCCAGGTCGGCTCCGACCGTTCCGCCGGCACCGAGGGCCCCGGAGAGTGCCGCGCTGAGCTGCGCGCCCAGGTCTGCACCCCCGCCGAGTACGGCGTCGAGGTCGAGTCCTCCGCCGAGGCCCAGTGCTGCGTCGAGTGCGCCGCCGAGTGCAGTTTCCAAGCCGCCGCCGACTCCGAGAGCTCCGCCGAGTGCGCCGCTCAGTGCAGCACCGAGATCGAGGCCGCCCGCGATATCGGTGAGAACGCTGATATCCGTGATCGCTCCGAGGACGCCGCCGAGTGATGCACCCAGATCGGCGCCGATCGTGCCGCCGGCTCCCAGGACACCGGAGAGCGCGCCGGACAACGCCGTGCTGAGGTCGCCCGTCAGAGCGCCGGCCAGATCGAGGCCGCCGCCCAGTGCAAGGGCGGATTCCAGTGCGCCGGTCAGGCTCGCGCCCAGTTCGCCGCCGATGTCGAGGAGACCGCTGAGGTCTGCTGCGCCGCCGAGGAGTCCACCGAGAGCCAGTCCGAGGTCGGCTCCGAGGTCGCCACCGATGGCAAAGACGGGTGCGAGGGCTCCGCTGAGCCCCGCCGTCAGGTCGAGTCCGCCGACCGCACCGATGGCGGCGTCCAGGGCTGCGCCCAGTTCCGCGGTCAGACCGCCGGTCACTCCGAGGGCGCCGCCCAGAGCCGCGCTGAGCTGTGCGCCCAGATCGAGAGCTCCTTCGAGATCGAGTGCACCGCCGAGGCCCAGGCCGGCTTCGATGACGGCGCCGAAGGCTGCGCCGAGGTCGGCACTGATCTCGCCGCCGATGGCAAGCGCAGCGCTGAGGGCTGCTGCGAAGTCGCCGACCAGGTCGAACTGGCCGCCGAGGGCGCCTCCGACTCCGAGGCCTGCACCGGCACCGAGACCCAGGCTGCCGCCGAGGCCGCCACCCAGTCCACCGGTGAGACCACCACCGATTCCGAGACCGCCGCCGATGGCACCCGCAGCGGACGCGCCGGCGTTGACGATCGCGGACAGGTCGGCGCCGCCACCGGCAAACAGTCCGGACTCGGCAACCAGCGGAGCGACGGCGACGATGTCGGCGGGGCTGACGTCGCACAGACCGGCAGCATTGAGTGCCGCGGTCGGGTTGGCGCAGTAGTTGGCAGCTGCCTCGTCGTCACGAAGTAGCCCGAGGATGAATTCGAGTACGGCGTTCGTTGCCATGGCGGGTTCTCCTGAAGTTCGTTGACCGGGTTGTTGCCGGTGGGTTGTTGCCGGTGATCCGGAAACTGGTGCGCTGCCAGAGGTAGCGAGTGGAATCAACGCTAAGAACTTTTGCGACTGGGGCCAACGGGGAGCACCCCCCTCTTCTGCGTGGACAGACGGGGAAGCCCCCTACGGGGTACGCCCGCTCGGAATAGGGGATTTGCTCCGATTAGGGGATCGGTCCCCTACTTCGCCGCGACGCCTCCGATCCGGTAACGATCCAGGTCCTGAAACCGACATCGCAGACAACCGCGACAGTCCTTCTGTCGCCCACGACCAGGGGAGTTCGTTCATGGCGGCAGGGCTCGGCATCAGCATCGGTTCGGCCACTCTCGTAGCTGTCACCGACGGCTCGACCGGTGAAACGCAACAGGTCCGCTTACCCAGTGCGCTGCAATTGGACGACGGATCCGTCATCACCGGATTTGTCGAGCGCGTCGGAGACCCGATCCCGATACTTGCCGCCGACGGTACCGAGTACCGCGGCGAGGCTCTCGCAGCGACAGCGGTAGGCGCGCTCGTCGGCCAGGCTGGCGGCGAAGAAGGTCCAGCTGTTGTCCTGGCTCACCCGGTGGGGTGGAATCGTCACACAGCACGAACCATGGAGTCCGCGCTGGACGACGCCGGGGTTCACGGGGCTACTCTCGTCGCCGAACCCGCGGCCGTCATGGCGTGGCTCGCCGCTTCCGGAAACGCTGCCAACGACGGTCTGACCGTCGTCTACGACCTCGGCGCTCGCTCGCTCGACGTCACGATGATGTCCACGACCGGCGGACGAAGCGAGATCTTCGGAAAGCCACTGCGCAGCGAGGACATCGGCGGCGACGAATTCGATCACCTCGTCACCGTGCACCTGCTCGATGCGGTTTCCGACCACTTCGCAACCCTTGATCCCTTTGCTCCCGAGACGATTGCAGCGCTGGAAACTCTGCGCGAGCAAGCCCGCGCAGCCAAGGAGGAACTTTCCACCGAGACGGAAACCGTTGCTCGCGTGACGCTTCCCGGCGCCGTCAGCGACATTCGACTGGTTCGTTCCGAGCTCGAGGATCTGATCAGGCCCGCCCTCACCGAATCGGTGGCCTTGGTGCGTGAAAGCCTGCGATCTGCCGGCGTCGAGTCCAGTGATGTCAATCAGGTTGTTCTGGCCGGCGGAAGCTCGTCCATTCCCCTTGTCGCCGAACTACTGTCCGCGGAGCTTCGTGTTCCGGTGATCGCCGACGCCGATCCCGCGTCGTGCGCGGCGTCCGGCGCCGCGGCACTCGCCCTCGACGCCCGAGACTCGCAAGTGCCGGCCGCCGCCACTGCAGTGATTCCCGCCGAGCCGTCGCGCAAGCCCGCACCGGTTCCTGCCTTCTCGACTCCGTTGCTTGCCGAGCCGACAGAGGAAGAGAACACGGCGACTCGACGCTCGTCGAGGGTGGGCGTCGTTGCTGCGGTGGTAGGAGCGTTCATCGTGCTCGCCGCAGGCGGACTCGGAATCGGAACGGCCATGGACAAGATCAACGTTCCGTCCAGTTCGGCGGACACCACCAGTGAGTCCACCTCGTCCACCGCTTCGACCACGCCGGGCTCTACCCCCGGCAGCACCACGGCAGCCGAAGCAGCAGGCAACGGATCCACGACTGCGAACAACGTTACTCAGAACAATCAGCCCGGCTCTCCTGCTGCCGCAGGCGGTTCGACGACGGCACCAGGGGCAGTTCCGGTTGCCGGCGCACCAGCTGGATCTGCTCCCGCACCAGGTGAGACCGCCCAGTCGGCGCCTGCACCTGCCGCACCCGGCGCCCCGGCGCCCGCACCGGCTCCCGCCCCGGCACCGGCGCCCGCGCCCGGAGCAGGCGTCGGAACCGGTATCGGTGATGCTGCGACCGGCATCGGCAACGGTGTCGGCGGTTTGGTCGACGGCGTCGGGGACGGTGTCGGCGGCGTGGTCGGAGGTCTCGGTAACGTCGTCGGTGGTGTCGGAAACGTGGTCGGTGGTGTCGTCGGCGGCGTCACCGCGCCGATCCGCTGACCGGCGGGCTTTCGATGAACCGTGACAGCGGCACCGAATCATCTTACATTGCAGGACTTTTGCGCGGCATCGACCTGACTGCATCGCCACTGCGCCTGTTCGTCACCGGGACCGATGCCAGCGCTCGGCCCCAAGTGACGAGGGCGGTGCGCAAGAGGATCGAATCTGGTGACAGACCCGTGGTCACCGTCGTCACGCATGACGCCCCGGCCGATGCGATTGTGGTGATCGCGGACGCGCAGGCTCTGACCTCCGACGAAATCCGTGCTCTGAACGAGCTGGTTCAACGTGACGACCTCGGAGTTGTCATCGCCTCCGATCGGATCGATCCTCCACTCGCACCGATCTACTCGAACATCTCGAGTTTCGGTACCGTCCTACATCTGAACCCGTTGAACCGGTCAGATATTCGGAAGATCGCCGCGGAGCGAAGAGTTCCGCTCGACGATCGTGCCGTGCTGACGCTCGAGCATCTGGCCGGTGGTTCCTTCGGGGCCATCGAAGCGTATTTCGCCGCCGCCTCGGCGGGCCGCCCGGAAATGGCGACAGCCGTACGCACACACATCCTCCATCAGGTCACCGCTCTGCATCCGATCGAGCGTGAGATCCTCGAGGTTTCATTCGCCGTCCCGGACATCGACGCTTTCGAGCTCGATCTGGGGCAGGAGAAGTTCAGTCTCACAGCGGCATTCGACCGAGCACTGGCCACCGGACTGTTCGGTTCGCGATCACCTCTCGTCGCGAGCGTTGTGGCAGAGTCGACCAGCACAGGACGTATCCGCAGCGAGCTGATCAGAATCGTCGAATCACGAGCGAACGCGAGAACCCTCGATATCGATACAGCACGAAGACTTTTCGACTCCGGCATCCGCCACCGCGATCTCACGGCTGTACTACGAGACGCAGTCGACGCGAGCACGCCGACGGTCGCGGCAGATCTTTTTCGTCGTGTGAATTCGATCGAGCCTCTCGGCGTGGCGGACACGCTGCTGTACGCCCAGGTTTCGGCTCGGAGTGGTGACCTCGACACTGCCTGCCGCCTGGCCGATTCCGTCATCGCCGAACCCGATCTCGACAACGCGAGACTGGCTGCGGCGGTGCGAATCCGCGCAGCTTCGTCCGCAGCATGCGGCCAACTCCGCGCCGCCGCAGATCTCTACACCTGGCTCGGGCCAGGGCGCACCGAAACCGAATCCCCCTTCGCCGCAATCACCTTCCTCGGCATCGGCAACGTCGATGACGCGAACGCGGCGCTCGCCGGGCATACTGGATCACCGTCGAGCTCCACGGTCGGCGCTGCCACACTGGCCAATGGACTGATGCAATCGGTCACGGGGAGTGCACCGAGTGCGCTCAACACGATGTCGCGCGCACTTTCGCTCCCCGGCGGCTCCGGCACATCTGAATTCCAGCCTGATTCCGCCCCGGCGCTGGTAGCTCTTGCACTCCTGCACAACGGCGCCCATGAACGGGCCGCCGCTGTCGTCGCGGCCGCGATCGCCGCCGACGACGCAAGCAGTCACACGTGGGCGCGACTTCACCTTCTCGACGCGTGGATCGCGATGACCCGTGGGCACGACACTGCTGTCGAAGATCTACCGGAGGAGGTAGTCCGCGGCCCCCTCCGTGAGCGTGACGCACTGTTTCTGCATGCCATGATCGTGGGTCTCGCTCGACGCTCCGGCGATCTCGCCCAGCTGCGGCGAGCCTGGTCGGGCGCAGCCGGCACCCTCTCGTCCTGCAGCGTGGATCTCTTCAATTTGCTTCCCATCGGCGAACTGTGGCTTGCGGCAGTACGACTCGACGAGGCCGAGCAGGTCGAGCATCTGGTCGACGACGCACGCACGCTCCTCCGAGCACTCGGCGAGCCTCCACTGTGGTCTTCGCCGCTGCATTGGTACGGTGTCCAGGCGTCGATCCTCTCGCAGTCACCGGCCGATCTCCTTCCACACGCCCATACACTCGCGGAATCAGCCAAAACCCACACTTACGCAGCCGGTTTGGCGACCGCCGGACGCCAATGGCTCCTACTCATGCAGGGCAGCGTCGACGCAGACGACGTGGAAGCTGCAGCGCGAACACTCAACCGCATCGGGCTGCCCTGGGACGCGGCCCGCTTGGCGGGCGAAGCAGCATTGCGCACACCGGACACCAAATCGGCCACAGCATTGCTCCACGTTGCGCGCTCGCTACGCACAACGTCGACGGCCGAGACGAATGCAACCGATTCGACCGACAGCGCGGCACCACCGTCGGTACTGACCGAGCGCGAACAAGAAGTTGCCGAACTCGTCGTCGTCGGCCTGACCTATCGGGAAATCGGCGAACGCCTCTACATCTCCGCTAAAACCGTCGAGCACCATGTCGCACGCATCAAGCGGCGCGTCGGGGCGCAGTCTCGTTCGGAACTGCTCACCATCCTTCGCAGCATGACACCGCCGAACAAATAGTTAGCTGCATATTGTCCGGAGGGTTGCGTATATCCGTTTAAGTGATAGTTTTCACAGGAATCAGGACATGCATGCCGAGCAAAGTTCGGTAACTGTGAAACGGGGATCGCTATGAAGTGGGGAGTCGAACTCGCCGTCGGCAATAAACGAAGCATTGCTGCGATCGCGAAACCCGACTCGGAACCAGTGATCCTCGAACGCGAATCGGTGCTGCACCACGCTCCTGACGGCACCGTGCAGCTAGGTGAAACCGCGTTGGGGTCAACCGGCTTGCGCGGGTTCCTCGACAGGGTCGGAACTGACGACACCGACAACTTCTCGGAGCACATGACGCGAGGAGAGGAACTCGTAGCGACAGCAATGTATTGCCTGGTCAAGGAGGTCCGAACACTCACTGATCAGAACCTGAACATCTCTGCGGTGATCCCGGCAGGTTGGTCGAGCGATTCCGTCGACGCACTGCGCGGCGCACTCGACAGCATGGATCTCGACGGCGTCGAACTGATTCCGGAAGAGAAAGCCTCCGCGGCCTGGCTCGCGGATCCGGATGCCGACGACAGTGCAGCCCGCGGAGCCGCAGCGTTGGCCGCGCCTTACTCGATCACCTCTACCTGTTCCGAACCCGAGCCAACCGATCTTGCCGAGCCAGAGGACACCCTCGAGGAGTTTCCGCCGTTCGTCCTGATCGAACCGGAGCCGGAATCCGGCGTGGAAGTACCGGGCACGAAAGCACCGAGCGTCGACGGTTGGCTGAATCGTCAGTGGCGGTCGGAGCGCCGACCGATCATCGCCGCAGCCGCCGCCGCAGTCTTTCTGACGGTGTCGGGGTGCGCGGCCGCGGTCATCATCGGACACACTCCGACCATTTCAGCGCCCGGGATTCTCGACGCACAATCTCCCCTGCCCACCGGCACCACGCCCGCCACTGCGGCGAGTCAGCCCGGCACGGTTTCGCACTCAGCGACCTCGCTCCCGTCGGAAGTACCCGCTCTCGGCGCGCAGCCGACGGCGCAGTCGTGGTCATCCGACGCGGAATCGACCTCATCCGAATCCCAGCCCATCCCGGCGAGTCCGGGCACCGGTACCGAGAAATCCACTACGGCGAACGTCCCCGCGCAACAGGGAACGCCGATCACCATCCAGCTCGACCCCCTTCGGATCGAGAACCTGCCGCCGGTCGTCGGACCGCTGAATCCGGTCGATCCGGCTACCCCGGACACTCCCGCCGTGACCGACCCCACTGATACACAGACAACGCCGACGCAGCCCTCCAACCCGACCGACACAACCGATCCGGTGGTGCCGAATCCCGACATGCCCGTCATGCCATTGGCCCCGAGACCCGGAATGCCAAGTTAGACAGAAAGATTGAACAGCCAGAGAGGAGGCGCATATTCCTCGTCGAAACTTTTCCCCTATGGTGGGTGCGGTACCTACCGGCTCGGTGCCGGGGACTTGAAGGGATTTCATGCGTAACTCGTTGGCGATCCGCACCGCTGTGGTCGGCGCCTCGGCACTACTGCTCGCAGCTCCATTCACCACGACGGCATCGGCAGAGCCCGCCTCCGACACGCATGTCGAACAGCTCGAAGCCGACCAGCTTCCGGCTGAGCTGGTCGAGGCGATCACACGCGATCTGAAGATCTCCCCACAGGAGTATCTCGACCGCGCTGCCAAAGCTCAGGAACTCGGCGCGTACGCCCAGGAATTCAAGTCCGAGCGCCCCGGCGACTACGCCGGATCGTGGATGGGACTCGACGGTCAACCCGTCGTAGCCGTCACCACCACCGAAGCTGCTCGAATCGCGGCCGACGACGGATACCGCACCCACGTCGCCCCCGTCTCCGCCGACACCCTCGAGAAGACGCTGGCCGACGTCAACGGATGGATCGCCGGGCTGCCCAAGGAAATATCACGCGCAGTCAATTCGGCGACTATCGACGTCTTGAACAATCAGGTCGTCATCGACGTTGCGAACAGCCCCGTCGGGCAGGCACTCAATCTTCCGACCCTGCTCGAGAACACCAAGATCGTTCTCAGCCCGGACGGTGGCGGATCGGTTGATCCCGGAGCGCTCGGCGGCGACACCTACATCACGTCGACGGGACCCATTCGCGAGACGCCGACCGAGAACATCTCGGTCTGCTCGTTCGGGTTCAACGCCGTCGACGATCAGAACAATGCACTCAATATCAGTGCCGGACACTGCAATCCGGCCGAGGGCTCGAAGTCGCCGGTCTACCTGCCGAATCACGCGAACGTCGACGACAGTCAGTTGATCGGCGCCTTCTCACAGTCTTCCGTCGGCAACAACGCCGGTGATCTCGATTACTCGGTCATCAAGTTCGACCAGTCGGGCATCGACGCGGGCCTCGACCGCGCTGCCGTCCGCGGTGCCAACGGGACCACCCTCGCGATCACCGGAACAGCACGTCCCGTGATCGGCGCTCCCATCTGCAAGTCGGGTCAGACGTCGTCCTTCACCTGTGGCGTCGTGGCAGCCGATCGCGTCGAAACACAACTGGTCATGGCTGACGGCGATTCACGAACCGTCCGCGGGTTCGCTGGTACCGCGTGCACCCTCGCCGGGGACAGTGGCGGCGCCATCGTCTCCGGAACCCTGGCGCTGGGCATCACCAGCGGTTCCAACAGCAGCGGCGCACCCAGTTGCAACGAAGCGAACCTGGTACTCGCGACCTCCGGTGGAACCTCGAATCTGGGTATCCCGGTCGGAGACATCCTCGACGCTGCAGATCGTGCATCCGGTGGCGGTATCGGTTCCGGAATCCGCGTTCGCACTGCGGGTTGACCAACGCCTGATTCACAGCACTGTGCCCGCCGATCTGTTCTGATCGGCGGGCACAGTGCTGTTGTCGGTCGGGGTCAGCGCTGTTTGCTCATGTAACGGGCGGGAATAGCGCGTTCGAACCCATATAGTCATGGTCGACTGTGATCGGCTCACCACAAGTCCGTGAGCCGTATCCGTGTGCTCCCAGGGGGGTGGTACGCGGTCAACGAAGTGGAAAGGCCCACATGCGAAGCTCCATCGCACGTCGCGCCGCAGTGTTCGGTTCGGCCGCGCTGCTGCTCCTCGGACCGATTACCGCGGTCGCGAACGCAGAACCGAATGAATCCGGGGTATCCGATCAGGCAGCCCATCTGCCCGTCGAACTCGCCGAAGCCCTACAGCACGACTTGGCGCTGACGCCCGACCAGTTCGTCTCGCGTTCCGAACTCGCGCAGAAGCTCGCGGAGTTCGCCGCCATCGCGCGCGTCCAGTTTCCCGACTCTTTTGCCGGAGTGTGGCTCGACGACCTCGGCAAGGGCATCGTCGCTCTCGCTGACGGTCGCGACAAGGATGCTGCCCGCGAGGCCGCCGAGAAGGCCGGTTTCGAGGTCAAGGACGTCGCGCAGAGCGAGCAGGCTCTGCAAGGTCAACTCTCGGCACTCAACACCTGGCTCGATTCGCAGCCTGCCGAGGTCGCAGACCTCGTGCGTGGCATCGCCGTCGACGTCGTCGGCAACGGAGTCGCCCTCACGGCCGATCCTGCCGCCGGCATCGAATTGCCTGAATTCCTGAAGCGGACCGTCGTCCATACCGCTGCTCCGCTACTGGTTCCCCCGATCGTCGCGGACCTCATCCCCGCAACCGGATCCGCAACCGGCGACGCTGCACTGGGCGGAGACGCCTTCGGCGCAACCTCCGGTAACACTGGACTGCGTTGTTCATTCGGCTTCAACGGCACCGACGGTTCAGGACGCACAGTCAACATCAGCGCCGGTCACTGCGATCCCAACCGTGCCGCTGCCGGCACCTCGAACTCCAGCCAGGTCTTCCCAATGGTGAACAACCAGACCGGGCCCCGCGTCGGGTACTTCGCCAAGAGCAGCTTCGACGGGCGCGACTACTCGATCATCAACATCGACGACAACGCGAAGTACCGCTTCGAGAACAACAGCGTGCGGGTCCCGTTCAACCGCTCGGTCAACATCACCGGTACCGCCGATCCTGTCGTGGGCGCCCCGGTCTGCAAGGCAGGATCGACCACAGGCTTCAGCTGCGGCGTCGTCACCGGCGTCAACCGCGTCGCAAAGGTTTTGGATCACACCCTCGACAACGGCTTCACCACCAACATCTGCGTCCTGCAGGGTGACAGCGGTGGCCCGATCGTCTCCGGAACGTTGGCAGTGGGCATCACGAGTGCGTCCAACGTCGCCACCTCTCCCCTGTGCGAGATCGCTCAGGCAGAGACACTGTTCGGGCAAGAAGCCCCGACCCAGTACGCGACGCCGATCAACGACATCCTCGCCGCCAACCCAGGCCTGAAGGTTCGCGACTACTGATCACACGCATTACTCGAGACAGCAAAACGGGCGCCACACCTTCTGAAGGTGTGGCGCCCGTTTCGGCGTTCGTGACGTTCTACTGGAAGAGAGTTGTTCCAGCCGGAGCGTTCAGAACCTTGATCAGGTCCAAGCCCGCGACGACGGCAGTTCCGCCGCCGGCGAGGATGGTACCGGCGACTCCACCGATACCGGCCCCTGTGACCATGCCGGGCAGGCAGCCGACGACCAGGCCGGGCAGACCCACGATGCAACCGATGACTGCACCGACGATCGTGCCGGTGAGGCTACCGATCTGCGTGGCAAGCCCGAGCTGTGACTGGAACTTCTCGATTGCCTTCTGATCCTCGTCAGGCGAAGCAACCGGGGTGAACTCGGCAGCGACCGGCTTCGGCTTGGAGCTGGCCGGGTCCAGATTCGGCTTGAGGGTGAGGGTCTTGCCGTCCTCACTGACGGTCTCGTCGAACGGGAACTGAACGTCCCCGAGGTTGAACGCGAGCGGCAGGCTCACGAGAGTTGCGCCCTGGCTGTTCTGCAAGTCGACGTGTGTGCCGTCACCCGATACCCGGAATGCCCCGGCATCGATGGTGGTGACAACAGCCTGGTCGACGACCTCGGCGGTGTACGAAACGTCGGGTGACGTCTCCGGAGCTGCGTAAGAAGTACCTGCAGCGATGCCCGTAGCGGCAATGGTCATCGCTGCGATGGCCGCAGCTTTACGAATGAACATTTTTGATCCTCCCCGGGAGCGAGCGGGCGCAAGTCGATGACTCACACCACCCGTTTCCCCTGTGCGTGACGGGCGTAACGATAACAGCCGGTCGGTTGTCCTCACCTGCCCGGAAACCGAGTTAGGGCTGCCTGACAGAAAGGAGCCCGACGGCCACCGCCTAACGTGACGACCAGACATGTCTGCGTTTGACCAAGCCCGTCCGACGCAGAAGATTGATCTCTCCAGGCCACGAGCGGTTACCAGTCGGTATCTACAGGCTGGTAATGCTAGTTACTGGCGGGTAACATAACGCAGGTTAGTATCAGTGGGCTGTCCCGAGGTGGCCGACGCGTCGCCCTGAAACGAAAGGCCGCGACATGAATGCCCTGACGATTACGTTGGGCACGATTGGTGCTCTGCTGAGCTTGGTGTGTTGGTACATCTTCCTCTCAGGCGCGCTGAGGATGTTCAACACCGTGCGCATCGGCCAGTCGGCACCCGATCGATGGCGCCCGTTCTTCCCTCGCTTCAAGCAGATGATCATCGAGTTCATCGCGCACACGCGCATGAACAAGTTCCGCAGCGTCGGCTGGGCCCACTGGCTCGTCATGGTCGGCTTCCTCGGCGGATTCCTGCTCTGGTTCGAGGCTTACGGCCAGACGTTCAACCCCGAGTTCCACTGGCCCATCTTCGGTAACACGTGGGCGTGGCACCTGTGGGACGAGATCCTGGGCCTCGGCACCGTCATCGGTATCACCACGCTGATTGTGATCCGTCAGCTCAACCACCCGCGCCTGCCTGCGCGCCTGTCCCGGTTCGGCGGCTCCAACTTCAAGGCCGCCTACGTCATCGAGGGCATCGTCCTGCTCGAGGGCCTGGGCATGATCATGGTCAAGGCCGGCAAGATCGCGACCTACGGTCACGCCAACCCGTGGACCGACTTCTTCACCATGCAGGTCGCCAAACTGCTTCCCGCCAGCCCCGTCATGATCTCGGTGTTCGCGTTCGTCAAGCTGATGACCGGCATGATCTGGCTCGCGATCGTGGGCCGCAACATCACCTGGGGCGTCGCCTGGCACCGCTTCTCCGCGTTCTTCAACATCTACTTCAAGCGTGAAGACGACGGCACCGTCGCGCTCGGCGCGGCAAAGCCCATGATGTCCAAGGGCAAAGTCCTGACGATGGAGAACGTCGACCCCGACACCGACACTCTCGGCGCCGGAAACATCGAAGACTTCTCCTGGAAGGGCTGGCTCGACTTCACCACCTGCACCGAGTGCGGGCGTTGCCAGTCCCAGTGCCCTGCTTGGAACACCGGAAAGCCGCTCTCCCCCAAGCTGCTCATCATGTCGCTGCGTGACCACGGCTACGCCAAGGCCCCGTACCTGCTCGCTGGTGGACGCAAGGACATGGGCGGCGACGAGATCGGACTCGTCGACAGCGAAGGCAACGTCAAGGAAGCCGCACTCGCAGCCATCCCCGAGGCCGCACGCCTCGAGGCCGACCGCAAGCTCGTCGGTGAAACCGTCGAAGGTGAGATGGCCCCGGTCATCGACGCCGAAACCTTGTGGAGCTGCACCAACTGCGGCGCCTGCGTCGAACAGTGCCCCGTCGACATCGAACACGTCGACCACATCATCGACATGCGTCGCTACCAGGTCCTGATCGAATCGGAGTTCCCCTCCGAGCTCGCCGGCCTGTTCAAGAACCTCGAGAACAAGGGCAACCCCTGGGGCCAGAACTCCAAGGACCGTCTCAACTGGATCAACGAGATGGACTTCGAGATCCCCGTCTTCGGCAAGGACGCCGACAGCTTCGAGGACTACGAGTACCTCTTCTGGGTCGGCTGCGCCGGCGCCTACGAAGACCGTGCCAAGAAGACCACCAAGGCCGTCGCCGAACTCCTCGCCACCGCGGGAGTGAAGTTCATGGTCCTCGGCGCCGACGAAACCTGCACCGGCGACTCCGCACGTCGTGCCGGCAACGAGTTCTTGTTCCAGCAGCTCGCAATGCAGAACATCGAGATGCTCAACTCGGTCTTCGACGGTATCGAGCAGAAGAAGCGCAAGATCGTCGTCACCTGTGCGCACTGCTTCAACGCCCTCGGCAACGAGTACCCGGAGGTGGGCGGCGACTACGAGGTCGTGCACCACACTCAGCTGCTCAACCGTCTGGTGCGCCAGAAGAAGCTGATCCCGGTTGCGTCCGTGAGCGAAGACGTCACCTACCACGACCCGTGCTTCCTCGGACGCCACAACAAGGTTTACGACGCTCCCCGTGAACTCATGGAAGCCTCAGGCTCCAAGCTGGTCGAAATGCCGCGTCACGGCGAACGTTCCATGTGCTGTGGTGCCGGTGGTGCTCGCATGTGGATGGAAGAGAACATCGGTAAGCGCATCAACGTCGACCGCGTCGACGAAGCGCTCTCCACCAACCCCAAGAAGATCGCCACGGGTTGCCCGTTCTGCCGCGTCATGCTCACCGACGGCGTCACTGCCCGCCAGGAGCAAGGCCAGGGCGAAGGCGTCGAGGTCGTCGACGTCGCGCAGTTGATGCTGAACTCCGTCACCCGCCTCGATCCCGCCCAGCTCGGCGAGAACATCAAGGTGATCCCGCGTGAGAAGGCCCCGGTCGCTGCTGAGGCAAAGGCTGAGACCGTCGAGCAGGATCGGGTCGCCGAAGTCGAGGAAGCCGCCGCGACTCCGGAAGCCAAGGCTGCACCGGCAGGCAAGGGTCTGGCCATGAAGGGCCTCGCCAAAGCACCAGGCGCAAAAGCTCCCGTCGCCAAGGCACCAGGCAAGGGCCTCGGAATGGCCGGCGGGGCAAAGGCTCCCGGCGCCAAGAAGGCGGCTCCCGCCGCAAACGCGGAAGCTCCCGCCGCCGAAGCTGCTGCACCGGCCACACCTGTGGCAAAGCCCAAGGGCCTCGGTCTTGCGGGCGGAGCCAAGGCTCCCGGCGGCAAGGGACTGCAGATGAAGGGCGCCGCCAAGGCACCCGGAGCAAAGGCCGCTGCCGCACCGGCAGCGGAAGCACCGGCAGCTGAGGCTGCTGCACCCGAAGCTGCTGCACCCGTCGCCAAGCCGAAGGGTCTGGGCCTGGCGTCCGGCGCCAAGGCTCCCGGCGGCAAGGGACTGCAGATGAAGGGCGGGGCCAAGGCTCCTGGCGCGAAGGCTGCACCTGCTGCTGAAGCACCTGCCGCTGCTCCGGCTGCACCCGCAGAGGCTCCGGCCGCCGAGGCGGAAGCCCCGAAGGCTCCACCGGTCGCCAAGGCCGGCGGACTCGGATTCAAGTCGGGCGCAAAGGCTCCCGGCGCTCGAAAGGCTGCTCCTGCTGCAGCCCCGGCGCCAGCTGCGGCACCGGCTCCCGAGGCCGAACCTGTGAAGGCAGAACCCGCCGCCGAACCTGTGAAGGCAGAACCCGCCGCCGAACCTGTGAAGGCAGAACCCGCCGCCGAAGCACCTGCTGAAGCGTCCGCACCCGCGGAAGCTCCGGCTCCTGCTGCCGCGCCGCCCGCCCCCAAGGCAGGTGGGCTCGGATTCAAGGCCGGCGCAAAGGCTCCCGGCCGCAAGAAGTAACCGCTAAACACGCGAATGCCCTCACCGTCATGGTGAGGGCATTCGTGTTTGTGTGGGGAGCCAATCCCGACCGAGCACCCTTTCCCTCGACTCAACACACCTTGCTCTACGCGGAAAGCGGTGCTCGCCGTGGACAAGTGGTGCTCACTCCCCCGCTGCCAAATCGAGGTCACCCTGTCAATCTGCGACAAGCATCACCGCACCGCGCGCACGCCCGACGCCCCTTTCCTGCTGCCGTCCGATGACGTATCGCCCCGGAGCGATTCCGGTCGCGCCGTGCTCCGGATGGATCAGGTACGCGGTCACTCGGGTGTCGAGCATGCCGAGCGCAAGGCCCCGAGCATCTTTCACCGGCGTCGACCACGTGCACTCCCCTTCGTCTGCAACCAGACTGTGGGGGTTACCGCCCGCCGCGCTTCGCAGCAGCTCCACTCCCGAGAGCGGCACTCTCACAGAGCGTGTCCACGGCAGAGGCGCCACGATATTTGCGAGCAGCGAAAACGGGATCACGATGAGATCGCCCTGCGCCTGAAGTCCGTCGATCACAGGAATGGACACTTCCTGGTCCAGGTAGTCGAAGACATCGAGGCCGGTGAGGGTGGTGAGAGCGGACAAGGTCATGTTCGAGTTCATAAGTATCACCAAGGGTTTGAGGATTGAGGGTTTGAGGATTGGGGCTTAAGGGGTCGAGATTCAGGTTCGACGAACGAGACGGGAGTAATCGGCGCCGGTGATGCCGTAAGTCCAACCGGCGGCATCCAACGCGGAGGTAAACCATCCGGGTACGTGAAGGCCGTATCGACGCCGATGCCCGTCGCGTTCGAAAGAACCGTTGACCGCGAGGAGAATGCGTCCACTTCGGCCCCAGCCCTCCGGGGACGCGTAGAGCTGCAGCAGGCAACCGGCATTACCGGGATCGTCGGCTTGGTCGACCAGTGTCAGGCCGGCCAGCTCGATGTAGGAATCCCACCCGATCCGCTCGATTGCACATCGACGGATCTCTACATTGCGCTCGTGTGCGATGCGTTCGGCGGTCGGGTCGAGCACTACCCAGTCGGGAACGATCGCTCCGTGCAGAACGAACGCCTTTGTTCCGTCTGCGAATTCGAGTGCCGGGGAATCAGAGTGGTGGAGTCGGCGTTCTCCCCGCGCACTGCCCGGTATCCGCTCCGAGTGCAAGACCCTGGGTCGTTCCGCCATGATGCACACGTCGTCGAACGCCCACCACCACCCGGTCGAGTCAGCCAGTGCGGTCTGCACATCGAGAAGTTCACGGTCTTCCGAGCGGAAGGTCGCAAGACCGTATCGATGGCATGTGTCGTAGTACGCGATTCGATGGGCGTCCTGCTGCCCGTACCAGGTCACTCCACCCGCCACCGGGGTCGACATCGTTCGTATCGCAGCTGCGACGCCGTCGAACAGTGTGGTGTGCAACGATTCCCAGATTGCGGATCTGATGATCCGCGCTGGATTGACGCGGCGCTGAGTCGAACCCCGCTGAGTCGACCCCCGCTGATCCGACCCCTCGGACACGCTGGCACCAACGCCCCCGGTCGCGCGACGTTCCATCTTCCAGCGTTCTATCTGCCAGTCAATGCTCCGACGTTCGATACGCGCGTTCATACGTCGGCGCGACGCCGAAAACATGCTCGCGATGTGCCCGCAAGCGCAGTCGAGTCCAGTGCCGTCGAAGGACATCTTGTTCGACAGACCTTCGGCGGCGATCAGATCCGATCCAGCAGAGGGCGACTGAACCCAGACGAACTCCGGTTTCGGGAGCCCGGATCGTCGGTATAGTTGCGCGACAGCAGATTCTGCCGTGGATCGATCGGCCGGACGTGTACACAGACCGCGTTCGAGCCATACGTCGCGGACTGTTTCCAAGGCCTGATTGTCTTCATCGAAGATATCGATGTTCTCGGTCGATGTCGCTCGACGTGACGTCGACGAGCGAAACGGTGCGGCGCTCACGCGACGGTGGCGGTGTCCGCCTTTCCTGTAGTCATAGTTCAACAGCCTGGCACGCAAACGCTCCGGACGCAAGGGTTGCCTAGAGTGCGACACCGAGAACCTGCCACCGCTTCCCCACACCCAACACCCTCTCCAGCGACGCGAAACCGGTTCGAACTGTGGACAAGTGGTGTTCACTCACGGCTATCCACAGCCCCGGGTTCACGGCTTCCTTTCCAGCGCCGGGCGCAGCAAGATCGATCGGTATGGGGGAACAAATACGCATCATCCGTCGGCCAGAGCAACTGTCGACAGGTCGTACCGATTCCGAGATCCGGCAGGCCTGCGCGAGTGGAAACTGGTCCAGAATCCATCGCGGTGCCTACGTACCCAGCGACCACCTGTCCCGCCTCGACGCCTACGGGCTACATCGATTGCGCGTCGAGGCTGTGGCCGGTACCGCTTCGGCACATGCAGCGGTCAGCCACATCTCGGCAGCGGTGGTGCACGGCTTCGAACTCTGGAACACTCCGCTCGAAGTTGTGCACCTCTCTCGGGACCGACGAGGCGGTGGCCGTAAATCCGCTCGACGACACGTGCACTCGGTATCGTTCACCGACGACGAGGTCACCCACGTCGACGGCCTGCGCGTCACGACTCCGGCACGAACTGTTGCGGATCTCGCGAGGACGCTCCCTTTCGAACCGGCTCTCGTGGTGGGCAATTCAGCGTTGCACCGTTCAGCGTTGACCAAAGATGCAGTTGCGGCCTCGCTTGCACTCAGCCCGAACCATCCGCGCCATCGACATGCGCTCCACGCGCTCACCGCGATGGACTCGCGCATCGAAAGCGTCGGTGAATCACGGAGCCTCGCATTGTTCCTGCAGGAGCACTTACCACTCCCCGAACCCCAGGTCGAAATCCACGACGCTCGAGGGTTGGCCGGCCGCGTCGACTTCCTGTGGCGTGAGCAGCGCACCATCGGAGAGTTCGACGGCCGCATCAAATACGGCCGACTGGTGCCCGCCGGTCGCAGCGCCGAGGACGTGCTCTGGAACGAGAAGCTCCGCGAAGACCGACTCCGTGACGCGGGGTGGAAGGTCGCGAGGTGGACGTGGGCCGACCTGTCGACCCCGTCACTGGTGGCAGGTCGGATCCTCGCGGCCTTTGCGCGCAGCCGCGGGGCCGTCAGCTACTGATCGCAGGCTTCCACAGCTCGAGCGTCGCAATGCCGGGTGGGGTGAATCCGAGCACCTGCCCGTAGAAGGACAGCTCGGCGTTGCGTGAGCTGATGATGGTCGACTGCTTGCGGAATCCGTGAGATTCACCCTCGTAGGCCAGGTAGGCATGCGGAATACCCTTGGTCACCAGAGCATCCCGGAATCGCTCCGCCTGCGAAGGTGGCACGATCGGATCGTCGAGACCCTGGAGCAGCAACACCGGGCAGTTCAACCCGTCGACGTTGTTGAGCGGAGCACGTTCCGCGTACAGGTCGGCAGATTCCGGCAGCGGGCCGATCAAACCGTCGACATAGCGCGATTCGAAATCGTGAGTTTCCTGCACGAACAGGTCCAGTTCGGCCACGCCGAAATAGGAAGCACCACAAGCGAACACGTCGGACGTCGTCAGTGCGGCCAGAACGGTCCATCCACCGGCAGATCCGCCTTCGATGGCAAGGCGGGCCGGATCGGCAAGCCCTTGCTCAGCCAACCCGGTGACGGCGGTGACGACGTCCTGCACGTCGACGACACCCCACTGTCCGCGCAGCCGGTTGCGGTACTCACGTCCGTAGCCGGTCGACCCGCCGTAATTCACATCGACGACGCCGATTCCGCGGCTGGTGAAGAAGGCGTAGACGAGGTTGAGGGCCGGGGCGACGTGCGCCGTCGGCCCACCGTGAACAAACGCAACGTATGGCGGCAGTTCGCCGTCGAGTCCTTTGTATCGCGGACTGCGCGGCGGATACGCAACGGCGTGAACTTCTCGCCCGTGTCCGTGAGCCACGACAGCTCGCGCTTCCGGAAGGTATGCAGACTCGGGTAATTCTTCGACCGACGAACGGATTTCGGTGAGTTCGCCGGTACCGAGGTCGAACTCGCGTAACGCGCCCGCCAGTTTCGCGCCTCCCGAGGTGAGCAGCAACCGATCGCCGCGAACCTGCATGAGGCCGATGCTGGTGACACCTGGAATCGCGATGTCGCGCAGTTCCCCCGACGCCGGATCGAGTACCGCCAGCGTGTCGGTTCCCACCGTGCGTGCGGTGAGAAGGTGCCCGTTGTCGAGTTCGACGAACCAGCGCGCACCGAAGCGCCACTGTGGGCCACCGAAATCAGCATCCACCGGGCAGATCGGGGTGATCTTGCCGCCGACGCGATAGATGTTCCACCAGCCGCTGCGATCACTGATTGCGTAGAGTTCGTCGTCGGTGATCCACTCCGGTTGCAGGACGGACTCTTCAAGTCCGCCGATCAGCACGGAGCAGTTCTCAGCGACGCCGTCGACGAGTGGAGCTACCCGCAGTTCGGTACCGTCCCAGGGCATTTGCGGATGGTTCCACGCGATCCAGGCTATTTTGGTTCCACTCGGCGAAAGCCTCGGTGACGAGAGGAAGTCCGAGCCGCCGACGATCGAGCGAACCTTGCCGGAACCGTCCAGCGGAATCGCGCAGATATCGCGAGTGATCGCCCCGCCCTCCGCGTGCGCTTCCCGAACCGCCCACACCTCACCGTTCACGATCTGCAGGTCTGCGTATCGCAACGCGGCCGGCGACGCGGGTTCAGGCGTCAGAGCCCGCGGAGTGACTCCTTCGAGGATGTACACCCGTTGATCGGAGAATTCACTGAAGACCAGTTTTCCGGACTCGGTGACGGTCCAGGCGCCACCGCCGTACTCGTGAACCCTGGTCCGCGCGTTCCACGGCGCAGGGAGGATGTCGACGGGTTGGTTGTCGAGACCGGATCGACGGATCGATGTCCGACCACCCTCGGTCGGACGAAGTTCAGCCCACCAGATCTCGTCACCGACGTATCGTCCACCCTCGACAGGGTGGCCACCTGCAGCCAGATCCGCTGCTCCGATCGGAGAAGTCCACGATCCGTACGGGGCTGCAATCTGCTCGCTGGGGGTCATCGCTCGACAATAGCCAACTGGTCGCGCGACACGGTCCCCGACAATGCACTTGCACAGTGGTGGAATCATGTAACTCGTGAGCACACCAGAACCCGTCCGCCATCGTCAGCCGCAGCGCGAGCTGGAGCAGTCGTCGAAGCTCCAGAACGTCCTGTACGAAATCCGTGGGCCGGTGCACGCGCATGCCGCCCGGTTGGAGGCGGAAGGACACCGGATCCTCAAGCTCAACATCGGCAACCCGGCACCGTTCGGATTCGATGCTCCCGATGTGATCATGCGCGACATGATCGCCGCCCTGCCCTATGCGCAGGGCTATTCGGAGTCGAAGGGCATTCTGTCGGCGCGGCGCGCAATCGTGACGCGTTACGAGCTGGTTCCCGGCTTCCCCGAGCTCGACGTCGACAACATCTACCTCGGTAACGGTGTTTCCGAGCTGATCACGATGACCATGCAGGCCCTCCTCAACAACGGGGACGAGGTTCTGATCCCAGCGCCGGACTACCCGCTGTGGACTGCGATGACGAGCTTGTCCGGAGGCACGCCCGTCCATTATCTCTGCGACGAGGCCAACGACTGGAATCCCGATATCGCCGATATCGAATCCAAGATCACCGACAAGACCAAGGCTCTCCTCGTCATCAACCCGAACAACCCCACGGGTGCGGTGTACTCCATGGAGGTTCTGCAGCAGTTGGTCGATCTGGCACGCAAGCATCAGCTTCTGCTGCTCGCCGACGAGATCTACGACAAGATCCTCTACGACGACGCAAAGCACATCTCGCTGGCAACACTTGCCCCGGACCTGCTGTGCCTGACGTTCAACGGCCTCTCGAAGGCCTACCGCGTCGCCGGCTACCGCTCCGGCTGGGTGGCGATCACGGGCCCGAAGGATCACGCCGCCGGCTTCCTCGAGGGACTCGACCTCTTGGCGTCGACCCGACTGTGCCCCAACGTCCCCGGACAGCACGCCATTCAGGTCGCCCTCGGCGGACACCAGAGCATCGAAGACCTGATCCTGCCCGGCGGCCGCCTGCTCGAGCAGCGCGACGTCGCGTGGGAGCGATTGAACATGATTCCGGGTGTTTCGTGTGTGAAACCCCGCGGTGCGCTCTACGCGTTCCCTCGTCTGGATCCGAACGTCTACGAGATCCACGACGACGAGAAGTTGGTTCAGGACCTGCTTCTCCAGGAGAAGATCCTGATGGTTCAAGGCACCGGGTTCAACTGGCCGAACCACGATCACCTTCGGATCGTCACCCTTCCGTGGGCCCGGGATCTCGCCGTGGCCATCGAGCGATTCGGCAACTTCCTCACCAGTTACAAGCAGTGATTTCGGCCCGTCGAATCGGGCAAAATCAGGTAAACAATTCGTTGTACAAATACCCCGTAAACGTAAAAGTGCGGGGTATTTGTGAGACCTTCGTCACAACATTCGCATACCAGGCGGTTTGATTGACACTTTAACTATTTAGTGACCTGCCCTGATGCGAAAACGGTCCAACCGGTACGTGATTCGTCGTGAAATTGGTAGTTGGACAACGCGCCAAACCCGATTGAAATTGGGTACATTGGTTATCAGCACTTCGGTGCCGCGAGCACCTGGTATCCCTCCCCCCCCTGTGGATACCAGGTTGGTGGCGGGGACAACCCCCCCTGTTCCCCGCCACCCAGCTCGACCAATCCCGGTCTCACCTCTTTCCCGGAAATCACCTGTGCCGACGCTGTCGGCGATCGACACTATCCGCAGAAGCTGACCATTCGCATCTGAGCCGATAACATTGCACCGGTGCAAATCCCCAGTCCGACACTCAGTTTCCGATGAGTCACGGCCACGGCCACGGTGGCCCCATCCAGATCGGCCCCACCGCATCACGCGTCGTCATCGGCTTGCTCGTCGTCATCGGCATGGTTGTCGTCGCGGCAGCTATCGCGCTGTGGCCGGACAAGAACACCATTCCCGTCCCGCTCCCCTTTCAGAATGCCGACGGCAGTTCGGTGGAGACC
Organism: Rhodococcus sp. H-CA8f; assembly: GCF_002501585.1. Lineage (NCBI taxonomy): Bacteria > Bacillati > Actinomycetota > Actinomycetes > Mycobacteriales > Nocardiaceae > Rhodococcus > Rhodococcus sp. H-CA8f. Next base: position 4,847,746 of record NZ_CP023720.1, read on the forward strand.
GAGGCGGGCACCGTCACGATGCAGGATCTCGGCGACTGCGGAAGTTCCTCCGCCGGAAGGGTATTCGTCGGTGCACCGCAACCGCCACCCACCTCCGCCTATCAGTGCCAGCGCAGTATCGTCGATATCGAGTCCGGGCCGAATGCCGGAACGAAGACACTCCTCGAGATCATCCCGGGTGCCGGACAACCGGATCTACGGGTCGGTGACCACATTCGCCTGGTGCGTCAGACCGACCCGAACGGAAACACGCAGTACTCCTTCGAAGACTATTCGCGTGGACTCCCGCTGGCGTTGATCGTCATCGCGTTCGCCGTCGTCATCATCGCCGTTGCGCGGTGGCGCGGATTGCGGGCTCTTGTCGGTCTGGTGATCGCCTTCGGCGTCGTCGTCGGGTTTCTTCTGCCCGCATTGCTCGACGGTAAGCCTGCGATACCGGTTGCACTGGTCGCCGGCGCGGTGATCTTGTACGCGGTTCTCTATCTGGCGCACGGTGTCTCACTCAAGACCAGTTCGGCTTTGCTCGGCACCCTTGCCGCGATGGTGCTCGCTGCCGTTCTCTCCTACCTCTGTATCGAACTGACGCACCTCACGGGATTGTCCGAAGAGCAGAACACCAATGTGCAGACATACATCGAGCACATCGACATCACGGGCCTGCTGCTGGCGGGCTTCATCATCGGATCGCTCGGTGTTCTCAACGACGTCACCATCACCCAGGCATCTTCGGCATTCGAGTTGGCCGAACTCGACAAGCACGCACCCCGCCGAAAGGTGTTCAGCGGGGCGATGCGGGTCGGACGCGATCACATCGCCAGCACGGTCTACACCTTGGTTCTCGCGTACGCCGGCGGGGCGTTGCCGCTGCTTCTGCTTTTCAGCGTCAGCGGGCGCCCTCTTCAGGACGTCCTGGTCGGTGACGCTGTAGCGATCGAAATCGTACGGTCCGCGGTCGGCGGGATTGCTCTGGCTCTATCTGTTCCGCTCACTACTGCTATCGCTGTGATTCTGGCTCGACCACCCGGTAGTGCGGTCAAGGCCGGCCCCACGTCAGGTGGCCGACACTCCAAACGCTGAAAACGAGCCTCAGAGTCCGGGAATCGGTGGGAGAACCGGTAACAGAATCGGCGGAAGCCCCGGGATGTAGATCGCGGGCGGTGGCGGCGCGGGAGCGGGCGCGGGCGGCACGTAAGTGTCCTGCACGACTGGCGGAGCCTCGACGACCGGAGGGGCTTCCTCCGTCGTCGTCGGGGGCGGGGTCGTTGTGGTCGTAGGCGGCGGGGTAGTCGTGGTCGTCGGCGGCGGCGTAGTCACCTCGGTTGCCACGGGTCCGGCATCCTCGGAATCGAAGACCTTTCCTCCGTAGCCCAATCCCAACCCCACGATCACGATCGCCGCGATCACACCGGCGCCGAGGCCAGCGAACCGTAGCGGGTTTCTCGGCTCTTTGGATGTCGATTCGACGGGTTGTGTCCCGGCGAGCCAGGACGGGTGTGCGGTTCCTGCCCCGGGTGCCTCGCCTTCGTACATCGCCGAGTACGCCTGGGCGTCAACCATCACAGCCTCGGTGTCGGCGTCATGTTCTGTGCCGAATCCGTCCGTGGCCTGGTCACTGTCGGCGACCGCGAGATCTGCGGCCGGATCGAATCGTTGCTCGTGTCGGTTCGGTCGCGGCTGAGGCAGTTCCGCCGCGTAAGGGCTCGGCACCTGTTCCTGCGGAACGGACTTCGTGCCGGAAGCGGCTTCGGACAAGGCATTCGGCCGCTCCGATTGCGCGAGCGTTGCGACCCCTCCGTGGCTGAACGCCTGAACCGGAACGGGTACCTCCGCCGGGGTGTGGATCGGATACGGCGCAAAGATCGGCGCTACAGCCGGAACCTGAACCGGGGCAGATACCGCGCGCGCCGATGGCGTCATCGACGACTCCGCGATCAGCGCAGCGCCTTGCGCAGTCACGAGTTCCGGCTGCTCGGGCGCGATGAGGGGGCACTCCAGCCACGCGGCGAGGGTCGCCCGCACGATCGGAATGCGTGCACCGCCACCGATCAGGAGAATCGCGTCGGGGTTACGGCCGGACGTTGCGATGACCTCTCGTATCTCGCGTGCGAAGGCCTCCACCGACGTGACGACCAACGAATCGAAAACTTCCCGCGACAGCAGGAGAAGCCCGCCGGGCCCGGGCAGGCACACCGCACTTCGTGAGGACAGCTGTTCCTTCGCGAGTCGGCATCGCGCCTGCAGTTCTGCATCGCCACCCGGGTCGGCCGGCGTAGCTATACGGCGACGCACGGTCTGATCCGAGTAGACGAGCTCGTCGAAGTGATCTCCGCTGACCCGCGTCGACCGGGCGGTGACGACGGTAGACCGCATCTGCCTGTCCACAATGCTGATCGTCGATCCAGAACTACCGATGTCGACGACGACGAGTGTGCTCTGGTCGGTCAGCGCACCGGACTCCTCGAGCATTCGAAGCGTCGCGACTACTTCGGGAACCAGCTCGAAGTTGTCGATGCCTTTCTGTTCGAACGCTGTTTGGAGTGCTCCGGCCTGCGCTTGATCCCGGTAGGCGACGACCGTATTGCTGCCGAGATCGGCATTCTCGGTCAAGGCCACGCCGGTTGCCTCCGCTGCGACTTCCTCCGGAATCTCACGACCGCGATCGACCGCTCTGGATCGGAACACCGGACCACTGTGGTCGGGCGTCCCCGGGCGCGCCAAACGCACAGCGCTGGCTCCCACCGTCACACCCAAAACCAAGTTCATGATCCACCTTCGTCGACCGGCGACGGGTTCCGTCAGCAGACCCCGTCATTCCCCGGCCGGAAGTCTACCCACTGGGCATGGTCTGCGAGGTTCGCGCATCTCACCTAAGGCCTTCTCACAGCTATTTTTTCGCAACCTGGACGGTCGACCTACCGCCCCAATCCGCGGTAGTTCCAACCGGCGCCGCGCCACAGGTCCGGATCGAGGCAATTTCTGGCGTCAACGATCACCCGCCGCCGAACGAGTGGTTCCAAATCGCCGGGCACGAGTGAGGCGAACTCGTCCCATTCCGTGGCGATCAAGACCACATCAGCATTTCTGCAAGCTTCTGACGTGGAGGTTGCATAGTGAAGGGTGGGAAACAGTCGGCGAGAATTGTCCATGGCCTTCGGATCGAAAACGGTGACCGCTGCCCCGTGCAACTGCATCATTCCGGCAACGTTGAGCGCAGGCGAATCGCGCACATCGTCGGATTCGGGCTTGAACGCGGCCCCCAGAACCGAGACGTTAGCTCCCAGCAAACTGCCTTCGCAGGCTGCCGTCACCAGCTCCACAGCTTTTGTGCGTCGTCGCATGTTGATGCTGTCTACCTCGCGGAGGAAGTACAGAGCCTGGTCGACACCCAATTCCCCGGCGCGTGCCATGAACGCCCGAATGTCCTTCGGCAGGCACCCACCGCCGAACCCCAAGCCCGCATTGAGGAACCGTCTACCGATCCGAGCGTCGTACCCGAGAGCGTCGGCCAACATCGTGACGTCGGCGCCGGTCGCCTCGCACACCTCCGCAATCGCATTGATGAAGGACACCTTGGTCGCGAGAAACGCGTTCGCAGATCCCTTGACCAACTCGGACGTCGCCAGATCGGTCACGAGGAACGGCACCCCCGCGCCCAGTATCTCGGCATACACCTCGCGAAGAACGCCTTCGGCGTTTCCCGGCCGGTCACGATCGATCCCCAGAACCAACCGGTCAGGGCTCAAGGTATCCGCGATCGCGTGTCCTTCACGCAGGAACTCCGGATTCCAGGCCACCTCTACCGAGCCACCCGCCGGCGCAGTCGCTCGGAGTCGCTCGCCGAGAGCCGCTGCCGTGCCTACCGGCACCGTCGACTTCCCGACTATCAGCGAAGGCTTTCGCAACAACGGCGCCAACATGTCGATCACCGAATGAACATGACTGAGATCTGCGGCGTACTCCCCCTTCTTCTGGGGCGTCCCCACACCGACAAAATGGATGTCGGCAAAATCCGCGGCATCGGCGTAGGAAGTCGTGAACTGCAGCCGACCCGACGCCAGATTCTTCTCGAGCATGTCGGTCAGACCCGGCTCGAAGAACGGGACCTCCCCACGAGACAACTTGTCGACCTTGGACTGGTCGATGTCGACTCCCAGCACGTCGTGACCAAGTTCGGCCATACACACTGCGTGGGTCGCCCCCAGGTATCCCGTTCCGAACACGGTCATCTTCATGTGTTGTTGGTATGCGTCCGAACTTTCCGAAACGCGTACGCCAGGTGGGCGCGAAACCAACATCGGGCGTACGACGAGTGCGTCGCGCGTGCAACCTATGCTTCTGGCATGCACGTTCTCTTCGTTTGTACGGGAAACATCTGCCGATCACCCACTGGCGAACGCCTTGCACGTGCTTATGCCGCCGAAGCCGGAGTTTCCGGATTCACCGCGTCGAGTGCCGGAACCCGGGCGATGGTCGGACACCCGATCGAGCCGACTGCTGCGAGGGTTCTCGCGGGGCTCGGCGGCGACCCCACGGAGTTTCAAGCCCGACGCATGACAACAGCGCTGGCCTCGGACGCCGACCTCATTCTCACGATGACCGAAAGTCAGCGAGACAAAGTCCTGGCGATGGCTCCGGCGCGGCTCAAGCGCACGTTCACACTTCGAGAAGCCGCACGGTTGGGCTCGCTCGCAGATGCAGCAACTGTCGAGGACCTCGCCGCCGCCAGACCCCGATTTCGTGCCGCCGAACCCGAGGACGTCATGGATCCGATGGGTAAGGAAGAGAACGTGTTTCACGAAATCGGACTTGAGATCGCCGATCTCCTCGGCCCGCTGCTCAGCCGACTTCGCTTCGGTGAGCGCTGAGAGCGGGCACCGCGGTCAACTGCGGTAGCGACTTGTCCGACTCGTAGTAGTAGCTGTACTCGTACGCATTGCGTCCGCGAGACGGCGTCATCGTGATGACAGTGCCCAGGACGTGTGCACCCACACTCTGTAGGTTTCCGACCGCGCGCGCCAGTTGATCGCGCTTCGTGGAGCCGTGTCGGGCGATCACCAGAGCACCGTCCGACATCGCGGCCAGGACCGCGGCATCCGTGACGGGTAGCAACGGCGAGGCGTCGATGATGACGTAGTCGTATCGCGCCCGCAGTTCATCGAGAACATGTTTGGCCGTGTCCGTGCCGAGTAGTTCGCTCGGGTTCGGCGGGATCGGTCCGGAGGCGAGCACTGTCAGCCCGTCGAATTCGGTCGGCTGAAGCACATCGTCCAGCGTCGCTTGACCGGAGAGCACCGAACTGACGCCGACGCTTCCGATCAACCCCAGATACTTCGACACTCGCGGCTTCCGGAGGTCGCCTTCCATCAGGCACACTGACTTACCGGCCTCCGCCAAGACAAGAGCGATGTTCACGGCGGTCGTCGTCTTACCCTCGGAGGGAAGCGAACTCGTGACGACGATGACACGCGGTGGATGATCCACCTCGAGGAACTGAAGGTTGGTGCGCAATTCACGGAAGGCTTCGGCACTCACGGAATTTCCGTCACTGAAAGTGATCGCATGGTTGACTTCGACGACTTTGTCGAACGGGATCGTGCCCACCATCGCCGCACCCGCAATCTCTTCCACCGTTCGACGATCCTTCACCGTGTTGTCGAGTCGATCGCGAATCAACGCAAGCGCGATTCCCGACACCAGTCCCGCCACTGCTCCGAGAGCGAGATTGCGCGAAGTCTTGGGCGAAACGGGAACAGACGGCTCTTGGGCCTGTTGCTCGACGACCACACGTGCAGGCGGCGTTCCGCCGTTCTCGGGTGTCTCCAGTTCCTTTGCCAGTGCGACGAATTCGGACGACAGAGTATTTGCGATCTCTCGCGCGAGCTCCGGTGAAGGATCCTTGACTCCGAGGTCGATCAACACAGTGTCGGGCGCCGACGTCGCAGTGACCTTGGAGGCCAACTCTTCAGCCGACATCCCGCCGACCACCCTCGGTCCCAGTTCGTCGATCGTCCGCTGCGCAAGTGTCCGGCCGGTCAGGAGTTTTGTATAGGACAGAACTCGCTGCTGTGAAAGTTGACTGCCCTGCAGTGCCTCGTTGACCGAGGTACCCGCCGACGTCGAAACGAACAGCCTCGTCGAGGCCTGGTAAACGGGCGTCGAAAGAAGAGAAGCGCAAAGGGCTCCCAGGATTCCGAGCACGGTTACAGCAGCGACTATTCGCCATCTGGCTTGCAATATCTTCAGGTAGTCGACAATTTCCATCTTGATGTCTCCTTCGGCTCACGCATGTCCACTGCGGGTCTGAGCGGTCTTTGCCGGTCAGACCGCGAGGGCGAACCGGGCTTTCTCAATTTCGATATCGATCAGCTGCGACGGACGAAACGTCCTGTGCTCACGGGCGTCCCAGTCCGCGGTAGTTCCAACCTGCGCCTCGCCACTCGTCGGGGGAAAGGCAATTGCGCCCGTCGACGATCACCTTCTTGCGAACGACTGCATCGAGATCGGACGGCTGCAACTTCAAGAATTCGGGCCACTCGGTCAACACCAGGACGACATCGGCGCCTTCGCACGCCTCCAACGCATTTGCCGAATAGGTCAACGTCGGGAACAGCGCACGCGAATTGTCCATGGCCTTCGGGTCGTACACGTTCACTGCTGCGCCTTGAAGCTGAATCTGACCCGCGACGTTGAGCGCCGGCGAATCACGAACGTCGTCCGAGTCCGGTTTGAACGCGGCACCCAGAACTGCGACTCTCGCACCGAGAAGCGATCCGCATGCCTCCCGCGCCAGTTCGACCATGCGTGTCCGTCTGCGCATGTTGATGTTGTCGACTTCGCGTAGGAACGTCAGTGCTTGGTCGGCACCGAGTTCACCGGCGCGAGCCATGAAGGCACGGATGTCCTTGGGTAGGCAACCGCCGCCGAAACCAATTCCCGCGTTGAGGAATCGACGTCCGATCCGAACGTCGTACCCGATCGCGTCGGCGAGCACTGTGACGTCGGCGCCAGCAGCCTCGCACACTTCGGAAATCGCGTTGATGAACGAGATTTTCGTGGCCAGGAATGCATTCGCTGACGCTTTGACCAACTCGGACGTAGCGAGGTCCGTGACGAGAAAGGGAATTCCCTCATCGAGGAGGTCTGCATAAACCTCGCGCGCAGCGGATTCCGCGCGACCGTGTCGACCGCGGTCGACCCCGAGCACCAGACGATCTGGATGCAATGTGTCCTGGACGGCAAACCCCTCGCGCAGAAACTCGGGATTCCATGCGACTTCGACGCCGTCACCAACCGGTGCCAGTTCCCGCGCGCGCTTACCGAGCCGTTCCGCGGTTCCCACCGGCACCGTGGACTTCCCGAAGATGACCGCGGGTTTGGTGAGCAGCGGTGCCAAAGTTTCGATCACGGCATCCACGTAGACCATGTCAGCGGCGAACTCACCCTTCTTCTGCGGCGTACCGACCCCGAGGAAGAACACGTCCGCAAATTCAGCGGCTTCCTCGTAAGACGACGTGAACTTCAGCCTTCCTCGATCGATGTTTCGTCGTAGGACCTCGCCCAAACCTGGCTCGTAGAAAGGAACTTCCCCTGCTGCCAGTTTCTCCAGCTTGGCCGCGTCGACATCCACTCCGAGGACCTCGTGACCGAGTTCGGCCATACACGCCGCGTGTGTCGCGCCCAGGTATCCCGTGCCGAAAACTGCTATGCGAGTGCTCATGTTGCTCGATCTGCTTTCTCGACAGTGTGTGAAGTGTTGATGGGATGGGTAATTCAGGTGCGTACGGCACCGATGTTGTCTCGGTACCACGAGACCGTCGACGCGATTCCTTCGCGCAATCCGATTGTCGGCCGCCATCCGAGTTCACGAATCATGCTCACGTCCAGAAGTTTCTGCATTGTTCCGTCAGGCTTCGAGGTGTCCCACCGCGTCTCGCCGGTGTATCCGACCTCGTCGGCGACCATCGAAGCGATCTCACGAATTGTGTGGTCCTCGCCGGTTCCCACGTTGACGTGCGATGCACCGTCGTAGTTGTCGAGCAGATGCAGACACGCCGACGCCAGATCGTCGACATGCAGAAATTCACGTCGAGGATTGCCACTCCCCCAGTTGACAACCAACGGCACTGCGGATGACTGCGCCTCGTCGTAGCGCCGAACGAGGGCGGGAAGTACATGCGATCCACGCGGCGAGAAATTGTCTCCCGGGCCGTACAGGTTGGTGGGCATCGCCGAGATCCAGGATCGACCATGCTGCCGCCTGGCAGCTTGAACATGGAGTATTCCCGCAATCTTTGCTATTGCATAGGCGTCGTTGGTCGGCTCGAGATGCCCGGTGAGCAGGTATTCCTCCTTGATCGGCTGCGGCGCCAATTTCGGGTAGATGCACGATGATCCGAGGAACAGGAGACGCTCGACGCCGTGTGCAAGGGCAGCGTCGAGCACGTTCACCTGGATACGGAGATTCTCCGACAGGAAGTCGACGAGGAACGTGCTGTTCGCCGCAATCCCCCCAACTTTTGCTGCTGCAAGGATCACGTTGGTCGGCTTTTCGCGGGCGAAAAAATCGAAAACAGCTTCACGGTCACGCAGATCGAGTTCGGCGGAGGTCTGTCCGAGCAACCGGGAGAAGCCGGCAGATTCCAGTTTTCGCCACACCGAAGAGCCGACCAGACCTCGGTGTCCAGCCACGTAGAACGGTGCGCCTCGATCGAGTGGTCGCGCTGCGAATGAATCACTCATCGCGTCGCCAACCAGTCGGGAAGTGCCGGAGTGTCGATCCACGGGCGCCCTTCATGTTCGAGCGCTTCGATGTCTGCCTCGACCATGATCCGGGCCAGTTCGGGTGTGTGCACGCCGGCCTTCCAACCGAGTTTGCGCTCGGCATGGCTCGGATCCCCGATCAGTGCGTCCACCTCGGTCGGCCGAAGATACCGTTCGTCGAATCGAACGTGGTTCTCCCAGTTCAGACCTGCGTGTTCGAAAGCGACTGTGAGGAAGTCGCGCACCGAGTAGTTGCCACCGGTGGCCAGCACAAAATCCTCAGGCTCGTCGACCTGCAGCATGCGCCACATTCCCTCGACATACTCCGGCGCGTACCCCCAATCGCGTATCGCATCGAGATTACCCATGTACAGATGATCCTCGATCCCGGCCTTGATACGGGCGACTGCCCGCGTGATCTTGCGCGTCACGAACGTCTCACCGCGCCTGGGGGACTCGTGATTGAACAGAATTCCGTTCACCGCGAAGATTCCGTACGCCTCACGGTAGTTCTTGGTGATCCAGTACGAGTACACCTTCGCCGCACCGTAGGGCGAGCGTGGATAGAACGGTGTCTCCTCGTTCTGCGGCGGTGGTGTGGCACCGAACATCTCAGAGCTCGACGCCTGGTAGAACCGGCAGTCGAGTCCGGCCATCCGAACCGCCTCCAGTAGTCGGATCGACCCGACACCTGTCGTGTTCCCCGTGTGTTCGGGTTCGTCGAAGCTGACTCTGACGTGAGACTGCGCAGCGAGGTTGTATACCTCGTCCGGTTTGATCTGCGCGAGCAGCGTCACCAGGCGCGCTCCGTCACTGAGGTCACCGTAGTGAAGGAAAAGCCGTGCATCCGCATGGTGGGGGTCCACATAGATGTGGTTGATCCTCGAAGTATTGAACGTCGACGATCGACGGATCAGTCCGTGAACCTCGTAGCCTTTGGAGAGCAGCAACTCGGCGAGGTAAGAGCCGTCCTGTCCCGTGATTCCGGTAATCAGTGCGCGTTTCATCCTGCGTTCCTTCCGTTGCGGGACAGCCCGCCTGATAGTTGCGAAACCACGGTTGTGGTCCGTATTCCTCCGAATCGCCCGGCAGTCTTGATCTCGCTCATGTGCGTCCCCCCGAACGGCCGAGGAACTTTCGAATGTCGCGCGATGCCAACCGAACGAATGTCGAGTTACCGAACAGGTAGCGCCGCCACAGACGTTTGGGTTCCGATGCAAGTCGATACAGCCACTCGAAACCCGAGTTCTGGACGAAAGATGGTGCTTCCGAAACAGTTCCGGCCAAAAAGTCGAAGGCCGCGCCGACACCGACGGCCACGTAGTCGGTTCGATCCGCTATCGCCTTCGTGACAAAATCCTGCTTCGGAGCTCCCAAGCCGACCCACACGATGTCCGGGGCCGACGGACCGACCTTCGTGATGATGTCATCGACGAACTCCTTGCTGAACGCGGCAAACGGCGGGGCATAAGTGCCAGCCACCTCGATGCCCGGGTATAACTCCTCGACTCGATCCGTCAAGAGGCTCAACGTCTCTTCTGTCGTACCGACAAAGTGGTGACGAAGGCCGTAGCGGCGCCCCTTGTCCAGGGTGGCCTCGAAGAACGACGGACCCCGGACTGGTCGAACACCGACGTGATCGGAAGCGGTGCCGCCGATCAGGCGCATCACCCAGTTGACCGGGGTTCCGTCTGCGAAGTTCACACCGGGACCCTTCAAAACCGCTGAGTAGTCGCGATCGCTGTGCGCCGCCGACACGCAGTAGGAATTCGACAACCTCACGGAGACTCCGGTTCCCGCTCCCTCTCGTCTGTCGTTGACTACCCAATCGGTAGCTCCCTCGAGATTGGTCGCGGCAAACGGAATGCCACCCACCTCGATGACCTCGAACGGACTGCTCATCTGTCTCACCACTTCTTCGAGTTCGTTTGTTGACGTTCATTGCACTGGCCGTAGCTGCGCGACAAGACCGATGTCAACCGAGATCGAGTCCAATCACGCTGCGGTTCAAAGAAAGAAAGTTCTGTCTCGACAACCGATCGAGCGATACGAGAGGCGAGAGTCGAGGCCGGAGCAACCGGGATCGCCACGGCGTTACTACCGGCCAGTGTCGGCACACCGCCGAGATCCAAACAGACCACCGGGAGGCCCACCGCAGCCGCTTCGGCCGCCACCCAGCCGCCCGAATCGTGCATGCTCGGGAAGAGCAGAACGGAGGAGGCCCCCATCTCGCCCACCACTTCCGATCTGTCGAGCCACCCGCGAAGCGTGACCTGACCGCGCCGATACGGAAGCGACTTCTCGATCCGCCCGCGGGCGGTTCCCTCCCCGACAAAGGTCATGGACCACTCGGCGCCCAAATGCTCGAGCGCGTCCAGAATCAGGTCGATTCCTTTGTACTGCAACAGTCTTCCTACGAACAAGAGCCTTCGTTTCGGCCGGGGTACCGCTTGCTTCTCGATTCCGTCGTAGTCCAGAACACAATTGGGTTGGATGACGACGTTGCGTGCCCGCGGTGCGCCACGCCCGCTGTCGGAGTTCATCGCGATGAAAGTGTCGACTCGTCCGGCCATGAAGACATGTGTCAGTGACCGAACGGCTTTCGTCGAGCAGGTTCGAACTGCCGTGGTTGCCAGATACCGCATACCGATGCGCTTGGCGAGCGGCATCGGCGGGTAGGTGTTGCCCCCGGCAGGCCCCCATACGAGTCGTGCGCCGCCGGCTCCACCGAACAGCACCGGTGGTGGCAGCCAGTCGGAGGCGAAAGTTGCATGGTGCAGGACGTCGAAGTTTGCCGCTTCACGCCGAACGAACAGTGAAGTGTGCCAGAGCCATCGGAGGTATCGACCGTACGATCCGGCTTCTTCCGCGGTCAAAGTCGCTATTCGCACGACACGAACTTCGCAACCGAGCTTTTCACACTCCGATTCCAAAGCAGGAGCCTCACCGGAGCGAGTCACCACCGTGATCGACTCACACAGTTCGGAAGCCGCCGAGAGAAGCGCCCAACCCGCACCGGATTCACTCCCCTGATTCGGATCGCAGGCGTATGCCGTCATCAACAACCGTGTCATCGCGCTACCACCAGCCTCTGTGCGCGCGGCTTCCGAGAATCGCGGCGGCTGAATCGCTCTGAGAACCAACCGATGTTGCGTGCACCGTGGTCGAGAACCACGCGTTTGATCCGTGGACTGATCAGGGCAACGGGGATCAACGTCGCCGACGCGAGTACGAGCAGAGCGCGTTTGGCACTCTGAGCCGTCAACAGTGGCAGGTCGAGCTGTCCTTGACAGACCGCGAGGATTCGTCCGTTGTTGACATACCGGGCGAAGAGCCAGGAGTCCCGACGCCGATCCTCGTCGACGGGTTCGTACGCAAGCGCCTCGTCGCACCACAACAACCGGACACCGCCGGCGCTCATCCTGAGCGTGAACTCGGTGTCCTCGCCGCCAGGTAGATCCCAGTCGTCACTGAAGTTCAAGCCGTTCAAAGTCTTCAGGTCCAACAACAGATTTCCGGCGCCTGCAGACGCAACCGGGGTGCCGGTCGAATGGCGAACGCGAGTGTGCAATGGAAGTTCTGAGGCAGGCAGACCCACCGGAATCACAGGACCGGCCACAGCACCTGCGTCGAAATCTGCGGCGCAGGTGAGGAGATTCGACAGCCAGTCGACATCGACGTACTCGTCGTCGTCGACGAAGACGATGTAACGACGATCTCGTGCACGGGCGAGATCGACCAGCGCACGTCGCGCCGGAGATACCCCGCCAAATCCGAGATGCAGTCGTTCGATCCCGTCGGCAACATACGTCGGTGTGGTGGATTCCGGATCATTGTCGCCTACTACGACCTGGGCGGAGACACCGGAAGCCTGGATCGATGCCCGGACGCTGTCGATGCATACAGCCAGTTCCGATTCGCGACGGAAGGTCAGAATCGCCACTATGACGCCGCTGGGATTCTTCATGAGAGGTCAACTTTCGGTCGGGCGCCACGGTTCATCGAGACCAGGAGTGCGACGCTCGCGCTGACGCACGCCGACGCGGCCAATGCTCCTGCGACGTGTACGGCGCTGTCGGTCAGTCCTGCCCCGAGAACGATCAGAAACTGCAGAGGCAACAGCAAGGCGCGAAATCTGTTGAGGTTTCCCGTCTTGTCCACGACGCGGATCGACGTGCCGACTCCCAGCAGAATCCCGTTGAACGCCACCGCCAACCCGCAGAGCAGAATGACCGGTATCAAGTTCGGAAAGTGCGGTCCGACCAGATGATCCATCAATCGCACTCCCGAGAGTCGAATCTCGAGTGTGAGACAGATCAGCGAAACGCAGATGATCGAAATCCAGAAGATCTGCAAGCCCACTCGGCGGCCGAGTGCCATGCACTCGCTCGCGCTCATCGCTTCGACACCACTGCCGAACTTACGCATCAGAATTGGCGAGATGCCCGCGAACATCAAGGACAGCGGACCGAGCAGTGTCTGGGCAGTTCTGATCTCACCGATCATCGAGATCGACGCCACCACGGTGAGTATCAAGAACATCGCCTGCTGCGCAGCTGATCCCATCAATATCTCGATCGCAAACGGCACGGATCTATATCGGTGAGTGCGCGAGTACCTGACCGACGGCACCGGCGGTACCAGACGCATGGATGCGTGACCGAGCGCGAGCGCGACGAAGACACCGACCGTATAGGTCACGAGTGCAAGTGTCAGATTCTCGACCAGGAAAGCTGCAATTAGGACGAACGAGAGTGTCACGATCTGTATCGACGCAGAGATCCAACTCGCTCCGTCGTGCATCAGCATCGTACGTATCACGTCCAACACCACGAAACCAGCTGCAGCCAAGGCGTATACCGTGAGATTCATCGAGTCCGAGCCGGCGATCAGGAACAGTGCCCACACCGATGTCACCGATACCGCCGCCAGCACGATCGTGGGTGCCAACGCCGGTCCACGCTCGTCGGACACCGCCCCTCGCGACAGCCAGACGTCGACGCCGATCGCTCTCCCCAGTGCCAGTGCCAACAGACCCGCCGATTGAATCACGGCAACCTGGCCGACTTCGATCGGACCACCGAGTCGTGCCACCGAGGTGAGAACGACAAAAGTGAGGACGCTCGAAAGCCCTTGATCGGCCATGAATGTCACATACCGAGTGCGATCGTTCACGATCTCACCTCGTTGATGAGCTCACGCATCGACGTCGCCGCCTTGCGCGATGTGAAGCGATTCGAGTAGTGACGATAAGCGGATCTGCGTATCGCCGATCGGTCGTCCGCTCCGAAGATTCGGTCGAGGGCCTCGCGTATCGACGACTCTTCCAAGGTATGGAGAGGCGTTCCGCCCGGTCCGACGATGTCCGCGAGTGCACCACTGGTTGCGTAGATGACCGGGGTGCCAACCGACATCGACTCGATCGCAACGCGTCCGAACGGTTCTGCCCACTGAGACGGCACCACGGACGCCGCACTGTCGCGGAGTATCTCGATCACATCTTCGTGTGAAGTGAATCCGGCCAGCGTGACGTTGTCGAGAGCTGCGCTTATGCTGGAGATCTCGCCGTACTGCGGTCCGTCACCGAGAACTGTGAGCGAGGGACTTCCAGCGCCCTGCGGCCAGTTGCGCACCAAGTCCAGGACGCCCTTCTCCGGTGTCAGTCGGCTGACGCACACGACCGAATCAGTGCTCCGGAACTCGGGTTCATTTTCTTCGAATCCGAAGTTCGGACGAACCACGACGCGGCCAGAATCGATCAGTCGTCCCTCGACCAGACGTGCTGTCATCGCGCTCGTTGCGACAAACCTGTGCTGCTTCCACCCCAAGACGCTGATCTTGACCGCCGCAGCGCTCAGGTAGCAGACAAGGCTCTGCAGTCGGCTGTTTCCGTAGCATCCGTTGCGGACACAACTCGTGAAGTAGTTGGTGGAACCGCATTCGGTGCACGTGCCATCTGCGCGCAACTTTGCTGACGGTGTGGCGAGGCGATAGTTCCGAACCGCCTGCAACGTAGGAATTGCGGCGGCTCGTGCGGCCACGAGCAACGAAGCCGAGAACGCCGGCCAGAGATTGTTCACGTAGACGATGTCCGGTCGCTCCGAACGAATGATGCGCAATGCATCGACGAGTACTCGAGGACTGAACACTGCGGTGACTGCCGCCCACGGTCCCCGGGAGATCTTGGAATTCTCGGTAGTGCACTGAACCGTCTCGTATCCGATCGATTCGAGGAGCTTGGATTCGTTCGCGAAGCTCTGCTCCTCACCACCCGGATTCCGATAGATCGCATGGAACATCAAGGCTTTCGGCGGCGTGGATCCACCGGCGGACGTCGGGTTCACTTCAGGCTTCGAACGCGCTACATCGAACGACTTGTACATCTCACTGACCTCCTCTTCGCTCCGGAGCGAACCCGTACGCACGACCCCTACAGATCGACAATTCGGCGTTGCCTGCACTGTGAGAGCGGTGCGTCGAGGGTCCGTACGGCGCCAGGAAGACCCATGCGATCAGCCACATGGCGCCGAAGAAGAGCGTCGACTCCGTCAAGTCCATCGAGAAGACGAGAACCATGATCGCGACGACGGCGATGTACTCCGTTCTGCTGCGAGCTCGCCCGAGCGCCGTGTTCAGAAGCAGGTAATAGCCGGCCAACAGCAGCAGGAATCCGATCCAACCGATCTGGAGACGAATGTCGAGCATTCCGTTGTGCGCGCTGGTCGCCGGAAAGGACAGCTTGGACCGGATCATCTGTCCGACAACGCTGTCAGGTGCCCAGACCGAGCCGAAGCCCCAACCGAGCAGGGGCCGCTGTTCGGCGTAGTACTCGGATACCGTCCAGAGATGTAGCCGGCCGGTCAACGTGACATCTCGCGAGAGTAGCGCTGCGACATCGGGTCCGAGCACCTTCATCGCGCCGGACACCCCGATGTACAGCCCGATGATCACCGTCGAGGCAAGGCGAGCGTTAGGTGTCCGTCGAAGGCACTTCAGAGCAAGCACTGTCGCCAGCGCAATCCCTGCAGCGACGAGACTGGTCTGGCTCCGGGCTTCGAACAACACGATGCCGGCGACAGCCAGTGCCGCCACCCACGGAATACGCTTGACGTCGGGAAGCATGAGCATGACAGCAACAAGGACAACTTCGATCGCAGCCATTCGGCCCAAAGTATTCTTGTGCGTGAAGATTCCGCGGTAGGCAACAGCGCGGGTATCCACATCGATGCCGGTCGAAGGATCGAGGACCACGACCATCAGCGACAGCACCAGTAGTACCAGCAAGGTGACGGCCACAGTCCGCACTCGCACCGGGAAGGTCAACTCGCGGGCGACCATGATTCCCGTGATCGCCAGGCACACGATGACGATGCCGGCGACGGCGGAGTTCCGGGGCAACGTCGACCAGTACCAGCTGGTTGCCGGAACGCCGGCCGCGATCAGAAGCGTGAAGACAGGCCAGGACGCGTTGCGTGAGTATCGCCGGTCGAGGAAGTAGACCAACGCGAGTGTCGCCGAGAGAACGGCCGAACCGTGTACGAGCAACGATCCGAGCGCTGTCTTCTGCGTGTAGGCCTGAAAGGCTCCGCTCGCGCCGATGACCGCGATCACCAATGCCGTTCGCAAGATCAGCGGATTGTTCGGTGCCTCATTTTCGCAAGGCGCCGGTGCCGCATTCTTGTCAGTAGGCGCCATCACTTCCCACCACCGCCTTGAGCGTCTTCGCGACGATCATGACGTCACCCATCATCGACCAGTTGTCGACGTAGGAAAGATCAAGGCGGACAGTGTCTTCCCACGAAAGATCAGAACGTCCGCTGACTTGCCACAGGCCGGTGACACCGGGCTTGACCAGTAGCCGGCGACTGACCGCACCGTCGTACATCTCGACCTCGCGCCGAAGCGGTGGCCGCGGTCCGACGACGCTCATCTCGCGCCGAAGAACATTGACGAACTGGGGCAACTCGTCGATCGAGTACCGACGCATGAAGCGACCGACCGTCGTCACACGCGGATCATCTCGCATCTTGAAAAGCACTCCGGCGCCTTCGTTCTCCTTCATCAGCGCCGTGACTTGAGAATCCGCATCCTGGACCATCGAGCGGAACTTGAGCATGGGGAACGGCTGCCCGTCCAGCCCCATCCGCTCGGACTTGTACAGAACCGGCCCCTTGCTCGTGAGCTTGACTGCGATCGCAGCCGCCAGAAGCACCGGACTGATCACGGCGAGTACCACGGTCGAGAAGACGATGTCGAAGGTCGTCTTCGTGAACTTCTGCGCGCCGTGATAGCGCGGACGCTCGACATGGATCAGCGGAAATCCTGCGACCGGGCGCATCGACAGCCTCGGTCCGGACACATCCAGAATCCCTGGTGCAACAACAAGGTCCACATGATCGCGCTCGAGATCCCAGGCCAACGTCCGCAGCCTTTCCGGTCCGAATCGCTCCGACGCCGTCACTGCCACCGTGTCGGCACCGACCTGTTCGATTGCGTCCGTGACACTGTGCTCATCTCCGAGCACCGGAATGTCCCGACCGTTCACTGTGACAACTTCGCCCACGTCTCCTCCGTAGCCAGGTACGCAGACTCCGACGACTCGGTATCCATGGGCATCGTCTCGCTCGAGGTTGCGTGCAAGATCGACAACCGCCCCTCGCACACCGACCACAAGTACGGCAGTTCGAAATTCACCTCGGGCTCGCTCACGAGCAATCACCCGTCGCCAGATCCAACGACTCGCGATCAAGGCGGTCAATCCCATCGGAAACGCCACGGCGAGGTACAGGCGCGCGATCTCCAGGTGAAGGAGAAGGCTGGCGATCGCAATCAGTCCGAACAGGCGGAGCGTTCCGACGGCGATCAATCGGTACTCTTCAGGGCCGCTTCCGATCACGCGAGGAGATCTGGTGCGAAATACTCTCAATACGGCGAACCAGCCGATAATCAGGGCGAAAGACAGTGCGGTGTAGCTGAAATGGCCGAATGCTTCACCGTCTACGACATCCGCGTCGCTACCGAATCGCCACCATTGAGCCAGAAACACAACTGCCGCAACAATGATCGTGTCGGTGATCGCCAGACGACGAAGATACGCAGATTGCCATTTCCTGCGTGCGGAAACTCCACCAGCCCTCTCCGGCGCTACTCGTCGGTGTTGTTGTGGCCGTTCTTTCGTGGGCGCGGCCATCTCGAGAACCGTCATGTGTTCAGAAACCTTTCCCCATGCACAAAATTCGGCCTGAAGCTGTTCGCCGGCCGAGGTCCATCGGACCGCCTTGCCGAATCCCGAAACTTCGACAGCGAAGCAACTGCTCCGCATTGCTGCGTTCAGTGCGAATGGTCGCATTACGTGCGCCTTGCAGTTAACCCGGCGACTGTTGTCAGGCCTCGGCCCAACTGTCGATTATTGCGGCATTGCCGCAGCTCACACCCCATGATTGAAGCAGAGTCCACTAACGACCCAAACACAGGACGATCGGCGATTTCTCATCGCCCGCTGACGTCGCCAGCCTCGATATTGTCAGGACTCACGTCTTGGCAATTCTTCGGCTAGCTGGTCAGTACCAGTGAGGAGTTTGCCACATTCCGGACAGTGTGGCAATAGCGCTTTCCGAACTTCTTCCGAACGCCAGCATTGAGGTCAGTTATTCACCCTCTAAGCAGGAGGGTGCGAACATTCCTCACCATTACCATTGCGTACCTATAGTTTTCATCGCCTTGATCAATTGGACTCCGCGTTTGGACGGAAACCAGCACGCAGTTGGTGAACGCTCTGCAAACCATACTTTGATGCGTTCGACATCGCCTCAGACCTGGACGATTGTCCGGCACTTGGCCTCTGCGCGCTTTACTTACGACTGGCCGGCAATGCGCGAACCTACGATCGGGCGACACCGAGAATTTAGGCATGCGAAAGGAGGAGCCTGGACCGCCACTGACCGTCTATGCGGTGCAGAAAAATCTGCAGCACAATCCAATTCGAGAAGGGGGAATTGTGCAGCCGTTCGACTACAAAGCGGGGCGACCGCTACCGACGGCTATGTCCATGGCAAGTGTGCGCGGCCATGGCAAGTGTGCGCGGCCGCGTATAGGTCAACTGACGCTCGACATGCTCGTTGGCGCCCAGTAGCGGAGCGTGTCTCTCGAACAGCCGAGGTTGCGGTCGACTGATCAGCTGGGCGCACGCTCGGAGTAGACACCCGCAAACCTCGATGGCCTTGCGTGAACCCACGTTCATCTCGTTGCGGGCAATCAGGACTCGACCGAGGCCCACCGGTTGCGTGGCACACGTGAGCATCTCCTGCAGAGCCGTCGACGCGATACCTTGCCGGCGTTCCGGCGGCCGGACTCCATAGCCGATATGACCACCGACATCGGCCAAGATCTCGTTCATGCTGTGCCGCATCTGGATAGCACCGAGATACCGGCCGCCGCGAGCGATCCACCAGCTGGTAGCCGGGACAATGTCGGGCCCCGTCCACGACTCTGGCTGCGCCAACAGCTACTGCACCCACTGCCTGAATCCAGCACGGGATGCCAGACCGAGATCTAGACGTTGCGCAACTCCAATCGCCGAACCGTGCTGGTCCGCCTGCGGTCCGCCACACTCGTCACACGACTCCGACAGGAAGCTCACAAGGGCTCGTCAGGCGCAACCAGATCGAAAGCCATAGCGGCACCGGTCAAGTAGGACAGGTCAGACCGCAGCGTCGCAGACTCAGAGGACCCGACTAGAGAATTGCGTCCGATTCACCACACGCCGAAGGGCCCTCGAGCATTGCTCGAGGGCCCTGTGAGGCGTCGGGATTTAACGTACGACCAGATCAGTTGACTGTCGACGTTACCCTTCGTTTGCCGACTGGATTGCTGTCCACGGAACCTCCCACGGCCACGTCTGCGACAACCGGATCGGAATCGTAGTAGTACTTGTACTCGTAGACACCACGACCGTTCAGCGGGGTCATCGTGATGACAGTGCCGAGAATTGTCGCGCCCACACTGTGGAGATTGCCGACCGCCCTGCTCAGCTGATCCCTCTTCGTCGAGCCGTGACGAGCAATCACGAGCGCACCGTCCGCCAGCGCTGAAAGCACTGCAGCATCCGTAACCGGAAGCAACGGCGAGGCGTCGATGATGACGTAGTCGAACCTTCTGCGGAGATCGGTAAAGACTGCATGGGCAGTGTCAGTCCCCAGCAGTTCGCTCGGGTTCGGGGGAATCGGACCTGAAGCAAGAACCGTCAGGTCAGCGTTGCTCGTGACTTGAAGTACGTCGTCGAGATCTGCTTGCCCAGCCAAGACCGAGCTCAAACCGACGCTTCCGATAAGTCCAAGGTACTTCGAAACGCGAGGCTTACGGAGGTCACCTTCGACGAGACACACCTTCTTGCCTGCCTCGGCCAGCACGAGTGCGATGTTCACCGCGGTCGTGGTCTTTCCCTCGGAGGGAAGAGAACTCGTGACGACGATGACACTCGGTGGACGATCCACGGCCAGGAACTGCAGATTGGTTCGCAGTTCGCGGTACGCCTCGGCACTTGCGGAGTTGCCCTCGTGGAAGTTGATCGCTTGATGAACTTCGCGTTCCTTGTCGAACGGAATTGTTCCCACCATCGCCGCGCCGGCGATGTCTTCGACCACCTTGCGCTCTTTGACGGTGTTGTCCAGGCGATCACGCACGACAGCCAATCCGATCCCCAGCAGAAGCCCGATCGCGGCACCGAGCGCCACGTTCCGCGAAGTCTTCGGCGACACCGGTTCCGCGGGAGTTTGTGCTCGCTGCTCGACAACGACGCGCGCCGGCGCTGTGCCACCATTCGCGGGCGTACCCAGATCTTTGACCATCACGACAAACTCGTCCGACAGCGCATTTGCGATTTCGCGTGCCAGTTCAGGCGACGCATCTTGCACGCTCAAATCGAGAAGTACAGTATCCGGCGCCGATGTGGCGGTCACCTTCGACGAGATCTCCGCCGCGGACAGCCCACCCAATCGATCTGACCCCACTGCATCGATTGTTCGCTGCGCGAGCGTCTCCCCAGTGAGGAGCTTGGCGTAGGAGGTGACCAACTGCTGTGAAAGCTGGTTGCCTTGGTAAGCCTCGTTCACGGTCGTTCCAGTGGAAGTCGACACGAACAGGCGCGTGGAAGCCTGGTAGACCGGTGTCGCAATCAACGAGGCACCCAAAGCGCCCAAGATCACAACCACGGTGACGACAACGACTATTTTCCACCGTGCCTGCAAGATCTTCAGGCAGTCCCGTACATCCATCGTCGAATCTCCTTCGGCTCGAGCACGTAGTACGTATTCGAGTAGTAATCGACAGCCGCTTGTCGAGCCGCTGCACTCAATCCAGGCTGAACGAGGCAGCCAATCTTTTTATCGCGCGTCCCTGCGTCACAGAGAGGTCGATCCCGAAACAGGCAGGGACAAGAAACCTTCGTGGCATCTCACGCATCTCAGTTCGTGGTCCACACTTGACGGCACGACTACATGTTGACGCAGCGGCGAACCTGCGACACGGACATCGGGTCCAGTTCTCTTCGTCAGCCTCATCGGCCGACACCGCCACCTGGAGTTCACTGCACATCGAAGAGAGCGGACGTAACGTGCAGCCAGGCTGAACTCTACTGTGTCGTGGTTCTTTTCACCACCGCAACGCAGCATCGAAACCCCTCGATTTCGCCAGCCGAATGTGCCGACCACGCGAAGATCACACACCCTCAGCCGGCCGTAGGACCAAAGTCCGCGAACATCCAACAACGCCCGCCGCCACCGGAAGCCGGTGCACACCAATCGAACAGGGCAAACACCACTCGCCCCGAAATCGACGGGCGGCGATCGAAGTTTCCACACCGGAATAGTTCATCTACTGACGGACCTTCGTCCCAGACACGCGGGCACTCCCCTCGACGCCGTGCAATAACCATCCCTCGCTGAGGGTTTCACCGATCTACGGCCTTCCAAGACCTCGATAGGTCCACCCTGCGTCGCGCCAGGTGGTCGGTTCCAGGCAGTTACGTCCGTCGATGATGACCTTCTTGCGGACGACCGCTTCGAGATCCGACGGCAACAACTTTCGAAACTCGGTCCACTCGGTCAGAACCAAGACGACATCAGCTCCTGCACACGCGTCAAGTGCACTCGAAGTGTAAGTGAGGGTGGGGAACAACGCCTTCGAGTTTCCCATGGCCTTCGGGTCATAGACATTGACGGCAGCGCCTTGGAGCTGAATCTGGCCGGCAACGTTCAGCGCAGGTGAGTCGCGCACGTCGTCGGAGTCAGGCTTGAAGGCTGCACCGAGAACCGCCACATTGGCTCCGAGTAGAGAACCACACGCTTCTCGAGCCAGTTCGACCATCCGAGTACGACGACGCATGTTGATATTGTCGACTTCGCGTAGGAAAGTGAGTGCTTGATCTGCTCCCAGCTCACCCGCACGTGCCATGAAAGCACGGATGTCCTTAGGTAGGCAGCCACCACCGAAACCGATTCCGGCGTTGAGGAATCGCCTACCAATTCTCTCGTCGTGGCCGATGGCATCGGCAAGAACGGTCACATCCGCGCCCGACGCCTCGCACACCTCCGAGATCGCATTGATGAACGAGATCTTCGTCGCCAGAAATGCATTGGCTGACGCTTTGACCAACTCCGAAGTCGCAAGGTCGGTCACAACGAAGGGAATACCTTCGTTCAAGAGCTGCTCGTACACTTCACGCGCAACCGATTCCGCACGTCCGGGTCGATTACGGTCGACCCCGAGCACAAGCCGGTCCGGGTGAAGTGTGTCTTTCACCGCGTAGCCTTCCCGGAGAAATTCCGGGTTCCACGCCACCTCGACGTCTTGTCCGGCAGGCGCCAGTTCCCGGGCCCGCGCACCCAATCGCTCTGCTGTACCAACTGGCACTGTTGATTTCCCGAAGATAACGGTCGGCCTGGTCAAGAGGGGTGCAAGCGTCTCGATCACCGAATCGACAAAACGCATGTCGGCCGCGAACTCCCCCTTCTTCTGCGGCGTACCGACGCCGAGGAAATGGATGTCGGCGAACTCTGCGGCCTCCTCGTAGGAAGCCGTGAATCGAAGACGTCCCGCGGCTATGTTGCGGCGCAGCACTTCCTCGAGTCCCGGTTCGTAGAAAGGAACCTCCCCAGCTTCGAGCATCGCGAGCTTGTTCGGATCAACATCCACCCCGAGAACCTCGTGACCCAACTCGGCCATGCAAGCTGCATGTGTCGCCCCGAGGTAGCCGGTGCCGAATACCGCAATACGAGAAGTCATAACGATGTCTGCCTGTCGAAGTCGGGTTTACGTCGAATAATGCTGTAGTACTTCATGTCCTGATCGAATCGACGTTCTGTCGATACCACTCCACGGTCGATGCGATTCCCGCACGAAGATCAATCCTGGGCTGCCACCCCAAATCTCGAAGCTTCCCGATGTCAAGCAACTTCCGCGGCGTCCCGTCAGGTTTCGAATGATCCCATTCGATCTCGCCGTCGAACCCGATCTCGTCCGCCACGATCGCGGAGATCTCCGCGATACTCTGGTCCTCGCCCGTACCAACATTGACGTGTTCTGCTCCGTCATAGTGGTCGAGCAAATGAAGGCAGGCATCCGCCATGTCGTCGACGTGGAGAAACTCGCGCCTCGGCGTCCCGCTGCCCCAGTTAACGACTGACGCAGCTCCATCACGGCGCGCGTCGTCGAAGCGCCTGATGAGGGCTGGCAGCACATGAGAGCCCTTGGCAGAGAAGTTGTCACCCGGGCCGTAGAGGTTCGTCGGCATCGCGGAGATCCACGGTCGCCCGAACTGCTTGCGAACAGCCTGTACCTGCAGGATTCCCGCGATCTTTGCGATGGCATATGCATCGTTCGTCGGTTCCAGATGACCGGTCAGCAGATATTCTTCGCGAATCGGTTGAGGTGCGAATTTCGGGTAGATGCAGGATGATCCGAGGAATAGAAGGCGATCTACGTCGAATTCGGCCGCCGCGTCCATCACGTTCACCTGGATGCGAAGGTTGTCGGAGATGAAGTCCACCGGCAGTGTGCTGTTCGCCAGTATCCCGCCCACTCTGGCTGCCGCGAGGACCACGTTCTTCGGCCTCTCAGCGGCGAAGAATTCGAACACGGCACCGCGGTCGCGAAGATCGAGTTCGGCCGACGTGCGACCGACAAGGCGATTGAAGCCGTCGGCTTCCAACCGACGCCAAATCGCTGAACCAACGAGTCCACGATGGCCCGCAACGTATACCGCGTCGCTCCGATCGAGGGACTTCTGCGTGTACTCCCCCGTCATCGAGCGTGCTCCCAATCCACCAGATTCGGACGGTCGATCCAGGGCTTGCCCTCACACGTCAGAGCCTCGATGTCCGCATCGACCATGATTCGAGCCAGCTCCGGGGTATGCACAGTCGCCTTCCAACCGAGCTTCTGCTCCGCCTTACCGGCATCTCCGATCAACGCATCTACTTCCGTCGGCCGCAGATAGCGCTCGTCGAAGCGCACGTGATCTTCCCAGTTCAGGCCGGCGTGCTCGAAGGCCACCGTCAGGAAATCCTTGACCGAGTAGTTACCGCCTGTCGCGAGCACGTAATCGTCCGGTTCGTCGGCCTGAAGCATTCTCCACATTCCCTCCACGTACTCCGGCGCATAGCCCCAGTCGCGGATTGCATCGAGATTGCCCATGTACAAATGGCTTTCCAGACCGGCCTTGATCCGCGCCACCGCTCGCGTGATCTTGCGAGTGACGAATGTTTCGCCTCGCCGGGGAGATTCGTGGTTGAACAGAATTCCGTTCACGGCAAAGATCCCGTACGCCTCGCGGTAGTTCTTGGTGATCCAGTACGAGTACACCTTCGCCGCACCGTACGGCGATCGCGGGTAGAAGGGAGTCTGCTCGTCTTGCGGAGGCGGTGTCGCACCGAACATCTCGGAACTGGACGCCTGGTAGAACCTGCATTCGAGACCAGCCATCCGGACTGCTTCGAGCAACCTGATCGACCCGATTCCCGTGGTGTCACCGGTATGTTCTGGCTCGTCGAAGCTCACCCGCACGTGGGACTGCGCTGCGAGGTTGTAGACCTCGTCCGGGCGTATCTGTGCGAGAAGAGTGACCAAACGCGCCCCGTCGCTGAGATCTCCGTAGTGAAGGAACAGTTTTGCATCCGGCGTGTGGGGATCCACATACATGTGATCGATTCGAGCTGTATTGAACGTGGACGACCTACGAATAAGTCCGTGGACCTCGTATCCCTTGCTCAACAACAGCTCGGCCAGGTATGAACCGTCTTGGCCTGTAATTCCGGTAATCAGTGCACGTTTCACTTGAAACTCCGTCCTCGAAGCAGATACTTGTCTGCGAGTAGTCATCGGCCGAATTGTGTTGTGTGGGAGTAACGAACCCACAACCAGAACTGAGAAACCCTCACGGCATTACTGCCCCCTTGATCCGCGATCTCAAATCCTCCAGTTCCGCGGCAGCGGAATCCATTCCGCGAGAGATACGGGTAGATTCGTCGTGCCCGAGATTCAAGCTGCCACCCGTCGCATCGTCCATCCAGGAGGCCTGCGGCGCGAGTACCGGTTCCAGCGAATCCCTCAGCTTCGGTACCGAACTGCTGCCCGCCATCACCGGTATCGATCCGCCTCGAGCGCTCAGGATCAAAACATGGAGGCGGTCACTGATGGTTACGGCAGCGCGCTCGTACAGGGCGCGGACAGCGGACTCCTGTTGCCGATGGGTCACGTCATCGTCCCATCCCACGTACTGAATACCCAGCGTTGCAGCAACTTCACGATTGTGGTTGTCGTCCTCGGCAACTTGGCAGCAGGCCACCAGATTCAAGCCGATTGCCTCGACCTGACTGTGGATCGACCGAAGAACCGCGTAGTTCACCGGTCGGTCATGCCGAAGTGAAAGCAAGGCTATTTCTCGGCTCGCAGATTCTCGGCCTGCAGACTTCGCTCCGTCGGATACGCCGGCCCGGAACGCGAGATCGGGATAGAACCGACTCTTGCCTCGCAGGTACTCACACGTCCTTTTGTCACGTGCCGCGTAGACGTCGGCTACGCCGACGAGGATCTTCTCGGGTACTGCCGCCATCGAGCTTCGCACCTCGATCGACCGTCCCAAAACGAGGACTCGTGTACCGAAAATGCGCAGCACCGCAAAGACTGTCACCAACAACGAGTGCTTGACGACGCTTGCTGCTGAAGCCCCCAGAACCGCCGGCCCAGGTGCCATCACGATCACTGCCCGCTTTCGGCGCACCGTATCGGACAAAATCGCTCGCCAGAAGCTGATACCCGAATCCATGACCTCGTCGGTTGGTTCCCAATCGAAGGCATCGACGTACTCCGCGCTCATACTGCCGGAAAAGACAACGGGTTTGAACCCCAGTTCACGCATGTAGTCGACTGCTGTTCGCCGTATCTCGATGTCACCCAGATTGCCCTGAGCTGCTGCGATACTCATGAAGAACCTACGCATGGGGATCCCTCCTCATTGCAACGACAACGACACAGGTCAGCAATGCGGTTTGAAGTACATAGCTGAGCGAGAGCGACCACCCCGCTCCGAGCGCCCCGTAACGGGGGGCAGCAAGCACGATTCCGACGAGGCAGATCAAGGTGCTCACAACCGTTATGTAGGAGACAATTTCAACTCTGCCCGTACCTTGCAGAATCGCATTCAATTGGGACGAGATCGCTGCGAAGATCAAACTGAAGCAGACGACCTGCATTACCGGTACCGCGTCTACGTACGCATCGCCCAAAATCGGTGGAACGAGCACAGGTATGGCAGCTGCGATCACACCGAAGATCACCGCGCTTGCGATGCATACGTACATCGCGGGTCGCAGAATGCCCTGGGTGATTCGCCCGGTCGTCGAGCGCGCCGCCGCCGGCATGAGAACTGCCGCAAATGATGTGGGAATCAGCCGCAACGGCGTGGTGATACGACTCGTCACGCCGTAGATTCCGGAGACGGCCGGCGACGTGACAAGTCCAACCAGCAGTACGTCGAAGTTGCGCGTCTGAGTAGCAACGGAATTCAACCAGAAGTGCGAAGACTTGCCGATGATCGACTTGTACGAGCGTCTCGATCTCACACGAGTGATCGCCGGTCCGAGCCGAATGGCCACGAAGACAGCGATCATCGAAGAGAACGCGAGGCCCACGGAATACCAGAACACTGCGTCGACTCCTGCGAGCCAAGCCGCCGCAACAAAAACGAGAGCAAGTGCTCGCCGGAGGAGCAACGACACCGCGTTCTGCCAGGTATTCCCGTCAGCGAGTGGTAGCGAGAGCAGCGTCTCGACGTAATTGTCCAGAACAACCCAAGCTGTCAACGGCACTACGAACCAAAGCTTCGGCTCGAAGACCGCGGCTACCGCCGCGGTAAATGCCAGCAATGCACCAACGGCCAGGTTGGCGCGGCGCGAGAACTCCAAGGTCGACGCGATGAGGGGGTCCTGGTCACCCAACGCACGGATCCGAACCAGAAATGGGGTGAACCCGAAGTTCAGAATGGTCTGAAGCACCAGTCCGACACCATAAGCCGCAGCGAAGATTCCAAAGCCGGACGGACCGGAGATACGCGCGAGTAGGACCGTACTCAGTGCCTGAATCAACGCACCGACAAGACGTCCGCCGGCGATTCCCGTGAACTGAACCACCAGGGGGTTCGTCATCACCTTCATGTTCCACCACCCGGGCACTCGAACGAGTGCGGAACCCCGGCGCAGCGCGGTCGTGCGCCCTTCATGGTCGTCCGATCGACGAAGCCGGGGCGCGGACGATCGAACTCGCCGGAACATCAGATGTAACAAGGCAATTTGCGCCGATAACCGAGTGGTCACCGACCGACGTGCCACGGAGAATTGTGGACCTGGCCGCAATCCACACTCCGTCGCCGATGACGATCGGTCCGTTGTCGAACTCGAAAGTCCGTGACTTTCTGCTGTGACTGCCCGCGCACAGAAAGACGTCCTGCGAGACACAACTGTTCGACCCGATACTCACCGGTTCGAGATTGAGGATCCATGCTCCCTCACCCACCCAAGTGTTATCACCGATCGACAGTTTCCACGGCCAATGGATCTTCACGCCGTGCCGAATCAGGACTGCATCACCGATCTGAGCGCCGAACAGTCTGAGAATGGCAACTCGTATGCGCGCCGGCACGAACCAGGCCCGGAACAGTGGTGCCACCGCGAGCCAGGCGACCTGCACTGATGCCGGACGTCCCTTGTCGTATCCTGCCCCGGTGAATTCACCGAGGGAGAGCTGCGGGTGTGTCATCGCGCTCGGGCTTGCGTCGGTCGAGTCGGCAAACTGTCTCGATTGATGAGTCCGTCGAAGAGGTCACCGAACGCCGTGGTGGCAGAGCCGGGAGACAAGGTTTCGTGCACGTACTCCCCCCCGTTTCGCGCGAGTTGAGTGGCACGGACGGGGTCGGATACCAGCATCTCTATTTCACGTACCAATGCTTCCGGATTTCCGGCGTCAACACGTACTCCCGCCCCGGACAGGGCGATCTCCTCGCCGGAGGCACTGTCCGAAGACGTAGCCGCGACGACGGGTACCCCTGAAGCGAAATACGATGTGAGTTTGCTCGGAACGGCCATACTGCGAAGATCGGCCAACTCGTTGAGAAGTAGTGCGTCCGCTGCTCGCAGCACATCGGTGAAGTCCTCGCCGCCAACAGGATCCATGAATTCGATCCCGGTGCATCCCTCGGACAGCTCTTCGAGATGGGCCCGCTGATTCCCATCCCCCATCAGCACGAATTTGATGTCGGACTGCCGCGGCCCAAGTAAACGCGCGGCGTCCACTACGTTCTCGAGCCCTTGCTTGGCACCCATATTGCCGGCATGCAGAACTATCTTCTGTTCCGGCCCCCAGCCCAATCGCTTTCGCGAATCTTCTCGGGTGCAGGCAGACTGGGAGAGATCCAGGTGGGTCCAGTTCCTGATGACTGTGACGCTGCTCGAGTCGACTCCGAGGTTGTCCTGAGCATGCTTCGCGAACCGCGGATGGATCACGACGACGTGATCGGACTTTCGCAAGATCCAGGATTCGGCTCGATCAACGAGAGACGACAGGCCTCCGCTCAGCTGACCGGTCTCGGACGCGCCCAGTCCGTAGAAGTCCTGCACCCACAGCACCACGGGTGTGCGCGACCGAAGGAGCCTGGTCCTGATGACAAATGCCGCCGAGGACAAAAGTGTAGGACTTAAACACAGTATGAGGTCTGCTCGATGGAAAAGAGTCGCCCAGGTCGCTCTCAAAGCGAAACTTGCCTCCATCAGAATTCTTCGCAGGAAGCTGGGATTCCGAGGGATGTAATGACGAAGTCTTTGAACCGTCAGATTTTCCGACTGCTCTACGGAGGACAGACCTGAGAAGCCATCCATCTTTCGCCAGAATGGATAGTGCGGATACCCTGTCACTACCCTGACGTCAGCACCGGCATCCGCTATCGCATTTGCCAAACCCTCCGTGTACGGAGCGATACCGGTTGGCTCAGGAGAATAGTTGATTCCCACGATCAGGATTTTATTTCCCTGATTATCCATCGTGCTCATTTCCCTTTTCAGCTAACTCAGGACGGCAGTCCGTGCACAGCTTGCAGGTGTGCACTTCTCTGCGTGTCACTCTCGAATCGTTCGGCGACTTTCCGTGCCGGAACTCCGACATTCACCGAGAAACTCTCGACGTCGTTCGTCACGACCGAACCGGCTCCGATAACCGCACCGTCACCGATCTTCACACCGCTCAATATCACCGAACAGGCGCCTATCCATACGTCTGTTCCAATTTCGACAGAATCGCGGGCACCAGGCTGACGGTCCCCCACCCACGTCGACGCGAGCATCGGAATACCCACCTCGTCGATCGCGTGGTCTTCGCGCCCCACGATGTAGACGTTCATTCCGATCATGACGTGGGATCCGATGGAGCCGTCTACCTGAATAACGGTTCGGGGTCCGACACTGACATTATCGCCGATATTCAGTCGGTGAGGCGCACTGATGATAGCTCCACGGCCGGCGTTGAAGTCGCGCCCTACTGAAACATTCCCGTTCGATATTGCGAGTCCATTCATAATTCCGCGAAGGGCTCGCCTGACACCTGACGGTAGGCGTGATCGGTTGCTCATCGTACGACCATCTCCTTGGGCCATCCCTCATTGTCGAATTCGACGACCTGACCTCGCAACGCAGCAGAGATCCCCGATGCCATGGTTTCGGCGGAATAGAGATCCCCGACCTTCGCTGAAACTTCCTCCGCTGGAACGGGATTGGAGACAAGATGCAGGAAGTAGTCTCGCAGCGCCGCAGCCAGCGACTCCTCGGTCGTCGGTGAGTAACTCTGCATAGGACCGACAGCAGCAAGTTCGATCTCGGGGGCGTGCGGGGCGTCCTCGGGGTACAGCATCGGGACTCCGAATCCCAAACTCTGAGTGACACTCAACCCGACGTATCCGGGAGAGATCGACATGATTGAGCGTGCGTAGATTTCAGCAAGTTCGATCGGACTTTCAATGCGACCGTGTACCACAACGGACTCTTCCAGACCTAAATCGAGAATTTGCCGTTCTATCGTTTCCACCGCATTGCCGAAACCCACGATTTCCAACACGGCACCCTCGTCTACGAGGCCCGATCGGTGGAAAGCTGGAACCAATTGATCGACGTTCTTCTCGGCAACCAATCGGCCGACATAGACAATTGATCTACGCGATTCGCCGATGTTACCAGCGTTGATGTCAGCGCGTTTGTACAGAGAATTGGGTGCAACCCAAACTGGTTGGCCTGGAACCTCGAGCTTGGCTGGGACCACACTGGCGTACCCGTAAAGAATGGTCCCCTGAGACAAGCGGCGCATCGTTCGCCGAAGGAAAGCCGTCTTCGACGAAGAACCTTGCCTGGGATGCAAATGGCCCCAAAGAAGAGTACGGCGACGCGCTATTCGTCGAAGGACCAAAATACTCCACGATGTGAGACTACGGGGATTCAAATCCAGGATAGTCACGGACGCGGAAAGCGGATTTTTCCAAGAACCCACCTGAAGAAGAACCTTGTCACCGAAGATTCCGATCCGTCGAACGCGGTCGTAGAAATCCTTGTCGATGCCAGTTCGCACCGTGGAATCCAGCCCGTAGTCCGAAGCGAGAATATCGAGATTTCCTTCTTCCATCTCACGCAACACCTCGATGCACGGATTCCGATAGGTTGGAATCACCGCCAAATACATCGAGTATTTTGTTGATGACATCGAGCCTGCTCCCCCAAAGTTCTCATCGAGCACCACCGATTGGCCAGTGTGCATTGCGCAGTTCCCTTACTTCGGATCCCAGGCAGAGTTCGCCGGGAATGGCGAATCGGATTCGCGATACGAATACGAATACGAAAGACTGACTGAACGGATCAGTATGCGCCGTCACTAGCCATTACGGCTTTGAGCGTCTTCACGACGATCATCACGTCCCCGACCATCGACCAGTTGTCGACATAGGACAGATCCAGCCGAACGGTTTCTTCCCACGAAAGATCCGAGCGCCCGCTCACCTGCCACAAACCGGTGATACCCGGTTTGACCAGCAGTCGCCTTTTGACGGCCCCGTCGTATGCCTCTACCTCACGCCTCAACGGCGGTCTCGGGCCAACTACGCTCATCTCGCGACGGAGCACATTGACGAACTGAGGCAACTCGTCAATCGAAAACTTTCGAATGACGCGCCCCACCTTGGTAACCCGAGGATCGTCACGCATCTTGAACAGGACGCCGGCGCCCTCGTTATCCGACAGCAGGCTGTCGACCTGCGTATCTGCGTTCTGAACCATCGATCGGAACTTCAGCATCGGAAAGGGAACCCCGTCCAATCCCATTCGCTCCGACCGATAGAGCACAGGACCCCGACTGGTGAACTTGACTGCCAAGGCCGTCACGATCAAAACGGGACTGATCAAAATGAGAATGACAGATGCGAAAACGACGTCGAAGGCTGTCTTGGCGAACCGTTGAGCACCATGGTATCGCGGACGTTCGACGTGAATCAGTGGAAGGCCCGCCACCGGCCGCATCGACAGTCGCGGACCGGAAACATCCAGGATTCCCGGTGCCACAACAAGATCGACGTCCTTACACTCCAGATCCCAGGCCAGTTTCCGCATACCGTCGTAGCCGAGGTGTTCCGTCGCCGTAACCGCCACCGCATCGGCACCGACCAAATCGAGTGCGTCGGTCACGTCGTGCTCGTCGCCTAGGACCGGTATTTCGTTGCCGTCGACCACTATGACTCTGTCGCGACGTCCTAGTTGACTGGGTTGGCAGACGCCCACTACCCGGTACCCATCACCGGGAGCTCGTTCGAAGGTCTGGGCCATTTTCTTGACTGCAACCGGGCTTCCCACGACCAAGACGGACGTCTGAAAATCGCCGCGAGACCGCTTCCGCGCGATCACCTTTCGCCAGATCCAGCGGCTCGCCATCAGTGCGGTCAGACCGACCGGAAATGCGAAGGCCAGATAGAGCCGTGCGATGTCCAACTGCAACAGCAAGCTGACAATCGCAATGAGACCGAAGAGGCGAACTGTCGCGACGAAGATTCGTCTGTACTCCTCGGGGCCGCTGCCGATCACACGAATCGAGCGAGTGCGGAAGATCCCCAAAGACGATAACCACATCGCCGCCAATGCAATTGACACACCGGTGTAGCTGAGTTGCCCGAGGATTCCGGGGCTTACCGCACGGCCGTCTCCGCCGAATCGTAGCCATTGAGCCAGAAAAACCGTCGCCACGATGATCACCGAATCGCCCAGGAACAGCCTTCTGCGGTATGCCGTTTCCCATTCCCTCCGAGAAGTCGATCCGCGGCGGAGGTCGGGCACTGCGCGGGGAAGCGTGTGCTTGGTCTTGCCCAGTGTGGACACGTCGAGCGCCGTCACGTGATCAGTCCCTTCCTCATTCGTGGAATCCGTGTGTCGTTGAATCCGTGTGTCGTTGACAGGTGTTGAGCGTGATTCACCAGATTTGAGCAATCCACTGGAACAGCAAATTGCTCGCTTCGATCCGAAGAGTGCAATTGTTCGAGAATCGGAACGCTCTCACGCTCCGATTGGATTACATTGCAGCACTGTCCGAGCGCAGGATCAAACGCAAAGTCATCCCAGTTCAGGCCTGTAGCCGCCCACACCCCCACCTATTCCAATATGGCCGCAGCGCAAGCGCTTTGCCTCTCGCCCTTCGGCGGCGGATCGACTGGAACAACTGGACGAGAGATCGATTCAGAAGCAACTATCGCGTTACTTCAACGAAAGTGCGGCAAACGGGAGGACCTTACTCGCCAGTAGGCGGTTGCCAAAGGGCACCGCATTACCGATACCGCCTGAACAGAGGATCATTTCCATTGGTAACCAACGCTATGACTTTCGCCGACAGAAGGTGCCTGCGCCGTTGGGGACCTACGTCCCCGACAGGGATCTTGGTCCCTATTGCCGTTTCGATGTGCAATTCGAAGGCGAATAGCACTACAGCCCTTGCTGATACAGGCATCAACATCAGAACAAGAACAGGTCGCTCGTCCAGTTCGCAACTAACCGGCCCCGAAAAGAAATTTTTCCTTCGTCTCAATATGTGAGATTCTTACCCGGCTTCGGCCATTCCGCATCGGCCGGTGTGCGGATTCGCACCTTGCGATCGATCACGTAAGGTCGACAAAAGTCGGGTTCGCTGACACAACCTCGCTGCAGCCGACACGGCCGGAGTAGACGACCAGTTCGAATAGGACTACATATCTTGAAGATTCGCGACCTACGCACGCAGTCGGGAATTATCCCCCGCCTCACAGTACGTTGGCTGATGATTGCAGCCGCGACAATCTTTGCTTTCTGGCCTACCTGGACCAATTTGTGGAGGAGCACCGCGAGCGGTACCGCCATCGGATACGTTTTTGTCCTCCCCTTGCTCTGCCTGATAGCCGCCGTCGGAACAGATTTGCGGCGAGGCCCGGACCTTCCGATCCACGACCGCGAGACGGACAAGATTGTCGGCGGTATCGGCTTACTTGTCTCTCTGGGTTTACAGGCACTCCTCATGCCACGTTTTGCCGAGAACTATGAACTGATGCATATCGATGTAATCGCGGCTTGGGTATTCGTCTGGAGCGCAGCGGTTCTCATGTTCGGGCTGCGTCCGGTGAACCGCTACTGGGCAATCTGGGTTGTTCCGATCGTCCTGGCGCCGCTCATCTACCGCACGCTGGCGACTGAACTCGGCGGCACTCGATTCGACTACAGCATCATCATGGTGCTGGTCGCTTCGGCCGCAACGACGATCGCCGTCAGTAGGACCTGGAGACGAGGATTCGCCGGGTTCGTCGGCTCGTCCGTCCTGGGTGCCGCCTTGGTCTACTATCTCTCCCGTCAGTACCCGACTGCACCCTTGTTCAGCATCCAGCTGCTACCAGCACTAGGTAGCGCTTTACTGGTAGGCGGG
This sequence comes from Rhodococcus sp. H-CA8f, assembly GCF_002501585.1. Classification (NCBI taxonomy): domain Bacteria; kingdom Bacillati; phylum Actinomycetota; class Actinomycetes; order Mycobacteriales; family Nocardiaceae; genus Rhodococcus; species Rhodococcus sp. H-CA8f. Next base: position 4,882,015 of record NZ_CP023720.1, read on the forward strand.
TTCTTCTACCTGTACGAGCGACGTGGAAGGTCATGGAAGCCGTTCGAGCGTCCGCTCCGGAATCCTTCGACGTCGACCAGCAACTGGACGATCCTGGTGGTGTTCGCCGCGGCGATCGTGATGTTCTTTACGCCGGTGCCCACCGCTCAGGGCGTTCCGGTCTCGGTAGGCCCGCCGGCGACTGCTGATCCACGCCTCATCGTCCCCGCTGGTTGGCGTGAAATCTCGACCAACGAATACGATTGGCCGAGAAAATACTTCGGTTCCACTTCGGCACTCACTCGCCAGACGATTCGTGCTGATACGCCCAATCCTGCCTGGGACACCCAGATGCGCCCACGCACTGTCCAAATGGACGTTGTTCAAGTGCGTCGCCCGTCTACTCTGTCTGTCTATCCGAGCAATACAACTTATGATCTCCAGAACGCACGTGTCAGCCCCACCGTACGAGTCGAGTTGAGTCGTGGAGTCGTCGCGGAAATGTACACAGTTGTCGACGACTCCCTCCTACTCACCTGGAGCAACCTCAATTTCGTGTGGACACGCGGCGACGGTGCCGCACAACGCGTCACACTCTTGACAGTGGACAATCATGAACCGAATGCCTTGTTCCCCGAACCGAAACCATCAATGGCTTCGAATGGAAGCAACACCTTGGCCGTTCTACTCAGAGGCCGGATATCGACTGTGGACAGCGAATCTCAGTACAAGGATCTAGGTATGCTCCAGTCACTCGGAAGGCTCGTCGTGGAGGCACAGAAGTGGTAGATCCCGATCTCTCGGTTGAGGGCGAAAGCTCCGAAGAATTCAAACGAGCCGCACTCCACGACGCTGTGAACGGACTGCGTGAACGCAAACCGATTTCATCGGCATCAGTTGCGTTCTATCCGTGGCAGCGCAACATCCTGCTCCTGATTCTCGTGATCACCATGGTGTGTCTGGTCTTCTTCCTTACTCCCACGCTGATCGTTCTCACATTGGCGTGCACTCTCGGTTACGTGTGGGCGATGGTTGATCGACTCGTGCTGTTCACAAGAGGTTTGGATGCTTCCTCGATCATGACGATCAGCGATCAAGAGGCAAGCTCGCTTTCGGACGAAGAACTCCCGCACTACACAATCCTTGTTCCGGCATACAACGAGCCGGAAGTAGTCGGAGACCTGATTTCCGCTATGCGCGCGATCGACTACCCCTCGGACAAATTGCAGGTGCTCTTGCTCCTCGAAGAGGATGACACTGTCACTATCGAAGCTGCGACTGCCGCCGGAGTCGATGCTGTGGTGAGTATCTTGAAGGTCCCTGCTGCAGATCCGCGCACCAAACCCAAAGCCTGTAACTACGGATTGCACTTCTCTACGGGCGAGATAATCACCATCTACGACGCCGAGGACTCTCCGGATCCGCTCCAGTTACGTCGTGTGGTAGCAACTTTCGCAAAACTTCCATCGAATACTGCGTGCGTTCAGGCGAAACTCGCATTTCACAACGGAACTCAGAATTTGTTGACCGCATGGTTCACGGCCGACTACGCCCTCTGGTTCAATTTCATCCTCCCTGGGCTGATGCGCAGTCAGTCACCGATTCCTTTGGGGGGCACGTCCAATCACCTTCGGCGAAGTGTGCTCGACGAGATCGGCGCCTGGGATCCCTTCAACGTCACGGAGGACGCAGATCTCGGAGTTCGCATCGCCGAGAGCGGCTACCGGACCGCTGTTCTGAACTCGACGACGCTGGAGGAGGCCAACAGCGACACGATCAACTGGATCCGACAACGCTCACGCTGGTACAAGGGCTACCTGCAGACTTGGCTGGTTCACATGCGTCAACCCGTGAAACTGTGGCGCGGACTCGGCACGGTCGGATTTCTACGCTTCACGATCTTGATGGCGGGTACACCCGTCGTGGCGACGCTGAACATGGCATTCTGGCTGATCAGTCTCGGATGGATCCTCGGCCAGCCTGAGGTCATCCACGACGTATTTCCCAACTACGTCTACTTTCCGGCACTCGTGTCACTCGTCTTCGGTAACGCTGCAGTCCTTTACATGAACTTGGTGGCGTGCCGCGAGACGCGGAATCCCATGCTGCTGATTGCCTGCCTCACCGCTCCGCTCTACTGGGTACTGATGAGCATCGCAGCCATAAAAGGCACCTATCAGTTGATACGCAATCCGTCGTACTGGGAGAAAACCTTCCACGGACTGAACACGTAGCCTCAGTTCCCGATCGGAGATTGTTGCGCCGGTTGAGCTTTGGAGCTCGCGGTCCGATCGCTGTCGGTCGAAAGACACGCAAACGCGAGTACGACCGGTAGCCAGTAGTATGCCTGCTCGAAAAATGCCGATGTCAGAGCGAACGTCATCATCGAGACCAGAACGCCTGCCGCGGCGGCGTTCTTGCCGGACTTCATCGATCTGAACGCAACCAATACCGACGCGCAGATGATCAGTGCCACAGCCAGGGCAAGCACCACCCCGCCTTGGTACCAGGATCGTAGAAACACATTGTGGACGACTGTGACGTTGTCGAACGAGGCCGCATTGGCCGCGTTCAAACCCACCCCGGACAGCGGATGCGCACGAATAGCGTCCCAAGCGAATCCGTAAGTATCGTTACGGATCTCTAGAGTGCTGACGGCCTTGGTCTGCCCTGTGACCTGAAGGTATCGATCGGCCGGCGTCTCCAGGTGCTTTCCGAACTCGGTGTAGGTGATTGCGATCCAGAAGAGGACGGAGGCACCGACAAAACTCTTGACGATGGTGGCGATCTTCACTCGCGAAGAAATCGCCACCACGATCAATCCGATCGCGCACGCCGACAACGAACTCAAGCTACCGGTTGCCAGCAGTCCCACCGCGTTCACAATCGAGATCAGCACCAGAACGACCCGATTTCCGACCTTTTGCACTGCAGCCCCCAGGCACAGAATCAGCGCAAGTGAGGACATGATGCCCAGAACGTTCGGGTGACCTGCCAGACCTGGAGCACGACCGTTCACAACACCGAAACCGAAGACGGATGAACCTGCCAATTGGATAGCGGCGACCAGAGCAGAAACCGATTGGCTTGCTATGAACGCAATACATACACGCCTGACAAATTCCGGATCGCGCCGGACATTGGCGACCATCACAAATATTCCGAGCCCGAGAACAATGAAGAGTTGGATTCCAACGTAGAGATTTCCGGTGACGTCACTGCCACGCGTTGCTGTTACCGTGGCGACAAGAGCGGCGTAGCCGGCGATCAACCAGACGCCGACAAACTGCGGCCGAGCAACTCGTCCCAGTGCTACTGACGCCACGATGACCGCAAGCACTGCCATCGCCCACAACTGCGTGACGGCGCCGGGCAACGAGCGGTATATCGGAACTACGACCGCGATCGCCATCCAGACGGCGGTAGTCGGCGACAAAGGAATTCTGCCTGTTCGCCCTGCCGTCGGAGCGGCATCATCCCGAAGGCCTTCAGGTCTGATTTGACTCGGCGTTGTCATTGAGTTCCTGCTTCCGACAATCGAATTTTATGCATTTCACCCTCAATTTCACCCTTCGCCAACGCCGGGCTGAATAATCCCCGCTCAGCGCAGAAGTCAGCCTCAGTCGGCGACGTCGCGTAACTGCAAATAAGCGAATCGTCGACGTAAAACTTTGCCACGACATGGCAGATATCCAATTGTCCTCGACTCGTGGCCGAAAGGAAGTGGCATATACCTCTCGGCTCAGGCAATATGACCGCTATGAGTGGTTTCTCCGCATGGGTCGAGAATCAACTGGAACTTCGCTCGTTCGGCGACATCCAGGAAGCTGCGCGTGCGCTGAAGATTCGACCTTCCGAGCTGAGTCGATGGCTGTCGGCCAAGCGCCCTCCCACGCAGGACACGATGCGGACGGCATGTCAGGTCTTCGACGCTCCGATCATGGAGGTCCTCGTAGCCGCCGGTTATCTGACCTCTGAGGAGGCGGAGCCTGGAACGACTCCACCGTCGGTCGTCGCGACGATTGCGACACAGTCCCTGGTGGACGAACTCACCCGACGCGGTATCGACAAACGCAGCGAATGAATCCGGGCTACCGACATTCACATACGCACTAACCGAAAATGGTGCGGATTCTCTTGCACCAAAACATATTCCGATCTCAGCTGTCATGGACGGCATTCTTCAGTACGTCAACTGCGGATCCGGCTGATCCAATCGTTCCTTGAGCCAGACTCGCAACTCCGGACCGTACTCGGTGCGACTGAGCGCATGGTCGAGAGATGCTCGCAGAAAGCCTCCCGGGTTACCCAGATCGTGGCGGGTTCCGTGATGGACGACGACGTGAACCGGATGCCCCTCCGCGATCAACAGCGCTATCGCATCCGTCAGCTGCAGCTCACCACCTTGCCCAGGCAAGATTCGCCGGAGCGCATCGAACACGGCGCGATCGAGCAGATAGCGTCCGGCTGCGGCGAGGGTGGACGGAGCATCCGCCGGGTCCGGCTTCTCCACCATGCCGACGACCGCGAGCACATCGGGGTCATCGCCTTCCTCAGGCGCTTGGACGTCGAATACTCCGTACGCACCCACACGATCGGGCGCGACGTCGAACGCGCACAGCACAGAACCACCACGCTCGGCACGGACCTTCGCCATAGCGTCGAGAACGCCGCAGGGGTGAACCAGGTCGTCGGGAAGCAGCACCGCGAACGAGTCCTCGTCGGCATCCAACACCGACTCGACAAGACCGACGGCATGACCCAAGCCGAGCGGGGTTTCTTGGACGACAGGCTTCACCGATATGAGGCCAGGTGCTCGACGCACACGCTCGAGCAGATGGTGCTTTCCACTCGCGGCGAGCTTGCCCTCGAGCACCAGGTCCTCGACGAAGTGACCGATCACCGATGCCTTGCCTGGCGCGGTGACGATCACCAAGCGTTCTGCACCGGCCTGAGCCGCTTCGCTGGCAACCAGTTCTATCCCGGGCGTATCCACGACGGGGAGTAGCTCTTTCGGGATCGTCTTGGTGGCCGGAAGGAAGCGGGTCCCCATCCCGGCAGCCGGTACCACCGCAGTCCTGAAAGGCCGTTCAGAGTATCCAGTCATCGTTCACCTCTCCGCTCACGCGATGCTCCACACACTTACCGTTACGCGCATGCAGCGGTCGTCCCCTCATTTCGACGACCGAAAGCTCACATCGCATGTACAGCCTGCGCACAAGGTCTACCGGGCAGCCGATGCCGTCGCAAGTCGACTCGAACTCGGAATTCGTTGCGCGCGAGAGCTACACACCACCCCACATTGTCACTTCCGCGAGGGCCGCACCGAACTCCGCTCACTACCCGTTACCGCGGCGAACGGTCGTGCCCGCATTTCGACGTCAATCGGAAAGGGACTGCTCTGTCAACCAAAGGGGCAGGTACAGCGCAACTTCCGTTGCCGGCGTCTCGATTGGACCGTCCTCGCACAACCGGACGTAGGTCCTGCGGGTGCCACGTCGATAGTCCTGCTTGGTCCCGCGGGCCTTCAAGTTCGGTTATCCGCAGGTGAATGCCACTGAATACCATTGGATGCAAACGAAATACGGTCATCACGTCACAACGCCAGGTTCAGGTTGTTATCAGATCGTGACCATACTCCCACTGGGCGGAACTCCTAGTGGACTACCAGCAGTGTCCTAACTTGCCAGTGAAGCGATCACGTCGAAGAGTGGATCGTCGGGCCCGATGTCCATTGTGCACTCGTTCGGCCGCGGATCCGGTACGAAGGCCCACAGGAGAGCTCCGGCCGTGCCGGCCGCCTTCTGCCCCGTCAGCTTCGTCTCGATATTCGTGGCTCGGGTTGCCAATGATTCACAACTGCCCGCCAATTCGCCTGTCTCAGCGACCAACAACGGCTTCGAGACGTTCGTGGCCTGTTCGATGCGACGCGCCAGTCCGTTCCACTGGTCGCCCGGAAGCGGAACCCCGTCTGCTCCGTAGTCGTGATACTGCAGAATGTCGACGAAGTCGGACTCGCTCACGTATTGGTAGTCGTCACCAGCAGTGCCGCACTGACCGCCCCCGACGTATCCCGCCGTGATCAGGGTGTTCGGATCGATCGCCCGAAGTTCGGCGCCTGCCGTGTCGAAGAACTCCCGCAACACCTGCGCGGAATCAGACGGGCACGTTCTTGTCCACCAATTGCAGGCGGCGTCGGTACACAGGCTCGGTTCCGGCTCCCCCACCAATTCCCACGCCGCGACGGAAGGCTCGTTCTTCCAACGGTCGACGGCGGTGTGCATCCAGTCCTGAAAGCTCATGGTGGCTCGACCTGGGATCAGGTTCGCAACCTTCCAGTCGTCGGTGTACCAGTCCCTGGATTTGAACAGCCCGTCATCACACCCGCTGTCCTGTGGTGAGAGCACCGGAATCGTGAACTGGTTGTGTCGCGCCGCAGCGTCGAACACCGCGTCCATCGGTCCGAAATCCATCTGCCCGGACACCTTGTTCACCGCGAGCGCTTGGAAGGCGTTGAAACGCGTGACGGAATTCGGTGGCAGAGAACCGAAGTAGGCATCGAGATCGACCATCGCGCCGCAGCCGAAGTTCACCGACCAATCAGTGGCCAGTTGATAAGCATTGAGCCCGGTGGGCCACCACGGCTGTCCGTCGAGTGTCAGTCCGCTCGACGACGCTCCGACCCGAACCGTCTTGGGCGAATCGGCAACCACCGGCGTCGTGAACATTCCTGTCACGACCGCGACGGTTGCAAAGCTGACTACAGCGGCAGCGATACGGCGACGCACTGTGCCACGCACACGCGGACGCGCTTCTTCAGAAGACATCTACAACCATCCACGTCATACGGACAATCCTCCCACACGAATTCCCTCATCGACCCGTTTGACGTTCACCGGTCACGCGATACAAACGCCAGGCCGAAGGGTCCATGCCGCCGTCGTTGGGCACCTCGAGCACCAGTGCTCCCACACCGCCGGCACCGGTGTCGTACATCGTCGGATAACGCCGATTGACCGCGTCCGACACACCGCGACCGGTGTTCGGAACCGACAGGATGTACTCGACGTGATGTTCGGCCGGGTTGTTCAGTACGCGCACGAAGTCCGCATCGGAAGGCACGACGAATTGCCGAGGGTTGTTCGACGACGCCACGACGGCATAGCTCTGCACGGTGTCGAGCAGAACCGACCCCTCCGGCAGAGCCAAGTCGTCCAGGTACCTGGCGATGCGACGCTCGGCCGCAAACGTGCGTAGATTCGTCTGCTCCTCCAGGTTCTGGCGGCCCGGAATGATCGCGCTGGCAATGGAATGCTCGAGCACTGCGATCCGCGCACTACCCATCGCGACAAACGTGACCAGCGTCGACCCGACCAGCAAGCACAGGGAGATCACAAGAGGTAGAGACGGTCCCGCCTGCTCGGGGTACGTCGACACCGAGCGCGACGCAGCAGCCCCTGGTCGACGCGTGATGACCGGCGCTCCGCGAGGAGCGATCAGGACGACCAATACGAAACACAGCGGAATGATCGAAATGTAGAAGCGCAGAAGAGGAAACGTCGATCCCATCAGGTAGAGCAACGTCTGCGCTCCGAGGATGGCGCCGAACAGCACAAGAGGCACCACCACTTCGGTGTCGCGCCGCCGAAGTGCGCAGATGACTGCCAGAACCACGAACACCGGGAGCGCCGGCCCGAGTACGGCCATTTCGGTAATCGAGAACGCAAGGCGGGCAACCGGTGAGTCGGTTCCGGCACCAGCCTGTTCCAGGATGGAACTGTTCCCGTACACCGACGAGAACTGTTGGAACGCTTGACCCGTGATGAGCCAACTGGCAAACGACCACAAGGCGAAGGCCAGGAATCCCGGCATCAGCACGACGGCACCGTCGAGGGCTGCTGCCCAGAGCCGCAAGCCAGGTCCTGCGCCCTCGCCCCGCTCCTCCGCTGTCGGTTGAAAACGAAGCCAACTCACCACGGTCACCAGCACCACCGCGACAAACAGGGGTGCCAATGCGTCGTATCGAGTGAGGTACGCCAGAGCGAACGCGAGGCCCGCACCGATGAGGTCGTGTACGTCGTCGCTGCGCATCCACCGAATCAGTCGACGTGTCGCCCACAGAACGAAGAAAAGGAACGGAGCTTCGCTCATTCCGCTCGCCGCGTACATGACGATCATCGGATTGACAGCGAACAGCACGGTAAGGACGACGGTGACCCATCGCGGACACCCACGGTCGCGGCTGATCCCGCGTATCTGAATCACCGCGCCAGCCATGAAGGCCGCGGACATCACGACCGCAGTGATGTTCCACCGCAGCAGATCCGGCCACCAATGACCCATCAGGCCCATCGGAATCTGGACTGCCGCCGTCAACGGGGTGAACACGAATCCGATCGCCGCGAAGTGCGGATCACGGCTGAGCAGCATCGCCGACACCGCGGCGACACGACTGAGCGAATCGGTGAAGATGAACCCGATACCCGCGTTCATCCATACGCCCAACGCGGTGTAGATCGCGAAGAGCACGACGAACATCCGCCATGGCTTCCGGCCCGGTAGATCGTGGACCGCGACGGACAGGGCCGGGCGATCGGTGACGGTCACTGTCCGCGACGCCGAGCCACGAGCACACCACCGACGGCAACAGCGATCAGAACCACGGTCCCGAATCCGATCCAGCCGATCGTGACCGCGCTCAGTCCGGTCTCTTCTTCGGCCGAGGTCGCAGTGCCCAACGGGGCGACGTCGACTCCGACGTCGAACGGCTCACCTCCGCGAGGTGCGACCAGTAGATCGCCGGTCAGTTCTGCGAACCGGTCTTTCCCACCTTCCAACCAGTTGAGCAGACCGTCGGCATCGGCCGCATCACCCTCAGACGTCAGCGCCACTACTTCGTTGTGCGAACCCGAAACCACCTGCAAGGCACCGTATTGTCCACCGAATTCCAGACCCTGCAAGCGCAGGAGACCTTGATCTGCCGTGTCCATGGGTAGAGCCACCGGAGTGGGCAGCGTCCCGTCCGCCGCGATCAACAACGCCGGCAGCGAACTGGTCGCCGCGTCGCCGAACGGGAGCACGCGCGGTTGCAGCGGCAGATAGCTCAACCGCTGCATCGCGACAACGAGGCGCTGGGCTCGAACGAGATCTGCGAAATCACCGTGACTCAAACCGACATCGAGTGTGGGCAGCATCGACTGAGGCAAGGACTGGAATCCTCCAGGCGTCGGCGGGAATCCGGTAGTGGACGTGATGGTGCTGGCCGGATCCACAGTGAGCGAAGAAGGGCTACTGGTGCCGCACTGGAAGTCGCCGGTCACATCCATCGAGACCTCGAACGTCAAGTCGCGACGCAGGAGTTCGTTCGGAACATCGACGCCGATGTCGAAGCGCCCTGTCTCGTTAACCGTCTGCGAGGCGAGTCGTCTATCCCCGAGTGAGATCGACAGTTCTCCGTTACGCGAATTCGGTAGCGGGACATAGGAACCAATCATTCGCACCGAGACATCCTTCATCGGACGCCCCAGTTGCGACTGACTGAACGGGACGTCGACCTCGATGTGATTGAGACCGGAAGCCGTCAGCGTTCCGAGCTTCAGCTCACCGACGGTGATGGCGTCCTGGGAAATCTGGGCAACCGCGTTGTCCGGTGACGCCAGCGCTCTGCTCGCCGCCCAGTAGCCGTCGAAGTTCGCCGCCAAGAGACTGACCTGAGGAACGAGAGTCTTGTCATCCCCTGAAATCCGCAGCACGGGTGAACCATTCGGCGCCGTCGCGAGATCGATGCCGGCGTCCCCACTGTTACCGAGCACTACAGCTCTCTCGAACAGTCCCGGCTCAGCGGAGGGCAGACTCTGACCGTTCGGCAGCTGCTCCACCACCACGGCGTCAGGCTGACTTCCGTACTTGTTGACAATCGCTGCACTCAGTTGCAAAGCCGCACTCTGCTGCGCCCCTGACGAACCATCCGTGACGTAGATGGTTGCCTTCCTCAAAATCGGCGGGAAGAAGGTTGCAACAGTTGTGGGCTGCCGCTCTGCACCGTCGTAGGCGACAAAGGCATCCCGGAGCGCGAGGGGCTGGTATCTCGTTCGGTCGTAGCAGCGGTCGTCGACGGGAACGAGGTGAGCGATCATCGACACGGTGACGCTACGGTCGACCACTTCGAGACCTTGCAAGGGAACCGAAATCGGTAACCCGGTCCCGGCCTGCCCGGCGTCGAAGTCGACGCGGCTCACCAATCTGCCGTCCGAAGTCACTTCGAGCCAGCCCCTACTGAAGTCGGTCGGGGCGGTCAGGATTCCGGTCACGGCTGTTGCAGTGAGTCCGTCCGGCACCGGCACGGTCACCAACACTGGTGCGTCATCGGAAGAGAACACGATGTCCGTTCCTCGGCCGAGTTCGGTGAAGGAGATCGGAGTTGTGGCTGCGGCAACCACCGAAGTATCTGCGTCGTCCTCGAAATCCTGGGCCGAGGCGACACTGCCGAGAGGAAGCAACAAAGTCACCGCGACAGCCACCGGCATTGCCAGCGCGCGCGTCAGCCAGGTTCGAGAGTGGCCCATCAGCGTGTCTCCTCGACATTTCTTGTTTCCGCGCAATCACCAAACACAAATCACGAGTAGCAATCTCGCCAGTTCGCGACGGTCGCAGGTCCGATCGCACCGTTACGGACAAACGAACCATAACGACCAATTTGTGCGTTTGGCTAATTATCCCGACCGGCGAGACTTTTGTTACGGCGCGTCACATGATTAGCAATCGCTGCCGCTGGGAAGCCGAAAGAAACCGTCGGCAAGCCCGTCAACACGCCTGAACGTCCGTCCAGTCTGGGCGCTTCGGGGGGCGGAGAATTCTCAGACAAGGAAGCTGTGACGCTCAATTCGATCATCCCCGCCGGCAAGAGCGCCATCGGAAAGCTGGTCGGCGCACCGTTCTACTTCGCATCATCGCTGCGCATGGCCAGGGTTTTTCACCCGCACGGGATCGAACTGAAGGGAACATTGAAGCCGGCCACCCCGTGGTGGCCGGTAACGGAGTCGTCGACGATTACCGTCACCGCTCGAATGTCGAAAGCACTCGGAATTCCGGGAGACCTACCCGACATACTTGGCCTGGCGCTTCGGTTGCACAATGTCGGCGCAGATGAAAACCCGTGGGACATTCTTCTCGCAACATCAGGACTTTCTACCTTCTCGAAAATGTTTCCAGCTCCGGCTTTCTCGTGGAACGGCGCGAGATACAGCACACTGGTTCCTTACTCACGCGCGGGCGGGGCCGCGGCGTGGCTGATCGTGACACCGCGCGGCGTCCACCCGGCCGGCACTTCTTTGTCTGCATTAAAAGCTGCGGTCGATCATTCCCCGCTGCACTTCTCCGTGTACCTCGCGAGAGTTCAACTTCAGTTGATACCGATCGGACATCTCTGTCTCGACGAAGTCGAGGACCACCCGGATTGCCTCCAGCCGTCCTTCGATCCGATCCTGAACAGGCCGGCACACATGCGCATGCTTCCGGAGTGGCTCGCGGAAACGCGGAAGCTAGCGTATCGCGGTAGCCGCGACGGCCGAGGAGACACACAAAAGCGCGGTTGACCGGACATGCCGGTCAACCGCGCCGAAACTCATTCAGCTTGTGAACTTGTCCTTGATATCCGAGACCTTGTCACTGACAGTGTCTCCGGCCTTCTTGACCTTTGCCTCGCCCTGATCGGCAACACCTTCGGCAGCCAGATCGTCATTGCCCGTGGCATTTCCGATCTTTTCCTTGGCTTCGCCGATGAGATCCTCAGCGCGGTGCTTTGCCTTGTCGATGAAGTCAGACATGTGTTTCTCCTTCTTGAATTCGGTGTGGATTCGGTCGTGCGTTCGGCCGTGGGATTCGGCCGTGGGATTCAGTCGAACTCGAACTGCGTGGACAAATGTGTCAGCGCTTTCCGGTGACTGCCTTGACCAGGAACAGCAAGATGACTGCACCGAGAAGGCAAGTGAGGAAGCTGAAGATCCAGCCTGCACCCTCGACATCGACGCCGAAGACTCGAAGCAGGAAACCACCGATCAGGCCGCCGATCACACCGACAACGATGTTGAGGAAGATCCCCTGCTGCGCATCGGTTTTCATGATCTTACTGCCGATCCAACCCGCCAGCCCACCGATGATGATCCAGGCGATGATACCGAGAGGAAGCATTTGAACTCCTTAGAGTAAAGAGGGACGGCGCAATGAGTGACTGCCGGTGAAGGGAGAGTTCCGAGCGATCGGCCCGCGCAACTAGACCGTGATCGCGGGTTGTGTTTGCACACAACCGGACTCTCCGCCGCACGACGCGGGGGATCGTGCACTCAGTAGCAGCCACATTGTCTGCTTACCTTTCTATCAGGTGTTCACGACAGAACCAAAATGACTGGCGATTCACCACATACGAGAAACGACACTCACCGACGCGCACATGATCAGCGTCACTACGATCGCGATCGCCATCGAAGTGACGGTCGCAAGGAGCACCGTGACACACAGTGCCACAGCAACATCCATGACTCTGTGCACGATCGGGAGGTCTACCAATACCCGGTCACCGGGAGGCTCAAACCTCGATTGATCAGAGAGTTCTCGGCTCATCGCGTTTCGCGCTTTCCACGGCGATGCGAGTTCTGGTCGCGACGGATGGATCACCGACCATCGACTCGACTTGATCCCCCGTGTCAGTGACGCGAGAAATCAACTCGGACAACGTTTCCGATCCGGATACGACGCTACGTGTCAATGTCACTCGCAAATCGATCGTGCGAACTCCACGATCGAGCAACGCTTTTCCTCGGACACGCGACACTTCGTCGAAGTCCTCCAGTGATGCGCTCGCCCCTTCCGCCACCGCACCCAGATCCGCGGTGATGGAATTGTGCGAGTTCGACCCAGGGACCGTGATCTCCTTCACCCGACGCAGCGGCACATGCGCGATCAACCACCGCAACGCGAGGAGGACTAGCAGTACTCCCCCAGCTCCGACAGCCCATGGCCACCACGAGTGATCGACAAGATCTTCAGCCCACGGGATCTCGATACGCGCCGGGAAATCCTTGATCACGTCGCGATTCCACAGGATCGCTGCAACTCCCAGCGCTATCGCGAGCATCCCCACGACGCATGTCGCCACGCGATCCATCGCCGTCGCCGTCCGAGTCATGACAGTGATCCCGTCTGGATACGAACCTTGATTCGCGGCGATGGTGACAGCGACCCGGCCAAGTCCCCCAGCACCGCACGGATTTCCGATTCAGCGGTGGCGGCTCCATCGGGCGTGACCGAGGCCTTCACTTCCAGCTTGCGCCGGGTCGCGTGGGACGAAGCGGATCGAACCTGGGCCAGTGACTCGACGCGAACAGACGCTATCGCCGCTACATCGGCGGGATCGATCCATGTATTCGCGACTCCGACCAAGGCATTGGCAGTCTTTCGTCGCGGTTTGAGTCCGAGGATGACGAACCACAGGCCGAGAACGACGGCTGCGATCCCCGCCGGCAACATCCAACCCTGGTACGCGAGCCCGTCCACATATGCGGCAGCACTTGGTATCCACTGCGACCCGGTGATCACGCCGGTATCCACCAGCGCGTCGCGGACGCCGACCACGCCGAGCGCAAGTAGCGCCGCGGCGATGAGGAATCCCGTGACGGCCGATCCGGGCGCCGCAAGGGGAACAGGAGCAGCAGCCCTCGAGGCAGTGGGTGGTGCGACCTTGTCGGCGGTCATCGCACTTTCCTTCCCGCGTCACGCTTGGTCGATGCCGGGAGAACGCTCACGATCGCCACGTCCACGCCGTCTACGTCCAGGCCCGATACAGACTGCAACTGGGTTGTCACGTTCTCTCGCACCGCGGTACCGATGACCGACAAGGATCCGGGCCACTCGATCGCGATGTCCACCTTGGCCCGTACCCGCTTGCCGGATACCAGCACTCGCGCCCTCGGCAATTCGCGCCCGGTCAGTTTGTCCATGCCGGCGGCGTGATGGCGCACCCCCGGGGTTCCGCGCGTCGCCTCGAGAACCAACTTCTGCGCGACTCTGTCTCGAATCGTCAGCGTTCCGCGATCGCCCGGCTCACCAAGCACAGACGACTCCGGTCGAGCTGTCTCAGCCACGTCCGCGACCCTTCAGCATCACACCGAGATCGAACTCGCCGTCACGCTGACCACCGACGAGGTATCCGATCACACCGAGAACCAGAGCGATGAGGAATCCGGTGAAACCGCCTGCAGCAGCTGCGACTCCGAGAAGTAGTCCTGCCAGTAGGCCGACAGTCGAGGTGGTCATGTGAATCCTCCGTTGTGGATGATGTTCGATGGTGCCTGTCAGATCTCGGTGTAGGTCTTTGCACCCGGAAACCGAGCGCGCACCCGGGTGTACTGGGCCCGAACGGGTTTGGCTATCTGTCGCATCGTGCCGCGCAGCGACGTGCGCACAACCACACCGATCGGGGATGCGAAGTCCCGGTCGACGCGTTCGAGTGCTCGATTGAGCGCGTCGGCAGATCCGCCCACGTCGGGGTGGTAGTTCCTGATCGCCTCTCGGCGTGCGGATCGTCGATCAGGACCTGAACCCCGAGAGTGCTCAGGCATCGCGTCCACGACCGACTACGTCTTCCACTGTCACGTTCACGGGGCCTGTAACGAGTCCTGAAACCGCTTGGCGGATACGTAAAGCCGTGTCTCGAACGGCGGCGTCGGCGAAGATGCACACATGGATGTCTGTCGACGACTCCGTCACCCGCACGCCGACGACGCGGCGACCGGGGAGGTACGTGCCAACCTCGCCGAACATTCCGGCATGAAGCGAGGCGACCCCAGGCACCCCCGTCACAGCCGCCGCGATGGTGTCAGCGATTTCGGAACTCACTGCACCCGTGCAGTCTTGGGCTCGCCCGTTTCGTCGTCGCTGCCCTCGTCGAGGTGGACGTCGTGAACTGTGATGTTCACCTCGGTCACCTCGAGACCCGTCATCCGTTCGAGCGCCGCAATGACGTTGCGGCGAATGCCGGTGGCCAGATCGGCGAGCGATACGCCGTACTCGGCCACGATGTCGATGTCGACCGCTGCCTGCTTTTCGCCGACCTCGACCGATACTCCCTGGGAGTGGTTGACACTCGCGCCGGGGATCCGCTCGCGCAGTGCCCCGACAACCCGGGACGCTCCGCCGCCAACGTCGTACACACCGCTCACCTCTCGCGTGGCGATGCCGGCAATCTTCGAGACAACGGTGTCGGCGATCGACGTCTTTCCTTGAGAGCTCACGAGAGCCGAGTCGTTCGATGATGCAACATCCTTCGTAGATGCTGTCGCAACCTGTGTGCTGACCATTGTCATCTCCTCCTGTTGATCGATCTACCTGTGTAGTCGTCACTCGAAGGCAAAACCGAATGCCCCAGTCAGGTGACGTGCATCACTGACACTTGTTAGTTACTGTCCGTAACATTCAACGCCCCGGCCGGGCGAACAATCTTCGAACGCAGCCGAGTTTTCCGCATTTCCGCGAGAGGAGCGACTGTGGCGTTACCGCACACACAGGGGCTCACCGAAGCACCTGACGGCTTGGACACCGCAACGGTGGACGCTGCGATACTCGGCGACCGAGAAGCATTCGAGTCACTGGTGCACTACTACGGACCTGCACTTCACCGCTATGCGCGTCGAATGCTCGCAGATGAAGGCGACATTCTCGAGGTAGTCCAGGACACCTTCGTGGCCGCGTGGCGCCGACTCGATTCATTTCGTGGCGAATCGTCGATGCGAACATGGCTTTTCGCGATCTGTTCCCGAAAGATCGTGGACAGCTATCGAATCAAGAGAGCGCAACCGATCGACGACAAGCTGCTGGATCCTCTCGTGCCGTCTCCCGAGGCCGGCCCGTTCGACACGACCTCGAACGCCGCGTTCCTGGAGGCACTGGAAGAAGCGTTGGGTGAATTGCCTTATCGCCAGCGTGCGGCCTGGACGCTGCGAGAGGTGGAGATGCTCACGTTCGTTCAAATCGGCAAGATTCTGAGACTCACTCCGGATGCAGTGCGAGGGCATCACCATCGTGCACGGGCTAACCTGAGTGAACGAATGACGAGGTGGCGATGACTGAATCACGAACCGACGCATTGATGGCGCACGCATCCGACGTCCTGCGGAACGCTCCCGAGCCAGGCTGGGATCGAATCAGCGACAAGGTGATCCGGGCGCTACGGTCGACCTCGGCGTCCGGTTGGCCGCTCGACGCACACGCGTCCGAAGGTCCACGTCTAGGCACGGTGTCGGTGAGCGATCACGTACTCCGCACCCATTTGGCCGCCGAGATACGTTCTCGACACCACTGCTCGCCGAGCAGTATCGAGTTCTTCGTCGACGGCCACGAAATACGTTCACTACGTATCGAACTGGCAGCGCCATACGGAGTGGATCTGGCCGAACTGTCGGACCGGGTTCGATTCACCGTCGTCGATGTCGTTCACCTGATCCTCGGTGACATGGACCCACCCGTCTCTGCAGAGAGCGTCCACATCGCCGTAGTCGACATCGTGGATGATCTACCTGCCGAGGAGAACACCAAAAGCCACTCCGAGCACTAGGTGTTTGTTCGGCAAGTGTTTGGGAACCCGGCACTCATGACCACGCCCCCACCACCGGATCCGGGCCCCGTCCCCGACCCGGGGTCGCCGACACCACCCGCGCCGGCACCACCCGATCCGCTGAATCCCCCGCCCGTGCCACCGACTCCGACGCCACCGAACCCGTATCCCCCGGATCCGATCCCGCAGATCTGAAGTCAGCTGCCCCGAACTTCAGACTTCAGCCGCCGAGTTCGGCGATCATCTCGCTCAACGATTCTGCGGCGATACGTAGTTCACCTTCGTCGGGGTTGTCGGGCGAGGATGGTAGGCGCTCGGCCAACTGCTCGCGAGTGACAAGCGAGATACCATCGAGGCCGAACCCTTCTTCATCGGGGACGTAGATCTCGATCTCACCCCCAACCGCTACCAATTCCGAATGGGGCCCGCTGCCCAGCAGTGCACGCAGGTGTTCGGTCGTCACGGTCATATGGTTCACGTGAAATCTCCTGCTTCGGTGACAGCTGACTTTGCTGGTATGGCTCGACGTGACGTACTGGCTCGACGTGACGTACTACCCCTATTGAGTACCCCTCGCGGGTGAGCAAGAAACGACAAGTACATGAACACCAACCTTCAGAGAGACGCAGCCACCATGAGTGAACGAAATTCCACCGACCGCACTGATCAGACGGACGAGCCGCAGACCACCGGCACCGACCACGGTCCCGGAACCGGGGCCGATGCCGCACACAAGGACGTTCAGACCGATCCGTCGGGCGAGCGTACGTGGGCCGACGAGGGTGGAGCCTCGAGTACCGGCCCGGCAACCGACACCGACTGATCGCGCAAGAGCTCAGTCATCGGGACCAAGGTCCCGTGGGCCGACGCTCACGGGTCCTTGAAATCCTTACGGATCTAACGCTTTTCACCTGGGTTTTCGCGATGCGGTAAGGTAGGCACTCAGCACGGTTGAGTACCCAGCCGTTGAAGACGAGCACGGTTCGTGCGTTGCTTCCCGTGCCGTTTCCCGGTTTCGAACGAAACCGTTTCGAACCAGACCGTTCGAACGAACCGTTTCGAGCAATCCGTCAGGAGTTTCGATGAACGAGTTTTCGAGAACTACAGATGAGCGTACGGACAGTCCCCCCACATTCACCACGACGTGTGCGGAAAACATTCAATCACTCGTGGTCAGCGGCGAGATCGACGTCCGGTCCCGAGCTGATTTCGCTGCCTGCGTCGACGACCTGATCGGTGAGCGTCACCCGTTCGTACTCGACTGCTCGGACGTCCAGTTCATCTCCGTCGGAGGTCTTTCCATCATCGAGACTCTGTCGGCCAAGGCACGAAGGCTCGGCGTTCCTTGGACGCTCGTCGCAGCGCACCCCGTCAGGCGCCCGCTGTCTCTTCTGAAGATGGACGCAGACATCGTGTTCACCGACTCGACAGCCGAGGCGGTCACATACCTGTCCTCGACCACCGTGCTGGACGAGACCCTGGCGGAGCCGATGTCGGCGTGAGTACCGATCTCGAAAAGCTCTCCGAATTCGTCGTCGTCGCAAACCGACTACCCGTCGATCTCGAAACCGACGAGGACGGTGGCAAGAACTGGAAGCGAAGTCCGGGTGGACTCGTCACTGCTCTCGAACCCATCCTGCGACAGCGAGACGGCGCTTGGGTCGGCTGGCCGGGCGTCGCGGACGAGAAGGTAGATCCCATAGTGGTTGACGGCCTTCGTCTGTTTCCCGTCGAGCTGACCTCTCAGGACCTCGCCGAGTACTACGAGGGGTTCTCCAACGACACGCTGTGGCCGCTCTACCATGACGTCCTGGTGGCACCGACGTTCGAACGGTCGTGGTGGCACACGTACGTCGCGGTCAACCAGCGGTTCGCCGAGGAAACCGCCCGTTGCGCCGCGGACGGAGCCACCGTCTGGGTGCAGGACTATCAATTGCAACTCGTGCCGGCAATGCTGCGCGAACTGCGCCCGGACCTGACGATCGGGTTCTTCCTTCACATTCCGTTTCCTCCGGTCGAGCTCTTCATGCAGCTTCCGTGGCGCAAGGAGATCGTCAAGGGAATGCTGGGCGCCGATCTGATCGGCTTCCACTTGCCTGGTGGCGCAAACAATTTCCTGTTTTTGGCCCGAAAACTACTCGGACTCAAGACAACGACCGCGGGCGTCGGTGTTCGAAGTGCGCTCGGGCATGTGGATTTCGACTCTCGCGTCGTCAAGGTGGGGGCATTTCCCATCTCCGTCGATTCGGCCGAGCTGGAGCGCCAGTCGAAGAGCGAATCGGTCCTGCGCCGCGCACGCGAATTGAAGGAAGAGCTCGGAAATCCCGAAAAAATCCTGCTGGGAGTCGACCGCCTGGACTACACCAAGGGCATCGACCTGCGACTGCAAGCCCTCAAGGAACTCCTCGACGAGGGCCGCTTGGATCCGGAGAAGTACACGATGGTGCAGCTCGCCACGCCCAGTCGTGAACGCGTGCAACACTATATCGACCTTCGCAGTGTCATCGAGGAACAGGTGGGCCGCATCAACGGCGACCACAGTCAGATCGGCCGCCCCGTAGTTCACTACCTGTATCAGCCGGTCGACCGCGAAGAACTGATCGCACTGTTCGTCGCTGCCGACGTCATGCTCGTGACGCCGATGCGTGACGGGATGAATCTGGTGGCCAAGGAGTACGTGGCCTGCCGAGGCGACCTCGGAGGCGCTCTCGTTCTCAGCGAGTTCACCGGTGCTGCAATGGAATTACGACAGTCATACCTGGTCAACCCGCACGATTTGGACGGCGTGAAAAATACAATCCTGACCGCAGTTCATCAGGATCCGAAAGAGGGCCGTCGCCGTATGGCTGCGCTGCATCGCCAGGTCATGACGCATGATGTGCATCAGTGGGCCGAGTCGTTCCTGACTGCACTTTCGCCGCCCGAACCGCGCCCGGACAATCAGTTCGTCACGGAGCGCGAGTCTGACTTTGCACGCAACAACTGACCCCGTGGGCTTGCGTCAAGGGTGAGCGGAGACTCGAGCTAGGATTGGTTTCAGTTCATCGTCAAGCAGCGGCTGCGAACTGATCTCCTCAACATAGCCGTGCAATGCTGCATCGGCCCAGAAAGACAGGCCGACCATGCCCCTCACGGTGAAGTACTCCGAAACCTACAACGACGCTCTCATCGCGCTCGCTGCTGCTACTCATCGGCCGGCCAATGTGGTGAACCTGTTCGGCGAGTACGCCATTCGTGTCGATCTCGAATACAACCGTTATCTTCTGGCGACCAATACCGCGGCCGGACTCTCCGATCGACCCGACAACGGAGAATCGTGGCTGGTGCGGTTCTTCCAATCCGAAAACACCGACACACCGGATCGCCTCCTCGCGGAAGCGTCGCATCAATGGTTGGTCGATGCTTTGGACGCCGCGCTCGAACAGATCGAAGCGGCAGGCAACAAGATCTCCGCCGACGCGGACTTCGGCGACCCTACCCGCACCGAAACTCCATCCTGAACGGCATCGTATGGAGCAACGCTACTAGTCACCCTCGGCGGTCAACTGGCTGATTCGAGCCGCTAAGACTGCATTTTCGGCCTCCAGGGACAGAATCAGACGGATACCGACCAGATTGACTCCGTCGTCGATCAGCGCGGTGATTCGTCCGAGCGTATCCAGGTCGGCCTCGCTGTAACGGCGTGTACCGCCATCCGTGCGGGTTGGTGTGAGCAGGCCCCTTCGCTCGTAAAGGCGCAGCGTCTGAGGTCCTACCCCGGACAGTTCTGACATCACTGAGATCCCGTATACGCCGCGCAGCGCCCGGGTCTGGGATTCCGACGTCACTGGAACCTCCTAGTTCGGTGTCGGCTGTCTCAATCGGCGTCATCCGACCTTAGCATCATCACGCAGTGAATCTGACGCCCAGGACATAGATTCAAGCGTGTCCAGGGCCACTCATGACAAAAATCGTCGAGCCGAGAAGGCATGTAATGGCAGATCAAAGCCGATTTCGACAAGATCGCACAGCGAGCTTCCTTTAGCTGTCGAATCGAAGTAGCCTTGCCAATTATCTACATCGGCTGATATAGATTTTGTAGCACTTGAAAGCGCCATAACCGGCACTCGAAGGTGTAGAACACCCAGACGTCGGAGTCGGTGGTTCAGCCGACTCCCTCACGGCACACTCTTCACCGGGAGCAAGATGACGACGATCGACATCCCGCCCACACAGGGCGAGAGCACCACCGGCATCGGAATCACTGTTGCAAGCGCGACTTTGACAACCGAAGAGGTCAAGCGCCGAATCGCGATGATGTACGGCGACCCGGTGACAGAGGAGCCAGTAGCACTCGCACACTGATCCTGACCGACACGCGATCCGATTGACGATGGCGCGAGACCGCCCCGTTCGCGGGCGATCCCCATCAAGACGAGAGGAAAACATATGTCCAAGTTCACCGTACCGGGACTGAGCAGCGCAGACGGTTCGTCCGTCGCCGATATTCTGCAGGAACGCCTCAGCGCCTACAACGACCTTCATCTGACGCTCAAGCACGTCCACTGGAACGTCGTCGGACCCAACTTCATTGGCGTGCACGAGATGATCGACCCACAGGTAGAGCTGGTTCGCGGCTACGCCGATGATGTGGCGGAACGTATCGCGGCACTGGGCAACTCCCCCAAGGGCACAGCGGGAGCGATCGAGCGCGATCGGACTTGGGACGACT
Organism: Rhodococcus sp. H-CA8f; assembly: GCF_002501585.1. Lineage (NCBI taxonomy): Bacteria > Bacillati > Actinomycetota > Actinomycetes > Mycobacteriales > Nocardiaceae > Rhodococcus > Rhodococcus sp. H-CA8f. The sequence goes on from NZ_CP023720.1 coordinate 4,903,311, forward strand.
ACTCCGTCGGCCGCGACGACGCTCGCGCCCATCTGGCTGCGCTCGACCTCGTCTACACCGGGGTCATCACCGACAGCCGCACTGCAATCGACAACGTCGGCAAGATCGATCCGATCACAGAAGACATGCTGATCGGCCAAACGGCACAGTTGGAGAAGTTCCAGTGGTTCGTTCGTGCGCACCTCGAGAACTCCGGCGGCAGCCTCGTACACGAAGGCGCGTCCACCGAGCAGGATGCCGCAAACGAGGCGCGTCAGAACTGACGCTCCGTCCGCGATTTCGGCCGATCGGGGGTCGGCCGAAATCGCGATCCCCACAACAGGAAAGGGCAAGAGCATGTCTGCGGACTCGCGCGGCACGTCGGCACAAACGCGTCGCGAGTATCAGATGTTCGTGTTGCAACAGCGTTTGTTGTTCGGATCGATCGTGGCAGGCACCGCCCTTGGAGTTCTCGCGATCAATTACTTCTGAAATATCAGGGGCCGCAGCCGTCGAAGACAGGACAGAAACGACACAATCATGAGTTCGAGCACTCTCCGCTCGATCGTTCGAAGCGATCGATTTGCGGCAAGCACTTCTTCTCTTCTGCTCATGGACAGCGATTTCCGTATCCAGGGCGCAAACGACGAATACCTTGCCGTGTCCGGCCGCAGCCTCGATCAGTTGCACGGAGTGGAAGTGTTCGAAGCCTTCCCCGACAATCCCGACGACTCGTTTGCCGACGGAATCTTCTCGTTGACAGCGTCATTCGAGCGCACGATGCACTCCAGAACTCGGGACGCACTGCCGACTCAGCGTTACGACGTGCGCGATGAGCGAGGTAGTGGGCTGTTTGTCACGCGCTATTGGAATACGGTCAATTCCGCCGTCACCGATGATGACGGCAGGGTGATCGGAGTGCTTCATCGTGTGTACGAGGTTCAACGACCCCAGGCTCAGCAGTCCAGTTCAGCGTCAGACGTCCTCACCCGCCTTCGCGCGGAAAACGACGAACTGAGAAGAGCTTTGGATTCTCGGCCCGTGATCGAGCAGGCCAAGGGATTGCTGATGGCCGAGCGCGAGTGCTCGGCCGACCAAGCCTTCGACCTTCTGGTCGAGATGTCGCAGGAATGGAACGTCAAGTTGCGCGACATCGCCGGTGGTCTTGTCGCCGCAGCAGAGAGACGTGCCGTCGATCAAAAGAATTCCTGACGACCGGGATTCAAAGGTTGTACGGCTGGGTAATGACCGACCAGAGGTACCCCCGAAATCTTCCCCTCGAGGGAGGAGCCTCGAAGGTCCCGCCGGTTCAGGCCGGCGGGACCGAGCTTTGCCTTAACACCCGACCCGGATCCCCGATCCGAGTCGAGTTCGTCACGCAGCGAAGGGAACGTCCATGTTCATGCGCTCCTACACATCTCCCAGGCCCCTTGCCGACGAGTGGGATTGGCAGCTGTCCGGCACCTGCCGCGACACCGACCCCGCCCTGTTCTACGACGACACGAACGAGCGCGGCTCCAGGCGAGCGAAACGCGAGAGTTCGGCGAAGCTGGTGTGCGCCAGGTGTCCTGTCGTTCAGAGATGCCTCGTGCACGCCATCCAGACCGGGGAACCCCACGGTATCTGGGGCGGCATGACCGCGACCGAACGAGAATCGTTGCGTAAAGGTCGAACTGAACCACTGATCAGTGCCGCTGCGAACTCACCGGAGTAGGTGGCAACCTCAAGGCCTGGCCTCGTGATGTCGTAAACCGTGCGTGCGGCGTCGCTCCTTCATCTCGGCTTCGAAGAGGTGCGGCACTCCACCGGCCAGCTTGTCACGCACCACCTGTTCGCATTCGCGAAAGAAGGACCAGTAGTTCTCGTCGAACTCCTCGACCAGCTGGAAGGTCCAGCGCCCTTCGACCACGTTCCGGCCCATCAACTCTTTCTCGACCTGATCGGCCAGCTCGTCGTTACCGCTGGTTCGCAGTAGCTCTACGACCTCGTCGAGCATCAGATCTGCATGTCCGATCAGCTGATGGAAGTCGTACAGAGCGCCTCGCGCCCGCTCCACCGTTTCGAGGGCGTTCGACAACACCCCCGCTGCCTTCACCTCGTCGTCCGTGACGCCTTCCGGTCGTGCGTGTACGGGGATCTGCCTGTCCGCCTGAGTGCCCATGAAACGGACGTACCCGAACGGGTCACAAATGAAAGATGGGATTCGGTACGAGCGCACCACAGGTGATGTGTCTCACAATTCATCCTCTAGTTCGGGTAAAGAGGATTACTTCGCCGGGCGAAGGGTAATCGAAGGCCATGAATACTTCCGGGGTAGAGATGGCTGGCACGCATGGCCGGTACCGTTCCTTGCCTCGGTCCGCCGGAATTACGCCACATCTACCTACAGGAAGCCCCTTGATTCCTCTGTCGAGTCCGACCGAAGCCGAACTTACTCACGACTCCATTGCCTCGCTCCGCGTCCGAGCGTCGTACTCCCAACTGCCGACTCTGCGCGGAATCACCCGGACGGTTGCCAACAACACCGGATTGGACGTCGACGGGACAGCCGACCTTGCTCTGGCGATTGACGAAGTCGCGAGCATCCTCATCGGCCATGCGATACCGTCCAGCGACTTGACCTGCCGATTCGAGACCTACGGTCGCACTCTTCGGATCGTCGTGTCGGTGATCGCACACTCCGAAATACCCGACAAGTCCCACAGCTTCGGATGGTTCGTTCTCGAAGCACTGGTCGACTCGGTCCGTTTGGAGCAATCGGAAATCGACGCGGACGGTCACATCACCCTGACGATGACGCTTGAAAAGGGCTTGCTCCAGGAGCGTGCGTGACCGCTGTCCCACCGGACGATACTGTCCCACCGGGCAAGGCTGTACCACCGGACAAGAAGGACCAGTACGAACTAGCTGTCGAATTGTTCGTCTCGATGGCTTCGCTTCCACCGGATGATCCGACCCGAGAAAAGATCACCAACTCGATCATCGAACTGTGCCTACCGCTCGCCACCCACGTTGCACGTCGCTACCAGGGGCGCGGCCAACCTTTCGAGGACTTGGAACAAGTTGCGCGCGTGGGGTTGGTACAGGCTGTGCAGCGATTCGACGTAGACAAAGGATCGGATTTCCTGTCGTTCGCAGTCCCCACCGTAATGGGTGAGGTACGCAAGCATTTTCGCGATCACGGCTGGTCCGTACGCGTACCTCGCAGCCTTCAGGAACGACATCTTGCCCTCAACCGGGCGCTCACGTCGTTGTCGCAGACGCTCGGCCGTGCACCGACGGTAGCGGAACTTGCGACGGAGCTCGACATCGAGCCGGACGAGGTCGAACAGGGGTTGACCGCCGGAAATTCGTATCGAACCACACCGCTCGACACCGCGTCAGCCGGCGACGGGAGCGGACTGACTCTGATCGATACTTTGGGACAGTACGACGAAGCGATCAGTCGGATCGACAATCACGAAACCCTGCGACCCGCGCTCCTTGCACTACCGGAGCGCGAGCGCACGATCGTGGTTCTCAGATTCTTCGGTCATCTCACCCAGTCCCAGATTGCCGAAAAGATCGGCATCTCTCAGATGCATGTATCCAGAATCCTCACTCAGACACTGAAGCAGCTGCGCACCGAGATGGGTGAAATCTTCTGAAGTAGGTCCCCAGGATCAGATGTATTCCTGCGCAAGACGTTCCATCTCGTCTCGGTCAATGAGCCCGGGCTGGCCGATGTCGAGAGCCTCGAGATACTTGTTGGCGAGACGGTAATCGTGCCCCCACCGGCCGTGCTCGCCGTCCTGCTCGGTGCGCTGAACACTGGAACCGGGCGGAACCTCGTCCTGCAGACCGTTGGTCTCCGCGCCGATCAGTGTGTCGAGCTTGGTCGAGATGGCCGTGAGTGCATCGCGGTCGTTCATCTGAAATCCCTTCGTCAGGTGGCGCTGATCCCCAACCATACCGAAGTGTCGAGCCAAAAACATTGCACCGCTTAATGTTCGACTACAAGCCTGGACCGATCCAAGCCCTCGAGCTACACTGAGCGATACCGAGGTTGAGAATACAGCCGGGGCTGAAGCCGCTGGCGCTCGGTTCGCATCAGGACTCTGGATTCAGGTCACAACTTCCTGCGTACATCCATTGGGCTCAATGCTTTCCACACCTGGACTCTTCCACTTTCCGTGCCGCCAGGTCGGTCGTCAGCCTTTCGACGAAAAGCACACAGACCGGATCTGCCATGAATCTGAATGAACTCGACCACACAGCGATCGATTTCGTCGATCCCTCAACACAATTGGGTCCGATCGTGGACACACAAGGCTTCGCAGCCTGGCGGATAACGCCCTCGACAGTCCTGATCCAGGTCGACGTCGACCTCGATAAACTGTCCGCCCCAGAACTGAGAGAACTTCTCAACTCGTACGCTGCGGAGTGGTCCCGCGTCATTCTCGACCTGTCCAACTCACTGTTCGTCGGTGCGGTCTGCCTCGAACTGTTCGCCGAACTGAACTCCCGTTCACGAGCGCACGACTTCCAGTGGTCCGTCATCGGGTCACACCCGCTTCGACGCTTGCTTCGGGCCGCACGGGCGGAAGAGGAATTTCCGGTCACCAACTCTGTCGAGGGAGCAATGCGCGCGCTCGCCGAAGCAGAAAAGTCACTCGAAGCCTCCTGACGCCAAGCCTGCACCGGCGTCGAGCGCCGCGCGCTCGCAGCGACTAAGGTTCGTCGGGCTGTCCGACGAGCTGAGAGAGACCGAGAATGACAATCGCCAAGCGCCTCGATGCCTTGCAACAGAAGCATCCGGCCCTGGGGTTCCCGATAGCGGTCCTCTACAAGTTCCTCGACGATCAAGGTGTTTATCTCGCCGCGCTGATCGCGTACTACGGCTTCGTCTCACTCTTCCCTCTTCTTCTGTTGCTCTCGACCATTCTCGGCTTCGTGCTCTCTGGCAACCCCGAGCTTCAGCAACAAATCTTGGACTCCGCTCTGCATCAGTTTCCGGTGATCGGTGACGATCTGGGCAATGCGCAACAGATCGGCGGCGGTGTCACAGGGCTGGTGATCGGAATCGTCGGTGGTCTCTACGGTGGCCTCGGTGTCGCTCTGGCTTGCCAGAATGCGATGAACACGGTGTGGTCGGTGCCCCGAAACATGCGACCGGATCCCATCCGCGGGCGTCTTCAAGGGTTACTGCTCCTGGGCACCATCGGTCTCGCGATCTTGGGGACCACCGCTGTCTCCAACATCGGCGGTGCGCTTCATCTGGGCGGTTCGTTCAGCTTCCTGTTGACCCTTGCGGTAGTCGTCTTGAATGCAGGCATCTTCATCGTCGCTTTCCGGCTCACCTGCGCCCGCCCGCTCTCGGTAGCCGATGTGGCGCCTGGAGCGATCGCCGCTGCTGTTCTCTGGCAAGCACTTCAGTCCTTCGGTGCCCTCTACGTGACCTCCGTGGTGCGGGGTGCCTCCACCACCAATGGCGTCTTTGCCATCGTTCTGGGTTTGTTGGCCTTCTTGTTCCTCGCTGCCGCCTCGATCGTCATGTGCGCGGAAATCAACGTCGTGCGAGTCGACAAACTCCATCCGCGGGCGTTGTTGGCTCCGTTCACCGACAACACCGAACTCATCGAAGGCGATCGGCGTACCTTCGCCGATCAAGCAAAAGCCCAACGCGCGGTTCCCCACGAGAACATCCATGTGACGTTCGACGGGCACACCAAACCCGACGATTCGGACTGATCTCGATCCCGATCGAGTTGGGTATTTGGTCCCCTCCTGGGTATCAGGGTGGCATTCTGCGCCGCGAATCCAGATTTAACACAGGTGTTGTCATTTCGCGCTACATCGAAGCGACGAATACATCACAGCAGGTAAACGTGCATAGTTGAACAATCACCTGCTTCCGACGGGGTCCAGGAACGGGACAAACCCGTCAAATACTGCAACTCGCCATGCATGTAATTGGAGACAGAAAAAGAAGAGCATGGCAGGATCAGGTGTGAGACCGGACTCTCGATGGGAGGGCTCGGCTCGATGGATCCAGGAGAATTTGGTTATGGCTCAGGGCAGTGTCAAGTGGTTCAACGGTGAAAAGGGCTTCGGATTCATCGAGCAGGAAGGTGGCGGACCGGATGTGTTCGTTCACTACTCGGAGATCCAGGGCAGCGGCTACAAGTCCCTCGACGAGGGCCAGAAGGTCGAGTTCGAGATCGGACAGGGCCAGAAGGGCCCCCAGGCTCAGAACGTTCGCGCCATCTGAGTTCGATCCCAGTCTGACTTCAGACTGAAAAGGCTGGACGCTGCACCGCACGGTGCCGGCATCCAGCCTTTTCTTGGTTTCAGGGCCGTCTTGGTTTACGGGTCCGGCTCGTTCCGAGTTGGCCCCGGTTACGTCGCTCGCGCCCGCTTCTTCTTGTGGGAGCTGTCGCAGAACGGCGCGATGCCGGTCCGCCCGCATCGACACAAAGCAACCGTAGAGCGCTTGTTCTCTATCGGAGTGCCGTCGTCACGGAGCAACTCGAAGTCACCACGCACCAGCAGCGGGCCGTCCGAGCAGGCGGTTATGGTGGTGTTGTTACCGGCAACACTCGGTGTTTCGGCAGATGACGATTCGGGAAACGCGGTCATATGTCCTCTTCACTTCTCGATTCGGCCACTGGCGTGCCCACTTCCATGCCTGTTCCACAGGCTCGCGGCCCATTGAGCGCCACTCTCGTTTCCATTCTGCGCTCCTCGGCCGATCCGAGGGAGCTTACGGCTGCCGCTGACGCGTACGAGGTTGCACGGTCCATCGACCCCACCTACGACATTCTTCGAGACGACGACGCTCAGTTGACTCTGACGCTCCTCTACGAGCTTCATTTGCAGGGAATCGAGAACGTCTCGGACGCGTGGGAGTGGAATCTGGACCTGCTCGCGGCGAGGTCGCGTCTCGAGACGCATTTCGAGGCCGCCATCGTGGAACTCGTGGGAAAGGTTCCGTCGTCCGGTGACGTCGTAGCCGATTTGTGGGCGATGACGGCTCCCAGTGCAGGCCCCGGTCTGGCGTCCTTTATGGCGAAGGACGCCACAATCGATCAGTTCGCGGAGGTGCTGATTCACCGTTCGCTCAATCAGCTGCGTGAAGCGGATGTGCACACCCTTGGAATTTCGCGCCTCTCCGGTGCCGTCAAAGCAGCCCTCGTCGAAGTGCAGAGCGACGAGTACGGAGGGGGCAGCGCAGAGCGAATGCATTCGCGTCTTTTTGCCGACACCATGCGGGCTGTCGGCCTTTCGGACCGCTACGGCCACTACATCGATGCTGTTCCCGCGGTAACCTTGGCGTCGTTGAATGCTCTCTCGCTCTTCGGCTTTCATCGCCGACATCTCGGAGCGCTGGTCGGGCACCTGTGCGCCGTCGAGACCACGTCGGCGCTGCCGAGCAAACGGTACAGTGCCGGCTTGCGCCGACTCGGATTCGGTTCGGACGCGACACTGTTCTACGACGAGCACGTGGAAGCGGATTCCGTTCACGAACAGATCGCCGTTCGGGAACTTGCCGGCGGTCTTGCTTCTTCGCACCCGCACCGCACTGATGACATCTTGTTCGGCGCTGCAACGTGCCTCGCGTTCGACGACCTTCTCGGCGATCACCTCACATCGAGTTGGGAGAAGGGCGAGACTTCGTTGCGCGAATGATCACGAGTTGTTCGATTTCCTGACCGGTGGTGATCAACCCTCGTGCCTCGAGCATGGTGCGCCTCTCGCGCATCACGGGCCCGAAGGGAATGTACTTCCGGGCCGAGATCTCCACGGCCATACCGTGTTCCTCGAGTATCGCCCCGGTCTTGTCGACCCCACACAGTACCGACTGCAGAAGAAGTAGTGTGCCGCCGGGGACGAGTACCTCGTGAACGGTGGCCGCGATTCTGTCGATGAGGGCGCGTCCGTCCTTGCCTGCGTCCCAAGCCCGTTCGATTCCAGCGGTAGGTAGATCGTCTGCCAGTGCAGGGACGTACGGCGGGTTGGAGATCACCAGATCGAAGAGTTCGCCGTGTACCGCCTCGGTGAGGTCGCCGCGACGGGAATCGATCAAGGTTCCGTTGAGGATTCCGTTGAGACGAGCATTGGCACATGCTCGGCGAGATATGTCGACCGCGACGACGTGGCCTGCACCAGCCGCCGATGCCGCGACGGCGAGGGCGCCGGTCCCCGTGCACAGATCCAGGACCCGGCTGCGAGCGGTGAGGTGCTCGAACAGCAGCGCATCCGCCAGTAACGACGTGTCATGTTGCGGTCGATACACACCAGGTAGTCGCAGGATCATCATCGGCTCCTCTTTTTCAGGCGACATCGCACATCGCTGCGTGCGGCTACCCAGGAACCTCGGATTTCATGCGAACATCGCAGCATCGACTGCCCGGAACGGTTACATCGTCGCAGTTTGCGGAGTAGACCTGAGTCATGACAGGCAATGCGGACGCTCCTCAGGTAGCCGCGGCGTTTGCTTCCGCAGCAGATTCGCTCGACACACTCGCCGAAGCGATTGCCGGACTCCGGTCCAGTCTGAACACGGACGAGCATCTCGACTCCATGCTCCAACGTCTGGCCGAGACCGCGGTCAAAGCACTGCCTGACGCCGATGCTGTCAGCGTGACGGTGTTGTCCACCGATGGCCCACGAACTGCTGCGTCCACCGCGGACTACCTTTCCGAGATAGATGACGCCCAGCACTCCGCTGATCGTGGTCCGTGCGTTGACGCCGCGCGCACGGTGTCCTCGGTTCGGGCAAAGGTGGGTGATCACGTCGACGAATGGCCGGAATTCACCGACGAAGCCCGCAAACAAGGCGTCCGGTCCTACTTGTCCGTGCCGATCACCATGGGCGAAGGGAACACCGAGCTGCTCGGCGCTTTCAACGTCTACGGATTCGCCTCGACAGAGTTCAAGGCCTTCGACGAAGAGTTGATGAAATTGTTCACCGCCGGTGCGGGCGCGGCGATCGCAGATTCACGACGCTGGCGTCAAGCACACGAGCACATCGCACAGTTGCACTGCGCCATGGAATCTCGGGCCGAGATCGAACAAGCCAAAGGTGTCCTGATCGCCGTCCACGGCATCGACGCCGAGGAAGCATTCAGCCGTCTTGTGCAGCAATCGCAGAACACCAACGTGAAACTGCACGAGGTTGCCCGGATGCTCATCGATTCGGTGCGCCACCGCCGGCTCTGAAGATTCTTCGGTGCAAAACCCCGTTTTGCACCCGAAAACCCCGTCTTGTACCCCGAAGTCACAGTTCCCAAACGCATCCAGAGATGTTTCACCGAAACAGTTTTCGACCTGCGTGACTGCTGGCGGTCGAGCGGCGGCACTCGTCCGAAATGTGGTTATCTGTTGAGAACCGGGACGAAAGAAGACCCGACCGTACCAGGGTGAGGAAAGGATCGTCACTGTGCCAATCGACCAGGTTCTTGTCGTAGTTCCCGCCCACAACGAAGCCGAAGACCTCCCCAGTTGCCTTCGCGCACTCGCAACAGCGGCGTCGGCTTGCGTTGTCCCCGTCCGACTGGTTGCCGTCCTCGACAACTGTTCGGACGGAACCGCCGGTGTCATCCCCGACGGGGTCGAAGTACTTCGCGTCGAGCACCAGAACGTCGGACGTTCGCGAGCGACGGGCTTTTCCGAGTTCGGCCGAGAGTTGGGAGCTTCGGCGTGGTTCACCACCACCGATGCAGATTCGGTGGTCGGCCCCACCTGGATTGCGCGCCAATTGGAGTATGCGCGTACTGCGGACGTCGTCGCGGGAACCGTACGCATCGCGGATTGGGAAGGCCATCCACACTCCGTTCGTGAACGATACGAACGTATGTACCACGCACATCCATATGGCCGACACGGTCACGTCCACGGGGCCAACCTCGGTGTCCGCGCGGATATGTACTGGAGCGTCGGAGGATTCTCCGATCTCGAAGAAGACGAGGACGTCGATCTCGTCCGGCGGTTGAGCGAGGCTGGTGCCTGTATCGCATGGGCAGAAGACATTGCGGTCACCACGTCTGCGCGTCTCGACGGCCGAACTCCGGGCGGCTTTGCCGGACATATCCGTAACCTGGGTTGTACGACCGCCGATAACGAAGAAGCGGAGCTGGCACGATGAAACGACTACACACACTCCTGGACGCAGGTGGACTGTACTTGCCGCTTCCCGGCGGCGGCGCGACAGCCGCGCGGTGGACCTCCCTGGCAGAGCTCACGCGCGAGAATGTGGTTCTCGGGCGGATGGCTGAGGCTCACACCGATGCCGTCGCGATACTCACCGAACTCGACGGGCCGGATCCCGAACCCGGGCAGCTGTGGGGAGTGTGGGCGGCCGAGCCACCCGAACCTGTGGTGAATGCGTCTGAGCACGTAGGGATCTGGACGCTCACCGGCCGCAAATTGTGGTGTTCCGGTGCCAACACCTGCACGCATGCACTGATCACCGCCTTGGTCGACGGAGTACCCTCACTCTTCGCAGTTGAGCTCGGACTACCTGGGGTGCATCCCGTTCCCGATTCGTGGAAGGCCGTCGGTATGGCCGAAAGCGACTCCAGCGCGGTCGACTTCGACATGGTTCCGGCGATACCGGTCGGGACGGCAGGCGACTACCTGAGCAGGCCGGGGTTCTGGCACGGCGCGATAGGCGTGGCTGCATGTTGGTACGGCGGTGCCTGCGGCGTTGCAGATCCGTTGTACGACAAGGCTGCAAGCAGCGACGATCCCTACCTACTCGCCCACCTCGGCGCGGTCGATGCGGCGCTGGCCGCAGCGCGCAACGCGCTCGCAGTCGCGGCGGCGGAGATCGACGCCGATCCTTTCGACGAAAATGCCGAGGCCATGCAGCGGGCACTCCGTGTGCGGGCAATTGTCGAGCGCGCCGCCACCGAGACCCTGGATCGGGTGGGACGCGCTCTCGGCGCCGCACCGCTCTGCATGGACGCCGAGCATGCCGCGCGGGTAGCCGACCTCACCGTCTACTTGCGGCAGAGCCACGCCGAGAAGGATCTCGCCGAACTGGGCCGGATTGCGGCCAAGGGGAAACGGCCGTGGTGAACTCGAAACTATTCGCACAGAAGCCTGTCGACGATGGCGGCACTCCCGAATCGACATGGCAGGAGTGGGAACGCAGCTTTCCGGAACTGGATCTCACCGGGTGCTCGCGATTGATCGTCGTCGCTCCCCATCCCGACGACGAAATACTCGGACTGGGTGGAACTGCGCTTCTCGCAACGCTTTCCGGCATCGACGTTCACGTGGTGTCTGTCACCGACGGTGGAGCCTCACATCCCGATTCACCAACAGTGACTCAGCCTGAGATGGAACATCTCAGGCGGTCCGAGTCGGATCGAGCAGCGCGTGTACTCGGAATTCCCGCACCGGTTCGATTGAGCCTTCCAGACGGGAAGATCAGGGAGAACCGACAGGAGTTGACCGACCGTCTCAGCTCGATTCTCGGTGATTCCTCGACGGGTACCTGGTGCGCCTCGACATGGCGCGGGGACGGCCACCCCGACCATGAAGCCACCGGGGAGGCAGCGGCGAAGGCCTGCGCGGACACTGGATCACGATTGATCGAGTACCCCATCTGGGCGTGGCATTGGGCTGAGCCGGATCATGCAGCAGTCCCGTGGGAAAGGGCCAGAAGAGTGGCCTTGCCCTCCGACGTTCAGGCTGCAAAATCCGCTGCTGCCAATGAGTTCACTTCACAGATCGCCCCGCTTTCCGACCATCCCGCGGATGCCCCCATCCTCCCCCGACATGCGATGGAACGACTACTGCGACCGTACGAAACGGTGTTCGTATGACCGATCGTGAGCTTCCCGCGGACTACTTCGCCAAGATGTATGCGGCGCAATCCGATCCGTGGGACTTCGAATCCCGGTGGTACGAGCAGCGAAAGTACGCGCTCAGCGCCGCGATGCTCCCCAAACCTCGATACCGTCGCGCATTCGAACCGGGATGCTCGATCGGGGTTCTCACCGAGAAGTTGGCAGAGCGCTGCGACAGCGTTCTCGCCACCGACATCGTCCCGGCCGCACTCGAGAGCGCCCGTGCGCGGCTTACCGGACGTGATGCCGAATTTCGTCTGTGGGCGTTGGGTGACGACTGGCCCGACGAGACTTTCGACCTCGTCGTCATCAGCGAGGTCGGCTACTACCTGACCTTCGAAAAGCTGATCGAGGCAATGCTGCACGTCGTCGAGCATCTCGAGCCTGGTGGAACGCTGCTGTGCGCCCATTGGCGTCACGTCGTACCGGAGTATCCGCAGAACGGTGACGCCGTTCATTCGGCTGTGCGCCAGACACCGGGGTTGGCGCAGTTCGCGTCGTACCAGGACGAGGACGTGCTGATCGATGTCTTCGTGAAGGGTCCGCCGTCACCACCATCGGTAGCGCGTTCCGAAGGTCTGATCTAGAAGACCTGTGCGCGGTTGAGGAGTGTGGGGACTCCTCAACCGCGCACAGGGGTCAGTCTCGCTTCTCCAACGCGAGGTCCGTATCCGAGTGCAGTTCACCGACTTCGGTCTTGAGGATCCGCATCGACCTGCCAAGGCCGCGGGCCGCGTCGGGCAGCTTCTTCGAACCGAACAGCACCACGAGCACTACTGCGACGATTGCCCAGTGGGTCGGGCTGAGCGCGCCCATCAGGCGGGTTCCTTGCCATCGGGGTACACCGCGTCGACCTCTACCTCGACGAGCCAACCGGCAACGGGCAGTCCGGCAACCTCGAGGGCGAAGCGGGTGGGCCGAGCGCTGTTGCGCTCGATCGGAGCGATCGGCTCGGCAGTGCCCATCGGCACCAGCTCCGTATCACCGGTGTCGAGATTGGTATTGGCGAAGAACTGACGGTACGCGCGATTCCATCCTGTGTAGTCGGCCTTGTCCGACCCCGGCGCGTTGTCCAGGAAGACGCGCATCGTCACGACGTCTTCGAGACTCAATCCCTGGGCTTCGAGGTTGTCGCGGATCTTCTTGAGTACGTTGATGCCCTGCGCCTCGGTGACGGTGACCCCGGCAGGCAGAACTCCGCCGGAGAACTGGCCGTCGATGTACGACTCCGGCGAACCTTCCGGCGCCGCCTTGTTTCCTGCCGACGGGCCGATGCCGCTGGTCTTGTAGATCGCGGTGTCGCCGCCGATCGCGACACCCTGAGCGATCATCGGGTTTGCCTGCCCCGCTTCGAGAATCGATTTGGAGACGAACGAACTCGATGTGGTCTCGGCGTCCGCCTCATCAGACGAGCAGGCCGTGGCGAAGCCCAGTAGCGCGGTGGCGGCGAATGCCGCTGCAAGGACCTTGGTGCTGCGAGATTTCATGATGTGACCTCCAGAGAAAGTGATGGAAAACGAAGCACGTCAGGCAGTTTGCGCAACACGCTGATGCAGATGGGTGACGACGTCCTGCGCGGACGTGAAGGCCCCGTGCTGCCAGGCGATGGCGTTGGAGAGGTGATCGCCGGCGAAGTAGATCCGGTCGACGGGTTCGAGCAGCTTGGTGTACTCGGGAGTTGCCATGCCGCCGTGGGAATCTCCCGCGCCGGCCCATGATGCCCAGGCGGATTCCGAATACTTGGTGCGACGCCAGCTTCCGGAGAAGGACGACGAGATGTCGCGAGTGTATTTGTCGCCGTGGATTTCTGCGCCTTCGGCGATGGCCTTTGCCAGCCGCTGACGGTGGGTGAGCGATTCGAAAGCCTGTTGACGCTTACCCGAGCTGTAGTACGCGACCACGACGCCGCGGTCGGAGTTGTAGTGGTCGTAGGGGAACATGATCTGGGAGATGTCGCGGTCGGTGTTCGACGCGCCTCCGTAGATGCGGTCCTCCGTCTCCCACCACCGACGCGAGTATTCGATACCGAGCTTGCCCGACGACGACGGCTTGGCTGCATCCAACGCGAGCAGGATGTCGGAGGGCAGGTTGTTGTTCAGCCGCTTGATCAGGTGCGGTGGGATCGTGCAGATTGCGTAGTCGGCGGTGATCGACTTGGTTTTGCCATCGACGACGTAGTCGACGGTGACGCCTTCCGGCACGTTCTTCATGCCGCTGACCTCGGCGCCGAACTCGATGTTGTCCATCCCGATCGCGTCCTGGAACTTGTAGTAGATCCGGTCCATGCCGCCGACGGGGGTCATCATCGTCATGGCCTGGTCGTAACCGAACTCGAAGGAGAATGCACGTCCGATGCCGCCCTGGATGACATCGCTCATCCCGAATGGTTCGATCTCGGTTCCGAAGTTGAGGCCGGCGCCCGGCTCGGCGGAGTGTCCTCGACGCGAGGATCCGACGTAGCGGCCGTCGCTGGAGAGATCACCGAAGTCGGTGAGGAAGGACGAGAGTGCTTCTTTGTCTTCCTTGCTCAAGACCTGGTCGAGAGCGCCCTGATTGGTGGCCTTCTGCAGCAGCTCGGACATGTATCCGTAGGTGTCGGCTTTGGCTGCTCGGTAGGTGATCGACTGATTCGCCAGCGGCTTGTTGCCGGTGTAGTTGACGAAGGTGTTCGCATTCTGGTTTCCGAACATCTGCAGTTCGACGCCCAGTTCGCGGCAGTAGTCGATGGTGTTGTGATTTTGCGGAATACGCGTCGCACCGAGGTTGTAGAAGTGCCCCTCGGAGAACGTACAGGTCTGTGTCTCACCGTTCAGGTCGGTTTCTTCGGTGCCGTTGCGGATCGACCACACCCGACCACCCGGCCGGTTGCGCGCTTCGAGGACAGTGACCTTGTATCCGGCCTTCTGCAGTTCGTAGGCGGAGCACAGACCGGACGGTCCACCGCCGAGGATCACGACGGAGTGATTTCCCTTGACCTTTCCGATCAGGTCACCCGCGACAGGTGCCTGAAATCGCCTCGGCGTCGACGCCACCGCCGGCGCCAGGCCGATGGACGACATAGCACCGAGTGCCAGGCCAGCGCCGCCGGTGATTCCCAGACTGCGCATGAAAGATCTACGTGTGTATGGCATTCGAGCTCCCCAGTGTGCTCCCGGTGACCCGGGTGGTTGGTGTTGAACACAGACTTCAGGAGCGTTGGGTCCGGAACTTGACGCGCAGGAAACAGTCAGTGGGGACCGAGTGAGAAACCTGCGAGCATCGGCATCGGGCTCTCTCACCCGAGTGCGATCAGCGGAAGCATGTCCGCAATATCCGCGTTACAGAACCGGACTAGCGTGACGCGACATGTCCGCTCTCACCGAAGCTATCGCGCGGTCCTTCACCACGCGCGAGAAGCAGCCCCCGGCGCGATCACCGCTGCGCGCGTTGGGCCGTCGGCAACTCTCGGGCGCTGAAGTGCTGGCCCAGTCGGTGGCAACCACCGCCCCTGCTGTGTCGATGGTCGTTCTGCCCGTCACCATGCTGACACACGGCCGATTGTTGAGCGGGATGATCACCATCATCGCGGCCACCGTGCTGGTGACGCTCATCGCTTTCTGCGTTTCGCAGTTCACGCGCCGAATGGCAGCATCGGGCGGGCTGCACAGCTTCGTCTTTCGTGGCCTGGGCACCCGGGCAGCATTGACCACCGGCATCGCCATGCTGGTCAAGTACGTCGGCAGCGCGGTGATGACGCTCTATCACGGAGGACAGGTCGCAATCGCATTACTCGGCTTCGCGGGTGTGCACGTGGACAAGACTTTTCACGTCATCGCGCTCTATCTGGGGATAGCCCTGCTGATTCTCGGTGCCCTCGTTCGAAGTGTCAGATTTGCTGCTCTCGCGATCCTCGTCGTCGAAAGCTGTTCACTTCTGTTCATCGTCGGGCTCATGATTGTGGGCGGTTCCGGAAGTCAACAAGCACAGATCGTTCCGCCCACCTCCGGCCACGGGCTGTTACTCACCGCCCTGGCTGCCGTGTTCGCTCTCGCCGGATTCGAGAGCGCGGCCTTCTTCGGCCCCGAAGCTCGTCGTCCGCTGGTAACCGCCACCCGCACAGTCCTTCTCACCCCGATCATCTGTGGATCGCTCTTCATCTTTGCGGGCTGGGCCGCTTGGTCGGGACGTAGCGACACCCTCGTCAACGCCTATCTCCACGGAACAGCGACGGGTGTGAGTCCAGGTGTCGTCATCGCGCTCAACGTCGGTCTGGGGTGCTCGTGGCTGGCGTCGTCGATGGCGTCGTCCAATGCTGCGTCGCGACTGGTCTACTCGTTCGGCGTCGAACGCCTACTCCCCCGCCGGTTCGCCTCGGTTCACAGCGCATTTCGCACGCCCTACTTCGCGCTGACCGTCGTCGTCTGCACAGTTCTGGTGGGCGGCGGAGCCTTTGCCATCCTTGGACGCGGAGAGATTTTCGACGACGTTCGACTGACGGTTCGCGGTGCCGTCATCGTTGCCTATGCACTGGTGGCGATCGCATCGGTTGTCTTCCTGACGCGTATCGGAGAGCACACTCCCGGCGTTCTCGCAGCCGCGTCATGTGGAAGTGGTGCCGGTGCGATAGTTCTCGGTTACCTCGTTTACGCCAACACGATCGACCATGCGTACGTTGCACCGATCGCTGTGCTCGTGATCCTGACCTCGGGCACGCTCTGGCAGTTCTACCTGCGACGCCGAAGCCCCAAGAGCCTGCTGCACGTCGGCGCGTTCGACAGTCCCGAAACCGAGGACGTACTACCAGGAGCTGGGGTGTTCGCCACCGACGCAGCCGGAAACATCGTGCTGGTGGGCGAGCCGACTGCCGGCGCCCGCTGATGGTGGGCCGACCACGCGACCTCGGTGGGCACGAACCCCGAGCGGTTCAGCGCGCCCTTGCCCTCCTCGAGTCGGCGGCCAGGCTCGGATCGGGAGCCACCGCCAAGGACATTGCCGCCCTTGCCGACATCCCACCTGCCACTGCGTATCGGTTGCTCAACATCCTTGTCGCCGACGGTTACCTGGTTCGGATCGCCGACCTCTCCGGCTTCGCGCTGGGCCGACGCACCCGTGAATTGGCCGGGGCTGCCGCCGAACCCACCCCCGTCGACAATTCGGTGCTCCTCGAAGAACTCCGCGAACAGCTACGGTTCGGCGTCTACCTCGCGTCGTTTGCAGAGAACAGAATTCGACTGGTCGATCGCGATCCAGACCACGAGCTCAGCGGCGAACGGACGCTGGTCACAGCCGTTCACGCGTCGGCTATCGGGAAGCTGCTCCTCGCCAGCCGACCCGAATTGGCCGAGGCCCCATTGCGAAAGGTCACCGCACACACCATCACCGACGGCGACCAGTTGGAACTCGAACTCTCTCGGATCCGGCGCGGCGAGCCCGCCCGTGAGGTCGACGAGATTCGTGTCGGACGCTCCGCCGTCGCCGTCCCGATCCACGACGCGGAAAGGTGTGTCGTCGGTGCCTTGGCTGCGATAGGTCCGACCGGCAGACTTTCCGTCGACGACGTAGACCTGGTCGTGCTGTTGCGGGAGTACGCGGAACGCATCGTTGCACCGACGATGTCGAAGGCAAGCTGAAAATCAGAGGCCGAACACACGTTTGGCAAAGCCGAGATGCTCGTCAGCCCAGCCGATGACGCCGAGCGTGGAATCGAGATTCTGCGGCGGAGTGCGCACCAAGGTGTCGCGTCGGACGAGTCGGTCGAAATCGACCTGAGCGCGGTCGAACTGGACCCCGGCCGTGACCGTGATGTTCGCCAGTTCTTGCGCCATCACCCCGTACGCGACTGTCGTGGGATGAACGCCGTCGAGCGAGAAGAGGCCGCCCGACGCGCGGCCGCCGCGACCGTCGGCGGAGAGGAACAGCGAGTCCGGCACGGGTTGCAAGTCGGTCAGTGCTTTGGCGAGGGGGTACGGCGTCCACCATGACGGCCGCGCATTGACGTCGGTGACGTAGCGCCGTGAGGCCACGCGCTCGAGCAACCCGGCAATATCGCAGAGGTACCAGTCCTTCCCCACCCGACGGGCATTCGCGACGGCTTGCTCGATTCCGTCGTTGTACATGTCGATTGCGGTATCGACGGCCCACGCCTGCGCGCCGGTGATGTGTTGATCGCGCTGTGGGTCGAAGTCTGTGTCGCGCACCCACGGTCGCGCGTAGTACGGGAAATAGCGGGATCCGATTTCGATCTTGCCGCCGAGCCCGTGGGCGATCGGTGCGATGGTCACGTGTGGGACGGTGCAGAGGATGACGTGCTGGGCGTTGATCTTGCGGATCGCGGCCAGCACCTCGGCGTACTCCGACGCGAAGTGCTCGGGCTGCCACACCGTGTATTCGCGCTTGCCGTCCGGGTCACGGAAGTTGTTGCCGCTCCACTCGACTCGGAGTTCGGTGACGGTGCGGAGCGCATTGTTGGCCCCGAGAAAGACGATCAGAGTTTCGATGCCTTCCTTGCCCAGTTCCGCTGCCGCGTCGAACGCCGTCATGCGCTTCTCTGCCTCGGAGCCTCGCGGCAGAACTCTCAGTGCGGCGCGTTCGCCGTTGTTCTCGACGATCTGGCTGATCAGGTCGTCGTGCGGTTCGTGCAGGGCTGCCTCACACCCATGCGCGGTCTTGGTCAGAGCGTCACGAAGATCCCACCCGTAAACCGAAAGGTTGTGATTGATCGCCGAGAACGTCGGCGCCACGCTGCCCGGCCCACGCTCCCAGTAGTCCTCCACCTGATCCATGAACCCGCGTGCAGCAAAGAGTGCGAGCGGAACCTCCCAGAGGTCGAGCCGTGGGCCGAAGCGCTCTTCGAGGGTGCGGAGCAGCAGTTCGATGTTGAGTGGGAGCCCGCCCGGACCGCCGTATCGGGGAAAGCGGAACCGATCGAGCCAGCCCAACTGGTGAGCAATGATCGACGGATACGACAGATCGGTATTGAAGACCGCCCCGCTCTGAAATCCCTGCGACAGCGAGTCGCCGATGACCACCAACCGGTGTGGAGCATCTCCCGCAGGCGGAACTACCGGAATCCCGACTGTGGGATCGAACTGCGGAATCCTGGGTCCTCCGGCGGCTGCGGCCACAACGTCGTCGGGAGTATCGGATGGAAGTTCCACGCCCACTCACCTCCGGAAAGTCCAGCTGGTCAGCTGATCAGTGGTGGCTTACGCCGATCGGCATTGTCCTGATCCGATTGCTTCTCTATCGACCTGACAACCTCGTCGGCCCACTGTTGATTTCGGCCGTCGAATTCTGCGCGGTCCCGGCGCGCGATACCGCGTCCGACCATGATGGCAATCGGAATGGAACACACGACCCATACGAGTAGTACGCCTCCGACAATCCACCACATACTCAGTAATTGTGCCCGATTCGCCGACCGTTGTGCTCCAGGTCGAAACTTCTGTCCGAATCGTGGCGTTCAATTGAGGTGAGCTCGCAGGTCAGTAACGATCGGCGTCGACGGTTTCGCGGACCTTACGGACCTGATTCCAACCACGAGCGGCGATGCCGAAGGCAACAAGCGACATCAGATCCGAGACCGTCAGACCGTGTTCTCGATTCAACGACCACAAGACCTGACCTTCCAGCGGGCCGTTGAAGAAGAGCCACGCCACTCCTGCGCAGACGGTCGCAACAACACTGGCCTTCGACGGCTTCATCAAGCACACGGTGCTGGTCACGAACAACAAGTTCATGAACACCAGACCGTAGAAAATTCCGATCATGCCACTCCCCCCGAAGTTGGTTCGTTCAGCTGCGGTTGAAGTTCAGGTACGCCTTCGACGGAGTCGGGCCGCGCTGGCCCTGGTACTTGGATCCGGCCTCGGAGCTTCCGTAGGGGAACTCTGCAGCGCTCGACAGCTTGAGCAGGCAGAGCTGCCCGATCTTCATTCCCGGCCACAGCGTGATCGGCAGGTTTGCGACGTTGGACAGCTCCAGTGTGATGTGGCCGCTGAAACCCGGGTCGATGAAGCCGGCAGTGGAGTGCGTCAAAAGGCCCAGGCGCCCGAGGCTCGACTTACCTTCGAGGCGGCCGGCCAGGTCGTTCGGCAGTGAGCACACTTCGAGAGTCGAACCGAGAACGAACTCGCCGGGATGAAGCACAAACGGCTCGCCCTCTGCCGGTTCAACCAGGCTGGTCAGCTCGTCCTGGCGCAGTGCCGGGTCGATGTGCGTGTACCGCGTGTTGTTGAACACCCGAAACAGACCATCCAGGCGCACGTCGACGCTCGACGGTTGCACCATGGAATCGTCGAAAGGGTCGATACCCAGACGTCCAACGGAGATTTCGGCACGGATGTCACGATCGGAGAGCAGCACAGGTAGAGGTTACCGGTTCTGCGGGCAGTGCCGACCCATCGATGGGTGCGATCACACCGTGGTTACCGAACACGATGCGCGGGTTCTGGACTCCCACGGCAGAGCCCAGCCCCACCTGTCTCAAGTTCTCCATGCCGAAAGGCTTTCCCGCGCAGAACTTGTGGGCAAATCATTTACCGATGGCGCCGACTTCCACACGCCTGTGTTGATCAATGACGGCCGGGGGCACCGCTGCTTGAAAGCTCGTCTGATAATGTTCGGAAAGCACGTTGATCGGCGGTGAAAACACGTCCGGTCGGCTGCGACGCCGATGTAGTTCAATGGTAGAACATCAGCTTCCCAAGCTGAATACGCGGGTTCGATTCCCGTCATCGGCTCCACAGATTCTCCGCAGTTCAGAGTCCTTTTTGGGGCAGACGAACTTCGCTTGTTTGGGTCCCAAATCCTGTGACAGGTACACGGCAGGTACACAACCTCCTCCATTCAGTGATCAGTTAACGAGTATCCAACGCAAATGGGGGTGCTAGAGGACCGGATCTCGGAATTCTGCAGTTCATCGATGCCGTCCGACTGGTCGTGCCCCGGCCTAAATCGGTGTCCATTGAGCGCACTGTCAGGAGAGTGCTGTCGACCTCGAAGCCGATGGTCGCCGGTACCTCGGTTCGTTTGCCGTCCATCAGTGATTCGAGCGCGACTACCAACCGATGGGGTTGGAAACTGTCTCTGCTCGGGCACCGCGCGCTTATCAGTTTTTAAAACCGATCTGCCGTAGCGCACCCGGACACCGGGGACCACAACTCACGCAAGAATGCAGGTCTTCTCACAATCACAACTGTGAAAATACCCAAGTCCGTCAAAAATCACCTTCGAAAAGCATCAAGTACGTATTCTTCCTCAGTACCGGACAGCCCTAACCGTAAGCCCCAATGCACGACCATCGGTCTGCACATTAAAAACCCTCACCAACCTACATCTTGTGCCTGCTCGGATCATCCGTGGATCGACTCATACACTCCGGATCCGGAAGAGCCGGATAAATCTCGAAGAAATACCCCAGTTTGGAGGACTGTCACATTAGCGCCACGCTACCTTCCCGAAGATCTTAAAAAACCGGCAGGTTGGCCCCAATTCGATAGAAGGCCGTAGGTGTCCAGAGTCGAAACCTTATTACTCGCAAGCATTGCAGCGTCTTCCCTGGTTATGACGTTCGGAGCTACGGCTTCTCACGCAACTCCCAAACCGGGCAACTTAGGCGGAGGCAATTTTGGTGGACCTTGGTTGGTGGACTAAAACTCCTCGAACGGCCTCGGATATCAGGACAGTCACCTCATTCGGTCCAGGCTCGCCCGCTTACATTGCAGGTCCCAATTTCGATAGCATGGCCTCTGCCCTGTATGCAGTAGCGAATGCTGCCGGGCTCTAGGCGGAGAGAGGAGGTGAATTTGAAATGAATAGCGTTCTCTTTGCTATCGTCAACGTGATCGTGGCGATGGCGAACGGTTCCACGATCCCCTTCTCATTAGAAGGCGCAGGGCCACTAACCGCCCCCGACTTGTAGGAAGATCGGCCGACCGCATGTGAATGACAGTTTCAGCTCTGCCTGAAACCTGCATATCAGCAGATGCGTGGATCGTGCGGTGGTCACAAACACAATCTCCCCTACCTGTCCGGGAAGGGGAGATTGTGTTTGACAGGTCCCATGCCACGGTGAGGCAGCTACCGATCTCGGACGCGAGCGGGAGCTGTCTCCGATGTTGACCACGATGGACCTGTACCTAGTTGGCACAGAACCTAGTTGGCACAGACCACTTTAAGTCGTCGACCAGGTAGCCGGTGGAAGCGCTTCGGTCTTCGGCCTGATCACGGGCGGCCGCACTATTTGGTGAGAATCGGTCGGTCGCCTCTTGAAATGTAATTGGCGAATCGCTCAATTCCTGCTTGTGAGAAGCTCCCTCGGCCTGCGCGTTTCAGTGCGGCTTCGACGAATGGGAGCGGTTTCCTGCGGTATGTGCGGTAGATGCTGTCGAGTACTGGTTGCAGTGCCCGGCGTGCGAGGTCTGCTGTTTCCGGGTCTGAACCCCCGAACTTCACTGTCACATTCGGCATTGATACCCCTGTTGGTCGAGTGTCCGATTCCCTGGCCGGAAGCGTACGTATCGGGATCGCGAATCAGTACAGAAACACCAAAACGAGGCGCTAAGTCCCTACTTGCGGTGGATGCGATTCCGTCTTTGGGTTGACGAAAAACAGCCCGACCGCGGCGTGCGGTCCGGCTTCTGTTCTACGACTCCGGGTTACGCCCCGAAGCCGAGGCCGCGGGTTTCGTCTGTTCACGTTGGGTGGCGAATTGCCGATGCTGACGGGTGTTTCGGTCAACCCCGTCCCGTGGTCGACCACCTAGATCGGCGGTTCCACGGTTCCGCAGAAGCTCAATGCCTGTGCGCAGCGCCCCCGGGATCTGGAAGTCGTAGCTGGTCTGCATCCAAGCTGTTCCATCAGCCTCTGCGATGAATATCCCGATGGGTAGCGCTCGGAGACCCAAGGCATCGGTGCCAGATTCCGCGATCTCATTGCCAACATGCCCCACGACGTTCTATGGTTCATTACATGAGTAATGAACCAGTGAACACCGGGCGTCGATCATCGTGATCGACGACGGACGACCACTGTTCCAGCAGATCGCCGAGCAGATCGAAGGCTCGATCATCGACGGCTCACTGCCGGAAGACGGGCAGGTGCCCTCAACCAACGAACTGGCGGCGTTCCACCGAATCAATCCGGCGACGGCAGCCAAGGGCCTCAATCAACTCGTAGGCGAGGGGCTCCTCTACAAGAAACGGGGAATCGGAATGTTCGTCACCGTCGGCGCCCGCGACGCACTCAGGTTCAGACGACGAGAAGCGTTCGCGCGCCAATACATCGAGCCGTTGGTCATGGAGGCCGACCGCCTTCAGATTTCCCTCGACGAACTCAAATCCATGCTGGACGACAGGAAGGCGGACCGATGAACTCAAGCACGACAACGACCAAGTCGCACGTCAGGCGTTTCGACGAAACTGAACTCGTCGCCTCGATGCGAGCAGTGAACAGAAGCTACGGGGACGTCGATGCGCTCTCGGACGTCTCGTTCGAGATCGGCCAGAACAAGATCTACGGCCTGCTCGGCCGTAACGGCGCAGGCAAGACCACGATCATGCAGATACTGACCGGACAGGACCTGCACACCAGCGGCGACGTCGAGGTATTCGGCGCTGCCCCTTTCGAAAATGCCGACGTCCTGGCGAACGTGTGCTTCGTCAAGGAAAGCCAGACGTACCCCGAAGACCTCAAGGTCAAGCATGTACTCGTCGCCGCCGGTCATTTGCTCCCGAATTGGGACCACGCGTTCGCCGAGACACTGCTTGACGATTTCCAACTTCCCCTGTGCCGCAAGGTGAAGAAGCTCTCGCGCGGCATGCGGTCAGCGTTGGGAGTGATTATCGGACTTGCCTCCCGTGCACCGCTCACGCTATTCGACGAGCCGTATCTCGGCCTCGATGCCGTTGCACGCCAACTATTCTACGATCGACTGCTTGCCGACTACGCCGAACATCCTCGCACTGTAGTGCTTTCGACTCACCTTATCGACGAGGTAGCCAATCTGCTCGAGCACGTGATCGTCGTAGACAGCGGCCGGATTGTCGTCGACGAGGACGCAGACGCACTGCGAGGTCGCGCCGTAGTGGTATCCGGCCCCCTTGATGCGGTGGATGCTGTTGCCGCGTCCGGCAGGGTCCTGCGCCGGGAGACACTAGGCTCCCACAGCCGAATCATGTTGCAGGCCGATGTGACCGAGACCGAGCGAATCCGACTGCGGGAGGCGGGAGTCCAAGTGGAACCGGCATCTTTGCAGGAACTTGTCATCGCGACTTCGACGCAGCGCAAGGAGATCACCGCATGAGCATCGCAACGACAGCGCCCCGGACGGTCCCGAAGGCGCCCACCCGGTCCAGGATCGGTTCCGTCCTCCAACTGCACACGGTCGCGTGGCCGTTGCTGATCGCCTGGCCGGTGGGCATCCTTTTGATCTCTTTCCTCATCAGCTTCACCATCTACGCGATCGTCGGAAACGAGCAGGGTGAGGGATTCACCGGCAGTGTGTTCTCCGTTTACGGTTTCGTGCTGGCGTTCTACCTCCAGTCGATGACCCAGACGTTCCCGTTCGCGCTCGGGCTGAGCGTGACTCGCCGCGAGTTCTTCACTGCCACCACGATAATGGCGTTGGCACAGTCCGCAATCTTCGCAATCGCGCTACAACTGCTGTCAGTGGTGGAGTCCGCCACCAACGGCTGGGGTGTGCACATGCGCATGTTCGGCATCGCACGCTATTTCACCGACAGCGCAGCCGTTCAGTTGCTCGCGCTGTTCGCGACGCTGCTGCTGACCAGTTCGATCGCAATGCTGACAGGTGCGATCTACCAGCGATGGAGGACCACCGGTCTGCTCGCCTCTCTCACCGGTCTCTTCGGTGTGCTCGGCCTGTCAGCGATCGTAATCACCTGGGCCAGCTGGTGGCCGGCGATCGGTTCGTGGTTTGCCGATACTTCCCGAGTGGTGCCGATGGCACTACTTCCATTGGCCCTGGCCATCGCCTGCATAGCCGGAGCCTGGGTCACTTTACGTCGAGCAACGCCCTGACCGAGTAATCATGTGCGACGCCAGATGTCGCACCGTGTCCGAGTGCCCCTCGGATCGACACCGTCCAGGCAGTTCGGCCCCTTCCTCAGCCCAGGGAGGGGCCGAACTTCACAACAGGGATATCGCGTCCCCGGGGTCCCCTCTACTGCCGAGCCACTCGCTCGACAAAACTCGAAGCACGCAGCACCAGTTCATCTTTCCGGTCCTGGCGCGCAGCGCCGGCATCGTAGCCGGCATACGGGAGCGGGGGGTCGTTACGAACATTGGCCGAGCACTGGAAGTCTCGGCAGATCAGTGTTCCGACTGTGCTGCCACGTCGACCAGCGGGCCCGGCCAACTTGGCGCCGTAGAAGACGACCTCGTTGGGAAGGCGCGTGTCACGGCACCAGGAACACTGGGCACGCGACCGCGGAGTGGCTTGCGCTTGAACGAGCAAGACTCCGATGATCTCCCCGTCGAGTGTCGGGACGATCGCGTAGGCGCGTCGGCCCATTTTGGGATCTCGCCAGCCCAGATAGTCGAGAGCGTCGAAGTCGATGGTGTCGAAGCCATCCGGCAACGTGAGATCAGTCTTCTCCTTACGGCTCGCGTTGACGAGGCTGGAACGGGTAGATGTATCGGTCAAAATGATCATGGGTGTATGCCAATCGTGGATCGGTGAAGGTGGGTACAGCTCATGGCCCGACCAGCACCTAGTGCTGTCGGGTCCGAAATGCGCTATCTGCTGCCGGCGAAGACGACGCCGACAACCCCCTCACGCCCATGGGGCATCACGATGTCCACACCCCGATGGTAGCCACAGGTCCTCGACACGGGCCACTCGATTTATCGACGCACTTCATGCGTGAAATGGCGCGGTGAATCAGTCACGCCAGACCGCCGTGAACTCGTACCAAGGTCCGCCGAGGTGCTTTGCGGAGAAATCGTCGAACCCCGTTGGTGCGCCGCTGGGCGAGTACACCCATCCACTCGTGGTGGTGAACATGCTGTCGTTGTCGATGAAGTAGACCTCATCGGGACGTACGACATGGGCACTGCTGATCTCGAACTGGCCGATCTCGAGCTCTTCCACAGTCGATCCAGGCTGCTCCAGGAGAGCAATCGCGACGGTCTCGAACTCTCCGCTCTTGTCGAGGAAAGTTGCCGGCGGCATCAACAACACCGCAGCGACCGCGGCGATAACGGCAACCGGAGAGGGCAGGATCCACCACGACCACCGTCGGTCCTGGCCGAGAACGTAGAGCGTACGAACCGCCCACACCAGACCAACAACGATCAAGGTGAGCAGAGCCGCAGCGCTGACGAGGAGAGGATCGAACCACCTGAAGTCACCGAATGGCGAAGGCCACCACCCGTAATGCCGGCAGACCAACGCAATAAGCGGAACAACGGTGAATGCCAAAAGAATCGGCCCCGGTGGCTTGGACGACTCCGGAGGGTCAGCTACCAACCATTCACCCAGCGACTTCGGCCTTCTCATCACCCCACCGTATCTGCAGGTCATGGCAAACTCAGCTACACGGCGAATACCTTTGCAGTACAAGCACTCTCGTTCCACCCACAACAACCAACGCCGCGATCGGCACTCTCGCCGCAACCGACACAGATGGACAAACCTCACAATCCGCAGATTCAACGTGCCGATCATGCGACAATCGGACGGTGAACGAGACCGCGAGTGGAGTTTCGCACCCGTACCGATCGCGACTGTCGACCGTCGGCATCCTCTTCGCCGCCGGCCTGCTGTGGTCCACTCCCCTCTCCGCAGCCACGCCCACCGAAACCGGGCCGGCCAGTTGCGTACCATTCGGAACCGCCCAACTGCCACCCGGCGCACCCTCGGGAGGCGGACGAGTCGGGTTGGAAAACCTTCCGTTGTTCAACGGCACGGCCACCCCCTCTTCCATCGAAATTCGCACGCCAACAACCCAATTCAATCGATTCTGGGACTTTATACTGGTCGACCACGACTTACTCACTCGTCCGCGGGCGCCCGGCGAACCAACGACCGAGCCATGGCGTTTCGTACCGATGCCCGAATGCCTACGTGGACGACTGGTCGGGATATCACTGGACGACGACGAACTCGTCGCAGTCGACGACAACGGCTGGATTTACACGATGGACAACGCCTCCCAGGACCCGCTCGTGTGGAACTGGACTTCCGCGTGGGGTGCGCCCCTGTGGAGCGGCACAGGCCGACAACTTCCGGGAGACCGGCCGAACGGGTGGGCACTGAGCGTCTCGTCGCCTTGGGATAATCAAACTTTCACCGACATCGCAGGACGGATTCACTTCGTCGGACTCGCCAAGATGACGATGATCCCCACGCTGACCGCGGACGGCAGCCGAATAACCTACGCAGACCCGTGGCTGCCCAACGACGACAGCTACGAGATCGGCGGCCCGCTCGGCGGGCGATTCCAGGCGGACTCGCTGTCGGCGGCCGGATCAAC
The DNA here is from genome assembly GCF_002501585.1 of Rhodococcus sp. H-CA8f. Lineage (NCBI taxonomy): Bacteria > Bacillati > Actinomycetota > Actinomycetes > Mycobacteriales > Nocardiaceae > Rhodococcus > Rhodococcus sp. H-CA8f. The sequence goes on from NZ_CP023720.1 coordinate 4,930,603, forward strand.
CACTTTCGTGATGAACAAGTACGGCGACATGTACACCCGCACATTTGATTTCGATTCTTCGGGATCGGACTCGATCTTCTTCCGCTACAGCTGGGAAGATCAGTCGGACAAGCCGTCGGCACCCAACCTCGTGGCCGAAACGCTGGACCGCAGCACCGCCGCGATCCAACTTCCGGCACCGGACTGGGTGCACCAGCCCAAGATTCCCGGTGAAGTCACATCCGCGATCAGTGTGCACTCACTCGGCCCCGGCCCGAACCGGCGGGAGTTGCGTGTCGAGGGCCGCCGCGGCGCCGAATCCGGTTTCTGGCACAAGGATCTCGTCGGGGATGCTTGGGAGTTCACGCCGACTGGCGCGTCCCTCCTCGGCACACTGATCGAAAACGCGCCGACAGACCGGTCGACGGATACCCTGTCCCCCGCTGCCCCCTGGCACTTGTCCACGACCTTGCCCGCCCGCGACGGCGCCATCGACGGTCAGACTCTGATCGACATCGGGTTTCCGTACTCTGTGGTGGATCCGCGCATGCTGGACGCGATCGGCCAGTACGCACAACCGTCCGGATACCGACTGGACGTGGACCATTTCGACCCGGTCGCCACCACCCGGACCGCGACCGTGACTGCACCGGATGGCACGGTTCTTCCGGTCGTCCTGCACACCGCCGACGGACTACGGATGACTCCCCGCGCATCCGGCCTCGATGCCGATCCGCGCCACCTCGTCGGGGCAATCGAGATCCCGTCGGACGCGTACGCGGATCGGGCATCGAACCCCGCTCTGAACGCGTTCGTGCAGGACTGGATGCGCGGAAACCCCATTGCCGCGATCACGCTCAGCGCCACCGACCACGACTTGGTGATCCGCTAGCCGAAACCAGCGCCGTCCACCGTGTCGCCTCGATTAGGCTCAGCAGATGGTCGACACCACACCCGACGTGCCGATATCACCCGTCGACGCTGCGAGCTTCCAGCTCGGTGTGGATGTCCAGCCGTACCTGGTCACTATTGCCGGTCTGCTCTCTCCGGGCGGCTTTGTCGACAGCGACGGTCGACCGGATCTAGCGCATCTTCACCGAACACTCGCCGCGCAGATCGCGCAGGAACCGTTGTTGCGGCAACGACCGATTGTGCGGCATGGGTCATGGTGGTGGACGGAAAGCAACATAGAGGTCGACCTCCATGTCTCACTGGAGGAACGCGGTCCCACCGAACCCGACTTCGAAGCGGTTTGTGGTCGACTTGTGATGCAACCCCTTGACACCACCCGACCGTTGTGGCATATCGCATTGATTCCTGTAGCTCGAACTGGTCAGTGCGGCATCGTCATTCGAGTGCATCATGCGGTTCTCGACGGCGCCGGTGCCAGCGACCTTTTCGAGCGCTTGTTCGCCTCGCCTGATTCGAAAAAACCCGACCCAGGGGCGCCACCAACGGCGAAAACCGGCCACTCCCCCGAGCCACACATCCCCCAGAAGGCCAGTTCCCTGGACCTCCTCCGATTTCGAATCGGGACGTTCCTACATCGGCCGATCCGATCACGGGTACTCCTCGGCACAATCGGCACCACTAGATCCATCGCTTCCGTCAGCACCCGGACCGCTCCGGTCGTGCGCGGTGCGCAAAGTGTGGGAGGCACATTGAACGATGCCTACCTCGTTGCAGCGAGCACCGGACTGCGATTCATCCTCGAAGATCGTGGCGAGTCCATTCCGAAAACGATCGCCGTATCGGTCCCCGTCGCAGTCACAGCAATCGGAGACGCACGCAACGCCGTCGGATTCATGATCATCGACCTCCCACTTCAAGAAACAGACCTGGAACGTGCCGTCGCAATCGTCGCGAAGCAAACTGCGGCCGCAAAACCGTCCGCACGTGCGGCAGGAACAACATTTCGGTCGCCGCGTGTAGCCGGCATCTTCGACAAATTCGCGAAGCGACAGCACATGATCGGTGCAGTGGTGTCCAATGTTCACGGACCACGCGGTCCGCTCACGCTCGACGGGGCAGCGCTCGTCCAACTCTGGCCGCTCGGCCCGTTGGCGGGCAATGTTCGAATCGGCTTCACAGCAGCGTCCTACAACGACAAATTCTGGATCGGAATCCAGACCGATGCCGAGCATCTCCCTCCGGCAAGCAAGATCGCACAAGCCGTAGAACGAGCTCTCGACGAAATAGCTAGCACCACAAGCTGACTGGTACTTCATCACACTCGTTCGAGGCGGATCGAACCGAGGCATCTGCGGATTCTTGAACCCAGGTGTCCTGATCCAGCAGGACTCGAGTGATCGCGTGATCACCGAACAGCCACGCCCCCCAGATGCTCCCGAAAATCTAGCCGAAGTTCAGTCGAAGAATCTGGCACTCAAGGTTGCAGAGTGCCAGATCGGTTGGTTATCATGTTCTCGCACAGTGAGTTCGGTCGCCGTCGAGGTGACGGTGGCCTTTCTTAGACGATACGGGAGGTGTGTTGCTGTGCTTCGTTTCGATCCCTTCACCGACATCGACGCGATCACCAAGTCCTTGCTTGCTACCGGAACCGGCAGCAACCGAAGTCCACGTTTCATGCCGATGGACCTCTACAAGATCGATGATCACTACGTCCTTCACGCCGATCTTCCCGGCGTCGACCCAGGATCGGTGGACGTACAGGTAGATGGCTCGACCCTGACCTTGACCGCGCACCGCAGTGCTCTCTCCGAAGATGGAGTGACGTGGCTGGCCAGTGAGCGTTTCACGGGAACGTATAGAAGGCAGCTGTCCATCAGTGAGGACATCGACTCCGAGCGGATCGTCGCCTCGTACGACAACGGCGTGTTGACCGTGAGCTTGCCGATCGCAGAGAAGGCGAAACCGCGGCGGATCGAAATCTCGTCGGGGCCGCCGTCCAGCACTGCCAACTCCGAGGCAGAAACTCATGGACAGATCGAAGCCTGACCTGAACGGCTTGGCACGAAATCGACTGTACAAGAACCTTTCATCCAGGAGGTCCACTATGCCCGCGCCAATCATGGCCCCCACCGCAGCTCTGGCTGAACCGGTCGTCTGGAACGAAGATCCGCAGCGACAAAGGTGGTGGACGCGCATACTCGCGGCCGGCTCGCCGGAGAATTCATCCAACGACGAATTTCAACCCTGACAAGACCCGACCGCGATCGCCGAGTGCGTTCACCCGCAACTGAATTGAGGTCTTCCGTCCGTCTATTCGGGCGGACGGAAGGCCGCATTCAGTCGTCAAGCCCGGGCGAAGCCTGAGGATCGTTCCACGACGCAAGCCGAAGATTCACCAACCTCAGCTAGATGAAGAATCGCCCGAAATGGGCGGAGCGGGACGAAACACTCACACAACAAGGACGAAGCGCGCCGACACCGGCCACCCGTGACACGTACGGTTACAACGCATACACACATCGTATAGCCGGAATGTCCGGATTCATTGGGCCCACCGCAGTGCTTGATGCCAGAGAGTGACAACAGCCTGACGAATTTGGGAGCGCAGCATTTGTCATTGCCATCACAGCTTTGATTCGCGCTCGCCACTGTCATCGAGGATCAAGAACTCGATCTTCGCCCGCTCCCCGTCCGCATCGAAGACGTTGTCGCGGTCTGAGACACGCGCAATCAGCTCCGTCAGTGCCGCATGGATCGTCGTGTACAGAAATGTGCGGGGCTCGGACACCCCCATCACGTCGTCAGTGTTCATCTGAACCTGCGCCGTAGCGGTACGCCTGCCCAGAAACACACGTGGAAGCCGGATCCCGGTCGGATCGGTCACCACGGTGATGTCGCCACCAACGACAACAAACAGATCGAAGTCGTACTGCATCGCGATGCCCCTCAGCCGGTGTCTGAGCCGTGTCAATTCCTCGATGAAGTCGAGCGGCACCGACGGTCCACCGAATACTGTTCTGAACGTGACCCCGCGAGTCATCGATCTGCCCCTTTACGAATCATCCATTTCAGGATCGAGGGCCATACCCTCTGTGTCCCCCACGCCGAGTGCTCGGGCATATCGACCGGCATACCGCTCCAGTGCGACTGCTGAATCAGCCTCACCTGCCCATTGATCCGGAATCGCGGTGCCGTCACATGTTGTTCGCGACACTCGCGCCTCGGAGAACTCGACAGCGGTCCGGGTGAAGGAACACCGCACAAAACTCGTGGCCGCCGAGAATCGTGCGCCGCCGAAAGTGCACTCCACGAAAGAGGTATCGGCGAACTGCGCACCAGGCAGGTCTGTGTCGTCGAATGCACATCGTTCGAACACAGTATTGGGCACGGAGCGGAGCCCGCGTGCTTTGGCTCCAGTGAAATCGCAATCGACGACCCTCGGTCCGAGCGCCAGACGCGAGAGCGTGGCACCCCGGAAACTGCACCGTTCGAATCGGCGATTGAAACGGGTCTGTCCGGTCAGTGCCACGAAATCGAAACGACAGTCGAATAATTCGGATTCGAAGACGGAGATCGCACCCCGAGCGAAACTCAGATCAATCCGTTCCAACGTGAGATACCGGATGTCCAATCCACCGCTACCCGCTGTCAGGCCACGCACGTCGATCAGCCCGTCATCGGTCTCCGCCCATGGGGAGACGAGAGTGTGGGGCGGCTTGACGATCCGCGACTGATCGAGCAGCTGCGCCCGTAAATTGTCGACGCCCTCATCTGACCAACGTCGACGTAGGGAGGTGATCGCGGACCGGTTCACGGGCTCAATAGTATCGGCAAGATCCCCCGCGATTGGCCGTGGCTGCCCAAGAAGCGAACCGCCACGCATCAGCACTTCGGTAGGAATCACTTCTCGGAGCGCGCAAACAGCCGGACCGTGAAATACACGGCCCGGCTGCAGCGCTCACACGCACCAACTGGAACTCGGAGTTAACTCGGGTACTGGAACCGGTCGTATACGAATCTTTGACTCATCCCAGGATCAGTATCGAATTATCCACTCTCACAGATTGACTACGTCGCCCACAAAGATCTGGTCGGGATCGGCGATCTGTGGATTGATGTCCCACAGCTGCTGCCAGGTGAGACCTCGTTCTGCAGCGAGGCCGAACAATGTATCACCGGCCGCAACGACTACCTCTTCGCCAGACGCTGGAGCCTTCGACTCCGGAATGCTCTCTACCGGTGCAGATTCGGCTGCCTCAGAGTAGACAACGGGAACTGGCGCCGATTCCGGTGCGGATTCGGGTGCTACTTCCGGTGCCGGCACGGGTGCGGGTGCGGGCACGATACTCGACCCGGTATCGCACGCCCCGATCGAACTCAGGAAGGACATGGGATCGACGGCGCCACCAGTGTGAATGCGGAGGTGCAGATGTGGACCGGTGGAGCTACCGGTGTTACCCGTTGCCCCGATCTGGTCGCCTACCTCGACGTGCTGCCCCACACCGACCCAGGTTTCGGAGAGGTGGCCCATCTGAATCTGCTCGCCACTGTCCGCTTCCAACTGGATGTACGTTCCGTATCCACCCGGATCATTGGGTCCGGCAACAGAAATCGTGCCCGATGTCGGCGCGTGAAGCGCGGTGCCGACGTTGACAGCGAAGTCGACTCCGTCATGTCCCGCGTGGTACCCCTGCGAAAGTGATCCGCTTACCGGCCACTCCCAACTGCAACTCGCCGACCAGCCCTGCGCACCGGCGGTACCTGCATTGACAACTGCTCCGGCCCCCACAAGGGCGCCCAGTCCTGCAGTTACGGCGATGAATCGTTTTGTGCTGGAAGGCTTGTGTTTTCTGTGCTTACTCATATTTTCCTTGACTGATGTGCTCGGAGCCGGCGCAGGCTCTACCGCCAGACAGCACTCAGTACGTGCTGAGCTACGCGGTGCATCGCACCGAGACTCCGTTGGAGTGAAATTTTCGGATTGCGCCATGGAGAGAAGTACGGTGACCACTCTCGAACGCGATCGCGCGCATAGACCCGCAGGTCTGTATCTCCTGGTGACAGCACAGGAGATACGGGTTCTACTTCGAGGCAGTGCCTGAATCGATCGTTGATCGAGGATTACGAATGCCGGACCGAACTGAGGGCATTTTGTTCGAAGATCGACAGGGTGGGTGTCTACCCGGTTGGTCGGAAATGGGGTGGAACATGAAGATCCTTGCGTTGCGGATGAGGAATCACCTCATACGCTGTCGCTTCACGACGCTCCACGCCACGGTTGAATTACCTGGGTACGTACCTGTTTTTGCGCTTTCGACCCGACCGGTCGATATCAGGCGCCACTTCATTCCACGGCATCTGGTGAAAAAATCAGTGCCTCACATCACTTCTGGAGACGATACCGCGCCTCGGTCACCCGGCACGTCAGCGTTACCGAGATGGGACATACAGCTGGCATTGCTGCTACACGCCGAACGGGAGACCAGTGCACGTTCCGGCATCGGAAACGCGCGCTGATCTCCCGTCAGGTCGATCTACTAGCTAGTGCATCTACGGTTTGAGCTACTTCTCTGCTGCGTGATGGGCCGCGATGTATCCGTAAACCAGCCCCTGGCCGATCGTCGCGCCGGCGCCTGGGTAGGTGTGACCGAATGCGTTGGCCGCGGTATTGCCGATCGCGTACAGGCCGTCGATGACGCTGCCGTCCTCGCGAAGCACGCGTGCATGCTCGTCCGCCTGCACACCGCCGCAGGTGCCCAGGTCGCTGAGCGTCATCTTCACCGCATAGAGGGCGCTCTTGTCGAGCTGGCGCAGATTCGGGTTCGGAGACACTGTCGGGTCGCCGTAGTACCGATCGTATGCGCTGCCGCCGCGACCGAACTCCGCATCGCTACCTGCAGCAGCGGCCTCGTTGAACTTCTGGAAGGACTCGGCAAACGCATCCTCGGGGAGACCGACCTTGCGGGCGAGTTCGGCCGGACTGCTCGCCTGGTGCGCGATGCCGGACTCGAAGAACGCCTGCGGAAGGGGCTGACGGGGGAAGATACCGCCTGCGAACACGTAGCTGTTGCGGTACTCCTGGTCGAAAACAAACCACATCGACTCGGCCGGATCGCCAGCCTTTTCCCGTTCGAGCACGCGCTGGCCGAACGACATGTAGTCCGTCGCCTCGTTCACGAATCGACGACCGGTCTGGTCGACGATGAAAGAGCCGGGCAGCGCACGCTCTGCGAGCATCACCATCGGCGGGCGGCCCTTGATGCTTGCCACCGCGGGGAACCACCAGGACTGATCCATCGATCCGATACCTGCACCGAGCTCTTGTGCTGCCTCGATCGCTTCGCCGGTGTTGCCCTCTGCGCCCAGGCTCTCATGCTCACCGAGGCTCTCCGACTGGTACTTGTGGCGCCACTCCATGTTGTGGTCGAACCCGCCGGCTGCCAGGACGACACCGCGCCGAGCGGTCACCGTCACTTCACGTCCGTCTTGCACCACAACTGCACCCGTTACGCGGCCGTCTTCGGTGATGAGCCGAACCAACGACGTTTCCGTCCACACCGGGATACCGGCCTGGACCACACCGGCGAACAGTCCGGCGGCGAGCGCCTGACCGCCCGCGATGTATTCACGCTTGAGGACGTACTTGCCGTAAACGCCTTGCGCCAGGCGGCGGATGATGCGGGGAAAAGCCTTGCTCGGCTTCTTCACCATCAGGTTCATCCACTTGTAATCCGCACCCGTCACCGGCATCGGCAGTCCGGCTTCCATCAAACCGGGGCGCAGGCGACCGCGTTCCGCTCCCAGTACCGACGCGTCGAACGGCAGGCACTCGCAGGTACGTCCGGCGGCGCTACCGCCCGGCAGTTCGGGGTGGTAATCGGAGTATTCCTTGGCCCAGAAGAACTTCATGGGCGTCGTGCGGTAGAGCATGTCGACAGTGGCCGCACCGTTGTCGACGAATGCTTCTCCTCGTTGGGCAGGGGCAGTATCACCGACCACCGAACGCACGTATGTCTTCGCTCGCTCAACGGTGTCGCCCGCACCGGCTTTCGCCAAGATCGGGTTGGCAGGCATCCAGAACGCACCACCGGACCGCGCCGTCGAACCGCCGACGTACTGCGTCTTCTCCACGATCAGCGTGGACAAGCCGAGTTCGTTCGCGGTGAGGGCGGCAGCCATGCCGGTACCGGACCCGATCACCAGTAGATCGACAACGATGTCCTTGGCTTGTGTCGCGGGGGGTGCCTGATTCTTAGCCATTGAACAAATCCCTTCACGTGGTTATCGACGTAGAACGCTAAGGCAGTCGCGGCGCAGAAGGTTCCGGATGCCCAGTCAGCGGGACATTGCGAGTGGATTGGCGAAAAACAGCTCCTGCCACGGTTCGGACGTTGTGGCCGTCTCAGCAGAACTACGCCTTGCCCTCGTCAACCTTTAGGCTGCTCTCGTGACGACAGACTCTGGCTTCGGCATCACTGACGAAGCGCTCGGCACCCTTGTCCGCGGGCACTACATCTTGTCCGACGGTGAGCGATTGGACGACGACTACTACAGCCTGACCTGCAACCTCGACGGGCGAGCCGTCGGATTTATCGCCCACTCACTCGAGCCTGACACCGTACGCGGCATGCTGCCCCGCTTACGCCACGTCGTCGACCAGCACGAGGCTCTTCATCGTCTGGCTGTCGAAGCGATTGTCAACGAATTCAGCGAAGAAGCTCCGTCACGAGGCGAAGTGATCGATGCACTGCGCGATTTGGTGCTCGAGTCCGTCGAGGTCTTTCCCGACAACCACGTCGTCCTTGGTCTGACAGACTCGTGCGGTTTGCATTTCATGGACGGGTACTGGCCGGCGGTTCGTTTCAACGGCGACGACGGCGTGATCGAAGTGACCGTCGAATCCTGACCGCGATCCTCGTCTCGGACTATCTGCTGACGTTCCTCGGCACCGATGAAGAATAATCATCTACATGAAATGGAACACCCCTACAGAGACCGGCTGGTTCGTGAACCTTGCCGAAGGTGGTTCGACCGTATCGATATTCGATCCGTCGGGGAGCGTCCAAGGCGAACTGATTCCCGCACCCGACGACGAATTGGAGAGCGTTTCCGGCGGGCGGAAGAGGAAATCGTCAACAGCCGAGCAGGATCGACCAAGGCTCGCATTCCGCAAAGGCCGACCTGCATCACTTCGATTGTCCGACGGAACGATCGGGACTCTGATCGACCAGAGACCCAAGGCCATGCGCCGCAAGAACAAGCTGTGCGAAGTCGATATCGCGGGCAGAAGATACCTCTTCGTTCATTCATCGGGCCGAAAGGCAACAGCCCGACGTGACGGAATCGCATTGGCTCACATGGAACGTGGGCGATGGTCCGGTAGAAGTATCGTCACCAGAAGAACCCTCACGGCAACGGACACCCTTGACGAATGTGTCCTGACTCTGTTTCAGAAGGTAGTGACACCTGGACGTACCGGTGCCTTCGATCAGGTACTGACCGACCTCAGCAACATATGACGTACGCCACATTCGGTGGATCTCAACCGCACTCGAGATACTAACTTTCAACTCTTAGGTCCACGGACATGCCTTGGACACAATGAGTTTCACATCTCGGATCGGAAGGCTGAAGCCAGATCATGGTCAATGTCGACGCTTTGAACACGCTCGCCCGACGATTGTCGCCGGGTGCGATGATCACAGATCCAGATCTACTCCAGTCCTATCGGCAGGACTGGAGTTTCGATCCCGCAGCCGGCACTCCGATCGCCGTCGTACGTGCTTCGACGACGGCAGATGTCCAGGAGACCTTGCGCTTCGCCAACAGTAACAATGTCCCGGTCATTCCACGGGGCGCCGGCACGAGCGTCGTCGGCGGATCCACCGCCGTCGACGGCGCTATCACCCTCAGCCTCGAGCGAATGAAATCTATTCGAGTGGACGTCTCGTCACGAACCGCGATCGTCGAACCAGGGGCAATCACCAATGACGTCAAGGCTGTTGCCGCGCGCGAAGGTTTGTACTATCCACCAGACCCGTCGTCCTATGAAATCTGTTCCATCGGCGGTAATGCCGCCACCAACGCAGGCGGACCGTGCTGCATAAAATACGGCGTCACCAGTGATTACATCCTGGGTATGACGGTTGTGCTGCCTGATGGATCCGTCGCCGAACTGGGCGGAAAACGGATCAAAGACACCCCAGGGCTTGCATTGACCAAGCTATTCGTCGGCAGTGAAGGAACGCTCGGTGTGATAACCGAACTGACGCTGCGACTCATCCCTCAGCATCCGACTCCCCACACATTGGTGGCCTTCTTTCCACTCATGGCCGACGCAGTTGCCGCTGCCCGAGATATCACAAGTTCAATACGCCCTTCAGAACTCGAAATCCTCGACAACGCAGCCATCAAGGTGGCGGAAGAATTCCTCAACATGGAACTGGACACCGATGCCGGAGCACTCCTGATCGGGCGATCCGACGCCGGTAACGGCGCAGAGACAGAGATGAAATTGATGAGCACTCTCTGCGAAAAGCATCGAGCCACAGCTACATACGCTACCGACGACCCTCACGAAGGCGAACTGTTCATCCGCCCCCGCTATGCCGTTTACGAAGCCTTCGAGCAGAAAGGGGTGGTCATCGGCGACGACGTCGCGGTACCCATCGACAGACTCCCCGAGCTCACCGACGGTATAGCCGACATCGCGAAGCGCTACAGCACCACCATCGTCAGCTACACCCACGCCGCCGACGAGCTCACGCACCCAGTCCTCAACTACCCCATCGGAGACGTGGCCGCCGCTGAATCCGCCTCCGCGGCGCGACAAGAAATCTATCAACTCGTGAGCACTCTGGGCGGATTCGCAGCAACAGAATATGGTGTAGGACAAGATAAACGAGGTCGCTTGTCGAACTCGCTCGATCCCGTCGTCAGCAAACTGAACAGGACCATCAAGAACGCTGTCGACCCCAACAACATCTTGAATCCGCGCGTTCTGATCCCCTCGAGCGGTTCGACGGACGGCATCTGAGGCCGCTACAGGTATCGAATAGCGACGAGTACCTGAATTCTCCTGTGCAACCGGATATGGTGAGGCTGCCGTCTTCAATGCGGCGGTGCAAGAAGGGAAATTACGACCAAGACGTTATGTCGGGGAATAAGCAAATCGCCTGGATATGGCTGGAGGCCTCCGTGATGAATCTCGTTCGCCGACTGAGCGTCTGCACATCCGTCGTGATCACGTCGGCTCTGACGTCGGTAGCGCTCGCATCCGCTGCGGTGACCATTCCATTCCAGATCAACCCTGCGCCGTACGGCAACCCGAACGGCAGCTTCGACGCGCCGGCGGTCCGCTGCGTAGCTGTAGTCGGCGAACTACCCGGCACAGTGACGATCACCGGGGGCAAGGAAGACCGCTGGGGATGCCTGCTCTCGTCCGAAGTGCGCTGGCTGAACCTTTCGACCGGGGTCTCCGGCTCCGCTCGTCTCTCGGACGGTCTGAACGGAGTCCCGGCAGGGGCGATCGTGCAGACCGGGACCGGTCAAGTCGCTGTCGCCGTGATGTCTGTGGCCGGATCCATCATCACCCCAGGTGTCGCATCGTTCTACGTGCCGTAGCACCAGAACTCCGCATCGCGGACGCGGTGGGGCCTAAGGTCCTGTTTACCGACCCGTCATCCCGGTTAGCCTGAAAAGACGCTACCGAGAGGACTCTCATGACCTCGTCAGTGCACGAAACGATCGCAGTGGATCTGGATTTGATCGACCTGTACAAAGACCTCCACGGCAACCCGGAACTTGGATTTCACGAGCATCGAACATCCAGTCTGGTGGAAGGACATTTGACAGCACTGGGATTCGACACGACTACCGGCGTCGGGACAACCGGAGTCGTCGGAGTCCTGAAGAACGGAGCGGGCCCCACAGCGCTGCTGCGTGCGGACATGGACGCCCTCCCGGTTCGGGAAGAAACCGGATTGGACTACGCCAGCACCGTGACAACGACCGACGATCAGGGGAAGACCGTCTCGGTCAGCCACGCGTGCGGCCATGACCTGCATACGACCTGCTTACTCGGTGCAGCCCGGATCCTCTCGCAGGACACGACGACCTGGTCCGGCACTCTTGTCCTCGTCTTCCAACCGGCGGAGGAACTTGGCGCGGGTGCGCAAGCCATGGTCAACGACGGACTGTTCGAGCGATTCCCGAAGCCCGACATCGTTCTCGGCCAACACGTATCGCCGCTACCGGCAGGCACGATCGCCGGGCACGCCGGCCCCTCGTATGCGGGATCGGACTCACTTCGTGTGAGACTGGTCGGAAAGGGCGCCCACGGATCTATGCCGGAGAACTCGGTCGATCCCGTGGTCATGGCGGCCGAAACCGTGTTGCGTTTGCAAACTGTCATCTCACGCGAGGTCCCGAGTACTGCAACAGCTGTCCTCACCGTCGGCTCCATCCATGCTGGAGATGCCGCCAACGTCATTCCCGGCGAAGCAGAACTGCAACTCAACATCCGCAGCTACGACGCAGTTGTGCGTCAGCGCATCCTGGATAGCGTCGACCGCATCGTCCAGGGCGAAGCGGCCACCGCCGGCGCTCCCACCCCACCGACCATCACCGAGACGGAGCACTTTCCGATCGTCGTCAATGACCCGGCGGCGCTGGACAAGACACTCGATGCCTTCGCCGAATGGTTGGGGACGAACAAGATTCTCGATCCCGGCGCGGGAGCAGGTAGTGAAGACGTCGGCATTCTCGCGACCAGTGCCGGTGCGCCACTGTCGTACTGGTTGTTGGGCGGTACCGACCCTTCACTGTTCACGACAGGTGACATGACCGATCCGGCTTTGCGAACCGTGCCGTCGAACCACTCCCCGCACTACGCTCCCGTGATCGAGCCGACCCTGACCACCGGTGTGAACGCCTTGGTCGTCGCGGCCAGGACGTGGCTCCCAACTCCCTAGGGTGTTGCGGGTCCGCAATCGATCGATCGTCCATACGATCAAGGCTGCAAACGCGTAGGCGCCGCCGAGAATACTTGCAGCGCCCCACCCTGCCGCGTCGAAAACCATAGTGGTGGAAACCGCCCCAGCCGCGCTGCCCAACGAATAGAACACCATGTAACTACCGATGGTCCGCCCGGCCGATTCCGGTTCATCCGCGACGATCAGGTTCTGGCTCGAGACATGAACAGCCTGCACGGCGAAGTCCAACGCAACAACACCGACTACGAGTAACACCAGCGAGTGCGTCGCCTGCGCGTTGAAAACCCACGACAGCAAGAGAACGACCAACGACGCCCCGGTGACGCGTTGGGCTTTGCCTTGATCGGCCCAACGTCCGGCACCGACCGCGCCCAATGCTCCGACCAATCCGGCGATTCCGAAGAGCCCGATCTGTGTGGTCGACAATCGCCATGGCTCCTCGCTCAGTGGTAATGCCATACCGCTCCAGAGCGCACCGAAGGACGCGAACAGGAACAGGGTGATCAGAGCCCTCGTGCGAAATAGTCGGTTCGTAAGAGTCAATGTCACGACCGATCCCATGGCACGCGCATACGAACCCCGATCCGATTGCGAACGAAGGTCTTTCGGCAGCATCGTCAACGCGAGAGCCGCGATGAGGACCGAAATCAAGGTGGATCCGGCGTAGACCGCCCGCCAGCCTGCCAGATCCGCAACTGCGCCGGCGACAGTTCGAGCGAGGATGATGCCGACGACAACGCCGCTGGTGATCACACCGATGTTTGCGCCGCGCTCGTCTGGGTCGCTGATTGCCGCAGCGTAGGCGACTACGACTTGAACGACGACCGAGAAGGTGCCTGCGACGGCCATCCCGATCAGCAGTTGCAGATTCGTGGCGGCCACAGCAACAAGCATCGTTCCTGTTGCAGCAGAGACGATCTGGATTGCGATCAATTTTTTGCGATTCACGAGATCGCTCAGTGGCACCAACACGATCAACCCCACCACGTAACCGAGTTGGGCGAGTGCCACGACGAAGCCGAGGCCGGCCGGAGCAATGGAAAGATCTGAACCGATTTGCCCGAGGAGCGGCTGTGCGTAGTAGATATTGGCTACCGAGACACCGCAGAGCACCGCGAGCAACAGGCGAAGTCCACGAGGCATTTTGAACTTGTCCCGTGCGCTCTCGACAGTATGACGTGCAGTCACTTCCACCTCAATTTGGTTGCGTTTTGATACCATTTGAAGACTATGTCAATACAGTTTCAAAACGCAACCAATGAGGAATCCGATGCCTGATCGCACGCAATGGACGGACCCGCACTGCCCGACGGCCCGAGCGGCCGACATCATCGGCGACAGATGGTCGCTGTTGATCGTGCGAGACGCCTTCGACGGGTCGTCGAGGTTCAGTCAGTTTCAGCGAAACCTGGGCATCGCAAAGAATATCTTGACGGACAGGCTGAAAACCCTTGTCGAGCAAGGAATTTTCGAAGTCCGACCGAACGAGCAAGGTACTCGCAACGAGTACGTCTTGACCGAACGCGGTATGGATCTGTTCATCGTGATCACGAGCCTGCGGCAATGGGGAGAGCGCCACGCCTTCGATGACGGTGAGCCACACTCGATCTTGATCGACGACACCACGGGCGATCCGGCGCCCAGGCTTCGACTGATCAACGCACGGAATTTCGACCTGGACCCGACAAGTACACATGTGGAGAAGGTCGAGGAAGGTTGACCCGCAACTCGCCAGATCGGTAGATGGGCGCACAGGATTCGAAGTTCGCGCATACTCCGATCATGACTGTCGATCTCGAGTTTTCCTGGCCGCAGTTTCTCTGGATTGCCTTCATCTTCGTCGGCGTGCCCACAACTATCGGCGCGAGCATCATCTGGACAATCTGGCGTTCGGAACGAAGTGGCGTGGAGCACTCCACGACCGCCCTCGACGCCGGGCGCACGGGATCGGGCCCACTCGGACTGTGGCGCACCGGCCTGTTGGCCTTTGCGCTGGGCTTTCTGTCTTGTGTGGGCTGGCTCAGCTGGTCAGCCGACTACAAAGGCGGATTCCGCGGCCCCGGCCTGCCTGCCCCGACGCAGTTTCCTCCCTGGCAGGTGTTTGCCTGCGGATTAACGGTGATCCTCGCGTGTTTCGTTTCCGCACATCGGTCGCAATGGATGAAGGCAGGCGGCCTGACTGCAGCTGCCGGCACGGCTGCGGGATTCACCACAGCATTCAGTATCGACGCCAGTACTGATGTCACCGGTCAGGCAGGCGTGGGCGTCGCACTGTCCACGATCGGATGGGGCCTCACCCTTACCGCACTGATGGTTCTGCGCGGCAAGTGGTCGCGACGAGAATGAATCATTGCCGGATCATCCATCCGACGAGTAAAGAATTCGATAAGCGGACCTAACACGTCTTGAAATTCATTAAGAAGAAAATCGATTCCAGATACACGATCGCCTAATTGCCTGATTGCCGAACCTCCACGAGATCCTCGAAAAATATGAGACAGAAGCCTTATCGCTTCCATGCCAACCCTTTGACGCATGCGGATCATAATATTCTTCGGACATCACGTGGAAGCGCACACAAGCCTGTGACTCACGACATTATCCGATTTATCACGGGGAATCGTGATAATTCATCACCACCACTGAACTGGAACAACGGCTTAAGTTACAGATTCAACTAGTTCCAAACTACCGGGTTTCTTCCTTTTTCTCGGCGTCTCGATTCCGTAATGCTTGACATCGAATTGTCTTTCGTTCTCAATGAGCGATGTCAACTGACGATGATGCATCTCAGTGCATCAACGCAGTAATTCCGCTATCGAATCCAGTGAAGGGACCAGCCGCGAAATGACGGTTGCCGAGAGCTTGAAAGATAGGAATCTGTACTCCAACCTCAGGCGTGCTGCTGATTTGAGCAACCCATTCTGGGATCGCGCAGTCAGTGAGGGTCTGGCCGATATCACCGCCGATCGCGTCGCAGGTTTCGAACACCGGACGATCCAAGGATACGAATTCGAGAACTTCTCCACGTACTCGTATCTGGGGCTCGACACCGACGACCGAATTCGTTCGGGTGCGATCGCCGCTCTCGAGCGCGAACGAACGTTGAACAGTTCCATCTCGCGGATGAGAGTCCACTCCAGCCTTCTCGACGACACAGAGGCCGCGTTGAGCGAACTGCTTGACGCACATGTGCTCACCCTCGGATCCGCCGCAAACGCTGCGTGGAGTTTGCTCCCCCTCGTTGCGTCCGGATTGCTCACCGGCGGTGAACCTCCCCTCATGGTGTTCGACAAGAACGCACACTTCTGCCTCAATGCCATGAAGGCGAGCGTCGCCGACGAAACGACGATCGTGACCATTCGGCACGACGACGTCGATGAACTCGAAAGTCTTTGCCGAACAAATTCTCAGGTGGCATACGTGGCGGACACCGTCTACAGCACAGGCGGGAAGGCGCCGCTGAACGAACTGTTTGCATTACAGGCCAAATACGGACTGATTCTCGTTCTCGACGAGGCGCACAGCACCTCGGTCATCGGACACAACGGGCGTGGCGCGGTCCTGGATCTCATCGGCAGCCTCAATGATCGAACATTCTTGCTGACATCACTGAACAAGGGATTCGGTGCTTCCGGCGGCGCGATCGCACTCGGTCGGAACGGGGGCAGCCGAAATCGTGATCTCGCACTTCGCTACGGCGGCCCGTTGACGTGGTCGCAGCGTGTGAACGTAGCCGGGCTGGGTGCTATTGCGGCGTCCGTGGAGCTCCACCGCAGCGGAGAGGTCGACAAGCGGCAGCGGCAACTCCGCACGGTTGTCGAACTGTTCGATTCGCTCGTCGACACGCCGGCATCGGGCGATGGACTCCCGATCCGCTTCGTCACGCTCCACGAGGAAGAACAAACCATCACCGCAGCACAGAAACTGCTGGCTAGCGGTTTCTACACATCGGCGGTCTTCTTCCCTGTCATCGGCCGGGGCAAAGCCGGGCTGAGACTGATGCTTCGGGCGGACCTTCCACATGCAACGATCGAGCGCTTCGCCGACGTCCTACGAAGTGTCACGGAATGAGCGACGACCGCACTGTCGCAGTGACACCTCTGGCTTGTGCCGTCGTGTTGACAGCACAAATGGCCACGACCATCTACCTCCCTTCACTGCCGAAGATCGCGACGGATCTGGGCATCGAAGATTCCGTGGTGAAGTGGTCTGTGACACTCTTCGTGATCAGTGCCGCACTTCCGGTGGTCGTGTGGGGGCGGTTGGCAGATCGACTCGGACGCAGGACGGCACTGTTGTCCAGCTTAATACTGTTCGTGATTGCCTGCGTTGCATTGGCTTTGGTCCAGAGCGCCGCCGTACTACTGATCGGCCGGATCGTTCAAGGCATCGGAGCAGGGGGTGCGGCCATCATCGTGCGAATGATGGTGAAGGACAAGTTCACCGGTTCGGAGTTGGCTAGTCGATTGTCGCTGTTGTCGATGGCATTTGTGGTGGCACTGGGCGGTGGCCAACTGATCGGCGGCGCTCTCGCGTCGTTCACCTCGTGGCGAACCGGCTTCGGCGTGCTCGGAGTATTCGGAGCAGCACTCGCTGCGGTGGCACTGAGGACCGAGAACACCACAGTCCGCGACAACAACGAACGCGTTGTTCGGTGGAATGCCATAGTCCTGACACCGCAGTTCTACAAACCAGCCATTGCGGGGGGCCTGGGTTTCGGCGCGATAGTCCTTGTGCAGCAATCGAGCCCCTTCCTGTTCAGCGATCGATTCGACTTGCAACCGTGGGCATTCGGAGCCTTCGGAATCCTCTACGGAACCGCCTACTTCAGCGGCGCGCTTTACGTCAATCGAAGGGCCACAACCGTCGGTTCAGAGAAGTTAATGCGTCGAGGTGCGCTGTGCATGCTGCTTGCCGGCCTCGTCCTCATGCTCTGCTGGTATGCCCCACTCGGTTCCACGCCGTTGCTCGCGGTCTTCCTGCTCGGATACATCGCACTGACATTTGGGCAATCACTTCTCTTCCCGAACTCGGCAGCATCAGCAGTGACGCATTTTGCTGAAGGCGGAGCCATCGCCGTCGCGTACTGCGGACTCGTACAGCAGGGGATTGCCGGCATCGCCTCTGTAGTCGGACCTCTCGCATCCGATGAACACGTGTGGTCGGCAATCGTCGCACTGATCACTGCAGCAGCGACTGCGCTCGTATTCTCCCTCCGCACAGCTTCCTCCGAACCGACAGTAGGTACGTCCCATGCCCGTCATTGAACGCACCGCACAACTCGACCCCGGTACCCGCGAGCAAAACTTACTGGCATACAAGCAAATTCGCGAGCGAGTTGCGGACGCGCAACACTTGTCCGTTCACGGGGCACCCGAGCGGTCGGTCGCCAAGCACCGGGCTCGCGGCAAATTGCCCGCTCGCGAACGCATCGATGCTCTTCTCGACGTGCAGTCCCCGTTCTTCGAGATCGGACAACTGGCCGGATTCGAGGTGTACGACGAGCAACTCCCGTCGGCTGGTCTGGTCACGGGCGTAGGGCTCATCCGCGGCTCACTCTGCGCCATCTTCGCGAACGACGCCACCGTCAAGGGCGGCACCTACTACCCGCTGACCGTCAAGAAGCAACTGCGATTGCAATCCGTCGCTCGTCGGCTGAGGCTGCCGTGTGTCTATCTCGTCGATTCCGGAGGTGTTTTCCTTCCGATGCAGGACGAGATCTTCCCCGACGAGCACCATTTCGGCGAGATGTTCAAGAACATCGCCGAAATGTCGGCGGACGGCATCGTTCAGATCGCAGCGGTCATGGGTTCCTGCACGGCTGGAGGTGCATACATCCCAGCGATGTGCGACGAGACCGTCATCGTCCGCGGTACCGGCACCGTCTATCTGGGCGGCCCTCAGTTGGTCAAGGCTGCAACCGGTGTCGACGTCGAACCGCAAGAGCTCGGCGGCGCCGACGTGCACGGGGTGATCAGCGGCGTCGTCGATCACATCGCCAACGACGACATCGAGGCTCTGAGCATGATCGCCGACATCGTCGCCCGCGGTGATCGACGGGAGGTACGGGCGCCGTCACGATCTCCGCGACCACCTCTTCACTCCCCCGAATCGCTCGACACGGTGATCCCGGCTTCCTCGAAAACCCCGATCGTCGCGCGCGACGTTCTGGCCCACCTGCTCGATGCCAGCGAATTAGTCGAGTACCGAGCGAATTACGGCCGAACCATCGTCTGCGGGACCGGCCACATCGAGGGGTACACCGTCGGGGTCATCATGAACGACGGTGTGCTCTTTTCGGAGGACTCCCTCAAGGCCGCGAACTTCGTCGAACTGTGCTCACAACGAGACATCCCATTGTTGTTCCTGCACAACGTCAACGGATTCATGGTCGGGAAGCAGTACGAAGCGGAAGGTATCGCCAAACACGGAGCGAAACTGGTCAATGCCGTTGCCTGCGCCAGGGTTCCCAAGCTCAGCATCGTCATCGGCGGAAGCTACGGGGCGGGAAACCTCGCGATGTGCGGACGCTCGATAGGTCCTGACTTCATGGCCGTGTGGCCGAACGCGAAGACCACCGTGGTCGGTTCCGAGCAAGCAGCGTCGGTGATGGCATTGATGAAGATCGAATCTGCGCGCACACGCGGAACTCCGCTCACGGAAGAGGAAATCGAGGAAATCAAACGGCCGATACGCGAAGGTTACGACCGGCAGGGCGAGTCGGTGTACGTCGCATCCAGGCTATGGGTGGACGCGATCGTCGACCCGGTCGACACGCGATCCTGGGTTTCACTCGCGCTGTCCATGCTTCCCCGCAATCACGGAACTACGCGCTTCGGCGTCTTCAGGATGTGAGAACATGACTCGACTTCTCATCGCCAATCGGGGTGAAATCGTCACGCGCATCGCGCGCACGGCCCGTCGTCTCGGCATGTCGGTAGTGACGATCTCCTCCCCCGTCGATTCACACGCACAGTGGCATCGCCTCGCCGATCACACCGTGCTTCTGGACGGAGACATCCCCTCGGATTCCTACACCAATTCGGATCAAATCATTGCGGCCGCGCTGGCCGCGGATTGCGATGCCGTGCACCCGGGTTACGGATTCCTCTCCGAACACTCCGATTTCGCTGAAGCCGTCGTCGCTGCAGGTCTGACATTCGTCGGTCCGGCCGCTGAATCCATCGCTCTACTCGGAGACAAGGCAAGAGCGAAGAAGGCCGCCGCTGACGCCGGCATCCCGACTCTCACCGCGTGGGGCGAGGCAAGCGCCGATCCCGATACCGTCCTCGGTCACGTTCGATCTCTCGACGTGCCGGTGCTGCTGAAACCGGTGTTCGGGGGCGGCGGCAAGGGGATGGTTCGACTACATCCGGGTGATGACGCACGAGAGGTCATCACCTCTGCAATCGGTTTGAACGAAAGGAACTTCGGCCGCGGCGACCTGATGATCGAAACGCTGGTGGAGCGTCCGCGTCACATCGAAGTTCAGGTCCTCTTCGATTCCTTCGGTACAGGAGTTCACTTCTTCACCCGTGAATGCTCCCTACAGCGTCGGAACCAGAAGATCATCGAGCAGGCACCGGCAAGTTCTGTCCCCGAATCGGTCCTGGGAGCCATGCAGCACGACGCTCTGCGACTACTCGGAGGCGTCGGCTACGTGAATGCGGCAACCGTCGAATTTCTGGTTGACGCCGAAAACCGCTACTACTTCCTCGAAGTCAACACGCGCCTGCAAGTCGAACACACGGTCACCGAGGAAGTGACCGGCGTCGATCTCGTCGAACTGCAACTCGACATCGCCCTCGGCGCCCGTTTGCCGTTACGGCAGCGCGATATCGCGCTGCGGGGTTTCGCGGTGCAAGCCAGAATCTACGCCGAGGATCCGTCGAACGGATTTCGGCCCGCACCTTCACATTCCGTGGACGTAGCCTGGCCATCGGCAGTTCGCATCGACAGTGCTTTCGAGGGTGCCGGCAGCATTGCGCCGTTCTACGATCCGATGATCGCAAAGGTCATAGCAAGCGGTCCGACGCGGTCAACCGCACTGGAATCATTGGACCGAGCTTTGGCCGACTCCAGTTACTTCGGTGGAACCTCGAATATCGGTTTCCTCCGACTTCTCTTGGCGACACCGGCTGTGCGCGCGGATGACATTCACACTTCCTTCGTCGACGAGCACCTCACTCGGTTGATCCCGGATTCTGCAGAGCTCCAGGCCACCGCCGCTGCTGTTGCGATGGTGTGGACTTCCGTCGAGGAACAATCGCCGGTCACCGGGTCGTCATGGACCGGCCCCCACGGACTACATCGAGAGACATTGCGCAAGGTGGGATCCGACCCGATCGGACGCGAACTCATTGCCGACGGCCGCGTCGTGCCGACAACGGTCATCTCACAACGAAGCAACCACTGGATTGTCGCCGCCGACGGCCGGAACATTTCGGTGGTCGTCAGGGGCGGAACCGACGAAGTGACACTCAGCCTGGTCGCCGATGGTTTGACAACCACCGCTGGACGCCTCGGAGTCGGCACCGGTACATGGGTGTGCGTTGGTGGCTGGACCGTGAAGGTGATCGAGAAAGTCTATACAGCAAAGGATTCCGATCTCAGCGACGGAGAGATCACATCGAAGATGCCGGGAACCGTGCTGGCAGTGCTGCAGACTGGAACGCGGGTGTCGGAAGGTGATGTCGTCGCGGTCGTAGAAGCAATGAAGATGGAGACTGCCCTTCGTGCTTCCTCACCCGGAATCGTCTCGGCGGTGACAGTAACGGTGGGAGATGTCATCGATGCCGGACAAGTGCTGGCAGCCGTGGCGCCATGAGTAAAGATTGCCACGATCTTATCTCTTTCTTGACTGAAGCAATTGTTACACAATATCTTTCATGCCAGAAGCAGGGGGAATCGAGCGTCGCGCAGTCATTGTTTCCGCAACCGAACTCCGCGAACTCCTTCGTTCCGATCGGACGCTCGTCGTCGTCAACGTGGTACGAGACAACAGCGAGGGCGGAGCCGGAATCATTACTGCGCCGCAGTCCATCACATTGTCGATCAACGACTTTCAAAGCAGTGGCGGCGGGACTGAAGGGAATCGACCACTGCCAGATCTCGACGCATTCGGAAGAACACTGAACGATCTGAAAGTATCCGCCGATGCTCACATCGTGGTCTACAGTTCGGACAGCCCCCTGCTTGCGGCCCGCGCGTGGTTCACGCTTCGCTGGGCGGGACGTTCAGTGCGGTACTTGGACGGCGGATCGTCCGCATGGGCTTCATCCCGAAAACCCATATCGACAAACGATTCGATGCCCGTACCACCTTCCACCGCTAGCACGACACTCGCCGACGCAGAAGGCGCCCTGCGCGCGGCATCGGCCGGCAGATTGCTCGACGCCCGAGGATCGAGCAGTTTCCGCGCCGGCCACATCCCCGGATCTATCTCAGCGCCGGCAACTGACCTACTCGACGACAACGGCTTCCTACTTCCCGACCGCGAGTTACGAGAATACTTCCACCAGTTCGGAATAGAGCGTGGTGGCACCGTCGTGTCGTATTGCGGCGGCGGAGTTGCCGCGTCGCACAACGCACTGGCGCTTGCAGCGGTCGGCATCAGCTCCGCGGTCTACGTCGCGTCGTGGTCGGGGTGGAGCGCCGACCCCGAACGACCCGTCTCCACTGACATCCATCACACACCAAGGAATCCGGACCAGCGATGACACGACAGATGATCCTCGGCGCCTACATGGTGTTTCCGAGTATGCACAGTGCCGGAATGTGGCGACATTCGTACTCGGAGAATGCCTTCGAGGACAGAGCGCTCTACGAGCGATACGCGCAAGCCGCGGAACGAGCGAAATTCGACCTGATATTGATACCTGAGCGTGTGCACTACGTCGACGGCCACACCAAATACGGTCTGCTGACCGGCTTTCAACATGATCCGACGCAGTTGGCTGCAGTGGTGGCCGGCGCAACAAATCGTATCGGTCTCGGCGTAACCCTTTCGGCAAGCTTCAACAGCCCGTACAACCTGGCGAGAACTCTGGGCAGCCTCGACATACTCAGCGGTGGGCGCGCGGCCTGGAACATCGTGATGACGGCGCCCGGTCCGGCAAACGACAACTTTCCCGAAGTCGATCGGCTTCCGAGAGAAGAACTGTACGAGCGCGGCGACGAGGTTCTCGAAGCGACCACCGCACTCTGGTCATCGTGGGACGGCGACGCCGTATTGGCCGATCGCGACAGCGGAATCTACGCAGACACAAGCAAGATTCACGCGGCCGACTACAAGGGCAAATACTTGTCGGTGCAGGGTCCACTCACCTTGCCACAATCACCTCAGGGCCGCCCGGTCTTCATCCAGGCAGGTGAATCGGCGCGAGGGCGCGAGTTCGGTGGGCGGTGGGCAGATCTGGTCTTTGCGATCGACCCGTTGGAGGAAGATCTTCGAGCGAAGCGCCAGGCAATTCGCGGCTACGCGGAAGAGGCTGGACGCGACCCCGATTCGGTGCGCCTCGTCGCCGCCGTGCAACCGATAGTCGGCGAGACGACGAGCATCGCGAAGGAACGGCAGGAGTATCTGCGATCCCTGATCCATCCGGATGCAGCAATCGAGTGGGTCTCCCACTCCGCCGGACTCGATCTGTCGCAGTTCGATCCGACAACTCCGATCAACGACGTCGTCGATCAGGGAAAAGGTCCGTCGCGTCGTCTGGCGCGGCTGATCGACGCCCAGGATCTCACTATCGCCGAAGCCGCACAGTTGTTCGCGCGTAACGATCTCACTCCCGAGATTGTCGGCTCGCCGCAAGAGGTAGCGGACGAGTTGACACATCTCTTCGAATCGGGAGCAACTGACGGTTTCATCCTGACGGCTACCCACTTCCCCAGGGGGCTCGACGACTTCGCCAGTTCCGTTGTGCCACTTCTGCAAGATCGGGGCGTGTTCCGGCGCGAATACACCGGAACGACCTTGCGGTCCAACATCTTCGATTCCACTCGCACTTCCACACGATGAACGGAACTCAGTCCATGACGACGTCGCGGCTTTCATCCACACCGATCCGAGTCGCCATCCTGGCGTCGACGCTTGCAGTTGCGGCTGGTTGCAGCACTGCAATACCAACTGCCAGCGCGGACTCCGAGCCCGCGTCCGGGGGCGATCTGACCTTTGCCATCAATACGTTTCCACCGTGCATCGACAAGACCCTGAACGGTCAAACCGCTACGGCGTTCCATCCCCTCTACGACAAACTCGTCGACCAGAATCTCGACACCGGGGAGATCGTTCCTTGGTTGGCGACGTCCTGGGAGGTCCAGAACGACGGTCGACGATTCGTCTTCACTCTCCAGGACGGAGTTACCTTCAGCAACGGCGAACGTCTGGATGCACAGGTCGTGGCAGATAACTTCGAGAGCCAGAAAAGACTGGGAGACAGCGGTTTCGCAACCACTGCGAAATCTCATCTCGCGACCTTCATCGGGGCCGAGGTACTCGACCCCTCGACCGTCGCACTCGATTTCTCGGAACCATCGGCAGGATTCCTTCAAGCCGCCCGCTCCGACACGCTCGCCATCATCGCACCGGAATCCTTGAAGAAGACGCCCGAAGAACGCTGCGCCCAGGGCGTTATCGCTTCAGGTCCATTCGTACAGAAAGAACTGGAGACCAACGCGAAGGTCGTACTCGCCCGTCGGGACGGGTACCACTGGGGATCCTCACTCAACAAGAACAAGGGAGAGGCATATCTGGATTCGATCACCTTTTTGGTGGTCCCCGAATCCTCGGTGCGAATCGGCGGTTTGACGTCAGGACAACTGGACGCCGCGATCGACATTCCGAGCACAGACGTCGACCGCGCACAAAGCGCCGGACTCACTGTCATCCCGTCCATTGCTGCCGGCATCAACGACTCGCTCTTGCTCAACCCCACGTTCGCGCCGGTACTTGCGGACCTGAACGTGCGGCGCGCCTTGGTGAAGGGTATCGATACCCAACAGATCATCGATACCACCTACACACCGAGTGACGAGAAAGCACGCAGCATCCTGTCTGTGAAAGCGCCCGGCTACACCGATCTCTCGTCCGAGTACACCTATGATCCGTCGGGTGCGAAGTCACTGCTGGACGCCAGTGGATGGACAGTCGGCGGTGACGGATTCCGAACCAAGGATGGTGAGAAACTGAACGTGGAATTGGCCTACCGCAACCACCTCCCACAATCGCAGTTCGAACTGATCCAATCTCAGCTGCGCGACATCGGAGTCACGGTGAACTTGCAACCTCGCTCGACTGCCGAGGACAACGCCGCGAGAACCGACGGCACGTGGGAATCGATCTACTTCCAGAGCTTGCGCGCCGACGGTGACGTACTGCTGGTGTTCAGTCCCACTCTCGGCTCGACCAAAGGCATCGCCTCGACTCCCGAGCTGAATGCGTTGCTGGTCAAACAATCTCAGACCGTTGACATCGATGCGAGAAACGAAGTGTTGAAGGAGATTCAGGAGCTGATTGCCGATCAGGCACTGGCGATCCCGTTGCACGCCTCTTCGTTGATCTACGCGACGACTCCCGCGGTTCACGACCTGCGCATCCAAGCCGATCTCTACTCGGTGGACTTCGTGGATGCGTGGAAGAGCTAGTTCACACTTCCTCAACTCGACAACCTGCTTCGACAAACCCTTTTCTCGGAAGGAACCCGATGTTCACCCGTCCTCGCACCGCGACGCTTCTGATCTCTGTCCTGGCCATAGTTGCCCTCCTTGGTACCGCTTGCGGAAGCCCAGATGAAGAATCGACCGAGCAACACTCCGGTGCAACAACATCCGGTATCAACTTGTCGGCCGAGCAGAACCGCATCAGTACCGACAAGGTTGATTCGATCGCAGCGAAGGTCCCTCAGGAGTTCCGCGACCGGGGCACGATCCGAATCACCGGCAACGCTGGAACCGCGCCGCCGTTGCGCTTCTATGCCGACGACGACAAGACGGTCATCGGTTCCGAGACCGACTTCGCGTATTTGATTGCAGAGGTGCTCGGGTTGAAAATCGACCTTCAGGTCGCGGATTGGGCGCAGAATTCAGTGCGGATCGATTCGGGAGATGCAGATGCGTTCATCTCCAACGTGACGGTCACCGAAGAGCGTAAAGAGAAGTACGACTTCGCGACGTACCGCCTCGATACTCTCGCATTCGAAGTCAGAAAGGACAAGAATCTCTCACTCGAGAAGCCGGAAGACATCGCCGGACTGAAGATCGGAGTCGGCGCTGCCACCAATCAGGAGGCATTGCTTGTGAAGTGGAACGAGGACAACGTCGCGGCCGGGCGTGCTCCCGCTGAAATCACCGTGTACCAGAAGACCACTGACTACTACCTGCCGCTGTCCTCCGGTCGAATCGATGCTTACTTCGGCCCCAACCCGTCATCGCAGTTTCACGCTGCACAGACTGGCGAGAACGAAGTGATCGGCCAGTTCTCCGGGGCCGGTGAGGCCGCGTTGGGCCAGATCGGTGTACTGGTCAAGAAAGACAACGGCTTGGTACAACCGATCAGCGAAGCGATAGATCATCTCATCGAAAACGGCACATACGAGCAAGTTCTCGAGCGATGGAAGATCACCAACGAGGCAGTCGACAAGTCGCTGGTCAATCCCCCGGGCCTCCCGAAGACGAACAAATAGGAGAACACCACTGGTGGAGTAAAAGCCGAGTCAGGCCGAAGGACCGGCGTCGACGTCGGTAGTTCCCAGCCGGGCGAACTGCGCCGGGTCACGTCGTTCGAGTCGGGAGCCGAGTAGCCAGCCGACAGCCAAGCTGACCGGTGTGACGGCAACGAGCACCACGTTCACTGCCGTGCCGGCGGCAGTGATCAGCTCCATCTGATCAACGATCAAATACGTTGCGTAGACCAACATCAGGAGAGCGGATGCGGGCGCGATCAAGACTCTCCACACCGAATGCCCACGGCGATCTTTCCAGAAGAATGCGATGACAGCCGCGGCCGCCATGACCTGAAGCACGACGATGCCGACAATGCCTGGCGAGTTCACCCACAGCAGGAGTTCGAGGTACGGGTCTGCGCCGATGATCACGAACACGACGATCACCACCATCGCGAGGAAACTCTGGACTGCGCTGGCAACGTAGGGCGACTTGTAGACCGGATGTAGTTTGCCCAACGCTCGGGGCAGCACGCGTTCACGCGAGAGCGCAAAGACGTAGCGGGTGATCGCGTTGTGGAACGCGAGCAGACTGGCGAGAATGCTCGTGATGATCAACAGTTCCATCAAGGTGCTCGCCCAACCGCCGACGTACTGCTCGATCGCGTTGAAGTACATGCCGGCGGGGTCGGAAGCAGCAAGCGCGAGAGCCTGATCCGGGCCGTACGCCTGAATGATGATCCACACCATGAATGCGTAGAAGAGTCCGAGGAACGCGACGGCAATGTACGTTGCCCGCGGAACCGTCCGAGCGGGATCTTTTGCTTCCTCCCGATACAGGGCGGTGGCTTCGAATCCGATGAACGCAGCGAAGGCCAGAGTCAACACCCCGCCGAGGCCTGGACCGAAAACATTGGAAGGAGCAAAGGATTCGACATCGATTCCGACGGCTCCGCCTTGAAAGAGGACCGCTCCTGCGAGCAGAACCAGAATCCCTGTCTCCGCGGTCAGCAAAAGGATCAAAAATCGCGCCCCGAGGTGTACCGATCGAGATCCGAGGAACCACACCAATCCAACACCCAACAGCGACCACAATCCCCACGGCAGATCTACCCCGACCAGGTCCGCCATAGTGGTTTGAGCGAAATATCCTAGAGCCCCGAAGATTCCGATCTCGAGAGCGTTGTAGGACACCAACGCGAGTACTGCTGCGGCGAGCCCCCAGCGAGGCCCGAGTCCAACTGAAATGTAGGCGTAGAAGGCGCCTGCATTGTGGATGTACTTGCTCATCGCAGTGAAACCGATTGCGAACACTCCCAACGCGAGCCCCGCCAAGATGTATCCGCCCGGAGCCCCGATGCCTGCAATGTTCAAGGCCAGCGGCGCGACCCCTGCCATCACCAGCAATGGAGCCGCGGCGGCCACGACGAAGAAGACGATCCCGGCAGTGCCCAGGACGCCTCCTTGCAGCTGCACGGTGGGCAAGGTTTCAGATTTCTTCATGAGGCACTTCTCCAGTGAAGGAAGGGGGCATGACGAGGAGAAAACAGGAACGGGAATCACCGACCGGATTAATCGAATCAGTTTCGATTATGATAGATCCTTGTGACCGGCGCCACAAGGGCATAATCGAATCAACTTCGATTAGAGAGGTGGGACCGTGGGTAGACCTCGTATCGCACGCCTGGACCGCGAACGGATCGCAAAGGCTGCACTGGAACTAGTCGACCGCGACGGCGACTTCACGATGCCTGACCTGGCGAAACACCTGAATGTTCAAGTCTCGTCGATCTATCACCACGCCAAGGGCCGCGCCGCGGTCGTAGACCTGGTTCGTGATCGCGTCGTACGTGAAATCGACGGGTCGGCGTTCGAGCGCTTGCCATGGGACGAAGCGTTCTCCGAGTGGGCGAGGTCGTATCGAGCCGCGTTCAGTCGCCACCCCACTTCCATCCGCCTCCTCGCCACGGAGACGGTGCGCGACCCCACGTCACTGTCGGTGTACCGCGCTCCCGCTGCGGGTCTGTGCGAGGCGGGATTCCCGGACGACCACATCTTGGCCGTCATCACTGCATCGGAGAATTTTCTGCTCGGAGCGGCACTGGACGCGGCCGCACCGGAGGTCATGATCGAAGCGGACGCGACAACACCCGACGACGCCCTGACTCGGGCACTTGCCGCGGCACCGAGGGGACCGGCCAGGGCCGAGCAAGCCTTCGAACTCGGCTGGACGGCATTGCTTTCAGGTTTTCGACGCCTCTTGCATGAGGTGCACGAGTAGCCTTCGCGAATCCGGCCGGGAGGTCAATGAACGCGCTTACCCGCCAACCAGGTTCGGGACACGACCAGGTCACTGAGCTCCTTGGACGAAGCAAGGTGGCGGGGATCGACGGGCAGCTGGATCATGTCGGCTCGCATGCCCGGAAGGAGGCGACCCCACGAGTTCTCTTCGAACCCTTGATAGGCGATACCGGCCGAATACGTCGCGAGGGCCCAGTCGAGGCCGACGCGTTCACGAGGCAGCCATCCTTCGCTCGGAACTCCTGCAGACGTCTGGCGGTGAATTGCGGTGGCAATTCCCTTGATCGGTTCGTGGGCCGTGATGGGCCAATCGCTGCCGAATGCCACTCGCGCGCCTCGCTCGGCGAGACTTCCGATGCGATATTGCAGCTCACCGCGGTCGACGCCGATACGCGGAATGGTCAGTTCCGTCATCAGAGGATCGAGCTGAGCCCAGAGCGGCTGGAAATTGGCAATCACGCCCAATGATTCGAACCGGTCGAGGTCGTCGCCGTCAACCAATTGCAGATGCGCGATCGTGGCGCGCCGATCACGCGGGCCATTACATCTATCGACGTATTCGATCGCGTCGAGCGCCATGCGTACACCTGCATCACCGATGGCATGGATATGGATCTGAAAGCCCAACCGGTCCACTTCAGCTGCAACCCGACCGAGTTCATCCGTCGTCCAGTTACTGATTCCGTGCGAATGCGGGCAGTCCGAGTACGGCGCAAGGAGCGCTGCCGTGCCCGCCTCGATGACACCGTCGGCGAAGAATTTCACCGTTTCGGCCCTGACTGTGTCGCCGCCCCGTTCTGCAACTTTCTGCCGAGCCTCGACAAACGCCGGTAGGTCGGCTTTCCAGCTCTCAGGTGTTGCTCGGAAGGCAAGATTCACTCGCGTCGACAGGCGCCCGCTTTCAGCGGTGGCCAGCCAGATCTCGACATCGTCCAACTCGGTCCATGCATCCTGAACCCAAGTGATACCCGCTGCCGCAAGCATTTTCGATGCCGCAGCAAGCGAATCGACTCCGTCGTGAAGTGTTACTTCGGGAAGAAGAGCCAGTACCAGGTTGATCGCTCCCCATTCACGCAGCGTCCCCAGCAACTCGCCGTCAGCTGTTCGCACAATTTCCCCGCCGACCGGATCCGGGGTATCGCGCGTCAGACCGGCGCTCCGAAGCGCGGCGCTGTTGACCCACGCGGTGTGATAGTCCATCGTGCGCAAGACGACGGGCCTGTCTCGCACTACATCGTCGAGCCAGTGGGCGTCGAACAGTCCGCCCGGCGCCAGAGTGGGAGAGACGCCCTCTCCGAAGATGCACTCGGCGTCCGGATTCGCGTCCGCCCAGCGACGCACTTCCCGCACTACCTCGTCGATGCTGTCGCAATCACGAATCTTGGCGCCGCGCATTTCCAGGCCAGCCATCAACGGGTGAACATGGCCGTCGCCGAACGACGGTAGAAGCGCTCCCCCTGCCAAGTCGACAACTTCCGTACGGGCCGACTCCAACGCCCTGGCCGCATCCCCCAAAGCAACAACTCTGCCGCCTGCAACGGCCAATGCGTCACTGACACCGCGGGCCGAATCCCCCGTACGAATCGTGCCTCCGACGAACAGAAGTTCGGCCTCCACTTCCAGCACCTCCGCAATTAATCGAATTTGATTCGATTAATCTAGACCGCGTTTGTACCGCCGTCAATAGCGGTTCAGGCGTTGCGAATTGAAGGATCTCGGGCGCTGTTCAGCCCGAAAGCTCAGTATCGCGAATAGTGCTGCATCTCCTCACGATCGGCAGCGCAGATGCACTTTCGATCGAGACCGCGGTCGGCTGTCACTGCGCAGAACCGAACGCCGAGCGGATCGTGGGATTCCATACTGTGCTGACACGCAGGGCAGATGGACGGCGTTTTCTGATCCGCGTCTGTCGACTCGGCTTGCCCTGGTGCATTCGACACATCGGACGGGTTCGACGCCATACAGGCGCTCCAGTTCTCGGCCGTTCGACCACAGACCGGGTTGGCGTCGAGGACGACATGGCTTGACCGCGCATATACGAATGACCCTCGACGTACCCCCACGCTACTCGCTTCGGCGCACCGGTTTGTACCAATTTCTGCCACGCGACAATCACCGTCGAGCAGGATAGAACTACAGCACGCACCATTTCCGTGCAGCGTTCGAATCCGTGCAGCATCCGAAGCGAAAGGGCTTCTTGTGAACACTTTCCAACGTGTATCCGCCGCCGTCAACGTAGTGGTCCAACCACTGATCGGCGCTCCGATCGTGGGCAAATTACTCGGCCGTTCAATGACCGTCATCACCTACGTCGGCCGCAAATCGGGACGCACCTTCAGCGCGCCCGTGTCCTACAAAAGAAAAGGCGACCATGTGACGATCGGAGTTGCCATGCCGGACAAGAAAAGCTGGTGGCGCAATTTCTATCCGGAACAAGGCCCCATCGTTCTCCAACTGGACGGTATCGATCGTCCTGGCGAAGCCCTCGCACATCGAAAAGGCAAGGGAGTTTACGTTTCGGTCGAACTCGCGCCTACGGACTGAAACGATCGAAACGGCACCGGCGCAATCACATTCACTTCACACTGATCGCCTAGCCGTACCTCGGTGATCCATATCTCGTCGCGATCGGGACCTTTGACTCTGTGCAATCGACACTCGGTCTCGCACCGTTCGACGCGGGTTTTTTGTCGACCGTTTGACGAACAACCCGCCCTTGCCAGTACATTACCGTCCGGTAACATCGATGGCAGGCGCGAGCTGGAAGAGGTGACCACCGTGACGATCGGCATCTATCTGGTCGACGACCACGAGATCGTCCGTCGTGGATTGGCAGACCTGTTGAATCAGGTATCGGGATTCAACGTTGTGGGCGAGGCGTCGTGTGTTCGCGAAGCTTCGGATGGAATACCCGAATGCCGACCCGACGTGGTCGTCATGGACGTCAGACTTCCCGACGGCAACGGTGTGGAACTGTGCCGGGAACTGGCGTCGACCTGTCCGGAAGCGGCCACGTTGATGCTCACGTCGTACTCCGACGACGACGCCCTACTCGACGCCCTGATCGCCGGCGCACGCGGATTCGTCCTCAAGAACATCCGCGGCCACGACCTGGTATCCGCGATCCGTACGGTCGCCACCGGCAAATCGCTGTTGAACACTCAGGCGGTGGTCGGTTTGGTCCGGCGCATCCGATCCGAGCAGGAGTCGGGCACTGCGGCAGCACTGTTGACCGATCAGGAACTGTTGATCTTCGAGTTGATCGGCAAGGGGCTGAGCAATCGAGAGATCAGCACGCACGCGGAACTCTCGGAGAAAACAGTCAAGAACTATGTCTCACGCATCCTCGAAAAACTGGGTCTCGAACGTCGAACGCAGGCTGCAGTTCTGGCGACCAAGCTTCGTGCGGGCACTGCTTACCCGGATCCATCGGGACAGGCGACCACACACCTACTGACGCCGTCCGGTTCACCATTCTCCGCCACTACAGGCACACACCATGCCAGGTAGCCGCGACGCGCTCATGCTCAGCCTTTTCGGCGACATCGCCGGAAGCGCAGAGCTGACTGCCCTCAACCCGACTGCAATTCCCAAGCTGCTCAGTGCCGTATTGACAGTCGGGTCCACCCTCCAACTCGACGAAACGCTGCAACAGATAGTCGATGTCGCAAGACATGTGCTCGAAGCGGACTACGGTGCGCTCGGCGTGAAGTCTCCCGACGGCCGCTTGTCCCGCTTCATCCATTCCGGTTTGAATCAGGGGCAGGTTGCCAAGATCGGGCATCTTCCCGAAGGTCACGGACTGCTGGGCCTGGTCGTTCAAGAACCTTGTCCGGTTCGAACCGACCGAATCGCCTCACACCCGTCCTCGGCGGGGTTTCCAACCAATCACCCACCGATGGACACGTTTCTCGGTGTTCCGATCTTCGTCAGGGGCGAGGTGTTCGGCAGCATCTACCTCGCGGACAGCTCGGAACGGACTGCATTCGACGACCGTGACGAGGCCGTACTCCAGATTCTGGCAAACGCTGCGAGCATCGCCATCGACAATGCGCGTCTGTTCGAGGAATCCCAAACGCGGGAAGCGTGGCTCAAGGCCGTCGCCGCCGTAAACGCACGCCTGCTCAGTGGAGGATCTCGCGACGAGACACTGGCCGAACTGGTTCGCACGACGCGCCGTCTCACCGACGGCAATCTGGTGTGCATAGTTCGCTACGACCTCGGCGAAGGGCCGGGTGTTCACGTCGCAGAATCCCGGACTCGCGGGATGACCGTCTCGGACGGCACAGTTCTCGATCTTTCCGGAACCGTGATCGACGAAGCTGCCCGCAGCCGGCGAACGATTTCCGCCCCCAGCGCCAGTGCTGTTCCGGCACTGCATGTTTCCAGCGAGGAATCCGTCGTCGCACTCCCATTGTCGGGAACCTCGTTCGGCGGCGGCGTCCTCTTCGCGTCACGCCGCAGCGATCGTCCGTGGGGCGTCGATGAGATCGAGCAGCTGACGGCAATGGCCGACATCGCCGCTGTCACTGTCGAATTCGCCGAACAGCAACGAAAAGAGCGACTGGTCGACGTCCTCGAAGATCGAGACCGAATCGCGCGTGATCTTCACGACCACGTCATTCAGCAGTTGTTCGCCACCGGATTGAGTTTGCAGGGGGCATTGCAACGTCCCGGCGACGAGGAAACCATTCGCACGGTGTTGGACAACTCCGTTGATCAACTCGATCGAACGGTCCGCGAAATCCGCACCGCAGTCTTCGACCTCCACACGAGTGAGATGTCGACTCCCACAAGCCTGCGACGCCGATTACTCGACGCCGTCAACGGTCTGTCCGGTCACTCGTCGATCACTCCCAGCGTCACTTTCGAGGGGACCATCGACAGTTCCGTCCCGGCTCGACTCGCCCCGCACGCCGAAGCCGTTGTGCGAGAAGGGTTGAGCAATGCTCTGCGGCACGCCCATGCCAACGCCATCGACGTCACCATCCGGGCAACGGAAGATCTTGTCATCAGCATCGTCGACGACGGTGTGGGAATCGACCAGGCAACCAGAATCCACGGTCTCGACAACCTGGCGACCCGCGCTCGTCAGTGCGGCGGCTCGAGCAACATCACCAGCGAGAACGGCGTCACCGAATTAGTGTGGCGAGTTCCGCTGAGCCCCAGGCGAAGTCCGTTGTCAATCCAGCACCGTTGAGCGTCAGAGCGGATCCAGTTGGGCCTTGAGCAGGCAGAACTCGTTACCTTCTGGATCGGCCAGGACATGCCATTGTTCCTGCCCCGTCTGGCCGATGTCGGCCGGCCGCGCACCAAGACCCAATAGGCGTTCCAGTTCGGCTTCCTGATCGCGGTCGGTGGCGTTGACGTCGATATGCAGGCGGGGCTTACCCTTCTCCGGTTCGTCTCTGCGACTGAGGATGATCGTCGGCTGCGGACCGCCGAACCCTTCGCGCGGGCCGATCTCCAGAGAACCGTCGTGCATTCGATCGAGCACGACGAAGTCCAGGACCTCGCACCAGAACCGCCCCAGAACCTCAGGATCCCGGCAACCGAGCACCAATTCACTGATACGACATGCCATGACAACTCGCTTTCCATCCGCAAGGACAATTGTCTTTCGACCGTACCGGACCACGTGATCTACGCCATGCCGCCCTGTCCGATCCTCGGGACCTTTTCCCCTCGTCCGAGGTCGTGGCCGCCGCGATCATTGCGTTTATGTTCCACAGTCCCAAGAATTCTCGGTATTTCGTCACGTCGATGCGCACAGGCGGCCGTCGTGGTTGATCTCGCGCCCCGGCCGGTCGACGAGGTCGATATCCACGTCGGCGCAACTCCCCGGACCGCTCCGAAGGGTTCGAAACTGGTCGAGATCCTGAGGACCACCGATCACAAGATGATCGGGCTGATGTACATCGTGACATCGTTTGCCTTCTTCCTGATCGGCGGACTGATGGCGCTGCTCATGCGCATGGAATTGACTGTCCCGGGAATGCAATTCCTGTCAAACGAGCAGTACAACCAGTTGTTCACCATGCACGGCACGATCATGCTCTTGCTGTACGCGACCCCGGTCTTCTTCGGATTCGCCAACTACCTCATGCCGCTGCAGATCGGCTCGCCGGACGTGTGTTTCCCGCGGCTCAATGCGTTCAGCTACTGGTTGTATCTCTTCGGCGGCCTGATCGCCTCCGCCGGGTTCGTAACACCCGGTGGTGCAGCAGATTTCGGCTGGACCGCTTACGTGCCACTCACCAGCGAACTCCACTCCCCCGGTATGGGTGCCGACCTGTGGATCATCGGGCTTACTCTCGGCGGCGTCGGCACCATCCTCGGCGCAGTCAACATCGTTTCGACGATCGTCTGCCTGCGGGCCCCCGGGATGACGATGTTCCGCATGCCGATCTTCACGTGGAATGCGCTGGTCGCCAGCATGCTGATCCTCCTCGTTTTTCCGCTGCTCGCTGCTGCCTTGATCGGGCTGTGGGTGGACCGGCACCTGGGAGCGCATTTGTTCGACCCCGCGACAGGTGGAGTCATGTTGTGGCAGCACCTGTTCTGGTTCTTCGGCCATCCCGAGGTCTACATTCTGGCGCTTCCGTTCTTTGGCATAGTCTCCGAGATCTTCCCTGTCTTCAGCCGCAAGCCGATCTTCGGATACACCGGATTGGTCTACGCAACACTGGGAATTGCAGCTCTGTCGATCGCTGTGTGGGCGCACCACATGTACGCAACCGGCGCCGTTCTCCTCCCCTACTTCTCGTTCATGACCTTCCTCATCGCAGTTCCCACCGGAGTCAAGTTCTTCAACTGGATCGGCACGATGTGGAAGGGGCAGTTGACTTTCGAGTCGCCGATGCTGTTCTCCGTCGGCTTCCTGGTCACATTCCTGTTCGGCGGACTCTCCGGCGTAATTCTCGCAAGCCCGCCCCTGGACTTTCATGTCACCGACTCGTACTTTGTTGTCGCGCATTTCCACTACGTCCTCTTCGGAACAATCGCGTTCGCGACATACGCCGGAATCTATTTCTGGTTCCCGAAAATGACCGGCCGGATGTTGGACGAGAAGCTCGCCAAGATTCACTTCTGGTTGACACTGATCGGCTTTCACGCGACATTTCTCGTCCAGCATTGGCTCGGCGCTCAGGGTATGCCTCGGCGGTACGCGGATTACCTGCCGTCGGACAATTTCACTCTTCTCAACACGATCTCGACCGTCGGCGCGTTTGTGCTCGGAGCCTCGACGATTCCGTTCATCTGGAACATTTTCAAGAGCTATCGGTACGGACGGATCGTGACGGTCGACGATCCCTGGGGATTCGGAAACTCACTCGAATGGGCGACGTCCTGCCCGCCACCACGACACAACTTCACCGAACTCCCCCGAATCCGCAGTGAGCGGCCGGCATTCGAACTGCACTACCCCCACATGGTCGAGAGGATGCGCGACGAGGCGCACGTCGGACTGCTTGGTCACAAGCCGGTTTCCACGGTAAGCACAGAGGTGAAACGACATGAATGACGGCACGAAGTATCGAGCTTGGGCAGAAAGTCAGCAGGTTGAACGCCGAGCGAAACCCGGCCATCTCCTGATGCCGTTGCTCGTCCTCATGTTCGCAGTCACGACGCTCGTGTGGTTGCCCCTGACAACTGCCGCTTGCTCGATAGTAGTTGCAGGATTGCTGTTCGGCACTGTCCTGCAAGCCAGTTCGCATTCAGCAGAACCTTCGACAGACATAACGCGAGGAGCTCGGAATGACCTCCCAACTTTCGACTGACGTCTTCACCTCGGAGTGGTCCGCAGACGGAGCGGTCGTCGTGTGCATCGATGGATCCCCGCTGCGCACCGACGTGATCACGTGGGCGGCCGAGTTCGCGCATCGCCACAGTCTCTGGATGCGAATAGTTTTCGTAGCTCCGAACTCCGCAGATCCGAACACCGGCGATCCGAATACCTCGGCATCACCGACCGGCCTGTTCATGGAAGCCATTCAGATCGCAGAGTCGGTGTCGCCAGATCTTCGGATCCGGACCGATCTGATCTCCGGGGAGAACACCGCAATTCTCACCGCGTTGACGTCCGAGGCTGCCTTGATCGTCAACCCGCTGATCGTCACACCACAGGACGATCTCACTGCACCCGCCCCGGCATGTTCATTCGCAACAGTCGGAACTTCGTGTGAAAGCCAGGCTACGGCTGATCTTCCCGTTGTCGTCGGTTTGGACGGAAGCGCCTACAGCGAAAGCGCTTTGGCCATTGCATTCAAGGAAGCCGAGGCGGCGAGCACCGAACTGGTCGTCGTGCACGCTGCCCCGCCGGAGGCCGAGCTGAGTCGAAACTTCGCAGCCGGGCACGCGCCCCAGCATTCGACGCCGCTGACGTGGCAACTGTCAGGTTGGGCCACGCTCTACCCCGGCGTCACCATCCGACAGATCGAGTTCGACGGCCCTTCGGTTGCCATTCTGGAACAACTCTCCACCGAAGCAAGGCTTCTCGTCGTGGGCCGGCGCGGCCGAGGTTCGTTCGACGACACCGCTCTCGGCACCACGAGCAGTGCAATGATTCGAAAAGCTCACTGCCCGGTCATCGTTGCGAGCGAAGCCTGAATTGGATCCTCGCTCGGTCAGAAGCCGTAACTGTGGATGGGTGCGAGCTGACCGGCGTGGTGGGCTTCGATCACGAAACGCTCGTGGTCGACCAACTTCTCCGGGAGTTCGTCAACCGGCCACCACCGCAGATCTGCAGATTTCAACGGCTCCATCCGGCGTGGTTCACCCGACCACGTGCGGGAAACGGCGGCGCCCCGCGAGAACAAAGCTCGCGGGGCGCCGTCGGCTAATCTGCTGAATCAGTTGACGTCGAACCTGTCGAGATCCATCACCTTGGTCCAGGCGGCAGCGAAGTCCTCGGCGAACTTCTGCTTCGCGTCTTCGCTGGCGTACACCTCGGAGAGTGCGCGCAGTTGCGAATTCGATCCGAAAACAAGGTCGACCGCAGTTGCCGTGTACTTCGGATCTCCAGTCGCCCGATCAACCCCGTCGTAGACGTTCTCTTCCGTCTTCGACGGCTTCCACTCGGTACCCATGTCGAGAAGGTTGACGAAGAAATCGTTGGTCAACGTCTCGGGACGGTCGGTGAACACCCCGTGGCCGGTCTTGCCGAAGTTCGCGTTCAGCGCGCGAAGTCCGCCGACCAGAACTGTCACCTCGGGCGGGGTCAGCGACAGCATGTACGCGCGGTCGACCAACAGAATCTCTGCCGGAATCTTCTCCCCTCCCTTGAGGTAGTTCCGGAATCCGTCGGCCCGGGGTTCGAGTACCTCGAACGAGTCGACGTCTGTCTGCTCCTGAGTCGCATCCGTACGTCCCGGCGTGAACGAGACCGTGATGTCTTGTCCGGCGTTCTTCGCGGCCTGCTCGACTGCCGCTGTACCACCCAGAACGATCAGGTCGGCGAGTGAAACCTTGGCTCCACCAGCCTGGTTGAATTCCTGCTGAACTCGCTCGATGGTCTGAAGCACCGCGGAGAGGGCTGCGGGCTCGTTGACTTCCCAGTTCTTCTGCGGCTCCAAGCGGATTCGCGCACCGTTGGCGCCGCCGCGCATGTCAGTGCTGCGGAAGCTCGCGGCCGACGCCCACGCGGTCGATACCAACTGTGAGACGGACAGCCCGGAATCGAGAAGTCGACTCTTGAGGATCGCGATGTCCGCGTCCCCGATCAGTTGATCATCGGCCGAGGGAACGGGGTCCTGCCACAACTGCGGTTCGGGAACCCACGGTCCAAGGTAGCGCGTGACCGGTCCCATGTCGCGATGCAGGAGCTTGTACCAAGCCTTGGCGAACTCTTCAGCGAATTCTTCGGGATGATCGAGCCAACGCCGTGTGATTTTCTCGTACGTCGGATCCAGGCGTAGGGAGAGGTCGGTGGTCAGCATCGTCGGAGTACGTCCGGCCGACGAATCGAACGGATCCGGGATCGTGCCGGCCCCCGCGCCATCCTTCGGGATCCACTGCCACGCACCCGCCGGGCTCTTGGTCAGCTCCCAGTCGTATCCGTACAGAATCTCCAGGAAAGTGTTGTCCCACTTCGTCGGAGTGGGAGTCCACACGACCTCGAGACCACTGGTGATCGCGTCCTTACCCACGCCCGTACCGAAGGCGCTCTTCCAGCCCAGTCCCTGTTGCTCGACGGGTGCGCCTTCCGGTTCGGGTCCGACGAGGTCGGCCGGACCGGCACCGTGTGTCTTGCCGAAGGTGTGGCCGCCGGCGATCAGCGCGGCCGTTTCCACGTCGTTCATCGCCATGCGAGCGAAGGTTTCTCGGATGTCGCGGGCGGCCGCTACCGGGTCCGGTTGTCCGTTGGGTCCTTCGGGATTGACGTAGATCAGGCCCATCTGAACTGCGCCGAGCGGTCCGGACAGTTCACGGTCTCCGCTGTAGCGCTCGTCGCCGAGCCAGGTGTCCTCAGGACCCCAGTAGATCTCCTCGGGCTCCCAGATGTCTTCTCGGCCGAAGCCGAAGCCGAAGGTCTTGAACCCCATCGACTCCAGAGCGCAGTTGCCTGCGAACACCAGCAGGTCGGCCCAGGAAACCTGTTTTCCATACTTCTGCTTGACCGGCCAGAGCAGGCGACGTGCCTTGTCGAGGCTGGCGTTGTCCGGCCAACTGTTGAGCGGGGCGAAACGCTGAGCGCCTTGACCGCCACCGCCGCGGCCGTCTGCGATGCGATAGGTGCCGGCAGCGTGCCAGCTCATACGCACGAAGAGTCCGCCGTAGTGTCCGTAGTCGGCCGGCCACCAATCCTGCGACGCCGTCATCAGCGCGATGACGTCGCGCTTGAGCGCCTCGACATCGAGTTTGGCGAATTCCTGGGCGTAGTCGAAGTCGGCACCCATGGGATTCGACTTCGACGAATGTGAATGCAAGACAGAGAGATCCGGCTGATTCGGCCACCAGTCCCGGTTGGTTCTCGGACGATTCCCGGTCGGTGTCGGAGACGGGATCGCGGGGTTTTCACTTTCGCTGGTGCTCGCGGTGTTTCCATCGTGAGCAACCGGGCAACTATCGGACACGGTAATCCCTCCATGAGCGAGTAGAACGGACTTCGATCACGGGTGTGATCGCAAACTCTGAGTTGTCGAACAGTCGGCACACAGGCCCCAGTAGATGACCTCGGCTTCATCGAGGACGAAGCCGTTGTGCGCCGACGGCGTCAAGCACGGTGCCTCTCCGACTGCACAGTCGACATCTGCAACGGCCCCACAGGACCGGCAGACGACGTGATGGTGGTTGTCACCGACGCGAGACTCGTACAGCGCCACCGATCCGGACGGTTGGATCCGCCTGATCAGCCCGGCGTCGGTGAGAGCGTGCAACACGTCGTAGACCGCCTGCCGCGACACCCCCGGCAGAACAGCCCGCACAGCATCGAAGACAGTCTCGGTGGCTGCGTGTGGGCGTGCATGCACAACCTCGAGCACCGTGACTCTGGGACGAGTCACGCGAAGCTCAGCGTTACGCAGTTGGGCTGCATAATCCGGCGTCGAAGGCACCTTTCCACTATTGCGCAATCTTCTGGACTGAACCCAGACTTTCGCGAAAATCCTCGCCTACGCGGATTTGCCGACCGATTCGTCAGCGCTCCGAACAGGACGAACGGGCCCGGGAATCATGGGAGATGAACTGGGGGTAGGTCTTGTTGCGCCAGTCGCAGTTCAGCGGCGGCGATGACGCCGGGGAAGTAGTAGTGCCCCTCCGGCGACTGAACAAGAGATGCAGCGTCGATACCGTCGACTTCCCATACGTCAACCGCGCCGCCGGTGTTGTTCATTCTGACAAACCAGTCCCGTTCGCCCTCGTCGCTGGCGAGGAAGCATCCCTCCTGCTCTGCTCGTAGACTTCCTGCGATTCCGCGAGCTGAGCCCATTCGGCGCCAGTCCAATCCATACCGCTGGATCGACGCACGGTTCAAGGCGGAGGTGACGTGGTAGCGGGTCGACATCGTCCAAAGGTAACAATCTTCCGTTTGTTCCAACTACGGTGAAGGGGAGAATCCGCCGAGGTCAGGAGTGATCGTGCCCAAATTGGAGATCAAGAGGAAGTCACAACTCTCACGGCAGGAAGTCGCCGACCGACTCATCGCCCTCGGCCAGGCCCTCGCCAGTGGATCGGAAGTGGAACTGGGGTCGGGTGGGGACTCGATCGAAATCAGTGTTCCGGAACAGGTTCGGTGGGAACTCGAGATCGAAGTCGACGGCAACGAGGTCGAGATAGAAATCGAGATTCACTGGCGCGACGACCCTCAGGAAGAATCAGAAGAGAAGTCTCCGCCGCCCACCAAAGCAGTTCGTCGCAGCCGACCGCGCAAGAGCACTGCCAAATAGGCCAACCCGGGTGCGGTTGTCAGGCAATTACGGAGACGCCGACACCTCGAGAGACACAACGCGCAGCAGTGCTCGGAGATCACTTTCGATCCGTCGAAACAGTTGATACACAACGATGAAGCCCGCGATCCCGCCCAGACACAGCGCACGGACGGTTGCGTTGAGTTCCTCCCCGGCCCCGGAACCGACAAAACTGAGTCCCGCGATTCCCACCAGTGGAACCGACGCCGCGACTGCGAGGTAACGCGTGCTGCTCCGACCCAACGAGCGAATATCGCGTCCGTCGTCGCTTCGTAACTCGCCGTGTGACAACAAGATCGGATACAGACATCGAACCGAGTAGTACGTCAGGATGAAGAACGGATACGCGACTGCGACGGCGCCGCACACTGCCAGCGACGACATCAGGTGCACGTATGCTCGTTGCGGAATACCTCCGGCGGCAATCTGCAACGCAACTGGATATGCGATACCGGCCAGGACCCACAGACCGAATGCGATCACCACCGCGCGGTGTCCGACGTTCAGCGTCGCGGTACGGGCTTTGTTCAAGACCTCCGCGCTGTACGTCTGACCGTGACGCAGTCCGTGAGGCACAGTGAGCGCAAGCCGGCACCAATACAGGATCGCCGCGGCACCGAGCGAGAACGCGGCCACCCCGATGACCAGATGAACCTGCTCGAGGTGCTGCTGAGCCTGGGGCGAGAGTCCCGAGATGATCAGCATCTTGTTGTAGTAGTAGTTGTAGCCTGCCGCCAGGAGATTCGGAATTCCGATCGCGGCCAGAAGAATCGGCAGTGCCCATTTCCACAACGTCGAACGCGGGCTCCCTTCCGGCGGGTCCACCAGGTTCCGGGCAGACCGGTCCAGACACAGTGCGAACTGACGGGCAAGCTTTCGTCCGCCAGACCACCTTCCGTCCCTCTCGGGCGAAAGAGACTTCACCAGCACTCGGCGCAGCGCCGGCGGACAGTCGTCCGGTAACCGGGCCTCGGCCGCGGGATCCACCCCACGCCGACGTGCCTCGAGCGCCTTCTTGGGCGACGGTGGGTTCTCCCCCGTGCCGTCGTCCGTGAAAGGCCTACTCCCGGTGAGGAGTTCCCACAGCATCACGCCGAGTGCATAGATGTCGCTACGGGTGTCGAGTGTGCCGGGAGACCCCACGGCACAGGCCTCCAACTGCTCTGGAGACATGTAGGCAAGCGAGCCTCCGACAAAGCAGGCAGCATCCTCGGTCGAAACCTCCTCGCTCGAACTGACGTTGAAATCGGCGAGTTTGGGAATGCCTTCGACACTGAGAAGTACGTTCGCCGGCTTGATGTCCCGATGTAGTACGCCGTGCTCACGCGCGTACTCGAGGGCGTCGGCCAGTCTCATTCCCATCCAGGCCACGGTCTCCGGCCACGACATCGCTGCGATCTCGCTCCGTAAACTCGTCTCGCTCGGTTTCATCTCCCCCTTCTTCGCCAGGGTCTGATCGATGGCGTCGAGAAGTAGTTGTCCGGACCGCTGAGCCTGCGGTGTCACGCGGACAAGTTTGACCACGTCGAGCAAGGTCCCGCCTGGCACGTATTCCATGAACAGAACTCGCAGTGCGCGTTCCTCGAGCAGCCGTTGATCGAAGACACGAACGATGTTGGGATGGTCGAGTTGGGCGAGAGTCTGCGGCTCGACCCCGACGTTGCGCGAGATTTTCAACGCAACCCACCGCTGCATCGACAGTTGCCGTGCCAGGAACACTCGGGCGAATGCACCGTGCCCGAGTTCCAACACCAGTTCGAAATCATCGAGGCGCTGCCCGATCTCGAACTCGTCGAAACCCGAGAGCCCCAACATCATCACGTCTTCGCGGCCGGCCATCGAATCACGGTCGAACAACCGCTCGAAACCCTCTGCCTGCAAAGGGAACTCGCTGAGGTACTCGGCCGCTACGACGTCCTCCCCGCCCTGCTTCCGCAGCCGGAACTCCTCGTACAGAAGCTCGGCCGGTAGTGGCTCTTCGAGCAATTCCGGGTACTCGGCGCAATACTCCGTGAGTCGTTTCGGACCGTCATTCTTCAGCCAGCGGTACTCCATGTCGATTCCGACCAGTTCGATCAGCGCGCCCCGACGAATCTTGGCTGGATCGGGCAGATATTCACTCAGGTCGGACGGCGTTCGTCCCGCCTCCCAGTCCCCGACCAGGCGCCCGAGACCGTCGGCATCGTTCGATTCGCCACGTACTACTGGCAGTGCGGACAGGCGCAACTCGGTGACGGTGCCCCGTTCGGTCAGGGGCCCGCTCGCGACTGTCGCGTCACTGGCCTGCGCACCACGTTCATTCATGAGTTCTGCTCCGCACCTCGAGCACGATGAATCGAGGCGACTCATTTCAGCGTAACCCCGGCGGTACCTCTGACCCCAGCGAATCTATTCGGCGTGAACTGCCGACTTCGTGCCGATACGAACGAGTTCTTCGCGGTCACCGATCTTGACGCGTGGACGTCCGTGCTCGACACCGAGGTCCTTTTCGGCGGCATCGATACGAAGCCATCCTTCCCAATCGACGGGAAACAGATCGCCGGCCGCGAGGACCTCCTCGATCCGGCTGCGATCTGCTCGGCGCCCGCCGAACGAATCAAGTTGGCGCAGCATCGTTTCGACTGTTTGGCGGGCGTCTGGCCGCGCCGCACCGATCAGCCCCGCGGCACCGCGCTTCATCCAACCGGTCACGAACAAGCCCGCGATCGGTAGACCGCTCTCGTCGACCACCGCGCCGCTCCGGTGCGAAACTATGCCGCGCCCGTGATCGAAGGGCACCCCGGCAAGTGGCGTGCCGAGGAATCCGATTGCCCGGTACGCAGCTTGAACCGGATAGTCGGTACAGACACCCGAAGCGGTGACGTGACCGTAGCCGTCGGGGTCAGTCCGCTCGACGCGGAGTGCCTCGACTTTCCCGTTACCGAGAATCTCCACGGGCTGTCGGTAGAAGTGCAGGTGAACTCGACGCTGGGCAGTTCGGTCGGCAGGTGCAGTGTCCGCGAAACCACGGAGTGTCTCGACTGCCAGTCGGGCGTGCACCAACTGTTTTGTCATCCGCTCGATATGCCGGTCCGGCGCGACATCGGCAGCATCGACGACAACATCTACGCCGGGTAGTTCACCGAGAGCGCGCAACTCGTTCGGGGAGAATCGAGCGTCGGCGGGTCCGCGCCGGACAAAGATGTGTACTTCACGAACGCGACTGCCGGCGATCCCTTCCCGAACTTCGTCGGAGACGTCCGTGGCCTGCAGCGATTGCGCCTCTACGAGGAGCATCCGCGTGACATCGAGCGCGACATTGCCGCCGCCGATCACTGCCACCGACTCGGCGTGCAGGGGCCAATGTTGGGGGGCGTCGGGGTGATCGTTGTACCAACCGACAAAATCGGCGGCCCCGAATGAACCGGGAAGCTCGACGCCTGGAATGTCGAGTAGTGCATCCCGCGGCGCACCGGTTGCAATGATCACCGCGTCGTAGGAAGAACGTAGGTCCTCGACGGAAAGGTCCTTTCCGATCTCTACGTTGCAGAACAGCCGGA
Source organism: Rhodococcus sp. H-CA8f (assembly GCF_002501585.1). Lineage (NCBI taxonomy): Bacteria > Bacillati > Actinomycetota > Actinomycetes > Mycobacteriales > Nocardiaceae > Rhodococcus > Rhodococcus sp. H-CA8f. The sequence continues at coordinate 4,975,398 of NZ_CP023720.1, forward strand.
AGTCACTGGCGACCAGCACGGTGTGCAGAGAATCGACGAACTTTTCGGACTCGGCGTGCCCTGGGGCGAGACCGTAGCGCACGAGTCCGTACGGCGTCGGTAGACGCTCGAACATGTCTATCTTGGTGCCAGGAGCCAGTTCAGCGAGAGCGCCGGCAGCGTGGATTCCCGCCGGCCCCGCTCCGACGATCGCGACCCTGAGCGGTGGTGAGAAAATCCGGGGCGCCCGCGGGGATACCGCTGAACCTCTAGCGTTGATCATGCCCCGAGGCTAGGACCTCAACTGCGCTGGAGATCAAGTCCGCTTTTCAGTAGCCCGCTTTTCAGTAACCCGCTTTTCAGTAGCCCTGCTCGGCCGGCTTGTGCTCGGTTGTGTAGCGGTAGAAGTCCGCTAGTTGGAGTTCACCGGCCGCTGCCTCGTCGACGACGACTGTCACGTGCGGATGCAACTGAAGTACCGATGCCGGGCAGAACGCCGACACCGGACCTTCAATCGCAGCCCGGACCGCGGGGGCTTTGCGCGCCCCCTCCGCAATCAGCACAAGATGCTTTGCATCACTGATGGTTCCGAGACCCTGCGTGATCACGTGATGCGGCACATCGGCTGGGTCTGCGAAGAACCGCGCGTTGTCGGCGCGGGTCCTTTCGGTCAAGGTCTTCACTCGGGTACGCGATGTGAGTGAGGAGGACGGCTCGTTGAAGCCGATGTGCCCGTTGAGACCGATGCCGAGAATCTGCACGTCGATGGGACCGTTGTCGACGATGGCAGCGTCGTAACGCCGTGCAGCTTCACTGGGATCGGCGGCTCCGCCATCGGGGCTGAACACTCGCGCATTGTCGATGTCGAGGTGATCGACGAGTTCCGTGCGGATGGTGTGCGCGTAGGACTGCGGCTGATCGGGCGTGAGACCTACGTACTCGTCGAGAAGATACGCGCTCATCGCCGCGAACGACACTCCCGATTCTCGATGCCGCTTGATCAGCTCCCGATACGTGTGCAGCGGTGACGATCCCGTCGCGAGGCCGAGCGTCCGGGCTCCGTTTTCGATTGCGCCGCAAACGATGTCGGCAGCGATTCGCCCGCCGTCTTCCGGACTGGGAACTATGACGATTTCCATTCAGGCTTCCTCTCTGCTCTTGCCGGCTCCGACGATGGCCTCGCGTACGGAACCCGAAGCGCGATCCAACAATTCGGATGCTTCGGCGAAGTCGCATTCGGCCAACAACATGACGACCGCTGCCTTCACATGACCGTCGGCATTCTCGATGGTCTCCGAAGCGATCTCGGTATCCACTCCGGTGGCTGCCGCGACGATCCGGTTTGCACGATCGACCAGTTTGGCGTTGGTAGGCCGAAGGTCGACCATCAGGTTGTGAAACGCCTTGCCGGAACGGACCATGCTTGCCGTCGAAAGCATGTTGCACACCATCTTCTGTGCAGTCCCGGCCTTGAGCCTCGTCGATCCGGTGAGGATCTCGGGGCCGGTCTCCACTTCGATGGCCACTCCGGCGTGCGAACTCATTGCCGCATTTCGGTTGCACGAGACTGCCACTGTTGCGGCGCCGAGTGCGCGGGCATGATCAAGTCCCCCGATGACATAGGGAGTACGACCACTCGCCGCCAGACCCACCACGACGTCCGTGGCGTTCAACGAGATTGCGTCGAGGTCGGCCCCAGCCGCTCGCGGATCGTCCTCTGCTCCCTCGACGGCGTTCAGAAACGCTCCCGGGCCACCGGCGATGATTCCGATCACCTCGCCTGGATCGGTCCCGAAAGTCGGAGGGCATTCCACCGCGTCGAGCACTCCCAGACGCCCACTGGTCCCAGCTCCCAGGTAGATCAGCCGACCACCTTGTGCCCGAGCGGTGACGATCGAATCGACTGCGGCTTCGATGGCCGGTAACACCGCCGCGACCGCGTCGGCCACGATTGCGTCCTGCTGGTTCATCACCGTCAGCAGATCCGACACCGACATGACGTCGAGATCGCGGGTGAGAGGGTTCGGTCTCTCGGTAGACAGCATGTCCAATTGCATTGTGGCGAGTCCTCCTCGATCAAATTTCACTACGACGACTCCTCGTCAGTAATCACAGCGACGACTCCTCGTCAGTGACGCTTCGAAGCAATGGCATCATGACTTCGTTGCAGCGCAGACAGGGCGCTCGGCAGCGAGTGCGCGACCATCGCAAAAATTGTGTCGACTACCAACAACTGGCCGGTGCGGCTTGCCATTGCTGCCGACCGGAAACCGAATTCTCTACCGGCAGTGAGTAGAACGTGGTGTGACTGCACAGCGAGCGTCGACCGCGCCCCGCCGGTGATCGCGGCCGTCGACGCCCCGGTACGACGGGCAAGGGCAAGCGGTTCGACCACATCAGAAGTCTCGCCGGAATGCGAGATTCCCACTGCTATGTCGTCCGGCCCGAGCAAACTGGCGCTGACCATGGCCGCGTCTCGGTCGAGATGAACCCGGCAGTTGACGTCGATCCGCGAGAGCTTCAACGTGAGGTCTTGCGCGACGATGCCTGACGCGCCGATGCCGTACACCTCGACCCGGCGGGCGGATCGAATCCGCGACACCACTGCTTCGAGTGCAACAGGGTCAGTCAATTGTGCTGTGCCCTTGAGTTGTTCGGATTCGAACTCGGCGAGTTTGGCCATGACTTCACTGGCAGAGTCGGCGGCAACGATGTCCACACCGAGTGGAATCGAATCACTTGACGCGGAACCGCTGATGGCCGCCAATGCCAGACGAAGCTGGGGATACCCCTCGAAGCCGAGCCTTTTGGCTGTGCGGACCACTGTCGCCGTGCTTGTCGACGCTCGTTCGGCAAGATCGTTGACCGTCAGTGTGGACGCCAGGCTGGGGTCGGCTTCGATGATTTCGGCGATCCGCAGCTCGGCAGGTGAGAGGCTGCTCAGCGATGCGCGAATACGAGCAAGCAGGTCGACGGACGCCGGAGCACTCCGGTCCAAAGTCATAACGCCTCGATTCGCATCATTTTCGGAGCTGACGGCACCGATGTGATTCTAGGCAGCCCACGGCTTCCTGGCGTCAAAGATCCGAGCACACTGGCGTGACGCGCACCGGTGCACGAAGCAATACTGCCGGGCAATCCGTGTGCGGTGAGGAAGCCGAGAACCGCGAAAGCCAATGCTTCCTTGATGTCGGAGGTGACTCCGAGTTCGTCCGAAGAGACAAGCGCGATGTCGCCCAGTTCGTCACGGAGCATCGCCATCAACGTCGGATTCTTGGTGCCACCACCTGACACCACCACTTCGGTGGCCGCGAGTGCTTTGACGGAATCGGCGACGGTCCGGGCCGTAAGTGCAGTCAGAGTCGCGACGATGTCTGCCAGAGACAACGACTCGTAGCCCCGCAGAGCGGCGAGCAGATAGTCCCGATGAAACAATTCTTTGCCCGTGCTCTTGGGAGCGGGCTGCGTGTAATACGGTTCGCTCAGTAGATGTGCGAGCAGATCGACGTTCGGCGTGCCGGCTGCACCCAGAGCGCCACCGAGGTCGAACCACTGCTCCCCCGCAGTGAATTCGCTTACCGCCGCGTCGATCAGCGCATTTGCCGGGCCGGTGTCGAAGGCAATCGGTACTGCGGGACCATCTGCCGTCGTACCGCCGCCACCCGGAGCAGTGACGTTCGCGATGCCACCGAGATTGAGCGCGACGGAACCCGAAGTTCTTCCGTTGAGCCACAATACGTCGAACGCGCTGACCAATGGTGCACCCTGTCCACCCGTCGCCACGTCGCGAGAGCGCAGGTCCGACACGACGGTGCATCCGGTCTTCTCGGCTATCCAGGCCGGCTGCCCGAGTTGGAGAGTGCCCTTTACTTGCGCTCCTTCGACCCAGTGAAACATCGTCTGCCCATGTGAGGAGATCAATTCCGCACTGCCGCCACACAGTTCCGCGTTCGCCCGCGCAGCCACGGCCGCGAATGCCTGCCCGATCTCGGTGTCGAGTTGGCAGATCTGACCGACAGTGGTGGACGCAGGCGGTACCGCAGCGGCCACCGCTGCCCGCAACTCACCGGAATATGGTTCGCTGACCATCCCCAGTGGGGTCAGCACAAGAGTGTCCCCGTCGATCCGGATATCTGCTGCGGCAGCATCGATAGCGTCGTACGAAGTACCGGACATCAGGCCGATGACTCTCATGAAATTTCCCTTACTCGGATCGTTTCGGCATTCGGGCAAGCTGCGGTCAGTCGACGAGTGCCCGCTTGTGGGCATTTCCTCGCAAGGTACTCAAAGCGATCGCGCTGACGGCGCACGTTGCCATCACGAAGTAGGCCGGAATATCGAGATTGGAAGTTTCCTTGATCAGCCACGTGATTATCAGACCGGCGCAGCCCGAAAAGACCGCGTTGGACAGGGAGTATGCGAGTCCCAATCCGGTGTACCGGACCGAGGTGGGGAACATCTCGGAGAGCATGGCGGGTCCGGGTCCGGCGACAAGTCCCACTGCGGCGCCGGCGGCAAACACTGCAAATCCCTTGGCGGTCAGAGACGTCTGCTCATTCTGCAGGACGTTGAGCAGCGGCAACGCAAGGACCAAGATCAAAACGGTGCCGGTGAGCATGACCGCGCGTCTCCCGATGCGATCACTGAGCCCGCCCGCAAGCGGAATCGTCACTGCGAAGCCGGCATTGGCAAGTACCGAAGCAACCAGTGCCTGATGGAATGTCGCGTTGAGTGAACTCTGAAGATAAGTCGGCATCACGACGAGGAACGTGTAACCCGCCGCAGACCAACCCATCAACCGACCGATGCCGAGCAGGATCGCCCTGGCGGTCTCGCCGACGGTCGGCTGCACTACCGGCGTCGCCGCATCAACTGTCGGTTCGGACTGGACTGCGCGGGCACGCTCGAACGACGGCGTTTCTTCGAGTCGGAGCCTGAGCCACAGGGCGACCAGGCCCATCGGAAGTGCAAGGAGGAACGGGATGCGCCAGCCCCAGTCGTTGAGCTGACCGGAGTCGAGAACTGTCGCGAGGAGCGCCGCGATTCCGGCACCGGCGAGCAATCCGAGCGCGACCGTGAACGATTGCCACGACCCGTACAGTCCGCGTCGTCCCGGGGGCGCAAACTCGGTCATCACCGACACCGCGCCGCCGAACTCGCCTCCGGCCGACAGTCCCTGAAGGATCCGAAGAACCGTCAAGAGCAGCGGTGCCAGAATTCCGACGCTCTCGTAGGTGGGGAGCACACCGATCAGGGTCGTCGCACCCGACATCAGCAGAAGAACGATCACCAAGGTGGGGCGTCGGCCGATGCGGTCACCGAGTCGGCCGAACAGCGCGGCCCCCACTGGGCGGAAGAAGAAGGCCAGCGCAAACGACGCGTAGGTCTTGATCAGGCTTTCGAGGTCGCCGGAGCCGTCGGCGCTGAAGAAGTTCGACGCGATGATCGTCGCGAAGAACCCGTACACACCGAACTCGTACCACTCGATGAAATTTCCGACGGAGCCGGCGACGAGCGCCCTGCGCCGTTTGAGCTGCGCACCATCGTTCCGTGTCTGCACTGTGATGCCCATGCCGTCCTCCGTTGACGAAACCCGAATATGCAACAAAGTTTCATCTGAACGGAGTAGAAATGTCAAGAAGTTTCACAATTGGGTTTTCGTGGGTCCCCGAATCCCTACGCTCCTGCGAACGTGAATGCCTCCGCCCGTTCGAACTGGTCGGTGGAGTCTCCGGAGTAGACCGTGCTCTCGTTCGGGCCCAGCCCGAGCTTGCGGACGGGCGTCCCCTCCCCGAGATCCATCGACGCCACATCCACCCAGAACGTATTCGGGGTCATCGCGGACTCGAAGAAATAGAGCGCGCGTTTGTGATCGACCACCGTACGCCAGCGGGTCGACGAGATGTTGGGCTCGTCTGGAGTCGAAATACCCAGCGGCACCGAGACATTGCGAATGACACTGAACGTCGACGCCAACGCGGACCGCGGATCGTCCGTCTGCGGTATCGCATCCACGTAGAACGACGCGCGGGCGAATCTGTCAGCGGCACGGTTCGTTCCGGGCAGCATCACAGTCCCGTTGATCTGCTTCCAGTACTCGTTGACCGCGAGTTGCTGATCGAAGATCGGAGAATTTGTCATCACCTGGTACTCACGGCTGTGATGAATAGTCGCGCGTCCACCGACGTATTCGATGATCGCACTGTCTCCCCTGGCGTCCGAGAGTGACATGTGAAGGGTAGCGAGACGGTCTTCACCGGGAACAGCAGCAGTCACGACGGTGAACGGTTCCGCTGCCAAGACCTCGACTGCTTCCTGAACTGTCGCAAAACAATCCAGAACATACTGCGCCCACGCTGCGATGGACAGACCCGGAGTCGAGCCGTCGTATGCCGGGTACTCGGACTCGACCAACCACAAGAGATTTGCAGACAGTCCTGCCTCGTTGACCCCATCGGTTGTGCACATGTCGTAGGCCGTTGCGACAACACTTCCGTATTTCGACGTCCACTGAATCGAGTTCAAACCCGCGCAACCCTCGCGCGTCATGCCCCGCGGAAATGCCCAGAGATTGGTTCCGAGATCAACCTTCCAATCCATCGATCGAGCAGTGATCACAGTGTCGTTGGGCCCCAAGTAGACCAAGCGTGTACACATCGAAAACTATCCCTTCCTCACGGCGTGACGATATTGAAACTGGGATCGAAGGTATCCAGCAGCCCTCCCAATGTCTCCAGCGCCGATTCGTCTCCGGTGAGCGAAATCTTCCCGGCTTTGGCAAGTTCCGCAGCCGCGCCCGGTTGCAGAAGTGCGCCGATCAGTGCAGCTTTCGGCCCGGACACCGTCAGTTGCGTGTTCGACGCCGCGCCCCGGCGGGCATTGAGGACGCCGCGCCTGACCCAGGCCGTCCAGGTCTCGTCGTCGTGATCGGTGAACACGAAATCGATGTGGAGGTCGACGTCAGTTGCCTTGTCTCCGATGAGATGCACTGCTACGAAGTCGAACAAGATATCGATGGGCATCGCGAGGACGCTGTCTTCGCTCGCAGTGATGTACGGCGGGGGTTGCGAGCCCTCACGCAATTCCAACGCTGCCGAAAGGTAGATACCTCGCCACTGAGGTCCCTCGGCTTGATACCCCATCTGCTCGTAAACGTCAGCCTGAAGGTTCTTCGCCTCGGTGTTCTCCGGTTGAGCGAACACCAACTTGTGCAGGATCTCTGCCGCCCACCGGTAGTCTGCGGCGTCGAATGCTCGCTTACCCTCATCCAGGATCTTCTGCGCCCCAAGGAGATCGACGAACCTCTTCGCCGACTCGACCGGTGGATGTGGATGAAGCGTCACCGGATCGCCGTCCCACATTCCCAATTCCTTGGTGTACACGGCACGCACGTCATGATGCAAAGTTCCGTGGTAACCGCGGTTGTGCCACTTGCGGCCGAGTTCCTCGGGTAGCTCGATCACCTCGGCAGCTTCGAGCGGCGTGTATCCCTTGTTCGCCAGCCGGAGCGCCTGGTCGTGAATGTATTTGTAGGTATCCCTTTGTGATTCGATGAAGCCAACGAGGTTCTCGTTGCCCCACACCGGCCAGGTGTGCGGTCCGTAGTGAACCGCCGCGTCGTCGCCCCACCGTTCCAAAGTCTCGTCCAGGTATCGCGCGAAATTACGGGCATCGCGGGTACGCGCACCGCGCAGGGTCTGGATGTTGTGGAGTGAATGATTTGCGTTCTCCGCACACGTCAGTGCGGCGAGTTCGGGGATCCAGATGTGCATCTCCTCCGGAGCCTCGGTATCGGGTGCATAGAGGAATTCGAACTCCAGACCCGCAATTTCTCGCTTCGTTCCGGTTTCGGTGATGCCGTCGGTGGGGGAAATATACGAGATCTGAGGGCCTTTGGTGCTGAGCACGCCGATCCCGCACGAGACCGCCCCTTTCGGACCGAGGTCGAGCAATCCGCCGAAGGCATAGAACGACCGCCTCGCCATGGCATTGCCGGCGACAACATTCTCGCCGATTGCGAACTTGTCGAACGATGCGATCGTGCCCGGCGCGATGATCGGCACCTTTCCCGATGCAACGTCCTCGACGTCGATAATGCCTTTGACTCCGCCGTAGTGGTCGATATGGGTGTGCGTGTAGATGATCGCTGCAACCGGCTTGTCGCTGACGTGCTCGCGAATCATCTTCATGCCCTGGCGCGCTGATTCGACTCCCGCCATGCAGTCGATGATGATCAGGCCTTCGTCACCCTCGACGACCGTCAGGTTTGCGATGTCGTTGTTTCTCACCTGGTAGAGGCGATCCGTCACCTGGTAGAGCCCACCCCGGCGAATTACCTGACTCTGGCGCCACAAACTGGGATTGACGGTGTCCGGCGCCGGAACGTCGTCACCGATGTACGCCAATGCCTCGGGGTCGAAGACCACATGCCCGTCGTCGCCGAGAACATTGCCAGGCAACGGTGCGATCAAGCCACGATCCGCGTCGACAAAATCTTGCCGGTCATCCATGGCGTACCGCGTGACCGCTTCGCGGTTCACCGCCACGGTGGCCGGTGTTGCGTCCTTAGGTGTCTGGCACATGGCTCTCCCCGCTCGGATACGACGATCAGATACCCCATAATCTCTATCCGGCGGCAGCGGCGTTGGAATCACCCGCGCAGGGTGAACTCACGCTCCTCACCCCTTCGTCTTCTCGGAACCTCCCGACGCCAGGGCGATGACAAGAACCACGAGCCCACAGGCGACAACAAGGATCCAACCCGCTCTCGATGCCTCGGCGATGTCTGATTGTGCGCTGCCTGCGATCATGCCGCCGGCCAGCGCCACACCGAGAGCAGCGCCGAACTGCCTTGCACTGGAGGTGATCCCGCCGGCAAGGCCTGCCTGCGATCTCGGTAGTCCGTTGACGGCGGTGTTGGTGATCGGAGCATTCGAGAAACCGAAGCCGATACCGAGGAACAGGTACGCGACGAGCAACGTCGAAGTGCCTGTGCTGTTGTCGAGAGAGACCAGGCACAGTCCGCCGAGCGCGGTGAAGCTTCCGGCGATCAGCAACGGCAATCGTGCACCGAAGCGCCCGACGAGAATCCCCGACAACGGCGCACAGATGGTTGCGGCGACAGCCATCGGTAGTGTCATCGCGCCCGCGGCGGCGGGAGTCATTTCACGCGCCTGTTGAAGGTAGAAGGTGCCCAGAAGCAGCGTCGCGTTGAGTGCCACGAACACCACGATCGCGCCGAGTACTGCCCCGGTGAACGGTCGGTGCCGAAACAGCGAGGGGTCCATGAGCGGCTCGCTCTTTCTCGATTCGACCCGGACGAACGCTGCCAGCGCGGCGGCGACGGCGACGTAACCCGCGATTGCACCGGAGGCCAGCCACCCGATTCGTGGGCCTTCGATGAGCAGAGCCACGGATCCGCCCACGACGACCATCAGAAGCACCTGCCCCGGTAAGTCGAGACGTCGAGGTTGTTCAGCCCGGGACTGCGGTACGAACACCGCGGTCAGCACAAGAACCACCGCGATGACGGGCACGTTGATCCAGAAAACGGATCTCCAGCCGAAGCTCTCGATGAGGACTCCGCCGACTATCGGTCCTGCTGCCATGCTCAGACCGAAGACCGCAGCCCACACGCCGATCGCCTTGGCTCGCTCCTTCGGGTCGGTCATCACGTTGACGACGATCGCCAGGGCCACCGGACTGAGCATCGACCCACCGACTCCCTGCGCGAACCTCGCCGCAATCAGAACTCCCACCGACGGGGCCAGCGCGCAGACGATCGACGCCACCCCGAAAACGACCAGTCCGATCTGGAAAATCCGCCTTCTACCGAACCTGTCGGCCAGGGCGCCGGACGAGATCAGCAAGCTTGCCAAGACGAGTGTGTACGCGTTGACGATCCATTCGAGACCAACGGTTCCGACGCCGAATCCCTCCCCGATCGCGGGGAGAGCGACGTTGACGATGGTCGTGTCCAACCCGACGACGAACAAGCTCGTGCAGCAGATGGCCAGAATGCCCCACCGGCGGCGTGCGTCAAGTCCGATCACTTTCGGTTCGTCGATCCCGCTCGAAGGTTTCATCTCGGACTCCATCTCTCGAAGTGTTCTGCCGTGCTCGCCAGTCGAAAAGATCGTCGCAACCCGGCCCGCGAAGCCGGTAAGAAATTTGCAGAAACTGCAAAGATGAGCGCATGGACGCCGAACTCGAGCAGTTGCTTACCGATATCGGACCGAGACTGCGAACGCTTCGTCGGGATCGCGATCTGACCCTCGAGGCCCTGTCCGACGCCACCGGAATCTCCGTCAGCGCACTGTCGCGACTCGAATCGGGTAAGCGTCGTCCCACCCTCGATCTGCTGTTACCGCTCGCGCGTGCTCACCGGGTCGCGCTGGACCAACTCGTCGGCGCTCCCGCCACGGGCGATCCTCGGGTCCATCTCACCCCGAGCCGACGCAAGAACGGCAGTGCCGTCGTTCCGTTGACGCGCTATCCCGGACGCGTGCAGGTGTTCAAACAGGTGATCGGTCCACGTCCACCGAAGCTCGTCACCCACGCCGGCTACGAATGGCTCTACGTCCTCGCCGGGGATCTGCGTCTCATTCTGGGTACGAACGAGGTTGTCCTGCACCCCGGTGAAGTCGCGGAGTTCGACACCGCCGAGCCCCATTGGTTCGGGCCCGCCGACAACCAGATAGTGGAGATCTTGCATCTGTTCGGCCCGCAAGGCGAGAAGGCCCACGTGCGAACGAAGGCAAGAACTGCTGCTGCGCATGACGCAGTTCTCGAAAGTTAGACCACTGCATGCGTTTTCAGTCGGTTCGACAGTGTATGAGCGTACTCGAGAAGTAGCGTTCCCAACTCGGCATGACGTGTGGGCCGAAAGCGGGTTTCCACTCCGGTCAGACTCAGCGCCCAGTCCGGGCGCCCGTTGCGGTCGAACACCGCGGCACCCATCCCCCAGCTTCCCTCGACGATGAGGGCTGGATTGACGGCATAGCCGGTGACACGCGTCGACTCGATTCGCTCGCGGATTGATGCCTCACTGTGGATCTCACCCCATTCCGACTCCAGATTCACTCGGGCGAAATAGTCGTCGACGTCCCGCGTCGGTAGGTGACTCAAGATGGCAAGCCCCGCCGACGCGACCCCCAACGGGAATCGCTTCCCCTCGTGCAGCACGTGAGATCGCAGCGGAAAACTGCCTTCCTGACTCAAGATGCAGACGGTCTCGTCGCCGCGACGTGCCGAGAGGAATGCACTCTCCCCCGTGACCCGGGCGAGGTCGTCGACGATGTCGCGAGCGCGGTCGGTGATGTCGTACCGATTTCCGGCCGCGGCGCCCAGGAGGTACAACTCCGGGCCGAGAGACCACCGACCGGTTCGTGCGTCACGGTCGACCAGTCCTTCGGCAGCCAAAGACGTGAGCAGTCGGTGCGCGGTGGGCCGAGCGAGGCCGGTGACCTTGCCCAATTCCGTGGTGGAAATGCCCGTTGGCTCAGAGGCGCCGAGGGCTCGCAGAAGTGCCGCCACCCGCGCGACCATGGCCGGTGATTGCTCGTGAGTAGGCATGAGTTCATCCTAGCGTCCATTCAGTGAACGAATTTTCTTCAGATGGTCAGCAGTCGATCAGTTCTGTGTTGATATTCAAGATCCCTTGAACCTGTGAACTGGAGATAGTTCACTGGATAGCGAAGTGAGTGAGTGTCTACTCAATGAACGCCTGGCAGGGAGAAAACATGACAGCAAAGGTGTACGAGTCCGCGGCGGACGCGGTCGCCGACATCGTCGACGGAGCAACGCTGGCCGTCGGCGGATTCGGTTTGTGCGGCATCCCCGACGTATTGATCGACGCGATCGCAGCAACGAGTGCAACCGACCTCGAGGTGTTCTCCAACAACTGCGGCGTCGACGATCACGGTCTCGGAATCTTGCTGAGCGCCGGACGTATCCGACGGGTGACCGCGTCGTACGTCGGTGAGAACAAGGAGTTCGCCCGGCAGTACCTGGCCGGCGAACTCGAAGTGGAACTGACGCCGCAGGGCACGCTCGCCGAGCGTCTGCGCGCCGGCGGAACCGGAATCCCCGCATTCTTCACACCGGCCGGAGTGGGTAGCCCCATCTCCGACGGCGGAATGCCCTGGCGCTACGACGCCGACGGCTCGATCGCTATTGCATCGCCTCCGAAGGAGACTCGCGTCTTCGGAACCAAGCGTTACGTGATGGAAGAGGCGATCAACGCCGACTACGCACTCGTGCACGCTGTTCTCGGTGACACCGACGGCAACCTCGTGTTCGACAAGACCGCGATGAACTTCAACCCGCTCGCCGCGATGGCGGGACGGGTCACCATTGCTCAGGTGGAACGTCTGGTCGAGCCCGGTGAAATCGACCCGGCATCGGTACACCTGCCCGGAGTCTTCGTGCAGAGAATTGTGCACACCGGCCCTCAGAACAAGCGAATCGAAAAGCGAACCGTCAGCGCTTCGGAAGGAACCTCACGATGACCGCACCAGTGACAGTGACGGGTTGGACGCGCCAGCAGATGGCAGCGCGGGCGGCTGCAGAGATGATCGACGGCGAGTACGTCAATCTCGGAATCGGTCTTCCCACACTGATTCCCGGATACCTGGGGTCGGACGTTCGTGTGGTCCTGCACTCGGAGAACGGAATTCTCGGTACCGGACCGTATCCCACCGAGGACAACGTCGATCCTGACCTCATCAACGCCGGCAAGGAGACCGTGACCGTCAATCCCGGTGCGGCATATTTTGATTCGGCCCTCTCGTTCGGGATGATCCGCGGCGGCCACATCGACACCGCCGTTCTCGGCGGCATGCAGGTGTCGAAGACGGGTGACCTCGCAAACTGGATGGTCCCCGGCAAGATGGTCAAGGGAATGGGCGGCGCAATGGACCTCGTCCACGGTGCCCGGCGTGTCATCGTCGTCATGGAGCACAACGACCGCGACGGCAACCCCAAGATCGTCGACGCATGCACCCTGCCCCTGACCGGCCAGGGCGTGGTGAATCGGATCATCACCAACCTAGCCGTCATCGATGTGAGCGACGAAGGCCCACTCGTCCTGCGTGAACTCGCCCCCGATGTCAGCGTCGAAGACGTTGTCGCCGCGACCGGCACCGAACTGAAAGTTGAACTGGCATGACCGACACGACCACTGTGATTGTTGCGGGAGCTCGTACCCCGATGGGTCGACTCCTCGGATCGTTGAAAGACCTCTCCGGGTCCGACCTCGGCGGCATCGCCATCAAAGGCGCCCTCGACAAGTCCGGAGTCGCCCCCGAACAAGTCGACTACGTCATCATGGGACAGGTCCTCACCGCCGGCGCCGGCCAGATGCCCGCCCGCCAAGCCGCCGTCGCCGCCGGCATCCCCATGAACGTCCCCGCCCTGAGCATCAACAAAGTGTGCCTCTCCGGCATCGACGCCATCGCCCTCGCCGACCAACTCATCCGCGCCGGCGAATTCGACATCGTCGTCGCCGGCGGGCAGGAATCGATGTCCCGCGCACCCCACATGCTCGAAAAAAGCCGCGAAGGCTTCAAATACGGCGACGTCACCCTCCGCGACCACATGGCCTACGACGGCCTCCACGACATCTTCACCGACCAGGCCATGGGCCTGCTCACCGAACAAGTCAACCAACAAGAAACCGCCCACATCACCCGCGCCGAGCAGGACGCCTTCGCCGCCGCCTCACACCAGAACGCGGCCCGCGCCTGGAAAGACGGCTACTTCGACAACGAAGTAGTCCCCGTCTCCATCCCCCAACGCAAGGGTGACCCGATCGTCTTCGCGCAGGACGAAGGCATCCGCGCCGACACCACCACCGAATCCCTCGGCAAACTGCGTCCCGCGTTCAGCAAGGACGGCACCATCACCGCCGGCTCCGCCTCCCCGATCTCCGACGGCGCCGCCGCCGTGATCGTGATGAGCAAAACCAAAGCCGAAGAACTCGGCCTGACCTGGATCGCGGAAATCGGCGCCCACGGCGTCGTCGCCGGACCCGACTCCACCCTCCAGTCCCAACCCGCCCGCGCCATCGCCAAGGCCTGCGCCAAGGAAGGCATCGACCCCACCGACCTCGACCTCGTCGAAATCAACGAAGCGTTCGCCGCCGTCGGGATCGCCTCCACCCGCGAACTCGGCCTCGACCCCGCCAAGGTCAACGTCAACGGCGGCGCCATCGCCGTCGGACACCCCCTCGGCATGTCCGGCGCCCGCATCGCCCTGCACCTCGCCCTCGAACTGCAACGCCGCGGCGGCGGCATCGGCGCAGCCGCACTCTGCGGCGGCGGCGGACAAGGCGACGCACTCATCGTCCGCGTCCCCAAGGCGTAATTACTTCCTGCTGACCAGACAGGTCGCCGAGCCCTCATCGTGCTCGGCGACCTGTCTGTTTCATGTCGGAGGCTAGTTCGGATCAAGCGTCGTCGAGCGGTTGCGCAACAATGTCTCGATCTCCGAACGTCGGTATCTCCGATGTCCGCCAAGCGTTCTCAGAGTGCCGACCTTGCCCTCCCTCGCCCACCTGGACACCGTGGTCCTGTCGACATGGAACAGTGCGGCAACCTGTTTGGTTGTCAGCCATTCGTCGACAGATGCTGCGTGCTCTTCTTCTCGGCTCATTGACAGTGATTCGTAGCCGTAGCGTGGATGGATGGGTCCGACAATGAATTGGCAACCCCTGGCGCGCTGTGAAAGACTTGCTGCAAAACTTTACTATTCCTTGGGGAAAATATGTCGAAGTCGGTAACTCTGATCCGTTCCACATCACTCTCATCGGTCGCTGAATACGCCTATGCAGCAACGGCTCCCGCCGAGGCTCGACTGATCTTCCTGGCCGGATCCTGCCCGTTGAACGAGGACGGCTCCACTGCCGCCATCGGCGACTACGCAGGACAGGCAGCCAAGGCCGTCGACAACCTGAGAACAGCTCTCTCGGACGCGGGCGCGTCCGTCACCGACGTGATCAACACCCGCGTCCTGGTGGCGTCGAGCAATCAAGCCGACCTCGTTGCGGCGTGGGAGGTAGTCCGCGACGCGTTCGGTGATCACGACGCCCCAAGCACTCTGATGGGTGTGACCGTTCTCGGTTACGACGATCAACTGGTCGAGATCGAGGCAATCGCGGCCGTCGTCGACTGAACTCGAACCGAACCGGGCGTTCCTACCGGGGATCTTCGTGAGCAAGGGCCTGGTAGCCCTTTGCCCCCGCACGATCCACAGCGGCTCGCACAACAGCGAAGATGGCTCCCTGCAGGGCGGCGGCGATCAGGACTTCCTTACTCGACCTGCTCAAATCTTTTGGCTCGGGCGCATTCTTGTCGTCACCGATGCGCTTCCACACCTGCTGGAAGACGGCACCGGCCAAAATGCCGCCGAGGACGCTCGTCGCCAGTGAGAGTGGCTTGTACATCGCTTTCGATACTGCGCTCATTGCGCGGATCCTCCATGGTTCGATTCGTACCGCCTGAGCGGGCTGACCGACTCTCACTACCCCACAGGCGAACTGTCGAAACATTGCACCGGCGCGAAGTTGACTGTCGCACGTTATGTTCCACGGTTTGCCATTTCGCGGGCCGGGTAGGATCGTCTTAGCGAAAGAAGGTTGTGTAAGTCATGGAAAACTACAGAATCGAACTACCGGACGGTACTACGGTGATGGAAGATTTCGTCTCGGATCGCGCCGCCATCGCATACGCGGTCGATCTGAATCACGGGTGTAGCGAGAAAGTATCGGTATTCCGTATCACCGACGAAGGGGAAACCATCCCGACTCGGATGTGCCCCAAGCCGAATCCTGGTTCGCGGCGTCGCGCGCGAAGCGTCCGATAGAAACCCGTCAAGAAGCGTCGAGGCGGGGGAAGAGCGTTTCTCTTGCGAGCAACAGCAAGGCCGCAGCGACCGGAATCGCCAGCAACGCACCGACAATACCGAGCAACGCTCCGCCCAACAGGACCGCGACCACAGTCACCAACGCCGGGACCGCTACCGTCTTCCCGATGATCTTCGGAACGAGCAGGTAGTCCTCGAGCAGACGTAACGCGATGAAGAATGCAACTGTCGCCAATGCCGTTGGGACAGAGACTGTCAGGGAGACCAGGGCGACGATAACCCCTGCGATCGTGGAACCGACTATCGGGATCAGATCGAGCAGAGCGACCAGCAGCGCCAGGATCAACGGGTACGGCACGTCGAAGATCAACAACCACGCGAAGGTGCACACTGCGGTGATCACGGAGATCAGAACATTGCCGAGGACGTACCCACCCACACCTGCCAGTATCTGATCACCGATGGCGATTGCTCGGGGCCGCCGCGAATGTGGCACCAGCCGATACAGATTCGTGCGGATTCGTGGATAGTCGAACAAGAAGTACGTCGTCAGTACAGCAACGATTCCGGCGTCGGCGACTGCGCTGAACACCGCCCGCCCCGCACCGAGCAAACCCGTCGCGAGCGCAGAACCCGAACCATCCAGTTGCGTGGTGAGGTGCTGCTCGAGGTGATACTTCTCGTCGAGGTCGTTGACGATCGGGTACCGGTCACGAATGTGTGTCAGGAGTTCGGGAGCGTGCGATGCAAACTGACGTCCCTGCTCGACCAGCGGGGTGATCGCAGCAACGAGAAACAGCGCCAACATCACTGCAATTCCGAGGAGTACCACGGTGACTGCGATCCAGCGCCGGAAATGTCTCCGCTCCAGCCAGACGATCATCGGTTCGATGCCCACCGCGAGAAACAGCGCGACCACGATCAGGATCAGCATGCCTCGCGCCGCAAGCAGCACTTCGATCACCGCATAAGTCACGGCAACTCCGGCCGCGGCGCTCAGACCGATGAAGAACGGTGACCGACGGTCGAATCTCGGTCCGGGCTCACCCAGCGGCCGGACAGGCGTCGCCAATGCTGCGGCTTCGCGTTCCGCTTCCACCATCGGATCTACGGCTTGGACTTCACTTTCGGAGTCCGGTGAACGGTCTGCGGAACTGGGATCCATTCAAGCCACCTCACGATCCGCGCGACTTCCCGGCACGGGAGTGAGTACCCGTGCCGTAGTCGGATCAACCTCGAGGCCTCTCCGCTCCGCTTCGGGTCAGTGCCAGCCCGGTTCCCACAACTCCGATGATCGACACTGCGATGGCGATACTGGGCCAACCGTCGCTCTGCCAGTAGACGTCGTCGAGAGTGATCAGCAACGCGGCCTCGTCGACGATGAGCCCGAGTGCAATACCCAACGCGATGCCCATCCATGTTCGTGCGCGAGGGCTTCGGTCTACGAGGCCGAAGATCGCCACCCCGGCCAACAGGAGAATTCCCCACAGGTAATGGTGAAGGTGCGTCCCACCGGCACTGATGTCGCCGACGTCCCTGGTGTCGATCTGGATCAACCAGGTCACCAGACGTGCTCCACCGAACGTCAGTGTGAAGGCCACCCACGCCAACACCAAACCGCGGCGTGACTCGTCAACTTGATTCCATCTGCGAGGAAACCTGAATCTCTCCACAGGTTTCTCTTCCGCATGATCTCGAGAAAACATCCTTCATGTTTACCCGACGCAGCTCAGAGCGATACTTTCGGGTAGAGACACCGAAAATCAATTGGAGAACGAAAAAGCGGTACTCGATCTCCGAAGAGATCAGGTACCGCCTTCTCAGCTACTCGCGCAGTATCGATCAATACCAGACTTTTCGTCCGCCCACTGCACGCCCGGTAGCACCGAGGATGGACAAAACTGCACCTACGACGACCAAAATGATGCCGACGGTGGTCAGAATGCTCAACCCCGTGAAAAAGCCGATCAACGCCAGAATAATGCCGAGAACAATCATGTGAGAACCTCATCCGGTATGCGTATAGAAATGATCTACTCAACTGACGCTACTACAAAAACTTCACAATCAAGAAATCCGATAATCGACATCATCAATACGAAACTCGTATTACTACCCAATAATGTCGGCGTTAAAACATTGGCCTTTCTTTTTCTTATCCCTCACGGTTCGATGCCTTCGATCTTGGCCTCGACGGCCGGCGTGATGTGGCTCAACACGCAGCGCCAACGACCGTCTCGCCGGGCGAACACGTCGGTGGTCCACTCCTCGGCGTCGTACTGCCTTCCGTCGTAGTGCGCAGTATTGGTGATCCGCGTGGTGAAAAGCGCAACGTCACCGAAGAAACGCACGCGAGCGCGCCCGACGCGATCCATCGCCGAATGAGTCAGGTCGCCAGAGGCCACGAAACCCAGAAACTCCGCCTTGGTGGATACCCCGGATTCCGACACGATCACCCAGTCGTCGGCCATGAAGTCGCCGATCCGTTCGGCGTCGTTCGAGCACATCGCGACGTTCCACTCGTCTGCAGTTGCAGTCAGCACCGCTGTTTCCTGATCCGACATGGCCTCTCCCTCTACCGTCGTCACCCTCGGCGGGTGATGCCTCGACGGCAGGGTTCCCGCAAGGTGGACGTCGAACCGACGAACTACGAGAGGGCAGAGATGACAGACACCAGTCGCACCGAGCTTGCAGCTCAGGCGTACATCTACGGATTTCCCCTCGTTTTCAATCTCGACCAGGTCCATCGGTACGTTCACGACGGTGTCGGAGCGAACCCCGCCGCACCTTTCAACACCTTCAGTCACGCCCGCACACTCGCCGGCCCGGCAGATACTTTTGTCACGATCAACAACGACACCGTGTATTCCATGGCGCAGATCGACCTTTCTGTCGGTCCCGTTGCGCTGCACGTCCCCGATACCGATGGCCGTTACTACGTCCTCCAGTTCGTCGACGCCTGGACAAACAATTTCGCTTACGTCGGGCACCGTGCCACCGGCACCAAGAGCGGAGACTTCCTTCTCGTCCCACCCACCTGGACCGGAACCCCGACCGCCCAGACCACAGTGATCAGATTTCCCACGACCGTTGCATCGATCGTCGGTCGGTGGGCGTGCGGCGACGACGACCTCCCCGCCGTGCATGCCTTGCAGGACGCCACCACCCTGACCGTCGTCGACTCCGCCGGGGCTCCGGCCGGTCTACCGGTCCCCGACTCCGAGGTCAGCCAGGACCTCCTCTTCCTCGAGAAACTCCGCATCTGGTCGCAGGCCTTTCCGCCGGCCCCGCGCGATCGAGAACTCCAGGATTCGTTCTCACCGATCGGAGTCACCGAGCACGGGGCCTCTCCCTATGTATCGCTGTCTGCCGACGACGCTGCGGCGCTCGCGGACGGGTTGACCGCCGGAGAGAAGAATCTGCACGAAGCACTCACGCACGGCTCCAGCCCCGAGGCCAACGGTTGGAAGCTGACTTTCCACGCCTTCGACTACAACCTCGACTACTTCGAGGTCGGTGCAATCGACGATCCACAATTCAAGATCGCCGATCCCAGGTTGCGAATCATCGAACGAGCGGCGGCGGCCAAGGGCGGGCTGTGGGGCAACCACCCCTACGAAGCGGCGTACATCTTGACCTACGTCGACGATCAGGGAACGCAATTGAACGGAAACCGCACCTACACGATCAGACTCGACCCCACTCCGCCGGTGAGCGCCTTCTGGTCGCTGACGATGTACTCGGTGCCGGACTTCTTCCTCGTGGCGAACCCCATCGACCGATACTCGATCGGCGACCGCACTCCCGGCATCGTCCACGACGCCGACGGTGCGTTGACGATCACAATCAGTCACGAGGAGCCGAAAGATGCCACGGCGAAGGCGAACTGGCTCCCCTGCCCGCGCGGAGACTTCCGACCGGTCCTGAGAATGTACGAACCTTCGCCCGCCGTACTCGATCAGTCCTACGTCGTCCCCGCTATCACTCGCTCGCGAGAATGACGGCTCACGTCTGACGGCCTGCCCCAGGCCAGGCCGTCAGACGGACACAGAATCAGGCGTGAGTGCCGCCGTCCACACGGATCTCCGTGCCGGTGATGAAGGCACCATCGTCGGATGCCAGCATCGCGATAACTCCCGCAACACTTTCCGGCCCGGCCATGGGAGCACCACCGGACTCCAGATCAGTGCTCAGAATTGGCGACAGCTTGCCGAAGAGCGACCAGTCGGTGTCTTCCGGCAGGTACGACGCCGTGGTGTCGGTGATCCCGCTCTTCACACTGCCCGGAGCTACCGCGACGGCGCGCAGACCCTGCTTGCCGTATTCGAGAGCCAGTGCGTGAGTGAAGGACTGGATTCCTCCCTTACTCGCCGCATATGCGGCCATGTACGGGTGCGCGAAGGCTGCGGAGGTGGAGCTGAAATTCACCACCACTGCGTTGCCGGTGGCCAGGAGAGCTGGCAGTGCCTGACGAGTGACGAGGAAGGTGCCGGTCAAGTTCACGGAGATCACCTGATTCCACAAGTCCAGTGAGGTCTCGTGGGTGTGCCCGCCTCGCAATATCCCGGCGGCGTTGACCAGTACGTCCAATCCCCCGAGAGCCGAAATTGCCTGACCCACAACCGTGATGACGGAACTCTCGTCACCGATATCGACGACGACGGTGTCGAGACGACCCTCCGTCGAGGCATGTTCAGCCGACCTCCGGGTGTCTGCCAGACCCTTCTCGGAGATGTCGGCAGCGACCACGCGGCCACCTTCGGCGAGCAACCGCAGCGCGGTGGCCTGCCCGATTCCCGATCCTGCGCCGGTGACGAGAATACGACGACCTTCGAAACGATTCATTGCTGTGTACCTTTCACGAAAACGAGTTGGCTGGTAATCCAGGCTCGGCGGCGCCGACACTCACAACTCACCCGCGAGAAACTTCAGGTACGGGAAATACGCAGCACTGCAACAGGTGTGGCACTGCGAAATCTCAGCGAGGTAATGCTCGCCGAAGTGGCGAATGTCAGACGGATCCGGCCGGTGCGGCCAAGGCTCTTTCGATCCAGACAAGACCAGAGGGGCGGCGGTCGATCGCCTTACGCCCCCGGCGGAATGTCGCTACGCCGAATCGGGCCGTGCGCAGTGCACGGCCGGAATCGAGAGTACAGCGACGTATGGACATCACAGGCACCGTAGCAGCGCGAGTACAAGTCGCTCAAACGCGTTGTTCGCGACGCAGGTTTGATTCAGGTAATCAGATGTCACTTCTGGACAACTGTGCCGACTTAGGCAGCACTAACCTGATGGCATCTCGAAAACCCGATCCAGGAGCACAGTCGATGACACATGCAGACGCCACGAGCACAACAACTCCCCGGGCGAGCGTCCTACGAACCGCTGACCACAATCGCGGACTCAACGACGTTCTCGCCGTCGTCGAAGCAATGGAGCGACCGAGCGACCACCTGCTGCGGATCACGGCTCGTTTGACGGAGTCGACCGACGATCCGACCTGGTCACGCCCGAACGTCACCGTACGAATGAATCTCGGGCCCAATTTCGACGACGCTTCGCGTGTGTACACGGTGCGTTCCTACGATTCCGCCACCGGATCGATCGTCATCGACGTGGTCCTGCACGGACAGACCAGCCCGATGATGAGGTGGGCAGCGGCGTTGACCATCGGTGACACCTTCGGTCTCACCGGTCCGCGACCACACTTCTTGGTCCCCGACGTTCCAGGTCGACGGATCGCACTTTTTCTGGACGGCACCGCAATACCTGCGCTGTACTCGATCATCGAGCAGCTACCTACCGACGTGGTCGGAATCGGCTGGGTCACAACAGATGACGAGGTCGCTTTCGCCGAACTGCCCGCCCTCCCCGGCCTGGAGCTTCACCGCGTGAGCGCAGATCTCGCCGAGCCCGACGGCCCACTGGCGGTACGAGCACGCGAGCTCGCCGATCCCGCGAGCTACGTCGTGTGGGGAGCCGGTGAACGCAACGAGATGCGCGCAATCCGTAAGCACTTTCGGTCGACCGTCGGACTCGACAAAGACGACGTCGCGATATTCGGTTACTGGAAGCGCGGCATCAGCAACACCGAAATCGACCTCCGTCGGCGCGAGAACTACGAGCGAATCCTCGCCGGCGGTGGAACCCTGACCGACATCGACGACCTGGCCATCGAGATCTGATCGCGTACACCGGCCGACCTGACCGGCCGTGCACTGCGGTGATAAGTTCCTCTGTGCCAGCGGACCTCCACACAGGGGGTCAGGGAATCCGGTGTGAATCCGGAACTGACGCGCAGCGGTGAGGGTGACCGCCCGGGCTTACGCCACTGGATGAAAATCTGGGAAGGCGCTCGGGTGGGGCGATCTCGAGTCCGAATACCGGCTGGCAGCAGGGGTCAACAGGCGCCTGTTCACACGGTGACGGGCTCCGCGAACGAGCCCCTGCGAGAACGAGATTCCATGCGTCTGTCCAGACTTCGCCTACCCGCCGCTGCCGTCGCGGCCTTGTTGAGCGCGTCGTTGGTTGCCTGCTCCTCCGACGACAGTGCTGCCCGACAATCCAACTCTTCCGAACAATCGCGCGTGACAGTCCAGAACTGTGGCCGAGACGTCACGGTGGAGCGACCGATCGAACGGGCGATCGCGGTAAATCAGCCTGCGGCCGAAATGCTGTTCGCACTGGGAGTGCAGGACCGGATGGCCGGCTACGCCATGAGCGACGACGACGTACTCCCCGAGTTACGTGAGGCACGCGGTCAGGTTCAAGCTTTCGACACCGAGTTCCCGTCCTTCGAGAGTGTCCTCGAACGCGAACCGGACATGGTCTACACGACCTTCAATTACACGTTCACCTCGGAAGGCATCGCCGACCGGACCAAGTTCACCGACCTCGGGGTCGCGACGTACCAGTCGCCCAGCGAGTGCACCGGTCAGGATGCCGAGCAGAGCAAGGCCCTCACACTCGACGACTTGTACGCCGAAATCGGCGACGTGGCAACACTGTTCGACGTCAAGGACAAAGGTGTCGAGCTGACCGAGAGTTTGAAGGATCGCGCGGCCACCGCCACGGCGTCGCTGGGAGCCGAAAACGTGACGCTGGCGTGGTGGTACGCAGCCACGAAGACTCCGTACTTCGCCGGGTGCTGCGGTGCACCGGGAATCATGACCGACGCGGTGGGCGCGAAGAACGCCTTCGACGACAACAAACAGTACTGGCCCGAAATCGGTTGGGAGAGTGTGCTCGATCGAGACCCGACCGTGCTGGTGCTCGCAGATCTCGACCGCGGCGGAGACGGCGACAGTGCCGCAGACAAGATCGCGTTCCTCGAATCGGACCCGGTCGCCAGCAAGCTCACCGCAGTGAAGAACAAGCGTTACATCATCCTCGAGGGAACGACGATGGATCCCTCGATCCGCAATGTCGGTGGCATCGAACAGCTCTCCGACGGGCTGCGCCAGTTGGGTGTGGTCTAGATGTCCGCGGAGATCAGTGAACTGGTGCGTCAGTGGGACGACCAGCAGTCGGCATACATCGCCGACCGCGAAAAGCGATTCGACGCGATTCTCGACGTTCTCGAATTGCAGTACGCGCACACCCCGTTCACGGTTGTCGACCTGGCCTGCGGACCGGGCTCACTGAGCGCCCGGATCCTCGAGAAGTTCAAGCACGCGAGCGTTGTGGGGATCGATTACGACCCGATGCTGCTGGAAGTCGCCCGCCAGTCGTCGACTCGTTTCGGAGACCGACTGCAGCTGGTCGACGCAGACCTGCTGAGCACCGATTGGCCGACTTCGGTGACTGCACCGGTGCAGGCGATAGTGTCGACAACAGCGCTGCACTGGTTACAACCACAACAGCTCGTCGAGGTGTACCGGCAGTGCCGCGAACTGCTGAGTCCTGACGGAGTCCTGCTCAACGGTGATCACTTTCGCTTCGACAGCCGCTCCCCTGTCATCGGTCGATGGGCGAAGGCTCACGACGAGCAGACGCAACGCTCCGCCTTTGCTGCCGGCGCTCCCGAGTGGGACAGCTGGTGGGAGGAGTTGCGGGCAACTCCCGGCATCGGACCACTGACCGACGAGCGTGAGCGCAGATTCGCCGGACGCGACGCTACCGCGCCCACTGCCGTCGACTTCCAGTTGGCGGCGCTCGCGCAAGCAGGTTTTCGAGAGTCGGGAACGGTCTGGCAACTGTTCGACGACTACGTGGTCTACGGCGTGAGATGACGACAAGAGTTCGCCTGCGTGACAACCCGACGACCGTCACCCTGCTGTGGGTGATCGGTGTTGTCACACTGGCCGGGTCGGCCGCCGTGGCGATCACGTTGGGGCCGGCCGGTCTGTCGGTCGGTGAGGTGGCCTCGATCGTCGTCGGCCATCTCGGCGGTACCGCGGCGGACGTCACCCCTATCCGCGACGGCATCGTGTGGGATCTTCGTCTGCCACGTACTCTGCTCGCCGCGCTCTGCGGTGCGGGCCTCGGGCTGTGCGGGGCGATCATGCAGTCTCTGCTTCGCAATCCACTGGCTGATCCATTTGTCCTCGGTATCTCGTCCGGCGCCTCGACCGGTGCCGTACTGATCGTGATCCTCGGAGTCGGGTCGGGGGTGATCGGCTTGTCGAGCGGCGCCTTCATCGGCGCGGTGATCTCCTTCGCCCTTGTGTTGCTGCTCGCCCATGCGGCCGGCGGCACGCCGGATCGGGTGATCCTGGCCGGAGTCGCCGCGACCCAACTGTTCTCGGCGCTCACCTCGTTCATCGTGATCACCTCGGCCGATCCCGAGCAGACTCGCGGCGTGATGTTCTGGCTCCTGGGCTCACTCGGCGGCGCCGACTGGCTCGACGTCGCGCTCTGCGCTGCGGTGGTCGCCGTCGGCCTCGTGGTCTGTCTGACCCACTCCCGCGCACTCGACGCCTTTGCCTTCGGCGAGGACGCGGCGTCGTCGCTGGGGGTGAACGTGTGGCGAGTGCGCGTGACCCTGTTGTTGGCAACAGCTTTGATGACGGCGGTGATCGTGAGCGTCGCAGGCGCCATTGGCTTTGTGGGCCTCGTCCTCCCGCATGCGGCACGGGCTCTCGTCGGTCCGAGCCATCGGCGACTGCTGCCCGCGTCCGCACTGATCGGCTCGATCTTCCTGGTCTGGGTCGACGCCGTGGCACGTACAGCCATTGCGCCGCAGGAACTCCCGGCCGGTGTGGTAACCGCGTTGGTCGGCGTGCCTGCGTTTGCCGTCATCCTCTGGAGACGAAAGGCCAGGCCATGACACTCGAAGCGGCCGGCGTCAGCTGGCGGGTCGGCGGGGCGCTCATAGTCGACGCCCTCGACGTGTCCCCCACCGTCGGAAGTACGGTGGGGCTTCTCGGCCCCAACGGTTCGGGAAAATCGACACTGCTGAAACTGCTTGCCGGGCAGAACCGTCCGACAATCGGGGAGGTGACCCTGGACCGAACTCCGTTGCCTGACTGGAAACGCCGAGATGTCGCGCGTCGGATTGCCACCGTCGATCAGCACAGCAACACGGAGATCGACCTGACGGTAGCCGAGGTCGTCGAATTGGGACGCACCCCGCACCGCGGATTGTGGGGCGGGCATTCAGGTTCCGACCGCGACGCCGTCCGCGCGGCGATCGAACACACCAACCTCTCCGGGATGCTCGACCGGTCGTGGCACACCCTGTCCGGCGGGGAGCGCCAACGCGTGCAGATCGCGCGCGCCCTCGCTCAGGAACCTCACGAGTTGCTGCTCGACGAACCGACCAATCACCTGGACATCAACCATCAACTCGAATTGCTCGCGCTCGTGCGTCGCCTGCCCACTACCACGATCATGGCATTGCACGATCTGAATCTGGCCGCCATGTTCTGCGATTCGATAGTGATGCTGAACCGTGGCTCCATCGTTGCCCACGGAAGCCCGACCGAGGTCCTCACCGCCGACCTGATAGCCGAGGTCTACCAGGTCGATGCCGAAGTCCGCCTGGACGGTCCCGGCGGAGTACCCACCGTGAGATACCTTCCACCCAGCTCGGATTAGACGCACGCGGATCTGTCATTCACGCGAGAGCATCGCCACTGCTTCGCGTTCGAGGTCGACGTACGGTTCCCCACTGACGTCGATCGCCACCCGGCTGAGCGTTCCACCGGTAAACGCCCATGGTGAGGTACCCGGGTAGTCGTCGGTCACAGGCTCCCCGCTGTCACGGCCTGCATTGAGCCCTTCGCCACCGCCGATGCTGAACTTGCCTGGCTGAGTGCGGATTCTGCCCTCACCGACTTTCCGATCGCCGTAGTAGAGGCCGAGCACCCCGTGCGCAGTGCCCGGCGGATCCTCACCTTCCTTGTCGAAAGTTGCTGCCAAGATTACATTTTCGCCGATGGGAAGGTCTTCGGTGGCATCGATCTTCTGCTGTTCACTGCCGAGGAAGTTGTACACGTAATGCAGTCGGCTGTCCTTGACGTACAGCGAGTGACCACCGAACCTGCCGCCATGCGAGAACAGCACACCGGCCGCACCCGGTTCGGCCAAGTCGACAACTGCCCCGATCGAGTATGAACGATTACGAAGGTTGACAGCGACGGCTTCCGGTACCTCGGCTCCCCCTGGACGGTAGACGTACCGGTTGCGCGGCGGAGCCAGCTGGGGGCGAGGTGTGGTGAGGAGTTCGACGCCGGACCGATCATCCAGTGGCAGAGCTTGATTGGCGCCGGCCTCGTGGAACCACAACCCCACGAGCTCGGCGAGCCTGCCGGGTTCTTCGCCGGCAAGGTTCCGGAGCTCGGCTCGGTCCACCTCCGTGTGGTAGAGCTCCCAGGTGTCTTCCGAGAAATGACCCCACCCGCTCAGAGTCGGGTGCGTGGTGACGGCCTTCCACCCGTCATGCCAAATCCCTCGTCCTCCGAGCATCGAATAGAACTGGGTGTGCTTGGCGGTGGGGATGTTGCCGGCGTCGAAGCTGTACCGCATGCTCACGCCTTGGATCGGGTGCTGGGTGTATCCCTTCACCGTGTCGGGCAAGTCGACACCGACGCAGTCGAGCAGAGTCGGGACGACGTCGATGGCATGGTGGTACTGATCTCGAATCTCGCCTCGGGCGTCGATGCCCTCCGGCCACGAGATGATGCAGGGGTCGCAGGTTCCGCCGTTGAACGAGTACCGCTTCCACATCTTGAAGGGCGTGTTGAACGCCATCGCCCACCCGTTGGGATAGTGGTTGTACGTCTCGGTGCTGCCCAACTCGTCCAGCTTTGCCAGGTTCTCGGCGAGGTCGTCGGGTACCCCGTTCGCGATTTTGTTCTCGTTGACTGATCCGTCGGGTCCGCCCTCACCGCTGGCACCGTTGTCGGAAACCACCACGATGATCGTGTTGTCCAGCTGCTCGATTTCTTCGAGGTATTCGAGCAAGCGTCCGATCTGATCGTCGCAGTGCGAGAGGAAGCCCGCGTACACCTCCGCCATCCGTGAGAACAGTCGTTGCTCGTCAGCGGAGAGGGTGTCCCAGGGGCGGGTGAAATCCAGCGGCGGGAACGGTTCGCCGTCAGGTCCGGTGCGGGTGTCAGGAGTGCCTATCGGGTTGAGTGAGGGCAGAGTCGTGTCGTTCGGGACAAGTCCCATGTCCTTCTGCCTCGCCAGAATCTCATCCCGCATGGCTTCGTACCCTGCGTCGAACCTGCCCGCGTAGCGATCGGCCCATTCGCGGGGCGCGTGATGTGGAGCGTGTGCGCACCCGGGTGCGTAGTAGAGAAATACAGGCCGGTCCGGAGCTATCGACTTCACGTCGCCGATGTATTCGAGCGCTCTGTCGGTGATGTCGACGCTGAAGTGATACCCCTCTTCAGGCGTCGACGGCTGTTCGACGGGGTGGTTGTCGTGGACGAGGTCGGGATACCACTGATTGGTCTCGGCACCGAGAAAGCCGTAGAACCGCTCGAATCCGCGACCGACCGGCCAATTCCGTTTCGTGGAAGCAAGATTCATCTCGTCTTCGGCGCAGAGGTGCCATTTGCCGACCATCGCGGTACTGAACCCCTGCTCGACCAGAACCTCGGCGAGCGTGGCACATTCGGGAGGGATGTGACCGTTCCCGCCGGGAAACCCGACCGCGCACTCACTGATGCAAGCCATTCCGTTGGTCGTGTGGTTCCGGCCGGTGAGCAGACACGATCGCGTCGGTGAGCACAGCGCTGTGGTGTGCCACTGCCCGTACCGCAATCCGTTGCCCGCGATGCGGTCGATGTTCGGCGTCTCGATCGGTCCCCCGTAGCAACCCAAGGCGCCGAATCCGACGTCGTCGAGAACGATGTAGAGAATGTTCGGCGTGCCGGCGGCAGCCTTCGGCTGCTCGTACGGGCTCCAGTCGGGAATCGAATCGCGAATATCGAGGTTGACGACGCCTTTGAATGCGTTGGCCATGACCTGGCTCCTTGTAGGTGATCTGAATGCCAGCCTCTACGGCTGCATGGTCAATCGCATACCCCGATTGTGCTCACCGAAGCGCTGTCGCCCGAAATGGGCGATGCCATCTTCGGCAGGAGGTCCGAGTATGAAAGTGCCGGGTCTGTCATCACCTCACTGGAAGCCAGGGACCACATGAGCAGTCAATTCGTTGAAGCCTCCACCTCCGATAACCCTGACCCGCTTCCGAGCTGGCAGGACGGCACGTCGAAACAAGCCATCAGGCGATTCGTCGAACGCGCGACGACTGAGGGAAGTCCGGACGAAATCGCACCGGAAGACCGGATCGCAGTCTTCGACAACGACGGAACCCTGTGGTGTGAGAAGCCGATGCCGATCCAACTCGACTTCATCTTGCGCCGCCTCGTCGAGATGACCAACCAGGATCCGACTCTTCGCAACCGTCAACCGTGGCAGGCGGCCTTCGAGCAGGACTACGCCTGGTTGAACGATGTGATCTCGAAGCACTATCGCGGCGACGACAGCGCACTGAAGGTGCTCGCGGCCGGTGTCCTGGCGGCATTCGCCGAAGTCACAGTCGACGAATTCGAAACCCACGCCGATACCTACCTGCGCACTGCTTCGCATCCCACTCTCGATCGCAAATATTTGCACTGCAGCTATTCGCCCATGGTGGAGTTGCTCGATTACCTTGCGGCCAAAGGCTTCTCCAACTACATAGTCTCTGGCGGCGGACGTGATTTCATGCGGCCGATCAGTCAGGAGGTCTACGGCATCCCCCGAGATCGCGTCATCGGCAGCGGCGTGGCATTGACGTGGAAGGACGACGGCCACAGCGGCACGATCCTTCGTCAGCCCCAAACCGATGTCGTCGACGACGGGCCGGCCAAGCCCGTACAGATATGGAACCGAATCGGTCGACGACCCGTCATCGCGGCCGGAAACAGCAACGGTGACCTACCTATGTTGCAGTTCGCCGAACACCCGAACATTCCGGCACTTCGTCTTCTAGTGCTCCATGACGATCCGGAACGCGAGTTCGACTACGTGGACGGAGCCGAGCACGCACTCGACGCCTCGCGCACAAACGGGTGGACAGTGGTGAGCATCAAAAACGACTGGAAGACAGTCTTCGAACCACTCGCCGAATGACAGTATGGACGTGTGACCCTCGATGATGTCGCCGACGAACTCTACGGCCTCGACCCCGGCGAGTTCGTCGAGGCGCGTACAAAGCATGTGAAGGCTGCCCGGGAGGACAACGACCGCACACTGGCCGCGGAGATCGGAAAACTTCGGAAGCCAACCACCGTGGGATGGTTGGTCAATCTCATTTCGCGCAATCTATCCGAAGATCTGGATGCACTTCTCGCGCTTGGCGAATCGCTACGCGACGCCCAACGCCATCTCTCAGGTCAGGACTTGCGACGGCTGACGACACAGAGGCAGCAGGTGGTGCGAAGTCTCGCCCACAAATCCGGTGAGATCGCGGCTTCGCGTGGAAAGAATGCCGGTGAGGATGCGTTACGTGATGTCGCGCAGACCCTCAATGCCGCCCTGTCCGACGAGGAGACTGCCGCGCAGGTCCGACTCGGACGAGTTGTGACCGCTGCCAGTTACAGCGGTTTCGGGCCGGCGGGACTTGCTGTAGTGGAGGAGGATTCCGTACACGATGCCCCTGCGATCCACACCGAAGACAACGCTCCGGCCAAATCCACTGCTCCGGATCACAAGGCCGAACAAGCCAAGGCGAAAGCAGAATTGACGGAAGCCAGGGCAGACCTCGAGAAAATCCGACGACGGGTCAAGGCCGAGACCGCCCAGTTCGAGGATGCCAGGTCAAAGCTGTCCGACCTCGACCGCCGCATCGAAGAACTCCGCGCCGATCTCGAACACGCAGAACAGGAACGACAGTTCGCCAAGAACACCGAGAAGGCTGCCGGCGTCGCGGTTCGAGAGTCCGAGGATGAGCTTCGCGAAGCCGAGCGCCGGGTCGACGAAGCAGAAGAGGGCCTTGACGAGACGGAATGAGTTGCACGTTCGGAGATCTTGACCTCTACAGCAGTTCAGGTTCTAGCGTGATTTCATGACATTCACCCGAATCGAACTCGACTACCTGGCCACACAGACTCTCGGACGCCTCGCGACGGTTCAACGGAATGGAACGCTGCAAGTCAGTCCGGTCGGATTCCACTACAACCCGGATACAGCCACGATCGACATCAGCGGTTACAACATGACGGGCAGCCGTAAGTTTCACAACGTCGCGGAGAACGGGCGGGTCGCGTTTGTCGTGGACGACATCGCATCTGTAGATCCATGGCGGGTCAGGTGCGTCGAAATCCGTGGACGGGCAGAGGCTTTGGATGTTGCGGGCGCTGGTGCGCATGGTCTCGACGCACCGATCATCCGTATCCACCCCGAACGCATCATCAGCTTCGGCCTCGACGACAAAGAACTGGACGTCCACCAGTTGGTCGTGAACGGACGTGACGTCTGAATGCCCGAATCGAATTGATCAGCCTGCGGCGGCTTCGAGTTCACTCAGTGATTCCTCGAGGTGGCCCAGGAGCCGCTGCAGGTGCGGAACATTGCGGCGGCAGCCGACGAGACCGAACTGCATGGTGTCCGCGTAGCCGATGACGGTGATGTTCATTGCCTGCCCGTCCAACGGAATCGATGCCGGATAGCAGCTCTCGAGCTTCGCGCCGTTCCAGTATCGCGTCGTCGTCGGGCCGGGGACGTTGGAAATCACCAGATTGAAGACTGGGCGCCCGGTGATCAGTCGGGATGAACCAGGGATCAGCGGCAACCCGAGGCCGGCAACATTCAATGCACTGAGCGCCGTGATCTGCAGGGGCGTCAGGCCCGACATCAGGGACTTGGCGCTACTCATCGAGTCGTGAACTCTCTGAAGTCTGGCCGCCGGATCCGCCAATTCGGTTGCCAGATCACACAACACCGCACCAACAGCATTGCCGGAAGCCTCACCCTCATCGCCTTTACGAAGTGATACCGGCACCATCGCGATCAACGGTTTGTCCGGCAACTCGTCCAGTTCGATCAGGTAACGCCGCAGCGCGCCCGCGCACATAGCCAACACCGCATCGTTGAGCGTCACGTCTGCAACGCAACAGACCTTGCGCAGGCGCTCGATCGGCCACGACTGCGCGGCGACACGCCTCGCGCCGGTGATCGGGACGTTGAAGATCGATTTCGGAGCAGCGAACGGTAACGGTGCGACGTGGTCCTTCACCGCCGAGGCAGCGGCGTTCACAATCGCTGGGCCCACCCCGACCACATCTTGCACGGTCTCGATCACGGAGCCCACCCGCCTCTGCAGGTCCAGCCCGCGACTGGCTCGAACCCGCCCCGAAGAAGGTCGCTGCGCCCACGGAGGCATCGATTCTCGATCGAGCGGGTCCGACGAGAGGCTGCGGTACCACGCCTGAACAGCAGACACACCATCCATGAGTGCATGGTGCGTCTTCATGTACACGGCAACTCGGCCGTCGGCGAGACCTTCGATCACGTACGCCTCCCACAGCGGCCGGTGCCGATCGAGCAGCGTGCCGTGGAGCATGGAGGTCAGCTCGAGCAATTCGCGGACTCGTCCCGGCTTGGGCAGCGCGAGCAACCGGACGTGATACTCGAGATCGACATCCGTGTCCTCCGTCCAACGCACCGGCGCGAAGTTCGACAAGAACTGCACCGGCTTGCGGCGGAAGAGGGGGCGAATCGAGTCGACGTCGGTGAGCGAACGGTAGAGCGACCTGGCGAATTCGCCGTCGTCTCCTTCCGGCGGAACGAAAAGCGACAGTCCACCGACGTGCATGGGATGCTCTCGTGACTCCATCAGCAGGAACATCGAGTCGAGCGGCAGCATCAGCGTCATGGCGATCCGTTCTCTCGGGCAGCTGCCCGGAGTACCGATCAGCCGCTGTTCGACAAAGTTACTCGCCCTGACTTCCCACATTGGCGACTCCGACAAAACATTGCCCCCTCGATTTCGACAGGAGTCCGATATTCCCGTCGACGAACGCCTTTTCGGGTCGTAGCACCTCACAGAGATTCGTGGGTGAATGACGAGACACAGAGCACTGCAACAAATTTCAATCCTCACAGCCACAAGTAGTAGCGAAGGCGATCGCAGTAATACTTTTGTCGGAATTGTTTCAAATTGTCTGTACATCCAAGTTACACGTGACTACCGTCACTCATCATCACAATCCCGACTGGTCGGTTGTAACCAAAGGAGAAATACATGTCCCGACGTTCGACGTCGCGTGGGCTTTTCGGCGCACTCGCCACCGCAACTGTGTTCGCCACCGTCACAGCGGTGGGAAGCTTGTCAGCAGGTATTGCAGGAGCCGCCCCGGCAGCGGAGATCCCCTTCGGCGGTTGGGATTCATGTCCGATCGACAATCCCGAGACCAGCACCTGTATGGACGTCACGGTTACCGGCGGAAACATGAAGATCGGCAAGCTTTCCGTCGGCATTCCCGCCGGGGCGATGCGCATCGCAGGCGGAGTTGCATACCGGGAGAATCCAGAGGCTGAATTCGGATTCGACCAAGTCTTCATCCCACCGAACGACAACAGTCGGGGGATCTACGCCGAACCTATCGACATCCCCGGGGGCGCACTCGGAATCGACCTACCATTCAACAATCTCTTCGGACTGAACAAGGCCTCGGCCACCGTCGAGTCGACGTCTGCACTCCCCACCGTGGATGCATTTCAGCTTGGCGTGAAGCTACCCGTCAAATTGAAGATCGCGAACCCTCTCCTCGGCGGCAAATGCTACCTGGGCTCGGACAACAACCCCGTTCAACTCAACTTGGATGTGACCGAATACGGCGTCCTCGAAGAGGTTCCAGGTTTCCCGGATACTGCCGTCGTTCGAAACACCGGGCACACCGGACAGCCCTTCGCCGTCCCGACAGCTTCCGGATGTGGCCCGTTCGGCGTTCTGAATCCAATCGTCAACTGGCGCGCCGGGCTTCCCTCGTCCACCACGTCCAACTCCCTCGCCACGACGAGTGACGTCTACAACATCGGTGCCGACAGCCTCAGGCCACAGCCGGCCGGCTCACCCGAACCCGCTGCCGTCATTGCCGAACGTAGCGCCAACTAGCAATCCAACCCACTGCCACAGAACCGTCATCGACGACAGATTGCCACCTCGAAACGGAGTTCACTTGTCCATGCGCACAATACGATTCAGAGCCGCGCTCGCCGTCGTCGCAGCGGCAGTCCTCACTCTCGGGGCGGTGTCTACCGCGACGGCGGCCCCGCTGCCCAATGCGCCGTTCGGGGGCTGGGGAAAGTGCCCGATAGCAAATCCGGAGACAAGCACCTGTGTCGACGTCGTCGTCAAAGGCGGCGAAATGAACATCAACGGGCTCAAAGTACCGATTCCTTCCGGCTCGTTGAATATCGCCGGCGGTGTCGCCTATCGCGAGAACCCCGACGCAGAATTCGGGTTCGACCAGATCTTCATTCCTCCCACTGACGGCACCAAAGGCGTCTATTCCAGCCCCATCGAGGTACCAGGAGGAATCTTCGGGCTCGGTAGACCGTTCCCCGGCGGCTTGACCACCATCAAGGCAACAGTCGAACCGGTCGCGTTGCCGACAGTCGACGCATTCCAACTCGGTGTCACACTTCCGGCAAGATTGAAGATCTCCAACCCCTTGCTGGGCGGCAACTGCTATCTGGGTTCTGCGAGCAACCCGATCATGTTCAAACTCGGAGTGTCCGAAAATGGTGTCCTGGAGGAAGTTCCAGGATTTCCGGATACCGCCGCCGTCAGAAACGTGACGCACGCCGACCAGACGTTCGCGGTACCGGGCGCATCTGGATGCGGACTGTTCGGCGCATTGAATTGGGCAGTCAATCTTCGCGCCAACGTTCCGTCTTCGAGTGGTCACAACTCGTTGACCACCACAAGCGATGTGTTCAACATCGGCGCCGACAGCCTGCGGACGCAGTAGAGCAAGCACCGGCGACTCACGAAGTATCACCGACAACAAGGAGATATCGATGTCCCATGCAGTTCGCCGCACCACCTTCGTCACAGCTGCCGCAGTAGCCGCGATCGCGGTCGCAGCCGGCACCGCTTCGGCTTCGACCGTCGTCACTCCCGCGGGACAAGCCGTGACTGCCTCGAGCAGCAATCTCAGTATCAAGACTGGCACGATCACGCTTACCTGCTCCAGCACGACGGGATCCGGAACCATCCCAGCGGCGCCGGGTAACTCCACCACCGGCACGGGCGGGATCAACGTAAACATCGGCACCCCCAGCCTGACCGGGTGCAAGGCTAACGGCCTACCCGCTGTGGTCACGACCTCCGGCTCGTGGCTATTGAACGTCTCGGCAGACACCGGATCGGTCCAGGGATCCCTGGTCATTCCTGCAGGAGGCGCAGTCGTCACGATGCCCGGATCCACGTGCACAGTCACCGTCGGGGCCAGCACTATCGGACCGCTACCATTCGATATTCCCAACCAGCGCGTCGTTGCAAGCAACACCGGCACTGTGAACTACACGCGTACCGGCACCGGGCCCGTCTGCCCCGCCGCGGCCACTGGCACGGCAACCATGTCCGGCACACTGCAGTTCGCATCGGCCACACCGATCAACGTGACACCGTGACGATCGACAGCTAGACAATAGGGCTCGTTGGGGGATCGACGCTTCCGTCGCTCCCCCAACGAACGTCCTATGGACCGAGTCAGCACACGATCACCATCGGTTGCGCCACGAAGCGGACCGGCGCATTATCCATCTCCTGCTTCGGTGGCGTCGAGTAACGCACCGAGGGCGCGGTGGAGCTCGGCCAGTTCCCGCCCACCGGTTTTCGTCAGCACTTCCGTATTCTTTGCATCCAATTGGCGGACAATGTCTTTAGCGAGTTCTATGACTCGTTTCCCCTCGTCACTGAGATCGAGGCAAACGGCTCGCGCATCGCGACTGTCTCGTTCGCTGACAACAAACCCGCTCTTCTCCAACGCTCGCACGAGCTTGGATATGTAGATTCGCTGCAACCCCGTGTGCGCGGCGAGTTCTCGCTGACTAGGCCTCTCCCCCGCACTCACCAGACCATGGAGAGACGCGAGCACCGAATACTGGGCGTGGGTCAACCCGAGGTGCGCGATCGCTCGGTCAACCCCCGCCCGCCAGCGCAAGCCAAGGTGCCACACCAGCGACCCCGTCGTCCATATTTCTCGATCTTGCATTCAAATAGAATACATGGCTACTATCTAAATTAGGGTACATGGAAACTATTTGAGGAGTCGCAATGCCCACAATTCCCGTGCTCGACTCGACTGTGGCCTACCGCTCGTGCGGAGACGGAACACCCTTCGTACTTATCCACGGGAACCCCACATCCTCCTACCTGTGGCGAAACATCCTCCCGCAGATAGGAAATCTCGGCCAAGCGCTTGCCCCTGACCTCATCGGAATGGGCGCGTCGGGCAAACCGCCAATCGACTACGGTTTTCTCGACACCGCCCGCTACCTCGACGCATGGTTCGACCAGATGGATCTCGACGACGTCGTACTCGTCGGACACGACTGGGGCGGGGCACTTGCACTGGACTGGGCTGCCCGCCATCCCGAAAGCGTTCGAGGTGTTGCCTTCTTCGAAACGATCCTGCGTCCGATGACCTGGGACGAGCACTTCCCGGGAGACGCACGAGCGCGGGTCGAGGCCCTGAGAGCTCCCGGTATCGGCGAGACCAAGGTACTCGACGAAAACTTCTTCCTCGAAATTGCGCTTCACAGAACAGTTCTCGGAGAACTGTCCGAAACCGATGCTGCAACCTATCGCGCCCCTTACCCCTCGCCGGAGAGTCGCCGGCCCCTTCTCGAGTGGCCACGGTCCTTCCCCGTCGAAGGAAGTCCCGGCGACGTGAATGCACGAGTGGCGGCGTACAGCGATTGGCTCGCAGAAAGCAGCGAGGTACCCAAACTCCTTCTCACCTTCAGCGGCCCCGCCGAACTTCTCATGATCGGACCTGACGAAGTCGCGTGGAGCCGATCGAATATCGCAAACCTCGAGGTGAAACAGTGCGGTCCCGCAGGACATCTCGCCCCGGAGGATCAGCCTGCGGCCATCGCGGCGGCGATCACCGAATGGACACAGCGGCAACACTGCTTCAGCCGCGACTGAAGTGGGACCGTCGCCACGTACTCTGAGCGCCGGTTTCCCCGACCCATGCGGTAGCGATCCAGACGGTGCTCCGAAATATGGGACCGACACCACCTCCGCCGGATTTGTCCGATATAACTAACTGGCGAGTACGCCGGTTGGGACGAGGTCGAGAACGAGGGGGCGTGTGTGGTGAACGAGGACGGGTTGGGGCGAACGTCGGGATCGGGGGCTCCACACCGGGTGGGCGGCTTTCTTTATCACCGCAACGGCGACCGGTGGGAGTGGTCGGACGAAGTCGCACGGATTCACGGATACGAACCCGACCAAGTGGCTCCGACGACGGAATTGATGCTCGCGCACAAGCATCCCGACGACCGAAGACACGTTGCCCAAACACTGCACGCCATCCGCACTTCAGGCGGCCCGTTCAGCAGCCGCCACCGCATCATCGACACCGCAGGGGACACTCACTCGGTAATCGTCGTCGGCGACAGCGTCGTGGACGAGTCGGGTGCTGTGGTCGGCAGCTCAGGCTTCTACATCG
The DNA here is from genome assembly GCF_002501585.1 of Rhodococcus sp. H-CA8f. Lineage (NCBI taxonomy): Bacteria > Bacillati > Actinomycetota > Actinomycetes > Mycobacteriales > Nocardiaceae > Rhodococcus > Rhodococcus sp. H-CA8f. The sequence goes on from NZ_CP023720.1 coordinate 5,012,363, forward strand.
ACGTCACCGAAACCCTGGACAGCACGGTGAAAGCATCTGTCGACGTGCTGGTCAACGAAATCACTGCTTCTCGCGGGGTGATCGAGCAAGCCAAAGGCATGCTCATGGTGATCTACGGAATCTCTGCCGATCGAGCTTTCGACATCCTCGTGTGGCGTTCGCAGGAGACCAACGTGAAACTCAGGGATGTTGCCGAGCAGTTGATAGTTCGCACGCTGGACGATTTCCGGGTCCCGACACTTCTGCGGACCCGGTTCGATCACTTGCTGTTACAGGGTTGAACTTCTAACCCGGCTGAACCACGAACTGGGAGATGCTTAAGGCGGTTCCCGTGGCTGGCTGCTCAACCTCGAGGAACCTCGCCCGCATTGATTCCGGGACGGTCCGATGCGGCCTATCCCCGTTGTTACCCAACGCGGAGTAAAAGGAAACTACTTGTCGTCAGACTTCTTCTCGGAGGTCTCCTCGACCAGTTCAGGCGCCTGTTCTCGAGTTGCCATTCCGCCGTCGCCGCCCTTGTCCACGGGCCCTGGGTGCCCACCCTTGGGCGACTGGTCGTTGTTGTCTTTCTCGGTCATGCGGTCATCCCCGTCATTCGGTCCTGTCAGTCATACGGCGTGCGGCCTTTCAGGAGCCTCGGCCCGCCTCCCTCTCAATCTAACGCTCTCAGCACTTCCCGCAACCCTCACCGGTTTTGTTTGCATTTCAGCGCTTTCGGGCAGGTGACTGCGAACAGCATTTCCGCGATGAGAGGTCGATCCCAGTGCGCGCAGTGACTTGGCAAGGCAAACGAAAAGTAAGCGTCGATACGGTTCCGGACCCGAAGATCGTCGAACCCAGTGACGCGATCATCAAGGTCACCACGACGAATATCTGCGGATCCGATCTGCACCTGTACGAGACTCTGGGTGCGTTCATGAATGCCGGCGACATTCTCGGTCATGAACCGATGGGCATCGTCGAAGAAGTCGGCTCGGAAGTCACGAATCTCGAGATAGGCGACCGCGTCGTGATCCCGTTCCAGATCTCGTGTGGCAACTGTTTCATGTGTGATTCGAGCCTCTACACACAGTGCGAGACGACTCAGGTCCGCGATCAGGGAACGGGCGCAGCGTTGTTCGGCTTCTCCGAGCTGTACGGCTCGGTGCCAGGCGGGCAGGCCGAGTACCTTCGAGTACCGCAAGCACATTTCACACACATCAAAGTTCCCGAAGGTCCCGCAGATTCGCGATTCGTCTACCTCTCCGACGTGCTTCCCACAGCCGGGCAGTCGGTTGAATACGCCGACATCCCGCCGGGTGGGTCCGTGACCATCCTCGGTCTCGGACCGATCGGTGACATGGCGGCCCGCATCGCTCACCACAAGGGATTTCGAGTAATCGGCGTGGACCGTGTACCCGAACGCCTTGCACGCCTTGCCGAACGCGGGATCGAAACCCTCAATCTCGACGACTACGGCAGCAAGATCGGTGACGCAGTCAGAGATGCGACGAACGGCCGTGGAACCGATTCGGTGATCGATGCTGTCGGAATGGAAGCTCACGGGTCTCCGATCGGAAAGCTCGCGCAGCAGTTCGTCGGACTCCTTCCCGATGCTCTTGCCGCGCCTGCGATGCGTAACGCAGGAATCGATCGACTCGGTGCGGTCTATTCGGCCATCGACATCGTTCGGCGCGGGGGGACGATTTCTCTGATCGGTGTATACGGCGGCATGGTTGATCCACTGCCGCTGATGACTATGTTCGACAAGCAGATTCAGCTCAGGATGGGTCAGGCGAACGTCAAGAAGTGGGTAGACGACATCATGCCTTTGCTCACTGATGACGACCCACTCGGCGTCGACACCTTTTCCACTCATCAGCTGCCGCTCGATCAGGCGCCACACGCCTACGAGATCTTTCAGAAAAAGCAGGAAGGCGCGGTCAAGATCCAACTGAAACCGCACGGGTAATAATCAGCACCGATTCCATCCACGTTCGACAGAAAGAAACTGAAACCGAAATGGCTCGCGAACTCACCGTCTCCGACAGCGTCGTCGTCAATGTCGACGCGCTTTCTCTCTACGAGCTCATCAGCGATCCCACTCGCATGGGCGACTGGAGTCCCGAAAACCTGGGAGCTACCTTGCGGGGAGACCGCGAAAGCGCTTTCCTGGGTATGGAGTTCGACGGGCACAACAAACGTGGGCGCGCGCAGTGGACCACAAGATGCACCGTCACCGCTGCCGACACCGGGAAACTGTTCGAATTCCGTGTTCACAAGATCGGCCTTGCCACGCCACGGATCTCTGCCGCTATTGCAACCTGGCGGTACCGATTTCAGCCCGTCCCCGGTGGAACCCGAGTTACCGAAACGTGGATCGACGACAGACGGGGCTGGCCGGATTTTGCGGCCGACATATTCGACAAGGTTGCCACCGGCGGAATGACGTTCGCCGACTTTCAGCGCGGCAACATCCGCAAGACGCTGCTGAACATCAAGAGCGCCGTTGAGCAGGAGGTATCCGGCATCGAAGGCAGCACCGGCTGACCGACCGGCACAGCTTGTGGCAGTTTCTGCCACTTTTGGTACAGTGCGGATATGGCAACAGCCCGCCGCACTGCACTACTTCTCCGCGTCTCGCAGAGTTGCGCTGCCGCTTTCGTCGAACGCGGCGACACTTCGACGACCATCGCGGAGCTCGCCGAACGGGCAGAAATCTCCGAGCGCACCTTCTATCGCTGCTTTGCCACCAAGGAAGAGAGCATCTGGCCGATGCTCGACGAGGGAAACCGCAGTCTTGCCACCGCCCTCAGCGCGCAATCCCGCGAATTCGGACTCTCAGCGGCAGTGAAGACGGCCTTTATCGCATCGGTCGGCGAGTCCTTCGAGCCGATGACTCGGTCACTGATGCCCATCATCTTCGGCGACGCGGCGCTCCGGAGAGTTTGGGAATCAGCAACTTTCGAGACGATGGAACTGATCCGCCCAGAAGTTGCACGTCTGATCGATCGGCCAGAAGGCTCGCTCGACACGACAGCGGCTTCGGGCCAGGCAACACTGGCGGTAGTGGCCGCACTGCGCGAGATGGCAGACCTCCGGACCCCCGCACCCAAGGCCATCACCCGCGCGCTCGGCGCGTTCTCGAAGCCATATCTCGCAACACCAACAGGTTAGGAACAATCATGACTCAGGATCTCTCCGGAAAAATCGTTCTCGTCACTGGCGGCGCACGCGGCCTGGGCGAAGCGTTTGCGCGCGGCATCGTCGCGGGTAACGGCCGCGTCGTCATCGGCGACCTACTCGACGACGACGGCCGAGCAGTGGCCGAATCTCTCGGCGACGCAGCACGTTACGTTCACCTCGACGTCACCGATCCGACGTCTTGGAAGTCCGCCGCCGAGTACGCGGTATCCGAATTCGGCGCGATCAACGGTTTGGTCAACAATGCCGGAATCTCGGCTTCCGGCCAGACGGTCGCCGAAGAACCGCTCGAGACGTTCCAACGCATCATCCAGATCAACCTGGTGTCCGTACACACCGGTATCCACACGGTGGTGCCGTTCATGAAGGCAGCAGGCGGCGGATCCATCGTGAACATCTCCTCGGCCGCCGGCCTGATGGGCATGGCCCTGACCAGCGGTTACGGCGCAGCCAAGTGGGGCGTGCGTGGGCTGAGCAAGATCGCCGCCGTCGAACTCGGTCGCGACAAGATTCGGGTCAACTCCGTACACCCCGGCATGGTCCTCACCCCCATGACTGCGCCGACGGGCATCAGCCTCGAAGAGGGCGCATTCCCCAACAATCCGTATCGCCGTGTCGGTCGCCCGGAGGAGTTGGTCGGTGCGGTCACCTACCTACTTTCCGACGATGCCTCGTACACAACAGGTTCCGAGATCGCCGTCGACGGTGGTTGGACCGCCGGACCGTCGATCGAATACATCGCCGGCCGGTAAGGCAGGGATCCGTTCCCGCCTGAACCTGCGCATTCCGAACGTCCTCAGGTAGATACCAACGTCTCCCTGATTGCATTCGGAGAACTCAACTTTCGCAGGCGCTGCAGCGCACGATGCAGGTCGAGTGACACCTGGCCGGTCGTACGGGCGAGCGATGTTGCCGTCGCCTCACTGTCGAGGCCGACGATCAACCGCAACACCAGGACATCGCGTTCGACAACCGGGAGCGCTGTTGAAGGCGGGAGCGGCCCACTGCTGAACCGGTCGGATGCCGCCCGAGCAATCGCGACGCTTGTACTCACGTACAGCAGGCGCAGGAAAGGCTGATTCGCCGCCGATCCGTCACGAACTGCCGTGAGAACAGAGATGCATGCAGCATCCGCGGCGGAGTCGGAGACGGCCCGATCAAGCTCGGCGCGGCACCGCAGCACAACCATCGGGCGAAACACTGCGTACAAATCGGTCAAGGCTTCATGGCTACCGCTCCGTGCCGCGGCGGCCAACATCTCGAGCGAGCCTTCCTGCAACATGGGCTTACAATCTCTCTCTCGACCCGAAATTCGTCGTGTAGCCGGGGGATCAGCTGGATCCGAACAGTCCGGCGAAGGGGTTCACTGTCGGCGCGGGTGCCTGATCTTGCCCGCCTTGCCATTGGTTCTGATTGCCCCAGTCGTTGCCCTGATTCCAGTTACCACCCTGGTTCCAGCCGCCGTTTCCACCACGGTCCCAATCGTGCGAGTGATCGCCCCCCTGATCTCCGTACCAACTGTTATCGGCCTGTGTTACATCATGATTCACAGTATCTGCCGAGGCCGGTGCGGCGAGCACGGCAATGGGTACGGTCAATACCGCACCCGTCACCGCGAGCTTGGTCCAGAAGTACTTCCTACGTTGTTCCGGTGCGGATAGTCGTGTCATGATCGATCCCTTCTCCGAAGATTTCTCCAGACGCTCTCTGGCTGTCCCGAACGGGGCACACACCAGTGAAGTCCTGCATCCTGGCCGTCCACTGGCACAACCCTGGCAGATTCCTGGCAGGGCTGACTTCAAACCGAACGCCTTGCACTACAAAATGTTCCGATGCCGGCTCGTTGTTGTTCGCGCCCCAGTTCCGACCGTTCCGTTCCAGGCGGCAAGGGGTCGCTCGGGCGTAAAGTCGAGAGGGTTCGGCTCAGTCGTCCAGAGCGGAAGGACACCCAGAAAATGCGGAGCGATGGAGATACGTGGGACATCGTCAGTAGCGTCGGACTCACCGCGCTTGCAGTGGCGACCTTCCGCGCATTGGAAAGCGCCCGCTCGGACGCGATCATCGAAGACAAGTTCGCATCGTGGTTCGTAGAAGCTGCAGCGGAGCCGCATTTCACAGCTCTTCTGAAAGATCCGGCACTCCTCGACGACACACCCTTCGGCGGTTTCATGGGATTGCGAACCAGGTTCTTCGACGAATTCTTCTTGTCGTCAACCGAATCCGGAGTAAAGCAGGCGGTAATCGTTGCGGCGGGGTTGGATTCGCGTGCGTACCGGCTGGATTGGAACTCAGAATCCACAGTGTTCGAAGTAGATCAACCAAAGGTACTGGAGTTCAAAGCCGAAGTGCTCGCGGCGCGCGACGCCCAGCCGAAAACTGATCGACGCACTGTGCCTACGGATCTGCGCAACGACTGGCCGGCTGCGCTCGCGGAGGCGGGTTTCGATCCGAAGGAACCTACTGCATGGTCCGCAGAAGGCCTGCTCGCTTATCTCCCCGGCCCGGCCCACGACGCCCTGTTCGAGCGGATCGACGAACTCTCGGCCACTGGTAGTCGGTTGGCAGTGAACGACTTTCCGGCCGGCACGGACCCGAAGAAGCTGGCGACCATCAGATCCAAGTACTTTGCCGAGAACCCGTTCGGAGACCTGGACATTTCGCAACTGTTCTACAGCGACAAACGATCCGATCCAGGCCGGTGGCTCACTGAACACAATTGGACCGTCCGACGCTTCAGCTCGATGGAGTTGGCAGATCTGTACGATCGCCGGATTCCTGATCTCCCCGAAGAGATCGCCGCACTGTCGACGCAGCCTTCTTTCCTGGCCGCGACCAAGAACTAACTCGGGCAGTCCTCACGAAAGTTACTCGGGTGCAGTATTTCTCCGTTTTGTCCAGCTTCACTATGCGTGTCACCACGACAAGTAGTTGACGGTACTCGAGGATGAACCGATTCAGTACTTCAGGCTGAGTACGTCTACACCTCAGACGGACGCGCGCCGAAGAGAACGCTGATGAAATGAGTCCATGAAACTCGAACACACACGCAGGAAGAGTCGCCCGCTCACGCTGGTGGCACTTGCCTCCGCAGCGGTATTCGCCCTCGCCGCATGTACTTCCGGGCCGGATTCTGCACAAACCTCGGACAACAGCACAAAGGTCTCCGCCACCGAGACACCCACGACAGTCACGATCCCCGACAGCCCCGTCGGCAAGCAGATCAGCTGGCTTCTCAGTGCGTTCAACACGAGCGCGCCATTGCCCCAGGAAGAAATCGCCGAGCACTTCGGACCCACCGCACCAGTTGTCCTGACGCCTCCGGACTTCGACTCCATCCGAGCCGGACAGCCCTGGACAACAGTGAATTACAAGGGAGGCGATACCGACGGCACCGTTTCCATCACCAGTACCACCGGCGGCGCGTTCGACATAAACGTCGTCGTCGACGGCAACGGGTTGGTCCTTGGAATGGCGATAACACCGACCAAAGACGACCATGTGCCTGCCGCATCGTGGCAAGAGCTCGAGGCAGCTGTCAAAGCACTTCCCGCGCCGACGAACTTGACCGTCACCGAGGTCACCGGCGGAAAGAACGCCGAAGTCTTCGGCGTCGGCGACACCTCACCACAGCCCACAGGGTCAACGATCAAGCTGTACGTTCTCGGCGCGGTCGCGACGGCTGTCCAGAACGGGACACTCTCGTGGGATCAGAAGCTCACCATCACCGACGACCTCAAGTCGATGCCCGGCGGGACAATGCAGGACCTGCCGTCGGGAACCGAAGTCACGGTCCGGGAGACCGCCGGCAAGATGATCTCGATCAGCGACAACACCGCCACCGACATGCTGATCGCTGCTGTCGGGCGCGAGCAGGTCGAGGCCGAGTTCGCCCCGATGGGCATGGCGGATCCTTCGCTCAACATTCCACTGAAGCCGACCCGCGCACTGTTCCAACTCGGCTGGGGCAACGATGGCGCACAACGTATCGCCTGGCGCGACGGAACCCCAGACGAGCGTCGAGCAATACTGGCGGCACTACCTGGCGGCCTGGTGGACATCCCGGCGTCAGCATTCACCACCCCCGCATGGCCTTTCGACATCGACTGGTTCGCCTCGCCCGCCGACCTGCGTGCCGCGTTGGTCTCGTTGCAAGAGATGGCGAAGACCGAGAGCGGTGCACCGGTTCGAGACATACTGGCCGAAGATCCGGCGCTCGGTGACGAGTCCGCGAAATGGTTCACCTACGGCGGATTCAAGGGCGGCAGCTCCATCGGGGTCCTTGCGGGTGCCTACTACGTGGAACACGACGATCGCGCCTGGGTCGTCACCATGCAAACTCATGGTGACGACGCTGCCCTGGTTGCCGATCCGGCTCTGTACTTCGATCCGGTCGACGACGCGATGCTCCTGATCCAGAAGGATGCGACCAGCTAGAACGATAGAAGGTTGAGATTTCGCGACAGTCTCCGACTGGGTTGACAGATGAGGTCCGGATACAGAGAAGCCGCTGTGCTTCCAGTGTCATCCGGATGCACAGCGGCTTCGCCAAGTCTTAGCCCGTGGGGGGCTCGGTCTCGTCCGACGAGAATCCGTCGAAGAATGCGATGACCTTCTGAAGAAGTGCCGCGATGTCGAAATCTTCCAAGCTACCCATTGCGTTCGTCCTTTCGTTTAACACTGGAGGATGAAACGTGCATCTTGCAATTTCCAATGTAAAGCATGAAAAGCATTATTTCTCGACCACGTGGCACCTCGGTTGCAAATATCTCACTCAGCAAGATATGAGCAAATCACCGCAAATAACAGCTCCCACCCGCAATATTTCCACTTTCCACAACCCATTAAATTCCCTAATTCGCAAGTGGGTAAATCTTGAGAAAAATTTCCGGACGCGTCGATTACGAAAGATCCTCCTGGTGAAACTCTCAATCCAAGACCACAAGGCAGAGGAAGTTGCGACACGGATGACACGCAGTTTTCCCGCTTCCAAGAGGCGCCATCCACATACATGGTGGGCATTCGGCGACGATAACGAACCGTTAGCAACACAAACCCAGGCACTTTCTCCCACCTTCTGACTTTCACCCATGACCACTGGATATTCTCGCAGATGAAGCGCAATACCAGTTCGAAAATTACATATCTTCAGTGGATACTGTGCACGCGATTAACTGATCAAATGTCTGTTGACTCACCGAGTCCCCACACTTCGCCAGAACTTCACATCCGAATGCTGGACGTTAGTTTAGATGGGTTCGTATTTCTCGAAATCTGCCCGATAAAGGCGGCCCCACGGATAAACCGCGACTGGACCGCCGCAGGCCACCAGGTCACGATCCGCGCCTCGACGAAGGGCGTGCAGGCACCCTCGCATGAGGGTGAAATCGGGGGTGAGACATGCCTTGGGGTCTCGTTTTACCGAGTCCGACACAGTACGTTTTCCCAGGCACGCCAGTCCCCAGATTCATACGGTGTGCAAGGGCTCGTTGACGCTTCCGAGATGTTGGCAAGACCGACCACAGGCCCCGTTCTCCCGACGAGAACGGGGCTTCCTCGGGTCGGTTTCCGCCTTCGACCGACCGGGTAGACGCGAGCATGGGCGCCACCTGCTCGACCGGATCCACCGCTGGCCGCTACGAATCGACGACCCCGACCGTCGGCGTCGAAGAAGAATTCATCCTCGTCGACCCGACATCCTGGCTGCCGTCCACCGACAATGCCGCGGTTGCGGAAACCGCGTCGACACTCGGTTTGGATCTTCAGCTCGAGTTGTCCTGCTGCCAAGTCGAGACCAACTCTCCCGTGTGCCAGAGCATCGACGAACTCCGAACCCACTTGATCGACATGCGTCGGCTCGCGGCGAAAGCGGCAGAGTTGAACGGCTGCAGGCTGTTGGCCGTCGGCGCACCGCTTTCGGGGCCTTCGCGTTTCGAGATCAGCGACTCCCCTCGCTACCGCCAGATGGGCGAACACTTCGGCGCCCTCGCCGCCGAACAAAGTATCTGCGGTTGCCACATCCATGTGGGCGTCGCTGATCAAGTAGAGGCCGTGCAGGTCTGCAATCACGTGCGCATCTGGTTGCCTGCCCTGCTGGCACTGAGCGCCAACTCCCGTATCCACCAAGGAGTCGACACCGACTTCGCGAGTTGGCGGGCGATCCAATGGTCCCGGTGGCCCGTCGCCGGGCCGCCGCCGTACTTCGAGACCGCCGGGGACTTCGACACCGCGGTCGCGAAGATGGTGGATTGCGGCGTGATGCTCGACAAGCGGATGGCCTACTGGGATATCCGGCCTTCCTGCCACCTACCGACCGTCGAGATCCGGGTCTGCGACGTTCAGCCGACGGTCGACGACACCGTATTGCTTGCAGCACTTGTGCGCGCGCTGGTCGCCACTGCACTGCGCGCCGTCGAACGAGGAGTCGTCGCTCCGCGCACTTCCCTCGAGAACCTCCGCCTCGCAACCTGGGTGTCCGCGAAGGAAGGCGTCCTGGGAGCGTCGATCGATCCGGTTACCACACAAAGAATCTCGGCCACGGAACAGTTGCACCGACTCCTGATCCATGTCCGTGACTCCCTCGACGAGACAGGCGAGTACACGAGCGTGGAATCAGCACTGCGCGACAAATGCGTGACCGGCGGCGGCAGCGACTGGCAACAGCGAACGCTTCGCCAGGTCTGCCTGCGGAAACTGATCGCACGTGCGGTTGAGCGCACCGTCCCGACGGGCACGGATACGCATGACGGGTCGACCCCTGATCAGTAGTAATGCCTCCGACCACCGATAGCGTGCCCGGCCGCGCCCAGCGCGTACAGGATGATTCCGATCACCAACAAGACGACACCGATCGTCCAGAGGATCGGAATGTTCACCACGAAACCGATAATCAGCAGGATTACGCCGAGGATGATCATCACAAGCTCCTTCAGTGCGTTCACTCGGGCGGATACGCCCGCCTCGAGCCGCATACATCAGGGATACCCGTCGGCTGAGCGTTTCATACCCACTCTGACCGGGTATTTCGCTGGGCACCATAATATTTGAAGAATCGAGCCCGCCATGATGAGAATTGTGACTCTGATCGTTCTGATCTGGCTGATAGTCGGGGCCGTCGCGGCCGGCCAACGCGGCTACTACAGCAGTTCGCCGACCAACTGCGCCGGCGTCGGGACCATCGCGCTCACGGTCATCGCCGGCCCGCTGAACTACTTCGGCGTCAACCCCAAAGTCACGGATTGCACGCTCCCCCAGCCCACCGAGTGAGCTGCCGGAAATCCGCGCTAAACCGACTAGTCGTTACCCTGGAGGTGAGTCGACACACATCGAAGTGAGGGGCCACCATGACCACTGCACCAGATCGCACCCGAATCGAGTTCCCGGACATCAGCTCGCGTGCGTGGGAACACCCAGCCGATCGGGCCGCATTGGTGACGCTCCGGACGCTTCGGGGGTTCGACACTGTTCTGCGGACGCTGTCCGGACTGCTCCAAGAACGTCAGCACCGCCTCATGTACCTCGCCACGTCAGTGCGAGTCGACGAACGCCAGTTCAGTGACCTGAACGATCTGCGCCGTGACTGCGTCGAGATCCTGCAGGCCGACGAGACACCAGAGCTGTTCGTACTCCAGACCCCGATGGTCAACGCCTTCACCATCGGCATGGACAAGCCGTTCATGGTGGTCACTACTGGTCTGCTGGACGTGATGAACTACGAGGAGCAACGGTTCATCATCGGCCACGAACTAGGCCACGCACTGTCCGGCCATGCCGTGTATCGCACTATCTTGATGCATTTGATGCGACTGGCCGGAACCATCGGATGGCTGCCGGTCGGCGGATGGGCACTGCGCGCGATCATCGCCGCCCTGATGGAATGGCAACGCAAGTCCGAACTGTCCGGCGATCGTGCAGGACTACTGTGCGGCCAGGACGTACACACAGCGATTCGCGTGCAGATGAAATTGGCCGGCGGATCCCGAGTCAGTGAAATCGACATCGACGCGTTTCTTGCCCAGGCCGCCGAGTACGACGCCAGCGGCGACCTCCGCGACGGTGTACTCAAGCTCCTCAACATCGAACTGCTCTCTCACCCGTTCTCGGTGCTTCGCGCCGCCGAACTCAAGAAGTGGGTGGACAGCGGAGACTACGCCGCGATTCTGCGCGGAAACTACCCCCGCCGCGGCGATGACGACGGAGCGAAGATCAGCGACGAGTTCAAGAATGCAGCCAAGACGTACAAGCAGAACTTCGACGAGTCGGAAGACCCCTTGGTCCGGATGGTGCGCGACATCGGTAGCGGATTGGGCGGTGCCGTGGGCGCCGTCGGGAACGGCGTCGGCGACGTAGCGACGGACATCAAGGAACGATTCACTCACTGGCGCAAGAGTTCCGACAGGTCGAAGGGCACTGACGACGCCGATTAAGCAGAATCGGGACCTGCCACCGAAGGCAGTCGGCGGCAGGTCCCGGGTTCTTGGCGTGAAGGTGATGCAGGCTTCCCTCTGCACCACCCTCACGTTCACAGACAGTACCAGCAGTCGAACAAACGTGCGAACTGAAAGCGGTCGTGTCGAATCACCAGTTGTCGGGTACGCGGCATAGGACCACTACAGAAGGGAGCCGACATGCATGCTGGGCGGCTGAAGAAGGTCGGTTCGAGTGACGGCCCGTTTGCCTCCGTGTACTTCGAAGACGTCCGCAACCGGGAAGATGCACGCGAGCGCTTCGAACTCGAATGGCGCTCGATGCGCAATCAACTGACGAAACAGGGAGCATCGGAATCGCTGATCGCGCGACTGGACGAGGTGAAGGACAACCATCACGGCATCTCAGGTCGCGCCGGACGCGCGATCGTCGCCACATCCGAGGCAGTGCTGATCGACGATATTCTGCTCGAACCTGCCGGCTCCACCATCGCGACCTTGGGCGAACTGCCCTACTTGATTCCACTGATCGCACACGGATACGACACCGAACCGTTCCTCATCGCAAAGGTCGACCACACCGGCGCGGACCTGTGCGTGCGCGATGCTCGCGGGCGTGACGTGTACGGCGAAACGGTAGACGGCGACGGCTTCCCGGTCCACAAGGCACACGTGGGCGGCCAGGAGCGGTACACCGACAGCCAAAGCCTCGTGGAGGAGAACATCCGAAAGAACCTGACACAGGCCGTGGAGCGCGCGGCGGCGCTCGCCCGCGAACACAAGGTCGCACTGGTGGTCGTGATCGGAGAAGTACAGTCCCGCAAAGCTTTTGCACAGCTCCTACCGTCGACGCTACGGGTGGTGGACGTCGAAAAAGGTTCGCGTTCAGTCGGTTCGACACCCGCCGAGGTGTCGAAGTCGATTCGTGAACTGATCGACACGCAGCGACTGCGCAGAATGGATGGGGAAACCGAACGCTACGTCGCAGAGCAGGGCCGGGACTCCGGCCTCTCCATCGACGGGACCGCACGCGTCCTCGACGCCCTCGAACAGGGCAAGGTCGAGACACTGCTGCTCACCGATCCCGACGACAAGGAAGTCACCAGTGGAAAGCTGATCGGGCCCGCCGATCGCGTACTCCCCTACATCGCAATCGGGACCGGCACCGAGCTGGTACAGATCGACGAACGCCTCGTTCTCGCCGACGGATACGGCGCGATACTTCGGCACCCCTGAACACCGGCCTGATGATCAGATTCGGGGGCGAGCACGTTCAGCGAGAAGCGTGCTTGCCCACCGAGTCCGGGAAACCATCGGCAATCGCTGCGACGAGTTCCAGATATGCCCGTGCAGTGCGCTTGTTCAACAATTTCAAGTCGATCGGACCGCCCTCACCGAGGTGATCGTCATAGGGCAACGTCTTGACCGCTCGCACTCCACGCTGAGCGAAAACGTCCTCGAGTTGGTCGAGGTCGAGCGAAGACGAACCCGGCCGCGTCGCATTGATCGCCACGACCGACCTGCTCACCAGATCTGCGTATCCGTGCTTGGTCAGCCAACTGAGCGTTGCTGCAGCACTACGGGCACCGTCCTGCGCCGTCGGGCTGACGACTACCAAAGCGTCTGCTTCGTCGAGAATTCCGTACATGGCCGAGTGCATGATTCCGGTGCCACAGTCGGTGATGACGATGTTGTAATGCACCTCGAGAATTCGCAGAGTATCGAGGTAGTCCTGCTCGTTGAAAGACTCCGAAGTTTCCGGATCTGCCTCACTCGCAAGGATTTCGAGTCGACTGTCGCCTTGCGAGGTGTAGTAGCGAACATCGCTGTACGTACGAATGTCACCGTCGGCCAACAGATCACGAACGGTCAGGTGATGTTCACGTCGTTCACGATCAGCCAGAGTCCCCAGGTCGGGATTGGCGTCGATGGCTACGATTCGATCGCCACGGATCGACGCGAACGTCGAACCGACGGTCTTTGCCGCCGTGGTTTTTCCCACACCACCCTTGAGTGAGATGAAAGCAATCTTGTACACGCCGCGCACTGTTCGGTTGGCACGGCGCACCAGAGCTTGATGTTCGAGTTCGGCGGCCGACTGCCCGGTGTTGATCCGACCCCCGGTGAGTTTGAACAACACACTGCCCAAACCGCGTTCGGGTGGACGCTTCGCCCGCTTGATGATGTCCAGATCGTCGACAGAGGTCATAGCCCTGGGCGTCGAGGTCCGAAAATCGGTCGGCTCTTCACGACGTTGCTGGCGCATCCGCTGACTGGGCAACGGTTTTGCCGCAGGTTCGTCGAATTGCGGCGTGAAGGTGACGGTTCGAATCGACGTTGCGTAACCGTCGTCGGACGCGTCGAAAAGGCCGTCGCCCTGAGTCGTTCCGGAGTTGTTCCCCAAGACTCCGCCATTCGAACCGTTGTTATCGCTGCGCACCGTTTTCCTAGGTCGAGTTCGGAATCATTTCGGACATAGCCTCTCGGACGCTATCACTCTGGCGGGCTTGCCGTTCTCTGCTCAATACCGTCACGGCACAACAGACCGTTACACCCGCACTTCGATGACTTTGGTCCCCACGCCTGTGCCGGTCTCAGCAAATACGAACGTCGTAACGATATGCGGCACAGATATCTTCATCTGCCGCTGAAAACAGCCTTCCGCAATGTCAGGGCAAATCCCTTGGTAACAAACGAAAAAAGGGAGGGTGATCACCTGGGTGATCACCCTCCCTTCATGGACAAGTGTTCAGCTGCTGCAGAATTCCGCACTCTCGAACGAAGTGCCCCCAACCCTACGGATCACTCGTACCATTCGACCGTCATCACGGGCAGAGCTCACTCTTCACGTATGCAGCACTCGGCTTGACGGTGCCGTCCGACCTCACTGCGCCGAAATACGACTCTCGATCCGTCGTCGCTCCGTAAGGTGCGTAGTCGTTGAGACGGTAAAAGATGAGCGGCCCCAACCAAGGCTTGGATTGTTTGTCTGCCATCGCTGCCTGATAGATCTCGAGTTGACGTGCTTCGCTGACGCTGTCCGGAGTCCCACTTGTAGGCGCCCCGAACTCGGTAATCCAAATCTTTTTTGCAGAATCTCCGTGGCAGTCATGATTCCGCGAAGGCTCGGCCGAACGATCCCGCCGCCCGCGAACGACTCGACACTCATCTGAGACCACGAGTTCCAGTCATGTTCATCTGTAGGCAGCGCCGGATACGAGTACGGATGATGACCGACAGCGTTGAACGATGACCGTGCACCATTCGTATACAGGGATTGCAAGAATGTGAGTGGCGCGACCTGACTGCCGTCGACGGCGTCAAACCGACTCGGCCGGGCTCGACTACTAGTCCTCGTAGTAGCTGCCTGTATCCTTTCGCGTATGACGCCGGGTCCGAAAGATGTCGCGCAGCTGCGCGGCGCTTTCGTGGGCGGTACCTCCGGCGCGGTTTCCGTCGCAGCCCACGCGCTCGGTGGCGGCGGCATGGCCCCGTCCGAGAGCGCGGTGGTGTTGTTGATCCTCGCGTGCGCGAGCGTCGGCGCGGTGGTCACGTCCATCGACACTCGCCGATCCCCTGCCCTCTTGCTCGCCCTTATGCTCGCTGCGGGTCAGGCCATCGGTCACGCGACATTGACCATCGCTTCGGATCATCAACACGGCCTGCTCCTGTCGCTTCCGATGCTCGCAGCGCACATCGCTGCCGTCGGAGTGTGCGCAGTTCTGATCCGCGGCGCAGAACGCGGGTACGTCGTGGCGGCATCGACGGTGGCGGCAATCGTCGCCGTCCTATTGCGCCCGTGGGCACCTGAACCCTCGCCGTTCACTGCGCGCACTCGATACCGCGCCAAAGTTGTTCTGCGTCAACTTCTCACCTCAGGCCTGGGCACTCGCGGCCCACCGACATTCGTGTAACTCACCTTCCCTTTCCTCTCACGCACGTGAATACGTGCGCCACTTTGCTGTGCGCCTTTATTAACCGCCCGCGGTTAATAAAGGCGCACGGCGGGATCGAGTACACGCATGTCCGCACCCGAATTGGAGCGCGCACAGACACGCGCTTCCAACGACAGCTCTCCCCCGAAGAAGCAGGTCGGCGGCGCCAGACCGCTGATTCTGCGCCTGCACTTCTATGCCGGAATCCTCATCGGGCCGTTCATCCTCATCGCCGCGCTGAGCGGTGGTCTCTACGCGATGGCGCCCACCATCGAGAAATTCGTCTACAGCGACTACCTCCAGACCGACACCACCGGACAAATCGCGTCGCTGAACGACCAGATCCGTTCCGCCCAGCAGTACCGCCCTGACCTGACCGTCTCGGCAGTACGTCCGTCCCCTGCGGCCGGAGAAACCACGCGGGTCCTGTTCACCGATCCGTCGTTGGGCGAATCGGAGAGGCTCGCAGTCTTCGTCGATCCAGTGCTTGCACAGCCGGTCGGCGAGCTGGCGGTATACGGAAGCAGTGGTTCGTTGCCACTGCGCACCTGGATCTCTCAGCTGCATCGCCACCTTCATCTCGGTGAACCTGGCCGCCTCTACAGCGAATTGGCCGCGTCGTGGATGTGGGTGGTCGCACTCGGTGGCGTCTACCTGTGGTTCCGTCGATACCGCACCGCTCGGAACGCTCGTCTACTTACGATCGACCGAGCGTCCACCGGACGAAGCCGGACCCTGAACTGGCACGGTGTCGTCGGCATCTGGATAGCAGTTGCGTTGGTGTTTCTCTCGGCGACCGGACTCACGTGGTCGACGTACGCCGGAGAGAACGTCAGCAATCTGAGAACCGCATTGAGTTGGACGACACCCTCGGTCGTGAAAACTCTCGGCGACGCTCCACCACCCGCAACGGGCGGGCACGAGGGTCACGACATGGCTCCCGCCGCCGCCGGCACGCTGACAGACACCAACGTCGGACGTGTCGACACCGTCCTCGGTATCGCCAGGTACAACGGGATCACCGGTCCGGTCGAAGTATCGATACCCGCGAACGCCGAGACGGCGTTCACCGTCGCCCAGACGCGTCAGCCGTGGGTTTACAGCAACAACACCATCGCAATCGACGGAGCGACGCAGAAGGTCACCGACGAGTTGTGGTTCTCGGATTGGCCACTCGCAGCCAAACTTTCGGCTTGGGGAATCCAGCTCCACATGGGCCTGCTGTTCGGCCTTGCCAACCAGATCGCACTCACCGCACTGGCACTCGCGTTGGTCAGCGTGGTCATTCGTGGCTACATCATGTGGTGGCGCCGACGCCCCACCCGCGGCTCCGACTGGGCTGTCGGCCGGGCCCCTGCCCGCGGCGGGATTCGCAACCTCTCCCCGCTCGGCATTGTTGCGCTCGTTGCGGTAACCGCACTGGTGGGCTGGTTCGTTCCGCTACTCGGCATCAGTCTTCTCGCATTCCTGCTGATCGACGTTTGCATTGCGGCGTTCAAACGCCGCGCCACCACCTGACACCTCACGAATCACGGAGACACACATGACTGTTCGAACAAAGATATTCGCAACTGTTGCACTGACCGCAGCTCTCGCCTTGACCGGCTGTTCTTCGAACTCCGACAAGGAAACCGAAGCCGCACAATCCATCACAGTTCAGGATCAATGGGTCAAGGCAGCACCCGAGGGAATGAGTGCGGCGTTCGCCGAACTCGTCAACTCCAGCGACAAGGACGTACGGGTGGTCTCGGCAACCAGTCCCGCGTCATCGCGACTGGAACTGCACGAGGTCGTGACCGGGGACGGCGGCACGATGACGATGCGCCCCAAGGACGGTGGGTTCCTGGTCCCTGCCAACGGGTCCGCCAGCCTCACCCCGGGCGGTGACCACCTGATGTTCATGGACCTGTCCGCGCCGCTGCTCCCAGGCGCAGAAACCGACCTCACATTGATCTACGACGACGGTTCCAGCGCCACGTTCACAGCCCAGATTCGCGACTTCTCCGGTAATCAGGAGAACTACGACCCGAATCACGGTGGCTGAGAACACGAACCCGCCCAGCCGAGCACTCAGCCGGCGGCGCCTTCTCGGAGGAGGCGCCGCCGCGCTCGGCGTCGCGGGAATAACTTGGGGCGCAACCACAGTGGTCGAGCGCAGCGAACACGAGCAGCAAGCAGGCAAGCTGGTGGAACCGTTCTACGGCGTCCACCAGGCTGGGATCGCCACCACTCCGCAAGCGCACGGCACGTTCATCGGGTTCGACCTCTTGCCTGGAGCCGATCGAGCTGTGGTCGTCGGGATCATGAAGATGTGGTCCGAGGATGCGTCACGGCTGACCGCCGGTAACCCGGCGTTGGCGGATACCGAACGGGAACTGGCCGTGGATCCGGCCCGCTTGACGGTGACCGTCGGCTACGGCCCTGGCCTGTTCACCAAGCTGGGATTGCAAGCACGTCAACCGGACTGGTTCGAGCCGTTGCCGAGCTACGAGATCGACCGACTTGACGATCGATGGGGCGGATCGGACCTGTTGCTGCAGATCTGCGGCGACGATCCGGTGACCATTGCTCATGCTGTGCGAGTTCTGACCAAGAACGTCCGATCACTGACGACAATCCGGTGGACACAAAAGGGATTCCGCAACGCTCGCGGCACCACGCCCGAGGGAACCACGATGCGCAATCTCATGGGCCAAGTGGACGGGACGGTCAATCCGGCTCCGGGAACAGTGGATTTCGATTCACTGATCTGGCACGACGGCGCCGGTCAACCGTGGCTGGCGGGCGGAACCTCGTTGGTACTACGACGCATTCGCATGGAAATGGATACCTGGGACGAACTCGATCGCTCGGGGCGTGAACTCACCATGGGGCGCACGTTGTCCAATGGCGCTCCGCTCAACGGAACCAACGAATTCGACGAAGCGGATTTCACACTCACGGACAAGTTCGGCATTCCGGTGATCCCGCCAGGATCACACATCGCGCGAGCCCACCAGACGCATGAGAAGGAGCAGTTCTTCCGTCGGGCATACAACTACGACGACGCACCCGAGGGCGGGCAGACCTCGAACTCGGGATTGATCTTCGCAGCATTCCAACGGGACATCGCCGAGCAATATCTACCGGTCCAACAGCGATTGAGTGACTTCGACGCACTCAACGAGTGGACGACGCCGATCGGTTCTGCGGTGTATCTCATTCCGCCGGGATGCACCGAGAACGACTATGTGGGAAGCGGATTGCTCGGCTGACAACCCCGGGTAACGACATTGTGGGGGCGGGATCCGTTCGGATCCCGCCCCCACAATGTCTTCTACCTGAAGTTGTTGCGTTACTTGGACTTACGAGGTCCCGGCAAAACCGCCCCCGGACGAGCGGTAGTCAACCTCGTGACCCAACCGCTGACGGGCCACTTCTTCAGGCCGACGTTGTGCGGGGTCACCTCGGTTCCGACGTACTTGGTAGCGAGCTCGTCGTCGACGGTTCCGTTGAACCGCCACAGTTGGCTTCCGTCGGCATTGCGAGTGGACACCTCCCATGACTGAGCGCGGAATGCACCACGAATGATGCTGTCGGCAAACACCAGAACGGGGATTCCGATCTCGGCACGAACAGCTGCACCGGCAGACCACTCGGCGCGCGCGAGTTCGTAGATCTCTTCCGGCGTTGCTCCCGGACGAGCGGAGGCCGGCACGTGGAGGACGATGCTCGGCGTCGGGAGTTCCGGCGCGGGATCGGCCGAGTAGCGCAACGCGAGTTCCTCGACGCGGGTCGCACGGGCGTCCTTGTCCGATGTATCGCCCGCGAGGTTGGTCAGGCCCTCGCCCGCGTCGGTGATTCGCAAGGCTTCCACGATGCCGCGGACGACCTCGTCGGTAGTGGCGGCCGAATCCGTGGCGGCAGCGACCGAGCGGAGAAGAACGAAGTGCTCCACCGCCGAACCCGCGTCGTAGATTTCACGGATGCGGGCGATCTTGGCTGCTGTCACAGCAGCATTCGGCTCGGCTGGGCCGTCCGCTCCTTCGAGATTCGCAAGTTCACCGAGCGCTTCGAATACCGGCGCGAACACTTGATTTCCCGTGCCGTGCCCGACATGGAACACCTGATCGTTGCGCGGGTCACGCAGGGCAAAGACGTACTGCCCCAGTCTCTTCCCAACCTTTTCGGTGAACGGCTGCGGAGCCGGCTTCCTGACGACCACCTCGGTGGACAGAGTGCGCATCACGGCCAGACGGAGTGCGTCGGGCACGCTGGTGGAACCGGCAGCACCGGAAAAGATTGCCGCCGAAGCAGCGCTGATCGAGGTGAACGTGCGGCCGACTTGCTTCTCGAGAGATGCAGAGACCGTACCGACCGCAGTCAGTTTTGCATCGAGGGTGCCGTCACCCTCGACAAGGAACTCCTTGATCAACGGAGCAACGAGCAGGGTGGAGCCGATAGCGCGAGGAACTGTCCAGACAATAGCCATGCCACGAGCCTAGGCGATCACCTCGAGACGCGAGGCGAACGCGACTCAGCCCGCCGCTGCCGGCCCGGCCAGTCCCTGCACAAGAAGGTTCCAGGCCGAGTGCGCGACTTCTTTCCGCGAGCTCTCGGCAGTCCGTTCCATGATCGCGGCGAACATGGCGATCGCCAGGATCACGTCTTCAGCAGTCACGGACTCTCGTATCTTCCCAGTTCGACGCGCCTCGTCGAGGCGCCCTTCGAGGAGATCGGTCAAACGGGCGCCGGCCGAATTCAGTCGCGAGTCGCCGAAGGAGACCGGCTTGATGACCTCCACGAACACGATGGAGGTAGTGATCTGGTCGACCAACAAACGAAAAAGATCGTCGAGAGTCGAATCCGGATCAGCCGCCAGATCGTGCAGCTCGACGATGTTCTCGTCGAACACCGCGAGTGCGAGACTTTCACGAGTGGGAAAGTGCCGGTAGAGGCTGCCCTGGCCGACGCCGGCCGTGCGGGCGATCAGGCTGAGCGGAGCAGCAAATCCCTGGGTGGCGAACACCTCGCGAGCTGCTGCAATGAGTGCAGCACGATTGCGCGCCGCATCTCTCGGCCCTCTGTTGAGAGATCCGCTATTGACGCGGCCAGACGATGTCACGCACACTACGATACCAACCGGACAGCATTGTCCGGTTGGTTGCGGCCCGACACCGGTTCACACCCCGACCCGATCGTCGTGAGCGCTCGAACACGCGCCTGCCCTCCGTGCTGCCTGTCCGTGAGATACGTCTGCCCGTGAGATACGAAAGGCAATCCCGCACCGGGAGTTGGACTCGATGAAATCGTTCACGACCATCAGAACCAGATCTGCCATCGCGCTCGTCACCTTGATCACCGTCCTTCCGGTGTGCGTCGCTTCTGCTGAGCCCGCCACTGCCCCGGGCTCGATCCACGAGAACCCGGGTGTCGCTTCCAACGCTGCAAGCCGCGCCGAATGCGGCCCGGGCTCGATGCCCGAGACCGGGTTGCAGGGTGATGTTCCGGCCGAGGACCGAAACAGCGGACGCAGCCGAGACGGGTACAGCTGCAACATGTCTCAGATCGGCCGTTACTCGGGTCGCGGCGGCGGGATCACGTCCACCAACTTCGAACACTGCTCGTACATCGGCAGCTTCTTCCCCGGGAACCTCCTGGGCCCCGCGCAGGGCGTGCAAGTTCTCGACGTGTCGGATCCTGCCAATCCTGCTCTCACCGCCACGCTGACCGAACCTGCGATGCTGGCCGGAACGTGGGAGAGTCTCAAGGTCAACACCGCGCGAAAGCTGCTGGTGGGCACTGGCGTTCCGCTCTTGACCGGCGTCGGCCTGATGTCGGTCTACGACATCTCCGATTGCGCGCACCCGAAGCTGCTCAACCCCGGACCAGGAACCGATCTGGGGATGCTGCTGCCCATCACCAATCACGAGGGTGGATTTTCACCGGACGGGAACACCTACTGGTCTTCCGGCACCGCTCCCGGCGTGGTGAGCGCCGTCGATCTCACCGATCCCGCCAACCCGCGTGTCGTCTGGCAGGACCTCATCGGGTTGTCGACCCACGGCTTCGGAATCACTCCAGACGGAAATCGCATGTACTTGTCGAACAATCTCGGCGGAATACATGTTCTCGACATCAGTGAGGTTCAGCGCCGCGTCCCGAATCCTCGGGTGCGCCAACTGTCCCAGCTCTCGTGGACCGACGGTTGGGCCACCCAACACAGCATTCCGGTCACCTACGACGGTTCGCCGTACCTGTTCACCGTCGACGAAGGTGGTTCCGGCGGAGTGAAATTGATCGACGTCTCCAATGACGACGAACCGGCGGTCGTCAATTCGGTGAAGCTCGAGATCAATCTGCCGGAGAATCAAGATGCTGCGCTGGCGTCTGCTGCCGGGGGATCGCTGTTCGCGTACGAATCTCACTACTGTTCGGCCGATCGCCCGGTCGACCCGACGGCGCTGGCATGCGGATGGATCTCGAGCGGGATTCGGGTCTTCGATGTTCGAGATCCCTTCGACGTCCACGAAATTGCGTACTTCAACCCACCCGCTCGGACCGGCGACAATGTCGAACTCGCCAACTCGCCGCACGCTCTCGCCTCGCTCATCGGGGTACCCATTCTCAGCACGCCGGCAATCGCGCAGTCGATCGCGCAGGGCCAGTTCGACCCCGGCCAAGCGCTGAGTTCGCGATCGGGCATGCTCGCTCTCGGCGACATCTCGACCGATTGGTGCTTCTCCCCACCCGAATGGCGCGGTACCACGTTGTGGGCGACGTGCGCCGACAACGGCTTTGTTGCCATGCAACTCGAAAACGGTATCTACACACCACCCGCTGACCAGAAGACGACCGTGGGATCATGACGGCGCCGCGATCGGTCAAAGCCGTCGCACTCGTGGCTGCGGCACTGATGCTGCTCGTACTCGGCGCAGCATTACGTCCACTGTTCGCACCCGAGAACCACACGCAGACAGCTGTTCTGAGCGAAACCGAAATCGGATTCGTGCATGACATGGCGGCCCACCATCAACAGGCCCTCTTCATTCTCGCGCGTCTGAGTCCCGATGTGGACCCGGCGGTTACGAGACTGGCCCAGCAGATCGACGATGTTCAGAGAACGGAAATCGGTGTCATGCTCGGTTGGCTGAGGTTGGCCGGTGTCCCGCCGAACAGTAGAACGCCGATGGCGTGGATGGAGGCGTCACCGAGCGGCGCTGGCGACTCTCATCATCACCCGGCAACGCCGGAAACAGAGGCCGACTCCATGCCGGGTATGGCTACGACCGAAGAACTCGAGAAACTGAGTAGCGCTCGCGGGTTCGACGCCGAGGTTGTGTTCCTTCAACTGATGGAACGCCACCACCGTGGCGGGATCGCTATGGCGCAGGCCGCCGATGCTCTGCTCGAGCGCGGACCGGTGAAACAGTCGGCCCGCGACATGATCAATTCCCAGAGTCAGGAATCCGGGCTGATGACACTGATGCTCGGACAACGTGGGGCGCAACCACTGCACTGAACCGCATCTGCACTGACTAGCATGGGTGTCGACCTGTGAACTACAGAAGGAATCGACACTTCAATGACCCTGCTCGTTCGCGGAATCGAATGGTCGAACCCGACAGCACCGCGGATCCGATGCGTCGACGACACCACTTCCGCTACGACCTTCTACACTCACGACTCGGTTCTGCGATTCTCCGTCGACGAGAAGAAGGGCCGCCGCTGCCTCGGCTGGCGAGATCTCACCGCAGAAGGTCGAGGACACTCGCCGTGTGACCGCGGGGCCACGGTCGTTACCGGGCGCCAGTGCGATCGGTGCCGAAATCGTGAGGGATTCACCACCGTTCATCAGGCACATGTCAGCGGCGCGCACATTCATCCGAACGTGCGCACCTATCTCACGCAACCACAATGGCTCTACATCGACATCTTCGCCGGCGGTCAGATGAAGGTGGGGACGGCGGCCGAGTTCCGCAAGCATCCGCGAGTCGCCGAACAGGGAGCGGTCTGCGCATTGTTCGTAGCGCGGTCGACGGACGGTTACAACATTCGTTCCCTCGAAGCCCGAGTTTCGGAGCACTTCCACTTGAGCCAGGCCATACGTACGTCTCGGAAGATCGAAGCGCTGACAGGACCCTTGGATCGCGAGAAACTGCGAAAGTCGTTGCACCACTTCGTATCGTCGATCAAAGACGAGCTGAATGACATCGGATCGGACATCGACGGAATCGAGATCCTGGAGGCTCCCGAAGAATGGACGGCGCCGGCGTGCGCCGACGTTGTCTTCGATGCGGCACCGTTGATCGCGTATCCGCACACTTTCGAGTCCGGGGAACATTCCTTGTACTTGGAGGGCCTTGCCGGTTCGATCGCCTCGCTGCGGATCGACCCCGATCCTGAATCGCCACGCTTCGTCGCGGATGTGTCCGGACTGGTCGGTCGAACCATCACCGTCGGCGAGTTCGAGTCCCCTGGCGTGGCGATTCAGGAATCGTTGTTCTGAAAGTAGGTCAGCAACTTCCCGCGGTCGCTGCGGCGAATCCGCGAGTGACCTCAGCCTGCTCGTCGGCAGACAAGCTCGACCATTCGGGATAAGCCTGGATGGAGGTCAGCATGTCGTTTGCCAATGATTCACGCGTCATGCCCATTTCCTCGCCCGACTCGTCAATTGCCGGCTGGTATGCGTCGAGGTACCGGAGAACGTCGGAGCACGCCTGCGCGTAGGTCCGTGGCAGTGCCGAACTCACATTCGGGTCCGACGGGACCTCAGCCGGGACGCTCGAGTCGACCGACGGTGCCTCGGTAGTCGATTCCGACGATGTCGCCGGAGCCTCGGATGACGTCGTCGGTGACGCAGTGGTGGTCGCCGAAACGGAGGAAGTGAGTGTTCCGACCTCGGTCGGCTTGTCTCCGTCAGAACCGCAGGCAACCAGCGCCACCAGCGAGCAGGCACCGATGAACCCGGTGATCGTTTTCTTCATCCTTCAAGGATGCCAGAGGGCGTCTGGCGCTCGAACGGACCGGCATCGTCGACCGGCGAGAATCGTCCGGGCAGCCTGTCGATTCCGAGCGCCTCGTCGGCCCGCCTACAGGATTGGACCATATGCCCCGTCTGCGAACCCATGCTACGGTGACTTAACTGCAAAGTAACTATGGGTGGGATTGTCCGGTCTGCCGCGTTCATCCGGAACGCTCTGATCGGAAATAGTTCGTCTTTAAGGGGCTGGAACGAGTGGGACTTTTTCGTCGACGAGGCTCCCGGGAGGAAGACGACGATCGCGGGCAGAACCTCGATCGCAGCGACCCCGGGTATGCCGCCTGGTTCGCGAACGTCTCCGACGCGGGCGGTCAGCCGGTTCCGTACAAGCGGCCGCTTACCGCGCCGGTGTATCCGCAACTTCAGACGCCGGTGCCGGACTTCGAGACGGATACGAGATGGCCGCTCAGCGCACCCCCCGGGGACGGCTGGCTGCCCGCAGACCGCATCGACGAATTCGAGTCGTCGAATGGCCGCTCATCTGCACCGAACGGAACGAGCCCACAAATCTCACAAGCTGAACAGTTGCCGCCCAGCCCACTCCCGACACCGCAACCAACGATTCCACCTCGAAATGTACCGATGACTTCATCACCGAAGCATCACCTGGAGTCGCCCCGCGCGACTCTGCCCTACCAAGGAGAAGCAATGAGCAACATCGACAAGATCCTCGGCGAACTGATGCGCATCGACGGTGCCAGCGGTGCAGCCGTAGTCGACGCCGACAGCGGGATGGTTCTCGGTATGAGCGGCAACCCGTCATTCAGCCTCGAGTACGCCGGCGCCGGCAACTCCGAGGTTGTGCGAGCAAAGCTCCGCACGATGAGTAACTTGGGGATTACCGACACCCTCGAAGACATTCTGATCACCCTGAGTAACCAGTACCACCTCATTCGCGTCCTCGAGACGCCCGGACTGTCAACGCTGTTCGTGTACCTGGTTTTGGACCGCGCGCGTGCGAACCTGGCACTGGCCCGCCACAAGCTGGGCGAACAGACACCCAAGATCGAAATCTGACGCTTCCACTCCCTTCCCGACAATGCCCGGTCCTCGCCAACGGTGAGGACCGGGCATTGTTCGTTCCGCACCGTCGATTGGTGAACGTCGCGCCGGCACCGATACTGGGACAGTGACTATCGCGGATACTCCTTGCGTGTGGTTGACCACCCTTCGAAGCGACGGCTCGCCGCACACGACCCCGGTCTGGTTCTTACTGCGTCAGAACACATTCTGGATACCGAGCGCCGAGCAGAATCGGAAGGTCCGGAACCTGCTGGACGATCCTCGGGTCTCGTTGGCAGTCGACGGATCCTCTCACGACCCGTGGGTCGCACAGGGGTCCGGGACAATTCATCACAACGTCGGCGAGTTCGGCGATCTCCTGAAACTTTTCGGCGAGAAGTACGACGGCTGGGATGCCGCAGACGAAACTCGTGAAGGTCCGCGAGTTCTCGTGTCGGTTCCGGTGACGCGATGGCTACTTCGACCGGACTGACAGACAGTGCCGGTTCAGCCCGAAATGTCGTGAATGACATACTTGTAGTTCATCTCTCGCAGAAATGGACTCTCACACATGGCACGCACGGCACATCACAGGCGCGGCATCACCGGCGTCACCATCGGCATTGCTGCCGTGATCGTGCTGGGAGGTTGCGCCAATTCCAACGCCGACGCACCCGAAACATCTTCTCTCGGTTCGGGAATCGGATCCGGCGTCACGACGACGGTTACGGCCGGAACTTCGGCTCCCTCGTCCGCCGCAATTGAACTGCTGGCACAGATCCCCATCAAGGGACGCGCACCCAAGACCGGATACGACCGTGCACTGTTCGGTACCGCCTGGACCGACGACGTCACCGTCGAGTTCGGCCACAACGGCTGCGATACCCGAAACGACATCCTGCGGCGTGACCTCACCGACCTGACATTCAAAGACGGCTCCAAAAGCTGCTCGGTCCAAACCGGTACGCTCCGTGACCCGTACACGAACAAGACCATCGCCTTCACCCGCGGCCAGGACACGTCTTCTGCAGTCCAGATCGACCATGTTGTCGCACTCTCAGACGCCTGGCAGAAGGGCGCGCAGCAGCTCGACACGCAAACGCGAACCAATCTCGCCAACGACCCTCGAAACCTACGCGCTGTCGACGGGCCCACCAACCAGAAGAAGTCGGATTCCGACGCGGCGTCGTGGCTGCCGCCCAACAAGGCATACCGCTGCCAGTACGTGACTGCTCAAGTGGAAGTGAAAGCGGCATACGGTTTGTGGGTTACCCAAGCCGAACACGACACCATCGCAGACATTCTCGCGACCTGCTGAACTCTTGCGGTGATCAGCGACATTTGATCAGAGGACTCTGATCAGCGACATTTGATCAGAGGACTCTGATCAGCGACCTTTGATCAGATACCGCACAATCGCCATCCCGAGCGCGAGGCCCAACACGGTGGCCAGCGCTGCAACCAGACCGTGGCCGGTCAGTGCGACGAACACACCGGTTATGACTGCGACGACGGCAATGATCCCCGCGTCCACTCTGCTTTGACCACGTTCAGGCATGGCACTCTCTCGTGCTGTCAGGTCCGTCCGCTCCCCTCGTAGCGGACGGACCCAGCGGCAATCTGTCGAAATGCGCGAACTCTGGTGGCCTCACCGGGCTGACTTTGCGGGCGGTCCTGCGAGGCCGGCACGTCCCCCGGAGCCAACTCACATCGGTTCACGAAGTCCGTACCTTCGCAGAATATACCGATTGGTAGGTAATTACTGAGGGCTAAAGTCCCTGGTCATGGACTCGTGCGACGAGTGGTCGAAAACTCGAGACGAACGAGCGCATCCGCGAGCCGAGCGTTCAATCGAGATGGCAGAGGGCCGTGGTCACCTCCAGAGGTCCATCTCGACATAGAGCGGAGACGTCTAGGACCCGAAAAGCGATCCGAGATCCAACGATCCGACTGACGACACTCTCTTCCAATCAGCGCAATACGCGGTGGTGAAGCGAGAATCCGTCAAGAGAATGGTGACTGTCGCCGGTTCGAGGGTGCTTTCGAACTCGAGGACATTCAATTCACCGTCGCCGTCGACTTTTGCCCGACCGTATATGCACGGCATATCAGCTGATACGGGTCCAGACGTCGTGTAGGTTCCCGGCAACACCTCCCACGGCACGTCGAACAGCCCATGACCGGGAATCGTTCCCGGCGCTGCTGAGGCCGTAGACGTCCCGATCATTGCCACACCGACAGCTACTGCTGCAGCGGACGCGAGCAAACTAACCTTGCGCATTTTCCCTACCTTGTTCATACCTGAACCGCAGCGGCGAGTTCGAAGGCTTGTTGATGTAAGAACCCGCGGTTCGCGCAGTTCTTCAACTAACGGTAGTAAAAGGGCACGAGTTTTGGTGAGCTACCTTTTGTGGTTCTGGCCCGATTTCCGTGACGGAGACTCCCATTGAGAAAAATAGGGAACGCCGGCGTTGCGGCTCTCGGCATGATTCGAACCTGTCATTCCAGTATTCGATCACACAACCGTATTCGAGCCGAAACGTCGACGCTCCCCTGCCGTTTGGGTGACTCAGCCTCCAAGTGAGCCCGTCGGCAGCTTCGAGAAGATGTCCCCGAGGCTTCCGGTTCCACCAGGAGTTTCCGGTTCCGTCGGATCCACCGGCTCGACGACGATGACGCCGGGCACGGTGACGGTCACGGTCTTGTCCGCAGATTCCGAAGAACTGAACTTCTTGGTACCCAAGAACTTTGCGGTGATGCGATGCTCGCCCTGGTCGCGGAACGGCCAGACCAGTTCTGCATGGCCATTGGAATCGACTGTGGCGCTACCGATCTTCGTATCGCCGTCGAAGAACTCGACCGTGCCCTCACCCGGGTTCGGGTCGATACTCGCCGCAATCTTGACGTCTTCGCCCGTCAGTGCCTCCAGTGCGACAGCGACCGTCGTCTCGGTCTGGTTGGTCGCGAATACCTCGGTAGTCGAGAGGGCGCTGCGTCCCTCGCCCGAAGCAACACAATACCCAGCGGCATTGACCCACCGGGACTCACCGAAACTCATGCTCGTGTCTTTGATCTTGATACTCGGGCTCGTCGCCCCGGCGCGCAGGTGCGTCGTCGCGTTTCCCTCGTCGGACCGAGCTTCGAGTTTCAATTCGACTGCCGGCAAACGAAAGTCCGTGTTGGCCTTGACTTGCAGCCCTTCCTTGGGCTTGTTGTCGCTGGCGCTCGGACCGTCGTTGACTGTCTTGTTGCCGGTGCCGGTAATTCGCAGGTACTCACCCGCCGGGTTCGCGTTTCCGTCTGCGCCCACCCGGAGCAGCACCGCAGTCTCGCCGGTCAAGTTGGACGACGAATCACCGACGAGGGAGTACGACACCAGGGTTGCCCCTTGCGGTAGTGCGATGTCGTACTTGATACGACCGGTGTCCGAGTCCGAACTACGCATGGTGCCCGGATGCAGTTTCACTGTGAACTGTTCGCCGGGACGCACGGACGTGGGCGCCGTGACCTCCAGGTTGTCGGAGAACGACGAATCCCAATCGGTGGCGCCGTCGACCCGGCACTTGTGTTCGAAGGAAACTGTTCGCGTCACGGTATCGGAAGCCGCTGCTACCGGAGCGGACACAGCGAGGAGTCCGGCCGCGACAGCTGGTACGACTGCGCAAACAGCCAGAGAACGGGAGTTCATATGTTGCCTTTCAAAAAGACTCGGTCATCGAGTGTTCGGTGAAGTAGGACCGTGATCACTTGCCACCGAGCGAACCTGTGGGCAGCTGCGGCAGAACGGACTCGAGGCTGCCGAGACCACCCGGAGTGCCCGGATCGGTCGGGTCGGGATCGACCGGGCCTGTTGAATCACCGGTCACCGTGAGCATGTGTGCCGCCGACGTGTACTTCGCCTCGTCGCCGGTAGCTGTGAAGACTGCGGTCACGGACTTGGTACCCGCCTTACCGAAGGTCAGATCCAGGCGGGCAATACCGCGAACCACCGGCCGCGGGTCACCGACGGGCTTGCCGTCGACCATGAACTGTACTGTTCCCGTTGCGTTTTCCGGATCGACGTGAGAAGCAAAAGACACCTTGGTACCGGTAGCGGCCGTCGTCGGTCCTTCGAGCGTCGTCACGATGTCTGCTCCAGGCTCGGGATCAACAGGTCCGAGGTCTCCGTCGATTTTCGTGGATGCCAATGCGCCGGCACCGGCGTTGAGGGGACCCGTCTCACCGTCGCGAGGAGAACAGGATGTGGGCGCCCAGATGGTTCCCGCGAGCCAGTGACTTACCTGAGGGAGGAAGGTCAAAAACGACTCCGGCCCGCCGAAAGTACCTGCAGCACCCGAAGTCCGGACATTGGTTTCGACTGCGCCGGACGGCCCGGCCTTTACGGTGATTCTGATCTTCGGAAAGACGATGTTGGTCTCGGCTCCGGACTGAGCGTTGATCGCAAGCCCGCCGTGCGCACCCGACGACGATGACGGACTGTTGCCGATCGCTTCGTTTGCGCCGGACAACCGGAGTATCGGACCGTCCGCTGCGGGAGTGCCGTCTTCGTTGACACGAATCACCGAAGCAGGTTTCCCGGCAACAACATTGCCCGGATCGGTGACCGTCGCCGAGACGAACTCCGCGTTGGTCGGAATCGGCAGATCGATCTTCAGACGCGAGATCTTCTTGACACTGGCGCCGCTCACATCGTTCGGGATCTGGACGCTACCCGGATCCACGTCGATGTCGAAGACTTGACCTGGCGCCACGACCGAAGGAGCCGAAACTCGCACCGTAGCAGGCTTTCCGTCTGACGAAGGACCGGAAAACGCACTCGGAACTGCGCGGCACGTGACCTGAAACGTTGTCGACGTGGTTACTGCAACGGGCGCCGCGGTCGCCGGAATCACGGCCACAGCGGTTCCACCGGCAAGGAGGCCGGTAAGGAGCGCAGCATTCAGTAGGCGTTTTGACATGATGTCCTCTCGGAACAACCTGATTGACGTTTGCCGCCGAACTGTAACGGAGCCAGCGCCCGAGTTGACCCGTTTTCAATAAACAAAAACCACACAGTAGGTAAATACTTGGCAAGGGTTACTGGTCGTCACATCTGACCGTCACCGCGAGCCTTGCCCCTCTCGATCAATCTCGCGATTCGAGATTGACTGCGGGGAAACATAATTCGACAGAAATCCGCGCCGTAGTGAGAACTCTGTTCATACTCTACCCTTACGGGAGGGTAGAGTATGAGAACCTCGTCAGGACGGAATCTCATGGCAGTAACCATCGCTTCATCCACCAACGACAATTCGGTACGGGCCGCGCTCCGGTCACCTCGCCGTCTCAAAACGGAAGTTTTGGCCGGACTGGTCGTGGCGTTGGCACTGATTCCCGAGGCGATCTCGTTCTCGATCATCGCCGGCGTCGATCCGCGGGTAGGACTGTTCGCGTCGTTCACGATGGCAGTGACCATCGCCGTCGTCGGCGGACGACCCGCAATGATCTCCGCAGCTACCGGCGCCGTCGCACTGGTCGTCGCTCCACTGACGCGCGAGTACGGAATCGACTACCTGATTGCGACAGTCCTTCTGGCCGGCTTGCTCCAGCTCGTGTTGAGCCTCCTCGGCGTCGCCAAGCTGATGCGCTTCATCCCGCGCAGCGTCATGGTGGGATTCGTCAATGCACTGGCCATCTTGATCTTCATTGCCCAACTCCCCCACCTGATCGATGTTCCGTGGCTGGTCTACCCACTTCTGGCCGTCGCCCTCCTGATACTCGTATTCCTGCCGAAACTGACCAGCGCGGTCCCGGCTCCACTGGTGGCGATCGTGCTACTGACCACCGCCACAGTCGTTTTCGCGTTCAACGTCCCCAATGTCGGCGACGAGGGCGAGCTTCCGTCGAGCCTGCCGACGCTACTGTTCCCCGACGTCCCTCTGGACATGCACACACTGTCGATCATTGCTCCGTATGCATTGGCCATGGCGCTCGTCGGCCTCCTCGAATCGTTGATGACGGCCAAGCTCGTCGACGACGTCACGGATACTCACTCGAACAAGACCCGAGAAGGGTGGGGCCAAGGCGTCGCGAACATCGTCACCGGCTTCTTCGGAGGCATGGGAGGTTGCGCGATGATCGGCCAGACCATGATCAACGTCAAGGTCTCCGGCGCTCGCACTCGAATCTCGACCTTCCTGGCGGGCGTGTTCTTGCTGATACTCGTGGTCGGCCTCGGCGATGTCGTGGCGTTGATTCCCATGGCCGCATTGGTAGCCGTCATGATCATGGTCTCGGTCGGCACTTTCGACTGGCACAGCGTCAATCCGAAGACCCTGCGCCGCATGCCGATCGGCGAGACAGTGGTCATGCTGGTCACCGTGGCGGTCACCGTCGCGACCCACAATCTTGCCTACGGCGTGATCGTCGGAGTGATCACCGCGATGGTCATCTTCGCCCGCCGCGTCGCGCATCTCACCGAAGTAATCGACGTCGCGCATCCGGACGAGGACACCCGTGTCTATGCGGTTCGAGGCGAGCTGTTCTTCGCATCCAGCAACGATCTGATCTACCAGTTCGACTATGTCGACGACCCGACGAACATTGTCATCGATCTGTCCGAGTCTCATGTCTGGGACGCGTCGACCGTGGCGACACTGGACGCGATCACCACCAAGTACGCGGCCAGAGGCAAGAATGTCGAGATCGTGGGGCTCGACGACGCATCGGCCGAGCGCCATCTGCGCCTGTCCGGACGCCTGGGTGACGGTCACTGAGAGTATGGAAGCCCAGCGCGACGAAAGTAGGAGTGATGTCTGAGCCGGAACATGCGGTCCAGGGACAGAACATGCAGATCGGGCAGGTTGCCGAACGCACCGAACTGTCGATCAAGACGATCCGTCATTACGACGAGGTCGGTCTGGTCACTCCATCGGAGCGGACCGCCGGAGGATTCCGCTTGTACACCGAGGCGGACGTCCAACGGCTACTGGTAATCCGACGAATGAAGCCGCTCGGATTCAGTCTCGAAGAAATGAAACAACTCCTCAATTCCCTGGCAGTGCTCGGCGACGAAGCTTCCGACGCGTCAACGCGAACCGCTGCAACCGAATTCGTCACCGATTGCCACACCCGGGCGGAAGAAAGCTGCACACACTTACGTAAGCAACTCGCCTACGCCGAAGAGCTGACGGGATTGCTCGCCGACCACAGTCTGAACGGTGAACGGCATTCGTGATCTTCAAGCTGAACTAAGCTGGGTTGATGGCCCGATATTTCGACGTTCACCCGGAAAACCCGCAGCCGCGCGCGATCAGCCAGATCGTCGAAATGCTGCGCAACGACGCGGTCATCGCCTACCCCACCGACTCCTGCTACGCCCTGGGTGCCCGAATGGACAATCACTCGGGCACCGATCGGATCCGCGAGATCCGTCACCTGCGGTCGGATCACCACTTCACGCTGGTCTGTGCCGACTTCGCGCAGCTCGGGCACTTCGTCCACGTCACCAACTCGGCGTTCCGGGCGGTCAAAGCGGCTACGCCTGGGCAGTACACGTTCATCCTTCCCGCCACGAAGGAAGTTCCGCGTCGACTGGCACACGCCAAGAAGAAGACCGTCGGAGTGCGTATCCCCAGCCACCCGGTAGTGCGGGCGCTCTTGCAAGAGTTGGGTGAACCGATCCTCTCCAGCACCCTTCTCCTGCCCGGCGCCGAGGAGCCGATGACGGACGGCTGGCAGATCAAGGAAGAACTCGACCACCAACTCGACGCCGTCATCGACTCGGGTGACTGCGGCACCGAGCCCACCACGGTGGTCGACTATTCGTCCGGTGCCCCCGAGATCGTGCGCGTCGGCGCGGGAGATCCTTCCCGTTTCGAATGATCCCCCCGCCCGTGCCACATCACGGATGGCAACGTGTCACGGCGTCACGATGTCGAACCACAGATCGAAGTCCTCCAGCAGCGAGATGAACGTCTCCAGTTCAGACTGATCTCCCACAGCTTTTGCCGTTCCGGCCTTGATGGATTCGGTGAGCGAGGTCGTTCCCAGATACACCTCGTTGAACACGGCACGGGTCAAGGTCAGAGTCAGGGCGGCCGAAGCATCTGCCTTGTCCGTGTCGTAATTCAGCACGCCGTTGCGCACTGTGACCATGACGTTGTCCGCAGTGTCCGACAACACGAATCGCAACGACAGGTCGACGTCGGCAGCTTTGGGACCGTCGAGGCGAACTGCCCAGAAGTCCAGCATCTGCTCGAGAGGCATCACGGCGACAACGGCCGGGCCGGTGGGGTTGTTGGACGGCATCGGTGCCAGCGGATGCCGCAATTCCATCGCTCCGACCAGGTAGAAGTTGCGCCACGTACCGTTCTCGGCTTGGTAGCCGAGTTGTTCGTACGTGTCCGCCAACAACTCTCGCGCTTTCTGGTTACTCGGATCGGCGAACACCAGATGGTTCACCAGCTCGGCCGCCCAGCGGTAGTCGCCGTCGTCGAACGCCTGCTTGCCCTTGGTCAGAAGCGCGTCCGGTCCGCCGACGGCTTCGACGTAGCGCTTGCCGTTCTCCACCGGCGGATGAGGATTGAGGTGAGCGGGAACGCCGTCGAACCAACCGAGATAGAAGGTGTAGATCGCTTTGACGTTGTGACTGAGCGAGCCGTAGTACCCGCGGTTGTACCACTGCTTTCCGATGGCGTCGGGTACCTCGATCTGGTCGGCAATCTCTACCGGTGTCAGTCCCTTGTTGGCAAGACGCAACGTCTGATCGTGCAGATACTTGTACAGGTCTGCCTGATCCGACATCAGCTTCAAGATCTTGTCGTTGCCCCACGTGGGCCAATGATGCTGCGCGAAAATGATTTCGACGTCGGGGAAAAGTTCCATCGCCAGACGAACGTAGTGCGACCAGGCCTTGGCGTCGCGAGTTTTGGCGCCGCGCAACGTGTACAGGTTGTGCATTGTGTGCGTGACGTCCTCCGCTGACCCGAGCGCCTTGAAATCGGGTAGATAGAACAACATTTCGGACGGCGCTTCGGTGCCCGGCGCGAGCATGAACGTCACTCGCACGCCGTCGATGACTTCTTCGTGTACCGGTTCGGTGATGACGTCGGTCGGCACCGCGAACGTCGACGTGCCGTGCGACGTGGACAGTCCGAGACCACCGGAAACCTGCCCCTGCGGGCCTGGACGCAGGAATGATCCGTACATGTACATTCCGCGACGCGTCATCGCCGTTCCGGCGAGCACGTTCTCGGAGATCGCCTCCTCCGTGAAACTGTCTGGTGCATAGACTTTTACGGCACCGGACTCGATCTCTTCGTCGGTGACAAATCCTTTGACTCCGCCGAAGTGATCGCCGTGGGAGTGTGTGAAGATGATCGCCTTGACCGGGACCTTGGGGCGGTGCTGGTAGTACAACTCCAGCGCAAGAGCGGCTGTTTCCGCGGACATCAGAGTGTCACCGATGATCAACCCGGTATCGCCCTCGATGATCGTCGTGTTCGACAAGTCCTGGCCGATCACCTGGTAGAGGCGATCGGCAAGCTTGAAGAGCCCGCCGCCCTTTCCCATCAAAGTGGCTTGGCGCCAGAGACTCGGGTTGACGGTGTCCGGCGCTTCGCCGTCGGCGAACCCGTAGGCGTCGTAGGAGAAGATGAACTGTCCTTTGTCACCCTTGACCAACCCTCCGTCGATGAGCGGCGCTACCAGACCTCGAGAAATCAGTTCGAAGTCGAATGTGTCATCGAACGGAAGATCACGGAGGACCTGGGCATTCGCAAGGCGAGTCGCTTCGGTAGCTGGCTTGGGGTCGAGTTCGGATGGTGTAGTCATCTTCTCTTACGCTCCTCGGGAACTCGCGGTGTCCTGTGTCTGGATACCGGTTCATCCTCGATCCCCACGCAGTCCTCGCACATCACCCGGAAGGGATGATCACGTGGTTCGTCCAGCGTTCAACAGCGCAGCAACGAACTCACGCACCAACGTCCGCTCGTCGTTCTCGTCCGCACCCGGCACCATGAGCAGCGAGAGGATCACTCGCACGATCCAGCGGGCTCGTGACGCTGTGCCTGCTCCGATTTCACCGAGCATCGCGACGCCCAGTCCGTTGATGACGTCGGATGAATTGGCAAGTTCACCTGCAAGACTCGCATCACCCGGAGTGAACCATGCAGCCAACGTCGGAGTGCTGCGCACCGCGGACACTGCGGTGAGCATCGCCGTTTCTAGACGCTCGCTCGGATCATCGATGGTCGCTACCGATTCCGCGATCGCAGTTCCCAGTCTGCGCGCTTCGCGGTGAACGAATGCAATGTGAAGGGCCTGCCGATTCTCGAAGTACCGATACAGGGTGGCCCGGGAACATCCTGCAGCAGAGGCTATCTCCGCCATACCGACGGCGTTGACACCTTTCTCGACGAACAGTTGCGCCGCACTGTCGAGGATCTTCTCGGCTGCCGCCAAGGCGCGCCCCTCACCGAGCCAGTCGTTGCTCACGGCCGGGCCACCGACATGGGCGCTGTGAGTGGACGGCGCACGTAGTTGCCCGGCGCGTATTGCATCGCTTCGATGTCGATATGGAAATCTGGAATCCGGGAGAGTAACTCTTCCAACGCAACTCGAGCCTGCATCCGAGCTGCCGACGCCCCCAGACAGTGGTGGGCGCCATGACTGAAGGTGAGAATCTTCTGCGGTCGACGCAAGACGTCCAACTCCGCCGCGTCGGGTCCGTACTTTTCGGGATCACGATTGGCCGCACCGTACATCAGCAGAACCTTACGTCCTGCCGGAATCACTTTGCCACCCAAGGTCACATCTCGCGTCGTGGTGCGTGCCAGTCCTTGGACCGGTGAGGTGAGTCGAAGCAACTCGTCGACCGCGTCGGTGATCAATGCGGGATCGTCCAGCAGGATCTGACGCTGGTCGAGGCGTTCGGTCAGCATCGCCACCGAACCACCCAGCATTCCTGTCGTGGTGTCGTTTCCACCGGCCACCATGGTGAAGGCGAAGCCCAGAATCGACAGCAGGCCGGACATGTCGCCGTCTTCACCGAGTCCAGCGGCGAGTAGGTGCGAAATCGTGTCGTCACCCGGTTCGACCTTGCGGCGTTCGATCAGCGAAGCGAAGTACATCATCAACTCACCGGTGGCGGCCTGCGCCGTCGTCGCTGCCGCGGCCACGCCACCTGCCGAATTGGCAGCGACAATGGCCTCGGTCCAGCCGTCGAACTGGTCACGGTCCGATTCCGGCACACCCAGATAGTGTGCGACAACCATCGACGGCAACGGTTTGAAGAGCTCGACGACGATATCGCCACTGCCACGCGCTTTCAACGCTTCGATACGCTCGACGACGAATTCGCGGACCATCGGCTCGACCGCCGATACCTGACGCGGAGTGAATCCCTTCGACACCATGCGCCGGAACTCCGACTGCACGGGCGGGTCCTGCATCACGAACGGCGGATTGTCCTGCATCCCGATCTGCTCGAGCTCACCATAGACGGTGGTCAATCCCTTTGCCGACGAGTACGTCTCGTAATCACGAGCGGCGTTGTAGACGTCTTCGTGACGGGTGAGCACCCAGTAGTCGTCCTGCGGCGAGGCTTCCGGCACCACGTTGTGCACCGGGTCGTTCTCTCGCAATGCGTCGTACATGGCCCAGGGCGAACGCCAGGACTCCCCGGTGGAAGGAACAAACCGTGGCGAATGTGACACAGATGTTGTCATGACTCGACTATGAGACAAATTGATAGATGTGTCAACGTTTGACGACTGAAATTTCTGCGATCAATATCGAGTAACCCGCTTCCACGCAGAGCACTATCGTGTGTCGGGTGATCACGGATCCGAAGAACCACCCGAACAGCTCTGACACCGGACGCCGCGCCGTGGTTGCGGTCCTGCTCCCCCGCGAACATCTCCCCTTCATCAGAGACTGGTGCCTGCACCACATCGAGCAGGGCTGGGAGGTTGTTCTCTACGACAACACCGGTTCCGTCGGGTCCACCCGCAAGACAAGCGCATTCAGCCTCAACCGTTGGCACGGCCGCAGCGAGGACAAGAGAGGCAACTCTTACGGCGCCTTCACCCGATCGATGTCGGACAGTGAAGTTCAGGTCGCATTCCGCAAAGAACTGCACGACCTTCCGGTGACGATCGTCGACTGGCAACCGCGCGACGCGGACGGTCGGATCGTGCACGGACAGGTAGAGGCCTACGTCGATTACGTGAGCCGGTACCGCGACACCGTCGCGTGGGCAGCATTCGTCGACGCCGACGAATACCTCGAACACGCACCAGGATTGGACTGGGAGGTTCTACTTGCCGGAGTTACTCAGGCGGATTCACACCGTGTTGTTCTCGACGCCCTGGTCTACGAATCCAGGTGGACGCGCGACGGGCAACTGCGAGACGTCGAGGAATTGAAATGCCTTGGGCTACAGAGCCACGGCTGCAAGAACATCGTGAGGCTGTCGAAGATTCTGCGAGCGGACGTCCACTGGGGATGGAAGACAAGCGAACCGGACAGCCTGGTGCGGCCCGACCGATCCCTCTTCTACTTCCGCCATTACCGCGGTTCGGAGGCGGCACTCGACTTCACTCCGCTGCCGAACTTCGGACCCCAAGTCCACGAAGAAGGTGTGGATGTTCCGGCGGCAATTGACGTATCACAGAATTGAATGTGCCTGCAAGACACAGGTATTCAGGTACAGATAAACCTCCGGCCCGCATCCACGAAGGCAATGCCTTCAGAATGCGGGCCGGGGGCCGTAAATCCGGTTCAGCGAAGCAATCAAGCCTTCGGCTGCGAGCTTCCTGCGCCACCGATTGCGCCGAGAAGACCAGCAACTGCGCCGATGCCGACGAGAACGCCGCCCAGGCCTGCAATGATCTTCTGGAAGTCGCCGAGCTGTGCCAGGTCCGTCTTGCTGCTGCCAGTGGTGAATGCCATGTCTAGCTCCTCATCATGGAATGTGTACGCGGTCCGCGCGCCCGGTATGTAACGGCGCTCACAATATACGTAAGACAGCCGAAATTTGAAGCGGTGCCGTTGAGTGGGACGTAACTCACATCTCATCCAGCGGGAACCCACGAGTAACAATGCGCGATTCGGACAACGCTTCGGGAACCGTTGAATGACGAGCAGGAGAACAGCAGTGGGCAAGTTGGATGGAAAAGTGGCCCTGATCACTGGCGCAGGGCAAGGCGTCGGCCAGGGTGTTGCGTTTGCGCTTGCCAAGGAAGGTGCTTCCGTCGCGGTGGCGGGCCGCACTGAGTCGAAACTCGTCGTCACATGTAACGAGATCACCGAACGCGGAGGCCATGCCGAACCGGTGCTCGTGGATATCGCCGACGCGGGTTCCATCACCGCTGCCGTGGCGCGAACCGTGGAACTGTTCGGCGGCGTCGACATCCTGATCAACAACGCCAGCCTCAACCCGCTCGGCAACGTCCTCGACCTCACTCCGGAGCGCCTTGCCGACGGGTTGACTTCCGGTCCCGTCGCGACGCTGCGAACAATGCAAGCCTGCTACCCGTTCATGAAGGAACGCGGCGGCGGGGCGATCATCAACATGGTCAGTTCCGTGGCCGTCCGTTGGGACGCCGCCGGCTACGGCGGATACGCGGCCGTGAAGGAATCCGTCCGAGCCCTCAGTCGCGCAGCAGCGTGCGAATGGGGCGTAGACGGGATCCGAGTCAACGCGGTTGCTCCTCACGCATCCTCGCCCGGGCTACAGCGTTGGGCAGATGCACGCCCGGAAGAGGCTGCCGCTTTTGTTGCCGGGATTCCGCTACGGAGGATCGGGGACTGCGAAACGGACATCGGCACCGCGGTGGCTTTCCTGGTCGGCCCGGATGCCGCGTATCTGACTGGAGCAACAATTCCGCTCGACGGTGGTCAGTCGCGCTGGGGCTGAGAGCTGGCGTCGTCGAAGGCAAGCACCGCCGACTTGGCTTCGGCGATCGGGCGGCGGAAAACGAAACCGACCAGAACGGATGCCAAAACCAGCGCGGCCAGAACAATGAGCCCGACCATCCACCACATGGTTTTCAGTATGCCCGAACCGATCTCCGCCGGACGCGCGCCACGGCCGTCGGAAAGCGATCACAACCGCGAAAAGTGCTTGACACCAATCAAATTCCGTTTTGCCCGTTTCCCGAGCTTCCCGATAATCCGTGATCGAGGACACAGTTTCGGATACCGAACCGGGACGATCGCGTGACTGGAACCGCGCCTCGGTGCATCCTGTCAGGTATGGAATCCGCTGTTTCGGCCGAACTCGCCGACGGAAGCACCCTCACACACCCGTGGGGCGGGACAAGCAACATCACCGATCTCGGCGGTGATGTTCACTGGATCGACTTCGGCGGTCCCAGCGGAGCGCCGCCCATCGTGCTCGTTCACGGACTGGGCGGCTCGCACCTGAACTGGGTGCGGGTGGCACCGACGCTGGCGGCGCGCACGCGTGTGTACGCACTGGACCTCGCCGGATTCGGACTCACCTCTGCCCGTGGACGGCACACCGGCGTCGACGCCAACGCAGCACTCCTGAATCGCTTTCTCGAGACAGTAGTAGGTGAACCTGCCGTCCTGTTCGGCAATTCGATGGGGGGAATGGTCTCGGCAATCTCGACCCATGCCAATCCCGAATCAGTTGCCGGCCTGGTGCTGGTGGATCCGGCGCTCCCACTGCCCGTCCAACTTCCCGATCTGACCGTCGCCGCCCAATTCGCGCTCTACTCGATGCCGTACGTCGGTGAGCAGGTTCTCGGCTTCGGACGCCGGAAGATGTCCGACCGGCAGTTGGCCGCTCAGATGACCAGATTATGTTTTGCCGATCCGACGCGAGCAGACCCCGCGGTCCTCGACGCGGGCGCTGCCTTGACTGCGATTCGTCGCGGCGAACCCACTCAGGATGCCGAGTTCCTGCAGGCAGCACGGTCACTGCTGATGACCCTCGCCCGTCCGGCCGCCTATCGAAAGACACTGCGAGAGATCACGACTCCGACGCTCCTGATACATGGCGATCGCGATCGGCTTGTCCC
The DNA here is from genome assembly GCF_002501585.1 of Rhodococcus sp. H-CA8f. NCBI lineage: Bacteria > Bacillati > Actinomycetota > Actinomycetes > Mycobacteriales > Nocardiaceae > Rhodococcus > Rhodococcus sp. H-CA8f. The sequence goes on from NZ_CP023720.1 coordinate 5,052,957, forward strand.
GGTCGAGGCCGCCCGGGCAGCCGCCGCCGCACATCCACACTGGACCACCATCATTCTCGGCGACACGGGTCACACCCCTCAGTTGGAGATTCCGGACGAGTTTTCACGTCACGCGCTCGCATGGCTCGACCGCACGGGGCTGATCACGAGCTGACACGTACCGGCACTACACCCGCGGAACGGCCTCGCCGATCGAGCAAGTGCCCCATCAACTTCGGCGTATCAAGGACGATTCGGCGATCGACTACGTCGGCAGGTCCGGCCCACCGGTAAGCGCGAACGGTCAAATACTCCAAAGCTCTCGAGCCCTGGGAATGTGTCGGGGTACGCGCGTAGCGTGAGATTCGCGCTTTCCTCGGCCAAGCATTTGCGCGACCCGTACTTGTGTATCCGTTTCGGTAAAGGAGAGTTTCAGATGCCCGCACGCACAGCGCTCGACGGAACACCCTGTTGGATCGACCTCACCAGCTCCGATACCGAGGTCGCCAAATCCTTCTACACCAACGTGTTCGGTTGGCAGACTGACACAAACGACGACCCGCAGTACGGCGGCTACGCGATCTTCAGCAAAGACGGGCAGCCCATCGCCGGGCTCGGACCTCAGCAGGAGGGAAACCCGTACGGCAACGTCTGGACCACCTACATCTCCTCGACTGATGCGGCAACGTCGGCGTCCAAGGCCGAAGCCGCGGGCGGAATGATCATGATGCCGTCGATGCAGGTCGGTCCCCAGGGCAGCATGGCGATCGTGGGCGATCCTGCCGGTGCAGTCGTCGGTATCTGGCAGGCAGATCAGCACCACGGCTTCGGTCTGGTCGGCGAGGCCGGAGCCCCGGTGTGGCACGAGACTTTGTCCAAGAACTACGCCGCGGTCCTGCCGTTCTACACCGACGTGTTCGGCTGGACTTACGAGTCCATCGGCGACAGCGACGAGTTCCGGTATTCACAAGCCAAGCAGGGCGACACCGTCGTCGCCGGTTTGATGGATGCCAGCTCGTTCCTCCCGGCAGAGGTGCCGTCGTTCTGGCAGGTGTACTTCGGGGCGGACGACACCGATGCGGCCGTCGCCAAGGTCGTCGAATTCGGCGGCAGCGTCTTGCGCGATCCCGAGGACACGCCCTTCGGCCGTCTCGCGTCGGTGGCCGATCCACTCGGTGCCAAGTTCCAGATCTCCACGATCATGGAGTGAATCTCCGCGCAGAGGCCGCACCGGCCCGCGGTCTCTGCGCGCTGATCATCTGGAAAGTCCCGATTTGACCGCACGGATTTGAACACTCGCCCAGAAGGTATGCAGTTTTCTGCGTCCAACGCCTAATCTCATGGGATGCCCGCCCCCGCCCCTCTCCTCGATGTGTACTCGCAGCCGACTCTGTCGACGCTTGCGCCGTCGGTACTCGCTTCTCTCGGAGTGAGCGGCGAAGCGAACCGTCTCGATCTACAGCCCAGCAAGAAGACTGTAATTCTGCTGGTAGACGGGATGGGCGCGAACTTGCTCGCCCGCAACGCCGAACACGCACCATTCCTGAACTCACTGATCGGAACGCCCATACGGGCAGGATTCCCCACGACGACGGCCACCAGCATCGTCTCGTTGGGGACCGGGCTGCCCTCGGGGGCGCACGGAATCACCGGCTACCAGTCTTACGTCGAAGAAGCCGATTCGGTGTTCAACTGGCTGGGTTGGCACAGCGCGGGCAAGAAGGAATCTCAGACCGACTCCATCGTCCCGGAGACCCTGCAGCCGCAGGCCACGACCTTCGATCGTGCCGCGGCCGCCGGCATCACCGTCACTACCGTCGTTCCGTCCAAATTCGACGGCAGCGGCCTCACCCGGGCGGGAATGCGCGGTGCCCAGTTCGCCGGAATCCAGGCGTACGGAGACCTCCTCGCTCGCACCGTGGCCGCGTCGAAATCTGCCGACCGTACGTTCACGTACTGCTACATCAGCGAGATCGATGCACTCGGCCACGTCTACGGCCCCGAGTCCGAGCCGTGGATTTTCCAACTGATGCTTGTCGATCGACTGGTCGAGCAACTCGCCGCCGCTCTCGGTCCGGACGTGAGATTGCTGGTGACGGCAGACCACGGAATGGTCGACGTGTCGGACGAGAACAAGATCGACTTCGACAACACTCCGATTCTGTCCAAAGATGTACTCGCTCTTGCCGGTGAACCTAGATGTCGTCACATCCACACCCGAGAAGGCGCTGCACAAGATGTTGCGGACCGCTGGCGCGCCGAACTGGGTGACCGCATGTGGATCGGGACGAGATCCGAGGGCATAGTCGCAGGATTGTTCGGGCCTGCAGTGCATTCCGAGTATCACGGCCGGATCGGTGATGTCATCGCCATTGCGTCCGGGGACGTGGCCGTCGTACGTCGATCTGTCGAATCGGGACTGTCCGGCCTCCGTGGACAGCACGGCGCCCTCACTCCGGACGAACTGCTGGTACCGCTCTTGTCCTCAGGACAACAGTAAGGCCCGAGCCCGGCGAATCTCGGGAACACCGACGATCTTGCATGCGCCAAACAGGACGACGGCACCGACGGCCGCACCCGCCGACAATGAAATAACAGCAGCAAGCCTGGGCTCGGGAACTCGGTTCTGAACCGCCACCACCAAAGCCAGCGCACAACAACCTGCCAGAATTGCCGCCGCCGAAATCCTTCCGACGGTGGCCTGTACGCGACGGAATCCCAACAGCCCATATCGCTTTCGAAGCAGGATGTGGCCGAGCGCCGCTCCGCACACGTAGGAGAACGAGCCCGCCGCACAGACGGCCAGGACCAGCGTTTCGTCACTCGCGGACAGTGACGCAAGTAGAACGAGCGCCGTTTTGGCTATCACCATCACCATGGCGATCACCGCGGGAGTTCGGGTGTTGTTGTCGGCGTAGAACACTCGAAGCTGAAGCATGACCATCGCAAAAGGCACCAGCCCGAATGCACTGACCGCAACGGCCGTCCCGATCAACCGGGCACTGCTGCCGTCGACCCGGCCGAAGAAGATCAAGGTGGTCAACGAGGGGCCGAAGACCATGAGCGCCACCGTCACCGGAATCAGCGCCACCACCGAATACCGGGCTCCCCGGCCGAGATCGGATACGACGCCGACGTCGTCACCCGCAGCAACCGACCTGGCGATCCGCGGCATCAGCACCGTCAACAACGACACACCGAGAATGCCGTACGCCACTTGAAACAGCAGATCCGCGTGCGTGTACATCGAGTAGACGTGACGGGAGAGAGTGACCTTCATCGTCACCCACACACCGATCTGACCGGCAACGACGTACACAAGTACCCAACCGAGCAACGGCGCCCCGACGCGCACCGGGCGCCAGGTGTGCGGTACGACCCGCACGCGAAGGCGCCACCGAAACCCGTTGCGGTGCAGCGCTCGAGCAACGACGGCGGTTTGCGCCACGATCCCGAGCAGAGTGCCGATACCGATCACCAGGACCTGCGCGGTGGTCATCGACTCGGGAGTCAGAGCCACCGGCCCCGGGATACACAGGAAGACCGCGACCGTCACCAGAAGGACGACGTTGTTGATCACCGGCGCCCAGGCCGGCGCACCGAACACTGATCGAACACTGAGTACTGCCGTCATCATCGCCGTGACGCCGTAGAAGAAGATCTCCGGCAGAAGCAAGTACGCGAAGAGCGTCGTCAACTCTCGTTGAGCCGGATCATCGATCACGGCCGAGACCAGAGGCGGCGCGCACACCACCGCCACTACCGTCACGAGCGCAAGAGCAAGCGCTCCGACGGTGAGAACGCGCTGCGTCTGCTCTCGTTCGAGCGTCCGCCCACGACTTCGCTGCCGTGTCAGATACGGAAGCAGAACGCTGGCGAGAATCCCGCCGAGGAGGAGCTGATAGACCATGTTCGGGAAACTGTTGGCCGCGTTGTACGCATCACTGACCAGGGCGATGCCGAGGACCGCGGCAAGGGCAAGGGTGCGGACGAAGCCGGTGATCCGGCTGACCGTGCTGGCGAGCGCCACTTGCCCGCCCATCTTCGCCAAGCTGCCGCCCGTCACACCCGTACGTTCGGACTCCCCCATACTCTCGACCATCCCGCCAGGGTGCCACATCGCAGGGTTCGACGAGCCAGACGGAAACGGAAGAGCGCCCCGAACCGTGGGGTTCGAGGCGCTCGTCACGAGAGAAGATCAGGCTGATTCCGCTCCAGCCAACGGCGGCATGACGACAACCTGGCCGGCGAAGGACAGACCAGCACCGAAGGCGAGAAGCAATGCCTTGTCGCCCGGCTTGCACTGGCCGTCGCGCAGCATCTGCTCCATGGCGAGCGGGATCGAGGCCGCGGACGTGTTGCCCGTCTCGGCGATGTCGTTGGAGACGGGGAAGCCCTCGGGCAGCTTCATGCTGCGAGCGATGACCTCGTTGATGCGCTGGTTTGCCTGGTGCGGCACAAAAGCGTCGATGTCCTCGATACCCAGCCCCGACTTCTCCAGGGTGCGAGTGGCGACCTTGCCCATCTCGAAGGCAGCCCAGCGGAACACCGCGGTACCGGCCATCTTGATCCACGGCCGAGGTCCGGTCGGGTTCTTGGTGTAGTCGAGCCAGCTCGGCTCCTGAACGATGGCGTCGGACTGGCTGCCGTCCGAACCCCACTCGACCGGGCCGATTCCGACGGTATCGCTCGGGCCGACGACAACTGCGCCTGCGCCGTCACCGAAGATGAAGCGAACGCTGCGATCGGTGGGCTCGGTGGCCTCGCTCATCAACTCGACGCCGACGACGAGTACGTGATCAACCGTGCCGCCGCGAACGAGGTCGCTGGCCACGGCAAGGGCGGTACAGAAACCGGCGCAGCCTGCCGCGACGTCGAATGCAGCCGGACCCTTGATGCCGAGCTCGTGGGCGACGATGGACGCAGCCTGAGGAGTCTGCAGGTCCCACGTCGACGTCGCGATGATCACGGCGCCGATCTGCTCGGGAGCAATGCCGCTGACGTCCAGTGCTTTACGGGCCGCGCTGATCGACATCGCGAGGATGCCTTCACCCTCGCCGGAGAACCGGCGCGACTTGATACCCGATCGCGTCTGGATCCACTCGTCGGTGGAATCGATCAGCTCGCAGATCTCGTCGTTGGTCACGACTCGCTCCGGGCGGTGAACGCCGAGCCCGAGAAGGACGGACTGCCGACCTCCGGCCACACTGGCAATCGGCTTACCCATTGATCGATCTCCTCGTTGGTTTCTGGTGATGACGCGCATTCGACATCACACGTTACGTACAGGACATAAGCCCCTGCCTCTCAGGTCACCGTTCGATCACGGCAACAACATGAGGCTGGCTCACATTACGCTTCGGTCAGGTATGTAGTCCAGATCCACGATCAGGCGCGTAAATGAGCTAGAACTGCCAAAACACGACGATGCCCGCTTTCGGAAGCCGACAGGCCGAGTTTTGCGAAGATATTTCCTATGTGCTTGCTCACAGCAGTGTCGCTCACGACCAGTTTCCTGGCGATTTCCTGATTTCCCAGCCCCTCCGCCATCAGTCCGAGAACCTCGGACTCGCGTGGGGTCAGTGATCTGATCGGATCGTCGGCGCGTCGACGGCTCATCAGTTGGGATACAACCTCTGGATCCATCACGGTTCCGCCGTCGACGACCCGGTTCAATGCGTCGACGAACTCGGCTACCTTGCCGACCCGTTCCTTGAGCAGGTACCCGACCCCGCCGGCGCCTCCTGCCAACAATTCACCGGCGTAGCGATCCTCGACGTACGCGGAAAGGACCAGGACGGGAAAGCCCGGGCGAAGCTTGCGCACCTCGATCGCCGCTCGAAGCCCCTCGTTGGTGAAAGTAGGAGGCATCCGGACGTCGAGCACCGCGGCGTCGGGGGCGGTCTCCTCGAACACCGTGAGGAACTGTGCGGCGTCGGAGACGGCAGACACCTCGAAGCCCTCTCCGCGGAGCAGCAGTGCCAGCCCCTCTCGCAGGAGAGCGTCGTCCTCGGCAATCAGAATCCGCACGGTAGTTCCACCCTCATCGTTGTCGGTCCACCCTCCGGGCTCTCCAATACTGCGGTTCCTTCGAAAGCCTCGACCCGGCGTCGGATACCCGCCACGCCGCCGCCCGGGCGTTCGTTCGCGCCGCCCTGACCGTCGTCGATCACGTCGATGAGCATCGTCTCACCCAACGAGTCGTCCGACGCCTCCGTCCGTGCCGTGACGGTGACACTGCGCGCTCCGCTGTGTTTTGCGACGTTGGTCAAGGCCTCGGCGACGACGAAGTACGCAGCAGCCTCGACGGCAGCCGGGGCACGGCGGAGTTCGTCGATCTCGAGTACGCAGGGCACGGCGGAGCGCCCGGCGAGCGCGGAGATCGCGCCCTCCAGACCCAACTCGTCGAGGATCGGCGGGTAGATGTCGTGCACCAACGTCCGGAGTTCGCTCAACGCCTCGGTGGCCGCATCCTGGGCCCGATGCAGTTGTGGCAGAGCCTGGTCCGGATTGTTCTGCAACGACCGCTCGGCCATCCCCAACATCATCACCACCGCGACCAGACGGTTCTGCGCGCCGTCGTGCAGATCCCGCTCGATGCGCTTGAGTTCGGCCGAATGTGCGTCGAGCGCCGCAGCGCGGCTGGCCGTCAGGGCGGTGACGCGCTTCGAGAGGTCCGAACGCGTGTCCGGCGCAAGCAAAGTCGTGGTCGACCAGCTGATCCACTTCGCCATCGCGGGGACCAACCACCACGCGATCAGGAGGTACAGGATGCCGATCAACGGCATTCCGGCAGCGCCCAACCACGACGTCACGGGGTACGGATTGTTGACGGGTTCACCGGCGGGCATCTGCTGCCAGTACAGCGGGACGGCAATCGAATTGAGTGCACCGAGTGGCAGAGCGATGGTCAGCATCGCCGCGACGAAAGCCCCCAGACCATGAATCGACAGCCAGGCCGCGTCGCGCCTGGTCGACTGATCGGTGAGGAACCGGCGCCAATCCCCGAAGGTCGGATTGCCGGGCATCGGTGGGTATCGCTGCAGAACAGGGCGTCCGGTGTACGCAGCCGTTCTCTTGCGGGCCAGACCCGCCCACCACCGGAGCACCCGCACGTACGACGGCAACAGCAACCAGCCGACGATCAGAATCGAGAGCGACAGCAGAATGAGACCGACCATCAGCAAGAACAGGGAGACCACCGCTGCCGCACCCTCGACGAGCACGTACACCGCAGCCCTGGTTCTCTTCTTCACTGCCCCAGCATGCCGCACCTGATGCCGCGATCCACTACAGCTGGCTACACCATTGATTCGGGACCCTGCTGGATGTCGACGAATGCCGAATCTCCATAGCGTTCATCCCATGAAGAATCGACACTCGGTCCTCGCCCCGCCGGCCCCTGGTGCCACGGCCGCCCGAACATCCGCCGTGCGACTCGAAGGCGTCAGCAAGATCTACGGCAACGGCCGCGGCGCCGTGACCGCCCTCGACAACATCAGCCTCACCTTGCCGCGCAGCACCTTCACCGCCGTGATGGGCCCGTCCGGATCGGGCAAGAGCACTTTCCTGCACTGCGCCGCAGGGCTCGATCGACCGAGCAGCGGATCGGTGTGGCTGGGCGACACCGAGATCTCACAGCTGAAGCCGAAGGCCCGCAGCATCTTCCGTCGCGATCACATCGGTTTCGTCTTCCAGGCCTACAACCTGCTCGGCGCTCTCGACGTCGAGCAGAACGTCACGCTCCCCCTACTCCTCGCCGGACGACGAGCCGACAAGCAGTACCTGACCTTCGTCCTCGAATCCGTCGGACTCGGATCGCACCGCAAGCGCAAACCCTCCGAACTGTCCGGCGGTCAGCAGCAACGCGTCGCCATCGCGCGCGCCCTCGTCACTCACCCCGACGCACTCTTTGCCGACGAGCCGACCGGCGCCCTCGACTCCCGCAGCGCCAAGCAGGTTCTGGAGTTGTTGCGCCGGACAGCCGCCGAGTTCGATCAGACCATCGTCATGGTCACGCACGACCCGGTGGCCGCGTCGTACGCCGATCGTGTGCTGTTCCTCGCCGACGGAAAACTTGTCGGGCACATCGACCGCCCGACGCCGCAGCAGATCGCCGAGCGCATGACACACCTCGGGGACTGGTGATGATGAAAGCGCACACCTTTGCGCACCTGAAAGCGCATCGCTCCGGTTTCGTCGCCGTGTTCGTCTCCGTATTCTGCGCAGCGCTCCTCACCTGCGGTCTGGGTGTGCTGCTGGAATCGGGAGTGCGAGGCGGCGTCTCACCACATCTCTACGCCGGTGCCGACGCCGTCGTGAGTGCACCACAGGCGCTCGAGGTCAAGGAAGACGCCGATCAGCCTTTTGCCGAGCGAGTTCTCCTCGACAGCGATACGGTCCGCAAGCTCGACGCACTCGATGTCACCGTGGTTCCCGACATCTCCGTCCCCGTCAGCACCGCCGAGGGTGTCGCACTCGACGCACATCCTTGGAACACAGCACAATTGGCGCCGTATTCGCTGACCGAAGGTCGCGCTCCGCAGAGCCGAGACGAGGTGGTCTCGACCACGGGCGCCGCGCTCGGCGAGCGAATCACGCTGGCTCACGGCGCGATAGCGGACGAGTACACCGTCGTCGGCACAGCTGATTCGGCCTCGGTGCCGTCACCCGACCGTCCGGCACTCGTCTTCCTCGACGACGCAGAGGCCGAACGGTTGTGGCCGCACCAGAACGCTGTCACCGCAGTCGGATTGATCGCTCCCGAAGGCGTGGATGCTGCCGCTCTCGCCCGCGATGCACTCGCCGGAACCGGCGCGGAGGTCTCGACCGGCACCGCACGCGGAGGCATCGAATTCCTCGACGCCGGTGCTGCGCGGACCCAGTTGATCGTGCTCTGCGCGTCGTTTGCCGGTCTCGCGTTGATGGTCAGTATGTTCGTAGTTTCCAGCACGCTGTCGCTCTCGATCAACGCCAGACGCCGAGAGTTCGCTCTGCTGCGGGCAATCGGGGCCACCACTCGGCAAGTCCACGTCATGATCGGACGTGAAGTGCTGCTCGTTGCTGCTGCGGCGGCAGCTCTCGGCGCGGTGCCCGGATACCTGCTCGCCCGATTCCTGGGTGCACAGTTTGCCGACGCCGGGGTCATGCCCACCGATTTCGCGCTGGCCTACAGCCCGCTTCCGGCGATCGCGGCATTCCTGATCTGCGTACTCACTGCCCGCGCGGCAGCGGCGATCGCGGCACGACGACCGGCAAAGCTCGACCCCGTCGAAGCGCTTCGCGAATCCGAAAGCGGCCCGGCGAAACTGAGCCGCGGACGCATCGTCACCGGGCTGATCTTCGGCGCCGCCGGCCTCAGCGCGTGCGTGCTCCCCGCTTTCCTGCCCGGCAGCGTGGCAGCCGCTGGAGCCGGTTCGAGCGCACTGTTGTTGATCTTCTCGGTCGCGCTGCTCGGCCCCTTGTTGGTGCGCGGCATCATCAAGGTGATCGGCGGTCCACTGCGCCGTAGTGGGTCGGCGTCCAAAGTTCTCGCTGCCGCCAACGCCGAATCCAATTCGAGACGGCTCTCGTCGGCGGTTGTTCCGTTGGCTCTCGCAATCGCACTGGGCTCGGTGCAGTTCTTCAGCCAGAGCACCGTCGCCGCCGAGGCGACCAACCAGTCGATCAAGGGCGTCACCGCCGACCTGATCGTCGGCGCGCCGGCCGGTATCGCTCCCTCGCTCCTCGACTCGATCGCATCGGTGCCCGGAGTGAGTGCGGCAAACCCGGTGGTCCGCAGTCAAGTCCTGCCGGTACCCAGCGGTGAGGAAGGCGGCTCAGCCGAGAGCGCGATCGCTGCCCAGGGCATCGACGCCGCCGGCGCCGACGCGACCCTCGATCTCGCGGTGACCGAGGGCGACCTGAGCGCTCTGACCGGCGATACCGTTGCCGTGAGCGAAGACGGCGCCTTCACACTCGGAGCCAAGGTAGGTCAGCGCGTCGACCTCTATCTAGGGGACGGCACACTGGTGCATCCGATGGTCGTCGCAAAATATGGTCGCGGCCTCGGATTCGGGGACGTGACCATGCCGATCGAGACTTTGCGCCAGCACTCCACCGACGCTCTGATCGACACCGTTCTGGTTGCTGCCGAACCCGGACGGTCGGCCGAAGTCCAGCAGTCGTTGCGCTCGTTCCCCTCGATCGCCGCGATGAACCAGGACCAGTTCGGGGCCGCGGGCGAAGATCAGCGTCGTATGCAGTCCTGGGTCAGCATCCTCGCCGTCCTCGTCCTGCTCGGCTATCTCGCAGTCGCCGTCGTGAACACCCTGGTCGCCGCCACTGCCGAGCGTTCCCGCGAGTTCGCGCTCCTTCAACTGGTGGGCTCGCGGACGAGGCAGGTCCGAGCAATGATGCGCATCGAGTCGTTGATGGTGGTGGGAATCGCCGTCGTGGTCGGATCACTGATCGCCCTGCCGCCTCTGATGGGTATCGCCGTAGCGGTGTCCGGGCAGCCGATCCCGGCGATTTCACCGGCGATCTACGGTTCCATCGTCGCGGTGACCGCTGTTCTGGGATTTGTCTCCATCGCGATCCCGACGCGCGCCGCCCTACGCAAGAACCCGATGGACGGAGTGCGTAACCACTGAGTGGCACTACCGTCGTCATCTATGGATGCGGCGGCCTGGGACAAGAAGTACGAAGAAACCGAGCTCGTCTGGGGCGCTCCTCCCAACGAACTGCTGGTGGAATACGCGACGGCCCTCCCCCACGGCCAGGCACTCGACCTGGCGTGCGGCGAGGGCCGTAACGCGTTGTGGCTCGCGACCCGCGGTTGGGAGGTCACCGGCATCGACTACTCGGCCGTCGCGATCGAGAAAGCCCGCACGATCGCGGCCCGCTCGCCCCGATCGGTTCTCGACCGGCTCGACTACCGATGCGGCGACGTCACCGTCGCGGATTACGCCTCCAGGAACGGGCAGGGATACGACTTGGCCCTGCTTCTTTACCTTCATCTGCCCGCACCACAACGCACCCTGGTTGTGAACCGTGCCATAAATTCTCTGAAACCTGATGGAATCCTCATGATTTTGGGGCACGACCGAAGCAACATCGACTACGGCGTCGGCGGACCGAAAGTTCCCGAAATCCTTTACACACCAGAAGAATTGATGCAGGAGTTCGAAGGAAGGCTCGAGTTCGAGATCGCCGGAAATCCGCACAGACACACCGAAACGGGAATCGCGGTCGACGCACTTGTCATCGGACGCAAATCCGGTGTTGGCAATGCAAAGAACGGCTAGTAACATGTATTAAGTTACCGACGAGTAATAAACTTCGGGCGGTACTAGGAGTGCTGGACCGCACCACCTCACTGGGAGAAGCAGAAGACATGGGCCATTACAAGAGCAACGTTCGGGACCTGGAGTTCAACCTCTTCGAGGTTCTCGGACTGGAGAAGCCACTGAGCGAAGGCGCTTGGGGCGACCTGGATGCCGACACTGTCCGCAACATGCTGGCAGAGGTCGCACGCCTGGCCGAGGGACCGCTTGGCGAATCTTTCGCCGACGCGGACCGCAACCCCCCTGTCTTCGATCCCGAGACGCACACCGTTGCACTTCCGGAATCCTTCAAGAAGTCGTTCAAGGCTCTGTGGGATGCCGAGTGGTACCGCATGGGACTGAGCGAAGAGGTCGGCGGCGTGCCGGTTCCCCGCTCCGTCGTGTGGGCCATCGGTGAGCTGATCCTGGGCGCACAGCCTGCAGCGCACATGTACCAGGCCGGACCCGCTTTCGCGGACGTGCTGTTCAACAACGGCACCGAAGAGCAGAAGAAGTGGGCAGCCACCATCGTCGAACGCGGATGGGGCGCCACGATGGTCCTCACCGAGCCCGACGCCGGCTCCGACGTCGGTGCCGGACGCACCAAGGCGATCAAGCAGGACGACGGCTCCTGGCACATCGAGGGCGTCAAGCGCTTCATCACCTCCGCCGACTCGGACGACCTGTTCGAGAACATCTTCCACCTCGTTCTCGCTCGCCCCGAAGGCGCCGGACCCGGCACCAAGGGCCTGAGCCTGTTCTTCGTCCCGAAGACGCACTTCAACTTCGAGACCGAAGAGTTCGGCGAGCGTAACGGCGTCTTCGTCACCAACGTCGAGCACAAGATGGGCCTGAAGGTCTCCGCCACATGTGAGGTCACCTTCGGCGGCCACGGCATCCCCGCACAGGGCTGGCTGGTCGGCGAGGTCCACAACGGCATCGCCCAGATGTTCGACGTCATCGAGCACGCTCGAATGATGGTCGGCACCAAGGCAATCGCCACCCTCTCCACCGGTTACCTCAACGCTCTCGATTACGCCAAGCAGCGCGTTCAGGGTGCTGACCTGACCCAGATGACCAACAAGGCAGCGCCGCGCGTGACCATCACGCACCACCCCGACGTGCGTCGCAGCCTGGCAATGCAGAAGGCATACGCCGAAGGCCTGCGCGCGGTGTACCTCTACACCGCAGCACACCAGGACGAGGTTGTCGCCCAGCTCGTCTCGGGCGCAGACAAGGACACCGCGTTCCGCGTCAACGACCTGCTGCTCCCGATCGTCAAGGGCGTCGGCTCCGAGCGTGCGTACCAGTACCTGACGGACAGCCTGCAGACCCTCGGTGGCTCCGGCTTCCTGCAGGACTACCCGATCGAGCAGTACATCCGCGATTCCAAGATCGACTCGCTGTACGAAGGCACCACGGCCATCCAGGCTCAGGACTTCTTCTTCCGCAAGATCGCTCGTGACCGCGGCGTCGCGCTCGCTCACGTTGCCGGACAGATCAAGACCTTCATCGACAGCGAAGCCGGCAACGGTCGCCTGAAGGCGGAGCGCGCACTGCTCGCCACCGCACTCGAAGACGTCCAGGCCATGGCTGCCACGCTCACCGGCTTCCTCATGGGAGCTCAGGAGCAGCCCACCGAGCTGTACAAGGTCGGCCTCGGTTCCGTCCGCTTCCTGATGTCCGTCGGCGACCTGCTCATCGGCTGGCAGCTCCTCCGCCAGTCCGAGATCGCTCTCGCGGCACTCGACAACGGCGCTTCCGACAAGGACAAGGGCTTCTACGAGGGCAAGGTCGCCATCGCGTCCTTCTTCACCAAGAACGTCCTGCCCGAGCTCACCGCTTCACGCGAGATCATCGCGAACACCGAGAACGACATCATGGAGATCGACGAAGCAGCATTCTGATTCGTTCCTGATTCATGAAAAGTGCCGGTCCCGAGAATGTTTCGGGACCGGCATTTTCATGCTCGGCAGTCAATGCAATCTGTGGTCATCTGCGCTCGACGGTCGGGCAACTGATCTGTGCGGACAGTACGGACGTCGTCGGTTGTTCGCCGGGCCGTGCCGCCGTTCCTACCAGGGAAAGCGCCACGCGCCTGCGGTCCGGAGAACTGACTATTTCGATGGAATTGTCGACGCCGCCGCCGAAGGACACGAACTGTCCACTCTGATCCGAGAACTTCATGATCGCGGACCCGTGCTGACCTGGTTCGGGTTTCTCGTTCACGTAGACCTGCAACTGGAAATCACGCCCCGGATATTCGCCGCCGCCGTCGTACTCGTAGAAGGAACTCGTGTGCACCTCGTAGGCCCACTGGCGGTGACCGGCGGGCAGCGAATCCGCCCAGTTGTGCTCGAAACACGTGACGGATCCGGGCAGCGAGACATTGGCTGCGCCGCTCCACCCACCGGACAGGGTGATGGCTCCGTATGGCGCTGCTTCGGACTCGTGCCGATCGGAAGGCAAGGGCGGAACGGCCACGGGTCCGACATTGCGACCGGTGAACTCGAAAAGCCTCTCGCTCGACACGAACGGGGGCGACTCGCGCTCACCGGCACAGGAGACAACTGACAGGGTGGCCATGACCAGTACCGCGCACATACCGCGTCTACGAACCGGCACTTCGACACCCCCTGTCCGTTTCCAACAGAATACAAACCGTTCGGTCTTCAAGTTACCGATCGTGTCCGACACATCCCATTCGTGGGACCGCTCACCCGCTACCGATGTGATTGGGTGAGCACGAACGTCCACTGAACCAGCACTCGGTTCTTTCGAAGGCCGAGTAGATCAACAGACAGGTGATCATCGTGGTCGCACCAGAGCACGCACAACTCGATTACGCCCCTGAACTGGCATTGACCGCCACGGACTTGGCGCTCGACGGCCCATGGGGGCCGGTGTTCGGACCCGTCAATCTCGAGATTCGTGCGGGCGGTGTGACCATCCTCGAAGGCTCCGCCGGTTCAGGACGTACGTCCTTACTTCTGACACTCAGCGGACGAATGAAAGCCAGTTCCGGATCACTGTCCGTCTTCGGTCGAACGCGTCCCCGAGAGATCTTCGAGATCGCCGGGGTCGCCGGGTTCGAGGACATCGACGAGCTTGCCGAGTCCGTCACCGTCCGAGATCTGATCACCGAACAAATTCGCTGGGATGCGCCCTGGTACAAGCTCATCGGACGTGCCGGAGACCGCGAACTCGAAGCGGTGTGCGCTCCCGTCTTCGGCGATCATCCCTTACCTGCGCTCGGCCGGTACGTCAGCGATCTCGGGGAACTCGAGGCGACCCTGCTGCGTATCGCCGTCGCGAACACGAAGAAGCCGGCCCTGCTCGTCGTCGACGATCTCGAACAGGTGCGGCGCGACTCCGAACGCGCGTACCTCGTCGAGCGACTCGTCGAGATGGGGAGCTACCAGACCATCATCGCGTCGACCGTCAACCCGCTGCCCGACGGATCACCCATCGATGCCGTCGCCCTGCTCCAAGAAGTCACCAATCCCGACCAAGAAGGGGCGAGGTAACCGCGATGCTCGCTGGAATGTCTCTCGGAACCGAACTCAAGCGGTTCTCCCGCGGCGCGATGCCCAGGATCGCACTCGTCACCATCATCTTGATGCCACTGCTGTACGGCGCAATGTACCTGTGGGCCTTCTGGAATCCGTTCGGTGAGGTCAACAAGGTCCCCGTCGCACTGGTCAACACCGACCGCGGTGCAATGGTGCAGGGTCAAGAGCTCAAGGCTGGCGACGAAGTAAGCCAAGCACTTCTCGATTCCGGTGAGCTCGATCTCCACCTGGTCTCACAGCAGGAAGCCGAACAGGGAGTCTCGGACGGGACGTACTACTTCTCTCTCACTCTGCCCGAGAATTTCAGCGAGGCCGTTGCCTCCCCGACGTCCAAGGACCCCCACAAAGCTCAGTTGCAGTTCACCTTCAACGACGTCAACAACTACCTCGGCACCATCATCGGCCAAAATGCCGCCCAGCAGGTTCTCAGTCAAGTCAGCGACAAGATCGGCGCGCAGTCCGTCGAGACGGTTCTGGTCGGATTGACCGATGCGGGTGCAGGTTTGAAGCAGGCCGCCGACGGAGCACTCCAGCTCTCGGCCGGAGTGAACACTGCCAATGCCGGAGCCGGCGAATTGGCGTCGGGCTCGAAAACTCTGGCAGACAACATGGTTACCGCACGTGACGGTGCAGCCACTCTTGCCGGCGGTACAGCGCAACTCTCGACCGGTATCAATACCGCCACGGACGGTGTCCTCGCACTGACCGACGGTTTGGGGCAACTCGATCTCGGAGCCGTCCAACTGGGCGACGGCGCAAGCCAACTCAGTGGTGGCGTCACCCAGGTCGTCGACCAACTGAGCGTCCTCGGGAACACACAGGCAGACGTTGCACAACTGGTCGGGCAGGCGGTGGCCAGCCTTCGGCTGAACCCGGATCCTGTCAGCCAACAGATCGCCAATGCCCTCGCGCCTGCCCAGGACATGCTGCGCACTCAGGGTTTCGGTGAAGCGACCATGGGCCAACTGGGCGAACTCAAGAGCGGTGCACAACAACTCGCTTACCAACTCGACGATCCGTCGAGCACCTTCCGAGCCGGGCTGAATGCCGCGGCCAACGGCGGCGGTGAACTCCGCAACGGCCTGGTGCAGCTGCGTGACGGCGGTCAGCAAGTCAACGACGGCGCGCAAACCCTCAGCAGTGGACTGGTTCAACTCACCGACGGCAGCGTCCAACTCTCCGATGGTGCAGCCAAACTCGCCGACGGCACCGAGCAACTCCGTGCCGGGTCTGCCGAACTCGCGACCAAACTCACCGAGGGCGCCGGTCAGATTCCCAGTTGGACCGATCAGCAGCGAACCGCAACCGCTCAAACCCTCTCCAGCCCGGTCGAACTACAGGAGACCTACGAGAACCGGGCAAGCACCTTCGGTACCGGTTTTGCTCCGTTCTTCCTGCCCCTCGCGCTGTTCGTGGGCGGCATCATCACCTGGATGCTGCTCAAGCCGCTCCAGAACCGGCCCATCGCAAACGGACTCGGCGCGCTGCGAGTGGTCCTCGCCTCGTACTGGCCGGCATTGCTCATCGGCATCTGCCAGGTGATCGTGATGTACCTGGTCGTGCACTTCGCCGTCGGCCTGCACCCCACACACGCCCTCGGCACCGTCGGATTCCTGATGCTCATCACTGCCACGTATATGGCGTTGATCCAGGCATTCAACGCCATCTTCGGAGTATCCGTCGGACGCGTCATCACCCTGGCGTTCCTGATGCTGCAACTGGTTTCGGCCGGCGGCATCTATCCCGTCGAAACCACCGCGAAACCGTTCCAGATCATCCACCCCTTCGACCCGATGACCTACGCGGTGAACGGGCTACGACAACTCACCGTCGGCGGTATCGACTCGAGACTGTGGGTCTCGATCGCCGTCCTCGGCGGCCTTCTCGTCGCCTCACTCGGGGCCAGTTCACTTGCTGCACGCCGAAATCGGCAATGGACCATGGACAGGCTGCATCCGCCGATCGAAGTCTAGGTCAGGGTCTCCGGCCAAGGCTCCACGGTCAGCGGAGGCCATTCCCTGCGCCACCGTGCCGCCTTGGCCTCGTAAACCTCTCTCGGTGCCAGCACCGGGTTGGGACGGACGATCATGTCGAAAAGATCGTCGTATCCATGCGGGGCATACACGTCCACAGTGCCGCCCGCAGACTTGGTGATCCCGAAACAGCAAGTTGTGGAAGCGAAGTGGTCGATAGTGTCGCGGCAACTGGTGAACGGAACGCCGGGAATCCCGAAATGCTGCTCGTACCACAGGTGCACGCGGGCTTCGTTGCGTACTTCGACATCGGCATCCACATCGGCGAACAGTTCTGCCGCCGAACGAATCACACGGTCCTCCGCGTCGTAGCTCAGATCGCCGGCGTCGAAATAGAAGAGGTCGTAGTCCTTGATTCCGGCGCCGAGGTCACGGCCGTCGATGTGATTCCAGACGGTTTGGAAGAGCCCACCCGCCGTCAGGTACCACTCCGACAATCCCAGCTTCGGCGCCCGATCCACGATCGTTGCAACCACTGGATTGGCCAGGGCGATCTCGAGAAATCGTTCACGCATGCTCTTCAGCCTCTCATATGACAAGTAAACTTGACATCATGTGACAAGTATTCTTTACTTTTCCTATGACTGGAAAGGCTGGCGACAACAACGTGCGGGAGCACCGACGCCTCGCCGGCCTCACCCAGGCGCAACTGGCCACGGCAGGTCAGGTGAGCAGACAGAGCATCGTCTCCGTCGAACGCGGCGACTACGCACCGAGTGTCTACCTGGCACTTCGCCTGGCACTGGCACTGGGGACCACCGTCGAAGCGCTCTTCCCCTTACCCGAATCGGCACTCACCGCAGAAATTCCAGAGGAGACGGCATGAGCACCATGATGAAGGCAATGCGGTTCGTCGGAGATCTGGACGACGACTTCTACAAGGACGAGCGTCAGCGCGACGTCTGGAACGAAGCCTCGGCCGTGGGGTTCCAATTCGCCTACTGGATCACGTTGATCGCAGCGGCAATTCTGCCGTGGGTTGCCGGACGCACCGGCGCATGGATTTCATTGGGTCTGGTCATCGGATGGTTTGTCTGTTCGATGGTGGTGCTCCGCTACGCGCAGGCCCATGACGTCGACGTCTACGCAAGCATGAAGGGTCTCCAAACCCGATCTCTCGTGGCTGGGTCCGTCTATCTGATCGCATTGATCGGCGTCGTCGCCCAACTCGTAGCTCATCCGGGCGACGGAATCGCGACTTGGGCCGGCGCTGGGGTCGGCGCACTCCTCGGCGCCACGGCAGCCGCACTAGGCGTAAAGCTTCACCAGCAGCGCGCCAAGCGACGCGAAGCGGCCGAAGAACTTCTCTGAATTCCGGAAGTCTGCCCAGCACAACGGAATCCATAGAGTTGGTAAAATCGTGCCAGGTCAACCGATCGCGAGTAACGTCGAAACGGTGAGCACTCGCCTCGGATACCAGATGCCCAACTTCAGCTACGGCGGTCCGGTCAAGGACCTCTTCCCCACCGTCATAGCGCAGGCCCGCGAAGCCGAAGCCGCAGGCTTCGACACTGCATTCGTGATGGATCACTTCTACCAACTCCCCGGCATCGGAGCGCCGGACGCCCCGATGCTCGAGGCCTACTCCGCGCTCTCCGCGCTGGCGACGGCCACCGAGACCATCCAGTTGTCTGCACTGGTCACGGGAAACACCTACCGCAATCCGCCCATGCTCGCCAAGACCGTCACCACCCTCGACGTGGTGAGCGGCGGTCGGGCCATCCTGGGCATCGGCGCCGGTTGGTTCGAACTCGAACACAATTCGTTCGGATACGAGTTCGGAACGTTCACCGAGCGCTTCCAGAAGCTCGACGAAGCACTGCAGATCATCGCGCCGATGCTCCGCGGTGAGCGCCCCACCTTCGACGGCAAGTGGTACCACGTCGAGGACGCCATCAACGAGCCTCGAGTCCGCGACGACCTGCCGATCCTGCTCGGCGGTGGCGGTGAGAAGAAGACGTTCGGCCTCGCCGCTCGCTTCGCGGATCACCTCAACATCATCTGCGACCCCTCGGAACTGCCGCGCAAGATGGAAGCACTTGCGGCACGCTGCGACGAAGCCGGTCGCGATCCCGCAACCCTCGAGACCAGCTTCCTCACGTTCATGATGATCGACGAGGACGGCGACAAGGCTCGCGCGCATCAGCGAACGTTTCTCGCGGAGCGTGGCCTCGACATCACCACGGCGCCGGAAGACGTGGTCGCCAAGGCCACCGAACGCCATTTCGTCGGCAGCCCGGACGACGTCGCCGAGCAGGTTCAGACGCGCATCCTCGACCACGGCATCGACGGCGTCGTGATCAACCTGATCACCAACGGCGAAGAGCCAGGCATCGTCGACCTCGCGGGCCGCACCCTCGGCCCACTCGTCGGCAAGTAGTTCCCTACTCGCACTTCACGATCGGCACCGGGTCGTACTTGACGGTCCGGGTGTTCGAGGAAATTTCGGCGCCACTCGCGTGGTCGGTGATCACGCGGGTGTCGCTGACCGTGAATCCGGGCGCACCGCTCGAAGCCACACAACCAGGCCCCTCCGGCAACGTCACGGTGTTCGGCGACGTCGGCGACGTACGCGGGCCGGTCGTCGAAGCGACATCGACGGTTTTGGTTCCCCAGATCCGAACGGTGATGTTCGACGACGTCGCAATCGTCTCGATCATCACGCCGGTCTTCGCCGGATTACGGAACTGCAAGTCGATCGCACCATCGAAGATGGTCGCCTCACGCGCTTCGGGGTACCGCGAGATGTAGTAACTGTGCTCAGTGTGCGCGACGTCGTCCATGCCTGCGAAATACGTCGCGTTGTAGAGCGTCGTCGCGAGCTGGCTGATACCGCCGCCGACAGCCTTGTCCGGGCGACCATTGTTGATGATCCCCGACTCGACGTATCCCTGAGCCGCACCGCGCGGGCCCGTGTACTCGTTGAGCGAGAACGTATCCCCTGGCTTGATCACGGCCCCGTCGATCTCCGATGCGGCCAGGCCGATATTCACACCAGACGCGTATTCGAAACCACCGGTGGTGAATTCGCCGATCACCTCGTTGATGCCGAGGGCATCCGCGGCTTCGGTGGTCAACGCCGGCGGGACCGGTCCGTACACGGCGGGTGTTGCCCGAGACGCCGTGCTGCCCAGCAGAACCGGAAGTTCCTTGACCGTGTCCGGCCAGTTGATCAGATCACCGACAACACCCGGCACAACTGACGGCTTACCACCGGCGAAGGTGAACGACGCGTCCTTGGGTTGTACTTCAGTCGATACCAACTGCGGAGTCAGAATCTTGATCGCAGCATCCGTGTTGTACTGCGGAGTCAGCCCACCCGAGCCGTCAGGGGTGAAGGTCAGAACCTCACCGATCTGGTCGACGCCGAGCGTCGCAACCTTGCCGTCACGGCCGTTGACCACGACATCACCCGAGGCAGCCGGAATGGCAATCTCCTGCAGTGCGCGATCGACACCGGCCTGAGTGACCGTCACCGGCACCTCGTCGACCGGAAGATCGACGACGCCACCGTCAGACCACTCCGCGGCGAACGTTGCGCCCGCCTGCTGCGTTTCGAGAGCCTGGCCGGCGGCAGGTGAAACACCCGTCGCCTTCCCACTCTCGAACACGACTGCGCCTTCGACGGGCGCACGAGCGCTGTTCGCCGCAAGTTGCGACATCGAGGCATCCAACGCACCCTGGTCGACCGTCGACACCACGGGCACCTCGCGGGAGCCGAAGAACGACGTGATGCGGGTGATCGGGTTGATCGGCTGAGCGTTCACGCCCGAGAGCGTCGCCGACCAGTCGACGTCCACACCCGCAGATGCGGGAACGATCTCGGAATCGACGCCGCCGGCATGTACCGCTACCGGTTCGACGAGCCTTGGGCCGAGTTCGGCGCGCAGCGTGGCCTCTGCGTCGGCAGGCGTGAGATCACCGATGTCCACCCCGGCGACCTGGGTGCCGCGTGGTGTCTTCCCCGACGACGTGAAGATGTCCACTCCGTAGGCAATCACTGCGACCGCAAAGATGGCGCCGACTGCTATCGCCGGTTTGACCCACTTACGGGAAGACTCCGGAGCGGGCGCTTCTGGCTGTTGTTGAGGTGCTGGTGCTGCAACTGCCTCTGGTTCGCGGACAACAGGCTCGTACTGCTGCTGGATGGGTTCGAATTGCTGGGTGTCGTACTGCTGCACGAACTCGGGACGCGGCGGCTTCGGGGGAACCACCACTGCCGGGGGCTCGAACTGCTCTGTCTGCTCGTCGATGGTTTCTGTCGCCGGAGCCGAGTCGACTACTTCCGTCGGCGGTGCGTCCTCCGCTGGGACGACGGGGATGACGGTGGTGACCTCGTTTGCCGATTCGTCGATGGCCGGTTCGACGATTGTGGGCTCGACGATTGTCGGCTCGTCTACTGCTTCGTCGACTGTCGCTTCTGTGGAATCGATTGCTTCTTCGTCGACAGGCCTTGGTGCTTCGGCTGGTTCAGGTTCTACTGATTCAGCCTCGACAACCGCCTCGGTGTCCTCAGGGGTCTTGGGTTCCTCGACCGACTCGGTCTCTTCGACCGCCTGAGGTTCCTCGACCGACTCGGTCTCTTCGACCGCCTGAGGTTCCTCGACCGACTCGGTCTCTTCGACCGCCTGAGGTTCCTCGACCGACTCGAGTTCCTGTTCCGGGAGGGACGAGTCCTCGCTGTTCGTCTTCTCGACGGACGGACCCTCTTCGTCACTCACCTGTTGGCTCCTCGCTGCATCAACCGTCGCTGCGGCGCTCACCGACAACTCAATACAGGATATCCGGACATACGAGAGCCCCGCGCTGCTGCCAGGTCGGGGGTCAGGCAGCAACACGGGGCTGTCATGAATATCGGTAGCTATTCTGCAGCGTTACACGCCTGCGCGAAAAAGTTTGCAAAGAGTTCGGGGATCCGGCCACCCCTCGTGGCCGGATCCCCGATTACGCATCCCCTCGCCACGATCACTGCAGGTGAGCGCAGTTTTCACGCACGTGGGGAGATTGTGGAGCGGTTACCGCTCGATGATCGCCGTGACACCCTGGCCGCCGGCCGCACAGATCGAGATCAGGCCGCGGCCCGAACCCTTCTCCGCGAGCATCTTTGCGAGGGAAGCCACAATACGTCCGCCGGTTGCCGCGAACGGGTGACCTGCAGCCAAGGACGATCCGTTGACATTGAGCTTGCTTCGGTCGATCGATCCCAACGCGCCGTCGAGGCCGAGGCGTTCCTTGCAGTACTCGTCGGACTCGAAGGCCTGCAGGGTTGCCAGAACCACCGAAGCGAAGGCTTCGTGGATCTCGTAGTAATCGAAGTCCTGCAAGGTCAGACCGTTGCGGGCCAGCAAACGCGGAATCGCGTACGTGGGAGCCATGAGCAACCCGTCTTTGCCGTGGACGTAGTCGACGGCAGCGGTTTCGGAATCGACGAGGTGCGCCAGAACCGGAAGGTTGCGCTCGGCTGCCCACTCGTCGGTGGAGAGGAGCACTGCAGAAGCGCCGTCGGTAAGCGGCGTCGAGTTGCCTGCCGTCATCGTCGCGTCGCCGAGCTTGGTACCGAAGACGGGCTTGAGCGTCGACAGCTTCTCGACGGTCGAACCGGGACGGAGGTTGTCGTCGCGGGTCAGGCCGAGGAACGGGGTGACGAGGTCGTCGAAGAAGCCGCGGTCGTAGGCAGCCGCCATGTTCTTGTGGCTGGCAGCGGCAAGTTCGTCCTGATCCTCGCGCTTGATGCCGAATTCCTTGGCGGTGATCGCAGCGTGGTCACCCATCGACTTGCCGGTGCGAGGCTCGCCGTTGCGCGGAATTTCGAGGCCGAGCATGCCCGCACGGACGTTGCCGAGCAGCTTGATGCGGTCGCCCGTGGACTTCGCGCGATTGAGGGAGAGCAGGAACTCGCGCGCCTGATCGTTGACGCCGATCGGGGCGTCGGACGTGGTGTCCGTGCCGCCGCCGATGCCCGAATCGATGCGGCCGGCCGAAATGGCGTCGCCGACGGCGATGATCGACTGCAGTCCCGTGCCACACGCCTGCTGAAGGTCGTACGCCGACGTGTACGGGCTCAGCGCGCTGCCGAGAACGGACTCGCGAATGAGATTGAAATCACGGCTGTGCTTGAGCACCGCACCGCCGACGACCATGCCGAGCTTCTCGCCCTGCAGATTGAATCGGCTCACCAGACCGTCGAGCGTCGCAGTGAACATGTCCTGGTTGGACGCCTGTGCGTACGCCTTGTCCGAGCGTGCGAACGGAATGCGATTTCCGCCGACGATCGCAACCGGACGGCGCTGACCTGCGGACTTCGCAGCGGCTGCGGCCGGTGCGGTGCGCGGTGCGGCGGGCTTTGCGTTTGAACGGGCTTTGCTTGTCACTTGCGTCTCCAAGGATGGTGCGATTACCTGTTGAAGACTATTCTTACTCAGTAGTAAGTTACTTGTCTATCGCCGCATTCTTCCGATTGCCCGGTGAGAGACAACCCGAAACACAACAGAAGGTAGGACCGTGGCAGCCAGCAAGGGAGCTCCCGACCTCTATTCACAGTTCCTCTCGTCCGCCCCCGGCGCATTCATCGCGTCGAAGGCCGGCCTGCCCAGGCCCGAGAACCTGCGTCGCTACAAAGCAGGGGAACCCGCACTCGCCGGACCTGTCCTCATCGGCGGCAAGGGTCGGCTCGCAGAACCACTTCGCGTACTGCTCTCCGACTACCCGGCGGCTCAGGCACACGACAGCAGCTTCGGCGGACTCGTGTTCGACGCCACCGGAATCACTCAGGTCAGCGAGCTCGAGCAGCTGTTCGAGTTCTTCCAGCCCGTGATCCGCAACCTCGCACCGTCGGCTCGCGTCGTCGTTCTCGGCACGACGCCGGAAGAAACGTCGAGCGTCGACGAGCATGTCGCGCAGCGCGCGCTCGAAGGCTTCACCCGCAGCGTCGGCAAGGAGATCAAGCGCGGCTCCACCGCTCAGCTGGTCTACGTCTCCCCCAAGGCGTCCACCGGACTGTCCGGCGTGGAATCGACTCTGCGCTTTCTCCTTTCGGCGAAGTCCGCCTTCGTCGACGGCCAGGTCATCGTCGTCGGTGCTGAAGATTCCGTCGCGCCCGCAAGCTGGGACAAGCCGCTCGAAGGCAAGGTTGCCGTCGTCACCGGCGCAGCCCGCGGCATCGGTGCCACCATCGCCGAGGTCCTGGCCCGCGACGGCGCACACGTGGTCTGCGCTGACATCCCGGCCGCCGGCGAAGCACTGTCCGAGACCGCGAACAAGGTCGGCGGCACGTCCCTCGCCCTCGATGTCACGGCGGCCGACGCAGCCGAGGTCCTCGCAGCTCACCTCCTCGAGCGTCACGGCGGAGCCGACATCATCGTCCACAACGCCGGCATCACCCGCGACAAGACCCTCGCCAACATGGACGAGGGCCGCTGGAACATGGTCATGAACGTCAATCTTCTTGCACCGCAGAAGATCACCGAGCACCTCGTCGAGAAGGGCGCCCTCAAGGAAGGCGGCCGCGTCGTCGACGTCTCCTCCATCGCCGGCATCGCGGGCAACCGCGGCCAGACCAACTACGGCACCTCCAAGGCCGGCGTCATCGGCCTCGTACACGCCGAAGCTCCCGTCCTGGCGAAGAAGAACATCACCATCAACGCCGTCGCACCGGGCTTCATCGAGACCGCCATGACCGCAGCCATCCCCTTCGCCACCCGCGAAGCCGGCCGCCGCATGAGCTCGCTCCTGCAGGGCGGCGAGACCGTCGACGTCGCCGAGACCGTCGCATACTTCGCCAGCCCGGCCTCCAATGCCGTTACGGGACAGGTCGTTCGCGTCTGCGGCCAGAGCCTCCTGGGCGCATGATGGCAACAAAGACCGTCGCGCTCACCGAGCAGCCGAAGACCATCGACATCTACTCCCGGGCGGTACTGGGATTGTTGCCGTGGAACAAGTCCAACTCGCGCTCGGTGCCACAGCAGACCTTCACCCTCACCGGACTGAAGGTCGACACCGACAATCTGGCGGCGTACTGCCGCGTGACCGGACTGCGATTCGGCGACACTCTGCCGATCACGTATCCCTTCACCTTGGCCTTCCCGACCGTGATGAAGCTGATGGTGTCGAAGGACTTCCCCTTCGCCGCCGTCGGCTCCGTTCACGCCGAGAACGTCATCGAATCGCTGCGGCCCATCTCCGTCAGCGAACCGCTTGACCTCTCGGTGCATGCCGAGAACCTGCGTGAGCACCGCAAGGGCCTGCTGATCGACGTGATCACCGAAATTCGGGTGGGACGGGAACTGGTCTGGCGACAGACCTCGAGCTTCCTGAACCAGCAGAAGACCTCCCTGTCCGGCCAGCCAGGTCCGGAGCCCAAGGCCGACGAGGTCCCGCCGATGCCGATGAGCACCATCCGCGTCGACCAGACCACGATCAGCAAGTACGCCGCCGTCTCCGGCGACCGCAATCCGATTCACGTCTCGTCTCTGGGCGCCAAGGCTTTCGGTTTCCCGAAGACCATTGCTCACGGAATGTGGAGTGCCGCGGCAGTTCTGCGGACCGTCGAGGGGTCCGTCGCGGACAAGGTCACCTACAGCGTGCGTTTCGGCAAGCCGATTCTGCTACCGGCGACGCTGAATGCCTACGCTGATCGCACCGACGACGGCTGGGATCTGTCACTGCGTCACCCGAAGAAGGGTTACCCGCACGTCACTGCGACGCTGCGCTGACCTGAGTTTTGTCGGGTTTCGACCCACCCAAATTGAGCGAACGTACCTTTCGGCGCCTTGGATGCGCGGAAAGGTACGTTCGCTCAGATTGGTTTGGGGGCTATTCGGACTTCTTCTTGCCCGACAGACCGCGCCACGCGAGGGATTCGAGTAGATCCGCTGCGGCATCCACCTCGATTTCCCCACCCGCGACCCGGTCGGCTACCGCCTCACCGGCGCCGACGAGCGCGATGGCGATGATCCCGTAATCGTGCGCGGCATCAGGATCCTTGGTGCTGGACTCGAGCAGATGCGCAGTCAACTCGATCAACCGATCGCGGCTGGACTGCACGGTTCCCGCAAAAGCCTGCTGCCCGACGGCCTGACGGTAGAGCACCATCCACGACTTGCGGTTTGCGCCCACGAACCCGAGGAAGCCCTCGAGAGCGGCGCGCAATTGTTCACGCGGAGTCAGGTTCGGCGCGCCGGCCGGGGCGAGCGCTTCGAGGAAGCGGAGCCCTTCACGATGAATGCACGCCGCGAACAGCTCTTCCTTCGAGCCGTAGTACAGGTACAGCATCGGCTTCGAGATCTCGGCTTTGGCTGCGATGGTGTCCATCGAAGTTTCGTGAAACCCCCTGTCGGAGAACACGTCCACAGCCGCGTCGAGCATCTGCTGCTCACGCACTGCGCGTGGCAGTCGCTTGGTACCGCCGGCCATGCATCCTCCAACCACAGGGTAAATGTCGATCTTACTCTACGGTAAGATTGTGCGTCGAATCCTGACTTCGACTCAGCAGGTCACGGCACCTTTGGCAGTGGCAACTGTGACCACGGCCTGATCGACCCGCGCCTGCGGAAGCTCACCGGACGCGACGGCCTGCTCGAGATGGTCGAGCACCCGCGGAACGTCGTCGGTTGTCAGCCACAATGCCTGATCGACTCCAGCCACCAGCGCAGCCTGAACCGCGTCGGCAATATCGTATCGGTCGGTGATCGCCTGCATTCCGCTGAGGTCGTCGGTGAATACCGGGCCGGTGAACGGCGCTGCGCCGTAACCCACTCCGTCGCGAAGCAACGCGACGGCTGCGGGGCTGATGCTGGCAGGGGTACCGGGCTCGGTCAGACCGGGAACCTCGAGGTGACCCATCATGACGCCGACTCCGGTCCCCGACAGCTCGCGGAAGGGAATCAGGTCCGACGCGATCAGATCCTGTAGCGGCGGCGTTGTCACCTCGCCCCGGTGCGAGTCACCCGACGCGCTGCCATGTCCGGGAAAGTGCTTGATCACCGGGAAGATTCCGGCATCTCGCATACCCTGCGCGTACGCACCGGCGTAGGCAACCACGATCTGGGGGTCGTCGGAGTACGAGCGGTCCCCGATCACGGAGTCGTCGGGTTGGCTGCTGACGTCGACGTCGGGGGCGTAGTTGACGGTGATCCCGAGATCCTTCAACCCGCGTCCACGCTCGAGCGCCATCTGGTACGTCTGTTCCACTGTCATGGTCTGCGCCGTTTCCCTGGCCGACGGATCGGGCCCGAGGATGTCCGCGACGCGGGAAACTCGTCCACCTTCTTCGTCGATCGTCACCGTCAACGGCAACTTCGACGCCGAAGCAACCTGCGGCACTTCGCGATTGGTGAGCATCGACTGATCGGTCCAACTTCCGACGAAGATGCCGCCGATCTCCTCGTTCTGCACTATCGACAACGCGTCGTCGGTCCCGGTGACGCCGACGTTGAGCAGCTGGGCAAGTTTCTGACGCAGGGACAGTGAAGCCACAAGGTCACTACCGCACGACGCGGCGACGGGCGCGGAGCTGGATGCCGCAGGCGTCGACGTGATCTCGGAGGTGGTGCTGGTCGGGGCGCTCGAAACCGGATCGGCGGTCCCGTTTTCGCCCGAGCATCCCGCAACCAACCCTCCGCACAATGCAATGGTCGTCGCAGCCTTCAGAAACTTGATCCGCATACCTCGACCGTAACGGACCCGGTACCCATACACTCCCTCACGGGCACATCGGGACGGTAGCCTGGAAGAGAACCGATTCCCCCGCTGACGAGGAGGTCGTGATGCCACAAGGTCTGATGCTCATCGCGTACGACGGTTCCGACAACGCCAAGCGTGCAGTCGACTATGCGGGGCGTTTCCTCTCCGCCAATCGTGCTGTTCTCGTCACTGCCTGGGAGCCGATGGTTCGCCAGGCCGCTCGCATGTCCGGCCTGTCCGGGGTGATGCAACCGGAGTGGGTTCCCGACGACGACGTCGAGGACATCGCGTACACCGACGCCAAAGTCACCCTCGCCGAGGGCGTCGCACTGGCCGAGGCCGCAGGCCTGACCGTCGAAGGCAGAAGCGCCGAGTGCCGATCCGCGATCTGGTCTGCAATCTGCGAAACCGCAGACGAATTGGACGTCGACATCATCGTGACCGGCACCCGTGGCACTACGGGTTTGCGGTCGCTACTGCAGAGCAGCGTCGCGGATCATGTTCTGCGTCACAGTCATCGGCCGGTGTTGATCGTCCCTCCGGGGAAGTGACCTTCGCGCATTCCTGATCCGTGGCCGACTAGTGTCGAAACCACCATGGACGGTTTTGTTCTCTCGCGCCCCGATCACAGCGTGGTCACCCGCGGCGTACGACGCAGCTTCGACAGCTCCGACGCGGCCACCCACGCTCTGTCGGCAGGTACGACAAAGCTGATCGTCGGAGCGCTCCCCTTCGACCCGGCTGCCGCAACGGCGTTGTACGAACCTGCCGAGGCGACGATCGCGTCGCGGCCGTGGCAACCGCTCGATCCCCAGGCCCTGCCCACGACCCGGGTTGACCGGGAGATCCCGTCGTCGTCGGAGCATCTTCGTCGAGTGGAAAAGTTGATCGGACGTCTCCGCAGTGGAGAGATCGACAAGGTTGTCGCGGCTCGCACTGTGGAACTTCGCACGCAGACCCCGATCTCCCCGACCGCGCTCGCCGCACGCATGGCGGCGCTCAATCCCGTCGCCAACACCTTTGCCGTCGACCTCTCTGCTGCGGGAGCCGAATTCGAGGGCCACAGCCTGGTCGGCGCGACGCCCGAGGTATTGGTCAGTCGACGCGGGCGCGTCGTGACATGTCGCCCGTTGGCCGGCACCACCAAGCGATCCGCCGACGCCGATCAAGACCGCGAGGCAGGCGAAAGCCTTCTGCATTCGACGAAGAATCTGGCCGAGCACGCCTTCGTGACGGCGTGGATCCGCGAGGTCCTGCAACCGATGTGCAGTGATCTGTCGGTGCCGGCAACTCCCGAACTGACCAATACTCACGAGGTCTGGCACTTGGCCAGCCCGATCCGCGGCACGCTGCGAAACGACACCACTGCGCTCGACCTCGCCATCGCTCTGCATCCGACGCCCGCGCTGTGCGGAACACCCACCGACGCGGCACTGAAAGTCATCCGCGAGACCGAGGAGCCTCGCCGTTTCTACGGCGGCGCCGTGGGATGGTGCGACGGGGCCGGTGACGGCGATTGGGTGGTTGCCATCCGCTGCGCCGAGATCAGTGCGGACGGCCGCAACGCCTGGGCCAGCGCGGGTGGTGGAATTGTCGCCGAATCGGATCCACAGGACGAACTCGACGAGACATCTACGAAACTGCGCACTCTGTTGACCGCGCTCGGTACCGAAACCCTCGACTGACCAGCACGTCACGAGGGTAATCGTCCGGATTCTCGAGTGCGGGTGATACCTTGACCCGAGCAGTTCGTACGGGCCGGTAAGTCCGTCCGACCGCGAACGACCGACTAACGACCAATTGGGAGATCCGCGATGACGAAGTTCCTTGTCCCCGGTGTGGCCAGCGCTGTCATCGGTGCCGTTCTGGGTGCCGGCGTCATCTTCGGTGTCACGGCCGCCGCGTCGGACAACACTCGTCCCGAGATCGACCGCAGCGGAAACGCAGATTCTTCCGTGCTGAACCAGGTTGAGTACGGCAGCCGCTGAGAGCGCAGGCCTCGCGAGTTCCCGTTCTTCCGCCGACGGGGCGGTGTCTTCGGTAGACACCGCCCCGTCGGCAGAGCCCCTGTCGAAGCGGTGGCTGTTCGGCGCCTCCGTCGTAGCGTTTCTTCTCACTTTTCTGCAATCGCCGGGTCTGATCACCGCTGACACCAAGTACGACCTGACGCAGAATCCGTTCGGTTTTCTCGAACGCGCGTCGCATCAGTGGAGTAGTCAGGCCCCGCTCGGCCAGGTTCAGAACCAGGCCTACGGATATTTCTTTCCGCACGGGCCGTTCTTCGCGCTCGGCGAGTTGGCGAACGTTCCGCCGTGGATCACCCAGCGCATCTGGTGGGCGCTGCTTCTGATCGCAGGATTCTGGGGCATCATCCGAGTTGCCGAGGCTCTCGGTATCGGCAGCCGTAGTTCGCGCGTCATCGCAGCGATTGCCTTTGTTCTTTCTCCCCGCGTGCTGACCACGCTCGGTTCGATTTCCTCGGAAACCCTGCCGATGATGTTGGCGCCGTGGGTGTTGTTGCCGGTGATTTTGGCCTTCGCCCCTGTGCGTGGAAAAGGAGTCCCTGGACTCCCTAACCACTCACGGGGGTTGAGGCGGTTAGCCGCACAATCCGCGCTTGCCGTCGCGCTCATGGGTTCGATCAATGCCGTCGCCACCGCCGCGGCCTGCCTGGTCGCGATCATCTGGTGGCTCTCGCACAAACCCAACCGAACATGGCTGACGTTCACCGCGTGGTGGGCGCTGTTCGTCGCTCTCGGCACGCTCTGGTGGATCGTGCCGCTACTTCTGCTCGGCAAGATCAGCCCACCGTTCCTCGACTACATCGAGTCCGCCGGTGTCACCACGCAATGGGCGTCGCTGGCCGAGATACTTCGCGGCACGGACAGTTGGACCCCGTTCGTCTCCCCCGAACGCATTGCCGGCGCCGTCCTGGTCACCCAACCCGCAGCAGTTGTCGCCACCGGTCTGGTTGCCGCCGCCGGCCTCGCCGGGCTCTGCATGCGGTCCATGCCTGCTCGCGGCCGGCTGACGCTCATCCTGTTCGTCGGTATCACCGGCCTGGCCGCGGGATACGTTGGTGAACTCAGCTCACCGGTGTCGGAGTCGGTACGCCTGTTCCTCGACTCGGCGGGCGCGCCGCTGCGCAACGTCCACAAGCTCGAGCCGTTGGTCCGTCTGCCGCTGGTGCTCGGACTCGCACACCTGCTGGCCAAAGTGCCACTACCGGGATCGGTTCCACTCGCCCGATGGCGCCGCGCGTTCGCCCATCCCGAGCGCGAACCGATGGTCGCACTGACCAGCCTGATCCTCGTTGCCCTCACCCTCTCCACCGCCTTGGCCTGGACGGGAAAGCTCGCTCCCCGCGGTGCGTATCCGGACGTTCCCTCGTACTGGAACGAAGCAGCGCAGTGGCTCGAGGACAACACCTCCCCCGGATCGGAAGCCGAACGTGCCCTGGTCGTCCCGGGAGCGCCCTTCGGCAGCCAAGTCTGGGGTCTGACGCGTGACGAACCGCTTCAGGCTTTGGCGAGTACGCCGTGGGCGGTGCGTGACTCGGTCCCGCTGACCCCTCCCGGCGCAATCCGAGCGCTCGATTCCGTGCAACGTCTCATCGCCGACGGACGTCCGTCGGACGGCCTCGCACAGACCTTGCTTGGGCAGGGCATCCACTACCTGGTGATGCGCAACGACCTCGACGGCGAAACGTCGCGCTCGGCCAGGCCGATACTCGTGCACCAGGCGGTCGAAGGCTCGCCGGGGATCGAGCGAGTCGCCCACTTCGGTGAAAACGACAGCCCCGAACCGATCGAAGGGCTGGTCGCGGACAGCGATCTGCGTCCCGGTTACCCGGCCATCGAAATCTTCGAGGTCACCCCGCCCGACGGCACCCCGGCGGTCAGTGGCCCGTACTCCGTCGACCTGAACCAGGTTCCGCGTGTACAAGGTGGGCCGGAATCGTCTGTACGACTTCACGAAAGCGGGCTGGTTCCGGGGACCGGGCCGATGATTCTCGCCGCCGACGCCGAAGCTGCGGGACTGCCCGTCGATTCTGTCACCGTCACCGACACACCGCGCGATCGAGAAACCGATTTCGGTCAGGTCGACAACCACAGTTCCGCCCTGCGCACCCCCGACGACGCTCGTCGTACCTACAATCTGGTGCCCGACTACCCGGTTGCGAACACGCCTCTCGTGGAAGGCCTTTGGAGCGGCGCTTCGATCACCGTTTCCAGCGCCGCCTCCGACGCCACCCAGCTGGGCGGCACTTCACCGTCGAGCAGTCCCGCGTCGACGGTCGACGGCGATCCGGCCACCGGCTGGTTCAGCAACGGCATCGAGCGCGCGCTGGGCCAGTGGTTGCAGATCGACTTCGACACACCGATTTCCAGTGGGCTGCTTCATCTGACCACCAGTGCCGCGGCAATCGGAGCTCCCGTCAAATGGCTCGAGGTCTCGACACCGAACGGCAGCACGGCGGTGAAGGTGGAGCGTCCCGGTGAGCCCATCACCGTCTCGATCCCGGGCGGCAACACTCCGTGGGTACGCGTCACAGCGACTCACACCGAAAACGGATCGCCTGGAACACAGTTCGGCATCAGCGAACTCTCCGTCGAAGACTTCTCCGATCGCAGCGCGCCGAAGACCGTACCGATCCGTTTCGACACAGTCCTGCCGAGCACGCCGACGGGCGCATCTGTGAACGCGTGGAACCTGAGCCAGGAGTTCCCCGGCCGCAACGCCTGCGCCGACTCGACGGACCGCGTGCGGTGCAGCAATGCATTCATGGCGATACCGGAAGAGCCGAGCCGCTTCCAGCGCACGCTCACGGTGCCCGAAAACACAGTCGTTGCACCGACACTGACTGTCCGAGCGCGTCAGGGCAACGCCCTCGAAGATCTGCTTTCCGTCCCCGGCCGAATCACGGCTTCGGGTTCGAGCGACATCGGCGACACACGCGGATCTGCCTTCGCTGCCACCGACGGCGACGCACGCACCACGTGGTCGGCGCCGCAGAGCACCACAGAACCGGGCGGCCCGAAACCGACGCTGACTCTCAATCTTCCCGAGCCCACCCTGGTCACCGGCCTGGACATCACGCGGGGACTTGGCACTCTGCCGTCGCTGCCGACCAGTGTCGCGGTGAATCTCGGCAACGGGCCGCAGGTGCGAGAGCTGCCCGAACCCTCGGACGACACGCCTCGAACCAGTCGAGTTACCCTCGCCCCCTTCGTCACCGACAAGATCGTCCTGAGCATCACCGCTTGGGAACCGGTCCTCGATCAGACGGCGCTCGGCTTCGCCCAGGCGCAGCCCACCGGCCTCGCCGAGGTCGGCGTCGTCGGTGCCGACGGAACCCCGATCGCCGGTTCCGGAGTGCAGGGCGCAGAATCATTCGACAACCGCACCGTCACCGTCACCTGTGGCGACGGCCCGACCATTTCGGTTGCCGGACAGCAATTCCCCACCTCGATCACGGCGACGGCGACGCAACTTCGGACCGGCGCACCCGTCGAGGCACGTGTGTGCGGTCTGGACGCTTCGGCGACTTTGCCGGCGGGACAGCCTGAAGTGGTCGTCGAACCAGGCCCCGCGTTCTCGGTCGACAATCTCGATCTGACGGCGGTCGGTCCTTCAGCCGCGCAACGGAATACACCGCTCGAATCGACCGCGTGGACGGCGAATCACCGCGAACTCACCGTCACGAACTCGTCCGCCGATCAGCTGATCGTCAATCCCGAGAGCACCAGCATCGGTTGGATCGCCACGGCGCCGGACGGTTCCGAGCTGACGCCGGTGGTCGTGAACGGTTGGCAGCAGGGCTGGATCGTGCCGGCAGGCACCGCGGGAACCGTCACCATCGACTTCCCCAGCGACCGTTGGTACCGCCTCGGCATCTTCGGCGGGCTCGTGTTGCTGATCCCGCTGTTGTTCGCGGCTCTTGTCCCCACGCGCCGAGAGCCCAAGCCCCTCACACCACCCCGACCGTGGCGCAGCGTCGCGGCAGGATGGGTGGGCGTGCTCGCGGCGGCCACCGTCATCGGCGGCGGAGTGGGAGCGGCGATCGCAGTTGTGTGCTCGATCCTCGGACTTGCCGCGCTGCGAATCTTCGGCCCGGCTCGGACCGCACGCATTCTCGTCGGCACCGCCGGCGTGGCCGCGATGATCGGCATCACGCTGCTCTCGACCGGACCGTGGCGGGCGCCGGGCGGCTATGTGGGCGACTCGTTCGCGATTCAGTTCTCGATGTTGGTGGCCTTGGTCGTGACCGGGTTGGCCGCGTTGCCCTTTGCCGGTTCACCGATGTGGCGGCGCTTCTCCCACCGCGTGACCGCGACGCGCGCCGGTTCCTCCACCAAGGCGTAACTGGCCGAGGCCACAGCGACGCTCAGGACGACCGTGAGGGCCAGGACGTAGAAGAAGCTGCCCGAGAACGGAACTATGCCGAATACGGGGAACACAGCGTTCAGTACGGCCAGGTGCCAGATGAACAGGCCGTAGGACCAGCGTCCGATTGCCAGCGCCAATGGACTGGCCAGGAACCGATGCTGCGATTGATCGCGCAGAACCAGTGGCGCGATCAACGAGAAGCTGATGATCGCACCGAGTGCAATCTTGATCGCGTACTGCCACGGCTCAGGCCGCACCAGACCTTCGGGCCCGGCCAGATCAGTGCACGAGAGAACGAAGGCGATAAAGGCAATCAGGGTCAGGAGTACCCGACGGTGCGCGAGGCGATGCACCCATGTCGACGGGCCCACTGCCAGCTCGGCCAGCACCATGCCGGCGCCGAACCACGGCAGGTAGCCCGGCAACCAGTTGTCGTGGTGGATAGCGTCCGGCGTCGGAATCGGAATGAATGCCCACGTCAAGGCCAAGACCGACACCCCGAGCAGAAGCGGCAGCCGGAACCGGACCGAGTTTCCTCGTAGTCGGACCATCAGATACGCGAAAAGCGGCAGCAGAACATAGAACGCCACCTCGACCGACAGGCTCCACATCTGCGTGAGGCCCTCGGTGAGTGTCAACGGCACGAAGACCTGCGCCAACCCGAGATTCGCCAGCCACACTTGGTAGCCCCCGCCGGCTCCGGGCAGGAACAGCAGGATCAGGACCACTGCCACCCAGTACGCCGGCAGAATGCGCGTCGCGCGGGAGATCCAGTACCGGACGGTCGACTGCGGCTGCCCGATTCCGCGAGCCTTTGCCGCGTGGGGGCGCCACAGGAGAAATCCGGACAAGGCAAAGAACACCGCTACGGCGAGATCGAGTCGACCGAACGCGCGCCCGATCGCACCGGACTGCGCTTCACCGGTCTGGAACGCGACATGGGTGACGAGGACGCCGAGCGCGGCCAATCCACGCATACCGTCCAAAGCCGGAACGAAGCCCCGAGCCTGTGGCGGGACCGTCTGAGAGGAATTCGTGGAACTGATCATCACGGATAAGTGTGCACCCCAGGCCGATTGAGGGAAACCACCAGGGACTCACAACAAAATGCCTGGCCAATTCATGCCCTCATGCGACAAACCGGGCCGGTGGACTGTTAGTGTTCTGCCACACATGGTGTCCATCGGGGGCCCCATGCGATCTGCGCAGCTCATATTGTGCCGGTTGGGGAACCTCGAAAGACTTAACGGGTTAGGAGTCACAGCATGGCGGAACGCTCAGGGCCGAGCCGGATACTTCCTTGCATTCTGGTGGGCCTCGGTGCCTTCCTTTTGGCCATCGCCATCCTCATTCCTACCTACACGGTAGGCAAGCTGGAGAAGACGCCACTCGACCTCGAGGTGACCACCGTCGCCACGGGCACCGGTAGCGTCCTCAACTCGGCGGCCCTCCTCGGCGGAAAGGCACAGGTCGACACCAACGTGCCGATCGTCGCTCAGCGCTACGTCACCACGCAGGACCCGTCCGACGCCGACATCATCACCGTCGAAGCCGGCCAGACGGTCCGTCGTACCGACAAGCAGGGCGATACCGGACTGCTGACCGCAACCCTGGACCGCGTCACGCTCGATCGCGTCAGCTCGATGCCGACCAACGATCCGGTCGGAACCGTCCAGACGTCCAGCGACCAGCCCGCCGAAGAAGTTTCCCGCGACGGTCTGCAGTACAAGTTCCCGTTCAACACGGAACAGAAGAGCTACCCCTACTTCGACCTGAACGCTCGCGCCACGAAGGACATCGACTTCGTCGAAGAGACCGAGATCAACGGTCTGAAGGTGTACCACTTCCAGCAGACGATCGATCCCGTCGACCTGTCGAAGGTCGTCAACTCCCCCACCAACAAGCTGAGCCTTCCCGCTGACACCTGGGGCGTTCCCGGCGGCGCAACCCCGATCACGATGACGCGTTGGTACACCAACGTCCGTGATCTGTGGGTCGAGCCCAAGACCGGTGTCGTCGTCAAGGGCCAGGAGCAGTTGCACCAGTACTACGGCCGCAACAAGGATGCCGTCGACGTCGAGGTTCTCAAGGTCACGCTGCCCTTCGACGAGGCGACCATCGAGTACCAGGTCCAGCAGGCGCGTGACGGCATGGACAAGCTCTCGCTGTTCGGCCGCACCGTCCCGATCGTGGCAGGTGTCCTCGGAGTCATCGCGCTGATCGCCGGTATCTTCCTCGGCCTTCGCGGCGGCAAGGGCGGAACTCCGGCCCGCGCTGCACACGGCGGAACGAACCAGAATCCCAGCGGCCAGGGTTCGCCCGAGCCGGCTCCGGGTGAGCACGACTGGACCTCGGACGACACTCAGGTGATCCCGCGTCCGGATCTGCGCAAGGACTGATTCAGGCAGTAAGCAGAGCGCCCCTTCCACACGGAAGGGGCGCTCTGCTGCATTTCGGGACTTTGTTGCCGGATCGGCGTACGGATTGGCGCAACGGGTCGTTCCCTCCGCGTGGTCGCGGGCTTAGCGTTTTCTGGAAGTCCAGACCACCCCGAACACGAGGAGCCACATGCCCGCATCAACAGTTCTGGGTTCGCACATCTGTGTCAGCGATCTGACACGTCGGAGATTTGTTGTCGGCAGTGCTGCATTCTCCGGGCTGTTCGCCGCCGGTTGCGCAAGGTCCGCCGGTACCGAGGGCGATGCGTCCGGGATGCGCACGGTCACGACCTCGCTCGGAACCTACGACATTCCGGTGACACCGAAGCGCGTCGTCGCCATCGACTCCCGACTCGACCTCGAACCAGCCGTTGCGATGGGCCTGCCGGTCATCGCGTACAGCTTCGACGCCGCCGAGCCGTGGGTTCCAGCCGATCCCACGGCGCAGGTGTTCGAGGCACCGGTCAACGTCGAGGCAATTCTCGCGCTGGAACCGGACCTGATCATCTGCACCGACATCGGTGAGGCCTCCGACATGTGGCCGCTGCAGCAGTTGAGCCAGACAGCGCCTGTGCTTCCGATGGACTTCACCCGTCCGTGGCGCGAGAACATCGATCAGTTGGCGAGTTGGCTGAATCGCACCGAGAACCCCGAAGTCCGTCAGGTCATCGGAGCGTACGAGGACAAAGCAGCCGGATTGAAGGAACGCCACGCCCGGAGTTTGGCGAGCAAGCAGATCGTGCTGCTGAACTACGTGAATCAGAAGGTCAACGGCGTCAACCGCAAGGGCATCTCCACGCAGGTGGCCGAAGACCTCGGCGTCCAACTCCAGTGGCCCGTCGAGGGACAGAAGGAGATCTCCACCGAAAACCTGGTGACTTCCCTCGACTCGGCCGACGGAATGATCGTCACCACCGCGCCCGGCGTGGATCCCGTCACCGACGACCGCGCGATGTGGAACCGTATCCGCGCAGTACAAGGCGACAACGTCGTCTACACGGGTGGGAACATCAACTACGGATCCGTCTACACCGCGATGCGTACGCTCGACTACTTCGACGATTTGTTCACGCGTCTGGAGAACTGACGTCGCTGTGAGGTGCCGGCCGGGCGCGGTCGGCACTTCGCACTGCGGCGACGGACACCGCCAAGGCCGTCGTCGACGCCACCACCACGGCGACGCCGATCAACTCTCCCGGCGTCTTCGCCCACACCAGCATGACCGTCGCCTCCACAACCAGTCCTGCCCACGCCAGAAGGGCCACTCGCGTGCGTTCTGACGCGATTGCGGACAGCAAAGCACCCTGGAGTACCGCCAGCGCTGCACCGTGCAGGGCGAAGGCCCACAGCATCGGAGCCACGGCGGCGTACGCGTCGCCCACGAGCATCGGCACCAGCGGGCCGGCAACCGCCGCCCCCAGAACCAACACGGCGCCGATACCGACGAGCACCGCCAACGCCGAGCGAACCGCTTGCGCCGAGTGCGCCGGATTCGCCATCTTCGGGTACAGCACGACGCCCACTGCCTGTGGCAGCCAGAACGCCACCTTCGTCGCGACGGCTCCGAGTGCGTAGACACCGGCGTCGTACTCGCTGAGGACGACGCGGACGATCAGCAGGTCCAGCGAAGACAACGCGATCAACGCAAGCTGGACTTGTGACGCCGCGAGCACGGAGACGACGCCGATCCGCACCGCACGGTCCTCGCTCACCGAGACGGTTCGGTCGACCACTCGAACTATCGCCACCAGCAACGCAGTTCCGGCCGCGCCCGCGACCAATGCCGCGCCTGCCCCGCCGCCGAAAGCCAGAACGATTACTGCCGGAAGGACTTTCATCACCCCGGCCCCGGCCAGCACAGCGCTGAGAGTGCCGAATCGACCGTGACCCTGCAACAACCCCTGCTCCGTGGCCAGCAGAACCAACATGGGCGCAGTCACCAATGCCGAGAACGACGCCACGATTCCGGTGTCGAGCAGCCACGCCATCGCCGGAGCGAGCGCAACCGCGAGGACGGCGACGATCGCGGTGCATCGATACCCCAACGACCGCAACGCATCTGTGCTCTTGCCACGCACCGCCTCGCGGGCGACCACCGTCTGCAACGCCAAAGCCGGAACTGCAAGTACCAACTGGGCGGCAAGCAGACTCGCGAACTCGCCGTAGCCGACCGGACCCAACCATCGGCTGGCCAACCATGCCAACAGGTACGACGCGACATTGGCCGTCATCGATCCCACCAAAACCATGCCGACCCCGGCCGCGGCGGCGCGATCGAGTGGTTGGCGAGGCATGGCAGTAATGATGCACCACGTATCGTGCGCGTCATGACAGTGCAAGCCGGATACCGCCGTTACCTGCCTGCGGCGTACAGCCTGGCGCTGGCACTGTTGATCCTCCGACCGCTGCTCGGCCCCGGCTACCTCCTGCTGCGCGACGCCGTCAGCACGCCGCGCTCGTACCTGACCGACTCCGCCCTCGGACTCACCGACGCCGCAGCCCGCGCCGTTCCCCAGGACGCGCTGATCGCAGCGTTGAGCACCGTGATCGACGGCGGACTGGTGGTCAAGTTCATCCTGCTCGTGGCGCTCTGGCTCGCCGGTTGGGGTGCGGCGCGCATGGTCGCCGTCCTGCTGCCGACGGCCGGTCTCGGTCCACAACTGGTCGCGTCGACGGTGATGCTCTGGAACCCCTACGTGGCCGAGCGCCTGTTACAAGGACATTGGAGCCTGCTGACCGGTTATGCCGCACTGCCGTGGATCGTGGGTGCCGGAATCGGAGTTCGCCGAGCCACGCCCGGGTCCTGGTGGGCGTTGGCCGCGTCACTGGCATTCGCGGG
This sequence comes from Rhodococcus sp. H-CA8f, assembly GCF_002501585.1. Taxonomy (NCBI): domain Bacteria; kingdom Bacillati; phylum Actinomycetota; class Actinomycetes; order Mycobacteriales; family Nocardiaceae; genus Rhodococcus; species Rhodococcus sp. H-CA8f. Next base: position 5,092,191 of record NZ_CP023720.1, read on the forward strand.
CCTGACACCTACCGGCGCTCTGCTCGCTCTGACGGCCGCGCTGGTGGTGGTAGCCACCCCCGGAGGCCGAACCTCGGCCATGCGGCGTGTCTGCGGCGCTATCGGGCTGTTCCTCGTCGCCGCCTCGCCGTGGTTGGTCGCCACCTTCGTATCGGGAGCAGCAGGCGACGGTTCCGATCCGGCGGGAGTCGCCGCCTTTGCCGCCCGAGCAGAACCGGGACTCGCAACGCTCGGCAGCCTCGCCGGGCTCGGCGGTATCTGGAACTCGGCAGCGGTACCTTCCACGCGCACAACACTCTTCGCGTTGGTCGGAACAGTTCTTCTGCTTGTCGTGGTGTTTGCCGGTGTGCCCGCTCTATGGCGCCGACGCCGGAACCCCGTTGTCGGTGGACTCGGCGCGCTGGCCCTGTTCGCGGTGCTCGCTCCGACCCTGGGCGCTACTCCGTGGGGGCTCGACGTCGGCCGATGGTCGGTCGAGGTGTTCACCGGCGCCGGTCTACTGCGTGACGCCCAGAAGTGGGTCGCGCTGGCCGTACCGTTCTACGCACTCGCTGCCGCCGCCGCGGTGATGTGGGCGGGCAATCGGTGCTCCCTTCCCCGCCCGACATTCTCGATCGCCGCCGTCGTGGTGACGATCGTGGCGCTACCGGATCTGGTGTGGGGCGTCGGCGGCGCGTTGAAACCCGTGCACTATCCCGGGTCCTGGGCCGTCATGGCCGAGCAACTACGAGACGAAACCGGTGACGTTGCAGTGCTTCCCGCTGGGATGTTCCGTGCCTTCCCCTACAGCGGTGATGCGCCGGTACTCGATCCAGCACCACGCTTCCTACCCCTCGACGTGCTGCAGACCGGCCAACTGGTGGTTGCCGGTGGTGCTGTCGGCGGTGAAGGAACCCGGGCCACCCAGGTCGAGGATGTGCTGCTTGCCGGCGGGAGTCCTACGCAGTTGGCCGATCTCGGAGTCGGATGGGTACTGATCGAGCGTGAGACACCAGGCCAACTCGGCAAGGCGGCAGCGACACTCGACGGATTGGAACAGGTCTTTGCCGACAACGATCTCGAGCTCTACCGGGTACCCGGAGATGTCGCCGCGCAGGAAGCGTCGACCGGTGCCCGAACGGCCGTCATCGTTGCGCATCTCGCCTGGATACTGATGGGCGTGATCGCGCTGATCTCAGTCGGACTGAACCAGAACCGAATTCGACTCGCGAGGCGCGGCCAGTCCTGAGACCCAACGACCGTCCTTGTGCGCGGTCAGCACCTCGAGCACTCCGGTGCCGGTCTGCTCCCAGGAGAACTCGCCCGACCACACCCGAGCTTTCTCACCGAGCACCGTGCGGAGTTCGTGGTCGCGGAGCAGGGTGCCTGCTGCCTGCGTCAGATCAGCGATGTCGCCGTCGCCGGCGTGCTCACCGCCGACCAACAGCCCGGTCACTCCGTCGACGATCGAATCGGTCAAGCCCTTGGAACTGCGGTAACCGATCGTCGGAACACCGTGCTGCGCAGCCTCGATGACCGCCAGGCCCCACCCTTCCTTCCGCGAAGGCATGAGGTGAATCCACGACTGCGCAAGGAGTTCATGTTTACGAGCCTCGTCGACGTGACCGTAGAACGAGACGGCGTCACCGATTCCCAACTCGGCGGCGCGATCTCGCAGGTTCTGCTCCCACCAACCACCACCGATGACGTCGAGATGGATGTCCGGAAGCGTCGGACGCAGGGCTGCGACGGCCTCGAGTGCGTCCTCGATCTGCTTGTGCGGCACCAGTCGTGAGAGAACCGAGATGGTGGGACGCTCGGCCCTGGTGATCGATCCACCCGCGTCGACGCCGACGGGGAGCCGATCGGCACCGTTGCGCACCACGGCAATTCGTTCGCGCTCGACACCGAGGTCCACCAATTCTTCGGCCGAAGGAAGCGACACCGTCAGATACTGACTACGTCGATGGGTGCGCGGTGACAATCGCGATTCGACCCACCAGCCGATCCGGCCGACGAGTTTGCCTGCCACCGGCCATTGTTCACGATGGCAGTGATGGACCAGAAGCGTGACCGGCGCACCCGCCACGGTCTTCGAGAAGAAGGGGATGCCGTTCTGGGTGTCGATCACCGCGTCGGGGCGAATGCCCTTGAGCGATCCGAAACCCAGACGTCCGGCGGCAATGGCGGCCAGAGCGCGGGGGTACACGCTGAAACGTCCACCGGCCCGGCTGATCGTGATGCCGTCTCGAACCTCCGACGCGGGCGCCCCGGGGTACGACGCCGTCCGCAGCGTCACCTTGATACCGCGCTCGGCCAACTGGGATCCGACCTGCTCGAGGTAACGCTCGCTTCCACCACCCTGGGGATGCCCGGTATCGCGCCAGCAGAGCAACAGAACCTCGCGCACGTGCGTTACTCCCTGAGTTGGTCGGTGGCCACCCCGGTTCGGGCGATCCTGCGGGATGCCCCGCCTGACCGGCCGGTAACCCTGCCGAACACCCTAACTGTTCGAGCGTCCGTATTGCCGCGCTCCTGACGGTGTTCGTGGACCGGGCGACCCAGTGGCTAAAGTTGCTACCCGTGACCAAGCCCGCAGTGACCCGCATTTTCGGCCGACGGGCAACCCTGAAACGCTCGTTCGGCCTGCTCAGCGACTTCCGCCACGAGCAGTCCGCGCCCGACATCTTCTACGGCGCGCTCGCGCGCGACTCCGTCGAATTGATCTCGGACCTGCACGAAGGTCACACCGGACGATCCCTCGACGGTCTCACCGTCCTCGACGTCGGCGGTGGTCCGGGCTATTTCGCGGAGGTCTTTCAAGCCGCAGGTGCCCGCTACATTCCCGTCGAACCCGATCCGTCGGAGATGCATGCTGCGGGTCTGACCGTGGGCGGCGCGGTGCGTGGATCCGGTTTGGCACTGCCGTTCCTGGACTCGTCCGTGGACGTCTGCTTCTCCTCCAACGTGGCCGAACACGTCAGCGAGCCCTGGCTGATGGCCGAGGAAATGCTGCGCGTGACCAAGCCCGGCGGCTTGATGGTTCTCTCGTACACCCTGTGGTGGGGTCCGTTCGGCGGCCACGAAACCGGACCGTGGCACGCGCTGGGGGGCGAGTACGCAGCCAAGCGGTACCTCCGCAAGACCGGACGCGAACCGAAGAACAGATTCGGGGTGTCGTTGTTCAAAGTCGGCGCCACCGACGGCCTACGCTGGGCCCGTGGAACCAGCCAGGGCACGTTGCTCGCCGCGATCCCGCGCTACCACCCGTCGTGGGCGTGGTGGATGGTCCGAGTCCCCGGTCTTCGGGAGTTCCTGGTGAGCAACCTCGTCGTGGTTCTCGAAAAGCGATAGCGACATGCGCCTCGCACTCGACATCGGTGGCACCAAGATGGCGGCCGGCGTCGTGTCCGAGGACGGCCGTGTTCCCGTGTTCGACAGCGTACCGACGCCGCAGACCGACCCGTGGAGAGCGTGTGCAGCGCTGCTCGAACGAGTCGCAGACGGCCGCGACGTCGACGGTGTGGGCATCGCGTGCGCCGGGCCGGTGGACACCGTCGCCGGCGTCGTAGCTCCCATCAACATCACCGAGTGGGCACAGGGATTCGAGCTCGTAGCGGGCGTCCGCAGCGTCTTTCCCGATGCCGGAACCGCCCTCGCCATGGACGGAGCCGCAGCGGCATTGGCGGAGTTCCACCACGGCGCCGGACGCGGAACCCCGAACCTCCTGAGCCTGGTCGTCTCGACGGGAATCGGCGGAGGAATCGTCCTCGGCGGTGAGATTGCTCGGGGTCGCACGGGGAACGCCGGTCACATCGGCCACCTCGTCGCTCCAGGATCTTCCGAACCGTGCAGCTGCGGGGGCGTCGGCTGCCTCGAGACGGTGGCCAGTGGACCGTCCGCGGTGCGATGGGCTCGTAGCCAGGGCTGGTCGGGAAACACCGGCCGTGAACTAGCCGAGGGTGCACGCAGCGGCGACGCGATCGCCGTGGACGCGCTTCACCGCGCAGGGACGGCGCTCGGTGGTGCCATCGCCTCGGCGGCTGCCCTCCTGGACGTGGACCTCGCGGTGATCGGCGGCGGTTTCGCCCAGTCGGGTGCACCGCTGTGGGAACCGATGCTCGACGCGGCTGCCCGACATGCCCGTTTGTCGTTCATCGCCGGGCTCCGGATCGTTCCCGCCGAGCTAGGTGGCGCCGGAACTCTGACCGGTGCGGGCTTGCTCGCGCTCACCGCCGTTATCTGACACGCGTTCTTCCCCGATAAATCCGCAGGGAGTCCCACTAAACGGGTGCCACCTGTTCCCAATTTCTGTAACGTGTTTTAGTGTTCTGACTCACACCGTTACGGGCATTGCACGTGACGCCTACGGGAAGGAGGTGACCGTGAGCCCAGACGCTTCCTCATCTGACGTTGCCTCGACTGCTTCTTCGACCGATGAAACCGAGCATCACGCCCAGGTCGCCCGACCGAGCGATTCCCTCCGCGACACCGAAGACCTCCGTGAGCGCCTGGAACGGTGGATGGCCGGCAAAGTGCCGAGCGGATCCACTGTGACCGTCGCCGACGTCACCTTGCCCGCAGCCAACGGCATGTCCAGCGAAACCATCCTCTTCGACGCCACCTGGGACGGCGATCATCATCCCTTGGTCGCTCGGGTGGCACCGACGGAATCGACCATGCCGGTGTTTCCGACCTACGACCTCGAATCCCAGTTCCGCACCATGGCTCAGGTGCGCGAGCACTCGGCGGTGCCCGTACCCGCGGTGTACTGGTCAGAATCCGACCCGGACGCGTTGGGTGCGCCGTTCTTCGTGATGGAACGAATCTCCGGCGACGTGCCGCCAGACGTCATGCCGTACAACTTCGGATCGTGGGTCACCGAAGCGTCCCCCGAGCAGCGAAAAACCCTCCAACAGAACTCGGTCGACGTCCTGGCTCAATTGCACGCCATCGACAAGCCGTGCGAGCGTTTCGACTTCCTCCGACTCCCGAATTCGGGAACGACTGCACGAGACGCATTCACGGCGCACATCGCCGAGCAGCGCGCGTACTACGAGTGGGTGGTCTCCGACGGCATCAGATCACCGCTCATCGAACGTGCCCTCGACTGGATCGAGGAGAACAATCCCGCGGACGATTCTCCGGCGGTGCTCTGTTGGGGCGACTCGCGCATCGGCAACGTCATGTACCAGGACTTCGCGCCGGTAGCCGTACTCGACTGGGAAATGGCAACTCTCGGCCCGCGAGAGATGGATCTGGGCTGGATGGCATTCCTGCACAGGTTCTTCGAGGACATCGCCGGGTTGGCGAACCTACCCGGCCTTCCCGACTTCCTTCGACTGCCGGATCTCGCGCACACCTACGCCGAGATCACCGGCCACACCCCACACGATCTGGAGTTCTACGTTACCTATGCCGCACTGCGTCAGGCGGTCATCATGTGGCGAATCCAGGCCCGCGCCATAGCTTTCGGCCAGTCACAGCGACCCGAAGACCCCGACGACATGATCATGCACCGCGCTTCGCTCGCCGCGATGCTCGACGGCACCTACTGGGAGAGGTTGGCCTGACATGCTCTCACCGATGGACGACTATCCCGTTCACCAGATCGCCGAACCGATCCGTCACGTAGCCACCTCGGATCGAAACTTCTACGACCGCTACTACTTCAACTGCTACCCCACCGAATCCCCCGACGTGTTCCTCATCGTCGGACTCGGCCAGTACCCCAACCTCGGCGTCATGGACGCATTCGCTGTCCTTCGCCGCGGTGACGACCACATCGTTGCTCGCATGTCGAAGGCGCTGGGTGCCGACCGTACCGACACCACCGTCGGACCTCTGCGCATCGAAGTGCTCGAAGGGCTGCAGAAGCTCCGCGTCGTACTCGAACCGGGCAGCGAATACGATCTCTCCTTCGACATCACCTTCGATGCCACCATCCCCGCGGCGCTCGAGCCCAAGCACTTTCGCCGTCAACTCGAACGAGTCACGTTCGACACCTCACGCTTCCTGCAGACCGGCACGTGGACCGGATCGCTCACCGTCGACGGGGAGGACTTCGCGATCGACCCGAAGACGTGGCGAGGTAACCGCGACCGCTCGTGGGGTGTGCGTCCGGTCGGTGAAGCCGAACCGCAAGGCAGACGCGCCGTCGACGGAATCCAGAACTTCTTCTGGATCTACGCGGTCATGCAGTTCGACGAGTTCACGATCTCGGTGATCATGCAGGAAGACGAGCAGGGCAGGCGCATCGTCGAAGAAGCCATGCGAGTGTGGCCGGACGAAGCCAGGGACAACGAATGGCTCGGCCGACCCGAACACGAACTGACGTTCTGCCCCGACACCCGCGACGTCACCGGAGCGACCATCACCTTCCACCGGCCAGGCGGTGAAGTCCTCACCGTCGCCTGCGAACTGCTGCTGGCCAACTACATCGGAATCGGCACCGGCTACGGGCTCGAACAGGACTGGCGTCACGGAATGTGGCAGGGCGAACTCGTCGTACAAGGGCTCCGCCACAAGGTCCACGAGATCGAACCGTTCCAACGCATGTTCTCCCCCGTCGACAACCTCGCGTCCTTCACGCTCACCGAAGGCACGAACACCAACACCGGCACCGGTCTTTTCGAGGTAGCCGCCATCGGACCGCACGAGAAATACGGATTCACCAGTTTCACCGACACCGCACAGGCAGACGACGCGTATGCCCTCGCGGCGACCGACAACACCGAGGAATGAATTGATGACTGACTACGACAAGCTCTACATCGGTGGAGCATGGGTGGCCCCGGCCACCGACCAGGTACTCGAAGTGTTCTCTCCCGCAACGGAGGAGCGCGTCGGCAGCTGTCCCATCGCAGCACCGGCAGACATCGACGCGGCCGTGTCCGCAGCCCGCGCGGCGTTCGAGGGACCGTGGTCACGCACCACCCCCGCCGAGCGCGGCGCGATCCTCGCCAAGGCCGCCAAGCTGATCGAAGAGCGCAGCGCGGAAATCAACCAGCTCATCTCCAACGAGATGGGCCAGCCGCCCGCCATGGTCGGCATGATGCAGCAGACCCCATCGATGGCGACGCTGGGCTACTACGCCGAGCTGGCCGACCAGTTCGCGTGGGAAGAGAAGCGCACCGGCGCATTCGGGCAGACCAAGGTGACCCGTGAGCCCGTCGGCGTCGTCGCCGCCGTGCTGGCCTGGAACGTCCCGCTGTTCCTGGCGATCAACAAGCTGGCCCCCGCGCTGCTCGCCGGCTGCACCGTACTGCTCAAGCCCGCACCCGAATCCCCTCTCTCCGTCCACGTGATCGCCGAGATCTTCACCGAGGCAGGCGTTCCCGAAGGCGTCATCTCCGTGCTCCCCGGCGGAGCCGAGACCGGCGAATACCTGGTCTCTCATGCGGGCATCGACAAGATCACGTTCACCGGATCCAGTGCCGTCGGCCGCAAGATCGGTGCCATCGCCGCGCAGAACCTCAAGCGCTGCTCCCTCGAACTGGGTGGCAAGTCCGCCGCGATCATCCTCGAGGATGCCGACATCGCCGCCGGAATGCCGATGCTCGTCATGTCCGGCCTGATGAACACCGGCCAGGCCTGTGTCGCTCAGACCCGAATCCTCGCTCCCCGTTCGCGTTACGACGAGGTCATCGAGGGAATGAAGACCGCGGCAGGCTTCATGACCGTCGGCGATCCGTCCGATCCCGCAGCACAACTCGGCCCGCTGATCTCCGAGAAGCAGCGCGAGCGCGTCGAGGGCTACATCGCCAAGGGCAAGGAAGAAGGCGCGCGCGTCGTACTCGGTGGTGGACGTCCCGCCGGCCTGGACAAGGGCTGGTACGTCGAGCCGACGATCTTCGCCGACGTGGACAACTCGATGACCATCGCACGCGAGGAGATCTTCGGACCCGTCCTCTCGGTGATCCCGTACGACTCCGAGGACGAGGCCATCAAGATCGCCAACGATTCGGATTACGGCCTCGCCGGATCAGTCTGGACCACCGACATCGATCACGGACTCGAAGTTGCCGCGCAGATCCGCACGGGTACCTACGCGATCAACTGGTACGCCTTCGATCCCGGATCACCGTTCGGTGGTTACAAGAACTCCGGTATCGGACGCGAGAACGGACCTGAGGGCCTCGAAGCCTTCTGCGAGACCAAGTCCGTACTCATGCCGCCCGGCTACGTGGGCTGACCCACCCGGGAGTTGGCACCCTTTGCTGACAGTTGGCACCCGTTCCGACCTGCCGGAACGGGTGCCAGCCCCATGAAATGGGTGCCAACTCCCAGCGAATCCACAGATCCACCCGGTACCGTCGAAAACGAATCAGTCATCTCACAAAGGACATTCATATGCTCACCAACGCCATCAACGCTTTCCTCGCACTCTGGGGCAGCGCCTCCGTCGGCAGCAGTGGATACCAGATCCCGCCGGGAACCCTTCCCTTCGGCTCCTGAGACAGGACAACAGAACCCGCTGAGCGCACTTCGCGCTCAGCGGGTTCTCTGTTTCACGACGAGTTCTTGGCAGACGCGATCATCGATCTCGCCTGCCGCACGACGGCTTCCGTTCGCACTCGAAGTTCTTCGGGTGAATCCGATTCCAGCACAACCCGATGCACCTGGCTGTCCACGGCAGTCACAGTCAACCGCGACGTCAACAACGCATCGTCCGCACTGAAACCGCGGCTCTGCAAGTACTCCGAAAAACCCAGTACCAGTTGCCGATTCATTCCTTCGACCTGCGCGATGAGCTCACGCGTACGCGGAACCTGATCGTAGAGCAGGTGAAAGAACTCTCGCGGCTTACTGTTCACTTCGACCGCGCACTCCACCAACATCCGGACGGCCTCGTCCGGGGTGAGTTCACGCTCGACGATGTCGGCAAGGCAGAGCGCAAAACTCTCCCGCGCAGCACTCACGTGACGGTTCGCCAACTCCGCGAGGATCTCGTACTTGTCGCCGAAATACTGGTAGAGCGAGCCCACCGACACCCCTGCCTCGTCAGCGATCCGGTTGGTGGTCGCTGCCATGCCCTCCGACGCGAAAACGCGAGTAGCTGCCTCCAGGATCGCGTCGTAGGTAGCCCTCGAGCGCTGCTGGGAGGGCCTTTTCCGCCGAGTCGACACGGTCCTCCGATGCGAGTTGTCAGCCGCGACGCCGGTACCGAGAATTGTGTAGGTGACCAGCGCCGATTACTCGAAGTTTATGCCCGACCGGTACACCGACCACATGCCGGCGCCGACCCCGACGTGGTGGGAGTGGAACGGCAACACCGTCCACGTCGCACGGGCAGTGGTTCCAGACGCGCCGGTTCGTGTTCTCGGCATCCACGGCGCCGGCGGCTACTCGGGCGCATTGTGGCCGTTCGCCGGGATCGGCGTGAAACTCGGAGCCGAAGTCCTCTTCCCCGATCTTCCGCTGTACGGCGACACCGTCGTAGCCGATCCCGCCGGCGTCCGGTACGAGCAGTGGGTCGATCTCCTCTGCGATCTCGTCCGGGCCGAGAAGGCAGCCGACGATCGGCCGCTGGTGTTGTTGGGCGCCAGCATCGGCGGTCTGCTGGCCTACGAGGTAGCCGCGCGGACCGGTCTGGCCGACGCCGTCGTCGCCACCTGTCTGCTCGATCCCTCGCATCCGTCGGCCAGAGCTGCCGCGGCGCGGTTCGGCCCGATGGGTGTCTACGGCGCTCCCCTGATGCGCCGCACCGAACGACTGGTGGGCCGTATCCGCGTGCCCATCCGTTGGGTCGCCGACGTCGCGAACATGAGTAGCAACCGTGAACTCGCGACGCTGTGCGCAACCGATCCGCGCGGTGGCGGTGTACGGGTGCCACTCGGATTCCTCAGCAGCTACTTCTCGTTCGAGCACACCGCACCCGAAGCATTTCGGACGACGCCCGTCTTGCTCACCCACCCGGCCGACGACCGATGGACGCCACCCGAACTGAGCCTGCAGTTCCTCCGCCGCATCAACGCACCCACCGAATTCGTGATGCTGGACGGGTGCGGGCACTTTCCCGTCGAAGAGCCGGGCCTGACGCAGTTCCACGACGCCGTCGACACACTGCTGCGCTCCGTCGCCGAGCGTCACCGCACGAAACCGTCGCCACCCGCCTAGCCTGAAGTTCGTGAGCATCGAACCCAAGGCCGAGCCGACGGGAAACGGCGACGAGAGCACCACGACAGTCGTACTGGCGTTTGCGGCTAACGCGCTGATCGCCGGGGCCAAGACGGCGGCCGCCATCGTCACCGGATCTGCATCGATGGTCGCCGAGGCCACCCACTCCTGGGCCGATACCGGCAACGAAGTGCTGCTGCTGATCGCGAACCGCCGCTCGAAAAGGGTTCCCGACCGAGACCAGCCACTCGGGTACGGCCGGGAGGCCTACATCTGGTCGATGTTCGCCGCCCTCGGACTCTTCGCGCTCGGTGCAGGTGTGTCGATCACCCACGGCATCCAGGAACTGTTCCATTCCGAACCGGCCACCGACTTCGGTGTCGCCTACGCAGTCCTCGGCGTCTCGTTCATCCTCGAAGGCATCTCGTTCCGGCAGGCGTACAAGCAACTCCGAACCGAAGCGTCCGCCGTGAACCGCGACGTCATGGCCCAGGCGCTCAACACGTCCGACCCGACGACCAGGGCCGTGTTCGCCGAAGATGCTGCAGCACTGATCGGTTTGGTCATCGCATTCGTCGGCGTCCTACTGCACCAGATCACCGGTTCACCGATCCCCGACGCCCTCGGCTCCATCTTCGTCGGCATACTTCTCGGAGTCATCGCGATCATCCTGATCGATCGCAACCGCCGATTCCTGGTCGGCGAAGAGGCCTCACCGACGCTGCGGGCAGCAGCCGTCGAAGCTCTCACCCAACTGCCCGAGATCAACCGAATCACGTTCCTGCGCATGGAATACCTCGGTCCGCGGCAGGTGTACCTGGTGGCCAGCGTCGATCTGGTCGGTGACTACGCGGAATCCCGAGTTGCCCACACGTTGCGCGAACTCGAACGCTCACTCGAGCAGAGTCCACGCGTCGTGCGAGCGATCCTGACCCTCTCGACGCCCGAAGAACCGTCGATCGCAGTCTGAACTTCCGGCCGGGCGATAGGCTCGTTCGATGCGCGCACTGATCGTGATTCTGGCGGTTCTGGGATTTGTCGTCGGGGGAATTCCTCTGGTGGGCAGTCTGATCGACGTGATGACCAGTCAAGACAAGACCATCGTCTATCAGGGTGCCTACGAACCGATCCGGGGTGTGCAGATGAGTCGCGACTACGAGTCGAGCCTGGACATCTCCTACATGGCGCTTCCAGACAACTCGCCCCAGTGGCTAATTCTCGCTTGCTATCCCCTGATCGGGGCGGCACTGGGCGCTGCGACGGCCGTCGTACTGGGACGTCGCGGGTGGCACCTGACGCGAGCCTGAACAGACGCCGATGGCCACCCGCCGTCTACACGAGGGTGGCCATCGAAGATGGAGTGCTTCAGATGTACATCGCAGGATCGATGTAACTGTTCGGGTCCACCAGTTTTTCCTTGGTGGTCCGTGGCCGCGCCACCGCCGGGATACCCGTCGCGATGGATTCGGCCGGAACATCTCTGGTGACAACGGCATTGGCGCCGATAGCGCTACCTTCACCGATGACGACAGGTCCGAGGATCTTGGCACCAGCGCCGACGGTGACTCGGTCTCCCAGCGTCGGGTGACGCTTGACCTGCTCGAGCGAGCGACCACCCAGGGTGACGCCGTGATAGAGCATCACGTCGTTACCGACCTCGGCCGTCTCCCCGATCACGACGCCCATGCCGTGGTCGATGAAGAACCGTCGACCGATGGTGGCACCGGGGTGAATCTCGATGCCGGTAACGAAGCGTGTCAGCTGCGAGAGCACTCGCGCCGGGCCGCGTAGCGCAGGGACGACCCACATGCGATGCGCAACCCGATGCGCCCAAATGGCATGCAGCCCTGAATAAACGAGCGCGTTCTCCACATTGCTGCGCGCGGCAGGATCCTGACCGCGCGCAGCCTGCAGGTCCTCGCGAATTGTCCCGAGGATACTCACAAGTCTCAGTCCCGGATGTGTTCGAACAGCGGGGTGGAGATGTAACGCTCGCCGAAGTCGCACACGACAGCCACGATCAGCTTGCCGGCGTTTTCCGGACGCTTCGCCAACTCGAGTGCGGCCCAGACGATGGCGCCGGACGAGATGCCGCCCAGGATGCCTTCCTTGGTGCCGAGTGCGCGAGCGACCTCGATGGAATCGGGGAACGAGACGTCGATGATCTCGTCGTAGATCTCGCGATCGAGGACGTCGGGCACGAAGTTCGCGCCGATTCCCTGGATCTTGTGGGGACCGGGCTGGCCACCGTTGAGGATCGGCGAGTCGATGGGCTCGACGCCCACGATCTTGACCTCGGGCTTGTACTTGCGAAGGGTGCGTCCGACGCCCGTGATGGTGCCGCCGGTGCCGATGCCGGACACGAAGATGTCGACGGCGCCGTCGGTGTCGGCCCAGACCTCTTCGCCCGTCGTTGCCTCGTGGATGGCCGGGTTGGCCGGGTTCGCGAACTGGCTGGCCGAGACAGCGTTCTCGGTCTGCTCGACGATTTCCTTGGCCTTGGCGACTGCACCGGCCATGCCCTCGGAGCCCGGGGTCAGCACGATCTCGGCGCCGTAAGCACGCAGCATCACGCGACGCTCGGTGGACATGGTCTCCGGCATGGTCAGGATGACCTTGTAGCCGCGAGCAGCACCGACCATGGCGAGTGCGATACCGGTGTTACCACTGGTGCCCTCGACGATGGTGCCACCGGGCTTGAGTGCACCGGACTTCTCGGCGGCGTCGATGATTGCCACGCCGATCCGGTCCTTGACGCTGTTGGCCGGGTTGTAGAACTCGAGCTTGACGGCGACCTGTGCGTCCAGGCCCTCGGTCAGACGGTTGAGCCGCACGATCGGGGTGCGCCCGACCAATTCGGTCACGTTGTTGTAGATCCCGCTCATATCTGGTCCTCCTGAGGATCGAGTGTGTCGACCCGCTCGCTGATCACTGCTTTACGGCTGAACTGCATAACGGCTGAACTGCATAACGGCTACAGGCAAGGGCATACAGACGACCGATGCCGCATCGGTTCATCAAATTGAACCAATGCGGCATCAGGCCACTACATACGGGGGCGGTTTATCAGGCCAACCGCTGCTTCAGAGCTTCGAACTCGTCACGAATGCCGGTCGGCAGCTTCTCGCCGACGAAGTCGAACCACTCTTCGATGAGCGGGATCTCGGCCTTCCACTCGTCGATGTTGACCGCGAGGGCCTCGGTGATGTCGGCGTCCGACACGTCCAGGCCTTCGATGTCGAGTGCCGATCCGGTGGGAACGACGCCGATCGGGGTGTCGATGCCGGCAGCCTTGTGCTCGATGCGCTCGACGATCCACTTCAGGACGCGAGAGTTCTCGCCGAAGCCTGGCCACAGGAAGCGTCCGTCGTCGCCACGGCGGAACCAGTTGACGTAGAAGACCTTGGGGAGCTTGGACGCGTCCGCGGACTTGCCGAGGTCGATCCAGTGCTGGAAGTAGTCACCGACGTTGTAGCCGAGGAACGGCAGCATTGCCATCGGATCGCGGCGAACCGTACCGACCTGGCCTTCGGCTGCTGCGGTCTGCTCGGAGCCGACCGTTGCACCCATGAAGACGCCGTGCTGCCAGTCGCGAGCCTCGGTGACCAGCGGAACCGTCGTCTTGCGGCGTCCACCGAACAGGATTGCCGAGATCGGCACGCCCTTCGGGTCGTCCCACTCGGGAGCCATGATCGGGCACTGCGACATCGGGGTGCAGTAACGCGAGTTGGGATGAGCCGCATGGGTGCCCGACTCGGGCGTCCACTCGTTGCCCTTCCAGTCGATCAGGTGCTGCGGGTCGCCTTCGAGGCCTTCCCACCAGACGTCACCGTCGTCGGTCAGAGCGACGTTGGTGAAGACCGTGTTGCCCTGGTCGATGGTGCGCATGGCGTTGGGGTTCGACGACCAGTTGGTGCCGGGAGCCACGCCGAAGAAACCGAATTCCGGGTTGACGGCGTAGAGCTGTCCGTCCTCACCGAAACGCATCCAGGCGATGTCGTCACCGAGGGTCTCGGCGCGCCATCCGGGGATGGTCGGCTGGATCATCGCGAGGTTGGTCTTGCCACAAGCGGAGGGGAATGCCGCCGCGATGTAGTAGGCCTTGTCCTCGGGCGAGATGAGCTTGAGGATGAGCATGTGCTCGGCCAGCCAGCCCTCGTCGTGCGCCATTGCCGAAGCGATACGCAGCGAGTAGCACTTCTTGCCCAGGAGAGCGTTTCCGCCGTAGCCGGAACCGAAGCTCCAGATCTCACGATCCTCGGGGAAGTGAGTGATGTACTTGGTGTCGTTGCACGGCCACGCGACATCTTCCTGGCCATCGGCCAGCGGAGCGCCCAGCGAGTGAAGCGCCTTGACGAAGAATCCGTCGGTGCCGAGCTTGTCGAGAACCTTGCTGCCCATGCGGGTCATGACGCGCATGGAGACGACGACGTACTCGGAATCGGTGAGCTCGACGCCCAGCTTCGGATCCTCGGCGTCGAGGGGGCCCATGCAGAACGGCACGACGTACATGGTGCGTCCACGCATGCAACCGCGGTACAGGTCACCCATGAGGGTGCGCATCTCCGCCGGGTCCATCCAGTTGTTGGTGGGACCTGCGTCGATTTCTTCCTTCGAGCAGATGTACGTACGCGATTCGACTCGCGCGACATCGGACGGATCGGAGTTGCCGAGGAAAGAGTTCGGCTTCTTCTCGTCGTTGAGGCGGGTGAAGGTTCCTGCCTCGACCAACTTCGTTGTCAGTCGGTCCCATTCTTCGTCCGAGCCGTCTGCGAAGACGACGCGATCAGGCTGGGTGAGTTCGGCAACCTCTTGCACCCATGCAAGCAGTTCCTTGTGCTGCGTGGGGGGCGTGCCGTCAGTTCCATTGAGACCGGGAATGGTCGCTGAGGTCATCAAACTCTCCTGGGGTGAGCCGGAACCGGGTTCTCGTGACACCGGATGCGAACTGCAGCGCCCCGATACCAGTCGATCCCGGTGTCCCCCTCTCGACGGGGTCCAGCCGCGTCATCCACTCACGTGGATTTCACGGACGCCGGGTGTCCTATGTATTGAGGTTAACGCTGGCTGTTCACCTGCAGGTAATCGGGTGCGGTCAGAAATGTCACAGAAACGATTCAGTTGGTGTGTTCAGGTGCCTACCCGGCGCTCAGAGCACATAAACGGAACCTTTTCAGAGCGCTCCGGCATCGATTTTCTGCCACACGAGGGCGCCTTCGTCGTCTCGACTGCATTCCCAGGCCGAGTAGTCGCCGTCCGACTCGATCATCGTGAGGCGATCGGCGCTACCGTCGCGATCGAAATCGGACACGATCACGACGGCGTCGTCGGAGTGGACGACACGGCTGTCGACCGTTCCGTCACCGTCCAAGTCGAAGGCGTCGAAGTTCAGGTCGCCGGCATCGACCGGTCCCGACGAGGGCCCGAAGGTCTCGGGCTCGATACGCCCAGGATCGAGCGCTTCGGCTTCGTGCCCGTCGATGTGTCCGGCCGTGATCAGAAATGCGTCCATTACTCCCCCTACTGGATGGTGACCTACTGCTTCGGCAACCCCTACCGAAACCGTCCGCTCAGTATTACCAGACCCCGACGATCAGTCGAGGCCGAAATTACGACGCTGTGGAGAACTCTGCACTCGCGGAATGTCAGTAGGCGGCGTTCAAAACGGCGAGGTCGCGCTCGCACGACGCCAGTTGCCCTGATCTGGCCGCGGCAAGCTCACGAAGTTCACCGTCGATCTCCACGATTCGGGCCTGCGCCGACGCCACCTGCTCGCGGCTCTCCGCCATGATCGCCGCTCCCAGATCCGCCTCGGCCTCGAGCAGAACGCTCTGGACTCGCTGCTCCCACTGTGCGCGAACCGTCGACATCGATTCGACGATCCACGACCTGGAGTAGGCACGATCCGCCGTCAGCCCGCGAGTTCGCGCCAACCACCAGGCCGCGGCGCCACCCAGAACCAACGTCACGGGGATACTTGCGAACTCCAAGGCCGGAATCATTTCCAGCGGAGTCACCGCGATACGGCCGAGGCCGAGGCCCGCGGACGCGCCGACAAGAATTGTCACCCGGTCCTCGTTTCCGCGCTGGCGGCCCGGCGGGCCCTCCGGAATCCGTGGCGAAGGCATGTACCCGGTCGTGCCCGCCACTTCCACCGCTGCCGCCATCGCGGCATCGAACACCCGGGTGTGATGGTCGACCTCGTGCTGCAGTCGCGTCGGCACGCTGCCCAATTCGGCTCGCGAGGCCACATCGACCCAGGCACGTGCCCCCGCGACCGTAGCCCGGGTTGCCTCGGCGATTTGTTGTGACAGATCCCCGCGCGCTCGCTGCAGTCGGCTTCGCACCTGCACCAGGCGTTCGCCTCGCCGGCCGTCGCGGTCTGCGAGCAGCTGTGATCGCTCGGCCCGCAGTTCGGCACCAGGAACACTGTCACGCAGATTCCTGATCTCTATCTCGATCATCCGGCGCGTCTGCGCGATGACACCGGAATCCGAACCGCCTGCTTCCCTCTCCCGTGCCGCCCGGCTCACGACGGCAACGAGCGACTGCTCTTGACCAGGCGCAATCGGGACCACCGGGGCCTGAGCAAAAGCGGTGCAGTACGAAGCAAGAATCTCGGCATCACGCCGGCGCACCGCCTGCCAGTCTCGGTAGACGTCGACGCGGGTCAGCGCGACCACCACCGGGATTCCGCTCTCGGCAGCGTCGTCGAGAAGAAGAAGATCCTCGCGTCCGATCACGCTGGCGGCGTCGACGACCAGAAGTACGACGTCGGCGTCCACCTCGCGTGTCACTGTCGAACAGTCATCAGAAGCATCGAACATCCGGGCGACGTCTTCCCGTCCACACCTCGGTGGGCCGACAACGTAAATTCTAGTGCCACTGGATGTTTCGGCGGCGACCTGGCGACCCGGATCGGATGCCGGATTCCATCGCTGCACCACGCGCAGCACCGAATCCGGAAGTACCGAAACGCTATCCATCGGTCACCGCCGGAGCGGAGCGATCGCCCCCGAGCTGCGCCCACCGACGCACATACCCGCGGCGAATCAGTGAGACCCTTTGTTGCGGAGCCTGTTCCGACTCGTCCACGAGCTCGCCCCACCACCGGCTGCATGTGCCCGCGTCGTCGGCGGTACGAGGATCGGGAGGCTCGCCTTGACGCAGGGCTCGAATTTCGGGGCTCATCATCGCCGCCGCGGCGCCGAACAACACCGCGGAGTCCGAACTCAGATACAACTCGATCTCGTCCCTGCCCGCAGCGCTGCGCGAGGCAGACCGCCTCAGCGCCGGGCCGATCTGCTCGACCCGGCTCCACCACTGCGCCTCCAGAACAGGTCCGAGAGCCGCGAACAATTCTTCGACGCCGCGCCCGGTCAGTGTCTCCACCGGAACCGTGGGCGCGCCGACGGTCTCCGAGATCTCCGCGGCCCGTCCCAGCGCCTCGTCCCAGCGCGGACCGAACAAGTCAGCCTTGTTCGCAGCGACGACCACACGATCGGAAACTCGGGCAATGGCTCGGCCGTCGACGTCGCGGACCGCGTCGACCACCACGTAGACAACGCAACGACGACCCAGATCGGGGTTCGACGTTCCAGGGACGTCGAACGCGCGTGACTCGGTCACCACAACCGGTGCGCCGACGACTCTGTGCGAGAACCTGTCGTCGCGCCCCAGGATCCGCGCCAACGACGACCGCCCCACCCCGGCTCGCCCGGCGACCACCAATTCGAGCGGCGCGCTCAGCGATCCGAGCACCGAGTGAACCGCCTCTGCGGCTCCCGAATCGATCGACGTCAGCCGATATGCCAGAGCGCGCAAGTGGTCGATCGGCTCCGCGCAGGCGTCGTCGATCGATTCTGCGGGCAACATTCGTGACCAATTACTGCATGCAAATCCTGTGTTCATCCCCACCCCACGTCCCCATCGTGTCGGTGAGATTCTGTCAGGTTCTCGGCAAGGACGGCAGGTGACACCACTCTTTCGCTAGCTGTCCGAAGTCGGCTGTTTCAGGACTTTCCGCAGAAAGTCTCAACTCAAACTTCAGACCCGTCTGCGCTAAACGGGGGTCATGCGTGACAATGGGTTCGTGAACGAAGCCGATCAGCATGCACCGCAGACCCCTGACACGGGGCAGACGGACCACGCCAAGGGGTCCCGTCTCCATCCGAGAGTGACCAGCTTTCGCTCTCGCCGGGGTGCGCTGACCGACGCGCAGCAGCAGGCTTGGGACCGTCAGTGGCCGCTCATCGGCGCCGACGTCTCGGACACACCGCTCGACGCGAACGCCTGGTTCGGACGCGAGGCACCCCTGATCATCGAGATCGGTTCGGGTACCGGCACCGCGACGGCCGCTATGGCCAAGGCGGAACCGCACGTGAACCTGATCGCGATCGAGGTGTACCGCCCGGGGCTCGCGCAACTTCTCCAGCAGGTCGAGCGTGAAGAGATTCCCAACGTCCGCGTACTACGCGGTGACGCGATGGACGTACTCGAGAACATGGTCGCCCCCGAGTCCCTGACGGGCGTCCGGGTGTTCTTCCCGGACCCGTGGCCCAAGGCCCGCCATCACAAGCGTCGCCTCCTGCAGGGGCCGACGTTCGCGCTGATCGCCAACCGCCTCAAGCCCGGCGGAGTCCTGCACGTGGCAACCGATCACGCCGAGTACGCCGAATGGATCGAAGAAGCCGGCAATGCCGAGCCACTGCTGACCGCACTCGACTGGGAGTCTCCGATGACCCACGAGCGTCCGGTCACCAAGTTCGAGGACAAAGCCCATAAGGTCGGTAGTGCAATCACCGAGCTTATATGGGGGAAGATCAGACCATGAGCGTCAGCGAACAGCTATCCGACGACGTGACGTCGTCGGAATCTCCTCTCGACTTCGGTCGTGACTCCCGCCACCCCAAGCGGGTGCTTCTGGTCTGGGACGCCCCCAACCTCGACATGGGCCTCGGCGCCATCCTCGGTGGCCGGCCTACCGCCGCCTACCGGCCACGATTCGACGCTTTGGGTCGTTGGCTGCTCTCTCGCACCGCCGAACTGTCCGCACAGAACAGCGGCACGCTCGAGCCTGAAGCGACCGTCTTCACCAACATCGCGTCCGGCAGCGCCGACGTCGTTCGTCCTTGGGTCGAAGCCTTGCGTAACGTGGGTTTCGCGGTGTTCGCCAAGCCGAAGGTCGATGAAGACAGCGATGTCGATTCGGACATGCTCGAGCACATCGCGCTCCGGTACGGCGAGGGCCTCGCCGGAATCATGGTCGCGTCCGCCGACGGCCAAGCGTTCCGCGAACCTCTCGAGGACATCGCAGCAACCGGTATCCCGGTCCAGGTTCTCGGGTTCCGTGAACACGCCAGCTGGGCTGTGTCGTCCGATATCTTGGACTTCGTCGATCTCGAGGACATCCCAGGTGTCTTCCGTGAGCCTCTGCCACGGGTAAGCCTGGACACCCTGCCCGACGAGGGCGCCTGGTTGCAGCCGTTCCGACCGCTTTCTGCCCTGCTCATCGGGCGAAAAAGTGTTGCCGAGTAGGAGTTGATCAGTGTTCGCCAGCTGGGGAAGCATCGTCTATCGAGCCCGCTTCACCGTCATCGCTGTCATGGTGGCGGGGCTCCTCGGGCTCGCTGCGTACGGCCTGAGCCTGCAGGATCATCTCAGCCAGAGCGGCTGGGACGATCCGGGGTCGGAATCGGTAGAGGCTGCAAAACTCGCTGACGGCACGTTCGGACGCAGCACGACGGGTGACGTTCTGGCGCTGTACACGGCGCCGGAGGGCAAGACCGTCGACGACCCCGAGTTCCAAGCGAAGGTCATCGACAATCTGCAGCGACTCGTCGCCGACAACCCCGACCAGATCATGAAGATCAACGGCTCGTACTTCAAGGTCGACAACGGTCTCTCGGTGGCGGCCCTGGCGGACAAGTCCAAGCAACACGCGGTCACCAGCATCGCGATCGCCGGCGACAACGACACCGCGGTGTCCAACAACTTCCGCGACGTCGAGTCGAAGTTCTACATCGACGGTGTCGACGTGCAACTCGCCGGCCTGCAACCTGTCGCGAATTCGCTCAACGACACGATGGCCAACGACATCAAGCGCATGGAAATGCTCGCGATTCCCGCCGTCGGTGTCCTGCTGTTCTTCGTCTTCGGTGGCGTCGTCGCTGCAGCCCTCCCGTTGATCGTCGGCGGTCTGACCGTCATCGGCGCCAACGGCATCATTCGACTGATCACCAACTTCACCGAGGTCAACGCGTTTGTTGCGCCCGTGGTCTCTCTGGTCGGCCTGGGTCTCGCGATCGACTACGGACTGTTCATCGTCAGCCGTTTCCGAGAAGAGATAGCCGAGGGGTACGACACCCCGACCGCAGTACGCCGAACGGTCATGACGGCGGGTAGAACGGTCATGTTCTCGGCGACCATGGTTGCCGTCAGCCTCGGCGGTCTGCTGTTGTTCCCGCAGGGCTTCCTCAAATCGGTGGCTTACGGCGCCATTGCTGCCGTCATGCTTGCCGCGATCTCGTCCATCACGATTCTTCCCGCTATTCTCGGCATTCTCGGCAAACGGATCGACGCGCTGACCTTCAAGAAGCTGCGCCAGACCAAGACCAACGAGGAAATCGAGAACGGTTTCTGGGGCAAGCTCACCCGCTGGGTCATGCAGCATCCGCTCAAGGTCGCGGTCCCGATCGTCGCGGCTCTACTGCTGATGATCATTCCGCTGACGGGCATCAAGTTCGGCGGTATCAACGAGACGTACCTGCCCCCGGACAGCCCCACGCGTGTCGCGCAGGCGCAGTTCGACGAACTCTTCCCCGGCAATCGCACCGAGCCCGTTCGACTCGTCATCGAGGGAGCGGACAACACCACTCTCGGTCAGATTTCCAAGACCGCAAACGCTGCGCCGGGTCTGGTCGAGAAGTTCACCCCGGAGGTTGCGACCAAGGACGGGGTCAACGTCCTCAAAGCCGGTCTGACCGAGCGCAACGAGGCACGTCCCACCATCGACTATCTGCGATCCGCGGATTGGCCCGAGGGCACAACTGTGCTCGTCGGCGGCACTCCGGCCATCGAGCAGGACAGCGTCGACGCGTTGCTCGACCGTCTGCCGCTGATGGTCGTATCGGTCATCCTGCTGACGACCTTGCTCATGTTCTTGACGTTCGGTTCGCTCGTCCTGCCCATCAAGGCTGCGTTGATGAGCGCGCTCGGCCTGGGTTCGACGCTCGGAATCTTGACCTGGATCTTCATCGACGGGCACGGTTCCGGTCTCTTGAACTTCACGCCGGGACCGATCATGTCTCCCGTCCTGGTGTTGATCATCGCGATCGTCTACGGCCTGTCGACCGACTACGAAGTGTTCCTGCTCTCCCGCATGGTCGAAGCGCGAGCGCAGGGCGCGAGTACTACCGAATCCATCCGAATCGGCACGGCACATACCGGCCGGATCATCACCGCTGCCGCACTGATTCTGATCGTGGTCACCGGTGCATTCGGCCTGTCCGATCTGGTGATGATGAAGTACATCTCGTACGGCATGATCTCCGCGCTGATCATCGACGCCACGCTGATCCGAATGTTCCTGGTCCCCGCGACCATGAAACTGCTCGGCGACGACTGCTGGTGGGCCCCGGCCTGGATGAAGCGGATCCAGCAGAAGATCGGGCTGGGTGAGCCGATCCTCGACAACGAGCTCGTGCTCGCAAACGTCCCGCAGATCGCGCCCGTCGGTGCGATCGCCGGACCGGGTCAGCCGCGCAAGATCGAAGCGGCCTCGCGGGTCATGCCGCCGCCTGCCCCGGCTGCACAGCCGGAAAGCGGACCTCGCGTTCCTGATCCCCTCACCGAGCCCATTCCGCTCAGCGAAATGACGATCAAGGCACCGAACACGGATACACCTGCCGCGGAGAAGCCGGCACCGCGACGTCGTCTCGATATCGGGAGTGCAGCCAGCGCGCCCCAGAACTTGATCGAGGCACCGGTCCCCAATCCTTCGTACCGACCGCAACCGAACACCACCGACAAGCGGAGAAACCCGACGCCCGCTGCGCCGGCCGAGCGTCCCATCGAGAGTTGGTTGTCGGACCTGCGGGCTCGGGAACAGACTCCCCCGGCCTCACGGCCGCTGCCGGTGGTCCGGACGCCTTCGCGTACTAACGGTTCGGCAAGCAGCGGTTCAGGTACCAACGGCTCGAGCCGGAATGGCTCTGCAAACGGTGCTACCAACGGTTCTGCAACAAATGGCGCTGCAACAAACGGTTCTGCAACAAACGGCTCGGCCCCGACCTCGGTGGAGGCGACCCCCCAGTCGCCGCCTCCACCGACCGCTCCGGAGCGTCGTAACGGAGTTTTCACGGATGCGCCTTCGCCTACCAACGAGCCCCGAGTCTCGGATGCCTCTGACGGCGACGACAACGCCACCGGCAGGCACCGACCTGACGACGCAGGCGCCATCAGTGTCAGCGAGCTCATCGCTCGCCAGAAGCGAAGCTGACTCATGATCCAGAAGCGGAGCTGACCTGCTCCTGCTTGGCGAAGGCTCGTGCATAACGAGTCCCGACCAGCAGGAGCAGCAAGCCGACCACCAGGAAGGCAACGCTGCGCACCAGCCCACTGAGTGTGGCCAGGTCGAAGAGGAACAGCTTTGCCACTGCCGCACTGGTGAGAGCAAGCCCGGCTCCGAGCAAGACGCGAGCATGCTGACGGTTGTTCAATCCGAGCACCAGCGCTGACGTGGCGGCAAGCATCCAGACGATGGTTGCAACGCTGTGCCCGGCAACAAATCCGGTTGCACTGTCGAAGATTTCGACGCCGGATGAGACGAGCGCACACGTCACCGCGTAGAGGACACCAAACCCTGCGGCCGCCCATAGAACCGCTGCATTTGAATCGGCGATCAACTTCAGTCGGTGAATCGCCCACACCAGCATCACCAGTGCACCTATCGCCGTCAGGCTCGAGAGTGCCGTGATCGCACCGAGTTGCATGGATGCGGCACGGGCAGTCGTCAACGCTTCCGGCGGAACCGTCGTGAGGTATCCGATCGATCCGATTGCCGCAAAGGCGGTTCCGAGGGCGAAGACGAAGCGCGAACCCGCATACAGCGAGACTCCGAGGAAGATCATGCCGACGGTGAGGACCAGCGGTACGACCAGAGATTCCGTCGCCCCGGACAAGCAGCACAGCAACAATGCAAGAGCGCCGGTTGCGCCCAGTCCGAATCGCAGTTGCGTCGGCAAAGGCTTGGCTGCCGCTGCAGCGGAAAGTAGTAGTGCCGCAGCAATTCCGTACAGCACTGCGGATTCGGTGCGCCCGAGCACGGCCCCGACGCTCATCAGCGGAAGGGACGAGACAACAAAGGTAGCGGTGGACCACGCCCCTGCAACTCCGCCGCGCGAGGGCGAACCCGTCCACTGCACGGCCATCGCGCAGCCGGCCCCCACGATTGCAACCACGCCGGCACTGATCACCAATTGCACTGCACTGTTACCGGATTCGCTGAAGATTGCATTCGACGCTACCGCTACGAGCAGCGCGAGAACCACGGGTACGGTGCGCGCCATACCCAGGTACTTCCAGTCACGACCGAGCTGGGCGGAGAATGTCGCCGACTGGATCGCGAAGAGGAAACCGATGAGAGTCAACGATATTCCCGACGTCAACACGGGAGCCAGCACCGCTGCGCCCAGAACGATCATGAGTGCCAGTGATTCGGAATCCCATTTCACCGCCAAAGCAACCCCGGCCGCGGCAATCCCGAAGGCAATCACCACCGCGAGCGGCGTCGTCACCCAACCGTAGAGAACAGAGGCAGCGACGTCGTCGAGGTACATTCCCGCAAAACCGGTGGCAGCCAGAGCAATCGCTCCCACTTTGCCACCTGGTCGTCCGTGGACCCGCACTCCGGCAAACACCAAGGCGCCGGAAAGGAGTGCGCCACCGAGCACCCGCAGCGGCGGTCCGAAGAATCCGGCCTGCGCTGCAAGTACCAGCAGCATCACGACGCCGATCAGTGTGACGGCTACACCGGCCGCGGCCAGGAGTCGACTGATGACACCGTCGCGTTGCCACCAGGGCTGGCGAGGTGCGGCAACCGGATACGTCGGCGGCTGCCAGGTGGGCACGTTCTGCTGAGGACGCATTGGCGGCATCTGTGGCGCCGGAGCTGCGGGTGCCGGAACTACCGGCATGGGCGGGGGAACAGTAGCCGAGGCCAGCTGAGTCTGCAGGATCGACAGGTTCTGGCCCATGTGACGCAACTGCCGGCCGATGCTGTCGCACTCGGCCGAGAGGGCGGTCACCAGTCGCGGATCGACGGCGGAAGAACTCGGTGTGGTCATGGCTACGAGCTTGCTGCGTGGCCGAACCGATCAGATGAGTAGTACTACTCGATCAGCCTGGGGACTTCTCGTATTCAACTGAGGACACCTTCGACTGACAGCACCATCGACCGACAGGGAACTATCGCCGAGGCGCTGCATTCCGCAATCGTTCGGAGAGCAACCGACCCGAAGTGTGAAGCGGAGCGGGATCCTGACGCGCCCGAGCGAGGACAAGCGCGCCCTCGAGTGCGGACAGAGCGAGAATTGCCTCGGACTCTGCGTCTTCGCGGGACCAACCGTCGGCTTCGAGGCGCTGAGCCAGCAGCCCCAGCCACGAGTTGTACCCGTCCGCACAAGCACCACGGATGACCTCTGATTCGGTTGCGGCATCCAGTGTTGCCGTAGCCAGGGCGCATCCACGTTCGTAGTCCGAATCCGACAAACGCGCAGCCAGTGCGGCAGCAAATGCCGAGATCGCGGTGGCGGCATCGGGTGAGCTCTCCAGGAGATGCCGGATGAAATCGGCCATTGCCTCACCGCGTCGCCTCAGAGCCTCGCCTGCGAGTTCTTCCTTGCCGCCGGGAAAGTGAAAGTACAAGGACCCCTTGGTGGTCGCGCTCGCCGAGAGCACTTCCGACACACCCGTTCCCGCGTACCCCTTCCGCTGCAACAAGTCGGCAGCGGCATCGACCAACAAATCCCTTGTAGACATAAGTTCAACATACCGATCAGTACACATATCGACAACACTTGAAGTGCATAAATAGCCAAAGCCTTGCATCACTAGACCGATTGGTACATGATTCGAGAATCGAAACCGGAGCGCAGCCAACGACGCTCACGACGGCAAAGGACCAAATCGATGTCACCGAATTCCGCAAACCACACCACGACGACCGTCCTCGGACCGGACGTAGATCTCACCGGGACTCTCGCGGCCACCGGCGTCCGGATGATGGTTCGAAGCAAACAAACCGAGGGAGGATTCTCTCTTGTACAACACCGCATCGCTCCGCATTCGATGACCTCACCGGTCCATCGCCACAGCCGCGAAGACGAGTACACGGTGGTTCAAAGTGGCCGCGTCGCAGCGATGGTCGGAGACGAGGTCGTCTACGCGGAGACTGGCGCCATGATCTTCAAACCGCGTGGCCAGTGGCACGCCGTGTGGAATCCCGACGACGCTCCAGCACGGATTATCGAAATCATCACGCCCGGAGGGATGGAAGACCTGTTCGAACTGATGCCGAAACTACTGGCCGAAGCAGGTTCCGCCGCGGAATCGGTTGCAGCGCGGGTAGAAGCAGATTTCGGGATCGAATTCGATCTCGTTGCCACCGCCGAGATCGCACAGACGCACGGTGTGGGATTCGGCATCGAAAGTCACTGACCGACTGCCAGCACCTACCGATCAAAGGAAGATTCATGCTTGTACTCACCGGAGCAGAAGACCTCAGCGCCAACCTGAACCAAGAGTTGGGCGTCAGCGACTGGCACGATGTCACGCAGGAGTCCATCGACGAGTTCGCCCGGGTCACCGGCGACGATCAGTGGATTCACGTCGATGTGGATCGCGCGAAGGAGTCACCGTTCGGTGGAACGATCGCGCACGGCAACTACACGCTCTCACTCGGCCCCATGTTCTCGTATGCGATGTTCTCGCTCGAGGGTTTTGCGTTT
Source organism: Rhodococcus sp. H-CA8f (assembly GCF_002501585.1). Taxonomy (NCBI): domain Bacteria; kingdom Bacillati; phylum Actinomycetota; class Actinomycetes; order Mycobacteriales; family Nocardiaceae; genus Rhodococcus; species Rhodococcus sp. H-CA8f. The sequence goes on from NZ_CP023720.1 coordinate 5,118,296, forward strand.
GCTCTCAATTGCGGATTCGACAAGGTCAGGTTGCCTGCTCCGCTTCCGGTTGGCTCTCGCGTTCGCATGCGTGCGACGTTGAGCAAAGTCGAACCGATCAATGGCGGCGTCCAGATCACGGTGACGCAGACATTCGAACGAGAACACGGTGACAAACCCGTGTGCGTCGCCGAGATGTTGACCCGCGCGTATCACTGAAAGGTCAGGAGCCGAACATCTTTCGGATCGTGGTACCGAAGGGATGCTTCGCGGTGACACTGCCGAATCGCACCTTGCCGTGCACCACCAGATGCAGCGGGCCCATCTGCGGGCCGGAACGAACCTTGTTCGACGCGCTTCCCCCGACTGCCTCGACACCGTTCATGTCCACCGTCGCCTCTTCGGGAACGATCAGTGAAATCGAACTGGCGTAGTCGTCGATCGAGATGTTCACGACCTGCGTCTGCATCACAGCGCGCGTGAAATCGATAGTCACACTGGACATTCTGGTATCGACCACGACAGCGGGAGGAACGATCCATGCGCCGTTTCGCGTCACCGTCGCCATTCGTCCACGAATCACGGCAGCATTTGCCGTTCCGTAGTTACCGACAACCGGAGCGCCGACGGGAGCGCGGTAAGGCGGGCTCGGGTGAACCGGCGGCGGCTGGGGTTGGTATGTCGGCGATGGATACGGCTGGCCTTGGTACATCGGCTGACCTGCATTGGGATACGCGGGTGGGTCGTAGTCGGAGATCAGCGTGATGCCCGGAAGATCGGCGAGAACCGAGTTGAGCTCACCTCGCGTCTTTGCAGCCAAGGCAGTGTCCATGCGCTCGGTGAACTCACCGAGCGAGAGCATCCCTTGACCGACAGCTTTCTGCAGCAGCTCGCCGACGTGCTCTCGTTCGGCATCGGATACGCGTAGATTCCTGGCCTCCATGATTTCCAGGATAAACATTATTCCAGACCTTGTTCTATCGCGTATCGCGTGAGCTCGACGCGATTGGCCAACTGAAGTTTCCGCAGCGTCGCCTGGACGTGGTTTTCGACGGTCCGGTGGCTGAGCGAGAGCCTCGTGGCGATCTGTTTTGCGCTCAGCCCCTTGGCGACAAGACGGAGCACTTCGGTCTCACGGTCGGTGAGCCGAGGCAGCTCGGGTGCGCGATCGTCGGCCGGTGCCGTCGACATCCGGCGGTACTCGCCGAGCACCAATCCGGCGAGGCCGGGTGTGAAGACGGCTTGTCCGTCGAAAGTCGCTCGCACGGCCGCGAGGAGTTCCGCCACCGAAGCACTCTTGACCAGGTAACCCGACGCTCCGGCTTTGACCGCGTCGAGGACGTCGTCACGCTCGGCGGAGGCCGAAAGCACCAGTACCTTGCTCTTCGGCGAAACCTCGAGCACCGCGGTGGTGGCGTCGGCACCGTTTCCGTCCGGCAGGTTCATGTCCATCAGAACCACGGCCGGTTGCACGGCGGCGGCTCGGCGGCGCGCACTCTCGACACCCTCCGCCGTGGCGCTCACGGTGAAGCCCGCGGCTTCGAGGTCCCGGGAGACACCGTCGCGCCACATCGGGTGATCGTCGACGACCATCACCGTCACCGGATTCTCGCCCTTTTCGTCAGCCACGCTCACTCTTCCCCTTCGGAACGTTGATCTCCCATTCGGTGCCCTCCCCCGGCCCCGTTTGCAGGACTGCAGTTCCGCCGAGCACCTGTACTCGACCGAGAATGGACTTCGATACTCCCATGCGGCCTTCGGCCTCGGCCTGCGCCAAGCGACCTTCGGGGATTCCGACGCCGTCGTCGCGGACACTGACGATCACCTCGTCCGGCAGATCTTCGAGCAATACGTACGCCTTCGCCGCAGGACCGGCGTGCAGCCCGACATTGGACAGGGCATTGTCGACGATGGCTGCCAGTTCGATGGCTCGATCGCGCTCGATCACGACCGGGTGCGCGGGCGTCGACACCGACACCGACGTGCTGGCCTGCGTGGTCAGCAGCGGACACAGATCCACTGTCTGTCCGCCGACATCTGCCGCGGCACCCGAAACCTGCTCGGAAATCAGCATTCTCAACGCGACCTCCTGCTCGCCGGCCAGCGCGGCCAGCTCAGCTGCCTCGCCGCCGAGTGCGGCTCCTCGCCGGCGCACCATCGCCAGCACCTGCAGAACGCCGTCGTGCACTTCGCGTGCCAAACGTTCGCGCTCTTCGGTAGCCGCCGCCAGACGTACGGCCTGCTCGAGTTGTCGATGCGAGCGCCGAGCGGTGGTGGTGGCCAAGCCCAACGCCAGGCCGACCGATACGAGCACGGGAGCCGTCGCATCGCGCCAGAGGTCCAGGTTGACCTGGTCGCGGATGATCGCGCTGGCCGCCGAGATGACAACTCCGGACGCCATACCGAGCCACGGCCCGCCGAGAATTGCCGCGGAGATGACCGCGTTGGTGGCCCACAGCGTGGTGGGGAGCGTCTGGTGATTCTGATACCACTCGTGGTCGGAGACCAGCCTCGTCGACGCCATCAGCAAGATGACGACCACCTGATCGGCGATCACCACCTGGTACCTCGGCAGCGTCTTACCGAACAGAGCACCGGAAGTTCCGAGCAACAGCGCCGACACCCCGGTCCACACGGCCATCAGAGCGACGAAGAACCAGCTGAGCCGGGAGTTGGTGTAGTCGGAGGCCGAAGCGAACTGGTAGCTGATCGCGTACACAAGCGTGACGAGGCGAAATGCCTGCGCCGCCCGCCACAGCGGGGCATCAGGGTCGGTGTCGACGCCCGACGCCTCGCGAACGGTCGGCTGATAGTGCAGCCGGCGACGGCGGGTGGGCTCAGTCATCGGGAGGAGTGGGGTTCACGATGCGAGGCTCGGCGCGCGGCTCGTCGGGTTCGGCGGGGAACAGTGGGGTCTCCGGATCTTCGACGTGCAGTTCGGCGTACGCGATGTCCGGGTCGTCGGCGAGGAGGGAACGAATGGCGGTATTCAGGACCGCGACGATCGGAACAGCCAAGAGCCCGCCGACGATTCCGGCGAGGACGATGCCCGTTGTAATGGCGAGAACGACTGCCAGCGGATGCAGGCGAACAGCGCGACCCAACAACAGCGGTTGCATCACGTGCGCTTCGAGTTGCATGACGCCGATGATGATGCCGAGGACGATCAGTGCCGTCAGGAAACCCTTCGTGACCAGAGCGACAAGCACCGCGAGAAAACCGGTCAGAAATGCGCCGACGATCGGGATGAACGCGCCAATGAACACCAACGACGCCAGTGGCAGGGCGAGCGGCACCCCGAGGATCGCCAGGCCGGCACCGATACCGATCGCGTCGGCGGCGGCAACCGCGACCGTGGCGCGCACGTAACCGATCAGCGACCCAAAACCTGCAGAACCGGCGATCCGCACCCGACGACGCGCGTCGGGGGGAACGATCCGGGTGACGAACTGCCAGATCTGGTCGCCGCCGTAGAGGAAGAAGATGAGAGTGAACAGCGTCAGCAATGCCCCGGTGAAGATCTCGCCGATGACCGTCGCCGTGGTCAAGGCGCCGCTGGTCAGGGACTCACGATTGGATTGCACCGACTTGACGACCGAATCACCAGCCTGGCGGATCTGATCCTCGCTGAAGTGCAGCGGTCCGCTGGTGAGCCAGTTCTGAATCTGCGTGACGCTGGCCGTGAACTGGTCGGTGAGCTGGGGCAACCCGTCGATGAACTGCTCGACGACAAACGTCATGATTCCCGCGACCAGTCCGATCGAGGCAAGCAGAACGACGATGACGGCTGCCGAGCGAGGAACTCCCCATACCTGTAGCCGATCGACAACCGGAATCAGCAGAGCCGATGCCAGTAGAGCCAGCCCCACCGGGATGAGCACGGTCTCGAGGCGCAGAACCACGTATCCGAGGACCAGTAGCCCGGCAAAGATCACGATGAGGCGCCACGACCATTCCGCCGCGATGCGCACGCCCGGGTGCACCGCCCGAGCGTCGGCGGAGATGGGTTTGTTCATCCTCGAAGCTCGCTCCGCACGCCCCCTGTTTGCGTTCACCTCGCGAGCCTAACCGGACCGGCCGACACAGGTGAGCGGACCAATAATCGGACGCGCGTACCAACACTTCGAGCTCTGCCAGCTAAATTGAACCCTGTGCGGGCCTCATACAGAGCAATAGCGGTGACCATCCGCAGCCGGTGGCCCCTCTATATGCTCTCCATGCTCGCAGCCAATCTGATCGGCGCGGTGCTGGTCTTTGCCTTCGTCCGGTACGGCGTTCCGATCCAGGAGTCCGACGCGATAGTTGCCGACCGTGTCCGCAACTTCGCGATCTTCGGCGTTTACCTGGCATTCGCGGGTGCCGTCAGCCTCACCGCGGCGGCCATGATGTTGAAGTCGGTCATTCGTTGGCGGCTGCGCGGTGGTCCACCGACGAGGTCCGAGCAGATGGCGGCACTTCACGCGCCGCTTCGCCAGGCCATCGTGCACCTGGTGCTGTGGATTCTGGGCGGCATCATCTTCGTGTTCCTGACCATCACCGAGATGCCCGGACTCGCGATCGCCGTGATCGTGACGGTCTGCATGGCCGCGACCACGACCTTCGGGTTCACCTACATGCTCGGCGAGCGCATCTTGCGTCCGGTCGCCGCCCAGGCGTTGAGCGAGGGCGAATTCGATCGGACCATGGCGCCGGGCGTCGGAACCCGGCTGGCGATGACCTGGGGACTCGGCACGCTGATGCCCGTCGCAGGCATCATCTTGCTGTGCTCGACGCAGCTCACGACCGATCTCGAGTTCTCCCCCGACTCGCTCGCGTGGGCGATCCTGCTCATCTCGATCATGGCGATCGTGCAGGCCTTTGCACTGTCGATGCTGACGGCTACTCAGATCTCCGATCCGATCCGACAACTGCGACGCGCCATCGAGCGAGTGCAGCGCGGCGCCACGGACGTACGCGTCGAGGTGTTCGACGGCAGTGAGATCGGCCGGCTACAGGTCGGATTCAACCGCATGATGAAAGAGTCCGACGAGCGGCGCCTGCTGCGTGAGCTGTTCGGTCAGCACGTCGGCGAGGACGTGGCCCGGCGCGCGCTGAAGTTCGGTACCGAACTGGGCGGCGAAACTCGATTCGTGGCAGTTCTGTTCGTCGACATGGTCGGGTCAACCGGTGCCGCGGCCGAGCGCCCGCCGGGCGAAGTGGTCGAACTGCTCAACGAGTTCTTCCGTGTGGTCGTCGACGTCATCGATCGCCACCACGGTTTTGTCAACAAGTTCATGGGTGATGCGGCGCTCGCCATCTTCGGTGCACCACTCGATCGACCCGACGCTCCGACGGCAGCTCTCGCGGCTGCTCGCGAGCTGCGGTTCAAGCTCAACGACATCACCGGCCTGGACGTCGGTATCGGCGTGAGCGCGGGGCTCGCGGTCGCCGGCAACATCGGTGCTGCCGAACGTTTCGAGTACACCGTGATCGGCGATCCGGTCAACGAAGCGTCGCGGCTCACCGAGCTCGCGAAACTTCGGCCCAGCCGGGTGCTGGCGTCGACGAGCGCGCTGTATTTCGCCGACGAAGAGGAACAGGCCGAGTGGGAACTCGGCGAGCAAGTCCAACTGCGTGGACGCCGACGACTGACGCATCTGGCGTGGCCCGAAAAGTATCCAGAGGTCGATCCGGATCAAATTGGTTAGGGTGAGTCGATGGCTCAGCCTGGAAACACCCCACGGCGACTGAGACGACCACGCTCGCCCGTGGCCGAGACCAGTCGGGCCAGAGGGCGCTTCTGGTGGTTGAAGTGGCTGCTCGGGGTGGCTCTGATCGCCCTTCTGATCGTCGAGGGAATCATCCTGTGGCCTCGTCTCAACGAGTACTGGCAAGCTCTCACCGAAATCCATTGGGGTTGGGTGGCTGCCTGTGTAGCCGCCCAGGCGGTGTCCCTCAGTGGTTACGCGTCCGTTCAGCAGCGCCTTCTCAACGCGGCAGGTGTTGTCGCCGGTCACCTCAAGAACCTCTCGGTCATCTACGCCAGCACGGCGATGGCGTTGACGTTGCCTGCCGGCCAGGTCTTCTCGACAGCGTTCACGTACAAGCAGACTCGAAAGTGGGGGGCTACGCCGGTTGTCGCGTCCTGGCAGTTGGCAATGTGCGGTGTCATCGCCGCCGCGACTCTGGCACTACTCGGTGCCACTGGCGCAGTGGCGTTCGGCACCAAGGTCAGCCCGGTGACGCTGACGATTTCGCTCGTCGGCATGGCAGCACTGTTTCTGGCGTTGCGATACGTAGCCCAGAATCCCGGCAGCATCGAACGCATCGGGCACCGAGTTCTGGCGCTGTACAACCGTTCCCGCAAAAACCCGACCGGGCGCGGTATGCACCGTTGGTCCGAAATCCTCAAGCAACTGGACTCGGTTGAACTCAATCGGACCGACACTGCGGTTGCCTTCGGATGGTCGGCAGTTCACCGAGTTGCCGACGTCCTCTGTCTCGGTTTCGCTTGTTGGGCAGTAGGAGCCGATCCGTCCTTCGCCGGCCTGCTGATCGCGTTCACAGCGGCGAAAGCGGTGGGCAGTATTCCCCTCATGCCGGGCGGTCTCGGCTATGTCGAGCCCGTGCTCATCACAGCACTGACCATGGCGGGCTCTACCTGGGCGCAAGCCGCAGCAGCGGTATTCGTTTATCGGATAATCAGTTTCGTACTTGTCGCTCTGGTGGGATGGCTCGTCTTCCTCGTGTCATTCCGTGCAACCCACCACGAAGACCTCGAGATGGATCTCGAGTTCGAACGCCGCGAACAGCCGGGCGTTTAACGTCGCAACGCTGCCGCCATGTCGTCGAGGTGGGCTCGGCTGATCCGTACCGCTGCCTCCGCGTCGCCGGCTTCGATGGCGTCCACCAACATTCGATGCTCGTCCGCATCCGGCTGACTGTGTGGATGCAGGTCCAGAACCGCGATCAACTCGATCAACGCGGCCCGCAGACGCGGCACAAAAGTCTCGAAGAGTTCCGACAGCACGGGATTGTGTGCCGCATCCACCACTGCCCGGTGGACCGCAATGTCGGCGTCGACGAAGGCTGCGTCCCCGGAATGGGCGGCAGCAGTTCTACCGTCGAGCGCCTGCCGCAGAGCCGCGACGTCAACGGCATCGCGGCGCTGCGCTGCGAGGCGAGCCGCTTCGATCTCGACCGCGTTTCGCACCTCGACGACATGAAGAATCGCCTCGGCTTCGAGCACGCGCGGCCACTGATCCGGAGGCGTCGTACTCCGTAGGAAGACGCCGGCACCCTGTCTCGATTCGAGCATGCCGAGGCCCGCGAGGGTCCGCACCGCTTCCCTGATGGTGGACCGACCGATACCCAACTGCGCAGCCAAAGTGGTTTCACCTGGAAGTTTGGCGCCGACTTCCCATTCACCGCTCACGATCCGCGCTCGCAGCAACTCCGCAGCCTGGTCGGTGAGCAGCCGACGCTCGACGATCGGTGACACGTGAACTCCTCAGGTTGTCTGATAAGTGATTTCGTTCTAGTCTAGCCCGCATGGCTACAGGAGCACTCCTTCTCGACTGCCGCGGCGGGGCCTGACAGACCGGCACCCCTCCGCGGGGTTTCGCCATGCCGGTCTCTCGACTCGACCGCAGGAGAAACCGAAGATGAGTACTACCCGCGCCAACCGCTGGAACAACCAGAAGCCGTCACCCATGCCGTCCGAGCGCTATCGCGCCGCGTGGGATCGCGTCGACATTCCGATTTTCGACCGAACGTGGCCGTCCAATCGCACCACCGCGGCGCCCCTGTGGGTGCCCGTCGATCTGCGTGACGGCAATCAAGCCCTCGCAGAACCGATGGACCCCGAACGCAAGCGCCGAATGTTCGAACTGATGGTGGCGATCGGCTACAAGGAAATCGAGGTCGGCTATCCCTCTGCGAGCCAGACCGATTTCGATTTCGTTCGCGACCTGGTGCGGTTCGATCTCGTTCCCGACGACGTCACCATCGTCGTATTCACCGCCGCGCGTACGGATTTGATCGAACGGACGTACCAGTCGATCGAGGGACTGCCGAACGCGGTCGTCCACATGTACACCGCGACTGCGCCGACGTGGCGAAACGTGGTTCTCGGCAAGGAGCGAGAAGAGCTGCACGACATGATTTTCCGCGCGGCACAGGACGTGGCCCGTGGCGGCGAAGGCCACGACGGGTGGCGATTCGAGTTCTCCCCCGAGGTCTTCAACCTCACCGAACCCGATTACATCTTGCAGGTCTGCAACAGCCTCACCGAACTCTGGGACGCCAGTCCCGATCGCCCGGTCATCCACAACCTGCCTGCCACAGTCGAAATCGCCACCCCCAACATCTATGCCGACCAGATCGAATACATGCACCAGAACCTGGCCCGACGCGATTCGGTGATTCTCTCGGTCCACCCGCACAACGACCGCGGCACCGGGGTTGCATGTGCCGAACTGGCAGTACTGGCCGGCGCGCAGCGCGTCGAGGGATGCCTGTTCGGCAACGGCGAGCGCACGGGCAACGTCGACCTGGTCACGCTGGGGCTGAATCTGCATGCACAGGGCGTCGATCCGGAAATCGACTTCTCCGACATCGACAAGATCCGTCGAACGGTGGAGTACTGCAACCGAATTCCCGTCCACGAGCGCCACCCGTACGGCGGAGATCTCGTGTACACGGCATTTTCCGGAACCCACCAGGATGCGATCAAGAAGGGCTTCGCCCATCACTACGAGAGCGCGGAGGCTGCCGGCGTCGATCCGGGATCGGCGCCGTGGGCAGTCCCCTATCTGCCGATCGACCCCGCCGACGTCGGCCGCGATTACCAGGCGGTGATTCGTGTGAACAGCCAGTCGGGCAAAGGCGGAATCGCTTATCTGTTGCAGACCGAGTACGGGGTCGAACTCCCGCGGCGCCTGCAAATCGACTTCGCCTCGCGGGTGCAGCTCGAGACCGACGACTCGGGCACCGAAATGACCGCCGACCAGCTGTGGAAACTGCTGCTGCGCGAGTACGGGTACAACGGAGGAGTGCGTCGGTACTCACTGGAACACACCGCCGACGGTGATCAGTTGTTCGTCGCCATTGATCGCGACGGACACGAGGTCACCGCCGCCGCGAGTGCGTCCGGCCCGGTCGAGGCATTGAGCAAGATCCTGACGGAACAGGGCTCGGCCGTCGAGGTCGTCTCGCTCACCCAGCATTCACTGCCCCGCAACCCGGAGTCTTCCGGTAGTGCGAATTCGGCAGTCACCATCGCAGAATGCGTGGTGAACAGCGAAGGGCGCTGGGGCATTGCGGTGCATCAGTCAGTGACAGCGTCGGCGCTTCACGCCGTCTATGCCGCAAGCACAAACACTGTGATGCAGCTCACATGATCTTGCGGAAGGATTTCCTGGGGTCCATAGTTGAAGCTACAAGAACTTGAACATTCAACTACTTATTCAGGAGCTTCCATGACCACCGCAACCTTGCCCACATTGACCGCCGGAACCTGGGTCATCGACACCGTCCACTCCACTGTCGGATTCTCGGTTCGCCACCTCATGGTTTCCAAGGTTCGTGGAACGTTCGACGAGTTCTCGGGAACGATCACCGTTGCCGAAGACGGAACCCCCGCCGTCGAGGCCGAGATCTCCGTGGACTCCATCAACACCAAGAACGAGCAGCGCGACGGCCACATCAAGTCCGCTGACTTCTTCGACGTCGAGAAGTTCCCGAAGGCCACCTTCAAGTCCACCGCAGTGCGCTCCAAGGGCAGCGACTTCGTCCTCGCCGGCGACTTCTCGCTCCACGGCGTCACCCGCGAGGTCGAGCTGAACCTCGAGTTCAACGGCGTCAACCCGGGCATGGGCCAGGGCCCCGTCGCCGGATTCGAAGCCACCACCGTCATCAACCGCAAGGACTTCGACATCTCCATCGAGATGCCCCTCGAAGGCGGCGGAGCAGTTGTCGGCGACAAGATCACGATCACCCTCGAGATCGAAGCCGGCCTCCAGGCCTAACAACGTGCGCCTTTATTAACCGCCCGCGGTTAATAAAGGCGCACAGTCGTATGGTGTGAGCGTGAAGAAGTACGCACTCCCCTTGATCCTCGACGTCGTTCTCGTCATCGTGTTCTGCGCGATCGGACGTCAGACACACGACGAGGAAAATGCGATCGCCGGTCTTGCAACGACTGCATGGCCGTTCCTGAGCGGGCTCCTGATCGGGTGGGCAGCAACGTACGCGCTCTATCGCGACAAGTTCGATGCCTATCTCGTGATCCCGACTGGAGTCATCGTCTGGCTTTCCACCGTCATATTGGGGATGGCTCTGCGCATAGGCGTCTCAGGGCACGAATTCAAGATCACGTTTGTCATGGTCGCGACTCTCTCACTCGCGGTGTTCCTTCTCGGTTGGCGCGCACTCGCTCCGCTGGTAGCGAGGATCCGCACCAAGTCGTAACCAAACTCCACGGCTCGGAACCACCCGAAATGCTCGAGCACGTAGGACACTTTTCGAATGAGCAACACTACGGAGCCCGTCGAACGTAGCGAGAAAGAAGACCGGGGGTTCTTCGGCCAACCCTTTGCGCTGGCGAACCTGTTCGGCGTCGAAATGTGGGAGAGATTCTCCTTCTACGGGATGCAAGGCATCCTCATCTACTACCTGTACTACAGCGTCAGCGACGGCGGCCTCGGAATCAGTCAGGCGGCAGCGACCAGCATCGTCGGCGCATACGGCGGCACCGTCTATCTGTCGACGATTCTCGGCGCGTGGGTGGCCGATCGACTTCTCGGCTCCGAGCGCACGCTCTTCTACAGCGCTTCGCTGGTGATGGCCGGCCACATCGCCTTGTCGGTTCTTCCTGGCATGTGGGGTGTGGGTGTCGGCCTGGTCATGGTCGCCTTCGGCAGCGGCGGCTTGAAGGCCAATGCGACCTCTCTGGTCGGAGACCTATATTCCGAACAGGACAATCGCCGCGACGCCGGATTCTCCATCTTCTACATGGGCATCAACATCGGCGGTCTTGTCGGTCCACTGCTCACCGGAGCCGTCCAGGACGCCTGGGGATTCCATGCCGGTTTTGCTCTCGCCGCCGTCGGCATGGCTCTCGGCCTGATCCAGTACACGCTGGGTCGGAAGCATCTTCACGGAATCGGAGCCGAGCCAGGCAACCCGTTGCCCGCGGACAAGCGCGCGCTCTACATCGGGATCGGCATTGCTGCGATCGTCGTCGTCGCGGTCGCCTCGATCACCGGTTTGATCACCGCGGACAACATGTCCGACGTCGTTGTCGGACTCACGATCGTCGCGTCGGTCGGTTACTTCCTCCTCATGCTCACCAGCAAGAAGGTGACCAAGGTCGAACGCAGTCGAGTCTTTGCGTTCATCCCGATGTTCATTGCGAGCGCGGCCTTCTGGTCGCTGTTTCAGCAGCAGTTCACCACCGTGCCGGTGATCTCCGACAAACTCCTGGACCGCAATCTCTTCGGTTGGGACTTCCCGCCGACGTGGGTGCAGTCGATCAATCCGGTGTTCATCATCATCTTTGCCGGTGTGTTTGCAGCGATGTGGACAAAACTCGGTGACCGTCAGCCGTCGTCGCCGATCAAGTTCGCGCTCGGTACCGGCACGATGGGTCTGGCGTTCCTGGCATTCATCCCGATCACCGGTGGCGGACCGAACAGTGCACCGCTCCTCGGCCTTGCCGGAGTGCTTCTGCTCTTCACCTTCGCGGAACTCTTCCTGTCCCCCGTCGGCCTTTCCCTTGCAACCAAACTCGCGCCCGAGCATTTCCACACCCAGATGGTGGCGTTGTTCTTCTTGTCCGTTGCGTTGGGTTCTTCGATGGCGGGAACCTTGGCCGGTTACTTCGACATCGACGACAGTCGCCCGTTCTTCCTGATCATCGGTTTCTCGTCAATCGGAATCGGAGTACTTCTTGCTCTTGCCTCGCCCTGGATCAAGAAGCTGATGCAGGGCGTTAAGTAGACGGTCTCACTTCACCCACAACCACAGAGCCAACACGAATCCCGCTATCGCTACTGCCACACGCAGTACCGATGGCGGGATTTTCTTGACTACGGGCGGGCCACACCAACCTCCAGCCAACGCTCCGAGCGCCATCGCCAACGCGGCCACCCAATGCACCTGTCCGGAGAAGGCGAAGATGAGTGCAGCCACAAGATTGGCAATGCCGAGAAAGAAGCTCTTCAGGATCGTTGCACGCCACACCGTTTCGGAAGTGAGGATGAGCGTCGCGGCCAGGAAGATGACGCCGGCACCAGCACCGAAATAGCCGCCGTAGACCGCGACGGCAAACAGTGCGGCCGAGTAGATTCCGGGACGGTCACCGCCGCCGGACAACTCACGAATCTTCGGTTGCAGTAGCAACGCGAGCGAGGCGAACACAACCATCGCCGGCACAACGGATTCGAACGAACCTTCCGGTGCCAGCCACAGAATCAGGGCACCGATGATGCCACCGGCAGCCGAATAGAGAGACCAGCGAACAAGTTTCGGACCCGTGTCGGCAACTTCACGGGACGAGTTCGCCAATGCGCCGACGCCGACGGCCACCAACGCGACGGTATTGGTCATGTTCGCGCTGACCGGCGAAAGCCCGACGCTCAGCAGCGCCGGATACGAAACAATCGATGCGAGACCGGTGACAAAACCGACTAGACCGCTGAAGAATCCCGCTACGACGAGGAAAAGGAAATCGAGCAGGTTCACGAACCAGGAATCTACCCGCGGTGCCTGGTACTACTTGTCGGCAGGCTTGCCGAGTTCCTGGAAGAGCTTGTCCGTCATCTGCATTGCTCGATCGCCGCCGTCGGCGTCTGCGACGAACACTGCAAACGCGAAGTCACCACGTGATCCATAGAACCAACGATCGTCACCGCTCGCTGCACCGGCCGCCATCATGTCCGGGTACCCGGCCAGTCCGCCGGCCCCTCGCATGGCGTCGCGCAGACGATTGTTGACGTCGCCGGGCAATGCCGTCGGCGTGACGTCGGCGGTAGCCGGTTGTCCGAAGACCATCATCGGCAGCGGGGCACTGCCGCGGGCGATCGATGCCGCGAGCATCGCCATTCCGAACGGAGTCACTGTCGGCGCGTCCGCGTCGTTGGACGTCTTGTTGGCCATGACGTTGTTCATCGCCTGGTCCACGCCGGGGCGGTTCGCGGCAAGTACTGCCGTCTGCTGATCGAGTCCCTGAATGTGGAAGCCGTTGCCGAGTCCGAGTTGCTGCCCGGTGTCGGCCAACTGTTCGGGTGACACAAATCCGGGGTCGACGCCGTTCTGCATCGACGATGCGAGGCGGACCAAATCGAGGGCGCCGCCGGCCGGGCGCAACCCGGTGAATGCGATCGGGCCCTGTTCGATGGCCTGATTGTTCTGTGCTGCAGCCAGAATGGCGCCGTCCGACGGGCGGATCGCGACGATGGCGGCGGGAGTACCTGCACTGACGACGGCTTCGATCGCAGCGAGTTGAGCGTGCGAGTCGAGGGTTGCGGCGACGTCGGGGCCGGGAGGTCCTTGGAAGCCGGCTTGTTTGATCGGGAATCCGTTGGACTCCACCAGGTTGACCGCCCAACCGGCGGTGGCGTCGCGATTGGCCTGCCACACGGTCCGAAGCGGGTCCAGGAGCGGCGAGTTGATACGACGATCGGAGGCGATCAGCTTGGGTGTCTTGACCACGACGACGCCGGGGATTGCAAAATCGCTTTCCAGGTACGCGTAGTCGGGATCGCGGAGCAGTACGGCGGTGACGGGCTTGCCCGGGTTGGCCGCGAGGTCGGCCAGCATCGACTCCGAGGTCACCAACGGTGCGACGGGTTCGAGAACTGCGGCGAGGCGACGAGTGGTGTCGACGGGGTCCGGCATGGTCGCCGGGTCGAGAGTGATCGCGTTGATGGTCTGCTCGTTCATGAGCAGGGTGCCCGTGCTGTCGACGACCTTCGGCGGCGCAGCGTCGGTGCGGGTGTACGAGACGGTGCGCCCGTTTCCGAGGTCGGGAACCAGGACTGACGGGTCCCAGGACACCCGCCAACCGACGGAAAGATCGCGAACCTCGCCCTGCGACTGGTAGCTCCAGTCCTTGCCTTCGCCGAAGTTCCAGGACGCGTCGAGTGTGAAGAGTCCGGAGTCGCTACCCAGATCCATGACCTGAGCGACGTCGAAGTCGGTGGACTTGGCGGCCAGTCCGTCGAACATCTGCTGGATCGAGGGCCGGGCTGCGTTGGGGTACGACGTGAGCGCCGCAGCAGCTTCGGCGTCGTGGTTGTTGAGGGCGGTGACGAAGTCTTCCACCACCGAAGCGGCGTCGGTTTTCTTCTCCCCACCGATGACACATGACGCGAGCGCCACTGTCAGAACGACAGCAGTTATCGAAGCAACGACATATTTTCCACGACGGTTGTGCTGTCCTCCGGGCCCCATGCATGTAACTCTTTACTTCTGTCACACGAGTAACAAGCACGGGATGCCTACGAACGTGTCACGGTTGAGCTACGACGGCGTGATCCAACTGCAACGGAAAACAGGTTTCAGCGCAGAAAAGTGCCCGCTACCTGCACCGCAGGCGAAGAGCTGTCCGCGCCGGCAATGAACACCGCAAATGCGAGATCTCCCTTGATTCCGACAAACCACCCGTGTGCTGGACCACCTTCGGTTTCGGCCGTACCGGTCTTGCCCAGAAGCCCCGGAATGTCCTGCAACGACGTTGCCGTACCGCCTGTGACGGTCTCGCGCATCATCACCCGCAACTGTTCGGTCACCTCGGTGGGCGCGGGTGCCACGGTCTGATCTGCCACGCCGGGCTGTCCCTTGACCAACATCGGCGCGGGTGTCGTCCCGTTGGCGATCGAGGCCGCCACGAGAGCCATCCCGAAAGGCGTGGCGGTCACCGTGCCCTGTCCGATCGCGGACTCGACGCGTTCGGCGGGTGTGTTCGCATCGGGGACGTTGCCCGTCACCGTCGTGAGGCCCGGAGTGACGTAGTCGACGCCAAGCCCGAACTGCAGAGCCGCGTTGTGTAGAGCATCGGCAGGCAGACCGACGGCCATCCTGGCCATGGTGGTGTTGCACGACTTCGCGAACGCGGTGTGCAGCGGAACCGATCCGAGGTCGAACTCGTCGTCGTTGGGGATCTGACGGCCCTCGATGTTCTCGGTACCCGGGCACGCCAGAACGGTGTCCGGTGTAGCGACGCCGGCTTGCAGCGCCGCGGAGGTCGTCACGGTCTTGAACGTGGACCCCGGCGGGTACAGGCCGGTCAACGCAATGGGGCCCTGTGCGTCGGCGGGGGCATTCTGGGCCACCGCCAACACCGCTCCGGTCGACGGCTGTAGCGCTACGATCGCCGCCTGTTGCGTCACCCCGGCGAGCGCGTTCTCGGCGGCGAGCTGCAGTGGTCGGTCGATGGTGGTCGCGATGTTCGGAGCAACCGGCCCGTCTTGGCCGGCGACGGTGGTGACGGTTCCGTTCTGCTTCACCTGCTGCACCGCCCAGCCTGCGGATTTGTCCTGCCCCTCCTGCCACAGATCGGACAGCCCACTGAACGTCGGCGACGCCAAAGTTTTGTCCACCGAGAGCAACCGCGCTTGCGGCGCCAAGCTCACTCCGGGAATCGCCGCCAACCGCTCTTCGATCGGTGCAAGATCCTCGGCACGCAAAGTGATTGCGGTGACCGGCTTCCCGTTCGCCGACGCAAGGTCGCCGCTGAGCGATGCCGCCGTGATCGTCGGTGCGACGGGCGAGAGCAGGGCGGCCACGGCTGCCGTGTCCACCGGAGGAACCGCAGCGGAATCCAGATTGACCAGCGTCACCACCTGCTGCTCCATAATCGGCTGGCCTGCTGCGTCCATCACGGACGGCGGCGCACCGGGCGTGGGCGTGTAGCGCAGCGTGGTCGAGGCGGTCAGGTCCGGAGCCAGCAGCGCCGGATCCCACTGGATCAGCCAGTTGTCCCCGCTTTTCGACGCGTTTCCCTGCGTCGAGTAGTTCCAGTCCTGACCTTCACCGAACTTCCACGCCGCATCGAGTGTGAACGTCCCCGCAGAATCACCGGACTCGGTGGCGTCGGAGACGGTGAATGTCCCCTCGTCCTTGCCCAGCCCGTCGATCAGAGCCGAAATCGCAGTCGAGGCCGCTGCCGGATCGGTGGTCAGGGCTGCCGCCGCTTGCACGTCATCCGACGTGAGCGCGGAGGCGAACTCCTCTGCCACTGATTTCGGCTGGTCAGGGCCAGAACTGCAGGCAACTACCGATCCTGCGGCCAATACCCCCAGAGCCACGGCAGCCACGGGACGACGGAAAGTTCGGAAGCTCTGACGAGCGTGTGAAAGGCGCACGACTCCGATCATGCCCGAATTTGTGGCGCCGGTTCGACTATCGGTGTAATCATGTAATCAGTGCAATAAACGCACGTCATGCTCCACCAGCTTTCCGAGGAGAACGCCATGAAGAACTCACAAAGCTCCGGCGACCGCAGGTTCGGCCGTCCCGGAGGTTGGCAACAGGCATCAGTTCCCGACGCGAGTGATGCGTCCGACTGGTTTGCCGGTCGACTTCCAGATGACTGGTTCACCGGGACCGCCGACGTCCAGGTCGACCGCGAAGAAATCGTCGTGATCGGTGAACTCCCGGCAGTCGACGGTGGCGAGGCCGCCGCGGACGGAAGGATCTCGCGCTTTCGCGAAACCACGCGCGCCGACCGGATGCGCATCGCCGACGAGGCCGAGGCTCGCTACGGACGCAAGGTCGCCTGGGGTGTACGCCTGGACGAAAAGACCGTCCTGTTCACACATCTCGCAGTTCCGGTGATGACACGACTACGTCAGCCCGAACGCAAGGTTCTCGACACCTTGGTGGACGCGGGAGTTGCTCGCTCGCGAGCGGACGCTCTCATGTGGACAGTCCGGCTGGCGGGCAAGCACAGCGAACAATGGCTCACGGAACTCCGCGAAGCAATGTCGAAGGTCGACGATCTTCGGTCCGAAGGCCCGAAAATCTGAGGACCGTGCGATTTTCAGTAGACCGAGACTTTAACTCCACGAGTAGCTTTCGGAGCACGATACCTTTCCAACAAGGTCTCACAGCCTCGAACCAGCACCGCGACGTCGGTCCCGATTGCCACGAATCGACAACCGAGACCGATCGCGAAGTCGGCCACGGCGTCCGACCCCGCCAAAGTTCCCACCGGAACTCCGATTCGTGTGCACTCGTCCACCACGAATCGAAATGCCTCCTGCACCTGCGGATGCAGCGGCTGTCCGAGATGACCCGACGTCGCAGCGAGGTCCGACAAGCCCACAAAGACAGCGTCGATACCGGCTGTGCCCGCAATATCGCCTATGTTCGCCACAGCGCCGGGGGTTTCGATCTGCGCGATGAGAGTTATTCCGTCCGCGGAATTTTCGAGGTAGTCGACATCTCTGTTCCATCGTGAGGCGCGAGCGAGGGCGCTACCGACGCCGCGGTTCCCGAACGGCGGATATCGTGTTGCGGCAACGGCATCCCTCGCCGCTGAACCGGATTCGACCATCGGCAGCAGTAGCGTTCTCACGCCGATGTCCAGAAGTCTCTTGATATCAACGGCGTCGGTGCTCGGCGGGCGCACGATCGGTTCGACCGCATCAGCTGCAACAGCTCGCAACTGATCCGCCACCGACCGGAGGTCGTTCGGACCGTGCTCGGAGTCGATCAACACCCAGTCGAACCCGGCCCCGGCGCATATCTCGGCAGTGACCGCTTCACCGAGCCCGAGCCACAAACCGAGGGCGGGAGCAGTATCGGACCGAAGCGCGACCTTGAACGGCTTGGTTGTCATTGTTCCCCTTGTCCGGTCTCGGCGAACCGACACGAGACGGTGCCGAGCGAGCCGTAGTCGATGTGAAAGGTGTCCCCCGGCTGCGCCTGGATCGGACGGGTGAACGAGCCGGCAAGAATCACGTGGCCGGCTTTCAGTCCGACACCGAGACGTCCGAGTTTGTTCGCGAGCCACGCAACACCGATTGCCGGATGATTCAGGACCGCGGCAGCTACTCCGCTTTCCTCGACAACTGCGTTTCGATAGCAGAGCGCTGACACCCAGCGCAGATCGGTCTCGTTCGGTACCACCGGACGCCCACCGAGAATGATTCCGGCGTTCGCTGCATTGTCCGAGATGGTGTCGAACACTGTTCGTGTTCGACCTGATCCCGGGTCGACCTGCACGATCCGCGCGTCGATGATCTCCACCGCCGGAACGACATACCGCGTCGCGTCGAGTACGTCGTACAGTGTGACGCCGGGGCCACTGAGGTCCCGATCGAGGACAAACGCCAGCTCCACCTCCACCCGCGGAACAATGAAGCGCCCATGCGGTATCTCGGAACCGTCGGCAAAGAGCATGTCGTCGAGCAGTACCCCGTGGTCCGGTTCGGTGATGTTCGACGCCCGCTGCATCACCTTCGAAGTCAACCCGATCTTGTGGCCGATGATCGTCCTGCCCCTGGCAAGCTTTCTCGCGACCCATGCGGTCTGAATTGCATAGGCGTCGTCGAGGTCCATCTTCGGATATCCGAGTGAGAGCTGTCCGACCTGCCCACCGGACAGCTCTGCTTGGTCGAGTTCTTCGGCGGCGGTCCGTATTTGACGTTCAGTCAGCATGACGCTCCTGCTGTCGAGATTTCTGGGGGAGGTGAGTGCAGCGATCCGCGCGCGAGACGCTTCCGCCGCATTGCCGCGGTCGGCCTGCAGACTTGTAAGCTCGATTCGTGGAAGCGACGGGAACAAATGCCGATCGGCGCGGCGCGACAGGAACAAATGCCGAGCGCAGCAAACGGACCGCTGATGAAGCTATGGAACCCGTCCTGGCAATGTTCGACCAGTACGGATCTGCCGACGACCCTGCCGCTGCTCGACTGGGGCTGCTCGCGCTGTGGCTGGCCGACGACATCATCGGTTCGGTGAACCGAAGCCTCGAACCGTTCGAGATTTCCGAACGAAAGCTCGACGTTCTGCTCATCTTTGCCGCTCAGGCGATCAGCGACACAGACGAGCCGTACATGCGGCAGACACCGAGCGGCATCTCGGATTACTTCGGGATCTCCCGTGCCAGTGCAACCGGCGTCCTCGACTGGCTCGAGAAGCGCGAATTCGTCGAGCGCACTCGGACCGGGACCGACCGCCGGTCCACTCCCATCCAGATCACGGAAATCGGGAAAGGCACTGTCGCGGAGACGGTTCCTGCCTTCGAAGAGGCTTGCCGTGACCTCCTCGCCCCTCTGTCCGATCGAGACCGAAAAGACCTCGGCCGAATCCTCGGCAAGTGGTGGACTCATTTCAAAGATCCGGACACGACTGAAGGCTGATCGACCCGAGCGAGTCTGAACGGGTCGGAAGTGGTTGTGTACCAACCGCCACCGTGCATTCGCCCCACGAGATCGAGCGAAGCACCGTCGATGTGGCCTCGGCTCGGATCCAACACGTGCTCGTCGTCGACATGTGCGGTCGTGATCTCGCCGACCACGATCGATCGCCCGTAGCCGATCGACAACGTCTGTTGTTCCACGCATTCCAACGAAACTGGTGCTCTTGCCAACCGAGGGGGCGCAATGCTCTGTGAAGCAACCAGTTCCAGACCCGCGACAGTCGTTTCGTCGACTGCGGCTGGATAGTCTCCGGCGGTGATATTCATACTCTCGACAGACTCGAGATCTACAAGATTGATCACGAACTCACCTGTGTCGCCGATATTTCGAGCAGTATCCTTCGGAATTCCCTCACGAGCGCCGATCCCGATGCACACGAGCGGTGGCGTCCCCGACATCAGATTGAAGAACGAGAACGGGGCGGCGTTCACCAAACCCCTGACGTCCACCGTCGTGATCCAGGCTATCGGTCTCGGAACGATGAGGGAGGCGAGGAGGTTGTAGCGAGACTTCGGTGCCATCTCCCCCACGTCGAAAATCATTCGTTCGCACCGGCCGCAGACTGGGCGCGCAGGCTCTTACGGCATCTACACAATCCGACCTGGTGGAGTTCGACGAGGTTGCCGGCCGGGTCACGCACGAACAACTGCTTGAGGTCGGGCGAGGCGACGTTGTCCAGAGCAAAGTACTCAACACCGAGCTTGTCCAGTTCACGTTCGGCGGCCCCGATGTCAGCCACCGCGAGCGCTATGTGGTTTTCCACCGGATCCTTGCCCGGCCCCTTGCTGTAGGGCGAAGGTCCGTCGCTACCGAGAAGATGAATCTGCACGTCACTCGGAAGATCGAGGAAGTAACCATGAATACCGGGAATGTGCCAGCGTCCCGCATCCTGGGTCAAATTGAGAACGTCCCGGTAGTAGTCGCGGGTTCGGTCGGCGATGTCATTCCCCATCCCCAACCCGATGTGATGCAACTCGAGTACCTCTACGGCCATGATTTCCTCCCTGATACTTGCTCGAATATTTAGTATGGCAGACATATCATCTGGCAGGCGTAACAATGCCGATGCGTTTGCCTATTGTCAAGATCACAAGGAGCCGGACTCGAATAACCCATTGCACCGCCAGGTCGACCGCGTTAGCCTGGAACACGAATCATTCCCGACAGAACAGGAAACGGGCCGTTGCTCCTCTAGAGGTTCTTCACGCGAAGGCACTCGCACCCATCAGCAATTGCTGAGCCGGGCGCACAGTCCAAGCACCCTCTGGAGTACTCATGACCCAATCCCATCCTTCTCTGTCGCTCTCGGATCTCACCTTCATCTGGCCGGACGGCGAATCAGTCTTTTCCCGCACTAATTTTGTATTCCCCAGTGGCCGTGTCGGTCTCGTGGGACTTAACGGATCGGGAAAGTCGACTCTGCTGCGATTGATCGCGGGAGAGCTCTCACCGGGATCCGGATCAGTAACCGCTTCCGGCGAGGTCGGCTACCTCCGTCAGGACATCACACTCGATCCGAGTGTTCGGGTGGACGGCATCCTCGGTATCCACGAACTACGAAACGCTTTGCACCGCATCGAAACCGGTGACGGATCCGAGTCCGACTTTGCACTCGTGGACAACAACTGGGATATCGAGGAGAGCGCTCTCTCCACCTTGCATCGACTCGGCCTCGCGAAGGTAGTTCCGGATACGGCGGCACTGAGCCGAACCGTGGGCACCCTCTCCGGCGGAGAGACCGTCCTACTCGGCCTGACCGCAACGCTGCTGAAGAATCCGCAGGTGCTGCTCCTCGACGAGCCGACCAACAACCTGGACCGCGACGCTCGATCACGAGTTCATGCTGCAGTCCAACAGTTTCCGGGAACCGTACTGATCGTCAGCCACGACCGGGAACTGCTCGACACCGCGGAGTACACGGTCGAACTACGTCGGGGGGATCTACGCGTGTTCGGCGGCAACTACTCGCACTACCAGGAGGTCGTGACCGCTGAGCAGGAAAACGCACTCGCCACTGTTCGCGACGCCAAGGCCGATCTGGCGAAGCAGAGCCGCGAGCTGATCGACGCTCGAACAAAACTGGACCGACGTAAGCGCTATGGGCAGAAGATGTTCGAGAACAAGCGGGTGCCACTGATTATCGCGCAGGAACGAAAACGCCAAGCCCAAGTTTCGGCCGGAAAGCTGGCCCTCAACCATATCGGGAAGGTGGACGAGGCCAAGTCCGCCCTGTCGGAGGCAGAGGAACTCCTTCGAGACGATCGCGAGATTCGCCTGGACCTTCCTGCTACAGAGGTTCATCCGGGGCAGCAGGTTGCGCGGCTCGCCGAGGTGACGTTGCGGAGCGGCCAAGTGGTGTCGCTCCAGATCACCGGGCCGGAGCGGATTGCGCTACTGGGGCGCAATGGAATCGGCAAGACAACGTTGCTCGATGCACTCGCTGCGTCGACTCCGTTCGTAGCCTCTCGTGCGCTCCCCCAACGTCTCGACGTGTTCGACGAGGATCTCTCGGTGGCGGACAACGTCGCTTTGGCCGCGCCACATGCAACAGCCGAGGAAATTCGTGGGCAGTTGGCACGGTTCCTTTTCCGGGGAGCGGATTCCGACGTGTTGGCTTCTGCGCTCTCCGGCGGTGAACGATTGCGCGCGGCGTTAGCGACGATCCTTCTGGCCGAACCCGCGCCCCAGCTGCTTCTTCTCGACGAGCCGACAAACAACCTGGACCTACCGAGTCTCGCTCACCTCACGCAGGCACTTTCCGATTTCCGCGGTGCCATGGTGGTGGTGAGTCACGATCTGCCGTTCCTGCGCGACATCGGCATAACGCGATGGATCAGCATGGACGAGAATGGTATTCAGGACATCGATCCCGAGTAGGCCGACGGTTGACGCTATCGGTGCGAGACGGTCTGGCCTTACTGTGGGGCGATGTGCCTTCACCTCGACGCAACCGCCGCGCTGTCGATCGCAGGTTGGGTTCGCGAAGAACCTACTCGATCGGCCTCTGCCCCAGTTCCGCAACCGCTGGTCGGCGTTTGTGATCAACTCATCGTGTGGGCGAGTTCGTTCTCCGTACTTGCCAGTTCCGACGACCAGGTGTGGTTTCTCTCGGCGGAGAACTATGCCGGTGGAGTCGGCGTCAGTGATGAGGCGTTTCCTTGGAATGCGTTCCGGCACGAGAGCCTGGCGGTCGCTTCCGGGCCGGCTGAGCGCGCGGCGATCAACGCCTTCTGGTCCACTCACCTCCCGGTTCTGCTGTCGGTACGCAATGGGTACGAGTACCTGGCGCTCGCACCGGACGGTCAGGTTGTCCGTGGGGGAGAGCCTGAGTTCGAGGAGGTCACCGTAGTTGCCACTGATTTCGAGGCTCTGCTTCGGGGCATAGCCGCAGGCGTCAGCACGGCAGACCCCTTCACCGATGCACTGCTTGGAACGGTGGGTACTGCCCGGCCGGGCAGTGACCGGTAGCTCTGAGGGAGGCCGAGTTGATTGCTCGACTGGTCGTGAAAGTTCACGGCATCCGTCGGAATGGCTCCGGACGACTACTCGAGTTCGTGTGCGCAGTAGCTGGCACCCATACTGGACGGGTGTTGCACGACGTGAGAAATCCGGTGGACGGTGCGCGGATCGCCTATCAGATCGTGGGCGATGGCCCACCCCTGTTGATGGTGCACGGCACAGCGTTGTCGCGCTCCATCTGGCGTGGCTTCGGGTACGTCAAGGCGCTCCAGGAACAGTATCGTCTGATCCTCGTCGACATGCGGGGTCACGGACGCAGTGACAAACCACACGACTCCGATTCGTATGCAATGGATCTGGTGGTCGACGACCTCCTGGAGATCCTCGACACGGAGTCTCCGTTCGAACCGGCGCACGTCCTCGGATACTCGTTCGGCGGGCGCTCGGTGATGTCGCTGACTGTCGAGCACTCCGAACGGGTGCGATCGCTGACCGTCGGGGGCGGTAGTAGCCGGCCGATGACGGGGGCGTTCGACGCATTGTTCTTCCCAGGCTGCATCGACGCACTCGAAAGCGGCGGTATCGAGGGGTTTCTGAGCGGTTGGGGCGCGAGGCGCGGCAAACCGGTGGATCCACAAACTGCGACTGCCTTTCGAATCAACGATGCCCTCGCACTCGCGGCCTACATGCGCCGGGCCGAGAAGGAGCAGGGCATCGACGACGCCGTGCTTCAACGGATCACCACACCGGCGTTGTTGTTCGTCGGATCGAGAGATCGCGAGCGCCTGCCGGATACCGAGCATCTCGCGTCGCTGATCCCGGACAGTGCCTTGACTGTGATCGAGGGGGCTGATCACGCGAGCGCAGTCGCGGACTCCGAAGCTGTGCTGCGTGCGCTCGTTCCGTTCCTGAGCCGACAGTAGTCCGCCTTCATCCGCTCACTACTGCGGTGTGAGCACTCTCGACTCGGACGCGGTCACCGGTGGTTGCCGCAAGTCCAAGCGTCGCAGCAACTGGGCATTCGCGGCAACGACCACAGTGGATACCGACATCAGGATTGCTCCGACCTCCATCGGCAGCACAAACCCGACGGGCGCCAGTACTCCCGCAGCGAGGGGAACCGAGATCGCGTTGTATCCCGCTGCCCACCAGAGGTTCTGAACCATCTTGCGGTAGGTGGCGCGGGACAGCTCGATGACCGAGCTCACCGAACGCGGATCATCGCTGGCCAGAACAACTCCCGCCGATGCGATCGCCACGTCGGTTCCGGCACCGATCGCGATACCCACATCCGCCTGGGCGAGTGCCGGCGCATCGTTGACCCCGTCACCGACCATCGCAACGCGGTGGCCCGCAGCCTGAAGCCGAGATACCTGCGCGCCCTTGTCCTGAGGAAGCACCTCGGCGAAGACCTCGTCAATTCCGAGTCTGCGGGCGACCGAATGAGCCACGGCCTCCGCGTCTCCGGTGACCATGGCCACTCGAACACCGCGAGCGTGGAGGGCGTCGACGGCCAATGCTGATTCCGGGCGAATCTCGTCGGCCAATGCCAATGCGCCGATTACCTTCTCGTCACGCACTACATGCAGGACCGTCGACCCGTCACTGAGCCACTCTTCGGTCCCCGGGATCGCTGTGGCCCCGACCGATCTCAACATCCCCGGTCCGCCGACACCGACGCGTGCGCCGCCGACGTCCGCAGCAACCCCGATCCCGTTGTGCGCCTGAAAGTCGGAACCCGAAGTGAATTCGAGCGACAAGTCCCGCGCCGCTGCGACGACCGCGCGCCCGAGTGGATGTTCGCTGTCGAATTCGACGGCAGCGGCTGCGCTGAGAACTTCGTCGTCGGAATACCCGTCGACGCCGCGCACACCGACCACTGCGGGCTCCCCCTTGGTGAGAGTGCCGGTCTTGTCGAAGAGAACGGTGTCTACGTTGCGCATCGCCTCGAGGGCCATGCGGTCGGTGATCAGAATCCCAGCCCGAGCTGCTCGTTCCGTCGCGATGGAGACGACCAGCGGAATCGCCAACCCGAGCGCGTGCGGGCAGGCGATCACCAGAACGGTGATCGTCCGGGTGACTGCGCTCTCCGGTGTGCCCCAGATACTCCAGGCGATCGCGGTCAGCACTGCCGCGCCCAGTGCGTACCAGAACAGCAGAGCAGCGGCCTTGTCCGCCAACACCTGAGCACGACTCGACGAGTTCTGCGCCTGTTCGACCAGGCGCCGAATACCGGCGAGCGCGGTGTCTTCTCCCACAGCGGTGACTCGAAGCCGAAGTGCCGAGTCGGTGGCTACGGTGCCGGCCACCACCTGATCTCCGACAGTCCGGCGGACGGTCTTCGACTCGCCCGTGATCATGGATTCGTCCATGTCGGCACTGCCCTCGACGACCGTTCCGTCCGAGGGAACGCGGGCGCCGGGACGAACTATCACCAGGTCGCCGGTGGCCAGAGCTGCGGTGGGCACGGTTTCCACCGACTCCCCCACCACCCGTTCGGCCTCGTCGGGCAGCAAAGCGGCAAGCGAATCCAAGGCGCTCGATGTCTGACTGAGCGAACGCATCTCGATCCAGTGACCCAACAACATGATCACGATCAGAAGCGCGAGCTCCCACCAGAAATCAAGAGTGTGATCCACCCAGTGCAGACTTGCAGCCCAAGAAGCGAAGAAGGCAACGGTGATGGCAAGTGCGATCAGAAGCATCATTCCGGGTTGCCGAGAACGTATTTCGGCGACAGCGCCGGTGAGGAACGGCTTGCCTCCCCAGAAGTACATCACGGTGCCGAGTACCGGTGAGATCCATTCCACCAGAGAGTTTTCCGGCAATGTGTACCCGACCAGATCAGCGAACATCGCATCTGCCGCAACAACCGGAACTGCGATTACCAGCATGACTGCGAACAACGTCCGGAACTGTGCGACATGATCCGCGTGACCACCGTGTGCACCGTGCTCCATCTGGCTATGGTCCATCGCGCTATGGTCCGTCTCGCTATGGTCCATCTGACTGTGATCCATGTGGCGGTCATCCCCTCGCGTGTGATTTCGGCACTGCAGCGGTCAAACCATCAGCCTCGAACGTATGCCCGACTCGGCCACCGAGCAAGGTCACGCGGCCGAGGTCAACCGTTCATTTCTCCTTCAACATCGCTTCCATCTGAGTGATTTCCGCCTGCTGACCGGCAATGATCGCTTCTGCCATCTTTTCCGCCGATGGATCGAGCCCGTTGTCGAGTTCGGTCTGGGACATGGTGATGGCACCCTTGTGGTGCTCGATCATCATCGTCAGCCACAACTTGTCGAACTCCGCGCCACTGGCGTCGGTGAGGGCGGTCATGTCGTCGGCCGACATCATGCCCGGCATCTCGGCCATCCCGACGCCGTGTCCCGCATGCGCCGAATCATCCATGCCCTCCATCGAACTCGACGAAGGATCGGGGCGTCCCCACTTCGTCAGCAATTCCGTCATCTGAGCCATTTCCGGGCCTTGCGCTGCCTCTATCTGCGCTGCAAGAGAGAGAAGTTCGGCATTGTCGGTTCGACCGTCGACCATTCCGGCCATGTCCAATGCCTGCGCGTGATGCGGGTACATCCCTTCGAGAAACTCGATGTCGGCAGCATTGACACCCGCAGGAATCTCCGACTGTGCTGCGACGCTGGTTGTTTCGGAAGAATGGTTGACGCTCTCCCCGGAGTTGTCCGAGCATCCGGCAATCAACAGTGCTGCCGCTGCCACAACCGGTACGAACCGTGCGGCGCTCTTCCTGACCGTCAAAGACATGTTTCACTCCCGAGAATTGATTCTGTTCGATATGCGCTGCACCACAATTGATTTGACAACAATGCTGCACATGCACAGTTGCCACGTTACCGGCGAAAATCCGACTCGAAGCCCGATAACCGGCCCAAACAGGCTTCCTTCATCGAATCTTCACAGTCGAGCGGAAACCACCACACGACAGCAATGCAGACACACAGTCGACTAACCTCGGTTTGATGAGCGCCGAACTACGACCTGGTGAGGAACCGGGGCGTGTACTTGTCGTCGACGACGAGACTGCCCTCGCGAAGGTTGTCGCCAACTATCTGACACGCGAAGGATTCACCGTGCGCCTCGCCCACGACGGGCCGAGCGCAGTACGCTCGGTGCGCGAATTCGAGCCCGCGCTGATCGTGCTCGATCTGATGCTCCCGGGCTTCGACGGCATGGAAGTCTGCCGACGAATCCGCACCTTCTCGGACGCGTACATCCTGATGCTCTCCGCCCGCGGTGAAGAGTCGGACAAGGTGACGGGTCTGGCGGCCGGCGCGGATGACTACGTGGTCAAACCCTTCGGCCCCCGCGAGTTGGTTGCGCGAGTGAAAGCTCTGCTCAGACGGCCACGCGCGTCGAGTTTGCTGCCGAAAGTGCTGCCAACGCCTCCCGGACTCGACATCGACGTCCTGGCCCGCACGGTCCGTGTCGACGACAACCTGGTCGATCTGACCCCCACCGAGTTCACCCTGTTGTCCGCGCTCGCATCCCGACCCGACGCAGCCTGGAGTCGGGCCGAGATCATCGCCTCGGTGTGGGGGTCGCCCTGGTTCGGGGACCAGCACATCGTCGACGTCCATGTCCGTGCATTACGCCGCAAACTCGGCGACGACGCGACCGATCCGCGGTTCATCAGAACCGTCAGGGGCGTCGGATACTCACTGAGGTCGTCATGAACGCGGTCGTCATGAAAAGACTCGGGCTACGCGGAAAACTACTGCTCGCGCAGCTCGCCGTCCTGTTCGTCGCCTGCCTCGTCATCGCCGCCGTTGCCATCGCCGTCGCTGCCCCGCTCTTTCACAACCACCTCATGATGGCCGGCATCGAAGACTCGAATGTCCGTACCCACACCGAAGAAGCATTCGCTCAGACCATGACCATTGCTCTGTTGTGCGGGATCGCGGTCGCGCTGGTGGGCGCAGGCATCGCCGCGGTCTACATCGTCCGACGCGTCACGGCACCGATCACCATGCTGGCAGAGGCGGCGCAAAGCGTCGCCGACGGGAACTTCGACGTGACTATCGGCAGGTCCGACGTAGATGCCGATTTCACGCGTCTCGAAACGGCATTCGCCGACATGGCTGCACGCCTTGATCATTCGGATCGGGTCCGCAAACGACTGCTTGCCGACCTTGCCCACGAATTGCGCACTCCGGTATCGACTTTGGCTGCGTACGTGGACGGTATCGAGGACGGAGTTGTGCCGACAGATCCTTCGTCGTGGTCGGTGATGCGCGATCAACTCGAACGCCTGCGTCGGCTGTCGTGCGATCTGGCGGACGTCTCCGCTGCCGACGAACACGCTCTCGAACTCGATCGCCGGACCGAGAATCTCGACGACATCGTCTGCAGCGCAACGGCAGCAGCGGGGCCACGTTTTGCCGATCGTGGAGTCGAATTGACAACCGCCCTGCCTCCGCAACCGGTCACGGCCGAGGTCGATCGCCAACGAATCGAACAGATCCTCGCCAACCTGCTCGAAAACGCGTTGCGGCACACTCCAACCGGAGGTTCGGTGACGGTGACACTCGCACGGGAAGGTGATCACCTCACGGTGTCCGTCACTGATACCGGTGACGGAATTCCCGCAGACCAACTCGAATCCGTCTTCGACCGTTTCCATCGCGGTGATCGATCCGACGGCTCTGGTTTGGGACTCACCATTGCGAGGAGCCTCGCGCTGGCGCATGGCGGCAACCTGACGGCCCGCCGCAACGAGCAGCCGCTCGGCAGCACGCTCGTCCTCACTGTGCCGATGGGACTCAGGCAGCTGCCTTGAACGGATCGTGCTCGGCGATCAACTTCTCGAGTCGAGCCTCGTCCACTCGAACCCTGACGGTAGACGCCTCCTGCTGATCACGAATCACCTTGGCCAACGTGAACGTACTGGTGACCAAGAACAGCAAGGACATTCCGAGAAATCCGCGTTGCCACGCATCGATCGGAAGATACGCAATTCCGAGGAGGGTGCCGACAAAACTGACGGCAAAGGCTATTCCGGCCTGCAGATAGAAGGCTGCAGTGGTCTTCGAAGGTGTTGTCGGTGTGCTCATGCTTCGAAGTCTGCTCGCCCATCCCGGCACTCGGATGCGTAGTCCTACTCGAGTGCGCACGGTACTTCCCCGGCATAAATCAGATGCCGTTACCCATCCTGGTGGATAGTCTCGGTCCGGTATCCGGAGTTGTTCCAGAACAGTTGTTGTTCGACAACAGTCAGACGGCAGGAGTGATCGATGACCCGCAGACATATCGCCATGGTGAGCATTCCGGCACCTGGCCACGTCAATCCAAGCCTGGCGATCATCGCGCGTCTCGTCGCCGCCGGTCACCGCGTCACCTACGCCAACGACGAGTCGATGCGCGAGGTCATCGAGGCGACCGGGGCCGAATTCGCACCGTACGTCTCCACGCTGCCCAGCCTCGTTCCTTCCCCTGACGGCGCCGAACCGGAGAAGAGTTGGGATGGGGATCTGATCGATCAGTTGACGATTTTCCAGGACGACTACGAGGCGATGCTGCCGCAGCTGCGCCAAATCTACGACGACGACCGTCCCGACCTCTTTCTCTACGACATCGCCGGGATCCCCGCGCGAATACTGGCTCAGCAGTGGAACGTTCCCATCATCCAGTTGTCGCCGACGTATGTTGCCTGGGACGGCTACGAAGCCGACGCCGCACCGATGTACGACGAGATTCGTTCCGATCCGAGAGGCGTCGACCTGCTCGATCGGGAGGCCCGGTTCTTCCGCGCCGAAGGCGTCGAGGTCGATCCGCGTGAGTTCACCGGACGCCCACCCCGTGCAATCGTGCTGATCGCAGAATCGATGCAGCCCAACGCCGATCGCGTGAACCGCGACGTCTACACGTTCGTCGGCCCCGCACTCGAACCGAGCAATCAACCCTGGGTGAACCCGGATCCCGAACGCAAGCTTGTGTTGATTTCGCTGGGTTCAGCCTTCACCGATCATCCGGATTTCTATCGCACCTGCGTCGAGGCTTTCGGCCCGATGGACGGCTGGCACGTCGTCCTCCAGATCGGAAAGCAGGTGCAGATCTCGAATCTCGGACCACTGCCCGACAACGTCGAAATACACCGATGGGTACCGCAGTTCGCGATTCTGCAGCAGGCCGACGCGTTCGTGACCCACGCGGGTATGGGCGGATCCAGCGAGGGACTCGTGACCGGCACGCCCATGATCGCGGTGCCGCAAGCCGTCGATCAGTTCGGCAACGCCGACTCGCTCGTCGACGCCGGTGTCGCAGTACGCGTCGACGGCGCTACCGTCACGCCAGTAGAGCTTCGTGAGGCGCTGACCCGGGTGAGCTCGGACGAGTTCCGCCGACGCAGTGCAGAGTTGGCAAAAGAACTCGCAGCGGCGGGCGGTGTATCTCGTGCCGTCGAGTTGATCGAGGCCGCCCTGCCAGACAGCGGGCGGCGGTAGTGGTGGCTACCAGTGCCAGGCGTCGCCGCCCACGTTCTTGATGGTTCGCTGCAGAACCGTGATGGTGGTGACGAATTCTTCTTCGCTGATTCCCTGCATCCGCTCTTCCTGCAGCATCTGCTGTACCCGCGCGGCGCGATCGAACTGCTGGGAGCCCGCATCAGTAGGGAGAAGGACAGACTCGTCTTCACGCGCCCAGCCCAGGTCGAGAGCAGAGTCGACGGCCGCGTCGATCACGTCAGTTGATTCGTTCGGACCGATCGTTCGCAGGAGGACAGCTCGCTCCACCCCTTCAGGGTGCAGCGAAAGTTGGTGCAGGACCCACCACCCCGGCTGGGTCACGCCGATTGCTTCGAGCGCTCCGCGCGTGCGCGCGCGAATCGCTTCACCGGCGCGCGCTGTCCAGAATCCGATCGGCTGATTGGCCGGTGGCTGCATCGCTTGTTTGTTCATGGACACGACGATAAAACCTCAACGGAAGTTCAGGTCAACCACCAGCGAGGTGAAGTTCTACATATGTTGTGTGATTGCTCGGCCGATGATGCGGGCGGCGTCGGGGAACTCACCCGGGTTCGGTCCGGCGTAGTTGAGCCGCAGGAACTTTCCGGTCGGTTCTGCCGGGAACCAATCGTCACCGGCCCCGACGATGACGCCGGCCGACCGGCAGTCCTGCACGACACGTTCGAGATTCGTGGTGTCCGGGAGCCGAAGCCAGAGGTTGAGTCCGCCTTGCGGTACAGCGTCGAGGTGAGCGTCCGGCGCATGCTCGCGCAGACTCGACACGAGGAGGTCGCGTCTGGCCTCGAGTTGGTGACGAAGCCGGCGCAAGTGCGTACGCCAGGCCGGTTGGGTCACGACGTCGAGCGCTACCGCTTGCAGCATCCCACTGACATACATCGAATCCGCCTGTGTATCAGCAAGAATCCGCTCGTAGGCCGGCCCTCGGGCGATCAATCCGGCAACTCGCACCGATGGCGACACGCTCTTGGTCAGTGCACGAAGGTAAACGACGTGTCCGCTGTCGTCGCGTGCAGCGATGGGGCTGGGATCCGCGGTGATTCCGAAGTCGAGCGCCGAACTGTCCTCGATGAGGAAGGCGCCGTGCCGACGGACGGTGTCGAGAACCTTGTCAGCCAACGACGGCGACCACAGCGCTCCCGTCGGGCTCGCGAAGCTCGGTTGCGCGTAGAACGCACGGGCACCGGTCTGTTCGAATGCACGCGAAAGCTCTTCAGGATCAGGACCGTTGGCGCCGCTGGAGATCGGAATGACCGTCACACCGGCCTGCGCGGCAGCCAGGATCGCACCCCAGTAGGTCGGCGATTCCATGAGCAACGGACGCCCCTCCCCCACCAGCGCACGGAAGGACGTCGCAAGCCCACCCTGACTGCCGGGAAGTACAACCACGTCGTTCGGCCCGGGCGGAGTGATCCCGGCGGGAGTTGCGGAACCCAATTCGGAGGCAAACCAGGACTGCAGTTCCGGAAGCCCGGCGGCGAGGGGCCGATTGAACACGGCGTCGGTTCGCGTCGCCCTGGTGAAGGCTGCACGAACCAGACCTTCCGGCAAGAGCTCTCGGGCCGGATAGCCGGAATGCAGCGCGATCACGTCGTTGGAGGTGGACTGCAGCGCAATAGGAAGCTGCAGACGATAGTTCGGCGATCCGAGCGCCGCGGTCTGCCACCCGTAATCGTTGGGTCGCACGACGCGTGCGGCGCGTACGAAGGTCCCCACACCGGGACGAGCCTCCACAACCCCCTGAGATACCAGCGTTCGCAGCGCCTTCTGCACGGTGACCGGGCTCGCCCCGTGCAGGCTCACGAGCGACCGAGTGGACGGAAGCTTCGCGCCTGGAGGTGCCGTCGCGATCCATTCGCGCAAGGCTGCGACAATCCTCGAACTGCTATCATTGGACATGTCGAATCATAGTAGCGCTACTCCCCTCTCGCCGCTAGCGCTATCGCGAATCAATGTCCGTTTCCAGACCGAACCCTGAGGCGCCCTTCTCATCAGAAACACAACTCGCCCACCCGAACCGGAGAGGTACGTAACCGCGTGAACACACCCATCGATCAGGCCCGCAAGCTCGAGAATGTCAGGTACGACATCAGAGGGCGAATTCTCGACAAGACCGAAGAACTCGAGGATCAGGGACACACGATCCTGCGACTCAACGTCGGTAATCCAGCCCCCTTCGGATTCGAAGCACCGGACGAAATCATGATGGCCATGATCCGCAATCTCCCTACCGCCCAGGGATATTGCGATTCTCGCGGACTGTATTCGGCGCGCACCGCGGTGGTCCAGTACTACCAGACGCGGGGTATCACCGACGTCACCGTCGACGAGATCTATCTCGGAAACGGCGTCTCCGAACTGATCACGCTGACGATGCAGGCGCTCTGCAATCCCGAGGACGAGATCCTGATTCCCGCTCCCGACTACCCCTTGTGGACGGCTTCGGTTTCACTTGCCGGCGGCACGCCGGTTCACTACCTCACCGATGAAAGCCAGGGCTGGGCACCGGACTTCGACGATCTGGAAGCCCGGATCTCTCCGCGCACCCGAGGGATTGTCGTCATCAATCCCAACAATCCGACGGGCGCCGTCTACTCGACGGAGGTGCTGCAACGCTTCGTCGACATTGCCCGCAAGCATGACCTGATGCTCTTCGCCGACGAGATCTACGAGAAGATCGTCTACGACGGCCGATCCATGACAAACCTTGCGTCGATGACCGGGCGAGACGTTTTGTGTCTGACGTACTCGGGGCTGTCCAAGGCCTACCGCGTCTGCGGGTTCCGAGCCGGATGGCTGGCCATCACCGGACCACTCGAGCGGGCGTCGAGTTTCATCGAAGGCATCAAACTGCTGGCCAACATGCGAATGTGTGCCAATGTGCCGGCGCAGCACGCGATCCAGACCGCACTCGGCGGACGCCAGTCCATCGAGGACCTCCTGCTCCCGCAAGGTCGACTGACAGCACAGCGCGATCTCGCGCACAGCACGCTCAACAGCATCGACGGGATCAGCTGTCAGCAGGCCGACGGCGCGCTGTATCTGTTCCCGAAGCTCGACGTCGACAAGTTCGGCATCGTCGACGACGAGAGGTTCGTTCTCGATCTACTGGAATCGGAGAAGATTCTGGTCAGTCACGGCCGCGCGTTCAATTGGATCGAACCCGACCACTTTCGGTTGGTGACCCTGCCGAACACCGACGACCTCGCGACCGCCCTCGAGCGTCTCGGCAACTTCCTCAGTTCCTACAGCCAGTAACCCGAGAACCGGGACGCCCCCACAAACGACTGAACGCCGACCGGATTTCCGGTCGGCGTTCAGTGGTGAAAATCAGCAGGCGATCAGGCAGTGACGATCGCGTCGAGTGCCGAGTAGAACAAGCCGAGTCCGTCGTCACTCGGTCCGGTGAGAGCCTCGGTGGCGTGCTCGGGGTGCGGCATCAAACCGACGACGCGGCCGTTGGCCGAAGAGATACCGGCGATACGACGCTGCGAACCGTTGGGGTTCTCCTCCGAGTAGCGAAAGACGACGCGGCCTTCACCCTCGAGTTCGTCGAGAACATTTTCGGAAGCCTGGAATCGACCTTCACCCGACTTGAGCGGGATGAGGATCTGGGCGCCGGCCTCGTAACGCGAGGACCAAGCCGTGTTGTTGGCTTCGACCGTCAACCACTCGTCGCGGCAGATGAAGTGCAGACCCTGGTTACGGGTCAGGGCACCGGGGAGCAAACCTGCTTCGCAGAGGATCTGGAAACCGTTGCAGATGCCCAGGACCGGCATGCCGCCCTTGGCTGCTTCGACAACCTTGCCCATCGCGGGAGCAAAACGTGCGATCGCGCCGCAACGAAGGTAGTCGCCGTAGGAGAATCCGCCGGGAACGACAACCGCGTCGACACCCTTGAGGTCTGCGTCGCCGTGCCAGAGTTCGACAGCTTCACCGCCGGCCAGGTTGATGGCCCGAGCAGCATCGATGTCGTCGAGCGTGCCCGGGAACGTGATAACCCCGATACGTGCGCTCATGCCTCGACTCGCCTGACGGTCCAATCCTCGATCACCGTGTTGGCCAGCAGGCCTTCGGCGATCTTCTCGAGTTCGGCGTCTTCGACACTGCCGTCGATCTCCAACTCGAACCGCTTGCCCTGACGGACATCGGATACTCCTGCAAAGCCCAGGCGAGACAGTGCCCCGACAATTGCCTGTCCCTGGGGGTCGAGAATCTCGGCCTTGGGCATGACTTCGACGACGACAC
This sequence comes from Rhodococcus sp. H-CA8f, assembly GCF_002501585.1. NCBI lineage: Bacteria > Bacillati > Actinomycetota > Actinomycetes > Mycobacteriales > Nocardiaceae > Rhodococcus > Rhodococcus sp. H-CA8f. The sequence goes on from NZ_CP023720.1 coordinate 5,152,887, forward strand.
GGGCCACGTGCTGCTCCTCGGTACTAGTGCGCGAACCCGGAGTGAAACGCTCGGGTGATGGCCAGTTTACCGGGCGCACCCGAGATGGTTCGCATCGAGTGATCGGGGCGTGACGGCCAACACCCGCGAAACCCGCCTGCGAGTCACTCCAGGGCGGCGCATACTCGAAATCATGCGACTGACACATTTTGGCCATTCCTGTGTGCTCGTGGAGTTGAACGGATCGAAAATCCTCTTCGATCCCGGCAACTTCTCGCACGGATTCGAAGGCATCACCGGCCTCGACGCCATCCTCGTGACACATCAACACCCCGATCACGCCGACCCGACGCGGCTACCCGAACTGACCGAAGCGAACCCCGACGCGGTGCTGTACAGCGATCCGCAGACGGCTGAGAAGCTCGGTGGGCGCTGGACGGGAGTCCGGCCGGGCGACCGGTTCAGCATCGGCGACGTCGAGGTGACCGGAACCGGCGGAGAGCACGCGATCATCCATCCGGACCTACCGATGATCGACAACACCGCGTTCCTCCTCGGCGACGCCACCAACCCGGCGCAGTTCATGCATCCCGGCGATTCCCTCTACATCCCCGAACAGAAGGTCGACGTTCTTGCCCTTCCCGCCGCCGCACCGTGGCTCAAGATCTCGGAGGCCATCGACTACCTTCGCGCGGTAGCGCCGCGCGTCGCGGTTCCCATCCATCAAGCGATCATCCGCGACGAAGCCACAGGCATCTTCTACGGTCGCTACTCGGAAATGGCAGCCGACGGTACCGAGTTCCGAGTTCTCGGCGAGGAGTCGAGCGTCGAAGTCGCCTGATTCAGTCCTCACGCACTCACATCGACGACGATCCAGCCGGTGCTCGTCCCACCGGCCGCGTCGGTGAGTGTGTAGAGAATCCTGTCGGTGCCTGTCTTCGTTCCGGCCTCGAACACCACTTCGCCGTTTTCGAGCTTTACGGTGCCACCGAGAAGTGACGTCGCCTCGACCCCGGTTACCTTGATCGAATCTCCGTTGCTGTCATGATCATTCGCGGCGGCGTCGACGGTGACTGTGCCACCTGAGCGGATCTGCGCGGTGTCGAGTGCGGCGTACGGCGGGATCGGGCTTGTCGTGTACCGACCGACGTCGTCGAGTCGATCCGAGGCCACGTCGGCGGCATCGACGATGGCAGCGAATTCGGTGCCGTCGAAGCGCGAGAGGTCGTTGCCGTTCATGATGGTCGATCCCTCGGCGCCGCCGCCGTGATAGTCGTCGGCGTAGAAGTTGTGGCCCAACTCGTGGCGGAGAACGCGGCTGAAGTTGCCATCGGGCTCGGCCCCGACCTGCGCGTAGCTGTGATCGAGTTCGAACCTCGAGTAGTAGGCATTTCCGCCACCGGAAGCGCAGACGACAGTCGCCTGGTCGACGCTCGTGCCGACCTGATCGGACCACAGACCTTCCAACTGGTCGAGGTTTTCACAACTGCTCGAATACGGGTCACTCGCGGCATCGGCGCGAAGGACAACCCGACCCAGGATCGGTCGAATTCCGACGTCTCTGATCCAGATGGCAGCGGTTCGGGCCATTGATTCCTCGGCCCGATCCAGAGCGACGGCGGGACTGCCTGCGCCGTGCGCGGAGTACCACTCGCCACTGAGATCCAATCCCACCACGAACTGCTTCACCGTCTTGCCGACGCTTGCGGCCGAGGCCGACGCAATAGAGGTGGTCGGCCACTTGGGTTTTGCGTCGATCGGCGCCGTGCTGCGACCGACCACGTCGGATCCCACGAACTCGATCGAAGCACCACGATCGAAAATCACCTGCCCGCGCAGTGTTCCGGCGGAGTCGACGATGGCCGAGACGATTGCGTCCGGATGCCCTTCCACACTGCCGATGTACGAACGGGGCGCCGGGATCACCACATCGGTCAGTTCGCCGCCGCTTTCCTGTACGGCCATCGAGAAGTCGGATCCCCGCAGATTCATCTTGTGAAGCCGCAGTGCGAGTTGCTCACCTTCGTCGTCGACAGTTGCGGTGCGGGTGCCTTCGCTCGCACCACCGTCGACACCGCCCGTCGGCAGCGTGTGAACCACGCCGGTCGGAGCGGCAGACGCAACTGCCGGGACGATTGCAGCACAGACGACTGCGCCCACAGCCAGAGCGACAAGACCCTCGGCCGACTTGGAGAACCCTCGTGCGCGCATGGTGAACCTCAACTTCGTCTACTAGCGGCAGATTAACTGCACGCACTGTAGCAGCGAAAAGGTTGGGCGACGCCATACTCGAATTCAACGTCCACTTTATGCGACTTTGACCTAATCGGCCCTACTGCCTGCAAGGAACGGGATAAATGCGAAGAGTCTGCCTGCTCGGGCAACCCGGACACACGACACCATCTCGCAGCTATCGAATAGTTGCCAATGGCCGAATTCAGGCAGCGCCGAGTTCCTGCGACGGGGAGTTCCATCGGTATACCTGCGAGGTGGCCTCATGAAAAAGCGCGAGGTCCACAGCGTCGAGAACAGCCTGACGTGGGCCCTCGTTTCCCAACTGCTTGGCAGTAATCGACAATCTGACCAGTCCCCCACGCTTGGCGGCGCGCCCGGCTCCGAGAACCAATGCGCGACACCACCACGGCTCGGCCTTGAAGCCCTCGCCGATACCGAAAACCCTTCCCCGTTGCAAGGTTCCACGGGTCAGATCGTGTACTGCGCCGAGGCCTGCCATCGTCCGAAAGCCGGTCTCCGGTAACACCGACATGGCACCAGGCGACGCCACCCAGCGCGGCGGTGCGAACACCCGGGTCCTAAGACCTGCATGCTCGAGAACCCGATCCGCAGCGAGTAGTCGCAGTTTTGCTTCGTGCTTCGACAGAGTGGCGAACTCGGCTCGACGACGCTTGGTCGCGGCCTGGTCGTAGCCGTGCAGAACGATGGCGTCGCCGTGCTCACGACGCTCACGCAGCCAGGCCGTCGTCACCGCGTCGTCGGCCAGTCGATATTTGTCCTTCAGTCGCGGCGCCACCAGGAGCGACAGGCGGACACCTCGAGCGTCCATCTCGTCTGCGAATCCGGCAGCGAGATAACATGTCTCGTCTCTGATTCCGGATACCGACACGATCAGTTCTGCGGACATACTCCGATAGTGGCAGCTGTGGGTGAACAGCACACTGCCGCCGGATGATCATCCGGCGGCAGTTTTCAGCACAGCTACTAGTTCTTGAGAAGCGCGGCTACTAATTCTTGGGAAGCGCGGCTTCGATGGCGGCGACAACCTCGGGAGCGTCAGGTTCGGTCCGCGGACGGAAGCGGTTGACGACGGTGCCGTCCGGTCCGATCAAGAACTTCTCGAAGTTCCACTGGATGTCGCCCGCAGCGCCTTCGGCGTCGGCAGCCTTGGTGAGTTCGGCGTACAGCGGATGCTGGTTCTCGCCGTTCACCTCGATCTTCTCGAGGAGCGGGAACGTGACGCCGTAGGTAGTGGAGCAGAACGTCTCGATCTCTTCGGCGGTACCCGGTTCCTGCCCCATGAACTGGTTGCACGGGATGCCGATCACGGTCAGACCGCGATCGGCGTACTCGCTGGCCAGCTTCTCGAGCGCCGAGTACTGCGGGGTCAGTCCACACTTGGATGCCACGTTGACCACGAGCACGGCACGGCCGTCGTATTCACCCAACGAGGTGGGCACGCCACCGAGGGTGTTGATCGCGATGTTCTGTACTGGAGTTGTCATAGGTCCAACTTAGCGACTCTTGCCGACTGCCAGTTCTCGCCCACTACTTGTTCTCACCTACTGCTTGTTCTCACCTACTGCTACTTCGATGCTCCGAGAATGCGATCGAGGTCGTCCAGAACGGTGAGGCCGCCGAGCGGTCCGACGCCCGTGATCCAGTAGGACATGTCGACCAGATGTGGGTTCGGGAAGAATCCGGCGTTGTCCGCCACGGCCTTCGGCATCGTGCTGGCATCTGCCGGCTTCGCGGAGGTGACCAGGATGAGGTCGGCGTTGGCTCCGGAGACGAATTCCGGGGAGAGGTCGACGGAGATCGAGTTCTCCCAGTCGCGTGCGGGAATCGTGAGTCCCGCGCATTCGAGAGTGCTTCCGGCAAACGACGTGGGTCCGTACAGCGTCAGAACGTCGTCGCGTGGGCGGATGAGCTGAGCGGTCTTGCCCTCGGTGCTGTGCTTGCTCTCCACTTCCTCGCAGCGTGCCGTGTAATCACCGAGCAGTTCGCCTGCCTGATCGGTCTTGTTCAACGCCTCTGCGACGAACTGGACGTTGTCCTGCCACGGATCGGCCTGGGTCGCCATGTAGACGGTCGGCGCGATGGCAGCGAGTTGCTCGTACAGATCACCGTGCCGCGATTCCGTTCCGATGATCAGGTCCGGGCTCAGTGCGACGATCTTCTCGAGGTTCGGCGCCGCGACGGTGCCGACCATCTCGATCTCTGCGGCCTTCTCACCGAGGTACGCCGGAACCCCGGTCGTCTCGCTGAGGACCGCGGTGCCCACGGGAATCACGCCCAGCGCTACCGACGTGTCGAGCTGAACCGGCTCGAGCACGACAACTCTCTGCGGATCCATCGGTACGTCCGTGGTTCCGCGGGCATGGGTGACCGCGTGCACGGTGTCGGCGGACTGACTGTCGGTATCCGTCTTGTCGTCACTGCCACACGCCGTTGTCGTTGCCACGATGGCGGCGAGGACAAAACCACCCAGCACGTACTTCGCCCGCGAGTTACTGCGTTTCATTCCCAACACTCCTGTTACCGACTGCTTTCGACCGTCACAGCCACGCGTATTCACCACGGCTGAGCAAAGGATTCACCATCCAATAGTCTGGTGAGCCTAACCTACGAGACTGGAGCCTCATCATGTCTTCCCTTCCCTGCCACACCTGCAGCGACGGTGTCCTGGGGAAGGCATCTATGCAGTGCTTTCCGGAATTTGTCGCCAATCCGCAAACCAGTCGACGCCCTCACGCCTGTACACGGCAGTCGTCGACCGCCGGCGAACCGATGGTCGGTCGCGCCGGAATGACACATCTGTGGGTGTTGATCGAGCACCCCGGCCCCTGGCCGGCGTCCGCTCCTGACGACGTTCTCCCAGTCGCACTCACCGAAAAAATCTACGCAGCGCAGGGTCGTATTCGCCTCGTGGTGATCCGGCGGCCCCGCAACCGCCGAGTCCTCACCCCGATGTGCGTACTCGCCTGGACGGACGGCACACGTCAGTGGATGCGGGAAGGGTCGGTCGACCGATACGAGGACCTGTCGGTACTGCCGTTCGAATCGATGGCCACCGGAGTGGAACCCGACTTCGGCCGCTCCCGCACGGAACCGCTCTTCGCAGTCTGCACACATGGAAAGAAGGATGCGTGCTGCGCGGAACTCGGTCGCCCGGTCGTGTCGGCGCTGAACGCGGCACAGATCGTAGATGTGTGGGAATGCAGTCACATCGGCGGAGATCGTTTCGCGGCCAACATGATTGCGTGGCCCGCCGCAGTCTATTTCAGCCGACTGGACGGCAACTCCGCGATCGATGCAGCCGAAAAATACCAAGCCGGAGAATTGGAGCTGCTGCACCTGCGCGGCCGAGCGGCACTGTCACAGGCCGCTCAGGCCGCCGAACACGCAGTCCGACGCGTTACCGGCATCGTCGCGACGGACGCACTCGAGAGTGTCGCCGAGAGCGTCGACGGAGAACATACGACTGTCGATCTTCGATTGGAGGCGAGAGACTTTCGCGTGGTCGTTCGACCCGGCTCTCCAGGACAGCCGTTCCGACACGATTGCGGTTCCGGAGGAACTGTCGAATGGAACGGATGGATCGTAGAACACCTTCACGAGCAATCGCACTGACCATTCGATTCCGGCCCAACTGCCCGGCAGGCCATCGAACCGAGATTTGCGCGGACTGACAACACTTCGAATCAGGTCGCGATGAAGGATCGACGCCCCTGGTGATTACAGCTTGCATTCTTCCCATGACCACCGCACTGACGCCGAATGCCGTTTCCCGGTCTGCAGATCCGATCAAGAGTGAGGTCGACTACGAAACACTGGCAGCAAAATTCCGTCCGATCTTCGCGGACATCGCACAAGCCGTCGTCGAACGCGAACGCGATCACGTGCTTCCCTTCCAACAGATCGACGCACTCAAGAAAGCAGGCTTCGGCGCCGTTCGGGTGCCGACAACACACGGTGGATCCGGCGCGAGCATCCCACGATTGATCCGGTTACTAGTCGAGTTGTCGAGCGCCGATTCCAACATCACCCAGGCACTGCGCGGTCATTTCGCGTTTGTCGAAGACCGACTGGTCGCCGACCCCGGGCCTGAGCGTGACACCTGGCTCCGACGCTTCGCGGAGGGACAGTTGGTCGGCAACGCGTGGACCGAAATCGGCGACGTTGCATTGGGCGAAGCCAACACCAAGGTCTCGCCCGCACCCGATGCCGACCATTTCCTGGCGAACGGGGCAAAGTTCTACAGCACGGGTTCCATTTTCGCCGACTGGATCGACCTGTACTCGCAGCGCACCGACACCGGCGCATTCGTGATCGCCGCAGTCGAAGCGAGACAACCGGGTGTCACACACAGTGACGACTGGAACGGGTTCGGCCAGCAGACGACTGGCTCCGGCTCGTCCGTCTACGAGAACGCAATAGTCCAGCCGGAGAACATCTTCGATTTCTCGACGCGATTCAAATACCAGACCGCGTTCTACCAACTGTTCCATCTCGCCACTCTCGCCGGCATCGCCAAGGCTGCGACAACCGAGATCTCTCGTCGAGTCGCCTCTCGTACTCGAACCTTCAGTCACGGCAACGCTCCGAGATACGCGCAGGATTCGCAGATCCAGCAAGTTGTCGGCGAGGTGTCCTCGGCTGCCTTTGCAGCCGAGGCCGTGGCGCTGCACGCAGCACAGTCGTCCCAATGGGCATACGAAGCCGCATTCTCCGGCTCGCCGGAGGAAGAGAAAGCCGCCAACATCGCAGCCGAAATCGATTCGGGGCGAGGGCAAGTCGCCTCGATCGGACTCGTCGTTCCAGCCACGGCCAAGATCTTCGACGCACTCGGCGCTTCCGGAGTGAGCCGCGACCTCGATCTCGATCGGTTCTGGCGCAACGCGCGCACCGTGGCCAGTCATAATCCGGTCGTCTTCAAATCCAAAGTTGTCGGCGACTACGAAATCAACGGAACCGAACCGATTTACGTGTGGGCCATCGGGACTGCACCGACCGAAAAGGATGTACAGGCATGACCGTGACCAGTGAAACCGAAGTCTTCGTCGGCGTTCCCGACACATCCGAAGGCTGGATCGACCGCGCTCGCGAGGTGAGCAACGTCCTTGCCGTCGACGCGCTCGCCCGCGACCGAGCCGGCGAACCACCGTTCCGAGAAGTCCAGCTGCTCAAGGACAGTGGTCTGGTGACACTGCTGGGTCCGATCGAGTTCGGCGGCGGTGGGCAGCGATGGGAGACCGCCTACAAGGTGGTTCGGGAGATCGCGCGCGCCGACGGCTCGATCGGGCAACTGCTCGGGTATCACTACCTGTGGGCATGGGCAGCCAGATTGGTCGGAACCGATCCGCAGATCTCCGCTGTCGAGGAGCTGTACACGAGCAACCGATTCTTCTTCGGCGGCGCGGTGAACCCTCGAGACACCGACCTCACCGTCGTGGATCGCGGAGACACCCTGGTATTCAACGGTGTGAAGTCGTTTTCCACCGGCGGACGAGTCACCGACCTCACGGTGCTCGAAGGAATCATCGACGGAACTGCGACGCATGTGTTCGCTATCGTGCCGACTGCTCAGGACGGCATAGTCTTCCGCGGCGATTGGGACAACCTCGGGCAGCGCCTCACCGATTCGGGCAGTGTCGAGATCAACGACGTCGAGGTCGACTGGGCAAGTGCGGCAGGCTTTGTCGACAAGGAATTCCAACCTCTGGTCTACAACACCCTGAACTTCCCCGCGATCGAGATCGTGTTCGCGAACTTCTACCTCGGGATCGCCCGTGGCGCACTGGACACTGCGGCCGAGTACACCCGAACCCGTACGCGTCCATGGCCGTACGGCGGTGACAACCGCGAAATCGCAACCGACGAGTGGTACCTCCGTGAGGGCTACGGCGACTTGCAATCGAAGCTGTGGGCGGCGGAGGCCTTCGTGGATCAGGTCAGCCGTGAGGCCGACGCCGTGCTCCACGACGCTCGCGAAAACCTCACCGAGCAGGCTCGCGGCGACCTCGCCGTACGCATTGCGGCCGCAAAACTTCGCGCCGCCGACGTCTCCTTGGAGATCAGCAACAAGATCTTCGAACTGACCGGTGCCAGAGCCACGTCCAACGATGTCGGCCTGGATATCTACTGGCGCAACATCCGGACGCATACCCTTCACGATCCGCTCGCGTACAAGCGCCGTGAAGTCGGTAGTCGTTTTCTGACCGGCGAGATTCCCGAACCCACCTGGTACACATAGCACCCACGAACAGAAAGAGACCGTCGCACGGTTGGTGCGGCGGTCTCTTTCATCGTTACGACCAGGATCACTGATCGTAGATCGGGTTCCGCGCCTGCTGTGCGGTCAAACGTTCAGCAGAGCGGAAGTATCTAGTGATGGCTCACAAATGACTGCTTGGTGCCGGTCGGAGCCGTTTCGAGTTTGTGCTGCTCTTCTTCGTCCTCGTCGTCGAGCATCGTGGCTTCGTTGAACGGAATCTTCCCGTCGAGCACCTCGATGACGCGTTCCTTGTCGATCGTCTTGGTCCACGCGCCGACCAGGAGAGTCGCGACCGCATTGCCCGAGAAGTTGGTGATCGCTCGCGCTTCCGACATGAAGCGGTCGATTCCGACGATGAGTCCGACGCCGTCGAGAAGCTCGGGGCGATGGCTCTGCAGTCCGCCTGCCAGCGTGGCCAGACCGGCGCCGCTGACTCCCGCAGCGCCCTTGGAGGCGATGATCATGAACACCAGCAGCGAGAGCTGTTCACCGAAGGCGAGCGGCTGTCCCATGGCGTCGGCGATGAAGATCGAGGCCATCGTCAGGTAGATCGCGGTGCCGTCGAGGTTGAACGAGTAGCCGGTGGGAACGACGATGCCCACCGTGGTGCGCTCGACGCCGACGTGCTCCATCTTGGCGATCAGACGCGGCAGTGCCGATTCGGAGGATGACGTGGCGAAGATGAGCAGGTACTCACGGGCCAAGTACTTGACCAGCTTGAAGATGTTGAATCCGGTGACGGCGCGCAGCAGCGTTCCGAGAACACCGAAGACGAAGATCAGGCAGGTCAGGTAGAAGCCGATCATCAGGGTTCCGAGCTGGACGACGGCGTTCAAACCGGTCTGGCCGACGACGCTGGCGATGGCGCCGAAAGCACCGATCGGGGCGAGCCAGAGAATCATCGTCAGGATCTTGAACACGAGCTTCTGGATGTATCCGACGGCCTTGAGAATCGGCTCACCCGACTTGCCGAGCGACTGGATCGCGAAGCCGACCAGAAGGGCGACGAACAGAGTCTGCAGCACGCTGCCGGCGGTGAGGGAGGACAGCATCGACGTCGGAATGATGGACGCGATGAAGTCCCAGGTACCGCCCGCGCTGTGGGCCTGATCTGCAAGCTTGGCCACGGAGGCCGCGTTGGGCGTGATGTTCAGGCCGCTGCCCGGGTTGAGCAGGTTGCCGACGCCCAGGCCGATCGCGAGTGCGATGGTGGACATCCCGATGAAGTAGGCGAGTGCGAGGCCGCCGACCTTGCCGACCTTGGCAGCAGCTCGAACCGAGCCGATGCCGAGCACGATGGTGCAGAAGATGACCGGGCTGATCATCATCTTGATCAGGCTGACGAACAACGTGCCGAGTACACCGACGGACTTACCGAACTCGGGTGCGAGCCAACCGACGAGGATGCCGCCGATAACCGCGACGATGACGCTCATGTAGAGCCAATGCGTCTTGTCGCGCTTTGCCTTGGTGCCCTCGGGCTGTGGGGAACCGTCTACTGTCCCTGTTGCCGTGCTGCTCATGGGGTGTCCTTTGGATCGGATATCTGTGAAGTGATCGGGATCACTTCGAGTCGTGGAGAATTCTTGTTGCAAACAGGTGGGCCCGGAAGTTTGTGTTCATTACGTTCAGGAGGCGCTCGATGGTCGAACGAAAGACCGGCCGACGTATGAGCGTCGCCAGGCAGATCCTGCTCCTGCAATTGGCGTTGTTGGCGCTGGTCATCGGCGTGGGGGCCGCGCTCGCAGTTGTCGACGAACGCCGAGACAGCGACGACGCGATCCGCAGGCAGGTGAGCTCGATAGCGCAGACTCTTGCCCTGTCGGATTCGACGGCGGCCGCCCTGACGAGCCCGGACCCGACCGCGATTCTGCAACCACAGACCGAGAAAATACGACAGGCAACCGGCGTCGATTTCATCGTGGTGATGGCGCCGGATCGCACTCGATTCACCCACACGAGCCCGGAGCTGATCGGTCAACTGTTCAACGGAAACATTGACCGCGCACTCGCCGGCGTGACCTTCACGGAGACGTACGCCGGGTCGCTGGGGCCGTCGATCCGCGCAGTCACTCCTGTCTACGATTCCGGCGGAACCCTGGTCGGTCTGGTTTCTGCCGGTGTCACCCGCGAGCAGATCAGCAAGCAGTTCGCCCAAAGCGTTCCGGTCATCCTGTTCGTTGCCGGCGGCGGTCTTCTTGCCGCCCTCCTGAGTTCACTTCTGGTGAGCCGACGCATCAGGCGACAGACCCTGGGAATGGCTCCGGACGAACTGCGCACCATGTACGAGCACCACGACGCCGTACTGCACAGCATCGGTGAGGGTTTGGTGGTGATCGGGCAAGGCCGAAGCAAAGACGCGAGAGTGGACATCGTCAACGACGAAGCACGTCGCCTCCTCGATCTACCGGACGGGCCCGTGCCACTTTCATCCATCCCTGAGACCATGCGGGTCGACGACGCCTCTCCCGCGAAGGATCAAGTGCACCTCACCGACAAGCGTGTGCTGGTGGTCAACCAACACCCGGTTGAGTGGGAGGGCAACAGAATTGGCACCGTGCTGACAATTCGCGATCACACCGAACTTCAGAACGTACTCGGGGAATTGGATTCGGTACGTAGTTTTGCCGAGTCGCTTCGATCGCAAGCCCACGAGAGTGCAAATCGTCTGCACACGATCATCACGATGGTCGAGTTGGGGCGAAACGAGGACGCAGTGGCCTTCGCCACCAACGAATTGCGGGTGTCCCAACAGCTGATCGATCGTCTGATGAATGCGGTCCACGAGCCGGCGCTGGCCGCACTACTGCTCGGGAAAATGAGCGAAGCGACCGAACGCGGGGTCGACCTGACCATCACGGAAGACACCGCGCTCGGTCCGGTTCCTTCGCTCAATGCACGCGAGTTGGTCACGCTGGTCGGCAATCTCGTGGACAATGCTATTGACGCATCGCGCGCGAGCGAGTCTCCGTGGGTGGAAGTGACGGTAATGGAAGAGGATTCGATGATGGTTGTTGCCGTCGCCGACAGCGGCCCGGGAATGACACCCGAAGCACTCGAAAAGGCCAAGGGCCGTGGCTACTCCACAAAATCCGGCTCTCGCGGACTCGGTCTCGCGCTGGTCTCTCAAGTCGTGAAACGGCACGGCGGCACGCTCACCAGCGAGCCGGCGATGGGCTCCATGCTGGTTGTCCGTATCCCGCTGCGCGAGGCGGAAGCACCGCGATGATCCGTGTACTGATAGTCGACGACGAACCGTTGATCGCCCAGGCGCACCGTTCGTACGTCGAGCGTGTGCCGGAATTCGTGGTCCACAGCGTGGTTCATTCCGGGAACGCCGCCGTGCGTGCAGTTACGGCGGCCAACGCCACCGACCAGCCCATCGACCTGGTCCTGCTCGACATCGGGTTGCCCGACGCCAGCGGTCTCGACGTGGCCTCCGCCCTGGGCGGGTTGCGGCCCAGTCCGGACATCATCGCGGTTACCTCGGCGCGCGATCTGGAGGTGGTCCGAAGCGCCGTGGCTCGCGGGATCGTCCTCTATCTTCTCAAGCCGTTCACTTTCGCAGCATTCCGCGACAAGCTCGAGCGCTACCTCGAATATCGTGCAGCACTTCCCGCTGGCGAGTCTGCGGTCAGTCAACACGACATCGACCGCGCGATGTCCGCACTACGAACGTCCGACGATCGCGCAGCGGCACCGAAAGGCTTTGCGTCTCAAACACTCGGACTCGTCGCAGCGTCTGTCCGGGATTCTGAAGGACCGGTGACCGCTGCAGAGGTGGCAGCATCGGTCGGCGTGTCCCGGGTGACGGCCTGGCGCTACCTGGAAAAGCTGGCAGACGACGGCATGCTCACCCGGGAGACCGAGTACGGGCGCGCTGGGCGCCCTCAGGTTCGTTACCGCAGAACCTGATTGACACAGAATCTAGTTTGCGCCAACCGTGTCGAGAACCCAGGCGAACTCGAATGCGACCTCTTTCCACTTCTCGTACCGACCGCTGACACCGCCGTGTCCGGCGCTCATCTCGGTCTTGAGAAGTAGCGGAGCATCACCGGTCTTCGTGGCGCGCAGTTTCGCGACCCACTTGGCCGGCTCCACGTACAGAACACGGGTGTCGTTGATGCTCGTGATCGCAAGAATGGCGGGATAGTCCTTGGCTTCCACGTTCTCGTACGGGCTGTACGAGCGCATGTAGTCGTAGACGTCCTTGTTGTGCAGCGGATCTCCCCATTCGTCCCACTCGATGACCGTCAACGGCAGCGACGGATCGAGAATCGACGTCAGCGGGTCGACAAACGGAACATTGGCGAGAATGCCGGCAAACAGTTCCGGGGCGAGGTTGGCGACAGCCCCCATCAGCAATCCACCCGCACTACCGCCGTCGGCAACCATCCGATCAGCGGCTGTGACACCGGTGTCGATCAAATGCTTTGCGCATGAGACAAAATCGGTGAAAGTGTTCTTCTTCGTGAGCGTCTTGCCGTTTTCGTACCAGTGACGACCCATCTCGCCGCCGCCGCGCACGTGTGCGACCACGAAGACGACGCCGCGATCGAGCAACGACAAGCGGGCAACCGAGAACGACGGGTCGATGCTCGCCTCGTAGGAACCGTAGCCGTACAACAGCAGCGGCGCGGGACCTTCCGGCGCACCTACGCGCCTCACGATCGAGAGCGGAATGCGGGTTCCGTCGTCGGCCACTGCCCAGTCGCGACGCTGCTCGTAATTACTCGCATCGAAGTCACCGAGAACAGGCTGCGACTTGCGCAGTGCCAGTTCACCACTGGCGACGTAGTAGTCGTACACCTGCCCGGGAGTGATGAACGACGTGAAGCCGAGTCGGATGGTGGGCTGCGCCCATTCCGGGTTGGACCCCATACCGATGCTGAAGAGTTCTTCGTCGAAGTCGATTTCGTGACGCTCGCCGTAGCCGTCATCCGTCAACGGCCACACGGCAACCCGAGTGAGCGCCTCGCGGCGGTAGCTCAGGACGAGGTGTCCGGCAAAGGCTTCGGCTTCTTCCAGACGAACGTCTGCGCTGTGCTCGATCAGCGTCGTCATGTTTGTCGGATCCGACACGGGAGCTTCCACCAACACGAAGTTCTCGGCCTTGACTCCGTCCACGACGTCGTTGTGGAGGATCAGGAAGCGGTCCTCTCCCCCGATCACCGCGTGTTCAGCGCCGTACTCGACGCCCTCGCGACGCGGGATGATGACGCGGAAGTCGCCTTCCGGGTTCGCCGATTCCAGCATCCAGCCTTCGCTGGTCACCTTGGAACCGACCCAGATCATCAGGTACTTCTCACTGCGGGTAGACCCCACCGAAACCCAGTACCGCTCGTCGGGCTCGTGGAACACCGAAACATCTTGACTCTGCGGCGTTCCCAGCTTGTGACGCCACACGGTGTCCGGACGCCAGGAATCGTCGACCGTCATGTAGAAGACGTGACTGTGGTCGATCGCCCAGGTGGCGCCAGGCGCGGTATCGGGAATCTCGTCGGCGAGCATCTCACCGGTCTCGAGGTTCTTGAACCGCAAGGTGTACCGCTCGTCGCCGACGATGTCCACCGAGTACGCGAGCAACGTGCCGTCCTCGCTGATGGAGAACGCGCCGAGCGAAAAGAACTCGTGCCCTTCGGCTTCGACGTTGCCGTCCATGAGGATCTGCTCGCCGGCCAGCTCGACGCCGGGCGTCAGGTTGGGCGGAGTCCAGTCGTCTTCACCGGCGATGGGGCACCGGCACTGGACGGTGTACGACTTGCCTTCCACGCTGCGCGAGTAGTACCACCACTTACCCATGCGAGTGGGCACCGACATGTCGGTTTCCTGCGTCCGCGACTTGATCTCCTGGAAGATCTTCTCGCGCAACGGCTCGAGCGCGGCCGTCTGCTCGTCGGTGTACGCGTTTTCGGCTTCGAGGTATGCGACTACCTCGGCGTTGTCCTTGTCCCGCAGCCACTCGTAGTCATCGACGAACGTGTGTCCGTGATGGGTACGTTCGGCGGGGACCTTCTTTGCGACCGGCGGGATCAGGCTCATGCGCTGGGACCGACCCAATCGTCGAAGGACAGACCGGAAATGCGCTCGTACGCCTCGATGTAGCGTGCCCGAGTCGCGTCGACGATCTCCTGCGGCAACGGCGGCGGTGTCGTGTCCGAGCTACGGTCCCAGCCGGATTCGGGGCTCGTGAGCCAGTCGCGCACGAACTGCTTGTCGAAACTGGGCTGCACCTTGCCCGCTTCGTAGCCTTCGAGAGGCCAGTAGCGCGACGAGTCGGGGGTGAGCACCTCGTCGGCGAGCACGAGGTTTCCACCGGAGTCGAGACCGAATTCGAGCTTGGTGTCGGCAAGGATGATTCCGCGATCGGCCGCGAAGTTGGAGGCGCGGGCATAAACGTCGAGAGTGTCCTCGCGAAGCTGCACTGCCAGCTTCTGGCCGACCTTCTCCACTACCTGATCGAAGCTGATGTTCTCGTCGTGATCCCCGAGAGCGGCCTTGGACGCCGGGGTGAAGATGGGGTCGGGCAGCCGCGACGCCTCGACGAGGCCCTCGGGCAACGCGACGCCGCACACTGCGCCGGTGTTGTTGTAGTCGACCAGGCCGGAGCCGGTGAGGAAGCCACGAACGACGCATTCGACGGGAACCATGTCGAGGGAGCGCACCACGAGAGCGCGGCCGAGAACCTCTTCCGGGATGCGATCGTCGTCGGGCTCGCCGGCCAGGTGGTTGGTGCCACCGAGGACGTTGAAGAAGAACACGCTCATCGCGGTGAGCACGCGACCCTTGTCCGGGATCGGCGTGCTGAGCACGTGGTCGTAGGCCGAGATCCGATCACTCGCGACAAGCAGCAGATGCTCGTCGTCGATCGTGTAAAGGTCACGGACCTTGCCACCGGCCAGATGAGTGTAGGAATCAAGTGTAGGACGCACCCGGTCACCCTATCGGGCGTTCGCAGTTCGTACAGAACCCCGGTAGCCGGGACAGGTGAGCGTCCTCGCCGTTCGGAGAGCTGTCCGCCCTGCTCATCCGGGTATGCAGGTGGCCCCTCGCCAGCAGGCGAGAGGCCACCGTCACAGTCGATGAACTACTGGTTTGCGGGCAGCTTCGACAGGCCCTCGTCGATCGAATCCAGCGTCAGAAGAGCCGTCTGATAGGTCGCGGCCAACGAATGCTGGAGCTGGACGACGTTGCCGGCCTTCACTGCGGGCAATTCCTTCCACAGCTCGGAATTGACCAGCTCCTGCAACTGCGGAGACATCGAGCCATCGGCGTTGAGGCCGTAGACGATCACGTCGACATTTCCGAGATTTTCGCCGATCTTCTCGATGGATACCTGTTCGACGTGGATGTCGGCGGGGTCTGCGGGGGTGCCGGGGAACTGCAGTCCGAGTCCGTCGAACAGATTGGTCGTGTACGAAGACGCGTACTCGCGTGAGAAGGTGCCGGCCTCCGGCTTGCAGACGTTGCACACGCCGCCGAAGGTCAGCGAGCCGAGCTTGTCCTTGTACTTCGCGGCCAGTTCGGCGGTTTTGGCGTCGTAGTCGTCCTTGAACTCGCCGTAGGTGTCGGAGACATTCGCGGCATCGGCGAACTGCTCGCCCAGCACTCGCCAATCAGCAGGAACCGTCGGTCCCAGGAAGACGACGGGAGCGGCCGCCTTGAGCTGCGTCATGTCCAGCTGGCTTTCGACACGAGCGGGAACACCCATGATGATCAGATCGGGCTCGGCAGCGACGATTCCCTCGTAGTTGAGCTGGGAGACGTTGCCGTCGGGCGCGACCTTCGGCAGAGCTTCGTAAGCGGCCTTGGTCTTGTCGTCCATGTTGCCGAGTTCACGGGTCCACTCACATACTGCTGCCAGGTTCGCTCCCGCCTGAATCAGCGGCAGAACTGCGTATCCGCAGGCCACGATCCGCTGCGGGTCGCTCGGGATCTCGATGGATCCGTTCTGTGCCTCGAAGACACGGGTCTGCGAGCTCGCGGCTGTCGTCGACGATTCGGACGACGCCTCCTCGGAGTTGCTGCAGCCGGCGACGCCGACCGCCAGCGCAGCTGCTGCGCCGATCACCACTGCGCGGCGAAACCACGACAGACCTTGAACCCGCATGTTGAACTCCATCTGAACGCACCGGACTGCTCCGGAATTGATTTGGTGAGGCTAACCAATATCAGGGCACTGGACCTTTACACAAACACAGGTCTCGAGGAATGAACTGCGCCTCCCGAGTCACTCACGCTCACAGCAGCACGCCTCCCACTGAGAGGGAGCAAAGCAAGATTCCTCTCGAATCGGACACGCGAACTCGCTACCTTGCCTTCGCGATACCTCATCGACCAGCCACTCTCTCCGCTCGACGAAGGGCTCACACATGTCCCGATCCACGCGCACGTGCTCGCTACGGTCTGCCGCGGCCATTGCGTTGACCAGCAGCTTTCTCATCACCGGTTTCGGCGCCTCGATCGCGCACGCCGAACCTGCCCCCTCGGCTCCACAGTTCGGCTCACTGGATTTCGGATCCAGCAACTTCGGCAGTGCCGAGCAAACCCCAGATGCTCCGCGGCTGACCGGGATCGACAATTTCCGCGACGTCGCAGGCACCGGCGCCGGATACTCGGGAACTTTCGGCCTGCCCGTGAACAAGGGAGTCTTCTACCGCGCGAACGCGATCACGCCCAAGGGCGATGACATGAGCATTCTCGAAAAGCTGGGACTGACAAAGGTTTACGATCTGCGCACGGAACCCGAGATCGCCAGCAAGCCGGATGTCCTGCCCGACGGGGTTGTGTACGAGAACATTCCGATCCTGTCCGGGAACATCGCCGAGATGGTCGCGAAGATCAAGTCCCCCGATGACTCACGATCGATGATGCAGGACATGAACCGCGCCTTCGTCACCGGAGCGACGGAGCGAGCCGGGTTCGCACAGTTGCTCACGGGCCTCGCGGAAACCGAAGGCGCACAGGTCTTCCATTGCACTGCAGGTAAAGATCGCACCGGCTGGACGTCGTTTCTGCTGCTGAGCATCGCCGGTGTCGACCGCTCGGTGATCATGAACGACTACTTGCTGACCAACGAGTACACAGCCGAAGGCATGAAGGCCACGCGCGCGGGCATCGCGGCGAGCCTGGGCGAACAGATGGCCGTCAACATGGAGCCCCTGTTGGGTGTCGAGGCAAGCTATCTCGATGCCGGCCTCGCCCAGTTGGACCAGACCTACGGGTCGGTCGATCGTTACCTGACCGAGGGCTTGGGTCTGAGTCCGGCGACCGTCATGACGCTCAAAGCCAAACTGCTGGGCTGAGCGACCCAGCTGCCCCGGGTTCGACGAGGGGTCGAACCCGGGGCACGTGGAATTTCCCTGCCCGTGCCGTGCCGGATGCGCCGCAGCGTCCCGTGCGTCAGCGCGATACGGCGATCACGTTGTTTCGGTACGCCCAGATGACGATCTGCACACGGGTGCGCACCTGCAGCTTCTTGCAGATGTTGCTGATGTGCGACTTCACCGTGCTCTGCTCGAGGCTGAGGGAATCTGCGATGTCGTTGTTTCCCAAGCCTTGTGACAGCAACTGCACCACATCCATTTCACGCGCGCTGAGACCGTGATCCGATCCGGAGCGCGCCGTGGACATCGGTGCCGGCTTGCGCCTCGCGAACTCCACGATCAGTCTCGACGTCAATCTCGGAGAGAGCACCGAGCCACCCTCGGCCACGGTCAGCACTGCCGACGAGAGCTCCTCGGGATCGGCGTCTTTGAGCAGGAACCCTGCGGCGCCACTGTCGAGCGCCTCGAAAACGTACTCGTCGAGATCGAACGTGGTGATCACGACGACGCGGGTCGCCGGAAACTCGGCAAGGACCTCTCTGGTCGCGGTCAACCCGTCACCGTGAGGCATTCGGATATCCATCAGTACGACGTCCGGACGCAGTGCACGCACCTGCTCGTACGCCTCGACTCCCGTCTTGGCATGCCCGACGACGCGAATCTCGGGGTGGCCGGAGAGAAACAGTTCGAACCCCTGCCGTACCACCTGCTGGTCGTCTGCAATAAGGACGTCGATCATGCGTTGATCCTCCCGTTCACCGGCACCAGTGCCTGCACAGCCCACTCACCTTCCGAATTCGGTCCGGCGTCCAGTTGACCACCCATGAGCGTCGCGCGTTCGCGCATTCCCACAATTCCGAGGTTTTGCCCGTCGGAGGACGGACGAGCATTCCCGAGCGTATTGATCACCCGGACTCTCACCGCACCGGCTTCTCGGCTCAGACATACCTTGGACTCGCTACCCGGCGCATGGCGAAGGACGTTCGACAACGCCTCCTGGACGATGCGGTAGCACGTCAACTGGACTCCGCTGTCCAGGTCGTCGAAGCGGCCGACCTTCTCGAGCGAGATCGACGAGATGGTGCGCCTGCAGTCGTCCACCAACTCGTCGATGTCGGAGACCATAGGCGTCGGGAAATCGGGGTCTTCCTCACCCAGACGGAGGATCCCCACGATCTGCCGCAAGCTGTTGAGGGCCCGCTGCCCCTGCTCGATGACGCCGCCCAGGAGGGCTTGCGCTTGTTCGGGATTGCTCGAGAAGAACTTGTCGGCGGCACGGGCCTGGATGATCATGCCGGTCATGTGGTGAGCCGCGACGTCGTGCAACTCACGTGCCATGTCCTGCCGTTCGGCGACAACGGCATTCGCGATCTTGCGTTCGCGGTCCCGGTGCAGATCCGCTACCGCCTGACTGTTCTCCACTGCTTGCTTTCGCAGACGCGCGACGATCTTTCCCATGGCGGCGACGACCAGAAAACTCGTGACGGTGTTTGCCGCCGGCTCGAGGAACAGGTGGGGCAACTCCCCCACCTGAACCTCTGCGACCGTCAGCCCGTCCCGCTCGGTGAGATACATCGCCAAGATCACGTCCATCGCCATTCCGAGGACCAGCAGTCCGACCAGGCGCATGCCGCTCACCCGGATGGACACTGCCATGATCGCGAACCAGAAAAGCGGCGTGGCCCCCAGCGATCGACTGCCGAGGAAGAGCATCAATCCGCCGGATCCTGCCAACGTCAGGAGGTAGTACGCGATCGGGTACCGCCGGCGCGCACACGCCACAACGGTCAACACCGTCAGGAAACCCATGATGCCGACGACGGTTCCCGGATCGCTCAGCACTCGATTGCTCGTCTCGGGTTCAGTCTTGAGACTGGCGAGACCGAACACCCACGGCACACTCAGCAGGCCGACGATCACGGCCGCCGTGGCCGGGTTGTTCAGGTTGAAACGTCCCCACCCTCGCGATGCCAGGGCTTGCCCCGAGACATTCTGACCAGCCGAGTCGAACATCCACTCCCCATTCCGCATCCGATGATTGACGTTCATGGTGGCATGCGCGCACCACTTGGTCCCACATTCGGCGAACGTGAAGGGAATGTTCGATTCTCGGCTACAACCAAAGGACTAGTTCGGGGTGAAAGGCCTAGTACTTATGTCCAGTACTTATGTCTCAGCTGAACTGCTCGACCAACCGGTTCACCATGTTGGTTGCGCTGTAGTAGTCGAGACGGAAGGTATCGAGCCCCACGGCATAGACATGGTGATCACGAATTGCCGGATGCTGCGCCAACAGGGGAAGTGCCTCGACCGCTTTCACCGCACCGTCGTCGGCGCTGACCAAGATCAGGGTGTTGCCCGCGATACCGTCGTAGAGGTTCTCGGCCGAGACCTGAATGATGTCCTTGCGCTTACCCATGGATTCACTGCTCTTCGCAGACTCGGGAATGTCGGCGACCGTGAAACCCATCGCCGTGAGCAACTTCGCCTGCCCGGACTCGTGCGTCCAGATATTGGCGCCGCTGCCGTCCTCGTAGTAGACGAGCGCGGTGGTCGGCTGCGGGGGAAGTGTGATCTTGGCCTTCGCTGCCTCTACTGCGCTGTCGAATTTCGCGACCGTGGCCGCTGCGTTGTCTTCGAGACCTGTCGCTTCACCCAGCACGGCGGCCACTTCCTGCCAACTACTTCCGCCGTAGTCCACCACTATTGTCGGAGCGATGGCCGTGAACTGTTCGTACAGATCGACGACGGAGTCACCTCCCGTCGCCGAGACGACGATGAGGTCCGGGTTCTGGGCCAGAACGGATTCTGCGTTCGCTCCGCCCATCGGCAGCACTGCGAGTCCACGTTCTCGAGCAATGTCGCCCCACTGTGTGAACAACCCCTGCGCATCCGATACGTCGGTGTTCGGTCCCGTCGATGCGGTAGCCACCACCGGAGCGTCGATCGACAACAGCGTGCCCGTCAGCGTCACACTGGTCGAGACGATCCTCTCCGGCTTCGACGTGATCTCCACCGGCCCCTTCGGCGTTTCCACCGTGCGGGGCCAATTGCCCTGCGATGCAGCCGAATCAGCACCGGAATCGGCATCCGCAGAACTACATCCGGCGAGAGCGAACCCTGCCACCAAGACTGCAGAGAGCACCTTCAAGGCGCGCGATTTTTTCATTGTGACGCCCACTGGCGGACCACTCCTCGAATTCAAAAGCCCATGAAATTAGGTTAGGCTGTGCTCATGCTAACTCAGGCGGTGACAGAATTGTCCGCTTCCCTCGCGGCCTCGCCCGACATCGACACCTTCTGGAACCGGATAGTGCAACAAGGCACGCCGATCATCGAAAGTGTTGACACACATACAGTTCGAGTAACTTTCCTCTGGCGACAGCCCGAGGAGGCGGAAGTCGAGCGCGTCTACCTCGACGCAAACTCGTTGACCGACCATCACGCGGAACAACTCAGCGTGATGCAACGGGTCGGCGAGAGTCCGGTGTGGTTCTACGCCGCCGAAGTCTCGAACACCTGGCGCAGCAGTTACAGCATCATCCCGGCGCCGAAGTCCGTAGTCGACGAATTCGATTATCCGGGAGCAGGCAAGGAAGACACGACCCGCCGCACCCGCTGGTTGGGGTTGCTCGAACACCGAATTGCCGACCCACTCAATCCGCTTTCCGCAGGCGTGGACACAAGGCGTTCCGTCGCCGAGATGCCCTCGGCGCCGGTCCAGTTCGGTTGGGATGCTCCAGTTTTCAGGAAGTCGATACAGCTCACCTGGGCCAGTTCGACGTTGGACGTCGAGCGGCCGGTGTGGATCTACGAGACCGTGGACGACGGATTGACACCGCTCGAAGAACGGCCGCTCGTGATACTTCTCGACGGGCGCCACTGGGCCGAGGTCATGCCAGCAGGTGCCGCATTCGATCGTGCAGTCCAGACCGGCAAACTGAAGTCCTGCGTTTTGCTGGCCATTGATTCCGTTGACAATCAACGTCGTTCGAAGGAATTGCCGTGCAACCGCGACTACTGGAGTGCAGTCGTCGACGAACTACTTCCGCAGGTGCGCGCCGTCGCACCCTTCTCGTCTGATCGAACGCGAACGGTGGTGTCAGGGCAGAGTTTCGGCGGCCTGGCCTCGATGTTCGCAGCACTCGAATTCCCCGAACACTTCGCGCTGGTCGCCAGCGGGTCCGGTTCATTCTGGTGGCCGACAGGCTTGAAGCGCGGCGAGGACGGTCCGCCGGGTGGAGACATCGCCGCACGCATCGAGCGCGATGGCGTGCCGGACGGTTTACGCGTTGTCCTCGAAGTAGGTAGGCACGAGTCCGACATGGTCGGGCACAGCGCAGCGGTCGCACAGGCGTTGGAGGCTGCCGGAGCGCAAGTGTCGTATCGGATCTTCGACGGCGGCCACGACTGGTTGTGCTGGCGCAGTGTCCTTCTGGACTCCGTTGTCGAACTGATCGGCAGTCCCTGAAAGTGGCCGGTGCCGCTAGTTCAGTGCACCGCGAATGACGGCAGCCGTGCTGTCGAGAATTGCCCGATTGGGCGTGCGAGGTAGCGCACGCAGGCCGAAGCCGTCGCCGCGATTTCGCGGAATGACGTGCAGATGAACATGGAAGACTTCCTGCCCCGCAACAGCTCCGTCGGAGAGATGCAGATTCACTCCGTCGATGGGGAGAGGTCCGGTACGCATCGCTGCGGCGATCTTCTGTGCGACGGAAAAGATCCTGGCACCGTCGCCGGAATCGAGCGTGGACAATCCACTGGCGTGGCGCTTCGGCACGACCAGGAGATGGCCGGATGTGAACGGCCGAATATCCATGAAGGCAAGGACATTCGCGTCGTCGTAGACGACGCTGGCCTCGGCCTCACCGGCGATGATGGAACAGAAGATGCAGTTCATGCTCTTCGACCCTGTGCGCCTTTTCGGTAGTGGTGACTACCGAAAAGGCGCACAGGGGCGTAGCCCTTACAGAATCGGCGACGGCGCATACGCCGCAGCTTCGGGGTTGGCGTCGACAAGCTTCTGCACCTCGGCGACAACGGCGTCGACCTGAGCAGACGCGGCGCCGACAAAGGCCGCCTTGTCGGCCAGAGCCTCGTCGAGTGCGGCGCGGTCGAGCGGCAAACGATCGTCGGCGGCAAGGCGATCGAGCAGGTCGGGCTCCTTGCCTTCCTCACGCATCGCCAGCGCAACTGCGACGGCGTTCTCCTTGATCGCCTCATGGGCGGTCTCGCGTCCGACGCCCGCGCGCACCGCTGCCATGAGAACGCGGGTCGTGGCGAGGAACGGCAGGTAGCGCGTCAGTTCCTTCTCGATGACGGCCGGGTACGCGCCCATCTCGATCAGCACGGTCAGGAAGGTCTCGAACATGCCGTCGATCGCGAAGAACGCGTCCGGCAGAGCGACGCGACGCACGACGGAGCAGAAGACGTCGCCTTCGTTCCACTGTGCACCCGCGAGCTCGGCTGCCATGGAGCCGTAGCCGCGCAGGATCACCTGAAGTCCGTTGACTCGCTCGCACGAGCGGGTGTTCATCTTGTGCGGCATCGCCGAGCTGCCGACCTGGCCGGGCTGGAAGCCTTCGGTGACCAGCTCATGGCCGGCCATCAGGCGGATCGTGTGTGCAAACGACGACGGGCCCGCGCCGACCTGGACGAGCGCGGAGATGACGTCGTGGTCGAGGGAACGCGGGTACACCTGGCCGACGCTGGTCAGTACGTGGGCGAATCCGAGGTGCTCCGCGACCTTCGCTTCGAGCTGCTCGAGCTTGGCCGCATCGCCGTCGAGGAGGTCGAGCATGTCCTGAGCGGTACCCATCGGGCCCTTGATCCCACGCAGCGGGTAGCGATCGATCAGCTGACGCAGACGTGTCAGTGCAACGAGAAGCTCGTCGGCCGCGGAAGCGAAACGCTTGCCCAAGGTGGTGGCCTGAGCTGCGACGTTGTGCGAGCGGCCGGCCATCACGATGGACGAGTACTCGGCAGCGCGCTCACCCAGACGGGCGGCGACGGCGATACCGTGGTTGTAGACGTGTTCGAGAGAACGCACGATCTGCAGCTGCTCGACGTTCTCGGTGAGGTCACGGCTGGTCATGCCCTTGTGGACCTGCTCGTGTCCGGCGAGTGCATTGAATTCCTCGATGCGTGCCTTCACGTCGTGGCGGGTGACCCGCTCGCGGTCCGCGATGGACGCCAGGTCGACGTTGTCGATGACGCGCTCGTAGTCGTCGATGGCGTCGGCCGGAATGTCGATGCCCAGCTCTGCCTGCGCACGCAACACCGCCACCCACAATTGGCGCTCGAGCACGATCTTGTACTCGGGAGACCACAGAGCAACAAGCTCCGGGCTGGCGTATCGGTTGGCAAGGACATTCGGGATGCGGCTCACGAGGCCTCAGTCTAACGGTGGCCGAGCAGTGCTGTTACCCCCGAGCTAGAGCAGCTGTCGCCCCCGAGCTAGACCGGCGGCGCCATCACGTCGATCGATTCCAAGAGCATTCCTCTGGCCAACCCGCGTGGATCCGGGTCGTACTCCCCGAGCGCCGTGATCATCGCGCCGTCGACCATCGCGACAAGACGGCGCAATTGCCCCTCGGGAGCCGTTCGGCCCGAGCGTCGAAGCGCATCGGTCAACAGGTCGTCGAGCTGGGCGCGTAGGCGCAACTGCACGTCACGAAGCGCGGGATGACGGGCACATGCCACAAATCGTTCGTAGCGCGAGATCAATCGTTCGCGGCTCTCCGGCCGCTTCTCTTCGTCTCCGAGCAGCAGCTCGACCAAAAGTTCGACGGTTGATTCCGCGCCCCGCCGACGTTGGGTCACCGCAGCCACTCTGGCGCGCATCGCTTCCATGTCGGCGTTGCCGTTGAGCTCGACGGCACACGCGATCAGATCGTCGAGTGAGTCGAAGTAATAGGTCGTCGAAGCCAGAGGAAGGTCGGCCCTGGTTGCCACCGCTCGGTGACGAACGGCGTCGAACCCGCCCTCCAGCAAAAGTTCAGCAGCGGACGCCACCAGAGCTTGGCGACGTCGTTCACCCTTGGGCGTAGCTGCAGAAGACACCACGACATCGTGCCAGCAGAGGGCACCTCCGCATGGCGAAACAGCTCGAAGACCCTGCTGTTTGTTACCCGAGCCACTTCTCGAGGCGGGTCAGCGCCTCCTGGATGTCGGCTGTCGCGCCCGCGAACGAAAGTCTGACCATCCGGTTTCCGTGGACGGTGTCGAAATCGATTCCGGGTGCCAACGCGACCCCGGTATCTGTCAGCAACCGGGCACACCACGCGGTGGCGCCCTCGTCGCCACACAGATGGCCGATATCCGCGTAGACGTAGAACGCACCGTCGGCGGGAGCCAGTTCGGTGATGCCCAGTTTCGGCAACCCGGTCAACAGCAGTTCACGATTGACGGCGTACCGCTGAACGTGCCCGTCCAACTCGACCTTCGCCTCGTCCGAGAACGCCTCGATGGCGGCGTACTGAGAGATCGCGGGTGGACACACCGTCATGTTCGACGCGAGTCTCTGCAGCGGGCGCCGCAAGTACGTCGGCACCAACATCCACCCGAGCCGCCAACCCGTCATCGAGAAGTACTTGGACACCGAGCCGATCACTACGGATTCGCGTGAGGTCTCCCAGGCGCTCGACGTGTGCTGATCGCCGTATCCGATGCCGTGGTAGATCTCGTCCGAGATCAGAAGGGTGCCGTGCTGCTCGCACCACGTCGCCAACGCAGCGAGCTCCTCGGGCGAGATCACCGTGCCCGTCGGATTTGCCGGGCTGGCGACGATCAGACCGGCAGGCGGCGACGGCAAGGCCTCGAGCATGTCCACCGTCGGCTGGTATCGGGTTGCCGGCCCGCAGTCGAGTTCGACGACGTTGCAGCCGAGAGCGGCAAGGGTGTTGCGGTAGGCGGGATATCCGGGGCGAGCGACCACCACGGTGTCGCCCTCGTCGAACGCGGCCAGGAAAAGCAAGGTGAACGCCCCGGACGAACCTGTCGTCACCACCACGTCTTCGGCGTCGACGGCTATTCCCGATCGCTCGCTGTGGTAGCGCGCAATAGTTTCGCGTAGCGGCAGGATCCCGAAAGTCTCGGTATACCCGAGTAGTTCGGTGCCGAGGATCTCGCGCGTCGCACGTAGCACCGGTGCCGGCGCGGGGGTCGACGGTTGACCGGCAGCCAACGTCAGAACGTCACCGTGCGTCCGCTGACGTTCGGTCGCGGCCTTCCATACATCCATGACATGGAAGGTCTGGATATCTGATCGACGAGATTCTGAGCGCACACCCCGACGGTAGCCGAACCACACTTCCGTGAGAAACGACGACCATCCTTTGTGACGATCCGACAGATTCAGGTGCTCAGCATGAGTCGATTCAACGAGACCTGGGCCACGTCCCTCGCGCAGCATTGATCAACGACATCCTTCGATCAAAAGGTGCATCAGATGAAAGCTCGCTCAGTGCCCACCGCGGCTCTGGTCACGATCGGCGTTCTCACGGTTGCCTCGTGCGGAAGCACCTCTGATCCTGGCGGCGGTACCTCCGGGGACTACGCCAAGGACGGGAGTTTCACGACGATCGTGAACACCGACCCCGGCAACCTTCATCCCCTGATCACCAACCTGACTGCCACGCAGGCAATCAACAGCTATACCAACGACTCGTTGTTGGCCATCGACCCCAAAACCCGTGCAGCGGGCTCGTATCTGGCCGAAAAATGGAGCGAGAACGGAACTTCGCTGAACTTCACCCTCAAAAAAGGGATCACGTGTGAAGACGGCACGACGTTCACTGCCCAGACAGCCGCGAACAACATCAACTGGGTCGTCGACAAGACGAACGGCTCGCCGTGGCTGGGAGCGTCGGTACCCGAAACTGCAGTAGCAACCGCCGATGGCGACGAGCTCACGATCAAGACGGCGGAACCTGCGCCCTTCCTGCTCGAGCGCATCGGTGCTCTCAAACTGGCATGCCAGGCAGCACTCGACGACCCCGCCAGTGTTCGCGGCAGCAGCAACGGAACCGGCCTGTTCAAGATCACCGAAGTAGTGGCAAACGATCACGTGACGCTCGAACGCCGCGACGGATACAACTGGGGACCGAACGGCGAAACCACATCGGACACCCTCGGAGTGCCCAAGGCCGTCACGATCAAGATCGTGACCGACGCGGCGACGACGGCGAACCTGGTCCTCACCGGAACGGTGAACGCAGCACCGGTGGCCGGTGCGGATATCGAACGTGTGGAAGCGTCCGGCCTGGAATCGATGACGTCGAACACCTTGAGCGGGCAGTTCATCTTCAACCACAATTCTGCTCTTCCCACCAAGGACGAAGCGGTGCGCAGCGCGCTCGTGCAGGCAATCGATCTCGACGACTACACGGACATCAACACCGGTGGCAAGGGTTCGCGCGCTACGGCATTGGCCGTTGTCGATCCGCGGGCATGTGACTACGACAGTGTCACCGGTGTAGTTCCGAAGTTCGACATGGCCGCGGCGAAGAAGACCCTCGCCGACGCCGGCTGGAAGCCCGGATCCGACGGCGTTCTGACCAAGGACGGTCAATCGCTGCAATTGACGGTCATCTTTGCCAACTACCGCGATACCACTTCTGCAGCAGCAGAATACGCGATGAAGCAGTGGCAGGAACTCGGCGCGAAGGTAGAGCTTCGCGGTGGTGACAACAATTTCATCATCTCCAATACGTTCGCGGCAAAGGACCTGACATCCTGGTCGATCTCGATCGGTCTGACCGTCCAGAGTGACACTCCCAGCATCTTCGTTCCGTACTTCTCCGGCCCGACCCCTCCGGCGGGCGTCAACTTCGCATCGATCGACAATCCCGAGTACACCGAACTGGCTGCGAAGGCCTCGGTTCTGCCCGGGCAGGAATCCTGCTCGGTGTGGAAGGAAGCGGAACAGGCACTGTTCACCTCTTCTGACGTCGTTCCGGTATCCACATCGCCGAACTTCATGTTCTTCAACGGTGCGACGTCCCTGTACGCGCCGATTGGTGGAACCCTGGCGGGCCCAGGCATCCGAGTTCTGAAATAAGCCGGAAGACAAAGCTTTACGTCTGCATCTATTTCTCCGATTCGAAGGATCTACATGACTGACCGTCCATTTGTTCTCGACGACCTCCACCGCGTGGTCACACCCACTGAAACCGCAATCTCGCCCGACGGCACCGTGGTCGTCTTCGTTCGCTCGGAAATTGTTGCCGGAAAGGCAACTACATCGCTCTGGGCAGTGTCCCGCGATTCCCAGGCTCGCCGCCTCACTGCGGGGCCCGCCGATTCGGCACCTCGGTTCTCTCCGGACGGAACCTCGATTGCCTTCCTCCGCAAGGTCGGCGACTCCGCGCAGCTGCACCTGATCCCGCTCGCCGGCGGCGAGGCCGAAACCCTCACCACAGCAGCATCACTCCCCCTCGGTGCCGGCGCACCGGTCTGGAGCCCGGACGGAAATGCCATTGCATTCGCCGCTGTGATCTCACGTTCGGACTCCACCGATCCGAATGCGCCCATCGTCACCGACCGACTCGGATACAAGGTGGACGGCGCCGGTTGGCTCGGCACCTTCCGTCGCCACCTGCACACCGTCGGTCTGGAGACGAAGGCAGTACAACGCCTCACCGACGGTGATTGGAATGCGGACGTACCGTCCTGGTCGCCCGACGGCACGGCTCTTGCCTTCACCGCGAATCTCGAACCGGACAGCGATCTGAACCTCACGTTCAGCGCTTACCGAATCCTCGTCGACGATCTGTCAGTTCCGCCGCAGCGACTCGGTCACGCCACCGGGGTGCAGGGCTCCACACTGTGGCACCCGCAAGGAGATTCGGTCGTCGCCATCGGCACCCCCGAGGTCCGTGTCGGAACTGCCGACCTGATCCGTCTGTCCGTCCCCGGCCCAACTGAGACACCGGTCGACGTCACCCTCACAGCTCATCTCGATCGCAACGTGATGCCCGGCGCGCCCGGTTACCCCGGTGGCACACCGGCACTGTCGAATACTCGCGACGAAATCGTGTTCTGCCTCCGCGATCGCGGATGGACGCATCTGTATGCAGCCGATATCGAAACCGGAACCTCTCGCTCCCTCGTCGCCAATCCCAACGAGGTCGTCTCGGCGCTCTCCGTTGCCCGTGACGCCCGCGTCGCCTCCGTCATCGTCACCACACAGCAGTCCTTCGGCGAGGTCGCACTCGTCGATCTCGACAGCGGCGCTGTCACCACGCTGACAAAATTCACCGCAGAAGCACTCCCCGAGGTGACCCTGTTTGCCGCCGAGGAGCGCGAATTCACCATCTCCGACGGCCGTACCGTGCACGGCTGGTTGCTGTCCGCTCCCGAAACTGATGGCGCTGCACCCCTTCTGCTCGACATTCACGGCGGACCGCACAACGCGTGGACCGGCGTTGCGGATACCTATCACCCCGCCCATCAGGTTCTCGCAGCGCAGGGCTGGCGCATCCTGACCCTCAATCCACGTGGATCGGACGGGTACGGTGCAGACTTCATGTACGCCGTCAACGGCGCCTGGGGTACCTCGGACCAAGCCGACTTCCTCGAGCCGATCGACGCGCTTGTCGCCGAGGGACTTGTCGACGGGGACCGACTGGCGATCACCGGGTACAGCTACGGCGGATACAGCACCTGCCACCTCACCTCGCAGACCGATCGCTTTGCCGCGGCGGTGGCCGGTGGGCTGATCTGCGATTTCAACGCCATGGCCGGAGTCTGCGATTTCGGTCCGCACCTCGCGTCGCTCGCCACCGGCACCACTGTTCCCGAGAACTCCGCGGGGCTGCTGGCAGCCTCACCGCTCGCCGCCGTGAAGAACGTGGTGACTCCGACGCTGATCCTGCACGGAAAGTCGGACGAGCGGTGCCCGCTGGGTCAGGCCGAGGCCTGGTTCGCCGCACTGCGCCAGCAGCATGTACCCACCCGACTGGTGGCGTATCCCGGTGCAAGCCACGGGTTCCTCGTCAACGGCTCGATCTCGCACCGAATCGACTACAGCACACGGCTCATCGAGTGGGTGAAGCGATACACCTCCGCGAAGCTGCCCAAGACCGGCCTGGCCAACGCATCTGCCGGCGCCGACGCGTGGAAGCGCTCACTGGACGTACTGTGTGAGCGTTACGGCGTCACCGGTGCTCAATTCGGTATTCTCACACTCGATTCCAGCGGCAAGGAAATCACCCGTACGACGGTGGCTTCCGGCGTGATCAATGCAGACACCGGGGTCGAGGTATCCACCGACTCCCTGTTCCAGATCGGATCCATCACCAAGGTATGGACCGCGATGCTGGTCATGCAGCTGGTCGACGAAGGCTTGCTCGACCTGGACGCGACCGTCCGGTCGATCCTGCCCGACTTCGCACTGCAGGACGAGGAAACAGCCGCCCGCATCACGGTTCGCGCACTTCTGAACCATCGCAACGGAATCGACGGTGACCTCTTCATCGACAAGGGTCGCGGAGACGACGTCGTCGAACGCTACGTCGAGGGCCTGCGTGACTTCCGTCAGGTTCATCCACTCGAGGACGGCTTCGCGTACTCGAATTCCGCGTACGTCCTTGCAGCTCGTATCGTCGAGGTTCTTCGCGGCGGTATCTGGGACGACATCCTCAAGGAGCGGATCATCGATCCACTCGGCCTCGCGCACACACTCACGTTGACCGGAGATACTCCGAGATACTCTGTGGCAGCGGGCCATACAGGGAACTCCGTCGTGATGCCCGTCTGGCCGATCACGCGCTCGATGGGGCCGGCCGGCTGCATCACTGCCAGCATCGGAGATCTGCTCACGTTCGCGGAACTCGGCCTTCTCGAAGGTCAGAGCGTCGACGGTGTGCGGATCGTGTCGGAAAAATCAGCCGCAGCGATGCGTACACCCGAAATCGATATCAGCGAACTGTTCCCGGACAAGTCGGGCTGGGGTCTGGGTTGGTTCCACGAAACCTGGTCGGGCGAAGAAATTTTCGGCCACGACGGCAGCACCATCGGGCAGCACGCATATCTGCGCATCTTCCCCCGCCACAATGTCGCGATCGCGCTGCTGACCAGCGGCGGCAAAGCAGACGGCCTCTATCGTGATCTCTTCACCGAAGCCGCGGCCGCATTGGTCGGACTCGAACCTCCGCAAGCCCTCGCCCCGAACCCCGCGAGTGTGGAGTCGATTCCGGATTCGGTTCTGGGTAAGTACAGCTCGGGCGGAATAGCAATCGAGTTCCGTCGTGGAGAGTCCGCTGACGAGGCTGTGATCACCGTCATCGGCGACGTCATCCCGAATCCCGAGGAAGACGAAACAGCTCCGAAGAAGCCTGCAGCGGTAGCCACTCTCGTACCGTCGCAGATCCCGGGGACCTGGACCACCCGTCAACCCGGGGCCGCCGGTTGGACGACGGTACGGCCGCACCGCGACGGCGTGTACGTCGGATTCCGCTTCCTACCACGGGTTAACGCGTGACGACGACCGATACACATACGATGACGGAAACACCGAACGCCGAAACACAGAACGCCAGCGAACTCGAGGAATCAAAGATGCAAGAACAGCTTCAGGAACTCGTCGACCAGTGGAGGGTCGAGGCAAACATCCCCGGCGTCTCGGTCGGTATCGTGCACGGCGACAAGGACATCGTCGTCACCAGCGGCATCGAGAGCGTCGAAACCCAGCTCCCGGTCACCGACAAGACGATGTTCATGATCGGCTCCACCACAAAGGTTTTTGCTGCAACAGCCGCGATGGCACTCGTCGAGGACGGCCTACTCGATCTCGACACCCCACTGGTCGAGTACGTCCCCGAACTGACCCTCGCCGACGACGAAGCCACCCGCACAGTCACGATGCGTCATCTTCTGACGCACACCGGCGGATTCACCGGCGACGCCAGCCTCTCGGCCGGCTGGGGTGAAGACGCCCTGGGTCGATCGATTTCACGGCTGAAGGAACTACGACAGGAATTTCCCGTCGGAGAGGTCTTCTCCTACAGCAACTCCGGATTCGTTCTCGCCGGATACGTCGTAGCCAAGATCAGTGGACTGACCTTCGAAGAGCTGGTCAAGCAGCGCGTTCTGGACCCACTCGAGATGAAGAACTCGGCGTTCCTGCCCTGGGACGTGATGACCCACCGGTTTGCACTCGGCCACTACATCCGTGAGGGTGAGCCGTTCGTGTCCAACGAGACCGGACTGGACCGCGGCATGACGCCCTGCGGTGGAATGTGGTCCTCGGTGCGCGATCAGCTCGTCTGGGCACGCTACGCACTGTCGGGCGAACACCCGGGTGAGGGACAGCCGCTCGACGAGTCCACCCGGTTGCTGATGCAGAAGCCGCAACGTCCCGCCGCGATGATGTTCGAGGAAGTCGGCATCGGCTGGCTGCTGACTCGATACGGAACCACACAGGTAGTGCGGCACGGCGGAAACGTCAGCAACCTCCAGGTCTCCGAGTTCTTGACCGTGCCTGAGAAGAACTTCGCCGTCACCGTGCTGACCAACGCACTCGGCGGCGGAATCGGCAAGAAGATCGTCGACTGGTGCATGGCCAACCTCGCAGAGTTGCCCGCGCCGGCATCTCTCGACGTGGTCGAGCCCGAACCTTCTGCCGTCGACGCCGTCCTGGGCAAGTACCAGGCCGGCAACCTGACCATGACCGTCGCCCCCGGTGACGAGGGAATCGGCGTCCGCATGGGCAGCGCGCAGGACCTCGGCGAATACGAGGACATCGTCTGGCCACCGGCGATCCCGATCGCCTTCGTCAACGACCTCGACTTCGCTGCTCGCGCCGACACCACGCGGACGTTGGGGCGCTTCGTCACCGATGACACCGGACGCGCCGTGATGCTCGAATTCGGCGGCCGAACCGCCAAGCGAGTGGCTTGATCCTCTAGACGGGTGACGCGGTCCGATTACGAGGCCGCGTCACCCGTCTTTGTATATGCACAGCCTTTGTATATATGCACAGCCGCGAAGGTACAGACTGGACGCCATGAACGTCATCGGCGAGTCGATTCTGCACCCGTCCCGGTGGAGCGTGCGCGCCCGGACGACCGTGGCATCGACCCTCGTGATCGCCTTCTGCTTGGTGATCGCCGGGCTTGCACTGGTTTTCGTACTGGCGAACTCCCTGCACCTGTCCGCACTGAACAGCTCCGAGGCCCGTGCCGCACAGTTGGTCCAGCAACTCACCGGGAAGAGCCCAGCCGATCTCGACCCTTCGCTTCTGTCCACCGACAGCCAGATCGGAATCGTGCAGATCGTCGACGCCGATCACCGAATCGTCGCCCAATCGCCTGGAACTGACAGCGACCTACTGTCCGAACGCATTCTCGGCCCTGACGAGTCGGACACCTATGGAAGGGTCAAGAAGTCCGACGACGAGGACTACTGGCTGATCGGACAAGGCGCTCAGACGCCGGCCGGACCGGTCACCGTTTTCGTCGGCGCCGACCGTGAACCGGTTGAAACCGTGGTGACCACCGTTGCCGTTCTGCTCGCCATCGCCGGGCCCCTGGTTCTTGGACTGGCCGCGTTTGCCACTTACCGCCTGGTGGGTTCGGCTCTCGCTCCCGTGGAACGCATCCGCGCTCGGGTTGCCTCGATATCGAGTGGGCGTCAAGGTGAACGAGTCCCCGTCCCGTCCGGGAACGACGAGATAGCCCGACTGGCAACAACAATGAACGACATGCTGGCGCGCCTCGACGAAGGCGCACTTGCTCAACAACGATTCGTCAGCGATGCCTCCCACGAATTACGTAGTCCACTGTCCACGATCACGACGGCTCTCGAACTGGCACACCGACGCCCGGATCTCCTCGACGACGCACTGATCGAAGACGCACTACTTCCCGAGGCGCGACGGATGCGGCAGTTGATCGAGGATCTGTTGATTCTCGCGCGCTCGGACGAAAGCGAACTCGAATCCATCGGTACCGTCGTCGACGTCGACCTCGACGACATTCTGTTCGCCGAGCAGAAGCGGATCGACGGTATCTCCGAGATCGCGGTCACCGCCACCGTTGCTCCGGTTCGCGTATCCGGAGACCCGAGGGCGTTGGCGCGCATGGTGCGAAACCTGGTCGACAACGCAGTGCGGCACGCCGAGACCCTCGTGCATCTCGAGTGTTCCGATGCCGGCCACGAAGCCCATATCGTGATCGAGGACGACGGGCCCGGAATCCCTGCAGCAGAACGCGAACGAATCTTCGGACGCTTCGTCCGCCTAGACCAGCCGCGGTCGAGGCAGGGAGGTGGCTCCGGACTCGGACTCGCCATCGCGTCGGAAATCGTTGCGGCGCATCACGGAACCATTTCCGTCAGCGAGAGGGTAGGCGGTGGAAGTCGATTCGAGGTGACAATTCCGCTACCGACCGATTGAAGATCAGGCAGTGCCGACAAAGCGGTACCCGATGCCTCGAATGGTTTCGATGCTGTGGGTTCCGAACGGGAGGTCGACCTTCTTACGTAGGTAACCGATGTAGACCTCGACGATGTTCTCGTCACCTTCGTAGTTGGTGTCCCAGACGGAGCGAACGATCTCGGTCTTCGTGACCACGACTCCGTTGTTGCGCATCAGGAACTCGAGAACGCTGTACTCACGTGGCGTCAGCGTCAATTCGATTCCCGCTCTGATCACCTGATGTTTGGCGGGGTCGAGGGACAGGTCTCCCACGGCGAGTATCGATGGACGCTGGGGAGCGCCGCGCCGCACCAGTGCGCGAAGCCGCGCGAGGAATACTACAAACGAGAAGGGCTTGACCAGGTAGTCGTCGGCACCGAGATCGAAAGCATCAGCGAGGTCGTATTCGCCGTCCTTCGCCGAGAGCATGAGGATCGGCGTCCACACCTCCCGGGCGCGTAGGTCCCGCACGATGTCGTATCCGTGTTTGCCCGGTAACATGATGTCGAGAACGATCACGTCGAATTCGTCGCTGCAGGCAATCGCGAATCCGTCGTCCCCGTTGAGTTCCACGGCGGTCACGAATCCCTCGGCTACCAATCCCCGCCGGATCGTCTCGGCCAGGCGTACTTCGTCTTCGACAACCAGTACTCGCACCACCGGCCCCGTTTCGTCGACACGCAGTTGTTCGGATGCACCCAGTAGAGCAGACGGTGGGCCCATGACCGAGTTACGTTCAGCGTTTCTTCAGCTTCTGATCGTCACACTGCATTCATGCCAGCAACTGTGTCGACCGTGCGAAACGTGGTCACCGAAGTCTTGACCGAGAGCACCACCGCAGAAATTGCGGTTGCCGCAATCGTGGTGGCAGCCGCGCTGTTCGCATTCGGTTCGATCTACCGGGCCTCCAGCGTTCGGTCAACAGCGCTCCGCGCGTCCGGGCTCGCCCTCGCCCTGGTGACGCTCTCGATCCAGGTATATCGAAACGGGTGGTTGACGAGCTTCGACGGGCCGGTGACCGACTGGATGGTCGATCATCGGAGCGGCGCCCTCAACCAGATCGCGGTCGCCGTCACAGATCTCGGTAGCCCGGTCGCCACCGCGCTGCTCGGGATCACCTGCGGAGTGCTCATATCGTGGCGAGCGCGTTCGGTTGTTCCAGGTTTGATCGTGATCGGAACCGTTGGCGGTGCGGCAGTCGCCAGCACGGTAATCAAAGCGCTCGTCGGTCGCGAACGTCCACCGACCAACATCCAAGTTCTTCTCGAGACCGGCCACTCGTTCCCGTCCGGTCACGTCACGGGCACAGCAGCGCTGTTCGGCATTGCGGTTCTCGTTGTGAGCGTCGACCGAACACCGGCCGTCAAACGACTTCTGATGCTGCTCGCCGTGACGGTCACCGTTGTCGTCGCGCTCACTCGCCTCTACTTGGGAGCTCACTGGCTCACCGACGTCGTTGCCGGAGCTGTCCTCGCGACGCTTGCCGTCACTGCGGGTGGAGCAGTCTTCCGGTTCGTCGGCACGCACAACCAGTCCGAATCAACTACTGCTGCAGTGCGCTCTGCAGAACCTTCAGCACTTCACGAGCCGCAGTCGGCCCGGTATTGAGGTAGAAGACGTCGTCGTCGACAGCAACGGCATGGTTGGCAATCACTCCACGTAACTGCGCCCACAACGGCGCGTTGGTCAACGTCGCCGGGTCCCCGCCTTGCACTCCGTAGAAGATCCAATCAGCGTCCGCCACGTTCAACTCTTCCTCACTGATGTCTCGGGAGGTGTCGTCGAATTGCTGCGACTCCGGACGCGTCAGGCCGGCATCCTGGGCGATACTTCCGGTGAACGAAGGAATACCGAAGATGCGCAAGCGATTTCCGTTCTGGCGGGTGAACGACACTGTCGTCGGCGATGAAAGGGACGAACCCAAGGCCGCGGCGTCGGCGTTGAACGTATCCAGCAGTGCCGTCGCCTGCTGCGTCTTACCTACCCCGTCGGCAACCAGCAGGAAGTCCTGCTTCCAGTTGACGCCGGTCCCCTGCGTTGCCACGGTGGGCGCAATTGCCGAAAGCTGGTCGTACAGCGAATCAGCATCCTTCCCTGCAACATTCATCAAAATCAGGTCAGGATCGAGCTTGACGATCGCTTCGAAGTTCGGTGTGAAGCGCCCACCTGCGTCGACGACATCACCTAGCTGGGCGCGGAATTCGGGGTATGCGGCCAACAGGTACGGCGGCACCAGGTCCGCACCGTCACCACGAGTCGAAGCCGCAGGAACGACGCCGAGAGATAAAAGCGCATCTGCTTGCCCGGTCGAAATGACGACAACCTTTTCGGGCTGCGATTCGATCGTGGTGTCACCTTTGAAGTGTGAAACGGTACGAGGGAATTCGCCGTCCGACTTTCCGCTCCCCATTCCAGCCGGGACTTCTCGCGGAGCGACAAACGCAGAGTCCGCCGGAGTCGACGCACTGATGTCAGTGTCTGTGGGCGAGGCGTC
Organism: Rhodococcus sp. H-CA8f; assembly: GCF_002501585.1. Taxonomy (NCBI): domain Bacteria; kingdom Bacillati; phylum Actinomycetota; class Actinomycetes; order Mycobacteriales; family Nocardiaceae; genus Rhodococcus; species Rhodococcus sp. H-CA8f. The sequence goes on from NZ_CP023720.1 coordinate 5,189,615, forward strand.
GCTCGAGCAGCCACTGAGAGCTGCCACCAATGTCAGTGCGCCGATCAGCATTACACTGCGTGACTTCTGTCCAAAATTCATGATCGTGTCCCGTACGTCGTGAAGCATGACAGCTTCATCTACCGTCATAGTTAGGTGACCCTACCCTTTGAGAAACTGTAAACTATATCTGTGTCAGATACAGTTTTGGGACGTGGATCACACGGGATCGATCGCTACTCTGATCGCGTGCCCACTGCGGAAGAGGCATCGAGATCACTCATCGCTGCGGCGTTCGAATTGCGTCGAGCGCTGCGTGAATACATGGATACGTCGGGTACCGACGCGACTTTGCCAGAGGCACAATCCGAGGTACTTCACGATGTCGCGCACCATCCCGGCACTCGCATCGGGGCCGTGGCCGATCGCCTCTCCAGACGCCCGAACACCGTCAGCACGCTGGTGCGCATCCTCTCCGACAAGGACCTGATCGAGCGGCGACCCGATCCCACAGACGGCCGGGTGAGCACGCTTTTCGTGAAGGACGAGCGAAGCGCGCGTCGGGACCGTCGGTCCGAACTACGCATCGGCGTCCTGGCCCAAGAACTGACAGCCCTCGACGAAGGTGATCTCGACACATTGACCACTGCCATCGGCATCCTCGACCGAGTCAATCGATCACTGCGAGTTCACGCACCGCGATGATGCCACTCAGGTGACTTTCGCACTCTTCTCGTAGACGTCGGCAAAACGCCTCATCTGCTCCGTGATGCCCGTCAGGCTGTACCCCGTACGCAGTTCTACCGAGGCAACCTGGCCCGAAACCACAGCCGGAAGCCTGGTGAACGTCGGCGAATTGAGCTCCGGTGCGTCAGACCACGTCGGCGGAATCAGGAGGAGATCGGCCGGAAAGACACCCGGCTCTTCCCAACTCGCTGATGCCCAGAAACCGTCCTCGCTGTCCAGCTTCGCGAATTCGACGCCCATCGTTTCGAGAATACTTCCGAGCGGAGTCCATCCCGGCACCGCGTAGTCAAGGCTCGACTCCAACGGAATCACGTATGCAACAGAGATATTCGTTCGCGATGTGGCCAATTCACGCACCCGGTCACCGAGCGCACTCAACTCTTCCCGTTTTGCCGCGTAGACCGGCGAGGTGTCGGTGCCGCCGATACCCTGGACCAACGAACTGAAGTTGTCCAACGCCGCTTGCGCCCCGTCGGTGATCTCGACACCTGCAATGGGAGCAACCTCTTCGACGCGAGCGATATCGTCGCCCCAGATGCTGCCGAAGTTTCCGCCGTTGTACGAACTCCAGATGTCGATGACCAGATCCGGGTCCACTGCCAGGAGTTTCTCGGCACTGATATCTGTGTCGGTCTCGCTGACATGGGCAATTCCACTGAAGTCGAATGCATTCAACGTGGATTCGTCGAGCCTGGAAAAGCCGATGATACCGACTGGAACGACCCCGTATTCGAGTAGCACCGGCGCGGTGTCCGCCGTCGCCACAATGCGTTCAGGGATCTTGTCGAGTGAAATCTGCTGACCACGCGCATCGACATACGTCCACGCATCACCGTCGGACTTCGCGTCGGTCGTCGAGGTGCCACATGCTGCCAGCACCGTCGAAAGTGCCACTGCCACAGCCATGAAGATGGCCCTGCTACCGCGTTTCGAACGCGGCGCAACAAAATCGATCACTTCTGCCCCATGCTGTCGAGCGGGTTTCGGGCGAACCCCGAACCCGGAAAGTAAAGTAAGCCTCGCCTACATGGCTAACGGTAGAGCGGATCAGGGGATGACGCAATCGCGGAGTTTTGTCAAAGAATGTCGAAATCGGATCAACGATCCGCGTTCTTTCGAAATGCCATCGGCGTGACACCGGTGGACTGTTTGAAAGCGGCGACGAAACTACTGGGCGTCGAGTATCCGATCTGCTCGGCCACGTCGGCGACCGCAACACCTTGGCCGAGTAGGGACATCGCCACGTTCATCCGAAGCAGCACTCGCCACTGGCCGAAACTCACGCCGGTGTCCACCTTGAACCGACGAGCCAAAGTGCTGGTGCTGACGCCGATCTCGTTCGCCCAGTCTCCGAAACTGCGTGGGTCCTCCGGATGAGACAACAGGTCGCGTGCAATCCGCCCGACCGGGCCCGAATCGGGGATCTTCATCGCTCCGCGCTCGTCGCCGGGAACGACGAGGTCGAGGAACACTCGCTCGGCGCGGCGCCTCGCGTCGTCCGACATCTCGCGAGCACTCAGATGCAGAAACAACTCGTAGAGTAGCGGCGTGCCGTGTACCGCAACCGGGTGATCACCGAGCGAAGGCCCCTGCCCTACAGCGCAATACACCGTCAGGAACTGCGCACCCGCGGCAACGCGCACCGAGTGTCGATGCAGTGCCGGTATCCACAGCCCTCGTCCCGGCAACAATGTCCACATCTGGGCGCCCGAGCGAACAACCACAATGCCGGAACGAGGGAACAGAATCTCGTTCGATCGGTGCGCGTGGGTTTCCCATGTCACCGGTTGATCAGCACTCGACGCACCACCCCACAGAACCAAATCTTCGGGCTCGTCGTCTAATTCGTGTTCGGATACCACCAGCTCGTCGCTCGACGGCACGCCCCACCGGAGCCAATCACCGTCGACCTCGGATTTTGTCCGCCTCACGTCTACATCCCTGGATCGACCGTCGTCTGTCCAGGTGACTGTAACCGCTGCCACGCAGAGCAGGTGCGGCAGGAAGTTGATCCCACCGCACCTGACCCCGAGTCGCCGCTCTAGTTCATGTCGTTCGCAATGATGTTCTCGATGTTCCGTTCGGCCAGAGCGGTGATGGTGACAAACGGATTGACTCCGACATTGCCCGGAACGAGGGATCCGTCCATGACATACAGTCCCGGGTACTCCGGCAGACGACCGTAGCCGTCGGTCGCCTTGCCAAGCACACAACCGCCGAGGGGATGGTACGTCAACTGGTCGCCCCACGTCTGCACCGGACCGAAGAGGTCGGTCCGGTAGATCGTGCCTTCCTTTTTGTTGATCTTGTCGAAGAGTTTCTTCGCCATGTCGATCGACGGCTGGTTCTGCGAGCGCTGCCAATTCAAACCGACTTTGCCTGTTGCCGAGTTGAATTGGAACTGAGCACGTTGCGGATTCTTGGCAATCGCCAAGTACAGGCTGACCCACAGTTCGGTACCGGCTGGAAAGGGCGCGATTTCCGCGAACACAGGAGCGGATGTGTCAGCCCAGTTGTCGATACCCATCACGGGGATCGCCGACTGCTTCGCGCCGGTGGCGTCCCACATGTGATTGGCGCGACCCACCATCACGTTGCCGTTGTGCCCCCATTCCTGCCCAACCGCACCCGGCAAATTCGCCAGCTGCCCTTGTGCTTTCATCGCGACCAGGAGCTTACTGGTGCCGATACTGCCGGCCGCGAAGAAGACCTTGTCCGCGGTCACCGTCTTGGTGCCGACGGTGTTGCCCTGCTCGTTGATCTGGTTCATCACCACTTGATATCCACCACCGGTCGCGGCCGGCGCAACCGAGGTCACGACGTGCAGCGCCGAGATCGTGAGCTTGCCGGTGGCGGATGCCGCAGCGAGGTACGTCTTGTCCAGAGACTTCTTTCCCGCGTTGTTGCCGTAGATGACCTCACTCACCAGGGCAGACTTGGTGACCTGACCAGCAGCTTCCTGCTTCATGTAGTTGAAGTCGTAAACATTCGGCACGAATGTTGTTGTGTAACCGGATCTCTCAGCGGTCTTTCGCCCGGTTCGTGCAAACTTGTAGTACTCGGTCGACTCGAACCAGGCCGGGTCGATGTTGTTGACTCCGAGCGCAGCGTTGGCCCGCGGGAAGTACGTCGAGTACATCTCGTTGGAATCGACCCCGGGCAGGATCTCTTCGAAGTAGTTGCGCTTGGGTGTGACGGCCATGCCGCCGTTGACCAGCGACCCGCCGCCGACCCCTCGGCCTTGGTAGACCTTGATCCCGCCGAAGTCCTCGGCGTCGAGAACGCCGACGTAGCGGCTGATGTTCTTGTCCACCGAGCCGCCGGAGAAGTGCGAAACCGGTTGAACTGTACGGTCTCTGAGCCAGAAGGAACGTCCGTCAGGTGAGAGCATCGGGCAGAAGACCTTGCCGTCGGACCCCGGTGTGGTCCACGACTTCCCCATCTCGACCATGTGTGTGTCGATGCCGGCCTGCGTCAGCCGAAGTGCCGCAACGGCTCCGCCGTACCCGCTGCCGATCACGAGCGCAGGGACACGGTCTCCGTCGCTCAATGCTCGCCTGGGCGCAGCGGCGGCCGTAGTCCACGAGGACGAGAGCGCAGCGGCGCCCACAGCTAATCCTGTTGCTGCCAAGAAGTTTCTACGCGAGAGCGTGGAATTGGTACGTGCGTGCCGTTCGTTGAATCCAGCGCGAATGCTCAAGTGTGCCCTTCTCTTTCCGTGACCCCCGCGCTGAGATATACCGGGAGAAACCGAACGAGAAGTCCATACTCGTGGGTAACTTCGAGGAACCGTTGATTTTCCATGAAAAGGGCCGATGAACAGAAAGTTCACCGGCCCTCCGAAAGAACGAGTCAGGGAAGAGAGATGCGCCCTTCGACGGCGCCGAGTCCGATGTCCGTGCGGAAATGACCGCCGGGAAGCTTGACGTCGGCGATCTTTGCGTAGGCGTCGTCACGCGCTTCGGTCAGATCCTTGCCCACTCCGACAACACTCAGCACACGCCCGCCGGCCGAGACGACGGCTCCGTCTTCACGCTTTTTGGTACCGGCATGCAGGACTCCGTCGGCGTCGGCTCCGGTGATCACGTCGCCGGTGCGGGGGGTCGCCGGGTAGTTCTCGGCAGCAATCACGACCGTGACAGCGGAACCGTCGCGCCACTGCAACGGACCGACCGAATCGAGTGTTCCGGTCGATGCCGCATTGAGTAGACCGCCCAGCGGCGTTTCGAGGAGAGCAAGCACGGCCTGAGTTTCGGGGTCACCGAATCGGCAGTTGAATTCGACGACGGCCGGGCCGTCGACACCGATCGCGAGTCCGGCGTAGAGAAGGCCGGAGAAACTGCTACCGCGTGCGACCAACTCGGCAGCGACGGGCTTGACGACGTCGTCGACGATCTGCGTGACCATCTCGTCGGGCAGCCACGGCAAGGGTGTGTACGCGCCCATACCGCCGGTGTTGGGTCCGGAGTCTCCGTCGCCGACGCGCTTGTGGTCCTGAGCCGGGAGCAGCGGGATCACGGTTTCACCGTCGACGAGGCAGAAGAGCGAAACTTCCGGACCGTCGAGGAAGGATTCGAGAAGAACCGGGTGCCCGGTCTCGAGCAGTTCAGCGGCATGATCGCGCGCGGCGAGACGATCCGTCGTGACGACTACGCCCTTGCCCGCGGCCAGCCCGTCATCCTTGACCACCCAGTTGGGACCGAAGCGGTCGAGTGCTTCGTCGAGCTTGGCCGGATTGTCGACGATCTCGCTGTGAGCGGTCTTGACGCCGGCGACAGCCATCACGTCCTTGGCGAAAGCCTTCGAACCCTCGATGCGGGCGGCGTCGGCCGAAGGCCCGAAGCAGGCAATACCTGCTGCGCGCACCGCGTCCGCGACGCCGAGGACCAGCGGAACCTCGGGTCCGATGACGACGAGGTCGGCTTCGACCTTCTGGGCCAGCGCGGTAACCGCGTCACCAGAAGCTACGTCGACGGGGTGCTGCTCGGCGATTTTTGCGATCCCGGCATTGCCAGGCGCGCAGATCAGGGCCGTGACACCTGGATCGCGAGCAAGAGAGAGAAGGAGGGCATGTTCACGGGCTCCGGAGCCGATTACTAGTACGCGCACGGGGAACAGACTACGGCCTGCGATAACAGCGCTCTCGGAGTGCCACTGACGGGGCCAAGGTCCCAGCGTTCGACCTTTGTGCGAAATATCCGTTTCGAGATGAGATCATATGAATACCTGAATAGGTGAACAGATGTTTTCGGACACCTGTCCACCAAGGAAAGGACACCCGTGAAACTCCACAAACCAGGCGTTCTGACGCTCACCGCAACCGCCGCAATCGGCGCACTTCTGATCACGTCGTGCAGTAGCCCGACTGGCACCGACTCCTCGGGCAACAACGACGGCCTGGTCTTGGCCGACGGCTACGAACTGGGCGGCTACAACCCGGTCGCAGGGTTCGGCGCTGCCGGTGAGGCCAAGATGTACGACGGTCTCGTCCGGCTCACCGGAGGCACCGGTATGCCGGGATTCGAGCCGTCTCTGGCCGCGGAGATGCCCACTGCCAACGCCGACGCGACAGTCTGGACGGTCAAACTCCGCGACGGGGTCACCTTCTCCGACGGATCGACCTTCGACGCCGCCGACGTGGTTGCCACGTACAAGGCGATCCTCGATCCAGCTTCCGCCTCCGAAGCGCGGTCGTCGTACGACATGATCAGCGACGTCGTGGCCGTCGACGACAGCACAGTCGAGTTCCGCCTCGCCTACTCGTATGCCCCACTGCTGACGAAGATGCTGATCGGCATGGTTCCATCGGAGTCCCTCGCGACACCCGGGCTTGCCGCCGAGTCGCCGTTGAACACCGCACCGGTTGGTACGGGTCCGTACACACTCGTCGACCTCTCACCGGATCGAGCGGTCTTCGAGGCGAACGAGAACTACTGGGACGGTGCGCCGGAGATCAAGAAGCTCACTCTCCTCTACGTTCCTGACGACAACACCCGCGCCCAACGTATGGCGTCCGGCGAGATCGACGGAACCAATCTCCCTCCACTGCTTGCCAATACGTTCTCAGGCAAGGACAACATGTCCGTGACGGCCCATCAGTCAGCAGACTGGCGCGGACTCTCACTCCCGACGAACAATCCCGTGGCAGGCGACAAAGCCGTGCGGATGGCGCTCAACCTCGCCGCCAATCGCCAGTCGATGATCGACAACGTCCTGGGCGGACACGGCCGCGTCGCCGCCACTCCGATCCCCGAGGTCTACGGCGATTCGTACAACCCGAACGCAACCTTCGCCTACGACCCGACCCAGGCCGAGCGAATACTCACCGAGGCGGGCTGGATCGAAGGTGCCGACGGAATCCGTTCGAAAGACGGTCAGCGGGCACAGTTCACGATCATGTACAACTCCGTCGACACCGTTCGACGCGATCTCGCTCAGGCATTTGCCTCCGACGCTCTCGCTGTCGGCATCGAGGTGGACCTCGAAGCACTCTCCTGGGACCGTATAGACCCTCGCATCAACCAGGATTCGACGCTTCTCGGTGGCGGCGACGAACCTTTCGACCCCGACACACAGGCGTACGACGCGCTGAACTCGAAGTACATCGCGCCCGGGGTCGGCAGCATCTACGACAACGCCAGTGACTACTCCAATCCAGCAGTCGACGCAGGCTTGGAAGTAGGACGCCGCAGCCTGGATCAGGCAACGCGTGATGCCGCGTATCGCGACGTACAGCAGGCGTACGTCGAAGATCCCGGATTTGTCATCCTCGTGTTCCTCGACCATACGTACGTGTCGAAGGATTCCGACTGGCAGATGTCCGGACCGGTACTCGAACCACACTCACACGGTGTGACCTGGGGTCCATGGTGGTCACTGCAGACGTGGGCCCGAGGGCAATGACAGCGGTCGACGTTCGGCCAGACGCGGGGCCGACACGGGGCCACCGTGACAACTCCCGCCGAAAGGCCATCCTCACGATGGTCGGTCGGCGGGTGTTGTTCATCGTGCCGGTCATCGCCGTGGTGTCCGCGGGACTCTTTGCCGCCGCCGCGATCTCACCGTTCGATCCACTGGTCGGCTACCTCGGCACGCGATACATGACGACAAGCGACGCGGACAAAGCGTTGATCGCCGACCAGATGGGTTTCGACAACCCCTGGTACAGCACGTACTGGAATTGGCTCCAGGGTGTGCTCACCGGCGATCTCGGGATCTCCAGATCGTTCAATCAGCCTGTTTCCCAAGTCATCTTCGAACGTCTGCCATGGACCCTGCTGCTGGTCGGGATCTCACTCCTCATCGCGATTCTCGCCTCGCTGACACTCGGTGTTCTCGCCGGAATCCGCAGTGGAGGATTCCTGGACAAGACGGTGTCCGGGCTGAGCGTCGTGGTCCAAGGACTTCCGCCGTTTGTCTTGTCGCTGGGTGCCATCGCGCTCTTCGCGTTGACTCTCGGCTGGCTCCCGGTCGCCGGAATGACCGACGGGGGCGCCGATCCCACACCGGGACAGGTGATCCGGCACTTGGTCCTACCGGTGACGGTGCTCGCCATTTCGCAAATGCCGTGGCTCCTACTTGCCGTCCGAGAGTCCGTCGTGGGTTCGAAGAGTGAGGGATTTGTCGCCGGCGCGGTAGCACGCGGTATCCCGACGCCGACCATCACGAAGCGCCACATACTGCCCACATCACTGGCACCTTTCGTCAACATCGTCGGCGTGCGGTTGCCCGAGCTGATAGTCGGGGCAGTGCTGGTGGAAGAGGTGTTCAGTTGGCCGGGGATCGCCGGCGCCATCGTGTCGTCTGCGCGAGACCTAGACATGGCACTGCTCGCGTTCCTCACCGTCGGTACGACATTGACGGTCATGCTCGGCTCACTGCTTGCCGACGTCCTCGTTGCAGTCCTCGACCCGAGAGTGAGTACCGATGGCTGAACGACGCTTCAAGATCGCCGTCGGCGTGCTGATCCTCGTTGCGCTGTACGCGGCGTTGGTCCCATGGTTGGCCGACGTCGACGACCGAGTCACAGACTTCTCGGCGGCTCGCCTGGCTCCGTCGTTCGATCACCCGTTCGGAACTGACTCGGCGGGCCGAGATCTATTCGTGCGCATAGCTGCAGGCATCAGAACCTCACTTCTGATCGCACTCGCCTGCGCGCTGCTCGCCACGGTGATCGGCGTCGCCGTCGGCACTACGGCCGGACTGGTCGGCGGCTGGGTGGACAGGTTCGTCATGCGCGGCACCGATGCCGTCAACGCACTCCCCCACCTGTTGCTCGGCATCGTCATCGTCGCGATGTTCCGTGGAAGCATTGCCGCCATCGTGCTTTCGATCGCACTGACCCACTGGACCCAAGTGGCCCGGATCATCCGCTCAGAGATCTTGAGTCTGCGCGAGCGTCCCTACATCGACGCCGCCATTCTCGCGGGAGCAAGTCGACGTCACGTGATCATGCGCCACCTCGTGCCGGCGACGGCGCCACAGGCCTTGATCGCAGTCGTTCTCCTGCTGCCCCATGCCGTCTGGCACGAATCAACATTGTCCTTCCTGGGTTTCGGTCTTCCCCCGCACAAACCCAGTCTCGGGACGCTTCTCGAAGAGGCACGCAGTTCTCTACTCCTCGGCGGTTGGTGGACTCTTGCATTCCCCGCCGCAGTCCTCGTGATCGCCACCGTCGCTGTTGCAGTTGCCGGTTCGGCCCTGCGGTCGATGCTGACGCCCCCTCGACCTTCGGAGCTACGACTGTGAAACGCGGCCTACGCATCGAATCCCTCACCGTCAGGATCCCTTTGCCCGGAGGATCCGTAGTCCACGCTGCGAGCGACATCGACCTCGACGTTCCAGCCGGCACGGTGACCGCGCTTGTCGGCGAATCCGGGTGTGGCAAGTCGATCATCGCCACCTCGGTCATGAACATGTTGCCACCGAATGCTTCTCGAACCGGAACGGTCACCGTCGGTACAGCGGACCTCGAGATCGACGTCTTCTCCGGCACCGCGTTCCGTGGGCGGCACGTGGCTCTCGTTCCACAATCCGCCGCAACACATCTCACCCCCGTCCGGACTGCGCGATCGCAACTACAGGAGACGATCGACGCACTCGGCGGCGATCACACTTGCGACGCCTTGGCACTTCGCGTCGGACTCGAACCGTCGGCCCTGGACTGTTACCCGCACGAACTGTCGGGCGGCATGGCGCAACGCGTTGCCATTGCCGGTGCGCTGGCCGGGAATCCATCGGTGATCGTCGCAGACGAACCCACCGCCAACCTCGACCGCGAACTCACCGACCACGTCATGGGATTACTTCGAGAGTGCGCTGACTCCGGGGCGGCTGTCCTGCTCATCACCCATGACCTTGCATCACTCACCCGCAGCGATGTCGCGGATCGACTTGCCGTCATGTACGCATCACGCATCATGGAAACCGGTCCGGCGGCTCTGGTGTTCCAAGATCCGCTGCACGACTACACCCGAGACCTGCTCGACGCCTTGCCATCCCGAGGCTTGAATCCCATGCCCGGATCACCACCGCAACTCACCGATCTCCCCGACGACTGCGTCTATCACCTACGACGCCCGGAGTCGAAACAATCCGGTGGCCCGACCGAACTGGTCACACTGGGTGACCGCACGTACCGAACGCTGCGGAAGGTGGGCTGACATGAGTTTGCAAGCTCTGGGAATTACCAGCGGTTACCACCGGAACCGACCGGTGCTCGAGAACGTCTCGCTCGAAATTCCGCCGGGAAGGCTGATCGGCCTGACCGGGCCTTCTGGCACCGGAAAATCAACACTTGCAAGGATTCTCGCCTCGTTGGATGCACCGTGGTCAGGCGAGGTGCGAATCGACGGATCACCCGTCGTGGGTACCAAATTCTCGGTATCCGCGGCACTGCGCGGGACGGTGGCCATGCTGTTTCAGTCACCTCGCGCATCAACCGACCCTCGGCAGACGCTCGCCTCGATCATCGGTCAACCCGGCGATATTGCCGGTAGGACAATCGATGTGGTCGCACTGGCAGCAGAAGTGGGCCTCACTCCCGATCTCTTGTCCCGTAGACCCCACCAGGTGAGCGACGGCCAACTGCAGCGCGCCTGTCTAGCGAGATCGCTGGCGCAACAACCGAAATACCTCATCTGTGACGAGGCGACGGCGATGCTCGACGCCGCCACGACGGCCGCGCTCATTCGGTTGATCGAGAGTCGCGCCACCGAAACCGGCGTCGGCGTATTACTCATCAGCCATGATCGCGAATTGCTCGGCGCCTGCTGCGACGTGGTCCACGACCTCGACGGCATTCGCGCTTAGAGCGTGTTGCCAATCCTGATCCGGTAGTTCACGGGCGAGTGTTTATGCGTTTTGCGTGATGCGATTTCGGATGAGGCGGGGGAGGTGATCGGTCCGTTGCTCCCGAAGGTGAAGGCGACCGGTCAACCGCCCGTAGATCGGCGCACGGTGTTCGAACCGACTGCGTGGCGGTTCCGGACGGGAGCGCGCTCCACCGACTCTCCTGCAACACTCGCAACTCTGCCTGGGATCTTCCTTGCCGCCTGCACCAACGAGGCGCTTACTGATCAAACGGCGCCGTGAACGACACTGGTTTGCCGGTGGCGCGCGCGTACGCGATCTCTCGGCGCGTGGACTCGCCAATGTATCCGCGTGGGTTGACGACCAGCACCCGATCAGCCAGGTCGATCTTGCGCAGGTGAAGCGCGTCGAGCAGCGTTTTCTGCTCGACAGAGATCGCCTCGTCTGCTTCGCCCGGCGCGACGACGATCACGCCTGCGAACGTCAGGTCGCGGTTCGCCTCCCGCATCTCTTCAGCGAATCGCACAGAGCCGCAAATACAGACAATCTCAGGTCGATCAGGCACGCTTCATTCTCTCATCGACCCGAGGACGCACGGCCATACCAGTCTCATCTGCCACCTCGAGCAACACACCCCAGCCCAACAAAATTGACGCTTGACTCGAACGCGTGTTCGAGTATTGTTTTGGGTGGGGATCGGGGGATTCAATGAGTGTCTATCTGTCGGACGTGGTTTCGGGTTCTGCGGTGGGGTTGCGCGGACGCCTGTGGCAGCTGTCTGCTTCTGAGTTGCGTGCTGCCGCTATCGAGGCGAGTGCGGAGATTCTTCGTCTCGAGGCTGTTCGTGTGGCGGTGGTGGACGAACTCTCGATGCGTCCTGATGATCAGGTGATTGCCAGCCGCGGGGTGGGTTGCTGGTTGGCGGCAAACACGATGCTGCAGGTTCGGGACGGGAAGAAGATCGCCGCCCTGGGGGCTGCGCTGCGGCCGTTTCCGGCGGTGGCGGCCCGGTTCGATGGCGGGGACTGCTCCTTCGATCATGCCGTGTTGATCGTGGCGTTCTGCGAATCACCACCGAAGGGCATGCCGGAGGAAGCGCTCCCTCGCTGTATCGATTTGTTGTTGGCTGCCGCGTCGGGGGTGGAGGCCACGACCACGAAGGTGCGGAACGTGATCGCGACCTTGGAGCGAGTGTTCGAGTCCGATGAGGTTCCGCCCGCCGAGGATGTGGATCGGAATGAGTTGCGGATCGCGTCGACGTTGAATGGTCGGGTGGTGGTGCGCGGGGATTTCGATGCTCTCACCGGGGAAATGTTGTTGTCGGCGTTGTCGAATCTGACGATGCCCACCCCGGCACCGGATGGAACCCCGGATTCTCGGTCGGCGGCGAAGCGGACTGCGGATGGGTTCACCGAACTGATCCGCCGGTATTTGGATTGCGCGAAGACCGGTTTCGATGGTGGTCAGCGTCCGCACGTGAACGTGCACATCAACGCCCGCGACCTCGCTGAGCATCGGGACTGCGCAGCCGCACCCGCTACTTCTGGTAGTGGAGTGGCTGTGTCGGATCTTGATGTCGGGCACATGCCCTGGCTGGGGCCACTGTCCGTCTCGCAGACGAGACTCCTCGGCTGCGACTGCTTCCTCTCCACCGTACTGCTCGACGACCACGGCGCACCGCTCGATGCGAAACCCGGAAAGCGATTAGTGTCCGCCGAACAGCGAGTGGCGCTGATCGCCCGAGACAAAGGCTGCGCCTTCCCCGGCTGCACATGCGTGCCCGCCTGGACCGACGCACACCACATCCGGCACTGGGCCAACGGCGGCCCGACCGTGATGAACAACCTTGTCCTACTGTGCCGTTCACATCACCGGCTGATGCACCGGAAATCGGGTTTCGTCGGAAAATGGGTAATCCGCATCGGCGTCGACAACAAACCCTGGTTCATCCCACCACCCTCGATCGACCCGCAGCAGCACCCGCGGCCGGCGAACACCACCTTCAAAACCTGAGGACGAACCTCAGACATACAACTTCACGCCAGGTCCGCATCGGGGGGAGCACCTCCGATGCGGACCTGGCGTGCGTTCATGTTGGTCAGCCCCCAACCGTCAAGTCGTAGAGGGTTACTCCGTCCACCGTTGTGGCGGTGAAGTTTTCGGTCACCCACGTCGAGATCGCGGTAGCGGTACCTTCGGCGTTCATACCGCCACCCATCCCACCGCCGGCGATGAAGAAGTGAATCTTGCCCTCTGACACGTACTGCTGGAACTGCGCGAGTGTCGGGGACGGATCACTCCCGTTGAACCCTCCGATAGCCATGACCGGTGACTGCGTCGCAAGCTGATAGCCCGATGCGCTGTTCGACCCGATTGCCGCGGCTACCCACGTGAACTGGTCGGAGTTCTCTTCGAGGGTGGACACGACCGCGGCTCCCGGTGTGCTGCCCTGAAGCAAACCACCGGCTGCGCCGCCGCCCATTGCGCCCCGCGTTCCGTCGGTGGTCGATGTGGTGGTACCCGGAGCTGTTGCACCACCGGGTATCTGACCCATTCCGGCAGGGGGCGTTCCCGGCGTTCCGGTCCCAGCCCCGTCAGCCCGACGGTTCCCGCCGTCAGCCGTGCCGCCGAATCCTCCGAATCCTCCGCGTCCACCGCCGGGCCCGCCCATTCCACCTTCGACGCTCGGTCCGGCCGAAACTATGGAACCGGTATGCGGAGTGTTGATCGTGTCGATCGCGTACGCAGTCGGACCCGCCAGACCGGTGAAGATCGCCGCGAGAATCACTGCCACAGCCAATCGACCTCGCGTCGCTGCCGGAATCAGCACTGCCACGGCTGTGACGATGCCGACGACCAGAATCGCCCAGCGAAGCCACGGTACGAACGAAGGCGAGCGTCCGAGCAGTACCCACGCCATCGCGACGGTTGCGGCCAACGACACTGCCAGAACGAGGCGAACCCAGAGGACGTCACGATGACGCCAAGCGAATACGGATCCTGAACCGATCAGTGCGGCGATCGCCGGCGCCAGCGCAACGGTGTAGTAAGCGTGGAAGATTCCCGCCATGAAACTGAAGGTCAATCCGGTCACCAACAGCCACAGTCCCCAGACGATGAATGAAGCGCGCTGTGTGTCAGCGCGGGGAGCCCTGCCTCGCAGCACGATTCCAGCCACCAGAAGTATCAGTGCAGCAGGAATCAACCAGGCAATCTGTCCGCCCTGGGCAGATTCGAACAGTCGGGTAATGCCGGTACTCCCCCACATACCGCCACCGGCGCCACGACCTGGTGCCATGCCTCCCGCTGCCATACCGCCTGCGGCCTCGCCCATTCCGGGGAAGCCTCCCGCAGCAGCACCGGCCGCAGCATCACCAGCACCGCGCATTCCGCCGCCGCCGACGCTTCCGGTCTCGTTGCCGCTCAAGCGTCCGAGCCCGTTGTAGCCGAGCGTCAGTTCGAGAATCGAATTGTTCTGCGAACCACCGATCCACGGACGTGAGTCGGCCGGCCACAGTTCGACGATTGCCAACCACCATCCGGCGGAGACGATCAGTCCGCCCAGTGCCGCGAACAGTTGGAGTACGCGCTTACCCAGTTTCGGCGGTCCGGCGATCAGATAGGTGAGCGCCAGCGGTGGAACTACCAACATGACCTGTAATTGCTTTGTCAGGAAACCGAATCCGCAGAAGATACCGACCAACACCAGCCAGCGGGTGCGACCGTCCTGCACGGCGCGCATCATCGCCCACACTGCTGCGATCATCAGGAGCACCAGCAGGGCATCCGGGTTGTTGAACCGGAACATCAGCGCCGCTACGGGTGTGAGCGCAAGTACCAAGCCGGCGATGAGGCCGGCGGCCGCACCGAAATACCGTCGAACCGTTCCCCACAACAGCGCAACCGATCCGACTCCGAGGAGTGCCTGCGGCACCAACATCGCCCAGGAATTGAGTCCGAAGATGCGAACCGACAGCGACATCAACCATAGGGACATCGGCGGCTTGTCGACGGTGATCGAGTTGGCAGCATCCGAGGAACCGAAGAAGAAGGCCTTCCACGACACCGAACCTGCCTGGACCGCAGCAGCATAGAACGAGTTGGCCCATCCGGACGCGCCCAGGCCCCAGATGTAGGCGACTCCGGTACCCACCAACAACACTCCGAGCGCCCACGGTTCCCAGCGCACCTGACGCTGCGGTTCCGGCGCAGGCAGCGGCGCGGCGAGTGTCTCTGCAGTGGCGGTCATCGATTGGCTCCTACGGATTGTGCAGTGCGAAAAACCCAGCGCAGCGCGACGAATCGGCTCACTGTGGCAACAAGATTGGCAATGACGAGTACGGCAAGCTCCACGTGCTTGGACGCGTCGGGCGCCATGACGTCGAGAACGAACAACGATCCGCTGGTGAGCAGTAGACCGAACCCGAACACGAGCAGGCCCTGCATCTGGTGACGGGCGGATCCTTCCGACCCGCGGATCCCGAAGGTGAAGGCTCGATTGGCGGCGGTGTTGAATACCGCGGTCACCAGCAATGCGACGGCGTTGGCCCACTGCGCACCCATCACCGAGTGCAGTGCGAGGTAGAGCAGTGCGTACGCGAGTGTCGAAATGACTCCCACCACGGCAAAGCGCGAGAGCTGCCCGACCATTCCGCGAGGGACTCCGGGAACCAGTGGTTCACGTCCGAAACTCGCTCTGAGCTCAGTCAAGGGAAGGGAACCGGTCGACAGTGCTCGCCCGACTCGGACCACACCTTTGAGGTCGGCAACTGCGGTGGCAATGATGTCCACCCGACTGTCCGGATCGTCCACCCAGTCGACGGGGACCTCGTGAATCCTCATGCCCGCTCGCTCGGCCAGCACGAGCAATTCGGTATCGAAGAACCACCCGGTGTCCTCCACCAGCGGAAGTAGTTGCCGCGCAACATCGACTCGCATGGCTTTGAATCCGCACTGAGCGTCGGAGAAGCGAGCATGCAGTGCGCTTCGGAGGATGAGGTTGTAGCTACGTGAGATGAACTCGCGTTTGGGGCCGCGTACCACGCGCGACGAACGTGCCAACCGGGAACCGATGGCGATGTCCGAGTGGCCGGAGAGCAGCGGAGCAATCAACGGCATCAGGGCATTGAGATCGGTGGAGAGGTCGACGTCCATGTACGCGACCACGTCGGCATCGGAGTCGCTCCACACCTGCCGCAGTGCTCGACCACGGCCCTTCGCATCCAGGTGGACGACCCGGACGTCGTCGAATTCTTCGGCGAGGGAACGTGCGAGTGCCAACGTGCCGTCGACACTGGCGTTGTCCGCGATGGTAATTCGTGCAGAGAATGGCACCTGTGTGCGTAAATGCCGGCGCAGGCGCCGCACGCACGTCTCCAGGCCGGCCTCTTCGTTGTATACCGGGACGACCACGTCCAGCACTACAGTCGTCGCGGAAAGCTCCCCTGCGTCCGTGCTGCCCGCGGTCTGCATGGCTTCTGTCGTCATGCGTCCTAGATTTGTCGGGCCGGCTCCGACGAACCTGCGTCCAGCCTGGGAGTTTCCTGGCAACCGGACGCGGGCTAATCTCGGGGTATGCCTTCAGTCTTCAGCGCCATCATCAACGGAGATCTACCAGGACGTTTCGTGTGGGAGGACGACGACGTTGTCGCGTTCCTGACCATTGCGCCGGTAACGCAGGGCCACGTACTCGTGGTACCGCGAGCCGAGGTCGATCAGTGGCAGGACGTGGATCCTGAACTCTTTGCCAAGGTCACCGCGGTTGCCCGCACCCTGGGTCAGGCTGTGCGGAAGGCGTTCGACGCGCCTCGGGCGGGTCTCCTCATCGCAGGTCTGGAAGTTCCGCATCTTCACGTTCATGTCTTCCCCGCATACGACATGGGGAACTTCGACATCAGTGGCGCCGATACTTCGCCGTCACCCGAATCTCTCGACGAGGCGCAGACCAAACTCAAGTCGGCGCTACGCGACCTCGGCTTCGAGGCAACTGTCTCGACTCGTTGATCCCGTACCTTCGACCGAATTTCGCTGGCCGATAACTGGACTCCCCGCCGCAGCCTCCAACGGAGGTTGCGGCGGTCGCATTTGTCACTCCTACCGACCGTGACCTGCGATTGCACACCGAACAGTCCGTTTCGCGCTGTCGCGCGAGCACGAGATTCGCTGCTACCGTGGGGCGCTGGTCCGGGACCTAGGGCCCTAAAACTGGTTCACGTGTTAACAGTCGGAGGACAAGGGAGCAATGCAGGAACGTGCCAAGATCAGTCGCCGACAGATTCTTCAAGGCGCTGCTGATCGGTTCGAAGTCACGGGGTACGGCAGCACGAGCATGAATGACATCGTGTCCGCGGCGCAGATGACCAAGGGCGCGGTCTATTTCCACTTCTCGTCCAAAGACGAATTGGCTCAGGCGGTCATCGAAGAACAGCACCAGATGTCGATCACTGCCTTCACCGCAGTTGCAGCCACGGGCGCACCGGCACTGGAACAGCTCGTCATGGTGTGCCACGAGATGGGCCGCCAACTCGTCGCGGACCCGATTGTTCGTGCGGGAGTCCGACTTACCCTCGAATTGGCCTCTGCCGACGGTTCGCAAGGCCCGTACGTCGTGTGGATCCGCGAGCTTCGAAAACTGGCCGAGGCCGCGAAGCTCGAAGGCGACATCCGCGACGACGTGGAGCCGGAATCGGTGGGTCGCGTGGCGATCTCGGCATTCACCGGCATTCAACTGGTTTCGAACGTGCTCACCAGACGAAGCGATTTGAACGACCGTATCGACGAATTGTTCACCATCCTGTTGGCAGGCGTGGTCTCGGACAAGCGTCGGACCGACGTCGCCGACCTGGTCGGACGTCGCCTCGAAACTTATGCGTCCTGACCCCCGCAACACCCTGACCCCCGGAACACCCTGACCCCCGGAACACCCTGACAATCGGTTGATTCGGCGTATCAGCACCGAACCGTGCGCCAACCTTCGTCGATTCGTACAAGACCCCCCGTCGTCGACTCACTATCGTCAGATCCACGAATAACCCAGATATACGGATACCGACGAAAGGGCTTCTCGAATGACCGAAACCGCCACGTACGTTGAGAGCGCACAGCAGGAGATCGCTGCTGTTCTCGCCGAAGCGAAGACCGATGCGTTCGTCCACGCACGCGACATCGATTCCGGCGAAGAGTTCGGCTACGGCGCTGACGAAGGTGTCATCCTCGCCTCCGTTTTCAAGATTCCTGTTGTACTCCAGTACGCCCGTGAAGTAGCGGCCGGCACCCTTGATCCGACCGAGCACGCCACGGTGACCGCCGAGTTCCGCTCCGGCGGCATCGGTATCGGCGGCTGCGCCGACGACGTGACCGCAAGCTGGCGAGATCTCGCTCTGCTCATGATGAGCTTCAGCGACAACGCCGCCACGGATTTCTTGTACGAACGCCTCGGACTCGACAACATCGTCGCAACGCTGCGCGGGCTCGGTTTGGAGAAGACCAACTTGGTCCGTGACTGCCGTGGTCTGTTCAAATCGGTCTACGACGACCTCGGTGTCGACAAGGGCACCTTGCTGGAAATGCCGCCCATCGAAATTCTTCGGACAATTTCCGTCATGGATCCGGCCCGCTCCAACTCCAGCACTCCTCGTGAGATCACAATGTTGCTGGCTGCAATCTGGAGGGACGAAGCCGGCCCCGCATCGGCGTGTGAAGAAGTCCGAACCATCATGAGCAAGCAGGTCTGGCCGCATCGCCTTTCGTCCGGTTTCCCCGACGAGGTCACTGTCGCCGCCAAGACCGGAACGCTGGGATTGGTACGAAACGAAGCCGGCGTCGTGGCGTACCCGGATGGCAAGCGTTACGCCGTCGGTGTCTTCACCAAGTCCCACGAGCTCACCCACCGCGCCCCGAAGATCGACGCCTCCATCGGAACCGTCGGCCGCATCGCTGTCGAAGCACTTCGCAACAACAGCTGATCTGAACCCACTGACAAAGAATGCGGATCGCGCTGAGAAATCAGTGCGACCCGCATTTTTCGGCTTTCGAGCTAGCGTGGACCGCGCAGACGAAGATGCACCATCAACCGGAAGCGGACGTTGGGATCGTCCAGATCCAACGCGGCCATACCCTTCAACTTGCTGAGACGATACCGAAAGGTGTTGGGGTGTACGTGCAATGACGCCGCGGCGTCACCGACGTCACCGAAGGCGTTGAGCCACGCATCGAGGGTGTCGACGAACGAGGTCGCATGAGCTGCGTCGTGGCTGGCGATCGCCTCGATGGGTCCGAGGTCCGAGAACCCTTCGGCTGCAGCTTCCGACGCGATCTCCAACAGGATGGCATCGACGTGGACGCTACTGAAGGTGGCGACGCTGCCCGACGCTCGTCCCGCCAACAACACTTCGAGGGCATGTTCGGCGTCGCGCTTCGATCGGCTCAGCTGCGCCGGTCTGGTCACGACCCGGCCGATCCCGATGATCGTGTCGCCGGACGCTCCGGTTCGGTCCAGGAAGTCCGAGGCCACACGGAACGCCTGTAGCTCGGCTTCTGCCGGGGAATGCCCTCGCACTGACAGCACCGCGTAGCCGGTTCCGTTGACCAGAGCAGCAGCCGACTGCGAATGGACCGCGCCCAGGTGCATGGCCAGAGCGTCGGTCAGCCGCACCACATGGGCTGCGTCGTCCGGCTTCGACGATCCTTCGAAAGACCTGCGGCCCAATGCCATCACGAGTGCGGGACCGGTCCCGAGGCCGAGGCGATTCATCGCGTCGACCGCACCGGATCCACCGTCGAGAAGGGTTGCGATCAGGTCTGCGCGCAGTCGACGCTCGGCGTCGGCGCCGCCGCGCAACCGCAACATCTGCAGTGCAATCAACCCGGCCGAATCGCGCAGTGCACGCATCCGGTCCTCGGACATCGGCTCACCGGTTGCCACCCACATGGAGCCGAGGAACTCGTCGCCGGCTCTGATGGACACGGCGATACGACCCATTTTTGTACCGAGGGTCTCGGCCGAAACCCACACCGGATCATCGCTGCGATAGAGCCGGTCGAAGACTCCCGCTTCTTCGAGCACTCGAATGTACTGGTCAGGAACTTGGCGCTCCAGAACGGTCGCGATACGTGGACCGTCACCTTCTTCCTGACGTCCGGAGAAGGCGATGACCCGTGAGCTTCGGTCCTCGATCGTGATCGGCGCATCCAGAAGTGCGCTGACGGCGTTGGCGAAAGCGAACAGATCGCCGGCCGGTCCACCTCCGCGCGAGTGGATGTGCCCGACTTCGTTCCGTGCCGAGAGCACCGAATGAAGCAGGCTTGTGAGCTGAACCCACGAAACTCCACGCGCCAAGGTCAATACGACAACGCCGGAGGAGATGATGGATTCACGGTCGGCATCGCTGACCTCGGTGGTCACTCGCGCGACCACCACGCGTACTCCGCGCTCGGCCAGGCCGGCCACGGACTCCGCGATACGTTCGCCTCCGGTGATGCCGACGAGCAGCACCATGGAGTCCGGTGTCGAGGGTGAGTCGTCGTCGGGGTCGTGAATGACCACCGAGGCGATCTCCTGGACCGCCTCCGGGTCGCCGACAACCGGGTTCAGCACCGTAGTTCCCACGTCTTCGAGAAGCCGCACCAAACTGATGCGAGGTCGTACGGTGCCCACGTCTATCACTCCTTCGTCCTGTGAACGAAGTGTGTCATAGTGATTCGTCAAAGCCGATCCATGCCGATCCATTCGACCGACGTGGTGATTGCTTCGAGCAGGTCAGGGATCGGTTCGACGCCGATGCCCGGCCCTTCCGGAACCTTCACGTAACCGTTGTCGAGTACGAACGGCTCGGTGATGTCTTCGGCGAAGTACCGGTCGGAAGCCGACGTATCGCCTGGTAGGACAAATCCGGGGAGCGCGGCAAGGGCGACGTTGGCAGCCCTGCCGATTCCGGTCTCGAGCATTCCGCCGCACCACACGGCAATTCCGTTGGCCTTGCAGACGTCGTGGATACGACGCGATTCCAGATAACCGCCCACACGTCCCGGTTTGATGTTCACCACGCTGCACGCACCGATTGCCAGAGCGTCGGCGGTGACCTTCGCGGAGGTGATCGACTCGTCGAGGCAGACCGGCGTCCGCATCATCTCGGCCAGCCTGGCGTGGCCACGCAGTTCCTCTTCGGGAAGCGGCTGCTCGATCAGCAGGAGGTCGAAGTCGTCGAGCCGCTGGAGATGGCGCGCGTCAGCCAGGGTGTACGCGGTGTTCGCGTCGACCTGGAGGAGTACGTCGTCGCCGAACCTCTCGCGGACTGCGCGAACCGGCTCGATGTCCCAGCCCGGTTCGATCTTCAGTTTGATGCGCAGGTATCCGGCGTCGAGGAACCCGCCTACCTCTTCGAGCAGTTCGTCGATCGAATTCTTGATACCCACCGAAACACCCGCAGGTACGCGATCGACTACTGCACCCAGGTACGAAGACATGCTCGTCCCGGCGGCCCGTAACTCGGCGTCGAGAAATGCGGTTTCCAGTGCCGCTTTGGCCATGGGGTGTCCGGCGAACTGTTCCATCGTCGCGCTCAGTGCGTGCACGTCGGGATCGGTGAGTTCGCCCAGAGACGGAATCAGGAACTTACGAAGGACTTCGGCGGCGCCGTCCGTGTATTCGGAGCAGTAGCGAGGCTCGGACATCGCAACGCACTCGCCCCAGCCCGCCGACTCCGAGGTGACGACCTTGACGAACAACACGTCCTTGGTGGTCTCCGTGCCGAACGAGGTTCGGAACGGCGCCTTCAACGGCATTGCTGCCCGGCGTAATTCAACTCCGTCGATCTTCACGATGTAACCTCCGCTGTTGTCCTGCCTGCCTGTGTTCCCGGCGCACGGTCCAGTACATATTTTCCGGTCCTGGTGACTGCGAGAACCACTCCGTTCTCGGCGAGCACACCCCCGAGAGTCTCGCGGACTGCCAGGCGCCAGTCGTTCGCTGCCGCCGGGTCCGACTTACGCAGTGTGTACACGTCATTCGGTGTAGCCACCGTGACGAATCGATTCTTGGTCGACTTCAACACGGGCAGGCCGGCTTCGGAGATCGACAACAGTTCGCTCGCTCCCAACGACTCAGGAGTCGGGACCTCTCCCGAACCGGCGACGACGTCGGAAACCTTGCTGCTACCGATTTCCCAGTCGATCAGCAATCGGTCGCTGTCTGCGCCGCCGTTGAGACTGTCGTTCATCGGCGCGTAGAAACGCGGCAGATACTGGATCGGGAACGCACCGAGTTTCGAGACGTTGAAGTAGGCATTGCGAGCGACGAGCGGGTCGAAAGTCCACCGCACGTGGAGAATTCCTCGTTCCAGTGCCCACGCTCGCTGGAACAGTTTCAACGCGAGGCCGATGTGCCCGTTCTGCACGTTCGGCAGGATCCCCGTGATGTGTGAATGCAACGAACGATGTTGCGGTTCCTCGAAGAATGCAACCGAGCCGCCGATCAGATCTCCGCCACGAAAAGCGCCGGCGACGTAGTTACCGGAGTGCGCGAGCGCTTTCATCATGTCCCGATGGACGGGAGGGTTGCCGCTCTCCGGCTGCCATACCTTCTCGAACAGACCGAATACCTGTTCCAACTCGGCATGCCCGGTGACGGTTTCGATAGTCACACATGCAAGCAGAGCGGCTTGCTCGGCCTGGCTGATTGCTTGCCGCATCCGTGAAGGCGATACACCTCCGAATGGTTGAACGGTCTTGCGTTGGACATTGTTCGGCGACGTCATCGTCACAGTCCTCCCTCCAGGATTCGAGTCACCAGACCGGCCAACAAGGTGGCGCGCGGGATCATCTGATCTATCTCTACGTGTTCTGTCGCTGCGTGGGCACCACCGCCGACGGCACCGAGGCCGTCCAACGTGGGAGTCCCGACTGCGGCAGTGAAATTTCCGTCCGACGCACCGCCGACGGCGCAGTCGCGAAGCATTCCCAACCCGCTCTCACTGCTGACCTGGTGAGCGAGAAAGTACAGCTTCTCCGAAGACACTGATTCCAGTGGTCCGCGGTTGGGTCCTCCGGACACCGAGATTCGGCTTTCGGCCAGCGCCGGTGTCAGCGCACGGATCGAACGGTCGATGCGTTCCTGTTCCTTCGCGGACCACATGCGAACGTCACACCACAGTTGCGCTTGCGCTGCAACGGTATTGGTCGTGGTTCCGCCACTGATCACGGACGGCACCACCGACGTTCCCGCCGCCGGGTCCGCGAGCTCCACCACGGCCTGAATCTGATGTGCGAGCTCAACTACGGCGTTCACACCTCGCTCCGGTTCCAGTCCGGCGTGTGCAGCGCGTCCCTCGATGTCGACGCAGTACAGCGACATACCCTTGCGCGCGGTCTTCACCGCGCCGTCGGCGGCGGCCTCGAGGACCAGCACAGCGTCGACCTGACGGGCTTGCTCCTCGATCAGTGCGCGTGAGGTCGGGGAGCCGATTTCCTCGTCGGAATTGAGGAGCACGACCACCCCGTCGAGCGACGGAAGCGATGCGAGCGCATGGAAGAGCTGGACGATGCCGGCCTTCATGTCGAAGACTCCGGGTCCGGTGGCGATGTTGTCGGTGACCGACCAGGGCAACTCCGCGAGCGTTCCGAGCGGCCAGACGGTGTCGAAATGGCCCAGGAGCATCACCTTCGGCTCCGCGCCGAACGACCAACGCAAGTGCTGGCGTCCGTCGATACGGATACGTTCGGGGGCGCTTCCGAGATGGCGTTCGCCGATGTCGGCCACCACGTCCGCACATGCATCGACTGCGCTGAGGTCGGAACTGGGCGACTCGGCGGTTACCAGCGCCGCCAGGTCCGCCACCATTGATTTCTTGTCCACTCCGACGCTCTCCTGTCACCGACTTGCAACTTCGCAGTCAAGCTTGGCCGAAGCGACCCTGTCGGATCTTGTCCAAGACTCCTGTCCTTCGGGCTCGGATTCGTCGTGTGTCACGAACAGCTGGGTGTGACAAGCAACTGGGTGTCATCAAGCAGGTGTGTCAGGTACCGATCTCGGTTCGGGCGGCAAACAGCTCGGGAAAGAAGCTCAACTCCAGCGCACGTTGCAGGAACCCGGCACCACCACTCGAACCGCCTGTCCCCTTCTTCATGCCGATCACCCGCAGCACGGTCCGAAGATGCCGGAACCGCCACAGCTGAAAGCTCTCCTCGAGGTCGACCAACTCCTCGAATGCCTCGTACGCCGTCCAGTGCTGTTCGACGTTCTCGTAGATTGCCTTGACCAGCGGAATCAGCTCGTCGTTTCGCACGTAGGGCGCGCTGACGTCTCGTTCGAGAGCCGACGCCGGAACGTCGTACCCCTGCCTGGACAGGTACCGCCAGAACTCGTCGTACAGCGTCGGCTCTCCGAGCAGGGTCTCCAACAATCGATGGGCGGACGGATCCGATTCGAACACCTTCAGCATGCCGGCGTTCTTGTTTCCGAGCACGAATTCCACGGCGCGGTACTGGTACGACTGGAACCCCGACGAGTTGCCGAGAACGCCCCTGAACTCCGCATACTCCGCCGGCGTCAGTGTCGCCAACACGGACCACTGTTCGGTCAGAGTGGCCTGGATGTGTTTGACGCGTGCGATCCGCTTGAATGCGACCCGAATGTCGTCGGCAGCGATCGCTGCTCTGGCCGCCCGTATCTCGTGGAGAAACAGCTTGAGCCACAACTCGCTGGTCTGGTGCTGAATGATGAACAAGAGTTCGTCGTGGTGTTCCGGCTCGCTCACCGGATGCTGCGAATCCAGGAGGGTATCGAGTCCGAGGTAGGCCCCGTAACTCATCTTCTCGGAAAAATCGGTGACGACGTCGTCTTCGATCTTTCGTGTGCCGTCCGTTGCCGACATCTTCAGTCTCCTTCTCAGAATTTCGCCGGGGTCTGCGGAACGATCATGGCCACCAATGCGGCAGCGCTCGTCGCTCCGACCAGGACTCCGAATGCAGCCATGTACGAGAACTGGTCCACCATCCATCCCATCACGAGCGGGGTGATGAAACCGGCGAACTGACCACAACCGTTGATCAAACCCATTCCGGAACCGAGGAATTCGGAAGGAAGTGCCCGCAACGGCATCGCGAAGATCGACATCGAACACAGACCGCTGATGCCTAGAGCCAACGTCTCGTAGAACGTGAACATCGCGACGGTGTCAGCGGTGGTCATCAGGAACAACAGGACTGCCGACGTGGCCATACACGGAACCAGAAGAATCCGAGCCCGGTCGTGGAAGTACTTGTCCACCAACCGCCCGCCCACAATCGTTGCCAGCGCCGTGACGATGAAAGGGATCGCGGCAAAGATTCCCGTGTCGATCAGCGAGAGTCCCTTGTCGTTGAGCAGATAACTCGGCACCCAGGTCATCAGACCGTACGCGGACATGTTGGCCAGGCAGAACAGAATTGCGAACTTCCACACCGACGCGGACTTGAACACCGCGGCGCGAGAGTGCTCGCTCGCCAGAGGTTGCAGCGCAGCCTCAGGATCTTCCGAGATGTCCGTGTCCAACGGTGCCGGCAGCACCAACCACACCACCGTGCCGATCACAGCGCCGACGATCGCCACCAGCCAGAACGCGTCACGCCACCCCACGGCCATGAGGACCGGCGCGATGATCAGCGGTGCGACGCCGGGGCCGAGGTTGTTGGCGCCGAGCATGAAACCCATCGCGGTCGCTCTGGTTTTCGGACGCGTCCGCTCAGCCAAAGCCTTGAACGACGCCGCCGGAAAGAGCCCCTGGCTGATACCGAACATCGCACGCATGACCATCAGCGAGATGAGACCCCACGCGAACCCTGTCAACGCGGTGAACACCGACCACAGGATCAAAGCAACGATCAACAGTGGCCTGGGTCCGAAGCGGTCGGCCAACATTCCGCCGGGGACCTGCCCGAGCATGTAGAAGATCGCGAAGACCGAAACCACACCACCCAACTGCGTACTGCTGAGCGAGAATTCGTCGCCGATCATCGGAAGCGCAAGCCCGATCATGACGCGATCCACCATGTCGATCAACCAGATAGTACTGAGCAGCCCCACCGTAACGGTGGTCGTGCGACGAATCGACTTGTTGTCCACCATGTTTCGAACCGAACCGCCGGTCCCCCGCGATGATTCTTCCACCGTGACGCGTTCCGCCTTCATCAAGCCTCCCGAATTGTCTTGTGCCGCATGGACTAGAACATTGAAAAGACTGATGAAGTGTGACAGCGAACACGTCTACCGCATTGGTCCGTTTCACCAATACCTGAAGCAACGTTTGGTCGGTCGGAACATGTTCTGCCCCAGTAGATGACAAATGCCGCCGACGCACACGGCGTCGGCGGCATTTCGCGATGGAGTCGCTACTTCATCACGTGCGATTGGCGACTGCCACGATCGTCGAGACGCCTGCGGCTGCAAGCCGAGCATTGACAGTGATCAGGCCGAGAATGTCGTCGACGCTGCCGAGTGTGTGCGAAATCGTACGATCCGAAATCCGTCGTGAGCCGGGAACAGCCTCGGCGAGTTCAGCTCCCGTAGTGGTGGGGTGAACGATCTCGAGGGTCCATTCGTCACGCAGCTCGACCGGCTTCAGTGTGTCGGCCTTGCGCACTGCGCGCTCGGCGCCTGCTCGGATCTGCTCGCACGCCAGCGACGGCGGCAGCGAATTGGTTGCCGACCATCCGTGTGCCTTCTTGACCTCGACGGTCTCGGTTGTCGGCGAGGCCGCGTCCACCAAGCCACAGATGATGTCGTCACCCGTCACGAGACCGACGGGAACGCCCTGGGTGGCAGCGTAGAGGGTGTTGACGTCGGTCTCGGAGACGGACTTGCCGTCGAGGCGGACGTCGGCGAACAAACTCGAGAACGTGTGCGCCAAGACGCCGGGTCCACCAGCTGGTGCGTGATAGCCGACAAACAGGGCGACGTCGTGATCCGACGTCATTCCTTCGGCCATGCACTGCATCTTGGGTGATCCGAAGATCAGGCGCGCCCGTGGATCCAGATCGGCGTGAAGCAGGTTGTCCATCGTTCCGTGGCTGTCGTTGACCAGGACGCTCGTCGCACCGGCGTCGAACGCACCGGCGATCGCAGCATTGGTCTCGGCAGTCATGAGCATCTGCGCACGGTGGTAGCCGCCACCGCCGCGGATCGTCTGATCGAGCGTCGCGATACCCGCGATACCCTCCATGTCCACCGAAATATAGACGTGCATTCCTGTCCTCCATCGATCTCAATCGGCTGAATTGATAACTTCGCTTTCACCTTCACACTCGACTGCATTCGTTTCTTGTCCGGTCGAACGGTGAGTCGGCCTCCATTTGGGACGTTCACACCAGAATCCGATACCCGAGCCGTGAAACCATCGGGACATTCGCCGGGCCAGGCGGTTCGACCAACGACAGGAGTGCAGCGCTGATGCAGGTCCACGACATCGTGTTCACCGGCGGCCGCGTCGTCGATCCCGCATCGGGGACCGACGAGGTTCGGGGCATCGCGATCACCGACGGCAAGGTCTCGGCGTGGGGTCACGACGCGATCGAGGCTCGGCAGACGATCGACGTGACCGGTCAGGTGATCTGCCCCGGATTCATCGACCTGCACAGCCACGGACAGGAAATCGCCGAGCAGCGACTTCAAGCGTTGGACGGAGTGACGACGGCCCTCGAACTGGAGGCAGGCGTCATTCCTGTTGCGAAGGCATATGCGCGTGCCGGTGCCGAGGGGCGCCCGATCAACTACGGCTACGCGACGTCGTGGGCGCACGCCCGCATGATCGAACTCTCGGGCGCCGATCCCGATGGCGACATCAGGACTCTCTTGCATCATGTCGGTTCCCCGAGCTGGCAGGGCGAACCCACTGCCTCCCAGCGCGCCCACATTCTCGAACTCCTCGAAAACGATCTCGCTGCAGGCGCTCTCGGCATCGGCGTGGTGGTCGGATACGCCCCGAAATCCGATCCGGCCGAGTACCTGCAGGTGGCGGATCTCGCGGCCCGAGCCGGAGTTCCCACTTACACCCATGCGCGCCCACTCATCTCGGCCGATCCGTCGAGCCCGGTGGACGGCGCCGTCGAAATCGCCCGTGCAGCAGCCGAAACCGGCGCGCACATGCACTACTGCCACGTCAACAGCACCTCGGGAATGCACGTCGACCATGCACTGTCCGTGGTGGCTCAGGTCCAGGCAGCCGGATCTCGCGTCACGACCGAGGCGTATCCGTACGGGTCAGGCTCGACGGCCGTCGGAGCTGCGTTTCTCGATCCAGACAAGCTGCATCTGATGAATCTGACACCACGATCGCTGACTTTCGTGCCCACCGGTGAACGTATCGCCGACCGCAAGCAGCTGGAACATCTTCGGGCAACGGACCCCGGCGGACTGGTACTGGTGGAGTTCCTCGACGAGAACGACACCGTGCAGCGCGAGTTCCTCGAACGCGCGATGACTTTCGACCGTGCCGCCATCGCGAGCGACGCGATGCCACTGACCTGGCCAGGCCGTACCGCTGCCGATGCGTTGCAGTGGCCATTGCCGGAGAAGGCACTCGGCCACCCACGCGGCGCCGGCACCTATGCGCGAGCGATTCGTACGCTGTACCGCGAGCGTCAACTGCTGTCGCTGTCGGAGATCATCGCGCGCTGCTCGTTGATCCCCGCGCAGATTCTGGAGGAGTCGGTTCCCTCGATGGCGACGAAAGGTCGGATCAGCCCCGGTAGCGACGCGGACATCCTCGTTTTCGACCCCGAGCGAATCACCGACAACGCCACCTACATCGACGGCACCCGTCCCTCCACCGGAATCAGCCGCGTGCTGGTCGGCGGCGTACCCGTCGTCGAAGGCGGTGCCGTGGTCCAGGACGCGTTGCCCGGTCGCCCGGTACGCCGCTCATAGCCGGATCTCGTTCTGACCTGCATAGTTCTGACAGAAAGTCACCACACATGAACACATCGTCTGCAATCAACGGCACAATCGATGCCATGACGGATTTCGCGAACCCCCCGATCGGTTGGCAGCACAAGGCATTCGGCACCGACCTCGAAGGTCGCGACGGCTCCGACCTGGAGCCACTGGGGATCTCTGCGCTCGACGGCAACCTCCTGCTACCCGTGATGACACTCGATCGTGCAGCGATCGCGCACAATGTCGACCTCATGGCGCAGTTCTGCTCCGATCACGATGTGGATCTGGCGCCCCACGCGAAGACCACGATGAGCCCCGAACTGGTTCGTCGGCAACTCGACGCCGGGGCTTGGGCGATGACGGCGGCAACCGTTGCGCAGGCACGCATTCTGCGTGAGTTCGGTGTGGACACCATCATCATCGCCAGCCAGGTTCTCGATCCCGCCGGCATTCGGTGGATCTGCGACGCCCAGGCCACCGACCCCGATTTCTTCGTCACCACCCTCGTGGACTCGGTCGAGAGCGTCCGCCTGATGGAACAGTTGATCGCGAAAGTCTCACCGGCCAGCCGTATCCGGGTTCTCGTCGAACTCGGCTACGACAGCGGACGCGCGGGCGCTCGCACTGTCGAGCAAGCACTCGACGTCGCACGCGCAGCATCGCAGGCACCTTCGTTGATTCTCACCGGAGTCGAGGGGTTCGAGGGCATGATGCCCGGAGCCTCGGTAGCAGCCCGCCGTATCTCCGTCGATTCGTATCTCAAATCCGCGCGGGTTTTCACGGAAATCTGTGTTGCCGAGAACCTGTTCGAGAACAACTCCGCGAAGGCTCCCCGGCCACTGGTCACTTTCGGCGGCAGTGCGTTTCACGATCTGGTTGTACGCGAGCTGGCCGGCCGGTGGGCACTCGACAACGGTGTACGCGTCGTGCTGCGCAGCGGTTGCTACATCACTCACGATCACGGTCTCTATGCCGAGACTTCGCCATGGGCAGACGGACCACGAACTCTGCAGGGAGCCGCAGAGGTCTGGGGCGTAGTGCTCTCAATACCTGAACCCGGACGGGTGATCCTGGGCTTCGGCCGCCGCGATGTCGGTTCCGACGCAGGCTTTCCCATAGTCCTGTGGCGCCGACGCGACGGATCCAACCGACCAGCGCGAGAACTGACCATCACCGCGCTCAACGACCAGCACGCGTACGTCGACGTTCCGGCTGACTTCGACGTGAAGGTCGGCGATCTGCTCGGTTGCGGAATCTCGCATCCCTGCACCACGTTCGACAAGTGGTCACTGATTCCCGAGGTCGATTCGGATTACCGCGTCGTCGGCACGGTGCACACCTACTTCTGAGGGGCCGGTTGCGGTAATCCGGCGTCAGTCGTCCTTCGGGTCACGCGGCAATTCGACGCGGAACGTCGTCCCCTGCCCGAGGGAGGTCTCGACGCTGACGGTTCCGTCGTGCGCTGCAACCAAAGCCGAAACGATGGACAGGCCGAGACCGGCGCCCCCGGTCTCACGGGTGCGAGAGGTGTCGGCGCGGTAGAAACGCTCGAAGATCCGCGCGGCATCCTCGTCACTCAAACCCTGACCGGTATCCGAAACCTCGACCACCGCGGAGTTCTCGGTCGTACCGACACGAACGGTGACCTGCGCATCCGGCGGAGTGTGTTTGATCGCGTTGCCCACCAGATTGGCAACTACCTGACGCAGCCTGGCCTCGTCACCCTGCACTTCGGGCAGGCCT
This sequence comes from Rhodococcus sp. H-CA8f, assembly GCF_002501585.1. Lineage (NCBI taxonomy): Bacteria > Bacillati > Actinomycetota > Actinomycetes > Mycobacteriales > Nocardiaceae > Rhodococcus > Rhodococcus sp. H-CA8f. Next base: position 5,220,300 of record NZ_CP023720.1, read on the forward strand.
GGGCCGCCGGTCATCTGAAGTTCGACAGTTCGATCCGGTGCGATCGCTCGTGCCGCCTGTACCGAATCCGCCGCAACTGCAAGCAGATCCACTGGCTTGTTCTCGAGTGGACGCTGTTCGTCGAGTCTTGCCAGCATGAGAAGATCTTCGACCAGAAGTCCCATCCTCGACGCCTCGCCCTCGATCCGGTTCATCAGCGTTTCCGTATCCGTCATGGCGCCTTGGCGATACAACTCGGCGAACCCACGAATAGTCGTCAAGGGTGTGCGCAACTCGTGGCTCGCGTCGCCGACAAACCTACGCATCTTCTCCTCGGAACGCCGTGCTGATTCCTCCGAAGCCTCGGTCGCGGCAAATGCGTGTTGAATCTGCGCGAGCATTCCGTTGAGCGCCACCGACAATCGGCCGACCTCGGTGCGGTCGTCACGCTCCGGGACCCGTCGATGAAGGTCGCCGGCGGCAATGGCAGCGGCAGTTTCCTCAACCTCGACCAGCGGACGAAGGCTCCGACGAACCACGAAATACGCTCCGCCGCCCAAGATCAGCAGGACAACCAGGCCGATGCCGAGTTGCAGGCCGACCAGGTCGTCGACGGTCTGTTCGATATCCGTCAGTCGCACACCGATAGTCGTGGTCGTGCCGTCGCGAACCGTCGTGAGCACGCGCCAGTTCACGTCCGAACCGTCGCTCGATCCGACGGTGATCGGGCCGTCGGTGGAATCTTTCGACAGGTCGGGTTCGGTTGTCGTCGACTTGTCGTTGAGAGTGAACACCTTCCCGTCCGGGGTCACCGTCCGAACGAAGAAGGGACTGGGCGGACGAGTTTGCGGACCGACATCGCTGGGTGGCTGCAAATCTCTGGTGTGCGGCTTTGCCCAGCCGTCGACCGCCTCGTACAGCGTTTTGTCGGTTCGCTGGGTCAGTGAATTCTCGAGAGCAGAAGTGACCGCGACGCCAGACGCCAACAGACCCAGCGCCGCCAACACCAGCAAGGCCGCAACCAGGGTGAAACGCAGCGGCAGTGAATGGAGACGGAAACGACCTCTCTTCTGCAGTTGGTCGCTTTCCGCGGCGGCGATCATTGCCGCGGTTCACGCATCACGTAGCCGACCCCACGCAATGTGTGAATCAGCGGCGTCTCCCCCGTATCCACCTTGCGCCGCAGGTAGGACACGTAGGACTCGACAACTCCGACCTCCCCGCCGAAGTCGTAGTTCCAGACGTGGTCGAGAATTCGAGGCTTACTGAGAACCGTCCCGGCGTTGACCATGAAGTATCGGAGCAGTGTGAACTCGGTGGGTGAGAGTGCAACCAACTCGCCCTTCTTCCAGACCTCGCGGGTGTCGTCGTCGAGTTCGATGTCGGCGAACTTCACCCGCGGCGACTGCTCCGGTGCGACCCCGCGGCCGGCGCGGCGCAGGATGACCCGCAACCTCGTCACGACCTCTTCGAGGCTGAACGGCTTGGTCACGTAGTCGTCCGCGCCGAGGGTCAGGCCGCTGATCTTGTCGTCGAGCGAATCCTTCGCCGTCAGAAACAGGACCGGTGCGTCCACACCGTCGGCACGGAGACGTCGGAGCAGACCGAAGCCGTCCATCCCGGGCATCATGACGTCGAGAACAATCGCGTCGGGACGGAATGTCCGTGCGACGTCCAGGCCTTGGGCTCCGCTCGAAGCAGTCGCCACCTCGAAACCCTGGAATCGGAGGCTCACGGAGAGCAACTCCACGATGGTGGGTTCGTCGTCGACGACGAGGATGCGGGCTTCGGGGGTCTTGTCGGTCACGAGAACCATCTTCTCCCCTGCCACTGGATTCTCGCTGTATGTTCCCTGGGAGCTTCCTGTGAACGGCTGAGTGCAGGTGAAAAGCTCGGTGCAGATGAAAAGCTGGGGTGCAGGTGAAAAGCTGGGGTACAGGCCCACGAACCGGAAGGATGCGGCATGTCACTACCTCCACTGTGGAACATGGAATGACTGTGGAACATGGAATGCTTGACCTGGCGTATTCCTCTGTTCACCAACAACTCCGATCCCGGCGAGGATCCCGGCTTCGCGCCACCGGAGTCTTGGGCACAAGCCCTCGCGGCTGTAGCCCAAGATCTGCGTTGCCTGCGATTCGGAGCTGAAGTTGTTGTCGATCGTCTGATCTGGGAATTTTCGATCAACAGCGACTACAACGTCACGATCGGCTGGCAAGGCGCACGTGACATCGGCGGATTCAGCTACTTCAACGCACTGTCGATGGATACTGCATTCGCGGACGCTGCGGTGTGGGTCGCCGATATCGTTCAGACCAAATTGGCCGGATACGACTTCGTTCAGTGGCCGAGCCGAGGGCGCCATCTGCTTGTCCCTCGACTTCGAGACGGGGAACCGGTGTGGATGGATCCGCACGGCGATGTGACGATCAGTCGTATCGGCGAGTTGTGCAAAAATTCGACGAATTATGCAGCAACGTAGCCCAGTTCAAATCGCTCAGCTCTACGGTTCGGTGGCGTCCGCGCTGGTCGGCGGTGTGGTAGCCGCGTACGCAGTGGCCGAGTCCCGAGTTGACGACTTCTCGTTCTCCGACGACGGCCTCACCTCGGTGGTGATCACGCCGCAGTGGGCGGGAGCAACTGCCGCTGTGGTTGCGGTGGTCGGTGTTGCGCTACTACATCGCTGGGGACGTGGCGGACTCGCGAGTGTCTTCGCCGCAGTTGGCGCCCTCGTCATCGCGTTACCAGCATTCGTCCCTGTCTCCGCCTCGATATCGGTGACCCTGAACGCAATGGGAGCCGGCACTTTCCTCGCGGCGGCGGCATATCCGACGAAGAGTCACCGCGCAGCACAAATTGCTCTCGCACTCGGGGTGACCGCGACGACCCTGTACTTCGGCGCCGCAGACTTGTGGCGCGATCGCGTCGCAAGGTGGTCGCTCACACTTCCGGGCGATACCTACCCCGTGCCGTCCACGGTTCCCGTCTGGATACTGCTCGCTGCAACCCTTCTGGTAGCCGGAGTCGCCTTGGTCGCACGATCAGGTCAAGAGACGGACGACGTCGACACACGCCTGGCGACTTTGGGAGTTGTTCTGCCCCTGGCATTCACGGCCCTGTATGCATGGTTGGGCTCGACGCCGACATCGCATGGGTCCTGGGTGACGGCGGTAGTGATCGCGGTTGCCGTTACCGTCGCACTGGCTTGGCGTTTGCCGCAACACGACGCCCGCTTCATACTCGCCGGACTCGCAATCGGCGCGGTTTCGATCAGCTCGATTTCCTTTTCATCCGACTGGACTTGGGCGGTGCCCGCGGTGGGTGCTGCCCTGGCGCTGGGCGTCGCCGTCGGCTGGAAAAGACCGATGCCCCAACTCGGGCTGGGACTCCTTGCCGTGACCGCACTCTCGGGATTGCTGGATGCCGCCCTGACCACGGTTGCCTACGTCTTCGTCCTCCCACTTGCGCTGGGACTGGCCGTCGCGTCATGCATGCCTGTTGCCGTCGGAGCAGTCGCGAGCGGGTCCGTACTTCCCTTCACTCTTACCTTGTTCTCGGTTTCAGCGACCTTCCTGGACCCTGTCTCGCAGGAATTCGGGTGGTCGACCGCTCCGCTCGAGGAACACGGACCGGCCGCCGTGACCACGCCGATTCCATTGACTGTTCTCGCTGCGACGGCGACGATCGTGGTGGCCATGTCGACCATCCATCTGAAGAGAGTTCGAACGGCTGTGGTGACCTAAATCGCCAGCTGATCGGGTCGGAACGCAGAATTCTGTTGCTATGGTTGGGTGGTCAACGACGACATCCGGACGAGCGCACCGTACCCGGCCAGCGAAAAGACGGTGCCTTGGGAGTTGTTCACCATGGCATGGATCGTGCTCGTCATTTCCGGACTTTTCGAAGCTGTCTGGGCTACCGCGCTGGGTAAGTCCGACGGATTCAGCAAGATGTCACCCACCGTTGTCTTCATCCTCGGCCTGATCGTCAGTATGGCCGGCCTCGCGTATGCAATGCGCACCCTTCCCATCGGAACTGCGTACGCGGTCTGGGTCGGCATCGGCGCCGCCCTGACCGTCGGATACGCGATGATCACCGGTGCGGAGTCCACGTCGGTCGTCAAGATTCTGCTGATCCTCGGCATCGTCGGTTGTGTGGTCGGTCTGAAGGTCCTTCACTGACCGGCGATCCTGATGAGTGTTTGTGTGTTACCGGTTACAGTTAACGCATGAAACTGCTGGAGATGCTCACGCTTCCCCTACGCGCGGGCATTGCAGCCGCAGAGATCAGTTTGGGTATCGCCGAGCTGACGGTGACTACCGTCCGTATCGCCGTCGGTAATACCGGTGCCGTGACGGCGGGTGCTGCAGGCTTGGCCAGCCCTCGCGGACCCATGCAGATGATCCAGCAGTTGTCATCGCTTACTGCAGACGATCGGCCCATCGGGCAGGCCTTGGCCCCCGGTGGGCCGCTCGATCGCCTTCTCTCACCCGGCGGCCCGGTCGACAAACTGACTGCACCCGACGGCACTCTCGAACGACTTCTCGCTCCCGGCGGACCACTCGAAAGACTTCTTGCCCCCGGCGGACCGCTGGATCGGGTGCTCGCCGAGAACGGCGCTTTGGAACGGTTGCTCGCCCCGGACGGTCTCCTCGACCGAATGATGGCGGAGGACGGTCCGCTGGAACGCCTGACCGCACAGGACGGTGCCGTCGAACGCCTGACTGCCAAGGACGGTGTCATCGATCGCGCACTGGCCGAGAACGGCATCCTCGAAACGCTCTTGGCGGAGAACGGCGCCTTCGAACGGCTCATCGCCGAAGGCGGCCCGCTTGACCAGATCGTTGCACTGTCCGATACGTTGACTTCGCTCGCTCCCAACCTCGAGAGAATGAGCGCCAGCATCGAGGTACTGCAGGAAACAGTCGGAATCCTCAGTGCTGCAGTCGGTCCACTCGGAGAACTGGCCGGCAAGCTTCCCAATCGCTGGCTCAAGAGCAAGGGCGAACGCCCAGGGCCGGACCTTCCGATCGAATCGGCATAACAAACGGTTACTCGCCGATTACGTGGTCAGTTGTTGATCACGATGTTGAGATTGATGATGATTCCGCCGAAAGTCAGAATCGTGTTGGCCAAGCCAACGGTCATTCCACTGTTCAGAGCCGCGATCAGTCCGTTCATCGTCGTATCCCCTTCACTGTCTGCGGGTTACGCGTACAAGATTGTGCGCTGGCGCTGACAATAGGCCAAGTTCGCGACCTGCGCGCCATTGCGGAGAAAACTTGTACCGCGGTCGCAGTTTCCGCGTTAACTGTTGCAGGACAACGCAATTCCATTCTCGGCGCACTACCCGCAAATGACTGAACCAAACATCACGATTAGGCATACGTATCCCACCCGCATAACCGTCTGCCCCACCAGACACTTGTCCACCCAAACAGAGTGCACAACAGTTAGTCCGGTGCAACAATAAGACGAATCGGACATGCCTGCGACGTGATGGGGAAGGGTGGTTGAGACAATGACGGCGCCGCGCATTGCCAGAGAACACCGCGGCCCTACCGGGGGCCGAAATTCTGCGTCGCAGGACAGCCTGGACGCCGCCTCGGACGCCCTGCAATCGCTGTACGCGCACCTCGATCCACATGCCCAGGCCGAGCAATTTCTCGAACAGGTCTGCAAACACGCCGTCGATCTCATCGCCGACGCCGACATGGCCGGAATTACCATCGGCGGTTCGGATTCGACATTCCGAACCGTAGCCGCCACCCACCAACTTGTTCGCACCGTCGACTCGATCCAATTCCGACTGGACTACGGACCGAGTGTGACGTCGTCACGCACGGGCACGGTTGTACGTGCGCATGCCAGCGAAGCCCACAGCCGGTGGCCTCAATTCGCAAGCGCGGCAAAAGCAGTCGGCGCCGTCAGCTTTCTGTCGATGCCATTGCCCGGTAGAGATCGCCCACTGGGAACCCTCAATCTCTACAGCCATGACCTCCGAGGTTTCACCGGCGCCGACGTGGCATTGCTCCAACTGTTCGCCGTCACCTCGTCCTACGCACTGCACAGCTCGCAGCGCCTCGACATCGCCAGAAAGCACGCGATGGACCTCGAGCGTGCACTCGAATCGAGAGGCGTCATCGAACAGGCCAAGGGCATCATCATGGGCACCCACCGCGTCGACGCCGACCGCGCCTTCCGCATCCTCATCCAGGACTCACAGCGCAGCAACGTCAAACTGCGAGTGATCGCCCAGCAGTACATCGACGGCGCGATCGATCCGCGCCAGGCCACGAACAAGCCTGAGACCAACTGAACCCGGCAAACACAGCATCTCCGCAAACACAGTGCTTCGGCAAACACAGAGGCACCCACCAGAATCTTGGTGAGTGCCTCTACTTTCGGAGCCTCCTGTCGGGATTGAACCGACGACCTTTCGCTTACAAGGCGAGTGCTCTACCACTGAGCTAAGGAGGCGAAGACCGACGCGTTGCCGCGACTGACTTTGCGGAGCCATCATATCCAAGCCGTCACGGTGGCCGCGCCCGGGTCACGTTAGATAGCGTGGGCCCCATGCGCAACTCCCACTCCGCCCCCTGATGGCGAAATTCACCGAAGCACTCACACGCCTGACGGGAAACCGCCAAGCCACCGTCGACACGGTCACGTCGGCTCCCGCGCCGCTACAACCGATCGACCTCACAGACGACGCCGTCGTCGCAGAAGTTCTGGACCTGGCGGTTCGGGTCGGCGAAGTCCTCCTCGCCTCCGGGACCGCGGCCATGGACACGGCGGAGCAGGTGCAGTTCATCGCCGCCACCTACGGCCTTGCTCAGTGTGACGTCGACGTCACTTACAACTCGATTGTGCTCTCTGCCTATCGCGGCCCGACGCGTCCGCCGGCGAGCACGATGCGCATCGTCCACTACCGCTCGATGGACTTCACGCGGCTGGCGGCTGTCGACCGTCTGACGCGTCGTATCCGCCGTGAGGCGATCACACCGGACCAAGCGCACGACGCACTCACAGCCATCACGACGGCGCCGCACCCGTACAACCGATGGACCGCGACCATGGCCTGGGCAGCGATGGCGGCTTCGGTCTCCGTCCTGCTCGGCGGCGGGTTCCTCGTTGCCACAGTCGCGTTTCTGACGACGATGGTGATCGATCGGGTCAACCGCGTACTGAACCGGTTCGGATTACCGTTCTTCTTCCAGCAGGTTGTCGGTGGTCTCATCGCGGCTGCGCCCGCCGCGACGCTCTATACCTTTCAAGATCAGCTGGGGATCAGTATCCGGCCGTCGCTGGTGATCGCGGCCGGCGTGGTCGTCTTGCTGTCGGGGCTGTCTCTGGTGGGCTCGGTCCAGGACGCGATCATGGGCGCTCCGATCACGGCCGTCGCGCGATTCTTCGAAGTGGTGATGATGACGGGCGGCATCATCGCGGGCGTCGCGATCTCACTGCGAATGACCGGGATGCTGGGTTCGACGCTTCCACCGATCAACGTGGAAGTATCGACCATCACGCAGTTGCCGATCCTGATGCTCTCCGGCGCGTGTGCGTCGGTCTTCTACGCTCTTGCCTGCTACGCCGAGCGGCGTGCACTCACCGCGGCATTCCTGGGCGGCGCGGCCGGCAGCGGTGTGTCGATCTTCGTGCAAACACTCGACGTCGGCCCCGTGATCGCCGCAGCGATCGCGGCGACCGTCGTCGGTCTTGCCGGTGGTCTGATGGCTCGCCGCGCCCTGACGCCTCCGCTGGTCGTCGCGGTCGCAGGCATCACTCCCCTACTCCCCGGTCTGTCGCTGTACCGAGGCCTGTACGCGCTGCTCAACGACCAGGTACTGATCGGTCTGACTGCTTTGCTGTCGGCATTCGGTATCGGCTGCGCCCTGGCTGCTGGCGTGACGCTCGGCGAATGGGGAGCACGAACACTGCGTCGTCCACGAATCCTGATGCGCGTGGACTCGCTACGCCGACCGATGGTCCGCAAGCGCAAACGCCGCGTTCCCGTCACCGAGAAGTAAGAGAGATTCAAGCAGAAAGAGCTGGGCACCTGACGGTGCCCAGCTCTTTCGGTTCACTCGGGGGTTTCCGAGCAGTGAGAGAATCAGCTCTCGACTGCGTGCTTTCCGCCGGCAGCCTGATCAGCTTCCATTGCCTCGCGCAGGCTCTTCGGACGCATGTCGGTCCAGTTCGCCTCGACGTATTCGAGGCACGCCTTGCGGCTGTCTTCACCGAACACCACGCGCCAGCCGGCGGGGACCTCGGAAAACGTGGGCCACAGCGAGTGCTGGTCCTCGTCGTTCACCAGCACGTAGAAGCGGCCGTCTTCGTCATCGAAAGGGTTAGTGCTCATCTCGCCTCACTCGTTACGTACGTGTCTTGTGCGCCCAGACTAGCAAGCGCACCAGTTCGGTTCTGGTGGCTCAGCACCGACGCCAGAATCTCCCCCGCCCGCACTGCCACGTTCGACAGCAGCGACGACGTCAATCCGTGAGTCTGTTCTGTCCCACCCTGCAGATAGATACCGCCTGTCACGTCCTCCGTTACAGCCAGTCGATAATCCCGACTGACGTTACGCGGAACGGACGAATCCGGCACGAGTTCACCCAACAAATTGTCCAGCGGCGCCGGGGTGAAACCCGTGGCCAGAATGAGTGCGTCGCACGACAGCGTGTCGGTCAAGCCGTCGAGGTTGCTGCGGACGGCCAGTTCGATGCCGGATTCGGTCTCCACGGCACTCGTGATCTCCGAGGCCCGACGCATGAACAGTCGCCGCGGCCCGCGAACCATCTCCTGATACTCGGTGGCATAGAGCTTGTTGATCAGTTCGATGTCGACGACCGAGTAATTGGTACTGCGGTGCAGATCGAGAAGTCGACGTCGTTCCGCGGCGTCGGCGCCGTGCAGCTGATCGACGGCTTCGGGATCGAAGATGCGATTTGCGTACGGGCTGTCGTCTGCGGGGCTGTAGCCGTAGCGGGCAAAAACACTGTGGACTTCGGCGTTCGGGTAGTTCGCGTGCAGGTAGTCGACGATCTCCGCGGCACTCTGACCGGCACCGAGAACAACGAACCGGTTGTGCACGGGCTCAGGCATTGCTTCGAGGTGGAAGAGGAACTGGTGGTTGTGGAAGCACCGGGACGACGGCGTTGCCCACTCCGGGATCCGCTCTTTCAGTCCGGCGCCGACGACGATGTTGCGCGCGATCACCGTTTCACCGTCGGCTGTGCGAACCGCAAAGCGATCGACAACGCCGTCGGAGTTCTTGATGCCCTCGACCCCGTCGACGGTTGTACCGAACTGCACATCCGCGTCGACTCGTCGAGCTGCCCAGCACAGGTAGTCGTTGAACTCGTGGCGCGTGGGAAAGAAGGTCTGGTGGTTGACGAAGTCGACCAGCCGCCCCTGCTCGAACAGATACGAGAAGAAGCTGTATCCGCTCTGTGGGTTACGGAACGTCACCAGGTCCTTCGGAAACGCGATCTGCATCGTGGCACCGTCGAGCAGCATCCCGGGATGCCACGCGAACTGAGACTGCTTTTCGAAGAACCGCGCATTCACCCGATCAACGGCTGCACAATTTGCATTGTGTTCTTCGACAGCGATGGCCAACGCGAGGTTGGCCGGACCGAACCCGACGCCGACGATGTCGACCACGGCGGGTTCGGCGCTGGAGTCTCTCGGTGATTCACTCATTACAGGTAGTCCATCCCCGACGGGACGACCTGATAAGGTCGCCAATCGATGTCCCGAAGTAAGTAGCAAAGGCTACCCTTAATGAGGTGAGGGTATCAATACTGTGAGCCCCCGTATAGCGGTCGACCCCGCGGAGCGATGCGACGTATGTCATAGTTTCGCCCCTTCACTCACGTCATCCCCTTCGGCGATGGCCGCAGCCTCGATCACGTCGACCAGCTGACCTGCCCATTCACGGACCGCGCCCGCATCGACGCGGTCGGCACGGAACCCGAGAGTTGCAAAAACAGGCCCTTCGCCCACCGGCTCGTAAAAACTCAACGTCAAATCCGCATCGGGCACTCCCACCGGAATCGGTACGAGAGAACCGAAGTCGCCGAGCCCGTCCAAATCCGCCTGTTGGTGATGGATCACCATCACCTGAGGTCTCATGGACGCCGGATTACCCAGAGCCTGCTCGACATACACATACGAGACGTCCTGATTGCTCAGCGCTTCCAGGTTGCCTTCCCTCACCCGACCGAGCAATTCTGCAAACGTCGGACTACCGGACGTATCCGTGCGCAGGAGAACAACATTGAAGAAGGATCCGATCATCGGTTCGAGACGGGGATCCGACCTGCCCGCAACCAATGAACCGATCGGAAGATCGGTACCCGCCCCAGCCTTCGTGAGAACGGCTGCCAGCGCAGCCTGAAGGACCATGAACATGCTCGTCCCGGTGCGCGCAGCCAGCGCGTCGATTCTGGCGTGCAGATCCGCGTCGATGTCGACAGAGACCACGTCACCCCGAGGTTCCGAGGCATCTTCCGGCAACGGAAGATTCACACTGGTCGGTATTCCGTCGAGCGCATCCTGCCAGTACGCAAGTTGCTTCGACGCACGGCTGTCGACGTCCAGGGGGTCTCCCAACAGCTCGTCCGACCACACGGTGTAGTCGGCGTACGTCAACGCAAGCTCGTCCCAGACCGGTTGATCTCCCTGCGACCTGGCTGCATAAGCAGAGACCAGATCTCCCAGCAGCGGCACTACGGACCACTCGTCGACGGCGATGTAGTGCATGACGAGAAGCAGTGTCCGAGAGCCGTCTTCACCGAGCACCAGATGAACCCGCAACGGCGATTGCTCACGCAGATCCATCGGAAGTTGAGCCAGTTCGAACACCACTCGACCCACATCGCCGGCGCCGACATCGACCACATCGACAGTCGGCCGCACCGATTCTCTTGCCACGACGATGCCGTCGACCTCGACGAAGGTGGTCCGCAGGGGTTCGTGCCGCGACGTCACATCGTCCAAGGCGTGCCCGAGAATCTCCGGATCGATCTTCGAATTCAGGGTCAGCGCCAGCGCGTGGCTTGCTTGCGGGTGCTCGCCGGCTGCGCGGAACAACTCCCACTGACGACGTTGCGGCGCAGACAGACCCATGGTCTCCGGACGCCTCGCCGCCGGCGCCAGGACCGGGCGTCCACCCTCCGAACGCGCAACGACTGCCGCCAACTCCGCAACGCTCGGTGCGTCGAACACGTCTCGAATACTGACGTCCACGCCGAACGCTTCACGAATGCGACCGACCAGTTTCATCGAAGCCATCGAATGTCCACCGAGTTCGAAGAAACTGTCGTGGACTCCGACGCTCGGGAGTTGCAATATCTCCGCGAAGGCAGCTGCAACCGTGGACTCCACGGCAGTGCGAGGAGCAATATCACCCGCCAACTCCGACCAGTCCGGAGCGGGCAACGCCTTGCGGTCGAGCTTTCCGTTGGGCGTCAACGGGAGCGGACCATCGAGAGCGACAACCATGGTCGGAACCATGTAGTCGGGCAACGACATTGCAGCGAGATTTCGCACTGCCGTCGTGTCCACCACAGCACCGGGTTCGGGTGACACGTAACCGACCAGGCGCGTGATTTCGCCCTGCCGATCCGCGACGACCGTTGCCTGCTTCACCGAAGGATGGGCACTGAGAGCTCCGATGATTTCACCCAATTCGATTCGGAAACCGCGAATCTTGACCTGATCGTCCACGCGGCCGAGGAAGTCGATGTTCCCGTCCGAGCGCCACCGCGCTCGGTCGCCGGTGCGATACATGCGATCGCCCGCGGTGAAGGGATCGGCGATGAATCTCTGTGCCGTCAGATCGAATCGGCCCAGGTAGCCTCTCGCCAGGCCGCGTCCCGCGATGTACAGCTCGCCGGATACTCCCGGCGGAACCGGACGCAGTTGATCGTCGAGCACGTACGCCTGTTCGTTGGGGTCTGGGACTCCGATGGGCACAGCACCGTTCCAACCGGGTTCCGCCTGCCACAGTGTGTTGTTCACCGTGGCTTCGGTGAGTCCGTACGCAGCAAGCAAATTCAGCCGCTCCGCCCATCGCCCGATCAGCTCGGGCGGAACCGTCTCGGTTCCGACCAACACCGTGCAACCCTGCGGTACTTCACATCCCGCCGGCAGGGCGGCCAGCAACGAGGGAGGGATGATTGCATGAGTCACGCGATTGCTCGTCATGAAATCGGTCAACGCCGGGCCGGCCACTCGTGCGCTCTGCGGCACGATCACCAGGGCGCTGCTCGTGCACAGAGCCATCGCCAATTCGAATACCGCAACGTCGAAGCCGACCGAAGCGAACTGCATCACCACCGAACCCGGTACCAGTCGCATCCGAACCTCGGCTGTGGCAACAAGACTCGGAATACCGTCATGAGAAAGGACAGCGCCCTTCGGCTTGCCGGTCGATCCCGAAGTGTAGATGACATAGGCCGCGTGGTTGACGCCAACTGGTGGCCTGGGAGTTTCGACGATCACTGCCTCTTCCAGTTCCGCACGTATCAGCGGATCGTCCAAGAGGATTCGCTCGACGCCGACCACATCCTCGATCCGCGAGCTTTCCTCCGAGGTGGACAGCAGTACCGAGGTGCGAGAATCAGTGAGCATGTAGGCGATGCGCTCGCTCGGGTGGCTCAGATCCAGGGGTAGATACGCTGCCCCCAGCTTGAGCACGGCGAGGACCGACGCGACCATTTCCACCGAACGCGGGACGGCAAGTCCCACCACGTCTTCGACCGAGACCCCGCGCCGATACAGCACGCCGGCTATCCGATCACATTGCTCGGAGAGCTCGCGGTACGTGGCCTGCCCCGCCTCGTCGCGCACCGCAATCGCCTCGGGTGTAGCAGCGACCCCACGCGCGAAGGCGTCGTAGAACGTTTCCTCCGGCACGTCGACGGCGGTGTCGTTGAACGAGGTGACAACCTGTTCGAGTTCGCCGGGCAAGAAGATGTCGATGTCGCCGATCTCAATGTCGGCCGATTCCACGACTGCCGCGATCACCGATTCCAATCGGTTCGAAATTCGCTGTGCTGTTTCGCGATCGAAGAGGTCGCTGCCGTATTCGAGTCGGACGTCGATGCAGCCTTCGTCGCCGAGGTACTCGGTGAAATTGAACACCAGATCGAACTTGGCTGTGTACTCCTCGAGTTCGAACGGATCCCCGCCCATCTCCTCGCGGCTGTGATAGCCGACCATGACCTGGAACAGCGGGTTGCGTGCCAAGGTGCGCGACGGATTGAGGCGTTCCACCACAGTTTCGAAGGGAACATCGGTGTTGGCGAAGGCCTCGAGGTCTCCCTCGCGAATGCGATCCACCAACTCCCGGAACGTCGGGTTACCCGACGTATCCGTGCGCAGCACAATCGTATTGACGAAGAAGCCGACCAAGTCGTCGAGCCCCTGTTCACTACGTCCGGCTACGGGAGCGCCGAGGGGAAGGTCCTCACCCGCTCCGAGCGCAGTCAGCAACGCCGCCGACGCCGCGTGCAGGACCATGAACATCGAACTCTGGCTCTCGCGCGCCAGATCTCGCAGTGCGGCAGTTGTGTCCACACCCAACCGTGTTACCACTGCGCCACCGGAGAAACTCGGTCTGGCCGGTCGGCTCCGGTCGGTGGGAAGCAGCAGTTCTTCGGGGGCTCCGTCCAAACTCTTCGCCCAGAAGTCCAACTGCGTGCTCAGGACACTCGACGGATCGTCGGCGCTGCCGAGCAATTCCCGTTGCCACAGGGTGTAGTCCGCGTACTGAACCGGTAGCGGTTCGAACGCTGGCTCCTCGCCCTGAATCCGAGAGGAGTAGGCAGACATCAGATCGCGCAGGAACGGCCGATCGGACCATTCGTCCGTTGTGATGTGATGCAGGACGATCACGACGATTACGGCACCGTCTACTCGGATCAGACGGGCGCGAATCGGAATCTCGTTCGAAAGGTCGAACGGACGGCCCACTGCCACTGCAACTTCACCGGCGACTCCGGATTCCCGTGAATGAACTGTCTCGACCGGAACCGTCGCCGATTCGAGAATTATCTGTTCCGGTGTTCCGTCCACCAACCGGAACACCGTACGCAAGGATTCGTGTCGCCCAACGACGTCACCCAGCGCCGCGGCGAAGACGTCCGCGTCCAATGCACTGTCCAAGCGGAGCACGATCGGGAAGTTGTAGGCCGCGGAGTTCTCTTCCATCTGTCCGATCAGCCACAAACGCTGTTGAGCGGCAGAAAGTGGAAGGTGGTCCGGCCGCGGCTTCGCTACCAGCATCGGTCGCGTCGATCCCTGCTCGACCACAATGCGTTCCGCGAGTTCCGCGACGGTCGGCGCTTCGAAGAGATCACGCATGGTCAGACTGTTCGGAATGGCGATCCGAGCTCGACTGATCAGTTTGGTGGCCAGAAGCGAGTGCCCACCGAGGTCGAAGAAGTTGTCGTCGACACCGATGTCGTCCACATCGAGTACGTCGGAGAAGAGCTCACAGAGAACCTCTTCCGTGTGGTTCCGCGGTGCAATCAACTCCCCACTCCGCTCCCCCAGCACCGAATCGGCCGTGGGCAGTGCCTTGACGTCGAGCTTGCCGTTGACGGTCATCGGTAGTGACTCCACCTCGATCACCACGGCCGGAACCATGTAGTCGGGTAGGAGAACTCGCGCCTGCGCGCGGTAGTCGTGCACGGCGCCGAGTTGCACGGGTGTCACGTAGCCGACGAGCCTCTTGACTCCGCCCGCCCCGACGTCGACCACGACCGCTGCTTGCCGCACGTGCTCGTCGGATTCGAGAACGGAGACGATTTCGCTCGGCTCGATGCGGTGACCTCTGATCTTCACCTGGTCGTCGGTGCGGCCAAGGAAGTCCAGGTTGCCGTCAGCGCGTCGCCGCACCAGATCCCCGGTGCGGTACATACGTTCTCCGGTCCCGGCCGGATCTGCGACAAAGCGCTCGGACGTGAGCGCAAAGCGTCCGAGGTAGCCGCGAGCCAAACCGGCTCCGGCAATGTACAGTTCGCCGGCAACCCCGTCGGGGACCGGTCGCAGCCAGCCGTCGAGAATGTGCGCCGTGGTGTTCCAGATCGGCTTGCCGACCGTCGGGGTGTCACTGTCGGTCGTTCCGCCGCCGAGAGTGTTGATCGTGTATTCCGTCGGACCGTAGAGGTTGTAGCCCACGGTTCCCTCGGTCTCGCGCAGCCTGTTCCACACCGAATCCGGAACGGCTTCACCGCCGAGTAGGACCAGCGGAGGACGGTGTTGTCCCACACCGTCGTCGAGCAACCCGCTGTCGATCAGGTGCGTCGCGTAGGTCGGTGTCACGTTGACGACGTCGATTTCCTGTGCGTCGCAGTATGCAACGAGCGCCTCGGCATCACGACGCAGATCCTCGTCACAGATGTGCACCTCGTGACCTTCCACGAGCCACAGAAGTTCCTCCCACGACATGTCGAAGGCGAAGGACACGGTGTGCGCGATCCGCAGGCGCCGGCCCGTCGCGGCGATCACCGGTTCGAAGATCGCCTCGCGGTGGTTGAACTGCATGTTCGTCAAGCCGCGGTAACCGGTGACCACGCCCTTGGGCTTGCCGGTCGAACCGGAGGTGTAGATGACGTACGCGGGGTGGTCGAGCCGATGCGGTGCTCCCGGGGCGAATGCTCCGAGTTCCGCCGCGGAGAGTGCCCGCGCCGAGATCGTCAGTCGCCTTGCCGCAGTGTCCGGCTCGTCGAGCACGATGGTCCGAATGTCCGCGGTGCGGACGTCCGCGCCTTCGAATTTCGGTGCGGCGGCGACAGTCGTCAGCAACACGACCGGATCTGCGTCGTCGATCATCACGGCCAACCGTTCGGCCGGATGGTCGAGTTCGAGGGGTAGGTAGGCAGCGCCCGTGCGCAATACGGCGAAGAGCGCGACGACCATGTCCACCGAGCGCGGCAGACCAAGAGCCACGATCTTTTCCGGCCCGGCGCCGTAGTTGATCAGCAACCGCGCCATCCGATTGATCTCGCCGTCGAGATCGGCGTAGGTCATCCGACGCTTCCCGAACACGAGTGCCGTGTCGTTCGGTTGCGCCGACGCCACCTCTTCGAACAGGTCGGCAATGGTGCGCTCCGGCAACTCTCGGATCTGCGTCTGCTGCGCTACCGCGGGAGTCGGCGTCGCAACGACCGAACCTGTCATATCCTGCGACCAACTCTGGAGAAGGTCGACGAAGTGACCGAGCAGATCCTCGGCTCGGCGCGCGGTCACCAGATGCGGATGGAACTCGAACTTGACGTTGACGGTGGTACCCGGGGTGACCACCACAGTCAGCGGATAGTGCGTGTGATCGATACTGTCGCTGCCGCTCACGTCGTGTGCGGCATTGAGTGCGTCGACTTGCTTCTCGTCCACGAAGTTCTGCAGGACCATCAGCACGTCGAACAGTTGACGATGCTCGGAAACACGCTGGATCGAGGCCAATCCGAGATAGTCGAACGGCATCAGCGAAAGTCGATCCGCCTGAGTGCGACGAAGAAGTTCCTCGACGCTCTCGTTCGGATCCAGTTGCAGCCGAACGGGAACGGTGTTGAGGAACATGCCCACCACGGTGTCGATTCCCGGTACCTCCGGCGGCCTTCCGGCAACCGTGGAGCCGAAGACGACGTCCTGTCGACCGGTGGCCGACGCCAGCACCATAGCCAGCGCTGCGTTGAGTACCGTGTTGAACGTGACGCCGGATGCGGCAGCGCGCTCACGCAATGCACGCGAAAGCGGTTCCGACAGAACCGCATCGCGGCGATCCGGAAGCTGAGGTTCGACGCCGGGCGCAGGCTCCGCAACAAGCGTCGGCTCCTCGAGTCCTGCGAGCGCTCCGCGCCACACCGCGTCAGCGGCTGCACCGTCGCGGTCGGCCAACCAGGCGAGGTAGGCCTCGAACGACCCCTCGGGTTCGCCAAATGCGCTGTCGTCCCCGCCGGTGTCGTACAGCGCCAGAAGCTGGCTGACGACAAGGCCGTTGGACCAGCCGTCCCACAACAGGAACTGCCTGTTGATCACCAGTCGATCATGTCCGCCGGGCAGATGCAGCACGCTCATACGCCACAGCGGCGGCGCGGTCAGGTCGAATGGAGTCACTCTGTCTTGGGCGGCGACGGCCTCGGCGCGCTCACGAGCAGCCGAGTCGTCGAGTTGACGGAGATCGTGGACGGCGACGGGAACATCGAGTCCCGCACTGAAGAACTGCACGGGCTCGTTCAGTCCTTCGCTCACGAATCCCGCTCGCAACGTGGGATTTCGTCGTTGAAGTGTCCGGGCGGCCGCAGCCAACTTGTCGACATCGAGGGTGTGCCCGAAATCCATCGAGAACTGTGCCGTGTAGATGTCTCCACCACTACTGCTGTCGCTGCTGCCTGCGTAGCCGGCTTGGAAGTACAGGCCTTCCTGCAACGGTGAGAGTGGGAGGATGCTGCTGACACCGGCCGGGCTCGCGTCGGCTATCGCGTCGATCTCGGCCTGACTCAGGTCGAGCAACGGCACATCGGACGGGGTCAGGATGGGAGGCCCGTCATGCTCCGCGGCCGCAGCCGCCAGATCGCCGAGCGCCGAAACCCAGCCGTCGGAGAGTGACTGCGCATCCTCCTCGGACAAATCTTCACTTGCCCAGGCGAAGTCGGCACGGAGTTCCGAATCCACGCTGACGACATTCACGATCAGCCGATACGGACCTCCCATGTCTGCGTCGGGATCGGTGGACATGGCTTCGGATTCCGCTGCCAGGGACCATGCTGTCGATCCAGCTGTCGTCGTACGTCCGAGATAATTGAACAGGATCTGAGATTCGGAGCGCCCCGCCAATCTCGATGCCGTACGTGCATTCACGTACCGCAACATCCCGTAGCCGATACCGCCGTCCGGAGCCGCCCGCAGGCTCTCCTTCACCTCGCGCAGCGTGTCCACCGGGTCGGTTCCGCCGAGCAGTCGCATCGGGGCAATCGTGGTGAACCAGCCGACTGTTCGCGACAGATCGGTCCCGGGTACCAATTCCTCGCGGCCGTGCCTTTCGAGATCGACCAGCAGTTCGCGCCCACTGCGACCGGTGGAACGACGCCAGCGCTCGACCGACATCACCAACGCAGCCAACAGAACATCCGTTCCCTCGGCACCCAGCATTGCCGCAACCGTTCCGAGTGCCGCCTCGGAGATTGCTCCGTCCACCGTGACCGTGCGCCTCGCGCCTCCGGATACAACGGCATAGCTCGCGGTACCGGGGATCAACTCCGCGCCCGGAGCGGTCACGGTCAACCAGTGATCGAGTTCGGCAAATCGATGAGCACTGCTTGCGTGTTCGGCCACCGTGCGGGAGAAGGTACGCAGCGAAGTTCCGACGGCGTCCAATGCTGCGGGCTCTCCGGCCTCGACGGCCACCCAGGCCATCGCGAGATCCTCGAGCAGGGTTCCCCACGAAACCCCGTCCACGACCAGATGGTGCGCGACTATCGCGAGTCGGCCCAGATTATCAGCGCCACAATCGAACCAGACCACCGAGACCATCCGTCCTGCAGACGGATCCAAACGACTGGTCGCACACTCGGAACGTTCGGTGATGAGCGTCCGCAACTCGGTGTCATCCAGTCCCCGAGCATCAACGCGTTCGACAAGGTTCGCTGCCCGGATACTGCCGGGTTCCTCGATCCGCGCCGACCACATTCCGCGGTCATGTCGGATCAAGGTTTGGCGAAGTCCGTCGTGGTGATCGAGCACGGCCTGCAATGCGCCGGTGATCAAATCGAGAGATGTTGCCGGAGAGTGGATCAGAACTGCCTGGTTGAAGCGATCGGTACCACCCGTCCATTCGGACAAGCGGTGCACCACCGGCAGCGGAACCAGCTCACCCACGCCGATGTCGGCCGTGACGGTGGCAACCGACGTGGCGACATCACCCACCGCTGCGGCGATCGCAGCGGGAGTGCGCAATTCGAAGATCTGACGCGGGGTCAGTACTACCGAATCACGACGAGCCAGGTTGACCAGTCGGATCGCCAGGATACTGTCGCCGCCGAGAGTGAAGAAGTCGTCGCGTGCCCCGACGCGTGGCAGGCCGAGAACTGTCGCGAAATGCCTGGCGAGCAGGTCGGCAACGCCCGAGGAAACTACTCCCGTCGTTTCGCCCACCTGTGCCGCGAAATCCGGTGCCGGTAGGGCTTTTCGGTCGAGCTTGCCACTCGGGCTCAGCGGCAACGACTCGAGCCGCACGAACGCGCTTGGCACCATGAACTCCGGCAGCACCGACAACAACTGCCCTCGAACCGCAGCGTCATCAGCATCTCCGACCAGATAGGCGACCACCTGTGCGCGGTTACTCGGACCGTCGGTTCGGACGATCACGGCACTTGCCGAGACTCCGGGGCACAATGCCAACTGCGCTTCGATTTCACCGAGCTCGATGCGGAATCCACGAACCTTCACCTGCTCGTCGACACGGCCGAGGTACTCGAGAACGCCGTCGGCATTCCACCGCACGATGTCACCGGTCCGGTACATCCGCGAGCCGCCGTCGCTGTACGGATTCGCCACAAATCTTTCGGAGGTCAATCCCCCACGTCCGTTGTAACCACGCGCCAGTTGTGGTCCAGCCAGATACAGCTCACCGGTGGCACCGGCCGGAACGTTCTGCAGATACGGATCGAGAACGAACAGGCCGGTATTGACGGCGGGTGCGCCGATCGGGACACTGACCGCGTCTGCCGGAGTTTCCTGCACCGACGGCTGCCAACTGACGTCGACGGCGGCCTCGGTGGGGCCGTAGAGGTTGTCCACCAGAACGTTCGGCAGGATCTCGGCAACCTTGCGTGCAACGTGAACGGGCAGTGCCTCACCGCTGCAGTTGACGATCTCGAGGGAAGAGCACAGTGCTGCTTTCGGCTCCGCAAGAAAAACTTCCAGCATCGACGGAACAAAATGCACTCGGGTCACGGAATGTTCGACGATGACGTCGGCCAGATAGCCCGGATCCTTGTGCCCGTCCGGCTCGGCCATCACCAGAGTTGCCCCCACCAGGAACGGCCAGAAGAATTCGGGGACGGAGACGTCAAAACTCGACGGGGTCTTCTGCAGCATCCGGTCGGAGAAGTCCAGCGGACGTATCTGCTGTGCCCAGAGCAATCGGTTGACCACACCCTCGTTGGTGACCACAACGCCTTTGGGACGACCGGTCGAACCCGAGGTGTAGATCATGTACGCGGCATCGGCGGGCGATCCTGGGACACTCAGCGGTTCGGCTGGGAACTGCGCGGACTCCGATACCGTCACCCGCGGAACCGAACCCGAATCGAGTGAAGAATCTTCCGACACCACGACGCACACCGGATCGGCGTCGTCGAGCATGTACGTCAGCCGCTCCGCCGGATAGCCGGTGTCGAGCGGAACGTATGCTCCCCCGGCCTTCCCGATGCCGAGTATCGCAACCATCAGATCGACCGAGCGCGGCAAGGCAACCGCTACCAACGATTCGCGTCCGACGCCACGTTCGTGCAGCAGATGCGCAAAACGATCAGCGCGAGAGTGAAGTTCGGCGTAGGTCAACGACTCTTCACGGAAGATCACTGCGGTGGCTTCGGGCGTACGCCCGGCTTGATCCTGCAGCAACTCGGTCAGCGTTGCGCGCGGCCGATCCAAGGCCGTGCCGATGCTACCCGGCTGTGCGGGTGCCAGCGCGATCCGGCCGATGACCTGGTCGAGATCGCGAGAGAGCTCGGTGAGTACGACTGCGAGAGCTTCGGCCAGCGACGCAGCGGCATCGCCGTCCACCTGAGCAGCGTCGTACTTCAATTCCAACGCCAATTGATCGCCGGGGACGACGATCAGGGTCAGCGGGTAGGCCGGTCGCTCGTCGAATCGAATTCCCGTCAGTCGCACCGAGTTCGTCGGATCAGCGATTGCCGTGTCACCGAGTGGATAGTTCTCGAACACGACCAGTGATTCGAAGTTCTGCTCCAGTCCGCCGGTCCGCCGCAGTTCCGGTAGCCCCAGGTACTGATGGTCGAGTAGTTCCGATTGTTCCCTCTGCCAACGAGAAAGTGCTTGCGCAGCTGTCTCTGCCGGGTCGAACCGCAACCGCGCCGGCACAGTGTTGATGAACAAGCCCACCATGGACTCGATGCCGGGCAGGTCTCCACCGCGTCCCGATACGGTTGATCCGAACAGCACGTCTGTTCGGCCGGTCATTCGGCCGAGCACCAGTCCCCAGGCGCCGTGCACGAGCGTGCTCAGCGTCAAACCGTGGGAGCGTCCGGTGGTCGACAGCGCGCGAGTATCACTGGCGGACAGCCCGACTCGGGTAGCATGGACACCGCTGCTGCCCGCGCTCGGCGCGGGAAGTTCGACCGCGGGCCCGGGAGAGTTCAGTGCTTTTCTCCACACCGCTGCCGAAGCCTCGTGATCGTGGCCGGCCAACCATTCGAGGTAGCTGCGGTACGGCGCCGGACCCGGAAGCACCACGCCGGAATCGGCAACGCTGTACGACGCCATCAGCTCCCGCAGCATCACCGGGACCGACCATCCGTCTGCGACCGCGTGGTGAATCGACTGCAGCAGAAGGTACTTCTCCGAAGAGGCACGGAGCAGTGTGTAACGGACGAGCGGCGGCTGCGCGAGGTCGAACCCGCGCGCGCGGTCGGCGGAAAGCAGTTCATCCACGTCGGCGCCGGCATCCGTGACTACTGCCATCTCCACGACGACGCTCGGGTGCACCACCTGCACGACCCGGCCGTCGCCCAGGACCGAGAATCCGGTGCGCAGCGCCTCGTGTCGATCCACGACGGATTGCAGCGCACGGCGCAGAGCCGCGCTGTCCACGGCGCCGGTCAGCTCCACGACCTGTTGCACGACATACTGATCAGCCCCCGGATCGGCAAAAGCCGAATGGAAGTAGATCCCTTCCTGCAACGGAGTGAGCGGGAGAATCTCTTCTGCCTTCGGCAACCCGTCCACATCGGCCTGAGTGAGCGCCACCAGAGGGTAGTCGGACGGTGTCGCGCCGCCGAAGGCTGCGAGCCCGGACACGGCCTTGAGCGAGTCCAGCCACAACCGCGCAAACCTGTCGATATCGCTACGCAGGAAGATATTCGACGCCCAGGTCAGAGTGGCCCTCAGTCGTGGCCCACCGGCCGCTTCCTCGGCTACGACGTCGACAGACAACGCGTGACCCAACGGCATGGACGGATCGGCAGCGCCGTCCATCGACACCGGGAACCAGTCCCCCTCTGCAACTGCAGTGCGCCCCAGATAGTTGAGCACCACCTCGGGTGCTGCGACGCTGCGCAACTGATCCGAGCTGCCGAGGTATCGCAATGCGCCGTACCCGAAGCCTGCGTTCGGGACGCGTCGAAGTTGCTCCTTGACGCTCTTGAGAACCACCGCCAACTCACCGCTTGCTTCGAGATCCGGAGCGGCTGTATCGATTTCGAGTGCAACCGGGAATACCGTGGTGAACCATCCGACAGTACGTGTCAGGTCGACGTGCGCAGCGCCGTCACCGCGAACGATGTCTTCGTCGCGTCCGTGCCCTTCCAAGTCGATCGTCACCGATGAGGCACCGCTCCACTTGCTCAGCGCAACGGCCAATGCGGTGATCAGCACTTCGCTCACGTCGGCCCCGAATGCCCGTGGGACACTGCCCAACAACCGATCGGCGAGTTCCGGAGGCAGGGTGATCGATCGCGCCGCGGCGGTGCGCGCGAGGTCAACTGTCGGGTCGAGTGCCCGACGGCCGAGAGGTGACTGTTGTGCGGAAGTCACCGAGTCCCAGAACTCGATCTCCGAGTCCAGTCGCCCGGCTCCGACCGCCTCCGAAACGAGTTCGGCGTACCTTCTCACCGACGTGCCGACCGGAGCGAGTGAGGGTTCGTCGCCCTGTATCGCTGCGATACCCGCGCGCGCAAGGTCTTCGAGGATGATGCGCCAGGAGACACCGTCGACGACCGCGTGGTGGATGACGAGCAACAGTCTTCCGGGACCGGTCGCAGTGGTGAAAAGAACAGCACTGACCATCGTGCCGTCTGCCGGGTTCAGACGCCTGACGGCTCGCTCGGTCTCGGCGACGATCAGCGGTCCGCATTCTTCGAGCGGCACCGGTAATGCACGGGTCTCGAAGACCACAGCCAATTCGTTGGTGGCCGGAACAAGCAGCGATCCTTCGGAAGTCAACTTCGCACGAAGTCCATCGTGGCGTGCCACCAGGGCATCGAGCGCCGCCTCGACATGCTCGGACGTCAAAGCTGACGGAGTCTGAATCAGCGCTCGCTGATGGAAGGTTCGTGCTACGTCCGGCGTCCCGAGGGCCCTGGCAGCGATGGGCGTCGTGGCTACGTGGCCGATCGGTTCGTCCGAATGATCGACGATCTCAGCCGTTCGGCCGGATTGGGCGCGTGCCATCGCCTCGGCGGTGCGCAGCTGAAACACTTCGCGTGGACTGATCGACAAACCGGCTGCACGAGCCGCGGTCACGAGCGAGATCGCGACGATGCTGTCACCGCCCAGTGCAAAGAAATCGTCGGTCACGCCAACCGATTCGAGACCTACCGCCGACGCGATCAACGTGCAGAATTGTTGTTCGACTTCGTTTCTCGCGGCGACGTGTGCACTCAGTTCGGCGAGATCGGGCTCAGGAAGGGCTCGACGGTCGAGTTTGCCGTTGGCCGTGAGCGGAAACTCGTCGAGGACAGTGACGGTGGTCGGGACCATGTAGTCGGGCAGCTTGCTCGCCGCCCACTCGCGAATGTCCTGTGAGTCGACCGCAAGGTTCGTCCCCGACGCTGCACTCACGTACGCGGCGAGATACTTTGCACCTGTGGGTGCTTGACGCACCAGAACTGCCACGTGGCGCACTCCGGGGTGTGAGATCACGGCGGCTTCGACGTCTTCGAGTTCTAGGCGCATGCCACGAATCTTCACCTGATTGTCCGTGCGCCCCAGGAAGTCGAGGGTGCCGTCGGCGGTCCATCGGGCCAAGTCACCGGTGCGATACATCCGGGATCCGGCCAAATCTCCGGAAACAAAGGGATCCGCGAGAAAACGAGACGCGGTCAACGCCGACGCGCCCACATATCCGCGCCCCAGTAAGAAGCCCGCTGCGTAGAGTTCGCCGCCGGTGCCGACCGGAACCGGCTGCAGGTCACCGTCCAACACGTACAGGCGAGTGTTGGGGTTCGGGCGCCCGATGGATGTGGCAATTCGTTCCGCGTCCTCGCGGTAGATCACATGGGAGACACCGATAGTCGCTTCCGCCGGCCCGTAGCCGTGATACAGCGTCGTGGACAGTTGGGCACGGAACCGATCGAAGAGTTCAGGCGTGAGAACCTCACCGCCGCACCACACGTGCTTCAACGAATCGAGCTGATCGGTCTCGTTCGCCAGATCCAGAAGGATGTCGAGCATCGACGAAACCAAGTAGACAAAAGTGACCGATTCTCCGGCGATCAGGTCGAGCAAGTATTGCGGGTCGCGTTCCCCCTCTGGCTTCGCGATCACCAATCGACCGCCGGAGACGAGCGGGAGCAGGATCTCGTTGATCGAGATGTCGAACGAGAGTGGGGCTTTGAACAGAGAGGCATCGCCGGACCCGAACCCGAGAATCCGCTCCCGCTGCCACAGCAACCTTGCGCAGATTGCCTCGTGGCGGATCATGGCGCCCTTCGGACGTCCGGTCGAACCGGACGTGAAGATGACGTACGCGAGTTGGGCACCGTGAATACGAATGCCAGAGGTCATTATCTCGGACAGGTCCGAAGGCCCGTCCTCGTATGCCCACGCGGAGAGATCGACCAATACGGAGTCGTCTACGCCGTCCGAGGTGAGCACCAATGTGGCACCGGCATCGGTGAGTACCGATTCGCGGCGCTCTGCGGGCCAGGACGGATCCAGTGGCACGAAGGCGCCGCCGGCGCACATGACGGCCAACAACCCCACCACCATCTCGGCGGATCTCGGAAGGCCGATCGCCACAACGGTTTCGGGTGCGACACCGCGAGAGATCAAGTGCGCGGCGAGCTGCGATACCCGACTTTCGAGCTCGCCGTAGGTCAGCCGAACGTTGCCGTCGACCACGGCGACGGCGCCCCGATCGGCCGAGAAGCTGCTGCGCAACAAATCCGGCACCGTCGTCACGGGCTGCGGTTCTGCGGTGTCGTTCCACCCATGGAGAACGAGTTCACGCTCCGCGGGCGACATGGGGTCGAGTGCCGAGATCGGAAGCTGCGGCTCGGCCACGAATCGATCGAGGAACTGTTCGATTCTGGCGGTGTGATCGGCCAACTCCCTGTCGAATCCGGCCGGGGCGCGGACGTCGATCTCGATCGGTTCCCCGTCCTGACCACCGCGCACGCTCAGATCCAGGTCACTGACCCGACCGGTCACCGAATTACGCACGCGCACCGGGCAACCGCCGAAGGTGAGTGTGTGTTCGAACATCATCGAGTTGATGCCAGGACCGAAGACCTGGCGGTCGGGATCGATTGCTCGCACGTCGCGTGCGAGATCTTCTCCCCGGTACCGCCCGTGCTTGAGTATCGAGATCAAGGCGGTGTCGAGACGAGTTGCCAACTGGCCGATGGTTTCCGAGCGTTCGACCCGAATACCGAGCGGCAGAATCGTCGACGCCATCGAGGGAGTGCGCCGCATGTCGCGACCCACCCGAGCGGCCATCGGCACCGAGACGACAACGTCGTGCTGTCCGGTGGTTCGTGCAATGTACGCGATCAGCGCAGCCATGGGCAGGCGAGTTCGCCGAATCCCGGCGTCGGCGGCATAGCGATAGAGCTGCGCTGCACGATCGACGTCGAGCGTGAGCATCGCCGCGATCGGCGGCAGCGAATCATCCACCTGCCCATGCAAAATCCGCGTCGCTTCCGGTCCTGATTCAACTCGTTCGACCCAGTACTGACGGTCGAGCAGGAACCGCGGAGAGTTCCGGTATTCCAGATCGGCCGCCACCACCGCATCGAGCGACCACACCGGCGCCGCAGTCTCGAGGTTCGGATTGTCGTACCGCTCGGCTACGTCGGCGACGATGAGCGAGATGCCGTACCCGTCGACCACGCTGTGGTGATAGCGCTGATACCAGATGACTCGGTCGTCAGCAGTTCGCAGAAGCACCTGGCGGAACAGCAGATCGTCCGCACCGAAGACCCGAGCCATATCGGTGTCCATCCACGACTGCGCAGTCGAATCGGGATCCGCCTCGGCGCGAAGGTCGAGAATTTCCACGTCCCAGCGCGCATCCGGAATCGGCACCTGGATCAGCTGGTTGTCAGCATCCGCCCGAAAGTGCACGAACAGCGCTTCGACGCGTCCGACTGTGGCCTTGATCGCCGCTGCCGCGCGCTCGACGTCGATCGTCCCGTCGACCTCGACGACAAGTCCGATGTTGTACACCGGACTGCTCGGATCGACGTTCTGAGCAACCCACACCTCACGCTGAGCGGCCGTCGCCGGGAGCGCTGCGTCCAGATCGCCACCGCCCGATACAGACGGGTGAGCTACCTGAGAGTGGTCAGACATCGACAAATCCGATCATCGTCGTTCATGCTCATCGAACGACGAACACCCTCGCAAGTTTAGGGTAGGCTACCCAGGAACGTGAAGGTGCGCTCCCGCCCTGGTCAGACCTGTTCCCACGGACCGAATTCGAGCAAAACGTCGATTGCCGTCTTACCGTCCTGCGGCCGAACGACATGTTCGAGGGCGTAGACCCTCGATCCCTCCGCGGCGCGAGCGAGATCGGAAATACCGGGCAGGATGGTCGGTTCGGGTGGGCCGCCAACACCACGGTGGAAGTTCTCGATCGAATGCCCCAAGTAGAGGACGCGCCCGCCTGGCGTCAGCCACTCCCCGACGCGTTTGAGCGTGTCGGCCAGCTCGTCGACCTCGAGGTGAAGAAAGCTGACCAACACCAGGTCAACTACCCCTTCCGGTTGCCACGTAGTCGCGTCGCCGATCTGCCAGTCGACAGCCTTGTCCAAGTCACTCGCCCGTGCCAGATCGATCGCCACCGACGAGTAGTCGACGGCAGTCACCGACCACCCTTGCCCGGCCATCCACCGCGCGTGACGGCCGTCGCCGCAGGCCAGATCGATCGCAGTGCCCGGCTTCAGGCCGGCAATTCGTGTTGCGACGGTTCCCGCCGGGTCGATTCCCCACGGCTCCGTCACCGCTCGGTATCGCTCATCCCAGTCGTGTGCGTCCATGATCACTGCTCCTCGTGGTTCGTTTCACCGCGGTTAGTTTCACTGTCTCCGATCAGACGGTGCAACGAGCAGCATAGAGAACCCTCGAACGTGACAGACGTATACCCCTGGGGGTATACAGGTGACGGTTAGGAATACCCCCACCCGTATCAGGAGCGAAGATGCCAGCGACCAGAACAGTCACCGCGGACCCACCCGCCCAATCCGACGGCATGCTCGCGCGCCTCGGTCGATCGATGGCGGCGCACACCCGCCTCGTCATCGGCGTCTGGTTGATCGCGTTGGTCGCACTCGGCGCCGCAGCACCCAGCGTCTTCACCTCCCTGGCCGGCGCAGGTTGGCAGGCAAACGGATCCGAATCAGTGCAGGTTCGCGAGTTGGCCGAGCAGCATTTCGGTGGAAACTCCTCCGCTGCAGTGCAGGTGGTCGTTCACTCGAATTCTCTGCCCATCACCGATCCGTCGATGCAGCAAACGCTGGCGGCGGCAACGGAAATCTTTTCCGCGGACCCTCGTTTCGGCGAAGTGGTCGCCCCGCAGACCGGCATGACCATCAGCCCGGACGGACATACCGGCATCATGATCGCGGGCGCCAACGCAAGTACCGACGAGATGGTCAGTGCGGTAGACGAACTCGGCAAGGAACTCACTGCATTGTCCACGGACACCATCGAGGTGTACCCCACCGGCGCGTCGGCTTTGTGGAGCGATTTCAACAAGGCCAATCACGAAGCGATGATCAAGGCCGAAATGATGTCGTGGCCCGTCACTCTCGCGATCATGGTGTTGGCCTTCGGCTCCCTGGTTGCCGCAGGACTCCCACTGCTTCTGACACTCGCAGGTCTGGTCGCTTCGGCGGGCGGGCTTGTGATCCTCAACGAGATCACGCCGATTTCCGTGTGGGCCATGAACTTCGCGATGATGTTCGCTCTCGCGCTCGGCATCGACTACGCGCTCTTCCTCGTCGCCAGGTTCCGGGATGCATTGCGAACCGATCCGGATCCGCGGGCCGCCGTGGCTCAAACGATGGACACCGCCGGCAAAGCTGTTGTCCTCTCCGGCCTCACAGTTCTGGTCAGCTTGTCTGCGGTGCTCATCGTTCCAGCCCCGGCCGTACGCACGATGGCTGTCGGAATTATGCTCGCTGTGATCTTCGTTCTCGCCGCAACACTCACCCTGCTACCTGCCGTGCTCGGCCGGATCGGCGCCAAGGTCAACGGCGGTTCACTACCGTATGCAAAGCGCCAGCAGCACCACTCCCCGATGTTCGCAGCTTGGGCTTCCCTGCTGCACAAGCACCCGTGGCCTTTCGGCATCGGCGCCGTGATCGTCCTTATCGCCCTCGTCGTTCCGGTCTTCGGACTGAAGGTTGCAATGCCCTCCATCGCCGTGGTTCCCGAGGACGCCCCGGTTCGACAGGGATACGAATTGGTGCAGCAGCAGTTCGGTGACGGGGCACCCGGAATGCTGCAGATCGTCACGTCCGCCGACGATGCAGCCGACACCTCGCGTCTTGCCATGAGCGTGGATGGCGTGGCCATGGTCACGCCAGCGCAACAAGCGGGCGACGGATCCGATCTGGTTATGCTGCAAGCAGTTCCCACCGTCGACCCGTCAGATCCTGCGATGGAAACCATCCTTGCCGACCTTCGGTCGCAACTGCCGGAATCGGCGCTCGTCGGCGGCGCTCCGGCTGAAAATCTCGACCTTCAGCAGGCGCTCGACGACTACCTTCCCTTCGTGGTGGTCGTGATTCTGACGCTCGGATTCCTGTTGCTGCTGATCGCCCTCCAGGCACCTTTGATCGCCTTGATCGGCACGCTGGTCAGCCTGCTGTCCACTGGGGCCGCATTCGGAATCGCGAAGTTGATTTTCCAGGACGGCCACGGAGCAGGCCTGCTCGGCTTCGATCCCCAGGGGTTTCTCAACGGGTGGGGTCCGGTCTTCTTCTTCGCCATGATCTTTGCCATCGCGATGGACTACACCGTGTTCCTGCTCTCGAGCGCCAAGGAGCACTACGAACGCACAGGTGACCCCGAGACCGCACACATCGACGGCCTCGCACATTCGGGCCGGGTCATTGCGGCGGCAGCAGCGGTGATGGTTGCGGTCTTCTTCACTTTTGCGCTCGCAGATCCCTTGCCACCCAAGGAAATGGGCATCATTCTCGGTGTAGCTGTCCTCCTGGACGCAGTGCTCGTCCGCTTGGTGCTGCTGCCCGTTCTCCTGCGCCTCAGCGGCCGGGCAGCCTGGTGGGCGCCGGCATGGTTACGACGCGTCCTGCCGAACATCAGCTTCTCGCATGGCTGACCGTGTACCCGACATCACTGTCTTCCTGATACCCCCAGGGGTATGATGGAGACAAGAGAAATCGAAGCCAACGACATCGAAGCCAATGGCACCGAAGCCGACGACAAGGAGCGGGCAATGACAACACCCACAGAACCGATAGCGATCGCAACCAAGGTCACCGGAACTTTCGACGACGTCGTCACCCGAACTCGTGCTGCTCTCGCCGAGCAGGGCTTCGGCATCCTGACCGAGATCGACATGCAGGCAACACTCAAGGCGAAGCTGGACGAGGACATGGAAAAGTACCTGATCCTGGGTGCCTGTAACCCGCCGTTGGCCCATCGGGCAGTTTCGGTGGATCGCCAGATCGGCCTCCTGCTGCCGTGCAACGTTGTCGTCCGCGAAGATACGACTACCGAGAATTCGTTCTTCGTCGAAGCGATGAATCCCGCTCTCATGGTTCAGGTTTCCGGCGAACCAGGCCTGGAGTCCGTGGCAGCCGACGCCGCCGTCAAGTTGCGGGCAGCCGTCGACTCGTTGATCTGACACCGCAGCCGGATCAAACACTGAATCAAGCAGTGACATGCCCCCAGGGGTACCCTCGGTCGCAGCACGAACACTCGAGAAGGGGCCACCATGACCGGCGACGAAGAGAGCATTGCGCTCGTACTGAACAGACTGCGGCGTGCTCACGGCCAACTTGCCGGGGTCATCTCGATGATCGAGAACGGCCGCGACTGCAAGGACGTCGTGACGCAGCTCGCAGCCGTGTCGAAGGCGCTGGACCGAGCAGGGTTCAAGATCGTCGCTTCCGGGCTGCGTGAATGCCTGAGCGGTGACAGCGCGGAAGGTCAGGAACCGATGACCGAGGCCGAACTCGAGAAGCTGTTCCTGGCACTGGCCTGAAATATGAGAAGGGCCTGACCTGCAGTCAGCAGGTCAGGCCCTTTCTCGCATGCGGAAAACTACTTCGCCAGGAAGTCGATCAGCACCTTGTTCACGGCCTCCGGACGCTCGAGGTACCCGTAGTGTCCGGCGTCGGGAATCTCTTCGAACGACGCCGTCGCGATGCAGTCCGCCACCTCGCGGGAGAGGTAGGGCGGGATCATGCGGTCGTCGGCGAAAGCGACGGACAGGCAGGGGCGCATGATCGACTTGTACGCGCCCCGTCGATCGAAGGCGCGGTCCATACCGAGCTGCGCGCGAACACCCGGTGACGTTGCGCCGCCGGTGAACTCGAAGATATCCATCCAGTCGCGCGCGGAGTGATCGTCTGCCAGCGTGGCCGGCGAAAGGTTCATCACCGCGGTCACTGCGGCACGGTATTTGGCCGGCAGAGCGACGCCACTGTCGAACAACTGGCGCTCACCCTCGGTCAGGACCTGCTGGAAATGATCCATCCGGGCGTGGCCGGCGAGGAACACTGCTTTGCGAACCAGATCGGGCCTGGCGAGCGTCAGTTCCTGCGCCACCCGGGCGCCCATCGAGGTTCCGATGACATGGGCGGGGCCGCCACCGAGGTGCTCGATCAGTCCGGCGGTGTCCGCAACCATGTCGGGCATCGTGATGCCGCCGAGGCTCTCGCCGGACGGTGCGATTCCGCGGTTGTCGAAGGTGCAGACTCGGTAGCCGGCGGCCACCAGCGCCGGGGTCTGGTGCAGATCCCAGACGCGGCCGGGGCTGCCGGTCCCCATGATGAGCACCACCAGATCTCCATCACCCTTGACCTGGTAATTGATGGGGATTCCGTTGATTGTGGCGACCGTCATGTCAGCCTTCCTCCTCGTACGTGTGATCAACAATTTTGGTTGGATAGCCTAAGCTGATGGGCGGTCGTGTGACCGCAACCCCAGCCCATGCTCGTCCAGGAGGACCCCCGTTGAGAGTCGCTACGCTCGGATACCAAACCTGGGGCCACCGTACCCTGCAGGCCTTGATCGACTCCGATCACGAGGTCGTGCTGGCAATCACACACCCGAAGAGTGAGCACGTCTACGAACAGATGTGGGCGGACTCGGTTGCAGATCTGGCGGCCGAGAACGGTGTATCCGTTCACGTGGCGAACAAGCCTGACGACGCCTTCAAGGCCGCGCTGGCCGAAGCAGCTCCCGACATCATCGTCGCCAACAACTGGCGTACCTGGCTGCCTGCGGAGGTCTTCGACGCACCTAAGTACGGCACCCTCAACATCCACGATTCGCTGCTGCCCAAGTACACGGGATTCTCCCCGCTCATCTGGGCTCTGATCAACGGCGAAGAAGAAGTCGGCCTCACGGCGCACCTGATGGACGAGGAACTCGATGCGGGCGACATCGTGCTGCAGCGTTCGACGACGGTCGGCCCGACCGACACCGTCACCGATCTGTTCCACCGCACGATCGACATGATCGGCCCCATCACACTCGACGCCCTGGATCTGATCGCGTCCGGGCGGACCGACTGGACGCCGCAGGACCGATCGCAGGCCACGTTCTTCCACAAGCGTGCACCACAGGACAGCCACGTCGACTGGTCCTGGCCGGCCGAGGTCATCGAGCGTTTCGTCCGGGCACAGTCCGATCCGTACCCCAACGCTTTCGCGGAGTTCAAGGGCCAGCGCATCCGCATCCTGAAGGCGTCCGTCTCACGCGGGCACTACGGAGGAACCCCCGGCCGAGTGTTCATTCAAGAAGATGACGGCATGGTGATCGTCGCGGGCCCCGACGCATGGTCGGGCAAGAACAAGGGACTGCGGATCGAGCGCGTCCGACTCGACGACGGCAGCGAGTACACCGCCGCCGAGTTCTTCCCCCACGGCGGCGGGTACCTCACCTGATCGTCTGATCAGACCCCCTCAGTACAAACCCCAGTACAAACCCCTCAGTCGCGACCTTCCCAGGCCGCCCACAGTTGTGCGTAACGCCCGCCCGCGGACACCAGTTCGCGGTGCGGGCCTTCTTCTACGATCTGTCCGTGTTCGAGCACGATCACTCGGTCGGCGCCCGCAGCCTGTGTAAGCCGGTGTGCGACAACCAGAGTGGTGCGGCCCTCCGTAGCGGCGTCGGCAGTCGCTTCCAGTTCCCGTGCTCCGGCGCTGCCCGCCTCCGCTGTTGCTTCGTCCAGTACCGCGACGGCCGGGTCGGCCAACACCAGTCGCGCCAAAGCCAACTGCTGCGCCTGTGCCGCCGTCATCTCGTGCCCGCCTTCGCCCACGACGGTCAGCATTCCCTCGTCGAGAGCCTCCACCCACTCGTACGCGCCGACCGTCCGCAGTGCCGCGGCTACGTCCTCGTCCGAGGATTCGGGCGCGGCCAACCTCAGATCCTCGATCAGGGGCCCGGCAAAAACATGGACCTCCTGACTCACGATCGCGATGTGGCGTCGTAGGTCGTCGAGGTCGGCAAGCGGGACACCACCGATCGACACCCGCCCCGACGTCGGAGTGATCGAACCGGCGGCGATCGCCGCAAGCGTCGTTTTTCCGGCTCCGGTCGAACCGACGAGCGCCACGCGCTCCCCCGCTCGCAAGGTGAGGCTCACTCCGTGGAGAACCTCATGGCCACCGTCGTAGCTGTGCCGAATGTCGTCCAGACGCAGCGAACCGTCGGCCGGAACGGAACCTGCATCCGTCGAAGGCTCCGTTTCCTCGATCTCGACGACGCCGACCAGTCGCGCGAGGCTGGCGCCGGCCGACTGCACTTCGTCGAAGGTGTAGAGCAGCGAGCCGATCGGGTTGAACAGGCGATGGAACAGCAGAGCAGCAGTCGTCGTCTGGCCTACTGTCACGACGTCCTCACGGACCAGTAGGAATCCGACGACGAGAATCATGGACAAGCCCACGAATTCGGCGCGGTTACCGCGACCGGCGAACCTCGTGAACAGGCCGAACACGCCGACGGCCAGATCACGCGCTTTTGCCGACGCCGTATCTATCTGACCGAGGTGTTCCTTCTCGAGGCTGTACGCGCGGACCGTCTTGGCACCCTGGAGGCTGCTGATGAGCGCTTGTGAACGAGCGCCCATCGCTACCCGCTCGGCAGCGTAAATGGGAGCCGATCGCGGCAGGTACCACTTGAGCGCCAGCGCGTACATCGGCAGCGCGACCATTCCGGCGAGGCCGAGGCGCCAGTCGAGTCCCAGCATGGTCACCATGCTCAGAGCCACGAGCAGAACTGCTGCGATCATGCCGGGAACCACGTCGGACACGGCCTTGGCGATCACCGACACGTCGTCGCCGACTCGTGAGAGCAGATCGCCCTTGCCGACCTTCTCGACGGTCTGGATCGGCAGGCGCAGTGCCCGGTCCACGGTTCGCTCGCGCAGGTCCGCCAGAATCGTCTCGCCGAGTCGCTTGATCAGATAGGCGGCCACACCGGTGAACACACCGCCCACGATTGCGGCGGCGGCGATGATCACGACCACCCCGACGATCGTCGACGTGGGCGCGTTGTCCCGGACCCGGTCGACCAGGACACCGAATACGTAAATCGGCACCAAGGCCATCGCCGACGCCGAAGCCGCGACGATCAGGACCAACAGGCTCTGCATCCGGTGTTCGGCCAGCGCTGCTCGCAACCACTTCCAGGTCTGTCGACCACCCGCGATCGGCAACAGTTCGCGCTCGGTCACCTTCTCCGCGTTCTCCCCGGCCGGCATATCGGTTGTCATGTCCGTGGCCGTCACCGCAGCACCGCTCCTCGGTAGTTCGCGTCGCCGCGAGAGAGTTCGGAATGTGTGCCGATCGAGGCAATCACTCCGTCGTTCAAGACGATCACTCGATCCGTCACAGCCAACAAGGCGGGACTACTGGTGATCAATACCGTCGTGTGGATGCCACCGGCACCCTCGTGCCGCAGTTCTGCGATTCCTTCGGCGATAGACGCCTCGGTCACCGCGTCCACTGCCGTAGTCGGATCGTGCAGGACCATCACGGGTGCCTGTGCCACCAAGGCGCGCGCGAGGGCGACGCGTTGTCGCTGACCTCCCGACAAACTGGCGCCTCGATCGGTCACTTCGAGGTCGAGACCGTCCGGATGTGCGTCGACGACATCCGCCGCTGCCGACGCTGCCAGAGCGCTCTGAATGTCTAGAGCAGCGGCGTCACCGGCGCCCGCAGTGACGTTCGAGGCGAGGGACCCGGAGAACAGATCGGTGATGTGCGGCTCCACCAACACCGTCCGACGCGCCAATCGCAAGTCCATGTCGGACAGGCTGATTCCGCCAACCCTCACCACTCCGCGATACGCGTCCTGCGCCAGCTGACCGGACAGGACCGCGACAAGAGCGTCGGCGTCCTGCGGCTGGTAAGCCACGACGCCCAGCAGTTCTCCGGCAGGCAGGTGCAGGTCGATGCCCTTGAGCGACTTGTACTCGACGCCGTCGAGGGTCAGGTCGGTGCCTTCGAGTTCGGTCTGCGACCCCGCGCCCCGCAGTGGCTCTGCGTCC
The DNA here is from genome assembly GCF_002501585.1 of Rhodococcus sp. H-CA8f. Taxonomy (NCBI): domain Bacteria; kingdom Bacillati; phylum Actinomycetota; class Actinomycetes; order Mycobacteriales; family Nocardiaceae; genus Rhodococcus; species Rhodococcus sp. H-CA8f. The sequence goes on from NZ_CP023720.1 coordinate 5,255,230, forward strand.
AAGACCAATGCGAGTCGATCCGACGACGCCCGCGCCACCGCGAAGTATCCGGGAATGGACGCAAGCAATCCGAGCGGTTCGATGATGAACTGCGCAAGCCCCACCACGGTGATCAGTTCACCGACCGTGATCCGGCCCTGCAAAGCGAAGTATCCGGCGAAGCCCGCAACACCGACTGCGAGCAACGCACTGACGGTCGCGGCAACGCCGGTGTAGATACCGGTCGCCTTGGCCGTGCCGATCGTCGACGCGAGCGCCTGACGGCTGACTGTGCGATAGCGAGCCGACGCGGTCTTCTCACCACCGATACCGCGCAGTGGACGCAATCCGCTGACCAGATCCGTAGCCATCGCCGACGCCCGCGCGATCGACGCCTGCTGACCGGTGGCCCTCGACGTGATGAGCGGCGCCGCCAATTGCAGCAGACCGAGAATGACCGGCGTTCCGATCAGAACGGCCAATCCCAGCCAGAGGTCGATCCACACCAAAGCCACGGCCGACGCGACCGCAGCCGTCAGGGCCGCAGCCGCGCGCGGGACGATGTCCGCGATCCACGAAGTCTGCTCGGCGTCCGATGTCGAAACAGTCAGCAGTTCACCTGAACGCAGATCGGTGCGCACCCCACGCGGATCGAGGACGCGGTGCGCCACCTCGAGCCGGAGGCGATGAGCCTCCTGCTGCATCGCGGTGACGATGAAGCGTGCACCGAAGCGCCACGCGGCCGTCAGAACGAGAAACAGAGCCGCGAGACCGACGATGGAGACGATCAGGGCCGTGGTGTCCGAAGTCTCCACCGCACGGTCGATGATCACACCGATGGAGATCGGCACCGCCGTCTCGGTCAGTTGGTGCAGACAGACCAGAACCGTGCCGATAGCGAGCGGGCGACGGTTGCGGACGAGGACGCGTCGCAAAATCGCAGCACCGCTGTGATTGCCACTATCCGGCTCGTCCGAGTCGACGGTCACACTCGAGGGGGTCGAACTCATGGAACTCCAAGCATCGATGGAAGCGATAAAGTTGAGTACAGAGATAAGTAAGTCGACCCTAATACATGAGCAACTAGCGTCGACACGCCCAGTTCTCATAGAGTCGCGAGTAAGAAACATTGCTTGCGCCGTGCAGGCAAGCACGAGAGGAACATGATGGCTGAGAACACGACCGTCGAAACCGAGATCGCGGACGAGGAAATCGAGACCGTCGCCGAGGAAACAGCGCGCATGGCGCAGCACGTTGTCGCTGCATACGCGGAGGATGCCGACGAGTGCAGGATGCTGCTCTCGATGCTCGGTATCTCTCCCGCCGCCAAGCTCGACTGAATCTTTCCCTCACCGACCGAGAAGGAACCACGTGCCTGTCAGTCCGGATTCGACCAGTTCAACCCTTTCTGACAGCGCACTTGCTTCTTCGACCGGTGACACCGTGTCCGGGCAGGCTGAGTTCGTCGTCGTAGCGAACCGCCTGCCCGTCGACTTGGAACGGCTTCCCGACGGCACCACCCGCTGGAAGCGAAGCCCCGGTGGACTGGTCACCGCTCTCGAGCCGATCCTGCGCAGCAATCAGGGCGCGTGGGTGGGCTGGGCGGGCGTGCCCGACGCCGATCTCGACCCCATCGTCGAAGACGGACTCGAGCTCTACCCCGTGCCGCTGAGCGCCGAGGAGATCAACGAGTACTACGAGGGGTTCTCCAACGCCACCCTCTGGCCGCTCTATCACGACGTCATCGTCAAACCCGAGTACCACCGCGAATGGTGGAACGCCTACGTCGAGGTGAATCGGCGGTTCGCCGAAGCCACTTCCAAGGCAGCGGCTCAGGGCGCGACCGTCTGGATCCAGGACTACCAGCTGCAGTTGGTACCGAAGATGCTGCGGATGCTGCGCCCCGACCTCACCATCGGATTCTTCCTGCACATTCCGTTTCCCCCGGTCGAGCTGTTCATGCAGATGCCGTGGCGCACCGAGATCGTCGAGGGCCTCCTCGGCGCCGACCTCATCGGCTTCCACCTTCCGGGTGGCGCACAGAACTTCCTCTACCTGGCCAGACGCCTTGCCGGACAGCAGACTTCACGCGGAACAGTCGGCGTCCGCTCCAAACTCGGTGTGGTGCAAGTAGGTTTCCGTAGCGTCCGCGTCGGTGCATTCCCCATCTCCATCGACTCCGGCAAGCTCGACGAACTCTCGCGCACCAAGGCAATTCGAGACCGCGCCAAGCAGATTCGCAAAGAACTCGGGAACCCCAAGCACATCATGCTGGGCGTCGACCGCCTCGACTACACCAAGGGCATCGACGTCAGGCTCGCCGCACTCCACGAACTTCTCATGGAGAAGCGCATCGATCCCGCCGACACGGTCATGGTGCAGTTGGCGACCCCGAGCCGCGAACGCGTCGAAAGCTATGTACAGATGCGCGGAGACATCGAGCAGAAGGTCTCCCGGATCAACGGCGAGTTCAGCGAAGTCGGTCGCCCCGTCGTCCACTACATCCATCGGCCGATCCCCCGCGACGAACTGGTCGCGTTCTTCGTCGCTGCCGACCTCATGCTGGTCACGCCGCTGCGTGACGGTATGAACCTGGTCGCCAAGGAGTACGTCGCCTGCCGCAGTGATCTGGGCGGCGCATTGCTGCTCAGCGAATTCACCGGCGCTGCAGCAGAACTCCGTCAGGCTTTCCTGTGCAATCCCCACGACCTCGACGACGTCAAGGATTCGATGGAGAAGGCCCTCAATCAACCGCGAGAGGACGGCCGACGCCACATGCGTGCGCTACGTCGTCAGGTCCTGACCCACGACGTCGACCGCTGGGCACGCTCGTTCCTCGACGCGCTCGCGCACGGCGGTGCCGCAGGTCCGGCGCTGATCGCCCCGGCCGAGGCACAAGACCACTGAGGACAGTGCACAAAGGCTGGGGCCGCGGAGAGTGAATCTCCGCGGCCCCAGCCTGTTTCATGGCCGGATCCAGCCCTTGGTGTGTTTGATCAGAAGGGTTGGACGTTGTTCACGAGCCAACGCCCGTCCTGCTTCTCCAGACTCATCTTGACGCGACTACCACTGGCGACGGCTTCGGGTGATTCCGAAGACGTGGTGATCTGATTGAGGAACAGCATCGTCGTCGCACTGTCCGCCTCGGCGTCGAGAACCGCGGCGCCCTGGACGACTACCTGAACGGTCAGCGACTTTTCCTTGGCTCCCGGAATGATCACCGATTCGATCAGGTTGGTGAACGTGCCCTGGAAATCGCCCGTCAAACCGTCTGTGGCCCCGTGCAACTGCTGGTCGACGTTGTTGTAGTCGTACTGGAACATCGCAACCGCCTGATCGGAAGAGGCCTGTGCCACTTCGTCTCTGGTCTGATCGATCGCCGCGATGTCACGCGTTCCCCCCGGACCGAAGTAGAGATACGCCGACACTGCCGCCAACGCGATGGCCACTGCACTGATGACGCACAGAACGATGGCGAGCGGTGAGACGCGCTTGGGCTTGGACGTCTCGGGGATTACTTCTGGGGTCATGGCACAAACTCCACATTCGAGGCAAGCAACTGCCCGTCGACGTCGCACATGGTGATTCGGAGTCGGTAGTTGCGTTCAGCGGGCGCTTCGTCGCCGTTCTTCTGCATCGCACGCACCGCGACCAATGAAGTCCCGCAATCGCCGTCGGACTTCTCGAACCCGGCTTCGAGCACCTCGCCGTCGGTCTGAACTCCGGCCTGCCCGAGGACGTTGACAAACGAATCCTTGCGTCCGTCGAACTGCGACTTGAACTCGTCGGTGGTGCCGGCGAGGAACTTGTCGAGGTCGGCAGCCGCTGTATCCGCGTGCAGTGTCGTCAGATTCAGTGCGGTGGTCCGGGCACCGGCCACGTAGCGGGCTCGGTCCTCGTCGGCATTGGACGCCTTGTTCCGGTCGACGAGAAGAAACACCGTCAGGGCCGCAAGAGCAACAGCGATCACCGAAGCAACGGCGATCCCGACTACCAACCCGGCCTTGGGCTTCGAACGAACAGGGGTGTCCACAGCAGTTTCTGCGGGGGTTTCGGCGGTACCGGTCGGCTCAGCCTTGGTCGCGACCTGATCACCGCTGACGACCTTCTCAGGTGGAGTATCGGGCTTGCCCAAAGCAACTGGCGCCGCCACCTTCTGCTCAGCCGCCTTCTGCTCAGCCGCCGTCTGCTCAGCTGGCTTCTGCTCAGCCGACTTCTGTTCGGCCGACTTCTTTTCGGTGGGCACTACTACCGCGGCAGCGTCTGCATCCGCACCCGTGGGTCCGGCGCTGCGGGACGCGCGACGGCGCACCCGCTGCCCGGCCTGTGGATCTTCGTCTGTCATCAACCCTGCTGACCCTTCATGAACTGTTCGAGACTGACGTCGCCGCCACCGAGGTTCGGTTGCGAGTACGTCCTTCCGTCCGGCCCGATGTACGTGCCTGTAATCGGATCGTACCGACGAGCCGAGACCGAAGGCGTCGACGTGTACGAGCTCGGGGTCGCGGTAATCGGTTCCGGAGGCCCGGATTGCGGGTTCGTGCCCATCGGTACGTAGCCGGAGCGGCACTGTTCGACCGTCGGCGCACGACGTCCCGGATACTCCTCGCAGGGAAGGTTTCTCGCGCCGCGCACGGCGATCGGCGAATCCTGGGCAACCTGGCAGAAGAGATCCGACGGCGTCTCGATCGGTGATTCGTCCTTCGGACTGCGCCACTGCTCTGCGGGCAGGAATCCTGTAGTGCACGGCGGCGGGTCGTTGACCTCCATGTGGAAGTCCACCAGTGCACCATCCGCAGCCGGGCCGGAGCCTGCCACCGTGACCAGCGCTGCGGCCAGCGGCGGGTAGATGACCAGAATCTGCTCGATCGCGTTGTTGTAGATCACGCCGACCTGTCCGACGGACACGAGGTTCGCCAGAAGAATCGGCAATGTCGGCTGCATGTCTTGCAGAAGAGCATTCGCCTCCGCCGCTGCGGCCGGACCCTTCTGGATGACGGCACGAAGATCAGGGTCGCTGGCTCGGAGCTGGTCGGTGAACGTCACCAGATTGCTTGTCCAGGAACGGATGGCGTCGCTGCTGACCACCTGAGTGTCCAGGAGTGGACCGGCCTGCTCGATCAGCGTCTTGGTCGCGTCGGAGTTGTTGTTCGCCTCCTCGACGAACAGCCGAGCCGAGTCGATCAGCTTCTGCAGATCCGGGCCGGCACCGTTGAACGCCTTGAAGGATTCGTCGATGACGGTCTTGAGCTTGGTGTCGGAAATGCTCTGCAGCAACAGATCTGCCTGATCGAGCATCGCGCCGACATCCTGCGGAATGCTGGTTCGGTCTTCGGGAATCACCGATCCGTTTTCCAGATGCCCGTCGACCACGATCGCTCCGGAGCTGTCGGTGTGCGGAATCAGATCGACGAACTGCTCGCCGATCGCCGACACACTCTTGACCGCAGCATCGACGTCCGACGGAACCTTGACGCCACTCTCGAGAGACAGTCGCGCATTCACACCCGTCTCCGAGAGCTCCACCGCGTTCACGACACCGATGGTCTGACCGCGGTAGGTGACGTTCGAATTCTTGTACAGCCCACCGGTGGCGGGCAATTCGACAGTGACGTCGTAACGGCCGATACCGACCATCGCCGGAACACGCACGTACTGAGTGGCCATCACGATCAAACCGACGACCGTCAAGACGGCGAAGATGGTGAGCTGGATACGGACGAACTTTGTGAGCATCATGGTGCCGGTGCCCCCTGAGGAAGTCCTGGAATGTTGATCGGCGGAAGTCCCGGAATCTGAATGGTATTCGGATCCGCTGCCGGGGCCTGCGCAGCGGGAGCCTGTCCGGCGGGAGCCTGGGCCGGCGGTGCGGCAGGCTTGAGCGGATCGCTCAACGGGTTGCCTGTCTGTCCGGCGAGCCCGGCCTGCTTACCCAACACACCTTCCGGGCCGGAGAGTGTTCCGGCCAACGGAGTTCCGGTGAGGAAGTTCGCGTCGAGTCGGGGCAGCGAGATGTCGATGGTCATTGCCAGGTTGGCGTAGTCACCGCGGATGACGTTGTCGATTCCGTTCTGTGGGAACGGGAACGTCAAGAGGACTCCGAGAACTTGAGTGAGAGCGTTACCCGAATCCGCCAAGGCCTTCAGAGTCGGCGAAAGAGCCCGAACGTTGGTCGCGAAATCGTCGCCGCTCTCCTGGATGACACGGCTCGCCACCTCGCTGAGACCACCGAGGGAGGTCAACGCGGTGGTGATGTCCTGACGCTGAGCGACAAGAATCTCGAGTGCCGGCGGAATACCTTCGAGCGCTTTGTTCAAGGTGTCGTGCTGTGCCTGGACGGTCGAGGACAGTCGATCGAGTCCTTCCATCGCCGAAACGATGTCGCCTCGTTGCTTGTCCAGACTTCCGACCAGCTGATCGAGCTGAGGCAGGAGGTCTCGAACGGAATCTTCACGCCCACCGAGAGCGGCGTTGAGTTCCTTCGTGATGTCCTGAACCTGAGCGAGACCGCCGCCGTTGAGAACAACGGACAGCGACGACAGCGTCTGTTCCGTCGTCGGGTAAGCGCCCGCCCGCTCGATGGGAATCAAGTCACCGGCTTCGAGTCGGCCCTCGGGCTCTTCTCCAACCGGCGGTGCCAACTCGATGTGCTGAGAGCCGAGCAAGCTGGTCTGGCCGATTTTCGCCGTCGCGTTGGCAGGCAACTGAACCTCGGGATTCAGCGACACCGTCACCAGAGCGTGCCAGCCCTGAACCTCGATGTTCGAAACGCTTCCCACTGCAACGTCATCCACCCGAACGGGCGAATTCTGCGACAGGGTAGTCACGTTCGGCATCTCGATCTGGACCTCGTATGCGCCTTCGCCCCGGCCCTGAGTTCCTGGCATCGGCACAGAGTTGAGACCGTTCCATTCACAACCGCTGGCGCCGAGTGCCACTGCCGTGGCCAACACGGCAACCGTGGTCTTGCGAGCTACCCGCATCAGTTCCCTCCGCCCATGTTGAAGAGTTCGGCGAGATCCTTGGGAACACTCGTCATGGGAGCACCTGACATCGGTCCTGCGACAGTTTCCGGCTGATTCTGACTTGCCGCTTCCAATCCCGGTTCGGTGTAGACGATCTGATCCGGGAAAGCCTGCACGCCCGCGACCGGGTTGAACAGGAATCCGGGGTAGTTGCCGATCATCGTGCTGAGCACCGGCCCGAGGTACTGCTTACACAGGTCGGCACTGTTCTGGGAGTTACCACTGTCGATGCCTTCGATGGAACCACAGATCCACTGGATTGGATTCTTGAAGTTACTCAGTGCAATTGCGCCGGTCATGCTGCCCTGAGCCGGTTTGTAGATCTGATAGAAGTTGGCAAGCGACGTCGGTCCGGAGTGCAGAACCTGCTCGATCTCCGGGCGCTTGTCCGTCAGTACCTGGGTGGCATCGGCCAGACGCGCGACCGATTCGCTCAGTCCCTCGCTGTTGTCCTTGACGAACCGCTGAACGTCGCCCACCGCCAGGTCGAGATCGCTGAGGGCGGTGCCCAACTCGTCGGAGCTGCTTGCGAGAACGCTTGTCACCGAAGCGAGGTGACCGCTGAACTGCACGATCTGCTCGTTGCTCGAGGACAACGCAGTGACAAACGCCTGCAGGTTCCGAATGGTGGAGAACAAATCGGTCCGGCCTTCGGACAGCGTGTGCATCGTGGCCGAGAGTTCGCGCAACGTCGACCGAATGGACTCACCGTTACCGTCGAGGTTCGTTCCCACGGTGTCGATGAATCGGCCGAGGGAACCCTGATCGTCCAGACCCTCCGGTCCGAGTGCGTCAGACAGTTTGGTCAGTTCGGTCTTGATCTCGTCCCACTCCACCGGAACGGCGGTGCGCTCGATCGGGATCTCGCCGCCATTGGGCATCTGTTCCCCGCCGGAATACACGGGGGTCAATTGCACGAAGCGTGCGGACACGAGGCTTTGAGCAACGATGAGCGCCTTGGCATCTGCCGGAACGTCGACGCTCGAGTCGATCTTCATCTCGACGTACGTGTCCCGATCACGCGGTTCGATCTTCGTCACCTTGCCGACGTTGACACCGAGCACTCGCACGACGTCGCCCTCGTAGAGACCTGTCGTCGAGACGAAGTGCGCGGAGATCTTGGTCTTGCCCAGGCCAGGGATGAAGAGGTAGGCCGCACCCGCCACGAGCAGCGCGACCAGCACACCCGCTCCGATCAGCACCCACTTCTTGCGTGGGTTGGTGGAGCCCTGTGAATCCTGTGAAGTCATGGTCTCGGTCATTCTCCCGGCCCCCTGATCGTCGGTGGAATGCCGGGGAAGAAGTCTTCCAGGTCGCCCGGAACCTGCTCGGGCGCGACGCTGGTGTCCACCAAAGTCTTCCACCAGTTACTCGGCAGAATGTTGATGATGAAGGCATCGAAGAACGGGCCGCTGGCCACGGTCTCGCCGAGCGCGGTGATGTACGGTCCGAGGCCGTCGAGCGCCCCGGCGATGTTGTCCTTGTTCTGCTGAAGAACCTCGGCGACCGAATTCAGCTTCTCGAGGGTCGGCCCCATCTGAGCCTCGTTCTCCTGCACAAGCGCTGACAGTTGACGTGAGACTGCACCGGTGTTGACGATCAGTTCGCTGATCGCGTCACGCCGCAAGCTGAGTTCGGCAAACAGCTTGTTGCCGTCAACCAGCAACGAATCGATCTGACCGCTTCTGTCGGAGAGGATCTTGGTGACATCTTCGGCCCGCGAGAGCAATTGGAGCAGGCTCTCGTCGCGCGAGTTGATGCTCTGCGAAAGCCGCGTCATTCCGTCCAACGCGGTGCGCAGTTCGGGCGGAGTATCGGCCAGCGTGTCCGAGATCGCGTTGAGCGAATCGTTGATCTGTTCCGTGTCGAGTTCGGACACCGTGGTACCGAGGTCGCCGAGCGCGTCGTTGAGCGAGTACGGGGAGTTGGTGCGCTCGATAGGAATCGGCGTGTCCGTGCGCAGCAGTCCGGATCCTTCCGGCCGCACCGCCAACGACTTTCGGCCGAGAACCGTGTTGGTCTTGATGTCGGCCGCGGTCTGCTCGCCCAGGGCGACGCCGTCCTGAACGGTGAAGGTGACCAGTACCTTCTGGTCGTCGAGTTCGACGTCGCTGACCTTGCCGACATTCACTCCGGCCATGGTCACATTGTCGCCGGCGACCAGGCCGCCGGCATCTTGGAAATACGCCGAGTAGCGAATGCCGCCGTTGATGAACTGGAGTTGATCGTATTGAAGCGTGGCACCCACGGTTGCCACCGCCAGGACGAGACCGATGACACCGATCTGTACCGGATTGCGTTCACGGGTAGGGGTCATGAGACTTTTGCGCACCTTCCCGTGTCCTGGACTGCCGTGGGCAAGATGATCGTCGTTCCGTCAGGTCCGGAGAACTTGAAAGTGTTGGCGCACAGATAGAACTGGAAGAACGCTCCGTACGTGCCCACTCGGATCAGCTTCCGGTAGTCGGACGGCAGACGACCGAGAGCGGTATTGATGTCGTCCTTGCCCAGGTCCAGCTGCGTCATCGTTCGGTTGGTCTCCCCGATCAGGGTCTGGATGTCCGGACGTGTCGCCTGCAGCAGCGATGCGAGATCTCCGGTCGCGCCGGCGATCTCGGTGATCGAATTACCGATCGGGCCACTGTCCTTCGCCAATCCACTGACCAACTGCTGGAGCTGATCGATCGTGGTGGAGAACTGATCACCCTTGTCGTTGATCGTGCCGAGTACGTCGTTGAGGTTGGTGATGACGTCCCCGATCAGCTGATCTCGGTCCGCCAACGTGCTGGTGAACGAACTGGTGTTTCCCAGAAGCGAAACCAATGTTCCACCCTGGCCTTGGAGTACTTGGAGCAGGGCCCCGGAGAGGTCGTTGACCTGCTGGGGGTCGAGAGAGCGAAGCAGCGGCTTGAATCCGCCGAGCAGCAGATCCAGATCGAGCGCGGGCGACGTCTGGTCGACTGGAATCGATCCACCTGACGAAAGCGTCTCGGTGGAACCAGCGCCCTCGAGCAGTTCCATGTAGCGGTCGCCCACCAGGTTCTCGTAGCGCACAGTCGCTTTGGTGCTCTTCATCAGTGAGTACTTGGTATCGACGTCGAACTCGACCTCGGCCTGGTTGGAGTCACCGATGGACACTCCGGTGACCGACCCGACCGGAACACCGGCGATACGTACCTTGTCGCCGGACTTGAGTCCCGAGACGTCCGAGAAGGTGGCGTGAAATCCGTTGCTGCTGCTGAAGCGCACCTGACTGAAGACGATCGCCAGTCCGGCGAAGATGACCGCCATGACGACGGTGAAAATCAGCAGCTTGACCGTGGTCGGTCTCATCACTTCCCGTCTTCCTGCTCGTAGGAGTCACCGAAGAGATACTGGAAAATAGTCGGCACGGTGACGCGCAGTTCGGTGTTGGGAACGAAAGGCACGTTGCCGGTGTTGGTGACTGCGAACGGGGCATGCCCGTCGACCTTCGGATCGAATTCGGGCAGACCATAACAATTGGGTCCACCGGAGGCCGCGACCTTGGGGAGAGATTGCGGGTTCTGGTACGCCTCGGCGCCGTACATGAAGCTCGCGCTCAGCATCAGTGCCGCTTTGTCCCCGGTGCCTGCCAGCGGCTCGAACTTGATCCGGCCGTCGTTCAACCCGACGATGAAGCACGTCAGACCCGACGAGTACTTGTCGAGCAGGGTCGTCGTCGCGGTCAGAGTGTCGAGGGCGGTGGTCAGGTTCTGCTCGTTGTCGGTCAACAACGCGTTGCCGGTGTCCGCGAGGCCGGTGACGTTGAGCAACAGCAGGTCGAGGTTTGCCTGCTCCGCCACGATCGATCCGCTTGTCGCGGTGGCGTTGTCGAGGATGCGCATCAGATCCGGTGCCACGTCGGCGTACAGGTTGGTGACATCGGCGGCGCCGACCAAGTCTTCCTGGAGCTGCGGCAGAACCGGATTCATCTTCTTCAGATAGGTGTCACCGAGCTCGAGAACCTCACCCAGCGACTCGCCGCGCCCGTTGAGTGCAGTGGAGATCGCGCCGAGTGTGGCGTTGAGCTTTTCCGGTTCGATCTTCGCGAGTACGTCCGAAAGATGTTCGAAGACACTGTTGAACTCGACGGTGACGCTGTCCGAGGCGATGACAGCACCCTCCTGGATCGGCTGGGTCGACGGATCGTCGGGAATCACGATGTTGACGTACTTCGCACCGAACACCGTGGTGGTCTTGATTTCCACCCGGGCGTTCGACGGAATCTTCGACATCTGGCCCGGATCCATCGCCAACTTCAGGTTTGCCTGGTCGCCGACGAGGGAGATCGATTCGACGCGGCCGACCTGCACTCCGCGCAGCTTCACCTTGGCATTCGGTTCCATGACCAGGCCGGCACGCGTGGACGTCACAGTGATGGGCGTGCTCTTGGTGAACCCACCCGAGAACATGGTGAGAGCAACGGCGACGATCGCCACGAGTCCGAGGACCAGGCCGGCTGCGGCCAACTTCTTGTGCCATCTGGGTACGGTCATCGCTTGCCCGCCTATCCCGACAGGTTGAAGTTGCCGGACCCGCCGTAGATGGCGAGTGAGATGAGCAGGGTGACCGTGACGACCGCGATCAACGAGGCGCGCACTGCGTTACCCACCGCGACACCGACGCCGACCGGGCCACCGGTTGCGTTGAAGCCGTAGTAGGTGTGGATGAGCATGACGGCCAGCGCCATGACTATCGCCTGGGCGAACGACCACAGTATGTCCGTGGGTATCAGGAAGGTCGTGAAGTAGTGGTCGTACACGCCGCCGGACTGGTTGTAGAGGAACACCGTCGCAAAGCGGCTGGCGACGAACGACGCGATCACCGCCAGGGAGTACAGCGGGATGATCGCGATCATGCCGGCCATGACGCGGGTGCTGACCAGATACGGAATCGACGGGATCGCCATCGTCTCCAGGGCGTCGATCTCTTCGGAGACGCGCATCGCACCGAGCTGCGCGGTGGAGCCGGCGCCGATGGTCGCGGCGAGGCCGATTCCGGCGATGACCGGCGCTGCGATGCGAACGTTGATGAAGGCGGCGAAGAAGCCCGTCAGTGCTTCGACACCGATGTTGCCCAGCGAGCTGTAGCCCTGAACGGCGATGGTGCCACCGGTGAACAGTGTCAGGAATCCGACGATCACGACGGTGCCACCGATGACGGCGAGCGCACCGGTGCCCATGCTGATCTCGGCGATCAGTCGCAGAGTTTCACGCGGATAACGCATCAGCGCCTTGGGAGCGTGACCGAGAGCCTTCGCGAAGAACAGCGCTTGATCACCGATGCTGTCGATACTGCGAGAGATCGAGCCGATCTGTCGACGTGTGCGCGGGAAGCGTCCCGCTGCGGCCAACGCCATCAGATCTCCTCCCGTCCGTCGTTCGTCGTTCTGTCCACTTCGATCTCTCCGACTGCCGTGTGCCTCATCCGGCCGTCAACTTGATACCGATGGTCGTGATGAGCACGTTGACGACGAAGAGCGCCATGAACGCGAACACGACGGTCTGGTTGACCGCGTCACCGACGCTCTTGGCGCCGCCCTTGACGTTGAGTCCGAGGTAGGCCGCAACCAGGCCGGCGATCATGCCGAACAGTCCTGCTTTGACCATGGAGAGCATGAGCTCACCGAATCCGGTGAGCAGTGTGATGCCGTTGACGAAGGCGCCGGGATTCACGTCCTGGATGAACACGGAGAAGACGAAACCGCCGAGGATGCCGATGGTGCAGACCAGTCCGTTGAGGAGCAGCGCCACTCCCGTCGACGCGAGCACCCGGGGAACGACCAACCGGTGGATCGGATTGATACCGAGCACCTTCATGGCGTCGATCTCTTCGCGAATGGTTCTGGCCGAGAGGTCCGCGCAGATGGCGGTTGCGCCGGCGCCGGCGACGATCAGCACGGTGACGATGGGGCCGACCTGTGTGACGGTACCGAGCGCAGCGCCGGCACCGCTGAGGTCGGCTGCACCGATCTCGCGCAAGAGAATGTTGATGGTGAAGCTGACCAGCACCGTGAACGGGATTGCGACCAGCACCGTCGGCACCATCGAGACTCGCGCCACGAACCAGGCCTGATCGATGAACTCTTGACGCTGGAAGGGGCGGGAGAAGACTGCCCTCAAGGTTTGGGCGGACATCTGAAAGAAGCCACCGACCGCTCGTAATGGCACCTCGACGAGGTCTACCATTCGCCCTCCTCGTCCTTGGTTGCCGCAGTACTGTCTGTTCTCATAGTCCAGCCCCCGACAGCTTGTGACTCAGGTCATATTAACTAGAACGTGTTCACCTGTCAAAAACAAGTGTCCAACTCTAAGAAGTAGCCTCACGGCGACGATCCGAAACCCGAAGGTTCGAGCCATGGGAAGCATCCCTTTTCGGTGCGAATTTCGCCGAAATATCCTGGAAATTAATACTTTTGAATGATCAGCGCTTATCGGCGCCGGATCGAGACCCTGCTACCGCGCCAGCCTTGACCGGGCGCGTCGATCGAATATCGCATCGTTCACAGGAATGCAAAATTGGAACACAGTCTAGTTTTTTCGAGACCGTTGGTCTCGTTGTAGAACGCAGGCAGAGTGCCGCGCCCACCGACTCGTGAACACGCTATTTCTACCAGGAAGTGGACACGTAGACCGTCTAAGTGTGAACAACGGTTCTACGTGTCGCGCACCTGAGAATCAGACCCGTCGATCAGCCCAACGCGCGCAGGGCCGCCGATGCCGAGAACATCTTTGCCGGGTCACGGTCAGCGAAGTAGTCACCCATCACCGCGGACAGCGTTTCCGGCGACCAGGAATCTCCCTCTGCGTCGAACCGCTGCTCGACGACGGGCGCCGCCATCAGCGCAACCATCGGTCCGTACACCACGAATACCTGACCGTTGACGGCGTCGGCCGCCGGTGACGCCAGGTACGAGACGAGCGATGCCACATGCTCGGGCGAGAGCGGATCGATGCCGTCGGCCGGCGCGTCACCGAACACACCTTCGGTCATCGACGTCCGTGCCCGCGGGCAGATCGCGTTGGCCCGAACGCCGTAGCGCGAGAGCCCACGTGCGGCCGACAACGTCAGCGCCGTGATTCCGGCTTTTGCAGCGCCGTAGTTGGGCTGCCCTTCCGGTCCGAGAAGGCCCGCCTCCGAAGAAGTGTTGACGATGCGCCCGTACACCGGCGCCCCGGCTTCCTTGGATTTCGCCCGCCAGTAGGCAGCGGCGTTGCGGCACAGGAGGAAATGGCCGCGAAGATGAACTTCGAGTACCAGATCCCAGTCTTCGTCGGACATGTTGAACAGCATCCGGTCGCGCACGACGCCGGCATTGTTGACGACAATATCGACACTGCCGAACTGCCCCTGCGCTGCTTCCATCAGTGCGTCGGCGGTAGAACGCTCACCGACGTTGCCTGCCACGAATTCGACTTTGGCGCCGAGACCGCGGATCTCCTCGAGCGTTGCTTCGACGGCCTCGTTCGGGGCCAGATCGTTGACGACCAACGACGCACCGGCCTTCGCCAGACCGATGGCCTCGAACTTTCCGAGCCCCGATCCGGCACCGGTCACGATGGCGACCTTGCCTTCGAGACTGGTTTCTGGGCTGTTCACAGCATTCATCGAAGCGCTCTCCCGGTTCTCTGCGGTCGTGTGTCGAGTTACCCGGCTCGATTGCCGTGACCCACGAGTTCGCAACTTTAGAACGTGTTCTTGTTTTGGGCAACCATCGTCACGGATGTTCGGTCAGCGCCGCACGCGGGCACTGAGCGATCGCGGAACGGACATCTTCCCAGCGATCCTCCGGCGGACGCACGGAACTGATCACGAGCTCCTCGTTGTCGTCGAGGTCGAAAATATCGGGTGCGATCCCTACGCACACACCGTTTGCCTCGCAACGGTCCAGATCAACCCTGACCTCCATGGCGATTCCTCTTCTCTACTCACTACTACTGGCGCGAACACGGATACGAAACGAGTGCCGCAGGGCTGTGCCGCACACCGTTCCTGGCGATAACACTAGAACCTGTTTCAGTCGTGTGCAATGATTCGAAAAAGTACCGAGAACGGACGTCGAACGATCCGCCGGAGACGGCGAGAGCTTCCCTTGTCGCCGATGTACGCATCGATAGAACCTGTGTCAATCGAATGGTTGGCGCTTTGATTCGTATCTCTATGGAGAGGTAACCATGCACATCACCTACACCCCTGAGCAGCAACAGCTCCAGGAGGAGTTGCGTGCCTACTTCGCACAACTGATGACTCCCGAGCGGCGTGAAGCACTCGCTGCCACGACGGGTGAGTACGGCGAAGGCAATGTGTACCGCGAAGTCGTCGCGCAGATGGGCCAGGACGGCTGGCTCACGCTGGGTTGGCCGAAAGAGTACGGCGGACAGGAACGCTCCGCGATGGACCAGCTGATCTTCACCGACGAAGCTGCCATTGCCGGTGCGCCCGTGCCGTTCCTGACGATCAATTCCGTAGCGCCGACAATCATGCATTTCGGGACGGACGAGCAGAAGGCCTTCTTCCTGCCCAAGATCTCCCGCGGTGAGCTCCACTTCGCGATCGGCTACTCCGAGCCCGAGGCCGGCACCGACCTGGCGTCTCTGCGCACGTCGGCCGTCCGTGACGGTGACGATTACGTCATCAACGGGCAGAAGATGTGGACGAGCCTGATCCAGTACGCCGATTACGTGTGGTTGGCGTGCCGCACCGATCCGGAAGCCAAGAAGCACAAGGGAATCAGCATGCTGATCGTCCCGACCACCGCAGAAGGCTTCTCCTACACCCCGGTTCACACCATGGCCGGCCCCGACACCAGCGCCACTTACTACCAGGACGTACGGGTCCCGGCGTCGTCGATAGTCGGCCAGGAACACGGCGGCTGGGCACTGATCACCAATCAGCTCAACCACGAGCGTGTTGCCCTCACCTCGGCCGGACCGATTCTGACCGCGCAGCGTGAGGTCCGCGAGTGGGCACAGAACACCAAGCTGCCCGACGGCCGACGCATGATCGACCAGGAATGGGTGCAGATCAATCTGGCTCGCGTGCATGCCAAGGCCGAGTACCTGAAGTTGATGAACTGGGAAATCGCCTCCGCAACCGATCACGCTCCAGGTCCCGAAGCGGCGTCGGCCAACAAGGTGTTCGGTACCGAATTCGCCACCGAGGCTTACCGCTTGCTGATGGAGATCCTCGGATCCTCCGCCACGATCAGGCAGAACTCCCCCGGCGCTCTTCTACGCGGACGCATCGAACGCATGCATCGTTCTTCGCTGATCCTGACGTTCGGCGGCGGTACCAACGAAGTGCAACGCGACATCATCGGCATGACAGCTCTGCGGCTTCCCGCATCGAAGCGATAAGGACCAACGATCATGGAATTCACCCTTACCGAGGCCCAGCAGGACCTGTCCGGACTGACACGATCCGTCGTCACCGAACTGGTCACCAACGACCGCCTTCGTGAACTCGACGCCGCCGAAGACCGTTTCGACGCCCTCTTGTGGAACGCTCTGGCTTCGGCCGGCGTTCTCGGCGCGGCCCTTCCGGAATCGGTGGGCGGCGACGGATTCGGTGTCCTCGAGCAGTGCAGCATCCTGGCCGAACTCGGCCGCGGCGTCGCAGCTGTTCCGTTCCTGACGTCCATCGTCGGGTCCGCCGCAGCGATAGCCGAATTCGGCTCGGACAAGCAGCGCGACGACTGGGCAAGCGCTGCCGCTGCCGGTGAGAAGATACTCACCGCGGCCCTCGCCGAGGAATACAACGACGACCCGGCACACCCGATCACGCGTGCCGAGAAGACCGCCGATGGTTGGCGCATCGACGGAGCAAAGATCACCGTCGACAGTGCTCCGCTCGCAGATCTGTTCCTCGTCCCCGCCATCACCGAGGACGGTGTCGCGGTCTTCCTCGTCGAACCGTCGGACGCGGGCGTGAGCATTACCAGGCAATCGACCACGGATTTCTCGAGTGCGGCCCTGGTCGAGTTCGATTCGGTGCAGATCCCGGCCGATCGTGTTCTCGGCTCGGTTGCCCAAGGATCCGACATCGCGGCGTGGATCGTCGAACGAATTCAGCTCGGTTCCAGCGCCTACCAGTACGGGGTGCTCGATCAAGCGCTGAAGCTGACCGCCGAATACGCCACCGAGCGTGTGCAGTTCGGCCGTCCGATCGGTAGTTTCCAGGCCGTGGCCCAGCGCCTCGCCGACGGATACATCGACGTCAAGGGCGTTCGCCTGACTCTCTGGGCCGCAGCGTGGCGTCTGAGCGAAGGACTTCCGTCCGACGGGGCCGTGCAGACGGCCAAGTTCTGGGCTGCAGATGCGGGACACCGCGTCGGGCACACCGCTGTTCACGTTCACGGCGGTGTTGGTCTGGACGAGGACCATCCGGTTCACCGCTACTTCCTCGCGGCCAAGCATCACGAGTTCCTGCTCGGCAACGCAACAGATCAGCTTCGCGCACTGGGTAAGGAACTTGCCGCAGTTCCTGCCTGAGTGCGTCCCACCGAGTGGAAATCCATGACCTGGTCCGAGACGAATCGATGATGATGCAGCTATGAGTCAGAGCCCCACTGTTTCCGATCTACTCCTCGGAGTCAGCGAGATCGACGACCGCGGTATCCGTTTCGAGGACCAGGTCATCACCTGGCGCGAGCACATTCAAGGCTCGTTCGATCGAGCAGCGCTGCTGGACACGCTGCTCGATCGAACGCGCCCCCGGCATTTCGGTCTTCTGATGGAGAACGTCCCCGAATTCTCACTACTGCTCGGCGCAGCATCGTTCTCGGGTTCGGTTGCTGCCGGACTGAACACGACCAGGCGCGGCCCGGCATTGGCGCGAGACATCCAACTCTCCGACTGCCAGGTCATCTTCACCGAGAACAACCAGGCACATCTACTCGACGACGTCGATCTCGGTGACGTCCGGGTGATCAACGTGGATTCTCCGGCCTGGACGCAATTGTTGGAGCCCTTCGCCGATACGCCGACCTACGCGTCGACGGCGCAGCCCGACGATCTGTTGATGCTCATTTTCACTTCCGGTACAAGCGGTGATCCCAAAGCGGTTCGGTGCACGCACCACAAGTTGGCCTCTCCCGGAGTCATGCTTGCCGATCGTTTCGGGCTCGGCGCCGACGACGTCGTCTACATGGCGATGCCCATGTTCCATTCCAACGCCATGATGGCGGCGTGGACGGTCGCGCTGCACGCTCGTGCGGGAATTGCCATGCGCCGCAAGTTCTCCGCTTCGGGCTTTCTGCCCGACGTTCACAAGTACGGAATCACGTACTCCAACTACGTCGGAAAGCCGTTGTCCTTCATCGCTTCCACCCCCGAGGTGCCGAACGAGCGGGAGAACACCTTGAAGATCATGTACGGCAACGAGGGTTCGGCGCCCGCCGTCGCCACCTTCGTCCGGCGCTTCGATGCCCGCGTCATCGACGGGTTCGGTTCCACCGAGGGCGGCATTTCGATTTCCGCGGCGCCGGTGCCGCGGACCGGCGCCCTCGGACTTCTCCCGGACGGGGTCAAGATCCTCGATCCCGAGACCGGAGCCCCATGCCCGCCTGCAGTCTTCGACGCTGACGGCCGGATCACCAATGCCGACGAGGCAACCGGTGAACTGGTCAACGTCACCGGCCCAGGCACATTCGCCGGGTACTACAAGAACCCGGAAGCCGACGCCGAGCGAATGCGCAACGGCCAGTACTGGAGCGGCGATCTGGCGTACACCGATGTCGACGGCTACGTCTACTTCGCGGGACGCAGTTCCGGTTGGCTACGAGTGGACGGCGAGAACATCGGCGCCGCACCCATCGAACGCTCGCTCGTCGGTTACCCGGGCTTCGCGCAGGTGTCCGTGTACGCAGTCCCCGACAGCGATGTCGGCGACCGCGTCATGGCGTCGGTGATTCCGGTCGGCGACGTCGACAACTTCGACCCGGCAGCCGTAGCCGAATACATCGATTCCCGGCCGGAACTCGGGCCGAAGCAGAAACCGACCTTGATCCGCGTGTGCAGTGAGTTCCCGAGAACGGCGACGTTCAAGGTGGTCACTCGAACGCAGAGCGCCGAACGATGGAACACATCCGATCCGGTGTGGATCCGCCGGCGCGGAGAATCCGACTTCCAATTACTCACTCCCGAAATGGCACTCGGCCTCGAGAAGACGCGAGAGCCCGTCTAGCCCGATATCTCAGTAGTGCTGAGCAAGCGGTTTGTGCGCAGACACCGTTTTGTAGAACTCGGTGAGCCGAAGCTGTGATGCCGCTGCATCGTCGATCACCACCGTCGCGTGTGGATGCAGTTGGAGAACCGATGCCGGGCACACCGCGGCCAGAGGCCCCTCGACGGCAGCGGCAATCGCAGCGGCCTTGTGCTCGCCGGTCGCGATCATCACCAGATGATTTGCTTCGCAGATAGTTCCGAGGCCCTGGGTGATCACATGCCGTGGTACCTCGTCCGGACTCTCGAAGAATCGGGCGTTGTCGGTTCGAGTCTGTTCCGTCAGCGTCTTGACCCGGGTCCTCGAATTCAGCGAGGACGTCGGTTCGTTGAAACCGATGTGACCGTTGCCGCCGATGCCCAGAAGTTGTACGTCCACCGGACCATTCGACGCAATCGCCCGGTCGTAGGCTGCCGCGGCGGCAAATGGATCCGGCGCGGTGCCGTCGGGGCTGAATACCCTTGCCGCGTCCAGGTCCAGGTGATTCACCAGCTCGGTGCGGATCACCTGGGCATACGACTCCGGGTGGCCTTCCGGCAGGCCGACGTATTCGTCCAACAGGAACGCCTGCACGCCGGCAAAACTCAACCCGTCCTCGCGGTGACGGCGCGCGAGTTCGCGGTAGACAGAGAGCGGTGAAGACCCCGTCGCCAGGCCCAAAGTCCTTGAACCTGAATGCACCGCGTGTTCGAAGATGTCGGCAACAACGGTGCCGGCCGCATCCGCACTGTCGACAATGACAATTTCCATCGGTTGATTCCTCAGCTTTCGGTGTAGTTCATGAGCCAGTTCCCAGCGGCCATGACGGCGCGGGTTTCGAGTTCTGGACCGGTGACGATCAGATCGGCGCGGCAACCCGGCACGAGATCGCCGACCATTCCGGCCAGCCCCATCAGCGAAGCAGGCGTTGCCGTCGCTGCGATGACAGCCGAAAGCAGATCGACGCCGGCGTGATTGACAGCCCGGCGGACTATGTCCATCAACCGACTCGTCCCGCCGGCAATGGCCGTTTCCCCCTGGCCGGCCAATCGCGCCACGCCACCGACCACGTCGACGTCGAGAGGCCCGAGCGGGTAACGGCCGTCGGGCATTCCGGCGGCAGCCATCGCGTCGGAGACCAACGCGATCTGATGCGGACCGACAAGATCGAACACCGTCGCTACCGTCTCGTCGGCCAGATGTACTCCGTCCCCGACCAACTCGACCACCATCTGTCCTTTCGCAGCCGCGGCAAGACATGCCGCCACTGCGCCGGGAGCACGGTGATGCATCGGCGCCATACCGTTGAACAGGTGAGTGGCACTGAGCGGTGCATGCGCCGAGTGTGCGATCGAACGTGTCGCAATCGGGTTGGACGCATCGGTGTGTCCGATACTCACGACGGCACCGTGACGCTCCAGCAATGAGGCAAGTTCGTCGAAGTGTGCTGTCTCCGGAGCGATCGTCATCGAGCGAATGCGCCCACGGCCGGCTTCGAGCAGCGACTCGAGCAGAGCCGGGTCGCCGTCGAGAATGCTGTCGGGATCCTGGGCGCCACAACGAAGTACCGAAAGGAATGGACCTTCCAGGTGAATTCCGACCAGCGTGCCCTCGTCCACCAGTCCTGCCAGGAGCTCGATGCGACTGCGCAGGATCTGCGGCGGCGCGGAGACGAGCGAGCCGATCACCGAGGTCGTGCCGTTCGTCCGATGGTGATCGGCAGCCACGGTGGATCCGAACTCGTCTGCCTCGGGGAAACCGAATCCGCCGGCGCCGTGGCAGTGAACGTCGACCAAACCCGGAATGATCGTTGTTCCCGCAGCTGCCCGTTCGGGTAACGGGTCGGTTCGCTGCGACGCGGGTCCGGCCCACACCACACGATCACCCGAGATCTCGACAACCCCGTCCGAGAGCAATCGACCACCGGTCACCAATTGTCCACGCAGAATTTGTCCACGAAGTGTCACGACATCACCTGCGGTACAACGGGAACTTCGGCATCCGCGATCGACAACTCACGGAGCACGGCGTCCGCGAGCACGTAGTGCCCTTGTTCGTTCGGATGGAACGCGTCAGCCAGGAGAGCCGGCGGTGGACCCTCGGGAGAATCGGCCGTCCACTGCGCGTAGTGGTCGACGAACACCGCACGCGTCGAGGCGGCAACCTGCCGCACGACCTCGACGTACTGAACCAATCCCGCTCTGGTGGGCGCATTCTCGACGTCGATCGGTGGCGGCGTCTGCAGGATCGGCACCGCACCGATCGCTCGCGTCCGGAAAATCATGTCCGAGAGGTCGTCTCGAAACCGCTCCAGTCCTTCTTCGCCATTCAATGCGTCATTCGTACCGAGCATGATCAACACCACCGAGGGTTCGAACACTTCGATGCGGTGTGCGAAACCTGCACGCACATCGGAGGATCGATTGCCGCTCACCCCGGTGTTGACAAGGACGTGGTTGAACAAGGAAAGTTCACCACGGACGCGCTCGGCGCAGTGTTCGACGTAACTTCGATGACCGTCGGTGTGCGTCAATCCCTGAGTGATGCTGTCGCCGGTGAAGACCCACCGGATCGGCGTCGACGAGTCTACGAGCAAAGTCTCCAGTCGAATCCGTTCAGCAGTCTTGGACTTCAAAGCCTTCGACGTCGGGGTCACACCCTCTGCCCTTCGGCGCCCGATACTGCGGCTGCAAATTTCGACGTGATGAACGCCGGATCCGTGATTGCGGTTCCGACAACCACCGAGTCTGCACCCAGGGCGATGGCGCGTGCCGCATCCTCCGGGCTGTGGTATCGCCCCTCGGCGATGAGGACTACATCTGGAAGTGCCTGCCGCAGTTCCGAGATCAGCTCCAGATCCGGGCCGGCCAGGCGTCGGCTGTTCTCGGTATATCCCGCCAGTGTGCTGGAGATGATGTCGGCGCCCGCCGCGGCGGCAGCGATGCCGTCCTCGAGTGTTCCACAATCAGCCATGACGAGGCCGCCGCGATCATGGACCGCGTCGACGGTGTCGGCAAAGGTCAGCCCGTCCGGACGAGGTCGCAGGGTGGCGTCGGCAGCCACGATCTGCGCACCCGAATCCACGACTTCGAGGGCTGATTCCCTTGTCGGCGTGATGAACACGCCCTCCGAGCCGATCTTCGTCAAACCGATCACCGGTACCTTCACTGCCGACACGACTGCGGCGACATCCGGGGTTCCGCCCACACCGCCGCAGCGGATCGCCACTGCACCGCCGTCGACCGCGGCGCGGGCCATCCTCTCGATGGTCCCGGTGTCGCGCAAGGCATGGCCGTGTCCGGCCTGACAGGACACGATCAGCTTCCCGCTGATGATGGTGAGCAGTTCTTCGACAGTCACGGTGTTACCTCGATTCGTGTTGCGGCGGCCAGGAGCGCAGCTCCGACGAGCGGCGCATCGGTGCCCAAACGGGCAGGAAGAATGGCGGTTTCGGCAATGGGACCCATCGCTTCCACCCGGAAAGCGGACGTCAGCGGCGACAAGAGGTCGGCTCCGATCTGGGCTGCGCCGCCGCCGATGACGATCACCTCGGGATCGAATGCGGTGGCGACGCCGGCCAGGACTCGGCCGAGCAGAGTACCGGCGTCGGTGACCACGGCACGGGCGATCGGGTCGCCGGAGCGCATGAGTGCCACCACCTTCTGCAACGGTTGAGTGGGCACACCTGCCCGCGCTGCGTACTCGGCCGCCATCGCCGGGCCAGAGGCGACTGCCTCGAGGTGATCGGTTCTACCGCAACCGCAACCTATCGCCCCGGAGACCGGAACCAGCAGATGCGCGAGCTCGCCGGCTGTTCCGTGGGCGCCGTGATACAGCTGTCCGCCCACGGTCAACGCGCCACCGATTCCAGTACCGATCGAGACGAACAGTGCAGAGCTTCGACCGCGACCGGCGCCGATCATGTTCTCGCCGTGGGCCATCGCGCGCACGTCGTTGTCCACCGTCACCGGTAGACCCGAGTGCGCCTCGAGTTCCCCGCGAACCTCGGCGCCACTCCATCCGGACAGAATGTCGGAGGCGAAGACGACGCGGCCACGCACCCGATCGATGATTCCCGGTGCACCGACTCCGATTCCGGCTACCGGGTGATCCGCCCTCAAACGGTCGACCAACGCGGTGGCGGTCTCGAGAACAGCCTCCCTACCGGCCGTCGGTGTTGCCGCACGAACGGTGTCGATCACGTCTCCGTCGGACGTCACCACCGCGGCAGCCACTTTGGTGCCGCCGATGTCGATGCCGATCCATCGCTTCTGCCCAGGTGTCATGTCAGAGGAGCCCGGCCTGTTCCAGAACGACCTTGATCGTTGCGGTCTCGGACTCGTCGAGCGAGAGCATCGGGGCGCACATCGTGTTGCCGGTGATGACGCCGCGCAAGGCCAGAGCCGTCTTGAATGCGCCCAGACCCGCGGCACCGGCACTGACGCGACCCGGTGTCGGTGCCTCGACGATGGAGAACAGATCGGTGAGTCGATCCTGCTCGGCCTTCGCCGCCGCCCAGTCTCCTGCCTGCGCAGCGCGCCACAGTCGCACGTAACCGTGGGGGTCCACGTTGGCCAGGCCGGGCACAGCGCCCGAAGCACCCATCAGCAGGCAACCGTCGACGACTACCTCGTGCCCGGTGAAGACGGCGAAGTTTTCGAGCCCGGCCGACTGACGGAGCAACATACGGAAACTGACGTCGTCGCCGCTCGAATCCTTCACGCCGGCGATGACTCCCTCGCGACCGAGCTCGACCAGCATTGCCGGGCTGAGTTTGCTGTGGACACGAACCGGGACGTCGTAGGCGAACAACGGAAGATCCACTGCGGCGTGGATGGAGCGGAAATGCGTTGCCGTCTCGGCTGCGTCGGTGATCGCGTAGAACGGCGCCGTCGCGACGATGGCATCCGCACCCGCTTCACGCGCCTGCTCGGCGACGGCGATGACCCGGTTGGTGGTCATGTCGTTCACGCCGACGAGGACCGGTACCTGGCCGCCGACGTGACCGATGGCCGTCTGCACCACCTGGGCGCGCTGAGCGTCGGTGAGGTAACCGACCTCACCCGAGGAACCGAGGACGAACAAGCCGTCGACTCCGGCTTCGATCTGCAGTGAGAGCAGGCGTTCGAGCGACGTGGTGTCGA
Organism: Rhodococcus sp. H-CA8f; assembly: GCF_002501585.1. NCBI lineage: Bacteria > Bacillati > Actinomycetota > Actinomycetes > Mycobacteriales > Nocardiaceae > Rhodococcus > Rhodococcus sp. H-CA8f. Next base: position 5,279,600 of record NZ_CP023720.1, read on the forward strand.
CCTCGCCCTCGAGCGTCAGTGGTGTGACGATCGGCGGGACGATTCCGCTGAAGGTGGTGGTTTCCGTGCTCATGGGGTCTCCATATGTTGGTTGTCGGATTGAGTTGTGGGTGCGGCTGTCAGGGAGAGACGGAGACCGGCTGACCGCTCGAGGCGGACAGATAGGCAGCATCGATCACGCGCATCGACGCGCGGGCGTCTGCCACGGTGTAGTCGGGTTCGGTCCGTGTGGGAAGTCGATCGAGCACGTGAGAGAGAAGGCTCGACACCGCGTTGTCCGAACCGAAGCCGCCGATGGGTAGTGCGGTCACGTCTCCCGAGGATGCGAAGTGGGTCACCGCGGGTTTGTCGTCGTCGGAACTCGCGTATCCGTGGGAGCCGAGGACCCGAAGCGTCGCGGTATTCGCGCCGAAACCCGGTGCTGCGGGGATTCTTCCGACGGTCACCGTCGCGGTGACGCCGTTTTCCAGGGCGAGCGAGATCAACGCCGTGTCTTCGACTCCGAACTGCTGGTGGGCCCCGCCGTAGAGTGTGCTCGTCTCGGCGTACACCTCGGTGACGTCCAGGCCGGTGAGGTATCTGAGGTAGTCGGCGGCGTAACCGGCGAAGTTCACTACTTCTCCCCCGCCGGAAAGCGCGGGATCCACCACCAGTTCGGGACGCTCGACGGACGTCGCGAAATGTGTTCCGCTTGCCAGGAACTCGATGTCCACGTGGCGCGGCAGTCCGAGGTTTCCGGCATCGATCCAGCGGCGCAGTCGCCGGAGCGCAGGTGAATGAGTGCGGTTCACCACCGTACAGATTCGCCCGTTCGACCGTGCCGCTTCCTCGACCGCCGCGGCCTCCGACTCGTCGATACCCACCGGCTTGTCCACCAGGACGTCGAGTCCCGCGTTCAGTGCGGCAATCGCAAGCCGTGCATGCCTGGTCGGCTCACTGCAGATGATCGCCAGGTCTATCCGTTCGGGGTCGAGCAGCTCGCCGAGTTCGTCGATCCACTCGATGTCTGCGGCCTTTGCCATCGCGATTCCGTCCTCACGAATCCAATCGGGGACCGAGGATTCGTCGGAGGCCCCGATCAAGCTCACTCGAGGATCGGAGCGCAACAGGTCCGCATAGGAGCCGGCATGCCTTACGCCGCTGACAAATCCGACGCGGATCGAACCGGTGCCGGTCATCGGTGTTCTCCGATCGAAATCGCGCGGCCGGTGTCGAGTGACTGTTGTGCAGCGATGGCAGTCGCGAGAGCTGCACGTACCTGCCAGTTCTCGACTATCGGGGTCGCGGAACCGTCGAGAGTGGCGATCCAGTGGCGCATCTGATGCGCCATCGCATCTTCGATCGACGACGGCGGCGCGTTTGTCGTATCCGTCATCAGGCCTGGGTCGTCGCCGGTGTCGTGCGCGAGCGTGCCGGATGTCCCCGACACCACGATCCGGCGCACCATCTTTCCCGATTGCGGCAGTGCGTAAGCCAATTCGATGAGCGCCAGCGATCCGTCCTCGAAGCGAACGGTCAGATGGAAGCTGTCGTGCACGGGCATCCCCGCCGCGAAGGTGGGGAAACTACGAGCGAACACACGGATCGGACGACGACCGATCAGCCACGTCACCAGATCGAGAGCGTGGGTTCCGTTGTGAACGGGGTGACCACCCGAGCGGTCCTTGTCGTGTTGCCAGCCTCGCCAGCCCCCTGGCCAGACGTGGCCGGTGTACCAACTGAGGTGGATCAGCCGGGGGTCGCCGATGGCGCCTTGTGCAACCGAGTTTCCGATCGAGGAGATCGACGGCTGGAATCGTACGGTCTGTCCGACCATCAGTGAGGCGCCGCCACCTTCGGTGGCCTCGACCATCGCGTCGAAGTCCGCGACTGTCAGCGCGGCCGGCTTCTCCACGTGCACATGCTTTCCCGCGCGGCCTGCGGCAATCGTCACGGGCGCGTGGTCCGGAGTGGCCCCCACGACGTTGACCGCGTGCACGCTCGGGTCTGCGAGAATCTTCGCCAGATCGGTACTGGCTTTCGCGCCCGGCGCCAATGCCGCGACCGATGCGGCACGGTCCAAGTCACTGCCGAATACGTAGGCGACTTCGACCGACGGGATGCGCGCCAAAGCGCTGACGTGGTCCCGCGCGATTGCGCCGCTGCCGATGACGGCTACACGCACGGTCACTTCGCACTTCCCGACAGCGCCGCCGGTTCCCCGCCACCGAGTCGCACCTGTTCGGCGACGACGAGTGCGCGTTCACGTGCGTATGTCAACGGTGAGCCGGAGTCAGCCTTGCCGTCGAGAACTGCTGCCATCTCGTCGATTTCGTGGCGAATCGCAGCCTGCATCCACAGCGGGGATCCTCCGTTACCCGAGTTGTACTTCTGCGTCCTGCTCGCAGAGTCGATCAACGATTGATTCTCGGCGTCGACGTCGAAGATCGGCCACGACTCTTCGACCCGTCCCCCGCGCAGTCGGCTGACCCGGCCGGTGTGGAAGTCCGCGTGGACCGAGCCTTCGGCGGCATCGACCGTCAGCTCCCACGAAGAAGTGTGTGAACGCGTCGAGATGGTGTGTCTGCCGATCGCGCCGCCGGCGAACGACACCACTGTGTTGCGGAAGCCGTCGTCCGCGGTGGCGATGCTCGACACGGCAGTCACCTCGCCGCCGAGCCAGCACATCAGGTCCAGTTCGTGAATCTCGTGAGTCAGTTCTCCACCCGTTCGGCTCTTGTCGAGCTTCCACCACTGTGGATCTGCGCCGTCGGTGTCGATCCAGCGTGAGCGAGACGTTTCGATCGCAGCGACCTCGCCGAGCTCCCCCGACGTCAGCAGGTCCGCCAGACGTCGTACACCCGGCATCATCCGCATGATGTGCCCGACCATCAACGGCGAACCGCTCGCGTCGGCGCTCGCGATCATGTTCTGCGCATCGACCAGTTCGACGGCAAGTGGCTTCTCGACAAAAACTGCCTTGCCGTGTTCGAGTGCCGCGATGGCAGGTTCGGCGTGCGCGTGATTGGGCGTCGCGACGACAACGAGGGCCAACTCCGGGTCAGCGGCCACCGCGTCGTGATCGTCTGTCGGGGTTGCCGAGAACTCTGCGGCGACGTCCTTGGCCCGCTCGAAGTCACGGTCGCACAGCATCGCCAGTTCGAAACGTGGATGGGCAGCCAGCTCGCGAGCGAGGGAACTACCGAAGAATCCGCAACCGACCACACCGACTTTGTATCGGGTCATGAAGTCTCCAAAGATTGGATGAGGGATGTCCTATGTTATACGGCCAGCGTCATCGGTCGTCAATTCGACGTCGGTAACACAGTCTTCATCTATGCAGGTGAGAGCACTATTCTTGGTTCGAAACCGACGAAACGTCGAAGTTCAACACCGCCAGTTCCGAAGATTCTCTAGACGCTTTCTGATCCACAATGTAAGTTACGCAACATCGGACGTCGAACATAGGACATCCCCTATCCACTCCCTTGATGTCCCGCTCCCCGCCTTGGAGGCCGCCTTGAAGAACGAACGACCGCTGAGCTCCGCGTTCACACGCCGAGACCTGTTTCGGTACACCGGGCTACTGGGAGCTGCAGCAGGTATCACCGCGACTCTCGCGGCCTGCGGCGGCGGCCCGTCGTCGACCTCGGTTGTCGGCGGTTCCGCGAGCACCGGCGATCTGACCACCGCCATCGGATACGGCAACGACCAGAGCTTCGACCCGATGCAGACTGCATCCGGTTTCCTCATGGCAGCGGTCAACCACGTCTACGAGGGACTGCTCGAAAACGATCCAGACACCGGTGAGACGTATGCGGCGCTCGCACAGGCCGTCCCGACCGACGCCACCGCCTCGAGCTGGACCATGAAAATCCGCGAGGGAGCAACCTGGCACGACGGCACTCCGGTCACCTCGGACGACGTCGTCTTCACCTTCGATCGCATCCTCGATCCACAGCAGAACGTACTGATCCGCTCCTTCTTCTCCTCCTGGTTGCAGTCCGTCACCAAGGTCGACGACCAAACGGTGACCCTGAACTTCAACTACCCGTTCAGCGCTGCCGCACAGCGTCTCTCGATCGCCAAGATCATGCCCAAGCACGTCTTCGACGGCCACTGGGACGAGGCCAAGTCCGGAGCGCTGGTCGTCGGTTCCGGTCCGTACAAGCTCAAGAGCCACACCCCCAAGAGCAACACAGCTTTCGAGGCGTTCGAGGCGTACAACGGGCCGCGTCCGGCCAACTTCGCGACCATGAACTGGCTCTCCATCGTCGACACCTCCTCACGCATCGCGCGCGTCTCGGGCAACAATGCCGGTGCACAACTCGCCGACAACATCCCCGTCGCCAACGTCCCCACCCTCACCTCCGGTGGGCGCACCGTCGAGGGCAACCCGGGCATGAACCTCATGTACCTGCTCTTCGACACCACTCAGGCACCGTTCGACGACGTTCGTGTTCGCCAGGCGATGTTCTATGCGATCAACACCCCGAAGATGATCGAGATCGCCCTCGGCGGCAAGGCAGCACCGGCCACGAGCTACCTGTACGAGCGCAACCCCGACTACGCGCGAGCGTCCACCGTCTACTCGTACGATCCGGACAAGGCCCGCTCGCTCCTCACTGCCGCCGGTGTCAGTGGCCTCGACCTGACGCTGCTCTCCACCAACGTCAGCTGGTTGGCCGACTGCTTGCCGACCATCAAAGAGTCTTGGGACGCAGTCGGATTCAACACGACGCTCGAACCGCAGGACACCAGCGCCATGGTGAGCAAGCTCAACAGCGGCCAGAAGTTCCAGATCGCTGCGGGTACGTCCAACCCACAGGCGTTCGGCAGCGACGTCGACCTCCTCGTGCGCTACACGTACAGCAAGGGCGGCCTGTGGACGAAGACCTACGCCAAGTGGGACGACACCCCCGAGGCACAGAAGATCTACGCCACCATGGACGAGGCCACCCGCGAGACAGACCCGGCAAAGCGCAGCACCCTTGTGCAGTCGTACCTGAACCAGATCGCCGAAAACGCTGTCTACTATCCGGTTCTCCATCAGGAACTCCTGACTGCGTGGGATCCGAAGAAGATCGCCGACGTCACTCCGCTGCCGTACCCCGGCGTCAACCTGCTTCAGGCGAAGCCGGCCTGATACCCGCCCGCTCGGCCGTTTCCCACAACTGAGAGATTCCCCGATGGCAAGAGTCCTCCCCATGCTGATCAGGCGATTACTGATACTGATCCCCCTGATCCTCGGCATCATCGCGTTCGTCTTCATCGTGATGCAGTTCGCGCCCACCGATCCCGCAACGGCGGCGTTCAACGGCGGCAACCCGACTGCGGAACAGTTGCAGCAGTTCAAGGAAGAGAACGGACTGCTCGATCCGCTTCCGCTGCAATACGTTCACTTCGTGACCGATCTGGTCAGCGGCAATATGGGTGACAGTCTGATTTCCGGTACCCCGGTGTTGGATTCGATCTCCACCGCTCTGCCACTGACCATTCAGCTCACGGTTCTCGGACTGGTGATCGCCATCGTGCTCTCGCTGATCTTCGGTGTCACCAGCGCACTGTTCCGCGATCGTTGGCCGGATCAGGTCATCCGAGTGATCTCCCTCGGTGGTGTGGCAGCACCGTCATTCTGGTTGGCACTGCTGATGATTCAGTATCTGGCCGTCCAACTCGGATGGTTCCCCACCGGTGGCTACGTCAATCCGAGCGACTCCGTCACCGACTGGCTCTGGTACATGGCGCTCCCGGCGCTGTCCCTGTCACTGCCCGTCGCAGCACAACTCACGCGAATCATCCGCACGTCGATGGTCGAGGAGTTGGACAAGGACTACGTCCGTACCGCGATCGGCAGCGGCCTGCCGTATCACGTGGTGATCGGGCGAAATGTCTTGCGTAACGCACTGATCAACCCGCTCACCGTCCTGGGTCTACGGGTCGGTTACCTCCTCGGCGGCGCTGTGGTCATCGAGCAGATCTTCGGCCTTCCCGGAATGGGTCAGCTCATGATCAACGGCGTCACCAACGGTGACCCCGCAGTAGTTCAGGGTGTTGTCATCGTCATCGCGGTCGGCTTCGTCGTCGTCAATCTCGCTGTCGACATCCTCTACCTGCTCGTCAATCCACGACTTCGGAGCGCAGCATGATGAGAAGAAAACTCACCGAGAAGCTTTCGCGACCCGGTATCACCTTTTCTCGCTTCCCCCTCTCGGCCTGGCTGTCGATGGCGGTTCTCGCGATCATCGTGCTCGCCTGCCTCTTCGCGCCGCTGATCACGCAGTACACCCCACTCGAACAGGCGGTCGGTACCGCGGGCCCCAGCGCCGAGCACTGGTTCGGTCAGGACAGTCTCGGCCGAGATCTGTTCAGCCGCTTGCTCTACGGCGGACGCTGGTCGTTGACCATCGGTCTCGGGTCCACCTTCCTTGCATTGTGCGCTGGTGCTCTCATCGGGTCGGTCGCCGCAACGAGCCGAAAAGGCGTCGACGAGACCATCATGCGAGTGCTCGACGTGGTCATGGCGTTCCCGGGCATCGCGCTCGCTGCCGTACTCGTCGCAGCCTTCGGTGGTTCGATTCCGGTTCTGATCGTCACCATCGCGTTCCTCTACACACCGATGGTCGCCCGCGTCGTTCGCGCGAACGTTCTCGCTCAGTACGGTGAGGACTACGTCGCGGCCGAAAAGGTCATCGGCGCAAGAACTTCACACATCGTCGTCAAGCACGTCGTAGCCAACTGTGCTGCGCCCGTTCTCGTCTTCTGCACTGTCATGGTCGCCGACGCCATCGTGCTGGAGGCCAGCCTGTCGTTCATCGGAGCAGGTGTCCGTCCCCCGGATCCGTCGTGGGGATCGGTGATCGCCGACGGCAAGAACATGGTCCTTCTCGGTGGTTGGTGGGCAACGGTGTTCCCCGGTCTGCTGATTCTTCTGACGGTGCTCTCCCTCAACGTGCTCGCCGAGGGCCTGACCGACGCGATGGCAGATCCGAGTCTGAAGAAAACCAAGAAGACGCCCTCCGCATTGGAAGCAGCGCAGACTGCCGCAGCGGAGGAGACCTCCAACGAGCTCATTCTGGAGGACGAAGCCGCATCGGTCGCCAACACTCCGGAGTTGATCGACGACTTCGCCGACCCGAGCGTCGTGAAAGATGTCCTGAAGCCGGCGGCCGAGCCGACTCCTCTCGAAACTCACCTGAAAATCCTGGCGGAAACCGAGCGGTCTCGGTCCGATCGTCTTGTGTACGAGGGCGATGCAGCGCCCCTCCTCGAGGTCCGCAATCTCACGATCCGGTTCCCCGAACGCTACGGAGACACGGCGATCGTCGACAACGTGAGCTTCACCGTCCGCCCGAACGAGACGATGGCACTGGTCGGCGAGTCCGGTTGCGGAAAGTCGCTCACTTCGCTGGCGATCATGGGTCTACTGCCCAAGACGGCGGTGGTGACCGGCGAGATCCTGTTCGACGGAGTCAACGTCCTCGAGCTGAACAACCGGGAGCGAAACAAGCTGCGCGGGCACGACATGGCGATGATCTACCAGGATGCGCTGAGTTCTCTGAATCCGGCGATGCTGATCCGCGCGCAGTTCAAGCAGCTCACCAAGCGCGGCGGTACCCGCACAGCCGAGGAACTGCTCGAACTCGTCGGACTCGATCCGGTGCGCACTCTCTCCAGCTACCCACACGAGCTTTCCGGTGGTCAGCGTCAGCGCGTTCTGATCGCCATGTCGCTCACCCGCAGTCCGCGGTTGATCGTCGCGGACGAGCCCACCACCGCTCTCGACGTCACCGTCCAGGCCCAGGTCGTGGACTTGCTCAACGATCTTCGGGAAAAGCTCGGCTTTGCCATGGTTTTCGTGAGCCACGATCTTGCACTCGTTGCTTCACTCGCTCACAAGATCACGGTGATGTACGCCGGTCAGGTCGTCGAGTCTGCGCCCACCAGCGATCTACTCGTCGATCCGCGTCACGAATACACCCAGGGCCTCCTCGGCGCCGTTCTCTCCATCGAGGACGAGGCTCCGCGGCTCCACCAGATCCAGGGAACCGTACCGTCGCCAGGCAGCTTCGCCGCCGGTGACCGTTTTGCCGAACGTTCCCTGCGTCCGGATTCCGATCCAAACCGAAAGCCCGAGATGGTTCGGATCGGCGAGACCGAGCATTTCTTCGCGAACCAGTCCGCGACTCCCGCACACGCAGAATCGGAATTGGAGAGCGTGCGATGACTACAGCTGAAGCACCCATCCTGGAACTGAAGAACATTCACGTCGTCCACAAGACCCGTTCGGGATCACTGTTCAAACCCGGCACGGTTCACGCGGTCAACGATGTCAGTATCGCCGTACGACGAGGGGCGACGATCGGCATCGTGGGCGAGTCGGGTTGCGGCAAGTCCACTCTGGCCAAAGTCATGGTCGGATTGCAGAAACCGACGTCGGGCGACGTGGTATTTCGCGGCCGAAGCGCTCTGACCCGGTCGGCGGGCGTGCGCAAGGAGTTCGGGCGGGCGATCTCGATCGTCTTCCAGGACCCGGCTACCGCGCTCAATCCGCGAATGACGGTGGCCGACATCCTCACCGATCCGCTCGACGTCCACGGCATCGGCAACCGCGCGAGCCGAACAGCCCGAGTTCGCGAGCTGGTCGGTTTGGTCGGACTCCCCCAATCTGCGCTCGAAGTCATCCCGAGCCAGATCTCCGGCGGGCAGCGTCAACGTGTCGCGATCGCGCGTGCGCTCGCGCTCGAGCCCGACGTCATCGTGGCCGACGAACCTACGTCGGCTCTCGATGTCTCGGTGCGAGCGCAGATCCTGAACCTGCTCAGCGACATCAAGGCTCGGTTGGGGCTCGGCATGGTGTTCATCTCGCACGACATCCAGACGGTGCGGTATGTCTCCGACACGATCGTCGTCATGAACGCCGGGCGGATCGTCGAGCAGGGGACAGCCCAGGAAGTATTCGACAACCCGTCGGATGCGTACACGGCCAAACTGCTGGGCGCGGCGCCCAGTCTCCTGCAACGCACCGTTGACGTGGGTTGACCAATGGAGCGGATGACCGGACATAGGATGAAGGACGTTCGTATCAGAAAAGGGGAATCGATGTCTGTCCGGAGTGGCACACAGGGCGCTCGTTTCAGCGCGCAAAACCGCATGCGCGCACTTCAGACGGACATCATGAACTTGATCCTCGAACGCAGACTCTCCCCAGGCGACCCGATGCCCACCGAGGCCGAACTGTCCGAAGAGTTGGGAATCGGCCGGAACACGCTCCGCGAGGCACTCAAGGTTCTGCAGGCCTTGGGCGTCGTCGAGATCCGTCACGGTTTCGGAATGTTCGTCGCCCCGAGCAACTTCGACGCTCTCGCCGACGGCCTGACCTTCCGTGGCCGGTTGTCGTTGCAGGGCACCGGGCACGAGGCGATGGAACTGGTCGACATTCGTCAGGCACTCGAGACCGGACTGATCGGTGCGGCGATGGCCGAGATGACGTCGGCCGACCACGCCGACCTCGACGAACTCGTCACCGGCATGGAGGTCCGTGCCGCCGCCGGGAAGAACTTCTCCGACATCGACGCGACCTTCCATTCCCGCCTGTACTCCCCGCTCGACAACCAGGTCCTCGCTCAGTTGATGGACGTCTTCTGGCAGGTGTACAGCGAGATCCAGCAGGCTATCGGGCATTCGGATACACCACTGATCGACATCGCGTCGAAGCATCGTGCGATTCTCGACGCGATCCGTACGGGTGATGCCGTCGAGGCGGCGCACACTCTCGATGTGCACTTCGGTGGCCTGCGCGAGCGGATCGCCGGCCTTCATGCTTCCGAAGCGCAGTAGTTTCGAAACGCGTGATTTTGCTCCGCTGTCTCACCATCGCGCCCGTTCTTCCGGCAAAATTACGGGTATGAAGAACCCGAACCTGACGCCTTCGCGCGTTCTCGCAGTTGTCCTCGCTGCCGCCCTGGTCATTTTCGTGATCGCACGTCGCCGCGACGACGGCGCCCTCAGCCGCGGAGAATGGTTGTCGGACAGCGTCGGACCGGACGACCTCGCCGGCTGAAACGACGTATGCCCTCGGCCGAAACTCGGCCGAGGGCATACGTACGTGTCATCTACTACTTCATCGAATCCAGTCGGGTTCGCGCGTCCTCGAACCCCGACACCAGCTCTGCCATGACCTCGGCGACCGGTCGGATCTCGTTCATCCGTCCCACGATCTGACCGACGGGCATTGCCACAACTTCCGGGTTCTCCGATGCAGCGATTCTCTGATGAGCGTCGCTGACCAGTAGGTTCTGCAGCGGCATCGGCAAGGGCGCCGGTGCTCCCGGGTTCGACCAGGCTTCCGTCCACTTGGTCTTGAGCAACCGAGCGGGCTTACCCGAGTAGATGCGCGAACGTACGGTGTCGGCCGACGTCGCGCCCAACAGTGCACGCTGAATAGCGGACGGGCCTTCGCCCGACGCACTGCCGAGTTTGTATTCGGACGTGGTGAGCCAGTACGAGCCCATCCACACTCCGGACGCACCGAGTGCAAGTGCAGCAGCCACCTGACGGCCGCTGCCGATACCGCCGGCAGCCAGTACGGCCGCCGAATCGCCCAGTGCATCAACGATTTCCGGAACGAGAACCATCGACGCAATTTCGCCGGTGTGACCGCCGGCCTCGTAGCCCTGCGCGATCACGATGTCGACACCGTTCTCGACGTGACGACGTGCATGCTCGACGGCGCCGGCCAGTGCTGCTACCGGAACGCCTTTCTCGTGTGCCTGATCGATGACGTCCTTCGGCGGCGATCCCAGTGCATTCGCAATCAACGCGATCCGGTGTCCCAGAGCAACATCGACGTGAGACCGCGCTACCGAGTGAAGCCATCCCAGTACGCCGGTCGCATGCTCGACGTCGTCGGAAAGTGGCGGCACACCGAGCTCGTCGAGCGTGCGGTTGACGAAGGCGCGGTGCTCCTCCGGAATCAGCTTGTCGAGATCGACGGCGCCGCCCTCGGTCGGCACCTTGGCAGGCATGACGATGTCGACGCCGTACGGCTTACCGTCGGTGTTCTCGTCCATCCACGTCAGTGCGGCTTCGAGCTCTTCCGGATCGTTGAACCGGACGCAACCGAGCACGCCCAGACCGCCCGCGCGGCTGATCGCGGCCGCGACATGCTCGGAAGGAGTGAATCCGAAAATCGGGTATTCGATGCCGAACTTGTCGGCGAGATCCGAACGCATCAGGCTTCCACGCTTTCGTTTGCGGACGACACAGGAGCGCCGTTTCCGTTGTGATCATCGGCCTCGCGCGATTCCGTTTCGGCCTTCGCCCAGCGGTAGTCGGGCTTGCCGGCCGGATTGCGCTTGATCTGGTCGACGAACCACACACTGCGCGGAACCTTGTATCCGGCAATCTCTTTGCGCGCTGCGGTGGCGATGTCGTGCAACGTCGGCGACGTGCCTTCACGTACCTGAACCACTGCGGCAACCCGCTGACCGAAGCGCTCGTCGGGGATACCGACCACCAGCACGTCGAAGATGTCCGGGTGCGCCTTCAACGCGCCCTCGACCTCTTCCGGGTAAACCTTCTCACCGCCGCTGTTGATGGACACCGAACCGCGGCCGAGCATCGTGACCGTGCCGTCGGCTTCGACCTGAGCGTAGTCGCCGGGGATCGAGTAGCGAACGCCATTGATGGTGCGGAAGGTTTCGGCCGTCTTGACCTCGTCCTTGTAGTAGCCGAGCGGGATGTTGCCCTTGCGCGCGAGCATGCCGCGCTTGCCCGATCCGGGTTCGACCTCGTTGCCGTCGTCGTCGAGAACCGTTGTGGAGGCGTCGATCTTGACCGTCGGACCGCCAGTGTGCTTCTGGCCCTTGCTCAGCACGGCGAGTCCGCCGAAGCCGGTCTCGGATGCTCCGATGGAGTCGGTCAGCAGGCGGTTGGGCAACAGTTCGAGGAACTGCTCCTGGATGCTCGGCGAGAAGAGCGCAGCACTGCTGGCCATCACGTAGAGCGTCGAAAGATCGTACGGCTCACCCGTCTTCGGATTGCCGGCGATCAGTGCGTCGAGCATCGGACGGCCCATCGCGTCACCCGTGATGAAGATCAGGTTGACCTTGTGCTTGTCGATGTTCTGCCACACCTCGTGGGCGTCGAATTCCGGGTGCATCAAACAGGTTCCGCCGCCGAAGAGGCTGTGGAACACCGCAGACTGCGAACCACCGTGAATCATCGGGGGGATCGGGTAGCGGATCATGCTCGGGTTGGCTGCGCCGACCTTCGCCATCTCGTACTCGTCCTCGACCGGAACTCCGGTGACGAAGTTGATGCCGCCGCCGAGAACACGCCACCAGTCCTCGTGGCGCCACATGACGCCCTTGGGACTTCCGGTGGTGCCGCCGGTGTAGAGCATGAAGATGTCGTCGTTGCTGCGCTCTTCGAAATCACGCTCAGCCGAACTCTGCGCGAGTGCGTCCTCGTAGCCGATGCCGAAAGCATTGAAGTCCAGATCGGTGCCGTCCTCGACCACGATGACGGACTTGACCTTGGGAGTGTTCGGCAGGACGTTCGCGACCTTGTCCGAGTAGCGGCGCTCGTGAATGAGCGCAACCATGTCGGAGTTGTCGAAGATGTACTGCAACTCGTTCTCGACGTACCGGTAGTTGATGTTGACCATCACGGCCCGGATTTTGAAAACGGCGACCATGGCCTCGATCGCCTCGATGACGTTCCGGCAGTAGATGCCGACCTTGTCACCCGGCTGAACGCCATGTTCACGCAGGTAGTGGCCGAGGCGGTTTGCTCGGTCCTCCAACTGCGCATAAGTCATCTCGCGGTTGTCCGAGACCAGCGCAACGCGGTCCGGAACGAGGTCGATTGCGTGCTCTACGAAGTCTGCGATGTTAAGGGCCACGAGTTCAAAGTAGAACGTGTTACCGTTTCTGGCAAGACCCAATTTGAGAGCCAGCTCACAGACCCGCCAGGAGCCATCAGTGTCCACTTCGACGACCGAAAAATCAGACATTTCGGAAACCGCGCCGCATTGCCTCGTGGAGAAGCGTGGCCACGTTCTCATCGTGACCATGAATCGCCCCGAACGTAAGAACGCCATCACCGGCGAAATGATGGCGATCATGGTCGACGCCTGGGATCAGGTCGACAACGACCCCGAAATCCGCGTCGCGATACTCACCGGAGCTGGCGGCGACTTCTGCGCCGGCGCCGACCTCAAGAACATGTCCGCCAAGCCTCCGGGAGATTCCTTCGCGGGCGGCGGCGTCGACATGTCCAAGATCGAAGGTCTACTCAAGGGTCGCCGGTTGACCAAGCCGCTGATCGCTGCGGTCGAGGGTGCAGCCATCGCCGGTGGAACCGAAATCCTGCAGGGCACCGACATCCGCGTCGCGGGTGAGAGCGCCAAGTTCGGCGTCTCCGAAGCCAAGTGGGGGCTCTTCCCGCTCGGCGGTTCCGCGGTGCGTCTCGTTCGACAGATTCCGTACACGATCGCAGCCGACATCCTGCTCACCGGTCGTCACATCAAGGCTCCGGAGGCCAAGGAGATCGGGCTCATCGGCCACGTCGTCCCGGACGGTCAGGCCCTCGACAAGGCGCTGGAGCTCGCGGACCTGATCAGTGCAAACGGTCCCCTCGCCGTGCAGGCGATTCTCAAGACCATCCGCGACACCGAGGGTATGCACGAGGAAGAGGCCTTCCAGATCGACGCGCAGCTGGGCATGAAGGTGTTCATGAGCGCGGACGCCAAGGAGGGCCCGCGAGCCTTCGGTGAGAAGCGGGCGCCCCAGTTCAAGGGTGTCTGAGTCAGGGGTGTCCGACCCACCCCTGCCTGAGCCACCCCCCTTCCCGTCCGCTCTCGGTCCCACCCACCCCCTTTTCGAGCGAACGTACCTTTCGGCGCCTTCAGTGCGCCGAAAGGCACTTTCGCTCAGCCGGTTTCGTCCAATTTGACCCACCTCGACCTCGCGAACACCTGTGGCCGGGGACGTGACTGCGCCAATCTGTAGTGCGCACGCAGGTCCTCGATCACACGATCAGGGTCCGTTCGCAGTGCACTGGGCACCGTCGGCAACACGATGATTCCCGCATTCTGCATACGCGTCCGACGTTCCACCGTGCGCTTGTAGTCCGTCGGCGCGGCATGCCATTCCAAGGAGTCGATGTCCCACGCGAAGGCAACCGAATCGATCCATCCGTCCGGAATTGCGATGAAGTCTCCGTCGGCATCCCGGATCTCATGGTTGAACAACATTTCCGGCAGCCCGCTCCGCTGCCACAGTTTTCGCGCGTGAACCTCCGGAACCGAGTGGACGTTCGCGTTCACTTCGCGCAACACGACCCGAGGTAGCGCGGAACCCCGACTGCTACCCGCCTCGAGTTCCTTCGCAAGTTCGCGCACCGAGACGTCGCCACGCTGAACGACCTCGGCAATGAGTGCCCGTGTGGGATCGAGGGCCTTGCACCGCCTCGCAGCGTCGAGTAGTGCCCGCGGCAGCGGCGCACAGCGCAGACCGTTGCGAATCTCCGCCTCAGGCAGTCGAATAGTGCGCTCCACCGTGACGAATCCAACCGATTGAACTCGACGGTCGATGGGGATGAGCACCTGCACATCCCCGGCGTGCGTCCGATATCCGTACTCCGACATGGCAGATCGCCCGGTCAGCAGCGACTCGTCACCGCTCAACATGAGCGCAGCGATCGATCGTTGACGTGGCGTCGGTTGACCATTTCGGAGCAGGATCACTCCTGGCAATATGCGCTGCCAGGGTCCACCCAGTTGACACCGGGTGTGCACGGCGGAGTTGGAGACGCCCAATCGCGCCAACTCGGCCGTTCGGATCACTCCACTTCGACTGACGCGGTAGATCGCGTCCAGATCATCGCCCCACATTCCACGTCGCATGGTTGCAGCATGACTCGAGTAGCAGCGTGGGCCCCGGCGGCGACCTGGGGTTTTGGCGGCCCTGTGGATAACTTTCGGCGAGCGAAAGGCGCGTTGAGCGCCTCAGATGCGCTGAACGTGCCGTTCGCTCACAAAAAGTGGGGGTCCCGCTCGAAAAAAGGGGGGGTGCCCCGCTCAACCACCCACCGCGGCCGCGAGCTCTCGCACATGGTCGGCGTCGCGGCAGGTCACCAGCAGCATCGTGACTCCGGCTTCCTCCCAACGCTTCACGTCCGCGCGCACCTCGTCGACGTTGCCGATGATCATCGTCTCGGTGACCATCTCGTCGGGGACGACGGCAGCAGCTTCGTCCTTGCGGCCCGACATGAAGAGGCGACCGATCTCGTCGACCTCCTTCTCGTAGCCCATCCGCTTGTAGACCTGCGCGTGAAAGTTCAACTCCGGGGCGCCCATTCCGCCGACGTAGAGGGCGGTCATCGGCTTGAGCGCGGCGATGGCGCCGGCGCGATCGTCGGTCACGATGACCTGGCACGTGGCGGCCACCTCGAAGTCTTCGCGACTACGACGGGCCCCGGCGCGAGCGAAGCCTTCGTCGAGCCACTTGTTGTACATCGGGGCCAGGCGTGGGGTGTAGTAGATCGCCAGCCACCCGTCGGCGATTTCACCGGCGAGCGCGACGTTCTTCGGCCCTTCGGCGCCGAGCCAGATCGGGATGTCCGCACGCAGCGGGTGCGTAATGGGCTTGAGCGGCTTGCCAAGTCCCGAACTGCCCGGCCCCGCATACGGCAGAGGGTAGTGGGGGCCGGGGCTGGTGACGGGCGCTTCACGGGCGAGGACCTGGCGCACGATCGAGACGTATTCGCGGGTGCGCGCGAGCGGCTTCTCGAATGGCTGGCCGTACCAACCTTCGACGACCTGCGGTCCGGATACGCCGAGCCCGAGGATCGTTCGCCCACCGTTGAGGTGATCGAGAGTGAGCGCGTGCATGGCACAGCTGGTCGGTGTTCGCGCCGAAATCTGTACGACGGAGGTGCCGAGACGGACGTTCTCGGTCCGAGATCCCCACCAGGCAAGCGGGGTGAATGCGTCCGAGCCCCACGACTCCGCCGCGAAGACCGCGTCGAATCCCGCGCCTTCCGCGGCCTCGATCAGTTCCGGGGCGTTTGCCGGCGGCTGTGCGCCCCAGTATCCGAGTTGCAACCCAAGCTTCATCGCAGGCCTCCACATTGCCGGTGATCAGAAGTGACTCTTGCCACAATCTCTAGAACCTGTTCTACTCGATCTTGTGACCATCGGAAAGAGCGGGGTGGCCGACAAGCCCCTGAGCGCACCATTGAATCTCCATTTCGACTACACCAGATCGACGGGACCGACCATCGGCGCGTTCGTGACTGCCCTGCGTGATCGCAAGGTGATCGGCGCACGTGGGTCGAACGGTCGTGTCTTCGTGCCGCCACCGGAATTCGATCCGGATACGGCCGAACCACTGACCGACTTCGTCGGAGTCTCCGACGGCGGAACGGTCGTGAGTTGGACGTGGATGCCCGAACCCATCGAGGGTCAACCCCTGACGAAGCCTTTCGCGTGGGCCCTGATCAAGCTCGACGGCGCGGACACGTCCATGCTCCACGCGGTCGACGTCGACTCCCCCGACGACATAAGCACCGGCCTGCGGGTTCGTGCTCGCTGGGCGTCGGAGAGGATCGGGCAGATCAAGGACATCGAGTGCTTCGAACCAGGTGAGAGCGAAAATGGAATCGCGACAGTCGATTCCACCGCCGATCCTGTCACCATGATCACGACGCCTGTCGACCTGCACTTCATGCATTCCGCTTCGGCCGAGGAGAGTTTCTACCTCCGTGGTCTCGCAGAAGGCAAACTGATCGGTGGTCGCAGCGGACCCGAAGACAAGATCTACATCCCACCGCGCGGCGCGAATCCCACCAACGGGAAGCCGACGAGCGAGCAGATCGAACTGCCCGACAAGGGAATTGTCACCACCTTCTGCATCGTCAACGTCCCGTTCCTCGGGCAGCGAATCAAACCGCCCTACGTGGCCGCCTACGTGCTTCTCGACGGAGCCGACATTCCGTTCCTGCACTTGATCCTCGAATGTGATGCCGCGGACGTACGCATGGGCATGCGCGTCGAAGCCAAGTGGAAGCCTCGCGAAGAGTGGGGTTACACCCTCGAGAACATCGAATACTTCCGGCCGACAGGTGAACCCGACGCCGAGTACTCCACCTTCCAACACCACCTGTGAGGCTCCTGAAATGACTTCTGCAGACATCGCAGTCGTGGGCTTTGCTCAGGCACCCCACGTCCGCGAAACCAACGGCACCACCAACGGCGTCGAGATGCTCGTCCCGTGCTTCCAGCAGCTCTACAGCGATCTGGGAATCACCAAGTCCGACATCGGCTTCTGGTGCTCCGGATCTTCCGATTACCTGGCCGGACGAGCGTTCTCCTTCATCTCGGCCATCGACTCCATCGGAGCGGTCCCGCCGATCAACGAATCTCACGTCGAGATGGATGCTGCGTGGGCCTTCTACGAAGCGTGGATCAAGATCTTGACCGGCGAGGTCGAGACCGCGCTGGTGTACGGCTTCGGCAAATCCTCCGCCGGGCACCTGCGCAAGATCCTGTCCATGCAGCTCGATCCGTACCTCGTCACTCCGCTGTGGCCGGACTCCGTCTCGATCGCCGGACTTCAAGCCCGACTCGGACTCGACGCGGGTAAGTGGACGCAAGAGGACATGGCGGAGGTTGCCGCTCGCAGCCGTCGTCACGCGCTGAGTAATCCGAAGGCTCAGCTCGCAGGCGAGGTCGACATCGAGGCACTACTCGCCAGCCCGTTCCTCGCAGATCCGTTGCGCGCACACGATTGTGCGCCCATCACCGATGGTGCGGCAGCAATCGTGCTGGCCTCGGGCAATCGCGCCCGCGATCTCTGCGAGCGGCCGGCGTGGATCACCGGACTCGAGCATCGCATCGACTCCCCCAACCTGGGTGCACGTGACCTGACCACCTCGCCGTCCACAACGTCGGCAGCCAAGGCGGCAACGGGCGGCGAGGTCGGCAACATCGACGTCGCCGAACTGCACGCGCCGTTCACTCACCAGGAATTGATCTTGAAGGAAGCGATCGGCCTGACCGACGCCACCACGATCAATCCGTCCGGCGGTCCGCTCAGCGGCAACCCACTGTTCGCCGGTGGTCTGGAACGAATCGGCCACGCCGCCAAGGCAATCTTCGACGGCCAGGCGAATCGCGCTCTGGCCCATGCAACAAGCGGCCCTGTGCTGCAGCAGAACCTGGTAGCAGTCTTGGAGGGACGGAACTGATGGCCGGAACGCCTCAACTCGCGGCCGTGCTCGGCACCGGCCAAACTCACTACGTCGCAAAGCGTCATGATGTCTCGATGGCGGGCTTGGTTCGTGAAGCCATCGACGCCGCGATGCTCGACGCCAACGTCGGCTGGGACGACATCGACGCCGTCGTCATCGGAAAGGCCCCCGACCTGTTCGAGGGTTCGATGATGCCCGAACTCGCCATGTCGGATGCCCTTGGCGCCAACGGAAAGCCGTTGCTGCGTGTTCACACTGCCGGCTCGGTGGGTGGTTCGACGGCTATCGTCGCCTCCAGCCTGGTCAAATCCGGTGTCCACAAGCGGGTTCTGACGGTTTCCTGGGAGAAGCAGTCCGAGTCGAACGCCATGTGGGCGCTGTCCACACCGGTACCGTTCAACATGCCTGTCGGCGCCGGCGCCGGTGGATACTTCGCCCCGCACGTCCGTTCGTACATTCGTCGATCGGGCGCACCGGAGCACATCGGCTACCTCGTCGCGGTGAAAGATCGGCTCAACGGCAGCCTCAATCCGTATGCGCACCTGCGGCAGCCGGACATCACCTTCGAATCGGTGCAGGCATCTCAGATGCTTTGGGATCCGATCCGCTACGACGAGACCTGCCCGTCCTCGGACGGCGCGTGCGCTCTGGTGATCGGCAACGAGGAAGCGGCCGCACAGGTCGAGGCCGAGGGTCGTTCGGTCGCGTGGATCCACGCAACCGCCATGCGCACCGAGCCGACCTTCTATGCCGGACGCGATCAGGTCAATCCGCAGGCCGGCCGTGACGCCGCGGCCGCGCTGTGGAAGTCCGCGGGAATCACCGATCCGCTCAACGAAATCGACTGCGCCGAAATCTATGTCCCGTTCTCGTGGTTCGAGCCGATGTGGCTCGAGAACCTCGGTTTCGCGGAGGAAGGCCAGGGCTGGAAGCTGACCGAGGCCGGCGAAACCACGATCGGCGGCAAGCTCCCGGTCAATGCCTCGGGCGGTGTTCTCTCTTCCAACCCGATCGGCGCCTCGGGCATGATCCGTTTTGCCGAGTCGGCGATGCAGGTCATGCACCGCGCCGGCGATCACCAGGTGGCCGACGCGCGCAAGGCTCTCGGCCATGCCTACGGCGGTGGCTCGCAGTACTTCTCGATGTGGGTCGTCGGCTCCGAACGTCCCACCACGTAACAGCAGCACACACGCCGATCAGGAAGAGACCGAAGATGAAGTACACCGTCGGGGTTGCCATGAACCCCTTGGACCAGTTAGCCGGTATCGCCAAAACGGCCGAAGAATGCGGCTTTTCGTCGATCGCTCTCCCCGATTCACTGTTCTTCATGGAAACGCAGGCGGCGGATTACCCGTACACCCCGGACGGGTCTCGGATGTGGAATGCCGAGACCCCCTGGGTCGATCCGCTGATCGCCGCAGCTGCAATGGGCGCGGTGACCGAGAAGATCGAGTTCTACACCCAGGTGCTCAAGCTGGGTAGCCGCAATCCGGTCCTGCTCGCGCGGCAGGTCGGATCGGTAGCGGCATTGACGAACAACCGTTTCGGCTTCGGTGTCGGAATCGGTTGGGCTCCTGAAGAGTTCGAGTGGTGCGGCGCTCCGTACAAGCGGCGCGGCGCCCGAGTGGACGAGATGATCGACGTTCTCAAACTAATTCTCGGCGGCGGGATGGTCGAGTATCACGGCGAGTTCTTCGATTTCGATCGCCTGCAGATGAGTCCGGCTCCCACCAAGCCGGTTCCGTTCTACGTCGGCGGCCACACCGAGGTGGCGCTCAAGCGTGCTGCGCGAGTCGGCGACGGTTGGACCTCGGCGATGATCAAGTTCGACGACCTGGTGGGTGTGATCGCACGACTACGCGAACTACGCGCCGAGTACGGCCGTGAGAACGAGCCGTTCGAAATCCAGACGGTGTGCATCGACCGTTTCGGCAAGGACGGTTACGCAGAACTCGAAGATGCCGGCGTCACGGACATCATCACCGTACCTTGGGTTTTCGACGGAATCGGCTTCGATGCCCCGCTGGAGGCAAAGCAGGATTCGATGCGCAAGTTCGCCGAGCAGTACATCAACTGAGGAGTCGCGATGACTGACGAACACCCCGCCCGCGTCGCGGGTAACGCTTCGCGCGCCGCAGCGAGTGGCAAGAACAAGGAAGCCTGGCTGGACCTCTTCGCCGAGGACGGTTGGG
The DNA here is from genome assembly GCF_002501585.1 of Rhodococcus sp. H-CA8f. Lineage (NCBI taxonomy): Bacteria > Bacillati > Actinomycetota > Actinomycetes > Mycobacteriales > Nocardiaceae > Rhodococcus > Rhodococcus sp. H-CA8f. Next base: position 5,300,029 of record NZ_CP023720.1, read on the forward strand.
TGGAGGATCCGGTCGGGCCGTCGGGATTCGATCCCGAAGGCAAAGGCCATCACGGACGCGAAGCGATCTCCAAGTTCTACGACATGACGATTGCGACCGCGGACAAGCTCGAGTTTCTGATCGACGATTCACTGGTGTGCGGCAACGAGAACGTCAACATCGGCAAGATCCGGACCACCATCGGCGGCTCGATCATCGACGCCGAGGGCGTGTTCGTCTATCGCGTGAACGACGCAGGCAAGATCGCGTCGCTTCGAGCATTCTGGGAAGTGGACCGTGCGATGAAGACGGCACGCAAAGCCTGAGAACCCACAGTACGAGAGCGGCCCCGGTCATCGACCGGGGCCGCTCTCGTCGTATTCGAATCAGCCTGTCGTACTTGCACCGAGAACCTCGAAATGGTTTCCTGGTTCCCAACGTCGCGTGTCGATGACGGACTGCGTCAGGCATGGAGGCGTCGTACTGCAAGGGGTCACTCATGACCATTTCGTTCAACCACACCATCATCGCCGCAAAAGACCGCCAAGAGTCTGCGTGGTTCTTCACTCACATGTTCGGTCTGCCAGGCCCGGTCGAAGCCGGCTACTTTCTCGGCGTCGAACTCGAGCACGGCGTGACACTGGACTTCGCACAGGTGGAAGAGGGCGCCGAGGTTGCGTCTCAGCACTACGCTTTCCTCGTCTCCGAAGATGACTTCGACGGCATCTACCAGCGGATACAGGCGTTGAAACTTGATCACTGGGCCGATCCGCGCCAGTCGAGTACCGGCTTCAACACCAACGACGGTGGGCGTGGGGTCTACTTCCTCGACCCGTCGGGGCATTTCCTGGAAGCGATCACCAAGCCATACGGCGGCTGAATCAGATTGAACTACAAACGGCGGCGCCTACGGGAGATGAGGGATCCCGCAGACGCCGCCGCAGTTCCAGGTTGCCAACTAGTGGCCCCCCGGAACGTCTACTGTAGTTCTGCGTGTTCGAGAGTGCAGAGGCAACTCCCGAAAACCTACACAGAACCTACTCGCCGGTTACCAGGTCAGTATATGTCCGGATCAGTGTTTGACCGGGCAGCCCGATGTCTTGTAATCAACCTGAAACTCTTTGATGCCGTTGAGCCAGCCCGAGCGCAGGCGACGGGGATCGCCGAGCCTGGTGATGTCGGGTAGGTGATCGGCGATCGCGTTGAAGATCAGATCGATTTCGAGACGAGCCAAGTTGGCGCCGATGCAGAAGTGCGCACCCGTGCCGCCGAATCCGAGGTGCGGATTGGGGTCACGCATGATGTCGAACTTCGTGGGGTTCTCGAAGACGTCTTCGTCGAAGTTGGCCGACGCGTACATCATCACGACGCGATCGCCCTTCTTGATCTTCTGCCCCCCGAGTTCGGTGTCTTCGAGCGCGGTCCGCTGGAAAGAGGTCACCGGGGTGGCCCAACGAACGATCTCGTCGGCCGCAGTCTTCGGGCGTTCCTTCTTGTACAGCTCCCACTGGTCGGGATTGTCGAGGAAGGCAACCATGCCGTGTGTGATGGCATTGCGAGTGGTCTCGTTACCCGCGACCGCAAGCAGAATCACGAAGAAGCCGAATTCCTCTGGGGAGAGCTCATTTCCGTCGATGTCAGCTTCGATGAGCTTGGTGACGATGTCATCGGCGGGACACTTCTTGCGCTGATCCGCCATCTGGTACGCGTATCCCAGAATCTCCATCGACGCTGCCTGCGGGTCGATGTCGAACTCAGGATCGTCGTAGGACGTCATCTGGTTGGACCAGTCGAAGAGCTTCATTCGATCTTCCTGCGGCACACCGAGAAGCTCGGCGATTGCCTGCAGCGGAAGTTCGGACGCGACCTGAACCACGAAGTCTCCGGCACCACCGGCAGCCGCAGTCTTGACGATCTTTTCGGCGCGCTCGGTCAGTTCTTCGCGCAGGCTGTTGATGGCTCGCGGGGTGAATCCACGCGAAACCAGCTTGCGAAGCTTGGTGTGCTCCGGAGCGTCCTTGTTGATGAGGATGAATCGCTGCATCTCGACGTTCTCGCGCGGGATGTCGTCGGCGAAGCGAGGAATCGCAGTGTTCTCGTGGGTCGAGAAGATGTCGCTTCGCTGCGAGACTTCCTTGACCTCTTCATGACGGGTGACCACCCAGAAGCCCTCGTCCTGGAATCCACCGATTTCCGGGGGCTGCGGATTCCACCACACGGGGGCCGTCTTCCGGAGTTCGGCGAACTCCTCGAACGGCATGCGTTCCGCGTAGATGTCGGGGTCCGTGAAGTCGATTCCCTCGGGGAATGCGGGCTGTGCCACTGATGTCTCCTGCCCTAAGCCTTTTCATCACAGGGGTGATGGGGATCCGTGATGTGTAACACGTTCTACTCTCATTGAAACACAAGCCTGCTTACTAGGAAAGGAAACGTCGACAGGTCTTGCTTCCCGCAGAGAACCTGTTCTACTTTTTCATTACAAGGAAAGGAGCCCGCTGTGGGCACACCAGTAATCGTCGAGGCTGTCCGTACACCGATCGGCAAGCGCGGAGGTTGGCTCGCCGGTCTGCACGCCGCCGAGATCCTCGGAGCGGCACAAAAGGGCGTTCTCGACCGGTCGGGAATCGACCCGTTGCTGATCGAGCAGGTGATCGGCGGCTGCGTCACCCAGGCCGGCGCTCAGTCCAACAACATCACGCGCACGGCCTGGCTGCACGCCGGACTTCCGTGGCAGACCGGGGCAACCACCGTGGACTGCCAGTGTGGTTCGGCCCAGCAGGCGAACCATCTGATCGCCGGACTGATTGCCACCGGCGCCATCGACGCCGGCATCGCCTGCGGCATCGAAGCCATGAGCCAGGTTCCCCTCGGCGCCAACGTCGGCGATCAGGCCGGACCGCGTCGGCCGGCGACGTGGGACATCGACATGCCCAACCAGTTCGAAGCTGCAGAACGCATCGCTCGTCGTCGCGGACTGTCCCGTGACGACATCGAAGCCCTCGGCGTCCGCTCGCAGGCGCTGGCCAAGCAGGCCTGGGAGGAAGGGCGTTTCGACCGCGAGGTTCTCGAACTTTCGGCGCCCCAGGTCGACAAGGAAGGAAACCTCACGGGCGAGACCAAGCTCGTCAATCGCGATCAGGGCCTGCGCGATACGACGGCCGAGTCCCTAGCCCGACTGAAGCCCGTCCTCGAAGGCGGGATTCACACGGCCGGAACGTCTTCCCAGATCTCCGACGGCGCGGCCGCAGTCCTGCTCATGGACGAGGACAAGGCTCGCGCACTCGGGTTGAAGCCGCGAGCCCGCATCATCGCCCAGGCCCTGGTCGGCTCGGAACCGGAATTCCACCTCGACGGACCGGTGCAGGCAACCAGCCGTGTCCTGGAGAAGAGCGGAATGAAGATCGGCGACCTCGATCTGTTCGAGATCAACGAAGCATTCGCATCCGTCGCACTGTCCTGGGCTCAGGTTCACGAACCCGACTTCGACAACGTCAATGTCAACGGCGGCGCGCTCGCTCTCGGCCATCCGGTCGGCAGCACGGGCTCTCGACTGATCACCACCGCACTGCACGAACTCGAGCGTCGCAACGGCTCGACGGCTCTGATCACGATGTGCGCCGGCGGCGCGCTGGCCACCGGAACCATCATCGAGCGTATCTGAGATGACTACTCCCCCAGCTAAACCCAAGGGACTCGACGCTCCGGCGACGGTCAAGATCATCAAGTGGATGTCGAAGGCAAACGTCGCCATGTATCGCGCCACCGACGGGCGGCTGGGTAGCAAGTGGCGGGTCGGCAGCGCGTTCCCACGCGGGCTGCCGATCTGCCTGCTCACCACCACCGGTCGCAAATCCGGCGAGGAGCGGATCAGTCCGTTGCTGTTCCTCGAGGACGGCGAGAACGTGATTCTGGTGGCGTCGCAAGGTGGTCTTCCGAAGAACCCGATGTGGTACCTCAACATCAAGGCGGACCCGGTGGTGACGGTGCAGATCAAGTCTCGGATCCGATCGATGAAAGCCCGTGTCTCCACCGAGGACGAGCGCGCTCGGCTGTGGCCGATGTTGACGGCGATGTATCCGGATTTCGACAACTATCAGGCCTGGACCGACCGGATCATTCCCGTCATCGTGTGCGAGCCGCTGAAGAAATAAACGGACTGTTTACAACAAAACGTTTACATCAGCCCGGGTTCGTGCCAGCCTGGGTTCATGACCGATGACCAGTTCAGACCGATCGATTCCGGCCGCGAACGCGCACATCGCGAGTACGCCGGACTCTTTCGGATCAGCGAGCGCCACGGCGCGACCCAAAGCCAGCGCGCGCGGCAATCTCATCCGGAGATGCTCGAGCCCTACGGCGCGGTGCGCGTCGTGGCTCGTCTTGCCGGCGGCACCGACACACCGCAGCCGAACGAACCCGAGGTCGACGACGCCGATGTCATGGCTGCGTTGACTCTGATTCCCAAGGCCCGAGCCGAAATGGAACAGCTGGAAGCACTGTTCCTCGGAATTGCCCGCGAACAGGGCATGACCTGGCAAGATATTGCCTTCGGACTCGGGCTCGGCAGCACTCAAGCTGCCCGCCAGCGCTACGAACGGCTCGTTCGCCGCACCGGAGGCTGAACACGTGCCATAACGAGCGAGTTGGAGCACTATTGACTCGTACGGTCCGCACGGCGTTTCGACAGAGCCTCGAACACAGCAAGGAGTCGCATATATGACGACGCATATTCAAGATCAAATCCTGGACCGACGCGAGATCACCTCAGCCCTCGTGCGTGCGCTGGAGCGTCGCCACGAGGTGCTGGACGCAGTGGTCGACAGCAAGGACCACCAGGAGGCACTGACCACCGTCGCGGAACTCCTCGGCACGTCGGAAGCAAATGCCGAAGCAGTTCTGAGCCTCAAGTTCAGTGCACTCACCAAGGCTGCGCGCGATCGCATCCAGGGCGAGCTGGAGAATCTCGACGCCACTCTCGAATGGACGACGCTCGATCGTCCCGCGAGCAGCGGGCAGAACTTCACCTTGCGTCCGTTCAGCGACAGCGCAGAAGACAAGTCGCTGTTCACGATTCGTTCGGGCGAGCAGCTCGGCGAAGACGGCAAGCCGTGGGGCGAGGATCGGATCGAAGCTGAGCGCGTCGGTGGCCTCGGCCGGATCGACGACGAGACCGCTGCCTGGTTCGTCGCCGAGGACGTCTCCGGTGACGGCTCGAAGAGCGTCGGCCTGGTATTCGGCGAACTCGACGGCCAAGAGGTCAACGTGGCGATCTGGATCGCGCCGGAATCTCGCAAGAAGGGCTACGGCACAGCCTGCGTGAAGCATTCGCGGCGCGAGCTCGCCGCAGAGTTCCCCGGCACCGTGTTGGTGGTTCGGGCGCCTGCGTAGCCGGCACACCACCTGTGAGTGGTTAAGGAGTCCCTGCACTCCTTAACCACTCACGGGGCCGGAGGCCCTACGCTCCGTACACCGGCGTCGGAATCTCCGCCTTCTCCAACAGCGTTGCCACGACGGGCCCGATCTCCTTCGGGTCCCAACGGTCACCCTTGTCCTCGCTCGGGCCGTGACGCCAGCCCTCCGCGACGGTGATCTTTCCGCCCTCGACCTCGAACACCCGCCCCGTGACGTCCTTGGACTCGGCGCTACCGAGCCAGACGACCAGCGGCGAGATGTTCTCGGGCGCCATGGCATCGAAGCCCTCTTCGGGAGCTGCCATCGACTCGGCCATCGCCCCACCCGCGCCGACGGTCATGCGCGTGCGCGCAGCAGGCGCGATCGCGTTGACACTGACGCCGTAATTCTTGAGCTCGGCTGCGGCCTGGATGGTCATCTCGGCGATACCGGCCTTCGCCGCAGCGTAGTTACCCTGGCCGATCGAACCTTGCAGTCCTGCACCCGAACTGGTGTTGATGATGCGTGCGTCGACGGTCTTGCCTGCCTTGGCCTCAGCGCGCCAGTAGGCAGCAGCGTGACGCAGCGGCGCGAAGTGCCCCTTGAGGTGCACGCGAATCACCGCGTCCCACTCGCCTTCGCTCATGCCGACCAGCATGCGGTCCCGCAGGAAGCCCGCGTTGTTCACGAGTACGTCCAGGCCACCGAAGGTGTCGATCGCGGTCTTGATCAGATTCTCGGCGCCCGCCCAGTCGGCGACGTCGTCTCCGTTGACCACTGCTTGGCCACCGGCGGCGATGATCTCCGCGACAACCTGCTCGGCCGGACTCTCACCGGTCTCGGAACCGTCGGCACCCGCACCGATGTCGTTGACGACGACCTTGGCGCCCTCGGCAGCAAACGCCAAGGCATGCGCACGTCCGATCCCGCGACCAGCCCCGGTGATGATGACTACGCGTCCGTCGACCAATCCACTCATATTTGTCTCCTAATGCACTCTGCTCGGGCTTGTCGGCTCCGCTTGTGTGCTAACTTACCAAGCAATCGCTTGGTTTGGTACACAGACGTAAGGAATCCCGATATGGGCATCAGCACCTCCTCCGACGGAACCGGCATCACCACGGTCACCATCGACTACGCGCCGGTCAATGCAATCCCGTCCAAGGGATGGTTCGAGCTTGCCGACGCCATCCTCGACGCGGGCAAGGATCTCAACACTCACGTGGTGATCCTGCGAGCCGAGGGACGCGGATTCAACGCCGGCGTCGACATCAAGGAGATGCAGGCGACCGAGGGATTCGACGCACTGGTCGCCGCCAACCGCGGTTGCGCCGCGGCCTTCGCAGCCGTCTACGACTGCGCTGTACCCGTCGTCGTGGCCGTCAACGGATTCTGTGTCGGCGGTGGCATCGGACTGGTCGGCAACGCGGACGTGATCGTCGCTTCCGACGACGCGATCTTCTCCCTCCCCGAGGTCGACCGCGGCGCACTCGGCGCTGCCACACACCTCTCACGACTGGTGCCGCAGCACATGATGCGCACGCTCTACTACACCGCACAGAGCGTCGACGCCCACACACTCAAACAGTTCGGCAGCGTCTACGACGTGGTCCCGCGCGAGAAGCTCGACGAGTGCGCTCGCGAGATCGCCGCAAAGATCGCCGCGAAGGACACCCGCATCATCCGGTGCGCCAAGGAAGCCATCAACGGCATCGACCCGGTCGACGTCAAGGGCAGCTACCGCCTCGAGCAGGGCTACACCTTCGAACTCAACCTCCTCGGTGTGTCCGACGAACACCGCGACGAATTCGTCGCCACCGGCAAGCCGCGCGAGAACGCAACCCAGAAGGAAGGCTGAGACAAACATGGCTAGCAAGCGTGACAAGACGAAGTCGCTCGACGAGGTAGTCGGCGAGATCCGCAGCGGAATGACGATCGGCTTGGGCGGCTGGGGATCTCGCCGCAAGCCGATGGCCTTCGTGCGTGCGATTCTGCGTTCGGACATCAAGGACCTGACCGTGGTCACTTACGGCGGACCGGATCTCGGGCTGCTGTGCTCGGCCGGCAAGGTCAAGAAGGCGTACTACGGTTTCGTGTCCCTGGACTCCGCACCGTTCTACGATCCGTGGTTCGCCAAGGCGCGCACCGCCGGTGAGATCGAAGTCCGCGAGATGGACGAGGGAATGGTCAAGTGCGGCCTCGAAGCCGCTGCCGCTCGCCTCCCCTTCCTCCCGATCCGCGCGGGCCTGGGTTCGGACGTTCGCAACTTCTGGGGCGACGAACTCAAGACCGTCACCTCCCCGTACCCCGAGGCCGACGGCCGCTCCGAGACCTTGATCGCGATGCCTGCACTCAACCTCGATGCGTCGTTCGTTCACCTCAATCTCGGTGACAAGCACGGCAATGCCGCGTACAACGGTGTCGACCCGTACTTCGACGACCTGTACTGCATGGCCGCCGAAAAGCGTTACGTCTCCGTCGAACGCATCGTCGAGACCGAGGAACTGGTCAAATCCGTTCCACTGCAGAATCTTCTGCTCAACCGCATGATGGTCGACGCCGTCGTCGAGGCCCCGAACGGTGCCCACTTCACGTTGGCCGGCGAAAGCTACGGCCGCGACGAGAAGTTCCAGCGTCACTACGCCGAGGCCGCCAAGACCCCCGAGTCGTGGCAGACGTTCGTCGACACCTTCCTCTCCGGCAGCGAAGAGGACTACCAAGCCGCAGTAAAGAAGTTTGCCGATTCATCAAAGGCAGGGGAGCAGGCAAAATGAGCGAATCCACCGTCACCCGCGCAGAGTACGTTGTTCTCGCGTGCGCTGAAATCTTCTCCGGTGCAGGCGAAATCATGGCCAGCCCGATGTCGACGTCGTCCACCATCGGCGCTCGCCTGGCTCGGCTCACCACCGAACCCGACCTGCTGATCACCGATGGTGAAGCCCTCATCCTCGAGGACACTCCGGCTGTCGGAACGAAGGGTCCCATCGAAGGATGGATGCCTTTCCGTAAGGTGTTCGACGTCGTCGCTTCGGGCCGTCGCCACGTAGTCATGGGCGCCAATCAGCTCGATCGCCACGGCAACCAGAACCTCTCCGCCTTCGGCCCGCTTCAGCAGCCGACGCGTCAGATGTTCGGTGTGCGCGGCGCCCCGGGCAACACCATCAACCACGCGACGAGCTACTTCGTCCCCAAGCACTCCAAGCGAGTGTTCGTCGACAAGGTCGACGTGGTGTGCGGTGTCGGCTACGACCAGATCGATCCCGAGAACCCGGCATACAAGTACCTGAACATCCCCCGCGTTGTCACCAACCTCGGTGTCTTCGACTTCGGTGGACCGGGAAACACCTTCCGCGCGCTGAGCCTCCATCCCGGCGTCACCGCCGAAGAGGTAGCCGAGAACACCTCGTTCGAGGTAGCCGGACTCGCCGAGGCCGGTATCACCCGTGACCCCACCGCCGAAGAGCTCCACCTCATTCGCGAGACCCTCGATCCGCGCAACCTTCGGGACCGTGAGGTCTCGGCATGACCCCTACTCTGAAGACAGCACTGACCGAACTGGTCGGTGTCGAGTACCCGATCGTGCAGACGGGCATGGGCTGGGTTTCCGGGCCAGCGCTGACGTCGGCGACGGCCAACGCGGGCGGTCTCGGCATCCTGGCTTCGGCCACGATGACCTACGACGAGCTCGAGCACGCGATCAAGAAGACGAAGCAGCTCACGGACAAGCCGTTCGGTGTCAACATGCGTGCCGACGCCACCGACGCGCCGCAGCGCGCGGACCTGCTGATCCGTGAGGGCGTCAAGGTCGCGTCGTTTGCCTTGGCTCCCAAGAAGGAACTGATCGCCAAGCTCAAGGACCACGGCATCGTCGTCGTACCGTCGATCGGTGCCGCGAAGCATGCGGTCAAGGTTGCATCTTGGGGCGCGGACGCCGTCATCGTCCAGGGCGGCGAAGGTGGTGGTCACACCGGCGGTGTGGCAACGACATTGCTTCTCCCCTCGGTTCTCGACGCGGTCGATATTCCGGTCATCGCCGGTGGCGGATTCTTCGACGGCCGCGGGCTGGCCGCAGCGTTGGCGTACGGCGCTGCCGGTGTCGCCATGGGGACGCGTTTCTTGCTCACCAGTGACTCTTCGGTGCCGGACTCCGTCAAGCAGGAATACCTCAAGCGAGGACTGACGGATACGACGGTCTCACGCAAGGTCGACGGCATGCCTCATCGTGTGCTCAACACCGACCTGGTCAACAGCCTCGAAGGTTCCAGCTATGCAACCGGTTTGATCGCTGCTGCCAAGAACGCCACCAAGTTCAAGGCAATGACAGGTATGAAGTGGTCGACGCTCGCCAAGGACGGCCTCGCAATGAAGCGCTCGGGTGACCGCACGCTGATGCAAATCATCATGGCGGCGAATACCCCGATGTTGCTAAAAGCCGGTCTGGTCGAGGGCAATACGGAAGCCGGCGTGCTTGCCTCGGGTCAGGTTGTCGGAATGATCAACGATCTGCCCAGCTGCAAGGAACTGATCGAGAACATCATGGAGGACGCGGCCAAGCGTATCGACGCGCTTGCGGCTCTTCGCTGACGCAGATTCATCCGAGTGCGTCTCCCCCACTGCGCTTTACGCGGAGTCGGAGGAGGCGCACTCTGCGCATTGCCGAGCTAACCGGTCTGCTGGTGACGACCACCCGGCACCTCGAAATACTGGGAGATTGCCACCGCGGCCATCTGTACCGGTGCAACGTGTCGATCGTCGATCTTGCCTCGAACGAGTGGGCCGCTGATCGACAGACCGACTTCCGCTTCGCCCAGCGCACCCACCCTCACACCGATGCAGCCGAGACCCGAAGTACACGTACCGAATACGACGCCGTACCGATGGTTGGCTATTGCGGAATGTTGCGCGACCGTCGAACGGCGGCCCGCTGCCAAGAGTGCCTTGCCGATTGCCGAGGATCGCGCCGGGATGCGAGAGCCGACGCCTGTCTGGAGGTCAGGTATCGCCTGGCTGCCGATCTTCTGAAGGTATCGTACGTTGCTTCCCTCGAGGACCCCGAGATGTACGGCCTGATTGGTGACGAGGTGCAGGTTGTACAACAACGGCACCACCACCCTCTCGAACTTGTTTCGATACAACGAGATTGCCCCAAGATCGCCGAGTTTGTCGCCGATTTCGTACTCGAGGCCTTCTCTGCGAAGCCAATCCATCCTCACTAGCTTCAGAAGCATCCTGTGCACGGACGATCGCGGAATCCCGGTTCGACGGGCCACCTCGCCCAGCGTCAACCGCGGCGTGTCACGAAAGCAATCCACTACCATCGCCAACCTGTCGAGGGTTGACATAGGGATGGGCTCTTCTGTGATCGGTCCGACCGACATGGCGTCTCCGTTTCGGTGATCCGCCCGTCGAGAGGACAGCGCTGGGCGTGCTCTGCTGACTGCAAATCTGGGCCTTCACCGGACGAACCGCCAGGGCGTTTCCCACCGTGCGGGAGACAAACCTGCCTGGCCACTCCACCTGCAGCTATACCGATCACCGGTTACCCCCGTTGAACCTGGACCAACTCCTCACCACAGTGGCCAACACAGATCACTGAACAAAGGACGACGTTTTGACCACAGACGTGACGACCACAACGGACCTCGGCGAAGTCGACGAGATCCGCATGATCGACGAGGGCGCTGCGCCCGAACGTTTTGCCCGCGGATGGCACTGCCTCGGACTTGCAACGGATTTCCACGACGGGAACCCACATCCGATCGAGGCCTTCGGCACCAAGCTTGTCGTATTTGCCGACAGCCAGGGCGAATTGAAGGTCCTCGATGCCTACTGCCGTCACATGGGCGGCGACCTCAGTCAGGGCACGGTCAAGGGCGATTCAGTCGCCTGCCCCTTCCACGACTGGCGTTGGGGCGGCAACGGCAAATGCACCGCGATCCCCTATGCACGCCGCGTTCCACCGCTTGCCAAAACTCGCGCCTGGACCACCCTCGAACAAGACGGACTGCTCTTCGTCTGGCATGACCCCGAAGGCAATCCGCCTCCGGCCGAAGTCGCCATACCGGTAATCAAAACTCCGGACCACGAATGGACCGATTGGGTATGGAAGTCAATCGTCATCGACACCAACTGTCGAGAAATCGTCGACAACGTCGTGGACATGGCGCACTTCTTCTACGTGCACTTTTCGTTTCCCACTTACTTCAAGAACGTCTTCGAGGGGCATGTCGCCATCCAGGAGCAGAGCGGTATCAACCGCGACGACATCGTGACCTGGACGGATCCCGACGTGCCGAAGTTGGTCTCGAACTTCTCGGTGGCCGCCTATCACGGACCGTCGTTCATGATCGACGATCTGGTGTACCAGTACGAAACGTTCAAGGTGGATTCGGTTTTGATCAACTGCCACTATCCGGTCAGCCCGAACAAGTTTGTCCTGATGTACGGCATCACCGTCAAGAAGACCGAGGAACTTCCCGCCGGGATAGCGGACCAAACCGTTGACGCGATGATCGGTTACATCGGCGTCGGATTCGAGCAGGACATCGAGATCTGGAAGAACAAGACCCGCATCGACAACCCACTACTCTGCACCGAGGACGGTCCGGTCTACCAACTGAGGCGGTGGTACGAACAGTTCTACGTCGACGTCGCCGACGTCACGCCCGAGATGATCGATCGCTTCGAATTCGAGATGGACACAAGCAAACCCATCGAGGTGTGGAAACAGGAGGTTGCAGACAACCTCGCACGCCGTGCAGGAGCAGCGCAGTGACCATGGAACCAGTGGACTGCGAGCGGTGTGGAACATATGTCCTCGTCGAGAAGAACAGCTGGCAACATACCTCGACTCAATGGCGATCGGATCCGCACAACGTGTGTTCGGAGTATCGCGAAGACAAGGCGTCGCCGAAAATTCGCACCGGAACTTGTTCGGCATTAAGAGATTCCATCAACCGAGCTGCAGTCGACGGGAGACTCACCGTTCCAGATTGACCTAGCGCGCGCCCACCGCATCCACCTCGTCGCCGGCCATCACAGCGGCCAGCTCTGATGCCAATGTTCCATTGTTCTCCACGACTACGGTGTCGCAGCCTTGCCACATTGCGGTTCTACGAAGGAGCTCAGCCAGACGCGGTGCAGTGTCGGCATCGGCGGTGGGCTCGGCCCAAGCAGCGCGCACGAGTAGCCGACGGCTCTGTCGGTCGTTCTTGAGATCGACTCGCGCGCAGATATTGTCGTCGATCAACACGGGGAGCACATAGTAGCCGTGAACCCGCTTGTGTGCGGGAGTATAGATCTCGATCCGGTAGTGAAAGTCGAAGAGCCGCAACGCTCGATCGCGCGCCCACACTACCGGATCGAAGGGCGACAACAGAGCCTCGGTTCGGATCGACCTTGGACGCTTTGCCTGTGGATCAATCCATACCTCGCGAGGCTTGCCACGACGCTCCCAGCCCTCGACGGAAACACTGCGTACATTGCCGGCGTCTTCGAGCTCACGCAAGGCAATTCGTGCCTCAGCGCTCGGCAGCCGAAAGTAGTCGGCGATATCGTCGAGCGTACCGAGTCCGTGGGCCTTCACACCACGCAGCACCAGCTCACGGATCGCGTCCGATCGATCGATCCTCGCATCGAGGATCTCGGGCGCGAGCATGTGTTCGGCAAGGCCGTATCGACGTTCGAATCCTGCGCGACCCGCCGATACCACTTCGCCCCATCGGAACAGAGTCTCCAGCCCGACTTTCACGTCCGACCACCCCAACCACGGGCCGCGGCGTGTATTCGCTTCATGCTCGACTTCGCTCGCCGCCATCGGACCGTTTTCACGCAGTTCGTTGCGCAACCAGTCGAGGAAGTCGCGCCGATCAGACGCCCATCCGTTCTTGTCGCTCAACGCTTTGTCACGAAACTGGTCCATGCGCCAACGAAAGAGCGGCCACATGTCCACCGGCAGGAACGTCGCTTCGTGTCCCCAGTATTCGAGGTACCCCGACTCCGGGGAGAAGGTCAGCTGATCAAGCCTGGACTTGTCGTACGCGCCCAGTCGCGCATAAACGGGCAGGTAGTGACTGCGTTCGAAAACGTTGACCGAGTCGATCTGCAAGACCTGCAGCCGGTCCATCACGCTGACCAGATTGCGCCGCGTCACCGTTGCCGGGTGTGATTTGCCGAACCCTTGAGCGGCGAGCGCTATTCGGCGGGCAGCTGCCAGAGACACGACTTCGCTCATAGCCGACCACACTACGCACGCCGTCCGACAAGTTTCAGGGCGGCGAGAAGTTCAGGGCGGCGGAGCCGGGCGGCCGAAGAGAACTGCTGACATGAACGTCTGAAGTGTGGAGGCGTTTTCTGCAGCAACATCGAACTTCATCAAGCGTCCGATGTCGGGGACCAGGTTCAAAGCAGCGTGAACCAGGAACTTCGCCTCTATCGCCGAAAGGTCCGGACGAATTTCGCGAAGTATCCGCGCCCACTCGACCACGTACAGCTTCTGGCGATTCTTCAGATCGCTTCGATGTCCCGGCAGAAGGTTGTTCATCTCGGAAAAATAGACCGACATCAATTCATGTTGTGCAAACGACAACTCCACGTACATCGCCGACAGTGCGCGCAGCGCTTCCTCCGGCGACGTCGCAGACTCGAACACTGCTGCCGTCGCAAGGTCCAGACGGTCTGCCGCTCGATAGAACACCGCCCCGAGAAGTTCCGCTTTGCTCGGAAAGTAGCGGTACATCCCGGAAGCGTTCAAACCCGCAGCGGCTGCGATCTCTTCGATACTGACGTCGTGGTAACCGCGAGAATCGAAGAGCCGCACGGCTTCCTGCAGCAGACGTTCACGCTTGTTCGTCGTCACCGGTCGCGTCGACACAGTTTGCTCCGACCGCCGCGATGTAATTGCACTCCCACCGTGTTCGATCGACAGACAAGCGTCGAGAAGAACTTGCTCCATCCGACGTTGGGGCAGTATCAGATTGTGAGCGGTGATGCTGCCGATCACGCTGAACATCGCTGAGGTGAGGATGGTTTCGGCACGAGCACTCGCCGGCGGTTCGGAGCGTGAAAGATGCAGTGCAACTCGGTGATTGACAGCAGCTGCCTGAGCTCGGACCGATTTCCGATCGGCAGCGTCGAGAAACCGACTCTCCCACCGGTAGATCCCGGCTGTGCGCCGATTACGCACCGTCGTTCGGATCACAGCGAGCAAATCCTCGCGTAGGCGCTCCCGGTCAGTTGCATCGGCGGCGACGGAGACCGCATCGAGTGCACTCTCGAGCGCGTCGGTCAATTCCAGTGCCGCGTGGCGGAACATCGCATACTTGTTCGGAAAATGCCGATAGAGTGCCGAACCCGAAATACCGACGGACGACGCGATATCCTCGACGCCTACGGCAGGATATCCCCGTTCGCTGAACGCAATTGCAGCCGCAGCGGCGATCTTCGCCTTGCGGTCCTTCGGACGTCGCTTGACCGACTCCGATCCCGCCGCTCGAAGGATTACACGCGAGGTCTGTTCGTCAACTGTCTGCGCATCGACAGACTGCTGTCTCGGGCTCACTCGCGCACCCCCTCTCTCAGCCCCACCAGACACCAAACCGATCCTTTTGCGAATGAGCATAATCATAATCGGTTCCCGCCATCGGAGACTTTCGAGATTTCCACTGTAGCCACGTTCTATATACGCTGCTAGCTTCCCTAACTCCAGGTTGCCGTCAACTGCATCGCCCCGATCATCGACACTGAAACTCGAGAGAATCCTCGTTAACAAAGCCTTGCCCTGTGGTCGAAACCAGGGGTAGGGTCACCGCTCGAAGCGGCCCCCTCTCCCCGACCGGGACATCGGACGACGGCTTCCGGAATTTCGATGAACTTAAGCCGAGGACACCACCCGACAGAACTCATATTGCCACGTCAACGCGCTGACCGTCGCAGTTACACCGAAAACGCCCCCGAGAATTTTCGTTCACATAATGCTTGCCACGTCACATATATGTGTGAGATGCTTCACAAGCAGTTCGCTCGACCGCCAGCGTCCGAACAGTTCGACTTTCGTGCTGAACCATGTTGATCTGCAAAGGAATTCAATTAGATGACGTACGAGCTACCAGCCCCGAAAGGCCCGGTACGAGACGTAGCGTTGCAGGGGGGCTATCTGATCGGATTCTCGGTGCAGGCACTGTTCGGCCTGTTCACGGCAATCCTCCGCAGGCGACTCTCGTTGCACGAGACGATCACTCAGACGCTCTTCATCGGTCGCGTCAGCACTGGTCCGTCGCTGCTCCTCATGATTCCGATCGGTGTCTTCATCGCGGTGTCGGTCGGCGAACTGGCCGGCCGCATCGGTGCCGGTGGCTACTCGGGCGCCGTCGTGGCATTCATCATCGTCGGACAGGCCGCAGCACTGGTGTGCGCGTTGATGATGGCCGGTGTTGCCGGGTCGGCGATCTGCACCGATCTTGGTTCGCGAAAGATTCGCGAAGAGATCGATGCCATGGAAGTGATGGGCATCGATGTGATCGAACGCCTGGTAGCTCCGAGATTGGTTGCGGCAGTGATCGTCTCCCTCGCACTGTGCTCGATGGTGACCTTCGGCGGAGTGATCGCGTGCTATCTGTACCACATCTACGTGCAGCATCTTCCGGCCGGAACGTTCATGGCAACGTTCAGCCAATACGGTCGATCGTCCGACTTCGTCATGGCTTTGGTGAAAGCCGCGATCTTCGGCCTCGCTTCGACTTTGGTGGCCACTTTCAAAGGTCTCCATGCAAAAGGCGGCCCCCGCGGCGTTGCCGACGCAGTCAACGAGGCCGTCGTCATTGCGTTCGCGCTCGTCTTCATCGTGAACACAGTGTTGTCCGCGTTGTACACCGTAATCGTCCCGGCAGTCGGTGAATTCTGATGTCGCTCGTCGATCTCCGTGTTCGAGCCCGTCAAGCGAGCAGACCCCTGCGAACCGCAGGTGACGGCCTCGTCTCCCTCGGTCAGCACGTCACTTTCTACGTCCGCACCATCGCATCGATCCCTTTTGCGCTCACCAAGTACCGCAAGCACGTACTCGGTCAGATCAGCGAGGTCAGCTTCGGCACGAACTCCTTGCTGTCCGGCGGCGGCACCATCGGGATCGTCTTCGCGATGTCGCTCGCCGCGGCAATGATGTTGGGCGTCGAGACTCACCGGGGCCTCGAACTCGTCGGGATGACCTCGCTCTCGGGCATGCTGTCTGCGGTCGCGAACACCCGTGAGCTTGCCCCTGTTGTCGTCGCTATCGCGTTGGCTGCCAAGGTCGGAACGGGTTTCACTGCCCAGATCGGGGCTATGCGCATCTCGGACGAGATCGACGCCCTCGACTCGATGGCGATCAGATCCATCCCCTTCCTCGCGGGTACGCGGGTGATCGCTGCCATGATCTGCGTCATCCCGATCTACATGATCGGGCTGCTCGCCAGTTACCTGTCGACCCGACTGGTCGTCGTGTTCTTCAACGGTGCATCGGCAGGTACTTACGACTACTTCTTCCATCTGGCGATCTCGCCGCAGGATCTCCTGTACTCGGGCCTCAAGGCCGTGGTGTTCGCCGCTGTTGTCGCGCTGGTTCACTGCGCGTACGGCTACTATGCCTCCGGTGGTCCGGCCGGCGTCGGGCAGGCTGCCGGGCGCGCGCTCCGTACTGCGATCCTCGCGATCGGAATCCTCGACGTACTGATGACTTTCGCGCTGTGGGGCCTCGTGCCCCAGATCCCGGGAATGGGGGTCTGAGCCGTGGACAGACTCACTACACACACAAAGATCGTGTACGCCCTTCGCGGCGCGATCGCCGTAGTGGTAGCCGTCGCCGCCGCTGTGACAATGGTTCTACGCGGTTCGGGAAACCTCGAGCAGAGCACCGACATCTTCGTCGCTGTTCCAGCCACAGCCGGTCTCATCAGCGGTGAAGCTCCGGTTCGGTACCACGGCGTCAACGTGGGCCGAATCGGCGAAATCGAATCAGGCACCGCCGAATCCGTTGTGCAGTTGCAGATTCAGACCGATGACGCGTCGAAGATTCCCGCCGACGTGGTGGCCCGCGTCGTTCCGCGAACGTTCTTCGGCGACATCTACATGCAGCTCGTGGACAGTCCGAATGAGCAGGGCCAGACGACTCTGTCGGACGGAGACGAGATCCACATGGACGACGGTCCCGAAGCCGTTGCGCTCTACGACGTGTACACCAAGTTGGTGGGCGTCCTCACCGCCATGCAGCCCGAGAAGCTGCAGACAGCCCTGACTGCGCTGGGCCAGGCACTCGACGGAAACGGAGCCGAGATCGGTACCACGATAGACAATCTCAGTGCCGCGTCCGGCGTACTGATACCCGCCGCACACCATTTCCTCGAATCGACACCCGAATTCAAGTCGGTCGTCGACGCGTTGGACCGCGCGACCCCCGACATTCTCGATACCTTGGCAGCCGCCACAACCGTCTCGAACAACATGGTCGCCAACAGAGCGAATCTCGAGTCCTCGATCGGCGCGGCCGCAGTCTTCGCCGCTACCGTCGACGATTTTGTCGTGGAGAACAACCGAAACATCATCACTGTGATCGATTCCGCCGGAAAGATACTCGCAACCACCGCGGCCAATCCCGGAGGACTGCGTTCCACCCTCGCCAATGCCAGTACGTTCGGCGCCGCGGGCGCGCGGGTCTTCGCCACCGGTAAGTTCGACATCACAGCAGTTGCCACGTTCGCCGAACCGCTCCCATACACGGGCGATGATTGCCCGCAGTACGGGGACTCGCGCGGCGCGCAGTGTTCAGGCTCCAACCTGACGCCTGCACAACCCGTCAGTGCCCCGGTCGTGGGCGGCGAAGCCGAAGCGGCCACGCTGCGCTACCTCGAAGATCAGCTACTGGGCGGATCGCCGGAACACTCGGACACCCCAAATACGGCAACAACACTGATGTTGGGGCCGATGGTCAGAGGCAATGAGGTGACCGTCCCGTGAAGGTCCGTCCTGGCCAGGTAATTCGGTTGTCACTCTTCTGTCTCACCGGCGTCGCTTGTGCGTCGTTCGTGGCGAACACGTTGTCGGTCCCGGTTCGCGGAAGCACCGATTCGTATTCGTTCGAGTTCACCGATGTCGAAGGCCTCAACCCGGGTAACCCGGTCACGATGTCCGGTGTGCGTATCGGCCGCGTGGACTCGGTTGCGTTTGCCGACAACGGCGGCGGCACGAGCAAGGCGATCGTCGACGTCGAAATCGAGTCGCAATATTCCCTCGAGTCGGATGTCCGTGCCGCCGTGCGCTACGGCGACATGCTCGGTGCTCGATATCTGGCACTGACGCAGGACGACAGCGCGACAACGGTATCCGCACGACAGCTCGAACCAGGTGACACGATACCGCTGGCGCAGACAACACCGCCGATCAACTTGACGGCACTGATGAACGGGTTCAAACCGTTGTTCGCCGCGCTGCAGCCCGAGCAGGTGAACACGCTCACGCGAAGTTTTGTCGAAACCTTCAACGGCCAGGGCCAGGCGATGACCACCCTCCTCGACCAGATCGCGACCATGAGCTCCGGCCTTGTCGACCGTCAGGACGTCTTCGCACAACTACTCACGAACATGAACACTCTTCTCACCTCCGTCGACGAACGCCAACCCGAATTGGTCGGTCTGCTGGACGGTTTGAACGATCTGAGTACTTCCGTCGTCGGGCAGAACGATCAACTGGTCTCGCTCTTGGATCAGGGAAACCGAACTGTCTCGTCGTTGGCTCAGATCATGGCCGGGTCGAACGGCGCATTCGGTCAGACCGTGCAACAACTCGAAAGTGTCACCGGGAGTTGGATTGCGAGCACCGACGAGTTCAACAGACTTCTCGCCAACCTTCCCCAGTTCGCCGACGCCGCCAACCGGATCGGAAGTTACGGAAGTTTCATCAGCCTGTATCTGTGCAATTTCACTTTGAAGGCAGGCGACATGGAAGCCAACATCTTCGGTCCGACACATTCGCCGGTGTGCTCATGATGTTCCTGGTCAAGCTGATCGACGTGTTCGTCGGCATCATGCTCTTCCTGTTCAAAGGGGATCGCCGTCGCAGCGGTAGCGGCACCGCTCTCGCCCTGGGTAGTCTCGGAATCTTCGTTCTGGTGGTGGGACTCGGCGCCGCCTTGGGCATTCCGAAGCTCTGGTACAACGTACGCACGTCGGCATACACAGCGGAGTTGGCAAATGCCAGCGGGCTTTCCGACACCGATCCGGTTTACGTGGCCGGAGTTCCCGCGGGCCGAGTGGATTCGATCGACCTTGCCGGCGACCACGTCGTCGTCTACTTCCGCTTGGACAAGGACCAGCCTTTGGGAAACCAGAGCACGGCGACTGTCAGGCTCAAGACGGTCCTTGGCAAGCGCTACCTGGAGGTCGTGCCGGCCGGAGTGGTCGACGACTCCGATGCACGGGTCATCCCGCTCTCCCGCACTACCGTGCCGTACAGCCTCGACGACGTCAGCAGTGATGCCACCACTGCGGCCACCGGGGTCGACCTACAGGCGATGGAGTCCATGATGAACACCCTTTCGCAGGTGATTCCAACTGATTCCGATCAGGTGGGCCGGGCTCTGGCCGGAATCAGCGGCGCCTCGGCGGCTTTCGCGCAGAACAGTGAACAGATCGACCAGATTCTCATCATGTCCCGCGAGCTGTCGGACATGGCTGCGGCACAAACCGATTCGATAGTCGGTACTGCGGCCAATGCTCAGACGATCGTTCGTACTCTTGCGATGCGCAAGGACGCACTGACTCAGTTGGTCGACAACCTGACAATCATCATCTCGAAGCTCTCCACCACTTTCGTCGATCGTCAGGACGAGTTCGGAGCCATGACCGACAACCTCGTCGAGGTCACCACCACGCTGAAGAACAACGCAGATCAGATCGACCTGCTGTTGACTCGTCTTCCTTCCGCGCTGCGTTCGGTCACCGATTCCACCGGCACCGGCAATTGGACCGACGTCAACGCGCCGGCCGCCGTGATCCCGGACAATCTGCTCTGCGCGCTCGGTATCATGGAGGGCTGCAAGTGAATACACGAAAAGCCGTCACGGCCATGCTGGTCGTGACCCTGGCGATTGCACTCCCCGGTTGGTACATCTTCGGACGAACAGATCAGTCCAAGACCGTCTACGCCGATTTCAGCTACGTCGGCGGAATCTACGAGGGAAGCAAGGTCACCGTCCTCGGAGTCGGCGTCGGGACGGTCACGTCGGTGGAACCTCGCGGAACTTCTGTTCGAGTGGCGATGTCGATGCCCAACTCCGTGGACCTGCCCGCCGACGCCTCGGCCTATGTCCTCAATCCATCGGTGATCAGCGATCGCCACATCGAACTCGGCCCGGCTTACACCGGCGGAGAGACGCTGAAAGACGGCGACCAGATTCCGATCGAACGTGCCCACTCCCCCATAGATTTCGACGGCTTGATGGGAAGCGTCAGCACTTTGGCCGACGCATTTGCCGGGGATGGGGGCAATCTCGGCGATCTCGTGAGCCGCGGCGCTGCCGGATGGCAGGGCCAGGGCGATCAATTCAACACCGCAATTCGCAACCTCAGCACGGCAACCGGAGTTGTCGGCGCTCGGTCGGAAGACATCGGTGCCCTTGTCGACAATCTCAACACCTTGATGAATGCTCTGGACGCACGGCAGGTCAGCCTCGACGAACTTGTCGGTGACCTCGGCACATTGGGCGATCAGTGGGCGAACCAGAACATGGACATCTCACAGCCTCTGCAGGATCTGCAGGTGGTCTTCGACCAGTTGAACAGTTTCATGACAACTCACGGCGATGATGTCGGTGCGATAGCCGACAACGTGCGAGTTCTCGGTGACACTCTGGCTGCCAAAGAACCCGGCCTCGCTGAGTTCATGGACCTGGTGCCGTTGATGATGCAGAACCTCTCCCAGACAATCGGTCCTGATCAGCGCGGGCGCATTCGGCTCAACGTCTCGACTGCATTGACTCAGTTCGCGGTTGCGAAACCGCTGTGCGACACCTACAAGTTGCCGATCTGTACCGGAGCCGGGTTCACGAATCCGATTTCCTTCCCCCTCAGCACTTCTGATCCGCTCGGAATCGCCTCCGCGATTTCCGGCGGAGCCGTCCCCGGAGGTGGCAATTGACGCGGCAATCGGTTCGAATAGTCGCCGGTATCGTGATCATCGGTGTGGGTTCTGTGGCCGTGTTCGCCTTCGGCGGCTGTAGCGCAGGCATTCAAGACCTACCCCTGGGTCGTTCGGCCGACGGTGATGCGTACAACGTGGCGCTGCAGCTGGCCGGCGCCGACGGCCTGGTGTTGGGGGCAGACGTCCGCAGCGGCCAGAAAGTCATCGGCCGAGTATCCGCGCTGTCCGCCGACGTCGTCGGAGCCGATGTGACGCTGAGTCTGGACGCCGCGACGCCGTTGCCGGACAACGTCGAAGCATCCGTCGAACTCCCGTCCGCGCTGGGCAACCCGTTCATCAGACTATTGGTGCCGGAGGTTCCGTCCGGCTCGATGCTCAGCGACGGCGACACAATTCCGGAGTCTCGCACCGAGATCGGTCCGCAGGTCGAAAGTGCGCTTGCCACGCTCGGTACGGTTCTGACCGGAAGCGGCATCGATCAACTCGACACCGTGGTGCGCGAGCTGAACACCGCGTTTTCCGGGCGCTCCGGTGAAGTTCGTTCTCTGACCGACACCCTGACCTCGCTCATGGCAGAGGCAAGCAGTCACCGCAGCGAGTTCGACGAGGCCGTCGACCTCGCTGCCAGGGTCTCCTCCCAACTGGCCGGCCAACGCGACGTCGTCGACAACTACCTCGATTCCGTTCCACAGGTGGTGTCGATTCTCGTGGGACAGAAGGATCAGATTGCAAGCCTGTTGAACTCGACCGTTCAGCTCGCCACCAACGCAAACACCATCCTCGACTCGTCACCCGACGGCCTCGACGCGATGCTGCACGATGCGTCGACCGTTGTCGGGACTCTGGATTCGTTCAACTCGGAGATCGGTCAGACACTGGCGAATATGAACGGATTGCTCGAGAACTTCACCAGTGCAGTCCAAGGTGACTACCTCGTTTTCGACGGCGCCCTGGATATTCCGGGAACGATCGACAAGCTCTGGAGCGGCGGGATGGCCGGTCAATCGATCGCACCGGTGGGAACTCTCACCGATCTACTTCAGGGAGGTCTGCGTTGAGTCGCCTTGCGCTTGTTCAACTTGTCCTGTTCGCTCTGATCGCTGCTGTGGTAATCCCTTTCGGAATCGTCTACGTGGTCGGCCCTCAGGGTTTCGGTGGCCAAATCCGGCTGCACGCCAACATGTCCGACGCCTTCGGGCTGACCAAGGGCACGGTCGTCACGTATCGCGGCGTACAGGTGGGGAAAGTGAGTGAAGTCGAACTCGACGCAGGCACCCGCTCGGCTCGGGTGGAACTCTCACTCAACGACAACACCGAGATACCTACCGACAGCGTCGCCAAGGTGACGATGGGAACCGCAGCCGGAATTCAGAATGTCGACATCTATCCCAACACAGACCACGGCCCGTATCTTCGGGACGGCGACGAAATCGCCATGCCCGCGGATCAGCAACCGGTCCAGATGAGCCAGTTGATGCTTCAGGCGTCCGGTGTCCTGGAAGGGATTGATCCGCAAGCGATCAGCGACATCGGGACCGAACTGGGAAATTCGTTCAACGGGCTCGGCCCGAGCTTGGCGACGATGATCGACAACGGTGGGACCATGTCCGCGCAGTTGAACGACCAGTCGGCCGAACTCGCCGCGCTGCTGTCGCGAACCTCCACGTTGGTGGACTCCATGGCGACACAATCGGATTCGTTCGTCCGAGGAATGGCAGCTGCCAAGAACTTCACCGAACAACTCGAATCCAACGCTCCGGTACTGATCTACCTCACCGATCATTCGCCCGCCGCCCTGAACAGCGCTCAACAGTTGTTCGACAAGTACCACAACACTTTCGGAGCGGTCCTGGCCAATCTCGTCACTGTCGCACCGATCATCTCCGACCGCACAGACGCCCTCGAAACCGGACTTGTCACGATTCCTGAAGGTCTCGCCAAACTGGCATCCATCGTCAAAGGCGATCGCGCCGACTTTGCCTTGGTTGCCACACAGGGGCCGGTCTGTAACTACGACACCCCTCGGCGTGAGGTCGGCGATCTGTCTCCCACCAGTCCAAGTCTGGCGATGTACTGTCCCCCCGCCGACGACCTCGTCCAACGCGGAGCACAGAATGCTCCCCGCCCGAACGACCTCGGATTGCAGAACTCGACGGTCCCCGGTACGCCGATCGGACCGCCCGTCGTCGCAGATCCGATTCTCGTCCCGACCGGAGTCGAAGCCCTGAACTACTGGAGATTGATGTTGGAAGGACTGGGAAATGGCACACGGTGACAACGCACTACTCGACGAGGCAGAAGCCGAGGTGGCCGAACATCCGACTTCTCCGTCGCTACTTCGCCGCCTCAAGGAGCCACGCAACGCACTGATCTCACTCATAGCGGTAGCGCTGGTCGCAGCATTGGTGGTGCTCGGATTCCAGATGTACTCGGCGAATCAGGAAGACACGCTGCGGCAGGAGGCTTTGGACACCGCGCGGGATTACTCGACCATCATGTCCTCCTTCGACTATCAGAACCTCGATGCCAACAAAGACAGCATCGCCTCGATGTCGACCGACGAGTTTGCCGGCACCTACCGAACGATGGTCGATTCACTGCGCGAAGTCGTCGCCGGGGGGCAAGGCCAGGCGAGCGCAACGGCGACAGACGTCGGCATCGAATCGCTGGACAATTCGTCGGCCAAGGTGCTCGTGTTCGTCGACCAACAAGCGAAGAATGTCGCAGCGCCAGAGGGAAACACACAGAAGTACCGCATGGTCGTGTCCCTGGTCCGCTCGGACGACCGGTGGCTCGTGAGCAACGTCGAGACCAAGTAACTCACCACGCGCGGAGGAAGATCCATGCCCACTCACTACCTGGATTCGGAAAAGTCCGAGTCGTCTCTTCGGACCGATCAGACACGCATCACCATCACGGCGGAGCGTAGGCGGTGGGCACGTAAACCCGCACACATCACCGACGCACTCGATTTCTGGTCGTTCGCCGGAGCCGCTGCCAACGTCATCCTGCAACTCGGTTGGCCCGAGGTGGCGTACGGCGTCATGGAGAGCAAGGTCGAATCTGGTGCTCTGACAGCGCATCCGTGGAAGCGCGCACGAACCACAACGCAGTACCTGACGGTCGCGATCCTGGGCAACGAGGAAGAGCGAAAGGCCTACCGCGAGGCCGTGAATTCGGTACACCGACATGTGAAGTCGGATGCGAACAGCCCGGTCAAGTACAACGCCTTCAATCGCGAACTCCAATTATGGGTTGCTGCTTGCCTGTTCATCGGTTTCGAAGACAGTCATCAGTTGCTGCACGGCAAGATGTCGGAAGAACAGGCGGAGTCGTTCTATCAGTCCGCATCAACTTTGGGAACGACACTGCAGGTCACCGAAGAGATGTGGCCGGCCACACGCGCAGATTTCGAGCGCTACTGGAACCTCGGTTGCGAACGCGTCGTCATCGACGAACGCACCAAGCAGTATCTGATCGACCTGGTCAATCTACAGATGATCGCTTGGCCGATACGCTTGGTGTTCCGAAACTTGTTGCGGTTCCTGACGGTCGGATTCCTTCCACCGATCTACCGCGACCAACTCGACCTCGAGTGGACCGAAGACGACCGCCGCCGGTTCGAACACCTCTTCATTTTCGTGTCGTTCGTCAACAGGTTCATTCCACGCTCCGTTCGTCAGGCCGGCAACACCATTCAGATGCGCGACATTCGTCGTCGGATCAAGGCGAGCAAGAATCTCGTCTGAGCCAGCAGCGCGTAATTCGTTTTCAATTCTGCTGCCCCACAGGTAAATCGGGGCGGTCGGTCGACAACAAATCGCGGTTCGACACAGCCTCCTGTGTGACCACAACTGGGGCCGGAAAATCGACAAAACCGGCCGATCGAGCGCCACATACCGACGCCATCAAGACGCTTTTCCAGTGACTTGCATCACACTTTATCTCGATTATGTAACGCCGAGCGAGGTGGCATATCGCCACGCGACCTGGGAAAACACTCTTTGATGCATTTCTGTTGCACAAACATGCGTCGACACGCCGACCCGTGACCAATCCGTAATCATCTCTTATGGTTGGTGACAGCCCGATCAACCGGGCATTACCGAATCGCCACCGCCCGTCCCACCCCGCGGTTCGGACTCGACAACATTCCTAGTGGTGGGAGCGGAGCTGAGACGGTCACCGTCCTCCGTCGGCGGGACTCGAGAGGATTTACCAAAAATGACCAAGACCACCGTTACCCGTGCCCTTGCCTCTGTCGCCGCAGCCGGAGCCCTCGCAGCCGGAGCCCTCGGACTGAGCGCCGGCACCGCATCCGCAGCCACCCACGACTGGTCGGGTGTCGCAGAATGCGAATCTTCGGGCAACTGGGCCGCGAACACCGGAAACGGCTACTACGGCGGGCTCCAGTTCAGCCAGAGCACGTGGGAAGCCTACGGCGGAGCCGGCAGTGCCGCCAACGCCAGCCAGGCAGAACAGGTCCGCGTCGCGGAAAACGTCCTTGCCGGTCAAGGTGCCGGCGCGTGGCCGGTTTGCGGACAGTACCTCCGCTGACCCCAGCCCAAGTAGTGCGTCACTGCCCGGTGTTCGTCGAGAATTCGACGGACCCCGGGCAGCGTCGTACACCGATACCTATTTCCCACCACCACTACTGTTGAAAGATGTTACAGCGGTGCGTGATCCGTCGGGATGCCGCGGAGCGAGCGAGGTATATCGACTCGCCTTCCGATCCCCCATCATCCCGCGAAGAATTGTCGACAACCTTTGGAGCATCCTTCTGAACCGGTTGCGAGAACTGACCGGCGCAGCCGTAGACGCGTACGGGATGGGCTCCTTGCGCACGTAGTGCTCCATAACCCCAGTTTAGCCGTGTTTCGATGCCGAAATGCTCGAATACGGCGATGCCTCGCGGCCCTCATGGTGCCCGAACAAACTGTTCCAGCGAACTCGGTGATCCATCCTTGACCAGGCGTGCAAACCTGTCGGGTAAATCGCGTGGCCCGAACACTTCTCGACCATTGTGTGACAGAAGGCGGTCAACGCTCCACCACTCGAAGTGCTCGACCAGCTCGGCGGCCAGCGCTTCGCGCCCCAACGACCCACAGGGCTCGAATGCGGCCGCTACCGGCACGAGGAAGTAGTCGTTGATCGCACCGTCCCAACCCGGCAATATCGTCGGATCATGGATCTCCTCATGCCACACATGGGTGGCGGCGCCGTAGTCACGCAAGCCGATCTCCTCGTCCAATTCGCGCGCGAGCGCCTCGGGCGGGGTTTCGTCTCCTTCCAAGCCTCCGCCCGGAGGACACCAGACCGTCAGCCCGCCCCCCGGGTGCGATGAATCGGCAGAGCAAGTCAGCAGGTCAGGCCACAACGGCCAACTCCGGCAGTCCGGCAACCACAACCGCGAGGTTGTAACCCGACATCCGCAGTTCGCCGTTGTCCCCGGTTCTCGCGTACTCCGCATGACCGAAAGCCCGCTCGTGCTTGACACCGTCCGGGGTGATCCCCTCGGCCGTGGACAATCGGTGGAACTCGGTGCGTGTCGGATCGCCACCGAAACGGCCGAACCCCGCGATACTGTCGCCTTCCGCTTTCATGACGTAGACGTGGCGGTCGGCGATACCGAGGTCCGACTCCACCTTGGCCCGCACGCCGGGTGAACCGTAGAACACCACGTCGTCGACCGCTGCGCTTGCCCCGCGTTGCAGCGCAAGAGAAGTCGCAAGCGATCCGTAGGAGTGGCCCAACGCGGTGATATGGACTCCGTCGTTGACCGACGCAGCACGAAGACCGTGAAAGAAGCTACCCAATGCGTCGGCGGCTATGCCTGCCTTGGACGATCGACTTACGTCGAAGCTGGCCCGACCGATGTCGAACTTTCCCGGCCCGATCACCTGTGGCGCGTCGTATCCGATCCAGGCGATGGTGGCCACGCTCTCCTTTCGGCCGGCCAGTTCGAGTTGGCGCATCGCCTCGGCTCGTAATCGTGTTGCCTCGCCGACCATTCCGCGCATCGAGTCCTTGACGTTGGTGTTCAATCCGGGAATCGTCACGGAGATGTGATCCGCTGTGTCCGGATCACCGATCGCGATTGCCGCGAAGCCGCGTTCACCCGAGCGCATGTCCATGAGCAGTAACCGTCGACAAGGTTCGGCGCGAAACAACTCGTCGAGCGCGTCCAGATCCTCGAGTTTGCGTTCGGCGTACCACTGGCCCGCCCCTGTGTTACTCAGCCTGCCGCCGAAGAACTCACGGTGGAGTTCTTGCGAGATTCGGACTGAATCATCTTGCAGCCGTGCTCGTTCCGATTGAATTCGATCGAGATTGGCCGGACTGCGAACCGCAGAAGGAATTCCGTCGAGGTTGGCGATCAGGCCGGGTGCATGACGCAACATCTGACGCTGCCGATCAGGGCTGAACGCTCGCCACTCCTCCCCCACACGCACAGCTTTGTCACGGAGGTCGGTGCCGACCTGAGACCGCAGAGACAACGCATGATGAAGATCCGCGCTGACCAGCAGTGCCTCACCGATCAGTTCTCGCACCGCGACCTCGAGCAACTGGGCATGCACGTGGAGCGGGTGGCCGTCGGCGATGGGCGCAACGGCAGAGACCGTTCCGTCCTGACGAATATGCAAGTCGTCGGCGACGGCCTCTTTGCGCAGCGTATCCAGCCGTCGCCGGATGTCGCGGACACGATGAGCGACCAGAACGCCCTCCAGCCCAGCTGACAGCTGATCCAACGGTTCGACGTCCCATACGTCGATATCTGTGAGATCCACTCGGGTCAGGACGAACGAGCAGCGATCCGCGCCTGTACTTCCGGACGACGCAACGGCGGGACGGTCTGAGGTGGCTGTCTGCGAGGCGGCAATGCGCTGAGCAGGCGCGTCGTCGTTTCGGTCACCTCACGCACCGCCTGTTCGAAGGCGTCTCGGTTCGCGTCGGACACCTTGGCTATTCCACTCACCTTACGTACGTATTGGCGAGAGGCGGCCTCGATCTCCTCGGGCGTAGCAGCGGGCTCGAGTCCACGAAGTTCAGTGATGTTTCGGCACATAATTCGACGATAACCCTGCTCACCGACGCCGTCACGGTTCGATACACCAATGTATCCAAACTGCCACGCAGATCCGGGCATCACGGTAGTTTCAGTGAAATTCCCCCAGTGACTGGAAGTAGCCACTAACTCATGGACTCTGCACTCACCTCCGTCGGCCTACCCGCCGCACTCGCCATCATCATGTTCGGCCTCGGGCTTTCCCTGACGGTCGGAGATTTCGCCCGCGTGGCAAAAGCGCCGAAGGCGGTTTCGATCGCCCTGATCTGTCAGTTGTTGTTGCTCCCGGCCGCGGCCTTCGGATTGGTCACGTTGTTCGACCTCGACCCACTGCTCGCGGTCGGCATGATGCTCCTCGCCGCATCACCGGGCGGCACGACGGCAAACTTGTTCAGCCATCTGTTCCGCGGCGACGTTGCTCTCAATGTGACGCTGACAGCGGTCAATTCGGTGATAGCGGTGGTCACTCTCCCCCTGATCACCAACTTCGCGTTGGGTTACTTCGAACCTGAGGACGCGGACGGCACTCTCGGGCTTCAGTTCACGAAGGTGCTTCAGGTCTTTGCCGTCGTATTGATTCCTGTCGCTCTCGGAATGTGGGTTCGGTTGCGCTCGAGCGCCTTTGCCGGGCGGATGGACAAGCCCGTCCGCATCGGATCCGCGGTGGTTCTGGCACTGGTGATCGTCGGAACGGTTGTTTCCGAGCGCGAGAACATCGCGGACTATCTCGTCGACATCGGCGTCGTCGCTGCCTTGTTCTGCCTACTGAGCCTCTCGATCGGTTACGTCGTTCCCCGGATATTCGGCATCGAGGATCGTCAGGCAATCGCCAGTTCCATGGAAATCGGCATCCACAACAGCACGTTGGCGATCACCATCGCCGTCAGTCTCCTCGGCAACGTGCAATTGGCAGTGCCGGCTGCGGTGTACGGCGTTCTCATGTTCCCGCTCGCCGCTGCCTTCGGCGCAACGATCACCCGCAAGTCACGGACAATGGCCGAAATCGACTAATATCAGGCGGTTTTCGATATAGGTGATCTGGTATCGCCGACCCTACGATCGATACGGACTCAGACCGAAGGGTATCGAAAAATGCTGACCACCACACCTACCGTGCTGGACGAACGCGCCTGGCAAGAGCTAGTCGACGCACTGACCCGTCGCCAATTCGGCATCGGAGCCGGGATGGCAGCAGTAGCAACAATTCTGTCGTCCTGCAGTTCCAGTGACGGTTCGGGTACATCTGACGACACTCAAATGCGCACCGTCACCACACCGTTGGAAACTTACGACATACCGACCAACCCCAAGCGGGTCTTGGCCGTCGACGCCCGCACCGACCTCGAGCTCGCCATTGCCCTGGAACTACCGGTCTTCGGATACAACATCTCGCCCGCCACCGAGTGGGTTCCCGTCGACGGCTCGGCCGAATACCTCAGCGACAAGCCCAATCTGGAGCAGATCCTCGGACTCGCACCCGATCTCATCATCTGCGTCAACGCCGACAACGAGTACTGGCCCGCTGCAAAACTCCAAGCCATCGCTCCTGTCCTGACAACCGAATCGAAGCGGACGTGGCGAGAAAATCTCACCCGACTCTCCGATTGGTTGGGCCGAACGCCCACCATGGATCGCCTGATTACCGATTACGACGCTCTGATCACCGACATCCGCTCTCGACACGCTTCGGCGATCGCGGGAAAGACCGTCGCGAGTTTGTCCTACAGTCCGGACAAGGCCACGATCTACATCGACAGCCTGCCCGTGTCGGAGGAAACCGGTAAGAAGAATCGCCAACCCACCGACATGACGCTCGCTGACATCGGCGGAAGGACATTGAACACAACCGGTTTCGACAATCAGGGGCGACTGAGCATCGAGGAGATGGATTGCCTTCGCGATTGCGACGCGTTCATGGTATCCGTCACCGACAGCAGCGACACCACCTTCGATCAGCTCTCGGACAACAAGTTGTGGCAACGACTTCCGGCTGTGCAGGCCGGGAACGTCACCGTTCTGCGCGGCAGTACGTACTACGGATCCATCTACACCAACATGTACGTAGCCAAGAGCTGGGACGATCTCTATTCGACGCTCGACTGATCAGACTTGTCCGTGGAAATGCCGGCCGCTCCCACGCGGTCGGCATTTCACGTTTCGAGGTCGATGCCCAACGCTCCGGAGAGGGTCCGCAGACAAATCACTCTCAACTCTTCCTGCGGTATGGAAGGTTGATCGAGCCAGTCGAGGCAGACAGCTCGGACGAATGCGATCCATCCCCGAACTGCGACGGCAGCGATCTGTCTTCTTTCACCCTCGAATTCCAGTGCGTCGAGGATCCGAATCTGCTGCTGTTCGAGTTCCCGTTCGACGATCGCTCGGATACCGGCCTCGGCGGAGAGCGTCCCCACGTTGATGGCGCGTACTCCCCTGCTGTGCGACTTCACGTACGCGAAGTAGGCGTCCAACCCGGCTGCCACCTGTTCGCGCACCGGTAGCGTCGCGTCCGGTGCGGTCACCTCGAGCAGGTGCTGCGATTCGCGCTCGACGATTGCGGCGAAGAAGTCTCGCTTGGTCGGAAAGTAGTGGTACATCAACCCGCGCGAGACGCCCGCAATCTCGGCGACCTCTTCGATCCAGACGTCCTCGTACGAACGATCGGCAAAAAGTTGCGCGCCGATGTCGAGCAACTGCGTGCGCCGCTGCTCTCGGTCCAGGCGTTTTCGTGGTGCGACCATAGACAAGTCAGATTACTACTTGACACCGATTCAGTAAGGCGTACTTTGCGTACTAGACACCAATTCAGTAAGCGATCTCACCCGGGGGACACACCATGAGCGTCGACACCACTCCAGAGGCGACGACCGATGCTCGGATCCCGCATCCGGCATGGCGCCTGCCAGTCCTCGGGGACGTCCTCGGGATCAATATCCGGACGCCGCTGCAGAACTCCGTGAGCATCGGGCGCGAACTCGGCCCGATCTTCGAGAGAAATGTCCTGGGAAATCGCTTCGTCTTCGCCTCGGGCGCGGACATGGTGGCAGAACTGTCCGACGAGTCCCGGTTCGCGAAGCACCTTGCGCCTGGAGTCAAAGCACTCCGCGGAATCGGCGGCGACGGACTGTTCACTGCGTACAACCACGAACCCAACTGGGGCAAGGCGCACAATCTCCTGGCCCCGGCGTTCAGCCAGACTGCGATGCGCTCGTACCACCGCACCATGCTCGACGTGGCCGGCGAGCTGGTCGATCATTGGGACAGTCGTGACAGCGACTCCCCCATCGACGTCTCGGCAGACATGACCAAGCTGACGTTGGAGACCATCGGACGCACTGGATTCAGCTACTCGTTCGACTCTTTCGAACGTGAAGAGCAGCACCCGTTCGTCAAGGCGATGGTCGGCGCTCTCTCCCATTCACAACGCACGACGTTCTTGAAGTCGACGGCCCTGGGGCGAGTCCTCGCACGTCGGGCCGATCAACGTGACGAGGTCCGCAAGGCGTACATGGCCGAGGTTGTGGACGAGGTGATCCGTGCCCGGCGGACAAGTACCGAACCGGGGCCCGAAGATCTTCTCGAACTGATGCTGCGGGCGGCACGCGAAAACGATCCCAACCGTATCGACGAACTGAACATCCGCCATCAGGTCGTGACCTTCCTCGTCGCGGGACACGAAACCACCTCCGGCGCGTTGTCGTTCGCGCTGTACTACCTGTCACGAAACCCTGACGTGCTGGCCAAGGCGCAAGCCGAGGTCGACAAGGTCTGGGAGGGCGAGGAGCCCGCCTTCGAGAAGATCGCGAAACTTCGATACGTACGACGCGTCCTCGACGAATCGCTGCGTCTGTGGCCGACCGCTCCCGCCTACGGCCGTGCGGCGCTCGAAGACACCACGCTCGTCGGCAAGTATCCGATGAAGAAGGGCGATTGGATGCTCGTGCTCATCCCGTCACTTCATCGCGATCCCGTGTGGGGCAACGATCCCGAGGCTTTCGATCCGGATCGCTTCCTACCTGCCAACATCAAGGCCAGGCCGGCGCACGTGTACAAGCCGTTCGGAACAGGTGAACGCGCCTGCATCGGAAGACAATTCGCCATTCACGAAGCGGTCCTCGTGTTGGGCACCATCTTGCAGAAATATACGATCGAAGCCGATCCGGACTACGAGTTGAAGGTGGCCGAACGGCTCACCCTGATGCCCGAAGGCTTCAACTTGACGGTCCGCCGACGCTGAGCTCGGCAAACAGCGTCGAGTAAGTCGGTTGAACGGTCCCGAATGCGGTAATCCCTGAGGTGGCAGCAGCGAGCACCGGCGCACCCTGGGAGTTCACATGACAAAGAGGCCTGCAGTTGGAATCGTCTTGCTCTCCGCGGCATTGGCCACGGGAGCGTGCTCGGCAAGCGTCGGGACGCCACAAGTGGACAAGTCCGAAGTCGCAAGTCAGATCTCCACTCAACTCGCCGAGAAGATCGGCGAGCCACCTGACGACGTGACGTGTCCGGAGAACCTCGACGCAGAAGTCGGCGCATCGATCACGTGCATCCTGACCGAGCAGGGCACCGAATACGACGTCACAGCTACCGTGACCAGCGTTGACGGTGAAAGTGCGAACTTCGACATCAAGGTTGCGGATGCGCCGAACAACTAACTGCTGTGCGCCTTTATTAACCGCCGGCGGTTAATAAAGGCGCACAGCAAGGCGTCAGAGCCGCTCGATAATCGTCGCGTTTGCGGTGCCGCCACCTTCACAGATGGTCAGCAGGCCGTAACGACCGCCGGTGCGCTCGAGTTCGTTGAGCAGGGTCGCCATCAGCTTGGTGCCAGTCGCGCCGAGCGGGTGACCGAGTGCGATCGCGCCGCCGTTGACGTTGACCTTGGCCGGATCTGCGCCGATCTCCTTGATCCAGGCCAGGACGACCGGGGCAAAAGCTTCGTTGATCTCGACGATGTCGATGTCCTCGATGCTCAGACCGGCCTTCGCGAGAGCATGCTTCGTGGCCGGGATCGGCGCACTGAGCATGAAGATCGGGTCGTCGCCGCGAGCGCTGAGGTGATGAATCCGGGCGCGGGGCTTGAGGTTGTACTTCTCCACCGCTTCCGCCGACGCCAGCAGCAGCGCACTCGCACCGTCGGAGATCTGGCTGGCCACCGCTGCGGTCATGCGGCCGTCTTCGACGAGAACCTTGAGCGTCGCCATCTTTTCGAGGCTGGTCTCGCGGGGTCCTTCGTCGACGGTCGCGTCGCCCATGGCGACGATCTCGTTGTCGAAGCGACCCGCGGCGATTGCAGCCTTGGCGCGCTCATGGCTCTGCAGGGCCCACTTCTCGAGCTCTTCGCGGCTGATGTCCCACTTCTCGGCGATCATTTCGGCGCCCTTGAACTGCGAGACTTCCTGGTCACCGTAGCGCTCGGTCCAACCGACCGAACCCGAAGTCGGCGTGTCGAATCCGTACTGCTGACCGACGATCATCGCTGCCGAGATCGGAATCTGGCTCATGTTCTGAACGCCGCCGGCAACGATCAGATCCGCGGTGCCCGACAGGATGGCCTGAGCGCCGAAGTGCACTGCCTGCTGGCTCGAACCGCACTGACGGTCAACGGTCACCCCGGGAACGTGCTCCGGGAATCCCGCTGCGAGCCAGGACATACGGGCGATGTTGCCGGCCTGGCCGCCGATGGCGTCGACGCAACCGAAGATCACGTCGTCGACGTCACTGGGGTCGATACCGGTGCGCTCGACCAGTGCCTTGACGACGTGCGCACCGAGATCGATGGGGTGCACGCCGGACAGCGCGCCACCCCTCTTGCCGATCGGTGTGCGAATGGCGTCGACGATGTAAACCTCGGACATAGCGTTAGCTCCTAGTTTCGTTGTGCAGCAATAGTTCTTGAAGTTGATTCAGCAATAGCGTCTGAAGTTGTAGCCGGATCGGAGAGCCCGTCGAGCACGATCGCGAGATATTGAGCCGCGACGGCGTGAGCCGAGAGGGATCCACCCGGGCGGTACCAGCGAACCGCGACCCACACGGTGTCTCGCATGAATCGGAAGACCAACTCGACGTCGATGTCGGAACGGAAGGTCCCGTCCGCGACGCCGGCTTCGAGGACGCCGACCCACAGGTCCCGGAATTCGGTGTTGCGCTCGGCCAGGTAAGCGAAGCGCTCGTTCCCGACGAGGTGCTTGACCTCGTCCTGGTAGATCGCCACAGCCGAATGTGAGGCGTCGATGGCCTCGTAGGAGGTCACCACCAGCGCTTCGAGCGTCGCGCGACTGTCCAACCCCGCCGCGACGATCTCGCGGTATTTTCCGAAGAGTTCGTCGAGGAACTGGTGCAGGATCTCGTCGACCATCGACTCTTTGGAATCGAAATGGTGATACAAGCTGCCGGACAGTATCCCGGCGGCGTCGGCGATGTCGCGGACGGTCGTCGCGCGCACTCCGCGATCGGCGAACAGCCCCGCCGCGATCTCGAGCAGCTCGTCGCGGCGCCCGGACTTGCCGTTTGATTCGTCGGAATTTCGAGGTGGCGTCATGTATTCAATCCTATCCAGGGCCTTCCCCTGTGCGCGGTCAGCGAGTCCGGGGACTCCTTAACCGCGCACGGGGACGCTAGGCCCTCTGCGAAGAAACGGAGACGATCTCGCCGGTCATGTAGGTGGAGTAATCGCTGGCGAGCATCGCGATGACCGTTGCGATCTCCCAGACCTCCGCGGCGCGGCCGTAGGCCTCGCCGGAAGCCAACTGGTCGAGCAGTTCCTCACTGGTGACCTTCGCCAAAAACGCGTGACGCGCGATGGAGGGCGAGACCGCGTTGATACGGACTCCGTACTCCGCGGCTTCGATAGCGCTGCACCGAGTCAGTGCCATGACGCCCGCCTTGGCTGCGGCGTAGTGAGCCTGGGAATGCTGCGCCCGCCAACCGAGAACGGACGCGTTGTTCACCAGAACACCGCCGTGGGGAACGCTCTTGAAGTACCGCAGCGCGGCACGCGTCGAACGGAAGGTGCTGTTGAGGGTGATGTCGAGAACGCGATCCCACTGATCGTCCGTCATGTCGACGACGGGTGTCTCGCCGCCCAGGCCTGCGTTGTTGACGACGATGTCGATACGTCCCAACTTCTCGGCCGCGCCGACGAACAACGCGTCGACCTGCTCGGTGCTGGAGACGTCGCAGATGATGGACTCGACCTGCTGGCCGGGAAACTCGGCCTTCAGCTTCTCCACCGTCTCGCCGAGCCGACGCTCGTGGAAGTCGGAGACGAGAACGTCGCCGCCCTCGAGAAGCACCCGGCGCGCGGTAGAGAAGCCGATGCCGGTTCCGGCTGCGGCGGTGATGATCGCCTTCTTGCCCGCGAGCAGTCCGTGGCCCGGGGTTTCCTCGGGCGCAACGGAAAGCGGGGACGCGGCTTTGGTGTCAGACATTAACGAGCCTCTCGGGGAAGACCGAGCACGCGCTCGGAAATGATGTTGCGCTGAATTTCGTTGGAGCCGCCGTAAATCGTGTCGGCGCGGGTGAAGAGGAAGAGGCGCTGCCACTCGTCGAGTTCGAGATGCTCGGGGTCGGTGATGTCCGAGGCATTGCCTTCGGAATCCGCCCACGGTGCAACCAACGACGACGCACCCTGCACGTCCATCGCCAGCTGTCCCAGGTCACGATGCCAGTTGGCCCACAACAGTTTTGCGACGGACGCTTCTCCGCCACCGGTTCCGGCGTCGACCGCGTCGAGAGTACGCATCGCGTGGGCGCGCATCACGCGCAGTCCGACCCAGGCGCGAGCGATCTTCTCGCGAATGTGCGGATCCTGGTCACTGCCATTGGCCTTCGCCAGGTCGACGACGCCCTGGAGCTCGCGAGCGAATCCGATCTGCTGTCCGAGCGTCGATACCCCGCGCTCGAAGGTGAGCAGCCCCATCGCGATCTTCCAGCCCTCGCCAGGTTCCCCGACCACCAGATCGGCGTCGGTGACGGCGTCGTCGAAGAAGACCTCGTTGAACTCCGACGTACCGGTGAGCTGCTGGATGGGCCGAACTGTCACACCAGGCTGATCCAACGGGACCAGCAGGAAGCTCAAGCCCTGATGACGCTTGGAGCCCACCTCGGTGCGGCAGACCACGAAGCACCACTGCGCGACGTGAGCCAGTGAGGTCCACACCTTCTGGCCGTTGATGATCCACTTGCCGCCTTCGAGGCGTGCGGTGGTGGAGACGTTCGCGAGGTCTGAACCGGCGCCAGGCTCGGAGTAGCCCTGCGACCACAGTTCGCTGACCGTGTTGATGCCAGGAAGGAATCGGCGTTTCTGCTCGTCGGTTCCGTACGCGATCAGCGTCGGGCCGAGCAGCTCTTCACCGATGTGGCTGACGCGAGCGGGCGCACCGGCCTTCGCGTACTCCTGATGGAAGATGACCTGCTGAGAGATGCTTGCTCCCCGCCCGCCGAACTCCTTCGGCCACCCGAGGCACGTCCATCCTGCGGCTGCGAGGTGCTTGTCCCACTCGAGTCGTTGCTCGAAGAACTCGTGCTCACTGCCGGGGCCGCCCTTACCCTTGAGCTGGGCAAATTTGCCCGTCAAGTTCTCGGCCAACCACTGCGCGACCGTGGCCGCAAACTCGTCGTCCGTCATCTGCCCGTCCGGGCTCTCGCTCTGGTCCACATATGTAAGATAACCTACCAAGCACTTGCTAGGTAGCGTGTCAGGTAGGAGTCCAGTGACCGAACAACCGAGAACCATCCCATCAGCCCTCATCCGGGCCGCCGAGGAGTTCGGTGAGCGCGCGGCTATCGCCGATGGCGACACCCGACTGACCTTCGCACAGCTACATCAACGTGTCCGCGATTTCGCCGGCGCGCTGATCAACCGTGGGGTGAAGGCAGGCGATCGCGTCGTCATCTGGTCGCCCAACACGTACCACTGGGTGATCGCCCTGCTCGGCGCTCAATATGCCGGCGCGGCCATCATCCCGATCAACACTCGATACACCGGCACCGAAGCTCTCGACATCATCGAGCGCGTCGACGCCGCGGCCTTGGTGGTCGTCGGCACGTTCCTCAAGGCCGATCGCTATCAGCAGTTGCTCGACGCCAACCCGGACCTGTCGATCCCGACCGTCATCCAGGTACCGATCGACGGGGACGACGACCGTGACGGCGTCATCGAGTTCGAGGACTTCCTCGCGCTCGCCACCGACGCCGCCCGCACCGAAGCCGATGCGCGTGCTGCGAAGGTGCAGCCAGACGACGTCAGCGACATCCTCTTCACCTCCGGCACCACAGGACGCAGCAAGGGTGCGATCACCGCGCATCGTCAGTCCATCGCTGTCGCCAAGTCGTGGGGTGCATGCGCCGAGGTCACCGCCGACGACAACTTCCTCATCATCAGCCCGTTCTTCCACACCTTCGGGTACAAGGCCGGAATCCTGGTCTGCCTGCTGAACGGCGCGACGATCGTGCCGGTGTCCGTCTTCAACATCGACGACACCCTCGCGCTGGTCAACAGCGAAAAGATCAGCATCCTGCCCGGTGCCCCGACGATCTACCAGACCATTCTCGATCACCCCCGCCGCAGCGAATACGACCTGTCCTCGCTCCGCATCGCGATCACCGGCGCAGCACCCGTGCCGGTTGCTCTCGTCGAGCGCATGCAGGCAGAGCTTTTCGACGCCGTCCTCACGGCATACGGTCTGACCGAGGCAGTGGTCGCGACCATGTGCCGCACCGACGACGACCCGGTCACCGTCTCCACCAGTTCCGGCCGCGCGACAGCCGATTTCGAGGTCAAGATCGGTGACCAGGGTGAGATCCTGCTTCGTGGACCGAACGTCATGCTCGGATACCTCGACGACCCCGAATCCACCGCCAAGGCAATCGACGCCGACGGCTGGCTGCACACCGGAGACGTCGGAACCCTCGACGAGCGTGGCTATCTCGACATCACCGACCGTCTGAAAGACATGTACGTCAGCGGCGGATTCAACGTCTACCCGGCCGAGATCGAGGGCATGTTGGCTCGCCTGCCCGGCGTCCACGAGTCTGCTGCCATCGGCATCCCTGATCACCGAATGGGAGAGGTGGGCCGCGTATACATCGCCCAACTCGACGGTGCCGGCCTCACCGAAGAGTCGGTGATCGCTTTCCTCAAGGAGAAGATCGCAGGCTTCAAGGTGCCCCGCGAGGTGCGCTTCGTAGATCATCTGCCCCGTAACCCTTCGGGCAAGGTCCTCAAAACGGTTCTGCGCGAGGAACAATCATGACCGTTCCCTTCGAAGTCGACGTCGTGACCTACGAGGTTCGTGACTCGGTCGCCGTCGTGACCTTGAATCGACCCGACTACCGCAACGCCCAGAACTCGGTGGTCACGTACGCCCTCGACGCGGCATTCCAGCGCGCCGTCGAGGACGACGACGTGAAGGTGATCGTCCTGGCAGGCAACGGACCTCACTTCAGCGCCGGACACGACCTGGGAACTCCGGGACGCGACCATCACGTCGAGTACGAGAACAAGGCCACCATGTGGTGGGATCACGTCGACAAGCCAGGCGGTGACCAGCGTTTCGCCCGCGAGATGGAGGTCTATCTGGGCATGTGCCGCCGTTGGCGGGAGATCCCCAAGCCCACCATCGCGATGGTGCAAGGCGCCTGCATTGCCGGTGGGCTCATGCTC
Source organism: Rhodococcus sp. H-CA8f (assembly GCF_002501585.1). NCBI lineage: Bacteria > Bacillati > Actinomycetota > Actinomycetes > Mycobacteriales > Nocardiaceae > Rhodococcus > Rhodococcus sp. H-CA8f. The sequence goes on from NZ_CP023720.1 coordinate 5,339,289, forward strand.
GCCTGGATCTGCGACATGATCGTCGCGGCCGACGACGCCTTCTTCTCCGATCCCGTTGTCCGCATGGGCATCCCCGGCGTCGAATACTTCGCGCACCCGTGGATGGTCGGTTCACGTTTCGCGAAGGAAATGCTCTTCACCGGCGATCGGTTCACCGCGCAACGCGCCTACGAAATCGGCATGGTCAATCGCGTCGTCGCCCGCAAGGATCTCGAGAAGGAGACGTTCGAGCTCGCCGGACGTATCGCCGAGATGCCGCGCTTCGGACTGGCTTTGACCAAAAAGGCCGTCAACCAGTGCGAGGATCAGATGGGGATGCGCAACGGCATCGACTCCGTCTTCGGTCTGCATCACTTCGCTCACGCTCACAACGCCGAGGTCGGCAAAGACTCGCTTGGTGGTCTCGACGCCAAAGCCATGGCTGCCAGTGCTCGCGCACCGCAGGAAGGAACAAACTAGTGGATCTCGTATTCGACGACGCCACAACCGCATTCCGTGACGAGGTCCGCTCGTTCCTGGAGGCGAATGTGCCCGCCACTCCCCTGAAGTCGATGGATACCGCCGAAGGCTTCGAAGAGCACCGTCAGTGGGAGCACACTCTCGCCGACGCCGGCTACGCCGTCGTCTCCTGGCCCAAGGAACTCGGCGGACGCGATGCGTCCCTGCTCGAATGGGTCATCTTCGAAGAGGAGTACTACCGCTCGGGCGCGCCCGGCCGCGTAAGCCAGAACGGCATCTTCTTGTTGGCTCCCACACTGTTCGAGCATGCAAATGCCGAGCAGTTGGCTCGCATCATGCCTCGCATGGCTCGTGCCGACGACATCTGGGCCCAGGCCTGGTCCGAGCCCGAATCCGGTTCCGACCTCGCGAGCCTGCGTTCGAGTGCGAAGAAGGTCGACGGGGGCTGGCTGCTCAACGGTCAGAAGACGTGGAGCTCACGCGCAAGCTACGCAGACTGGGGCTTCGGCTTGTTCCGCTCCGATCCGGATGCGCAGCGCCACAAGGGCATCACGTATTTCATGTTCGACCTGCGCTCGAAGGGCGTCACCGTTCGCCCGATCGATCAACTCGACGGCGAGCCCGGCTTCGCCGAGATCTTCCTCGAAGACGTCTTCGTGCCGGACGACCCGGCCAACCCTGGTGAGTCGGGTGTGATCGGCAACGTCAACGAAGGTTGGCGCGTCGCGATGAGCACCGCGAGCAACGAGCGTGGTCTCTCGCTGCGCAGCCCCGGCCGCTTCCTCGCCACCGTCGACCGACTGCTCGAGCTGTACAAGTCCAGCGGACGAACCGACGACAGCGCTCTGCGTAACCAGGTTGCCGACGCCTGGATCGGCGCTCGCGCCTACCAGCTCAACACATTCGGTACCGTCACCCGTCTCGCCGACGGTGGACAACTCGGCGCCGAGTCCTCGATCAACAAGGTCTTCTGGTCCGAGTGGGATATCGCCACCCACGAGACTGCTCTCGAACTGCAGGGCCCTGAAGCCGAGCTGGCCGACAACTGGATGGACGGATACCTGTTCTCCCTGTCCGGCCCGATCTACGCAGGCACCAACGAGATTCAGAAAAACGTCATCGCTGAGCGTCTGCTCGGCCTACCGAAGGCGGACCGATGAGATTCGCGCTCGACTCCTCCCACCAGGACTTCGCTGCAAGCATCGATGCACTGCTGACCAAGTCCGACATGCCCTCCGTCATCCGTTCGTGGAACGACGGTGACACCGAGCCGGGCAAGAAGCTCTGGCAGCGCCTTGCCGAGACCGGCGTCAACGGCCTCGTCATATCCGAAGAACACGACGGACTCGGCGCCGACGCCGTGGACCTGGTCGTTGCACTCGAACAGCTCGGTCGGCACGCAGTACCCGGACCGGTCGTCGAGACCATCGCAGTAGCACCGACGCTCCTGGCTTCCGTTGCACCGGAACGTCTCTCTGCTCTCGCCGAGGGTTCGCTGGCAACCGTCGCCGCTCCCCCGCGCACACCGTTCGCGCTCGACGCCAATGCGGTCGATCTGGTTCTACTCGCGCAGGACGGCACCGTCTCACTCGGCGTCCCTGGCGAAGCCAAGGCATCGGTGGATCTCTCCCGCAAGCTCTACGAGGTTTCCGCCGGCGAATCGCTGGGCTCCGCCGACTTCTCCGCAGCCTTCGACATGGGCGCTCTTGCCACTGCCGCGCAGTTGCAAGGTCTCGGCCAGACACTGCTCGAGGTCACCACCGAATACGCGAAGCAGCGCAAGCAGTTCGGCAAGGTCATCGGACAGTTCCAGGCAATGAAGCACCACCTGGCAGAAGTTGCCGTTTCGCTCGAAATGGCTCGCCCCCTGCTCCACGGTGCCGCTCTGTCGGTTCGCGATCAGTCGGCCGACGCCTCGCGTGACATTTCCGCCGCCAAGGTCGCGTGCGGGGATGCTGCTTACAAGGCCGCCCGCGTCGGACTCCAGGTTCACGGCGCCATCGGCTACACGATGGAACACGATCTCTCACTGTGGCTCACCAAGGTACGAGCATTGCTCACCGCCTGGGGCACACCGTCCGAGCATCGTGCGCGCGTCGTCGAAGCGCTGGTTGCATCATGAGCATCGACACCGAAGACCAGGCAGCACTACGTGCGTCGGTACGCGATCTCCTGAGCAAGCATTCCGACTCCGCTGCCGTCCGCGCTGCCATCACCACCGAGATCGGCTACGACGCCGCGTTGTGGAGCAAGCTGTGCGAGCAGATCGGCGTCGCCGCGCTGGCGATTCCGGAGGAGTTCGACGGCGTCGGAGCAGGTTTGGGCGAGGTACATGTGGTCCAGGAGGAACTGGGCCGCACGCTGACCCCCTCACCGATGCTGGGTTCGGCGATTCTTGCCGCACAGGCACTGCTGCTTTCCGGTGACAACGACGCATGCTCGCGACTGCTGCCCGGTGTCGCGTCCGGAGAGAGCACGCTCGCCCTGTGCTGGGCAGGGGCTGCGGGTTGGAGCACCTTCGGCGTCGAGGCAACCGAGGATGCGTTGACCGGCACGGCGTCGTACGTCCTCGACGGACACATTGCGGACACCCTGCTCGTTCTCACGGCCGATGGCTTCTACGAAGTGGATCCCGCGGCCGAGGGTGTCTCCCGCCGACGCGTCCCCACCATGGATCCGACGCGAACGCTGGCGGAGGTCACGTTCTCCGGTGTTCGTGGTCGGCCACTGGAGTGGTCCGAAGATCTGGTCGATCGCATTCGAACCGTCGTTCTGATCGCGTTGTCCGCTGAACAGGTCGGAGCGGCCGCAGCAATCGTCGAACAGACCGTGGAATACACCAAGTCGCGCAAGCAGTTCGGTCGCGCGATCGGTTCTTTCCAAGCCCTCAAGCACCGGATGGCCGACATGTACACGTTGGTCGAGACGGCGCGGTCGATGACGTACGCGGCCGTGGCGACGCAGTCGGCGGACGACGCGGCAGTGGCGAAGGTCTACTGCTCGGAAGCCTTGCAGCAGATCACCTCCGAAGCAGTTCAGTTGCACGGCGGAATCGCAATCACCTGGGAGCACGACGCTCAGCTGTACTTCAAGCGTGCACACGGCAGCGCTCAGCTCTTCGGACAGCCGAGCACCTACCTGCCGAGCCTCGCTCAGGCCGCGGGTCTCTAAGACACATCGGTGCTTGTTCGCTCGCAATCCCGGGCGAACAAGCACCGTCTCGTTCGGTGTCGAACAGACTTCAGCTCTCGGCAGGAGCGACCAACCCGTTCTCGGGTATTGACAGACTCGATGGTGAGACTTCCTGAAACTGCATGTTCCGCCTCAGTTCGATTGCAATCCGTTCCCGTGAGCTGGTCGAAAGCTGCTTTTCTATCAGCTTGTTCAGTCTCACCGGATCCGGTTCGAACCGTTCAGCTTCTTCACGCACTCGCCAAGTCGCTTTATCTCCAGGATCTGCGAAGGTAACTACCCCAATTCCGTGAGAATTGGCAACTGTGCGAACTTCCCGAAGCGGTCTCTTGAGTGCATCCGTGAGATACGTGGGGATGTGAAACGCGACAACGGCGTGTGTCGAGGCCCGACGATGCGCAAGCGCTTCGTACACCGCTGTGACATTGACTTGATCGAAAGGCTTCACCTCAACGGTTGTGGCCTCCAGAAAGACTCCAGGTACGTAGTCGAATCTACGTACCGAGATTGTCACAAGATCTGAGCGTGACCACGTACCGCCGGTGCTTCGCTTACCTTGATTAGCGACGTCGTCGACCGTCAGTGGTGCCACTCCGGATTTGCGGAGTGGAAGCTCCCGCAGCACATCGACCATCGGTGCGTAGAGGTTCAATTCTCGGATCCTGAACGGCACGGTCAGCGTCGTAACTGACGCGTCGGCGTCCTGGTCTTTCGTAGAGGATTCCCGAACCACGCTCCCACCCCGGCCGCCTGCTTTACGGACCAGGTTCTTGTCCACCAAAGAATTTGCAGCAGTTCGATACCGCTCTTTGCCGAAACTTGCCTTCTGCCTAAGTTTGCCGTTACCAAGGGTATCTCCGTTTGAAGAAAGCAATTCGAGCAGGAGAGCCTCGTCCAAAGTCAACTGCGGAAGCGACACTTGTTTCCCCGATTCTCGCGTTCAATGGGCCGACCTATTGCGACCGGTCTGAATGTATTCGACCAACTGCGCCTGAGTAAGCCAGTTGCAAGTAGCAGTCACCCACTGAGCGGAACATTCCGCTGTCTCGTACCCTCCGGTAGCGCAGAATCGGTCACCAGACAGCTGTCCATCTCACAGACCGGAGTTTTCTCGTGAATCGATTCGACGACAAGCGCGTCCTCATCAGCGGCGCAGGGTCCGGAATCGGCCAGGCCACCGTTGCCCGCATCCTGGCAGAAGGAGGCACCGTCGTCGCCGCCGACATTTCCGAGACCGGCCTCGAACAGACGCTGAACGCCGCGAAGGACGCCGGCCACTCCGATCGCCTCACCACGGTGAAGGTCGACATCTCCAGCGAAGAGTCTGTTCGCGAACAGGTCGGCGCTGCGATCAAGGCTCTGGGCGGGCTCGACGTGCTGGTCAATGCGGCGGGCATTCTGCGCTCCGCACACACCCACGAGATGACACTCGATTTCTGGAACACCGTCATCGGGGTCAACCTCACCGGAACGTTCCTCATGACGAGGGAATCCCTCCCGGCACTGCTCGAAAGCGGAGCAGGTGTCGTGGTCAACTTCAGTTCCACTTCGGCGACCTTCGCCCACCCGTACATGACGGCATATGCGGCGTCGAAGGGTGGAATCCAATCCTTCACGCACGCACTTGCTCTCGAGTACAGCAAGCAGGGTCTTCGCGCCGTAGCCGTCGCACCCGGCAGCATCGCGTCGGGCATGACGTCCGATCCCGGTTTCCCGGCCGACATCGACTTCACGCTGCTCGGCAAGCTGGCCCCGGCAATCGGTGAGGGTTTCGCGCCCCCGTCGGCGGTCGCCGGTGTGATCGCGATGCTCGCTTCCGAGGACGGCTCGTTTGTCACCGGAACGGAAATCCGCATCGACGGCGGCACGCATATGTGATCCCCTGCTGTGCGCCTTTATTAACCCCCGGCGGTTAATAAAGGCGCACAGCAGCGAGGCGGCATACTTGTCTAGCCGCCCGGAACCCGTCCGACGGTACGACGTGCGGTGGGGAGCCAGCGGTGAGCGAATCAACAGGCAGTACAAACCTCGAGCCCGTGCTGATCAGTCCTGTCGTCGGCGGAATGATTCGCACCTGGTCCGAGGACGAGACCCGCTTGTGGAGCGTCGACGATCCCGCCGCTCTCGGCACACTGCTTGGACGCGGCATCGTAGCTCGTACTGCTCTGCCGGACAACAAGTTCCGAGAAGTTGCGTTTCTGGATACCCAGACCCAGGCCCTCACTGTGCAGCCGCGCTTCACTTCCCCGGACAGCACTGCCCTCGCCGCACCGTTCAAGCTCACCGAGGCGTCGGCCCCGACCGGCGACGCTTGGGAAGATCTCGAATCGGTACTCGCGTCCATCGCGATCTCCGCTGCTGGACGCGGCGAATTCTGGCTCGCGGAACTCGGCGGGTGGGATTCTCCGCACGAGCCGAACTGCCTCTTCACGACCGTCGACGAATCGGGCCTGGCCAACGCAGTCATGGAGGCAAACCCCGCACCCGTGGGCACAGGCGTCTGGCCGGAGGTTCCGAGCGACCAAACCGGCGTTTCGGTGTCGGCACCAGCCTCACAGGACACCATCGAGGCTGCCGGAATCTTCGCGGTTTCAGCGATCGAGACGTGGGGCGTCACACCGTGGGACATCAACCTCACCTTCGGCAAACTGGTCGATTTCGCCTGATCAACGGCGCCGACACGCGGCGGTGAGTTGTACGTCTCCTCTCAGCCGACGGCTCACGGTTCGTCACAACACGCCCGATGGCCACGACATCGACCCCCTCGATGGGCATACTGAGGGAACTGGGGTTACTCCCGGTCACAAATACCCGTGGATCCGCGTCGGGGCGGGTGCGGTCCGACAACACGCGAGCAGCCACAGACACTGGCGGCTCCGAAAGGTTCAATCATGGCAACCGACCAATTACAGACGGTTGTATTGCACGGCGACCAGCTCAAATACGTCGACCAAGGCAGTGGCCCCGTCGTGGTGCTCATTCACGGCCTGCTGGGCGCGCACTCCAACTGGGAACCGCAGATCGAGACGCTCTCGCGTCATTACCGCGTGATCGCCCCTGATCTCTTCGGACACGGTGCGTCGGACAAGCCTGCCGGCGACTATTCACTCAGTGCTCACGCCGCCACTGTGCGTGACCTCCTCGAAGCCCTCGACATTCCGTCGGCCACCCTGGTCGGACACTCCCTCGGTGGTGGGATCGCGATGCAGACGCTGTATCTGTTCCCCGACCGGGTGGAGCGGCTGTGCCTGGTGGCCAGCGGTGGACTCGGGCCCGAGGTGAGCCCACTCCTGCGCGCGGCGACACTGCCCGGCAGCGAACTGGTACTTCCCGTCCTCGCGTCGAGGACGCTGACCGACGTGACCGACAAAGCGCTCGGACTTTTCAACAAGATCGGCCTGTTCAAGCTCGGTGCCAGCGCAAGCGAGGCCCGTAAGAGCTTCGCTTCGGTATCGGACGCGTCGACACGTCAGGCATTTCTGGCGACGGCACGATCGGTCATCAATTACAACGGTCAAACCGTCAATGCCACTCCGCATTTCGCCAACTTCAAGAATCTGCAGGCACTACTGGTGTGGGGTGAGGAAGACACCATCATCCCCAACGCCCACACCGAGAACGCTCGCGCCGAACTACCGCTGGGGCGGGTGGAGATCTTCAAGCGAGCCGGACATTTCCCGCACCTTGACTACCCGGATCGCTTCGACCGCGTCTTCTCCGAATTCATGACGGACTGCGGAGTCGGTATCGGCACCGGACCCAAGGCCGTCAGCAGCTGAACTAGCGCCCCGCAACCAACTCTTCGAGGTAGCTCGCCACGCCGTCCTCGTCGTTCGTGGGCAAAATTCGGTCGGCGAGCTCGATGACCTCGGTTCTCGCGTTGGCCGGCGCCAGAGCCGTTCCAGCCCAGGTCAGCATGGCAACGTCGTTGAAGGCGTCACCGGCTGCGGCCACTTCCGACGCGTCGATGCCGTCGATCGCGCACAACTGCGCGAGAGCGCTGGCCTTCGAGACGCCCGCTGCAGCCATTTCCATGTACGGGGCGCCGGAGTGGGTCAACTCCACGCCCTCGATGCCCGCAGCGACGGCTGTTCGGTACAGGTCGGCGCTGGAAACCTCCGCATGCCGGGCCACGATCTTGACCATCGGCTCGACATCGAGCGGCAAGGTGTCGGCCAGCACCATCTCGTGCAGGTGCCGGTGATGGTCCGCGAACTCGCACATAGCGGCGTACTCCGGCTCAGCAAAGAATTGGGTGGGTCCGACGTTCGCGAACACGACGCCCGGAACCAGCGCCCGAACTTGCTCCATAGCCGTTGCAGCCAAGGACATTTCGATCGAGACGGTGTCGACGATCTCCGGCGTCCCGTCGGCGAGGTCGAGAATCACAGCTCCGTTGGCACACACAGCTTTACCGCGAAATCCGCACGAGTTCGCCAATGTGTGTACCGAATGCCGGGCGCGGGCCGTCGCCCACACAACTTCGATTCCGGCGAGCCGCGCGTTCTCCATGGCCTGCGCGGTGCGCGCCGAAATCGTTCGGTCGGAGCGCAGCAGGGTGCCGTCGAGGTCGGTTGCGAAGATACGAATGCGGGTCACCAGACAATGATGGCAGTCCGTTCGCAGCCCTCACCAACTACGTGACACGGACCGTTGCTCTGTCAATTACCTGACTGGGTCTCGAGAAGGTGCCGACGCATCTCGCCGAAGACCACACCGAGCCGCTCGACATCTCGCGGGCTCAGCAGATCGAACATGCCCTCCCGCACTGCGGCTACGTGCGCCGGGCTTGCCGACGCCAGTTTGTCGGCACCCGAGTCGGTCAGCTCCGCATTGGCGCCCCTCTTGTCGTCGACACACTCAACCCGGCGCACCCACCCTGCGCCGACCAATCGATTTACGGCCCTGGTCACACCACTTCGGGTAGCCATCACAGCGTCGGCGAGCTCACTCATGCGCAGTTGCCGGCCGGGCGCTTCGGCGAGAGCGACCAGCAGTTCGAAATCGGTGAAGGAAATGTCGGAGTCTCGCACCAACTGCTGATCGAGAACACGCTGGAGCAGTCGGGTCGAGTCCAGGTAAGCCCGCCAGGCCGTTTGCTCCGAGTCGCTCAACCACCGCGTCGATTCCATGACAGCAGCATATCCGAAGTAGTTGACAACGAAATCAAATGATCTATTCTCAATGTAGTTGATCAGTCAACTACCTGTTCGAAGAGAAGGTTCAACCGAGAGGCGGGCGCCATGAGCGACAACAACGCAGTGCAGTTCGACAACGCAGTGCAGTTCGAGGAACGCCGGGCCGAGATCAGGGATCGACATCTGCTCCCCTCCGACAAACGACCCGCATCGACCGCACGCGGCCTGCACCATACGGCCCTGATCAGCAGTGACGTCGAACGAACCGTGAAGTTCTACCAGGATCTCCTCGGATTCCCACTCACCGAGTTGATCGAGAACCGTGACTATCCCGGGTCGTCGCACTTCTTCTTCGACATCGGCAATGGCAACCTTCTGGCCTTCTTCGACTTCCCGGGTCTCGACGTGGGCCCGTACCAAGAAGTACTCGGCGGCCTCCACCACATCGCGATCAGCGTCGAACCTGCCAAGTGGGCGAAGCTGCGCACCCAACTGACCGAGGCCGGCGTCGAACTGATCGAGCACAGCGAGGTCTCGTTGTACTTCCGCGATCCCGACGGCGCTCGACTCGAGCTGATCGCCGACCCCCTCGGCGAGATGTACGGCAATCACGTCCTCTGAAAACTTGCTCTCCCCCACACCATTCGGAAGGCACACCATGACCTCCACTCTGTCGCAGCCGAACCTCGATATCCGTCGATCCGAGGATCGCTTCAAGTCCAATGCCGGCTGGCTGGACTCGAAGCACTCGTTCTCGTTCAGCAATCACTACGACCCGAAGAACACTCACCACGGTCTTCTCCTGGTCAACAACGACGACATTGTCACGCCCGGAATGGGATTCGACACCCACCCGCACCAGGACATGGAGATCGTCACCTGGGTACTGAGAGGTTCTCTCGTACATCAGGATTCGATGGGGCATTCGGGCGTCATCTACCCCGGTCTTGCCCAGCGGATGAGCGCTGGAACGGGAATCCTGCATTCGGAGAAGAACGATTCGTGGCGACTCGGTGACGTGGCGGGCGCGCATTCCGACAAGCACAGCGATCCGGTTCACTTCATCCAGATGTGGGTCGTCCCCGACGAAGCCGGGATCACACCCGGTTACGAGCAGTTGGAGATCGACGCCGAATTGCTTGCCGGTGGGTTGGTTCCGGTCGCCTCGGGTATGGACGCGTACGCCGATCACTCGGCAATCCGGATCAAGAACAAGTACGCCGCGATGCACGTTGCGCGTCTGCAACCCGGACAACCTGTGACCCTGCCGGACGCACCGTTCCTGCATGTTTTTGTCGCCGACGGTCAGGCCGCCATGGAAGGCGTCGGAGTGCTCGAACAGGGTGACGCGGTACGAGTATCCGGCGGTGGAGGTCAGCAGCTCAGCTCCGATACCGGGGCAGAGGTCATCGTCTGGGAAATGCACGCCACCGTTTCGCAGGGATGACATGAAGCCCTTCTCGTACGACGCTTCACCGGCTCGAATTGTCTTCGGCCAAGGGACGATCGATACGATCGCCGAAGAAGTGCGGCGGCGCGGCCGTAGCCGAGTGATGGTGCTGGCAAGTCGTCGACTCGACGCGGTTGCCGCCGCCGTGACCGAATCTCTCGGCGACATGGCGGTGGTCCGCTTCGACGGCGCTGTGATGCATACTCCGATCGAAGTCACGACAGCCGCGCTGAGACTTGCCGAGAACCATCACGTCGACACGGTCGTCGCGATCGGCGGCGGTTCGGCAACCGGGTTGTCCAAGGCACTGGCACTACGAGCGGGGTTCGATCAGATCGTCGTTCCGACAACGTACGCGGGATCAGAAGTCACTCCGGTGTTGGGTGAAACAGAGAACGGACGCAAGACAACTCGCTCCTCTCCCCACATCAGACCGGAAACCGTCATCTACGACGTCGACCTCACTCTCGATCTGCCGCTGGATACCACCGTCACCAGCGCCGTCAACGCGATGGCGCATGCGGTTGAAGCGTTGTACTCCATCGAGTCCAACCCGATCACGGACTCGATGGCGATCGAGGCGATCTCCGGGATCGCCCGTGCGCTGCCGAGCATTGTCGATGATCCGAAAAATCTGGAAGGTAGGGCCGAACTACTACAAGCGGCCTGGTTGGCCGGAACTTGCTTGGGCACAGTCGGTATGGGGCTTCATCACAAGTTGTGCCACACCGTCGGTGGCAGCTTCGGTTTGCCGCATGCTCCCACCCACACCGTTGTCCTCCCCCACGCGATGGCATTCAACGCGCCTGCTGTCCCGGATGTGATGTCGCGAATAGCGACTGCTCTGGGCGCATCCGATGCCGCTACCGGCGTTTTCGACCTCGTCACCGCGTGCGGCGGACCGACCACTCTGCGAGAACTGGGAATGAGTCACGATCAAATCGAAAATGCAGTCGAACTCGCCACCTCCGCCGCGTATCCGAACCCGCGTGAGATCACCCCGCCGGGCCTGAGCGAACTCCTCGAGAACGCCTGGTCCGGGCGTCGACCCGCCATCAGGTGAGAACTAATCAGGCAGTACCGCCTCGAGGCCTGACGTGTTCGAAGATCAGAATCGTCTCGGTCGCAGCAACCGCTGGATGTGCCGAGAGATTGTTGACGACGAAGTCACGCAACTGCGCCGAATCCGTCGTTGCGACGTGCAGCATGTAGTCGTCGACACCGGCAACGAAGTACACGTTGAGCACCGAGTCCAGCTTGGCGAAATCGTCGCCGAGCCGGTTGAGGTGCGACCGTGCGTTGGCCTGCAGTCGAACTGCGATCATCGCCTGCAGATCCATTCCGAGAGCGGCGGGGTCGATGTCCGCGTGAAATCCCCTGATCACGCCGTTGTCCACCAAGGCGCGCACACGGCCGAGGCATGTCGACGGCGCAATTCCCGCGATCGCGGCCAGCGCATTGTTCGGAATCCTCGCGTCTTTCGCCAGCTCTTCGAGCAGAACCCGGTCGACCTCGTCCAACTTCACGGCAGCCCGAACATGCTTCGGCGAGGCGGCCGTCTGAATACCGATTTTTGAACTTTCGCGCACCATGAATACAGACTAGAGAATTATCTTCACTTCTCTTCACTATCTGGCGACGAAACTTCATGCTTGGCACCTGCCATTCGAAGAAACAACAGACTCAGTTCGGAGCCGTGTCATGAAGGTCGGAATCCCCCGCGAAATCAAAAACCACGAGTACCGCGTGGCTATCAGCCCAGCAGGCGTCCACGAACTGGTCGGCCGAGGGCACGAGGTCGTCATCGAAACGGGCGCAGGCGTCGGCTCCTCGTTCAGTGACGAGGATTTCAAGGCCGCGGGCGCGCAGATCCTCGGGTCCGCCGATCAGGTCTGGACAGACGCAGATCTACTCCTGAAGGTCAAAGAACCTATTGCAGAAGAGTATTCGCGACTCCGTAAGGACCAGGTTCTCTTCACCTACCTGCACCTGGCGGCGTCGAAGGAATGCACCGACGCACTCCTGGCTTCGAAGACCACTTCCATCGCCTACGAAACCGTTGTCGGTTCCGACGGTTCACTGCCCCTTCTCGCACCGATGAGCGAAGTAGCCGGACGCCTTGCGCCGCAGGCCGGCGCCTACCACTTGATGCGTCACGGCGGCGGACGCGGAGTGCTGATGGGCGGCGTCCCCGGAGTGCGCCCCGCCAAGGTCGTGGTGATCGGTGCTGGCGTCTCCGGCAAGAACGCCATCGCCGTGGCCTACGGCATGCAGGCCGACGTCACCGTTCTCGATCTGTCGATCGCGCGCCTGCGGGAAATCGACGAGCTGTACCACGGCCAGGTCAAGACCATCACGTCCAACAGCCTCGAACTGGAACAGGCAGTACTCGACGCCGACCTCGTCATCGGCGCAGTGCTGGTCCCCGGGGCGAAGGCGCCGACTCTCGTCTCCAACAGCCTGGTGGCGCGCATGAAGCCGGGTTCTGTCCTGGTCGACATCGCCATCGACCAGGGCGGCTGCTTCGAGGATTCACACGCGACCACGCACGCCGATCCGACGTACCAGGTTCACGGTTCCGTCTTCTACTGCGTTGCGAACATGCCCGGAGCCGTCCCCCGTACGTCGACGTACGCGCTCACCAATGCGACGCTTCCGTACGTCGTCGCATTGGCAGACAAGGGGTGGAAGGACGCGGTCGCGACAGTTCCCGGCCTGGGGTCGGGACTGAGCACACACGACGGCCTGCTCCTGTCCGACAGTGTTGCAGCGGCGCATGGGTACTCGGCTACGACTCTCTGACCCAGGCGGCTCTGACCCAGGCAAGGAAAGCTCTAGATCGCTAGCCTTGATCCATGAGCAATCCTGACATCACGCTGAATTCCGGAACCACGATCCCGCAACTCGGCCTCGGAGTCTGGCAGGCCACCAACGACGAAACCGAGCATGCAGTGCGGTTCGCTCTCGACGACGCCGGCTACCGGCACATCGACACCGCTGCCGCTTATGGGAACGAAGAGGGCGTCGGACGAGGTATCGCCAACTCGTCCGTCGCGCGAGAGGACATATTCCTCACCACGAAGCTGTGGAATGCAGATCAGGGCTACGAGCCGGCGTTGAAGGCTTTCGACAGCAGCATCGACAAGCTGGGCGTCGATTACGTCGATCTGTATCTGATCCACTGGCCACTGCAGGACAACGACCGACTCCTCCGCACTTGGGACGCGCTCGAAAAGATCGCGGAATCGGGCCGCGCCAAGGCAATCGGGGTGTGCAACTTCGAGCCGCATCATCTGCAGCTTCTCGTCGATCGCGGCGGATTGTTGCCGGCAGTCGATCAAGTGGAACTGCATCCGCACCTCACGCAGCACGCGATCCGCGACAAGGCCGCCGAGCACGGGATCAAGGTCGAATCGTGGAGCCCACTCGGCGGTACCAGCAACGCGGGTTGGGGTAAGGCATCGAAGCCCAACACGCTGCTCACCGATCCGATCATCACCCGAATCGGTGACCGCCACAGCAAGACTGCCGCGCAGGTCCTGATCCGTTGGCACCTGCAGAACGGCCTGATCGTCATCCCGAAATCAGTGCATGACGCCCGGATCGCTCAGAACATCGACGTATTCGACTTCGAACTCACTGATCTCGATCTGAGCGAAATCGACACTCTCGACGACGGTACCCGCGTCGGCGCGCATCCCGATGAACTCAACATCGGTGCACCGAACTGATCAAGCCGCTCGTTTGGTGGGGCGAAGCGCATCGAATCCGTTTCGCCTCACCATGGTCCCGAGGGTTTTCCACCACGGCCGAGCCGGATCCGGCTCGTTACCGTCGCCCATTCGATGCAACTGATCGGTGTGCCACTGCAGGTCGAGTGCACCGTCGAGCATCGAGATGTCGGCAACCTTCCCCAACAACTTCCGCGCTCCGAACTCCACAGTCGGGACGATCAATCGTTCCCGATTCGATTCCAGGAGAACGGTTGCCGCGTCGGGAATCGTGATCGTCGGCCGGCCGAGGCCGATCACGTCGCAGGCGCCGGAAGCGAGTGCCTCGACCATCGCCGATCGCGAGCGGAAGCCGCCGGTGACCGCCAAGGGAATGTCGCCGGCAATCGCTCGAACCGTCTCGGCATACTCGAGGAAATATGCCTCTCGATCGCGAGTGCTCTGCTTCTGCGCTTTACCCATCATGGCCGGCGATTCATAACTGCCACCGCTGATCTCGATGAGATCGACCGACTCTTCGGTCAACGCGCGTACTACTTCTCGCGATTCGTCTTCCGAGAATCCGCCGCGCTGGAAATCAGCCGAGTTGAGTTTGACCGACACCGCGAATCCGGGAGCAACGGTCGAGCGTATGCGCCGAACGATTTCGATCAGAAAGCGTCGTCGACGCTCGGGATCTCCACCCCACTCGTCCGTCCGCTGATTGGTCAACGGCGAAAGGAACTGCGCAACAAGATAACCGTGGGCGGCATGTATCTGCACGCCTCCGAAGCCGGAGGACTCGGCGACGCGAGCGGTTTCCGCGAACTTGTCGATGATCTCTTCGATCTCAGCAGTCGAGAGTTCTCGCGGCGTCGCCATTCCCGGAATCTTCAGAGCAATCGCGCTCGGTGCGACCGGTCGACCTCTGCTGGCGATCGGGTTGGATTGCCGCCCTGGGTGGTTCAGCTGCATCCAGATCTCGGCGCCGCCGTTCTTGGCAGTCTTGGCCCAGGCAGTCAGCGCTTCGGCATCACGATCGTCGTCGACGACGACGTTGCCCGGTTCGGCGATCTGCGATCGATCGACCATGACATTGCCGGTGACGAGCAATCCGAACCCGCCACTGCCCCAACGGCCGTACAGCGTTTCCAAGCGGGTGGACGGTCCATGAGTCCGGTCCCCCAGAGCCTCACTGAGCGCAGCTTTCATCGTGCGATTCCGCAGTATCTGCCCACAGGGCAAAGTCAACGATTCTCCGAGTGTGGTCATGGATACCTCTCGCATGAAGGGAAGAAAGTCAATGGCGTGGCGCAGAACCGAAGTGCCGCTTGGTATCGCGCACGAAGCTCGAGAAGATCAGTGAGTTGACCGGTAGCCCGCCGCGCACCGCGAGCGACAGCTTCGGACGCGGCGAGAATGCAAAATTCCACTGCAGTCTCGAACCCACTGCGAGCTCGTCGACGCGGTAGTCCTCCGCGAAGGATTGGAACAGCGGAACATTGGACTGTTCGACGTAAAACGAGTGCCGACGCGTTTCGTCGTCCCAGGTGATGAACTTTTCGCGCATCTGCATCGCGCCACCGCCCACCTCCGCGATTCGGCGCGTGCCGACGCCGTAGGGGCGCGGCGAGGTGTAGTGCACTTTTGTGAGCAGTCGGCACCACGACAAAGGCTCGTCGGCGGTCAGACCGGCCCAGACGACATCAGGTTCGGCGGCGAGGTCGATCGAGTACGTGAAGATATGCGGTGCCGTGTCGAAGAAATCGACACCGACCGGTTCGAGGTCGAACCAATGTGTCATCGCCTACTCCTGCCTAATTAGCCGTTACATGAAGTTACGGATACTTGATGGCCGAAGTCAACCCCCGAAGGCTCAGCGGGACCAAGCCTCAGAACGAGAGAGCCCCTGCAGTGAAGCGATGACCTGTTCGAGCGGCTCGATACTTCGAGTCGTCTGGCACACCGCCACTGCACCTTCGACCGACGTGATCGTCAGGTTTGCCATCGACTTTGCTTGCACTGCAGGATAACCCGCAGTTTCGAGTTGCGATTCGATCAACTTCTGCCATCCCAGCATGACCTCAGCCGATACTTCCGCGACTTCTGGCTCACTGGCGCGTGCCAACCCGCCGGCAATCACCGGGCAGCCGATCGCGAAGTCCGAGCGCGTGAGATTGAGTCGCCAGATGTCTCCGACCGTTTCGATCACGTCGGCAGTGGAACCGGTGGCCGCAGCCGAGCTGATTCGTCTGGTGATGATCGCACCAGCCGCGCGCACAGCTTCGACCATCAGCTCGGTCTTGCCGCCGGGGAAGTGATGGTAAATCGACCCACGGGGCGCGCCGCTGTGCTTGATGACGTCGCTGAAGGATGTCGCATCGACACCGTTGCGGCTGATCAGTTCGACCGCACTACGAATCATGCGATCACGTGAGCTCAGCTCTGCCATGTCACAGATCCTTCGGCCGTCGGTACACCTGTCAACTCATACGCTACGTTATGTATGACGACCTACATAGTGATGGGATGAAACAATGAGTGACGAGACAACCGCAACCGTCGATCCGGCGCAGATGACAGGCCTCGAACTTCTCCGCTGGATGGGAACGCAGGTCAACGACCGACCCAGCATCGGACGCCTCCTCGGCATGGAGATGCGCGAGGTCAACGAGGGATCCGTCAGCTTCGCACTGACCCCGCGTGCCGATTTCAGCAACCCGCTCGGCACCGTGCACGGCGGCATCTGCGCAACGCTGCTCGACTCGGTCATGGGCTGCGCGGTGCACACGATGCTTCCGGCCGGCGTCGGCTACACGACCCTCGAACTCAAGCTCAACTACATCCGCACGGTGCCTCTCGACGGTGACGAACTGACAGCCCACGGCAGTGTCATTCACGTGGGCGGGCGTACCGCGACCGCAGAGGGCAAGGTCTTGGACAAGAACGGCAAGTTGGTGGCGCACGGAACTACGACGTGCATGATTTTCCGCTGAGCCGACGGAGGATGGCGAAAATGTAGCCGCGCCCGACGTGAGCAGGGTGCGAGTACCGATGTACGATCGGCTCGTGACCCTGCTCACTGCGCACCTCTGGTGGCCCGACCGCTGACGGTCAGCCGCAACTGCGTGCTGCCCGGACCGACATCGGGTGGTCCAGCAGGCTCCTCTCCAGGATCCCCGATCCGGCAAATGCCGTACGCGTCGTCGCTACGACCGCCAAGATCAGGTACCGAATCCACGAAGGAGAGTTAGTTGACCACCACCCCACTCAACCGTTCGCTCGAGCCTTTGGGCGTCTCCATCCCGTCGAAAGTGCCGACGCACTGGTACAACCTGGCGGCTGACCTCCCCGAGCCTGTTCCCCCGCACCTGCATCCGGGCACTCGTGAGCCGCTCGGCCCTGAGGACTTGGCGCCGCTGTTCCCGATGAACCTCATTGCGCAGGAAGTCGCAACCGAGCGCTACATCGAGATCCCGGAGACGGTTCGCGAGATCTACGGCATGTGGAGGCCCTCTCCCCTGTTCCGGGCGCATCGACTCGAGCGCGCTCTGGGCACGCCTGCCCGCATCTACTACAAGTACGAAGGCGTGAGCCCGGTCGGTTCGCACAAGCCGAATACTGCTGTCGCGCAGGCGTACTACAACGCGATCGAAGGAACCACCAAGCTCACCACCGAAACCGGCGCAGGCCAGTGGGGTGCGTCGCTGTCGTTCGCGGGCGCACTGCTCGGACTCGACGTCGAGGTGTGGCAGGTTCGCTCCTCCTTCGATTCGAAGCCGTACCGACGCATCCAGATGGAGGCGTACGGCGGAATCTGTCACCCGTCGCCTTCCGACCTGACGGAAGCCGGACGCGCACTGTTGAAGTCGCATCCCGACACCACCGGCTCGCTTGGTATGGCGATCAGTGAGGCCGTCGAGGTCGCTGCGCAGGATCCGAACACGCACTACTCACTCGGTAGCGTGCTGAATCACGTCATGCTTCACCAGACCGTGATCGGTCAGGAAGCAATGGTCCAGCTCGAAGAAGCCGGCGACGCCGTCCCCGACACCGTGTTCGGTTGCGCCGGTGGCGGTTCCAACCTCGCCGGACTCACCTTCCCGTTCCTGGGACGAAACCTTCGCGAAGGCACCAAGACTCGTCTGGTCGCCTGCGAGCCTTCGGCATGCCCGTCCCTCACTCAGGGCGAGTACCGCTACGACTTCGGTGACGTCGCCGGGTTGACGCCGCTGCTCAAGATGCACACTCTGGGTAAGGACTTCGTTCCCCCGGCGATCCATGCGGGTGGCCTTCGCTACCACGGTATGTCGCCGATGGTCTCGCATGCGGTCAACCTCGGACTCATGGATGCGATTGCCGTCGATCAGGACGACGCGCTCCAGGCCGGTCTGATTTTCGCCCGCGCCGAAGGGATCATCCCGGCTCCGGAATCAACCCACGCGGTTGCCGGCGCCATCGCTCACGCGCGCGCCGTCACCGAACCCGAGGTGATTGTGATCGGACTGTCGGGCAACGGTCAGTTGGATCTCCCGGCGTACTCGCCTTACGTCTGACGCCGTCGGTGTGGTGGTCTCGTGTGTACGAGGCCACCACACTTCGTCACACCGAGCACGTGGGCTCGATCTCGCGATCGACATCGAACCGGCCGTCCGCGAAACGAACCGATCAGTTTGCTCGATCGGTTACGGTCTTTCGATGCAGCTTCGGTTGAAGGAACACTGGAAACTGGTCGCCCTCGGACTGGCGTTGATCGTGGCGATCGCGTTCATCGTCGTATCGGCACTCTCCGACTCCAGTGAGGCGGCCTCGCCGAAGCAGAAGATAGGCGGT
Source organism: Rhodococcus sp. H-CA8f (assembly GCF_002501585.1). Classification (NCBI taxonomy): domain Bacteria; kingdom Bacillati; phylum Actinomycetota; class Actinomycetes; order Mycobacteriales; family Nocardiaceae; genus Rhodococcus; species Rhodococcus sp. H-CA8f. Next base: position 5,358,071 of record NZ_CP023720.1, read on the forward strand.
CCGATCGTCGAGCAGGGGGTTGTCGACGTGGACCTCTCCGATCCTCCGCAACAAGCCTGGGAACTCGATGTTCGAACGCTCACGGACAACTCCGGCGACGTACTGCTGTCGATGCCTTCCACGCTCGATAGCTACTACGGCTACGGCAACACGTACCAAGTCGGTGACGTGCTGGTGGCCGCGACTGCTTATCCCCTGCCCAAGACCGACGAGTCTTCGTCGAGTCAGGGAGTCGGTGCCGTCACACTGGTCGGTGTGAATCCCGACGACGGAAGTCCGCTGTGGAAAACGCGAATCGGCGGAGTCATCGGCCAGTGCAGTCAGCAGAACGAATCCACGATCATCGCATGCTGGGGCGATCGACGGATGATCTTTGTAGATACCGCGACCGGAACTCTTATGTCCGACCTCGGAACCGACTTCGATCTCAATGGCGCCGTCATCACCGGAGACACCGTGTACACGTCCGGCGAAAGGATGGACGGAACGATTCGAACACGAATTCTCGCCAGCGGCAACACAACCAACTTAACGGCCAACTTCGTTCGCACCTTCGAACCAAGTGAGAAGTTCGGGGCCGTCTACACGGTCCCTCACACCGACACTGTCATTGCGATGGAACAGGGCGATGGCGGGGACCCACAGTACCGCTATCGAATCTACGATCTGGATTCCGGCACAGAACGATTCAGATTCGAGGGTGATTCGCTTGCCCCGGCCGGGAACGGATTGTTCCTCACCAGTGTCGGAGGCAGATCAGGCTATGTAGGAACCCAAAACCTCTTGGCTTCAAATGGATCTACGATTCGTGCGATACCGATTCCCTCGTACTCATCGTCGTCCTACCCAAGTAAGTCCTCGACGGGCCTGCCGATGTTTCTCGGCGACGGCGCCTACGACCCGAATTCCGGTGACGAACTTTGGCGCAGTTCACAAATCGTCAACACCGCGATGGCCGGGACGGGAAGCGCCATCGCCGCGGTGGTAGGAAAAACAATCCTGGTCACGTCTCCCGAGACTCGCACAATCTCGGGTCTCGACATCGAGAGTGGCCGACAGTTGTGGCAAACGCCCTGGCAAGACGCGTACTGGGTTCGCAGCGGGGTAACCGATGGCGACCACTTCGTCTTCAGCGACTACACCGGCATGCACGCGATCCGGGCTCGCGACGGAAAGATGATGTGGTCGGTTCCCCTTCCCCCAGAAGTTGATCCACGCGGAGTCGTCGTCTCGAATGCCGGCAAAAACGTGTCGTTCTCCTGGCAGAACCATTTCACCGTTTGGCGTTAGGCCGGCAACATCACCGATACCGTGTCGTACTGACCAGCCAGTTCAGCAGCAAGCAAATGGCTAGACGTGCAGCATCAATGGCCACAATCCAGTCTGGCGTTTGTTCAATTTCGGGGGAACGATCTCGAACAACTGCATATATCTCCGCGACTCCAATTTCGGAAAGATCAGACCAGACCTGCAGTCAAGGGGTGCGTAAAAATCGCACCGGCTCAGGTATCTGATCCAATCCAACCGTAAAGGGAGCCAACGGGATGGACGCGAAATCCCCTGTGTGCAGTCGGCAACAAATTGTCCAGTTTGCGCGCAAACATCTGCGTACCGGGGGACCGAACTCAGACCAAATTCGTCGTCATTTCGGTTTGCAAAAACGCGCGTTCTTCACGCAGCTCGACACCCATCTGGACGATTCTGCACTTTCAATGCCCGAAAAAGTTGCACTCCGCCGCATCTGCCGACAGGAGGATAGAAGGTGCCCGATCAAACGTATGAACGTCTCAGCAGGTCAAGCCAACCCACCCCGGCCGATGTACGACGCGCTTCCTTTCCCACCCCAGAACCATCCCGCTTGACGATCGAAAGCCCCGAACTACGTTGAGCCGCTGGATTCTTCCGCAGTCCCCTCTTCTCGGTTGGGATCATCGGAGATCTAACAACCGCGCGACTTTCAGACTCAAATGCAATGCCAACCGGTCGTCGCCGTTTGCCAAGTCTGCGCGTGTTATCTCCTGAATTCGCCGCAAACGATAGTACAAGCTCCCTCGATGCACACAGAGCGCCTCGGACGTTCGCTTTACGTCACCGGCATTGTCCAAAAAGCTCTCCAGCGTCGCGAGAAGAGCCTCACTTTTTGAGTCCTCATGGCTGAGCAAGGACTGCAAACCTGAGTGAATACTGTTCTCGAGTCGATCCTCCGACAGTTCGGCCAGAAGTCCGTAGACGCCGAGATCCCGATAATGCACAACATTTCCGAGCACCTTGACGACCTGGGCTACATCTGCGGAGCGTCTGGACTCTTCGTAGGATTCGCGCACGTCTGCAACCGAGGTTCGCGGTTCACCGATACCAACCCAACATTCGATGTTCTGGCGCCCACTTTCAGACAAGACTCGCTCCCGGGCTGCCACGATCAACGAGTCCAGATGGGTTTGAGTCGAGCGTTCGGCCACCGATACGATCAACAGACTGTGGTCGGGGCGGTCGAGTTGGATTGCACTGTTCCGCGGGAGCCTCCGCCGAAGCTGATCGACGCCGACGGCAACACTCAGACGATCTCTTTCGGTCAATGTCGACCGGTGCACGGGACGAAGCAACATAGTGACCGCGACTGCTGGACCCGCAGCCATCAAGCCCTCATCAGCCAATCTGCTTGCCGCGTCCTCGCGCAGCGACCGCTCGCCAGACAGTACGTCTCGAGTAAGTTCCCGCTCCCGACTTCGGGACAACTCGTCCAGCAACTGTTCGCGATGAAGGATCATCGCCGCCGCATCAGCCGTGCGCCTCAAGACCTCGGCTTGATCCTCGTCAACTTCGCCCTCTGAAGTCAACAGCCAGACGAAGCCCAGCAGCGCATTGCGGTACCGGATCGGCATCCCGACCCGGCCAAGGGTCAGCCCTAGTTCTTCGTTGACGGGAACAGTGAAGAGATCGAGGGCTTCACGGCCTCCACTCGCGTAGATGAAGTCCACAATCTCGCGTGAAACATTCCGCTGTAGAACGGAATTCATTCTGACTGAATCGACGGCACTGTCATGCGAGTTGTACGCGAGTAGACGGATCTGTGCATCGTCGATCGCAACGGAACGGTCCAGTCGTCGCCCGGTAGTATCCACCAAATGCTGTAGTTCTCCGGCCATGGTCGAACTGTACGAGCCACGCTCGCCGTTTTGCAACATATGACTAAATTCGTCCGCGACAATTTGAACGAATGACAGTGATGCAACTAACTTTCGCGCCATAAGCTCGCTACATGCCGAAGCACATGAGACCCGGAACGTGTTCGCTCGGCCCGCGACCAGGCATACCCAGCAACGACAGGTTGCACGACAGCGACGAGATTCGTTGCAGCCGTGAGATTTGCATTGTGGGCCGAAGCCAGCCGACACGCTCTCGCGTGAGAAAGCGTTGTCCCTGATCCGGAATCGATCGCAACCTCCGTTCGCCAGATCAACGTGGGTCCGGTCGGCCTCTTTCAATTTCGCATGCCTCCGAACGACATCGGCCACCGTGACGTCGCAAAACCGTTGCTATTCAGCATATCCCGAGAGGAATCATCATGACCGGCACAGCAAATGCTCCTGTAGAGCATCAAACCGAGACGTCACCCGGACGTCGATCGGCGCGCCGTAGGGCCCTGATTGCCGGCGCGACAGGCAACATCGTCGAATGGTTCGATTTCACGATCTACGGTTTCACTGCCGCAGTTCTCGCGACAGTGTTCTTCCCTCCGGAGTTCGGCAGTGGCGCACTGCTTGCCACCTTCGCTCTTTACGGAGTCGCATTCTTGGCCAGACCTGCCGGCGGCATATTCTTCGGAAGACTGGGTGACCGCCTCGGCCGACGGAGGTCACTGTCCCTGGCTATTACGCTCATGGGCTGCTCGACAGCGGCTATCGGTCTCCTACCGACCTACGCTTCGATCGGTGTTGCAGCACCGCTGTTGCTGCTGCTCTGTCGCTTGGTTCAAGGATTCTCGGCCGGCGGCGAATACACCGGAGCGGCAACCTTCGTCGTCGAACATGCGCCGTCTCACCGCCGAGGCTTGTACGCAGGGATTATCAGCTCTTCGTCGTTCGTCGGCAGTATCTTGGCCACGGTCACAGTCTTGTCATTCAGCTTGGTCGGCACTGAGTCCTTTGCCGACGGGGGATGGCGTTGGCCGTTCATCATCGGAGGCGTTGTCGCCATGGTGGGACTGTTCATGAGGCTTGCGGTCGAGGAAACTCCGGCTTTCAAGGAAATGAAAGAAAACGATTCCCTTCCAACCCGCCCTCTCACAGATCTGTTCCGCAATCACTGGCGGACTCTGCTCACGTCATTCGTGTATTTCGCCTCGCTCGGTGTCGTTACTCATATGCTGCTCGGCTACATGCCGACATTTCTGATTCTTTCAGCCGACGTTTCGAGCACGGTGGCACTGCTGATGACAACCGGCGCTTTGGTTCTCGCAGTCCCACTGTTCATCTTCTTCGGCGCCACGGTCGACCGAATCGGCCGGAGACCTCTCGTCAGAATCGGCATGGTGATGTCAGTTTTCGTTTCGGTGCCCAGCTACATGCTCATCGGCACCGGAAACATTTTCGCGATTGCCATTGCACTGGCTGCTCTGGTCATCGCGCTTTCCCTACTCGCGTCCGCTTTGCTCGTAATCCTCGAAATGATGCCGACGCATGCTCGATTCACCGGCACGGCAATCCCCTACAACATCGCATATGCGCTCTTTGCAGGAACTGCGCCGCTGGTGTGCGCAGCACTGGTCAACGCCACTGGAAGCGATCTGTCGCCTGCCTTCTACGCGACCGCCATCGCTTTGATCGCACTTCCCATTCTGTGGCGAGGGATTCCGGAATCGAAAGACTGGTCTGCCACGCGGGGCAGCTCGACGAAACATTTCTGACAACGGACGCGCCACGGCTGTGATTTTTTGAGCAGCTGTCGATAGCGTTCCGATGGCCGCCACGAGAGAGTTGAGGACGACGGACACCTCTGGACTTTCAGGTACCAAATCCATTAAGGCAGAGCCGAATCCGAGAAGTCGGGATGCGGGTCTCCAGAGGAAGTCGACGGCGTCAGAATTACCAGAACCCAAGCTCGCCGGATCGAATAGCTGCGCTTTCGATCCGGCGAAGCCATCAGTAGAAAGAGGGGCCGAAAGTGCCTACCGACAAGACCGATGCAGTTGTGGTCGGAGCTGGAGTGATCGGCAGCTCCATCGCCTACGAACTGGCCGCTCGAGGCTACGAAGTCCTGGTCATCGACAAGTCTGGTGGTCCGGGCTACGGCTCGACCAGTGCATCCAGTGCGGTCATCCGGTTCAACTACTCCACATTCGACGGTATGGCTGCGGCTTGGGAGTCGCTGCATTGCTGGCAAAACTGGAACGAGCATCTCAACGCGACAGTCGACGGCGCGCTTGCGAAGTTTCGGCAATGCGGGATGGCACTGCTCGATGTCGACGTCGCACCCCACGCGCGCACGATTGGACTGTTCGAGAAGATCGGAATCGACTACCAACTTTGGGACGCAACGACACTCGTCGAAAAGATTCCCGGTATCGACGCAGGTAAATACTATCCACCGAAGCCAGTCGACTCGGAGTCCTTCTTCGCAAATGCGGAAACCACGCTCGGCGCGCTGTACACACCGCAGGCGGGGTTCGTCGACGACCCGCAACTGGCAGCCGCGAATCTTGCTGCGGCAGCACGTTCGCACGGTGCGGTTTTCGCATACAACACGCGTGTGGTGGCAGTCGAGCAGTTGCCTGACGGCATCTGGCAGCTAGGGCTCGACGACGGGGAAAGTGTGAAATCCAACATTGTCGTCAACGCCGCCGGCCCCTGGTCAGGAGCGTTCAACAAGCTCTCGAATGTCGGGTCCGACTTCAAGGTTTCAGTTCGGCCCTTGCGTCAGGAAGTCCATCACGTGACCGCTCCCAGTGGGTACAACGAAAACGAGATCCTCGGCCCGATGATCGCCGATTTGGATCTCGGAACCTACATGCGAGCCGAACCTGGAAACGGTTTCCTCGTCGGCGGAACCGAACCGGATTGCGATCCGCTCGAGTGGATCGACGATCCTGATACCGCAAACCCGAATCGCACTGTTGCCCGGTTCGAAGCGCAGGTTTTCCGCGCCGCCAGGCGTTTCCCCACCCTGGAGGTCCCTTCACAACCGAAAGGTATTGCCGGCGTGTACGACGCAGCATCTGACTGGACCCCGATCTACGACAAGACAGACAGGCAAGGTTTCTACGTCGCCATGGGCACCAGCGGGAACCAATTCAAAAATGCGCCCATCGCTGGGCGCCTCATGTCCAGGATCATCGACGAAGTGGAAGCTGGACACGATCACGACGCTGATCCCCTGACCTATGTCGGGATGCACACCGGGCTCGAAATCGACCTCGGCGCATTCTCCCGCCTTCGGGCACCCAATGCCGAGTCGACCGGGACGGTCATGGGTTAGAAGTCTTGTCCGGCTTGGAGAATCGACAGCCGCGACAACTGAATAGACACGGCTGTGGGTGTCCACCACGTGGTGGACACCCACAGCCGACTTCTCCTTCAACGGCGTCTACGGAAAATCGCCCTAGAACGTGTCAGCGTGCACATCGTCTCCGGGACGGAGAGCTAACGTGCATGGCAGGTCTTCAAGTAGCTCAGGAACGATGCCTGCAGCCCGGTTACGTGCGTCTCGTGCAACAACGCGGTCGAAACATCCTGCGACCGTCCCTTGCCATGCAACTGCTCCACGACGGCGAGAACGTTGCGTGACAGTCCGCGATAGATCGGAATTGGTCCAGTCAGTTCGGCTTCGTTCAGCGTGACGTGAAGCTGCGGAACAACTGAGCCCACGCCACGCTCGGGCAGTGCCTCGACCAGTGTGTGGATCTGGCTGTCGGCGTTCACAACTCCGGGACTACCCGCACCGAAGGTCGCGAATGGGGGCGCGTCGCGCAGCCATGCGTAGAGGGCGAAAAGTCCTCCGTACGAGTACCCGAAGAGTCCGTGCCCGGACTCGCTGACACGTAGCTCCGACGAGTACAGGCGAGGGTGGAGTTCGTTGGTCAGGAAGTCGAGGAAGACGTCCCCGTGAGTGTCTGCCAGCTCCTCGAGGTAGGCGTCCACGTACTCCTGGGTCATTGCACCCGAGTCGCGAGCAGCGGCAAGAGTAGCCATCATTTCTTCGCCTACCGGTTCCCCAGGCGGCACGAGATCGCGGTTGCGGAGCCGTGCCCAGTTGGCGGCTTCCTCACCGGCATATCCGACACTGACCTGGATGTACGGGGCGACCGTCAGGTACGGGTCTGCCTGCGTGACGATGAGCGGGGCGGTAAGACCTACAGCCCAGTTGCCGTCCATCACGTAGATCAGCGGTAAGGGATCCATGGAGTCCGCGTAGCCGGGGGGTGTGGTCACCCAGACGCCGTAGCTGTGCCCCGACTTCGCCGTTATTTCGAAGTACTCCGTGTCTGCAAAACATCCGTGCAGCATTGCGCTCATCGAACGTCTCCCTTGACGATGTTGCCGGACTTCACGACGAGAGCAGCCATGTCCGGATCGGCGAACACCTTTGCGTCTCGGAGTGGGTCTTGCTGCCAGGCAACCATGTCCGCCTGCATACCGACGCGGATAGTCCCGACGGTTTCCCCGATACCGAGAATGTCGGCATTGACGCTGGTGGCCGAAACGAGTGCATGCATCGGCGACTCCAACTCCGCGCGCAAGCGCAACTCCTCACCTCGGCGCTTTTGGTGCGGCCCGATGAGGTCCGAGCCCAGGCCGATCCTCAGGCCTGCTGCGCGAGAGGCCTCGAGCGCTCTGGCCATGCGTTGACGCACTCCGGCTGCACGCTCTCGTATTGCAGGGTCCAGGTCCATGCTTTCGGTGTCCGTCAACTGCTCCACCACGGCGAAGGTAGGGACCAGAGCCACGTCATGCTCGCGCATCAACTGGGCAGTCTCCGCGTCGATGTCGGTGCCGTGTTCCACGCACCGCACTCCCGCCCGCACTGCGTTGCGAATGCCCGCATTGTTGTGCGCGTGGACCGTGACGTAGGTGCCGCGCGACGCTGCTTCTTCCACTGCCACGGAGATTTCCTCGACGGTGAACTGTGTGTCGGTGAGGCGGTCATGGCCTCCGACGACACCGCCGGTGACGCACAGTTTCAGAAATGTTGCGCCTCGGCGGAACGATTCGCGCACGTTGCGTCGTAGCTCGTCGGCATTACCCGACATCAAGGACAAGGCGCAGAGCCCTGGAATGTGGTGCATGTTCCACAGCTCGGTCGGCTCCCATGCGGCCCCGTAGTAGCCGTGTCCACCGGTCTGGCACTGCACAGGACCACACGAGAGGACACGCGGACCACGCACCTTGCCGCTCGCAATAACGTCGACGACTCCGCCGTCGATGCCACCGACGTCTCGCACCGTGGTGAAGCCCGCGTCGAGGGCATGGCCCGCGGTGGCGAAGATGCCCGCAGCCAGTTCGGCTGCCGAGAGCTCAAACCCGAATTGCCTTCGGATCGGACTCGAAATACCCAGGTGGACATGAGCATCGATCAGCCCCGGAGTCAGAAGCATGCCGTCCAAGTCAACTGTCGTCGAACCCGACGGCGCCTGTCCGATCGCGGTGACAATGCCGCCGCTCACGCACACGTCGACTTCGACCGGGTCGGTACCCGATCCATCCGCGACCATGCCGCCGGCAAACCATACGTCAGTCAAAGGGACCTCCCGAGCATTAGAAAACCTCTTTCCTAAACACTGGTGAATTCGATATGCGGTACCGTACTCAACAGTGGTGAACCCGTCAATGGAGGTAGCGTGAGATCGCCGGTTGGGGAGGGTCGAGAGCGACTGTTACAGGCACTGTTCGACGAGTTCGGTGAAACCGGCCCAAGTCCGAAGCTGTCGATGCGCCAAGTAGCGGAGCGACTCGGAGTGCACCACACGCTTCTGACCTATCACTTCGGATCACGACCAGGTCTCCTCAGCGCCGTACTGTCGGAAGCGCGCCGCCGTGACAACCTCGTCATCGCCGCGATGGGCAAAGATCTCGGGTTCGCAGCCCTGTGCAGGGCGATCTGGAGCTTCTACTCGAACGCCGAGCATGAAGATCGAAGCCGCACCTTTTTTCACCTGGCCGGACTTGCGGTGTACGAGCACAAAGCATTTCAAGATTTCGCCGCCGACCTCGACGACTTGGCTCACCTCCTCGAAGTGGCAGCACTTCGCGAAGGATTCACAGTGGTGGATGCAAAGCAGCAGAGCATCATCGCAACCGCATGTCTGCGAGGACTGTTGCTGCAGAAATTGCTCACCCCCGACGCCGAGGTCGACGCCGCAGCCGAGCGCTTCATCACCTCGCTGACCACGACCATCACCTAAGGCCCGACAACCGATCACCCTCGTTCGAAATCACCGACGCGGGGCCGTTTGCCATTGGCTCGGTCACGTTTCGGCGCGAGCCGGGTCTCTGAACCCCGGTTGAATGGTGGCCGATCGCACTTTCGACATCTGTACGAGCGAAGTGCCGAAAGATGCGACAAGTGAACCTATCCCGACCCAGCAGACACACGACATCATCGACAAGTCCGATGATTCACATGAGTTTCGAAAGTCAGGATTGAATTGTGACCATTACCTTCCGTGCCGCAGAGTTGAACAGCGCAAGTGGGATCTTCCAGCAAGCACTGCTCGGCCAACCCAGTGCAGAGCCACTCGGCGGAGACATCATCACTCGTGCAGATGTCGAGTTCACCAGTGACGACGGCCGCATTCAATCCGGAGTCTGGGAGAGCGAACCGGGAAAGTCGCGGTGGGAGTTCCTCACCCGCGGCGAGATCATCACCATCGTCTCCGGCGCCATGACCGTCGAGGAGGACGACGGCGATCCCGTACATCTCGTTGCCGGTACGAGTGCAATCTTCCCAATCGGATGGAAGGGTACGTGGACGGTCACCGAGACCGTACGCAAGGTGTTCGTCGTATACAACGAATGACCAAGAGAATCCGCAACATCCGACTTTCACGGCCCGTCGTACGGACGGATCTCCCGACGCAGCCCACTTGCCCTGAGCACCTGTCGCTGAACTCCCGCCCTCACGGAATCCTCCGTGCCGATTACCCTCACATGGTTTCTGGCGCGAGTGATCGCCGTGTACAACAACTCCCGGGTCAGTAGTGACGACGCTTCGGCCGGCAGCATCACCGATACCGTGTCGTACTGGCTGCCCTGGCTCCGGTGAATCGTCATCGCGTAAACGGTCTGCACCGACGAGAGTTGACTCGGGTGAATCAGAAACGCATCACTCCCCCGCTGGAATGCGGCAATAGGAACGCCATCCTCACGCTGCACGATCACCCCGGCGTCCCCGTTGTAGATCTTGGCCTCGTAGTCGTTGGCCGTCACCAACAGGGGTTGGCCCGGATACCACCTCGTCGGGTCCAGGAATTGCCCTGATGCCGTGCCGACCCACTCCATCGCCTGCTGCGCCCACCGCCCGACACCGTACGGTCCGTCACGGTGAGCGCACAAAAGACGGTGCGATTCCAGGCCTTTCAGGGCGCCGATCGCATCACCCTCCTCGGCCGACGCCGTCACCACCTCTGAACTCGCAACGATATCGGCGCGTAATGCGTCAACGTCCTCGGGAGAATGGAAGGAGACGGCGGGATCGCCACTACGCAGGATGCGCAGAACCTCAGCGGAATCTCCAGCGCGTACTGCTCTGGCCAACGACGCGATGGTTCCGTCGAAGCGGCGCCCACGTGAGAGTTGAATGATCCCGCCCCGCAGACGATCCTGCTCGTCCACACTCAGGGACTCTTCGGAACCGGTGGCCGTGAGATCGTCACCCACCAACTGTGTCAGCGCCGGATTTCCACTGACTTCTACCGGGCGGGCGACAAGGTCAGCAAGAACAGCGCCGGCGTCGACGGAGGTCAACTGATCGGGATCGCCGACGAGCAGTAGCCGGGCATCGGGGCGAACGGCCTCGAGCAGGCGCGCCATCAAGGTGAGGGAGACCATCGACGTCTCGTCGACGACGACCACATCGTAGGGAAGTCTGTTGGTCGCATTGTATTTGAAACGGCTCGAACTCCCCCGCTGCCAACCGAGTAGCCGGTGCAGGGTCATGGCCGCGAGTTCTTCGGGAAGGCCAAGGCTCGCGGTCTGCTCACGTACGGACTCTTGCAGACGTGCTGCGGCTTTGCCCGTCGGTGCGGCCAGCCCGATGCGAGCATTCGAACCCAGTTCCTCCGACAGGAGAGCGAGAATACGTGCGACCGTATGGGTTTTGCCGGTTCCGGGCCCACCGGCGATGACCGTCGTCCACTGTGTCGCGGCAAGAGCAGCGGCTATCCGTTGACGATCAGGGCTGGTGGTCGGCCCGTTCTCGTCTACGAACAGCGAATCCAGGCGCGTTCGGACCGCTTTCAGGTCGGCGGGTGGCCACGTGGACGCACGCTCGTCGAGCACTCGCCGAATCGTCTGCTCCTGCAGAAAGTACCGATCGAGGTAGAGAAGCTCACCGTCGACCGTGTCGACCAACCGGAGGGGCCTGAGTGGTCCGGCGTTGCCGCCGATCACCAGAGGGCTCAGCCGAAGGGCGGCAACGATCTCCGACGGTTCGGGCCACGGCAACGACGTGAGTTCGTCTTCCGTCGCATTGTCGACGCTCACATCACGCATCCGTCGTAGATCGAGGCACACCGAACCTGATCGCACGGCCCGAACTGCCAACGCCGCGGCCAGCATCACTTCTTCGGAAGTTTCACCGCCCAGGCTGCACACTCTCGTCGCGACATGAACATCGGCGGCAACCAGAACCCCGGCTTCGTTGAAGATTCGCACGATCCCTTTGGCGCGCTGCGCCAATTGCGCCTCGGTCATCGAATCTTCTCCCCTACTGTGTGGGACGCATCAAGACCGGCCAGCAGATCCGATAGTTCAACCGTCAGCTGAGCAGGCGGTTTCCATTCGAATACACCACATTCCGGCGGACTGTCCGGGCCGAGCATCCCCCGCACGAATTGATACTGCGCGCCTCCGAGATGGCGATGCGGATCGTAGTCGGGCAGTCGCCACCGCAGATACCGATGCAGCGCAACCGAATACAGCAGCGCCTGCAGGGGATAGTGCGAGCGCATCATCTCCGTCGCCATGAGTTCACGCGTGTAGTTGGCAGCCGTCAGATCGCCGCGGCCCAGCCGATTTGTCTTGTAGTCGACGATCACGAACGACGGGCCCGGGATCCGCAAGACGGCGTCGATACTGCCCGTCAGGAACCCGCGCATCGGTGACGTCTCGACACGGTCAAGTTGGTCGGCGTACGACGCCAGAATGTCGTCCGGGGGAAGGTGGCGCCTCAACAGTTCCGACACTCCGCGAAGTGTGACACTCATCGACACCGGATCGTCGCCACCGGCCAGCGGGAGTTCGAAATCGAGTTCGGGAAGACGATCTTTCGGCGCGATCGTGGCCAAGGTTCCGAATCCCAGTGGAGTCTGCATCACCAGCAACAACGCATCCGCGAGTGCTTCGGAGTCGACCTCGGCCGCCCGAACCGAGACCGCCTCCGCGCAGCGTATACGGAGTTCCGCTCTCAGGTCTGAAGCAGCAGTGTCCACCACCTCGAGCACTTCATGCACCAGCGTGCCGAATGCGGCGCCCGCCGGAAGACCGTTCATCGGTGAAGGCAACGCCTCCAGCGGCGAGGGGATGACGGTCCCGACGTCTACGGAATCCTCTGGCTCGTCGTCCTTTTCGGGATCCTCTACCTCACTGTCGGTGCTCGTGACCGCGTGGTGCGCTCCGGCGGTCAGTGCCGAGTACGACGTACGACGCCACAGAGTGTCCAGGTCTCGATCGAAACGCGCCGCGGCCAGTTCGGTCACGTCTGCGGCTGCACCGGACCACTGGACGGGCGACGGCGGATGTGGACCAACTGGTTCCACCGAGATCACGTCGGAAGCTGCTGCCGGCCACGTCGCGAGTCGTGCTGCGGTTGTACCGTCGTCGAGCACCTTCACTACCCGAGCAGGTTCGGCGATGCCGGGTGTACGTCCGAGCATCAACCGGTGCAGTGGCGAGCGTGAGGTCCCGTAGCTTGGCGCCCACCAGAGCACTAGTTGACACTGTGCCCGGGTCAGCGCCACGTACAGCAGCCGCAGTTCTTCGCCTGCTTCTTCAGCCTCCGCAACAGTCTTTCTGGCGTTGTGCCCCGGGCCTTCCTGCCCACCGACGTCGAGGATGCGGCGCCCTTCCGGATCGTGCAACAACTGCGTCGGAGAGTTGAAGCCGCCCACGCTCTCCCAACTGAACGGGACGTAGACGATCGGGAATTCGAGTCCTTTGGTGGCGTGCACGGTTGCGATTTGTACAGCGGCAGCATCACTGTCGAGGCGACGGCTTCTGTCGGTGGCGCTCCCGGACGTCGGGTCCTTGATCCGATCGGAGAGCCAGCGAACCAATGCGCTCAACCCGAACGCTTCCTCGATGGCGACGCGGCCGAGAAGTTGTGCGACGTGTCGCAGATCGGTGAAATCTCGTTCGCCGGACGGGGCCGCGAGTACACGCTTCTCCAGATTCGTTTCGGCGGAGACCCTTTCGAACACGGCCGCGAACCCGACGCGTGCGAACAACCCGGAGTATGAGCGCAGTTGACCCGCGAGTTCCGCGACGACGTTGTCGCCGTCGAGGTCCAATTCTTCGGCGGTGCGCCCGAAGATCGGAGAAAGGGCAGTCAACCGGACGCGATCGGACCGGTGCGGCTGCTCGATCGCCTGCAGCAGCCACAGCCACTGTATTGCGCTGGATGTCGCGAAAACACTGGAACCGCCGGTCAATACGGACGGTACACCTACGGCATCGAGGGCATCGCGAATCATCGCCACCTGCTTGTGGGTCCGCACCAATACCGCGACGTCTCCCGGCTCGACCGGGCGCGGATCACCGTCGACTGCCAAGCGGGCATCGCTGCCCAGCAGTCCGACCACGTCTGCTGCGACGTCGTCCGCGACGCGACTGCGAAGTCTGCCTACGGCCGGAAATCCCGAACGATTGAGCGGTCCGGCTCCGGTACGCGGCAGATGGCGTACACGCATCGGCACCGGGCCGGACAACCGAGACTTCTTGTGCGAAGCCTCCACTGGATGCGCGACGATACCCTCGTTACCCAGTGCGGCGCCGCCGTAGAGGTGTTCGAGTGCCGCCAACAACCCTGGATCGCTGCGCCAATTGGTGGTCAACTCCTGGTGTGCATCCGCCTGATCGACCGCATCGAGATAGCTCAGGACTTCTGCCCCGCGGAACGCGTAGATAGCTTGCTTGGGATCACCGACCAGGACCAGGGTGGTGTGTCCGTGGAAGGCCAACCGCAGAATGTCCCACTGCAACGGATCGGTGTCCTGGAACTCGTCGATCAGCACGACCTTGAACTTCTCGCGCACCCTACGGCACGCGACGGGGCCGTATTCCGGATCCGTCAACACGCCGTGCAGCAGCGTCAGGAGATCGTTGAAGTCGCGAATTCCTTTGGTCCGCTTACGTCGTTCAACCTCGAGACGAGCAGCCGCCGCGAACAGGACTCGCTGACCGGGAGCGGTCTCCTCCTCGCCGTCGGGTTCGAGAATTGCCTGGCCATCGCCGACTGCGCTTCGGGCAATGGCCAGCGCGTCCTTCGTGGAAAACGGTGGAGACGAGTCCGTCCGGCTGTAGCGGCTGAGGTACAAATCCGAGACGACCTCACTGATCAGGTCGTCGACCGACTCCACAAAAGTTGTGTCGGGTTCGCGTTCCCCGGCGATGCCGAGTCCGTCGAGCATCCTCTGACAGAAACTGTGGGTTGTCGTGATGGTGCCGGCGTCGAACTCCGCGAGAGCGCGCAGGAGTCGACGACGCCGCACGCCGATCTCCTCGTCGTCAGCTGTCGCGAGGTACGACACCAGATCATCATCCGACCGCCTCGCCGCCTCCGGGTCGACCAGAGCGGCGGACACTCCGGCGAACCTCTCCCTGGCACGCTCACGAAGTTCCTGAGTGGCGGCCCGGCTGAATGTCACCAGCAGAACTTGCGAAATGTCAGCGAGACCTTCGGCAACACAACGGGTCGCGAGTCCGACGATCGCGTAGGTCTTGCCAGTTCCGGCGCTCGCTTCCAACACCGCGGTGCCGGTCGGTAGTGGCCCCAAAAGGTCGAAGTCCACGGGTTACTCCGCTCTTTCGTTGGTCAGCAACGGATCCCACAGTCGTCGGGCGAGAACTCCGAATCGAGTCGGTTCCTCGGCCCAGACGAATTCGTCGTCCGACGGCGGATCCGCAGCCAACTCCGCCAGTGTTCGAGCTTCTCCGAAAACGTAAGCGTTGCTTGGATCGATCATCTCGCCGTACTGCCCGGTCCACTGGGTGTCCGCACCGTTTGTCGCATCGTCGACCGACTCGCCACCAAAGCGTCGGCGCGCATATTCGGCTGAAGTAGCGGCCCACATCGGCAACGGACGCTGCAGCCCCCGCTCGCGTAGGTTCACCAGTTGCTGCAGGATCTCGACCGCATTGCCTGGCGCATCGAGCACCGATCGTGCCGCTGCTATCTTTCCCCGACCCCGTCCGATGGAGACTGCATCGAGCGCACCGGGTCGGCCGTGCGCTTTCAAGGCGAGCAGGTTGATCCAGGCCGTCATCCGATGTTTAGGCGCCAGTGAGGAATACGATGCCCGCACCACTGAATTGCCGTGCACACCGGTTACCGTTCCGGTGAGACGACGCCCGTCACCGAGGTCGATGTCGACGTCGACAGCCTCGGAGTCGCCCTCGAGGTGTGGCAATGCAAGACCGGCAAGTTGGTCTACCACCCACTCGACGTTGCCCAGAACCGAGGCGCCCAGGTTGTAGGGCGGCAAAGTACCGCGGCGCCACTCGGCTGCACGGAAATCCGCAGAGCTGCGTCCAGCCAAGCGCGAGAGAAGCATCCGGTCACCCAGAGCCCAGGTGGTCAGTGGATCGAGCTCGGTTGCCAGCGAATCCGCGATGTCGTCGTCGAGTTCCGGTACCCGGACGCCGAGGCGTTGGCGCAGAAAACCACGGGCGGGGTGTACGAGGAAGTTCACCAGGTCGGCAAGGTTCACTTCCTTCGGATGCACCTCGAGTAGCTTGGCCGACAAGACTGTCGGCAATTCGATCGGTGTTCCGGCAGCAGCCCTGGCACCGGCCAGCGCTGCCGTGTCGAAGCTGAACGGCTTGTTCGGCGCGAAGTTTCGATTGTCGAACGACTGCAACGGGTGTCGAGTCAGCACCCCGTTGATCGCTTCCGGGCCCACCGTCGCACTGAGTACGTCGAGGAGGCCACTGAGGGGGATCGCCGGTGGTCTGACGACGCCGGTGACCGGATCGGCACCGGTATACAACAGAATCAGATGCTCACCCGCAGACATCACGGCATCGAGAAGCAGTTGCCGGTCTTCACTGCGCAGATCACGCTCCCCCACAACGGGATCACGGGACAAGATGTCGTCGCCGTCGACTCCACCGGTTCGAGGGAACACTTCGTCGTCGAGCCCGATCAGAACGACCACGCGATGCGGCACCGAACGCATCGGAACCATCGTGCACACCGTCAGTTCGCCGGTTCGGAAGTTGGCACGCGTAGGTCTGCCCGCGAGGCTGCGCGAGAGCATCGCGCGAACATCGGCCAGACGTAACACCGTCTCTCCGCCGAATTCGACAGCAGCTACCAGTTCGCGGTGGGCCCCCGCGCTCTGCCAGGAATCTGCGGGCGCAGTGTCGGTCAGCAGATCCAGGGCCCGCATCAGCACACGAAGCCATTCGGCCGGCGAATGTGGGCCGGCAAGATCGCGAAACGAGACTGCCAGGCGATCGACGAACTCTGCGAAACGACCACTCAGATCGATGTCTGTGCCGTCCACGTCATCGAGTGGCAGCGCGAGATCCAACCAGGCATTTTCCGATTCGTCCGCGCTGACCCCCAACAAGATTCGGTCCATGGCGGTGTTGAAGGTGTTCTGCGGAAATGCATCGAGACCGAACGTGGCACGCTGCCGACTACCGATTCCCCAGCGAGCACCCGCTTCCGTCGTCCATTCCCGCAGTCTTTCCAACTCGTCGTCGCCCCACGAAAAACGTGTGCGGACAGGCTCGGTCGCGGCCAGGTCGAGAACCTCACTGGCTGTAGCCCGGCCGTCGGCCAATTCGAGGAGAGAGCCGAGAACGGCCAGGACAGGATTGGTCTGACGTAATCCGCGGTCTGCCAGCCTTACTCGAAGGAGATGCCCCGGGTGGCCATGGACGCCTTGCCCGAATGCAGCACGAACCAAAGGTGCGTACGTTTCGACGTCCGGGCACATCACGAGTACGTCGCGCGGCTGCAATGTCGGGTCGTCCTCGAACAATCGGAGCAGGCATTCGCGGAGCACCTCGACCTGCCGTGCCGGCCCGTGGCAAGCGTGGACCTGAACTGTCCCGTCCGGTTCCGCTGCAACGCTGGGAGCACGATCTGCGATGACATCGGCCTTGACCGTCGCCAGGAGGGATTTCGGGCCGGCTGGTTCGGGAAGATGCACCGACTCGAACTCGGCGGCACCGAGGCTGATCTGAAGTTCACGAACGTCGCGAGCAAGACTCGACAGCAACGGATTGGCGGATATCAGCGCCGACCCGTCTTCCGAACGTCGGATCGTGCTCTCACTTCGAGGCGGTATGCGCGAGCTCATCTTGGTCCACAGCGCGGGGCTGGGATGCGGGAGCCAGATGTGCACGTCCCGATTCGCACTGAGTGCGCTCAAGATCATTCGCTGATCGACCGGCAGCCGGGTCGGCCCGAAGACCGACAGACGTTCCGGTAGGTCGACCAAGGCCGGGTCCTCGACCAGCGCGCGGCTCACTTGCCCCAGTCGCTCTGCGGGCCCCGGAACGTCGATCTTGTCCGCGACGATGCACCACAGACGTGCCTGCCATTCGAAATCCTCCGACAGCGCCAATCCGTGTCCGTCGGTCAACCGCCCGGCGGCCCAGTCGATCAGCATCTGTGGTCGTTGCGCGGCATAACTGCGGAAGAGTTCGGTGACATGTGTGGCGGAGGCAAACCGTCGACCTTCACGATGGCCTTCGAGATGTTTCGCCAGGACTCCGCACCAGGGCTCGCCGAGGGACTCGTCGATCACGTCGAGAACCGTCCATACCAATCGCGTCGGCGACCATGGGTCGTCGTCAGCCGTGATTCCACTGACCGCGGCCACGGACTCCGCGACCAGGCGCGCGGGTGATGGAAACGCGATGTTCGCAGAAATTCCGTCCACTGCTGACGGTCCGGACGTGCCTAGCTGGGAGGACAGCCGCTGATTGAGCCAACGCTCGACGCCCTTGGCCGGCACCGCAACAGTTTCCCGGGCGAATGGATCCGACAGCGGTGTACGGAGGAGCGTGGCCAACGCCGAGACCAAGGTGTCCGAACGCTCGGCCCGGTACAACTTCAGCAATCTTCGCTCCCCTCACTCCGTCCAGACGTCCATCTCACCACGGCGCTGTGACAGGAGACGCCGAACCAGCCTCACGCAGCGGTGACGCGCAGGCAACATGACCGCAACCGGACGTTCGTACTGTGCGGGAATGACCAGTCCCGTCACCACACCTCGCCCCGCTGGAACCGGTCTCGACATCTCCGGCCTCGGCAAGACCTTCGAGATGGGTCGTCGGTCGGTGACCGCGCTGACCGACGTGTCCCTTCAAACCAGCGAAGGCTCCTTTCTGTCTCTGCTCGGGCCGTCCGGATGCGGGAAGTCCACCGTTCTCCGCATCCTTGCGGGCCTCGACACTCCGACGTCGGGAACAGCACTTGTCAACGGACAGTCTCCGGCCGAGTTACGCAAGCGCCGCGAACTCGGAATCGCCTTCCAGGATTCGGCTTTGCTGCCGTGGCGGACGGTGACCTCCAACATCAAACTGCCGCTGCAGGTTGCCGGCATCGATCCCGACCCCGACCAGATCGCCGACCTGATCGCTCTCGTCGGCCTCGAAGGATTCGAGAAGGCCAAGCCCGCTCAATTGTCCGGCGGTATGCGTCAGCGTGTGTCGATCGCACGATCGCTCGTGGTCAAGCCGAGTGTCCTCCTACTCGACGAACCCTTCGGCGCGCTGGACGACATGACCCGACAACGACTCAACATCGAATTGCTCAGGATCTGGACCGAGAAGCCGGCGACCACGTTGATGGTGACTCACGGAATCGCCGAAGCCGTGTTCCTCTCCGACGTCGTTGCCGTCATGACGCCGAGGCCCGGACGCGTCCTCGAAGTCGTGCCGATCGACCTGCCGCGCCCGCGTACTCCCGAGATGATGCGTACACCCGAGTTCCACGAGATCCACGACTACCTCTCCGGACTGCTCTTCGGAAAAGCAGGCGTCGCATGACAATTACCGATATCGAGAACGTCGCGACCGCGGCGGCGCAGCCATCTGTGCCGCGCCGGATCCGATTGAAGCGTCCAACGTGGTTCGGCGGTGCAGTCGGCATCTGCGGACTGATCGCTCTCTGGTGGATTCTGGCGGCGGCCGGTGTTGCGGGAGGTACGATTCCGACGCCGTGGGTGGTTGTCTCGACGATGTTCGACGACGGTTGGTCGCTCTACGGACCCAATTTCACCGTCACGGCTTCCGGTGCGCTGCAGGGCTTTCTCTGGGGAAATCTGCTGGCGATCACGCTTGCCGTGCTTGTCGTCCTCATTCCGCCCATCGAGGGATTGGCCACACAATTGGCGATCCTGAGCTACTGCACACCGCTGTTGGCGCTTGGCCCAATCATCCTGGTCGTCTTCGGCGGCCGGACCCCCACGATCTTTCTCGCCGCGATGTACTGCTTCTTCACCACGATGGTCGGCACACTCGCAGGCCTGAGATCGGCAGACAAGACGAGCCTCGATCTCGTTGCCGCCTACGGCGGTGGGCGTTGGCAGAAGTTCACCAAAGTTCAACTGGTGAGCGCACTTCCGAGTACCTTTGCCGCCCTCAAGATTGCTGCACCCTCGGCTGTACTCGGTGCCATCCTCGGAGAGTATCTCGGCGGGGTGGACAGCGGGATCGGCGTCGCACTCACGGCCGCTCAGACATCGTACAACGTCCCGCGAACGTGGGGAATGGCCATCGCCGCCGCCTTGCTCGCCGGCCTGGGATACGCCGTCGTCGCAGCGATCGCCCGGCTCGTCACCCCGTGGACGAGCGCTCCGGGAGCACAGAAATGACCGCGGTACGAGGAACATTGAGATTCCTCGCTCCGATTGCCATCGCCTCGGCACTGCTGCTTGTCATCTGGGTGGTCTTCCTCAACACCTTCCCCCAGGTCGGCCCGCGTGTGGGAAAGACGCCGGCCGACGTCTGGGAGTACCTGTTCTCCGGTCCTAAATCCGCCGACGCTCGTTCGGGCATCATCGACAACCTGTTCATCACTCTGCGCGACGCCGGTGTCGGCTTTGCCGTCGGAATGACTGCCGCGCTCGTGGTGGCATCGATCTTCGTCGTTTCCCGCACTGTCGAACAGACTTTCATGCCCGTTGCAATGCTTCTACGATCTGTTCCTCTCGTTGCGATGACCCCGATCATCGTCCTGATATTCGGCCGCGGAATCGTGGGTGTGACGGTCATGGTTGCGATAGTGGTGTTCTTCCCGGCCCTGGTCATGATCATGGTCGGTCTGCGCGCCGCTCCGGCTCAGGCACAAGACCTCATCGCTGCGTACGGCGGGAGTCGTTGGACCGCATTGCGAATGGTGTCGGTACCGTCCGCACTTCCGGCGGTGTTCGCCGCCGCTAGGGTGTCAGTGCCCGGCGCTTTGATCGGAGCACTGATCGGCGAATGGCTCGGTAGCGGTCAAGGTTTGGGTTCGAGCATGATCAAAGCCATTCCGCGCTACCAGTACAACGAATTGTGGGCATCTATCGTGGTGATCACCGTGGTGTCGATCGTCCTCTACGCCGTGATCGGGATCTTCGAAAACATCGCTCTGTCTCGTTTCGGTCCTTCGGCGGGCAAGTCGTGACATCTGTTAACACGACCTCAACAAACTCTCTCTCCCAAGCAAACTGAACGAAACCGACTGGCCCTAGTGTTCCGATTCATGACGCCATTCAAGCCCGTCCGCCAGCTGGACCGCAGGGCCTTCTTCCGCTACTCCGCGCTGACCGGCATCGCAGTCGCCGGCAGTGCCTCATTGCTCGCGTGTAGCAGTGACTCCAGCAGTTCGAGTGGCGGAACCACGGACGACGGTTCCGAATTCGGAACAGTTGCAGTGCAGCTGTCCTGGATCAAGAACATCGAGTTCGCCGGCGAGTACTTCGCTCTCGACAAGGGGTACTACAAGGATGCCGGGTTCGGGAATGTAGACCTGGTGGCAGGTGGCGCAGCCGGCACCGGCGTCGAAGCCGGCTTGGACACCGGCAAGGTGTGGATCGGAATGTCCGCACCGCAGCTCACAGCCCCCGCTGTGCTCGATGGACTGGAGGCAAGGATCGTCGGGGCGACGTTCCAGAAGAATCCGTTTGCGATTGTCAGTTCCGCTGCGGCACCGATCAACTCACCGCAGGACATGATCGGCAAGAAGATCGGCGTCCAGGATTCCAATCAGCTCGTCTTCGGAGCTCTCCTGGCAGCAAACGGCCTGACCGAAAGCCAGATGACGATCGTGCCCGCGCAGTTCGATCCGAGCCCCCTGGCAAACGGCGAGGTGGACGGCTGGGTCTCCTACGTGACCAACGAGCCGATCACACTGGCCGCCAAAGGTTTCCCCAACGCCCACTTCCTCTTCGCGGACTACAACTTGCCGTTGGTCGCCGAATCGTTCACGGTTCTCCAGTCCACCATCGACAACGAGAGGGACAAGCTCAAGGCATTCCTGAAGGCCGAGATCCAGGGATGGAAGGATGCGGTCGCTGATCCGGCAGAGTCGGCGCGGCTTGCCGTCGAGGTCTACGGCAAGGACCAGAACCTGGAACTCGAAGAGCAGATCAAGGAAGCCACCGCACAGAACGATCTTGTGGTGTCGGCAGATACCAAAGCAAACGGGTTGTTCACGATGACACCCCAACTGATCGAACAGAACATCGCGGCACTGTCGAAAGCGGGGCTGGAGATTACGGCGGACCAACTGTTCGACATGTCGATCCTCGAAGAGGTGTACGCCGAGAATCCGGAGTTGATCTGACTGAGCCGAGCGTCAACGAACCTCTCGCGCGAGTACGCCCGAGATGAATAGTTGTACAAGGACCTCGGCCTTGTACCGGGCATCGGACCCAGCACCGATACAAAGGTTCCCGATGCCTTTGAGCACGTTGTACGCATCGACCCGCGAAGCAGTGCCAACAGACTCGAGCGCTGCCTCCAGGAGGGAGCTACATACCGGGACGAGGCGGTCGACGAAGTAGGCGTGCAGAGCGTCGGACCCGGCGCTGTCTCCTTGCAGTGCGCCGGCGAGCCCGTGCTTGGTGACCAGGAACTCCACGAACAAAGCCACCCATGCCCGCAAAGCCGCCTCCGGCGTTGCACTCTCCGCGAGCATCTGTGGGCCCGCGTCCGCACACGCCTCGACTTGGTGTCGGTATACGGCGACCACCAACTCGGGGCGCGTCGGGAAGTGGCGGTAGATCGTCCCCATGCCGACGCCGGCCTTCGCCGCAATCTCCCGCACCGGAGCGTCGACTCCGGACTCTACGAACACTGCTGCCGCCGCGTCGAGCAGCGCCTGCTCGCTTCGACGTGGGCGACCGACTTGCTTGGGAGAGGCGACGCGCGACTGCTCGTCCTGGGCATCAGCCATGTGCACTCCTCGCTGACTCACAACATATGTTTGCATTACGGAACACCGCTCCGTAATGTTGCGGAACGACGCTCCGATAAACAGTATCGCAGGGTGCAGCCTCAGCAAGGAACTTGCCATGACCTCATCAATGATCGACACTCTGAACGGCATCATCGGCGCCGGCACCCCGGTCGTCTCCGTTGCCCCCGTCGAGTTGTTCGCCCCCGATCGACCTGTCCCGCTGGAAGTACGTGTGTCTGCTCCGGCAGCAGGCACGAACCTCCCCGTTGTGGTGTTCTCCCACGGCAACGGCTGGAACCTCGATGGATACTCGCCACTCACGGCATTCTGGGCATCCCACGGATTCGTGGTGATCCAGCCGACACATCTGGACTCGCGCCGGAACGGTTTCGGGTTCGACCACCCGGTTTTCCCGACGATCTGGACCGAGAGGATCGCGGATCTCACACGCATCCTTGATCAGCTCGACACCATCGAAATTGCCGTGCCCGGACTTGCCGGCCGCATCGACCGCAGTCGAGTTGCCGTCACTGGTCACTCCTGGGGCGGGCAAACCGCTCAGTCGCTCCTCGGAGCAAGGGTCTTCGACGAGGCCGGCCAGGTCGGCCAGAACATGTCCGACAGCCGCGTCACCGCGGGAATCCTGTTCGCAGCAACCGGTCTCGGCGGCGAGAACCTGCATCCGTTCGCACAGGCGAACTTCCCGTTCATGCGCCCCTCGTTCCAGGAACTGACGACGCCGACACTCGTCGTCGCGGGCGACCACGACCAGTCCAAGATGTCCAGCCGCGGACCTGACTGGTTCACCGACGCCTACACGCACAGCCCCGGAGCCACCGACCTCCTGACCTTCTACGGTGCCGAGCACGCACTCGGCGGAATCGTCGGATACGAAGTCGCCGAGACCACTGACGAGAACCCAGAGCGGGTCGCCGCCATCCAACGGATGAGTACTGCCTACCTTCGGACCGCGTTGCGCATCGATGAGACCAGCTGGCCAGCGGCCCGGGCCGCGTTCTGCGACAACGCCGACCCGATCGGCCGAGTCGACACCAAGTAATGCGGCAGTGATCCAACTTATTGGCCGAAGTTGAACCTGAGATTCGCATTTATCAAGGTGTTGAGCCGCTTTCGCATCCGCACGACCTCCGCCTCCGACGGTATCGGATCTTCGAGGAAGAGCGTCCAACGCAGCATCGTGCCGCTTCCGACCGCCTCGATGTCGAATCGGATGACGGCGTCAGGGCGGTCCGGCCAGATCGACGACCAGATCACCAGCTCCGGTTCTACGGCCCTGACGATCTCCGGTTCGACCTCGGTCTCGAGCAGTTCCAGCCAGTGCCGGGCGGGCTGGCGGTACGGATCGATCAATGCCTCGAACATGAAGCGCGCAGGCGGCGGCTGGCTCCGGCGCCTCGTCGCGACTTGCTGCATGGCACGAGCGTAACCGCCACTCAAGGGCATACCTCTGCCTTCACCCTGCAAGATCCACGAAAACTGGGATAAACCGGGCGCCGACGGAGGACACTCAGGAGCACATCCGTCTGGGAGGGCCGCTCATGCGTAAACGCCATCAGGTTCTGCTTGCAGTGTCCGCAGCGATCGGGCTGTCTCTGACGCCGATCAATGCGTCGGCAACACCGAGCACGGGAGTACACGGTGAAATCCTCGGGCAGGTGACTTTCGACGGCAAGGACTACATCCTGCGTCAGATCACCATCGACCCCGGCGGTTCCACCGGTTGGCACTTCCACGACGGGACGCTCTACGCACTGATCGCGCAGGGCACGTTGAGCCACTACCGATCCGATTGCTCCGTCGACGGGATCTACAGCGCCGGAAATACTTTGATCGAACCGAGCGGTTCAGATCATGTGCACATCGGAAACAACTCGCAGACAACACCATTGGTACTCGAGGTCGTCTACGTCAATCCGGCGGGCAGCCCCCTCTCCGAAGATGCTGCGCCTCCCAACTGCCAACTACCCGGCTGACGGCGCCGAAGCGGTAAACCGCACCGGCATCGATTCGAGACCGGACACGAAGTTGGCGGCACGCCGCTGCAACGGCGCGTCGGTGGCAAGTGCCATTCCCGGCAGCCTGGCGAAGAGTTGCTCGAACATGATCCGTCCCTCGAGCCTGGCCAGCTGATTACCCAGACAGAAATGCGTTCCGAAGCCGAAGACCACGTGTGGATTCGGTGTGCGGCCGATATCGAACCGTTCGGCGTTCAGGAACACGGACTCGTCGAAATTTGCCGATTCGAAGAGCAGCAGCATCTTCTCACCCGCCTTCAGTTGCGCACCGAAGAAATCGGTATCACGGGTCAGAGTTCGAGCCATGTTCTTGATCGGCGACGACCACCGCAGCATCTCCTCCAAAGCCAACGGAATGGCATCGGGATCGTCGACCAGCGCTCGATGCTGGTCCGGATGGCGCAGCAGCTGCTCCATGCCGCCGCTCAGGACGTGCCGTGTGGTCTCGTCACCGCCGATGAGTATCAGTAGGGACTCGTTGACGATTTCCTGATCGGAGAGGGCCTCGCCGTCAACCGCGCTGTGAATCAATGTGCTCACCAAATCGTCGGCCGGCTCGCTCCTCCGCTCGGCAATGGTTCGCATCATGTACGCGGTGAAGTCGACATACGCAGCCATCATGGCCTGCAGTTGCTCCTGGGAAGCGTTGCTTCCCAATGCCTTCACCAGATCATCCGACCACCGCAGAAACAACGCGCGTTCCTCGGGACGGACACCCAACATGTCGCCGATGACGGCCATGGGAAGTGGTGCGGCCAGGTCTGCGACGAAGTCGGCTTCTCCTTTCTCACAGACGGCGTCGATCAGTTGATCGCAGATCTCCCGGATACGGCCGGCCTTGGCTTCGACCTTCTTACGTGTGAAACCCGCGTTGACCAAGCGTCGACGCGTGAGGTGCTGCGGGTCGTCCATGTCGATCATCTGCGGCAATGGACCCGTTTCGGGACGGATGCCGCCGGCGTTGGAGAACAGTTCGGGATCCCGCTCGGCTGCGACGACGGCGTCGTAGCTCGCGGCCGCGGTGATTCCGTTGGCGTCGTCTCGGTACACGGGCTCGTGATCACGCATCCAGGCGTATGCGTCGCGCACATTCCCGAGGCCTCCGCTGTAGAAGCGTCCGTCGATCAAATCGAAGGTCGGTCTGGTAGCCATCACTCCACCTCTCGCACAACCCTTGCCTCAATAAGTAGAACCTGTTCCTATATAGCGTGGGGCGTTTTCACCGAAGCCGAACCGGAAAACCTCCAGAATCAGCACGCGAGCCCGCCGGAGCAACGACCAGGAGACACGCATGGACGACGACACCGCCTCAGCGGGCATACCCACTTTCACCGGCACATCGATACTGGTGACCGGCGGCGGTAGTGGCATCGGTCTGGGCATCGCTCGTTCGCTGGTTGCGTCTGGCGCTCACGTCACGATCTGCGGACGCAACAAGGAGAAACTCGAAGCTGCCGCCGAATCGATCCGGCAGTCGAGTCCGGAAGGATCGGTCAGCGTCTCCCCTACCGACGTCACGATCGAGGCAGACGTCGTCGCCGCTGTTGCCGCGGCGGTCTCCGTCACCGGAAAGCTCGACGGAGTGGTGGCCTGCGCCGGCGGGAACGAAACCATCGCACCGGTCACGCAACTCGACGTCGACGCGTGGCGCCGCACCGTCGACCTCAACGTCACGGGGACCATGCTGACGATCAAGCACGGCGCGCGGGCGCTGGTGGCAGGCGGCGGTGGATCCATCGTCGCGATCTCGTCGATCGCCAGCAGCAACACACATCGCTGGTTCGGCGCGTACGGCGTCTCGAAGTCCGGCGTCGACCACCTGGTGCAATTGGCGGCAGACGAACTGGGCGCCAGCAACATTCGTGTCAATGCGATCCGGCCGGGTCTGACCCGAACGGATCTGGTCGCGCTCATCACCGACGGTGGCCCCATCCTGGACGATTACCTGGCCAACACTCCGCTCGAACGCGTCGGCGAGGTCGAGGACGTCGCCGGACTCGCTTCCTTCCTCCTCGGACCGCAGTCCACCTGGATCACCGGGCAGATCATCAACGTCGACGGAGGCCAAATGCTTCGCCGCGGACCGGATTTCCGCTCGATGCTCGAACCCGTCTACGGATCCGACGGGCTCCGCGGGGTGGTCGCGCCATGAGCTACACGATTCTAGGCAAGAAGGTCGAGATGCCCGTCGAAGTTCGCACCGCGTCGGCCTTCATGGCGTTGTACTCGGTACCCAGCGCAACGGCGCAGTCGATCATCGATTACACCGGCTTGACCGTGCTCCAGTACCGTCCCGGCCGGGCGCTGTGCGGCCTGGTTTTTGTCGACTACATCGATGGGGATCTGGGGCCGTACAACGAATTCGGGGTGACGTACATGGTGCGTAGCCACACTGCGCCTCCCGAAACCTCGGTGCTGGGAGATCTACGTTCGCTCGCTGCCGGAACTGCAGGGGCACTCATTCACGAGTTGCCGGTGGACGGAGAGTTCACCAAGGCCGCCGGCCGGGAAATCTGGGGATTCCCGAAGGTGCTCGCCGAGTTCGACACCGAGCACGTCGGCTCGGTCAAGCGCGGATCCGTCTCGCGCGACGGCAAACTCATCACACAGTTGAGTGTGAAGTCCGGCGTCAGCGTGCCTGGCGGCGGAGCCAACATGTCGTTGGCCGCGTACTCGCATCTCGACGGCGCAACCAGGTGCACGTCGTGGGACATGGCGCCGACCGGCGTCAAATCGCGCCCTGGTGGAGCAGAGGTTCAGCTGGGTAGTCACCCGATGGCGGCGGAGCTTCGGAAACTGGGACTCCCCCGCCGGGCCCTGATGACCACGACCATCAAAAACCTGGCGATGACGTTCGGGGAGGCGACAACGATCTGAGTGTCAGCCGACGGCACCCCTTTCGGTCACGTGCGACTCGGGCTACACTCCTGGACGGTTGACCAACTCGCGTCAGACCGCCCGAAAGGACACTCGTGCAGATCACCCGACGCACCGTACTGGCAGGCGCTGCCGCCGCACCTGCGCTCGCCGCTCTGTCGACGAACCAGGCCGTCGCAGCTTCGCCGGCACGCACCGTTTCACCCGCACGTACCGACAAGTCGTCGTCGTTGCAGGTGGGTGTCGGGATCTCCGATGTGACCGGACCGGTCGCCGAGGTCGGCATGATGGGCTACTCGAGCTTCGACCAACGCGCCGAAGGCCTGCACCAGCGAATGCGCGCACGCGCCTTCATCTTCGAGTCCGGCGGGTCACGGGTCGCCTACGTGTGCGTCGACAACTGCATGATCTTCCAGTCCGTTCACGACGAGGTCCTACGCCGGCTGGCTGGGAAATTCGGCGACATCTACACCGAACGCAACGTCATGTTGACGGCCATCCATTCACACGCGGCATGTGGTGGGGCCTCGCACAACTACGCGTACAACCTCGCAGTTCTCGGCTTCGAACTGCAGGTGTTCGAAGCCGAGGTCAACGGCATGGTCGAGGCGATCAGCGCTGCCCACGAGAACCTGGCGCCGGGCTCCGTCCGTTTCGGGCGGTCCGACCTCACCGATGCCAGCGTCAACCGATCGCGAGTGGCGTTCGACCTCAATCCCGAAGAGGACAAGGCCTACTACCCCGGTGGCAACGATCACCACATGCGTGTCATGCGGATCAGTCGGGGCAGCAAGGACATCGGGGCGATCAACTGGTTCGCTACCCACTGCGCCTCGCTCACGAACGAGAACCATCTCATCTCCGGGGACAACAAGGGCGCCGCGGCGTACTTCTGGGAGCACGACGACCGGGGTGTGCGTTACCTCGACGGCGACACCAGCTTCATTGCCGCTTTTCCGCAGACCAACAGCGGCGACATGTCACCGAACCTCTTCCTCGAGCCCGGACGCGGACCGACCGAGGACGAATTCGAGAATGCACGCATCATCGGGCTGCGCCAGGTTGCGGCGGCTCAAACTGCCTTCGGCTCGGCCTCCGAAACCGTCACTGGTGGTGTCGACAGTCGGATCATGTACCTGGACATGGCAAATCAGGTGGTGAGCGGAAGATTCACCCCGGACGGGCGCGAGCACCGCACTGCACCGGCAGCGATCGGTGCGGCAATGAGCGCCGGAAGCGTCGAGGACGGGCCTGCAATTCCGATCTTCCCCGAGGGCACCCGAAACCCCATGATCGACGCCTTGGGCGGCATGGATGCTCCTGTGCCTCAATGGCTTCAGGATGCACAGGCCCCCAAGCTCGTAGTCGTTCCGGTCGGCCTGTTGCCACCGGGCGGATGGGTGCCGAACGTACTGAAGATCCAGATCCTGCGGATCGGCCAGTTCTACATCGTCGGTGGCCCTGCGGAATTCACCATCGTCTCCGGATTACGAGTGCGTCGAACCGTCGCCGAGGAGCTTGGAGTTCCGCTCGAGAACGTCATCTTCCAGGGCTACGCGAACTCGTACTCGAGCTACTGCACCACGCCACAGGAATACGATTCGCAGCAGTACGAGGGCGGCTCGACGATGTTCGGCCGTTACACACTGCCGGCCTATCAACAGGGGTACGCCGCTCTCGCAGCCGCGATGCGCGACGGCACCGAACCTCCTCGCGGCCCCGCGCCGGCCGACCTGTCCGGGTTCCAACCCAGCTTCGGACCTGGCGTCGACTTCGACGAGCCCTTGCCGGGAACACAATTCGGCGATGCGACCGTCCAGCCCGGCGACGGCTCACCGGGTGCGCAGGTTGCCGTCGAGTTCGTCACCGGCCACCCCAAGAACGACACTCACCGAAACGGGACCTTCTACGAGATCCAGCGAAATACCGGCGGATCCTGGACACGGGTCGCCGACGACAACGACTGGTCCACCAAACTGCACTGGCGCCGGGTCGGGAGCAACGGTTCCGTCGTTCGCATCACGTGGGATGTTCCGGCCGATACTCCGGCGGGTACGTATCGAGTCCAACACTTCGGTGCGTCGAAGGCTCGGGGTAGCGGCGCGATTTCGCCGTTCTCCGGGGTGACCGCCGAATTCCGCCTCACCTGACCCGCGTGAACGTATCGCTCCCCTTGTTGGACAAGGGGAGCGATACGTTCACGCGATGGGGTCAGAGCGCAGTTGCCAGGTTCAGGCGGCGGTCGGGTGCAGCGAGGTGCTCGACGTCGACTGCTCTGACGCTGCCGGGCGGTCGATCTTCGCCGCGACGATCAGGACCAGCAGACCGGCGACGGTGACCGCCGCCCCCATCCAGATCGGGGAGGTGAAGCCGAGTCCCGCGGCGATGGTGATTCCGCCCAGCCATGCACCGAGCGCGTTGCCGACGTTGAAGGCGGCAATATTTGCACCCGACGCCATGGTCGGTGCGGCCGACGCGTAGTTCATGATCCGCATCTGCAGACCTGGAACCGTCGCAAAACCGAAGGCGCCCATGAAGAACAGCGAGATCACGGTCATGACCTTGCTCTCGGCGGTGGCGGCGAACACGATCAGAACGACGGTCAGGATCGCGAGAATCCAGACCAGCGCCTTCGTCAGCGAGCGGTCGGCCGCCTTGGCGCCCAGGAAGTTACCGACGAACAGGCCCGAGCCGAAGAGGATGAGCAGCCACGGAACGCTGGACGTCGCGAAGCCGGTGACCTCGGTGAGAGTGAAGGCGATGTAGGTGAAGGCTCCGAACATTCCGCCGTAGCCGAGGATGGTGATGGCGATCGAGAGCCATACCTGCTTGTTGCGGAATGCCCCCAACTCTCCGCGCAATCCGCCACCGGTCGTGCTGGCGGGCGTCGTCGGGACGAGTGCTGCGATTCCGATCAGGGCGATGACGCCGATGACGGTGATGGCCCAGAAGGTCGAGCGCCATCCGAGTTGCTGGCCCAGCAGAGTGCCGAACGGAACGCCGAGAACGTTGGCGATGGTCAGGCCCGCGAACATCATCGCGATGGCGCCGGCGCGCTTGTTGGGCGCGACCATGTCGGCGGCAACCACCGAACCGATCCCGAAGAACGCACCGTGGCACAGTGCCGCGACGATGCGTCCGCCCATCATGACCTCGTAGGAGGGCGCGAGCGCAGACATCAGGTTGCCGATGATGAACAGCACCATGAGCGAGAGAAGGACCTTCTTGCGCTCGAAGCGGGTGACGGCAGCGGTCAGGAGGATCGCGCCGATCGCCACCGACAGTGCGTAGCCCGAGATCAGGTAGCCCGCGACGGACTCGGTGACCTCGAAATCAGCCGAGACCTCGGGCAGGAGGCCCATGATGACAAATTCGGTGAGGCCGATCCCGAACCCGCCCATAGCGAGGGCAATGAGACCCAATGGCATCTCGATGTTCCTTTCACAGATTTACGCGTAAGCCGTTAGCGGGCGTGTGCAGTAGTTGCAGGCGCGCTATAAATAGTTGCACGCGCGCGCTACATGCGCAAGCTGGTAACCTGGAGTCGCAGGAAACGGACAAGGAGAATCACATGGGGATCGCCGACGACGCCGTCGAAATCCGTTCGCAAGGGTGGCGCACGCTCGCAGCACTGCACGGCGCCCTCGACACCGAACTGGAACGCGCGCTCCAGCGTGAGCACAAACTGTCCGTCGTCGAATACACCGTGCTCGACGCACTGAGCCGCCAGGACGGCTGGCACATGCGGATGGCCCAGCTGGCTCGCGCTGCCGCACTGAGCAGCAGCGCCACGACGCGCTTGGTCAATCGACTCGAAGATCGAGGACTACTGACGCGCATCCTGTGCGCCGACGACCGCCGAGGCATCTACACCGAACTGACGCCGGCCGGCCGCGAGCTTCTCGAAAGCGCACGGCCGACGCACGACGCCACCCTCGAGGCCGCACTCGACGAGGCATGCAAAACACCCGAACTCGCGCCACTGGTGCGCGCGCTCCACGAACTACCCGTCGGCTAGAAGTCTGCCGGAAGCAGGGCACGCTCCTCGATTCCCGAGACCACCTGAGCGACAAACACACTCGCATCGACGACCGCCCGCCCACCACGCGCGGGGACCAGAACGTCGACGGTGCCGCCGTGCACCTCGTTGTCCCCGATCACCGCGATGTACGGGTCACGGTGAGTGCGTGCCTCGCGGATGCGACGTCCCAACGATCCGTCAGGCGCGATCGCCACTCGAACATCGCGAGCCTCGAGATCGGCCCGCAAACGCTCGGCCTCAACCTGGTGCCGGTCGCCGACGGGCAGAATCGAGACTTGGTTGGGTGCCAGCCACGGCGGCATCCGCCCTTCGAACCTTTCGATCAAAAGCGCAGTCATGCGTTCCATCGACCCGAGCAAGCCCCGATGGATCATGACGGGGCGAGCCTTGGATCCGTCCTCAGCGGTGTACTCGAGGTCGAACCGCTCCGGTTGATTGAAGTCGAGTTGCACGGTCGAGAGTGTTTCCTCGCGGCCGTGCGCGTCTCGCACCTGGACGTCGATCTTGGGACCGTAGAACGCTGCCTCCCCCTTCGCTTCCACGTACTCGATCGAGCGTGCATTCAGCGCCCCGCGAAGGTGATCCTCGGCGTCCGCCCACTGCTCGTCGGTGCCGAGGTACTGCCCCTCTCCCCCTCTGATCGAGAGTCGGTACCCCCGTTCGGCAATCCCCAGAGTCGAGTAGCAGCGCTCGATCGCGTCGAGCGCGACGATCACTTCCACTTGCACTTGTTCACGACTACAGAAGACATGTGCGTCGTCGAGATTGATCTGTCGGACTCGACTCAATCCGCTGAGAACTCCGGAGAGTTCGCTACGGAACATCGAGCCGAGTTCACGAACGCGGAAAGGTAGCTCGCGATAACTACGACCGCGAGCGGCGAATACCTGAGCGTGATGAGGACAGTTAGCCGGACGAAGGAGAAATGACTCTCCGCCTATCTTCATTTCGGGGAACATGTCTTCCGAGAACTTGGACCAATGACCAGATCTTTCGTACAACTCTTTCTTCGCCATAACGGGGGTATAGACACCCCGGCAACCGGAGCGCGCTGCTTGTTCGGCGGCGAACTTTTCGAGTTCGTTCCTGATGACGGCGCCGTCCGGTAACCAGAGCGGAAGGCCGGCTCCGACTATGGGGGTGGTGGCGAAAAACTCCAGGTCGCGCCCGAGTTCGCGGTGGTCAACGCTCATGAGAGCTCTCCAAATCGTTCAAGGGGAGACGCACACGGAGCGACGAAACAGGAAAGCCCCGGGGCGATAACTCCCGGGGCTGAAAGGGTTCGGTCAGCAGTTGCTAAACGATGCGCCGGAAGAGAACCGGCGTCGTCGTGTTGTGCGCAATACTGACCATGTACGTGAGGTTACATCAACTTCCTACCCACCTACAGCCCGAATTGTCGGGCCTCTATGCTGACGCAACTGGGAAGGCGCAGCAGTAGCCAACGAAACACCCACGAAGAGCGAAGTTTCGGCAATCATGTCCGAACGTGAGGTTCTCGGATATGAGGAGGATGTGCGACGGTGCCGGACCACTTGCTCGAACAGTTGATCACCATTCCTTTGTTCACCGGAATCATCGGGTACATCACCAATTGGTCGGGCGTCCTGATGCTGTTTGCGCCGATCAACTTCCACGGGATCAAAGTGCCCGGCCTCAAACTGCTCTTCCCGTTCCTCCCCCGACGCGTCCAGGTGATCCCCGCGATCACCAGCGACGGCAGATTCGGTTGGCAAGGCATCGTCCCCTCGCGGGCGGAGAAGATGGCGTCGATCGCCGTCGACAAATCCCTCGCGAAAGTCGGCAGCATCGCCGATTTCTATCGCGTCCTGGACCCGGACAGCATCGCCGAGCACTTGGTGAACATCTCCCGCAGTGAAGTGCGCGGCGTGGTCACCAGAATCATGACGGCCGAGAATCCTCAGCTGTGGCACAACCTTCCGACGTCGGTGAAGGAAGCCGTCTTCCGCAAGGTGGAGGACGATCTGCCGGCCAGCGTGCGCATGATCACCGACCGCATCGAAGAGGACATCGACGAGTTCATCGACGCGAAGCTGATGGTGATCCGCTACCTCTCCTCGCATCCCAAACTGCTCAACGACATCTTCCGCACGATGGGCAACAAAGAGCTCAGGTTCATGCAGAACTTCGGCTTCTACTTCGGGTTCCCGATGGGCTTCGTGCTCGTCGGAATCCTCCATCTGGTTCCGCAGTGGTGGGTGCTTCCCATCGGTGGCGTGATCATCGGGTACATCGTGAACTACCTCGGAATCACGATGATCTTCGAACCGATCACCCCCAGCCGTTGGGTGCCGTGGCGGCAGGGACTTTTCCTCAAACGCCGCACCGAGATCATCGCCGGGTACGCAAAAACCCTGGCCGATCACGTCGTGACGCTCGAGAACATCGGCACCGAACTCCTCGAAGGTCCCCGCTCGGACCGAACGCGGCGGATGCTCGATCAGGTACTGCGCGAATCCGTCGACGACGCCGCCGGCTGGGCAAAGTCGGTGGTCAAGATGACCGTCGGTTCGCAGAGCTACAAGCGTCTGCCCGGCCTGGCCACCACCGAAGTGCTCGATCTGTACCCAAGGGTCTTCGAGGACGCGGAGTTCGCCGAGAGCCAGTCGGAGAAGATTCGTGTCTTCGTCACCGAACGCATGAGCATCCTTTCACCGGAAGATTTCAGTGAACTACTACGCTCAGCCGTCAAACAGGACGAGTGGCTGTTGTTCGTACACGGGGCCGTGCTGGGCTCGTTTGCCGGTTTCCTGCACCTCGCAATATTCGGAGTATGAGTCGGAGTATGAGTATGAGTGAGCACGACCATCGCCTGATCGTCGAAGCGGAATCGTACGACTGGGCTGCGGACATCGCGCCGGTCGAATCCGTCGAAAAGCGTCTGATCCGCAGCCTTGTCGGGCTGACTGCCACGACAACGCTCACGTCGATCAGGCTGACGGGTTGGGCTTTCGGAACGGCGAAGGAGGCGACGCGGCAGATCGTTCAGGCTGCCGCCGAAGCCGCGGCAGAGGCCGCTGAATCGGCCAATGTTCAATCCGAACGTCGGGCCGAGAACTCCAACGGAGACGGCTCGCGGACCGAGAACCTACGGGCAGCAATGGCAACTCGAACCAATCGCAAACAGAGTGTCGAAGCCACTCTCGCGGCGCTGCGGGCACGCGGCGACAGGTTGCTGGACCGTTCCGCGGACGTGACCGATCGCGACGATCTGCACCCGGCCTACGACCGGATCCTCGACGAAATCGCGCCGGACGAAGCTCGAATTCTTCGGTTGCTGGCCACTTCAGGTGCGCAACCGAGCGTGGACGTACGTACGGCGCGGCCGTTCGGCGTCGGCTCGGAGATGATCGACGAGGGTCTGTCGATGATCGGAGAACTGGCGGGATGTCGCCATCTGGACCGCATCAGCGCGTACCTGAACAACCTGCATCGGCTCGGTTTGGTGGCGTTCTCACGCGAACCCGTCGAGGCCGACCGGTACCAGGTGGTCGAGGTACAGCCGTCGGTGATCGAGGCGGTCAAGCGAGCCGGACGATCCAACAAGATAGTGCGTCGTAGCATCCTGCTGACGCCGTTCGGTGACGACTTCTGTCATACCTGTTTTTCTCTGTAGGGCCTCCGGCCCCGTGAGTGGTTAAGGAGCCCCTGGACTCCTTAACCACTCACGGGGGTGCCCCTACAGCCAGGTATCTTCTGTCGTGGTCGTCAGGAACGCTTCCAGATCGTCACGCCAGGTAGCCGGAACAGTCTTGTCCGGCTCGATGCCCGTGTACTGCCCGCGGTAGAAGAGCAGCGGGCGTTCGGTCTTGATCTCACTCATCGACGACACACGGCCGAAGACGACGTAGTGATCACCGCCGTCGTGGACGGTTTCCACCGTACAGTCGATGTGGGCAAGCGACTTGTCGATGATCGGTGACCCCAACGGTGATGGCGTCCAATCGATACCCGCGAACTTGTCCGGCTCACGCGACCCGAAACGAGCACACACCGCCTGCTGTTCCTCCGCCAACACGTTGACGGCGAACTTCCCGGTCCGCTCGATTGCCGCCCACGACCGAGAACCCTTGGTGGGGCAGAACAACACCAAAGGCGGGTCGAGTGACAGGGCAGCGAAAGACTGACACGCGAACCCGACCGGCTCACCGTCGTCGACTGTCGTGATGATGGTGATACCCGTGCAGAATTGCCCGAGAACCGTGCGGAACTGGCGTGGATCGATAGCCTGCTCCGCACTCACCGACGCGTCGGGCGAACTCACGGCTTCATTCCCACCGTGAAGTCGTGACCCCACAGGCTCACGGCCGTGCTTTCCCTCGCGATCCAGTTTTCGTCCTCGACCTCTAGCCCCTCACAACCGAATTCGATGTCGAACCCGCCCGGAGTCTTCATGTAGAACGAGAGCATCTCGTCGTTGACGTGGCGGCCGAGAGTCGCCGACATCTTGACCTTCTTGCGCAGTGCCCGGTCGAGGCACAGTCCGACGTCGTCGGAGTTCTCCACCTCGAGCATCAGGTGCACGATGCCCGTCGGGTTGGGCAACGGCAGGAACGCCAAGCTGTGGTGACGCGGGTTGCAGCCGAGGAACCTCAGCCACGCCGGGTCGCCGTCCGCGGGCCGGCCGACCATCTGCGGAGGCAGACGCATCGAGTCGCGAAGCTTGAATCCGAGTACGTCGCGGTAGAACCGCAGCGAAGCATCGTCGTCATCGGTGGTGAGCACGACGTGGCCGAGGCCCTGCTCGCCCGTCACGAACCTGTGCCCGTACGGGCTCACGATCCGGCGGTGTTCGAGAGCAGCTCCGTGGAACACCTCGAGGGAGTTGCCCGAGGTGTCCTCGAACGCGATCATCTCGACGACGCGACGGTCCTTGAGCTGCTCCGCCGTGCCTTCCTTGAACGGAACACCGGCTGCTGACAACCTGTCACGGATATCCTGCAGCTCAGCCGCATTCGCGGTTTCCCAGCCCGAGACGAGCAGACGGTCCGTGTCGTTCGGAACGATGACAAGACGCGCCGGGAAGTCGTCCATACGCAGATACAGCGATTCCGCGTCGACGCCCTTGCCCTCGATCATTCCGAGGATCTTGAGTCCGTATTCGCGCCACGCGGCCATGTCGGTGGCCCCGATGCGCATGTACGCCAGAGATCGAATACCCATCATTTACCTCCGTCGAGCAGGAAGTCGGTTGCGAGCCGGTTGAATTCGTCGAACTTCTCGAGCTGCGCCCAGTGACCGCAACCGCCGAAGACGTGGAGTTGCGCGCGCGGGATCATCTTGAGCGCAACCAGTGCGCCGTCGAGGGGGTTGACCCGATCCTCACGGCCCCAGATCAGCAACACACGCTGACGGAGCTTGTACGCCTCGCGCCAGAGCATGCCAAGCTCGAAGTCACCGCTGGAGAAGGACTTACCCATCGCCTTGGCCGCAGCCAGCGACTCGGGAGTGCTGGCGGCAGCAAAGCGTTCGTCGACGAGTTCCGGCGTGATCAGCTTCTGATCGAAGACCATGATCCGCAAGAATGCTTCGAGGTTCTCACGTGTGGGCTGGTAGCTGAACTTCCCGAGGTTCTTGACGCCCTCGGTGGGGTCCGGCGCAAACAGGTTGACACTGAGACCGCCGGGGCCCATCAGAACGAGGCGACCCGCACGGTCCGGGTAGTCGAGCGCAAAGCGAACAGCAGCGCCACCACCGAGCGAATTGCCCAGCAGGTCAACGCGACCGGTGATCTCGAGCGTGTCCAGAAGATCATTGAGCGCCGACGCACTGTGCACGAAGTACTGCGGATGCTCCGTCGGCTTGTCGGACTGCCCGTAACCGGGCTGATCGACGGCGATGACGTGAAAGTTCTTCGCCAACACCGGAATGTTGCGGGCGAAGTTCGACCACGACGACGCGCCTGGGCCACCGCCGTGCAGCAGCACGATGGTCTTGTCGTTTCCGACGCCTGCCTCGTGGAAGTGCAGTTTCAGATCGGGGCGCACTTGCGCGAACCGCGAAGTGGACTCGTAGGTGAGAGCTTCTTCGGTGGTTGTCACTGAGCCTCCTCTAGACCATCGTGTCGGTGATCGGCAGACCGAATTCGCCGGTTCCGAACATGACGTATGCGCGTTCGGGATCGTTCGCGGCGTGGACGCGACCAGCGTGAGCGTCACGCCAGAAACGCTGAATCGGCGTGCCGTTCTGCAGCGCCGTGGCACCGGAGTTCTCGAAAAGCTTGTCGATCGAGGCGATCGCGCGGCCCGTGGCGCGCACCTGGTCGCGTCGAGCGCGCAGCCGCAGTTCCATCGGAACCTCTTCGCCTGCAAGGATCAACGCGTACTCGTCGGCGACGTTGCCGGAGAGCTGACGCCACGCGGCGTCGATGTCACTGGACGCCTCGGCGATGCGCACCTTGGCGAACGGATCGTCCTTCGACTTCTCGCCGGCGAACGCAGCGCGAACACGCTTGCCCTGGTGCTCGACGTGCGCTTCGTAAGCGCCGTAAGCCATTCCGACGATCGGCGCCGAGATCGTGGTGGGGTGAATGGTTCCCCACGGCATCTTGTAGACCGGCGCGGTGTTGTTTTCGAGGCCGGGGGCGGTCAGTTCGCTCATCGCCCGGAAGCTCAGCACGCGATGCGTGGGAACAAAAACATCCTTGACCACAACGGTATTGGAGCCGGTTCCACGCAGGCCGACCACATTCCACACGTCGTCGATCTGGTAGTCCTCGCGAGGAATCAGGTAGCTCACGAAATCGACTGCGCGGCCGTCCTTGAACACCGGACCACCGAGAACGGCCCAGCTGGCATGGTCACAACCCGAGGACCACGCCCACGCACCGTTGACCTTGTATCCGCCCTCGACTACTTCACCCATACCCATCGGAGCGTAAGAGGACGAGATGCGCACGTCAGTGTCGTTGCCCCACACGTCTTCCTGCGCCTGCTGAGAGAAGAGGGCGAGGTGCCAGTTGTGTACGCCGATGATCGAGGAGACCCACCCTGTGGAACCGCACGCGCTGGCGATCTTCTTGACCGCGGAGTAGAACAGCACCGGATCGGCTTCGTACCCGCCCCACTGCTTCGGCTGCAGCAAGCGGAAGAAGCCCGTTTCCTGGAGCCCCTTGATGGACTCGTCGGGGATACGACGCAGATCCTCGGTCTCCTGTGCGCGCTCGCGCAGTGCCGGCAGTAGTGCGTCGAGCCTCTGCATCACCTCGTGGCTGTCATGGTTACCCACTTCGACGCTCCCGTCTTCCTCGATCGGTTGGTTCACTTACACTTGAGACTAGAACACGTTCTCTTTTCTGTCGAGACGCTGACAAAGGTCCCGTTTGTGGCCGCAATGCTGTAACAAGTGCCCCCAAAATCTGGCGGAACCGGATCGAGTTCTATAACGTGTTCTACTAACAGCTAGAAGGGATGTGAGGTCACAATGGCGCAGATTCGCGAGATCGACGTCGGAACGGTGCAAACGCGTTTCGCCCGCGGTTGGCACTGCCTGGGTCTACTGAAGACCTTCAAGGACGGCAAACCGCACGCGATCGAGGCTTTCGGTACGAAGCTCGTGGTGTTCGCCGACAGCAAGGGCGACGTCAAAGTTCTCGACGGATACTGCCGTCACATGGGTGGTGACCTCACACAAGGCGAGGTCAAGGGTGATTCCATCGCCTGCCCCTTCCACGACTGGCGCTGGGGCGGCAACGGAAAGTGCACCGGCATTCCTTATGCCCGCCGCGTGCCCCCGCTCGCACGTACCCGCGCGTGGACGACCCTCGAGCAGAACGGTCAGCTCTTCGTCTGGAACGACCCCGAGGGCAATCCGCCGCCCGAGGAGATCGTGATTCCTCGTATCGAGGGTGCGTACAGCGACGAATGGACCGACTGGACCTGGAACTCCATGGTCATCGAGGGATCCAACTGCCGCGAGATCATCGACAACGTGGTCGACATGGCGCACTTCTACTACATCCACTACGCCTTCCCGACGTACTTCAAGAACGTCTTCGAAGGTGAGATCGCCACTCAGTACCTCAACACCACCGGCCGTCCCGACATCGGAATGGCCTCCCAGTACGGCGGCGACACGCTTCTTCGCTCCGAAGCTGCGTATTACGGACCGTCGTACATGGTCAATCCCCTGTGGAACAGCTACAGCGGATACGAGGTCGAGAGTGTTCTGATCAACTGCCACTACCCGATCAGCCCGGACTCGTTCGTGCTGCAGTGGGGCGTGACGGTCAAGAAGCCGACGGGTGTCTCCGACGAGATGGCCGACAAGTTGGCCGGCAAGTTCACCGAGGGCATCAGCGAGGGCTTCCTACAGGACGTCGCGATCTGGAAGAACAAGACCAAGATCGAGAATCCCCTTCTCTGCGAAGAAGACGGCCCCGTCTACCAGCTACGACGCTGGTACGAGCAGTTCTACGTGGACAAGGCCGACGTCACCGAGAAGATGACGCAGCGCTTCGAGTTCGAGGTGGACACCACCAAGGCAAACGAGGCCTGGCACGCCGAGGTCGAGGAAAACCTCGCACGCCAGAAGGCCGAGAAGGAAGCTGCAGCAGAAGCGGCAAAGAAGGAAGCAGAGGTCTAATCGTGAGCGCCTCGATCGGAACCGACGCACGGTGGGCTCGTTGGG
Source organism: Rhodococcus sp. H-CA8f (assembly GCF_002501585.1). Lineage (NCBI taxonomy): Bacteria > Bacillati > Actinomycetota > Actinomycetes > Mycobacteriales > Nocardiaceae > Rhodococcus > Rhodococcus sp. H-CA8f. Next base: position 5,398,508 of record NZ_CP023720.1, read on the forward strand.
CCAAGGCACCGGACTTTGCCGGGCAGACGGAACGACTCGAGGCGATCGCGGCCCAGACGATCGAGGACAAGCACGAATACCTCGACTCGGGTCTGCAGGAAGTCGACTGCAAGGCATGCGGTGCCTGCGTACTTGTTCGCAAGAACACGTACAAGCACACCAGTGTTCAGTGGACTTCCGACCCGGCGCTGCGTTGCCACACCTTCAAAGAGGCAATTGCTTCCGGGCAGTCGACGGCGTTGAAGGACGGCTGCCCGAAACTGCACGACAGCATCGCCGACGCAGTAAGGGACGGCACCATCACGGTGCGTGATCCCGAGGTCAGCTGACCTGACTGTGAAGAACGAGGGCCGACCCACCACGGGTCGGCCCTCGTTTTACGTTCCAGCGACTGCGCGTCCGTCAGGCAGGCGGTCGCACCTTTCGTGCAGCCACCGCGTAGACGTCGCTCGACGTGGTGAGAGAGTTCTTTCCGCTGGCCGCCGGCAGTCCCCCGCGTAGATTCACCGCCCAGTTGAGCGCACCGAGCGGTCCACATCCGCTGGCTCCCGGCGCCGCAAACACAGCATCCGAATGTGGGACTGCCGGGAACACTGCACCGGGGAACTCACCGATAGGTTCCGACGGAGGGTTTCCGGTTGTGGTCAGGTGAAGGTTGATCGGATTCGAAACCGAACCGATGTAGCAATCGTCACCGAGCAACGGATTAGACAGTTTCAATCGAACAGGCATGGTGAGTTCCTGCTCGAGAACCTTCAGATCCGGGACTCCCACCGATTCCACCGTCGCGCTGATCTGAGTCAGTCCCAGCGGAGTATCGATCCCGAGAGCACCTCCGGGTACCGAAATTGGATTGGAATAGACCCCGTTGGACCCGTCCTGCTTGGCGACGAACGTCTCGATGAAACTGTTGTCCGGCTGGGTCGCGTATTTCACGCCGCCCGCAACCTTGAGACTTCCGTCCGGGATCGGCACCGAAAGCGCGCCCAATTTCATGGTCCCTCCGCGAACTACGACGCTGGCGCACGTCGTCACCTCGAGATCCTCGATCGGGCACGTGCCCCAACCGTCGAAGGTCAACGGATCAACCTCTGCCGCACCGGAGGAACCGAGCGATCCGCTGCCGGAAGACCCTGACGATGATTCGTCGGCGATTGCCACACCTGCACCGGCCATGACAAATGTTGCAACTAGCGCAACTGTCGACATCACTCGAGACTTATTGCGACTCTTCATCTTCGAAACCCTCCACCGTTGACGGAATCTGACGAGAGCCGCCCACGGGCTGCACCTCGACGCACGTCCGGCACGCTACCGAGAAGCGGGACTTGGATTCACACATATCGGCGAAACTTCCCACCAAAGAACTACGGCGATCAGTCTCGATCGAACTTCCGTCCTAGCTCGGAAACCGTATCGATCCTGTCGGCTCAGTTCGGTTCGACTGTGCCCGAACCGATGACCTGATCGAGGAACGGCCCGAACATCTCCCCCAGGTTCTCGGCGATCTGATCTGGAGTACCGAAGGACAACGTCACGTGACTGATCGCCAGACGCACTATCGTGCTGCCGAACATCTCGGCATGGATGCGGTCGACGTTCGCCCAACTGGTCATGAAGATCTCGGCCAACCTCGCGCTCGCATGTTCGAGCAGCGGAGTCCCGTCGGTGGTGACCAGGCTCAGCAGGTCATGTTGCGGACGAGGACCGACAATACTGACCACCATCGGATCCCGGGCACCGGCGTCGAAGAAGGCACGGAAGGCCGCCGAGACCGCACCCCGGGGGTCCGAATGGTGCAGCGCTACTTCGCGTTCCACCTCTTCGAGGAACTCGTCGACGAAACGGATGAGGTATCCGGACGCCAATCCCTGCCGGGACGTGAACTCCTTGTACAACGTCTGCCGGCTCATACCCGCAGCTTCCGCGATATGCGCCATCGTGATGTCGTTCCACGATTTCTCGGTCAAGAGTTCGCGTGTGGCGTCGAGCGCTGACGCACGGAGGAGTTGACGAGCTGCCTCGTGGTACGGGACACGGGCACGAGCGGTGGACATATCGGGAAGATTTCCATCGCCCGTGCTCGGTGTCAAAACGGTGGACACGCAAGCAACAGAAGTCACGAACTCAGAGCACCGGTAAGGCGACAAGACCCGCCGCAAGTTCGGTCAGATCCCTGTTCGAATCGGCGAGTACGTCGGCGCTGATGTCCGGGGAGCGTTCGATAAGGGTTCGGACGGCGCGAATGTCCTTCGGCCGGCCCACGCTCACAGCACCGACGATATTTCCGTCGCGCATGCAGATCGCAGTGAAGTCATAGGAGTCCAAGTCTCCTCGAACAATCACGGTGTCGTCCGCGCCTGGCCAACCAGCTACTTGAATGTTGCGGCCGAATTGGTTCGACCAACTCCATGGGACGGATTCGAAGGGTTCTTCCTTCCCGACGATGGTCTTGGCAACTGCAACTGCGTGGTCCTGCGCAGTGTTCCAGTGCTCACCACGGTGCATGCCGCCGAGAAAACCGTTGGGCACGTTGGCCACATCGCCGATCGCGTACACATCAATGACGGAGGTCCGGAGGTATCGGTCTACCGAAATCCCGTTGTCCACTCCAATACCCGCAGCAGCAGCCATATCGGTATCGGGCAAGGATCCGATTGCGACGACGGCCAAGTCCGCAGTCCACTCACGCCCGTCACGCGCACGTGCGGTGACACCGTCGACACCTGTCGTCAGCGTCTCGAGGTCGACCCCCGTCTGCAAGGCGACGCCGGCCAAGTTGTGCAGCGCGGCGATCTTCTCCGCTATCGACGGTGGAAGCAGCCTGGACAGGGGCAGCGGTTGCGCTTCGAGAACCTGCACACTGCAACCCAAGTCGCGTGCCGTTGACGCCACCTCCGATCCGATCAAGCCACCGCCGACCACCAGTAGCGAGGATCCTTCGATCAGCTGGGATTGCAAGCGTCGCATGTCTGCGATATCCCGAAGATAGTGAACGCGCTCGGAATCTTCCGCGGTCAACCGTCGGGACCGTCCACCCGTGGCAAGAATCAGAACGTCGTAGTCGACGCCGTCACCGTCGGCTAAATGTATGGTGCGGGAATCTGTGTCGATTCTCGTGACAGTCACGCCGATCCGAAGGTCGATACCCTGCTCGTTCCAGAAAGTCGACGGCCGCAACCGAACCCGATCGATCGACGCTTTCCCTGACAGTAGTTCCTTCGACAGCGCCGGGCGGCGGTACGGCTCCTCAGGTTCGCTGCCGATCAGGATGATGCTGCCGCCGAACCCTTCCTTGCGCAGGGCCTGCGCGGCACCGGAACCGGCGATGCCCGTGCCCACGATCACCACGGTCCGGGTGTCGGGCTCACTGACCGCTGTCATCAGCGGTCCACCTCGACCATCTCGAAATCGACTTTGGCAGCACCACAATCAGGGCAGGACCAGTCTTCGGGAATCTCGTCCCAGCGAGTGCCGGGCTCGATACCGTCGTCGGGCCAGCCGATCGCTTCGTCATATTCGAACCCGCACTGGAGGCAGCGGAACAATTTGTAAGCAGTGGCAGTCTCGGACATCGGTTTTCCTTTCGCCTGTGAATAGTTCGATCAGGATTGCGCGACGAGCGTGAAGTCGACCTTCTCGCGGACGCCGCAGTCGGGGCAGCACCAGTCGTCCGGGATACTCGACAACGCGGTACCTGGCGGAAAACCCTCTCGCGCAGCGCCTGTCGATTCGGTGTACGTGTAGTCGCAGATCGGGCAGATGTAGGCGTTCATGCATTCACCCCGTAGGCCGCGAGGATCTTGGCGCGCTTCTTCGGCGCGATGTTGACCTGGGTGATGTCACCTCGGTAGTGCTCGAGGACGCGGTGGTCCATCACCTTGCGCCACAGGGGTGGAACGGTGGCGAGCATGATCATGCTGGCGTAGCCGCTCGGGAGCTGAGGGGCCTCTTCCATACTGCGAAGCGCCTGGTAACGACGTGTCGGATTCGCATGGTGATCGCTGTGCCGCTGCAGGTGATAGAGAAAGACGTTGGTGCAGATGCGATCACTGTTCCAGCTGTGCGCCGGCGTGCATCGCTCGTACCGTCCGCTTGCGGTTTTCTGACGCAGGAGTCCGTAGTGCTCGAGGTAGTTGATCGCTTCGAGCAGCGAAAACCCGATGAACGCCTGGATCACGAGGTACGGCGCGATGCCGATCCCGAATACTGCAAGCGCGACACCGAACAGAACAACCGACATGAGCCAGGCGTTGAGCACGTCGTTCTTGATGCTCCAGTGCGTGGTGCCCAAACGCTCGAAGCGGGTCTTCTCGAGATGCCACGCCGATTTCAATCCCCCGCCGACGCTGCGCGGCCAGAAACCGTAGAGGGTCTCACCGAAGCGCGAGGTCGCCGGATCTTCCGGAGTCGACACTCGCACATGGTGGCCACGGTTGTGCTCGAGGTAGAAGTGACCGTAAGCACTTTGTGCGAGAACGATTTTGGACAACCAGCGCTCGACGCTCTCCTTCTTGTGCCCGAGTTCATGGGCTGTGTTGATGCCGATTCCGGCCGTCACACCGATCGTCACTGCGAGTCCGATATTGGAGAGAACGCTCAAATCCCAACGTGCCCAGATGTAGCAGGACAGGAAGAAGGCCGTGTACTGCAGCGGCAGATAGGCGTAGGTGCACCACCGGTAGAAGCGGTCGTTCTCGAGTTCGTCGATCACCTCGTCGGGCGGATTCTTCCCGTCCTCACCCGCCAGGATGTCGATGACGGGAATGAGAGCGAACGCAATCAGTGGGCCGGTCCACCAGAAGACATTCCATCCGGTGGCGGTAACAAGTCCCACGGCGATGAAAGTTGCCGATGACGGAATCAGCGCCAACAGCCACAAGTAGCGTTTCCGGTCTCTCCAAGTTGCGAGCCGACCATCTGGCTCGGTGTACACCAACGCCGCCATCGAATTCTCCAGTTCTCGTTCGGATCAGTGAGTGCGTCCTGCGCGGCAACCCGCGACACGAACAACATCTATGTATAGAGAGTGGACAAATTGCGGTCTTTTGTCAACGATTTTGAAGGTAAAAGTTTTACAAACATGCTGATTTGTACACGCCGGAAGCTCTGGGAGGGCCAGGTGTCGCCTTCGGAATCCCCGGTCGATCCGCTCGCCAGAGCGCAGTTCTCATCCTTGACGGGCGATCCCCCAGCGCTCCAACCGTGATTGTGTGGTCGAAGTCGGCGCGCACTGCCACGCCGCGACCGAGCGAGAGGATCGACGATGGGGCACTACGACGACTTGGCGGACTCGAAGTTCGAGACCGGATTCCCGACTCGCGAGACTTCGATCTCGTTGCGAAACGAGTTGGTGTTCCAACGAGCCGTACAGAGCTATCTGTGGTCATTGCCGGCGATCAACATCTGGGCGATGAAAGAGGGTTCGGAATCGACGTTCGGTGCCGGATACAACGTCCTCCCGATATGGCAAAACCGAATCGATGCAAAGACTCTCGTGACAACCCCGAACTTCGACGTCGTTTATGCCATGGGATATCTCGATCTCGACAAATACGGCCCTTTGGTCGTCGAGGCCCCGGCGGGAGTCCAGGGGATTTTCGACGACTTCTGGCAACGTCCGATCGTCGGCCCCACTATCGAGGGACACACTTGGAAAGGTGATGTCGGCTTGGCGGGGCCCGACGCCGGATCCGGTGCGACATACGTGCTGCTGCCACCCGGGTACTCCGGGCCGGAACCGGCCGAGGGATACATCTACCGCTCACGCACGAACAACGTATTCCTTTTCTGGCGTGCGTTCTTCGCCGATCCCGCCGATTTGTCTCCCGCTGTCAACCGGATCGAGAGCACCGTCATATATCCCCTCGGACAGAAGGACGGCGCGTTACCCATGCAGTTCCCTCGCGCTTCAGGGGTGGAATGCAACATGCTCTTTCCACAGGACGGCACCTACTTCGAGATGCTCGACAGGTTCATCCAGAGTGAGGCCGTGGACCCCTATGACCTTGACCTGCGCGGCTTTCTCCACACACTCGGAATCGAAAAGGGAAAAGCATTCGATCCCACTCCTGACGACCGAGAACTTCTCGACAAGGCCGCTCGCACAGCGTTCAAGATGTCCAAGGTGACAGTGACCAGCTTGCTGGCACTCGAACCGGGGGGCACTTACTATCCAAATCAACCGTGGGTCAACACTTTTGCCGGTGAGAATACCGAGTTCCAATCGAGCGGGACATTCACGAATCTCGAGCAGCGCGGTGCGTTCTTCACTGCGGCGTACTCCAATTCACCTGGCATGGTCGTGAACATCGTCGACAAGGGCGCAAAGTACCCGGCGACCATGAAAGATTCCGAAGGAAACTGGTTGGACGGGGGGAACTCGTACTCACTTCATCTACCTCCGGACTTGCCCGCGGCGCTTTTCTGGTCAGTTGCTCTCTACGACAGCGTCACCGCGTCCGGCCTCGACAACGGACAACCCTTCCCCTCGGTCAACACGATGGACAAACCAACGATCAACCCCGACGGGTCACACGACATCTACTTCGGGCCGACCAAGCCGAACGCTGCAGACGAGACGAACTGGCTCCGAACACTGCCGGGAAAGGGCTACTTCGTGATCCTTCGTCTCTACGGCCCTGGCAAGCCATTCTTCGACCAGACATGGACGCCAGGTGATCTCGAGCCGATACGCTGACGCCTACGCGGAAATGGCCATTTCGCGAATTCACTACCCGGTTCCTCCGCCTGCCCCAGCACTCGGCCGAGCGCGTATTGGCTCAGCATTCAGAAAATCGAGCGCGCAGCAGTGCGCCGTAAGGCGCTCGCGCTTGGGGTGAAACGTATGCAGCCTCGCCATGCCGGGAGTACAGGCGATCGTCCTCGTAGCGCGGAAATACGTGGACGTGGTGGTGCCAGACGTCCTGGTTGCCCGCCGGTTCGTTGTGCTGCCTGGTCGAGACACCGTCACAGCCGTATTCTTCACGAATTGCAACAGCCACAGCCTGAACCAGGTCGAACACCGAGTGCCCGACGCTCGTGGGCAAAGTGTAGAGATTCTCGAAGTGTTCGATCGGTGACACAAGTACGTGGCCAGGGTTGCCCGGCCACCACTTCGGGGAAATCCGAGCGATTGCGTGGTCGGTTCGAGCAACCAGGTCGGTCGACGCGTTGTGCTCGTCGAACTCGCCCAGCGCGAAGCGACAGAACGGGCAGCGGTACTCCGGCGGCGCATGATGCAACTCGTCTGCCCTCACTTCGCGATCTTCTCACGAACTCAATGGCTTCGATTCGTGCAGAAGACTCTCAAGACGTCCGATTTGCGCGAATTTCCCCAAAACGAAAGTTCGCTTACCCATACTGAAATGACCGACTGTCCCCGACGTGAGTGGGTCCTCATGGATACCGACGTATTGGTAGCGGGCGCCGGCCCGATCGGTTTGACCACCGCGATCGAGCTGCGCAGACGCGGCATCTCATGCCGAATAGTCGACCCCCTCGACGAACCGCGGCAATACGCGAAAGCCGTCGGGATTCAGCCACGCACTCTCGAACTTTTCGAGAACATGGGGGTGCTCCGCCAGGCACTCGACGCCTCGACACTGATGCGCGGTCAGATCATGTACACGAACGGCGTCGAGGTCGCCCGCGTCGACCTCACCCTCCCCGAGGACGTTCCTTACTGGTTCCTCTGCCTCCCCCAGTACTCGACGGAGCGCATCCTCACCGAGCGCCTCGCCGAGCTGGGGACAACCGTTGAACGCGGAGTCGGTCTCACCGCATTCGAACAATCCGACGGCGCCGTCACCTGCACACTCAGCGACGGCAGCACCGTGAATGTCCAGTATCTGGTGGGTTCCGACGGCGCTCACAGCGTGGTCCGCAAAGGGTTGGGACTGAGCTTCGAGGGCGGCGCGTTTGCCGAAAGCTACATGCTCGGCGACGTCGAAGTCGACTGGTCGATCCCCAGCGGCTACTCCGTTCGCGCCAACCACACCGCCGACGACGGAACCACCGACGACCTACTCGTCTGCATCCCGCTTCCCGGACACAAGCGGTACCGCATGTCGATGCTCGTTCCGGACGATTTGATGCCGGACGAATCGTCGAACAAAGCCTCTGTACAACACGGTTTTTCAACCGGCAAGACACCTGAACTCCATCACCTCCAGGCAGTGCTCGACAGACTGTCCCCAGAACCGACAACCGCCTCGATGCTGCGATGGTCCTCGGTCTTCCGCATCAGCCACCGCATCGTCGACGCTTACGGTCGCGGACGGGTTTTTGTCGCCGGCGACGCCGCGCACATCCATCCCCCGACTGGCGCGCAGGGCATGAACACCGGGATCCAGGACGCCCACAATCTCGCATGGAAGGTAGCGCTCGCCGTCAAAGGCGTTGCAACAGCAGATCTTCTCGAGACCTACGACGCCGAAAGACGGCCGGTCGGTGAAGAAGTCGTCGGGATGACCGTCCGAAATGCTCGAGAAGGAATCGGTTCGGGAGAGTCTTCCATCGACACGGCAATGCGGCGCCAGGCTCAATTGTTGATCGACTACTCGGAGAGTCCGCTGAACACCGGGCGTGATTCTTCGAGTCCACACGTTCAACCGGGCGAGCGTGCACCCGATGCCCGCGGAATGCGCCGAGACGGTGTGCAGTATCCAATTCGGTTGTTCGACTTGCTGTCCGGAGTCGACCACACGCTACTCCTGACTTCGGACGGATCCGCAGAGAGCATCAACAGCCTCGAGAAGGTCGCCGACGCCGCCATTCGATCAGCGCACCGCATGTTGGACGTCTACGCGATAGTGCCACCGGGAACCGTGACCGTCGATTCGTTGGTGCCGATCATCGAGGACAACGACTCGCAGCTATGCGCCGCGTATGGGGTCGAAGGTACGGCGGCGCTGGTCATTCGCCCCGACGGCTACCTCGGATTCCGTGGTCACCCGGAGAACGTTTCCGACTACTTCGCAAAAGTGTTTGCCGTCAATCAGGAATGAGCGAAGCGAGCATCAACCGGATCTCGGGTGAGAGCTTCATCAACTCGACGTATCCACCCAATGGCCCGGCATCGAGGTAGGAGAACTCCATGCCGGCGCCCTCTACCCGACCTTGTTGCACCACCGACATTCCGCGACGCTCGGCCTCTAGCAACGTCGCCTCGTAATCGTCTGGAACCCAAGCCATGTGATGAACTCCGACGCCGTGAGTCTCCAGGAATTCCGTGTACAGGTTGCGTCCGGATACTGGTTGGATCAGCTCGAGCTGTTGGCTGCCCGCATATCCGATCGATACGTGCACGACATAGTCCGCGGGCTCCCCGCGATACGTTGTGGTCTCGGGGCCAAAGACGATGCCTGGCATACGCAGCCACCGCTCCACTCCCCACTGCCGAGTGAACTCCTGTTCGGCAGCCTCGATGTCCTCGACCACCCAGCAGATCTGGAAGATCGGTCCCGAGACCAACGGGGTCATGCCATTTTTCCGTTGTCGACCGAGTAGACGGCCCCGTGTATCGCCGAGGCGTCGTCGGAGGCCACGAAAGCCACCATCTTCGCAACGTCCTCGGCTTCCATCAAGCCACGCCGCGACGCAACCTTCATGACGAGATCGAAGTCGACTCCGTCGGGGAAGGTGAATCCGGTGACTTGAGGAGTCATCATGCCGCCGGGGCAGATTGCGTTGACACGCAGAGACTTTCCGGTGAACTCCATCGCCATCGCACGGGTCAGTCCGATGAGTCCGTGCTTGGCAGCGCAGTATCCAGCCGAGTACGCCTGCCCTTCCAGCCCCGCGATCGAGGAGACGTTGACGATGTTGCCGCCCCGTTCCAGCAAGTGCGGCAGTGCTGCTCGGGAAAGGAAGAACGGTCCGTTCAGATTGACCGCAAGGTCATGTGCCCATTCGGAATCCGCAATGTCCGCCGTGTGACGAAGCGAGTGCGATCCCGCCACGTTGACGAGGATGTCGATACCACCGAGCGCGTCGACACACGCTTGCACGGCCGCATCACACTGAGCAGAATCCGAGACGTCCGTCGCTGCGTAACGACGCTCACCGTCCGTGCCGACCACCTCGACCATCGACTGCCGCAGCTTTTCCTTGTCACGGGCGATACCGAAAACCTGTGCGCCCCTCCGGTGGAGGATCTCGGTCACCGCGCGCCCCAATCCTGAGGACGCGCCGGTCACCAAGGCCACTTTTCCGGCCAGTACGTCTGCCATGGCCTAGGAAGCCGCTGCTTCGCGCTGGAGTTCCAGCGCGATGTCGATCAACTGATCTTCCTGGCCGCCGACCAACTTGCGCTTGCCTGCGCGCACCAGAAGCTCGGCAGACGACACTCCGTACCGTTCTGCCTGACGCTCGGCGTGCTTGAGGAAGCTCGAGTACACGCCGGCGTAGCCCATCATCAGTGCCTGACGATCGAGCAGGCATTCCTGCGGCATTGCCGGGCGCACAACATCTTCGGCTGCATCGGCGATGGCGAAGAAGTCGATACCGGTCTTGACGCCGATCTTGTCGCAAACACCGACGAAGGCCTCCACCGGGGCGTTGCCGGCGCCGGCACCGAATCGACGGGTACTACCGTCGATCTGCTTGGCTCCCGCACGAACTGCCGCAATGGAATTGGCGACGCCCAGGCCCAGGTTCTCGTGGCCGTGGAAGCCGACCTGAGCGTCATTGCCGAGTTCCTGAACCAGCGCCTCGACGCGATCGGATACCTGCTCGAGTACCAGCGCGCCGGCCGAGTCGACCACGTACACACACTGGCAACCCGCGTCGGCCATGATGCGAGCCTGCTTGGCCAGCTTCTCCGGCGGAATCGAGTGAGCCATCATGAGGAATCCGACTGTTTCGAGTCCGCGCTCACGCGCGAGGCCGAAATGCTGGATGGATACGTCGGCCTCGGTGCAGTGAGTTGCGATGCGGCAGATGGACGCACCGTTGTCCTGCGCGATGACGATGTCGTCCTTGATGCCCAACCCGGGCAGCATCAGGAAGGCGATCTTCGCGTTGGTCGCCGTCTCGACTGCAGCTTTGATCAGTTCCTGCTCGGGAGTCTTCGAGAAGCCGTAGTTGAAGGAGGACCCGCCGAGGCCGTCGCCGTGAGTGACCTCGATGACCGGCACTCCGGCTCCGTCGAGCGCACCGACGATGGCTCGTACTTCTTCGACGGTGAACTGATGACGCTTGTGGTGGGAGCCGTCGCGCAGTGACGTGTCGGTGACGCGGATGTCCCAGCTCGAATCGAAATGAATCATGTCGCTCATGCCTTCACACTCAGAAGCTTCTGGGCGATTTCCTCGCCCACCTTGGTGGCTGCTGCCGTCATGATGTCGAGGTTGCCCGCGTACGGCGGCAGGAAATCGCCTGCGCCTTCGACCTCGACGAACGTGGTGACCGTTGCATAGCCACCGGAAACGACGCTCGGTTTGTCGAACTGCGGTTCGTTGAGCAACCGGTAGCCGGGCACGTACTGCTGGATGTCCTTGACGACGCGGTGAATGGAGTCGGTGATCGCGGCCTGATCGGCGTCTTCGGGGATAGCGCAGAAGATTGTGTCGCGCATGATCATCGGCGGGTCCGCGGGGTTGAGGATGATGATCGCCTTGCCGCGCTGTGCGCCGCCGATGGTCTCGATACCGCGGCTGGTGGTCTTGGTGAACTCGTCGATGTTCGCGCGAGTTCCCGGGCCGGCGGACAACGATGCAACGGAGGCGACGATCTCGGCGTACGCCACGTCGACGACACGCGATACCGCGTAGACGATCGGAATGGTTGCCTGCCCACCGCAGGTGATCATGTTGACGTTGGGTGCGTCCAGGTGTTCACGCAGGTTCGCGGGCGGAACCACAGCCGGGCCGACCGCGGCCGGAGTCAGGTCGATGGCACGGATACCGGCGGCCTCGTAGCGTGGTGCTGCCTCGCGGTGCACGTATGCCGACGTCGCCTCGAAGACCAGGTCCGGTTTCTCCGCCTGGCTGAGCAACCAGTCGACGCCCTCGGCGGAGGTCTCGAGTCCCATCTTGCGGGCGCGCGCCAATCCTTCACTCTCGGGATCGATTCCGATCATCCATCGCGGTTCGAGCCACTCGGAACGCTGCAGTTTGTACAACAGATCGGTACTGATGTTTCCCGATCCGACGATCGCCACACTTGCCTTGGTCATGACTACTCCTACGTGAACTGAAGAGAGACGGAACCGAGGCCGCTGAACTCGGCTCGGAAGTTGTCGCCTGGATGAGCGTCGATCGCTCGCGTGCACGAACCCGGCAGAACGATGTCGCCGGCCTTGAGCCGAACTCCGAACGTGTCGACCTTCTGCGCCAACCACGCGACAGCGGTGACCGGGTTACCGAGAACCGCATCGCTGCGCCCCTCCGCAATCCGCTCGCCGTTGCAGGTCAGCACCGCATCGATCGCCTTGATGTCGATGTCCGACGGGCGAACTCGTTCCTTGCCGAGAATGAACCCGGCGGAGGACGCGTTGTCCGCGATGGTGTCCGAGAGGCCGATCTTCCAGTCCTTGATCCGGCTGTCGATCAACTCGATGGACGGCGCATAGGCGACAGTGGCGTCGATGACGTCTTGTTCGGTGCACCCGGCGCCCGGCAGATCTGCTCCCAGAATGAAGGCGACCTCCACCTCGACGCGTGGGAAGCAGAAGCGCGACGTGTCGACCGGACGGTCCTCGAACTCTTCCATCTCGGCGAGCAGGTGACCGTAATCTGGCTCGTCGACGCCCATCATCTGCTGCATCGCCAGTGACGAGAGCCCGACCTTGTGTCCGACCACCTTTGCGCCACCGGCAACACGACGCCTGATGTTGATGAGCTGGATCTCGTAGGCGTCGACGACGTCGATGTCCGGATACGTGGCGATCAGCGGGCTGATCGGAGCGCGATCCCGTTCCGCCGAATCAAGATGGTCGGCAAGTTCGCCGCGGATCTGCGTCGAGAGCATCGTTCAGGCCTTTCCGACTGTGGAGAATGCGGCTGCATGCTGACCGGCTCGTCGTCCAGAGAACACGCAGTCGGCGAGCGACAAGCCGCTCACATACGAGTTGGAACAGATACCGACGGCGGTACGGCCGGCGGCATACAGGCCAGGGATACCCTCCCCGGCCTCGTTTTTCACCATGCCGGACGATTCGTCGACCACCAATCCACCGAGCGTGAGCATCGGGCACGGATTCATCATGTTGGGCTTGATCGAGACGTCGTACATCGTGAACGGCGCAGACAGTATCGGCCTGACGAAGTCCGACGGTTTGCCCATCGGATCAGGTTGTCCGGCAGCGGCAGCGGAGTTGTGCGCGTCGACGGTGGCTTGAAGGCCGGCGACGTCTATCCCCGCTTTACGGGCGACCTCGGCAATGGTGTTGCCACGCACTGCGGTACGCATCATGCCAGTGGTCTGTACCCGCTGGAACCACATCGACTGGTCACCGATCTGCGATTTCGCTTCGCGAACGAGTTCGGAATCTGCCAGCAGCCAACCGATTCCGTTGCTCTTCTCTGCCATCGCCTGACCGAGAGCGGCACCGTAACGTGACTCGTCGACGATTCGCGCACCGGATTCACCCACCAGGATGGAACCGAGAAAAGCACTCGGCGGGACGATGAATCGCCAGGCGGAAACATTGCCGAGCTTGTCGGTGGCTCCCCCGGCTTCGATACCGAGGTTGATGCCTTTGCCGTCGTCCCCGGAGGTGCCGAGCGGGATACCGCCCTTGTAGGCGGGGGCATGGGTGCGCATCATCTCGCGATTGGACACGAAGCCGCCGGCGCTGAGGATCACGCCGCCGCGTGCCTGGATGCGAATCCGCTTAGCGTGCTTCTTCTCGATCTTCGCGATGAGTGCGTCGAGAATCGTGCGCAACTGCGGCGCGTAGACGCCGGGCTTGGAGGACAGAGATCCGAGCGTCGCGTGACGGCGACGAACTCCGGCAGGTGCGTCACGAAGAGTCAGTACTTCGACGCCGATCACCCGGCCGTCCTCGATGATCAGCCGGTCCGCTCTCGTCTGGCCGAGCAACTGGACGCCCTTGGCCTCCGCGGACTTCGCGAGCGGGCCGTAGAGCATCTTTCCCGACGTGCCACGCCCCTTGGCGCGATGGCCGCGCGGAGCAGGTTTTGCGATGTCACGGAACCCGCCGGCAGATTCGCTGCCCGAGAAGTAGAGGTAGTGCTTGTTGCTCGGGTACGACGTCTTGTACGGACAGAGTGAGGCCTCGAACGGGACACCGTGACTGCGCAGCCAGTCGATCGACGCCGGGCTCTCGTCGACGAACCGGCGCAGAGTCTGCGGCGTCACCGCGTCACCGACCTCGCGGTTCAGGTAGGCGAGCATGGCTTCGGGACTGTCATCGACACCGGCTTCCTTTTGAATCACGGTGCCGCCGCCGGCGTAGTAGATTCCTCCGGAAATCGTGCTGGCCCCACCGCCGAGCGCTCGGTCGATCGCCAAAACCGACGAACCGGCCGCTACCGCTTCGAGGGCCGCGCTGGCGCCCGCCACACCGAACCCGACCACAAGGACGTCAACCGAAGTATCCCAGGTCACACCGCACCATCCTCAATCTCACTGCAACGTGTTTCGTTATCAATGACAACGTCCGGAAATACTTCCTGGCAGAAAGCATGGACTGACACCCCCATCATTCTATAACGTGTTCTACATGAGCAAGCAGGAATACGACATCGTCGTCGTCGGCAGTGGTGCCGCAGGTATGACAGCGGCCTTGACCGCAGCCCACCAGGGCTTGAGTGTGGTCATCGTGGAGAAAGCCGCCCACTACGGCGGATCGACCGCCCGTTCCGGTGGTGGGGTCTGGATCCCCAACAACGAGGCACTTCAGGCGGACGGTGTCACCGATACCCCGGAGGCCGCACGTTCCTACCTGCACAGCATCATCGGCGACGTCGTCGCTCCCGAACGCATCGACACCTATCTCGAGCGCGGTCCCGAGATGCTCTCGTTCGTGCTGAAGAACAGCCCTCTCGAACTGCAGTGGGTGCCCGGCTACTCCGACTACTACCCGGAAGCTCCCGGCGGACGCCTCGGTGGCCGCAGTGTCGAGCCCACCCCGTTCGACGGCAACAAGTTGGGCGCCGACCGCAAGAACCTCGAGCCCGACTACGTCAAGGCCCCCAAGAACTTCGTCATCACCCAGGCCGACTACAAGTGGCTCAACCTGCTGATGCGCAATCCTCGCGGACCCCTGCGCGCCATGAAGGTCGGCATGCGATTCCTCGCAGCCAAGGCCACAAAGAAGGATCTGCTGGTTCGCGGCCAGGCACTGGTCGCCGGTATTCGACTCGGACTTCAGTCCGCCGGAGTACCCATCCTGCTGAACACCCCGCTGACCTCCCTGTACACCGAAGACGGCGCAGTTCGCGGCGTCAACGTCCTAATCGACGGCGAGGAGCAGGTCATCCGCGCTCGCCACGGAGTTGTGTTGGGATCCGGCGGATTCGAGCACAACAAGGAAATGCGTGAGAAGTACCAGCGCGCACCCATCGGCACCGAATGGACCGTCGGCGCGAAGGCAAACACCGGCGACGGTATCCGCGCAGGCCAAGAAGTCGGCGCTGCAGTCGATTTCATGGACGACGCCTGGTGGGGCCCGTCCATTCCGCTGACCGGCGGACCGTGGTTCGCTCTCTCCGAGCGCACCCTCCCGGGCTGCATGATGGTCAACATGTCGGGCAAGCGCTTCGGCAACGAGGCTGCTCCGTACGTCGAGGCAACCCATGCGATGTACGGCGGTGAGTACGGTCAGGGCGAAGGCGCCGGCGAGAACATCCCGACGTGGATGATCCTCGATCAGCGCTACCGCAACCGCTACACGTTTGCCGGTATCACTCCCCGCTCCCCCTTCCCCGGCCGCTGGCTCAAGGCCGGCATCGTGGTCAAGGCGGGAACAATCGCCGAATTGGCCGAGAAGACAGGGCTTCCCGTCGCATCGCTGACCGAAACCGTCGACCGGTTCAACGGCTTCGCACGCAACGGCAAGGACGAGGACTTCGGACGCGGTGACAGTGGTTACGACGCGTACTACGGCGATCCCCGACTGAAGAACCCCAGCCTCGCCGAAATCAGCAAGGCTCCGTTCTACGCCATCAAGATGGTTCCGGGTGACCTCGGCACCAAGGGTGGTATCTGCACCGACGTCAACGGCCGAGCACTACGCGAAGACGGAAGCGTCATCGACGGCCTCTACGCCGCTGGCAACGCGAGCGCTCCGGTCATGGGCCACACCTACGCCGGACCAGGCGCGACCATCGGTCCCGCAATGACTTTCGGTTACCTGGCAGTACTCGACATCGTCGAGCGTGCGAAGAAGGCTGAGAGCACCGAGGCACCGGCAGCTGAAAAGACGGCGGTCGACCATGCCAATTGATCCGAAGATCGCACTCGGCGCCGAGCTTGCGCCACAAGAGTTCTCATGGACACCGTCGGACGTGCAGCACTACCACCTGGCACTAGGGGCAGGTGCTCGGCCGCTCGATCCGAACGAGCTTCGATACCTCGACGACGAAAAGCCTCAGGTACTACCCACCTTTGCCACCGTCGCCGCCAACTTCCACGCCACCGAAGCGCCGAAGGTCTCGTTCCCCGGCGTCGAAATCGATCTGGCGAAGGTAGTCCACGGGAGCCAGGAAGTCACTGTCCATCAGCCGATCCCGGCAAGTGGAAGTGGCCGCACCACAACTCGAATCGCCGAGGTCTGGGACAAGGGCAAGGCCGCGGTGATCGTGCAGGAATCCGTCACGGTCGACGCCGAGGGCAACCCGCTGTGGACAGCTCGCTCGTCCATTTTCGCCCGCGGCGAGGGTGGTTTCGGGGGTGAACGTGGTCCGTCGGAGTCGATTACGCTTCCGGATCGCGAAGCAGATGAGACAGTGGTGACGCCTGTGCTTCCACAGCAGGCTTTGCTGTACCGGATGTGTGGTGATCGGAATCCGTTGCACTCGGATCCGCAATTCGCCTCCGCGGCAGGCTTTCCAGCGCCTATCCTGCATGGACTGTGTACTTACGG
This sequence comes from Rhodococcus sp. H-CA8f, assembly GCF_002501585.1. Classification (NCBI taxonomy): domain Bacteria; kingdom Bacillati; phylum Actinomycetota; class Actinomycetes; order Mycobacteriales; family Nocardiaceae; genus Rhodococcus; species Rhodococcus sp. H-CA8f. Next base: position 5,415,561 of record NZ_CP023720.1, read on the forward strand.
AATGGTCTGCAAGACCGCAGTGGATACCATGCTCGACGGCGACAGCAGTCGGGTAGCCGGATTTCGGGCCCGCTTTGCCGGGGTCGTATTTCCCGGCGAGAACTTGAGTATCCAGATCTGGAAAGACAATGGGCGACTCCTGATCTCAGCTTCCGTACTGGAGCGCGAAGCTCCTGCCCTGGCTGACGTAGTTCTCACTCTTGTCTGATACCAACCTGTCTGATACCCACCTGTTAGAACTCACCGTAGTTCTCGAACCCGATGGAGTAGCCCGAAGATGACGGCACAAGACGAAAAGTTCCGACTGTCCCGACGAGGTTTCATGGCCGCTGGAGCCGGCGCCGTGGCAGCGACCGCATTCGCCGGCTGGACGCCGGCCTACGCCGTCCCCGCCGGCTCCTCCGGCTCCGCGGGTGGTCCTGTCTCCACCCTCACGCCGCCGCCTGCCTTCCCCGAAGGCATCGCGCTGTACCAGCAGGCGTATCAGAACTGGTCCAAAGAGATCATGCTCGACGCGATCTGGACCTGTTCGCCCAAGACGCCCGAAGACGTAGTCCGCCTCGCCAACTGGGGTCATGCCAACGGCTACACCATTCGTCCCCGCGGTGCCATGCACGGCTGGACGCCGCTGACCATCGTCAACGGTGCGCCGGTCGACAAGGTCATCCTCGCCGACACCACGGTCCACCTCACCGGCGTCTCCGTCAACGCCGGGGGCAGCCCGGCTACCGTCACCGCAGGACCCGGCGCGACCCTCGACGCCATCACCACCGCACTGCAGGCACAGGGCCTCGGGTTCGCGAACCTGCCGGCGCCCGGTGTGTTGACCATCGCCGGCTGCCTCGCCGTCGACGCTCACGGTGCAGCGCTCCCCGCCGAAGGCGAAGCACACGTTCCCGGACAGACTTTCGGCTCGCTCTCCAACCTCGTCACCTCCCTGACCGCAGTGGTCTGGAACGGCAGTGAGTACGCGCTCGAGACGTACGCGCGTAGCGATGCAGCGATCAAGCCGCTGCTGACTCACCTCGGACGCACCTTCCTCACCTCCGTGACCTTGCAGGCCGCTCCCAACTACCGCATGCGCTGCGTCAGCCACACCGACATCGGTTGGCAGGAACTCTTCGGTGCCCGCGGAGCGTCCGGACGCACCTTCGAGAAGTTCGTCCGCGAAAACGGTCGCGCAGAAGCAATCTGGTACCCCTTCACCGAACGCCCGTGGATGAAGGTGTGGTCACTTGCCCCCACCAAGCCGCCGTTCTCGCGTGAGGTGACCGGGCCCTACAACTACATCTTCTCCGACAACCTCCCGGAGCCGGTCACCGACATGATCGGGCAGATCAACGCCGGAAACCCGGGCATCGCACCGGCATTCGGGCAGATCATGTACGCCACCACCGTTGCCGGACTCGCCGCGACCTTCTCCAACGACCTGTGGGGATGGTCCAAGGACGTCCAGTTCTACATCCGGGCCACCACCCTTCGTCTGACCGAGGGCGGCGGAGCCGTCATCACCTCCCGCGCCAACATCGGCCAGGTCATCCACGACTTCACCCAGTGGTTCAACGGTCGCATGGAGTACTACCGCTCTATCGGACAGTTCCCCCTCAACGGCCCCGTCGAAATCCGTTGCTGCGGCCTCGATCAACCCTCGGACGTCGAGGTCGACTCGGCAGGCGCCCCCACCATCTCGGCCATGCGCCCGCGCCCAGACCATCCGGAATGGGACACCGCCATCTGGCTCAACGTCCTCGGCGTCCCCGGAACCCCCGGCATGTTCGCGTTCTACCGCGAAATGGAACAGTGGATGCGTAATCACTACAACAACAACGACGCCACCTTCCGCCCCGAGTGGTCCAAAGGCTGGGCGTTCGGCCCCGACAAGCCGTACACCGACGCCCCCATCATCACCCAGGGCCTCCCCCAGACCTACCGCGACGGCGTCCCATCGAGCGACAACTGGGACACCGCCAACGCCGCATACAACGCGTTGGATCCGCACAAGGTCTTCAGCAACACCTTCCTGGACCAGTTGCTGCCCTGAGGTCCAAGCACCAGGCACGCACTCTGACAACTCGACGGTCGTCGCCACTCCCCTACTTTCGGGAGTGCGGCGGCCGTCGTGCGTTGCAGTGAGCGGGATGAAGTAGTCCCCCCCATCCCGACCAGGCAACTGCCTCAATCGCGATCAGGATGGATCGCCTCGTGCATACTTTCCACTGCCCTGGCATGAGTTGAGAGCTCGGATCTAGCCGACCGAATCGTGGCGCTGTCGCTGCGTGCCCCCGGCTCGGACGACGACGAGTCCTCTCCGGGGTTCGACGCGCCACCTCCGGGCTGCTCGGAGGAGCCGGTGCGCTCTTCCCTCTCCGCGCGGGCACGCAACAACGACTCGGACTTCGGGGTATTTCGCATCGGAGCATTGTCCCAGATTCATCTCCCATGACTCACATGGAGCGCTCTCACCCCCGGTGACCAGGCCGTTCCTGAACTCCGATACCGAGAAAGTTCGCAACAAAATATCTACAGCGGTCAGGGTAGACATTCTCGCGAGGCTGTTGTATCTTTTTTCTCGTAGCAAGGAACGAGTCAAGAGATGCGGGAGAGATGAACTACCCGCAAGCAGTACCGCAGGGCAGGGACGTGCCGGGGCCGAATTCGTGTGTGAGTGTGTAGTCGGACCCGGCACCCCCCTTCAAAGCGGCTACCGGATGTCTTGTGCGAGTCCGGAAGTTCGAAAGAATGCAGTTATGTAAGTAAGTTCAACCCCATCCGGCCCCCGGCGCACCTCGCGCCGGGGGCCCCGTCCGTTCAGCGAAAGAAGCGAGCCATTCCGGCAGATACACCACCGGGGGACCCCTCCGGCAGATTCGACGACGAGAACTATCCTGCGTACAGCATGGGACATGCGGCCGATATCCTCGGTGTCAGGCAAGCTTTCCTTCGTAGCCTCGATGCCGCGAAACTGCTTACCCCACAACGCTCTGAGGGCGGACATCGCCGCTACTCCCGGTACCAGCTGCGCATCGCGGCCCGCGCGCACGAACTCGTAGCCAACGGCACGGCGCTCGACGCGGCTTGCCGCATCATCATCCTCGAAGACCAACTCACCGAGGCTCGTCGCATCAACGCCGAGCTCCAGCAAGCGCAGGACCGACGAGCGGAATCGGACGCAACGCCGGACTGAGGACTGACGTGATCAGGCACTGGGAGTAGCAGTCACCCCTAACCGTCAATCTGTTCCCTCCCCCTTCGAACTGCGCTAAATTCAGTCAATTGGGACATTGCTAGGCGTCGGTTGCTCGATTTCCACATCGAAGGGATCGCAGGCATGAATTCCTCCCACCACCGCACTCGGGTGCGGCTAGCTGCTCTGTCGATCGCCTTGACCCTTGCCATTGCAACCGCTGCGTGCAGTTCCGACGAGGACTCGGCAACAAACACGAGCAGCGCATCTCCCAGCACCGCGAGCAGTCAGGAATCCAACGAGATCGCGGACCTCGTCCGCCGTCAAGTGGCCGACTTGGGCCTCAGTGCCGCCGTGTTCGGAGTGTGGCGGGGCGACGACGAGATTGCTCTCGGTGCCGTCGGAGAGTCCCCTATCGGAGTTCCGGCGACAACCGACATGCAGTTGCGCGTCGGTCAGCCGATGGAACCGATGCTCTCGACAGTTCTGCTGCAACTCGACGAAGAGGGAACGCTTCCCCTCGATCAACCGATCGCGAAGTGGGAACCGAACTTTCCACGCGCAGAGACCATCACTCCACGAATGCTGGCCAACAGCACGTCGGGCATCTCCGACTACGTGACCGATCCACAGTTCCTCAAACTCTTCACGGACAACCCGATGAAAGGCTGGACTTCTCAGGAGATCCTGAATCTTGCCAACTCCCGCCCACCGCTGTTCGAACCCGGCACCGGTTGGGCGTACGCGCACAGCGACCTGACGCTGCTCGGCGACGTCATGGAGAAAGCGACTGGAAAACCGCTGGGCGACCTACTTCAGCAGCGCGTCTTCGATCCACTCGGGATGGATCACAGCAGCGTTGTGCTCACGTCGCAGATGGACGAGCCGATTTTGCACGGCTACACCAATGAACGCGGAGTATTCGAAGACTCCACTTTCTGGAATCCGACGGCTTTCCTGCACAGCGGAAACATGAACGCGCCTGTCGCCGACGTCGGAAAGTGGGTGCGCGCACTCGGAACGGGAGAGTTGCTCTCCGACAAAGCTTTCGAGCAGCAGATGGCACCGACGACTGCGGGCTTGGGAAGTATGACGGCGGACAAGTTCTTTTCCTTCGGGACCGGGCACCTCGACGGTTGGCTTGTGATGAACCCGTCGTACGGCGGCTACAACGGGCTTGCGCTCTATTACCCCGACTCGAAGACGACGATCGTCGTCTACGCCACGCTCGGGCCGACAACCAACGCGGACCTCAACAACGCCGTGCCGATGGGCAAGGCGATCGGAACCCTCCTCGAACCGGATCACCCACCGCAGGTCCCGACGCCGTGACGCGCCACACACGCTGGTAGCAAACAGCGTCGGTCGGCAACTTCCTGTTTACGCACGGATTACCTCCAGGACTTATCGCCCCATCACCATTCTCTTCAGTACCGAACGAAACGCGTCGGACCGCGGGTTGTCTCGCCAGTGAACGAGAACGTAGATAGATGGGGACAGGCCCGATGAGGAAATACGCGATGTCAGTGGCATGCACGGTTGCAGTCACAGCGGGGGTGACTCTTGTGATGTCGGTGCCTGCCGGAGCGGACCCGAATGACAGTGGGTCGTGCCCTGCCGGTGCGGTATTCGCGGTCGGCGGAACGTGGGATCCGACGGGACAAACGACGCAACCCGTCACCGACCGCTACGTGGCCCAGGGTTACGCCTCCAAGCCGGTGACCTACCCCGCCAGCTTCTGGCCGCTCGGCGATCAGACGTACGACCAGAGCGTTGCCGCCGGCGCCCAGACGCTTCGCACTGAAGTCAACGCTTTCCACGCTCAGTGCCCGGGCAGCGAGATCGTCGTCACCGGATACTCACAGGGAGCGCGTATTGCCGGCGACGTTCTCGGTGACATCGCACGCGACGGATCCATTCCGCAGTCGCAAGTCGAAGGCGTCCTCTACGCCGACCCTCGCAACTCGGCCGGGGGCATCGAAACCGTAGTGCCCAATGTCGTTCCGGGAGCGACGATGTCCGGAGCACGCGGCGGATTCGGAGACATTGCAGTGCAGGAAGTCTGCATCGAGGGTGATGGCATCTGCAACATGCCCAAGCCGCGTGATGCGCCCGAGGTGTTCGTGGATTCGGTCTTCGGCTACTTCACGAAGCACAACGCCTATACGCCGATGATGTCCGAGCCCGCTCCGCCTGCTCCCCCGGCACTGCCGCAGACGCCGTCTGTGCCACTGCAACCCGCTGACGTTGCCACTGCGATCGTGACGCGGGTCGTCGAGAACATCACTCCGTATCTGAGCGCTGCACTCGCCACCGTACTGACGAAGTAACGCGATACCGCCTGTTCGGTTGACTGAAAGTCGACCGATTCGTACAAGTCGAGAGCCACCGGCATCGAGCACCATCGATCACATGCTCACCTTCATCGTCAGATACGGGTACGTCCCGTTCATGCTCTTGGGAATCAACGGAGCCGCAATCGCGCTGGCGGCATCCGGCGCGCCGAAATGGTCACTGGTGGCATTGATTCTCTTCGCAGTGGCCTGCTCTTTCGCGGCCGAACGGGCGCTTCCCTACGAATCTTCGTGGAATGCCCCGGGACCGGACAGGTTTCGCGACGCTGTCCATGCGTTTGTTAACGAATCCCTCATCTTGGTCAGCGTCGCGGTAATCCCGTTGATGGCCGCGGTGATTCCGTTCGACGGGCTGTGGCCGAGCGGTCTTCCGTTTGTCCTTCAGGTCGTCTTCGCAGTGTTGGTTGCCGATTTCGGCATCACCGTGGTGCATTTGATCAGCCACAAGGTTGGATGGTTGTGGCGTTTCCACGCGGTTCATCACAGCCTCGAACGGTTCTACGGTATGAACGGACTGATGAAGCACCCCGTGCATCAGACTTTCGAAACCGCCGGCGGCGTCCTGCCACTGATCCTCCTCGGGATGCCCGTTCCAGTTGCCTCGGCGCTCGCGGTTTGTGTCGCTGTCCAACTCCTGCTTCAGCATTCGAATGCCGATTACCGCATCGGCCCCCTGCGTCCGATACTCGCCCTCAACGCCGGCCACCGATTCCATCACCTGAAGTGGGCGGGAATCGGTGACGTCAATTTCGGTTTGTTCACTCTGATCTGGGATCACCTTTTCCGCACTTATTCTTTCGATCCGGAAAAGCGCTTCAGCAGTGACGATCTCGGAATGGCGGCCAAACCCGACTACCCGGACGACTACCTCGGCCAGTTGGCCGAACCGTTCCGGAAACAGAACTGACGGACGATCGGTGGAGATTCAGCCCGCGAGTACCCGTCGCATGACGGGCTTGGCTGCAAACGCACTGGCCAACACCAACGCGATCCCCACAGCCAGGGTGACGCCCAACTGAACCAGCGCCATCGGAGTGGTCAATACGGCTGCCCCTGCCAGCGGGAAGAGGAACAGCAGTGCAGCGCCGGCGCCGGCCAGTGCCATCACCACCACGGGAGTGCGAACGTGCCTCACGCGGGCGCTGTCCATCACCTCGACAGGTGTGCCGGCCAAAGTCAGACTCCGATACAGCTCACGGTTGTCGAGGATCCCGGATACCTGGGTGAGCGCAGACGAGATGGCCGCCAACGTGAATGTTGCTCCGAGAGTGAACAACACCCCGGTTCTCATGTCCGCGAACAGGAACTCCTGCCCTGGCTGCAAATCCTGTCCTTCCCCGTTGCCTATCGCGGCGAGGAGAGATGTGCCTGCGGCAACAAAGCTGGCCATCGTCACACCGCTGACCGTGCGCCACACAGCCTTCGGATTATCCAAGACCCGACGCGCCGCAATCAGCGAAGCACCGTCTTTGGCGCATTTGAGCATGATCCGTCCAAGCAGCGAAATGACGAACGGACCGACCAACGCAACAACGCCGAAGCAGAGACCAAGGCCCACCAGGATTGCCGCGATGCTTGCCGCGGAGCCCCCGAATGCACTCCATCCCACAAGGACCCCCACCCCAGCCACAGCGAAGATCATCTTCGGTGCGGCGCTGGGATTGCCCGCCGTGACGCCCAACGGGCTCACGAACACCTGGCGCATCCCGAGCATCGACGTCAAAGCAGCCAGGATGGTCATTCCGAATACGATGCCCACCAGCGGAAGTGCGCCTACCCAAAGCTCACTCCACTCGAATGTCCGACCTTGAAATCTCAAGAGAGCTACGAGCGGCAACGCGAGGAGGTATCCCACCACACCGATCAACGCACCGGCCAAGCCCTGGATACCCGATTCCGCAGCGCACAGCGCAACGATCTGGCGAGGGGTGGATCCGATGAGTCGCAGCGAGGCGAGTCGTTCGTCGCGACGGCGCGCGCCCAAGCGGGCCGCCGCCAGACCGAGAGTGACGGCTGGAACGATCATCAACACCGAAGCAACCCCTGCGAGCGCTAGGTACGCCTCGGCTTCGGGTTCGCTCGATCTGCCCGCGAATGCACCGTAGCCGCCGAGCACCGTCAGCAACAACGTCGTCGAGGCGGCAAATGCGGACACTGGGAGCGCGAAGGTACTCAAGGCCTTTCGCCCTTCACCGCGCACCGTCATCAATGCAACGCGCGCTGTGGCCTTCATGCCGCCACCTGTGTCCCGACGAGCGAACCGGCCTGCATCATCATCGTGCGATCACACCACCGAGCGACTTCCGCATCGTGAGTGACGACGACCAACGCAGAACCGATCTGTTGAGCCGAATCACGCAACACCCTCATCACTTCCCAACTCGTCCGCGCGTCGAGGGCACCGGTCGGCTCGTCTGCGAAGAGAACTGCGGGTTTGGTTACCAACGCTCGCGCAATCGCGACACGTTGCGACTGCCCACCCGACATCTGACCCGGGCGACGATCCTGCAGCCCATCCAGCCCCAAGGGCGCGAAGAAGCCGTGCGCCGTCCGCTTGGCTTCTGCGATGGACAACCCGTTGAGTACGAGAGGCAGCGCGACATTCTCGATCGCCGGAAGCTCCGGCAACAGTTGGCCCGATTGAAAAACGAACCCGTACGACTCCCGTCGGAGCCGGCTGCGGTCGTTCTCACCGAGGTTCTCGATATGCCGGCCGCTCAGCAAGATTGCTCCCGAGTCGGGCTTGACGATTCCTGACATGCAATGCAGCAGTGTCGACTTCCCCGATCCTGAAGGACCCATGATGGCCGTGGCAGTACCGGCGCGCACTTCCAGCGATACACCTCGGAGCACCGGAACGTCGCCGTACGACTTGCCCAGCGCGTGGACCGACAGGACTGCGGGTGCTTGTGCGTTGTTCATGATTCCACCTTCTCGTGAACCCCTCGCGAACACATCGGCCCAGCGCACGATCTTCGGACTGAGCTCGGTCCTACCGGAGGATGACCGGACCCCGAGCTCTGTCAGGGTCGTCACTATGATTTCCGACATGACCTGGTCCGGCGCCGTCCACATGCAGCCCGGAATTCTCATGTTCACCGGCGCAGTGGGATCCGCGCACATGCATTCGCACGCCGCTGTTCAGATCATGATCATCGACGACGGGGACGTCACGGTCACGGACGGGGACGGCCACAGTGAAGTCGTGCGGTCCGTGGTCATTCCATCCGGGGCGGTCCACGCGTTGTCCGCCTCCGAGGGTGCGTGGGGACGGGCGATCTACGTTGACTCCACCACCGGGATGGGTCTGCGCATCAGGCCACCGGAGCCGGGCCGCGGTGGTGTGGCCGACTGGTCGGACCGTGGGCAGACCGCAGTAGCGATGACGGACCGCGGCGCTGATTCGGATCTGGAATACGCAGCGAGGCTGATCGATTCACTATCCGAACGCGAAAAGGCGTCGAGCCTGCGCGCTCTTCACCCGGCCCTCGAGCATGCCCTGACGCTACTTCCCGAGAGAATCTCGGGGCAGGTCACACTGACGGACATCGCCGCCCTGGTCTCCATCTCGCCCGGACGGCTGGGAAGAATCTTCAACGATCAACTGCAGATGAGCTTTTCGACCTACATCCGCTGGTTACGGTTACGACGTGCCATGGAAGTGATGAGCAGTGGCGCAACCCTGACAACCAGTGCACACGAGGCCGGTTTCACCGACAGCGCCCATCTCAACCGTATCTGCCACAGCATGTTCGGGCTCACGCCCAGCGCCGCGACCGGCGGCCTCACCTGGAATTGACGCTACTCCTCAACTGACGCTGTCCGTCCCCGTTGACGCTGTCCATCTCCGTCCTCGCGAGCAACGACAGACGACTGTAGAGGCGCGCCAATCCGGGAATGTTCCGAAGACTGCCCGCAACGTCCTCCACACCGGCAGCGGCATACACCGTCAGTCGCGCATCGACGTCGTAGAGAACATCGACGACATTTCCGAAACGGCGAAGGGCAAATTCCGAAGCTTCGGCGAGCACCGGTACTCCGAAGATCACCCAGTCGTCGAAGCGGGAGGCGAGCTCGAGATAGTCGGCAGCCGAGGTCGAGCCAGCGCACAGCACCTCGAAGTCGAACCAGACAACACCGTCTCGAATCGCCGAGCACTCCAATGTGCGTGTGCCTATCGTCAATTCGACACTTTCGCCCGAAGGCCACGTGATTCCCTGGACGACGAGGAATTCCCCTGTCGCAAAACGGTAGTCCCCGGCACCTGGCTGACCCGCCGTCCGATAGTCGACGGAGCCACCCAATTCGATCACCTCGAGAGTCCGCTCGATCAACTCGATCGACGGAACGAACTGCTCGTGAAAAAGCGGATTCGGAAGAAGATCGGTCGGCGGGACATTGGACGTGACAACAACAGTCACACCTTTCGCGACGATTGTGTCGAGAACCCTTGCCATGAACATGGCGTCGGCGACGTCGTCGATGTGGAACTCGTCGAAACAGAGCACGCGGATTCCGTCGACGACGTGGTCCAGCGCCGCGCCCATCGACCCGAGTTCGTGCGCCCGAGAGTGCAGATCTGCAAAGAACCGATGAAAGTGAATGCGCTGCTTGCCGACTCGGATGCTCTCGTAGAACTCGTCCATGAGCATCGTCTTACCGCGGCCGACGCTACCCCAGAGGTAGATCCCTCCGCCGACCTCACCGCCCGAGATTCGGGCCCGCAGTGCATCGAGGGCTTCACGTGCCGCCAACTGCTCTTCGTCCAGTAACATGAGGCTCCTCTACATCTGTAGAGTCGAGGCTAGTGACCGAGGGCAAATCGAGTCAATGTGACCCTCACGACGCACCATCTGCAGCATGCAACTCCGGGAGCATGCAACATCGACAGCAAGGAACGACATGAAGCCCGATCGCAGAGCCCTCATTGCGGCATCCGCCGTCACGATCATCGCCGAGCAGGGCCCGCGTGCACTCACCCATCGGGCGATTGATCAGTCCCTGGAACTTCCTGCCGGTTCGACGTCGTACTATTTCCGCACTCGCGAGTCACTTCTCGAAGCAACCGCATTGCACATCGTGCACCGGTCACGTTCGACTTTCGGCGAACTCCGCGAGAGGCCCAGCGATCCTGCTGCCCTGACGGCCGAGTATCTCGACGATCTTCTCTCGCACCGCAGACACGAATTGATCGCGCGCTATGCACTACTCGTGGAATCTCCCCGAGATTCGGCATTGCACCAACTCCTCGAAGGCAGTCTGTTTTCGCTGGAGAAGGCAAGACCCGTCTTCGAAACCGCTGGTGTTGGCGACCCTGATGTCTCTACCGCAAATTTCCTGAGCCTGCTGGAGGGCTTGATCTTCGACTATTGCCTGGGATCACGTAGCCGGGACCCTCACTCCAGCGAAACCGTTCGGCAACTTCGGATCCCGATCGACATCTACCTTCGCGGAGTGGGGGTCATCTGAAAGACCTTGGTCAGCAGAGGCTTCCGGTACAGGGTTGTCGACCAGAGAACAGCGCCGCGACAAAGGGAGTGCTGTCTGGAACCGAAGCCGGGACGGTTCCCAGATGATCAGTGGGATAGGTATGGAATGCAAACTCCACACCGTTGGCAGCGAGGTCAGCCGCGAACTTCAGTGTCAGCGGTGCCGGAACATCGACGTCCGACAACCCCTGACCAATGAAGAACGGGCGGTCGTATCCTGCGGTCGGCACAGTGAGCAGTTCACGCGCAGCCTCCATGAATACTGGATTGTCCAGCGACTTCGTCAGCACCTGCCCGAGTGTGACGGTTCCGTACTTCGTGCGCGCCTCGGTGTAGCACATGTTGTTCTCGACGTCGTCGAGGATGGTCTTGCCGAGCGGGGTCAGATACGAGTCGATGTCGATGTCCGGCCGCGAAGCACGCAGTCCGTCAAGAACGTTCGCGATGTAGACCGTCGTACCCTTGAGCGGAAGCGCCGGGAAAGCCGGACCACCGAGCGGTAGAAGATTTTCGATGTTCGAGGGGACACCAGTGGCGACAGCGCCGCGGTAGTCCAACTCCGGCGCGTAATCAGTGGCAAGCGAAGCGGTGAACATAGTCGCCTGCCCACCCTGCGACTGTCCCATCGCAACCCATTCGCTCGACAGGCCGTCGTCGACCGCACGAGCGGCACGCACCATGTCCACAACGCTGTGTGCAGCGGAACGACCGTCGAGATACGGGTGAACACCAGGTGTTCCGAGCCCCACGTAGTCGGTCGTCACCACCGCGTATCCCTGCTCCAGCCAGTGACCCAGATGTGTCGCAGTCCGTTCGAGTGGAACACTGCTGCTCGGCGCACACTGATCCGCGACACCCACCGTTCCGTGCGCATAGGAGATGACCGGCCAACCACCCTCGGGCGGAGATCCCTCTGGGCGATACACCACACCGGTACTCGTCATCGGCGCATCCTTCGGGCCCGTCGACCAGTACGTCACCTTTGTTGCGCTCACGGCACCCGGGATCACCCGATCGGGACCGAGTAACTCCCGACTCACGACAGCACCCGGAGCATCATTCGGTTCCGCTCCAGCCGGCGCCGCAACTGTCAACGCCACCAATGCACTCGCACTCAGCCCGACGAGCGTCCTACCCAGTCGCTTACTCACGTACTTCTCCTACGATTGCGGTGACGGTGCATCTGTGGTGATCGGCCCCACATCAGCCGATCGAGTTCAGACCATAGAACAGCCTTACCAATTGGTCAACCTAGATTTCCATTCCGCATCTACCGTCGTGACACGCCTGCTCGGGTAGGGTGGCGGTGTTCGATACGTGCAGGTCCCAGCGAGATCAGGAGGCCGAAAGGCTCTCTCATGTCAGCACCTGATCTCCCGACCTTCCCTGCTTCGCAGCAGAAGTCGGTGGCCGCGATTCTCCGAGCAGCAGGTTGCGTATTCGCCGAAGACGAGGCTCGCCTACTTCTTCACACCGCACGCTCTCTCGATGAACTCGACGCGATGGTCGACCGACGAGTTGCCGGCGAACCACTCGAACCTGTCCTCGGATGGGTCGAGTTCTGCGGCTTGCGTATTCACATCGACTCTGGAGTCTTCGTCCCACGCCGGCGCACCGAGTTCCTCGCCCGGCAGGCCCGCTCACTCGTCGTCTCGGGAAGCGTCGTCGTCGACATGTGTTGTGGCTCAGGAGCTGTCGGTACCGTCCTGCAGTCGACGCTCGATGCCGTCGATTTGTACGCGGTAGATGTGGAACCAGCCGCGGTGCGGTGCGCTCGCCGAAACATCACACCGCCCGAGCGCGTACTCGAAGGCGATCTCTTCGAACCACTACCAACGGAATTACTCGGTCGCGTGGATGTCGTCGTTGCCAATGCACCTTACGTCCCCACCGATTCGATCAGGCTGATGCCGCCCGAAGCCCGTCTTCACGAACCGCTGGTCTCGTTGGACGGCGGCACCGACGGACTGGACCTGCAGCGACGCATCATCGCGGACGCTGCGCCGTGGCTACGACCGGGTGGCTGTCTTCTCGTCGAGACGAGTACGGAGCAGGTCGAAATGACTGTTGAAACATTCACTCGGGGAGGTTTTCTCACTCGAGTGGCAACCTACAGTGAGACCGCCTCGACCGTGGTGATCGGTCAGTGTTGAAGGCGATCGGATCCTGGCGTGGACCACTCCCGAGCGCGGGCGGCAAAGCCGTCGACAAAAAGCCCGAACGCACGATCGACGCGGGCCCGGTCCCCAGTGGCCAGAAGATCCATCGACAGACCCCGCATTTGCGAGAGCAACAGAGTAGCGACAGAGGCAACATCGTCCTCGGGGCAACCCGCTTGTCGTAGACCGGCTTCCAGTGCCTCGATCCAATCGCCTACAAAACGGTCCAGGAACCGTCCGTAGCGTTCGCGGTCGCCGAGCGCGAGGGCGTAAATCTCGACCATCACTCGGAACCGCGGCAGTACCTCCGGCGTCGTACGTTCGGTCCACCACGCGGTCAGCACTGTCGCCGGATCGACCCCCGATTTCATCGGAACCGCAATCGGAATGGACTCACCACGCATGTTCTCGATGACCTCGGAGAGCAGGTTCTCCTTGCTCTCGAAATGGTTGAGCAACGACGCATGCGACACACCTACGGCCTTGGCGAGCTGCCTCACCGTCAGTTCCCCGACACCGTTGTCGATGACGTAGCGGGTCAGCGCGTCGAGCAACTCCTCACGTCGCCCGGCGTATCTCAGGCTGCGTTTGTCGATGCGTTCGGGCTCCGGCACATACCCACCCTACCGGCCGGAATCACCAGGTCAGCGGCTGACTGCCTTCTGATACCGGCGAATAGCGAACGGCACGAAGACGATCAGCAAACCGAAAGTCCACAACAGCGACGCGATGACCGGATTCTGCAGTGGCCACGCATCCGGAACCGTCATCGCAGGATTGGTATTGCCGAACAATTCACGCACCGCCTGAGTCACCGCCGACACAGGATTCCACTCGGCGATCACTTTGAGCGGGCCGGGAAGATTGGTGGTCTCGACAAAAGTGTTCGCGATGAACGACAGCGGAAAGATGACGATGAAACTCGCGTTGTTGAACACCTCCGGCGTGCGGATCCAAAGCCCGACAACAGCCATGACCCATGACAATGCGTACGCGAAGAACAGAAGCAGCGCATAACCGGCCACCGCTTCGAGGAAGCTGGAATGGATGCGCCACCCCACCAGAAGACCGGTCAACGACATGACCACCAAGCTGATGACGTTGATCAACACGTCACTCGATGTTCGGCCGGTCAGCACGGCAGACGGAGCCATGGGCAGCGATCGAAATCTGTCGATGATTCCTTTCTGAATGTCTTCGACCATCCCCAAACCAGTCCAGGTAGCACCGAATATGACCGTCTGCGTGAAGATTCCGGCGATCAGGAACTCTCGATACGACGTGCCCGGGACGGAGATCGCGCTGCCGAACACGTATGCGAACAAGAGCACGAACATGATCGGCGACAAAGTGGTGAACACCAGCAGATCCGGAACGCGTTTGATCTTGATCAAGTTTCGCCTGGCGATGGTCAAACCGTCTTCGAGCGCCATCTGCACGGTCATTTCTGATCCTCCAGTTCAGCCTGGTGCCCGGTCAGCGTGAGAAAGACATCGTCGAGAGTGGGCCGGCGCAGACCGACGTCGAACACCCGAATGCCTCGTACCGACAGGAGATTCAGCGCTGCGACCAACGCATCGGTACCGTCGTCGACAGGAACGGTGACGCGACGGACATTCTCTTGAACCTGAATGTCCCCCACGGCAAGCGAGCGCAATTCTTCTCGGACGATGTCGAGATGTTCGACCTCGTGCACACTCAGTTCGATGCGCTCACCCCCGACCCGAGCCTTCAGCTGATCTGCAGTACCGCGCGCGATGACCGAGCCGCGGTCGATGACGGCGATCTGGTCGGCCAACCTCTCGGCTTCCTCCATGTATTGCGTCGTGAGCAACAGTGTTGTCCCCTGCGCCACCAACCCTTCGATGACATCCCAGAGGCCGAGTCGCGCACGAGGATCGAGGCCGGTGGTCGGCTCGTCCAGAAACAACACCTGCGGCCGAGCAACCAATGCGCCGGCCAGATCGAGACGTCGCCGCATTCCGCCGGAATAGCCCTTGACCGGCCGATCTCCAGCCTCGACGAGATCGAACTGCTCGAGCAATTCACGCGCTCGGGCCTTACTGCTTCGGGCGCCGAGGTGATACAGCCTCCCGACCATGTCCAAGTTCTCATAGCCCGTCAGGTACTCGTCGACCGCGGCATACTGACCCGAAGCACCGATCTTGGACCGCAACGCCCGCGCATCCTCGACCACGTCCAGCCCGGCAACCTTGGCGCGTCCACCGTCCGGAATTAGCAGCGTCGTGAATATCCTTACCGCAGTGGTTTTTCCGGCGCCGTTGGGACCCAATAGAGCCATCACCGAACCCTCGCGCACTTCCAGGTCGATGCCGTCCAATGCCGTGACGTCGCCGTACTTCTTGACCAGCCCCTCGGCCACAATCGCTTCGGTCATGAGCCCTCCCGCATCGGTAATCCGTCGGTAGTCCGTTCCCCAGTGTGACCCAGGAGGCCGACACATTCCAGGAAATTTCGTCAGTTGTCCGGCTGCAATCACCTCCCTGGTTTCGCCGGTGCCTTTCGGCCACGAGGTACGGAACAGACCACACGTCCCAGTCCTGTCCAATACAGCCGAAAAATTTCACCGACCTTTCGACGGATATATACCGGAAAGAAAAACCCGAAATTCTTGAACAAAGACCGCTTTCAGGTATTCATGATGAACGCGGCAGCGTTACACTCGTACAGCAAGTGACACTCGGGCCGGTGACGGTTGACTTATGGTGTCGAATCTCGAATTACAAATCAGACAGAGGTCGAAAAGAATTGAATCACCGATTCAGTGCACGCGGGGAAGACTCACACTTCGGGGGATCGAGAAAGGCTGACTGTGCCATGAGTATCAGAACTCGATACATCCGAACTCCGTGGATCCGAAAAACGGCGAAATATTCCTTCGAGACCATCTGCTTCACCCTGGCCGTGATTGTCGCGGCCGCACTGATCGCCGCGTACAACACACAACCGCGCTCCGCGCCGACGTACACGCCGGCCTCGTTCTCGGCGAATCCTGAATCTGCAGCGCTGCCCTTCGACATTCCACCCAAGTCAGCACTGAACGGAAAGTTGGTTTTCGCTCACTACTTCCCGCCCTATCCGGTTTCGATCGACAATGCGAATCCGTCTGGCGATTACTATGCGACACAATATCTTACGGTCAACGGCGAGAACAACAAACACGTTCGCTACGGGGGATTCCTCCGCGATCGGCCGACACCGCGGCAACCCATCGCCGATACGCAGTGGCGCCAACGCGACCTCGAAAACGAAGTTCGTTCGGCAATCGCCGCGGGCATCGACGGATTCTCCGTCGACATCATCGCCAAGGCAACCGACACCAGTTGGTGGGGTTCCACCGTGCCCACCGCCCTGATCAAAGCGGCCGCAGCAGTCGATCCGAATTTCAAGATCATGCTCATGCCTGATATGAACGGCGCGTTCAAAAACATGACCGCAGCTCAAATGGCAGCAGAGATGAAACCGTATTCGACCATGGCATCATCGTTCAAATTGAACGACGGACGGCTCGTGATATCTCCATTCCTTGCCGAAAACAAGACAGCGGGCTGGTGGTCGGAGTTCATCACTCTTATGAAGAATTCTTACGGCATAAATGTGGCATTTGTTCCGGTTTTCCTCGACGCTGCAGCCAACCGGAATTCTTTTGCATCGATCAGCTACGGGATGTCGAATTGGGGTAATCGAAATCCGTTAGGAAATCCGCTCTCGGGATCGAACCCGAACTCTCCGATGGGACTTGCCGCTGCCGCTCACTCCGTGGGAAAGATATGGATGCAACCAGTCGCCTTCCAAGATGTTCGTCCAAGTCAGTCGATCTACGACGAGGCACAGAATTCACAGAATCTGCAGAACATGTGGCAGATTGCGATTGCGTCCAACAGCGAATGGGTACAGCTCGTCACCTGGAACGACTACAGCGAGGGAACGTCGTTCGCGCCCAGCGTCGGCCATGGGCGTGCGTTGCTCGACATGAGTTCCTACGGGTTGTACAGCTTCCGCACCGGCGCCTCACCCGCGATTGTTCGCGACACCGCGTATCTCATCTACCGCAATCAGTCGGTCTCCGCGGTCCCCGTCAATCGCTCTGCTGCCCCTATGACACTGCGCCAATGGTCGTCCCCCGCTCGCGATACCGTCGAAGTCCTTTCCTTCTTGACGGCGCCGGCGGTCGTCAAAGTAACGGTGGGAACCACGACAACCACCTGCAATGCCCCGGCCGGGATGAGCAGCTGCATAGCACCGTTGAAAGTAGGTTCCATCAAGGCTTCTGTCGTTCGCGGCACTACCGAGGTGTCCCGGGTGAGTTCGCACGCTGCGGTAACGGCCACCCCGTACAACCAGAATCTCGAGTACCTGGTTGATTCCAGTCGAAGATAGCGGTGACGACGAAGATCGGGTCAGTCCGTCGACTCACCCGATCTTCGTTGCGCCATCGGTTTCGGCTGCAATTGGTAACTCGGGCAGCGATACCGCCCCCGTCCGCTCCACCTTCACGGCCAACGTCACCGCGGCGGCCAGTGCTGATACGCCCGCTCCGATCCAGTACAAAACCGCGAACGAATGCAGGGTCGGCACAGCGCTCGCACCGATCACCACCGTTGAACTGGCCAATACCGCTGCCGCAACGGCGCTTCCGGTGGAGGTACCGACCGAACGGAGCAGGCTGTTGAATCCGTTGGCCGAGGCAGTCTGATGGATCGGCGCAGATTCGGTGATCAGAGTCGGCATGGCCGCCAGCGAAAATGCCACACCGGCCGATACCACGGCAGCGCCGATCACGATATTGACCAACGTCGGCGCCAACAGCACACGCAGGACATATCCGATTGCAATGACGATCGCACCCGACGCCAACGTAGCCTTCGCTCCCCATCGCCTCGTCACTTTCGACGACACCGGCGCCAATCCGATCATCAGGACTCCGCCCGGCATCATCGCCAGTCCGGCTTCGGCAGCCGAGAGTCCGAGACCGTCCGCCGACGCCAGGGGCAACTGAAGTTCCTGCGTTGCCGCCAACGCGCTGATGAACATGGCAAAACCGAGTAATACTGCGCAGACGTTCGAAACCAGAATCGGAGCGCGAAGGGAAGTCCGCAGATCGACCAGCGGTGCCGGCGTGTGCAGTTCCCACGGAATCCATCCACAGAGCAAGACCACGCCGGACGCGATCAGAACCAGAACCTCGGGGCTTGCCCAGCCCCATTCGGTTCCTTTCGAAACGGCCAGCAGCAGTGCAGTCATAGCGAGCGTGAGGACTGTGGCTCCCAGAAAGTCGAAGCGTCCGCGACTCTTCACAGTCGATTCCGGCACCACCAGCGGCAAGACGACTATCAGTACGACCCCGAATCCACCGGTGACCCAGAAAAGCGCGGGTAGTCCCCAGTGCGCCGAGATCACCCCAGCCATCGGCATACCGAACATGCCACCGATCCCCAACGTCGCACTCATGAGAGCTACTGCACCACTGAGCTTTTCCGGAGGAAGGACATCGCGCATGATGCTGATTCCGACGGGCAGAAGTGCCGTCGCGAACCCCTGCAACGAGCGCCCGAGGATCAGTAACCAGAAACTCTGGCTGAGCGCAGCAACCATGCAGCCGACGATCATCACGGCAAGACAGACGAGCATCATCGCGCGCTTGCCGAACATGTCGGCGAGTCTGCCGATGAGAGGGGTTGCGACGGCACCGGTCAGCAACGTCGAGGTCACCAGCCAGGAAGCGGTGGACGACGATACTCCCGATGCCGTCGCGAACGCAGGCAGGACCGGCACCACCAAGGTCTGTTGCAGCGCGACCACCACACCGCTCAGACTCAGGACGCCGACGACCCACCCGGTCCGCGCTTTCGCGCGAACAGTCTTGTCCGTCAAGCGTTCGAGCGAGCGGCTACTCCGGCGTCGACAGGAACCACGATGCCACTCATGTGGGCACTCGCGTCGGCGGCGAGGAACAGGACTACTCGCGTGATCTCGAAGGGATCCAGCCAACCGACCGGCTGCGCATGCAGAGTCGCGTACACGGGTTCGACGTCGTCTGCCGTCGGCGATTCGAGGTCAGGCCGCATCATTGCGTACATCATGTCGTTGTGAATCATCGGCGTCGAGATGTTTCCCGGTGCAATAGCATTCACGGTCACACCCGAGTTGGCCAGTTCGAGCGACACACTCTTCGTCAAACCGATGACGCCCCATTTGGAGGCGCCGTACGCCGCCATCTGGGTGCCACCTGATCGACCCATCATCGAGGAAATCGTGATGATGCGACCGTAACCACGTTCCGCCATTCCACCTGACACGGCCGCAACGGTGTTGAACACACCGGTCAGGTTCGACGAGATGACTTCGTTCCACTGTGCCGACGTCATCGACGTGATCGGAGCGGGCACGGACACACCGGCATTCGCGACGGCGATGTCGACACGGCCGAACTCGGCTTCAGCGCGGGCAACGAGCGCGTCCATTGCTTCGCGATCAGCAGTGTCCGCCTTGACGGCAATGCACCGACGACCGGTGGCTTCCACCAAACGAACGGTTTCCTTCAGATCCTCCTCGTTTGCGAGGGGGTAGGCGACGACATCACTGTTCTCGCACCGGTCGCAGATCACGATGTCCGCGCCACGCTCCGCGAATGCGACAGCGTGGGCGCGCCCCTGACCGCGCGCGGCGCCGGTGATCAGTGCAACTTTTCCTTCGAAGCTGCCTTCGAGGCTGTTCATGCCGTCTCCTAGTTCGTTGTATGCAAGCGTGCGCTGTACTGCATGCGTACTCCGAACCCGCCCGAAAGAAACAGTCGATCCCGGACAGCGGGAATCCAGCCGATCACTGGTAAACGGCGGTCTCGAATTCCAGGTATCCGTTGATGGATCCAGCGTCCGCGAACGGCAGAATCTGCGTTGCCCAGAACCCGCCGACGCCGGTCTGCCGGTCGATCCAGTAATAGAGGTTGGCAAGACCCGCCCAAGCCAGCGATCCGGCCGGCCTACCGGTGGGTGCCACCTCTTCATTTGTCATGAAGGAGTATGCCCATCCCTTGGGTACACCGGGGAAGAATTCCGCATCGTTGGACAGCGTCGGGAGAACTCCGGGCAACACCCCCACGTGCTGGCCTTCGAGCCCGTTCTGAACGGCTGCAGCTACCGTCTCCGGCGACAACACGCGACCGGATGTGCCCGCGCCGTCGTTGAGCCACATACGAATGAACTTCGTGTAGTCGCCGACAGTGCCGTGCAAACCGTGGCCACCCATGTGCACCTCGGGTTCGGCCGGAAGCTCGAATCCGATGAGCGGAGTGAGGCTTCCGTCGCTCTCGCGCTGATGGATCGGCGCAAGTCGATCCTTCATCGACGGGCTCATCGTGAATGCCGTATCGGCCATCTCGAGAGGTTCGAAGATGCGCTCACGCATGACATCGCCGAGTCGCTGACCTCGAATCGACTCGACGACCTGGCCGGCCCAGTCGATGTTGGTGCCGTACTCCCACTTCTCACCCGGGTCGAAGAGCAGCGGTGTCGTGAGCGCCGCTTTGCTACACGTGATCACGCTGGGCTGCCCATGTTCCTGTGAGAGCCGGTTGTACGACTCGTTGAAGAAGTCGTAGCCGAACCCTGCAGTGTGAAGGAGCAGCATGCGAGTGGTGATGTCACGCTTGGGTTCTCGAAGAACGGGGTTTCCGCCGGCCTCGAAACCGTCCAGGACCTTCAGCTCACCGATGTCGGGAACATAGGTCGCTGCTGGTGCATCGAGATCGAGCAACCCCTCCTCCACACATTGCAGGACAGCGGTACCGGTGATCGCCTTGGTGGTGGAGAAGAGCGCAAAGGTTGTATCGAGGGTCATCGGAACGCCGGAACCGAGAGTCCGCTCACCCGCAGTACCCTCGTAGATGTTCCCTTCTCGATCCGTGATCATCGCGACCACACCCGGGACGCGATCAGCCCCCTGAGTTGCTCGCGCCAGCACGTCGTCGAGGCGCTGCTTCGAAAGGGGCTTCCGCGCAATATCTTCGATCGTCACTGCATTTCTCCATCCGACTTGCAACTTGTCTTGTCGAACAGAATGTAACGGCGATCACACACCCAGCTCTACCTCGAAACGGCAGGAAAACTGTCTCGTTTCGGCAGAACCGGGCAGAGTCTGGAGTCAGCTCTGGGGCGCTCCGATATTCACCAGCCAAGAAATGCCGAATTTGTCTGTACAGGCGCCGAATTCGTCGCCCCACATCTGCTTCTCGAGCGGAACGCTGACCGTACCCGTTCCCGACAGTTGCTCCCAGTACCCGCGCAGCACATCGCCGTCGTCGCCGCTGAGGCTCACCGTGATGTTGTCGCCGGGGTTGTACGGCATGCCGGGCGGAGTGTCGGCACCCATCAGGGTGTATCCCTGATCGGTTTCGAGCATTCCGTGCATGATCTTGTCCCCGCCTTCGCCGGGATTGCCGAACTCACCGAACGTGCTCAGCGCCAGCGTGCCACCGAAAATGCCCTTGTAGAACTCCAACGCTTCACGCGCGTTACCGTTGAAACTGATGTACGGATTGAGTCGAGTTGCCATGACGTACTCCTAGCTCGTGGGATTGCTGTCACGTTCGATTTCAATCCTTGCAGAACGCTCCGACACGAAACAACGGATCATCGCAGTTCATCGAGTGCGTAAACCGATCGTCATGACCGTTCAAACAACTGTCCTCAGAGTGGGTTCCGAGTCTCGGAAGGCAACTCTCCGAACCGTTTCCGGTAGGCGGCCGCAAACATGCCCAGATTGACGTAGCCCCAGGCGTTTGCGATTTCGGAGACGGTTCTCCCATCGGAACGCAACAATTCGCTGCGTACCCCCTCCAGTCGACGCGCGCGCAATCGTTGCCCCGGCGTGGTGTCTCGGTACCGTCGAAATCCCGCAGTGAGCGCCCGAACACTGACACCCACCGCAGCCGCGATCTCGGACGCCGTCGGTACCGAGCGCGCGAAGGTATCGATGTACTCCTCCGCCGATCGCACGTATGCCGGTTCGGCGGAGGCGACGTCGGCGCCGAGTTGCAACCCGGCCTGCGTCGCCCACTCGTCGAGAAGCTGAGCCGTGATGAGTTCTTGAACCCTGGCGCCCAGCCTTTCACTCGACATCGCGTCAGGCGACTCTGCAATCGCGCGAACGACGTAGTCCATCAATGCGAGCCAACTCGAGCCGCGCCCGCCGATGGTGCACTTGTGCCGCCACAGACGATCGTCGGGAACCGCCCCGTACCACTGCTGGGCGTGGTCGGCGACAAGCTGATGCGGCACAGTGAGATTCAGCTGCAGATGATCCTCGTCGAATTCGACGAAATAGTCGGTCCGACTACAGTCCGCGACAAAGGTCTCCCCCACGGCAGTATTTGCCGCAGCTCCCCGGCCAAGGGCATGTCGGCCGTTGCCTCTGATCGTCGTCAGAACCAGAATGTTTCCGGCCTCAGGAGAACATTCACCGACAGAGACCGGAATGCCGTAGCAGAATCGGGTGACGTCGATCTTGCCCACCGCCGCCGAGTACATGTCCGAAGCCGGCTTCAACCGACTTCCGATCGGCGTGACCGTATACGGCATGTAGATGTTGTCGGACCATTCCTTGATGCGGTCCCAGTCCCGAGAAAAGGCCTGGTGATGCTGCATAGTGGGCCGGCCGGCCGCGTCGATGAGCAAGGCATCCTCGAACATGGTTCGAGTATCGCACCAGGGCCCGGGAAGGTCACGAAAAGTGAGCTGACGCGGTCTATGGCTGTACGGCGGCAGATCGTGTTGCAGCAAAAAGCAGCGAATCCACCGCGGTCCCCCGGATCACCATGTGTGCCCTCATCCGCCCCTCCTCCACCATTCCGATTTTGGTGAGCACCGACGCCGACGCCGAGTTCTCCGGACGACACGTTGCCTGCACGCGCTGTGCTCCAAGGCGAGCGAAGGCGAGTCCCACGACCGCGCTCCCTGCCTCGGATGCATAACCTCGTCCTTGAAACTTCGGGTTCACGACAAAACCGAGTTCCGCCCGCCGGTGCGCGACGGACACTTCCCACACAGCTACCGAACCGATGACCGTTCCATCAGCCTTCGACGTGATGGCCAGGGTGAACGTGCGACGTTCGACGAGCTCAGCTTCGAGTGCCGTGTCAGCCAGGAATGCCCTGGTCATCGCAGGGGTGTTCGGCCCCCAATCAACATATCTACAGACGGCAGGGTCGGACGCGTACTGATGGACGGCATCTTCATCCGCGGCAGTGAAATCTCGAAGAACAAGGCGTTCCGTAGTCAACGTGAACATCCAGCGATCCTAGAGCGAGCCCGAAAGCACCTCTTGACTCGAACGCATGTTCGAGTATGATTCGGGGAGGGGATCGGGGGATTCAATGAGTGTTCTGTTGTCGGATGTGGTGTCGGGTTCTGCGGTGGGGTTGCGCGGACGACTGTGGCGGTTGTCTGCTTCTGAGTTACGTGCCGCTGCGGTGTCGGCGAGCGCGGAGATTCTGCGGCTCGAGGCCGTTCGGGTGGCGGTGGTCGACGAACTCTCGATGCGGCCCGATGATCAGTTGATCGCCAGCCGCGGTGTCGGTACCTGGTTGGCGGCGAACACGATGCTGCAGGTTCGGGACGGGAAGAAGATCGCCGCCCTCGGTGCAGCGCTACGACCGTTTCCCGCGGTGACGGCCCGGTTCGACGTCGGGGACTGCTCCTTCGAGCACGCCGTGCTGATCGTGGCGTTCTGCGAATCACCACCGAAGGGAATGCCGGACGAAGCGCTCCCTCGCTGTATCGACCTACTGTTGGCTGCTGCTTCCGGTGTCGAGGCCACGACCACGAAGGTCCGCAACGTCATCGCGACCTTGGAGCGCATTTTCGAATCCGATGAGATTCCGCCCGCCGAAGATGAGGATCGGAACGAGCTCCGCATCGCGTCGACATTGAACGGCCGGGTGGTGGTGCGCGGAGATTTCGACGCCCTCACCGGCGAAATGTTGTTGTCGGCGTTGTCGAATCTGACGATGCCCACCCCGGCACCCCATGGAACCCCCGATGCCCGGTCGGCAGCGAAGCGGACCGCGGACGGGTTCACCGAACTGATCCGGCGTTACCTGGACTGCGCGAAGACCGGTAACGATGGTGGCCAGCGTCCGCACGTGAACGTGCACATCAACGCCCGCGATCTCGCGGAGCATCGGGACTGCGCCGCAACACCCGCTGCTCCTGATGGTGGAGCGGCTGTGTCGGATCTCGACGTCGGGCATATGCCCTGGCTCGGACCACTGTCCGTCTCGCAGACCAGACTCCTCGGGTGTGATTGTTTCCTGTCGACTGTTCTGCTCGATGATCACGGCGCGCCCTTGGATGCGAGACCCGGGAAACGGTTGGTCACCGCGGAGCAGCGAGTGGCGTTGATCGCCCGCGACAGAGGCTGCGCGTTCCCCGGCTGCACGTGTGTACCGGCCTGGACCGATGCGCACCATATTCGGCACTGGGCGAACGGCGGGCCGACGGTGATGAACAACCTTGTCCTGCTGTGCCGTTCACATCACCGGCTGATGCACCGCAAGTCCGGGTTCGTCGGGAAGTGGGTGATCCGGATCGGGGTCGACAACAAACCGTGGTTCATCCCACCACCCTCGATCGACCCGCAGCGGCATCCGCGGCCGGCGAACACCACATTCAAAACCTGAGGTAGTACTCCTCGGGCACAACAGAACACGGGCCAGCACCGCATCGAAGGAAACCTCGGTGCGGTGCCAACAGGCCGTGACGCTTGATGAAGCTGTGCTCACAACGATCAGCGAGTCAGAACAAGCCCTGATGTCGGAACGCCCGTTCCCGCAGTCACCAGTACATTCTCGACGGAGTCGACCTGGTTGACCGAAGTACCGCGGATCTGCCGAACTCCCTCGGCGATACCGTTCATCCCGTGGATGTATGCCTCGCCGAGCTGTCCACCATGGGTGTTGATCGGAAGCTTGCCTCCGAGTTCGATTGCGCCACCGGCGATGAAGTCTTTGGCCTCTCCCCTACCGCAGAAACCGAGTTCCTCGAGCTGCATCAGAACATAGGGCGTGAAGTGGTCGTAGAAGATCGCCGTCTGCATGTCCGACGGGCGCAGCCCACTTTGTGACCAGAGTTGATCGCCGACAAGGCCCATCTCCGGTAGGCCGGTCAAACCGTCGCGGTAATAGCTGGTCATGATGTATTGATCTGCCCCGCTGCCCTGTGCGGCGGCAGCGATAACGGCGGGTGTGTTCTTCAGATCTTTGGCTCGTTCTGGCGAGGTGACGACGATGGCGATGCCGCCGTCGGATTCCTGGCAGCAATCGAGGAGATGCAAAGGTTCAGCGATGAATCGCGAGTTCTGATGGTCCTCGAGGGTGATCGGTTTTCCGTAGAAGAACGCCTTCGGATTGGTGGCTGCATGCTTACGGTCCGCGACGGCGATTCGACCGAAGTCCTCGCTGGACGCTCCGTATACGTGCATGTATCGCTGCGCGACCATCGCGACAAACGATGCGGGAGTACCCAATCCGTGAGGATAGGAAAAGGCGTTGTCCGTTCCCGACGAATTGACCTGCGCCACAAGGCCGGAGTTCACCTGCCCGAAACGCGCACCCGATCGCTCGTTGAACGCACGGTAAGCGACGACGACGTCTGCGACGCCAGTGGCGACCGCCATGGCCGCCTGCTGAATCGTCGCCGCAGCGGCACCGCCACCGTAGTGAATACGACTGAAGAACTTGAGGTTCGGGATACCCACCGAACGAGCTACTGCCACTTCGGTGTTGGTGTCCATGGTGAACGAGGTAAGACCGTCGACGTCGGCGGGTGTCAGACCGGCGTCGTCCAACGCGGCTTGAACAGCCTCGGCGGCCAGTCGCAGTTCACTGCGACCGGAGTCCTTCGAGAAATCCGTGGCTCCGATTCCGACGATCGCGGCCTTGCCGGACAATGCGCTCATTCAATGTCTCCGTTTTCAATGTCTCCATTCGAGCCCGACGCCGGAAATGCCAGTGTGACCTGCGCAGTGATGTGATCTCCCAGACTGTTCTTGCCGACCACCGCGAGCGAAACGAGATCCTCGTCGTAGGAGGTCACCGTGCCGGAGAGCGTCAAAGTGTCGTAGGCGTACCAGGGGACCCCGAGGCGCAGCTTGATCGACGTGAGTACTGCCCGCGGTCCTGCCCAGTCGGTCACGAATCGCTGCACCAGGCCGGTGTCCGTGAGGATGTTGACAAAAATGTCTTTCGAGCCGCGTTTCTGTGCGAGATCACGGTCGTGGTGAACATCTTGAAAGTCGCGGGTAGCGAGCGCTGCCGAGACCACAAACGTCGGGTCGCCGTAAATCGAGAGCTGCGGAAGAACCTCTCCCACAGTGATATCCGTCGTCAAAGTCATCGTCACTCCTTCCCCGCTGAAACCGCAGGAACCGCCGAAACCGCAGAAGCCCCAACCGGCTGCCAGGCGTACAAAGTCCAGGGAGTTCCCCCGGTCTCGTCGTCTCCGGGGAAGTCGAGGTAGATCGCCTCCACCTCCATTCCGATCGACACACTCGAGGGATCGACGCCGCGCAATTCGCCGAGCATCCGCACACCCTCAGGCAGTTCGACCAGGGCAACGACGAACGGCAACGACCGACCAGGAACCTTGGGCGCGTGGTGAACGACAAAACTGAAGACCGTTCCCCGCCCTGACGCGACCACGTAGTCGGTCTGCTCCGACTTGTCCTTCCAGATCGCGGGCACGGGTGGGTGCTGCACCGAACCATCCGCACGCAGTTGAATACGCAACTCGTGTGCGGCGACACCGTCCCAGAAGAACTGTGTGTCGAGAGACGCCGTCGGGCGCAGCATCCGAGATGCGTCCAGGTCCGCAGGTACGTCAGTGGAGGGACGCTCACTTACCGGCGGCGCGAACTTCAAGATCCGGAACATCATCTCCGAGACCAGTTCTTCGCCGACCCGCCAGAAGCTACGGGTAGTGAAGAACCACCCTTCACCAAGACCTGTCTTCTTCGGTCCCACTACGTCTTCCAACACCGAGGAGATGGTGACTTCTTCACCCGGCTTCAAATAGCGGTGGTAGATCTGATCGCAGTTGGTCGCGACGACGGACGTGAATCCGGCCTCGTCGAGAATGTCCGTCATCCGGCCCAACGGATCGTCGGCTTCTCGAATTGCCCCCAGACCGCGCATCGTCCATACCTGCGCCATCGCCGGCGGCGCGACTATTCCGTCGTGTCCGGCGGCGCGGGCGGCCGATTCGTCGACGTAGATCGGGTTCTCGTCACCGATCGCCTCGACCCAGTTGCGGATCATCGGCAAGTTCACGGGGTCCCGGCCGGCGCGAGGAGCGCTTGGCCCGTCCTCTCGAACCCGCTCGGCAGCAGTGAGAATGGGATCTGACACGATTTGTTTCCTATCTCGGAACGCGGGGAAGCTTCAGGCCGGCGGTAGCGATCAATTCGCGCATCACCTCGTTGACTCCACCGCCGAAGGTGATCACCAGGTTGCGCTTGATCTGCATGTCCAGCCACTCCATGAGATCAGCCGTTTCGGGATCGATCGGATTTCCGTACCGTCCGACGATCTCTTCCGCGAGTCGACCGACTCGCTGGATGCGTTCGGTGGCAAATACTTTGGTTGCCGAAGCGTCGGCAATGTCCACCGACTCCGAATCACTCGATGCCACTTGCCAGTTGAGCAGTTCGTTGAGGCGATACGTCGCGTGAATCTCGCCGAGCGCGCGTCGTACGTCAACGTGATCAAGCAGGTTTTCACGCTTGGCCCAATCGAAGACGTGGTCGTAAATCCCTGCGACGCGACCTGCCGGACCGAGCATGACGCGTTCGTGGTTGAGCTGCGTCGTGATCAGGCGCCAACCCTGATTCTCTTCACCCACAAGCATGTTCGCCGGAACGCGAACGTCCTCGTAGTAGGTGGCATTGACGTGATGCGCACCATCGCAAGTGATGATAGGGGTCCAGGTGTAGCCGGGATCTTTGGTATCCATGATCAGGATCGAGATGCCGCGGTGCCGTGAATCGGCAGATCCGGTCCGCACGGCGAGCCACACGTAATCGGCGTCATGCCCGCCGGTGGTGAAAATCTTCTGGCCGTTGACGACGTACTCGTCACCATTTCGTGTCGCCGAAGTACGCAGGGCTGCAAGGTCGGTGCCGGCTTCCGGTTCGGTGTAGCCGATCGCGAAGTGCACTTCACCGGCGAGGATCGCGGGCAGGAATTTCTGCTTCTGCTCCTCGCTGCCGTACTTCTGCAGAGTCGGACCGACGGTCTGCAACGTCACCGAAGGCAGTGGGACATCCGCCCGCACAGCCTCGTTGACAAAAATCTGCTGCTCGACTTCACCGAACCCACGTCCGCCGTACTCCACCGGCCAGCCGACGCCGAGCCAACCGTCCTTGCCCATACGACGGATGACCTCACGATAGGTAGGGCCATGCCGCTCCACACGCATGATCTTGGCCTCCTCGGGCGAGATCAGCGTCGAGAAGTAGCGTCGAAGTTCAGCTTGCAATGCGCGCTGACTGTCGGTCAGATCGATGAACACCGGGCCCCCACGAGGTCGAGTCGCTGCGAAGCGCCGCCGAGCAGGCGCGCCAAGTCTTTTGCAGTCGAGTAGTAACGATGAAGCGGATACGTGACGTCGACGCCCAGACCGCCGTGCAGGTGGTGAAGCACCTGCATTGTGGCGGGTACTTCCTGGGCGATCCAGTACGCCATGACGTCGAGGTCCGACTGAGCATCCAGGCCCTCCGACACGCGCCAGGACGCCGACAACGCCGCGACGTGAAGAGTCCGCGAGGTGACATAGGCGTCGGCGATCTGCTGCGAGACCGCCTGGAACGTGGCGAGCGGCTTGCCGAATTGCTCGCGTGAGCCGACATGTGCCGCAGTGAGATCGACGGCACCGGACACCAAACCGTCTGCAACGGCTCCGATACTCGCCGTAGCGATCCGGTACAGCGTCTGGACGGCTTCCTCGCCGGCACCGAGAAGTTCACCGACTGCCTCGTCCATCGTGACTGCGAACTCCGGACTGCCGGACGCACTGGGTGTCGGCGTCAATGCGACGCCGGCGGCGGTCGGATCGACGAGCACGACTCCGGCGTCGGTTGGCACAAGAATTCTGTGTGCGCTCGCCGCGAAAGGCACGGCAAGCACCGTCCCGCTGACGCGATACCAGTCGCCCGACTGATGGGCGGTGGTCGACGGCTGCGCCGGGAACTGCTGACCCGGCTCACCGAGCGCCGCGGTGAATACCCGTCCGGCGCTGACTCCGGTGAGCAATTCGTCCTGCTGAGCGTCGGTCCCCAGAGCAACGATGGGAAGTACGCCGAAGCCGAGGGTTGCGAGAGCCGGAATGGGAGCGGCGGCTCGGCCGACCTCGACGAGAAGAGAGCCGACGTCGGTGACCGAGAGCCCCTCGCCGCCCAGACGCTCGGGCAGTGCCAACGTGAGCAGGTCGGCTTCGGCGAATGCCGCCCAGAGCGCGTCCGGCTCCAGTTCGCGGGCAAGGAGCGCGGTAGCCACCTCGGCTACCGCTTCCTGGGTTTCATCGGGAGTGAAGTCCACGCTGGCAATCCTGTCTCTGATGTAGAACGTGTTCTAGTTGTATCACCAACGTGGACATTTCTAAAGGCCTCTACTCACGCCGTCTAGTCACGGGGCAGGCCCAGAATTCTCTCCGCGGCGACGGTCAACAGAATCTGCGTGGTTCCGCCGGCAATCGACAGGCATCGCGTGTTGAGGAACTCACGCGAGAGCGGACCCTCCACCCATCCGGCTGGGCCACCCAATTCCATTGCGAACTCTGCGACATTCTGACGCTGGCGCACGCCCACCAGCTTGCGGACGCTCGACGCCGGGCCCGGATCCTGACCATCCAATTGCCGCAGTGTCGTGCGCAATTCCAGCAACGAGCCCACCATGGCGGTTCCGATCAGCCCACCGAGCTTGTCTGCAACCACAGGATCGGGATCGCCCGCCAGCTCGAGCAATTCCTCCATCGCACCGCCGAGCGAAGAGCCGCCGCTCATCGCGACTCGCTCGTTGGCGAGGGTTGTTCGGGCCAGTTTCCAGCCTCCGCCGAGCTGGCCGACGACACAGTCGTCCGGCACGAAGACGTCGTCGAGGAAGACTTCGTTGAAGAGCGCGTCGCCGGTGATCTCACGCAGCGGCGAGATCCGAATCCCGGCTGTCTTCATGTCGAGAAGGAAGTACGTGATGCCCTTGTGCTTGGGAACCTCGCGATCGGTTCTGGCGAGGCAGATAGCCCAGTCAGCTTCACGTGCAAGCGAAGTCCAGACTTTCTGTCCGTTCAGCTTCCAACCGCCGTCGACCTTCTCCGCGGTCGTACGCAGCGCGGCAAGATCGGAACCTGCACCAGGTTCACTGAAAAGCTGACACCAGGTGATCTCACCCTTGAGCGTCGGTGTCGCGAATCTTTCGATCTGCTCCGCACTGCCGTGCTCGAGGATGGTGGGAACTGCCCACCACCCGATCACGAGATCAGGTCGGCCGATACCGACGGCAGCCAACTCTTCTTCGATCAAAATCTGTTGCGCGGCCTTGGCGCCCCGGCCGTACGGCTTCGGCCAGTGCGGCGCAAGGTATCCCGATTCGGCCAACGCGTTGCGCTGTTCGGATTCGGGCAGCGCCACCAATTGCGCTACCTCTTCGCGAATGTCGGACCGGTCGGATTCCAGCTCACTCAAGTCGATCTGAAGGTGACGCCGTGCACCGCCGATCGTCAATTCAGCGACGCGTGCGCGCCAGCGGGACGATCCGCCCAGAATCTGCCGGAGCGACAGTGCTCGGCGAAGGTAGAAGTGCGCCTCGTGCTCCCAGGTGAATCCAATGCCGCCGAGCACTTGAATGCAGTCTTTCGCCGTGTCGACAGCGGCGTCCAGAGACACCGCGGCCGCCACCGCCGCCGCGATCGGAAGTTCGTCGCCCGACTCGGCAGCGACCGCACCGTCCCAGGCGACAGCTCCGGCATTTTCCACTCGGCACAGCATTTCGGCACAGATATGTTTGATCGCCTGGAACGAACCGATGGGCTTTCCGAATTGTTCGCGAATCTTCGCGTACTCCACCGCAGTACGCAGACTCCACGCCGCAATTCCGGCAGCTTCGGCAGCCCCAAGTACCGCCGCTAGATCGGAAACCGATCCTGGCGCAATGTCATCGAGGATTCGGTCGGCGTCGACCGTCACTCGGTCGAAGGAGACTCGCGCCAGTGGTCGCGACTTGTCGATCGTGTCGACCGCTTCGTAGGTCACACCTTCGCTGTCTCCGTCGATGAGAGCCCAGACGACACGCGAGCCTTCACCTTCCGACACCACGCCCGCCGACACGAGGACCGATACGCCCGAGTCTCCACCCCAGGCGTAACCTCCTTCGCCATGAAGCTCGATGCCGCCGGACGCATTCGCCGTTGCCGCAACTGGACTTTCGTCCAATACGACGGCACACGGCAACGCACCGTCGGCGAGCATTTCGGACCAGCGCTTGGCAGCGGGCGACGAACTACGCCCAACCACCAGAGCTGCAAGTGCAGTCGTGAGAACAGGACCCGGCACGAGTTCGATTGCCGCCTGCTCGAGCATTGCTGCGAGATCGACGATTTCGGCTCCGGCTCCGCCTACCGATTCAGGAACGGCGACCGAAAATATCCCGAGAGACGCGAACTCGGACCATTTCTCCCGCCACGAAACTGCTGGTCCACGGCGTACCATGTCCATCGGCGTGGCCGAGCGAGCCCAGGCCTCTATCGATTCCTGGACCGCCCGCTGTTCATCGGTCGTGGCGATTGTCACAACTGGTTCCCGCCTCTCGATAAGTGACACAATTGTTTAGAACGTGTTCTAATATGACACCTGGCCAAGAGTCAAGGCGCGAAGGAATTTGTCGATGACCACAACATCCCGATCCCGCTCCAACGCGGTTGCTTCTGCAACGCTCGGGGACGACGATCTCAGCTCCAACGCGCAACGTGAACGCCGCAAGCGGATTCTCGACGCAACCCTCGCCCTGGCGTCCAAGGGTGGCTACGAGGCTGTCCAGATGCGCGCCGTGGCCGAGCGCGCCGACGTCGCAGTCGGAACGCTCTATCGCTACTTCCCGTCCAAGGTTCACCTGTTGGTGTCCGCTCTGGCACGCGAATTCGAGAAGATCGATTCCAAGGGCAAGATCCCACCTGGAACCAGCCCGCTCGAGCGGATGCAGCTGATCCTCAGCCTCATCACCCGCGCGATGCAGCGCGATCCGCTCCTCACCGAAGCCATGACTCGCGCGTTCATGTTCGCCGATGCCTCCGCAGCGGCAGAGGTCGATCAGGTGGGCCAGTTGATGGACCGCCTCTTCGCACGAGCGATGACCGAAGAGGAGCCGACCGAAGAGCAGTTGGCAATCGCGCGCGTGATCTCCGATGTGTGGCTGTCCAATTTGGTGGCCTGGCTCACGCGACGTTCTTCGGCTACCGATGTCGCCAATCGACTGGAATTGACGGTTGAACTGCTGCTCGGTGATGGAACACGGAAACCCGAATAGACATCCTTTGTCGCATCTGTCATTTTTGCACTGATCTGGCAGAAACGTATCGAGCCAGGAGTCGCTGCATCACCTAGATTTGAAGAGGTGAGCGCACAAGATCTGTCCATCGAACTCCGCCGAGCGCTGTCGGGCGTGGCACGAACGCCGCGTCTGCTCGTAGCCTCCGACTACGACGGGACGATGGCACCCATAGTCGCCAACCCGGACAAGGCGTATCCCCGCGCGGAAACGGTGCGTGCGCTCCGCTCCCTCGCCAGCCTGGCGTCGACGACTGCTGCCGTGATCTCGGGCCGCGCCCTCAAGGATCTGGCGGCGCTGTCCCGGCTTCCCGCCGAAGTGCAATTGGTCGGCAGCCACGGCTCCGAGTTCGACATCGGATTCGTTCACGCGATCGACGCCGACGCCAGGAAACTGCTCGACGAGATCGTCACCGAGTTAGGCCGAATCGCCGCCGATACCCCCGGCGCAACTGTGGAGAAGAAGCCCGCCAGCGTCGCCTTGCACGTACGCAACACCAGCGCCGACGACGCCGAGAAGGCGCTCATCGCCGTTCGCACCGAATCGGCACTCTGGCCGGGCGTTCAGGTCACCGAGGGTAAGTCGGTGGTCGAGTTGGCGGTCATCGCCACCGACAAGGGCCACGCACTCGACTTGATCCGCCATCAGGACGGCGCTACCGCTGCCGTCTTCATCGGGGACGACGTGACAGACGAAAAGGCGTTCAGCAGGCTGCAGGGGCCGGACATCGGAATCAAGGTCGGCAGCGGGGACACCGTCGCCGACTATCGCGTCGACAGCACCGAGGATGTCGCTGCTGCTCTGGCGTTCCTGCTCGACGAGCGTCGTACGTGGCTTTCCGGTGCCGACGCTCCGCCCATCGAGCGACTCTCGATGCTCGCCAGTCCGCGGACCGTCGCTTTGGTGACCCCGGATGCGACGCTGACCTGGTTGTGTCACCCGGAACCGGATTCAGCGGCCGTCTTCGCGCACCTTCTCGGCGGAACCGGGGCCGGCCACTTCTCGGTCGGGCCTCGCCGCACAGCGTTGCCACTGAGCCAGAAGTACATCGACAGCACGATGACCGTTCAGACCCGCTGGGCGAGCCTGTCCGTCACCGACTACCTCCCCCACGACGTCCCGCAGGGGCGAACCGACCTGACCCGCATCATTTCCGGTCAGGCAGACGCGATCGTCTCGTTTGCACCCCGTCCCGAGTTCGGCCAGGGTCAGGTCACGCTCGAGGTCGTCGACGAGGGCATTCGGGTCCTCGGCACCAACGAGCCGTACGTGCTCCGCTCCCCTGGTGTGCTGTGGAACATCGCCACCGACGGAAACCAGCAGACTGCCCACGCCATCGTCGAGCCGTCCAAGGGTGACGTCGTACTCGAATTGCGCTGTGGAACAGAAGAACTCGGCCCTTCCGAAGTTCCGGAACTCGAGCGTCGAGCGGCCTCGGAGGCATACTGGTCCGATTGGGCCAAGACGCTCGAACTGCCGAAGCTGAAGCCGGACTTGATGAAACGCTCTGCGCTGACCTTGCGCGGGCTGGTTCATGCCGATTCCGGTTCCATAATGGCCGCCGCCACAACATCCCTGCCGGAAGAGATCGGCGGAGTCCGCAACTGGGACTACCGCTACTGCTGGTTGCGCGATGCCGCCCTCACCGCAACAGCTCTCGTGAGCGTCGGATCCACCGACGAAGCCGAGAACTACCTCGACTGGGTCCACCGCGTGCTCGAAACACTGCCGGGACCCGAGCGCCTGCACCCCCTCTACACGCTCTACGGGACTTCGCTACCGCCAGAGGCCGTCATCGATTCACTTCCCGGATACGCCGGCTCTAGGCCGGTCCGCGTCGGAAACGCCGCGAATCAGCAGGTTCAACTGGACGTGTTCGGCCCGATCGTCGAGCTGATCGTCGAACTGGCGAATGCACGCGAAAAGGCCGGTGCCCCCGATCCTTTGAGTGACCGCGACTGGGAACTGGTGTGCGCCATGGTCGAAGCAGTGCAGCGACGCTGGTTCGAACCCGATCACGGCATCTGGGAAATTCGCGACAACCCACGCCACCACGTCTATTCCAAGGTGATGGGTTGGGTCACCGTCGACCGCGCCGTCGATCTTGCTACCCGCTTTTCTCGCGAGGCTCTGCCCGAGTGGGCGGAACTGCGTGACCACATCGCCGACGAAGTACGACACAAAGGCTGGAAGGACGACGTCCAGTCGTACACCGCGGCCTACGACGGTACCGATCTCGACGCCGCTACTCTGCACATCGGACTGTCGGGACTGATCGATCCGACGGATCCGCGCTTTGCAGCGACCGTCGTAGCCACCGAGGCTGAACTACGCAGCGGCTCAACGGTATACCGATACCATCACGACGACGGTCTGCCCGGCATCGAAGGTGGGTTCCACCTCTGTGCCGCCTGGCTCGTCGAGGCCTACTTACTGATCGGACAACGCCTGCAAGCAGAGGCACTGTTCGATCAGTTGGTCGCGGCAGCGGGTCCTACCGGACTACTCGCGGAGGAGTACGACCCCATCGCGGAACGCTCGCTGGGCAACCATCCCCAGGCGTACAGCCATCTGGGATTGTTGCGCTGCGCCCAACTCCTGGCGTGAGCGCTACCCCTTGATCCGACCTGATGTTCGCCCTGCCAGTAGTTCGGTGTCGAGCATCTCGACTATCGGAACGCCGGATCCAGACGGCGACATCAGGAGCGCACCGGCGCGCCGGCCCTTCTCTTCCTGGGGCTGGCGCACCGTTGTCAGTGATTCGCGCAGCGCCTCGTCGACGCCGTCGAATCCGGTGATCGACAGTTGGCCAGGTACATCGATGCCCTGCCAGCGCGCCCAGTCCAAGGCGCCGAGAGCCAGCACGTCGGTGGTGCAGACCAGTGCGGTGATCTCGGGGTTGGTCGCGAGAGCTTCCGCCGCCGCCGAGTGCCCGGACTGCGATGTGTGGACGTACCGCTCGATCACCGTGAGTGAGAGTGGGTCCATGTCGGACGCCACCATCGCGTCGCGCACTCCTTCGATGCGCTCACGCTGGACGTGGAAGTGCGGGGACTTGAGTCGTTCCTGGCTGACCACGCCGTCCATCCGGTCGCGCCCCAGCCTCATGCAGAGCACGCCGATGTCACGGTGGCCGAGCCCGATGAGGTAATCGGCGACCTTGCGCATGGCAGCGCGGTCGTCGATGCCCACGAGAGACGCACCGGGGATCTCGCGAGGCTGGTCGCACACGACGATCGGAATGTGACGCTCGAGCACGGCAGCGAGATACGGATCGTCGTCGGCCACCGAGTAGACGACGAAGCCGTCGACGCCCGCCTGCTGGACCACGGCTGCAGCATCCACCTCGTCGCGCCCGGGCCCGGCCGGGATGAGCAGCAAGCCCTGGCCGGCGTCCTCACACGATTCCGAGAGACCGGCAAGGAAGCTCATTGCGGCCGGGTCGCGGAACGAATAACTGAGTGCTTCGGTGA
This sequence comes from Rhodococcus sp. H-CA8f, assembly GCF_002501585.1. Classification (NCBI taxonomy): domain Bacteria; kingdom Bacillati; phylum Actinomycetota; class Actinomycetes; order Mycobacteriales; family Nocardiaceae; genus Rhodococcus; species Rhodococcus sp. H-CA8f. The sequence goes on from NZ_CP023720.1 coordinate 5,451,829, forward strand.
GCAGGAGACCGACGGCACCGGCTTTGCGAGTTCGCAAGGAGCGGGCGACCGGATCGGGTCCGGGATATCCGCGTCGCTTGGCCGCTTGGAGCACTCGATCCCGCAGCTCGACGGAGAGCTGATCGGGTCGGTTGTACGCGTTCGAGACTGTAGTTCTCGACACATTGAGCTCGGCGGCAAGCGACGCCAAAGTGGCTTGACGGCGTGGCTGACGGGACCGGGGCATAAACGGACGTTAGCCGTAGTGCCCGCAGACGGCGCGTTGGGGCTGAACCGAAGGTGAACTACCAGCGACTATGCGCTAATGTGTAACGGTAACGGTTTCCAATAGCATTTAGCCCAGCCTTTGTTCAGGAGAAAAGCACGTGCGTTCGTCGTCGAAATTCCGCACCGCCACCGCCCTCGCGGCCGTCTCGGTCGCCGCAGCATTCGCGCTCACCGCGTGCAGCTCCAGCTCGTCGAAAGACGAAGGCATCACCGTCGTCGCATCGACGAACGTGTGGGGCGACGTCGCGCAGGCCGTCGCCGGCGACAAGCTGACCGTGACGTCGATCATCAACGAGCCATCCGCGGACCCGCACTCGTTCGAGGCGACGCCCGCCGATGCCGCCAAGATCACCGACGCATCGCTCGTCGTCTACAACGGCGGCGGCTACGACCAGTTCATCACCGACGTCCTCGACGCGGGCAAGGGTGAGCAGAAGACGGTCAACGCCTACAACCTGCTCGACGGTGGCATCCACGCCGGCGAAACCGCGGGCGAATCGCATGACGGTCACACCCACGGCGCAGTCAACGAACACGTCTGGTTCGACATTCCGACCGTCGACGCCGTCGCACATTCGGTTGCCGATCAGCTGAGCGCTCTCGATCCGGACAACGCGGCGACCTACGAGGACAACGCGAAGGCATACAGCCAGAAGCTCGCCGGCGTCACAGCGATCACCGATTCCATCGCCGCTGCCCACGCGGGCGCACCGGTGGCGCAGACCGAGCCGATCGCGCACTACCTCCTGGTCGCAGCTGAACTGAAGGACGCAACTCCCGAAGAGTTCACCAGTGCCATCGAAGACGGCAACGATCCGTCACCGGCCGCAATCGCCGCAACGCGCCAGCTCCTCTCGGAGAAGCAGGCCCGCGCACTGGTCTACAACATCCAGACGCAGGACAAAGTGACCCAGGACATGCGCACCACAGCCGAAACCGCCGGAGTGCCCGTCGTCGAGGTTACGGAGACTCTCCCCGAGGGCCTGGACTACATTCAGTGGCAGACGCAGACCGCGGAGTCGCTCGCAAACGCCCTCTCTGCCCAGTAACTATTTGCCCCACCATTTCCGAGAAGAACCGATCGGCTTGTGACAGAAACTTCCGCGAATACTCCTGTGCCCCCTGGTAACACCGTGCCTTCTGGCAACACCGTGCCTTCGAAGGCCTCCGTGCCCGCTGTGACGCTGAAGGGTGCTCGATTGTCTTTCGGTGCCCGCACCCTCTGGGACGGACTCGACCTCGAGGTACAGCCAGGTGAGTTCATCGCCGTACTCGGGCCGAACGGGTCGGGCAAGACCTCGCTCTTGAAGATTCTGCTGGGCCAACTACAACTCAGCGGCGGTAGCGCACAGATCGTCGGCACGCCGGCACGGGCCGGGAACTCACACGTCGGGTACATCCCGCAGCAGAAATCCATCGACGACGGCCTCCCGCTCCGCGGCCGCGACCTGGTCGGCCTCGGCGTCGACGGTCACCAGTGGGGTACGGGCCTACTGCGTCGGGGTCGTCGCCGCAAGATCGTCGACGACGCCATCGCACAGGTCAGCGCCCAGTCGTTTGCCGACGCTCCCATCGGTTCCATGTCCGGCGGTGAGCAGCAGCGACTGCGGATCGCGCAGGCTTTGGTCGGCGACCCGCGGATCCTGCTGTGCGACGAGCCGCTGCTCAGCCTCGACCTCGCCAACCAGCACCTGGTCTCGACGCTGATCGACAAGCGTCGGCGCAGCCATGACACCGCAGTGCTGTTCGTGACGCACGAGATCAATCCGATCCTGCCGTTGGTCGATCGAGTGCTCTATCTGGTGGACGGCAAATTCCGGATCGGGACGCCGGCCGAAGTGATGACGTCCGAGGTTCTCTCGGATCTGTACAACACCGACGTCGAAGTGTTGCAGGTTCGTGGCCGCCTCGTCGTGATCGGCACCGGAGACGCCATCGACGCGCTCGGCAGCGCAGGCGGACTACGCCCGGGAGAAGGCGTTCACCATTCTGATGAGGATCACCACCAGTGAGTAACAAGTTCACCGACGCGATGTCGCGGATGTTCGACGTGTCCGCCACCGTCGACCTACTGCAGTACGACTTCGTCCAACAGGCGTTGATTGCCGGTGCCATCCTCGGATTGTTGGCAGGCATCATCGGGCCGCTGATCGTGAGTCGTCAGATGTCGTTCTCGGTGCACGGAACGAGCGAGCTGTCACTGACGGGTGCATCCGCCGCACTTCTCGTCGGTGTGGGCGTCGGCTTCGGTGCCATCGTCGGATCCGTGGTCGCGGCAGTGCTGTTCGGGCTGCTCGGAGCCAAAGCGCGGGACCGAGATTCGGTGATCGGCGTGATCATGGCTTTCGGTCTCGGCTTGTCGGTGTTGTTCCTCTGGGCGTACGACGGTCGCACGGGAACCAGCTTCTCACTGTTGGTCGGACAGATCGTGGCGCCGGGAAACAGCGGTCTCGAACTTCTGCTGCTGTGCGCGGTCATCGTGATCGGCACACTCGGATTCATCTACCGCCCTTTGCTGTTCGCAAGCACCGACCCCGAAGTTGCTGCAGCTCGCGGTGTTCCGGTTCGGGCACTGTCGATCGTGTTCGCCGTGTTGGTCGGCATCACCGCAGCACTCGGCGTGCAGATCGTCGGCGCGCTGCTGGTGATGTCGCTGCTGATCACTCCCGCAGCGGCCGCCGCGTACGTCACGGCAAGCCCACTCAAGGCGACAATTCTCTCCGTCGTGTTCGCCGAACTGGCAGCCGTCGGCGGCATCCTTCTCTCGCTGGCACCCGGCGTTCCCGTCTCGAGTTTCGTCACCTCGGTCTCGTTCGTGATCTACCTGATATGCCGACTCTTCGGATCCGCACGTCGCAAGAATGCGGGACGGATTCCGGCGCACGCCTGAACACCGAGAGCCCATACCTACCTAGAATCGAGGTATGGGCTACAGCGTTGATCTGAACAGCGACCTCGGCGAGGGCTTCGGAGCCTGGACCCTGGGCGACGACGACGCCATGCTCGAACTTGTCACCAGCGCGAACATCGCCTGCGGATTCCATGCCGGCGACCCGACGACACTGTTGGCGACTTGCGAATCAGCCGCCACCCGCGGCGTGCGGATCGGCGCGCAGGTGGGTTACCGAGACCTCGCCGGTTTCGGCCGACGCTTCATCGACATGTCCCCGAAAGACCTCACCGCCGACGTCATTTATCAAATAGGGGCACTCGACGGTTTGGCTCGTGTCGCCGGATCGCGGGTCACGTACGTCAAACCCCACGGCGCGCTTTACAACGCAATAGTCCATCACCGACGGCAGGCGCGGGCCGTGGTCGCCGCCGTCGTTGCCTACGACAGTTCGCTACCTGTTCTCGGACTACCTGGTTCGGTGTTTCTGGAAGAGGCGCGCGAAGCCGGCCTCGACGTGGTCGCCGAGGCTTTTGCCGATCGCGCGTACACGGCAGAAGGCACTTTGGTCCCCCGCACCGAGTCGGGCGCCGTTCTGCACGACCCGGCGCTTGTTGCAGAACGGGTTCGGCGAATGGTCGTCGACGGCGAGTTGGATGCGGTCGACGGGAGCACCCTCAAAATCACCGCGGAGTCGGTGTGCGTACACGGTGACAGTCCGGCAGCCGTCGACATGGCCGCAGCGATCCGCGATCTCCTCGAATCCTCCGACGTCGAGATCACACCGTTCACATGATCACGATCCTGCCCGCCGGTGAATCCGCAGTCCTCGTCGAGTACGACGAACTGCCGAGCGTGCTGGGCAACTTCAGGGCTCTCGACGCCAGTCGAATCCCCGGAGTGATCGATCTGATTCCCGCGGCGCGAACCATCCTGATCGAGTACGACAACACGATTACCGGACACAAACTCGTGGAGAAATGGGTACGTGGGGCCGTACCGATCGAACTCACAGCAGATGAGAGCTGGCCTGCTGTCGCGATTCCGGTCCGCTACGACGGCGACGATCTCGTCGAAGTGGGCAAGCTGACCGGACTCGGGGTCGACGGTGTCATCGAGGCTCACACGTCTGCGTCGTGGACCGTCGCGTTCATCGGTTTCGCCCCCGGCTTCGCGTATCTGACCAGCAACGAGAGAAAGCTCGAAGTTCCACGTCGATCGGACCCGCGCAGGCAGGTCCCTGCCGGTGCAGTCGGGTTGGCCGGACCGTTCTCGGGCGTCTACCCGCGTAGCTCCCCGGGCGGCTGGCAGTTGATCGGAACGACGGAACTGTCGGTGTGGGATGCCGAGCGCCGCCCGCCGGCGCTGCTTCTACCCGGCACCACAGTCACCTTTGTCCGTGCATGATTTAGGTGCAAGGATAATTTTGGTGTCTTCATCGCGTTGTTGCGGGACAATGGATTCATGGCCTGGCTCGAGGTAGTGCGTACCGGCCCGCTCGCCACAGTTCAGGACCGCGGGCGGAGAGGCTACGGCGCTCTCGGGGTCGGCAGATCCGGCGCCGTCGACATGATCTCGCACGACAGCGCGAACAGACTCGTAGGCAACACTTTTCGAGCAGCAACCATCGAAGTCACCACTGGGGGTTTTGCGATGCGGGCCGTCGGTTCGATGACGGTGGCAGTGACAGGCGCGCGGGTGCCGCTGGTCGTCGACGGACGGCCGGCACCTGACTACGCGAGCATCCACCTGGGCGGTGGCAGCATTATCGAATTGGGTTACAGCACAACCGGGTTGAGAACGTATATCTCTGCACGCGGTGGCGTCGACGTCCCACAGGTACTCGGCAGCAGATCCACCGACACACTCTCCGGGCTCGGGCCGCCGCCCCTCGCCGCCGGCGATCTACTCCTCCTCGGGGCAGAGGAAGGGACGTGGCCCACCGAAGAGTTGATTCCACCGCCCGCACCTGCACTCGGCGCGGTTCCGATCGAGATCACGCTCGGCCCCCGAAATTCCTGGTTCACCGCCGCATCCGTTCACGCGCTCCTTCACACCACGTGGAAAGTCACCGAACACACCAACCGAGTCGGGGTCCGGTTACAGGGCCAAGGGCCTTTACATCGCTCACGCACCGAGGAATTGCCGAGCGAAGGCGTCGTGATGGGATCCATCCAAGTGCCGCCAGGCGGCCAGCCCGTCGTGTTTCTGGCAGACCATCCCGTGACCGGCGGATACCCGGTCATCGCCGTCGTTTCCGACGCAGGGATTGCATCGCTGGCACAGCTGCGGCCCGGCAGCACCGTTACCTTGAAGGCCACTACCAGGCCGTCCTAGCGCTGATAGTCTCAGCCGCGCCAGCAATGCTGCCGGCGGCGCTCGGCCGTCGCCAGAACCTGAAGGACTTTCACACTATGAGCCCTAAGAGCAGCACACTTGCTCTCGGAATAGCGTCAATGATCACTGCTGCACTCGTCCTGTCCGGATGCAGCAGTTCGGAAAGCGGCGACGCTGTCTCCAGTGATACCAGCACCAGTGAGACCACTGCTTCCGAAAGTTCTGCATCCTCGTCGTCTGCCGCTGCCGCGACGCCGACCTTGAGGGACGGAACACCGTTCATCGGTGAGCGGACGACGATCGAAACCGGCGACGACCCCGAAGCGCCGAGCATCAGCGTCAGCCTCCCGCCGAGCTGGACTCACGGCGAGAACATCCCTGCCGGCGTTACGGATGCGTTGTCCAGCAACAGCCAGGAACCCAGCGGTTTCATGCCGAACACCACCGTGACGGTCGAAAACCAAGGCACCGCAACAAAAGACGAGGTTCTTGCCGCTGCGCGTGAAACGATCGCCACCCTCGACGGGTGGACCGAGGTGAAGTACACCGAGATCGACGTCGACGGACAGCAGGGGTTCCGCCTCTCCGGAACCTGGACCGCCCCAAACCTGGACGTTCCGCTCTACGCCGTCATGACGGTCGTCGCTTACCAAGCCGACGACAACTCGCCGGTCTACCTGGTCAGCTTTGCGAATCAGTTCACCGACACGACGAACATGCAGACCTCCAACCAGGTGGAAGAAATCAACACCTCGATCGAATTCGGCTGAGCACCTCATGATTTGAGCACGTGATCACCGAACAACCGCGGCGGGCCGAGACTACGACAGTCTCGGCCCGCCGTTTCACAACTCTCGCCTAGCTGGAGCCGAACAGGCCGCTGAGGGAACCGAGGCCACCGCTCAACGAGCCGAGCGATCCGGTTCCGCCACCGGTTCCGGGGCCAGTGGGATCAACCGGATCAACGGGATCAACCGGGTCAACGGGATCGACCACATCCGCGGCGCGGACAGTGATGGACGGGCCCAAGTTGGCGAAATTCGCACTCGACTGGAATCCGTTGCCCATCACCGTGGCACCTACCGCCAATCCACTTCCGTACACGGTTCCCGGCGCACACGAAGCAGTGACCGTGTAGCTGGTCTTCATGGTCACCGGTTTGCTGCCGTTGTTGATCCAGCCGGCACTGGTCACCTCGAGCGTCGTGGCTGTCAGTTCCGGCGTTTCAGTGGTTTCGGTCATCGTCCCGCCAACGTGAAACTTCGTGACCTTCGCCGAGCCCGGGACAAAGGTCAAGCATGCGGCATGCGTCTCGGTGAACCTGCTGATATATCCGTCGATTCCGCTCTTCTTCGACACTGTCGTGTAGGTGATCGTGTCACCGACCTTCGGGGACGCATTGTCCACAGTGCGAGTAAATGTGTAGGCACCAGAAGTTGCTATCTCGGCAGTCGCGACTCCCGCACCCAGCGCGCTTGCGCCCACAGCAAGAGCAATCACCCCCAAACCAGCTCCAACGGTGGACAGACTACGATTCCTGGATCCAAACTTTGCCACGAACAATCTCCACTCTGTGTGGTTCCAGGACAACCGAATTCATTGATTACTGGAACTTGTTGCAACCCGACTCTCGAAGTACGATACAGTCGACCTGGACATTCGCCCAGCTTTTCGCCGAATTGGTCGCCAGTCAGTTAACAACAGGCAATCTAGGTCGAAAAAGTCCTCTCAATTCGGACTTTTCCGTAAATTCTGCCGAACTGACACATAGGCAAGCGTCCGATAGGTTTCAATGGTTACCACGGCGCAACCTTTGAAGAGTCATCCCCATCGCCGTCAGCGTGAACCCCTCGAACGGAGAATTTCATGTCACGTTTCTCAATGCGCAAAACACTCACCGGAGTAGCAATCGCTGCGCTTGCAACCAGCGGACTTCTCATCGGCACCGGAGCTGCGCACGCAGATGCCGCGCACCCGAAGACCAACACCGTGACTTCGAACCAAGTCACGATCACCAAGAGCGTCGTAGGCGACGGAGAAGTGGCGCCCGGCGGAAAATTGACCGTCCGCACCACGGTTTCGGCCAACGGCCATCCGGACTTCTTCGTCAACAAGTTCGTCGACCGTTTCCCGGCCGGATACACCTACATCAAGGACAGCGCCTCGATCGATTCATGGCACTTTCTCGGACTGACTCAGAAAACCGAGAAGGTGTCCCCCACCGTCGACAATGCGGCGCGCACCGTCACAATTCCCGATGCGGGTTGGAATGTCTCGATCACCGGCAGCAAGACAGTCACTTTCGAAGTGAGCTACTTGGTTCCGGACAACGCACAGCCGGGAACTTACGTCGAGCTCCCCAGTTCCATCGGCATCTCGCTGTGGGGCAGTGATCAGAACATCGGCGATGTCTACGCCAAGATCCGCGCCAAGAACCCCGGCGAGGCTGCCGCATCGGGCTCGGCAGATCTGGGCTTCGGCTCTTCTGACGGCGAGGGCGGAACCGGTTCGGCCGGCTCCTCCATCCTCGACAACCCGGCCGGCTTCATCTCCGACATCATCAGCGGTGTCCTGGCCAACGGCAGCTGATTCACCTGCTCCACCTGTAAACACTCCGTCGGGGAATGTGATCGAGGGTGGCATCGAGTCTTCGGACTCGGTGCCACCCTCGGCCTTTTGTCGCGACCGCACTCCGTCGTGCCCTGCGTCGAAGAACCAAATAGGAAAGCATTACCTAAGTCATTCGCGGTATGATCCACCGATGAGTTCCACAGGATTTCCGTACTGGGCTGTGCCGGCAGGCCGGTACGTTCCGCTCCCCTTCTCGATGACGACGTCCACCATCGGGCGCGATCAGAAGCGCGCGTGGCGTGAGATCCGCCATCCCGAGCACGAACTCCTGTGGGGCGCTTCCGGAGAGATGAGCGCGTACATCGACGACGTTCGTTGGCAGATCCCACCGACGGTCGGCATGTGGATTCCGGCTGGAACTCCACGGCGCATCACGCTCGGCGCATCCACCGAAGCTCGTTTCACCTATTTCCGGCCCGAGTCGTTCCCCCACCCGTGGACGAAGCCCGCGATCATCGGCATCGACGACGTGGTCAAGACGATGCTCATCCATCTGCACCAGCGAAACATGCCTACCGAGGCTCGCTTGCGGGCGGAATCCGTAGTCTTCGACACGCTCGCGCCCATCGAGGCGGCTGATGTCGCAGTGCCGATGCCCGCCGATCCCCGGGCCCTCGCCGTTGCACGCCGCTTGATCGCCGACCCCGCCGATCAACGCGGGCTTGCCGATTGGGCCTATGTGGTCGGAGGAAGCCCCCGTACCCTGAGCCGCGTGTTCTCTCAGGGAACGGGGATGTCCTTCACCGAGTGGAGGATTCAAGTCCGCGTCCGCGCCGCGATGTCCTATCTCGCTGTGGGCGTTCCTGTTTCGACGGTTAGCCGTCGCGTCGGATACGAAACCCCCAGCGCCTTCACCAGCGTGTTCCGCAAGGTCACCGGACGAACACCGAAGAACTATTACTCGGACGCGTGCGAATTGTCAGCCTAGCTGGTCAGAAGCCGTTCATCTTCGAGACCAGTTCGGCGAAGGCATATTTGACGCTCAGCGACGTGGGCGAAGCCAGTGCCATGACTCGGGCCAGACCGAGCTGCTGAATCAGCCTGCCGTCCTTGACTGCCGGCAGGTCGGCAAACAACTTGTCCCCCATCAATCCGGGGAGCCCCTGACCACTCGCGTCGTTGAGCACGATCACGTCCGCGTCCAGTTCGTTGTACTGTTCGCGCGATGCAGTCACCGACCCCTGGGTGTCGCCGCACAGCTCTGCGCTTCCGGCCGACTGCTTCAGTCCGAGCTGGGACATCAGGATGACTCTGCCGTCGTCGGCGCAGTAATTGGTGAGGCCGTCGATGTTTCCCGAGAGGAAGGTCAAGGTTTTCCCGTTCAGATTCGGGGACCCCGCAGCCAGGTCGGCTATGGAATCGTCAGTTTCCTCGATCAGCTCAGCCGCCCGCTTCGGTTGTCCGAGTACTGAACCGATAGTCGACATCTGCTCTTGCCACGTAGTCGCCCATGCGGTCTCCTTGAACGGAATCGTGGGTGCGATCTGAGAAAGACGTGCGTAGTCGTCTTCGGTGATTCCCGAGACCACCGCGATGATCACGTCCGGCTCCAACGCCAGGATCTGCTCGAAAGGCACACCGGAAGTGCTGTCGAGCAACGTGGGTTCGACGTCGCCCAACAATTCTTCGTCCCACGGCAGGATTCCGTTCTCCAAGCCTGCCCCACTGAACGACTCCATGGCGACGGGCGTCTTGCCCAGTGCCAGGACCGAATCCTGGCTGTTCCAGCCGATGGTCACGATCCGCTGAGGTTCGGTCTCGATGGTGGTCGAGCCGTACGCATGGTCGATGGTCGCCGGCAGAGCGCCGGCCTCGGCCAACTGCGTCGTGTCCTCCGACGCTGTTGACTCGGTGCTGCTCTGGCAGCCTGCGAGCAGGGCAATCGCGGCCAACGCAGCCACTATTCGGGTAGTGCTTTTCATCTTCTGTCAGCTCTCTTCGCAAACGTACTTGTTTCGACCAGGCAGGTATATCGAGACCTGATCCCGGTAATGGGGTGTCGATACTCCATCTGTCCGCTGCCGCGTAGCCCTTGGCATCTGCGAGCACTTTCCGCACCCGCTCCGGCTCTACCGTAGAACTGCACAACGAGTGTTCAGATCTGGGCGAGGAGTTTCACGAGTGTCAGCGCTGCCCGAAACTCGTTCCGGTCCGATGGAGATGATCAGAGTCGGATCGTTCTCCTCCGGACGCGGCCCGCGACTGGTTGCAGCTGTCACCGGCCAGGCGTCGTATCAGGTAGCTCAAGCCCTCATTCCGGTGCTGATCGGTACCGTCGTCGACCGTGCAATCGGAAAGTCCGACAGCACAGCACTTCTCGTATGGCTTGCTGTGTTGTGTGCTCTGTTCGTGGGACTTGCTCTGTCGTGGCGCATCGCAGTTCGCCTGAACACGCAGGTCTTCGTCTACGGCGAACACGACCTACGATTGAACGCTGCCAGACGGGTACTCGATGCCAGAGGCATGCAAGCTCAGCGCTCGACGGGTGAAGTTCTCACCATCTCCACCTCGGACGCCTCACACGTATCGGGCTTCTCCTGGGTTGTCGCCGAACAGGGCTCAGCTTTTGCGGGGCTCGCCGCGGCAGTGATTTCGCTTGCCTTCGTCTCGTGGCCGCTCGCACTGATCGTCGTACTCATCACTGCTGCGCAGCTCGTATTCATCCACAAGATCAGCGGTCCACTGGACGAGCGTGTGTATGCAGAGCAGAAGAAGGCAGCCGAGGCAGGCATGCTTGCAACTGATTTCACGCTGGGCCTGCGGGTACTGAAGGGTTTCGGGGCTGAGCCCACGGCCCTGTCGCGATACGTCAACGCGAGCCGGGAGTCGATGAAGGCAGCGATCCGGACGGTCAGAGCAATGTCCAGCCTGACCGCGCTCAATTCCGGGGTCTCCGCGTTGGTGCTGGCTTCGGTCGCGCTTGGAGCCGCGTGGATGGCGCATCAAGGCACGATCACCGTGGGCAACTTCGTCACCGTTGTCGGCTTGAGCAGGGTCATTGCCGGTCCGATGGAAACTCTGGGGTTCTTCGGTGCAGAACTCGCTGCCAAGCGAGGCTCCGCACGCAGACTGTCCGAACTCCTGGCCGAGCCGCACCTGATCGAACCGCCGCCTTCCACCGCCCCGATTAGCGCTGTCAGAAGTGAAGACGCCCTGCTGATTTCGACGGACAACGGAACCGTCGTCTCAGCTCGCCGCGGCGAGGTGGTGGGCGTGCGCGCGGACGATTCCGCTCACCGACTGGCACGCCAACTCGCCTTTCAGACTCCGCTGGACCCCGACTGCTACTTCGTATTCGGCACCGATGCAACCGAACTCGGTCCGGACGGAGTTCGCGATCAGGTGTTCGTCTCCGCTCATGAAGGAACCGTGTTCACCGGCACCGTCTTCGACAATCTGGCTGCACCGAACGTCGACTCGTCGGCAATGACGTCATCTGCGCTCGACGACGTGTTGACGCATCTGCCCGACGGCCACCTCTCCGAGGTAGGTGAGCAAGGAAAGAAACTCTCCGGAGGTCAGCGCCAACGACTTCTGCTCGCCCGCGCTTTGCATCAACCCCAGCCGATCCTGGTCCTCCACGAACCCACCACTTCCGTGGACTCTGTCACCGAGCATCGAATTGCACACTCACTGAGAAACTTTCCCGACAAGGCCATTGTGGTGATCACCTCGAGTCCGACCTTGCTCCATTCGTGTGACCGTGTCGTCACGATCGACCACGCCGCTCGGGACGGAGACTCGCTGTGACCGACACCCTTCCGGATGCATCTGCTGTTCCGGCTACATCTGCCTTGCCGATCGCGTCGACCACACAGACGGTCCGCGCATTGATCGCACTGCTTCGGCCACGGGGGCGAGCGCTCGCACTCACGACCGTCGTACTTCTCTCCGCTACGGCCTGCGGCCTGACCACCCCGGCGCTGCTCGGGCTGATGGTCGATGCGGTCACGGAGGGCAAACCGTTTGTCTCACTTCTGCGTATCACCGCGTTCATGCTCGGCGCAGCGGCAGCAGGGGTTGCGCTGACCTGGTGGAGCACACAGCTTCTCGCGAATGTCGCGCAGAACGTGCTGGCCGATCTTCGTGAGGACGTGTTCGCCGCCACCCTCGCGCAGCCGTCGTCACTGGTCGAGGATGCCGGAACCGGTGATCTGATTTCCCGGGTCTCGGGTGACGTCGAAGCGGTCAACACCGTTATCGCACGGGTGCTGCCCGCAACGGTGTCTGCCCTGTTCATGATCTCACTGACGCTTGTCGGTGTGGGAGTGATCGATTGGCGATTCACCGTGGCAATCGTTGCCGTTGCACCAATTCACTATTTCGCTCTTCGCCATTTCCTCCGACGCTCCGGACCCGTCTACCGACGCTCACGCGCTGCGCAGGCCAGGCGGGGACAGCAGCTCATCGAAACCCTGGGTGGTGCAGGTACTGTCACTGCCCTGCGTCGAACCGACGAGCACATCGGCCGAATCGCCGAGACCTCCGAGCATGCCATCAGCTTCGACATGCAGGCAGTTCGACTGCGCACCAACTTCTTCGCTCAACTCAACGGCGCCGAACTGCTCGGACTGGCCGCGGTCCTGAGCGTCGGCTACTGGCTCGTGACCACGGGATCGGTGTCCATCGGGGCCGCTACCGCCGCTGCGCTCTACTTCCACAGTCTGTTCAGCCCCATCGCGGTATTTCTCTCGAACATCGACGAATTGCAGGATGCGGGTGCCAGCCTGGCTCGCCTGATCGGTGTCACCGCGATGCCCGGGCGTCCCGCGAGCATTCCTGCCTCGGCTCGGTCCGCACCCATCGGAGTCGACGTGAAGCGGGTTTCTTACTCGTACGACAACTCCACCCCGGTGATCGATTCGATCTCGATCTCGATCGCACCGGGGGAACGAATCGCCGTCGTCGGCAGCAGTGGTGCCGGAAAGACCACACTCGCCAAACTGATTGCCGGCATCATTCCCGTCGGGGACGGGCGAATCACCGTCGACGGCACACCGATTGACGACCTGAGTGATGCCGAACTTCGGCACAAAGTCGTCCTGGTCAGCCAGGAAGTTCACGTGTTCGTCGGGACGATCGCCGACGATCTCCGGTTGTGCGCACCAGATTCGGACGATGCGAAGATCACCGAAGCCGTCGAAACGATGAAAGCTCAATGGATCCATGAGCTTCCGGACGGGCTCGAGACCAGGGTCGGGGCGGGCGGGTACCAGTTGACGGCGGCACAGGCACAGCACATAGCCCTCGTCCGGCTGGCTCTGCTCGACCCGCCCGTCGTCATCCTCGACGAGGCGACTGCCGAAGCCGGAACCACTGCAGCAGGTCTACTCGATCAGGCAGCCGAGCTCGCAGTCACCGGCAGGACTGCCGTGGTGATCGCACACCGCCTGAGCCAAGCAGTCCGCGCCGATCGCATACTCGTCATGAGCGGTGGCCGCGTGGTCGAGAGCGGGACACATGACGAACTGATCGGCGCGGACGGTTCCTACGCTGCACTGTGGGAAGCCTGGTCGGTACGGAGCTAGAACCCCGCCAGGCTCACCTGAAAGCCGTTACAACTCAGCTGCTACGACGCCTGCGGGCGATGTCCGCCAGGACGACTCCGGCGGCAACCGAGGCGTTGAGCGACTCGACCGGACCCGCCATCGGAATCGACAGGATCGCGTCGCAGTTCTCGCGGACGAGGCGCGAAAGGCCCTTGCCCTCGGAACCGACCACGATCACCACGGGACCGCTGCCGTCGAAATCGTCGAGAGTGGTGTCACCTTCGGCGTCGAGACCGACGACCTGAACACCCTTCGACGCCCAGTCCTTGAGCGTGCGAGTGAGGTTGGTTGCCCGAGCAATCGGCAGACGAGCGGCAGCACCGGCGCTGGTACGCCAAGCGACAGCACTCACGCTCGCGCTACGACGCTCCGGAATCACGACGCCGTGTCCACCGAAAGCTGCGACCGAGCGCACAACGGCACCCAGGTTGCGGGGATCGGTGATGTTGTCCAGCGCGACGAGCAGAGGGGGCTCGGCGTGCTTACGTGCCTCGGACAGAAGATCGTCCGGGTGCGCGTAGCGGTACGGCGGAACCTGCAGAGCGATGCCCTGGTGAAGACCGTTGGCGCTGAGGCGATCCAGATCCGAGCGCGGCACCTCGAGAATGGAGATACCGGAGTCGGCAGCCCGCTGAACGGATTCCTTCAACCGGTCGTCGCTCTCGGTACCGACAGCCACCCACAGCGCCGTCGCCGGAACACCCGCGCGCAGGCACTCCACCACCGGGTTGCGACCGAGCACGGTCTCTGGACCGTCGAGAACCTTGCGGCCCGGCCCCGGACGGCCACCGCGGCCCTGGTTCTGCTTCTCGTCGGCCCGGGCGGCGCGCGCTGCACGCTTTGCCGCTGGGTGCTTGGTGCGTGCCTCGGCGGGAGGGGTAGCACCGCGGCCGGCGAGACCACGCTTGTGCTGGCCACCGGAACCGGCAACCTGGCCCTTCTTGGTGCCGCCCTTACGGACTGCGCCGCGCCTGCTCGAGTTTCCAGCCATTGTTACTGCCCTGCCTTAAGGGACCATTCGGGTCCGTCGGGAGTATCGGTTACTTCGATACCCGCCTTGATGAGGCGATCGCGGACCTCGTCCGCCACCGCCCAGTTCTTTTCCGTACGTGCCTGCTGCCGACGATCGAGATCGGCCCGCACCAACACGTCCAAAGCTTCCATTGCCGTCTCGGTGTCGCCACCGGACTGCGTCCAATGCTCGTCGAGTGGGTCGACGCCCAGGATCGCGAGCATGGCCCGCACCTGACCGGCGGCCACCCGAGCCGCGTCGAGATCACCGGCAGCGAGCGCGGAATTACCCTCGCTCGCCTTGCCGTGAATCTCGGCCAACGCGATCGGCACCGACAAGTCGTTGTCGAGAGCCGCCGCGAAACCTTCGGTCCACGTACCGAGTTCGACGCCACCCGCACGCTTGTGTGTGCGCAGGACGAACGACTCGAGCCCCTGGTAGGACTTCGCGCTTTCGTCCAACGCCTCGTCCGAGTACTCGAGATTGGAACGGTAGTGCGCACTACCGAGGTAGTACCGAAGTTCTTGCGGACGAACCTTCTTGAGCACGTTCGGCACCGAGAGAACGTTGCCCAACGACTTGGACATCTTCTCGCCACTCATCGTGACCCAGCCGTTGTGCAACCAGTACTGAGCGAAATCGTCGCCGGCGCACTTGGCCTGCGCAATTTCGTTCTCGTGGTGTGGGAAGACGAGATCGCGTCCACCACAATGGATGTCGAACGCGGCCCCGAGGTAGAACTCCGCCATGGCCGAGCACTCGAGGTGCCAGCCCGGACGGCCAGGTCCCCACGGCGTCGGCCACGAGGGCTCACCGGGCTTGACGGCCTTCCAGAGGGTGAAGTCGCGAGGATCGCGCTTGCCCTCGGCCGCACTCTCGCCCTGATGAACGTCGTCGAGTTTGTGGCCGGACAGTGCGCCGTACTCGGGGTAGCTCTGCACGTCGAAGTAGACGTCGCCGCCCGCCGCGTACGCGTGGCCGTTCTCGATCAGGCGTTCCATCATCTCGACCATCTGCGTCACGTGACCGGTGGCCCGCGGCTCGATGGACGGCGGCAGCACACCCAGTTGGTCGTAGGCCCACGTGAACGACCGCTCGAACGTCGCCGCCCACTCCCACCAAGGTCGACCGGCGCCGGCGGCCTTGTTGAGAATCTTGTCGTCGATGTCCGTCACGTTTCGCACGAAGGCAACGTCGTTGCCGTGCGCCAACAGCCAGCGTCGCAGCACGTCGAAAGCGACGCCGCTACGAACGTGTCCGATGTGAGGATCGCCCTGAACTGTCGCCCCACACAGGTACACCGATGCATGTCCGGGGGCCAACGGAACAAAATCCCGAAGGGCCCGCGTACCGGTGTCGTATAGGCGCAGGGTCACGACCAGCGATCTTACCTGTCGTGTTCGGTTGTCATGACCAACGCGGTGGCCATGGCGGCGATCCCCTCGCCGCGACCGGTCAAGCCGAGGCCGTCCGTGGTGGTCGCGGACACCGAAACAGGCGCGCCGAGAATGTCCGAGAGCACCTTCTGTGCCTCGCCGCGTCGCGGCCCGATCTTCGGTCGGTTGCCGATGACCTGCACCGCGGCGTTGCCGACGGTGAACTGGTTCTCTTCGAGCAGTCGACGAACCTCGGCAAGCATTCGAGCGCCGCTCACGCCGTCCCATTCGGGCCTGCCGGTGCCGAAAACCGAACCGAGGTCGCCAAGACCTGCGGCGGAGAGCAACGCGTCACAGAGCGCGTGGACGGCGACGTCGCCGTCCGAATGCCCCGAGCACCCGTCTGCTTCCTCGAACAGCAACCCGGCCATCCAGCAAGGTCGGCCGACCTCGATGGGATGAACATCCGTGCCGAGACCGACGCGCATCTATTTTCCGTCCTGTGAGTCCGCGCTCAACTCTGTCTGCGAGATCAGGAGCGCCCGTGCAAGGACGAGGTCGAGCGGAGTGGTGATCTTGAAGGCGAGAGCGTCGCCGGGAATCGTCTGCACCGAAACACCGAGACGCTCCACCAGAGCGGCGTCGTCGGTCGCGGCGACATCACCGGCGTCGTACGCACTGCGCAGGACGTCGGTGGAGAAGCCTTGAGGAGTTTGAACCGCACGCAACTCCGAACGCAGAGGCGTTCCGGTGACTGCGCCGAGTACGTCGACCGACTTGATCGTGTCGGTAACCGGGAGTACCGGGATGACAGCGGAGCTGCCGGCTCGGAGAGCGTCGACGACGCGCGCGATCAACGCCGGCGGCGTCAATGCCCGCGCGGCGTCGTGCACGAGTACAAAATCTGCATCGCCGGCAGCACTGAGACCGGCTCGAACCGAATCGGTTCTTTCGGCACCACCACCGACGACGTCGACGTCCGATGCACGACCGAGGTCGGCTACGACGGATTCGACCAGTTCAGGCGGCACAATGACAACAACGCGGTCGATCGCTCCGGATTTCCGGAGTCCATCGACCGCGCGTGCAAGCATGGTGCACCCACCGAGTTCGACAAATGCCTTGGGCAATTTCTCGCCCAATCGCACTCCCCGACCTGCGGCAGGTACCAGGGCTACTACTGCCACTGTCAGCTTTGTTGTGTTGCAGTCAGGACGCGGCCGCGAGGACCTCGTCGAGAATGGTCTCTGCCTTCTCGGTGTCAGTGCCCTCGGCGAGCGCGAGCTCTCCGACGAGAATCTGACGAGCCTTGGCGAGCATGCGCTTCTCACCAGCGGAAAGCCCGCGGTCCTGCTCACGACGCCACAGGTCACGAACAACTTCCGCAACCTTGTTCACGTCACCTGAGGCAAGCTTCTCGAGATTTGCCTTGTATCGACGAGACCAGTTGGTGGGCTCCTCGGTGTGCGGTGCTCGCAGAACCTGGAAAACCTTGTCGAGGCCTTCTTGGCCGACCACGTCACGAACTCCGACGTACTCTGCGTTGTCTGCAGGAACCCGTACTGTGAGATCGCCTTGAGCGACCTTCAGAACCAGGTACTCCTTCTGCTCACCCTTGATGGTGCGGGTTTCGATAGCTTCGATCAGCGCCGCACCGTGATGGGGGTATACGACGGTGTCTCCGACCTTGAAAATCATGTGTCCCGTGCCCCTTTCGATTCCACTAGTTTAACACGTGAAAGAACCGACCACTCATCAACTGTGCAGGTCAGGGGCATCCTTGCTCGAGCGTAGGGGTTGACAGGGCTTGTTGTACGTGCATTCAACTGGTCTGGAGCACCCCTGCATAACCGACTGAAAGCCCACGCAGACAACCGTTGTGGCGACCCGACGGCCAGCCCGCGGGACCTTATCTACTACTCTGCCTAGTGGAGTGCGAACCTGACGCCGTGGAGGACAAATCGTGACTGCTATCCGTAAGCCGACTCGTCGAGTCGCTACCGCCATTGCACTGGCTGCAGGCGCAGCCATCGCGCTGTCCGCTTGCGGTTCCGGTCAGGTGAGCCAGACCGCCGTCCAGCAGGCCGCCGTGAACGGCAACAGCGCCGACCTCGGTGAGATCGCACTGCGCAACGTGCACATCGCCTACCCCTCGTCCGAGGAATACAGCATCGAGCCGGGCGGCAACGCCGTGCTCGCGTTCACCGTCGTGAACGACAGCGCCGAGACCACGGACAAGCTCGTCAGCATCACCACCGATTACGCAGCACGCGTCATCGCGGGTGAAGAGGTAGGTGGCTTGACGATCAAGCCGCAGACGTCGCTGCAGGCCGGCCAGTTGCCCGCAGGCGAAGGTGCCGCGACCGAGGCAGAGACCCAGATCAAGAACAACGAAGAGAACGACGACGCACCCGCTGCGCTCACTCTCGTCGTTCTGCAGGACATCAAGGCAGGCGTTCGCCCCGGCTTGACCGTCCCGATCACCTTCAAGTTCGAGAAGGCCGGCTCGGTCACCGTCGACGTACCGGTCGACGCAGGCCCGCAGCTCGAGCGCAACGAGTCGGACAAGTCTCCCGACGTCGCAGAAGCCGGGCACTGAGCGCCGAATCACCAAGGCGCACACTGCGCTTCGCAGAACAACTTCAGAATCACACTAGAGGCGGGGTCCATGTCGGACCCCGCCTCTAGTCTGTCCCGGTGGCCAAAGTGAAATCGAACTACCGCTGCTCCGAATGCCAGTCGGTAGTGCCCAAGTGGGTCGGTAGATGTCCGGACTGCGATTCGTGGGGCTCGATGACCGAGGTCGCGGTAGTGGCACCCGTCGCCAGTCGCGCCGGCGCCTCACTCGCCAAAGCAGGATCGAGCGCCGTACTCCCTACGACGCCGGCCACGCCGCTGACACAGATCGACAGCACCTCGACGCAGGCCAAGCCCACCGGGATCGGCGAGTTGGACCGCGTCCTCGGCGGTGGCGTCGTACCTGGTTCGGTGGTGCTGCTCGCGGGCGAGCCCGGAGTCGGAAAATCGACGCTACTTCTCGAGGTCGTCTACCGCTGGGCGATGCGCAGCGCGGATGATCGAGCGTTGTACGTCACCGGCGAGGAGTCCGCCGGTCAGGTTCGACTTCGGGCAGATCGCACCAACTCTGTCCACGAACGGATGTATCTGGCGGCCGAATCCGATCTCGCGACCATCCTCGGCCACATCGAGCAGGTCAAGCCGACCCTGGTCATCGTCGACTCGGTGCAGACCATGCTTGCTGCCGACGTCGACGGAGTCGTCGGCGGCGTGACTCAGGTCAAGGCCGTCACCAGCGCCTTGACCTCCCTGGCGAAGGCCAGTGGAATCCCGGTGCTTCTGATCGGCCACGTCACCAAGGACGGCGCCGTCGCCGGACCGCGCTCGCTCGAGCATCTCGTAGACGTGGTTCTGCACTTCGAGGGTGACAAGCACTCCACGCTGCGCATGGTCCGCGGCGTCAAGAACAGATTCGGTGCGGCCGACGAGGTGGGATGCTTCGAGCTGAGCGAGCAGGGCATCAACGAGATCAGCGATCCGTCCGGCCTGTTCCTGCATCACCGCGAAGAAGCTGTGGAAGGCACGGCCGTCACCGTAATGATGGACGGTAAGCGACCGCTACTCGGTGAAGTTCAGGCCCTCGTCGCCGCCACGCCTCTACCGACACCTCGTCGAGCCGTCAGTGGGCTCGACACCGCCCGCGTGGCCATGGTTCTGGCCGTGTTGGAGCGCCGCGTCGGGGTGTCGATCTCGAAGGCCGACGTCTACGTGGCGACCGTCGGCGGTATGCGGATGACCGAGCCGGGTGCCGATCTGGCTCTCGCGATAGCGGTCGCTTCCGCTGTGAAAGCCAAACCTGTCCCCAAGGGGCTCGTCATCCTCGGCGAGGTCGGACTCGCCGGAGAGGTTCGACGAGTTGCCGGTGTGAACCGACGGCTGATCGAAGCTGCCAGATTGGGATTCACCAGCGCCATCGTGCCGGTCGATTCCGGCCCGAACATTCCCGGCATGCGCGTCAACGAAGTAGCGAACCTGGCCGAGGCACTCGCCTATGCCGGATTGATGGGCGGCAAACAAGCCCCGTCTCGCCCAAAGCTCACTCCGGTGAAGTGACCGGCCTGCGGCCGACTACCGCATCAGACCGACGAGGTGCCGAACGGGGAAGTCGGTTCGCCGTCCACGAACTCCTTGGTCTTGGCGAAGTGTTCCGACGTGATGGTCAGGAACAGTCCGCGGGACGTTCCCACCACCGTGTCCGGATCCGCTGTCGGACCTTCGACGATCACCGCTTCCGCGCTGGTGTAGACCTTGCGGCGCACAACGCCGTCGATGCGAGCCCGAAATTCGAGCACCGATCCCAACGGGATGGGCCGGGCGAAATCGATCTCGAGGTGCCCGGTCACCACCGGCGAGCCAAGAGCCATGCATGCCATGCCTTGCGCCTCGTCGAAAGCCGTCGACAAAATACCGCCGTGAATGACCCCCGGACCGCCCTGATACTTCTTGGCGACCTCCAGACGGCCCGTCACTTCCAACCCGTCACCAGCCCTGAAACTCATCGCCATTCCCGCAGGCTGGTCGTCGCCGCAGCCGAAGCATTTCGACCAGTGCTGAGGCAACTTCTCGCCGGCGGCCGGAAAGAATTCGACCGGCTCCGGGACAGTCAGGTCATCAGGCAGGGTCCAGGTACTACTCATGGATAGGTAATCTAAACGGGGATCAGTCCGGCGCAGGCATCGGACCCGACCGAAGTGACATCGACCTCAGCAGGGAGTTTCTCAATGATCAGTGCGATGGCGGACACACAGTCGTCGTCGGCATTGCGAGAGACCATCGCCAGGTTGGCGCCGGGTACCGCTTTGCGAGACGGGCTCGAACGAATTCTGCGCGGACGTACCGGCGCGCTGATCGTCCTCGGATACGACGAGGAGATGGAAGCGCTGTGTGACGGCGGATTCAACCTCGACGTGGAGTTCGCACCGACCCGATTGCGTGAGCTCTCGAAGATGGACGGCGCGGTAGTCCTCTCGACGGACGGCACACGCATCGTGCGCGCCAACGTCCAACTGGTTCCCGATCACAAGATTCCCACCGTCGAATCCGGCACCAGGCACCGTGCCGCCGAGCGCACGGCAATTCAAACCGGCTATCCCGTGGTCTCGGTCAGTCAGTCGATGTCGATCGTCAGTGTGTACGTCGGCGGTATCCGGCACGTCATCGACGGCTCGGCCACCATACTTTCGCGCGCCAACCAGGCCGTCGCGACGCTCGAACGATACAAAGCGCGACTCGACGAAGTGACACGGCAACTGTCGGTGGTCGAGATCGAGGATTTCGTGACTCTGCGCGACGCGTTGACCGTCGTACAGCGACTCGAAATGGTTCGCCGTGTGTCGATCGAAATCGAGCAGGATGTCCTCGAGCTCGGCACCGACGGTCGCCAGCTGGCACTGCAGCTCGAAGAACTGGTCGGCGACAACGACATTGCACGTCAACTGATCGTTCGGGATTACCTTGCCGGCCCCGAACCCATCGGCACCGCGGCGATGGACAACGTCCTCGTCGCACTCGATCGTGTCACCGACGCCGACCTACTCGATCTCACGACTCTTGCGCGTGTTCTCGGTTATCCGGGCACGATCGAAGCCCTCGACACTCCGATGACTCCTCGTGGATATCGCGTACTGATGCGTGTGCCTCGATTGCAGTTCCATCAGATCCACCGGTTGGTCGGATCCTTCGGCACTCTCCAGTCGCTGCTGGCCGCTACGGCTGCCGATCTGCAGTCGGTCGAGGGCATCGGCGGGCTGTGGGCCCGTCACATACGTGAGGGACTTTCCCGGCTCGCGGAGACGTCGATCACCGGATCGTTCAACTAGCGGGCCTGTTCGGGCTTGCCCGCTCTCACGCGATGTTGAACGGCTCCGGGGAGCTTCGCAGTGCACCGAGCTGACCGACAACCGTGTACGCGCCTGCGCCCACCGGATTGCGCTCGGGGTTCTGCGCGGTCGCGCACTCGGGGGTCGACGTCGTGGCCGACCAGGCGACCTTGAACGCAGCTTGCTCACCGGGAGCGAGATTGCGCACGTCAGCGGCGGGCTGCGGGTAGCAGTCGACGTTGGACCACAAACGGGTCTTGCCGTCGATGCTGTAGACGAGCACCTGCTGAAGGCCGCCCGCCAGATCTCGATCACAGGGTGCCGAACCGATGTTGGTGATGACGATCGTGAAGGACGGCTCTTCACCAGGAGCGAATGTCGCCTTGTCTGCGGTCGCCTTGACTGCCAGCGACGAGTCCGCGCACTGACCAGCCGGGACCGGAGCGCCGGTGGTCGACGAGGACGATGCCGACGTCGACGATCCCGAAGCCTGCGTGCCCGAGCCACCTGATCCACCCGCAGCACCGCCACCCGAACCACCGTTACCGTCCGGCGCGTTGGAGCCGGAAGGGTTGGGGGTGAAGGAGACGTCCGTCGTCAGCGAGGAACTCGCAGCGGCCGAATTGGCCTCAGGAGTATCGCTTCCACCGCCGAAGAGGGCGGACGCCGCCCAGATGATCAACGCCAGTGCAATGACGGCGGCACCAATGGCCAGCGCCCGGCGACGCCAGTAGATCTCGGGGGGCAGTGGTCCATTCGGTTCCAACACGGACTCAACGGTAGTTGGCGCAGGGTCCACTAACCGTCAGCTGAGGCGGCGTGTCGGTACCCATTGTCTACTACCGGGTATCACTGCCCCGGAAGATCTAACCCTCGACGGTCTCGACGCTCTCGCCGATGTCGCCGACCGCGCCCTGAACTCGCATGTGACCGTCGGACAATGTGTACGTGACGCCGACGATCGCGCACGCACCGTTGTCCACCTTGTCTGCGATGATCCGCGACCTCTGCATGATCAACGAGCCGGTCTCCACGACGTGTCGACCTTCGAGTTCGTCGACGGTGGACAAGCCTTCGTTGCGACCCATCAGGATGGACGGAGCAACGCGCTCGACCACGCTGCGAATGAAGCCGTCGGGAACCGCACCCTTGTCCAGGGCGTCGAGCGTTGCCTTCACGGCACCGCAACCGTCGTGACCGAGGACGACGATGAGCGGCACGTTGAGCACGTGAACGGCGTACTCGATCGAACCGAGCACCGAATCGTCGAGCACGTGACCTGCCGTACGCACGACGAACATGTCGCCGAGGCCCTGATCGAAGATGATCTCGGCGGCTACGCGCGAATCACCGCAACCGAACAGCACCGCGGTGGGGTGCTGCCCATCGACGAGCTTCGCGCGATCGGCGATTCCCTGGCTGGGGTGAATGGACGCGTCGTTGACAAATCGCTCGTTGCCTTCGCGAAGGGACTTCCAAGCGGAAATGGGGCTTGATCGTGGCATTCACTCATTGTGCACCCGTCGCATTTCGGACTCTCGCCGGGAAGGTTGCGTAGACGCAAACGGAAGCTCCGCGTCCACATTCACGCCTTGTGATGGCGTGCCCGAATTGGAACTTACTTCAGAGTCAGTTTCCTGATACCGTCTCCGAACGTGACCTGGAGCACTTCGACCTTCCGAGTGTGATCGAAGAAACCCGACCAGAACGATTCGGCCGGAAAGGGGGATGGCGTGAGCACTGAAGTTGGAACAACCGGGGACGCGACGCCTGCCTCCCCCGCCAAGACGAACATGTTCTCGAACCTGCTGTCCGAGATCGGACTGCTGTTCACCTTCACCGTTCGCGTATGCGTCGCCGCTTTCACAACTCTGCGACACAAGCGCCTCGCCTGGCGTGAAGCGCTCGACCAGATGTGGTTTCTCGCCCACGTCACCTCGGTCGCTTCGGCACTGGTGATGATTCCCCTCGGCGTGGGCGTAGCTCTCCAGATCGGTTCGCTCGCAGACCAAATCGGCGCGGGTTCATACAGCGGTGCAGTCGTCGCGTTCCTCATCATCGGACAGGCCGGACCGCTGGTCTGCGCCCTGATCATCGCCGGCGTCGGCGGTTCCGCAATCTGCGCAGATTTGGGAGCGCGCACGATCCGCGAAGAGATCGATGCGCTCGAAGTACTGGGCCTGCCGGTGTTGGAACGCCTGGTCGTGCCGCGGATGATCGCAATTGCCGTCGTCTGCCTCCTGCTGAATTCGATAGTTCTCGTGATCGGTTTGGGCGCAAGCCTCTTCGTTCACGTCCTGATACTCGACGGCAACGCACAGAGCTTCCTGCGCAATCTCGTTCAATTCAGTCAACCGAGCGACTTCGCCGTCTCCGGTATCAAAGCCGTTGCCTTTGCTCTCATCTCGGGAATCGTGGCCTGCTACAAGGGCCTGACCGTCAAGCGCGGAGCTCAAGGCGTCGGCGACGCAGTCAACGAGACCGTCGTGCTCTCGTTTGTCCTCGTGTTCGTCGCCAACCTCGCAATTACCCAGTTCTACCCGCTGTTCGTCTCGGTGAAGGGTGCCTACTGATGCACCTGCCCATCGCAATTCGTGCCAAGCGGGCCAGTTCGCGCACCGTCGACGGTCTGAGTCGACTCGGCGATCAGTTCACGTTCCACGCGCGCGTCATCATCTCGATTCCGGCAACCCTCAAGCGATATTGGCGTGAAGTCGCCCGTCTCGTCGCCCAGGTAGCATTCGGTTCGGGCACCCTGCTCGCCGGCGGCGGCAGCGTCGTCGTGATCTTCGCGATCTCGTTCTTCGCAGGTTCCCAGATCGGACTCGAGGGCTACCGCGGACTCAACCTCGTCGGCCTCGCACCGCTGTCCGGCGTGATGTCCGCCATCGCGAATACTCGTGAGGTCGCACCACTCGTTGCCGCAATCACCTTGGCTGCCAAGGTCGGAACTGGATTCACCGCGCAGCTCGGAGCCATGCGGATCTCCGAGGAAATCGACGCACTCGAAGTCATGGCGATTCCCTCGCTGCGATACCTGGTCACCACCCGAATGATCGCGGCGCTCATCGCGGTGGTCCCGCTGTACCTGGTCGGCCTGTTTGCTTCGTACATGGCAACGGCGCTCGCGGTGATCCGGGTCAAAGGCCAGTCGGAGGGAACATACGGCTACTACTTCAGTCTTTTCCTCTCGCCCAACGACATCTGGTTGTCGTTGATCAAAGTCATGGTGTTCGCGGTCGTCGTGACCCTCGTGCACTGCTACTACGGTTATACCGCGACGGGCGGACCTGAAGGCGTCGGGCGAGCAGCCGGGCGAGCGCTGCGCACCAGCATCGTCTTCCTGGCCTTCACCGACGTCGCCATGACCATCGCGCTCTGGGGACTCAAACCTCAGGTGCCCGGGTTGACCGGATGATCGTCACAGGCACCAGTCGAATTGCACTGGCACTGCGTGGTTTACTTGCGATAGTCCTGCTGATCGTCGCCTACGTCTTCTTGTTCAGCAGGGGCACGGACACGTTCAGTTCCACACCGCAGGTCAGTGCTGTCGTCCCTGCCAGCGCCGGTGCGCTGCGAGTCGGATCCTCGGTTCAGTACCGCGGCGTCGTCGTCGGTTCGGTCGCCGATATCGAGCCTGGCACCACCGCTTCCACCATCTCACTCGCAATCGACGAGGGTGCATTCGAGGACATACCGTCGACAAGTCAGGTGCGGCTGATGCCTCGCAACATCTTCGGCGACTTCTTCGTGGACTTGATTCAACCTGACGGTCTCTCGCGCGGTCCTGCTCTCGCGCCGGGTACCGAGTTGGTATCAGATCAGTCCGAAGTCGCGGTCCAGCTCTACCAATCGATCTCACGGATCTACTCGCTCGTTTCTTCCCTCGACCCCGCCGACATCAACGCGGCGCTCACGGCAGTCTCGGATGCGATGAGCGGCAAGGGAAACCAGATCGGTGAGTCTCTCGATTCAGTCCACCAAGCGTTGGTCGGTGCGCAGCCCGTCATCGACGGACTCGGTGA
The DNA here is from genome assembly GCF_002501585.1 of Rhodococcus sp. H-CA8f. Lineage (NCBI taxonomy): Bacteria > Bacillati > Actinomycetota > Actinomycetes > Mycobacteriales > Nocardiaceae > Rhodococcus > Rhodococcus sp. H-CA8f. The sequence goes on from NZ_CP023720.1 coordinate 5,477,813, forward strand.
CGACCTCGACGACATAGCCACGCTCGCCGACAGTCTCTCGACGAGTGCGCCCGACATGCTCGCCGCATTCGAGAACTCCATCACCACATCCAAGACCGTCGTCGAGAAATCCGACGGATTGGCGGGGCTTCTGCGAGCAGGCACCAGCACGGGATCTGCTGCCACGAGTCTGATCGGCGACAATCGCGACCGCCTGATCACCTTGGTCGACGACGCCGATTCCCTCACCGGTGCAATCACTTCGCGGTCGGACCACATCACCACCTTCTACAACGGCCTGCGCAATCTCACGATCAAACTCCCGCCCGCATTGGCGCACGGCCCGTGGCTCAGCACTGACCTGCGCCTGTCTGTCACAGATCTGTATCCGTACGGAAAGACCGACTGCCCACAATACGACGGGACCCGCGGCCCCAACTGTCCTGCCGCCGCGACCGCGTTCGGCGGAACCGTCGGCCCGGTCGGCAGCCCTGCCGAACAATCCCTGATCTCAGCTATCACCCAGGGCAGTACAGCTTTGGACACTCTCGTGGCGGGGCCGGTCTTTCGCGGCACGACGGTGGTGGGCGGATGAGCGTGAAGAAATCTCTGATCAGGTTCGGACTGTTTGCCGCGCTGTCGATTCTCGCCACCGTGGTCGTGGTGAGCACTCTGATCAACCCAGTCTCCGGGTCTAGTTCGCAGTACCGGGCCGTCTTCGTCAATGCCTCCGGCCTGGTCACCGGCAGCGATGTTCAGATCGCCGGGGTGCGAGTAGGGCGCGTCGACAGCGTCGAGTTGGTGAACAACCAAGCCGTCGTCGGCTTCGAACTCGAATCTACACAACGTATTCCGACCGACGGTCGGGCTGTGGTGAGGTATGCAGATCTGCTGGGGGCACGGACGATCTCGATCGAACCCGGACAGGGCGAACTCGTAGCCGGCAACTACCTCTCCCCCGGAGCCACAATTCCCGTGGAACAGACTCAGCCGGCGATCGACCTCACCGACATCCTCGGCGGTTTCCGTCCCCTGTTCGACGCACTTGACCCCGCAGAAGTCAACGAGCTTGCCGCACAAGTCGTCCAGGTATTCCAAGGACAAGGTTCCACCATCGAAAGCCTGCTGGAGCGCACAGTTGCCGTCACCGAGAACTTGACGTCCCGAGACGCGATCTTGGACCAACTACTGACCAACCTCGACCGGGTACTCACCGTCACGACGACGAATCGACCCAACTTCGTCGAGATGATCAACACGCTCGACACGCTGGTAGGCGGTTTGGCACAGGATCGCCAACAGATCTCGGCCGCAGTTGATTCCGCAGGTGCCCTGACTTCTTCCCTTCAGGACTTGGTGACGCGCGTGGAACCGGACTTGGCTGGCGCGCTGACTTCGATCGATCAGTCGGCCAGCGTCGTCGTCGACAATCGTGAGTCGCTGGCGACCGGTATCACCGCTTTCGATCAACTGTTCACCCAATTGGGAATCGCAATGAGCTACGGCAGTTGGGCGAACATCTACATCTGTAATTTCCGGCTCAGCGCGCTGGACCAATCGGTGACTCTCGGCGGCCCCGAGCGTTCGGCGGTGTGCCGATGAACTGGCTCACCGTCAAGAACCCGGTCCGCAACGGAATGATCTGCATTCTCGTCGGAGTCTGTGTCGTTCTGGCCGCACTCGTTGTCCCTCAATTGATCTTGAAGGTCAAGACCAACGAGTACAACGCCGTGTTTGCCAACGCCACCGGATTGACGCAGGACGATCCGGTCAACGTCGCGGGAGTCCCGAGCGGGGTGGTCACCTCGTTGGCGGTCAGCGGCAACTCTGTTGAAGTCACCTTCCGACTCGACGACGGCGTCACTCTCGGCGAAAACTCGCGCGCGGACATCAAGATCTCGACTCTGCTCGGCCGACGCTCGCTCGACATCACTCCGAACGGATCGCGCTCGTTACCCGGAGGTTCGACCATTCCCATCGAGAACACGAGTGTTCCGTTCACCCTCGACGATCTCGGACGAGGAGCACAATCCACTTCGGAAAACCTTGATCTGCAACAACTGCGAAACATGCTGACCGTGGTGTCCGACAACTCACCGGACGATCCCGAGCTCATTCGCCGCTCGCTCGAGGGAATCGACGCACTCTCCGGAGTAGTCAACGACAACGACGTTGCGCTCCGTTCCCTTCTCACCGGAGCGCAGCAGACGACCGCAACACTGATCGAGCAGAAGGACACTCTGGAAACCCTTCTGGGAAATGCGGACCTGGTGATGGCCACGATCGCCGACCGGCGAGATGTGCTGAATGCGCTTGTACAAGACCTCAATCAGTTGAGCACCACACTTGCCCAGTTCCTGGGTGACAACCAGGCATTGGTCGACTCGGTCATGGGAGACATCCACGAGGTGACGGGAGTTCTTTCCGAGAACGAACAATCACTGACCACGTTGCTCGACAACTTCGCCCCCAGCGTTCGGTACGTCACCAATGCGACCGGTAACGGCAACTGGCTCGACCTCAACTCGCCCTCCACCCTCATCCCGGACAACTGGTTGTGCGTCGTCGGGCTCGTTCAGGGGTGTCGATGACCACGACCGTCAAGAAGCTCGCCGTGCTGGCAGCGATAATGATCTGCGCGATCGGTGCGGTCCTGTTCGTCACGCGTGACGAACACCAACTCACTCTCACTGCCGAATTCACCTCGACAGACGCCATCTTCACCGGCAACACGGTGACTATTCTGGGAGTTCCCAGCGGGAGGGTCGAGAGCGTCACGCCGGAAGGGTCCCGGGTACGAGTGGCGATGAGCCTGCCATCCGGAACACGCATACCGGCCGACGCGCAGGCCTGGGTCCTGTCTCCTTCGGTCATCAGCGACCGAACGATCGAACTCGGCCCCGGCTACGAGGACGGTGAGTTCCTCGCGGACGGCGCAGTGATCCCTCTCGAACGAACTCACTCCCCTCTGACATGGGACCAGCTCACCGCATCGGTGAACGAACTGACGGTGGCGCTCGGCCCTGGCGCGGACGGCGGTGGGATCGGTGACCTCATCGGAGAAGGCGCCCACGCGTTGGACGGCAACGGGCAAGCATTCAACGATGCCGTTCGGTCCATCTCACAGGCTAGTTCGGTACTGGCGGGTGCAAGTCCCGACATCTCCGAACTCGTGAAGAACCTGAACACCCTCGTGCAGTTGATCGCGGACAACCAGACCAAGGTCGACTCGCTGTCGAATTCGGTGACAGTCACCGCCCGCGCGTTCAGTACCCAGCGAGATGACATCAGCGGGGCGCTCGATTCCCTGACCACGTTGCTCGGACAGGTCTCAGCGCTACTCGCCGAACACGGCGAGGCGGTCACCGCCGATCTGGGTGCGCTCGCACAGTTGGCCGGTGCAGTCGCGACCAAACAGGACCAACTGCGCGAGATCATCGAAACGGCACCAACGGGATTCGAGAACGTCGCCAACCTCGTCACCGAAGAAGGCCGAGCCAGAGCGCGATTGAACGTCGCCACCGATCTCTCACAGTTCGACACGACGCGAGAACTGTGCGAGAAGATGCCGATTCCGCTGTGCACCGGGCCTGGGATCGTCAATCCCATCGAATTTCCTTCGGCAGGCAGCTCCGACCTGGCACGCATCCTCGGTGGGGGCAACTGATGGCGTCGAACAAGTCCGTGGTGAGCGTTGTCGTGGCACTTGTCATCGCGGCGCCGTTGACCGGCTGCAGTCTCAACTTCCAGCACCTCCCCCTCGGGCGCGGTCTGCCAGGAGAGTCGTACCCGCTGAACATGGAATTCGTCGATGCGTCATTACTCCCCGTCGGCGGCGAGGTGCGGATCGGCCAGGCAGTGGTCGGCAGAGTCATGTCGATGAGCGCGGAAACATTTGCAGCCGTAGTACATACAGAAATTGAATCGGACATCGAACTGCCCGCCGGGACCCGCGCTCGGATCGAGCTGTCCACCCCGATCGGCGACGCATTTGTCAACCTCGAAGTTCCGGTCGATCCCACGGGCCCCAGGCTCGAACCAGGTTCCACCATCGCGCGATCGGAGACCGTGCGCGGACCCGATGTCGCACAACTGCTCGGCGCCGTCGGAACTCTGTTGAACGGCAGTGGGTTGGCGCAGGTCAAGAACATCGTCAGTGAGGCTGATCAGATTCTCGACGGCAGGGAAGAGACGATCCGCGATCTGCTTGCGCGCCTTGACACTTTTCTCGGAACACTTGACGACCGAAAGGAATCGATCAATTCGGCACTGAATTCACTGAACCGGCTCAGCGCTCTGATCGGTGACGAGAGCGCCACCATCGACGAAGGCTTGCGAACACTCACACCCGCATTGGGCGTGATCGCCGACCAACGGCAACCGCTCCTCGATCTACTCGACGAAACCGATCGGCTCAGTACCGCAACCAATTCCGTGCTCGACCAGTCGGCCGACCAGATCTCCGAGATCACCGGACGACTGTCACCCATCCTCGACCAGTTCTCGGCAATGGGCCCGACACTGAGTGAGACCATGTCCAACCTGGACAACGCAAGAGCGCTCCTCGAGCGCGCCAGCCCAGGTGATTACGTGAACATCGACCTCGACGTCGATGTCGAGGGCACCGTGACCGGGGTGCTCAACGAGATAATTCCGGGCGCCGCACCGCCACTGCCACCTCTGCCCGCCTCCGATCGGGAACTGCCGATCACGACACCCCTGCAAGGAGGAACGCGATGAAGAACCGAACCGTCTATTTCGAGATCGCCGCCTTTCTCCTCATCGCGGTGGTCAGCACGACGTACGTGCTCCGACAAGTAGGTGCCGGAGATCCCTTCACCGGAACGTTCTCGGTCACCGTCGAATTGGAGAACGCGGCCGGAATCGCTCCGGGTTCGGAAGTGGCCTATCGCGGAGTCACCGTCGGCGACGTCGAGTCGGTGGAGGAGGACTCTGCCCAGGACCTCGTCGTGATGACGTTGAGCATCGCCGCCGACCAACAGATACCCAACGATTCGCATGTGGCCATCAGCCAGGACACCGCCGTTCCCGTATTGAAAGTTCAGTTGTCCTCGCAGACCGACGGCGGCCCGTATCTGGTTGAAGGTTCGGTTGTTCCGACTGAGCGCACTTCGATCCCGGTCGCGTTGGGAACCGTGATTGCGAATTTCAACGCTGCTGCCGACACCGTCGATCCGGCAGATCTGCGTACCCTCTCGCACGAACTCGGTGAGGGATTGAACGGATTGGGTCCGGATCTGCAGGCGCTCGTCGACAACTTCGACGTGCTCGCGCGCACTGTCCAAGCCGATCAACCGCGTGTCAACACACTCGTCGAGAACTCGCGCTCACTGTTCACTGCGAACGAGGAAAATGTTGACGCTCTTCCCGAAGTTGCACTCACACTTCGCCAATTGACAGATCAGGTACGAAACTCCGATCCGCAACTGCGCACACTCCTCGATCGAAGCCCGAGTGTTCTCGACAATCAGATACTGCCTCTCATCGAACAGAGTCGTGAGCCGTTCAGTCTGCTGTTGGCCAATTCTCTCGTCTCCACTCAGATCGTCACTGCACGGATGCCTGCCGTCGATGCCTTGTTGGTGGTGGTGCCCAAAGGATTCGAGAAGTTCGGAAGTATCGTCAAAGACGGACGGGCACAGCTTGATCTGATCACAGCACTCGGCCCGGTCTGTATCTACGACACGCCCCGGCGATCGGTACAGGACACCTCACCGACCACGCTCGACAAGAACCAACACTGCGCGGACCAGTCGGGCCGGATCCAGAATCGCGGTTCGCAGAACGTCCCCACCGGAACTGGAACGATCGACGGGGTTGCCGAATACGATCCTGCTCTCGGCACAGTTGCGGCCGGTGACGGAACGTCGATTCGTCTGGGCCTCAACGGTGGTCAGAACACCGTTCTCGGTGACAACTCGTTTGCCGCACTACTAGTACAAGGAACGCAATGACCGAGACACCCCAACCCCAGACTCCCGAGAGTCCGACACCCACAATCGTCGAAAAGCCCAAGCGGCTTCGCAAGCAGACCTTGTTGATCGTTGCCGGCGTCCTGGTCGTGGTCGCGGCGCTCGGATGGGGCGCATTCGCGACCTGGCAGAAATCGGCCGACGAAGACGCGCGTACCAGCGCACTGGACAGCGGACGGCAATTCGCCACTGATCTTGCGACGTACAACTTCCAGAACCTCGATCAGAATCTTTCCGTGGTGCGTGACAACTCTGTCGGTGAGTTCGCCGGTCAGTACGCCCAGGTGGCAGCCAACCTGCAGAACATGATCGTGCAGTATCAGGCGACCTCGTCCGCTCAGATCATTTCAGCCGGACTGGCGAGCAGTGATCGCGACAACGCCGAGGTGCTCGTGTTCCTCGATCAGACCATCACGAATACCAACTCCCCCGATCCGAGGATCGACCGTAACCGCATGCAACTTTCTCTGGTCCGCGAGGACGGCGAGTGGAAACTGAGTAACGTGCAGCTGTTGTGACCCGAAGGTCTGGCGTCACATACAGCCGTGTCGGCGACTGCCGATAAAGTGGCGTCCACAAGTCGACGTGTCCTTCGTCGACCAGGAGCACAGGTTCGAGGAGTGTGTCGGTAGCAGTGGCAGTGGAATCTTCGGTGCTGCTGAAGTGGTACTCCGAGACGGCTCGTGACCTGCCGTGGCGACGCGAGGGCGTCAGTGCCTGGCAGATCCTGATGAGCGAGATCATGCTCCAGCAGACGCCGGTGGTGCGCGTTGCGCCCATCTGGGAAGAGTGGGTGGAGCGCTGGCCGGTACCGTCCGCGATGGCAGCGTCGAGTCAGGCAGAAGTACTTCGCGCGTGGGGCAAACTTGGTTACCCACGACGCGCGCTTCGGTTACACGAATGCGCGGGCGTCCTGGCCGCCGAGCACGGTGACGTGGTGCCGGAAGACGTCGACACCCTGCTCTCGCTACCGGGAATCGGTTCGTACACCGCCCGCGCCGTGGCGTGCTTCGCCTACGGACAGCGAGTGCCGGTGGTGGACACCAACGTACGACGCGTAGTTGCGCGAGCCGTCCACGGCAATGCGGAACCAGGCAATCCGTCCAACACGCGAGACCTCGCCGACGTCGCGGCGCTGCTGCCACGGACACGAGCGCGCGCCGCCACCTACAGCGCCGCTCTCATGGAACTCGGTGCACTGATCTGCACTGCGCGGACGCCGAACTGCGAGAACTGCCCTTTGCCGAACTGCGCGTGGGTCGCTTCGGGCAAACCGGCACACACCGGACCGCCCAAGAAGGTGCAGAAGTTCGCGGGCACCGATCGCCAAGTTCGCGGAAAATTGATGGCCGTTCTACGCGATAGCCACCGTCCGGTCGAACGCGCGCAACTCGACATCGTCTGGCCGACCGATCCTGGTCAGCGTGACCGCGCACTACATTCCTTGTTGGTCGACGGACTGGTCGAGCAGACCGATGACGGCCTGTTTGCACTGGCTGGAGAAGGTACGCCCTAGCCCACTCGCACCGGGTCGCATGCTTCTGCTGGTTCGACGGTCTGGGGTGGTGCAACTTCAGGATCCGAACGCCGAAACGCAGCGGGAACGACGGGTACCACCGGGTCGCAAGGCGGGAGCGTCAGGATCGGTAGGGCCGCTCCGGACGGTGGCCCGCTCGTCGGGTTCGCCGGCTCGGCGCCGACGTTCGGGCGATCAGTGGACACCGCTCGCGACCCGTCCGGCGACAGAGCGATCAGCAATCCCGTCAGCATGAGCAGGAGCGGCAGCACTATCGCCGCCGCCCACCGGATTCTGTTGACGGGCTGAACAGCCGCGCCGCCAGCGGACCTGACCTCGCTCCCCCGATCGGCCGCCACCAGCGCAGCGCCTATCGCCAGTTGGGCGCGCTCGCCGAGATACAGGAAGCCGAGCCCTACCGATTCGGCGGCTTCGGCGGACAACTGCCGTGACTCTTCCTTGCCGAGCATGGCGACGAGCATCTTGGGCACGGGGTTTCGTTCAGCGACGAGCAGGTCCAATGTCGCAGCAAATGTCGAGCTGTCTGTAAGCAACTCGGCGGTTGCGTAACGGTGCGCCGAGTCCACGACGCCGGCGCTCGGATCGATGGCAGCGATCACAGTCTCACCGCCGTCCGGCCAGAACGCGAGAATCGGCGAAACACCATTCAGGGCGTCGACCGTCCGCAAGTAGGCAAGGCGAGCGTCCAGACCGTTGACCAACTCGATGTTCTCGAAAGTGCTGGAGGACAATGAACCCGGGACAAATTCGCGCACGTCCGCGCGCTCGCACATCACTCCGACGACGGTGGGGCACAGGTTCGAGCGCAGGGCCCGACCGGTGGCGACCTCGGCAGCGGAGGCGAGCGCGCGTGCCGACGCTTGCGCAGAGGGAACAGTCCCGTTCGCGCCCCACGGATGACGGAACTCGTCGATCGAGCCCAGAAGGGGTGTGTCCGCATCTACGAGAGCTGTTGAAATGGAATTGTTTTCGAATACCACGCCCAGGCTTTCACGCACTGGATCCTCCATTGACTGTTTCCAACTGGTTCTGAACTGTTTCGGGTGTTGCTATCACTGCAGGGCTGTATCAGAACGTCAGGCCACCGACCGCCATTGCGCCTGGTTCCAACTCCACGTCCACCGGCGCTCGGCCGTCGACCGTGACGCGATACGCCCCCGGCAGGAGTCCGACAAACGAGAAGCGACCCTCGAACGGTTTCACCGTCCGCGCTATCGCGTGCCCGCATTGATCGACGCCGTTGATCACCACCGCCTCCGAGATGCCCGACGTCACCAGACCTGAGATCCGTCCATCTGCCGAGACAGCTGTCCCCTGGTCTCTCCGACCACCAACAGAATTCCCTTGTGGATCACACACTCCCGGGGTGGTCGCCACCCGCACGGTGACATCGTCCGACCGCACGCGAGCCGCCCCTCGATCTGCGGTGACCAGTGCAGCAATCGGTAGACCGTCGGCGTCTTCCCGCTTTCCCGCAGTCATCGTCGCTGTCCGGGTGAAGTACCGGTCCGCTTCCAGATTGCCTATCAGGCAATGTAACCCGAACTCGTCGACACCCGAGCCGTCTCCGCAGTAGTCAGGCACGGACGGTAGAACGAAACCTCGAGGCACCGGAAGCTGCACGACCACGTCCGAGAGCGGGTTGCCCCGGACGCCGATGTCTACGACATACGTCACCGGATCACCCTCTCGGACAATGCCGTTGGACGGTCCGGTATCGAGCCCTGGACCGTCACCGGGGTCGAAGGGCGGCGCACCGTCAATCGCCGTCAACTCGACGGTGAAGGGAGAAGCGGACTCTCCCTCGGCTGCCAATCGAACATCCGACTGCATCGGTAGCGCACCGAGCGCAGCTGCGCCGACAAGTAACACTCCCGTCACCACGACTACGCCTCGCACTCTTCGGGCGCACGCTCTCGGTCGGAGTCGGACCGTAACCGCCTTCGACCACACCACTGACAGACGAGTTCTCACGACACTCCTTCGATGGCCGACCCTCGGGGCCCGGTCGGGCACTCTCGACCAGATTTGGCGAATCCCGAGCTACGTTCAATAGAAGTCGCTCGAGGGACTCGAAAGCCAATGGTGACGGCATGATTATGTGGGTGAACTTCTCTCACCCGGGGTGAAGTCGCGGGTGAATTGCCCGGGATGACACGCTCTGGATTCGCACCAGCTACGCTCCTCCCTGTAGATAGATGGATCGAGACAATCCGCCCAAATCCGCCAATTAGCGTGGGGCGTGAAAGCAGAAAGGGTCCGCGTTGATGTTCGGGAGGGACGGCCACGACTGGGCAGCTATTCCCGAAAGGCGCACTCTCACCGAGTCGATTCCTCGGCAAGCACTGTTCGCGAAACTGGATCGACGCGCCGCTCTGACCATCGTCCGTGCACCGAACGGCCACGGGAAATCGTCGTTGATCGCATCGTGGCTGCGCGCCCATCTGGCATCCGAACGAATACTCGTCTGGGTCTCGGCCCCAGAGCCCTCGTCGACACTCGAAGATTTCTGGGCCGTTGTCCTCGATCGAATCCACGCTGCCGGAATCGCACTGCCCGACGTCGACGATCTCGCCGATCCTTTCACCGCTGCCGCCAAATCCCTGAACGCCCTCAGCCGCCCCGTGCTGCTCGTGCTGATCAGGCCGGATCTGATATCGGAACCAGAGTTGGACGATCAGTTGATCGATCTCCTCACCCTCTGCCACAACCTGGACCTCGTGGTCACGCTCTCGGGATTCGGCATGTTCGCCGAGCCATACCTTCTCGACACGGATCACGAGGTCATCGGCGCCGATGAGCTGTTGTTCACGACATCCGATACCGCCCAATTGCTGGAACAGGCGGGGGTGCGCACGGCTGAAGGTGATGCAGAACAAATCACATCCCTGACGGGTGGGCTGCCCGCATTGGTTCGCGCCGCAGTCGCCGCCGTCAGGGACTCACGTAACAGCAACCGTGAGCGAGAGATCAAAACGAACACCGCGCAAGCGATAGACGATTACGTGACTGATTCCGTTCTCGCCACCACTGAGCGCCTAAAGCAACATGAGTTCCTACTCGCGACCGCCTTTGGTCGATCGATCACCGTCGGCGTCGCCACAATGCTGTTCGAGTCCCAGCGCCCTGACACTGCCGAAACCGTTCATGAGATCCGCTCGCGGCTGGTGACGCTGGAGACAGCCGGCTTGTTGTCGCGCGTCGAGGCCGAAGCCGACGAAACATGGGAATTGCCTCCCGCCATTCGACGATCGCTACTCGCGCACCACACTCGCGTGGGAATCGATCCGTCGCAACGTCTTTCATTCCTCGCTCACAATCGACTCGACAACGGTCATCACGCGTCGGCGCTGGACTACGCGGTCGAGGCACAGAACTGGACCCTGGCAGTAGACATCGTCGAACAACATTGGGTGACGATGATCGTGCATAACCTGGACTCGGTTCGCTCCGCCCTCCAACGGATTCCGGCGGAAGCTGCCGACAAGCACTCTGCCGTTGAGGCCGGGCGTGCCTTGTTCACGATGCATCCGAGCAAGCGATCCACGGTAGTCGACTTGCTACCCGAATCGCCGGCCGAACTGTGGGAACTCGGCGCCCAACCCAGCGCGAAGGACGCCTTGAGCATCGCCTGCGTTCAATCGATCATGCTCAGGATGGCCGGTGAATACGGGCTCTCGGCAGAGACCACCAGGCGGCTGTCTCACCTCAGCCGCAGTGCGCTGGAAAACAATCCGGAAGCGGTCAGCGCACAACTCCCCCTGATGCGACTTCAATGGGCGATCAATTTTCAATTGAGCGGCAGGTTCACCGAATCCACGATCAAGGCTCGAATGGCATACAACGGCGCCCTGTCTCACGGAGTCGACTTCATCGCTCGCAACTCTGCGGGTAGTGCCGCCCTGAATTGGGCTTTGGCAGGTGAGCCGCGGCAGGCCAGACACTGGTTCGAACTCGAACAGAAGCATCCTGACCCCGGGGGCTGGCTCGAACCTGTAGTCAAGATCGCCGGCTTGACGGCACGGGCTCTCGCCGCTCTCGACACACTCGACTTCGGTGACGCACGTATCGCACTGACCGAACTCGGCGTTCCGTCCGACACCGAGGAGCTATGGGCGTTCGTCGTCTATGCGCACAGCCAATTTGCCCTGACTCAGAGCAGTGCATCTTCCGCTCTGTCCCTGCTCCACAACGCGATTGGAGTGCATTCCAAGCAGTACACGGCCACGTCTTTCGCGCTTCCTCTGCTGCAATCCGCAGAAATCGATCTCCTGCTCGCACTCGGCGAGGGAAACAAGGCGACGGCTCTGGCCAAGGAAATTGCCGATCCTGCAGCCAACCCGTGGACGCTCGCGTCGGTGGCGCGTTTACGTCAGCGAATCGGCCAGAACGAGGCCGCTGTGGCGCTGTGCCATCAGTTCGACTGGTCTGGCGAATCCTATCCGCGGGCACAGATGGAATCGCTTCTGGTGCAAGCGGTTGCACACTCCGAGCTGGGTGAGCCACGCCTCGCCTCTCAGGAGTGGTCCAGAGCGTGCAGTATCGCGGACCAAACCGGACTTCTGCGTCCGTTCGCGACCATCGGATCGGCGGACGTCGAGAAACTCGAATCGATGGCAGTAACAAAATCGCGTGCACTCGCCGAGTTCTCGAAAAGTGCTCCTGCGGAATCATTTCCGGGATCCGTACGTATCGTGGAGCTGACCGAACGCGAACAGAAGGTCCTCTCCCTCCTGGCGCTCGGCATGGGATCGGCCGCGATGGCCGACAAACTCTACGTGTCCGTCAACACCGTCAAGACTCAACTGCGCACTCTCTACAAGAAGCTCGACGTACACAATCGAAACGAAGCGATCACGAAGGCACGTCAGCTGCGCCTGCTGTAGTCCCGTGTCGGATCTGATTCGGACTACATTCTGTAGGCATGAGCACCGATACCTGTGTCTTCTGCAAGATCGTCGCGCTGACCGAGCCGGCGATTCTCGTCCACGAGAGCGAGACGACTCTTGCATTTCTCGACGCCCGACCGGTGAGTCGCGGACACACACTGGTGGTCCCCAAGCGTCATGCAGAAAACCTCGATGCTCTCGAAAGCCACGAGGGCGCAGAGATGTTCCGCGTCGGCACGCTCATCGCCGGAGCTCTACGCCGCTGCGACATCGCCGCTGACGGAGTCAACTTTCTCGTCAACGACGGGCGTGCCGCGGGCCAAACCGTGTTCCACTCGCACCTCCACGTTGTCCCCCGCCATCGCGGCGACAAGGCGAAGTTCGCTGCCGGACTCCTGGCCAGGCGAGCCGTCGAACTGGAGCAGGTGGGCGCGTCGATCCGCAGTCAGCTCACCGTCTGAAGGAATTCCGTCACCACTTCGCGATAGCGCTGCGGTTGATCGTCGTGAACCAGGTGGCCTGCATCGGCAATACGTACGTACCGAGTTCCCGGTCTCTCGGCCATCTCTCGCATCTGTCCCTCGGGGGTGATGGTGAACTCTCCCTCGATCAGCAAGGTCGGCACGTCGATCGCCTGCCACTGATCCCAGAAATGCCTCGTGCCCCACTCCTCCGAGATGTCGCGGAAGGTCGACACCTCGCCGTGCAGGTACCACCCGTCGTCGCGGCGGTCGAAAGAGTCGAGAAAGTACTGGCCGGCGACGGGCCCGAAGAATTCCTTCATCGCGTCCTCGGAAGCAAACGGCTGCGGCCACGCCGAGATCATCTGAGCCCAATCCGCGGCGGTGCGTCCGCGAAAATCCGGAGCCATGTCTTCGAGGACCAGTGCACAAACCTTTTCGGGATGCGATGCGGCGAAGCACCACGCGTGCAGAGCCCCCATCGAATGGCCGATCACGATCATCGGCTCCTCGATGGACGCAACGGCAGATGCCAGGTCGTCGACGAATGCCTCGGTGGTCAGCTCTGACGGCGCGGGCCGGCCGTGACCGGCGGCGTCGAACGTGTAGACGTGGCCGAACTCGCGGATCCACGGCACCTGGCGTCGCCACGTCCTCGAGCTGCCCATGAGGCCGTGCAACAACAGAATCGGTTGTCCTGTTCCACCTTCGTCATGCAACACGAGTGTCACGGTACGCGGTGAAGGTGCGCGGGTAATGTCGCTTGCATGGCAGTCGTGAAGATCAATGCAATCGAGGTCCCCGAGGGCGCCGGCCCCGAACTGGAGAAGCGCTTCGCAGCACGCGCTCATGCAGTCGAGAACTCCCCGGGCTTTCTCGGATTCCAACTCCTCCGCCCCACCGCAGGTGAGAGCCGCTACTTCGTGGTGACGCAGTGGGAGTCCGAGCAGGCGTTCGCCGATTGGCGTGACGGCCCTGCCCGCGAAGCCCATTCCGGCGAGCGTGCGAAGCCCGTCGCTTCGGGTGCGTCGTTGCTCGAGTTCGAAGTTGTTCTGGACGTCGCCGCAAAGAGCTGATCTAGAACGATTGTGCCCGCCTTGGCGGGCACAATCGACGGTCATCTCGGCTTACGCGTTGACACGGTGCGGGCAGTAGTGCAAAAGTTCGCATGTAAACGCGATGGTCCGACAGGAATCCGGTGAAAGCCCGGAGCGGTCGCGCCACTGTAATTCGAGGTGAAGTGCCTTTTTCGGCACGACTATTTCGACAGCCAGACACTTCGGCCATCGCATGGACCTAGGGGACGCGAAAATCCCAGGAGGCTTCGATGGCTCTCGCCTATTCTCCCGATACGTCGATCGATTCGACTCGTCTTGCTTTCCTCGCCGCTGCAGTAGTTCTGTTCGCGATGCTCGCTCTCTACCTGGTCGGATTCGACCAGGGCGCTATCTCTCGCACCGGCATGTACATGCATGAATTGATGCACGACGGTCGACACTTGATGGGCCTGCCGTGCCACTAGTCGACAATTTCACGAAGCTTCTCATTCGTGGTTTGTTGGCTGGATTGATCGCAGGCATCCTTGCCGGCGGAGTTGCATTCGTGCTGGGTGAACCGCACGTCAATGCCGCCATTGCGATCGAAGAAGCCAACAGCGCCACCGGTGAGGTTGCCGGCGAAGCCGCTGGGCATTCGCACGGTGACGAAGAAGAACCACTGGTGAGCCGCGACGGGCAGCGCGCCGGGCTGTTCCTGGCCACAGCGCTGGCCGGACTGGCACTCGGGGCGATCTTCTCGGTCGTTGCCAATTACGCTCGACGACTCACCGGAATGTCCGGGCCGTTGTTGGCGATCACCATCGCCGTCGGTGGTTGGCTGGCCATCGAGGCCGTGCCCTTCTTCAAGTACCCGGCCAATCCGCCGGCCGTCGGAGATCCCGACACCATCAACCAGCGCACACTTCTGTGGCTGGCCGCCGTGATTCTCGGGCTACTGTCCGTCACCGCGGCAGCAGCGGCGGCAAAGGCAGTTTCCGGGCACGAGTTCCTCAGCGTGCGCATCGCTGCTCCGGTGGCTGCGTTCCTGGTGATCGCCACGATCGGTTACGTCTCGCTTCCCGGCATCAACGAGGTGGGCGAGGACTTCCCGGCAACTCTGCTGTGGGAGTTCCGACTTTCCTCGCTCGCTACGCAGGCGACGCTCTGGCTCGTACTCGGGTTGGCATTCGCCTTCCTCACCGAGCGCGCGACCAAGAACACCGAAGTAGCAAAGAAGTACGCCCTTCGCTGAACCTGCTGTGCGCCTTTATTAACCGCGGGCGGTTAATAAAGGCGCACAGCAGTTCTATTTCAGCTCAGGTGATGCACTTCCTGCAGTCCGTACACCGGCGTCGGGATGCCCTCGTAACGCGCCTTCAACTGCAACGCCAAGTACAGCGAGTAGTGGCGCGACTGGTGCAGATTGCCTCCGTGGAACCACAGCGCTTCCTGCTGCGTCGGCTTCCACATGTTGCGCTGCTCGCCTTCCCACGGTCCCGGATCCTTGGTGGTGTTCGACCCCAGGCCCCACACCTTGCCGACCTTGTCGGCGGTGTCCTGACCGATCAGATCCGCCACCCAGCCGTTCATCGAGCCGTAACCCGTCGCGTAGACCACCACGTCGGCAGGCAATTCCGTACCGTCTTCGAGGATCACGCTGTTCTCGGTCAGCTCACGAATGTTGCCGTGCGCGAGCTTGATGTCTCCATTGGCAACCAGTTCGGCCGCGCCGACGTCGATGTAGTACCCCGAGCCGCGGCGTAGGTACTTCATGAACAGACCTGAACCGTCGTCGCCCCAGTCGTGCTCGAAGCCCGCCTTCTCGAGGCGATCGTAGAAATCCTTGTCGCGCTCACGGATTGCGTCGTACACCGGGATCTGGAACTCGTGCATGATTCGGTACGGCAGCGAACCGAACGTGAGGTCTGCCTTGTGTGTCGTCATGCCCGCGGCCAGTGCACGCTCCGAGTACAGATCACCCAAGCCCAAATCCATCAGCGAATCCGACTTCACGATGTGCGTCGAGCTGCGCTGCACCATCGTGACGTCGATGCCGTTCTCCCACAGTGCACCGCAGATGTCGTGCGAGGAGTTATTGGCCCCGATCACGACGACCTTCTTGCCCACGTACTGATCCGGGCCGGGGTGCTTGCTCGAGTGGTGCTGATCGCCGAGGAACTTGTCCTGCCCGGGGAACGTCGGAACGTTGGCCTTGCCGGACATACCCGTCGCCATCACCAACTGCTTGGGACGCAACGTCAGCTTCTCGCCGTTGCGGTTGACCTCGACGGTCCATTCCTGGGTCTTCTCGTCGAACGACGCAGAGGTGCAGGTCGTGGAACTCCAGTACGGAACCTCCATGACCTTGGTGTACATCTCGAGCCAGTCGCCGATCTTGTCCTTGGGCGCGAACACCGGCCAGTTGTCGGGGAACGGCATGTATGGCAGGTGGTCGTACCAAACCGGGTCGTGCAGGCACAGGGACTTGTAGCGTCCGCGCCACTGATCACCCGGCCGCTCGTGGCTGTCGATCACGATGGCCGGAACTCCGAGTTGGCGCATCCGGGCACCGAGGGCGATGCCTCCCTGTCCGCCGCCGACGATCACGACGTAAGGCTGTGTGGTGTAACCGAGTTCGCGATCCTCGATCTCCTTCTGCTCGGCCCACGTGATGCGGTTCGGGTCTGCTCCGTGCTTGGCTCCACGAGGCCGGCGAGTGCCCTTACCTTCTTCGTGTCCCTTCAATTCCTGCAACGACGTCAGCAGGGTCCAACCTTCATCTCCTTTCAAACGAAGGTGCCCGTGCGCGCGACCGGTTGCAGTCTCGAATTCGATCCAGGCCGACGTGACGCCGTCGGCTTCGTCGGGTGTCTCGGTGGTCCGGAATCCCGAAGGATCGGTGTCGTCGAGACGCTCGGAGAGCATGTCGGCAATCTGCTCGCGACCTTCGACGGTCTTGATGTTCCAGGTGAACGACACCAAGTCGCGCCAGAAGCTGTCGAGTGCAAATTTGCCTGCCACACGCTCGATGTCACGAGCCGCGAGGGCCGACTCGAAATCCGCCAGCCAGGCGTCGACGCGTTCCTGAGGTGTCACCGCCGTCAACTTCACCTCGGGGGTGACTGCGGAATCGATGGTTTGCGTCATCACTTCTCCTTGTTTGTGAATGTGACACACAGCACATCCCATAAGTGGCCCCGGTCACAAGCGTTGCAGTCTGTTGCAATCAGCGGGCGCGGTGTCGCCGCCCGATACCGGTTACCCGCACCGATGTGCGGGCAACCGACTCACCCCTCAGCAGGCTTGAATTTGCCGAGTCCCAGCGACTGAAATCCCACGACGTAGAACAGCGTCCACAACACCGCCCAGTCCACGAAACCCAGTGCATTGCCGTGCAATCCGTCGACAACTGCCGGCTCGTGAAGAATGTGCTCTGCCGCAAAGCGGTAATAGAACAAGAATGTGACCACCGCGAGCGCAAACGTGAGCAGCGCGCGGATCGCCAGATTGACCCCGTCCGAAAAGCCCGTGGGCTTGTTACCGAAGGCGTTGGCCCAGAAGATCATCCAGAAGGCCCAGCACACACCGAGCTGCGCCGGGAACTGATGGACCACACCACCCAACTCGGCAACGGCATCGCTTCCCACAAGTGCCTTCACCACTGGAAGCGCCACGAAGTACAAGCCGGTTCCGACGGCGAAGTTACCGATCGTGGCTGCGAGCGCCGTCTTACCCCCGCCGCCGAACAGTCGCCACGGCCAGTTGTCGAGCGTCTGGCCAGTCAGGATCACGACCACCACGACGCAGTAGAACCACCCGAGTACGGTGTCGACGGTCATCAACGGATCCGTGGCGGACAGCGACACGGACGGCAGACCGAACACGAAGTACAGCGCCAGCGTCGGGACGGCGACAAACGCGATCTCACACAAACCCACCAACGGCTGCTTCATCCCTAGGGAAGTCCACGGCCAATGCTGCCAGTTCAGGACCACCATCACCCAGGTCCCGAAGCCGAAGAGCACGAACAGCGCACCCGCGAAATATCCGAGGCCGCCCTCACGATCGGCCGCGAAATCCGGGTACAAACTCCCCAAGCCGTTTGCCAGGAGCCACGTCACCACGACGGCGAAGACCGCGGTCGCGACCATGATCGCCAAGCCTTTCGCCGGCTGCGGGAGTCGATCGAAGCCGGCGAACTCGCAATTGAAGCCGATGAACACAACAAAAAGGATTGCCCAGAAAAGCGCCGCGTTGAACGGCAGAGGATAGAAACTCCAGGGACTGGTGGTCGGATCGGCCAGAAGGTACCAACTCGCCACGGCCAGCACGAGAACGATCACGAGGTTCGCGATCCCGAACCCGATCCAGCGGCGTGACGGTTGTCGGCTCGGCGTGGCCGGTTCCGTGGGTGTGTCGACTGTAGCGGTCATGTGCCCTCTCCCAGATTGTCTCGCAAGATGATTCGCGAAGTGGTGGCGCAACTATGGAACCGTCGCGCGGGGTACCGGGAGGGTTGCCGAGGGTTGCAACTGCTGTCCGATTTTCCGGAATTGCAACACGGTGCAACCCTTCCGCATTGTGGTCGCCGTCACATACAAATCACTCACCGGTTCACAACCGACTGGTTCACTGCTTACGAGGAGATCTGCATGAGCATCACGGGCAAGGTAGTACTGGTCACCGGCGCCGGCCAAGGAATCGGACGCGGAATCGCTCTCCGCCTCGCCCACGACGGCGCCGACATCGCGTTGGTCGACCTCGACCAGACCAAGCTGGATGCGGTTGCCGACGAGATCAGACAGATCGGTCGTCGTGCGACGACGTTTATCGCCGATGTCAGCGATCGCGCGCAGGTTCACGCCGCAGTCGAACACGCGCACAGTGAGTTGAGCGGATTCGACGTCATCGTCAACAACGCGGGAATCGCTCTCGTCGGCCCGATCTCCGATGCGACGCCGGAAGAGGTCTCCAAGATCTGGAGCGTCAACGTCGACGGTGTCCTGTGGGGAATTCAAGCCGCAGCGGCAAAGTTCCAGGCGCTCGGTCAGCGCGGAAAGATCATCAACGCGTCGTCCATCGCCGGTCATGACGGGTTCGCCATGTTAGGTGTTTACAGCGCAACAAAATTCGCGGTCAGGGCCCTCACTCAGGCTGCGGCCAAGGAATACGCGACCGACGGAATCACCGTCAACGCGTACTGCCCCGGCGTCGTGGGCACCGACATGTGGGTGACGATCGACAAGAGGTTCGCCGAGTTGACCGGTGCGCCAGAGGGCGCCACCTACGAGAAGTTCGTCGGCGGAATTGCGCTGGGTCGAGCTGAAACCCCCGACGACGTAGCCGGTTTCGTCTCTTACCTCGCTGGGCCCGATTCCGACTACATGACCGGGCAGGCCGGTCTCATCGACGGCGGTCTCGTCTACCGCTGACCGAGGTGTCTTCACTGAAAGCGGCGTCTTCGCCGAAAGCGGTGTCTTCACTGAAAGCGGTGTCTTCACTGAAAAAGCGGTTGCCAGAGCCTGCGATGCCGCCCGGCGAGGATCCTCGCGACTACGCGAGGACCCTCGCCGCGGTGTACGACGCGACGATGGCCGGAGACCGCGCACCGGCCCGCCCGAGGGACGTGGTTCGCCAATCGTGGCAGCGCCTGCGCGAACTCGGTATCGATCCCGAGCACAGCCGGGTCGAACCGTCGATGGACGTCGCCGAACTCGATCTCCGTCGTCGTGAGTCCGGACTGTACGACGTGCTCGACGACGTGACACGCGGACTCGAATCGGTCACCGCGAGCGGTGAGAACATCATGGTCGTCGCAGATCTTCGCGGAACTGTACTGTGGCGCAGCGGTTCCCATCGCGTACTGGACCAAGCTGCGCGTCTGGGATTTGTCGAAGGGGCGAACTGGGCGGAGGACAGCGTCGGCACCAATGCCATCGGAACGGCATTGGTGTCACGACAGGCGGTTCAGATCTTCTCGGCGGAACACTATGCGCGCAGCCATCATCCGTGGACGTGTGCGGGGGCGCCCATCCGTGATCCGCGGGACGACCGTGTCATCGGCGTCGTCGACATCAGTGGTCCTGCCAAGACCGTCCATCCCACGACGCTCGCCCTGGTCGACGCCGTCGCACGCCTCGCTCAATCACACCTGCGCGACAAGCATCGGGACAATCTCGATCAACTACGTTCTGTTGCAGGGCCGATGCTTGCACGAAGCGGATCACCCGCATTGGTGATCGACACCCACGGATGGGTCGCAGCGGTCGACGCGCTACCTCATCGCTCGCGCGTGCTGCTCCCCGCAGCTTTGGCTCCCGGCAGGACATGGTTCCCGGCACTGGGCCTGTGCGAACTGGATCCGCTTCCCGGCGGGTGGCTGGTTAGACCGATCACCACCGGCGAGAGAATCAGCGCGCCCACGGTACATATCGATCTGCGCGATTCCGAGAACATGTCGGTGACCGTCACGTCGGGTTTCGGCGAATGGGCATACGCCCCCACCCAACGACACGCGGAGATTCTGTTCCTCCTCGGATCCGAGAGACGGGGACTGACTGCATCGCGGTTGGCGCAAGATCTGTTCGGCGACCCGGCCCGCACGGTGACCGCGCGGGCCGAGATGTCGCGTCTGCGAAAGAACCTCGCCGGAGTTGTTGCAGCGCAGCCGTACCGGTTCGTCGATGCAGCGCACGTGACGTTGTCCTGCCCCGTGAACGGCGCACATCTGTTGCCGTTTTCGAACGCCCCGGCTGTGCGTGCCGCTCGCCTTACTCAGGCCGGTTCGGAGGCCTGAGTGAGCAACTGCAGAAACACCTCTTCGGGCTGAGCGCCGGACACGGCAACCGCACGGTTCGCGACAAAGAACGGAACGCCGCTGACCTGCAGTTGGCGGGCCATGGAGAGATCTTCGCGGACAGCCTCCGCTGCGGCATCGGAGCCCAGTTGCTCGCGCACGACATCGGCGTCGAGGCCGACGCTCACGGCCAGCTCGACCAGCACCTCACGGTCGTCGATCACCTTGCCGTCGCTGAAGTGCGCTTTGAACAGCGCTTCGAGGAGTTCGTTCTGCCGCTCACCCGCGAGATGCAGCAACCTGTGCGCATCAAAGGTATTGGCGGCGATCACGGTTTCGAAGTCCAAGGTCAACCCGACCTCGGCGGCCGTCGCGCTGACGTGGGCGAACATCTGACGTACCTGATCAGGCGCCATCCCCTTCATCTCGACCAAGGCGTCGAGTTCGGTTCGGCCCTCTCCCACCGGGGTCTCCGGAGCGAGCTGGTACGAGCGCCAGATGACGTTGACGCGGTCCTTGTTCTCGAAACGATCCAGCGCCGAGAGGAACCTGGTCTTTCCGATGTAGCACCACGGACAAGCGACGTCCGACCACACTTCGATGGTCACGTCTTGGTCAATCACGATTTGATCAGTCACCGAAGGTGCAACAACGAACAGGGTCGGGATTAGTCCCGAGTCACGTCACAAGGCCACACCGGAACGCGATCAACGATGCACTCACGCGGTTGGGCACACCCAGCTTGCCGAACAGCGAAGATATATGCGTCTTGACGGTGGTCTCACCGAGGTACAGCCGCTCCGCGATGACGCTGTTGGCCGCGCCTGTCGCCAGGATTGTCAGCACTTCACGCTCACGCTCGGTGAGCGAAGCGAGCGGAGTCTGATCGGGCGCTTGCCGACGCGGCGACGAGGCCACGATGGCGCGCAGAGAATCGCAACTGAACAACGAGTGGTCCGACGCCACTACCCGCACTGCCTGCTGGAACGCCTGCGGAGCTGCATCCTTGCTCAGGAAACTGTGCGCGCCCGCCTCGACTGCCTGCACAACCATGTCGTCGACGTCGAAGGCGGTCATGGCAATGACCTTCGGTGGATTGCCCATGGTCATCAATTCACGCGTGGCCTCCAAGCCACCGACCCGTGCCATCTTCAGATCCATCAGCACCACGTGGGGACGAAAACGAGTGACCTTGGCTGCGACCTGATCGCCGTCCTCGGCCTCGGCAACCACCACGATGTCCGGCGCTGCTTCCAGGATGTCCTTCATCCCGCGCCGAACCCACGCGTCGTTGTCGACGATCAAAACTGTGATGCGCGAGTCAGCGTCCATAGTGCGCTCAGATTACCCAGAGCCCCCGACAGTTAGAGGTCGGGAGGGCTACGACGACCAGGGCACCCAGCAACTGACGAGGAAATCGTCCCCCAACGCGCCTGCCTCCACCTTGCCGCCGATCTCTCGCGCCTGTTCGGCCAACCCGCGTAGGCCGGATCGTGAACCGATTGACGTCATGGGTGCAAGCTCGCTCAGTTTGTTGCGTGCGAGGATGCGGATTCCGTCGTGCGGCGACCCGGTCACGGAAATGACGAGCATTTGGTCGCTCGCGTACTTCTGGACGTTGGTCAACGATTCCTGAACGACGCGATAACAGACATGCCCCGCCAACATTCCGACATCACCCGGGAGCAACTCGGATTCGAGACGGCAGTGGATGCCTGCCGCGCGTGCACTGTTGACCAGGTCACCGATCGCGTCGATCCCCTGGTGCCCACCGTGTTCGCGGCGATCACCGCTTCCCCTGAGCACTCCGACGATTCCCTTCAATTCGTCCAAAGCCTCGTGCGCGGTGGTTCTGATCATCGCTGCGGTGTTGACGACCTTCTCGGGATTGTCTGCCGCGCTGACCTGCAACCCGCCGGCGAACAACGAGATCCGGCTCAAACTGGCCGCGATCGTGTCGTGCATGTCTCGAGCGATCCGCGTTCGTTCCTCGGTGCGAATCATCTCGTCGCGCATCACGTCGGTTTTCTCGGTGGCCAGATCCCGTACGTGCTCTGCCTCGACGAGTTCGGTTCTGGTCCGAATCAGGAGCGAGAGCGCCACGACAATGCCGACCATGACGGCAGCGACGAGCCACGGGATCCAGATGGCGACGTCGTATTGAACAACCACCGAACCGTCTTTGGGTTTCGCGGTGCCCATCGTGAGAACGGAGTACTCACGATTTCGAAAAGCGTCGTAGGTCAACGAAATTCCGCACACGACGAAGACAGCTGCCGCGGCTGCTGCAAGCCGAGGCCCACGCGCGATCCGAGCAACGGCGAACAACGCGATGAGCGCCGCCGTCGCATCGGTGGGGAAGAACAGCGGGCCGACCAGCGTGATCGCCAGAACCACCCAGGGATGTTGATGGCGCCAGACAAGCGATATCCCACCGGCCACGCCCAGGACGAACCCGATCCCGACCAATACCGGTGGCATATTTCCCGACGCGCCTGCGATGCCCACCGTCATGAAGGAACAGAAAAGGCTGAACGCGACGGCGGCGGTAGTCCATACGCGTCGTCGCACAACGGTTCCTTTGGTGGTGATCACCGAGCAAGCGTATCCACCGCCACCGACGCCTCGAATCAGCCGAACGGGTGGACGAACCGTCAAGCTCCGACCGAAAGGATGAGGCTCCCCGATCTTTCGACCGAAGCGGTGAGCGGTCCCCACATCGTTGACTTGTGCCATACCAACTCTCGAAAGGCGCACATCATGCGATCACTCCGTACTCCCCTCGCCCTCCTCGCCGTCGGCGCAGCCCTGTTCGCAACCATCGCCTCTGGCGAGACCGACGAAGCGAAGAAGGTCGACGACAACGGTTCTTCCGCCGCACCCGCGGCTGCCTTCGGCATCGGTGACGTCGTCGAACTGGGCGACTGGCGCGTCCAGGTACACGGCGTTGTCGATCCCTATGTCTCGACCAATCAGTTCATCACCGCGGATCCCGGAAACCGCTACGTCGTGGTCGACACCGAGGTCACCAACAACAGCGACAAGCCGTCGACTGTGTCATCGATGATGTGCTTCGAACTGCAGGACTCGACCAACAAGTCGTACAACATCACGTTCACCGACAGCAGCACGTCGAGTGTCGACGGAGAGCTTGCGCCGGGTGCAGCCAAGCGAGGCGAATTGGCGTACGAGGTCCCCGAAGCCGCCACCGGTCTTCGCCTTCAGTTCAAGTGCGACCTGTTCTCGTCCGGCTCGGCAACCATCAACCTGTCGTGAACCGCCCGGGCGATCTGCTGCTGAGTCCGTGGGCGCTGGTCTCGGTGGCCGTCATCTTGGTCAACGACCACGTACTCAAAGGGGCATTCGGGAACACGATGACGGGCAAGCTGTCCGACGTCGCCGGCGTGTTCCTGTTTCCCTTGCTCCTGCTCTCGGTTCTCGAGGTGCTCAGACGAAAGCTGGCGGGGCGAGCAGCGATCGCCTGGTCCATCGCGGTCACGGGCATCGGCTTCGCCGCGGTGAAGACGGTCTCGCCGATCGGCGACGCGTACGAGTGGGTGATCGGGTTTTTCCGCTGGACCGCAGGAGGATTCCGCGGCGAGCTCTTGCCGATCGTGGTCTTTCGTGATCCCTCGGATCTGTGGGTGCTCCCGATATTGTTCGCAAGCTACCTGGTCGTCACACACAACCGCACTCGGGCGCCGCAGGGGGCGCCCGAGCACGAGGTGATCAGTCCAGTGCCGCATCCAACGTGATGTCGACGCCGGTCAGCGCCTTGCTGATCGGGCACGTTTCCTTGGCCGCCTGGGCAACCTTGGCAAAACCGTCGGCGTCGAGGCCGTCGACCTCGGCGCGAACGGTGAGCTTGATTCCGGTGAGCTTGAAGCCGACCGTGTCGGGGCCCAGCGACACGTCTGCGGTGATGTCGAGGCTCTGCGGAGTTCCGCCGGCCTCGGCGATCAGTGCCGACAACTGCATCGCGTAGCAGGACGAATGTGCCGCGGCGATCAGTTCTTCGGGGCTGGTGGTTCCGCCGGCTTCCTCAGCTGCGCGCTTGGGGAACGACACATCGAAGGTCGCGACACCCGAGCTGGTGAGTTCGACCTGTCCCGACCCGGCTTCGAGGGTGCCGTTCCAGGCGGTGCGTGCGGTACGAGTTGGCATTGCTGTCCCTACTTCCGTCTTCACATGATTCGGTGAACGCCTTGCGATCACGAACCTACCCGCGATACGTGAAGTCACACCTACTGTTTCGGACTGCGCTACCCCAGGAGAGTCGCGGTCAGCAATTTCTCGACGCGTGCTTGCGCGGAGTTCTCCGAGGAAAAGTGCACGATCCTGCCGATGTCGAAGACCAGACCGAGCGCCGCGTGGACGAGGAACCGCGCTTGGACGATCGTCAACTCCGGCCGCGCCTCGACGCACAAGTGCGCCCACTCCTCCACGTTGAGCCGCTGGATGTTCCGCAACTCGGTCCGCGACCGGTCCGGCAAGCTGCCGATCTCGGCGAAATAGACTGCCAACAGTTCGCTTCTGCCGAACGACACCTCGACGTACATCTTGGCCAATGTCTCTACGGCCGCGAGTGGTGTCTCCGACTCCGCCAACGCCGAACCCAACGTCATCGTCAGGCGATCGGACGCCCGATAGAAAGCCGCGGCGAGTAGATCGGCTTTGCTCGCGAAGTGCCGGTACACGCTCGACGCGTTGATACCCGCTGCAGCGCCGATCTCCTCGATACTCACGTCGTGATAGCCGCGCTGATCGAACAGCAATACGGCTTCCTGAAGCAGCACTTCACGTTTCGATGTCCGAGCAAGACCGGGTTTGCGTTCGGGCGCCGCTTTCTTCCCGCTGTCCTTCGCACCAACGGGCAACTCGACGCCGATGACCGACCAACAAGCTGCGAGAATCAACGATTCGATCTGCTTGGCGGACAACGCCGATCGATGACCGGTGATACTGGCGATCACGCTGAGCACAGCCGGTGCGATCAGCTCGACGTCGGCCGGGTCCAGTTCCGGGCGCACTGCGGCCAACGGCCCGGCAATCCGAAGATTGAGCGTGCGCATTCCCTCCCGCAATTGCTCACGATCCTCGTCGACCAGGTACCGGCCCTCCCAACGGTAGAGCCCTCCCCTACGCCGATTCTCGATCGTCGCGCGGATGACCCCCACCATGGTGGAGTTCAACTGCTCGCGTGGATCGTCGTTTCCGTGTACCGCGGGATCGCTGGCATCCAGCAACGCCTGGGTCAGGTTGTTCACGGTGTAGACGAACAGCGCGTATTTCGTGGGGAAATGACGATAGAGGGCCGGTCCGGAGATTCCGACCTTCGCTGCGATCTCGTCGATGCCGACCGCGTGGTAGCCACGTTCACTGAATGCCTCCGCGGCAGCGGCCGCGATTTGGGCCTTCCGATTCTTCGGACGCGTTCGTGGTGCAGAGCCACTGCCGCTCACGGAGACGCGTGTCTGTCCGGGCACCTGACCCTCCACTTCCGTTGCTTTCGTCCACTGCCTTCGTCCGCTGCACCGCATTTCTACGGGCGCGAGTCCGAACGGACCATGTTAACCGTCGCGAAGGTCGCAATTCGCGCCCGGTACGGCTTCACCCGAAACCCTACAACGCGGCTGTCACGGCGGACGGATTCCGGAAAAAGAGTCTTGACACCCGCTCTCACACCGGTGTTATGTTAGTGATGATTCGCACAAACTTGCACGCAGTCCGCTGGCGGGCTCGTTCCATGCAGCACAGGATTTTTATTCGCCTGCAATAGGGTTCGATGCCGATTGACCGATCGTAAGAAAGTAGTTGTGAGCAGATGATTCGCACTCGCTTCACCGAGATGTTCGGCGTAGACCATCCGATCGTGCAGGGCGGCATGATGTGGGTAGGACGCGCAGAACTTGTTGCGGCCACGGCAAATTCCGGTGCCCTGGGGTTCCTGACCGGCCTTACCCAACCCACTCCGGAAGATCTCGTCAAGGAAATTGCTCGGACCCGCGATCTCACCGACAAGCCGTTCGGCGTCAATCTCACGATTCTGCCGTCGATCACGCCGCCGCCGTACGCCGAATATCGCCAGGCGATCATCGAATCCGGGATCAAGATCGTCGAGACGGCCGGTTCCAATCCGATCGATCATCTTCCGCATTTCAAGGACGCGGGCGTGAAGGTGATCCACAAGTGCACTGCAGTTCGTCACGCGGTCAAGGCCGAGAGACTGGGCGTCGACGCCGTCAGCATCGACGGCTTCGAATGCGCCGGACACCCAGGTGAAGACGACATACCAGGGCTGATTCTGATTCCGGCGGCCACGCAGCAACTCACGATTCCGGTGATCGCGTCAGGCGGAATCGCAGATTCCCGCGGACTCGTCGCGGCGCTTGCGCTCGGAGCAGACGGCGTCAACATGGGAACTCGATTCATGTGCACCGTGGAATCTCCTGTAGCACAATCGGTTAAAGAGCAGATAGTCGCCAACACCGAGCGTGACACCAAGCTGATTTTCCGGACTCTGCACAACACCGCACGCGTAGCAGCGAATGCGATCAGCGCCGAAGTCGTCGACATCGAGGCGCGCGGCGACGCGCAGTTCAGCGACATCCAGCATCTGGTCGCCGGGGCACGCGGGCGCAAGGTCTTCGAAGACGGCGATCTCGATGCAGGCATCTGGTCCGCCGGGCAAAGCCAAGGGTTGATCAACGACATCCCGACCGTCGCCGACATGATCGACCGCATGGTCGCGGAGGCCGAACACCTCATCACCTCACGGCTTTCCGGATTCGTCACCGCTGTGAGCGCGGCATGACCGCCACCGCCGAGACGGGCTTCCGCTCCGAAATCACCGACGGTGTACTGCGATTGACCTTCGACCGCCCGAAGCGGATGAACGCGATCGATCTACCCACGATGACTGCTTTCGCAGCCGCCGTGAGAGAGGGAGGCGCAGACCCGAGAGTTCGTACCATCGTGATCACCGGATCCGGTCGAGCGTTCTGCACCGGAGCCGATCTTGCGGCAGCGGCCCTCAACCCCGCAGACCCGAAAGTTGTCATGGATGCCGCGACTTCTCTGATTCGCGCCATCACCAGCGCCCCGGTCCCGGTGATCGCCGCGGTCAACGGCCCGGCAGCCGGCGTCGGAGTGTCCATCGCCCTGGCCGCGGACCTGACGTACGCAGCATCGAGCGCCTATTTCCTCCTCTCGTTCGTCAACATCGGCCTGATGCCCGACGGCGGCGCCAGTGCGCTGGTGCCGGCAGCGATCGGACGTGCCAGAGCGGCCGAGATGGCGTTGCTGGGCGAGCGGGTTTCCGCCGAGGACGCAGAGCGTTTCGGGCTCGTGTCCCGCACCGTCGCAGACGACGCGTTCGACGCACTCGTCGACTCGGTCGTCGATCGCACGTCGAAGGCTCCCCGACGCGCACTCGAACTCACCAAGCGCGCACTCAATGCGGCGACGCTGGACCGCCTCGATGCCGCGTTGGAGATCGAAAATACCGGTCAGGCAGAACTTCTCACCGGCGACGACTTCAAAGAAGGCGCGATGGCGATGCTGCAGAAGCGCGCACCGCACTTCAAGTAGTCGTTGCGAATTTTCGTTAACAAAACCACTGTGAGAATCGACGGCTCACTGTAGCCTGAGTCACACAATCACCCACGCATGAGAGGAACCCATCGATGGCCTCCACCGATGCAGTCTCCGAGGCGCAGCGTTCACGCCGCACCAACTGGAACAATCAGATCGCCAGGCATGCGCAGATGATTCCCGATCGCACCGCGCTGCGATTCTTGGGCGATTCCATCACCTGGAGCACCCTCGACGCACGCGTCGAGAAGCTGGCAGACGCTCTAGCCCGACGCGGCGTCAGCTTCGGCGACCGCGTGCTCATCCTGATGCTCAATCGCCCCGAATACCTCGAGATCGTGCTCGCGACCAACGCATTGGGCGCGATAGCTGTTCCGGTGAACTTCCGTCTCACGCCACCCGAGATCGCGTACCTGGTCAACGACTCCGGCTCCAAAGTCATTGTCGCCGAGGGACCATTGGCTCCACTGGCCGGAGCGGCGCGTGCCGCGTCAGAGGGTATCGACATCTCCATCACCGTAGGCGCCCCCGCCGAGGGTGACAGCCTGAACTACGAGGACCTGATCAGCGAGGCGGGCGAGCCGCACGCGTTCGTCGACATCCCGGACGACACTCCTGCACTCATCATGTACACCTCGGGAACCACCGGTCGCCCCAAGGGTTCGGTGCTCTCCCACTCCAACCTGTCTTCGCAAGCATTGACCTGTATCAGGGCCTTCCACCTGTTCAATGCCGATTCCATCGGCTTCTGCGCGTCGCCCATGTTCCACATCGCGGCCCTCGGTTCCATCGCGCCGAGCCTGCAACTCGGCACGACCACGGTGATCCATCCGGTCGGCGCATTCGACCCTGGTCAACTACTCGACATTCTCGAAGCCGAGAAGGTCACCAGCTTGTTCCTCGTGCCCGTGCAATGGCAGGCCGTGTGCGCAGTGCAGAAGGCGCAACCTCGAGCACTGTCGCTGAAGAACATCTCGTGGGGCGCCGCACCATCGTCCGATACCATCCTGCGGGCAATGGCCGAAACCTTCCCGGACGCATTCAATGTCGCAGTCTTCGGTCAGACCGAGATGTCGCCCATCACTTGCGTTCTCGACGGTGAGGATGCGATTCGCAAGCTCGGATCCGTCGGTCGGGTCATCCCGACCATTTCGGCCAGGGTCGTCGACGAGAACATGGACGACGTGGCGCCCGGTGAAATCGGTGAAATCGTCTACCGCGGGCCCACGATGATGAGCGAGTACTGGAACAACCCCACCGCCACCGCTGACGCCTTCCACGGTGGATGGTTCCACTCCGGCGATCTCGTTCGAGTCGACGACGAAGGCTTTGTCTACGTCGTCGATCGCAAGAAGGACATGATCATCTCCGGCGGAGAGAACATCTACTGCGCCGAGGTGGAAAACGTTCTCTACGAACACGAATTGATCGTCGAAGCGGCCGTCGTCGGTCGCCCCGACGCCAAGTGGGGTGAGGTGCCGGTAGCGATCGTCGCGATGGCGCCAGGTTCAACCGTGGACCTGACCATCGAGGAACTGAGCAGCTTCCTCAATGATCGTCTCGCGCGCTACAAGCACCCGAAGGACATCGTCGTCGTGGAAGCTCTGCCGCGCAATGCAAGCGGCAAGGTCGTCAAGGGCGAACTGCGAGAGAAGGTTCGAGCGGTCGACGCAGTTTCCTGACTCCACACGCAAACGGGCGGCACCTCCAGCGGGGTGCCGCCCGTTTGCGTGTGCCCGTCAAGCGCTCTGCGAATGCAACTTCCGATGCAGTTCTCGCACCAGCGGAACCAACTCCGGCACCGGACCTTCGACCGGGACGTTCGGCGCAACCTCGTTGACGGACAGAGACTTCACCGGCGCCGGGGCCGCACCCCACTCCGCGAGCCAGTCGCCGAGTTGAGCCGAAGAGCAGATGTAGACGATACGTCCGAGGCCCACCCATGCGTGCGCAGCCGAACACATCGCGCAGTGCTCTCCCGAGGTGAATACCGTTGCCGTCGAACGCTCTTCCGGCGTCAGATACTGAGCCGCCCACCGAGCCAGCTCGAACTCGGGGTGGCGGGTGTTGTCGCCGCCCGCGATCCTGTTTCGATCTTCCGCCAGAAATGTTCCGTCGGCCGCTGCCAGGACGGAACCGAAAGGTTCGTCGCCGGCATCCAATGCTTCCGTTGCCAATTCGACGCAACGACGCAGGTGACCCAGTTCGATGTCGTTCATGTGTACGCCCTCTCCCGTGATACACGAAACGGGCGGCACCGGTGAGGTGCCGCCCGTTCGTTAATTACTCTGCTGTACTACTCTGCTGCGCTTTCGCTTTCGCCGGCCTTGGTCAGCTCGATCGGCGGTGCGTCCGGCACGTCGATCGGCTTCTTGGTGGGCGTGAACGTGAACTTCGCGTCCTCGCCCGAGCCTTCGCCGTCCCAGTTCTCGACGTCGACGAGCACGATGTGGCCGGGTCCGATCTCTCCGAAGAGGATCTTCTCGGACATCTGGTCCTCGATCTCGCGCTGGATGGTGCGACGCAGCGGTCGTGCACCCAGTACCGGATCGAATCCGCGCTTGGCCAGAAGCGACTTGGCCTTGTCGGTGACCTCCATGGCCATGTCCTTGTTCTTGAGTGCCGCCTCGACGCGAGCGAGCATCAGGTCGACCATCTGAACGATCTGCTCGTTCGTGAGCTGATGGAAGACGACGATGTCGTCGATACGGTTCAAGAACTCGGGACGGAAGTGCTTCTTCAGCTCGTCGTGCACCTTGAGCTTCATGCGCTCGTAGTTCGACTCCGTGCCCGTTCCCGAGCTGAAGCCCAGGCCGACTGCCTTGGAGATGTCCGACGTACCGAGGTTGGACGTGAAGATCAGCACCGTGTTCTTGAAGTCGACGGTACGTCCCTGACCGTCGGTGAGACGGCCGTCCTCGAGCACCTGCAGGAGGGTGTTGTAGATCTCCTGGTGTGCCTTCTCGATCTCGTCGAACAGCACAACGCTGAACGGCTTGCGGCGCACCTTCTCGGTGAGCTGGCCACCCTCTTCGTATCCGACGTACCCGGGAGGGGCACCGAACAGACGCGAAGCGGTGAAGCGGTCGTGGAACTCGCCCATGTCGATCTGGATCAGAGCGTCGTCGTCGCCGAACAGGAAGTTGGCGAGCGACTTCGCGAGCTCCGTCTTACCGACACCGGACGGGCCGGCGAAGATGAACGAGCCCGAGGGACGCTTGGGATCCTTCAGACCTGCACGCGTACGACGGATCGCCTTCGAGACGGACTTGACTGCCTCTTCCTGGCCGATGATCCGCTTGTGCAGTTCCTCTTCCATGCGGAGCAGACGAGTGGTCTCCTCCTCGGTGAGCTTGAAGACGGGGATACCGGTCCAGTTGCCCAGAACCTCGGCGATCTGCTCGTCGTCGACCTCGGCGATGACGTCCAGGTCGCCCGCACGCCACTGCTTCTCACGCTCAGCACGCTGAGCAACGAGGGTCTTCTCCTTGTCACGCAGGTTCGCAGCCTTCTCGAAGTCCTGCGCGTCGATCGCGGACTCCTTCTCGCGACGCGCGTCGGCGATGCGATCGTCGAATTCGCGCAGGTCCGGCGGTGCAGTCATCCGACGGATGCGCATTCGCGCGCCCGCCTCGTCGATGAGGTCGATCGCCTTGTCCGGCAAGAAGCGGTCGTTGATGTAGCGGTCGGCCAGCGTCGCCGCTGCCACGAGAGCACCGTCCGTGATGGAGACACGGTGGTGAGCCTCGTAGCGGTCACGAAGACCCTTGAGGATCTCGATGGTGTGCTCGACGGTCGGCTCGCCCACCTGAACGGGCTGGAAACGACGCTCGAGAGCGGCATCCTTCTCGATGTACTTGCGGTACTCGTCGAGAGTGGTAGCACCGATGGTCTGCAGCTCACCGCGGGCAAGCTTGGGCTTGAGGATGGAGGCCGCGTCGATAGCGCCCTCGGCCGCGCCCGCACCAACGAGGGTGTGCAGCTCGTCGATGAACAGGATGATGTCTCCGCGGGTGTTGATCTCCTTGAGAACCTTCTTCAGGCGCTCTTCGAAGTCACCGCGGTAACGGCTGCCGGCCACGAGCGACCCGAGGTCGAGCGTGTACAGCTGCTTGTCCTTCAGGGTCTCGGGGACCTCACCGTTGACGATTGCCTGAGCCAGGCCCTCGACCACAGCGGTCTTACCGACACCGGGTTCACCGATGAGAACCGGGTTGTTCTTGGTACGACGCGAGAGAACCTGCATGACGCGCTCGATTTCCTTCGAGCGGCCGATGACCGGGTCCAGCTTGCCTTCGAGGGCAGCTTGCGTCAGGTTGCGACCGAACTGGTCGAGCACGAGCGAGGTGGACGGCGTGCCGGCCTCTCCGCGGGTGCCACCGGTTTCGGTGGGCTCCTTGCCCTGGTAGCCCGACAGCAGCTGGATGACCTGCTGGCGGACGCGGTTGAGATCGGCACCGAGCTTGACCAGAACCTGGGCTGCTACGCCCTCACCCTCACGGATGAGACCGAGCAGAATGTGCTCCGTACCGATGTAGTTGTGTCCGAGCTGCAGCGCTTCGCGCAGACTCAGCTCGAGGACTTTCTTGGCGCGCGGTGTGAAGGGGATGTGACCGGACGGAGCCTGCTGGCCCTGGCCGATGATCTCCTCGACCTGGCTGCGGACTCCCTCGAGGGAGATACCCAACGACTCCAACGACTTGGCTGCAACACCTTCGCCCTCGTGAATGAGGCCGAGAAGGATGTGCTCCGTGCCGATGTAGTTGTGGTTGAGCATCCTGGCTTCTTCTTGAGCCAGGACAACAACGCGCCGCGCGCGATCGGTGAACCTCTCGAACATCGCTCTCCCTCACACTCTCCGGCGGGCAGGTTCGAGACCGGATGTCTCGTCCCTGGTCGCCGCGTTTCGCTCCGGCACTACAGACTGATCGCCTCGCCGGTCAGCGGACTGACGTCCACGAATCGACAAAGGTTGCACGACCCCACTTATTACTCTAGAGGGCGCGAAGTCCACCTGCTGCTCCTCCACCCGATTGGCGGCGGAAGCCGGACTGCTTACCGTTCACAACGTCGCAGCTGAGGGAATCGTTTCCCGGTTCCTGTACGCCTGAAGCGAACAGCGATTTTCGACGCCTGATCAGCCGAATATCGGGAGTACCCGAGTGCACGGCACCTCACGCGGATTCGACGGATCCAGCGCGTTGAGCGTCAGAGTCGCCGTTCGCTGCGACGCCACCAACGCGATGTGATCCGACAGGTCCTGCTCGCAACCGTCCTGAACAACTATGTTCGACGCGTTCGACGCGGCCAGTATTCCGCTGCTGTACGGAACGACTACCTGATCGAACCGAGTCACGATGTTGGTGTACTCGACGTCATCGGAGTAGACGCCCGCGTCGCGCAGCTCGGTCACGAAGGTGGCGTTGTCGAAATCCGGTCCCCCGACGCCTTCCGGCGGCCCGACCTCCGAGTCGTCCCACAACGGAGCGATGGAGACGACCTTGGAAACCTTCGCGTCGCCGCCGAGGAACTTGGCGTAGTACGCACTGACCGTCGTCCCCTGAGAGTGTCCGATCAGGTCGACCTTCGAGGCACTCGTCGCAGAAAGAACGTCATCGACGAAGTCCGACAGCTGCCCTGCGCTGTCTCCGAGTGGTGCGAGACCGCCGGCTGCGGAAATCGGCCACGGCTGGTCCGTTCGATTCCCGAAGGTGAGCGCGAAAACGCAGTATCCCTCGTTGGCCAGTACGGGTGCGAGTACGCCCCAATTGGTCTGACGGTTGGCCGCCGTCCCGTGCACCAGGACGACTGGATCAGGATGAGCAGCGGAAGGCGTGCACGAGAAGTCGTTGGTGCCAGGGGCCGATCCGCCCGGGTTGGTCGCTTCGAGGGCGATTCCACTGAAGAAACCGGACGGAACGGGAAGAGGTTCGTTCGCCGACGCAAGAGGTGTGGCGGTCGCGGCCACGGCCCCCGCCAGAGCGAGCGCACCCACGCATGTTCGAATCCCCACCGAAGGCCTCCACATATTGATCAACCCACGACGGGCAATACCGAGTTGCACGGTACCGGCCGCTGATGCGCGGGATCGAGTGCATTGAGAGCAAAAGTCGCCGCGCGCAGCGATGCCGCGATGGCGAGATGATCGGAGATGTCTTGCTCACAACCGTCCTGGACGACGATGTTGGTTGCGTTCGGCCCGGGCTCCAGCCCATTTGTATACGGCAGCACCAGTTCGTCGTAGCGCGTCGTGATGTTCGTGTAGTGAACGCCCGGCGCGTAAACGCCTCCCGCACGGAGATTTTCGATGAACTCCGAACCGGCTCCCATGTTCAGGCACGCCTTGCAGATCGGGAATCCTGCCTGTGCCGCCTCGGATACCCCGAGTTCGCGAAGGCTGCGGCCGATACTTGCCTGCTCGTTTCCGAGGGTTCCCTTCCACAGCGATGCCACCGAGACGATGTTGTCCACTTTGTCGGCACCGCCGAGGAACTTCGCGTAGTACCCGTTGATGATCGTGCCTTGCGAATGCCCGACGAGATCCACCGACGTTGCGCCCGTAGCGCCCAGAACTTGATCGACGAAATCCGACAATTGTGCTGCGCTGGAGGGAATTTCCTGCATTCCACCGATGGCCGACAACGGCCACGGCTGCTCGGGGAAGTTGCCGTACGTCAGCGCGAAGACGCAGTAGCCCTCGTTGGCGAGCAACGGCGCATAGGTGGCCCAGTTGGTCTGCCTGTTTCCACCCGTTCCGTGAACGAGCACAACCGGATTGGGATGTTCGGCAGTCGGTTTACACAAAAAGTCATTGGATCCAGGAGCTGAACCGCCAGGATTTCCCAACTCCTGAGGAACACCGGCAAGGAAGGCATTGGGCACGGGCAACGGGGCCTGAGCCGAAGCCACGGAGGTGAACCCGACAAGCATCAGAGCGGCAAGAACCACGCCCCCGAACAACCTGATTCTGTGCACGACCGACTCCTCTACGAGAGATGCGAACCGTGCAGACGCTAACAAACTAGAACGCGTTATCAATCCGTTTCGGCAAAATGCGCCCGAATCCATTCGCGATCCATTTCAGACGGCCTTTTCGTAGGCTCGGCGCACCTCGGTGGAAATACGACCGCGGGCCGAAATCTCGAAGCCCGCACCCTTGGCCCATTCGCGGATGGCGGCACTCTGATCGCGGTCCGCAACGGGACGGGATTTGGTCACCGCTCCGTTGACCGATTTGGCGGAATTCGACTTTCTCGCATGCGGAATCCACTTTTTCAGTGCATCGCGCAGTTCCGCGGCGTGGGCGGCGGTCAGATCGATTTCGTAAGCAACTCCGTCGACGGAAAACTCCACAGTTTCGTCCGCGGGCGATTTTTTGTCCAGATCGTCAACCATCGTGACAACAACCTTTTTCACCACGACCATTCCTCCCCAGATCCTTCGATAAGCAGCGACAATAGCACCTGGACAAACGTCCTGTCTTGGCTCGTCCGGATGATTGGGACTGATCTCCGCCGGGTATGCCAGTCGACTTGTCTTGCGACAAAGACAG
Organism: Rhodococcus sp. H-CA8f; assembly: GCF_002501585.1. Taxonomy (NCBI): domain Bacteria; kingdom Bacillati; phylum Actinomycetota; class Actinomycetes; order Mycobacteriales; family Nocardiaceae; genus Rhodococcus; species Rhodococcus sp. H-CA8f. Next base: position 5,513,650 of record NZ_CP023720.1, read on the forward strand.
TGCCGATACATTCCTTGCGGCGCGTCGGGGGATGCATCCAGACGGGGGAATCATGACAGACGACGACTCGAGAAAAGACCTCTACCGAGCGCAATCTTCGCCTCCAAGAACGGCACTCTCGCCAGCATCGCGTACAGCGGACCCACGAATTTCACCATCTCCGGACGCCCTGCGATCCGGTACACCGCAACCGTCACAAATATCCCGGCGGACAACGAATGCGATCCGCCCTCAGCACAATTCGATGTCGTCACCACACCCGGATACTCCACAGCCGAGGTCATGGTCTTCCTTGTCCAGTCGGATCAGGGACTACCTGACGCACTCAACCAGGGCACGATCGACCAAATCATCGCAACAATTCGAAAGTCCGAAACTCAGGCGACCACGCATGGATGAATCCTTTGCCGCAGGCGAATGTCGTTGGGAACAAATCGAATCCCAACTACGAGCGCTCCCCGCTGAGCTGATCGAGCTGAAGAATTCACCCAGATTCATCTGGTTTTCGGCACCGCCGATAGCCGACGACGACGCCGACTGTGAACCGTATCGAATACCTTGGGAGTGCCCCAACTGAAAAAGGTTCGGCCGCAACATGTGCGGCCGAACCTTGATCGAAGTAAAGCTAGCGAGCGGACGGGCGAACGATCGGGAAGAGGATCGTCTCGCGAATACCGAGACCCGTCAAAGCCATCAGCAGTCGATCGATTCCCATGCCGGTGCCGGTGGTCGGCGGCATGCCCTGTTCCATCGCGGCGAGGAACTCCTCGTCCAGCACCATCGCTTCGTCGTCGCCTGCCGACGCGAGGCGCGCCTGGTCGACAAAGCGCTCACGCTGGATGACCGGGTCGACAAGTTCGGAGTAGCCGGTCGCCAACTCGAATCCGCGGATGTACAGGTCCCACTTCTCGGTGACACCCTTCTTGCTTCGGTGATCACGGGTCAGGGGCGACGTCTCGACCGGGAAGTCACGGACGAACGTCGGCACGTACAGCTGATCGCCGCACTGGTGCTCCCACAACTCCTCGACGAGCTTGCCGTGGCCGTAGCCCTTGTCCTTGGGAACCTCGAGGCCTACCTTCTCCGCCAGAGCGAGAAGCTCGTCGACCGTTGTATCCGGCGTGACCTCGGTGCCGATGGCAGCCGACAGCGACGGGTACATCTCGAGAACCTGCCACTCGCCACTGACGTCGTACTCGGAACCGTCGGCGAGGGTGAGGACCTGCGTGCCGAATGCTTCCTGCGCAACTTCCTGGACGAGCTCACGAATCATCTTCGCGGAATCGTCGTACGTGCCGTAGGCCTCGTACGTCTCGAGCATCGCGAACTCGGGCGAGTGAGTGGAGTCGACGCCCTCGTTGCGGAAGTTGCGGTTGATCTCGAAGACCTTCTCGATACCGCCGACGACGCAACGCTTGAGGAACAGTTCCGGCGCGATACGCAGGTACAGGTCGATGTCGAGGGCGTTGGAGTGCGTGACGAACGGGCGAGCTGCCGCGCCGCCGTGCAGCGTCTGCAGCATCGGCGTCTCGACCTCGAGGAAGCCGCGGCTCTCGAGCGCATTACGCAGCGCACGGACAACAGCGACGCGCTTGCGGGCGTTGTCCCGAGCCTCGGGCCGAACGATCAGGTCCGCGTAGCGCTGACGCACCCGGGACTCTTCACTCATTTCCTTGTGAGCGACCGGCAGGGGACGCAGCGCCTTGGACGCGATCTGCCACGCGTCGGCCATCACGCTGAGCTCGCCGCGACGGGAGCTGATGACCTCACCGTGGATGAAGACGAAGTCGCCGAGGTCGACGTCGGACTTCCAGGCAGCCAGTGCCTCTTCGCCGACGCCGGCGAGGCTGATCATGGCCTGCAGCTGGGTACCGTCGCCTTCCTGCAGAGTCGCGAAGCACAGCTTGCCGGTGTTGCGCATGAAGATGACGCGGCCGACGACGCCGACCAGCACGCCAGTCGCCGTGTCCGGCTCGAGTTCCGGGTACTCCGCGCGGATCTGCGCGAGCGTGTGGGTGCGATCGACCGAAACCGGGTACGCCTCCTGCCCCTGCGCGAGGATCCGTTCACGCTTCTCTCGCCGGATACGGAGCTGCTCGGGGGTGTCGTCGACTGGCTGGGCTTCTACATCACTCACGGGGTACAAGACTACTGGGCCGTGTCCACCGCGTTTGTTGCTGGTAGCACCGCGGCGACCGCGAGCACGATTCCCGACAGGAGGTACAGCGCAACCCTGACGTGATTCCACACCGTCCAACCCACCTCGTACGACGCCCATGCGGCTGCATCGGCAGCGCTGACCGAGGCAAAAGCGTCGTTGCGGGGGACGTGGTAGATCGCTGTCACCGCGAAGGCCGCGAGCACCCCGACGCAACCGACAACGGCAAGGACCCAGCCGTCCGGTCTGGAGATCGCTGCCCAGATTCCGGTGGCGATCGCGGTGAGCGCCGATCCGACGAGTGGCAGCATCAAGGCGCTCCGCGGTGCTTCGACGTTGATCGCCTGCATCGACGTGATCGCGGCGTGTGCATCGACCGACCGCAGAGCGGGCATTACGAAGGACGAGAACGCGAACAACGCACCACCGGCAACGAGCGCGCCGAGCGCAGTCACGCCGACGAGCAACTCCAAGAAGATCTCGGATTTCTTCACGACCAGACCCCCGTTCGAGCAGCCTCGGCGGCAAAAGTGGTGAAATCTCGAGCGGGTCGTTCCAGGACCTCTTCGACGACGCCGGTCACACTTTGATTTCGTCCGTCGAGAACCTCGGCAAACAAGTAAGTGAGCAACTCCACGACATCACTCGGGACGCCAACTTCTGCCATGCCGTCGGAAAACTGTTGCAGTCCAATTCTTTCGAATGACACCGCACGCCCCGACGCCGCCGAAATCGCCTCAACCGCCTCCGCGAAGGTGAGCAACTCCGGACCCGTCACCTCGAGAACTCGGCCGAGGAGGTCGGTTCGAGTCAATGCGGCGACCGCCACGTCAGCGAGATCGTCGACGTCGATGAACGGCTCCCCCACTTCACCGACCGGAAGTGCCAGGTGGCCTTCCCGAATCGGATCGAGTAGATACCCCTCACTGAAGTTCTGGGCAAACCAACTGGCCCGCACCACAGCCCATTCCAGACCGGTGTCGGCCAGAACCTGCTCGGCTTTCTGCGCCGCCGGTTCACCGCGCCCGGACAGGAGCACCATGCGACGAACCCCTTCGCGGTACGCAAGCTCAGCGAGTTCCTCGATGTGGGTGCTCGATTCCGGCACTGCGAGGTCCGGCGCATACGTCACATATGCCACGTCGACGCCGGACACTGCAGGCTGCCACGTCGTCTGATCGTTCCAGTCGAAACGCGTCCCGGATGTTCTCGACGCGATTCTGGTACGGATTCCCACCGCCGTCAGCCTCTGCGCAACGCGCGCACCGGTCTTACCGGTACCACCGATCACTACTGCCGATTGAATGTCGCTTGTTGTCGTCATGTACTCATTCGACCGCGGAGCGTCAATACGATCCATAGTCGAAGGTCGCAAAAACATACGTCAGCGTCTACCGTCGAAACATGGATGCATTGTCGATGATGCTGGCCGGGTCGCGGGCGGAGGGCGCTTTTCTGCTGCGCTCGCTGCTCGATCCACCGTGGTCATTACGTATCGAGGACCACGCACGGATCACCGTGCTGGTTCTGGTTCGCGGCACCGCAGTTGTCGTCTCCGACACCGGACAGACCGAAGATCTCGAGGCCGGCGACATTGCGCTCCTGCGCGGCCCCGATCCCTATACGGTCGCCGATCACCCGGACACCCCGGTCCACGTACTCATCGACGAGGCACAAAACTGCGCCGCAGTCGACGGATCGCCACTCGAGGACATGTCGGTTCTCGGCGTTCGCACGTGGGGCAACTCGACCAGCGGCCAGACCGTCATGCTCACGGGCACATACCGTTTGGACTCCTATGTCAGCCGTCAGATCCTCGACAGCCTGACACCCGTCGCGGTAATGCGACGCAGCATCGAAACCGCGCCGATGACAAACCTTCTGGAACAACAGATCGCCGCCGACGGGCCAGGACAAGAAGTGTTGTTGGACAGGCTCCTGGACCTGGTCCTGATCTCGGCGGTCCGTACATGGTTCGCCGAGAACCCGAATCGATCACCGCGATGGATCAAGGCCTACGAGGATCCCGTCATCGGGCATGCCTTGCGGCTCATACACAATCGGCCGGAACACCCCTGGACGGTCGCGAGCCTGGCCCAGGAGTCCGGCAGCTCACGAGCGGCCTTCGCGCGCCGGTTCACCGGTCTCATGGGGATCGGACCCGTCGGCTATCTGACCGAGTGGCGCTTGTCGGTGGCGGCGGATCTACTCGCAGACCCGGCACGAACGGTGTCCTCGATCGCGCGAGAAGTGGGCTACTCGAGCCCCTTTGCGCTCACGACGGCCTTCACCCGCCATCACGGAATGAGCCCGAAGATTTACCGCCAGACCCGCTGTGCGCCTTTATTAACCGCCCGCGGTTAATAAAGGCGCACAGCAGATACCTCAATGAGCCGAAACCGCCGCCAATTCGCGGGAGCAATGACGCACTCCGCTGAGCGCACCGAGCAGTCCGGCGGCCTTGATCGCCTGGTACCCGCCCACGAGATCGGTTGCCTTGTGCAGACCCAACTGCTGCAACGACGCTGCGGCCAGGCTCGAGGTGTAGCCCTCGGAGCAGACGATTACCCACTCGACGTCGTGGTCGGTGGCCAACGCGAGGTGTGCGCTGCTGGTGGGGTCGAGACGCCACTCGAGAACGTTTCGCTCGATCGCGAGTGCACCGGGGAGAGTTCCCTCGATGGCGCGCTGCGCCTGCGGGCGAATGTCGACGAAGATCGCGCCGCGATGGAAGGCTTCGGTGAGCTGGAAGACGTACATACGATCGATCTGTGCGCGAGCGTCGTCGAGCATTTGGTCGATGGTCATTTGGTGCCCCCCTCGGGCAGGTCGGTCAGCTCGGTACGGGTGCGACGAAGAGTCCGGTGATCCGTCACTTCGTAGAAGGACATTGCCGTCAGTGGCGGCGAGTAGGCGTGAACACTCAGAGTCGGTGCATCAGAGCTGATTTCGATCGGAGCACCAGGAGCATCCGTCGAACGCACGACATCGTGAACCCAGCCGAGCGGGAACGAAGCCTGATCGCCGGCGTCGAGCTGGCGTTCCACCAGGGCGTCACCGGCCCAACGGAATTCGGTGAGAGAACCACTGAGGACGGTCAATGCGCCGAACGAACCTGCGTGGTCGTGCAATTCGGTGTTGCGTTCGGGTACCCAGCTGATGAGCCACACATCGACGTCGTCGTCCGCATGCAGGCGAGTGGACCAACGATCGAGCGTCGGGAAGGCGTCGGGAATGAGGTGGTCGAAACGGCCGTCGAGCACGCCGTTCGCTCCCTCGTCGGTCAGTCGCAGCAAATCGGCCGGGCGAAGGCGGGTAGGCAACGACGCACCACTCGGACGGCGTCCGGACGCCCCACGACTAGCGCTACGACCTGCGGAAACAGCACGATCAGCAGCGAGAGTAGGGGTCAAAACAGAGAGATCTGCAGAATATGTGGATAGCACGAGCTAGCTCCAAGGAATGTGAATTGGTCAAGGCAGCGGTCAGCCTCGACAACACTCCTGAGCACCCATGCAGCGATTCACGAGCACCATTGTGGCATAACTTTTGCAATCGCGAAACTGCTGGAACGAAACCATCGATCAGGCGACCGGTCGTCGACCGGATCCACGACGCGCCTGATTGCGCTCGAAGACCAACCTCAGCCCCTCGAGAGTGAGGTCCCGTTCGAGGTGATCGATAGTGTCGGATTCGGGAATGATCAGCGGTGCGCTGTCCCCGGTTGCGATCACGGAGACGTCGTCACCACCGAACTCCGGCAGTTCGTCGCGTACGCGGTTGACCAATCCGTCAACGAGGCCGGCAAAGCCGAATACCGCACCGGACTGCATGCATTCGACGGTGTTCTTGCCGACCACCGAACGCGGGCGCACCAATTCGACCTTGCGCAGCGCAGCGGACTGCGACGCCAAGGCATCGGTCGAGATCTCGAGTCCGGGCGCGATGCAGCCGCCCAGAAACTCACCCTTGGCGGAAACGACGTCGACACAGGTCGACGTACCGAAGTCCACGACAATGCACGGACCCTCGTAAAGATGGTGAGCGGCAAGACTGTTGACGATCCGGTCGGCCCCCACCTCTTTGGGGTTGTCCACCAGCAGTGGCACACCGGTGCGAATACCCGGTTCGACCACCACGTGGGGAACGTGACCCCAGTACCGCTCCAGCATCACGCGGATTTCACGCAAGACGGACGGCACTGTCGACAGCGCCGCAACGCCGGTGATCTCATCGACATGAGTACCCAACAGCCCACGGAAGGTCAACGCCAACTCGTCGGCAGTCATCCGAGGGTCGGTTCGCATTCGCCAGTCCTGCAACAGCTTCGAATACTCACCAGTCCCGGAGAACAATCCCAGAACGATATTGGTGTTCCGCACGTCGACCGTGAGCAGCATGGATTACACCAGGCTGGATTCGCGCGAGGCCTCGAGTGTCGACAGCATGCGCGGGGTGATCAGACCCGAACCCTCCGGCGCGTGAGCCGGGTCTGAGCCGAGTTCGATCTGCTTGTTGTCGGCATCGACGAAGACGACACGCGGGGAGTACTCCTTGACTTCCTGCTCGTTCATCACGCCGTAGGCGATGAGGATGACCAGATCGCCCGGCTTGACCAGATGCGCTGCCGCACCGTTGATTCCGATGACACCGGTTCCGCGCTCGCCGGCGATGACGTACGTCTCGAGACGCGCACCGTTGTCGATGTCGACGATGCACACCTGTTCGCCTTCGAGGAGGTCTGCGGCGTCCATCAGATCCTGGTCGACGGTGACGGAGCCGACGTAATGCAGGTCGGCGTGAGTCACGGTGGCGCGGTGGATCTTCGACTTCATCATTGTGCGAAACATATCCAGGTCCTTACTCGTGAAAAGTGCTCAGTGAGACAGCAGGTCGTCGATGGCGTCGGCGGATGGGTCGGTGTCACGCTCGAGGAAACCGGTTCCCACCGCGACACCGACGTTGTCGATCAAACGGGTGGTTCCGAGCTTGGCGGCCACCAACAGTCGGCCGTCACCTCGCTCGGGCGCGGGGCCCAGATCGACGCCCCGAACCTCGAGGTAGTCGACCTCGATTTCCGGAACAGCTGCCAGAACAGCGCGTGCGGTTTCCAGAATTGCTTCCGCTCCCCCGGACGCCGCGTGTGCACCGGCGATCAGAGCAGCGGAAAGCGCGACCGCTGCAGCGCGCTGCCCCTCGTCGAGGTAGCGATTGCGAGAGGACAACGCGAGGCCGTCGAACTCGCGGACCGTCGGAACTCCGATGATCTGTACATCGAAGTTGAGATCCCACACCATCTGACGGATGAGCGTCAGCTGCTGGTAATCCTTCTCACCGAAGTACGCGTGATTGGGTGCCGCGATCTGCAGCAGCTTCGCCACAACCGTCAGCATTCCGGCGAAGTGAGTGGGGCGCGCTCCGCCTTCGAGTTCGCTACCCAACGGGCCCGGCACGATGGTGGTGCGCTGGCCCCGCGGGTACATCGTCTTGGCGCTCGGCGCGAACACCAATTCGACGCCCTCGGCGCGAAGCAGGTCGAGATCCGCATCGAGAGTGCGCGGGTACGCGTCCAGGTCTTCGCCCGCACCGAACTGGAGCGGGTTCACGAAGATGGAAACGATCACGACGGCGCCGGTGACCTTGGCCTGACGAACCAATTCGATGTGGCCGGCATGCAGCGCACCCATCGTCGGAACGAGCGCCACCTGACGCCCGACACCTCGCAGTGCCCGCGAGACGCGCCGAAGCTTGTCCGGATCGTGGTGCACCGTCAGTTCGCCGCGCTTGTATCCGCCCTGCAGATCACTCACGACGGTCACCTCCCGTTTCAGTCAAGATGTCGAACAATTCGGTGGGGGCGCCCACCCGCTGGGCCGATCGCAAGGACATCGCCCGATAGCCGGCAGCGAGCTCCGGATCCAGTTCTGTCAGTACGCGCAAATGTGTGTCGACGGCAGCAGCGTCGCCGCGTGCCACCGGACCGGTCAACGCCGAGGGACCGCGTCGTAGCGCGTTGTCCAAGGCTGCCGACAGCAGCGGCTGCAGGACACGCTCGGCCACTCCACCCGGATCTCCGTCGACCAACTGTTGACCGAGCAGCTCGTCACCTTGCAACGACGCTCGCAGCGCCTCGACGGCGTCGACCACGAGCGTGACCAGGTGATTACTGCCGTGAGCCAGTGCCGCGTGGTAGAGCGCGCGGTTCTCCTCGCGCACTCGGACGGGCTCGCCGCCGATCTCGAGGACCAGTGACTGCGCGATCGCGTAACCGATGTCGTCGGCAGCAGTGATTCCGAAGCATGCCGACGACAGCCGTGCGGTGTCCTCGTCGTGACCGGTGAACGTCATCGCCGGATGGATAGCCAAGGGCAGCGCGCCGAGTTCGGTGAGCGGAGTCAGGATCGCGATGCCGTTGGCACCGGACGTATGGGCGACGAGCGTGCCCGGCTTGACCGCTTGGGTGGCCGCGAGACCTCGAACAAGATCCGCAAGCTGGTCGTCAGGAACGGCAAGAATCAGCAGTTCGGAGCGAGCTGCGACGTCGGCAGCCGGAAGAATTTCGGTATCCGGAAGCCGCTTCACAGCGCGGGCAACCGAGGCACTGGAGACGGCGGAGCAAGCGCTGACAACATGACCGGCTCGCTCCAATGCGGCACCGACAGCTGTTCCGACCCGTCCTGCTGAGACAATTCCTACCGTCAATCGCGCAGGTGCAGGCCCATTAGTGATCCCGAAGGAAGTCACCGGATTCCTCTCGTTCGTTCCAGTCCCGCTCGGCGGGTACCAGACGTTCTGCGTCCGAGGATATCCTTCGCCCGAACCGTCACGCCATGGCCGGGCGAGTGATCTGCGACTCAGTCCTCTCGGCGACGACGTCGACCGGAGCCTTCGGACGGGTTGTTCGAACTCAGGTTCGCCATTATTTCGGCGACGGTCAATCCGTTGGAATGAGCACCGCTCGCGGCATCTTCCGGAGCAGCGCGACGACGACGGCGCGGCTCTGCGTCAGGCTCCGCAGTGGGTTCAGCTTCCGCGACAATCTCGGGAACAACCTCGGGCGCCTCTTCGACGACAGCGTCTTCGATGACGGCGTCTTCGATGTTCGGGGCCTGGGCGGGCGCCTTGACTTCAGGCTCGACGGGCGCGACCGGCTCCGGATCATCCTTCACTGGAACGTCTTTCACCGTTCGTGTCGGCGAGGAACTCACCGTGGAACTCGCTGGGGAACTCGCTGGGGAACTCTTCGGTGCCTGGTTCCCGCTCTGACTCTGTGGCTTCTGCGTCTCTTGTGGCTTCTGCGTCGGTATGACGCGCGGCGCCACGAAGCTGCTGTCGCGCCACGACGTCTCAGCGAACACGACGGTAGTCTCAGCAGTCACCGGATCGTCGTTGGGCGATGCCAAGCCGCCGACGTTCGGTGCCGGTTGGCTGGGTCCGTTCTGGCCGGCGCCGGGAACGTACAGCCCCGACGGTGCCGGCTGATACGCGCCGTACGAACTACCGCCAAGTTCCGGTACTCGCGTGGAATCGGTCTTGAGCGCGGTCTGTTCGGGCAGCAGTCCACCTTCGAACAGTGCTTCGAGGTTTCGGCGCAGCGCCACCAATTCGGCGCGTAGCCCGGCCAGTTCCTCAGCGTCCGCGGTCACCTCACGTCGCACGCGACCTTCGACGCTCAGTTCGTACTCACGTCGAGCCGAAATTTCACGTTCGAGCTGCAGTTCGTACACGGTCTGCAGATCGGCAACCTTGGCTTTGTCCAGTGCCGACTCACGCCGATACTTGGTCATGGCGATAGCGCCGAGGGTGGCTGCCCACAGAGCGACGACCAGTCCCACCCGAAGAAGCTGAACGCTGTTGCTGAAGATCAGAAACAGCGAAGCAATGACAGCAAGTGCCAGAAGAGCAGCAATGATCATCTGGCTCGCGCTGCGCTTGCTTCGGCGCGCAGACTTCGATCGACCAGAATTTGTCATGGTTGCCAGGGTACTTGCCGAGACCGGGGTCGCCACGTACCTCGGTGGGTGATTTGCCGACCAGGCTGTCAGTGCGCGGGCTCGTCAGGTGTATCTTCCGGCGTCTTGCAACAATGTTCGAGCCACAGAGCTGCCGCTACCAGCGCAATTGCGGCGCCCAACCCCACCCACGCGCCCGGCGTGTCGGAGGCTGCGGCCTGCAGAACCGAGCGCTGTGGGATGAGATACACCAGCACTCCGACCCAGACACCGACGGTAGCTGAACCGACCAAAGCGGATGCTTTGGCCAATGCCAGCGCTCGGGCGGCGGTGATGGGATGAAGCTGTCTGAGCCCGTCTCCGACCTGACGGTTCTTGACGCGTGAACGAATGACAAAAGCGAAGACGGCCTCGGCAACGGCCACGAAGTACAGCGACGCTCCCGCATAAACGGGGATGGGCGGCATCGAACCGTAGAACACGCGAATCAGAATCCAGGTCGCCACAGCAGCAACCGCAGCCAGAACCGCGAGTTCACTGATCCGGGTCGGCTTCAAACCCTTGCCTTCTTCGGTCACCGCGCAAGCACCACATCGGTAGTGCGCACACCTTGACGCTCAGTGCGATCGAGGCCGTCGAGAATTTGTGCCACCGACAACTTCTGGCCGTCGACGATCAGCGTCGCGTCAGGCTCGACGTCCAGCCAGGGAACGAGAACGAATGCCCGTAGATGCGCTCGCGGATGGGGAAGGGTGAGCACGGGATCGGAACTGACGACGCCTTCGCAGTCGACCACGTCCACGTCCAGGCTCCGGGGTCCCCAACGCTCTTCGCGCACCCGGTCTGCAGCTTCCTCGAGAGCTTGCGACCGGCGAAGCCACTCAGCGGCGTCGGCCTCGGGATCGTCGACCACCACCACCGCGTTGAAGAAATCCTGCTGCTCGACGCCACCCCACGGCGCCGTCGAGTAGACCGGTGAGACAGCAACGACGGCGCTGCCCAACCCGTCGACAACGGACTGCAGGTGAGCCACGCTGTCGCCGATGTTGGAACCGATCGACAGAACAGCGCGCGTCATGCCGATCTGGTCCGATGTGCGACGACGGCGACGTCCGCAAAAACCAGCGGAATCGGTGCCGACGGTTTGTGGACCACGACCTCGACGCTCTCGACTCGCGAATCTTTCATGACGTCGTCGGCAATCTCAGCGGCGACAGTCTCGATGAGATCGCGCGACGGGCCGGCGACGATGGCTGCGGCGGCTTCCGCCAACTCGCCGTAGTGCAGGGTCTGGGTCAGATCGTCCGACGCCGCGGCGGGAGCCAAGTCCATCCACACGGTGATGTCGATGAAGAAGTCCTGACCGTCACGCTTCTCGTGGTCGAACACTCCGTGATTGCCGCGAACCTTCAGCCCGCGCAATTCGATTCGGTCCCCCATGTCAGGCCCTTTCTCGTCCACGGTTCCAGGCGTCGACCACGGCAATGGCGTCGAGCGAGGCTTGTGCGTCGTGCACCCGAACTCCCCAGGCACCCTCACGTGCTGCAAGGGCCGAGACCACGGCCGTCGCAGTCTCGCGGCCACCAGGTGGACGGGGATTGCCGTCGGGATCGCTGAGCAGAGACCCCAGGAACCGCTTTCGGGAAGCGCCGACCAGTACCGGGAATCCGGTCGCGTTGAACTCGGGTAGTGCACGCAACAGTGCCCAGTTGTGGTCGGCGTTCTTCGCGAACCCGAGGCCGGGGTCGAGGATGATCGACGACGAATCGACCCCTGCTTTCAACGCCAGATCGACCTGCGACAGCAGTTCGTCACGGACGTCGCGGACCACGTCGTCGTAGTGATCGGCGCTGCCACGATGGACGTAGTCACCGGCCGAGCGCCAATGCATGAGGATCCAGGGCACTCCGGCGTCGGCCACAACGGATGCCATGTCGGGGTCTGCGCGACCGCCCGACACGTCGTTGACGATGCCTGCGCCCGCTTCGATCGCGGCGGCGGCGACGGAAGCACGCATCGTGTCGACGCTGACGCGAATTCCGGCTGCCACGAGTTCTTCGATCACCGGGGCAATACGGTCCGCCTCGAGTTTCGGATCGACGCGGGTGGCTCCGGGGCGCGTCGACTCGCCGCCGACGTCGACGATGTCGACGCCTATGCGTTGCAGTTCGAGCCCGCGAGCGATCGCCGCGTCACGATCGAGAAATTGACCACCGTCGGAAAACGAATCGGCGGTGACGTTCAGAATCCCCATCACGACCATCCGGGCCGGATCGCTACCTGCAACGGGAGCCGCGGACATCTCGCTCACTTACGAAGGATGAGGTCCAGCGCTTCGGACCGTGAGGCCGCGCTGGATTGCAGGAGCCCACGAACCGCAGACGTGGTCGTGCTGGCTCCAGGCTTGCGGATACCGCGCATCGCCATGCAGAGGTGCTCGGCTTCGATGACGACGATGGCTCCACGCGGATCGAGCTTGCGCATCAAAGCATCCGCGATCTGACTGGTCAGGCGTTCTTGAACCTGCGGACGCTTGGCGTAGAGATCGACGACGCGCGCGAGCTTCGACAAGCCGGTGACCTTCCCCGACTTTCCCGGGATGTAGCCAACGTGAGCAACACCATGGAAAGACACCAGGTGGTGCTCGCACGTCGAGAACATCGGAATGTCTCGCACGAGCACCAATTCCTGGTGACCCTCGTCGAAAGTTGTGTTCAACGCGTCGTCGGGCTCGGAGTACAGACCCGCGAAGATCTCCTTGTACGAGCGCGCCACCCGGGCCGGCGTATCGAGCAGACCTGGGCGCTCCGGATCTTCACCGACCGCGATCAACAATTCCCGTACGGCAGCCTCTGCCCGCGCCTGATCGAACGGGCGGCCCGTTCCGAGCGACACCAGTTCACTGGCCACATCATTCACCGACAACCGAACTCTCCTCGAGAATTGTTCACAGGTCCCCCGCCGCAGAGCCTAGTGGCGCAAGGTCAGCGGGATCCGTCCGGTCCGTCCCAGCGAGCGGTGCTCGGGCCGTCGTCCTCAGCCGAATGATGCGGCGGCGGAGTCTGCGGCTGTTCCGGTGCGGGGCTCTGCCACTGGTTTTCGCCGGTCGGGTTTCCCCGGTTCGGATCGGCGAAGGGTCCACCGTCCGGGTACTGCACCGGGTAATCGGGCTGCGCGGGGTAACGACGGCCGGGGTGCGGCTGCTCGGGGTACGCCTGCTGTCCCGGATGCGGCTGACCGTACTGCCCCTGATCGGGCTGGGGCTGACCGTGTTGGGGCTGACCGTACTGGCCCTGCGACTGGTTCGGCGGGGTCGGATTCTGTCCACCGGTGTACCCACCCGACTGCTGTCCGGGGTACGTCGGCGACGGGTTCTCACGCGGAGGCCAACCCGGTGCCGACCATCCGGCGGGCGCTCCGTAGTCGGGTGTTCCCGGTTGCGGAGTCTGCTGCGGAGCACTCGGCTGCGGGTACGAGGGCTGTGCGTAGCCGTTGGAAGGTCCCTGGTTGCCGTTGTTGGGGAGACCACCGTTGTTGGGGACACCGCCGTTGGGGGCACCGCTGTTGGGTGCGCCTGCCTTGACGAGAACAGGTGCAGCAGCGGGCTCCGGCCACGTTTCGCCGCGCTCGATCGCGAGTTCGCGAGGAGTCTTCACCGGCGGACGATCCGAAGGCGTGCGCCCACCGAAATCGTTGAAAGCCGTGATACGCGGACGCTTTTCGACGCCGGCAAGGATCTTCTCGAGGTCCTTGCGAGTCAACGTCTCACGCTCGAGCAGTTCGGTAGCGATGAGGTCGAGCGCATCGCGGTACTCGTTGAGGATTGCCCACGCTTCGGTGTGCGCCGCCTCGATCAGGTTGCGCACCTCCTCGTCGATTTCGCGGGCGATCTCGTGCGAGTAGTCGGACTGAACGCCCATCGAACGGCCGAGGAACGGATCCCCGCCCTCCTGTCCGTAGCGAACCGCGCCGAGTTTGGCACTCATGCCGTATTCGGTGACCATCGCGCGTGCGATCTTGGTCGCCATGTCGATATCGGACGACGCTCCGGTGGTGGGCTCGTGGAACACCAGCTCCTCGGCGGCGCGTCCACCCATTGCCATGACGAGACGAGCGATCATCTCGGAACGCGTCATCAAACCCTTGTCGTCCTCGGGCACGGTCATCGCGTGACCGCCGGTGCGACCGCGAGCGAGGATCGTGACTTTGTAGACCGGCTCGATGTCAGGCATTGCCCAAGCAGCCAGCGTGTGACCGCCCTCGTGGTACGCCGTGATCTTCTTCTCGTGCTCGCTGATGATGCGACTCTTACGCCGCGGTCCACCGACAACACGGTCCACCGATTCCTCGAGCGAGGCTTCGGTGATGACGGTCCCGTTTTCGCGTGCGGTGAGCAGCGCAGCCTCGTTGATGACGTTGGCAAGATCGGCGCCCGACATTCCGACGGTCCGCTTGGCAAGGCCTTCGAGATCGGCGTTGGGATCGATCGGCTTGCCCTGCGAGTGCACTCGCAGGATCGCACGGCGACCGGCGAGGTCGGGCGCGCCGACCGGAATCTGGCGATCGAAGCGTCCCGGACGAAGCAGTGCTGGGTCGAGGATGTCGGGGCGGTTGGTTGCGGCGATCAAGATGATGCCGGTGCGATCACCGAAGCCGTCCATCTCGACGAGCAGCTGGTTGAGCGTCTGCTCGCGCTCGTCGTGTCCGCCGCCCAGTCCTGCGCCGCGCTGACGACCGACTGCGTCGATCTCGTCGACGAAGATGATGCAGGGGCTGTTCTGCTTGGCCTGCTCGAACATGTCGCGAACGCGCGAAGCACCGACACCGACGAACATCTCGACGAAGTCCGAACCGGAGATGGTGAAGAACGGGACGCCGGCTTCGCCTGCGACAGCGCGAGCGAGCAGCGTCTTACCGGTTCCGGGAGGGCCGTACAGCAGCACACCGCGCGGAATCTTGGCGCCGAGCGCCTGGTAGCGAGCCGGGTTCTGCAGGAAGTCCTTGATCTCGTACAGCTCTTCGACAGCCTCGTCCGCACCGGCGACGTCGGCGAACGTGGTTTTCGGCATGTCCTTGGTGAGCTGCTTGGCCTTCGACTTACCGAATCCCATGACTCCGCCGCGACCACCGCCGCCCTGCATCCGGTTCATGACGAAGAAGAAGATGCCGAACAGAATGATCATCGGCAGCACGAACAGAAGGATCGACGTCAGCCAACTCTCCTGAGTGACCGTCGTGTTGAACTTGTCCGCTCCGGCGCCTTCGACCTTGTCGAAGATCTGCTCCGACGCACTCGCGGGGTACTTCGCCAGGATCTGCGTCTTACCGTCGGTGGCGTCGTTGCCGTTCTTGAGCCACAGACGAACCTGCTGCTCACGGTCGTCGATCTGCGCCGACTCAACGTTCTTGGCGTCGAGTTGGGATATCGCGACCGAGGTGTCGACGGTCTTGAAGTCGCGGGTGTCGTTGCTGAAGTAGCTGAAGGCATAGATCACCAACAGCACGACGGCTACGAGTAGCACGTTACGGAACACAGTCTTACGGTTCATACAGGTCGGCCGATGTGGCCGGTCCTTTCGAGAGTGCGGGTCTGCCAGGTCGCCTTCCGGCTGCCAACCGGACACCTGCAGGTTACCGCGATCGGCCCCATCGATGCCCGCCAGCGGCCGTGCCGCTTGGTTGGAACGGTCGTCACTGTGTTCAACGTGCGCATTGCCGATCAGGTTCCCGGGCTACGTCGCAGCACAGTTTCCTGTGAGCGAACATGCTCATAGTGGTTATCGTGCGCTTTTCCGACGCTCGTCCGTCGTTATTCGTCAGGCCGTTTCGGAGAGGATTCCCGCAACAGCGTCAGCGGCGCCCGATTGGTCACCGTCGATGATCCGGTGCGCGAGCTGATCGAGTCGCGCAGACAGTCGCGCCGAGGACTCGGGCACGTCTGCCTGCTTGGCGATGGTGTCGTCGAGATCAGCCAATAAGCCGCCGCCGGCCAGGTGCCTGACGCAGCGCCATGTCTCGGCGAAGTTTCTCGCGGTCCCGTCGTCGGTCAACATCGCGACCCGAAGCGCAGCGTTGGGATTCGACGCCGCCGCCCGAGCCAGGCCGGCCATGATCGCTTCCCTGGCAGCAGTCAGTTCGTCGACGGTTCGGTCTTGCAACCGCACTCCCGAATCCGCAGACCTACCCGCGTCGGGCGTCGGAGCTTCGCGAATCACCGCACCGTTACCGTGCTGGATTTCGACTCTGCCCCGAATCTCGAGGGCCACGAGCGCTTGAGCCAGCGACGCTCGACTCACGCCGAGTTCGGCAGCCAGGCTGCGTTCGGGAGGAAGCCGATCGCCGGGCGAAAGGCCTTGAGCCTCGATGAAATTCGAAATGTGCTCGGCCAACTGCTCATACAGACGCGGACGCTTCAATCGTCCGGGCAGGCCCGAGCGCGAGCCGGGCGATGACGTCGAATTCATGCCTCGGAGTGTACTTGACAAATGGAGCAGTGGCAGAGAGGCTAGGCCAATTCCAAGTGATGCAGACCACAAGCTGGTCGCGAACGGATTGAGAGTTCGATGGCAAATGTAATAGCCCTGTCAGTACTTGTCCTGGTGTTCGTCATATCCACCGTGAGGTCGGTGAACATGGGTGCGCTTGCCCTGGTGGCTGCCTTCGTCGTCGGAACACTGGTCTTCACTGTCGATACCAGCGAGATCCTCGACGGCTTCCCGGCCAGCCTCTTCGTCATCCTGGTCGGCGTCACCTACCTGTTCGCGCTGGCCAGAAACAACGGCACGGTCGACTGGATCATTCACGCGGCGGTCCGTGCGGTCAGAGGACGAGTGGCCCTCGTGCCGTGGGCGATGTTCGCGGTGTGCGCGGCCGTCACCGCCATGGGCGCGGTCAGTCCCGCTGCCGTCGCCATCATCGCGCCCGTGGCAATGGGCTTCGCCACCCGCTACCGGATCCACCCCATGCTGATGGGCTTCATGGTCGTCCAGGGCGCAACGGCGGGCAGCTTCTCCCCCATCGGAATCTTCGGTGTGATCACCAACGACGTCATGCGCCAGAACGGCCTCCCGTCCAGCCCCGCCTTGCTGTTCGTCTCGACCTTCGCAGCCGCGGCCGTAGTTGCCGCAATCGCGTACGTCTCGTTCGGCGGTCGCGCATTGATTGCACGCGGCGCCTCGGAGCGCGTGCTTGTCAGCGCAGTCGGCAACGCGTCGGGCGGTGGCGACACCATCACCGGTTCGGGTTCCGGCGACAGCTCGAAGGGTGGCGGCAAGTCCTCGGGTGGGACCGCTCCGCACGAGGGAGCACTCAATCTCGAGCGGCGACTCACCCTGCTCGGGCTGGCATCACTTGCACTCGGCGCCTTGGTCTTCGACCTCGACGTCGGATTCACCGCACTGACCGTCGCGGTACTTCTCACCCTGATCTTCCCGGCCTCCGCCCGCGGAGCCGTCGACAAGATCAGCTGGGGCACCGTCCTCCTCATCGGCGGAATCGTCACATACGTGGCCCTATTGCAGAACCAAAACACCGTCCAGTGGCTCGGGGATTCGGTAGCTCACGTGGGCATTCCACTTCTCGCGGCGTTCCTGATCTGTCTGATCGGCGCGATCGTGTCGGCGTTTGCATCCACCACCGGAATCCTCGGTGCACTCATCCCTTTGGCAATTCCCTTCCTCATGACCGGCCAGGTCAATGCAACCGGCCTGGTTATCGCACTGGCAATCTCGTCGTCTCTGGTCGATTGCAGTCCGTTCTCGACCAACGGCGCGCTGGTGGTGGCGAACGCCGCTCCGGAAGAACGCGACGTGGTGTTCGGGCTGACGATGCGGTGGGGCATGACCATCATGGTGGTGACGCCGATTCTCGCCTGGTTGCTGTTCGTTGTTCCCTGGTCCGTCTGAATCTTCGCTCAAAGAAAGGGAACTCGCGATGAACAGCGAATCCACACTTCTGCGCTCCCTCGACCCCCGCATCTTCGACGATCACGGAGCGGCGGTCAGTTTCGGCGAAGGCGCGACCCTCTCTCGCGCCGACTTGTTGGCCGCCGCCACCGCGGTCGCCGATCGAATCCACGGTGCACAGCGAGTGGCAGTACAAGCCGCCGCCGGCCTCGAGACAGTGGTCGCCGTCGCCGGCGCGCTGATCGCCGGTGTTGCCGTGGTCCCGATCCCACCGGACTCCGGCCCGCTCGAACGTCAGCACATCATCGCCGATTCCCAGGCCGAACTGATACTCGGAGACGGACCGTCGGATTCGAGTATCCCGTTGATTCCCATCGATATTCACGCGCGATCTGCGACGTCCTATCCCGAACCGAGCGCGGCAGCTACCGCACTGATCATGTACACCTCAGGAACCACCGGAGCGCCGAAAGGCGTCGTCCTCTCGCGAGCAGCGATCGCAGCAGATCTCGACGCACTTGCCCACGTGTGGAATTGGACTCCGGAGGACACACTCGTCCACGGACTGCCCCTCTTCCACGTCCATGGGTTGATTCTCGGCGTGTTGGGCGCATTGCGCGTCGGTTCACCGCTGATTCATACCGTCAGACCAACTCCGGATTCGTATGCCGCAGCGGGTGGCTCGTTGTACTTCGGTGTTCCGACCGTCTGGTCACGCGTGTGCGGTGAGCCCTCGGCGGCAGCAGCATTGCGATCCGCGCGCTTGCTCGTGTCCGGAAGTGCACCACTTCCGGTTCCATTGTTCGAGCGGATGAAATCGCTGACCGGATTGGCTCCCGTCGAGCGCTACGGAATGAGTGAAACCCTCATCACCGTCAGCACGACGCACGACGGCGAACGTCGCCCGGGTTGGGTCGGGCACGCCGTTCCGGGAGTCAGGACGAGGTTGCGCGGCGAGAACGGCGAATTGTCGGCGCACGACGGAGAGCAGCTTGGGCAACTGGAAGTTGCGGGAGCCGTGCTCTTCGACGAGTACCTCGGGAACCCCTCGAAGACAGCGGAATCCATGACTAAGGACGGCTGGTTCCGCACCGGCGACATCGCGGTGATCGACGACAGCGGATTCCACCGCATCGTCGGCCGCGAGTCGGTCGACATGATCAAGTCCGGTGGATACCGCATCGGTGCCGGCGAGGTGGAACAGGCACTTCTGGCATACCCCGGCGTTCGCGAGGCCGCCGTCGTCGGTGTGCCGGACGACGATCTCGGCCAGCGCATAGTCGCATTCATCGTCGGGGACGTAGCTGAC
The DNA here is from genome assembly GCF_002501585.1 of Rhodococcus sp. H-CA8f. Classification (NCBI taxonomy): domain Bacteria; kingdom Bacillati; phylum Actinomycetota; class Actinomycetes; order Mycobacteriales; family Nocardiaceae; genus Rhodococcus; species Rhodococcus sp. H-CA8f. The sequence goes on from NZ_CP023720.1 coordinate 5,532,973, forward strand.
TGCGCGGTGGTTTCGGACTTCGTCGCCGAATCACTGTCGATCCACAAGCGCCCTCGTCAGGTTTGTCTGGTGGACAGCTTGCCCCGCAACGCTATGGGCAAAGTCCAGAAGAAGCTGCTGACGCTCTGAAGGCAACTCGCTTGCGCAATCGACGCGGTGCGGTCGTGAGTTCTGCACGACCGCACCCGATACCAGCATCGAGACGGCGGTACAGCACCGATGCGCCTCAAGGTTCTCACTCGCACTCGCACAGTTTGCCGCCAGGCTGCCCCGTCACTCGCGGAAGTCTTTTCGTTTTCACGAATCGCCGAGGACCCGATCGCACCCTCTACGAGGATGGTTACCTTGCCAGCTCCCTGCGTAGGTCAAAGTCAGCCATCAACCTTGAAACCAAACGAAGCTGAGCTAGATAAACTACCTACCGCCCGTGAACTCGATTGCAGCATCTCTTCGACGGTAAGCGTCCAAGGGATTCGATGCCTTACGAATCAGGGCTTCCCAAGTCCGTAGGTGAACTCTCCAGAACTCCAGTTCATCGTCGCGTGGTACTTGTATCCACTCATCATGCCGTCGCCCTTATTCTCGTTGGCTGCGAAGCACTCAAAGACCGTGGTTTTTTCAGATAGGTCATCAGTCGAACCACCCCCGACAGGGGAACAGGACACCGAAATAATCGGACCGTCCATAAACCCTTTCGTAACGTGATCCTCAGCCATTTTCTTGACGCTGCTTTCAATATTGGTCACCGCCAAGATACGTCGGGCGCGTTCGCTAGCATCCTTACTCTCCTGAGCGGATTTTTCGGCGGCAACGCGGGCAGCTTCTTCATCGGCCGCCAACTGAACCGCCGCTGCCGCTGCATCCCGCTCAGCCTTCACGTTGGAATCATGGGACAGTTTCCAGACTGTCCCGCCGACCGCCGCGAGAAGAACAATCGCCAGCGCCGCTATCAAAACCTTCTTCGGTGGCCGCTTTCGCGATGTGGGCGAGTCCTTCGAATCCGGCGCAGGCAGGGGTAGCCACTTTGTCCCATCCCAGTAACGTTGACCGCCCGCTGGATCTGGGTACCAGCCCGCGGGTATCTGGTCAGATGGCTCGGACATCGTCGTGCTCCTTCATTCCTGGATAGAACCGATCACACTGGTGGGTGTGGTTGGAAATTGCCAAAATTAGCGAATCTGTCCCATCCATAAATCTTGAATGCAACGCGTTCGGGACCGGTCCGCTGAAACGGATTTCGTTAGTTCAATCAGAATAGAGAGTGATACCGACAAACCGTCCAGTTTTGGAGATCGAGCGCCACCCTATCGGAACAAAGGACGAGCCTTGGACCTACTACCTCGCCTTTTCCAGAACGAAACTCACCTAACCGCAGCACCTAGTCGGCGAGTACCCCGACTTCAGCCGTACGCCGTCGATGAACTTGCCAGCACGGCCAAAATATGAGGAGCCGTCGAAAGCGCATCGCTACGCCTACCATCGGCGATTGATCGAGAGATCAATCCGTCGACGCGGAATTTGCGTGTTTTATGGGTACGTTCAAGCATCGCGGCTTGTCGGAGACACGTGACATCGCCATGCTTCGAGTCTGTGGCCGTAGCCGTAGCCGTGGACACGTCAGCAGGAACTTCGAGATGCCTCAACGGAAATCGCCGGGACACCATTCGCTGATCTGCGAATTGAACCACTTCACAGCAATTTGGTATGCCACGCAGGGATGCAGCTGCGTTATCCACGTCAGTTCACAACTCGGAAATCAAATCCATCCCGATCCCAACACAAAACTGGAACGAACCGCTCAGCGCCCCGACACGAAACCATTTGGAGCACGACGATGTCTTGCCCAGGGTCCGCGCCTGAGCCGCACTCCAGGCGCGAGCAGGCTCAGCCGCCGTAGACCTCAGGGTCCAGGGTGCCGATGTACGGCAGATCGCGGTACCGCTCGGCGTAGTCGAGGCCGTAACCGACGACGAACTCGTTGGGGATGTCGAAGCCCACGTCGCGGACGTCGACGTCGATCTTGACCGCGTCCGGTTTGCGGAGCAATGTGACGACCTCGAGCGAAGCGGGGTTACGCGTCTTGAGGTTGCGCATCAACCACGACAGCGTGAGACCGGAGTCGATGATGTCCTCGACGATCAGCACGTGGCGACCGGCAATGTCCTTGTCGAGGTCCTTGAGGATGCGGACGACGCCCGAAGACGAGGTCGAGGATCCATAGGAGCTGACGGCCATGAATTCCATCTGCGACGGGATCGGCAGGGCGCGGGCGAAGTCGGTCATGAAGAAGACCGCTCCCTTGAGGACGCCGATCAGCAGGAGATCCCCTTCGGGGGCGCCTGCCGGGTAACGCTTGGCGATTTCCTCAGCCAGTTCCGCCGTTCGTGCACGGATCTGTTCTTCGGAGATCAGTACCGATGCGATGTCGCCCTCGTACACGCGTCAAACCCTTCGTCGGTCTTCGAATCCGAGGATCAGCCTGCCACGTCGCCGGGCCGCCACCAACCTCGCCTCCGGTGTTCCGCCCCCGATCGCGACGCCGCCTTGCCCCCGCAAGTCGATCACAAGGGCGTCGACCGCCCGTAACTGTTTGTCCGTCAATGCTTTTGCGCCGCCCTGCAGCAGCCAGGCTCGCAGAGCGCGTCGGCGGATTGCGGTGGGCGCTTCGGCAAGTGTGTCCACTTCCACTTCCCCGTCGACGACAGCCCGTAGAAGTAGGGCCTCGGCGTACTCGTCGAGCGCCTCGCCGTCCTCACGCAACTGCGTCGCGGTTCGGGCCAACGCCTCGGCAACTCCCCCGCCGAGAATTTCTTCGAGCAGCGGCAACGCCTCGTGCCGCAGACGCACGCGAGTGAACTCGGGATTGTTGTTGTGGGGGTCCTCCCACGGCGTGATGCCCAGGTCGACGCAGGCCGCCCTGGTCACCGACCGACGGATGCCGAGAAGCGGCCGTCCCCAGGGAGCATCGAATGCAGCCATACCCTGAATCGATCGCCCACCGGACCCGCGGGACAGTCCGAGAAGGACGGTCTCTGCTTGATCGTCGAGCGTGTGTCCGAGCAGAACCGGGAGGTCAGTCCTGGCGTCGCGCAGAGCGCTGTACCGAGCCTCACGCGCAGCGGCTTCGAGACTCCCACCTTCGGCTACGTCGACGGTCAGCACCGTCGCGGTCCGGCAACCCAGCGCCAGCGCCTGGTCTGCGGCCGAGCGCGCGACGGCATCAGAACCAGGCTGCAGCCGATGGTCCACGATCAACGCGTCGACAGAATCGGTTTCCGCCACCGCTGCTGCGGTCAACGCCAATGAATCGGCGCCCCCGGACAGGGCGACGACCACACGGCGTCGTGGCTCGAATGCGACCGTCCATGCCCGCACGGCCTGTCGCAGCGCCAGGAGGGCAGGCGTCTCAGGCAGCAGCATCTAGCCGAGAACGCGCTTTACCCACGCGTCGGGATTGTCGATCTCGTCGAGCAACGGCAAGGTCTCGGGCCCGGTCCAGATGGTGTTGAACTGCTCCATGCCGACCTTGAGAACTACCGCGTCGACGAAGGCCTTGCCACGCACGTACTGCGCCATCTTGGCGTCCATGCCGAGAAGCATCTTGATGATCCGCTGCACGGGGTTGGACTTGCGTTGCCGACGCTTGTCGAAGGCCGCGCGGATAGTTGCCACCGACGGCACCACTGCGGGGCCGACGGCGTCCATCACGTGGTCTGCATGCCCTTCGAGGAGGGTGCCGAGTACGAGCATCCGATCCAGCGCGTCACGCTGGGGTTCCGCCTGCGAAGCACGCAGCAGGCCGATGATCCCGCCCGCCGTCGCACCGTCACTGGAGTCGGGTTCCTTCCGCGAGCGCAGCTCTGCAGCAAGGCGCCCGACAACGTCGGTCATCGACTCGTCCACCGTCGCACCAAGCGTTTCGACGGATTCCTTCATGTACTCCGCTAGCCACGGTGAGGACGAGAACTGAACCCGGTGAGTGACCTCGTGCAGGCAGACCCACAACCGGAAGTCACTCGGATTCAGCCGAAGGGACCGTTCGACGGAGACGATGTTCGGTGTGACCAGAAGCAGGGTGCCGTGCTCGCCGGTGAACGGGTCGTACTGCCCGAGGATCGCCGAAGACAGGTACGCCAGCATGGCGCCGGCCTGCAAGCCCGCCGGCTTTCCGACGATGAGATTGCCACTGCCGTCAGGGTCGGCGCCGGTGAGATGCGCCATCGACCGCGAGGCCGCCGTGATCCACCCGGCCCGGTCCAGCACGTCAGCGGCCGGGACCGGTAGACCGTCGGCCAAACCGGTCACTTCACGAACCGGCAGTTCTGCGCGCTTGGACGCTTCGGCGAGTTCTGCGGTTGCCGTCTCGGCCGTGTAGCGAGACATCGCGGGGCCGCCGCGCGCCAGGTTTATCCCGGCTTTGGCGGCAAGACTCCAGTCGACGGCACCACCGAGCGGAGCCGAGGCTTCATCATCTTGTGGAGTCTTTTCGGCCACTATTGGCACCCGCAATTCCTCAATGCTCCGGCAATCGCGTCCAGGGCAGGACGGCTCACTTCTGGCGGCCGGTCATTGGACATCAGTGCAAAGGTGAGCACTCGCCCGTTCTGATCGACCACGAACCCTGACAACGCGCTGGCCGTCGAGAGAGTTCCCGTCTTGGCCCGTACCCAACCCGCACCGGTTCGGTTTCCGGACGCGTAGCGGTCGGACAAACTTCCTGTTCCGCCGGCCACCGGAAGGTAGTCCAGCAGCGGACGCAGTTTCGGATCACCGTCACCGGCCGCAGCCGTCATGACGCGATCGAGTACCTGAGCGGGAATGAGATCGTCGACGGAAAGTCCGCTGGAATCGTGCAGCGAAACTCCGGTGTAGTCGAACCCGGCGGCCTGCAAGGTCTTGCCGGTCGCGTCGACGGCTCCGGTGAACGAGGCTTCGATTCCGGAGGCAATCGCGACCTCACGCCCGATGGTCTCGGCGAGCACGTTGTCGGAATGTTCCATCATCTGCAGCAGTCGGTCGCTCAGCGGCGCCGACTGCACGGTGGCGATCGGCTTGGCACCGGCAGGCGCCGCGCCGAGACTCACGTTGGCGGGATCGACACCGAGGGCCTGAGCGAGCACCTTGCCCGCGTCCAACGCGGGCGTTTCCGAACGCGGCGACTCGTCTTGAGTGCCGTCGTACCGACCACCTTCGATCATCACCGATTCGATCGGGGTGATGTAACCGGCCGCGATGTCAGCGGGGTACCACCCGGTGGCCATGTTGTCGCCCTTGAACAAACTCGAGTCCACCACGACGCTGGTCACCGGCATACCGGCAGCCTTGATCTGGTCGACGAGATCCGCGATGTGCGCTGCGTTGGCGTAGTACCCGCTCTGCCCCTTCGGCGTCGCCGTCAGCGTCGGGTCACCGCCGCCGACCAGAACGACCTGCCCGGGGCTCGCTCCGGGGACCACCGTCGTGGCCAGCCGGTGGTCGAGCGGCAGCTTCAGCAGTGCCGCCGATGCGGTCAGCACCTTCGTCGTGGACGCAGGTGTCATCGGCGTCGACGGGTCTGCGCTCCACAGAATGTTTCCGGTGAGCGCATCAGCGACTACTCCGGTGAACTTCCCCAGATCCGGGTTGGCCACGGCCGGGCCGATCGCCGCTGCGATTCCCGACGCGCTCGGGATCGGTGCGTCCGTCGGGACGGGCACCACCTGAGGTGACGGCGTCACGAGCGCAGGCTGCGGCGACGTAGTCACGGTCGCGCTGCCCGCGGTGTCGTTCGACGTACCGAGTTTCACGACGACAACTCCGGCGACGGCCAGTACAACCACTGCACCGACCGCCAGAAGGATGCGGAAGTTACGCCGTCGACTCTCTTCCAACGAGCCGATCTTCTTCTTTCCTTGGCCCGCCAACGCCCCTCCGTCTGTGCTCTGCCTACTGGGTGGTCAGGCAACCTTATCCTTGACCCGATATCCTTCCGACGAATCATTACCGACACGACAGCGAGGAATCGGCGTGGAGTTCGACGTCACCATCGAGATCCCCAAGGGTCAGCGCAACAAGTACGAGGTCGACCACGTAACCGGTCGCGTCAAACTCGATCGCTACCTCTACACAGCTTTCGGCTACCCGGCCGACTACGGCTTCATCGAAAACACCCTGGGTGAGGACGGCGATCCGCTCGACGCCATGGTCCTGCTCCCCGAGTCGGTCTTCCCCGGCGTCATCGTCGAGGCTCGCGCAGTCGCGATGTTCAAGATGGTCGACGAGGCCGGCGGAGACGACAAGGTCCTCTGCGTTCCGGCCGGTGACCCCCGCTGGGATCACATCCAGGATCTGGGTGACATCTCACAGTTCGAGCTCGATGCGATCAAGCACTTCTTCGTCCACTACAAGGACCTCGAGCCGAACAAGCACGTCGAGGCAGCCAACTGGGTCGGCCGCGCCGAGGCAGAGGCCGAGATCGAGGCTTCGATCAAGCGTCTCGCTGCCAACGGCGGTCACTGAGCTCAAGTTCTCAGGCCTTACGAAAATCCCCGCACATCGGAAGATGTGCGGGGATTTTTTGTGCTGTTTTTACTCGCCCTTGCAGTTCCTACTCACCCTTGCAGTTTCTACTCACCCTGGAAGACTGGCGGGCGCTTCTGGAAGACGGCGGTGATGGCCTCGGTCAGATCCTGCGACGGCAGGAACGCCGCGTTCCAGGCTGCGACGTAGCGAAGGCTGTCGTTCACGCTCGCGCTGCGGGTGTGATCGAGCACGTCCTTGATCCCGTGGACCACGAGCGGCGGATTGAGCGCAATCTCCTTGGCGGTCGCGCGCGCCGCGGCCAGTACCGCGTCGGCATCTTCGAAAACGTCGTTGACGAGGCCGATCTTCTCGGCGCGCGCTGCGTCGATGTCCTTGCCGGTCAGAGCCAACTCACGCAGGTGTCCGTCGCCGATGATCGCGGGCAGACGCGCGAGGCTGCCCATGTCTGCGACGATCGCGACCTTGACCTCGCGGATGCTGAACTTGGCATCGGCACTTGCGTAGCGGATGTCCGCCGCCGTGATGAGGTCGACGCCGCCGCCGATGCACCAGCCCTGAACAGCTGCGACGACGGGCTTGCGGCAGTCTGCGACGGCATTGATGCCCGACTGCATGCGCTTGATCATGTCGTGGAACTTGGTGCGCGGGCCTGCCTGAGCCTTGTCCGCGAGGACGGCACCGAATTCACCGCTCATCGCCGGCAGGTCCAGGCCGAACGAGAAGTGCTTGCCGGAACCGGCGATGACGATTGCACGCACCTCGGGATCGGCGTCGAGGTCGGCGAAGATTTCGGGGAGTTCATTCCAGAAATCCGGCCCCATCGCGTTGCCCTTGCTCGGCCCGATCAGCGTCACCTGGGCGATGTTGTCTTCGCGCTCGACGGTGAACGCATTCCAGCTCTTCTGTTCAGTCATTACTCAAGAGTAACTAAAGGTCGGGCTCAGCCGAAGACCGCTGCCTTCATCCGAAGATTCCTGCCTCGTCAAGTACCAGTACGACGAGGGTGACGGCCATCAGGGCGAACATGATGAGCATCGCCATCCTGGCCGCCCGCTCACTCGTGGGCGGGAAAACGCGCTGCGCCGGATGCTCTGCCACGTACTCGGACAAGGACATGGTCCTGGCACGTGAGCGTGTCGGATTCTGTACCGCTGCTGTTGTAGCCATGTCGGTGATCCTTTCAACTACGCAATCTCAGTCAGGTACCCCAAAGGTGAAGTACCCGACTGAGTTCGACTTCTCCAATGTAGACCCGCAGATCGAAGAAGTCAGCGTGAGTTTGGTGCGAATTACCTGAGAGTTAGTCCACACAGGGGATGCCGCCATTCGCGTCGGCTCGGATAGGTGATCCCTGTGCTCCCGTGTCGGGAACTGTGCCGGCGGATACCGAGGAGTCCGACTGCGCCGGAGCGGCCGAGAACACGGTCTGCGCATTGTCCTCACCGATCAGTACAGACACTGATTCGGCCGCTGCCTGCTCGTTCGGCACTGCGGCCACGCCCAACTGCTCGGCCAGCGCCTCTGCGACGGCTTTGGCGCCGACTCCATAGCTGACCACCGACTTTGCCGTCGCAGCTGCGGTGCTCACCTCTCCGACTTCGACTCCCGACGCTTTCATCGCCGCTGCCAACGCGGCGCCCAACCCGTCCGTCGCGGTTCCGTTGCGGATATCCACAACTTCGTTCCCGGTCGAGACAGCGGTGTCCATCGCAGGTGCAGATGCCGAGTCACCTCCCGCGAAGATCCGCGACACTTCGATACGCAGACGCGCCGGATCGACCATGTTGACGTCCTGGCCGTCGACGGTCTCGTATCCCTCGATGGGCAGGGTGTAGAAGTCGATGTTCCCACCCGCGAGAGCGCTTGCCTGAGAAGCGAATCGGACGGGATCCATGGCGGAATCGATCACCACGTCCTTCTTCACCACGTCGGCCAGTGCCGTCATCTTCGGAATGTTTCCGATGACGCCGGAGCCCTTCAAGTTGGCGATCACCGCGCTGATGAAAGCCTGCTGCCGGTGGGTGCGATCCAAGTCCCCGTTGTCCAGGCCGTGGCGTTGACGGACAAACGAAAGTGCCTGTGACGCATCGAGAGTCTGAACCCCCGCCGGGAAGTTGGCGCCCGAGAAATCGTCCTGCACCGGATTGTTGAGGCACACCTGAACAGGGCCGATAGCCGAGACGACGTCATAGAAGCCCATCAGGTTCACTTCGGCAAAGTGATCGATCGGAACCTTGAGCAGATTCTGCACGGTGGTCAGTGTCGACCGCCGACCGACTTCACGCGCTTGCTGTTCTCGTGCAGCAGGATCCGTCACACCGTCCGCTACGAGTTTGGCGTCCGCATCAGCCTTCGCCATTCCGTAGGCTTCCTTGATCTTGGCCATTCCATAGCCGGGTACCGCGACGTAATCGTCGCGTGGAATTGCCACCGCACTGGCCTTGCCACCATCGCCCGGAACATGGAGCAGGATAAGCGTGTTCGTGTTGTACCCACCCACATCGCTATCCCCTGCGTGCAACTTGTCGGTGACGAACTCTGCCGGCAGATCGCTGCCGTCCATCGCCTTGCGACTGTCGAGACCGATCAACAAAATGTTGGTATCCCCGTCGAGTGAACTGCCGGCGTCGTCGCCGAGGGCGGAGAGCGCATCCGACCGGTACAGCCCCGACGTCAGATCCGACTGCACGTACCACCCGATTCCGACGCCCACCAGAATCGTCGTCGACAGGGATGCCGCCGCCAGCTTGCGCCCTACCGAGAGCGTCGACCGCTGCGGTTGACGCCTACGCCTGTGCCTGGTTGCCGAGTGTCGAGGTCGCGGTTCCACGGCCGACACGCTATCCACCGTTCCTGAGTAGAACCTGTCGATACCGGACACGGCTGGTCATTCGCTGAAAGAACGCTGAGAATGAAGTCCGAATTGGGCGAATCTGCTCTAGGCTCCGCCCTGTGGACCGCCGACGCTTCCTCAGTGCCCTCGCAGCAGCAACTCTGACCGGAACCGCCGCGGTGACCATGGGAACCGCTTGTTCGTCACGTTCGGTCGGGACGGCGGTCGCCGCAGCCGACGAGCCAGCAGACCCCGCCGCTGTTCCGAATCTCCCGCCTGCCTTGCTGCCGCCTCCACCGCCGTCTGCCCGGGTGCCGCTGCCCGCCGGCGGATCGTTGACCGCCCTGCCCGGCGGCGGAGATCTGTTTGCCCTGACGGTTGACGACGGAGCCAGCTCCGAAGTCGTGCGCCTCTACACACAGTTCGCAAAAGACACCGGCATCCGTTTGACGTACTTCGTCAACGGGCAATACAACTCGTGGACCGAAAACGCCGGACTTCTCAGACCTCTTGTCGAGAGCGGACAAATTCAGCTCGGCAATCACACCTACTCGCACCCGGATCTGACGTCAGTGTCGAAGCAGCAGATCGCCGACGAGCTGACGAAGAACGGCACGTTCCTGCGCAACACCTACGGCGTGGACGCGGCGCCGTACTATCGTCCGCCGTACGGAAGGCACAACGCGACAGTCGATTCCGTGGCCGCGAGCGTCGGCTACACCGTGCCCACCCTCTGGTACGGGTCGCTGTCGGATTCTTCGTTGATCACCGAGGAGTACATCCTGCAGATGGCGAACCAGTACTTCAATCCGGGGGCCATCGTGATCGGACACCTCAACTATCTGCCCGTGACCCACGTGTATCCGCAACTGGTGGACCTAATCCGGAGCCGGAACCTGCGGACCGTCACGCTCAACGATGTCTATCTGAAGCCGTGACGCCGTGGTGACCGCAGCCGACAACGAGGTCCCGGCCGACAACACGGCTCCGTCTGTGAAACAACGCACCGAGGCCTGGCTGCTCGCGGACATCACCGAGGAACCAGCCGGACATCTGGGGCCACACCGGATGGCGCCGAAGAAGGAGAAGCGCCACCCGTGGTGGAAGGTGATGTGCCTGACGGGTGTCGATTACTTCTCCACTCTCGGTTACCAACCCGGTATCGCGGCACTGGCGGCCGGCACGTTGGCTCCCATCGCGACAGTCGTATTGATCCTGCTGACACTCTTCGGTGCGCTCCCGGTCTACCGGCGAGTGGCTCGCGAGAGTCCGCATGGCGAGGGTTCGATCGCCATGCTCGAAAAGCTGCTGCCCAAGTGGCGCGGCAAGATCTTCGTTCTCGTGCTTCTCGGCTTCGCGGCCACCGATTTCCTCATCACTATGACGCTCTCGGCTGCCGATGCCACGGCGCACCTCGTCGAGAACCCTTTTGCTCCAACCTTTCTCTCCGGACACACCGTCGCCGTCACCCTGGTTCTGCTCGCGCTCCTCGCTGCGGTATTCCTCCGCGGATTCACCGAAGCGATCGGTATCGCGGTCGGATTGGTCGCCGTCTACCTCGCCTTGAACGTGGTGGTCATCTCCGTAGGTTTGTGGCACATCGTGACTGCGCCGTCGTTGGTCACCGACTGGACGCGCGCCATGACCACCGAGCACGGAAATCCGGCGATGATGATCCTGATCGCGCTGATCGTCTTCCCGAAGTTGGCTCTCGGTCTGTCCGGCTTCGAAACCGGCGTCGCGGTCATGCCGCAGATCAAGGGCGATCCGCACGACACGGAACAGAATCCACGTGGCCGCATCAAAGGTGCACGGCGGCTGCTCACCACGGCGGCGCTGATCATGAGCGGATTCCTGCTGACGTCGAGCCTGGTCACTACCATCCTGATCCCAGAAAACGAGTTCCAGCCCGGAGGCGCTGCCAACGGTCGCGCGCTTGCCTTCCTCGCGCACGACTATCTGGGTGAGATCTTCGGAACTGTCTACGATCTCAGCACGATCCTGATCCTCTGGTTTGCCGGTGCATCGGCAATGGCAGGGTTGCTCAATCTTGTTCCGAGGTATCTCCCCCGCTACGGCATGGCGCCGTCGTGGGCCCGCGCCGTGCGTCCGCTGGTCCTCGTGTTCAGCGTCATCGCCATCACTGTCACGATCTACTTCGACGCCGGTGTCGACGCTCAGAGTTCCGCGTACGCAACCGGTGTCCTCGTGCTCATCTCGTCGGCGACCGTCGCCGTTGCCCTGTCCGCTCGCAAGCACGGTCAGCGAAAACTGTTCGTGGGGTTCAGTTTTGTTGCAGTTTTGTTCGTCTACACGACGATCGCGAACATCTTCGAACGCCCGGACGGTGTGAAAGTCGCATCGTTCTTCATCGCCGCGATCATGGTGGTGTCCTTCCTTTCCCGGATCTCGCGAGCCTTCGAACTACGGGCAACCTCTGTCGAATTCGACGAGACTGCACTGCAATTCATCGCCGAGGCAGCCGAGAAGGGTTACCTCGCGATGGTGGCGCACGACGTCGATCGTCTCGACGAGGACGAGTATCGGCAGAAGGAATCGCAGCAGCGCGCCGAAAGCAACATCCCGGAGGCGGAGTCGATCATCTTCATCGAAGTCAACGTCACAGACTCCTCCGAATTCAGCACCGACCTCCTCGTCCACGGACGACAGCGCGGTGAGCACCGGATTCTCTGGGTCGACAGTCCTGCCGTCCCCAACACCATTGCGGCGGTTCTCCTGCGGACGAGGGACATCACCGGCGTGATTCCCGACGTCTACTTCGAATGGACGGAGGGAAATCCGATCATGTACCTACTCCGATTCCTCTTCATCGGCGAGGGCGAGACCGCTCCGGTGACCCGTGAGGTTCTACGTCGCGCCGAACCCGATCAGTCCCGACGGCCCCACGTCCACGTCGGTTGACACGGAACTCCCCTTGACCGCCCACGCGCGTACAGATGCGGCGTTGCTCGCACAGCCAGCATTGTTGATTGCTTCGGGAACAACCGACCTCGGCCACGATGTTCGAGCATCCTGCGAGAACGCATCCGGTGAACATCTGCAGCCTCGGAAGTCGGCGAATATCAGCGACAAGCAGTTGGGAGCAGGACGGGCTTACCGGGCGGGGAGTGGTTGAACGCGATTCTTCGTTCGATCTATGTTCCGGAGCAGACGCTTAGTGGAGAATACGAACATGACGACCGGCGCGCCTGCTCAAACCGTGCACTTTGATCAGAAGCATTACACGGCAGTGGTTTCTGGCGCGAAAGTTTCCACCGTCCGCTGGCGCGAAGACATACACGAAGGGCCGGCAATTTTCATCTTCGATAATCACCCGACCGCCCGCCCCCTTGCAGGACAGGTCACCGCTGTAGAAACGTACGATCTCGCTCATCTGTCGCCGCTAGCAGCTCGCCAGCCACCCGGCACCGACATGACGAATTTCGCAACACAACTCCGGGCCAACTACTACCCCGAGATGCCTGAAGACGCTGTTGTTCAGGTGGTCGTCATAGCCACTGGTCACCACGGGGATTCGTCACTGCCCACGACGTAGTGCGACCGAACTCAGCCGTCGAAAACGTCTGTTGCACTTCTGTGTGCGTCGAGGTCTGCGCTGCCGGCGCCGATCGGGTAGTTGCGGCCCATTCTGGCTGGGTTGATCGGTCCAGGCGCGCTGGCACTCGTCCGGGGTCAGCGTTGTCGTGGATCCTCTGCGACAGGGCCGCCTTCGTTTTCCCACCGATCCAGTGCGCGTTTTTCCTGCTTGGCGGCGGTGTCTTTGCGTGATCCGAGTGATCTTACGGACTTGAGTAGTTCTGTGAGTCGGCCCATGACCGGACCATACTCGACTTTCCGGCGAAGCTGACCCAGGGTTGGGCGTATCTCCATCGGAGATGCCATAGGGGACTTCGACGGCGTCGACAACCACGAAACTCTCCGCCCAGCCGTGCATTGCACTACCCGCACGAGAACGCACGATCCGGGTGCATGGCGGCGCACTGCCAGCGCGGGGTGCGACTTCGGGACCGTAATGTTCGCGGCCAAACCGCGAGCACGACGGCGGCGAAGCTACGCACGACGTCGCTGCGTCGTTCGGTGAGAATACTGGACCTACGCCGGGAAAATCGGGTGCTTCAGCCGTCGAGATAGGGATAGGTTGTGGTGCGTGAGCGCACAAGTGATCATTCTGACCGGCCCACCAGGGGCAGGGAAGTCGACCCTCGCCGCGAAACTTGCCCGCGGTTACAGCAAAGGCGTTCATCTGCACACGGACGACTTCTGGCACTGCATTGTTTCGGGCGCGATACCTCCGTACGACCCCACGTCCGATGCGCAGAACCAGACTGTCATGGATGTGATCGCCGGCGCCGCCTATACGTATGCTCGCGGCGACTTCACCACGGTGATCGACGGAATCATAGGGCCGTGGATGCTCCCTCACTTCCGAACTCACGCGACACAGCACCCGAACTTGGCGGTCCACTACATCGTGCTCCGGCCGCAGCGCGACGTCACGCTGAAGCGAGCCCAAGCCCGAACCGCGCCAAGCGCCTTGATCGATGAGGGGCCAATCCTCTCGATGTGGGATCAGTTTTCCGACCTCGGCGAGCTCGACGATCATGTACTGGACACGTCGGGCGACGCGGAAGAACAGAGTGCCCAACAAGTGGCAGCGGCCATTCGCGACGACCGTTTCCGACTCTTTGCACAGTAGCGGCTCAATCCGCCGGAAACCGTGTTCTTGCAGGACATCTCGCGGGCCATACGAGGCATACCAGCCAGGGACCCTCCAACCAGAGTGGAAAGCCCTCTTTGGTTCGCCGACTGCGGTCTCGGATTTCGCTGTCAGTCTCAGAATCGGCCGTGAACTGTTGAGACCAAGGCTGTTTCTGAGGCACCGGAGGATGAGACATGTTCCCTTATGTGACTGAGAAATAAGTGCAGATCACCAGCTAACCCTCGTCCGCCGACAGAAAACAGTTCCGGAGCGAAATCGATTTCAACAGTTGTCGAATCGACAGCGTGTCCGAGAAACCCGTCTCACCTTGTGGGGAGTTCATTAACCAGGTCTGACATTTCTGATTCGGGCATTTCATGGCCGCGGGCGACCTCGCGTGATCCGATGACCGCAGCTCAGGAACCACCGTCCGTCCTCGGTGGTGTCGAATCCTTCTGTGAGGGAGCGGAATGCGATGCCGCGCCCGCCGAGTCTGTGGACGGTGCCGATAACGTGGCGGACACCGCTTCTGTTTGGGCGACGAATACCGATTCGAGTATGTTGCACCCGAACCGACCTACACACGGTCTACCGATGAATTTTGTCGAGTTGACACTATCGAAGGATGACCCTTGGTTTTCGAATCCGGCCACCCGATGATGATTGCCCTCGACATTGACGGCACCCTGCACGTCGCGGAGGACACGAATCCGCTCGCGCACGAAACGATCAGCATCGCAGTGAGATCGGCTGTGCGGGCCGCTGTTCGATCCGGAGCCCACGTCGTGCTGTGCACCGGCAGACTCGCCCCCGCCACACGACCGTTCCTACTCGAGCTCGATATCATGACGGGGTTCGCGATCTGCTCCAACGGGGCCGTGCTGATCGATGCCGCAACCGGGAAAATCGCGGAGCAAGTGGTCTTCGATTTACGCACTCCCATCGCGGCACTACGCGAACAACTACCCGGCGCGATCTTCGTAGCCGAGAACCCGGGCATCGGGGTCAGAGCAACCGGCCGTGTCGACGACGCGGATATGCACCACGGCGAGGTCGAGCTGGTCGATATCGACGAACTTGCGACCACGCCGACCACCCGACTAGCGATCCACTGGCCTGGACACAGTGGGCAGGAGCTGACCGAAATCTTGTCTGCTCTCGACCTCCCCGGCATTCGAAGCCTGTGCTACGAAGACGAACCACTGGCCGACTTGACCGCAGCCGGCGTAAGCAAGGCGGCGATGCTGGAAAGGCTGCGCATCGAGCTGGGCGTCGCCGCAACACGGACCCTAGCCGTCGGTGACGGCATCAACGATCTGGAAATGCCGGACTGGGCAGCTCACGGCGTGGCCATGGGTCACGCACCCGCTTCCGTGCTTGCCGCAGCCGACCAGATCTGCCCACCAGGCACCGAGGACGGTCTTGCCACCGCATTGTCGACATGGTTCCGATAGAACATCTGGGCTGTGCGCGGCGCGTCGTGGACGCCTTGGATCTCGGTCATCAGATCGTCGAAACGGAACATCGGCGCTGGGCGGTCGTCCCAGACCCGCTTGAGTGCGCCGGGTTTCATCTGCTCGAAGCCGACAGCCAATGCGCATTCGACGGTGCCGCTGGCGACGGCTTGGCGTGCGAGGAAAAGGGCCGAAGATCCTGTGGTGCCCTGACATCCAGCGGTGGAACATGCCTTGGACGCAATGGGTGAAGCACTCATTCTCGTACCCGTCGCGTTCTTCAGTGCGGGGCATCACGAAAATGCGTGTGGGAGAGCCTGTTTCGATCATGGTGATGCCTTCCCTCGAATCGGTAGAGTCGCCCCCCCTGTCACCATGTCGAGTACTTCTGTCAACTTCGCAATGCCAAACAACAGTCTCGGGTTCAGCACCATATCGGGAGTGCTCGACTACAGTCCCCTTCATGGGACGGACCTGCGGAGTCGGACATGTGGCGGCATCGTGAGTAGAAGCAATGAGTGAGGTTTCTCCGGCCGTCAATCGTTCATCATTTCGCCGCTTCCTCACGGCCGCGGTGATCAGTTCGGCCGGCTCGTCGGTGACAGCGGTGGCGATGCCCATTTTGGTAGTGCAGCTTCTAGACGCGACGCCCTTCGAAGTCGGTATGGTGAACGCGGCTCAGTTGATTCCTTATGCGGTGCTCGGGTTGTTCGCGGGGGTTTACGTCGATCGGTGGCGGCGAAAGCCAATCCTAGTGTGGGCCAGCGTCGGTCGAGCGGTAGCACTCGGCACTGTTCCGCTTCTGTGGCTCGCTGGCCTTCTGCACATCTGGGTCCTGGTCATCGTGTTGCTGTTGTTCGGCTCCTTCTCGGTGTTCGGCTTCGCTGCGATGCAGTCCTTGTTACCCCGACTGGTTCCACGCAGCCAACTGGTGAAAGCAAACGCTCGACTCGACCAAGCCGACGCAGCAGCAACGACATTGGGGCCAACGGTCGGAGGCGCACTCGTAGGCCTGCTCGGCGCTCCCGTGGTGATTGCCGTCGACGCAATCAGCTATCTCGCTGATGCCGCACTCAATTCCGGTCTCGACGTAGACGAGCCGCGACCCGCTTCTCGCTCCCGCAACCTGATGAACGAAGTGCGTGAGGGTCTGAGATTCACCTACCGCCACCGCACTCTCAACCCACTCGCAATATCGACACACGTGTGGTTCCTCGCCAACGGAGCCGCGTTGACTGTGCTGTCTCTCTTCGCCCTCCGCTCACTCGGGTTCAGCGCCTACACATACGGCTTGCTTCTGACGACGTTCGGTGTCGCAAGCCTCCTCGGAGCGTCCAGTGCACATGCGATCGGCACGCGAATCGGACCAGGACGAACGGTCATCCTCACCCGCTCGCTGTATCCCCTCACCTGGCTTCTCGTTACCTTCGCGACCGACACAATTGTTGGCCATCTCCTGCTCTTCGCAGCTCTTGGCCTGCAGGGCTTGGCGGCAGGCGCGGAGAACGCGAACGAGATGGGCTATTGGCAAGCGCTCACTCCGGATGAGCTTCTCGGGCGCGTGAATGCCGCCCGGCGTTCCGTCAACCGCACCATGGCCGCCCTCGGCGCCGTGACAGCAGGCCTGTTGGTCGGCGCGATCGGCGAACGCCCCACCCTGATCGGCGTCACCATCGTGTTCGCCATCGCGGCAGGCACACTGGCGTTCTCGCCGCTGCGACACTCGGCGCGGGATCTCTGACCTCGACGTTCAGCGCAGGTCTACCTCCGCGGCGGCCGAGTTCTCTGACAGCGTGTAATTCCTAGGAGCGTCCGTTCCAGGTACGGGTCATGTTGACACTCGCAGATAGCATCCACGCATGCACGTCGACATCGAGGGCGCCGCCCGCATTGCCCGCCTCGCCGCAGAATTCAACTGGACCTGGGCCGTCGACGACCTCGAACCCTTCTGCGCACAAGCTGGATGGGAGCTCGTTGAATCGGATCAAACCGGCGCCTCGATTCGGACCGGCCTCCGTGTCGGTCGGCCCGAATCGATAATGTTCGGGCGGCAACACAGAATGAATTGGATCTCGATCTTCGTCACGGACGTGGCAGATGACGCCACGCCCATGACAGTGGTGCGCCCGTTGCTGGACGAAGGGTTCACGAACCTCGATGTGGCATTTACCGCACTCCTGGGGACAGCCACGAGCGCCGAACCCGAACCAAAGGCAGCTCTCCGGTGGGACCTGCCGAAAGCGGTCATTTCACTGCACCTAAGTGTCAGTGCGATCGACTTGCGTCTGACGAGTCCGGGATATCAGTCATGGATGGATGAGCCCGAACCGGAGTACGAGGACGAGGACTAGCGATCGAGGCCATCTCCTGACCAGGTTCAGTCGAATTCTGTTGCCAGGAAGAATATTTCAGCAGATCGGTCAAAGTCGGTACGTCTGGTCGCATCGCACTGTGGCTGGAATGGATCGATGCCGTCGACGGCCTCCGACCAGTCGAATTCTTCCTGAAGACCGGCGAGGTGGGGCGGTGCACACGTATGCGCGGATAGGGTGGCTGTAGTGATATCTGCGTGCTACACCTCGTCGTCGGGCTCTAATTGACGATGTACTCGTCGATTTGGTCTTCTTCTGCTCGGTATTGAGGGCTTGCAATGTTCACGAAGTTGTCCGGCTTCCCCCGATAGGCAGTGACCACCACGGTAGACAGGTCCCACCGCATGCTGTCCTCCCCACGACGAGGAGGTAGCCCAAGCTCAGTCGACAATCGATCAGTCAGTCCGTTGAACCACACCCCTGGCAGCCCGCTGGATTCAGCTTCCTGTGTACCCAAGCGATCCGTAAACGTCGAAGTCGATCGCCTGGACGCTGTACGTGTCTAGATCCGCGGCCCCAGGACATGCGATGTCGAGTTCTATGGTTATTGACGCGCCTCGCTCCCGATGTTCGGTGACGGTCCAACCTGCGGCGGGGGCAAGAGCCTCGACGCCATAGCTGCGACGCTCGGCTTCGGCAGATCCTCGGTCAACCGCGCACTCCTGACGGTGCTGAGAGGATCAAAAGTGGGTCGGACAAGCTCTCACGAAACGCATGATTCACCTACGGCTGGAAGAGATTCCGGACGAAGGAGAGGCTTTCGGGGAGCGCTGCCCGCATCGTCTCGATATGACCGGTCGGATATGTGCGGAATGTAACTGGCTGGCGGTTGGCGGCGAGTTCGGCCGCGAGTTTCAAAGCCAGCGGTGCCGGCACTATCTCGTCCGTCAGCCCCTGCCCGAGGAACACTGGCCGGGCGTACCCGGTCGTCGGGATCTCCAGCATGCCGCGAGCAGCAGCCAGCACCGCGGGATCGTCGAGGGGCCGGTTCACCAGATCGCCGATCGTGACGTCGCCGAGGCCCGATGCCATGTCCTGGTAGCAGTCGGTTTCGGCTCGGGCCAGGGCATCCGTGCCGCGTGGTGTCAGGTAGCGATCGATGTCGAGATCGGGTCGCGCCGCCCGGAGTCCGGCCAAGAGGTACGAGACGAACACGGTGCTGCCGGTCAGTGGCAAGCGGGGAAAGTCCGGCCCCACGAGTGGTGCAAGGTTCTCCAGATTGGACGGCGCCCCGGTCGCGACCGCGCCCCGGTAGTCCAATTCGGGTGCGTACCGTGTGGCGATCGCTGCCGTGACCATAGCGGCCTGCCCGCCCTGAGACTGTCCGAGTGCCAACCACCGCGGTGAGAGCGACGGTTCGACCGCACGCGCGGCACGCACCATGTCGATCACGCTGTGCGCCGCCGACGGTCCGTCCAGGTACGCGTGGATTCCCGGCGTGCCAAGCCCCACGTAGTCGGTCGCGACGATCGCGTAGCCCTGCGAGAGCCAGTTCGTGAGGTACGGACTGCCGACGGTCCCGGTCACGGTGGGAGCGCACTGGTCGGAAATACCTACAGTGCCGTGAGCCCACGAGATGACCGGCCAGCCGCCTTCGGGTGGATCGCCGGGGGGCAGGAAGAGCGCGCCCGTACTCAACGCGGGTTGGTTCAGCGGTCCTGTGGACCAGTACGTGAGCTTTGATGCGTTGGCGGCGCCGGGAATCCAGAAGGAGTCCGGCAGGGAAGCTACCGCGGTCACTGTGCCCGGCGTCGTGATTGACGACGGTTCCTGCGCGTGGACGGGCGCGGTCGAAACGGCCGCGGAGGCGAGCGCGATCACCATCAATGCTTGGCCGAGCCGTCGTCGGATCATCGCATCGCTCCCGTGGTTCGTCGGTGTCTGCGCCGACTTCCATTCTGCGCGAACCGGCGGCGCCGGCGTACTGGTTCGACCATCTTCGGGTGCCGCTCCTGCAGTCGAGGGGCCAGCGGACCGTGCACGACGAAGAACTTACAGCCGAGGTCAGCCGCGCATACCGAGAACTATTCGGTCTACGGCGCGCACAAGGTGTGGCTGGAAATGCGTGGTGAGGGCATTGATGTGGCACGGTGCACGATTGATGGTTGTCTTCAGGCTCGAATGCGCACGAAGAGGCATGCCCAAGGGCTACCTCGAGCATGATCGGTCCGTCGACGTTGAGCCAGTGAGGTGGGACTTTGATGCGAGGGTGCTCGAGGCTGCGGTTGGCGAGCGCTTCGCGGCGTTCGAGGCAGGGCAGGTGGTCGTCGACGTGCCGTCGATGTCGAGCTACCTACCGATTCGTTCGACGCGCCACGGGGGGATATCCCGCCGCGGCCTGACCTTGATCGCACGAAATTTGTATCCGTCCTGGTCGATGACCGGCTCCCATTCGAAGTCGACCTGCTCTCCGACGACGAGAGCGCTGATCCCTCCGCCGATGCTGAGACTGTCGCCCGGCCGAGCGTTGATGACTTCGTCGGGGTGTAGGGCGCTGTAGAAGGTCCAACAACCGCCCGGAGTGTCCGCGGAGTCGATGACTCCCCAGCCTTCCTCACCATTCCACGTGGTGACGACACCGATCGCTGGGGTGCCGATCGGGGGCGCGATCGTATCGTCGAGGTCGGTGATGTCTAGATCGGTGACCTCGTGAACGGTGCCGTCGGGATCGATATCCCAAGCCCTGAAACCGGGCGGTCCCGGCGGCGTGTGGTCCTCGCCGACTGGCCACGCCTGCACGGTGTGAAAGTCGTAACCGTCTGCCGCCTCGTCGAGTTGATTCCATTCGAACTCGACTTCCTGACCTTCGACCAAACCCGGGAACCCGTGGACCACTACAGATGTCCATGAGGTCCAGCTACCGCCCGGAGTGTCTGCGGAGTCGATCACGCCCTGCATACCCCCCACGTCCCAACTACGTACCACTCCTCGGCTCGTCATGACCTCAGTATGTCCAAGACCACGGTGGCTAATGAGCGGAACCCGAAAGCCTGTCCAGAACGGGCGGAACTGGGGTAACGAATCTGCGGGGCACTTGATCACCTATGCAACCCGGGACCAAAATTGTTTTCCTGCAACACTTCTGAATTTCTTAACGCGGTTCTTTTCGGGAAGTTCGAGAGGGTGATCACGTTGGGTATAGGCATTTTTTCGATGCACGCGATCATCGAAAAATCCGAACGCGTGAACGACCAGGAAGGCGAATAGACATTCACCAACAAAGGCCCGAGGCAGTGGCGAGCATGTTGACCACGACCAGTGTCGACGATACGACCGACAGTGTCGCGAGCACGGCCGCAGTCACGGTGTGGAGACGAAGCGCGCAGACGACGAATGCCCCAGACCATACGGACAACGTCGCGATCACCAGCCATCCGCCACCGGCCATGTCGCGTTCCGCAGGTCCGTCACAGCTCGTGTCGATTGAATCCCACAGACCGAACAACACCAAGGCCGCCGCCACGAGCGTCCAGACCAATGCAAGGAACAACACGCCGATCTTCCGCCAGATGGTCACATCCTGAGCCTGCACGCGCAGCGCCACCCGCGAATCCGTACAACTACTCAACGTCGACCGCGGAACTGGTCTCTGCGCACTTTTTCGCAGCGAGCGCCCTATTAACGACCTTGGTGTTCGTTTTGAGCTTGCTGGTGATGGCGAGCCCGAGCGAGCAAAGCGCCTAGCTGGATACGGGCCGACCAGAGAAGAAGGTCAGTCACGATCGGGTCTTTTCCTTCCAAGGGGTCCCGGTCTGGAGCCTCGCCGGTTGTCGCCGGTGGGGCTCCTGCGTTGTGTGGGTCAGCTCGTTACGCCGCGTTAAGAACCTGAAAACTCGGTGAGCAAACCTTCCTTTCCCAGGTGAAGCGGCGGATTATCGAAATGGTCGCGCATCTGGTTACCGCGCGGCATGTCGAGCGCGCCTGAAGGCACAACGGGCCGGGAGGTCACATGCTGCTACATCAATCGATCGGGTTGGAGCGCTTCAACGAACTACCGCGGCAGAAGGCAGTTCACGCATTGTTCGAGTGCTGCTGCTCGCTGACGTGGGCCGGGTGGGTCAGCGACGGACGTCCGTTCGCCGATCACGCGGAGATCCTCTCGCGCGCCGAGGACGCGATTCTCAACCTCTCGGACGAGGACGTCGAACGCGCCCTGCAATGCCATCCACGGGTCGGCGTCCGTAGGAACAGCGTGCCGTCCCACCTCGAGCAATGCTCGATCTGGGTTCCGGACGACGCCGTCATGGCAACCATCTATCGCGCCGGCGAGGAGTACGAGCGGAACTTCGGCTTCCGGTATCTGTGGTGTTCGCACGGCCACGACGCCGACGACCTGCTCGAGAACATCGGCCAGCGCATGTCCAACGAACGGTCCGTCGAGCGCAAGGTCTGCGTCGACGAGCTCGCCAAGATCACGCGGACGAGGATCGAGCGCATGCTGGGACCCGAGGACGGTTATCCCGAGTACTGAAAAGAAGAGCGGGTGCAGCGCTTTCGCGCCGCACCCGCTTTCATGCTCTGAATCGATCAGAGATCGAACTCGGCCGGAGAGATTCCGACTGCAAAACACATGTCGCGTACGACGCCGCGCTCGTGCTCGTCGAAGTTGCCGTCCGCGCCGCCGATGATGATGCCGATCTGGATGACTGCGCGGGCCTGATCCTGCTTCGACTTGAGCTTGGCGATGGTCGCGGTTGCCTCGACCTTGCCGAACTCGTAGTCCGAGGACAGCTTGCTGCAGTACCAGTCGAACTGCTCACGAAGCTCGTCCGGCGGGAAGACCGCGAGCGACTCGTTGCTCATGATCAGCGCGGCGGTCTTCTGACGCTCCGACGGATCGATCGAACCGTCTGCGGCGGCGATCAACGCGCACATTGCCATGCTCGCGTTCTTGAATTCCTTGTTCTGGAACTGGCTGGTCTTTGTCTTGAGCTGGCCGTTCATCTCCTGAGCCTTAGCCTTCAACTGATCCCAGAATGCCATGAGTCTCCTCGAGTATTGCCGCCACACACCGCGCGTGGTCGTACCACCACTCTGCCTGTGCGCTCGGCAATCCGCCATCGGCCGCTAGGTGCGGTCGAACACTGCCAGAATTCGCGACTCGGAGATCGGGTCGAGCACGTCCGGGGTGAAGTGCCATTGCGTGCGGGTCCACGGATCGTGAACCTCCGTCTGCCCTGCTGCCGAAAGATGTTGGCACCCCTCGGACAGCGCGGCGACGGATTCTTCCGCGAAGTTCGACTCATCCTCTCCGACAATCAGTATCGACAAACCGATTGCCGGCCCGCGTTCAGCGAGGAACATGATGGTCTGTGCGTCTTCGGCGGAGTATCCGTGCGGGAAATCGCTGAGGATCAACAGGCGCAGGGAACTCGGGCCATCTGCGACACCACTCATTCGCGCGAGTTCGCCCATGTCGACGGCCTCGGCCAGTGCCCGCAAGCGCGCCGAGATCTCGGTGTGAGCGGTGATGACCGGCCCCGCGAGCATCGGTGCCAGTCGGTCGGTCAGTGGCGTGAGCGAGCCGGTCAGGTCGACGACGTCGAGTAGCGGCATCGGGCCGGCGGCCATGACGCGCACGGTGACGGCACTGATCAGACCGAGCGCTGCTTTGCTCGACGTACTGTCCACCCAGATCGGCCGGCGCAGTGGCAACGGGACGCAGTAGGGAACGGTGAGTGTGCCGCGGTCCGGAGCCGACAGCTCGCCAAGACGCATTCCGTCGCTGACGGCCGTGATCTGGGCCGGATCGGTTGTACCCGCCCAGGACACCGACTTCCACGACGCCATCGACCGTGGGAGCACGCCGTCGATCACGCCGAGTTCGTGCGCAAGCTGAGCGCTGTCGCGGGCGTGATTGTCCCGCGCGAGTGAGACGAGGTCGTCGTGACGCTTCTGTGCGGCATCGCGCGCCGCCACTCCCGCTGCCGAGTTCCGCAACGACGGATCTGCGACGGCTGCGGTCAGATCCTCGTCCAAACGGGCAAGCGCGTACTCGCTGCTGGAGACGAAGGAAGCGGCAGAACGCGAGGCGTCCTCGAAGATCATCCACGCACGCTCGAGGCCGCGGCCCACCTCCAACGGCTCCACGGCGGAGTCCCACTCGGGCGCAGCTGTCGGGCCTGGTTGTGCCGGCTCGTCGTCCACCTCGACGCCGTGCACCGAGATCAGTTCCGCCAGACCACCCGCATAGCCCTGCCCTACGGCCCGAATCTTCCAGGCACTGGACTTTCGGTACAGCTCCCAGCAGATGACCGCTGTCTCGGTACCTGCGGTGGGGATCGCGAATTCGGCCAGGACCGAACCGGATTGATCGCTCAGGGTGGCGGAGAGCCCGGCCGTGCGAAAGGCGCCCGCGGCCGTCGCTGCCGGATCCACGCTGACGATGCACAACACGGCCGCGGCATCGGGGTGAAGTCGATCGAGTTCCACCCGGATGCCGCTCTGGTCGAGTTGCACTCCAGCGGTGGATGGTTGGTTGTAGAACACGAAGTCCGCGGACGTCAATGCCCGCAGGTTCGCGTCCGCTACCAGCGCCGACACGTCGAACGGCGTCTGGCTCTCGGCTCGAAACGTCACCACGGGCGCCTGCAGCGGCGCGTTCTGTCCGGGAACAAAAGTCATACCCACAGCAGCGAACTATGCCATGACCGGGCTCTCTCGGTCAGCCTTGCACGTCCGCCACCACTAGATCGGCCACCGCGGTCATCCCAGCGTCCGTGAAGTGCAAGCGCTGCGCCGTCGACTCCGAGAACAGGCCTTCGAACCAACGCTGATCTGCACTCGCACATGCGTCGTGCCCGCCGGCGATGCTCGCCGCCGCAATGTCGACAGTGCGCACACCGTGGGCGTGGGCCACCTCGTCGAACTTCGTGTTGTAGCGAGCGAAGTAGTCCATGAACCAGGATGCGTCGGCGTCTGAGAACGGAATGTTCGGCCAGCATCCGCGAGAGGAGATCATGCCGCCCTCACCGATCAGGTAGATGCGAGCGTTAGGCGCGCGCTGCGTGACCGCAGTCAGGATGCGATCCAATTCTCCGGCAGCCCGGTCGATTCCGGATTGGGCGACGGAATTCGCGAGCGGGTCGTACCGGCATCCACGATCGGTTCCTGGCCCCGGAGCGACGCACAGGGGGCCGAGGAAGATGCTGTTGGAGTCGTTGCCGCCGATCGAGATGGTGATCAGGTCGGTGTCCGGGTGAACGGCATCGAGTTGGACAGGCCAGTAGTTCGGAATCAGCTGTGGAGTGTCGATGATGTTCTCGGCGCGTGCCGCGCTGCAAGAGACGTCGGTGAACTCCGCGACCTCGAGTGCCCGAGAGATCTTGCCCGCGAAGTTCTCGTACGAACGCGAACAGGCGTCGGGGTACATCGGTTCCAGCCTTGGACCGGAGGCACGGGAGTCACCGAGGGCGACGTACTTGATCCCGGTGCCGGATACTCCTGACCGAGTTTCCGACTGGGGCACCGAAGCCTGCGCGATTCCGGTGCTCACGAGCGCCAGCACAACGCCTGCGACGGCCGCCGCCCGACCGAGAAGTTTCCCTCGAATGATCATCTACTGTGCCAAGTCCTCTCGCGCACGGCCGCTCGACTGACGGCTCGACATGCCGCATGAGGTTAACGCACAGAGGGGGAAACGATGTCCGGTTCGACGGACGGCGATCGAAATCACCTACCGCCGAACCGGATTCATCTCGAGTATGCAGTCTCGACTCAAGCAGTGAGGAAACGGCCCAGCTGCGGCGCAGCTTCTCCTGCGTGCTTGGCCTGGATACCTTCACCGATGGCCTGCAGCTTCCATTCACCGTTCACGCGGTACACCTTTGCCATCACCATTCCGGTGAAAGCCATGCCGCCCTGGAGCGTGTATCGAGCGAGCTCGGAGTTGGTGGTGCTGTCCACGAGACGGCAGAAAGCGTTGGAGACCTGCTCGAACGTGTGTCCGCGGTACGAGGTCACGGTGAAGATCACGGTGGTCACGTGAGCCGGGACCCGCTGAAGATCGACGAGCATGACCTCGTCGTCGCCGTCTCCGTCGCCGGTCAGGTTGTCACCCATGTGACGGACCGAGCCGTCCTTGGACGTCAACTGACCGTAGTAGCAGACGTCGACGAGGTTGCCGTCGGCGTACAGGAGTGCCGAAGCGTCGAGGTCGACATCGGCGGTACGGCTTCCGAACAGGCCGCTCTTCTTGATCGGATCCCAACCCAGACCCATCTGGATCATGGTGAGCGCGACGCCGCCCTCCTTGCGGAGTGTGACCTTCTGTCCCTTGGTCAGGCTGACGGGGCGTCCCTTGACCAGGCTCACCTCGGGCTGCTGGGCCGGCGGCTGGTTCTGCACGGGAGGCGCCGGGGGCGCCTGGTTGTACGTCGGCTGCTGGTTGTACGCAGGCTGTTGGTTGTAGGCAGGCTGCTGCGCCGGCGGGTAGGCCGGCGGCGTCGGTCCCTGGTTGTAGGCCGGCGGCTGGTTGTACGCGGGCGGGGCCGGCGGAACCGGCGGCGCGTTGTACGAAGGCTGCTGCTGCGGCGGCTGGTTGTACGCCGGCGGTGTAGGAGCGACGGACGAGGGCGGGGTGATCGGCGCCGGAGCCGCGACCGGAGTGGGAGGCGGCGGTGGTGCATCGTCGACGGACACACCATGATCGGTGACCAGCGCGGCAAATCCACCCGCGTACCCCTGGCCGACGGCGCGCACCTTCCATGCACCCTGGCGTCGGTACACCTCGAGCGCGATGACGATGGACTCGGTGGTGAGGCCGTCGATCACGTACTCGTACAACACGTTCCCGGCCGCATCGGAGACCCGAGCGGTCGGTGCAGCAGTGCGCCCGAAGTTCGACGAAGCGTCGTCGAGCGTGATGACGGCGCGAACCTGCTCGATATCGGCGGGTACGCCGGCGAGTGAGACTCGGAGTGAGGCAATGCCACCCGGGTTGGGTACCAATTGCACGCCGGGTCCGGTCGGCTGGTTGAAGAAGACGAAGTCGGCGTCGGAACGAACTTTTCCGTTGCTCGTCACGAGGAGTGCAGACAGGTCAGCGGCCGCAGCCAGCTGAACCGAGACAACTACATCCGAGACGTCCAACGGGCCGTTCTGCCCTTTGGCAAGCGATACAGACAACTAAATCCCCTTCATAGAGAGCGTGTATTACCCGAGCGCGGAAGAGAACCACCGCAAGATCTCCGCGCTCGCTGCGATACCGGACCTTTCTGTCACAGTAACGGTCGGCCGTTGCCAATTCAGTTCTTCCAGCTCACCGTGCCTGGGCCTGATCGCGAAATCGGAGTATTCGAGCATGTCCGCATCCAATGCGCCGTCACCAGCCGAGATCACGACGGCGGACTGATCCAGATCACCCGACTCGACCAGTCTGCGGCGCACCTCTGCCAGCGCGCGTGACTTCGAGACAGCGTCGGGCATCGTGTAGATCTTCCGGCCTTGACGAGAGACGTTCCAGCCCCGCGCCACACACCAGTGATTCCATTCGGTCTCGAATTCACTCGGCATCACGGCCAGATCGACGACCAGGTACGGAAACAGATCGTCGGCAACACGAATGGAGCTGACCCAACTCGAGTCGATGCGCGATTCCAGTTCCGCCTGAACCTGCGGCAACTCGGCGCCGGCCTTGCGGGTCGAACGGTCGATCTCGTTTCGCCACTCGCGATCGGCTTCGCCGTCCACCAGGATGTTTCCGCCGTTGCTCGTGATCGCGTACTTCCACGGTCCGCCGGGGAGATCGATCCGCTGAAACTGTGCGATGGTCCGGGTCGTTGTCGGAATCACCGGAACCCGCGAGCTGAGCGCAGTCAGCAGTTCGATCGATTCGACGCTCATGTGCGAGAGCGGACCGCCGTTGTAGTACTCGACGCACAGCGGGCTCGGCGCCGAATCCAGGTCGGAGCCACTGGGATCGCCGCCGATCGCGGCCTGCGAATAGATCATCGTGCGGTCCAGATCCGTGGCGATCAGGACCTGGGACGCAGCGGTGTCCGCACGGCTCACGTGATGTCCTTGATCAGCCCGACACACGAGTAGGCGAGGTCGGGTACCACCTCGACCGGAACCCCGCGGGCCTGCGCCAACAACCGAATGTGTGCATGCTCCGGGGCGTCGAGTTCACGCACCAGAACCTTCCAGGGGAGCCGGCGCAGCAACACCCTGGTTGTTTCTCCGACACCTGGTTTGACGAAGTTGACCGTCGAGATCCCGTACTCGGCTTGCACCTTCTCCACCGACTCCCAGCCGGCCCAGGTCGGCGTCCGATCGGAATCGAGCACTGCAGCAAGAGAATCCGCTGCGTCGCCGCGAACTGAATCGAACTCGGCCGAGACCACGTCGAGCAACCGATTGGAGACGTCGACGTCGGCGAGGTCGGCGTAGAACTTGGCGCCGTGGAAATCGCCGGGCCCGATGAGGGTGTCATTGAGGACTGTTCGTGAGACCAAGCCGGACACCGTCGAATTGAGGCACGCCGACGCGATCAGGAAGTCGTCGCGGGTTCCGTAGGTTCGCACGCAGTGGCCGGGGTCGGCGAGAACAGCCAGATCGGAGTCGAACTTCGCTCCGCCTGCCTCGTGGTACTCCGTCAACGCTGCGTCGAGTTCGCGGGCGATGGCGCCCTTACCTGTCCAGCCGTCGACGAAGACGACGTTCTCCGAGTCGTGATGGTGCGCAAGATAATCGAGTGCGACGGAATCGATGCCCTTGCCGCGGACGATGGACACCGCGTAGTGCGGCAACGTCAGCCCGCGGGTCTGCTGGGCCCAGCGCCGCATCAGAATCCCGATCGGTGTTCCGGCCCGGGCGAGTGAGACCAGCGTGATGTCACTCCCCCGCTCGGCCAGCACCAGGTCCATCACGGTTCCGACAGCGCGCGCCAACCGTGGAGCGCTCTCGGCGAGCACCGTCTCGAACAGATCCCGGTATGCCTGATCGGGTTGGTACTCGATGGGAAGAGACTCGGCATAGTGCGCCTCACCCGATTGAATACGCTTCTCGCGCACGGATACATCCGCTTCGAGATCCACGTGCGAAAGATCCTTGAGCAGCCACTTCACTTCGCCCGGCGCGTACGAACCGAATTCGGGCCCGACCAATGGTTCGTTCATGACGAGCCTCCTGCTCTGGATTCTCGCAGCGCCGACGGATCGGCCCCGCGAACGGTGGCGACCAGGACGTCGGTGCCGGAGTTCCGTAACACCTCGATCACCCCGTCCATCGCCGTCAACCGATCGGTATCGGCGGGCTCGTCCACGACGAGCAAGGCAAGGGCGTCGACCGCCGCGTCAGGCCACTGCGCGTTGTAGACGTATCGGGGTTCGTTCTCGCCCAGTTCCGGTGCCGGAAAGGTGAACCCGCGACGCAGCGGGTATCCCGGCACGTCGACGACGTAGGCGGGTGAACGCGTCGTGGTCTGGTACCGAACCGCTCGCCCAGAGCTTTCCAAGCCCGCGGCGATGCGCAGTGGCAGGTACATCAACTCCTCGTGACCGATCACGATCACAGCACGCGACGCGTCGATCGACGATCCGAGAATGGACACCGCTGCCTCGACGGCTGACTCGAATGCCGCGGTGTCGCCATCGAGAAAACCGTGCCGGCCTCCGTCGGGGACTTGCGCGGGCCACGGCAGATCCATCCGAGACAGCGTGCCGAGGCGATCACCGATCGGGTTGAGAGCCGGAGCATCCAGCGCCGTGACGCGCTCGGTCAGGCCGTCGGGCAGGACCGTCGAACCCGAAGCGAGAGAGACGTAGTCGATTCGTACACCCAGTTCCGTGGCCGCGGCTTCGCTGGCGGCTCGGTGTTCCTCGGTTCTCATGTCCACCAGCGAGGCCACGACATAGCGGCTGCGCGGGCATTGCCCGTGCAGTGCCCGGATGGCATCGATCGCGGTGGCGCCGGTGGAGATCTCGTCGTCGACGAGGACCAGTGGCAGGTCGTTCTCGAACAGCTCGGCTGACGTCGGCTGCATCAGATGGCTCGTGGCGTGCGAGTGTCCCTCCTCGAACCCGGCGAGCGTCGTAGCACCGGGTACGTCGCGACGAGTCGAGTGCAGGTAGCAGTGAGCGCGCAGACGGGCCGCAACGCAATGACCCAAACCTGTTGCGGTTTCGGCAAACCCGAGAACGACGACGTCGACACCCTCACCGAGGGTTGTCCGCACCAGATCGCCGAGGTCGTCGGCAGCACCGATGACCACGGACGGCTCGGTGGGCACGTGCTTTCCCAGCACAGTGGACACCAGCAGGTGAGCGCGACGCGGATTCCGCCGAAGACCCGGGATCACCAGATCGGGCACCGAATGCCCGAGCGACGAATCACCGTGAACGAGGTCCAAGCCGAATTCTGCTGTAGCCCAGGGAACGTCCCGGGACTGGACAACCTCTGTCATCGATCGACCAACGCCGTCAGCAACTCGACGAACGTGATGCCCTTGTTGGTCACACCGAACACGTGAGCGCGGAGCGCAGTCTGATGGGCCCAATTGCGATGCGGCTTCATCTCGTTCATCTTGTTCCGGTAGCCGGAGGCCTGCACTCCCCCGGCGTCGGCACCGAGAATGTCGAGGGCATCGTGATATTCCTCGTGCGTGACCGCGGACAGTGCATTGACCGCCGCGACGTGCGACGGGTGGATGACCGTCTTGCCCTGGATTCCGTTGGCGCGGTCCAGCGCGATCTCACGGAGCAGACCGTCGAGGTCGCGGCTGACGAGATGCTGACGGAACCGGACGGCGTCGTGTTCCTCGAACGGGGTGGCGCGCAGCATCGGCCGGAACATGCGTTCGTGATCGGCGAAGTACTCCCACACCGGCCCGGTGATGACAAAACCCGAACCGTCGGCGCGGCCGAGGTAGTTGACGATGTCGGCGATGACGTCGACAACCACGCGCACGTCGTAGATGGTCAGATCGCGGTCGCGGCGGATACCGAAGGTGCTGCACATGTCGGTGGCGCCGATGCGGACGGCAAGGATGCGCTCGCGGTGTTGCGCGAGAATCCCACTGATGGTGCGCAATTCGAGATCACGTGTATCGCGGTGAACCAGCGCGGGTGATTCGAGTACCGGCATCGCGTAGAGATGCTTACCCAGCAGCTCGGATGCGTCCGCGACGGCGTCGAGAAACACGGGGCCAGACTCGCTGCCGAACTTCGGGATGACGAACCCGGTGAGCGCGGCGCGCCCCTCGGTCAACGACGCGGCGACCTTGTGGATGTCCGCGACTTCACGAACCCGCACGAACAGCAGCATGCCGACGGCGTCGGTGGACGCGATCTTGTCGAGAGCGTCAACCGCGTTTGCCCGCGCCGATTCGACCTCGTGATCAGCGACGGCGTCCTCGAGATCGAGCACCATCGAGCTGACGCCTTCGGACGCACGCTTGACCACGATGTCGGCCAACCCGGCTCGGGTGGCAGGAACGTAGAGAGTTGCACCCAGAGCAATCGCGAGCAGATCCCTCTCGTCGGAATCCGCGAACGATCGAGGCGCATGCAGGAACAGTTGCTCCCGCACGTCATCCTCGAGATGTTGAAAGTGCTGCATTTCTCTTCTCTCTGTAACCGCAATCAAGTCCATGAAACGACCCCCTGTGACAACGCGTCGAGCAACTCCGATCCCCCGATCGGCCCGACCATTCAGTTTTTGCCGGCTCGCGCCCGCATCTTCTCGACAACTTCGGTGATGAACGTCGATACCGAGTCCAGCTGTAATACATACGACCAGTAGTCCGGATGAGTTCCCGACAGTGACGCACTCGCTCGCTCGATCCTTGCTAGTTGAGCATCGAGTACGGAGCCCCACTCCGCCACCAACCCTTGGTTAACAGCGAACATCTGGGCGTCTTTCAGCCGGAAACGAACCTCACGTTCCTTTTGGCTCGGATCTGCCCGGACTGCACGCAGAGTAGCGAGACGGTCCGTCACGGCGTCGGCACACGCTTCGGCGTCGGCGAGGTGCACGCGGGCTTCGGCCATCAAAGCCAGTGCATGTTCGGGGTTTCCCGCAGCCAGCGACTGCTTCGCTTCCTTGAGATCGATGTCGGCCTGATCGATATGCGCTCGGCTGCGACTGCTGTTGTCGACGAGGTCAGCGGAACTCGCGGCGTTGAACTCGCGCAGCAATGCGGAGTACGCCGGATCCAGGCGGTCCACTCGAGTGCGCACTGCCGACAACCTGGTCGAAACGGAGGAGATCGTCATCTCGGCACGGTGCTGGGTCGACGGGGCTTCTGCCAATGCTTCCTCGAGCGCCGATACCGCTTCGCGGACACTCTCGGCCCGCGTGCGGACTGCGTCGGCGCGACCGGATGAGCGCGCATTGTCGAGCGCTGCAACCGCGTCGTCGAGGTGTTCGGAGGCCGTCACCACCGACGGGTACTCGCGATAGCGCTGATCGGTGGCAGCCAGTTTTTCCCGGACGGCGTTCGCCAGGGTTCGGGCCTGTTGGCCGAGGACGGGAATGGCGGACATCGTGACCGTCGCCTGCTCGAGGTGCGCACGATGCCCGTTGTAGAAGGCGTCGACGCCCTTTGCCGCCTCGACGAGTTCGGCTACCGACTTTTCGAACGCCGCCCGAGCACCGTTCGGGTTCTGGTGGAGTACCTGATCGTTGCCATAGCGCTCGGATGTGTCGAGGTAGTCCGACGCAGCCTGGAAGCACCGATCCCGAACGGGTTCCCACGCAGCGCGCAGCCCTCGCTCGGGGTACAGCTCGGCGGAAGCGTCGACTGCTGCCGACGCGATGGTCTGCCGCTTGTCCATGTCGAGGAACGCCGAAACCATGGCCGTCTGCGCCTCCCGCGCACGACTGACCGACTCCCCCACTCTTGCCCCCCGATTGAAGCGCTCCGACCATCTTCCCACCACGATTGAATCCTACGGGTCCAGCACTTAGCTTCTCGGTTCGTAATTCTGCTGTTACGGCGAACACACCGGAACTGCGGTTAGGGTGGTGGAGGTAAACACACTCCCAAGACGACTTCGCGTCGTAGTGGGCCTTGTCTCTCCTCTTGAAAGGACCCCTGAATGGGCGTCAGCTTGACCAAAGGCGGCAATGTCTCTCTCACGAAGGAGGCCCCGAACCTGACTGCAGTGGTCGTCGGCCTGGGCTGGGACGCACGTTCCACCACCGGAGCTGCTTTCGACCTCGACGCCAGCGCAATCGGCGCAGGCTCGAACAAGAAGGTCCTCTCCGACCAGCACTTCATCTTCTTCAACAACCTCCGCTCGCCCGACGGCTCGATCGAGCACAAGGGTGACAACACGGACGGCGAAGGCGAAGGCGACGACGAGCAGATCGACGTGAACCTCGCAGCGGTTCCTGCCGAGGTCGAGAGCGTTGTCTTCCCCGTTTCGATCTACGACGCAGAAGCTCGCTCGCAGTCCTTCGGCCAGGTCCGCAACGCGTACATCCGCGTCGTCGACAAGTCGAACGGCAACGAGCTCGCTCGTTACGACCTCTCCGAGGACGCTTCCACCGAGACCGCCATGGTCTTCGGTGAGCTGTACCGCAACGGTGCAGAGTGGAAGTTCCGCGCAATCGGCCAGGGCTACGCGTCCGGCCTCGCGGGCATCGCGCGCGATTACGGCGTCAACGTCTGATCTTCGCTCTCGACGAGCTGACTCGGGGAAGGTTCCGCAGTAGTCTGTGGAACCCTCCCCGTTTTCACGTTCGGATGCGGTGAGAGACCGCTTGCAGTAACCACTCTGCATTGACCAACTAGAAAGGGCCACGCTCCGTGGTACTGCGAATATTCGGTTTATCCATCGCAATTTCGATCCTCGCGATGATCGTTGCGTTCATCTACGGCGGACCCGAGGCACTGTTCCTCGTCATCATCCTGTCGATTCTGGAAATCTCGCTTTCCTTCGACAACGCCGTCATCAACGCCACTGTTCTGCAAAGAATGAGTGAATTCTGGCAGAAGATCTTCCTCACCATCGGCGTCATCATCGCCGTCTTCGGTATGCGTCTGGTGTTCCCGCTCGTGATCGTCTGGGCTGCATCCGGTCTCGGACCCGTAGCTGCACTCGACCTCGCACTGAACCCGCCTGCGGACGACGCCGCGTACTTCGCCAACGGCGAGCCGAGCTACGAAACCATCCTCACCGACGCTCACCCGCAGATCGCTGCCTTCGGTGGCATGTTCCTGCTGATGCTCTTCCTCGGATTCATCTTCGAAGAGCGTGAGATCACCTGGCTGTCCTGGCTGGAGAAGCCGCTCGCTCGCATCGGCAAGCTCGATCAGCTCTCCGTCGTCGTGGCCGGCATCGTCCTGGTTCTCAGTGGTTCTTTCCTCGCCGCTGACGACAAGGTCTCCACCGTCATGATCTCGGGCGTTCTGGGCATGATCACCTACATCGCGGTCAACGGATTGGGTGAACTGTTCAATCTGCCGGAAGAAGGCGAAGAGGAAGAAACCGCCAAGTCCGGCGGCCCCACGCAGCTCGCGAAAGCGACCGGTAAGGCCGGCTTCTTCCTGTTCCTCTACCTCGAGGTCCTCGACGCGTCCTTCTCCTTCGACGGCGTCATCGGCGCATTCGCCATCACAGCAGACCCGATCATCATCGCCCTCGGCCTCGGCTTCGTCGGCGCGATGTTCGTCCGTTCCATCACGGTCTTCCTGGTCCGCAAGGGCACGCTCTCCGATTACGTCTACCTCGAGCACGGTGCGCACTGGGCCATCGGCGCTCTGGCCGTCATCTTGATGGTGTCCATCGGCGTTCACATCAACGAGATCATCACCGGCCTGGTCGGTGTCTTCTTGATCGGCGCTGCTTTCATCAGCAGCCTCATTCGCAACAAGCGAATCGCGAACGCAGATCCGAAGTTGGACGAGAACACTCCGGCAACTGTCTGACGTTCTTTTTCGAAACGCCCGCGACCAATTGGTTGCGGGCGTTTTGTTTGTTATGCCTGAATTGAAACTCTCTGCATTCCCAGCCGCGCGCCAATTGTTCAGCCGCGCGCCAAATTCAGCCTGCGGGTGAACAATTGCCCTGCGGGTGCGAAACCGCACAAATCTCGACCCACCCCGGCACAATCAAGAGGCGAAATCCGATTGTGCACAGTGATGAGGGGGAAAGTCGTGGAAGACCAGTTTCTGTCCAAAGGCCAGAACATCGAGCTCCCCGACGAACTCGATCAGATCGACATCGTGATCACCTGGGACAATACGGAATTCGGTGTCGATGCCTCGGCATTGCTTCTGGGTGCTGACGGAAAAGTCAGGTCCGACGCGGACTTCGTCTTCTACAACCAACAGGAATCTGCTGACGGCTCGGTTCGCTATCTCGGCCGCCGCGAAGCCGAATCCGGCCCGCACGAGCGCCTCCTCGTCCACCTCGCTGCTGTACCCGAACAGGTCGATGCGATCGCGTTGGTAGGCAGCGTCGACTCCGGCTCTTTCGGAGACCTCGGCAAACTTGCGCTCCAACTGGTCGATTCCGGCGGCTCTCCTATCGCCGAATACGTCACCGCGGACGCATCCACCGAAACCGCCTTCGTCTTCGGTCAGGTCTATCGGCGCAACGGGAAGTGGAAACTTCGCGCCATCGGCCAAGGTTGGGCTTCAGGACTCGCCGGGCTCGCCGAAGACTTCGGAGTCGACGTGAGCGAGGATGCCCCCGTCGAGGAGCCGTCGTCACCTGAGCTGGAGACACCCCAACCGATATCGGAATCCGATCCACCAGTCACCGAACCCACGACGCCACCAAAGCCCGCACGGCAGCGCGGGGTTCGTACAGCGAAGCCCGTGCCCAAGAAGGCTCCACTACCCGAATTCAAGCACGCCGAGTCCGAGACCTGGCAACCTGCACGACTCTTCTCGGTGATCGGCGTCGGAACCGGCGAGGAACAAGAACGACGCACGACGTCGGCATTGGTTTCCACGATGCAAGCGGTTCCATTGTTTGCGCGGGCGGTTTCGTCCCGCGTGGGCGCACCGGCCGGCTCGTTCGAGGGCTATGTCGAAGTTCCCTACGTCAAAGGTGAATCTCGGGTGATCCCGGATGCGGTGTGGCGCATCGCCCGCGGAAGCCGGCTCTGGACCGGCTTGCTCGAAGCAAAGACTGGAGCAGGCACCCATACCCGAGAGCAGCTCGAAAACTATCTCGACGTCGCCAAGAAGAACAAGTACGACGTCGTGATCAGCCTGTCCAACGACTTGCCTGCCGGCGCCGGCGAATTACCCGTCGAGGTAGACAAGCGCAAGCTCACCAAAGTTGCGCTGCGGCATCTGTCTTGGGCAGAAGTCATCCACGAGGCCCGGATGGTGCTCTCGCACGGCGGAATCGACAATCCTCTGCAAGGTTGGATTCTCAGCGAATTTCTCCGGTACATCGAACATCCCAAGTCAGGGGCCGAGGAGTTCGTCGACATGGGTCGTCACTGGGTATCGATACGCGATTCCGTCAGCGCCGGGACTCTACGTCCTGGAGATCCGAAGGCAGCGGCGGTCGCTCAGTCGTGGATCGCGCTCGCACGAAATCTTGCGCTGCGGTTCACAGCTGATCTCGGTGTCATCGTCAAACATGTGTTGCCCCGCCGGGTAGTCAACGACGCGGAAGCGCGTACCGCGCTGACGGTCAATGAATTGGCGAACGACGGCACCTTCAGCGCCACCCTCCGGATCCCCGACGCAGCCGGAGAGTTACGGGTTACCGCTGATTTGAGAACCAACAAAGTGAGCTGCAGTACAACGGTTTCCGCTCCTGACGAAGGTACCGCGGGAAAACGGGTTACTTGGGCTTTGCGTCAATTGAAAAATGCACCCGAGGACTTGTTGGTCGAAGCGTTGTTCACCGGCCCTGCCGCGTCGACATGCGAGATTCTTACATCGGCCCGAGCAACACCGCGTCTACTGACGGACGGGCAAGGCGGTCAACTCACTTCATTCGTGCTGACACAGTCCTTCCCCCTCGGCAGCAAGCGTGCGGGCACTGCTGCAAGTTTCATCAGCAGCGTCACAAGTTCAGCCGAGGTGTTCTATTCCGAAGTCGTTCAACCACTCCGGGAATGGGTCCCCGCCGCACCTAAAGCGTCCGATCTCCCTCGTGAAGAACAAGTCGACAACGAAGACTGAAATTGAACGAGATAGTCATAGAGCGCGCAACGGACGAGGACGCCGCGGAAATCCTTGTTCTACAACGCTGTTGCTGGGTCTCGGAAGCAATCTCGAACAACAGCATGGACATACCCCCGCTCCACGAGGACCTACTCACGGTCCGAGCCTGGGTTCAGCAGTCGACGGTCTGGGCCGCACGACGCGGCGGCCGACTCGTCGGGGCCGTCCGCGGCACAGCCGACGGAACCGCATGGCAGATAGGGCGCCTCATGGTGGCACCGGACTTGGCGGGCAACGGCCTCGGCCGACGCCTCTTGCAGCACGTGGAACAGAACGCTCCGGAGCACACCACAAGTTTCGAGCTGTTCACCGGAAGCAAGAGCGTGCGGAACATTCGCCTGTACACCCGAGCGGGCTACTCCCAATTGCCGCCGGACCCCAGCCACATCCCCGGAGTCGTCTACCTGTCCAAGCCGAACGCCATCAACTCCGACTGAACGGCGATACTGACTTCTGTGGTGAACATTCGCGTCGCAGCGCAGACAGACTTGCCGTTCTTACGTGAGCACGACTCACACATCGCAGCCGAGGAACTCGCGTCAGTGATCCAACGCGGCCGGATACTCGTCGCCGAGGACAGCGGGAAACCAATCGGATGGCTGCGCTGGGGCTTGTTCTGGGACGAGATTCCGTTCATGAACATGCTGACCGTCCTGTCTTCGAACCGCGGCCAAGGCATCGGGCGCGCTTTGGTCACAGACTGGGAAAAACGCATGAGCCGCGCGGGACACTCGCAGGTCCTCACCTCCACACTCGCCGACGAATCAGCCCAGAACTTCTATCGCGCAATGGGATACAGCGACGCGGGAGTTCTGTTACTCCCAGGCGAGTCCTCCGAAATCTTCCTACGCCGAGACCTCGAGCCTGCGCCCGATCTGACCGATCCCCACATTACCCGCGAGTAATATATGGTGGTCGTCACACCGCGATCTCAGGGTGGGGCGTGGCACACCAATGTGGAGGACGAGTATGTCGTCAAGGGTCTTATCTCGCACAGTTGTCGGAGTACTCGCGGTTGCACTGACAGGCGTCGGTGCACCGGCAGCACTCGCGCAGCCGGCTCTTGCCCAGTCCCCTGATGACAGTTTCTACAGCTACGAGGGCGCGGCGCCTCTCTCGTCGTACGCTCCAGGCGCGGTCCTCGAGACTCGCACCGTGCCGTACACCATTCTCAACATCCCGACCCCGATACAGGCAGTGCAGGTTCTCTACCGATCAACCGACGCCCTCGGTCAGCCGTCGGCCAACGTCACCTCGATCCTGCGCCCGGCCAACGGTCAACCGGATAAAGTTGTTTCGTACCAATCCTTTTACGATTCACTGAACCCCGACGACAGTCCGTCGCGGGCCATCGCGGGCAACACCCCGATCGGAGACTGGACGCCGAGTGGGCGCAATTTCAACGTCGGCGGAACCTTCACGTCCATCGAGGCAGCCTTGTTCGGGCCGCTCTTCGCCCTCGGCTACACGATCGTCGTCCCGGACACCGAAGGCCCGGATGCAAACTTCGCTGCCGGACCCGAATACGGGATGATGACGCTCGACGCTCTGCGTGCGGTCAAAGATGTCCCGGAAACCGGAATCACCGACGACGCAGAGATCGCGCTGATGGGGTACTCCGGCGGAGCGATCGCCACCAACTGGGCTTCGATCCTCGCTCCCGCGTACGCACCGGAGATCAACGACAACTTGATCGGTGCCGCGCAGGGCGGCGTGCTGGTCAATCCGGCTAACAACCTTCGCTACGCGAGCGGAAGCATCGGGTGGGGCGGCGTCGTCGGCATGGCTATCGTCGGCGTTGCGCGTTCGTACGACATCGATTTCGGAAAGTATCTCAGTGACCGTGGACGCGACGTCATGGCTCGACTCGAAGACGCGTCCATCGGCAACGTGCTGGCACAGTACCCCGGTCTAACCTGGCAGGAACTGGTCAAGCCCGAGTACGCCGATCCCAATACGGTTCCCGAGTACGTCGATGTCGTGAACAAGATCAACATGGGCACCGCTGCGACACCGACGATTCCGATGTTCATCGCTCAGGCGGCCAACGGCACCATCGAGGGCACCCAACCCGGTGGCCCCGGCGTCGGAGCGGGCGACGGCGTCATGATCACGGGCGACGTCCGTACCCTCGCACGCAAGTATTGCGACGCCGGCCTGCCGATTCAGTACGACCAGTACGACACCATCAGCCACTTCCTCGGCGCCATGCTCTGGCTCCCCGGTGCGCTCACCTGGATCGACGACCGATTCACCGGCAAGCCTGCTCCGTCGAACTGCGCGAATATCGCACCGGGGAACTCTCTTGCGCCGCAGGAACATGCACGCTAGCTGACCGAGACCTCGAATCTACTTCGACGGCTCCACCTCCCAGCGAACGTGAGTTACCAACGGTTCCAGGCTAAGCCGGCTGACGGCGGATTCCAGGAGTCCGTCGTCACGCTCCGCTGCGGCCAATTCCGCGACCACTCGTACGCGGTCGCTGTCCGGGATGTCGAAGGACTGCACTGACCGGAGCTGGAACTCCGGCCTCGAAATGGACTGCACGGTAAGCCCTCTGATGTGAGCTTCGGCGTCACCGTGGCAGGTCACCTCGAAGGTGTAGTCAGCCGGCGGTTCCTCGCGCCCGGTGCGGGCAGGCTGGTGATCCATCATCCGGCCCAACGGCCTCAACAACGTATTCGCCAACATGATTGCACCGGCACCGAACACCGCAACCCAGTACATTCCGCCGCCTGCCAGCGCACCGACGGCGGCCGTGGCCCACAAGGTTGCGGCGGTGTTCAGGCCGGTGACCGAGGCTCCCTGCTTCATGATCACCCCGGCACCGAGGAAGCCGATCCCCGAGACGATCTGCGCTGCGACGCGCGTCGGATCAGCGTCCGGCCCCTGAAACCCGTACGCGCCCATGATGACGAAGAGCGTCGCACCCAAGCTCACCAACGCGTTGGTTCGCAGACCCGCCATCCTTGCGCGCCATTGCCTTTCGATCCCGACGGCAGCGCCGAGGACGAGTCCGAGCGCTATCCGCACAAGGATGACGTGGATTTCCACGGTGAACTCCTAGAGCCAGGTCGCGAATCGACGGATGAACATTCCCTTGGCCACCTGCGTGACGACGCAGTAAGCCGCGAGAGTGAGGACCAACCACGGGAAGTAGTTCCACGGCAGTGAAACCAACCCGAGGGAATGGCCCCAGGACGTGAACGGGAACACCAGCGCGAAGACGCAGGCGGCGCCCGTGCTGAGCAGTACCGGAAGCGAAGCACGCGACTGGATGAATGGGATCTTGCGGGTGCGGATCATGTGAACGATCAGCGTCTGCGAGATCAATGACTCGATGAACCAACCCGATTGGAACAGCGCTGCATGCTCGGGAGAGTTGGCAGCGAACACGAACCACATCAGCGCGAAGGTCGAGATGTCGAAGATCGAACTGATCGGGCCGATGAACACCATGAACCGGCGAAGGCTCTTGGTCTCCCACTTGCGGGGCTTCGCGAGGAAGTCGTCGTCGACGCGGTCCCACGGGATCGTGAGCATCGAGAGATCGTAGATCAGGTTCTGCAACAACAGAACTACGGGAATCATGGGGATGAACGGCAGCAAGGCACTGGCGACGAGCACCGAGAAGACGTTCCCGAAGTTCGACGACGCAGTCATCTTGATGTACTTCTGGATGTTTCCGAAGGTACGACGCCCTTCGATGACTCCTTGTTCGAGTACGCCGAGGTCCTTCTCCAGCAAGATGATGTCCGCGGATTCGCGGGCGATGTCCGCCGCTGTGTCGACGGAGATGCCGACGTCCGCCGCCCGAAGTGCGGGTGCGTCGTTGACACCGTCACCAAGGAAACCAACCGTGTGGCCGACCCGGCGCAGCGATTCGACAATGCGTGCCTTCTGCATCGGATCCGTCTTCGCGAAGACGGTTGTCCGCTGCACCAACTCGTCGAGGGCGTCGTCGTTCAACGCTTCGATCTCGGCGCCGGAGACCACGGTCCCGACATCGATACCGACTTTGCCGCAGACGGTTTCGGCGACCAATTCGTTGTCACCCGTCACTACCTTGACCGCGACTCCGTGGCTCGCGAGGGCTTCGATCGCCCCGGCCGCAGATTCCTTCGGCGGGTCGAGGAAGGCCAGCAGTCCGACCAGGGTCATGCCCTCTTCGTCGGCCGTCGAGTACTCGCGGCGCTGCTCTTCGACGACTGTCTTGGTTGCCACCGCAAGCACTCGCTTGCCCTGACCGTTCAGTTCCGCGACCAGACGGTCGACTCGGGCCAGCCATCCCGGCGTCAATTGGTGGGTCACCCCGTTCAGTTCCACCGATTCACAGACCGAAAGGAGCTCTTCCACTGCACCTTTGGTGACGATCAGATCGGCGTCGCCGTGGTCGACCACCACGGAGAGTCGACGGCGCTTGAAGTCGAAGGGAATCTCGTCCACCAACCCGTGCCGACGCGAGATCTCCTCGACCACTTCGGGACCGGCGGCCTCGATCACCGCGTCGTCGAGAAGACTGCGCAATCCGGTCTGATTCACGGAATTGACTGCCGCTAGCCGCAATACGTCCTCGGACTTGCGTCCGGCAGTATCGAGATGCTCACCGAGAACGATGCGGTCCTCGGTGAGAGTTCCGGTCTTGTCCGTGCACAGAACGTCCATGGCGCCGAAGTTCTGAATCGCGTTGATCTGCTTGACGATCACCTTCTTGCGCGACATGTGGAGCGCACCCTTGGCCAGGTTCGCAGTCACGATGAGCGGCAACATTTCGGGGGTCAACCCCACCGCGGTGGCGACGCCGAAGAGTAGTGCTTGGCTCCAGTCCTTGGTCAGTCCGTTGATGATGAACACCGCGGGAACCATGATCAGCATGAACTTGATCAGCAGGTAGCTGACACTGCGCACCCCGACGTCGAAGCTGGTTTCGGGTCGCTTGGACACCAATTGTGCTGTCATGGAACCGAAGTAGGTTCGCTTGCCGGTGTGCACCGCAACGGCGGTGCCGCTGCCCGACACGACGGAAGTACCCATGAACCCGATGTTCTCGGCTTCGAGCAGCCGATCGACGTCGATCCCCGTCGACGGTTCCGCCGACTTCTCGGCCGGCATCGACTCACCGCTGAGCATCGACTGATTGACCTGTAGATCCTTGGCCCGGATGATGCGGACATCGGCCGGGATCATGTCGCCTGCGGCAAGCTGGACTACATCACCTGGCAGTAGCTGCTCGATCGGAATCTCAGCCGTGACCACGGTGTTGTTGATCTTGCGGGTGGCCGCGACAGTTGTCGTGACCATGGCCTTGAGTGCCTCGGCAGCCCGAGTCGAACGGTATTCCTGCCAGAACCTCAGGGACACACTGACAAAGATCATCAGCCCGAGGGTGATGATGCCCTCGTAGGAGGGACCGTCTTCCGGGTCTGCCCACACCACGTCGGTCCCGACCATGATCAGGGCGAGGAACACCAG
The DNA here is from genome assembly GCF_002501585.1 of Rhodococcus sp. H-CA8f. Classification (NCBI taxonomy): domain Bacteria; kingdom Bacillati; phylum Actinomycetota; class Actinomycetes; order Mycobacteriales; family Nocardiaceae; genus Rhodococcus; species Rhodococcus sp. H-CA8f. The sequence goes on from NZ_CP023720.1 coordinate 5,575,484, forward strand.
GATCAAGATGAACGGATTCTTGAAAGCTTGCGCGAACTGCACGATCGCCGGTGCCGGGCGGTCGTGGCGGACATCGTTGCGCCCGTATTGCCGACGAAGATCGTCGATCTGATCGTCACGAAGGCCGTTGGCCGTCGTAGTCAGATCTGCGAGAACGGTGCGCGTGTCCGAGGCCGAGTAGTCGACCAATTCCTGTGCGCTTTCTTTTGCCAGGACCGTTGAAGGTGTTTGTTGTGCACTGTTTCTCGTGGGCCGTGGCCGCAATGCGAGAACGGAAAATGACATGACGAATCTCCTCGACTGCCAGCGTGCACGGGACAGTGCCAGTGCATGAGGGCAGCAGAATGCGCTGAACGACAACGGAAGTCGTCAGCGGACGCGACAAAGCCGCGCAGATGAAACCGAGGGTGCGAAGGTCAGAGACTGACGAGCAAAATGCCGGGGTGAGCACCGTCGGTAAGAACAGAAGGGTGGGTCGAATATCGACTCGGCGGGTCGTCCACGATGGTCACCTCCTGAAAGTTCGGGGCGTCCGATGACGCCACACAAAGTACATGCGCACAGCACACGCCAGGAGAACCGAATATCGACGTACTCTCGCCTTCGCCGGAAGAAACCGGCATCAAGCTGCGAAAACACCTCCACGTCCGAGTTTTGGCACTGCACGACGTGTCCCGATCAAGACCGGGAAGCCACTTTGGATCACCCCTTAAGCCGGGGAGATCTGTCCTAACCTTGGGCGTCTCTCGACGTCGTGAGATCAGTGGCCTGTGTTCGTGCAGAAGCCTCACCTAACGAGGTACTGCACCCAGAGGGTAGTTCTCAAATCTGTTGCCTGTCAACCGAGCAACTCAGACGGCGGGCAATCCTGCCCGTGCGACGGCGCCGGCGAAGAGTGCCGTCACGGCGGCACCCATCACGCTCTGATCAACTTCTTCCGGATCCACCGAGTGCTCGAGAACGAGCCCGGATATCAAGGCCATCAACGAGATTGCAGTGGTCCGCACATCGAAGGAATCGTCCACTCCCCATTCGCGGGCACGTTCACCGATCAACTCCACGAGTTGACTGCGCAAGTGGCGACGCTCACGTAAGTACGCCTGAGCGATCTGCGGATCACGTCCGGCGAGCACTCCGAATTCGAGGACGAGCAGTGACCACCCCGGGTCGTCGACCATCCACGTTGCAATGGCCTCGCCACCTTTGCCCGCCGCGTCGGCCGGGTTCATCCCGGCGATCTCGGCAAGCACACGGCCGGCCAGTTCGAGAGACCGTTGCGCGAACAGTTCGGCGAACAGATCCTGTTTCGACTCGAAGTTGGAGTAGACAGCCCCCTTGGTGAAGCCCGCTCGGCGAGCAACTTCAGTGAGACGTGCAGCACTGAATCCGCGCTCCGCAAACTCTTCCGCCGCAGCGTCGAGCAATCTTTGTCGCACCACGTCACGTCCGGGGCGGGTTACCGGCGTCCAGTCCGGTTGACGAGATTCAGTCACGATACCTAGAGTATTCAATACCTCGGGTATTGACAAGCTCTTTACTTTCGACAAGATCAGGACTCTTTCGTGACCACTACGCATCCGGCACACGCCGCACCAGACAACAGCTCCACCCACGACGAACACCACCACGACAATCTGCTGGTGAAATACGGCGCACCCAAGGTGATGGCCGCGCTGTTCGTCGGCGTGCTCCTGCTGCAGATGGGCTTCATCCTCAGCTACGTCGCCGCCTTCCATCAGCCGACTCCGCGAGACATCGAAATCGCGGTCATCGCCGATCAGGGCACACCGGACGGCATGGATCAGCAGATCGCCGACAAACTCAACGCCATCGACGGCAGCCCGCTCGACGCTCAGGTGGTCGACAGCACGGCGACCGCTCGCCGCATGATCAACGACCGCGAGATCCAGGGCGCGTTTGTCATCAACCCGGCCGGACCGGACACCCTGATCACCGCGAGCGCGGGAGGCAGCTCCATCGCGACGTCGCTCGAAGCGGTGTTCACGAAGGTCGAGGCGACGCAGGACCGACAGTTCGTCGTCCGCGACGAGATCCCCGTCGGAGCACACGACAACCGCGGACTCTCCGGCTTCTACCTCTCGGTCGGCTGGGTCGTCGGCGGCTATCTCCTTGCGGCAGCCATCGGACTGTTCATCGGTGCGCCGAAGACCCTCCGCCAGGCAAGCGCGCACACGGGCGTGATCGCGATCTACTCGATCATCTCGGGAGCCCTCGGCGCACTCATCACCTCACACGTCCTGGGAACTTTCGCGGGCCACTGGTTCCCACTCTGGATCCTGGGAACAGCCGTGGTGTTCGGCACCGCCATGTTCACACTCGGATTGCGCGCTGCCATCGGCGTTCTGGCAGTCCCGCTGGCTATCGCCGTCTTCGTGATTCTCGGCAATCCCAGTGCGGGAGGCGCATTCGGCTCCAACGTGATTCCCTCGTTCTATGCCGCCATCGGCCGATGGATCACACCCGGCGCCGGCACCGAAGGCGTGCGGAGCATCGTCTACTTCAACAACGTCGGCGTCGGCCAGCCTGCTCTGACGCTTTTCCTGTACGCGCTGATCGGTGCGGTCATGCTGTTCGGCTTCACGATCCGTCGTAACCGAAAGTCCACCGACACGACGCCGACTCCAGCTGTGGCGAACGCCGACTAGTCCTAGTCTGAACTCATGACGAGCCTCCTCCACCCCAACGCCTCGCACGTCGCCGAAACACTGATCTCACGGGGTCACCACGGCGTCATCGTCACGCAGCCCGAAGCCACGCACACCGCGGCCGAGGCAGCGGCGGCCGTCGGGGTGGAGGTAGGCGCGATCACCAAGTCGCTCGTGTTCCTTCTCGACGACGATCCGGTCCTACTGCTGGTCTCCGGCGCACATCAGGTCAATCTGAAAGCCACCGGCGAACGCCTCGAAGGCAAGCTCACGCGGGCGCCGCTGGAAATGGCGAAGTCGGCAACGGGCCAGCCGATCGGTGGGGTCGCTCCGCTCGGGCATCCCACCAACCTGCCCACCTACATCGATACCGCCCTCGAGCAGTACCCCGAATTGTGGGCTGCTGCCGGGCACCCGAACACGGTCTTTCGCACGACGTACTCCGAACTCCTCCGAATCACGGCCGGCCTCGCCGTCGACATGGACTGACGCACTTCAGCCAACCCGGTCCGAACCCACTCAGACGTGCGTCCACCTATAGTTGGACGCACCATGTGCACTGCAACCAGGACCCCGGCCGGTAACCACTGGCGTCGACGACACGTAGATCTGTGCCGCACCGACGCATGTCTGTGTATGCCGAGCGCAGTCACCTCGACCACACCGCACACCTCGAGTTCCAGCCGGAGAGTTCCCGTTGTCTGACAAGCCGAATGCCGTTTCCAGCCACACCACCCCCGACGTCCCCGAAGTAGCAGCGACGCCCGAGTTGTCCACCGGCATCTGCGCCGGTGACTACCGTGCAGCGCTTCGCCGCCACCCCGCCGGTGTCACCGTCGTGACCCTCGATTCGGGTACCGGCCCGGTGGGTTTCACCGCCACCTCGTTCTCGTCCGTCTCCCTCGAGCCGCCGCTCGTCTCGTTCAACATCGCGGAGACGTCGTCGAGCATCAATGCGCTCAAGGCAGCCGAGTCCTTGGTGATCCACCTTCTCGGCGAACATCAGCAACATCTGGCCCAGCGCTTTGCGCGTAGCGCCGATCAGCGTTTTGCAGACGAGTCACTGTGGGCAGTGCTCGACACCGGGGAGCCGGTTCTGCACGGCACCCCCAGCTGGATGCGCGTCAAGGTCGACCAGTTGATCCCTGTTGGCGACCACACGCTGGTCATCGGACTCGTCACGCGGGTTCACGCCGAAGAGGACGACGAATCCGCTGCCGCACCGCTGCTCTACCACGAGGGCAAGTACTACCGCCCCACTCCGTTAGGTCAATAGACAACTGTGCGCCTTTATTAACCGCCCGCGGTTAATAAAGGCGCACAGCAAGTTAGAGCGCTACGTACTTGGTATCGAGATACTCGTCGATACCCTCGGTTCCGCCTTCACGGCCGAAGCCCGATTCCTTCACGCCACCGAACGGCGCCGCAGCATCGGAGATCGCGCCGCGATTGACGCCGACCATGCCGGTGTCCAGCTTGGCCGAGACGCGCATCGCCCGGTCGATGTCGCGGGTGTAGAAGTACGCCACGAGGCCGTACTCGGTGTTGTTCGCAGCCGCGATCGCTTCGTCTTCGGTGTCGAAACCGACCACTGCCGCAACGGGTCCGAAGATCTCTTCCTTCAGCAGGCGCGCATCGGCGGGCACCTGATCCAGAACGGTTGGGGTGAAGAAGAAGCCGGCTCCTTCGGGCGCCGATCCACCGGTGCGAACGCGAGCGCCCTTGGACACGGCGTCGTCGACGAGTCCGGTGACGGTTGCGAGCTGCTTGGTGTTGATCAGCGGGCCGATGTTGGTGCCCTCGGCGTCACCGGCGCCCACCTTCAAGGCCGCAACCTTGGCGGTGAACTTGTCGGTGAACTCCTCGCGCACCGAGTTGGCGACGTAGATGCGGTTGGCCGCGGTGCAGGCCTCGCCGCCGTTACGCATCTTCGCGAGCATTGCGCCGTCGACAGCTGCGTCGATGTCGGCGTCGTCGAAGACGATGAACGGCGCATTGCCACCGAGTTCCATCGACGTGCGGAGCAGCTTGTCAGCGGCATTGCGCACCAACAGCTTTCCGACGCCCGTGGAGCCGGTGAAGGTGACCTTGCGCAGACGCGCATCTTCCATCAGCGGTCCACTGATGGAGGCCGCGTCGGACGTCGGGAGGATCGAGAGCACACCGTCGGGCAGACCGGCATCGGCGAACACCTGACCGAGGAGCTGCATGGTCAGCGGCGTGTCCTCGGCGGGCTTGACGATGATGGTGCAACCGGCAGCCAGCGCCGGTCCGATCTTGCGTGTGCCCATGGCGAGCGGGAAGTTCCACGGGGTGATCGCAAGGACCGGTCCGACGGCTTCCTTGGTGACCAGGATGCGACCGTTGCCGGCCGGAGCCTGCGTGAAACGTCCGCCGATGCGTACTGCTTCCTCGCTGAACCAGCGCAGGAATTCGCCGCCGTAGTTGACCTCACCGCGGCTCTCTGCCAACGACTTACCCATTTCCAGGGTCATCATCAGCGCGAAGTCCTCGGCGCGGGCGTGCAGCAATTCGAAGGCGGTGCGCAGGATCTCGCCGCGTACACGTGCCGGCGTGGCCGCCCAGTCTTCCTGCGCCGCAGCGGCGAGGTCGAGCGCACGGATACCGTCGGCAGCGGCGGCGTCGGCTACCTGGGCGAGTTCCTCACCCGTTGCCGGGTTGTAGACCGCAAAGGTCTTCTCGGCCGGGACGAGCTTGCCGCCGAGCCAGAGACCCTTGGGTACCGAGTCGAGAAGATCCGAGACGTTGGACATGTCAGTTCCCCTGTGCTGCAGTGCGAATAGCGGTCTCGAGGACGGTCAACGCGTCGTCGAGCAGCTCTTCGGAGATGACCAGCGGCGGGAGCAGACGGATGACGTTGCCGTAGGTACCGCAGGTGAGGATCACGACGCCGGCAGCGAGGCATTCGGCGGCGATCTTCTTGGTGATATCGGCGTCCGGCTCCTGCCCACCGGGCTTGACCAGCTCGATGGCGAGCATGGCGCCGCGACCGCGAACGTCACCGATGACGTCGAGTTCCTTTGCCAGTGCGTTCATTCGGCCGACGACGGTCGACTCGATGGTGCGTGCGCGGCCACAGAGGTCGAGCTCGCGCATCTGGTCGATGGACGCCAATGCAGCGGCGCAGGCGACTGGGTTACCGCCGTAGGTGCCACCGAGGCCGCCGGGGTGGACGGCGTCGATGAGCTCGGCGCGGCCCGTGACAGCGGCGAGCGGCATGCCGCCTGCGATGCCCTTGGCGAGAGTGACCAGGTCGGGGACGATGCCCTCGTGATCGCTGGCGAACCAGGCGCCGGTACGAGCGAAGCCTGCCTGAACCTCGTCGGCGATGAAGACGACGCCGTTCTCCTTGGCCCACGCGACGAGCGTCGGGAGGAATCCTTCTGCGGGAACGATGAATCCGCCCTCGCCCTGAATGGGCTCGATGAGGATGGCGGCCGTGTTGGCAGCACCGACCTGCTTCTCGATCATCGTGATGGCGCGCTGTGCGGCCTGCTCACCCGTGATCTTGGAGCCGTCGACGTTGAGGCCCTCGCGGTACGGGTAGGACATCGGGACGCGGTAGACCTCGGGGGCGAACGGACCGAAGCCGCTCTTGTACGGCATGGACTTCGATGTCAGTGCCATCGTGAGGTTGGTGCGGCCGTGGTACGCGTGGTCGAAGACGACGACTGCGTCGCGACCGGTTGCGTGACGGGCGATCTTGACGGCGTTCTCGACGGCTTCTGCGCCGGAGTTGAACAGCACGGAACGCTTCTCGTGGTCACCGGGGGTGAGCTCGGCGAGACGCTCGGCGACCTCGACGTAGCCCTCGTACGGAGCGACCATGAAACAGGTGTGGGTGAAGTGCGCGACCTGATCCTGAACTGCGGACACGACGGCCGGGTTGGAAGCACCGACGCTGGTCACCGCGATACCGGCACCGAGGTCGATCAGCGAGTTGCCGTCGACGTCGACGATGACTCCGCCGTCTGCGTCGGCGACGTAGACCGGGAGGGTGGATGCGACGCCGGCGCCGACGACCTTCTTACGGCGTTCGGCGAGCGCAGCCGAGCGCGGGCCCGGGAACTCCGTGACGATGCGACGCTCCTGCGGAAGCCGGTATTCGATTGCACTCATGTGACCACCCTCTCGGTTGTGTATTGCATTCGAGTATGCGACGCGCGAAGCATCGCAAGCACTGCCGAAATGGATACCCGAAGCTCCAGGGCTACTCCATATCGGCAACGACAGCTAGCCTTGATCAGGTGACGGTTCCGATCTCGTGGCTCTTGCGCCAGAAACACCTCTCGCTGGCTCTGCTCACCGACCGAGCAGCCGCCACCCACCCCGTCACGTTTGCGCAGGCCACAGAGCTGACGGACCCCACCCCGTGGCTTTCCGGCGGCGAATTGGTGCTCACCACCGGGCTGGCACTGGTGGGCGCGGACGCCACCGACTACAGCGAGTACATCGACCGTCTGGCCGCCGCAGAAGTATCGGCTCTGGGTTTCGGGACCGGCCTTTCCCACGAGAGTGTGCCCGCAGACCTGATTGCCGCCGCCCGCAGTCGCGGGCTCCCCCTGCTGGAAGTGCCGTTCACGACCCCGTTCGCGGCGGTCACGCGCGCGGTGATGACCCGTCTGAGCCAGCAGGAATACGAATCGGTACTCCGCGCGGCAGAAGTACAGACACGCATCACCCGCGTTGCGCTGCGCGGAGGCGTGTCTGCCATCGTGCGTGAACTGGCCACGGCCACAAAAACTTCGGTGGCGTTTGTCGGAGATCGGATCACCGCGGTGCATCCGGCAAACCAGAAGTCGTTGATCACCGAGGTTCGCGCGGTCGCGGCGACCACCCGCGATCCCAACGCTCCGGCGTCGATCTCGCAGAGCACACCCGAACGGACGCTGACACTGTCCCCCGTCGGCGTCACCGACAGCTGGCACGGCTACCTCGCAATGGCGGGCGCCGGGCCCCTGAGCAATATCGACAGAGTGTTGCTCGGGCATGCGGTCTCGCTGCTCACTCTCGAACTCGAGAAACCGGTTCGACTACGGGCCGAGCGAACTCGACTCAACGCCATGGCTTTCGGGCTCTTACTCGACGGCCGAATCCCCGAGGACGGTGTGCCGTCGTACTTGGACGAAGCGAGCGACACGCACGGCAATGTCCGTGTCGTCCACGTTCGCGGATCCGGACTCGGCCCTGTTCTTCGCGAACTCGACAACGCTCTCGCGCGAGCAGGCCGGCCGTTGTTCGCGCAATCCGAGGACGGTTCGCTGACCGTCCTCCTTCGCGGAACCGACACAATCGACACTGCCAAAACACTACTGGCGCAGCTCTCCCCCACCGAGGCGAAGACGGTGCGTGCCGGAATCAGCACCCCTCACCGTCTTCTGGACGCACCGCGCGCTCTCGTCCAGGCCCGCGCCGCGGCCAATCTCACGACGGCCACTGCCCGCATTCTCGAGTTCGACGCTCTGAGTGGTTCGACGATTCTGGCATCCGAGCCTGCCCGTGAGGCACTGATCGCAATGGCTGCGGACACCATCCCGGTGCTGACCGAACACGACCAGGCACACGGGACCGCACTGGTCGCGTCTTTGCGCGCCTATCTCGAGGCGAACGGCCAATGGGAATCGGCCGCAGCCGAACTCGGTGTTCATCGGCACACCCTCCGAGGTCGCATCGCACGCATCGAGGAACTGCTGCAATGCGACCTCGGACAGGCCAGGGTCAGAGCCGAACTGCTGCTATCGCTACTCGCCTGGGAGGGTCGCTGAACGCTCCGCGGCGTGTACCGAAGCGAAACTGGACGCACCGCGAACGAGTAGTTCGAGTTCGGTGTCGACCGTGCAGAGACGGGCGGTGTCCAGCGCTCCACTGCGGCTCACGCTCGACATCAAGGCCGTGAACCGGCGCACCGCTTGCGGATTGGCGGCGGTCCACAACTCGACGACCTCCGGAATACCTTCACCGAGCGCTCCGGACACGAGGTCCGCGAAACGCGCCGTCAACCTGGCGTGGACGGCAGCGCTGCCCATGACCTCCCAATGCGAGGCACCGACGGCAACGTCGACGCCCCCGAGAACGTCGCCCAGATCGAGGGTGTCGGAGAGTTCCCGGTAGATCGCAGCCGCGGCCTGAACCGTCGTATTCTCCTGCAACGCAATGTCAGCCAGGGCGAGCGCCCCGAAAGACGCCTCGATGCGGTCGCTGGCCGACAGCCCTTCGGTGAGAGCCCGCACCGGCGCGGCCCATCGATCGATGTCGGCTCGCGGGTTCACGGTGAACCGGCCGGCTGCTCCCGGACGACGCAACACCCAGCTCATCTCGGATTCCAACAACTGCTGCAAGCGATCGAGAGCCTGCAACTGCTCGGTGGCGCGCAGCTCAGAGTTCAAGATCTCGCGCCGAAGTTCCTCGGTGCCGAGCACTTCGCTGACCACTGCGTAGGCCAGAGCCGCTTCCGGACTGTGGACTCCGAGGTGTTCCTCCAGCCGGAACAGCACGCCGGGGCCGACGCGGTTGACCAGTTCGTCGACCACCGAGGTGATGATGATGTCGCGGCCCAACCGATGTGCGCGGATCGCGTCCGGTGCTGCCTCGACGACGGAGAGCGGGAAGTACTGCGGGAGACGATCGGCGAAGATCTGATTGTCCGGGACGGTCGACGCCCCCAATTCCGCCGTCAGCACGTTCTTCGACTGCGCCACCAGCACAGCAAGTTCCGGACGGAGTAGGCCCTGCCCGGCTCGCGCCCTGACCGCCAGCGCCTTGGCGTCCGGCAATGATTCTTCGAGGCGCTTCATCGCGCCCGCCGAGACCAGGTTCTCGATCAACCGTTCGTGCTGATCGAGTAGGGCGGGAGCGCGGTGCTCGGCCAGGCTGATCGCGAGGGTCTGATCTTCACTGGCCTCGAGTACCGATGCGGCTACCTCGTCCTGGGCCGCCGCGAGTAGTTCATTGCGCGAGGTCGCGTCCAACTCTGCGAGTGCGATCTTGATGTTGACCTCACGGTCCGAGGTAGCCACGCCTGCCGCGTTGTCGATGAAGTCGGCGTTGATTCGTCCTCCGCCAGCGGCATATTCGATGCGGGCACGCTGGGTGAAACCCAGGTTGCCGCCCTCACCCACCACGGTTGCACGCAACTCGTCAGCGCTGACGCGAACTGCGTCGTTGGACGGATCGGCCGCGTCGACGTTGCTTTCGGTCGACGCCTTCACGTAGGTACCGACGCCGCCATTCCACAACAGGTCCACCGGAGCGCACAGGATCGCTCGGATCAGTTCCTGCGGAGTCAGCTTCTCCTCGGCGATACCGAGGACCTGACGCGCCTCGAGCGGAAGGCGGATCGACTTAGCGCTACGCGGCCAGACGCCACCACCAGGCGACATCACGGTGCGGTCGAAGTCGTCCCAGGACGAGCGCGGCACGGTGAAGAGGCGAGCGCGTTCGGCAAACGTCGTCTCGGTGTCGGGGTTCGGGTCGATGAAGATGTGGCGGTGATCGAATGCCGCGACCAAACGGATCTTGTGCGAGAGCAACATTCCGTTACCGAACACATCGCCGGACATGTCACCGATGCCCGCGACGGTGAACGGATCGGTGTCGACGTCGAGGTCGCGCTCGGCGAAGTGGCGTCGAACCGCTACCCAGGCGCCGCGAGCGGTGATGCCCATCGCCTTGTGGTCGTAGCCGGCCGAACCGCCGGAAGCAAAAGCGTCGCCGAGCCAGAAACCACGCTCGACGGCGATGCCGTTCGCGACGTCGGAGAACCGTGCGGTCCCCTTGTCCGCCGCCACGACGAGGTAGGAGTCTTCACCGTCGTACTCGATTACTTCTGCCGGGTGCACCGCTGCGCCGTCGACGATGTTGTCCACCACGTCCAGCAAGCCGCGGATGAAGGTGCTGTACGACTCCTGCACCTGCGCCGGGGTCGGTGACGACGTGCCCCGAACCACGAACGCACCCTTGGCTCCCGAGGGAACGATCGGCGAATTCTTCACGCTCTGGGTCTTCATCAGACTCAGAGCCTCGGTGCGGAAGTCCTCGTATCGATCCGACCAACGCAGGCCACCACGGGCGACGGAGGAGCTACGCAGATGCACGCCTTCGACATTGGGTGCGCTGACGTAGATCTCGCGGAAAGGAACTGTCTTCTGCGGGGTGGAGAGCAACTGCGAGTCGATCTTGAACGACGCGTACGGCAGCGGTTCGCCGGCCTCACCGCGCAGGTACCAGTTGGTGCGCAGAGTCGCCTGCAAGAATGAACGCACACCGCGCAAGACGCGATCCTCGTCGAGAGTGTCTGCACCGTCGACTGATTCGTCGATGGCCGCCGCCGCGGTGGCCACGGCCGTCTCACGCGAACCTGCTACTGCGGGATCGAAACGCGCGGTGAAGAGTTCGATTGCCTGCCGTACGAAGAGCGGCTTCGCTGCCAACACTCCGACGATGTAGCTCTCGGACAACCCGATACGAGCCTGAGCGAGGAAACGGCACGCAGCGCGCAGCAACTCTGCGTCGCGCCACGTGATGTCTGCTCGTCCGATCAGACTGGAGAATGCGTCCATACGGGTCTGTCCGGCGATGACGGCTTCGAAGGCGTCCGCCATCTTCTCGAGCGCACTGCCGTCGAAGGTGCTCGGCTCGAAGGTGAAGTAGTGTGCCGAACCCAGAACGGTCGGAAGCGGGCGGTGCGTCGAAACTCGGAGTCCGAGGGACTCGAAGTTCTCGCACAGATCGGAGAGGGAGGGTTCTCCGGACGGCCACAGCACCACACAGGTCAGATCGTCACTGTTCAGGGCATCGCTGTTCAAGTCGTCGCTGTTCAAGTCGTCGCTGTTCAAGTCGTCGCTGTTCAAGTCGTCGCCCTGACGGAAGACGAGTCGCTGGCCCGCTGCTGCCAATTCGGCGACCAGTTCGAGCGCCGGGTCACCGGATCGATCACCGCCCGCGGGTCTCGATTCTGCAGCTGCGGTCTTGGTCGCCGATGATGTGCTCGCCATTGAACACCCTCCTGGAAATTATTGGATCCGAACACTTTCCAGTGTTGCGTGGATCACCGGAAAGAGGTCGTGCCCGATAGGAGTACCAACCCCCATCGGGCACGACATTTCGGCAGTTGCGGTGAGCTCAGTCGCCCAACCTGATCGGAGCGAGCTCCTCGAACACGTCGCCGGGTCCGGGATTCTCGGTAGGCGCAGCGCCGCCGAGATGGTTGACGACGCCCCATACCGCGTTGATCGCGGTCTGGATCGCGCCCTCGGCCCAGCCGGCAGTCCACGACACGTCGTCACCGGCGAGGAAGATTCCCCGATGACGCGGTTCGAGATCATTCTGCACGAAGTGAGAGAACAGGCGCTCCTGGTACCGGTAGTGCCCCGGAAGGTTCGCCTTGAACGCACCCATGAAGTCGCGCTCGGTTTCCCACGACAGCGTCACCGGGCTCGAGATGATGTGGCTGCGGAAGTCCACGCCTGGGTAGATCTCTTCGAGCGACCGCAGCATGATGTTCATGCGCTCGGTGGCGTCGAGCGCCAGCAGCTTCAACGAATCGTCCGACCAGGTGTACGACAAGCAGATCAGGCCTGGCTTGCCCTCGCCCTGATCGAGCAGGTAGGTGCCGCGACTCATACGGTCGGTCAGTGTCATCGACACCGAATCACGGCCGGTCACGGGATCCTTGTCCTTCCAGAACGGGCGGTCGACGAGAACGAACACCTTGGTCGAACCCATGTAGTGAGTTCGCTCGATCGCAGTCCAGTGGTCGATCGGGAACAGATCGTCGTCACACCTGATGTTATTCAGCAGCATCCAACTCTGCACTGTCACAACGGCACTCGCATACGTGCGAATGAAACCTCCGGAGTCCGTCACCGTGATGTTGCCTGGCTCGGTACGCCGGAGTTCGGTGACGCGGGGACGCGTCTCGCCGTCGTTGAGCGAAGCGACCGTCGTACCGGCAGGCCAATGCGCCATGTGCGCCGGGGCGCGGTTCCACAACCGCATCGGCAGCTGCTGCGATCCACCCACGATGCCGCGGTGGTCGTCGTCGGCGGCCGTGATGACCACACGAAGGATTTCGAGGATCGAGTTGGGGTAGTCGGTATCCCAACCACCCGTACCGAATCCGACCTGCCCGAACACTTCCCGCATGTGGAAGGACTTGAAGTGCTTCGACGCGGCGAGGAATCCGTAGAACGTCTGGTCGTCGTAGCGCACCACGAGGTCGTTCCAGATCCGCTTGATCTCTGCGGTGTCGCGGTCACGAATGGCCTGCTGCAACGGAATCAGATCGGCATGCTCTTCGAGAGTGCGCTGCCAGGCCTGCGCCACCTCGGTGTAAATCGGCGGCAGATCCTCGAGAGTGTGCGCGTAGTGGCTCTCACCCTTGAGATCGATGACGGTGCTCGGCGTGACCTCGGCAAGGGGATTCGGGAACTCCTCGGTCTGCAGACCCAGTTCGTTCAGATAGTGGAACAACGTCGTCGACGACGGTGGGAAACGCATTGCGCCCATCTCGGCGACAACCCCGGGGTGCCCGTCGAACTCGACCGACCGCATCCGGCCACCGATCTGATCAGCTTCGTAGACAATCGGTTTGAGACCGACCTTGAGCAACTCGTAGGCCGCGATCATGCCGGAGAGTCCACCACCGATCACGGCAACTTCTGTACCCAGTGCCAGATCGGGCACCGAGCCGAGTCCCGCCGGACTGGAAACGTAGTCGTCGTACGGGAACGGAAAATCCGGTCCGAACATCGTGAGGGGCGGCTGCTTGCCGGGTTCCGAGGAACTGTCCGGAGCTACTGGGATGGTCATCTACGGTTCTCCTTGGAGACAGTCGTGACAGAAAGGTCTGGATACAGATCGAGGCGTCGATCGTCGAGATGCGTGTTGAGGGTGCGCGATTGCGAGACGGTGGCGGCGGCGATATCCGCGAAGAGCAATTCCTGGCCGCCCCCGGCCCGCGCCAACTCGGCACCGTCGGGTGCGATGGCGCACGAGAGACCGCAGTAGGTCAGCTCGGTTTCGGCGCCGCAGCGATTGACGTAGGTGACAAACATCTGACTCTCGTATGCGCGGGCCGGAACCACTTGCTGCGCAATGTGTTCGTACGGAGTCATCAACCCCGTCGGCACGATGAGCCATTCGGTACCGGCGTCGGCATGGGCCCGAACCGCTTCGGGAAATTCCACGTCGTAGCAGATCAACAATCCGCAGCGGATGCCCTCGAAATCGAACCCGACCACCAGGGTCTCACCTGGCCGGAAATGTTCGCGGTCGAGCGTGCCGAACAGGTGTGTCTTGCGGTAGTGCGCAAGCGAAGTGCCATCGCGGTCCACCACCTGCACGCTGTTGTAGACGTCTCCCCCGTCGAGTTCGGGGTAGCCGTAGACGACGGCGATGCCTGCACTGCGAGCAATCTCGGCGACGGAATCGAAGATCGGGCCGTCGGCCGGTTCCGCGCGCAGCGACACCAGTTCGCCGATGTCGTAGCCGGTTGCGGACATCTCCGGCGTCAGCAGGATCTTCGCACCGGATGCCGCAGCCTCGCGGGCAGCGGTGTCGATTGCAGCGAGGTTGAACTCCACCGACGCAAAGGTGTCCGGGGTGGTGAGCGGACCTTGGAACAGGCCAACTCGAACTGAATCGACATGCATGGTGCGCTCCTTCAGGAGTTCCGTGACGCCAATTTTCGACGGTGTGTGTGACGGGGACAACTACCAGCGTGACGGGTGCCGCCAATCATGTCAACTCTTGTTTCCTAAGAATCAACATTCACGGATTCGTGTCTCACGAAGGCGACGCGCGTGGCCCTTCCGGCAATGCCGGATTCAAGACCCACAGAACCTTCGCCAGAACCGAGCCTTCGGCCTGAAAACTATGGTTGTGCGTCGGCGTGAATGTGAAGGAATCGCCCGCCGCAAGCACGACGTCTTCGGCATCGACGGCCTCACCGTTCGGATCCGTCCGACCGCCCTCGAACGAGACCCGCAAGCCGCCCTCCAGCACGTGCACGAAGTTCACGTCGATCGGCAGACTGTAGAACTCCTGACCACTTCCGCCGCCTGGTTCCAGCTCGCCGAGCAGCACCTGAATTCGACGCTCGTTGGTAGGCGTGAGCAGGTACTCCGTCATCTTTTCGCCACCGAAGCTGATTTGCGGCATGGCGTCGGCGCGGACTACTTCACCGGCGGACGCATTCTCGAACAGGGATCCGACGGGGATCTCGAGCACCGCGCACACCTTGATCAGGGTCGCCACCGACGCGTTGACGTGATCGCGCTCGAGTTTCGAGAGATACCCCTTCGTCACACCACAGGCCTCGGCCAGGTCGTCGAGGGTCAACCGCTTCGATTGACGTGCCGCCTTGAGCCTCGCCCCGATACGCGGTCCGACCGGCTCGACCGCTTCCTTCGCCTTGGCCACTGAACCCACTCCTTCACGACCGCCGTGTCCCTTTCAGGAAACAGGGGTTGACAACCGAGCCTCTTGAAGAAACCATACTTGCTCAGAGAGCTACATCACTGAAGGGCGCCCGGTGTGCGCCGAATCGAGAGCAGGGACCTCTGCACATGGCTACCAACAACCCCGGATCGTTCATCGGACCCGTCGACGCCACGCGCGTCCCCCGCTACGCCGAGCCGACCACTTTTGCGCGTCTGCCGCGCCTCGATGAGGTCTCGCGCGCCGACGTGACAATCCTCGGCATCCCCTTCGATTCGGGTGTCAGCTACCGACCCGGCGCTCGGTTCGGTCCGGGGCACATCCGCGCTGCGTCGAAGCTGCTGCGTCCGTACAACCCCGCGCTGAAGGTCTCGCCCTTCGCCAACCAGCAGGTAGCCGATTTCGGCGACATCGGCGTCAACCCCTTCGACATTCAGGAAGCACTCACGACGGTTCAGTCCGCCGTCACCGACCTGCGCGCCGACGGTTCCTCCGTGCTCACGCTCGGCGGCGACCACACCATCGCACTTCCGATCCTGCGCTCACTGGCCCGCGATCACGGCCCGATCGCCGTCCTGCACTTCGACGCTCACCTCGACACCTGGGACACCTACTTCGGTCAGCCTTTCACCCACGGCACCCCCTTCCGCCGCGCCAGCGAAGAAGGCCTGATCGACATGGAGCGTTCGCAGCACATCGGTATCCGTGGACCGCTCTACAGCGAGAAAGACCTCGAAGACGACCGCGTCCTCGGCTTCCAGGTGATCCGCAGTGACGACTACGAGGTCGACGGCGTCGCCAGCATCGTCGAGCGCATGCGTAAGCGCCTCGACGGTGGCCCGGTGTACGTCTCCGTCGACATCGACGTGCTCGATCCCGCACACGCTCCGGGTACCGGAACACCCGAAGCGGGCGGCATGACCTCTCGCGAATTGTTGAACACACTGCGCGGGTTGGTGGGACTCAACGTGGTCGGCGCCGACATCGTCGAGGTAGCGCCGGCGTACGACCACGCCGAGATCACCGGTATCGCAGCGGCTCACGTCGCTTACGAGTTGCTGTCGGTGCTCGCACTCAATCGCTGAAGCAGCACAACGGTATCCGTGGTGTGATGCATCTCGGGGTTCGCGGGAAGATCACGTTCCCGCGACTCCGAGACCAACACCTTCCAACCATCGGTGAACAGCGACTCCACGTATTCGGGTGTATGCAGCATTGCCCGATGATGTTCGGTGGGCGACTCGTGGGGCGAGTGGCCCACGATCAGCAAATGCCCGCCCGGCGCGACCAGATCTCCGAGAGCACGGAACAATTCCCCGCGCGCGGGTTCGAGCATGTGGAAGAACTGCGCGGACACCAGATCGAACGATCGACCCTGCGGATCCCACTTCGTCAGGTCGGCTTCCAGCCATTCGATGTCGACGCCCTCGCCCTCGACGTGAGCCTGGGCGCGACTGAGCGCTACCGACGATATGTCGGTGCCGGTGACCTTCCACCCGCGACGTGCCAACCACAAAGCGTCGGCGCCTTCGCCGCAACCGACGTCGAGTGCAGTGCCCGGTTCGAGGTCGGAGGCTTCGGCAATCAACTGTGGGTTGGGATTTCCGCTCCAGCGCGCGGGACGTTCCTCGTACAGCGAGTTCCAGAACTGTGCGTCCGCCTTGGCGTACGGATTCTCGGCGGTTTCAGAGTTTTCGTGGTGATTGTGGTGTTCGTGGCTCATGCACCCAGGATGAACGACCTTCCACAACTCACGCAACCATCTTTGCCGAAACAGCAACTTCTCCATTTCGACGCTCTGCTAACGTCACGCTTCGTGGCAGGTGGATTTCCCGTGTTTCGTCTCTACTGCAACTCAGAGGGCTCACACGTTTTGTGTTGTGCGCATTTCCCCGAGTTCAGCGGTTCGAACGCGGACGAAGAGTTCACCACTCAGCAGAGTTTCGACCGCGCAGTCGAGAAGATGCTGCGCGAGGCGTCCTTCGAACCGACAACCCTGACGTTGGTGGGCGAGCAACAGGGATATCCAGTCGGAGACCACCTGTTCGATGCGACGGTTCCGCGAACCGGCAGAGTCTCCTTTGCCTTTCAAGAAGCCGGACCGCCGTGGATCGTTCTCGGCCTCGATGTTTCTTCTGAAAAATTCTGGTCCGAGATCGACGAAGACGAAGATCTCCTCGCCCTCGGCCCGATCTCTCCGTTGACGTCGGTCCCTGCCGTTGTACTCACTGCAACCGGGTGGCCACGGCAAAATGACCTCGACTCACCGTGACCTGAACTGGTTCATCACCCCGGTTCTCGTGAGATCGAACAAAAATCGGCATGATTTTCGTGAAGATCGACCGAGATGCCCGTCACGTCCTACGCCAAGATTTAGCGGTCACACTCGACCGCGCCCTCTCGAATTTCGCTCGGGCCCTGGCTCCTTCACGGAGGCACAATGAAACACCGCTCTTATCCGGCACTTGCAACGGCCGCGGGGCTCGCACTCGTGTTGTCGGCTTGCAGCTCGGGAGGCACGTCCTCGGGCTCCGACGGCGGTGAACCTCTGACAGACGGAACCTTCCGTTATGCGTTGCAAGCCGATCCGGGTGCACTCAACCCGATCATGTCCGGCTCCGCGGCAACCGCTGACATCTCGAGGCTGGCCTACGACTCCCTGGTCTACCAGGATCCGGACACCAGTGAATTCAAACCGTGGTTGGCAGAGAAATGGGAAGAGACGCCGACCTCCGCATCCTTCACCATCCGCGAGGGAGTGACCTGTACCGACGGGTCGACGCTGAACGCGCAGACCGTCGCGAACAACATCAACTTCGTGGCCGATCCGGCCAACGGTTCACAACAACGCGGCACTACGGTCCCCGTAGGCGCTTCGGCCACTGCCGATCCCGCGACCCGCACCATCACGGTCACCACTCCGGCGCCGAGCCCCTTCCTCCTCCTCACGGTCAGTCGCCTCCCGATCATGTGCGACGCCGGACTCGCGGACCCGACCGCCTCGAACAAGAAGTCTCTCGGTTCCGGGATGTTCGAAGTCACCGAAGTCGCCGCCAACGACCACTACACGTTCGAGCGTCGTGACGGCTACAACTGGGGCCCCGACGACACCACCTCCGACACACCAGGTGTCCCCAAGACCGTCATCGCTGTCATGGCACCCAATGTCAGCACCGCCGCAAACCAGCTTCTCTCCGGCGAACTTAACGCATCTCCGATCGCCGGTCCGGACAAGGACCGGATCGAAGCCGCCAATTTCGCCTCGATCAATCGCCCGATGCCGTCCGGTCAGATGTACTTCAACCAGATCGCGAACAATCCCACCAGCGATCCCGCCGTTCGCAAAGCACTCATCCAGGGAGTCAATCTCGACGATCTGGCAGAAGTTATCACTGCCGGCCAGGGCACCCGCGCAACAAGTCTCGTCGGTGTAGAGCCCCGCGCCTGCGTGTACGACTCCGTCACCGGCAACATTCCGGACTACGACGTCAGCGCAGCGAAGGCAACCTTGGACGCGGCCGGCTGGACCGCCGGGTCGGACGGAAAACGAAGCAAAGACGGAAACCCGTTGACACTCCGCCTCTTCTACGCAGGAGGCGAAGAGGCTCGCAGCGCAGCAGCCGAACTCGCTCAATCTGCATGGTCGGATCTCGGCGCAAACGTCGAGGTAACGGGAGCCGACCAGACCAAAGTTGTCGACGTCATGCTCAGCGGTAAAGACAACAATCAGTGGGACATCGCATGGATCCAGATCAACAATTCGATTCCCAGCGGGTTCACCCCGTTCTTCACCGGACCTGCTCCGGCAGCCGGTAAGAATTTCTCTTCGATCAACAACCCCGCCTACGAAGCAGCGGTGGCCAAGGCTTCCGGGTTGACCGGCGACGCAGCGTGCGCAGAGTGGGCAGACGCCGAGTCGCAGATCACCAAGACGGTGTCCGCGGTGCCGTTCGCGAATACGAACATGAGCTTCTACTTCAACAAGGCCGGGCTCGCATTCGGTAAGTCCTTCATCGGGTCTGCACTGCGTCTCTACCAGTAGTCCGATCGATCGATACCCTGTGGCAACGAGATATGTCAGATCAGTGCGATCTGACGTATCTCGTTGCCACACCTATCGTCTCGTTGTCCAGCTCGACGTAGGTCAGCTGAGGAATCGTGGACGCAAGTTCCGTGAAAGCCCATTTCGCAACGTTCTCGAATGACGGACGGAAATCGAAAATCTCCGGCCAGATACCGCTCGCCAATCGCTCGGCGCACCGATCGACAGACTCGTCGAGAGCGTCCGTGTCGACAAACCATCCACGTTCTCCGAGTTGGTCGTCCTCGAACGAGAACCCGACTCGCATCGTCACGCGAAATCCCTCGACGGGCATCAGCGGCGGCAAATTCTTTGCGTCCCGCACGGGTGCCGGAAGCCCTTGCCTCACAGCGAATGTACGACGGATCTCGATGCTGAACATGACGACCACGGTATCAATGTTCGTCGAGCACAGTTCTACGAGCGAACGAGCCTCGCAATCGCGTCGGTCGCTTCCTTCACCTTTGCCTCCGCCTCGGGACCACCGTCAACGGCAGCTTTGACGACGCAGTGGCTGATGTGGTCCTCGAGCAGCCCCATGGCCACCGCGTGGAGAGCCTTGGTCATCGCCGAAACCTGCGTGAGAATGTCGATGCAGTACTTGTCCTCGTCGACCATGCGCTGCAGGCCGCGGGCTTGACCCTCGATGCGACGCAGGCGCCCTAGGTAGTCGTCCTTGGCGGTGATGTAGCCGTGGGAATCACCCGTGCAGCACACATCGCCGGTCGTATCATTGCCCGGGGCACTGCTTGGAGCGTTGCCCACTTCTGTCGCTTCCGACATTCGATGTCCTCCTGTTCGTCAACGCGTGACTTCGCAACAATTCTCGTTACCGGGGCGATGTGCGGATACTCTTCGAATTCCGTTGTCTTGCAGAGCAATCACTGCGCACATCGCCACGCATTTCGCTACTGCACGAACAGATGGGTGCATGGTGATCGCCCATGCCCGTTTTCCCGTTGCTGCGAAACTCATTCGGTCTCAGTGCCCGTGGTGCGAGCGGCTCGAGTGTTCGGCCCCAGGCGTGGTCGCATTGTCGGCAGTCAGAGTGAATTCCGCCGTACGCACCACTTCGCCATGTTTGAAGTCCAGGAACAACCGGTAGTCCTCAGCGCTCGGCATGTTGGCGTAGAAGGTGATTGCCGGTCCAGCCGGCGTGACACCGTCACCCGGATGACCATCCGGATGCACATGGAGATAGGCGAGGTCGGAGGCACGCAACGCGACCAGATGCCCGTACGCGGCAAGGTAGGGCTGCAAGTCTGTGACCGGGATTCCGTCACGACTGACCGAGAGCGTGAGCTTCGATGTCTGGCCGGCATGGGCCGCGCCTTCGAGAGAGACGGTATAGCCGTCGACCGTCGTGACGGCAGCAGCGGCGGGCAACGGCCGAGGATCATAGGACCCGGCGACGCGTGCATCCGCACTCAGCGTCATTCCGTCACCCCCGTCCGGGGTGAAGTCAGCGAAGACTCGGTAGTCTCCCGCGTGATCGAAATCGACTGACACACGCCAGTTTCCGTTCTCGTCCAATTCGGGATGCACGTGCTGGAATCCGGTCAGGTCCAGACCGACCACGATCAGATGCAACTGCTTGTCGTGGGTGTCGGTGTACCTGGTCAACGGAGTTCCAACCGAATCCAGGATCCGGAACTGCAAGGGGACATGGCTGCCGACGGCCGCCTCCGACGTTGCCAATTCCAGTGCGTAGCCGTTGCCGCTGAACATCTTGCCCTCCAAAGTTTGGGTCGGCAGCACTTCCGTTGCCGTCTGCGTCGGGTTCGACACTCCTTGAATTCGAACCTGTTGCAATTTGTACCATACCCCCCTAGGGTATGCAACGAACTACTCGAACACCATGAATTCACTCGAAGGAGATCCGATGCGCATCTACGCAGAGCGCCGGCCGAATGAGTTCCAAGAACAGCATTTCCCCGCGCACCTCAACGAAGCGCTGCGCCGATGTCGCCCAGGCTCGCTTTCGACACCCCCTGACCACACGAGCATCACCTATACCCCGTAGAGGTAAGGAACTCAGAATGTCCACACAACCGAAATCCACCCGTAAGTGGTGGGCGTTGGCGTTGATCGCCGCCGCTCAGTTCATGGTCATCATGGACACCTCGATCATCGGTGTCGCTCTCCCCCAGATGCAGAGCGATCTCGGCTTTTCCCAGGAAGGCCTGACCTGGGTCTTCAATGCGTACGTCATCGCATTCGGCGGGCTACTCCTCCTCGGCGGCCGCCTGTCCGACCTGTTCGGCGCCCGCAGAGTGTTCTCCGCTGGTTGGCTGATCCTGCTGATCGGTTCCGTTGTCGCCGGTGCCGCCGGTAACGTTGCCGTCGAACTTGCGGGCCGCGCCGTTCAGGGTGCCGGTGCCGCACTCATCGCACCATCGGCGCTCACCTTGCTGATGATGCTGTTCGGCAGCACGCAGAAAGAGATGACCAAGGCGCTGTCCATCTACGGCGCTGCCGCCCCGGCAGGCGGTACGGCCGGAGTGTTCCTCGGCGGCGTCATCACCGAATACACCAGCTGGCCTTGGGTGTTTTACCTCAACATTCCCATCGCCGTCATCGCGCTGATCGCTACTCCCCTCCTGATGCCGAACGCACCGGCACGTACCGGGTCGATCGACTTCCTCGGCGCACTCGCTGTCACCGCAGGTCTTGCTGTCGGAGTCTTCGGCATCGTCAGAGCACCTGATGTCGGATGGGGATCCGGGCAGACGTGGCTGGCGCTCGCCGTTTCGGCCGCTCTGTTGGGTGCATTCGTGTTGATCCAGTCCAAGCGTCGGGAACCTCTGGTGCGTCTGGGAATCTTCAAGGCGCCCAACCTCGGTGCCGCGAACATCGCTCAGCTCGTCCTCGGCGCTGCCTGGATACCGATGTGGTTCTTCCTGAACCTGTACCTGCAGCAAGTGCTCGGATACAGCGCCTTCCCGGCCGGTGCGGCGCTGCTGCCGATGACGATCTTCGTCATGCTCGGCATGGTCGTCGTGGCACCACGGGCCATGGCACGCTTCGGTGCAAAAGCGATGATCGTGACCGGATTGCTGGTACTGGGAATCGGTTTGGGTTGGATGTCGTTGATCCGGCCCACCGGCAACTTCTGGGTCGACGTACTGCCGGCGTCGCTCGTGGCTGCGGCAGGTATGACGCTGGCGTTCATTCCCTCACTCGGTACGGCGATTTCGGCTGCACGCCCGGAAGAGGGCGGATTGGCTTCCGGCATCGTCAACGTCAGCTACCAGGTCGGCTCGGCTGTCGGCCTCGCGGTGATGACCGCGATCGCAGCAGTGTTCGGCGCTGATCAACTCGGTGACCTGACGGAGTTGACGAACGGTTTCTCCGCCGTGTTCCTGGGAGCAGCCGCCATCGCAGTGGTGGGCGCAGCAATCACCGCGGTCGTGATGCGGTCGACCAAGGTCGACGATCCTCGAACCGTTCAATCCACCGTCAATTCTTGACCAACTCCGGTGGTGGGTTCGGCCGGCTGTCACCAGCCGAACCCACCACCGGCGGAACCACTTAGGACTCGTTATGTCGCGCCTTGCATCTCTCACACCCGCCACCGCTGTCGGTGCATCTAAAGACCTTCTCGCCGAACTCGTCAACCGTCATGGACAGGTCGGTGACATGGTCGCGACGATGGCTCATTCGCCCGCCGTACTGGGTGGCTATCTGCAACTCAGCCGGGCAATGAAGCGAGCGAAACTGAGCCGCAAGATCACCGAGCGAATCTCGATCGCCGTGCAGGTCCAGCAAGGTTGCGCTGTTTGCCTCGAAGCCCACGTTGCCGCCGCGCACGCCAACGGCGTCGAGGCGGACGAGATCGAGCGTGCCCGCGCGGGCACGTCCGCCGATCCCGCAATCGCGGCAATGATCGACCTCGGACTTCGCGTCTATCGGGAGCCTGCCTCGATTTCAGACGAACACATCGCGGGCCTTCGAGCGCACGGCTACGGTGATCGCGAGATCGCTGACGTCGTCGGAATCGTCGCCCTCAATGTCCTGACCGGAGCTTTCAATCTTGTCGCGGGAGTGAAACCAGATGAACCGGACCGCTAGGACCGCACCGGAACGGAACAGCATGCGTCTGTTCTTGATTCGCGACTATCGCCTGCTCTTCAGCGCCCAGATCATCGCGCTGTTCGGCACCGGATTGGCGACGGTTGCGCTGGGTCTACTCGCCTACGAACTCGCTGGGCCGAGCGCCGGAGCTGTGCTGGCCACCGCGCTGACGATCAAGATGTCCCTGTACGTCGTGATCGCTCCACTCGCGGCGGCGTACGTCGACCGGTTGCCGAGACGGGGTTTCCTCGTTGCCCTCGACGCCCTTCGTGCAGCGGTCGTGATCGCATTGCCCTTCGTCAGCGAGATCTGGCACATCTACGTGCTGGTAGGCGTTCTCCAAGCTGCGTCGGCAGCGTTCACTCCCACGTTCCAAGCGGTCATCCCTGACATCGTGACCGACGAGGCCGATTTCACCCGCGCACTGTCTGCATCGCAGGTCGCTTACACTATGGAAAGCCTGCTCAGCCCTGTTCTTGCCGCAGTCGCACTGTCCTTCATGACATTCAACCTGTTGTTCGTCGCCACCTCCGTGGGCTTTGCGGTCTCGGCACTGCTCGTGCTGGCCACCCGAATCCCCAACGCTCGCCGGAGTACTCACCGCAAGGCGTGGGATCGGATCGCGTCGGGGGTGCGAATCTTCGTGACCACACCGCGACTGCGCGGCATCATGGCACTCAATCTCGTGGTGGCAGCAGCCGGTTCGATCGTCGTGGTCAACACCGTCAACTACGTCCGCGACGAGCTCGGTGGAACCCAATCCGACGTGGCGTGGATGCTTGCCGCGTCAGGCACCGGCACGTTGGTGACCGCGCTGCTTCTTCCACGCGTTCTCGACAGAACCGCTGAACGCACTGTGATGACAGCAGGTTCCGTTGTCCTGGTCGTCAGTGCCAGCGCGGCAGCAGCCCTCGCCGTGGCCGGTGTATTCACGTGGATGCTCACTGCCGCAGTGTGGGCACTCGTCGGCGCCGGGATGGCCATGATCGTCACGCCGACCGGAAAAGTACTTCGGCGCTCCGTCGAGCCCGCAGGTATACCGGAGGTATTCGCAGCCCAGTTCTCCCTGTCACACCTCGCCTGGCTTGTCACCTATCCGATCGCCGGATGGGTTGGTTCGAGCGCGGGATTTGCGGTCACCTGGAGCATCCTTGCAGCGCTTGCCGCAGTGGGAGCCGTTGCAGGATTTGCACTTTGGCCTCGGGAGACAGTTGCTGAATTGCCCGTACAAGCGACGTACGAAACCACGCGAGGCGAATGCACCTTGGCGGCCACCCAGTGCGCATGCGCTCGCACCGTCTGATGTCGACGGTCTGCCCGAACCCCGATTGGGCCTCAACGAAAGTGGTGGTGCAGCCATCGCCTGCACCACCACTTTTCACTCAGCTCACGTCAGCGTACTTCCGCGGATTTGCGTCGAATCGAGGACCACAACCCTTGCAGCAAAACCAGTACCGATTACCTTCGTAGTCACGGAACAGGCCTTCCGCTTCGGCACGCGCCTTTTCGATCACACTGCCGGGCATGACCCGACATTCGACGAGTTCACTACTGCCAGAGTTGAGTAGGTCTTTCCCACCGGTCGGCATCGCCGTACCGACAGTGCCTACAGCGCCATTGGCGTCGGCCTTCGGGGTATTTCCACAGCCACAACTACTCATTGGGATTCCTGTTCTTTTGCTGGACGGATGTGGCCCGGAAAGCGAGCCCGACACAACCACCAATATACCCCCTATAGGTATATTGAAGATAACTTGAAGGTCTGCGCGTACAGCATCTCGACACATAAACCATTGCAGGAGAACGAATAATGCGTCCCCAGTCTCGGATCACCTACAGCATCATGACACAAGAAGCATTATACCTACTGGGGGTATAGGGTAGGTCTGGCATCGGCCATCCATGTCCGCGAGGTCGTCGACGAAGAGGCGCAATGAAGAACTGGAAAGCAATCGGCAGCAGCCGATTCGCCGTAGTTGGAGCTTTGCTGTTGGTCGGCGCGCTCTGGGGAAGCTCGTTCCCCCTCGTTGCGGTGGCAGCACCAACACTCGGCGCCGTCGGCACGACGCACGGCCGCTTCATTGTTGCAGCGTTGGTTCTCGCACTGATAACGGCTTCCAGCAGATCGACCTGGCGCGCGGTCGGTCACCGGTTTCCTGCATTCCTACTGCTGGCAGCCCTCAACGTCGCTGGGCCCCTGACGCTTGTCGCAACTGCGATCGTCGGCCTCAACTCGTCGACGGCGTCGATCCTGAATGCCACGACGCCGATGTTCACCGTATTCGTCGCCGCTTTCTGGCTTCGACAAAAGATCACCTGGCGAAAACTCTCGGGGGTCGCGATCGGCATCGTCGGCGTCTCGGTGCTCGTCGGTGGAATTCCTTCAGCGATCGACAGTCACGCAATGCTGGCCATTGGCGCATCTTTGACCGCGGCGCTGCTGTACGCAGTCGGAGGTGTCTACGCACGAAAGTCGTTCCAGGACACTCCGCCGATGACACTGGCCCTCGGACAACAACTTGCCGCGGTTGCCCTATTGGTTCCCGTGTCCGCCGTCGCTCCCCCACCGGGGCCCATAACCGTCGGTCCACTCATCGCCGTGGCAGCCCTGGGGCTGGGGGCTACCGCCGGTGGCTACCTGGTCTACTTCTGGATAATTCGTCAGGCGGGTCCAGTCGCGGCATCGGCCGTCACTCTTCTCGTTCCGATTTCGGCATCAGCCATCGGAGTGCTGTGGTTGAACGAGCCTGTTACCTTCGCGCTCGTTGGCGGTCTTGTCATCATTCTTGCCGGAGTGGGCTTGCTCCTGGATCTTCCGCCGACGCGAGATCCATTGCGCAGGGTTGCCCCGGGGCGGGCGGCTAGCGCGGACAAACGGCCGGTCAGCGGCTGATCGGAGCCGTCCAAAGTCCGACCAGCGCGTCGACGAGGTCGGTCGTGAAGTCCTCCCATGACGTGACCGCTTCCGGCCCCTCTTCGGCAAGCGTGCGCTCACGCTCGGCGAACATGTGCACGATCGCATTGCGTCCGATGTCCGCGCGGGCGCGTCGAACACTCATCGGCATGTCGGCCAGACAGTCAGAGAGTCCCCGAAGCGTCTCCTGCAGGGTGGGCGAGGCCAATACCTCGTCGTAGACGATTTTCCGCAGGACCGGGTCGGTGAGAATCTGTGCACTGAACCGCGCGTACCAAGTCGGGCCACCCATTTCGGCGTAGTGATCGGTCGACGCCCGAACCAGACACGAAATCCAGTCACGAACGTTTGTGGACCCTTCGATCTCACGCAGCAGTTCGCCACGCTTCTTCTCGACCTGCTGGGAATGCTTGTTCACGATCGCGCGGACCAGATCGGTCTTGGTCCCGAAGTGGTATCCGACGGCTGCATTGTTGCCCTGACCTGCCGCTTCACTCACCTGGCGGTTCGAAACCGCGAAGACTCCGTGCTCGGCGAACAGCTGCTCGGCGACGGCGAGAATGCGGTCTCGGGTTGCAGCAGAGCGCGCGGAATTTGCGGCGCCGCCGACGTCGGCCGACGCGTCCTCAGTCCTCGTAGTCATGG
This sequence comes from Rhodococcus sp. H-CA8f, assembly GCF_002501585.1. Lineage (NCBI taxonomy): Bacteria > Bacillati > Actinomycetota > Actinomycetes > Mycobacteriales > Nocardiaceae > Rhodococcus > Rhodococcus sp. H-CA8f. The sequence goes on from NZ_CP023720.1 coordinate 5,602,323, forward strand.
ACACCATCATCCTCGACCATCCGAAGCTGCTCGGCACCGGAGATATTCGTCACGATCGGAGGCGCACCCTTCCGTTAAGTCAGTCACTTGATTTAACTTTAGTTCAATCAACTGACTTAAACCATTATTCGTTCTTCCTCCGATGGAGTTACCGCAATGTCGTCAACCACTTCTCCACCACCGACAACGCCGCCACAGACAACGAAGTCGCCAGCCACCACCGCAGTGGTGGCTGTTCTGGCGTTTTCCGGCATCGTCGTCTCGCTCATGCAGACGCTGGTCATCCCGATCATCCCGCATCTGCCCGAGTACCTGAACGCGCCGGCGTCCGATACCGCGTGGGCTGTGACCGCCACGTTGCTCGCCGCCGCCGTCGCCGTCCCGACCATGGGCCGCTTGGGCGACATGTTCGGCAAACGCCGTCTGCTCCTGATCAGCATGGCGCTGTTGGTAACCGGTTCCGTGGTCGGAGCCCTCAGTTCAAGCGTTATCCCCCTCGTTGCCGGCCGAATCCTGCAAGGCCTTGCTGCCGGTGTCATTCCGCTGGGTATCAGTGTGATGCGCGACGTGCTTCCACCCAAGAAGCTCGCCGGCGCTGTTGCGATGATGAGCGCTTCGCTGGGAGTCGGTGGCGCTCTGGGGCTTCCGATCGCGGCTTTGATCGCCGAGTACGCCGACTGGCACGTCCTGTTCTGGGCGTCAGCCGTGCTCGGCGCGCTTGCGGCCGTTCTTGTTGTCGTCCTGGTCCCCGAATCGGCGGTTCGCACAGGAGGCACGTTCGATTTCGGCGGAGCAATCTCACTCTCAGCCGCCCTCATCGCTCTTCTACTCGCAATTTCCAAGGGTGGCGACTGGGGTTGGACGAGCACGCTCACGCTTTCCCTGTTCGGCGCCGCGATCCTGATATTCGGATTCTGGGCATGGTGGGAACTACGCACCCCCAAGCCGCTGGTGGATCTACGCGTATCCATCCGCCGCCAGGTGCTCTTCACCAACCTCGCATCCATCGTGTTCGGATTCGCGATGTTCGCCGCCAGCATGGTCTTTCCCCAGGTAGTCCAGCTGCCTGAAATCACTGGTTACGGCCTCGGCGGTTCGATGCTCACCGCAGGTCTGGTCATGGCTCCCTCCGGCATCATCATGATGCTGATCTCTCCGCTGTCCTCACGCATCACCAATTCGCACGGCCCCAAGGTGACGCTCATGCTCGGCGCCATTGTGGTCGCAATCGGTTACGGCATCGGCATTTTCGCCATGCACTCGATTTGGGAACTGATCGTGATCGCAGTAATCATCGGCGCCGGTACCGGTATGGCTTACGGCGCAATGCCCGCTCTCATCATGGGGGCTGTTCCTCCGTCCGAGACCGGAGCGGCCAACAGCTTCAACACTCTGATGCGCTCCCTCGGTACATCATTCGCCAGCGCCATCGCGGGTGTCGTCATCGCCCAGATGACCATGTCCGTCGGTGGGGCAACGCTGCCGTCGGAGAACGCTTTCCGCGTCGTCATGGCCCTCGCTGCCGGATCCGCCGTCATCGCACTCGTCCTGGCCGGTTTCCTCCCTCGGTTCAACGGCTCGAACTCCCGCAAGGAGATTGGTAGCCAGCACACCGATACGTCCCCGACCACGTCGAAGGAATCCGTCCCGACGCACTGAGCAAGTGCGCAACACACACAGCACGGCCCCGGCGGAGTCCAACTCCGCCGGGGCCGACGCGTTTCACACATTTTGCGGTTGATACACCTGCAGACGACCGTTTCGTGACATGCTCCGTTGAGATGGGTGCTCGTTCGATACTCGGGGAAAGGATGCCGCGATCGCCGCTCCTCGTGCTGACGTCGCCCTTGCCGTCGCCGCTGCTGCCGTCCTGGGCATAGGCGTCGGTGTTCTTCTTGCCGATGTCGTCGCCGGCCTGGCTGCAGGTGCCGGTGCTGCAGTGGTATTTCGGTTTGCACTTCGGATGATCAATACCCGAAAGTGAGCGTTTGCCGAGGGTCCTACTTCAGGACACGGATCGCCGAGCCCGGAAGGATTCCGCTCGACGGCGGGTAGATCGACGTTGCGCCGTTGAAGAACATGTGAGCGGGAGTCGTGGATACCGGCAGCAGGTCGATGTCGTTGAACAACGCGCGCTCACTTTCCTCCCAGACCTTGCAGGACTCGTCACCGGGAAGAAGCGAAGCCTCAGTGGACAATTCGATGTACTTCTTGTTGTCGAGGGAAGCGAAGTTCACTCCTTCAGGTTTGGGCGGGCCGGTGAAGTACTTGGCAAAGATGCTCGGCGTATCACTCCCCAGCGTCAAACCGATGGAAACGTCCCACGACGACAGGTCGGTGGTGCTGAATGTGTTGGCAATGACGAAACTGTAGTCGCCGCCGGTCAGTTTCACCTTCGCGCCCAGTCCTTCCCACTGTGTTGCTACGTATTCCGCGGCGGCGGAGTTCGTATCGCGCGAGTTGTTGAAAATTACGTTGAGGGCAAGCGGTCGCCCGTCCTTCGTCAGGACGCCGTCGGACCCCGCCTTCCAACCTGCGTCGGACAGCGTTTTCTTTGCTGCATCGACGTCGAAATCGGGGATCGTCCCTTCGACACTGTTGTAGTCGCAGGCAAGGGGTTCCGAAACCGCGAGGGCGCGTGCACGGGTTCCTTTACCGCCGGTGGTGATCTCGGTGTAGTCGTCCAGGTCTACTGCCTGCACGAGGGCCTGCCGTACAGCACGGTCTGCCGTGGGTAGGGCCGCGAAATGATTGAAGATGAACTCGCCGGACAACGTGGTGTAGGTCTTCGAATCCAGACCCGCTGCCAAGACTCGTTCCTCGTCCGAACCGGTCACCGCCGCGGCATTCACTCCGCCGGTGAGAACAAGATTCGCCGTCGTACTCGGATCGGTGACAATCTTGATCGTCACTGTCTTCGGCACCCCGAGAGTGTCGGAAGTAGTCTCACCGTTCGGACTCCAGGTGTAACCGTCGCGGCGTTCCATCGTGATGTGATCGTTGGGAACAACTTCGGTGACCTTGAACAGACCCGTTCCGTTACTACTCGAACGGATACTGGCCGGGTCTTCGAGCGTCGCAGCGCACGGAAGCCGCATCGAGCCTATTCGGGAGAGCAAGAAGGGTGCCGGTTCGGCTGTAGTGACCGTCAGTTCGTCACCGTTCGCGGACGCGACCGTCGACGACGGCACGGTGGATCCTCGTAGCGGTGAAGCGTTTTCAGGGTCCATGACCCAGTTGATGTCATCGGCTGCGGTCTGTGCGGTGAAGGAAGTGCCGTCGGCACAAGTGACGCCCTTCTTGAGCACGAACTTCAGCGTGTTTCCTTCTTCACGCCAACTCTCCGCCAGATACGGACGCACCGTGCGGGTTTGCGCATCGATGTCGATCAACGAATCGTACGAGTACGCGTTCACGATCTGAGTCGACGTAAGGTTGGTGATCAGAGGGTGCAGATTTCCGGGATCGGCGTTGATGACAGTCGTGAAACTGCCGTCCTTTGCATACTCACCGACCGAACCTTCGGGGCCGGATACGCCGCCACACCCGGCCAGAGTGAATACGCCAACGCTGATAACTGCTGTCGCGGAGACAGAACGGGCTTTCATACGAGCCGCCATCTACTAGGAGTTGCCATGGCGACAATCGTGCGGGACTGACGTGGTCTGTATCTCGTTGAAGTTCCCCATACAGTCGGCCGTACTCTGTTCGATTGTCACTATCGACCGGGCAATCGCAGGCGCTAAGTGCGACGCCATCGTTGACGACTAAGTACGACGCTGCCGTTGACGGTGATTCGCGACGTTGATTCGGTTGCCGCACAACGCCGGCATGCAGTAGCGGCGTCGCCCTCCCCGGCTTGTATCGACAAACACCCCGTTGCACGTCGGCGACGCGCATGGGCGGAATCGTTCGTACCCCAATGTGCGCAGAGTCCCCAGCAACGAGTAGCCGATCAACAACGCAAGCTCACCCGTGAGATCGATTCTTCTGTCCGGTACCGCATTCCATCGATAGTCGTACTGGGCATCAGGCACGAGTCGAACGTGATGCGGGACAGTCTGCAGGAGTTGATCAGTGCGATCAACGAGCTCATCAGAAGTCGGAGCATCGAGAATCGAACGAATCTCCTCTCTGAGTGCCTGCACGTCGGCAAGTTCACCGCTGGTAAGCCGACGCCCGTTGCGGAGCGCATCCGGCGAGAGTCCATGTTCACCCAGTAGATCGTGAAGCGCCTGGGGGTCAGCCAACGCGTCACCTGCCTCCACCCAGACCCGGGGCGAGGTGTTGACCAGGTCGGTCGCGAACGACGCACCGACGACGTAATCGTCTAAAACTACTTGCATCCCTTACCGCCCTGCCTTACCGTAATTGAATAACCCAACTTTACACCTTACGGAGGCAGCGGGATGGAACATTGCGCAGACCACAGACTGCCCGAGATACTCCGAGACACTCATCACCGATTGCGCCGCGCCGGCACCGTGGCATCGGAGACGCCTGTCGTCGCTGCCGATCTCTACTGGTCGATCGGCGCGCTCGCCCAGTGCCTGACCGCGATGGACGAGGTCATTTCACAACTTGGAATCAATGCCCGAAAGCAGTTGCGAGCTGGAAAGTTCGACGTCCAGAGCGGACCGTTCGAAGGAGAGCCCGACGCCGCCTTACTCACCGCAGTTCTTGCGCTCGCCAGAGCATCGAGTAGTTGCGAACCGGTTCAGGCGGCAATCGGCAACGCCCAGATCGCGGTGAGTGATCTCGTCGTCGCAAGGTCCACCAGTGCCTGACGCCCGGGCGGGCCACCCGCTCCAGTAGAGACTGTATGGTTGGTTTTCGGCATCCGCCGAGAGCGTCGAACAGCAGGGACCGGGTTTTCACTGTGAGTACAGGGACATCAACGATCTACGAGGACAGGACCGTCCGGATCGACGATCAGGGCGTCACGATCCGCCACTATTACTTCCCGTTTGTCAGCAAGTTCATTCCGTACTCACAGATCGAATCCGTCGACCTCGGAGTCATGTCATGGCTGAGTGGGCGCCTACGAATTTGGGGAACAACAGATTTCAGCTCGTGGTACAGCCTGGATCTTTCACGACCGTGGAAGGAGACTGCGGTGGTACTCACCCTCGCCGGCCGCGGAGCACCTTCGTTCAGCCCCAAGGACGCAGATCGCGTCGAGACCGAAATCCGCAGTCGCATCGGATCGCACGCCGCAAACTGACTAGCGAAACTCGGATTCGACGGTAATGATGTCACTCCAGTCGGTGCGACCGAACAACCGCGACAGTGCAGTGAACAGAACTTCCGGGTCGATGACGCTCTCTGCTGAGTGCACACCGACCCGATCCCGAATCGTTCCGTCGGCCAGCCGCGACACCACCTGAGCAAGGCCGAGCGCCAAGGGGATTCCGGTTGCACCGGCCATGTCCGACAGTAACTCCGATACCGGTGAATCGTCAGCGATCCGTGCCACGACGCGCATCTCTCGACCTTCGCGCACCCCGGTCGCCGAGGCGAAAAACAACGGCAAGGATCCATGACCGGCACGCGTGAGCATTCGAGGCGCAGCACGGATCATCCGCCGGAGCGAGGGCTTGCCCAATTCTTCAGCAGCCGAGTCGAGATCGATTCTCCCCTTGTCGATATCTGAGCGGAGAACGTCGAGGAACGCCACGGTTTCCGGTGTGATCACCATCAGATTTGCCGAATGCCCTGCAGGATTGATGGTCCGATGAAACATCACCGGCTCCGGATGCCCGACCACGTAAGCGTTCCCCCGACGTCCGCCGGGCAGTTCGAGTGCGATGGAACGCAACGGTTCTTCGTTGACGATTCGCCCCGCACGAACCACTGGAACCGTGCCGCTGATCTGCTGCATCCAGTGAACGGCCGCTGCACTCAATGTGTCCACCGACTCGTCCTCGCCCTCGACATCAACCGGCCAGGCTGTATACAGATCGTCGACCACGTCCAATCGCGAGACTGCCATCGCGGCCAGGAGGTTACTCATCCCGGGACTTGCGCCCATGCCGACTACCGCACAGATTCCGGCTCCCCTCGCGGCACAGTCCAATTCCAGCATGTCGACGGCCGGCTCCCAGTCGTCGCAGATGTCGAGATAGTGAGTCCCGGTCTCGATCGCTGCCTGGAGAATGCCGACGCCGAAACGGAAGAACGGTCCGACCGTATTGACGACCACGTCTGCGCCGTCAAGCAATTCACGTAGCGTGCGACCGTCCGTGACGTCGATGCTGCGCGCCTCGACTTCCGCTGACGCCTGCGCCAGTTCAACTGAAAGACGCTTCGCAGCATCGATATCGCGATCGGCGACTACTACCTTGCCGATTCCCGGCAATGTTGCGGCCAGACGAACTGCTGCCGAGCCCATGGCACCGGCACCACCCAGTGCGACAACCGTGATTCCGTCAGCCATGAATTCCCTCCAAAAATGCAGTCTGATCCGCTAGATAGCCGGGAGCGAAGATCGAACGGGGAGCAAGAACGGCCACCAGAGCCGACATCAATTCCGAGTCTTCGAGGTCCTTCTCCACAATCGAGTGAGTGGCGTCGGGGTACTTCTTGACCACCAGTTGCCCTGGCGAGTCGAGTAATTCGCGGTACACCCTTTCGGTATCAGCCACGTCGACGTTGACGTCTTGTCCGCCGATGATCAAGAGCACCGGAACCTTCACGGTTTCGAGATCGGCTCGCGCATCCGATCGGTAGTTCTTTCGGATGAAGTTCCACCGGTCTTCGGCGAGACCGTCGGCCTCGCCGGAGGCCACGAGATCGTCGTACGATGCATCACGGGCCAACTGATCCAAGTTCCTCGCACGATCGACCCGCGCTTTCTCGAACTCGTCGGCCGACGCATTTCTCTCGGAAAGTTCGGCTAGGGTATTGAATTCGCCTTGTTGGAGCCAGTTGATCGCGGGACCCACGGCAATGACGAACGCTACGTCCGGGTCGAGGTTCACCACCTTGGGCATCACCCACCCTGCCTGGCTTGCACCCCACAGACCGATACGAGACGGATCGATATCCGAACGTCCCCGCGCCCACTCGATTGCCGCTTCCGTTTCTGCCGCGCGATCGTCCATGCTCTGGTCGAGCCAATTGCCCGGTGCCCCATTCACCCCCGGCTTGTCCCAGGAGAGTGACGCGTACCCCGCCTTTGCGAACGCCTCCCACACCGGTCGATAGAACGTCTCATGTGTTGCATCGACCGGGCCGTCTCCGTGGACGAAAACCACGAGCCCGAAGGGACCGTCACCGTGTTCGGGCAGTGCAAGGACTCCCTGGAGCGGCACCGATCCCCCGGTGATCGTCACTTTTTCCTCACGGATGTCATAGGTGTTCTGGTACAGCGTCCAGCCCACCAGAGTCGCGATCAGAACAACGACCACCGCCAGGGAGGTACCCACCCACCTGCGTAAACGAGGCTTACTCTTGCCCCCGCTCATCGATTCCGCTGCCATCTTCCCGTCCTAACGTACGAATTTGAAACGATCGTATTGCATTCGATAGTACAGTTGTGGGCGAAGATGTCGAGAAGCGAGGAAAGGACATGGCGATGACCGACAGGGACGTCGATGTACCCACGAGGATCTTGATCGAGGGACTACTGCGCACGGACGGAACTGTCGACGGACGCACCCTTTATGCCACCGCCGACGCCCTCGACAAAACTGATCAACAGGTTCGGCTGTGCATCAAGCGGTTGGTCACCGAGGGGAAGTTCACTCAGGAAGGTCGCGGGCGGCAGGCCACGCTACGAGCAACGCCGAAAGCCGTGCGCGAGATGGAACCCGACGTCGAATTCGTTCGGCTGGCCTATCAACAAGACCGCGACACTGTGACGCCGTGGGACGGGTATTGGCACCTGGCCGGGTTCGCAATTCCGGAGTCGTCACGGAAAGCGCGAGATGCGCTGCGCACCAGGGTCGTTTACCTCGGCGGCGCGCTCGTCCAGGGCGGTCTGTACGTCTCGCCGCACGCCTGGGAACCGTATATTCGCGATGCGGCCGCCGAACTCGACGTCGAACAGCACCTGTCTTCTCTCACCACTCGAGATCTGAAAGTGGGCATGCTCGTAGACCCCGTGAAGATTGCCGCGCAGTTGTGGCCACTGGACCAGATCGCTGACGGATACGAACGGCTGCTCGACGTAGCGACCGCACGCCTGCACAAACTGCAGAACGGTTCCGGTACCGATGCTGTCACGATGACCATCGAGCTCGCGGCGGAATTCACGCGAGCCATGGAACCGGATCCGCTGTTGCCGCCGGAACTACTGCCCACCAACTGGATCGGCACGAGGGCTCGGTCGATCACTGCGCAATGCTGGACGCTTCTGGCACAGGTGGACGGTGCCGACGAATTACCGTCGCTGTTCCACCTGTACGCAGATGCAATCGGTGACGATCAGGACGCAAGCGTGCGCTGACGGGGCGGCAGTCCGAAACGCCCGAGAACCTCGTCGACTGCGGTGGACGGTGTGACAAGTCCGCGATCCTGAAGCCACGGAATGGTGCTGTCCACCAGATGCTCGAGCGTGCGAGGCAATGCGAGAGGCAGCAACGTAACGCCGTCGGCGACCTCGGCAGCTCGGATATCGGCGATCAAACTGCCGAGACCGGAAGGCGTTCCGACGTAGTGAAGCGAAACGGGAACCCGCGGCGCCGTCAACGCGCTGTCCAACTGTGCAAGCTCTTTACGGGCGGAGCGAGCCTCCGGCGCGATCAGAATCTCGAGATCGACCAGTACTGCGACGCTGTCGGGATCGCGTCCTTCTTCGGCGACAGCAGCGCGTATCCGTGCACGTTCGAGCTGTGCCTCACGCAGGTCCGCAGCGCGAATCCGAACCACATTGGTAGGGAATGAAGCTAAATCGAGAGCCTTTTCGCCCTCGGTGAGGTCCACCCAGTAGTCGCCGCCGATGATGGGCAGGTTGCCGGGTGCGCCCTCAGCTGCCGGATGGTGACCGGATCCGGTCAACTCGACCGCTACGTGCAGCGAATGCGAAGCGCGTGAAGACATGTGAGACCTCCGAAAATCAGAAAAGTATGGGATGAGCGAGACGAATCGTCAGCTCGAACACATTCCTGACGAGGTGCGGCACAGATCGACATGGCGACGGCACCACTGACCGAGAGTGATGCTCACTCTCGAAGGGGTGGCGGGGAAATCCGCTGGTGCCATGGCTGCCATGCTAGTTGTCCGTTCGAGTTTTCGGGGACCGAGCTCAGCTCAGACGCACTCGGCTGCGCCGGCGTTGTCGTCTGCGGCTCCGAGGAAGGGGCGGGTCTCGGGCACGGGGTTCCACGCACCGGCAGTCTTGGCGTAGTTCCAATCACGCTGATTCGAAACCAGGATGTTCACGGCGTCTACCAACCGCGTCACGTCGTCCGAGCTGCTACCGAGGCCGAGGCTGGCGCGAACTGCACCGCCGGAGAGGCCGAGGCGTGCGAGAACCGGGTGTGCGCAGAAGCGACCGTCGCGAACTCCGATGCCGTGCTCGGCGGAGAGGAATGCGGCGATTTCGCCCGCTTCGAATCCGTCGACGGTGAAGGTGACGATTCCGACGGCGTCCGGTGCGTCATTCCACAGTCGCACGAGCGAGACGCCCTCGATGGCGGACAATCCGTCGGTGAGCTGGGCCGTGAGTGCCTTCTCGTGCTCGGCGATGACGTCGAAGTCCAGCGCGTGCAGGGTTTCGCATGCGGTCGCGATGGCTGCCGCACCGAGAACGTTGGGGGAACCTGCCTCGTGGCGGGCAGGCGCGCAGGCCCACTCCGTGGACTCGATGGTCACCTCACGCACGGCGCCGCCGCCGGCGAGGTACGGCTGAGCTTCGTCGAGCCAGTCACGGCGTCCGACCAGAACACCCGCGCCGAAGGGCGCATAGAGCTTGTGACCGGAGAAAGCGATGTAGTCGACCCCGCATTCCTGCAGGTCGATGCGACGGTGAGGAGCCAGCTGAGCTGCGTCGACGAGGATACGTGCGCCGCAACGATGAGCGATGTCAGCCAAGCGTGCAATCGGCAGGATCTCGCCGGTCACGTTGGAGGCACCGGTGATTGCGAGCAGCGCTGCAGGCTTGGTGCACAGTTCACCGATCAGACGCTCGATCGTCTCTTCGATGGTGTCTGCAGCGGTGACGATACGAGCGTCGTTCCACGGCAACAGGTTTGCGTGATGCTCGACATCGAGGACGACGGTGCTGCCGGGGACGCACTGCGCAAGCAGGTTCAGCGAATCGGTGGTGTTCCGGGTGAAGACGACAACCTGATCGTCGGCACAGTTCACGAAACGAGCAACGGATTCACGAGCGTTCTCGTAGGTGAGCGTGGAGATCCGAGACGCGTAGCCGGCACCGCGGTGGACGCTGGCGTATGTCGGCAGCAACTCGGCGATACGGTCGGTGACCTGGGCCAATGCCGGCGCACTCGCGGCGTAGTCGAAGTTGGCGTAGGAGCATTCGCCGCCCTGAACCAACGGAACCTGCAGGTCAGCACCCGAAACCTTGGCAATCGCGGTGGTGCGGCAGGTGTCGGCACTCAATACAGCAGTCATCGAAGACAATCCTCACGTTCAAGGACTCGTTCGTCGGGTGATGGCCCCGGAAGAGTCCGCGCTTGCCGCATTCGTTTTCGAACGCAGCCGGGTCGTCACCCGGAGCACCCCACCGCGGAGGAGGGTTGCCGACCAGCAAGCCGGGGCTGAACACTGGTACTCGTGACCTGGCAACGAGGATGGCAGGAACCTCCCGTGCTTGTCAAGACGAAGCCGCGAAGATCTCCGTCAGGGCGCGATGGTCCGGCAAGCAAGGTGGAGCGCGAGTCTCGTTTCCGGATCTGCGAGATCCACCGAGAGAAGGCGCTGAATTCTATCGATCCGACTCGATACGGTGTTGCGGTGCAAGCCCATTCGGGTTGCGGTGTGAGCCAGAGACGATTCTTCGTCGAGGTACGTCGACAGAGTCTCGAGCAACTCTCCATTCGAATCGCGTAGCGGCGCGAGCAGTGCCGCGGCTGCGGGCTGAAACGTGTCGGTTCGCGTCCACGCCAGCAGCAACTGCGCCAGACCCAGGCGGTCCACGTGCAGGAAGCGGCCTGTCTGCGACCTCGAACCCGCGAGCCGAGCGGCATCCCCGGCCTCAGACAGCGACGCACCGATTCCAGCCGGACCGTCGTGTGCGCGTCCCACACCGACCCAGGTCTCCATCGTGGGTTCCAACCTCGCCTGAGCTGCACGGATGCTCTCGGCGATCCGGGTGATCGACTCCGGTCGCGGCTCGCCCGGCAGAGTGGTCCACGCTGCCCAGCCGTCAGCCTGTTCCACGACATTGGCGTCGATTCCCTCGGCGGCGAGGGCGTCTGCGACCTCACTGCGCCTGGCCACCAGGTCGACCTCACCGACCGCCAGGACTTTGATGCCGATATGCCATCCGTCCAGTGCCCAACCCGCGTCGAGTGCGCGCCGGAGCAGTCCGGGTGTGGCGTCTGCTGACGTGTCGATCAGTTCACCGAGTAGCGCGCTACGCCGGCGCGCTTCACGCTCGTCGACCATGCGTGCAACGGCCAGTCGGTGCCCGGCAGCCAACGAGGCCACGTCGAGAACCACTGAGAGAGAAGCCTCTTCGACGCTTTGACGCACCGGGAGCAGCACCGCCAGCCAGGGCTCTCGGGCTGCGCCGGACATCACCGGGCACGCAATCAGGACCCCGCCGGAGTCCAATTCAACAGTGGTGGGCGCCCCGCGGCCCGACAACATACCGGCGGCTGCTCGATCAGCGTCGGACAACAAATCGGCGCCGGTCAGCGGGCGTCCGGACGCGTCCAGGAGGATGAACGAACGCTGAAATGTGTTCAGCAGCACCGACAGAAGATTCTCGACGCTTCCGCCGGCCCGCTGGCCCGCGTGTGTCGCCCGCAGTACCGCGTCGGCCATCACCGCCCGCGAATTCGAGAGAAGATCACGAAGATCCACGCTGAACTGCCACGGGTCGGATACTCCGAGCACCACCAGTCCGAGGCGATCGGCAAGCAACGAGAGATTCGCATCCTCCGCCGCAGTGCTGTGTACCGCGAGCACCCGGCAGCCGGTCGCCGCCGTGCGTCGAAGGAGAGCGTCGAATCTCCACTCCCCGACGTCGATTCGATCGAGAATCACCAGAACTGATCCTGCACCCGCCGCACCCGACACGGCCTCGGCTGACTGTGCCGATTCCCCGGTGAGCGCTCCCACTGTCGTCACGACGGGATCACCTTCGCCGGCAAGTCGATACAACCCGACAAAGATCGGGTTGTTCAGCAACGCCGAAACACTCGCGCTCATTGCGCCTCCATCAGCACTGCGTCGTGGTCGATCCCGAAGGCCCGCGGGCCGACAACTTTCAACCTGCTCACATCTTCCGCCCACCACTGAGGGCCGGGCAGAACCAACACGGCCACATCTTGCCCCTGGTGCACTGATTCGCACGAGACGAAGGCACCGGTCCGGACGTCGAGCAACGTCACGATGTCCGGACATGTCGCAATCATCTCGCCGTCCGACGCGACGGTCAGGAACTCACTTTCGAATTCGACTCGTATCACCGCAGAATCGTGTTCGAGAATCACGTTGCCCCGACGATCGCCGGCGTTCGGGCGACTACGACGCACCGCACGCACCCGGCCTGTCCCCATTACTCGCCCCCCGGAGCTTTCGGCGATCTCCCGCCAACTGCCGAGTGCCCCGATGTGCTGACCCAGTTCATATGCTCGGGACAGAGTTCCCGGAATGCACGCCTCCTGCACAGTCCGCGCATCGATCGACGCGATCGCCAGAGCACCCCAACCGCTGGTTCTCCCGATCAACGACCGCACTGCTACCTCGGCGCCCAGCACATCCACTCCGTCGACGACGGTAATGAGGCCGCCAGGCTGGGCGAGGGTGACCGGGCACAATTCCAACCCGGCTGCGGCGAGAGAGAAGTGATCGAGCCGCGGCATCGCTCGACCGAGCAGGTCCGCGTCGACCACGGGAATTCCCAACGCCAACGCCGCCGCAATGCCGGAGAGAGCGTTGAGTCCACCGCCTTCGAAAGTCATCACCGCGGTCGGACGCTTACCAGTCCACCGCGTCAAAGCTGCTGCAGTGTCGGCAAACTCATGCCCGGAGGGCAGTTGCTCTTCCAAAGCCAGGGCCGATCCGACGATTCCCACCGGCATGATCATCGCCCCGGACGGCAACTGGTCCGGCGCGATGACTTCTACCGACGTTGACGTCATCAGTGGACGCAGCATTTCCACGAACAGGCGTGGATCGCCGCCCCCACCGCAGCCCAAGACCACCGCCCCCGCTGCGATCGCGTCGAGGTCGGCCTCCCGGACCGCGTGCAGCCTGCTCACGGCTCGCTATTCTGCCAGTACAGGTTGCTCGAGTGTCTCCACCGGCAGGAACGGGCGATCGAGTCCGAAGCTTGCCGGGCCGAAGACCGCCAGTGCCTCCGGTGTTCTCATGATCGGCGGAGTCGCGATCCCGATGACCGCAACTCGCTGCCCGTACCGCAATCCCTCGGTGGTGATGGGCTCGGCAGTGTCGGCCTCGACGATGCAGATAAGGTCTGGCACGATCGCCACCATTACTCCGGATTGCACGGCGATCAGATTTTCGTTCTGGAATTGAACTTCCAGCTCTTCGTCTCCGACGCCGGCGATCCGCACCGAACCTCGAGCGAACCCCTCATCGGTTCGCCGGTCGACATCGATCACCTTGCCGTGAAAGAGAACTCGCCCGTATCCGTAAAGCGTGTCGGAGAGACCGTCCACCAGCGCCTGAACCGGGTCCACCCGCTGCTCACGTGAAAGCCTGATGGACCGACCGATGGCCAAGGCCAACGACAGAGTCCGTGGGATCGCCGTCCGCTTCACATCTGCACCCGTCATCGAGTACTGCGCGATATGCGCCATCCCACCGAACCTCGACGTCACCCCGCGAGCGAGGCCCTCCAATCTGGCGTTGTCGCTGCCGGTGTCGAAGATCGCCACCTCGTCGTGCTCGTTCGCCATGGCGAGCGGACTCGCCGAAATCCCGTACACCGAGAAGGTTTCCATCTCGAGCTGAGGAAAGGCTCGTCCCATCCCGTCGGCGTCGACAACCGGCAGTCCGCGCCGCGCTGCCACCAGCAACGGAATCATCGAATTGATCCCGCCGCACTCCATCGGCATCGTGGCATCTGCAGTTCGCCCCGTGTGCTTCTCCAATGTGATCAGCGCCAGGTCGGGTTCGGTTCCGCGCGGCATCTTCTCGACCACGACGGTCGGTGCACCCATCTGCGCGACGGGGATCACCCACGCGTCGTCGTCGAGCTCCGCCGGATCCAGAATCGTGATTTCACCGGCTTCCCCGAGCGCCTGCGTGACCAACATCTTGCCGACGAACGGATCTCCCCCGCCGCCGGTCCCCAACAAAGCTGCGCCCCTGGCGAGGTCGTCGAGGTCTGCCGTTCGTAGTGTCCAACTCATCGTGAGCCTTCCTGACCGGTGGAGACCAGACCACTGTGCCTTGCCAGATCGCCACTGTGCAGTGCCAAGTCACCGACTGCCTTCACTCGAATACGTGTTGCGTTGCCCGGCAGATACGGAATCGGGACCTCGTCGAACTCCACGATCTGCACCGACTCGGGCCGTGCGCCTGCTGCGACTGCCCGATCGATCGCCTCTTGGCGAGCGTCGTCGGCAAGAATCTGCCTGCGCCCGTCCCGTACCGCTTCGACTCGATCTACCTCACCACTGACCTGCGCGATCGCAGCGCCGATCGCATTGGCAACGTCGAAGCGCTCAGGACGAATCACCGTTCCCAGGCCGGGAAGTTCGTGCTTCAGCAAAACCGATCCCCCGCCAACCGCCACAACGGGAAGTGGATCCGACGTGGTCCGCATCTGTTCCACGGCGTCGGCGACCCGGCGCGAGATCCGGTCGAGTGCCGTCGACACCAGACCGCGGTTGAGGTGCGCCACCGCACTGCGATCTCCGACGTCGGCCAAGCCTGCCGCGACGGCTATGTCGGTGGCCGTCAACGTGTCACCGCCGAATACGAGTGCCCGTGAACCCAATTCGTATCCCACAGATTCGGGTCCGACTGTGAGTCCGTCCGCATCCACCAGCGAACCACCACCGATACCGATCGAGAAGACGTCCGGCATACGGAAATTGGTCCGTACCCCCGCGACCGTCACCTCCGTGGTGGCTTCTCTGGGGAAACCGTTGGTCAGTACGCCCACGTCGGTTGTGGTGCCCCCGATGTCGATCACCGCACAGCTGGCCAGACCGGACAGAACAGCGGCGCCTCGCATGGAGTTGGTCGGTCCCGACGCGAAAGTCGCCACCGGATAACGCCTTGCGTACTCGATGTCCATCAAGGTTCCGTCGTTCTGGCTCAGATACAGCGGTGCGGCGATGCCGTGCTCGACCAAAGAACTGGCAAGACCGTCGACGATGTGATCGGCAAGCTCGCGCAGCGCAGCGTTGATGATGGTCGCGTTCTCCCGCTGGAGTAGACCCACTCGACCGATCTCGTGAGAGAGCGAAACTGCGACGTCCGGACCGAGTTCCTGACGCACGATCTCCGCTGCCGCCGCTTCGCATTCGAGATTGACCGGAGAGAACACCGACGATATTGCGACCGAACGAGTACCGCTGCGAGCCATGTCGGCGGCATGGCGACGAATCTCGTCGGGATCCAGCGGTGAGATACGACGACCGTCGAACTCGTGCCCACCGTGAGCGAGGTAGTGCCTTCCTTGCACAGCGGAGACCAGGTCTCGCGGCCACCCCACCATCGGCGGAAGCGCTGCGGTCGCCGGAAGCCCCAATCGCAGAGCCGCCGTTGGTGCAAGTCCTCGCTGCTCGATAAGGGCGTTGAGAAAGTGCGTCGTGCCGATCATCACTGCTTGAACAGCGCTGGGAGAGAACGAGTACTGCTGCTGCAGCGCCGTCAGAGCTCCGCCGATTCCGCCGGTGATGTCCTTGCTGGTCGAGTGTTTTACATGCCCGATGACGGTGGTCCCGTCCATCAGGACCGCATCGGTGTTTGTACCACCGACGTCGATTCCGATTCGCATCGCGAACTCCCTTCTACAGTGTTTGCAGTGCTAGTGCGTGAGCGCCGATGTTCCCGAAGGCTCTTGCGGCGCTTCGGTTGTGGTGCGTCCGACCCCGCGAATCAGGCCGAGTCGACCCGCGACGACGTAGAGAACGAATGCCGAGGCCACCGCGTTGATGGACGGCAAACCGAAGGTGCTGTAATGCCCGATCAGCGCCGAGACGATCCAGATCACCAACGTGGCAGGTACCCAAGTGGGCGCCGAGTTCGGGAGGGTACCCGCGGCTCGACTCTCTTCCAGGTCCTTGCGCCAGGTCTTGACGATGAAGTACTCCGCCACCATGATTCCGGCGATCGGCGGGAATCCGACGCCTAACAGGATCAGGAAGTCGGTGAACGAGTTCAGGATTCCGGCAGCCGCGAGGATCGAACCGGTCACGCCGACCACAGCGGTGACGACGGCGCGATTGATGCGTCGCCCGAACACGACGTCGATGAAGTTCACGATGCCGAGCCCCGAGCTGTACAGATTCCAGTCGTTGATCTTGAAAGTTCCGAGAACAATGATGAGAACGCCGACCCAGCCGACCGACGACAGGATGATCGTGGCGATATCGGAACTGCGAACGGCATGTGCAAGAAGAACACCGGTCAATCCGATCACGTATTCGCCTAATGTGATTCCGACGAGTGTCTGCTTCACGACGTCACCCGCCGTGCGATTGAATCGCGTCATGTCGGGTGTGATCACTGCTCCGGCAATGAAACCGCCTGCGACGATGGTGGTTCCGGCGAGGAAGCTGAGCTCCGGTCCGGCTGGAGCAGATGCCATCAGATCGGACAGCGAGTGATTACGCAGTTCGGCGATGACGGCCCAACCCACCAGAAGCAAGAACAGGGGAACGGTGATGTTTGCGATCAGTTGCATGGAGCCGAACCCGCGAAGGACTATCGCGGTGATCAGAAGGCCGAAGACCAGAGCCCACGCCCACTGCGGCAGAAACGGCATGATTCCGTGCAAACCTGATGCAGAGACAGCAGATTGGATGCCGAACCAACCGATCAGGCTGACTCCGATCACCAAGCCGATCACCGCGGAACCCGCGTGCCCGAATCCACACCAGCGTGCGACCACCGACGTGTTGAGCCCTTCACGAACCCCGATGATGCCGATGAAAATACAGACAACCTCGAGAATCACCGCCCCGACTGTCAATGCCCAGAAGGCATTCCAGAACGTCATGCCGTAGCCGAGCGTCGCACCGAGCAGGAACTGTGCGAGTGCCGATACCTGACCGAATCGCTGTACTGCCACCGAGAACCACGAATACCGTGCTTCGTCGGGAACGCGGGTGAGCGCGTAGTCGTCACCGTCGGACACTTCACCGCCGGCGGCGGTCGTTGATGTGTTTTTCATGACGGACTCCTCGAATAGTTGGGAAGTGTTCTCGGAGAAGACGGTACGAATGTGGTCGGGGTCACGCCTATGGGCGAATTGGCGTTTCTTCGTGTTACGACAATGCATTTCGCACAGTCGTCATTTCACACAGTCGTCAAATGGCACGGGTCTAGCGCAACGCGTACCCGCCGTCGGGGTACAGCGTGGAACCCGTTGTGTACGTGTTGGTGAAGAGATAGAACACCGCTTGTGCGATCTCGTCTTCGTTCCCGACGCGGCCGAGCACGTTGTTCTCCGCACTCCAGGTGAACGCCGCCTCCCGAACCTCCGCCGGACGCTGAGCCCACAGATGCCCGTCGATGGTTCCGGGAGCAACGGTGTTGACGCGAATCGGCGACAGCTCGACCGCCAGTCCCCGTCCGAGCCCCTCGATTGCCGCATTGGCCGCAACGTAGGCCGCGGCAGCCGCGGGTGGCCGCACACTGGCAGCACCGGACATGAGGACCACCGATGCGGTGGGTGTCAGCTTGTCGAGCGCAGCGTGCACGACGCGGTACTGCCCCCAGAACTTGGAGGTGAACGGCGACGCCGCTTCCTCGACGCTCTGTTCGCGGAACGAGCCGACCTGGTAATCGGCAGCCGTGGTGAAGAGAGCGTCGACGCTGGGGATGTTGGTGAAGAACGCTTTCACCGAGTCGTCGTCGGAGGTGTCGACTGTGAACCAGTGCGCCGCCTCACCCAGCTGCGTGGCCGCTGCTTCCAGCTTGGATGTGGTTCGGCCACCGAGAACTACCTGCGCGCCGGCGTCGACGGCAAGCTGCGCCACCCGCAGCCCGATGCCTGTTCCGCCACCGATCAGTACGACGGTCTTGCCTGAGAGAGGAGAAGGTGTCGTTGTCATTTAGCGACTGTAAGGCTCACCGAATTGTCCCGACATGTGCAGAATGCACAGATTTCACTACGCCACGGTGCTAAGTATCCAGACTAAGCCGGTAGAGACTGCCGCCCCCAGGGATCTCACTTGACTGAGTTTGCTGCGTCGAAACTGCCGTCACATGCACTCCTCCTTCGAGTTCGCTTGTAACAAAACAACTCCCACGACCGAAAATGTCGGTGAACCACAACCGCGAAGGGAAGTAACGAATATGGGATCAGCAGATGTCATGGCCTGGCTCGCCGAGGGTTACCTCGCCGGCGACCCGATTCGCTATCCGCTCTACGTCGGATCGATGTTCCTCGCGATGCCGTTCCAGTTGATCGGCGTAATTCTGGGTCACCCCTTCTGAGTCGCCCCTATTGAGTCACCCCTTCCGAATCGTCACATCAGGCCAGGGCGGTCGACGTAGAACGGCCAGGGTTGCGATCACCGCGGCCGCCAACCCGATGAACTCCCCCATCAAAGCCGCCCTGGTGTGATCGACGGCCGGTGACCACGACGGCTCACCCTCGTGGATCGAGAACACTCCCACTGGCACCGGTATCGGGTCGCCCCGCCACCGCCGGTGTAGACGCGAAACCGTGATGATCGTCGATCCGTCGCTGGTCTGATGCGGTTCACCGAAGATCATCGAGGTCCCGGAATCCGCTCGAAGTCGCTCCACCGCATCACGAATCTCCATGATCACCATGTTCGCACCGAAACAGCAGCCCCGTGCGAGTATCGATCGATGGCCGAGTGGTGGGTACCGAGCAGGCGCGTCGAGCGATGGGGCCAGACGATTGGCCTCGTCCTGCTCGTAGTCGTAATCGGTCCGAGCACCATCCATACAGTGGCCACGGAACCGACAACCGGTAATTGGGTTCGCCTGGCAATCTGGCTTTTCGCGACGGTCGGATTTGCCTACGGCACCGTCCAAGCCTGGCGAACCAGGAACAATCCTCAACCGGCGTGGGGGGGAAGGGACAACTGCCCCCACCGAAATCCCCGCCGACGACGTCCGTAGCGCACTCGCGTCGACTGACGACCGCATTCCGGCAATCAAGGCACTACGCGAACTGCATCCGGGCTTGGGCCTGAAGGATGCGATGGATCTGATCGACGCTCAGCGGGGCGAACAGGGCCCGCATCACTGATAGTTGCGACCATCACAATCACAGTTAGGTATCGACACCTGACCGCCACGATCGGGCAAGCACGCCAGGAGTTAACCACCTGACAGACAGGCTGTTTCGCCGAGTTTGACAAATGTGGTCAATCGGTGAGCGTCGACTCGACCGATTCAACTCACCGTACCAATCGAATTCGCCGTTCAGCATTCCACTCATGGCCCAATGCCACTATGACCCAACGATTTACAACCGGAACTACGGCATCCAGTGAGAACTTTCGCGACAGTGCAGCATCTTTCGTCCAGTTGAGTTGACCGAAACTTGACGTTACGTTGAATTTCAAAGCAATAGCCCGGTCTTGACCTGCGATGGTGTGAGCGAAACGCCCACCTACGCGTGACACGTGGCCGCCCTGATGGGCGCTGTGAATGCCTGAACGTTCGAGGAGTGGAATGACTGCGGTCAAAACTGCGTGGCGTGAACTACGGAAACCCGTGTTCATCCCCGCGTCGATAGTGATCTTTGCCCTGATCGCCTTTGCCGTGATCTACGCGGGAACCGCCGCGGATGCTTTCGAAACACTCAACAACGTGATCAGCGACGGCGTCGGCTGGTGGTACATCCTCTCGGCCACCGGTTTCGTGATCTTCGCGCTGTACTGCGGAATCAGCCGCATCGGCAACATCCGATTGGGACGTGACGACGAGCAGCCCGAGTTCGGGATGCTCTCGTGGTTCGCGATGCTCTTCAGCGCCGGCATGGGCATCGGGCTCGTGTTCTACGGAGTAGCCGAACCACTTTCGCACTACGTGACCCCACCCGTCGCCGGGCAGATCGCCGGATCCACGGACGCCGCAGCCAATCAAGCCATGGAACTGACGCTGTTCCACTGGGGCTTGCATGCATGGGCGATCTACGTCGTCGTCGGCCTTGGTCTGGCGTACATGACCTACCGAAAGGGTCGCCCGCTGTCGATCCGTTGGCTGCTCGAGCCGCTCCTCGGACGGGCTCGCATCGAAGGAAAGATCGGCCACGCCATCGACGTCGTCGCCATCGTCGGCACGCTGTTCGGTGTCGCGACGTCGCTGGGCTTCGGTGTCCAGCAGATCTCGGCCGGCCTCGACTACCTCGGCTGGGTGGAGACCGACAACTGGTTGGTCATCACCATCATCGTCATCGTGACGGGCATGGCGACCTTCTCGGTCGTCTCCGGTGTCACGAAGGGCCTCAAGTGGCTCTCCAACATCAACATGATGCTCGCTGCCGCGCTGGCACTGTTCGTCCTGATTCTGGGACCGACGCTGTTCCTCATGCAGTCGTGGGTGCAGAACCTCGGCGGATACGTCCAGGCCTTGCCCGAACTGATGCTGCGCACGTCCCCGTTCGCCGAAGACGGCTGGCAGGGCGCATGGACCATCTTCTACTGGGGTTGGTGGATGAGCTGGGCACCGTTCGTCGGCATGTTCATCGCGCGCATCTCACGCGGCCGCACCATCCGCGAATTCGTCTTCGGTGTGCTGCTGGCCCCGACGCTGGTTGGTTCGTTGTGGTTCACGATCTTCGGTAACTCCGGCATTCTGCGTCAGCGCAACGAGGGCACGATGCTCGACGCATCCGGCGCAGTGGACACCAACACGTCACTGTTCACGCTTCTCGACGGACTTCCGCTCGGAACGATTTCGAGTGTTCTCGCGATCGTCGTGATCGTGTTCTTCTTCGTCACGTCCGCGGACTCCGGCTCGATCGTCATCGACATCCTCGCGACCGGTGGCAGCTTGGAGACCTCCAAGATCACGCGTGTCTACTGGACGTTCCTCTCCGGTGCCGCGGCCGCAGTTCTCCTCATCGTGGGTGGCAGTGGATCGCTCACGGCGCTGCAAACCGTTGCCATCGCCACGGCGGTACCGTTCTCGGTCATCATGGTGCTGGCATGTCTGTCGATGCTGAAGGCGTTCCGATACGAGGTCGCGTCGGCACCACGCTACCTGCGGGTTTCTACAAATGCCTCGGCATCGACCGACGTTCCGCAACCCACCGAAAAGCGGCTCCGCGATCTGAAGATCTCGTCGACCTTCGCCGGGCTCACCCCGTCACAAAGCGGAATCATGACGGATCCCTCCGACGCCCACATGCTCGTCGCGGTCCACGAAGTTCCCGCCCATGCGGTCAACATCGACCCGGATACCGGCGCCGTCGACTTCTCCGAGGAATCGAAGGTCGTCGATCCGCTGGGCGGAGAGGTGTTCGACACACCCGAGTTCGCCGACTCTGCAGAAGGCCACGCGCAAGCCGCCAGTACGGACTGACCGGCACGTTCGGCATGTTGCATTAGGCATATCTGTTCACCAACTCGCAAACTTGTCATGAGACTTTCAACTCGACAGTTCGCAGGACTCTAAGTTTCGTGAGTAGAACAGGACCAACGGGTTTGCCACTCCAGTCGCAGTCGGAGACGGAACAATCTTTCGGGATTCCGTCCGTATTCCTACGGTCGGCGCATGCACCTGCGCCGCGCACGCTCATCGACATCGTGCGGGCCTCAGCCGAGGCCAACCCGGAAGCACCTGCCATCGACGACGGCGACACCACACTGTCGTACTCGGAGTTGCTCGACGAGATCGCGCTCGGTGCGCGCTGGCTCGGTGATGCCGGCGTCGGCGCAGGTGACCGCGTCGGAATCAGGATGCCGTCAGGTTCGCGTTCGCTGTACGTGGCGATCCTGTCGATCCTCGCTGCGGGCGCCGCGTACGTGCCCGTCGACGCCGACGATCCGGAAGAGCGCGCCGAGTTGGTGTTCGGCGAGGCGCAGGTAGCGGCGATCATCACCGGCGACGGAATCCAGCCGGGGACGGCGCCGAAGCGGCTCGAACATCCACCGGTTCGCGAACCCGAACCCGAGGACGACGCCTGGATCATCTTCACCTCAGGATCGACGGGCACCCCCAAGGGCGTCGCGGTCACTCACCTCAATGCCGCAGCCTTCGTCGACGCCGAGGCGCGCATGTTCCTCCAGGACGAGCCCATCGGGCCTGGTGACCGCGTCCTCGCGGGGCTCTCCGTGGCATTCGACGCGTCCTGCGAGGAGATGTGGCTCGCGTGGCGCCACGGCGCCTGCCTCGTCCCGGCTCCTCGTTCGCTGGTTCGCAGCGGCATGGACCTCGGCCCGTGGCTGGTCTCGCGTGACGTCAGCATCGTCTCCACTGTGCCGACGCTTGCGTCTCTGTGGCCGGCCGAGGCCCTCGAAGCCGTTCGACTCCTGATCTTCGGCGGCGAAGCCTGCCCACCCGAACTGGCCGAACGCCTGGCCGTCGAGGGCCGCGAGGTCTGGAACACTTACGGCCCCACCGAGGCAACCGTCGTCGCCTGCGGCGCACTGATGGACGGCAAGAGCCCCGTCAGCATCGGCCTCCCCCTCGACGGCTGGGACCTTGCCGTCGTCGACGCCCAGAGCAATCCCGTCGCGGTCGGCGAGGTGGGCGAGCTGGTGATCGGCGGCGTCGGCCTCGCCCGTTACCTCGACCCCGCGAAGGACGCCGAGAAGTACGCGTCGATGCCCTCACTCGGGTGGGAACGCGCCTACCGAAGCGGCGACCTGGTCCGGCTCGAGACCACCGGCCTGATGTTCCAGGGCCGCGCAGACGATCAGGTCAAGCTCGGCGGCAGGCGCATCGAACTCGGTGAGGTCGACAACGCCTTGCAGAATCTGCCGGGTGTGAGCGGCGCTGCCGCAGCCGTGAAGAAGACGGCAGCCGGCAACCAGCTCCTCGTCGGGTACATCGCCAGCACGGATCCCGACTTCGATCTCAAGGCCGCTCATGCACTGCTCAGCGAGCAGCTACCAGCAGCCCTCGTGCCGCGTCTGGCGTTGATGGACGAACTTCCGACGCGTACGTCAGGCAAGGTCGACCGCAATGCGCTGCCGTGGCCGTTGCCCGGCGCCGGTGAAGATGCCGGGGCCGCGTTGGGCCTCGACGGCACCGCCGCCTGGGTTGCCGGTCTGTGGGGATCGATCCTGGGAGCCCAGATCACCGGACTCGACGACGACTTCTTCGAAGTGGGCGGCGGATCCCTCTCTGCTGCTCAGTTGGTGACCGCCCTGCGCGAGCGGTTCCCCGAAGTGACCGTCGCACAGCTCTACGACCATCCACGGTTGGGATCGCTCGCCGAATATCTCGACGAATTGGCACCCACCGAAACTGTGGAGCCGCGCATCGTCGCTCCAACACCCTTGAAAACTCAGCTGGCGCAGATCGCCGTCACCGTTCCACTCACGACGCTCACCGGACTGCAGTGGGTGACGTGGCTGGCGATCGCGAACAACGTCCTCGGCTGGTTCGTCGACGTCAGCTGGGCGCCCACGGTCTCGTGGTGGTGGATCCTGTTGGCGTTCATCGTGTTCATCACGCCGATCGGCCGTATGACCATCGCCGTCGTCGGGGCGCGCCTGCTCCTACGCAAGTTGGAACCAGGAACGTACCCGCGAGGTGGTAGTGAACACCTGCGTCTGTGGATAGCGCTGCGACTCACCGAAGCCAGTGGCGCAGCCAACCTTTCGGGCGCACCGTGGATGCTCTACTACGCCCGCGCCCTCGGCGCCGACATCGGCAGCGGCGTCGATCTCCACACACTTCCTCCCATCACCGGCATGCTCGAACTCGGTGACGGCTGCTCCGTCGAACCCGAAGTCGACCTCTCGGGCCACTGGATCGACGGCGACGTCATTCACATCGGCGAGATCAAGATCGGCGACGGCGCCTCCGTCGGTTCACGCTCGACGCTTCTGCCCGGCGCGCGTATCGGTCGGGACGCCGTCGTCGAACCCGGATCTGCGGTGTTCGGCCGAGTAAAGGCAAACCAGCAGTGGGCCGGCTCCCCCGCCACCAAGGTCGGGAAAGCGAATCATCCTTGGCCGGCCGAACATCCGAAGCGCGCACCCGGCTGGGTGCCGGTATACGGCGTCACCTCGGTCTTCCTGGCCGGTATGCCGATCTTCGCTCTGATGGCCGGAATCGCGTTGATAGGTTGGTGGATCCGCGACACCGACACGCTCGCGAGCGCAGTGCTCCAATCGCTGATCATGCTTCCCGTCGCGACCATCCTGAGTTTGCTCGTCTTCGCAGTCGTCACACTGGTGGCCGTTCGTCTTCTCTCGATCGGGCTGACCCCCGGCTACCACCCTGTCCGCAGCCGCATCGGCTGGCAGGTGTGGGCGACCGAACGCCTGCTCGACTCGGCCAGAACCTTCCTCTTCCCGCTCTACGCGAGCCTGCTGACGCCGGGATGGCTCCGCCTCCTCGGCGCCAAGATCGGCAAGAACGTCGAAGCATCCACCGTGCTCCTCCTTCCCAAGTTCACGACGGTCGCCGACGGCGCATTCCTCGCCGACGACACCATGGTTGCGAGCTACGGCCTCGGCGGCGGCTGGATGCACATCGAACAGGCGAAGATCGGCAAGCGTGCGTTCCTCGGCAACTCCGGTATGACCGCACCCGGTCGACGCGTCCCCAAGAACGGTCTCGTGGCGGTTCTGTCGGCCACCCCGTCCAAGGCCAAGTCCGGATCATCGTGGCTGGGTAGTCCACCGGTACGTCTGAGAAGGGCTGCCGGGGACACCGACGCCGCCCGCACGTTCAATCCGCCGATGCGACTCAAGATCGCCCGCGGAGTGGTCGAAACCTGCCGACTGATCCCCGTGATGGTCACGTTCGGCATCGGTCTCGGTGTTCTGTTTGCACTCGAAGCACTGGTCGGCGCCGTCGGATTCTGGTTCGCGGCTCTGTTGAGCGGCGTAATTCTGCTCGTCGCCGGAGCAGTGGCTGGCGCCATCACCATCGCCGCCAAGTGGATCGTCGTCGGACGCATCGCCAAGGTCGAGCATCCGCTGTGGAGTTCGTTCGTCTGGCGCAACGAGGTAGCCGACGCGTTCGTCGAAACCGTCGCAGCGCCGTGGTTCGCTCGCGCAGCGACTGGTACTGCCGTACTCAACATCTTCTTGCGTGGGCTCGGGGCCAAGATCGGCAAGGGCGTTTGGTGTGAGTCGTACTGGCTACCCGAGGCAGATCTTGTGACTTTGGGCGACGGAGCGACAGTGGAACGGGGGTGCGTCGTGCAAACTCATCTCTTCCATGATCGGATCATGTCCATGGACACCGTCACCTTGGGAGCAGGAGCAACGCTGGGACCGCATTGTGTCGCGCTACCCGCAGCCGGCATCGGCGCGGGAGCGACGGTAGGGCCTGCATCTCTGGTGATGCGAGGTGACACCGTTCCGCCCTCCACCCGCTGGCAGGGCAATCCGATTGCACCGTGGGTGGCGTCGTGAAGCCGAACAGAATGCTCGAAGAGCCGCTCGATCCGTACCTGCCACACAACGGCAACCGCGGTTACCGCGTGTCTCGGTACGAACTGGAACTGACGTACAAGGTCTTCAGTAACCGTCTCGCCGGCAAGGCAGTCATCACCGCTGTCACCACCGAGAGCCGATCCAAGTTCAGCTTCGACCTCGCGCAGAACCTGCAGGTGTCCAAGGTGTCCGTCAACGGTGCCCGCGGCACCAAGTACGCGCACTTGAACAACAAGCTGATCCTCACGCCGTCTACCAAGATCCCCGCGGGCGGTGCCCTGTCGGTCACCATCGCGTACAGCGGCAACCCCGAGCCGATCAAGAGCCTGTGGGGCGAAGTCGGCTGGGAGGAACTCGACGAAGGAACTTTGGTCGCAAGTCAGCCCAACGGCGCGGCGTCCTGGTTCCCGTGCGACGACCATCCGATTTCCAAAGCGTCGTACCGCATCTCGATCACCACCGATTCCCCGTTCTATGCCCTCGCCAACGGCAAGCTGATCCGCAAGCAGACCCGTGCGAGTCAGACGACGTGGGTCTACGAGCAGACCGAACCGATGGCAACCTACCTGGCGACGATTCAGATCGGTCAATACGAGCACCGACAGGTGAGCGCCGGGCCGGTACCGGTCTTCGCCGTTCACCCACCTCGGCTGCGCGCAGCGTTCGACGTCGACTTCGGGCGCCAACCCCAGATGCTGGAGGTCTTCGGAAAGCTGTTCGGCCCGTATCCCTTTGCCGACTACACCGCTGTGGTCACCGACGACGAACTCGAAATCCCCATCGAAGCGCAGGGACTCTCGATCTTCGGAGCCAACCACTGCACGGGTAGGCGCGGTTCCGAACGTCTTGTCGCACACGAGCTTGCCCATCAATGGTTCGGCAACAGCCTCACTCTCGGGCAGTGGTGCGACATCTGGCTACACGAAGGCTTTGCCTGTTACGCGGAGTGGATCTGGTCCGAGAATTCCGGTGGCCCATCCTCGAACCAACTCGCGACCAACGCCTATCAAGGGCTCGGGCGTAAATCTCAGGACTTGATCGTCGCCAATCCCGGGCCTGCCCTGATGTTCGACGATCGAATCTACAAGCGGGGCGCGTTGACTCTGCACGCCCTGCGCGGCGTTCTCGGAGACGAGAAATTCTTCGAACTGATCCGCCAGTGGACCACGAAGCATCGGCACAGCACGGTCAGCACCGAGCAATTCACCGATCTCGCTTCACGTTTCACCGACACCCCACTGCGCCCTCTCTGGGATGCTTGGCTGAATCAACGCCCGCTACCTCGGCTTTGACGCTTTCCCCCAGCCGTAGCACCACGCCGAAACATTCCGAATGCGCCGATTAGCTTTGTCTTACCTTTACTATAGAGGTGGGCCGAGGGACGACCCCGACAACACAATTCTCAGGGCACGTTTCCTCGACAGGTAGATCGGGGGATCGATGTTTGTTGTATTCACAATATGTTTCGTGATCGGGGTTGTCGCCCTGATCGGAGCCTTTGCCGTCGGCGAGGTTGCAGATCTGGGCGGCGGCCACGCAGACGGGCTGCCATTTCTGAGCCTGACAACTTTGGCCACAGCACTTTTCGGCTTCGGCGCCGGCGGCGTAGCTGCCACTCTCGCGGACGCTCCGAGGCTGGTAGCGGTGATTGCAGCACTCGCACTCGCCGCCGTTCTCGTTGTCGTCACGCGCGGCCTTCTTCTCCCCTATCTCCTTAAGCAACAAGATAATTCGCACATCGGGCGCGCTTCATACCACGGATTGTTGGGCACGGTCACCCTCACCATCGCAGCCGAAGGTTGGGGAGAAGTCTCGTTCGTCGACGCCGAAGGCAATCGCGTCCAGGCCAAGGCCGTCAGTGCACAGCCGATGGCGCTCACCACCGGCACCACCGTCTACATCGCCGATGTAGACGATCAATACCTTCACGTCGTCACGGTTGACGACGCGATCTAAGGACTCGATACATGCTGCCAATCATCATCATTGCGGTTGTAGTCGCAGTAATCATCTTCATCGTTCTCCCCGCGATCTACGTGAAGAACTACGTCAAGGTCCCGCCGAACGAAGTGGCGGTCTTCACCGGACGAGGCAAGCCGAAGGTCGTCCGCGGCGGTGCCCGGTTCAAGATTCCCGGAATCGAACGCGTCGACATCATGTCGCTCGAGCCGTTCAACGTCAGCATCAATCTCAAGAATGCGCTCTCCAACGACGGTGTTCCGGTCAACGTCGAGGCAGTCGGCCTGGTGCGAATCGGTTCCGCCGACGAAGCGGTTCAGACAGCGGTGCAACGATTCCTGACTTCCGACCTGGACGAACTCCAGCAGCAGATCAACGAAATCCTCGCGGGCAGTCTGCGCGGAATCACCGCGACCATGACGGTCGAGGATCTGAACTCCAACCGCGATTCGCTTGCGCGCAGTGTGGTCGAGGAGGCAGGCGGCGACCTCGCCCGCATCGGCATGGAAGTCGATGTCATCAAGATCGCGGGAATCTCCGACTTCAACGGCTATCTCGAATCGCTCGGTCAGCGCCGCATCGCCGAGGTCAAACGTGATGCCGCGATCGGAACTGCTGAAGCAGAGCGTGATTCGCAGATCCAATCGGCAAAGGCGCGACAGGCAGGTTCCGTCGCGCAGGCCGAAGCCGACACCGCGATCGCGAGTGCAAATCAGAAACGCGACGTCGAACTCGCTCGCCTGCGAGCACAGACCGAAGCCGAGAACGCCGAGGCCGACCAGGCCGGGCCCCTCGCGCAGGCAACAGCCGAGAAGGCCGTCGGCATCGCACGTGAGCAGGCCGAGGCGGCCCGCGTCGAAGCTCGCACCGAGGTCGAGCGTCGTCGCGCCCAGCAATCGGAAGCGGCATTGCAGGCAGATGTCATTGCACCGGCCGAGGCCGAACGCCAAGCCTCCATCGCACGCGCAGAGGGTGAGCGACAGGCCGCGATCCTCCGCGCCCAGGCACAGGCCGAGTCAGCAAGGCAGGCCGGCGGCGCTCAGGCCGATGCACGAAAGCTCGTCGCCGACGCTGTTCGCTCTGAGCAGCAGGCTGATGCCGACGGCCTTCGAGCACGTCTGGAAGCCGAAGCAGACGGCCGCAAGGTAGCGGCCGACGCCGTCCGTGCCGAGCAACAAGCCGAGGCGGATGGTTTGCGCGCCAAGCTCGAAGCCGAAGCTGCCGGTAAGCGTCAGATCGCCGAGGCGCTCAATTCCTACACCCCGCAGGCCGCGCAGTTGCTCACTCTGCCTGATGTTCTGGCAGCATTGGTCGACGCCACCGCAGCGGCGGCGAAGCCGGTCGGCGACATCGACCGCATCTCCATCGTCGGCGGCAGTGACGGGGCCCAGGGTTCGATCGGCTCGATCCTGGGCATCAGCCCCCAGGTGATCGCCGGCGTCATCGAAACTCTCGAAAGCTCAGGCGTCGATATCACCGGATTGCTCAACGGCCTGAACAAGACCGCATCGGTTCCGGTTGGTTCGGTACACAATTCGGTCCACAATTCGGAAAACGGTTCCGCAACTGTAGACGCGTGATTTCGCCCCGGTCCGCCGACTCTCGCAGGGGTCGGCGGATCGGACGGCATCACGCGCTCGGAAGATGTGAACGCGACTTGAAGAGAATCAGAATCAAGCAGGCAGCGGCGGCGGCTGATCCGAACAGAAGAGTCACCGTGTAGCTCAGCGCCGGAATGCTTTCCGACAGCATCGCCAGCAACGCAGGCACAGCAAAACCGATGTAGGTGATCGAGTAGAACACCGCGGTCAGTCCTGCCAGATCGTCCGGCCCCGCGATTCGCTGGATCTCCAGCAACCCGGAAACCAATGCCATGCCGTACCCGCAACCGAGGATCGCTGCAGCCACGATCGCGATCGCCACGGTCAGCGTCGACGCAACCAGAGCAGCGCCGGCCATACCAACCACCAGAAACACCAGAGCCACAACGGCGCCGCGCGCGCTGCGGTCGGTATCGATCTTGCGCCCCAACGACTGAATCGCGAAGCCGCATGTCAGCGCGACCATGCACAGCAGAGCTGAAAAGGCCACGGGCGCATCGCCACTGTGCCCGGTCATGAGCGCCGGAATAACTGCATACGCGACACTGGCAGCACCGAACACCCACGGCGCCAACGGAACAACGACGTAGAGGAATCTACGATGCCCTGCCGGGGGGATCTTGAGGTCGTCGATCAACCTGCGTCGGTCGGATTTCGCCTGTGCCGGTCGTGTTTCGGGAGCACGCCACAGCGCCATGGCCGCGAGGACGGTGATCGCGATGTGCAACACGTACGCCAACACACTCGGCAGGGGCGCCCACTGCGCCAAGATTCCCGCGGCACCCGCTCCCAAGGCGAAGCCGGCAGTCAGACTCATCGCTGCTCGCCTGGCACCCGCGCCTTCCGACGCCGTCGAATCCCAAGGTTGCGTGGACAACTCCTTGACCCAGGAGCCGCCGACGGCCATACCGATCCCCAAGGCGATGCCGCAGAGGATTCTTCCCAGAATGAGAGCGGCAGCGGAGTCGGCCCCGAAAGCGAGCAGCGTCGAACCGGCGATCGCGATTATCGGCGCGGGGAGCATGATCGGGCGTCGACCCAATCGATCGGACAGCGGGCCGCCGAGCAGCAGGGCCGGCACAATTCCGACGACGTAGGCGAAGAGGAAGAAGTCGACCATCACCGGCGAATAGCCGTGATCGAGTCGGTACATCACCAGCAGTGGCGTGAATTCGTTGCCGCCCCAGGCCGCGGCGAACATGCTGGCGGCAACGGTCAGCCACAGCCATTTTCCGCCGGTGCCACGTTCACTGCCTGGACGACGTTCGGCTGCGGTCCCAGCGTCTATCGTTTGGGTGCTCATCACAGAGTTCCTTCGAAGCCGAGGCCGTGCACCTGGCGCATGTGTGTGAGGACGGCAGTGTTGTATCCGTCTGCATCGCCTGTTTCTACGAGGTCGGTAAGCGCGGTGTGGTCGGCAAGGATGCGAGATAGTTGGCCGGGGTCGCGTGAGATCGACCGCGCTGTCATCCGTCGTTGCCTGTCGCGCAGACTCGCGTAGAACGAGTCGAGCAAAGGGTTCCCACCGGCGGCAACGATCATCTTGTGAAAGTCGGCATCGATCGCGCTGAACGCGGCAACGTCCCCGCGATCAGCAATCTCACGTTGCTCGATCAGATTCGCGCGCAACGCTGCGACCAGCGCTTCACGTGCGTGCGGTCGGACCGACACCACTCGAACGCTCTGAGTCTCGACGAGTTGTCTGGCACTGACTACGTGTTCCGCTTCCCCATCCGCGACCGGGACGATCAGCGCCCCCTTCTTCGGGTAGAGGCGCATCCAACCTTCCGACTCGAGACGCAGAAACGCCTCACGCACCGGCGTTCGGCTCACATTGGTCCGAGCGGCGATGTCACCCTCGCTGATCAGCTCCCCGCCGGCGAGTTCGCCGGAAAGGATCAGCTCCTTGACTTCGCGGAAGACGGTTTCCGAAGCGGAATACAACATAGACACAAGATGTATTTATACTCCACGCTGGCGGAACCCAGACATTCGGGTCGCCGATCCGAACATCTCGGTCCAACACGGCATCGATCCAGCTAGCATTGCAAGGTGCCAGACAGAAGAGGAGTCAGTTCACGATGAACGGCGCACGCTCCCGCCATCGCAGACTGACGCACTCATGACGTCGCAGATGAAGTCCATGAGGACCCTGACCCGCGAGTGGCTGGCCCTCCCCGATCAATACGACCGATTCACTCGCTATCTCCGCGACAACGGCCTCACGACCGCCACCCGGCTATTACTTGGCATCATTGTCATCGGACTGGGCGTGTGCGCACTACTCAACAGATTCAGTCCGGCCGGTCCGACAAGCACGATTGCGCTGTTCTTCAACACTGTTGTCGTGATCTCGTGCTTCATGGTCGGAGTCTCATGGTGGGTCTTCGGCCCGACAAAGCGCCGCTCGTTCGGTTTCGTAGTCTTCTGCGACATCGCAGTCACGATTTCCGTACTTGGAGATTCCTCGCAGCTTGCGCGATTACTTACCTGTGTCATCTACGCGCTGATCGGTATCTACATCGCCTATTTTCACAATCCGAAGTTGCAGATCGCACACCTGACCTTCTCGGTTGTGATGATCGTGGTGGCTGCGCAGCCGATCCTCTTCGGGCCGGAGCGAGATCCTGCGCTCGGTGTTTCGAAAGTGCTGGTTGTCGTCACCGCACTCGTGGTTTGTGCGTTCATCTCGCAGATCGTGCTGACGATGCTCAGCATGGACGCGTCCAGCTCCGACCTCGATCCCCTCACCGGGCTCCTGAACCGTCGTGGCCTCGACCGCCACGTCGAGAAGGTACTCGCGGAGTTCCAGCGTCAGGAATCGGCGGCACTACTCGTGATCGCGATCGACATCGACCGGTTCAAGACGATCAATGACGTACACGGTCACGACGTGGGCGACCGCATAATTCTCCGGGTTTCACAGCGGTTGTCCGCCTGGGCACATGCCGATGCTGTTGTCGCACGGGTCGGCGGCGACGAATTCATCCTCGCTCAAAGACTTTCCGTGCCGGCCATCGGCCCGATGCTCGACTCGATCGGACCGGCAATGCACTCGAATACCGACGAGATACCGTCGACATCGAGCATCGGAATCGCCGTGCGTACCCACAAATTCGTCGCCGGAGAAGAGCGTGCAAGAGCGTTCACCGACATGCAGAAAGTCGCCGATTCGGCGATGTACGAAAGCAAGAGACTCGGCGGCGGACGCGTTCACACGATCGTCACCACTGCGAGCAGGTAGCAGTACGTGAGTTATCAGTAATAAACCGGCCCCGGCACTCCTCCACCCGCTGCCACCGCGTCACCGGTGATCGCGATGCTTCGCGGCGATGCCAGGAAGGTCACGACATCAGCCACCTCTTCGGCGTCGATGATCCGGTGTATCGAATTCGTCGCGATACCCCGCTCCACCTCCGCCTGCGAGCGGCCGGATTCTTCCGACTCGCGCGCAATCCGCGCGGTCAACCTCTCGGTCCGCGTCACGCCCGGATGGACGACGGTGACGTTGATTCCCTTGGGGCCCAGCTCGTCTGCAAGATTCTTGGTCAGCGCAGACACACTGACGTTGCGGATCGTGTGGGCGATCGAGGTTGCCTGTCTGGCACCCAAACCGCTGATGTTGATGATCCGACCCCAACCCTGATCGATCAGATACGGCGCCACAGCACGCGCAGTGCGCAGGTAGCCGAGCACTTTCACTTCGACTTCGGCGCGCACGACGTCGTCGGTGGTCGCCTCGAAATCCGTCGACTTTCCGGCGCTGAACGGAGTCGCTGCCGAGTTGACCAGAATGTCGACGCCGCCGAACTCCTTTACTACTTGCCGCACCGACGCCTGAACCGCGTCGTCGTCTCGCGTATCCGTCACGACTCCGATCGCACGAATTCCGAACTCCGAAACCAAATCTCGTGCAACGCTTACGACGGTTTGCTCAGTGCGCGCGAGTATCGCGATGTCGACCCCTTCAGCAGCCAGACCTCTGGCGATTGCCAGACCGATCCCCTTGCTACCACCGGCAACGATCGCACGCTTTCCAGACAGGTGAAGATCCATACCTGCGACACTATCCAACAGGCGATCCCCGATCTCTACGAAGAGGGATCGGGGACCGACTGGATTGTTTCTGGGTCTCAGACCATCAGATCCGCGTACAGGTAGACGTTGTCGGCGTAGTTACCCACACCGTCCTCGAATTGCAGTTCGCCGCCGCAGGTTACGACTGCCAACTTGCGAGGGCCCTCCGGGCCGGCCAGCACGCTTTCCTCCACGCCATCGGCCTTCGGGCGTGTCGTCACCGCAGTCACCTTCCACGACGTGCTCTTGCCCGTCGCGTCGGAGGTGCGGATCACTTCACCCGGTTCGATCGTGCCCAGGTCGAACAGTGCACCGTTACCCTGGCCGGTCAAATTGACATGTCCGGCAATCAAAGTCGTGCCGGTGACCGAGTCGAGCGAGGCGCCGTCGAGCCAGATTCCGACGTTCTTGACGTTCTCCGGCGGAGTGAGAACTCCTTCCGGCACGGTGGCGTCCACGATCGGCGCCTGAACACCGACCGGGTCGAGCGAAAGGGTGTTGGGAGTCATCAACTCATCCGAAGGCGCTGCCGGATTCGCGTAGTGCGACATGACAACTCCCGGACTCGGCGGGATCGCAGCATCGTCATCGGAGGATCGCAGGCCGACGAAAGCCATGGAAGCACCGGCGACCAACACCGCGATGAGAGCCAGGATGAACGCGACACGACGCCCCTTGCCGGTGTTCGCGGGCTGATCGTGGTTGGAATCGTCGTATGGATTGGATGGATTGGGATCCGACTCGTACATGGTCATCGAACTGTCTCCTGCGGGATGAGGCACCCCCGGCGCCTCTTGCGAATTGACGCCCCCTGCGTCTGATCAGTGTCGGCACCGATCACACGAATCGTGATCGGTGCCGACGTCTACTACATCTGTCTGGCGTCAGGAACGCTTGCGGCGGAGAGCAACTGCTCCGGCAGCAGCCATTCCGACAAGCCCGAGGCCTGTCACTGCGACGGCGACGTTGCGGCCTGAATTCTGTTCAGCGGCACCACCGTCGATGGCAACCGGGCGAGGTCCGGTAGCCGGCTTCGGAGCGGACGGCGCCGGAGCAGCGGGAGTTGCAACCGGCTGCGACGGAACAGGCGCACCCGGAACTACGGGCACGACCGGCACAATCGGAACGATGGGCACGATCGGAACAATCGGCACGATGGGCACAATCGGAACGACCGGAGTTGCAGGCGTCGTGGTTGCCGGTGTCGTTGTTGCCGGTGTCGTCGTTGCGGGTGTCGTCGTAGGCGCTGCTGCATATCCGACGCTGGCAGACGCATTCATCAACGCCGGCCGAACGGTGTCGAACGACGCGAAGACCTGGCACTGTGCGCCTGCCGTGTTCCAGTGCAGGTTCTCGACCGAATCCGGAATGACGCTTGCGGTCACGGAGTAGTCACCGCCGTCCGCAGCGGTGAGGCATAGATCCACGGCAGTCGGTGCGTCGCCGCGGCCGTCGACCGTCAATTGGTTTGCACTCAACGTTGCCTTGGCGTTGTCGCCACAGACGGTGAGTTCGGTACCCGCCGAGGACTGAACATTGATCGGCTTCCGGTACATATTCGTGTTCAGGGTGAATACGGCAGTCTCGCCGGCCTTCAAAGTTCCCGTCGCGGGCGTCTTGCGAACGAGGTCGAGCGTCTGCGTGACGTTCATGATCTCGACGATGCGAGCTCGCTCGTCGTCGCCGATGTTCCTGTCGCACAGGCTTTTGAAATCGGCCATCAGCGGATTGTCGTAGTCCGAAACGCACCACACCAGCGTCTGCCGCGCCGAACGCGCATCCTCACTGCCATTTCCCGAAACGACGCCGTCGAGCTTGGCGGGATTCTGCAGCAACCAACTGATGACAGCGAGATCGTCGGCTGACAGATCGGGATTGCCCGATGACGGAACCGTCGCACCCATCTCGTCGTTGTGCTTGTCCACGGGCAAACCGTTTTCGTCGACGCCGGCACATGGATCGAGATCGAAGTCCGTGCAGTACATCCATTCCGACTTCGCAATTCCGTCGACGTCGCGGACACCGCAGACCGGAGCATCCACCGCGGCCGATGTACCCCGATCGGTGGTGCCGTACATCGGCACGATGTTGCCGTCGTTGAAGTGATCCAGCCGAATGCCGGAGATGTCGAGCATCTGCTCTGAGGGCGTGTACTCGGTGCCCTCACACAACCCGGCGGTGAACGCCGGAGCAGCCGCGGTTCGCACCGGCATCGGCGCGGACACAGCTGGTGAAGCAAAAGCAACGCTACTACCGGCCACCGTTACGGCAATAGCTGCAGTTAGCGAGAGCCGGAGAACAAGCGGCCTACGCCGTGAACCAGACACAGTCATCAAAGCTTCCCTTTCAAGACATTTCGGTAGCGGGAAGGTTGCTTGGATTCCCAAGGCCACGCCACCCAGCGCTCACTTCCGAGAGGATCGGCTGATCGCTTTTGGCAACCAGC
Organism: Rhodococcus sp. H-CA8f; assembly: GCF_002501585.1. Classification (NCBI taxonomy): domain Bacteria; kingdom Bacillati; phylum Actinomycetota; class Actinomycetes; order Mycobacteriales; family Nocardiaceae; genus Rhodococcus; species Rhodococcus sp. H-CA8f. The sequence continues at coordinate 5,638,289 of NZ_CP023720.1, forward strand.
CAGTTACTAGATGGCAATGTAGTGCATGTTTCAAGAAAGTCCACCCGATCGTCGAGCCCCCGTACGCAGCTTGAACCTCCGGACGACGAGTTAGCCAACAAGATGACTGCACCTTTGTCCAACCGCACAACTATCGCGATCAACTCAAAATTGGCTCACGTAACCGGGGCGCTCCCGACATTCCTCCGACGCTAGCCGGTCGGTAACTCGGACATTCTGGGGAAACTCACAGGAAGGGGCGTTTTCAGCGCGCACACAAAAGAAGGGGCCCGCAATGCGGACCCCTTCACCGGAACTTCCAACCGAGACTGCTTTGTCTGGATTCAGACAACTTGCAGATACTCGGAACAATCCACCGATTCACTAAATGTGATTTGCCTCAGATTTAGAGAATCTGTTGGTTTTGTTCACACTCTGAACCAATCTTTTGGTCCTCTTTGTGTCGATTACCCAGATCTTCGACGGCGGCAATCTGCACCCGATAGAGAGCGGAGTACGAGCCTCGGATCAGTCTCGGACCGGAGGCGCCTTCCTTGTGGTAACCGCAATGCGATTCCACGCATTGATCGTGAAGATGACGCTGATGAGCTGGGCCAGTTCCCCGTCCGAGAATTCGCCGGCCGCCTCGCTGTACACCTCGTCCGGAACGAAACCGTCGGTAAGGACTGTCACGGCCTCGGTCAAGGCGAGCGCGGCACGTTCGCGATCGGAGTACATCCCTCGCGCTTCTTCCCACGCGTTCAGTAGGTAGAGCTTCTGCTCCGTCACGCCGACCTTTCGGGCGTCTCGAGTGTGCATGTCCAAGCACCACGCGCAATGATTCAGCTGTGACGCACGCGTGAGGACCAGCTCGACGAGCGTCGGCTCCAGCCCCTTGCGCGCAGCGGCATCCAACGCAATCATCGCCTTGTAGACCTCGGGCGCCAGCTTTGCGATATCCAGTCGTTGTCCTGTTGCTGTAGTCATACTCAAACCGTAGTCCCGGAAAGACCCCGAAACATGGTTCAATCCGGTGATGAATTCATGGGCCAATCTTGGGTTCGATCTGCATATCGAGCTGCCACAGGGAATCGGGGTTCGCGCTGCGCTGCTTCAGACGCTTCGCGACGCGATCGACAGTGGACTGTTGAAGCCCGGCACCAGACTCCCACCTTCTCGCACCCTCGCACTCGATCTCGGAGTTGCCCGAAACACCGTTGCAGACTGCTATGCCGAGCTCGCCGCCGCTGGATGGCTTGTCACCCGGCCGGGTTCCGGGACCGTGGTCGCCACGCTCGCCAGCACACACAGTCGCGAAGTCGATCCATCGCCGACCCGACGGCGCTTGACCTACAGCCTTCTCCCCGGATCGCCGGACGCGTCGGCGTTTCCCCGCACTGCATGGATTTCGTCCGCCAGACGTGCTTTGACCACCGCGCCGACGGACGCTTTCGCGACCACTGATCCCAGAGGCCGAGTCGAACTCCGAAACGCCCTCACCACATACCTGAGCCGCACCAGAGGCGTTCGCGTCGATCCGAGCCGCATTGTGATCAGTGCCAGCTCGGGTCACGGGATCTCCCTCCTCGCCCGTGCACTCGGAGGAGCGATTGCGGTCGATGCTTTCTGCCTTCACCTGCACCGACAGTTGCTCGTCGACGAAGGACTGCTGACAATTCCCATTTCGGTCGACGAATCAGGCACTTGCACAGACGAATTGGTGTCAACGTCTGCTGAGAGTGTTCTGCTGACGCCGACCCATCAGTTTCCCCTCGGAGGTCCCCTCACGCCGGCGAGGCGCGCGACCGCTCTCGAATGGGCCTCGACTACCGGTGGCGTCATCATCGAGGACGACTACGACGGCGAATTCCGTTACGACAGAAAGCCTGTCGGCGCACTCCAAGGAATCGCGCCGCAGCACGTTGCATACCTCGGCACTGTCAGCAAGACACTGTCGCCGGCCATACGCATCGGATGGATGGTGTTGCCGGACAGGCTGATCGAACCCGTCCTCGCGACAAAGGGACCCTACGAACGCTGGGTCAGTTCAACGGATCAATTGACCTTGGCAGACTTCATCGAATCCGGAAGATTCGACAGCCATATTCGAAAGATGCGTACCTCGTATCGACGACGACGCGATCAACTGGTTGCGACCCTTGCACAGCAAGTACCCCAGGTCAGGGTCGAGGGGATCTCCGCGGGTCTTCACGCTGTGATCCGCCTTCCCTCCGGCACCGAACAATCTGTTCTTGCGGCGGCGCAGGCGCGCGATCTCGGGCTCGAAGGGTTGTCCGTCTTCCGACATCCCGACGTGTCGTCAGTCGGCGGTGACGGCGTCGTCGTCGGTTACAGCACGCCGACGCAGTCGCAGTACTCCAGGACGCTGGATGTGCTCTGCGAGGTGCTGCAGGAGGCTCTGCGATAACGCCTGCCCTGCCCTGCCGTGATGGAGTGAACGTACCGTTCCCCTCGCTGAAGAGGGTGAGAGTGTCGTTCACTCGATCCCGGACGGGGTGGTGAGCCGGCCGTGCGCTTCTGCTCGTGATGGTGTGAACGGTACGTTCCGTCGATCTGAGGCGACGAACGTACCGTTCGCTCGAAGTCGGGGGTGCAGGCGACGGGATGTTTCGGGGTGTTTTGGGTACGAGAAAGCCCCCCAACCATCACTGGTTGGGGGGCTTCTCGTAATTTGTGTTCGGCGGTGTCCTACTCTCCCACACCCTGTCGAGTGCAGTACCATCGGCGCTGAAGGGCTTAGCTTCCGGGTTCGGAATGGGACCGGGCGTTTCCCCTTCGCTATGACCGCCGTAACTCTATGAAACTGTCACAGTAACCAACTTCTGATCACCTGGTTTCACCGTGCACCAACCCGAACCCGTTACCGGGTGGATGGATGACGGAGAAAACAGGGTTTCTCATCAGTATCTGTGTGTTGTTTCAGATACCGCACAGTGGACGCGTAGCTTCTTTGTGGTAAGTCCTCGGCCTATTAGTACCAGTCACCTGCATGCATTACTGCACTTCCAGTTCTGGCCTATCAACCCGGTGGTCTGCCGGGGGCCTTACCCCCTCGAGGGGGTGAGAAACCTCATCTTGGAACAGGCTTCCCGCTTAGATGCTTTCAGCGGTTATCCCTTCCGAACGTAGCTAACCAGCGGTGCTCCTGGCGGAACAACTGGCACACCAGAGGTTCGTCCGTCCCGGTCCTCTCGTACTAGGGACAGCCTTCCTCAAGTTTCTAACGCGCGCGGCGGATAGAGACCGAACTGTCTCACGACGTTCTAAACCCAGCTCGCGTGCCGCTTTAATGGGCGAACAGCCCAACCCTTGGGACCTACTCCAGCCCCAGGATGCGACGAGCCGACATCGAGGTGCCAAACCATCCCGTCGATATGGACTCTTGGGGAAGATCAGCCTGTTATCCCCGGGGTACCTTTTATCCGTTGAGCGACACCGCTTCCACTTGCCGGTGCCGGATCACTAGTCCCGACTTTCGTCCCTGCTCGACCTGTCAGTCTCACAGTCAAGCTCCCTTGTGCACTTGCACTCGACACCTGATTGCCAACCAGGCTGAGGGAACCTTTGGGCGCCTCCGTTACATTTTGGGAGGCAACCGCCCCAGTTAAACTACCCACCAGGCACTGTCCCTGAACCAGATCATGGTCCGAGGTTAGAGGTCCAATTCGATCAGAGTGGTATTTCAACAACGACTCCACGATAACTGGCGTCACCGTTTCACAGTCTCCCACCTATCCTACACAAACCGAACCGAACACCAATACCAAGCTGTAGTGAAGGTCCCGGGGTCTTTTCGTCCTGCCGCGCGTAACGAGCATCTTTACTCGTAATGCAATTTCGCCGAGTCTACGGTTGAGACAGCTGAGAAGTCGTTACGCCATTCGTGCAGGTCGGAACTTACCCGACAAGGAATTTCGCTACCTTAGGATGGTTATAGTTACCACCGCCGTTTACTGGGGCTTAAATTCTCAGCTTCGCTCCCGAAGGAACTAACCGGTCCTCTTAACCTTCCAGCACCGGGCAGGCGTCAGTCCGTATACATCGTCTTACGACTTCGCACGGACCTGTGTTTTTAGTAAACAGTCGCTTCTCACTGGTCTCTGCGGCCCCACCCAGCTCAGACAGTAAATGTCGTCACCAAACAGGGCCCCCCTTCTCCCGAAGTTACGGGGGCATTTTGCCGAGTTCCTTAACCATAGTTATCTCGATCGC
>NZ_CP023720.1:5647500-5662500 GCF_002501585.1 Rhodococcus sp. H-CA8f
GGTCGCGACGAATCGTAGATGCAGTCACCCCGAATTGGACAGACAGATCCTCGACACTGGCCAGACCGCTGGTGCGAGCGAGCCTCGCAATCTCCGACCGCCTCGCCTCCGACTCCCGGATGGCCATCGCTCCTCCCCCCTACAAACCCTGGTGCTTACTTGGAAACGAATGTGCTGGTTGCCAATTCGGCCGCCTGCCGCAGCGCTTCGACCATACTACCGGCCTCGGCGATGCCCTTACCTGCAATGTCGAAAGCGGTTCCGTGATCGACGGAGGTACGGATGACAGGTAACCCGACGGTGATGTTGACGCCGGCCTCGATCCCGAGAACCTTGACCGGGCCGTGCCCCTGATCGTGGTACATCGCAACGATCAAGTCGTAGTCCCCACGTCCAGCGAGGAAGAATGCCGTGTCCGCCGGCAGTGGGCCGTGGACGTCGATTCCTTCTGCCTTCAAGAGTTCGACGGCGGGAATGATCTTCTGCTCTTCCTCTCCGTACCCGAAAAGCCCGTTCTCCCCCGCATGCGGGTTGATCCCGCACACGCCGATTTTCGGAGATGGATTGCCCGTGCGCACCAAAGCTTCGTGACCTCGACGAATGGTCCTCTCGACCAGGCCGGGCTCGATCCTGGCAACTGCATCGAGCAGTCCGATGTGAGTGGTCACGTGAATCACTTTGAGCTTGGGGGTCGACAACATCATCGACACCTCCTCGGTACCGGTCAGGTGCGCAAGCAATTCCGTGTGTCCGGGATAGATGTGTCCTGCCGCATGCAGCGCTTCCTTGTTCAGCGGCGCCGTGCAGATCGACTGGACTTCACCGCGTACGGCGAGTTCGCTTGCGACGCGGATATATTGATAGGCCGCATCCCCCGCGACTGCCGACAGTTCACCCCAGGCGAGATCCTCGGGTAGCAAGTCCAGGTCGATGACGTTGATCCGTCCATCGTTGAATTCAGCATCCTTGATCTCCTCGATCGCGACCACGTCGACGTCTATTCCGAGCACCGTGGCAGCCAATCGCAAACGCTTCGCGTCGCCGACAACAAGAGGGCGGCAACGCTTTCTCGTTTCGGCGTCGAGGAGTGCGGGGACGATCACTTCCGGTCCGACGCCGGCGCCGTCGCCCATCGTGACAGCAATCAGCGGCAGTGGAGTGGATTCGATTGACATGGGATTAACCTCGTTGTCTGAAGGTGGACTGTCCGGAGCGTCGACCGGGATGGGGCGCGCGAGAAACTTCGTTATAGAGAAAAGACTGTGTGCATTCCCGAAACTGCCTGGCCGCGTGACGATGTACCGTCCGGTGCGGTCGACGGAAAGTACGGCGCCGTGTTCAATTTCGTAAATCGGTGACAGAGTGTCGATCCGCAGGCGGTCGAGAACGCTGCGCGCGGTTTCGCCACCGGTAAGAACCAAGTCGATCGGGTACTCGCTGTGGGAGAATCCTGCATCGACGGCAGCGATCAGATCGGCGAGAGCCGAAACGAGATGGACGGATTCTGCAGGCACGACAGGTCCACTTACCGAAACCACGACGTTTCCGCGATCCAGTGCGTTCAGAATCGGAAGCGGATCGACCGAATGCGCCAGGAGTTCAGCACTGTTCACTTCGATATGGTGCGCCCCTGAATCCCGAAGCAATGCCACTTGATCCCCGGCAGACGCATCCGCCGTCCCCACAACCACCAAAGTAGATCGAGAATCACGAAGAGATGGGCGCACGACGGGTGACTGCACGGTTCGTCGTCGTGCCACTGCCGTCGCGAGCGCCGAGGTTCCTACCAATCGAGAACCCCGAACCTCCTGTGCTGCAGCCACAATCAGTTCCAGATCACTGTCGGTCTCGACGTCGCAGATCGCCACCGACCTGGCTTCTGAGATCGACGCAAGAACCTGGCTCAACCGCCCGGAGCGAATGTCGTCCAGCGATACGCCAGAAGTAATTGCCGACGAGCCGAGCGCCTCCGCAATCGACCGAGGAGCCGGCTTCGACTCCGCGCGCCACAGGTCGGTGGCGTGCAACGCAACCCCATCGACCAACACCACCCCGTCTTGCACCGTGCGCCCTTGCCTGGGCAGTCCGGCGGCGACGATGACCGGGGATCCGTCGCGGGAGAGTTCTCCAACCTCCGCCGCTATGTTGCCCCTGAGCAGGGAATCGATCTTCTTGACGATCTCGGAGCCGTCAGACGATTGCAGAACTGATCTCACGTCACGAGAGGCTCTGGCGGGGTCGGATCGCCGTGAGTGCAGATCGAAAACCGTCACTCCTGATCCGCCGGGCGCACCTGGGCCGAGTCGAAGCGATATGCCCGAACTGCGGAGCAGAAATCCTGCGGCCGACTCCGCGGCTCCGGAAAGATCATCAGCGATGATTACCAGTGGTTTCATCGAATTCCTCGACCCCCTTTCGGTCTGAATCGAGTATGCGCAGCATCGCAACCGATGCGCGAAGTACGCAATCGAAGTTACGGGACTTGCGCGAAGTGCGCAACAGTGCCATTGTGAGCTGAGTTACAAGCGAGAGCCCGACGCGATTGTTCACCAACAGTCCGCTCGGAGCGTCGCCCCCACGCTGCCCCGTCAGGATCGAAAGGTCACCGATGACCAATACTCGTTTGCGAACACCACAGCTCTCCCGGCGATCCTTTCTGCAGTTCACCGGGCTGATCGGTGGCGCAACGCTTCTGGGCACGACTGCCGCGTGCGCCGGCCCTACCGGGAAGCCGACACAGGACACCCTGGTGCTCGGGCTCAACCGTTCGCTCGTCAGCCTCGACAACAAACTCAATCAATTCGACGCAGCAGTCACGGCTCAGCGAGGCGTCAGACAAGGTCTCACCCGGATCGGCGACAATCTGACACCGCAACTCGTTCTCGCTGACAGGTTCGAATCGACCGGCCCGACCGAGTGGACGGTTCGACTCCGCGAGGGCATCCGTTACTCCGACGGCACACCTGTGCTGATCGACGACGTCACGACGGCAATGCAGATGTACCAGCAGGTCAGCGGATCGTTTGTCGCACCGCAGTTCCCCGAGTGGCCGACGGTCGTCCCCATCGACGATCGCACCTTCATCCTTCGGACGAATTCCCCGGTGCCGGTTCTGGACTCGCTCATGTCCAACATCTTGATCACCCCGGCCGCTGCCAACGAACCCAACGAACTGCAGAGCGGAATCGGGTCTGGACCGTTCGTCGTCAGCGAATCGAACCGGGGCACCGGCGATTACACACTTGTCGCCAATGACAACTACTGGGGCCCGGCCCCTGGCGTTCGTCGTGTTCAGGTCCGCTTCATTCCCGAAGAGGCCGGCCGCGTCGTCGCACTTCGGAGCGGCGAGGTCGACGTCATCGACTCGATCAGTCCCGATTCCGCCGAACAACTCGCCGACCTGCCTGGTGTCCAGGTGGACACAGTGCCGAGCACACGCATCAACCAACTGTTCTTCAACTTCCGCAAGCCCGCCGATCACCCACTGTCCAATCCGCGTGTCCGAGAAGCTCTCACGTATGCCATCGACGGTGAGTCACTCGCTCGGGACGTGCTGATCGGATCCGCAGTCCCGGCCACCGGCCCCGCACCGTCGACCTTGGACGGAGCCGTGAAAACCGGTACTTACCAATATGATCCACGGAAAGCGCGGCAGATGCTCGAGGCCGAAGGCGCCGACGACCTCGAACTCACCTTCATCTGGGAAACCGGAGAGTTCACCAACGACGTCTCGGTGATGGAATCGGTACTCGAAATGATGAAGGCCGTGGGAGTACGCGTCAAACTCCAGCAGTTCGAACCGGGCGGTGACATCTCGTCCTGGCGCCAGGGCAAGACCGGCGACTGGGATGTGCTGGGCAACGGCTACGGCAACCAGACCGGACTTGCACTGACCACGTTGCAGGGGATGTACGCCGGCACAGCGGAGAAGGAAGCAACTCGCGACACCTATCACGGGTACGTCTTCCCCGAAATCACCGCGAAGATCCAAGCCGCATCCAGTGAACCAGACCCGACCAAGCGCGCCGCTCTACTCGACGCCGCACAACAAGACATCTGGAACACCTGGCCTTGCCTGTGGAGCTTCGTACCCAACGCACTCCTTGCGAAACGCACTCGTGTACAAAATGTTTCACTGACCCCGATCAACTCCTACGACCTCGGCGCCGTCCGATTGGAGGCCTGAGGCGATGACTCTCACCGCTCCGAAACCGCAAACCGCTCTCGGAATCTCTCCGCGTCGGCGCACAAGGATCAACCCGACCGTCAAATACGTGCTCAAACGCTTGGCACAGAGTGCCTTGACGATCTTCCTCACGCTCACAACAGTGTTCGTCCTGATCCGAATGGCTCCCGGCGATCCTGCCTACGCCTTGGCCGGACCGCTGGCCAGCACGGAGGATCTAGCACAAATCCGTGCTGACATGGGCTTGGACAAGTCGGTGTTCTCTCAATACCTGATCTACCTGTGGGACCTCGTCCATCTGAATCTCGGCACGTCGTACTCGTTCCAGGCGCCGGCCATGGACGTTGTCCTCGGCCGTCTCCCGTACACCATCACCCTTGCCGTCAGCTCCATTCTGTTGACCGCCGTGCTCTCGATTCCGCTGGGCGTGTGGATGGCCCGTCACGCGGACACCCGACGCGAACTCGGTGCGAACGTCGTAGCCGTCGGCGGGCAGTCCATGCCGGAGTTCTGGAGCGGCCTGATGCTGGTGACGATCTTCGCGGTCTTGATCCCAGTACTCCCGGCAGCCGGTTTCACCACATGGCCGTCGTTGATCCTGCCTACCGTCACCATCGCCATCCTTCAGATCGCGTTGATCTCCCGGATGGTTCGACGCGAAATGGTCTCGGCCTTCGCTTCTCCGTACATCACGGTCGCACGTTCTCGCGGAGTATCCGAACGCGAACTCACCTGGCGATATGCGATGCGTAATTCTGCGATTCCGATCGTCACCGCGCTGGGCACCAGATTTGCCGGAATGCTGAACGGCGTCGTGGTGGTCGAAGTCGTGTTCGCCTGGCCTGGTGTCGGCTCGCTGGTGGTCCGCGCACTCGAGACTCGCGACTACCCGCTCATCCAGGCCACCGTGCTTGTCACTGCGGTTCTCGCAGTGCTCGTGCAACTGGCAGTGGACCTCCTCTACCCCCTCCTGGATCCACGCGTGCGACTCGGAAAGGGCGCCAACTGATGACTACCGTCTTGGAACCTCCAACAACTCCACGCGCCAGCGTGGTCACCGAGGCAGACTTCGCACGCGCCGGAGCCACGCGCCGTAAGCGAGACAGCCGAGTCAAGATCTGGGCCGGCTCGCTCTGCGCGCTCCTGGTGATTCTTCCTGTTGCATTGGCGGGACTACTCCCCCTCGCAGATCCGAACCAGACCAACCTGAGCAGTCGACGGCTACCGCCCCTCACCGACGGCCATCTGTTCGGCACCGATCAGCTGGGACGAGATCTCCTCTCACGGATCCTGCACGGCGGCCAGGTGTCTCTGACGATCGGTATTCTCGCCGTGATCGTCTCCGGGGTCATCGGCATAGTCGCCGGATCCGCCGCGGGGTACTTCGGTGGTTGGGTCGACACCGTCATCTCCCGCCTACTCGAAGCACAGCTTTCTCTGCCTCTGCTGATGATGCTGCTTCTCGTCGTTGCGCTGTTCGGTCCGTCCATTCCCGTCATCACGTTTGTCATCGCGATCGCGCAGTGGCCCGAAGTCGCACGGTTGACTCGCTCATTGGTACTCGTCGAACGCGAAAAGCCTTACGTAGCTGCAGCTCGAGTCCTCGGACTTACTCGCATGGCAATTCTGCTTCGTCACGTCATTCCGAACATCGTCAAGCAGGCCTCGCTCGTCGTCCTGCTGCTGCTCGCGCAGGCCGTACTGCTGGAAAGTTCGTTGAGTTACCTCGGCGCCGGACCGCAACGTCCGTTCGCAACGTGGGGACGAATCATCGCCGACGGCCAGGACTACATCACCACGTCATGGTGGATCGTCACGTTGACCGGTCTGATGATCGTGCTGCTGGTCGTCGGAGTGAACCTACTCGGCGATGGTCTGCGCGATCGTCCTGCAGGTTCGAAACGACTGGGCGCAAGCCTGTTCGGGCGTGGCAACGCCCAGAAAGCAAAGGCGTGAGACATGGGCAATCTACTACGGGTCGACGACCTCCAGATCGAACTTGTCACGGCGAATGGCGTCATCCGAGCCGTCGACGGGGTGTCCTTCTGCATCGACGCCGGTGAAACCGTCACCATCATCGGTGAATCCGGCTCCGGAAAGTCGACCACGGCCATGGGAATCCTCGGACTGCTTCCGGACGATCTTGCCGTTCTTTCCGGGAAAGCCGTGTTCAAAGGCCAAGACATTCTCGGAAACACGAAGATCTTGAACGATATTCGTGGAAAACACATCGCCCTCATCCCCCAGGACCCGATGACGGCTCTGAGTCCCGTCCACACCATCGGCAGCCAACTTCGAGAAGCAGTGCGCCACAGCGGTGTGACCGCGAAGAAGCAGCAAATCGAGCGGGCAGTGCAACTGCTCGAGCAGGTACGCATTCCGTATCCGGATCAGCAACTCGACAAGTACCCGCATCAACTGTCGGGTGGAATGTTGCAGCGCGTCCTGATCGCCGGAGCTCTTGCTGCCGGCCCCGAACTGATCGTGGCCGACGAACCCACCAGCGCATTGGACGTCACCGTTCAGGCCGGGATTCTGGATCTATTGCTCGAATTGCAGGAGCGCACCGGGATCGGAATGCTGGTCATCACCCACGACCTCGGAGTCGCCCGACTCGTATCCGATCGCATCTACGTGATGAAGGACGGACGTTTTGTCGAGACCGGTAGCGCCGACGTTCTCGTCGACTCACCGCAAAGCGCCTACACACAAAAGCTTCTCGACGCCATACCGCACCTGGGGCCTTGGGATGGCGACCCCGCCCGTTCAACACAGATCGGAGCCTCGGCATGAACCCCCACGAAACGCCACTTCTCGCCGTCGAAGATCTCGTTGTCGAGTATCCGGTTCCCGACGGAGTTTTCCGAGCCGTGGATGCTGTGAGCTTCTCGGTGGAAAAGGGCAAGACCCTGGCCATCGTCGGCGAATCCGGATGTGGCAAGTCGACAATCGCTCGATCTATCGTCCGACTCCTCACACCGACCAGTGGACGCATTCTCGTCGACGGCAATGACATCGCGCAGATGTCGGAGAAGTCACTGCGCCCCTTCCGCTCTCGCGTTCAAATGGTGTTCCAAGATCCGTACGGATCGCTGGACCCCCATCTGACTGCCGAGGACATCATCGGAGAACCACTGCGCCTCAAAGGTGTTCGGAGCAAGTCTGAACGCGCCAAGGCAGCAGCAGAACTCGTCGATCGCGTTGGCCTGCCCAATTCGGCACTACACCGGCGTCCGGCAGAGTTCTCCGGTGGCCAACGTCAGCGCATCGGAATTGCCCGTGCACTTGCCAGCGGACCCGAGATCCTGGTCTGCGACGAAGCGACCAGCGCTCTCGACGTTTCGGTGCAAGCGCAGGTACTCGCGCTCCTACGTGAAATTCAGACCGATACCGGTCTGACGTACGTTTTCATCTCACACAACTTGGGCGTCGTCCGAGAAATCAGCGAGACCGTAGTCGTGATGTCGAAAGGAGCCATCGTCGAATCCGGTTCCACAGAAACAGTTCTCGCCAGTCCGCGCGAGCCGTACACCCGCGCACTACGAGGCGCTGCTCTCGATCCCACCACCATGGTCGGCATCAAACCACGCCACGTGGTGGCAGCCCTGTCCAAGAACTTACTAGCCAAGCAGACCGAATCACGAGGAGTTGCCTGATGACCGCCCCACTCGAGCTTCCGAAACTGGTGCTCGGCACTATGACCTTCGGAGATACGGTCGACATATCGGGTGCGGGATCGATGCTCGACGCAGCACTAGGCGCCGGTATCTCTCACATCGACACGGCCAACGGCTATGCGGGCGGTGAGTCCGAGCGCATGCTGGCAAAGCTCCTCCATGGCCGACGCGATTCCGTCACTCTGGCCACCAAAGCAGGAATGCCACACCCCGATGCCGGTGACAACAGCCCACTCTCGGCAAAGGGACTCCGAGCAAGCATCGAAGGAAGTCTGCGCAGACTCGACTCGGACTACGTCGACCTGTTCTATCTCCATCAGCCGGACCGAACCGTCACGCTGACCGAAACTCTTACCACCGTCGCGGAACTGGTTGCCGAGGGCAAGATCCGCACAATCGGCGTATCCAACTTTGCCGCGTGGCAAATCAGTGAAATCAACTACACCGCAGACACAGTCGGTGCTCCGCGACCGATCGTCGCACAACAGCTCTACAACTTGCTCGCGCGTCGCATCGAAGAAGAATACGCAGAATTCGCGGACGTGACCGGACTGACCACCATGGTCTACAACCCACTCGGTGGGGGCCTGCTCACCGGGCGCCACACCTTCGAGGAAAACCCCGTCGACGGCCGATTCGGCGACTCCCGTCTTGCGTCGATGTACAAGGAGCGATACTGGAACACACAGATCTTCGACGCCATTGCACAACTGACGGCGATCGCGGAACAGTCGGGCATCTCCCTGACCGAGCTTGCGTTGCGCTGGCTGGTCAGCAAGCCCGTCGCCGGATCGCTGCTCCTCGGAGGATCCAAAGTTACGCACCTCGAATCCAATATCGCGGCCATCGGGCGAGGTCCACTCGACGCCTCGACCGTCGAAGAGTGTGACCTAGTCGGTGCCGCCCTACGAGGCCCCATGCCCAACTACAACCGCTGAAACACCCGACCTTCATCAGGAAGAGTTCTTCACTATGTCAGCACAGGAATTCGCCGCACGTATCCGAGGACGCGAACGCATTCTCGGATACTGGTCCGTCATCGACAGTCCGGTCTCGACCGAATGGATTGCGCACGTCGGCTGGGACTACATTGCCCTCGACATGCAGCACGGCCTGATCGGCTATTCGGGGATGGTCGCCGGGCTCACCGCCATCGACTCGTCACCGTCCACTGTCGGGATGGTGCGCGTCGAGGCAAACAATCCGACGCCCATCGGCCGTGCACTCGACGCGGGCGCTGTGGGCGTCATCGTTCCGCTGATCAACAACGCCGAAGAGGCAGCGGCCGCCGTGGCAGCCGCCAAGTATCCGCCTTTCGGCATCCGCTCCTACGGACCCATGCGCTCGCAACTCCGTATCGGACCCGTTCCCGCCGACGCGAACCGCGACACCGTTGTATTTGCGATGATCGAGACCCCACAGGGTCTGGCGAACGTCGAAGAGATCTGCGCAGTGCCCGGTTTGGACGGCGTGTACGTCGGGCCGTCCGACCTACGAATCGCCGTCGGCGGTAAGCACTCCAACGATCCGGACGTTGCCGAGGAATTCGAAGCAGCGCTCACCCGGGTGCGCGAAGCTGCCGCCGTCAGCGGAGTCGCTGCGGGAATCCACACACCTTCCGGTCAGGTTGCGGCACAACGGCTCGGGGAGGGCTACACGTTCGCGACCGTGGCCTCGGACCTGACACATCTGGCGAACATCTCGGCTCAGCATTTGGATGCCGCCAAGTCCTGATCCGGGTACAAAAATGGCGATGCTCCCGCACTTGGTACGGGAGCATCGCCATTCTCGAACAAACTATCTCTGAATCGCCTTGATCTCGAGGAACTCTTCGAGCCCGAACGTGCCGGCCTCGCGCCCGACGCCCGACTGCTTGTACCCACCGAACGGAGCATTCGTGTTGAATGCTCCGCCGTTCACCTCGACCTGCCCGGCACGCAGTTGCCGTGCGACGCGATCCGCGCGATCGGGGTCACCTGACCAAACGCCACCGGCCAGTCCGTACTCGGTGCCGTTGGCGATACGCACTGCGTCGGCCTCGTCTTTGTAGCCCATGATCGAGAGGACCGGTCCGAAGATCTCCTCGCGCGCAATGGTCATGTCTTCGGTCACGTTCGCGAACACCGTCGGACCGACGAAATATCCACTGGCCAGACCAGTTTCGCGACCGTCGACAACCGCGGTGGCACCTTCCGACACACCCTTCTCGATGTATCCGCGAACGCGTCCCAGCTGATTCGCGTTCACCAGAGGACCAAGCACCGAAGTCGGCTGAGTCGGGTCACCTACCGGGAAATGAGCGGCGACCGCAGCAGCAATTGCCGCTGCCTCATCCACCTTCTCCGCGGGAACCAACATACGCGTCAGCGCCGAACAGGTCTGGCCCGAATTGATGAAGCACTTTGCGACGCCATCCGTGACAGCCTTTTCGAGATCGGCGTCGTCGAGAATGACGTTCGCCGACTTGCCGCCCAGCTCGAGCGAGACCTTCTTGATGGTGTCCGCGGCAACGATGGCCACTCGCTTGCCTGCCCGAGTCGACCCGGTGAAGGAGACCATGTCGACCTCAGGGTGGCCGGCGATGGCTTCACCCACTACCGGGCCGTAGCCACTCACCAGATTGAATACACCTGCAGGCAAACCAATTTCGTCGAAGATGTCAGCGAGAGCGTACGTGATGAGTGGCGCAACCTCGGTCGGCTTGAGAACCACGGTGCAGCCCGCGGCGAGCGCACCGCCGACCTTCAAGACAACTTGGTGGAGCGGGAAGTTCCAGGGAGTGATGGCGCCGACAACACCCGCAGGTTCGCGAACAATCAGCGAATTCCCGACCTCGTGAGCGTCGAAATCATAAGTGCGAGCCAATTCGGCAAATGCATTCAAATTCGCGAGCGGCATTCCGATTTGTACGGGCTTCGCGAATCCGATCGGCATTCCCATATCCTGCGAAACAAGCGCCGCAAGATCATCGGTGCGTTCGGCAATTATCGCCGCGGCCTTGGAAAGATATTCGGCGCGCTCACCGCCGGATAGTGCAGACCAGGCAGGGAACGCCTTTCGTGCTGCCTTCGCGGCCGCGTTGACATCTTCGACAGTGCCTTCGGCGACAGTTCCTATCAGCTCTTCGGTAGCCGGATTGAGAACGTCGATCCGACCGCTGCCAGTGGATTCGATCCAGGCGCCATCAACATAGATTTTGGTGCGGTCGAGAATATCGGTCATCGAAGCCTCCGTAGTCATCACGCGTGCACAGGTGAGGTGGGCCCGATCACACGGGGCACCTCTTCCGAGCCTAGCCACGCTCGACGGGTTCCGTGGCGGGTTGGTGTCGCGATTGACCGTCGACTGACGAGACCTGTGGTGAGCGCAGGCTTTTCGCGGATCGCGTGAACGTACCGTTCCCCTCGCTGAAGAGGGTGAGAGTGTCGTTCACTCGATCCCGGACGGGGTGGTGAGCCGGCCGTGCGCTTCTGCTCGTGATGGTGTGAACGGTACGTTCCGTCGATCTGAGGCGACGAACGTACCGTTCGCTCGAAGTCGGGGGTGCAGGCGACGGGATGTTTCGGGGTGTTTTGGGTACGAGAAAGCCCCCCAACCATCACTGGTTGGGGGGCTTCTCGTAATTTGTGTTCGGCGGTGTCCTACTCTCCCACACCCTGTCGAGTGCAGTACCATCGGCGCTGAAGGGCTTAGCTTCCGGGTTCGGAATGGGACCGGGCGTTTCCCCTTCGCTATGACCGCCGTAACTCTATGAAACTGTCACAGTAACCAACTTCTGATCACCTGGTTTCACCGTGCACCAACCCGAACCCGTTACCGGGTGGATGGATGACGGAGAAAACAGAGTTTCTCATCAGTATCTGTGTGTTGTTTCAGATACCGCACAGTGGACGCGTAGCTTCTTTGTGGTAAGTCCTCGGCCTATTAGTACCAGTCACCTGCATGCATTACTGCACTTCCAGTTCTGGCCTATCAACCCGGTGGTCTGCCGGGGGCCTTACCCCCTCGAGGGGGTGAGAAACCTCATCTTGGAACAGGCTTCCCGCTTAGATGCTTTCAGCGGTTATCCCTTCCGAACGTAGCTAACCAGCGGTGCTCCTGGCGGAACAACTGGCACACCAGAGGTTCGTCCGTCCCGGTCCTCTCGTACTAGGGACAGCCTTCCTCAAGTTTCTAACGCGCGCGGCGGATAGAGACCGAACTGTCTCACGACGTTCTAAACCCAGCTCGCGTGCCGCTTTAATGGGCGAACAGCCCAACCCTTGGGACCTACTCCAGCCCCAGGATGCGACGAGCCGACATCGAGGTGCCAAACCATCCCGTCGATATGGACTCTTGGGGAAGATCAGCCTGTTATCCCCGGGGTACCTTTTATCCGTTGAGCGACACCGCTTCCACTTGCCGGTGCCGGATCACTAGTCCCGACTTTCGTCCCTGCTCGACCTGTCAGTCTCACAGTCAAGCTCCCTTGTGCACTTGCACTCGACACCTGATTGCCAACCAGGCTGAGGGAACCTTTGGGCGCCTCCGTTACATTTTGGGAGGCAACCGCCCCAGTTAAACTACCCACCAGGCACTGTCCCTGAACCAGATCATGGTCCGAGGTTAGAGGTCCAATTCGATCAGAGTGGTATTTCAACAACGACTCCACGATAACTGGCGTCACCGTTTCACAGTCTCCCACCTATCCTACACAAACCGAACCGAACACCAATACCAAGCTGTAGTGAAGGTCCCGGGGTCTTTTCGTCCTGCCGCGCGTAACGAGCATCTTTACTCGTAATGCAATTTCGCCGAGTCTACGGTTGAGACAGCTGAGAAGTCGTTACGCCATTCGTGCAGGTCGGAACTTACCCGACAAGGAATTTCGCTACCTTAGGATGGTTATAGTTACCACCGCCGTTTACTGGGGCTTAAATTCTCAGCTTCGCTCCCGAAGGAACTAACCGGTCCTCTTAACCTTCCAGCACCGGGCAGGCGTCAGTCCGTATACATCGTCTTACGACTTCGCACGGACCTGTGTTTTTAGTAAACAGTCGCTTCTCACTGGTCTCTGCGGCCCCACCCAGCTCAGACAGTAAATGTCGTCACCAAACAGGGCCCCCCTTCTCCCGAAGTTACGGGGGCATTTTGCCGAGTTCCTTAACCATAGTTATCTCGATCGCCTTAGTATTCTCTACCTGACCACCTGTGTCGGTTTGGGGTACGGGCCGTGTGAAAGCTCGCTAGAGGCTTTTCTCGGCAGCATAGGATCACTGAATTCGCCTCAATCGGCTACGCATCACGTCTCAGGCTATGTGTGACCCGGATTTGCCTAGGTCACGCCCTACACGCTTACACCAGTATTACCACTGACTGGCTCAGCTACCTTCCTGCGTCACCCCATCGCTTGGCTACTACCAGATCAGGTCCCATGCATCCACCAACTCGAGACCCGAAGGTCTTCTCGTGGCTTCAGGATGGTTAGTATCACTGATTCACCATGGGCGCGTTCACACGGGTACGGGAATATCAACCCGTTGTCCATCGGCTACGCCTGTCGGCCTCGTCTTAGGTCCCGACTCACCCTGGGCGGATTAACCTGGCCCAGGAACCCTTGGTCATTCGGCGGACGAGTTTCTCACTCGTCTTTCGCTACTCATGCCTGCATTCTCACTCGTGTGGCCTCCACGGCTAGGTCACCCTGCCGCTTCCATGGCCACACGACGCTCCCCTACCCATCCACACACCTGCCCAACACTCCGCAGAGTGAAGGGGGGCTATTGCGTGAATGCCGCAGCTTCGGTGGTGTACTTGAGCCCCGCTACATTGTCGGCGCAGGATCACTTGACCAGTGAGCTATTACGCACTCTTTCAAGGGTGGCTGCTTCTAAGCCAACCTCCTGGTTGTCTTCGCGACCCCACATCCTTTTCCACTTAGTACACGCTTAGGGACCTTAGCTGGCGATCTGGGCTGTTTCCCTCTCGACTACGAACCTTATCGCCCGCAGTCTCACTGCCGCGCTCTCACTCACCGGCATTCGGAGTTTGGCTGATTTCGGTAAGCTTGTGGGCCCCCTAGACCATCCAGTAGCTCTACCTCCGGTGAGAAACACGCGACGCTGCACCTAAATGCATTTCGGGGAGAACCAGCTATCACGGAGTTTGATTGGCCTTTCACCCCTACCCACAACTCATCCCCTCAGTTTTCAACCTAAGTGGGTTCGGTCCTCCACGACGTCTTACCGTCGCTTCAACCTGGCCATGGGTAGATCACTCCGCTTCGGGTCTAGAGCATGCCACTACGATCGCCCTATTCGGACTCGCTTTCGCTACGGCTACCCCACACGGGTTAACCTCGCGACATGCCACTAACTCGCAGGCTCATTCTTCAAAAGGCACGCCATCACCCCCAACAGTAAACTGTTCGAAGGCTCTGACGGATTGTAAGCGCACGGTTTCAGGTACTATTTCACTCCCCTCCCGGGGTACTTTTCACCTTTCCCTCACGGTACTAGTCCGCTATCGGTCACCAGGGAGTATTCAGGCTTATCGGGTGGTCCCGACAGATTCACACCAGATTTCACGGGCCCGGTGCTACTTGGGTTTCCATTACAACAGTCACAAAGTTTTCGTGTACGGGATTCTCACCCTCTACGACAGGCCGTTCCAGACCACTTCCACTAACCCTGTGATTTCTTACTGTTGGCCTGCTCGGCAGAACAGACAAAATGAACCCCACAACCCCACGAATGCAACACCTGCCGGCTATCACACACCCATGGTTTAGCCTCTTCCGCTTTCGCTCGCCACTACTCACGGAATCACGGTTGTTTTCTCTTCCTGTGGGTACTGAGATGTTTCACTTCCCCACGTTCCCTCCACACGCCCTATATATTCAGGCGCGGGTAACACGACATCACTCGTGCTGGGTTTCCCCATTCGGACATCCTCGGATCACAGCTCGGTTGACAGCTCCCCGAGGCTTATCGCAGCCTCCTACGTCCTTCATCGGCTCCTGGTGCCAAGGCATCCACCGTACGCTCTTCATTACTTACAACAAAGATGCTCGCGTCCACTGTGCAGTTCTCAAACAACACACAAACAACCACCTCACGCAGACACCAACACCCACCAAAGTGGACCGGTATGACCTGC
>NZ_CP023720.1:5665000-6196004 GCF_002501585.1 Rhodococcus sp. H-CA8f
CGTCGTCCTTCTTGCCGAAGACACGTCGTGCCGTCGGAATCAGGATGATCAGCGCGCCGAGCAGAACGATGAGCGAAAAAACCTGCAGTGCCATGTCGACCTCTTACCGTCACGCCGGCGCGAGCCAGCTCCCCCACGGGGTGTTTCGAACAACCGTAAATGCAACGAGAACTCCGAGCACCACGATCGTCACAGTCGGCCGAAGCACGATCATGCGATCCCGCGTGCCTTTCCAACGGCGCACTGTCCAACCGATCCACGCGATCACCAACACCGCGACAAACGGCACGATCAAGACATTGCTGGACACTGCGGCGCCAACATCCAGATTAGTCAGGTCATTGACCGCACGAAGGCCACCACACGCCGGGCACCACAATCCCGTCAACGCGTACATCGGACAAACGCCGTAACTACCCGCACTGTGGGGATCACGGAAGTGGAGTACCGCGGCGGCCGTCACCGCCACTGCAGCAACACCGACGGGTGCGGCCAGCGCGCGTCGTCGACTTGCGACCACTTCCAACTCCATGACACCCACTGTAAGAGACCTCGGCAGCGACTAGCGCGCGCGAACGACTACCGACCGGACCACCATGTCGTGCCAGCACTGGTGCTTCGAGTCCCAGAGCGGCCAGAGATAGTTGAGGAAGCAGGCGCCACCCAGGATCGCCATCATGATCCAACGAAGCAGCGCCATCACCGGGCCGAGAGGCACACCGTCGGACTCCCGAATCACCGAAATTCCCAGCCACTTCTTGCCGAGCGTCTGTCCGGTGTTCCCTTGCCTGAAGACGAGATTCCACACCTCGATCAAGAAGATCGCCAGTATGCCGACGACCATGACGATCACCCCGACCGGATTACCGCCTTCAGCGCTCACGCTGCCGTCGTCGTATGTGGTCACTTCGGATCCGGAGAACGCGATCACTGCTCCGATGCCCGCGAGGATGACGCCGGGGAGCGGAACGACAAAGCCGTCGAGAATTGACGCGAGCACCCGAGAGATCCAGCTTGCGTACGGATAGGCGGGCGTCGGCGGCTGAAAACCCTGCGGCGGCATCGGCGGCATCTGCCCGTACGGCGGCTGATTCTGCGATGGATGGCCTGGTCCCCAGTTCTGATCCGACATCGAGGTCTCCCCTGTTCAGGCACGTGTTCGCCGAACTCAGGATAAACCGCACATACGCAAGAATTGGGAACTAACGACAAGAGCCCCACATCCGGATTTCCGGGTGTGGGGCTCTTGGCCGAGCTGCCTGAGAGAATCGAACTCTCGACCTTTTCATTACGAGTGAAATGCTCTACCGACTGAGCTAAGGCAGCGTGCCTTTCGGCGGTGGCGAGTCTATCTGGTCAACCCCCGGATCGCGAAAACGGGGGTCGGAAAGCGGCTCCGATGGAGGCAACCATCGCATCGAGCGCCCACTGCAACTTGACGTTGAAGTCGACGGCCTCGCGGCATTCGAGCACCGCTTCGATGCACTTGAGCAACCCCTCCGGGGACGTGCGTGCAGCCAACTCGGCGGCCTGCCGAGCCATGTCGGGATGGGTCGCCGTCGACGTCGACCCCAGCGAATAGGAAAGCGCGTCCCGGTACATGCCGGCCAGGTCGATCAGCGTCCGGTCGAGAAGATCGCGGCGGGCCCGGGTGTCGCGCGATTTCTGACGCGCTTCGAGGTCCTTGATCAGACCAGCCGATCCGCGCAGAGTCCCGGCTGTTCCCTTGCCGGTTCCACCACCACCCAAGGAGACCTTGAGCTCCTCGAGTTCCTGTTCCTTGAGTTCGGCGTAGAACGCCTTGGTGTCAGCCTCGATCGACTTCACCAAGTTCTCTGCGGCCTTGTACGCCGTCGAAGCACCGATCGCGTCTGCGGCTAGCCGAAGCGAACGCTGACGCTCGTCCCGCGCGCTCTCGTCAGTGGCGAGGCGCCGCGCCCGACCGACATGTCCGCCGCTGATCGATGCGGCGATTCTCGCTCGCTCCGGATCCAGCCCGTCGCGGTCGATCAGTACCTGGGCGATCGATTCGACGGACGGCGTCACCAACGGCATGTGCCTACACCGCGAACGGAGGGTGACAGACATGTCTTCCGGATCGGTCGTCGGCGCGCAGAGCAGGATGACCGTGCGGTCCGGTGGCTCCTCGACAACCTTCAGCAGGGCGTTGGCTGCGCCTTCGGTCAAACGATCGGCATCCTCGACCACGATGACCTGCCACCGCCCCGTCGTCGGCCGACGCGAAGCGATGTTGACTATCTCGCGCATGCCTTTGACGCTGATGCTCAGGCCGTCGGGGATGATCCGTCGTACGTCACCGTGGGTTCCACCCATCGTCGTCGTACACGCATGACACTCACCGCACCCTGGTGCACCGTCGGAGGTGCATTGCAGGGCTGCGGCGAAGCAGAGAGCAGCAACCGAACGACCAGAGCCGGGTGGCCCGGTGAAGAGCCACGCGTGGGTCATCTCCGAGCCGCTGGAATCGCCACGAGCCGACAGCGCAGCATCACGCAGGCTCTGCTCGACGTCGTGCTGACCCACCAGCCGACCGAACACACCTCGTTCGGCCACTTCAGTACTCATGCAAAAACCCTAACCGTCGGCACCGACGAAGCCTTACGAGTCCTTCTTCGCGGGAGCCTTCTTGGCGGCAGCCTTCTTGGCCGGGGCCTTTTTTGCGGCTGTTTTCTTGGCAGCGGCCTTCTTTGCCGGAGCCTTCTTGGCAGCAGCCTTCTTCTTGACCGGGCCGCGCGCACGACGATCAGCCAGCAACTCCGACGCACGAGCATCAGAAATGGATTCGACGTCGTCGTCCTTGCGGAGGCTGGCGTTGGTCTCGCCGTCGGTGACGTACGGACCGAAACGGCCGTCCTTGATCACCATCGGCTTCTCGCTGACCGGATCGACGCCCAACTCACGCAACGGAGGCGTTGCCGACGCCTGACGCCCACGACGCTTCGGCTCGGCGTAGATCTTGAGGGCCTCGTCGAGCGTGACGGTGAACATCTGCTCTTCGTTGGCGAGCGAGCGTGAATCCGTGCCCTTCTTCAGGTACGGGCCGTAACGGCCGTTCTGCGCGGTGATCTCTTCCTTGGATTCGGGGTCGACACCCACGACGCGCGGAAGCGACAGCAGACGAAGCGCATCTTCCAAGGTGATCGTCGCCAAATCCATGGACTTGAGCAGCGATCCCGTCCGCGGCTTGGGGCCCGCGACCTTCTTGGCAGCCTTCTTCGCGGGTGCCTTCTTGGCTGCGGCCTTCTTCACCGCAGTCTTGGTACTGCCCGAACTGATTTCTTCCGGCTCGGGAGCGGAGACGGGAACGATGTCCGGTTCCGGCTCGGCCGGCGGTTCGGGCAGGATCTCGGTCACGTAGGGACCGAAGCGGCCTTCCTTCGCGACGATCTCGTGGCCCGTCAGTGGGTCGACGCCCAGCTTGCGGCCCTCTTGAGGCGTCGAGAACAGATTCTCGGCGTACTCGGGAGTGAGCTCGTCCGGCGGCAGGTCGTCGGGAAGATTTGCCCGCTGCGAGATCAGATCGCCTTCGGGATCGTCCGGGTTCTGAACCATGCGCTCGAGATACGGGCCGAACCGGCCGACGCGCACGTGAACCTCGCGGCCCTCGGCGTCGTCGAAGAGACGGATGGAGTTGACCTCGCGAGCGTCGATCTCCTCGAGGTTGACACCGACCATCTTCTTCAGCCCGCCCTCGCGGGCGACCGATCCCTCTGCGCCTGTCTCGCCGCCGAAGTAGAAGCTGCTCAGCCAGTTGCCACGCTGCTCACGACCGCCGGCGATCGCGTCGAGATCGTCTTCCATTCCTGCCGTGAAGTCGAAGTCGACCAGCCGGCCGAAGTGCACCTCGAGCAGTCCGATGACGGCAAACGCCACCCAGGACGGAACCAGCGCGCTGCCACGTTTGTAGACGTATCCGCGATCGAGGATGGTCTTGATGATCGACGAGTAGGTCGAAGGACGGCCGATGCCGAGTTCTTCGAGCGTCTTGATCAGGCTGGCTTCTGTGTAGCGAGCGGGCGGGTTGGTGCTGTGCCCGTCCGGATCGAGCTTGGTGGCCGTGACTTCCTGGCCCTTGACCAGTACCGGAAGCCTGGATTCGGCGTCGTCGGACTGACCGCCGGCTTCTTCGTCGACACTTTCGACGTAAGCCTTGAGGAAGCCGGCGAACACGATGGTGCGACCCGAAGCGGAGAACGTGCAGTCCTCGCCGGTGCCTGCCGTGCCGGAGATGCGGAGCGTCAGCGTCGTACCGCGGGCGTCGGCCATCTGCGAAGCGACGGTCCGCTGCCAGATCAGTTCGTACAGCTTGAACTCGTCGGAATCGAGCTTGGAGTGCAGCTGACCCGGGGTCTGGAACACGTCGCCGGCGGGGCGGATCGCCTCGTGCGCTTCCTGCGCGTTCTTGACCTTGCGGGTGTACTGACGCGGCGTCGGATGCACGTATTCCGGACCGTACAACTCGGTGGCCTGCGCTCGAGCGGCTGCAATCGCCGACTCCGAGAGCGTCGTCGAGTCGGTACGCATATAGGTGATGTAGCCGTTTTCGTACAGACGCTGCGCGATACGCATGGCGCGCTCGGACGTGAAACGAAGTTTGCGTCCGGCTTCCTGCTGGAGAGTCGACGTCATGAACGGCGGGTAAGGCTTGCGCGTGTATGGCTTGTCCTCGGCGGAGGAAACCGTGAGGTCGACGCCCTGCAACGCTTCCGCGAGACGACGCGCGTACGCCTCGTCGAGCACGGTGACTGCGCTGCCCTTGAGCTTTCCGTCAGCTCCGAAATCACGGCCGGAGGCGACACGCGAACCGTCGACGGAGACCAGGCGAGCACCGAAACTACGCGGGCTGGCCTCCGCACCGGCGTCGAGTGTCGCGGAAATGTCCCAGTACGACGCCGACTTGAACGCCATGCGCTCGCGTTCACGCTGGACGATGACGCGAGTGGCCACCGACTGGACGCGGCCGGCCGAGAGCTTCGGCATGACCTTCTTCCAGAGAACCGGGCTGACCTCGTAACCGTAGAGACGGTCGAGGATGCGGCGGGTTTCCTGAGCATCGACGAGGTCGGTGTCGAGTTCGCGGGTGTCTTCGGCGGCAGCACGGATTGCCGGCTCGGTGATCTCGTGGAAGACCATTCGACGAACCGGAATCTTGGGCTTGAGAGTCTCGAGGAGATGCCAGGCGATTGCCTCGCCCTCGCGGTCGGGGTCAGTTGCGAGGAAGAGCTCGTCGGCGTCCTTCAACAGAGACTTGAGTTCGGCGACCTTGCCCTTCTTTTCCGGGCTCACGACATAGAGCGGCTCGAAGTCGTGATCGACGTTGACGCCGAGACGGGCCCATGACTCGCCCTTGTACTTGGCCGGAACGTCTGCTGCGCCGCGCGGCAGGTCGCGAATGTGACCGACCGATGCCTCTACGACGTAGTCCTTACCGAGGTAGGGAGCGATTTTGCGCGCCTTGGTCGGTGACTCGACGATCACGAGGCGACGAGGGTTACCGGACGCTCCCTGACCGCTGCCGTTGTCCGCTTTAGCCACCTGCTGCCCGAGCCTTCCTTTGGACGTTCACTGCCGTCGGCAGATCTTCAGAACTAGACGTGTGGAGCAAGTTATACCCCGTGTCTCTCTTTACAGAGTGACATACCCGCAAGACATTCGTGCAGATCAGTACAGTATGGGCTCCGTCGGACACGCGGCATGAGCACCGTCGGACGCGAGGCAAGAGCACTGTCAGACGTGCGGCCAGGCGACCGAAGTGTCGACGTGTTTCGGCGCCTCACCGAGGTATTCGACGAGCTTTGTCAGTCTCTTCTTTCCCGACACACGGAGCCCCGGGCCCGGTGTCCGGTTACCCAGTTGAGTCGGCGCGATACCAACCCGCATCAAGGCCTGAGCCAGCGGTGCGTGCGTCTCCTTGGCATGGGGGTCGAGGCCGAACACGAATCGCTCGCCGCCTTCTTCGAGCCTGCCGGCCGCGACGGCCCACACCCGGAGTTGGCGGGAGTTCGGTACCCAACCGACCGGCACCGCCTTCACAGCTCCCTTGGTCCACTGCACGGACAGCGGAAGGAGTGCGGGCGTCGACTGAGTGCGGACCAATGGGCTGCCTTCTTCACTACGCGTCACCTCGGCCCCGAGTCCGCACTGCGCGATCAACTCGGCAACGGCCTGCGCTCTCCAGTCCCGATCCACGACGATCGAGATCCGGGCACGGTCCTCCGAGGTCACGACCTGACCCGGTCCGGCCAGCATTCCGGCGAGGTCCGTCACGGCAGGTGGAATCGACTCGGCAGAGAAAAAGGACAGTTGGCTCACAGAGTGAAACGTAAGCCACGAAGGTACTGACGGCATAGACGACCGGCCGTGGTCGAACAGCTGCGTGCATTACCTCGGACAGAGAAAGACTGGCTCAGCCCGAAAAGATTTGTCCCCCACCGCACGGATGCGATGGGGGACAAATACTGTCCGAACTAATCGCTCAGCGAGTGAGCGGAAAAATCAGACCGCGCGAACGCCGGTAGCCTGGGGACCCTTGGTGCCCTGGCCGACCTCGAACTCCACACGCTGGTTCTCCTCGAGGGTACGGAAGCCGTTGCCCTGAATTTCGGAGTAGTGAACGAAGACGTCTGCGGAA
This sequence comes from Rhodococcus sp. H-CA8f, assembly GCF_002501585.1. Lineage (NCBI taxonomy): Bacteria > Bacillati > Actinomycetota > Actinomycetes > Mycobacteriales > Nocardiaceae > Rhodococcus > Rhodococcus sp. H-CA8f. The sequence continues at coordinate 5,671,653 of NZ_CP023720.1, forward strand.
CCGTCTTCGGGAGCGATGAAGCCGAAGCCCTTTTCAGCGTTGAACCACTTCACAGTGCCCTGTGCCATGCTTTTCCTTCTCTTTCTAACACCGGATTCGGTGAACAGCCCTTACAGTCCACCGGGCCGGTTCCGACCGCTGTACGTCTTTATTTCCCCCTCAGGAAAGGCAGAGCACCGCGCCCGCAACAACGATCCTGCGAGCGTGCACTTTCTCAAGCCTACGAACACAGAAGCTGCGACCGATTGTCAGTCAACCATGTTCTCCGCGTGCACAACAGTCGAAAAGGGAACTAAAAACGTTAAAAGTTCGCTACGAGAAAAACGGCCCACGATCGTGGCTTCCCGCTTGCGCGCCGACCACCCGGTTCCACCAAGACCGCCGGCCGTTGCGTATCATCAAAACTGCAGGTAGCGACAGTTTCCGATTGCCGCCACACCCCAACGCCGAGCCCGGAGAGTCACGTGAACGCACCTTCCCCGATCCCCGCCCCGGGAGGGAAGCCTGGCGACACCTACGGGCAGATGCTGCTCGATCGCGTCGTCGCCGGGGTCAGTGGAAGCGAAAAACCACTGATGTTCACCGCGCAGTTGCCTGCTCGCGTAGCCGAGTTCACCGAATGGCCGGAGTGGGTGCACCCCAGCGTCGTACGCGCGCTCGCCGAGCACAGCGTGCGGTCCCCGTGGATCCACCAGAGTGAGGCCGCCGACCTTGCTCACGAGGGAAAACACGTGGTCGTGGCCACCGGTACGGCGTCGGGTAAGTCACTGGCATACCAACTCCCGGTGCTGACGGCCATGGCGACCGATCCGCTCGCAACTGCCCTGTACCTCTCCCCCACCAAAGCGCTGGGCTCGGATCAACTGCGAGCAGTGCTGTCCCTCACCGACTTCGACGTCGAACTTCGCAGCACGAACGCCAGTGCGTACGACGGCGACACCTCGCAGGAACTCCGCACCTGGGCACGCGAGAACTCACGCTGGCTCTTCACCAACCCCGACATGATCCACATTTCGCTGCTCCGCACCCATCAGCGATGGGCGCACTTCTTCCGCAACCTGAAATACGTGATCATCGACGAATGCCACTCCTACAGGGGAGTCTTCGGATCCAACGTCGCGCTCGTGATCCGGCGACTTCGCAGGATTGCAGCGCGCTACGGCGCCGAACCTACCTTCATCCTGGCCAGCGCGACCACGGCAGATCCCGGCGCAGCGGCCTCGCGGCTCATCGGCGCACACTGCAGCGAGGTCACGGAAGACGGATCGCCTCACGGCCCACGCACCGTCGCACTGTGGGAGCCGCCGCTACTCGAGGCATTGACCGGCGAAAACGGTAGCCCGGTACGACGTCCCGCGGGCGCGGAAGCAGCGCGGATCATGGCTGACCTCATGATCGAGGGCGCCCGTACTCTCACCTTCGTCCGCTCCCGCCGCGGTGCCGAACTGACCGCGATGGCCACCAAACGTCTACTCGCCGAGGTGGACCCGGACCTCGCCGAGCGAGTCGCGTCGTATCGCGCCGGATATCTGGCCGAGGACCGTCGCGAACTGGAAGCTGCGCTCGCCGACGGCACGCTGCTGGGCGCAGCCACCACCAACGCGCTGGAGCTCGGCGTCGACATCGCAGGCCTCGACGCCGTTGTCGTGGCAGGCTTCCCGGGGACCGTTGCCTCGTTCTGGCAGCAGGCCGGTCGCTCCGGGCGACGCGGCGAGGGTTCACTCGTCGTGTTGATCGCCCGCGACGATCCACTCGACACCTACCTCGTTCACCATCCGTCGGCGGTACTCGACAAACCCGTCGAGGCGACGGTGACAGATCCCGGAAATCCGTACGTCCTGGGACCACAACTTCTCTGCGCTGCAATGGAACTCCCACTTTCCGATGCCGAGGTCGACGCTTTCGGGGCTCTCGAGGTTCTGACCAGGCTGTCGGAGGAAGGCAAGATCCGGCGCCGAAAGCACGGATGGTTCGTCACCGCCGATTCGAACCCCCACGGCTCTTTGGACATTCGCGGCGGTATCGGAACTCAGGTGGCCATTGTCGACGGTGAATCCGGCCGGATGCTGGGTACTGTTGACGCGGGCCGCGCTCCCGCCACAGTTCATCCCGGTGCCGTGCACATTCATCAAGGCGAGACCTATGTCGTCGATGAACTGGACCTCGACGTCGGACTCGCATTGGTACACACCGAGAATCCGGACTGGACCACCTCGGCCCGCGAGACCACCGAAATCACGATCACCGAACAACTCGAGCACAAGAACTACGGCGACATCGCCGTCGCTCTCGTCCAGGTCGAGGTGACACATCAAGTCGTCGGGTACCTACGACGGTTGACTTCGGGTGAAGTCCTCGACTCGATCGAACTCGACATGCCCGCACACACTTTGCCCACCAGGGCAGTGATGTACACGGTCACGCCGGAACTACTCGAATCCATCGGGGTGCCGCCCGAACGGTTCCCCGGATCACTGCATGCCGCCGAACATGCCGCGATCGGCCTGCTGCCACTGGTGGCGATCTGCGACCGCGGAGACATCGGCGGCGTATCGACGGCGATGCACGCGGACACCGGACTCCCGACCGTCTTCGTCTACGACGGTCACGCCGGCGGCGCCGGGTTCGCCGACCGGGGGCACAGCGAACTGTCACGGTGGCTCACCGCGACGCGCGACGCCATACTCTCCTGCGAGTGCGCTCACGGATGCCCGTCCTGCGTCTATTCACCCAAGTGCGGCAACGGAAACGACCCACTCGACAAAGACGGCGCGGTCAAGGTTCTGACCGCCGTCATCGATACGATCAGCTGAGACACGATCAGCCGATCGGACCCGCACGAGCGTAGGCCTGCGCGTCGCCGATCCCGAAGCCCGACAACAACACCGGTGCACGTATCTCGACAACTACATCCCACCCCTGCACCTCACATTCCGCGAGCACCGTACGCATACGCTCCGCGATCGCCGCGGACTTCGCACACGCAGACGCCTCACCTCCGTCCAAGGCGCCCGCACCGCCGAGAGCCGAAAGATCAGCGGCCGACTGAGCAGTGTGCCGGGCCACCACCGCGGACCCGACATGCAGCATCCCACCAGTCACCATCACGATCGCTGCCAGAACGCAGCACGCCAGAACCGTGGCAACACCTTCGTCGTCACGTAGGTTCACCCCTCTTCCACCCCTGACTCCACAGCTGCCACCGCCTCGGAAGAAATGTCGACCAACGGCAGCAACGTAATCTCGGCGCTGACAACGGCAACGGCAAAGCCGTCAACGATCTCCACCGAGATCGACGCATCTTGGGGTGCGATCCGGCGGGCCGTGGCGACCGCAGACTCACGATCACCACGTGCCACCAACCGCGCGGCCTCACGAGCGGCGTCGACACACCGAACCTGCATCGACACCGCGAGGACACCACCGATACACAGCACGACCACCGTGACGATCGAAGCCAGAGCAATCGCGGCCTCGACCGTCACGGCGCCGTCGTCGGCTTGCCGAATACCTCTCGTGGACAACATCACACAGCTGTCTTGAGTGCCTTGTCGATGATGCCCGTCAGCGCCGAGACAATGGAGTCGCCGGTGACAACCGTGTACAGGACGGCACCGAATGCGGCGGCCGCAATCGTGCCGATCGCATACTCCGCGGTAGACATACCGTCGTCCTCCGTTACCAACAGCGCAAATCTGGCCGACACCGTCCTGAGCGTCTTCGAAATCATTTCTCCCCCTTCAATCGAAACCTGTGGCAGCATCTCTGCCACAGGAGCTTTCATACGGATCCGGCTCACAACAGGCCGTTACCGAGCACAGTCGTGGCAAGCCCGATCACCACCGGGACGATGCCCAGGGCGATGAACGCCGGCAGGAAACACAGTCCGAGTGGACCGCTGATCAGCACTCCCGCACGTTCGGCCGCGGCAGCAGCCAGATCCTCGGCGTCACCTCGACTGCGCTCGGCGAGTTCTGCCATGGACGAGGACAGCGACGAACCCGAACGGGCGGAACGCCGAGCCATTCTGGCGAGCGCCTCGGTATCGGGATCGAGCGCGGCTTCGCTCCACGCGGCGTCAGGGTCGGCACCGAGCGCGAGAAGGTCGGCGACGCGACTGAGCGTGTCGGCCATCGGTTTCGGTGCCGTCGACGCCATCGCTGTGATCGCGGCGGAGACGGGAAGCCCCGCTCGCAGGCAGGCCCCGAGAAGGTCGAGACTTGCGGCAACCGCGAGCGGATCCGGCTTGTCCGGGGCTGAAACCGAATTTTCTGTTGTTGTGTCCGCGAACAGAATTTCTGCCGCCCTGGCCGAAGCGCCGCGGCGAGCGGGAATGATCGCGAGCGCCAACGCGATCATCGCCACGGATGCCCAACTCACGACGTGACCTTCGCAGTTATCCGGTCGGTCCAGAGCAAACCAGCTGAGACACAGGCAGTTCCGATCACGAGCAGCACGCCGCCGAGCCCACCTCCGAACAGCACGCGCAGAGGCGACGCCCCCATCAACTGGCCGAGGCCGATCCCCAGCAGCGGTAGAAAAGCCAGCACCGCAGCCGTCGCCCGAGCGCCCGCCAACCCGGCCTCGGTGCGCTGACGAAAGCGTCTACGCCCCAACATGTCCGTCCGGACGGCGCCGAGTAGTTCAGCCAGAGCCAGACCGTGTTGGTCTGCGACCCGCCAGACGGATCCGATACGGAAGAACTCACGCTCGATGCACGAATCCGGTACCGCGAAGGCCGCCGCGGCAGAACCACCGAGACGCGCCCTGGCCCCAGCGGACCGGAACACCGCACTTACTTCGCCGCTACATTCCTCGCCTGCAACAGAACTGGCAACTGCAGGATGCGCGCCGACGCTCAGCTCGGCGATCAGCACCTCCAGACCGGAGAGCAGCATCTTCTGTGAGAGGTCCCGGTTTTCGGCCGCCTTCGCGCGGCGCCCACGAAAGATCAAGGTTCCGGCGAGGACGACCGCCGCGCATCCTGCCGACAAGCCTCCGAGAACCCATGCAGCCGACACCGCGAAAAATGCGGCGACCAACTGCCACGGAATCTGCCGGGAGGGCTTGCGGATGCTCGGGGCGTACGTAGCGAGCCGAGCACGTGAATCCCGCACCGGCGCAATCGAGACCGCCAACGCGAGGACCAGGAAGGAAACTGTCACGTCCCGACCTCTCGATTGCGAAGCCGGAACATCCGCTCGAGCCGCTCACGACCCGAACCGCCGTCCGGCCATGCCTGCATGATTTGTACGTATCCGTCCGCACCGCGATCGATGACGCCGATCTGTTCGAGACGCCTCGATCCGTCGGCCAACCGGTGCACGTGCAGGATCACTTGAACTGCCGCGGCAAGTTGACTGTGCAACGCGTGGCGATCCATACCGCCGAGCGCAGCCAACGCCTCGAGTCTGGCCGGCACCTCTTCGGGCGAATTGGCGTGAACGGTGCCGGCGCCGCCGTCGTGGCCGGTGTTCATCGCCGTGAGCAGATCCGTCACCTCTGCACCGCGGACCTCACCGACGACGATGCGATCGGGACGCATCCGCAGTGCCTGCCGAACCAGATCGCGCACCGTCACCTCTCCGACGCCCTCGACGTTGGGAGCCCTGGCGACGAGGCGGACGACGTGCGGATGCGGCGGCGCTAGTTCGGCCGCGTCCTCGACGCAGACGATTCGCTCGCGCGGGTCGACGGCGCCGAGCATGGCGGACAACAACGTGGTCTTTCCCGCGCCGGTCCCGCCGATCACCAGGAAGGCCAAGCGGCACGAGATGATGCGATCGAGGAGTTCGCGCGCGTCCGGTTCCACGGCGCCGTGAGCACACAGCGCGTCGAGACCCTGTGTTGCGGGCCGCAGCACTCGCAGTGACACGCAGGTTCCGCCCTGGGCCACCGGTGCGAGTACGGCATGAAGTCGTACCCCGAAGTGCCCGTCGCCGACGCCCCGCAGACGGCCGTCGACCCACGGTTGGGCGTCGTCGAGGCGTCGACCTGCCGACAGTGCCAACCGCTGCGCCAGTCGACGCACGGCTGCCTCGTCGGTGAACCGCACCCCTGACCTTTCGAGGCCGACCCCGCGGTCCACCCAGACCTGATCCGGCGCGGTCACCAGTACGTCGGCGACACCGGGTTCGTGCAGCAGTGGTTCGAGCGGCCCTGCGCCTGTCAGTTCCGTCTGGAGCACCCTGACGACCTCCAACAGATCCGTGTCCGCCAGAACGCCGGAGGACTCGGCTCGCACGGCGTCGGCAACGGTGGCCGCCGTCGGCTCGGCGACCGACGACGCCGTCAGCCGCTCGCGAACTCGGTCGAGCAGTTCTGTCGTGACCAACGCACTCATGCCGCAGCCCTGCGCGGGCGTGCGCCGGATTCGACGGCGTCGAGTACCGCTGTTGCCACCGCACTCAGCGGACAACCTCGGGTCAATTCGAGGCCACCGCGCTCGAGCATCGGCGCCAGCGAGCGGTGGCCGCGCATCACGGCCGTCAGCGGCAGGCCGAGCATGTCTGCCACATCGGCGCCGCGTAGGCCTCCCGGCGCCGGCCCACGCACGACGAGCCCGACATTGGAGTTGTGTCGCACCACCCAGGCTCCGACCTTCTCGGCAGCGACGCACGCAGCCACGGTGGCCGGAACCACCACGAGAACCAAATCCGACATCTCCAACGCGGCCTGACCTACCTCGCTGGGATGACGTGGCACGTCGCAGACCACGAGTCCGCCGGAACTGCGACCTGCGTCCAGCACGGCGCGAACGGCGGTCACTGTCGGACCGTCGATCTCGCGGCGACTGCTCGCCAGAACCCTCAAGAACTTTCCCTTTGCCGGCAGGGCATCGCGCAGCGCATCCGGGGCCAACCGCCCGCCCTCGACGGTCAGTGCACCCCAACGCAATCCGGGGGTCGTCTCGATGCCCAACAGCACATCAGCGCCGGAGCCGAGGGCGTCGACGTCCACCAGTAACGTCGGGACGTGACGTGCCGCCGACGTCAACGCGACAGCCGCCGCAGTTGCCGAGGCTCCGCCGCCGCCACAACCACCCACCACGCTCACGACGGTGCCGTCACCACTCACGTCTACGTGGTCGGCCAGAACTGCGACCAACGCGTTCTCCTCTTCCGGCAGGGACAGAACGCTGTCGGCTCCGATCGCGGTGGCGCTCTTCCAGTCGTCGACGGTCGGTGTGCCGTCGCACACGAGGAACACTCGCGTTCGTTTAGGGGAACGAGCCAGAGCATCCCGCGCAGCCGACGCGTCCAACACGACCGCCGAGGCCCGGTTCCACTGTTGCCGGGAAACGGGATGCTCGGCCTCGTCCAGACGGCGGTCCACCGCGGCAGCGACGCGTCGCACGCTCGCGAGGACCTTCGCGTCGTCGACGAGAACCAGAATGGGAGCCCCGGTTTCCCGAGAGTTGATCGTCGTGTTCATGACTGCAGAGCCTGAACGAGCACCGGCACCGAAAACAGTGGGTCGAGAGAGCCTGTGGACAACTGGGAAGTTGTGGAGAAACAGGCCTGAGACAGAGGACGACCCCCGCCAATGGGGGGAGGAGGCGGGGGCCGTCTGAGTTCAGCCCCGGGGGGTCGGGCTGAACTAGTTCGAACGAATCGAACAGCAACGATCTTACACCCGCCATTGGCGAGAAATGCAAGCCTGAGCTGCACTGAACTGCTGTTTTTCGCCGAAAGAGGACGCTTGCCGAGGAGCACACGAACCGCCTGTCGGACTATCCTCATTCCTGTGACCGACAAGCCTGCGAACGGACTGAATACCGGGCGGACAGCCGCTTTCTTCGATTTGGACAAAACGATCATCGCGAAGTCGAGCACCCTGGCGTTCAGCAAGCCATTCTTCGCCCAGGGTCTGATCAATCGACGCTCGGTTCTCAAGAGCAGCTATGCGCAATTCCTGTTTCTTCTGTCCGGCGCCGATCACGATCAGATGGAGCGCATGCGCGAGCACCTGACTGCGATGTGCGCGGGCTGGGACGTGGAACAGGTGAAGGCCATCGTCGCGGAGACTCTGCACGACATCGTCGACCCACTCGTCTTTGCCGAGGCGGCCGATCTGATCGCAGATCACAAGCTGCGTGGACACGACGTCATCGTGGTGTCGGCGTCGGGCGAGGAAATCGTCGCGCCGATCGCCCGCGCCCTCGGCGCCACCCATTCCGTGGCGACGTCGATGAGGGAAGAAGACGGCCACTACACCGGCGAGGTCGACTTCTACTGCTACGGTCCGGGCAAGGTCGAGGCGATGGAAAAACTCGCCGCGGAATACGGCTACGACCTCGCCGCCAGTTACGCCTACTCCGACTCGGTAACCGATTTGCCCATGCTCGAGGCGGTCGGACATCCCACCGCAGTCAACCCCGATCGTGCATTACGCAAGGAAGCGGCCGTAAACGGTTGGCCCATACTGACTTTCTCGAACCCGGTCTCGCTTCGCGCGCGATTGTCAGCCCAGTCCACGACGACGGTCGCCACAACTGCAGCGGTGGGAATCGCAGCTCTGGTGGCCGGCGCCATGACCTTCGGGCTACTGCGTCGGAAACGCTGAAATCCAATGCCCACAAACAAAAATTGGTACTTGCTGTGAGCCCGGACACAGGGTACAAAGGAGTTACGGAAGAACGGAAGGCCAGGAACGGCTCGGAAGAGAAGGACCGTTTCCCCAACCGAAATTCCTAGCACGGGCACTAGGGCACCCACGCGGAGCACAAGCCACTATAAGGGCAGAAGCGTTGTGGGCCTGCGAGATTCGTTCAATTTGAGCGAGGACCCCGCACCGGTTGCGGGGACGACCTCAGAAAGTGCGATCCCTCGCCGAGGCCACCCACACAACCCACCGAGCACGCTTGGTAACGAGTAGTCCGTGGTGACGGGCGGCGAAGTCGATTTATCGGCAGCGCCGCCCGTTCGTTATGTGCCGGCCCCGCCCTGTTGCAGACTATCCAGTCGCCGCGTCGGCGATCGAAGTCGCTTCTCGCGCACCGGCTTCGAGAGCTCCGCAGCACAAGATCACCCAACTGCCGACACCCGCTGGATTTCCCGAAGCGAATCCAGCCGCGCCGTCCGTGTACGCCTGCGGCCGCCGAAGCCAACTGACCTCGGGGACTCCCAGATTGTGCGGATCCAACCCGGACGAGACCGCAACCAGACGCGAAGCCGCACGTGCAACAATGCCGTCAGCGGTGCCGAACGGGCTCAGCGCCAAGAGTTCTCCGTGCACGACGGCCGCCAGAACCGGCGCCGGTGCACTGGTTCCGCCGGTAACGAGTTGCGCGAGAGCGTCCAACCGCTCCCCCACTCCGCGATCCGACCGTGGCCGCCCCAGTTGATCCGCGTCCTCGACGAGGTCTGCCGCGGCCAGCAGGTGCAGCCGGGCCAAAGCCTGCAGCGGGGCGCGCTTCCACGTCGACTCCATGAGGGGAAGACTGTCGCCGTCCAGAGCCTGAGCCACGCGCAGAGCACCCGCGAGAATCGGATCACCGGCCATGCCCTCGGCCGGCAATTCGGTGGTGCCACCGGCCAGCGATGCGGAAGCTCGCGCAGCGCGAACCGCGGCTTCGGCGGCAGTGGTGGGCCAACCGCGACGGTTGGTCTTGTGCCGATGAACCTCACCCAGAGCGTCGCGCGCATGATCGGCGGCGGCGCGTACGCCTGGAAGATCGACGAGGGGCTGCAAGGGGTCCGTCACGATCAACGACGGTACCCTTGCAGCCCCTCTGCGGACTTGCCTACCTACCTGTTGCGTCAGCTTCCCAGCGTGATGGACCCGCCGGGAATCGCGTCGAGCAACTTGCGGGTGTAGTCCTGTTGCGGATTGCCGAACACGTCGTCGATCGGTGCCGATTCGACGATCGAGCCACGCGACATCACCAACACGTTGTCCGCGATCTGGCGAACCACGGCCAGGTCGTGCGTGATGAAGAGGTACGTCAACCCGAACTCTGCCTGCAGGTCGTTGAGCAGGGTCAAGATCTGATCCTGCACGAGCACGTCAAGAGCGGAGACCGCCTCGTCGCAGATCACGACCTCCGGTTGCAGTGCCAACGCTCGCGCAATTGCGACGCGCTGACGCTGTCCGCCGGAGAGCTCGTTCGGGAACCGTCGCATGACCGACTGAGGCAGACCGACCTTGTCGAGAAGTTCGCGGACGCGAGCCTCCCGTTCTGCTTTGGTCCCGACCTTGTGGGTACGCAGCGGCTCTTCGATCGTGCGGTAGATCGAGTACATCGGGTCGAGCGTGCCGTAAGGGTTCTGGAAGATCGGCTGCACGCGACGACGGAACGCAAAGGTTTCCTTCGCACCGAGTTTGGACACGTCCTGACCGTCGAAGACCACGTTGCCTGCGGTGGGCTCGAGCAAACCGAGAACCATCTGCGCGACCGTCGACTTACCGGAACCCGATTCGCCGACGATTGCAGTCGTGGTTCCGCGGCGGACCTTGAAGGACACGTCGTTCACGGCGGTGAAGTCGGTGGTCTTGCGGAAACCCTTGCGCAGCTTGAACACCTTGGTCAGATGATCGACGACAAGAACGTCGTCGGTCGCCTTGCCGAAGGACTCTGCCGCACTTTCCTCGGCCTTGACCGCTTCGGCGACCTCTTCCGCCTGTTCGCGAATCTCGGCGCGCGCCACCGACGAGCTGAGCCGCTTCGACGCCAACGACGGCGCAGCAGCGACCAGCTTCTGCGTGTACGGATGCTGCGGGCGCTTCAGAATCTCCAGCGCCGGACCGGATTCGACGATACGACCCTTGCTCATCACGATCAGATGCTCGGCGCGCTCGGCGGCCAAGCCCAGATCGTGAGTGATGAGCAGAACGGCGGTGCCGAGTTCCGTTGTCAGACCGTCTAGGTGATCGAGGATCTGACGCTGGACCGTGACGTCGAGCGCCGACGTCGGCTCGTCCGCGATCAGGAGCTTCGGACGAGCGGACAACCCGATCGCGATGAGTGCGCGCTGACGCATACCGCCCGAGAACTCGTGCGGGTACTGCCCCAACCGGCTCTCGGCCTCCGCGAGTCCTGCCTCCTCGAGCAGTTCCGCAGCCCGAACCTTGGCTGCCTTGCCCTTGGCGATCCCGTTGGCGGCCAGTGCTTCCTCGATCTGGAAGCCCACTTTCCACACGGGATTCAGATTCGACATCGGGTCCTGCGGAACCAAACCGATCTGGCTTCCCCGGATGTGGACGAAGTCCTTCTCCGAGACCTTCGAGATGTCCTTGCCGTCGAAGATGATCTCGCCTGCCGTCACCTTGCCGGTGCCGGGAAGCAGATTGATGATCGAGTGGGCGGTAGTGGACTTACCCGAACCCGATTCGCCGACGATCGCGACAGTCTGACCCGGGTAGACGGTCAGGCTGACGCCTCGAACTGCCGGAACCGGACCGGAATTGGACTGGAAAGACACCTCGAGATCACGAATCTCGAGCAACGGAGTTTCCTCCGAGGTGAGAGTTTCCTTGGTGGTCATCGTGCTCACCGCTTCCGCGACTTGGGATCGAGGGCGTCGCGCAGAGCGTCACCCATCATGATGAATCCGAGAACGGTGATCGCCAAAGCCGTTGCCGGGTAGAACAGAATGGTCGAACCCTGACGCAGCGTCACCTGAGCGTTGCTGATGTCGCCGCCCCACGAAACCTCGGTGGACGGAAGACCGATACCGAGGAAGGACAGCGTCGCCTCGGCAACGATGTACGTACCGAGCGAGATGGTGGCGACCACGATGATGGGCGCCAACGAGTTCGGGATGACGTGGCGGATCAGTGTCTTGAGCTTCGAGACACCCAACGCTTCCGAGGCCATGACGTAATCGTTGTTCTTCGCCGAGATCACCGCGCCTCGAGCGATTCTTGCCATCTGCGGCCAGCCGAAGAGCGCCAGCACGCCGACGACGGTCCAGATGGTGCGATCGGTGAACAGCTGCATCAGGACGATGGCAGCCAGGATCAGCGGGATGCCGAAGAAGATGTCGGCGACACGGGAGAGGATCGAATCGGTCCATCCGCCGTAGAAACCGGACAGCGCACCGAAGATCACGCCGATCACCAGCACCGACGCCGTGACACCGACGCCCACGAGTACGGATGCGCGAGCACCGTAGATGGTGCGCGAGTACACGTCACAGCCCTGGCGGTCGAAACCGAACCAGTGCCCTGAGGTCGGCCCCTGCATGCTGTAGGTCAGGTCGCAGAACCGCGGATCGGTGCTCGTGAACAAGCTCGGAAACGCTGCGATGACGATGACCGCGAGGATGATGATCGTCGAGATGATGAACAGGGGGCGCTTGCGTAGGTCGCGCCACGCATCGGTCCACATGCTCGTCGGCGCCTGATCGAGTTTGACGGCGTCCGTCTCCCCCGGTGCCGCAACTTCGGGCGGTGCCACGAAATGACTTTGCCGGACTGCGCGTCCGGTCTTCACGGTCTCAGACATAGCGGATCCTCGGATCGAGCGCGGCGTACAAGAGGTCGACGAGCAGATTCGCGATCAGGTAGATCACGATCAGGATGGTGACGAACGAAACCACCGTCGGCGCTTCACCTCTGGTCACGGCCTGGTAGATCGTGCCACCGACGCCGTTGATGTTGAAGATGCCCTCGGTGACGATGGCGCCGCCCATCAACGTCGCGAGGTCGGCACCCAGGAACGTGACCACGGGGATCAGCGAGTTGCGCAACACGTGCACGCGAACCACTCGTCCACGGGAAAGTCCCTTGGCGGTAGCGGTGCGGACGTAATCGGCAGTCAGATTCTCCGCCACGGACGTTCGGGTCAGTCGCAGTACGTACGCAAACGAGACCGAACCGAGAACCAGGGCAGGGAGCAGGAGATTGGTGAAGCTGGTGTTGCCACCGACCGTCGGCGGGACGATGCCCCATTTGACGCCGATGAAGAACTGAGCCAGGAAGCCGATCACGAAGATCGGGATGGCGATGAGAACGAGGCTGAACAGCAGGACGGTGCTGTCGAAGAATCCGCCCTTACGCAGGCCCGCGATGAGGCCGAAGCCGACACCGAAGACCGTCTCGACGATCAGTGCCATGAAGGCAAGTTTCATCGTGATCGGAAATGCCTGTGCCAGAACTTCACTGACAGGTCGTCCGGAGAACGACGTGCCGAAGTCCAGCGTGAAGATGCCCTTCAGGTACAGCAGGTACTGCTGATAGAAGGGGAGATCGAGGTGGTAGCGCTCCCGAAGCTGTGCTGCCACAGCCGGACTGAGCGCCTTGTCGCCCGCCAACGCGGCAATCGGATCACCGGGAAGCAGGAAGACCATGGCGTAGATCAGAAGAGTGGCCCCGAGAAAAACCGGGATCATTTGAAGCACTCGGCGACCGATGTACCAGAGCATCGGATCACCTCCTTGTCGATGATCGTGTACGTCAGCGGACAGTCCGGTGTGAACACGAGTTCGGGACGGCAGGCAGGGCGCCTGCCGCCCCGAACTCACGTTTCAGATGCGGATCGTTCTACGCGTCAGTTCTTTTCGATGTCTTCGTAGACCGGAACACCGTTCCAGCTGATGGTCACGTTGGAAACGTTCTCCGACCATCCACTGGCAGCGTTGCGGTACCACGTCGGAACTGCGGGCAGGTCCTTGAGCAGGACTTCCTGGGCCTGATCGAGCAGTTCCTGAGCCTTCGCCTGATCGGTCTGGCCGGCCGATTCGCGCAGGAGGCGGTCGAACTCGGGGTTGGAGTAGTCACCGTCGTTGGAGCTGCCGCCGGTCTGGTAGTTCTGCGCCAGGAAGCCGTACTGCTGCGGGTAGTCGCCCTGCCAACCGGAGCGGAAAGAGCTCTGGATGGTGCGGTCGGTGGCTTCGGTGCGGATCTGAGCGAAGGTGGCGTACTGCTTGCCCTTCGCGTCGATACCGAGGGTGTTGCGGATGCTGTTCGCCGTGGCATCGACCCATTCCTGGTGTCCGCCGTCGGAGTTGTAGGCGATCTCGAAGCTGCCGGACCACGGTGCGATGGCGTCGGCCTTGGCCCAAGCAGCCTTGGCCGCCTCGGGATCGAACTTCACGTTGCTGTTACCGGTCAGCGAGTCGTTCCAGCCCTTGATTGCGGGGCTGGTGAAGTCGAGTGCAGGCGTCCTGGTCTTGTTGAAGATCTGCTGGGTGATCTGATCGCGGTTGATCGCCATCGAGATCGCCTGACGGCGGAGCATGCCCTCTTCGCCGCTGAAGTGCGGCAGGCGACCCGGGATCGTGAACGTCTCGATGGTTGCCGACGGCTGGTTGACGGTGCGTCCGGGCAGGTCCGACTCGAAGGTCGTGACGGCGCTCGGCGGAACCTGGTCGAGAACGTCGACGTTGTTGGCCAGGAGATCGGTGTACGCCGTGTCGAGGCTGTTGTACATGATGAAGTCGACGCCGGCGTTCTTCGGCTTACGGTTGCCGTTGTAGTCCGGGTTCACGACGGTGTCGATGCGGACGTTGTGCTGCCACGCGCCGGTTCCGTCGAGCTTGTACGGGCCGTTGCCGATCGGGTTCTCACCGAAGGCGGTCATGTCCTTGAACGCGACCTCGGGCAGCGGGTAGTACGCCGTGAAGCCGAGGCGATCGGGGAACGCCGACTCGGGCTGCTTGAGTTCGATGGTGAAGGTGGAGTCGTCCACGACCTTCAGACCCGACATGGTCTGTGCCGTCGGAACCTCGGCGGCAACTTCGTCGTAGCCCCTGATCGGATCGAAGAACGATGCCTGAAGCTGAGCGTTGGTGGAGAGGGCTCCGTAGTTCCACGCGTCGACGAACGACTTCGCGGTGACGGGGGTGCCGTCCGTGAAGGTCCAACCGTCCTTGAGCTTGACGGTGAAGTTCTGACCGTCGGTGCTCTCGATGGACTCGGCAACCTCGTTCTCCGTACCGCCGTCTGCGGTGTACGAAACGAGACCGGAGAACAGCGAGTCGAGGACGCGGCCGCCCATGTTCTCACTCGTGTTCGTGGGGATCAACGGGTTCTGAGGCTCGCCCGCCCAGGCGTTGACGACGCCACTGGACGATCCGCCCGACGAATCGCCGGACGAACATGCCGTGATCAGCACTGCCGTCATTCCGAGCGCGACCGCGCCGGTCGCTATGCGTGAGATACGCAAAGGAATTCCTTCCACATCTAAGTGACCCCGAGCATGCTCGCGGCCTGCCGACAGCCGTAACTGCCGGCGTCGTGTCGCCTACAACTGAAAGTGAACGTGACTTCGAGTTGCGGTCGAATAATGGTTTGACAATAGACACATCGAACCCGAAGCGCGCACCGCACCCATTGTTGGAAAATTGGGGGTAATTGAATTCGGGCACATTCATTCGTCGGCGGAAGTGACCACCCGTCGCATCGATTCGACCGATCGTCGCAGGACAACGGGTTGCAACGTGATGCAACGGTGCGTTTGAGCGAGCTTGTGACTACCCTCACACGGAGTCAGAAAAGTGTCGATCAATGTGGAAAGAAGGCCGTCAGCCATGACAAGCGCAGCCGAAACAGACGTCCCCCAGGCATATCCGCCGAGCGCAGAGTTCGCTGCGGCCGCCAACGCGGGACCGGAGTTGCAGGCTGCCGCAGATACCGACCGCCTCGCTTTCTGGGCGAATCAGGCTGAGCGCCTTCACTGGCACGAGAAATGGACCGACGTCCTCGACTGGACCGACGCCCCCGTCGCCAAGTGGTTCGTCGGCGGCAAGCTCAACGTCGCCTACAACTGCGTCGACCGCCACGTCCTCGCCGGCAACGGCGACCGCGTCGCCATCCACTTCGAAGGCGAACCCGGCGACAGCCGCGACCTGACCTACAACGACCTCCTCGCCGAAGTCAGCCGCGCCGCAAACACTTTCACCGACCTCGGACTCGTCGCCGGTGACCGCGTCGCGATCTACATGCCGATGATCCCCGAAGCGATCGTCACCATGCTCGCCTGCGCCCGCCTCGGCCTGACCCACTCGGTCGTCTTCGCCGGATTCTCCGCCACCGCCCTGCGCTCACGCATCGACGACGCCCAAGCCAAGCTCGTCGTCACCGTCGACGGCCAGTGGCGACGCGGCGCCGCAGCACCCATCAAAACAGCGGTCGACGAATCCGTCGCCGGCGCCGACTCCGTCCAGAACGTGTTGGTGGTCAACCGGACCGGCATCGACGTCGAGTGGACCGACGGCCGCGACCTGTGGTGGCACGAGACCGTCGCGCAGGCCTCGCCCGAGCACGAAGCGCAGGCCTTCGACGCCGAACATCCCCTGTTCATCCTCTACACCTCCGGCACCACCGGTAAGCCCAAGGGCATCATCCACACCTCCGGCGGCTACCTCACCCAGGCGTCGTACACCCACCACAACGTCTTCGATCACAAAGCGGGACAAGACGTCTACTGGTGCACCGCCGACATCGGCTGGGTCACCGGACACTCCTACATCGTCTACGGCCCCCTCTCCAACGGTGTCACCCAGGTCGTCTACGAAGGCACCCCCAACTCCCCGAACGAGCACCGCCACTTCGACATCATCGAGAAGTACGGCGTCTCCATCTACTACACCGCACCCACCCTCGTGCGGACGTTCATGAAGTGGGGCCGGGAAATCCCCGACGCCCACGACCTGTCCTCGATCCGCTTGCTCGGATCTGTGGGCGAGCCCATCAACCCCGAAGCGTGGCGCTGGTTCCGCGACGTCATCGGCGGCAACAAGGCTCCCATCGTCGACACCTGGTGGCAGACCGAGACCGGCGCGATCATGATCTCCCCGCTGCCCGGTATCACCGCCACCAAGCCCGGATCCGCGATGGCACCACTGCCGGGCATTTCCGCGAAGATCGTCGACGACGACGCCAAGCCCCTCGGCCCCGGCGGCAACGGTTACCTCGTCCTCGACGAGCCGTGGCCGGCGATGCTCCGCGGCATCTGGGGCGACATGGACCGCTACCGCGACACCTACTGGTCCCGCTACGCCGAGGAAGGCTGGTACTTCGCCGGTGACGGCGCCAAGTACGACGACGACGGCGCCCTCTGGGTCCTCGGCCGCGTCGACGACGTCATGAACGTCTCCGGTCACCGCATCTCCACCTCCGAGGTGGAATCAGCACTGGTCAACCATCACGGAGTCGCCGAAGCCGCCGTCGTCGGTGCCGCGGACGAGACCACCGGACAGGGCATCGTCGCGTTCGTCATCCTGCGCGAAGGCGTCGAAAACACGGGCGAGGTCCTCATCGCCGAGCTCAAGGCTCAGGTCTCCACCGACATCAGCCCCATCGCCAAGCCCCGTCAGATCACGATCGTGCCGGAACTGCCGAAAACCCGATCCGGCAAGATCATGCGCCGCCTCCTGCGCGACGTCGCCGAAGGCCGCGACCTCGGAGACACCTCAACCCTGGTCGACCCCAAGGTATTCGACGCAATCCGCGGCAAGTAAGGCCAGCGGCCCCTGTGCGCCTTTTTGGTAGTCCCCACTACCGGAAAGGCGCACAGGGGCGGAGCCCCTCTCGCAACTTCACTTCCTCTTTCGACGTCAGCCAAGACTCCTCGGCCACGCGAATGTCTGCGGCAACCCGCTTGTGCAGAGACTTTCCGCGCGAGGAGAGAAATACGCGCACCTTCCGGCGATCGTCCTCACCGACCTCCCGATAGATCAGCGCAAGCGAGACCAACTTGTCCGCAACTCGCGTCAGCGTCGGAGCCGGCGTACCCGTCCGATCGCGCAACTCAGCCATCGTCAGCCCCTCGGTCGACGCCAGGGCTTCGAGCGTCATCCAGTGATCGAGAGTGAGATTCTCAGCCGCCAGCGTCTTCTCCGCCGCTGCCGCGGCCATTCGAGCCGCTCGGACCAGCGTGGTCGTCAGCGACGCGTCAAGAATTCCGGAGTCACTTTTTCCCACTGATCGCTCCCCCGCTGTTGCGTACTTCACACTTCTCGGGCAATACTTTCAAATGAAATGATAGTAACCCAGGCCAGGCCGCTGGCTTCCGATTCCGGCGGCGACGCATGAGCGCTACCGGCGCGCTCGAACGCGCGCGCAGCGCAGTGTGGCGCCTGGGCATGGTGGTTCCCCTCCAAGGACCGGCCGGACTGTTCGGTCCGTCGTGTGAGGCGATCAGCGAATTGGCCGCCCGCGATCTCAACAACTCCGGCGGCGTACTGGGACGCGAAGTCCAGATCGAAGTGATCGACGGCGGCGCCTCGCCGGGCGTCGTCGCAGCCCGCGTGCAACAGCTACTCGACGCAGGTGACATCGACGCCGTCAGCGGTTGGCACATCTCCTCGGTCCGCCACGCACTCGCACCGGTGGTCGCAGGCCGTATTCCGTACTCGTACACCTCGCTCTACGAGGGCGGCGAGGTCAGACCAGGAATCTACTGTTCAGGCGAAACACCACGACAGCAGATCGCGCCGGCACTGAAGTGGCTGCGCGACAACGTCGGAGCGCGCAAGTGGTTCGTCGTCGGCGACGACTACATCTGGCCTCACAGCTCGCTCGGGGCCGTGAGGCAATTCGCCACCGAACTCGACCTCACCCTGGTCGGCGGTTCGTTTGTCGATCTGGGGCGCGGCAACATGAAGCAGTTGGTCGAGACCGTCTCGAACTCCGGTTGCGACGGCGTGATCATGCTCCTCGTCGGGCAGGACGCCGTCGACTTCAACCGAGCCTTCGCCCGCCGAGGCCTCGACGAGTCGATGATCCGGTTCAGCCCGTTGATGGAAGAAAACATGCTGCTCGCAAGCGGCCCCCGCGCAACCCGGAACCTGTTTGCGTCGGCAGCGTACTTCCGCTCGATGGTCGACGGTAACTCCATGGACCTGCTCGGGCGCTACATCGCACTGCACGGCGCGCACGCTCCGGCACTGAACAACGCTGCCGAGTCGTGTTACGAAGGGATACATACCCTTTCGGCCCTGGTTCGACGCGCCGACAGCACCCACCCGCACGCCCTGGACGCCGTCGTCGAAGGCGCCGCGTACGACGGCCCTCGCGGAACCGTCGAGTTTCGCGATCGCGTTGCACGACAGAAGATTCAGTTGGCCGTCGCCGACGGACTCGACTTCTCGATCATCGCCACCCTCTGAAACCTTCCCCGGAGATCCACCTCTTGACTTCTGTGGCGCGCATCACTTAGTTTCATTTGGAATCATTTCATTTGAAAGTAACCCGTCCCGAAAGTAACCGGAGGTGCCCGATGGGCAGTGTTGGTTTGCTTTACGTGGGAGCCGTCCTCTTCGTCAACGGACTGATGCTGCTCGGCACAGTTCCCGTTCGATCCGCCTCGGTCCTCAATCTCTTCGTCGGCGCACTTCAATGCGTCGTCCCCACCGTTTTGTTGATTCAGGCACAGGGAGATTCGAACGCCGTCCTGGCGGCCTCAGGTCTCTACCTGTTCGGATTCACCTACCTCTACGTAGGAATCAGCAATCTCGCCGGCTTCGAACCGGAAGGAATCGGGTGGTTCTCACTGTTCGTCGCGTGCGCCGCGCTCGTGTACTCCTTCCTCTCGTTCACGGTGAGCAACGACCCCGTCTTCGGGGTCATCTGGCTCGCATGGGCAGCACTGTGGACGCTGTTCTTCCTGGTGCTCGGCCTCGGCCGCGAGAACCTCAGCCGCTTCACCGGCTGGGCAGCAGTCCTGCTGAGCCAGCCCACCTGCACTGTTCCTGCCTTTCTGATCCTGACCGACAACTTCCACACCACACCCGCGGTAGCCGCCGGTTGGGCCGGCGCGCTTCTGGTTCTCCTCGGCCTGGCCAAGATCCTCGCCGCACCCAAAGCCGCAGTACCCCAGACTCATCCAGTCTTCAACTGATCCACACAACCAAGGAGTGAAAGACAATGCGACACGGTGACATCTCCTCGAGCAACGACACGGTCGGCGTAGCAGTAGTCAACTACAAGATGCCCCGCCTGCACGATCGCGCCGGAGTTCTCGAGAACGCGCGCAAGATCGCCGACATGATGATCGGCATGAAGACCGGACTCCCCGGAATGGATCTGGTGGTATTCCCCGAATACTCCACGCAGGGAATCATGTACAACGAAGAGGAGATGTATGCGACAGCGGCAACCATCCCCGGTGACGAGACCGCAATCTTTTCCGCCGCTTGCCGCGAGGCCGATACCTGGGGAATCTTCTCCATCACCGGTGAACAGCACGAAGACCACCCGAACAAGCCGCCGTACAACACGTTGATTCTCATCGACAACAAGGGCGAAATCGTTCAGAAGTACCGAAAGATCCTGCCCTGGTGCCCCATCGAAGGGTGGTACCCCGGCGACACCACGTACGTATCCGAGGGTCCCAAGGGCCTGAAGATCTCGCTCATCATCTGCGACGACGGCAACTACCCGGAGATCTGGCGTGACTGCGCAATGAAGGGTGCAGAACTCATCGTCCGCTGCCAGGGCTACATGTACCCCGCCAAGGACCAGCAGGTGATGATGTCCAAGGCAATGGCCTGGGCCAACAATTGTTATGTGGCAGTTGCCAATGCAGCCGGATTCGACGGCGTCTACTCCTACTTCGGACACTCCGCGATCATCGGGTTCGACGGTCGGACGCTAGGTGAGACCGGAGAGGAGGAATACGGAATCCAGTACGCGCAGTTGTCCGTCTCAGCCATTCGCGACGCACGCGAGAACGATCAGTCCCAGAACCACATCTTCAAGCTCCTCCACCGCGGATACTCCGGTGTCCACGCAGCAGGTGACGGAGACAAGGGCGTCGCTGACTGCCCGTTCGAGTTCTACAAGCTGTGGGTCACCGATGCCCAGAAGGCTCAGGAACGCGTCGAGGCCATCACCCGAGACACAGTGGGCGTAGCGGACTGCCGCGTCGGAAACCTGCCGGTCGAGAAGACAATCGAAGTTTAAGGATCTCGCTGTGCCGTATATCACCGACATGCTCCATGACCGGAACAGTTCAGCACCACCACCAGCCGAGGAACGATCCGAACCCGTACCGGTCGGGGCCTTCGACGCTCGCAATCTCTCGAAAGCCCTCAGTTCCAAGATCGTCGGACAACAGGCCGCCGTCGACGCAGTGGTTCGGGCGATTTCGATCGCGCATGTCGGTGCCACGGATCCGACGCGTCCGCTCGCCAACATCCTTCTGGTCGGCCCCACCGGCGTCGGCAAGACGGAGTTGGTGCGGCGCGTGGCCGCGGAACTCCGGTCCGGGCCCGACGATCTGTGCCGCATCGACATGAATGCTCTTGCGCAAGAGCATTATGCGGCGTCGTTCTCCGGGGCACCGCCTGGGTATGCCGGCAGCAAGGAGTCCTTCACACTGTTCGACAAGAACACCGTCGAGGGCGATCCGTACACCCCCGGAATCGTCCTGTTCGACGAAGTGGAGAAGGCCGACCCCACCGTTCTACGTGCGCTCCTGCAGGTCCTCGACAACGGCGAACTCCGGTTGGCGAACGGTCAGCAGAAGATCTCGTTCCGCAACAGCTATGTGTTCCTGACCTCGAATCTCGGTTCTGCTGCGGTGGCGGAACGTCGACGGTCCCGGGTGCGGCAGCTCGCCGATCGCGTCCGGATCGATCGACCACACCATGGTCACCACTTGGTGCAGCGCGCTCTCGAGAAGTTCTTCGACCCCGAGTTCTTCAACCGCATCGACGAAACCGTGATCCTCGACGAGTTCGACGAACAGACCGCGGAACAAGTGACCCGGCTCGAGATCGAACTGATCACGACTCGGTTGGCCAGGAGAGGCGTCGACGTCGACGTGGACGACAGCGCCGTCGCTCTGTTGCAACGGCGCGGATTCGATCCGGTGTACGGAGCACGTGGCCTGCGCCGGACCATCCGAAACGTCTTGGCCGACCCGGTGGCCGCCGCCGTTCTCGACCTACGACCAGTCGGGACGCAGCCACTCGCCTTGCAGGCGCGGGCAGTTGGTGATCAGATACAGGTAAAGAAAGTCCCATGAGTGCTCGCTCACGTTGCGGATCGAATCCGCAACGTGGGCGACACATTTCAAACATGTCCGCGTAACGCCACCTCCCTAGGTTGGGTGCCTGCACCACAAAGTGCACATGCACAGGCACCCAGGGGAAGTGACGTCATGACAGCAGTGAACGAGCAGGTGTCCGCCGGCGCACCGGACAGGGCAGATCTCGGTGAGAACGCCGCACTGAAGGAGACTCTGGAGGACTACACCCTCCGATTTGCGCCACGCAGCTACCGCAAATGGGGAACCGGCGTCGTCGCGACCTCCGCGCTCGGCGGAATCGCGTATCTCGCAGACTTCTCGATCGGCGCCAACATCGGCATCTCGTACGGCACCGGTAACGCATTGCTGGGCATCGCCGTGTTTGCCGTCGTCATCATGGCCACCGGCTTCCCACTCGCCTACTACGCCGCGCGATACAACATCGACCTCGATTTGATCACGCGCGGAAGCGGTTTCGGCTACTACGGCTCGGTGGTCACCAACGTCATCTTCGCGACGTTCACCTTCATCTTCTTCGCGCTCGAAGGTTCCATCATGGCCCAGGGTTTGAAACTGGGGCTCGGGATCCCACTCTCGATCGGATACGCGGTCTCGACCCTGATGGTCATTCCACTGGTCATCTACGGAATGAAGGCTCTGGCAAAGCTCCAAGTGTGGACGACGCCTCTGTGGCTCGTCATGATGGTGCTGCCGTTCCTGTATCTGCTGTTCAAGCACCCAGATTCGGTGAGCGCGTTCTTCGCCTTCGGCGGTGAGGACGGCGCAAACGGCAAGGGCGTCAACTTCGGATCGGTGATGCTGGCCGCGGGTGTCTGCCTGTCGCTGATCGCACAGATCGCCGAGCAGATCGACTACCTACGCTTCATGCCGCCCAAGACGCCGGAGAACACCCGTCGTTGGTGGGCTGCAGTAATTCTCGCGGGGCCCGGCTGGGTCATCTTCGGCGCGTTCAAGCAGATCGTCGGACTGTTCCTCGCCGTGTACATCATCGCGAACGTCGTCGACGGATCTTCGATCGCCAACCAGCCCGTGCACCAGTTTCTCGAGATCTACCAGGACATGATGCCGCACTGGCTGGCCATGACCCTTGCCGTGATCCTCGTGGTCATCAGCCAGATCAAGATCAACGTCACCAACGCGTACTCCGGCTCACTGGCGTGGACCAACTCGTACACCCGCGTCACCAAGACCTACCCGGGACGCATGATCTTCGTTCTGGTCAACCTGGCGATCGCACTGATCTTGATGGAAGCCAACATGTTCGACTTCCTCAACACGATCCTGGGCTTCTACGCCAACTGCGGTATCGCCTGGGTCGTGGTCGTCGCCTCGGACATCGCGATCAACAAGTACTGGTTGAAGCTCTCCCCGAAGGTCCCCGAGTTCCGACGCGGAATGCTCTACGACGTCAACCCCGTCGGCTTCGTGTCGATGCTGCTGGCCGCGGGTATTTCGATCCTGGTGTTCTTCGGCGCATTCGGTTCGGCGATCAAGCCGTTCTCCCCAATCGTCGCGATCGTCATCGCACTGGTGATGCCGCCGGTCCTCGCCGTCGCCACCAAGGGCAAGTACTACCTGCGGCGCACCGACGACGGCATCGATCTGCCGATGTTCGACGAGTACGGGAACCCCTCGGGCGAAACGCTTCTGTGCTGCGTCAGCGGCATCGAGTTCGAGCGACCCGACATGCTCGCGTCGAACGTTCCCGGCCCCAACGGCGAGAAGCAGTACATCAGTTCCTTGGCCTTGAGCACCGACAAGACCGGTGAGCACGTCCTGCCTGCTCAGCTTCCCTGACAACTGCTGTGCGCCTTTATTAACCGCCGGGGGTTAACAAAGGCGCACAGCAGGGTTATGCCCCTACATCGTCTAGCGACTCACCCTTTGTCTCGCGCATGACCAGCAGCGCAACAAAAGTCAGCGTCGCAGCTACGAGGAGGTAGATGCCGACCCAGCCGACGCCGTAGTTCTTCGCGAGGTAGACGGCGATGAACGGCGCCACCGCAGCGCCCAGAATGCTGGCGGTGTTGTACGCGATTCCCGAGCCCGTGTAGCGGACATTGGTCGGGAAGAGTTCCGGGAGAACGGCACTCATCGGTCCGAAGGTCAAGCCCATGAGCAGCATGCCCACGATGAGGAACGCCAACATGCGGCCGTCGTTCATTCCGTCCGGTTCGAGGAACACGCCGAAGGTCAAGCCGAACACCATGATCAGGCCGGTGATGATCAGCAGTGTGATACGACGCCCGTAGCGGTCGGCGAGCCAACCCGAGACCGGCACGGCGGCAGCGAAGAAAACGACTGCGATGAGCTGCAGGACAAGGAAATCGGTGTATTTGAAGCCTGCGCCAGTTCCGCCGTCGGCCGCCGTCTTGCCGGTTCCGTGGCTGAGCACCCAGGTGGTCATGATGTAGAAGAGCGTGTACGTCGCGAGCATCACGAACGTACCGATGATCAGCTGACGCCAGCTGGTCTTGAATACCTCGGCGACCGGGGTCTTGACCTTCTCGCCGCGCTCGACTGCACGCGCGAACACCGGGGTCTCTTCGAGCTTGAGCCTGACGTACAGGCCGATCATCACCATGATTGCGCTGAGCAGGAACGGAATTCGCCATCCCCAGCTCAGGAAGGCCCCTTCGAGGTCCGGGCTGGAATTGTCGTGGTTCATGAACAGCGTGATGATCAGGAACAGTCCGTTGGCCATGAAGAAGCCGATGGGTGCACCGAGCTGCGGCCACATCGCCGCCCAGGCCCGCTTGCCTTCCTTGGCCGTCTCGGTCGCGAGCAGAGCCGCGCCAGACCATTCGCCGCCGAGTCCGAGGCCCTGGCAGAAACGCATGAGCGCCAACAACGCCGGGGCCAGCAGACCGATCTGGTGATAAGTGGGCAGCAGTCCGATGAGGAAGGTCGCGATACCCATCGTCAGCAGCGAGCCGACGAGAGTTGCCTTGCGTCCGACGCGGTCACCGAAGTGCCCGAAGAGAATCGAGCCGAGGGGACGGGCGACAAACGCGAGTCCGAACGTCGCCAACGACGCGAGAAGCGCGGTGGTGTCGTTGCCCTTCGGGAAGAACAGGTGCGGGAACACCGATACTGCCGCTGTTGCATAGATGTAGAAGTCGTAGAACTCGATGGACGTACCCACCATGCTGGCAACCACGATTCGGCTGCGCGGCACTCCGGCGACGGTATCTGCGTCGCTGCCCTCCGGCTTGGGTGGGTTCTCACTGACTGACGTGCTCAAAACATGCTCCTGCGCCGTTATACGAAAATTGTCCAATTGGTGGGATGGTGTCCCAATCAGTAGGAATTGAACACCCGCGGGGTTTTCCGGCGCAAATTCGGTTCGCTAATTCGGCTCAGCGAGCAATCCGCGATAAAATCCCGTAAAGGTGAGCCGGGAAGTCTGGTCGGCACGTGCATTCGATGCTTTACAACGTCGATCACGTTCATGTCTGTTGCATCCGAACTCGGGTGCACGAACAAAGGTCGTCCCCACGCGTGATCTCCACTTTGCGTTCCGAACTGTCCCGCTATCTCCGCACCGAAACGGTGGGCGGATCGATACTGCTCATCGCCGCTGCCGTCGCTCTGATCTGGGTGAACTCACCTTTCGGTGAGAGCTACATCGCACTGCGCGACTTCCAGATCGGCCCGTCTGCACTCCATCTGGACCTCAGCCTTGGCACCTGGGCGCAAGACGGACTGCTTGCCGTCTTCTTCTTCGTCGCCGGCCTCGAACTCAAACGCGAACTGGTGGTCGGCGAGCTCGCGGACCGCAAAGCCGCGATGCTCCCGATCATCGCGGCGTGCGGCGGCGTCCTGGTCCCCGCGATCATCGCGGCGTCCATCGGCTTCGGCACTCCAGGTATGGACAAGGGCTGGGCCATTCCCGTCGCGACGGACATCGCTTTTGCCCTCGGCGTGCTCGCTCTCACCGGATCGAAGATCCCCGCAAGCGCCCGAGTCTTCCTGCTCAGCCTGGCCGTCGTCGACGATCTGCTCGCCATCATCCTCATCGCCGTACTGTTCACCGGCTCCCTCGCGATGTTGTGGCTGCTGACCGCGGCCGCAGCCCTCGCTGTCTACGCCTACGCCCAGCACAAGCGCATCACGACGCCGTTCCTCTACGTCCCGCTGGCTCTACTGACCTGGTACGCGATGCACGAAGCGGGGATACACGCCACACTCGCGGGCGTCGCGCTCGGCCTACTCACCCGTGTCAGGCGCGATCCGGACGAGGAGTACGCGCCGGGCAGCCGCCTCGAGCACCGCATTCAGCCGTACTCCGCAGGCTTCTGCGTCCCCGTCTTCGCACTGTTCGCCTCCGGTGTTCCGATCAACGCCGCGGTACTCGGCGACATTTTCACCGACCCCGTCGGGCAATCGGTTGTCGTCGGCCTTCTGGTCGGAAAGACCGTCGGAATCTTCGGAATTTCCCTGCTCGCGATCAAATTGGGCATAGCCACCAAGCCCAAGACACTGGAATTGAGAGACATGTTTGCCCTCTCAGTTCTCGGTGGCATCGGGTTCACCGTTAGCCTGCTTGTAGCAGACCTCGCATTGGACGGGGTCGGCGATGGCAGCGAGGCCGAGATAGCGAAGGCCGCAGTTCTCGTGACATCGTTGGTGGCATCGCTGATCGGATCAGCGCTGCTGTGGCGACGTGGACGAGTTCATGCGGCTCGAGACGACGCTTCCACCGCCATTGCCACGGACGCGAGAGAACTACCTGGAGAGGTCGACAAGTGAGCTTGACCAACGGAGAGAGCCAGCGCTTCACCGGAGATGGAGTACCGAACACGGTCTCGTCCATCCCTCTCACCGATGTGGACGCCCGCACGCCGGGTGAGGCCACCATCGGGGCCCTCGTCAAGGACGCGACCGCACAGGTCTCCACCCTCGTGCGCGCCGAGGTTGAACTTGCCAAGGCCGAGGTCACGGGCGAGGTCAAGAAGGGTCTGCAGGGCAGTGTCTTCTTCATCCTGGCCTTCACGGTTCTGCTGTTCAGCTCGTTCTTCTTCTTTTTCTTCCTGGCCGAGATGCTCGATACCTGGGTGCCGCGCTGGCTGGCGTTCCTCATCGTCTTCCTGATCATGGTGGTGACCACCGCGATTCTGGCGCTGCTCGGTTATCTGCGTGTGCGCAAGCTGAGGGCTCCGGAGAAGACGATCGAATCGCTCAAGCAGGCCAAGAACGTCCTTCCCGGCAGCCATGACGACGCAAAGCCGTCTGTCGATTTCAACGCGCGCCGGTAGCGAGTCTGATCGAAAGTGGCAGCCCCAGATCCATCCACCGTCAGGTTCGACGGCCCCTGGATTCACCGGGACATTCACGCCAACGGCATCCGGTTTCACGTCGTCGAGGTAGGCGACGCGGAGCCGGATGCTCCGTTGGTGGTCCTGTTGCACGGATTCGCCGATTTCTGGTGGTCCTGGCGCCATCAGTTGACGGCACTGTCGGAGCAGGGATTCCGCGTCGTCGCCATGGATCTTCGTGGGTACGGCGATTCCGACAAGCCCCCTCGCGGCTACGACGGTTGGACGCTCGCCGGTGACGTAGCCGGTCTCATTCGTGCGATGGGTTACGGCAAGGCCACGCTGATCGGTCATGCCGACGGCGGGTTGGTGTGCTGGGCGACCGCGCTCCTGCATCCACGCCTGGTGCGGTCGATCGCGTTGATCTCGTCGCCACACCCGATGGCACTCAAGAAAGCAGTCGTGCGCGACCCATATCAGCGCCGCGCGCTTTTGCCCTCTTTCCTGGCCTATCAGGTACCGCTACGCCCGGAACGTCGGTTGACGGCCGACAACGGCGCCGAGGTGGAGCGTCTGGTTCGCTCGCGGTCCGGCCCCACCTGGCCGCAGCAACCCGAGTTCGCGGACGTGATGACCAAGATGCGGGCCGCGATCCGGATCCCGGGCGTCGCGCATTCCACGCTGGAGTACCAGCGCTGGGCGTTCCGCAGCCAGCTTCGGCCCGAGGGTCGTCGTTTCATGCGTTTGATGGATCAGGTTCTTCGCATTCCGATCGTCCAGATTCACGGCGAACTCGACCCGTACGTGCTCACCCGTACCGTGCGGCGCGACAAGCATTGGGCTCCCGGCGAGAAACTGCGCACCATTGCCGGAGTTGGTCACTACGCGCATCAGGAAGCCCCCGAGCGCGTCAACCGCGAACTCGAGGACTTCCTCCTTACGGAGAAGTGACCGCTACAGAATGCAGGCGCCTGTCGGCACCGGCGTCGACGCCGAGGCAGCCGCGTTCAACTGGCGCGATACTTCCTGGGCGGTGAGGACGAATCCGGTGTCGCTGTCGTCGACGGCGGCACCGAACACGACGCCGAGGACGCGCCCCTGATCGTCGACCATCGGCCCACCAGAGTTGCCCTGCCTAATGGATCCGCGGACGGTGTAGACCTCACGTTGAGTGGTTCCGGCCTTGTAGATGTCCGGTCCGTTCAGGTTCAGGACCTCACGAACGCGGGCTGCGCTGGCCGTGTACGGACCGCCGCCGGGGTAACCGAGCACCAACGCGTTGTCGCCGGTCTGAGCCTGCTCCGGAGCAAACGGCAGCACCGGTGCGTCCAGTCCGGGAACCGCCAGAATCGCGATGTCGACGGCGGAGTCGAAGAGAACCACCTGCGCGGGCAGCGCGCCCTCCATGGTGTCCACCGTGATGCTCTCGGTTCCGGCAACCACGTGTGCGTTGGTCATGACGCGTTCGGGGGCGACGATGAATCCGGATCCCTCGAGCGCGCGCTGGCAACTCGGTGCGACGCCGTTGATGCGTAGAACACTCGGACGCAACTGCGCCGCCAACGGACTGGCCAGAACGCTCGCGTCGGGTGCTTCGACCTCGGTGATGGGCGTACGCCCGAACGGGCCGATGACGTCCGGCAGACCGGAGGTGTCGAGCAACGCCGAAAACTCCGTCGGGATGCGGCGCAGCCACTGCGGCGCCAGTTCGTCCACGCTGGCGAGAACATCCGAACCACGAACAGCGGCGGCAATATTCGGCTGCGACGAAGAAGTGAGCGGAATCGCGAGCAACCACGCCGCGACCACGACGGCCACCGCCTGTAGACCCGCACCGATGACGCTGTCGACGGATCGCGCCGTCGGACTGTGCATTCCGCTGCGCGCCGCGCGTCCGAGCACCATGCCGGCGACTTCGCCGATGATGACCAACACCACGATCAGCGAGATGCCCGCGAGGATGCGCAGCTTGCCTTCGGTGACGTGCACGAGCAGGTGTGGCGCCAACAGAATTCCGGCGACGGCACCGAGGATCACGCCGACGAACGCCAACGCCGACGCCACCGCACCCTGACGCCATCCGGACGTGGCCGCGATGAGGGCGACCAGAACGATGGCGATGTCCACCCAACGAGAACCTGTCATCGCGGCACCGCCGAATCCTCGACACCTTCACCGAACTCGGACAGCGCTGTGTCCAGGTCTCTCACGTCCTCGTAGTTCCACGGAATCTCCCAGCCCGACACCGTGAACAGCGCCGCGAGGATTCCTGCTGTGAACCCCCAGACCAGCATGCCGTCGGCGCGGAACGCCGGGCCCTGGTATCCGAGGGGATGGCGAACCTGAAACCGGTTGTCGGGGTCGAGCAACGTGCGCAGCGGCACCCTGGCCACCCGTCCGACCTCGCCCTCGTCCTGAATCCCCACCGTCGTCGGCTGCTCCCAGTAGCCGAGCACCGGCGTCACGTCGAAACCCGACGGCGGGATGAAGATCTCCGGCAGCACGGTGAGCGGCTGAACTCCGCTCGGATCGAGCCCGGTCTCCTCCTGCGCTTCACGCAGCGCGGTGCCGATGGGGCCGTCGTCGCCCGGATCGGCGGCGCCGCCCGGGAATGCGACCTGTCCGCTGTGCTGACGCATCGTCGACGCCCGTTGGGTCAGCAACACGTCTGCGCCCTCCGGCAAGCCGCCGACGGCGAGAGGGTCTGCCTCACGCGGTCCGCCGAAGAGCACGAGCACCGCGGCCGGACGCGTGACGGTCCCGCGCGGCGCGCGACGCTCGAGGACGGGGTTGATCCGGTGTGGATCGGTGGGCTCGGTGCTGGCGACAGCTCGCAACCACTCGGGAACCGGTGTGCTCATACGACGACTCCCAGATATTGCGCCGCAGCGGCGGCGATTTCGTCCGCACTGCGGAAAGGTTGAGGCAAGACCTTGGCGACTGTTCCATCCGCGCGCACGAGCACTGACACCGGCAGCACCGGCGGTGCGCCCACTGCGATCCGTACCTTGCCGTCACCGTCCTGGACGCCGGGCAAACGCACCGAGTAGTCGATGAGTCGCGTCAAAGCGTTCTCCTGATTCGGATCCGAATGCACCGTCAGAACGTTGATGCTGCCCTCGGCGCGCTCCGCGAATTCCTGAAGGTACGGAAGCTCTTCGGCGCATGGCGCGCACCAGTACGCCCACAAGTTGAGCAGAGTCGGTTTTCCGCCGACCGCTGCGGCAAGGTCGACGGGCCGACCGTCTGACACGCAGTCGAGGGTGATTCCGGCCAGCGCCGAGCCGGCCGGAGCTTCGCCCGTCGGAGTCGGACAGGGAGCCAGTGAGGCCTGGCTACGGAGTTGATCGAGCGATTCCGACGACGGAGTGAACGTCGGCGGCTGATACGCGGACGACGACGGACCCGTGGACGTGGGCGTCGTGTCGTCTCCCCCGCGCGGCCAGATCGCCACGACGAGAGCCGCGACGACCACGAGCGCAGCGAGAGACCATCTTCCAGCACTTGTCATCGGCGATCACAACCCTGCCAGGGCGAGCAGATGGTCGGTCTCGGGGCCTTTCACCAGGGCCGCGGCCTCGGTTTTGTCGGTCGGGCCGAGTCCGTACGACGGGCAGTCCTTGGCGAGAACGCACACCCCGCACGCGGGCTTGCGCGCGTGGCAGACCCGTCGGCCGTGAAAGATCACGCGGTGCGAGAGCAGTGTCCATTCCTTACGTTCGATCAGTGCCCCGACGGCGTGTTCCACCTTGACGGCATCTTCTTCCTCGGTCCACTTCCACCGACGCACGAGCCGACCGAAGTGGGTGTCGACGGTGATTCCCGGGATGTCGAAGGCATTGCCCAGCACGACGTTCGCGGTCTTGCGTCCGATGCCTGGGAGTTTCACCAGATCTTCGAGCTTGTTCGGGACCTGACCGTCGTGGCGTTCGAGTAGCGCCTGACCGAGTCCGATCAACGACGTCGTCTTGTTCCGGTAGAAGCCGGTGGAGCGGATGTACTCCTCGAGTTCGGTCCGATCGGCTTCCGCGTATGCCTTCGCGTCGGGATAGCGGGCGAAGAGCGCCGGCGTGACCATGTTGACGCGGACGTCGGTGCATTGCGCCGACAGGATTGTCGCCACTGCCAGTTCCAACGGAGTCGTGAAGTCGAGTTCGCAATACACGTGCGGGAAAGCCACAGCGAGCTCGCGATTCATCCGACGCGCCCGGCGTACCAATCCGAGGTGTGATTCTTCCTTCCGCGCACCCCCCGAACGCGGTTTCTTCCGCTGCTCTGAACTGCCTGTCGGGGTGGTCTGCACTCAGACAACTGTACGGATACGACATGAGTGGAGACTCCGTCGTGTCGATTCTGAGACCTTCGACGTGTTTACTTCCCCCTATGCAAGGACTCGCAGTAATTCTCTTTCCGCTACTGCTGATGCTCTTTGCCCTGGCGATGGAACGAGTCGAAGGGCGATTGCGTCGGCTCTCGGTTCAAGAGCACGAAGTAGAAGACTTCCTCGATCAGGCAAGTCACGACGACGTCGCCCGCCTGGCAAGCGATGGGTTTCCCCATGCGTTCGCTCGCTTCCACCGGAAGCGGAAGGGCCGTCAGTCGGAGGCTCCCGAGAGCGCCAGCCTGGGCGAAATTCGGACACAACGGGCAAGTTGACGGCCATACAAAGTAGTCACCGCAGCGGATTCCGGAAGAATTTTCGGCTCTTACGTGGCATCAATCACTCGTCGCGAGCTATCGGGACGTAGACTTCGATGCCGTACCTGTTGCATTGAACACAGATTGCATTGGACACAGTGTCTCACTCATGAGGGCTGAGCCTGTGTACGACGGTTTGTGCGCAGCGCGGGTACAAAGATAGTTAGCGCAAAAATGACACCACAAACGAACAAATCCCAACAAGGAGCGCACGTGGACGACGTCCTGGCAAGAGCCGGCATCTTCCAAGGAGTCGAGCCCTCAGCGGTAGCGGCGCTGACAAAGCAGCTGCAGCCCGTCGACTTCCCCCGTGGACATGTCATCTTCAACGAAGGTGAACCCGGTGACCGCCTGTACATCATCGTGTCCGGCAAGGTGAAGATCGGTCGACGCTCACCCGACGGTCGCGAGAACCTACTGACGATCATGGGCCCGTCCGACATGTTCGGCGAACTGTCCATCTTCGACCCCGGCCCCCGCACCTCGACGGCTACGACCGTCACCGAGGTTCGCGCCGTGAGCATGGACCGCGACGCTCTCAAGGCATGGATCCAGCAGCGCCCCGAGATCGCCGAGCAGCTGCTGCGCGTTCTCGCCCGCCGACTGCGTCGTACCAACAACACCCTGGCCGACCTGATCTTCACGGACGTTCCCGGCCGTGTGGCCAAGGCGCTCCTGCAGCTCGCGCAGCGCTTCGGCACTCAGGAAGGTGGCGCCCTGCGCGTCACTCACGACCTCACGCAGGAAGAGATCGCCCAGCTCGTCGGCGCTTCCCGCGAGACCGTCAACAAGGCGCTCGCCGATTTCGCACACCGCGGATGGCTGCGCCTCGAAGGCAAGAGCGTTCTGATCTCGGATTCCGAGCGTCTGGCTCGTCGCGCCCGCTAGTTTCTTCCTTCTCGACACTTTCGGCCGCTCCCACTTCGGTGGGGGCGGCCGAAGTCATTCCCTGGACTCTTGTTGTACCTATCGGTAAAGTGTGTACCAATAGGTACACATCCGATCGAGAGGCCACGCAATGACCGTCCGAGCACCGATTCCGCCCTTCACCCACGAAACCGCCGTCCAGAAGGTCCGCCTCGCCGAGGACGGATGGAACTCACGCGATCCGCACAAGGTGTCGCTGGCCTACACGCCGGACAGTTGGTGGCGCAATCGGTCGACGTTCGTCACCGGCCGATCCGAAATCGTCGAACTTCTGACCGAGAAGTGGACCCGCGAGCTGGACTACCGGTTGATCAAAGAGTTGTGGGCACACGGCGACGACCGCATCGCCGTGCGATTCGCGTACGAGTGGCACGATCACGACGGGCAGTGGTTCCGCTCCTACGGCAACGAGAACTGGGAATTCGACGCGGATGGCCTCATGCACCACCGTCATGCCAGCATCAACGACGTCCCCATCGCGGAGTCCGAGCGAAAGTTCTTCTGGGATTCGACCGGACCACGCCCGCACGATCATCCGGGCCTGAGCGAGTTGGGTCTGTGATGAAAGGATGAATCCATGGCCAGACAGGTAGCTGAACGCTCGGACACGATCCCCGCCCTCGCGAACGTGTTTCGAACCTACGGGTTCGACGGAGCAAGCCTGGCCGTCATCACCGAACACACCGGTTTGGGCAAAGGCAGTCTCTACAACTTCTTTCCGCGAGGAAAGGAAGAGATGGCCGAGGCCGTACTCGACGAGGTCGACGGATGGTTTCGCACCGAAGTCTTCGAACCGCTTCGAGCAGAGTCGGTTCCACCGCGGCAGCGCATCGAGAGCATGTTCGCTACCGTCGCCGACTACTTTCGGTCAGGGCAACGCATTTGCCTGTTCGGCGCATTTGCACTCGGTGAAGAGCGAAACCGCTTCGGCGCCAAGGTGCGAACCTACTTCGACGAATGGACAGCAGCTCTCGAGGCGGCACTCGTCGGCGCCGAAGATTCCACCGGACTCGCCGAAGAAGCCGTGGCCGGAATCCAAGGCGCAATAGTGATGTCCCGAGCCCTGGACGACGGTGCCGTATACAGCCGAGTGACGACGCGACTCGAAGATCGACTGGTACAGGCACTCACGCCGTAACGCATATCGCACGACCACAAAGGCATTTGTGCCGCGGCATGCACCTGGCATGCTCGAAAAGGTATGCACAAGAGGAAAGGAACCCATGCCCTCGTCCGAGACGGTGATCGCATCCACAGCTTCGGGGAAGATCCGCGGCCTAAAGCGTGACGGTTCCTACTACTTCGGTGCGATCCCCTACGCCCGCGCACCGCGCTTCGAGAAGCCGCGGCCGGCGGGACCGTTCTCCGACGTTTTCGACGCCACAGCGCTTGGAACGGTCTTCCCCCAACCACCTTCACGGCTCGAGCGCATCATGGGGCCACCGCTCCCAGAACCGGAGCAGAGCGAGGACAGCTTCACCGTCACCGTCACAACCCCGTCGCTGACCGGTCATCGCCCGGTGATGGTCTGGCTTCACGGTGGCGGTTACTCCAGTGGCGGCGGCTCCCTCCCCTGGTACGACGGCCACGCTTTGTCAGCCGAGGGCGACGTCGTGGTGGTGTCGGTCAACTACCGCGTCGGCGTGCTCGGATACCTCCTCCTCGACGGCGTCAGCGAAGGCAATCTAGGGGTCCACGATCAGATCGCAGCGCTCGAGTGGGTGCGCGAGAACGTCGAGGCATTCGGCGGCGACCCAGACTCGGTCACCGTGTTCGGGCAGTCGGCCGGCGCTCATTCGATTGTGAATCTGTTGAGCAGTAACAACTCTCGAACTCTTTTCCATCGAGCAATTCTGCAGAGCACCCCACGGCCGGACCTCAATTTCACGCAGGCTGCCGCGATCGAGAACGGTGAAGCATTTGCCCGACTGCTCGACGGAGATCCTCGGACCGCGCCACTCTCCCGCATTCTCGACGCATTCCGCAGCACCGCAATCGAGTTCAGCCGGCGGTCCCCCAATGTCGTGCAACCGCCCTTCGCACCGATTTCCGAACTGGATCCGGTGATCCGAACTTTCGAAACAGCGCCGGACGTCATCGTGGGATACACCCGCGACGAGGGATCCGCTTTCGTGCGCGACGTAGCGGGAGTACCCGATCCCGAACGCGTCGCCGAAAAGGCACTGACACAGAACATGTTTGCCGAACCGGCGATGGAGCTGGCCGACGCCTTCACAGCGGCCGGCGCGTCGGTGTACACGTATCGCTTCGACTGGGCACCGACGGACGACGTCTTCGGAGCCACTCACTGCATCGAACTGCCCTTCGTGTTGGGGACCGACCAGTCCTGGAAGAGCTCACCGATGCTGGGCAGCAGCGACTGGCAGAGCATCGACGCACTGGGCCGTCGGATACGCCGGCACTGGACGTCGTTTGCGCACACGGGAAGTCCGGACAGCAGCGAAACCTGGGAGAAGTACACCTCGGCCCAACCGATCGGAATCACCTTCTTCTGAGCAACTTCGGGCGCCTACCCACTCGCGGCAATCCCGTCTAGGATTGCTCCATGGACATGCCCAAGCTCCTCGACGGGCGACTCAAACTCCGCCATCTCCTGCTCGTCGACGCATTGAGCCGTCAGGGCAGCGTGGTCGGCGCCGCTGCCGCACTTCACATCACACAACCCGTCGCGACCCGCAGTCTGCACGACATCGAGTCCATTCTCGGTGTCTCGCTCTTCGACCGCGGCCCACGCGGAATCACCCCGACCATTTTCGGCGAGGCCTTCACAACTCATGCGCGGGCCGTGATCGCGCAGCTGACCGAAGCCGGGCGGCACGTCGTCGAACTTGCCGACGCCAATCGCGGAACCGTCATCGTGGGAACACATCTCGCCGGATCCAACGTGCTGCTTCCCGGCGCTATCGCGCGCCTGAAGGTTCACCACCCGCTGCTCACCGTCATCGTGCGCGAAGGCACGCCCGAACAGTTGCTCACCGATCTGGAAGCGGGCCGAATCGATCTGATCGTCGGCCGGCTCACCTCACCTACCGATGACACCGCGATAAGACGGAACCTCTACGCGGAGTCCGTCGAACTCGTCACCCGCGTGGATCACCCGCTCGCTCACCGCGAGGACGTCCAACTCGAAGAACTACGCGGCTTCCCCTGGATCCTTCCCGGGGTCGAGACAGTGCTCCGCCGCGAGCTCGAGGAGTTCTTCGCCCGCAACAGCCTGCCGTTGCCCGAAAACCGCGTCGAGGCAACCTCTTTCCTCACCGTGCGCCAGCTGCTGGTCGAGACCGACATGATCGCGGTCCTACCGAGCCTCATCCCCCGCGACGACGCGCGCTTGACCACCCTGTCCATCACACTCGATCCGATCGGGCACAGCGTCGGCATCACTTCCTCGGCGACTCGCACGTCGAGCCCGTCCGCGCAGGCCCTGATCGCGACGCTGGAGTCCTTTGCAGCTGAGCTCATGCGACCGTGAAACGCCGATCGGCCCGTTCCCCGCGAGGGGGAACGGGCCGATGTCGGATCAATCCAGTACTCAGGCGTTTTCGGAGACGCGAATCTCCTCGTGCTCCAAGCCCCGCGACGAATCGGGGACAATCTTGAACAGTGCGATGGCGCCGACCAGGCTGATAGTGCATATCGAGGCGAGGTACCAGGTGACGCCTACCGAAGACCCGGTGGCGTCCAGCAGTGCGGTGGCGATCATCGGCGCCAGTCCACCGCCGAGAATCGCACCACTCTGAAGGATCAGAGACGAACCGGAGTAGCGGACCTTGGCCGGGAAGGTATCGGCGATGATGCTGCCCTGAACGCAGTGGGTGACCGGCACGATCAGACCCATACCCAGGAACGCGATGACAGCGACCACTTTGTTCTCGGTGTTCAGTAGCGGGAAGAACACGATGCACCACAACAGGATTGCGGCAGATCCGCCGATGAACATGTGTCGACGCCCGTACTTGTCAGCGATCTTGGTCCAGAACGGGATGGAAAGGAACCACAGGACTGCGGCCGCGGTCACGCTGAGCACCAGGAATTGCTTGTCGTAGCCCAGATGTTGAGTTCCGTACGACAGGGTGAACACCATGAAGGCGTACGCCACGGCGGAGTTCGCCAAGCACGCGGCAAGCGTGAGAGACAACCGGGGGAAGCCGACCTTGAGCGACTCGCGCAGCGGGAAGCGGACTATTTCGCCCTTCTCCATGATCCCGGCGAATGACGGCGACTCGGTGACGCGCAGGCGAATCACCAGACCGATCGCCACCAGAACGAAGCTGAGCAGGAACGGGATTCGCCAACCCCACGAAGCGAATGCCGAGTCCGACATCACGGCGTTGGTCGTCAGGAAGATGCCGTTGGCGAGAACCAGTCCGGCGGGTGTGCCCATCTGCGGGAAACCTGCATAACGATTCTTCTGCCCTGCCGGCGCGTGCTCCATCGACATGAGTGTCGCACCGGCGCCTTCACCGCCTAGACCGATGCCCTGAACGACGCGCATGGCCACCAGGAGGACGGGCGCCCAGAATCCGATGGAATCGTAGTTCGGGATGAGGCCGATGAGTGTGGACCCGACGCCCATCATCACCAGGGAGACCACGAGTGTGGCCTTGCGCCCGATCCGGTCACCGAAGTGCCCGAACACGAGCCCACCTACCGGCCGTGCGATGAATCCGACGGCGAAGGTGCTGAAGGCAGCCAGCGTGCCGGCCGTGGGGCTCAGGCTCGGAAAGAATTGTTTGTTGAAGATCAGCGCGGCGGCTGTGCCGTAGAGGAAGAAGTCGTACCATTCGAGAGTTGTGCCGGCCAGAGTTGCCATGGCAACTCGGCTACGGGCAGCTTTCTCCGGCAACGGCTTTCCGTCACTCGTTGTGCTGTTGGATATCTTGTCTGACATCGCGGAACCTATCGATTGGATGGGGCAGGCGGACGATGAAATCTGTAGTCACCGACCCCGTCTTCGGGATTGTCGGCATCACGAGCGTCGTCGATCGTTGTGTTTGGAATTGTGCTCGCTCGAGACATGACTCACAAATGCCGAATTCACCGTCCGCCATACCGGAAAGGGTATAGCCGGGGTCTCAGACGAGACCCAGGAAGCGTTCGGCATTCCCCCGCGAAATCAGTTGGCGCGCAGTATCGTCCAAGAACTCACTCTTGCGAACCACCTCACCGACCGGACGCTCCCCCAAGGGGTACGGGTAATCACTACCCACCATCACACGGTCCACCCCCACCGTGTCCACCAGCAGTCGCAGTGCGCGCTCGTCGAAGACGACGGAATCCACGTAGAACCTACCCAGGTAATGCGAAGGCGGGAACTCCGACGTACCGATGATGTCGTTGCGGCCGTGCCAGGCGTTTTCCATCCGGCCCAACCAGAACGCGAAAGATCCACCACCGTGCGCAAATCCGATCTTGAGACGATCGTCGATCTTGTCGAACACCCCACCGAGAATCAGCGCGAGTATCGACAGATGCGTTTCGGCCGGCATCGCGGTGAGCCACTGCGCCATCCAGCGATCGAGGCGCGGAGAGTTGGCCATGTCCCACGGGTGCACGAATACCGGCACGTCAAGCGACGCGCAGTGCTGGAGAAACGTCACCACGCCCTCGCTGTCGAGGTCCAGATCGCCCACATGATTGCCGATCTCGACACCGCGGTGCCCGTTCGCGATGCACCGCTCGAGCTCACGGCACGCTGCGTCGGTGTCTTGCAGAGGCACCTGGCAGAACGGAATCAACCGATCCTTCGCCGGCTCCACGATCTCGAGCGCGAGGTCGTTGAAGATCCGTGCGATGCGACTTGCCTGCTCGCCGCTTCGGCCGTAATTGAAGAATGCCGGCGTCGGCGAGACGACCTGCGTGTGCACGCCGTCGGCATCCATGTCCCGAAGCCGCACCTCGGCGTCCCAGGCATCGGACTGGATGCGGCGGAACTCCTTGGTGCCCATCATGATCATGGCTTCGGTCTCCGACTCGACCTTCAGCCACGGCGCTTGCGGCCCCGCGTCTTCGGTCAGATCCGGCCACCCGTTGGGCACGTAGTGGG
This sequence comes from Rhodococcus sp. H-CA8f, assembly GCF_002501585.1. NCBI lineage: Bacteria > Bacillati > Actinomycetota > Actinomycetes > Mycobacteriales > Nocardiaceae > Rhodococcus > Rhodococcus sp. H-CA8f. The sequence continues at coordinate 5,710,543 of NZ_CP023720.1, forward strand.
TGTGGATGTCGATCAGGTTGCTCATCACTCAGCCCTTGCCGGGATGGAGCGTGCCGCACTTGTCACACGTGCGGGCTTCTTCGCTCTCGTAGAACTTGACGAACACCGGCGGAAGGTCGGCCACGATGTCGCGCACCTGAAGTTCGACCTCGTGAATCTTGTGATCGCATTCGAGGCAGTACCACTGGAACTTCTCGAGCGTGCCTTCCTTGCGGACGCGTTCGATGACCAGGCCGATGGAGCCCGCGGTGGGACGCTGCGGCGAATGCGGAATGTCTCCCGGCAGCAACCAGGTTTCGCCCTCACGAATGTCGACACGCTGAGGACCGTCCTCGGTCATGACGTTGACGTGGATGTCGCCTTCGAGCTGGTAGAACCACTCCTCGTACGGATCGAGGTGGTAGTCGGTCCGCTGGTTCGGTCCGCCGACGACCTGCACGATGAAGTCGTCTCCGAGCGCCATCGTCTGATTGTTGACAGGCGGCTGCAGCAGGTGGCGGTTGTCGTCGATCCACTTCTTGAAGTCGATGACGGGAGGAATCGTGGTCATGATGCATTCTCCGTATCTTCGGACGCTGAGCGCTTGGAGGCGGGCACGTACGCCACGCCGGAAATTTCGATGAGCAGATGCGGGTGGGGCAGTTGGTGAACAGCCACAGTCGTTCTCGTCGGACCGTTTTCGTCGAACAGTTCGGCGTACACCTCGTTGTATCCACCGAAGTCGTTCATGGACACCAGGTAGGAGGTGACCTGAACCAGATCACTGAGTTCTCCACCCACTTCGGCGAGGATTGCCGCCATGTTTTCGATGACGGCACGCGTCTGCGCCCGAATGTCGAGCGCCGTCGTCCCCATCTCGTCGACCTCGACGCCGACAAACGTGTTGTCGGGTCGACGCGAACTGGTCCCGGAGACATAGACGAAATCGCCGACCACCTTGACGTGGGGGAACTTTCCGCGCGGCTTCGCCAGCTTCTCGATGACCTGCGCCCCACTCATCGCTTCACACCTTTCACCGTGACGGTTCCGAGTCCGTCGATCGTGCACTGTGCGACGCCCTCGTCGAGTCGCACAGCTGCTGTGGCGGCACCGGCCAGAATTACCTGACCGGCGCGCAACGGAATTCGGCGTCGGCGGGCGATGTCGAGCAGGGCATGCAAAGCGCGTGCCGGATCGCCGAGAATGGCCGACGTGGAACCGACTACCGTCTCGCCGCCGACCTCCATACGTACGGAACGGTCTTCGACGTTCTGTAGCGGCAGCCACCGCCCGATCACATACCCGGCAGCGCTGGTGTTGTCGGCGACGACGTCGGTGTAGGTGAAGCGGAAGTCGCGATAGCGCGAGTCGATGATCTCCATTGCGGGAGCCAGTGCATCGACGCAGGTTTCGATGTCGACGTTCGGATCGTCGAGATCGACGTCCTTCGACAGACGGTATGCCACTTCGGGTTCGATCTTGGGATGAATGAACGTCCTCAGGTCGACTTCGCCGCCGTTGCTCACGCACATCGCGTCGGTCAACTGACCGACGATCACTTCGGAGACACCCATCTGCGCCATCTTCGCCTGGCTTGTGAAGCCGAGCTTGATACCCACAATCGATTCGCCACGGCTGGTTCGTCGTTCGAGGAGTTCGTTCTGGATCCGGTAGGCCTCGTCGATGTCGATGGTGTATTCGTCGGCGAGGCTCGGGGTGTCGGTGCGAGTCTGCGCAGCGTCGTCGAGGCGACGCGCGAGCGCGGATACGGTGTCTTCGGGGGCTGTCATCACGCCTCGCTCATTTCTGGAAAACTTTTGCGGTTTCGATGTTCACAGTTGCACACATACATTCGTCGGTTCGGTGTAGAAGTGCAGCGAGGACTCGCCACCCTCACGTCCGATGCCGGACAGGCCCATGCCGCCGAAGGGAGATCGCAGTTCGCGGGTGAACCACGTGTTGACCCAGGAGATTCCGACGTTCATCTTCTGCGCGACGCGGTGTCCACGGCGCAGGTCGTTGGTCCACACAGAGGCAGCGAGGCCGTACTCGGTGTCGTTTGCCAGGGCGATCGCCTCGGCTTCGGTCTCGAACGGAATGAGTGCTGCGACGGGTCCGAAGATCTCCTCGCGCACGACGCGATCCTTGTTGGTCAAGCCAGTCCACAGGGTGGGTTCGATCCACGATCCGCCCGACAGTTCCTGTCCGAGGTCCGGAATACCGCCGCCGGTCAGCACTTTCGCGCCTTCCTGCTCGGCGATCTCGAAGTAGTCGAGAACCTTCTTCCGGTGCGCCTGCGAAATGAGCGGTCCGGTCGTCGTTGCATCGAGCGTCGGGTCGCCCAGACGCAATCCTGCTGCTCGCTCGACGAGTCCACCGGCGATGTCGTCGAAAATGCTGCGGTGCACGTACACCCGTTCGGTGCACAGGCAGACCTGGCCGGTGTTGGTGAACACCGACTTGGTCAGACCCGTCAACGCTTCGTCGATGTCGACGTCGTCGAAGACGATCGCGGCGTTCTTGCCACCGAGTTCGAACGAGACCGGACGGACTCGCGGCGCAACGGTTTTCATGACATGCGAACCGGTTGCCGAAGAACCGGTGAAGGTGACGCCGTCGATGCCGGGGTGCGTGGTGAGGAACTCGCCGGCGGAGTTCGCACCGAACCCGTGGACGACGTTGTAGACACCGGCAGGCAGGCCGACTTCTTCGAGTACCTCGGCAAGCAACGACGCGGTCGCTGGGGTTTCCTCGGAGGGCTTGACCACCACGGAGTTTCCGCACGCGAGCGCGGGCGCTACCTTCCAGGTCAGGAGAAGCAGCGGCAGGTTCCAGGGAACGATGACAGCGACGACGCCGAGCGGCTTGCGGATCGCGTAGTTCAACGCCTGCTTGCCACCCGCGAGATCCGTGACAAACGATTCCTGTCCGGCCGCGGCGACGATGTCGGCGAAAGTGCGGAAGTTCGTCAGGGCGCGCGCGACGTCGAGTTCGCGTGCCTGTGTGATCGGCTTGCCGGTGTCCGCCATTTCTGCGGCGACGAACTCTTCGAATCGCTCCTCGATCCGGTCGGCGGCGCGTCGCAGCAGAGCCGTCCGCTCGCGGACCGGCGTATCGGCCCAACCGTTGTCCAGAGCACGTCTGGCAGAGGTCACGGCCCGATCGACCAGGGCCTTGTCGGCCTCGTGGACCCGGGCGAGAACACGGCCCGTTGCTGGGTCGACCTGATCGAAGCTCGACGACTCGTCGGGTTCGACATAGGAGCCGTCCACGTAATTGCGGATCCATCCGTCGCATTGTGAGGTCATGGACTAACTATTGGCCCGTGACCCATATCAAACAAATGCAAAAACTGCCGCCAGCTATACCTCGATCGGCATAGATGGCGGCAGTTCGGCTACACAACTCAGCTCATCATGTCGGCGCCGAGCGCCTCAGCGGCGCAGAATGTCGGCGCCGAGCGCCTCAGCGGCGCAGAATGTCGGCGCCGAGCGCCTCAGCGGCGCAGAATGTCGGCGCCGAGCGCCTCAGCGGCGCAGAATGTCGGCGCCGAGCGCCTCAGCGGCGCAGATACGCCAACTGCACGTTGACGGATTTCTCCGCCACCGGCCACAGTTTCGGGTCCACGTCGGAGTAGACGTGCTCGACAACCTCGCGCACCGATGCCGACTCCCCCAACGTCGTCAGAGCGTCCCGCACCTGGGCTAGACGCTCCTCGCGGTGAGCGAGGTACTGCTGCGAAATCGCCTGCAGATCGGGCAGGTCCGGACCGTGCCCGGGAAGAACCGTCAGTCCTTCGCCGAGTGCGGCCAACGACCGCAGTGATGTGAGGTAATCCCCCAGATCGCCGTCGGAGTCGTCCAGAACTGCTGTGCCGCGGCCGAGAATGGTGTCGCCCGTCAGCACGCTCGCATCGTTCTCGATGACTATCGACACCGAGTCAGCGGTGTGTCCTGGAGTCGCGAGGATCCGCAGCTTCAGTCCCGCCACCTCGATCACTTCACCGTCGACAAGCGCCGAAGCACCCCCGCGCAGAAAAGTGGGGTCGACGGAACGCACCGGAGCCGAGGTCAATTCATGGAAACGGTCCACCCCGCCGGTGTGGTCGTAGTGCCGGTGCGTGATCAAGGTCAGCGCAACCGGACCGATACCAGCGACACGTTGCAGGTGTTCCTCGTCGTTGTCGCCTGGATCGACGACTACACACTCGACGCTGCCGGGAGCATGCAGAATCCAGGTGTTCGTACCGTCCAGCGTCATCATGCCCGGATTGTTCTCGAGCAAGACCGAAGCGATGTCGGTGACGCGGCGAAGCTGCGCGTAGGCGGGATGGACCGTCGACATCAGCGAACTTCGACGATCAGTTCCACCTCGACCGGAGAGCCGAGGGGAAGCTCTGCCACGCCGACTGCCGAACGAGCATGGATACCGGCGTCGCCGAGCACCTCACCGAGGAATTCGGAAGCGCCGTTGATCACGCCGGGCTGACCGGTGAATCCTTCGGCGGATGCCACGAAGCCGACAACCTTGACAACGCGAACGACGTTGTCGATGCCGACCAGGGCGTCGATGGCAGCGAGAGCGTTGAGCGCGCAGGTGCGAGCCGCAGCCTTGGCGTCGTCATCCGACACGCCCGCACCGAGCTTGCCGGTCAGCGCCAGTTTTCCGTCGACGAACGGGAGCTGACCCGACGTGTACACGTGGTTGCCGCTGCGAACCGCGGGAACGTACGCAGCAACGGGTGCCGCGACGGCGGGAAGTGCAATGCCCAGTTCGGCGAGACGCTCCGACCAGGTCTGTGTTGCCTCTGCCATGTGATTCAGCCCTTCGGACGCTTCATGTACGCGACGTGCTGCTCGCCCGACGCGCTCGGCAGGACTGCCACGAGTTCCCAGCCGTCGACACCCCAGTTGTCGAGAATTGCCTTCGGATTGTGGACCAGCAACGGAGTCACGGTGTATTCCCAGGAAGTTATTTCGCTCATGCGGTGAGCCTATCCCGCGTACATCTTCGGCCCCAGACTTATAGGCTCGCGGTGTGGTTGCATCCCAAGATGAGCTGAGCAGGACCTGGCCCGAGTCTGCGACGAAGGCCCGCCTGCACTTTGTGTCGGGTAAAGGCGGAACCGGTAAGTCCACGGTTGCCGCCGCGTTGGCGCTCGCGTTGGCCGAGGGCGGCAAGCGCGTTCTCCTCGTGGAGGTCGAGGGCCGCCAGGGAATCGCGCAGCTCTTCGACGTACCGCCGCTTCCACCGCAGGAGACCAAGGTCGCGGCCGCCGAAGGTGGCGGTGAAGTGATGGCTCTGGCCGTCGACATCGAGACCGCGTTCCTCGAATACCTCGAAATGTTCTACAACCTCGGCTTCGCCGGCCGGGCAATGCGTAAGTTCGGCGCCATCGAATTCGCCACCACCATCGCTCCCGGCCTTCGCGACGTTCTGCTCACCGGCAAGATCAAGGAGTGCGTCATCCGCACCGATCGAACCGGCAAACGCGTGTACGACGCCGTTGTCGTCGACGCTCCCCCGACCGGACGAATCGGCAGCTTCCTCGACGTCACCAAGGCGATGGCCGATCTCGCCAAGGGCGGCCCGGTGCACTCCCAGAGTGAAGGCGTCGTTCGGCTGCTGCACTCGCCGGAGACCGTCGTACATCTTGTTGCACTTCTCGAAGCGCTGCCCGTTCAGGAAACTGCCGACGCCGCCGCAGAACTGGCGCGCGACGACCTCAACCTCGGTGCCATCATCGTCAACCGCGCCAGCCCGAGGTTCTTGCCCGAAGACCAACTCTCCGGTGCCGCTGCCGGCGATATCGACGCGGCTTCGATCCGGTCGACACTCTCGGACGTCGGCATCGATCTGTCCGACGACGACTTCGCAGGCCTGCTCACCGAGACGATCGAGCACGCGTCGGTGCTCGAAGCTCAAGAATCCAGCGCCGAGAAGCTCCGCGAGATCGACGGGGCTCGGGTGCAACTTCCCGCACTCGCCGACGGCGTCGATCTCGGTGGGCTGTACGAGCTTGCCGAATACCTCACGGAACAGGGCGTGTGATGACCGAGACCACCGAGAACGTGACGGTCGGCAGTTCCAGGACCGGCCGACGCGCAGCTCCTGCCCTCGATATTTCGGCGATCATCAAGGACCCGACGGCCCGGATCGTGGTGTGTTGCGGCGCAGGTGGCGTCGGCAAGACCACGACGGCCGCGTCCCTGGCGTTGCGTGCAGCCGAAGAGGGCCGACGCGTAGTCGTCCTCACCATCGATCCGGCCCGCCGCCTCGCACAGGCCCTGGGTGTGGCCGAACTCGACAACACTCCGCAGCCGGTGAAGCTGGGTCCCGAGGCCACGGGCGAACTGCACGCAATGATGCTGAACATGCGTCGGACTTTCGACGAGATGGTCATCGAGCATTCGAGCCCTGAGAAGGCCGAGCAGATCCTGGCGAATCCCTTCTATCAAACCGTTGCCACATCGTTCTCCGGAACGCAGGAGTACATGGCGATGGAGAAGTTGGGGCAGCTGGCGTCGAACGACGCGTGGGATCTGGTGATCGTCGATACCCCGCCGTCGCGCAATGCGCTCGACTTCCTCGACGCCCCGCAGAGGCTCGGCACATTCCTCGACGGACGGATGATCCGGCTGCTCTCTGCACCCGGCCGTGGCCTGACCAGGCTCGTGGCCGGCGCGATGGGCTTGGCACTGAAGGGTGTCTCGACCATCGTGGGAAGCCAAATGCTTTCGGATGCATCGGCATTCGTGCAGTCGCTCGACTCGATGTTCGGCGGTTTCCGTGAACGCGCAACGAAGACCTACGAGTTGCTACGTCAGCCGGGGACTCATTTCCTGGTGATCGCAGCGGCCGAACCCGACGCTCTTCGCGAGGCGGCGTTCTTCGTCGATCGCCTTGCGGGCGACTCGATGCCGTTGGCCGGTCTGGTTCTCAACCGCACGCACCCGACATTGACGGCTCTGCCTGCCGATCATGCGGTGACCGCCGCCGACAAACTGGAAGCGAAGGAAAGTGCGACCGAGGCCGAAGCCCTCACCGCAGCCGTTCTCCGCATCCATGCCCATCGGGCAGTGATCGCGAAGCGGGAGATCGCCTTGCTGAGTCGATTCACCGCAGCTCACCCGAGGGTGCCGCTGATCGGTGTTCCGTCGCTACCGTTCGAGGTCTCGGACCTCGAGGCGCTGCGCGCGGTGGGAGATCAGCTCACTCGTAAGGGCTGATCCCCCCGATCGGCCTGGATCAGACTGCTGAGTGATGCTGGCGCTGGTCTTCGAAGAACTCGGACCAGGAGTCGACGTCGGGGTGCTGCTTGAGCAGTGCACGGCGCTGACGCTCGGTCATTCCGCCCCACACACCGAACTCGACACGATTGTCGAGAGCATCTGCTCCGCACTGCATGAGGACCGGGCAGTGACGGCAGATGGTGGCCGCCTTGCGCTGCGCGGCGCCACGAACAAAAAGTTGGTCGGGGTCGACCTCGCGGCATCGTGCCTTAGTTACCCAGGCAATTCGTGCCTCGGCCTGCTCGATGTCCAAACGGCTACTCGGGGTGGCTGTGTACATTCTGGGTCCCCTCTACAAAGTCTGACCGTCGCCATAGGGCGAGCAGCGCACCATCTCAGCCGTCCCCGCGGTAGCACGGTGAAAGCTGAGACACATTCGTGATCGAGTGTTACGTCGATCACACTGATCACAATTTAGGTAAAGAACGGCCCTAACGCAAGACGCTCGGGAGCATTTTTTGGTACGGCAGTACAAAGCGCGTGTTCAGAAGGTTTTGAACACCCCCAAAACACTGAAACCGGTTCCAATGGGTGGGCACACGTACTCTGTAGATCGTGTCGATTGCAAAAACAGTGGCGAAGCTCGCCGGAAGCTCCGCATTGGCGGGTGTCCTGGTCGCAGGGGTGATGTTCCCAGTGGCGGGCGGATTCGGATTCGCGTCCAACCGCGCCGCCGATACCGTCGACAACGTCTCGGCCGAACTGGTCGAAGGCACGGTCCCCGCGGTGTCCACCATGGTCGATGCGGCAGGCAATCCCATTGCCTGGCTCTACGACCAACGACGCTTCGAAGTCCCGAGCGAGAAGATCTCCAACAACATGAAGTTGGCGATCGTCTCCATCGAGGACCGCCGGTTCCCCGACCACAAGGGCGTCGACTGGCAGGGAACGCTGCGTGCCTTCCTCACCAACACGACGACCGGTGAAGTGCAGCAGGGCGCGTCGACACTCGATCAGCAGTATGTGAAGAACTACCAACTGTTGGTCGTGGCCAAGACGGATGCCGAGCGCCGCGCTGCCATCGAGACCACCCCGGCCCGAAAGATCCGCGAGATCCGGATGGCCCTGACGCTGGACAAGGAACTCACGAAAGACGAGATCCTCACCCGGTACCTCAACCTCGTACCGTTCGGCAACGGATCCTTCGGCATCCAGGACGCGGCTCAGACCTACTTCGGCGTCGATGCCGCAGATCTGACCGTTCCCCAGTCGGCGATGCTTGCCGGCATGGTTCAGTCCAGCTCCGCACTGAACCCGTACACGAACGTCGAGGGCGTGACCGAGCGTCGTAACACCGTGCTCGACACCATGATCACGAACATTCCGGATCGTGCCGACGAGTTCCGCGCAGCCAAGGAAGAGCCCCTCGGCGTCCTGGAAACCCCCAACAACTTGCCGCGCGGCTGCATCGCTGCAGGCGATCGCGGATTCTTCTGTGACTACGCACTGAAGTACCTCTCGGACGCCGGAATCACCCGCGACCAGATCAACGAGGGTGGTTATCTCATCAAGACGACTCTCGATCCGCAGGTCCAGGCGTCCACCAAGGCCGGACTGAACGCGAACGCGAGCGCCAACCTCGACGGCATCGCGAACGTGATGAACGTGATCAGGCCGGGCCAGGATTCACACAAGGTCATCGCGATGGCCAGCAGTCGCACGTACGGTCTCAATGCCGACGCCGACGAAACCGTCCAGGCACAGCCGTACTCCCTTGCCGGTGACGGTGCGGGTTCCGTCTTCAAGATCTTCACGACGGCTGCGGCGATGGAGAAGGGCCTCGGTATCAACGCGACGCTCGACGTGCCCAAGCGATTCGAAGCCAAGGGCATGGGTAGCGGTGGTGCGGCCGGTTGCCCGGTGTCGACTTACTGCGTGGAGAACGCCGGCAACTACCCGCCGACGCTGTCGGTGACCGACGCGCTGGCACAGTCCCCCAACACCGCTTTCGTCAAGCTCATCGAGGCAACCGGCGTCACGCCGACCGTCGACATGGCCGTCCGTCTCGGCATGCGCTCGTACGCTGATCCCAACACCTCGGGCTTCGACGAGCGCAGCATGGCCGACTTCCAGAAGGAACAGAACCTCGGTTCGTTCACCCTCGGTCCCACCTGGATCAACCCACTCGAACTCTCCAACGTCGCGGCCACTCTCGCCTCGCACGGCAAGTGGTGCCCGCCGAGTCCCATCGATTCGGTCTTCGACCGCTACGGCAAGCCGGTGGCCGTCACCGAGCAGGGCTGTGAGCAGGTTGTCGAGCCCGGCTTGGCAGACACACTCGCCAACGCCATGAGCCGTGACGACGTCGGCGCCGGTACGTCTGCCGGAGCTGCAAGCAGCGCCGGATGGAGCCTGCCGATGTCGGGCAAGACGGGTACCACCGAGACCCACAAGTCCTCGGCGTTCCTCGGCTTCACCAACAACCTCGCTGCTGCCGTCTACATCTTCGGCGACTCCCCGACGCCGGGAGAGATCTGCTCTAGCCCGCTGCGCCCCTGCTACAGCGGCAACCTGTACGGCGGTACCGAACCGGCGAGATCCTGGTTCGCGGCAATGAACCCGGTCGCCAACAACTTCGGGCCCACCTCGCTGCCTCCGATCGACGAGAAGTACGCACGGGGATCGCAGAACGGCCAGGTTCCCGAGGTTGTCGGCCTGAGCCAGTCGGCGGCGACGTCGCGGTTGCAGGCGTCCGGCTTCACGGTCAATTCCGTGACGACGGCGTCCGGAGCACGCGCGGGAACGGTCACCGGAGTTTCGCCGTCCGGGTCCGCGATCCCGGGTTCGACCGTCACGATCTACATCAGTGACGGTTCCGTGAGGGCTCCGGCAGCACCCGCATCCCCCGCAGCCCCGGCACCGGCACCGGCACCGGGCGCGACTCCCCCGGATGCGACTCCGCCCGGAGGTGAACCCGCACCGCCTGCGGGGACCCCGCCGAACTGACGGCCCTGAAAACTGACGGCTCTGAAAACAAGAACGGCCGCGATCTCCGAGCGACTCGGAGATCGCGGCCGTTTTCGATTCTGGTGGCGCGCTTCTACAGGCGGGACTTCACTGCTGCAGAGATACGGGCGCCATCGGCCTTGCCCTTGGCCAGCGCGCTGGCGGCCTTGATGACCTGGCCCATCTGACGCATCCCCGGACGCTCACCGAGCTCCTCGGACACCTGAGCGAGGGCGGTGTCGACGACGTCGACAAGCTCGGCGTCGGTCAACGGCGTCGGCAGGTACTCGTCGATGATCTGAGCTTCGGCGCGCTCTTTCGCGGCAAGCTCACCGCGGCCGTTCTCGGTGTAGATCTCGGCCGATTCGCCGCGCTTCTTCGATTCCTTTGCAAGGACTTTGATGATTTCTTCGTCGGTGAGGACGCGCGCTTCCTTACCGGCCACCTCTTCGGTCTGGATGGCTGCCATGAGCATCCGAAGGGTGGCTGTACGTAGCGGATCCTTCGCCTTCATGGATGCAACCATGTCGGTTCGGAGGGTGGCTTTGAGCGATGGTGTCGTGTCGGACATGGTGGAAACGTTACGCGCTCGGCGTTTCGAGCGTGCCGATAGTTACCTCCGCCCGGACACAATTCTCTGTGGAATAGCTGCAAATGGCGGCGAGAGCGACGCAGAAGAACGCCACACCCGTATCCTTGAGAGGTGTCTTCCCAGTTCCGCACCAATCTGACCCGCACCGCACTTGGTGCCGCGGGCGCCGCTGCACTAGGGATCGGGTACGCATCCGGCATCGAACGCAATGCATTTGCACTGCGTGAGGTGACGATGCCAGTCCTGGCGCCCGGTTCGTCGTCGCTGCGGGTCCTCCATCTCAGCGACCTGCACATGATGCCGAACCAACGGTTGAAACAGAATTGGTTGCGTGAGCTCGAAGGCCTCGACCCCGACCTCGTGGTCAACACCGGCGACAACTTGTCGCATCAGCGCAGCGTCCCGGCAGTGGTCCAGGCGCTCGGTGATCTGTTGGCTCGGCCGGGTCTGTTCGTCTTCGGCAGCAACGACTACTTCGCTCCGAAACCGAAGAACCCACTGAGCTACATCTTCAACAAGGACAAGCGCATCACCGGGGATCCCCTCCCCTGGGGCGATCTGCGGGCCGCGTTCACCGAACGTGGATGGCTGGACATGACCCACGTGCGCCGCGAACTCGAAGTGGCCGGTATTCGCATCGCGGCCGCCGGCGTCGACGATCCGCACCTGAAGCGTGATCGCTACGACACCGTCGCCGGAACACCCAATCCCATCGCCCAGCTCAAGCTTGGTCTGACGCACTCGCCCGAACCTCGAGTTCTCGATCGGTTCGCCGACGACGGTTACGACCTTGTGCTCGCCGGCCACACGCACGGTGGTCAGCTGTGCCTTCCGTTCTACGGCGCGTTGGTCACCAACTGCCAGATCGATCGATCCCGGGTGAAGGGGCCGTCGAAGTGGGGCGCGCACACCCAGCTGCACGTCTCCGCGGGCATCGGCACTTCGCCGTGGGCGCCGGCGCGCTTCTGCTGCCGCCCCGAGGCAACTCTGTTGACTCTGGTTCCGGCCACCAGGCGCGAACCGGAGCACGTCTCCGCACACAGTTCCGCAGAGTCTCCAGCGTCGGTTCTACGCAACTGACCTGCGGATTTAATGTCAGTCGACTCGGTAATGTAAGCTAACCGAGGTTCGACACGGGGTGTGGCGCAGCTTGGTAGCGCGCTTCGTTCGGGACGAAGAGGTCGTGGGTTCAAATCCCGCCACCCCGACAGTGAAGAACAGTAATCGAGGCCCTTCCGCTCACGCGGGAGGGCCTCGATTGCGTTGACGATAAGGTGAAGCCGTGGCATCCCAACCAGACTTTGCGCACAACGACATGGCGAGCCGTAGCCGACGCGAGAAAGCCGTCGGCCTGGCCAAGTTCGCCTGGGATCGCGATATCAGTAGCGCAGAGTTGCTCGAGATGCCCGACGATCGACTGCGCAAACTCGCACGTGCGGCCGGCGCCAATCCGCCGAGCACGCGGGAGACCTGGACCATCGCGGCCGGACTGCTCGACGAGAAAGCTGTGTGGGCAGCCGCTAACCCTGACCGTCCCGAAGCTCGGCGTGAGCATCCGGACGAGAAGATCATGTGGGTGAAGAAGCCGATCGAGCCCTGGCTGTGACAGCCGAGTTCAGCACAGCTGTGACAGCCGAATTGAGCGCAGTTGTGACAGCCGAATTGAGCGGAGCTGTGAAGCGGTGATCGGGCAGGTTGATGAGGTGGTCGTCGACTGCTCGTCTCCTATCGCACTGGCGAAATTCTGGGCCGGAATCCTCGGCGGACAACCAGTGGAGCGAAACACCGCGTGGGCGTTTGTCGACCCTCCAGGATGGACCCGCCTCGCGTTCCAGCGCGTACCGGAATCCAAGCTGACGAAGAATCGTCTACACATCGACGTCAGCGTGGATGACGTCGTCGCTGCAACCGAGGCCGCCGAGCGCCTCGGCGCAACTCGGGTCGGTACTGTCCAGCAGGACCCGGCCGGTACCTTTCAGGTGCTGCTGGATCCAGAGGGAAACGAGTGGTGCGTCGTCCGAAGTATCGGAAGGTGATTCACACTCCCGCTACGGTTTCGCGAGCCCAACGGTAGTCGGCCTTCCCACTGGGTGAGCGGAGGATCCTGGGTACCAGCACGATCGACCGGGGGATCTTGTACCCGGCGACGTGGGTGCGGCAGTGCTCCGACAATGATTCCGTCGCAACATCTTCGAACCCCGGCCGAACCTGCACGACAGCGGCGACCTTCTCACCGAATCGTGCGTCGGGCGCGCCCGCTACCAAGGCGTCGAAAACTGCCGGGTGAGTTTTGAGTGCCTGCTCCACTTCTTCGGGGTAGACCTTCTCTCCGCCGGAGTTGATGCACATCGAACCGCGCCCGAGCAGCACGATGGTTCCGTCGACTTCCATCGTGCCCATGTCCCCGAGTACCGCCAGCCGCACCCCGTCGACGACAGGAAAAGTTGCAGCAGTCTTGGCGGGGTCGTCGAAGTAGGCCACGGGGACATGGCCGGCCCTGGCGATGAACCCGGTTGTGCCCGAGCCTGGTTCGATGCGACGAAATTCGTCGTCGACAAGAATCATGTTGGGGTTGGATCGAATTCGCTTTGAACCGTCCTCACCGAATTCGACGACGCCGTCGTTGCCGGATTCCGAAGCACCGAAGGCATCCTTGATCACCAGTCCCGGTAATCGGGTTGTCAGTTCTGCCTTCAGGTTCGGGGAGAACAATGCGCCACCCGACCCGATCAGTTTGAGAGTCGAAAGGTCGTAGCGCCCTTCGCTTGCAGCGATGGCGTCGGCGATCGGCCGAGCAATCGCGTCGCCGACGACCGTGATTCCGGTGATCTTCTCGGCCTCGACCAGTCGCAACACTTCCATCGGATCGAAGCTGCGGGTCAGCACTCGGGGCGCTCCCATGAGGAAAGCCGTGAGCAGCGAATAGATCGCGGCTCCATGCATGAGCGGCGGGATGAGTAGCAGCACAGTCGGATTGATGTTCGCCACCGCCGCATCCACAACCTCTTCGAGACTCCGACGCGGCGGCCCGCTGAGGTTCGCTCCGGACAGCGCGGCGAAGAAGAAGTCCTCGTGCCGCCACACCACGCCCTTGGGCATTCCGGTTGTACCGCCGGTGTAGATGATGAAATGGTCGTCGTTGCTTCGCGGGCCGAAGTCGCGGGTATCAGTCTGCGCGGCAAGGGCGTTCTCATAGTCGTCGCCGACGATCAGCACGTGGGATATCTCCGGACACTGCGGAACCACGGCCAATGCCGTCGGCGCGAATTCCTCTTCGACGAGTAGTGCCACCATTTGAGAGTTGATGTAGATGTACAGGAGTTCTGCATCGGTATAGCGGAAGTTGACGTTGATCGGCACCGCTCTGATCTTCAAGCAAGCCAGGAGCGCTTCGACGTACTCGACGCAGTTACGCATGTGAATACCGACGTGCTGCCCCGGCTCGACGCCGACGGACTGCAGATGATGTGCGAGTCGGTTCGATCGCAGTTCGAGTTCGGCGTAGCTCAACCGCGAATCTTCCAGCATCAAGGGAACCCGATCGGGGATCGCATCGGCAACGGCCTCGAACAGATCGGCAATGTTCAGGGTCATCGAAATCCTCACTACACGCGTCTTCGCTTACCAGTAAAGGTCTTTCGCGAAGCTAACACGTTGGTCGCACCCTGTAGTCCGAATTGCGTAGCGGTCCCGCTGAGCGAGATCTGACGCGCTGCTCACCTGGCATCAACGGTGCGGATACCTCTCTGACCAAGCCCGATAGCCGGAAGGTAGGGTAGCCTAATGCATTCACGCACCACTCTCCGGAGCCGCACGTCGGTCCGGGTCGCCATGCTTGCCCTGGCGACTGTTTTTGCCGCTACGGCCTGCGGTTCTTCCGACGCCGGCGGCAACGCAAACGGCAACACCGATGTCGCAACCGGCGGCAAGCTGTTCAGCACCGCCGACACGGAAACCGCGAAGCTCGGCAGCGATGCTGCGCCCGGCGAGTTCCCACGCACCATCACCCATGCTCTGGGCGAGACCACCCTCGAGGCCAAGCCGACCCGCGTCGTCGTCCTCGACAGTGGCGAACTCGACGAGGTCCTCTCGCTCGGGATCACCCCGGTCGGCATCGCCAGCCCGGAAAGTGCCGCCGGTCAGCCGTCGTACCTGGCTGACAAATTGGTCGGCGTCCCCGATGTCGGCACGACCAACAACCTCAACCTCGAGGCGATCACCGCACTGCAGCCCGACCTGATCCTCGGCAGCAAGTTGCGCCAGGACAAGCTTTACCCGCAGCTCGCGGCAATCGCGCCGACGGTCTTCAGCATCCGCCCCGGCTTCCCGTGGAAGGAGAACTTCCTCCTTGCCGGTGACGCACTCGGCGAGGAGACCAAGGCCGAGCAGGTTCTCAACGACTACCAGACGCACGCGGATCAGGTCCGTGAGTCGATCGACGGTTCGCCGACCATCTCGCTGGTTCGCTTCATGTCCGGGAAGCTGCGCCTGTACGGCAACCTGTCGTTCATCGGCGTCATCTTGAAGGATGTCGGCCTGCCACGCCCGGCGATCCAGGACATCAACGAGTTGGCCGTCGAGGTCAGCCCGGAAACGATCACCGAGGCAGAGGGTGACCGAATCTTCTACTCCAGCTACGGAAATCCCGCAGACACCGGTCAGACCACCGTTGTTGCCGGCCCGCTGTGGGCAAGCATGGACGCAGTCAAGGAAGGCCGCGCCACCGAGGTGAGTGACGAGACCTGGTTCCTGGGCCTCGGCCCGACAGGCGCAGGCCTGGTTCTCGACGACCTGCAGGCCAAGCTCGGCAAGTAGCCGTCACCGACACAAAAAGCCGCCCGACTCTCCGGAGTCGGGCGGCTTTTTTGTTCAGCGGTTGTCTTGCTCGAGGTGTTCGTTCATCGTCGAGTGCAGGTCGACGAGAAATTCCTCGAATCGACTGAGCAGTTCGGGCGGGTATTTCTCCATCATGGCGTCGAGTCGCACGGCAAGTGGGCCGAAGAACTCGTCCGCGAGGTCCTGCACATGCGCACTGCTGTGCAGCGTGACCACGCGACGGTCTGCATTCTCACGGGTCCGGACGATATGTCCCGCCTTCTCCAGGCGGTTGAGCAACGCGGTGGTTGCGCCCGACGTCAGCGAGATCCGCTCTCCGAGGCGGGCGGGCGAGAGCGGCGCCCCCTTCTCCTCGGCAGCGGTGATTTCCATCAAGGCAGTCGCGTCGGTGGAATGCAGGCCGAGCCACGACGCGAATCGATGACTGAATTCGGTGAACGTCCCACCGTACGCGCGGAATTCGTCCATCAGCCGCTCCCGCTCCACGGAGATGTCGCGCGGTGCTTCCACCCCGTGATCCCACCTTTCCTGTGCCAGACGGCGGCCGGTCGAGCCCAGCGCGCACGTTGACAACTTACCGCCTCAAATATACCTTCACTGTAAAGTTACTTCACAATGGAGGTTTATTCGTGAACATCTCACCCACCACTCGCAAGTGGTTGGGCCTGATCGCCATCGCACTCGGCGTGGCACTGATCGTCGTCGACACCACTATCGTCAACGTCATAGTTCCCTCGATCATCGAAGATCTCGGGATCAACTCCGTTCAGGCTCAATGGATCCAAGAGTCCTACGCAATCGTGTTCGCGGCGCTCCTGCTATTGGTCGGCAGAGTTGCGGACCTGGTCGGCGCCCGTCGCATCTTCATCGCCGGTGTCGTCGTGTTCGGCGCAACGAGCCTACTGGCCGGACTGGCACCGAACGGCGGCCTGCTCATCCTGGCGCGATTCCTGCAGGGCGCCGGCGCGGCCATGATCCTGCCCACCTCACTGTCACTTCTGAACGCGATGTTCACCGGCAAAGCCCGCGGCCAGGCCTTCGCAGTCTGGGGTTCCACCATCGGTGCAGCCTCCGCTCTCGGCCCATTGCTCGGCGGCTGGCTTGCCGAACATGCCTCATGGCGTTGGGCATTCGGCATCAATATTCCGCTTGCTGCGCTCATTCTGATCGGCGCAGTGCTGTTCATCGCGCCCTCACCCCGCACCGCTGGACGCATCGACGCCACCGGAGCGGCACTGTCCATCGCCGGCCTGGGCCTGCTCGCCTTCGGCCTCGTCGAGGGACGTACGTATGGGTGGCTGACGACGAAGGAACCCTTCGATCTGTTCGGCCTGTCATGGTCCAGCGGACCGTCGCCGGTTCTGGTGGCATTGGTTCTCGCCGTTCTGTCGCTCGGTGCGTTCGCCTACCGCCAAACCATGCTCACCCGCAGCGACGATCCGTCGCGGGCGCTGATGGACGTACGGCTGTTCTCCATCTCGTCGTTCCGCAACGGCAACATCGCGACGCTGATCATCGGACTCGGTGAGTTCGGAATCGTTGCGGTGCTTCCTCTCTGGCTTCAGTTCACGCTCGGGTACAGCGCACTCCAGGCAGGGCTCGCGCTGGTTCCCATTGCCATCGGCAGCTTCGTCGCCAGTGGTGCGAGCTTCGGAATGGCGTCGAAGGTCTCGCCGTTGGGCTTGGTCCGTATCGGTTTGGCCCTCGAAGCGCTCGGTCTCGCCGGTCTCGGATTCATCGCGGCGACAGACAGCCCCTGGTGGACTATCGCCGCAGTGCTCTTCTTCTACGGCATCGGTGTCGGTTTTGCGACTGCGCAGGTGACCAACGTCGTGCTCGAGGAGATTCCCGAGCAGAGCGCCGGTCAAGGCTCCGGCATTCAGAGTGCGTTCCGCCAACTCGGATCCGCACTGGGCATCGCTGTCCTCACCACGGTGTTCTTCAGCACTCTCAATTCCACGCTGAACAACGACCTCACCGAATCCGGTGTCGACCAAGCTCAGGCTGATCAGTTGACGCGTGCTGTCACCGACAGCGCGGGCGCCGCCATCGACTCGCTGGCCGGGTCACCGAGCACCGCTTTCGTCGCCGACGCTGCACAGTCTGCAATGACTCACGGGATCACACTCGGCGGATACCTTGCGGCCGGATTTGTCGTGGTCGGCCTGATCGCCACCGCGCTCATCCCGAACAAGCCTGCCCCGTCGACCGAGGAGGAAACAAAGGCAGCAGCCGACGCCTGACGGCCGGATCGGTGCAGTACGGTGCCGGTATGCGATTGCCCTGGTCACGGTCAGCACAGTCACGTCGGTCAGCACGGTCACGTCAGCCTGCAACGGTGCTCAGCGCGGCCGACATCGTGGCCGTCCGTGAGCAAGCACGCGAATTGGTAGTCCCCGGTTTCGCGACGTTCGACGAAATCTGCGAAGCCGCCCGAGACTGTGTCGAGGGCGGTTTCGAGAACGATGAACTCGGCAGACAGATCGACGCAGTAGTGCGTGAGGTCTGGGACCAAAGGCTCGGGGAGCAGACCCAGTGGACGGGTCCCGGCGACTTCGAGCGCGTATCCGCCGCCTTCGCAGAACTCGAGCGCAACGGCATCGTGGCCCGCATGAACTTCACCTGCTGCATGCAGTGCGGCACTACCGAAATCGACGACGAACGCACGCCGTCCGAACCGGACGAGAACGGGTATCCCTTTGCTCAGTGGGCGTACACGTTCTTCCACATGCAAGATGCGGAGCGTCTCGGCGACGAGCCGTCCGATCTCTACTTGTCCTACAGTGCGTTTCGTCCGGCCCACGATCTCGATCCCGCGCTGGTCTCCGCCGCGTTCGGCGGCGACGAAACCGCCAAGGCACAGATGATCGCGCACACCGATCAGACCGTCGGGCGCCAGGTAGCCGACGCACTCCGAGCCCAGGGACTGAGCGTCGACTGGAACGGTGACAACAATCAGCGCATCCGCATCTCCGACGTGCGCTGGCGCAAACCACTACCGCAGTAGGAGATTCAGCTGGGCGGCAAGACGCGGTCGATGAACGTATTGCTGAAGACGCGGTGCGGGTCGTGTTCGTCCAGAGTGGCGAGAGCGAAGTCCCAGTTCCCGTCGCCACCGGCACGGAAGGTGGCAGGCACTGTGCTGGTGAGGAATTCGTCGTCCTGGTACGCAGCTTGATCGGTGAATGCCCATCCCTTGGACCACTCCGGACGGAAAGTCGCGTAATCGCCGGAGTAGTTCGCGACCATCCACCGTTCCATCTCGCGAAGGAACGCGGGCAATCCCGCGGTGCCGGGAATCGAGACCACGTTCATCCAGATCGCCGTATCCCAGTCCTGACGATCCGCCCGGGGCCGCACCGCTGACAGATCCGGCACGCCGGCGCTGTCGACAAGGACTTCGCCACTGTCATCGACACCACAGAGACGCACTTCGAACGGCATGTTGACGGGATACTGCCCCCGCGACGCGTAGTGCGTCATTCGCTCGTTCAACCAACTCGTCATCTCGTGGACGACTCGGCCGATGTTGGACCGCTTGGTGATCACCGCGCCGCCGCCCGCTACTACGCGCAACGTCGTGTGCCGCAGGTAGAACAGAACATCTTTTGACCAGCCCCACAGATCGTCGGTGTCGGTCAGCGCCAATCCTGCTGCTACAGCTCCGAACTGAGAGGCGCCGAACAGCGGTGTCGCAGCTTGAAGGCCCTGCGCCACCATCCCCAACGGGGTGGTGACTTCTTCGGGAATCGCGTCGGAGAAGAAGTAGTTGTACGGCCCGCTCACCTCTCGGGACTCCGGTGGTTTGACCGGGGTCGGCGTCCAGACCTTGAGCCACGGTGTTTGCGTGAACGGGAACCAGATCGCCTCCACCCGTCCGGATTTCTCGACAAAACTCTCGTAGGTACGCCCTGGCGAACCGGGAGCAGCAAAGAGTTCTTGCCACGGAATGTCGGTGAAACTCTGGCACCGCAGCCGATAATTCTCCCCGGCTTGCAGCGTCACGGAGGTGACGAAGGTTCGGCCCAGGTGAGTCAGGAAAGCCGTGATCTCGTCATCTGATCGGTGAAAAGTCTTCAGCCCGTATCGATTGCGGCCTTCGTCCCACGCCACCACCGTGATCTCGGTGATCAGATTGCTCAGCGAACCATACGATTGACCAGGGGTGATCGTCTCCCCCACCGCCGGATAGGTTGCCCCGTGAGCGCCGATCGCCAGCGCGCCGGCGATGGACAGCTCACCGATCGCCGGAGCGTTGGCCCAGCCGAGCCCCTCGCGCTCGAGCGCTGTCAGAATCGCTTCGATACTGGCGCCGGCGCCCGCCGTGACTGTTGCGGGCGTGCCGTGCTGCACCACAACCGAATTCAAGTTCGCCATCGTATCGACCAGCAGAACTCGATCCGAAGGCGCGCCGGGCACCACCGTCAACGGACTCCACCCGTGCATCGTTCCCTTCGCACGCACTGTGTACCCGTTGTCGAACGCCCAGTTGGCGAGGGTGACGACGTCGTCGCTGTGACGCGCCGTCGCCGTCCACACACTCTCGAGCATGATTTCTCGCGACCAGTTCGCGTATGCCTGCTGTGACAACGGAATGTCCGACGGAAATCCGGGCGGTGGCGCGATGGTCGATGCCGAGCCCCAGGGAACAGCTCCCGCCGGTGCCCAGGAAATACCCGCGAGAGCAGCTGCGCCGACACTCGCTGCGAGAAATCCGCGCCGGCTCACACCGTTTTCTCTCGAGCTGTGCTCCGCCTTGCGCTCTGCTTGATGCACCACTGCTCACTCCGTCAGCCGACTCGGTTCATGTCAGGGACGAACGTAGAACAAATACGATTACGATGCCAGTGGTTCCGTAATAAAAGATTTAGATGCTCACTGCACCATCGGAGCGAAGACGGCGTAGATCGCTTCCGGGGCGCCGTCGAAAGCACTGATGATCAACCAGGCAGTCAGGACCGTCAGCGCCGGCCCGATCAGAATCTTCTCGAGGTTCCCACCTGCGCGGATGGACAGAAATGACGGCAGCCGTTGTTCCCACCACCGCTTGCCGCCGAGCGGAATCAGGGGCGCGAGAAACGGCACCCCTTCCTTGGTGATCGCATCGCCGAGACAGTGTGTGGCGCAGCCCAGTGCCACTGCAACACCTAGCCCGGTGGATCCGGCCTCACTCGGATACCACTGCCAGGTGAGGGCCGAGAGCACCAACGCAACGGCGGAGACGGCGAGCCACCCCTTCTCCTTGGCCAATTCACCCGCCAATCCTCGGATCGCCAGCCCGAGGCAGAAGAACAGCGTGATGATGATGGCGGGCTTCCCGAACTGAACAACCAGCGCCGAGACCCCGGCCCCAAGACCGGCGGCAAACAGCGCGGTGTGCGTGAGCGTCCGATGCCCACCACGACGCTTGCCGTCCTTCTTGCCTTTGGTGATGCGGTAGAAGGTCACCGAAATTGCGTCGATACCTTTGGCCAGCGCTTTGCTGAGCGGACCGAATGATCGGGAAACCGTCGACTGACCGGTATCGAGGTCGGGAAGCAAGGCGGCTCCCGCGCACACACCGGCAAAGGTCAAGGTTTCAGCGGTGGATGTGGGCCCTCCCCAATCGAGAGGCAACAACTCTGCAACCACCAACCCCACAGCAGCACCGGACATCGCGTGGGTGGGGCCCATGACCATGAAACACAACACCTTTCGAAACGCGCCCCGCATCAGGCCGTACCGGACCCTCTGCAAGACACCACACACATGACGCCGTCGGCGACGGCCCCGGCATGCTCGCCGAGACCGCCCCGAACGTAGCAAGTGCTACCGACAGGGTTGACCAACCTCCGGACCCGGTTGAGTACGGCCGTACCGTTCCAGGTCAAAGCGGTTCATGCGGAGCTTTTTTCGCTCGTCAGCCCGCAGCAACCGCGCATGACAGGGCAACGCCTTCCTCCAGCGGAGCGACGCCTGCCATGTTGAGCACCTCTGCCGGAACACCCTCGATCGCCGGAGCCCATTCGACGGTCGGCAACGCCGGCACCCCTTCACGCGCAATGAATGTCGCGGCGTCGCCAGGGACTTCGATCGTGATTGCGGCTGTGCCCGCCTCCTCGGCGCGCACAACCTTGCCCTCGTCGATGAGCTTCTGCAGCTCCTCGTCGGAAATCGGCGTCGCGGCACCACACGCTACTTCCGGTGCCACACCTGCCTCTGACGGAGCGGTCGCGATCGATCGCACCGCCACCGGCGACCCGTCGGAAATCGGGTTGGAAGCCCAGGCGATTCCCGGCGCCACGGCCATACCGAGGACCGCCACCGACGCCACCACCACACCGGTCCGGCTGGCCCGCTTGCCGTTCACTTTCAATCGCGTCATCGTTGTTCTCCTTGATCGAACGTTCTCGAATTCTCGGCGCGGTCGCATCCGAGAAACCCGAGGTTATGAAGCCAACACTGCAGATCTGTTGTCGGTTTCTTAGGAGTTGATGAGAATGCGGCGGCCCTCGCTCCGAGCGAGGCCCCAGGTCGCAATCCGATGGCACCATGGCTGGAGTGAGTACACGCGAGCGCATCCTGATCGTTGACGACGACGCGAAGGTTCTGAATTCGCTCGAACGTGGACTCCGATTGTCGGGCTTCGACACGGCAACTGCCGTCGACGGACGATCGGCCTTGTCATCGGTGAACAAGCAATGCCCGGCCGCACTCGTTCTCGACGTCAACATGCCCGGCCTCGACGGCGTCGGAGTGGTAACCGCCCTGCGCGCGATCGGCAACGAGGTTCCGATCTGCGTACTCAGCGCCCGAAGTTCCGTGGGTGACCGCATCGCGGGGCTGGAGGCGGGCGCCGACGACTACCTCACCAAGCCCTTCGAATTGGCCGAGCTCGTCGCCAGACTGCGCGCATTGCTACGACGCACGACGCGAGCCACTCCGTCGGTCGACCATCCGATCACGGTGGGACCGCTGACGGTCGATCTCCGTGGCCATCGAGCACACATCGACGGTAGGCGAATCGAACTCACCAAAAGAGAATTCGACCTGTTGTCGGTACTCGCCGAGCATGCCGGTGTCGTACTCAGTCGCGCACAACTCCTGCGACTCGTCTGGGGTTACGACTTCGCTGCCGACACCAATGTCGTCGACGTCTTCGTCACCTACCTACGCAAGAAACTCGAAGTCGACGGGGCGCCCCGCGTGATCCACACGGTGCGCGGAGTGGGCTTCGTCCTGAGGGCCGAACGATGAAGCGGCCGCTGTCACTTCAGACCCGGGTAGCCATCGCGTCGGGCCTGGCCGCCGGAATCGTGATTGCCGCGATCGGAATTGCGTTCGCGGTCTTCCTGCGCGTCAACGGATCCGAACAACTCGAACGCACTCTCGATTCCGTCACCCTGGGCGTCGCAGCGAGTGCGCCGAGCCCCCTGTTCATCGAAACACCAACTGCAACAACAGAACCATTCGTGATCAGCCCTGGATTCAACGCCACGACCGTCAGCGCCTTGGCTACCACCGATGTTCGCAGTCGGGATGTTCTCGTGCCCGGCGACAGCGGCGCCGCATTGGCCGTCAGCATCCCCGAAGATCCACTGACCCAGGCAATCCGTGAACAGCAGTTCCAAGTGGCCGCTGCGGCAGTGGTCGCCATCCTTGCCGCGGCCGGGCTAGGCTGGTTCCTCACAGGCCGAGCCGTCCGGCCCCTACAGCAATTGACCGAGACCACCAGTTCGATCGGCAACAACCTCGACGTCGAAGGACTCTCGCGCCGGGCACCGTCGGTGCGCGGAACGCGCGAAGCCGAAGAACTGTCGGAGGCAATCCACAGCATGCTCAGTCGCATCGAAACCGATAGAAGCCGCACCGAAGAGGCGTTGGAGTCGGCACGCGATTTCGCTCGCGTCTCCGCCCACGAACTACGCACACCTCTCACGTCGATGCGTACCGATCTCGAAGTTCTCGCAACACTGGATCTCACGGAAAGCCAACGCCGCGAACTGTCCAGCGAGTTGTTGGAGGCGCAGCGCCAGATCGAGCGCACCCTGACCGATCTCGAGACGCTCGCCCTGGGTGAAGTGGCCGATCCGGAGGATTGTGCCGACGTCGATCTCGTGGAGGTTGCCGATCGCGCCGTCGCTGACGCCGGCCGTTTGCACCCTCAGGTCGACGTTCGTTTGAAAGCACCGGAAGAACTTTCGGTTCAGGCCTTTCCCGCGGGCATCCGTCTGGTGTTGACCAACGCCGTCACCAACTCCGTTCGGCACGGCAATGCCGACGAAGTCGAGATCACCGTCCGATCAGGGGCTGCCACCGGTTCGGCGACGGTATTCGTCGACGACAACGGCACCGTGATCGCGCCGTCGGAACGCGAAGCGATGTTCGAACGATTTGTTCGTGGTACCGGCACCGGCGACGCCGGAAGCGGTTTGGGGTTGGCCCTCGTCGCGCAGCAGGCGCGACTGCACGGCGGTAGCGCGCGACTCGACGCGAGCCCCCTCGGCGGAACTCGATTGATTTTCTCGATCAACCCAATTCGACGTGCAGAGCCTCGAGCAGTGGCTTGGCTGCCTCGTCGAAGAATCGGTCTTGGGTATCTCCACCGATCTGTACCAGCGCCACATCGGTGAACCCGGCATCGGTGTACGCCTTGACTGCCTCCACGATGACATCGAGATCAGGACCACACGGAATACTTTCCGCCACATCCTCTTTGCGCACGAACTGAGTCGCACCTGCGAAACTCGCCGGTGTGGGTAGTTCGGAGTTCACAGACCACCCTCCACCGAACCACCGGAACTGCTGATGAGCGCGAGCGATCGCCGTGTCGCGATCAGGATCCCACGAGATCGGAATCTGACCGATGGTCCGGCCTGCTGGCGCCAACCCGTACGCCCGGCCGTGAACATGCTTCCACTGGTGCACCAGATCCGAATCCGGTTGCACGGCAATCAGGTCATCGGCCATCGGACCGAAACGCTCGACGGACTTGTCGCCGGACATGGCCAGCGCCAGGGGAACCGGGTTCTCCGGGAGATCCCAGATCCGCGCGGACTGAACGTCGAAGTACTCCCCCTTCCAGCTCACCAGATCTCCGGCAAGCAGTGCACGAATAATGCTCACTGCTTCCTGCAGCATGTCGTGCCGGGTGTCGACGGACGGCCACCCCTCACCGACCACATGCTCGTTCAGGCTCTCGCCACTTCCCAATCCCAGTGTGAAGCGCCCGTCCGCGAGGATCTGGATCGTCGCGACTTTCTGCGCGACCACGGCAGGGTGGTACCTGACGGTCGGACAAGTCACATACGTCATCAACCCGACTCGCTCGGTGGCATGGGCAACTGCTCCCAGCACCGACCAGGCGTAAGGCGCATGCCCCTGCTCGGTCAGCCACGGCGAGTAATGATCACTCATCACTTCGAAGTCGAAGCCGACTTCTTCGGCCCGAACTGCATGGCGGACCAGTTCTTTCGGGCCGGCCTGTTCGGTCATCAAGGTATAGCCGAATCGTGCCATCACTGATCAACTCCCGGTATCTTGGCCTGAAACGAGTTCGGAAATCACACTGCCGTCGAGGTGGTCGAGAAGGTCGCGGGCGTCGTCGTACACCTCCGCCGCACCCGCGCCGTCGAGTTCGTCGGTCGACATGCCGCCGCTGCGCACTCCCACAGCGACAACGCCTGCCGATGTCGCCGCCTTCATGTCCCAGACGGCGTCTCCGACCATGACCGCATCGCCCGCGTCGACACCTGCCTTCGCGAGCGCGATTTCGATCAGGTCCGGATCAGGCTTGGCCTCGTCGACGGATTCCGAAGAGGTCGCGGCGTAGATCATTTCGTCGATGTCGAGCGTCTGGCGCAACAACTCCAGTTCGTCGTCGGGCGCCGAGGTAGCGAGCACGACGTGCAGTCCGAGCGAGTGAACTCGGCGGATCAACTCTCGCGCTCCCGGCAGTACTCGGAGACGGTCAGCCGACTGCCGGTAGTACTTGGTGTGAAGTTCCTTGGCCCGAGGCCCGCACCCGTCGATGTCTTCGCCGAGCAACGTCTCCAGTAGTTGGTCTCCGTCCATGCCGATGCAGCGGTGCACCCGCCACGCGTCAACCGGGCGACCCACCTCGAAGAAGGCTCGCGACCACGCTTCTACATGCAGATAGTTGGAATCGACGAGCGTTCCGTCGATGTCGAAGAGAACTGCACCTGTTGCCATGGGAATTGACTGCCCAACACCTCGGTTCGCGAAACTTGTGCCCCGAGCATTCTCCGCTCGAGAAGCGGATCATGGAGAGTGCGGACAGCAGAAGTGCACGTCGAACAGGGGTGTCGTCATGGAGTCAGTGGTTGTGTTCCTTCTCGCATGCTTCGTCTACTGGTTCGCACTGCTGTAGTTGGGCAGACAAAAACGGACCGCTGCCGGGAAGTGATTTCCCTTGCAGCGGTCCGCATTCGGTAAACCTAGGCGATGCTCATGTCAGCGGGTCACTGACCTGCGCGTACACCTTCTTCGACGCGCTTGCCCAAATCTGCGTCGACGTTCTTCCAGTACTCGAAGACACGCAGTAGAACTTCTTCGCTGACGCCGGCAAGGGCGTGGCCGACGATGTTGCTCACCAGGCGCTCACGAGCTGCGTCGTCGAGAACTTCACGGACCAGCGTTCCGGCCTGCGTGAAGTCGCCGTCCTCGGCGTGCTCGATGTATCCGGCGCGCACTGCCTTGCCGTCGAACGACCACAGGCCTTCGTCACCGGCAACAGACGGATCGGCGTGAGGTCCGCCGTACGAGTTGGGTGCGTACACCGGCGTCGACGGGGAATTGAAGCTGTACCGCATGGCGCCCTCCTTGGAGTAGGAGTTCACCTCGTTCTTCGGGGCGTTGACCGGCAGGTCGGCGTAGTTGGTGCCGATGCGGTAACGATGTGCGTCGGCGTAGGAGAAGACGCGGCCCAGAAGCATCTTGTCCGGGCTGAATCCGATGCCGGGCACCACGTTCGACGGCTCGAAGGATGCCTGCTCGATCTGCGCGAAGAAGTTCTCCGGGTTACGGTTCAGCGTCCACTTACCGACCTCGATCAGCGGGTAGTCCTTCTGGGACCAGACCTTGGTGAGGTCGAACGGGTTGAAGCGGTAGCCTTCGGCCTCGTCGACCGGCATGATCTGAACCTTGAGGGTCCAGCTCGGGAAATTACCGGCCTCGATGGCGTTGTACAGATCCGCGCGGTGGTAGTCGGGATCGCTACCGGCGAGGCTGTCTGCTTCTGCCTGTGTCAGGAACTCGATGCCCTGATCGGTCTTGAAGTGGTACTTCACCCAGAAGCGTTCACCCGCAGCGTTGACCCACTGGTAGGTGTGCGATCCGAAGCCGTCCATGTTGCGCCAGGTCTTCGGGATACCGCGGTCACCCATCAACCAGGTCACCTGGTGAGCCGTTTCGGGACGCAGAGTCCAGAAGTCCCACTGCATGTCGTGGTCACGAAGACCGGAGCCTGGCAGTCGCTTCTGCGAACGGATGAAGTCGGGGAACTTGATGGCGTCCTTGATGAAGAACACCGGGGTGTTGTTGCCGACGAGGTCGTAGTTTCCCTCTTCGGTGTAGAACTTCATCGCGAAACCGCGCGGATCGCGCCAGGTGTCCGGGCTGCCCTGCTCACCGGCGACGGTGGAGAAGCGGACGAGCGACTCGGTCTTCTTACCCGGCTGCAGGAACGCGGCCTTCGTGTACTTGCTGACGTCGTGTGTGATGACGAGTTCACCGAAAGCGCCGCCGCCCTTGGCGTGGACGATGCGCTCCGGGACACGCTCGCGGTTGAACTGCGCGAGCTTCTCGATCAGGTAGTGGTCGTGAAGGAGCACCGGCCCCTGAATACCCGCGGTCAGCGATTCGTCATCACTTGCGACCGCGATACCGAAATTGTTGGTGGTGGGCTTGGTCATGGCGAAGCCTCCTAGCGTTGTGGGCTGGGCGTCAGAGGAGCGGGGCTGCATCCGAGCCGAACGCATGGGCTGCATGCGAAGGGGCTGGCTCGGAGGTTCTGGACGCATCAATTCGATTCTGCGAGACCGTGTCCGACGCGGTGTCGGATTCGGCAGAATTCTTCAGGCAATCTTCGCAACGGCCCCAGAACACGACCTCGGCTTCGTCGATTTCGAAGCCGTGATTATCGGAAGGTTCGAGGCAGGGAGCTTGGCCGACAACACAATCGACGTCGACGACCTTGCCGCAGCCGCGACAGACGAGGTGATGGTGGTTGTCACCAGTTCTCGTCTCGAACCGTGCGGGTGAACCCGCCGGCTCGATGCGTCGCAGCAATCCTGCGTTCACGCATGCCTTGAGCACGTCGTAAACGGCCTGTGTGGATACCGATCCGAGCTGCTGCCGCACGAGTGCTGCAACAGAATCGGCGTCTGAATGCGGTTGGGCTGTAACCGCATCCAGCACGGCGAGGCGCGGAGCAGTGATCCTCAACCCGACGGCGCGAAGTTGCGCTCGGGGGTCGAAGTCATGCTCTCCGTCTCGCATGTTTCCCAGTATGCCGCTTTTCTGGAATTAGTCAAGAAAAGGATTGCCTAAGTTGAATCGAGACCGGCGTCACATACCCGGGACGGGAACAAATGCGGGGCGACCACCGTTGAACACCCTGTCGGCGTCCGAACAAGCCCCGGGCCCCACCCCTTTTGTCGCTGCGAGCGACCACCCGCCGAGAGGCGCCTGTGGGACGTCGACACCTAACTTATTTACACAACACGAGCAAGGCCGCCCAATCACCGACTGGGCGGCCTTGCTCGTTCTTTCGCAGGTCACCCCCCCGCTATCGGCGCTTGGCTGCTCCCGTAGTCATTTTTCCGCCCAGAATCACGGCGCCGTGATGAGTGCCCGATGCCAACCAGTTCGGCAGTGTCGGCCCCTCTGCCTCGACGCTCACGCGCGCATATCGGAACGACCCCGTCAGCCTGGCCGACGCGATCGCCAGACCTCCACCGGATTCCGGCTGCGCAAATCCCAACGCCCCGGCAATCGGCAGACGCGGCCCGAGCATCCGCGTGTCCGAACGCACCCGCCATCCGTCGCCGGTTGCAGTGAATTTTTGCTGCACATCTCCGTCGAACTCGGCCAGAACCTTGGGCAATTGCCAGTGGACTCGCCCGCCGTGCACCGACGGTTCCGAATCCACCGCGATGAAAGGGACCGCCATCCGCGGCATAGGCCCGATCCGTTTCCCTGGCGCATGCAAGACCGGACTGGCGAGGATCTCGCGATACGGGCCGACCGGCGAATCGAGGTAGTCCACCATCATGGCCACCGTCACCGGAATCGTTCGATCGTCTGGCCCGAGTTCCCGCGCCGCCGGCGTACTGCGGTGCCACCACAGTGTTGCGCGAACGGAAGCAGGCCACGGCGGCGGATCGCTCACCGGCCAGTCGACGCGGTCACTTGTCGATTCAGGCACGCTCCACATCGGACACCTTCTCAGCTCGAACGGTCAGGGGAAGCCGCAAAGCACCTGGTGCATGCGTCGGCACCACCGGGTTGGACGGCAACGTCGGATCGATACGTACGTATGGTTCGCCGGTCTTCGGGCGGGCGTCTGCGGCACCTTTGTTCGGCCACATCGCGCACGCTCGTTCCGCCTGCGCAGTGATGGTCAGGGAAGGATTCACGCCGAGATTCGCGCTCACCACCGAACCGTCCATGACGTGCAGGCCAGCATGTCCGTAAGCACGGAGATACGGATCCACGACGCCACTCGCCGCGCTGTCACCGATTGCGCAGCCACCCAGAAAGTGCGCCGTCATCGGGATATTCACGATCTCGGCGATGGAACCGCCCGGGTCACCGTCGATCTTCTCGGCGACCTTGCGAATAGCTGTATGGCCCTGCGGAATCCACTGGGGAGGTGGATCACCCGGTCCCGGCCTACTGGTGAGGGAACGCCCGAATCGTTTGGTGTTCTTGGAAAGTTCGAGTGAGTTGTCGTCGGTCTGCATCACCAGCGCGATAACGGTTCGCTCGGACCAGTTCCGTACCGACAAGGACCGGAAGAACGCACCTGGGTGCCGTGCCGCGACCGCCAGAGTCTTCAGCACCCGGGGAGTTCGCCCACCGCCGTCACTCAGGACGGTCTGCAGAAGTCCTATTGCATTGCTGCCCTTGCCGTATCGCACCGGTTCGATGTGCGTGTGATCATCCGGGTGAAAGGATGATGTGATCGCTACGCCCTGCGTGAAGTTCCGTCGACGCGACTTCGACGTTGCGGCCAGTACGGCTTCGGAATTGGTACGTACGACGGTGCCCAGAGTGTCCGACAGGTCAGGCAGGGCACCGGATTCCTTCATACCGAGCAGCAGTCTCGCCGTTCCGTACGTTCCGGCGGCTACCACCACCTGATCGGCGGTGAACCGAACTTCTCGCCGGCGGACGCCGTCCGTTCGCCTCGCGAGCAGGTGATAACCACCGCTTGCGCTCGGCCGAAGGTCGGTGACGGTCGTGAACGGATGAACCCTGGCGCCCGCTTGCTCGGCGAGATGGAGGTAGTTCTTGACCAGCGTGTTCTTCGCCCCGACTCGGCACCCGGTCATGCATCCCCCGCATTCGGTGCAACCGGTGCGTTCGGGCCCTTTTCCGCCGAAGAACGGGTCCGGCACGGAAACTCCTGCCTCCCCGAAGAAAACACCGACGGGGGTGGACGTGAAGGTCTCCCCCACGCCCATCTCTTCGGCTACGTCTTTCATCACCGCATCGGCCGGAGTGAAGGACGGATTAGTGCGAACACCCAACATCCGTTTGGCCTGGTCGTAGTACGGCGCCAGTTCGTCGTGCCAGTCCGTGATGTGCGCCCACTGACGGTCTTCGAAGAACCGCTTGGGTGGCTGATACAACGTGTTGGCGTAGTTCAACGATCCGCCCCCGACGCCGGCTCCCGCCATCACGAGTACGTCCGGAAGAAGGTGGATACGCTGAACCCCATAACATCCGATCCACGGCGCCCACAGGTACTTTCGCATCTGCCAACTGGTTTCGGGCAACTCGTCGTCGGCAAACCGTCGACCGGCTTCGAGCACCCCGACACGGTAGCCCTTCTCCGTCAGGCGAAGAGCGGCGACACTGCCACCGAATCCCGATCCGATTACCACCACGTCGTAGTGCGTCGTGGTCATGCCTGGACGCTTTCGATCTTGCGAGCGGAGTAGTTCTCACGATCGAAATGCTCCAGCAGCGAACGGAATTTGAATGTGAACGTCGGCCACTGCACCGAGTTGCGCCCCTCCGGATCGATGTACCAACTCGAGCATCCGCCCTTGTTCCACACCGTGTGCTGCAACTCGTGCTGAATTCCCTTGTTGTAGTGCACCTGTACCGACTCGTTGACATCAAGAGCGTCCAGTCGCTCACGTTTCATGGTGTTCAACGCGTCGTTGACGTACTCGGCCTGGGACTCGAGCATGTACACGATCGAACTGTGTCCGAGGTTGGTGTTCGGACCGTACATGAGGAACAGATTCGGAAACCCGCTGACCGCAGTGCCCTTGTACGCATTGGGGCTACCGTTCCAATGCGCGGCCATCGTCTCGCCACGTTTTCCGGTGATCAGATGCGCCACAGGCGGTTCCGTCGGCGTGAACCCCGTGGCGAAGATGATGGTGTCGACCTTGTGCTCAACTCCGTGCCCGTCGACCACCCCGCCCTCGGTGACCGAGACGAGCCCGCTGTCGACCAGGCTCACGTCCGCGCGGTCGAGGGTGCGCAACCAGTCGTTGGACAGAAGCATGCGCTTGCAACCGATCGTGAAATCGGGAGTCAGTTTCCGGCGCAACTCCGGATCTTTCACCTGTCTGCGCAGATGGAGGCGCGCGGCCGCCTCGAAGGCCGGCAGGACCCACGTCGCATGTGACATCGCGGCACCGAGCAACTCGCGAAAACCGTAAACCGCTCCGCGAACAACTTTCTGCGTAGCGGGAATCCGCGAGTAGACGGCCTTCTGCGCCGCAGGCAGGGTGCGATCCATTCGCGGAATCACCCAGGCCGGAGTTCTCTGGAACACGGTGACATGGGCAGCAGGGTCGGCAATTTCGGGAACGAACTGGACTGCCGACGCTCCCGTTCCGATCACTGCTACGCGCTCACCACGCAGGTCGTGTTCGTGGTTCCACGTCGCCGAATGGAAAGTGGTACCGGAGAACTGGTCGAGACCGGGAAAGTCGGGAATCTTTGGAGTCGACAACGCCCCGGTCGCAGCGACCAGCGTCTTGGCCGTCAATGCCCCTCGGGATGTCCGAACACGCCACAGCGCCGCATCCTCGTCCCACACAGCAGCTTCGAGTTCGCAGTTCAGGACTACGCGATCCACGATGCCGGTGCCTGCCGCCACCTTCTTCAGATAGTCGTAGATCTCGGGCTGACGAGCGAAGGTATGACTCCAATCGGCGCTCGGCGCAAAAGAATACGAGTACAGCGCCGTCGGCACGTCACAGGCGCACCCTGGGTAGGTGTTGTCGCGCCAAGTGCCGCCGATGTCAGCTCCGCGCTCGATCAACACGACGTCCGCCGCGCGATTGTCGCGAAGCATTCTGGCTGCCAAGCCCATACCGGCGAATCCGGCACCGACGATCAGCGTTTCGACATGTTCGGGAAGCTTCACTTCTTCTCCACTCGGGATTGCCAGGCCGGCAACAGTCGCGCTCTGAGCGCGTCGTCGGCTTCGGGTGTACGGAAAAGGGCTGAGACTGCAAGACCGCGGACGAGTTCGATGGTGAGTTCGACCGACTCGGAATCGAATCGATCGCCGAACAACTCGGCGCTACCGAACTCGAGTGCCTCACTGACCTTGCGTTCGAGGGGCACCGTCGCCGCATGCAGAACAGGATCGGTTCGCGCCGCGACCCACAATTCGAGGGCGGCGTAGAACAGTGGCCCGGAGAACGCGTCCGCCAGGACCTCGAGACCTCGGCCGCGATCCACTTCAGCGGTGAGGATTTCTTCCAGTCGCTTGTCGACCAGATACTCGACGGCCGCAACGACCAGCGATTCCTTGGTCGGAAAATGATGCAGTTGCGTACCTCGCGAGACGCCTGCGCGGCGGGCGATCTCCTGGGTGCTGGTCCGGGCGTAGCCCAGTTCGACAAGCGATTCGACGGCGGCGTCGAGCAGGCGCCCACGCATCGCGGCAGTTCGTTCGGCCTGCGTACGGCTTACTTTCGCATCGGAAGTGGTCTCGGTCACAAGACAACTGTAGAGCCGAAACGTAAAACAGTCCAGGCTGACTTCAAATCTTGATACGTAACATACCGATCAGTCAGCTCTGCCTGATAACGTCCTCGCATCGAGCGGAGGGAAACAATCGCTATGCCAGAGCAAACTGCATTTCCACACCGCCGTGTCGGACTGGTGGAAGACCACGAGTCGGTGGCTATCGGCTTGTCCGTGATGCTGAAGGACGAGCCGGATATCGAGTTGGTGTGCATCGCGACCACTGTGTCCGAGATGCTCGCTCAGAACGTCAGCTTGGATCTGGCAATTCTCGACCTCCGACTGGCCGACGGTTCATCGCCCAAGAGCAACGTCGAGGAACTGCGGGCCGCGGGGCTCGAGACATTGATCTTCACCGGGGCGGAAAACCCGTTCCTCGTTCGCTCGGCTGCCCGTGCCGGTGTGCTGGGCGTCGTGCGCAAGTCCGAACCGACTGCCGTCGTGATTGATGCAATACGCGCCGCCGCGTCGGGAAGGCAGGTGGTGACGACAGAGTGGGCTGCCGCAATCGACGGGGATCCAGGTCTCGACGAGGTGGGTCTGAGCCCTCGACAACTCGAGGTCCTCGAACTTTACGCATCCGGAGAGAAGGCAGATCGCGTTGCGCGACTCACCGGTTTGGCGCCGCAGACGGTCAACGATTACCTCCAACGCATCAGGCAGAAATATGCGGCTGCCGGACGGCCGGCCCCCACAAAGACAGATCTGTACAAACGCGCGGTCGAGGACGGGGTGTTACCGATTCCGGAACGCAGGAATCTCGGTAGAAATCTGACCTTGACTAACAATGACCTTCAGTAATGAAAAAGTTCGGTAACGATTGATTTCGCTGAGGCTGCCCCTGGGAATATGGGCAGAGGAATTGATGTCTGGGAAAAATGGCCAACTTCGACTTACATTCACCTGGTAAGAAGACGGCGCTGTCGGGGAGTCTGTCATTCCGCTAGACGAAAGAAAGACGAAACTCATGACCGTCACTGTGGAAAACTGCATGACACAAGACCCTGTCGGACCGCACCTTTCGGAGCGCGAAGTCGAGGTTCTCAGGGAATGGCTACTGAGTGATTCGAAGTCACGCGTCGCTCAAAACCTCTACATAAGCGTGGGAACGGTGGGAACCCACCTGTCCCGGATTCGCGAGAAGTATGCCGACGTTGGAAGGAACGCACCGACGAAATGCGAACTACTCGTGCGAGCGATACAAGATCAGATAGTGACGATCGACGAACTCTGATCGACAAAGTTGCTTTCGACAAAACAGCCACTGCTTCTGACGAAATTCTCAGGCTCTTCGGCCGTTTCATCGGCGCAGGCTATGTCTGTTATCTGATATTGCTCGCCCCTGCCATTGCCGAAGCCACTGCGATGTCCGCGTCTTGGTGTTACCCCGCTGGCAGTGGTCGCAACTTTCGGTAGTGGACTGGTATTGGGAGCATCGACGTTTCACGCAGACACCCGGTGGGTGAAACGAGCCGCGAGTGCAAATGCGCTCCTCTACGTCGTGGTCATCCTCCTGTGGTGGCCGGCCTGGAATGGTGAGCACGTCACGGATTTCACCTTGTGGATTTCCAATTTCCCCGGCGTCGCCAGCCTTGCGGCAGCTGCGGCTTGGCGACCGGCCGCTGCCGTCGTGCACCTTTTCGTGGCGGCAACACTCGCACAGTTGACCAATCACATAATCCGGACGAGTCCCACGACGCACCTGCTTGTTCCCGACCTCGCCTTCGCCTGGACATTTTGCGCGGTATTCGTCGCAGCGGCCGTCATGGCCTTGCGCACCGGTCGCGTGCTGGATGCAACTATCGCCACCACTCATGCCGCTGCGGCAGGCGCCGCCGCGGCCGAGGCCAAGTCCGTCGAACGCGAGAGATTCGACGCACTCATCCACGACACCGTGATGTCCACCCTGCTCGCTGCTTCGAGAAACGATGCCGATCCCTCGGTCATCGCTCAGGCACGAAGGACTGTCGAGAGGCTTGACGAACTCCGCTCCGGAACCGATCACGAGACGAGTTTCGACTTCGACGGAATCCTCGCTCAGTTGCGTTCAGCCGCTTCGGAAGTAGACGAAAACATCACGTTCGAGACCGCCCTCTCAGTCGGGTCCGATCCGAGCGGATACGCGCCCGACTCGATTCGTGCGATGGCCGGTGCGATGGCCGAGGCGCTGCGCAACAGCGTCAAGCACGCCGGAAGCAGTGCACGGCGTTCGGTCACGGTCACGGCAACCACCACCCACCTCGAAGTAGTCGTCGCGGACGACGGCGTCGGCTTCGATCCGAGCTCCGTCGAGACGCATCGCCTCGGAATCACTGTCAGCATCCGCGGCAGAATGCGCCAACTCGACGGCGGATCGGCAACCATTCGATCGTCACCCGGCCGCGGCACTTCGGTGACTCTGACCCTGAGCTTGCCCGCAGCGGTGATGACATGACCAGACCGGACGGACGAGATGTCCGCGATCTCCTCGGTATGCACAGCCGTGCTGCTCGATTCATGGCTGCATGCTTCGCGCTCACCTGCGTGATCTCGGTCGCGTACACCTCCTCCGACGTCCGCGCAGTCTGGCCGATGGTCTTGGCAATTATCGTGTGCTCAACTGCGGCTTTTACACTCGTTCTGAGCCGAGGCGACCCGATGCCGCTGGGGCAGAGCGTTCTGGTGTCTCTGACTGGCGCCGTCACGAGTGGCCTTGTGTTGTCAGTGGTTCCAGTGCCCGTCAACGACATGACTCAATTGTGGATGTTCGGGATGTCTACGGCCGTTTTCACCTTCATGTGCGTTCGTGGGCGTACAGCACTCGCGTGGCTCGGGCTTGGGCTCATGGTGTTGGTGACCGCCATCTGGTCCTCCACTACCGGCCAGGGGGCCATGTACGGAGTGTCGTTGACGGTCATCAACGCGGGCCCTGTTCTGATGTCGACCTTCTTCGCGTACACCATCCGTCCTCAAGCCAGGGTTATCTACGAACTTCGGGAGCAGTCCACCCAACGAATTGCCTCCGCATCCGCTAGCGCTGCGATTCTCGAGGAACGCGACGCGCAACTCGACAGGCTCGATCTACTTGCGCGCCCACTCCTCGAACGGGTCGCTTCCGGGATTCCGCTGACAACCGCCGAGCGGCAAGAATGCGAACTCCTCGAGGCGCAACTCCGAGATTCGCTGAGGGCGCCTGGCTTACAACAGACAGATGTCATCGATGCTGTGCATGCCACTCGAAACCGCGGCGTCGAGGTAGTCCTGCTCGACGACCACGGAATGGATGGTGCTGACCCCGCCGTGCGCGACCGAATCCACGCGAGCATCGTCCGGGAACTCACCGCGATCACGCGAGGCAAAGTGACCATTCGGATCCTTCCACCTCGGCGCACCGCAATGGCCACGATGCTGGTCGACACTGAAGACGTTCGACGAATCGAGTTCGATCACAACGGAATGCAGCTGTTACGGCAGGGAGATCAGAGGGAACTCGGCGCCTCGTCCATGTCCGTCGATCCGACTACAGACAGCGCCGTCTATCCCGAATAGCTTTCGAGGAGAGTGAGATTCACCGCGTCGATCACCAGGAGAAATGAAAGATCTTCGAACTGCGTCCAGCACATGTTGCACGCGCCCTTGCCGCACTGTGTGCCCTTCCGATTCTGTGGACCTTCGCAGTCGAGGGAATCACCACGACAACGGAATACGACTACAGCACGGGCGAAGTATCCTCATCGAGCGACCTGGGCTCTCAGATCGGAAGCGTAGCGATCTGGCTCGTCCTCGCGATCGCATGTGCCGCCGGTGCATGGTATCTGGAGAAACAGCGCATCGGTTGGCCGCCGGCGGCACACGAGCAGCTGGTCAAACTGCAGCTGGCATCACCCAACCGAGAAGAGTAAAGGTCCCTATCGCTTCCGATCGCCGGCGCGGAGAAGATTACTGGGAACCGTATGGCCCACTATCTCCTCTGCAACGGCAGCGGCACGAATGCTCGCATCCAGGTCGATACCTGTCGCAATGCCCATGTCTTCGAGCATGTAGACCAGTTCCTCAGTCGCGATATTGCCACTGGCACCAGGAGCAAACGGGCAACCGCCCAGGCCACCGGTGGACGCATCCAGGTTTCGAACTCCGTGCTGCACAGCCGCCAACGCACTGGCAAGACCAGCGCCACGCGTGTTGTGGAAGTGCACACCCAAGCCGAAGTCACCCACTCTTTCGCCGACAGCGTCGATCAACCGTCCGACGCGTCCCGGTGTGGCAGTGCCGATGGTATCCGCGATCGAGAACTGATCAGCGCCGAACTCTTTGGCCTGCTCCGCAATCCGCAGAACACGGTCCGGATCGGTTGGACCGTCGAACGGACAGTCCCAGGCCGTGGCCACGATGACCTCCACCCGTCCACCAGCCTCGTGGACGATCCGGACGACCTCTCCGATACGTTCGGTCGCTTGCTCCGTCGTCGACCGAGTATTGGCCTCGCTGTGGCTATTCGATGCCGACACCACATATTCGACGGTTTGCATTCCTGCAGCAACGGCCCGTTTCGCTCCACCGATTCCGGCGACCAATGCCGAGAACTCGATGCCTGGCCACTGGTGCAACTCTGCGGCCAACAACTCCGCGTCGGCCAGTGCCGGCACCGCACGCGGTGACACGAACGACGTCGCCTCGATGCGCGAAACACCTGTCGCAGCCAGAGCTTCGACAAGACGAAGTTTCTCCGCCAGCGAGACCGGGTCTTCGATCTGCAACCCATCCCGTGGCCCGACTTCACGAATGCTGACCGCGGGAACACCTGCTTCAGGTACCGACACGTCAGATCACGCCCTTCTTCTTCAGTTCTGTCTGCTCGTCGCCCGAGAGTCCGAGGAGCCCACCCCAGACCGAAGCGTTGTCGTACCCCGGCGACGCTGCTCCCGCGTTGCGAACGGATCCGGGTGTCTCACTGAATGTAGGCACGACGCCCAGGCCGAGGACGTTTTCCCCGATCCGCTCGTCGTAGTGGTCGACGAGCATCCCCCGTTCGATCAGCTGCGGATCCTTGACCACATCTTCAACCGTATTGATCGGCCCGGCAACAACTCCCACTTCGGTGAGGCGTTCCACGAGACTGGTGGGATCTTGGAGCGCAACCCAGGCGCTGATCAATTCGTCGAGCTCGTCCTGATGTTTGCCACGCGCAACATGATTGGAGAATCGGTCGTCTTGCGCTAGTTCCGGTCGACCCATGATGGTGCACAGACGCACGAAGAGCGTGTCCTGATTGGCCGCGATCACCACCCAGTTTCCTTCAGAGGTCTGGTAGATGTTGGACGGTGCGATACCCTCCAACCTCGTTCCCGAGGGCTGCCGGATGATCCCGCCCCGATCGTAGTCCGGGATCGTGGATTCCTGCACCGCCAGACAGGATTCCGTGAGGGCAACGTCGACCACCTGACCACGGCCGGTCCGCTCTCGTGAGAGCAACGCCGCCAGCACTCCCTGAACGGCGAACATCCCGCCGAGAGAATCTCCGAGCGAAAGGGCAATACGCGGAGGCGCCTGCCCTGGATAACCGTTCAGATGCCGAAATCCGCTGACCGCTTCGGCAACCGAGGCGTAGCCGGCGCTCTTGGCTTGCGGTCCGGTCTGCCCGTAGCCGGATACCCTGGCCAACACCAACTTCGGATTGCGCGCGCTGAGCACGTCGAATCCCAGACCCCACTTCTCGAGGGTGCCCGGCCGGAAGTTCTCGACCACCACGTCGGCATGTTCGATCAGATTCAGAAACAGGTCTCGGCCCGCGTCGACGCGAAGGTCCAACGTCACACACCGCTTGTTGCGGGCGTGAACCGTCCAGAAGAATCGATGACCGTCCTGCTCTGCCTGACCCCAGGTACGAAGCGGGTCTGGACGGTCCGGTGATTCGATCTTGATCACGTCGGCTCCCATGTCGCCGAGCAATTTCCCGGCGAAGGGCCCGGCGATCAAGGTTCCGAGTTCAATCACCCGATATCCGTCCAGGGGCCCGGTGGGCGCACCTTCCGACACAGCTGCCTCCTCTGGGAACTTTTCTCCCTTTGAAGGCTACGTCACCACCCGGTATCGCAACATCATGTCGTGGTCTTCGTGATCGAGCATGTGGCAGTGCCAGACGTACCCCTGCAAGTCCCCCATGCCAGCTTCTCCGTGCGCCGAGTGATCTGCCATGGAACCTCTCGCGAAAGTTGCATCCGGATCGAAGCCCAACTCGTCGGCCGTCGGAAAGCGCACGATCACGCGGGTGATCGAGTTGGCATCCACGATGACCGTGTCCTTCTCCCCCGTTTCCCACACTTCGGGAGGCCGCAGCGAAGAGGTCACGAATTCCTCCGCCGACGGCGTCCACCGGACCCCCAAGTCAGGCACCGGATACCGCTGCATCAGTGCTGCAGTGTCGAGGCTCTGGCGTCCCACAACGCGGAACGCCACCAGGTGCAGATGAATCGGATGTGGTTCCGTGGTGATGTTGATCAGATTCCATTGCTCGACGGCTCCCTGACGTGGCAGTTCGATATCCGAATCGGTGAACCTCAAATTGTTGAGCGACATAGTGATCGACGGGTAATCCGACGGACGCGACAGCTGCATGATCGTGAGATTTCGCACCACATCCGGGGACGCCGGTTCGGCGGCAACGGAATTCAGCTGCTGCGGGATCGAGCCGGTGAATCCCTTTGCGCTGCCCACGTCGAACCGACAGAACACCG
Organism: Rhodococcus sp. H-CA8f; assembly: GCF_002501585.1. NCBI lineage: Bacteria > Bacillati > Actinomycetota > Actinomycetes > Mycobacteriales > Nocardiaceae > Rhodococcus > Rhodococcus sp. H-CA8f. The sequence continues at coordinate 5,750,124 of NZ_CP023720.1, forward strand.
GCATCACCTGCGTGCCGCGTTGAGCCACCGCAAGCGGTACCGGTTCGTCGTTGCGCAATTCCACCGTCGTGCCCGGCTCGAGCATACTGAAGTCGACAAGCAGATCAGCGCGCTCACCCGGACTCAACCGAATGTGATCCGTCGGCGCCGGAGCGGCCAGTAAACCGCCTTCGGACCCGATCACCCAGAACCGCATACGATTTGCGAAATGCAGATTCCACACCGAATAGGTTGCGGCGTTGAGCAGTCGCAATCGATACAGGCCGCGGGCAACCTCCACTTTCGGCCATACGACGCCGTTCACCACGCCAACGTCACCGGGGGTCGCCGGATCCCATGAACCTTGCGGAGTGAGCCACGTGGAACGGACACTCTGCTGACCGTCGGAAGTGAATACCTTGTCCTGCAGAATCATCGGAAGTTCGAACTCACCGGTCGGCAGGCCGAGAGAATTCCCGGCGGCGCCCGTGTCAACGTCGTCACGGAGAAAATACATCCCGACCAATCCGGCGTAGACGTTGAGGCGCGTCATTCCCATGGCGTGATCGTGGTACCAGAGATTGCCGGCGGCACGACCATTCGTGTATTCGTGGACCAAACCTTCGCCCGGACGCTGGATCAACTCCGGATGTCCGTCGAACTGTGGTGCAGTAACTCCTCCGTGCAGGTGAAGCGAGGTGGGGACCTGTGTGCGGTCGAGGTCGCTGACGCCGTGCAGACCCGGATCGACATCCGCGGCAAGCGGATACGCAGAAATGTCATTGGCATATCGGACTGTGACGAGCTGATCGACGTGAGCTTCGATGGTGGGGCCCAGATAATCCATTCCGCCGTAACCCAGCGACGGCGACGGCGGTAGGTCCGGGTGGAAACGGTGCATCGACGAAGCCGCGCGAAGCTCCAGGTTTCCACCCGAAATGCCCGGCAGGACAGGAAGGGTCTCCCGAAACGGTTCCAGCCGGGGTGACGGAAGTTGGAATGGGCGTAGCGGATCGATGTCAGGGGGTCGAGCTGTCGCTGATCCAGCGGACAATGCACTCAGGCCGGCCAGCAAGCCAAGCCCTTGAACAAACGATCGTCGACGGATCTTGTGTGACTCGTCCACTCACGGCCCCCTCACGCTGACGGCATCCGGAGCGGGTTACCCGTGTGCTCGCACGGTCAAACACCGACCATCTTCTCCAACCAAGGTTTGAGGATGGGTAGAACATGAGCCGGTTGCATTGCCTGCGTGTGATCCAGACCGACGAGTACCTCGATATCCCACCCTGCCGACCGAGCGGCGTCGAGGTCGAGATCGGCCGGCGCGACCCGTACCCCACCCCATCGGTCACCGTATTCGATGACGTCCTCTGAACCGACGAAACACATTCGCGGACAAAGGATGCGCCCTTGAATCGTTCGATCGTCGAATTCACCAAGTGCGCGGTACAGCGTCACGAACTGCCGGGTCTGCGCTCCGGTCAACGCGATGTCGATGGAGTTCCAATCGAACTCGCCTGATGATGCCGTGGGCTGTGATGTGCGCTGGGGCGGTTCACTCGTCATGCGGTGTGTAGCTTCGGTAACCTGGAGCATCGCCTTGTACGGCCCATCCACCGGCGGGAAACCACCCATGACGAGTGCGGTCAGACGATCGGTGCGCAGCGCCAACTGCAATCCGCACAGAGCCAGCCAGGAGTATCCGTAGTAGGCGAACTGGTCGATCCCAGCCGAATTCGCCACAGCCAGAATGTCGGACGTGATGTTGTCGGGAGTGAGCGTGTCCGGAGCGGGCGACGCCATCCGGTGCCCTTCGTAGTCGAAGGCAACCACAGTGAAGTTCGACGCCAACCCTTCCATGAACGTTCGACCGAGCGAGGGGTCAACGCCCCAGGCGCGCAGTTCGTCAGCCTTGATGCCGGTAGCCGAAATCGGATTCACGGGCATCAGCACGGCGGGGCCATGTCCGAGAACCTCGACATCGATAGTTGTCCCGTCGTGAAGTCTTGCCTCAACCATGCCCACTCCCAAATCTTTACACTGTAAAGTAATTCACAATAGCGCGACTCCACGAAAGCGACAAGATGAATAAACAGGCAGGCCGACGCGATATCTCACGCACGATTTCACTTCTGTGGCGTCAGCCCGAGGCGCCTTCCGGCCGCCGAGGACCGAGGCCCGCGCTGTCCACGGACTCAGTCGTTGACGCCGCGATCGAAGTCGCCGACGCCAACCCCACGACACCGTTGTCGATGCGCATGATCGGCGACCACCTCGGCCGCAGTGCGATGTCGTTGTACACCTACATACCGGGAAAGGACGAACTACTGGACCTGATGTACGACCGGGTTCATGCCGAGCTACCGCCGATCGCAGACACCGGCGACTGGCGCATGGCACTGTCCGACTGGGCCGCCGCACTCTTCGCCCTACATACACGCCATCCGTGGACATTGGATGTCTCGTTGGCGCGCCCCGTCCTGGGTCCGCACGAGCAGGCAGGACTCGAATCACTCCTGTCCATTCTCTACTCCACGGGTCTCGACGCCCCGATCATCCGCAGATCGGTGAGCATGATTTTCCATTTCATCCGGGGGTCCGCGCGGACCCTAGCTGAGATCCGGAGCGCCTCGACCATCGGAGATTCCGAATTTCATTGGTGGGCAGAGTCTTCTGCTGCACTGGCCGATGCTGCACCGGATTTCGCGGACAACTTCCCCCACACGATGCAGTTGGGTCGGGAGGCCCCACCGGTACCGGGCGGCGACTTCTATCTCGAACGAGAAACCGAAGAGTCATTTACTCAGGGCCTACAGATCCTCCTTGACGGGATCGAATCGAGGATTCGAAAACACTCTTGACTCGAACGCATGTTCGAGTATTCTTGTGTGTAGGGGATCGGGGGATTCAATGAGTGTCTTGTTGTCGGATGTGGTGTCTGGTTCTGCGGTGGGGTTGCGCGGACGCCTGTGGCGGTTGCCTGCTTCTGAGTTGCGTGCTGCTGCGGTGTCGGCGAGCGCGGAGATTCTTCGTCTCGAGGCTGTTCGGGTGGCGGTGGTCGACGAACTCTCAATGCGCCCGGATGATCAGGTGATTGCCAGCCGCGGAGTGGGGTCCTGGTTGGCGGCGAACACGATGCTGCAGATCCGGGACGGGAAGAAGATCGCCGCCCTCGGTGCGGCGCTGCGGCCGTTTCCCGCGGTGGCTGCTCGGTTCGATGTCGGGGACTGCTCGTTCGAGCATGCCGTGTTGATCGTGGCGTTCTGCGAATCACCACCGAAGGGGATGCCGGAGGAAGCGCTACCGAAGTGCATCGATTTGTTGTTGGCTGCTGCGTCGGGCGTGGAGTCGACGACCACGAAAGTCCGGAGTGTTATCGCGACCTTGGAGCGAATCTTCGAATCCGATGAGATTCCACCCGCCGAAGACATCGACCGCAACGAGTTGCGGATCGCATCGACACTGAACGGTCGAGTGGTGGTGCGCGGTGATTTCGATGCTCTCACCGGTGAAATGCTGCTATCGGCCCTGTCGAATCTGACGATGCCCACCCCGGCACCCGATGGAACCCCGGATTCCCGGTCGGCGGCGAAGCGGACCGCGGACGGGTTCACCGAACTGATCCGCCGCTATCTGGACTGCGCCAAAACCGGCACCGACGGTGGTCAGCGGCCGCACGTGAACGTGCACATCAACGCCCGCGATCTCGCGGAGCACCGTGACTGCGCCGCAACACCCGCTGCTCCTGGTGACGGAGTGGCTGTGTCGGATCTCGATGTCGGGCACATGCCCTGGCTCGGACCACTATCCGTATCGCAGACCAGACTCCTCGGTTGTGATTGTTTCCTGTCCACGGTGCTGCTCGACGGTCACGGCGCGCCGTTGGATGCGAAACCCGGGAAACGGTTGGTGTCCGCCGAGCAGCGAGTGGCGCTGATCGCGAGAGACAAAGGCTGCGCCTTCCCCGGCTGCACGTGTGTTCCCGCGTGGACCGATGCGCACCATATTCGGCACTGGGCCAACGGTGGCCCCACGGTGATGAACAACCTTGTCCTGCTGTGCCGTTCACATCACCGGCTGATGCACCGCAAAACCGGATTCGTCGGGAAATGGGAAATCCGCATCGGCGCCGACAACAAACCCTGGTTCATCCCACCACCCTCGATCGACCCCGGGCAGCACCCGCGGCCGGCGAACACCACATTCAAAACCTGAGGTAGTACTCCTCAGGCACAACAGAACACGTGCCAGCAGCGCATCGAGCAGATCTCGATGCGGTGCCGAAAGCCGTGAATTCCGTCAGACCGCCTGCGGAACTTTGGTGGCGCGTGGGAATCGCTCCCGAATCTCCGCTGGGGTGACAACTCTCGGGTCGAGGGGTTGCTCGTCACGCAGGTGGCGCTCCAACACCTTGCCAGTCATCGGCGCGATGACCTTCAGAGCAGTGGTCATGTTCTTCGGTGAACTGCCGACCCGGACCGCAGTTCGCACCGCGGGCGCAATTGCCCTGTCCAACAAAGCGGGTTGATCGAAGCCGCCCATGGTTCGCATCCAGCCCGGCAATGTTGCAATAGTGGCCGGCGCGACCAATCGGCTGAACGCCGCGAACTTCGTCTTCCCCTGCGCCCTTGGCGTTCTCAACAAGTAGTGCATCGCCCGGTTGGCACGCTCGGAGGTACACAATCTGGGCCTGACTTCAGCGAAGTACTCCCGTACCTCGTCTCGCGAGCGCGGAACGTCGGACGCTTTGCATGTCTGCAGTTCGGCAGCGATCACGCATTCTTCCCAGTACCGCTGCTCTTCGACGGCGGAGAGTGGGCCCGGCCCGTACATCTCGTAGCACTTGAGCACCGAATGCCAACCGGTCACGTGGATCCACAGTTGTGACGCCGGATTGTTTGCACTGTAACGAGTTCCGGTGATCGGTTCGATACCCGTGGCCTGAGCGTGAACCGTCATGAGATGGTCGGACAACGCCAGTGCCGTCCGCCCGTCGGCAGTGGCGACGGTCAGGAAGTACGCCAAGGTTCGGTCGAGTCGCCCGGCGGGATCGCTGTAGATCCCGCTCATATCTGCCACCGCGGCAGCAAGGAAGGGGTCGAAGTGCTCGAGCACCACTGACCGCTGGAAACCGATCAATGCTGTCGGAGCCGCCCAGATCTTCCAACTGGGTGATCCTGGGCCGAAGAAGCCGTAATCCTCACGCGGTCGATTCATCGTCAGTTCAGACATTTCATTCCTCCCCGTTCGTTGACCCTGCACAGTTCATTTCGTAGGCACCAGACAAGGCGACTACTTGCTGCCAGACGTACTCGAATCGCTCGGCCGCGAACGCGGGGCGCCGAATAGATGCGAGAGCCAACCGCTGCTGATCTTCACTGGCGCTGGGTTTTCCGTACAACTCCACCGCTGCAGCACTGAAGTCGCGGACCAGGACGTCGAAGATCTGATCCAGCACCCCATCGCTCCGCTGCCCCTCGTCCAATCCCAAGATCTCGGCTTGTTCGAGGATCAACTGGCCGTAGACGACGAGGGTGAAGAGTTCGGTGATCGCCAGGCCGAAGTCCAAGTCGACCTGCTGCGCCGCATCCGGTGCAGCTTCGGCAAGGAGGGTCACGAGAGCTTCGGCCTGCTCCACGAACAGTGCGACGTTGGGAACATCCGCAAACTTCGCGTACACCGCTCGCCAGTCGTCGAATCGAACCTTGGACAACCCCCGTGCCGGGCCCTGACGGAACAGGAACTCGTCGTCGGCTGCGTCGTTACGCGTCGGAATCGCCGGAAATGACTCGGGGGCAAAGAGGTACGCCGGCATGAACTTGGCGATCAGGGCGAGATTGACGGCGACGGTCCCCTCGAGCTTGGGCAGCCCGTCGACATCCATCTTGGCCACCGCGAGGTAGCTGTCCTTCTCGAAGCCCTTTGCCGCAGCGATGTCGGAGAGCAGTCCGATCACCTTCTGTGCCTCGGTTGTCACCTTCATCTTGGTGACAGGATTGAACAAGAGGTAGCGGCGGTCCTCGGGCGATGCGGTGCGGAAGTAGTCCACCGCACGATCCGAGAAGAGCCTCATCGCCAGCAGGCGCGCGTACGCGTCGACGAATTCACGTCGTACGTGTGGGAACGCCGTGACGGGATTGCCGAACAGGATTCGATTGTGCGCGTGGGTAATCGTCTCGTACAAGGCATGAGTCGACATACCGATTCCGCCGAAACACAGGTTGAATTTTCCGATGTTCACGGTGTTGAGTGCGGCACTGAATGCTGCCTCGCCGGTATGCAGGATATCCTCTGCCGCAACGGGATAGTCGGCGAGTGAGAACTCCGCTACGTACATCTGGGCCGGAACGATGTTCTTCACCACGGTAAATGCCGGATGGTCCGAGTCGGCGCAGAAGAAGACGTACTGATCGGCGCCCTCCACTCCGTCGACGCGACCGAAGACAGAGACCGTGTTGGCGCAGTTGCCATTTCCGATGTAGTACTTCGAACCGCTGGCCAGGTACCCGCCGCTGCCGTTCGGCGTCAAGACCATGTCGGTGGAGTAGACGTCGGCGCCGTGCTCTTTCTCGGACAATCCGAATGCCGCAACGCCTCCGGAAGCCAAAGCGGAAGCTGCTCGCGCCCTTGCAGTCTCGTTGTCGCTCTGCCACACCGGCCCCAGGCCGAGAATGGTCACCTGCCACGGGTACCAGTAGTTGAGTCCATAGAAGCCGAGGATCTCGGACAGCGCGGCGATACGGCTGGTATCCCAGCGCTTGTCGGAGTCACCGCCGCTGTCGCGGGCGGGGGTCAGGAAAGTCGCGAACAGGCCTTCCTTTGCCGCGAAGTCGAGGAAGTCGGAGTAAAACGTCTTGTCGTGATAGTCGGCCAGAAGTCGATTCTTTCCACGCGCCTCGAACCAGTCGACGGTCGCGCCCAGCAGTCTCCGCGTGGTCGCGTCGAATTCCGGCCGATCGTAAGTGGAGGGATGGAGCAACAGATCATTCGGCACCAAAGAGGTCGACGCTGTCATCGCGGTTGTTCTCCTAGAGATCTCGGCAGAGGCGCCTCGCTGACCGCCCCTTCGAATACAACGCCACCGTAACAATTGATGACGACGAATACAACGGTTGCGTATGATTCACGAAGAATTGGCAGGCAGATTAGGGTGGGAGCGGAGGTGAGGCACACGATGACCAGGTCACAAGCTGACGCAACGGATACACCGCGACGCAAATACGCCCCTCGCATGGCGCCCGAGCAACGACGCGAACAGTTGCTCGACGCAGCATTCGAGGTCACCGGCCGCGTAGGCCTGCACAACCTCAGCATGGAATCCGTCGCTGCCGAAGCCGGCGTCGGCAAGCCCGTCCTCTACACGATTTTCGATACCAGGACCGATCTCGTCGCTGCACTCCTGCGCCGCGAGCACGAGCGAGCCATCGCTCAGGTGCTCGAAACCATGCCGACGGATCTGAGCGAACTCGGCCCAGCGGCGTCATACACCGGAACCGTTGGCGCCTTCGTCGACGCCGTACTGGAGAACCCGACGCGCTGGCGCCTGATTCTGACGTCTGTCGAGAACGCCCCCAGCGAGTATCACGGCTTGCTGAAGCTCTCTCGCGGAGCTGTCTTCGCCCGCGCCGAAGAACTGGCGCGTGCCGGGATTGCCCTCGAACCGAAGCTCGAAGGCCTTGATCCGGTTCTCCTCGCACACACCATGATGTCGTTTGCCGAAATGCTCGGACGACTGGCCGTCAGCGACCCCGAAACCTATACCCGAGAACGCCTTTCCAGCTTTGCTGTTGCGCTCGCTCAGTCGGTCGGGCGTTAGCAGACCACTGAAACCTGTCGGTCGGATCTGCTTCAATACACGCATGACATCACCATCGATCGAACCGCTACAGCTTTTCGAAACGTCTCCGGGCAACTGGTCACTGATGCTCACCGACCAGCACTTCGGCAAGGTAGCAGCGGTATTCGAGCAGGTAGAGGGTTTCGAAGGCTCCGGTTACGACTGGGCGTCGGTGGCCCATGCGGTGGTAGGCCGCGATGCACCGCATCTGGAGGGCCGCTTCGGCACCGATCCCGAAGCCGGCATGTTTGTTGCGTACGGCAGCGACAACGAAGCTCTTGGTGAACTCGGAGTGCTTCTCGCCAAAGCGTATTCGGATGCCGAGTACCTCGGCGGCCTGGTCGCCATTTCCGAACTCGACTAGAGCTCCTGCTGAACGACACCGGCCCCACACCTAGGTGCGGGGCCGGTACCGAACGAAAGATCTAGCCGACCAACAGCTCGGCAATCTGAATCGTGTTGAGAGCGGCGCCCTTACGGAGGTTGTCACCCGAAACGAAGAGCGCGAGTCCGCGTCCCTCCGGGACACCCGGATCCTGACGGATACGACCGACCAGCGACGCGTTGCCGCCGGCAGCGGCCAGCGGCGTCGGAACCTCGACCAACTCCACTCCGGGAGCGTCGGCGAGGATTTCCTTCGCACGAGCGACCGAGAGCGGGTTCGCGAACTCTGCGTTGATCGCGAGCGAGTGTCCGGTCACGACGGGAACGCGCACGCAGGTGCCCGAAACCAGCAGATCAGGAAGTCCGAGGATCTTGCGGCTCTCGTTACGGAGCTTCTGATCCTCGTCGGTCTCGCCGCTTCCGTCGTCGACCAGCGAACCTGCCAGCGGCAGGACGTTGAACGCGATGGGGGCGACGTAGTTGTTCGGGGCCGGGAAGTCGACGGCGCTGCCGTCGTGAACCAGCTTCTCGGCGTCACCGACAACGGCGCGCACCTGGCCGAGGAGTTCCTCGACGCCGGCGATGCCGCTACCGGACACAGCCTGGTAGCTGGAGACGATCAGACGCTGCAGACCGGCTTCGTCGTGCAGAACCTTGAGCACCGGCATCGCTGCCATGGTGGTGCAGTTGGGGTTCGCGATGATGCCCTTGACCAGGTTCTTCGTGTCCTGCGGGTTGACCTCGCTGACCACGAGGGGAACCTCGGGATCCTTGCGCCATGCGGAAGAGTTGTCGACAACCGTCGCACCGGCCGCGGCAAAGCGCGGGGCCTGCGCACGAGACAGCGTCGCACCGGCGGAGAAGAGGGCGATGTCGATGCCCTTCAGATCCTCGTCGGACGTTGCTTCGGCATCCTCGACAACGATCTCTTCGCCGCGGAACGTCAGCTTCTTACCGGCGGAGCGTGCCGATGCAAAGAACCGCACCTTGTCCGCGGGGAAGTTACGTTCTTCGAGCAGAGTGCGCATGACGATGCCGACCTGACCGGTCGCACCGACAACAGCGATTGTTGTCATCAGAAATTACCGTCCTGTTCCTGCGTGTACTACGGCTTCTTCGTCGCCGCCGAGACCGAAAGCGGCGTGGATAACGCGCACGGCGTCGTCGAGTTCGGTGTCCTTGACCAGCACGGAGATGCGGATCTCGGAGGTCGAGATGAGATCGATGTTGATGTCGGCCTTGGCCAGTGCCTCACAGAACGTGGCCGTGACGCCCGGGTGGCTCCGCATTCCGGCGCCGACCAGGGAAACCTTGCCGATGTGGTCGTCGAACAAGATCTGTGTGAAGCCGATGTCTTCCTGACGCTTGGTCAGGATCTCGACGGCGCGGGGGCCGTCGGCGGTCGGCAGCGTGAAGGTGATGTCCGTCTTGTTGGTCTCCACCTTGGAGATGTTCTGCAGCACCATGTCGATGTTGATCTCGGCATCGGAGACAGCGCGGAACACCTTGGCAGCATGTCCCGGTGTGTCCGGCAATCCGACAACGGTGATCTTGGCTTCGCCGCGATCGTGCGCGACTCCGGTGATCAGGGCCTCTTCCACAGGAATGTCCTCCATCGATCCGGACACGATTGTTCCGGGCTTGGTGGTGTATGACGAACGGACGTGCACGGGCACGTTGTAACGACGGGCGTACTCGACGCACCGGAGCATGAGCACCTTGGCACCACACGCTGCGAGTTCGAGCATTTCCTCGAAGGAAACCGTCTCGAGGCGGTGAGCGTCGGGGACGATGCGCGGGTCGGCGGAGAAAACGCCGTCGACGTCGGTGTAGATCTCGCAGACGTCAGCGTTGAGTGCAGCTGCCAACGCCACGGCGGTGGTGTCGGAGCCACCGCGTCCGAGCGTCGTGATGTCCTTGCTGTCCTGGCTGACGCCTTGGAATCCGGCGACCAGAACGATCGAGCCTTCGTCGAGGGCGGTGCGAACACGGCCCGGCGTGACGTCGATGATCTTGGCGTTTCCGTGGCTGCCGGTCGTGATGACTCCGGCTTGTGAGCCCGAAAACGAACGAGCTTCGGCGCCGAGGGAGTGAATTGCCATCGCTACCAAGGAGTTGGAGATGCGCTCACCCGAGGTCAGCAGCATGTCCATTTCACGGGCCGGCGGGGAAGGGCACACCTGCTGAGCCAGGTCGAGCAGCTCATCGGTGGTATCGCCCATCGCTGACACCACGACGACGACATCATTGCCGGCCTTCTTGGTCTCGACGATCCGTTCAGCGACTCGTCGGATGCGCTCGGCGGTTGCCACCGAGGATCCGCCGTACTTCTGGACGACGAGAGCCACGCGTTTCTACCTCCAGGTCGAAATTGTTTACAGATACCAGAGGTCGAGCTTACCGAGGTGGTCCTGGGACTTCCCGATGCGTACTGCTGTTCGCCTCAGATCCGCGCGGGATCAGTTGCGAGATCCGCGCTCGCATCAACGTCGCAGAACGCGAACCACCGGCAACGTAACCGACCACCGCGACGGCAACTCCGCAGGCGAGAAGCACGCGGATACTGCTGACCAGGGAAACTGCCAGCGCGTCGTACACCGCCACAGCCGCCTCGGACGACGGTATGTCTGAATTCTGTAAATAGACCCGACGCACGACGGCCAGCGCCACCAGCAGGGCGATCATCGCCACCGCCGTCGCCAGCCCGACCAGGGACAGCGCGCGCATTCGCCCCGGTGCAACTGCGACGGCCGTAATCGCGCAGGCCACCGACGCCCACGGCAACCAGGCTGCTGCTCGGTCGAGAGTGTTCGAGAAATCCTGGGCCCGCACCAACTCGTCGGATTGCAGGATCTCGAACTGCGGATCGAGCGCCGGGAGGCGATCGATCACGGTGAATCCGCGATCGCGCAGGTTCGTCCTCAGTTCCGTCATGACCGGTTCGAGGGAGACGGTGACCGTTCCGCTTTCGTCGGCCCGAACTATGCCGTCGGCGGCTCGGCCGGTCACCATCGCGGCAAGTTGCGCGTGCGCTCGACGGTTGGCCGCGGTCCAGAGCGTCGCAAACTGGTCGCTCGAGACCAACGACTGAGCGGCCTCACGAACAAGTCTCTCGGCCTGTCTCGTCACCACCTGCGGAAACCCGTCCAACCGCTGCGTCAATTCCTCGGTCAGCCGATCAACGACCGCCGATTGGACAGCGGGGTCGGCAGCCAGCGGGGCAACGGACTCGACATAGCTGTCGGTGTCGTTCACCTGGGTGTGGACGAACAGCGCGAGCACCGAGCCGGCAAAACCGAGACCAGCGAGAACGATCAGTAGTGAACAGACGATCCAGCGGATCGAGCGCATCACGTGTGCTTGGCGCGCGCCGGTCGAATCTTCGCGGTGATGTGGTGAATGCGGTGATCGTCAGCGGGTATCCGGAAGGTCTCGGTAACCCGAACGGTCATCAGGTTGCGCCCGAACAACCCGGCGTCAAGGAGGTAGTCAGCCGTCAGGTCGTCCCCGTCGACCGTCCACTCCACCTCACGAATGTCGCGGATCACGCGATACTGAGGACCTCCGGAAAGGCTGCGCCGCAAATGATTCCCCGAAAATCCGGTCTTCAACCCGACCTCGTGACGTACCGCGTCCGGAGCCAGCGGTACGGAACTGCCATCGTGACTACGGAGCGCGTCGAGGTACGTGCTCGCCACGGCGATTCGGGGATCCATGGACGACAGTCCACCATTTTCGAGGCCGAAACGGCAGCACAATTCGGCGACAAATTGGACATGAGGGCGAACCCCACCGATTTCTCGCGAAATCCAGGAGTAGAGTGCTGTGCATGCAGCGCGCACTCCTTCTTGGTTGCCGCGACGGGGTCTGATCCAGACTGGCCTCCCGCCGCGGGGTTTTTGTGCGCCGGTCGACCAAGCCTTCCGGACTCATGGTCTTGACCAACAGGTCATCAGGCCAGGTCCACAATCCTGGAGATCACACCAATGTCCCCCGCTGACGCATTCACCACCGGCACTCGCACCATTACCCCGCCCACGAAGCCGGCACCTTCCGACCAGCCTGCGTGGAACACGCAGAAAAACTCGTCGATGCCGACGTTCCGCTACCGCCCGTTCGCCGAAGAGGTCGAGACGGTCACGCTGCCCGACCGCACCTGGCCGGACAAGATCATCGACCGAGCACCCCAGTGGTGTGCCGTTGACCTGCGCGACGGCAACCAGGCGCTGATCGATCCGATGAGCCCGGCGCGCAAGCGTCGTATGTTCGATCTCCTGGTCCGTATGGGCTACAAGGAGATCGAGGTCGGATTCCCGTCCGCGAGCCAGACCGACTTCGACTTCGTTCGCGAAATCATCGAAGACGGCGCGATCCCGTCCGACGTCACCATCCAGGTGCTGACGCAGTCGCGTCCTGAACTGATCAAGCGCACATTCGAGGCGTGCGAAGGTGCCGAGAACGCGATCGTGCACTTCTACAACTCCACCTCGATCCTGCAGCGCCGCGTCGTGTTCCGCGCCGACAAGGACACGATCAAGAAGATCGCCACCGACGCCGCCGAACTGGTCCTGGCCGAGTCGAAGAAGTACCCGGACACCAACTGGCGCTGGGAATACTCGCCCGAGTCCTACACCGGCACCGAGCTCGAGTACGCCAAGGAAGTATGTGACGCCGTCACCGAAACCCTGGGTGCGACGCCTGCCAACCCGGTCATCCTGAACCTGCCCGCCACCGTCGAGATGGCGACACCCAACGTGTACGCCGACTCCATCGAGTGGATGCACCGCAACCTGGCCCGCCGCGATTCGGTCATCCTGTCGCTGCACCCCCACAACGACCGCGGCACCGGCGTCGCTGCAGCCGAGCTGGGCTACCAGGCCGGCGCGGACCGCATCGAAGGCTGCCTGTTCGGCAACGGCGAGCGCACCGGCAACGTCTGCCTGGTCACCCTCGCACTGAACATGTTCACGCGCGGCGTCGACCCGCAGATCGATTTCTCGAACATCGACGAGATCCGTCGCACGGTCGAGTACTGCAACCAACTGCCCGTCCACGAGCGTCATCCGTACGGCGGCGACCTGGTCTACACCGCGTTCTCCGGCAGCCACCAGGACGCGATCAACAAGGGCCTCGACGCCATGAAGGTCGACGCCGACAACCAGGACTCGGACGTCGACGACATTCTCTGGCAGGTCCCCTACCTGCCGATCGACCCCAAGGACGTCGGCCGCAGCTACGAGGCCGTCATCCGCGTGAACTCGCAGTCCGGCAAGGGCGGCGTCGCGTACATCATGAAGGCCGATCACGGTCTGGTGCTGCCGCGTCGTCTGCAGGTCGAGTTCTCGCAGTCGGTCCAGAAGATCACCGACGGCGAAGGCGGCGAGGTCTCGCCGAAGGAAATGTGGGACGTCTTCCACGAGGAGTACCTCGCCCCCGTCACCCCGCTCGAGCGCATGAAGCAGAAGGTCACCGCCTCCGAGGAGGACGGCGGCACCGACGCCATCACCGCCATCGTCAAGGTGAACGGCAAGGAGCAGGAGATCTCGGGAACCGGTAACGGCCCGCTCGCTGCCTTCGTCGACGCGCTGGGAAGCATCAACTTCGACGTTCGTGTCCTCGACTACTCCGAGCACGCAATGTCCGCCGGCGACGACGCCCAAGCCGCGGCCTACGTCGAGTGCGCAGTGACTGGCCCGGACGGTCAGAGCACCGTCGTCTGGGGTGTGGGTATCGCCACGTCGATCACGACGGCGTCGCTGCGCGCCGTGGTTTCGGCAGTGAACCGCGCGAGCTGACACTCACGCAATACGAACCCGACTCTTGAACAAACCCTGGTCTCACCCGATTTTCGGGTGAGACCAGGGTTGTTTTCACGGCACAGAAGTTCTTCGGTCCGTGTTTTCGCTTCGGCATGACATAGGTCCCGAAAGAGTCGCTTAGCGAAGTTAACAAACAGGATTCACCCATCGAGGATGATGCAGCCGACCCCGGCACGTGAGATAGTCACCTCAGACAAATCCGACTTGTGAAATGGGGCTCGACAATGGATTCCTTTTGGGACTTCCTCTGGCTGATCATCATCAGCTTCGCGTTCATCGCGTACCTGATCCTGCTCTTCTCGATCATCACCGACCTATTCCGTGATCACAAGACTTCCGGCTGGGTAAAGGCAATCTGGATCGTCTTCCTGTTCTTCATTCCGCTGCTCACCTCGCTCGTCTATCTGATCGTCCGAAGCGACGGAATGGCCCAGCGCTCCATGGAGGCTGCTCAGCAGGTCAAGAATGCACAGGACAGCTACATCCGTGAGGTTGCCGGAAAGTCCCCGGCCGAGTCCATCGCAGATGCAAAGGCGCTTCTCGACGCCGGCACCATCAGCGAAGAAGAATTCGCAGCGCTCAAGGCCAAGGCCCTCGCCTGATTCAGGCCCTCACTAATCAGTGAGGATTGCACTACCGAAACGGGAGCGACACTAATCGTGTCGCTCCCGTTTTGTATTCATTCACCATCCGCCGTTCATGCACCGACAGCCGTTCATTCACCGACCGCCCGGGCGACGTCGCGAAAAGCGTCGAGAACCACTCCGATAGCCGGGCTGCGGTCGATGTGTAATCGAGTTGCCAATTCATAAACGCGAGCAGCGCGCACGCCTGCCACCGGTTTCCTCGATACTCCAGGATGTGTGATCGCGTAACGCGGCATCAAAGCCACACCGTGGCCCGCCGCCACCAACTCTTCGATAACTCGGAAATCGTTTATCCGATGAGCGACTCGAGGTTGGACCCCGGTGACGGATGCAACGGACAACAGAACGTCGTCGACCGGAAACCCGCCGCGCACGCTGATCCAGTTCTCGTCGGCCAATTGTTCCAACCGAACCGAATTCTGCTCGGCGAGTGGATGATCAGGCCGCAGCACCAGGTCGATCGGTTCACGCATCAGCGGTTGCACGCTGACCCGGGGAAACGAGGTCTCGGCGCCGCGTTCGTCACGGTGAGTGAGGATCACGTCGTGATCGGCCAACAGTCCAGGGACGGCCGACGCCGGTTTGTCGACGTCGTGTGCGTCGATGTCCACGTCCGAGTTCTTCAGCGCCGTCAGGACGCCGGGCAGCAGGAGAGCTGCTCCGGAGGGAAAGAACGCGACTCGCACCTTGCCGCGCGGCGAGCCTCGGTACGACGCCATCTCGTCCGCTGCCCGGTCGAGCGCCGCCACCACGTCGTCGGCGCGGAGCACCAGCGCTCGACCAGCGTCGGTGAGGCGCAGCGTGCGCCCGTCCGGTTCGAGGAGCGAGACCCCCGCCTCTCGGCCGAGGATCTTGAGTTGTTGCGAGACGGCGGACGGTGTCATCGAGAGAGCGAGAGCAGTAGCGCCGACGGTTCTTCGGTCGGCGAGCTCACGGAGGATCCGCAAGCGCGTGGCATCAATACGGTGACGAATATCCATGTAGCAAAACTACATGGATAGTGCATCTATATTCGCTTGTTCTGATGCTTCGTACGGCTCACGATTAACGTCATGACTCCCCGCGATCGTCTCCTCGGCCTGACCGTGATCGTCTTGTGGGGTCTGAACTTCCTGGCCATTCGCGTCGGCCTGGATCATTTCCCGCCGTTCTTCTTCGCGGCGCTGCGGTTCCTGATCATCGCGATTCCGGTGGTCATCTTCGTGCCGCGTCCGCAGGTACCGCTCCGTTGGTTGCTGCTCTACGGATTCGGTTTCGGATTCGGCCAGTTCGTCTTCCTCTTCTGGGCGATGCATTCGGGGATGCCGACGGGTCTCGCATCACTGGTCCTGCAGTCGTCCGCGCCGTTCACCGTCGTCCTCGGCGCGTTCCTACTCCGCGAGAAGCTCAGCGTCTGGCAGGTCTCCGGGATCGCCGTCGCCGTAGCCGGTATGTCGTTGATCGGCTGGGACCGTTCACACCACGCGGCACTGCTGCCCGTGATCCTCACGCTCCTCGGCGGCCTGTCCTGGGCGTTCGGCAATCTCGGCAGCCGCTTGGCCGCGGCGAACACCGTCGGCGAGCCCGCACCGATGCGCTTGATGCTGTGGATGTGCGTCATCCCGCCGTTGCCGATGCTCGCCCTGTCAGCGGTGGTCGAAGGCCCCACCGCCGGATGGCACGCGCTCGGCACCGCGTTCAGTGCCGACGCCTGGCCGTCACTGGTCGGGCTGGCCTACATCATTCTGCTCGGCACCATCGCCGGATCCGGGCTCTGGACGATGCTCATGGGCCGCTATCCCGCCGGCATGGTGGCGCCGCTCTCCTTGCTGGTACCGGTAGTGGGAATCGGCGCATCTTGGCTGTTCCTGCACGAGGATCCGAGCCCGTTGTCCCTGGTCGGGGCAGTCATCGTGATCGCCGGAGCGAGTGCCGCACAGATGAGGCGCAAGCCCGCGAACACTGTTTTCTCGGACACACCTGCAGCCTCACCACCGGCGCGACTCGGCGTCTGACGATGCCCTGTGCCAAACTCGGGCCGTGGGAACTGGACTATCGATCACAGCGCGCGGAAAGCTCGCCATGCGAGCTGCCGCAGCAGCATCTTGGGCATCGCAGAAGGCCGGTCGCGGCAAGGGTTCGATGATCGGCGGGTTGATCGCCCTCAAGATCGACCCGACGCTCATGACTCAGCTCGGACGCGGCAAGCGCACCGTCGTGGTCACGGGCACCAACGGCAAGTCGACGACCACACGTATGACCGCCGCAGCACTCGCGACACTCGGTGACGTCGCCACGCAGGCCGACGGCGCCAACATGGATGCCGGGATCGTGGCCGCTCTGGCCGCGCGTACGGACGCAACGCTGGCAGCACTCGAGGTCGACGAACTGCACGTCCCCCACGTAGCCGACGCCGTGAACCCGGAAGTGATCGTGCTGCTCAATCTCAGCCGCGATCAGCTCGACCGGGTCGGCGAGATCAACATGATCGAGCGGAAGCTCCGCGCGTGCGTCAATGCGCATCCGAACGCGGTGATCGTCGCCAACTGCGATGACGTACTGGTCACCTCCGTGGCATACGACGCCGCCAACGTCGTGTGGGTTGCTGCCGGCGGCGGCTGGGCCGGCGATTCCGTCAGCTGCCCGCGCACCGGTGAACCCATCGTGTGGGAGGGAAAGCACTGGCGCAGTACCGGTTCCGACTTCGCGCGGCCCGAGCCGACCTGGTGGCTCGACGACGACAATCTCTACGGCCCCGACGGCCTGAAGATTCCGATGACGTTGACTCTCCCCGGAAAAGCCAACCGCGGTAACGCCGCTCAGGCCGTAGCTGCTGCGGCTGCTTTGGGCGCAGATCCGGTCGGGGCAGTTGCCGCCGCGTCGACGGTCCAGGAAGTCGCCGGCCGCTACAGCACCGTCGAGGTCGGACCGCACTCCGTCCACATGCTGCTCGCGAAGAATCCCGCCGGTTGGCAGGAAGCGCTGTCGATGATCGATCCCACGGTGGACGGACTGGTGATCGCGGTGAACGGTCAGGTGCCGGACGGCGAGGACCTCTCCTGGCTGTGGGACGTGAAGTTCGAGCACTTCGAAGGCGTCAAGGTAGTGGCCGCCGGCGAACGCGGAACCGATCTCGCCGTTCGCCTCACGTACGCAGGCGTCGAGCACACCCTCGATCCGGATCCGTTGCGCGCCATCGCTTCCTGCCCTCCCGGACGCGTGGAGGTACTGGCGAACTACACAGCCTTCCGTGATCTCAACACCGCCATCGCGAAGGAGTCTCGCAATGTCTGACTCGACAATTCGCATCGGACTGGTTCTCCCCGACGTCATGGGCACCTACGGCGACGGCGGCAATGCCCTGATCCTGCGTCAGCGTCTGCGGATGCGCGGGTACGACGCCGAAATCGTGGACATCACCTTGAGCGATCCGGTCCCCGACTCGCTCGACGTGTACACATTGGGTGGCGCCGAGGATTCCGCTCAGCGACTCGCAACGCGCCATCTCGCGAAATACCCTGGCCTGCAACGCGCCGCCGAGCGCGGCGCACCGGTTCTGGCGATCTGCGCTGCCATTCAGGTGCTCGGCAACTGGTACGAAACCTCCAGCGGCGAACGCGTCGACGGTGTCTCGATGCTCGACGTCACGACCTCTCCGCAGGAGAAGCGTTCCATCGGCGAGGTCATCACGAAGCCCTTGATCGACGGGCTCACCGCGCCTCTCTCAGGTTTCGAGAATCACCGCGGCGGAACAACTCTGGGTAGCTCAGCCTCTGGATTCGCACGTGTCACCCATGGTGTCGGAAACGGCGTCGGTGACGGATTCGAAGGCGTCGTACAGGGTTCGGTGATCGGGACGTACATGCACGGACCCGCCTTGGCCCGGAATCCGGAACTCGCGGACCTCCTGCTCATGCGGGCCTTGGGTGTGAACGAACTCGAACCCCTGCATCTGCCCGAGGTCGACAAGCTTCGCAAGGAACGACTCGCGATTCGCTGACCCGGATCAGACAGTTTCGGATTTCCCCTCGGTCAGAACCAGTTCCACGGCCAACAGCGCGGCGCAGGCCAGTCCCGCAACCAGTTCGGGCACCGCGGTGTAGGTACCACCGAGCACGACGACGATCGCGACCGAGAACGGCATGAGGGTGCGTACCGAGGAGTCATGTAGTCGAATGTGGATGAACCACAGGGCGGCAAGGATGACCGCGACCGGAACGGTGACGGCAGCACCCGTCACCAACGCGCTGCCGTCACCGTGATGAGTCCAGAAGTCGACGCGCGAGGCCAACCCCGCACCGATGGCGGCAGCGGCGGCGAAGATGAAGTAGTGACCGAACCCCCAGACGAAGGGTGAGACGTTGTCACCGCCGATCACTTCGCCTGCATTGCGTTGGAAGTAGAGCCACCACAGGCTGAAGACAATCAGAATGCCGCCGATCACGACGTAGGTGACCTGCGCTGCCGGATGCTCACCGTCGACCGCGTCCTGAATCGCGATGGTGGTCGAGAGGATCGTCTCGCCCAGAACGATGATGAAGAACAACGAGTACCGCTCCGCGATGTGATGCGGGTGCCACGGCGTCATGCCCGGCTTCTCCGACCAGATCGGTACCGCGAATTCGCACAGAACCAACACCAGGAACGTCGGGACGTAAATGGCGGATGGAACGAAGTAGAAACCGATCCAACCGATCTGGACCAACACGATTCCGAGAGCGTATCGACGAGCCGTGAGCGCATGTTCGGGGTCGTTCCGCGACACCCTGAGCCATTGGATGACCAGGGCTATTCGCATGATGACGTAGCCGACGATGATGAGCAGGGCGTCGTCGTTGAAGAAGCGGACGATGCCGGCTGCAAGGACCAGCGATCCGAGGATCTGGAAGATGGTCAGTAGCCGGGCGATTCCGTCGTCGTTGTCGTACGCCGAGGTGAACCACGTGAAGTTCAGCCACGTCCACCAGATCGCGAAGAATGCCATCGCGAAGTGCCCGACGCCCGAAGCCGCGTGCCCTTCGCTGATCGCGTGGTGCAGACCGGTGGCCGCTTGAGCGACCGCCACGACGAAGCAGAGGTCGGTGAGCAGCTCGAGCGGCGTCGCCACCCGATGCGGCTCGTGCGGATCCCGCGGAACCAACGGCCGGATGAACGAACTGGTGCGATTCACGAAGGGCAGAGTAGCGCGATGATTGCCGACGCGCTGCCCGTGACTGCAACCTGTCGTCTCAGATATTCACGCCGACGCCCCGATCTGGGCTCGGATTTCCAACTGATCGGCGAGTTCGGCGCCTATCGCCCCCGCGCTCCCCAAGGTGAAGGCGATCTGCCGTCCCCACAGGAAATAGCGGTGAATCGGGTAGTCGACGTCCGCGCCGATTCCGCCGTGCAGGTGCTGGGTCGCGTGCACCACACGCAGGCCGCCGCGCGACGCCCACCATTTGGCGACCAGCGCCGCTGCTTCCGCTTCACTCTCGACTCCGCTGTCCATCAGCCAGGCAGCGCGGTGCGTGGTCAACCTTGTGCTCTCGGTGTCGAGGTACGCGTCGGCGGCCCGGACGGCAACTGCCTGGTTGGTCGAGAGTGGACGACCGAATTGCACTCGCTCGGAGGTGTATTTCGCCGTCATCCCCAGCGCTTCATCGCAGACGCCGGTAGCCAGGGCCGCAAGAGCCACCCGTGCACGCCGCAACGTCCAGTCTCGAACCACCGCGCCGTCTGCGGGAAGTGCGTCAGCTGCAGTAACCGCAACCCCGTCGAACTGCACAGCGCTGTTGCTCTCGCGGTTCGTCACCGCAAGCGGTGTACGCACCAGCGCGTCCCGGTCCGTGGGCACGATCATGACGCTGACACTGCCGTCCGGCATCGTCACCGGAACGACCAGCGCGGCCGCGAACTCCGCGGCAGGCACGGAGTCGACGTGGCCTGACAGAACCCAACCGTCAGGCGCCGGTTCGGCGCGAACCGCCGTCTCGGCGTTGTAGCCGGTGTCGAATGCGCCGGTGACGATCACCGAGCCGTCGAGCAGTCCCGGAAGCCACGACGCTTTCTGCTCCGTGCTGCCGAACTCGGAAATCGGCAGCGCCGCCGTGGAAATCACCGACCAGAGCGGCACCTGGGCGACCCGGCGGCCCTGTTGTTCGAGCACCGCAGCCAGGCCGAGCATTCCGAGTCCTGCTCCCCCGACCTCTTCCGGCAGAGCGATTCCCAGAACGTCGGAGTCGGCGAGGAGCTTCCACAGTTCGGCGTCGAAACCGCTGGTGCTCTCCACTTCCCGCAGTCGGTCCACTCCGGACTTCGCCGAGAAGATCGATTCACTCAGATCCCGCACGGCGGACAAGTTGTCGTCGAATTCGAATTCCATGTCAGCTCTTTTCGTTCTGTGCAGCGGGCCGGCGACGCGCAGCAAGCGCCATGCCCAGGCATTTTGCGGCGACAATTTCACGCATCACTTCGTTGGTACCACCACCGAAGGTGTTGTTCTGGGCGCGCCGACCCAGGTTCTCGACCCGCCCTTCCAGTACCGCTCCGGGTGTACCGGGGCGCAGTAAGCCTTTGGCACCCAGCACTTCCTGCAGCATGCCGTACGCACTGACGACGGCTTCGGTACCGAAGATCTTGGCCGCGGCCGAATCCCCGCCGCCCAAGGTGTTGGCGGCGACGTCCGCCACCAGTCGCAGGTTCATCAGGTCGGCGGCGCTGAGCAGCGCGTAGACTTCCGCCAATTTCTCACGTACCCAGCCGATGTCGTAGACGTGGCCGTCACCGGCGGGTTCTGTCTTTGCCCACTCGACCACCTCGGCGAAGAGCTCGTTGGCGATGCCACCGCGTGCTGCCAGGGCAACACGTTCGTGGTTGAGCTGGTTGGTGATGAGCTTCCACCCCTGATTGAGCTCACCGACGACATTGCTGATCGGCACCCGAACATCTTCGTAATAGGTTGCCGAAGTGCTGATTCCGCCCACGGTGTGAATTTCGGTGACCGAGAACCCCGGCGAATTGGTCGGTACCAGGACCACGGAAATGCCCTGATGCGTCGGCGCGTCAGGATCGGTGCGAACGGCAAGCCAGACCCAGTCGGCAAACACACCGGCGCTGGTGAAGATCTTGTTGCCGTTGATGACAAGCTCGTCGCCCTCGATGCGGGCGCGCGTTTCGAGTGCCGCGAGATCGGTGCCCGCATTGGGTTCGGTGTAGCCGATGGCAAAGATCAATTCACCCGCCAGGATCGGACGCAGGAAGAAGTCCTTCTGAGCTTGCGTCCCGTGCTTGATCAGAGCGGGTCCGACGGTGTTCAGCGTGACCAGTGACAGCGGCGCATTCGCGCGAATCACTTCGTCGTAGAACACATACAGAGCTTCGGGGTTCTCACCCCGACCGCCGAATTCCTCCGGCCACCCCAAGCCCAGCCAACCGTCTTTACCCATCCGGCGCAGGATGCGATCGAAGACGGGGCCGCCTTCGGTCTGATCCACGAGAGCACGGCGGTCTTCGTCGTTGATGATCTCTGCGAAGTATGCGCGCAATTCCTTGCGCAGAGTCTTCGACTCCTCCGACAAATCCAAGTACATGGTGAAGCTCCTAAGATCTACGAACGCGGCAGGCCGAGTACGCGCTGCGCGATGACGTTGAGTTGGATTTCGACGGTTCCGCCGCCGAACAGAATCGAGGGAAGTCCGATGTGGTCTATCGCGTAATTCGCCGCCGGGTCGACAACTGCGGCGCGCGGTCCGAGCAGTCGCAACAGGTCCCGCGAGCCCTCGCGCTGCGCCAGGGCGTTGTACACCTTCGACACGCTGATCTCGGCGCCCGGTTCCTGACCCGCCAGTCGCGCCGACACTCCGCGCAGATTCATCGCGGACAGTGCCAACTCACGAGAGATACTGCGGCCGAGGCCTTCCACTGCATCTTCGCGGGGGCAGTCGTGGCTCGCGTCGGCAATCACCTGACGGAACAACCGACTCGAACCGTGGTGCAGCGTGCTGCCCATGCTCAAGCGTTCGTTGGACAGCGTTGTCGCAGCAAGTTTCCACCCTTGCCCAGATTCGGCCACCAGGCAGTCGTCCGGGACGAAGACGTCGTCGAGGAATACCTCGTTGAATTCCGACTTGCCGGTGGCTTGCTTCAGCGGACGTACGTCGACGCCCTTCGAGGTCATGTCGACCAGGAAGTACGACAGCCCACGATGTTTCGGAGCGTCCGCGTCGGAACGCGCCAGGCATACTCCCCAATCTGCCTCGTGCGCACCCGAGTTCCACACTTTCTGACCTGACAGGACCCAGCCACCGTCGACCTTGCGGGCTTTCGTGCTCAGACCGGCCAGGTCTGATCCCGCGCCCGGCTCACTGAACAGCTGGCACCAGATGATGTCGGCGCGCAGCGAAGGCTCGACGAACCTGTCCTGCTGCTCGGCGTTGCCGTGTTCGAGAATCGTGGGCAGCACCCATTCCCCGATCACCGTGGACGGTTGAGCCCAACCTCGCATCGCGAATTCATGTGCGATGACGGCCTGTTCCCTCGGTCCCGCTCCCAGCCCGTACGGCGCCCGATAATGCGGGGCAACCAGTTTGGCGTCGGCAAATCGGGCGCGTCGAGCGCTCCCCTTGGCCGGCGCCCAACTGGCGCTGGTGGTTCCGTCGTCGGGCAGCAGCGCAACCTCGTCCAGAACCCTACGAACCTGCTCTCGTAACTCCGACAGCATTTCCGGGTCGACAAAGGAGAAATCCCGTTCCGAAGCGGCAGACCGGTCTCCCAACGTGTGTGCCCACTTCACCTCGGAACCCGCCACTGCCGCGATACTGATCGCCCGGCGCCAGTACAGATGCGCGTCATGCTCCCAGGTGAATCCGATTCCGCCGAGCAAAGTTACACATTCGAGGGCGTTCTCGATGCCGACGGGCAAAGCGGCCAACGCAGCTTGAGCCGAGACAAGTTTCTGCTGATCCTCGTCGTGCTCTTCGGATCGAGCGGCGTCCCACGCTGCGGCACAGGCAATCTCGGAGCGAACCAACATCATGGCCGCCTTGTGCTGAACTGCCTGGAAGCTTCCGACCGGACGGCCGAACTGCTGCCGGGACTTCACATAGTCGACTGCGGTCCGTAGCGCCCACCCGGCGATACCGCTCGCCTCCGCAGCCAACACCGTGTTGACGATCAGTTCGACTCGGTGCGCCTGGAGGCCGTCGACGATCAGCCCAGCCTCGACCTGGTGATCGGTCAACGTCAGTGTTCCGATCGACCGTGTCAGATCCACCCCGTCTTCGATCACCACCGCAGCGGAAGCCGACGGTTCGAGCCGGAACCACAACTCTCCGTCTTCGCTGTTCGCCCGCACGAGAACGACATCAGCTCCGGGCAGACCCAGAGCTGGGTCGGCAGAACCGCTCACTGTCCACCCAGCGTCGCTGCGAGCCGCGCGCAATCTCGTTCCGGTGCAGACTGCTCCGGTTGCACCGGCGGCCAATTCGGTCAGCATTGTTTCCGCAGCCGGGCCCGCAGCTGTTGCGAGAATGCCGCTCGCGATGACCGTCGGAACGTACGGTCCCGGATAGAGCGCATCACCCAATTGCTCGACTACCACTGCAAGTTCGGCAAGACCGGCCCCGTCACCGCCGTACTGCTCCGGCAGGTGCACTGCGTGCAGGCCCTGACGGACCAACCCATCCCACGAGTCCGGCCGATCACCGGCGGCGTACCTCTTGACGTTGCTCCGCGTATCGGCGATTCCACCGAAGCGGTTCGCGAATGCGGCTACCGCTTCCGCCAGGTCACGGTGATCTTCGAGCAGGGGTAGTGCCATGGCAGGTTCCTCAATCTTCGGTTCTTGTCAGATGCGTTCGAGAATCAGGCAGGTGGTTGCGGCGGACGCGCAGATCGCGATCAGTGCGACGGACTTGTTCCGGCGTTCCAGTTCGTCGATGACATTGGCCAACAGTCTGATTCCGGTTGCACCGGCCGGGTGACCGAGCGCAATGGCGCCACCGTTGACGTTCAGCAATTCGGGATCGACGCCGTAAACCTGCGCGAACGACATCGGTACCGAAGCAAATGCCTCGTTGACCTCGAACAGATCGATGTCGTCGATTGTCAGCCCGGTGCGTCCGAGCACGATGTTTGCCGCGTCGACGGGACCGTCGAGCATGAACTCGGTGTCCCCGCCGATGACGCACTGCGCCAGAATCTTTGCGCGCGGCCGCACGCCGAGGGCCTTGGCTCGATCCTCTGACATCAGCAGAGCGGCACTCGCACCGTCCGAGACCTGCGAAGACGTTCCAGCGGTGTGCAATCCGCCCTCTTGAACGGTGCGCAGCTTCGCGAGCCCTTCGAGACTCGATTCGCGCAGACCCTGATCCCGATGAACCGGAACGTCAGAGCCCGTAGCGACCACATCGATGATGTGCGAGTCGAAGCGTCCTGCCTCCCACGCCGCCGCCGCCCGCTGCTGCGAGCGCAGCCCGAAGGCGTCGAGATCCTCGCGGCTGAAACCGCGTTTGACAGCAATCCGATCGGCCGCGGTGTACTGGTCGACGGTATCGAGTGACCACGACTCCGGACGCGGCGTTCCCAGGCCGGTACCCACCTTGTACGTCAACGGAGCTCGGGACATCAACTCGACACCGCACGCCACACCCACGTCGACTGCACCGATAGCAATTTGGCCGGCAATCAACTGCACCGATTGCTGCGCTGTGCCGCACTGCGCGTCGATCGTGGTGCAACCCGCTTTCAACGGAAGGCCTGCATGCATCCAGGACGTACGCACGATGTTTCCGAACTGCTCACCGAGAGGCGTCACACAGCCGCCGATGACCTGGTCGACCGCGTCAGGATCCACGCCCACCCGATCCAGCACGCCTCTCTGCGCATAACCCAACAGTTCCGCCGCGTGGACTCCGGACAGCCAACCCTCACGCTTGCCAAACGGCGTTCGTGCTGCGTCCACGATGACGGGCTTCATGCCAACTCCTCGGTTCGTAGTGCCGTTCCGTCCAGACCGCGTACGGTCAGGGACCACTCGTCGATCAGGTCCAAGCTGACGCACGAGCGTGCGGTGAACTCGGTGTCGCAATCACACAGCGCTGTGACCGCTTCCACCATTTCTTCCATAGATTCGACCTGATCCGGCCGGATAGTCTCACCGACCAGGACTCTGGCGCCCTCACTGAGCACCGCTGCCCGCGGTTGAACCGTGTTGACGCGAACCCCCTGTCCGTAAAGTTCCACGCCCATGCCGTTGCTCATCCTGTTGAGCGCTGCTTTGGAGGCGCCGTACACGGTCATGGCAGTTCCCGGTTCGACCCACGTGAACGGCGGGCCATGCCACAGTTTGACGGTGCCACTGGACACGTTCACGATCCAGCCGTATCCGTTTGCCACCATCCCCGGCACCACGGCTTGCATCAGATCGAGCGGTGCATGGACATTTGCCTCGAACATCAAACGTCGCCGCCGCAGTGGGTAATCCGACAGCGGCTGATAGATCGCCGCTGCCGCGTTGTTCACCAGGATGTCGATCGTCCCGCCAAGCTTCTCGATCGCCAGCGGCACCACCGTGTCGCGCTGCTGCTCGTCCGTCAGATCTGCGACAACTATCTCGACTTTGTTTCCGTACTTGGCAATTCGAGCCGCAGTCTCTTCGAGACTGCCCGGCAGGGTTGCATGCGTGCCGAGCGTCCGAGCCACGAGGGCGACGTCGGCACCCTCGGCTGCCAGTCGCTCTGCGACGCCCGCACCGATTCCGCGACTGGAACCGGTGACAAGCGCTCGGCGGCCGTCAAAGCGCCTCGTCATGCTATTTGAACTTCGAGGCGAAGCGATTGATGCTCTCCGCGATCCGTGCAACTTCGTCTTCACGCAGGCCGTGACTCATGCCGAGTGTCATTCCTCGGGCGAAAACCGCGTCGGCTTCCGGCAGTCCTTCGGCCGGCTGGCGGAACTCGATGTTGTTCATCATCGGGTGACGAGTGACGTTGCCGCTCCACACAGTTCGTGTGTCGATACCGTCGGCCTCGATGGCTTCCTGCAGGTCGCTGCGCGTGAAGGGGGCGTTCTCGTTGATCATCACCGGGTAACACAGCCACGCCGTATCGAGACCGTCGAGTTCTACCGGCGTCGTGAAGAATTCAGGATGGGCGCCGTATGCCGCCGTGAAGGCCGCAAACGTTGCCTTACGCGTCTTGTAGTTCTCTTCCAGCTTGTCGAGCTGCACGACGCCGTAGGCTGCGCCGAGTTCGGAGGGCTCGAAGTTCCATGACATGAGCTCGAAGATGAAGTCGTTGTCGTAGTCGACGCCGTCGAGTTCTTCACGGAAGACTCGGCCGGATTTGGTGCTACCGAACAGGTTCGGCTCGCTGCGACGGCCCCAGCGGCGAAGCAGCAAAGCCTTGTCGCGGCTGGCTTCATCGTCGACGCACACCATTCCACCGGTTCCCGCGCACGTGATGATGTGTGCCATCGAGAAACTGGTGACGACGATGTCCGCGCGAGACCCGGTGGGAGTACCGCGGAGCGTGGCGCCGATCGCGTCACACGAATCCTCGATCACCTTGAGTCCATGGCGATCAGCGATATCACGAATGACGTCCCAGTCCGGGCAGTTGCCGGCGAGGTTCGGCATCAGGATGGCACCGGTCTTTTCGGTGACCATTGCCTCGATCTTGGTGACGTCGACGTTGAACGTGTTGGGTTCCACGTCCACGAACACCGGCACCAGACCGGCACGCACGATCGGTGCGATATCGGTGGAGAACGTCAACGGCGACGTGATGATCTCGCTTCCCGCAGGCAGTCCGAGCAGCTCGACTGCCAAGTACAAACCCGAGGATCCCGAGTTGCACATGACGCCGAACTTCTTGCCTGCCAAGGCCGCGATACGTTCTTCCATCTCGAAGACGTTCTTGCCGATGCGCAATCCTTGATGCCCGCTGCGCAAGACGTCGACAACCGCCTGTATTTCTTCCTCGCCGTGTGTAGCCCTGGCGTAGGTGATCCGCTCACTCATCTTGTTCCTGCTTTCTCGAATAGGCGGCAGATTCAGCGATCTGCCGAGAGGACGAGCGCACTGTGCGGGACGGGAGAGCCGCCGGTCACGAGCACGTTGTCCAAAGTTTTGGTGGGTTGGTTGGTGGAGGTACCGCGGATCAGGCGAACACCTTCGGCAATACCGTTGACGCCGTGGATGTATCCCTCACCGAGTTGACCGCCGTGGGTGTTGATCGGCAGGCGACCGTCCAGCTCGAGATTGCCGTCGGCGATGAATTCTTTTGCCTCACCCCGACCGCAGAATCCGTACTCCTCGAGTTGAAGCAGAACCATCGGAGTGAAGGCGTCGTAGAGAATTGCGGCATCGATGTCGTCCGGGCCGATACCGGCCTGGTCCCACAGTTGGCGCGCCACGAGTTCGACTTCCGGCATGCTGTCGATGTCTTCGCGGTAGTAGCTGCTCATCGAAATCTGTTGTGGACCTACACCTTGCGCAGCACCGCTGATGATCGCTGGTTTGTGCGGCAGGTCGCGGGCGCGCTCCGCGCTGACGATGACCAGCGCCTGTCCACCGTCACTTTCCTGGCAGCAGTCGAGCAGACGGATGGGGTCGGCGATCATGCGCGAGTTCTGATGATCCTCGATAGTGATCGGGCGTTCGTAGAACCAGGCCTTCGGGTTGTTCGCGGCATGCTTGCGTGAGAGAACCGAGATCTGACCGAAGTCGGCGCTGGTTGCCCCGTACTTGTGCATGTAGAGCTTGGCGAGGAAGGCTTCCTGCTGCGCCGGGGTCAGAAGCCCGTACGGGTTGATCCAGTTCCGATACTCCTGGTCCGTCGACGCGTTGTACGCAAAGGGTGGTGGCCCGGCGCCGAATCGGTGACCTGATCTTTCGTTGAAGGCACGGTAGACGACCACGACGTCGGCGACACCACTGGAGACGGCAAGCGCGGCTTGTTGAACCGGTGCGCAGGCGCCGCCGCCGCCGTGTGGAATACGACTGAAGAACGTCAGTTCCGGGATCCCGAGAGCGCGTGCGACCGCAATCTCGGGATTGTTCTCCATGGTGAACAGTGCAAATCCGTTCACCTCTTCTGCCTCGATGTGAGCGTCGTCGAGCGCGGCGATCACGGATTCGCACGCCAACTGCCATTCACTGCGACCGGAGTTCTTGGAGAACTCGGTGGCGCCGATCCCGGCGATGGCGGCTTGCCTCGAAAATCCTCGTGTCATGCGATTACCCTTTCCGCCGGTTCGAGGGTCACGTCGGCTGTCACGTGCGTTCCGCGAGCGTTCTTGCCGAGAACCGTCACGGTGAGCGTCCGGCCGTCGGTGTCGATCACTTTGCCGGTGAACGTCATGGTGTCTCCGGGAAAGTTCGGAACACCAAGCCGTAGTGATATTTTGACGATTCGCGATCCCGGGCCTGACCAGTCGGTGATGTAGCGGTCGATGAGCCCGTTGGTGGTGTTGATGCTCATGAAGATGTCGGGAGTTCCGCGATCCTGCGCCTTGCCCGGATCGTGATGCACGTCCTCGAAATCCTGAGAAGCGATCGCCGTGGCGACGATGAGCGTTCGGTCCAACGGCAGTTCGAGGCTGGGAAGGGCCGAACCTACCTCGTAATCAAAAAGATTCGTCATTGCGCAGATCCCCGTCGCCTCAGTTGCGGCAGCATCTCCCCGTGGGCGTGCTCGGAGAACGCCACTTCGAGTTCCATACCGAATTCGAGTTCCTCGTGATCGATGCCCGCGATGTCGGCAACCAGACGCGTCCCTTCTTCGAGATCGACGAGTCCGACGGCGAGCGGGTACTCGAAGGCAGGATCCTTCGGGTGATGAATGACCGTGAAGCTGTGCAACGTGCATCGCCGCGTGGATTCGACTGTGTCCCAACTGAACGAGCGGCATTCCGGGCAGGCGGGCGCTGGCGGGTGGCGCAGTGTCTTGCAATCCGCACACCGTTGGATCTCGAGGCGACCCTCTTTGGCCGCGGAGAAGAAGAAATCGTTGTCGTCGGTGACGGTGAGTCTCGGCACCGCGGTGTGGCGGGAGCCAGTCTCGCTCATGCGATTACCTCCTGGGCTTCGGGCTTGGTATCTGTCTGGGTATCTGGTTTGAATCTGAGCAGTCGAAAGCGCTCTTCGACCAGCGTCTTTCCGTCCTGGTCCACGTACTTCTTGAACAGAGTGATGAAGCACCCGTGACCGAGAGCCGTCTGTTTGAACGGTGAGATCGCTTCGATGGTGAAATATGCGGTGACGTGGTCTCCGGGACTCAACTCCGCGAAATACTCCTGCTCGACGTTGGTCGCGACTACGGACGTGTAGCCGGCCTCGTCCAACAGCCCGAGTAGTCGTGAATAGGCGAAATCCTCGGAGGCTCCGTCGGCGCGAAGTTGTTGGACCTGCCGATAGCGGCGGTAGCCCGCCATCACCCAGGTCGAGATCATGGCGGGTGGGCAGACGACGTCTCGACGGCCAGTGCTGCGAGCAGCTTCGGCGTCGACGTAGATCGAGTTGCGGTCGTCGTGTGCCTCGACCCAGTTGCGGATCATCGCCTCGTTGACGGCGTAGCGGGCGACGCGGGGTGGTTCAGCCTCTGCGCCGATGAAATTCGGAAACTGCGTCTGCAGGCTCTGCACTGAAATCCTCCGTGAACGAAAGTTGAGCAAGCGCTTGATTTTGAAGCTAGCATAGGAATCCGGAAGTGGAAACACGCGATCTCACCGACGAATTGGTTCGAGCCGGAGCCATCAGGCAGGATTGCGCTACGTTCGACGCCGGCAGCCCGGCACCCGCGAAACCCTGCTCTGAGCAGGACCGACAACCAGTGGAGATTTCAGTGGCATCACCAGATCGTCGGGAGAAGATCCTGGAGAGCTCAGCCGAGCTGTTCGCCAGGAAGGGTGTCGCCACCACGACCGTTCGCGAGATCGGCGACGCCGCTGGAGTGTTCTCGGGCAGCCTCTACCACTACTTCAAGTCGAAGAATGCGATAGTCGCCGAGCTCATGCGCGGCTTCATCACCGACATTCAACTCCGCTTCGATCAGGTGGAGAAGACGGCGAACGACCCCGAGGACGTCCTACGCGGCCTGATCCGCGAGACCCTGGTCGTCATCGAACTGCACCCGCACCCGACGGCGATCTACCAGAACGATCGGGCGTATCTACGCGACAACGATCTCCTGCAATCCGTCGACGGACCTTCCCGCCAAGTCCGCGAGCACTGGATGAAAGCGATCGCCGAAGGCGTCGATCAGGGAATCTTCCGCAAAGACGTGGCCCCGGAGATTTTCTATCGATCGGTACGAGACACCCTGTGGTCGACCACGCATTGGCCGGACCGCCAGAAATACACCACCGAAGAGTTCGCGGATCTGATGATCACACTCTTCCTCTCGGGATTCAGGGTCGCCTGACGAGATCCGGCAGGTCCAGATGTTTCGGGGTTCGCCCCTGCGGCAACAGGATCGACACTGCGAACACGACCACGGCGCAGCCCGCGCACACCAGGTAGGCGACGGAGAATCCGGTCCACGACGTGGAATGTTCCGAACCGCTGATCACGAACGCGGCGAGGATCGTTGCCACCGTCGCGCTGCAGATCGTGCTTCCGGACGTCCGCAGAAGTGAGTTCACCCCGTTGGCTGCCGCCAGTCGCTGTCGAGGCACGGCAACCAGAATCAGCAGCGAGAGCGTGCTGTAGACGATGGCGGTCCCGACTGCTGTGATACCCAGTGCTGCAACCACTCCCCACAGCGGCTTACCGGCAACGGCGTGAATCCCGTACCCGCCGGCGAGGAACACGGCACCGGTCAACATCGCGGTCCGTGAACCGAAGCGGTCGGTGATCCGCACCGCAACCGGTGAGAACAGCACCATCGCGATACTCGCCGGAATCTGGCAGAGCGCTGCTGCGATGATCGACAGGCCGTACCCGGCGCCCGGCCCCTTCATCCCCTGGAGGAGTTGTGTAGTGATCAGTGTGTTCCCGAAAAATGCGAACCCGACCAGCAGAGCCGCCAGATGCGGGATCAACACCGCACGCTTCACGAGAGCACGGACGTCGACCAGCGGATTGACGTTGCGCCGCTGTTGAATTACCCAGAGCGTGAACAGCACCGCCGACGCGGCCAGCATGGAGATCACCGCTCCGCTGGTCCATCCCCAACTCGATCCCTGAGTGATCGGCACGAGCAGAGCGATCATCGCGGCGCTCAGACCGACAGCCCCGACGCCGTCGAATCTTCCCGACGGATTCGGCTCGGACTCTCGAATGAACAGCACCGCAGCAAGAGTCACGGACAGCCCGATGGCGGTGGTTACCCAGAACAGGACGTGCCAGTTCGAGTACTGCGCGATCATCGCAGAAAACGGTATGCCCAAAGCGGTTCCGACGCCGAGCGTCGAACTCATCATGGCCACTGCGCCGTTGACCTTGTTGCGTGGCAATTCGTCACGCAGCATGGAGATTCCGATGGGGATGACCGCCGACCCAGCTCCCTGCAACGCTCTCGCGAAGATGAGGACAGCGATGTCCGACGACAGCGCACACAACATCGAGCCGAGAGTCATCATCGAGAAGGCAACCAGAAGCATCTTCTTCTTGCCGAACATGTCGGCGAGCCGGCCAAAAATGGGAGTGACGACAGCGCCGACCAGCAGCGTTACGGTCACCAGCCAGGACACGGCCGTGCGTCCAGCGCCGGTGAAGTGCGGCAACTCCGGCAGCAGTGGAACGATGACCGTCTGCAGAACAGCCTGGAACACGGCGGCGGCGACAACGATGGGAAAGAGGAAGCGGGAGCGCGGCTGCGCGAGACTCGCGTCGGGGGTGGTGGCTGCAGGCGTGCCCGGCGGACGGTCGAGCGTCGTCACCCCACACCGCCTGTTCCCACTAGGTAAATATCCGTTCACCTACATTAGGTGAACGGATATTTACCAAGCAAGAATTGTGATGCCGCTCACCCGTCGAGCAGCTTTTGGACAAGTGGTGCGTACAGCGCAACCACTTCGTCCTGGGTGCCGGTGGCATGGCCGGCCATCATCCGTCGGCGCATGATCGCCACTCCGACCACCATCGACATCGCCAGTTCCGCGCGCAATCTCGCGTCGGGGCCGGACAGGCGAGCGGCGAGGGTGTCGATCATCTGCGTCGAATAGTTCTCGCGCAGCTTGCGGTTGCTCTCTTCACTGACGCCGCTCATGAACAACAAGCTCATGGACAGCGGCTTGTACGACTCCAACGGCTTGGTGAACAGCGAGACCATGCGCTCGCCGAGCGAGTCGTTCGGGGCGTCGAAGACCGTGACCGCTGCTGCCCGGAAGTCGACCAACTCGTCGTACAACTGCTCTTTGGAACCGAAGTACTTGATGATCAGAGGTGCGCTGACGCCTGCGTCTTCGGCGATGTCCTTGAGCGTGATTTCGCGGTACGGCCGAGTCGCGAATGCTTTCCCGGCCGACGCGATGATCTGCGCACGCGTCTGCTCGGACGTACGACGCACCTGCTGACCTTGCTCCGTGCCGCTCATCAAGCGTTCCGCGACAATTCACGACGGCCGGACAATGCCCGACCCAGCGTCAACTCGTCTGCGAATTCGAGATCGCCACCCATCGGAAGACCCGAAGCCAACCGAGACACCGTCAGCCCCGGAATGTCTCGCATCATGCGAACGAGATAGGTAGCTGTCGCCTCACCCTCCGTGTTGGGGTCGGTGGCGATGATGACCTCGGACACGTCGACGCCGTCCTCCTGATTTGCGATGCGAGCCAACAACTCCCGGATGCGCAACTGGTCCGGCCCGATCCCCGAGAGCGGATTGAGCGCACCGCCGAGCACGTGATAGCGACCCTTGAACTCACGGGTTCGCTCGACAGCCTGGACGTCCTTCGGTTCCTCCACGACGCAGATCACCGTGCGATCGCGACGTGCGTCGGCGCAGATGCGGCACTTCTCCTGATCGGACACAGTTCCGCACACCGTGCAGAACTGAACGCCGTCACGGATGCGCTGCAATGCATTTTTCAAACGGTCGATCTCGGGAGGCTCCACGGAGAGCAGGTGAAAAGCGATGCGTTGAGCGCTCTTCGGCCCGACTCCGGGAAGCTTCCCGAGTTCGTCGATCAGATCCTGAACCGGACCTTCGTACACGCGTTCTCGTTTCTAGAAGCCGGGGAGACCGGGAAGGCCTCCGCCGAGTCCGCCGGCCAACGGGCCGAGCTTCTCAGCAGCGACTTCCTGTGCTTTGCGCGAAGCGTCCTCGATCGCGCCGATCACCAGATCCTGCAGCGTCTCGACGTCTTCAGGGTCGACGACCTTGGGATCGATCTGCAGACCGACAACCTCGCCGGTGCCCTTGACCGTGGCGACAACCAGTCCGCCACCGGCCTGACCGGTCACTTCGGCCTGAGCCATTTCCTGCTGCGCCGCCATCAATTGCTGCTGCATCTGCTGAGCCTGAGCCAACAGAGCAGACATGTCGGGTGCTCCACCTGGTTGCACGAGCGGTCCTTTCTACAGAGTTATCCCCACCAGCGTAGTCGGTGCGCGCTACCGTGAGCGGGTGCGCCGGAACCAGTCAGACACCGTAAAACCGTCAGGTAGGTCAAACATGGCATCACGTGTGTTCCGCTCCACTGCCCTGATCGCCGTGGTCGGGGCTGGGCTTCTGAGCGCTGCGTGCACGATTCCGACCGAGACTGCCGAGGCCACGACTTCGGTCGAGGTGTCTCCGCTGAGCACTGTGGCCGCTGACGTCCCCGCTGCGCTCACCGGCAAGGTCGTCTTCCTCGATCCCGGACACAGCGGGGCGAACGACGACAGCATCAACACCCAGGTCCCCACGGGCCGCGGCGGCACCAAGAACTGCCAGACCACCGGCACCAACACCGATGCCGGGTTCCCCGAGCACACCTTCAACTGGGAAGTCGCGAGCCTGGTCAAGAGCGAGCTCGAAGGCCAAGGCGCAACTGTCGTCCTGAGTCGACCCGATGACGTCAGCGTCGGATCATGCGTCGACGCACGTGCCGAAGCCGCCAATTCCTCCGGCGCCGACGTAGTGGTGAGCATTCACGCGGACGGCGCAGCGGCCGGGGCCGAGGGCTTCCACGTCTGCTACTCCGCGCCCCCGCTGAATACGGTGCAGGCCGGCCCGTCCGTCGCCTTTGCCGAAACCATGCGCGACTCACTCGTCACCGCCGGGCTCACCCCGTCGACCTACATCGGTGACGACGGGTTGGCGCCACGCGCCGATCTGACGGGTCTCAATCTGTCGCAGCGGCCGTCGATTCTGGTCGAACTCGGCAACATGCGAAATGCCGACGAGGCAGCGCGCATGACGAGCCCGGACGGTCAGCAGGAGTACGCAACCGCCGTCACCAGCGGAGTCACCGCCTTCCTGACAACCCCCTGACCTCGCTACTGTGGAGAAATCCCGATTGTCCACAGGAAACTCGGCACCGTCCCGCTAGCCAGCTCACCTGGATACGGTTCTGCCATGGGGCCGATACTTCAGGTAGATTTCGCTGCTCTGCAGCAACTTTCAGCTGATCTGTCTCGAATTGCGGATCAGATCTCGGGGATCGATTCCGCCGGCCCGATTTTCGAAGCCGCGGCGGCCCTGACCTCGTCCGCTGTCGCGGCTGTGTCGACTGGGAATGCCGGAGTCATCGCCGACGCGTACCGGTACCTGGCTACGCAATTGGGACTCATGGCGTCGGGAACCGCTGCCGCAGCACGTCTGTACGACGCTGCCGAGGGCGAAGTGGTGTCCGAACTGCGCGGAACCTACTGATGCAGTCCACCATCTCTCAGCTTCGAACGTGGTCACCGGAGAAATTGCGCACGAGCGCTTCGGAACTGATCGACATCGACCGGCAGATCGAAGCTCTCGGCAATGACGCCGGACGCAGCATCGACGGCGTCCGCGAATTCTGGCAGGGACAAGCGTCGAGCGCGGCGGCAGTGCAGTGGTCTGGCATCTCGCTTTCCTCGTCGCGGCTGTCGATTGCTGTTCGCATAGTTGCGGATCTATATGGCAGAGCAGCCAATACGATCGGTGCAGCGCGAAAATCAGTTCTGGACCTGGTCGAGGAGGCGACTCTCGAACACGGCTTGACGGTGTCAGACAGTGGAGCTGTATCGGCGCCTGAGACGAAGCAGCCGTGGAATCTGGCCGACGTCATGCAAGATTCCGAAAACGCCACGGCTGCAGAGATTTTTCAGCAGAGGATCTCCACTGCATTGACGGCACTCGACGATGAAGAAAACCGGGCCGCGACTGCTCTGGGTGAGGCATTCCGGGAGATCGGATCACTCCTTGGCAATCAGACTGATCGCCTCAACCGCACTGTCGTCGACATCATCGATGGGAGGTCGACACTCCCCGGGACACCAACGGAGCTACACCGACTGTGGGAATCGCTCACTCCCAACGAGAAAGACGCGTTGGCGAGGTGGGATCCGTCCATCGGTAGCCGCGACGGCCTTCCCGCTCTAGACCGGGACTACTACAACCGGCGGTACCTCTCTGCGCTCGAGCAGTTGCCGGATCGAACGGTAGCTGCCGGATACACGGCCGTGCGCGGCGAACTGCGACCGGACACGTTCCTTCTCTCGGTCACGGATGGGCACGCCGTAGTGGCAGTCGGTAATCCCGATGCCGCCGACAACGTCGCAACACTGGTTCCCGGAACCGGCTCCGGGCTGTCGGGCGTCGGCGGAGATCTGCAACGAACCAAGGCCATGTACGACTCGGCGGTGAGGGCGGCGCCAACGGAAGCCACATCAGTGATCCTGTGGTCCGGATACGACGCTCCCCCAGGCATTCCCGATGCAGCCTCGGATCAGCACGCCAACTCCGCGGCACCGAGGCTGGACAGCTTCCAGGACGGGTTACGAACCTCGCATGACGGTCAGCCGTCGCACAACGTGGTGATCGGTCATTCCTACGGCAGCACCGTCGTCGGTGCTGCGACTACCCGTGGCGCTTCTCTCGACGTCGACGAACTGGTTTTTGTCGCAAGCCCGGGCGTCGATGCCGAGCGCGTGAACGAACTGAGCCTGGACGGCGTCGACTCGGACGAGGTGGCGCGCCATGTTCATTCGACGACGGCCTTCTGGGATCCGGTCCAATTGATCCCCAAGATCCTCGGAGTCCACGGGTTCGACCCGTCGGATCCGGAATTCGGCGCGCAGATATTCGCCGGATCACCCGGGCAGCCTGGGTTCGGAGTTCACAGCGACTACTGGGAAAGCGGAAACCCCGCACTCACCGAATTGGGGCGGATCATTACCGGCCCATGAAAGAAGGCGCCGTACCGGTGAAGGTACGACGCCATCTCGGTGATGCAGGATCAGTTAGACGAGTTCGCGCTTGAGGTTGTCCAGGACCTGGGCCTGGATGCGCTGCAGACCCTTCGGGGCGAACGTGCGCTCGAAGAATCCGCCGATACCGGTGGCACCCTGCCACTGGGTGAGCGTCGTCACCGTCGTTCCGGTGCCGTTGGGGGCAACGGTCCAGGTGGTGACGAGGCTGGAGTTCGCGTCCTTCTCGGTGATGACGTTGCCGTCGACCGTAACGGTGGCCTTGACGTTGCGCGAGCGCTTTTCCGTCGCCTTCAGCGTCCACTGCGCGACGGTGCCGTCACCCTGGCCGCCTTCGACGACCTTGTAGTCGAGGTACTGCTCGGACAGGATCCGCGGGCGAACCGTCTCGTAGTCCGCGAGCGCCGCGAGCACCTTGTCGGGTGCTGCTGTGACGACTATCGAACTCATTGCATTGACCTGACCCATATGCCCTACGTCTCCTTGCTCGACCAACGCGGCTCGATACCGCGAATGACTACCCGAATCCGCACCTCGAACTGCGCAGATATTCCTTTCCATACTGCCTGCTGCGCCCGGGTATCTCGACCATCTACCCATTCCGTGTGAGCTGGTTCACCACTCGGAGCATTTACCGAGTTCGATTGCAACAACTCGATCAAATTCGGGCATTAATACCCCTCCGGATAGCTTGCACACGCAACTACCGATAGCGTCAGGGTGTGACTCTCTCGTTCAATGGGGTAGTTCAGAAGTTAGATCGAATCCGGACAAAGCAAGGCCCGGGTTCCGATGCTGCGCGTGAAATGGGGTTCGAGCAGCACAGAGAAGGCGTCGAACGCCTACTCGCGTCATACCGCGCCATTCCCGCCGATGCTTCTGTACGCCTGGCAAAGAAGACATCCAATCTGTTCCGCGCTCGCGCCAAGACGTCGGCCCCCGGCCTCGACGTCAGCGGTCTGGCAGGTGTCATCGCCGTCGATGCGCAGGCGCACACAGCCGACGTCGCCGGCATGTGCACCTACGAAGACCTCGTCGACGCGACGCTGCCCTACGGTCTGGCGCCACTGGTCGTACCTCAACTCAAGACCATCACCCTGGGCGGTGCGGTGACGGGCCTGGGCATCGAGTCCACCTCGTTCCGCAACGGCCTGCCACACGAGTCGGTGCTCGAAATCGACGTACTGACCGGCAGCGGCGAGATCATCACCGCAACGCCGGACGGCGAACACGCCGAACTGTTCTTCGGTTTCCCCAATTCCTACGGCACACTTGGCTATTCGACGCGATTGAAGATCGCACTCGAACCCGTCAAAAAGTACGTCGCCCTGCGTCACGTGCGCTTCGATTCGTTGAAGAAGCTCGAAGAAACGATGGATCGCATCGTCACCGAGCGCGAGTACGACGGGATCGCCGTCGACTATCTCGACGGGGTGGTCTTCACCGATTCCGAGAGCTACCTCACACTCGGCGTACAAACCGACGAGGAAGGCCCGGTCAGCGATTACACCGACCAGGACATCTTCTACCGGTCGATCCAGCATCCGTCACTCACACAGCCCAAGACGGATCGCTTGACCATTCGGGACTACCTGTGGCGCTGGGACACCGACTGGTTCTGGTGCTCACGGGCTTTCGGTGCACAGAACCCGAAGATTCGACGCTTCTGGCCCAAGCAGTACCTGCGCAGCAGCTTCTACTGGAAGCTGATCGCCCTCGACCACAAGTACGACATCGGAGATCGCCTCGAAAAGCGCAAGGGCAAGCCCCCGCGCGAACGCGTCGTCCAGGACGTCGAGGTACCCATCGAACGAACCGCGGACTTCGTCTCGTGGTTCCTCGAGGAAATTCCGATCGAACCACTGTGGTTGTGCCCGTTGCGTCTTCGTGAGCCCAGCCCGGCCGCTGCCTCAGCTTCTCGGCCGTGGCCCCTCTACCCCCTCGAACCCAAGCGCACCTACGTCAACATCGGCTTCTGGTCTTCGGTGCCGATCGTTCCCGGTGAGCGCGAGGGGGCAGCAAATCGACTGATCGAAGAAAAGGTCAGCGATTTCGACGGACACAAATCGCTCTACTCCGACTCCTACTACTCGAAGGAAGACTTCGAGGAGCTGTACTACGGCGGCGACCGGTACATCGGACTCAAGGAACGCTACGACCCGAAATCCCGTTTATTGGATCTATTCTCTAAGGCGGTGCAACGTAAATGACCACGTTCAAAGACTCCAAAAGCCAGGACAAGCTCTCTATTGCCGAGATTCTCGAGACGCTTTCCGACGGCATGCTGCCGCTTCGATTCACCGCGTACGACGGCAGCACCGCCGGCCCCGAAGATGCCGACTACGGACTGCACCTCAAGTCGACTCGCGGAACCACTTATCTCGCAACGGCGCCCGGCGATCTCGGCATGGCCCGTGCGTACGTCTCCGGCGATCTCGAAGCCGAGGGTGTTCACCCCGGTGATCCGTACGAGATCCTGCGCATCATGGGTGACGAACTCCACCTCAAGCGCCCGTCGGCACTGACACTCGCCAGCATCACCCGCTCACTGGGCTGGGATCTGTTGCGGCCCATCGCCCCGCCGCCCCAGGAACACCTTCCTCGCTGGCGTCGCGTCGCAGAAGGACTGCGTCACTCCAAGACTCGTGACGCCGAAGTCATCCATCACCATTACGACGTCTCCAACACCTTCTACGAGTACGTCCTCGGCCCGTCCATGACGTACACCTGTGCCGCCTACGACAATGCGGAACAGACGCTCGAAGAAGCCCAGGAGAACAAGTACCGCCTGGTGTTCGAGAAGCTCGGACTCCAGAAGGGTGATCGACTTCTCGACATCGGTTGCGGCTGGGGCTCGATGGTTCGCTACGCGGCCCGACGCGGTGTCAAGGTGATCGGCGTGACTCTCTCACGCGAGCAAGCGGATTGGGCACAGAAGGCCATCGAGGACGAGGGCCTCGCCGATCTCGCCCAGGTCCGTTTCTCCGACTACCGCGACGTGGCCGAGACGGGATTCGACGCAGTGTCCTCCATCGGCCTGACCGAGCACATCGGCGTCGGAAACTACCCGGCGTACTTCGAGTTCCTCAAGGGCAAGCTGCGTGAGGGTGGGCGTCTCCTCAACCACTGCATCACCCGTCCGGACAACCGAAGCAGTGCCAAGGCAGGCGGATTCATCGACCGGTACGTCTTCCCCGACGGGGAGCTCACCGGTTCGGGTCGCATCATCTCCGAGATCCAGAACGTCGGTCTCGAGGTGCGCCACGAGGAGAACCTGCGCGAGCACTACGCACTGACGCTCGCCGGATGGTGCCAGAACCTCGTCGACAACTGGGACGCCTGCGTCGCCGAGGTCGGCGAGGGAACCGCACGCGTCTGGGGCCTGTACATGGCCGGCTCACGACTCGGGTTCGAGCGCAATGTCGTTCAGCTGCACCAGGTTCTGGCCGTCAAGCTCGGCCCCAAGGGTGAGGCGCATGTGCCGCTTCGCCCGTGGTGGAAGGCCTAGGGAGCTCCGCTCCCTGTGAGTGGTTAAGGAGTCTCTGTACTCCTTAACCACTCACAGGCCCCGCAGGGGTTCTCCCCTCTTCTCCCCCAACCTCCCCGCCGCAAGACCGTCTCCACCTCGTGCGCAACCTGGCACGGGGTCTTCATCACCTCGTCGAATCCGTAGACCAACCGCGGACGACCTGCCAGCTCTGCCGCGTTGTCACGACGGCGATCACGGAATGCCACTTCGGCCATGGAATGCGCCCACCGACCGTCGAGACGCACGATCAACGGCACACCCACTTCGCTGTAATCACAATCCTCGTACAGCGTGCGCCCGTCGACGCGAACCGGTGATTGGCGTCTGGCCGCGGGCAACCCGTGTGCTTGCTCCACATCCACCGCATAGTGATATTCGAGAGTCGATTGCACCCCGTCGGCCAAAAGCTTCACCGCACTTTCGAGGGCCTTCCGGTATCTACGGGGTGAGCGCTCCTCCATGCGTCGGCGGACGTCCGTCAATCGGATGCGGCCGTTGGTGACTGTGGTGATGAGGCTGACATAGGCCTCACGCGGAGTCGGTTCTGCGACGGCCAGATCGAGTGCTGTATCAGCCTTGCCGGTGCGCGGCATCTGCGCGTCGACGCCAATGTGACGATGAGCCCTCGAACGGTGGACCACAACGCCGGGATGGAGGACAGTGCCGATCAGGGGTGATGGATGTCGGTCGGCGCCGAGGCCACGAACGAAAGTGGCGGCCTGAGAGATCGCAGACTTCCCGTACGGAACGGTGATATGTACGGGTGCAGTGCCATCCGGCCGACGCATCGACCATTCCTCAGCGGCGGTGTGATGGCTGAGCATCGAAGACCCGCCACCGTACAAGAGCGCGGCCTCGAGTACGGCATACCTGGTCAATGGGCCCGTGGTGACGGAGTAGACGCCGCGAAGAACAGTTTGCCAGCGTCCGACCTCAACTCGTTGTTTCACGCGAGAGCGAGGAAATCCGATGGTGTGAAGTTGAGTGTGAGTGACCAGTCCGTGCTGAGCATCGACGACGGTCTGCAATGCATCGATTTCTGTATGTGAAGGCATACGACGAGCCTGCAAATACATACAGAAGGATTTCGCCGAGAAAACCAATCTGTGGATAAAGCTGTGCGCGGTTAGGAAGTGTTGAGACTCCCTAACCGCGCACGGGGGCTATGCCCCTAGCGAAGCCGGCGGGGTGAACCGCGGGCCGTACTGCGCAGCGAGTTCCTTTGCGCGAGCAACGAAGCCGGCCGTGCCGCCCTCGTATCCGACGATGAACTGGTGAACGCCACCGGTCCAGGCCGGGAATCCGATGCCCATGATGGAGCCGATGTTGGCGTCCGCCGTGGTGATCAGGACGTTCTCGTCGAAGCACTTCTGCGTCTCGATCGCCTCGATGAACAGCATGCGGTCGATGAGGTCCTGGATCGGGGCGTCGGAGGTTCCGGAGTTGAAGTTCTCGCGGAGTCCGGACCACAGGCCGGTGCGCTTGCCCTCGGCGTAATCGTAGAAGCCGGCTCCACCGAGCTTGCCCTTACGATCGAACTTCTCGACGAGGGTGTTGATGACCTCGCCGGCCGGATCTGCCGGCAGTTCCTTGCCCTCGGCCTTGGCGGCGTCGGCAGATTCCTTGCGGATCTTCTGCATGAGGGTGAGGTTGAGCTCATCCGAAAGCTGAAGCGGCGCAGCCGGGTAACCGGCCTGCATACCGGCCTGCTCGATGGTGGCAGGCTCGACGCCCTCGGCGAGCATGCCGATGGCCTCGTTGATGAAGGTTCCGATGACACGCGAGGTGAAGAAGCCACGCGAGTCGTTGACCACGATCGGCGTCTTGCGGATCGCCTGGACGTAGTCGAACACGCGAGCCAGAGTCTCGTCGGAAGTCTTCTCACCGCGGATGATCTCCACCAGCGGCATCTTGTCGACGGGCGAGAAGAAGTGGATGCCGATGAAGTCTTCCTGACGCTTCACGCCGGTGGCGAGACCCGTGATGGGCAGCGTCGAAGTGTTCGAGCCCAGCAGCGCCTTGGGATCGACGATGTCCTCGATCTCCTGGAACACCTTGTGCTTGAGTTCCTGACTCTCGAAGACCGCTTCGATGACGAAGTCGACGCCGGCGAAATCTGCCGGGTCAGCCGTCGGGGTGATCTTGGCGAGGAGTGCGTCGGACTTCTCCTGCGTGGTCTTGCCGCGCGAGAGCGCCTTGGCCT
This sequence comes from Rhodococcus sp. H-CA8f, assembly GCF_002501585.1. Classification (NCBI taxonomy): domain Bacteria; kingdom Bacillati; phylum Actinomycetota; class Actinomycetes; order Mycobacteriales; family Nocardiaceae; genus Rhodococcus; species Rhodococcus sp. H-CA8f. The sequence continues at coordinate 5,792,816 of NZ_CP023720.1, forward strand.
CAATGCCTTCGGCGTACGCCTTCCCCTTGTTGGCAGCCTCGATGCTGACGTCCTTGAGGACGACGTCGAAGCCGGCCTTCGCGGAGACGTACGCGATGCCCGCGCCCATCATGCCCGCGCCGAGGACGCCGACCTTCTTGATGGTGGACTTCTCGATGCCTGCCGGACGTGAACCGCCGCCGTTGATCGACTGCAGGTCGAAGAAGAACGCCTGAATCATGTTCTTCGCGACGCGGCCGGTCACCAGCGAGGTGAAGTAGCGAGCCTCGATGAGGAGCGCGTTGTCGATGTCGACCTGCGAGCCTTCGACGGCTGCGGCCATGATGGCGCGCGGAGCCGGCATCGGAGCGCCCTTGAGCTGCTTACGCAGGTTCGCGGGGAACGCCGGGAGGTTGGCAGCGAATGCCGGGGTGGACGGGGTTCCGCCAGGGATCTTGTAGCCCTTGACATCCCACGGCTGAACGCCGCCTTCGGGGTTGGCCTTGATCCATGCCTTCGCAGCCGGAACCAGTTCTTCTACCGAGCCGACGACCTCGTCGATGAGGCCGACTTCCTTGGCCTGAACGGGTCCACGCTGCTGCCCCTGGAGCAGGACGCCCATGAGCGCGTTCTGCAGACCGAGCATCCGCACGGTGCGCACGACGCCGCCGCCGCCGGGCAGCAGGCCGAGGGTGACCTCGGGCAGGCCGATCTTGACGCCCTTGACGTCTGCCGCGATGCGGTGGTGGGTCGCGAGAGCGATCTCGAGGCCGCCGCCGAGCGCCGCGCCGTTGATGGCGGCGACTACCGGCTTGCCGAGAGTTTCGAGGCGACGCAGGTCTGCCTTGATCTCGACGCTGTGGTTGTAGATCTCCTCGGCCTGCTCGGGGCCGACCTTGATCATGTTCTTGAGGTCGCCACCGGCGAAGAAGGTCTTCTTGCCTGAGGTGATGACGGCACCGGTGATGGAGTCCTTCTCGGCGACCAGACGGTCGACGGTGGCCTTCATCGACGCGATGTACGCGTCGTTCATGGTGTTTGCGCCCTGGTTGGGATCGTTGATGGTGAGCACGACGATGCCGTCGGCGTCCTGGTCCCAGTTGATGATGTTCTGATCAGTCACTTTGCTTGACTCCTGGTAAGCCTCGTTGGAAGGACGGACGCCGCGTCAGACGCGCTCGATGATGGTGGCAACGCCCATACCGCCGCCGATGCACAGGGTGATGAGGGCGCGCTTGCCGCCACGACGCTCGAGCTCGTCGACCATCGTTCCGGTGATCATCGCGCCGGTTGCACCGAGCGGGTGACCCATGGCGATCGCGCCACCGTTGACGTTGAGCTTCTCGTCCGGGATGTTCAGGTCCTTCTGGAACTTCAGGACGACGGAAGCGAATGCCTCGTTGATCTCGAAGAGGTCGATGTCGTCGACCGTCAGGCCGGCAGCTGCCAGAACCTTCTTCGACGCCGGCGTCGGGCCGGTGAGCATGATGGTGGAGTCGGCGCCGCTGGTGGCGGTGGCGACGACGCGAGCGCGCGGCGTCAGACCCATGTCCTTGCCGGCCTGCTCGCTACCGACGAGCACGAGGGCAGCGCCGTCGACGATTCCCGAGCTGTTGCCGCCGTGGTGAACGTGGTTGATCTTCTCGACCCAGTGGTACTTCTGCAGCGATACGGCGTCGAATCCGCCGATTTCACCGATCACACCGAACGCGGAAGCCAGGCCGGCAAGGTTCTCGGCCGTGGTGCCCGGACGCATGTGCTCGTCGTTGTCGAGGATGGTGATGCCGTTGATGTCCTTGACCGGCACTACCGACTTGGCGAAGTATCCGCCGGTCCACGCCTTGGCGGCGAGGTCCTGCGAGCGCACGGCGTATGCATCGACGTCGTCACGCGAGAAGCCCTCGATGGTGGCGATGAGGTCTGCGCCGACGCCCTGCGGCACGAAGTAGTTGTCGTAGTTGGTGGCGGGGTCGAGCGCCCACGGTCCACCGTCGGATCCCATCGGAACGCGGGACATCGACTCGACGCCACCGGCGATCACCAGTTCGTCCCAGCCGGACCGAACCTTCTGAGCTGCCATGTTGACGGCTTCGAGGCCGGAAGCGCAGAAACGGTTGAGCTGAACGCCGCCGACGGTGTCCGGCAGTCCCGCATCGTTGACTGCAACGCGGGCGATGTCCATTCCCTGATCGCCAACGGGGGTGACGACGCCCAGGATGAGGTCGGAGATCCGATCCTCGTCGAGGTCGGGAAAGCGCACGCGCAGTTCCTGGATCAGACCCGTGACCAGCGAGATCGGCTTGACCGAGTGCAACGACCCGGTCTTCTTGCCGCGGCCTCGCGGGGTACGGATGGCTTCATAAATGAATGCCTCTGTGGTCACTGTGAGGTGTTCCTTCCGTGTAATTCGTCGAACCGGTCTGCAGATCGTCCGCGCCGCCTTCGGTGGTGGCGCATGGCCGAGGTACAGACCTCAGCCCTTTCACTGTAGAACGTGTTCCAAATTCATGGGAAGGACCGAAGCGATCCTGCTAGGTGACCGAGGTGATCCGACGCGCGAACGCCTGCCCGCTTCGGTTCATTTCGAGAGCGCCCCCGGAAGCACTCACGGCACGATGCGATACGGCAACATCATGTCGTGATCTTCGTGATCGAGTAGATGGCAATGCCACACGTATCCCTGGAGCCGACCGGTGTTACTCGCGTCGTGGTTGCTCATGCCGTGATGCCCGTTTCCCTGATGCGCCTGATCACCGCCCGTCATCCCACCGCCCGTCATCACAGCGCTCGTCATCACAGCGCTCGGAAGACGATCGAACATCGCGTCGGGATCGAAACCCAGCTCATCCTCGGTGGGGAATCGCACGATGATCCGGGTGACAGTGCCGCCGTCCACCCTGACGGTGTCCTTCATCCCCGCTTCCCACGGCGCCGGCGCGATCATCGGCCCCGCCTCGAACCCGTCGGGCGACGGAGTCCACTTGTTGCCGATCACCGGCTGCGGATGGCGGATCAAGTACTCCAGCGTCCGCATCGGTGTCCTGCCGAGAATCCGGAAATTCACCAGGTGCAGGTGTATCGGATGCGGGTCCGGCGTGGTGTTGACGATGTTCCACTGCTCGACGGTGCCTTGCCGCGGCCTCTCGACGTCCGTGGTGCTGAACGTCAGGTTGTTCAGCGTCATCTGAGCCGGTGGATTCCGCAGTTCCAGTTGCTGGCTCACTGTCACCGTGCGAATTACCGTCGGCTGCTCCAACGGGGCGAGAACGTCACGTTGTCGGCGCCCACCGCGCAGTTGCGACGGAACACCACCGGTGAATCCGCGCCTGGAGTCGCCGCGGAACCGGCAGAACAGCGGCATAGTCACTTCACCGATGACAGCAGCGGGCAGCGGGGGCGCCTCGTCGTTGCGGAGCTCCACCGTCGAACCCTCCGACAGTCCGGTGAAATCGACGAGGAGGTCGTACCGCTCCCCCGGTGCGCAGCGGAAGGCATTGACCGCGACGGGTGCGTCGAGCATTCCGGCGTCGTTGCCGATGACCCAGAACGTCATCATGTTCGAGAAGTGAAGATTCCACACACTTGCCGACGACGCATTGACGATGCGGAAGCGGTAAAGGCCCCGAGCCACAGACAGTTCCGGCCACACCTTGCCGTTGACCAAGCCGACGTCGCCCACCGCGCCGCCTTCCCACGATCCTTCCGGGATCAAGATGGTGGATCGGCCGTTCTGGGCGCCTGTCGGCGTGAAGATCTTCTCCTGCAGGATCAACGGGATCTCGAATTCCTCGGCCGGCAACCCCAACGGATTTCCCAGTTTGCCGGTGTCGAATTCATCCCTGATCAGATAGTTGCCGATCAGACCGGCGTAGACGTTGAGCCGGGTGATGCCCATCGCGTGATCGTGATACCAGAGGTGGGCGGCTTCCTGACCGTGCGAAAAGTGATGCATCGCAGCCTGTCCCGGCATCACCAGCAGTTCCGGGTGGCCGTCGCTCTCAGGTGAAGTGACTCCACCGTGCAAGTGCAACGACGTCGGCGGTTTCGCACGAAAGTCGGCCTGCATTCCGTGCAGCGTCATATCCATGTCCGCTGCCAACGGATGTCCGGTCAGATCGTTCTCGAACGTCAACATGATCGGCTCGCCGGAATGCGCCTCGACGGTCGGGCCCAGATAGCCGCCACCGATCTCTCCGCTGCGGTACGACAGTGCCGGGGACGATGGAAAGTCCCGATGAAAGGCATGTTGCCCCACTTGCGCTGTCAGCGTGATCTCGTTTCCGGAAAGCGTCGACAACGAGGGTAGTTCGTCACAAAACGGCTCGAACTCCGGCGAATGAAAAATCAACGGCGACTCGATGTCCGCGCTCCCGGTTGGAACAGCACTTGCCTTTGTACCCAATGCAACCGCCACCGTGCCGACTGCCGCCCCCTTCAGAACCGACCTTCTCGAAACCCCGATACCCATACATACCCCTCCCCATCGAAACGGGTTGCGTTCTCCGGCAAGGAAAACGCAACCCGTCTCTCCACTTCGATCTCGGAAAATCCCCCGTCTACTTTCCGTCGATCGCCTCCAGCACCGAATCGATCAGTGACTGCGGAAGTTTCGACGGCGGAGAGATTTCCAGTTCTCCCGGAGCGCCCGGCATCGTCCAGACAGTTCTGTGCCGAGCGATCGCGAGCTTCTCCCGTGATCCGTCCTGATTGACCTTGAAGTACTCGAACTCGAGGTCGATCCCCCTCTCGTAGAGGGCAGCCAAGGACATCGTGACCAGGACGTCGTCGAACGGCATGACCTCGCGCAGATGCTCAACCCTGGTGTGCACACAACGAAGTTCCCCGAGAGCGCCTCTGGCCGCCATGGCCTCACGCTGAGAACGGACCAGGAACTTGTCCCGAACCCTCGACTGCCAGATGTAATAGTTGCCGAAGTAGATGTTGCCCACGACGTTTCCGTCCTGCAACGTCGTCGAGAACACCTCGGATTCGAGCAGGTACGGATTGCGCGGCACCATCGGAGCCGAGCGGATCACGGAACCACGATCGACGTTCTTCGGTTCGGTGGGAACAGCGATGTTCTTCGTCCCCGTCGGAATCGTCATCGGCTCGATGAAATCGTGGAAGTACTGCGGCATCGGCCGTGCCGCCACCACACCGTGGGAGAGGATTTCCACCCACGTCGTCTGCATCGCACTCCACCCGATGTGAGTGCGCGTCTCGCCGTCGACCCGGCACCATTCGACATGCAGATTGGTGGTTGCCCGATCCGGACCGGTGAGCTCGGTGATCCAGATCGTCCCCTCGACAATGTCGTCGGTGTACAGGTTCGCATCGATGAACACCTCGGAGTTGTTGGTCACCATGCCCCAACGACCCGTCGCCATGTCCTCCACGATCTGCTTCGAGATCGGTCCGGTTCCCCTCTCTCGCAAAGCGCCCAACCACAGCGCGAAGCTCGCGAACCCCACTGATCCACCGACGTTGCACGCGTCCCGGAACCCGACGGGGAACCGGATCGACACCGCCGGATAGCCGCTCCGGGCCACCACATGCACGTCGGAGCCGTAGGCCATCGGATCGAACTGCGCGAGAGACTTCGCCGACAACGGGCCGGTGTCGAACTGTGGTGCCGGGTCCTGCGCCGACTCTTCGGCATCCGCCTCGTCCGAAACACGCTCTTCGGCATCCGCCTCATCGGTCACGAAAGCGAGAATCCGCTCCTCGTTGTCCGTCAACAGAGCCGGAAAGGTCAGAACCACCACGCTTCCCTCTGCGCCGCCGCGGAAGGTCACTGCGTCTTCCTCCCTGGCGCCCATCGCCAGAGAAACCGACATCTGCCCCGTGGCCTTTCGGATCGCCTCGGCCGCCGCCCACAGCCTGGTTCCCGCACGATCGAGTGATTCGCCGCCTGCGATCAACTCGTCGAGCAGCGGAATCCGCGCCGAACCCAGAAGCGCCTTCCACTGCACGACGGTTCGGGAGCGAATCGGTTCGATGTCACACCCCTGAGGCCAGTCGCCGGCCGAACTGAGTGACTTGCTGCCGTCGTGCGAGAGCGAGACATCCACAGAGGGCGGAATATCACCGACAACGACGGGCTTTCCGGTTTCCTGCCATTCGATGGCAAAGGCATTACTCATTTGATCACCACATCCTCATCGAGATGAATGTTCACGGCCGCCTCGGCGATCGGTTTCTCCTGCTCGTGGCGTTCCGACTTGGTCAACTCGTGAATCCCCGGGGTGTGCGCGACCACAACCCGCGGGCTCTTCACTCCCAACGCCCGGCTGTGTTGCGCGAGCTTGTCGAGAATGATCTGTGCGTCGCGCGCAGTCGGATCCGCGATTTCCTCAGCCGTAGGACGGCTTTCGTCGTGGGAGAGAATCTGGGAGCGATATCCCTCGAGCTGCATCACCACTCGTCCGTCCTTCACCACCGCCACGTCGGCTTGCATGTGGGTCTCTGTCTGCACCTTGTCGTAGGCGTACGCGGTGAACGAACGAGCCTCGAATCGTCCGTCGTACATGTCGATTCGCGCAATGTTGACCGGAAGGCAGATCTCCCGCGGAACCATGATCTGGCCCGATTGGAGCAGGGAATCGAGGAAATACGGATCACCGAGGAGATGCTGCTTACGGTCGGCTCGCGAAATAGCACTGAAGAGAATGTGCTCGGAATCGAGGCTCGAGATCTCTTCGAGTCGGCGGAAATCGCCCTCCTGGAACAGCAACCACGAGTAGAGGTCGTCCAACGGATCGATGTCGAGCACAGGTCGCGGCAACTCCTTCTCGAACTCCGGCAGTGATTCGTCCAGCCCGAAGATGAAGTCGGCCGAGAAATGGGGCCGCCCGTACCCGGTCCGTTCGGTGCCGATCGTGACATGCACCCGCGTTCCTGCGGCATCACGATCCTGCTCCACGACGCTTGCCTTGATCTCGACTCTGGTGCCCTCGACCGTGTCGACGACGATCGGTCGATCCAGTTTGATGTCGTCGATGCGGACGCGACCCAGGGTCACGCGTCCCGTGACATACGCCGCCGCCTGCGACATCGCCTCGAGCCCGAACACCGTCGGAAGCAGCGCCGATCCCTTCCAGACATGATCGAGGACAAAGGGATCCGCCGACGTGGACAACGTCGTCCGGGTCACCAGTTCTACCTGAGGCTCGAATGTCACCACTTGGTCGATGTAGCGCGACACCGCCGGCAGAGCCGGTGCTGCAGGCGCCCAGGTGTCGAGACCGTCGAGTCGACTGGTCACGACGATACGACTCGCCTCGGGTCCGCTGTCGACCAGGCGAAGGAAATGATCCACTCCCGCAGCCGTCGAAATCGGCATGACACCCATCTTCGCGAGGTGGTTGACACTGCCCATGCGGGCGCCCATTCCGGTCTCTCCCCACACGCTGTACGCGAGTGAGAACGTCCGAGTCTTCGGGTGCCTGGCGGCATACCGCACCACCATTTCGTCGAGAAGCTCGTTTCCGTATGCATACCAACTGTTTCCGGGCATACCCGTGAATCCGATGATGGAAGAGAAGCCCACGAACAGCTTCAAGTCACGATCAGCGAGCGCTTCGACGAAGTTGGCTGCGCCCAGGACCTTAGGTGCAACCTCCTTGAAAGCCGCAGCGCTGTCGACTCTCTCGAACCGCCGCGGAACATTTGCCCCCGCACCGTGGACAAACCCGGTGATCGGCCCCACCTCGACCTCGATCTGGGCGACGACGCCGGCCACCGCCGCGGCATCCGTGACGTTGCAGCGATAGTAGTGAGCGCTCAAACCGGCAGACGTGAAGTCCGCAAGAGTGGAGGCGATTTCGTCGCCCGCTTGTCGCTGAGAGCTTCCGATCAGCACCAGTTCGGCGCCGGTCTTTCGACCGAGGGCCAGAGCACATTGGGCCATGATGCCTTTCGCGCCACCGGTCACGACCACGACATCCGAACTTCCCAATCCGCTTTCGCGGACGGTGTAGTCGTTGGAGGCGAGAACCCGCGGTTGCAGTGCCGTGCGTCCCATCTCGGCGTCGTAAGTCGCGAACACATAGGGTGCAACCGAATCCAACTCGGAGACGACAGTGGCTGCCACCTCCGCGTCCGCAGTCGAGCCGTCGAATCCTATGACGCGCACATCCAGTTCGGGACGCTCGTGATGCACCGAAGCGGTGAAAGCCGCCACACTCGGCACCGGCGCTGGATTGCTCAACTCGACATCGGTGAACTGAACCACTGCCAATGTGGTTCGCGCGCCTCCACTTTGCTGCGCCGGAACTATCTTGTACATGTGTTCGATCCCACGGCGCAAGCCGCTTTCGGTGACGGAATCATCGGTCACGCGCGGCATTACGGCAACCACGTGGTGTGCATTCGCAGTAGTGCTGTCGGAGAATGTGCGAATGTCGACCTGAGCGCCACGACCTCGAAGTTCGGATTCCAACCTTCCGACCAAACCAGCGTCGTCACCGATGACGACAAACGTCGTGTCCGTGAGGTCTCGGACTCCGTGCAACGCTGTCTCGCTCCGAACCTTTTCCAGGGTGTAATCGCGAACCCAGGTGAAGCTGTCGGCTGATATACCCTTTGCCTTCGCCGGCAGCGCTCGCGCAGCCGGCTGCTGCTGCCCCGACTTCTCCTTCGCGGACCGATCGAGCACTTCGATCAGTTCACCCAGGCTGACGTTGACGAGTTCGGCCGGATCCAGGTCACCCTGAACACCCAATCGTGTTGCCACCGTCGCGATTGCATCGGCGGCCTTGATCGAGTCCATGTTCAGGTCGTCCAGAAGGTGGAGATCGACGTCGAGAGACTCCACCGGAAATCCGGTGTCCTCCGCGATTACCTCGAGCAGTATTCGCGACACGTCCGACTGCGCCGAACTCGCTGCTGGAACGGCAGAACCGGGATGCGGTGATGCCGCAAGGATCAGCGATGCTGCTTCTCCGATGGTGGCGTTGGCCAACTCGGCAGGGTCGAGGTCGACAACCTCGAACTGATGTGCAACCTTCGAAATAGCCTCTGCCGCACTGATCGAGTCGAGATTCAGATCATCGAGCAGACGCAGATCCGTCGTGATCGACTCGGCGGGGAATCCCGTCGTATCGGCGAGGATCCTGATCAGCTCACTTTCCACGGACCCAGCGCCCGCGACAGCCGGCTCTTCGACTACCGGAGCCGAAACCGGCGAAGGAGCTTTCGCTGCTACAGATTCGTGGCCGTTGGTGACTGCCCGCGAAGTCGGAGCAGATGGAACAGATGGAGAAGACGGAGAAGTCGCTCCACTGCCTACATCCGCGCGAATGACGTCGACGAGGAAGGTCCCGCGTCGGCTCAGGTAATCGGCCAGCGCCGCAGCCGGATCCCCGCCGGACGTACCAAGTGCGAGCGGTTCGGGAGCAGAGGTAACCGTCAGCTTCGCCTCGGCCAGGTTCTCGATGAATACCTTCTGATCGGCAGGAACGAATTCGCGCACGAACCGGCCGTCGAAAAGCTCGTTCCAGCGGACCTGAGCGCCGTGTACGTACATCGCGGCCAGTGCGACGTTGAAGTCCTCGTCGCGTCCGGACTTGGACGCAACGGGGAAGCAGCGCACGCCGTCGGTCCCATTGATCGCCTTGGTGAGCCCGGTCAGCACACGGCCGGGTCCGACCTCGACGAGCAGGTCCACTTCCTGCGAGATCCCACTTACCGTCTTGACCCAGTCAACCGGTGAGACAACCTGTTTGGTGACCAATTCGCGAAGTGCCAGTGGCGTCTGTACGCGTTCCCCTTCGACACAGGAATACACGGGGCAAGTCAACGAATCGACTTGCTCCTCAACGGGCGCAGTGGACTTCAGCTCCCGTTCGGCCTCGTTCATCATCTCGGAGTGGAAAGCATTCGACACGGCAAGCGCCTGAGCCGACACTCCGCGCGTCTTCGCGATGGCAACCACATCGTCGACCGCGTCTTTGGTACCCGAAACCACACTCTGCGTGGGCGTATTCAGATTCGCGACGGTCGCGTAACCCTTTGCCTCCGCGATGATCGCCTCAGCCGTCGATCGGTCGCAGGTCAGGCTCGCCATTGCGCCGTTTCCACCACCACTGACAGCCATGGCCGCGCCCTTCGCCGCAGCCAAGGTGATCAGCGTCTTCTGGTCGTAAGCTCCGGCCGCGTAGAGCGCAGTCAACTCCCCGAGACTGTGGCCGGCGACAGCACTGGGTGTGACACCCAATCGGCGGAGGTACTCGAACCAGAGCAGCGACGCCAAGGCGACGGCGGGCTGGGTGAACTGTGTCTGGGCGAGGTCCCGCTTCCACTTCGCCAATTCCGCAGCGTCAGCGCTCTTGACCGGGTTCCGCAGAATCCGCGGCGTGATCGCCTCCGCTCCAACTCCCTCCAACCAGCCGTCCGCCTTGGTCGCCAGTTCGCGCGCCCACTCGAAGCGCTCGATCAGCACGCGAGCCATCTCGAGTTGTTGGGATCCCTGTCCAGGGAACAGGAATCCGATGTCGTGGCGGACGCTGTTAGAGATCGAGATCTCGTTGCTCACCACCTTGACCTGGCCGGAAGCTGGAGCGGAGTTCTCGCAGATCACGGCAAGCTGACGCATGCGTTCGGCCAACTGCGCGGGACGTCCGGCCACCACTGCGGCACGGAAGGGCGCGGTCGGCGAGATCACTCGCGAGAGTTTCGCCGAAAAGTCCAGCAGCTCCGCAACACTCAACGGAACCGCCAGATCTGCAACATCCCGCGCTCGGGTCGCCAAGTCCACCGCGGAATCTGCAGAGAGTACGAATACCTCGGTGTCCTGATACGACGCCATCATCGTGCGGACGTCTTGCGAGGGTGTCAGCTTGCTGGACGGTGCATCAGCCGATTCGATCGCGACGTGGCAGTTGATACCGCCGAAACCCATGGCTTGCGCACCGGCACGCATCTTCTCCGACGGATCTCTGATCTCGCCGTTGACAAGCGGAAAGAGTGCCGGTGCTTCGGTTCCGAACGCCGGGTTCGGGTCGGTGCAACCGGCGAGCGGCGGAAGGATTCGTTGATTGACGGCCATGGTCGCCTTGATCAGCGCAAGGATGCCCGACGCCGCCTTCGTGTGCCCGATCAGCGACTTCAGTGAGGTCATGCCGATGCTACGAGCCTCGACTGGTCCGTCCGTCTGCGCGGCCTGCTGGACGCCGGCCAATTCGACAGGGTCCCCGACGGGAGTACCAGTTCCGTGTCCTTCGACAAAGGCAACCTCGCTGGCCGCGAATCCCGCTCCCGAGTATGCGCGACGGATCATTTCGGCCTGAGTTTCGGCGCGGGGCTTGGTAATTCCACCCTTGCCATCGGTAGAGATGCCCCAGCCGCGAATCGTCGCGTACACGTAGTCGCCGTCCGCCCTGGCGTCCTCGAGTCGTTTCAAGGCCACGAATCCGCAACCTTCACCCGGGATGAATCCGCTTCGGCTTGCGTCGTACACGTTCATGTCGCCGCGTGTCAGTGCACCCAAACGGGCGAATCCCACCAGTTCCAAAGGATCCAGGCTGACGTCGACTCCACCTGCCAATACGAAGTCGGCCGCGCCGGACGCCAGCTTTTCGGCTGCAGTCGCCACCGCGAGCATTCCGGACGCGCACGCACCGTCCACGACGTACCCGCCGCCGTTGAAGTCGAGGTAATTGCAGATACGGCCGGCGATCGTATTCGACAACATGCCGGCCAGAGTGTCTTCACTCGGCTCCACCAACGGGCCTTTGTAGACCTCTTCCATCGTCTCGGCGAGAGCATCGGCGACGGAACTGTCCAACTGGCGCGCTTCGGCTGCCACAGCGAGTGCGCGCTTGACGTAAGGCCAACGCAAACGCATCGACCACATCCGGGATTCTTCACCGGTGAGGGAGTTGCCGACGATTGCGGCGCTGCGTCCAGTTGGCACCGATCCTCGGCTGTAGCCCGCGTCCGCCAAAGCCCCGAGTGCTGTTTCCAGCGCCAACCAGTGTGTGAGATCTGTCGACTTGAAGGTTCGCTCCGGTATCCGGCGACCGACCCAGTCGAATTCGAAACCGTCCATGAACGCGCCGCGGTCGGCGTATGTCTTGTCGACGTCGTCAGGGCTCGCGCTCCAGTAGTCGTCGAGCGACATCCGCGACTCGGGAAACTTTCGGAATTGCATCCGTCGCGCGAGGACGTTCTCCCAAAATCCTTGCAGATCATGGGCACCGGGAGACCACATGCTCATCCCGACTATCGCGATCGCGGGATTAGTTGAATCTTCAGTCATCTTACACTTCCTATTTTCGCGCGCATCCACGGGAGACTCAATCGACCGAAGACTAACCACGCGTTCAGCCGTGTGTAAAACGCAGATTCACCTCAAGGCATAAACAAATAACAAAGGTCGTTCAGCTCCGTGAACATGTGTCAGCAATTTGACAGCAATCGATAGTTAGCTGTAACTCGGAGTTACTTATTTGCTTCGTCGCCGGTCAAGCAGTGGTTTGAACATCCGTACCGGACACCGGTTTCACGGCCACCGTTTTCTCGAGATCGGCAAATGCTCAGTTGAGTGCGCACCGAAATGCCGCAATGCCGAATATGTGGCCAATTCGCCGAATGTCCCAAATTGGTCGATCACCGCAAAACAAACATCCGACAACTATCAATCTGAACATTCGTGACACACCGAGAATTAGCAACAGCACGCGAATGTCGATCAGACAACGAGAAATTCCAGATATTCTTCGGCGACCATCGTCCGAATCGATGTTTCGTTACACCGGAATTGAGCGAACGAATGTGCCAGCAAACCGGCCACACACAATTCAGCTTTGCCGGGCCGAGCCGGTGCCCTTTCGACACGTGCGCACACAAAAGGAACGGCACTTATAACAATTCGATCACACAGTGGTGCCGCGGCATTCCGACAGCCGTTTCACGCGCACGGACCGAGTCGGCAACTCAGCTTTCGAGGCGGCGTGCCCCGAGGACGTCCTTGAGGAGTTCCTTTGCAACGTCCTCGGGATCACGTCTGGCAGTCGGATCAGCGGGCTCAGCAGCCTCCGCGAACATCTCGTCCTCGTCCTCCGGCGTTGCAGCCGGAGGAGTTGCCTCGTAGTCGACCTCAGGAGCAGGGGCCGGTCCAGGGTCTTCCGGATAGTCGGGGGCCTCAGGCGGCGGAATGTCGTCCGAATCTCCGCGCTGGGGCTGCGGGGCCTTGGGCTGCTGCGCTGCACGCTCCTGACTGGGGCGCGAGAAGCGGGGCGCAGCGGCCGGGCGGCTCGCAGCTTCTGTCGCCTTGGGTGCGCTCGATGCTGCCGGCGCTGTGGGCGCACCTTCTTGGTACTCGACTTGCCAAGTGCCACCGAACATCTCGGCAAGGACCTCGCAGATGACCGCCGCGTTGTGCGGTTGCGTCACACGAGCACCCAGGACCGGCGAGCCGTGAGCGATGACCACAACATGTCCACGCACGTCGTGAACCGTCGCAGCGGACAGCATGGCCGGAAGAACCTTGTTTCGTTCACCGACCTTGTTGCGCAAGGTGTTCCACGATTCACGGAGGGTCTCGACTGTGGGGCCCGCCGAGACCGGCGCAGCTTCTGCAGCCGCCGGCTCCTCGTACTCGGGCTCGGGCTCGTAGTCGGGTTCCGGCTCGGCAAGCCCGATCAGCTCTTCCGCTTCGACCGGAGCAGGAGCCGGTGGTTCAACCACAGGAGCTTCAACTATTGGAGCTTCGGCAACCGGAGCTTCAACCACTGGTGCTTCAACCACTGGTGCTTCAACCACCGGAGCTTCAACCACTGGAGCTTCCGCAACCGGCGGTTCCACGATCTCGACGGTGGGAGGCTCGACCACGGGAGCTGCCGCTACCGGAGGTTCGACGACAGGAGCCTCGACGACCGGCGGCGCCGCCGGAGCCGGGGCGGCTGGTTCCGGCCGTGCCTCAGGCTCGGCCTTGCGTTGGGAGGGCCGTTGGAACTTGGAAGCAATCTCCGGTTCGAGCGGCGGCACAGTCGGTGCCGGCGTTGCTGCCGCGCGAGGGGCAGCGGCAGCCGCGACTCCGGCAGCCGGAATACCTTGTTCCAGGCGCTCGAGCCGCTGCAACACAGCCGACTCGGTGTCGGAGGCCGAAGGAAGCAGCATTCTCGCGCACATCACTTCGAGCAGCAGCCGCGGCGCCGTCGCCCCACGCATTTCACTGAGACCAGCGTGGACGGTTTCGGCGAAACGGGTGAGCGTGGCCGGCCCGACTCGCTGAATCTGTTCACGCATCGTGACCAGCTCGGCCTCCGGCGCATCGACCAACCCTCGTTCGCTGGCATCGGAGACTGCCTGCATCAAAATGAGATCGCGTAGACGTTCGAGGAGATCGAGCGCGAATCGGCGTGGATCGTGACCGGCGTCCATCACCCGATCGACAGTGCCGAACAAGGCGGCTCCGTCACTGGCAGACAGGGCGTCTACTGCTTCGTCGATGAGCGCGACGTCGGTGACTCCGAGAAGAGAGAGCGCCCGCGGATACGTGACACCTTCTTCGCCGGCTCCCGCGAGCAACTGATCGAGGACACTCAACGAGTCGCGAGGCGAACCGCCGCCAGCCTTGATGACCAGGGGATAAACAGCAGGCTCGACCGGTACGCCTTCCTGGGCGCAGATCTTTTCCAGGAGTCCGCGCATGGTCGACGGCGCCAACAGGCGGAACGGGTAGTGGTGTGTACGCGAACGGATGGTCGGGAGAACCTTTTCCGGTTCCGTCGTCGCAAAGATGAAGATGAGGTGCTCCGGCGGCTCTTCGACGATCTTGAGCAGCGCGTTGAAGCCCGCCGCCGTCACCATGTGTGCCTCGTCGATGATGAAGACGCGGTAGCGAGAAGCGGCGGGGGCGTGGAACGCCTTGTCTCGGAGTTCTCGGGTGTCGTCGACGCCACCGTGACTTGCGGCGTCGAGTTCCGTCACGTCCAGGTTGCCTGTGCCGCCCGGGCCAAGCGAAACGCACGAGTCGCACACATCGCACGGCGTCGACGTCGGTCCCTGCTCACAGTTCAGCGAACGCGCCAGGATTCGCGCCGACGACGTCTTTCCACAGCCACGCGGGCCGGAAAACAGATAGGCATGGTTGATGCGTCCGGTGTCGAGGGCCGTGCTGAGCGGTGCGGTGACATGCTCCTGCCCCACCACCTCGGCGAAGGACGCGGGTCGATACTTCCGGTACAGGGCCACGCGCAAAGACTACCGGCGACCCACGACAGGTGATCCGGTGCGGGTGCAACGCCGACTTCTCCCGAAACATGTTCGCAACACAATCGCAGTGCGGAGGAAACCGCACGCACCCATCGTGGGTTCCGTGCACGCGGGCTGGTCCGCATGCGTGAGGAGAAAACTGTGCCCGCCACCATCGATGCCGGAGCAACTGCCTGGTTGCTCGTCAGTACTGCACTCGTACTTCTGATGACGCCAGGACTCGCGCTGTTCTACGGCGGCATGGTCCGCTCGACCGGCGTACTCAACATGATCATGATGAGCTTCGTCTCCATCGCACTCGTCACGGTCGCGTGGTTGTTCGTGGGCTACAGCCTCGTGTTCGGCGACGATCACGGTGGCATCATCGGCGGACTCGAACACATCGGCATGGCGGGCATCGACCCGTCGACCGTGCACGGGAATGTCCCGGAAGTGTTGTTCGCAACCTTCCAATTGACGTTCGCAATCCTTACTGCAGCACTCATCAGTGGTGCGATCGCCGACCGCGCGAAGTTCTCCGCCTGGATGATCTTCGTCCCCATCTGGTCCTTGCTCGTCTATGTCCCCGTCGCTCACTGGGTGTGGAATCCGCAGGGATGGCTCGCCCAGATGGGCGCACTCGACTACGCCGGTGGCCTCGTGGTCGAAATCGTGTCCGGAGCGTCAGGCCTGGCATTGGCACTGGTCCTCGGCCAGCGGATGGGTTTCAAGGCCGAGTCGATGCGTCCGCACAATCTGCCGTTCGTCCTGCTCGGCGTCGGTCTGCTCTGGTTCGGTTGGTTCGGATTCAACGCTGGGTCGGCCCTTGCGGCCGACGGTATGGCCTCGCAGATCTTCCTCAACACACTCGTCGCCGGCTGTACCGGACTACTCGGCTGGCTGTTCGTCGAGCAGAACCGTGACGGACACCCCACGACGTTCGGCGCAGCTTCGGGCGTCGTCGCCGGTCTGGTCGCGATCACCCCGTCGTGTGGAACGGTGAACATGTTCGGTGCGCTCGTCATCGGTCTGATCGCGGGCATCGTCTGCTCGTACGCCGTGGGATGGAAGCACAAGCTCGGCTACGACGACTCCCTCGACGTCGTCGGCGTGCACCTCGTCGGCGGAATCGTCGGCTCGTTGCTGATCGGACTCCTCGCGACGGCCGTGATGACGGGCGGTCCGGAAGGTTTGTTCTTCGGCGGTGGATTCGCGCAGCTGGGCAAGCAGTTCGTCGGTGTCGTCGTGGTCGCGCTCTATGCCTTCGGTGTGACCTACGGTCTCGGAAAGCTCATCGACAAGACCTTCGGCTTCCGTATTTCGCGTGAAGACGAGGCCCGCGGAATCGACGTTGCCCTGCACGCGGAGTCCGCCTACGAGCACGGAGTCCTCGGCCACGGCCCGATCGGCGGACAGAACCCGAGCCCGTTCCTCCAGCGTCAGCGTGAGGAACGGGAGAACCGCGAACGGGACTGACCGCCGTCACCGGTTCGCGATTTCCTCCATCAGGATCGGAAC
Source organism: Rhodococcus sp. H-CA8f (assembly GCF_002501585.1). Lineage (NCBI taxonomy): Bacteria > Bacillati > Actinomycetota > Actinomycetes > Mycobacteriales > Nocardiaceae > Rhodococcus > Rhodococcus sp. H-CA8f. The sequence goes on from NZ_CP023720.1 coordinate 5,809,511, forward strand.
GCCGACATTGCAGGAGTGAATCCCGACGACGGTGGTCAGTTTCAGCACCTCGAGAATCTCCTTCGGGGTCACTCCCACGTCGAGCGCGGCGCGAATATGACGTCGTACGCCGGGCGCGTACATGTGCGTGCTCGCCGCATCGACGGCTATGCACAGCAACTGGATCACCTGAGGTGACAGCACCCCACTGTTCCAGGGCTGCATTGCTGTCTTCATGTACAGCTCGGTCCACTCGGGATCCAGCTCCGAAAGTCCGTCCCACAACGGATTCCAGCCACCCGAATCCTTCATAGCCTGGGTCACGGGAAAAGCTTCACTTGCTCGAACGTCAGTCATCGATCTCCTCAGACAATCGAAAATGCTTGATTCAGTTCACGTTTGAGAATCTTTCCGGTTGCCGTCATCGGCAGCGACGGCACGAACTCCATGCGGCGCGGATATTTGTAGGCGGCCATCTGTTCCCGCGACCATTCCACGAGATCCGATTCGGAGATCTCTTCACTCGGCTCTCGGATCACGTAGGCGACAACTTCTTCGCCGAGGCTCGTGTCCGGCACCCCGACGACGGCGACGAGTGAGACGGCTGGGTGGGTGAGCAGAACCTCTTCGATTTCGCGTGGGTAGACGTTGAATCCGCCCCGCACGATCATGTCCTTCGCGCGGTCGACGATGTAGTAATTTCCGTCGGTATCGACCCGTGCCAGATCCCCGGTGCGAAACCATCCGTCGCACATTACTTCCGCCGTCGCCTCGGGTCGGTTGAAATAGCCCTTCATGACGTTGTGCCCGCGAATGGCCAACTCACCCACTTCATCGGGGCCGGTGATCGTACGCCAAGAGTCATCGACAATCCGCGCTTCGACGCCCCAGATCGGCACGCCGATCGAACCGGGCCGGGGGTCGCTCTCCGGGTCACTGAACAAGGCCAACGGAGAGGTCTCGGACAACCCGTACCCTTCGAGGATCTGAACACCGAAGCGTTCCCTGAACTGTGTCAAGATTTCGACGGGAAGCGCTGCACCACCGGAGATCGCGCACCGCATGTTCTGTGCAACGGTCTCGATATCCACCCCGGATTTCACTACCTCCTCCAGCACGCCGAGCAGTCCCCAATACATGGTCGGGACGCCCGCGAAGACCGAGATCTTTTCGCGTTCCATGATCTCGAGTGCCGCGGTCGCATCGAAGCGCGGCATCAACACCAAAGTGGCACCGACGCAGATTCCCGCATTCATGGTCACTGTCTGGCCGAACGAGTGGAACAACGGCAAAGTCAGGAGATAACGCTCATGCATGGACGGAACGCTCTCGAACAACCGGTTGGTCGACAGTGCATTCAAGACCATGTTGCAGTGAGTGAGTTCGGCGCCCTTGGGCTTTCCGGTCGTGCCGCTGGTGTAGAGAATGACCGCGGTGTCCGTCGGTTCACGAACAACCGCGGCTGCAGGCGTTTCCGTGCCGGACACGGATGCCAGTGCTTCGCCTAGAGTCTCGACTCCGAGGGTCGACGACGGTGCACCCGGCTCGGTGCTGATCACGATCAGGGCCGAACAGGTCTCGCTCTGCTCGAACCCGGCGATGGCGTACTCGGCGATCGGTAATTCGGGACTTCCCTCGAAACAGAAGTACAGCTTCGCTTCCGAATCAGCCAGGTGATAGGCAATTTCGCGCCCCTTGAGCAGGATGTTCAGAGGAACGACGACGCCACCGGCCTTGAGAATGCCGTAGTAGACGATCGGGAACTCGAGAACGTTCGGGCAGGACAACGCCACCTTGTCACCTGGCTCGACACCCCGCGAGACGAGCAGATGGGCGATGCGATTCGCGTACGCGTCGAACTGCGCATACGTCAGCCTCGCTTCTCCGAGAACCAGCGCATCCCGTTCCGGGTATCGCCGGGCCGAATCTTCCAGCAGAGCAGCAAGATCAAGCATGACTGTGTTCCTCCTGCGACTCGGAATCCGTGGCATGAGACGAGGCGGCGTGCGACACCGACTCGAGCAGTTCCCACACCAATGATTCCGCCCGCGGCCAATACCCGTATCCGGACGCCGGATTGAGATGTCCGACCTCACCCAGATCCAGCAACCGACTCCCCCATCCTTCAGCCAAACCCACAACTCGGCGATACCCGGCGAGCGGATCGTTCCGACTCGCCGCGACCGTGCTCGGAAAAGGCAGACGCTGACGCGGTATCGGTAGCCACCCGTTCCGATCGAGCTCCTCGAGAGACGGATAGGACTCGGGTAGAGGAAGTTCGAGATCCGCCGGCGTGACCAGAAGTGCGCCGGCAACATCTCGATGATGCGCCCTCGCCCAGTGGGCAACTGTCATGACTCCGGCGCTGTGCGCGACCAGGACCACCGGGCTGGAAACACTTGTCAACACCTCGTCCAATGCCGCAACCCTGGCATCGCGACTGAGCTTGTCGGTCTCGAGGGGAGGAACCGTCAGAACGTTGTCGAGCCTGCGCGCGAGGTGAGTCTGCCAATGATCCTCGACATGATCGCGCAGACCGGGAACTATTACTACCGTGGGTGATTCATCCATCAGGAACTCCGAACTTCTGCTACTTCAGTGGCGCCGGGGATCTCGGGCCGATTCTGCAACGTCGCCAGCCGCCTCATCCCGGCGGGATAGGCACGCTTGCCGGCTACCAACGCGAGGGCCGCGACGACATAGACGAAGGGCGAAAGCTGTAGAGCGCCGAGAAGACCCAGGTGATCGGCGAGGATGCCGACCACGAAGGGACCGAGCGCCAGCCCAAGAAGGTTGTTGGCAACGGTGAGCGTTCCCATGGCCGACGCTCGAATCGAGTGATGGGTAAGGTTCGCGACCATAGCTGCCGTCGGCCCCGACGAACCGGCGGAGAAGAATGCACCGATACCGAGCAATACGAGTTGCGCTGTCCCCGTATCCAACCGGAGCCCGATACTCAGCGTCACCAACGAGATGGCGCAGTAGACGATTGCGGTGGTCCATTTCCGCGCCGAATCGTCGCGGCTGAATCGATCTGTGATGAACCCGCACACCACCATCCCACTTCCGACCAAGAGGACGAATACGGAAGCTGTGACGCCGGCCTTGTCCGGGGCCAAATCGTAGTAGCGATTGAAGAAGCTCGGCAACCACGCCAGAAGTACAGCGGCGGTGAACATCTGGAGACCACCACCGATGTAGGCGAACAACACGGCGGGATTGGTGAACAGCGAGGACACCGGCGCACGAAAACCGTCGTTTCTCACCGCTTCCCCGGCGGCATCCGGCGCGGCCTCGACGGCGTAAGCGGTGAGCTTCTTCTCGGTGACGAGGGCACGGAACAGCGCAACCAGAATCAGACCGAAGATCGCCATGGCGGCAAAAGACCACCGCCAACTGAACTGGACTGCGATGAACCCACCGATTGCCACACCGATGACCGAACCGAACGATCCACCGGCCATGAAGGCACCGGCAAGAGCTGCGTGCACGCGGGGCGCAAACACACTGAGGACCACGGCGATACCCACGCTGCCGTACGCCGCTTCACCGACACCGACCAGGAACCGGGCGCCCAACATCTGTTCGTAGGTCTGAGCGATTGCGCACAGCAACGTCGCGACACTCCACAACACCGCCATCAAGATCAAGCTCTTGACGCGGCCCCAGCGGTCCGCGAGCAGCGACAACGGGAACGTCAACAGCCCGACCATCAATGCCACCACGCTGCTCAGGGAGGCGAGGTGCGAATCGGAGAGATCCCAGTCCGCTTTCAGGATCGGGAAGACTGCACTGAGCACCTGCCTCGACATGTAGTCCGAGAGCAGAAGACCGAAAGCCAGGGCGAAAACGATCCACGGGTATAACTTTCGTCGTCCGCCGATTCCGAGCGCGGTGTCCACACGTGGCGTGGCGGGAGCTTGCAGTCCCATGACTCTCCTAGAAGTACTCGAGGTAGACGGGGGGATTCGGGGGTACGAACCGTCGCGGTTCGTACCCCCGGAACTGTTGTACGAGAGGGTGTGAACTCAGGCGTGCTGCGTGAATCCCAGCTGGCCGATACGGCGGTTGGGCGCGTAACCCAGCTTCGCCAACGTCTCGTCGGTGTCGGCATACGTCTCACCGATCCGGTAGATGTCCCGAGCTTCCTTCGCGGTAGCCACCTCGCGGCCCAATTCGCCTGCAATGCGCACCAACTGCTCGATCTGCTGCACCGACGTCATCTTCTCGCCCTTGCGGCCCCAGATGGTGTCCTCGTTGCCGCAACGAGCGTGCAAGCCCATCGCGATGGCCATCGTGTTCACCGGCAGGACGCTACGCATCAGCGTTTCCAGCGTCAGGCACGCACCGTCGGGAACACGCTGGACGAAGTTCATCATGTTGTACGGGTTGGGGCCGTCGAAGCCGCCGCCGATTGCCACCCATGTGAGGTTGACCGGGCCGGTGTAGATGCCGCGTCGGATCAACCGCTCCACCGTTTCGAGCTGCGGGATACTGGACAACTGGAAATGCGGCTGGATTCCGGCGGCCTGCAACCGGCGCAGGTGCTCTGCCACCCACTCCGGACCGGCGGGCACAGTCATTTCCCGATACGTGTCCGCCAATTCCGGACGCTGCATCGACGTACCCGCGATGTCGTCGTCGGTCATCAGTTCCATGATGTTCATCTGGCTGGTGTTGATCGCGATCGTCACCTGATCGGGAGCCGGCTCCAATTCCGCAAGCATGTGACGCACGTCGTCGGACAACCACTTCGCATCGGCGCCTTCCCCCTCCGGGGCAAACGAAATCGAGCCGCCGACCTGCAGAATCATCTCGGGAACGGCCTCACGCAAGCGGCCGAGAAGCTCGTTGAACTTCGACAGTCGCTTCGAGCCCTTGCCGTCGAGTTCACGCACGTGGATGTGGAGAACGGTGGCACCGGCGTTGAAGCAGTCGACGGCTTGCTGGACGTGCTCGTCCATCGACAGCGGGAGGTCTTCTGCAAAATCGTCCGGCTCCCACTCCGGTCCGTAGGGAGCGACGGTGATGACAAGCTTGTCCTGGGTTTCGGGGAACAGTGAATCGTCGTGGAAATGCATAGTGTGACTCCGATCGAGTGAATGAATTATCTTCGGGGCTGGGAAGAGGGATCAGAACGGTGCGTCGCCGATGATTCCGGCGCGTTCCATCTTTCGAACCGCGGGCCAGTAGTCCTGCACCGCGTAATGCTGTGTCGAACGGTTGTCCCAGATCGCGACGCTGTTCTCGGTCCAGCGCCACCGAACCTGGTACTCGGGAATCTGAGCCTGGCTCGCCAGGTAAGTGAGCAAATTCCCGGCGCCGGGGGCGTAATCGATTCCGTAGCGGACGTTCTCGGGCGTGTGATAGTTCACGAGGTGTGTGGCGAACGAATTGACGAAAAGAATCTTCTCGCCGGTCTCCGGATGTGTTCGTACCACGGGATGTTCGGCGTCGGGAAAGCGTTCCTTCAGCTGGTGCCGCTGATCGATCGGCATCCGAGCGCCGAAGGTCGACTCGATACTGTGCCTGGCACGCAGGTCCTTGATCTGCTCCTTGACCCGCGCCGGCAGATTCTCGTAGGCGAGTGCCATGTTCACCCAAATCGTGTCGCCGCCGACCGGAGGTGTTTCCACACAACGCAATACACATCCCATGGGCGGGTTCACGCGCCAGGTGGCGTCGCAGTGATACGCATTCTCGAAATGCTCCGGCGGGCTGTCCAGGTCTTTGTAGATGCGGACCAGGCCCGGGTGGTCGGGGTCGCTGCCCAGTGCCGGATGATCCTCGAGCTCCCCGAATCGCTGGGCAAGCTCTACGTGCTCGGCTTTGGAGAAGTTCTGGTCGCGAAAGAACAGAACCTTGTGCTCGAGCAGCAATCCCTTGATCTGGGCAAAGAGTGCAGCATCTCGCGCGACCTCGCCGAGATCCACCCCGGACAACTCTGCCCCGATCGAACAGGTCAATTTCTCGACGTGGATCGTGCTGGTCGACGAGGGAAGGTTTTCTGTCAACGTTGCGGTGTTGGTCATGACAATTCCTCTGGGAAGTGCTGTTTCGGTTCAGACGGAGAAGACGGAGGAACCGATACTGCGACCGGACTCCATGTCGTGGTGCGCACGCACCGCATCTTCGAGGGGGTATCGCTGGTTGATCTCGATCGTGATTCGCCCGGATTCGACGTGTGAGAACAGTTCGCCCGCCAATTCGGCACGTTCCTCGGGATCCGCGATGTAATCGGCAAGTGCCGGACGTGTGAGGAAGAGAGATCCCTTGACGGCCAACTGCATTGCCTGAATCGGCGGAGTCGGCCCGGACGCCGTTCCGAAGCACACCAGCAGCCCGCGCCTGGCAAGGCAATCGAGAGAGATGTCGAACGTGGATTGCCCGATACTGTCGTAGACAACCGGCACGCCGACGCCCCCGGTGATCTCCTTGACACGCGCTACGACGTCCTCGCGGGTGTAGATGACGACTTCATCGCACCCGTGAGCTCGGGCAACGCTCGCCTTCTCGTCGCTCGACACCGTTCCGATCACTTTGATTCCCAACAGTTTTGCCCACTGGGTGAAGATCAGTCCAACCCCGCCCGCCGCAGCATGCAGCAACACGGTGTCTCCCGCTTTCAACGGGTAGATGCGACGCAGAAGGTAGGCGGCGGTCAGTCCTCGCATGGTCATGGCGGCCGCGGTGTCGAAGGCGATGCCGTCGGGTAGCGCGATCAGGTCGGACGACGCCATGATCCGCTCGGTGGCGTACGCACCCAGCGGACTGCCGGTGTAGGTCACACGGTCCCCCACTGCAAAATCGACTACTCCCTCGCCGATCTCTTCGACCACACCGGCGCCCTCAACGCCCATCCCGGCAGGCAATTGCGCAGGATAGAGGCCACTTCGAAAGTAGGTGTCGGCGAAGTTCAACCCCACCGCTTCATGACGAACCCGAACCTCTCCGGCACCCGGTCGTCCTACCTCGATCTCTTCCCAACGCATGACGGACGGTGTGCCGATCTCATGGAACCGAATGGCGTTTGCCATCAATGCTCTCCAATTCTGTGGGCGGGCTCGACTCGATTACGGTCGAGCTGTATTCGTACGCAACAACTTCCAGAAGTCGGTGCTCGACTTCGCGGTCGTGCCGAACTGATGTGAACAAAACTATGTGAGATCCGGCTCACATGCTTAACTTGACGAGACACACAACACAACATTTCGGGACATCGAGTAAAGGGGGCCCTATGAAGCCACTCGCCCGCTACGCGTCACTGAACCGATACGTCGACCTGTGCCGAACAGTGGACGTGGACGCTGTGGCCCTCATGAGAAGTGTCGGCCTGAGCCCGGCAAGCCTGGCGAACCCCGACCAATGGGTACCGGCCGCCTCCATCGCATCGCTCCTGGAGCGATCGGCAGCGGAGTCCGGACACGAAGACTTCGGGCTTCTACTCGCCGGCCTGCGTCGACTGTCCAATCTCGGTCCCCTCAGCTTGGTCATCAGGGAAGAACCAGACGTCAGGAGCGCGCTCGACGTATTGATGCGATACGAGCACACGTACAACGAGTCATTGCGCATCCGATTGAACGAGGTCAACGGACTCGCCACCCTGCGAATCTCGCTCGAGGTCGGCGAACCGGTCGACACCAGACAGAGCGTCGAACTCGCAGTCGGCGCGACGCTGCAGATCCTGCGAAGTTTCCTGGGTTCTCGATGGCATCCGGTCAGCGTGGGATTCACGCACAATGCCCCGAAAGATACGAGCACGCATCGACGAATCCTCGGCGACACCGTGGAATTCGATCACGAATTCACCGGAATCGTTTTCTTCGCCGCCGACCTGGATGCGGCAAACCAACTGTCCGACGAGTTGCTCCGGCCGTACGCTCGCCAGTTCCTCGACTCACTTCCCGCATCGGAAACCTCCGACACCCTCAGCCGCACCAAGGAATTGATCGAAGTTCTGCTTCCGACCGGCCGCTGCTCTGTCGAGCAGGTGGCACGAAGCCTCGGGTTCGACCGGCGGACACTGCACCGTCATCTCGCCGAATCCGGAGATACGTTCACGGCCGTTCTCAATTCGGTCCGAAGCACCCTCGCGGAACGATTTGTCGCCAACCCTCGCTATTCATTGACCGAAGTGGCGGTGCACCTGGGGTTTTCGACGCAGGGTAGTTTCTCGCGCTGGTTTCGCACTCAGTTCTCGACGAGCCCGAGCGCATGGCGGACTCAACGCTCGATCAGCTGACCAGCACGACTCCGACGTAGGCGATCGTCGCCACCCACACGGTGGAAATCGCGGCCAGAACGAATGGTCGGGCGCCCACTCCACGAATGACGCTCAGCCGCACCCCCAGCCCGAGAGCGAACATCGCAGCAGCCAACAGCGCCGTCTGCACGGTCTTCGCCAATCCGAGAAGCTCATTCGGCAACATTCCGGTGGAGCGCAAACCCATGCAGCCGATGAATGCCACGACGAACAACGGAATCAGCGGGGGCCGCTTGGTGGCGGTGTTGGCGACCATCGTGCGTTGCCGAATGCTCAGAAACGCCATGACCGGCGCCAACATCAATACGCGCGCAAGTTTCACCACGGTCGCGACACCCAACGCGGTAGCGCCGAGAGCGCTGCCGGCAGCCACTACTTGTGCCACTTCGTGGATCGACCCACCGGCCCACATGCCCGCCTCGATCTCGTTCATACCGAAAGCATCGGCCAGCAAGGGGATCGTCGGAATCATCAGAGTTCCGAAGATCACCACCAGCGCTACAGCGGTCAGCAACTCTTCCTCTCGCGCATTCACCACACCGTCCGCAGCAGCCACAGCGGCAGCTCCACAGATCGAGAAGCCGCAGGCAATCAGAATCCTCTGCGACCAACTCAATCCCAGAAGCTTTCCGGCATACATGGTCCCGGCGATACCGAGGAACACTATCGCCACCACAACGGCGATCACTCCCCAACCCAAACCGACGATGTCGGAGAACATCAATTGCAGCCCGAGCAGAGCGATACCCACCCGAAGTAGCCGTTTCGCCGAGAATGCCAGGCCAGGTTGGAATTTCGCCGGCAAAGAGACGGTATTCGCCAACACCGCACCCGCCACGATCGCAATCAGCAACGGACTCACGGCGGAGGTGAACTGACCGGCTATCAGCGCGACCGTGGCACCCAAGGCGCACAACGCAACTCCGGGCACCAATGCAGCGACACTCGACCACCGTCGTACTTCTGACGAAGGGGCGACTGCGGGTTTCTCGGCCACGGACTTCACATCACGGTTCACTCATCCAGCGTCCTTGAGCCACCATCGCTCCGGTAGGGCGATTTCTACCATCACGACATATCAGATCGATATGGAATAGATGCTGGGTATAGCCTGTCTGCATGACCAGAAGGTGGCCCGACCTCACCACACTCGAGCTACTCGTCGGCATCGATGATCACGGAAGCCTCAGTGCTGCAAGCCGTCTGGCTCACATCGCACAACCGAATGCCAGCCGCGCCGTCAAAGCCCTCGAGCGGCAGCTCGGGATGCCACTCATAGACCGAAGGTCGACGGGGGCGACTTTGACTCCGCAGGGGACCGTCATCGTCCACTGGGCGCGCCGCGTCCTCGCCAACTCGAAGCAGCTTCTCGACGTCGCCGAAGGGATGCGGACCGAACGATCCGCGGAATTGACCGTGTGTGCCAGCATGACCGTCGCCGAACATCTGATCCCGGCCTGGCTCGGCGTCTTTCGATCACTGCATCCTGGTGTCACCGTCCACCTTCAGGTCTACAACTCGACACGCGTACTCGAAGCCGTCGAAGTAGGAATGTGTGACCTCGGATTCGTCGAGTCACCGACCGTTCCGAAGAGCCTGCCCAGCGTCACCGTCGCGCGTGACTCGCTGGTCGTGGTCGTTCACCCGGATCATCCATGGGCGCGTCGACGAAAGCCGCTGACCGTCGCCGAACTGGCAGCGACACCGCTGCTGGTGCGTGAGCCCGGATCGGGAACCAGAACGACTCTCGACCTGGCGTTACACGAATACGAGCGCGGTGCACCGTTGTTGGAACTGGGTAGTTCGGCCGCGATTCGAACCAGCGTGCTCGGTGGCGTCGGCCCGGCGGTACTGAGCACGCTGGCCGTCGAGGACCAGGTGAAGCAGGGAGAACTTCGGGTCGTAGCCGTCGAAGGCTTGGAACTCGACCGATCCCTGCGTGCAGTGTGGCGCCCGCCGCGTCAGCTCGAGGGCCCCGCAGGCGACCTGATGAAAGTAGTGCGTGCGAGCGGGTCCCGGAAATCCTGAAAGTGGCTTACTTCTTGTCGGCCTTCGCTGCGGCCTTTGCGGCCTTCTTGAACTCGCGGACCTCGAGCAAAGACTGTTCGTCGACCACGTCTGCAATCGAGCGCCTCGAGCCCTCGAGCCCGTAGTCGCCGGCCGCTTGGCGCCAACCTTTCGGCTCGACGCCGATCTGTTTTCCGAGCAACGCCAGGAAGATCCGGGCTTTCTGATCCCCGTAACCGGGTAGGGCTTTGAGCCGCTTCAGCACTTCCTTGCCATCGGGATTTCCCGAAGTCCAGATCGCCGCGGTGTCGCCGTCGTAGTTCTCGACGATGAACTGGCACATGAGCTGGATACGCTCGCCCATCGACTTGGGGAATCGGTGCACAGCCGGAGGCTCGGCACAGATGGCGATGAACTCGTCGGTGTCCATGTCGGCGATACGCCTGACGTCGATACCGCTGAGCCGATCCGCCAGCTTCTTCGGACCGAGGAAGGCCGTTTCCATCGGAACCTGTTGATCGAGAAGCATTCCGATCAACAACGCCAACGGGTCCTCGGCCAGGAGGGCATCCGCTTCGGGGTCACCGACAAGGTTCAGTTGAAGTGCCATGAGTCCGATACTGCCACGTCAGGCGGCAGTTGTGACCGGCGCCGACGCATCCGGAGCCGGAATCTTCCACTTCTTCCAGCCGAACAGAACCAACGTCGAGACCGCGGCAAGCGTGAAGACCCAGAGGTAGACGCCGACGGTCGGAATCCGCAGATACTCGGGTGGCACGAACATGAACAGGCCCATTCCGACAAAGCGATCCGTACCCGGAATGACCGACGGGTCCCACCAGGTGTGAGACCAGTTCAAGACTGGGAGCAGGAAAACGAACGGCGCCACCCACGCCCAGCGCTTCTTCGACACCATCGCGTAGTGCGCGGCGAGGACGACCAGCGGGACGAACCACACCCAGTGATGACCCCACGAGAACGGCGAGACAGTGGTCGCAGTCAACCCCGTCATGGTGAGGCCGAGCAATTTCTGGCCGTGCCGGTGAGCAATCCACGCGGCACCGAGTCCGAGGCATACTGCCAGCGCACTGAAGACGAGGACCAGGACCCGCGACGGCGTCGGAGTGTGAGTGAGCTGAGCAATCAGACCGGACACGGACTGGTTGCTCGGAGCATCCGTCGGTCCGACGCGTTCGCTGTCGACAAGAGTGCCGGTCCAGTACTTGTACGCATCGTTGTAGATCACGACGAAACCAATCGCGACGGTCGCCGCGAACGTCACGACGGCCGTCACCAACGCACGCCATTGACGAGTGATGAAGAGGTACGCCCAGAAGAAGGCCGGAGTGAGCTTCACACCGGCGGCGATGCCTGCCCCGATTCCTCGGAGCCGACTCTTCTCGTCCCGACCGAGGTCCCACACGATCAAGAGCAGCAGGAAGATGTTGATCTGCCCGAGCCAGAGCGTCGTACGTATCGGTTCCATGAACAGAAAGATCGTGGTGGCCAACGCACTGACGGCGTAAGCCTTCACGTCGAGCCGATAACCGAGGTACTTCCAGCACAACACGATCACTGCGAACAACGCAGCGATGTTCAAACCCGTCCACACGACAATCGCCTGTTTGAACGAGAGCACCGCCCACACCGTGAACAGCAAAGCCGCAAACGGGGTGTACGTGAACATCATCCCTTCCAGGACTGGCCCGTCGTACAACGGAAGGCCCTGAACCACAACGCTGCCGCCGTGGCGGTAGACGTCGAGATCGAGGAAATTTTCGAAGATCCCCCAGTACCGCGTATTCATCGGCACGGCGAAAAGAACCATCAGCACGGACGCGACTGCCAGAACACCGAGCACAGAGAATCCGAGAACACCGACACGGAGACTGCGTCGCGGTATGTCAGCTTCGATGACCGACTCTGATTTCGCGGTGTGCGCCTCGAAAGAGGGTCCATCCGAAGCGTTGATCGCGCCCGTCACTACAACCTCCGGGATTTACACCCTATGTCGGGAATTGATGCTCCGAACGGTACAAGACGAGACCGAAAAGTACCGACCGGGCACGCCGCTTAGAGAACTCAGATCTCGGAGAGACGCGATTCGGTGGCTGCGAGCAGGACACACGTCGCCACGCCGTCCATGGCAACTTCGAGTTCAGCCGTGGACGGGAAGCTCGGGGCCAACCGGATGTTCCGGTCGTCCGGATCCGTGCTGTACGGGAAAGCCGATCCGGCAGCGGTGAGCGCGATACCCGCGTTCTTCGCCAGTTCGATGACGCGCTTGGCCGTGCCGTCGACCACGTCGAGGCTGATGAAGTATCCGCCCTTCGGCTCGGTCCAGGACGCGACCTTCGAAGCACCGAGACGATCCTCGAGGATCCGCAGTACGAGCTCGAACTTGGGTGCGAGGAACGCGCGATGCTTCTCCATGTGCGCACGAACGCCGTCGGCATTGCCGAAGAAACGCAGGTGGCGAAGCTGATTGACCTTGTCAGGTCCGATGCTCTTCTTACCCAGGAACTTCTGGTACCAGGCAAGGTTTTCCGCCGAGCTACCGAAGAAGCTCACACCAGCGCCGGCGAAAGTGATCTTGGACGTCGACGCGAACACGAGCGGACGGTTGGGGTGTCCGGCCTCCGCTGCCATCGAGAGAATGTCGTAGGAAGGTGCGGTCTCGCCGACGAGAGGATGCACGGCATATGCGTTGTCCCAGTACAGGCGGAAGTCCGGCGCGGCCGTCGGCATCGACGCGAGCGTCCGGACAATTTCTTCGGAGTACACGGCGCCGGTGGGGTTCGCGTAAACCGGAACCGCCCACATGCCCTTGATCTGCGGATCTGACGCAACAAGTTCGGCGATCTTGACGACATCCGGGCCGTCGTGGTTCATCGGCACCGCAATCATCTCGATGCCGAGGGACTCGGTGATCGCGAAGTGGCGGTCGTAGCCCGGTGCGGGGCAGAGAAACTTGATCTTCTCTTCCTGTGCCCACGGCCGGGCCGAATCCGGAGTGCCGTGCAGCAGTGAGAACACGACGTTGTCGTGCATGATCTCGAGGCTCGCGTTGTTGCCGGCGAGAAGGTTCGCAACGGGGATACCCAGCAGCTCACCGAAGATGGCGCGCAGTTCCGGCAGACCGGTGAGTCCGCCGTAGTTACGACAGTCGGTGCCGCTGCCGTCACGGAAGTCACCGTCGCCGGGCAGCGTCAGCAGCTCTGCGGAAAGGTCGAGTTGTTCCGGGGAAGGCTTACCGCGGGTCAGATCGAGTGCGAGCTTCTGCGCCTGGAGCTGCGTGTACTTCGCGCTCTGGCTCTCATGCTCGGAGGTGAGTTCTTCATGGCTCATCAACCCGATCTGGGTTTGGATAGGCATCCGGAGCGGCCTTTCACCGACGAGGCGGGGTCGGGTATGTGAAAAAAATAGAGGACCCCGCGCACCCGGCAGAGCCCGTTGACCCTTGCTGCCTTCCGGCCCTGGGGGAGTTCACAGGATGCGCGCCGCGCGGGATCCAATGAACAGTGTAGACGGCTTTCGTCGGCCGCTGCACACCACCTACCGGGGTGGAGATGCAAACCCTGAGATCCACCGGTTCTTCGCAGGTCAGGTACCCGTTTAACGCTTCACGCCTGCAATTGGGTATGCTGCTCCACGGAGGATTCGCCTAGTGGCCTATGGCGCTCGCCTGGAACGCGGGTTGGGTTAACGCCCTCAGGGGTTCAAATCCCCTATCCTCCGCCAAAGGAACCCCTGTGAACTGCTGAGAAGCGGTTCGCAGGGGTTCTTTTTGCCCGGGCTCAGGCACGTCGCATAAACGAACCGCCGTCGAAGGGTAGGTCGTCGTCGACTGACGCGCGGTCGGCTCGTTTCACCACGTGAGGTTCAGGTGCGGCCGGCGCCTGATCGAACGCGTCCACTGCATTGAAAGCATTCATTGCCCTGGCGACGCGAGGGTCACGGAGGAGTGGGGCGCGTAGTTCTTGCGCGGCAGACGCTGCTGACGCAGAAGCGGTTCGGTGGGCCGCTGCGATCGAGGCGGAGAGCGCAGCCGCGCCGGCCCGGAGACCGCCCTCGGTCAGTTGCAAGTCAGTGATCGCGCCGTACGCGTCGACCTCGACGCTGACTGCACCACCTCCAGCATCTGCGCGGGCGCGAACCTTCCCGACCTCGGCGTCGACTTGGCGAGCGAGGACAGTCAACTCGGGAAACGAGGACGCGGGCCCGGTCAAGGTTGATCGATCTGCACGGGCGCGTTCGGACGATCCGATGCATCGGGTCGGGGGAAACACGGCGACGACCCGGTCAAACTTGCTCCCCGCGCGTACTCCTCCAGAACCATTCGATATCCATCCGGCAAGATTGTCTCGGTGCTCGTCGAGTCCCCAGCGGAGTCGTACGTTCGAAACTTCCAGCCGCGCTCAGTCCACAGATTGCGAATCGGATCACCGAAACCTGGGATGTCGGCGGTTTCAGTTGAGGTGAGGAAGTACGTCACGCCGTAGTCCACGGATGTGTCCTTCGACAGATTGCTGTCATTGCACGGGACGGTGCCACCCGGATCGAGGGTGACCTTCTGGTTCAGTTCGGAATACCGCGTCAAGTAGGCGCCCGGAGGCAGTACCGTGATCGTGTCCGTCATGTATTCGATCACCTTGGCCTGTGCCTGCATGAGGGTCAGATTCAAGTTGGCTTCCATCACTTTCCCGTTCTCCGTCGTCGTACACGCCGACAGCAGGATTGCCACCGCGATACTGCACATGCCGAGTGATTTACGGCGTCGCGTTGCGTTGGTCATGGCGCTCCTAGTCCGGCGATCACGTGGCCCATCCCGGCAAGAGCCGGGTTGGTGCGTTCCTAATACTCGCTGTGTGCGACTGGGCTGGGGAGCTCGCCCAACAGACCCGCGTCGATCCCGGTTCCGGGTGCGGACTCGATGACAGTGGCACCGAATCCGATCAGCGGAAGATCGTTCGCGGGGTTCGCGCCATGCGAGAGACCGCCGAACACGTCCCCGATCATCGGAACCGGATCGTTGGCCGCGGCGGCGGCGTACACGTGGCCACCGACATGTTCCGGGGCTTCCCACGAAGAACAGATCATTCGCGTCCATTGATCGTCCGTCCGAGGCGCCGCAGCGCCGATCACGGTCGATCCGTAAATGTGTCCGATGACCGTGTTGCATTAATGCGTGCCGTCGTGGGATGCACGCAGTCCGTCTTGGAATCGATCCAGCGATCCCGCGCCGCCGTCGGCGTACCCGTCGAGCCCTGCTTGTGGAATCGTTTGCGGCGCATCATATCCACACGAGGCCATCACCGAAGTCGACCCGAAAGTTCCGGCCTTTCCAACGCCTTTTGCCCCGAATCCAACCGCCGCCCGCTTGCAGTACTTCGTTCCCCACCCAAGCCCCCCGGCTTCGAATCGACACGCGAAAAAGCAGCGTAGCAGCGCATCGACTGCTTCAGAACCACGAAAATTCGTTTGACAGACTCACGAACTCGAAGCCAGACTTTCCGTCCAACCCAACAATCGGGAGTACGCGTGCTTGCCGGCCAGACCAATCTGCTCGCGGATTGCAGCAGTTGCTTCGGCCTGTGCTGCGTCGCACTCCCCTTTTCCAAGTCCTCCGACTTCGCGACCAACAAGAATGCCGGCGACCCCTGCAAGAACCTGCAGCAGGATTTCCGTTGCGGCATTCACACCGGATTGCGAAAGAAGGGCTTCACCGGTTGCACCGTGTACGACTGTTTCGGTGCGGGACAGAAGGTTTCACAGCAGACCTACGACGGCATCAGCTGGCATGATGCCCCGGAGACCGCGTCAGACATGTTCGAAACGTTCCCTGTCGTACGCCAGTTGCACGAACTGCTCTGGTATCTCGCCGAAGCCCGCTCGCTGAAGCAAACCCACTCGATACGAAAGGAACTCGACGCTGCACTCGCAGAGACGGAAAGCCTGACTAACGGCACGCCTTCGCAGATTCGAGCCGTCGACGTCTCAGCACACCGAGCGACTGTCAACACACTGCTCTTGCAGACGAGTAACCTTGTGCGCTCGCCGATCTCAGGCAAGAAGGGTCGCAAACTCGACCACCGCGGCGCAGACCTCATCGGAGCCAAGTTTCGTGGTTCCGACCTACGTGGGGCCAACTTTCGCGGGAGTTATCTGATCGGTGCAGACCTCCGCGGCTGCGAACTCGATCGCGCCGATCTGATCGGTGCAGACTTGCGCGGCACCGACATTCGCGGCGCAAAACTCCGCGGCAGTATCTTTCTCACTCAGTTCCAGATCAACGCGGCGGTTGGCGATTCGGCTACCACACTCCCCGATTCACTGACCCGCCCCAGCCACTGGGCCTGAGCCCGACTGTCAACTCCGTCGACGGAGAACGACCTTGTTAGCTTCCGGATCGACGGACACCCACGGCGGGTCACCGTCGGTTCCGTCCTCACGATGCATCAACGCGCTCTGCCGCTGTTCGAATTCATGATGCTTGGACCCCTGAAACAGGGCAGCAACCTCTTCGAAGCCCGCAGCCGAGACCGGACGAGTCGTGCGCCCCCTGGTCCACGGCAGTGCGCGGCCACCGGTAAGCCGGTTCCAGAGAGTCTCGGCGAACGCGAACAGAACCAGCAGCACGAGCAAGCCTGGCAGCGTCAACGCGAACAAAGTGCCCATGAAAGAAGTCTAGCGACGAACGACCCAGGTTCCCTCAACTTTTGATCAGCCACCTTGTTGTGGCCATGCGGTGGATGATCTGCCAGAATGCAAGCTGTTACGACTAGTAACACCTTCGGGGGGAGGATTTCACGTGAGCTTGATACTTGCAGCTACCGACCGTTCGGAGCTTGCCCAGACACTCGGGGCCGAATTAGTACATTTTGGTCATCAAACACAGCTCGTCCGCACCGGGCGCCGCCTACTCGACGACCTGGACACCGACAGTTTCGATATCGCCGTGATCGATCTCTTGTTGCCGGACATCGACGGCTACGAGATTGCACGACAGATCCGCTTGCGCAGTTCGATGCCGATCATGATGTTGGTGGATACCCACGAGGACATCGACGAAGCACCACATGGCGCTGTCTCGGACTTCGTACTGAACCCGATCGATTCTCACGCGCTCGATCTTCGGGTCACCGCGATCCTTCGTGAAACCGCGCATCCCGCCGCCGGAAAACACCAACGTCACGGTGACCTGCTCCTCGATCGACGTGCAATGACGGCGACGATGGGCGGAAAGCTGCTCGTCCTCAGCCGGACCGAATGGCGGGTACTCCTGGAACTGTCGACCGAGCCTGGGCGCGTGTACTCGCGTGATCATCTGATCCGAAACGTCTGGGGTTCCGACCACGAAAAGACACGTGTGGTCGACGCGACCATTCTCAGCTTGCGGTCCAAACTCGAATCCAATCCCGCGAAACCGAAGTACATCAAAACCATCCGGGGGTTCGGATATCGCTTCGGCCCGGTCGAATGAACTCGCCTTCGTGTCGGTGGCGCTCGATAGGCTCTTGTCATGGGTTGGTACACACCACAATCGGTCGCCCCGGATCTCTCCGACATCCTGGTGTGTGGCTGGACGGCGTGCGCAGAAGGTGAACACCTGCTCGTGCCCGATGCTTGCATGGACGTGCTGTGGATACGTGGCGTCGGCATACGCGTCTGTGGCCCCGAAACCGCTGCATGGTCATTCACTCTTCCGCCCGGAACACGCTCCGTGGGTGTTCGATTCCGCCCTGGATCGGCATCGCCGATGTTGCGAACCTCGGCGTCCGAGCTTCGAGATTCTCGCGCTGACCTCAGCGCTGTAACCGACGCACGCACGGAACGAATACTGTTGAACCGCTTGGAAAATTCCGAAGACCACGAACAAGTCTCGATCCTCGAAAGCGCTGTCCGGAGTTGGGCAAGTTCGAGTTTCCGTCACGATCCGGTGATCAACCACGTCCGCACCGCACTGTCCGAACATTCGTGGAATGTCAGCACTCTCGCCGACGCGGCGGCACTGACTTCGCGCCAACTCCAGCGTCGATGCAACGACGCCTTCGGATACGGCCCTGCAACGCTGCGCTCGATCCTGCGCCTCCAGCGTTTCATGGCGCTCGCTCGCAGTCGACCCGCACTGGGCCTCGCTGAATCCGCAGCCCACTGCGGATTCAGCGATCAGGCCCACTTGACGCGTGAATGCCGCCGAATCTCTTCGCTGACCCCGGCAGCTCTACTGCGAACCCAAGCCCCCGACTGGCACGGGTCGGATACCGTTGTCGCGCTGGCAGAGGGAGACGCGGTCGCATGATCGCTACCGCGCTCCCCCGCCGTCACTTCTGACTGAAAAGCGTCCTGGCAGACCACAGCCCGCCGAGGGAGAGCACTGCGACCGTCATGTAGTAGTAGCTCGGAGCGTCGAGCGAGCCTGTTGTACTGATCAACCAGGTCAAGACCAACGGCGCGATTCCGCCGAGCAAGGTCACGCCGAGGTTGTACGACAAAGACATCCCGGTAGCCCGGATCTCCGCCGGGAACAGCGAACTCATCAAGGCAGGCAACGGGCCGAAGGCAAACGCCATGATGACGCCCAGGGCCGAAACAACCAGGACGAGCGTCAAAGTCGAGGGGTGATCGACCATCAGTTTGAAGAGCGGCCAGGCCAGGACGATTGCCGCAACGGCGGCCCAGGTCATAACTCTCGCAGGTCCGACCCGGTCTGCAAGATGACCGATCAACGGCACGGTGATCAAGGTGACCAGTCCGGCGACGATTCCGCCGAGGTAGCCGGCAGAGGCGGATACTCCGAGGTTCTTCACGGCAAACGTCGGCATGTACAAGATGAGGTAGATCGAGATCGTCGCGACGCCGACTACTGCGGCGCCGGTCAGCACCCGGCCGAGATGCCTGGTCAGCGTCGTCTTCAGCGGGGCCTTTTCCGGGACGCTCGTCTTGAAATCGTCCGTTTCATCGAGCTTGGCGCGGATGTAGAGACCGACCGGCCCGACGATGATGCCGAAGAAGAACGGAACGCGCCAGCCCCATGAGTAAAGCGCTTCATGCGAGAGATGGGTATTGAGCACGTATCCGAACAACGATGCCAGGAAAACCGAAGCACCCTGGCTGGCAACCTGCCAGGAAGAGTAGAACGCCTTCTTGTGCGGTGCAGTTTCCACGAGGAAGGTTGTAGCAGTACCGAATTCACCGCCTGCGGAGAATCCTTGAATGAGTCGCGAAACCAGGATGACGACGCCGGCCCACGGCCCGATCATCGAGGTCGTCGGCGCCACCGCCATGATGAACGTGCCGATCATCATCAGCATCATCGTCAACGTCAAGGCGTTCTTGCGCCCGCGACGGTCGGCATAGCTTCCGAGAACCATCCCGCCAAGCGGCCGGATGACGTATGAGATCGCGAACGTCGCGAACGTCAGTATCAAGCCGAGAGTGTTGTCGCCGCCGGGAAAGAAGTTATGGGCGATGACCACTGCAAATGATGCGTAGACGATGACGTCGAACCATTCGAGCGCAGCGCCGAGCGAACTGCTGATCACCGCCTTGCGAGCAGCGGCCAGGCGTTCCGGGGTGACTGCTCCGGAGGTTGGCGTAGTTGCCGTGGACATGGTTTTCCTTAGGGGGTGAGGGTGGGTCAGGCGCGGGCGTGAGCGATGACGTTCCGAACGAACTGCTCGCACTGTGCCAATTGGTCAAGTGTCACGTACTCGTCAGGTGCATGCGCCTGAGTGATGCTTCCCGGCCCACACACAACAGTGGGGACACCGATACTCGCGAACATCCCGGCCTCGGTGGCGTACGCGACCTTTTCGTCCGAGGGTCGACCACCCCATTGTTCGACCAGTGCGGCCGCCGAAGCATTCGCATCCGTCTCCAGGGGAGGAACCGAGGCCGACACGTGCATCGTCACGGAGGCTGACGGGTTTTCTTCCTGCATCAGGTTTTCGATCCGATTCGCCTCGGCGGCAAAGCGTTCGAGCAAATCTGCGGCGCCAGCTGAGCTGATGCTCCTGAATTCGAAAGTGATGGAGCAATCCTCGGGGACAGTGTTCACTGCGATCCCGCCGGATACGAGATTGACCGAGCACGTCGTCCAGGCCACGTCGAATGCGTCGTCGTACGGGCCGGACGCACGGAGCTCGTCGGCCGCGCTTCTGACGAATCGAATCAACTCCGCGCCGTATTCGATCGCGTTGACTCCTTGCGGAGTAAGCGACGAGTGCGCCGAAACACCATGCAGATCAACACGTATGACGTTCATCGACTTGTGTGCGCGAATGACCCGCATCTCCGACGGCTCTCCGACGACGCACACATCAGGGCGCAGGTTCCGGGAAACAACCTCCTCGACCAACCCGGCCGCACCGATGCAGCCGACTTCCTCGTCGTAGGAGAATGCAAAGTGAATCGGCTTCGCCAGCGGCCGAGCAACGATGTCGGGGATCGCCGCGACAACGATCCCGATGAACGACTTCATGTCGCACGTGCCACGTCCGTACAGACTTCCGTCGCGAATTTCGGGAGTGAAAGGGTGGCTGCTCCAGTCTTGATCGTCGACCGGCACTACATCTGTATGGCCGGAAAACATCACTCCACCGGCAGTGCTTCCGTCAGGAGGCGTGAATGTTGCCAACAGGTTCAGCTTGGAACCCTCGTCGTCGGAAACGAGTATCGGCTCGACCCCGTGGCGACGTAGTTCCGCGGCGATGAGATCGATCAACGGTCGATTGCTCACGGCACTCGTTGTATCGATTCCGATGAGGCGCTGCACCCAGTCGAGACTTCTCTCGGTTGGAACAGCGGACAACGTGGTGGACGACATCTGGGTTCTCCTTTCACAGCACGAACGCGGTGGGCACTTGCCACCGCGTTCTGCCCTTCGAGCATGAATGAAGTGATCCCAGACACAATGAAGATGCACGATACTTGCAACATGATCGAAGAAACGCAGGATTCCGCCGTGCTCGACGACGTCGACCTCGCCCTGATCAATTGCCTGCAACTCGACCCGCGAGCGTCGTGGCGCACGGTTGGTGACGCGCTCAAAGTTGATCCGGTTACCGTCGCGCGCCGCTGGCAACGGCTACAGGACTCCGGCACCGCCTGGGTCTCCGCGAGGGCAACCGGCCACGGCCGTCCGGAATCGTGTCTGGCTTTCGTGGAAGTCGACTGTACGACTTCGAACGCCTTGGCGATTGCGGAACGTCTTGCCCGCTGGCCGCAGGTTCTGAGCGTCGAACACACAAGCGGCCCAGGCGACTTGACTCTTCTCGTCGAGGTCAGAGACATGGCTTTCCTGTCGCGTTTCCTGCTTCGCTCACTCGCGTCGGTGCCCGGGATCGTCAGTTCGCGTGCGCACCTCGTCACCGAGGTCTTCGCGATCGGAGACGACTGGAAATTGCAGGTACTCGATGCCACGCAGCGGGCGGTGATGACAGACCGGCCTGTGCGCTACAAATATGCTCCGACGGATCAGCGCCATCACGGGAAGACTTTCGACGCGGTCGACCGCCAATTGATATTGAAGCTGGGCGAGGACGGTCGATCCTCGATTGCCGAGCTCACGGTCGGTACCGGCCTCAGCGAAAGTACGGTCAGGCGGCGACTTGCCGAACTGACGTCGCGCAACCAAATCGTGTTCCGCTGCGACGTGTCTCTACCGCTGTCCGGCTGGCCCCTCGTGACCTGGGTGTGGGGATATGTCGATCCCACGGACCGGTCGACGATTCGTGCTCTGGTGGAGCGAGTGCCTGGAACACGAGTGTGCATGCGGATATCCGGTGGACGCGCCAACACACTGCTCGCGATCGCCGCACACTCCCTTCGCGAAACTCCCATTACCGAAGTACAACTCGCACAAGAGGCACCGGGCCTGGTGGTGCTGAACAGGTCAGTGGTGCTGCGATCGATGAAGAGGGTGGGCCGACTTCTCGATGACGAAGGCAAGAGCGCCGGGGTCGTACCGATGGACATCTGGGCGGAAGCCCCGGAGATCGAGTGAATGTCCGAAATAATCAATCATGACGCGCCGCGGTGGAGAAGGATTGCTGTCATGACTTCAACAGAGATCTCCCCCGCCCAGCGTTATCGGGATCTGGCCGCCGGCTTCACGGCGCGGATCGACGCCGTACCCGCCGACCGCTGGGACAACGCTTCCCCCTGCGAGGGCTGGACCGCCCGCGACGTGGTGAGACACGTGCTCGACAGCGAACGAGACATGGTCAAGGTAGTCGGCCTGGAATTGGCACCCGGTCCGTCGGTCGACGACGACCCGTCGGCAGCCTGGGCGGCCGTCCGAGATTCGATGCAGGCCATTCTGGACGATCCGGCAAAGTCCACCCTCGAATACGACGGGCACTTCGGCCGGACCAACCTCGGGGCCACGGTCGAGGGGTTCTTGTGTTTCGATCTGGTCATCCACGGTTGGGATCTCGCAGCCGCGACCGGCACCGATACGACGATGCGTGACACGGACGTGGAGTGGGTGTCGGAGATCGCCGCGGGCCTCGGCGAGTCGATCCGTATGAGCGGTGTGTGCGGCCCGGAAATACAGGTTCCGGACAACGCTGACAAAGCGACGAAACTCCTTGCCTTCCTCGGCCGGAAGGCGTGAAAAAGCACCCCTGACGTGGGCATTACTTCCATACACATGTAATGTCGCGGTATGCCGGAACGCCGAAAATCCTCCACGAGTCCAGACCTGCTTGCGGCGGCATTGTTCGATGTCGCCGCGGAATCCGGACTGGAAAATGCCAGCGTTCGCGAGGTCGCAAAACGGGCGGGTGTCTCGATCGGCGCAGTGCAACATCATTTCTCGACCAAGGACGAGATGTTCGCATTCGCACTGCGAACACTCGTCGATCGATTGTTGACCAGACTGGCCGAATCGTCCGCCGACGCGGACCCGCATACCGCCCTGTTCCAGGCGCTCTCGCAACTCCTGCCCCTCGACGAGCAACGCACGCGTGAGGCGCATGTGCTCGCCGCGTTTGCCGTGCGCGCCGCAACCAGTGAGTCACTCTCCGAAATCCGCCGGACAACCCTGTTCACAATCCGCACCGGCATCTCGACAGTTCTGATCGGGATCGGAACTCCGGAAGCGGAAACCAGAGCGGCACTTCTACTTTCAACCGTCAATGGATTGGCCCTCGACGCACTCGGAAGCCCCGCCATGTATCCGCCGCAGTACCTCGATCACGCTTTGGAAACCCAGATCCGCCTCACCTTGCACGACGCCGAGAACCCGCTCGCCTCCGTCGGGCTCGCCAGCTGACGTGGCCGGAGCAGGACGCTTCGCGCCGAGCCCGTCCGGCGATCTCCATCTGGGAAACCTCCGTACCGCCCTCTTGGCCTGGCTGTTCGCCCGCACCAGCGGGCGCGACTTCCTCATTCGCGTCGAGGATCTCGACCGTGTCCGACCCGGCTCGATGGAGCGACAACTCGACGATCTGCGCAGGCTCGGCCTCACATGGGACGGCCCAGTCGTCTTACAATCGCACCGTCTTCCCTTGTACCACAACGCTATCGAGCTATTACGCGAGCGCCACCTGACCTATCCCTGCTTCTGCACACGCAAGGAGATCCTGCAGGCACCGTCCGCTCCCCATGCTCCAGACGGCGCCTACCCCGGCACGTGCCGGAACCTGTCGGCGGCCGAACGCGCCGAGAAATCGGCAAGCGGCCGATCCCCCGCGCTGAGGCTACGGGCCGACATCGATTCGTTCACCGTGCACGACGAACTGTTCGGCGAGGTGACGGGGCAAGTCGACGACGTCGTCCTGCTCCGCGGAGACGGCGTACCCGCCTACAACCTCGCCGTTGTCGTCGACGACGGTGCGCAGAACATCGATCAAGTGGTCCGCGGCGACGACCTCCTGACCTCGGCGCCGCGTCAGGCGCACCTTGCTCAACTGCTCGACATCGAACCGCCGTCGTACGCCCACGTTCCTCTCGCGTTGAACAGTGAAGGCAAACGACTCGCGAAGCGCGACGGCGCAGTGACTCTGGCCGATCAACTCGAGGCCGGACGCAGTGCCGAACAGGTCCTGACAATGATCGCGTCGAGCATCGGTCTCGCTGAACCCGGCGAAGTTGTCACACCACTCCAATTGGCGGATCGATTCGACTCTCGCAAGATCCCCCGAACCCCGTGGATTTTCCCGGCGAAGTAAGTGAAGTTTCAATCGACACCTCGTCGGGACAAAAGCTCGATTGTCCGATATGACAAAGCCGTCCGCAATAGCTATTCGTTGGCAATTCTCGATTAGTGAAGTACGGTCAAGACTGGCGAAGGAAATTCAGGGCGAGTAGTCCCTGCAAAACTACGCCCGGGATCTGAACCTGGGATCCGACCGCAGTACCCACTTGCAGCATCCACGCTGACACGCACGTGCGGCACGGGCGACTCAGGACGAAAAGGAATACGCATGGTCCGCGAGCTTCGCGAGGCACTCGACGACCATCAATTCGAGGTGTTGTATCAACCCCAGGTAAATCTGAACTCGTCAGCAATTATCAGCTATGAAGCACTTCTGCGGTGGCGCCATCCGCTTCGAGGGTTGATCGAACCCCAAGATTTCATGCGCTCCGCCGAATCCTCTGGGCTCATCATTCCCATCGGGCTGCAGGCTCTGGACATGATCTGTGCCCAAACAGCGTCGTGGCCTGAGCACATGATGGTCGCGGTCAACTTTTCACCTCGCCAACTCGCTACCCCGCACGCCGCTCACGAGATCCTCGGAGCGCTGGACAGTTCAGAAACCCCACTGAGCAGAATCATCGTGGAAGTCACCGAACTCGGCGTCGTGGGTCGGCATGCCGCCGAGACCCTTCACGTCTTGCATAACGAGGGAATTCGAATCGCGCTGGATGATTTCGGGGCGGGCTTCGCGTCTTTCTCCGCGTTGTCGGAATTGCCGCTCGACATTCTCAAGGTCGACCAATCCTTGACCTGGGCCGTCAGCGCAGCGGGTCGTGCTGGAGACCGCGCCTTCATGGTCATGGAGTCAATCGCCGACATCGCGCGGAAGCTCGGGCTTGATTCGATCGCCGAGGGCGTCGAAACCGCGGAACACGCAGCCAACGTCTTGCGAGCCGGCTGCGACATGGGCCAGGGCTATTACTTCGGGAAGCCACTTCCTGCGTCGTCCATAGTCACTCCCGTGTGAGCGCCAGCCACTTCAGTACGACGCCACTTCAGTACGACGACGATGCGCTCGCGATGAGTGCGACCACGAGAATCACGGCAAAAATGGCCAAGAAGGTTGCTCCGACCGCAATTCCGGCTATCGCAAGCCCGCGTCCCTCTTGACCTGTCTGCTTGATCTGATTGAGCGCGACGATTCCCAGAATGATTCCGATGATTCCGCCGAGACTGTAGAAGCAACCGCCTGCAAGCGATACCACCAACGACGCAATTGCGAGACCATTGGTGCCGACTGGCTGCATCGGCGGGATGTATCCACCAGCGAATTGGTTCGGTTGACCGTACGCATTCGGCGGTTGACCGTATTGGGGCTGTCCGTATTGAGCTTGTCCGTATTGTCCGGATTGCTGATATTGATTCGGCTGATATTGATTCGGCGGTCCGAAATTCTGCGGCGGCAGGTATGGATTGGGTTCACCAATTCCACCCGGCTGAGGCGTATTACCGGTTGGGTTGTACGACGGCGGCGGATAACCCGGGTACTGCTCGTTGGGAGTGGTATATCCGGGAACTTCAGGTGAAGACTGCGTTTCGGACGGGGACACGCCGTACCCCTCGGGCGGCAGGCTCGGAAATTCTCCGTATCCAGGTTTTGCCTGGTAATCGCTCGAAGAATCGTCGTTGTTGCCCCCGGAACTCGTCATACAACGCAGCCTAAACCACAGGTGACCTCCGAATCCAAGTGAGCAGATGTCATCCACATCGCTCTTTGATCCCAGTAGGGTCATATCCACTGTCACACTCGAGCGCGATATTTACGACTGAGGGGAACACATGACAACCGGCGGGTACGACCCCAACCAGAATCCAGAAGGAGGGAAGCAATTCCCACCCCAGGATCCATATGGCCAGCAGGGAACACCTCCTCCCGGAAGTTACCCACCTCCCGCCGGCCCCCCGCAGGGCGGTAGCTACCCGCCTCCTCCACAGGGCGGGAACTTCCCGCCCCCTCAGGGTGGCAACTACCCGCCGCCCGGTGGATACCCGCCGCCTCCGCAGGGCGGCAACTTCCCGCCGCCTCCGCAGTTCAACGACCAAGGTGCGTACGGCGGAGGAAATCGACTGCCCTCGGGTGCTCAGCCGGGTGATCTGTGGATTCGACTCGGCGCCCGCATCATCGACGGAATCATCGTCGGCATCATCGCCGCGATTCTGGCTCTCTTGGTCAGTGACTCCGACAGCTTGATTCTGATCTCGGGACTGTTCTCGGGAATTCTGACCTTCGCTTACTTCATCGCAATGGAAGTAACGCAGGGTCGGACTTTGGGAAAGATGATTCTGGGCCTTTCAGTGCACGGTCCGGGCGGCGCACCTCGCCCCTCCGTCCAGCAGTCTGCGATTCGCAACGCCTTCACGTTGCTCTCGATCATTCCGATCATCGGCGGAATCCTCGCGCTGGTCGCCTACATCGTCATCGCGGTCACCATCAACAACAGCCCCACCAAGCAGGGCAAGCATGACGAGCTCGCTGGTGGGACTCAGGTAGTCAAGGGTTAGGTAGACATATATGACAACCGGTGGGCAAGACCCCAACCAGAACCCAGAAGATGGGAAGCAATTCCCACCCCAGGATCCGTACGGCCAGCAGGGAACACCCCCTCCGGGGAGTTATCCTCCACCGGCCGGTCCTCCGCAGGGTGGAAGTTATCCCCCGCCCGGCGGCTACCCGCCGCCCCCACAGGGCAACTTCCCTCCACCCCCGCAGGGTGGAAGCTATCCCCCTCCCGGCGGAAACTACCCGCCTCCCGGTGGGTACCCGCCTCCTCCCGGTGGTGGCAACTTCCCGCCTCCGCCCCCGAATGACTACGGCGCAGGCTTCGGCGCCCCCCAGCTTTCTGTGGGTGCGGCAATTTCCTACGGCTGGAACAAGTTCAAAGACAACGCACTGGTCTGGATCGGGATCTCGATCATCGCTTTTCTGATCGCCGGACTCATCCAGGGTGCTTTCAACGGCTTCGACTACACCAATACCGAATTCAGCGCGCTGTCGATCGTGGGTGGATTGGTCACCGCAATCGTCGGCTACATCATCCAAGCCGCATTCCTTCGTGGAGCGTTGAGCGAATTGGACGGAATCAAGCCGGCTTTCGGCACCTTCTTCCAATTCACGAACATCGGTGCAGTTGTTCTCGGCGGTTTCCTTGTCGCCGTCGCCACCTATGTCGGTTTGGTTCTGTGCATCATTCCCGGCATCATCGCGGCGTTCCTGCTCTACTACACGCTGACCTTCATCGTGGACAAGAATCAGGATGCGATTTCGGGCATCAAATCGAGCTACGCGTTGACCTCGTCGAACGTCGGAACGTTGATCCTGCTGGCGCTCGCTCTGATCGGTATCAACATCATCGGCGCACTGCTGTGCGGAATCGGTCTTCTCGTGACGGCGCCCGTCGCGCTGATCGCCAGTACCTATGCATACCGCGTGCTGACCGGCGGCCATGTAGCTGCCTGATCAGTTCGTTTGCATCACCGAAGACCCTGCGGTTCCACGTGAAACCGCAGGGCCTTCGGTGTGTTCTGCGCAACTGGACGGTCGCCAACTCGCATCCGAGCGCCTTGTGGTGCTTGGATGACGGACGTGACAGCTCAGGATCAGCAAGACGAATCGACCCACGAAACCAAATTTGCGCACGTCAGCCGGGGTTATTACCCGACAATCGTCGCGCTCTTCACCGCAACGCTGCTGATCTCGAACGTGGCGGCGACCAAGGGGGTCGCCTTCTTTGCGGATTCCGACTTCTCGCTCGGTCCCTTGCAGATTCTGCCCATCATCACCGATGGTGGATTCTTCTTGTTCCCGCTTGCCTACGTCCTCGGTGACGTACTCAGCGAGGTGTACGGCTTCAAAGCGACCCGACGCGCGATCTACCTGGGCTTCGGCGCACTGATTCTTGCATCCGCATGCTTCTGGATCGCTGTGCAACTCCCGTCGGCAGAGTTCTACGAGAACCAGGCCGCCCTCGAAACCGTGGTCGGCGTCATTCCCCGGCTGCTGGTCGCAGGATTGGCCGCCTACCTCGTCGGCCAGCTGCTGAACTCCCTGGTCCTGGTCATGATGAAAAAGCGCATGCAGGAGAAGCACCTGTGGGCGCGGCTGATCGGCTCGACCGTCGTCGGCGAATTCGCCGACACCCTCATCTTCTGTTCCATCGCAGCCGGTGTCATCGGCATCAGTACGTGGGAAGACTTCATCAACTACGTGCTGGTCGGCTTCCTGTGGAAGACGCTTGTCGAGGTTCTGGTCATGCCGATCACCTACCGCGTCATCGCCTACGTGAAGAAGCGCGAACCGACCTACGTCTGAGGTGCAGGCGTCTTCGCCGCATAGAACTTTCCGAGCATGTCCGCTTTGAAGTCGTGGAAGTATCCGCCTTCGATGCTGGCTCGGATGTCGTCGACCAACTTCACGGTGAATCGCTCGTTGTGGATGGTGCACAGCGTCGACGCGAGCATTTCCTTCGCCTTGAACAGGTGATGGATGTACGCGCGGGTGTAATTGGCGCAGGTGTAGCAGTCGCACTCGTCGTCGATAGGCGTGAAGTCACGACGGAATCGGCTGGTATTGATGTTGAACCGGCCGGAGCGGACGTAGATCGCGGCATTGCGAGCAACACGCGACGGATTGACGCAGTCGAAAGTGTCCGCGCCGTTCTCGATTGCGACGAAGAAGTCGTCCGGTTCACTGATGCCGAGCATATGACGCGGCTTGGTCTCGGGTAGTTCCTCGTTACACCAACGCACAATTGTGCCGAGGTTCTGCTTCTCGAGGGCGCCGCCGATGCCGTACCCGTCGAAGCCGTATCCGTTCTCGCCTTCGATCGACTCGAGGCCACGGCAGGCTTGACGACGCAGATCTTCGTACTGCGCGCCTTGGATCACCCCGAAGAGAGCCTGATAGGGCTTCTCGGCGCGTTCAGCGGTGAGCTTCTCGTGCTCGTTGATGCAGCGGATCGCCCACGCCTGCGTGCGCTCGACCGATCGCTCCTGATAGCCGCGGGTGTTGAGCAACGTGGTGAGCTCGTCGAACGCGAACATGATGTCGGCACCCAACTGATGCTGAATCTGCATCGACACCTCGGGGGTGAAGCGATGCTTGCTGCCGTCGAGGTGCGATTTGAACGTCACGCCCTCGTCGTCGACCGTCGCGAGACGCTCTTTGCCCTTTGCGATGACGTCGTCGGACTGCACGCCGACGGCCTCCATCGCGAGCACCTTCTTGAACCCGACGCCAAGGGACATCACCTGGAAGCCGCCGCTGTCGGTGAAGGTAGGCCCGTCCCAGTTCATGAACTTACCCAACCCGCCCGCCTCGTCGACGATGTCGGGTCCCGGCTGCAGGTACAGGTGGTACGCATTGGCGAGCAACGACTGCGCACCGAGTTCCTTCATGGACTCGGGCAACACGGCCTTGACCGTGGCCTTGGTTCCGACTGCCACGAACGACGGAGTCGCGATATCGCCGTGTGGTGTGTGGATGGTGCCGGTTCGTCCGAGTCGGTCCTCGAGCCTGGTCCCAATGGTGAAAATCGACTCGGGACGCTTGTCGACGGAGGGCGCGGGCGGTGTCGGTACTGCAGAAGTCACGGGCTCAATCCTGTCACAGGAGCAAATATCGCCGTGATCACAGCGAAGAAAGTTCCTACGCGATCAGCATCCGCATTGGTCTACTGACCGAACCCGAGCGGTACCGCCGCGTGAGGGTCCCCACCATACTTCCCACTACACATCCCCCGGCTCGACCGGTTTACCCCGCCAACCCGCTGACAGGAGCTCACTTGACGAGACAGACCGGCCAGACCTACAACTTCGTCACCGTCGACGTCACAGACTCGATTGCCACCGTGACTATCGACAAACCTCCAGCCAACGCATTCAACCCCAGCATGATCGCCGAGCTTCTGGAGATACTGCCGGTACTCGCGTCGGACCAGACCGTCCGCGTCATTGTCGTGACGGGCACTGGACGGTTCTTCGTCGCCGGTGCGGACATCACCGTGATGCGCGAGCTGACGGAAGAAACTCAGCGCGCGATGCGCCCGTGGGTCGACGTACAGCGGATCCTCGAGTCGGCTCCCAAACCTGTCGTCGCGAAGATCAACGGGCACGCACTCGGCGGCGGAGCAGAACTGACGTTGGCCTGCGACTTCCGCATCATGGCGCAGTCGGCGACCATCGGCTTCCCCGAGATCGGACTTGGGCTTTTTCCGGGTGCCGGTGGCAGCCAGCGACTTCCACGCCTCATCGGCGCTCACCGAGCCAAAGTGCTCATGATCGAAGGCAAGCGCCTCAGCGCCGAGCATGCACTCGATATCGGCCTGGTCGACACCGTCGTTGCGGACGCCGACCTCGATGCGCATTGCGCTGACCTCGCACGCGAACTCGCGACGAAACCCACTGCCACCATCGGAATGATCAAACGCATTGTCGACGAGGGCATGTCGTTGCCGCTCGATCAAGCGCTGGATCTCGAATTCGAGGCAGTGCTCGACCTGATCAAGACGGACGACGCTGCTGAGGGACTTCAGTCATTCCTCGACAAGCGGTCCCCCACCTTCACGGGACGCTGACAGCTCCCATTTACCGAGAGGCCATCATGCTCAACAAATTTCAGAAGAAATGGGTGGGCGCAGTCGCTTCTCTCGCCGCCCTGACGATCGCGGTCAGCGGATGCACCCGGCCCGCTACCGACAACTCCGCGGAAAGTGGTGGCCTGGTACGGATCGCGGTGGGTGTAGACCCGTCGTACGCCCCGATTTTCCTGGCCGACCACGAGGGCATGTTCGAGGCCGCCGGCCTCGACGTCCAGGTCATCCAGACGGAAGGCGGGGCGGCGGGCGCCCAGAACGTCGTAGCCGGAACTTCGGAACTCTCCGGCAATGCCGACTCGACAGCACTGTCCGTCATGGCCGCCAATCCGAGCCTGCGGGCGCTGGGCGTATTTCAGGAATCCGACCGATACTTCCAGGTTGTACTGAGGAATGGCGTCGAGCCGAAGTCGATCAAGACCATGGGCGTCTTCCCCGGCATCGGCCTCTACTTCACGAACCAGTACCTGGCCAGTCTCGGCATCGACCCCACGACGGTCACACTCGTGAGCACAAGCCCGCCCGAACAGCCTGCTTTGCTGGCGCGCGGTGACATCGACGGCTTCCTGTCCTTCGACCCCTGGGTGACGCAGAGTGTCAATACCGGCGGGCGCGTTGTTGCCACGACCGGCGACTTCGGCGCCAAGTACGCCCAATGGATCATCGCTTCGGACAACTGGTTGTCCGCGAACGAAGAAACCGCAGGCAAGGTGTTCAAGGTGATCTCGGAAGCGTCGGCAATCGTGAACTCGGATCCGGATCGGGCTGCAACCGCAATTGCCGCGTCTATCCAGATGGACCCGGCCGAGGCCGCAGACCGGGTGACCCAAATCGATTTCGGTGGACGCGGATTCACCGAGGACGACGTGGAGCGCGCAAACGAACTTGTTGCATTCTTCCGCGAGCAGGGCAAGATCTCCGCGGACATCGATCCGTCCGCTGTCCTCCTCTCGGGATGGTTCGAGCAGAACGCCGCCTGAGCGGAGAGTGAGAACGGGTCCGGTGGGCAGACCGAAATCATGTCGCCCACCGGCCCGCAGAACTACGTTCGACACCAGTCGGTTCGGCGATATCTTTCGATTGAAACGGAGTAGTTGTGGTGCATCCCCCGGTACGGGTCGTAGAG
This sequence comes from Rhodococcus sp. H-CA8f, assembly GCF_002501585.1. Lineage (NCBI taxonomy): Bacteria > Bacillati > Actinomycetota > Actinomycetes > Mycobacteriales > Nocardiaceae > Rhodococcus > Rhodococcus sp. H-CA8f. The sequence continues at coordinate 5,841,682 of NZ_CP023720.1, forward strand.
ATTTCCAGTCCGTTTGCGCGATTCGCCGGGCGCATCCTGGTCGGGCTGGGTTTCGAGGTCATTCTGGTAGAACCACCCACCGGTGACCCCAGTCGCACCGAGTCCCAGGGTGATTCGTACTTGCATTGGCATGCGGGCAAGAAGTCCGTTGTCCTCGATATCGACGACAGCAACGATCGCCTCGCTTTCGAAGCACTGCTGCGCAGTGCCGACGTCCTGCTCGACGGCAGCGCGACCGGCGCTCTACGCGACAACCGAGGATCTCTCGTTCACGTACGAGTGACACCCTTCGGCACAACCGGACCGCGAAGTGACTGGAAGGCAACAAATCTGACCGTCGCGGCACTCGGCGGGATGATGGCCCAGGTCGGCGATCCCGAGCACCCTCCACTGCTGCTCCCCGAACTCCAGGCTGAGCAGCTCGCCGGAATCAATGCCGCAATCGGCGTGCTTCTCGGACTGCGTTCGCGATCCAAGGGCCACAACCCGTTGCTGGAGATCAGCGCTCAGGAATGTGTTGCCGCCGCGCTGGAAGCGGGCACTCTTGCCTACATTCACGAGGACCGCGTACCACCGCGTCCGGGCCGGGTACATCCGCTCGTTCCGCACGGACTGTTCCAGGCCGCCGACGGTTATGTCGGTGGCGGCCTCGGCGGTAGCCCCCGCATGTGGGACGGCATGTTGGCCTGGCTGATCGACAACGATGCTCAGGACGATCTCGATCAACCGGAGTGGTCCGACGCGGTCTACCGAAAGACGCATCAGGAACACATTTTCGACGTTCTGTCCGCCTTCATCGCGAAGTGGCCGAAGGAAGAATTCGCGGTCAGCGCGCAGTCACGCAAGTTGCCGTGGGCAGCGGTCGACCGGCCCGAAGAACTGCTGCGTAACCCGCAACTCAACGACCGGGACTTCTTCACCGACGTGACCGGAGATCACGGTACCTACCGCGATCTCGGGTTCGGCTTCGCTTTCCCCGAAGGCCGGCGCATCGGAACGCTCGAGGCTGCCCGGTTGGGCCAGCATCAGGAACTCTTGAAGGCCACCTCGCCTGTGGCAGTGAACGAAACCCACGAGTTCAGCGGTGGCAGCACGCCCAGCCTCGAAGGTGTCCGCGTCCTGGATCTCACGTGGGTGTTGGCGGGCCCGTACGGCACCAGAATCCTTGCCGACCACGGTGCCGATGTCATCAAGGTCGAATCGATCGGACGCCCGGACCCGACTCGCTTTGCACCGTTCATGCATCTCTCGCGAGGACCGCACGACAATCCGAACACCAGCGGGTACTTCAACGACGTCAACCGCAACAAGCGCAGCATCACACTCGATACCCGATCCGCAGAGGGCCTTTCGGTACTGCGCGACCTGATCAGGAACTCCGACGTCGTGGTCGAGAATTTCAGCTCGTCGGTCATGGACAAGATGGGGCTCGGCTACGAACAACTCCGGGAGCTCAACCCGGACATCATCTACGTGTCGATGTCCGGGATGGGTCACACCGGTCCTCGCAAGGACTGGGTGTCGTATGCCGACATCGTTTCGGCAAGTACCGGTCTGACCGCACTGACCGGCTGGAACGCCGATGACGTTGTCGGAGTCATCTACGGCCATGGCGACATCGTCGCCGGACTGCAGGCCGGCGTCGCGATGCTGGCAGCCCTCGACTACCGCGACCGGACCGGCCGGGGACAGCACGTAGACCTGTCACAACTCGAAGCCATGGCAGCGCACATGGGTACCAGCGTTCTCCGAGCCGCCCGGTCACAGTCCCCCGATCCGATCGGCAACAGCCATCACGAACTGGCACCACACGGCGTGTACCCGTGCCTCGGCAGCGACCGGTGGTGCTCGATTGCCGTTCGCGATACCACGGAATGGAATGCATTGTGCCGCATCATCGAAGCAGAGAAATGGATCGGCAATCCTGACTTCGCGAGTGCAGAAAGCCGCCAAGCCGATCACGAACGTATCGACGACGCCATCGCCGACTGGACCAGGACTCTGTCACCCGAAACCGTCATGGAACGCTTGCAATCGGCGGGTATCGCGGCCGGCACCGTCCAGGACGGACGCGACCTGGTCGAGAGCGATCCACATCTTCGGGCACGCAGTTTCTATTCGGCACAGGAACATCCCCTCGCCGGAACATTCCTCCACGAAGGCATCCCCGTTCGCCGGAACTCCGAACCCGGCTCGATCCGACGCGCTGCGCCGGTGCTGGGCGCGGACACCGACGACGTCCTCGAGTCGGTGCTCGGATACAGCGACGAACTGATCGCCGGACTTCGCGACCAGTCGATCCTGTCCTGACCGCACTCATATTCAGTACATCCATTCACAGATCGCTCCTAGGAGACACAATGCGCGCGGCCCGACTCCATCAGTTCGGCACTTCACCGGTCATCGACGACATCGACATTCCCACACGTGAATCCGGTCAGACGCTCGTGCGCATCGACGCTGCCGCGCTCGGCCATCTCGACATCACCGTCGCGAGCGGAAACTTCGGAGTCAAGCCGAACCTGCCACATATCGGTGGAACAGACGGAGCGGCGACGGTAATCGAATCCGACACCTATGAGCCTGGCACCCGCCTTCTGGTCCGAGGCGGCGGAGTCGGCCTGTTCAAGAACGGTTGCTGGGCTGAGTATCTGGTAGCGGCAGACAAGGCGTTCACACCCTTTGATCCCGCACTGTCGCCGGCCGTCGCCGCAACCTTCTTCCTGCCCAGCACAACCGGCTATGTTTCCGTCAACGACATTGCAGCCGTCGCTCCCGGCGAACGAGTTGTTGTCGCCGGAGCATCCGGCGCTGTCGGATCGATGGCAGCACAGTTCGCTCTGCTTGCCGGAGCGTCCGAGGTAATCGGTGTTGTACCGCGCGAAGATCAGGCCGCCTTGCTTCCGGAGGGTGTGCGTCCCGTCGTCGGGCAAGGCGACGAACTTGCCGGGGTGCTGGGATCCGAGCCTTCCGTCGACGCCGTGATCGACACGCTTGGCGGCGACGGCTTGCCGCACCTTCTGGCGAGTGTTATCCCCGGTGGCCGGGCTGCCCTGATCGGATATACCTTGGGTAAGAGCCTCACCCTGGACTTGCCGAACTGGTTGCTCAGCGATGTCCGGATCCTGCCCGTCAACATGATTCGCAAGACTGCCCGGCAAGCCGAACTGGCGACTGAAATGATCCGGCTGCTCATCGAAGGCAAGATTTCCGTTGCAGTGCAGGAGTTTCCGCTGGATGACATCGCAACGGCACTGCAGTTGATGGGCGAGGGCAAAGTTGCCGGCCGGGCCGTCGTCGTACCCTGAGGGATACAATTACCCATGCCCCACGACGCACATGCCAATCCGCGCTCGCTTCCGGATTTGATCCGGAGGCGAGCTTTGGAGCGTCCGGAGCACCCGGCGCTCGTCGTCGACGGGATCACGGTCACCTACCGCGAATTGCGGGATCGTGCAGCGTCGATGGGGGCGGATCTCCGTAATCACGGTGTCGGCCGTGGGGAGCGCGTGGCGGCACTGTCCGGCAACAGGATCGAACTGGCAGACCTTGTTCTCGGATGCGCGTGGATCGGTGCGGTTGTCGTCCCACTCAATACGGCCCTCCGAGCCGACAGTGTTGCCAGCGCACTCGAACAGGCTGGTGTACAACGGATCCTGGTTTCACCCGAATACTCAGGCGCTGTAGCCGGATTCGACGGCACCGTGTGGGTCATGGGTGAACAGTGCGTCCCCACTGCCGGTTCGCATCCGGGCTGTGAGCCCGAGACCCTCGATCCGCTCGACCTGGCCGCGATACTCTTCACCTCCGGCACCACCGGTCTGCCCCGAGGCGTCCGATGCCCGCACGCGCAGTTCCTGCAGTGGGGCAAAGGCGTCGGCGCCTCACTCGGGCTCACCGGGGACGATGTGCTGTACAACTGCCTGCCGCTGTTTCACACCAATGCTCTCAATGCCTTTGTTCAGTCCCTTTGGGCCGGGTCTACTTTTTTCCTGGGACAACGCTTTTCGGTCCGCAATCATTGGCGCGAAGTTCGCGAGATCGGCGCAACTGTCGACTACCTGCTGGGTGCGATGGTGGCCATGTTGATGAACGCGGACCCATCGCCGCAAGACCGACAGCACAGCGTCCACGTGGCACTTGCCCCCGCAACGCCGGCTCATCTGATCGAACCGTTTGCCCAGAGATTCGGTGTAGAACTCGTGGACGGATTCGGAAGTACCGAAACCAATCTCGTGATCGGCACACTTCCGGGAGATCGGCGGGCCGGGTACATGGGGCGGGTGATGAGTGGCTACGACGCCGCAGTCGTCAACGACGGTACTGCTGCCGCAGACGGGGAGCCCGGCGAACTGGTGGTCCGCAGCACGATCCCCGGCGCCTGTTCACTGGGCTATCTGGGCGAGGAGATTCCGGCGACGGAGAGTTGGATACAGACCGGTGACAGGGTGATTCGGGAAGCAGACGGCTGGTTCCGATTTGTCGATCGCATCAAAGACGTGATTCGGCGCCGCGGTGAAAATATTTCCGGGGCCGAAGTGGAAACCGTTCTGGCGTTGCATCCGTCAGTCGGTCAGGTTGCCGTCTTCCCGGTACCGTCGGATCTGGCCGAGGACGACGTCATGGCAACTGTAATACTGCGCCCCGGAGTATCTTTCGAACCCATTTCGATTCTGGAGTTCTCCCAGCAACAGCTGCCGTACTTTGCACTTCCCCGGTACATCGACGTCGTGGACACGTTGCCACTCACCGAAACCGGCAAGGTACAGAAAGCAGTGCTACGTGAGAGGGGCGTCGGCCCACACACCTGGGACTGCGAGAAGAGCGTGTTCCGCGCCCGGCGATAGACCGCGCCTCGCTACTTGCCGCAACCGTTGAACGAACACATCACCGGACTGCAGATCGTGCGCAGAGCCAGCGGGTCGCTCGGCGAATGTGTGCACTTCATGGCATGAAGTTTTCGGGTGATTCCGGCGCCGGCAGTGCGCAGGGCCCCGGTGATTCGGCTGACGTTGAGGCGAGCCGTCGGCGCTGTCACAGACAACGCGCCGGCCAGAGTGCGCGGGCCGCTGAACACCGGCACTGCGACGCTCATGTACCCAAGCCGTGTCTCCTCGACCTCCACCGCGAGTTGTTCCTTACGCATCCGCTCGGTTTGCTGGCGCAGCACGCTGACGGACATCGTCGTTCGACTGGTCAAGGCGGTGAAACCCTGCTCGACTACCTCGTCGAAGACCGATTGCGGGGAGAAGGCAAGGATGATCTTGCCGGTGGCGGTGCAGTACAGCGGGAGCCGACCGGCCACCCGCGACTGCTGATTGAGCCCGCGGTGTCCGATGATCTTCTCGATGTAGAGGACGTCGATGCCGTCACGAACCGCAAAGTGAACCGTCTCCTGCGTCGCCAGCAGTAGGTCCTCCATGTACGGCAGCGCCGCGTCGCGCAGAATCCGCTGACGCGGCACCAATTGGCCCAGCTCGAACAATCGCAGGCCGAGCCGGTACTTGGTACCCGCGCGCTCGAGCAATCCCCACTCGACCAGCTCGCCGGCCAACCGGTGAACCGTCGCTTTCGCGACCCCACTGCGCCGGGTGAGCTCCGTCAGAGACAGGTCACTGTGGTCGGTGTCGAAAGCGTCCAAGATCATTCGAGCCTTGCCCAGGACCGAGGACAGTTCACCTGCAGGCTGCGATGCAGCGGTCGTTTCCGACGCGATGGGTAGTACGGATCCGAACCCGACGGATTGTTGTGGAGCGGCCATGAGTGTCCTCCTGAACGATCTGTGACAGCCTGCCGAGACCGAGTGCCACAACGGCCGAGATCGGTCGGGGCCCTCGTTAGGTGCAGGTGCTTCGAGACTGACACTATGGTGACGACACGATGAGACGCACGCCACACGGTCCGCTCAGTGAACCCGTCCCGCAGAGTTTACACGGGGCGCCTACCTGCGTAATTCTCCAGAAACATGCGGACGGCGGATGCAATCTGCGGAGCGTGCTCCTCGACGAGTGCGACGGTCCCCGATTCGACGATCTCCGTTTCCACCACTGCCGCACCCGTTAGGTGTGCACGCAACGGCGCAATGTTAGGCATCGAGAAGGGATCCTTCTGCGCGCCGATCAGCAAAACCGGCGCAGTCACCGAACCGACTCTCGCCTCCATGACGTAGCGGGCGCAGGCTTTGTGCCCCTCCGCCGGATCTACCCGGTAGGCAAGCGCGTCTCGGATGAACCTGTCGAGCAGTGCGGTGCCTGGTTCGGGGTAGTAGGGGCGACGCATCTCCCACAGCCTGGTGAGATGGCTACCGTCTGCGGCCCGGTCGACGCAGTCGATCCCACCGGGTCCCGAGTGCCCCTCGCGGTAGTTGCGGTCGGTCCACGGGCACGACGAGAGCACGGCAGCGTGCACCCTCTCGGGGCGTGATGCCGCCATCTCGAGCGCCACTGCCGCACCGGTGTGGTGACCGATGACCGTGACTCGATCGACGCCCAGGGTGTCGAGCAATTCCCACGCGCCTCGCGCATAGGTCTCGATGGTCTGCGGGCCGGGCACCGGAGCACTGTTGCCGTACCCCGGCATGTCCATCGCGACAACGCGGAAGTCGTCGGCAAGGAGTGGAATGAACTCGCGGAACTCGTCCCACGACCGGGGCGCCTGATGAAGCAGGAGAATCGCCTCACCCGAACCTTGCTGCGCGTAATGCAATTGCCCGAAAGACGAATCCACGTATCCGAGTTGCAGGCCGCCAGCCATCAGAACGCCGCAACCATCGGGGTATCGACGCCGACGATGTCGATCTTTGCCGAACCACCCGGATTTCCGACGGGCTCGCTACGGGTAGGCAAGACCTCGAGGAAGAAGCGCTTGTTGTCTTCCTTGAAATCCGGGTCTGCTTTCCGGTCGACGGTGATCGCCTCCACCGGGCAGGCCAATTCGCAAGCGCCGCAATCGATGCATTCGTTCGGGTTGATGTAGAGCTTGCGATCACCCTCGTAGATGCAATCCACGGGGCATTCTTCCATGCACGATCGGTCCGTGTAGTCGATGCATGCTTCACCGATGACAAATGCCATTGCCTAGCTCTCCTGTTCGGTGGAGTGTCCAGGGAAGATTTCTGCTTCCGGATCCAGCACTGCCGCAGCGTTGTTCACCGCAGTCGCGGCCTCGCCGAAACCGACGGCGATCAAGCGGACCTTGCCGTGATAGTCCGTGATGTCCCCGGCGGCATACACACGCGGAACATTCGTCTCCATCCGTGTGTTCACCGCGATGTGGCGATTGTCGATCTCGATTCCCCACTCCATCATCGGACCGAGGTCGGCCGTGAATCCCAATGCAGCGATGACGGATTGAGCGGGCAGCGTGGACGTGCTCTTGTCTTGTTTGTGGGTGATGTCGACCTCGCCGATCCACCCGTTTCCACGTACCGCCGAGACATCGGCGTTGACGAGAACCTGGACACTGCTTTCCTGCACCTTGGCGACTGTGGATTTGTGCGCGCGGAAACGATCTCGCCGGTGAACCAGGGTGACGGACTTGGCAATCGGTTCCAGGTGAACGGCCCAGTCGAACGCGCTGTCGCCGCCACCGACGATGACAACGTCTTTCCCGGTGTGCGCCGACAAATCCGGGACGAAGTAACTCAGCCCCCGATCCATGAACTCCGAACCCTTCGCCAACGGACGCGGGGTGAAGGTTCCGATGCCGCCGGTGATGACAACCGCGCCGGCCACCACGACCTGGCCCGTGCTGGTGGTGATCCGCACCCGGCCGTCGTCGTCATGCGACAGCTCACGAGCCTGCATGCCCAGAAGGTACACCGGATCGAACGGGGCAGCCTGCGCTATCAAACCCTCGATCAGGTTGCGTCCCTTGACCGAAGGGAATCCTGCGATGTCGAGGATCGCCTTCTCCGGGTACATCGCACTAACCTGTCCCCCCGGTTCCGCAAGGGCATCGATCACGGCAACCGAGAGGCCGCGGAAGCCTGCGTAGTACGCGCCGTATAGCCCGGCGGGGCCGGCACCAATGATCAGAATATCGACGCCGATCTCGTTGTCGGTCGCCGTGGAAGACGTTGTGTTCACGCTCGATACGGTATTGCGCTGACGGACTCCCGCAAATGAAACCGGTCCGCTCAACAGACCTCGGTAACAGTTGCGGGACACCACGAAAAGGGCCCGCCGACCTCTCGGTCTACGGGCCCAATGCTCGCAAGAATTCAGTGCGCGAAGAATTCAGTGCGCGAAGAATTCAGTGCGCGAATACCTCGGGTTCGTCTGCTGCGATCTTCTGGATGATGGTCGAGTACGCAAACCACCCCACCTTCTCGGTGCCGACTGCCTCGTAGGTCTGCGCCGCGATCTTCTCGTGCAGGACAACCGGATCACCGGCGGCTCGCGCCGTCAGCTCCGCCTGCATCGACCGCTCCATCGACACATACCACCACACTGCGCTCTCCACGGAAGTTCCGACGGTCAGATGACCGTGGTTGGTGAGGATCACGGCCTTGTTCGATCCGAGGGCATCCGCGATGCGAATCCCCTCCTCTTCGTCCAGCGCCACCCCGTGATACTCCTCGTAGATCGAGTGATCCTCGTGAAAGGCGCACGCGTCCTGAGTGATCGGCGTGAGGCGGGTGTGCAGCGAGGAGAACGCCTTACCGTTCAAACCGTGAGCGTGAACAGCTCCGATGACGTCGGGACGAGCCTCGTGAACCTTGCTGTGGATGACAAACGCTGCTCGGTTGAGCGGTCCGTCTCCGGAAATGACCGTGCCGTCCGACGCCACATGCAGCAATTCCTCCGGCTGAACCTGGGAGAAGTGCCGCCCGAACGGCGCAGTCCAGAAAGTCTCCGGATCCTCTGGGTCTCGGGCGGTGATATGTCCCGAGATTCCCTCGTCCAAACCGAATTTCGACAAAATCCGATACCCGCCGATGACAGCGGTCTTGCGACGACGCCGCTCACTCTCGATATCGGTGAACTCGGGCGGTCCCGGAATTCCGGCCTGCTCGGCAATGCTCAGCGGGTGATTCATGCTGCGCTCCTGACTATTTGACGCCGTAACGGGCGAGGTACCGCGAGGACAGAATGCGGAGAATCCGGTCGAAGATGAAGCCCATGATGCCCAGGACGATGATGCCGACGAACGTCCAGTCGATCCGGCCGTAGTTTCGAGCCTGCCAGATCATCGAACCGATACCCTGGTCGGCGGCGACGATCTCCGCCGACACGATGGTGAGGAAGCTGTTGCCCATCGCCAGGCGAGCGCCCGTGACGATGCCGGGGATCGACGACGGCAAGACCACCGTCTTCATGATCTGAAGTTTGTTGGCACCAAGATTTGCCGCTGCCTGCAGTTTGTTCTCGCTGATCGCTACAGTCGCGGCAATCGTGCTGACCGTGACGATGAATACCGAGGTGTAGAAGATCAGAACAACCTTCGACGTCTCACCGATGCCGAACCAGACGACGGCGAGAGTGACAAACGCAATAGGCGGAATGAACCGGAAGAACTCGATGTACGGATCGAGGAGCTGTCGCACGATGGAAATGCGGCCCATCAGAATTCCGACGGGAGCACCGATCACGACACCCAGGAACCAGCCGATGAGAATTCGCTGACCCGATGCGGTGATCGACGACCACAGAACGCCGCTCTCCCACAGTTCCTGTGCCGCCGACCATACTTCGGCCGGTGATGCAATGGTGGTCGGCCCGTACCACCACGCCAGGAACGACCAGATGCCCAAACCGATTGCCGCTGAGGCTGCATACATCAGCGTCGCTTTGACAATCTTGGATCGCCGCGCCGACGAACGCTTTTTTGTCTGCGCCACCTTCGCTGTTCTCACACCGGCTGAACCACCGGTCACTACAGCCGTCACAGCTCGTCCTCCTCAATGCCTTGGTTCCGCAGCGACGCAACCACTTCTGCCCGAATGTCGTCCCGCAGCTTCTCGTAGAGCTCGATCACCTCGGGATCGTTGCGGTCTCGCGGACGAGCCGCATTGACCTCGTAGACGCTCTTGATCCGGGCCCGCGGGCCGGCCGACATCACGATCACACGGTCAGCCAACGTCAGTGCCTCGTCGATATCGTGAGTCACGAATACCACGGTGCAGCGGGTGTGCCGCCAGATACGGTCGAGTTCGGTCTGCAGAACCTGACGAGTCTGAGCGTCCAACGCACCGAACGGCTCGTCCATGAGAACCAACGACGGCTGGTTGGCAAGAACTCGTGCGATCTGAACACGTTGCCGCATACCGCCGGACAGCTGCGAGGGGAACTTCGCACCCGCGTGGGGCAAGCCGACCATCGCGAGGTACTCGGCCGCGATACTCGCCTGCTCGCTGCGGTTCGCTCCACGCATCCTGGGGCCGTAGGCCACGTTCTGGCTCACGGTCATCCATTCGAACAACGCTTCGGAGCTCTGAAACACCATGCCGGCGTGGCGGTTACTGCCGGCGACGACATCTCCGTCGCACACGATCTCGCCGGCGCTGGGTTCCACGAAGCCGGCCATGGACGACAGCAGCGTCGACTTGCCGCAGCCACTCGGACCGAGCAGACAGACGAATTCACCTGGCTGCACGTGCATGTCGATTCCGGCGACGATCTCCGCCGCGCCGAAGCTGATTCCGAGGTCGACCACGTCGATGGCAACACCGGTGTTCTTCTTGCCGGGGCCGGCTGTCCCCGCGCTATTCGTCGAGCTGGTCGTTGAACCACTTGTTGCGATACTCACTGTGCACCATCCTTGTACCAATCCAGAAGCATTGCCGATTCGAGATCCGGCTGGTCGCTGAGAACACCGATCGACTTGTAGAAATCTACGATCGACTGAGCCGACTCGACATCCGCAGCTTCGAGATTCACCACGGCGAAGTCGATCTCGTCCACCGCGGCAATAGTCTGATCCTCGCTGACGTTCACAGCCGCCTTGGTCGCGGACGCTGCCACGCCCGGATCCGACTCGACCTTGCGCGTTGCCTCGTCGAGCACCTTCGCGACGGTTCGCGCTGTCTCTTCGTTGGCCGACAACCACGGAGCCGTCGTGATCGCCCAATGATGATAGAACCAGCCGTAGTCTCCGGTTACTGCCACCACGTGGCCGGTTCCCTGATCCAGGGCGGTGGCCGGCCACGGCTCCCACAGGACAAACCCGTCGATGTCGCCGCGACTGAGCAGTGCGGGCATGTCCGTCGGGGTCGCCGAGATCATCTCGACCGAACCGGGGGCAATGGAGTTGGAGGCGAGGTACTTGTCCGTCGAAATCTGGCTGAGACCCGGGACGATGCCCATCTTCTTGATCGCAGCCGGTGAGTCGACACCGTTACGCAGCACGACCTTGATGTAGTCACCCGACGCCTCGTACGAGTACATCGCGCGCAACGACGGATTCTGACGCAACTGGGCGATCGTTGTCGTATCGGAGCTACCGGCGATCTGGACCTGCCCGGTCGAGAGTGCGTCGACGGCCTCGCCACCACGACCGAACTGGACGAGTTCGACGTCCAAACCGGCAGCGTCGAACATGCCTTCCTGATCCGCTACGAAGAACGGAGCGTAGGAAGCATCGATTCCGACTGCGATACGCAGTGGTCCACTTCCGGCGGAATCAGCTGTGCTTTGCGTCGCCGGGCGGCTGCATGCGCCGGTTGCAACGGTCAGCAGCAGCGCAGCCGAAACAAGAGCAGTCCTTCCAAACTTTGACAGCGAGGCCATCTACTCACACCTTTGTTTGTGATCTGTGCCGCAGTTGCGGGTCGTGGAGAGCAAACCTAGCTGTGTGTACCTACACCCGAGAACCAACCGGGTCCACCGTGCGGACCGGGGACAGGAACTTACCTCGGCGAAACACTGCACCTGGAGGAACGTGCGGACCGAAATACTTCGGTAACACGGCCCTCGATCACAATGTCCACCGAATCACAATGTCCACCGAATTGTCTGCGAGCGCAGCGCACTGGCGACATTCTGCGCCGTCATCGAATAGATCGACGCACGCGCTCCGGCGCTGCCGCCGGCGACGTGCGGGCTCAGGAGGGTCGAATCGAATCCACGGAGCGGGCTCGAAATCGGTAGTGGTTCAACGTCGAACACATCGAGGGCAGCGCCGCCGACATGCCTGGAACGCAAGGCACGCGCCAATGCCGCGTCGTCGACGACAGCGCCGCGCGCCACATTGACCACGATCGCTCCGGTGGGCAACTGCGCAACTCGATGGGAATTGATCAGTCCCCGAGTTGATTCCGTAAGCGGGACGGCCAGCACCAGGACATCCGCGAGAGGCAGTAACTCGTCGAGTGACACAAACGTCGCAGCCACAGTGTCACGCGGTCTCGAACGCGCGGTGACGTAGACGTCGCAACCGAAGGCGGCAAACAATTCTGCACACCGGCGGCCGACCGAACCGACACCTACGACGCCGACCCGGCGCTGCGCCAGATCGCGGCAATCGCGCGTCAGGATGGATTCCTGTGGCCATCGACCATCGGTAACCTCGTTGTGCGCCCAGAACATGGAGCGGCACAACACACCTGCCGCGAGCACTGCCCACTCCGCAACCGAATTCGCGTTTGCACCGGGAGTATTCGCCACCGGAACTCCGGCGGCGCGCCATGCTTCGGCATCGATGAAATTGGTTCCGGCACCAGGCTGTTGGACGAGGAGCACATTCCGGCCGAGTTCTGCTTCCTCCTTGCCCAGTGGCAGATCACCACTCCAGTCCCCCACCACGACGTCGCATGTCGGCAACTCCGCACGGAGCGCCCCCGTGGTGCGCTCAGGTAATCGAACTACCTCCGCCTCACCCCTGACGGCGTCACGGATTGCGGTACCGAGTCCGTTGTCGGCGTCGGCCGTCAGCAGAAGTACTTTCTTCACGAGAACTCCTTCGCTGTAAGACGATGACTGTACCTTCGAAAACGCGGAAGCCGGCCTCCCAATCGAGAGACCGGCTCCATTACGCAGCAGTATATTTGGCAGGAACTTCTCAGATAGCTGCCTTCGCGCTGGCTGATGCCTTTGCCAAGAACTCGAGGCTCAGCGGGTTGTACTTCGCTGCCTGCTCGTGCTGCGGCCAGTGACCGCACTCCGAGTAGAGTTCGAGCTGAGCGCCCGGAATATCCTCGGCCATCTTCTTCGCTTCCGGAACATCACCGAACGGATTTTCCTGACCCCAGACCACAAGAGTCGGCGCCTTGATGAGTGCCATTCGATCCGGGCGCAGCAGATTCCGCTGGCGAACCTCCATCTCCTGCAAGGAAAGGAGGTTGTGGATGTTGGCGACAAAATCAGGCTGATGGTAGATCCGGTGACGAGCCTGAACCAATTCCTCGGTTGCATCGGCGGGATCATGCATGAGCAACTGCATACGTGCGCGGGTCAATTCGATGTCGTCGCTCTGGACGGCCTTCGCGGTCGACGTCTTGATGCGCTCCATGACTACCGAGTTCGCGACTGTTCCGCCTGCTGCCAGCAACTGCAGCGACAGAACACGTTCGGGCTGCTCGCTGGCCAGGTAGGCAGCGACCCAACCACCGAGGCTTTCACCCACCAAGTGCACACGGTCCAGTCCGACCGCGTCGAGGTAGTTCACCAAATGCTCGACGTAGCGCGGAATCTCGTACGGGTAGTCAGGCTTGCCGGTGTAACCATGGCCGAGCATGTCGATCGCGTGAACCCGGTAAGACTCGGCGTGCGGTGCAATATTGCGTGCAAATGCCTCGAGGTGTCCGCTGGTGCCGTGCAGGAAGATCACGGCCTCGTCACCGGATCCTGCCTGCAGAGAGCGCGTGGGCACACCGCCGGCGTCGACGGTCGTCAACTCGAAATCGAGCCCGGCAAGTTCGTTCCAGATTGTCATCAGAGAAACTTCCTTTACTGAAGGTGCAGATTATGTTGTTGCGCTGTCTGTTCCAGCTGGATCGAGAATCGTGACACCCATACCGGTGAGCCACTCGGGAATCGCTTCGTAGGCAAGGCGTTCACCCGGAACGTAGTCGAGCATCGCGGCCATCATGAGCCAGGTCCGCAACTCCTGCGCACCGTTGCCCGCCTCGTCTTCGATCTGCTGCGTCGTGAACTCGGCAAGCTCACTTGCCTTGCCGCTGGCAAACAGATCAAGAATTCGGTCATCGAACTCCGGAGTGATCGCGGCATCGGCTGCGCGGATGATCTGGCGTCGCCGGACGTCGTAGTCGGACCAGTTCTCCCGGCCGTCCAGCCAGGCTTGAACCATGAAATCCTCGTCCTCACCGTGCGGATCACGCCAGTCCGGCCAGGGCAGACGATGAGACAATCCACCGGACGCGATCACCACGACCCGGGTATCCGCCGGATACGACGCAACGGCATCCCGCAGGGCCTTCGCCACTTCCTCACATCGCTTGAACGTCGGGAGGGGCGGCGCGAATACGTTGACCACCAACGGAACTATCGGAACATCGATTCCGTCGAGAAGGTACTGAATCGCGTGAGACTGACCATGATCGATCTGCAATCGCGCCGAGTAGGCAAGATCGAACCGGCCACCTTCGATCAGCTCGTTTGCAAGGTGCCTGGCGAACTCCACGTCGACCCGTTGCGGCCCCTTGGGTGTTCCTGACTCGCCACTGGAAATGCACTCTCCGACGCCGAGAGTGAACGCCGGAATCAGATCCAGCCAGAAACCGCGAAAGTGGTTGGAGCCGAGAATCAAGACAACATCGGGTTTCGACGCCGCGATCTTCTCCCGGCTCAGATACAGCGCGTCCCGGAAGCGTTCGGCCTCCGCCTTGTGCGTCGTCTCTTCCCAATGGGTGTTCATCAAGGTGCTGTGGGAGGCACCGATACCCAGAACTATCTTCGCCATCAGTCGATTCCTACTTCCTCGAGCGAGCGGGTGACGGTGTCGAGGGCCACTCGGATCAGATACTTCGTAAATCTCTCCGCCGCAGCGAGATCCACAGTGTTCATCCCCATCGCGAAGTCCACCTCGAAGGGTGCGTCGACCACCTTGGGCATACCCACCCGAATCGTCGGGATGCCGCGGCTGCGCAGGATGTTTGCGTCGGTGGCTCCACTGGCGTCGAAGAAGTCCTGATGCGGCTCTCCTTCGGCAGCCTCCCACGCGTCGACTGCGGCGCGGCGCAACCACATTCGAGGGTCGGAACCCTCACCGGGGATGGCAAGAACCTGTTCGACGTCGATCTGTAGATCCAGCGATTGTGCGATCTCCGCCACGACAGCTTTGAGTTCACGCTTGGCTGCGGTGGGCGTCGTCCGCGGGCTGAGCCGCAGATCAACGGTAAGGCGCACCTGCTCGGGGGTGAACGACGCTGTTCGCTCCCACCCGCCGCGGATGTTGGCGACGATCCCCTGGGGCGCAACCAAACCGTCCTGATGCGCCGCCGAGTACTTCGGGAACCATTCCTCCAACTTGGCTACCACCTCGCCGGCGGCGGTAATCGCGTTGCGGTACGGCAACCGGTGGCGCGAGCCGACGTAGGTGTGCAGACCGTGCACCGTGATCTCGAACCAGGCCAGGCCCACTTCTTCCCAGGAAACCGTCCAGCCGGGCTTGGCGATCAGCGCGCAGTCCGCCCACACTCCCTGTTCCAGGAGGAACGAGCAGCCGACGCCCTGGCCGGTGTTGTGTCGGGGGTTTCCGACACCGGGGCGGGCATTGGTCGGCATACCGCCGGCGCCGAATCCGAGTACCAGGTCACCGCGGAGCGGAATGCCAGCTGCGGCAATTGCTTCGGCCGCTGCGACGATGCAGACGGCGTGGCCTTTGGGGTTCGACGCACCTAATCCGATCACGTAGTTCTCGTCGAACTGGGCGTGCGGCGTCAGATCCGCTCGCAGCTCGTTTCCCACCCACGGCAGGTCTTCCGCCGGATCGCCCGTCGTGACGGTGTCGATCGGCGCATACAGCAACAGGTCCGGTCCGGACCCGTCACCGCGGAGCCTTCCCCACGAGTTCGCTTGCCGATCATCGAGATCCATTGTGTGGGCCTCGATGCCCGACGCTGCCAGGACCGCCGTGATGTGGCGGGCCAGCGGTGCTTCGTCACCCGTCGGACTGGGAATGTTCACCACCGAAGTGGCGAGATCTCGCAATCGCGCACGATCGACATGGGCGTAGGCTCGCTCGACCCATTCCCGGCGCTCGTCGCCTAGGCCTGCGAGAGCGTCGGCCCTCGCAGTGGTCATGGATTGACCTGATGTACCTGAGTATTGCTGCGCTCGCCGGCCAGCTGCCACAGCTTGGGAACTGCCACTGCAACAGCGGCACCGATAGCGACAGCCGTCAGAATCTTGAACATGTATCTCTCCTATTCGCTGGTGCCGGTGGGAATCTGAGCGTCGGCGACAGGGGCCGAGCGGGACGTTGGCGTCCGGCGCTCTCGGGTGGGCCTGACCGGCGCCTTGGGGGTGTGCTTGGCCGCGTCGGCGATCTTCTCGGCGTACTCTTCCTCTGCCAGATTTCGCCACGTCGTCAGCGACACGTCCGGTCGGTACAGCTTCTCCGGCGGCGCGTCGGTGACCTCGACCATCCACGCATCCTGACCCGAGAACTGACCGTGGAACAGCCAGCGGATCGCGCCGAGGTACTTGGCGTAGAAGCCCAATTTTGCTGCGCCGGAGACGAAGTTGACCATGAGGCCGACGTACTTGTGGTTGTCTTCGTCCACCGGGACGTAGAACTCGTAGTGAATGAACTTGGGGTACGCGATGCGCAGGACACCCGGCATGGACAGTGAAGCAAAACCGGGGAAGTTCTGAGCTGCGATCACAGGATTGACATCCAGGCCGGCGCCGACGTTTCCGATCTGCGAAATCTGGGTCTCGTCCGGCTTCTTCTTCCACCACCGCTTGTTCGTCCAGGTTCCCACGCCCGGGAATTCCGCCTCCCAGTACACCTCTTCCTGCACGCGGTAGATCCAGCGTCCCTCCGGAACGATGCTCGTGATGTTCCACGTGGGCATCGGCTTGAACAGACGCCACAATGCGGTGCGGTGCAGGTACTTCGCATGTCCCTCGTCGAAACCGTTCTCACATGCGAAGCGCCAGTTGCCTTCTCGGGGCTGAATCCGACCACCGACGATACCCTTGTTCTCCACCAGCTCACGCGGCAACTGGTCGTCGATGGACGGCGCCGGCTCGTTGGCGATCGGGATGTACACCCACACCAGACCGAGTCGCTCCTCGATCGCATAGGTCTGGACGTTCAGCTTGCCGCAGATCTTGGAATCCGGACCGTCGGTGATGACCGCGGCCAGCTTGCCGTCAGTGAGCCGGTACGTCCAGCCGTGGTACGGGCAGCTGACGGTTCCCGGGAACTGCTGATCGCCCTCGGACAACGGAACGCCGCGGTGCGGGCACCGATCGTGCAGGGCATATGCCTTGCCTGCGTCGCGGATGATCGCCAGCTTTTCACCACAGATGGTGAAGCTCTTGGGGTCTTTGGTGATGTGGTTCGACCACGTGACCGGGTACCAGTAACCGCGGTATCCGCTGCCGGCTGCGTTGTAACCCGGCCATGCCGTCCAATCCTGCCGACCGGCCGCTCGTGGCCGGTCGGGCAGCGCGAACGTGGCTTCCGACGCCTCGACACCAGTCATGTGAAGTCCTCTCGACACTGAACGTTTGAATGAAACAGATCTTGGGTGAGATTGCGGTCTACGCCAATGGATTCGGTTCGCTCAGCAGACCCGGACCACCACAGCGGTTCCGACGGCACACAGCACGCCATTGTCCGAATGCTCCCGCAATGCCAAAGTTATTTGTTCACTGTCGATTTGGGACACTTCACCCGACACCTCGAGTGTGGTTCCGACGGGCGCGGGCGCACGATTCTGCCAGGAGACGGACACAACTCCTTCGTATCCACCGGCAAAGTGTGACGCGGCACGAAAGAACAGCGTGCCCTGCAACTGGGCCATGACCACCGGTGCGGACAACCCCTCCGTCTGCGCATAGGAGGCGTCGTAGTGAATACGGTGCGAATTGTGCGTCGACGCCCCGAATCGAAGGATCCGAACCGGATCGCAGACCAAGGTTACCGATTCGATCGGCGTGCCCACGACTACTGTTTCGGTCATCGGACGATGAACTTCTCGACGACCTTGGCAAATGCGCCGGACTGCGCACCCCGGTAAGTCTTGGTGACCGAGAGCAGCAGAAACTCGTCCGGAGCCCGGCCCTTGGTCGTCGCAGTATCGAGTACGCGCCCTACGACGACAGCCTCATCCAGCGGGGCCGGTCGCAAGAACGTCACACTCTGCCCGCCGGCCATCAAGCGCACGTCGATACCGTCTGTGCCCGGCACTTCGTCACGGAACATGCCGTCTGCTCGGTACTCTCGATCGGAGCCGCCTTGCGGTCCTCGCAAAAGCGAAGGCAGATACATCGGATGGACGGCAAATGCCGGGTGCTCCGGGTCGAGAAACCGGGAGTCCGTCTCGGCGGCGGCAACCGCAAACGCAACCGACTCCGCCGGACGCACTGGTCCCAGCTCTCTCGTTTCCCGCGTACCGATCATCGCCTCCGCGCGATCACGCGCGTGCTCGAGTTCTGTTCTCATGCCAGCACGCTAGGCATTCGGAAGTCTCACAGCCACGAACCGGGTTCGCCTGCCGGACCGCAATACTTCCCACACCGCTCACCTCGAGGTCAGGTATAGCCATGGCTGATCAACCGAAGAGCTTGTACGCCAAAGCAGATGGCGTCACATTCCATTACTACGACCTCGGCGAGGGCGACCCCACGATTTTCTTGCACGGAGGCGGCCCCGGCTGCACTGCGTGGTCCGACTTCGGGCCGGTGGCACCGCTCTTCGCCTCGGATCGACGAGCGATTCTCGTTGATCTCCTGCAATACGGTCGGTCCGACAAGTGCACCATCACCGGCCCCATGTGGGACTTCCACGCCGCCAAGATGGTTGCCCTGCTCGACGAGCTCGGAATCGAACGCGCAGACTTCGTCTGCAACTCGTGGGGCGGCACCATAGCGCTCAATCTTGCGGCAAAGTACCCGGAACGCGTTCGCTCCCTGGTGATCACGGGCAGCATGCCCGTCTTCTACGGACCACTCGCGCCGCTCCCCGAGGACGGCCGTCGTGGTCGCAACGCCCGCGACGTCTACTACGGCGGCACCGGCCCCACCCTCGAAAAACTCCGCACCTTGATCACCAGCCTCGAATGGTTCGACGGATCGAAGTTGCCCGCCGAAACCCTCCAGATGCGATACGAGCAAAGTCTCGACCCCGAAGAAATGGCCCTGGCTGCCTCGGCGGACTCACCTCGTGGCGATTGGCAGGATCTCACAGCTGAACTCGGCCAGATCCTGGCGCCGACGCTCTTCGCCTGGGGCATGCACGACGCATTCCTCACCCCGGACTACCCGCTCATGCTGGCGCGGATGATACCCCACGGCCATCTCTACATCATGGACAAGGCGTCGCATCATCTTCAGGAAGAGCGACCATACGACTACTACAGTGTAGTTTCGGGTTTCCTTGACCAACAGCACAACTGAACGAACGGTGATCGCCCCGACGGGCGGTGCACGAATCCGATTGGTACTGCTTCTCGGAATTCTCACCGCCCTCGGGCCGTTCACCGTCGACATGTATCTTCCTGCGCTGCCACAGATCACGCAGGAATTCGGCACGTCGGACACGATGGTTCAGCTGACCCTGACGGGCACACTGCTGGGTCTGGCTTTCGGCCAGTTGCTCATCGGCCCAATGTCCGACATCTACGGACGTCGACGTCCCCTGCTCGTGGGCACAGTAATTCACGTCGGCGCGTCGTTGGCCTGCTTCTTTGCTCCGTCCATCGAAGTCCTCACTGCGCTGCGAACCCTTCAAGGTTTCGGCGCCGCTGCGACGGGCGTGATCGCGATGGCGATCGTTCGTGATCTATTCACCGGACACGATGCGGCGGTTGTACTTTCGCGACTGATGTTGGTCATGGGCGTAGCGCCCATCCTGGCTCCCTCCATCGGTGGGGCACTGATGTCCGTAACACAGTGGCGCGGAGTCTTTCTCGCTCTCTTCATCCTGGGCATCGCGATGATCGCACTCGCGGCAGTATCGCTGCCGGAAACACTTCCACCCGAAAATCGGTCGGGCAAGGGCATCGGTTCCATCGCGCGAAACTACATTACGCTCGGCCGTGATGCCCACTTCATGGTGTTGGTGCTCGTGTGCGGTCTCGGCCGTGGCGTTTTGTGGTCGTACATCGCCGCGTCGTCCTACGTGATGCAGGAACAGTTCGGACTGAGCGCCACCGCATACGGATTTGCCTTTGCCGGCGGCGCCGTCGTTCTGATCGGTTCGTCCCAGCTCAACGTCGCGCTTCTCGGCCGGTGGTCGCCGAATTCCATCACGATCTGGGCGATGTGGGGCAGTAGTGCCGTCGGCGCTGCATTTGTTGTTGTTGCCGCCACCGACTCGTGGGGATTCGTCGGGTTTGCCGTCCCCATCCTGCTGATGCTCTGCGCAACGGGTTTTGTCATGCCCAATGCACCGGCGGTTGCACTGTCCCGCCACGGAGAAGCCGCAGGCTCAGCAGCCGCGCTGATCGGATTTGCGCAGTTCGGCGCTGCCGCTGTTGTTGCGCCCATCGTCGGTCTTCTCGGCAACACCAGTCTTGCCGTTGCCATCTCCATGACCGGGGCTTCGGTTCTCGGCGTGATCGCGCTGCTCTGCGTGCGTCGATAGAACGGTTATGCCGAGCGTTCGAGAACCGATACCTTCCGGCTGATTCCCGCGGCCGCCGCGCGCAACGGTTCGGCAAAACGCTCGGTATCCATTCGATACCGCGGACTCGACACACCGATCGCGGCAACTGCTTCACCGTGTCCACCGAAGATCGGGGCAGCGATACTCGATGTTCCCAGGCGAACCTCTTCGGTCTCGACCGCTAACTGCTGCGAACGAACAGCGTCGAGTTGCCTGCGTAACCCGGCTTCCGAGTTCACCGTCCGATCGGTGAACTCGACAAATCCGTTGCCTGTCACCGCTCGAAAAACGGAATCCGGTGAGTACGCGAGTATCGCTTTGCCAGTTGCCGTGGCATACATCGGCAGCCGGCCGGCCACCCGCGACGGCAGGCCCACCCCGTGATGACCGGAGATCTTGTCGATGTACAGAACATCGAGGCCGTCGCGAATCGCGAGGTGAACCGTCTCCCGGGTCGCCGCGTGAAGATCCTGCACATACGTCAAGGACACCTCGCGCAGAATCCGTTGACGAGGCACCAACTGCCCCAGTTCGAAGAGCCGTAACCCCAACCGGTACTTGGTGCCGACCCGTTCCAGTAGACCGAGAGACACCAGTTCACCGGCTATTCGATGCACCGTCGCCTTCGCAACACCACTTCGATTCGCAAGTTCGGTCAGCGACAGCGCACCCGAATCCGCATCGAAGGAATCGAGTATCAGGCGCGCTTTCCCCAGCAACGAATGCATCGCCGAGCGCCTCCAGTACACAGAATGTGGTCCACCCAGCGGACCAAGTCTGCTCCAGTCTACTGAGGCATTAGATCTCCGCGCCCACGAATTGGCTGTTGTACAGACGGAAGTACGCGCCGCGGGATTCGAGCAGAGCCTCATGGCTCCCCTGCTCCACGATGCGGCCTTCCTCCATCACCACGATCAGGTTCGCATCACGAATTGTCGAAAGACGGTGCGCGATGACAAAACTGGTGCGGTCACTGCGCAAAACCGCGGTGGCGCTCTGAACCAGTAGTTCGGTGCGTGTGTCCACCGAACTGGTCGCCTCGTCGAGGATCAGAATAGACGGCTGCGAGATGAAGGCGCGGGCGATGGTGATGAGCTGCTTCTCGCCGGCACTGACGTTGCTGCCTTCCTCGTCGATGACCGTGTCGTAACCCTCAGGCAGAGAGTGCACGAACTTGTCGACGTAGCTCATCTCGGCCGCGCGACGAATCTCCTCGTCGGTGGCACCGGGCTTGCCGTACGCGATGTTCTCGCGGATGGTTCCACCGAACAGCCACGCGTCCTGCAGAACCATACCGATGCGTGAACGTAGATCGTCTCGCGTCATGTCGGCGATATCGATACCGTCCAAAGTGATTCGGCCCGAATTGAGTTCGTAGAACCGCAGGATGAGGTTGACGAGGGTGGTCTTGCCTGCCCCGGTGGGGCCGACGATCGCAACCATCTGGCCGGGCTCGGCGGTCAGGGACAAGTCCTCGATCAGCGGCTGTTCCGGCTTGTAACTGAAGGTGACGTTCTCGAACTTGACGCGGCCCTTGTCAACCGTGGGCGACTTCGCGCCCTTCGGGTCCTCCGACTGCTCGTCTTGGTCGAGCAGCGCAAAAACACGCTCGGCCGAAGCGACACCGGACTGCAGCAGATTTGTCATCGACGCGATCTGCGTGAGCGGCTGGGTGAACTGACGCGAGTACTGGATGAACGCCTGCACGTCGCCGAGCGTCATCGTTCCGGATGCGACGCGCATACCACCCACCACTGCGATGGCAACGTAATTGAGGTTGCCGAGGAACATCACGGCCGGCATGACCAGACCGGAGATGAACTGCGCCTTGAAGCTCGACTCGTACAGATCCTCGTTCTGCTTGCGGAAGCGCTCCTCGACCTCGTGCTGGCGGCCGAACACCTTGACCAACTCGTGGCCGCTGAATGCTTCCTCGACCTGTGCATTGATTCCGCCGGTGCTCTTCCACTGCGCGACGAAGTGCTTCTGCGAACGTTTCGCGATGAACGCCGTGACCATGATCGACAGCGGAACAGTTGCCACTGCAATCAGGGCGAGCAACGGTGAGATCCACAGCATCATCACCAGAATGCCCAGGACGGTCATCACCGACATGACCAACTGGCTGAGCGTCTGCTGCAAGCTCTGCGCGACATTGTCGATGTCATTGGTCACGCGCGAGAGTACGTCACCGCGGGCATGGGTATCGAAGTACCGCAAGGGAAGTCGATGAATCTTCTGTTCGACGTCCTCACGCAGCCGACGAACGGTCCGTTGCACAACGATGTTGAGCAGATACGCCTGCAGCCAACTGAACAGCGACGCGCAGACGAACAGCAGCAGCACGATCATCAAGACCTTGCCGACGGCGTCGAAATCGATTCCGGTTCCGGGCACAACGGCCATGCCGGACACCATGTCGGCGAGTTGACCCTGCCCCGAAGCGCGCAATCCTTCGACAGCCTGTTCCTTTGTCGTCCCCGGCTGGAGTTGCTTGCTGACGATGCCGTCGAAGATCAGATTGGTGGCGTTTCCCAGGATCTTCGGCGCGATCGAGGAAAGTACGACGCTTGCCGTCACCAAAGCGAAGATCAGGATGACGATCGGCTTGTCCGGGCTCAAGCGACCAAGGAGACGCTTGAGCGAAGGGCCGAAGTTCATGGCCTTCTTGGTGGGATCGCCGCCGCCGGGCGGGCCGATGGGAGGCGAGGAAGTCGGTCGATTACTCATGATGCGTCCTGTACGGCTAGCTGAGAGGCGACGATTTCGCCGTAGGTGGGACAACTGACCACGAGTTCGTCGTGCGTGCCGATCCCCACGATGGCGCCGTCGTCGAGCACGATGATCTGATCGGCCTCGACGATAGTGGAGATACGCTGCGCGACAACGACTATGCAGGCGTCTTGCGTGACCGGCCGGAGCGCCGCACGCAGCCGTGCGTCGGTAGTGAGGTCGAGTGCCGAGAAGGAATCGTCGAACAGATAGATCTGCGGCTTACGCACCAACGCTCTCGCGATGGCGAGTCTCTGACGCTGACCGCCCGATACCGTCGTACCGCCTTGTGCCACCGGTGTGTCCAGGCCTTCTGGCATGGCGCGGACGAAGTCGGCAGCTTGGGCGATCTCGAGGCACTCCCACAGCCATTCGTCGGTAGCTTCGGGGTTTCCGTAGCGGAGATTGGTGGCGACAGTGCCGGAGAACAGATACGGCTTCTGCGGGACCAGACCGATCACCGAGCAGAGCAGCTCAGTGTCGATGTCGCGGACGTCGACACCGCCCACCGATACCGATCCGGAGGTGGAGTCGATCAAACGCGGAATCAGGTTGAGCAGAGTGGTCTTTCCCGATCCGGTGCCGCCGATGATCGCCGTCGTCTTGCCTGGTTCGGCGCGGAAGGTGATGTCGCGCAACACTGGCTCCTCGGCTCCGGGGAACTGGAACTGAGCCCCACGAAGCTCGACGACGCCCGGGTCCTTCAACTCCAGGACCGGATTCTCGGGCGGAATCACCGAGGAATCGGTGTCGAGTACCTCGGAGATACGTTCGGCGCACACCGACGCACGCGGCAGCATCACCGCCATGAAGGTGGCCATCATGACGGCCATCAGGATCTGCATGATGTAGCTGAGCATCGCGGTGAGCGAGCCGATCTGCATCGAGCCCTCGTTGATCTGATGGCCACCGAACCAGATGACCGCGACGCTGGTGACATTGCTGATCAGCATCACGAGCGGGAACATCAGTGCCATGAGGCGGCCGACGCCGAGTGCAGTCTCCGTCAGTTCGCGGTTGGCGTCGCCGAAACGCTCTACCTCGTACGGTTCCCGTACAAACGCTCGGACGACGCGGATGCCCGTGATCTGTTCGCGAAGAACACGGTTGACGGCGTCGAGGCGGCCCTGCATGACCCGGAATCCGGGGACCATCCGGGCGATCAGGAAACCCATCGAGACTACGAGGAGCGGGACGCTGATCCCGAGGATCCAGGAAAGATTCAGGTCCTGGCGCAGAGCCATGATGATGCCGCCGATACACATGATCGGCGCCATGACGAGGATGGTGCAACTCATCACGACCATCATCTGTACTTGCTGGACGTCGTTGGTATTGCGGGTGATCAGCGAAGGCGCACCGAAGTGCCCGACTTCCCTGGCCGAGAACGTCCCGACCTGATGCAGCACCGACGCTCGGAGGTCGCGCCCGACGCCCATGGCGACTCGTGCTCCGAAGAAGACGGCACCCACCGAGCACAGGATCTGCGTCAGCGTGACCATCAGCATCATCCCGCCGGTGGAGAGGATGTAGCCGGTGTCGCCTTTGGTCACGCCGTTGTCGATGATGTCGGCGTTGAGACTCGGAAGGTAAAGGGCCGCCATAGTCGAAATAAACTGCAGGACGACAACGCCCGTGAGTTCACCCCGGTACGGCGTCAGATAAGTGCGCAGCAGCCTGATCAGCATAGTGAGCGAAGGTTACCAATCCTGGCCGACATGTGCCGCTGGATATTTCGATACACAAAAACAGCTGTGCGCCTTTATTAACCGCGGGGGGTTAATAAAGGCGCACAGCAGAGATCAAGCAGATGCGGACTGCAGTTCCGCTTCCTTCTCGTCACGGAGGGCCTTGCTGAGCTTCTCACCCTCGATGTCGACGTTCGGCAGAATCTTGTCCAGCCACTTCGGCAACCACCACGCCTTGTCGCCGAGCAGTGCCATGACGGACGGGATGATGACCATGCGCACGATGAAGGCGTCGAAGAACACCGCCGCGGCGAGCGCGAATCCGATCGACTTGATGAACGAGTTCGGTTCTGCGATGAAGGCACCGAACACGGAGATCATGATGACCGCGGCCGCACTGACCACGCGGGCACCGTGGTTGAAGCCGATTGTCACGGCCTCCTTCGCGCTCGCACCGTGGACGTACTCCTCACGCATACGCGTCACGAGGAACACCTGGTAGTCCATCGCCAACCCGAACACCACGCCGATCAGGAAGATCGGCATGAAACTCACGAGCGGTTGCGGGTTCGAGATGATGCCCAACCAACCGTGCTGGAAGATCGCCACCGTCGCACCGAATGTCGCGAGCACGCTGAGCAGGAAGCCGAGCGTCGCGGTCAGCGGAACCAGGATCGAGCGGAACACCAAGAGCAACAGGATGAATGCAAGGCCGACCACTACGGCAAGGTAGGGCACCAATGCATCCTTCAGCGTGTCCGAGACGTCGCCTTCGAGTGCGGTCTGACCGGTGATGCCGTAGCTGACGCCGATCGAATCGTTGAGTCCCGCTTCTGCTCCGCGGAGGCTGCCCACCAGATCCATCGTGGCCGGATCGGTCGGTCCGCTCTTCGGAGTGATCAGTACCTGCGCGGTGTTGCCGGCCTCGTTGACTCCGACGACCTGTGCGTTCTGGACGTCACCGAAGCTCGAGATGGTCGAGACGACCTCCGCAAAGGCCTCCCCGGCGGGGACGCTGGCATCCTTGGCGTCGACAACGGCGATCAGTGGTCCGTTGCGGCCGTCACCGAAGCCCTCGTCGATCAGGTCGTACGCCTGACGCGCACTGGTCGCCGGGTCACCGGTGGCCTCCGACGGCAATGCCAGGCTCAATCCCGTTGCGGGCAGAGCCAATGCGCCCAGAAGGACTACTCCACCGATCAGCGGCACGAGCGGACGACGAACGACGGCGGTGATGAAGCGCAGAGCCAGCTTCGGCTTGCCTGAATCATCGTTTTCGGACTCCTCCGCACGCTTGCTGAGGAAGGGAATCTTGCCGGCAAAAGCCTTGCGCCCGAACATACCCAGGATCGCGGGCAGCAAGGTCAATGCGATCAGGACCGCGATCAGCACGGTGAAGGCCGCTGCCGCACCCATGTCCGAGAGGAACGGGATGCCGACGACACGCAAGGCAACGAGCGCGATGATGACTGTCAAACCGGCGAATACCACTGCGGAACCGGCGGTTCCGACGGCGCGACCTGCTGCTTCGGCACGGTTGTCGGTGAGGGTGAGCTCATGCCTGAACCTGGACATGATGAACAGCGAGTAGTCGATCGCCACGGCCAGACCGATCATGATCGCCAGCGTCGGAGTCATCGAACTGAGATCCATGAATCCGGTGGCAACCGTGATTCCGAGGCTGCCGATAGCGATACCGATGATCGCGGTCAGCAGCGGAAGCCCCGCGGCCACAAGCGAACCGAACGTGATGGCCAGAACGACAGCGGCAACGGCGATACCGATCAGCTCGGTGACACCACCGGGCATCTCCGCTTCCTGAGCAGCAGAACCACTGACCTGGACGTTGAGTCCCTCGGCCCGACCGACATCGGCTGCGGAGTTGATCGAATCACGTAACGCCTGATCGAGATCGGCGAAGTCACCGCTGAACGGAACCTCGACGTACCCGACCGTGCCGTCGGCACTGAGCGGCGACAACGCGCGCGCGTCGTCCACGGCCTGCGTCTCGGAAGTTCCAGCCGCAGCAGCCTTTTCCTTGAACATCGCAACCATGGAGTCGTTGCCGGTAACCGGATTGACCAACGATTTCGCGGCCTGTTCCGGAGTGGCAGTCGCCGGGTCCACCTTGGCGGAGTCGGCGACCTTGTCGATGCCACGAATACTCGCGAGCATGTCGTCCATGGCCTTGACGTTCGCCGGATCGGCCAGCGTCGTGCCCGCCGGAGCTTGCACTACGTATCGCGCGCTCAGCGAATCCATCGGGTTGGGCGCGTCGGGAAAACGCTCCGCCATCAGGTCTTGCGCCTGCTGTGCCGGGGTTCCCGGAATGGAGAACGAATCCTTGGTGGGTCCGGACAGAGTGGCTGCCCCGACGCCCATCAGGACCAGGATTATCAGCCAAACGCTGAGGACCGCGCCTTTTCGCCGGTAGGCGAACTTGCCGATCCGATAAAGATAGGTGGCCACGACGGGCTCCTTGCTGTTTCGGTGCGTGTACGTGGACAGGTATTACGTGTGGGGCTCAGAGACGGGGCATCTCAGGGACGCGACATCTCAGGGGCGGGCGGCGGCGCGGGCAATCCGGCACGAATCTGCCGAAAAGCGTCGTGAACCAACTCTTCCGGACTGGAAGCCTCCGACTTTCCGCCAGTCCAGACGTCGATCACCGATTTAGCGGCTCCTCCCACCGCTCCGAGGAGGAGCGTCGGGTACAGGTCCTTCTCGGCGTCGGTACCGGTGCGTTCCGCCAATGCCTGAACGACTGCACGGTTGATCCGCTGATGCATGTCTGCGGCATCCCGGTAGAGCGCGGGACTCGAATCCGACAGCAGCCAGATACTTGCCTTCTCACTCCCACTCGGACCTGAGTCGTTCACGATTTCGACCACAAGTTCTTCGAGGACGTCGAGAATTGGTTCGTCCGCGGGCCGCGACGCAAGCGCCTCGATCCACAGGTTCACCGATTCCTCGAAACTGGCGAGCACTGCCTCCTCCTTGCTGGAGAAGTAGTTGTGGAACGTCCTCGTCGACACTCCGGCCTCGGAGGCGATCGCGTCAGCGGTGACGCATTCGATCCCCAGCGCACGAGCGAGCCGTGCTGCCGCGCCACTGAGTGCGGCACGGGTTGCTGCCTTCTTGCGGTCGCGAAGGCCTTGTTCGATGATCACTCCAACACGGTACCCAACTTGCAGAGCTCTGCAACTTTGCAGAGGTCTGCAATATTGTGCGATCGAACACACAGCGCGGAAACTCGAGGCGTACCTCACACTCACGCACGGCAAATGCCTGAACAGCGCGACAGAGAGAGTTGTGAGCAGCTCCACGGCGTGACGCCCACTGCCAAGTTGACGCGTGAATCAACATGGCCTGACATACTTTGCGGTGAATTAACCGCAATGTGCTCGGCGAAGGAATCTGATGGACCCGCTCCTGCATACCTGGCCGGTTTCGTCCACGGTAATGCTGTGGGGATCGAAGTCCGGACGAGGCTCCGTACTACGTCTCGTCCGTCTCACCATCGGATTCTGCTCACTCAATTTCTCGATCGTGGCGTTCCTGTTTCTCCTCAGCGGAGAGGGCCCGGACGGACCGTTTGCGCGCAGTTGGCTCGTCGGCATTGCGACCGTCAACCTGATCCCCACGATTCTCTGGTTTGTCGGCCGAATCAGAGGTTCACGCATGCTCAAGCTCTACGGTCTGTGGGCGGATCTCGGAACTGCCTCGATTCTCATCACCTTCACCAGCCATAACGCCGCCCTTTTCGGCGCGGCACTCTTTGTGGCCACCGGCGCCTACTTCACCTATTTTCTCGACCGCCGCTGGCTGGCATTCCACCTCGCCTTTGCCACGACGTTTGTCATCGCCCTGACCGTGCTCGGCCTGACGAACGGCGACTACTCGGCAACCAGCGTGATTGCACGCACCGACGTCGTACTGTGTGCCGTGATCTTCATTCCGGCCACCATTCAATTCACCTGGCGGCAATTACTCTCGCGCGCAACGGGATCCAAGGTGGATGTACTCACCGGACTCCTGAACCGGCGAGGGCTGTGGGACATGTCGGAGCGTATCTGGTCGGTCGCGTCGGCAAATCGTGCCGACATTGCTGTTGCCGTCGTCGACATCGACAAGTTCAAGGCTGTGAACGACACCTTCGGTCACGAAGTCGGTGACGCCGTCATCATCCGGACAGGAACGCGCCTGCAGGAGCATGTGAACGGTTTCGGCTACGCCGCGCGCACCGGCGGCGAGGAGTTCACCGTTGTGATGATCGGCACCCCGTACGGACTTCGCAAAAGAATCGCGACACTGCCCAAAGCCGTCGTGAACGCTTCCGACGACCCATTGGCCACGGTCAGCGTCGGAGCAGCGACGCTACCTTTCATCCCGCATCAGGAAGAGTTCGACTACAACGAGTTCTCCCGAGCAATCGTTGCGGCCGATCATCTGATGTACGACGCAAAATCCGCGGGAGGCAACACTGCGAACACTGCTCCTATGACTGTTCCACGTCGACGGGCACCCTGAAACCGGGCTGTATCAGCGCCGATTCCACGCCTCGGGATCTGCCGTCAGTTCGTGAATGAACTCGGGCAACTCTCCACCTGCAACATCGGTGAGTGTGACATTTTCGAGCACAGCACGGAGGTTGACGCGCACTGCAATCCACACCTCCTTGAGGGGCGTCGCCGGCCCCCCGTAGTCGACGTCTTCCGGTCGCTGACCCCGAATCGAAGCAAGCGGTCCTTCGACGGCTCGTATGACGTCTGCAATCGTGATCTCGTCCGCGGACCGAGCGAGCCAGTATCCCCCGTCCGGGCCTCGACGGCTGTTGACCAAGCCGCCGCGCCGCAGGTCCGAGAGCACCGCTTCCAGGAACTTGTGGGGTATGACCTGGGATTTGGCGAGAAACTCGGCCTTGGCCGGGTCAGGACCTACTGCCGCGAGCTCGACCAGAGTCCGCACGGCGTAGTCCACCTTCGCGGTGATATGCACCGGCAATTCCTACCATCGTTCTATGAATAGTCGCAACAAACCTGCGAGTTCTTCGCCGCAAAGGGTTCCGTGACGTTACATTTTGATGCATGATGTAACGATCGAAGCTAGAGAACAGGACAAATCGCGTGTGGGAAACCCTTCTCGAATCATGGAAGTCACTTCTCGAACCGCTCCATGATCCAGTCACGCTCGCAATCCCCGCGTTTGTCATCTTCCTGGCAATCGAATGGTTCGCGGCCCGCGCTCTCGAGGATCATCCCGACGACGCCGACGGACGCGCACGACCCGCGGAAGGCGGCTACCGAAGCGTCGACGCCAGAACCAGCGTTCTGCTCGGACTCGTGTCGATCGCAACGAGCACCTTCTGGAAAGTGCTGGCGCTGATCGGCTATTCCGCAATCTGGGTGTACCTCGCTCCGTGGCACCTCTCGCCGACGGCCTGGTACACCTGGGTGATCCTGCTGCTCGGAATCGACGTCCTCTATTACGCGTATCACCGCATCGCGCACCGAGTTCGAGTCATCTGGGCCACACACCAGGCTCACCATTCGAGTGAGTACTTCAACTTCAGCACCGCACTGCGGCAGAAGTGGAACAACAGCGGTGAGATCATCATGTGGTTGCCGTTGCCGTTCCTCGGGATTCCGCCGTGGATGGTGTTCGTCGGCTTCTCCGTCAGCCTCGTCTACCAGTTCTTCGTCCACACCGAACGTGTCGGAAAACTCTGGCGGCCCATCGAATTCATCTTCAACACGCCGTCGCACCATCGCGTCCACCACGGGTCCGACGCCGAGTACCTCGACCGCAACTACGCCGGAATCCTCATCATCTGGGACCGGATGTTCGGAACATTCGCAGCCGAAACCCACCGGCCCACCTACGGACTCACGACGCCGGTCGGAACGTACAACATCTGGAAGCTCCAAACACGCGAATACGCTGCCATCGCTCGCGACTGGAAAGCGTCGAAGTCGTGGCGCCAGCGCGCAGGCTACGTGTTCGGCCCACCCGGCTGGGCACCCAAAGCCGAGGTTACTTCAACAGAATCCACAGCCCCGTCGCACTGAGCAGGAGCAGGGCGACCGCGAGAGCTGCACCCATACCCAAAGCTGGCGTTGCCTTTTCGGCTGAGAACTGGGCCAACCGCCTGGGCCGCGACCGACGTTCGTAGACCGTCACCGCCACGACAAGCACGGCAGCGAGGGACGGGCCGATCAGTGCTAGCGAACCGAACGGCGGCAACCATCTCAAACAGGCGGCAGACAAGCCGAGGATCGACAGACTCGTCCGTACGAACGAGAGCGATGTGCGCTCGGACTGCAAGCCCTTGTCCGGAGGCTTGACACCTTCCGACGGTTCCAGCGCGGTCAATCAGTTCACGACCTCGACCACCAGGACGGTCGCGCAGATCACCAGCAAGATGCCGACCACCGGCGCCATGAGCGGTACCGGCAACGGGCGCTCAGCACGCAGTGCTCGCTCGGCGCTGATCCAGTGAACAAAAGAAGTGATGGCGATCAGAGCGCCGCCGACGAGTAACAACGCGGCCAAGCCGGCACGAACCGTCGGGTTGAGAATGTCGCCGCCGAACGCTTCGAGTCCGACGCCCGACGCGACAAAGGCCGTCGCCGTGCGGATCCAGGCCAGATACGTCCGCTCATTGGCGAGAGTGAACCGTGGATCGGGGTCTTCACCCGTTCGGAACGGTCTCCACCGGGGCATCACCTGTTCATTCCGTCCGGGCAGAAATCGCGCACTGCCTTCGGAACGGACAACAAGAAAGGAAGGTCATGTCCTTAATCTTCCCTGCCCGCCCCGAAGCAGCGCGAATCGGGTAGACGTAATTCAGCTCGCGGCGAGTGAGACGAGGAAGTCCACCGATCCACTGGCGTCGACGGTGACAAAACCGAGGGACGGGGGTTCAACTCCGAAATCGGTCCAGGTGACCGGAATCGAGCCCGATGCGATCAGCGAATCACCCGAATGCAGCACGGTCATGTCGACCGACACCGGCTTGGACTGACCTTTGAGAGTCAAGGTGCCAGACACCGTGACCGTCGCCGTTGTTCCGTCCGTCGGCACAGCAGCCAAGTCCACCGGCGAGTCGATCGTGAACGTCGCCGTCGGATACGTGCTGGTATCCATCACATTGCCCGTGAACTGGCCGTCGCGCCGATCCGAGTCGGTCTTGATGCTTGCCACCTGCACCGTCACTTCGCCTGAAGTGAGCTTTTCACCCTCGACAACCGCGTTTCCGCTCACCTCGCCGGTGGTTCCGACGACGGTCACACTCGATCCGTTCAGAATCTCGTGCACGGTGTATCCCGCTGCCGTCTGGTTGTCCCCCTGCCCGGCGACGACGGTCCACTGCCCGTCGATCGATCCGGACGCCGCTTCTGCGCCCTGAGTGGATACCACGGCCGCCGGCGCATCGTCTTCAGCGATGAATTTCCCGTACGCCCACGGCCCCACAAGCAGGGCGAGTACGACCACAACTACTGCTCCGCCGATCCACCAGATCTTTTTCATGGGTTCGACGATAGTTGCAGCTTCAACGATTGTCAGGACTTACGACCTGGGAGAACCCTGTGAAAGCGCTCCACGAACACCGAAAGCGGGCACACCCACAGCCATTAGTAATCATTTGGTAAAGTGGTTTTTGCATTCCGGCCCCCAGCCTGGAGTGCCTGGGCCGTGCGCATCGAATCATGCATCGATCCCGATGCGCACGGTCTGCCCGAAACACGAATCACACCGATCGGGGGAGCTCGCAATGGCGGACCTGACGCTCCTGACCGACGACGAGTTACGCGAGCGTCGGATCGCCCTCAGTCGATCCCTCACTACCGCAGCAGATTTGATCCCCACCCCGCCACCCTCGTTCTTCGAGAAGCTGAAGCAGGACATCGATGCCGCCGCTGCAGAGTGGATCGCTCGCCGCTCCTGAACTTCGTCAACCTGGGAATGTCCACCGGAGGACGGCCCCTCCCCCATAAGACTTAGTGCGGCTTCCGATCTCCTCCGAAGTCCAGCGCTGTCCTCGTCCGAATGGCGGACTGGCCGGTCGTCCGATGGTCCAGTCGGAGCGTGTCCGTCCTGACGGTCGGCAGCGCTCGCACGCCAGGTTTACCATACAAAAAAGCTCCCCACCTGCGTGAACAGGTGGGGAGCTTTGGCGGTGGCGGAGGGATTTGAACCCTCGGACGGGGGTTACCCGTCACACGCTTTCGAGGCGTGCTCCTTAGGCCGCTCGGACACGCCACCGTTGGTGACTTTACCGGATGGAGTGCCCGTGGCCGAAATCGCCAGGTGGAGCGGTATTACGTGAGCTTGTCCTTGATGCTGGATGCGGCGTCCTTGACCTTCTCGCCGGCATCCTTGACGGCCGATTTCACCTGGTCGCCTTTACCTTCGTTTTCGAGGTCCCGGTCACCGGTAGCGCTGCCAGCAGCTTCCTTGGCCTTGCCCCCGAGGTCTTCGGCCTTGTTCTGAGCCTTGTCTGCGATTCCCATGAGTACTCCTCTGTGAACGCGAACGAATCACCTTCCGGCGATTCGCCGATACCCTGACGGCATCTGATCTCCACCATGCCCGTGATTACCGGTTCCGGCTACCCGAGTGTGCGATCACTCTCGATGGGGAATACCGATTTCAGGCCCGCTGCTCGCGGAAGAAATCTTCCAAAAGCCCAGCGCATTCGTCCTCGAGGACCCCGCCGCGCACCTGCGGCCGATAGGTCAATCTTTTATCTCGAACTACGTCCCATAATGATCCGACGGCTCCGGTTTTCGGCTCCCACGCCCCGAAAACGACCCGAGAAACCCGGGCGAGGACCAGAGCGCCCGCACACATCGTGCATGGCTCGAGGGTGACGGCCAGCGTCGCACCTTCAAGGCGCCAGCCGTCGCCGTAGATTTTTGCGGCAGCACGCAGCGCCAGGATTTCGGCGTGCGCGGTCGGATCGGACGCCGCTTCCCGTGCATTGGCGGCCCGAGCAACTTCGACGCCGTCTGCGTCGAACACCACTGCCCCGACCGGGACGTCTGCGTCGGAGGCGGAACGTGCGGCCACGATGGCCGCACGGATCATGCGCTGATCGTCAGCGAGAGTCATCTAGCGCGGGAGCTTGTCGAGCGCTGCGCCGAACTCGGATGCGAACCCGAGTCGCTGCGCGATCATCCCCAACTGCTCGTCCGGATAAAGATCGGTCTCGGCCGCGATGACGGCGAGCACGGGTTCCGGCAGGCCCAGATCGGCCAGCACGGACAGATCGCCCTCTTCCCAGGGTTCGACATCGTCGAGGTCGTCCGGGTCGATGTCGGGGATCTCGATGTGCAAGGCGTCGAGGACGTCCGCTGCGATGTCGTAGTCGATGGCGGCGGTCGCGTCGGAAATCAGCAACTGCGTGCCGGACGGCGCCGGACGCAACACGATGAAGAACTCGTCGTCGACGTCGAGAAGACCGAAGACGGCACCCGAACTTCGCAGCTCACGCAGCTGCGTTTCGGCGGCCGAGAGCGAGGTCAACGCGTCGGGCGTCAGTGCCTTGACCGTCCAACGCCCCTCTTCACGGACCACCGCGACACCGAAGCCTTCAAGCTCCTCCGACTGGTTCGAAGAGGCGCTCTTGTTACCCGCGCGCTGTGCACCCATGGCGCAACGGTAGCCCGCCTGGTGCCAGTGAGTGAAGTCCGAGCATCGATGTGCCAACCTGAACTCGTGTCTGCGATCGATTCCGCCCCACCAGTCTGCGTTCTCGGCCTCGGATTGATCGGCGGTTCGCTACTTCGCGCCGCCGTCCGATCCGGCCGTCAGGCGTGGGGTTACAACCGTTCCAGCGAGTCCGCCGACGCGGCCCGAGCCGACGGTTTCGACGCCGACACCGATCTGGTTTCAGTGCTGCAGAGAGCGAACGAGAGCGGTGCGATCATTGTGATCGCCGTGCCGATGCCTGCCGTCGACGCCACCTTGGAGGCAATCGCCGCGCATGCGCCGAACAATCCGATCACGGACGTCGTCAGCGTCAAGGGCGAAGTGAAGGCCGCGGTCGAACGAGCGGGCTTGAGCGCCAAGTTCGTGGGCGGTCATCCGATGGCGGGGACGTCAGCTTCGGGTTGGGCGGTCGGGGATGCCGATCTGTTCGTCGACGCGGTGTGGGTCGTTGCCACCGACAACGGCGTCGATGCAGACGTGTGGTCGCAGGTCGCCGACCTTGCACTCGACTGCGGCTCGGTGGTCGTGCCGGCCGAGTCTCTCGAGCACGATCGAGCAGTTGCACGTATCTCGCACCTGCCCCACCTACTGGCGGAAACACTCGCGATCACCGGAGCTGCCGGCGGCGAACTGGCCCTTGGGCTGGCCGCCGGGTCATTTCGCGACGGCACCCGCGTAGCCGGGAGCGCTCCTGGCCTGGTGCGAGCGATGTGCGAGGGCAACCGTGACGCCCTGCTGGTCGCGCTGGACGAAGCGCTCGACCTTTTGCAGGGTGCACGCACCGATCTGCTCGACAACGGCTCCACGGCACGATTGGTGGACGCAGGGTTCGCTGCGCGCGGCGCTTACGAGTCGCACGAGCGTTGGGACATCGAAGACGTTCAGGTCGGAGAACCCGACTGGATCGAGCGGATGCGGGACGCCGGTCGACGCGGCGGCGTCATCCGGTGATCCGAAACCTAGAGGTACGAAACCTAGATTCGAGTTGCCAGACCCGGGTAGTCGAGGACGAAGCCTTCGGTATCGACGGCCAGCGTCGAGCTGGACACCGGGGACAGCACACTGATTCCGTCGGTGCCGCTGCTGTAGGTGATGGTCGCACCCTCGACGCGCAGGTCGAGAAGGTTGACGTAGACGACCGGGACCTCGGCGTCTTCGATGTCGTTCTGCAAGCCGACGCGGCGGATGGGCAGCGTGTTGAAGAACGGGCTGAGGATCACGTCGACATCAAGTGCGCCATCGAACGCAGAGCGCTGGTGACTGGCGCCGTTCTCGACCATCCAGGTGCCTTCTTCGTCCCGGCTGATCGACATCTGACGCTCACCGGCGGCCAGGGCGGTCCGCACCGACAGCCTGCGGGTGATGCCGGCCTCGTCGGTGACCAGGTCGTATGACGCGCTGAATGCCGGGTGCTCACTGCAGGCTCCACCGATGATCCGGCCGGAAGCCTTGATGCGATTTCCGTTCAGCTGCACACGAACAGACTCCATACGAGGAGCGTTGTGGGCCTGCCAGGTCAATACCGCGGGCCAGGACGCGTCACCGGAAGGTTGGATGCTCACCCGACCACGGTAATGGACGAACGGGCGCGGAGCACCGCTGGTTCGGGTTATTGCTTCGATCAGGGACCTTTTAGGGACTTCGATCGGCCCCGAAGATCTCGATGTAAGGCGTTTCACAACGGTTCTTCCGTAAGGAGCACCCCGCAGACCGAATAGTTGGCAAACGGTGTCGGAGTTCTCGAGTACCGTGCTTCTAGGTCGGTTCGTGAGGAAGGGTGCTGTGACGTCGTCGCGGAGCATGGTGGGTTTGTTTGCCGGTATCGGCGGGCTCGAGTTGGGGCTCTCGGAACATGGGTGGAACACCGAACTGCTGTGTGAAATCGATCCGGGCGCCCAGGCAGTTCTCCGTTCGCGTTTCGCCGACGTGCCGTTGCACGGCGACGTCACCAAACTGCGCGCGCTGCCCAGTGACATCGAATTGGTGGCCGCCGGTTTCCCCTGCCAGGACCTATCTCAAGCCGGCAAAACAGCAGGCATCACCGGCGCACGCTCGGGACTGGTGGACGAGGTGTTCCGTCTGGTCAAGCGCAAGAAAGGCCCGCGCTGGCTGTTGATCGAGAACGTTCCGTTCATGCTGCAACTCGGCAAGGGCGCTGCCATGCGGCACATCACCGACGCTCTCGAAGACCTCGGATACACCTGGGCATACCGAGTGGTGGACGCCCGCGCCTTCGGACTCCCCCAGCGCCGCCAGCGCGTCATCATGCTTGCCTCGCGCACGGACGATCCTCGCGAAATCCTGTTCGGCCAGGACGCCGGCGAGCGCCTGGGAGGTGATCCCGCGGACTACCCCTGCGGCTTCTACTGGACCGAAGGCACCCGCGGACTCGGATGGGCTGTCAATGCGGTGCCGACGCTCAAGGGCGGCTCGTCCGTCGGCATCCCCAGCCAGCCGGCGGTCCGGTTGCCGTCCGGTGAGATCGTCACTCCCGGCCTCGTCGACGCCGAACGCCTGCAGGGTTTCGATCCCGACTGGACGCTTCCGTCCGTCGAGGTTCCCGGCCTACGCCACAGCCACCGATGGAAGCTCGTCGGCAATGCCGTGAGCGTGCGGATGGCGTCGTGGGTCGGTGGCCGGCTGAACGATCCCATCGAATACGACGCCGCCGGCGAAACGCCACTCGAACCGGGCGACGCGTGGCCGAGTGCGGCGTGGGGCCGTAACCGCCAAGCCTTCCGCGTCCACACCTCGACCTGGCCGGTCCAGTACGACTACGAGGATCTGAGTGGCTTCCTCGAGGACACGCGGTTGCTGTCGGCGCGGGCCACGGCCGGCTTCCTCAAGCGCGCACGCATGGGCAATCTTCGGTTCATCCCCGGTTTCATCGAGGACGTCGAAAGCCATCTCGAGCGGATGGGCGGATACCCCGAGGCCGCGGCATGACGGAATCACTGTTCCCCGAACCTGAAACGCTATTCCCCGAACCGCTGTTTTCCGAGCCGGAACACGAACCACTGTGGAGCGCACTGCAACTCGCGGGCGACAAGCCTCCGGCCGACGCCGATCGCGGCGAGAAGAAGAACTACGCCCAACGACTGTCCAATCAACTGGCACAGACGGTGGCCGACGCTCTGCGTCCGCTGTATCCCAACATCACCCCGACAGCGTCCGGCGAAGGCCAGGAGGCAACCGTTGATGTCGCCAAGGGCCGAAAGCGCTTGGACGTCAAGGCACTCGACCCCACTCTCGGCCTGATCCTCTGCGTCTCCATCAAGACGTACAACTTCCAGGACTACAGTCCCCGCAGCGGAAAACTTGGACGGTGGACCAAGAACATCGTCCGCAACGACCACGAATTGCGTGGCGAGGCAATGGTTCTGCATCAGCGTCAGCCGTACAGCGTGTTGGTCGCCGTCATGTTCGAGCCGTACGCCACGTGCGCCGACGGCGACCCGACCAAGACCAGCGACACCGGCAAATCCTCTTTTGCACACCACGTCACGACGCTCTCGAAGCGCTCGGGCCGGGGCAAGCGCGCGGTGGTCGGCGTTCCAGGAAAGGCCTGGGTGGATCTCGGCGCCGAGGACACCCGCTACGACCTCTTCGAGAAGGTCTACATCGGACTCTACGAACCCGATGGCGCGGTTCGGTTCTTCGACGTCGACGAGCCGCCGCCGCGCAACGGCCGGCCCACCGAAGCTCAGACGCTCTCGTTCACCGACTTCGTGACCGTCGTGCACGGTGAAGTGGAGCGTCGCAACAGGTTTGCGCCCACCTGGTCCGATCCCGAAGACAGCGACGATTCCGACGGCTGAGGGAACCACGGTGCCTGCGACGGATCCTGCCACCAGCGCTCGGATGAGCGCTCAGCGTCGGCGCGACACCAAACCTGAAATTGCACTTCGACGCGAGCTTCATCGGCGGGGACTCCGGTACTTCGTGGACCGGGCGCCTGTCAAAGGTGTTCGCCGACGCGCTGATCTGGTGTTTCCGCGCCGCAAAGTCGCGGTGTTCGTGGACGGATGCTTCTGGCACAGCTGCCCGCAGCATGCGACGTTTCCCAAGAACAACGCGCAGTGGTGGACGGACAAGTTGGCCGCCAACGTGGTTCGAGACCGCGACACCGATGCACGTCTGGCAGAGCAGGGTTGGACCGTCATCCGCATCTGGGAGCACGAAGATCCGCTGGTAGCAGCCGAACGCGTCCAGAAAGCCCTGCTCGGTCCGTAAGCTCGATTTCGTGAAGGAACGCAACGTTGCGCGGTGGGGTTTGGTGGCTGCGCTGGCTCTGGGCGGAATTGTCTACTCGTCGTGGATTCTCGAATTCTTCCTCGACACCGGCCTCGACCCGGTGACATCGTTCCTCAGCGAACTCGATGCCGAGAACCAGAAATACCGTGACGTCTTCGGCAATGCCGACGTCCTGTCCGCGATCTTGATGTTGATCTCCGGAGCGCTGGGTCTGCTGATCACGCCCAGGCGCAGGCTCTACGTCACGGGCTGGATTGCACTTGCAGTGTTCGGCATCGCCACAATCGCCGACGCGTCGTTCCCTCTCGAATGCTCGGGCGAGGGTTGCCCGTCGAGCGCACCCGACGGTCTACTTCCGCAGCTCCACCATGTTCACGCATTGACGAGCAGCGTGGCGGTGTTCGCGATCTTCACCGCGATGATCGCATTCACCGTGGGAGCGTTCAGGTATCGCGAACACCGGTCCTTGCGTACGACCGGCCTGACCATTTTGATCCTGACTTCCCTTGCGACGGTGTGGATGTTGACGACCAACAGCATCGAAGTCTCCGGCGGCGGTAATCTCGGACTGGGTATCGCTCAACGCGCACAGGTGCTGGGGATGTCGTTGTGGTTGTGCACCCTGGCATTTGCGATGTCGAGGCCGCCAGCCACCGGGCTCCCGGCGTCGCCACGCTGACAGGTTTTCCGGCAACCGATTCGGGCGATCCTGGAACTACAACTGAAAATGGCTGCCCCGAACTAGCGAAGGTGTGCCCATGTCTCTCGCGTCGTCGTTCTTCGCCCATCCACACCAGGCGTTCACTGCCGGTTTCTACCGCAACGAGTCCTTCGACTTCGAGCTACGAGTCGTTCTCGGGCAAGCCACCTACGGCGCGGCAGATACCGGCGAAGTGCTCTCGGCCATCGCTCATGTCGGCGAGAAAGACCTCGAGGGCTGGTACGAGGCCTGGTTCGACCTCGGCACACGAGTATTCGGGCACGCCGATGAGGCGGCCGAGGCCGGGCATTCACGAAGCGCGTCCAACGCGTACCTGCGGGCGGCGTCGTACTTCGGTGTGGCGAT
The DNA here is from genome assembly GCF_002501585.1 of Rhodococcus sp. H-CA8f. Classification (NCBI taxonomy): domain Bacteria; kingdom Bacillati; phylum Actinomycetota; class Actinomycetes; order Mycobacteriales; family Nocardiaceae; genus Rhodococcus; species Rhodococcus sp. H-CA8f. Next base: position 5,881,915 of record NZ_CP023720.1, read on the forward strand.
CAACGCCGTAGACGGTCTCAGCGACGATTCGGTTCTGGTCCCCACTTTCAAACGTCACCGACAAGCGTGGGACCGCTTCGTCGACACCACCGCCCAGCCCGTCGAACGCGTCCGGATCCCTTACGAGGACACCTACTTGCCCGGGTACTTCTTCCGGCCGCCCGGCGACGTGCGACGGCCGACGTTGATCATGGTGAACGGTAGCGACGGCCCGATCAGCGGACTGTGGGGCAGCGGCGGCGCCGGGGCCCTCGAACGGGGCTACAACGTGTTGATGTTCGACGGACCCGGTCAACAGTCGATGCTCTTCGAGCGCAACATCCCGTTCCGTCACGACTGGGAAGCCGTCATCACGCCCGTCGTCGACTACCTCGTGGACCGGCCGGACGTCGATGCGTCGAAGCTGGCGATCTACGGGATCAGTCAGGGCGGTTACTGGGTACCGCAGTCGTTGGCGTTCGAGCATCGGATCGCGGCAGCGATCGCCGATCCGGGGGTCGTGGACGTGGCCGCGTCGTGGCTCGCCCATATCCCCAAGAACATGCAGAAGCTGCTCGACGAGGGGAAGTCGGAGGCCTTCGACCGCGACATGGCGATGGGGATGAAGTTCTCCAAGGACACCGCCCGGATCTGGCGTTTCCGAGCGCGTCCGTACCTCGCCGACGGTTACTACAACACTCTCGCCGAGGTTCGGAAGTACCACCTCGAACACGTCGCCGGCTCGATCTCCACTCCCCTGCTCATCACCGATCCGGAAGGCGAGCAGTTCTGGCCCGGTCAATCCAAGCGGCTTGCCGCCCTATCCGGCGGACCGACGACGGTGGTTCCCTTCACCGCTGCCGAAGGCGCGAACTTCCACTGTCAGCCCATGGCGAGGCGTCTGACGGATCAGCGAATGTTCGACTGGCTCGACGAGCAGTTGGATATCTGAATCAGGACACTTTCTCCTTTTTCGTCAAGAGAGTGGCGAGCATCGGCAGCAGTAGAACGGTGATCGCACCGGCCGCGACAAGAATCGACGCGTTGTCCGAGGACATCTGATGCGCGTCGACGGCAGCGCCCGTGACCGCCACGATCATGGGCAGACCGGTAGCCCCGTACAACGCGACTTGCGCACTTTCGCGCGTGGTGAAGGGCGGCTCGACCTTCTCGAACTTGGTCACGAAGAACACCGGCACGCCGCGGACGACAACGATCAGGATCAAAAACGCAATCAGTATGCCGGGACTGGCGGCGACCGCCGAGACGTCGATTGCCATGCCTGAAGTGATGAAGAAGATCGGGATGAGGAACCCGAAGGCGATCCCGTCGAGCTTGATCTCGAGGCGCTCGTCGCCCTCTGGCATCAGCCGCCGCAGGATGAAGCCGGCGGCAAACGCACCGAGAATGACGTCGAGTGAGAACACAGCCGACAGCACTCCGAGGCTGACCAACAACAGAACGGTGAGGCGGACCGTCGTCTGCGCCGTGGTGTCCGCCCCTGCCCGCACCAGCCGATGTGTCCACGAGCCTTCGTGAATCAGCTTGCCGGGCAGCACCGCCACGATGATGGCGATCAAGGCGAAGACGGCAAGAACGATCAGCGACAGGACGGCACCACGGGCACTCAGCAGCACCGCCATCGCGACGACCGGCCCGAGTTCGCCGACGGCCCCGTGATTGAGGACCGTCTTGCCCAAGCGTGTGTCGAGGAGTTTGTTGTCCTTGAGGATCGGCAACAGCGTGCCCAGTGCGGTCGACGTCATTGCGATGGCAACAGCGGCTTCCGCGGAGATCACGTTCCTCATGCCAAGCAGCGCGACCACCGTGAACGCCAACGCGAGGCAGAACAGCCACGTGTAGAGCGCTCGACGTCCGCCGCGCCCACTGAGTTCCTGTCGGTCGATCTCGTAGCCGGCGAGCAGGAACAGCATGCCGAGGCCGAGTTCGCGGAGGATTCCGATCGCTTCGCTGTCAGCGGCGATGTTGAGGGCGAACGGCCCGACCACTGCGCCCGCGACCAGTAGCAACACCACTTCGGGAACCAGTCGACGCGGGATCAAGCCCGCGACTATCGGCGCGATGGCCGCGATCAGCGCAATCCAGAACAGCGACGAGGCAATTGAAGGCACGGATCATTATCGGACATAGGTGACGGATCTGCGCTCAGTACAGGTACTTGCGGTACGCCTCCTGCCGAGCCGGCTCCAGATCCTCGACCAGCAGGCTGTGCTGCTCGGCCATCATGTCGCGCAGACTCGGTACGTCATCGGATGCGCGCCACGTCGACGGATCCCACAGCTTCGCCCGCAGAATCGCTCTCGCGCAATGCAGATACGCCTCGTCGATCTTCACGATCACCGCAAGCTGCGCCGGCTTGCCGTTCATCGCCATCGAGTCCAGCAGATCAGGATCGGTGGACAGAGTCGCCGTGCCGTTGACGCGCACGATCTCGTCGTGCCCGGGCGCGAGAAAGAGGATCCCCACGTGAGGATTTTCGATCATGTTCCGGTACGAGTCAGCGCGCCGGTTGCCCGGACGATCCGGGAGCACGAGCGTCTTCTCGTCGGGAAACAGAACCTGACTGACCAAGTCTCCGCGCGGCGAGCAATCGCAATTTCCGGCCGCATCGGATGTCGCGAGCACAAAAAACCGTGCCTGCTCGATGAATTCACGGATCAACGGAGTCGTGTAAGCGGTCTGCTTCTCCATGATCGTCGGATGGGGCTGTCCGAGAATCGCATTGAGTTGTTCCACGGATTCGATCCGCCCGCCCGGGGCGTTCGATGCCGTCACGTCAACACGTCGTCGAGAACGTGGTGGCGCCCGAGCGGCAACACCAACGGCTTACCCGAGATGGGGTCGGGGATGATTCGACTCTCGAGACCGAAAACGGTGCGGACGTTGTCACTGGTGAGCACCCCGGCAGGATCACCCGCCGCGTAGACCCGGCGATCGGCCATGGCGACGAGGAAGTCGGCGTAGCGGGCGGCGAGATTGAGATCGTGCAGAACCATGACAATCGTTGTACCCCGAGTCCGGTTCAGGTCGGTGAGCAGGTCCAAGACCTCAACCTGGTGGCTCACGTCCAAGAAGGTAGTCGGCTCGTCGAGAAGAAGCAGATCGGTTTGTTGGGCGAGCGCCATCGCAATCCACACACGTTGGCGCTGACCACCGGAAAGTTCGTCCACCGATCGTTCGGCCAATTCGGTTGTGTCCGTTGCCGCAAGCGCCTCGGCGACGGCTGCGTCATCCTCTCGACTCCACCTCGACAGCACCCGCTGATGTGGATGTCGGCCTCGGCCGACGAGATCGGCGACAACTATCCCTTCCGGTGCGATCGGTGACTGCGGCAGCAGACCGAGCGTGCGAGCGAGCTTCTTCGCGGGTAGGCGATGAACATCCTTGCCGTCCAACAGAACATGACCGCTTCGGGGACTGAGTAGCCGCGACATCGACCGCAGCAGCGTCGATTTGCCGCACGCGTTGGCGCCCACGATGGTCGTGATCGTTCCCGGCGGCACCGCGAGGTCGAGCGATTCGACGACGGTCCGTCCTCCGTAACCGAGTTCGAGGTTTTCGACAGTCAGAGTATGGGATTCGGTCACAGCGAACCTCCCGTTCGGTTGGAGCGAATGATGAGGTAGACGAGATACGGCGCTCCCAGCGCGCCAGTCACCACGCCAACGGGGTAGCGGGTGCCGAAGGCGTACTGTCCGCAGAAATCGGCAACTAGCACCAGCAGCGCTCCGACCAGCGCCGACGGAATCAAAAGTGATGTTCCCGGACCGACGATGCGGGCGGCGATGGGCCCTGACAGAAATGCGACGAAGGCGATGGGCCCCGCAGCGGCAGTGGCAAAGGCGATGAGTCCGACGGCCGCAATGATCGTCAGAATGCGCGTTCGTTCCACTCTGACGCCGAGCGCTTGTGCTGCGTCGTCACCGAGCTGGATGGTCGAAAGGTTGCGCGATTGGCTCAGCAGCACAGGTCCGAGGACAACCAGCGCCAGGAGTACGGGAACCGTCGAACCCCAGTTGGCACCGTTGAGGCTGCCGGTGAGCCAACGCATCGTCTCCTGCAGATCCCATGCGGCGGCGGTACTGAGCAGGTAGGCGGTGACGCTGTCGAGCATCGCGGCGATGCCGATACCGATCAGGATCAGCCGAGTGCCCGCTACACCGTCTCGGAAGGACAGAACGTAGATCAAGACTGCGACGCCCAGACCGACAGCGATGGCGAAGATCGAGACCTGCGAGCCGCCGAGCGAAAGCGAGATGATCGCGAAAGCCGCTGCAGCGCTTGCGCCCGAGCTGATCCCGATGATGTCGGGGCTCGCGAGCGGGTTACGCAGCATCGTCTGGAACGTGATGCCACCCAAGCCGAAACAGATTCCGCCGACCACAGCGAGGACAGCGCGAGGCAGCCGGAGGCGGCCGACGGTGAACGAGGCACCAGGCACGTTCTCCCCCAGCACGACGCGAAGCACATCTGACGGCGGGTAGAAGGTTTTTCCCACCATCAGAGTGACCGCGAAGGAGGCGACGGCGAGGACCGTCAGCACGGAAATCACGATGCGGCGGCGTCTACCTCGTCGGACACGGCTTGCTCCGACTGCGTCGACCTCGACTTCGGGAGTAACGAATGTAGTGGTCACAGCTCACGTATTTTCTGACGGCGGACGATGTAAATGAAGAAGGGCGCTCCGATGAGCGCGGTGATGATGCCGACGTCGATTTCGCTCGGCCGGGCGACAATTCGTCCGAGAATGTCGGCGGCGACGAGAAGGCCGGCACCTGTCAGCGCAGAAAACGGTAGTAGCCAACGGTTGTCGATACCGATCAGCAACCGGCACAGATGCGGGACAACCAAACCGACGAAGCCGATCGGTCCGGCAATGGCAGTGGCTGCACCGCAGAGCAACACTGCACCGAGCGCTGCCACTGCACGAACCACCGCGACGCGTTCGCCGAGACCTGACGCAACCTCGTCGCCGAGCGCAAGAGAGTTGAGACTGCGCGCTGACAGCAGACAGATCACGAAGCCGACAATGAGGAAAGGCAGACCCTGCCGGATCACCTCGAAACTCGCGCCACCGACGCCGCCGATCTGCCACGAACGAATGTTGCCCGCAATATCGTTTCGCGGCAGCATGATCGCAGTGATGAACGAAGCAAACGCAGCCGATGTTGCGGCCCCGGCAAGAGCCAACTTGAGTGGCGTGGCTCCACCTCGTCCGAGTGACCCGACTACGTAGACGAACAATGCCGCCCCGGCTGCACCGAGTACGGCCACCCAGATCATGCTGGTCTGGGTCCACAATCCGAACCACGCCATTCCGATCACCACGGCGAGCGAAGCGCCCATGTTGACGCCCAGGATTCCGGGATCCGCCAAAGGGTTTCGGGTAATCCCCTGCATCACCGCGCCGGCAAGACCGAGCGCAGCACCCACGACGATCGCGAGCACCGTCCGCGGAATGCGCTTGGCAATCGCACCCTGACCGATGTTGTCAGTGGAACCGCCAAGTGCGGCAACGATGTCGGACCAATCGACCTCACGAGAGCCGATGACGATCGAGGCGCACATGAGCACGGCGAGGACCACGAGAAGGGCGATCAGCCACAGCGAATTGCCGAACGTCGGGCGCCGCGTATCGCTGGCGCCCGACGTCGAATCCTGCGAGGTTACAGTCACTCCGACTTTCCAGCAGCCCCGGCGAGCAGATCGACATAGTCGCCGAGTACCCACGAAATGGCGAGCGGAGTCGGGTTGGCCGCCGTTCCCATCGGCCCGGTTCCGTTGAGGAAGACGATCGAATTGTTAGCTACAGCAGGCATCTGCGAGAGCAGCGGGTCAGCCTTGAGTGCGTCGACAAGTGCCTGGTCACCGTAGGTGACGATCAGTTCGACGTCGTCGAAGACGTCCACACGCTCGGCACTGACCTTCTTCGAGAACTCACCACCCGTCGAGGCGTCGGCAACGCTCTTCGGCGTCGAAAGTCCAAGGTCCTCGAAGAACGCGGCACGTGTGTCGTTCGCAGTGTAGAAGCTGACCTGACTCAGGTCGGCAGTGTCGACGTGCGTCAGGAACATTGTTGCTTTGCCGGCAAGCTGCGGATGTGAGGCAACCTCGTCGGCGATCTCCTTCTCGATGGTGGAGATCAGTTCCTGCCCTTCGGATTCCATGCCGAGGCCCATGCTGTTGAACTTGATGACGTCACGCCACGACGTCGCCCACGGCCCCTCGGGATACGCCACAACCGGAGCGATCTCACTGAGAGTGTCGTAGTCCTCCTGCGTCAATCCGGAGTACGCGGCAAGAATGACGTCAGGGTTCGTATCGGAGACGGCTTCGAAGTCGATGCCGTCGGTCTCGTCGAAGAGCACCGGCGGCTTCGCGCCGAGGTCGTCGAGCTTTTCCTCGACCCACGGCAGCATTCCGTTGCCGTTGTCGTCGCCGAACGTCGCCGCTGCCATTCCGACGGGAACCACGCCGAGAGCAAGGGGCACTTCGTGATTGGCCCAGGCAACGGTGGCAACTCGCTCCGGCTTGGCGTCGATCGTCGTAGTTCCGAAAGCGTGCTCGATCGTGACAGGGAAGGAGCTGGATCCGCTTCCGGCGCTGCCGCCGTCGGCGGTCTCCGAGGAGCCGGAACTGCAAGCTGTCATGCCGAGGGCGACTGCGACCGCTGCTGCGGCCACCGCCAAGAAGCGTTTTGAACGCATGAAAACAGAACTCTCTCGAGAAGGGGTACGGCCCTCAACCCGGCTCAATCAGGCACTTAGGTGAGGTTTGCCTAAACCGTATACGGGAGGGCAATGTGGCGCAATCGCGTGTTTGGGACACCCGGTGTAGCGATCGAGACAAGGTGTGATGGCCGATCAGCTAGCCCGGAACATCCCTGGTGTAGCGCCGGTAGTGCGCCGAAATGCCGCACCGAACGCACTGGTCGAGTGGTAGCCCACGCGCTCGGCAACCTCTTGCAGATCCAAGCCGTGTGCAAGAAGAGTCACCGCTCGTTGGGCGCGCACCGCTGACACCCACTGCCCGAAACTCATCCCGGTCTCCGACCGAAATGCCCGGGTGATGGTTCGCGGGCTGACGCCGAGGAGCCTTGCCCAGTCGGACAGCGTTCGCATGTCACTCGGATCGTCACCGATCGCGTCGACGATGGGTTGCAGAAGCGCCGAGTCCGGCACCAGAACCAGCAACTCGTTGGGTGACGGCGCCAGTACGTCGATCACCATCTGCTCTGTGAGCGAGCGCGAAGAGGTTCCGAGTGAATCGTCTGCCAGTCGCTCGAGGAGGTTCCGCAGCAGCGGAGTCACCTCGATCGCCACCGGCACGTCGGACAGAGACGGAACCGATGCGATGTCGAGCTGAGCGGCCCGATACCAGGTTCCGGCGGGCGCGATCGCCGAGTGCAGGACGCCGGCGGGCATCCACAGACCGACGGTCGGGGTGATCGTCCACGTGCGCGATCCCACCGTGGCGCTCGACGCTCCTCGCTCGTTCCACAACAATTCGTGGGTCGGGTGCGAGTGCGCCTCCCACCGGGTCTCGCGGGAGACAAGCTCGTCCATGCCCGCGATGACAAAGGGCACCTCGACCGCCCCGGCCGAGTAGACCGGGAGCGTCCGACTGTCGACGGTCTCCAACGGGTTCTCCTCGGTTCGCGCGACTGCTCCGGAGAAAGCATAGGTCGCGGGGATCGGTTGTTGGTTCATACGATCGCGAGGGTCACCGACCGAAATTCGCCGAGGTGACGTCACACACATTCAAAAATTGCGAATGCACCACAACAAAAAGAAGGTCACAGACCGGAGTCTGTGACCTTCTTTCTTGTGCGCCCGAAGGGATTCGAACCCCTAACCTCTTGATCCGTAGTCAAGTGCTCTATCCGTTGAGCTACGGGCGCATGTTCTGTTGTCTTGCTGATCTTGCGTGTCTTGCCGTCGTACTTTCTATCATTTCTAACCCGCCGGTCAAAATCACCGGCTTGGCGGAGGCGAGAGGATTTGAACCTCCGGTCCCTCGTAAAAGGGACAACTCATTAGCAGTGAGTCCCATTCGGCCGCTCTGGCACGCCTCCCTGGGGGTTCCGATCCTTTCGGACCGCCGGATCGAAAGATTACACACCCTTCGCCACCAAAGGCAAAACGCGTGGTCAGCGCCCTGATTTGTCGGCTTACCGCAGGTGGCTGTCGAACCAGTCGAAGATCCGGGTCTGAGCTTCGACGATCGAGGCCGAGCCAGGGTCGTCGAGGTCGGCGTCCTCGGACAGCTGTGGCGGCTCGTCCGCCCGGTGGGCCAGTCCGGCGTAGCTGACCACCAGTGTCGCGACGTCGGCCTTGGCGGTCGCTTCCCGGAGCAGGGTCACGTGCTCACGCGGCGTGCTGGGATCGTCCTCGCCGTACAGCGCCAGCCACGGCGCCTGCAGGGAAGTGGCCGCATCGACGAGCGCCTGAGCATCCACCGACAAGGCTTCGACGATTCCCCGGGCGGCGACGCTCACCGCGGCACCGACGGGACGGCTGGTGGCCACGAGCATCGCGGCGGTCCCGGCGTCGTCGAATCCGAGCACCCCGACGGTGTCCGCGAGAACTTCGCGTCCGACGAGCCAATCGAGGGTCGCGTCGAAGTCGGCGAAGAGGTTGTCACCGAACACCTCGCCCTGCATGTGTTCGGGTTCGCGGTGGAACAGGTGCGGTGCGACGCTCACCCACCCTTCGCCGGCGAGTGCGCACATCAGATTCAGCAGAGCCGGGCTGAACTGGCGGGCTTCATGCAGGACGACGATCCCGCCCCGCGTCGGGCCGTCCGGCTCCACCACCGTCAGCGGAACAGCCGTGGCGACCTCCCCTTCGGCTGCGCGCAGATACGCGGTGGCCCGGAAGATTTCCGACATCTTCTAACTCTGACACGCAGACGGCCGCTACGCACCAAATCGGTGCGCGCATAATCGACTCGTGACCGCACACATTCGCCCTGACCTCGCCTCCATCCCCGCCTACGTTCCCGGACGCAATTTTCCGGGTGCGATCAAGCTGGCGAGCAACGAAACGACCGTAGGGCCGTTGCCCGGTGTGCGTGACGCCGTCGCCGACGCGGTCGCCAATGCCAACCGCTACCCGGACAATGCCGCGGTCGCACTCATCGAGGCGCTGGCCAGCTTCCTGAAAGTCGAACCGGCCAACGTCGCCGCTGGTTGTGGCTCCGTGACGCTGTGCCAGGAACTCGTGCAGATCACCTGCGATCAGGGTGACGAGGTCATCTACGCGTGGCGTTCGTTCGAGGCGTACCCCGTGGTCACCCAGGTCGGCCATGCCGTCTCGGTCAAGGTTCCGCTGACCGAGGACTTCGGCCACGACCTCGACGCGATGCTGGCCGCGATCACGGATCGCACGCGGTTGATCTTCGTGTGCAACCCCAACAACCCGACCGGCAACGCGCTGTCGAAGGCAGAGCTCGAGAGCTTCCTCGACGCGGTCCCGACGCACGTCGTCGTCGCACTCGACGAGGCGTACTTCGAATACTCACGCTCGGACGCCGACGGCATCGAACTGTTCCGCAGCCGCCCCAACGTGGTTGTTCTGCGCACCTTCTCGAAGGCGTACGGCCTCGCGGGAATCCGCGTGGGTTACGCAGTCGCGGATCCGGAGATCATCGTGGCCCTCGGCAAGGTGCACACCCCGTTCACCGTGAGCGCTGTCGCGCAGGCCGCCGCAATCGCTTCCCTGGCTGCAGCAGACGAACTGCTTGCCCGCACCGAAGGCGTCATCGCCGAGCGGACGCGAGTGCGCAGTGCACTGATCGAAGCCGGGTACACCGTCCCCGAGTCGTCGGCGAACTTCGTCTATCTCCCCCTCGGAGAGCTCTCCCCCGGTTTCGCCGAGGCGAGTACCGAGGCGGGCATTCTGATCCGTCAGTACGGCGTCGAGGGCGTCCGGATGACCATCGGCGATCCACACGAGAACGACGCGTTCCTCGCTTTCGCGAACACCGACGTCGCGAAGCAGGCTGCGGGCATCGGCGTCACCGCGTGACACTCGATACATAACTGTTACGCCGAGGACTGGAATTCGTTTCGGCGGACGGGCACACTCAGGGAGGTTCGAGGCCGGTCCGAGTGAGGGAGCACGACGCATGACGCGACGCATGACACGAACGTGTGCCGTGCTCGCAACGACCCTTCTCGCCACCACCGCGACCTCCCTGAGTGCCGTCGCCACCGCCGAGTCCCAGGACACGGTGTCGGTACGTCTGTTGGCCTTCAACGATCTGCACGGCAGCCTCCGCCCGCCGGAAGGTGTTCGCAGCGAGATCAGGCAGGCCGACGGCTCGCTCACCCCCGCAGGTGGCGCGGCGTATCTCGCGGCATACGTGACGCAACTTCGCAGCCAAGCCACCAACTCGCTGCTGTATTCGGTCGGCGACAACTGGGGATCGTCGGCATTGGAATCGGCGATGTTCAACGACGAACCGACGGTCGAACTGCTGAATCGGATGAAGATCGACGCTTCCGCGATCGGCAACCACGAACTGGACAAGGGGCTCGCCGAGTTCCGTCGTATGCAGTCCGGCGGTTGCTCCGCCGTCGACGCGTGCACGTTCAGTCCGTCCTTCGGCGGCGCCAACTTCCCACTGATGGCCGCGAACATGACGTACACCAACGGCACTCCGGCCACGCTGCCCTTCACCGTGAACATGGTCGACGGCATTCCGCTCGGAGTCATCGCGATTTCCCCCGCCAACACGTCGCAGATCGTGACACCGGGCGGGATCGCCGATCTGCAGTTCGGCGACGAGGTCGAAGCGATCAACCGCACCGCCGATGTCCTCGACTTCTTCGGCGTCAAAGCCATCACCGTTCTCCTGCACCGTGGGGACGAACCGGCCGTCGAAGGTGGGCCCAACGACTGCAACGTCGAGTCCGGCCCGGCCCGCGACATCGCCCTTCGTGCCTCACCGAAGGTGGACGTCATCTTCACCGCCGACAGCCACCAGCAGTACAACTGCGAATTCCCTGATCCCGCAGGCAATCCCAGAGTCGTCATGCAGGGCGCTTCGCACGGCCGGATCGTGTCCGTCGCCGACGTCACCATCGACCGCAACACCCGCGAGGTGGTTCGCGATCAGACGTCCGCTTTCAATCAGATAGTGACACACGATATTTCGCCGGATCCCGATATTCAGGCTCTCGCCGACAGGGCCTGGTCGGAGGCGTCGGAAAGCGCTCAGCGACCGGTGGGGACCATCACCGCCGATCTGACACGGGACCGCGTCCCCAGCGGTGAATCGACACTCGGCAACCTGGTCGCCGACGCTCAACTCGCCGCCGGATCGACACGAGGGGCTCAACTCGCGTTGACGAACCCGGGCGGCATGCGCGAGGACTTGGACTTCGGCACTTCCGGCCAGGTCACCTACCGCCAGGCCTACGGTGTTCAACCGTTCGGCAACAGCCTCGAAGTGCTCTCCGTCACAGGAGCGGTGTTGAAGGACGCTCTCGAACAGCAATTCCAGATCGACCTCGACGGCACCGCTACCGAGCGCATCCTCTCCCCGTCCGCGGGCTTCACCTACGCCATGGACCGGCGAGCAGCGCCGGGCTCGCGAATCTCGGAAATGCGCTTGAACGGGCAGGACATCGCCCCCGACGGCGTCTACAGCGTCGTGGTGAACAAGTTCCTCGCCGAGGGCGGGGACGGTTTCACCGCACTGAAGAACTCCACCCAGATGACCGGCGCGGGCAACGACCTCGACGCCTTGACTGCCCTGTTCGCAGCCGGGTCCCCGGTCTCGCCGCCTGCCACCGATCGCATCCGCACCGTCGGCTGAATAGGCATCCCCCCGCTCGATTGCCTAGTCTCGACGGGTGATCATCGCGACCCATAACGGCAAGTTCCATGCAGACGACGTCTTCGGCGTATCGCTGCTCAAGCAGCTGTACCCCGACGCCACCGTCGTTCGCAGCCGTGACGAGTCCGTCCTCGACAGTGCGGACATCGTGCTCGACGTCGGCGGTCGCTACAACCCGGCCGAGGGTCGCTTCGACCATCACCAGCGCGATGCCGGCGAGCGCAGCAACGGCATCCTGTACTCCGCTTTCGGTCTGCTCTGGCAGGAATACGGCCTGCAGTTCTGCGAAGGCGACGCCTCCGTTTTCCGCCGAATCGACAGTCGTCTGGTCGAGGGCATCGACGCCGTCGACAACGGCCAGGAGATCTACACCCTCAACGACTACGGCACCAAGCCTTTTGATCTGTCGTCGGTGCTGGACCTGTTCAATCCGATCTCGTCCACCGACGAAGAGTTCGACACCCAGTTCGAGCTGGCCGTGGTTCTCGCAACTCAGGTCTTGATTCGCCTGCGCGCCAAGTACGCCGGCGACGCTGCAGCCGAGCGCGAGTTCACCGAGACCTACGAGAAAGCAACGGATCCGCGCTTCGTCGTGCTGGAACGCTTCGTTCCCCACGGCCGCGCCGCGTCGGCCCAGCCAGAACTTCTGTTCACCATCTTCCCGAACACCAACGGCGGCTGGTCGATTCAGACGGTCAAGCCCGCTGACTCCAAGTTCGGTTCACGAAAGCTGTTGCCGGAGCCGTGGCGCGGCCTGAACGGCTCGGACCTTGCCGCCGAGACGGGCGTCGACAGTTCGGTCTTCTGCCACAAAGCTGGGTTCATCGCGGCTGCGCAGACCCGTGACGGCGCCCTCCAGTTGCTCGAACTGGCACTGGCCGAGTAGTTCTCAGCTCACAGCCCAGTTCACATTCCCAGGGCGGTCTTCACTGTCGGCCAGGAATCGTGAAGCGCATCTTGCCAGTACGGCCATGAATGGGTGCCGACGTTTCGATACGCGAACACTGCGGGAATCGACAACTCCCCTAACCTCGCCTCGAACAGTTGCGTGCACGTGTTTGCCAGTGCCTCGAGCGGCCCGCCTTCGATGGCCGTCTGCAGGCCGCCCGGGGTGAAAATGTTGTCGTATTCTCCGGGTGCGCCCGTGCCCGAGGAAACGTAGATCGTCTTTCCTCGCAGCGTTTCAGCATTGGTGGACGGGTCGTGCTTTTGCCAGTCGGGGTCCGATGACGGGCCCCACATGTTGGTGGCGTCGCCTGCCTTACTGGCCACGGTGAGCCGCACGGAATCCTGCGAAGACGACTCGGAGTTGTCGAGACAGCCACTGTACGAGGCTAATCCGGTATAGAGCTTCGGGTGATGTGTGATGAGGTTGGCCGCGCCGAGCGCACCCATGGACACCCCGCCGACCACATTCATCCCATTTCCGGAAAACGCAGAATCGATCAACGCCGGAAGCTCTTCAGCGAGAAACGATTCCCACTTGTTCACACCGAGGTTCGGATCGTCGTTCTTCCAGTTGGTGTAGAAACTGCCGGTACCGCCAACAGGGAGAACGACGTTGACGTTCTTGTCGGCGAAAAATGTTTCGATGTCGGTCTTTTGAGTCCAGGTGCTTTCGGAGTATCCGGATTCCGAACCGGCACTGACGCCGTCGAGTAGGTAGAAGGACGGACGCGAACCGGCGCTCGACGCTGGATGCAGAACCTGCACTTGCACCTCGCGCCGCATAGCCGGCGAATCGACGAACACGGCGCTACGAGTGGGCGACAATTGCTCGATGCGATTGATGTGAGCCCCGGTCTGACCTGTCAGATCTCCTGGTGGATTTTCGGGCGCCGGTTCGGCATACGCCACTCCGCCCACAACAAGCGCGAGCACGACCAACACAATCCCGACAAACCCAAATCTCCGCATCCGTCAAGCGCCCCCTGAGCATCGCACGACTATCGCTAACCCTCGATTGGACAGGACGAACGTCCCGAGGTCAACCCACTGGTTGGGATTTATTACTCGCGGGTATCCGATGGAGTTGGACAGTTTTCCACCGATGCACACACAGGTGTGGATAACTTCATTCACATTCACTTCCCAGTTGTGCATAACCTGTGGACTAAAGAATGAATTACACCGAAGTCATTCCTTCTACCTGCATCTTTTCGTTTCCCCACAGTGTGCATAACTTTCACGAACATGCCGGGCACGACAGCGGTTTCCGGGCGTGTCCATGCAGTTCACTCCACCGCGCCACTCTTTGTTCACAGGGACGACACCACCGACCGAGAACGCTCCCCACCCCAGCTTCATACTTGGTGCATGCTGACCGCTCTCCTCGCCGCCACAGCTGTGCTCGCCCTACTGACCCTGGTCCCGGGGCCCGACATGGCCGTCGTGACACAGGCTGCTCTCGGCGCCGGCAGATCCGCCGGATTCCGGGTAGCGGCCGGCATCGTCTCGGGCCTTCTGGTGTGGGGCCTGCTGACCGTCCTCGGGCTGTCGGCGATCCTGGCCGCGTCGGCGGAGGCGTACACCGTCGTCAAGCTCGCCGGTGCTGCTTACCTGATCTATCTCGGTGTGCGAGCACTGTGGGAGAGCCGGACGTCGCGGATGCAACACAATGCCGACGCTCCACGGTCGCAGAAGGCCGGAACGTGGAAGACGGGCTTCACCACCAACCTGCTCAACCCCAAGATCGCCGTCTTCTACACCGGACTGCTGCCGCAGCTGGTTCCGGCCGGGTGGCCGACGGGACCATCGCTTGCGCTGCTGGTGCTCATCCACGCAGCGATCACCATCGTGTGGCTCAGTGGCTACGTGGTCCTTCTCTCGCGAGCGCGTAGCACCTTCGAGAAGCCCCGAGTGCGACAGGCACTCGAGCGCATAACCGGAACAGTTCTTCTAGGATTCGGAGCGAAGATCGCGCTCGAAGCGCGCTGACACGGCAATCGGAAAAGAGTAGACAGTGGGCGCGTGGGGATCGGGACCGTTCGATAACGACGGTGCAGGGGATTTGATCGCGTCCATCGGACACGGTGACTTCACCTTCGAATCGGTGGAGTGGGCATTCGAGGACGACTACCTCGAGGTGGACGGCGGCCAAATCGCCGTCGCCTTGCTCGAATTGGTGTTGATCGTGCGCGCCGATCGCAAACGCGACCCCGCCGCCCAGGACCTCGATCTCGATTCCTTCACCTCGGCCCTGACCAGCGAACGGCTCACCTGGCTGATCGAGATGGTGGAGCGCACCATCTCCTCGACCGATTCGGAACTGTTCGAACTGTGGGACGAGCAGGGACCGGAAGAGCTTGCGTCGTGGCGAGTTCCCGTCGTGGACGGTCTCGAGGATTTGCGCGTTCTGTCGGTTCAGTAGCCCGCCGACGGATCGATTACCGCAGCAAGGTCCTCACCCGCAGCGAATCGAGCGACGTTGGCGGCCACGTGATCTGCCAGCACACGCGTGAGCGTCGTAGCCGGGTTGGCGACGTGCGGCGTGATGATCGCGTTGGGCAGCTTCCACAACCGGTGCCCGTCCGGCAGCGGCTCGGGGTCGGTGACGTCCAGTGCCGCCCCGCCGATCGAACCAGCTTCGAGAGCATCGACCAGCGCGTCCGTGTCGACCAGGTTGCCGCGTGCGATGTTCACGATCCAGCTCGACTCCGACATCTGGTCCAATTCAGCCTTGCCGACCAGATGCCGCGTCGCGGACGTCGACGGTGCTGCGATCACGAAGTGATCCGCCTGGGACCAGATTTCACCGGTTCGATCGGCCGAGAGCGTTTCGGAGGCACCTTCGACGGGGGTTCCCGAGCGGGTGACGGCGATGATTCTGACCTTGGACGCGGCGAGGTACGGGATCAGCGCACGGCCGATTCCGCCGCAACCGATGATCGCCACTGTCGAGCCCTGCAAGGTGCCCACCCGTGGATCGAACTCTTCTTTTCGCCACGACTGCGCCGCCAATTGTTCGGGGAGAGAACGCACTCCGGCGAGGAGGAGCATCATCGTATGTTCGGCCACATTGCCCGCGTAAGCCCCGGCAGCGGACGTCCAGACCCGCTTGTCGTCGATCACGTCGGCATCGAACCATGGCTCGATCCCGGCGAAGGGCAACTGCACCCAACGAACCGAGTCAGGTAGCGACGACGGGAACGTGTCCGGACCATGTACCCAGACCACGCCCTCTGCCTCGGCGAGTGGAACGAGAACCCCACCGACTCCGCGAATTCCGTCGGCAATGTGCGGATCCTCGACGGGGCCGAGATGGATGCGAGGGGCGCTGGAGTCTGTCATTTAGGTGCGTTCCTTCGAGAGTGGCGGGGCGATCGGATCAACTCATCGGTGTGCCCCAGCGTACGGGCGCCTCGCCAATTCGGCCCGTCTAGCCGTTCGCCTTTGCGATCGAATCCTTGCCTTCGGCCGCTCCGCCCTCGATGGTGTCGTGCTGGATGGGAACGAACTTCTTCTTCGGCAGCAGGAACAGCCACGTCGCGAAGACGAACGGGCCCGTTCCGGCCGGCAGGCTGATCGGAGCGAACGCAGACACCAGCGTGCCGTGGATGACAACAGTGACCAACACTCCGAAGACGGTGTAGACGAACACACGCCACGACGGGTTGTAGAACACCGATCCGAGAGCAATTGCCGTCAGCACCGAACTGAGCCCGTAGAGACCATTCCCGATGTCGACGGTGTTGGCGCCCAGCGCCAGTACCGAACCCATCGCTATCGCGGAACCGATGAGCGCGAACAACGCCGCCCAACGCGACGCGACCAGCAGCGCGATCACGAAGATAATGCCGGTGACAGTGTTGTTGATCAGAAAGATCTGGGAGACGTTGCGAAACAGCGTGTCCCACAGGAAGTTGAAAGTGATGTCGGCATGAACCGACGCGTCCCCGATGTGCTGGGGAAACTGGCCGGCGCTGAGGTCCGACGTTTCGATCCGCAGGAACTGGAACGCCGCGAGGAGGAAAAACCAGTTGACGAGGTTGAACGGAAAGGTGAGCGCCGGTACGCCCCACGTCTTGAAGACATTGGCGACAGCCAGGAACGCGATGGTCGACGCGGCAGCTCCCACCACGAGGTAGATCCACAGCATCACGCCACCGGCAAGGAACGTCGGAAATGCAGCTCCCACAAGAATTCCGTTGTATCCGTACAGGCCGATACGCATCGAATCGTCGTCGGAGTGCAGCATCATGCCGGTGACGGTGGATACCACCAGACCCACCAGGGCACCGATCGCGACGGTGAGCGTGTCCGCGGCTATCGCTCCCCAGAAGATACCGACCAGAAACAGCAGGCCCGTCAGCGCATTGCCCTGGAACATCACCTGCCCGGAGCCTTTGAGATTGGTGTCGATGAATCTGAGCACGACGTTCTTGTCCGCGACGTCGTCCCAGGGTTTGGTGATGGTGGTCATCGCACGTCCCTCGATCCTTCTCCGACGATCCGCGTCATCCCCAGAGCGGGACGGGCGGAATGGTGGTGTCCAGAACTGCCTTTCGCACCAGAGCCCAGAAATCACGAACCTTCGCCTTGACGGGTTCGCTCTCGGGACCGAGGACTTTGAAGATGAGACCGGCGTCGTTCGGTAGCCGGCTCGCTCCGGAAACGACCTTGCCGTCACGGCCCGGAACTACCTCTTCGAGAATCGCGTCGGCATGCTCTTTCGGTGTCAACAAGATGACATTGCCGAACACGTCGTGATCACCCATGATTCCGCCGTATCGCACGGGAAAACGTGCCGGTTCGATCACCAGCTTCTCGGTGAAGAGGTTCTCCCCGTCCGGACGCTCCGCCTTGATCATTGTGGAGTACAGGTCGTAGACGAACATCTCTCCGCCGTCGTGGTACTTACGACCTGGCATGACGATCTCCGAGAACAACAGCGTTGCAGTCGGATCCACCGTGATGTCGGTGCGCGCGTAGTACCTCGCGTTGCGGTGCGGAATCGTCACCCCCGGCATCAGTTCGAGATACGAATTCTCCGCGAGCACCACTTTCTGGAGTTGCGACGCGTGATTGGCATCCATCCGGTGGACCTTCGTGGCCGACTGAGTGGTCACGTGCGCGAGGGAACCCGGCTCCATCTCGATGGTGAGGAACAGTCGATCGCCTTGCAACACACTGCCGGACGTGGAAATCATGTAGACGCACGGCATGGTCGGCAACGCTTCGTCCCAGTACAGCGCCTGCTGAACCAGCAGCGGTGTCTTGCGGTACATGTCCCGCAGAATCGTCTTGTCGCCACGGTCGACAAATCGCATCTCGAGAACGCCGGTCTTCCCGACCTTGCCGGCCGGGGCCTGCTTCGGTTGGTCCTGGTACTGGTCGAGTTCCGGGATGGTCGGGATCGGCCCCGGGAGCGCTCGCGATGCTCCCGGGACGGGCGGTGCGCTCACGGTGCGCTCGCTCCCACTTCCTCTTCGTCGAAGAGGACTCCGTGCACGATGAGGTCCACCACGTCCTTGATGCCTTCCCCTGTCATGCAATTGGTGAAGACGAACGGCTTGTCTCCCCGCATTCCCTTGGAGTCGCGATCCATGACTCCGAGATCTGCGTTGACGTACGGTGCGAGATCGGTCTTGTTGATGACCAGGATGTCGGACTGCGAGATTCCCGGACCGTTCTTGCGCGGAATCTTGTCGCCTGCGGCTACGTCGATGACGTAGATGAAGAAGTCGACCAAAGCAGGGCTGAACGTCAGTGTGAGGTTGTCGCCACCACTTTCGATGAAGACCACGTCGGTGTCCGGGAACGTCTTCTCCATGTCCTCGACGGCCGCGAGATTCATACTCGGGTCTTCGCGAACGGCGGTGTGTGGGCAGGCACCCGTCTCGACGCCGACAATGCGTTCCTCCACGAGAACACCTTTGAGAGCCTTACGCACGTGCTTGGCATCTTCGGTGGTGACCACGTCGTTGGTGATGATCAGAACGCTGGTGCCCCGCTTGATGAACTCCGGCGTGATCGCCTCGATGAGTGCGGTCTTACCCGAACCCACGGGTCCGCCGATTCCGATGCGCGTTGTCTTCTTCATCTTTCTCCTTCTAGTTCATGAACATTCGGACGTGCGCCTTGACGTGAACCGCAGCCAGAATGTCGATCATCGGGGCGAAATTGGACATGTCGTCGAGTCCGTAGTCACGCACTGCCGCGTACTCACGGCCGGCGCTCTGATTGACCTCGAACAGAATCTCCTGTGTCGCAAGGTGATCTACTCGGACGATGCGAAGGGCAGCGCCGAGCAACGTCATCGCGACACCGTACTGATTGACCGTGAAAGCGTCCTCCTCCGGAGAACCCATCTCCGCGAAAGCAATTCCGAGGCCGACGGGGTAGGTACCCGGCGTCTCCCCCGATGCGATCGCGGCCAACCACTTGTTGAACAGGGTCTCACCGGCCAAGCGCCCGCCGAGTTCGGCCAACTTCTTACCCATCCGGGTACTCATCGTGCGTGCTTCTTCGTTGAGCTTGCGTTCGATCACTGCATGATCGGCGGCGAGGATCGCCGAGAAGTCACCGGCTGTCGCGCCCCGGTGCGCTGCGAGTACGGCGATACCGTCGCACGTCGCCCCCTGATGCGCCGCCGAGAGTACGAACTCCCGCAGCGACGGACCGTCGGTGACAATTCCCTGCGCCACGGCCGATTCCAAACCGTTGGAGAACGAGAAGGAACCGACCGGGAACATGGAATCGGAAAACTGCATCATCCGCATCGCGCGGTTGATGCTGAGCCCGGATCCCTCAGACGAGAGGGTCATGGGTATGCCCCTCGCCCTCACGAGCGGCCGCACCGAACAAACGGCGTGCCTCGTGTGGAGCGATGTAGGGAATGACCTCGGCACCCGGGATGAAGGTGTACTCGATGCCCTCGAAAGCATGTGTCCGCATCACCGAGCCCATGACCGCCTTGTCGACCGTCAACGGAACGTAGACCTTCATTCCCTTCACCACGGCAGGCCAGTGCTGGTTGCCCACGGCATGTCCCAACTCCAGGCACGTCTGAATCATCTTCTCGGGCGTGACGTCGACCAGTGCGCTCAGGTCGATCTCCAACACGTCCTTGAGGTTGATCCTGGCCACGACGACGGTGTTCGCCGGCTCGTCCCACAGCAGAATGTCGCCGTCCTGCAACTGAATACCCCGATCGAGCGAGACGGCCAATTCACGGCCACCGATCGTGGTGCGTCGTAGCCGACTCTTCTGCGCTTCCCACTGATCGAGCGACAAGACGTCGACTACCGCATTGTCGAGTCGACCGACCCACTCCTCGTCGGTCTCCTTCCCGAGCAGCGCGTCGATTCGCGTCGGCTTTCCGCTCGGCGCGGTCATCTCGCCGTGCGTGTGTGGCGTCGCATCGGCGCCGTGCGTGTGTGTGATTGTTCCCGACACAGGAGACCCCTAACTGAAGAAGTAAAGTTGGTTCAAGCGAATGGATTCGGCAGGTTCGACGTATGCGTGGACGCCGTCCGCAGTCACCGCGAAGGTCTCCGGGTCCACCTTGATTTCCGGAGTGGCCGAGTTGCGAACCAGATCACGCTTGGTGACTGTTCTGGTTCCCTCGACAGCAACAACCTGACGTTCGAGTCCGAGTCGATCCTTGATGCCGTCGTCGAGCGCCGCTCGCGAGACGAACGAGACCGAACTCTGCGGCAACGCCTTGCCGAATCCACCGAACATCGGCCGGTAGATCACCGGTTGTGGTGTCGGGAGCGACGCATTCGGATCTCCCATGGCGTGCCAGCTGATCAGACCGTTCTTGATGATCGTCTTCGGCTTCGCACCGAAGAATGCGGGCTCCCAGAGAACAAGATCCGCCATCTTCCCGACACCGATCGACCCGACCACATGCGAAAGACCGAACGTCAACGCGGGATTGATCGTGACCTTCGCGACGTAACGCAACACGCGGAAGTTGTCGTGCGTCGGCGAATCCTCGGGCAGCTTCCCGCGGGACCGCTTCATGCAGTCCGCTGTTTGGATCGCGCGTAGCCAGTTTTCTCCGACGCGGCCCATCGCCTGTGAGTCACTCGAGAACATCGAGATGACGCCCATGTCCTGCAGTACGTTCTCGGCACCGATCGTCTCGGCGCGAACGCGGGACTCGGCAAAAGAAACATCCGAGGGCACTTTGGGATTGAGGTTGTGACAGACCATGATCATGTCGAAGAGTTCGGCCTGAGTGTTGATGCCGTACGGCAACGTCGGGTTGGTCGACGCCGGAAGTACGTTGTCCTCTCCCGTCACCCGCAGAATGTCGGGTGCGTGTCCGCCACCCGCGCCCTCGCTGTGATAGGTGTGAATCGTGCGTCCTTCGAAGGCCGCGATGGTGTCCTCGACGTAGCCGGCCTCGTTGAGCGTATCCGTGTGAATGGCGACCTGAACATCCATTTCGTCTGCCACCCGCAGAGACTCACGAATCGTGGCCGGGGTTGCGCCCCAGTCCTCGTGGACCTTCAGACCGGCCGCACCGGCCTTGATCTGTTCGACCAGGGACTGATGCCCGGACGAGTTGCCCTTGCCCAGCATGCAGACGTTGACCGGCAAACCCTCGTTGGCCTTGAGCATCATCTCCATGTTCCAGATGCCGGAAGTGATGGTGGTGCCGTTGGTTCCGTCGGTCGGGCCGATGCCGCCACCGATCAGCGTGGTCACTCCCCCACTGAGCGCGTGATACGCCTGCTGCGGTGACACGAGGTGCACGTGTGGATCGATGCCGGCAGCAGTGAGAATCATCTGCTCACCGGAGATCGCGTCGGTCGCCGGACCGGTCGTCAGCCCCGGAGTGACGCCTTCCATCGTGCTGGAGTTTCCCGCCTTGCCCCAGCCGACGATCTTCCCGTCCTTGATTCCCACGTCTGCCTTGACGACGCCGATGGTTGCATCGACGATGACCACGTTGGTGATCACGAGGTCGAGGGCACCGTCGATGCTGCACGACTCCGGATCCTGGCCCATGCCGTCGCGCAGCGTCTTGCCGCCGCCGTAGATCGACTCGTCTCCGATGGTTCGAAGATCTTCCTCGACCTCGATGTACAGGTCGGTATTGCCCAGTCTGATCTGGTCACCCGTGGTGACCCCGAACAGACCTGAATACTCTTGTCTCGAAATGCTTGTCATGGGTGTTGCTCTCCTTCGTCCGCCGTGAACGAGAATCAGTCGGTTTGAGGTTCGGACAGGAAGCCGAGTTCTTCGGCACGCTGGACGGCTCCGGGGAGCCTCGGCCGGTAGGCAGCGTGGGTCGGCGCCCAACCGTCGACAAGTCCGTTGAAGCCTTGAACCCGTTGCTTGCCGCCGAACGGCACCAACGTCACTTCCTTCTCGTCGCCCGGCTCGAATCTGACCGCAGTGCCCGCGGGAATATCGAGGCGCCAGCCGAAGGACTGTTCACGATCGAACGACAACGCGCGATTGACTTCCATGAAGTGATAGTGCGAACCCACCTGGATGGGACGGTCACCGGTATTTCGGACCCGCAGCTTCAAACGCGGACGACCCTCGTTCAGTTCGATCGGCTCGTCCCGCAACACATATCCGCCGACCGGCACTTTCTTCTCGCCGCCGGAATCCTTCTTCGTCGATTTGCTTGCCATCTTGGAGTGCTCCTGACATCTCGGTCGGGCTACTGGATCGGAGAGTGCACGGTGACGAGCCGGCTACCGTCGAGGAACACCGCCTCGACCTGCACACGCGGAATCATCTCCGCGACACCTTCCATCACGTCGTCGACCGTCAAGGCGTGCGATGCGTCGGCCATGACCTCCTCGAGTGTCTTGCCCTCCCGAGCTCCCTCCAGAGCGGCTGCAGTGATGACTGCGACGGACTCCGGATGATTGAGTTTGAGCCCCTTTGCCTTTCGCCTCAGTGCGACATCCGCCAACATGAGAATTGTCAGCTTGTCGAGTTCTCGCGGTGTCAGATGCATTCCGAACGCTCCTTGTCGATCATGCGGTAACTCCCTGTCGTCGAATACATGTCAGCTCCCCTGTTCCGTCGCTTCGGTGAGAGGTTCGGCCGCCTGCTGGACGAAACCGCTCCTCCTGCCGCCCGAGTACTCGTTGATCGCGTCCAGAACCGCCTGGGCATGTTCCGAGGCGACCAGCACCTCGACACGCAACCGCTCCGTGAACACGACGTCGTTGCGTTGCCCGCGAAACTTGAGAGAGGCCGAGTCGCTCGCGGAGACATGCGCTTCCGATACGACTATCGATTCCGCTCCGGCAGCCAGCAGCGCCTCCCGAAGCTTCTCGGACTCGATGGTCTGCAATACCGCCGTGATGAGTTCGTGCTTCGGGGCGCCGAGGTTCGGAACAAGTTTTGCCCCCTCGACCAGGACCCCCGAGTCGAACCCGCTGGTCTGCGGCGCACCACCGGCGTCGACGAATGCGGCGTTGTAGCGGTACGCGTCCATGCCTTGCTGACGACGGTCGATGTCCACCTGGTCTTTCGGAGCCAGCTTGAGACCGATGGTCTTCTCGATGCCCGTGGCGATCAGCCAGGTCACCACGAACGAGAAAGCGATGACGACGATCAACGCCAACGCCTGCTCGCCGAGTAGTCCTGCGCCGCCGCCGAAGAAGAGTCCGTCGCGGCCGATCGAATTGATCGCCTTTTCGCCGAACAAACCGAGAAGGAGTGAACCGAGGATGCCGCCGATGAAGTGGACCGCGATGACGTCGAGCGCGTCGTCGAACTTGAAGATCGACTTGAGCGCGAGCGCGAAGTGGCAGACCAGTCCGGCAAGCGCGCCGATCGCCAACGCGGAGAAGGTGCTGACGAAGCCGGCGCAGGGGGTGACGGTCGCGAGACCGGCTACCGCGCCGGTGATTCCACCGATCGCCGTGGCCTTGCCCTCGGTATACCTTTCGATGACGAGCCAGACGACCATGCCGCCCGCTGCGGCGATGTGAGTGTTCATCAAGGCTTGTGCCGCAACACCATCGGCGGCCAATCCGTCGCCTGCGTTGAATCCGAACCAGCCGAACCACAGGATGCCTGCGCCGATCAACGCCAGAGGCACCGAGTGCGGGACTGCCTCGGCGTTGGGCCATCCCGGACGTTTGCCGACCACCAGCAAGATTGCCAGGGCGGCGGCGCCGGCGGATGCGTGGACGACAATTCCGCCGGCCCAGTCCTGAGCTCCGCGGAGCGCCAACCAGCCTTCGGGATTGAAGAGCCAGTGCGCAATCGGGGGGTAGACGATGATCGACCACAGCACGAGCAGAACGGCCCAGCCCAAGGGCTTGAGCCGGTTTGCGGTCGCACCGGTGATCAGCGCGGGCGTGATGATCGCGAACATCATCTGATAGACCACGAACGCCAGAGTCGGTACCGCGACTGCACCTTCGATCAGGTGGAAGCCCGGGGCGGCGGCAGTGTGTATGTCCTGCAAGCCGAACAATTTGAGGTCACCGAGGAAGCCGGAACCCCAGTCTCCACTGAACGCGAAGCTGTATCCGAACACGACCCAGGTAATCGAGACGAGTCCGAGTGGGACGAGGTTCTGCTGCAACATGACGAGCGCACTGCTACCACGCACCAGACCGGCGTAGAAGAAGGCGAGTCCGGGAACCATGAAGAGAACCAGGCCAGCGGAGATCAGCACCCACGCCGTGTCCCCACTGTCTATCACTGCTTCGGCTAACACCATTTCCATCGACATCGACGACCTCCGAGCATTATTCGGACCTGAACAAAGTCATTGGTTAGAGCAGCAATTCGCGATGTTCCAATTCACTGCGACAGTTACGCTACGCCCCATAGTTGCACCTTCTCAGCAAAATCGGGGGAACATCCGGTTTTCACGTTTAGTAGAGCATTGTTCTGGGAAAAGATGGGACTTTGCCTAAACATTGCGGACGCTCCACAACCTACAATTGCGGGACCAATTCTCACCGAAAGTGGTTTAAGTCTTGCAAAATGGGGAACGTAGCCGCAGGTGAGCGACACTTTCGAAGCAGAAATGCCGTTTCCAGCTCGGGACTTAGCTCCCTAACCAAGACAGCCGCGAGCGCCCTGTTTGATTACCAACGTCGGTGACCCGCCTATCCAATCGGGTAGGTAATTTCACCGAACATCTTCTCACCTGTTCAGATGACTAACCTTCACTGCACTGAGGGCAATCCTGTCGTTAATATGTTCTTCATCCGTACTGGATATTTCGACCGGAAAGTCGAAGATCACCTTTCGATAACCTTTGAAGGTGAAAAAACTCTCGCTGTAACTCTTTTGTTATGCAGAACCTAGAAGGGAGGATTGATCCCACCAGGCGAGCACTCGGATGCCGGACACAGTCAGCCACTTCGACGGCTCTCCCGCCTTTGTGTCGACCTCGAACCACACCCGCCCCGGTTGGCGACCGGCCTGGAGCCACGTCCCATCCGAGGCTCGAGCGACCCGGATCATCTCGATCGCGTCCGCCATTCGCGGATCAGGCTCATTTCCATACGACAACGACGCTTCGCGGAAGTAGTCGGCTGCGTTGAGCACGTTGTAACGCCACCGGAACGGGTACGCAAACCGGCCGACCCAGGGCCCCACCGGTTCGCAGGTCGAGAGTCGCCGGAACAGACCGCGCTGCAACAAGTACTCCTCACCGGATCGCCGAGCCGCGCGCGTCTCATCCGTTCCCCCGGTCGCGATCTCGTACGCGAGAAGCCCTTTGAGTGAATTGAGCGTCGAATGAAACGACGATCGCGTCGAACCTTCGGTCCACTCGCAGTTCCACCCACCATCCGGAAGTTGATGCCGCACAAACCAATTAGCGAGTTCATCAACGCAAACATCGAGCCACACACCGTTTGCCACCGTCCAGGCGTTGATGCAGCAATCGACCTCACCGTCCCAGTACGGCCGGCCCTCGTACTCCCAGCGACAGTTTTCCGCGAGCAGTTCTGCGGTTCGACGCTCCCGCAGAACACCGGCGTCGAGGCCCCACTCACGCAAGGAGTTGAGCGTCCAGGTTGTTGCCGTCCAGGGTTGCGAACTTTGTTCTGCTGCTTCGGGTCCCGCGAAGTCGAATTCTGCCGGGAAGAACGCCCCACCCGCCCATTGGCCGTCTCGGTCCTGCAATGAAAGCAGGCGTGCACCAAATCCTTTGGTAGCGATCGACGCGCGCGTCGCCGCCCACACAGTGGGCGCTTCGTTCAACAGATCGCGCTCCACCTGCCACCGAATCGCTGGATCCGAGTCGAGGAGCCACGCGAGCAAGTCGGTTCGGGGTGCCATCTGGCAATACTATCGAAAGGCGAAGCAGGCCATCCGGTTAACGCATTTCTCGACGTCTGATGCAATGGTGAACTCCGGACCCATTGCGTGGCCTACACCGGGTAATCCAACGCCGCCCGCACCGCCACGATGTCGGCGGCAGCGACCTCCATTGGCTTGTCCCCCAACCGAATCAACGTGCCAGTGGACAACTCCTCTACCACCGCAGATTGGGGCAGCGCGCTGCGATCGAACCTAACTCCGGAATGGAAGTATGTTTCCCATCCCACCTCGACCTCACCTTTCGACCGATTCTGAAGATCTATGTAGTCGCCGATGCTCCACCGAGCTCGATCCGGTTTCCAATGCTTGACGATAACTTTCATGATCGCGTCTCCGATGTCAGGGCCGAGCAGCTGCCGGGTGCTGTCGGTGAGCTGCGTCTCCGTCGGCAACGACACCCGGACACTGTTGGGGGCGCTGGTTTCTAAGCCGCCGACCCTGGAGATGATCCGCCGCGCGGTCCCGTCCTCGGGCGACAAACCGATGCTGTACCCCGGTCCGGGGGTGTCCGAGTATCCCACCTCCTTCGAGCGGGAATGCTCGAAGATTTTCACCAACCCGTCCACACTGAGATCCGCGGGGCCTTTGTCCAGTTTTTTTGGTGTACACCCACGGCAACGCCAACTCCGGGTCGATCGTTTCCAGGTCGTCGAGGAAAGCGCGCATCGTCTGCGCCACCTCCTGACTCGACTGCACCCGCGTGCCCCAATATCCGGCTACCGTCGGCCATCGCCCGAAAAAGCTCATCGCCCCGTCCTTTCCAACCACTGCGTAATAGTCTCCGTCCGACTACGTGTCGCGACATGAGCAAGGGTCGGCGGTCACGCGGCGTCTTAGACCGGGTAACCCAGTGCTTCCCGCACCGCCAGGATGTCGTCGAAGTTGACGTCTAACGGTTTCTCGCCCAACCGAATCAGCGTTCCGTTGGGGAGTTCCTCCAGTACGGCGACGACGGGCAGTTTGCTGTGATCGAGATCGATCCCGGACTGGATGTATGTCTCCCACCCGACTTCGATTTCGCTGACCTCATTTCCCTGCGCATTGCGGTACTCCCGCGTCCCCCACCGCGCAGACTCCGGCGACCAATGCTCGATGATCGCTTTCATGATCGCGTCCCCGACGCGTGCAGTCAGCAACTGCGACGCCTCCCCGATTGCTTGTTTCTCCGGGGGGAGGGTGACGTTGACGAGATTCGGAACCCTCGGAACATTCCGGCCGAGAGAGAATTGGATTCTCAAGAACTGATATCTGTCCGGGTGCAACAAACTCACGATGTAGCCAAGGTCGAAGGCAACAACGGATTGCCCTTCGATATCCTTCGCTGCCCGGAAGATTTTCGCTAGGACTTCCACGCTTAGATCGGTCGACTCGAAGGCAGTCTCGGGCGAAAACACCCAAGCTTCTCCAAGTGCTCGATCAATGTTCCTCAGACTATGAAGAAACGAGAACACCTCCGCTGCAATGCCTTCTACCGGTTGCGTCCGAGGGCCCCAATACCCGATCACTGTCGCGCCACGATCCGAATTCATCGACCTTTCCTTTCCAGCCACTCTGCGATCGTCATAGTCGTTCTCGGCAAATCATTGTCATTGAACAGTTGTGGTCCGGGTTGCTGCGGAGCGCCGGGGGCATCCGGATTCACCGGCACCTGACCGACATCAGGCAGAGTCGGCACACTTGGTTCCTCGGTGCGACCTGGCGAGGGAGCCTCCAGGGTGGAGTTCTCGGGTCTCGGGTTCGACCCCGGATCGCCAATCCCACCGGGCGAGAGTGATTCCCACTCGCCACGATCGGGATCGCCGGGAAAGTGGGTTGCGAGGGTTCCGGAATCGCGGGATCCGGGCGTGCAGGTTCATTCACGGACGGAACAGAGGGTTGATCATGCTCGGCAGGTGGAACTGTGCCGTCGATGGCGGGTATGCCGCGCGGTGGCACTCCACCCGGAGCGTCGATCAGCTGGTGCGTAGCCGGATCGGGACCGCGGCGCGGTAATTGCGGGCAGGCTGGTCGGTCCGCGCCATCCCTACCTGCAGGCAGCCCCGAGTGCGCCCAACGTAGGGCTCACAGCCGTCTGAAACCTTTGGGTAGAGGAATCTCCGGTCGTTCGGTCGGCAGTCCTGCTGCTGCGCGGATGCTTCGGATGTCCTCGACTGTTAACGGCGTGGACAGATTCTTCTGGATGACGATTGTGCCGTCCTGGTAGGGAAATGCCTCCACGCTGGGCGGGAGCTGCGTTTCCTCGATCGGCAACTCAGGACCGAAGTAGGTGCAACTGCCCACGATCGCGTCACCCGGTACGTTGAACTGAGGCGATGATTCGGTTCGGCGGTAGAGCACGGTGACACGCGAGTCCCAGATATCGGCTAGCCCCTGAACGAGCTTCAATGCCAGCGAAATCAGTGATTCGTCGGCAAAGGCACATGCGAATGCGCCGGACCCTGAGGTGCCCCCGAAACTAACAACGACTTTGACGTCTCCAGCGGGTGAATACAGGGTCATATGTCGTCCCAATGAGAGGGGATACATACCGCCGGTGGCATCAGGGGATCGTCTGCGCTCGATCAATGCGGCTTCGATCGATTTTTCCGTCGGAGGTACAAGGATCTGACGGATATTCGACGCCAAGGCTTGCTCGAGTCCGGCACCGTCGGGGAGGGCATCGCCTACTGTTTGGTACAAGTCGACGTCGAAGACAGGATCGATGTCGCGAAGCAATCGTAGCGAACGTGCAACGAGCGCGGCCGTGACGGCCTCGCTTTCAGGCGCACCCTTTCGTGGAATGACCTTCACTGTCAAGCCCACCGTAGGATTGCGGCGCAGTGATGACGTAGGCACTTTCACTCCCCTCCAAATACGATGATGTTGATGTTCTCCATCCCGATGACCTCGTCGAACGCATCCTCCATTATCTGAGCAGCTTGTTCTTAAGAACACCATCACCTGCGGACGTGAGCTTGGCCGTAACTTCTGGTGTCACAGCCGGCGCGAGCCTTTCGGTAGGCGAACCTCCGGTCGTTCGGTCAGCAGGCCGACTGCTGCACGGATGCTTCGGATATCGTCGGCAACCAACGGGGCGCGTGGATCACGCTGGATGACGATCGCTCCTTCTCTTGTACGGAAAAGCTTCGACAGTGGGTGGGATCTGCGTTTCGTTGACCGGCATCTCAGGGCCGAAGTAGGTGCAACTGCCCACCGTTGCGTCGCCGGGCACGTTGTACTGAGGTGTGAGCTCCGCATCCCGGTAGAGCACGGCCGTGGGAGCGTCCCAGATATCGGCCATACCCTGGACGAGTTTCAATGACAGTGAGATCAGAGATTCATCGGCGAAGCCCCCTGGGTACGGCCAGATGAAGGTGCAAAGTAAGGAACCTGCTCCTGCCGTACTCCCGAATCCGATGAGAATTTCGATGTTTCCGTTGTCGGTGAACAACCTGAGTTGATGCCCGAATGAGAGTGGGTAAATCCCGCCTGCGGCATCAGGAGACTTTCTGCTCTCGATCATTGCGGCCTCGAGGAGGCCTTCTGCCTGAGGCGTGAGGATCCGCCCACCATTCAATGCCAGAGCCTGCTCGACCGTAACGCCGTCGGGAAGGTCATTCCTCACGGAGCGATACATGTCGACGTCAAAGACTGGGTCAAGCTTTCGAAGGAACTGCAGTGACCGCGCTGCCAGCACTGCGGTGACCGATTCGGCTTCCGGCGGCCCCTTCCGCGCCATGACTTTCACGGTCAACCCGGACGCCGGATCGCGACGTAAAGATGAAGCAGACAACGTCACTCCTGCTCGAAGACGATCGACCAATCGGAACAGTCTCTGGCGCTACACCGGGTAACCCAACGCCGCCCGCACCGCCACGATGTCGGCGGCATCGACCTCCATTGGCTTGTCCCCCAACCGAATCAACGTGCCAGTGGGCAGCTCCTCTACCGCCGCAGATTGGGGCAGCGCGCTGCGATCGAACGTAACTCCGGAATGGAAGTACGTTTCCCATCCCACCTGGATCTGACCTCTAACTCGCGGTTGCAGATCGAGGTAGTCGCCGATGCTCCACCGAGCCCGATCCGGTTCCCAATGCTTGACGATCACTTTCATGATCGCGTCCCCGACATCCGGTTCGAGCAACCGTCGCAATTCGGGGGGAACATCCTTCTCCGTCGGCAACGACACCCGGACACTGTTGGGGGCACTGGTTTCCAGCCCGCCGACCCTGGCGATGATCCGCCGCGCGGTCCCGTCTTCGGGTGACAAGTCGACGTCGTAGCCCGGTCCCGGGGTGTCCGAATACCCCATCTCCTTCGAGCGGGAATGCTCGAAGATTCGCACCAACCCGTCCACGCTGAGATCTGCTGGCACTTTGTCGAACTCGGCAGTCGAGACCCACGGCAACGCCAACCCCGGGTCGATCGCTTCCAGATCGTCGAGGAAGGCCCGCATCGTCTGCGCCACCTCCTGACTCGACTGCACCCGCGTGCCCCAATACCCGCCCACTGTCGGCCGCCGCCCGAAAAAGCTCATCGCCCCGTCCTTTCCAACCATTGCGCAATAGTTTCCACCGTGACACCGACGACGTTCTCGTCGTCGAAGCCTCTCAAGGCGAGTTCAGCATATTGTTCGTTGAGCATCACCCACACGAGCTCAGCGTCCATCCCGGCTTGTGCGAGGGCATCGAGCTGCGCCTGAGCGGTCTTGGGCCAATCTTTTTGCCAAACACGGCCCCGGAAGTCCGTTACGTAAGGTTCACCGTTCCGGTCGAAGATGAAGTCGTAGATGTGTTTCGCATCGACGATGACGTTCATGTCCGGGAACCAACCGTCGAACTTGAGCTCACCGTTCTTCCCGGCATCGAATGGCAAGATGAACGCGAACTGCCCGTCCACCAGCGTGACGAGTTCCTGAAATACCCGAGAAGGCCTCAACCTCCGAGCGGCGTCGTACCGGAGACCTTCGCCTGCATCACCCCATACCCCGACATCGGTGCCATCCCGATCACCGATGATCCGGGACTGCAACGTACGCAGATCCAACGGGCCGACTCCTTCGACCTCCACGATGTCCGGCGGTGTTTCGCCGGGTGCGAGTTGCGGTGGTTTTTCTCGTGCGAACGGCATCCACCACAACGGATCCTGTTCAACCCCTGGTCCCTCCGGGCTGTCAGGCTGTGTGGGAGGCATCGTGACCGCGGGTCGCTGCGTCGGATCCTCGATGACGCCAGGGCTGGGAATGGTGCTCGGATCGGTGGCGAAGGGGTCGAATTCCGGTAGTCCGGGTTGCTGCGGAGCGCCGGGAGCGTCCGGATTCACCGGCACCTGCCCGACATCGGGCAGAGTCGGCGCACTCGGTTCCTCGACCTGACCTGGCGAGGGAACATTCGGGGTAGAAATTCCTGGTGTCAGGTTCGGCCCTGGATCACCGATCTCCCCCGGCGTGGATGGTTCCCACTGGCCGCGGTCGGGATCGCCGGGCGAAGTGGGTTGCGAGGGTTCCGGAATCGTGGGATCCGGGCGTGCAGGTTCATTCACGGAAGGGATCGTGGGGTGGTCATGTTCGGCAGGTGGAACTGTGCCGTCGATGACGGGTATGCCGCGCGGTGGCAGTGTGCCCGGCCGGGGAATGTTTTGAGCAGGGGTCGATGGTGAAGTAACCGGGGGCCGGGTGGGTGTTGTCCGGTTCGAGACGATCAGGTCTTCAGCCCGGATCGCGCCGACGGCCAGACGGGCCCCGCGCAGCGGTGGGACGACGAAGCTCATGATCTCGTCGGTGTAGGGCTGATCGAAAGCGACACCGGGGTCCAGATGCTGCGCGTCGCCTATCCGAACTGGTTCGCCGGTGCTCCAATCGTACAAGGACAGTTCCGAGTTGGAATGGTCGAAAACCTGGTAGGGGCGTCCCTGCTCGTCGTAGGTGACCTGCAGGTCGTGCTCTTCTCCCTGCGCGTCGGTGTACGTCCAGCTCCACACGTTCGGCACCTTCGAAGGTGTGCCGGACCAGTTGGTTCCGTTTTCGTCCGTGAACGAGACGTCGCTGACAGCGGGTTCGGTGGTGTAGTCCTGCCCGCCGATGTTCGAAGTGATCGGCTCCTGGGTTTGATCGGCGAGTATCGCGTCGCCGACAGGGTTTCCGGTTCCTGTTTCGGTGATCGGCGGTTCGGAGACCTCGGAGTTAGGGTCACCGGACATGAGCTGGCCGAGGTCTGAATCTGCCGGGTCCGCAGGTTCGGTGGTGTAGTCCCGCCCGCCGATGTTCGAAGTGATCGGCTCCTGGGTTTGATCGGCGAGTATCGCGTCGCCGACAGGGTTTCCGGTTCCTGTTTCGGTGATCGGCGGTTCGGAGGCCTCGGAGTTAGGGTCACCGAGCATGAGCTGCTCGAGGCCTGAATCTGCCGGCTCCGGGGGGTTGGCGGCGAGGACGTTTTGTGCGTCCCTGCGTGCTTGTTCGCCCTCCGGGGTCATCGGGCCGATGAAGTTCGCCTGCGCTTCGAGCGCAGCACGTTCTTCCGGTGTCAGCTCCGGGTCGGCGAGGATCGGGTAGAGCAGGTTCTCGATACCGGCGGTGTCGACGACCTGAACGAGTTGCCCGTCCCGGATCTCGTAATGCGTCGGAACAGGAGTGCCGTTGGCGTCGTACGCCCACGGGGCATCGATTGTCGAGACCGGATTCCCGTCGGCGTCGAAGACGGTGACCGTGCCATCGGGGTTGACACTCATGTGACCGCCGGGCGGCACCGTCACCGGAATCACGGATTCGTGCGACGACGTTTCGTCGTGGATCAGGAAGAAGAACCGGCTTCCGCCGGTGATCGGATCGAACACCCGCAACGAGGACTGCCCGCCAGGTGCGTACGCAGTCAACGGCGACGCGACAGTCCCGACCGCCTGGGAGAGTACTGATTCGGGCGTGCGGGGGCTGAAAGGTCCCGGCCGCCCGCGCACTCCGATACCCGCAGCGGTGAACGCCGCGGCCCCGACGAGGACCAGTTCGAGATACCTGTCACGGCCCGAGTCCTCCCCGGTTGTGGAAACATCTGCTGCCGGATCCGGAACCGTTTGGGCCGGTGCGATATTCGAATCCGAATCCGAATCCGCGGGGATCGGTCCGGGACCACGATCGGTGGTGGTTCCCTCACCCGGGGTGGGTGTGGGTGAGGGAACCGCTGATGCCGATGCATTGGGGAATGCACCGACACCAGTTTCCGAGGCCGCGGACTCGGAAGCAATGGGCGGAACCTCGATCGTCGGAACCGGGACGATGGGGGTGCCGTTGTAGGTGGGAAAGTTCGTCGGAGCATTGGCCCCGACATTTGGGCCACCGCCTGGAGCCTGCGCGCCGGGGAGCCCGACAGTGGTCGTCGGCGCAGCTGTCGCCGTCGTGGACGGCGCACTCAGGCACGGGTTGATGATCTCCGGCGGGATGGGTGCACCAGGTGGCAGCGACGCAATGAGATTCAGGTAGATCTGATGATCACGTGCCCGCACCGCCGCGCAATCCTCTTCCGGTGTCGCATGCGCCGGTCCGGCAGTGAGCGCGAGGCCCGCACCGATCGCTCCGGCCGCTCCGGTCAACAGCGCCCCAGCGGCAAGCACTCCCGCGAGAGTCCGGCGAAGTCGTCTACCGGACTTCACCGGCGCGCACCACGATTGTCACTCTTCTTCGTTCGGAATAGCGCGATGAGTTTGTCTGCGCCCCACCAGAACAACCGTCCGGAGATCGACATCCACAAGAAGAACGCCAGGTAAACCAGGATCGTCCCGTAGTCGTTCGCCCAGCCGGCAAGCTTCCCGATCACCGCGAATGCCGCGATCAGCAACCCCAGTCCAACTGCCGTAGCGATCACAGCCTTGGAGAGTGGACTGAGTTCACTGTCCGGATCCCAGTCATCAACGTCTGCAACGTCTTTGCTGTCGACGGCAGCGGGTTCCGGTTGGACACTGCGACGTTCGGCGTTGTTGACGGTCATGGCTGAAACTCCAAATAGGAAGGGAGAGCGGGGACAACGAGTCGCCGGTACTGGGCGCGGTATCAGTTCCAGTACTGGTAGGCCAGGGTGACGTACCCGGCGTTGGCCGGGTTGTTCGGATCAGCCAGGTAGACATCGACGTAGCCACCAGCATGGGCAGCGGCTTCGCCGATCACTACGCGGTCGGGGGCGCTGAGCTTGCCATCGGGGCCGACGGTGAGCGCCGAGCCCGGTGCGAGCTCAATCCACCGCTGCGAGCCTGGAACGATGTCGGAGATGGCGTCCGGGATCGGGCTCGCCGCCAACGCCGCGGTTTCCGCATTCGAGAGCGACAGACCGATCCGACCCTGCTCAGGTTCGACGATCGGAGTTGCAGCAGATGCCACGCCGGCGCCGAGAACACCGAACAGGGCGATACCCGCGGTGAGGGTTCCGGCAGTGGCCAAGGTACGAATCTTCATGATTTCTCCTTTGTGGGCGTGATGAGTAACCACCCCTGGACTGGGCGGATCGGGAATAGTCGCCAGCAGCGCTGACGACGGCTGCGCGGGTCAGAGCCAGGTCGGATCGGAGTACACGAACAACGTGTTGTCGGACGTCGCCGTCGACACCGAGAGTTGTGCGTACGAGCGGATCGTCACCGGCCCCATGCACGCATCAACCTTCACGTGCACGTTCTCTGCCGTGATCGACGCCTTCGACGACTCGAGATCCTTCTTCCCCAACGGAATCGTCGTGATCGTGCCCGGCGCAATCGTCGACTGAATACTCGGATTCACCGACGCATTCACACCCACGTTCGCCGACGGGACACCCGAAATACTCACACCGACAGAAGGGCCGAGCGAAAAGCCAAGCCCCAAGCCAAGTCCGGAGGAGACATCGATCTGGCAGCCGATCTGCAATCCCTGCTCGACATAACCGGTCTTCACTGCCGAATCGCCCGCACCACCGATCGTGCCGGTCACCTTCGCCGACACGAACCCCTCACGGGTGAACGCCGTCGTCGCCAGATTCGGCACCGGGTTCGCCGACAGTTTCGTGGCGGCAAGATCCAACGACCAGCCGTCATCGGTGATCGTGCTCGCGAATTTGTCCGACAACGCCGTTGGCGTTGCCGATGCGCTCCCTGCGAAGACCACACCAGACGACAGCGCGGCAACCGCACACGCCGCGAGCCCTACCGCGGCCCTCGATCGACGATGGGATACGCCGTTTTGCGATTCGATCGACATGAACTGCTCCTCCACGTGACACAGCAACCAGAGCGGTAGCCGACAACTAACTGAATTAGTTACCGGACGGTACCAATCGTCCTGTTTGCCCGCCAGCGCGCCATCTCCCCCATCTTGGATTTAGGGTGAACTTTCGGTAACAGATATATATCGACAGGCTTATCAGCAGCGAAAAGGACCTAGGTCCCACTATGAGCAAGGTCACCGTTTACGGACGAGAAGATTACTCAGAAACAGTGCGGCAAATCGAATTGAATCCGCATTTCGCGGGCCTCAGAGCAGTTGAAGACCGAAAGTGCGGGCATCAAGCCAGTGCGCGTACTTGAATATGAAATTAACAGGCATTACTTGGCAATCAATCGTGAAGTACGGCGCCCGAGCGGGGCCTGGGAGCGCAACTCTGCACAGCTCACGCCGAGATACTCACTTCGTGGTCGGCGCGAACTCGTCGGACCCAACGGCATCGCATCGTTAGCTTGTCAATCACTGATTCGCGCAGGCGACGCACACAAGTAGTACGCAAGTACGAGAAAAGGCTCTGACCAAGACCGGAGTCCTTGATCAGAGCCTTACCAACTCGGGGTCGAAAGTTATGCCGGTTCTCTCATGATGCCGAGATGCCGTGCAGTCCCGGACACCCCAGGAACCTCTTGCACAGGAGACCAGGTGTTCAGCCCGTCCGCGCTGTCGGAGTAGAGATACTTTCCTTCGGTATAGGCGTCGAGATAGATCCGCC
Source organism: Rhodococcus sp. H-CA8f (assembly GCF_002501585.1). NCBI lineage: Bacteria > Bacillati > Actinomycetota > Actinomycetes > Mycobacteriales > Nocardiaceae > Rhodococcus > Rhodococcus sp. H-CA8f. The sequence continues at coordinate 5,917,959 of NZ_CP023720.1, forward strand.
AGTCGCCGCTCGGCAACTGAACCACGGCCGGACCTTCGACAAGCGAACCCCAATTCCCGGGCGGGACAAACGAATAAGGTCCCGTCACCGAAGGAGCGACCGCATGCTCGACGACCTTCCTCGTCTCGTTCTTGGTGAACGCATGATAGGTCGATCCGACTTTGACCACGGTGGTGTCGATGTGGTCCGCACCGATCCCGGCGAGCGGAACAGGCGGGCTCCACAACCGGAGCGACGGTTCCAACGCCGTCATCAGATACGGCACAAATCCTCCACCGGTCGACATCGACAGGATGACGTTGACGCGATCGCCGTCCACAAACCATTCAGGCGCCCAGGCCTTGGTGACGAATGGTGACAGCGACGGTCCGTCGCTGAATCCGGCCGAACCCGAGAAGCCCGGGGGGCTCGCAGAACCGGTGCCATCTCCCGTACCAGGCATCAAGGCGCAGCAAAACGGAACCGGATAGTTCCCCAGCGGCGTCCAGTTGATGCGGTCGCTGCTGCGTGCAAACCCGATGTTCGCCCCACCACCCGTCGTGTAGGTGAGGTAATACAACCCGTCCGTGTTCCGGAAGATGCTCGGATCACGCACGAGCCCAGACGGCGGCCTGTACGCCGACTGCTGGACGAGCTGAAAGCCGGTGCCGTCGACCGACTCGTAGACATCCATGTCACGGTCGCTGGCATTGCTGAACGCCACCATTGTGTATTTCCAGCCAGGCGGCGGCGCGGCGCTGCTGGCAGGGGCTGCGACCAGCAACCCCGCGACGACGAGGATCACCAGCGATACAACAGAAAGGCCGGTCCGTTTTGTCGGAATCACCGATGAAGTATGTATGACAGCAGGCCCACCATGGGTAACTTCGGTCGGAGGCAGAGCAGGATCGTTACCTAAGGCGATTCGTCTTGTAGTGACGGCGGGACGCCGGCAAGGTCGGCCGTTAGCATCACGCCATGGAACTTGGGGTGCATTTCGCGCTGTCAGACAGCGTGGCAGCGGAACTTCTGGACGCGCGCGGCGACGACGACAAACTCGGCGCTGTGGTCGAGGACATCGAGGAGACGGGCCGATCCGAGTTCTCGTGCGACACGGACAAGGCGTGGGATCCGATCCTGTGCGCCCTCTCCAGCACGGGGTACGAGCGCGTGTCCGAGAACTGGCCGGCCTACGGCGTGATCTTGGGGGACGAAGACCTCAACACCGACACCGACGACCAACTCGTCACCTACCTGGCACCCGATCGGGTCGCCGAAGTCTCCTCGTACGTGGCGGAAGTCACCGAATCCGAGTTCGGCGTGCGCTACGACGCGATGCCACTCGACGACCGCAACCCGGAGTACGGTTCCGACGAGCGCGGGTACGCCTGGGGCTGGCTTCAGGAAGTGGCGGACTTTTTCCAGCGCGCGGCCCGAGAGAATCACCACGTGGTGTTCACCGTGCGGTTCTGACGCCCACTACCCAAGCAGTGTGACTCCGAAAACAGTAAAGGCTCTGACCTGGACCGAAGTCCGAGGTCAGAGCCTTTGCTTTGGCGGAAGCGGAGGGATTTGAACCCCCGGTGGGTTTAACGCCACGCTCGCTTTCAAGGCGAGTGCATTCGGCCGCTCTGCCACGCTTCCGTGGGCGATCCTATCGGGTGTTCCCACGGACCGCGAAAACGGCTCCGACGTCAGCGCTCGCCGATGGCTTTGTCGACCTTCTCGAAGACGTCTGCCAGCACGTCCAGTTCCTGGGGAGTCAGCAGATCGACCAGATTGTTCCGCACGCCTGCCACGTGAGTAGGCGCTGCCTCGGCGAGGCGGCGCCTACCCTCTTCCGTGATCCGAGCGAGCACGCCGCGACCATCCTCGACGCAAGTGTCTCGCACGACGATGCCCTGGGATTCCATCCGCCTGATCTGGTGTGTGAGGCGACTCCGCGAAGACAGCACGCCGTCTGCCAGGTCACTCATCCGCAACGACCCGTCAGCTGACTCCGAGAGCATGACCAAAATGCGGTAATCGGCCAACGACAGGTCGTGTGAATCCTGCAGTTCGCGGTTGAGAACCTCCATGAGGCGCTGATTACCGTCCATGTAACCGCGCCATGCACGCATCTCGCATGGCGTCAGCCACGGTGTCTCACCGTGCGCCGCCTGCGATGTCTCCTCGGTTGTCGCTTCAGCTGTCACAGGTTCCAAGTTTAGACCTGTGTCCGCCCGTCACAGTAAGACTCACCCTAAAGTCACGAATTGGACATCAGGATCGAACGGTCGATTTCGGCGACCGATGCCAACCCCGCCAGTCCCATGGTGAGATCCAGGTCGGCCATGAGACTGCGCAATGCATGACGCACTCCGTCCGCTCCGGCCAATCCCAACCCGTACACCCACGGCCGTCCATACAGCACTGCGTCGGCACCCAAAGCCAGAGCCTTGATTACGTCTGCGCCACAACGAATTCCGGAGTCCATCAGGATGTCCACCTCATGCCCCACCGCATCAGCGACAGGACCGAGAGCGTCGAGCGCCGAAATCGACCCGTCGACCTGACGCCCACCATGGTTGCTCACAACAATGCCGTTGGCGCCGGCCGCGACGGCCTCACGTGCGTCGTCGGGATGGACAATTCCCTTCACCGCGATCGGAAGTGTCGTCCACTGGCGAAGTTTCGCGATATCCGCGATCCGCACCGCGTGATTGCCGAACAACGACACCCACGTGAGAACCGCGATCTGCAGGGCTTCTGCACTCTCCTCGGGAGGCGTCGCCAATTTGGCGCGGAACACCGGATCCGACAGATAGTTGGCAATACCCTTCGCCTGCAGGAACGGCAGGTGACCGAGCTCGAGATCCCTTGGACGCCAACCCATACCGGGAGTGTCGGCAGTCAGGACGATAGCCTTCGCGCCCGCCGTCTCCGCCCGACGGACAAACGACTCGGCAAGCTCGTCGTCGGCCGGCCAGTACAGCTGGTACCACCAGTTATCGCCCGAGGCCGCCGCTACGTCTTCGATGGTCGAAGACGCCGCCGTCGAGAGAATCGATCCGATCCCCAACTCGGCAGTGACCGAACCGACCGCAACCTCGGCGTCGTCGTGGACCAAGCCGAGCACTCCCACCGGAGCCGTCAGAATCGGTGCGGCCAACCGCGTCCCCAACACCTCGACGCTCAGATCGCGCGCGTCGGGCGCCGCAGTCCCCCGCAACATCCGCGGCACGATCGCATGCTTGTCGAACGCCCGCAGATTCGACACCGCGGTCCGTTCGGTCGACGCGCTACCGGCGATGTACCCGAAAGCCTCTGGTGAGAGTTGCTCGCGCGCGGCATCTTCCAAGCCCGCCGCAGTCATCGGCAAAGCCGGCTTCGCGCCGCTCAGTCCCGTCAGATAGATCTCGTTCTGCATGTTCCCGAAGTAAGTCACGTCCGCGACGGTAGCGGCAAAACACCCGTCAGCGGGGAGATTCGCTAGCGTCGTATCCATGTACGCCATAACGATCGATCAGCCCGGCGGTCCCGAGGTCATGAAATGGGCGCAGCAGCCCGATCCTGAACTACCTCGCGGGCACGTACTCGTCGAGGTCGCCGCGACCGCAGTCAACCGCGCCGACCTGCTCCAACGTCAAGGCTTCTACCCGCCGCCGCCCGGCGCGAGTGACATTCTCGGCCTCGAATGCTCGGGTGTGATCACCGAACTCGGCGAAGACGTCACCGGTTGGTCCGTCGGCGACGAAGTCTGCGCATTGCTGGCCGGCGGTGGCTATGCCGAGAAGGTTGCGGTCCCGGCAACACAACTTCTCCCCGTTCCCGCGGGCGTCGATCTCCGTGTCGCAGCGTCTCTGCCGGAAGTTGCGTGCACGGTGTGGTCCAACGTCGTGATGCGCGGCGGCCTACGACGCGGACAGGTACTACTCGTCCATGGCGGTGGCGGCGGAATCGGCACCCACGCCATCCAGGTCGGCAAAGCCCTCGGCGCCCGCGTCGCAGTTACCGCGGGTTCGGAGGACAAATTGAACCGCTGCCGCGAATTGGGCGCGGATATTCTCATCAACTATCGCGACAGCGACTTCGTAGCATCACTCGCCGAAGCCACCGACAACCATGGCGCCGATGTGGTTCTGGACAACATGGGAGCGTCGTACCTCGGGCGCAACGTCGACGCACTCGCCATGGACGGCCACGTCGTGATCATCGGAATGCAGGGTGGTCGCACGGGCGAGGTCGACATCGCCAAGCTGATGGGAAAGCGCGGAAACATCACGTCGACGGGCCTGCGCGGGCGTCCGCTCACCGGCCCAGGCGGTAAAGCGGACATCGTCGCCGACGTCCGTGCGAAGTTGTGGCCGTTGATCGCCGATGGATCGGTTCAACCGATCGTGTCGACCGAACTTCCGATCACCGAGGCGCCATTAGCCCATCAGTTGCTGGATTCGCCGGAAACCGTAGGCAAGGTCATCCTCACCGTGAAGTGAGCCGAGCGGGATCGATCAGCCCAGGGCGCCGAGTTCGGCGACCAGCTGATTGATCTCGTACCGCGTCGTGTACGGCGCAAGGCCGACGGTGACCGCGCCGCCTTCGTCGTTGACACCGAGGGCGTCGAGCAGCCTGGAACCACCATGCGTACCGCTGACCGTTGCGATGCGCTTGTCGGCCAGGTGCGCGGCGACCTTGTCTGCCGCCATCCCCTCGAGCGTGAAGCTGAGCGTCGGCACCCGCGTGGGTGCGCCGCCGATCACCATCACGTTGGACAGGGCTGCGAGAGAACGCATGAGGTGATCGAACAGACCGTCCTGATAGTCCTGCAGCGAGCTGATCGAGGTTTCGAGGCGCTCACGCCTGGTTCCCGTTGCCGATTCGTCCAAGCCCGCCAGGAAATCGATCGACGACGTGAGACCGGACAGCAGCGCGAACTGATGACCGCCCACCTCGAGTCGCTCGGCGCCACGCGCGTACGGGTTGAGCGACACGGCCGGAATTCGGTCGAGCAGTCCGGGATCGCGGAAGACGAGTGCGCCCACCTGTGGACCGCCCCACGACGGCGCGCTGACGGCAACGATGTCCGCCCCGAGATCAGCCATGTCCACATGCGCATATGGCGCTGCACCGACGGCGTCGACCACCATCAGTCCGCCGAATTCGTGCAGACGATCAGCTGCGGCGCGGACGTTCGGAGCCGAACCGACGACCGGTGATGCGGCCGTCAAGGCCACCAAGCGAGTCGTCGAGGTGATGAGATCGTTGAACTGCCAACTCGGGAGCTCGCACGTTTCGATTTCGACCTCGGCCCATCGCACCTGGGCGCCGTAGCGACTGGCCACGCGGAGCCAGGGTGCGACGTTCGCCTCTTCGTCGAGGCGCGAGAGCACGAGACCGGTTCCGAGGCCCAACCGCGAACTCAGCGACTCGGCGAGCCAAGCCAACAGTACCGCTCGGTCTGATCCGAGAACGACTCCCGCAGGATCTCCGCCGACCAGATCGGCGACCGCGGTGCGCGCACTCTCGAGAATGGCAGCACTACGACGGTTCGAGACGTGGCGACCGGAGGAAGAAGATGCAGAGGCACGGAACGCGGTGGAGACCGTCCGCGAGACGGCGTCCGGGATCTGCATTCCGGCCTGCGGATCGAGGTGGATCCAGCCGTCACCGAGTGAGGGAATCAACCCCCGTACGCGGGCAACGTCGTAAGCCATGCTCGACACTCTAGGTGCAGACGCCCGCTTAGTCGAAGGCAGTCACCCAATTACCCGTCAGTACAGTTATTCGATAGCTAACTTTTTGGGGGTTACGCGGCGTTTGTCGCCCACACACGACAAGATGGAAGCATGACGAACCCCGACAAAGAGCAGGTACTCGTTATCGGACCCGACGGTCGACCCGTCGCGATGCCGGCGGCCGAGGCAGAAGCCGCCACCTCCGGCACCACCGAAGGCGCGGAAACAGAAGCCGAGTCCGTCGCCGAGATGGTCGAGCAGCCGGCGAAGGTCATGCGAATCGGCACGATGATCAAACAACTCTTGGAAGAAGTTCGCGCCGCGCCGCTCGACGACGCCAGCCGTAAGCGCCTCAAGGACATCCACACCTCGTCCATCCGAGAACTGGAACAAGGCCTGGCACCCGAACTCCGTGAAGAACTCGAGCGACTGAGCCTCCCGTTCACCGACGACTCCATTCCCTCCGACGCCGAACTGCGAATCGCGCAGGCCCAACTCGTCGGCTGGCTCGAAGGACTGTTCCACGGAATTCAAACCGCACTGTTCGCCCAGCAGATGGCAGCGCGCGCTCAGCTCGAACAAATGCGTCAAGGCGCACTGCCTCCCGGCATGAGCATCGGGGCTCCGCATTCGCCTGCACATCCGGACCAACAGAGCCCGGGAACCGGCCAGTATCTGTAACCCGGACCACCACTAGGTCCGAGGGAAATCCGGCGCCGACGCCAGGCCGGTAGGCTCGACCTCCGTGTCAGCATCCGCAATCGAATCCGAGACGCCGGACGCACCTGCGCCCGTGTCCGACTCCCAGACGTTCCGTCGTGCGTTCAAAGACCTTCGCGACGGTCTGAATCAGCGTGAGTTGTGGCTCAGCCTCGGCTGGCAGGACATCAAACAGCGCTACCGCCGGTCGGTGATCGGTCCGTTCTGGATCACGATCGCCACCGGCGTCCAGGCCACCGCCATCGGCATTCTGTACGCGGCCCTGTTGGACATGCCGCTCCAGGAGTTCCTGCCGTATGTGACGGTGGGCCTGATCGTCTGGAACCTCATCAATGCCTCGATCATCGAAGGCTCCGAAGTCTTTGTCGCCAACGAAGGCCTGATCAAACAGCTGCCATCAGCCTTGAGCGTGCACATCTATCGACTGGTGTGGCGGCAGATGTTGTTCTTCGCACACAACCTGCTGATCTACGTGATCATGGTGATCGCGTTCGGGGTCTGGCGGAACCTGAGTTGGGCGTCGTTGGCTGCGATCCCGGCGTTGGGACTGATCGTGCTCAACGCACTGTGGGTCTCGATCGTGTTCGGAATCTTCGCCACTCGATACCGTGACATCGCACCGATTCTGTCTTCGCTGACGCTGCTGCTTTTCGTGCTGACACCGATCATGTGGACAACACAAAGCCTCGAGGCTCAGGGCGGCGCGGTCCGAGATCGTGCAAAGATCGCCGAACTCAATCCGCTGTTCCACTACCTGGACATCGTCCGCGCGCCGATGATCGGGCAGCCGCAAGAGCTTTACCACTGGTACATCGTCATCACGATCACGGTGGTCGGCTGGGCCGTCGCATTGCTGGCGCTTCGCAAATACCGGGCCCGCGTGCCCTACTGGGTTTAGGGACATCGCAATGACCGAACATGTGAACATCTCAACGCACAACGCCTGCGTCGACTTCCCGATCTTCGACGCGAAGTCCCGGTCGATGAAGAAGGCATTCCTCGGTAAAGCGGGTGGCGCTATCGGCCGCAACAGTTCCGACGTTGTGGTCGTGGAAGCCCTGAAAGACATCACGATGACGCTCAAAGAGGGCGACCGTGTAGGGCTGGTCGGCCACAACGGCGCCGGAAAGTCCACCCTGCTGCGCTTGCTCTCCGGGATCTACGAACCCACCCGGGGATCCGCCACCATTCGCGGGCGCGTCGCACCTGTTTTCGACCTCGGAGTCGGCATGGATCCCGAGATCTCCGGCTACGAGAACATCATCATCCGCGGCCTGTTCCTCGGTCAGACCCGCAAGCAGATGCTCGCGAAGATGGATGAAATCGCCGACTTCACCGAACTCGGCGACTATCTCGACATGCCATTGCGCACGTACTCCACCGGCATGCGCGTGCGCATCGCTATGGGCGTGGTCACCAGTATCGATCCCGAGATCCTGCTACTCGACGAAGGCATCGGTGCCGTCGACGCCGAATTCATGAAGAAGGCCAGAGTTCGGCTGCAAAAGCTGGTGGAACGCTCCGGCATCCTGGTATTCGCCAGCCACTCCAACGAATTCCTCGCTCAGCTGTGCAACAGCGCGATGTGGATCGACCACGGCCAGATCCGCATGCAGGGTGACATCGAGGATGTCGTGCGCGCCTACGAAGGCGACGACGCCGCCGAACACGTGCGCCACGTCATCAAGGAGATGGAACGGGAGAACACCCTGTGAGCGCACCCGAGAAAATCATCGGGGTTGTCGTCACGCACAAGCGTCGTGAACTGCTGGCCGAATCCTTGAAGGTCCTCAGCACCCAGTCGCGGCCGCTCGATCACCTGGTTGTCGTCGACAACGCCGACGAAGCCGATGTGAAAGAGCTCGTCGACAACGCTCCACTGCCGACGAGTTACATCGGTTCTCAGCACAACCTCGGCGGTGCCGGAGGATTTGCTCTGGGCATTCTCTACGCACTTTCGCTCGGCGCCGACCGCGTCTGGCTCGCCGACGACGACGGGCGTCCGGAGGGCCCCGAGGTCCTGGAAACCCTGCTCGACTGTGCAATTCGGAACGACCTGGCCGAGGTCTCCCCCGTCGTCTGCGACATCGACAACCCAGACCGCCTCGCGTTCCCCTTGCGCCGCGGCACGTCGTGGCGCCGGTTGCGTTCCGAACTCGGCGACGAGGATCTCCTGCCAGGCATCGCGTCCCTCTTCAACGGTGCACTGTTCACCGCCGATGCGATCGATGCTGTCGGAGTTCCGGATCTACGCCTGTTCGTCCGCGGCGACGAGGTCGAGGTACATCGTCGCCTCGTGCGCTCCGGCCTGAAGTTCGGTACCTGCCTGCAAACTGCTTACGTCCACCCCAACGGCGCGGACGAGTTCAAGCCGATTCTCGGCGGACGTATGCACACGCAGTACCCCGACAACGACACGAAGCGCTACTTCACGTACCGCAACCGTGGATACATCCTCGCCCAACCGGGAATGCGGAAACTGCTTCCGCAGGAATGGGTTCGGTTCGGCTGGTACTTCCTGATCACCCGCCGCGATCCGGCAGGACTGCGCGAGTGGATGCGACTGCGCAAACTCGGCCGGGAAGAGAAGTTCGAACGCCCGAGTTAAATCAGTTGCACAGTCGCGCCCGCGGCTGAGACTATTCTGATCCGACGCATGGTGCGTCCTGAGATTTACGAGGAGTGAGTATTGATGACTGTCGTGTTCCGCAGTTTCAGCGCCGTCAACGTTCACACTTCTTCGTACTCGAGGACACAATCACCATGCCGGAAAACAACACGCTCCTGACCGAATATGGTTGGAACGCAACACTCTCGAACACATTCACTACCCTGGCCCCACCGGACTCCGCACCCGGGCGCGTTCTTCGCGTCGACCGCGGCCGGTGCGACGTGGCCGTCGCCGAAGGCACAGTTCGCGCACTCACCGGCAGTGATCCGCTCGCTACCAGCCAACTGTGCACGGGTGACTGGGTGGCCGTCGCCGAGGTACTGAACTCACGCGAACCCGAGATGCACACGGTCACTTCAATACTCCCCCGATCGAGCAGCATCGTTCGATCCTCGGCGTCCGGAAAATCGGAAGGCCAGATTCTGGCTGCGAACGTCGACACCGTCGTCATCGCCACGGCTTCGGACGGCGACGTCGATCTCGGGCGCATCGAGCGACTACTCGCACTCGCCTGGGAAAGTGGCGCAACACCTGTCGTCGCACTCACCAAATCGGATGCAGCTCAATATATCTCCGACACTCTAGCTGAGGTCTCTGCCATTGCGCCCGGCGCAACAGTGCTGGCCGTCAGTGCCGAGACCAACGAAGGAATGGATGTACTCGATGCAGTTCTGGACGGCACCGTGGCGATATTCGGTCCATCCGGCGCCGGTAAGTCGACGCTCGCGAACGCACTCCTCGCGGACACCACAGGCGCCGATCGACTCGAGACCGGCCGCGTTCGAACCGGCGACGGAAAGGGACGCCACACCACAGTCACGAGAGAACTGATCCCCTTCTCCGGCGCCCGGACGTTGATCGACACACCCGGCCTGCGAGGGGTTGGCATGTGGAATGCGGCGGAGGGAATCGACAAGACGTTCCCCGAGATCGAGGACCTGATTGCAGAGTGCCGGTTCTCGGATTGCGCACACAACTCCGAGCCGGGATGCGCAGTCCTGACCGCACTCGGGCGCGGCGATCTGGACGAGCGGAGACTTGCGAGCTACCGGAAACTACAGCGAGAGAACGCGTGGAACGCCGCCCGAAGCAATGCTCGGCTGCAGGCAGAGAGGACGCGGGAGATCAAGGTGATCTCCCGCCATCTCAAGAGTCACTACCGTGGTCGGAACCGGTAGCGAACAAAGCCTGGCAGCATGGGGGGTGATCCCGACGAGAGGTTGTCATGTTCGAGCGGTTCCGTTCCAGCGCCAGGACCAAGCTTCAGCGTGCGGTATCCGAGGTGGTCGAGACCGCCGACCGTCGCAACGCCGATCGCACGCAGCAGATCCTCGACGCGCTGGCACTCTCACGTGACGAACTGGCCGAGGCCCGCGGTGACATCGCGGGCCTCCGGTCCAGGATCGACGAGCTGGAATTTCGCCAGCGGCGGGATCTGGCCTACGCCGTGGATCTGGAAGCGACAGCGTCGACTGCCGAGTTCATCCTCGAACACCTTCGAGTCGCGGAGACATTCGGCCACCCGCACGACACGCTGCGCCACGCATTGGGCTTGATCGAAATACCCGGCATGGCACTCGAATTCGGCGTCGCCAGCGGAACCACACTCAGGATCGTCGCGGAGGCTTTCACCGAACGCGAGGGGACCGTCGCAGGTTTCGACGTGTTCTCCGGCCTTCCGGAGACCTGGCGCACCGGGTTCCCGGTCGGCGAGTTCGCACAGGAATCCATCCCCGAAGTGCCTGGAGCGCAACTTGTTCCGGGCCTCTTCGAGAACACCTTGCCCTCGTTCCTGAACGACGAATCCGGCCCCGTTGCGTTCCTGCACCTCGACGCCGACCTCTACTCGTCCACCAAGACCGTGCTCGATCTCCTCGGCGACCGACTGGTCTCCGGGTCGATCGTCGTCTTCGACGAGTTCTTCAACTATCCCGGATGGCAGCAGCACGAATACCGGGCGTGGACGGAGTTCGTCACACGCACCGGCATCTCGTTCGAATACCTCGGGTACACCGTCGACAACGAGCAGGTCATCGTCGAGATCACCAGCTGAGAATCACTTCTCGTACAGACGTGCCCAGTTCTCTCGACTCGTGAGTTCCGGCATCGCAGCACGGTACTTCGCCGACACGGCAGGTGCTTCCTTCTGGAATCGACGCAGTAGCTTCACCGTTCGGATCAAGAGAGCACGCGCCGTAGCCTTGTCTCGCTGCCGGATACGTACCCCCGACTGCGAAGCATCGGTGACGACTACATGGTCGAACTGCGAGATGTGCCACCAGTGCGCATCCTCGCGCGGAATATTGACCAAACCGCCACGGGTGCGCCCCAGCCACTGATTCAACCCACGTTTGGCCAGAATCACTCGCATCAGGCTCGGTTCACCACCGGCACGCTCGGTGTGGAGTTCGTTCGAGGCGATCGGGGCGGTAGCCGCATCGTGTTTGATCGTCTCGGCATACTGCGCTCGGCCGGCACGGATGCTTGCCATGGCCTCGATGCCGCCGTCCCGCAACGCTTCCGGACCGTCGAGATAATCCTCGATGCCCTTCAACGTCGTGAAGGCAAGGCCGTATTGCATTCCGACGAGGAATTCGGAAATCTGGCGGAAGAACTGACGTGAAAGTCCCTTGGTGTCGAGATCGCTGTGCAAAGACCCGACGACGAGGGAGTTACGCGTACTGAAGTAGCGGGCCCAGTCGTCGAAGTCCTTCCAATAGAAATCGGCATGCCACACAGCGGCGTTGGGCAACGTGACGGTGACAAACCCTGCTTTCCGGGCCCTGATTCCGTACTCCACGTCATCCCACTGAAAGAAGATCGGAACGGGTAACCCGATGGCTTCGACAACTTCGGCGGGGATCAGGCACGTCCACCAGGCGTTGTATCCCGCATCGACTCGACGCTCTTGACGCTTCTTGAGCATGCTCGTGTTGATGAGAGCCTTGGGCACTCGTTGCCCGTGATGGAGAGTCTTCAGATCTACGTCTTCGGCACCGACATTGAGGAAATCGGGATTGAGCAGATACATCATCTGCGCACCCACCAATGTCGGTTCCACCGTCATATTCGCAAAAGCGTTGAGGCGCAACACTGTTTCTGGTTCACAGAGAATATCGTCGTCCATCAGGATGACGTCGGCGAGATCTGCCCCCTCGGATGTAGCCTCGAAAAGCCCACGTGAAAAACCGCCCGCTCCGCCGAGATTCGGCTGCTGCAGATATTTCAGCTTCTCACCGAGCTTGTCTGCCGCCTCGACGAAGCGCGCCCGATCTTTCACCAGGTCGTTACCTTGATCGACGACGTACACGGAGCTGACGAGGTCACGCACAGTGGCATCGGAAGCCAGTGCAGCAACAGTCTCGGCACAATCGTCGGCCCGATTGAAGGTGCAGATCGCCACCGAGACCGGGCGAACCGTCTCCGGAGCGGCCACGGTCCATTCCAAGTGGTCGATCGTCATCGGAGCGTCGACAGAATCCACCTCGAGCCAGAGGGCGCCGCCGTCGACGAACTTGTCCAACGATGTGGTCAACGTGACCTCTGAGGACCCCGATCCGTCGCGGGTCTCGAGAATACGGCGATGCCCGGCGATATCCGAAGCAACCATCCGGACGCGGAACCGACCCTCGCTCTCGATCCGCAGCGAAGCCTCGACCTCTGTGACAGTCGTCCACCGCTGCCAGTAGCTGGCAGCGAAACGCCCGAAATAGGTGTTGGTGCTGATACGTGCGCCCTTGTCCAGAGCGACTCGGTGCCGGGTCCGCTCACCGGAGCCCTTCCGGAACTCGACGTACAGGTCGTCGTTGACTATCGGCGACATTCCGACGAACACGCCGCGCTGGACCACCAAACGGCGAGCCATGACCTGCCCGTTCTCCGGCACCCCCACCTTTACCTGCTCGGGCATATGACTCCTACGTGAATCTTGAAAAAGCTGTACCTGTCACTCGCAGGGTATCCGAGGTGGAATTACCCCCGAAACTCGAAAACACAGCCTCGGCTACTGTCTCTGGTGCATCCACCCGTGCGACCTGGAGATCCCTTGACACTCGAACTACCCGCTCCCACCCGTCGGGAACGCTGGAGCTGGGGCGCTGTGATCCCAGCAGTCGTGTGCCTCGCATTCTTCGCGATCGTCACGGTGGACCCTCGCTACTTCTATGTCGACGACACCGAATCCGGTGCGGTCGGCAACTGGGTTCAGCTGGGCCATCTGATGCGAGAGGGACAATTCCCCTCGCTGGTTCTGGATCAGTGGATGGCTGGAAACTATCCGGTCGAGGGTCAGGGTGGGCTGTGGAACCCGGTCCAGATCTTCATCAACTACATCGCACCGTCCGTCGACAATCTCGCTTTGCTGGCCACGCTGGTGAAGTTGGCATTCGCGATCATCCTCGGATGGGGCGTCTATCGAGTCTGCCTCGAATACGGCGCGCGCCCCTACTGGGCGGCCGTCGCCGGAAGCGCAGTGCCCTTTGCCGGGTTCACCCTGTACTTCGAGTACCCGTCGTGGGTTACGTCGGTGATCGGAATGGCCTGGGTGGTGCAGGCGTGGGCCAGCGGAATTCGCTATGCCCGCGGCCGGTCGGGGCCGATACCCGTCTTCGTCTTCCTCTATCTCGCGATCAGCGTCGGATACGTCCATGCGGCATTGATGGCCGGAGTGACCGTCGGGGCACTGATGGTGGGCGAATACGTCCGCAGTCCGCAGTGGCGGACAACAGTGAAGCTCGGACTGGTCGGCGTCTCGGCCGCAGCCTGCGGCGCGATCACCTTTCTTCCAGGTCTGCTCTCCTCGGCCGTCACATGGCGCACCGGCGAAGAAGGTACGTTCAACGACAATTTCCTGACGGCACCGTGGTCGGAAACACTGACGGCGAGTATTCCGTCGTCCGTCTCGAGCATCGAGTCCTGGACGGGCGAAACCACCTACGCACCGATCACCTACATCGCCTGGTTCGCGATACCGGCACTGGCATTCATCGGCTGGCGGAAAGCACAGGGTTCGCTGCGAGAGTTGGTGACCCCGCTGCTGCTGTTGGCCTTCATTCTGCTGTTCACCGCGGGCCCCAGCGACATCGGCCAGATTCGGTGGCCGGCACGACTACTTCCCTTCGTCGCGGTGTTCTCCCTGGTACTACTCGGTGTGCTGCTGAGCCGATTCGGGACTTTGGACAAACTGCGATCACGCGTCATCGCTGCATCGTTGATCGTGTTCGTCTTGATGATTCGTGCCAGTTCTTCGGGTCCGCAGTACTTCATCCGGCATCTCACCTGGGCTGTCGTGATCATCGCCGTCGGAGCACTCGCCATCTACCTCGGTCGTAGATACGGCGCCCCGGCGATCGCAGGTCTACTGATTCTCACCATCGCTCCGGTGACTCTGTATCAAGTGATCGCGTATCCCCAGGCGCTGAACAAGTGGTACCTGCCGACCAGCCAATCCGAAGCCAAGGCGAACTTTCCGGATTTCCCGGGCACGACCCTTCAGCTCGGCAATCGCGCGCTGATCCGAATCGACGCCGAAACAACAGAACTCCCGTGGACTTCGCAGGTGTACGGAAACTACGCCAAGGTGCTCGATCTCGACTACGTCAACGCGTACACCCCGGTCGGCCACGCGGACTTCGCTTCGCTTCTGTGTATGGGATTCGACGGGTCGACGTGCGACGACGCCTACCGAAACGTGTTCAGGCCGGATGAATACACCGGTCGAACCAGCGCAGACCTGATGCTGCTCGACCGCGTCGTCCTTCAACGGAAGCAGTACCCGGGCGCTGACAACGAACCCGCCCCACCCGGGTGGCACTGGGCAGAAGTGCCCGAGGTCGCCCAGGACCAGATCTACGTCCTCGAACGCGACGCCGGCCCGATCTCCGGTCAACCGGGCCGTGTGTCGGCAACTGTCAATGCCGACGCACAGTCCGAGTACATGAGCGTCAAGAACGAGCGTGTGCGAGTCAGCTCACCGGGCGGTGGCAGCGTGGTATTCGCACGGTTGGCATGGCCGGGCTACACCGCGACCCTCGACGGCGAACCCATCCCGACCAAGGGCCTCGGCGGAACGTACCTCTACGTCGATCTGCCGCCTGGCACCGACAACGCGGAACTGGTGATCAACTTCCGTTCCCCAGGACAGAGGATCGGCTATGTCGGTATGGGCTTCGGGCTCGTTATCCTTGCCGGCCTCTCCGTGATCTACTACCGCGACAGGCGTCAGAGCCGGGACGGGACCTCCGCGATCACCACAGACTCGTTGTAGATGAACGGCTTTCCCATCCACCGCGGAAACGGGAACGACAGCGAGCGCCTGACTACAAGACCGTTGTCCGCACAGATCTTTTCGAGGTCGACGCCGTCGAGGAAGACGGTATGCGTGGGATCGCTGGCGAAGCCACGTTCCTGAGGGCAGATCAGCATGACGGTCGCACCCGGTTCCAGGAATGGAAGGTACTCGGCGACGATGCCGGAAGCTTCTCCCGCCGGCAGGTGCTCGAGGAGATGCGCCATCAGCATTCCGTCGAAGGTTCGCTGATCGCTTTCGGAGTGAAATTCCGCAGAAGAGTACGCCTCGAACCCGAGCGATCGACAGAACTCCACCGAATGTTCGTTGTGGTCCACCCCGACACTGCCAGGGGGAAGATTTCGCAGATTTCGGCCGATCCCGCAGCCGACGTCGAGCACCTTCCGGCCGCCGAGGAAACGTCGGATATTCCACTGATACGGCGCTTGCACGTTCAGAACGCGCTTCCATTTGGCGCCTTGAAGCTCACGCAACCGAGCCGTGTACTCGGTGTCGGTGGTATCACCGCTACCCGTATCGGCTCTCCCAGGAAGGCCTGTGTTCTCGCGATTGTTCTCGCGTCGATCGTTGGTGTGATCTTCGAACTCGGCCACTGGAGACTCACTTTCGTCGAGTGATCCGGATCATAACTTCACGATTCTCCGACATGTACGCCCCCACGCCGAGAAGCCGACCCTCGGCGACGTATACACTCCCCGCCTGTGAAGACCGATGGCACACCCAAGTCGGTGCAACCGCACCGAATTTCCGTCGTCGTGCCGGTTTACCAGGGCGAACACACTCTCAATGCACTCATCGACGAGATACTTCCCCTGACGAAAACCCAGACCACTCCCGGCGGGCGGCCGTTGGTCGTCGAAGAAGTCCTTCTCGTCTTCGACCACGGTCCGGACGGATCAGCTGCGGTCATCCGTGAACTCGCGAGACAACATGACTTCATCCGACCCATCTGGCTCTCGCGCAACTTCGGCCAACATCCGGCAACACTGGCGGGAATGGCGTCGAGTGGTGGCGAATGGGTTGTCACCATGGATGAAGACGGCCAGCACGACCCGGCCGACATCGGTGGACTCCTCGACACTGCACTGGATCAACAGGCCACCCTCGTCTACGCGCAGCCCGTGAACGCGGCACCCCACGGTGCGCTACGCAACGCGGCGTCGAAGTCGTCGAAATGGTTGACCACCAAAATTCTCTCGTCCGAGAACTCCGTGAAGTATCAGAGCTTCCGACTGGTCCTCGGAGAGGTCGGACGGTCGGTCGCCGCATACGCCGGATCCGAGGCTTACCTCGACGTGGCTCTGGGCTGGATCGCGGGAGAGGTCACCACCAGCCCGGTTCAACTGCGTGAGGAACGCGGACGCGCATCCGGATATCACCTCAGAAGCTTGCTGTCGCATTTCTGGCGAATGGTTCTCTCCAGCGGCACCAAGGGCCTGCGAATGGTCAGCTTGATCGGCTTCCTGTTCGCTGTCGGCGGTCTCGTCATCGTCCTCTACGTGTTGGCGTCGTACGTGTTCTTCGACGCCGGCGTCGAGGTACGAGGATGGGCGTCGACGATGATCGTGATGCTGTTCGGTTTCGGGGCAGTGCTCTTCTCGTTGGGTGTGATCGCCGAATACATCGGTGTCGCAGTCAAGACGGCAATGGGAAAGCCGCCGTACCTCATCGTCAGCGACCCCGCGTCAGGCCCGTTGGGGCGCCGGAACGCCACCGAGCCACCCGCGTAACAATGAATGTCCCCACGTGGGTAGTCGGCAGCGGCGGCCTCCTCGGCAGCTCCGTGGCCCGCGAACTCGAGCGCCGTGGGGCCGACATCCGCACCAGCCGCGTCCCGTGGGGCGAACCCGCTCTGGCCAGAGAAATCCTGTTCGCCGATGCCAGGAAACTGGTTACTGACGCCGCCGGCGGCCCGTGGCGAATGGCGTGGTGCGCCGGTGCAGGTGTGAACGGTACGAGCAGTGACGAATTCGCTCGCGAGAACCAACTCATGAAGGACGTTCTCGACGAGCTGGGGACGGCGGACGCAGGCGTCGGGACCGTCTTCCACGCTTCGTCTGCCGGCGGCGTCTACGCCGGAGCTCCCGGAGCACCGCACACCGAAACAAGCGCGACCAATCCACTGGCCGACTACGGGCGAGCAAAGCTCGATGCCGAATCGATTGTTCGCGAATTCGGCTCCAGAAGCGGAACCCGGACTGTCATAGGAAGATTCGCAAATCTCTACGGCCCGGGTCAGAATCTGGCGAAACCCCAAGGCCTGATTTCGCACCTCTGCCGAGGCTATCTGCTGTCGATGCCCATTTCGATCTACGTTCCCATGGACACGCTTCGGGACTACGTTTACGTCTCCGACGCGGCCGAAATGGTGGTCGACAGCTTCACCCGAGCGGAAGCGTCGCAGGAACCGACGGTCACCAAGATCTACGCGTCCGGACGCAGCGTCACCATCGGGGCGATCCTCGGCGCGTGCCACACCGTCTTCAGAAAACGCCCCAACGTTGTGCTCGCCAGTTCTCCACTCGCTTCGGCGCAAGCCCGAGACCTACGGCTGCGATCGATCGTGTGGACTGATCTGGACCAGCGCACACATCGCCCGTTGCCTGCCGGGATAGCGTCGACCCTCGACTCCATCCGCCGCAATCTGGCTGCACGCTAGGAAGTGGTCTTCTCGCCGGCTGCCACGTATGCCTGCTCGGTCGCGTCCTTCTGCGGACGCCACCACTGTTCGTTGTCGCGGTACCAGTCGATCGTCGCTTCCAGACCACTGCGGAAGTCCTCGTAGCGCGGGGACCAGCCAAGTTCTTTCCGGAGCAGACTCGAGTCGATCGCGTACCTCACGTCGTGCCCCGGGCGGTCGGTGACAAAATCGAACTCGTCGGCGCCACGGCCCAATATCTGCAGAATCGACTCCATGACAGTTCGGTTGTTCACCTCACCGTCAGCGCCGATCAAGTAGGTCTGACCGATCCGGCCACCGTCGATGATCGCCCAGACCGCGCTGTTGTGATCGTCGACATGGATCCAGTCACGGACGTTCAAACCGTCGCCGTACAACTTGGGACGCAATCCGGCGAGAACATTGGTGATCTGCCGCGGGATGAACTTCTCGACATGTTGATAAGGGCCGTAATTGTTCGAGCAGTTCGACAGGGTGGCCCGGACGCCGAACGAACGGGTCCACGCGCGCACCAACATGTCGCTCGATGCCTTCGTCGACGAGTAGGGGCTCGACGGGTTGTACGCGGTCGACTCCGTGAAACGGTCCGGATCGCCCAGTTCGAGGTCTCCGTACACCTCGTCGGTGGAAATGTGGTGATACCTGACGTCGTGCTTGCGCACAGCCTGCAGGAGCGTGAAGGTTCCCACGATGTTGGTCTGCACGAACGGCCACGGATCAGCGAGCGAATTGTCGTTGTGGGACTCGGCAGCAAAATGAACGACGACGTCGGCAGCGCCCACCAGTTCGTCGACGAGAACTGCGTCGGTGATGTCGCCGTGAACAAACGTGATGCGGTCGGCTATCGAATCGAGCGAAGACTTGTTGCCCGCGTAGGTCAGCGCATCGAGCACCGTGACCTCGGCGTCGGGGCGCTCTGCCACCGTCTGATGGACGAAATTGGCGCCGATGAAGCCTGCACCGCCAGTCACGAGAACTCTCACGTTTGCGCCTCCACGATCACCGAATCGAACCGATCTATCTACCGGCCACGCACGATACCGTGCGCCCGAGATTTGTTTCTCCAGCGAACACTGGAACACTTCGAGGCATGCGCGGAATCATTCTGGCGGGCGGCACGGGGTCGAGGTTGCACCCCATCACGCTCGGCGTGAGCAAACAGCTGGTCCCCGTCTACGACAAACCGATGATCTATTACCCACTCAGCACCCTGATGCTGGCCGGGATTCGCGACATCATGATCATCACCACAGAAGACGACGCACCGCAGTTCCAGCGGTTGCTCGGCGACGGCTCGCAGTTCGGCGTCGACCTGACCTACCAGATCCAGCACGAGCCGAATGGTCTCGCACAAGCATTCGTACTCGGAGCCGGCCACATCGGTTCGGAATCCGCGGCCCTCGTCCTCGGCGACAACATCTTCTACGGCCCAGGTCTGGGCAGTAAGCTCACGCGTTTCGAGAACATCGACGGTGGCGCCGTATTCGCGTACTGGGTTTCGGACCCCACGGCTTACGGAGTCATCGAGTTCGACCGCGAAGGCAAAGCCGTCTCGCTCGAGGAGAAGCCGGCGAATCCGCGCTCCAACTATTCGGTGCCTGGCCTGTATTTCTACGACAACGACGTTGTCGCCATCGCCAAGGACCTCGAACCATCGGCACGCGGCGAGTACGAGATCACCGACGTCAACCGTGCGTACCTCGAAGCTGGTCGCCTCCAGGTCGAAGTACTTCCTCGCGGCACCGCGTGGCTCGACACCGGAACTTTCGATTCGCTTCTCGACGCATCGAACTACGTGCGCACGATCGAGGAGCGTCAGGGACTCAAGATCGGCGCGCCCGAAGAAGTTGCGTGGCGGCACGGATTCATCACCGACGACGAGCTACGCATTCGTGCTGAGAAGCTCCTCAAATCCGGATACGGAAAATACCTTCTCGAACTTCTCGACCGCGGCAAGGACTGGTGACATGGCAGATACTCACGTGATGAGCCAGTATCGCGAACTGAAAGTGCCAGGGGCCTGGGAATTCACACCCAAACAGTTCGGCGACGACCGTGGAGTCTTCCTCGAGTGGTTCCGTGAACCCGGATTCTCCGAGATCACCGGCCGCACCCTCGACCTTCAGCAGGCCAATTGCTCGGTCTCGGCTGCCGGCGTCCTACGAGGCATCCATTTTGCCGACGTCCCTCCCGGACAGGCCAAGTACGTCACGTGTGTCAAAGGCGCGATACTCGACATCGCCGTCGACCTCCGCGTGGGATCGCCGACCTTCGGCCAGTGGGATTCGGTCCTTCTCGACGACGTCGACCGCCGAGCGATCTTTCTGTCCGAAGGGCTCGGGCACGCCTTCCTGTCCCTCGAGGACAACTCGACAGTGGTTTACCTGTGCTCGACGGGATACGCCCCCGAACGTGAGCACGAAGTTCACCCCCTCGATCCCGACATAGCGATCGACTGGCCCACCGTGGGTCGCAGCGGTGAGCCCCTGAACATCACGCTCTCCGCGAAGGACACAGCGGCGCCGTCGCTTCAAGATGCCGTGTCGGCGGGGCTGCTGCCCACGTTCGGCGAAGGCTGATGGCTTCACCGGATTCGACTGCAACACCCCCCGCTGGAATGACCGGCAGGCCGGGTCCGTTGATGCGCGTCGTCAAGAATCAGGCCCTTGCCTTTCTGCTCGTCGGTGGCGTCAACACGGCGCTCGGAACCGCCTGGTTCATTGCCTGGCAGATCGCGCTCGGCGATCAATTCGGCTACCACTTCGCGATCGTTGCCGGGTACGTCTGCAACCTGCTGTGCGCTTTTGCGATGTACCGCTACCTGGTGTTCGAAGTTCGCGGTCACTTCCTCCGTGACTTCTGGCGATTCGTCGTCGTCAATTTCGGCGCCTTCGTGATCAACCTCGCGCTGATGACCGTCGCGGTCTCGGTCCTGCACTTTCCTCCCATCCCGTCACAACTCGTCATCACTGCGGTAACCGCAACAGCAAGCTTCTTCGGTTACCGCGATTTCTCGTTCAGTCGAAACAAGAGAACAGGCAACTCATGACTCCGCGTGTTTCCGTCGTCGTCCCGGCTTACAACAATGCCGACTACATTGCCGAGACGATCGACTCGATCCTGAATCAGACCTACCAGGACTTCGAACTGATCATCTCGGATCATTCGTCGACCGACGACACCGTCAAGGTCCTGGCGCGATACGCCGACGATCCGCGGATCGAGATCCTGTCGACCGAGGCCGGCGGCGGAGCGAAGCGAAATTGGGACCGGGTCAGCGAAGCCGCGAACGGAGAGCTCCTGAAACTGGTGTGCGGTGACGACACCATCTACCCCGAGTGCCTGGCGGAACAGGTCGCGGCTTTCGACGAGCACCCCTCGGTGGTACTCGTGGCCTCGCAACGCAAACTGGTCGATGCAAACGGAAAGACCATCCTCTCCGCGCGCGGACTTGCAGGGCTGAAGGGACTGGTCACCGGGCGCGACGCGGCCCGAAAGACGGTAACGGCGGGAGCGAACATCTTCGGCGAGCCCGGATGTGTACTCATGAAGCGATCCGCCTTGAAGGCCATCGGATGGTGGGACGACACCAACCCGTACGTCATCGACGAAGCCACGTACACCGCCGTCGCACTCCAAGGCGACGTCTATGCGATCGCCAAGCCCCTCGCGTCCTTCCGCGTCAACGCCGGACAGTGGAGTGTGCGTCTGGCCAAGGATCAGGCACGCCAGGCAGCGGCATTCCACAAAGATCTCCGGGAATCGGATCCGACTCTCGTCTCCGCAATGGACGTCCGAATCGGCGACGCACGCGCACTCGCCACCTCGTTCATGCGTCGCGGCGTCTACATGCTGTTGCGCCATCGCATGTCTTGATCGTTGCCGGTTGGGTAATCTTCACCTTTCACACTCGATGGGATGACGACCGGCGGGACGGACGGCTGGATGACCAAACGTGCGGGCAGACGCGGTCTGTGGACGGCCGCCGTTCTCGCAGCCGGACTCGGCGCCCTCGCACTGGTCGCACCGCCTCTGACGCCTGGCACGATCGAGTCCGCCCCCGTCACCGTCATCACGACCACCCCACCGGCGCCGGTTGTTCCACTCACTCCGGAGGAGCTCTCGGCCCGGGTGGTCCCCACCATCGTCACCATCACGGCGCCGGCCGGATTCACCACCACTGCCGGGACCGGGATCGTGCTCTCCCCTGACGGGGTGGTGCTCACGAATCACCACGTCATCAGCGGGGCCTCGGACGTCACTGCCGTCAGCATGTCCAACGGACTGATCTACGACGCCGAGATCCTCGGGTACGACAGCGTCAGCGACCTTGCCGTCCTTCGACTCGCGGGCGCCACGGATCTGCCGGTGGCTGTGGTCGGCAAATCAGCAGAAGCCACTCGTGGGGATGCCGTCACCGCAATCGGAAATGCGGAAGGCGGCGGAGTACCCGTCCCAGCTCCCGGCGTCATCACCAACCTCGGTGTCACCGTCAACACCCGCAACGTGTCCGACGGATCGCGAAACCAGTTGAAGGGCCTCATCGAGGTCGACGCGGACATCCGGCCAGGCGATTCCGGTGGCCCGCTGGTCAACGCCGTGGGCGAACTGATCGGCGTCAGCAGCGCGGGCAACGCCGTCACCGACCGCACCGAAACCTCGCCGGCGCCTCAGTCCTACGCGATACCGATCGACACGGCACTACCGATCGTCGATCAGGTACTCGGTGGCCGCTCCTCCGAAACCGTGCGCGTGGGACCGACTCCCGTGCTCGGTGTCGCGGTGAAGGACCACGCAGACATGCCGGCCGGCGCCGAAGTTGTTGCCGTGAGCTTCGATTCGCCGGCCGAGCGGGTGGGGCTCACCAAAGGTGCGGTCATCACGGAGTTCGGGGGTAGCCGGATCGCGTCGTCGGCCGATCTCAATGCGGCGATGAGCTCGCACCGCCCCGGCGACACCGTCGCAGTGACGTGGGTGGACGCAACGGGACAACCCGGGACCGGTTCCCTCGTCCTCGACGAGGGGCCACCTCGCTAGTCGGACAATGCGCCAGCCGTGAAAGCATCGTGGCATGACCACGGTTCTCCTGCTCACCTGTGACGGCGCCGCCCGCGAGGCGGATGTCGAAAGCAAACTCGTCATGGAAGCTCTCACCACCTACGGCATTGCGTCGACAATGGCGCCGTGGTCGAGTCCGTCCCTCCACGACATCGACGCCGACCTGGTTCTGATCCGTTCGACCTGGGACTACACCCAGCGCCTCGACGAATTTCTTGCCGTTCTCGCTCAGCTGACCGCCCCGATCGCCAATCCGCTCTCGATCGTGAAGTGGAACGCCCACAAGGGATACCTGACCGAACTTGCCGCGGCCGGCGTCCCCATCGTCCCCACTGCGGTGATCACCCCCGGAAGGAGCGAAACACTCACCCTCCCTTCGTTCGAGAGTGCCGACGTCATCGTCAAGCCTGCGGTGTCAGCCGGCGCTGTCGGAGTGGGAAAGTTTGCCGCGGGGTCCGCGCAGGCCCGCACTCACCTCAGCTCGATCCTCGACGGCGGTAACGACGCATTGGTTCAGCCCTTCATCTCGGACGTCGTCGACGGTGAGCGCTCGATCATCCACCTCGGTGGGCGCTACTCCCATGCCGTCCGGAAGATCCCGGCCACCAACGACTTCCGTGTGCAGGAGTTCCACGGCGGAACCAACCACGTCCACGAACCGTCCACCGCCGAACTCGCGGTGGCCGACGCGGCGCTGGCCGCAGCCCCCTGCGGTCCCGGCGAATTGCTTTATGCGCGTGTGGACGTCGTGGGGCCGGTGGATCAACCACTGCTCATGGAAGTGGAATTGATCGAGCCCGAACTCTTTCTGCCCTTCGCCCCCGGATCTGCCGACGCCCTCGCACGTGCAGTTGTCGCGTCTCTAGGTCTGTGAAGCGCCTCGGAGTGCCTTCTTGTCGACCTTCCCCAAGGCAGTGAGCGGCAACGCTTCCAGAATTGAAATCTCCTTGGGCGCCCAGATCGGGCCCTTGTGTGATCTCACGTGTGCGATGAGTTGCTCGGGCGTGACCGACCATCCCGTCTTCAGTACGACTGCCGCGGTAACCGCTTCTCCCCATTGAGGATCGGGGACACCGAATACTGCACAGGCGGCCACTGCGGGATGACGTCCGAGTGAGTCCTCGACTTCGCGCGGGTAGACGTTGAATCCACCGCTGATGATCGTGTCCTTGATGCGGTCGACGATCGAGATGAGCCCAGTTTCGTCGATCCGAGCAACGTCGCCGGTGTGCAACCACCCATTCGCGAGCGCTGCAGCGGTGTGTTCAGGTTTGTTCCAATAGCCGTCCATCACGAGCGGACCTCGCACACAAAGCTCGCCGGGTACGCCCGTCGCGGTCTCGTTTCCCTGCTCGTCGAACAACACCACTTCGACACCTGGCATTGCGCGCCCACAACTCTCCAGAACTGCGGGATCGTCCGTGTGCTCACGTGTATCGAGCACCGTCAACGCATTCGGGGCTTCGGCCTGACCGTAGTGCTGGCTCAGGATCGGCCCGAACACCGCCCCTGCCTGCGCGAGCCTGGTGGGGTCGATGGGTGCAGCACCGTAAAGCATCCAGTTCAGCCCGGACAGATTCGCATTCGACAGACGTGGATGGTCGAGCAAGGCGTAGAGCATCGTAGGAACGACGAATGTAGCTGTGACTCCGTCATTTTCGATTGCGTCGACAACCCTGTCCGGGTCGAACGACCTGTGCAACTCGAAGCTTGCACCTCGCTGCAGACCGGGTGCGACGAGCAGACCGGCAGCATGAGACATCGGCGTGGTGAGCAGCATGGTGGTATCAGCCGGCCACTCCCACGTGGTGCAGGCCCAGGCATTGGCGACCAAAGATCGGTCCCTGAGCATGACGCCCTTCGGCTCACCGGTAGTTCCACCGGTGTAGAAGAGATACAAAGCTCGACCCTGACCGCCGAAGCCTGAACCTGTTCCCGCCGTAGCCAATTCACACGCTGATTCGAGGGCTGACAGTGACATCACTCGAGTCTGCGCCGCTTCGGCGCGCGCCTGGAACTGTCCGTCGGCAACCAACAGGAGATCGGTACCACTGTCTTTCAGCACCATCCTGTCGTTCTCTTCGGTCGCGAGCGGATGGAGGGCCGTGTAGCGCACGCCTGCCAGACACGCCGCGGCCATGACCGTGAATGCTTCAGGACACGGACCCGCAAGCAGGGCTACCCCGCCTCCGTCCGGCAGAGCGAGGCTACTGAGGACACCTGCAATCCGCTCTATCTGTTCAGCGGTCTGCCGATACGTCAGCTCGGCCCGATCACCGTTCCGATCCGTGAATCGAAACGCGATGTGGTCTGGTCGGCGTCGCAGCGCCGACAGAATCAGATCCGCATATCCCGCTTGCTCGTGCAAGCCTGGCGCCGTCGGTTCATCGTTCATCATGTCCGCGTTCATCGTGGCCCTCCCAAGATCGTGACCGCGGCGACGGCTTCCTCGATGCCGTAGAGACCTCCGCCGTTCTCTGCGACCGCGATTCGAGCCCCGGGAACCTGTCGCCGCGCTGCTTGTCCACGCAACTGCGTGACAAGTTCGAAGACCTGCGCTAGTCCCGTTGCCGAGACCGGATGACCACGGGATTCGAGCCCACCTGACGGATTGACCGGACGCACGCCTCCCAATGAACTCGCACCGGACGCCGACCATGCGCCGCCCTCACCGATCGGGCAGAACCCCAAATTCTCGACCTGCTGTACTTCACCGAAGGCCGTGGCGTCGTGGACCTCTGCCACATCCACATCGCCTGGCCCGACTCCGGCTTCCTCGTATGCGCTCATTGCCGCTCGGCGACCGATGTGACTCTCCACGTCATCTGCGGCCCGATCCGTGCCTGACACCAAGCTGCAACCGAGTACCCGCGCCGCCCGCCGAGAGGAATCGTGCCTTCGCGCAAAGTCTGCAGTGGTCACAACGACCGCCGCTGCACCGTCACTGACGGGCGAGCACATCGGAACGGTCAGAGGCCACGCGACTCGCCTCGCGGCAAGCACCTCGTCGACAGTGAAGGGTTTGCGAAAGTGCGACCGCGGATTGTGCACGGAATGCGCATGATTTTTGGCTGCTACGGACGCGAGTTCGAACTCGGTCGTTCCGAATCTCTCCATGTGCGCCCGGGCAAGAGAAGCGTAGATCTCCATGAACACCGAACGCTCACCCTGCGATCCGAGTTCACCCGGCACCGGAGCGGACAGCGAAGCAAGGCCGGCGAGCGTATCGTCGCGATGCGCAACGTCGAGCGCACCGTCGAACACCTCCAGACTTCGAGCCGGATCCGAGCACACCAGCTTGTCCACCCCGACCGCCAATGCGACCTCGGACAGACCGGCGCGAACGTGGGCGATCGCCAGCCAGAGTGCCGTTGCCCCGCCGGCGCAGGCATTTTCGACATTGACGACCGGGACTCCACCGAAACCGTAAGGCCTCAAGGCAATCTGGCCTGGGATCATGTGCTGCCGGTCGATCGCCTTCTGACTGACGGTCGCGTAGAAGACTGCACCGACGTCACCGCGGGTCAGGCCCGCGTCTTCGACGGCATCGATCGCCGCACGCCCCGCCAATTCCGAGGCCGAGGTATCCGCGTGCCGCCCGAAGGGAGTCGCGCCGACACCGAGAACCATGACTTCGCCGCTCACGCCACCACTCGATTCCTCAATACACCGAGGCCGGCGACCTCGAGTTCGACTACGTCTCCCGGTTCGAGGAACCGCCCGTGTTCCAAGCCGCATCCACTCGGCACGGTGCCGGAACAGAAGACTTCACCCGGGTACAGCCGCGTGGAAGTCGAGGCGAACGAAATCACGTCCTCGAAACGATGGTCCATGTCGGCGCTGGTTCCTCGGCTCACCTCGTCTCCGTTGATTCTCGCGGTCATCTCGAGTTGGTAGGGGTCACCGACTTCGTCGGCCGTCACGATCCAGGGGCCGAGGACATTCGCGTTCGAAAAGTCCTTGCTCTTACTGAGACCGAGTCCGGTGGAGATCTCCTCGAGCTGAGTATCGCGGGCGCTGAAATCGTTGAAGATGGTGTAACCGAAGATATGCGCAGAGGCATCCGCGCGTGAGATGTCGGTTCCACCGCGCCCCAGCACACAGGCGAATTCGAGTTCGTAATCGCGCAGGCTCGAGTACTCGGGCCACACGACGTCAGATTCGTGTCCGGTCACCGCCAATCGGTTCGCTATGTAATACAGCGGGCGCTCCAACTGGATCTTCGGCAGTTCGACGTCCTCGAGTGCGACCCCTTGAATTCGGGCGCGAGCGTTGCGGAAGTGATCCATGAAGCAGCCGAAGTCTCGGATCTGGACCGGCTGAGGAAGCGGCGACATCCAGCGCACATCACCCGCGTCGACGATTGCACTTGCCGGCTGCTCGTCTGCAAGCCGATCCAGGATCTCCCGTGCCGCCGGACCACCTTCGATGATGGTTTGCATGGTTTCCAGTTCTGGAGCCGGTTTTCCCGTCACATCATGATGAGCTCGCTCGAGTAACAACAGTTGCTCGCCGCTGCCCGTCACCAGAGCCGTCTGCTGGGTCTTTTCGTATTCGACGGTCGCAAGTTTCACTGTGAATCAATACCTTTCACTGAATTGTTCGTTAGTTGAGGCGGGAATTCTGCTCAGACGAACGCGACCACACGAGCCGGGGCAGCGCTGGCTCGCGCAAGCTTGATCGGGAAGAACGCCACGTGAAATCCCGAGGGCGGAAGCGCGGCGAGGTTCGACAACTGCTGAACGATGAATACTTCACGTTCGCGTCCGGCCCGGTGCCCGTCCCAGAGAACCGAGTTGTCGCCGGTGTCACGAAATTTCTGCGCCATGACTGCAAAGCTCAAGTCCCAGCCGGCAGCGTCGGTGCCCAGCACCTTCGCGCCTTGCTCGGCGAGAAACAGCGTGCCTTCGCGACTCATCCCTGGATACTGAAAGAACCCTGGATCGGCCAAGGTGAAGCTCTCTTGTCCGGTACGGAGCAACACGGCACCACCCTGGGAAACGGACGCACCGTTTTCCGCCAGGGCAGCTTTCAGCGCGTCCACCGAGATCGGCTGATTCGCCTCGCACCGGCCGCGCAGGTCGAGCACCACTGTCTCGCAGAATAATTCATCCAACGCGATGTCTGTGATCGTGCGAGAAGGCTTACCCTCTGAGGTTGATCCGTAGTGCAACGGCGCGTCGACGTGTGTGCCCAGATGGCTGTTGAACTCACTCAACATCTCCGATCCCCACCCCTCACCGTCCGGAAGATCATGAACTCCGCACTGCAGTGCTGCCGCGAACTCGTCGCGTCCGGCACCTGCGGGGTGCGAGTAGGCCACCGAG
The DNA here is from genome assembly GCF_002501585.1 of Rhodococcus sp. H-CA8f. NCBI lineage: Bacteria > Bacillati > Actinomycetota > Actinomycetes > Mycobacteriales > Nocardiaceae > Rhodococcus > Rhodococcus sp. H-CA8f. Next base: position 5,946,415 of record NZ_CP023720.1, read on the forward strand.
GGGGCAACGACGGAAGCCAGTGCCTTCAAACCCTCGGGGAGCAGTTCCCGATCGGCCGGATCGAGAGTTCTAGTCAGATCGATGAGTTCCATGTCCGCCCATTTCCGTTAAGTTATTGGACGCTCAGCATAGAACTGGACGATCAACATAGGCAAGAGGGTGTCGCGAGAGGAATACGGCCGTCCGATGACCGGCCTCGTAGCATGAGTGCCGGTGCGCAGGTCTCGGCCCCGACGGGCACGTCGACGTCACCGCGTGCCGGAATTGGCTGCACTCGAGAACGAAAGAAGGCAGGAACACCGAATGGCGTCGACACGCAAGCAGGAGATTTCCGAGGAAACCAGACGGCGACTGGTGAAGGCCGCGGCCGAACTGGCTGCGGAAGGCGGGTCGGCCGCCATGTCCGTACAAGCCGTGGCGGAAAGATCCGGCATCAGCCGAGGGTCTGTGGCCTGGCACTTCGGATCGAAAGACGGGCTTCTACGAGCCGTCGTCGAAGACGCATTCCGGTGGGGCATGGAGAAGTTGCGCGCAGAGTTGGCATCATCCTCGGCGACCGGAATCGAAGCATTGATCGAAGCCAACTTCGTGTTGATGTCGTACCCCGAGGCACGAATTTTCTCGACCATCCTGATCGAAGCCGTGATTCCCGGGTCCACCATCCGCGAGACCTACGCAGAGCAGTACGTCGCAATGCGAACGCTGTACGCGGACTACCTGCGTTCGATCGACACACCGGTCGCCAATCCGGAGTTGGTTGCCGTCACCCTTCTGGCCGGCACTCTCGGAATCAACCTCCAACACCGCCTCGATCCCGACAACGTCGATCGACGTTCAGCGGTAACCGAACTCGAATCGATCTATGCCCGAGCACACGATAATCCATAGGTGGAACGGAAGTTCAACTTCCCGAACAACTTTCGCCCGCGGCCTGGGGTGGGACCGCATCGAGCCTGGTGCGAATGAACCTGGCAACGTCGCGTAACGCAGCCCGGCTCTCCGGCAAGCCAGGCCACACGGCGGGAAACGCGTGAACCTGACCGTTCCAGATCTGCAGCGAGCACGGCACCCCCGCGGCGGCGAGCCGCTGCGCCATCACCTCCGAATCAACTCTGAGAACCTCGGATTCGGCGGCGATCAGCAACGACGGCGGCAAAGCTGCAAGATCGCCGTCGACGGGCGAGTTCGTCTGTCCGCCAAGCTTTCCGATCGCTATCAATGCCGACACCGGGGCGATCACGTCGCGTCGAGCGTTGGCATGGACCGATTTGGTGGTGCAATCGAGATCGAGGAGCGGTGAGAGGCCGACAAGACCGGCCGGAACCTCGAGCCCCACGGAAACTGCTGCAAGCGCCGTCGCGAAGACCAGGAAACCTCCGGCCGAATCACCAACGAAGACAACCTTTTCCGGCAAGGCTCCCTGTTCGAGGAGCCACCGGTACGCATCCAGACAGTCGTCGACGGACCCGCTGATGCTCGTGCTCGGCAACTGCCGATACGCGATGTGCAGGACCGGAAGGCCGGTTCGCTTGGCGATGCTGGCAACGACCGGCCGATGCGTGTTGAGCCCGCAGCACATGAACCCGCCGCCGTGCAGGTAGAGAACTACACCCTCGCGCAGATCAGCCGTCGATCCTGCCGTGCGCACGAGTTCGCCGTCGAAATCTGGAAAACGCATCGCTTCCCGATCGATCCCGGACGGAATGCGTACACCCGCGGCCGAGTCCAGAACTGCGGCGCGGCGCATTGCGCCAGGCGTCAGCGGCGCGATCCCGACCACGGGCCGAAGCATCCATCGACACGCGTTGTAGAGGACCTGCGATTCGATACTCGGCCTGCCGTATCGAGTTCCGGTCCTACGACTGACTGTCGGCAACAGAGACATCTGTCCAGATTAGAAGCGATCAGGCACCGAAGAGGTCGACTTCGTCGAGATCGTCGACGATCGTGACCTTTCGTTTCCGCCCGCCGATGACCTTGCCCAGACCACGCAGTCCACCGGACTGAGCTTTCGGGGCGGGCTCGATGCGCTGCGGCGCAACTCTCGTCCGCGCTGCACGCTGTACGGGCTTGGGCGCGGGAGGTGATGCCGGTGCCTCCGGAACGACGGGCGCCGCCGGAACCTCGGGTTCGGGAATCTCTGTTGGAACGACCGCTTCCGGCTCCACGAAGCCCTGAGCAACCGGGGCCTCGGGCGCGACCTCAGCGACCTCAGTCACCTGCTCCACCTGCACCGGTCCGTCGATCACCGGGATGTCCGACGCCCAGCGGACCCGATACTCGAGGCCGCGCGATGCCAGTTCACGCGCGAGATCCGCGTGCCAGACCCCGTCTTCGCCTTCGCCGTATGCCCGTGCGTCGGAACTGACCCAGATGACGTCGACCTCCGGGTTGCGGTCGGCGAGATCGAGCACGGTCAGCCAGTTCAGCGTCGCCGGGTAGCCGTCTCGCTTCTTCTTGTCGGTATAGGGCCGACGCAGCGAGATCGCCCTCTCGGCCACCTCGAGATGCGACACGTCGACTGGATCGACCACTTCGACGCCGATCGCCACGAGGTCTTCGATCACGTCGTCGACATAGCCGTCGGCCTTGTCGTGAGCTGCGTCGACGAATCTGGTGAGGTCGCGCCGCAATCCCAGTCGGTCGTACATGCGCGCCTGGACGCTCAGGGCCGCGATCATCTCCGCCGATTCCTCGCGATAGCGACTCGCAACTTCGAGAACGACCAATCGCGGCACGACGACGCGGTGTCCGAGTGCGCGAGCGTCGGCGATGGCGGCGTCGAACCGTGCACCCCTGGTCAGGGCCGAAGAATCGAGAACGATGATCATGGGGTCGATTCTCTCTCGAGAAACCGGACGAATGCGCTAATCCACCCCGAACCGTTACTTGATCTTGAAGATCACTGCCCGCTGAACGATGAAGTTGATAACCGTCGCGGTGCCCTGCGCGATGACGAAGGCCAGCGGCATGCGCCACCACTCGTCGGCGAGCACATGCACCATCAGCGCGTTGAGCCCGACCTGAACCGCAAAAGTGACCGCGTACAGCATGACAACAGCGATGAAGCGGGCGCGAGAAGGCTCGGCCTTGAACGTCCACCGCCGGTTGATCAGATACGCCGTCGTAGTGCCGGCGATAAAGCTGATCGACTTGGCCACGCTCAGATCGAGGCCGACGACCTTGAACAGGAATGCGTACAGCCCGTAGTCCACGACCGCCGACAGCCCACCCGTCGCGACGAACCGGACGATCTGCGTTTTCAGGTCCAACGCGTCGTCGGCGATGTCCGTCGTGACAGGAATCTCGACGGGCAGCGGGACGTGGGGTTCGTGCTGGTGACTTGCAGGTGTTTCGGGCACGACGACGAGAGTAACCACTCGAGTCGGAGCCGTCGGCACTACTCCCAGGTAACCTCTACCTTGATGTCCACGACAGCAGAAGAGACGCCGCAGCCGGCTCTCCACACCCAAGCCCGCACCCTCACCGGTTGGGGACGCACCGCCGCCACCACCGCACAGGTGCTGTCCACCCCCGACGTGGAAGTGATCGCCAACGCGGTCGCCCAGGTTGCGGAACAGAACGATTCCAAGCCATCGCATCTGCGACGCGGTGTCATCGCGCGCGGCCTCGGCCGCTCGTACGGCGACCCGGCGCAGAATGCCGGTGGGCTGGTCATCGACATGAATGCACTCAGCCGCATTCATCGCATCGATCGCGACACCGCCCTGGTGGACGTCGACGCCGGTGTGAATCTGGATCAGCTGATGAAGGCTGCTCTGCCGTTCGGCCTGTGGGTTCCGGTCCTGCCGGGTACTCGCCAGGTCACGATCGGCGGCGCCATCGGCTCGGACATCCACGGCAAGAACCACCACAGCGCAGGTAGCTTCGGCAACCACGTCGTGTCGTTGGATCTACTGACGGCCGACGGCAAGGTTCGCACGCTCACCCCCAAGGGCGGGCGTAACGACCCGAAGGCCGCACTGTTCTGGGCCACGATCGGCGGCATGGGCCTGACGGGCATCATCTTGCGGGCAACCATCAAGATGACACCGACCGAGACGGCGTACTTCATCGCCGACGGCGACGTCACCAACAGCCTCGACGAGACCATCGCGCTGCACAGCGACGGCAGCGAGGCCAACTACGAGTACTCGAGCGCCTGGTTCGACGCGATTTCCGCGCCCCCGAAGCTCGGCCGTGCGGCAGTCTCGCGCGGATCTCTGGCGAAGCTCGACCAGCTTCCGGCCAAGCTGCAGAAGAACCCGCTCGCCTTCGATGCGCCGCAGTTGCTGACGTTCCCCGACGTCTTCCCCAACGGGCTGGCCAACAAGTTCAACTTCACCGCGATCGGTGAGGTCTGGTTCCGCAAGTCCGGCAAGTACCGCGGCAAGGTCCAAAATCTGACGCAGTTCTACCACCCGCTCGACATGTTCGGTGAGTGGAACCGGGCGTACGGATCCAACGGATTCCTGCAGTACCAGTTCGTGGTTCCGCCGGAGGCCGTCGACGAATTCAAGAAGATCATCGTCGACATCCAGCGCAGCGGGCACTACTCGTTCCTCAACGTGTTCAAGCTGTTCGGCGAGGGCAACCAGGCGCCGCTGAGCTTCCCGATCCCGGGCTGGAACATCTGCGTCGACTTCCGCATCAAGCCGGGCCTGAACGAGTTCGTCACCGAACTCGACAAGCGTGTCCTCGAATTCGGTGGGCGCCTGTACACGGCCAAGGATTCGCGGACGTCCGCGGAAACCTTCCACGCCATGTACCCGCGCATCGACGAGTGGATCGCGACGCGCCGCAAGTACGACCCCACAGGCGTTTTCGCCTCCGATATGTCCAGAAGGCTGGAACTGTGATCAACGCTGTAGGTAACCCGCAAACCGTTTTGCTTCTCGGTGGAACCTCCGAGATCGGCCTCGCCATCTGTGAGGAATACCTGAAGAAGGCGCCGCTCCGCGTCATTCTTGCGGCACTTCCCGGCGATCCGGGACGCGAAGCTGCGGTCAAGCAGCTCGAAGCGAAGGGTGCCACCTCGGTGGAGCTCATCGACTTCGACGCCGTTGATTTCGAATCGCACCCGAAGGTGATCGACCAGGCGTTCTCGAACGGGGACGTCGACGTCGCGATCGTCGCCTTCGCATTGGACGGTGACTCCGAAGAGCTGTGGCAGAACCAGCGCAAGGCGGTTCTGGTCGCAAACGTGAACTACACAGCGTCCGTCTCGGTCGGTGTTCTTCTCGGCGAGAAGATGAAGGCTCAGGGCTTCGGCAAGATCATCGCGATGTCGTCGGTTGCCGGCGAGCGCGTCAAGCGTGCCAACTTCGTCTACGGCTCCACCAAGGCAGGCCTCGACGGTTTCTACCTCGGACTCGGCGAGGCTCTCGCGGAATTCGGACCGCAGGTCACCGTCGTTCGCCCCGGCATGGTGCGCACGCAGTTCAGTGCCCACGTCAAGGAAGCTCCGCTGACGGTCAACAAGGACATCGTCGCGAAGCTCGCTGTTGCCGCCTCGGACAAGGGCAAGGAAATCGTCTGGACTCCCGGCCCGTGGCGTTTCGTCATGATGGGTCTGCGCCACGTGCCGCGCCCGATCTTCCGGAAGTTGCCGGTTTAAGCTCCTCCCGTGCCAGAAACAACAACTGCTCCGAGTACAGACCTTTCGACCCCGTCGCCGTGGCGTAATGCCGCGGCGACGGTGGTGGAAATGGTCCTCGGAGCGCTGGTCGCCGCTGTTGTAGCCGCTGTCGGGCTCTTTGCTTTCGGCCGAGTGCAGTGGCCGGCGTTCACGTCTTCCAACGTCACGCAGGCCGTCACGACGGTGCTGCAGGTGCTCTGCATCGCAGTGGTCGGTGTTGCGGTTCTGATGTTCCGCGCCCGCAAGGCCGAGCGGGTCGCAAAACTCCTCTCGTGGGCCGGGCTCTCCGGTTTCGTCACCACGACGCTCGGACTTCCCCTGGCCGCGACGAGTCTGTATCTGCACGGCGTCTCGGTCGATCAGCAGTTCCGGACCGAGTACCTGACCCGGCTGACGGATTCGGCTGCGCTGCAGGACATGACGTACGTGGATCTGCCGCCGTTCTACCCGGCCGGCTGGTTCTGGATCGGTGGACGCGTCGCGAACCTGCTGGGCATGGACGGTTGGGAAGCCTTCAAGCCCTACGCGATCGGCTCGCTGGCCGTCGTCGCCGTCGTTGCACTCGTGTTGTGGACCAAGCTGATTCGACGCGATTGGGCCGTCGTTGCAGCGTTGGCCGTCACTGCCGTCGTGTTGGCGTACAACTCCCCCGAGGCGTACGGCGCCGTCATCAACCTCCTGATCCCGCCGGTGCTGATCCTGGCGTGGGGGGCTCTCGATCGCCCGGGTGCCTCTCGATTTGCCGGAGCCGGCGCAATTCTCGGGACGGGCCTGTTCCTCGGTTTCGCCGCAACCGTCTACACGCTGTACCTCGGATTCGCCGCATTCGCCGTGACTCTGATGGCCGTCGTTGCCGCAGTACTTGCCGCCCGCGCCCAGAACACATGGAAAGCCGCGCTGGGCCCCCTCGTCAGGCTCGCTGTCATCGCCGTGATCTCCGGACTGGTCGCTCTGACGGTCTGGGCGCCCTACCTGTTGAAGGCACTCTCGGGTGCCACTGCAGAATCCGGCACGGCAATGCACTACCTCCCCGATTCCGGTGCGGTACTGCCCTTCCCGATGCTGAGCTTCACCCTCGTCGGCGGACTGTGCCTACTCGGCACGGTCTGGCTGATTTCTCGTTTCCTCTTCTCCCGCCGCGCCCGGGCACTCGGTATCGGTGTCATTGCCGTGTATCTGTGGGCACTGCTGTCCATGACGTTCACCGTCGCCGGCAGTACGCTCCTCGGCTTCCGACTGGAGCCGGTCCTGATCGGACTCCTTGCGGCCGCCGGCGTGTTCGGATTCTTCGAGTTCGCCGGTTGGATCGTCCTGGCCACCAGCGAAAATCCCCGCGTCAAAGCGGTACTGGTTGCACTCGGTGTCATCGGAGCCATCGCCTTCGCGCAGAACATCCCGCAGGTGCTGGCGCCGGATATCGCTGTGGCATACAGCGATACCGACGGCAACGGCGAGCGCGGGGACAAGCGACCTCCAGGGGCCGAAGCCAATTACGCGGACATCGACCGGATCATCCGCGAACAGTTGGGACGTGAACCCCATGACACGGTGGTACTCACCGCCGACATCGGCTTCCTGAGCTTCTACCCGTACTTCGGTTTCCAAGGTCTGACGTCGCACTACGCAAACCCCCTCGCCGATTTCCGTGCCCGCGCCGCACTGATCGAGCAGTGGTCGGAACTGAAGACCCCTGACGAACTGATAGCTGCGCTGGACGCGTCGCCGTGGCGCAGTCCCGACGCCTTCGTCTTCCGCCAGGGCGCCGACGGGTACACACTGCGGTTGGCCGAGGATGTCTACCCCAACGACCCGAACGTCCGCCGCTACACGGTCACGTTCCCCAAGGAACTGTTCGACGATCCTCGTTTCACAGTCACCGAGCAGGGCCCGTTTGTGGTCGTTACCCGCTCTGACGCGATCTAACCAGGAGATACGTCACAAAAGGCTTACCGTCGGGGTCGTTGACGCGACCCCGACGCACCCCTAACTTCATACCGTGACCCGAACCGATGCCCGAGCGGCAATGATCGATGCAGCCGAGCGTCTGGTTGCCGAACGAGGTCTGGCCGCTCTGACGCTTCGTGATGTTCAGACCGAAGCCGGACAGGCCAACAAATCGGCTGCGCAGTATCACTTCGGTTCACGTGAAGGTTTGCTGGCGGCCGTCGTCGAGTCCAGAATGCGACCTGCCGGTGAGCGTCGACGCGAGTTGCTCGACACGATCGATCTCGACGCGAATCCACCGACGATGCGTGCCCTCGTCGAGGCTCTCGTCCTGCCGTTGGCGGAACAGACCATCTACCGCGAGGGCACGTTGTACGCACGGTTCCTGGTGCAGTCGATCTTCGACCCCGCCATGTCGTCGACCATCCGTGATCACATGCAGGCCGAGAGTTTCCGCGAAGTTCAGCGGCGGATAGTCACTGCGTCCTCGTTGCCGGCAGAGATCGCCGAACTTCGGGCGGCAACTCTGACCGTGCTCGCCGTCGTCACTTTTGCCACGTGGGAGGGTCGCGTCGACAGCCGAGAACGTGCTCACGTGATTGTTGCCGACCTGATCGAAAGTTGCCTCGGAGCACTCTCGGCCCCGGCTGCGCAAATCTGACACGCTGTCCGGCGAGTTTGTTTCCGAAACTGCCGGGGTACTCAGCCCCTCCAAGCGCAGTCGAGCAAACGGCCGCATCAACCACCGGCGGGGTAGGTGATGACAGTGAGCGAACTCGTTACGCAAAGCCGCGAGCTTGTACCGCATCGTGCAGTTCTCGATTCCGCAGAACATGTTCTGGTCATTGCGCGCGGCAAACCGTTCGGGCGCGAGCAGGCCTTCCACGAAGTGTTGAGCGTCGCGATTCGCAATCGCATCGAAGTACTCACTCTGGCAAGGGCACTCATCGACGTTTCCGAGTCCCGCGACTACCGCGCGATCCCGACCGACACCGCACACACCGTTGCGGTGCTCGAATGGGGTGAGCTACTCGAGATCCCGACCGAACACCACGAGAAGTCCAGAGCCGAATCGGCTGGAGACGCCGATGAATCGAACGACTTCGACGATCCGATCGAGCCGGAGTATCTGGTCGAGACCGACGTGGGAGGACGCGTCGTCTTCGTCGCCCTCGCGTTCACGATCGGCGGGATAGTCGGATTTTTCGCGCACGACTGGGCGCTTCTGCTTCTGATCACCGCCGTGTACCTCGTGTGGATCGCGGCACGGCTGGTCGCGAAACTCGTCAGTGTTTCCCGCAGTGCCCATTGGGCGGACGCCGAGCCTATTCGTGGCACCGATTCGACAACTCACAACTCGGAACGCTCCCACCACCACGCTGTTGCAGCGTGAGGGCGGGAGCGCCGGTACTGCACTACAACCGTTGCGGCACACCGTAAGTGACGACGGTATCGCCATTCGACGTGACAGCCTTCGCGTACGGCCTGATGGTCACCGGACCGATTGCTCCCTGTACATAACCGTGAACTCCGGACAGACGGACAGCGGCTTCGGGACCGTCGAACTCCTGATCTTCGAGCAGCGCGACGTCGGTGATACCGCCCGGCGCCAGGTCGACGTCCAGTTCCTGCGACGGAATGATGTCACCACCGATGACGAACCCATTGGAAATATCCAGGCCCAGTTCGAAATCCGGAACCAGACCGATCCCGAGGTTCGTTCCACTCTCGACTGCCCAGTCGAGACCAGGACTGTTGAGAACGACCGTCGCGCCGGTCAGCGCGATCGGGTAACCGATCTGATAACCGATCGTCAGCTTCGTTCCGGTGAAGCTTGCCGCGTCCGGCCCGTCGATCTTCACGCCGGCAACCCCGTCGTGGAAGAACTCGACACTCAGCGGTGAGCTGTCGAGAGGCGGAAAGACGTGGATAGCGGTATCAGCCTGGAAGACTTCTATCCGATTCCCTTTGACGTCGGTGATCGAACTGGTGTTGTCAACGCCTGCCGACGCCGTCCCACCCCCCAGGACAACGGCCAACAAGGCCACTGCTCCTACTGCGCTACTACGAACTGCTGTCTTCGACATGCACAAGCACCATCCCATCCGGTATAGGCCCCGGACGTAGGTTCCAACTCTTCGTCGAGGATGGGATTCGTCGGGGCTGCCTGAACAAACGCGAGCAAGATCCTTGTTGCGATACCCCGGTCACGAACCCGTCAAACGGTGCACGAAAACATTACTTTCCGGACAAGTCGGGCGGACCGGTTTGTCCCGCTGACTGCGCCCGCTCGCGGACGCGAACCGTTTTGTTCGTTACTCTGACAGTGGAAGTTATCGAATCGAGACCTAAGTAGGCCACCCCGAACTTCTGAGATCGCCACTTCAGGGATGGGCGCCAGAACCGAAAGGCACCGACTGCATGACCGAGACCTTGCCCGACGTCCAACTGCTCGAAGAAGCACGTCCAGGGCGAGTCCGTTCAGCAGTGCGGCGCTCGGTCGTCCAGCGCGGTCGTCTGGTCGACCTCGCGATCATGGCGACGTTCACCGTCGCGGCGATCTACGTGATGTCCAACCTGTGGAGCGATCTGCAGTCCGGCTATCTGTTCAACGCGGGCCGCGACCAGGCCATGTGGGAATGGTTCTTCGCCGATACCGCTCACGCCCTCGCCCAGTTCCGCAGCCCACTGTTCAGTGACCTGCAGAATTATCCACTCGGCGTGAACCTGATGGCCAATACCGCGATGTTCGGCATCAGTATCCCGTTGGCCCCGATCACGCTGATCTTCGGACCGACCGCCACGTATGCGATCGGGCTGACCGCCGGCCTCGGCGGCACCGCCATCGCTTGGTACTGGGCATTCTCGCGGCACGTACTGACCGGAGTCTCCGTCCGCTCCAAGGTCGCCGCCGCCGTCGGAGCGGGGTTCTGCGGATTCGCGCCCGCCATGATCTCGCATGCCAACGGCCACCCGAACTTCGTCGCGTTCTTCGTACTTCCGTTCATATTCTTGCAGGTAGTGCGCATTTCGAACGGCAAGCGTCCGGTTCGCGACGGTGTCGTCCTCGGCCTACTCGTCGCCTGGCAGATCTTCCTCGGTGAAGAACCGCTCCTCATCTTCACGATGTCAGCCATGGTGTTCGGCGCCGCCTATGCACTGCCCGGCCTGGCCAAGTCGCGCCAGGCGATCAAGCGCGCGATGCCCGGCCTCGTGATCGGCGGCGCGGTCACACTCCTGATCACTGCGGTGCCGCTGTGGTCGCAGTTCTTCGGCCCAGCGAGCTACGACGGCGTCTCACACGGTCAGGCAGGCAACGACACCGCTGCACTCACCACGTTCCCGACCGAATCGGTTGCGGGCGACCCCGAGGGCGCGGAGTTCCGAATGAACCCGACCGAGGAGAACGCGTACTTCGGATGGCCGCTGGTGCTCCTGCTTCTCGGTGCAACGGTGTGGCTGTGGCGCATCCGTCTGACCCGCGCTGCCGCCGCCGTGATCGTGGTCATGGGTGTGCTCTCGCTCGGTTCCGAACTGACCATCGACGGTGACAAGACCGGCATCACTCTGCCGTGGAAACTCCTCGCCGACCTGCCGTTGTTCGAATCGGTGCTCGAATCCCGATTCGCGATGGGCGCGATTCCGGCGATCGGGCTGCTGCTCACCCTCGGCACCTACCGCGCTTTTGTCGAACTTCGTGGACCGCGCCGCACGGCAGCCGGTGTCTGGCTGGTGGCTCTCGCCGTCGCGATGATTCCCCTGATCCCGACCCCCATCGACGCCGATCAGCGATCTGCGACGCCCGAATTCATCACCAGCGGCTCGTGGGAGAACTACGTCAGCGACGGCACCCTGGTGACGGTTCCCGTCGCGAGCGCCGAAGACGCCCGCGCACTGAGCTGGCAGGTCGACGCCGACTTCGGCTTCCCCATCGCCGGCGGGTACTTCGTCGGCCCGGATTCGAAGACCCGCGCCGGAATCTACGGCGCCGAGTCCCGGCCCACCTCGACCCTGCTGGTCAATGCCAAACAAACCGGCAAGGTCCCGTTGATCGACGTGGGCACCAGAGCGAACGCACTGACCGACCTGCGGTACTGGCACGCCGACGTACTGGTGCTTCCCCGATTCTCCGGCGACGACGCCCTGCGCCACACGGTCGACGAGCTGGTCGGCTTCGACGCCAAGCGCGTCGACGACGTGTGGGTGTGGGACGTACGAGACCTCGTGAGCGGCAAGACCTCCAACCAGAGCTGAGCGGGTTGATCAGCGGGTCATGATCACCGGACCGTCTTCGGTGATCGCGACCGTGTGCTCACTGTGCGCAGCCCGGGCGCCCGAAACGGTGCGAAGGGTCCACCCGTCGGCGTCGTGCCGGTAGTCGTCGGTTCCGTCGGCGATGAGCATCGGTTCGATGGCGATGACCAGGCCGGGACGCAGCCGGAAGCCTTTGCCTGCTCGACCTTCGTTGGGCACGTCCGGGCCTTCGTGCATCTCGCGGCCGATGCCGTGCCCACCGTGATCGGCCAGCATGCCGTACCCGCGGCCACGCGCGTACTGTCCGATCGCGGCACCGATGTCGCCCAATCGGTTTCCGGGCTGGGCAGCGGCAATGCCACGGGCAAGTGCCTCATCGGTCGCGTCGATCAGTGCCTGATCCTCACTACTCCCCCGCCCGACAGTGAAGCTGATGGCGGAGTCGCCGCACCAGCCGTCGAGTCTCGCGCCGCAGTCGATGCTGACCAGGTCACCGTCGCGAAGCCGGTACTCATTCGGGATACCGTGCACCACAGCATCGTTCACACTCGCACAGATGGCGCCTGGGAACGGCGTCGATGCCGTTGCCGGCCGGTAGTTCAAGAACAGCGCCGAGGCGCCGGCCGCCGAAATAACCTCCGCGGCAACGGCGTCCAATTCGAGCAACGTCACCCCGACGCTTGCCGCCTCACGCGCCGCAGCCAGAGCCTGCGCCGTGATTCTCCCAGCCGCCGCCATCGCGTCGATTTCCCCTGCGGTCTTGATTTCGACCATTTCGAACACCTTCCTTGTCGAATAACTATACCGGTATTACTATAAGCACATGGTGCGCGTGCCGCTGACGGCGGAAGAACTCGAACGAGGACTACGACTGGGTGAACTCCTGCGATCGGCGCGGGGGGACCGAAGCATGGTTCAGGTAGCGCTCGACGCCGGCATCTCGGTCGAAACTCTGCGCAAGATCGAAACCGGCCGCATCGCGACACCCGCCTTCTTCACCATCAGCGCGGTCGCGGAAGTGTTGGGTATTTCACTCGACACCATCGCCCGAACACTTGAAACACCACAATCCGAACAGGAAGTTGCATCCTGAGTAGTTCTCTCAGGATGTGCGGGCCCGCACTCGCCTAACATCGTTCCTTGTGCCGTCTGAAGTAGTAGTGCCCCCGAAACCCGTGCCCACTGGCCCCGAAGCTCCCCGAGAATCGGATTCCCAGAGAGTCCGGACGGCACGACTCATCGCGATAGTCACCGGCCTTCTTGGCCTGCTTCTTGCACTCGCTACGCCCTTCCTGCCCGTCAAGCAGGAAGCCGCGAGCATCGACTGGCCGCAGGGTGGGACCGTCAACAGCGTTTCGTCGCCGCTGATCTCCTACTCGCCCACATCGCTCGACATCACCATCCCGTGTTCCACTCTCGGCCAGTTGGGCGGCAGCGGCGGCACACTGCTCTCGACCATGCCGAACGGGGCGCCGGACCGAAACGCCCGCGGCCTCACCGTCCGCACCACTGCCGACCGCCTCGAAGCACTCACCCGCGATTCGGTATTGATCTCGACCCCGCTCGATCAACTGAGCGGGTGCACGGCGATCACCATCACGACCAACTCCGAGCAGACCGTCGCGGCGGTCATCGGTATCGACGGCGTCGGCACCACCCTGACCGGTGACTACCGCCCACAGGTTGTCGGCATCTTCACCGACCTGCAGGGCGCAGCGCCCGCCGGACTGTCCGCCCACATGGACGTCGACTCGCGGTTCTCGTCCAGCCCCACACTTCTCAAACTGTTCGCGATGATCGTGGCGGCACTCTCGACCATCGTCTCGCTGTACGCACTGCACCGGATCGACGGCGTCGACGGCCGTCGTGCGCGGCGGTTCCTGCCGGCGCGATGGTGGAAGTTCACCGGCATCGACGCCCTGGTTATCGGCACGCTGGCGCTGTGGCATGTGTTCGGCGCCAACACTTCCGACGACGGTTACCTGCTCGGCATGGCCCGAGTCTCGGAGCACTCCGGGTACATGGCCAATTACTTCCGCTGGTTCGGAGTCCCCGAAGCGCCGTTCGGTTGGTACTACGACGTGCTGGCGCTGTTCGCGAAGGTCAGCACCGCGAGCATGTGGATGCGCCTGCCCGCGTTGATCGCCGGCATTCTGTGCTGGATGGTCATCAGCCGCGAGGTGATACCGCGACTCGGTGTTGCGGTGCGCCGCAACAAGGTTGCCATCTGGACGGGCGGGCTCGTGTTCCTGGCCTTCTGGTTGCCGTACAACAACGGCCTGCGTCCCGAGCCCATCATCGCCCTCGGCGCCCTGCTCACGTGGTGCTCCATCGAACGCGCCATCGCCACCGGACGTCTGTTGCCCGCCGCGATGGCCGTGCTGATCGCCGCATTCTCGCTGGCCGCCGGGCCTTCCGGGCTGATCGCCATCGGCGCGCTGATCGCCGGAGCCAGGCCGATCCTGCAGATCCTGATCGCCCGCGGCAAGCGCGTCGGCTTCCTGTCCCAGATCATGCCGATTCTCGCCGCCGGAACCGTGGTGCTCGTCGCGGTCTTCGCAGATCAAACCCTCGCGACAGTTCTCGAATCGACCAGAGTGCGAACGGCCGTCGGGCCGAACGTTCCGTGGTTCGAGGAACGGTTGCGTTGGGACGCACTGATGACCATCTCCCCCGACGGCTCACTCGCACGCCGCTTCGGCATGTTCGTCATGATCGTCGGACTCGTCTTCTGCGTCATGATGATCCTGCGCAAGGGCCGGATCCCCGGCACCGCTATCGGGCCCTCGCGCCGAATCCTCGGCATCGTGTTCGCGTCGCTGCTCCTGATGCAGTTCACCCCCACCAAGTGGACTCACCACTTCGGTGTGTACGCCGGTCTGGCCGCCACGGTGGCCGTCCTTGCCGCCGTCGGTGTGAGTGCGTCGAGCATGCGTTCCAAACGAAACCGCGCGCTGTTCGCCGCGGGCATCCTGTTCATCCTCGCTGTGGCGTTCACGAGCTCCAACGGCTGGTGGTACGTCTCGAGTTACGGCGTCCCGTGGTGGGACAAGCCGCCGTCAATCGCCGGCAAGGGATTCTCGACGGCCTTCCTCGGCCTCACGATTCTCGCGCTGCTGCTGGCCGCGTGGTACCACGTCATGGAGCCGCGCCGGCGAAACGGCACAGAGGACAGCGTCAAGAAGACCAGGCGACTCCGCCTTCTCGCCCCGTCACCGTTGACCATCGCGGCCGGAGCGGTCGTGCTGTTCGAGGTGCTGTCCCTGCTCAAGGGCGCGGTCGCGCAGTACCCCGCGTATTCGATCGGCAAGTCCAACATCGAATCCGTCTTCGGCGGAAGCTGCGGTCTCGCGGGTGAGGTACTCGTCGAGTCCGATCCGAACGCCGGCGTTCTGCAATTGACGGATCGGCCCACCGATCTCGCCGGCGCAGGTGCATTCGGTGCGAGCGAATCAACCGGGTTCTCGCCGGACGGGGTTGCAGGCGACCTCACGGCCGACGCCGAGGACTCGACAGCAGGCAGTGCAAACAGCCTCGACACGACAACATCTCAGTCCGGCACCACCACGCCGGGAACCGGATCCGGCACCGCCGGTGGCTCGCAGTCGACGGCCGGCGTCAACGGCAGCAACGTCGCGCTCCCGTTCGGGCTCGACCCCGCAAAAACCCCGGTGCTCGGTAGTTACGGAGCACCTCAGAACGCGTCACTGACCACCGGTTGGTATTCACTCCCCGAGCGCAACGACGCCGCACCGCTCCTGACCGTCGCGGCCGCCGGACGCATCCGCTACGTCAACTCCGACGGCATCGTCACCCCCGGCGCAGTGCTGCAGGTCGAGTACGGCAAGAAGCAGGCCGACGGGAGCGTCGACGCACTGGGACGTGTCGATCCGATCGACATCGGCCCGTCGCCGTCGTGGCGCAACCTGCGCGTTCCGATGGATCAGCTGCCCGCCGACGCCGACACCGTGCGTCTGGTGGCCAGTGACACCGACATCAGCGCCGACCAGTGGCTGGCGGTCACACCGCCACGAGTGCCGACCATGCGCACGCTGCAGGACGTCGTCGGATCCACCGATCCCGTGCTGATGGACTGGGCTGTCGGTCTGGCCTTCCCGTGCCAACGTCCGGTGGATCACCTGTACGGCGTCGCCGAGATCCCCGACTGGCGCATCCTGCCCGACCGCATCGGCGCGGAGTCCACCAACGCCTGGCAGGACCACTACGGCGGCGGACCGCTCGGCTGGACTACCGAACTGCTCTCGGCCAGGGCATTGCCGACCTACCTGGACAACGACTGGGATCGTGACTGGGGTTCGCTCGAGCAGTACACACCGCTCGATTCGGACGCGGTTCCCGCGCAAATGAACGTCACCACCGAGACCCGATCGGGCACCTGGACACCGGGCCCGATTCGTTACCAGTCGTAACTGTTACGCGTGGACCTACCAACCACCCAGGCACGGTAGGTCCACGCTCAGCCCTGACATACCATCGGTAGCCGTGCCCGACGCCGTGACAGCTTCACCTCAGACTTCGAGTTCGCCGCCTCCTGCTGGTCAGGATGCCCGCGAGCGTTTCCATCGCACGCGATGGGTCGCGATCATCGCCGGCTTGCTCGGCTTCGTGCTCGCACTGGCGACTCCGCTGCTTCCTGTCGTGCAGACGACGGCTTCGGTCAACTGGCCGCAGAACGGCGTGATCGGCGACGTCGAGGCACCGCTGATGGCGCAGGTTCCCATCGACGTCAACGCATCGATCCCCTGTACCGCGGTCAGCTCGTTGCCGGAGGGCGGCGGCATCCTGCTGTCGACGGCACCTGCTCAGGGCGACGGCGCCGCGCTCTCGTCGATGTTCGTCCGCGTGTCCGCTACCAGCGTCGACGTGCTCGATCGCAACGTCGTCGTCGCTTCGGCGGCACGCGAGGACGTCGAGTCCAGTCGCTGTGGCGCCATCGCGTTCAGCTCTGACGTCAACCGAACCACGGCAGAGTTCGTCGGACTGACCTATCCCGACGGCAACCCGATTCGTGGCCAACTCGACGGTGACTTCCGCCCGCAGGTGGTCGGCGTCTTCAGCGACCTGCCCGACGGCGCTGCCCCCGAGGGCCTCGGCTTCTCGATGACGATCGACTCACGTTTCTCGTCGAGCCCGAGCGTCTTGAAGCTGGTCGCGATGATCGTGGCCGTCCTCTCGACCATCGTCGCGCTGGTCGCCCTGGCTCGCCTCGACGGCACCGACGGCCGCAAGCACCGACGCTTCCTGCCCGCACGCTGGTGGAAGTTCTCCGGTATCGACGGAGTGGTGGTCGGCACGCTCGTCGTGTGGCACTTCATCGGCGCGAACACCGCCGACGACGGCTACCTCCTCACCATGGCTCGAGTCTCACCGGACGCGGGATACATGGCCAACTACTTCCGTTGGTTCGGCGTTCCCGAGGCCCCGTTCGGTTGGTATTACGAAGTGCTGGCCGTGATGGCGAAGATCTCGACCGCGAGCCCGTTCATGCGTCTGCCCGCTCTGCTCGCCGGAATCCTGTGCTGGATGGTCATCAGCCGCGAGGTCGTCCCGCGTCTCGGCCGGGCGGTTCGCCGGAGCAACGTCGCCCTCTGGACCGGCGGTCTGGTATTCCTGTCCTTCTGGCTGGCGTACAACAACGGTCTTCGCCCCGAGCCCATCGTGGCTCTCGGCGCACTGCTCACCTGGTGCTCCATCGAGCGCGCCATCGCCACCGGACGTCTGCTGCCCGCGGCCACGGCAATCTTGATCGGCGCCTTCACTCTTGCCGCCGCACCCACCGGATTGATGTGTATCGCAGCCCTTCTCGCCGGTGTGCGCCCGTTGGTGCGCATCGTCGTCAAGCGTCACCGACTGGTCGGCACCCTGCCGCTTCTCGCTCCGATCGCCGCTGCCGGAACCATCGTGCTGGTGGTCATCTTCGCCGACCAGACCTTTGCCGGCGTCATGGAAGCCACGCGCGTCCGAACGATCATCGGGCCCAATCTCGAGTGGTACCAGGACTTCCTGCGCTACTACTACCTCTTCGTCCAGACGGTCGACGGCTCGGTTGCCCGACGCTTCGCGTTCTTGACGATGATCCTGTGCCTCTTCACGACGCTCTTCGTGTTGTTGCGCCGCGGCCGCGTCCCCGGCGCGGCAACCGGTCCGTCGTGGCGCCTGGTCGGCGTCGTCTTCGGCACGATGTTCCTGATGATGTTCAACCCCACCAAGTGGACTCACCACTTCGGTGCGTACGCGGGCATCGCCGGTTCTCTCGCCGCGCTGACCGCCGTGGCTGTGTCCGCGTCTGCCCTGCGCTCGCGTCGTAACCGATCGGTGTTCGTGGCCGGACTGCTCCTGATGCTCGCGTTGACGTTCGCCGGCATCAACGGCTACTGGTACGTCTCGAGTTACGGCGTTCCGTGGTTCGACAAGACCATCTCCTACGACGGCCGTGAATCCAACACACTGTTCCTCGCGCTCTTTGCTCTCGCCTTGGCCTTTGCCGCCTGGCAGTACCTGCGTGAGGGATTTGCTGCCCCGCCCGAGAAACCGAACACGGCCAAGGGCAGACGAATTCGCAAGTTCGCGGCCGCTCCGCTCACCGTGATTGCCGGTCTGATGGTCCTGTTCGAGGTGCTCTCACTACTCAAGGGCGCTGTGTCGCAGTACCCGGCGTACTCGCTGGGCCGAAGCAACATCGAGGCACTCGCGGGCAAGACCTGCGGCATGGCCGAGGACGTTCTGGTCGAGACCGACGTCAATTCCGGGAATCTGCGGCCTCTGCCCGCTCCCGGATTCAACGCCGAGGATCCGTTGTCCGGAGTCGATTCGAAGGGCTTCTCCCCCAATGGGGTCCCCAGCGATCTGACTGCGGATTACATCGAAGTCAAGCAGGGCATGGGTAATACCGACAGCCAGAGTGTCGGCCCCACCTTCGCCACCGGTTCCGGCGCCGGAACCAGCGGCGGCACCGGTAACCTCGGCGTCAACGGCAGCACGGCCAAGCTCCCCTTCGGCCTCGATCCGTCGAAGACGCCAGTCATGGGCAGCTACCAGCCCGGCGTGCAGGAACCTGCTTCCCTCATCTCGAGTTGGTACGGATTGCCCACTCGCAGTGAAGAATCACCGCTGGTGGTCATGTCCGTAGCGGGCCGCGTGTGGTCCGTCGACAACACCGGTGCGATCACGTACGGCCAGTCGCTTCTGGTCGAGTACGGCAAGACTCAGCCCGACGGAACAGTGCAGGTTCAGGGTTCGTACATGCCGCGAGACATCGGCCCGGCGCCGTCGTGGCGCAACGTCCGTATCCCGATCGACGAACTCGCGCCGGACGCCGACGCCGTTCGGGTGGTCGCGTTCGATCCCAACCTCACGGGCGATCAGTGGATGGCGTTCACGCCGCCGCGCGTGCCCAAGCTCGAGTCCCTGGACTCGTACATCGGCAGCGAGCAGCCGGTCCTCCTGGACTGGGCTGTCGGCCTTCAGTTCCCGTGCCAACGTCCGTTCACACATCAGAACGGTGTGGCCGAGATGCCGAACTTCCGCATCCTCCCGGACCGTCCCCTGGCCGTCAGCTCCACCGATACCTGGCAGTCCGCAGACAACGGTGGACCGCTCGGATTCACCGAGGTCCTCGCCGGTGCTACGACGGTTCCGACGTACCTGAAGGACGACTGGGCACGAGACTGGGGATCACTCGAGCGCTACGACCGGTACTTCCCGAATGCTGTTCCGGCAGAGGTGGAGACGGGCACCGCAACCCGCTCGGGCATGTGGATGCCCGGCGAGATGCGAGTGCACTAGCCTGCGCTACCTACTCGGGTGACTGCTCGGGTGCGACGTATGGAGACGGCCGAGACCGCTCCGACAACGACGACGCACCCGAGTAGTTGCCCAACGCCCGGCCGTTCGCCGAGCAGCACAACCGCCAGCAGCACGGCGAGCACCGGTTGCATGAGCAGGAGCGTCGCGCCCACCTCGGCGGGCAGCCGAGGGAGCGAGTGCCCCATCAGCATCCAGCCGAACACCTGGCCGACCAGCGCCAGTGCCGCGAGCCAGCCGAACGCTTCCCAACCCGGGACGAAATCGATCCGGCCCCACAGTGATCCGATGACGGAGCCGGCGATGCCCGCGGACGTCGTCGAGATCAACACCTGGCTCGCGGCCCGATCCGCCTCGCCCGTACGGCCGACCACGAAGATGTAACCGCCGTACGCGATTCCGGAGACGAGCGAGAGCGCCGTTCCCCACAGCAGTTCGTCGCCGGTTCCCCCGCCCCCGAACACGCCGCCCGCCAAGGCGATTCCCGTGAACATGAACGGTAGGGCGAAGACGAAGCGCATCGGCACCCGATTGCCGAACACCAACCAGGACAGTGCGGGCACCACGATCACCTGCACGTTCACGACGACGCTCGCCATACCCGCGCCGATCATCAGAATCGACTGCGACCACAACGCAAAATCCAGTCCGAGCAACAGACCGCCGAGCACCTGCAGAACGACTGCCCGCCGGCTCGGCTTGCCCACCCGGCGGAACTCTCGCCACGCCAACCACAACAGCGGCGGCAAGGCCAGGAAGCAACGGAAGAAGACGGCCGTCGAGGGCCCGACATCGGCCAGCTTGATGAGGAGCGAACTGATCGAGATCGCGGCTGCGCCTCCGACGACGAGCAATCGAGGGTCGATGCGCCCCCGAGGAGTTCGGGTGGGTGTCGGTGTCTGCGCGGTCGCGGAGGTCAGAGTGGTCACTCGACAATGTTCCTGCCGCTAACTATTCAGCACAAGCAAATGTTCAGACCGTATATTCGGTAGCATTTCTACTGTGTTGAATCTCGAAAGACTTCGCGCCCTGCACGCTGTCGCCGAGAACGGATCAGTAGCGGCTGCCGCCCGCACCTTGCATGTCACACCCTCCGGAATTTCGCAGCAGTTGAACAAGCTCGAGCGCGAGGTCGGTGTTCCGCTCCTCGAACCGCAGGGCCGCGGTGTACGACTCACCGAAGCGGGCCGGATCCTCGCGCGCCGAACCGCAGAGGTTTTCTCGACGCTCGCCCAGGCCGAGGCGGAAATCGCGTCGCTGCAGAGCGAGGTGACGGGCCGCGTACGCATCGGGGCCCTGGTCTCCCCCAGCAGGACAGTGCTGCCGCGAGCCATCGCCGAGATCAGGCACGCGCACCCCCAGCTCGAAATCACCTTCAACGAAGGCGAATCCGAAGAACTGCTCCCCGCACTGATTCGCCGCGACCTCGACGTCGTGGTGGTCGACAGTTGGAGCACTCTGCCCGTCGAACTTCCCGACGGAGTCTCCTTCACGCCCGTGTACGACGACGTGGCGCTGCTTGCTCTCCCCGCGTCACATCCGCTGGCGGAGAACAAGGTCGTCGCGCTCAGCGAGCTGTCCGAGCATGCCTGGGCGACGTGGACCCGGGGAACGGACTTTCACACCTTCACCGTCAGGACCCTGCGCGCGCAGGGGTTCGACCCACGAATCGAGTACGAGGTCGCCGAGTTTCCCACCCAGGTCGAATTCGTCGCTCAGGGCCTCGCCGTCGCTTTGATCCCGCGCCTGGCGAGAGTTGTACCACCGGAAGGTGTTCGAATGCTCGACACCCTTCCGCCGCTGGGCCGCGACATCTACCTCGCCTGGCGGACCGACAGCGAAAGACCTGCCGTCCTGGCGGCGATAGAAGCGCTACGCCGCCAGTTCGACGCCCTCGGTGACAAGAAGAATTAGAGCGGCATCAAGTTGTGCTTGCGCGGGTTCTTGAAAATCGTCTTGTCCTTGAGCAACTTCAGAGCCTTGCGGATTTCGAGACGCGTCTGCGAAGGCTCGATCACCGCGTCGATGTATCCGCGCTCGGCCGCGATGTACGGCGTCGCGACGAACTCGTTGTAGAAGTTGATCAACTGAGCACGCACCGCGGGTGCGTTCTCTCCCGCCTCGGCGAGCTGACGACGTCCCATGATGTTGACGGCACCCTCGGCACCCATCACGGCGATACGAGCGGTCGGCCACGCGAGGTTGATGTCGGCACCGAGCTGCTTGCAACCCATGACGGCATAACCGCCGCCGTACGCCTTACGAACCACCACAGTCACCTTCGGGACAGTGGCTTCGATGTATGCGAAGAGGAAACGCCCGCCACGCTTGATGACACCGACCTTTTCCTGATCGACGCCGGGAAGAAAGCCTGGTGTGTCGACGACAAAAACGAGCGGGATGCTGAAAGCGTCGCACAGGCGCACAAAATGGGCAGCCTTGTCGGAGCTGTCCGCATCGAGGGCGCCACTGAGGTACGTGGGCTGGTTGGCCACGATACCGACGGGCAGTCCGTCGACGCGGGAGAACCCGGTTATCACGTTGTGCGCGACCTGGGCTCCGATTTCATGGAAGGTTCCGTCGTCGAAGATCCGCAGAATGATGTCGTGCATGTCGTAGCCGGCATTGTCGGCATCCGGCATGAAGGCGTTGAGTTCGAGATCCGACTCGGTGATCTCGGGTTCGAGACCCGGGTTGATCAGCGGCGCCTTCTCCGTGCACGAGGACGGCATGAAGCTCAGGTACTCACGCACCCAGTCGAATGCAGCCTTCTCGTCGGGAGCGACGTGATGGATGTTTCCGTACTCCGCCTGCTTGCGCGCTCCGCCCAGGTCCTCGAGGCTGACCTCTTCGCCGGTGACCGACTTGATGACGTCGGGTCCGGTGACGAACATGTACGACTCTTCGGTCGCGACAACGACGTCGGTGTTGATCGGTGCGTACACGGCACCGCCGGCGCACTTACCGAGGATGACCGAGATCTGCGGGCAGACGCCGGACAAGGGCTCCTGACGTGAACCCATGTTGGCGTACCAGGCCAATGAGGAAACGGCATCCTGGATTCGAGCTCCACCGGAATCGTTGATACCGACGACCGGGCAGCCCACCTTCAGTGCAAAATCGTTGACGGCTGCGACCTTACGGCCGAACATCTCTCCGGCGGCACCGCCGAACACAGTCTGATCGTGCGCGAACACGGCAACCGGACGCCCGTCGACAGTTCCGTGACCGGTCATGACGCCGTCGCTGTACGGGTTGTCCTCGCCCGCCATCTTCACCAGGGCGCCGACCTCGACGAAGCTACCGGGATCGAGCAACATGTCGATGCGCTGGCGCGGCGTACTGTGCCCTGCTGCATCGCGCTTCGCAATGGCCCGAGCCGAGCCGGGTTCCTTTGCCTTCTCCAACTTTTCGCGGAGTTCAGCGAGCTTCTCCGCGGTGGTTGTCGTCACTTCTGAACTCCGGTTTCCGCTGCTTTGGTCTGAGCTGTCTCGATCTGGGCCAGCTTGGTGGTGAGGTCTGCCGCAACCTTCGCGATGTACGGCTCGTCGACGATCTGCAGGTGGTCCCCGCCGATGTAGACGACCTCGAGGTTCTTCACGTAGTCACCCCAACCACCATCTGCCTTGCGGGTCTTGAATGCAGGCTCGAGCGTCATCAACTCGTCGTGGTACTTGTCGGCCATGTAGAGCACGACGTCGCCGTCGTAGCTGCTGAACTCGGCCGTCTGGATGGCGCGGTTGTCCAACCACGACGTCCGCTGATGCTCGATGATGCCGCCGGGAATCTTGGCGCCGCTCATCTTGATCATGTCCATCAAGATCTGGATCTGATCCTCGTCCGCTTCGGTGGAGGCCAGAACGTCAAGCGGCAGCGGAACATCCAGGTTGTAGGTGCGCTTGGCGAACTTGCCGTAGCGCTCCCAACGCTTGCGTCGTTCCGCCTCGGTGTCCGGCACTACCTCGCCGGCCATGACGGTGTCGAGCAGTCCGACCACACGCACGTCAGCGCCCTGCTCACGCAGCAACTTCGCGACCGCATACGACATCACGCCGCCGAACGACCAGCCACACAGTACGTACGGTCCGTCGCCCTGGATCTCACGCAGCAGCGGAACGTAAGCAGCAGCACGGGTTTCGATCGAGCCCTCGACCCGCTCGAACCCGTACATCGGCGTGCCGGCGGGCAGGCGCTTGAGCAAAGGCTCGTACGTCACCGTCGAACCACCGGCAGCATGGAAGACGAATACCGGTACGGCAGTGGAGCCTTCGGGACGGGCACGCAGAGTGCGTACGAGTCCGTCGATCTTGCCGTCGTCCTCGAGGTACTGGCGCACGACGTCCGCGAGCTCTTCGATGGTGGTGGAATCGAGAACGTCGTCGAGAGTGATCTCGCCGCCCGCACGCTCGGAAAGCCGAGCAGCAAGCTTCTCGGCGACCTCGTCACCGACGATCGGCAGATCGTTGAAAATACCCTTGGCGGACTTCCCGGTGACGACGGCCCACGTCGCAAACGTCAAGCGCTCGGCCGCATCTCGCGGCGGAACATCGGAGCCGGCATCGTCGGCAGTTCCGGCTCGAGAAGGATCGGAAGGCGCAGCAGCAACCGGAGCAGTCGCCGGCAGTTCCACCGACTCCTCAGCGGGAGCAGCGTCCTCGTCAGCCGCATCGGCTGCCAACTTCTCGGCAGCCTGCTTGTCGGCCATCGCCTGAACCTCTTCGCGATTGTCGATCGCGTAGCGCAGGTACTTGTTGACCTCGTTGAGGCTCGCGTCCTTGACTGCCTGGAGCTGGAGCTGCGGAATGTCGAACTCGTACTCGACGCGGTTCTTGATACGCATCGCCATGAGCGAATCGAGACCCAGTTCGATGAGCGGAACCTCGGCCGGAAGATCTTCCGGCGAGTACCCCATCGACTCGGCCACAACGATCTTGAGGCGGTCGTCGAGGCTCTGTGAACCGTTCGGATCCCACTTGTCTCCGGCGTCTTCGACGACCTCGGCCAGGGTTTCCATCGGCGCACTGGTCTTGACCGGCGCGCTGACGACCAGCTCGGGCAGCGGCTCACCGGACGTGACGACGGCGTCGAACAGCAAACGGAACGTAGCGCCCTCACGAGCATGCACCTGCACCGAGGCTCCACCCGGGTGCGGGTTGAGAGTTGTCGTCAGGGTCGCAGCGCCGGCCAGTTCACCGTGCGGAACGGCAGCGGTGAGAGCGACATCCGAGAGCACCTGTCCGGCAGCAGCGCTCACGAGCACAGCCAGATCGGTGACGGCGGATGCGTCGACCTCCCACACGTGGCGGCCGTCGGGCAGAGCGACGTGCGAACCGGGTACGCGAGCCGAACCGCCGGCACTGACGCGAATGTCGAGCCAGTACGGCTTACGCAGGAATGCAGTACGCGGAACCGAGGCGAAATCGCCTGCAGGAAGCAAGGACTCGAGGTTCACGGCATGGCCGTGCACGTACAGCTGCGCGAGAGCGGCAAGCACACCCGCGGACTCGTCTTCCTTACGCTTGAGCGTCTGGATGAGTTCCATGTCGTGCAGGCCCGAATCGAAAGCGGTAGCCGCCACCGACATCAGCGTCACCGGGTTGGGTGCAAGCTCGACAAAAGTGGTGTGGCCGTGGGCAACTGCACCGCGTACCGCATTGGTGAAGTACACGCTGTGGCGAAGGCCCTTGACCCAGTACGCCTCTTGATGGATCGGCTCGTGACCGGGACGGTAGAAGGTGTCCTTGTCCACGGACGAGTAGACGCCGAGCTTCAACGTGGTCGGCTCGATACCGGCCAACTCCGCGGCAAGCTCGCCGAGCAACGGATCGACCTGTGAGGTGTGGCTGGCGCCCTTGGTCTGCAGGACACGCGCCATCTTGCCGTCGGCCTCGGCGGCCGCGACGATCGCCTCGATGTCCGGCTGCGGTCCACCGATCACCGTGTGCGTCGGAGCTGCGTAAACGCAGACCTCGAGCTTGGGGTACGTGGGCAGCAGCGCCTCGATCTCGGATGCGCTGTACTCGAGCAGTGCCATCAGACGGATGTCGTCACCGACGAGTGCGCCCTCGGCCTCACCCATCAGCCGTGAACGTGAACAGATCACGCGCACAGCGTCTTCCAAGTTCAGACCACCGGACACGTATGCGGCAGCGGCCTCACCCATCGAGTGCGGAACCACGGCTTCGGCTTCAGCGCCGTGGTGACGCAGCAATGCGGCCAGACCGACCTGGATGGTGAAGATTCCCACCTGTGCGGTCTCGACGTTGTACTCGATCGAATCGTCGAGGAACATCTCGACCATCGAGTAGCCGGCCTCGTCCTGGATCAGCGCATCGACCTCGTCGACGGCTGCCTTGAAAGCCGCGTTCTCCGTGTAGAGCTGCTTGGCCATCTTGCGGTGCTGCGAGCCGAAGCCCGAGAACACCCACACCGCGCCCTTGGGCGACGGCGAGTCGGCCGAGAAGACTCCTTGAGCCGGCTTGCCTGCGGCGACGGCGCGCAGCGAGCTGATGGCCTCGGATCGCGTCTTCGCCAGAACAGCGGCACGCGAGCGTCCGTGGTTGCGACGCGCGAGTGTGCGGGCAACGTCGGCGAGGGGCGTCTTGCTTCCCTCTTCGGTTTCGAGCCAGTCGGCCAGATCTGCAGCTGCGCGGCGACGACGCGAAGGCAGCGCACCGGACACAGCCAGCACAACGGTGCTCTCGTCCTCTGCTGCCGGTTCGTCAACTACCGGGGCATCCACGACTGGTTCATCGACTGCCACGTCGGCGGGCACGTATTCCTTGACCACGACGTGCGCGTTGGTTCCGCCGAAACCGAAACCGGAAACACCGGCGACAGCCTTGCCGGTGTAGCGCGGCCAGTCGGTGGCCTCGGGCGTCACCTGCAGGTGCGCCTTCTCGAAGTCGATGTGCGGGTTCGGGCCCAGGTAGTTGATCGTCGCGGGAATCTTGTTTTCCTGCATCGCCAGAACGACCTTGATCAGGCCGGCGGCGCCCGCAGCTGCTTCCAGGTGCCCGAAGTTGGTCTTCGCACTACCGAGCAGAGCCGGCTTGTCGTCGTCACGGCCACGACCGACGACACGGCTGAGCGCGTCGGCCTCGATGGGATCACCGAGATCGGTGCCCGTTCCGTGCGCCTCGATGTAGTCGACTGTGGTCGGCACGATGCCGGCGTCGCGGTACGCAAAACGCAACACGTCGGCCTGGGCGTCAGGGTTGGGCGCGAGCAATCCGTTGGAACGGCCGTCCTGGTTGACCGCGGATCCGGCGATCACCGCGAGGATGGAATCGCCGTCACGCTCGGCGTCTTCGAGACGCTTGAGCACGACGAGTCCGCCACCCTCACTGCGAACGATGCCCTGAGCGTGTGCGGAAAATGCACGCAGTTTTCCGTCGGGAGCGAGCATCCCGGTCTGATCGAAACCGAGGGTTCCGGGAGGTGCCAGCAGCATGTTGACGCCACCGGCCAGCGCGATGTTGGAATCACCACTGCGCAGCGAACGTACAGCCTCGTGAACGGCAACCAGCGAAGACGAGCACGCGGTGTCCAGAGCGATGGACGGTCCACGGAAGTCGAAGAAATACGAAACCCGGTTCGCGACGATGGCCGTCGACGTTCCGGTCAGTGCGTACGGGTGCGCCGTCGTCGGATCACTGACCGCGAGCAGCTGGTAGTCGTTGGCGGAACTGCCGATGAAAACACCGACCTGCTTGCCCTTGAGCCCGCTGGCCGGAATGCGCGCGTGCTCAAGCGCTTCCCACGCGAGTTCCAGGGCGAGGCGCTGCTGCGGATCGACGTTGACGACCTCGAGCGGAGACATCGCGAAGAACTCGGCGTCGAAGCCCTTGACGTCGTCGAGGTACCCGCCCTTGGTGTTGGCATTCTCGACCGCGGCCTTGATGGCGGGATCCGACATGAACTCGGCCCAGCGGTCCTCGGGGAGGTCGCTGATGCCGTCGCGTCCGGCCGCCAGCATTTCCCACATGTCCGAAGGCGTGTGCCCGGCACCGGGGAATCGTGTGGACAGACCGACGATGGCGATGTCGTGGGCGTCCGTCGTGGCGCCTGAGACGTAGTACGACGCGTCGACGGTCTCCTCCGGCGCCTCGGGCTCACCTTCGATGATCCGAGTAGCCAGCGAGGCGATGGTGGGGTGTTGGTAGACGATCGTGGCGGTCAGCGTGACACCGAGCAGATCCTCGATGTCTCCGCTCAGAGCAACTGCGTCCCGCGAGGCGAGTCCGAACTCGTCCAGCGGCCGGTCGTCCACAATCGTCGACACCGGCTGACCGGTCGCGTCGGCGATCCAGTTGCGAAGCCACTCACGCAACTGCGCGACACTCATCTCGCTCACAACGTCTTTGCTCTGCACACCATCTTGTTCAACCATCAACTCACCAAGCCACCGATCATGAAGGGACTGCTCCTCAAACGCTATCGGGGAATGCGGTCTGCTGATAGCCGCCTCGCAACGTTCCCTCGATATAACTCGCCTTACACGCGCGGCGAGCGATCTTGCCGCTGGACGTACGCGGAATCGAACCCGCGGGGACGAGCAGGATGTCTCGGGCCGTAACACCGTGACGGGAAGAAATCGCCGCACGCACGGTGTCCGCGATCGGCTGCGGATCGGCCTTGCCTGCGCCGGGAGCACGCTCGGCCACGATGACCAACTGCTCCGAGGAATCGTCGTCGTCGAACTTCAGACCCGAGTGCGTGTTGGAGAACACGACAGAAGGCAGCTGGTTGGCCGGGACGGCAAACGCAGCGATGAAGCCGGGGCGCAGGGCGGGGCTGGCTTCCTGAGCCGAAGCCTCGAGGTCCTGCGGGTAATGATTGCGACCGTCGACGATCACGAGGTCCTTGACGCGACCGGTGATGTACAGCTCGCCGTCGACGTAGACGCCGAAGTCGCCGGTACGCATCCAGTTGGCATCCGCCGGCGTGCCCTCGGTGTGGCTGTCTTCGCTCAACCGATTGTCCAGCTTGTTGTGGAAGGTCTCCGCCGTCTCGTCGGGGCGACCCCAGTAGCCGATGCCGATGTTCTCGCCGTGCAACCAGATCTCGCCGACGTGATTGTCGGGGACCTCGGTCAGAGTTTCGGGATCGACGATCGCCGCCCACTGACTGCGCGAGACGTACCCACAGGAGACCTGTGCGATGGCGTTCTCGGAGTACTGGTCGACGATGACCATGCGGCCCTTGTTGAGTTCCGTGCGGTCGACGTAGATGACCTTGGCCTCGTCGGAATGCTTGGTCGAGGAGACGAAGAGCGTCGCCTCGGCCATGCCGTACGACGGCTTGATCGCAGTCTTGGGCAGACCGTACTGAGCAAAAGCGTCGTTGAACTTGCGCATCGACGACGTCGTGACCGGCTCACTGCCGTTGATCAGGCCGATGACGTTGCTCAGGTCCAGGGTCTCGCCGTCCTTCGGCAGGCCGCGCGCGGCAGCGTGCTCGAAAGCGAAGTTGGGAGCGGCGGCAAAGGTGCCTGCGCCGTCGGAAACCGCAGCCAGTTCCTTGATCCACCGGTACGGCCGCTGCACGAAAGCGCGCGGGCTCATGATGGTGATGTACTTGCCGCCCAGAGCAGGCAGGATGACCGTCAGCAGGCCCATGTCGTGGAACAGCGGCAGCCACGTGACGCCGCGTGAGTCCTCGTTGAGTTCGATGGAGTCGACCATCTGGAGCGCGTTCGTTCCGACAGCGCGGTGGGTGATCTCCACGCCGGCGGGAACTCGGGTCGAACCGGAGGTGTACTGCAGGTACGCGATGTCGTCGAGTTCGATGTCGGGACGAACCCACGTTTCACCGACGGTGTCGGGAATCGCGTCGACGGCGATGATGCGCGGACGCTCGGCAGCGGGAAGCGAGCGGAACAACTGACGAACACCGGCAGCCGACGAAGCGGCAGTCAGAATCGCAGTCGGCTTGCAGTCACCGAGAACAGCGTGAAGACGGTCGGTATGACCAGGCTCGTCCGGATCGAAGAGCGGCACCGCGATGGAACCTGCCTGAATGGCGGCGAAGAACGAAATGACGTAGTCGAGCCCCTGCGGCGCAAGAATCGCGACACGGTCGCCACGCTTGGTGACCTGCTGCAAACGGGCTGCAACAGCGCGCAGACGCACACCGAACTGCTCCCAGGTCAGCTCCAGGGCTTCACCGTCACGCTCGCGTGAGTAATCGATGTACCGATACGCGAGCTCGTCCGCGTTGACACGCGAGTGTTGCTCGACGTAGTCGACCAGCGTGAAGCCTGGTTGCAGGCGGATCTGGCCCTTCTCGTCGAGAAAGCCATCGAACAGCGCGTTCATTCCATCTCCTCCGAAGCGATCACACAAGCACTGTCTTTCATGCCTGCGCCCCAGACTTCCTTCGCTCTCTCGGGTCCATCTTCGATCAATCGAATCGCACTTTGTGCGCAACTCACCTGAATCACTTCATCGATCCCAAACCATCGATATGTTACAGATTCGCATCGTCCGTATTCTCCGGCCTACTCGCCCGCCAGTAACGGGATGATCGGGGCGAACGCTTCCATCTGCGTCGGGAAGACCCCGACGTACGACATCGACGTCTTCTCACGGACCAGTCGAATCTGGTCTGCGATTTCCTCGAAAGTGCCCACAGCCAGGTATGGAGAGTTCAGCAACTCCTCCACGCTCAGCTTACGATCCACTTCGATGTTCGGCGGAAAACCTTGGTCCAGAGCGGCGATTGCCATCTCGGCAGCCTGCTCTCGATCGTCGGTGATCATGATCATGGTGATGGTCCAGTTGAGTTCGATCTCATCGAAACGCTCGCCGGCAGCTGCGCGGATCCGCTCGACACGTTCGATGGTCTTTTCCATCGTGATTCCGGAGAGCAGAAGCCGCCCGTCACGGTTGGTCGGTGTGGCGACCGAGATGATGTCCGCGTACTTCGCGGCGAGAGTGAGCATCTTCGGTCCGCCGCCACCGACGATGATCGGCGGCCGCGGGCCCTGCCGCGGTCGCGGGCTGCCCTTGAGGCCACGCACCTGATAGTGCTTGCCTTCGAAAGTGCATTCCTGCCCGCGCAGCAGTATGTCGAGAATCTGCAGAGACTCCTCGAGTTTCTCGATGCGAACGCCGGGGCTTTCGTATGCGATGCCGCCCTTGTCGAACTCTTCCTTCATCCAGCCTGCGCCGATACCGAGTTCGAGTCGACCACCGGACAGCACGTCAATAGTCGCCGCGTCCTTCGCGAGCACAGCAGGATGGCGGAAGCCGTTGGCCAACACGGCAGTGCCCAGACGGATCTTGTCCGTGGCCACTGCGAGCGCTCCCAGAGCGGCGATCGGTCCGACCTGATTACCCAGGTGGTCCGGAATCATGAACGAGTCGTAGCCGAGTTCCTCGGCCTTCTGCGCAAGCTTGACGAAACGTCGCGCACCACCCTCTTCGGCGTTGCCCTCGCCACCGGCCGCAAACCGGAATTTGCGTAGGGCATCGCTGCCGTGGGTGGAACTCATATAGCGATTCTCCTGTGATGGACACGTACGTCGTACTCGGACTTCGAAACCGGACAAATCGAACCTACTCGCCAGTCACTTACGTGACAGCACTGTAGAGGACGCCCCCGGACCGTGCAGCACTCTACCGGGACCAAACGAGCAGATTACCCGCGAGCGAACTCCCGAGACGCCCGATTGTGACGAATCAACAGTGCGGCGGTGACTCAACTGTGGGGCGGTGTCGGTGCGGCGTCGATCTTCTCCGCAGCCCACTGTGCCATCCATTGGGTGGCCGTCGTGCCGTTCGGATCGACTTGGAAGGAGTTGTACATCGCGTGCACAGGGTTGTTGTAGTACTCGAGAAGCCGCGGCGCCGAACTCAACCAGTTGGTCGGATTGAGAGCGGCGGCCGGAGCGTCGCAGATACCGTCACTCGGCGCGCAGATCTGATAAGTCCGGTCGTTGAGGTCGCCGAATCCGCCTGGCCTCGGGCCGGTCATCGTGAGACCGGGAAGCTTCAGCCCGTTCAGCGACAGCTCGGCGCCGACACCGGCAACGCTCGGGCCAACCGTGTTCCCGAACGCCGGATCGCGCCGACCGTCGGCAATCAAGCCCACGCCCAGAACCAGATCGGCAGGCACCGCGCCGGTACCGTCGCCGATACTCGCGGCGACGTCACCTGCGATCACCGCGCCCTGGGAAAATCCGGTCAGGACGTAGCTCGTGAGCGGGCACTCGGCGTGCCGCTTCATCAGAAAGTCGTTAGTGGCAGCAGTTCCCGCAGCCCGGCTGTTGTTGTAGGACTGCTGTCCGTCCGGCGGGATCGCAACCGGATTCGAAAACTGTGCGACGTAAGGAACGGTGTAGACGTCGGCCCTCGAACTATCGAACTTCTCCTGAAGAGGGCGGGTCACGTTCAGCATCAACGACGCCGGATTGGCCGTCGGGTTGTACGGGTCGTCGGTAGCGCTCGACTCCCACGTGCCCGGTATGGCTACTACCTGGACATCGGGGCAACTGGCCGGCTGAGAGACCGGTGGCTCCGGACTCGGCGGGATCGGAGTCGGCGAAGGCACCCGCCCGGCCAGGATGTACCAACCGCCGATCACGACCGCTGCGACCACAAGAATGATCAGCAGCGGGATCAGGCACCCACGACGCTTTCCAGACCTCGCCATGACCCGCGCCTACTTGCAGTAGGTGGTGTTGGCGACGTCGATATAGATCTGAGCGTTCGCACCTGCCTGCTCGGGAGTGATCTGCTTGCCTTCCGCCGACGCTTCCTGGCCGACGAAGGCAGTCACGAAGGTCAGGACCTCGTCGTCGGTCTGAGGACCGGCAGCGCAGATGTAATTGGCCGTGTTGACGGCGATGCTTCCGTCACCGGCTGGGGTGATGCCCTTCGCCTTCAGTCCGTCGAGGAACTTCTGTGCCTCTGGACTGACCTCGACGACTGTGGGGCCCGGGAAGCCTTCGATGCTCTGCGGCTGCTCCGGCGGCGCAGTGGCTGCTGCTCCTGGACTGGTGGGCGCAGCCGACGCCGTCGTGGTCGCAGAGGCGGACGAAGACGCCGAACCACTCGAGGACGAAGCCGCAGCGGACGTCGTGGTGACCGGATTGGAGGTTGCAGTGGAGTCGTCACTACCGCACGCGACCAGCGCGCCACCCGCGGCGAGCGCCAAGGCGCCGACCGCGATCGCGCGTGCACAAGTGTTTCGGTTACCCGAGAAAAGCGACATCAATGTCCGTCCTTGCCTTCAGTCGAAAGTCCATCAACAGGTTACGCAACGCACGCGGGCGGGCACCGATCCGTGATCGGGCCCGCCCGTCGTGCACCACTGTGAGTTAGTGAACTTCTGTCTTGTCACCGATCACCGTGATGTAGCCGAACTGGAAGTTCTGCTGGACACCACCGGGAATGTCGAATTTGTCACTGATCGGGAATCCGAGGCGGCCGCCTTCGTATCCGACGCTCTTCCAGCCGTCGAAGAGCGGGCCGTTCTCGACGGACCATGCACCGGTGCCGGGGCTCCAGTAGATGTTGCCGCCCTCGAACTCGGTGAAGCGTCCGTTGTCCTTGATCGGAACCTCGTTCGACTTCGGGAATCCGAGCCAGCCGTTTTCCCAACCGAGTTCGCCGTACTTGCCCATGATCATTCCGAGAACCGCGTGAGTTCCGTTGGCGCTGCTGTACATCGCGCCGATCTCGAATCCCTGAACCTTGCCCGGCTTGCCGGGGGTCGCGATCTCGTCGGCGGTCGGGTAGCCGAGCGGGCCACCTTCCCATCCCTGTGCGGACCACTCGGCGAGGATGTCGCCGCTGACGGGGTGAGCGCCGGTCTGCGGGGTCCAGTAGATGGAGCCGTTCTGGAAGTGGTTGAAGCGTCCGCGTCCGTCGGGGGTACCGAGTTCGGGAGTACGCGGGAAGCCGAGCGGGCCGGCCGCTGCTCCGGTGTTCATGTACGCGCCGGCGATACGACCGGCTACAGGCTGGGCGCCCGTTCCACTGGTGAAGTAGATGCGACCGTTGCGGAAGTCCTGTGCCAGGCCACCCGCGACGCTGTACTCGGGGGTGATGCAGTCGCCGATCCAACCGTTGGCTGCGGCCGTCGCACCGATCTCACCCGAAGTGCCGCAAGCCGGCTTCTCCACCTCGACGCCGATGGCGTTGGCCAACTGCGGCCACAGCTGATGAAGCTCGAACTGCCAGTACGGCCACGAGTGGGTTCCTGACGGGCGGTAATTGACCTGCGCGGGGATGCCGAGCTGGTTGAGCTTGGTCGCGAAGGTCTGCGAGGTCAGGCGAGCGAGGATCTCGAGGCCCATACCTGCGTAGTTGGTGCTGACGCCGGGAATTCCCGACGGCTGGTCGTACGGGCCGGTCGTACCGCTACCACTCGAGACGTACAGGCTGACGCCCTTGAGCTTCTCGGCGAGCGCATACGGATCGTGTGCAGCCCACTGCGCGTTGGACGGCGGTCCCCACATCGCGGCGGAGTTGTATCCACCGGCGTCGGTCATCGCGAACTGGATTGCCTGAGGCATGCCGAGCGAAGTGGTGGTGAGGATGCCGGACAGCGAAGCCGCGAACTTGAAGAAGCCGGGGTTACGCGCCGTGAGGAACATCGCGGACGTTCCGCCCATCGACAGTCCGACGACACCGCGCGTCTGCGTGGTGCGCCAGTCCTTTTCGAGGATGGAGGGCAGTTCCTTGGTCAGGAACGTCTCCCACTGGTAGTTCTTGCCGTTGTCGGGCTCGAGCCAGTCGGAGTAGAAGCTGGACTGACCGCCGACGGGAAGAATGACGTTGACGTTCTTGTCCGCGTAGAAGGACTCGGCGTCGGTTTCGTAGGTCCAGGCGTTCTCGTTGTCGGTCGCGCGAAGACCGTCGAGCATCCAGACCGAGGGGAAGCTGGCCGACGGATTGACGTTCCAATCGCGAGCCAAGAGGATCTGCACCTGAATCGGGGTGCCCATCGCGGGAGAGTTCACCCACAGCGCGACGCGACGCTCACTGAGCCAGTCGACCTTCGTGACCGCTGCGCCGGTGGGGTTCTGGGTCACGGCCGGTGCGGCCTGAGCAGGTGCCGGCGCGGCTGCCGCGGTTCCGGCCGTCGTCAAGCCCGCGGCGATCGGCAGTACCAGCATGGCTGCCAGTGCGCCGACGACCTTTGTCCGGAAGGTTGCCCGGGACCGGCGACGGTCCTCCGTGGCAAGGCCTACTCGCATGAGCTCACTCTCTTTCCTTACGTTCGGTCCGCGCGTCGATCGTGTAGCCGCCTGAGCAGCCAGACCCCCGTTGAAACTATTTCTACACGCAAACGATCCCCGCTTGGGGTAGCCGCGCTGTTACTGGTGGTGCAATTGTTACTGACCTCAGGCGATCGTGCAGCACCTGAATACACAAGTGCCGTCCCGGTTTCCCTTGGAGGGAGTCCGGAACGGCACTGGTGAAGTGACTAGGTCACGGGATGGCGCACGATCACCAAGCGTTCATGGTGTCGAGGATCTGGCCGCGAGCCTTCCACAGCTCTGCCGACCAGTACGGCCACGAGTGCGTGCCGTTGGACGGGAAGCTGTAGGTGGCCGGGATACCCAGCGAGTTCATGCGGATCTGGAATGCACGGGTGTTGACCAGGGCGAGAGCTTCGAGGCCCATGCCGTTAGCCGTGTTGTAGTAATCGATCGGTGCGCGCGGGTGGTCGTATTCACCGGGCAGGCCGCTTGCCGACGAGATGTACATCGACAGGCCCTGCAGACGCGGTGCGAAGACGAACGGGTCGTTGCGCAGCCAGGACGGGCTCCACGGCGGTCCCCACATGGAGTCGACGTTGAAGCGACCGGCATCGAGCATTGCGACGCGGATTGCCTCGCGCATGCCGGGAGCCGAGATGTTCAGGTAGCCCGACAGAGAGCCGGCGAACTTGAACTGGTCGCGGTGGTAAGCAGCCAGCGTCAGAGCAGCGCTGCCACCCATCGAGAGACCGAGAACCGCGTTGTTGTTCGGCGAGACGCCGTAGTTCGCGAGGAAGTTGGGGAGTTCCTGCGTGAGGAACGTTTCCCACTTGTACGTGATCTGCTGGCCGTTGAAGTTCGACGGTGCATACCAGTCGCTGTAGAAGCTGGACTCGCCGCCGACGGGCATCACGAGGGTGATGTTGTCGTTGCGGTACTGGTCCATCGCGTTGGTCTCGAAGCTCCACGCGTTGGCGTCGTTGCGCGCACGCAGGCCGTCGAGGAGGTAGAGGGCAGCGTTTCCGCCGCGTGCGGCCCACTGGACCTGGACCTTGATGTTGCCCATCGAGGAGGGCACCCACAGCTCGTCGTATCCGCCCGAGGGGGCGGTGTGGCTGGGAGCAGTGTGCGCGGGCGCAGCAGAGGCGACAGCACTACCGGCAACTCCTGCAGCAAGGGGTAGCACAAGTGCTGCGGCACCGATGGCCAACGCTCGGTGCTTGAGGCGCTGGGTCAGCCTCTTTCTGGCAAAACGCATGGATACTGCTCTCTCTCTTCGTCTGCGGCACTCACTCGGTGGAGTGGCTCCGGCGGATTCCGTCGGGGAACAGGCTTTTCTGCCAGCCCGAACAAGTTCGGGTCGGCAGCGGACCTCTTCCAAGTCACACTGCGCTCGCTGGACTTTATGTCACAGGTTCAGCTGTGACAAATAGACAGACCGTTACGTCTCAGTCCGCGGGCGACGCCGTCATCACCCGCAGGGAGTGATTCAGGTTAGGTGAATCGTCTTCGAGTACATCGTGGCCAATCGATTCGGTGTTACTGAATCGAAATATTCAAACCTTCAACCGTCGGTGATGCTGATCACATCACTTGGGTGGCTCCGGCGGAACGAGCCCGCAACGTTCCAATTCGTAGGCCGGAACCCGGTCGAATCGGTACTTCGCGAAGTCGAAAGCCTGCTGGAAGTTCTGTTTGAATCTGGCCCAGGTCAGCTCGGAGCGATACGACGTGAGCAGCTCCTGCGTTTCCGGGCACGTGATGGCCAGCTTCGCGTCGGCAACCCAGTCCTCGTCGAGGAAGAACGGCAGCCACGGGCGAACGTCGATCATTCCGGTATCCGCGACCACCCAGTCCGGGTAAAGGTTCTTGTCGTGCCCGATCCGGCCGTCTTCGAGGCGCTCGGTGTGTGCTGCCAGGGGGTACGCCAGCCCCATCTGATCGAGCACCCGAACGTCGAGGCCCACGTTCATGCTCGTCATTCCGAGGTTGAGGAAGAAGACGACGTGCTCGGCAGGCTCCTCGAGCGGCCCTGGCGGTGGGACGACGAACCAGGAGTCGTAACTCGCCGACGGCAACAGCAGCCCACCCTCCGGAGTCCGCGCGATGGTCTCCACCATGGCACGCATTCGCGGATAGTCGAGGTAGTCCTCGGCAAGAATCGGGTGCTTGTGACCGGTGTTGAGTGCATAGAACGCACGCTCGTCGACGATTCCCGAGCGACCCACCACGGAGCCTTCCGGCATGCCCGTCGTGTTGGCGGCGAAGAAGGCCCAGATGATCGTGCCGATCCACAGCACCGCCGAGACTCCGAAGATCGCGGTGTCGCGGTTACTGCCGAACGCTGCCCGCGCCGGAACCCGCAGCGGAATGACGGCGACCGGGATGAGCAGGCAGAACAACACCGGCAACAGGACGCGGCCGTGCATGAAGTCGCCGCCGACGCGCAGAGAGTAGATCCCGAGAATCAGCCCACTGCCGAGAATGAAGGTGACAATCGCCCGCGGCGTGCGCAGAAACTGCTGAAAGCGCTCCCACAGCGGGCGTACAGGTTGATCGGCGGCGGTGGCAGGTGCGTCCGCTCGGCTCCGCCACACGAGCAGCAGCGCGCCGATGAGCAGGAAAAGCAGCGGCAGCCAGAGCAGGTACGGCCCGACGAGGTTCCACAGGTACGCAAAACCCTGCGCCCACTTCGCGCCACCGGCGTCCTTCGACACCGCGGTGTTCGGGTACGGCAGGGCGTAATAGCCCATTCGCCAGATCTGATAGCCCACCGGCACAAGTCCGGCGACGACCACGATCAGTGCACGAATCTTCCAGGTCAGGCCTGCGGAGAGAACGATCATCATCAACGCGGCAGCACCGGGAATTGCCATCTCGGGTCGAACCAATGGTCCGAGGCCTGCCACGAACGAGAGAGTCAGGATCGACGCCGTGGACGGCGTCGACGCCTGCGCCCACCGAACGAGCAGTAGCCACAGGAGCGCGATCCAGAAGATCACCAAGCAAGTCTCGAGCCCGGAAGTGGCGAAATCTCGCGCAGGCGGAACCGCGATGTAGACGAGAACACCTGCCGGCACCAGCAGGATCGTTCCGCCCGCCGACGGCCGAACGCCGCGGTACAGACGACCGGTGCCGAGCATCGCCAGCACGACGGCGGCAGTCGAGAGTACGAGCGCGATCGTCAGAACGACGTATTCGAGGCGGATCTGCGTGAGCCAACTGAACGCGTAGACGATGTACGTCCACGCGGTACTCGTGTTCGCCTCGACACGCTCACCCGCATTGAAGACCGGGCCGTTCCCCGCGAGCAGGTTGCGGACGGTTCGCAAGACGATGAGTCCGTCGTCGGCGATCCAGCGACGCTCCCACGCCCCCCAGAACATGAGGGCAGCAGCAAGCACCACCCCGCCGAGAAAAACTCCTCGACTGAGGGTGGTGCGGTTCGCCGCAGTGTCGACGTGCGGGTCGGCCTCGGTGCGTGGCTCAGACGAGGTAGACAGCGACACCCACTACTCCGATCCACGCAATCGCGAGGAGTTGCAGCACCCGGTCACCGAGCGCGATCTCCTCAGGCTCTCCGGCTTCGCCGCCGTCGACGTCCACCGCGTATCGCAGCACCGCGATGGTGAAAGGCACCATCGA
Source organism: Rhodococcus sp. H-CA8f (assembly GCF_002501585.1). Lineage (NCBI taxonomy): Bacteria > Bacillati > Actinomycetota > Actinomycetes > Mycobacteriales > Nocardiaceae > Rhodococcus > Rhodococcus sp. H-CA8f. The sequence continues at coordinate 5,984,934 of NZ_CP023720.1, forward strand.
GATGGCATACCAGTTAGTGCCCTTGATGGCGTCCTGTTGGAACGCCCACAGTCCGTAGCAGAGGACCAGCGTCGTCGCTGCCATCGTCCACACGAAACGCAGGTACGTCATCGTGTAGCTCTCGAGGGACTTACGAATCTTCGCGCCGGTCTTCTCGGCCAACTGCAGTTCGGCGTAGCGCTTGCCTGCCGCCATGAAGAGTGAACCGAACGCCATCATCAGCAGGAACCACTGCGAGAGATCGATCTCGGCGGCAACGCCACCGGCGATCGCTCGAAGCAGGAAGCCGGACGAGACGATGCAGATGTCGATGACGGCCTGATGCTTGAGACCGAAGCAGTAGGCGAGCTGGATGACGATGTACACGCCCATGACCACGGCGAGTTGCCAGTTGGCCAGGAAGGACAGCCCGATCGCACCGGCAAGCAGCACGACTGCCATGCCGTAGGCGATGTTGACGGGTAGAACTCCGGCCGCGATGGGACGGAATCGCTTCGTGGGGTGAGCACGGTCGGCTTCGACGTCCATCGCGTCGTTGACGAGGTAGATGCCCGATGCCGCCATGCAGAACACGACGAACGCCAGCGCGACGGGTAGGAGCACGTCGGCTTCGGTGGCGGTTCCGGCCGCGATGGGCGCTGCCAGCACAAGGACGTTCTTGACCCACTGACGTGGGCGAAGCGCCTTGACGATGCCGGCGGGCAGGGACTTCGGGGGTCCGCTGACCGTAGCCGGTTCCTCGCTCATTTATCTCCACATTTCTGTTCGGCTCTGGCTTCTTCGACCCGGCGAACTACCGCCGCGGATGCGGCTCCCAGTGCCGCTCCGGCGAGTACGTCGGTCGGGTAGTGAACTCCCAGGACCAGACGCGAGAGCATCATCGGGGGCACCAGCAACGCCGGTAAGGGTAGCCCGGTGAGTCGACCGATCAGCACAGCCGCCGCCGTCGTCGACGTCGCGTGTGACGACGGGAAGCTGAGCTTGCTCGGTGTCGAGACGTTGACCTGCACCGAAGGATCGGAAGGTCGCTTGCGCCTGACGACTCGTTTGATCACCACGGAGGCGGCGTGTGCACCGAATGCTCCGACGGCTGCTCCGGCCCATTCACGTCGACGCGGCTTGTCCACGGCAGCTCCGACGGCAGCGATCGCTATCCACCCGAGGGCGTGCTCACCGAAGTGAGACATACCGCGCGCGACCTTGACGGCTCCCGGCAGCTGCCCGACGGTCGATTGAATACCGGCCAGAATCTGTACTTCAGGAGATGCCGAAGACACGTTCCCACCTTTCCGTGCTGGTCAGTGAAGGAACGGCGTCCTGGTACTGCTTCTTGAGCTCGGGGAAACGCGCGGCGAGTTCGCGGCGCAACCGTGTGGCTTCCTTGAGCAGTTCGAGTGCAAGCTTGGGGTTTCGCTTGCGGTAGACGACGCCGCGACCGTCAGCGGTGGTGACCGTGACGCCGTCGACCTGTGAGAGCAGGAACCAACGGGCGTCGATGGTCGGCACGTTGAGCTGAGGGCGCTCGAGGTGTTCCGGCTTGGCCGGCTTCACGTTGTGCACTCCGGCCTTGAGGACCCGGGTGATCTTCGCGACGGTCGACAACGGCAGGCTCACGTCCCCGACGTCGGCACCCGAGGGCAGCGGAAGCGCAGTCGACGAAGGCAGTACGACGGCATCGGAGAATTCCTTGCGCTGGGCGTGGACCTCACCGAGTGCTGTCGGCAGCATGTTCGCGACGTGCTCGGGTCCGGCAAGGAAGTCTGCGATTGCCTTGTTCTGGATCGCGACGGTGGAGTACTCGAGGCACAGCAGGTGCTTGAGCGTTGCCTTCACCGTGTTGACCACGAGGCCACGGCCGTTGCCCGGCATGTGGAGCGCTGCCACCACCAAGCGGTTACGGAGGTGGAAGTACGCCTGCCAGTCGATGGCGTCGTCCTTGTCGCTCCACGCCATGTGCCAGATCGCGGCACCCGGAAGCGTGACGGTCGGGTATCCGGCTTTCTTTGCGCGCAAACCGTATTCGCAGTCGTCCCACTTGATGAAGAGCGGTAGCGGCTGCTTGATTTCTTCGGCGACCTGGCGCGGGATCATGCACATCCACCAGCCGTTGAAGTCGACGTCGATGCGGCGGTGCAGGAGTTTCGACTCGCGCAGCGGCTTCTTCGAGAAGTCGTGGTCGTATTCGACGTTCGGTGCCGCGGTCCACATGAAGATGCCGCGGTTGACCACTTCACCCATCACGTGGAGGTGGCTTCGTTCCTGCAGGTTGAGCATCTGCCCACCCACCAGCATCGGCGACTTCGCGAAACGTGAGAACGAAAGCGCACGCAGAATCGAGTCGGGTTCGATCTCGATGTCGTCGTCCATGAACAGGATGTGCTGGCACTGCGTCGTCTTGAGCGCCTCGTACATGATTCGGCTGTATCCGCCCGAACCACCGAGGTTGCCCTGATCGTGAATGGCGAGCCGATCACCGAGCGCTGCAGCAGCTTCGGCAAATCCGGGTTCGTCGCGCACCTTGCGCGTGCCCTGATCCGGCATGATGACGGCCTTGATCACGTCCGACACCAGGGGATCGGAAGCAAGTGCAGCGAGAGCCTTGACCGCGTCGGTCGGACGATTGAACGTCGGAATACCAACGGCAACAGTCGCTTCGCCGGGAGCCTCGACGGGCGCGTACCAGCCACCACTCTCGACGACGACGGCCGTATCAGTGGTGATGTCGAACCAGATCCAGCCACCGTCCTCGAACGGCGCCAGTTCCACCTCGAACTCGACCGCGGCATCGCCGTCGGCAAATTCCTTACCTTCCACGTGAATTCGCGAGGAATCGGCCTTGGAACGATAGATGTCGACGCGGCCGTGTCCGGACAGTTCGAGTCGAAGGACCACCGATCTCAGGATGGACCAGCGCCGCCAGTAGCTGGCGGGGAACGCGTTAAAGTAGGTCGCGAACGAGACCTCGGTCTCGGCGCCGAGCGCTACCGACGTGCGCGAGGTCGAGTGCGCCCGTCGACTGTTGGACCAGGACTCTTCCAAGTACAACGTGCGGACGTCGAGCGGCTCACCGGCACGGGGCAGGATGATCCGCTGGAGCAGGGACTTGCCGAGGTAGGTCACCTCGTCGCCGCTGACGGCTTCTTCGCCTTCGAGTAGATGACGTGCGTTCATTCGCTCTCCCCTGCCAATTCCGCACCCGTTTCGAGATGCGGGCGCAGGGTGTTCTCGAACATCGTCAGTGCGCTGGCGATCGCCATGTGCATGTCCAGGTACTGGTAGGTGCCGAGACGCCCACCGAAGAGGACCTTGTTCTCCGCGGTCTCCTTCTTGGCGCGTGAGCGGTACGCGGAGAGCTTCTCGCGATCCTCGGGAGTGTTGATCGGGTAGTACGGCTCGTCCTTCGCCTCCGCAGCACGTGAGAACTCACGCATGATGACGGTCTTGTCGGTCGGGTACTCGCGCTCCGGGTGGAAGTGACGGAACTCGTGGATGCGGGTGAACGGGACGTCCGCGTCGTTGTAGTTCATGACGGGGGTGCCCTGGAAGTCTCCGGTGGGCAGAACCTCGGTCTCGAAGTCGAGGGTGCGCCATCCGAGCGAACCTTCGGAGTAGTCGAAGTAGCGGTCGAGCGGGCCCGTGTAGATGACGGGTGCCTCGGGGCTGGCGGTGCGCAGTTCGTCGCGAACGTCGAAGTAATCGGTGTCGAGGCGGACCTCGATCTTCGGATCCTTTGCCATGTTCTCGAGCCACGCCGTGTAGCCGTCGACGGGCAGGCCCTCGTACGTGTCGTTGAAGTAGCGGTTGTCGAAGTTGTAGCGGACCGGCAGGCGGCTGATGTTCGCCGCGGGCAGCTCGGTGGGGTCGGTCTGCCACTGCTTTGCCGTGTAGTCACGCACAAATGCTTCGTAGAGCGGGCGTCCGATCAGGGAGATCGCCTTCTCTTCGAGGTTGGAGGCGTCCTTCGAATCGATCTCGCTGGACTGCTCGGCGATGAGGGCGCGCGCCTCTTCGGGAGTGAAGTACCGACCGAAGAACTGCGACACGAGGCCGAGGCCCATCGGGAACTGGTACGCCTGTCCCTTGTGCAGCGCGAAGACGCGGTGCTGGTAGTTCGTGAACTCCGTGAACTGGGTGACGTAGTCCCAGACCTTCTTGTTGGAGGTGTGGAACAGGTGGGCACCGTACTTGTGGACCTCGATGCCGGTCTCCGGCTCAGCCTCCGAGTATGCGTTCCCCCCCAGGTGGTGACGGCGGTCCAACACCAGCACACGCTTACCCAGCTGGGTAGCGGCACGCTCGGCGATGGTCAGCCCGAAGAATCCCGAACCGACGACGATCAGGTCGTACTGGGCACGGGCGGTCTCTGAATTTGCAGCGGTCACGATGAACCAGGGTATCGGACCTGTTCGGAAGCCGAGGGTTGGATGCGTCACCAGGGACGATGCGGCAAGTCAGGACGTTGCAAGACCGATCAGACCGGAAGCACTGGGTGCACCGCTCGAATCGAAATCGATGGTGATCGGTTCGTCGACGGGGAAGTGTGCGGGAAGTAGAAGCAGTCCCTCCGACGCGCAGCGTTCGAGAAGTTCGCGGCGGGTGACCCCGGCGATCTCGGGATCGGCGTCGCCGCCCTGGCTGAGGTCCGGGTACAGAAACTGGATCGGATGGTGGATCACGTCGCCGGCGATGACGGCGCCGCCGTCGGCAGTGCGGATCTCGATCACGATGTGGCCCGGCGTGTGACCGGGCGCGCTGCGCACGACGACGCGTGTGCCTTCGGACTCGGCCAGGACGTGGCCGTCGTCGACCGCCTCCCACTTCGCCCCGTCCAGAACGGGACGGACGCTGTCCTCGAAGGTCTGCGCCAGATCCGAGACCACTCCTTCGTGTGGACCGTCGGCGGCGAGTTGTTCGAGCGCGGCCAGTTCGGTGCGGTCGAAAATGTAGGTCGCGCGGGGAAAGGTGGGCCGCCAGGTTTCGGCCTCGAGGTTGGTGTTCCAACCACAATGATCGGGGTGCAGATGTGTGCTGACCACCAGATCGACGTCGCCCAAGTCGACGCCGGTGTCGGTGAAGCGCGAGAGGTAGTCGGTGCCGAACATGTGGTGCGGCAGGAGGTTCGGCCGGTGCTTGCTGTTCCCGTTGCCGGTGTCGACGACGATGGCCTTGCCGCCGATTTCCACCAGGTAGGTGTGGATGGCAAGTACGAGGTCACCGCTACCCGCGTCGAAGAACTCCGGTGTCAGCCGCGCCGACGCGTCCTCGATCTCCGCATCACCCGCGTGCGGAAAAAGCTCTCGCGGCGGAAACGGCCAGTGCGCCAGCTCCGTCAGTTGGGTGACGCGCGCCGATCCGACGTCGATGGTGAAGCTCATCAGTGATTGCCTTCCGAACAACTCGATACCGCTTGTAGGCACACACAAAGGCACCCACCGAAATGCTCGGTGGGTGCCTGGTCGGTGTCAATGGTTTTCGACGCCGGTGATCAAAGACTCTTCGCGATGATGCCCTTCATCACTTCGTTGGCGCCGGCGTAGATCTTCTGGACGCGGGAGTCCTCGTACATGCGCGCGATCGGGTATTCACGCATGTAGCCGTATCCGCCGTAGAGCTGCACGCACCGATCGACGACGGCGCACTGCTGTTCGGTGAGCCAGTACTTGACCATCGCGGCGTCTGCGCCGTCCAGCTCGCCATTGAGGTGATCCTCGATGCAGTTGTCGAGGAAGACACGGCAGGTGCGTGCGATCGTCTGGCACTCGGCCAGCTCGAAGGCGGTGTTCTGGAACTCGAAGAGGCTGTGCCCGAACGCTTGACGCGCCTTGGTGTACGCGACGGTCTCCTCGACGGCACGCTCGATGGTGCCGATGGCCTGCGCGCCGATGATGAGACGTTCCTGCACCAGCTGCGCCATCAACTGACCGAAACCGAGCCCCTCGGACTCGCCGAGGAGGTTCGAAACGGGAACGCGGACATCGGTGAAGGACAGCTCCGACGTATCGGCGCCGTGCTGACCGACCTTGTCGAGGACGCGGCCGACCGCAAAGCCTTCGCAGTCACGCAGATCCACGATCAGGAGCGAGACACCCTTGGCGCCCGCCTTGGGATCGGTCTTGACGGCGAGCACGATCATGTCTGCGCTGCCACCGTTGGTGATGAAGGTCTTCGACCCGTTCACGACGTAGTGGTCACCGTCGCGGATCGCGGACGTGGTGATGGCCTTGAGGTCGGAACCTGTTCCCGGCTCAGTCATTCCGATGGCGCCGAGGATTTCACCCGTCGCCATACCTGGCAGCCAGGCCTTCTTCTGCTCTTCGCTTCCGTACTCGAGCACGTAGTGGGCGACGATGCCACTGTGCACGGAGTTACCGAGTGCATAGTCCCCGCAGTAGCCCTGCGCCTCGAAGACTGCAAGATCGTGCGCGAAAGTTCCACCGCCCCCGCCGTATTCCTCGGGAATCGAGCAGCACAGCAGGCCGAGCTTGCCGGCTTCGAGCCACACGGACCGGTCGACGCGATGCTGAGCGTCCCACTGCTCACGCTTGGCGATCAGTTCACGATCGAAGAAACCACGGGCCAGTTCGGCTACTGCGGTGATCTCGTCGTCATGCCACGACGGCTTGCGCTTGGTCGCCATGATCAGACCCGCTTCAGCAGGGCAGCGAGTGCCTGACCGCCGCCGATGCACATGGTGACGATGCCGAATTCGAGGTCGCGACGGACCATGTCGCGTGCCGCGCGCAGCGTGAGGATGGCTCCGGTAGCGCCGACCGGGTGTCCGAGGGCGATTGCTCCGCCGTACGGGTTGGTCTTCTCCGGATCCAGGCCACTGTCACGGATGACGGCGATGGCCTGCGAAGCAAAGGCCTCGTTGACCTCGGCGGTGCCGATGTCGGACGGCTTCAATCCTGTTTGCGCAAAAAGCTTTTCGAGAGCGAGCACGGGAGCGTAGCCCATCAGGCCGGGCTCCATGGCTGCCGTCGTGACGGTTTCGAGCGTGACCAGTCCGGTGAGGCCGCGCTTGGCTGCCTCGGTGCCCGTCGCGAGGACGAGGGCGCCGGCGCCGTCGTTGATGCCCGACGCGTTGCCGGCGGTGACGGATCCGCCCTCTTCGAATGCGGGGCGCAGCTTGGCGAGGGTTTCGACAGTGGTTCCGGGCTTGGGGTGCTCGTCTTCGGTGACGGTGACGGAGCGCCGACCACCGGTCTCGACGGGAGTGATCTCCTCGGCGAATGCTGCCTTGGCTGCGTCGGTAGCAGCGCGGCGCTGAGATTCCACGGCGAACTCGTCCTGCTGCTCGCGGCTGACGCCGTACTTGCGGGCGACGGCTTCGGCGGTGCGGCCCATATGAGCCTTGCTGAACGGGTCGGTGAGCATGGCGACGGTGCCGTCGACGAGGCTGCGATCGCCGAGCTTGTAGCCCGAGCGGGCGGCGAAGTCGTAGAACGGCATGCGGGACATGCTCTCGTCGCCGCCGGCGAGGGTGATGGCAGCTGCGCCCCAGCGCATCTGCATCGCCGCCGACCACACGGCCTGCAGGCCGCTGCCACAGAGGCGGTTGACGGTGTAGGCGGGAACGTTCTCGGGCAGTCCGGCGGCGATGCCCACGCGGCGTGCGTTGTAGGCGTCTGGGCCGACCTGGCCGATGCAGCCCATGACGACCTCGTCGATGTCTTCGGGTGCAACGCCGGCGCGGCTCAGCGCGGCCTTGGCTGCTGCGGCACCCAGCTCGTGTGCGGGTACGTCCTTGAAGACGCCGCCGAAGCTACCGACGGGGGTCCTGGCCCCGTCGACGATGACGATCGGTTCGGGTGTGGTCATGATTGTCCCCATCTGCTGTGCTCACGTCGATTTCTCTGTCCGTGGCCGATACTAGGACATCTAAGTATCTCGCAGATGGGGACGTTGGTGTCAGGGTGTGGGAGCGCTCTCGGACACGGGTACAACCTCGGCGTCGGCGCCTTCGGCGTCCTCGGTCTCTTTGTGGTTCCGGTATCGGTAGATCCCGATGCCCACGAGGATCGCTGCGAGCCCCAGGGACACGATCATCTGACTGCGCGTCGAGTCCAGGGTGAGCATGCCGATGCAGAGCGCGATGATGGCGGCGATCGTCGCGTAGGTCAGGTACGGGAAGAACCACATCTTGAGTTCCAGTTCCTGGCCCGAAGCTTCGAGCTTGCGGCGGGTGCGCAGCTGAGACACCGAGATGACGAGCCAGACGAACAGCGCGATCGCACCGGAGGAGTTGACCAGGAACAGGAAGACCTTGTCCGGGGAGAGGTAGTTCATGCCGACGGTCAGGAAGCCGACGATCGTCGAGACCAGGACAGCGCGCATCGGGACGCCGGTCTTCTCGATACGTGAGAGCGACTTGGGGGCGTCGCCGCGGCCGGCGAGAGAGAAGATCATGCGGCTCGCGGTGTAGAGACCGGAGTTGAGGCAGGACAGAACCGACGTGAGGACGACGACGTCCATGATGTTGCCCGCGGCCGGAATGCCGTAGGAGTCCATGACGGCGACGTACGGGCTGAGCGCGACCGATGCGCTGTCCCAGGGAAGCAGAGTGACGACCACCGCGATCGAGCCGATGTAGAAGATGAGAATTCGCCAGACGACGGACTTGACGGCAGCGCGAACAGCTTCGAGCGGGTTGGCCGATTCACCGGCGGCGATGGTGGCGATTTCGGCGCCGAAGAACGAGAACACGACCACAAGGACTGCGGCGAGCATGGCTCCTGTTCCGTTCGGCAGGAAACCGCCGTGACCGGTCAGGTTGGTCATTCCCGGTGCTTCGACGCCGGGCATCCATCCGCAGATCGCCACGATGCCCATGCCGAGGAACGCGATGATGGCGACGACCTTGATGGAAGCGAACCAGAACTCGAACTCGCCGAACGACTTGACCGAGATGATGTTGGTCAGCGTCAGCACGATCATCAGAATCAGAGCCCAGGTCCACTGGGGAACGCCGGGAACCCAACGATTCATGATGAGGGCACCGGCGGTGGCCTCGATGCCGAGCACGATGATCCAGAACCACGCGTACAGCCAGCCGATCGAGAAGCCCGCCCAGCGGCCGATGGCCTTGTCGGCGTACGACGAGAACGAGCCGGTTTCCGGCGACGCTGCCGACATCTCGCCGAGCATGCGCATCACGAGGATGACGACTACGCCGGCCAACGCGTAGGAAACCAGGACACCCGGTCCCGTCTCCTGGATCGCCACACCGGAGCCGACGAACAGTCCGGCGCCGATGACGCCCGCGATCGCAATCATCGACAGATGCCGCTTCTTCAGCGTGTGCTGAAGTGCCGGCTGGTCTGTACTGGACATCAGTACTCCTTGTGGGCTGTTCGGGAGGGTGGATCTCGGTGACGCTCTTCTGGAGCGCATTTTCGATAGCGCCAGTGTCGGACCTTCGGCAAGCTCGCGTCAGGCTCCACTTTGTACAAACGTGACCGCAGGCACTACAAAGTGGCGAGTCCGAGGTGTCAGACTGGACCCATGCCCATCACGCTCCGCCAGCTTTGTGCGACCGAACAGTTCGGCCTTCGCGTCCTGGCGGGGCACGATCAGCTCGATCGCACCCTGACCTGGGCACATGTCTCCGAACTTCCCGACCCGACGCCCTTCCTCGACGGCGGCGAACTACTACTCATCACCGGGGTGTCGCTACCGACGACGGCCGCGGAAACGACCCGTTTCGTACGCACCCTGGTGGCGGCCGGAATTGCCGGAATCGGTTTCGGAACCGGCCTCGGATACGAGCAGGCGCCGCAGACTCTGGTGGATGCGGCCACCCGTTTCAGTGTGCCCCTACTCGACGTCCCATTGCGAACACCTTTCATCGCCCTGACCAAAGCGGTGTCGAAGGCGCAATCCGACGACGACATGAAAGCGCTGCGCAGCAACTACCAGAGCCTGCGGCGACTGCTTCAAGCTGCAGTGACGGTCAACGGCACCCGGGCAGTCGTACGACGGGTGGCGGAATTGATCGGCGGATGGGCGGCCCTGCTGGACTCGGCCGGCCATACCGTCGAGATCTCACACACCGCTGCTGCCGCAGGAATCGAGCGAACGGCTCCCGAGCGCGACGCCCGCCCGATGGAAGTCAGTTTCCTCACGAGTGAGAACGAGGACGTCATCTCGCACCCTTTGATGACGTCGAGGGGAAAGCTGATGGGGTATCTCGTCGCCGGCTGCCCCGGCGCCGTCGGCTCTCTGAATCAGGGCATCGTCATCGCCGCCGCGTCTCTGCTCACGTTGATGACGGCTCGAACCCGAGATGCGCAGTTGACGATGAACCACTTGTGTACCGTGGCGATGCATCAGCTGTTCGAAGGACAGAATGCGCTCGCCCGCAACATCTCCGGGGAACTGTGGGGAGGATTTCCGGTCGAACCTTTCCAGGTCTTCCACGTAGCGGGCCCGAGTGGCCTGCTCGAGAGCGTGTCCGTCTCACTGCTCGACGGTCTCAGCCGCGATCTGGCGTTCGGCATCACCGACGGAGCGTTGATCGCCGTCGTCTCGGCTACCGACAGCGGGCGAATCCTCGCCCGTGTCAACGAAATCGACGTAACCGTCGGCGTGTCGGACATGCTGTGGTGGGACGATCTCTCGCGCGCCAGACGCCAAGCCGCGCAGGCAGCAGCCGAGGCCGGCGCCCGCAACCTGCCTTCGATGCGGTTCGCCGAACTCTCGGAGAGCGGATTGTCCGCGTTTCTCGATCAGGATCGCTCGACGGCATTCGCGGCGGCACACTTGCGCCCGCTTCTGGAAGCGAAGGGCGGTAGCGATCTCTACCGAACCTTGGCCATGTGGTTGGCACACAACGGTGTGGGCGACGCCGCAGCCACAGCGCTGAATATTCATCGGCATACGTTGCGCAGCAGACTCGCTCGGATCGAGAGCCTTCTCCAACTGGACCTCGGCTCCCCCACGGAACGTGCGGAGTTGTGGCTCGAGTACCGCTTGCTCGGCGACGCTCCGACCATCTGACCGACAACCAATGAGCCCTGAACGACCTGAAGGGCCTCCGCCGGGTTACGGCAGAGACCCTTCAGAGTCGATACGTGCGAGTCGCTACCGACCGACCTTCCCCTAGCTTCCGCCCGTCGGTATCCACTCGCGGAGCACGTTGGCATCAACTACCTGCGCACCCAAAACCTTTGTCCAGATGATGGTTCCGTTTTCGTAGACACGGAAAGTGCCTGCTTCGGAGGGCAACTGCATCTCCGGGCCGGCAGGAGCACCGAGAGAGCCGCTTTCACCGCCGAGCTCCCGATACTTCTTCTCGATCTGCGTCTCCGTAACCGTACCCGATGGATCGCCGGATGGCGAATTGGATTCCGGCACTGTCGATTCCGAATCCGGTGCCACTACCACACCAGCGCCGTCGCCGACGGTAAACCAGTCCGATTTCAGGCCGAGTTTCTGACGGAACTGCATTCCGGTGGCGCCAACAGTTGCATCTGTTCCGACCACCTCGACTGCCGTCACTCGCCCGCCGTCGGTACCGAATCCGTTGCGCGAGAGAATCTTGAGCGATTGGAGCTCGCCCACATCGAAGGCGTCCGCAATCTCACCCGCGGTCAGATTCACTGTCCAGTCGTGATTGGGCGAAAGGGCGTCACCGAGATCCTCGACGGCCGGGAATTCACCGCCGGAGCTGTAACCTCCTGTGGACGAAGAGAATTCGGTGGCAACGATCTTGCCGTCACGCGACAGAACGGCGCCGGCGGTGGACCGAACGGCTTCAGTGGTCCGGGGATCTTCCTTGCCAGCTCCGCCGTAGACCTGGCAGTCCTGAGTGTCGCACGTGTCGGCGTACGAGCTGCGATGCTCGGTCGCAGCGTACGAGCGCGCCGCCACGGCTTGCGCCCGTAGTGCTTCGGCCCCACCGGAATCGGCCCATTCGGCTTTCGCCTCGACCGGCACCACGCCGAGCAGGTAGTCCTCCATGTCGAGGAGATTGACCGTCCGAGCCGAGCCGTTGTCGAGCACTACGCCGAGGGCGCCGCGATAGGGCGCGTCGTTGTTGCACAGCTTCAGGAACTGGTCGGCGGGTCGATCGGGACTGAGATCCACAGGATCCACCCACGGATGCTCGGTGACCGCTTCCCAGACAACCCCGCCACCACACCCGCTGGTGACAACCACCTGCGCACCGCCACCGGGCAGTGCAGTGAGATGGGCAGCCTCGCCCGGCGCGGTGCGCTGACCGTTGACCACGAGGCCGGCGTCGGAGTAGACGTCGAGCGTCGAGTTGTCCTGGGCTGTGAGCCGCACACTCATCTGGGCGGGCGGCAAGGAGTCCAGGACGGTTCCGCCGTAGTAGTGACTGAGGATTCGCTCGCCGGACCAGCCGTCGTTCTTGGCGTAGCCGTAAGCGCCCCACTGCCCCATTCCGCGGCCGTGTCCGTTGCCATGACCGGAGAGCGTGAATTGTGTATCGGCGGCGACGGCGTGCAGGATCGACGGCTCGTCAGCGCGGATTTGCGTGAAACCTCCGATCGCGACGCCGAGCGCAAGAGCCGGAACGAGACCGAGGACCGAGACCCGCATCAGCGAGGTTCGCCTCCCGGGTCCGCCCACCAGAAAGCGACCTGCGCGACCGGACACAGGCTTCTTACCTGCAGTTCCGCTTCTTCCGCTACTCGCCATCAATGCTCTCCTCATCGCTACCGGCCCCACGAGTCCGCGAAGTCGGTACTTCGCGCGCAGGCCAGTCCACAACGATTTAACTAAAGTCTCACCCTAAGGTTGAGCGTTATGGACTTTTGTGACTAGTGTGGCAAGAGTGTTTGGAGTTAGCAACACCAGTCACACGAGTCACATCAGCATCACGAGTTGCAGACGTACGCGTCCGAAAACTGGAGTTCAACCCCAGAACATGGCATCCGACCTGCTCGGATCCGGTTTTGAAGGATTCCGTTCACGGCCGTCATCGGCCATGAAGTTCGCTCGCAAGTAACTACAACCGAGGAGTAATCCCTTGCCACACCGTCGACCGAAGCCCTCGCTCGTACTCGGGGCTGTAGCCGCAGTGGCTGTCGCAAGTCCTTTTGCGGTCTACGGCTTCACGAGCACTACGTCCGATGTACGTTCCGCGAACGAAACGACGTCAGTAGCAGTGCCGACCCAGATCGCAGAGGTGCTCCTCGCGTCGGTGCCCGACATCATCATTCCGGTCAAGGAGCTGACCGGTCTCGATCTCCCCGACATCAACCTGGGCGATCTCAGAAACCTCAAGCTCCCGACCGAAATCCCGCTACCTCCAGGGATCACGTTGCCGACCGAGCTCTTCCCGGCACCCGCTGCTCCCGGGGCCCCGACCGAAACCGCTCCGGTTCCCTCCGAGGAAGAGCCAGGTGCCGTGGTCAAGGAAGTCACCCGCGACACTCCGTTCAGCATGGTCGCGTTGACCTCGGACACGCTCGCCTCGGCGCAGTCCAAGGTCCGCGCCCTGGCCGAGGACGGCACCTGGGGTCCGTGGTTCACCCCTGACGCCATCGACTCCGCCAGTTCGGATCAGGCCACCAACGCCGGTACCGCCACCGAACCTGTCTTCGTCGGCGCCACCAAGTCCATCCAGATCCTCACCCCGCAGGGTGTCGCTGCCCCCGCGGCCGAAGCTGTGCCGGCTCCGGAAGCCACACCCGCACCTGTCGAAGCACCTGCTGAAGCGCCTGTGCCTGCCGAAGCGCCGGCCGAAGCGCCGGCCGAAGCACCTGTGCCTGCGGAAGCACCCGCAGCCACCGGCGAACTCGGGTACACCCCGGCTTCGGTGTCCAAGCCGCTTCGCCAGGCGACGACGGCAGCAGATACCGTTACCGCAGTGTTGATCGATCCGGGTACCAGCGACGCGGACAGCAATCTGCAGGCAGTCGCGGCACCGCTCGGCGGCAGTGGACCCTCCGTCATCACCCGCGCACAGTGGGGAGCCGACGAGTCACTTCGCTGCGACTCCCCCACGTACGACGACTTCACCGGTGGAGCAACCGTTCACCACACCGCGGGCAGCAACAACTACACCAAGGAAGAATCGGCCGGCATCGTCCGCTCTATCTACGCCTACCACGCACGGACTCTCGGCTGGTGCGACGTCGGATACAACGTCCTCGTCGACAAGTACGGTCAGACCTTCGAAGGCCGCGCAGGCGGACTCGACAAAGCAGTTCAGGGCGCGCACGCCGGCGGCTTCAACGAGAACACCACCGGTATCGCGATGATGGGTGACTACTCCACCGTCGAGCCTTCGCAGGCGACGCTCAATGCCGTCGGCAAGTTCCTCGGTTGGAAGCTCGGCCTGGCCGGCCTCGACCCGAAGGGTCGAACGACGATGTACTCCGAGGGCACGGAGTTCACTCCGTACCCGCAGGGCGCAGCAGTGGATCTGCCGATCATCTTCGCCCACCGCGACGTCGGAAACACGGCTTGCCCTGGTGATGCCGCATACGCACACATGAACGACATCCGGAACATCGCGGCCGCGAATATCGGGGGATCGTTGAACCCGTCGAACCCCTCCAATCCGTCGACGCCTGCGCCCAAGCCGACCACTCCGGTCGACACGGTCACCGGTGGCACCGGATCGTCGATCCCGGATCTGGTCACCCAGATTCTGAAGATCACCGACAATTCACCGCTCGCGCAGAAGTGGATCGCCGAAGGTGGTGACCTCGGACGCCTCGGCCAGGCGCTGTCCGGAATCCTGCAGGCGAAGCTCGGCAACCAGGGTGCGTTGTTCCAGAACGGCGCTGTCTACACCTCACCCAACGGCGGAGTGTTCACCGTGCTCGGCGAGATCTTCAAGTCGTGGCAGAGCTTCGGTTCCGACGCGGGTGAACTCGGATTGCCGATCTCGGACGAATACTCGATCCCGGACGGCCTGCGCAGCGACTTCGAGAACGGTTCGCTGATCTTCAACCAGATCACCGGCATGGTCACGAAGGTCCTCAAGACCTACAACGAGACCTTTGCCCAGGAAATGGCCAACAGCGCGCCTGTCGGCTGACACTCGAGCAGTACACGTCCTCGGGCGCTGGTGGGTTCTACGACCACCAGCGCTCGAGGACTTTTGCGACCCCGTGCGCCGAATTGGTGTCGGTGACCTCGTCGGCTGCGGCTTTGGCTTCGGGGTGAGCGTTGCCCATGGCAACGCCGAGGCGTGCCATCCCCAGCATCGGGATGTCGTTGGGCATGTCCCCGAAGGCAACCAGACCCGACAGGTCGAAGCCGAACCTTTCAGCGGCGGCAACCAGGCCGGACGCCTTCGTGATTCCCGGCGCCGAGAGTTCGATCAGTCCGTTCTCGGTGGAGTACGTCATGTCGGCGAGCGCACCGACGTGCGGGGCGAGCGTGTCGTACATCGCCGTGCTGGTCATGCCTGGACGGCGAATCAGGAGTTTGACGGCCGGCGCCGCAAGCACTTCGTCCTCGGACATCTCGGTGTTGTCCGGGTTGAGCCAGGCGTGTTCGTAATCTGGTGAGCTGACGAACTGTGGGGTGGCGGCGTCGTGTGCGCTCTCCCCCACCCGTTCCGCGGCCAATCCCGACCCGGGAAGTGCAACCAGAGCCAACTCGGAGAGTTCGGTGAGTGCGTCGACCGACAAGGTCGCGGCGCTGAGGACGCGGTCGGCGTAGCTGTCGTAGACAACGGCTCCATTGGCGCAGACGGCGAGTGGCGCGTATCCCAAACCTTCGACGACTGGCGAAATCCATCGCGGAGGACGCCCGGTTGCCAGCAGGAACGGCGTGCCGGATTCGACGACGGCATGCACGGCGGCGCGGGTGCGGGCACTGACCAACTCGTCGTGATCGATGAGGGTGCCGTCGACATCGGTCGCAACCAAGGTTGGGCGGTCAGGGCTGATACGACGGTCTGGGCTCACACCGCCATTGTGCCTGCCCGGTACGACGGTCTCGCTCAGCGCGCCCGCTTCGCGCGCTCCTGGGCATCCATGGCCGCGGCTTCCGCCGGCGTCGGCGCGCCACCGCCGAGTCGGCGAGGCACCCAGTACGCCCCGGGCTCGTGCACGAACCCGTCCTGAACGTGGCGCAGGATTGCATCCATCTCGATGCGCAGGATCTCGCTGAGCGCTTCGGCGGGTTCGACCGGATCGATCGGTGCACCCACCTCCACCGAGATCGGGAAATGATTGCGGCCCAGATTTTTCGGTCCGCCCTTGGTGACGATCCGCTGGGCGCCCCAGACGATCAGCGGAATTATCGGCACGCCGGCGTCGATGGCCATCCGAGCTGCTCCGGATTTCATTTCCTTGATCTCGAAGCTCCGGCTGATCGTCGCTTCCGGGTAGACGCCCACCAATTCGCCACGCTTGAGGGCGTCGACTCCGGCTCGATACGCCTGCGCTCCGGCGGAGCGGTCCACTTCGATGACGCCGCATCCACGCATGAGGAAGCCGAGGACCTTGTTGTCCGCCAGCTCAGCCTTGGCCATCACTCTGAGCTTGCGTTTCGCGGTGCCGACCGCCAGGGCCGCCGGTATGAAATCGAGGTAACTCGTGTGGTTGATCGCGATGACGGCACCGCCGGACACCGGGACGTGTTCCGTCCCGGTGCGGGTGACTTTCACGCCCTGGAAACCGCTCAGACCACGCGCGACTACCTCGACGGCGGTGTAAACGGGTTCGAAGGACATGGGTCAGCCTTCGGACTTCCGCGCCTCACGTGCTTTGGCTTTCGCCTCGGCCTCGTCGGCATCCATCTTGTCGGCCTGCTCGAGCGTCGGCGCGCTGCCACCGAGGCGGGCCGGTACCCAGTACTCGCCGGCGGGATGGTCGTAGTCCTTCTGCAGATCGAGCAGCAACTCCTGCATCGTCGACCGTAGCTTCGCCGTCAGCTCACTCGCCGGTTCGAAGGGTGCAATCGGCTCGCCGACGGCAATGGAGATGGGAGTGTTGGTGCGGCCCAACCGCTTCGGATAACCCTTCGTCCACACGCGCTGAGCGCCCCAGATGACGACGGGAACGATCGGGACGCCCGCCTCGATCGCCATCCGGGCGGCGCCGGACTTGAATTCCTTGATCTCGAAGCTCCGACTGATCGTCGCTTCGGGGTACACGCCCACCAATTCACCGCGCTTCAGGAAATCTACGGCCGCCTTATAGGAGTCGGCGCCCGCGCCGCGGTCGACCGGGATGTGCTTGAGGGCCCGCATGATCGGTCCGGAGATCTTGTTGTCGAAGACCTCCTTCTTCGCCATGAACCGGATGTAGCGCTTGGGGGTCCGCGCCGGCAGTCCCGCATACGTGAAGTCCATGTATCCGGTGTGGTTGATCGCGATCACGGCGCCACCGGACGCCGGGATGTTCTGCTCTCCCTTGACGGAGAACTTCAGGCCCTCGAAAGCGAAGACGGTACGGGCGATGCCGATGACTGTTCTGTAAACGGGATCCACAGTTCGCTAGCGTAGACGGGAATCCGTGATCTGACCCGCAGCAGTTATGGGGTGGATGTTGGTCAGAATGTCGCAAAAGGGGCGTAAGAACGAATGAAGTCGGCAGGACGAGCGGCAGTGGGGGCAGTCGCACTCGCCATGACGTTGGCGATAACCGCATGTGAGGACGACGGACGGACAGGAATCCTGACGGACGAACCGTCTCCGCCTACGACGGAAACCACGACGACAACCACTCTCGCGCCCACGACCACCACTGCGCCCGCCACGCCGGTCGCGCCACCTCCGGTTGGTGACGTGCCCGGTAATCCGGCTGCTGCGCCGGCCTTGGCGGCCTGGGCAACGGACCTGGTGTCTTTGGACGTCGACGCGCTCACGAACGCATGCTGGACGATGCCGCCCACAACAATTGCCGACCGATACTCGGATGTGCCCGCCATCTTGACGGCCATCGCCGCGCCAGGTGTCGACGGCCAGTACGCGGTCACCTGGAGTGGCGGCGGACTCTCCGTCGCCGCCAAACGCTCGGAGATCGCTTCCGGCTATGCGTGCCCGTTCGTCTTCCCTGCGGGGCAATCCAACTTCTACACCCCGGCCGACGCTTCCCATGCCGTCGTCCGGTTTCTCTCACGCGCCACGGGACGGCCGGTCAACACCCGCGACGTCGAGACGTTCTATCCGCTGATCTGCCCAGGCAACAGCCCCTGGGATCCGGACGGCACCGGCGCCACCGGCCAGCCGCCGCTCAAGCTCGATCCGAATCAACTGGCCGGTATCAAGTCTTTTGATGCCGCCGCCGCAACAGTCACCCCGGTTCGCGGCGACTACCTCCGTGTCACCCTGCCCGTCACTGACGGGATCGGTAACTCACGCCCGATGCAGTTCACCCTGTCGATCGGCCCCGAGGGATACTGCCTCGGGGCCGCGACCTGAACTGTTCCGGTCAGGAACCGAAGGGAAGGAAATCGCTCGAGCCAGCGCTGCCTGAACCGAGGCTGCCCGTGCCACCGCCGGTTGCAGCCTTGATCTGAATTGCGTGGGCCGCCGAGGTGGAGCCTGTGAATCCGGCTGCGCCGCTGTAGATTGCCGAAATCGAATGCGCGCCGGTTGTGGTGAAGGTGTGGTTCAGCGCCGCGATCCCGTTGACCACTGGCACAGCGTCACCGATCGGGGTGTCCCCATCCATGAACTGCACCGTTCCACCGTTCTGCACCGAACTGACAGTCGCCGACAGGGTCACCGACTTGTTCACCACACCATCGGCAGGCACCGTCACCACAGTCTCCGTGGTGACATCCGAAGGCGCAGGGTCCGTCACATTCACCGTCCGCGCCTGGGCCGAGGACCCGACTACACCGGCTCCTCCCGAGTAAACCGCCGTGATGCTATGCGCACCCGCAGAGGTAAACGTATGCGACAGACCAGCAGCGCCGGCCGTAACCGGTTCAGGACCGCCGATCGCGACGCCACCGTCGTAGAACTGCACGGTTCCGACGCCGACAGCGTCATCCGACGACGTTCGGACTGTTGCCCACAAGTCGGTCGCCACACCAGTTTTGGCATCGGTGGGGATATTCAGTTCGACGACGGATTCCTGGTCGGCAACACTCACCTGAACTGACTTCGCACTCGCAACCGAGTTCTTGAATCCGGAACCAGCGGTGAAGTCCGCGGTAATGCTCTGAGCACCAGCAGCATCGAAGATGTGCGAGAGCGTCGCGGTCCCACCGGACACCGTGACCGGTGAACCAATGGCCGTGCCGTTCGACTTGAACTGCACCGAACCCACCGCATTGTTCGGAGCAACCGTCGCAGTCAGATCAACCGCCGCGCCCGTGATCGCCGTCGCCGGAACCGAGAGCGACGTCGTCGTCTCCACATCGATGGGAGCCGGATCGGACACCGTCACCGTCTGGGCCGATGCCGAGGAGCTGACGAAGCCTGCACCGGCGGTGAAGTCCGCCGTAACGCTCTGAGCGCCAGCGGCATCGAAGGAATGCGACAGCGTCGCGGTTCCACCGGAAACCGTCACCGGCGAACCGATCGCAGTGCCGTTCGACTTGAACTGCACCGTACCGACAGCGTTGTTCGGAGCCACCGTTGCCGTCAGATCAACCGCCGCACCCGTGATCGCCGTAGCCGGAACCGACAACGACGTCGTCGTCTCGACATCCACCGGAGCCGGATCAGAGACCGTCACCGTCTGAGCAGATGCCGACGAACTCGCAAACCCTGCACCAGCGGTGAAGTCCGCCGTAACACTCTGAGCACCAGCAACATCGAACGAATGCGACAGCGTCGCAACACCCGCGGAGACTGCCACCGGAGTGCCGATCGCAGTGCCGTTCGACTTGAACTGCACCGTACCGACAGCGTTGTTCGGAGCCACCGTTGCCGTCAGATCAACCGCCGTACCCGTGATCGCCGTCGCCGGAACCGACAACGACGTCGTCGTCTCGACATCCACCGGAGCCGGATCAGAGACCGTCACCGTCTGAGCCGACGCCGACGAACTGACAAACCCTGCACCGGCGGTGAAATCCGCCGTAACACTCTGAGCGCCAGCAGCATCGAACGAATGCGACAGCGTCGCAGTCCCACCGGACACCGTGACCGGGGAGCCGATCGCCGTGCCGTTCGACTTGAACTGCACCGAACCCACCGCATTGTTCGGAGCAACCGTCGCAGTCAGATCAACCGCGCTGCCCGTGATCGCAGCAGCCGGAACTTGAAGCGTTGTAGTCGTACTCAGCGCGGAGCTCGAGATCTCGATGGTCTGAGCTTGCGCGGTCGAACCACCAAAACCGGCAGTGCCCGAGTAGACCGCAGTGATCGAGTGCGATCCCGTCGTAGTGAACGTGTGATCCAGGGTCGCCGCTCCGGCAGTCACCGCGATCGGTCCGCCGATGTCTGTGCCACCGTCCTTGAACTGGACCGTTCCGCCGTCAGTTGCCGGAGAGATGTTTGCGGTCAGCGCGACCGAGGTCTGCTCGACGGCGCTGCTCGGAACTGTCAGCGCCGTGGTCGTCTGTACATCGGCAGCAGCCACGCTCACTGTGCGCGCCGGTGACGTTGAGGTCAGGAACTCGAGAACTCCGTCGTACACAGCGGTGATGGAGTGATCTCCCGCCGCGGTGAATGTATGTGGCAGTGTGGCAACGCCATTGACGACGGCCACCGGGGCGCCGATGTCAGTCCCGCCATCCTTGAACTGAACGGTGCCGCCTGTCGGCGCCGGGGAGACCTGCGCAATCAAATCCGTCGATTGACCGATCGTTGCCGACGCGCCGGACGTCACTGCGGTCGTGGTCGCCACCTGCGAGACGACGTTGACGGTGGCCAATGCCTGACCACCCGCATTCAATCCCGCGCTGCGTGAGTCATGCGGAGAGCAGTTGTACCTCTCCCAGTATGCGACGGTGAAGACGTCCTTCTCGCGCTGCAAGAAGGTGAAGGCATTTTTCGGAGAATCAAAGGATCCCGAATTGCCATCCGTCACCCTTAACTTCGGCTGCACAGTGCTACCCGCACCACCCGCAATCACCGTCACATCGATCGCCGGCAACCGGAAAGTCTTTCCAGCCTCCGCGCCGATTCCGCCATCATCGTTCTTACTTGTACTCGGACCGTTTCCACCACCGCCATTGGAGTCAGCAGTCTGATTGTTCCCCGAAATACGCAAGTGAGTGCCCGCAGCATCCGGCGAACCACCGTCGTCGATTCGAATTACCGAGGGCGCCGCACCCGACAAATTCGACGACGTACCCGCCACTACCTGAGCATCGACCAACGACACCCCCGCAGGAATGTCGAAGTCGTACTTCATCCGTGTCCACCTGATCGCCGAACGCCCCGCATGACCACTCGTGGGAACAGTCATCGCACCTGGCTGGACTCGGTAGGTGAACGTCGACCCCGCCGCGACCTTCTCCGGAGCCGAGATGGTCACGCCCGTGGAGTGGAATTCGTCGGAGATGCTGCCCAAGCCAGGGTGCTCGTAACCATCGCAACCCAGTTTGAACCCGATCGTGTTCTCCACCGCGGGAGATGACGTCGGAGCAGCCGAAGCAACACCACCTGCCACCAGCACGCCACCGACCAACGCCGCCACCACAACCGCGGAACTTCTTCTCACCAACACGAACTCTCCTCAGCTAGCAACAGACGTGGATCGGGAACCGCACGGAAGGAGGTCACTCGAACAGAGCGGAAATCAGAATGGAGCTGGACGCTCGTACAGTACCCGTCGAAAGTAGTACTTGTATCAGTTATTTCAGACAAATATTCACGAATTGCCGATAGTTCTGCTAACGACCAATCATCGATTCGCGAAGAGCGATGCCCCTTGCACCCGTCGGGCGCAAGGGGCATCACCTCATCGGAGAATCAGGACCCGAACGGCAGCGACAACGATCCGAGCGAACCGAAGTCACCGCCCCCGTTACCGACGTTCACAACCGATGCAGTCGACGTGGAACCCGTGACGCCCTGGGCTCCGCTGTAGACCGCGGTGATCGAATGGTTGCCGGTCGTGGTGAAGGTGTGACTCAACACAGCCTGCCCACCGACAACATCGACGGCCGTTCCGATCGGAGTCGTTCCATCGAAGAACTGGACGGTTCCCGACGTCGCGCCGGAAGAACTGACCACAGCCTTCAGCTGCACCGACGTGCCGACCTTTGCCGAAGACGGAGCCGTCAACGACGTAGAGCTTTCGACATCCGACGGGGTCGGAACCGTGACATTGACGTCGACGGATTCCGCGGTGGACGACGTGAACACGCCGGAGCCACTGAATACAGCCGAGACTACAAAGGTGCCTTCTGCTCCGAACACGTGCGGCAGCTTGGCAACTCCGTCAACAACCGCGACCGGGGCACCCTGATCGACTCCACCGATCTTGAACTGAACCGTTCCGCCGGACGGCACCAGAGCGTCCGAGGGATCTTCGGACACTGTCGCGAAGAGATCAACAGGCAGTCCGACCTTGGCTTCACCCTGAACGCTCAGAACCGTCTTCGTCGCCTTGTCGACCGGAGCCGGATCGGACACCGTCACCGTCTGAGCCGACGCCGACGAACTGACAAACCCTGCACCAGCGGTGAAGTCAGCCGTAACGCTCTGTGCACCAGCAGCATCGAACGCGTGGCTCAATGTCGCAACACCCGACGTGACCGTCACCGGCGAACCAATGGCCGTGCCGTTCGACTTGAACTGCACCGTACCGACAGCGTTGTTCGGAGCCACCGTTGCGGTCAGATCAACCGCGCTGCCCGTGATCGCCGTAGCCGGAACCGACAGCGACGTCGTGGTCTCGACATCGACCGGAGCCGGATCGGACACCGTCACCGTCTGAGCCGACGCCGACGAACTGACAAACCCTGCACCAGCGGTGAAGTCCGCCGTAACACTCTGAGCGCCAGCAGCATCGAACGAATGGCTCAATGTCGCAACACCCGCGGAGACTGCCACCGGTGAACCAATGGCCGTGCCGTTCGACTTGAACTGCACCGTACCGACAGCATTGTTCGGAGCAACGGTTGCAGTCAGATCAACAGCCGTACCCGTGATCGCCGTCGCGGGAACCGAGAGCGACGTCGTGGTCTCGACATCGACCGGAGCCGGATCGGAGACCGTCACCGTCTGAGCGGACGCCGAGGAGCTGACGAACCCTGCACCGGCGGTGAAGTCCGCCGTAACGCTCTGAGCGCCAGCAGCATCGAAGGAATGCGAGAGCGTCGCAGTCCCACCGGACACCGTGACCGGGGAACCGATCGCCGCACCGTTCGACTTGAACTGCACCGTACCGACAGCGTTGTTCGGAGCAACGGTTGCCGTCAGATCAACCGCCGTACCCGTGATCGCCGTAGCGGGAACCGAGAGCGACGTCGTGGTCTCCACATCGACCGGAGCCGGATCAGAGACCGTCACCGTCTGAGCCGATGCCGACGAGCTGACAAACCCTGCACCGGCAGTGAAGTCAGCGGTAACACTTTGTGCACCAGCAGCATCGAACGCGTGGCTCAATGTCGCAACACCCGACGTGACCGTCACCGGCGAACCAATGGCCGTGCCGTTCGACTTGAACTGCACCGTACCGACAGCATTGTTCGGAGCCACCGTTGCCGTCAGATCAACCGCCGTACCCGTGATCGCCGTAGCCGGAACCGACAGCGACGTCGTGGTCTCCACATCGACCGGAGCCGGATCCGAAACGGTCACCGTCTGAGCCGACGCCGACGAGCTGACAAACCCTGCACCGGCAGTGAAGTCAGCGGTAACACTTTGTGCACCAGCAGCATCGAAGGAATGCGACAGCGTCGCAACACCCGCGGAGACTGCCACCGGCGAACCAATGGCCGTGCCGTTCGACTTGAACTGCACCGTACCGACAGCGTTGTTCGGAGCCACCGTTGCGGTCAGATCAACCGCAGTACCCGTGATCGCCGTAGCCGGAACCGACAGCGACGTCGTGGTCTCGACATCGACCGGAGCCGGATCCGAAACGGTCACCGTCTGAGCCGACGCCGACGAGCTGACAAACCCTGCACCGGCAGTGAAGTCAGCGGTAACACTTTGTGCACCAGCAGCATCGAAGGAATGCGACAGCGTCGCAACACCCGCGGAGACTGCCACCGGCGAACCAATGGCCGTGCCGTTCGACTTGAACTGCACCGTACCGACAGCGTTGTTCGGAGCAACCGTTGCGGTCAGATCAACCGCCGTACCCGTGATCGCCGTCGCCGGAACCGAGAGCGACGTCGTGGTCTCGACATCGACCGGAGCCGAAGCAATGCTGATGGTCGCGAGCGGACCCGCGCCGGCATTGAGCGGTGTGGTGTCCTTGTTCTCGCGGGGCGAGCAACGGGTCGGCGCCCACTGTGTACCAAGGAAACTCGCCTTTGCGAGCTGAGTGCTGAAGTTTTCGCTGGCACCGAGGTTGCCGGCCGTACCCGCGGTCCTCACCTTCGGTTGGATCACTCCCGTCGCACCAGCGACCATTGTCACGTCGACTGCGGGAAGCCGGAACCAGGTGTCTCCGTTGCCGTTTGTCGAGCCATCGAGGTTCTTCTTGGACTTCGGTACTCGAATACCTCCCTCCGAGTTGGTACTCGTCGTCGGACTGTTGCCGATCACCTGGTTGTTTCCGGACAGCCGAAGGATCCCGCCGCTACCGTCGACGTTGCCAGAGTCGTTGACCCTGAGAACGTTCGGTGCGACGCTGTCGAGTCCAACCGAGGTGCCCGCGACGACGGCCGCGGAAACGAACGTCGCGTTGGCCGGGATTGCGTAGTCGACCTTGAGACGTGACAGGTTCGTAGTCGTCGCGCCGGAATCCTTGTCCGGATACGACGTTCCGCTCGGCTGAATTCGGTAGGTGAAAGTCTCGCCGGGTTGGACAGAAGCGGGTGCGTCGACCGTGATGAGGTTGTCGGTGACCTTGTGGACGTCTCCGATGATGGAGCCTGCGACACACGCTGTTTTGAAACCGGTGGTCGAGATCGCGGCGGATGCGGGCGTGCCGATCAGCAGCATCCCCGCGACCATGGCGGTTCCGGTTATGGGCACGGCGAATCGCCGCAACTGAGAGATTTGGGGCATGGGCACTTCCTTCGGAAGGGCAAACATAAGCAGTGGATTCGGACAAAACGTGTGCGCGCCGTCACAACATAACGAAAAAACTAGTACGTGTACTACTTTTGGCAAGACACTTGTCCAATTCACCCCGGACTCACCCTCACATCACCTGACGGGGGATGGAAAAGCAGGGTATGGAAGCCCGATTGAACGCAAAACTAACGCCAAAGCGGTCTATCGACAACGCTTTTGGTGGTCAACTCGTCAATCGGCGGGAAAAATTTGATATTCCGCCAGTTCGGAAAAAGTTCCAAACCTACCAGTACGAAAGTACGAATCAGGGCCGCGACGGAGTCCGTCGCGGCCCTGATGGTGTTGGTTCAGCGTGTCAGCGAAGCACATCCGTGCCGACAAACGGCACCAATGCCTCGGGCACTCGCACCGAGCCGTCGGCCTGCTGATGGTTCTCGAGAATCGACACGATCCAGCGCGTCGTTGCCAGGGTGCCGTTGAGAGTGGCAGCCGTCTGCGGCTTGCCGTTCTCGTCGCGGTACCGAACTCCGAGGCGGCGGGCCTGGAAAGTCGTGCAGTTGGACGTCGATGTCAGCTCGCGGTAGGTGCCCTGCGTCGGAACCCATGCCTCGCAGTCGAATTTACGCGCAGCCGAAGAACCGAGATCTCCGCCGGCGACGTCGATCACGCGGTACGGAACGTCGATGGCCGCCAACATGTCTCGCTCCCAGCCGAGGAGACGCTGGTGTTCGGCGTCGGCATCCTCGGGACGGCAGTACGTGAACATCTCGACCTTGTCGAACTGATGGACACGGATGATGCCGCGGGTGTCCTTGCCGTAGCTTCCGGCCTCGCGGCGGAAGCACGACGACCAACCGGCGTAGCGCTTCGGGCCTTCGTTCAGTTCGAGGATCTCGCCCGAGTGGTAGCCGGCCATGGGTACCTCGGAAGTTCCGACAAGGTACAGGTCGTCATCCTGCAAGTGGTAGATCTCGTCCGAGTGAGCACCGAGGAAGCCGGTACCCGCCATGATTTCCGGGCGTACGAGCACCGGCGGAATCATCATCGTGAATCCGTTGGCGATCGCCTTCTGCGCCGCCAACTGCAGCAGTCCGAGCTGGAGCATGGCTCCGTAGCCGGTCATGAAGTAGAAGCGCGAACCCGAAACCTTGGCGCCGCGTTCCATGTCGATCAGGCCGAGCGACTCACCCAGCTCGAGGTGATCCTTCGGCTCGAAGTCGAACTTCGGAATCTCACCGACGTGTTCGAGCACGATGTAATCGTCCTCGCCGCCGGCCGGCGCACCTTCTTGTACGACGTTGGAAATCGCGCGGTGTGCGGAGTCGAGCGCGGCCTGCGCCTCGTGCTGCGCGGCCTCGGCTTCCTTGACCTTGGCCGCCAGTTCCTTGGAACCCTCGAGCAGCGCGGGACGCTCCTCCGGAGATGCCTGTCCGACCTTCTTGCCGAAGGCCTTCTGCTCTGCGCGGAGGTTGTCTCCGGTCAGAACGGCAGCGCGTCGGGACGCGTCGGCTTCGAGCAGAGCGTCGACCAGTCCTGGATCTTCTCCACGGGTGCGCTGCGACTCGCGGACGATTTCGGGGTTCTCACGGAGAAACTTGAGGTCAATCACGACTTCGAACTTTACCCACTCACCGCAGCTCGCCGACGGTCACGTCCACGTCGGAGAGGGGGAGATCACGATTCGAGCAGACTCAGGTAGTCCTCGCGTCCGAACATCCGAGCCGCGTCGACGGCCGTCGGGTGTCCGCCTTTCGGGTCGGCTCCCCCGCTCACCAGCGCTTTCACCACCGCATCCTCGCCCTTGAAGACGGCTCCGGCGAGGGGTGTCTGGTTCTTGTCGTTGGGCCGGTTGACGTCGGCGCCGCGCTCGATCAAGGCAACGACGGCGTCAGCGTGACCGTGATACGCCGCCAACATGACGAGCGTGTCGCCACTCTCGTTGGTCAGATTGACGGGAACTCCAGCATCGACGTACGACGCCAGCCCGGCCGCGTCGCCGGTTCGTGCCATGTCGAAGAGCCGGCCCGCCAGCTCGACAGCCTCGGGATCGAGTGGGGTGTTTTCGCTCATGACTACAAAATACTCACAGACGCGTTTGTGAGTTTTGTAGTGAAGGTTCGATATCGCCACGGCAACAGGCATGATGGAATCGATGTCCGAAGACAAGATCGAGAAGTCGCCAGATCCGGCAGATCCCCAGGGGACGCCGGCGAAGAAAACTGTCTCAGCGAGTCGCACCCGTCGGGTCCTGGCTGCCGTGGCGGTAGGTGCGGTGGTCGCCGCGATCGCAACGATCGCGATTTCCGGTGGATTGAACAAGGACGACTCGTCCTCGGTCAGTGTCAGTGGTGGCGGTCCGGCAGCGACGGGATCTACTCGCGACGACGCCTTCACCGCGGCTGCGGCCGGCGACTGCCTCAACTGGACGCCTGCGACCGAGTCGGGCGGGGACCGCACGGACATGTCAAAGGTTCAGTGCGGAACTGAACACCGCTTCGAGGTTGCCGGACCACTCGACCTGTCGGTGTTCCCCGGCGCCGAGTTCGGCCCCGGTTCCCGGTACCCGGGCGCCCTTCGATTCGCCGAACTCCGCGACGAGCACTGCACACCCATCGTCATGTCCTACCTCGATTCGAAGTTCGATCCCGAGGGCAAGTTCAGCGTCGGCCTGATGTTCCCGAGCGAATCGGGTTGGGCTTCGGGCGAGCGCGCACTGCGTTGCGGCTTGCAGTTCTCGACCACGACCGGCGAACTACAACCGTTCGTGGGCCGCGTGGCGGACCAGGACCAGTCGAACGTGTGGGACGTCGGCACGTGCATCGGCATCAACCAGAACCTCCCGACCGATCCGGTCGATTGCGCGAAACCGCATGCATACGAGGTTATTTCGGTGATCGACCTCGGCACTCAGTTCCCGGGCGCAATGCCGTCGGTCGAAGATCAGGACCGTTACCTCGAGGGCGTCTGCACTCAGGCGTCCAACGAGTACCTTGGTTCCGCAGACGCGCTTCGCGACAAGACGCTGACGCTGTTCTGGGACAACATTTCACTGGAAAGCTGGTTGGCCGGTAGCCGCCGAGTCAATTGTTCGATCGGCAAAGAGGTCGAAACCGGCGGGTTTGCCGCGATCACCGGAAGCGCCAAGGGCGAAATCCTGATCAACGGCGCCGCTCCGGTCCCGCCACCCGCTGCACCGGAAGGTCGGTCGCTGCCGACGCCGTTGCCCGGCGCAGCTCCGCCGTCGTAAGCCATGACGGTGACTATGACGCCCGACCGGTTCGAGGAACTGGTCGGCGAGGCGCTCGATCTGATTCCGCCCGAACTTGCCAAGGCCATCGACAACGTCGTGGTGCTTGTCGAAGCACGTGACGAGGAAGAACCGGGGCTGCTCGGTTTGTATCAGGGCGTCGCTCTGACCGAGCGGGATTCTCATTACGGTGGGTACCTGCCGGACACGGTCACTATTTTCCGCGATTCGATACTCGACATCTGTGCATCCGAGGACGAGGTTGTTCACGAGGTTGCCGTGACCGTCATCCACGAGATCGCGCACTACTTCGGTATCGAAGAAGACAGATTGCACGAACTCGGCTGGGGCTGAGGGCAAAGTCGTCCGATTCCGGGGGAACCAAAAGCGGCCGGCATGCATCAAACTATGTGCGGGGGGATTTCTACGGCTGTGTGCACGACCTCCCGACCACTTATCCGCCCTGGTCAGGAAGGAGTTCGGCACTATGTACGTCGACCCTCAAGCCCTAGTTGCCGCCGCAATGGAACTCGAGTCTGCGGCGACGCGATTGCGCGGAATCGTCTCTACTGCGCAGCCGACGCTACGCGTTCTCCCAGCCGGATCCGAGGAAGTGTCCGGTAGCGCGGCAAATTACTTCAACACCATCTCGGGCAGCCTTGCCTCGTCCACCGATCGGGCAATCGAGGAGCTCACCGCGGCTGCGGCAGCTCTGCGCAAGAATGCAGCTGCCTACGAGCTCGAAGACCAGCTCACCAAGTCCAGCCTGGCAGCCGCACCGATCTGATCGACAGAAATCGAACTCGGTAACTCGGTAACTCGGCAACTCGGCAACACAGTCACACTTCCTGGGGGGAAGAACAATGGTCGGCATCACCGGCGTCATCTGGTATCCACGGGGCGCAGCACCCAACTCTGCAGCACTGGTCGCCGGGGCCGGGCCGGTCCCTCTCGGTGTGGCGGCCGGGGCCTGGTCCACCGTGTCGTCCGGACTGACCGACACCGCTGCGTCCATCTCTCGCGTGATGGCGGACCTTCGCACCGGGTGGTCAGGAGAAGCCGCGGATGCCGCGTTGAGCAAGTTCGCACCGTTCCAGGAATGGGCTGCCTCGGCCGCGCTGCTCGCGGGAGAAACCGCTGGTAAAGCCCAAGTGCAGTCCGGTTCCTACACCGTCGCCACCCTGGCCATGCCGTCCCTGGCGGAGATCGCGGCGGTTCAAGCGGCCAAGGTCGCCGCGTACTCCATCGGCGGGGCCCTGGTCGGCGGTGCCGCTGCCGCCGAGGCTGCCGAAGAAGCTCTCAAAATTCGAGCGGCGGTGACGATGGAAACGTACGACGCCGCAACGACGCATCTGGCCGTGCAGCAGAACTTCGACTCACCACCGTCCATCGCGGAACCCACAGCTGGGGCATCCGCTTCGGCCGAAAGCCCAGGCAGCGCCGCACGACAGTCCGTCGTGCAAGCGGCATCAACACTCGCTGACGTAATCGCGGATCCCGTGCGCGCCGCAACCGCTGCTGTCGCATCCGTAGTTTCCAACCCGGTATTTGCCGCCGCTGCCTCACAGGCCGGTGCCATCTCCGGTGGAGCGACGGCCGCCGTAAGCGCCGCGACCACCGCGGTCACGGGCGCCACCACTGCCGCATCAACTCTCGCGACGGCCGGAGCAGGACTCACCGGACTGGGCGGCGCAGGGCTCGGTGGCGCAGGACTCGGCGCTTCCACACCATCACTGTTCGGCACCCCGTCGGCGAGTCGGGCACCGGCACAGGTCAGCGCAGCTTCCGCGACTACCAGAGCCGGAGCATTCGCGGGCTCGCCGTCGAGCAGCAGCACCGGCCGGCACGCTCTTCCGGATCCCTCCACCGGCCAGAGCGCCGCGCGCCAGAACCCCGTGACCTCGCCGGTTCAGGGCACCGCGGATACCGTCAAGGTGGATCCGGCCCGAACCGCAGGCGGATCTGCGCCGATCGCCGGCGGCCGTGATGCGGCCCAATCTGAAGACGACACCGAGCACGACACACCCGATTACCTGAAGCACTTCGAGCACTTCGCCGACGGCCGAACAGTCATCCCGTCCGTGATCGGTGGCGCACTCGAAACTGCAGAGCGTTGATGGTGGACCTCGGCACCTCACCTGATGGGTGGAATTTGCCTGTCGTCGCCCTGTCACAGGACGAAATGGACTATGTACGTGAGCGACTCGGGCTCGATGCGCTTCCCGTGGTTCTCGGTGGCGCGACGGTTCACGCCAGTGCGAGCGCTCACCGTATGGCGATGCAGTCCGCGGCAGATTCACTCTCCGAGCGCGATCTCCTCCCCGGCGGGGAGATCCATCACGAACTCAGCGCCCGCCTGCGCGTCCTGACCCACCCCAAATGGGAGTTGGCGCTGCGTCGGCATGTCGGTGGAAGGATTTCACGCCTCTGCGTCGCACAGGGCGAATTCCTTTGTGTCGAAGCAACTTCAACCGATTCTTCGTTCACATTGTGCAGCGTCACCGCCGAACCAGCTGCACCCGTTGTCACCGCGCTCGGCAGCGCCGAAGCAATGCCGATTGCCGTGATCAACGCACCGACCGAGATGCTCAGCCTGGCATTCGGCGCCGGCCCGGATGCAGACAGCGTGACCTCGGCCTTGATCAACGCCGGGATACCCGAAGACGACGCGCGCCAACTGGGTAGCGCAATCGTCACATGCACCGCCTTCGCCGAATTGGTTGGAATACCACACAGTTTGGGAGCGACGACGCTCATGACCGGCGCAGTGACTGTGTACGACACCTTGGCCGGCCGGCTCGTGGGTTCGACTACTCGGGCTGCCGACGGCACCGAGTGGACGTCCATCAGTTCCGGAACACCGCATCGCCTGCGACAAGCCGTGAACGCGCTGGTAACCGAACTCGAGGAATCGACGCCGGAGACTTCCGGGTAACCTCGGGGCGTCCCTTCAACGCCCGGAGCCTTACTTCAGCATGCAGTTCTCGCGTCAACCGTCGTCACCGGGCGAACAAGGCTCGGTCGCCACGATCGACCGGCCGAACGAAGAACGGGCAACAACACCGCACCGACAAGACCTGAACGGACTGCGTGGCCTCGCCATCGGTTTGGTGGTCGTATTCCACGTATGGTTCGGACGGGTATCGGGCGGGGTGGACGTCTTCCTGGTTCTGTCCGGATACTTCTTCGTCGGCTCACTGGTTCGACGCGCCGAAGCCGGGGGTTCACTCAACCCGGTCCCGGCACTGCGGCGGGTGTTTCTGCGGCTGTTCCCCCTGATCGCGGTGGTCAGCATTTTGACCGCACTGGGGACCGCGTTGCTGCTGCCACGCACACGCTGGGCCGATCTGGGCGATCAACTGATCGCGGTGCTCGGGTTCTTCCAGAACTGGCAGCTCGCCAGCACCGCAAGCGACTACCTGGCCGCCGACGGCTCGGTCACTCCCCTGCAGCACCTGTGGTCGATGGCCGTGCAAGGTCAGTTCTATCTCCTGGCCATCGCACTCGTCTCCGTGATCGCTTATGTGGCTTCACGCGTGAATCCCAACTATTTCCGCCCGTCACTCGCGGTCACCCTTCTGGTTCTGACCGCAGGATCTTTTCTCTACGCACTCGCCAAATCTTCGCGTCACCAAGCCTGGGCGTACTACGACTCCGGCGCCAGGTTGTGGGAATTGGCCCTCGGTGGTCTGCTGGCCGTTCTGATGACCAGCACGCGCAGTCGGCAGATCGCATCCCTGCCGTTCTCGGTCAGAGCGACGATCGGCTGGGCGGGGCTTTCGTCGATCCTGTTGTGCGGCATAGTGCTCGACGGCGCCCAGCAGTTCCCCGGCCCGTGGGCGCTGGTACCGGTGCTGGCCACTCTTGCGTTGATACTGTCCGGAGTCGGCGACGACACACCTTGGACGTCGAAGACGCTCGCCCATCCGGCACTGACGTGGCTCGGCTCGTTCGCATTCGCGCTGTACCTGATTCACTGGCCGATTCTGGTGTTTGCACTCGTGATCACCGGAAGCCCCGAAGCCGGCCTGCTCGGCGGGGCACTGATCATCGCCCTCTCCGTCGCGGGGGCGCTTGCACTCCGGCGCCTGGTCGAGGTTCCGGTGGAGCGCGGAGGCCGCTCGCGCCGGTACACCGTCCTGGCATGCGTCGTCACCGCTGCCGCGGTCCTCGCCGCTTCGGTCGCCTGGCAGTCGTACGCGAGCAGCCAGACGACGGGCCAGCGGGCGGTCGACACCCTCGACCTCCCGACCCATCCCGGCGCACTCGCGCTCACCGACGGTGCCGAAGTACCCAAGGCGTCGATGGTTCCCTCGATCTTCGATGCGCCACTGGACCTTCCGGCCAGTACGCTCGACGGCTGTATCGCCGATTTTCTCGAGCGGGACGTCGTCCACTGCACCTATGGCGACGCCGATGCAGACAGAACCATCGCGCTCGCGGGTGGTTCGCACTCCGAGCACTGGCTCACTGCGCTCGACGAACTCGGCAAGAGTCACGGGTTCCGCGTCGACACGTATCTGAAGATGGGCTGCCCGCTCACCGTCGACTCCATGCAGACGTTGTCGGACAACGACTATCCGGATTGTGTCGACTGGTCGCGTGGAGTGCTGACCGAGTTGGCCGACGCCTCACCCGATTTCGTGTTCACGACGGCAACCAGGCCGAGTTCCGACGGCCCTGGTGACGTGACGCCCGAATCGTACGTTCACGTATGGGAGGAACTGGGGCGCGACGGTATCGACGTCCTCGCCATTCGCGATACCCCCTGGCTGCACCACGACGGCGTCGCCTACCGCGCGATCGACTGTCTGGCGACAACCACGTCACCCGATCACTGCGCGATGCCACGGTCCGAAATGCTCAGCGACGTCAATCCGGCGCCGTCGGCAATTGCCGATCTGACCAACGTCCGCCTACTCGATCTCAGCGACGGTGTGTGCGGACCGGAGTTGTGCCGCGTCGTAGAGGGAAATGTGTTGGTGTATCACGATTCCCACCACCTGACAGCCAGCTACGTGAGCACACTGTCGGCTGAACTGGGGCGCCAACTGAGCGTCCAGACCGGTTGGTGGTGAAACCGGCTGTCAGCCCATCACGTCGTCGGCGCCGGGGATGAGTCGGTGCTCGAACGGCGGGTTGACGGCTCCCCAGCGTAGGCATTCCCAGCCGCCATCAGCTGAGGGCAACAGTTCGACGGTCTCGGTGTTGGCCAAGTGGTTGTTGGCTGCGAACAGTCCGGGGACACCGGCAAGCTGGGCGGCGACAAGACGAATCGCAGCACCATGACTCACCACGACGATGTCGCCGCCGTCTCGTGAGCCTTCGAGAAATTCTTCGCGCAGCGCATTGACGACGGGGACGTACCGTTCCAGGACGTCGTATCCCGTTTCACCGCCGGGAATGCGAGCGCCGAGGTTGCCGGTGTGCCAGTGATGGAACGTCTCCATGAACAGTCGGTGCGCGGCCTCGTCGGTGCGATCCTCGAGGTCACCGGCCTGGACCTCGTGCAGTCCGTCCCGCACATCCAGGGATACACCGGCGGCCTGCTCCACAAAACCTGCTGTCTGCCGGGCACGCAAAGCCAAGGACGATACGAGCGCCAGAGGAGGAGCCGAAGCCAGGCCGATGCCCAACGTCTCGGCCTGCGCCAACCCTTCCGGCGTGAGCTTTGCTCCGGGCAGAGCGGTGTCGAGACGTTTGGCGACATTCGCCTCCGTCTGACCGTGCCGAACGAGGATGAGCCTTCCGGTCATCGTTCTCCCCCTCCATGCTTGAGTTCGTCGATCCACCGAATCGCTTCTTCGTCCGAAGGAGGTTGTGGCCCGGTCGAATTCGCTGTCGCCCACGACCCCAGGAAGCGGACTCCGGATTTCCGATGCAGTGCACGCATCGCCTCGGCCACCAGCGAGTCCTCGACGTGTCCGACGCAGTCCACGAAGAACCGGTACGTACCCAATTCCGTTCGCATCGGACGCGATTCGATCCGAGTCAGATCGATACCGCGAGCGGCGAATTCGGAGAGTGCGCGCACCAGGGAGCCTGGAGCGTTGTCGAGGTGAAGCACCAGCGCGGTGCGATCGGCACCGGTCCGTTCGGGAACCGGAGCCGGCTTGGTGACCAGCACGAAGCGTGTACGGGCGCCGCCCACATCGGCGACGTTGTCCGCCAGGCTGTCGAGTCCGAGCATCTGACCGGCCAAAGCCGTGGAGACACCGGCATCGACTGTTCCGGCCTGCACGTCCAGCGCCGCACCGGCATTGGACGAGGCCAACACAACCTCGGCCTGGGGCAGGTGCTCGGAGATCCAACCGCGGACCTGTGCGCCCGCATGCGGGTACGCGCCGATCGTGCGGACCTGGTCGGCGGTGGTCCCGGCCCGAACCAGGATGGAGAAACTCACGTCCAGATCGGTTTCGGCGACGATCTGCAGGGGCGAACCGAGAGCGAGTGAATCGAGCGTCGGAGCTACGCCGCCTTCCACCGAGTTCTCGAAGGGAACTACGGCCCCGTCCACGGAACCGTCGCGAACCATGTCGAGAGTCGCCGGCGGACTGCCGGCCGGTACTCGCTCGACGGTTTCGCCGAACGCGCCCTCAGCCTCCAACTGGGCGAGAGCTATCTCCGTGAAGGTTCCCGACGGACCGAAATACGCGATTCTTGGCACGCCTAAAAGATTACGCATCGACCCACGCCGGTCACTGCAAACCCGCGGCACGCAGAGCCGTTTCCACCGCAGGCAGATCCGCGACCTCGATCGTGAGCAGCACCTCGCGCATCGCGGACGCGGCTTCCGGGATCAGCGCGGCGAGTTTTTCGGGCTTCGGATCGACTATCGCGGCGCGCACGTCGTCGCCGCGCAGTGCAGCGACGGTGCCACACAGTAGGGCGATCACCTCGTCGCCGTCGGCTGCGCGGGCTACGAAACCGACGGACTCGTGCGCGAGTACCGCCAGGAAATCAGCCACTTCGGTGGGCGTGCGACCGGCGGCGAGTCCGGGGATCCGTCCACCTTCACACAGGCGCAGCGCCGCTTCGGCGGGTGTCAGATCCTCTTCGCCGCCGTCGACGTACACCGCGAGCGGAGCGGGCAGACGTAGCGCGATCGCGTCGTCGATCTGGTCGGTGGTGACGTCGACGTCGAAACGGACGGCCTCGTACGACGCTTCCGTGTCCGCGCGCAGTTCTTCCGGATCGATATCGAGGCGGACGACAACCCGGCCTGCTGCTTCGCCACCGATCAGCGCCGACGCCGGAACGACCGGGAGAAAGAGTGCTTCGAGGAGTCCGCGCGAGTTTCTCGGGGCGGGCAGCCCGAGTGAAAGAGGAATGGCCACAGACAAACCGTAACCCCGACGCAGGCGGCGGATTCCACGCGAGTTGCGCAAAAGTCTTGCGATTCACACCGAAGCGCCTTAGGTTAGGGTTACCTCATCATCCGATGGAGTTCGAGAGAACACCCGCCAAGGGGGCAGCATGGCAACGAAGACCAGCACCGGCCCGTCCACCGCCGAACGCGTCCGCAGCGCCTGTGTGCGCGCACAGGACGCAGTTCTCGCCATCGAAGGCAGCGATCCCACCGTCACGTCGGTGCATCACCTGCGTTCGAACGGTGACGTCGTCGTTGCAGTCCCACATGCCTCCGCAGCTGCGGCCCTGGCCTGGAACTCCGGCGGCGGACTGCCTGCCGTCCTCGAGATCACCGATCACGCACCACTGCGTCTGCGTGAGCCCGTGCGCTCCCTCGTGTGGCTTCGCGGCTCGTTACACGCCGTGCCCGACTACGAGGCACGCGTTCTCGCCGACGACGTCGCATCCGAACACCCCCATCCGGGGCTCCTCGACATCGGCCACACCTCGGTCCTCCTTCGCCTGAGCCTGGCCTCGGCCGTTGTCGCCGACTCGACGGGGGCAGAGCCCGTCGCCGTGGACGAACTGCTGAACGCCAGCCCCGATCCCTTCTGGGAAATGGAGACGGCGTGGCTGCAGCATCTCGACGAAGACCACCGCGATCTCGTGGACCTGCTCGTGCGCAAGCTTCCCCCGTACATGCGCACCGGACGCGTTCGCCCACTCGGCATCGACCGCTACGGACTGC
Source organism: Rhodococcus sp. H-CA8f (assembly GCF_002501585.1). NCBI lineage: Bacteria > Bacillati > Actinomycetota > Actinomycetes > Mycobacteriales > Nocardiaceae > Rhodococcus > Rhodococcus sp. H-CA8f. The sequence continues at coordinate 6,021,312 of NZ_CP023720.1, forward strand.
GCCTGCGGGTCGAGGATCACACCGGTGACCGCGACGTGTGGATGCCGTTCGCCAACCCCGTCGACGACGCTCCCGCGCTGAGCCGTGCCATCCGAATGCTTGTCGGGTGCCCTTTCCTCAACGGCCTCCGATCGGGTGGCGCTGCAAGCGGCTAGCGTTGCGCGGGTGAATGCCCGCGAAACCGTCCGCACCTGGTTACGGCCGCCGTCTCCCGTTCGAACGGACCCGGAACTAGATCCCGCCGCCAGACGCGGAATCCGGATCGAGATCACTATCGTTCTGCTGGTCACCTTCGGGCTCAGCGGATTGTCCGGGATCCTTTCGCTCGCCGAATCCTTGGCGACGCCGGTTGCGCTCTCGGATCAGACGGTTGCACTCAACCCGTCGCGCGCTGCCATCGACTGGATCGACCTGGCGCGCCAATTACTGGGCGTTGCAAAGCTTCTCGCGTGGGCAGCGCTAGGACTCTATCTACTGTGGCGTTCGGGGATCGGTCCACGTGCTGCGGGCCTGACTCCCAAACCTCGATTCGGTCGCGACATAGCTCCGGGATTCGGCCTCGCCGCTGTGATCGGCCTCCCCGGACTCTTGTTCTACCTCGTCGCTCAGGCACTGAGCATCAACCTCACCGTCCAAGCCAGCGCGCTCGACGACCACTGGTGGCGGGTGCCGATCCTCGTACTGTCCGCGATCGCGAACTCGGGCGCCGAAGAGGTACTGGTCGTCGCCTACCTGATCACTCGCCTCCGAACACTCGGCTGGAGCGAGAACAAATCTCTGCTCGCGTCCTCGCTCCTGCGCGGTAGTTATCACCTCTACCAAGGGTTCGGCGGCGGTGTGGGAAACGTGATCATGGGGCTCGTGTTCGGTCGATACTGGCAGCGCACCGGCAAGCTGTGGCCGCTGATCATCGCCCACGCGCTCATCGACATGGTGGCGTTCATCGGTTACGCCCTCCTGCGCGATCACGTCTCCTGGCTGCCGTGACCGGTACCGTGAACTGGTGACCGGCGACTCCGAATATCCTCAGCGCCCTCCGCGGCGCCAGCCGCCAGGGCCACCTCCGCGGCGCCAGCCGCCCCCGCGTGGACCGATGCCACCCCGTCAGGGCCCACCCCCGCAGCGGCGCCCACCGATGCCGCCCGAAGGGCCGACGGTCATTCGCCGCGACGGACGTCCACCGCAGCAGAATCCGGCCAATCAGGCCTGGTCACAGGTCCCACCAGAAGCGCCGCAGCAACCCAGGCGTGAGGACTGGGCGCCGACCCAACGCCCGCAGCCGTTCCAGGACGACCCCCGCAGGCAGGGGCCGCCGCGTCAGGATCCGCACCGCCAGGCGAAGTACGCACCCGCGCCGCCGCGCCGAACCCCGCCGAACGCCCCGCCTCGCCCTCCTGAACCCCCGAAGCAGCGACGCCCACGCAAGCGTCGCAGCTGGGGTAAACGTATCGGCATCACGTTGTTGGTCTTGCTGCTCGCGCTGGCCGGCGCGGTCTATTACGTCGACAGTTCGCTCAATCGAATCGACGCGCTGCCCGACTACGCGGGACGCGTCGCCGATACTCCGGGCACGAACTGGCTGATCGTCGGCTCCGACAGTCGTGAGGGACTCACACCCGAGCAGGAGCAAGCGCTTGCGACAGGTGGTGACACCGGCCCCAAGCGCACTGACACGGTCATCTTGGTCCACGTTCCCAAGAGCGGGAAGACGACGATGGTCAGCATCCCTCGCGATTCGTACGTTCCGATTCCCGGCTACGGCTCGGACAAGATCAACGCCGCCTTCGCTTTCGGTGGTGCCCCCTTGCTGGTGCAGACCGTCGAGGAGGCAACCGGACTTCGCATCGACCACTATGCCGAGATCGGATTCAGCGGGTTCGCCGGCATCGTCGACGCCGTCGGTGGCGTCAATGTATGCCTGACGCAGGCGATCGACGATCCGCTGGCCGGAATCAACCTCCCCGCTGGATGCCAGGACTTGAAGGGTTCGGATGCACTCGGGTTCGTGCGGACCCGAGCAACCGCGCTCGCAGACCTCGACCGCATGAACAACCAGCGCCAGTTCATGTCGGCGTTGCTGTCGAAGGCGACGAGTCCGAGTACGTTCCTCAATCCGTTCCGGTTGTGGCCGCTCGTCTCCGATACGGCCAAGTCCCTGCAGGTCGACGAGGGCGATCACATCTGGAATCTGGCCTCACTCGCCTGGGCGCTTCGCGGCGGGATGACCACCACGACGGTTCCGGTCGCCGGTTTCGAGGACGTGGACGGGTCGGGCAACGTGTTGTTGTGGGACAAGGCACGCGCTTCGCAGTTCTTCGACGCCCTGGCCAACGATCAGCAGATTCCGCAGGATCTGATCACCACGGGGTGATCGCCCTGAGTTTCGGTAGTACCCCGGGAGGACAGGCCGAGCGAACAAATCGCTTTCCGGCAGGACGCGGAACGGCCGGCGGAAAAATACCGTGAAGGTATGAACACAGCACACCGCCGATTCCGCACTGCCGCCGTCATCGCCGCCTCGGCCGGAGCGGCTTTACTGGCCACGTCCTGCTCGGGCACCTTCGACAAGTTCGACGAGTCGAAGGCATACAAGAAAACCGAAACCTTCTCTTTTGCACAAGCATCCAGCGGAATCGACACACTGCCGAGTTGGGTTCCCGCCGGCGCGACGGGTATCGACGAGGTCATCCGCACCACCGGCAACGAACGCATCCTGCGAATGACTGCGAACATCACAGAGATAGATCACAACAGCTGCATCGCACGACCCACCGTCGAAACTCGTCCGGCATCGCTGTCCGCACAGTGGTGGCCGACGGGGGTCGAGAAGGGCAGTTCTTTCCAGTGCGGCGACTGGTACGTCGGCGAAAAGGACTCGTTCGTCTACGGATACCGGCCGGAAACTCTCGACTTCATCATCGATCAGCTCGACAACAAGTAGCTCCCTGTCCGTGCCGCCGACCCAGTAATCTGTTGGGATGACACAGGCGAAGAACTCGAGCGAATTCACCACTCTGCTGCGTCAGCAGATCCGTAACGAGTTCACTGCATCGCAGCAGTACATCGCGGTAGCGGTGTACTTCGATGCACACGATCTTCCGCAGATGGCCGCGCGCTTCTACAGCCAGGCCACCGAGGAACGCGGTCACGCGATGATGATGATCCAGTACCTGCTCGACAACGACCTCGACGTGGACGTACCGGGTGTCGACGACGTCGTGACGAAGTTCGACAGTGTCCGGGCTCCGGTCGAATTGGCACTCGAGCAGGAGAAGACGGTCACCGAGCAGATCACGCAGTTGGCGCGCACCGCGCGCGATACCGGCGACTACCTGGGCGAGCAGTTCATGCAGTGGTTCCTCAAGGAGCAGGTCGAGGAAGTTGCAAGCATGACAACACTTCTCACCATCGTCGACCGCGCCGGCGACAACCTCTTCCACCTCGAAACGTTTGTCGCACGCGAGATGAACACACCGGCAGCTGCCGACGCAATGGCGCCGACGCCCGCCGGCGGCGGCGTCTGAGGGCCACCGGCCTACCGAGTCTCCGGCCGCTCGGCGGCGCTCAGTGATCTGAGGAAGTTGTTGTATGCCTCCAGATCACTGTCGCCGTCGATCTCGGCGCGGCGGTCCTGGGCGGCATTCATCCGTTTGTCGTCGCGGTTCCAGCGCATCGCGAAGATCACGACCACTACCAGCGCGACGGGCTCACCGTACGACCACGCAAGGGCACCGGCCAACTGCTGGTCCTGCATCACGTCCACGCCCCACTCGGGAGGCGGATTCACGAACGTGGTCAGCAGCGGCTTTGTCGCCATCATGAGGACGACTCCGATGAACACGTGCAGCGGCATCTCCACGAAAAGGTCGAAACACCGGCCGAGATAGCTTTGCCGCACCGGCAGTGGTCCGGTGGCGAGCACGGGCATGATGAAGAGCAGACCGCTGGCGAGAAAGAAGATTTCGAGAAAGACGTGTCCGGCCGGCAATCCCGAGACGGCGTCGAAGATCGGCGACAGGTAGATCCCGTAGTAGCTGAACAGAAAGACCGGGATCGTGAACCCGGGGTGCAGCATCCACCGTGCCGGACGGCTGCGCAATGCCAATAGTGCAAGCGCCAGAACATTTCTCCCGGGACCTCGATGCGACGTCGAACGCAGTAGCAGCAGTCCTGGCGAGCCCAGCACCCACAGCGGCGGGATCGCCATCGAGAGCGTCAAATGCTGGAACATCCAGACACTGAAGAGTTCGTTCCCGTAACTTTCGACCTTCGAACCGGTCACGGCGATCAACAGCAAGCACCCGGCCAGAAAACATGCAGTTCGATACCAGGGCCATAGCCGTCCCCGCGCACGCACACGGTGCATTGACCACCAATACCAAAGCGCCAGAACAGCTCCCAGTAGAACAAGAGGTGACAGGGACGAGGAGTCCCAGGTCAACATCTGTCCGATCGACGGCGGCGCCAGACCGTTCACCTCCGATTCACGGCTGAACCCTCCTTCGAATCCTTTCGGGTACCGTCGACTCTACACCTAAATACTATGTTGGATAGTATTTAAGTAATCGACGGAAGGTCAAGGTACACAGCAGTGTCCAGAAGCATGAAGATATCCGCCGCCCTGATCGCATTGTTCGCGGTAGCACTGATCACGTTCATCACCGTCGATCCGATCAGGGCGGACAACGAGAGCACCGATCGGGCAGCACAATCCACCGCCGTCCTGACCGACGACGCGTACCGATTGACCTCGGCCGCTGACGACAAAGTGAATCTTGTCGAGTTCCTCGACTTCGAATGTGAGGCCTGCCTCGCGCTGTACCCGACGATGGAGCGAATCAGAGCCGAGTACGAGGATCGAATCACATTCGGTATCAGATACTTTCCGATTCCGAGTCACACCAACAGCACTCTCGCGGCGCAGGTCGTCGAATCCGCATCTCGCCAGGGCAAGTTCGTCGAGATGTATCGGCGGATGTACGAGACTCAGTCGCAGTGGGGTGAATCCGCCGAATCGCAGGAGGCACTGTTCCGCGCCTACGCACAAGATCTCGGCCTGGACATGACCCGATTCGAATCCGACCTCAGCAGTCGCGGCGTCCGCGAGCGGGTCGAGCGCGACTTCAACGAGGGCAAACGCCTTGGCGTCCAGGGCACCCCGACGCTGTTCCTCAACGACGTGAAGCTGGCCCAGATGCCGAGCTACGAAGATCTGAAAGCCCAGATCGACTCAGCGTTGGAGCAATGATCAGGTCAGAACAGCGCAGATACCCGCGGAGACGGCCACCGTCACGGCTGCGGCAACGGCCGTCGTTACGGCCGCCGGCACGCACGCCGCAACCGCGCAGGTCAGTCGCCGAGGCGACGCCACGTCGCCGTCGACCAGGGAACGCAATCGCACTGCGGTCGCGCCGCCGCGATCGCCCAAGCTCCAGTCCGGCTGAGGAAGCGGCGATTTCGACACCACGGCAAGGGCGGAACGCACTGCAGCCGGGCTGGTGACGCGAGCGGCGTGCCGGTCCGCCGACAGTTCCACGATCGCGCCGACGGCAGCAGGTGCCGCCGCGAACAACGGCACTCCCGGCAGAACAGCGGCCAAGACTTCACAGGCACCGACGATTCGGTGATGACCGCCGCTCAGATGCGCACGCTCGTGCGCGAGGACCGCGTCACGCTCGCCCCCGGTAAGAGCGGATGACAAGCCTTGTGTCGCAACAACAAATCCAGGCTTTCCGGCGACACTGTAGGCCATCGGCAGCGGATGATCCAACCACAACACGTCGGACTCCGAGTTGTCGCGGCGCGCGACGATCGAGAGAACATCACGATGGAAATCTCGGACTCTCGCGTGCTCACGTGCCTGTTTGCGGCCGGCCAGCACGATCCGAACGGCGATCAAACCCACCACACCAACGGCTGTGCCGGTGATCAGTTCACCCACCCATGAACTCGTGCCGTGCGCGAAGGCGCTGAAACACCGAGCGATACCGTCGACCAGCCCCTCGACCGGCGCGTGGCTCGGCCACACCAGAACCAAGACCGCGGAGAGAGCGAGATACAGAGCCGACGCCATACTGCCGAGCCACGCCGCGAGCAGCACCGTCGGTGACAACGTCGAGGAAACGGCCCGTAACGCTCTCGGAACCAAAAATCCGACGAATACCGCACCGAGAAGCATCGGCAAGGCCAGTGTCATTGCGCACCTTCCCCGGAAAGTCCTCGGCGCAGGGCCTCGTTCTCAGCGTCCGTCATTGTCTTCGCGAAGTGCAACAGCACGGCAGCGGAATCGGAACTGCTGTCCAACAATTCGCGCAGTGCCCTGGATGTGGCCTCTTCACGGCTGCGACTCGGCCGATAGAAGTAGGCGCGACTCTTCTTCTCACGACTCACCCAGCCCTTGTCGTAGAGATGAGTCACGACGGTCAGGATGGTGGTGTACGCGAGTTGTCGACGCTCACCCAAGATCTCGACCAGATCCTTGACCGAGAGCGCGTCGTCGGACTGCCAGAGCACATCCATGACCTCGGCTTCGAGTCCGCCCAGCCCCTGCATTGCTCCTCCATCGCGTCGTGACAGAACTTCAGCCGCTCGCGGCCTTCTCCCCGAACGACACGCCCCGGGAATTCAGATACGCGAGCGGATCAGTCTTCTGCCCGTCAGATTGCCACACCTCGTAGTGCAGGTGCGGTCCCGTCGATTGTCCACGATTGCCGATGGTCGCGATCAGTTCACCCGCCCGCACCTTCTGACCGGCAACCACGAGCGCCTCGTTGATGTGCCCGTAGACGCCGACGGTCCCGTCGTCCTGCTGGATGCGGACCCAGAGCCCGAATCCCGCGGCGGGACCGGATTCGATCACAACACCGTCGGTCGCCGAGACGATGGGCGTACCGATCGAGTTTGCGATGTCGAGACCGTAATGGGTTGTTCCCCAGCGTGGACCGAAGTTGGACGTCATCGTCCCGCTGACGGGGGCCATCACCCGCGGCTTTTCTGCCTCGTACGCCAACGCCGCCCGTTCGGCTTCGAGTTGTCTCGTTTTACCGAGTTGTTCGGCTATCCCGGCAAGATCCGTCGTCCGAACAAGGTCGAGTATCTCCGGCACCGACACCAGCGCTGGACCTTCCGTTGCAACTGGAAGCGGCGATGCGTGCCCGATGGAAGTGCCGGACGCCAGGATTGCACCCGTCGCCACGGAAACCGCGGCCATGCGCCCGCCGGGTCTGGTCGGCTCGGATTTTCGATGTCTTCCCACTTCTCGGTCCTCGCGTCGATGACAAATGAAGGTCTACGCCGCCACCTTACAACTATGTTGCATAGTTTTTAAGACATGCACTATTGCGCATATATGCATATGTGTCTAGGCTGACGTCGACGAAAGGACCTTCGATGTCACACGGACACGGGCACGGAATCTCTCCCGCCGAGGCTGCGACCAGCAACAGCGGCAAGCATGTCAACAAACTGTGGATCGCCGCCGGCCTCGGGTTGGTGACGTTCGTGCTGCAGGTGACGGTCGGCTTCTTCACCTCGTCACTGGCGCTGCTTTCGGACTCGGCGCACGTGTTCACCGACATCTTCGGCATCTTCATGGCGCTCGCCGCGATCCTCGTCGCACAGCGCGCAGCACGGCGCCCGGATCGCACTTTCGGCATGTACCGCACGGAAGTGTTTGCGGCACTGGCCAATGCGATCCTGCTCTTCGCAGTCGCCGGGTGGGTGCTCTACGAGGCGGCCAGCCGATTCTCGGATCCGCCCGAGGTTCCGGGCCTCCCCGTCGCGATAGTCGCCGTCGTCGGTTTGGCGATGAACGTCATCGCCTTCCTGATGCTCCGCAGCGGCGCGAAGGAAAGCATCAACATCCGCGGCGCCTACCTCGAAGTCATGGCGGACATGATCGGGTCCATCGGCGTCCTCGTCAGCGGCTTGGTCACGCTCGCTTTCGGTTGGCGCTACGCCGACCCCGTCATCGGCGTCGCCATCGGCCTTTTCGTCTTGCCGCGCGCCTTCAACCTGGGCCGCCATGCCGTCCGCATCTTGCTCCAGCAGGCTCCCGATCGCATCGACGTCACCTCGATACTCGAGAAGATCAACACACTCCCGGGAGTCGTCGACGCGCACGATCTGCACGTCTGGACACTCACCTCGGGGATGGAAGTTGCTTCCGTTCACGTCACCGCGGCCAGTGACGCCGATCCCACTACGGTGCTCGCGGCCACCCAAACCTTGCTGGCCGAGGTATTCGACCTGGAGCACGCCACCGTGCAGGTGGAACTCCAGGGAAGTGACGGTAAATGCACGGAACTCGCCTGGTGAAAAGGACATTCCTAAATGAAACATTCGCTTTCGGGCCAATGGATAACCGCACCGAATTCGAAAAGAAATTAGGTCTTCTTTAGTTTGGGAACGCTTACCACAATAAGGTCAGACTGGGATGACAGGGCCTCTGACCTGCACTATCTTGGAATTCATGACTTCTGGGGAGACTCACATGACCAAATTCCACGCACTACTCCGAGACCAGATTCGCAACGAGTTCAACGCTTCGCATCAGTACATCGCGACAGCGGTTTACTTCGACAATGCGGACCTGCCACAGCTGGCAAAGCACTTCTACAAGCAGGCTGTGGAAGAGCGTAACCACGCCATGATGATCGTTCAGTATTTCCTCGATCGCGACATCAACGTCGAACTCACCGGCGTCGACGCCGCGAAGGCCGACTTCAAGGATGCCCGTGAGCCCATCGCTCTCGCGCTGACGCAGGAGAAGACGGTCACCGAGCAGATCGTCCAGCTCGCGAGCACTGCCCGCGAAGAAGGCGACTACCTCGGCGAGCAGTTCATGCAGTGGTTCCTCAAGGAGCAGGTCGAGGAAGTTGCCAGCATGACAACACTTCTCACCATCGCGGACCGCGCAGGCGCCAACCTGTTCGACCTCGAAGACTTCGTGTCCCGCGAGATGAGCACCGTCGGTGACACCACCGGTGCGCCGAACGCAGCAGGCGGAACCATCTAGCCTGCAGCACTCACGGATTTTGCCCTCGAGCCGAACGGTTCGCTTCCTGCCAGCAGGATCGAACTGATCAGCTCGGGGGCATCTGTCATCGGTACGTGCCCCAGTCCGGGCAAAACCATCAACTTCGCCTGCGGGAACGGCTTTTTCACGCGCTGCGCTTGGTACACGGGCAGAATGAGATCGCGTCGACCCCACGCAACCGTCACCGGCACAGTGGGATCCACGATGGGCGGCAATACGAAGTCCATCTCGAGACCGAGATCGACGAGTTCGTTGGACACGAGCGAACGGCAGTCGGCCAACGCCGCCGCATAACCGACATGACTCGGATGAGCGAAGAACGCGGCGAGCGCCGGATAGCGAATCAGCTTGTACCGCAATGCACGTGGCAGACCATCGCCCATGAGCTTGGCCGTGCCGCGCAGTGCACGGAACGTGTTGATCGCCCGCACCTGATCGAGGTGATTGACAAAGAACCCGGCCGGCGAAAGAGCTGTCGCCGACGCGACGTCTCCGCGCGCGGCCAGCGAGAGTGCAATCCATCCGCCGAGTGAGTTTCCGGCGACGTGGGCGCGCTCCCCCGCCGGAGTCACTTCCTTGACGAACTCACTGACGTCGTCGATCAGCTGTCCCATGACGTCCGGACCGAGTTCGGGCAGCACGGACTCTCCGTGACCTGGCAGGTCGACCGTGACCACACGGCGATACGGCGTCAGCTGGTCCAAAAGCGAATCCCACGCCTGCCGTCGATGGACGATGCCATGGACGAGCACAAGCGTGGGACCGCTACCGGAGATGTCGTGCGACAAAGTCATGCCGCCAACATTAACCGTAACTTTGCGTAACGCCTATAGTTCTGGCGAAAAAATCAGCGCAGCGTGACCTGGCGTCCGCGCAGGCCGTCGCGCGAGCGCAACTCGGCCGAGTTCAGCGGAGCATCGACAGCCAGAGCCTCGGCAAGACGCTCACCGAGCTCGACGGTTGCCGCTACCCACTCGTTTGCATGCTTTTCGCGGTCGAGGTCGAAGACGGGGACCAACAGGCCGTGGGTGCGGAACGAGCCTGCGTAGCGCGAGCCCTCACCCAGGTGCAGTCCACCGGTCGCGTGCACGCGCGCCAACGCGAGCATCAGGTCGTCTTCGCTCTCGGGGCGAACCCAACGCAGGTGCGCCTTCTCGCCGGCGTCGACCCACCACGCGGCAACGAGGCCGTCTCCTTCGAGGCGTGCAGAGGGCATGATCGCCGAGTTGGCGTGCTGCACGGTGGCGGCAACCTCAGGATCGGTTTCGACGCCTTCCGGAATCCACCAGTTGAAGTTCTGGTGCACCGTGATGTCGAGCAGAGCCGATGGATCGACAACCTCGGTGACGGCGGGTGTCTCGGAATCGGGGTTCGCGGCAGAAAGCGCGTCGCCGGGGGCCGCGTCCTTGATCCAGTTCACCGAAGCGGCGAGGTCTGCGCCGAGGTCTGCAGAGTGCGCCTGAACCTGGACACCGACAAATCCGGTGGCCGTCTCGCCCTCGTCGCGGACGAGGGCGGCAACAGCGCCGGGGAGGACCGTCGCCAACGTGACGGGACGGTCGGAGCCGATGACCGGCAACGGAGCCGTGGCGGACGGAACGAATTCGCGCAGCGCGACCAGATCGCACTCGGCGGCAAGGCCCTCGAACGGGCGGTTCACTGCGCCGGCAGCGGCTTCACGCTCTGCTTGGCGTGCCGCCAGCTTCTCTGCGCGTGCGCTGCCCTGCTTCGGTCCACTGTTTCTTTTGCTCTTCTTGGCCACGAGGGCAAAATCTACACGCTGCCCAGCCATTGCTTCGTGCGCCCGGGATGGTTGGTGGCCACCCAACTGACCCCGAGCTCACGACACAGGTCCACATCCGCCTTGTCGTCGACGGTCCAGCAGTACGTCGCGCGACCCGCAGCGGCAGCCCGATCGACCAGATCGGGATGTTCGCGCAACGCCTTGATCGACGGCCCGATCGCCGTGGCGCCGACAGCCGTCGACGCACCACCGCCGAGGTATCGCGACGCGTCACCGAGTAGGACCGTCGGCAGCAGCGGTGCCGAACGACGCACTCGCCAGACCGCAGTAGCCGAGAAAGACATGACCACAGCGCGAGAGTGATCGGCCGACGGCGGTGACGCGATCCCGAAGCGGTGCAGTTCCGCGAGAAGTTTTGCTTCGACCAGGCCGCCGAACCGCACGGGGTGTTTGGTTTCGATGAACAGCTTCACCGGGCGCGCGAAATCCAGGGCGAGAGTGATGAGGTCGGAGAGAGTCAGCAGTTCGGCCGGTTCGCTCGTCGACCCGTAGTCCAGAGCGTTCAGCGAATCGAGCGTCATCTCGCTGACGATCCCCGTGCCGCTGGAGGTGCGGTCGACCTTGCGGTCGTGAACGCAGACCAGGTGCCCGTCGCGGGTGAGGCGGACGTCGCATTCGAGCCCGTCGGCACCCTCCTCGAGGGCCAGTTCGTAGGCGGCGAGGGTGTGCTCCGGCCGCGCAGCCGACGCACCTCGGTGCGCAACGACGAGTGGACCTCGACGATCTGGGCTCACAGGGCAGCGGTCTCCTTCTCGTCCAACACCGTCTTCTCTTCCAACACCGAGGGCGGCACTGGCACCCATCGAGTTTCCGATTCGGGTTCGCCGCGCCAACCCCTGCGCTCGATCCGTCGGATCACGACGAGCGTCAACGCCGCGGTGACGGCTGCGACCAATGCGATGAAGGCGTTCAGCAGAACCCCGTCGGCCATTGCCTGAATCCCCGGGCGTGATCGCCAGTACGCGTTGACCACCAGCAGCAGAGCGCTGAATCCCCAGAAGCCCCACCAGATCTTCACCAGCAGAGTTCCGCGCGGATCGCGGCGGACCAACTCGAAGAGATAAACCGCCGGCATCACGAGGTTGAGGATCGGCACAGCGCAGCCGACGACAACTTCCGACGCTGTGCGCGGATCGGATTCCCCGGCACCTGCGAAGTGTTCATGACGCCGACGAAGCAGCCAGCACACACCGGCGACAGCCGCGAAGACCGAGATCAGCAGTCCACCCAACTGAGTGAAGTACACGGCGGCGTCGGAGACCGTGAGAAGCCACTGCGGGATCAGCGTGGTGCGGTTACGCACCAGGATCGCGTATCTGCCCAGTTCGGCGAACACAGCGAGTCCGTAGAGGATTGTCGCGAGTGTCAGCAACGGCCCGACTCGGTCGGCCATCCGGTCCGCTCGCGAGGGCGGCACCGGTGAGGTGTCGACGACGTCCTGCAGTCCCCACTGCGGGACGGCGTCGTAGCGCGGGGTGGTGAGGCTACGACGCACTGGTGCGTCCCCCACGCCGCGTGGGTCGGACGGTGAGCGCGCGATCCAGCGGAAGCCTCGACGGTTGGGTGGTTGGTAGATCTCGGTGCGGGTGGGGATCAGCAGGACGCCGCTGCAGCGCGGGCACCACTGCGTTGGGCCGCCGACGACAGGCCAGCGTGCGGCGCACCGGGCGCAGACCTGAACGACACTCACAACTTCGATTCTGTCACGCCGTATCGGTAACGGCAGCAAATGGATTCACTCCCGATTTGTGATCGAACCTCCACCCCGTTCACCTGCATTGTTCGAATAATGTGACCTCCGCCACTTAAAAACTCGAGTTATCCACAGTTTCCACAGGTTCATCCACAGTTCTGGATGAATGAATCGGGCTTTATCCACAGGTCACGGGCAAGACCCTGAGAATTTGCTGACAGGTGTTAGCGAACGATGCACAGGCTCGAGGATGAATTTGACACCGCAGGTCAGTGAACTTTTGGGCGTCGGCGTCATTTATCCCGGCAAAGTTCACAATCCATTCAGAAATTGCTCCCGAAAAGACAGAAAAGACCGTTATCCCTTTTTTGCGGGAAGTCGGTTTTTGACACACCTGGAAGCATGACCGTCGATGACTTCTCCACAGCCCGAGCCAACTCTGACGTTCACCCCGAAACGGGTCGCGCAGCTCGCGTTCGTGTTGATCGGATGTCAGCTCGTCATTCGCGCCTGGGTTGCCGCGAGCAATTACTTCTACTGGGACGACCTCATCCTGATGGGCCGCGGAGGACGCTTCCCTCTCTTCTCGAGCGAACTCCTGCTCTACGACCACGACGGTCACTTCATGCCCGCGGCCTTCTTCTTCACCGGGTTGATCACCCGCATCGCGCCGTACAACTGGGCGCTGTCGGCAACGCTGCTCGTCATCGGCCAGGCCGCAGCGTCGTTGGCGCTTCTGCGCACTCTTCGGTTGGCCCTTGGTTGGCGACCGGCGCTGTTGATTCCGCTGATCCTGTATCTCTTCGTCCCGCTGACCCTTCCGTCGTTCTCGTGGTGGGCGGCCGCACTCAACGCCTTGCCGCTTCAGATCGCGCTTGCCTGGGCGTGTGGGGACGCGATCAAGCTGTACCGCACCGGGCATGTGCGCTACGTGTTCTCGGGCACCGCGGTTTTTGTCGTCTCTCTGCTGTTCTTCGAGAAGGCAGTGCTCGTTCCGTTCGTGGCACTCGCTTTTCTGGTGCTGTACTTGCGCACACAAGGTGAAGGAACGCCGATACGAAGTGCGGTCACGAAGTGCCGACGCCTGTGGACGGCCTGCGCCGCCGTGCTCGCGATCTGGATTCCGGTGTATCTGACAACTGTCGAATCTCCGATCACCGGCAACGGCCGTTCCATGTCCACCGAACTGCTGCATCACGGCACGTCTTTGGGGATGCTTCCCACCCTTCTCGGCGGCCCCTGGCGCTGGGAGCGGTGGATCCCCAGCCCCGCCTGGGCCGATCCGCCGACGGTCTTGGTGGCCGCGGCCTGGGCCGCGCTGCTGACGACGGTCGTGATGACCGTGCGTGCCCGACGCGGCGCTGCCTGGATCTGGGTCGCCGCGGCGCTGTACTTCCTGGCCTCTGTCGTGGCGATGACCGCTACCCGATCCGACGCCGACACCACGTACGAGTTGGCGCAGACCTTGCGTTACTTCACGGATTCGGCGACGGTGTTCGCCCTCGCCGCCGCTCTGATTCTCGCTGCACCTCGGCGGCGTCCGGCCCGGATACCCGTCGCAGTCGCCGCCGGCCTGTCGGCGCTCTTCGTGGTCAGTTCGCTCGTCTCGACCGTCACGTTCGTCGACATCTGGCGCGAGAACCCGACTCGCGACTACCTCGCCAACGCGCGAATGTCGTTGTCACAGAATGAGGATGCTCCACTGCTCGAGCAACCCGTCGCGATCGAAGTGCTCCTTCCCGTCGCCTTTCCGAACAATTTGGCAAGCAATGTTCTCGCGCCACTGCCTGATCGCCCCGAATTTTCTTCCAGCACTCCGATTCTGCGCACCATCGACGACAGCGGACGGATTGTCGATGCCGAAGTGACCTGGACGAGAAGGATTCCCGAAGGAGCGGCACCGAACTGCGGCACCCGTGCCGAAGGCCCGACCGAACTCCCCCTCGACGGCCCCCTGGCCGGCTGGGAATGGACGGTGCAGCTCAATTACCTCGCGAGCACCGACGGAACGATCGATGTCGCGTTGGAGTCCGGCGACGCAGTATCGGTACCCGTGACGCAGGGTTTGCACTCGGCATTCGTGCGCCTGGTCGGCCACGGAAACAGTGTGAAGATCACGCCGACAACGCCGGGACTGACGCTGTGTTTCGGCGCCGGACAAGTCGGTGCCGTCGTCCCGACCTCCGCAAAATAGTGGCAGAGTAGAAGTCATGGAGCTGCGTATATTCACCGAACCCCAGCAGGGCGCTACCTACGAACAACTACTGACTGTTGCCCAGACCGCCGAAAAACTCGGCTACGGCGCATTTTTCCGCTCGGACCACTATCTCGCCATGAATTCCGACGGCCTTCCCGGACCCACCGACGCGTGGATCACGCTCGCCGGAATCGCCCGCGAAACATCCACCATCCGCCTCGGCACTCTGGTGACGTCGGCTACGTTCCGTCACGCCGGACCGCTGGCCATCTCGGTCGCACAGGTCGATCAGATGAGTGGTGGCCGCGTAGACCTCGGCATCGGTGCCGGCTGGTACGAGGAAGAGCACCAGGCGTACGGCATCCCGTTCCCGGCGCTCAAGGATCGCTTCGAACTGCTCGAGGAAACTCTCGACGTAGTGACCGGCCTGTGGCGTACGCCGGTCGGCGACACGTTCGACTACGACGGTAAGCACGTGCAGATCAAGAACTCTCCCGCGCTTCCCAAACCGCACCAGGTCGACGGTCCGCCGATCCTGATCGGTGGCACGGGCAAGAAGAAGACTCCGGCGCTCGCCGCTCGGTTCGCGAACGAGTTCAACATCCCGTTCAAGTCCCTCGCGGAAACGAAGGACATCTTTGCGCGGGTTCGTCAGGCTTGCATCGACATCGAGCGCGATCCGAACGAATTGGTGTACTCCAACGCTCTCGTCCTGTGCTGCGGCCGCGACGAGGCGGAGATCAAGAAGCGCGCCGAAGCGATCGGACGCGACGTGGACGAGCTACGTGAGAACGGTCTGGCCGGAACACCTTCGGAGCTGGTCGACAAGATCGGCACTTTCGCCGAGGCCGGTTCACAGCGCGTGTACCTGCAGACTCTCGATCTGGCCGATCTGGATCATCTCGAACTCGTCGCAAGCGAGGTCATGCCCCAACTGCAGTGAGGAAAGGTCCGGGATCTACAGCGCGTTCGCGTCGAGGAACGCGCGTAGGTCTCGGTCCCACTGGGCCGAGCGGGAACGATCGAGAAAGACCCGCACCAGCATGAACGCGATGACCAATAGGGACATCACGCTGAACCAGGTGAAAACCCCGGTCACCACGGCTGCGACGTCGGCAGCACTCTGTGTGATCGGAGCTACGGTCTTGTCGCCGTGATCGTTGACGTAGATGGGGACCTCGGTGCCGACGGGCGTCGCCGAGTCGACAGTGACATCACCCGTGTGAACCTCACCGTTCCAGTTCCATTGCGCGCTGGCCATTTCGGTGGTCGGTGCAATGTAATCGGCTGTCGAGGGGGTGGTCTGCGTCGAGTCTGCAGTCGTCGTCGCCGAAATGCTGTGTAGTTCGGCGGATTGTTTGGCGATCAGTGCGTTCTGGCTCGAAGCCGTCGCAGCCCCTGCCCATACCGCGAGAGGCAGCAGAAGAATCGCGAAAATGATCAGACCGAAGGACATGAATCCTTCGATCCGATCACTGCGGCGAACCATCGGATCGTGGCCTACATGAATGGTGCGTCGGAGCAGCGACGCAGTTCCTCGCGTACTACCTGACATTATTAGCTCAGTTCTCTCGACGACACACTCTTACATCGAGATTCCCTTTGTTTCGATCTAGTTGCAAGTGTTAACGAGCTGAATCACATGTGTCCTCCAACACCTGTCCAGTTATTCGCTCGGCGGAAGGATGTCCGTCTGCGCCGGAACCTGATCCTGACGGAGCAATCCGACCGGGCAACTGACGCCGGTGGCATGCACCGGGCAGTAGCCGCCGGGGTTCTTCGCCAAATACTGCTGGTGGTAATCCTCCGCGTAGAAGAAGTCGCGCAGCGGACCGATTTCGGTGGTGATCGCGCCGTATCCGGCTTCGGCAAGTCGTTCACCGAAAGCGACGGCCGACGCATGAGCGATTTCTTCCTGCTCGGCGGACGTCGTGAAGATCGCCGAACGGTACTGCGAGCCCTGGTCGTTACCCTGACGCATCCCCTGCGTCGGATCGTGGTTCTCCCAGAAGTGCGCCAGGATCTGCTCGTAGGAGATCACTGCGGGATCGAAGACCACCAGCACCACTTCGGTGTGACCCGTACGTCCGGAGCACGTTTCTTCGTACGTCGGGTTGGGGGTGAAGCCTCCCGCATAACCCGCAGCGGTTGTGTACACACCGGGAAGCTGCCAGAACTCCTTCTCGGCGCCCCAGAAACAACCCATCCCGACGACGACGGTCTGCAGTTCGGCCGGAAACGGCGGCGTCAACGGATGCCCGTTGACGTAGTGCGCGGTAGGTACCGGCATTTTCTGCTCTCGCCCGGGCAGGGCGTCCTCAGGCGCGATCAGCGTGGATTTTGCGGACGCTCGTCCCAGAATGTCGTCGTACCAGCTCATGCTTCGATGCTACGCGTGAGCGGCTGTTTCGCCACGCCGTGACCGCGCGGGCGCCGGGCAGCTCCACCCACCGGTAGCCGATTTCTGCTACCGCGGCCGTTGCCAGAAGGAACAGCGCGAACGCCAGCGTCGGTCCGACGTACAAAACGGTGTTCTCGACAACGCGGTACAGGATCAGGGTGTGCACGAGATAGATGATGTAACTGCGCGTCGAAAGCCATTTCACGACTGACCAGCGCGTCGGGACACCGTCGTAGCGGCCGATGAGAACTACCGCTGCGGCGACTACCGAAATGGTCCACAGGTAGTGCTCGCCGGCCCAGTAGACGCGGAACTGGGTCGCCACGATGATGACGTGCATCTGAACGAGGACGGCAACGATCAGCCAGCGGCCGGGAGCGAGCTTGGCCCACGCGAGGTACATGATCTGACCGAGGAAGACAGCCGGCAGCGTCGCGGCGATCTTGGACAGCATCGGCACCGTGTACGGCAACGGCGCGTAGACGTTGTAGAGCAGCACCAATGAGCACAGTGCTCCGCCCGCGAGCGGCATGACGATTGGACGCAGACGCAGTATCGGTCGAGCCGCGACGCAGGCGAGATAGAAGAGGAACTGGACGGTGAGCGTCCAGGTCACTCCGAGAACCGCTACCTCGGGCTTGAGAAAGAATCCGCCGAGAAAAAAGCTCATCAACGCTTCGGTATCGGAAATACCTTCCTGACCGCTGAACATTCCGTTGATTCCGAGGCGGACCAGAAGAATGGCAATCGCGGTTGCCACCCAGAATGCAGGCAGCAGGCGGCTGAATCGGTTGGTCAAGAACTTTCCGGGGCCGTCACGAATCGCGGACCGCGTCACCAGAGCGCCGGTCAGCATCATGAATACCGCGACGCCGACAAAAGAGAGGTGCTGGTTGAGTTCGGCAGGCTCGATCAGAACGCCGTAAACGACGTCGATCACCCACCAACCCGAGCCGAGATCGTCGATGACGTAAAAAGAGATGTGGGAGTAGATCACGGCGGCAACCGCCAGTGCTCGCAGCAGGTCAGCGCCCGGAAGATTCACCCGAGGCGCGGCCGCCTCTGGTGATTCCGGGAGGAAAACTGGTGCGGGCATCGCGCAAGTTTAAGGTTCCGTTCACCTTTACGACGAATTTGCGCATATTAGCTTACCCTTAGATCCGACTAAGTTCGGTTAACCAAACTTTATTCTTTGGTGATTACTACCTGAGCCGGACTGTTGCGGACGGTGTACGAATGTTATTGGGTGGAAACCCGAAGAATGATTTGCACATACGCGAGTGACGTCACGCCGTGACCGGTGATCGACGCACTCTAAAGCACCAGGGCTCACCAGCCCGCAAAGAAGGGACCCTCGTGTCTGTTTACACGCTGCCGGAACTCCCCTACGACTACGCAGCCCTCGAGCCGCACATCTCGGGCAAGATCATGGAGCTGCATCACGACAAGCACCACGCGGCTTACGTTGCCGGTGCCAACGCTGCACTCGAGAAGCTGGCCGAGGCTCGTGAGAACGACACCATCGCAGCGCAGGCCAACCTGCTCGAGAAGAACCTGGCGTTCCACCTCGGTGGCCACACCAACCACACCGTTTTCTGGAACAACCTCAGCGCTGACGGTGGCGACAAGCCCGAAGGCGAGCTCGCCGCAGCGATCGACGACAACTTCGGTTCGTTCGATCTCTTCCGCGCTCACTTCTCCGCGAACGCCAACGCCATCCAGGGCTCCGGCTGGTCCATCCTCGCGTGGGACTCGATCGGACAGCGTCTGATCATCGTCCAGCTCTACGATCAGCAGGGCAACATCTCCATCGGCCTCACGCCGCTGCTGCTCCTCGACATGTGGGAGCACGCTTTCTACCTCGACTACCAGAACGTCAAGGGCGACTACGTCAAGGCATTCTGGAACATCGTCAACTGGAACGACGTTTCGGCTCGCTTCGACCGTGCACGTACCCAGACCGCAGGTCTGATCGTCTAGTCACAGCTCTTCTTGCGAACGGCGGCGCCTCACCAGGGGCGCCGCCGTTCGCGTCAGCAGAGCGCCACCGAGCAGGACCGTCGTGGCTCCGAAGACCAATGCCAGTGTGCGAGTTCCGGAGTCACCACTGCTCGCGCTGGTCTGATTCACGGCCACCGGATCCGACAGCACCGAGGTCAACTGAACCTGCTGCGGAGTGGTCATCGCCGGAATACCGGATTTTGCGCCGTCGAGGCCCGTGACCAATGACTTGGCGATCCCTTGCAGCGTCGTGAATCCCTGGGTGATCTGATCGGTCACGTCGCCGAGCATCTGCGGTGCCTGATCGGCGATGGGGATGAGTCCGTCGTTCAATTGTCCGGCAGCACTGCTCAGTTGATCGCTCGCGCCTTGCAGCTGCCCGACAGCGGTGCGGACTAGATCACCGAGCTCCGTATCGGGTCCGACCGAGCCACCCAACAGCGCCGGAACGGTGCCCAATTGCGCATTCAGCGCACCGAGATCCGAACTCACACCGGCCAGTTGCGCTGTCACGTCGGGCGGGATCGGAAGGCCGTTCAACGCAGTTTGCAACGTGTCGATCCGTGTCTTCAATTCCGCGGTCGACGACGACGCCTCCCCCAGCGTCAGGCCCAGTGAGTCAGCGCGCGTGGCCAGCTCTTCCGCCGACCCCGACGCCTGATCGACCACGCCGGATACCTGGTCCGCCACGCTCATCAACTCCAACGCTCCCGAGCGTGCGGTCTCGAGATACGGCAGCAGAGTGCCTGCGCCTGCCTTCACCTGATCGATGGACTTTCCGGCCTCGTTGGTGCCGGCGACCAGAATCTGTGCGGTGGTGAGGTTTTGATCGATCGAGCGCCGCGCGGCCGAAGTCTGAGCCAGCAAACCCTTGATTCCGTCCGCGCCGACCTGCGCCGATACGGCCCGAGTCAACTCGGCGGACTTCTCCGGGTCCGAGCCATTCACCGCCAGTTCGACACTGGCTTGGCGGGGATCAGTGCCGAACATCGACGCGACGGTTTCGCTGAAGTCTTCCGGCACCGTCAACGTCGCGAAGTAGTTCCCGCCGGGATTGTCGACCACCTGGAAGTCGAAGTCTTCGTTCTTGCCCAACGTGTCCACCAGGGTGTCGCCGGCCCGAAGTTCCTTGCCGTCGAGCGTGGTTCCCGCGTCGGCGTTCACGATCGCGACGGTGTTCGAGGAATCGGCACCGCCCGCGAAGATCACGAACCCGATCCCCGCCACCGCAGCCGCGACAATCGCGGCCACACCACCCACTGCCAGCCGTCGACCGAGGCGTGACGGCTGGCGGTGGGAGTTCTCGGTGGTGTTCTCGGCGCTCATGGGCGAGACGATAAAGCAACAACTTGTAGAAACACTGAGAAGTTCTAGGTGGGCGCCGGGGTCGGTTTCGCTTCTTCTTTCGGGTCTTCATCCGGTTCGGTTCGAGGACCACTGATCAGGATGTCCGCCCAGCGTGTGGCCGGGTCGATGTCGAGCAGGACGGCCTTCACCAGCAACGAGAGCGGAATCGCCAGCAATGCTCCGAGTGCTCCGAGAACCCACGCCCAGAAGACAAGCGAGAGGAAGGTCATCGTCACCGACAGCCCGACGGCGTCGCCGACGAACTTGGGTTGGATGATGGACTGGATCACGAAGTTGATGACGGAGTAGACGACGATCACCCACAGCATCAGCCACGGCCCGCCCTGAAGGAGTCCCAGGAGCGCCGGTGGGATGACGCCGATGACAAACCCGATGTTGGGGATGTAGTTGGTGATGAACGACAGCAGCGCCCACAGGACGGGCAGCTGAATGCCCATCAGCCACAGCGCACCACCGTCGAGTACCGCCACGATGAGGCCGAAGACCGTCGAGACGACCAGATATTTGCGAGTTCCGGCGGCAAAGGTGGAGAGCGCGTAGGAGATTTCGGGACGTTGCTCCGACAGCACATTCAACCGCGAGCGGATACTCATGCCGTCGAAAGCCATGAACAACAACAGCGCGAGGATGAACACCAGATCCGACAGAATGCCGAGCAGACCCTCCAGCCCGCTTTCGAGTACGCCCACAACCTTCGTGAGATCGATACTGCTGAGTGTGCTTTGGATCTGTTCGGTGCTGACTCCGAAGTCGGCCAACTTGTCGCGGCCCTCGTTGAGGAGGTTGGTCATCTCCTCGGAGTATTGAGGCAGGATTGTCGCCAACTGGGCCGTCGACACGATCAACGACGCCGCCAACCCGAGCAGAATCAGGTACACGGTGACCAGTGAGCCGAGCATCCCGACCCACTTGGGCCACCCTCGTCGCTGTGACCAATCCTGAATGGGCTGAACGGCAATCGTCAGCACGAGCGCCAGGAATACCGGTCCGAGGATGCCGCCGAACACCTTCATTCCGCCGACGGCAACCACGGTGGCCGCGAGACCGAGCAGGACGATCAGACCGCGCGGGATCGACCAGTTCGCACTACCGGAAAGCGTGGGGATCGGAGCGGGAGCCGCGGCGGCCGGCTTGCCCTTCCTAGAGAACACCGGCTTCCTTTGCCCGGCTTCTGATCTGGAATGCGCCCACGATCATGAAGAGGCCGAACAAGATTGCGTACCAACCCAACAGCCAGATGAGGCTGATGATGCCTTCGCCTGGTGCGATCAGAAGGATGATGCCGAAGATGACCGCGAGCACCGATGCGGCGAGCAGCCATCCCCAACTGGATCCTGGCAGCGCTTTCATCTTGAAGGCGCCGACAATTCCGAAGATTCCGAACATGATGGCGTAGAAGGCAATTATGTACAGAAGTACCAGCGCCGTGATGCCTGGCCAGACCAGCGCGACGATACCGGCTCCCACCGAAACGACGCCGGTGAACACCCACCATCCCCACGAACTCAGGTGTTCGCGGTCCCGGATGGCTCGAACGAGCGTGATCAAGCCGTCGACAATGGAGTAGATACCGAACAGGAAAACCAAGGCCACCACGGTAATTCCCGGCCACACGAGCGCGATGATTCCGAAGATCACGCCGAAGATTCCGCGGATCAGGATCATCCACCAGATCTCTTTGCCGTACTGCACGAACGGATTCTGCGTGACCATCAGTAGCCTCCGAAGCAAGCGGGTGTCTCTGACCGATTCAACAGCTTTTCAAACAGGGCAATACCGACAGATCGTATGGCTATCGTGACCTTTCCGCCCATCGAAACGCGCGGCTGATACCGAGTTGTGCTCTTCGGGTGCGAAGCGAGGGGACTTTCAGCCCGCTTCCCGAATACTTGCTTCCCGAATACCGGGCGCAGTCCACGATCCCGAAAGCACTGCAGCCTTCGGCCAGTACAGGCGCAGAAAGACGTTGAAGTCACCGGACGGAGCCGGCAGCCAGTTCCGCTCCTTCTCGCCACCAGGCGACTCGTGCTGGAGATAGATGTCCAACGAGCCGTCGTCGGCGAACACCAGATCACTTCGATCGCCGATGGCATATCGATCGATCGGGTTGTCCACGAAGTACTGTCGCTCGTTCATCATCGTGAGCGACCAAAATCCCTCGACCGGCGGGAGCTCGTCCTTCTCGAAATGAAGTACGTACTTCTTCTCACCGGTCAGAGGCTTACCGTCGACGTCGGTGGTGGCGTGCGGGTACACGGCATCTGCGTCGAGGTTGGCCCCGAAACCGAGCCAGACGATCAGAGCCCGCTGAGCGTAATGAGTCCCGTAATGCCCCAAGCCGCGGTGCATCGTCCAGCCGTTCTTCGGATTGCCTTCCGCCTCCTTGGCGATCTCGCTCAGCACGTCCATTCCGGTTCGCGCAGCCCGGTCGAGGGCATCACGCACCTCTTGCGGGCGCGACTTCCAGGGCAGCGACGAGCCGATTCCGATGTCGGACAGCTGTTTCATCATCTCGGTATCCTCCGGACGCGGAGGATTGTCGTCGAGAAGTGCGTCGAGCGTGGTGAAGAAGGCCTCGCCGTCCATTGCGGCCACCTGGTCCACCGGCGGTGTGCGCGTGTCGACAGCGGAGTTCACCGGAACTTCTCCGGGCGTGTAGTCCTGCGGATCACCTGTCCACTCCGACAGTGGTGTGAGCCGCGTCCGGTCCTGCAGGCTGTGCACTTCGGCCAGGTCCGTTCCCCCTGACGTCGCGTAGCGGGCGACTATCCAATTCATCGCCGTCGGCGACCGCAGCAGCGTCAAACCCTTGGGCACGTTGCCTTTCCAATTCGGTCCGGCCACCAGGTACGGCCCCCCGGTGCGTCCTACCGTCCGAGATCCCGGCACCGTGAAGACGTCGCTCCACGCGTCGAGGATGGGGACCAACCAGTACCGGGTGCCGAAGTCCGGCAGCGAGAGCACCTGCGGTTCCGTCGAGACGTCCAGCCACCCCGACGAGTAAAGAGTGTCCGCGTTCGGCGAGACGACATCGGTGAAGCTCGCATCGGGCGTCGTACGCGCATAAGCGAACTGGTTGAGCGGGGCTTTCATCGCCACCGGGGTCGGCGTCGCCGTCATGACGTCACGCGATACCGCCGCAATCAACAGGGGATACCCGAAGATCCACGCCTGCGTTGCCAGGTCTTCGAGCCGAGAACGGTTCTTCGACAGAGTCATGCCTGCGCATACCACCGCTCTCACCAGCGCAAACCTGGCTGGCACTCTCCCTGTCTTGTGTGCCAGTACCGAATAGGTGCATATTTCGATTACCCAACGAGGTGTGCCGGACCGACGCATGCGCGTCAGACCGAGATTTGCCCCAGCACCGAGGGAGGAACAGAAATGAACAGAAACGAAGCAATAGGCATTTCTCCGTTCCAAGCCGCTGGGTCTTTGCAGGGTTTCGTCATTTCCGGCCGTTGGCCGGACACCACCCAGGAGTGGGCGCAGCTTCTCGCCCTGGCTGTCCGAGTGGCCTCGATGCCGGGATTGTTGCCGACGACGACGGTCTTCGGAGTGCGTGAGGACGTTCCCGAGGATCCGCAACCCGGCACCGTCGGTCTGGTGGTTGCCGAAGGTCCGGTGCTCGGCGATTTTGCACTGACACCCGGCCGTTTCTCCGACCATCAGCCGCCGGCACTGATCATGCTGCACCCGCCGTCGGAAACTACCCCCAGCCTGCCGGAATGCGAGGGAAGCGCGTCGGGGTGCGTACTACTGCCAGGACTTCCCTACCTGGGCTTGGAGCATCGTGCGGCCTGGGTGGAGGCAGAGCCGGACGGCACGGTCGTCTCCATGATCAGCCGCGTCGGCATCGATTTGATCAGCGATCCCGACACCGCTGTTTTGGCCATGCTCCTCGCTTCGTGACGGCCGCGGTAAGCGATAAGTTCGGACTCCCAAACTTGCTGTGCGCTTTGCCAATTCGAGCCGACCGCGCTAACGTGGGTAGCAACGAAGGGGAGTAGCCCCCAATCGCCTGTGTCGACATACTGGTTCGACGCGTTCCGCCTGGTGCGGATCGCGAAGCACCCGGCCTGGCGAACCGAAGGTCCTGTGGCCTCGGTGGGCGAGACCTTCGGCCGGACAAGCGCACTATGCGCCTGCCCAGGCCGGAGGCTCGCATTTTTCCTCCGACCTACACCGACCGGAGGAGTAAACCTTGCTTGCCGCAATACTTTTGAGTTTCGGCGTCATTTTCGTCGCTGAACTCGGCGACAAGTCGCAACTGATGGCAATGACGTTTGCCTTGCGATATCGCTGGTGGGTCGTCCTCGGCGGAATCACCGTCGCCACCACCCTTGTTCACCTTGTCTCGGTCGCCGTCGGCCACTACCTGGGCGTCGCACTCCCCACCGCTGCAATCTCCATCGTCGGCGGTATCGCGTTCCTGATCTTCGGCCTCTGGACCCTGCGCGGTGACGATCTCACCGACGACGAGCAGAACAAGGCCGGTCGCGTCACGCGATCCGCCTTCATCGCCGTCGCGTCGGCCTTCTTCCTGGCAGAACTCGGCGACAAGACCATGCTCGCCACCATCACCCTTGCGACCGACAACGACTGGATCGGCGTCTGGATCGGGTCGACGGTAGGCATGGTGGCGGCCGACGCTCTCGCCATCATCGTCGGCTCGGTACTGGGCAAGCACCTCCCGGACGGATTCATCAAGATCGGCGCCGCGGTGCTGTTCTTCGTCTTCGGTGTCTGGCTGCTGCTCGAGGGCATCTTCCCCGACTCGTCGGCCGGCATCATCGGCGGTGGCGTTGTCCTGGCAGTGTCCGTACTGGGTGCGCTGGCTCGGATGATCTGGAAGCGCTCCCGTGCGACCGACTCCGATACACACCTCGTCGACGACAATCGGACGCCGATCGACTGACGCTCAACGAATAACGTCGCCGGCGCCCCAAATCGCGACCGGGACATGACCTTCCGCCACTCCGCTCGGTCCGAGTAGCTGCCCGAACCGCTTCATCGGGTACAGCGAGACACGTCGATCGAGGATCCGCACACTACCGATTCGGCGGAGTCGATCCTCGACGACAAGACTCTGCGCGAGGCTGCTCAGCCACACGCTGATCAACATGTTCGCTGTTCCGGTAGTCGCCACCAACAATCTGATCTCCGGCCAACTCGACACAAGATTGCCGAGTTCGTCGGTGGAACCGTCCACAGCGACATCGAAGATCACTTCGAACGGTGAACCGACAGCCTGTTGCGAGACATCGCAGCGGAAAATCAACTGTCGCGATGCAGTCAACTGGGCCAAGCGCCGTCGAATCGCAGTCTCGTTCGTTCCACAAATCGCGGCGAGACGCGCATAGCTGGCACGTCCGTCACGGCCGAGCGCCTCCAACAGGGCACCGTCGGACTCACGGAACACTGTCGGATCTGCCGGCGCCGCAGCGGTTGCCAGCTGAGCGCGACCTGCTTGCCCCAGAGCGCCCGGCTCCCAACTGAAGCCGTCTCGGTACACCTTCACCCCGACCCGGCTTCTGATCGACAAGATTCCAGGATCGGCAGCCAGGTGCTCACACACCAAGGCGTCCAAACTCTTCTGGTCGGCGGCCACAACTCCGACGAAGTACTCGTACTCACCTTCCGTCCTGGCCAACAGATAAGCGCAGGCCAGCTCACTTAACCGCTCCCCCACGTCGGCAACCGCATCCTGAGTGGTCCTGATCAGGAGATAGCCGAATATGTGGGTTCGACCGATTGCGACCGCGTTGACCCACGAATGACCGTTCGAGACGAGGCGACGCCACCGGCGGGCGATCGTCGTCGAATCCATGTCGAGTACCGACGACAACTGCGTCCACGACGCGCGGGGGTTGAGTTGGAGTGCATTGATGATCTCCAGATCAGATTCCGCGATCACATATGCGTCGGATTCCGGCTTCATCTGCCAAGTATTGCTGGATTACTGCATTCTGACCGGTGATCCCTGCCTGTTTGCCAAAGATATGTGAATCACTTCACAGGTTCACCACTTGGAGGCCCAGTGCTTCGCTCCACCAAAGTCACGGTCGCGCTGCTGTTCGTCGCCTACGCGATCGACTACATAGACCGGCTGGCGATCAACCTCGCCCTCCCTTTGCTCGGTGAGGAGTTCGATCTCGACTACTCCCAGCGTGGGTTGATCATCTCCACGTTCTTCATTGCATACACACTGGCCCAACTGCCTGGTGGACTGCTCGCCGATCGATACGGCGCAGTTCGGATGGCTCTGATCGGGTTGGTGGCGTGGAGTGTCTTCACCGGCCTCACTGCCCTTGCGTGGTCGTTCGGGACGCTTCTGGTTGTTCGCTTTCTCTTCGGTCTCGCACAGGGCGTGTTTCCGGCAGCCGCAGTAAAGCTGGTTGCCGAACGCAGCATCCCGGAGCAACGTGCCACCGCAACCGGATGGATGAACAGTTCCAACGCCGTCGGTACGCTTCTCGCCATTGTCGTTGCGGCAGCTCTTCTCCCGTTGATCGGCTGGCGCGGGATGTTTCTGGCCGTCGCTGCGCTCGGCGTACTCTCGCTCGTCAGCATCAAGTTGTGGCTCCCGCCCGCACTTCCGGCGGAGATCGACCACGGTCCGGATTCCTCCTGGGACAACATGCGCACCGTACTTCGCTCCCGCGCGATGTGGCTCTTCGCCTTGATGTTCTTCGGCTACGACTTCGTGATCTGGGGGATGTCGTCCTGGGTTCCGTCCTACCTCCATGACGAACGTGGAATCGCCCTCTCGAGTGCGAGCCTCCTTCTCATCCCGGCAACCGTGGTGGCCGCCGTGACCACCGTCGTCGGCGGCCGAATCTCGGATCGACTGGCAGGCAACAGCCGCATCGTCGTAGTGCCGTCCATGCTCGCGTGCATCGTGATGCTCGTTTCAGTTCCTTTCGCCTCCAACACTGCCTTGTTCGTCGTTCTCGTCACCCTCGGATCTGCCGCTGCCTCTTTCGCTTTCATGCCGTGTTTTGCACTCCCACTTCGTAGCCTGCCTTCTTCGGTGGTCGGAGCCGCCTCGTCGATGATCATTTTCGGCGGCATGGTCGCCGGAATAGTCGCGCCGCTGGTGTTCGGATTCATCGTGGACCATCTCTCCTGGTCAGCGGCGTTCGTTTCGCTCGCGCTCGGGCCCGTCGTGGCGATCATCGCGGTAATGGCAGCGCCGCAGACCCGAGAAAAGATGCTGAACCTGGTGCAACTGAAAACCGCCAACTGACCATCACCAACCGAAAGAAGATCGACCATGAACCAACTGCTTTCGAATCTTGAATTCGGAGACCCTTCGCGGTTGCGAACCGTCGAGCCGCACTGGTTCGATCTGTACCGGGACCTGCACGCACACCCCGAGTTGTCCGGCAACGAAACTCGCACTGCCGCACTTGTTGCCGAAGAGCTTCGGCGGATCGGCGGCTGGGACGTCACGATCGGAGTCGGCGGCACGGGTGTCGTCGGTGTTCTCCAAGGGAGCAGCGGGCCGGTGATCCTGCTCCGCGCCGACATGGACGCGTTGCCGGTCGCAGAAGACACCGGGCTGTCATACGCCTCCAAGACGGATGGCGTCATGCATGCGTGTGGCCACGACGTCCACGTCACCGCGCTACTTGCCACGTGCGCAGCACTTTCCGCGGATCCGACGTCGATCACCGGCACTGTTGTCGCGGTCTTCCAGCCTGCCGAGGAGACCGGGTCCGGCGCTCGTGCGATGGTCGACGACGGAATCTTCGACCGCTTCCCGCGACCGGACCTCTGCCTGGGACAACACGTGGGTCCGACTCCGGCTGGGATGCTGGTCAGCAAACCCGACATCTTGATGGCAGCATCCGACACGATTCGAGTGGTTTTTCACGGCCGTGGTGGACATGCGTCATCGCCGTACGCGTGCATCGACCCCTTGTTGATGGCAGCATCTTTCGCGCTGCGCATTCAAAGTCTGGTCGCTCATGAAGCGGCAACCCCGACAGCACCGGTGCTCACGGTGGGAGCATTGCACGCCGGCACAGCTGCGAACATCATTGCCGACGACGCCGAACTACTACTCAGTCTGCGAACTTTCAGTGCATCGTCGCGAGAACACATGCTCGAATCTGTAGGCCGGATCGCTCGCGCAGAAGCGGACGGAGCAGGCGCCGCCGAAGCGCCGGACGTTCATGCGTACAACGGCTTTCCGGCCACGGTCAATACTCCGGACGCAACGTCCACGGTGATGACCGACCTACGCCGGGCAGGATTGGGAATGCACACCCTGCCGCAACCGCTTTCAGGCAGTGAGGACTTCGGAGTCTTCGGCACTGCTGCCCAATGCCCCTCCGTTTTCTGGCATTTCGGCGGGACGGCGCTTCGGAGTTTCGACGAAAGGGCTCTCGCCGCACTCGCCGAGGGACGGATTCCTCCCGGCACACCCTCGAATCACTCACCGCGCTTCGCGCCGGATCCGGCCGCGGCACTACCCGAAGGTGTCACGGCTATGACTGCGGCCGCACTGGGCGCCCTTGCGCGAAGCGCGTGATTCCTACACATACTTCTCCAGGGAGATAACGCCATGTCAGACGACCTGCATTACCTCAGCGCCACCGAAGCTATTGCACACTTTCGCACGCGAGAATTGTCTCCGGTCGAGCTGCTACAAGCAGTCGTCGACCGAACCCAGAAGTTCGAACCTCACATCAATGCCTTCACCGAAGAGATGTTCGAGGAGGCACTCATCGGCGCTCGGGAAGCTGAGAGCCGATATCTCGGCCACGGACCCGATCCGCGGCCGCTGGAGGGAATTCCGGTAGCTGCCAAGGAAAAACACGCTATTGCCGGAAAGTCTCTGACCGAAGGTTCGCTGGCGGCACGCGGAAACATCGCCCGCGAGAACGCACCGGTGATCGATCGAGTTCTGGCAGCAGGCGGCTTGATTCACGCACGCACCACGACGCCGGAGTTCTGTGTTGCGGCGTTCACGCACTCTCCACTGTGGGGCGTGACTCGCAATCCCTGGAACCTCGATTACAGTCCCGGCGGTTCATCCGGAGGCGCGGGCGCCGCCCTCGCTGCCGGAACTACCACTCTGGCAACAGCATCCGATATCGGCGGGTCGACGCGGGGCCCGGCAGGCTTCACCGGCACCGTCGGGCTCAAAGCGTCGTACGGCCGCATTCCCGGGGTCGCCCCGCTGTCCATGGATTCCTACCGTGGCGACGGTCCGATGGCCCGAACTGTCGACGACGCAATTCTTTTGGCCAACGTTCTGATCGGGCCGGATCCGCGTGACCATTCTTCGCTGAGGCCGGCGATCACGCTGCCACACGAGTACCCGTCGGTCGAGGGAATGCGCATTGCCCTGTGCCTGCGGCTCGGTGACTTCCCCATCGAGCCTGACATCGAGGCGAACACCCGG
Source organism: Rhodococcus sp. H-CA8f (assembly GCF_002501585.1). NCBI lineage: Bacteria > Bacillati > Actinomycetota > Actinomycetes > Mycobacteriales > Nocardiaceae > Rhodococcus > Rhodococcus sp. H-CA8f. Next base: position 6,051,228 of record NZ_CP023720.1, read on the forward strand.
GCTCTCGCACAGTCGTTGGTCGATGCCGGCGCGATCGTCGAGGAGATCGAGTTGCCGTGGACTCGTGATTCGATGGCAGCAGCGGTGAAAGTCCATTTCGGAACGATCATGGGTGCATCCGTCGCGGAAGTTGCTCGCGTCCACGGTGATCTTCTTGCCGACTACACGCTCGACAACGTCGCGATCACGTCGAAGGGCGCTGCGGAAATGTCATTTCTGGACGGCCTTCGCAAAGAAACCCAGATGCAACGAGAGCTCGCCGAGGCGATGGCTCCATTCGATGCGCTGATCTGCCCGACTTCGGGCACCATCGCCTTCCCGGCAGGCGAGTCTTTGCTCGACGGCCTCACGGTTGCGGGCCAGCACGTGAACACCACCGCCGAAGCACTTCTCACGTTGCCGTTCAACGTCGCCAATCGGTGCCCCGTACTAGCGGTGCCCAGTGGACACGCACACGACGGCGTTCCCACGGGCGTCCAGATCGTCGGCCATACGTACGACGAACCGACCGTGTTCCGGATCGGCAAAGCACTGGAGAAGATCCGCCCGTGGGCATACACCGACCAGCATCAACCGAGGCTGGACGTGGTGGCGCCGGCTTCCTCTTGATCGCTGAGGAGATCAGAGCTTGGCTCTGATCTCCTCAGCAATCGGCTGGAACTGCTCGAGGAACGTCAGGGCCCAACCGAACGACGCGACGCCCTCGTAGTCGAACGAGTACACCTGATCGTTCTTGACGGCGCGCAGACGCTGGAAGATGGTGTCGTTCGCCAACTTCTCGTTGATGGGGCCCTTGCCACTGTTGGTGATGATGACGTCGGCTTCGTCGAGTAGCTCCAACTGCTCCTTCGGGAACCACTCGTTGCTGCCGGCAGGAATTGCGAGTGAGCGGTCGTTGAACTGGAACCCTGCCTCGCTGATGACCGTCGTCTGATACTTGGTCGGCGAATACAGCGAGAAACCACTCTCCTCGAAGTACGTGGTGTAGACGACCTTCACCTTGCTCAACACGTCAGCGTTGTCGCTGCGGAACTTCGCGATCCGCGCCTCGTATCGGTCTGCCAACTCTTGAACCTTCGCACTCTGGTTGAGGGCGTCCGCGACCCCGAGGGCGCGCTCCTTCCACGCGTACTGGCCGTCTTCGGCAAAAACTGCGGTCGGTGCAATCGACCGGATCTGCTCGTAAAGATCCGGGTTGTTCTCCGAAAGGAGGTTGGTCATCACGATCAAGTCGGGAGACAAAGCCGCTATCGCCTCGGCGTTGGGCTCGTACCAGCGTCCCACCTTCGGAAGAGACCGCAGGGCAGACGCATACGGTTCCGGGACACCGTCGGCGTTCTCGTAGTCCACCGGCAATCCGACGGGCGTGAATCCGGCGTCGAACATCGCGGGGCCCGTGTAGTAATCGGCGCTGACCACTCGCTGCGGGTTGGTGGGAACCTCCACCTGCCCCAGTGCCGTGTTGATGGTGCGCATCGAGCCCTCGGCCGATTCACTGGAGCTGGTTCCACAGGCCGTGAGCAATCCGATCCCCGCCAAGGCACCGGCCCCGAGGAAACCGCGTCGGGTAAGTGCTGCGGTGATGCGAGCGAACTCGGCATCGGTGTCAGCGGTAGGCCAGAGAAGTGATGTCATGGGTTTCCTGACGGTATCCGAATTAGGGCTACCTAAAATTACTCTCACCTGCACTGTTACGGTGAAGCGTCATGGCCAACCACTGTTTCGATCGAGCCATCGATACGCGCACCCCCTCGGTCGACGGCCGGAAGCCGGTACGTTCTTGGTTCGTGACGCCTTCGCGACAGGACTTCCCCGGCATCATGTTGTGGGGAGCGCCGACCCTGAAACCGTCGACGTGGAACGAGCCGGTGTCCACCCCGAACCGGATCGTCGCGGAGCCGTGGTCCGTCAGCACCATCCGGTTCAAGAGCACGGCAACTGGCGTCTGGGATTTCCATACCCACCGCGAACATGAACTGCTGTGGTCGGCAGGTGGGACCGTCACCCTCGAAGCGTCCGAACACCTCTGGATGGTTCCGCCGATGCTCGGCATCTGGATTCCTGCCGGCACTGCGCACCGCGTCCGCTCCGACGACGGCGCCGTCATCTTCGCGACGTACCTGACGCCGGATCGAATCGACACCGATTGGGACTCGATAGTCGGCATACCCATGACCGGTGCACTTCGGGAGGTGTTGTTACACAACGAGAACAACGCCATGCCCGACCTGAAGCGACTACGGCTACAGCAGGTGGCAATCGACCTCATCCATCCCGTTCAGGCCGCGAGTCTCGACATTCCGTTGCCGAGAACGCCTGACCTTCTTTCGATTGCCCAGCAGATCATCGCCGATCCGGCGGACGACCGCACCACTTCCGACTGGGCTCGCACCATCGGCGTGAGTGGCCGGACCTTGATGCGCCGCTTCCAGGCCGACACCGGCACGACGCTCACTCAATGGCGAATTCTGGTGCGCGTCCGCGTTGCATTGATCGAGATTGCCGCAGGCAAACCTGTCGTCGCCGTGGCCCGCGGCCTCGGGTATGCCAACCCTGGAACGTTCATCGACCTGTTCAGGCAGGTCATCGGCCACACCCCCGCCGCGTACTTCCGCTCGTTCTCACCTGTCATGAAACCGCATCAGAATGGCACCAAACCCGCACGGGTGACACGTTAGCGTTGTTAGGCAAGGCAAACCATGTTGCCCGAACACGTTGGAGAACACCACAGATGCACCACCGCCGCCGTTTTGCCAGGTCTATCGCGCTCGCGGTCGGCGCGATCCTGATCGGCACGCTCGCCTCGTGCAGCTCGTCCGACGACCAGCCCTCGCCTTCGGCCGAGACCATCGACTACAGCTTCGCGGGGTACTCCGCCCAGATACCTGCCGACCCGCAGCGAGTGGTTGTCATCGACTCCCGGACGTCCCTCGAGTTCGCACTTCTCGCCGATTACCCGATCGTCGCCCTCGATTACGACGAGTCGAGCCATCTCGCATCCAAGGTCCCTGCCGATGCGGGGCATCTGGGCGGCAATCTCAGTAAGGAGGACGTGCTGAGCTACAACCCGGACCTGATCCTCATCTCCGTCGGCTGGTACGAGAGCTACAAGTCACAGAACCTCACTTTCGAGGACATCGCACCGGTTCTGGTGATCCAGGACGGCAGCTCGCCCGACAAGGAGACCGAATCACTCGGCGGGCCTCTGGGATTCATGGGCGAGCAACTGGCACTACTGGGCAAGACCGCCGCCGCCTCGGCAGCACAGGCGCGGTACGAAGCCGCTCTCGCCACTGCCCGCGACGACGTCGGTTCCGTCGCGCAGACCAAGACGATCGCCTTCGTATCGCTGATCGAGGACAAGTTCTTCGTGTTCAACACCCCGAACAACCTGACCGTCGACGTAGCGTCGTCACTCGGTTACACGATCTTGTCCAACGACGCGATCACCGCCGCCCAGTCGGCCGCGATCGGCGGCTACAGCGCCGAATTCGGTTGGGAGAATGCGGATGTGCTCGCCGACGCCGATGTCGTCGTCGCCCAGAATCTCGACTCCTGGCCGGGCAACCCGGCGTGGGATCGTGTTCCAGCCGTGGCCGCCGGCAATGTTGCACCGCTCGACTACGACGACAAAGTCGGATTCGCACTCACCTACACGGACTTCCTGAACAAGTTGGCGGACACCACTCGCAACCTGCAGTGACGGTAACTGGTCATACCACTTGACCTCTCACCAGTTAGCGCTTACGGTCAGTACATGTTCCAACCCGTTGCACGTACCTCCGCTTCCGGCGCAGTGTTCGACCAGATTTCGGTGAAAGTGCTGGCCGGAGAGTTGGCCGCGGGTGAGGCGCTACCCAGCGAGCGCAAGCTCGCCGAGGCATTCGGTGTCTCGCGGCCCGCAGTCCGCGAGGCAATTCAGAAGCTCGCCCAGGCCGGGCTCGTCGAGGTCCGCCAGGGCGAGTCCACGTCCGTGCGAGATTTTCGACGCCAGGCCGGACCCGAACTTCTCCCCCAGTTGTTGGTTCGAGACGGCGTCCCCGACCTGACCGTGGTGCGCAGCGTCCTGGAAACTCGCGAGTTGATGGGACCGCAGATCGCTGTGCTGGCCGCCCGTCGCATCTCCGCGGAATCCGCCCGAGAACTCGACACGGCCGTTGATCAACTAGGCGCCACCGAAGATCCAGTGGAGTTGCAAGACCGCGCTCTGGCGTTCTGGGACGTCGTCGTCGACAGCGCAGATTCCATTGCCTTCCGTTTGATCTTCAACAGCCTTCGGGCTGCATACGAGCCGGCTATGACTGCACTTGCATCCGTCATGGTCGCCGAAGTCGGCCAGACCGACCTGTATCGAAAACTGGCCTCCGCCATCACTTCACACGACGAGTCAACTGCCGAGGCGTCAGCCGCACAGCTCCTTCACACCGGTACGACGGCAATCGGCGATGCTCTCACCTTCCTGGAAGGACTGAAACCATGAGCAAGCCTCTCACTCTGGCCGACGCAGCACGGACGTTCCGCAAGTCACCGACGCCGTGGATGATCGGCACCATGCTGCTGGCCGCCGCGGCGGCGCGCATCGCAGTGGGCAACTGGCAGATCACCGACGCCCTCGTTCCGCTCGTGATGCTTGCCGCATTCCCCTTCGTGGAGTGGATCATTCACGTCTTCGTTCTTCATTGGAAGCCACGAACCATTGCCGGCGTCACACTCGATTCACGGCTGGCGCGCAGCCATCGGGAACACCACTTTGCGCCGCGAACCGTCTCACTCATCTTCATCCCGTGGCAGACGCTCCTGATCGTGATTCCCGTTCTGACAGCCGTCGCCCTCCTGGCATTTCCCCGCGTCGAACTCGGTCTGACGTTCCTGACCTGCATTTCCGTGCTCGGCCTCGGTTACGAGTGGACACATTTCCTCATCCACAGTGACTACAAGCCGAAAACTGCTCTCTACCGGTCAGTTTGGCGCAACCACCGCAACCACCACTTCAAGAACGAGCACTACTGGTTCACCGTCACCACCGCGGGAACTGCCGATCGAGTACTGGGCACGTACCCCGATCCCAAATCCGTCGAGACCTCCCCGACAGCCAAGAACCTGCACGGCGCAGCGTCCAAGCTGTGAAGGAAGACCGATTCCTGGCCCCCAGCTGGCAATGAACTTGAACTTGCCTGTGTATCAGCAATTTTCGTTGAAACTCGTCAGAACCGTGCTTAGTGTCGATGGAGTCAGAAGTTCGAAAAACGCTGTAACCGAAGGACACAACACATGTTCAACGATGTATTCAACAACGTCATCCACCCGATGGTCACGAACTTCCAGCAGTTGGGCCCCCAGCAGTTCATTCCGCAGCAGTTCATCCCACAGGGAGTGTTCCAGCAGGCGCCGCAGGCAGCAGAGCAGGCAGTGACGATCTTCGGTAGCTGATACCGCAATCCACAGATAGCGCCACTCAGGGGTCGTCCGTCCAATATGCTGGACGGACGACCTGAGTGCCTCCGCCTGACAAGGATCCCCATGAGCCCCAACACCCCCGTCCACGCATTCACCGATGACGCCCTGGGCGATCTCGACGCCACCGGCGTCGCCGCCCGGATCGAATCAGGCGAGGTGACCGCACGGGAAGTCATGGAGGCGTCGATCGCGCGCGCCGAGGCAGTGCAGGGGCAATTGAACGGTTTGGCCTGCACAGACTTCGATCGCGCCCTTGCCAGGAGCAACCGGCCGGCCGCGGGCATCTTCGCCGGCGTCCCCACCGCGATCAAGGACAACACCGACAGTGCCGGCCTTCCCACCCAGCAGGGCAGCACCGCCTTCACAGCAGTCCCCGCCAAGGCTGACAGCGATTTCGCGAAGCAGTTCCTCTCCACCGGGGCCATTTCGATCGGCAAGACCCGACTGCCCGAGTTCGGATTCAGTGCGTCCACCGAGTACATGACGGAAGAACCCGTGCACAACCCGTGGAACCCGGCCTACTCGTCGGGCGCTTCCTCGGGTGGCGCTGCCGCACTGGTTGCTGCCGGAGTCCTCCCGATCGCGCACGCCAACGACGGTGGTGGATCGATTCGCATTCCCGCCGCTGCCTGCGGACTGGTCGGACTCAAACCCACTCGCGGCCGTACCATCGCCGATCCGGCCGACAAGTCGATGCCGATCCGGCTGATCTCTCAGGGCGCCGTCACCCGCACGGTTCGCGACACCGCACGATGGATGTCAGCGGCCGAAAGTTACTACCGCAATCCACGACTCGCACCGGTTCGCCTGATCGAAGGACCCAGCTCAACCCGCCTGCGCGTCGGCGTGATCACCGATTCCGTGACGGTCACCAAGACCGACGACGAGACACGCAAGTCCGTCGAAGCTACGGCTGAACTCCTTGCAAGCCTTGGCCATCACGTCGAGGACGCGGCATTGCCAGTCGGACCGGAATTCATCGACGACTTCAGCATCTACTGGGGATTCTTGTCGTTTGCCATCTCCACCGGTGGCAAACAGATGCTCGGGCCCGACTTCGACAAGTCCGGCACCGACAATCTCACCAAGGGCCTCTACACGCTGTACCGGAAGAACCTGGTGAAGACGCCGCGCGTGCTCTACCGCCTGCGACGCCTCCAGCAGCAGTACAGCGCCATGTTCTTGAAGTACGACGTCGTGCTCTCGCCGGCCCTGGGGCACACCACCCCTGAACTCGGATACCTCTCTCCCGCTCAGCCTTTCGAGGAACTCTTCGACAAGTTGATCGCGTACACGTCGTTCACACCGCTCAACAACATCTCCGGTGGTCCCGCGATTTCGCTACCGATGCACCAGACCAGCAACGGTTTGCCGTTGGCTTCGCATTTCTCCGCCGATCTCGGCGACGAGCGCACGCTCCTCGAATTGGCCTTCGAACTGGAAGAGGCTCAGCCCTGGAGAAGAATCCAGGACTGAGCCTCACCGGTCAATACCCTCAGTCTCGCGGCAATCCGAGCATGCGCTCACCGATCACGTTGAGTTGCACCTCGGTTGTGCCGCCGTAAATGGTGGTGGCACGGCCCGAAATGAGCTGCTCCATCGCCTTGTCGCTTGGCTGACCTGGGATGCTGACCGCTCCGGCAGCACCCAGTTCGGCGACGACGAACTCGGCGATCGACTGGCTGATCTTCATCGCCAACAGCTTGCCGACGCTCGACGTCGTACTCACGTCGATTCCCGAAAGTTGCTTGAGCACAACGCGGGAGCCGATGAGGTCGATCGCCTGACTCTCGGCCACCAGCTCGCCGACGCGGTAGCGCCCGATCGGGCTCAGGTCTGCCGACTTCGCGAACTTCAGTAGATCGGAGTCCGAGGCGTACGCCTCCATCTTCTGGCTCAGGGCGACGCGCTCGCCGGCCAGCGTCGTACGTGCGACGTTCCAGCCGTCGTTGACCTCGCCGACCACGTTCTCGTCGGGGATGAACACGTCGTCGAGGAACACCTCGTTGAACAACGCCGAACCCGTCATCTCACGCAGCGGGCGGACGGTGATGCCCGGTGTCGACATATCGAGCACGAAGTAGGTGATGCCCTGATGCTTCGGCTTGGTGGCGTCCGTACGGGCGATCAGCATTGCCCAGTCGGAGAACTGCGCAACCGTGGTCCAGATCTTCTGACCGGTGATCTTCCAACCGCCGTCGACCTTTTCGGCCTTCGTGGACAATGACGCGAGGTCGGAACCAGCACCGGGCTCACTGAAGAGCTGGCACCACACCAGCTCACCCTGCAGGGTCGGTATTGCCAATTCCTGCTTCTGCTTGTCCGAACCATGCGCTACGACGGCCTGCACGGCCCAGGTGCCCATCAGGAGCTGCGGCATCGAGATACCCGCAGCCTTGATCTCCTGGGAGATGACGATCTGCTCGAGCGGAGCGGCGCTGCGCCCGTACGGCTTCGGCAGGTGAGGCTGAACCCAGCCGCCGTCGCCGAGCGCGATCAGCTGGTCGTCCTCGTCGAGCTCGACCAACTTGGCAAGCTCGGCCGCAATGTCGCCGCGGATCTCCTCTGCCTCGGGCGGCAGTTCGAGAACCGAAGCCCGGCTGACACCGTCAAGTGCCTGCTGCGCAACACGGTTGGCACGATCCTCGCGGGTGCCGAGAATGCCGCGGATCGAGAGCGCGCGCCGGTAGTACAGGTGGGCGTCGTGCTCCCACGTGAATCCGATGCCGCCGTGGACCTGCACACAATCCTGCGCTACCTGCACTGCGGCGTCCGGCACGATGACTGCGGCGATATCGGCGGCAAAATCTGCCGTGTCGTCGCCCTTGTCCAATGCGCTTGCCGCATCCCACACAACGGCGCGTGCCTGCTCGAGCGCAATGCCCATCTGCGCACACTTGTGCTTGACGCCCTGGAACTGGCCGATGGGTCGCCCGAACTGCACGCGTGTCTTGGCGTACTCCGACGCAGTGGAAACACACCAGGACATGACGCCGACGTCTTCGGCGCCGAGAACGACTGCGGCAATGGACCGTACCCGCGCCTCGGTGAGACCGTCGAGTATCCGTTCGGCGCTGATCTGAACATTGTCAGCTTCGATCCGCGCACTGCCGCGCAGCACGTCGATGCTGTCCTGCACGGTGATCGCGACTGCGCTGCTCTCGAGCACCGCGTAGCGGACACCCTCGGGCAACTGGATCGGGACCAGCAGCACGTCGGCGTGTTCACCGCCGAGCACACCGTCGAGTGCGCCCGTGATCTTGTATCCGCCGTCCGACGACTCGGCCGTCAACGGTGCACCCAAGGCGACTGCTGCCGTACGACTTCCGTCGATCAGACCCGGCAGGAACTCGGGTCCCGCCTTGGAATCGGCGGCACCGAGAACGGCGCTTGCCAATACTGTCGGAACAAACGGGCCGGGAGAGACAGTGCGGCCCAATGCTTCCAGTGCCACCGCCAAGGTCAGCAGACCGGCGCCGTGACCACCCTGTTCTTCCGGAACCGCGAGCCCGAGAAGGTCTTGCCCGACCAGGGCCGTCCAGAACTCGGGGAACTTGTCCTCGGTCCTCGACTCCACCGCCGCGCGCACCTGCTCGGTAGTGATGGTGCGCTCGGCGAATGACCGCACCGAATCTGCGAGTGCGGTGTGCTCCTCACTCAGCCCGAGGCCGAGTTCGTATGCGTTGCGTGCCATGCGCTTACAGACGTTCTGCGAGGTCGGCGGTGGTCCAGGGACCCTCGCTCTCGATGGTGTTCACACCGTGCCAGCCGGCGAGTTCCGTGATGGCCCCACCCTGAACGGCATACACCTTGCCGGTCAGCTTGCAATCCGCTGCCGCTAGATAGGCCACCAGCGGGGAGATGTTGGACGGCGCAAACGCGTCGAACTCACCCTCGGGGACCTCGGCGGCGAACAACGCGCCCATACCGGGTGTCGCCAGCGTCAGCCGAGTACGCGCGATCGGCGCAATAGCGTTGACACGCACGCCGTATCGATCGAGCTCGTCAGCGGCCACCAGAGTCAGGGCTGCGATGCCCGCCTTGGCGGCGCCGTAGTTGCCCTGGCCCGCGTTGGGCATGAAGGTACCCGAAGCCGAAGCGGTGTTGATGACCGAAGCGTTGACGGTCTCGCCTGCCTTGCTCTGGTCCTTCCAGTACGCGGCAGCGTGGTGCAGCGTCGCCGCGTGACCCTTGAGGTGCACGGCAATGACTGCGTCCCACTGGCTCTCGTCCATACCGGCGATGAAGGCGTCACGAAGAATGCCGGCGTTGTTGACCAGTACGTCGAGTCGGCCGAACTCGCTGACGGCCTGCTTGACAAGGCCCTCGGCGCCGTCCCAGGTGGCGATGTTGTCGGTGTTGGCAACAGCCTTGCCGCCTGCAGCGACGATCTCGTCGACTACCTGCTGCGCGGGGCCGGCATCTGCACCGGAACCGTCGTTTGCTCCGCCGAGATCGTTGACCACGACGCTCGCACCCTCACGAGCGAAGAGCAGCGCATGCTCACGGCCGATGCCGCGTCCTGCTCCGGTGATGATCGCTACGCGACCGTCGAGACTTCCCATCAGTTCAGATTCCCATCAGTTCAGTTGTCGGACATGAAGACTCATTTGTCGGCGATGACCGCGAGGCCGTCCTTGATGACGAGGTCACCGACCGCGCTGGTTTCGTACGAGTACGACGTGGCTCCGTCTGCCGAACCCGACTTGTGGAACACCGTCTCGATGTCCTGTGTCGGGAGTACGGGTTTCGCGAATCGCACTGCGAGACGGCGCAACCGCTCGGTCTCGCCGCCTGCCAGTTCGGTCAGGGCTCCCCACGACGTGAACGCCATCGTGCACAGTCCATGGTTGATGATTCCGGGGAGACCGGACATCCGAGCGATCTCCTCGTCGAGGTGAATCGGCATCGGATCGCCGGAAGCCGGTGAGTACCGGAATGTCTGGTCCTCGTCGATGTGCTGGTTCACCACCGCTGCGGGACTACCCGCGCGAAGAGCGTCGTCGAATCGGTGTTCGGGAGCCTTCTCGCCAAGTCCGGGGCCTGCGTCGACCTTGCGGAAGAAGGCCGTCATCCACTGCTCGTTGACCAATTCACCCTTGTCGGTTTTGGTTTCGACGTAGATGACGACGGTGGATCCGTTGTCCCGGCCCTCGAATCCGATGGGCTTGGCACGAGCGACCAGATGGTCACCGGGGTAGATCGGACGGTGGAACAGGAAGTCCTGCTCACCGTGAACGAGCTTCATCAGCAGTTCGACCGGCGCCACCGACAGCGCAGCGGGTGCCATCGACATGAAGACGGGTACCACCGCGAAGACCGGTGGAGCGATCTCGCCCTTCAGGTGTCGCTCGATGGGATCGTTGGTGGCAGCGGCATATTCAGCGATGCGCTCGGCTGTCACCTCGAAGTGCTCCGGATCGGTCCATACGTCCAGCCCGGACGTATCGAATTCGACCGCGTTAGTCTTCGGTGTCGTCATCGAGCCGTTACCCGACCAGCTCGGCGAACTTGGCCAGCGAGGCCTCGAGGTCAGCCTTGGCGTTCTTGGCTACTGCCTTGCCGATCGGCCCGACGATCATGGTGCCCTTGAAGCTGGCGTCGACGGTTGCCTTCGAACCGGCACCGTCGGCCTCGACCGAGAGAACGAATTCGACGGTGACGCCGGCCATTCCGGTACCGGCAATCTTGACCATCTTCGGAACCTCGACCTCTTCGACGGTCCACTCGATCTTGTTTGCCATACCCATCACGGAGACGACCTCGGTGAACTTGGCGCCCAACGCAACCTGGGTGGGGAGTTCACTCTTCCAGCCCTGGTGAATGGTGAGCCACTCTTCCCAGCGAGACAGGTCGGAGAGCGCATCCCAGGTCTTCTCGGGGGATGCGGGCAGTACAGCGGAGACGGAAACGGAAGCCATGATGAAACTCCTAGTGGGTAGCTGGCGGGTTGTGGGTGTGATTCAGCGTGCGTAGGGCTTGTATGCGGTCACGACAACTGCGCCGCCGAGTCCGATGTTGTGCTGGAGCGCGACCTTCGCGCCGTCGACCTGACGCTTGTCGGCGGTTCCGCGGAGCTGCCAGGTGAGTTCGGCGCACTGGGCAAGGCCGGTTGCGCCGAGGGGGTGCCCCTTGGAGATGAGGCCGCCGGACGGGTTGACCACCCAGCGTCCTCCGTAGGTGGTGTCGTCGGCGTCGACGAGCTTGCCGCCGTCACCTACGGCGCACAGTCCGAGTGCCTCGTACGTCAGCAACTCGTTGGTGGAGAAGCAGTCGTGGAGTTCGATGACGTCGACGTCATCGGCGGTGATCCCGGCCTGCGCGTATACCTTCTCAGCGGCCTTACGAGTCATGTCCGCGCCGACGAGACTGATCGCGCTCTTGTCCTCGAAGGTGCTGTTCATGTCGGTGACCATGGCCTGCCCGACGATCTCGATCGCCTGAGCAGCGAGGCCGTGCTTCTCGACGAATGCTTCGCTGGCGATGATCGCCGCGCCGGATCCGTCCGAGGTAGGCGAGCACTGGAGCTTGGTGAGCGGCCCGTGGATCTGGCGCGCTTCGAGGATCTGCTCGAGGGTGTACTCGTCCTGGAACTGGGCATACGGGTTGTTCAGTGAGTGCTTGTGGTTCTTGACGGCGATCTTCGCGAACTGCTCTGCAGTGGTCCCGAAGCGTTCCATGTGCTCGACGCCGGCCGCGCCGAACATGTACGGAGCGGGCGGCATCGCGAACTCCTGCAGTTCGGCGAGAGCGAGGAGGTGCCGCATGAGTGGCTGTTCACGGTCGTCGTAGGTGGATCCGAGGGACCCGGACTGCATCTTCTCGAAGCCCAGCGCCAGTGCGCAGTCGGCCTGACCACTCTTGACTGCCTGCGTGGCGAGGTAGAGCGCGGTCGATCCCGTCGAACAGTTGTTGTTGACGTTGACGATGGGGATGCCCGTCAGACCCAGCTCGTAGACAGCCCGCTGACCTGCGGTGGACTCGCCGTAGACGTAGCCGACGTATGCCTGCTCGACCTCGGTGTAGTCGATACCCGCGTCTTCGAGCGCCTTGGTACCCGACTCGCGTGCCATGTCGGGGTAGTCCCACTCGCGGGCTCCCGGCTTCTCGAACTTCGTCATGCCGACGCCGACGACAAAAACCCTGTTACTCATTGCCACTCCTGAAGAGAACGGTATCTGTGTGTGACACGCTGTCCCACCAAAGTATGTGAGACATCTTGTCCAGTCAATGGCGGGGTGAGTATCGTTCGATTTATGACAAAAACAGCCGAGTCGGCGCAGCCCGACGGGCGCAGCACTCGCTGGAACGATCACAAGGAGCAGCGCAAAGCGCGGATCCTCGACGCAGCACTCGATGCAGTCAACGAAGGTGGCGCCGACGTCGGCGTCCAGCAGATCGCCGAGCGCGCCGACGTCCCACGTTCCGTTGTCTACCGGATCTTCAAGGATCGAGCCGACCTCGACGAGCAGCTGCGAGTTCGCATCCTCGAGATGATGATGACCGACCTGACACCCACCCTCACGCCGCAGGGTACGGTCGGCGAGGCTATCTCACGGGCAGTCGAGACCTACCTCCAGTGGATTGTGAAATACCCACGACTGCACCACTTTTTAGGCAAGGGCTCGCCGAGCACGCGGGCTACCGGTTCGAAAGTGGTGACCGGAACCAAGACGGCCATCGCCGTCCAATTGGGGAACCTGTTGGGCGCGATCCTCGCCAGCCGCGGCAAACCGTCGAAGATGGCGGAGCCCTTGGCTTTCGGCGTCATCGGATTGGTCGACGTCAGCGTCAACCGTTGGCTCAGCCAGCCGGGTTCCGATGTGACCAGTGCGGAATTGGCCGAGTTTCTCGGGCGCTCCATCTGGCAGGTTCTGGACGGCAATCTTCGGAGCATCGGCGTCGACATAACTCTGTCGACTCCGATCGCCGACCTGTGACAGTCACCGAACTACCCTGGACACTCGACGGACGTGGACTTCAACTGATCCGGGTTCCATCACTCGCCCTACATGCACTGGGTGGAGACAACGCCACTCTCGCAATGGAACTCGAACCCAACCTGCTGACCCCGTATCTCCTCGGCGAAGAATGCCAGGGCTTGTGGCGCTACCGGAGCAAGCAGATATCCGGGAACCCACTCGACAGCGCGTGGATCACCCGCATCGCCGTCGATGCCCGCACCTCGACGCCGGTGGGGTTGGCCGGATTCCACGGTCGCCCCGACGCGCGCGGGATGGTGGAGATCGGATATCGCATCGACCCGGCATTCCGGCGACTGGGCTACGCTCGAACTGCCCTCGAGATACTTCTCGACGTCGCGAGTCGCCAATCCGAAGTGCACATCGTTCGAGCGACCATCAGCCCGGACAACATCGCATCGCGAAATCTGATCAGCCAGTACGGTTTCAACGAAGTCGGTGAGCAGTGGGACGAAGAAGACGGTCTGGAGACCATCTTCGAAGTCAGCGCCTCTCCGGAACCGTGACAGCCGTCAACCCGCTGGTGCTGTCGGTCCAGTGAATGGCACGATCCACGAGCATCACCGGCGTCCATAACCTGTATGTCTTCACCTGATGGTGATGGCGACACAGGCATTGGAGGTTGCTCGCAATGGTCCACCCACCGCGTCTCGGGTCGGAAGGATCGAACTCGGTGATGTGGTCGAGTTGGCACCTGTTCGCGGGCGCCGAACAACCAGGGAACCGGCAGTGACCGTCGACGGCCCGCACCAATGCGGCCAGAGCCGCTCCCGGAGCATAGGTCAGCGCGCCGGGAGGTGGATCGGGCTGGGCGCCATGCCCATCCGATCTTCGAACTATGTCCGGGGCTCGCGCGACCAACCGTTGCATCGCCCGAATCCGATCTCCGCAGCCTTTCGGTTCGCGACTCAGGCAATCACGTCGGGTGACAAGCGGCAGGACAGTCGGAGCATGTCGCCGACGCGGTCGATTCCCGGCGGCCTGAGAGCGAAAGTCGACAAACAGTGCCTGCCAAGTGGAATCGGTGGCAAGCTCGCGAGCATAGTCGGGATCGATTGGCCCGTACCCGTCGATACTCGCGGGATCTGACGTCAATCCGAGGAGCGTCGCCAGATCGCACACGATGTGCAGCAACGGCTTCCGACGTGAGGGCGCAGTTGATCGAGCTGCTGGGGATACTGCCTCGCACGTTTCGCTGCCACACTGGCAAGTCAGCCCCTGTTCGCCGTGCAGGAGAGCGACCAACGCGTCGGCCCGGCGCGTCGAGGCATTCCGAGGATCGTGGTTGCAGACGCTTCCGGCGGCCTCGTTGATCAGGCCAAGCGCTTCGACAGCCTCGTTCGCGCTGAGTGTTGCCTGCAACTGGGCGAGTCCGTGACGGTCTGCACGCGTGCGAACATCGCGGTGTTCCAGCATTTTCCGGCGACGTTCGGCGGCAGCATCCGGATCGTAGGCAAAGAGCTGACGTTCGATGTCGCGCTCGAGTTGCCCGGGCGGAAGACGGTGCGCGGAGGCAAGTACTCGGCGCTCGAGTGCTGCGATCGCCTCGGGGGCGGCCCCGGTGAGTCCGTCGACAATCTTGCGCACACGCGCATAGTCCAGCTCGCCGGCAGCAAATGAAGCCTTGGTGAGCGGAAGGAACTCGCGCAAGGCGTCACCGATCTCGATGTGAACTTCGGCTGTGCGCCGCGAACACGTGAGCATGACCGCGATCTCGTTGCACGCGATCCGCCACGCCTTGTCGACATCACCGGACACGTCGAGCTCCGCATTGAATCTCGACTCCGACAACATGGATGCACCGAGCACCTTCTGTGCGGCTAGCATGTTCTCGCTCTGCGCCGTTGCAAAGAGCATGTCCGGCAGCACGAGTGGATCGACGACAGGACGGCCGTCATCTACAACTGCCCCCACACCGCCCGTCGATCCATTATCGAACATACATTCGAGACTAGACCTGCCCACCGACAAGAAAGCTAGAGTGCCGGTTTGTATCCCTTACCCTGCATCCAGGCGAGCACATCCAGCACCCGGATCGCCGGAACGGCATCGTCCAGTCCGGCCCGAACTCGCAAGTCGAGCAATCTCACGTGTAATTCTCCGTCGTGCAAGGCCTCTCGTACCGGTTCCAGATGGGCAGCCTTCGTTCCCAACTCCCGCCCGATGACGTCGTCGTAAATCGGGTAGAGCCGCGGACGCTTGCGTGCGATCAGTTTGGACGCCATGGTTCGCCCGACGCCGTGAATCTCTCGAAGCGCCGTCTCCAACCGCCACACCGGAGATTCCGGAGTGAAGGGATCGGGTTCGTTCGACAGATCGCGATCGGGGCCCACGTCAGCCAGGAGTCGGTTCAGTTCGGCATTGTTCTCCCCGAGTAGGAAGAAGGCCCCTTGCGCCGGAACCTGAACCGACAGAAGCGTCACCGCAACAAGATCTTCCGCGGTAAAGATGTTCGCATCACGATCGCGGTTGCCACTGGGATCCCAGGAATCCCACAGCGCACCGGTACGGAGATAGCCCGTCTTTCGGAGCGGCCTCGTGAAGTATTCCTGCAGCACGTCGACCGCGCCGGCATCGTCCCCGTCTCGCAGCACACGCGGGAGGCGGATGGGCAACTGATCAACCATGGTCGAGCGACCTTTCCAGTACATATTTGGCGAATCCGGAGTTGTGATACTGCCGAAATGGGCCCTTGCCCTTGGCAACAAGATGCTCCGCGAGCGGACGAACCGTCGTCATGTCGACGGGCAGTTGAGCAAACTGTTCCAACGCATCCGAGTCCTCGAGACTGCAGTCGATCACGGTCCCGTCGCCGTCGGCGGACGCCAACTCGGTGCGTCTGATGGCGACCAGATCGTGCTTGGCATCGAGTTCTTCGATGCTGCAGCCGGTTCGCGATTCCAGTGCCGAACTGGATACGTACACGGACATGACGTGCTCGATCGGCTTACCGCCGACCAGATGGCACTCGACGCTCAGAATCTCCATCGGACCGATGTTGAGTGTGAACAAGCGATGGCGCTCCGCCGATCGATTTGTCGACGGCAGGCAACTGATCGTCCACTGTTCGATCTCGACGGCGGCCGGAGCGTCGAACGCGTAGGAGAGAACCTCGGCAATCAGCTCGGCAAGATCTTCGAAGAGCGGGTCGCGCTGCAACCGCTCGAAATTCTCGACAGAAGCGGCGGGACGCACAGGCGCCTTGCTCACGCAGGTCCCCTCTCGTCCGGTGCTTTGCTCTCAGACCTCGCGTCCAAGGTACCCAGCCCTACGCGGGTCTCGCGCGTTCGCCCTCACATACACCCTCGCGTTATGGTTCTCGACACGCACCACCGCCTTACCGATCGCTAACTCGAGGAGCACACGAAGTGGAAATCAAGGGAACCGCAGCACTGGTCACCGGAGCGGCATCAGGCCTCGGCGCCGCAACAGCCAAGCGCCTCGCCGACGCCGGTGCTACCGTCTTCGGCCTGGATCTGCCCGCGTCGATCGAGCGCGCAGGCGACAACGTCCCCGCCGGCGTCACTCTCATCCCCACCGACGTGACCAGCGGCGAAGAGGTCGAGGCAGCGATCAACCAGATCGTCGAGTCGGGCTCCCCGCTGCGTATCGTGGTCAACTGTGCCGGTGTCGGCTGGGCCGGACGCATCCTGTCCAAGAAGGGTCCGCACGACCTCGAGCTGTTCCGCACGGTCATCACCGTCAACCTGCTCGGCACCTTCAACGTCATGCGCCTCGCGGCCGACGCCATCTCCAAGACCGAGGCCGTCGACGAGTCCGGCCAGCGTGGCGTCGTCATCAACACCGCTTCCGTTGCTGCCTTCGAAGGACAGATCGGCCAGATCGCGTACTCCGCTTCCAAGGGCGGAGTGCACGGCATGACTGTTCCGGCTGCCCGTGACCTCGCGCAGTTCGGCATCCGCGTCAACACGATCGCCCCCGGCATCATCGACACCCCGATGCTCGCAGGCGTCACCGACGAGTACCGCAAGGGCCTCGAGGCCGGCGTTCCGTTCCCGTCCCGCCTGGGCCAGCCGTCCGAGTACGCGCAACTCGCGCAGATGATCGTCGAGCACGACTACCTCAACGGCGAGACCATCCGCATGGACGGCGCTCTCCGCATGGCGCCGCGCTAACTTCCCTGCTGTGCGCCTTTATTAACCGCCCGCGGTTAATAAAGGCGCACAGTTGTCAGAACGAATGAAAATACCCACCGCTGGATTGGGCAGTTGCGCTGAGGTACTCGGCCACTTCCGTCGCCGGCATCGGTCGGCTGACGTAGTAACCCTGAACCAATTCGCAACCGGCGGTACGCAAGAGACTCAATTGGTCGGCCGTCTCCACGCCTTCCGCCAATGACTGCATACCGAGCGCCTTCGCCACCTCGACCACCGAAGTGACAACTGCCGAATCACCCTCACTCAGTTCGGTGATGAACGACCGGTCGATCTTGAGAATGTCCAACGGCAGGTTCTTCAAACTCTCGAAAGACGAATAGCCAGTTCCGAAGTCGTCCAGGGCAATCGCAATTCCGGTGGCACGCAGGCGATCCAGCTCGGCGACGGCAAGCTCCTCTACCGCTCCCGTCTCTGTGATTTCCAGCTGAAGCCGTTTGCTGGACAGACCGGATGCCTCCAGCGCATCGTTGACTGCTGATCCGAAGCCGGACGACATCAGTTGCACCGGAGAGACGTTTACCGTCACGTAGGTATCATCGGGCCAGGTCGTCGCTTCGGCGCAGGCCATGTGTAAAACCTGAAGCCCCAGCGGGACAATCAAACCCGTCTCTTCCGCGACATCGATGAAGATGCGCGGCGCAAGCACTCCCCGCACCGGGTGGTTCCAGCGAAGCAGTGCCTCGAATCCCTCGACGCGGCCGGTGTCCGCACGAACCTGCGGTTGGTAGTACAGCTCGAACTGCCGAGACTCGATCGCAAGCCCAAGCTCTTGCAGGGCCGATGCTCGTTCCCTGGCCCGCGCGCGCAGCGCCGGTGAGTATTTTCCGACCCGGTTCTTGCCGGCAGATTTTGCCGCATACAGCGCCAGGTCGGCGGACATGACAAGCGTGTCCGCGTCTTCGGAATCTGCCGGCGCGCTGGCATACCCGATCGATGCACGAACCTCGATGCGATTCCCCCGCACGAAAAACGGCTCACGCAATGCACCCAGATAGCGAGCAAACACCTCGCCGCCGTCCCCTGTTCCCCGCAAGACGACGCCGAATTCGTCGCCACCGATTCGGGCGCACATGGCGCCGTCGACCACCCGATTGAGCCGTGCAGCAACGGAAATCAACAGTTTGTCGCCGACGGGGTGCCCTAACGTGTCGTTCACCGACTTGAAATTGTCCAGGTCGAGGATGCCGACAAGAACCTGCTCGCCGGTCCGGACAGCGCCGAGCGCGTCGGACAGCTCCGTGCCGAACGTCCGGCGATTCGGGAGCCCGGTCAGTCCGTCGGTTGCAGCAAGCCAAAGAATTCGCCGCTCGTAGTTGTACTTCTCGGTGACGTCCGAGCCCACGCCTCGCCAACCAACGAACTCCATGGCCTCGGAAAGCCTGGGATGACCCGACAGAGACCACCATCGGTCGACGCCGCCGACACGAACGGGAATGACGACCTCTCGAAACGGCATGAGGCGGTCGAGGTGATCTCCGATGACGTGGGCCGCGGCTCGACCACTCTTCGTCGAACCGACGTCGAGCCGATCCAACAATCCGCGCAGCGACAGGGTTCGCAGGTCGGAGACGGAGACTCCCGAGATCTGCGACAGCCGAGCGGAGGTGTGCGACAACGTCCCGGTGGTGTCGACTTCCCACAGCCAGTCGCGCGACCCACCCTCGAAATCGTCGAGAAGCAAACTGACCGTCTGGCGCTCGGCAGCAGCCTCGAACTCGGCAAGACAACGACTTCGGAACGACGCCCAGAGGTACACGACGCCGATAATCAATGTCACCGAGAAAACGACCAACTGGAACGAGAGGACAGTGTATTCCGTGGTTCTCTTAGGCAGGATAACGACGAGCAATCCGATGCTGTGCACCAGAATCCACGCTACCGCTATCGACCGAACCGTCGACAATGCCACGGCGCCGGCGCCCATGACTCCGGCGAATGTCGCTATAAGCACAAGCTTTCGCGAGTTGTCCGTCACGGGCAGCATCGCTGCGGCGAGAACGACAAGCAGAAGCCCAAGCAGGATCACCTCGAGCATGAGCGCCCAGTAGTCGTACCTCGTCGTATGTTTGGGCGTGTACCGGCCCTTCAGGACGACTCGCGGTATCCAGACGCGCACCGAATTGAGGACAACCAAGAAGGCCGCAGAACCCCAGATCACCCGAAACTCGTTGTGACCGGGGGGTATGACGTACGCAAGCAAAGCGCATACGCTGAGTACATTGACCATGTTGGCCAGTGGCGCGACCGTCGTCACCTGCAGTATCTGGCGTGCGAAGAGGTCGCGCCGCTCGACGTCAGACAGTTCGGCGTCGCTCGCACTCGAAGTCAGCCTGCTCAGCATGCAACACCCTCCATCGTGGAGCCGACCAGATGAAGGTAGCGCGGATGCGGGTTCGGGGCACACGATGACGAGAAACTACGAATTGAAACACACTGTTAAATAGGATGTTTCAGACAATAGCGACAGAACGGATCAGCGCTACAACTCGGAAGCCAGCGGAATTTCCTTCTCCGCGCGGTCCGTCATCCACTCACGTAGAACCTTGGTGGCAATGACGTCGTCCTCGTTGTATTGCAGGATGCGTGTCCGCTGCGTCTCGTCGGGCTCACCGTCGTAGCCGACCGCCTCGCGGTACCACGCCATCGACGCTTCACCACCGGCTTCGGCGTCACGCCAGTTGAACCCGGCGACGGGGGCAATCTTCTTGAGTCCCTTGCCGTTCGGGCAGATGAACTGATCACTCACCGCTTGATAGATGTCGACCCACTGCGGACTGTCGATGAACTCGCGGATCTCGTCCTTGCTCGGAATCCCGGGCTCACCGGCAAACCTGCGCGCCGAGTCCAACAACCACTTGTCCTCGGCCGAACGCGAATAGCAGTATGCGGCAAAGGTTTTACCCGAAGCAGCGGCTGCGGCACGCTCCGCCATCAGCCAGCCCCAGAACTCCGCGAACGACCGCGCCTCGTCACGCGTCGGCAGCGGATCCCACGTCGCAAATCCTCGATACATCGAGAAGCCACCGACATTGAGCAGCGTTCCCCACAGGTAGGCGCCGTGCTCCTGATAGCTCTCCATGTCGACGTCGATCTCGATGTCCGCCCGAGTCACCGAGATCTTCTCGAACCGCCGCACCAACGGAGCATCTGCCAACCACGCCTTGGCGATCACGACTGCGTCGTCGAAATTTCCGTGCGGCCAATCCTCGAGCGGCTCACCGTCCCAGGCGGCCAGCTGATCTATCGTGTTGCAGCCGACGTCGCGCAGAAGCTCCGCGCGCGATCCGACAGCCACCAGGCTGACATCGCGGTTGCGAACCAACTCCTGCTTGCATTCGGTCCACCACGGGCACGACTTGCACTCGCTCACCTGTGAAGGGGACGTCAGCACCTCACCGCGGGCAACAGCGATACGGTCGGCGAAACGCTCGTCGTAATCGTCGAGAATCGCACTGAGGTCGTGGACGAGGACGCAGTCTCCGTTGTATCCGATCGCGCCTGCCGTGAGCGACGGGCTCGCCAGCCCACGACGCTCGAGCATCCGATAGACCTGCGCGACGCGCATCTGATCGCGGACCTGACTGCGGACCTTGCGCTTGGGATCGACCGCGGGCTCCCATTCGAAGAGCCCCGAGGTGATCGCGCCCTGGCCGGGATCGGTCACCTTGTGATTGACGACAATGACGGGGATGTACCCGCCGCCCTCGTCGTCACGGATGAGCATTTCGCAGCGGCCCTTGCGTCCGGTGTCGCGCTCGACGGGCAAGACCGCGCCCCAGATCCGGTCCGCGCCGGCCTCACAGGCAGCAAGAGTGTCACGAGCCTGAGCCGACGCCGATTGATCGGGGTTGATCTTCACCCAACGCTCGGGAGCAGCGCCGATCACGAGTTCGGCGATCTCCGCGCGCTTCGCGATCGCGGCATCCTGGCGCTGCTTGACGCCGGTGTCGACGGGTTCCGAAGCCGATTTCCCGGGAAACAACCCGTCCAGACGCACCCGATGACGGCATCGGGTCAACGCCCCCGAATCGATGATCGGGAGCTGGGGCGCGGGGTTGTTAACGGAACACACGATGACGAAGATTATGTGCTCCCCTAGGCTGAAGCCGAAGCGCAGGTACCTGGCAACACACAAACACCTGGAAACGGGGTCCTTTTCGATGGGGTTGTTCAAGAAGCGAAAGTCTCGTGCCACCCGCAAGGCGGAGGCAAAGGCTCTCAAGCACAAGGCTGAGGTCGAGGCGAAGCTCAACGCCAAGAGCCAGCGTAAGCGCGACAAGGTCGAGACCAAGTCGCTCAAGAAGCTGGAGAAAGCCGAGATCGAGTCACAGCACAAGATCGAAAAGGCGCAGATCGCGACCCTGAAGGCGCAGGAGAAAGCCGCTGCGAATCAGGGCCTGACTGTCGCCAAGGTGCGTAAGTACCTGGGTGTGGCACGTCTGCTTGCCCCCGTTCTCCTGCCGATCGCCTACCGCGCTGCCACGGCTGTGCGCGCCCAGCTCGACACCACGCGCGCGCAGAAGATGGGCATCGCCGTCGACCAGCTCGGTGACTACACCGGTCACGGCGCGAAGTTGAGCGCTCGTATCGCCGGCGCCGAGAGCTCGGTCACCGAGATCCTCAGCCGCAAGCCCGACGATGCGGAGACGCAGCGTTTTGCCGCCGCCATCCGTGAGCGCCTCGGCGATCTCAGCACGGCAGTTCGCGCTGCCGAGCAGATGCCTCAGGCTCGCCGTAAGGCAGCTCACCAGGCAATTTCTTCCGAACTCGACGGCGTCGAAGCAGATCTGCTCGCACGTCTCGGCGTGCGCTAGACCTGAGAACGCCAGTGAGAGCAGCCGAGCAGACCGCGACCCTCCGGGGGATATCTGTCGGTTCCGCTTCGGCTGCTCTCGCTGTCGCCGCGCATGGAATCGGCGGAGGCGAGCTGCCACAGTCGTCGTCGCTGACCCTGTTGCTCGCCGTCTGCGCAACCGTCGGCGCCGTGACAGCCACCCTTCCCGCCCTCTCCCGGGGGCCCGCTGCCCTGATCGTGGCTCTTGGCCTGGGTCAGCTTGCCGCCCACACCACCATGACGCTCTCCGAGCACGCTCATTCGCCCGCTCCGGGATTGCTGATGCTCGGTGCTCACGCCGGTGCCACCGTCGCCTGTGCGGTGGCGGTCCTGGCCGCCGAGCGCCTCTACCGCGTTGTCACCCACGCTCTCCACGTCGTCCTGGCGTCCCTGGCTCCCGCCGCCGTCACTTCCCGCGGCCACACCGTCTCGACCGGAATCCATCACGGACCCGTCGACGCCCTTCTTCGCGCCAGCATCTCGCGGCGCGGTCCTCCTGCCCTGGTCTGAAGATTCGTAGAACTCCCCACCCCTTCACCAGACCAAGAGGACACTTCCCGACATGAAGAACACCCTGATTTCGCGTGCGGTTGTCACGACCGTCGCTACCGGCAGCGCTGTGCTGCTGGCCGCCGGAATTGCTTCAGCACACGTCAGCGTCGTCGCACCAGGAGCTACGCAGGGCGGGTACTCCGTTCTCACGTTCCGCGTGCCCACCGAATCCGACACCGCTTCGACCACCAAGCTGACGGTGGCCCTCCCCGACCTCAAGTCGGCACGCACCGAACCGATGCCCGGTTGGACCGCCGTCGTCGAGAAGGACCCCACCTCGCTGGTCGCGAAGTCCGTGACGTGGACGGCCGACCCCGGCGTCGGAATCGCCCCCGGCCAGTTCCAGCAGTTCGTCCTTTCCGCCGGCCCGCTGCCGGAGCAGGAAGAGGTCGAGTTCAAGGCCGTCCAGACGTACAGCGACGGCAACGTCGTCAACTGGGATCAGGAAGAACTTGCCGACGGCAGCGAGCCGGACAAGCCCGCGCCGACGCTGACTCTCGCCGCATCCACCGGCGACGCCCACGGAGCCCCCTCTGCCGATAACACTGCCGAGACGTCCGATGCTTCCGAATCTTCTTCGTCAGACAACACCGCGCGCTGGCTCGGCGGCGTCGGCCTGGTGCTCGGCGCCTTGGGCGCTGCACTCGGCCTCGGCGCACTGGTCAGGAGCAAGCGCTGATGAGTACCCGGATCAAGGTCATCGCCGTCGGCATGCTCGCGATGCTGGCCACGATGCTCGGAATGGGCACGGCCAGTGCGCACTCCGCGGTTGTCGGCTCCAACCCGGAAAACGGCGCGTCCATTCAGGTTGCGCCTGACAAGGTTTCGGTCACGTTCAACGAGGCTCTGCAGGCGCAGTTCGCGGCGCTGACGGTCACCGGCCCGGACGGCAACCTCTGGACCAAGAGCGATCCGTCCGTCGAAGGACCCACTGTCAGTGCAGACCTCGGCGATCTCGGGCCGACCGGCGTCTACACCATCGCGTACCGAGTCACTTCCGCCGACGGCCACCCCGTCAACGGAACTCTGACCTTCACCCTCACCGAGGCGGGGTCGGGCACTCCCGGCGCTGCCGCCGCGTCGAGTACGGGTGAGTCGGAGTCCGGCAGCATGCCGGTGTGGATCTTCATCGTCGCCGGCGTCGTCGTGTTCGGCGGCGCGCTGTTCTTCGTGCTGCGTAAGCCGAAGTCGAGCTGATCGCGTGACGGGTACGGCAAACAGGTGGTGGTTGCTGTTTGCCGTACCCACAGCTCTGCTGGGAGTCCTCATCGCCTGGGGCCTCGCGAGCCCGTCGGGACCCGAATCGTCGAGCACTGTCCGCGTTCTCGCGATCGGATGCGGCTCGTTGACGCTCGGCATCGCGACGCTTGCCTGGATGGGCCGCAGTGAACGCCGCCCGGCAACAACCCCCGCCGTCATGTGGACTCAGCTCACCGCGGCGGCAGCGGTTTGGCTCGTCGCCGAGATCACGCTCCTCGTGCTCAATGCCGCAGCCGCAGACGGCGCCCCGGTCACCTCGCTGACCATCGGGCACTTCGGCGCATTCGTCTCCGAGGTCAACGTCGGCCGCGTCGGTGTCGCGATCATCGCGTGCGCGTTTGCCGTGGTCTGTTACGGCATCTACGGGTTCACCAATCCCGAGACGGTGCCCGTCGCACCGGCATTGGTCGTCTCCGCGTTGGCGCTCGCTGCCCGCCCGATCACCGGGCACATGGCGCAGCAGAGCTTCGGATCGATCCTCGACGCCGTTCACGTCCTCGCTGCGGCCTTGTGGTTCGGCGTGCTCGCCGCACTCGCGCTTGCCGTACCGTCGCGCGGTGCCTGGGCGATCTGGTTGCCCAGGTACTCCGCCCTCGCCTGGCGATGTGTCCTCGCGTTGGTCGTCACCGGTATCGTCAACGCCGTGGTGCGACTCGACTCGCTCTCCGCCTTCTACGACACCGCTTACGGCCGGGTGATCCTCGCCAAGATCGTGGCGATCGCAATGCTCGTCGCACTGGGATGGTGGTGGCGCCGGACATGGGTGGTCGCAAGTGCTGCACACCGCATGAGTTCGGACGGATCCCTGCGCCGCGCCATCGGTGAAGTTGTCTTCATGGCCATCGCATTCGGGCTCGCCGCGGCCCTTGCGACAACTGCGTAAGACGTGCCTCAGCACAAGATTTCGTGACCCGCACATTTAACGTTTCACGTCGAGATTTAACCTCTACGTGAGTTTATTTTCCCAGCTTGCGGCGGTTTCCGGCCACCCTTAGCGTTGCTCGCATGACGGAGGCCCAACGCTCGTTTCTCGTCTGCGCTTCGCAGCGCAGTGGCAGTACTTTGCTGGTCGAATCCCTGCGAGCAACAGGGGTCGCGGGTGAGCCGGAAGAGTTCTTCCAGTACCTCCCCGAGACCTCGCGTTCGCCGCAACCGAGGCAGTGGTTCGAAGACGTCACGGACGAGTCCGTCCTGGGGCTGCTCGCCCCGTTCCACCCGGGTACGCCGGACACCCGCACCTCCGAGCAGTGGCGCACACAACTTCTCGAACTCGGCCGAACACCCAACGGAGTCTGGGGCGGCAAGCTGATGTGGAATCAGACACCGCTCCTGCTCGATCGCGCAGCCGGATTGCCGTGGCGCAGTGGGACAGATCTACGTTCCGCACTCCACGACACTCTCGATCACGACCTGCAGTTCATCCACGTCTATCGAGAAGATGTTGTCGCTCAGGCTGTATCGATGTGGCGAGCCGTGCAGACGCAGGTCTGGCGCGACGACGCGACCCCACCGAATCTCTCGGACGGTGCGCAGTACAACGCGCTCGGAATCGCACACCTGGTGACGATTCTCGGTGAGCAGGAACGACAGTGGAAGCGCTGGTTCGAGGAAGAGGACATCTCCCCCATCGAGATCGGGTTCCGCGATCTCACCGAAGACCCGCAGTCCGTGGTCGCAAAAACCCTCATTTCCCTCGGTCTCGACGGACAACTGGCCCCACCACCGCCGCTGCGTCGTCAGAGCGACGGACGCTCCCGCGAATGGGTGCAGCGTTATCGCATCGACGCCGAACAGAACGGATACCCCGTCACATGAGCACCGTCACCGATGTCGTCGACGAACTCCGAGTTCTCGAATCCGAAGCGGTTCACATCATTCGAGAGGTGGTGGCAGAACTCGAAAGACCGGTACTGCTCTTCTCGGCCGGCAAGGACTCGATAGTCCTGCTTCGACTCGCCGAGAAGGCGTTTCGACCCTCCCCACTCCCTTTCCCGGTCCTACACGTCGACACCGGTCACAATTTCGAGGAAGTCATCGAATTTCGCGACCGCCGAATCAAGGAGGGCGGGCACACACTTCTGGTTGCTTCCGTTCAGGATTCGATCGACCAGGGTCGAGTGCAGGAGTCGACCGAGACCAGCGGATCGCGAAACCGCCTGCAGACCAGAACTCTGCTCGACGCTCTCGAAGGCGGGCGATTCGACGCCGCATTCGGCGGCGCCCGCCGGGACGAGGAACGCGCGCGAGCCAAGGAACGAGTCCTGAGCTTCCGTGACGAGTTCGGCCAGTGGGACCCTCGGGCGCAACGGGCCGAACCGTGGTCGCTCTACAACGGTCGGATCAGACGCGGAGAGTCCGTTCGTGTCTTCCCGCTGAGCAACTGGACAGAACTCGACATCTGGCGCTACATAGCCCAGGAGGAACTGGAGTTGCCGCCCATCTATTTCGCGCACGAACGGCGGGTATTCGAGCGCGACGGAATGCTCCTCGCTGCTTCGGAATTCAGCACCGACGCCGAGAACGCCGCGGCAACGACCGAGTGGGTGCGATATCGAACCGTCGGCGATCTGACCATCACCGGCGCCGTTCGATCGCACGCCACCACCATCGACGACGTCGTCACCGAGATCTCGGCCGCGACGGTTTCCGAACGAGGCGAGACTCGCGCAGACGACCGAACCTCGGTCGCCGCGATGGAAGACCGAAAGCGTGAGGGCTACTTCTGATGACCACCACCATCACTCGCCAACTCCTGCGGCTGGCCACGGCGGGTAGCGTCGACGACGGCAAGAGCACGCTGATCGGCCGACTGTTGCACGACACCGACAGTCTGCCTACCGATCACCTCGATTCCGTGACCGACGAGCACGGTGTCGCCGACCTGGCTGCACTCTCCGACGGATTGCGCGCCGAGCGTGAACAGGGCATCACGATCGACGTCGCGTACCGATTCTTCTCCACTCCGACCAGAAGTTACGTACTCGCCGACACCCCGGGACACGAGCGCTACACGCGCAACATGTTCACCGGCGCGTCCAACGCCCACGTAGCGGTCCTGCTGGTCGACGCGAGAACCGGCGTGCTGCGTCAGACGCGTCGACACGCCAGAATCGCAGCGCTACTTGGTGTTCCGAACCTTGTGGCCGTGGTGAACAAGATCGATCTGGTGGGCTTCGACGAAGCGAGATTCGCGCAGGTACAGGAAGAATTGCGGGTATTGGCACGCCAGCTCGGGCGAGGCGACGTACTTGCCATCCCCGTCTCCGCGAAAGCCGGCGACAATGTCGTGACCCGCTCGGAGAACACCGCGTGGTACAACG
Organism: Rhodococcus sp. H-CA8f; assembly: GCF_002501585.1. Taxonomy (NCBI): domain Bacteria; kingdom Bacillati; phylum Actinomycetota; class Actinomycetes; order Mycobacteriales; family Nocardiaceae; genus Rhodococcus; species Rhodococcus sp. H-CA8f. The sequence continues at coordinate 6,078,811 of NZ_CP023720.1, forward strand.
GGCCGACACTTCTCGAATATCTCGAAGGCGTCGAACTCCTTGCGCCCGCGACCCACATCGAGGAACTTCGGCTTCCCGTGCAGTGGGTTTCGCGTCCCGATCTGCAGAATCGGCGCCGGTACACCGGCCGAATTTCGGCAGGCACACTGAGCGTCGGAGACGAGGTAATGGTCCTGCCGTCCGGATCGAAGAGCACCGTGATCAGCCTGGACACCCTCGACGACAACCGCAGTACTGCCGTTGCACCACTGTCGGTTTCGGTGGAACTGGCCGATGACATCGACGTCGGACGTGGCGACGTTCTGGTCAGCGGCGGTGCGCAGGCTCATTTGCCGGTTCTGGCCCGAGAACTCGAAGCCACGATCTGCTGGTTGTCGAACACTCCATTGCGAGCCGGCGATCGGATAGCGCTCAAACATACTTCCCGGACCGTGCGCGCGACCGTTCAAGAACTGCACACCCGACTCGACCCCGAGACGCTCGATGAGCAGGACAGCCCAGTCGAACTGGGGCTCAACGACATCGGAACGGTCACGCTCCGAACCAGTTCCGTGGTGGTCGCCGACACCTACGACCACAATCGGGACTCCGGCGCTTTCATTCTGATCGACGAGCAGAGTAACGACACCGTCGGCGCCGGCACCATTCTCGAGCCACGCGTCGTCGTTCCCGGTGAGCAGACCCGCAACGACATCAAGTGGCATCCGTCTTCACTCGAACGTCAGCGGCGGTGGGCGTCGACGACCCAGAAGGGCGCGACGATCTGGTTGACCGGCCTACCTGCCTCCGGAAAATCCACCGTCGCTGTGGCTGTCGAACGTGCGCTGGTCGACGCGGGACGCACCGCGTATCTCCTGGACGGTGACAACGTCCGCCACGGTATCTCCGACGATCTCGGGTTCTCGCCGGGAGACCGGGCCGAGAACATCCGGCGCGTCGGACATCTCACTCGACTGTTCGCCGACGCCGGCGTCGTGGCCATCGCGTCGATGGTCTCACCGCTGCGTTCGGATCGGGCAATTGCGCGTGCTCTCAACGAAGCTGCCGGGCTCACTTTCCTCGAAGTTGCCGTCACCACTCCCGTCGAAGAATGCGAACGCCGAGATCCCAAGGGCCTGTACGCGCGTGCGCGAGCCGGTGAACTGAAGGGGCTCACCGGAATCGACGCACCGTACGAGACTCCGGAGGACCCGGACCTGGCTTTCGACACGACAGGCGCTGACATCAACGAACTGGTCGGGCGGGTCATCGCATTGTTGGAGGAGCGCGAAACCGCCAGGCCCTAGGGGTTTTCGGTGTCCGACTCGAGGTAACCGCGGTCCGCACTGTAGGCGGACCGCACGTTGGGTCGGACACCGATCTTCTCGAGGTAGGCCGCCATGCGATGCACCGCCATCGCGCTTCCCAATGCCTCGTCCGGGAGACGATCATCCGTTTCGGCGCGCCACGTGTGAAGCTGCGAGGACAATTCCGCCTGTATTGCCGAGACTTCCGGTCGATCGATCAGATTGATCCTCTCGTCGGGGTCGGCACGAAGGTCGTACAGCTCCCGGGGTGCGCGTACCGCCAGATGCTCGGTGCCGAGCGCCTTTCCGGAAAGACTGTCCTCTATGTCGAGCGGTAGATCCAGAGCGGGGCGGACAGCGTAGTTCTCGATGTAGCTGTAGTCCTTGGTGCGCACCGCGCGAATGGGATCGAAACTGTCGTGAAAGGTCTTCTCCGTGAACAAGGAGGTTCGGACAGGTTCGGACGGCTCGGTTCCACGATCGACGAGGGCATCGGCGTGCGAGCGCCCTTCCACCTCGGTGGGGACGTCGATACCGAGGAGATCGAGAATGGTCGGAACAAGATCCACACCGCTGAACAGTGTCTCGTATTCCTTTCCGCCACTGCGATACCGAGCCGGAGGGCGAGCGATCAACGCAATGCCGGTGCCGGGGGCGTAGAGCGTCGACTTGGCACGTGGGAACGCGGCGCCGTGATCGGTGAGAAAGAAGACCCACGTGTTCTCGTCGAGCCCCTCTTCCTCGAGCGTCCCGAGCAGATCACCCACCGCGGCGTCGGCTACCTCTACGCTGCCGTGGAATTCGGCCAGGTCCTCGCGTACCTGCGGCACGTCGGGAAGATATCCGGGCACCTCCAGCGCTGCGGTGTCCGCCAGGGTATAGCGATCGGCCGGGTACGGCCGATGCGTTTCGAAGAACCCCGTGGTGAGAAGGAAAGGCTCGGGCGGGAAGCGTCGTAGCCAGTTCTGGGCGCGCGGAACCACGTAGTCGCAGAACGAGTTCGTGACGTCGTACTCGTGATAGCCAAGCCGCTTCGGGTACGCAGTCTCGTGCTGCATGCCGAAGAGCGAGGTGTACCAACCGTTGTCGGAGAGGATCTGCGGAAGCGTCTGCACCTCAGCGTGGTACTCCCAGCCGTGGTGCGCCAACCCGATCAGACCGTTGTTGTGCGGATACCTGCCCGAGAAGAGAGAACCGCGCGAAGGTGAGCACAGCGGCGCCGTCGCGTGTGCGTCGGTGAACCGGATGCCCTCTGCCGCCAGCCGGTCCAGGTTGGGGCTGTTGACCCCGGCGACACCGTAACTCGCGAGGTGTCGGCCCAGGTCGTGCCAATGAATGATCAGGACGTTATCTCGCGCAGCCGACACGTGGGCAAGGCTAGTTGCCCTGCCCACGTGCGGCAACAGCTCGAATCAGCAGGATCTCAACTGTTTCTGCCGAGCTGCCTGATCCAGGCGCGGGTGTCGGCGGGATCGATGACATCGTCCAGTTCGAACGTGGTAGCCGCCATCAATGCCTTGCCCTGTGCGTAGGCCAGTTCCACGAACTGACCGAACAGAGTTTCCCGAGCCTCCGGGTCTTCGACGGATTCGAGTTCCTTACGGAAACCGAGGCGCACGGCACCTTCCAGACCCATCGGCCCGATCTCGCCGGTCGGCCACGCCACCGTGAACTCGGGTGCGTGGAAGGAACCACCGGCCATCGCCATGGCGCCCAACCCGTAACCCTTGCGCAGGATGATCGTTCCGAACGGCACCGTCAGGCGAGCACCGGCAACGAAGAATCTGCCGAACCTTCGGACCGTCGCCTCCTCCTCCGAGTCCGGACCCACCATGAATCCCGGTGTGTCGCAGAGGGTCACCAGAGGAATGCGGTGCGCTTCGAGCAGTTCCAGGAAATCCGAAGCCTTGTCCGAGGCTTCCGCGTCGATCGCTCCGCCGAGATGCTCGCTGCTGTTCGCCAGCACACCGTACGGAACTCCTTCGACACGAACGAGTGCCGTCACTACACCGCGACCGTAATCTCGACGCAGTTCCAGGACGCTGTCGACGTCCGCGATCGCCTCGATCGCTCCACGAACGTCATACGAGCGCAGGCGATTCTCCGGGACCACGTGCCGGGAGAGCCGCGGATCCGGAGCCGTCCACGCCTGGCTCGCGCCCTGGAAGTAGCCGAGGTACTGCTTCGCCAGCGCCACCGCATGAGCGTCGTCGTCAGCCACCAGGTGTACGACGCCGTTACGGCGCTGCACGTCGATGGGGCCGATGTCCTCGGGGCGGAAGTTTCCGAGCCCGCCGCCCTCGACCATGGCAGGGCCTCCCATGCCGATGTTGGCGTCGGGCGTCGCGATCAGTACATCGCAGGCACCGGCCAGGGCCGCGTTGCCCGCGAAGCAGCGGCCGGACACGACAGCGACCATGGGTACGCGGCCGCTCAGCGCCGCCATGGCACGGAAGGTTCCCAGTTCCAGGCCCGCTCCCGCCCCTGCATCGGTGTCACCGGGGCGACCACCGCCGCCTTCCGCGAACAGCACTACCGGAACTCGCTTACGATCGGCGATCTCGAGCAGGCGGTCGGTCTTGGCGTGATTGCGCATGCCCTGGGTACCGGCCAGCACCGAGTAGTCGTACGAGATCACGACGCTCTCGCCGCCGCTGATGGTCGCCACTCCGCCGATCAGACCGTCAGCGGGAGTGTTGGCGATCAGGTCTTCCTCGCTTCGCCGACTGCGCTGTGCTGCCAGCGCGAGAGCGCCGTACTCGACCAGGGTGTCGTCGTCGACCAGGTCGTAGACGTTCTCGCGAGCAGTCCGCCGCCCCAGCTTGTGGCGCTTCGCCACTGCCGCGGGCCGCGCCGCGTCCAGGGTCACCTCGTGGCGAGCGATGATCTCCGCCAGGTCGGGACGTACGTCGTCGAGGTCCACCTCGTCGACCTCGGCGAGCTTCGATCCCGCGCTCGCGCTACGGACGACGAGCAACGGTTCGCCCGCACTCACCGATCTCCCCGGTGACGACAGGACCCGGACCACTTCGAGGTCACCGGGCGCCGAGAGAACATGCTGCATTTTCATCGCTTCGAGGACGGCAACCTGGCCACCCGCATGGACGCCGTCACCGACTGCGGCAAGTTCGACGACGATTCCCGCCATCTGTGCACGGACCACGTCCTCGTCCGGCGCGATGTCCACACTCGCGGAGGGTGTTTGTGGGCCCGCTTCGGGAACGAGGTCCGCCAATCGAGAACCCAACCAGTCGACGTCGACCAGGCCGTCGCGGAAGTCCTTGTCCGACAGTAGTGCCTGCAGGAATTCGAGGTTGGTCGCCACGCCGTCGATGGTGAACTCACTCAAAGCAGCAATCGACTTGCGCACAGCGGCAGGAAAATCCGATCGATGCGTGTGGGTGACGACCTTCGCCAGCAGCGAATCATAACGCGCACTCGGCGAGAGTCCGACCGTACCGAAGGTGTCCACTCGCACGCCGGGTCCGCCCGGAGGAGTGAAGTTGTCGAGCGTGCCGGAGGACGGCAGCGCATTGCCGTCCGGCGTCATGGTTTCCATGTTGACGCGGGCCTGTATCGCAATCCCCGAAGCGTTTGCCACGGATCCGACCGTCTCCGATACCTTCTCGACAGCAGTGATTCCGGTTGGCAGGTCCAGGTCCTCGAACGGAACCCCGTCCGCGATCGCGAGTTGCACGGCGACGAGGTCGATTCCGGTGACCTCTTCGGTCACCGTGTGCTCCACCTGAATTCGTGGATTGACTTCGAGGAAGACGAATCCGCGTTCCTCGACCAGGAACTCGACCGTCGCGATGCCTCGATAGCCGACCTCGGCGCACAGCCTTGCGGCCGCAGCGTGAAGACGCTCGCGCAGGGCCCCCGACAGCCCCTGCGCGGGCGCAACCTCGATCAACTTCTGATGCCGACGTTGGACGCTGCAATCACGGTCACCCAGAGCGAGCGCGTGGGTTCCGCCTTGCCCCGGCGCCGCCACGATCTGCACTTCGATGTGCCGAGCGTGCTCACTGAGTACCTCGGCGAACAGTGCCGAACTGCCGAATCCCGACTGGGCTTCGGCCGCACACACACGGTACGCGTCGTCGAGCGCTTTCGGGTCGCGCACCGCGCGCATGCCGCGGCCACCGCCGCCGCTGAGCGCCTTGATCATGATGCCGCGGGAGTTGCGCTCGAAGAATTCACGCACCTCGTCGAGGTCGGCGTTCGCCGATGTCGATGGCAGGACCGGTACGCCGGAGTCGACCGCCGCAGTGCGGGCACTGGCCTTGTCGCCGAAAGTCCGGAGAACCTGGGCGTCCGGGCCGACGAAGACGATGCCCGCCTCGGTACACGCCTGCGCGAATTCGGCATTCTCACTGAGGAATCCGTAGCCCGGGTGCACGTGCGTGGCGCCCGTTTCGGCCGCGATCTTCAGCAGTGCGCTCTGATCGAGATACGCGGATGCGCCCGAAGCTCCGAGCGGCACCGACTCCGTGGCCGCCGCGACGTGCGGACTGGACGCGTCGTCCTCGGCGTACACCGACACCGTCTCGATCCCGAGTTCACGGGCAGTTCGAATGATCCGCAGCGCGATTTCGCCGCGGTTCGCAATCAGCAGTCTCACTTTTCCCCCTGAGTGCGCTCGAACAGATCGCCCTTGCGCACCTTTCCTGTTGCAGTCATCGGAAGCGCCTCGAGCACTTCCACTTCGGGCACCTTGTACGTAGCCATGTTCTCCTTGGCCCACGAGACGATCTCATCGGCCGCGGTGTCGGAACCCTCGACCAGCTGGACAAACGCAAAAGCCACCTGCCCCTTGTCCGGGTCCGGTTTCGGTACCACCGCAGCCTTTTCGATCGCGGGATGCAGCATCAGCAGCGCTTCCACCTCGGAGGGGAAGACACTCATGCCGTTGGTCTTGATCATTTCCTTGTTTCGCGCCAGGTAGTGCAAACCACCACGCTCACTGAACTTTCCGACATCGCCGGTCTGCAACCAGCCGTCACGGATGGCGTCGGCGGTGGCAGCCTCGTTGCGGTAGTACGCGGAAAGGATCGACGGACTGCGCACGATGATCTGTCCGTGCTCACCGACGGGAACCGGCCTGCCGTCGTGATCGACGATCAGAACGTCGGTACCAGGCACCGGAATTCCGCAGAACACCGGCTCGCTTTTCAGGTCGTAGTCGCCGTCCTGGAAACCGAGGGTGATCGTGTCCGCGGTGTGGGTTTCGGTCATGCCGTAGCTCGCTTCGCGCAGAACACCGCCGGTAGCCTCGCGCCACCGCTGGCGCGTGGCCGGATCGAGTTTGAGAACAAACGAGACTGCCATGGCGTTCTGGAGTGTCGAGAGATTTCGCTCCGAGAACCCTGATGTGTCCATCAGTTCGACGTAATTGTCGACGGTTCCGACCAGCGAGGTCACACCGTAGGTCTCGACCGCGTCGAGCGTGGTCTCCGCATCCCAACGATTCAGCAGGACAACGGTTCCGCCGTTGACGAGCGGAACCAGAATGCCGAAGTCCTCACCCGCGATCCAGAAGATCGGCAGAAACACCAGAGATACCGGCGGATTGGCACCCACCTGGTCACCACCGGCAAGCGTCGCGGTGGCCGCGGTGTAAACCATGTGACGCTGAGTGTGCTCACAACCCTTGGGCATTCCCGTCGTTCCGCCCGTGTAGTTCAGGGCGGCGAGGGAATCGAGTTCGGTGGCAACGGGAGTCGCCCGCTCACTGGTGATGATCGACTGCCAGTCGCTCAGGCGCGGATCGTCGACCTCGAAGGGCAGTTCGACGGTGGGGATCGCAGTCAGCATGTCCGATACTGCGGTCTTCGCGACGTGTTCGAGTGGAGTCTGCGAACGAACCTTCTTCACCAGCTTCGAGAAAGTGTTCTGTGTGAGAAGGACCGTCACGCCCGCATCGTTGAGTTCGTGAATCAATTCGTGTTCACGGAAGAGCGGATTGATGGGCACGTGAACCGCACCGACCTTGAGAATGCCGAGCATCGCGATATGGAACTGCGGGCAATTGACCAGGTGAACGCCGACGCGATCGCCGCGTTTGACGCCCAGCGAAAGCAGCCATCCGGCAAAACGATCCGAAAGCTCGTCGTACTCGGCGTACGTGATGACGCGGCCGTAGAAGACGATTGCGGGAGTATCCGGCCGCTCGAGCGCCCAATGCCGCAAGTAGTCGACAAGTCCCCCGCCTTCGAGCGGATACTCGACGGCGCGGGGAATCCCGGCGGGCCAATGCGCTTGTTGCAGCGCAGAGATTTCCGCCAGAGCCGCTTCGAGCACGTCTTGTTCTGCCACCGATCACTCCATTCGTAAAAGAAATCTATTTCGACTCTTCGAACCCGATCAACCGTTCGGACATCGTCGTCATATCTGCAATGAACTGGTTCTGCTCTTCGACACTCGCCTTACTCAGTCGTGCTCCACCGGCCATCTGTGCGTCCGAGATCATCTGAACGAGCACCGGGGGCGAAACACAGGGATCTACGTCGTGAACCTGTCGAATCCGTTCGACAAAGCGGACGTAGCGGCTCACGAGCTTTTCGCGAACCGCCGACCAACTGCGCTCGACCTCGGAATCCACCCGCGCCCGATGCTCGATCACCGCGAGCAGGTCACCGTAGGTGTACACGGCCGTGATGAACGCCGACGTGGTCGTTCGGAGAACTTCGCGTAGATCCTCGGCCGCCGGGCCCTCCATGTGCTGAGCGTCGAGGAAGCGTCGGCACATCATTTCGGCGACGGCGCGGAAGACCTCGTCCTTCGACGAGAAGTACGCGTAGAAGGTCGCCCGGGACACATCAGCCCTGGTCGTGATCGTCTCGACCGTCACGGCGTCGTATCCGAGTTCGCCGAAACAGAGAGCAGCGGTGTCGAGCAGGCCGGCCCGACGTGGACCGTCCCCGAGCTTGCGGGCTGTCCGCGCTCGCTCCTGCGTTTCGCTGGTGGTCACCGTCACAGTGTGTGTTGACGTTGACGTCAATGTCAAGAATTGCGGCATCCTCGCCGCCGTTCTCGTCGGCTCAGTCGCGAAGATGGGCGAGAAGAAAATCGTCTCCCGGATCACCCGTGGGGCCGGCGACATGGTCGGCCCGGCGATCGTCGTCGTGGTGATCGGTGCGGCAGCGGTATTCGAGTAGTTCAGGCGTGGTGGGCCTCGCGTGCCGCCGTCTCCAGACGGTCGTTGTACTCGGCCCACCACGCCTCATCACCGGGAGCCAGATTGTTGTCGCCCGCCTTCATCCCAGCAGCTCCGTCGATCAGCTCCCGCACGATGTCCGCGTGGCCGGCGTGCCGATGGATCTCGGTGACAACGTGAACGAGTATCCGGTGCAATGTGACGTCGCGACGATCCTCCGGCCAGTGCTTCACGAAGCCGGGGGCGTCCAGATCGTGCTGCTCGATCGTGGCGTCAGCGAAAGCCCAGGTGCGGCGATAGGTTTCGACGATGTCGGCACTGGACTCATCGGCGCGGGCCCACATGTCGACGTTGAGTTCCTCCGAACGCAACCACGCCGGTAGATCGGGAACCCGACGGCCGAACGTCGGACCGAAATACCCGAGCTCGACGCCGATCATGTGTTTGACCAGTCCCAACAAGTTGGTCCCTGTCCGGGTCATCGGACGCCGAATGTCATACTCCGACAGCCCGTCGAGCTTCCAGACGAGCGCGTCACGTGCTGCCTGCAGGTACCGCTGGAGATCTTCCTTTTCCGAGTTGGTGGTCATGAAACCAACCTAAACCGAGTGGAGCAGACATTGACAGCGGTGGAGGATCTGACCGAGGTTGCCTCCCGGGCCGTCGCCGCCGAGCGTGACGCCCGGTCGGTGCGCTGGCACAACCCGGCAGCCGTCCGCAAGGCCGCCGCGTCCGTGCGTGATTCGCTCGACGACGAACGATCAGCGCTGAGCCGACCGTCGTACAGCGGTTTGTCGCCGTCGCCGCACATGGCTCGCCAACTCGAACTGATCACGACGTTGCAGCCGCCGCTGCCCGCCGACGCCGGCATCAGCACCGCCGCGCAGGCCGAGGCCGACGCCGTCGCCGCGGTGACCACCGCGCGGATAGCCTTGCGCGCCGCCCACCTTGCGGTTCTCGAAGCACGCGTCGCCGCGCTCGATGCCGGAGATTCCGATACCGTCGCCGCCGCGATCCGCGGTTACATCCCGCTGAACTCGGGCAACCCCGTCGTCCGGCACGTGCAGGGTCTCGGCTCCCGGATCCGTGAGGAAGCACGGCACGTCGTGAGTGGCAAGCCTCGGTCGATCGCTTTTCGACTGGGGCTGAGCCTCGGAATGGGCTTGGCGTACCTGGCATTCATTCGCCTCTTCCAGTGGGACGCCAAGGAAGATCGACTGCCTTACCTTGCGCTGTACGCACTCTCGGGTGTGGTCGGAAGCGTCGTGTGCACCAATGCGCTCAGCTTCGACGCCGGCCGCGTCCGTGCTGCTTTGTCCGGCGGAACCAGGCTCTGGCACGTCCTCGTCGCGAAGAATGCGATGATGCTGCTTCTCGTCGGCAGCGCCGGGTTCTTGCTCAGTGCCATCCTCGCGTGGCGCTCCGGAAGCAGTGCTGATCTGGTGAAGGCGTGCGGTCAGGTACTGACCATGATCCTGCTGTGGCTCGGTGTCGCCAACGTGATGTCCGTGGCCTTGCCGCTGCGGGCCGAACCGATGACGGCGAGGCGCCACGACGGCACATGGAAGCAGTTCCTGCTGTCCTTCGTCATCTCGTACGGTGTCGGACTGATCGTCAATCTGATGCTCTACTGGCGAGTCTGGGCGAAGACGACGCTGCTCGAACAAATGGGCGGGCCGTGGATTCCGGTCCTGTTGCTCCTCGCGAGCGCGGCCGCGACGTGGCTGTTGCTGACCGTCCTGGCCGTACTCCTGGCCGAGCAACCACGCTTCCGGCGCGCCTTGCAACGGGAGATGGTGGTCTACCGCGAAGAAACCAACCACTTGCAGGCGACCATTCAGCACAATTCCGGCTAATGTAACCGTGCGTGGCTGATCCGGGCACGCCGCGAGTACACGCAGTGTCGAGGAAGGCGTGACCCATGATGTCCGTAAAGCCTGGCGCAGCCGATACGTCGGCCGCCGTAACCACCGCCTCCTGGCTACCACTGATCGTGGTGGTCCTCACGCAGATTCAGGCGTCGTTCGCCGTCAATGCGCTGACCGTCTCGATGGCCGGCATCACCACCGATCTCGACACTCCTGCAACAAGTGTCGGCACCGCGATCACCGCAGGCACCTTTGCCATGGCTGCCTTCATTCTGCTGGGCGCCAAGATCGGCGCCCGCTACGGGACGCGTTTGGTCTTCCAGATTGCCGTCGCGATTCACGGTCTCGCGATGGCTGCGGTCGCTCTGAGCCAGAGCCCGGCAATGCTGTTCGTGGCGCAAGCCGCGTCCGGCGCCGTGATCGCTCTCATCGCCCCCGCGTTGACGGTTTTCATCGCCACGAACTTCAATGGCGATCAGCAGGCAAAGGCCATCGGTTACCTGGCAGCAGCAATCCCCGCAGCCGGTGTGCTGGCACTACTCATCGCCGGTTCCTTCGCGACGACCATCGGGTGGCGCTACTCCTTCGCCCTCGTCGTGGCGCTCGCCGTGGTCAACCTGGTCCTGAGTTTCCGTGTCAAACCTGTTCCCCCGCAGAAGGACATCACCATCGATTGGGCCGGCGCCGCACTGGCTGCCGTTGCCGTCATCCTGCTCAGCTTCGGTTTCAGCGGCCTGAACTCGTGGGGCGTCATCCTGGCCACCGACGCTGCGCCGTTCTCGGTCATCGGTGTTTCACCCGCGGCCATCCTGATCGTCCTCGGCACCATCTGCGCGCAGGGATTCTTCCAGTGGACGCGAAGCCGCAAGGCGCAGAACAAGCCTCAGCTCTTCAACCTCGACGTCCTCAAGACCGGCGCCGAGCGCGCCACCACGATTTGCATGGCGACGATGATGTTCGTGGGAACCGCGGCCAACTTCCTCATTCCGCTGTACATGCAGATCATCCAGGGCCGCAGCAGCTTGCAGACGTCGTTCTCGATCATCCCGTACACACTCTCGATCTTCATCGCGAGCACCGTCGTCGCGCGCCTGTACAAGACGTACTCCCCGCGTCTGATCGCACGAGCCGGGTTCGTCGTTGTTGCCGCTGGACTCATCCTGTTGGCCTTCACCATTCGTGGTGACTGGCATCAGATCTTTGTTGTCATCGGCCTGATCACCCTCGGCCTCGGGCAGGGCGCCATCGTTGCGCTGGTGTTCAACACCCTCCTCACCGCAGCTCCCAAGGAACTGGCCGGTGACGTCGGCGCCTGGCGAGGACTGGTACACAACATGTCCGGCAGTGTCGGCATCGCGGTGGCCAGCGTGTTCGCCGTCGGAATCCTGGGTACCCTCGTCAGCTCGCAGCTGATCGACAACCCCACCATCCCGGCATCGCTCAAGGTCGAGTCAGGGATCAATCTCGACCAGGTCAACTTCGTCCCCAACGATCAACTCGTCGTGACGCTCGAAAACACCTCCGCGACACAGGCACAGATCGACGAAGCCATCCGGATCAACACCGAAGCGCGCCTGCGCGCACTGCGAACCTCGCTGCTCGTACTCGCCGGGCTCTCTCTGCTCGCCATCATTCCGGCCGGGCGCATGCCCAACGAAGTACCTGCTCTGGAAGAACCGCAACCCACGAAGGGCAAGAAGTAACCGATGTCCAACCAAGACCAATTCGGTCCGATCGAGTACGTTGCTGTCGAGTTTCCCAGCGGTGCACCGACCTCCGCGGGATTCGAGCAGCTGCTCGCTCTCGTCGACTCCGGAGTGATCCGCATCCTCGACCTCGAGTTCGTCACCAAAGCCGCCGACGGATCGGTATCCGTCGTACCCGCGTCCACCTTCGAACTCGCAGATTTCGATTTGGCGCAGTTCGACGGCGCTGCCTCCGGACTGCTCGACGCCGGCGACATCGCTGCCGTTGGTGAAGAGTTGGCTGCCGGAAGTGTTGCCGCCGTACTCGTCTACGAGGAACTGGCAATACTGCCGGTCATCGAGGCCTGGACCCGCAGCGGCGCAAAGGTTGTCACCGAAGGTCACCTGAGCGTGGACGAACTGGCTGCTGCACTGGACAACACCGCACCGGATACCACGGAGAAGGACGCATGAGTTTCTTGAGGCGAGCCGGCCGGGTAGCCGTCGCAAGCTCCATTCACGGCAATGTTCAGCGCCGTCAGCGGACCCGTTGGGCTGCCGAAGATCAGGCCCGCGCAGCGCAGGTCCAGCCGGTGCCGCCGATTCCCGATCTACCGCCCCTCCCGCCGCAGGCAGCTCCGGCAGAATCGGAAATGTCGATGGACGCGAAGCTCGAACAGCTCACCAAGCTGGGCGAACTCAAGAATGCCGGCGTATTGACGGAGGCCGAGTTCGAGACCCAGAAGGCGCGCATCCTCGCCTGAACTAGCTGGGCCGCCCGAGTGCAAAAGCCATGACGGGAAGCTGCGTCGTCGCGAGATTCAACAGAGATGCCACTCGGGCATCCGTGAATCCTGCGATGGCGCAGCCCACAAGTCCCATCGCCTCGGTCACAAGGTACAGATTCTGAACCAGCACACCGGCATCCACGTGCATCGTGCGGTAGTGCCGCATCGCGTACTTCTCGAGCGGCGCTTCCACGTCGGCGACCACAAACAGAAGAACCGGGAACACGTCGACGAACTCGGGCTGGAGAAGGCTCGCTCGAAGGTTTCCTTGTACGTCACCCAGCCGGACGGCCTCAGCACGGCCTTCCTGGATGTACCGGTACACCCCGGCTCCAAGCGAGTGTCCGGGTTGGCTGACAACAAACGACAGCCTCAGTTCGCGCATCCCACCGGCCGTCGGGCTGCTGACCAGACTGTGGTGCAGCACATTTGAAAGTTCATCGATTCCCAAAGCATCTTGCGCTGGGTTGTAGTGGCTCCGTCGTGCCTGCAAGATATCCGGAAAGTCCTGGGCCGGCAGTGGCGTCGGCGCCGGTAATTCAACGAACTCAGACGTCACCGGCGGCAGTGCGCCCTCGTCGAACGGTAGCTCCGACGGACTCACCGTCCGGTCCAACACTGCATGCAGCGATACGACGGCCTCGATTCGCTCGAGTGCGGTCACGAACCCGGGTGCAGCAGGCGAGACACCTCGCCGGCCCCGTCGATCGAGACCAACTCGCCGGCGAACCACGCCTCCGGAACGGCAAAGATCGCATTCGACGCCGCGGCGGGGGTTCCGGCAAATGCCGTCCGCGCAGCATCCAGGGTGGATTCCCGAGCCGACTCGGTGGAGTAGACGACGAGGACAGCCTTCGGCGACTTCGCGAGCACCGATTCCGTGGCTACCTGGCCGAAGTACTTTCCGTCGGGAAGGTCGTTCTCGAAAAGATTGCTTCCCCCGGCGGCCTCGAGCACACTGCTGTAGAGGCCCCTGGCCAGAGCATAGGACTGTCCCTCCGAAACCTGAACCATCACAGTGGGAACCGGCTCCTGCCCGGCGACAGATGCCTCGGTTGCTGCGAGGGACTTCTTGCCGTCGGCCAGGAGGGTTGCTGCCGCGTCACTAGTTCCGGTCAAGGCGCCGAGACCGTCGAGGTCGGACCAGACGTCGTCGATCCGCCCCTCGGTGACGGCCTTGTGGCAGTAGCCGCTGTTCACGAAGATCGGGATGCCGAGGTCACGCAATTCGTCCATGGTCTGCAATCGGTCACCGTCGAACCAGTATTCCCCGTCGGAGACAATCAGATCCGGACGGGCGTCGAGCAATGCTTCTTTCGCGGGAACTCCGGTGCTCAGTACCGGCACGGCCGCGAACTGATCAGCGAGTTCGGGGCTGGGAGGAGAGAGGTCGGTATTCGATTGTCCGACAATGCGGTCGGCGGCGCCGAGCTGAATGAGAAGTTCCGTCATCGACGGATACAGCGAGACAATCCGCTCCGCCGTCTTGGGCACCGTGACCTCGCGATCACAATTGGTGACGGTGATCTTCTCGGACGACGACGCCGCCGAATCCGCCGTGGAGTTTCCGCATGCGGTCAGTACTGCAGTGGCGGTAACGGCCGAGCACAACAGCGCGGCAGTACGTATCGAGGATTTCAAGACACTGCTTCTTTCGTGTGTAGGAGCGGAGGGGCGAACGAGAGCAGGGGGCGCCCGGTCAACGGATGAGTGCCGAGATGCACCTGAACCCCGAATACTTCGGACAGCAGGTCCTCGGTGAGGACCTCGGCCGTTGGTCCTGTCGCGACAACTACCCCGCCGGAGAGCAGACAGACGTAGTCGCAATACGCTGCGGCCAAGGCGAGTTCATGGATCGCGACAATCGTCGTGGTACCGAGTTCGGCGACCAATTCCATCAATTCGAGTTGAGCACGGATGTCGAGGTGGTTGGTGGGCTCGTCCAGGACCAGCACCGACGGTTGTTGAGCGATCGCCCGGGCCAACATCACACGCTGCTTTTCTCCGCCGGACAGTTCGGCGAAGAGACGTGATCCAAAGCCCTGCATGCCGGTTCGCATCAGTGCTGCGCTGACGATGTCTCGGTCGATCTCGCCGAGTCGAGAGAACGCGCTGTGATGCGGCGTTCGACCCGTTGCAACCACCTCGCGGACGCTGAACGAGAAATCGGATGAATGCTCCTGCCCCACAACACCGATGATGCGTGCTGCCGATCGAGGCGAGTGATCGTCCCAAACATTCACCTCGTCCACCTTCACGATTCCGCTTCGCGGCTTCATCGAGCGATACAACGCGCGAAGGAGGGAGGACTTTCCACTGCCGTTCGGTCCGACGAGTCCGACCACGCTTCCCTCGGGCGCTTCGAGGTCTACACCCGAAACCACGAGGCGTCCGCCCCGAACGACGTGAATTCCGCTGGCCGACAATCTCATGACTGCGCACCGCCGTCCCGTCGAAGCAACCAGAGGAAGAACGGTGCACCCAATCCGGCGGTGATGATCCCGAGTGGTAATTCGTTGGGCGCATCCAACATCCGAGCCGCAAGATCGACGATCACCAGGAAGGTGGCACCAACCAACGCGGTCGCGGGGAGCAGCTTGCCGTGATCGGAACCGACCAGAAGTCGTACGGCGTGCGGCACGAGCAGCCCCACGAAACCGATTCCCCCGGCGACGGATACGACAACCGCGGTCAGCAACGACGCGATCACCAGTAGTAGCAACCTGGTACGGCGCACGTCCACGCCGACCGATTGCGCGCTCTCGTCTCCCATGGCCAACGCGTTGAGTTGGCGCGATTGTGTCAACAGAATTGCCGCACAGACGGTGATCACCGCGGCGGGCACACCGAGATCCGACCAACTGGCCCCGCTCACCGAGCCCAGCAACCAGAAGAGCACTCCCGAAAGCTGACTCGGATCGGCGCGCAACTGCACAAAACTTGTTGCAGCCGAGAGCAGATAGCCGATGGCAACTCCGGCCAGGACCATGCGCAGCGGGACGAGCATTCCCTCTCGCCGACCCAGTACGAGAACCGCGATCAGGGAGACCATGGCCCCCAGGAAGGCTGCCACCGGAACACCGATCGACAGGCTGGTTCCGATGCCGGTCGTCATGATCAGTACTGCACCGAAGGATGCTCCGGAACCCACGCCCAGAATGTACGGATCGGCAATCGGGTTGCGCACCAACGCTTGCAGCACGGCGCCGGCCAGCGACAGCCCGGCGCCCGCCAATGCCGCAATCAGAATGCGCGGTACCCGCAATCCCCACACGATCCGATCGAGCAACGGGTCGACCGGCGGACCGCCGACGTGTGCGTACAACACCGCGAACACGTCGGCAAAGGACACCGACGCGGCACCCGACCACACCGCGACGGTGGAGACCGCGACAAGCACAACCGCCGTGGCCAACAGAAACGGGACGTACCCGCGCTCGCCGACGGGATGTGGACGCGACGGCACTCGTGGTGCTGCCTCGCTGGTCAGCGTCATCGCACTCCTGAGTCGGTGGGGTTCGCAGTCATGAACAGGTGGATCTAACCATAACGACAGTCGTTTTCATTAATAGTCACATGCTCATCTGTGCGGGTGAGGGTCGGTCCGCAGCGCGCTCGCCCACGCGAATAGCGCCCCGACCAGCGCAAAGATGCACGCAACGAGGTAGGCGGTGCCGATGTCCCAGCGTCCTGCGATTGCCCCGGCAATCAAGGCGCCGACCGGCGAACCACCCCAGGCGACCATCCTCGCCGTGGTGTTCACGCGCCCCTGCAGACGATCCGGAGTCAGGCGCTGACGTGCACCGATGCCATTGAGGATGGTGACGGTCGCACAGCCGGAGTAGACGACGAGCGCCGTGATCGCGGCGCCGGTATTGCCGGTTGTCGCAACGACGAACAGCACCACCGGGCCGATGGTCAGCGCCCCGACCGTGATCGCCCCGACCGGCCACTGCGCCGGTAGGCGTGGGAGCAAGACTGCCCCGACCACTCCACCCACGGAGACGGCCGTCCACACGGCGCCGATCATCGGACTCGACGTCGAAATCCCAAGCCTCTCGGATGCGTACACCACCAGGAGCGCCGTAACCGCACCCTGCGTCAGCGAATTGACGAAGCCGACGCCGGTCAAGGCCCGCAGAAGCGGCGACTGCCAGAGGAAGTTGAGGCCTTCGCGTATGTCACGCGCAATTCCGGTTCCCGACTTCTTCGGCGCCGCAGGAGTAATCGAAAACGAGGCTCCGATCGAGGCCATGGCCAGCCCGGCCAGTACGTAAGCCAGTGCATCAGCACCCAATGCGTAGGCCGGGCCGATCGAGGCCACAAGCACGCCGGCTATCGCCGGAAAGACAACATCGATCAGCGTGCTGGACGTCCACAGCGCGCTGTTGGCCGCCGGTATCCTCTGCCGACCGACCAGAGCAGGCAGCGCTCCGAAAGCAGCGGCGTCGAACCACACGAAACACGTTCCGATACACATCGATACGCCGACGGCATGCCACGCCGTCAATACGCCGAGTGCCTGCGCTGCCGGAATACTCGCCAAAGCAAGTGCAGCTACGGCCTGCGCACACAGGATGACCGTCCGCCGGTTGACTCGGTCTGCCACGGCGCCGGCGAACAAGCCGAACACGAGATACGGCAGAACCGTCCCCGCAGCCGCGAGCGAGGTGAGAAACGGAGACCGGCTGATGTCGAACACCAGGATCGGCATGGCCACTCCGGTGACCGCCGCACCGGCTACGGCAATCGTACGAGCCGTGAAGAACAATCGAAACGATCTGTCCCGAAAGACATGTGGTTGCGCTTCGACGGATCCCGTCGTCGGGGTCTCGCTCATGTATGCACTCTCTTGTACCTGTTGCTCTCCGTGGCGATCTTTCGTACGGTGGGATCGTAATGGAAATGGTTTCCATTACGGAAGGGATGACAATGAGCAACATTTCGTTCGACAGCATCTCCAACTCGGCTCCGGCCAATGCACTCCAGGGCGTCGGCACCAACGCTCTCGTCGACAACCCGTTCACCTTCGAGCCGGTTGCCGAGGCAACGTCCGCACACGCTCTGCAGGGTGTGGGCACCAATGCCCTCGTCGACAACCCGTTCAGCTTCCAGAGCTGAAACCTCCCCTGATCCAGACTGTTTCGACAGTCTGATCTGCCGATGACCCCGCCCGCATCCGACTCGTCGGGTGCGGGCACCGACAAGGAGATCCGTGTACGCCCTCGCCGACGGACACCAGCTGTATCCGACCACGGACGGTGCTTGGCATTACCTGACACCGGACGAGAACGCGGTCACGATCGGCGCGCCGGCCGAAGACCTCGCGGAACTCGACAACTTTCTCAGGCGCTCTGGTTCGGTGCTCGGCCCGGGAGCTATCGAGATCGCCGACGCCCTCGTCTCTCGCGGCGTGCTGGTTGTTCCAGGTCAAGTGCCAGAGATTCCGGTCCCACAGCGTGTGCTGATGGACGGGGTCGGACCCGTTGCCGATGCCTGCATCGCTCTGCTCTCCAAGGCGCTTCCGGACCTCGAGGTCGTATCCACCACTGCGCCAATCGAAGACGACGTTGCGTCGTCGGACCTCGTACTGTCGGTTGCCGACGCTCCTCCTCACGACGCGTGGTCGGAACTCGATACCTGGTGCCGCCACAGCCGAACTCCGTGGCAACGCGTCCACGCGGAACTGGGTGAGATCTGCATCGGTCCCTTCTTCGACGGCATCGACAGCGCGAGCTACCGGGACGTCTGCGGTCGACGCCTTGCCGCGTCACGTGTACCGGATCACCTGCTGGCGCTGTGGAACCACCTCGCCGACAGCGAACGTCGTCCGCTTAAACTTTCACCCACCGCAGCCGCAATGGTCAGTGCACTTGCATGTTCGGACGTCGTGGCTAGTTCTTACGGCGCACCGCAATCACACCTTCACCACCAGATCCGGATGAATCCACGAACCCTGATGATGACTCGCCATCCCGTGCTACCTCTGCCGGGCGGCGTTCTCGAGCCTTCGCCGACGCTCCGGTGATCTCACTCGGAGTGAAGATCCCGGCGGCAGACGGTTCTTCGCTGGCTACGGATGTGCTTCTCCCAGATTCTTCACCGCGGGGACTGATCGTGATCCGCACCCCGTACGGACGCGGGTGGCATCTGGCCGAGGGGCTCGAATGGCGATCGCGAGGAATTGCATTCATCTGTCAGGACGTACGTGGACGGCACGATTCCACCGGATCTTGGGAACCCTACGTCCACGAGCGCGAGGACGGTGCCGCCCTTGCCGAGTGGCTGCAGGATCAGCCGTGGACACCGGAGTGCGTCATCGCAAGCGGGGCTTCGTATGCGGCCGGAACTGCGTGGGCGTTTGCTGCCGAGACCAACGGCGCCGATCGGGCATTTCGTGCTCGCGGCGTCGTCTCCAAAGTGCCGACCATCGGAAGCGACCGCGTCAAACGTGATCCCTCGGGGATACTTCTCCTCGCCGAGCATCTGGCGTGGTGGGGCGAGCACGGAGATTCGTCTTCCTCTCGTGAGGGTTTCATCCCTGCCCTGATGCGCTCGGATTCGTCTTTGCTGGAACATCTCCCGGTGCAGTCGATGATCGAGGAGGTTGGCCTGACCTCCGATTCACCGGGCTGGTTGACGCCGATCCGTCGCGCTCGTGAGCGCGAAGACTTCGGTGGCGATGATCTGGTGTCCGCGGACGAACTCTCCGAACTCGACGTCGCCGGGCTGCACATCGGTGGTTGGGACGATGCGATGATTCGGGAGACACTGCGGCACTTCACGTCCGTGGGGCGCGGGCCGCAGAGTTTGATCGTGGGCCCCTGGGCGCACGACCTCCGCCCTGGAATGGTCGGCGAGACAAGTTTCGGCCGCCTTCAGGTCGAGTGGATGGAATCGATATTCTCGGCGCGGCCCGTGACCATCAATCGGGTATTCGACCGGGGTGCCGGCGATTGGTCGACCGAACCGTATGTCACGGGTGCGAATCGCGTTCGTCTCGAACCAGACCCGAGGACGGCGCCTTTCAACTTCACGCACCCCGCAGACGAGGGCCGAAACGACTGTGTTGTCTGGACTTTCGACATGGAGGTCGAGTGTGTGCTGTCGGGAATGCCTTCGGTGGAGTTGACAGTGCATTCGCCCGAGGGCGAAGCTGACTGGATCGTCGAGCTGAGCATCGTCGATAGCGCCGGAGTCACCAGGTCGATCGCTCGTGGGGCCGGCGTCAGCCTGCAGCCGACGATGGTGACAATCGATCTGGATCCCGTGCTGCACACTGTGCGCGCGGGTGATGTCTTGACGCTGCGGATCGCCGGCTCGGATTTCCCCCGCCTCGCACGCAATCTCGGAGACGGTGATCGCTATCGAGGAACACGCAGTACCGCACTGCACCAATCATTTTCCGGGTCGTTGACCCTGCCGATACTCGGAGGAACTGCCGGTGGATGACTTGCTGGTCGACGCCCGAAGCGGCGTGCTGACCTCACTGGAACCACACATTCGCTCGGACATGCCGACGGGCTGGGTCGGTTGGTCCGCGAGGGTGGCCGACACCAGAAACTTCGGCGGCAGCGGTTCACTGTTTCGCGCGGACCCTTACGGATTCGGGGCTTCGATACGCGACGACGCAGCAGCTCGCGGTGCTGCAACCGGTGAGGCTGTCGAAAGATATTGCGGCAACGTAGTCCCCGAAGATCTGATCCGCAGCAGTGCGTCAGCGCTGGAACTGGCAGGCTCACGGGTCGTCGATCCCGCGAAATTTGCTTTGTACAGCGAGGATCAGTACCGCCTTCCCGGATTCCCCTTTGTTCCCTTCACATCGGCTCTGGAAATCCGCTGGGCGCTGGGTCACACCATGGACGATAAAGTACCCACCTATGTGCCAGCCGCCCTGACCTATCTCGGGTACTACACCGGCACCCGTCGCGGCGAACCACCGATCGCGTCGTTGCAGTACGCCGGGATCGCCGCGGGACGCTCACGCGACGAGGCCGAGATGTCTGCTCTGCTGGAACTTCTCGAACGCGATGCCACCGCACTGTGGTGGTGCGGGGACCGGTCACAGCCGGCAATCGAGCTCGCCGACTGGGAGCGGTTACCTGCGCACCGCCAACTCGGGGATCTGGAGAGCCAGACCCGCAGCGTTCGAGTGCTTCTGCTTCCCTCCCCCTTCGGCATTCCCGTCGCCGCGGTGTGGATCCGGGATGACCGACGTGGATTGGTCGCGCTGGGCACAGCTTGTCGACCAACGGTGGAGGCGGCAGTCTCGAAGGCGCTTGTCGAGGCGTACGCCGTACTTGCCATCACGATCGACCTCGCCGACCCCGACGGGCCGACCTGGCGCAGCGTGGCGGACGGAACGCTGCCGGCGCACCTGTACAAACCCTTTCGGGCCGACCGTCGTTACCGGGACGAGTTCGATGCGCAGTGGAAGGACGTCGTCGATCTGCCGACCGTCGCCCAGCTGTATCTCGACCCCGTGATGGCGCACCTTGCGGAAGAGCACCTCTTCGATTACACCGAAACACGCTCGGTATCAGAGGTTCCCGACGAAGATCCTGTGAATCTTGCTTCTCTGGTAGTCCTTCTGACGTCTCGAGGGTACCAACCGATTTCCGTCGATCTCACTACTCGCGACATCTCGATTGCCGGGTTACACGTCGTCCGTGTCCTCTCGCCCGGTCTGTACAACAATGCCCCGGCGGCTTTTCCCCTTCTTGGAGGTAGCAGATTGACCAGCGCATCGACCACCCATCTGCATCTGCCGGTCCCTCTCGCATGAGGTCTTTGCTCGTCGACCGCCGAACTGGGATCATTCGAGAGTTGGTCGACGCCGTTGTTCCCCAGCACTTTCCGCCGGAGTTCAAGCTGATTCACTCGTATGTCTGCGATTCGGCACGCTTTTCACCCTGGTCCAGCGACTCGGCGGGTGCCGGATACTGCTTCGATCTAGGTGACCGTGCGCGGCCTACCGCAGCTGCGATAGGCGAAGCGGTGGAACGATATTGCGGGAACATCGTCGCCAAACCGATCGTCCGCGGGTCGGCCGATGCATTGATCGGAGCAAGCATCGACCTGTCACAACTCGCGTGTTTCGACGCCGCCCAGTACGCGCGGCCACAGTTCCCGTTCGTCGAACCAACCGACGATCTCGAGTTGGACTGGACTCGCGGAGTCGACCTGATCACGGGTTCGGATATCTGGGTACCGGCCGAACTCGTCTGGGGTTCGTATCCTCATTTCGTCGCCCGGACGGGTCCGGCGATCTCTCCAGTAGCGCAGGCGGGTCTCGCCGCCGGTCCCACGACGGAATTCGCGATACGGAATGCATTGCACGAGATAGTCGAGCGCGACGCGATGACGCTTTCCTGGACCGGAAGACGCGGCGTTCGGATAGTCACCGGCATCCCCGAGGTGCTTCGCCGCCTGGGCAATCACGGCAGCCTCTCGACCAGGTGGTTGTCATTCGACAGCGATTTCGGCATCCCGGTGCTCGGCGCCCTCGTCCACGACCGACTCACCGGATACTCGACCATGGGTACCGCCTGCCACGAAGAAGCGCAGACGGCTGCTTTCAAGTCGCTCGGCGAAGCGCTTCAGCTGCAACTGCTTTCCGCCGACTACGACGACCCGGAGAGCGGCATCGGTCTAGCCGCGACCTCCCCGACCAGCCCGCTTGCGCCGTGGCGAGCCGACCGACACTACGCGGACGTCTACCGATCGGACTTCGCCGACGTCATGGACTACGGATGCCACTTGCAGCTCCACCTGGACCCGGAGATCCAAGCACGATTCGAGAGTGAGCTGGCAGATGCCGTCGTCGGCGAGGTGGATACCGACTCTCTGACGTCACCCATCGACACCGAAAGCGCACTGACAGGTTCGGGTTTCAGGCCGGCATGGGTCGATCTGACCACAACTGATGTTCTCCGCGCCGGCCTGCGCGTCGTCCGCGTCGTCGTTCCCGGTTGTCTCACCAATGCGGCCGCCGGATTGCCGTTTCTCGGCTCGCCCCGACTAGTCGACGGTCTTGCCGGACGTCCGCCTCGTACCATCCCATTGCCGCACTGACAGTTCCGGAACTGCCAGTTGTAACGACTCTGCGGTCTCCACCGCGTGAAACCAAGTCGGCTTCGAGATTGCACTGTCTCGAATCACCTGCACGGCACGCGCGGCGATGGTTGCCGTCGCGGCCGACTGGCTACGCCCCGAAACCCACAGCGCCGGGCCGGTATCCGTTCGTGCCATCGCAACCCAACGATCCGAGCCCCACAGCTTCTTCGGCACTACCTTCTGGAGGGCGGGCGCCCACGTCATGGCCGCAAGCCCGAGCGTCGCGGTGGACGTGTCCAATCGCAGGTACGTTCTGACCGGAACACCAAGGTCGCGCGTCAACGCATGTTGGTCCGAAAAGTCTGCCCGCACAGCAGGACCGGATCGGTACCCGGTCGCGTCCGCCGGCATCCGAAACGTCTTCATCCCGGTGTAGTTCCGGATCGATCGCCCGTCGGGATCGGGAAACCTCGTCCCCAACATCCCGTACGTCCACGCCGTCGCGGCCGGTCCGTGTAGTTCTCCGCCGCCGAGGCCGATCACGATGTCCACGGGTCCGTCGCCGAGTCGATGCGCCTCGGCGGCAAGGACACTGGTCAATCCAGGTGCCAATCCGACGCCCATCAGGACGGGTCCGTCGACCGCTTCCAGTTCTTCGCAGTAGTTCGAGGTTGCCGTGACGTCGACGAATGCCGCCCCACTGCGTACCGCTTCTTCTGCCAAGCGAACATCCTCGAAACCCGAGGCATTCACCACGACATCGAAGTCTCGAACCGCAGCCGAATACGCGCCTGGTTCTTTAAGATCAACGACGACGTCCGCGCGGGCACGATCGCGCCCGGCGGAGTACGCGGAGATTTCGGGGACCTTCGCGAGTTGTTTCATCAGGGGAATCCCGACGGCACCGTAGCCACCGAGTACAAGAACCTTCGTCATTATTTCGCCTCCCGAGTCGCTAGAGTTCGACTCTAGAGTTAGACTCTAATCATGACTGAGGTACTTCGGGAAGACACGTCGGCGCGGCGCAAGATCATCGAGGCAGCGCGTGAAGTTTTTGTCGATCCCGGCTACGCGGCCGCCACGATCAAACAGCTTGCCGCGGCGGCGGGCGTGTCGGTGCAGAGTGTCTATTTTGTGTTCGGCAACAAGCCGAGCGTGCTGTCAGCACTGCTCGACGTGGCCGTTGCGGGCGACGAGGAAAAGACGGCAACTCTCGACCGTCCGTGGGTGGCGGCGGCACTGGGCGCCCCACATCCACTCGGGCAACTCCGGATTCAGGTTCACCACGGACGGCTCATTCTGGAGCGCACCGCGGACATACTGTTGGCCCTGCGGGCCGCTGCTTCCGCGGACGAGGACGCCGCCCGCCTTTGGCAAATCAACCGCACTCAGCGACGCACGGTGCAGGAACATCTGATGGTCGGCATCGTCGAAAAAGCGCCAACCGTCGACCTCGAAACAGCCGTGAACGTCGCACTCACGCTGCTCAGTCCCGAGACGTACACAGACCTCGTGGTCGGAGCGGGTTGGACCGGCCAAAAGTACGAAGAATGGGTGGTCAACACCCTTGCCGCCACCCTGGGCCTGGACCGAACCGTCAAATCCCGGAAGTAGCTGGGACTACTTGGTGGGCTTGTCGTCGATGTGCCGTGGGTTGTTCCACAGGCGTTCCGTCAGATCGTGAAGGACGGCGAGGGTGATCGTGTCGTCGTCCCGTCGGAGCAGAGACTGACTGACCGTCGCGCGCACCAATGTGCTGTCCGAGTGCACGAACTCCTTGACCGAGCCCGGCTCGGAGCTCAGTTCACGATGAGCCTGCTCGGCACTGACGTCGTCGGCATCCTTGTCGTAGAGAATGTCCTGCAAACGCAACGCCGAGACGGCCTTCTTGGGATATCCCAGCATGTCAGCGAAGGACGGGTTGGCAAAAACGATGCTGCCGTCGCGGTGAACGGCCATAACCGGCACCGGAAGCCTGTCGAGGAGAATCAGAGCAGGCATCTGCTCCAGATCCGCAATCGGCGATTGTGGCGGCTGCGCAACATTGCGGCGGCGTTCCATAACACGTCCTCTCAAGTTGCCCGAGTCGACAACAGTCTAACTGCCCAGCAAATCGCGGGTTGACTTCCCGCCCGGATGCAGTGACGAATGCCCGAATCGTGCCCGCCTGAGTTACGCCGCGAGCGCCTCCTGGTCCTCCGCCAAGGAACCGTCAACAACACGATAGACAGTATCCATCCGAGACAGGTGACTTCGGTCGTGTGTCACGAGAAGGGTTGCCGCCTCGTGTTCCCGCACCACCCCGATGATCAGATCCATGACAGCGGCACCGCGCTCCTGATCGAGCGCGCTGGTGGGCTCGTCGACCACCAGAAGCTGCGGATCGTTCATCAATGCTCGCGCGAGATTGACGCGCTGTCGCTGCCCACCCGACAGCTGAGACGGCCGTTTTCCGCACTGATCCGCGAGCCCGACAGCGTCCAGCAAATCCATCGCTTTTGATTTCACGGCTTTGCGACGGGTCCGTGACGTGAAAACGGACTGCCCCAGATGCGCCATCACCTCGAGCTGTTCCAGAGCCGTCAGCGACGACACGAGGTTGGACTGCTGGAAGACGATTCCGATCGACGAGCGTCGCAGCTCCGACGCCGCCCGCCGACTCAGCGCCGCGATGTCGGTGCTGCCTTCCGGCGTCCGGAGATAGACGTGCCCGGAATCCGGACGGATCAGGGTCGACGCCACCGCCAACAGGCTGGACTTGCCCGAACCCGAAGGTCCGGTGATCGCGGCGATCTCGCCGCGGTGCAGTCGCAGAGACACGTCGTCCAGCGCCGTCACCCGCGATTGCCCGTCGGGAAACGTCAGATCGACGTTCTGGATGTCGAGAACTGTGGTGCCGGTTGTCATGGTCATCGTGCGCTCCCCAATGCTGTGAGTGGATCGGTGGTCGAGAGGAATCGAAGTGCAAAGGCCGCGCCGAGCAGGCCGAGTCCGATCAATGCCACGGCAGGTACGACGGTGGTCGATGCGTCCAGGACAAACGGCATGGCGTCACCGATCAGCGAGCCGGCCACGGCCGTCAGCCCGATTCCGACGGTGACGCCGGCAATCAGGACGATGAGCGCCTGGCCCAGAGCGTCGCGCACCAGAGAACCGGTGGTCGCGCCGAGCGCTTTCAACGTCGCGATATCCGGGGTTCGCTGGATCGTCCACACCGTGAAGAACGCACCGATCACCAGGGCCGAGATCGCGAACAACATGAGCGTCATCAGCGTCAACGACCCGTTTTCCGACTTGTACGAACCGATCGCGTCGAGCGAACCGCTGACCGTCGTCGACGTCGTCACGGCTGACTTGTCCGTTGCGGAAGCGTCAAAGGCTCCGGTGACGGCCAGTACTGTCGCAACTCCGCCGCGTGGATTGGCCTCCTGCCAGTCACCGAGCGTCATCCAGACGACGGGCGAATGGCTGTACCAGTCGTCACCGCGAACGTCGCTGACGGTGAACTGCTGCGTACCGACGCTCACCTGATCGCCGGCGCCCGCCCCCAGATCGCGGGCGGCACCTTCGCTCAACACCACCGTGCCTGACGCCGACGGCGTCACGTCACCGAAACCGCCGTCAGCACCGAACAGGGCCACCGACTTCTGATTTCCGTCGGCCAATCCTGCCTTCCCGCGGCCGATTCCGATGGGATCGACATCCTTCGCGGCCCCGGCCCAGGCGTTGACCTGGTCCTGTGTGAGCGCCGACTCGTCGAACGACGCCCCAGCTCCGGTGTCTGCAAACACCACCGTGTCGGCATTCATGGCCTCGATGGCCGACACGTTCTGATGGCGAAGTCCTGCAGTCAACCCGCTGAGAAAACTGACCAGAAGTGCAACCAACAGAACCACGACGGAGATCAGCGCGAAACGACCTCGCGCTGCCCGTAAGTCCCTCATTGCGACAAACACTGTGAATTCCTTTCCTGTGCTTGCCTCTACGCTCTCGCGGATGCAGACTCTTTCCATCGCACCTCGGATCGACATTCCAGCGCTCGAAAGAACCATCCCGGTTTACAACTTTTGATGGATGAACCAGGCCCGAACCTCGCTAAGCTGGGCGAGATGCACCGATCTCCGCTCACGCCTGTCTTCGCCGGCCTACAACTGGGCCTGCATGTCCTTGTCATGGCGCTGGCCGGTGTGGTGTTTCTTCGAGCGCTGATCGACGAATCCGACCTGACCGCAACAATCATCGCGTTGGCCGTGATCTTTGTTGCCGTCTATCTTTTCGGGGTTGCCAAAAGGCTGCGCGGCAACGCTGCCCGCTGGTGGCTGGCCGTGCTGACCCTCGTCTGGATCGCAACGATGGCGGTATCCGCCGACGCCGCCTACCTCGCGTTCGGACTCTTCTTCCTCTATCTCCATATTCTGCGGCGCCCCTGGAGCCTGCTGGCCGTCACCGCGGCGACGGCCGTCGCCGTGATCGGCACCGGATTGCATCGTGGGTGGACGGTGGCCGGCGCCGTCGGTCCGATCATCGGCGCCGCCGTAGCCGTTGCTATCGGTCTCGGATATCAGGCGCTGTACCGGGAGGCAGCCGAGCGCGGTCGTCTCATCGACGAATTGATGAACACCCGTGAAGAATTGGCGTCGACGTCTCGCGATGCCGGAAAATTCGCCGAACGTGAAAGGCTCGCAGCCGAGATCCACGACACCGTGGCCCAAGGACTTTCGAGCATCCAGATGCTCCTTCACGCTGCCGAACGCGCCGATCCGGAGAGCCCGGCCATCCGGCAGATCAGCCTCGCACGGGAAACCGCAGCGGACAGTCTTGCCGAAACCCGCCAACTCATCGCCGAATTGACACCTGCGGCCCTGGACGGTCAGTCGCTCGCAGATGCGCTTCGTCGAATCTGTGAACGCGCGAGCAGTCCTGAACTGGAAGCGCGATCCGTGGTCGAAGGTGAGGCAATCCGGCTGCCGATGCCTCTCGAAGCAACACTGGTGCGCATCGCCCAGGGTGCGGTGTCCAATGTTCTCCGCCACGCGGATGCAACCAGAATGGCTGTGACACTGACGTATTCCGACAACACCGTCAGCCTCGACGTGGTCGACAACGGCCGCGGCTTCGACGTGGAAGTTCTCGAACGTGGACCGGCGGAATCTTTTGGCCTCAACGCAATTCGACGACGCGTCGAACTGCAGGGCGGAACGTTCTCCATCGAGTCGGAGCCGGGACACACGGCCGTCGCGGTGACGTTTCCCCTCGATGTCGGTGAACAGTGATCCGCCTGCTGCTCGCCGACGATCACGCGATCGTGCGCGCCGGGCTGCGAGCGCTGCTCGAAAGCGAATCCGACATCGAGGTGGTCGGCGAAGCAGGGACCGCCGAGGAAGCCATAGCCTTCTGCGCCACCACGCCGGTCGACCTCGTGCTCATGGACCTGCGGTTCGGGCCAGGCAAGACCGGGGTCGACGCCACCCGCGCGGTATGCGCGCTGCCGAATCCGCCGCACGTACTCGTTGTGACCAACTACGACACGGACGCGGATATCTTGAGCGCCGTCGAAGCCGGAGCCAGCGGCTATCTACTCAAGGACACACCCCCGGTCGAGTTGCTGTCGGCCGTCCGCGCCGCTGCGAGCGGGGACAGCGTTCTCTCCCCTGCCATCGCGTCGAAGCTCATGACTCGGGTACGCAAACCCGAAACCAGCCTTAGTCCAAGGGAAATCGAAGTGCTGAAGTTGGTGGCGGCGGGTCGATCCAACCGAGAGATCGGTAAAGAACTTTTCCTGAGCGAGACCACGGTCAAATCGCATCTGGTCCACATCTTCGGCAAGTTGGGCGTGAAGTCGCGGACGTCGGCGGTAGCTCGTGCGCGGGAGCTGGGTTCGATCTGACGTTTGTCCGAATTGTCGAAAGTAGCTGGACAGCAGTAATTTTCGCTTGTAATTCTCTTGTGTTCGAAACTCTGTTCGAATATGATTGCTGCATGGACAGTCGGGATGCGTGGCAACTGGATGGTGAGGACCTCAAGAGTGAGGTTTTCGATCTGGTGCGCGCCCGGCACGAGTTGCAGTCGCGGATGGTGTTGCTGATCGTGGAGATGTTTTCCCGTGAGGTTCTCGGCGGGAAGGGTTTTCGGGCGATCGCACAGTGGTTGCACGGGTCGACGAATTTGGAGATCGGTGAGTGCAGTCTGCTGGTCGGGTTGGCGCGGTTGTTGATGCTCGAACCTGTGGTCGGCGATGCGTTTCATCGTGGTGATGTTGATGCGTTGAAAGCCCGTCAGGTGGCGTCGTTTTGTCAGCATCCGCCCAAGAACATGACCCTGGCGGATGTGGACAAGGCCCGGGGGATTCTGTTGGGTCTGGCGTCGAAGAACATTGCCGATTGTGATGCGGTGCGGGCGGCGATCCGGCGGATCGAGAAGCAGTACGGCAAACGCGAGGATGGTGTTCCGGACGGGGAAGATTCGGAGCGGAATGAGTTCTACGCCTCGAAAGGCCTGTACGGCAGAGTAACTGTGAAGGGTGATCTGGATGCTGTGAACGGGGCCCGTCTGATCACCTTGTTGTCGAGGCTGTCGGCGCCGACGCCGGAGAAAGACGGCGTCAAGGACACCCGCACGCCTGCTTTACGGCGTGCGGACGGGTTCTGCGAACTGTTGCGCCGGTACGAGCGGGCGGGGTTGGGTCCGATCGAGGGCGGCGTGAAACCACACATCACGGTCACCGCATCGGCGAAAGACATGACGGACCTTAAAGTTCTGAAAGACCTCCTGCCGTCCACCGATGAACTGGGATTTGCGTGGACGGATTGGGTGGGCCCGATCAGCATCGACACTGCACGGATGCTGGCGTGCGACTGCACCGTCACCCGAATCTTGTTGGATGAGAATGGTGTTCCGCTCGACTGCGGTAAGGAAGCGAGAACGGCAACGGTTCCGCAGCGGCGGGCGTTGGCGGTTCGTGATGGTGGGTGTGCGTTTCCGGGGTGTGGGACTCCGTCGGGGTGGTGCGATGCTCACCATATTGTTCACTGGAATGATGGTGGCCCAACAGATCTCGACAATCTGATCTTGTTGTGCGGTCATCACCACCGGACGCTGCACCACACCGAGTGGCGTGTCGAGGTCGGCCCGGATCGGAAGACGGTGTTCTATCCACCGATGTCCGTTGACCCGTATCAACATCCGATCGGTGGGAACAGCCCACCGACAGCCGCCTGAACGGGCATAACTGAAAATGCCAGCGTATGCACCGGGGAATAACCATGCCTCGGGGCATACGCTGGCGTTTTCAGCTGCTTTCGATGTCCGTCTTGCGACAGCATCTGTCTCCACTTCGACACGCAGGACCAATAGGGTCGAGGCATGTCTTTCTGCGAACCCGCCCGCGTTGTCACCGTCACGTCCCTGACCCCGCACATGCGGCGAATCAGCATCGAGGCAGAAGGTGACTGGCACTGGCCGACCGGCGGACAAGGCGACGAGCGCATCGATATTGCGTTCCCGAAACCCGGTGAAACAGAAGCAGATTACGACTACTTCAACAATCCCGACTACGGCAAGGCCGATCTCGGAACCGAGCCACCGTGGCGGCACTACACCGTGCGCAAGGTGCACGACGGCGGCCGACGTCTGGACATCGACTTCGTCGTGCACCCTGGCGGTATTGCAGCGGATTGGGCCCTGCGGGCCGAACCAGGTCACCTACTAGGCGTCTTCTGGTCGGACAGTTCGCGGTCCCACTACCAAGCACCGGCGGGTCCTCGCTGGCAGCTGCTGGTCGCAGACGCCACGGGTCTCCCCGGACTGGGCAGGATTGTCGAAGAACTTCGAGAGGGCGATGTCGCACAGGCGATCATCGAGGTCGAAACCGAAGAGGATCGACAGGAATTTGTCACTCGCGGCGACGTCACGTACACGTGGCTCGTGGGGAGTGGTCTCGGAAAGGCGCCGAGCGCACTGTTCGAAGCTGTGGAGAAGGTCGAGTTTCCCGAATCCGAATCGGCCGACATCTACGCGTGGGTGGCGTGCGAAAGCGCAACCAGCCGTCGTATTCGTAAGCATCTGAGGGAAGTTCGAGGAATTGCTCGCGACAAGCACAATGTTGTCGGGTACTGGCGAGAGGGCGCCGACGGTCACGTTTCCGGCATGAACAGCGAGGAAGTCACCGTCGGCGCCTGAGCGCCGTGATCACTCTGCCGGCAGTGTGTCGGTAGATTCTGCGTGAGCCTGCTGCACGTCAGCCGGCTTTTCCGCCAGCATCTCGAACAGTGCACGGCGTGCCTCGGCAAGAATTGCCTCTGCCTTGGCGACCTGCTCAGCGGTCCCACCTGCGGCTACCGCGACAGCGGCACCTCGGAGTAGACCCATCGCGGGACGGAGCGCTGCGCCGGCTTCACCGAAGTGAGGGCGGCCGTGTCCACGCTGGTCGGGACGACCGTGTCCGCGCTGACCTTCGCGACCGCGTCGGCCTTCGGGGCGTCCTTCTGCTCGGTCTTCGAAGCGACCCTCGGGGCGCTCTCCATCGAATCCTCGACGGAAACCGTGTCCACGATGCGGGCCTCGGCGGCCATGCTCGCGACGTTCTTGCATTTCTGGGTTGTTGTGTGGGGCGTACATGTTGTCCTCCTGGACTGTCTGTGTTTGTTTGACGTATCGACGATATATCGACAATAGATCGAACGCAAGGGTCCGGAGAATAATTCCCGCACCCTCGTCCGGATACGCTGAAGCCGTGAACACGGATCTACAAGCCCAGGCCGCCGACGTCCTACGCCGCCTCGCACTCGACGAATCCCTGAAAGAACACACCATGGCGGACGCTGCAACGGCAGCACTCGCACGGAAAGTGGCCGCTCGCTACATCGGCGGCGAAACCATCGACGACGCCTTCGATCGTCTTCCCTCGATCTTCGCCCGAGGGCACAAGGCGAGCATCGAATACACCGGGGAAAGCGTCCGGGATCCCGAGCTCGCGAACGCCGAAACCGACGTTTTCGTGGAACTGGCGGAACGAATCGGCACGTCGGGTGTCGAGAGCACCGTGTCGTTCGACCTCTCGCACATCGGCTTGGTAATCGATCCGGAGCAGTGCTTTCGCAATGTCGTGCGCCTGGCCGAGGCCACGGAACGCGCAGGTGCCGAGCTGATCATCTCCGCCGAAGCGTCCGATCGCACCGACCTGGTCCTCGACATGCACGCGCGACTGGCCGAGCGCTTCACTCACGTGGGGATCACTGTTCAGGCCCGACTGCACCGGACCGCAAAGGATCTCGCCGCTCTGCTGGACCGACCCGGCCGCATCCGTCTCGTGAAGGGCGCCTTCCTCGAAGCCGAATCCGTCGCCTACCCGCGCGGTAGTGCCGAACTGCGCAGCGCGTATCTCGACTACGCTGCCCGAACTGTCGAATCGGGTCACCAGGTTTCCATCGCGACGCATGACCGCGACATTCTCGAAGCATTACGCGCCGAGCATGATTCGAAGCTCAGAGCCGACCACGTGGAGTTCGAGATGCTGCTCGGTCTCGGTACCGAGCAACTGGACACACTCCGAGCCGCGGGCTTCACCACGCGTGAATACGTCATCTTCGGAACACAGTGGTGGCTGTACGTACTCAATCGCATCGCCGAAGAGCCGGAGCGTGTCTACACCGCGCTCGTCGACGCCGCGCTTGTCACCACTGCAAACTGATCCGCAGCAACACAAGTGGGGCTGCACTCGATTCGAGTGCAGCCCCACTTGTGTATGTTTCTAGCTCTCCAGAAACGCCTTGATGCGCGCCAGAGTGGTTTCCATTCCGGTCTGCATCAGCTGATCTCGACCCCGACCGAGCAGGCCGCTACCCGACATCATGCGGACGTAAAGCGCAGGCGTCGCATAGATTTCACGAGTCTCGGTAAGCACAGTGCCCGTTCCCGAAGGCTCGAGCACGTACGTCCACCGAGCCTTCGGCTCGTCCGATTCGAAGGAGAACTTCCGGCAGTCGACCACGTCGACCACCGTGCAGTGCGTGCTCCACCGAATCAGGCCGTGCTTGTTGGTGCCCTTGAACTTTGCACCCACAGTGCCCGGAGTTCCGGAAGTCCATGTTCCACCGGTGTTTTCAGGGCTGAAGCGACCCATACCTTCGATGTCGCTGACAACCTTCCACACCGATACCGGAGTTGCCTCGATGTACGCGCTGGCGGTTTCCACCCGTTACCGGCCCGGAACCCAGGACATGATCTTGATGGCGTGAGGCATGAGCTTTGCCCACACCTTGGCCGGAAGTCCGCGCGGTCCACCGAGATTCATGACGCGGGTGGTGGCAACGGTCTGCGGCTCGGTGTACTTGATCAGCCCCTCGGCGCCGTGACGACGACCGACGCCCGAGACACCCATGCCGCCCATCGGTGCTGCGGTGCTGCCCCAGGTGGGTGCGTAACCCTCGTCGACGTTGACGGTGCCGGCGTGGATGCGCGCTGCGATGGCTTCGCCGGCAGCCTTGCTTCCCGCCCACACACTGGCGTTGAGGCCGTACTCGGTGTCGTTGGCCGCAGCGATGGCCTCTTCGACGTCCTTGACGGGGTAGATCGAGACGAGCGGCCCGAAGGTCTCGTCGCGGTAGCACTCGGCGTCTTCGGGAACCCCGGTGAGCAGCGTGGGCTCGTAGAACAGCGGTCCGATGTCCGGGCGGGCCTTGCCGCCGGCAATGACGGTGGCGCCCTTGACCACTGCGTCGTCGACATGCGCGGAGATTGCCTTGACCTGGGCCTCGGAGACGAGGCTGCCCATCTCGATTCCGAATTCGTAACCAGCGGCGAGGTTCATCTTCTTGACGCGGTCACCGAACATACGGATGAACTCGGGTGCGATGGACTCTTCGACGTAGATGCGCTCGATGGAGATGCACAGCTGACCGGAGTTGGAGAAGCACGCACGCACAGCGGCGTCGGTGACCTCGCGCAGGTCTGCGCCGGCCGCGACGATCATCGGGTTCTTGCCACCGAGTTCGGCGGAGAAGCCGATCAGTCGACGGCCGGCCTGCTCGGCGAGGAGCTGACCGGTCGCGGTGGAACCGGTGAACATGAGGTAGTCGGTGTTCTCGACCAACGCGGTGCCCACGACGGAGCCCGGTCCGGGAACCACGGCGAAGAGGTCGCGGGGCAGTCCCGCCTTGTAGAGCAGCTCGACGCAGGCGAGCGCGCAGTACGGCGTCTGGCTGTCCGGCTTGAGGACAACGGCATTGCCCGCGAGCAGCGCGGCGATGGCGTCGGACACGGCCAGCGTCATCGGGTAGTTCCACGGCGAGATGACGCCGACGACACCCTTGGGCTGGTAGCGGACGACGGTCTTCGTCAGACCCGGGAGCATGCCGGAGACGCGACGCGGGCGCAGCAGCTTCGGCGCCACACGTGCGTAGTGACGCGACGTCATCGAGATGTCGAGGACTTCTTCCTGAGCTGCGGTACGCGACTTTCCGGTCTCGGCCTGAGCCATGTCCATGAGGGCGTCGCGGTTCTCGAGGATGAGGTCGCGGTAGCGGTGGAAGACGGCGGCGCGGTCGAGGACGGAGCGCTTGGCCCATTCCTTCTGGGCGACGCGGGCACGGGCGATGGCCGCAAGTGCGTCGTCGGCGGTGCCGACGGGGATGGTCGCCAGCTCCTTGCCGGTGAACACCTCGGTGATGGACTTCGTCGGGCGATCGGCAACATTGTCGATGGCGATCAGATCGGCGAGCCGCGAGAAGGTCGCAGCGGACGGAGCAGGCATTTCAGTACCCCTACTGGTGAGTAGTTCTTGGAGTTACACACAACTTACCCCGTCGCTGGTACCGATCACAGTGCCGAATCAGACAGAGTCAACCAATACTGCCTCTTTCGGACGTTTTGCGATCAACAACGACATGACTGCAGCGATCGCGCAGAGCGCGCCGGCCACCAAGAAGGCAGCGTCGTACGAGCCGATCTGATCACGAACGAGGCCGGCCAAGAAGGCCACCAGACCTGCACCGATCTGGTGCGATGCCAGCACCCAACCGAACACGATGGGGGCGTCGGCGCCGAAGTGTTGACGGCACAGCGCGACCGTCGGCGGAACCGTCGCCACCCAGTCGAGCCCGTAGAAGATGACAAACGCGATCATCGGCGGATTCACGGTGTTGGCGAGCAGCAGCGGCAGGAAGAGCAGCGAGATTCCGCGGAAGAGGTAGTAGATGCCGAGAAGTTTTCGCGAGTCCATCCGGTCGGTGAACCAACCCGAAGCAATGGTGCCGACCATGTCGAGGATTCCGATCAACGCCAACAGGGACGCGGCCGTCGTGATCGGCATTCCGTGATCGTGCGACGCCGGGACGAAGTGCGTTCCGATCAGGCCGTTGGTGCTCGCGCCGCAGATCGCGAAGGTACCGGCGAGAAGCCAGAACACCTTGGTCTTCGACGCCATCACCAGCACCGAGATCGCCCGGCCTCCGGCGCCGCCGCGCTGGTAGACAGGCTTGGCGGGTGGGGCGTAATCGGCGGGCGCGCCGTACGGCGTCGTTCCCACGTCTGACGGATAGTTACGCAGGAACAGCAGAACGAACGGCACGACGGCCAGTGCGGCAAACGAAACTGTGAAGGCGACGCTCTTCCAGTCGTACGTTTCCGCGAGCTTCGCCAGGACGGGCAGGAACACCAGCTGACCGGCAGCACCACCGGCCGTCAGGATGCCGGTCACGAGACCACGCTTTTCGACGAACCAGCGATCGACGACGGTGGCGACAAACGCCAGCGCCATCGAACCCGTACCGAGGCCGACGAACACACCCCACAGCAGAATGAGCTGCCAACTCGAGGTCATGAAGATCGTGAGACCACTGCCGAGCGAGATGAGCGCCAACGCCGAAGTGACGACCGCCCGGATACCGAACCTTTCCATCAGGGCAGCGGCGAACGGCGAGGTCAGCCCGTACAGGATCAGGTTGACCGAGACGGCGGCCGAGATGCTGGCGCGCGACCACCCGAAATCCTCGTGCAGCGGATCGATCAGCACCGATGGGGCAGCGCGGAAGCTCGCCGCACCGACCAATGCCAGGAATGCCACGATCGCGACGGACCACGCGCGGTGAAAGCGCGGGGGGCTCACCTGCTGCGGGCCCGATTCGGGGAGAGCGGTCTCAGAAGTCACAGAGAGAATTCTGCAGTTCGGATTCGATCGAGAACAGTGGCCAGATTGCCAATATATGAAAGGATCGAGCCATGTCTGGTCCGCATCGCGTCGTCGTACTGGCTCTGAACGGAGTCATTCCCTTCGAGCTCGGGATCCCCGCGCGTATCTTCGGGCGTGCCATCGACGTCGAGGATCGGCCGCTGTACGAGATCCTGACGTGCACCGTCGACGGCAATCCCGTGCAGACCGACGCTGACTTCAGCATTTCGGTCGACCATGGGAGCGAGTTGCTCGCCACCGCCGACACCGTCGTCATCCCCGCGTCGTACGAATTGGGCCCGGCCTTCGACGAGGGTTATCTCTCCCCCGAATTGACCGCAGCATTCGAACACATCCGCCCGGGGACCCGGCTGGTCTCGATCTGCACCGGTTCGTACATCCTCGCCGCGGCCGGTTTGCTCGACGGACTCCGTGCCACGACGCATTGGCGCAACACCGACCATTTCCAGCGTGTCTATCCCAAGGTGAACGTGGATCCCGACGTGCTGTTCGTCGACGAAGGCCACATCCTGACCTCGGCCGGCGTGGCGTCAGGCGTCGATCTCTGTCTGCACATCGTCAGACGCGACCACGGCATGGAAGTGGCGAACACCGTCGCGAGGCGTTGCGTCGTACCGCCGTGGCGCGACGGTGGTCAAGCGCAGTACATCCGCCGCCCACTGGCTGACAAGCCTTCGGAATCGACTGCCGACGCTCGGCACTGGGCCCTCGAACATCTCGGCGATCCGATCACGCTGGCAGACCTGGCGACGCGTGCCAACATGAGCGTCCGCACCTTCAGCCGTCGATTCCGCGACGAAGTCGGAACCACACCGAACCGCTGGTTGACCAGCAGACGCGTCGATCGGGCACGTGAATTGCTGGAGGAATCCGATCTGTCGATCGATGCAATTGCAGCTCGAACCGGCTTCGGGACCGCGACATCGATGCGTCAACACATGAACGAGGCGCTCGGCGTTTCACCGAGCGCCTACCGACGCACGTTCAAGGCACCGGCGTAAGCGGCAGTACCAGGCACTATCCTGGAGGCCATGGCCGAACAGACTCGCCCGAACTTCCCCCAGTACTGCGGATACCTCCTGGGGAAGACGCTCCCCGACCGGTACCAGGACTGGGTGCGGAACGATCTGGTCGGACCGGGTGCGCAGGCTCGCTACATCATTCGTTTCACCGTGCCGGCGACGCTGATTCTTCTGCTGTTCCTGTTGATTCCGGGACCGATCTGGATTCCCTTGGCCATGATGGCCTTGTTGCTCATCCCGCTCGCGTACTTCGTCGTGGCGCTCGGGACCATCTACCGCCGTCACCGACTGCTGAGCCACGGACTCGATCCCGAATTGCTCGACGAGAAGGCCCAGCGCCGTGCCGATCGCACTCGCGAGGACTACGAGAAGCGGCACGGTCGCTGAGCACCCCTCAGCGGAACATCGTCACTGCGGCCTTGGCGAGGACCTTCGGATCCTTCTCGTAGTGATGCATCTTGGTGAGCTTGTCTTCCGGAATCCCCAGGAACTTGTAGACGGCCACCTGAGCGCAGCGCACCGAGTACTGCTCGGTGAACACCATGTCGAACGGCAACTCCGCGAACTGACTGATGAAGGCCAGGTTCTTGGAGTGCTTCGGCACCACCAGCGGCCGGTCGCCGACGGCTCGCCGATTGAACAGCGCACTGGCGTAAGGCATGTGGCTGGGAATCGAATTCACGACGCTGTCCATAATCTCTTGTCGGCGCGCGGCGAGCGCACCGCTCTCGTCGAGTGCCTCGAGATGCCCGAGAGTCTCTTCCAGCATTTCCCGGCCGGTCATCTCGATGAACGGCTTCTTCACGTAATCTCCGTCCTTGCGCGGGAACAGACAGTAACCCCAGAAGACTCCTTCGTTCTCCTTCTGCGCGTGGTAGTGCGGCTGATGGTGAACCACGATCGACAGAAGCACGTTCGAGTCCACGAACGTGTTGAGTGCATTTCCGGGGAGCTGCTTGGTGATTCGGGAAATCTCGTTGATGAGCTCGTGTGACGAAGTGGTGACGGTGAAGCTGGTCCACTCACTCTGCGCCCGGTCCCCGAAGAACTTGTCGGGATTCCCGAGATCGTAGAAATGCTCGGTGGCCTGCTTCCACAGCAGCGCACTCGGCGCGTATCTCATGTCTTCGACGATCGGAGTATCCAGATCGCCGATCGACGAACTGTCGGTGATGCTGCCGTTGGTGTCGAAGACGAAATCGCCTTCCGCCACGTCGATTCGGCCCTTCTCGCCGGTGCGGACGTTCTCGTAATCGAGTCCCGTCACGATGATCTCGTCTCGAAGCGGGGTGTCCTTGAACACGAACTCCGTGATCTTCAGTTCGTTGACGAACTTCACGCCCTTACCTTCGAGGAAGGTCCGCATCGGCAAGATGATGCTCTCGTACTGGTTGTACGGGGACCTGGTGACACCCGCAAGCGTCTGAATGCGGCTGAACTCGAGAATCATTCGGTTCATGTACCGGCGAAGCTCCATCGCCGAACTCACCCGCTTGAAAGCGAAAGTGGTCTCCCACATGTACCAGAAGTTGGTGGTGAAGAAGTGCGGAGTGTCCTCGAACCACTGCTCGATGCTGATGTCGTCGAGTTTTGCCTCGTCCGACTCCGGCATCGTCATCAGCTTCGTCAACAAGTACCGGTCCTTGTTGTCGAATTGCATGTGCTTGTAATCGTTCTCGCCCTTGTTGCGAATACCGTCTCGGTCGATCAACCGTGCGACGTCATGCGTGGGGTGCGCGTGGTCGAAGTCGAGAATGTCATCCGTCACCGACTTTCCCGGGTTGTCCAGCGACGGAACCGCACTCAATACGTCCCAGAGGTTCTCGTAGGTTTCCTCGTTGAGCATGCGGCCGCCGCGGTTGATGAAACCCGCGTCGTTACCGAGTTCGCGATGGCCGTACTGGTGCTGAAACGTAGCGGCGGATTCGCCGTCGTTCGCTCCGTGCATGTCCAGGCCCATGATGGTGATGTCCTCACCGTTCCACTCACCGTCTCGAATCAGATAGACGGCAGCCGAGAGGTTTCCGATGCCGGCACCGATCATGTAGGCCTTGTGAGACAGATTGGAAGACATTGGGTTTCGTTCCTTACTCGAGTCGCGGTACGGATACCTTCCAAGCATGGACCCGTTTGCCCGCAGGCGCATCACCCGAACCGGATGACGTCCGTCACGGTCGCTGAAGGCGCACCAGATCCAGCGCAAAACGCGCGTAGTCGCGTGCAATTTCCTCGGGGGTTTGTGGTCCGCTCGGCCGATACCATTGCGCGACAGAGACACACATCACGACAATCGCACGCGCGGCCTGTCGCGGCCGATCCGTCTCGAACACACCGGCGGCGATTCCGTCGTCCACTTGCTTCGTCATCAACCATTGCTGGTAGTTGCGTGATTCCGTGATGCGCAACCTGTTCTCGGCTGTGAGACTGCGCATTTCGCTGGCGCCGAGGAATCCTTGATCACGCCGATAGATATGGAACAAGGTCACACATTCGACAAGGAAAGCCAATCTTTCGTCGGGACTTTCGCCCTCTTCGATAGCCGCCAACGATCTCGTGTTCAGTTCAGCCATGGTGAGGTCGAGAATTTCGGCCAACATCTGTTGCTTACTGGAATAGTGGTGATACAGACCCGGAACACTCATCTGCGCACGTTTGGCGATCTCACGCATCGCAGCGCCGTGATATCCGGTCTTCACCATCTCCGCGAGCGCGGCAGCCAACACCGGATCGAACGAACTCGGACCGAACCTTCGCCACTCGTTCGGGCGAAAATGTGCGTCCGGGTCGGCGTCGTCGCCTCCCCATCGCGGCTGTTCCGGCGGACGCACTATCGCAGCCGGGAGCAGAGCGTCGAAACGCACTCCGAGAATCCCGCCGATTGCCGCCAACCGGTCGACGCTGACTCTGGTCTTTCCGGTCTCGACAGCGCTGAGGGTAGCCGGGCTGACATCGAGACGCCTGGCCAATTCACGCAGCGAGAGCCCGCTGTGACGCCGCGCTTGCCGGATCGACGCCCCGATCAGGACAGCATTCTCAAATTCGGTCACAGTGTTCAGTATTGCCGAACATAGGATTTCCAACAATGCGATGACCACGGAAATCTATGAACGTGTTGAATACTAGTTATCGGCCTGAACATGATGTGGATCACAAAGACCCAGGTCCGCCCGAGCGATCGTTCGGTGTCGGTAGCGAGAGGATCGAATCACCATGACCGAGGCGCCATATCTTGGAGAACTCCTGCGCGACGCACCCAGCAACTGGGGCAAGTGGGGAGAGTCCGACGAGGTCGGTTCACTGAACTACCTCGACGCCGGACAGGTGCTTCGCGGCGTCGGAACCATCAAGCAGGGTTCCGTGTTCACACTCCAACGTCTTATCGGCGATCCCAAGGGTGATCCGGTCTGGCCGGGCCGGAGCCCCGCCGAGCGCACACAGATCTTCGACGAGAGCAGCTGGGACGGCGACGACGCCCCCAACTTCCCCGGCGGCCTGCATTACGCGGACGACAAGATCGACGCATTCCTGCAGGGCTCGACGCAGTACGACGCACTCGGCCACGTCTGGTACGACGGCGCCCTGTGGAACGGATACTCGGCTGATACCACTGTCGGCGGCCTGGAGAAGGCCAGCGTCGAACCGATTGCCGACCGCGGCGTCGTCGGACGCGCAGTACTTCTCGACATGGCGAAGTTCCGCGGCAAGGAAAACCTCGACAAGGCCGAAACCTTCACGCACCATGATCTTTTGGCCTGTGCCGAAGCGCAGGGCGTCACCATCGAGAAGCGTGACATTCTCGTCATCCGCACCAACTTCCTCAAGCTGTTCTTCGACCAGGGCGAAGCCTTCTACGAGGGATTCTGCGAGCCCGGCTTGATCTACAGCCCCGAACTCGTCCAGTGGTTCCAGGACATGGAGATTCCGAACCTCGTCACCGACACCATTGCCAACGAGGTCACCACCGACCCCGAAAACGGTGTGGCACTGGTTCTCCACAACGCATTGATGCGCAATCTCGGTGTCGTGTTCACCGAGATCTGCGATCTGGAGAAGCTGGCCGCGGACTGCGCGTCCGACGGCCAGTACACGTTCTTGTACGTCGCCGCACCGCTCAAGGTTGCCAAGGCCAGCGGCTCTCCCGTGAATCCGGTTGCCATCAAATGACATACGAAGATCGCCCTTGGTTGGCGTTGTACCGCAACGACGTTCCCCCCGACATCGACGTCGAACAGCCCACAATGCTCGAATTGTTGGCAGCGGCGGTCCGCTCTGATCCGGACGCCACGGCCGTGAAGTACTTCGACGGTCAACTCAGTTTCGCCGAACTGGATCAGCAGAGTGACGCCCTGGCCCGCGCACTACGAGCAGGTGGTCTGACGAAGGGAGACCGTGTCGCACTCTTCCTGCAGAACGTTCCGCAATTCGTGCTCGCCCTCGCCGGAATCTGGAAAGCCGGCGGCGTCGCAGTCTCGATCAATCCCATGAGCCGTGAACGAGAACTGGGATACCAACTCGAAGATTCCGGAGCAGCGGTTCTGATCGCTCTCGAGGGGCTCTACGAGTCCGTCGGCCGCAACGTCGTCTCCGACTCGCCGGTCAGGCGAGTCATCACCACCTCGGAACTCGAGTACCAAAGCCGCAACGATCCACGGGTTTTCGACGGAATCGTGAAGAAGGATCTCGGTACCGACGATCTCGCGACGCTGATCGACCAGCATCGTCTCGGCGATCCGATCACTACCGACGCTGCACCGGAAGACATTGCGGTACTGACCTATACGTCGGGGACCACAGGTCCGCCCAAGGGAGCGATGACCTCTCACGCGAACATGACCTTCAACGCCCAGGTCTACCGTGACTGGCTGGGGCTCACCCCGAAAGACACGGTTCTCGGCGTCGCACCGCTCTTCCACATCACGGGGTTGATCGGTCACATCGCGGTGTCCGTCTTGGCGAGAATGCCGCTGGTGCTTGCCTACCGCTTCCAGCCCGAGGTGATGCTCGACGCGATTCGTGAGCACCGCCCGACATTCACAGTCGGCGCCATCACTGCGTTCACCGCACTGCTCAACACTCCGGGTTGCGCGCCCGAAGACTTCACCTCCATGCGGTTGCTGTATTCCGGCGGCGCACCCATCTCGCCGACAGCCGCCGAGGCAGTCCGCGCCATGACCGGTGCTGCGCTGCACAACATCTACGGGCTGACCGAGACCACGTCGCCCACTCACGCCGTTCCCGTCGGGGCGGACACGCCCGTCGACCCCACGTCCGGGGCACTGTCCGTTGGCGTTCCAGTACCCAACACCGTGGTCCGCATCGAAGACGAGGGCGGTGCGGTCCTGCCGATCGGAGAGATCGGCGAATTGGTCGTCCGTGGTCCACAGGTGGTGCGCGGTTACTGGAACAAGCCGGAGGAGAGTGCGTCGGCCATTCGCGACGGGTGGTTCCACACCGGCGACGTCGGTTTCATGGACGAAGCCGGCTGGTTCTACGTCGTCGACCGTAAGAAGGACATGATCATTGCGTCCGGCTACAAGGTGTGGCCACGCGAGGTCGAGGACGTTCTTGCCGAGCACCCCGCAGTCCGTGAGGCGGCAGTCGTCGGGATCGCCGACGAATACCGCGGTGAGACGGTGAAGGCGTTTGTCAGCCTCGTCGCGGGGGCCTCGGTGACGCCGGAAGACTTGATCGATCACTGCAAGCAGCGGATGGCGGCGTACAAGTACCCACGCTCCGTGGTGCTGGTGGAGGAACTGCCCAAGACCGTCACGGGCAAGATCTTGCGACGGGAGCTGCGCACGACCTCCTGATCACAGGGCAGCGGGCGGACTTCACGGTCCGCCTGCTGTCTGATCGCGCACAGTTTTAGGTCGACCACGCAATCGGGGTAATGGAACAGTAATATGTGCTGAGTACCCACGGACAAACGGGAGACATCAGTGAGCAAGTTCGGACGTAAGAAGCAGCCCACGCCCAAGAGCTACCAGTGGCTGGCCATGACCCTCATCGCGTTGTCGCTCTCCGTGTCGATCGGGATTGCCGCCAAACCCTCCTGAGCTCCGCGAATCCGAAACTTGTAACCCCGCGTCCATCTGCACATGGGCAAATAGGTGCAATTCGGACGCTTAGCTGTTCTAACTTTCCTTCCGTCGTGTCACCTCGGCACCGACGGAGAGGATCAACTCACCATGCGAAGCTCACGCTTCGGCGTGCTGGCTGCTGCCGGCGCTGTCGGACTCGTGCTTGTCACCAGCAGCGTCCAGTCCATCGCCACGGCGTCACCGTTCGGTTCGCTCGACGCCGGTTCGAGTTCCGGTTCGACAGAGACACCGACCGTCAGCGACGGCGGCTTCACGTCCAAGACGCCCTACACTCCCGGTCAGCGCATCGCCGACTATCAGGCGCCGCCGACCGGATACATCCCGGTGTACACGGAAAGTGTTGCGCGCCATGGTTCCAGAGCACTGTCGAGCCTGAAGTACGACGACCTGAGCCTGCAGCTGTGGGAAATCGCCGAAGCCGAGAACGCATTGACACCCGTCGGCAAGGAATTCGGCCCGGCGCTTCGTGATCTCATGGACGCCAACAAGAAGCTGGGGTACGGCAACCTCAGCGGACTCGGGGTGGCCGAACATCGGCAGCTCGGAGCGCGCGTCACCGAGCGCCTCCCTCAATTGTTCGACGCCATCGCAGCGCAACAGGGCACCATCACTTTGACTTCGTCGGGCGTCGACCGTGCCGTGGACAGCGCCGAGAACTTCGCTCAGGGCCTGACCGGTGCGTTTCCGGCCGTCGCCGGCGATGTTGCGCCAGTGACCACGGATGCCGACCTTCTCTACTTCCACGACTCGGATGCAAACGCCGACTACAAGGACT
This sequence comes from Rhodococcus sp. H-CA8f, assembly GCF_002501585.1. Taxonomy (NCBI): domain Bacteria; kingdom Bacillati; phylum Actinomycetota; class Actinomycetes; order Mycobacteriales; family Nocardiaceae; genus Rhodococcus; species Rhodococcus sp. H-CA8f. The sequence continues at coordinate 6,122,734 of NZ_CP023720.1, forward strand.
ACGAAGAGTCCGATCCTCGACTGAAAGCCGTCGACGACCAGATCGCCGATCTTCCCCGCACCCGCGAGGTCTCGCGGCACATGATGCTCAGGCTCTACTCGGAGGACTTCGTGAACCGGCTGAGTGCGGGCGAGTTCTCACTCGTCGACCGTGGCAAGGGCTCCAGCACGATCGACAACGAGGTCGACGCCGCGTACATGCTGTACAACACGTACATCATCACTCCGGGCATGGCCGAAGAAGGCACGTGGAATTTCGAGCGGTTCATCGACTCCGACGACGCTCAGTGGCTCGCGTACACGAACGACGCCGAGGACTACTACGCCAAGGGCCCTGGCTTCACCGGTGAAGACGTCACCTACCGGATGGCAACCGTCCTGCGCGACGAGTTCCTGCGCGGGTTGCAGGAACACACCGGCGACGCCGCCGTGCCGGGAGCGGACTTCCGATTTGCACACGCAGAAACGATCATCCCCTTCGCTGCGCTCCTGAAACTGCCGGGAAGCACCGCCTCGCAGGCCGAGGGCGATCTCTACACCTACGCGAACAACCCCTGGCGCGGAGCGAATGTCAGCCCGATGGCCGCCAACGTGCAGTGGGACGTCTACGCCGGACCGGACGGTGAGCGGCTGGTCCGAATGCTCTACAACGAGCGCGAGACAGCATTTGCTGCCCCGTGCGCTCCGGTGAGCGTCGGGAGTTTCTTCTACACGCCGGACGAACTGGCCCGCTGCCTACCGGAGATTTCACCGGCGGCCTGAGGTCCGGCAACTCGGGATCCAGCCAGCGGTCGACGAGGGCGCGCCCATGCCTGGTGCAACGCCAGCATGCGCGCCTTCTCGTCGTCTTCCATCAACAAGGCGTCGCAGATACGTACGATGACCGGAGCCGAAACACCAACGGACGTACCCTGTTCCAATCGCTGATAGTGATTGAAACTGATGTCGGCAATCTGCGCGACATCACGCCGACTGAGTCCGTGCATGCGGCGAGCACCCTCGCAGCGCATGCCGACCATTTCGGGCGCAAGACTGTTTCGTTTCTCGACGAGCATCTGGCTCATCAACTGACGCGCGCTCGACCCATTCACGTCGCCACCTTTTCCATCCCTGAAATATGCTTTCAACTAACACGTTTCAGAATATGGGATGGGACGGACACGGCGGTATCTCCGAGATGACAGATAATCACGCGATACCGCCAACCCTGTGCCCGTTCAGGCTGTGACGATCAGGCTGCGACGATCAGGCTATGACGATCAGGCTATGAACCTGCCGATCGTCGGATTCGACTGGCAGATGGGACTACTGCCCCAATTGATCGAACCGAACGCCGTCGCAACGACATTGCCGACGCCGGTGTTCACCGTGGCAGAGAGATACGGGTACGCCCCTACCAGGTCCACGATTCCGGACTTACCCGTGTCTGTGTTGACCCACGCAACGGTCACCTGACCCGCCGCCGGAATGGGCGCGGCTGCCGGGAACGAATCGAAGCGAATATCACCCTTGGCGATGGGCGGATTGGACTCTGGTCCGGACTGGCCGGTGAGCCCGGTCAACGAGGCCAGTGACCCCTGATTCGGGCACCCGATGGTGACGGCGGCGCCGCCGAAAGGGTGGGGCGGATCAGCCGAGGCGACTCCGGCGAACATGACGCTCGCGGCAATCGGTAATCCGATGGCCGCAAAAACCCCGGCCGTGCGTGTGACGCTCATAGCTGCTCCTCGGGTCGACAACACTTTCCGGATACCCCTGGTACAACGCCCGAAACGATGGAAAGTCGACTATTCACACCCCTAGACAACGCGTGTTGTCAGAACTACAGTCGGTGGTGCAGCTCACACCTACCTCTGCAGCGCGCAGACCAGTCCCAGGGAGTGTTCAGATGAAGCGCTACGACCTCCGCAGTCGCACGGATCGACTCGATCCCGAAACCGATTACGAAGAGATGTCGCGCATTCTCGCGGCGCAGGAGTTTCCCTGGGACATCAATCAGGCGCTCAGCTTCGCCCTTTTTCGCACGTACGCGGTCCCGTCCATCGGCAAGCTCCTCTTCTCGACGGGCGAGTTCACCGACAAGGTTCAAAAGCGCTACGACGACACCAGCCTGATCCTCGATGCCATCCTCGAGCACGGCCTCAGCAGCACCGAAGGCCGCAAGAGCGTGCGTCGAATGAATCAGATGCACGGTTCTTACGACATCTCCAACGACGACATGCTCTACGTTCTGGCCACCTTTGTCGTCACGCCGGTCAGATGGCTCGACGAGTACGGCTGGCGGAAGATGACCGACAACGAGATCGTCGGGTCGACGAACTATTACCGCCACCTGGGTCGGTACATGAACATCAAGGACACTCCTGACACCTACGAGGGGTTCGTCAAACTTCTCGACGACTATGAGCGCGAACACTTTTCATTCGACTCCGGAGCGCGGGCCGTCGCTGATTCCACCCTCGACCTGATGTGCACCTTCCCGCCCAACAACCTGGCGCCGAAGGCTCTGGTCAAGGGATTCGCGTTCGCCCTCATGGACGATCACCTACTCGACGCCTTCCACTACAAGCACCCGAGCACCGCGATGCGCGTCGTCTCACGCGGCGCGCTGAAGGTCCGCGCGCGTCTGCTGCGGTTCTTCCCGGTGCGTACGAAGCGGAAATTCGCCCGCGAGCTGCCCAACATCCGCAGCTACCCGAGCGGTTACAAGGTCGAAGACCTCGGCACCTTCCCCACGGGATGCCCGGTCAAGCACCTGCAGGCAGACCAGCAGGCCCAAGCGTAGACGCGTTGGGATACATCAGATTCACGGACGAGTTTGTCTGCGGGACGTTCAGGAGGCGATGGTCATGATTCCGATACCGCCGTACGGACTCGGTGACAGTTGGAAGATCTGGACTCCCTGGCTGGTTCCCATCGTGGAGTGGTGGAACTCCTGGCACCCTGCGCTGGGCTGAATCGCCTTTCTCAGGCCTGAATGAGGGAGGAGTCGCGACCAGTACGACGCAGAGTGATCAATTCGTGGTTCGTCTCGGCGTCGTGTCGGCGCCCCTCTTCTTCGAACTCCATCAGCGCATAGAACCTGCGGGCGCGATCGTTGAGGGTGTAAACCTCGAGTGTCACCTCGTCGTGCATGGTGGTGGCGTGTTCGACCAACGCCCTCCCGACTCCCAACCCCTGTGATGCCGGCGCGACGAACAGTCCCCCGATTTCGGAGCCGATCATTCCCAACAGGCCAACAACTTCGGAGTTGTGCTCAGCCACCCAATTGTCGGCCTGAATCAGATAGACCTCTCGCATCTTCTGCTCCCGCTCACCGGTCCCCTCGCTTGCAAGGAATGGATGGGCTTCACGGGCAGCGCGCGACCACAGGTCGACGACCACATCCTCATCCGAGGGTAGGTAGCGGCGAATGATCAGATCCTGGTTCACAATCCGACCATACCCTCCGGCATCAGAGAGATAGCCGGCGCTGAAAGTGACCAATTCTCGGTTCAACGCACGACGGCCTCGACGTAACCCAGTGGCAACAATTCCATTCGTTGCCACCCCACAATTACTGCCTTGTGCAAGGGTTGTCCGATGACTGACGGTGATCCGACAACTGCGCGCGGAGGTCCGGCATCCTGGTGGAAGGTGATGGCAGTTGTCATCGCAGTGCTTGTCGCTCTCACATGCGGCGTCATCGTGTGGTCCTTTATGCCGCCGGTTGTGTACTTTCCATTCTTTGCGCTCGCCGCCTCAGTGTTACTCGGTTTGGGTGGAGTGTGGTTGATACTCAGCCTGATTGGCTGGATGAAGTACAAAACCCTGCGTTTGAGCACGATCGCGCCGGTGATAGTCCTCGTCACCGGCGCGCTCGTGACCTTGTCCGTCCCCTCGCGTGTTGCGTTTGCATTGTCGAAAGATTCGCTCGAAGCAGTGGCCGCGGATTGCCAGAAGTCGTTGGACAACCGAACAATTGGCGTCTACCGGGTCCTGCAGGTCTGGCCCGTCGGCAACGGGTGCCGCTTCCACATCGAGGGCGGTCTGATCGATTCGATCGGACTGGCGTACTTACCCGACGGCGCACCATATCTCGGCAAGCCCCGCCGCGACGGCGAGATCGGATACCAGGAGTTCGACGGCGACTGGTACTCGTTCGTTCAAGCGTTTTAGCGGCGCGCAACTAGTCGACGAGCTTGGCCTTCAGAAGTGCGATCGTGTCCGCAGTGAGTCCGAGACCTTCGGTGAGATAACCGTCGACGGTTCCGTAATCGCTGGCTATCTGCGCGAGTCCAGCTTCCAGGTACGACGCATCGACACCGAGGGCCGGCTCGAGATTGGTCGCTACCTGCGGGCTCAGAGCCTGAGAGATCTGCGCAAGGATCTTCTCGTTGGTCGCCTGAAGGTAGGTGTTGCTCAACAGATAGTCGTCCATGATCGTCTGGGCGGGGACACCCGCGATGGTCTGCAGCAACATCGCGGTCCAACCCGTGCGGTCCTTACCTGAAGTGCAATGGAACAACTGCACCCCGTCACCAGCAGCGATGTCCGAGAGAACCTGCTTGAAGCCGGCACGGCGCACAGGGTCGGTGACAAAACTGCGGTTGGTGTCGACCAAGAACTGCTTGGCCTCTTCCGGCGACTTGATCGTTGTGGCGAGCTGAGTGAGATCCTTGAACTCGATGGGGATGTTCGTGTACGTCACACCGTCCGGGAGCCTGTCCGCGCCACCGATGAACGGGTTGGAGATCTCGGTTGAACCGCGGAGGTCATAGGCGTCGGCAAGTCCGAGGCCGGTGAGCGTCGCCTTGTCTGCGTCGCTGGTCGCGGTCAGCGCATTGGACCGGTAGATGACGCCGCGCTTGAGGTGCGAGCCGTCGACGGTGGCGTATCCCCTACCGTCATTGCCGGCGACGTCGCGAAAGTTGGCCACGGAGGCCAAGTTCGGTGTCGGCGCGAGCACAGGATCGAGCGAGCCGAGATCGACCGATCCCGTGTTGAGAGAGCCCAAGTCGAGCGGGATGGCCGTGGCGGGAGCGGCAAACAACAGGCCTCCGGTGACAACAAGTGCGGCGGCCTTCGCAGTGCGAGCGAACAATATTCGTGAGCGTGTGGACATGTGGCAGTACCTCTCTCTGTAGTTTGGGATTTGTGGTTTGGTGAGCTGGAGTTACGGTGCGACGTCACCGATTCCGGTGAACCCGTATCGCTGGTGGGGTCCAATGACTGCTACCTCGAACAGTCCTGTCCCGGTGCGAGTTACGCCGTCTTCTACAAGGGTGAACCGGGCCAAGTTGTCGACCGGGCACAGCATCTTCTTCCACGGTTCGATGTCCGAAACCTTCTCTCGCAGGCCCTGAACCACCAGTTCTCCCTGCCACATCCCGTGGCGCCAATCCTGCTCGAGTCCGTAGCCCGTACCGACACCGATGTAGTTGGGCAGAATCGGTTCGCAGGTTATCTCCAGGATGTGGTCGGATTCTCCTGGTGCACCGGGACGCCGGAAGTACAGAGTTCCGCTCTTCACCTCGCGGGTGCCGGAAATGAAGGTGAGCTGGTGGTCCGGTCGACCCAACCACTCCGGCTCGCGCGAACGATCCGCCCAGACGCGTGTCGCATCCTCCAGAATTCGGCGTCCCTGCTGATCCTCTTGAACGACCGTGACGACGGTGAAGTCCCCGAATTGCATGATCGAGTAGATCCAGAAGAAGTTCTGACTACCGGCGATCGACGGATCCGCCTTGCGTCCAGGAGGTTCCGCCTCGCCGACCGGTCGAACACCCCAGGATCGATCGCGATTACCCCGCCACGTCTCCGGGGTGACCGGGATGACGTCGCCGTCGACGGTCAGGGATCCGGACCATGTTCCGGTCTGCACGAATCGTTGCGTGTCGAAGGTGACTCGTTCGAGCTGGCGATGGAAATGTCTGGCCTCGAGATTGGCGGGGCCGTCGGACTCGAAGGTGAGGTCGAAGCTCAGGTCCGGCGCTTCGGGACTCGGGTCCAACACCACCCGCAGACGGTGCAGACCCTCGATGATCTCGATCCTCAACGGGCCTACTGAAAGGTCCATACGATCGTCACCCAAGGCGCGGGATGCCCGGAAGACGATATGGTCGTCGCCGCGCCGAAGAACCGCAAAGCCGTCGCACACACCAAGATTGGGGTACTGACCGAGACCGATGATGAGAAACAGCGGCTCGCTGTCGCCGTCGACGCCAGCATGGCAGTTGAAGTAGTAACGGTCGTAGAAGTTTCGATCCGAGGTGCCCACGTGGCGGATGGTCTCGGCGATCTGATGTACCGGGTAGTCGTCGAGCGGGGACAGTGTCATCGTGCATCTCCTGTTGCGGCCGACGCTGTTGTGAGCGTGGCTGTAGCGAGCGATTCCCAATAGGTGCCGTCGAGCATGGCTTCGAGTGTCTTGTGGTGCAGGATCATCTCGTCCGGGTTGGCGGGGAATTCCGCCTGACCGAAAGCCACTGCGCGACTTTGGACTCGGAACATGATCACCGCATGCCGCAACGCGGCGTACACGATGTAGAAATCTAGATCCGCAACCTGGTGGCCGGAAAGCGAGCCGTAGGCCTCTGCCACGTCCTCGCGACGAAGGAAATCCGGCATTCCGGGGAGTCCGGCCATGGCAGCGAGATCCTCGAAGAACCTGTGCTGGAAGATCATCCAGCCGAGGTCCAGCTCACGCGGCCCCATTGTGGCCATCTCCCAGTCGAGGACCGCCGCCGGTTCGAAGTCGCGGTAGATGACGTTTCCGATCCGCGAGTCACCCCAGCAGAGCACTGCGGAACCGGCATCGGCGGGAAAATTCGCTTCGATCCAGTCGAAGCCGCGCTCGATCAACGGAGATCCCGGTCCGTCGGCTGTTGCCCACTCGTAGTAGCGTCGCTGGTCCTCGATGTGCGAGCGAAGTGCTTCTGCCCCAGTCGGTTCGGCACCATCGCGGCACAACTCGGGGAGAGCGAGGTGTGGATCGGCCATAGCGTGCAACTCCGCCAGCACTCGGACCGAGGACTGCTGGAGCCGAGAACAGTCGGCCGCTGAAGCCTCCGAGAGCCAGGATCCGAACGTGTACGGCATGACGTCTGGCGGGATTTCGCCGTCGCGCCGTTCCATCACGAAGAACTCGCCGCCGAGCGCGTCCGGGTTGCTCTCGGACCAGTACACGCGCGGGATCGGCACCGACGTATGAGCTGCGACGGCGCTCATGACCCGAAACTGCTGGTCCAGGTTGTACGACGGGAAGATCGGCACCGCACTGTCTCGCGGGGCGATGCGGGCGACCAGGCGATGCTCGGCTCGAACCCCGTCCTCGATCCACGTCGCATCGAACAGCACGGTCTCGTTGGACATGCCGTTCGCAGCTGGCACCTCGACCGAGGTCACGGAAGGTTTCGAGCCTCGCCACAGCACGCTCGCGAGCCAGCCTTCGAGGCTGCGTCGCATCTCTGCCGGGTCATTGCGGGATTCGCCGGGCCTGGCGAATTCGGCGTAGTCGGGATCTCCGCCTGAGGTTTCTGTTTCGGTTCGAAGGTTCATCACCACTCCTCGTGGTTCGGTGGCGCCGATGCGCACGTGCCGATAGTCGATACAATATGTATCGACTAAAGCCGTGACAGAATGTAACGGCCATCACAGCGATACCGCAAGGGATTTGCCCAAAATGTCCAAAGATTCCGAAACTCAGCACCGCCTGGGCCCGCAGCGAAACCCTGCAATCGACGACGCAGTACTGGACGCGACCAGGCAACTGTTGGAAGAAAAGGGGTACGCCGGCACATCCATCGACGCCATCGCCACGCGTGCCGGAGTGGGGCGTCCAGCCATCTACCGTCGGTGGCCGTCGAAGGCACACATCGTCAACGACGCGATCTATCCGGTACTCGACGTCGAACAGGGCGCGGACATCGACACCGAACTCGGCGCCGAGGGCACGATCGCGGATCAGATTCGCGCGCTTGTGCAGGGCGCGGTGGCACTGTTCGCCGCTCCCGCCACCCGAGCCGCGGCGCCCGGACTGATGAGCGAAGTGCGCACAAACGCGGAATTACGCGACGTTCTCGTGGTGCGGCAACTGGCCGGAGTCCGCGTCGAGCTGAACCGTCGACTGGAAGCGGCGAGGGAGCGCGGCGACATCCGAAGTGGCGTCGACGCCGACGCTCTCCTCGACATCATGGCGGGCGCGGCCATCTTCGCACTGTCGGTTCGTGACGTCTCGGACCCGGGACCGTTTGCCGATTCTCTCGCCGACATAGTGCTGAACGGCATACTTCCCAGCACCTAACCTGCTGGCGCCGTGCGGGTTTGGTCTAACCAGTCGAGGGACTGCCCATGGCCACCAGCTAGCCCGCGGGGTGTGCCGTCAAGAGAGACAACAAATTTGCCACGGCGCGACTCTGGTGATGCCGTCAACTTGGCATCGACTTCGGGCAGAACCCCAAGACCTTCGTTGGCTATCCAGTGGCATGGCAAAGCACGAACAGTTTCTGCGAATTCCTCTCTGGCAGTGAGGGTCAGATAGTTGAGGACTGCACTGTGATAGACCACGACCGTTGTGTTCTGTGGCGCACGCCGGACCAGATCGGCAACAGCCGACGTGAGATCTCCGCGAACCAGATGAGGCGGATCCACACGAGCGAGTGCCGCTGCGTCGCGCAATCGCCGCCGGCGGTGGTCCTGTTCCGGCCACACAAGACTCTCCAACCATCTCATGTCGTCGGTGTCGCCTACATCGAGTGGGTTCAGGTCGATGCCCGCCCGGTACACCACGTCTGGGACTCTCTCCGGAATTGGTGGACTGCCGGTCGTCGCACACTCCAGCAGAACGGTGGACGGACCATCGACTGGATGCAGATACTTTGTGCCGTCGTAGAGAAAGCTGTAGCGGTCAGGGTAAAGGCACAGGCCCGCCGAAGCACCGACTTCGATGAGGGAGAGCGGGCCCTTCAACAACCCGAGAACGGGAAGCAACACAGCAGCGCGGCCTGCTTCATTGGTCTGGGTAGTCCGGATCCGCGCAAGTTGTTCAACCGCAGACCAGTTCTCCCTCAGCCACCGGCGAAACGACGCATACGGCGCGACCGGTGCACCGAGGTGACGGCTCGCCCCGAATATCAGGTTGGGTTGCCTGCGGGGTTCTGGAAGTCGATCGATCAGAGCGAGGACTGCTGGATCCTCCGATACGCCGTTGCCCCATTCCTCGTAGACCTCGGAGTTCCCTCGGGCTTCCACTTCCGCGAACGATCGGTACCAGCGCGATGTGTCCACCGTCGATGTCTACCGGATGCGGCATAGGTCTGGGAACCCGTGGTCAACTCTCTGCCGACTATCCTGTGGGGCATGACCGAGCCTGTAGCGACCGCTGACCTTGCCGACGAGATCGGACCCGACATCCGTAGCTGCGACACGCAGTTCACCCAGTTCGGTGGACGTGAAGTGTTTGCCGGCCCCATCACGACCATCAAGTGCTTCCAGGACAACCTGCTCGTGAAGCAGACCCTCAGCGAACCGGGCAACGGTGGAGTCCTCGTCGTCGACGGTGACGCGAGCATCCACACCGCCCTGGTCGGCGACATCATCGCCGGCCGCGGCGTCGACAACGGCTGGGCCGGCGTCATCGTCAACGGAGCTGTCCGCGACTCGGCGATCCTGCGCACCCTCGACATCGGCGTCAAGGCGCTGGGCACCAACCCGCGCAAGAGCACTCAGACTGGTTCGGGCGAGAAGAACGTGCCGATCGAAATCGGCGGAGTCACCTTCAACCCCGGCGAGATCGTCTACAGCGACCAGGACGGCGTCGTCGTTCGCGAAAGCTAGTCAGAAGTCGCGGGATCAGGCGGGGGCTTCCACTTTGGCGGCCATCCCGCCGATCTCGACGACATCGCCGTCACGAAGCTGGCGGCCCCGACGATCTTCGACCTCACCGTTGACTGAAACCATGCCGTCGGCGATCACTTCCTTGGCCTCCGCGCCCGATTCGATGAGGTTCGCGAGCTTGAGAAACTGACCGAGCCGAATCATTTCGTCGCGGATGGGTACTGCTGGAATGTTGTCGGTCATGTCAATCATCTTCCTCCTCCCACAAAACTGGACACGACAGACCACACTTAGCGTGAGGATCTGATCGACCGGTAGGAGAGGAAGCTCGATGGCACCATTGACCGAGGTATCGGACACCACTGCAGAGTTGGTGGAATCGCCACCCGAAAATCCGCGCCAGGCGCGGCGATTCCGCAAAGGGCGGTTCAGCCAGGTTCCCCATATCTCGGGATTGATCCTCGGAGTCTTCTCCGTACTGGTGTTCCTGTGGAGCATCTCGCCGGTTCTGCGGCACATCCTCCGCGTCCCACGCGAATACATCGACAGCTACTACTTCGACGCACCGGATACGAGCCTGTCGTGGGCGCTCGTCGTCGCCCTGCTCGCCGCGGCCCTCGCGAGTCGCAAGCGCATCGCCTGGTGGCTGCTGACGATCTACCTCGCGCTGATCACCCTCACCAACATCGCCTCCACGATCGTCGACAAGAACCCGAACAACGCCGTCGCCGCTGTCGTTTTGCTTGTCGTGATCGGAATCCTCATCGCCGCGAGGCCCGAGTTCTACACACGCGTACGACGCGGCGCCGGTTGGAAAGCGCTCGGCGTACTGATCGGCGGCATGGCTGTCGCGACCGTGATCGGTTGGGGCCTTGTCGAACTCTTCCCGGGCGACCTGCCGCAGAACCAACGATTCCTCTGGGCCCTGAACCGCGTCACTGCGGCGGCTTCGGTCGACAACGAGGTGTTCGACGGCCATCCACGCGTCTTCGTCAACACGGTCCTCGGTCTCCTCGGCGCCATCGCACTACTCGCCGCAGTTATGACGCTCTTCCGCGCGCAACGCTCCAACAACGCCCTCACCGGCAACGACGAGTCCGCGATCCGCGGGTTGATCCAGAACTTCGGCGCCGACGACTCCCTCGCTTACTTCGCCACCCGCCGCGACAAGGCCGTCATCTTCGCGCCGAGCGGCAAGGCCGCGATCACCTACCGCGTCGAAATCGGCGTCTGCCTCGCCAGTGGTGATCCCATCGGCGATCCCGAAGCGTGGCCGCACGCCATCGAAGCGTGGCAGGACCTGGCCTCGCAGTACGGCTGGGCGACAGCCGTTATGGGCGCCAGCGAAACCGGGGCGACGGCGTACAAGAAGGCAGGCTTGAGCGTCCTGCAACTCGGCGACGAAGCGATCCTGCGCACCCGCGAGTTCAACCTCAACGGACGCGACATGCGCCCGGTGCGCCAGGCCGTCACCCGCGTCAGGCGCCACGGCGTCACCGTGCGGATGCGACGCCATCGCGACATCCCGCCGGAGGACATGGCGGCCGTCATCATCCGCGCGGACGACTGGCGTGACACCGACACCGAGCGCGGCTTCTCCATGGCGCTCGGCCGACTGGGCGATCACCTCGACGGCGACTGCCTCCTCGTCGAAGCCGTCATGGGCGAAGGCACGGAGGACGAAAGCGTCGTCGGCATGCTTTCACTCGTGCCGTGGGGACCGAACGGCGTTTCGCTCGATCTGATGCGCCGTAAGCCGACGGCGCCCAACGGTGTCGTCGAATTGATGGTCTCGGAGTTGGCCACACGTTCGGACGAGATCGGCGTCGTGCGGGTCTCGCTCAACTTCGCCGTCTTCCGCTCGGTGTTCGAGGAAGGTTCGCGCATCGGCGCCGGCCCTATCCTCCGCATCTGGCGCTCGGTGCTCGTCTTCTTCTCCCGCTGGTGGCAGCTCGAGGCTCTGTACCGCTCCAACGTGAAGTACCAGCCGGATTGGGAGCCGCGTTTTCTCTGCTTCGAGGACAACCGCGAGCTTCCACGCGTCGGATTCGCGTCGGCCATCGCCGAAGGCTTTGTGGTTCTGCCCAGTTTCGGGCGCAAGTCGAGTCAGGTCGTCAAGCACACCGGAACACATGCGGCGGTGCCGGCAGCTCTGGTGACTTCCGAAGGACTGCACGCCGACGGCAGCCCGCCGGACTCGGCGCCGTCGTTCACGACCAACGGTCCGCGTCGACCCGAGCAGGTTCGGGTGCGCATGAACAAGCTCGCGCAACTCGCCGACGAAGGGATCGCCGCCTACCCCGTCGCCTATCCGCCGACCCACACGATTGCCGCCGCAGCGAAGTCGCCGGAGGGCACCCGCGTACGCATCGCGGGACGCCTGCTGAGGGTTCGCGACTACGGCGGAGTCGTGTTCACGGACGTGCGCGACTGGTCCGGCGACATCCAGGTCCTGGTCGACCAGGACAACGTCGGCCGGGAGAAGCTGGCGGAGTTCGCCGCCGAGTTCGATCTCGGCGACCTGATCGAAGTGAGCGGAACCATCGGGCGTAGCCGCAAGGGCGAGCTGTCGCTCATCGCCGTCGAGTGGCGCATGAACGGCAAGTGCCTGCACCCGCTGCCGGACAAGTGGAAGGGCCTCTCGGATCCCGAGACCCGAGTCCGCCAGCGGTACCTCGACATCGCCCTCAACCCGAAGGCCCGCGAACTGCTCGAAGCTCGAAGCGCCGTCGTGAAGTCGCTGCGCGATTCACTCGGTGGTCGCGGATACCTCGAAGTCGAGACCCCGATCCTGCAGCAGGTGCACGGCGGCGCGAACGCCGCTCCGTTCCTGACGCACATCAACGCGTACAACCTCGACCTCTATCTCCGGATCGCACCCGAGCTGTACCTCAAGCGCTTGTGCGTCGCAGGAATGGAGAAGGTGTTCGAGATCGGCCGCGTGTTCCGTAACGAGGGCGTCGACTTCAAACACAATCCCGAATTCACGATCCTCGAGGCCTACGAGGCGCACAGCGACTACGAGGGCATGATGCGGATGTGCCGCGAGCTCATCCAGGCGGCGGCCGTCGCAGCGTTCGGGCGCGAAATCATCATGCGACCCGGCCCGGACGGCGAATTGGTCGAGGTCGACATCTCCGGCGAGTGGCCGGTGAAGACGATGCACGGCGCCGTCGCCGAAAAGCTTGGTGTCGACGTCTCCCCCGAGACGAGTCTCGAAGACCTGCAGAAGCTGTGCGACGCCAACGAGATCCCGTACCAGTCCAGCTGGGATACCGGCGCCATCGCGCAGGAGATGTACGAGCACCTGGTCGAGGACTACACGGAGTTCCCGACGTTCTACACCAACTTCCCCACCTCGATGTCTCCGCTCACCCGGCCGCATCGCAGCATCCCCGGCGTCGCCGAGAAGTGGGACCTCGTCGCATGGGGTGTCGAACTCGGAACCGCGTACAGCGAGTTGACCGACCCCGTGGATCAGCGCAACCGGCTCACCGAGCAGTCGATGCTCGCGGCCGGCGGCGATCCAGAAGCGATGGAATTGGACGAGGACTTCCTTCAAGCCCTCGAACACGCGATGCCGCCGACGGGTGGTCTCGGGATGGGCGTCGACCGAATCGTCATGCTGATCACGGGCGGCAGCATCCGCGAGACGCTGGCCTTCCCCCTCGCGAAACCGCGTCAGTAGTCCGGATTCTCACGTGCCGGAATTGTTCCACGTGAAACCACCGGGCGAGATCTTGCAGGTCGGCGAGAGCCGACTGCATGTTCTTGCCGAGGGCGACGGCCCCGTCGTCGTCCTGTGCGGCGGACTGGCGGGCAACTGGTTCGACTGGGACGACTGCGCGCGTCATCTCCAGTCGGACCACACCGTCGTCCGCTTCGATCGCCCGGGCTTCGGACTCAGCGAGCCGTCTTCCGAAGTGCCGACCGTCCGCGGCGAAGCTCAGCGGATCCGCGACGTGCTCGACACTCTGGAACTGACTGGTCCGGCCGTCGTCGTCGGCCACTCCATCGCCGGCTTCTATGCCGAAGGCTTCGCGCGACTGTTCCCCGATCGGGCGGCGGGGATGCTGCTCCTCGATTCCAGCGCCGAGAAAGAACCGAAACGTCTTTTCCCCCGCGACCTGCTGCTGATCGCCTCCCGGGCCGCCGCGGCTTCGTTCAGCACCACCGGGCTCCAACGACTCCTCGGCACCACGACGCGCAAGATCCTCAACCAGTCCGTGCCGCCGAGCGGGTCGTCCGAAGCCACCCTCGAATGGGTCAGGAAGATCTACCGCGAACCTCATTATCTGGAGGCGGCGATGATCGAATACGTCGCATACACCGATATGGCGCTGGAGCTCACCGCTTTACGACGCTCGAGCAAGCACCCACTGCCCGACATCGACCTCAGCGTCGTCGCTGCACACACTGGCCACACCACTCCCTGGTCCATCGCCTGGATGGCAAAGCAGCAGAAACTCGCCACCTACCTCGGCGGGAGTTTTCACGTCCTGCGCCCGGCGCATCACCACGCGATGATCGATCAGCCCGAGGAGTTGGCGAACTTGATTCGGCGCCTCACGCAGCCGAACCTTCGGGAATGACACTTCAACGTACAACTCGGACAGTAGCCGGATCATTGCTAGGCTCGGACAGCTTCTGCTTTCTACGACAGGCTGGCCATGGATCGTTCGACAACCCGGGTGCGCTCGTCGCTGATCTTCGTCGCCATACTCGTTGTCGCACTCGCCGGCATCGCCGCCCGTCCGCCCGGGTTTCTGTCGACCTTCTGGCCCGCCAACGCGATCCTTCTGGGCATTCTCCTTCGTAACCCACGCTCGTTTGCGCCGATCGGACTCGCTGTCGGCGGCGCCGCGCTGCTGACGGCGGATCTTGCGACCGGAAGCCCCGTGCAGAGGGCCTTCGAACTGAATGCGATCAATCTGGTCGGCGTCACGACAGGATTGATCGCCGCGAACTTGCTCGGCTGTTTTCCGCGGCGGATCTCCGAGACCAAGTACACGACCAGAATCTTCGTCGTCTCGGTTCTGGCGTCGTTCACGGCTGGGTCCGCCAGCGCACTGCGCACTCAACTCCACGAAGGAAGCGGTGCGGGAACGGAATTGGTGGGTTGGTTCTTCGCCGACCTGTGCACCTATCTGATCGTGCTGCCGATCCTTCTTTCCGCACCTCCGCTCGACCACGTCCGTCGTACGTTCGGGCCGTCCGTGCGGCAGAATCTGCGACTTCGACGGGTCGCCCAGATCCTTCTGCCGCTGGCAGCCCTCCTCGCCTGCCTGCCGCTGGCCCTCGAAGTGCAGGGAGCCCTCGCGTTGCTGCTTCCGATGCCGGCGCTCTTGTGGTGCGCGATGCGCGTCTCACTGTTCAGCACTTCGCTCCTCGCGGCTGGGTGGAGCGCGTGGGCGCTGATCATGGCCGGCCAGGGGCGGTTGGCCCTGGCAGATCCGGTTCATCTGCTCAGCGAAGGTGTGACCACCAGAATCTCCGTCATCTTGATGGCGCTCTCCCCCATCGCCGTAGCCGTCGCCACGGGCGCACAGCGACGCGCTGAACGTGAACTCCAACGCATCGCCGAATGCGACGCCCTGACCGGAACGCTGAGCCGACATGCGTTCTGGACCCAGTCGCAGGAACTCCTCGACACCCAACACACAGCGCGAAAATCGATCGCCGTCATGATGCTCGATCTCGACCACTTCAAATCGATCAACGACAACCTCGGCCACCTCACCGGAGATTCGGTCCTCGAACAGTTCGGAAACACCCTCCTCGCCACTACCGAAGGACTGGGACTGTCCGGTCGCCTTGGCGGTGAGGAATTTGCCGTCGCCGCCGCCGACTGCACATTCGAGGAAGCAATTGCCCTGGCAGAACGCATCAGACAGAGACAGGAGGCGCACTCCCGATCCATCCGCGGCTTCGCCGGAACGGTCAGTATCGGAGTCGCCTGGGTAGATCAGGCCATGGCCGAGATGGACGCTCTGCTCGACATCGCCGACACCGCCATGTACCAGGCGAAACGCGAAGGCCGAAACCTCGTGGTGGCCGTCGATCTGTACATGGCAAGGTGACGTGGGTGCAACTACTCCTGATCCGACACGCGCTCCCCGAACTGGCCGAGGTCACCGAAGGCTTCGCCGATCCCTCACTGACCGACGCCGGTCGCGTGCAGGCACTTCGGCTGCCTGCGGCTTTGGCCCCCTACCGGATCACCGGGCTCTTCAGTAGCCCGCAGAAGCGCGCACTCGAGACCGCGGACCCGGTAGCGCAGGCATTGGATCTTCCGGTCACCGAGCTCGAGGGTCTGGCGGAGTACGACTACGAGCAGCCCCACTACATCCCGATGCACGAGGTCTTGGAACGCGCACCGGAAACGTATGCGCGCATCAAGGCTGGATGGCTACCCGAGTCGGTGGACGGCGACGCTTTTCGTGCGCGAGTCCTCGGTGCGATCGACGACGTCGTCGCCGCAACCGACAACAACGCCACCGTGGCGATCTTCTGCCACGGCGGCGTCATCAATATCGTTCTGCAGGAACTACTCGGGCTGGAGCGTCCGTTGACCTTCCCGATCGAGTACGTGTCCGTCACGCGAATTCTTGTTTCCCGGGACGGAAGCCGCAGGGTCGGGTCGATCAACGAAACCGGTCACGTACGCAACATGCTTCGCGTGTAGTCACACGTTGTGGCACGCCACCTGATGACCGCCCTGGACGAGACGAAGTTCGGGAACTTCCTCGGCGCAGAGATCCGTGGCCAGCGGGCACCGCGTGCGGAACCGGCAGCCGCTGGGCGGATTGAGCGGCGACGGCAGCTCGATGACCTTCTGCTCGACGTTCTGCGCTGCGGTGACGGTGGCATCAGGATCGGGAATCGACGACAGCAGTAGCTGCGTGTACGGGTGCAGCGCGCGGTTCTGCATGTCTTCTGCGGGAACGATTTCGCAGACGCGGCCCAAGTACATGATCATCACGCGGTCGCTGATGTTCTTCACGACGGCCATGTTGTGCGCGATGAACAGCAAAGACAGCCCGTGACGCTTCTTCGCATCCTCGAGCAGGTTCAGAATCTGCGCCTGCACGGAGACGTCGAGGCTCGAGACCGGCTCGTCACAGATCAGGACTTTGGGATCGAGCATCAATGCACGGGCGATGCACACACGCTGGCACTGTCCGCCCGAGAGTTCGCGCGGGGTCCGGTCCCACACCATGTCCGGGTCCAACCCGACCTCGGCAAGAACCTCGCGTGCTCGAGCTTCGATGGCGGCCTTGTCTTTTCCGCCCCAGATCGACGGACCCTCGGTGATGAGAGCCTTGACCTTGCGACGCGGGTTCAGGGAGGAGATCGGATCTTGGAAGATCATCTGCAACTGAGTGCGGCTGCGACGCAATTCTTCTGCGCCCAGTGCCGTCATTTCGGTCTCTCCGAGGCGAATGGAGCCCGACGTCGGTGAGGGCAACTGCATGATCGCCCGGCCCGCCGTGGACTTGCCACAGCCGGATTCACCGACAACGCCCAAGGTTTCACCCGGAGCGACGGTGAAGCTGATCCCGGACACGGCGTGAACGGTCTGCCCCTTGCCGACGTTGAATTCGACGACCAGATCCTCGACCGTCAGGGCCGCGTCCACCGTCTCGGGCTTCCTGGTATCGGTTGCTGCAGTCATCAGACCATCTCCTTCACCGCGAGCGAGAGGCCCGCTGCGGTAGTGCCGGCCTTCTCGTTGGCGACCAATGCCGTTGTGCCTTCAGGGGTGTCGACCGGGTAGTGGCACGCGAACGTGTGGCTTTCGGTTGTGTTGTCTCCCAGGCCGCCGGGAGCCAGAGCCGGTTCGCCGGTCAGGCAGTCGTCCTGGGCGTACCGGCAACGAGCGGCGAAGCGGCAACCGGTGATCGGCTTCGTCATGTCCGGCAGTCCACCCGGAATTGTCTGCAGCACTGTGTGCGTCGGCGATTCGAGTCGCGGAATCGCGGCCATCAGCGCTTCGGTGTACGGGTGGCGCGGACGAGTGAACAACTCTTCGGTGGCCGACGTTTCCACGACGGACCCGGCGTACATGACGGCGACGCGATCCGATCGTCCCGAGACCACACCGAGGTCGTGGCTGATCAGGATGACGGCCATGTTGAGCTTGTCGTTGAGCGAGGCGAGCAGGTCGAGGATCTGCTTCTGCACGGTCACGTCGAGCGCTGTGGTCGGCTCGTCCGCGATCAGCAGTTTCGGCTCGCAGGCCAGGGCCATCGCGATGACCACACGCTGACGCATACCGCCCGAAAGTTCGTGGGGGTACTGATCGAGCCGACGCTTGGGCTCGGGGATACCCACCATCGACAGGAGTTCCGCAGCGCGATCGCGGGCCGCGTCCTTCTTCAGACCCAGGTGGAACTTCAAGGATTCGGTGATGTGGGTACCGATGCGCTTGAACGGATTGAGCGAGGTCATCGGATCCTGGAAGACCATGGCGATCTCGGGTCCCCAGAAGTGCTTCATCTCCGACTTCTTCATGGTCGACATGTCGCGGCCGGCAAACGTCACCGTCCCGCTGATGTCCAGAGCCGGACCCTTCTGCAGCAGACCCATGATGGTGCGCCCGAGAACCGACTTGCCGGAACCGGATTCACCCACGATACCGAGAGTTTCACCGGCGGAAACGTGGATCGAGACACCGTCGACTGCTCGCAACTGGCCACGCGGAGTGGCGAATACGGTCCTGATGTTGTCCGCCTGCAGTAGCGGAACGCCGTTCTGAACTGAAGTGGTCACAGCTTACTCCGATACTTCTCGCCGATGAGGTTGAAGGAGAACACCGTCAGGAAGAGGAAGACGCCGGGAACCAGAACGATGAACGGATGCTTCTCCACGATCCCGCCCTGGCCTTCCGCAATCATGTTGCCCCAGGTCGGATCAGGTTGTGCGATACCGAGTCCGAGGAAGCTGAGTGATGCTTCCGCGACAATCAGGCCGGAGACGGCCACCAGGCCGAGCGCGGCGACCGGAACGAGGACGTTGGGAACCAACTCGCGCCAGATGACGCGCCATTTGGTGGCGCCCATGGCCCGCGCGGCAAGCACGAACTCCCGTTGGGCGACGACGATGGTGTTGGCCCTGGCGATTCGAACCATGCTGGGAATGCAGAGAATCGAGAGTGCGAGGGTGATGTTGCGCAGGTTCGACGTGAGCACCGCGGCCAGTGCGATCAACAGCACCAGAGAAGGAATGGCCAGCAGCGAGTTGGTCAGGATTCCGACGACTGCGTCGACCTTGCCGCGGAAGTAACCGGCCATGACGCCGATGGTGCCGCCGATGATCATGCCGATCAGTACGGCGCAGATGGCCACGGTCAAGGATGCCCTGGCACCGAACAAAGCGCGGGCAAGCAGGTCGAGACCGAAGTTGTTGGTACCCAACGGGTGATCGGAGAGCAGGCTCGGCGAGGCGAAGCCCGGCTCGGCCAAGGTCTTGACCGTGTCCTTGTACTCACCGAGCGGCAGCAGCGGTGCGAAGATCGCGGCCAGGATCAGCGCGGCCAGCCAGATGCATGCCAACCAGTACGAGAGATCGAACTGACTGCCCCACTTGGACGTACCGAGCTTGCCGAGACCCTTGAAGAGGAAAACCAGGGCAACGAGCGCGAGCACGATGCGGACGGTCATCATGATGGCCGAACCGAAGAGTGCGGTGCCGAGCAGCGCAACGCCGATCACCGTGAGAATCGATCCGATCAGGACCAGATTCTTGGGCTGTTCCAACGTCTCGACGGGACCGGGAGCCAGCAGGACTGTCTGCTGCCGGTATGTCATCACCTCGGACGGGGCCGGCGACGGGGCCGCTCCGTCTGGCGTCACTTCAGACATGGACACGACGACTCCTCGGGTCAAGATAGGTGTACAGAACATCGATCGCACTGTTGACGAGGACGTAGATGACCGCGATCACGACCACCGCGCCAAGCAGCATCGGCGAATCACCTTGCTGCGCTGCGCGGACGATGAGCGTGCCCATTCCTGGCAACGAGAAGAGCGTCTCGACGATCACGGTGCTGCCGATCATGCCGCCGAGAGCCAGACCCATCATCGTGATGAGCGAGAACGACGACGGGCGAAGCGCGTCACTGAAAAGCACTCGCAGCGTGGGCATTCCCTTGGCCTTCGACGCGAGGATGTAATCCTCACGGAGCGTCGTCACCAGATCGGATCGAAGAACGCGAGTGAACATCGCCATCTCGAGGAGACTGATGGTGATCGCGGGAAGTATTGCGTGTGAGAGGTTTCCGGAGAGGCTGTCCCCGATGCGCACCCACTGTGATCGCGGGAACCAGCCGAGCCAGTTGACGGTGACCATGATCAGCAACAGACCGGCGAGGAAGCTCGGGACGGAAAGAACACCGAACGTCGCGGCGCTGATTACGCGGTCGATGACGCCGCCTTCGTGGTGCGCCGACCAGAGTGCGAGCGGCACGGCGACGACGAGTGCGATGACCAGACCCATCACGGCCAACTGAACGCTGACGGGCAGCGCCGAGCCGATCGCAGTCAGAACGTCCTGCTGCGGGGGAACAAGCGAATTACCGAGGTCGCCCTGGAGAGCGCTGGTCAGCCAGTCCCAATAGCGAACCAGGAGTGGATCGTTGAGCCCGAGCTGCTGCCGAACTTCCTCGTACTCGGCGGGCGTTCGGCCTTCACCGAGAACGGAGACAGCAGGATCGCCGGGGATCAGTGATGCCAGCACGAAGGTTCCGAAGCTGACGATCAGGATCACAATGACGAGCTGGCCCAATTTCTTACCTATTGCGCCGATGTTCATCGATTTCGTCTCCTTCGGACAGCGAGCTCGCAATACACAGCAGTTCCTCTGATTTCAGGTCTTGGTTCAAGCTCTCCAGGACTTCAGGCTCTCTAGGACTTCCAAGCTCCGTCGAAGAGCACGATTCCGTCGAGGCTCTGCTCGAGACCGTGAACGTTCTGGTTCCAGACGTCGAGTGCGGCGACGTTGCCCCACACCTGCCACGGGACGGTCTCGTTGGCGCGTTCCTGAATCTGTGCCAGGACTGCCTTCTTGTCGTCGTCGGTGGTTGCGACGCCCAACTTGTCCAGGAGAGCGTCCATTTCGGCGTCGGAGTAGCCGGTGGCGTTGTTGCGGCCGCCGGACTTGATGCCCGTGTACAGACGCTCGTAGGGATCGGCCTCGGCGAGGCTCAGTGCGGCGGTGCTCATGTCGTAGTCGTGATCGGCATACATCCGCTTGACCAGATCACCTGCACCGGTGACGTATTCAATCTGAGCGTCGAAGCCGACTGCGTTGAGCATCGCCTGGATGGCCAGTGCCGTTGCCTGGGCGGACGGTTCCTGGATGGAGAGGAAGGTGATCTTTCCGTCGTAGCCGTCGGCCTTGGCCTGATCGAGCAGTTCCTTCGCCTTGGCGGGATCGACGCCGATCGGTGCGACGTCGTTGTGCCAGCGCGAGGTGTCCTGGAAGATCTCCTGGCCGGGCAGTCCCTTGCCGTTGTTGACGCGGGTGTTGAGCGTCTCCGGATCGACGGCAAGCGCCATCGCCTGGCGGACACGAACATCCGAGCCCGGGCGACCCGGGGCCATGTTCACGTTCGCGATGTAGCCGAGCGACGGGATGTCGACGAAGCCGGGGTAACCCGACTCGATCAGATCCAGGATCGGGGTGAGCGTACGCATGTACGCGGCGTCGATGCCGCCGGTCTTGAGGGCTTCAGCGGTGGGCTGAGCGCCGACGATGCTGATCAGCTTGAGCTTGTCGATGTTCGGCGCGCCGTCGTAGTAGTCGGGGCGAGCAGCCAACAGCAGTTCCTCGTTGGGAGCGAACTTCTCGAGAGTGAACGCGCCCGCACCGATCGGGGTGAACTGGTCACCCTGCTGCGCGCTCGGGGCGACGATCATGCCGGGTCCGGTAGCGAGCATCGACTGGATGCCCGTCCACGGATCAACGAGGTTGAAGACGACAGTCGTCGCGTCGGGGGTGTCGATCGAGGCAACCTTGGAAGCCCACAGGCTCGACTGCGGTCCCTTGTTGGTGACGTAGCGGTTGATACTGTCCGCCACTGCCTTGGAATCGAAAGCTGTTCCGTCGCTGAATTTCACACCGTCGCGGAGCTTCAGCGTCCAGGTCTTGCTGTCCGAACTCGCTTCGAGCGACTGGGCGAGCTTGGGCTCGAACTTCTGCCCGATGGGGTCGTAGCGCATGAGCACGTCGTAGATGGCGCTGAGCTCGCTGCCGCCGGTGGCGCCGGCAACCTGAGCCTTCGCGGGATCGAGAGTCGTGACCGCCGAGTAGCCGCTGAACGTCAGCGTGCCGCCCTTGGTGGGAGTGCCGGGGTCGGCCTGCTCGTTGACCATGCCGATCTTCAGCGAGGAACCGGAATCAGCGGATTCGCCGCCGCCATTGCTCGAGCCGTTGTCGGCGCACGACGCCAGGAACATACTTGCGGTGATCGCCAGCGCAGCCGCAGCCAATCTGCGACTTCCGCGGCGGGAACTACGACTCATTCGAATGCCTCCAAGGCGGGGTAAGACCGTGACGTGATGTTGAACACGAAACAGTCTGTGACGGGAGGCACAGAAAATTGGATCGAGTCTCGCTCAGTGGAATCGGTTAAGTTGCAGGCCTCAACGGCCAGGTAAACCGACCCTGGCCAGCGATTACCCTCACCGACATCAGACCAGCCGGTCTAGTCCCGGTCGAGCGTGGCTTCCTCGAGATCGAGCTCTCGAAGTACCTTGCGGAGAACCTCGTCGTCGATCCGGCCGGCATCGCGCTCGGCGATGAACACACCTCGCTCGGCATCGATCATCTCGAGGCGCAGCGAGCGGAAGGCGTTCGACGGGCTCTCCCCCAGATCCTCGTCGCTGCGTCCCAGTCGCTCCCACGCCGAGTTCGCGCGGTGGGTGTTCCAGCTTCGCAAAATGTCTGCGGCACGATTCCGGACCTGAGGGACGTCGTCGGCGTCTGCTCCGACCAATTCGTCCAGGCGCGCCGCAGCAGCGCGTGCAGCCTTGTCCTGAGCCGCCGCCTCGGCGCGTGCGTCGGACTGCTCCTCGTCTCCTTGCACACCGAGGACACGGATGACCCACGGCAATGTCAGGCCGTGCAGCAGCAGCGTGCCGACCACGACGACAAACGTCAGGAACAGGATCAGCGAACGGCCCGGGAAGTCTTCACCACTGTTGACCGTCAACGGAATCGCGAAGGCAGCAGCCAGCGACACGACCCCTCGCATACCGGCCCACGACACGACGAACACTGCCCGCGCCGAAATCTCCGGCTCCCTCGCTCGGATACGGGGCGACAGCCAACGCGGTACGTACGTGAACGGGAACACCCAGGCGATCCGCACCACCACGACGGTCACGAGCACGGCAATCGACGCCCAGACGACGATCGAGGTGCTGTACCCCTGCAATCCGTTGACAACACTGGGCAATTGGAGCCCGATCAACAGGAAGACGAAGGACTCCAGGATCAGGTCGACGGCCTTCCATACCGCCGTGTCCTGCAAGCGCGTCGCATAACTCGCGCGCGTGGAGCGCTGGCCGAGGAACAATCCGGCTACGACGACCGCGATGACGCCCGACGCGTGGACCTCTTCAGCAGCCAGGTAGGTGAAGAACGGCACCACCAACCCGATTCCACTCTCCATCACCGGATCCTGGAGTTTGCCGCGAACCTTCGAGATGACAAAGCCCACCGCGAGGCCGATCACCGTTCCACCGACCGCTGCGACGAGGAAGGTCTCGAAGCCGCCGATCAGTGTCGCACCGGTACCCACCGCCGCGGCGAGAGCAACCTTGTAGGCCGTCAGGGCGGTGGCGTCGTTGAGCAGGCTCTCCCCGCCCAGCAGGGTCATGATTCGGCGCGGCAGACCGAGCTTGCGTCCGATTGCGCTCGCGGACACCGCGTCCGGCGGCGCCACGATGGCGCCGAGAACCAGTGCGGCCGCAATCGAGAACTCCGGCACGATCAGGTAGGCGACAAAGCCCACCGCTGCCGTCGTCGCCAGGGGCAGCCCCACTGCGAGAAATCCGATCGGACGCAGATTGGACCGCAGTGCCAGGTATGAACTGTCCAGCGCCGCCGAGTACAGAAGTGGAGGCAACACGACGAACAGGACGAGGTCCGGATCGAGCTCCAACTCCGGAACACCGGGTATCTGGCAGGCGATCAAACCGACCAGGACAAGGATCAGCGGCGAAGACAATCCGAACCTTCGCGCGACCGCCGCCACCAGCAACGCCGCTACTACAACCCCCAGTAATATGCCGTTCACTCTGGCAGCATGCAGTATGGAAGGCGATGAAGAAAATCCTGAAGCGAGCAGCAGCTCGCACACAGCAGCCCGCACCCGCTCCGACCGGTTGCGAGGAACTAACCAATGCGCCCGAAACGGACCCGGCGGCGCTGACGCCCGGCGTCTGCCAGGAGTGCGCCGAGTTGGGCGAGGATAACTGGTCTCACCTGCGCATGTGCCTGTCCTGCGGCCACGTCGGGTGCTGCGATTCCAGCCCCCATCAGCACGCGACCAACCACTACCGCGACACCGCGCACCCGGTCATGCGCTCGCACGAGCCCGGCGAATCCTGGCGCTGGTGCTACGTCCACGATCTGATGGATTGAGCGCGCACGACTCGCATTGTGCTGCGCATAGTGCCCACCTCGCACGGCGCACAGGCCTCGGTGTTGCGCACATTGCTCAATCCACTGGGTAGCTATTGCCCAATCTGTATGCCGATGATGGACTTTGACGCAGAATCTGCACAACAGATCGACAGGTGCGGCTGGACTTTGCCGCGCCGAACGGTTCGGCCTCAGGAAGTCCTGCCAAACATCACAACCACATCGTCGGCCCCATGATCTGGGGTACAGGCGGTGCGGCGATCGATGTCAACTATCGAAGGCAGGACCGGCCGTGAACAGCCCCAGCATCAACCAGAACGCTCCCGAGCCACTGGCGGAGATCGAGAAGCGCGTTCTGTGGTTGTCGACCGCGATGATCCATCACGCCAACCGTGTCCGTCCGAATCCCAGTGGGCTCAAAGTCGGCGGCCACCAGGCCTCGTGCGCGTCGATGGTCTCGATCATGACGTCGCTGTGGTTCGGCCAACTTCGTTCCGGCGACCGGGTTTCCGTCAAGCCGCACGCGGCTCCGGTGCTCCACGGCATCAACTATCTGCTCGGTGAACTCGACGAGTCGTACCTGACAACGCTGCGCGAGTTCGGGGGCCTGCAGAGCTACCCGAGTCGATCAAAAGATCCTGATCCGGTGGACTATTCGACCGGATCTGTGGGAATCGGTGCGACGGCTCCCATCTGGGGCGCCATCGCACGCCGATACGTCGACGCCTCCCTCGGCGGCGCCGGAACCGGGCGTCAGTACTCCCTTGTCGGTGACGCCGAACTCGACGAGGGCGCTGTGTGGGAAGCAGTTCTCGATCATTCGGTTGCCGAACTGGGTGAGATCGTGTGGATAGTCGACCTCAACCGCCAATCACTCGACCGGGTGGTGCCGAACATCGCGGCCACCCGCCTGGAGCGCATGTTCTCGGGCGCCGGCTGGCAGGTCATCACCGTGAAATTCGGCGCGCTCCTGGAATCACTGTTCACCCGGCCGGGCGGCACCGCGTTGCGCGAACGAATCCTGGACATGCCGAATCCGGAGTACCAGCGTCTGCTGCGATGCACGGCCGACGAGGTCCGTCTGAGGCTGCCTGGCGACGCGGCGGACGCCGACGCGATCACGTCGCTGATCAACGACCTCGACGACGCCACGGTGCTCGAGGCCATCCGCAATCTCGGTGGACACGACCTCGACGCTCTGCGAGAGGCGTACGCGCAGATCGACGACACCCGTCCCACCGTGATCATCGCGTACACGATCAAGGGCCGGGGCCTGCCGACGCAGGGCCATCCGCAGAACCACTCGTCGCTGCTCACCACCGAGCAGTACGAGATTCTGGCGGCGGAACTCGGCATGGATCCGTCGAAGCCCTGGGAACGGTTCGAGGCGGACGGCCCGTCCGGCCGCATCTGCGCCGAAACCGCTGAGCGCCTGGCTCGCCCGAAGGTGGAGCATCTGATGCCCCCGGCAGTTCCGAAAGACATCGGCCGTACCCCCTCCGGCACATCCACCACTCAGGCAGCTCTCGGTCGGGTGCTACTCGACCTGAGCCGAGAGGCGCCGGACGCCGCGAAACGTGTTGTCACACTGAGCCCGGACGTCAGTTCCACCACCAACCTGGCAGGGTGGCTGAACAAGGTCGGGGTCTGGTCCCCCAACGAGCGGCACAACTGGTTTGCCGACGACGCCGAAACGATCATGCACTGGCGTGAGAAGCCCACCGGTCAGCACATGGAACTCGGTATCGCCGAGACCAACCTGGTCGGACTGATGGGAGAACTCGGTGCAACCTGGAGTCGCTGGGGCCAGCCGCTCTTCCCCATCGGCGTGATGTACGACCCCTTCATCGAGCGGGCTCTCGAACCGTGGTCGTACGGCATCTACGCCGGTGGACAGTCGATCATGGTCGGCACTCCGTCGGGCGTCACCTTGGCAGCCGAAGGTGGTGCGCACCAGTCGATCAAGACTCCGTCCATCGGACTCGAACAGCCGGGGTGCGTCAGTTTCGAACCGGCATTCGCCGTCGACGTGGAGTGGACGCTCCTCGACAGCATCGGACGCCTGGGTCGCCCCGACGGCAGCTCGTCGTATCTGCGTCTGTCGACCCGTCCGGTCGATCAGGCCTTGGCCGCGGTGCCGACCGATCCGGCTGCGCGAGAACGCCGTCGACGTCAGGTGGTGGCCGGCGCGTACGCGCTGCGGCACAACCCTGATCCGGCCATCACCCTGGTCGGTATGGGTGCCACCGTCACCGAAACGCTTGTCGCAGCCGAAAGACTGGGCGAGCAAGGCATTTCCGCCGACGTCGTGTGCGTGACCAGCCCCGGATTGCTCTTCGAAGCGCTCCAGTCTCGGCGCGGTCTCGCGGACGGTCCGTCGTGGATCCTGGATCAGGTCTTTCCGAGTAGCCGGTCCGCGCCGATGGTGACCGTTCTCGACGGGCACCCGCACACCCTCGCGTTCCTGACGGGAATCAACAACGTTCCGGGGGCTGCGCTCGGAGTGAGCCGGTTCGGTCAGGTCGGTTCACTCGAAGACGTCTACCGGTACCACGGCCTCGACTCCGACAGCATCGTTCGCGCCGCCCTCGATCTCACTTCTTGATCGGTCACACTCTCTGATGCCGAGAAGCGTCCCCGCGGGGACGCTTCTCGGGTCTGGTCAGTTCTTCAGTTCTTCAGAGGCCTTCAGTTCTTCCAGGCCTTGTCGAAGAACATGATTCCGTCCAGGCTCTGCTGAATGCCGTGGACGTTCTGCCCCCACACACCGAGCCACGGAGTGTTGCCGTAAACCTGCCACGGCACAACCTCATTGGCGCGCTCCTGGATCTTGGCGAGCACCTCGATCTTCGCGTCGTTCGACGTCGCTACACCCAGCTGGTCGAGCAGCGTGTCCATCTCGGGGTCGGAGAAACTCGCGGCGTTGTTTCGCCCACCGGTCTTGAGGTTCGAGTACAGACGCTCGAACGGATCGGCTTCCGCGAGGTTGGCGGAACCTGTTGCCATGTCGAAGTCGCGGTCGGCGTACAAACGCTTGACGACGTCGGCAACCGAGTTGACGTACTCGATCTGGAAATCGAAACCGACGGCGTTGGCCATCGACTGCAACGCCAGAGCCATCGCCTGCGCCGAGTTCTCCTGCAGCGTCAGGTATGTGATCTTGCCGTCGAAACCGTCGGCCTTGGCCTCGTCGAGAAGCTGCTTCGCCTTGGCGGTGTCTACGCCGATCGGAGCGACGTCGTTGTGCCAGCGAGAGGTGTCCTGGAAGATGACCTGCCCGGGCAGACCCTTACCTTCGTTGAGTCGGTTGTCGAGAGCGACGGGATCGGTCGCGAGCGCCAATGCCTGACGCACCCGCACGTCGGCACCGGGACGACCGGGAGCCGTGTTGACGAGCGAGAGGTACGACAGCGACGGGATGTCGACGAAGCCCGGGTAGCCGGAGTCGATCAGATCCAGGACGTTCGGAAGTGAACGCATGTACGCGACGTCGGTGCCGCCGCTCTTGAGCGATTCGGTGGTGGACTGCGAACCGACGATGCTGATCAACCGCAGCTTGTCCACGTTCGGGGCACCGTCGAAGTAGTCTTCCCGAGCGTCGAGGATCAATTCCTCGTTGGGAGCGAACTTCTCGAGGGTGAACGCGCCCGCGCCGATCGGGGTGAACTGATCGCCCTGCTGGGCGCTCGGCGCGACGATCATGCCGGGTCCGGTGGAGAGCAGTGACTCGATACCGGTCCACGGGTCGACAAGATTGAAGACGACCGTCGACGCGTCCGGGGTGTCGACCGACGCAACCTTCGACGCGTACAGGCTCGACTGCGGCCCCTTGTTGGTGACGTAGCGATTGAGGCTCGCCGAAACGGCCGCCGAATCCACCGGCGTCCCGTCGCTGAACTTCACACCGTCGCGCAGTTCGAGAGTCCACGTCTTGAAATCGGAACTCGGTTCCATCGACTCCGCGAGTTTCGGAACAAATTCCTTCGACGCCGGGTCGTAGCGCAGCAAGGTGTCGTAGATGGCGCCCAGCTCCGAACCAGCGACCGAACCGGCGATCTGCGTCTTCGCGGGGTCGAGATTCGTGACAGCGGAATACCCGCTGAACGTGAGCGTGCCACCCTTGACCGCGTCACCCTCGTCGGACTGCTCGTTGACCGGGCCGATGGACAACCCTGAACCGGAATCCGGTGCGTCGCCGCTCCCACCTCCGTTCCCGCTGTCAGCGCACGACGAGACGAACAGGCCGGCGGAGACAGCCAGCGCGACGGCGGCAACCTTGCGGTGACCGCGCCGAGAACTGCGACTCATTCAAAACCTCCAGGTCAGAAACTGTGATGTGAAGCATTGTCGAGACAGTTTGTGATGTAAGGCACAGGTATTAGTCGCAGGTCCCGCTCAGTGGAATGTGGCGAGAAGATTGTTCAGTTTTCGAGCGACATTTGCAGGTCAGGCCGTTAGCGAAGGTCAGGAATTCATTCCGATTCGAGTGACCTCAACGGGTGAATCGCCGGAGCACCGTCGAGGAGTGGGCAGCCGCGGCCAGTGCAGCCTGCAGATGTGCGGACTCTAACGACTCGTACGACACGAGGCTCCCTCATCGGATACCTTTCGCAGAGGGGAAGTCAGCTAGAGACACACGCCGCAAACGTACACACGAAAAGGGCAACCAATGGGGCTACTGAAGGACGTCACCGGCTGGCGACGCGGGACGAAGTTGCAGCGTCGACTACGCGACCTCACCGGCACGCTCGTAGTTGTCACCGGTGCAGGCAGCGGCATCGGGCGTGAAACGGCCCTCGCCTTCGCGGCCCAGGGAGCTATCGTCGTCGTCTCCGACATCAACCTCGAAAGCGCGCAGGACACTGCGGCGCTCATCAACACACCCACTCAGGCCAGCGGAGCCGAAGCGGTGTTCGGTGGCGGTTCGCACGCCTACCAGGTCGACGTGTCCGACGAACAGGCCGTGATCCGATTCGCGGAGACAGTCGCGGCGCATCACGGCGTGCCGGACATCGTCGTCAACAACGCTGGAATCGGGTTCTCCGGGACATTCGCCGACACCGAGCAGCGCCAGTTCGAGCGCGTCATGGACATCAACTTCTGGGGAGTTGTCTACGGCTGCCGAGCATTCACCCCGATGATGATCGACCGGGGAACCGGCGGACACGTCGTCAACCTGTCCTCGGCCGCCGCCTACACACCCCAGAAGGCCCTCACCGCGTATTCGACAAGCAAGGCAGCGGTATTCATGCTCTCGGATTGCCTACGGGCAGAGCTGCTTCCACACGGCATCGGCGTCAGCACCATCTGCCCCGGCCTCGTGCACACGAACATCCTCAAGACCACCGAGTTCGCCGGGACCACCGCCGAAGAACAACTCGAAAATCAAACCAAGGTCGACAACTTCTACCGCAAACGAAACTTCACCCCCGACCGGGTGGCCAGTGCCATCGTGAAAGCAGTTCGCACGAACAAGGCCGTGGTGCCCGTGACCGTCGAAGCCAAGCTCGGACGCACGATCAGCCGGTTGTCTCCCGGGTCGATGCGCGTCGGAGCTCGGTTCGAGATCTAGGTCAGCTTCCGAAACTCAGGCTGCCCGTGAAACCCTGCTGCACATCGGCTTCCGAACGGGGAAGAACCTCGTAGGTGCTGGCGTACTGGCCGCTGAAGCCGGTGACGGTGATCGGGCGTCCGACTGCAATGGCGTCGACGTCGATTCCGGTCTGGGTGTTGACGAAGATGACGGTGTTTCCGTCGACGCCGGACACCAGGATCTTGTGGCCGTACGGCAGATCGTCGACGACGGGTCCGCTCACGATCCCGGACACCGTCACGAGACGGCCTTCGCTGCCCTCACCGATTGCATTGAGGGGCAATCGCGCCGGGCTGATCTGGGTGGTCGTGCCGATTACCTCGACGGCAGTCGGGCGGACGACGAGCAGGCCTTCCTGATCCGCGAGGACTCCGGTGACCTGAACCTGATCGCCGAGAGCAATCCCGGAGTTGTTCGGATCGCTGATGTAAATGCCCGAATTGCCGCTCTGGAGACCAAAGCCCTTGTCGTAGAAGCTGGATTCGAACACTCCGGACGGCGTAGTCGCGGTTCCGACGACGGTGACCGTCGTTCCGATGGCCTGCGCACGGGCTGCCGCGATGGAGTCCGCGGACACCTCACCGACAACTGCTGCCGGCTCCGCCGTTGCTGCGGTGCCGACAAACATGGTGGCTGCGGCAGCAACTGCCAGTGCCGTCACACCTCGACGCAGGACCGGACCGGCAAGAACGCTGTCTCGAAACATGTTTGAGGACTCCCCTGTGATTTCGTGGCCGCGCAGGTCCTCCTGATGGAGTGCCGCCTTCGCCCACCCTGAGGCACAGGTTATTACAGGTCGGACGCCGCAGCGGTGGTGACATTCCGTCACCACCGCTGCGT
Source organism: Rhodococcus sp. H-CA8f (assembly GCF_002501585.1). Taxonomy (NCBI): domain Bacteria; kingdom Bacillati; phylum Actinomycetota; class Actinomycetes; order Mycobacteriales; family Nocardiaceae; genus Rhodococcus; species Rhodococcus sp. H-CA8f. The sequence continues at coordinate 6,153,631 of NZ_CP023720.1, forward strand.
CTAGGCATCCGAGTTTCTAGGAACCGGAGCTTCCGGACGAACCGCTCGAGCCACTGGAACCACTGGATCCTGTTCCGCCACCGAGATCGTCGAGAGGATCGCTACCGGTGAGCCCGCCCGGGTACAGGTAGGCGTCGGAGATCGTGCTGAGCGAGGTGCCGGAAGTGGCCGGCACCTTTGCTCGCCAGTTGACGATCGGATTCAGTACTCCGAACGGTCCGCAACCACTGGCAGCGGGCAGCGCGAAGCCGGTGGCCTCGTTCCCGACCGGGCTCACCTTCAGTGCAGTCGACGGAAGCACCGTGTAGGTCGGTACCACTGACGGGTCAGGCGCGAGACGGAGATTCACCGGTGCCGCCGCGGAACCCAGGTAGCAGTTGTCGCCGAGGAACGCGTTGTTGATCTTCATCCGCACCGGGATGCTCAGATCCATGTCGGTGATGATTCCGTTGAGAGTCGGCGCAGCCGTTGCCTCCACCTCGGCCGTTACTGCGGCCAGGCCGAAGAGATTGCCGAACGGAAGATCGATTCCCAGAACGCCGCCGGGAACGGTCAACGGCTTGGAGTAGACACCGTTGTGTCCGTCGTCGCGCGGGAGAAGAACGGTGGACTCACCTTCACCGGAGCCGGCCTCGGCGGCAATGATCATGTCGCCTTTTCCGATCGGGAGGTTGAAGCCGTTGTTGTCGAAGGTTCCGCTCTGAACCACTACCGACACACAGGATTCGGCAGTAGCCGGACACACTGCGGCGCCCGGTACCGAATTGTCGACCGGATCCTGAGCCGAGGCCATCGGCGCTGCAAAAGCCAGCACTGCACCTGCGGTACCTGCAATAACGGCCACGCGCGTGCCGAGACGTCTGTTGCCGTTCTTGTGAGATTTCTGCACTGATTTCTCCCTGCCGTTTATGTGATGGGGGACGAAACTCGCAGTCATTGCTTGTGTTTCGACCGCCGCCGACAAGGTCTTGCGGTGTGCTCCTACTCACAAGTAACAACTGAACAGATGTATATCACAGGACTTCGACTTAAAAACAGGGCAAAGGGAGTTTCCTTAAAACGGACAAACTAAGCGGTACGGTGTGTAACACTCACGGGCGATGAACACGAACAGACTGGTCCTCTGCGTCGCGGCAGCGGGCCTACTCCTCAGCGGCTGCAGCAGCCAATCCGACAGCAACGCAGCGGAATCCACATCTGCTGCCACCAGCACCACGGTGGCGGCAACGTCGAGTTCGACTGCTCCCAGTTCGCTCCCCGAATTGCCGACCAGCCCACTCGCCGAACCTGCGGAAGCAGCGCCGAGCGTCGTCGAATCGACGCCCCCGCAGGTGTCGCTTCCGGTAGCGCCACCGGTAGCGCCACCGGCGAACGCACCGATCGACGCACGCTCACCGGACGAGATCGTCGCGAACGCAGGCGAGAAGGGACAGCGGTACATCGCCGCTCTACGTCTGGCCGGGATCCCGCCCGCCGGAATGGATTCCGCCGAGATCCTCTACGCCGACGGCACCTGCAAGGCTCTGGCCGACGGCATGCCGCGGTCCGAGGTGCTGGCGGAGTTCAACTCCGTCGGCGAGGTGTACTCACAGATCACGCCGATGTCTTCGCAGCGGATCGCCGAGATCTACGTCGACACCGCGGAGCAGACGTACTGCTGATCAGGCTTTGCCTGCCAACCAGTTGTGCAGCCAGGATGTGGCCGAATTGCCTGCGCCGTCAACAACGTAACGCGTGTAGTCGGTGTGAACCTGCGAGCCGTAGAAGGCGACCAGTTGATCGACGCGCCGGGAGTTCGCGCCTGGATCGAGCTGAGCCATCAGTGCGGGGAGTCCGCCTGCAGTGACCAGATCGTTGACGATCACGGCGGCCTCGTCTCGCAGCGAGAGAGCGTTTGCGGGAGTGGGGTCGGAAACCTGAGCCATGAACCCGGCCAGACGCATCACGAAATCGTCCTTGGGCGTCGAGCAGTACAGATCACCGACGGCGCACAGCGTCACCGTTTTGCCTGACAGCCAACCGAATCCACCGATGCGAGCGCCGCTGGCTCCGTTGCCTCCGACAGCGGGTCCGATCAGGACGTCTGACTCGGAGCGGCGGGGATCTGACAGGAGGCCGACGCCCTCGACGCGAGTCGGGGGAACAACGCCGATGCCGGTTCCGATCTCGGCTGCGAGATCGCCTGCCGCGTCGGCGCCCTGGCTGTATCCGACGATCGCGAAGCGGGTGTCACCGCACGAGGCGGCCATCGCGGCGATCATGCCGCGGGCGTTGTCGACAGCCTGCTGCTTCGACTTGGCGTAGACGTTGGACTCCCACGGGAAGGCCGTTGCCGAGTACGTGACGTAATCCGTGCGCACGGAACCGGGAAGGCCGTTGGTGACCGGGGCAAGCATGCCGGCACCGGGAGAAGTACCCGAAGGCTCCCAGGTTCCAGGAATGGCCACGACGTACAGACCGGGGCAGGGATCAGCCGACGCCACGGGAGAACTGACAACCGGTACCACTACTGCCGCAGCTAGTGCCGACAACACCGCAACGAGACGCCTCGCACGCATGAAACTCCCCTGATTTAACTTAAGCAACCCATACACCACTATCGATGCTCCGGAATCATACTGTCTGGGCGTTGTGTCTGTCCGATGCACGATTGATGAAGGTTTGTTACAGATCGTGCGAACTACTTGCGGAAACAAAGCCGCACCCCACCGAATGCGATGGGGTGCGGCTTTGTAAGAGCCTCTAGCGCTGCGGAGCCGCTGTCGGGTGGATCGGTGACGGAAGGGCGGTGACACCCTCGAGGTAGGTGTCCACAGCGGCTGCTGCGGAACGTCCCTCGGCGATGGCCCAGACGATCAGGGACTGACCGCGGCCCATGTCACCGGCCACGAACACGCCGTCGACGTTGGTGTTCCACTTCGACGTGCGGGCGACGTTGCCGCGCTCGTTCAAGTCGACACCGAGATCGGTGAGCAGACCCGGCTTCTCGGGACCGACGAAGCCCATTGCCAGGAGCACGAGATCGGCTTCGAGCTCGAAGTCAGAGCCCTCGACCTTCTCGAAACGACCCGACTTCATCTCGACCTCGTGAGCCTTGAGTCCGGTGACCTTGCCGTTTTCACCGACGAAGTTCTCGGTGTTGACGGAGAACAGACGCTCGCCGCCTTCCTCGTGAGCCGAAGCCACGCGGAACATGAGCGGGTACGTCGGCCACGGAGTCTGCTCGGCGCGAGTCTCCGGGGGACGCGGCATGATCTCGAACTGGTGCACGCTGGCTGCGCCCTGACGGTGCGAGGTGCCGAGGCAGTCCGCGCCGGTATCGCCGCCGCCGATGATGACAACCTTCTTGCCCTCAGCGGTGATGGTGGGAGCGTCGAGGTCACCCAACTGCACGCGGTTGGCGATCGGCAGGAACTCCATCGCCTGGTGGATGCCGTCCAGTTCGCGGCCCGGGATCGGCAGATCGCGAGCTGCGGTGGCGCCGCCGGCCAGAACCACTGCGTCGAACTGCTCGCGCAGCTCGTCCGCGGTGATGTCCACGCCGACATTGACGTTGGTCTTGAAGACGGTGCCTTCGGCTTCCATCTGCTCGAGACGGCGGTCGATGTGCCGCTTCTCCATCTTGAACTCGGGGATGCCGTAGCGCAGCAGGCCGCCGATGCGGTCTGCCCGCTCGAAGACCGTCACTGCGTGACCGGCGCGGGTCAGCTGCTGCGCTGCGGCCAGACCGGCCGGACCACTGCCGACAACTGCGACCCTCTTGTTGGTGGCGTGCGCGGCGCGAACCGGCTTGACCCACCCTTCGTCGAAGGCTTTGTCGATGATCTCGACCTCGACCTGCTTGATGGTGACCGGATCCTGGTTGATGCCCAGGACACAGGACGCCTCACAGGGTGCGGGGCACAGACGACCGGTGAACTCCGGGAAGTTGTTGGTCGCGTGCAGACGCTCGATGGCGTCGTGCCAGTGGTCCTTGAAGACCAGGTCGTTCCACTCGGGAATCAAGTTTCCGAGAGGGCAACCGTTGTGGCAGAAAGGAATTCCGCAGTCCATGCAACGGCTGGCCTGGGTCTGGAGGGTTTCCTTCGGGAACTCCTCGTAGACCTCTTTCCAGTCGAGCAGGCGCAACGGCACCGGCCGGCGAACCGGAAGTTCGCGCGACGTGTGCTTCAGGAAGCCGCTTGGATCACCCACGAGCTGCCTCCATAACTGCCTCGTCCACGTTCTTGCCATCCTTCTCTGCGGCCGCGATGGCCAAAAGAACCTTCTTGTAGTCGCGGGGCATCACCTTTGCGAAGTGACCCACCTGCTGCGACCAGTCGCCGAGGATGCGCGTGGCAACCTCGGAGCCGGTTTCGTCGCGATGACGTTCGATGACGCTCTTCAACCAGGTGAAGTCGTCGCCCGAAAGATCCTCGAGGTCCACCAGTTCGGTGTTGAGGTTCTTCTCGAATGCCTTGTCGGGGTTGTAGATGTACGCGACGCCACCGGACATGCCGGCGCCGAAGTTACGTCCGGTGGCTCCGAGGATGACCACCTTTCCACCCGTCATGTACTCGCAACCATGATCGCCCACACCCTCGACGACGGCAGTGGCGCCGGAGTTACGGACTGCGAAGCGTTCGCCGACGACACCGCGAAGCAGAGCCTCGCCGCTGGTGGCGCCGAACAGGATGACGTTGCCACCGATGATGTTGTCCTCGGCGACAAAGCCTTCCGCTGCATCGAGCGGCGGGCGTACGACGATGCGTCCACCCGAGAGGCCCTTGCCGACGAAGTCGTTGGCGTCGCCGTGCAGGCGCAGGGTCATACCGCTGGGCACGAAAGCACCGAAGCTGTTACCGGCGGAACCGGTGAACGTGATGTCGATGGTGCCCTCGGGCAAGCCCTCTCCACCGAACGCCTTGGTGACCTCGTGGCCGAGCATGGTGCCGACCGTGCGGTTGACGTTGGTGATCGCGGACTCGAACGAAACCGCCTCACCCTTGTCGAGTGCATTGCGGGCCGAGACGATCAACTGCTGATCGAGTGCCTTGTCGAGACCGTGATCCTGTGTGCCGGTGCAGTGGACGTCCTGGTCCATGAACGCGGACTCGACCTGGGTCAGGATCGGCGACAGATCGAGATTGCCTGCCTTGCTTCCCTTCCAGTGATCGAGAGCGCGCGTGGTGTCCAGCATGTCGACCTGGCCGACTGCTTCGAGCAGCGTGCGGAAACCGAGTTCCGCGAGAAGCTCGCGAACCTCTTCGGCGATGAACATGAAGAAGTTCTCGACGAATTCCGGCTTGCCACTGAAACGCTGACGCAGCAACGGGTTCTGCGTCGCGACACCGACGGGGCAGGTGTCGAGGTGGCAGACGCGCATCATGATGCAGCCCGAGACCACCAGCGGTGCGGTGGCGAAACCGAACTCCTCGCCGCCGAGCAGGGCAGCAACGACGACGTCGCGACCCGTCTTGAGCTGGCCGTCGACCTGCACGACGATGCGGTCACGAAGACCGTTGAGCAGCAACGTCTGCTGGGTCTCGGCGAGGCCGAGCTCCCACGGTGCGCCCGCGTGCTTGACGGAGGTCAGCGGGGTGGCACCGGTGCCACCGTCGTGACCGGAGATCAGAACGACGTCGGCATGTGCCTTGGAGACACCGGCCGCGACGGTTCCGACGCCGACCTCGGAGACCAGCTTCACGTGGATGCGGGCCTGCGGGTTGGCGTTCTTCAGGTCGTGGATCAGCTGAGCGAGATCCTCGATCGAGTAGATGTCGTGGTGCGGCGGCGGCGAAATCAGGCCGACGCCAGGCGTGGAGTGCCGAACCTCGGCCACCCACGGGTACACCTTGTGAGCCGGAAGCTGGCCGCCCTCACCGGGCTTGGCTCCCTGCGCCATCTTGATCTGGATGTCGGTGCAGTTGCTCAGGTAGTGCGAGGTGACACCGAAGCGTCCCGACGCGACCTGCTTGATGGCACTGCGTCGCAGATCGCCGTTCTCGTCCGGCGTGAAGCGCGACGGATGTTCGCCGCCCTCACCGGAATTGGAGCGGGCGCCCAGACGGTTCATCGCGATGGCGAGAGTCTCGTGAGCCTCGGCGGAGATGGAGCCGTAGCTCATCGCACCCGTCGAGAAACGCTTGACGATCTCGCTGGCCGGCTCGACCTCGTCGATCGAGATCGACGGCCGCTTGCCGATGTTGAAGTCGAACAGACCACGCAGAGCGGCAAGGCGCTCCGACTGGTCGTTGACCATTGTCGTGTACTCCTTGAACACCTCGTACTGACCTGTGCGAGTTGCGTGCTGGAGCTTGAAGACCGTGTCCGGGTTGAACAGGTGGTACTCGCCTTCACGACGCCACTGGTACTCGCCGCCGACCTCGAGCTCGCGGTGAGCGCGCTCTTCGGGGCGATCGAGGTACGCGATGCGGTGACGCGCTTCGACGTCGGCTGCGATCTGGTCGAGGCCGATGCCACCGAGCTGCGACTGCAGACCGGTGAAGTACTCGTCCGTCAGCTCCTGCGAGAGGCCGATGACCTGGAACAGCTGAGCACCGGTGTACGACGCGAGCGTCGAGATGCCCATCTTGGACATCACCTTCAGGACACCCTTGCCGGCTGCCTTGATGTAGTTCGCGATGCCCTTCTCGAGGGTCAGGCCTTCGAGTTCCTTGTTCTGCAGGAACTCGTCGATGGTCTCGAAAGCCATGTACGGGTTGACCGCTGCGGCACCGAAGCCGATGAGGAGCGCCATGTGGTGCACCTCGCGGGCGTCGCCGGCCTCGACGATGAGGCCGACCTTGGTGCGCGACTTCTCACGAACCAGGTGGTGGTGCACTGCTGAGGTGAGGAGCAGCGACGGGATCGGCGCGTAATCCTCGGTGGACTCGCGGTCCGAGAGCACGACGATGCGTGCGCCACCCTCGATTGCCTGCGAGACCTGGTACTTGATGCCCTCGAGCGCACGACGGATACCGTCGCCGCCTTCCTTGACGGGGTACAGGCCGCGGATCACGACACTGCGGAAGCCCGGGAATTCGCCGTCGTCGTTGACGTGAACGAGCTTCGACAGGTCGTCGTTGTGCAGGATCGGCTGCGGGAGCGCAATCTGCTTGCAGGAGTCCGCATTCGGGTGCAGCAGGTCGCCCTCGGGGCCGATGGTCGCGCCGAGGCTGGTGACAACCTCTTCACGAATCGCGTCGAGAGGTGGGTTGGTGACCTGAGCGAAGAGCTGCGAGAAGTAGTCGAACAGCATCCGGGGACGTGACGAGAGCACGGCGATCGGAGTGTCGGTACCCATCGAGCCCAGCGCCTCGGCACCGGAGAGTGCCATCGGCTTGACCAGCAGGTTGACCTCTTCGCTGGTGAAACCGAAGAGCTGCTGACGCAGCACGACGCGCTCGTGCGACATGTACGTGTACGGGCGGTCCGGCAGGTCGTCCATGTGGATCAGACCTTCGTCGATCCACTGCTGGTACGGGTGCTCGGCAGCGAGTTCGGACTTGAGTTCGTCGTCGCTGATGACCCGGCCCTGCGCGGTGTCCACGAGGAACATGCGGCCGGGCTGGAGGCGGACCTTGCGGACCACGGTGGACGGATCGATCGGCAGAACGCCGACCTCCGACGCCATGACGACGAGGCCGTCTTCGGTGATCCACAGACGCGACGGACGCAGACCGTTGCGGTCCAGCACGGCGCCGATGACGGTGCCGTCGGTGAAGCACACCGACGCCGGTCCGTCCCAGGGCTCCATGAGAGCCGAGTGGTACTCGTAGAACGCCCGACGAGCGGGGTCCATGCTCTCGTGCTTCTCCCAGGCTTCCGGGATCATCATGAGAACTGCGTGCGGCAGGCTGCGGCCGGCGAGGTGCAGCATCTCGAGCACCTCGTCGAAACGAGCGGTGTCACTGGCGCCCTGGGTGCAGATCGGGAAGATCTTGTCCAGGTTCTCGCGGCCACCGAAGACGTCACTGTCAATCAGGGACTCGCGAGCGCGCATCCAGTTCTCGTTGCCGGTGACGGTGTTGATCTCACCGTTGTGAGCGACCCGGCGGAACGGGTGCGCCAGCGGCCACGACGGGAACGTGTTGGTGGAGAAGCGCGAGTGGACCAGGCCCAGTGCGCTCTCGACACGATCGTCCTGCAGATCGAGGTAGAAACCCTTGAGCTGCGGGGTGGTGAGCATGCCCTTGTAGACGAACGTCTGGCCGGACAGGCTGGGGAAGTACACGGTCTCGCTACCCGGGCCACCCTTGCCGGCGCCTTCTGAGCCGAGTTCGTGCTCGGTGCGCTTGCGCACCACGTATGCACGACGCTCGAGATCCATGCCGGTGTACTTGTCACCCTCGGAGCCGATGAAGATCTGACGGAACGTCGGCATCGCGTCGCGCGCCAGTGCGCCAAGCGAGGAGTCGTCGGTTCCGACCTCGCGCCAGCCGAGAACCTTCAGGCCCTCTTCGACGACGATCTTCTCGACTGCAGCAGCAGCCTCGTGTGCATCGGCATCGCCCTGCGGGAGGAATGCGATACCGGTTGCGTACGCGCCTTCGGCGGGCAGCGCGAAGTCCACGACAGCTCGGAAGAACTTGTCGGGAACCTGCAGCAGAATGCCCGCACCGTCACCCGTGTTGGGTTCTGATCCGGCAGCGCCGCGATGCTCGAGGTTGACCAGAGCGGTGATCGCCTTTTCGACGATGTCCCTGCTGCGGCGACCATGCATGTCGACAACAAATGCGACTCCACAGGAGTCGTGCTCATTGGACGGGTGATAGAGGCCCCGGGGGCCTGGAAGTTGCTTCATACCCAGCCTTCGTATGCCATAAAGATGCACCGACGACCAGCAGCGCTGATGGCCATCAACTTGCAATGCAAGTCCTTCAAAGCACCGACACGACGATGTGTTCGGTACCACCGAAGTAGCCGCCCTGCGCAGACGCGATGGTGTGCGTTCTGGCACCCGGCGACGTGAGTCTTCGGTCGGTTGAAACTTTTGTGAGTCAACCGTGTAACGAAAACGATAATTCAGAACCCCGGCACGGGCGCAACTAAGGTAGCCCTATAATTGCTCTGAACTGCGGCGATGCAGGGAGCCAGAAGGCCCCTCGACAGATTTCGGAGCTGCGTCTGTGCAGAGAGTTCCGATTCACAGGATACCGAATCCGCAGGAAACAGGCGCGATGGGCGATGTATGCAACAACTGGCCGCAGCGATAAGAATCAGCTGCGGCCAGTGCGCCTCGAACTGTAACAAAAGTTGATCGATCAACCAAGGTCTAGGCCTGAATTGTTTGCTCGCAGAATGCCATCGCTGTAATTTCCGTAGGCTCACACCTGAGAAGACGGGTGGCGAAGAGCAAATGACAACAGCAGTAGTGGTGGGCAGTGGTCCCAACGGCCTCGCGGCGGCGATCGAACTCGCCCGCGCCGGAATCGACGTCCATGTCATCGAGGGTGCGGACAAGATCGGCGGCGGCACCCGCAGCAGCGAATACATAGTCGACGGACTCGTCCACGACGATTGCTCCGCCTTCCATCCCACCGCTTTGGCTTCTCCATACTTCAAGGCCCTCGACCGCGAATTCGGGCTCGCCAAGCACGGCCTGACGTGGCTGTGGCCCGAGATCGATCTGGTCCATCCACTCGACGACGGCACCGCCGGGGTTCTCTGGCGCGACATCAACCGGACCGCTGACGGATTGGGTGCCGACGGTAAGAGGTGGCTCGACGTCTTCGGATACCTCGCCGAGAACTTCGACGAGTTGGTGCAGGACGTCTTCCAGCCCATCGTGCATCTCCCGAAGCACCCGCTGATGCTCGCCCGTTTCGGGACGGGCGCTCTGCTTCCCGCGACGGGTTTCGCTCGGATGCTCAAGACCCCACAAGCGCGGGCGCTGTTCGGTGGTGTCGCGGCGCACATGTTCGGGACGCTGACCCTTCCACTCTCCAGTGCTGTCGGCTCGATGCTCACTGCTGGAGCCCATGCTCACGGTTGGCCTGTGGCACAAGGTGGTTCAGGATCAATTGCGGAGGCGCTCGCCTCGATCCTGCGCAGCCTCGGTGGCACCATCGAAACCGGGAACTGGGTCACCAACTACTCCCAGATCGCCAACTACGACATCGTCATGCTCGACATCGCCCCCGATGCGGCCGGTCGTCTGCTCGACGGCCGGCAGCCCGACCGCATTGCACGGGCCTACCGCAAATTCCGCTACGGCACCGCCGCGTACAAGGTCGACTACGCCGTGCGTGGTGACTCCGACGGAAGCGTCGTGCCGTGGACGAATCCGCATGCCCGCAAGGCCGGCACCCTGCATCTGTCCGGGACGATTTCGGAAACTGCTGCCGTGGAACGCCAGACCGTTCGGGGTCAGATGCCGGACAAGCCCTTCATTCTGTTGGGCCAGCAGTTCTTGGCCGACCCCTCCCGTTCCGTCGGAGACATCCACCCAGTGTGGGCGTATGCGCATGTGCCGCACGGCTATCCGGGTGACGCCACCGATGCGATCACGCGTCAGATCGAGCGGTTTGCGCCGGGGTTCCGGGACCGGATCGTGGGCGTCCACGTGCGCAATGTGCCCCAGATGCAGGCGTACAACCCCAACTACGTGGGTGGCGACATCTCCGCGGGGGCGAACACTGCGCGGCAGATCATCGCGCGCCCCCGGTTCGGGCTGGACCCCTATGCCACCGGCGCCCCGGGCGTCTACCTCTGCTCGTCCGCAACTCCCCCGGGCGGCGGGGTCCACGGGATGGGTGGGTTCAATGCTGCGCGGGCAGCGCTGCAGTCTAGGGGTTGAGGCGTCCCCGATGGGGACGACATTTCGGACACGCGCCTTCGGAGGAGTCCCTAACCCAGCCGGCCAACACGGACGAAACGAAGATGCCCGGCCCAGTGGCCGAAGCGAACCCATGACAGAGCAACTAATGGCATGAGACGCAGGACATGCATTGCTGGTCAGGCACCTCACCGTTGGTGTCGAACCACCCCGCTCCGACCTCGAGGGATTCCGCGACAAGAGTGCGGATACTGCGGATTCCCATGCTGTCGAGCTCGCGCTGAGCTGCCTCGATCTGGTCAAGTCCGGCGGCCGCCAACCGGACCGGTGCCGATGACATCGGTGCGCGCGACAAACGCGAAGGTGGCGGGTGATCCGGTGAGAGCGATCATCACGACGGAATTGGCGGGGACGAATCCGAGCAATGCCGGGATTGCGGCCAAGACGTCGGTGGCGGTCCTCAAACGGATGTTCTGCATGTCGTTCCCTTTGCGGTGAAAGTGACCGGGCGTCGTGCCCCGCCAACTTTTTTTGCGCCTTCTGGCAAAGGAGAATCGCGACGGCAGGGGGCCGGAGTGCCACCCCTGGGCCGAGAAAATTTCGGTGGGAGCGTGCGAGTGGCGAAAATTTCTCGGAGCCATCGGCCGGCGCTTGCGCCGCCAGGGGTTGCGCGCAGGTCACCGCCGACGAGAATCGGAAGGCCAGAAGTGAATCTCAATAGGCTTTGTCAAGCACGGCCGCAGGCCGTTCCTCTTTCCAGCGCGGCACGCGCGGCGCGGAGCAGCATCCCAGAATGCGTTCGATCTGAGTGACAAAACAGTGTCGGGCTGTGTCGTCCCGTTCGGCTGAGACAATCTCGTGGTACTGAATAGTCGGTTTCCAGTGTCGGATGAAAGTGAGTGCTCGGTGACCTATTGGGCTGTTGCTCGGCCAGGCTCGAGTCCGGAAGGCGTTCTCGTGCGCGATGGCTACGTCGTCGGTGACGATGCCGCCATCGCGCAGATAGCCGAAGTGGGAATGCAGTTGGCCGCTTCCGAAAACGGGTCGCGGCCGCAGATCTGGGTGGCGTTGGGGAGCACGGAGGCTCTGGTGTCGGGATTCGGTGATCAGAGTCTTGACCGTGCAGAACTCGAAGTCGAGGTCCGCCGGTGCGTCACCGCAGAGGAGAACAAGCAACGCCGCGCTGCTGTCGAGTCGATGACCGCGAGTTCTACGCACGCGAGAAGCCCGGTGCATTCAACGCCAGTGGGTTCGGTTCACGATCAGTGGAACCGGATCACCGAGTGGTTGCGAGTCCACTTCCCCGGTACGACGATTGAGGGTGCCGACCGCGGCAGTGTCGACGCCGCCATGGCGAAGACCGGACAGAATTGGCCGGTCGAGCTGATCGAGCTCTTCACCCTGGTCAACGGAGTTCGCGCCGACCGGTTGCTGGGGTTGTTCCCCCGTTTCGCGTTTCTCACGTTGGACGATGCGATCTGGCATCGGGAGTCATCTATCCAGATTTGGGACGAAAGTGCCCGCCTCTACGGTGGTGGGCCTGTTGACGCGCCCATCGAGGCGGGAGTTCAAGCCGACACCTTCATTTCCGCTTTCGTACCCTTCGCGGGACTCGACGGCAACTTTTTGTGCGTCGACACCCGACCTGGCCGCATGCATGGTTGTGTGATCGAATTCGACAAGGTCGGCGCGGATGAGCCTGGACCTCAGTGGGTTTCGATCAGCGCCATGCTGACCGATCTGGCCGAGAGCCTGACAACCTCGACAGCGTTCGACGACGGCTGGTACTGGACTACTGACAACGGAGCCCTCGAATGGGAGCCTGACCGCACCTGGCGGCTCAGACAGCTTGTGTTGCACGCCAGCTCGCACACCCAATGACCAGGTAGCTCCGCTAGCGCGCAACGTGGACCGGCTTGTCAGAACAGAAGTCGGCTCATGCGAGGGGCATTCGTAGAACCGTCTGATCTACAATCCTCACTACGGATGAGAGAGCCGCGCCAATGTTGCTGAAGCTAAACTCCGTGGCACCGCCGGCATGATCGAGATGAATATTCTCGGCCTCGACGCCCGCCCGCGCCAGCGCATCGACTTGGTGAGCGGGATTCTGTTCTGCACTGGAGACTCGCGCATAACCGAACAACATCTGTCGAAAATATCTCACTCAACCGTTTTTCGACCGACTTTCCCTCATGGTGATTCAGCACAATCGGTCAGCTGGACCGCTCGTCTACACTCCGTCTGTGCTCAGACGCCACGCATGGCCAACGCGTTCCGCCTTCCGCGATCGCAGCGGACGCTCCATCGGTGCCGCTGCGACTGCGCTCGTGGTGATGTCGCTGCTCGCGGCCTGCTCCTCGGAGAGCGGCAATGCCGAGAGCCCTACGGTAGAGCCCTCGCCCACGACGGTCTCGTCGACGATTCCCGCGCCAACGACAACCTCTGCGTCGGCCTCTCCAACGACCTCGTTGTCCGTCGCCGTCGTGGCGCCACCCTCTGCGCAGAAGCTGCTCCTTTCCGCAGCGCAATTACCTGGTGCGGGCTGGACACCACAATCGGACACCGACCCGGAAGCCACGGAGCTCCAGGAAACGACACAGCCAGAGTGCAGTAATCAATCGTGGATCCTGCGCAGTGCGGACATGACCGACATGGCCGGCGCGTCATGGACGTTCGATGCTGCCGCCGAAGTGGAGACGATCAGCAGTCAAGCCTTCGTCTATCCCGATGCGGCGGCAGCGACCGCAGCAATGGCGTCGTATCGCGATCTCGTGGGCCGCTGCACGAGTTGGCAGAGCGTCCTCACCTCAAAGGGTTACACCTACGCCGAAACACAGGAGATGTTCAACGCGCCGGTGGGCGAGGAATCGGTTGCCCGGCAGACCGGCACCTCGCACGTGCGCTTGACCGATCTCCCTACTTTCCGGATGTATTGGGTGACATCGCGTGTGGGGCAGACGATCGTGCAAGCCACCTATCGGCCAGGTTCCCTGCTCGGCACTAATCAGGGAAGAAACCAAGCCCTCGAACTCGCGTCGACCGCAGTGTCCACTGCCGAAAACCGTACGAAATAGAACCAGGCCGATAGTCGGTCACCTCGGTGGAGGCTGGGCGAAGAAAGATCAGCGCGGTAACCAATCTGCCACTGAGGCCGATCCACAGTTCGGCGGACATCGGCCATACAAGCAAGCGCCTCCCGCAATCCGTTTCGGGCGATGAAGGGCACAGTGGTGAAGAAACTGGACTACGACCTGGTCGGTGAACAACTGTTCTCGAACCCCAAGGTCAGAGCACGTATCGAACGGCATTACCGCCTCCCCACCGATGCAGCCACCTCCTCGCAGTTCCTCGACTACGCGGTACGCCACCTCGATCAGGAAGCGATGGACAACCCTCTCACTCAGACCTACAACCTCATCTGGATGCTCGGCGCCTATCTGGAAAAGAAGAACAAGGAATCGAACGTGCAGTACATCCACGACTAGAAGCCTGTCGCGGAGGAGCAGAGTTCGGACACCTCTTACCTTCCCGGCCGCTGCTCCCTGGACCCGAGCGGTAAGAGGACAACACTCAGCACACCCCCGGGGGTGACCCACCCGACTGGTCGTCAGTACCAGCCAGGTGGGTCGAGTGCGCCCCAACTCTGGAGGGCCGGAGCACGAATTTTGGAAGCGGCTCGATGGACGGTCTGTGACGGCATCTCGACGAACCCCGTGCATCACCATCTCGAACAGAGGGCGCGGAAGGGGAATGTAGCGCACACGGTTCCACAGATCTGCAACCGCCCGGCGGGTTTAGCGGCCATCCTGTTTGTCGAAAAGATGGAGACAGCAGATTATTCGACATAGATTATCGACACGAGTTCTCGACATCTTCAACTTGGCACGATCTGGGGATACGCGTTCTTCACAGAAGCGTCGAATACCGATCTATTTTCGACGCACGGTATTGGAATCTATATTCCAGCACGATCAAACACCTTCGATACATGTGCAAGCAGCAGAACAGATCCGCTACACAAGAATCTCCAAGTCAGGTAGTTGATCGACGATCTTCACCGTTTCGACGCTGACGGTGACGATCTGCTTGAGCAGGTCAAGGATGTACCGGGGCTGGTCGTGTTCGATGGCCCAGTCGTTGGGGTCATTACAGATCTGGCTGTCCTTGTGGACGGTGACCTGGTAGCGCTCCATGATCCATTCAATCGCTGACTTCGAGCCGAGCATGTACAGGTACGCCTCGTCGGGGATCCCAGAGACTGTGATTTGGTTGTTGTAGATGATGGTCGAGCGGTCCTTACCCTTCCCGAACGCCATCTTTCGGACCCGATAGAGGTCCGTGCCGGTGCCGGTGCCGGTCACTGTCTCGGTCAGCTCATATGGCTCGACATCCTCATATCCGATATGTAGCTCGGACAACGCGCGGCCAGATTTCGAGAACCCTTGGAAATCTTTGACTTTCGGGATCCGCGGTAGCATCTTCTTCAGATCCGAAGCGAACTCCGCGCGGTACGACGGAGAGTGTAGGAGTCCGTAGACATAGTAGAAGATGTCATCCTTGGATACGCCTGATCCATAAAATTTTCGGAAATCCGAGAGGATCTCGTCGGTAATATTGTCGGCTCGGGTGTAAGTATCTTCGTCAGCGTTCGAGAACAAGTCAGACTCACTGGCCGACGGCAGGTAGGTATACCGGGGAAAGAACTGACTGTTTGTCTGACCGCCAAACATGGAGAAGTCTGGCGGTCCAGTGATCGCCAAGACGCTGAACGGCATAGCGGCAGCCGCGCCCGTAAGTACAAAACCAAGATTCTGGTGGCGCGGATTCGGAAACATCGAAATGAGCTGCCCTGCACGCTCAATAAGCTGGTGGTCGAAGTAGATATGATGCTTCGCGAACGGACGATATGAAGAATAACGAATAGAGTCGCCAGAATATTGAATCGAGGAACTCCTGGCAACACCAGTCTTCAGATCTGCGCCCCAGCTGATCTTGGTCGAGTCCAGGTTGATGAACTCATCGACGCCACGTTTTCTATCGGTTATGCCATTCGTACGGCAATAAACTTCGAAGGCGTCAATTTGTTCGTTGTAGAAGCCGATCGTCCGATGGACGTTATCCCCAACACATAGCTTTGAATAGTTGCATACCCAAGCATCTCGCGCCGTGGCAAGTCCACGTGAGTACGTTTCGAACACGGTCAGTGACTTCTTCTGTCCCTTGCTGACCTTCTCGCCGAGAGGCGTATATACATCAAACGCATTATTACGTTGGTTGATCCAGTCACCCTCTACGGTAGGGGTGATGGTCAGCCAATCAATAGTGTCAAGCTCAGCATCTGCAACAGTGGCAAGTTTCTGTTCACGGGTGAGGTAGTCGCCGATGTCGCGGTACCGGATCGTGCAGGACCCGGTCTTAGCCGGGTTCTTGATGGCCAGCAGGATCGCGACTGTGCTTCGGCTACCCGAGCCGAAGACCTTCCCGCCCTCCTTTCGGGACCGCTCACCCGAGGTGCGCTGATTGCCGCGCAGGTTGTAGACGTAGATGCTACTGAACTCATCTGCGAGGCTCAGGCGTAAACCATCGGCGGTGTTGCCGTCGATGTATCCGCCGTTGGAAACGTAGGCGACCATCCCGGTGTCGGTGATGCGGTCAGATGCCCAGCGGATGGCACGAATGTAAGAGTCGTAGAGCGAGTTTTTGTTCGTGGCTGTAGATTTCGCGGCATAAGTCTTGGCGATCGATGCATCCAACGTCGGATACTTGACGTTCTGGTTTCCGTCGTTGGCACTGGTTTGCCCGGCCGAGTACGGCGGATTACCCATGATGACCCGAATATCTAGGCCCTTCTGGTGGGCGACACGGGCATTGTTCTGCGGGAACATGATCTCGTCCATCGTGTCACCGGCTTCAGCGATCTGGAATGTGTCCGTCAGCACGATGCCCTCGAACGGGACATAGTCGCCGCCGGCAAGGCCGTGGAAGGTGGCTTCGATGTTGATCGCCGCAATGTAATACGCCAACAACAGAATCTCGTTGGCATGCAGCTCGTTCGTGTACTTGTAGAGCAGATCCTCCGGCTTGATCAACCCGGACTGCAGGAGCCGGACGATGAAGGTTCCTGTACCGGTGAACGGATCCAGGACGTGAACGCCCTTGTCCGACAGGGACGCCCCGAACTCTGCTTTCAGAGCATCGTCGACGCTGCGGATGATGAAGTCGACGATCTCGACCGGGGTGTAGACGATACCGAGGGACTCGGAGGTCTTCTTGAACGCCAGCTTGAAGAACCGCTCGTAGAGTTCGGTGATGATCTTCTGCTTACCCTCGGCATTGTCGATGCCCTCCGCCCGCAAACGCACGTTGGCGTAGAAGGATTCAAGCTCGGCGTTCTCCTTCTCCAGTGCCTGATCATCGAGGGCATCGAGCATGGTCTGCATGACGCGCGAGACCGGGTTGTGGGCGGCGAAGTCATAGTCCTCGAACAAGGCGTCGAATACTGGGCGGGTGATCAGGTGCTGGGCGAGCATGTCGATCGCATCCGAGCGGGTGATGCCGTCGTTGAGGTTGTTGCGTAACCCCAATAGGAATTCTTCGAAAGTGCCCGCAACCTTGGAGTCCGGAGCCTCGAGGAGGGCGGCGATACGAGTGGTGTGACGTTCCGCGATCTTCGCGACATTCGTGGCCCATTCCTCCCAGTAGGCGCGTTCGCCGACCTTTGTGACGATCTTCGCGTAGACCGCGTCCCGCCATTCGGCGACGGAAAACAACGTCATCTGCTGTGCTGCAGCCTGCTCGGCCGCAGCCACGCTGCCCTCGCCATTCCCGGCGCCGGCGCTATCGGCGTTCGTGCCCTGGGCGCCGTCACCGCCAGTGGTGTTCTCGCTGCTGTCGCCGTAGGTCTCGTCGCCGAAGCCGACGGCTGCGACCATGATGTTGTTCGGTTTCTTCTTGTTCAGGTCGATCTTGTTGACCGTGGCATTGAACCGGTCATCATGGGCCCGCAATGCCTGCAGAACCTGCCAGACAACCCGGTAACGCTTGTTGTCGGCCAGTGCCTTCTCCGGGGCCATCCCGGACGGAATCCCCACGGGGAGAATGATGTAGCCGTATTCTTTGCCCTCGGCCTTGCGCATCACCCGGCCCACGGACTGCACCACGTCCACGACGGAGTTGCGGGGGTTGAGGAAGAGCACCGAATCGAGGTTCGGGACGTCCACGCCTTCGGAGAGGCAGCGGGCGTTGGAGAGGATCCGGCATACCCCGTCATCGGTGGGTGCCTTGAGCCATTCGAGTTCGTGGTTACGTTCGAGGGCGTTGTAGTGACCGTCGACGTGGTGGACCTCGCAGCGCAGTACCTCGTCGTCGGCTTTGTCGTAGCCGTCGATGACCTCGTTGAACTTGTCGCGCAGTTTCTTCGATGCCTTAATCGACTGGGAGAACGCCACCGCTCGGCGCATCGGCACCGAACCGGGTGGGAAGCCTTCACCGTCCGGGGTTTGGCCGGAGCGTTTCGCCAACCCGTTCCAGCAGCCGACGATCTTCACAGCGTCGTCGAGGTTGATCTCGTTGTTCTCGTCTGCCACCTGTTCTTGCAGTGACTTGGCGATGTACTTCTCGTCGACCGTGAGGATTAGGACTTTGTAGTCGGCGAGGAGATCTCGTTCGACGGCTTCGCCGAATCCGAGGCGATGGAACTCCGGTCCGTAGAGGGTTTCGTCGTCCATCGACGCTATCGGAGCATTCTTTTGTTGGGCCTGAGTTTTGGTGGCATCGTCGAACAACCGTGGTGTCGCGGTCATGTACAGGCGTTTGACGGCTTTGAGGTATGTGTTGTCGTGTACCCGGACGAACTGAGACTCGTCCTGACCAGCCAGAGTGACGCCGGTGGTGCGGTGCGCCTCGTCGCAGATCACCAGGTCGAACTCCGGCAGCCCCTGTTTCTGAGCTGCGGAAACCACACCGATGGACTGGTAGGTGGAGAAGACCACCGTCAACGCGGTGTCGCCGGCAGTGGTGTTGATCGCGGCAATCAGCTTGTCGGTGTTCGTCGTTGCCGGGATCGCCAGATCGTAGACGGAAATGTCCTCGGTGTCGGATCGTTTCCCGACCTTGGAGTCGGAGCAGACGGCGAAGCTGCGCAGGTCGATCTCGCAGTTGGCAGTCCATTCGCTCAGTGTTTGTGAGAGCAGAGAGATAGACGGGACCAGGAACAAAACCGTTGCCGGCGCGTTCTTCTCCAGTGCGGTGTATTCGGCGATCTTGAGTGATGTGAAGGTCTTGCCGGTACCGCAGGCCATGATCAGTTTGCCGCGGTCGGCGGTGGTGAAACCGTCGAAGACCTTCTTGACGGCCTCTTCTTGGTGCGGTCGCAGGCTCTTGGGTTCGGTGCGGCTCAGCTGAATCTCCACACCAGGTTTGGGCCAGGCCAGATCCCAGTCGATCGGTGCCTGCGCGAGGTCGGCGAGGCTGATACGGGCGACGGGGATCTGCTGCTTTTCGAGGGCGTCCTCGGCGTTCTTGCCCCATTTGTCGGTGGTGGAGATGATGATCCGCGAGGTGAACGGGGACTTCCCGGAGGCGGTGAAGAAGGCGTCGATGTCCGCTCTCTGCAGTGAGTGTTCGGGTTCGTAGAACTTGCACTGGATTGCGCAGTATTCACCGGTGGCGCGTTCCTGGGCGACGAGGTCGATACCGGTGTCGGGCTTGCCGTCACGGCCGGGCCACTGCGACCACATCCACACGTCCGAGTACTTCTCCGCGTAGAGCGGGTTGTGCTTGAAGTACTGCACCATCAGTTTTTCGAACTTGTCGCCGCGTTCACGATTGCTGGTCGGCACGCTTCGAAATGCCTCGATGATGTCGTGAACCGTGGTCGGCATGCAGCTCTTTCCTCGCGTCGTCCTGCTCCACCTCGAGAGTTGAGGCGCATCTGGGCTTTGACCCAGCTCAGAGCATGTTACCGACCTCGACTCTCCGACATACGCTGACCACATCTAGGTACCGGCGCTTCGCCGCCGCCAAGGGCCACGGCCGCATCGGTGGCTGCACCACGCTGTAACGCCATCTCAGACAAGGCTTATTCGGCCATCATCCGGGTATAGACCAGCGTGGCACTTCGGGAAAGCCGGCCCTGACCCCTGTATGTTAAGTCAACCAATAATGCTGCGCCGGTTGGTTCGGGTACCAACTCCCACTCGCGCCCAGACGAGAGGGCGTTCTATGAGTAACCGCGAGAAGGATCCACTAGAGAGTCAAGTGCGGATTCTCTACGGCCAAAGCCATGGGCGTTGCGCCTATCCTCAGTGCGGAAAGATCCTGGTCATGCCCAGTAGGGACCGTAGGGATATGCCGAAAAACGTGGCCAAGGTAGCCCACATCACCGCAGCGAGCCCGGGCGGGCCCCGCTATGACGCGGAGATGAGCTCAGATGAACGACGATCTGAGACAAATTTGATGTTGATGTGCGGTGACCACCATGATGCGATCGACACGCAGTTAGCATTCCACACCACAAAATGGTTGCGAGCGGCAAAGAAAGAACATGAGAAAACCTTGCATCGTTCAGATGAATATGCAATGGGCCTAGTGGGTTACAAGGAATTGCAGATGGTCTGTGACGGTTTAGTCATGGGGGTCACAGTGTTCGATGACGAAATCTTTCCGATCGATCTGTCTATTAATATTGATACAAAATTGGATATCAACGAACTTGGTTCCGTAGCCAGAAGTGTCATCGAACTAGGTATGGCACAAAGCCAGGAGGTGCGGATGTATTTGATGACGATGGACCGGGCTATGCTGGGTTTTTCGACGCGTCTCACTAATCGCTTCAAGGGCCTTTACTATCAGTCGCTCTCCGATGGACTGTCCGGCGATGACATCTTTTCAAACATCATGGGATCTACTTACGAAAATTGCGGACCGAGCCTCACCTCAGATACCGTTGCCGCATCTCAGGCGGTTGTGGCGTATCTTTTTTCTATCTGCGAAATTTTTGAGCATGAGCCTGCTGCTGCCCGATAAACATACTCCCGTAGCGGAGTCACTGCTCCGTCAGACTGAGCTCCTTTTTGAATCAATCGACGCCGCTGGATCAGTGGCGCAAGCATGGATCCAGTGCAGAGAACTCGTTCCCAATATTTCCTTCGCTCGATTCGTATTGATGCTCGATGTGCTTTTCGCTCTGAGAATTATAGAATTCAAGGATAGTAAGATAATAAAGAGGGAACGAGATGCTACATCGAATTAGCTCGAACAAAAAAGAATTCCAACCGATCAAGTTCGTCAGCGGACTCAACCTAATCGTGGCAGATAGGGCGCCGGGAGCATCCGAGCAGCACAGTCGCAACGCGCGAGGGAAAACGAGCGTTATCCGTGCTATCAATTACTGTCTGGGTTCTTCTAAGCCAATCGAATTTAAGCCTCTTGCGGATTCAGGGTGGGCGTTCACGCTGGAGCTAGACCTATTCGAGTCTCGCGTGTGGGCAACTCGGGGGGTCAAGGGCGAGACTCGAGTCAGTATTACGACGTCTGGAGGTCGAGCTGATGTCGTACTAGAGGATTATCTGCGCGAAGACGGAACTATCTCTCTCAGCGATTGGAAATTCTTACTGGGTTTGGGTCTTTTCGGCCTTGATCAGGAGGTCGAAACCAACGCTCAAAGCATTTCCCCCCGGACTCTTCTGTCATATGTGATCCGACTCGACGCACCGAAGGACCCAACGAAGACATTCGCTGCGCAGCCTGCCTGGAGCAGTAGAGAACATGTCGCCTTCCTCCTAGGGCTCGACTGGCAATACACTCAGAAATTGTCGCGAATGGAGCAGGATGAAAACGCTTTCAAAGCTCTAACCTACGCACAAAACGTACAGCTGGTTCCCGGCCTCATGGAGGACGAATCAGAGTTAATTCTCAGGCGAACGGAAACTGAGCGGGAACTTGCTGCAGTAACTCGGCAAGCAGAAGAATTTAATGTTCTTGAGGACCCGCAAGGTGTGCTGGAACAAGCAAATCAGGTTGCAGCTGAAATCACTTCAAAGATGGATGATCAGATTTCTGCTGAGCGGCTTCTGATGCTCTACAACGAGTCGATGCATGAGCCTGAGGAGAGTGCTGACGATCTCGTTGGTGATGTCTATCGAGAGCTCGGATTGATATTCTCTCCCGATGCATTGCGTCGTTTTGAGCAGGTAGAGCTATTCCATAGTGGCCTTTTGCGCAACCGAAGTCGCTTCATCCAGGCTGAGATTGAACGACTCGAACGGCAAATCAATGATCGCCGACCCGAGATAGATGCATTGCAGGATGAACGACAAAATCTCTTACGGCAACTGTCGAGCGGCGGTGGACTGGACGATCTCCTTGAACTACAGCGGCGAGTCATGGAGACCACAAGCCAGTTACAAAACCTCGATGGCGCCCTCAAGCTCATCCGAAGAGTCTTCGCAGCTGAAGACGCACTCAAGGTAAGCCAAGCCACTTGCCGAAGAGACGCTCGTGAAGATCTCAACCGAGATAGAGATTTTCTCGATATGGTCAATACCCGATTCAGTGAAATGATTAGCTACCTTTACGGCAAGTCGGGTTCGATTACGGTTGAGGTTGATAAGCTTGGGTATAAATTTACAATCAAGGTCGCAAGCTCATCAAGCACTGGAATCACGAAAATGAAGCTTTTTGTTTTTGATCTGACACTTATGGAACAAAGCCGTAAAAACCGGCACCCCCACTTCCTGATCCACGACTCCGTCGTCTTCGATGGAGTAGACCCACGTCAGATTGCAGGGGCAATAAATCTTGCGCGTACTTCGAGCGAGGCCGCAGGAACGCAGTATATTGCCACCCTAAATTCGAACGATGTGCCGGACTCGATTTCGAACGCCGAGTGGTATCACGACTGTGTTCGTCGTGTCATCCTCGACACTGAGGTCGGTGGAGCATTCGGCATTGAGTTCTAATTAACTTCTGATCGCGCCAAACGAATTATACCCACTGTCCTGAGTTAGCGATCTACCCAACCAAAAATCGAGTGGTATGACGATCGCCATACCGGACCGTTGGACGACGACGAATCGAACAGGCTCGGAATTAAATCGGCTCTTCCTGTTTTTAAAGTGCATTGATTCATTTCCGGAGTTGACCGGTTCACCGTGCGATCTATGTCGCGGGAAGATTCAGAATACCGCGATAAGTACGAATTTCCGTAAATAGTCCGCTAACAGGAGCAACAGCCAGAACCAGATTCATGTCCGATTCTGGCACTGCACCTACCGATGCCATTGTTGTCGTGACGCGACCATGTCAGGCGACTCACCATTCTCAGAATCGCCCGACCGCTCGCGTCAATCAAAATCGCGTCCATGTGAGTCTCTGCAGCCGTACGCCCGACATTTTCGAACTCTTCACCGCGTGTTTCATAAACGACCGTATATGGAACCTCCGAATTACTGGGGCGACGATCAGACCTATGACCGGTTCTGACGTTCAAATCGCTCATTTGATTTTGACCCGGTTCCCGGGTCAATTTGATCTCGACTGTCGGATGAAAGACCGGCGATACCAGGGGCGCAGGTCGTGTGCTGGTAGAGGACTTCGACGACACAGCTATCGACAATAGATGTCTGGCGCGAGATTGGGCACACGCACGAGATTGGGCACCCGCGCAACGGTGGACGATCGACATCGGCAATGATCACTTCACCGCCGAAGATGGACTCGATCTCGCCCAAATTTTTCTCCTCTTTCGCCGGCGATAATCGCGGTATGCCCCACTCGTTGTGCCTCAGCGAGAGAAGATGCTAATCAGGAGCCTTATTCGCGGTTCGGAAGTATCGATGACGGCAACTTTGATGGTTCACCGGAATTAGAGTGGATTGACACGATCTATGTACTTCTACATATTTTGCCTCCTCGATCAACGACGGATCGACTCACGCACTCTAGATCAGGAGAGCTAATTAATCGCTCCGCCACTCTATTCCGTTACAGAGATTCATCTTTTTTGATAGTAGTTGAATAACTTCGAGTACGTGTGCGAGAATGCCTCCAACGACAATCTTGGAGCACTACTTGACGATTCCACCAGCCGGCCAAACCGATCCTAGCCCTACAGAAGGCAATCGGGAATCTTCTGCACCGCCGTTTCCCTGGAAGTGGATTGCAATCACAATCGGAGTTTTTCTCGTAGCTACTCTCCTACTTGTCATTGGGTTCACAATTGGCTCCCAGGATGGGGATGCAAAGGAGACGCGGGTCGCACCGTCCACCCCTGAAACAGAAGCAGACTCCTCGATGGACGATTGGCTTGAGGCCGTGTGTGCTCCAGGCACATATGGGGCAAGTAGCAATGTTCTAAAAAATTCGATTACTCGCCCTATGAGTTGTCGCGCACCCACTCGAAACGGTCGTGCACCCATTATTTCAATAGGAACATATGATTCTAACTTCCTCTTGAAAGAAGACTTACAGGCCACCAATTATGGCCATGTGGCTACAGCGACTCTCACAGATGGCAGGATGGTTATCTTTGCTCTCACTAGAGGCGTCGTATCTCCGGAATATTTCCTGAACCCACTAAAAGAATTCGGTTTCGACGTTAAAATCGGAATCTGATATCAACTTGGCAAGCATTGAAAAAATTGAGCAGGACTGCACCTACTGCGGTTGACACATTAACCTAAACGGGGGCGGCCCTCTGCCAGACGTACGGTGACCTGACCGCAATGTCTCGAAAATTTCGGTGTGATTCCACGGGGAAGAACCCTGCCTAAATCTAGGACTCCCTACTTCCGTCTGGCGCGCCACGGGACGTGCCAGCGACCAGAGCGCGCCCATGGCGGTCTGGCAGTCGATCCGTCCCGATTTTCGCCATCCCCGAACGACGTTTCATAAACGCTCGTTTTTGAAACACACAGGACGATTTTGGATGACCAAGAAAAGGATATGTTCCGAAACTCGTGTCCGAAACTAATGGTTCATTATTTGGCTTGTCGGTGAGTTCTGGAACACTGCTGCCTCATGGGTGCACTTCTGGGCTACGCGAGGGTCTCGACTACCGATCAGAGCGTTGATCCGCAGAGCGACGCTCTCAGCGCTGCCGGCTGTTTCAAGGTCTGGACCGAAACCGCGGCCGGTGCGACAACCATCCGACCGCAACTGACGGATCTCCTGTCACATCTTCGCGACGGAGACACCCTGGCCATCTGGCGCCTCGACCGACTCGGCCGCTCACTCCCCCACCTCCTGCAAACCGTGGAAGATCTCGCTAACCGCGGCTTCGGCTTCAAATCGTTGACCGAAGCGATCGACACCACCACCTCCGGCGGCAAACTGATCTTCTCCATCTTCGGCGCCCTCGCAGAATTCGAACGCAACCTCATCCGGGAACGAACTCAAGTCGGTCTCGCCGCTGCTAGAGTCCGTGGCCGTACCGGCGGCCGGCCACCGAAGATGACATCGACGAAACTCGCACAGGCACAACGGATGCGGGAGAACGGCATGCAGCTGACCGACATCGCCGAAATCATCGGCGTCGGCCGAACCACTCTGTACAGGCACCTGAAGTGAACACCTGCAGCGACCGTTCGGACGGCTGACCTCACCCCACAAACGCGACATGGGTCTACCAGGGCACAGAGGTGTCCAGGGTCGTGAGCCCGATTCCATCCGTCGAATCCACGCCTGACCGCTAGCGCGTGGTACGCGGGGAAGAACTCGATCTCGAAGTCTTCCCGAAAGAACGGAATAGGCCTTCCCTGAACAAAACATGTCGGCGGTTACTCCGTGAGATCACCGCGCCGACGATGCTCCCGCTTGAACTGGTCGGTCGTGAGCTTGATTCGGTCGGGTCGCGTCACTCGTATCGGCTCGCCAGTCTCAGGATCAACCGGAATGTACCAGTCTCAGGATCAACCGGAATGTAGTCGCCGTAAACCCCTGAGTCGTACCCGGACGAAAACGCGCGATTTCCCGTTCCGCTTTCTGGTGGGCAAGCAGTCTTTCGTTCCTGGCACGGCGCTCACGAATCATCTTGGACGTCGCCCACTTCTCGTAGCCGAAGGCGAAAATCAAGAAACCAACAACGAGACCGCCGAATACGAGGGCAACTATCCAGAAAAGGTGCACGGCAGAAATTTCACAGGTAGCGGTAGAGCATTGTCAAGCTGCTTGGACTGCAGTAGTTTTCGGAGGTGAGATGGGCGCGCCCCGCCGTCACATTTGGCGGCCTCGGCATTGTTCAGTGAGACAGGTCCCCGAATCGACGTTGTCCTCCACCCCCACGAAATGGGTTGGAGGACAACGTCGTCAGAATGTGTTCACGGGCCGGAAAATCAGCTGCCGAAGATCGGTCCGAGGGATCCGGTCGCAGGTCCTTCGACGGTGACCTTCACTGTGAGGCTGACGGGGGCACCGACACCGTTGTTGGCGGTGAGTATAAACGTGTAACGTCCTGCGGCGGTGGGTGTTCCGGAGAGAGTCGGAACACCGGTGATGAGATCGTTCGCGAACGTCGTTCCAGGCGGAAGCTTCGCCGGGTCGACGACGGTGACGTCAGGGGCGGGCGTTCCGGTGGCGGCGAAGGGGCGGGTCAGCGCGGTTCCGGTGACACAGTTGAGGGTGACGGGTCCGACGTCGGCGAATGTGGGGGCAGTCGCTTTTTTCAGCGCCACCGAATGGCCGTAGCCGGCTGCGATGGCGGTGTAGCCGCCCCCGGTGGGAGTGTTCGTGACCTGCTTGCCTTCGTTGTTTCCCCAGGAGGTGAGGGTGCCGTCGGCTTTGAGCGCCACCGAATGAAAGTTGCCCGCGGCGATGGCGGTGTAGCCGCCCCCGGCGGGGGTGTTCGTGACCTCCTTGTATTCGTCGACTCCCCAGGAGGTGAGGGTGCCGTCGGCTTTCAGCGCCAACGAATGGCCGTAGCCAGCTGCGATGGCGGTGTAGCCGGCCCCGGTGGGGGTGTCTGTGACCTGCTTGAAGTTGTCGACTCCCCAGGAGGTAAGAGTGCCGTCTGCTTTCAGCGCCACCGAATGGCCATAGCCGACGGCGATGGCGGTGTAGCCGCCCCCGGCGGGAGTATTCGTGACCTGCTTGTAGTCGTCGTTCCCCCAGGCGGTAAGGGAGCCGTCGGCTTTCAGCGCCACCGAATTTCTGCTGCCGGCGGCGATGGCGGTGTAGCCACCCCCTGTGGGCGTGCTCGTCACCTGCTTGTATTCGTCGTTTCCCCAAGAGGTGAGGGTACTGTCCGCTTTCAGCGCCACCGAATGGCCGGTGCCGGCGGCGATTGCGGTGTAGCCACCCCCTGTGGGGGTGTTCCAGACCGCCCCGGAGTCGTTGTGTCCCCAGGAGGTGAGGGTGCCGTCGGCTTTCAGCGCCACCGAATGGGAATTGCCGACGGCGACGGCGGTGATGTCGGAATCACGCGGCGTGTACGAAACTTGACCGTTGCTGTCGCTTCCCCAAGCTGCGAGGGTGCCGGGAGCTCCGACCGGCACACCGACCGGAGCGGCGGCAGCAGTGGTCGCGACCGCGAGAGCTAGCGCTCCGGCGGTCAAGAGAGCGCCCCATCCTCGGAGTTGTCTGCCTCGGTGTGGTCGGCGGTGGTAATCGAGTAGTGCCATGGTGGTGGTGTGGCCTTTCGAGCAGAATCCGCAGGGTGCGTAGCGGCTGCGGGAAGCAACCACGAGAATGAAACATAACGGACACCCGCCTTTATGTATGAACTTCGATGGCGATTGCTCGCGATGGAGACTGTCTCAGATTCGTCAGCCGGTTGGTCAGACGAACGTTTCCGGCAATCCCGCAGACAGTCCTCGATCGCTCCGGGCTCTCCACGGACGAGAAGCTGGCGATACTCCAGCTGAATGTGACCGGGCCGCCGGAGCGTTGGGGTTCAGACTTCTCTCTGCGGCATAGTCGCACGGTGTGGCGGCGGGCCCGCCTAACGTACTAACTGAATGAGCCAACTCCGGTGGGAACCTAAAGTAGCCGCCAGAACACGACACCCAATGCTAAGGAGAAACATGGCTAGTCAATCTTGCCCCGTTTGTGGCGAAGAGTCTGACGCCGATGTGCTGGACCCACATGGACACTTCACATCGGATGATGGCGATAACGACGTGTTCGCGGGCGAGCCAGACGAGGATGACGACGACCCCCAGTCGCGGAAGCAGGACGACAGCTACACCTTTACGTATTCCTTCGAGTACATCGCCAAGAATTACGGGAACGACAAGTACGACATCGAAACAGCGGACATGATCGTCCATCTCCAGCGGAGCGATGCGCTTGAACGCTACGAGATCTCCTACGACGTCCCCGACATGGACAAGATCGACCCAGGGCAAGGAAACAGCGATGCAAAGGGCTTCTACGACTCCGACGTCTACTGGAAGCTGACCAGCGACCTCGACGCCCTCGATATCATCGACTACTAGCTAGGCTGGTCGGCGAAGCCGATCGGTTGCCGATCATCAAACAAGACTGCCAGTTTCAATAGTTGACTGCACTCGCCGGCGACTCCGCAGATAGCGCCGGGAAGTCGCCCGTTGCGCATCTAAACCCCGTGTGCGGTGCCGCCGACGGCCTCAGCGATCCTCGGGGCGATCTTCGCTGAGTCAGCGATACCCTCGGAACTGTTCAATGTCAGCACGGCATCCGCATCGGGCAGGGCGATGTGAATCCCGCCGAAGGCATCACTGGCCTCCTGCCACGTCGCGAGCGTCTCCTTGTTCGGGAAGATGTTGATTCCGGCGTCGTAGCCGTTCACTGGCATATCGAACCGCATCTGAGCCCCTGACAGTCCAACCTCTGCACGTTCGGGCTCGGCGTACTTGATGCCGAGGTTATCGAGAGCCGTGGTGAATCTCTGCACGACAGATTCGGACTTGGAGACCGGCTGGGCCGGGGTATCTACCTGCTGCTCCTGGGAGGACGACGAGTTGGTGTGAGTTTCAGGCTTGGCGTCAACGTCGTTGCCGCACGCGGCGAGGGACAGGGCTGCCGCCAGGACAGTGGCAGCGGCGAGGGTGGTCGTACGACTCATGTGTGGTCTTTCTGATGCGGTCGAGCTGAGCGCTCTTCGAGAGCGTCTACGAGAGTGGATAGTAGCTGACCATCCGGTTTCTTTCGCCTTCTTTCGGCTGTCCGGGTGGAGCATCCAGATACGTGCCAGCGAAGCAACATCCCTGGTGGTGTCGAACTAGAAGCGGGTCGCCACAAAGCTGCCGATCCGAGGGGTTCCCTACAGATCGGGACCGTCGAGTGATCGTCGGTCTGGCAGGTGTGGCGACCCGCTTCTCGTCGCATCGTGAAGGTTACTTGGCGGGGCAGACAATTTCGGCACCGCGTGTGTTCATTCACCAGTCGTGCAGATCTTCCAATGAACCGATCCGATGTAGAGGGACAACGAGGACTCTCTTAGTCGTGCGCCTGCATTCGAAGGTCTCATCCATTATTGAAGACACCAGAAGAATGCGACGATTGGTCTCTGTGTCCAGGGCATTCGCGTCGTAGAGCTCGTCGTGGGCGCTCAAGAAGTTGTCGATCACTCTCAGTTCCCCCGCGTTGTGGGGATGAACGGTGATGTTGATCCATCCGGGCTGACTTGCGGAAATCAAGCTGGACGAGTCTCCCGACTGAGTGATGTGTCGATAGTTCATCGCCTGGTCGAAGAGGGAGTTGGCGAATCTGGCCTTCCTTTTGATGCGCGTGGCGATGGTCTCGGGATCTGCACCCTGCGCAACTTCTTCGGTGGCCTGTCGGAATATCTCGGTGAGGTCTGGTAGATGCCTGATCTCCGCGAAGGTCAAGTAGATGGGAAGCCCAAGTAGGGGCTCTGTGAGGTGTACTCGCGTGTCGGTCAATCGCAGATCCTCCAATGATGTCCTGGCAGTCAGTCTTTCAAGTAGAGGCGGCTGGCTTCGTCAAGGACGCGCCTGTAGGCGGCGTCGGTTGCCTTGAGCGCGGTGTCAACGAGGTCGAGCTGGCGGAGTACGGCTTCGCAAGTCTCGGGCCCTGTGGTGGCGTCGCCGAGGGTGTCCGCTTCGAGAGTTTCAGGGTCGTACAGCTTGTAGTCGGCGGCGCTGGCGGCGACTCGGTGAAGCAGATCGTTGATTACTCCGAGCTGGCCGTGTAGTTGCAGATAGAGGTCGCTGGGTGCAATGCGGTCAGGCATGAAGTCTCCCTCAGTATTTCGCTGTTTCCGGTGCTCAGGGGAAGAGTCTCTGGCTGCTAAGAACGACGAAGCACTTCGTGCCGAACCACCCCGCCATGGGGTGATTGTCCGTTATCTTTCTCGATAGTGGTTGCAATCTCCTGGCTGCTTGGCATCCCGCGCACGGATGCTGTCACCACGAAAGGGAGCACATCTGTGAATGGACTCGAAACGCCCACTCGTTTGTCCCGGACCACCGCGGCCCTCGGTGTCGGCGCGCTCGCTGCCGCGATCACCTTCGGCAGTGCAGTCGGTACTGCATCAGCCGATGGTCCGGTCGCCGACTTCGGCAGTATCTCTTTCTCGGTGACCAACGGTCCCGACAACACCATCTACGACATCAACGCCATCATCAATCTCCCACCCGGCACACTGCCGCCAGGGATGATGAACCCTCAGATCACTGCGCCCGACGCGACCCCTCAACCAGTCGGCGACCCGTTTGCGGGCACCGCATTGGACTTCGTTCTGAGCTTCATCCAGGCTGTGGCCAGATAGCCGACAACAAAAAACGAGGCTACAAACTCGCTAGAGTTTGTAGCCTCGTCTTGTGGTGGGCGAAGGGGGACTTGAACCCCCACGTCCCGAAGGACACTGGCACCTGAAGCCAGCGCGTCTGCCATTCCGCCACTCGCCCGAGCAACGCCGAAACATTATCACGACAAACTTTGAAAGTTCTATTCGTGCAGCTCAGGGCACGAATCGGTGAACACCGAGCACCCAAAAGCCCAGAACCGATACCATGCTGAAACAGCGGCCAGGTACTGCCGAAGCGACATTTGACAGTACCGTGGAACCTGTACAGCAGTTTGGACGACACGCGACAAGGCGGTGCCGGCGCTACTTGCCGAGCATTTTGCCGTCGTAGATGCGAGGCGAGAGGAGGGCCCGATGGGCATCGTGCAGCGATTCGAACGAAAGCTCCAAGGAGCTGTCGGCGACGCATTCGCGCGGGTCTTCGGTGGTGGTGTTGTGCCGCAGGAAGTAGAGGCGGCGCTCCAGCAGGAGGCACGTGACCGCGTCGAGCACCTCGGCGGCGGAATCCTTCTCGCCCCCAACAACTACGTGATCACCATCAACAACTCCGATCACGAAGAGTTGGCAGCCGATCGCGAACTGACTACCAAAGCTTTCAGCCGACACCTGCAGGATTTCATCCGCGATCAGGGTTGGCAGACGTACGGCGACATCTCGGTCACTTTCGAGCCTTCGCCTACGCTCCACACCGGTCAGTTCCGCACCCGCGGAACCGTCGACCCGGATGGTGACGCTGAGCAGGCATCACCGCCGTCGCATGTTCCGCAGGTTTCGTCGCGGCCTCCACAACGGCCGCCTCAGCGACCCGCACCGATTGTTCCCCCTGTTTCCAATCCAGTCCCGTCACAACCAGGAGCCGGCCCCATGACGCAGAACTCAGGCTACGAACCAAGCCGCGAACCGGCGGGTCGCCAGCCCGAACCGCAGCAGCCGGCACGGAACGGGTACTCCCACGACGACGGCGGTTACGCCGCTCCGCAGGGCCAGGAAGCGCCGTACCAGAACGGTTACGACCGCGGCGACGGTTACCGCACGGGCGACGACCAGCAGGGCTACAACCAGCAGCAGGGTGGCTACGACCAGCAGGCGTACCCCAACCAGCAGCAGCCGTACGAGCAGGCCGGTTACGACCAGCAGGGCTATGACCAGCAGGGCGGCGGCTACGACCAGCAGGGTTACCAGCAGCAGCCGTACGACCAGCAGGGCTACGGCCAGCAGGCGTACCAGGGTGGGTACGACCAACAGGGCTACCAGCAGGGCGGCTACGACCAGCAGGGTTACCAGCAGCCGTACAACGGCCAGTCCTACGATCAGCCGGGCTACGACCAGCAGAGCTACCAGCAGGGCGGCTACGACCAGCAGGCGTACACACAGCAGCCGTACGAGCAGGGTGGCTACGAGCAGGGCGGCAACTTCGAGCAGACGCAGGCCTACCCGCAGCAGGGCTACGCCCAGCCGCAGGGCGGTTACGCACCGACGGCCCAGAGCCTGACGGCAACCCTGCAGCTCGAGGACGGCAGCGGACGCCACTTCCAGCTTCGCGACGGCAGCAATGTCATCGGCCGCGGCCAGGAAGCTCAGTTCCGCCTCCCGGACACCGGCGTCTCACGTCGCCACATCGACATCCGTTGGGACGGCCGCACCGCGATGCTGTCCGATTTGGGATCCACGAACGGCACCACCGTCAACGGAGCACCGGTCCAGGACTGGCAGCTGGCAGACGGCGACATCATTCGTGCAGGTCACTCGGAGATTCTGGTTCGCATTCTCTGAGCTGAGAAACGGACGCCAGGATTTTTCCGATAACAATCGAACATTCGGCGGTCCGTCGGCGCGCCGCCGTCACGCGGCTGTCAGTATCGTGATCTTCGGGGCCCAGAGCCCCCTATGATGCTGCCAGTCGACAATGCTCGAACCCCGCTGCGGCGGGGCTCGAGCCATAGAAGGAGGTGGACAGCCGTGCAGGGCCTGATTCTGCAACTCACACGGGCGGGCTTCCTGCTCCTACTGTGGCTGTTCGTCTGGGCAGTCCTCCGCACTCTCCGCTCCGACATCTATGCCGGCTCCGGGGTCAGGGTTCCGCCGCGGTACACCCGCGCCGGAAAGGTCCTGCCCTCGCTGGGCAAGGCGAAGGTGCCTCGGTACCTGGTGGTCACGCAGGGCGCCCTCGCCGGTACCCGCATCACCCTGGGTTCTCAGCCCGTCATGATCGGTCGCGCCGACGATTCGACGCTCGTTCTCACCGACGATTACGCGTCGACGCGCCATGCGCGGCTCTCTCAGCGCGGCGCTGATTGGTACGTCGAGGATCTCGGTTCGACCAACGGCACCTATCTGGACCGCGCCAAGGTCACCACTGCGGTGCGCGTGCCGCTGGGCACTCCGGTTCGCGTCGGCAAGACGGTAATCGAGCTACGCCCGTGACCCTTGTTCTCCGCTACGCGGCGCGCAGCGACCGCGGTCTCGTGCGCTCCAACAACGAAGATTCCGTGTACGCCGGTGCACGCCTGTTGGCTTTGGCCGACGGCATGGGCGGACACGCGGCCGGTGAGGTCGCGTCGCAGTTGATGATTGCCGCCCTGGCGCATCTCGACGACGACGAGCCCGGCGAGGATCTGCTCGGCAAGCTCGAGGCAGCCACCCGCGAGGGCAACGATTCCATCGCCGATCACGTCGAGGAAGAGCCCGAACTCGACGGCATGGGCACCACGCTCACCGCGATCCTCTTCTCCGGCAGCAAGCTCGGACTCGTGCACATCGGCGACTCGCGCGCCTACCTGCTGCGTGACGATCACCTGACGCAGATCACCCGCGACGACACGTTCGTTCAGTCGCTGGTCGACGAGGGCAGGATCACCGCCGAACAGGCACACACTCACCCGCAGCGATCCCTGATCATGCGGGCGTTGACCGGCAACGAGATCGAGCCGACGCTCACCGTGCGCGAAGCTCGCGCCGGGGATCGCTACCTGCTCTGCTCCGACGGCCTCTCCGACGTGGTCAGCGAC
This sequence comes from Rhodococcus sp. H-CA8f, assembly GCF_002501585.1. Classification (NCBI taxonomy): domain Bacteria; kingdom Bacillati; phylum Actinomycetota; class Actinomycetes; order Mycobacteriales; family Nocardiaceae; genus Rhodococcus; species Rhodococcus sp. H-CA8f. The sequence goes on from NZ_CP023720.1 coordinate 6,187,145, forward strand.
GAGACCATCGAGAACACGATGCGCGAGGGTTCGCAGGAGCAGTGCGCCGACCGTCTCATCGAATTGGCGCTGCGCAGCGGCGGTCCTGACAACGTCACCGTCGTCGTCGCCGATGTCATCGACCTCGACTACGGCCAGTCGCATCCCATCGTTGCGGGTGCCGCGTCGACGGAAGAGGAAGAGGACGCCCCTCCCCCCAACACCGCTGCCGGCCGCGCCGCTGCCATGCGTCCGCCGCGCGCGACGCCCAAGCGAGTTGTCTCCCAGCCCGAACCGGAACCGAAGAAGAAGCGGAACCGGTTGTGGTGGGTGGTCCTCGCCGTGGTGCTGATCGCGCTGGTCGGCGTCGGCGCAGTGATCGGCCGCGCCGTCATCCGCAACAACTACTACGTCGGCGAAGACAACGGCCGCGTGACGGTGTTGCGCGGAATCCCCGGTTCGGTGCTCGGCTACTCGCTGCAGGACGCGGATCTGGTGGGTTGCGTCGGCGACGACGACGTCCTGACCCTCGTCTCCCCCGACGCGATTCCCAGCAACTGCAACATCCTCGAGGTCACCGATCTGCAGCCGTCTGCGCAGGAGCAGGTGCGCGCCGGGCTGCCGTCCGGCAAGCGTGAAGATGCGCAGAGCCAGATGATCCGTCTCATCGGCGGCGATCTGCTGCCTCGTTGCGAGCCGGTTCCGACGACGACGGCCGCGCCCACTCCCCCGCCGGCACCGGAGACCACGCCGGCTCCTGCGCCGCCCGCTGAGCCGGCCACGCCGACTACGGCAGCACCCACGACTACGCCTACGCCGACCGACATTCCCGGTCAGACTTGCAGGACGGTCAACTGATGTCGTCCAACGCAGCTGCGGGGACGGCTTTTCCGAGTCCGCCCGGAGGTTTTGCCCCGGCGCCGGTCCAGTCGACCCGCCGAAACGTGGAGCTGCTGCTCCTGGGCTTTGCCGTCATCATCACGACGGTCTCGCTTCTGCTCGTCGAGGCGAGCCAGGAACAGAAGATCACGCTGGACCTCGCCAAGTACGCGCTCGCGTACACGGGCTTGTTCCTGATCGCGCACTTGGCAATTCGACGGTATGCGCCGTACGCCGATCCGCTGCTGCTGCCGATCGTCGCCCTGCTCAACGGCCTGGGGTTGGTGCTCATCCACCGACTCGACCTCGCCGACGAACAGACAGCGCTCTACAACGGCGTCGAGGCACCGTCACCGGATGCGAACCAGCAGGTCATGTGGACTGCACTGGCGATCACCGGTTTCGTGTTGCTGCTCGTGTTCTTGAAGGACTACCGCCTGATGGCGCGGTTCAGCTACACGCTCGGCCTCGCGGGCCTGGTGTTCCTGGCGATTCCTGCGATCCTGCCGGCGAAGTTCTCGAGCGTGAACGGCGCAAAAATCTGGATTCGCCTGCCCGGATTCAGCATTCAGCCAGGTGAGTTCGCGAAGATCCTGCTCATCATCTTCTTCGCGTCAGTGCTCGTCGCCAAGCGCGACCTGTTCACCTCGGCCGGTAAACACTTCCTGGGCATGGACTTTCCGCGTGCCCGTGACCTCGGCCCGATCCTGCTCGCCTGGATCGTCTCGGTGGGCGTGCTCGTCTTCGAAACCGACCTCGGTACGTCGCTGCTGCTTTTCAGCACCGTGCTGGTGATGCTCTACATCGCGACCGAACGTGTGGGCTGGCTGGTGATCGGCGGCGGACTGCTCGCCATCGGATTCTTCTTCGCCTACAAGATGTTCGGCCACGTACGCGTGCGCGTCGACACCTGGCTGGACCCGCTCGGCGACTACGCCAACACCGGGTATCAGATCTCGCAATCGCTGTTCGGCCTGGCCACCGGTGGTATCGCCGGAACAGGTCTGGGCAGTGGCCGACCCAACCAGGTGCCGTTCGCGAAGACGGACTTCATCATCGCGACCATCGGCGAAGAGCTCGGCCTGATCGGCCTGGCCGCTGTGCTGATGCTGTTCCTGCTTCTCATCGTGCGCGGCCTGCGTACGGCGTTGGCAGTGCGCGACAGCTTCGGCAAACTGCTCGCCGCCGGTCTGTCGTTCACCATCGCGATCCAGATCTTCGTTGTCGTCGGCGGCGTCACCAAGCTGATCCCGCTGACGGGTCTGACAACACCGTTCATGTCGTACGGCGGCTCGTCGCTGCTCGCGAACTACCTACTGCTGGCCATCCTCGTCCGGATCTCGGACGCGGCTCGTGCGCCGGTAGTGACGAAGAAGAAAGGTCCGCCCCCAATCGCTGACGCCAATACCGAGATGATGCCGCGCGTATGAACACTCCACTGCGCCGCGTCGCGATGGCCGTCATGGTGATGGTCGTCGCGCTCCTCGCCAACGCCACGTACGTACAGGTCATCAAGGCTGACGACCTGCGAGCCGACCCGCGCAACTCGCGGGTGCTGCTCGACGAGTACTCACGCCAGCGAGGTCAGATCTCGGCTTCCGGTCAGGTGCTTGCCGCCTCCCGCGCCACAGACGACCGGTACAAGTACCTGCGCGAGTATCCGAATCCGTACCCGTACGCACCGGTCACGGGCTTCTACTCGATGCAGTACGGCAGCGCCGGCCTCGAGCGCACCGAGGATCCGATTCTCAACGGCTCGGACAACCGGCTGTTCAGTCAGCGCTTCTTCGACTTGGTGTCCGGACGCGATCCGCGCGGCGGCAACGTCGTCACGACGCTCAATCCGGCCATGCAGCAGGTGGCGTACGACCAGCTGACCAGTAAGGGTTACACCGGTTCCGTCGTCGCCATCGAGCCGAGCACCGGACGCATCCTCACGATGGTCAGCACTCCGAGCTACGACCCGAACCTGCTTGCCAGCCACGACGGCGCCGAAACCACGAAGGCGTGGGACGAGCTCAACGCCGATCCCAACGATCCGCTGGTCAACCGCGCGATCTCGCAGACCTACCCACCCGGCTCGACGTTCAAGGTGCTCACCACGGCCGCAGCTCTTGGCAACGGTGCGACGCCGGACGACCAGCTGACCGCGGCTCCGCAGATCACGCTGCCCGGCACCAGCACGACCCTCGAGAACTACAACGGCAGCACCTGCGGCCCCAACCCGACGGCGTCGTTGCGTGACGCGTTTGCGCGCTCGTGCAACACGGCTTTCGTCGAACTGGGCATCAAGGACGGCGCCGACGCCATCAAGGACGAGGCCAGCGCTTTCGGCATCGGGCCCAACACTCCCGCGATCCCGCTGCCGGTTGCGGACAGCACCGTCGGCGACATCTCCGACGACGCGGCTCTCGGCCAGACCAGCATCGGCCAGCGCGACGTCGCGGTGACCCCGCTCGAGAACGCAGTGATCGCCGCGACCGTCGCCAACGGTGGTGTGCGGATGCAGCCCAACCTGATCTCCCAGTTGCAAGCACCGGATCTGACCGATCTCAGTACGCCGTCACCGGTGTCGATGGGTCAGGCGATCTCGCCGGCAGTGGCCGCAACGCTGACTGATCTGATGATCGGCTCGGAGAACTTCACCGGCGGCGACGGCAAGATCCCCGGGGTTCAGATCGCGTCCAAGACCGGTACCGCCGAGCACGGCGTGAACCCGCGGGAAACTCCGCCGCACGCCTGGTACATCGCTTTTGCACCGGCGCAGAATCCGACGGTCGCCGTGGCCGTCATCGTCGAGAACGGTGGTGACCGCGGACTTGCCGCTACCGGTGGCTCGGTTGCTGCGCCGATCGGTCGTGCAGTCATCGCAGCCGGAATCCAAGGGGGCTGAACCGTGGCGTTGAACAACGGCGCTTTGATCGCCGATCGTTACCGATTGATCCGTCTCATCGCCACCGGTGGGATGGGTCAGGTGTGGGAAGCCACCGACTCCCGGCTCAACCGTCGCGTCGCCGTCAAGGTACTCAAGTCCGAGTTCTCTTCCGATCCGGAGTTCTTGGAGCGCTTCCGCTTCGAGGCCCGCACCACCGCGCAGCTCAACCATCCCGGTATCGCCGGAATCTACGACTACGGCGAGACCCGTGACAGCTCGGGCGATTCCACGGCGTACCTGGTGATGGAACTCGTCAACGGTGAGCCGCTCAACGCCGTCCTGGCACGCGTCGGCCGCCTGGCGGTTCCGCATGCCCTCGACATGCTCGAGCAGACCGGCCGCGCCCTGCAGGTCGCACACGACGCCGGTGTCGTGCACCGCGACGTGAAGCCGGGCAACATCCTCATCACGCCGACGGGCCAGGTGAAGATCACGGACTTCGGCATCGCCAAGGCCGTCGAGAACTCGCCCGTCACGCGTACGGGAATGGTGATGGGCACCGCCCAGTACATCGCGCCCGAGCAGGCTCTCGGTCAGGACGCGACCGCGGCGAGTGACGTGTACTCGCTGGGAATCGTCGGATACGAAGCACTTTCGGGTCGACGCCCGTTCACCGGTGACGGCGCGCTCACCGTCGCGATGAAGCACGTGCAGGAAACCCCGGCGCCGATGCCGGCCGACCTGCCGCCGAACATCCGCGAGCTCATCGACATCACGTTGACCAAGGACCCGGCCGGCCGTTACGCCAGTGGCGGTGAGTTCGCCGACGCCGTTGCAGCCGTTCGGGCAGGGAGGCGTCCACCGCCGCCCGGTCTGCTCGCCACCGGTGCCGCGAGCGCGTTGCCGGCTACGGGTGCCACGCAGGTCATGCCGCCGACGTACGCGGGCCCGGTGACGGGCGCAGCTGTTGCGGACGACGCGGCAGCCGGCGGAATGACCAGTGGGCAGAAGGCCGTGGCATGGGCCGGCGGCGGGTTGATCTTGTTGGCGTTGATCATCGGCGGAGTCTGGATCGCGACCGACGGTCCGAGCGACCCGACGCCGCCCGTCGTCACGTCCACGACGTTGCCGACCACCACGACGACCAAGCCCACCACAACGACGACTCGGCCGACGACGACGACCACCGAGCCGACAACAACGACGACTCGGCCGACGACAACCACGACCGAGCCGACAACCACCACGACAACTCCGACCACGACAACAACAACTCCGACGACCACAACCACCACCACGACGACAACGACGACCACAACGACCACTGAGCCGTTGGCGGATCCCGGAGACGCTGAAGAACCGCTAGGACAAGACCAATGACGACACCCCGCAATCTCTCCTCCCGCTACGAGCTGGGTGAGATTCTCGGCTTCGGCGGAATGTCCGAGGTTCACCTGGCGCGCGACCTCCGACTCAGCCGCGACGTCGCGATCAAGGTGCTGCGTGCAGACCTCGCGCGCGATCCCACGTTCTACTTGCGGTTCCGTCGTGAGGCGCAGAACGCTGCCGCGCTGAACCATCCGGCGATCGTGGCCGTCTACGACACCGGTGAAGCCGAGACCGACGCCGGGCCGCTGCCGTACATCGTCATGGAGTACGTCGACGGCGACACGTTGCGTGACATCGTGCGCAGCACCGGGCCGATGACTCCGCGCAAGGCGATGGAAGTGATCGCGGACGTGTGCGCCGCTTTGGACTTCAGCCACCGCAACGGCATCGTGCACCGCGACGTCAAGCCCGCCAACATCATGATCAACCGTGCCGGCGCCGTGAAGGTGATGGACTTCGGTATCGCCCGTGCCATTTCCGACGCGTCGAGCCCGATGACGCAGACGGCCGCCGTGATCGGCACCGCTCAGTACCTCTCGCCGGAGCAGGCGCGAGGTGAGCAGGTGGACGCACGTTCGGACGTCTACTCACTCGGTTGTGTGCTGTTCGAGATTCTGACGGGCGAGCCGCCGTTCAAGGGTGATTCACCGGTCGCCGTGGCGTACCAGCATGTTCGTGAGGATCCGCAGACGCCGTCGGAGATCAATCCCGACATTCCGCGCGAGCTGGATTCGATCATTCTCAAGGCGATGAGCAAGAACCCGGCCAACCGCTACCAGAGCGCCGGCGACATGCGCAGCGACTTGGTACGCGTTCTGGGCGGTCAGCGTCCGAGTGCGCCGATGGTGATGAACGACGAGGACCGCACCACCATCCTCGGCGCCGTCGGCTCCGACACCGGGAACTACCGCACTGCTCCTGATCCGGTCGAGCCGGTTCCTGCACGGACAACTCGCGCTGCCGAGCCGCCTGCCAAGAAGAAGGGCGGACGCTACGCCCTGATGGGCATCGCGGCGCTTCTGGTGATCGGACTGGTGACGTTCTTCCTCATTCGGGTGAACTCGCCGAAGGTCGAGATGGTGACCGTTCCGGGTGACCTCACCAACCAGCCCGCTGATGTCGCCGAGGCGACGCTGACCAACGCCGGATTCCAGGTGGAGCGTCAGCAGAAGACGGACAAGGTGATCGCCGCGGGAAACGTCATCACGACGCGTCCGGTTGCCGGGGTGCGCATCGAGAAGGGCAGCACCGTCACCATCGACGTGTCCACCGGCCCCGAGCAGGTCGCGATCCCACGCCTGACCGGGCTGAGCCAGGACGACGCCGAGAAGAAGCTCAACTCCGTCGGACTCCGACTCGATCCGACAATCGGCAAGGCCGCGTCGACCATTGCCGAGGTCGACAAGATCGTCAATCAGGATCCGGCCGTCGGAGTGTCGGTTGTTCTCGATTCCGCGGTCTCGATCACTGTCGGCACCGGTCCGGAGCAGGTTCGGGTCCCGGATGTGACCGGTCAGCGTGAAGAGGTGGCGAGGCCCAACATCGAAGGTGCCGGGTTCGTCGTCCAGATCACGGAGATCGATTCGGGACTGCCGAAGGGACAGGTCGTTTCGACCGACCCGACCGGCGGCACGTCGGCCACCAAGGGTTCGACCGTGACGCTGCGAGTGTCCAACGGCAACCAGGTCGCGATGCCTGATCTGACCAACAAGACGGTGTCCGAGGCGTTGACCACGCTTCGCGCAGCCGGCTGGGCGGGAACTGCATCGCAGCTGGTGCAGAACCAGAGCACGACGCTCACCCCGGAAATGGTGGGCAAGATCGTCTCGCAGACGCAGCCTCCGGGCTCGGAGATCTCCAAGGACGCAGTCATCACCGTCAGCGTCGGAGCGCTCGGAATCCCCGGCCGCTAGCAAAGTGAAAAAGTGCCTCCCGGAGATTTCCGGGAGGCACTTTTTTGTGGACAGGTGTCAGAGAATTGCGGGCAATGCGCCACCGAGCGCCGACGCGACCTCGGCCTCGAGGGCTGCGACGAGCCCTTCCGGGGGCGCCTCACCGCAGACTGCGAGCCAGTTCGCGAGCATCCGGTGCCCACCCTGGGTGAGAACGGACTCGGGGTGGAACTGGACGCCGTGAATCGGCAGTTCGCGGTGACGCATCGCCATCACGACGCCGCTCTCCGTGTGTGCGGTCACCTCGAGTTCCTCGGGAATGGTGTCCTCGAGAACCGTCAGCGAGTGGTAGCGGGTAGCGGTGAACGGATCGGGCAGCCCGGCCAGGACGCCGACGTCCTTATGATGAACCAAGCTCGTCTTGCCGTGAAGCAGTTCGGGCGCGCGGTCGACGGTTCCGCCGAAAGCCGCACCGATCGCCTGATGTCCGAGGCAGACGCCGAGCAGCGGGGTCTTGGTGTCGGCGCAGACCTTCACCAGATCCATCGTCGCTCCCGCGCGCTGCGGAGTTCCGGGGCCAGGGCTCAGGAGAATGCCGTCGAACTGCGCTACTGCACCCTCGAGGTCTGCCGTCAGTTGTGGATCGTCGTTGCGCCAGACCACGGCTTCGGTTCCGAGCTGGCCGAGGTACTGCACCAGGTTGAACACAAAGCTGTCGTAGTTGTCGACGACGAGAATCCTCATGAGAGCAGGGTAAACGCCCGTGCTATCCGCCGGTATAGGCGGGGACCGTGATCTGCGACGGCGTCGCCTGCGTGTACCCGAGGCCGAAGCGGGTCGCGTACTGCTTGTAGATCCGAATGCCCGGTTCGGCAGCGAGTGCCGCCTCGAGGCGCGCAACATCGCCGATCGCGCTCATCACGTACGGCGGGCTGTAGGTACGGCCGTGAAGAAGGAGGGTGTTTCCGATGCACCGCGGCGCCGACGTACTGATGATCCGTTGGTCCTGCATGCCCACCGCTTCGGCCCCGCCGGCCCACAGTGCGTTCAGCACGCTCTGGACGTCCTGCTGATGCACGACGAGGTCGTCCGGGGTGGCGTCGACCGGATACTTGCCTTCGGCGTTGCGCGGGGCGTCCGTCATGGTGACCACGACGCCGGGGCCGGTCATCTCCGTCAGTCCCGCGTCGGCGGAGATGTTCTTGATGTCACCGAGAGCGGCGGCCACGCCGGCGTCGGACCGAGCGGCGTCTTCCTGCAACGAATCGAGCTGAGCGGCAAGTTCGTCCCGGTCGGCCGAAACTTTTTCGGCATTGGCCTGGGCGCTGCGGACCAGATCGGAGAGCCTGGTGCTTTCGGTGACCTGAAGCTGGTTTTCCTCGGCGGATCTCTGCGCCGTGGCAACCATCAGACCGGCTACCAGGCAGACGGCAAGTACACCGATGTGCCAGACAGTTCGTGAAGATTCACCCGAAGACACGTGGCTCCTCCCGGATTGTGCAGGTCGGCCGGTGACCAACTGGACACAGCTACGTTAGCGTGTAGGTAACACATGCAGGTCACACCGTAGAGCGAGGACGCCATGCCCAAGTCGAAGGTCCGTAAGAAGAACGACTACACAGTCAACCCAGCAAACCGCACTCCGGTGAAGGTGAAGATGGGTCCGTCGAGCACACTGTACGTCTCCGTGATGCTCGGATTCATGCTTCTCGGCCTGGCGTGGTTGATTGTGTACTACTTGGCCGCGGATTCGATCACGTGGATGAACGACTTGGGAAACTATAACTTCCTCGTCGGCTTCGGCTTCATGGTTGTGGGCCTTGTGATGACCATGAGATGGCGCTGA
>NZ_CP023721.1:0-301603 GCF_002501585.1 Rhodococcus sp. H-CA8f
TGGATGGGCTGGTCCGCATCTGGTCACTGTCAACACGCACCGGAATCGCAGCCGATAAGTTCGGGGCATGCCTACGGCTTTAGTACGACCCAGAATTCAGGAGCTCCTAGCCCTAAGCGAATCAGGCGACGGCGATGTCACCGGCGAGCCAGCCAGTTGACCTCGATCGAGCACGAGGCCACGCTAGCCACATCACGGCCGCGAACACGAACTCGTCACCTATCCGCGCACCAGAGCTCAGCGATACAGTCGGTCCACACACTCAATGACAAGGGCTGGGGAACTGAATGGATACCGCGTGGGACATCGACCTTTCAGAGCCACGCCTTGCGGCAGATCTAAAGAGCCGCAGGAACATGCTCAGTTCAGGAGGATATGTATGTCTCGGCTGCGGAGTGCCGGTGTCCCCCGGCGCCATAGAACCGCACAATATTCCGTCGCCCTACTTTGCGGCCCGCTCAGGACCACACGATGACGAATGCACCGTCGACGGCGACAAGAACCCCACCGTCACAGACACCTGCCGCCCCAGCAGAAAGCGCCGGAACCCCACCGGCACATATCCATCCGAGCTGATACTCGCCGAGTCCCACGACCAGGTCGACAATCGACACCCGAACCCGGAACACCGCATCCCATCACGATCAAGACCGAACACCCCGTCTGCCCAAGCGAAAACAGGCCACTCACAACGCGTCCGCACGCTAACGCACATCGCGCGAACCTTCGTCGAACTCCCTCTCGACCGTACCGAGATGCCCCTTCATATCCCCGGTATCGACACAAATCGGTACTCGACCGTCTTCAAACAACTGAACAACAAGGACGTCGATCAATACCCCGAACTACGGATATTCCACGCCGAACTCGCCTGGGCATCGGAGATGCGCACCACGGCAGAGAGCATCTCCATCCCCCTGTACGCCGGAGCCCGCGACCCGCAAAACCCCGCACGCGTCATCAACGGCCACCGCGTAACAGTTATCTGGTCCCACTGGACACCACGACTGCGTGCGCTACTCGAGCACAACCTCCAAAGGCTCCGGGATCTCCAACGTGAGCGAACTCGAACACACACCCCCACGCCGACTAAGTCCAAACCTCGCGTCTTCTTCGTAGGCAGACAAAGCCCCACTGATCCAACCGAATTCGTCCTCGAACACCACGGACTCATCGCCGCGTTCGACGCAACCCTCACCTACCCGCCAAGGACCAGCCGACCACAATTCACAATGCCGAACAAACCCCGACGCCGGACAACTCTCCCACCGAGAAGACCCCGCCGGTAGCTCACGCATCCCCGGCGGGCGCTGCATGACGTCGTCGATCTCGCTTTTGATCACCAAGACGGGCCCGCCGACTGCAACGTCGACAGGGCAAGCGGCACTGAGCTATTGGGCCCCGGTTCATTCGCACCTGCAACGTCTGTCAGATATCGCGCACCCCGAGATACCTATCGCAGTTCGCCCAGAATCACTTCGATTCGATCTCGGACACCATCCAGCCGGTATTCGACGACGTCCCACATGATGCTCGGATTCACCTCACTGTAAGCATGAGAGATGATGTTGCGCATCGCGATCAACTTGTTCCACGTATCGTCGTGGTGCTCACGGAAGAACTCCGGAAACTGGTCACGGATCTTCGCGAGATGCTCCCCCGCTACCTGCACTCGCATCAAGGTTCCATCCCACAACAGCGAATCGTTGACCAATGCCTCAATCGATCCCGGTCGCGAATCGCGAATCTTGACCAGTGCTTCAACGACAGCGGACAAATGCGGAGCCGGAGTCTTGAACATGGGTGTCATCCTAGCTTCGCGCGGCACGATCGAAGATCAGATGATTTTCACCATGTCAGGTTCGATGTAGGGCGCGAAGTGCCTATTGAGCTGGGTCACGACATCCGCCCCGCCCGGCAACCGGCGGTTCAACTCCTCCTGCAACGCCAAAAACGCCCACGGGTCTCCGTCTGCTGCAAAAGTCACCAGCAGATCGAGGTCGCTGTCAGGACGCGCAGACCCACGCGCGTAGCTTCCGAACACCCATGCTTCGGCTGCTCCGTAGCTCTTCAAAAGCTCGACCAGATCCGCGAGAGCAATTGGCAGTCGAAGCTCACTCACCGTCTGCGCCATAGCTGCAGTTTAGCGCCTTCCCACCAGCGCAAGCATCAGCTCAGTGCGAAGCGCATACATTTCTCGATGGGCACGCTGCGACTGCGGGACAGACGGTAAGGGGGTTCGGACCAGCAGGCGGCGGTGAGGTGATCAGTAGAGGTCGACGTCGCCAGCTTCCGGCCTGGCTTGCTCCTCCCAGAGTGGCACCTCGAAGTCGCCCCTTGACTGAACCTCCCTTTGACCCCCACTGGTCCCCGAGTCGTTTTGATAGTCCACAATCGCGATCTCGGCCGAGCCATCCGACTCGTAGGATCCCCGCACGACTACGATCCGTTCCTCGATTCGTACCTCATTGACAGTGATGATCATCAGACCCTCAACCGAACCCAGCTCTGCACTCGAACCCTCCTCCAAGGCTCCACGTAGCTGATCGGCCTGATCGTCCCTGATCGCACATTCGACAGCACCGAACGCGATGTCCAACAACTCATCGAAGTCCCACCTGAACACCTCTTCAAGGGCAACTTTCGCGCGCCTCGAACCTTCGTCCAGGACTATCGGACGAATCAGCGGGCCGTCTGCGAACGTACGCTGATCCAAGCACCCGTGATCGCTGTACTCACCTCTGTAGACGTAGGCAGAGAGGCCTTCCAACACTGCGGGCGCCTCGGATCGAAAACGGTCAATCAAGGTCGGGCCGAGAGTCAACAGGCATTCCTGCACCGACGCAGATGAAAAGTCTACTGCCAGAAGTTTGCTCATCGATTTCATGAGGCCGAACTCGGAACGAAGATCCATCACCGACTTCTCGACTGCAGCTTGCCTATCGTGTGCCCTTTTCAGCCAAACTGCCAGTGCCTCAACATCTTCGAAGGTGCCATCTGACTTGGTTGAGTTGCATGTGGTACAGATCGGAGCAAGGTTGTGCGCCCGGTGGAGGCCGAAACGCTCTGCCTGAGCAGGAGGGAGATACTTTTTCTTGATCGGTTCGAGATTGGCTGCGGAAATTGACCAGGGAACAATATGGTCGATCTCGGAACCAGCGAAAGTCACCCGGGTTCTGCAGAGATAGCACCGGCCCTTCCCTTCTTTGAGAAGAGCGGCCCGCAGAATCGCATTCGCCTCGCTGTCCCCAGGCCGGTAGCGAACCTCATATGTCTCTACGTTACTGGCCTTAGCCTTGGGAAACATCGTCACCCCGTGACCGTACCAACTGGCGTCGACAGAAAACGACCAGTTTTCGTCGTCGTGACACGCACTGTCCAGAAGCACGTCGCGGGCTCGTGATCAGCGTGGATGAGACAACCCAGACAAGATTCATCTCAGCATCAAACGGTCACTCGCAGGCGAGACGACGCCACCTCGCTCGCGTCTGACCGTGTCCGACCCGCTCTCGGCTATCGCGCACTCCACGGGCCAACTATGGGGAGTTCAGTACTGCCGACAAAGCACCAGGAAATGCGTCAGGTTTCAGTATCGGCTTCGGTGAAGATCAGCCGGAACGCAACTTGCACGGTCCCGAATTCGTCTTCGACGTTGAATCCGTTCTTCACGAACACGACGTTGCGATCGCGGTCAGCATCGGCGAAGTTGATCGCGGCCCCGGCTATCGCGATAACAGCATCGCGGGGTTCTGTGAACTTCTCTATTGTCGTCCGGCGCGCGGTAGGAACTCGGTCGAATCTGACGAAGCTAACCACCAGCCGTCAGGCCTTTCTCGACCTTCCGTTCGACATCAGATCGCGCGCCCGATCGGAAGTGCGTGATATGACTATCAACGCTGGCCGAGTGAGCCGATACGCAGTCCACGGAGTGCACCTATCTGTGTAAATCGAGCCGAAATAGCGCTCCGAGGGTATCGCAACCTGGATTGTGCAAATGGCACTGCCCTGATTGGACGCGCACCCACGTGCACCGCGAATGGCACCAGCGCGCAGAGGGCAGTAACACACGATCCGAGAAGAATGCCGCGGTGGACACAAGTATCGTCCACCCATGAGCAGGAAACGTTTGGCGGTTCAGGAAGGTAAATTCTACGGCCGGGATCAGCGCTGGGAGGCCGGAGATGTCGTGGCGCCGAACAAGCATCACGTGAGGTTCACGTGGGACTGTCGATCCGACACGTCCGGCCGATTCGTCATCAAGGGGTCTCGGTCTCGCGCAGAGGACACGATACGACGATTTCGAGACGAGGTCGCAGGCATGCGGCGACTCTCCGGCGCCGACACCTCGGGCGTACTCCCCCTCATCGACTCCTGTTCGACGGAAGACGAACTCTGGTACGTCATGCCTCACGCGGATATGTTGGCCGACGAGCTCGAGGGCGCCGACTTCAACGACGTGGTGGGCGCATTTGCCACTCTCGCCGACACACTGGCGAGACTGGCAGCGGACTCCAACCCAGTCTTTCATCGTGACATCAAGCCGGACAACATCTTCTGGCACGACGGCGGTCCAGTGCTGGCCGACTTCGGTATAGCTGCGTGGGCAGATTCCGAATGGAATGTGACTGCCGATGGCGACAAGCTCGGTCCCATTTATTTCCTAGCTCCCGAGGCCAGGTACGTCCGGGAAGGGCTCGACTGGCCGAAGGCCGACATCTATTCACTGGCGATGACGTTCTGGTCAATTGCGGCCCCGAGGCTGGTTTCGCTGACGGGCGAGTCGACTGTCCGCGTGCCCCCGCCTGGGCCGGTATTGCGTTCGCAGCAGCAGTTTTCGATGTATCGGTTCGGTGGGGGCGATGCCGCTGCCCTCGACGTTCTGATCGAGCGGGCGACGGCCTACAATGCCGAAGACCGCCCGACGGCTGCCGAGTTCCGTGACGAACTCCGCGCTTGGTTGGATTTGTATCCCGGCCGTCATACGCCTCCCGTACTAGTCCCTTCGAAAAAGGGGCGCGGGTTCGAATATCTGCAACACGTGCTCGATCAACTCGATAGATACCAGCGAGACTTTCTCGGGGTGATCCGAAGTGAGTGCGAGGTCGCAGTCGGACCCGTCGAATGGGACGACACTGCCCGTGTCGACTTCGATCCACGAAATGAATTTGGCTTCGACAATCAGCCCCGCTTGGCTGCCGTCATGGATGAGCACGGCCGCTTTGAACACGACGATTGGGATGGTTCTTTCGTCCTGGCGCTCCGTGACAAAGGTGAGCACAAACGTCTCGTCGTCGGTGGAATTGTCGACCACAAGGGCACGGTTGATCTGATGACCGAATACCAGGAACGCGTAGATGGGCGATGGAAACTCCTGGTGGCGGGTACGGATGCAGCGTTGCCGATCAACCGGCTGACGACCCGTAAAAAGATCCGTGGGGCGATTGCCGCAGCGCTCGATGCCGCGACCACTCCCCTCACCCGAAACGATGGCGAGCGCGAATGGATCGGTGAGCGCGAATGGATCGGTGAGCGCGTCCTCTGAATCGCACTAGTATCCCGATGTCTTTCGATTCTTCAGTTCGGCTGCCCTAGCCAGTGACACGGAAGGCGGTGAGACGTAGTCGACTTCCGACTACGTCTCACCACCTTCTCGGCTCACACGGCAACAGGTGCGGACACAGTCACCAACCGCGAGAATGGAACAGCCTGCGGCACTGCCGGTTCGGTCACCATCGACGTAGCGCAGGCGGAGCGCTAGCCCCTCTACCCGACAGGCTTCCAGGTCCCCAGCCGCGAGGCGGTGAATTGGCCGTCATTGGCGCCGATCGTGACGGTGACTTGCTGAGCGGAGGAGACGAAGTTGTTGTCGATGATGTCTCCGGAAACGCTTGTCCTCTCCCAGTATCCGTCCTTGAAGAGGCGGTCGGATGCAGTCGTCTGGTAGGTACCGGGAGGGATCTGTCCGGGGCCGGTGCCGACGATGTAGGTGGAGCTGGGGTACCAGCGTTCGATGTCGCCAGCGAGGACCCGGCGGTACGTCTCTTTGATCTTGTCGTCGCCGAACACCTCGATGCCCTTGGCGAGCATGTCGGCGTTCCAGGATTTCATCCAGTCCTCGAAGAGCTGTGTCGGGGAGGTCGGAGCGGTCTTGCTGTCAGCGCGCTCGTTCACCTGGCGGATGAAACTGATCATCGCCGTTGCCGGGAGCCGGACCGGGTCAGTCGTCGATCCCGAGGTGGTGGACGGTGAGAACATCTTCGATACCGGCCACCGCCGGTCGTACGCGAGCTTGTTGAACTGGTCCTCCGGGGTGTCGGCGAATGTCGGTAGCGCTCGGCGCACCAATTCGGTCGGAGCGAACGGGGTGTCCGCTATCTCGATCTCCGTGATCGTGAACTCGAAGTCCGTGCCGGTTCTGCTGGCAAAGTCGTCACTGGACCCGTCGTGCCGTGGGCCGGTCACCTGAGGCAGGAGACCGAAGGACATCTTGTATTCGAAGTCGTTGGTGATCTTTTCGTTCTTCGACGACCCCTTGTTGTCGAACGAGTAGTACGTATCGACGGGATTTCCATCATGGCGCACTTGGACTTTCGCGCGGAAGTTCTTCACTCCGCCAGGTGTGACCGGTTCGAGTTCGACGTGCACGACCGGGCGGTTCGTCCCCATGGGGCCTGATGCGGTCGCGGTCGAGTAGTAGAACGATGCACTGACACCGTCGACTTCGACGATCTTGCGATTAGCCGATTTCACGGACTGGTCGACGACGACTGTCCGGCTTTGTGCCTCGTCCTCGGCTGACGAGCTACCGCAGGCGGTGATGATTGTCGTCCCGAGAACTGCCGTCAGCCCGATGACGAGGCCCTTGATCACGCGCATGGCACGGCCGATTGTTGCCGGGGCGCTTGCTCGGGTTGCTGAGCGAGTCGACAGATCGGTGAAAGCGGCAGTGGTGTCATCTCATCCTCGGTATCCGGAACTTTGCCCACGCTTTACTGAGCGGGAGTCCAGAGAATACTTACCAGAGGGTGCGGCCGAACACCTAGCTCAGCGGTGTCTACCTCGGCGGCAGCGTCTCTCACCGCTGTCTGGTCTCCCTGTTCCACGCGGCGGCGGCACAGACACCTCGACGAACTTCTGACGCGCTCGCTGATAGATGCGCACCAATCGCCAAAGCGCGCCGTAGTCGCCGCTGTTCAATCCGAGTCGGGGCCAAAGAGGCTCGGTCCGACCCTCTCCTCGATCGACCTAAATGTGGTTCCGCGGCAGAGCCGCACCACCCCTGCTATGCCGCTGACGGCGCCGAGCGCCAGCATGACAATCCCGTTTGGCTCTTGGGGACCGAACACTGCGAGCGCGACGCCGATCACCACGACGGCGATCAGGATCGCCACGGTCCCCTCGATCTGCATGGCGTGTCCTTGCCCCGCGTATCGCGGACCTGGCGCCTGTTTCGTCATCGCTTCTCTCCCCTGTTCAGCGCCCAGACTATCGTCCGGTGCCGACTACAGCCGCGATCGATCCGGGGGCGCTCACGTGGGAAGATCCTTCGATGTCCATGCAGCAGCCAGGCACGCCGCCGTCCCGCCAGCCCCTGCTCTGGGCGTTGGGCGCAGTCTCGCTTGTCGCTGTCGCCGCCATCGTCCTCGCCGCCTTCCTGGTGGGCCGTCAGTCCACGCAGCCGGGATCCTCGCCCGCCACTGTCCAGGAGTTCACCTATCCGCCCGCCCCGACCACTACGGACGAGCCGGAGGCCAGCCGCTACTTGGACGGGATCGATGTCGCGAAAGGCGTGAGCAAGGTCGTCGCCGAGTCGTACGGCGCAAGGGATCTCACCGATATCCACTGCCCGGATCGAGAACCCATCCAGATCATGAACACGTTCACGTGCACGTTCCGGATCGCTGGCGAGGCTAGTGAGGTCACTGTCACGGTCACCGATTCCGATGGCTCGTTCGAGGTCAGCCGTCCGCGCTGACCTGGCGCTCTCCGGCCAGGAAGGTCGCCCATCCGCTACTTCCTTCGTGGGATTTCCACCACCTGTCGACCAGATCCACTTTGACAGTCCACTGCTCGGATTCGGGATCGGCACGTACGAATTGGGATGCAGGGAAAACCCAGGCTCTGCGGTCCTTGAACGCCACCAGGCGCTCCGATCGTCGCCGCCGTGCGACCTCGGATTCGCTGATGTCCAACAGGGCTGCGACGATGCGGATGTTCAGCAGCCATTCCGGCGCGTCTTCGTCGGCACCGACACGGACGGGCCGGTTTCTCATCAAACGTGTTACCGCAGCGTTTATTCCGTCGATGACGGCGTCATCTCGCCTGTCACGTACGCCGCCGTTCCCGGGGAATAGTTCTTGGACGCGCTTACCGAAGTGCGTGATCACCCGGCGGCGCCGACCGGGCGCGCCCTCCCACACTCTTCGTGGATCCACCTCGGGGGCGGCGTACCCCGGGACGGAGGTCAGTCCGTCGATCAGGGCATCGACTTTTCTCTTGGCGCCGTCCCTCACGATCATGGCCATGGCCGAATTGAACTCGATCCCGATGTCCTTCGGTTTGTCGGCTGTTTCGTTCGGTCCGCCGACACCCGGCGCCGCCTCGACATCAGCACAGAAGTGTTCGCTGAGGTAGTCGTAGATGTTGACTGCAAGGACGAGATTTCTCTCGACGATTTCCCAGTCGACGTTCACACCCAACTTGCCTGGATCGACTTTCAGCGCGTAGGACGGGTGCGCCGCAAAGGAATTCCTCAGCGCCTTGACGTACCCGATCTCGAGTTTGGTGTGCACCATGAACTCGGTACTGATTCGCAGGGCGGACCGTGGGTAATGCCGCGTACTGGCGTCGTCCGGGTTGGTGAGGTTCGCGATATGCGTGATGGTTTCGAGGTCCGCGTCGGTCCCCGCCGGACTTCGATCGCTCGACTTGATATTCGCTTTGATCCGCGAGATGACTTGCCTCAAGGACTTCGTAGTCGCACTGGAGTCGAAGACGCCCGCCACGTCGATGATCGCAACGCGCCCTTGTGCCCGCAGTAGACCGAGTACGGCCTCGCGCACCGCCGCGTTCGCCATGACGATCGGCTCACTGAGTGCTCGCGCCAAGTAGTGATACGTGTAGTAACTGTCGATCGCCTGCCCGATCAGGAGTTCCCCAGTATCCGAATGCGCCTCGTCGACCGGTATCGCTGCGCTCAACTGTTGGAGCAGTGATTGCTCAACACCTGACAGAACGGAATCGGTATCGGCGGACCGGTCGGCGAGGCCGAAGTTCTCCGCAAGTGGCGGATCGCTGTCTTCGGTTGGGCCGATAACACCGAACATCCCCATCATCGTCTATTCCGTTCCCTGTGGCAGCAGCGTCTCGACCATCCTGCCACCCCAGACATCTTCCTCTATGCGGACCGGAAAGCACCTTCACTGCGCCTACAACCGACGAATCGGCCCCCGCCGACCTTTCAGTCAGCGGGAGCCGAGAACCACAACACACAACAACACAGGCCCACGAGCGGTGGGACCGTTTCGGAACTTACAACGGCGTGACGATGCTGCGCAACGCGGTGTCGATGTGGTCACTGTTGTAGCCGTGATCGTCGCCGAAGGCGGAGTACCCCTTCACGGCGTGGAACAGATCCCACCGGTACCTCACGTCCAAGTCTTCGACGGCATCGGCGCGGGGGAACTCGCCCTTGCGGTATTTCTCCCGCACGCCATCCGTATCCACCGGCTCGATCAGTTCCTTCAGCGCCGCAACATGCTGCTCGGTCACCTTCACTGCGCACACCCTTTCTCTGCCTTTGATTCTGTTCTCCCACAATCGTATAGCGGATAGCGCCTTGACAGTCGGATCGGCGAGCTGACCAACCAGACCACGTTCCGCGTTGCGCGACAACACCTTCGCGCACTCGACATGACCTTCAGGCCACTGTCACGAATCCGTTGAGACGAACTGCGACTCCCCTGCTGCGGCTAGTGTCGAGCAATGGCGTTCGTCGGAAAAATTGTTAACAGGCTTCCCGAGCGAGTTCTCGTGAGAATTCTCCCTCACGCGGAGATGCTCAAGTTCCTGGTCGTCGGCGGTATCGCCTTCATCGTCACCACGGTGTTGTTCTTCGGCTTGAAGTGGACAGTGCTGCCCGAGCATCCGGTGACGGCGAACATCCTCGCGATACTGGTCGCCACGGTCGTGTCCTATGTCCTCAATCGCGAATGGTCGTTCGCGCAGCGCGGCGGTAGGCAGCGGCATCACGAGGCAGCGTTGTTCTTCGTGATCGCCGGGGTCGGGACGGGCATCAATCAGATTCCGCTGTGGACTTCGCGGTACGTATTCAATTGGCGGCAACCGGAAGTGTCCATGGTGATGGAAAATCTGGCGGATTTCGTCAGCGGCTCACTGATCGGAACACTTCTGGCGACAGGCTTCCGATGGTGGGCGATGCGCCGATTCGTCTTCCCGGACGAAATCCTCGACGGCCCTACTGGTCTCGACAACGACGTCCCGCCTGGCCTCGATGTTCCTCCTTCCGAGACGACAGCGCACGACTGACCGTTCGAGGCGAGCACATTCCACGCCCGTTCCCGTCCAGCATCTCCTGAATTGCCACCGCCCACGGCCGGTGCGGTCACAACGTGACGATCTGCATCCCGTGCGTGTAGATCACGCTCGTCCGTCCCACCTGTTCGAGAACAGGGTTCGGATACGTGTGCCCGTGCAGCAGGTACCGCGGGCCGACCACGTCGACGTACTCTCGCAGCGCCGTGATGCCGACGTGGGCCGCGTCGCTACTGTCGTTGATCCCTTCCGGCGGAGCATGGGTGACAACGACATCGACCTTCCATGGATACGCGGCGAGGATCGCGGCGTATTCCTCCTGCGTGTACAGCACGTCCGGCTCGTTCTTGTACCGCACACATCCTTCGAGCCCGACGACACTCATCCCGTTGGGGAGCCGCCCTTTCCTGCCGTGCAAGTCGGTGATGCCGAGTTCGTCCAAATATCCTCGGGAACAGTGATTCCCGTAGACACCGAACTTCGGAATCGTCACGGACGCCAGGTCGCGGAGGTAGTACTTGTGCAGGTCTCCGCAGGTGATGACGCACTCGATGTCGTTTTCGACGATTGTCGTCAGAAGGTCCACTTCGGCGGGCCGGTCCGCCAGAATCATCGTTCGCACGTCTCACCTCGAGATTGGGCCGGTCGCATCACGCGACAGCGTTGTACCGCAGATGTTTACACATATGCAGCTGGCGTGGTTCGCACGGCGGTTCCGCGTCGCGACCGCTCCCGCAGTCAGGTCCGGTGACCGGAGCGGTACGCTCCCGACACTTGTCTAACTAGCAGGAGGCCCTTGTGCAGTCCCGTCGACGCTTTTCCGCCGCAGCCGCGATCTTCTGCGCTGCCGTGTTGGTCTCCGCTGCGTGTTCGAACGACTCGACACGGGGTCAGGCGGTTGCAGCGGACGCTGCCTCCACCAGCACGACGAAGACCACCGCCCGCGACGTCTCGGCGCCGTCACGGCCGTCCACGACGACGAGAGCGCCCGGTGTGTCCAACAGTGGGCCGACGGCACCTGAGGTCGTCGAGCAGGGATGGAGCTTGGTCGCGGACGGCGACTTCGTCACCTACGGCATCCGGGTCCACAATCCGGGGTCGGCTGTCGCCTTCTCCGAGGTCACGGTCACCGCCCTCGACGCGTCGGGCACACCGTTGGAAACGAAGCAGGAGACTGTGGCCTTTCTCGCCGCTGGCGCGGACGCCTACGTCGGCGGCATGCTCATCGATTCGTCCGCTATCGCCGATCTGAAGGTCACCACCGATCCGGGCCGGTCACCGTCGCGTTCGGATCCGCAGGTCACCGTCACCGCTGAGGCCAAGCTCCTGGGAACCGGGTACGACACTCGGGTCGCATTGACCGCGCAGTCCGACAGCGCGACCACCCTCAAGTCCCCTCAGCGGATCTTCTACGTTTTCCGTGATGCGGGCGGCGAAATCGTCGGCGGCATGTTCGGTTTCACGCAGAGCGCCATCCCGCCGAACGGCACGATCAACGAGGCCACGCCGGTCACCGGATTCGCTCCGGCGACCGCCGCCTCCGTCGAAGTCACCGTCAGCGCGTTCTGACTACGGGCTCACCGATTGCGTCATACTGAAGGTCGAAGCAAACGCGCACGCCGCCAGTCGATTCCGCGCAGGAATCCAGGAAGTAGAGAGAGCCACCGTATGAGTGCCACCAGCATCAGTCCCGGGGACACCGTCCAGAGGATCGTCGCCGACGGCGTCGGCACGAACCAGGACCGTTTCACCGCACGCGTCGTCGCTGTCGAGGGCAGTTACGCCAGCCTCGAGGACGGCCGCTGGTTCGACGTGAACGGCGAAGCACACGACATCGCCACACCGGGCAAGGTTCACACCGATCTACTCCGCAAGATGTTCTGACGCACCCTCGCACCCTCGCAACGGCTCCCACCCCTTCCCCGGGTTGGGAGCCGTTCTTGTCGCTGACAGTCCACTAGTGCACGACCGCCATAGCCGAGAACCCGTCAGCCGCATCACCTTCCCCGACCGCGACACGAACTTCTCACCTATCCTCGACGCATGAGTTCCCCCGCCGCTGAATCAGATTCACCACTCAAAACCTTCCGATTCCACTGGAAGGACGGACACCCGAGCACCGACTACCAGGGCACCAGCGCCCGCGACGCCCTCACTCGAAACGGATACGGACAAGGCGTGATGGTCGGCCTGGATTACTGGGAACCACTCGACAGCTAACCGCACCTGACCGCATCGGAGAAACAGCTCATGACAACGAACGAACCCACCCGCAGCGACCTCGTCAGCGGCATCCCCGAGAACATCGCTGGCCCCGACCCCGACAGGCCAAAGTATGTTCCCGGCGTGCAGTGGAACCCCGAGGCCGGGCACTACGAATCCGCTGACGCAGATCGGGTGTAAATTCGACTCGTACACAACAACACTCAAGCCCCTGCCCACCGAGAAGGTCGGCAGGGGCTTTCCCGTGCACCCACGATGGACCGTTCACCCTGGTCCGGCGGCGACGCTCCACCTCGCTCGGTCGCGAATACCACCATTCAGCATCACCCCCTCGAACTCCATTGGCGCCCAACATGCCGAACACGCACGCGGCCTGAGACCTACACCGGCAGTGCGCCGCCCGCTCCAGAACCAGGCCTCCGCGCCTGCGCCTCCATCCAGTTACCCTCGACCAATGCACCCTCTCCCCCACCCTGGACAGTTACCGCCCGGACCGATGGCTTTGCATGTGGAACACCTCTGCATGGCGTTCGGCGCGAAAGTTGCCGTGAACGACCTTTCCCTCGCGGTGCCCTCCGGTTCGATGTTCGGTTTGGTGGGGCCGAATGGAGCGGGAAAGACGACCACACTGTCGATGGCTGTCGGATTGCTCCGCCCGCACTACGGTCGCAGCCTGGTGTACGGCTACGACGTATGGAACGACCCTGTGGCAGCGAAAAGTCTGCTTGGGGTTCTGCCCGACGGTTTGGCGCTGCCCGCCCAGTTCACCGGTAATGAACTGCTCACCTATTTCGGACGCCTGCGCGGCATGCCCGAGGACGTCATCGCGTCGCGCCGAGATGAATTGTTGGCCGCTCTCGATCTTGCCGATGCAGGTGGAACGGTCATCGCCGACTATTCAGCGGGCATGACGAAGAAGATCGGGTTGGCCTCGGCCTTGTTGCACGGCCCTCGCCTACTGGTACTGGATGAGCCGTTCGAAGCTGTCGACCCTATTTCTTCGGCCGGAATTCGGAGCATTCTGCTCTCCTTCGTCCACTCAGGTGGCTCCGTCATTCTTTCCAGTCACGTTATGGCCCTTGTCGAACAACTGTGTACTCACATCGGAGTCATCGCACACGGTCGCGTAGTGGCCTCCGGAACGGTCGACGAGGTGCGGGGCGACAACACACTCGACGAGGCATTCGTTCGTCTTGTCGGTAGCCGCAGTCCCAATCCCGACGGCCTGTCATGGATGCGCTCATGAGCTTGCCAACGACGTGCACCGCCCCAACCTCACTGTGGCGCACTGTTCTCCGCATGCGCGTGACCCTCTACAAACGCCAATTCACCGGCGGAAGGGCCGTCATCAAAGTCGTGGCAGCGCTGTTCGGCGTTCTGGGGGCAGCTCTGCTGTGCCTGCAAGCCTCGGGGACGAGCGCGAACTCTTCCGAACTCGTCGGCGGCACAACCAGTCTCGCACTGTCGGCTATCGGCGTGATGTGGATCTTGATGCCGATCATGTCCGGTCTCTCGGACGACAATCTGCACCCCCGACAGTTCCAACTACTCCCCCTCGAACCTGCCCGGCTCGCCCGAGCACTGTTCTCGACGTCGCTGGTCGGTATGACCGTCCCGATTACCGCGTTGGCTGCCGCAGCGATACCGATCTATGCAGCAACCCACCATGCTGCCGCGTTGCCTCTGGCGATCGTTGCGTGGCCCACAACGGTCCTGCTGATGGTCGGCACCTCACGGGTCGCGATGCTGGCGATGTCGCAGCTCCTGCGGAGTCGTCGCAGCCGCGAACTGGGACTGTTGGCATTCGGCACGTTCTTCGGCGGTCTGTATCTGCTGCAATTTCCGCTGCAGAGTCGCCTCGGCACGGTCGTGGACGGCGACGTCACGTGGCCGCTCACGGTCGCGCATTCGATCCCGTTCGCGTGGGGAATCACCAGTGTCGACGCAGCAGCAGGAGGCGCCTGGCTCCTCGCCGCCGGAGTAGTCCTCGCCCTGGGGCTGGTCGATCTCGCACTGCTGTGGTCATGGCAACGCCTGGTCGTTCGCTTCTTCAACGGGAAGGTCGCAGAATCAGCGGGCGCCACTTCCGTGCAATTGAAGAACCAGGGCCGCGACATTCGAACCGGTTGGCGCGCATCCCGACTGGGCACCGTCATCTCTCGCGAGCTTTCGCTCTGGCACGGAGACATGCGCCGACGAACACAACTGCTCTCCGTTGCCATCATGACCTTGGTCTCCGGCTTCGGACCGCTGATCTCGTCATCTATCCCCTTCTCCGCCGCATGGGGTGCCTGGTTCCTGATCTACCTGGCAATGGCAGCCGGATCGAATCTGTACGGATTCGACGGCGCATCGATCTGGCATCTGGTGATGATCCCCGAAGCCGCTGCCGCTGACGTCCGGGGCCGACAAATCGCGTGGGCGATCGTGATGACACCCTTCGTGGTCGTCGCAACAGCTGCTGTACGGATCTTCGGGGACCTCGGGACCGACCGACTGGCCGTGCCGATCGCCGTCGGCATTTCGATGATGGGAGTCGGTGCAGGATTGGTAGTGGCGATATCCGCCAAAGCGCCCTACCCGGTTCCGGAGATGAAGAAGACGTTCTCCTTCAACACCCGCGGGTCTTTCAACGGCTCGTCCTTCGGACTGATCATCCTCGCCATCGTCATCTTCGCCGCGACAACGGCGCCCGGCGTTCTACTCGGGGCGCTGCTACCGAACCCGGTGAACTATTTCGCCATCCCTGTCGCTGTTGCGATTGGTGCACTTGGTGCTTGGATCGGGGGTCGCGTCGCGATCACCCGCATGCAACGCGAGCCGGACCGGATCCTGTTCGCCGTCACGACAACATAGCCGCCCGGAACAACCCGCAGGGGCCACGTTGGCAGCAATTCCAAGCCGACCGGTACGGTTACAAAGCATGTTCACCGTTTGCCGCCGCGTCTCGATCGCCATCTCCTCCCTCGCCCTTCTGACGAGTTTTTCCATCATGGGTGCTCCTGCAACACACGCACTTCCGGCGCTACCTTCGGGTTCGTCGGCGACGGGATCGATCGAGACGCCTGCGGGTATCGACAGCGAGGTGACCTTCGAATCTCGCGGGATCACGTTTTACGGGAGCCTGAGGTCACCCTCGGGCGTCGAGCATGCTGATCTCGCTGTGCTGCTTCTGCCGGGAAGCGGTCCGACCGACCGCAACGGCAATCAGGAGAACGCCATGGTCTTCCCGAATACTCTCGCGCATGTGGCAGACGCACTTGCGGCACAGGGGATTCCGAGCCTTCGGTTCGACAAGTTCGGATCCGGGCGCACAGGCCTTGCAGGTACGTCGCCGGACGCTTTCGACTACGGCTTCGACATGCAAGTGGATGACGCGCACAGCGCGCTCGACGTGCTCGGCGACCTGACGTCCACACCTGCCACGCGCACGGTCGTACTCGGGCACAGCGAAGGCGCCCTGACCGCGCTCGCCCTGCAACAGCGCACTGCACTGCCGCTCGCGGGACTCGGCCTGCTGCAACCTCTCTCGCAGCGATACCTTGATCTGCTCTCGCACCAGATAAGCGCCAGCCTCGACCGGACTGTGCAGGGTGGGCAACTTTCGGAGACCGACGCTGACGCCGCACGCGACAGTCTCGCTCGCACAGTGCAGTCCCTACGAGTGAGCGGCACCATCCCCGCCGACCAGGATCCGCTACTAGAAACTGTCGGTTTCGTCCCCGCCAACGCCCGCTTCCTCTCCGAGGCCGACCGCTACGATCCAGCCGGGCTCGCCGCAGCCCTGTCGCCTTCCACGCCCGTCCTGATCACGTGCTCCGAAAAGGATCTCAACGTCAGCTGCGACCAGGTGCACCGTTTGCGCTCGGCAGCCTCACCCGAGGCGACCACCTTCCTGCAGCTGACGACCGCGAACCACGGACTCGGCGACATCGGTGTCCTTGCACCCGGGCAATGGGACGCGATTGCGCCGGTGCCCCTCTCAGGCCAGTTCACGCAGGCACTGAGCCAGTGGATGACGTCGGTCGCGCAGCGCTAGCCGGACAACGTCTTAGAACACCTCCCTCCGGTGGGTGGCACGTTGCGCACCTCGATCGAGCGACCCGCACATTCGGGCCGCCCCCTTGGCTCGGCGCCACTCGCCCAGAGCCGCTATCGCAACGAGCGAAGGCAACACACCTCGTCCTCGACCAAGATCTCCAGTCTGTGCTGATCTAATCGGGGCATGATCACACAAGGCTTGGTCGATGCCGAGCACCACACGTTCCTCATCTCCGCGGCAGACACCGATCCCACGGAAACCTATTCCGAGGGGCAGGTGTTCGACGCAGGCAACAACCTGATCTCCGTTCACACCGGCATCGCCTACGGACCGGTGAACGTCACCCTCGAACAGCTCTCCGGCGACGACGAAATGTTTCTCAACGGTGGCCCCGCGATCGACCTCGACGCCTGGGACAACGTCGAAGAGGTCCACGTAGTGTGCCGCCAACCGATGCTCTTCATCACCTTGTCGAACGAAATCGTCGAGGAGTTCGGGGAACTCACCTCCCCAACCGGCGCACGTTGCTTCCGAATCGCCACGCGAGGACGTGCTGAGCACTGGGACATGGACGTCGACTCCGCCACCGAGGACTATCTCATCCAGACTTGGCCCGCTGGCAGCCCGTCGATGATCCGCGAGATCAAAGCCACCGACGGTGTGTGGCCCGTCGAACACTGAACCGGCGCCTGCCGACCACCCTGACTGGGACGCCCGTTTTGAAGGAGTGATGTGATGTTGGTCGAAAGCAAGCCCTGGCCGAGTATGCCTGCCCTCACCCTGGAAATTCACGCGCCTCGGCTGGTCACGGGGCACGAGATTCGCGTCATCGGAGTTTCCTTCGGCTCAGAAGGTGATTCCCTTGTCATCGATGCCCTTCTATGCGGTGCGCCCAGAATCTTGTTCAACGTGGCGTCGATGCCGTTGGCAGTGGTGTCGAAGGAATCGGACGGACATCCGATCGTCTACGGCGTCGACGGAATGCTCCCCGACGGCGGAATCGACGAAATCCCCCTACTACCGGGACTTCCCGACGGGTCGATGTCCTTGTACCGCGCCGGGCTGGTGTTGGGCGGCGACTTCCGCGTCCAAGCACAGGCTTACCGTGTGGTGGACGGGATCGTGTACTTTTCGCTGCACTGCAGAACCGAGCAGGGGACGCTCATGAACTACGACGTCGCCTCGATCACAGTCGATCTTCTTCGAAGGCGAGCTGACGGCACCTGCGACATCGACATCCTCGCCGCATCCGGCGCTCCCTCCACAGAAGGAAGACTCACGGCACAGCCGGTGGATTGAGGCCGAGGGCCGCGAAGTCGTTCCCGATTGCCGCCCTGGTCGACTGACGATCACATGACAGTGCACCGGCCCTACGTTCTCCCGCCCATGCGGGGCACAGCAGGTGCCGTCATATCCTTCTGAGGTGAACGCGATGAATCTTCCAGGCGCCGGACAGCGGGTTGCCCGTGCCGAGGTCGGTCACGCTTTACAGTTCGAAACTGACGAGCGCGTTCGATACTTGGTCGAGGAGAATCCCGTGCTCACTCGCCCCGACGACACCGAGATGGCCATCACCCTTCCGGCACCTGTATCCGGGGTAGACATTGCGGCAGAACTGATCGGCGCGACAATCGAACTCAGCACCTGCCCCGCAGACGGGTCACTCGTCGTACTGTTCGACACCGGTGCCGTGTTGTCGGTGCCACCGTCGCCGGACTTCGAAAGTTGGAACGTTTCCGCACCCGGGAACGTGCTCGTCGTTTCGACCCCTGGTGGCGCGATCGCAGTGTGGAACTGGCCAGACCGCGACTGAGGTGACCATCCGCGAGACCAGCATCACCGCCCGGGGTCACGCGCACGGCGACACGTCGGCCGCATGATTAGCCCGTGTCGAACCGTCCTGAACGCCAAGTATGAGGAGACTTCGCGATGACTTCCGATCCCCCGCAGGATTCTTCAGCCGAATCGCCAGATCACTATCCTCTGGTCCTGGAGGTAGCCGACGACTATGTTCACGGCCGAAGATCTCTGCACTCCTTGGTGACCTTCTACGAATCGATCGTCGACAAGTACGAGGAAGAACAGCGCGACCGGCATGAAGTCCTACGCTGGGCATGGCTGCAGATCGAAATCATGAATGCGCTACGGCACGACGATCCGAGCCGCGCACCGCAAGACGAGAAAAGGGTGCGCGAAACCATCGATGAGTTCGTGACCACATTCCGGTCGCTCTATTCCGCCTCAGCGGTCACCGATGATGCTGGCAATCAGCAAGTTTGATCGCTCGGTGAGGGTGGCGCTGACGACAGCGCCGCAACTCGGCGGCACATGCCATGATCATGCCCATGACTGGCATTCGGATCGCGTGGCTTGCGTTGGCAATCGCGGTGGGGGTATTGGGATCTGCGAGCGCTCAGTGGCCGGTGTACGAAATCACCAGTTGCGAAATCGGTTTCGATTCGTTGAGTTCGGCGGTATGCCTCGGCACTGTTCACGAGTACTTCGGTCGCCAACTGTTCCTGGTGTTGGCTATTCCCGT
Organism: Rhodococcus sp. H-CA8f; assembly: GCF_002501585.1. Classification (NCBI taxonomy): domain Bacteria; kingdom Bacillati; phylum Actinomycetota; class Actinomycetes; order Mycobacteriales; family Nocardiaceae; genus Rhodococcus; species Rhodococcus sp. H-CA8f. The sequence goes on from NZ_CP023721.1 coordinate 19,359, forward strand.
GGCGCTGTGCATCGTTCCCGCGGTGATCCCGCGGCCTGTGGTGTCTTGGCTCGTTGCCGGTGCGATGCTCTCCACTGCGGTGTGGGGCTTCGCCGTCGCGTTCAGCTCCACAACCCCGTCTCTGATAGCGATGGTGGGGAGTGTTCCGGCGGCCTTGCTTGCGTTGGTTCTCGCCGCGACGCATCAGGTGATTGCCGTGAGGGACAGGGCTGCCGCGGGGACTACGCTCCGAGCCCGACGTTAGTCCAGATGTCGAGGTAGGTGGAATAGTCGACGAGGTACGGGGCCTCGTCTGACGACCACACCACCCCTCGGACGGCGTCCCCGTCGACGTACAGACAGAGGTATCCGCCGCCACCGGAGTGGAACGTTGCGACGCAGCGCGAGGGCTCGGGGTACTCGTCGGGGGCCAGACCGTCCAGGATTCCCCACTCGAAGGCGTCGATGCGAAACATCTCTCCCAGCGGCAGAGGCCCGACCGTTCTCCCAGCGATGTCGTACCAACCGTTGTGAAGGTGAGTGTAGAACCGCGTGAGACTCACCGGAAAGTGGTGCCACGCTGCAGGGACGTCCTCGTCGTCGGTGACCGGCCTCCCACCGAGGTAGTACATGTCGCCCCCGCCCGCCGCGGTCATCCGGTACAGGAGAAACCACTCCCGCCGAGATTTGAGCAAGGCAACGTCGACGAGACTGGCAGAGATCGTCTTGTAGGTGTCGGACATGATCGGTCGCCCAAAGTCGTCCCACCGCTTCAAAACTTCCGCTACGCGCCACGCACGGTCCCCTGAAAGCGCGTGCAGCCAGTACTCCGGCAGCTGCCGACGGTCCTGGCTCGTGAGGTCGTCGATCTCGACCAACTCGGGTGCGCCGACAAATCTCGCAACATGCTCCAGATCCACTACGTCTCCCATCGAACCGACTGCGGGACTTACCGTGCGTTGGTCAGTGCGTTCGGTCCCTCGGATTTCGGTCATCCGAGGAACGGAACCGTCTCCCCCGTGCGGCCCTTCCGCGACAACCACTCTTCGATCCCGATGACATCGACCTCGGAGATCGAAGCGTCGGCCAAGCATTTCCTCGTCAACTCAGCAGACTTCTCGTCGATCAGAACCCATACCAAGGATGCGGGATCGCGATCAGGCATTTCGGCGATGGCGGTCAGTTCGTATCGAGCGAGCCTCGGCCACAATTTCCATTGTGCGGCGAAGTACTCCATTTCGTGGCGCACGCCGGTGTCCAGGTCGATCACGTACTCCCACAGCCGTCGGACCACGACCAGAGTTCTGGTTTCCCGTTCCCACGTGTCGTAGGGAATGCCGAGGTCGGGCGACTCGGCCAACGGCAACCAGAAGGCGTATTTGCTTTCCACGAGAGTGACGAATTCCTGAAATTCGCGGTGTGTCTGCCTCACTCGGGCTCGGACGCGCTCACGCGCGATGTGTGCATCAAGCCTGGCACTGTCTCGCTCTCGGGCGAGGCGGGCATCGAATGGAGCACTGTCGCCGGTTGCCGAAAAGTCGCTGGACATGATCGCACGGTACCAGTCGGCGTCCAACAACACCGCGCGTAGATCAATCGTTCGGGCGAATCACTCTGCAGTTCAACATATCAGGCACACTGATGCCTCTCCGTGTGCGCCTTCGTCGAGACCCTGACCAACTCTCGACGTGGTCACCGGGATGCAGAACGCGTACGCATGAGACCGAAGATCCGTGCGGCGATCATGGCAAGGGATCCAGCCACAACAGCCAGTGCCGAGTACACCGCGATCGATAGACCCCACGCGGGCCCTCGGACCGCGTAAACGCCGGAGTCGACGTCGAAGCCCCGGCACTCATGCCCGACGGGCCACCACATGGCCACATCGTCGACGGTTCCGCTGGCGCGTTCCCAGTTCGGCGCGCGGTAGCCGAATTGCGCCGGGAACGTCTCGCGGCACCCACCGGCGTTCGACCACTGGTAGTCCGCCGCCCACAGCACACAGAACGCAAAAACAGTTCCGCACAACACAAGTGCCACACTGGTCCGGATGACTCGATCAGTCGACCAGCCTGCGAGGATCATCAAGATCAGCACAACGATCGATTCTGTGTGGCGAACTCCACCGGGCCATCGCCGTCTGAACATTTCGCCGACACCGCCAGCAATTGCAGGGCGCCGGTCCCGACGTGCCGACCTGTTGATTTCTGTGCCACGCGTACTCCCCCATTCGGATCGGCCGCGGGAACAGACGTTTGATTTCGTTCCATTCGCCTCATAGTCCGATGTCCACCCAGCCTGCCAGCTTTCGACTGCAGAGGAGACCGACGCATCCGGTGATCATGCACGACTTCCGGACTCGGGTTGATGCGGAGATCCGTTGTGACATGTCCACCACGACAATCGGAAGGATCGATACACTCGTGCCCTCCGCAGATCGCGAACTATTCCGTCGAAAGGCTATGCAATGGGGACGCTTTGGTTGGAATCCGATGACTTCGGAGCTAGATGGGGCGACGTGCCCGATAGCGCATCGGAGAAAATACTCGAGAAGGCCACCACGCTGATCGGATCGCCGCACGCTGTGACCACAGCATGGACTCAGCCCGGCAATGGCCAATTCCTGATAGCCCGGGATCAGGTGCACACCTTCTGGAATGACGCGTCGGAGGCTCACGTCGACGAGATAACGGAGGTGGCGACGGAGCTGCTGGGAGAGCCAGACACTGTGGCGTAAGCGACTCTATGCGCCGGTGCCGTTACCCGAAAATGAGATGACCCAGAGACGCTCAGAACTCATCACAGAAGGGGTCGGACTCAATCGAGTTCGACCCCTTCCTCCGTTTCTGGCGATCGTCGCGGGCCAGCCGTCGATCACGTTTACTCACCCACCGCCAGACTGGTTCTCACTGGCCCTTTTTCGCGTAAGCCGCCCTATCGGTATAGCCGCTGTATGCGATCCCACAACAAAGCCTTGGGTGTGGAATCCATCTTCAGTTCGCGAATGCACTGATCGAGCCGGTGAGGATTGTCTCGGTGGTAGTCGATAGCTTTGTCGAGGTCCCTCACGACAGACGAACCGTAGGCTGCCTCGGCCTTCTCAACGGCCTCGTCCATGAGGCCGTTGCTGGGCTCCATCATGGCGAGGTCGATCAGGTCTCGGCTGAAAACGGAGGTGTCTGCCCATCTGTCGGAGTTCGCAAGAAGTTTACTTGTTGCCATGTCGAGTAGGGACAGCGTCGCCACCCCACATACCTGGTCGTCCCGCCCCGGAATTTCGAAGCTGATACGCCCTTCAGAAACGATCTCGAACTTGATGGGTGTACCGCCGACATCGAGAATCGCCCGGATCCCGTACTGGTCCGCCACGGGGTCACGGACCAACGGGACCTGGCGCACCATAATCGATTTGAATCCTGAGCTCTTGATCAGCTCTCGGAGCGTTCGGTACCCGGCTGCGCTCGAAACCATGAAGTCGACGTCGATCGACTCCCTGAACTCTCCGAAGCGGAGTGCTATCGCAGTCCCTCCACCGAAATAGCAACTCGTGTCGCGAAATAGTTCGCTGTTGAGTGATTCGAGAACAGTTTCGATGAGGTTGTGATGGCCTCTGCTAAACAAGAAGAACTCCCTTGCTGTATTTGTCCGCCAGAGCCTGGATCAGAGCTTTTTCCTTGTCGCTCATAGCGGCATGGTCGAGGTGACGCCAATTGCGCTCGTAGGTCCTCAAGGCCTCGAATCCGTCAAGGCAACTATCGGCATCGAGCTGCCAAGCTGCGGCGCTCAGTAGCGGGTAGTCACCCACTCTCACCTTCGCTGGAGTTTCGGTGTTCACTGGTTCGTCCGCGCTGCTTTCCGTCCACTGCGGGCGAGCATCCGTTAGCTGAAGATGCAGACCCACCGCCTCGGCGGCATTCACCAGTGCTCCTACCGTGACTGATGGCGCGCCGCTCTCGACTCGATGCAGCGTTACCCTTGACTGTCCAGCGGACTCAGCTGCGACGGTCGCACTGATCCCTAGCTGTCGTCGACGATCTTTCAAGGCCGCGCCGATAGCAATCAGCGACTGCTCGCTGGGCTCGGATATGGAGGGATTCTTCGACGGCATGTATCTCATTCTATACATTCAACCGCTTCGGTCAAGGTTGGCGCTGTCACTCTCAGCTGCGCAAAAGTAGGCGGGCGCAGACGCTGTGGTTGCCACCCTCGCCACCGGCGAACCCCCATCATCCTTCCTCCGTATTGCCATCCTCCTACTCGAACCAGCCAGCAAGGTCGGCACACAACTCTCGTGCCACACGAACTACCTCCGGCCCTTCGTCTTCCGGAGAGAAGTTGGCGATTTCGCTTGTGCGAGCGAGGACGGAATCAGCGCTCTTCTTCTCGTCCAGCATGGGATAGACATCGGAGGCCAAGTGCCGCGCTTCTACCGCCACTTTCACGACGTCTTCACTTCGGGGGTCGACAGAATTGATCAAGGTCATCAGGTCTGCAACCGGGTTGTTGCTCATAATCGAATCCTTCTGTCGTAGTGCCGGTGCGGCGACCGGGAGTTACACGGGCTGTGCGTGTGCTGGACGTTCGTAACCACCATGGCGGGTCTCAAATGCTTTCGCGCTGACGTGCGGTTACCCCGTTGCGGCGGCGCCACCACGCGGCGCCGGGACAGAGGAGAGCAATGAGCGGTCACGGGACCGGCGTCAGGAAAACTGATGGCACGAAGCTCGGGCAGCGAACCGTCCGATGTCGACGTAGTAGGCAGCGAGAACCGTAGCGACGCCGAGAAGGTCCTACCCGGCATGTTACTTCGCGCCGACGGATTCGTTCTCAAGTTCGTCGTCGTCCTCGATTTCCCGTTCGAACCCGCATTCCTGGCACTGCCCGATGGTCGGTTCACTGGCGTCGGCCGGGGCGATGAGCTTAAGATCCAGGTCCTTGCATTCCGGGCACAGGTACTTGTTGAATTGTGACATCGTCGCTCTCCTCTGTTGATTTTGTTTGTTCGCAATGTATCTGACTGGCTCCACCTGTGTTCCACGCAGCTTGGAGCCCAGGCAAGTGGTGTGGCGACCGCCGTCTCGAGCGTCACCTCCCGGTTCTCGTGAGAGCACTTTGTCGCGAAAACATCGAGGCTGCAGTCACATGCGCCGATTGCAGCGCTGTCGTTGACCGCGTGCCGATCGCACACCGTTCACCGGGAAAGATGTCGCAGATCATCCTAGTTCCTCTCTAAGACAAAGGTTCATGGTCAGTTTCGATTTCCCGGATGTCGTCGATTGATTGCTCGACGAACCACAGTCGACGGCTAATGGCTACTATTTCTTTGTGACCAACGGGGGGAACACCTACGAACTGCCGACCCTTCTCCCGGTTCAGGCTCGGCATCTGTACGTATCGCCGATCGAGAAAGAAGGATTCCGTGAATCGAGTTGGACGAGTGGGCGCATCAATTTGCGTGGCAGCGTTTTTCGCTGTGGCAGGGTGCAGTAGCGACGTGAGTGCCGACGACCCGAATGCAGGTGAGTCGACATCTTCGGCGGACGCCGAGAATGCAAGCAATGCGTCTACCGCTGTGGATCCGTGCTCGGTGGCATCGGTCCCGGGTCAGATGTGCCGGACCGTAGCATCAGCACCAATTGAGCACGCGGACTTCACGAATCAGATTGCGGTATCGATCAACACCTCGCCGACGATCGAAGTTCGGGTCGCGACGAAGGCAGGGGGCGTCGCCACGCATCAGGTGTATCCGACCTCGACGTCCGGCGGCGGTGGCCTCGGGCCGACGGGCGACTTCCCCTCCAAACAGGATCACTTCCTCACCTCTGTCAGCGACGTGACAGGGGACGGCGTCCCCGAAATCATCGTCCAGACTGGACAGTTCGCCGATCACTCCGAGTACCAGGTGCTCCGCCTGGGCGAGAACGGGACGTTGGCTGTGGTGAACGCCCCGACATACAACAAGTGGACGACCGGTAACGACGTGTGGGCGACATACAACACCACGGACCCGGACATCGGCTTCTTCCGTTGCCCGAAGCCGGGGCAGCCTGGTGTCACCACGAATCCCCTGCAGAGCATCAACGTCAACGATGACGGCCGCGGAACCCGCGTCGACTATCTCCACGATCACAAGTCCGGCGCGTGGACTCAGGTCGCACAGGAACCGGTGACGATGCAGATGGGTGTCTCGACGGAGCCGTTCCGTGCATTCGACTGCACCGATGTCGCCACTCGTACCGATCGCACCCCCGAAGACAAGAACACCCCGTTCACGCCGGAGACCGCAACGTCGACTGTCGCAGCGCCGAGTACGTCCGAGGCCCAAACATCTACTGTCGCAGAACCGTGCACGTTCGATCCCTACCGTGGCAGGGCAACCACGATCTCTTTCGACTCCGGGCACCTCGACTGCGCTGACGCCCAGCGCATCGCCCACGAGTACCAGACCAGCGACATTCCGCCTGGCGGCAATGCCGCGCACCGGGACAACGGCGAGTGGCATTGCTCGTCACCGACTGCAGGCGAGAACGAGCGGACCGGCCGCATCATGAGTTGCTCCGCATCGGGTGAGGCGTCTCCGTCGTGGCATTTCTATGTCGTGGTCGAACCCAGGTAGCCCACCTGGTTCAGCATCACCGCTGTTGGTGTGCATGCGAAAGTCCCCCGCGGTCCGTATGGACGGCGGGGGCTTTCGTTTGTTCGCTGCGGTTTCCGAAGGTGGGGCGGTCAACGATCGCGTCGACGGGAGGCCTCGGCGACGACGATGTCGATCTCGACTTCGGTTGCGCCCGCGCGACGGGCCTCGCCCAGGGAGAAGCCGGATCGCTCGTCCACAGCACCTCTACGGATCCACGAGGCACGGGACCTCGACATGCCCGAATCCCGCGAGGTCGATCTGCCGACCGGGATGCCACTCCCCCGGCGCCTGGTACCGATGGCTGCGGGCGTGGGCGTCGAGCACCGACAACGTTTGTCCTTCAACCGGGTGATCATGAGCGCGGGCGATCGAGATCAGCCCCCACAGGTTCCTGGGGTGGATTGGGTCGCCCAGCTTGAGAGTCTCGAGGTGCGGCTGCCAGAGATCCTCGGCCCCGGTGCCGTAGTCCTCGTCGAATCGTCTCCTGGCGGTGGCGGTCTGCTCAGCTCTGATCACTTCGGACACAGCCTTGACGTACTGGTCCACCACCGCGTTCTCAGCTTGGGCGCGTTCACGCTCTTTCGCTGCGGCGGCGGCAACTCTGCCGGTCCAGGCGTCTACCCGCGCGAGTGCGTCCACGTCGGCCCACGCGAGTCGGGCACGGACGTCGCCGTATCGTGTGGCGCTCTCCGGCCACCAGGGGATGCCGACTTTGTCGAACCGTGGCCACGACGGATCGTCCGGGGAGGCGGAGTACTGAACGAACGACGGGCCGTACCGATTCCCGCGCTCTTCGGTCAGGTGAACACCGTTGCGGTCCTTTGTGATCTGGAATGTACGCGCGGTAATGAGGTCGTCGTCGATGTTGCGGTATTTACGCAGCCCCTGCTCGCGCAGCGGCGTTTCCTCGGGCGGTAGCGGGTTCGTCCAGGAGTACGAGATCAGCTGCCGCGAGGACGGGCGCCGCTTGTCGTGGGTTTCGGTGATGCACAGCGCGATCGCGGCGGACTGCGCGCAGGCTTCCGCGATCACCGCTTCCCGTTCGGGGCCGGTGAGGTAATGCATCGGGTTTGCGGCGAAATTCCAACGCTCCCAGTCTTCGTGCGCCCATCCTGGCCGCAGTAGCGTCGCACTACGCACAGGAAGGTGCTGCCAGCGCTCTGTTGTCCCCAATGTGCCGTCGGCGTCGATCGGGGTGATGTCGAGGAACACGTGAGGATCGTGCGCGGGCGAGGATGCCGCGTAGACGTGCCAGGCCCCTTTCCTGTTGCGTGCCACGCACACCGCTCCGGGGACGGCGCGCCCGGCCGCGATGATCGTCGCCGTCGACGGGTCGGCGTCGTGTGAACGCCGGGAGCGGTATTCGGCGAGGATCTGCCGGACAGCTCGGCCTTCGTGGGTGGGGTTTCCATTCAACGGCTTCGCCCACGTGTTCGCGAGTTTCCACCAGTGCACCAGCTCGTCGAGCACACCGTCGACCGTTTCGGGCTCAGCCCCGGCATCGATCAGTTGCGCCGCCAGCAGCACACGAAACGGGCCCTCCGTCTGGGCCTCTGAGTCTTTCGCTGCGATCGCCGATCGTAGAGTCGGCACCATCGTCAGGAAGTGGGCGCTGCGATCGTCGCGACTGTTGAGGTAGTACTGCAGTTCCTCCCGGGTGGCGAGGTCGAACGGCAGCACCCACGAATCGGTGGGCAGCACCAGGCATGATGCACGGGACGACGGGGTCACCGGCATTTCTCCGCCGTAGACGTATCCAGGCCGGTCGGGGATCGGGACATCGCGCTTCCACACCGTGTCGGTGCGGGTGTAGCGAACGATGACACCTCCGTCTCGGCGGTCCTCGATCAGGTGCGGCACACCGGATTCGGGGACGCATCCGACGCTCCGCGGGTGCAACCGCGGATGCCGAGCGGCGCGGTACCGGCCATCACCGTCCCGCCGCAGGTCGTCGAACGCCGACGCGTGCCAGTCTCCGATGATCCGCATCCCGGGGCGCATCTTCGCGTTCAATCGCCGTTGCCACTGTCCGAACGACTCGCGGCCGTCGCCCAGCTGGATGGACGTCTCATCGTCCTGAATGAGGACGACTGTGCCGCTGTCCTGCGCCTCGACGGTCAGCAGATTCACCCCCGCCGGGGGCAGTGGATGCCAGACCGGGGTGCGTTCGACGATTCCCTGCAGCACCAGCATGATTCGCATGTAGTGACGACGACGGGCGTCGGCCTGCCGTTCCAGTTTCATCCACTCGTCGGAGCCGGGAACCAGCGGCTCCCCGGCTGCGCGGCCGAAGCCGAACAGTCGCCGATCGAACACTTCCACGAACTCAGCGCGACGAGGCAATACTCGGTCGCCGACGGTGATGTCCGCTGTCAGTAGGTAGAGCTTCTCGCCGTTGCGCAGCAGCCACCACGAGCGGGAGTTCTCAGCGTCCCGGGCCTCGTCTTCGAACGCGCTGCCGGAATCGCTGCGCACCCGTGTCGGGACCAGCACCACGACACCACGCTGTTCGGGCAGTACTCGGTCCAAGTTCGCCGGGTCGGCGGTGATCCACTCGGTGAACGCGTCCAGGTCTCGTGCGTCCATGCCCGTGGACCGGCGGTCCATCAGGACGAGAGATTCCTCGGCCATCACCAGTACTCGTTGGCGGATGGTGATCGGGGTGTCGGCTGCGGCGGGGGCTCCGTCGCGGATCAATTCGACGTGCTCGTCGCGGCCGAGGTACAGATCGACCGTCCACATCATTTCCTGCATCCGTGCGAGTTGCTGCTTCATCGGCGAGATCTGTGCGTCCAGTTCTGCTCTCTGCCGCGCGAAGTCAGCTTCCAGTTCGCAGCGACGGCGTTCCAGTTCCTCGCGCAGTTCTTCGTGCCGCGCTTGGGCACTGCGCATCGTGCGGGCGAGGTCGGCGCGCCGCGTGGCGACGGCGCGTTTCGTTTCGGCGGCGTCGCGTCCGCCGCGGGTGACGAGTTCGTCGAAGGTGCCGTCGGTGGGCATCGATGTCTCCTCATTGGGGGCAGGCCGTCGAGTCGAGTGGTAGGCGGTGTCGATCTTTTGTGTCGGTGCGCATTCAGGTCAGCTGCGAGTGGGTTGGTGGCGCTTCGCAGCTGACCCAGGCAATGCGATTCAGTGGCCGCGGGATGGTGTGTCTACGTCGTCGTTCACTCCGATTTGGACGGGGAAGCTCCCCGTATTGACCCCGCCTATCCAAGTTTCTGTCGCTTCGATGAGTGCGGCTTTCGCGCTATCGATCGAATCGAGATCAATCTCTGTTGCGTCGTCCTCGTCGAAAGGTTTATCCGGCAGATCCTCAGCGAGTTCGGCGATCGCCTTCTGGAGTTCTTTGATTCGAGCAGACACCTGTGATGGCGTCAGGAGTGCTGCGCGGACGAGAGCCAGATCGAACTCCGCCAGCGTGAATTTGGCCGCGCCAGCCGCATCCCTGTACTCTTCCGCAACCCGGGCAATGCGCAGGGTGAGGCGGTCACTCTCCCTACGAATCTGTTGCAGACGCCGTTCATCGGGTGTTTCGCCCCTGTTGCCAAAATTGTTGGCAGGATTGGAAAACTCCGGCTCAATGGCAGCTTGCCGAGCGAAGATTTCTCGATATTCCCTCAGTTGAAGATTCATCGGTGTGAGCCGGTCGCGCTCGATCTTTGTCGTTGTGGATACAACATCTGCAACCAAGTCCACGGCGCGCGTCAGCGTTTCGCTGTGCTGCTTGGCGTCGAGTTCCTTCTGTTTGATCGCCGTTTGGTGATCGCGGTCTTTTTCCGCGTTCACGGTTGCGGTCTTCCCGGTGAATCGTGCGGCGTAGAACGCCGCGCTCCCGGTGATGCCACCTCCGAGGCCAGCTGAAAGTACTAGTTGAATCCATGTCGACCACTCGGCCATGTTCCCCACCCTCAAATCAATTTTTCCACGCCGCTACGGCAATGAGCTGCTCTGGTACGTGAATATGGGAATTGTTCCCGCCCTTCACTATTCGGATTCTAGTTCGAATCCGATACCGACGGATGAGCTGTCAGTCCATCGTCATCGCGGCGATCCATTCACTCGGATCCATGCTGTCAAGGGTGAGATCTCCGTCGCGTTCCTTGAAATCACTTTCCCTGAGTTCAAGCCCCTTCACTTTCGCTTCCGCGATGTAGCGGGCGATCTTTTCCGTGTTCGCGTCACTTGCCATGATTGCCCTCTTCGTCTTGTCTTCTGCGCCGTCTGCGGCATGGATACTCACACATGAGTGTAACGGAGCGTCTACACTCGCGGGTATGTTCAGCGGACGCGCCCACCATCCACTGCACGCCAACCAAGCGAAGGAAACCCGATGAGCGAGAACACGTCCGACTACTTCGACAACTACTCAGCAGGCCTGACAGCGCTCGCCCACGAGTACCCGGACATCGAACCGCACTTCGGGCAGAGCATCCCCGGACTCGTTCCCACCCTCGCCGACGAAGAAGTCGCACCATTCCTCGCTTCCCTCATCGCCGCATCCGTCTCACCCGAGGTCGACCAAACCACCCGGAACTACACGACGAAGCTCCACAAGTTGATCCAGGATTTCCTCACCGCCCGACGCCTCGACCAACCCCAATCCAGCCGCGGACTCTTCCAACGGTTGCCCTCCACCTGGAAAAACGAGAAGTAGCACTATCCGCGGCGGGCTGCCGGAATCGCCAGACCCGCCGACGCCCTTCGCAACGCGCTTCCACGCGACCATCAACCAGGAGAACTTCGCAAATGAGCCCCACGACACAAGGCACTTGGGTCATCACCGAGGGCCGCGACTACACCGCGCTGGTCGGCGATCTCAACTCTCGCCTCAGCGGTCACCAACTCGTCGTGACGGAGATAGACACCGTCGAGTTCCCGGACCGGACCGGCAGGACTGGGTGGCAACGCCTGGCGGAACCGGCATACCTCGCACCGGGCAACGTGCACATCCCCGAACGGATCATCATCCCTGTCGGGCTCGGCATCACGATCCCCCTGCGCCCCACCGTCCACGACGGTCATATCGTGAACCCAATCATCGACGTCAACGGAGATCACGTCCAGATCCTGTGCCCCTACCTCTTTCACTCCCCAACGCGACAGATCGACTGCCGCTCGTGGAGCATCACCACCGTCAAGTGGACCGACAACACCTGACACGCACACTCGACGGACGATCCTTCACGTACGAACTGACCTGCCTGGCAAAGGAACACCCATGCCGCTGCCCACCTTCACAACGATCAGCAACACCCCGACCCCCTCGCCGACGATGACCAGAACCGACGCGGCAACCAAGCTCGGCCTCTCCCCCACGGCGCTCGACAAACTTGTCCACACCGGGATTCTCGACCTCCCCATCTCAACCGAACGCGTCTCCGCCCTCTCCGACCGGCCTCTGCTCTCGGTCACCTCAGGCGAACTGACCGTGTTGCGCACCGACAGCCCGCAACCCGCATCCGATGACGACGACCGCACAGTCATCGGGTTTCACACATCGATGGACAACGAAGAAATCTGCGACACCAGCCTCCGGTGGTGGCGCTGCGACCCGGCGCGTGTCGTCGACAACAAACTGTTCGTCGTCACGATCGCCACCATCCCCGTAGCGACCTTTCTCATCACCGCTCACATCGCCCAGCTGCCGTCCGGAAAGCGCACAGTGCGCCACCACTTCGACGGCCGACTCCTGGCGCGGCTACAGGCCGATGGGAGGGTTGTGCAGGTTTCCGAGGTTGCGGACCTGGGACGCCGAGTCCGTGAACTCATGCATTCGCGCATCATCACCCTCAGCGGTGGCCCTGTCGGTTACCTGGGGCCGGACCCTGAGCGCGCCCAGCCCCGCAGATGACCCTTAGTCTGACCGCACACAGAACGGCCCTCGACTTCGCATCGAAGTCGAGGGCCGAACCAGTTCGCAGCGGGTGAGCCGATGCACCACCCGGGATGGACTTACATCGAACGAATCGGAGCGCATTTCCCACGTCCGGTGGCGTACTCCGAGAGTGGAGACTCGAATGCTGAGACGTCCGGCTAGCCGCCACCGGGTGGCCATGATTCTCGCTCGCCTACTTCACTTCAGCCACGACCGAGCCGCCTTCTCGGCTTCCGTCTGGGCTGCGCGAGCGATAGGTTCACGCGCCTGCTGGGCGGCAGCGATCAAAGCGTCCAGGGTCTCGAGGTTCGCCGAGGACCCCTTCGACGCCAGGAACGCTTCGTAGGCGGCGCGAACAGCTCGCCCTGCCTTCACCGAGCGGATGTAGTTGATTGCGTCGACGACATCGGCGCCTTCCGGCGGGGCGAGTACGGCTTTCTGGCCGTCCCAACCCTTCATTATCCGCACGTAGCGCTCGCCCCCAACGGACTGGTTGGACCAACGTTCTTCGCCAGTTCGCGGGAAGTCTACGACGACGTCACGGGTGAGCACCTTGGTGATAGTGCCGCGCTGGACCGATGTGACGGCTCCGCTTGACGAGTAGATCGCGGCGACGGCCGCGCCGGGAACAGCCCATTCCAGGTGATTACCGGTGGTGCTCATGGTGTTTCCTTTCGGAGTCGCCCACAACGCCCTGGCGGCGGCAGGTGATCGACGTAAGCGGTGGATTGGCGCCGTGTCATCGCCTGGCGAGGCCACCGAGTTGCTGGACGCGACGCCGTGCCGCATGGTCGTCCATGTTTTGGGTGCATCCGCAGGTGGGGGATGCCACCGGCGCAGTGGGAAGGTTCGGCGCTGCGCATCACGTCTCCGGTGGCGTTCCGATGATGTTGCGGCCCGCTTCGGTGATTTGCCAGCCGTCATCGGATTCGTTGACAGCGTAACCGTTTTGGTCCAGGTGGAACATGCCGCCCACTACGAGATCTCGCATCCCGATGTTGGATTCTTCGCTGGATCGGCTCGGGTCTACCGTGACCGCTATGCGAGTGGGTGTCCATACTTCGCCGTCTGCGAGGCACTCCATGATCATGGATGGGATCGGTCCGAGCGCTGCTTTGGCTTGTGGGGGCAACGGCTTCGGCCGTGAGCGCTGCGAGTCGACTCGGGCCGGTTGTGGGCCTTGAAGAGGGGATCGCACCACGTATTCCGTCTCAGGCATCGACGCGGGCGTAGAGGGCCGCTGGTCGGTCCGTGCGCCCTGGCGGCGGATGAGACCTCGAACTTGGTCTGCCGGGTATCCGCTGACCCGTTTGATGCGGCGACTGGCCAGTAGTGCACGGGCGCGTGATTGTGAGACTCCCCAGTGGTCGGCCACTTTCTCGATCGGCCAGAGGAATTCGCTCAGTAAGCCAAGGGAATTCGGATGATCATTGTCCTCGCCGGACGGATTGCCGTTCGTTGGTTCACTGGCCATGAGACAAACTTACGAGCGTTTTGCTCGTAAGTCAATTGGGCGGGGTACGACAAGGGGCACCACCGAGACCGGTGGCGCCCACTTCCCCCAACGACCGATGCCCTGGGGGCCCTAGTAGTCCTCGTCCCACCGCTCACCGGCGTAGGTCGGATCGAAATCAGGGGGCGCCTGCTCGGGATACCTGGCGCGAATCTCTTCGTCTCGCACCAACCGCTCTTCCCAGTGTTTGTCACACCGAGGGAACGACTTGCCCGTGGCGGACAACGCAGTTCGGTACTCGACGACCCCGCGGCAATCACTCGTATCGCGGTCCAAACAAACGGGCGGTTCCACATCATCAGCCATTTGCGAACACTTCTCTCTTCAGTCGGTGGAGCGGCGAGTGTTATGTCACCGTATCGCCCACGCCCCCAGTGCATCTACCCAATCGCGTGAAGCGCGGCCGATACCCTCGGCGCCGAAGGTCAGCAGTCGGCTCTAGGTGTGCGCTATTTCCAGCAGGGAACTCTTCTGCTCGTCCGTGAGGCTGACGACGTCGTCTCCGTCGAGTCCGGTGAGCACCGCAACGCCGAAGCATGGTGAAGCCGTGAAGCCGTGCGACGCCGCGATAGCAGTGGCACGTTGATTGAGTGCCAGACCGCCTGTGGGGATCGCATCTTCGTTCAGCCACAGGACGATCTCGGGAGCAAGGAACAAGGGGCGGACTGCGTCGCACTTGATGACGTCCCGGAGAGCGCCGTCGACACCGTTTGAGTCGGCACCCAATTCGACCTCCCCAGCTGTGCCGTCAACGTCAATCCGCATGCCGTGTACAGGCATTTCCAATCCCCATTCCTCGCATGCCGTCGACTCCGACGACCGACGCTGCTTTCCCTTATCAGCCCGACGGTACAGCATCATGAAGCCCGATGCGCGCCATTTGTTGCGCCTGGCGCGACATCGAGGGTCGAATTGCGTTACATTCATTTCGAGTGCCCATGCGGAAGGAACCCGCGAATCAGCCGCACGTCCGCGACAAGCCGAGGAGCAACGATGGACAACCTCACAACCGTGATCGAGAAGGCCCTGACTGCACGCGGCCTCGGCAAGTCCGAGTTCAGCGAAATGGTCGGGGTGAGCCGCTCGACGCTGGCGCGGTGGGACACGAGCCTCCCGCAACCAGCGACCCTGCGAAAGATCTCCGATGTGCTCGAGATCCCGCACAGTGCCGTCCTCTCTGCCGCCCTTGCGAGCGCCGGGTACCTCGGCGGCGCTGACACGTTTCCATCTCCGGACGTGTACGTGGTCGTCAACGAATGCGACCCTGACGACAGCCAGCAATACCTCAATGCAGGGCTTCCAGGAGCCGGTGTCGTCGGCGTCTACACCACGGAAGGCGCCGCCGATCGGTATGTCGAGACCGCAAACCGAATCAGCAACGTAAGCAGCGAGTTCCGAAAGCACACCCTTGAACTCGACACACCTGCCGTTCCTTCGACGGTCACCGTCTACACGAGCCGATGGGAGTACCTCAGCGACACCATTCGCACCACCGAGTCGATCCACACGAGCGTTCCTGAACGACTCGGGGAATCGGGCACCAGTCCGGTCGACGCCGAGGAATTCCCGCACACGGGCCTTGTCCAGGAACTGGTCATCAGCTCTCTGGACCCTCGACGCGGGGAAGACATACTCAAGTGGTTCCTCGAGACCCTCCGCACTCAAGGACGCGTGCGAATCCCGGTCGACGCGGAGCGTGCACCCGAACCTGTCTTCGAATCCTCATCGTCGGCCACAGTGATCCCGTCCTCGTTCCGCGACTTCACCGAACGCGCTGACGGTGCCAAGCGGTCGCCAAGTACCGACGAGAACATTCGCGCGGCCCTCAATTACATCAAGAACAGTTATCCCGGCGTCCCTCGGTACTCCGCCACAACCCCAGCCGATCTCATCCAAAAAATGCTGGACCGCGGCATCGGCGACGCATCCAGCAAGGGGTAAATCGTATGTCCACCATCAAGAACGCCGAAGACCTCGTGGTCGGCGACGTATTCACGCCGCCCGCAGAATGGCTCGGCGGACACACGTTCACCGTCATCACCCTCGACAGACCCCACAAAGCCGATCACGACGGGGCCGACAACTACGACGTCGAGCGCGACACGATCAACATGCTCGTCAGACGGGACGGAGCAAACTACACGGTCTGGCTCTGGCCAGATCAGCCCGTCACGATCGAAGGCGACTGAAATGTCTGCAGTGGAGGGCATCCGAACGCTCGAACACATCGACGAAAGTCCACTTCACGGGACAGTCAACAGAAAATAGGCTCTCTGACAAGCGAATCGAGCACCACCCTGAACAGCTTTGGGTGGTGCTCGATTCTTGTGCTGGCTGCGTGTGGGAGGAAGTTCGTCTACCCTCCGTCAGCAGCGCAGTCAGAGGTAGCGCCGACCGACCTCGTCGGATGGTGAGATCTCCCAGCCGGACGGGTGCATTCGGTACACCACGACGCCTGGCCCCGAGTAATCCCACTTCGAGGAGACGCCCGAGTAGGCCGAGTCGCCCTCCGCGAGCGTGATGACTGCCTTTTTCCAGCCCTCCCCGAGGTCCTCGCCCGCGTCCATGATCGCTTGGTGGTCGTAATGCATCCTGCACTCCTATCCGTTTATCACTGAATTGTGGCGTAGGTGACGGCGCTCGTCGTCATCGTTCCACGTCGCCGCGCCGCTCACGCGGCACGTGGTCGACGAGACCTCTGACGATCACTGAGCAGGTTTGGGCGTAATCACCATCTCCCGAAACGGCATTCCATCCCCGCATAGTCGCCAGTCGGTGCTGCGTATGTATCCGGCTTCGGCGACCTTGTCGTACGCGATCAGCTTGGTTGCTGCGGTGCCCAGCTCGTCAACTGACCCATTGTCGTGTTGGATCCATAGGTTCTTCGTCTCACGGTTGTACATGGCTTTCATCGCGCGCATCCCCACTCGTTGGTCGTGGCTGCCCTCACCTCCGACTGTTGAGGGAGTCGCAGCCGATTCGAGCGTGAACGTAGCGTGCGCGGCGCCCTGATCGCTCACCCAAACCTGCACGGCTACAACGCACCCCGCAGGCGCAGGCAACTCTTACGGCCGTCACTATGTCAATCCCACTTTTGCCGAGACGACAGGGCTCACGATGTTTGGTTCACCGTTTGCGGACACGGCGATCGGCCACACAACGTGCCCGCACGCCGCACCGATCCGGCCAGGGACACGCACTAACCATGTGGGCAACAAAAACTCGCCTCCACACGCATGATGCAGTGGAGGCCGCACTTCGAGTGCGCTGGCCATGGGGAGGTCGGACAGTGCCGAACGCAGCCGATTTCCGATTTCAGTCGAGCATCCCGCGGGCGTAGTCGTCGAAGAACTTTCGTGTCTCCTCACTGACGGGAATGCCCACGATGTTTACCACGCGGGTGCCGCCGTTGTCGTCGCGGACTCGGTATTCCCAGGTGTCGTCCGTGCACTGACGGACGACTTCGGTGATGGTCGCGGTCCCTTCCCACCGCGCTTCGGGGTAGCGTTCGCCTTTGCTGAAGATTCGTGTCCCGATGGGAAGTTGGATCCGGTTGTCGTGGTTGGCCATCGGCCGATCCTCGGTCAGCTGGTGGTCAGTGCCTGGGCGATGTTCTTGGCTTTGAGTCGGTCGAAGATCGCGTCGATGTCGTGCTCGGTGGCACCGGCGTCCAACGCTGCGCGAGTCAGGAGTGCGTACTCTCTCGCGACCACCAGGTTGGTCCGATCGACCGGCCCGCCTGAGGTTTGGAATTCTCGGTCCAACTGCTCGAGCCATGCCTGCAGTTCGTGCAATGCCTGTTGCTTGTCCATTCTCGGATCCTACAGCGGGACATCAGTTTCGGCGCGGAACCGGCGGCGATGATGCTACGGATCATGTTGCGGTTACACCGAATTGCGGGCCGGTCGCATCGCAGTGCGATGTGACCGGCCCCTCCCGCTCCGAGTGCGGGAGAAACGCCGATCCAGTCGACCGTAGCTAGAAGCTGGGCGCCGCGAGGAAGTAGACGTCCACGCCGTTGTACTTGTGGGGCGCCTCGGTGATTATCCAGGTGTAGGTCTCCCCGGCCTTGAACTGGCCGGTCATTGCGGCGATGACGATGCCGGTTCCGTCACAGGTGGCGTCGTACAGGGTGGTCGATGGGTCTCCGCCATCCTTGAGGCCGTTGACGGTGAACGTCTTGGTGTTGCTCATGTTCTTTCCCCTTTGTTGACGCGTCGAGGACCGCCCGCGTGCCGGGTCGGTCTGTGAGTTGCCGAGAACGGTAGTGTCCCGGCACGCTGATACATTGGCCGCAATTGTGTTGTATCCCAACGACTACCGGAAATGGTAGTGCCGCTTGGCTTCGCTGTGTCGGATTGCGCCGCGCGACGGCTATGCTTACTTCGCCGCGTCGACTGCTGCCATAGACTTCCTGATTGCCTCACCGCATGCCGTGCATGTGATGCCGTTCCCTGCGGCGGTGAACTCCTCTGTCAGTTCCAGTCCACAGGAGGTGACGGATTCACCGTCGCCTGCGTCGCCGTCAATTTTGTGACTGCGCCCGTTGGGTTTACGGACATTAAAGACTTGAAGTTGGATGCCGTCCATAGTGGCGTAGAACTTCATTCGGTTCCTTCCTTCTGTGGGATACGACCCTGAATGCTGCGGGACTGACGCACGCATGCGTCTGCGTCCTAATGTCAGGACGGAGGATCAGTGATCGCCGACCTCTGCGAGGAGCGCTGAGGTGGCGTTCTCGCGGATCCCGTTGAGCACCTTCCACACTTCGTCCTCGACCTGTTCGAAGGCTTTGTCGAGTGCTGGCTGGATGGTTTCGGTGGGAAGGTTGCACAGTGCTGCCAGCTGATCAGGACCGACGTTCTTGTTGCCGTAATACCAGTCGTCGAACAGGAATTGCAGCGACGCTGGGTTCGACGGGTTGCCGTTCTGCTGGGCGTGACGTCGGCCGGTGGGGTCGGTGGCGAAGAGATCGGACATAGTGGGGGTGCTCCTCGGTATCAGGTCAAGGAATGGTGAGACGATTCTTCGGTTGCGGTGCTGTGGAATCCTCGCGACCGGTTCAGCAACAGGGGCTGTCGTCAGATCTCGATACCGGTTTCCCATTCCCCGCCGTCTCGGCGTTCTTGGGTGGCCATCTCACCGTTCGGTTCGATCAAGATTGACCATTCGAAGCCGTCGCCCTTCATGAATACTTCAGTCGCGCCGCGTTCGTCGGTTGCTCCGAGTCTCCACTCCCCGGGCACGTTGTACCCCTGCCAGAAGGCGACGACTTCCTGTTGCTTGGGATTGAGCGCTGATATGTCGAATGCCATGTCGGGTCTCCTGTTGATTCTTGTCGATGCGCGTCGTCGGTGCTGTACGCCGCAGTGGGCGTTGTCGTTTCGCGATGGTGGCGCCGTTGACCGGATTCGCTGTCTCGCTGTGTCACTGTGGCTGATTCCGGGCGATCCCGGGCACCCAGGTTGCCACGAACACTCAGGTCGGCCGCTATACGGTGATTCCGTCCACCCACGTGCCGCCAGGTTCACGGGAGGATTCGGCGGACTCGCCGAACGGTTCGATGGTCAATGACCATTCGATGTTCTCGCCCTTCATGATTGCTTCGACGACACCGTCTTTGTCGGGCTGTCCGATCAGCCATTGACCTGGCACATTGAAGGACTGCCAGTGGCTGATGACCTCTTGTTGGCGGTCGGTCAATTTCGGTACTTCGAATGCCATGGACTTTCTCCTGCCAGTCTCGATCTGTGTGTCGATCTGCGTGTTGGTCAGCGCGGCGAAGTTCTGTGCGGTTTCGTTGTGCTGCGTTGGATACGTGGCACCTTCGCCGAGGTGATGAGCGGGGCTGATTTGACTACGCGCTTTGTGCGCCTGAGGTTTCGCGTTGGTCAGCATGGGAGCCGCAGTACCCGTCGTACCCTTCTCCGTCGTCGAGGGAGTTCTCGCAGTCCGGCGCGTCGCAGGTATCAGGGTCGTAGTCGGCGAGTTCACTGTCAGACGGCGTCGGCGGCTGGACTGAATTCGGCATGTTCTGTGCTCTTTCGCTTTACGTGTGTGTGTGGGCGTGCGCCGCTCACGAGCATCCCTGACGATATGACACTTCAGTCACCTATGGTCGGGTGCGAAAGTTGCTGCGGCACGGACGATACTCATGTCTCGTGACGCTTGCCCGTGCCCGGGGTACGGGTGCGGTCTCACCGACTTTCGCGTGATTGTGTGCGCAGCTAATCTGGCTGGCTGTTCCAGTAGGTGGTGTAGGCGTCGATCTCGTCGGCGGTTGCGACGTGCCAGTTGTGTTCGTCCCCGGGTTGTGGGTATCCGATGACCGGCACGGTTCCGGCGCCGGATCTGTCGGTGTTGTGGGCCATTTGTTCGTCGGCTTGTTCGGTCACAGTTTCATCCCTGGTGGGTGTTTCGTTCTGCGGGTGGCTTTCTCGATTGACTATTGATCGCGGGGGTCGGGTTGAGGGATCCGAATTCACCCTGGTCTTCGATGTGCCGCCTGACTTCGGTCCACTCGCCGCTGTATTCCACGCGGGTGAAGTCGCAGGAGCAGGTTGGCGGCAGCTCGGTGACGGACGGGATGGATGCCACGTAGTGCAGGCCCCCTGCCGCGCCCCTTGGAATGCACTGGACAGCTGCGGGACTCGGGCCTGGTTCTACTCAGCTGATCGGGGTGTCGACGATGTTCCAGGACTTGATCTCACCGGCGTCGGTTCTGACGAGGTATTCCCAGGTGCCGTCCACTGCGTGCTGTTTGACGACCTCGACGATGGTCGCGGTCCCTCGCGCGATAGCTTCCGGGTACTGCTGGCCACGGTGCCGCACGCGGGCGCCGACTTCGAGGGGGGTTTGGTTGTTGTGGGAAATCACGTTCACCCCTGTCTGTCGGTGTGCCTTCCCCTCCACGTGCGCGGGCTCATCCGAGTGTCGCGACCAGGGCGCGGGCCTTCGACTTCACCTTCGCGGGTATGTCGGCGGTGCAGTCGGCAAGGCCGTTCGTCCACACGTCACCGAGTTCGTACCCCTCTGCCGATCGCGTGACCGCTGCCGTGAACACTTCATCGTTGCGGGTGTCTTCGACGTGCGCATTCTGCCAGTCGACGGACACCGCCCACGGTCCGACGTTGCTGCTCGCTGCCATCGCCATTGGAGCTCCTCGTGTGTAGTGGAATTGGATCGTCTTTGCCGTGCCGCATGACGCGGCAGGGTGCTGGAAATTGCTTGACAACAAGCTAACTCAGATCGCCGTCGTCGTGTCAGGTCGTGTTCACGCGAGAGCATCGGCGTTCACTGCAGCGTTCCCCCGTGCAATTCCCTTATCCTGCTCATCGCCACGGCGACAAGGCACTTCCACCTCTGAAGTGCGCATATTCTCGGGCGCTGGTGGAAATCACCTTCAGGTGGTCAGCGATTCCGCAGACGGCGACTGTGATCCATCCCCCTCTCTGGCGTAACAAAATATTTGCCAGCAATGATCAGGCGATCAGGGACTACGGGCACCATGCAGACCCAGACAAAACGAATCCGATAGTTGTTAAAGTTATTTCACGAACCTGAGGAATGCCCACACCAGTGCGCCCCCTCATTCGACTACCCCTAGCATCTCGCCCGCAACACGCGCGCGTGCTCGGAGCAGTCGATGCAGCCCCCGATGAAAGGCGACACATGCGCCCCCGTACTGCCCGACCACACGCCCGAAGGATCGGTGCTGTCCTCGCCGCAGCGGCAGCCGCCGCCACCGTTGCCACGGTCACCGCGCCGACGGCCAGCGCGGTACCGATCGTGTACCCGGCAGCATTGACCGACGGCTTCTACAACGCCCCGGCAGACCTGGCCGACAAGGCGCCCGGCGAAGTACTGGCCGTCCGCTCCGTCCCGCCACCGGCGTTGTTCTTCGACACCACCGCCGTCCAGCTGAAGTTTCGATCCACGAACTCACAGGGCGCTCCCATCGCCGCAGTGACCACGGTTCTCTCCCCCACCGGCGCCGCACCCGCTCGCCCAGTGCTCTCGTTCCAGCACATCGTCAACGCTCTCGGGTTGCAGTGCGCACCGTCGCAAGCTCTGTACACCTCGGACCCGAACCTGATGATCCGTGAAGCACCCGCCCTCAACGGCGCACTGCAGCAGGGCTGGTCCGTCGCCATTCCCGATCACCTGGGGCCGACCAGCGCGTACGGAGCAGCTCGACTGGGTGGGCAGATCACCCTCGACGGGATCCGCGCTGTCAAGAACCACACGCCGCTGGCCCTGACCGACAGTCCTGTCGGGTTGGCCGGTTACTCCGGTGGCGGCATGGCAACTGCAATGGCCGCGGCGCTCGCACCGACGTACGCGCCGGAACTCGAGCTCGCTGGCAGCGCCTTCGGCGGCGCTCCGCTGAACATCGGCAAAATGGCGAAGGGCCTCGGCGATGCACCGCACCCGGTGTTCGGGTTGGCGATGGCCGCAGCAATGGGACTCGAACGTGAGTACCCGCAGCAGATGCCCGTCAGTGAACACCTCAATCCGGAAGGTGTCGCTTTGCGCGATTCGATCGCCAACGCATGCACCAACGACATCATCGCGGGCGGCGCGGGCCGCAGCATCGCCGCCGTCGCAGACACCATCAACGGAACCGCGCTGCTCGACGACCCGTCGATCCAGGCCGTCTTCGCCGATAACAGTGTCGAAGCACTCACCTCCGTTCCGAACGCACCCATCTACGAATGGCACGCCAACGACGACGTCCTGATCCCCGTCGACGCGATCACCTCCACCATGCGCCGCTACTGCGATGCCGGTGTCCCGGTCCAGTCCGAATCGGTGTGGAGTCCGGACCACCTCTCCGCGGCCGTGGTTGGTCTTCCCGGCGCCATCTCGTTCCTCACTGACCGCTTCGCAGGCGTCACCCCGACCAGCAACTGCTGACCGACAGGTAAAGGAATCACTGTGCACAAACACACCACGCACCGCATGCGGCGAACCGCCATGCGCATCGGTGCCACCGTTCTCGCCGGAGCGATCGCGTTCGGCGCTGCCGGTACCGCGACAGCCGCACCGGCGAACCATCGGGCGCCCGCCGGAGGATACGAAGAGGTCTTCATTCCCTCCGAGATGGGGCCGGTGAAGGTTCAGATCCAGTGGGCAGCGCGCGGCGGCGACGCAGCGTTGTATTTGCTCGACGGTCTCCGCGCCCGCGATGACGTCAACGGTTGGACCCTCGAAACCGACGCCGCGCGCCAGTTCGCCGACGACGACGTCACTTTGGTCATGCCGGTCGGCGGTGAGTCGAGCTTCTACACCGACTGGCTCGCACCGTCGAACTTCAACCGCCAAGGCGTGACGTACAAGTGGGAAACGTTCCTCACCGAGGACCTGCCCGATTACCTCGCGACGCGCGGTGTCTCCCGCACCAACAACGCGGTCCTGGGACTTTCCATGGGCGGTAGCGCCGCCCTGTCCCTGGCAGCGCATCACCGCGACCAGTTCAAAGCCGCAGCAGCGTATTCCGGGTATCTGAACCTGTCCGCACCGGCGATGCGTGAAGCCATCCGAGTCGCGATGCTCGACGCGGGCCGCTTCAACGTCGACGCGATGTGGGGTCCGCCGTGGGGCAACGGTTGGCTGCGCAACGATCCGTTCGTGTTCGCACCCACCCTCAAGGGGCTGCCGATCTACGTCTCCGCCGCGAGCGGCCTTCCGGGACAGCACGACCAGCCCAAGGGCATTGTCGGACACGTCAACAACGCCAGCGCCATGGCGCTGGAGGCACTGTCCCTCGCTCAGACCCGCGCCTTCCAGATCCGCCTCGACACTCTCGGCATCCCTGCGCAGTTCAGTTTCCCTGCCGCCGGTACGCACAGTTGGGGTTACTGGCAGGACGAGTTGGCCAAGTCTCGTCCGATGCTGCTCGACGCCCTCGACGCACACTGATCCAACTGGCCCAGCGCGCGCCCCGAACCGAACAGGTTCGGGGCGCGTTGTCGTTTCCTGACCCAGATCGACTGCGACACCGCCCATCCCGCAAGGTGGTGTTGCGGAGTTGGTGCGCGCCAGATAGTTTCATCGGTACACGGCTCACCACGCGAGCCGTTCCCCGTTGAATCCGTTCCCGTGCCGGACGATTCTTTGGAGGGCAAGGGTCTCGGACTCGCGTGAGAAACAACCCCTGTATGTGCAGCGCATCCAGGTGGGCACGGAACCGGATGCACAACTGACACATGGAGGATCAAAAGTCATGCGAGACAACACCGCAATGAAGAAGAAGGCCCGCGCCCGAGCGCAGGCGACCGGCGAAAAGTACGTCACCGCGCAGAAGCAGATCGCCGCACAGGCTCCCGAATCTGTCGCCCCTCGATTCCCGACCTTCGCCACACTGCCGAGCCCGACGCGGATACCGACAGGCGTCGACGAAGCGAGCGAAATGTACCCCACCTTCCGCATGCAGCTCGGGATCGACGAATCCGGTGACGTCGTCGGGGTCGACCTGGCCAAGAATCCGCACGCGCTGTTCTTCGGCGTGACCGGATCGGGCAAGTCTGTCCTCACCCGTACGGTGATCGAGTCGTGCCGGTCCGCTGGGTGGATGATCTTCCTCTGCGACGGCAAAGGCACCGACTACGAGGGTCTGCATCGGCAGCCCGGTATCGTGGCGATCTCGCAGCGCACTGCCGACCACATGCGCATGGTGAGGATGGTGGCCGACGAACTGCGCGGCCGTCAGGCAGATGCCTGGGAACGCAGGCAGGCGGGAGAACGCGGTCCGTTCCCATGCCCGCCACTGTTGCTGCTGCTCGACGAGTACGCCACGATACGCGCGAGCATCCGGGACGTATACGGCACCGATTTCCACGAGTTCGATTCGGATGTTCAGCTCATTACGCGCATCGGCCGCGAATTCAGGGTGCACGTGATCGTGGCTACTCAGGACCCTTCTCCGCGCGCTATCCCGGCGCCCTTGCTCGAAAATCTCAGCACACGTGTCGCGCTCGGCCCCTCGGACAACGCGGCGACGTGCACCACATTCCCCTATCCTCATCGCGCGACAGCACGCCGAATCATCGAGTCCTTCGGAAGCCACGCTCGCGGCAGGGGTTTGGTGGCGTTCACCGGTGAGGACGGCTGCAGCCGGATCGTGGAGATCCAGACGTTCATCGGCTATACCCCCGGCGATGCCAAGCGCGCTCCGGACGGGGACGTCGACGTCACGCACACCGCGCACGAGGTCAGCATCAAGGTCCCCTCGCTGTACCCCCGACTGTGGTTCCAAGTCGACGGCCCCCATTATGGGCAGCCCCTCAGCGCTTTGTACGCCTGCCCGACGGTCGCGCTCGATCGACCCGACGGCACCGCCGACCCTGACATGGAACAGTACGATCCGCTTCATCCGTCATATCTCGGCACGGCTGACGCATTCCGCCCCTGATGCTCCGATTCACGGAGAACCGATCGGCCTTCTAGCTCATACCTCGCCCTGACGTCGTGCCCCGAACTGCTAGCCGGTTCGGGGCACGACGCATCGGCCGGTTCTCTCATATTCACTGTGGCCTTGCATCTTTCATTGCAGGCTCGAGCGCCGTCACCAGGTATGGAGTCCTCACCGCGCAGAATTCACTTCGTCGAAGGTGCAAAGAGGACGGCACCCATCGAGAACCTCATCGGCCAAGCCTGCGTTTTCGGATCGATCGTCTCTGCCGTTGGTGCACGCGACGAAATGGCTGATCGACTCAACCGCGACTCTGGCGTTTGCAGAAGTGTCGGGAACAGCTGCCGAACACGTTGCGCTCGCAGCGAAGGCCGTCGAGGAGGCCCGCTCGCGCAAGACCGCAAGCACCGAAAGTGAACTAGCCAAATTACTAGTGGTCGTCCACGACCTCCCTGCGGTGAAGGAGCAGTTCAAATCTGTGCCCGATGGCGTCGAGCTACCTTGCTTCGTTCGAACGTGATCTCTCATTGCTGATGCGGGAGTGCAGGGAACTCAACATGCGTGTTCTTCCGAGTATCTAGTGTCCTCACAACTGTGCCCCGCTTTATCATCCGGCGGGGCACACTCGTTATCGGATCGGAGATCTAGCGCTACCTCGCTCGACGAAATTCGGAGTCACCGGCCTCGTCAGGTCTCACAAACACGCTGTGTCCGTGACACCCCAACCGCCCCATATCGATGCCTTCACACAAAGGCTCGGCGAGTAGATCATCTTCGACCACGAATTGGTGCCGTTGTTGTTGCTGTACTCCTGGGGGTAACCGCCGTACTGCACCGCCTTGATACTGCTGGTCACAAAATTTGCTTGCGCCCAGTTGGTTTTGCACGTCGGCGACCACCGGAGGTTGACCTGCGCGGTTCCACCACTCCCGTACACGTATGCGCTGGCTATTGTTTTGGCATCGCCGGAGCACCCCGACGATAGAGGGTCGACGCCCGAACAGTAGTCGCCGTAACAGGTGACTGCCGATGCCGACGGCACATTGACAAGAGCCGCGGAAAACGTCAACACCACTACTGCTGCAGCCTTTTTCAGGAAACTGACCTTCACTGTCGGATCCTTTCGCTCGGACGAGGACGGCCTGGGTGCGCACTACCAACCGTTCGGGAACGCTCACGCTAGCTCGGCGGTCACCCAACTAGTGGATGAATGCACGCCAATTCAGTCGAACAGATGACAAGGCCAGGAGAACCGGACATCACCCGCGCCGCCGAACGCCCGCTCAGATCTCCTCGGATCAGCGGCCGGTGACCAGTGGAGCGAGCGTGAAGATCTCGACCGACTCGTCGTAGTCGACGAGTCCGCGAATCAGGAGTCCGAGCAGGTGTCGTCGCATACCCGGTCCCGGGTTGCGGGCGCTCCACGTCCGACGCTTGCGGACCTGCCCGTAGACGTCGAGTTGCTTGGGTGTCGCGGCTGGGCCGACCATGTATTCACCGACGCGGCACGAGGTGTGGATCCGGTACCCGTCTGCATCGGTTTTGCAGTCCGGGGCACACTCGTCGATGTACTCCGCCGTCCATTGCTCGTGGGCGAAAGTGGCGGACGAGTCGAGGTCGCGGAGTGCTTCCTCGGTGGTGCGCACGAACGCGGCGAATTCGTCTGCAAAGACGAGCCTTCGGATGTTGCCGTCGTCGTGCAGCATGTCGCGATGCCTTCCTGTCGTGGGCTGGTGCGGCTCTGCAGTACACCCTGCGTCGTGGTGGACAGCGCAGGGGTGTCGCCTTGTCAGAGGAGGTCGGCGAGGCGATCACCGAGTTCGAGCGGGGTGCGCGTCACGAACGGCCGGAGCAGTCGATCGAGTTGCGGAGTTCTTGTGGCGAAATTGTATTCCGTGCAGCCCTGCGGGACTGATCGGCCACAGATACCGGGTAGCTGCCAAGCGTAATCGGCGTCGAGGACGACGATTTCGGTGACCGGCGAGGATCCGCCGTCGTCCTCGCCTACACACACCTGAATGTGGATAGCTGTGTCCTGTTCGGGCCGCTGGACTCGAAATCCTTTTCCGTGCAGTGCGGTTGAGATGATCGCGAGCCGTACGACATGTCCGTCGATGGCGAGGCGGCTGGGTCTCACCAGCTCGGCCGTGTGTCCCGATGTCCTGATCCAGTCCAGGAGGATGGCGGTTCCGTGCTCGACTACCTGCGCTGTGCTCACTAAGCCTCCCAAAGGTCACCAACATTACCGAGTGAAATGCTAGCATGGGTACATGGCACGCCAACCGCACGCACTGACAGTCGAACCGGTCGATCTGTCTCCCCTCCTAACCCACACGATCCCAACCGTCGCAACAGAACTCGATATCTCCCGCCCCATGGCAGAAAGACTGATCCGCGCCGAACTGGGCGGACCGGCGAGTTTCGACGGCACAAACCTGACCGCGACCAACGAGGCCATGAACGCCCTCCTCACCCAACGCGACAGGTGGGCGGACACCTCCGTCCACGGCATCGCGGTTCGCGTCGGCCCGGCGTGGTGGAGCCCCGAGGAAGGTCGCTACATCGGATGGCATCGTCGACTCGACGGCAAGTATCGGGACGACGCCATCCGCCAGGTCTGGGCCGTCCGCGGCGCTCCGGAACTGGTCGGCGCGGCGTTCCTCGCGACCATCGGCGGCTGGATCACCGAAGTCCGCAGCATCGTCGACGTCGAACCCGTTCACGGCGGATGGGCGTTCGATCTCGGCCCATGCACCCAGACCCAGCAGCGCGCATATTTCGGAAGGCGCATCCCGTCGACACCCGGCCGTCAGGTCATCCGGCTCGGCGAGTCCTGACTTCCGCGGCGTTCGACTACCAACTGTTGGCGCCGCAGCATCACGACCGAGCAGTAAACCTCCGTGACCTCGTTCATGCTTGACCGGGTGGCCGGTTTCGTGTCACGTCGAACGATTGCCGCCCCGCCCCGGCGGATCTATCCGCTTCGCGCGGTCCACCGGTTCCCCCGGGTGAATGCGTTGCCGGAGTTCGTCGGCGGCTGCGTCGTCCAGGTCGGCATGAATCGTGCCTGCAGCCCAGTCCCACAACGGAGTCGACCAAACGTAATGGGGAACACCCCATCTCGGTTCCCATCCCTCTACACTCCGCGGACGGCGAGAGAGCATCGCTACACGGTTCGACGCATCGAAACCCCCAGAGTCCGTTGCGCGGATGCTGTCCGGGGTGAAATCGACAGGCACTCGGACCGTCAACTGTGCATCGGTCACGTTGTTCGTGAACCACTGCACCTGCTCGCGTTGCGCGGCAGGATGCTCGTCTCGAAGCAGCTGCTGATGCTCTTCCGGTGTGACAGCAGGCCCATCCCACACGAACAGCGACTCATCCATTGTTTCGCCGACGGTGACGTCGACGAACCGCGAGCCTTCCCCAACCTCGTCGATGCGGTAGCCGAGCATCTGTCCGGATTCAACATCGACCCAGATCCGAAGCGGATACGGCTTGCCTTCCGGGGGCGCGAGTTGCACTGTCCAACAATCCCGTCCAGCGAACTTGGTAACTTCCACTTCCCCGACAGGCTGGGCGAAGTCGTTTCCGGCCCATTCTGCGGCGCTGCGGCGGCGGAGCAGAAATTGGTTGGGACCTAGATAGATAACACGGTCGGGTGAACCGACGAGTGGCCGGTCGGATCGGCCGGTGAAATCCCATGCCCGAACGCCGTCGCTGATAAAGACCGGTTCTCCGTCGATATTTTCGACTCTGATCTTGTTGCCGTACAGCCAGACCCGGCAGCCATGACCTGGCACCACCATCATCGGAGGCGGCCCACTGTAAGCGAATCCGCCGGTGAACGACTCGGAAACGCCCTCGGCACGGACTCCGTGAATCGTTCCGCGGAGAGGAAGATCGGGACCGGCAGTCAGTGCCGTGAGCACTTCGATCCAGGCAGTCATGTCCGCAGCCTAGCCCTCACATCGTGCTCAGGCCGCCCGCCCACGTAGTAGCGGCGGAACGTCGGGGCTGGTAGACATGTCAGCTGCCAAAGATCGAGCCGAGGGACCCGGCCGGGGATGACTGGACCGTGACCGTTACTTCGAGGTTGACGGGGGCACCGACACCGTTGTCGGCAGCCAGCCTGAACTTGTAGCTACCGACGGCGGTCGGCGTCCCGGACAGGGTCGGGACACCCGTGACCGGATCCTTCGCGAACGTAGTTCCGGGCGGGAGCTTCGCCGCATCGACAACGGTCACGGCAGGAATCGGTGTTCCGATAGCAGTGAAGCTGCGAGACAAACTCGTTCCGACGGTGCCGGTCAACGTAACGGGCGCAGTGTCCGCAAACACCGGAGCGACAGGAGCCGGAGAAACAGTCGACGTCACATCGAGGGTCGTGGGGGTTCCGACCCCGTTGGAAGCGGTGAGTGTGAAGCCGAATGTGCCTGGGGTGGTCGGCGTCCCGGTCAGGGTCGGGACACCCGTGACCGGATCCTTCGCGAACGTAGTTCCGGGCGGGAGCTTCGCCGCATCGACAACGGTCACGGCAGGGGTGGGCGATCCGGTGGCAGTGAAGCTGCGGGACAGGCTCGTTCCGACGGTGCCGGTCACCACGACGGGTGTCGGGTCGGCGAACCCTGCACTGACAAGAGTGGGAATGGTCGGCGCCCGGAGGACCTCATAGGCAATGCTGCAGCACCGCGGGCTAGCCGCCGCCCACCCCTGAGCTCCAGCAGGGCGCTCGAATACGACGCCATCAACCTTCACTACCTCAGTGAGACGCGTCGCCGTGCTAGCTGCCGGATTCCAACGTGCGAGACGAATCCAGTCGCCCTCACTGAGGTCTGAGCGGACGACGGTGTAACACCACATGCCCATCCCGTAAGGCGTGCGGATGTCATCGACCCACGTGTCGAACCTGACGTTTGACATCCACTCCCCGTGCCAAGTGTCCTCGGGCGCGTCCCAGGGGCCCCAGTCGCTCGGCTTTCCGTCGTTGACCTGAAAAGCAAGGTTGTTTCCCTCCTTCGCGTCTGAACAGAACTGGGCATGGTAGGAGATTGCCGTGTCTGCCGACGCGACACCGACTCCTCCGGTAAGCGCAATGCCCGCGGCGACCAGGAGGGCGGCAGCGATGCGGCCCCATCGAGTCCGGCGACGTAGATCAGGTGTTGTCACGGTTGGTGCGCCTTTCCGACAGAATCCCCACGGGATGTATCCACACGGAGGTGCGGAGCGGCCACGGAAAGCAACCACGAGAAAGAAACATAACGGACACTCGCCTTGATATACGCACGCCGGTTGTGTTTCGGCGCAGTAGCGCGAAGTCTCGGAATCGATCAATTGATGGACTACGTCCAAACGTCGCGGACAGGAGTGTGGCGGCGGCTTCTATTATCCATCGATCACCGACGCGTGTGGACGGCGTGGGTCCCGTGACTTGCCGTGCTTCATGACTGTGTCAATCGCTACGCGCACACTGGAGCAAGCCTCGTCGTATGTCGCGGCCCCTCCCGCGTGAATGGTGTTGTTACGCAGGTCGGCGAGTTGCTTCAACGCCGGATACGGGGTGTAGTCCTCAACTCTGGTCGCCACCCACTTCGACCGACTTATCAAGCCCTGGCGACCGTTGTACTTCTCTCCGGTGGACGCTTCGGTTTTCGCTACCAGATCGATTAGGCAGATTTCTACTGCCGTCGCTGCGTCCAGCACAGCTTTCCGCGTGTCACCACGCACCAGAGCGGCCCTACTGTCACGCCACAATTGATGCTCGATCGGCGGCTGGTCCCCATCTCCTACTCGTTCCAGGATGGCGCGCAAAAAATTCTGGGAGAGAGGGGCGGGTGTCGGTGTCGAAATTCGAACTCCCCCGTCGATCCATTGACCATGCCGCCACGTCAGCAGACCTGGCCCGATGGAATTGGAGTCATAGATTGGCTGTCTATGGTTGATATCTTCGCCGGTCACGACGGACACCCAGTTCTCTACCTGCGAGAACCAATGTCCAATGTGATTGGCCGTGACATCAGCGATTTTCGCGGTCCGAGGCTGCCCACGATGATGTGGTGATTCCCAAACCTCCCGATCGTCCTCGCGCAGCTCTAAACCAATCCGTCGCAATCCGGTCGCGTTGTCGGTGCCGAAAGATGCGTATGTCGTCGACCACTGAGGAACCTCGTCCCCTGGTTCGACTGCCCATGCCTCATCGGGGACGCCGACGAGAGTGGGTGCAATCGTCAAGTCGGACGGTCCTACGCGCGGAGGTGTTACCACCGTTGCCCGCACCGGACCGATATAGGTTTCATACCGGCAATCGAGCGCATCCATCTCGACCCAAATATGGTGCGGCAGTGAATATTGTGCTGAGAGAATCATCCTTGCCCTATCCAGTCGGCGTTCAGGCGAACATTCCAGGATACAGGAGTGCCCTGACCTGAGCTGTCAGATTCACCTCGGAAGAGTTTGAGAGAGATTCGAAGATGGAGCGCAGCGCACGGGAGACACCGGTGCCGGGGTCGAATACCGTCACCGAGCCGGGGGAACTTAGCGGAGGTTCCTAGGAGGAACGCTGTGGGGGCGAACGCGTCAAACACGATCTAGTCAGAATTGAGTGGGGGTTGGCGTCGTACGAAATTCCAGCCCGTCACTGAAACGAGTGTCCCGACCGCGGACCCGAGAAGGGGTCCACCGACGATCAGTCCAATGATGAATCGATTAACCGAGACTGTCTCGATCCGGAACGATTGGAGATCGTGCGGCTGGTAGCTGGCTGTGTAGATCGTGAAGGGTTGGGAGACGTACCACCACAACACGGCAGCACCTACGAGCCCACACACCAAGCCGAATCCAGCGAAGACCAACACAGTAGCGGTCGCCGAACGGTGTTGCGCCTTCAAAACTTCTCTTCCAGAGCCACACACGCACGCTACCCAATGCGATGCATCCCGGTAAGGAGCGCAATAACACCGTGTCTCCCCAAATCCGCGAAGCGAACGTGGCCTCAACAGGTCAACGCACCACTACTGGTGAGATGGTGCGTGATCGAGGTTCCGCCGAAACCTCTAGTTGCTGTGTCAGTAGCCCCCTCCGCCGGTGCTGATGACACCCGTAGCTGACGCTGGCCGATTCAGGTTCTGTGGCACAGCTTGACCTTCAGGGCTGTAGCGATGACTACGAGCGATACTGCTGCTGTGATGGAGTTTTCCCACCCGAGTGCGAAGTAGTTCGCAGCTGAGTCGAAATCCAATGTCTTGCAGGAGGCTACGGGAAATGGGATCCACGCCCATCCTGCGTCTTCGAGCGCACCGCTGGAATACAAATTTGATCGACAGAGCGCTGGCGCAGAGGCCGGGAACCCCCACCGCGATGTCACACCGAAACTGACGATCAATCCAAGTATGCCGATTACCAGCGCGAGGGATGAGGCGTTGAAGAAAGCTCGTCCTACACCTCCGGATGAATTCATGTGCGCAGCGTACGTTCTCGCCGGATCCAGATACTGACCAGTCGAGCGTTCCGGCTTGGTGAAGCGCGCCCTGCTTCGTTCTGTCACCGCGGGGTCAGTCAGGTTATTGAGGAGACGTCCCCTTCTTCTGATTTCGATTGCACAACGCATTGACTGCCAGACTGGGGAGCTCGTTCACCAGACCGAGCGCAACAACCGCCAAACCTCCCACCAACAGCGGCTCTGTACCCCAATACGGGCCCAAAATGCGCACCGTACCAACGATACTCAGCACCCAGCCCACAGTCTGGGCACGACGAACCTGCCCGGAGAGGCGCGACGAGGACGCACTGGAGGCGGCGGGCAGCTGCCGACCGTAACCTTCACCGGCCGCAATACGAGCGGCGAAAAGGTGGAAGGTGATGGCGAAGGCCAGAAATCCCAATCCGATCAGCATGTGCGCCCTTTCAATTCCTTCATCGACCGTAGCCGCTATTGATCGCAACGAAGGCAGGGCGGTCAGATGTCATCCCTGTAGCGCTCCATCGTCTCCGCATGGCGGGCGTTGATGCTCGATGTTCGGGTATGTGATGAAATTCGACGATGAGGCTTTACGGTGCGCGCCCGGGTCGCTTGTTTGTGTGTGTTGCCGTCGTTGTCGGGGCGCTCGTGTTGGGGTTTGGTGGTCCTGCGGTGTACCGGTGGGTGGACGCACGATCTGCAGAGAAGGCGGCAGTGTCGATGGCAACGGACCTCGGGTTGCAGCTGTCCGACGACGACTCGGTGCTGTACTCCGAGACATACCCTTCGTTTCCCGACTCTTCTGCGTTCTTGGTCATCGAGTCGAATTCACCAGAACGGGCGGCGAACCTTCGGACTGATTCGGGGCTGATCTCCTGCGCCCCAACCGTTTCCTATGACCCGGACCAAGTGCCATCGGGATTCCGTCCAGCCTCGTCGGAAGGGTTGGTAGCGTGCGAGTCCCCGGTGACCGGCCGAGGCTACTTGCGAGCGGTGTGGAGTCCAACGGCAGGGCACGACAACCGAATGTTCCTGTCGGCAATTCAGATGTGAAGCTGGGGAACCGAAGCTGCTGGAAGGTCCGCTGAGGATGCGTCAGCGACCCGATCTGTCGGGCAAACCGTCCGGGGAAATATGGCCGAAGATCTCGATTTAGGTTGTATCCGTTCGCAATAACGGGGCGGTTATGTCGTCGACGGACTTATCGGTGCGGAGCCCTTTGTACGACGGGTGACGAAGTGCGTCGCCGGTGTACTCGCGGTATTCGACATCGCAAATAAGCAGTGGCTCAACCCATCTGACATTTCTGGCCACAGAGGGTGGCGGGGCGACTGCGAACGGGCTGGTGGGGCGTTCGAGTTCGTGGAGTTGCGCCCAAAGGTCCCGCCGCGTCCGGGCAGTGAAGCCGGTGCCGACATGCCCGAGTTGGATCAAGGAACCACTATCGTCGTGGGCGCCGAGGACCAACGATCCGATTCCGCGGCTAGCGGTTCCGGAGCCGGGCAGGTATCCACAGATGACGGCGGTGGTCTTCGCTCTGACCGGGCATTTGATCCACCGTGGGGACCGCTTCCCCGGCTGGTACGTCGAGTCCGTTCTCTTGGCGACTATGCCCTCGAGATGGTGTTTGCGGGCCACCTCGAGCATCGCGGCGCCATCGATGTCGAGCCAGTGCGGGGGTACGACGATCCGGTCGCCGATGAGACCCAGATCTTCGAGCACTGCCCGTCGCTCGAGGTACGGCAGCGGCATCGTCGATTCGCCGTCGACCGTGAGGACATCGAACGGGTAGTAGGTCACTGGAACAGATCTGCGGACCTGTGCAGTCGGGGCCTGCACGTGCATGCGTCGCTGCAGAAGCGAGAAGGATGGGGCCCCGCGGGCGTCGAGCGCGACGATCTCCCCGTCCAGGACCACTTCACGGTTGCCGAGCTGCTCAGCGAGCGCGTCGACGATCTCGGGAAACGACCGGGTGATGGCGTTTCCGTTGCGGGACCACAGGACCGGCGCGGGTTTGCCGGTGGCGGCGATCGCTCTCAATCCATCCCACTTTTGCTCGAACGCCCAGCCCTCCTTTTCTGGTGGTGGTCCGAGGGTCGCGAGCATCGGTTGGACCGGCTTGCGGGCACTCATCTTTCAAGTGTGCTCACCTTCGCCCTTGTTGGTAAGGTTTTCGCCCGATTCGCGGGGTCGGCTGCCATCGTGGGCAAGGCCCTCCATTCCATGTTCTGGCGTGGGTTCCGGTGTGACCGTCGCCGAGGCTTCCGGCGCGGCGACTCCCAGTTCGAGACATTTGGTCAACAACCTGTTGGCCAAATTCCCGACCGGAATCGTGTACGCCGGAAGTCGGTCGACTTGGTCGGGCGCGGATCCACCAAATGATCGACAGCGTCGCCGACAGCCTCGTTACTGCCGAGGCTGGATTCACGACCGCGCAGAGTGCGGTGGGCAGTTCCCGGTTCAGCTCAACGCGTGGTTCGGTGAGAATTCGTCGAGGTAACCGCTGTAGCGTCGAACCATGAGAATCGCGCCCCATGCCGATAGGCCTGACGCGCCGCTCGCCGTGCTGGTACCGGGCGAAACCTGTTGCCTGACGGTGCAGCCCGTCGAATCGACTCATCACAAGGTTGCCTCACCTCCGGACACTCTGCACCGCTAGTGTGGCCCAAGTCGACGAGACACCCACCTGCCAGACCCCGACACACGGCATTCGACCCTACGAGGAGGAACAATGTTCAAGGGTTTCAACGATATTGAAGAGATATTGGCCGCAAACGAGAGCAGTCCACAACCCTGGTACCGCCACCCGAGGTGTGAGCTCGAGGCTGCGAGGATCGAAACTGAGGTCATCGACGGCCAGTACTTTGTCGAATCACGTAACCGAGTCCGAGGCATGGAAGAACTAGGCCGCATTTTCCACGCAGTCAAAGCCGATCGCTACGGCGAGTTGCAATTCCTGTTCGGCGGCGACCCTTTCAATACCCTCGACGACGCCCGAAACGCCCTCTCCGAGTTCCTCCGCCGCTAGCCACTTCGACCCGGAAGAGGACTGCCAGTCCAAGCCTGCGTTGCCGCTCAAGCGCCGCCGAAGATCTCCTCAAATTCTCTGGATCACCGCAGCTCAAAGAGTGTTTCGCCAATTTCCTTGCGTGCATCTCGTTCTGCTATTTGCGCACCCTCGCTAAGCTGATGAGTTCTCAAACGAAAGGCATCACACGATGGCGCACAACTTCTTCGACGACCAGAACTTCGCTCGTATCGCGGCAGAACAGGCAGCAAAGATCGACACGAACGGCATTCGAGATGCGGTTCTGCAGAACGTCACCCCGTACGACACGAACGCTGCGCAGCAGGCCATACAGCAGAGCATTTCGGCATTCAATACGGTGGATCTGATCAACTGGCAGAGCCCGGCGCACAATGTTCTCGCTGGCATCACCGAACAGCTCACCGCGCCTGCGTTCGATCAGATGCAGATCGCCCTGCGCGACCTGAACGGTCCTTGGCTGGACTCGATCTCCGCTACCCTCGACCCGATCGGTGACGCCGAATGGCTCAAGCCCTATTTGCAGAGCGTCGACACAGTGACCGTGCTCGACACCGTCTACTCAGCACAGTCACCGATCGTCGAGATGGTGGCGCAGATGAACGACACCGTGCGTGATCAGTTCTTCCTGTCGCCGACGATGACGGAGTCAGTGATCAGTTCACAGTTCGCGTCGATGGTCGACGCCATCGGCGATCTGGTGACTCCGGCGTTGATAGGACAGTTCCGGGACTCGGTGATTGCCCCGAATGTGTCGTCCGTTCTGGACAACATCGCCAAGAGCGCCGACGACGATCTGATCGAGAAGATCGAAGGGTTCCTTGCCAACGTCTCGGACGAGCAGGAAGCGTTCGTCGAGAACCTGATCGACGCCAATCCGACCCTGAAGGTCAAATTCCAGGGCGCGATCGCGAGCCTGGCTGGGAAGATCGCGACAACAGTGGATGAGCGGCAACTGGGTGCTGGGCTCCTTATGTTTGCAGTCACCGCAGTCATTCATACGGTGTTGATGGTGGCACCGGAAGAGGCCCGTGAGCAGACGATGCAGTTCGTGACGATCGCCGCGTTTGTATACGGGGTCTACTTTTTTCACAGCAAGAAATAGCGACTCCAAACCGGCACTAGGACTGGGCATTTCGGTCTGGCTCGCCATCTCGGCATGAACTGAACCGGCGGTGAGCACTCGCAGTGAATGAATCGCGCTGCAAGTACTCACCGCCGGTTTTCCTATCCCCCTCCATAACTTCCTAGAACCTTCACCGCTCTGGCGCAGCATTCCCACCGAACGCCTGAAAAGAGGTCGGGCACGTCGGAGGCGCCTGCGATGATGAACCCGTGACCAACAACCCGGCCAACCCAGCCTCCCCGTCGGAGCAGTCCATGCTTGCGGAAGCGCGCGCAGAAGTCGCCCAGGCCGACCACAAGGCGAGTCTGGTCCTGACCGTACTCGGCATCGGTTTCGGTGCGATCCTGGGCGGCATCCTCGCCGGAAGCTGGAAACCTGATCAGTACCACGCCCCCGGCGAACTCATCTGGTGGCTAGGAGCCCTCGTCGCCCTCGCCTCAGTGCTCTGCGCCGCCTCCGCTGTCTGGCCGCGGTATTCGTCCCACGACGCCTCCGAGGGAATCTTCTACTGGGGACACGTGGCGACATACGACAAACACTCCGAATTCGTGACCGCGCTCGACAACTCACCTCCGGCGGACACCGACCGCACCCGCCACCAGCTCTACCGCCTGTCACGGATCGTCGCACGCAAGTACAACCTCGTCCGCTGGGCAATGAGCCTGGCAGGCACAGCCGGAGTCCTGTTCGCAGCAGCCGCGCTCACCGGCTAGCAATCAACCCGAAGGAAATCCTATGTCTCTCGCCGAACGGCTGAAAAACTATGTCGCAGATACACACCGCGATCCATGGACGACCCGGCAAGGACGGACCGTGCCCAGTACAGACGACATCACACTGTCGAACGACGCCGTCAAACTCGAAGGCACCGTTCTGTACGCGGACCTTGCGCACTCCACGACCATGGTCGACTCTGAACCCGATTGGTTCGCCGCCGAAATCTACAAAAACTACCTCTACTGCGCCGCCCACATCATTCGCGAGTTCGACGGCATCATCACCGCCTACGATGGCGACCGGGTCATGGGCGTCTTCATCGGCGACATGAAGAACACGAACGCCGCGAAATGCGCGCTGAAAATCAACTACACCGTCAAAAAGATCCTCAGACCAGCGCTCGCGGCGAAGTACCCGAAGTCGACGTTCGTGCTCGAACAACGCGTCGGAATCGACACCTCCAACCTGTTCGTCGCGAGAACCGGGATCCGGGGAAGCAACGACCTTGTCTGGGTCGGCAACGCCGCCAACAACGCCGCAAAAATGGCAGCCCTACCCACGTCCTACCCGTCCTACATTTCAGCAGCCGTTTACAACCGACTCGATCCGGAATCGAAGTACTTCGACGACATCACCATGACCGACAACATGTGGACCAATCTGGGCGATTCCGACCTCGGATACGTCATCTATGGCTCCACCTATTCATGGGTGCTGTAGTGAACCCGACCGATCACATCCGACTGGTCGCCCCCTCCATACTCCCAACGGCGACAAAGCATTTCCAGTCTCCACCAGGCCCGGAGTGCGAGATCGACCCTGACAAATGCACGCCGGGAAACAGAGTGGCCAAAATCCGAACAACCTGAGACGAATCGCTGACCTCGCCACCTCGACCCTCCACTGCACGACATGCCCCCCAGCACCCCACCCGAAGGAATTCTGATGTCGCTCACCGATGAACTGAAGGCCTACGTCGCGAATACACACAACAATGCGTGGACGACCCGCGACGGAACCACCGTGCCAGATGCCGACGACCTCAAACTGTCGAACGACGCAGTCGAGCTCGAAGGCACCGTTCTCTACGCGGACCTCGCACACTCCACAGACATGGTCAACAGCTACCAGAATTGGTTCGCCGCAGCGGTTTACAAGAACTACCTCTACTGCGCAGCGCGAATCATCCGCCTGCACGACGGCGTGATCACCGCGTACGACGGCGACCGCGTGATGGGCGTCTTCATCGGCGACTCCAAGAACTCGAACGCCGCGAAATGCGCGCTGAGGATCAATGCAGCCGTGGTGAACATCCTCAGACCCGAAATCAAAACCCGCTACCCGAGTATTTCGTTCGAACTCGAACAGCGAGTCGGCATCGACACCTCCGATCTGTTCGTCGCAAGAACTGGAATCCGAGGCAGCAACGACCTCGTTTGGGTGGGAAAAGCCGCGAACAACGCCGCGAAAATGGCCGCACTCCGCACCTACTACCCGACCTACATTTCCGAAGCGGTGTACACCCAGCTCGATGCCCACACTACGTACAGGGACAGCACCAACCATCGTGACGACATGTGGACCAATCTCGGAACCTCTGATCTCGGCTACGTCATCTACGGATCTCGATACAACTGGCCGTTCTGAGCCATCACCTTGACTCTGTCCTCTCGCCGGTCGGAGAAACTTCAGGCTCGTCGACGCACACCCATCAGCTCCACGAACGATGAACGTCACGCACACTTGCTGGGAGGCAGACAATTTCGAAGCTCGCGCGGCTACTTGACGATGAGCCCGTTCAACGATGGACTGCAACCGTCGCCACCGCCCTGTTCCCTCTGGTCGTTCTGCCTTCACAGATCAACCGGACCGTCGTCGACGCCTCGGCGTGGAACTGGGCACTCCTCATGATCCTTGCCGGGGGGACATACGCAGTCGCCAACGACGCCATCACCAAGTGGCGGAGGCATTTTGCTCGCA
This sequence comes from Rhodococcus sp. H-CA8f, assembly GCF_002501585.1. Lineage (NCBI taxonomy): Bacteria > Bacillati > Actinomycetota > Actinomycetes > Mycobacteriales > Nocardiaceae > Rhodococcus > Rhodococcus sp. H-CA8f. Next base: position 59,098 of record NZ_CP023721.1, read on the forward strand.
GGAAGCAGATCTGATCACAGACGCTCATTCGAGCCGTTGCACCCCGGCCGACAAGACTTCCGAGATCGCCCTCTGCCCTCGAACATCTGCCGTAATGTCGGCCTAACCAGCATTCCTGTCGACAAAGGGGGCCTTATGCGTTGGTTGCTGTCCATGCTCATCGTGGCCGGTCTTGCGGGAGCATTACCGTTGGCGACTTCCGCCCCTGCCTATGCCTGCTCATGTGTCTACGCCCCCGATGGACCTGAGATCGTCGAACAAGTCTCGCAGACCGCATCGGTCTTCACCGGGACCGTGACGGACAAACGCGAGCGCGAACCCATGTGGATCTACGAATTCGATGTGCGCGAAGTCTTCTCGGGGGACGTCGGCCCGACGGCGACCGTATCGGCATACGAGCTGAGCGCTTCCTGCGGCCTCAGTTTCGAAGTCGGGACCGAATACATCGTTTTCACCTCCAAACGCGAAAACCCCGCAGCGTCATGGTCGGTGAACAGTTGCTCGGCGACTACTCAGTCGACCAACGACCGAACACGTGCTGCCGCAGTCACCGTCTACGGAACGCCTCGGACAATCGATCCGCAGTCGAGTGTGGGCAGCGGCGACGGCGAGAAGTCCTTGTGGTGGGTACTCACCGTGATCGGTGGTATCGCCGCGCTCGGCATAGTCCTGTTTGTCTGGCGATTGAGATTGCCCAGACGCTGACAGGCCGCGGGCCTCCCTACGGGGCGCCCGAGAGTTGATAACTGATGTACTTGTAACCCCATTCGAGGTAGGCAGTCGACGTTGCCTGGCCGCGGATCTGGTCGTTCTGCCACTGGTAGACAGGAAGACCCAGTGGGATCGGAAAGGAACTCACCCGTTCGAAGGTGTAGCTCGTGCCATGCCCCTGCGAGTACCGCTGGTCGAGCTCTTCACGACTGCGTGGCGGAAAATTGCTGATCAGGTAGGTGCGACCAAGGGATGTCATCCGCTCCGGCGGTGCGAATACATTGGCACTGCGAAAGGCGGAAGCAAAATACAGATAGACCACCGCGACGATGGCGACCAGCGCCACCACGACGATCTTCGACGTGCGAGGGTGCGACAGCGACATGGTTCACCGTACAACGGGAAACGGACCATGCACCTCACTGCCACGGAGTGGCATCGTGTGGGTCAGCCTCCAGGTGGCGGAGTCCAATGGCCCAGGTTCGCAGGGATTTCCGTGGGCGGACGATAGTCTTCTCCGATGGGCGAAGGTCGAACATCTGGCAGCAAGTCCCGCAGGACTGATGCAGTGGTCATTTGCCTGTTCGTCATCGTCCTTGGCATTGTCGTATTCGCGATTGCGCTGGCCGCTCCGTGGATGGGCGCACCTGGCAATTTCGCGGGATTGTGCGCTGAGCGCGCACCGTGGGGAACTCCGGAGAACCCGCCTTACCCGGGGCCAGCCGGGGTGCGCGCGGTTCGGTCGTGGTGGCCGATCGGGGTGACATGTGACGGCCCTGACCCAGGCAATGGTTTGAATGTCATTGTCCAGCCGAAGAACTGGGGTCCGACGGTCGTGGCGTACATTTCGCTCGCACTCACCTTCCTGGGCGCGTTCACACTGGCGGTGCAGTTGAAGCGCCCGGTAGCTCTGTAGCGACAGGCGAGCGACCGGGGTTTCTCGGCGCCCCATCGACCGCGGGCAACACACAGAACCCCTCTCACAATGCACGTGGCAGATAGAGCACGTCTTCGCTCTGCACCGTCAGGTTCATCACCGCCTCGTACGCCTCCGGAAGTGGTAACCGACATGTTCCACCGACCGGAAATGCCACCCTTACAGCGTTTCCCGCGCCATCGACCAGCCACACCACAGGTGCAGGAATGCTCGAGACTGTGGGGCACTCGCCGAACCATGGCGATTTCAGGGAGTCCCGCTTCAACTGTGCCACTACACGCGCCATGTCCCCAGTTAGGACCGTCCGCGAAAGGATCGCCTCACTGAAATCGTCTGTGTATCTGATGAATTGACACACCTCGACGGATGTGGGCTCAAAGTGGTCGGGAACCGTGCCAGCAGGGGGTAAGGGATCCGATGGCGGCTCGGGCGACTGCACCGGTCCCGGGACCGCCGCGGCGAGGATCTCCGGCGCTGTACAGGTGGCATGATCGACCGCCAATCCTGTCGGCAACGACGCGGGGGCGCGGCGTTCGTCGAGGGTGCGGAACGAGATCACTCCTCCGACTGTGAGTGCAGCGATCACAACTGCCGTGGTGAGGCTCGTCCGTAATCGCTGCATAGCCAACAGTAGGCCCGCGCTACCTGAACTCAGGACACGCTCGATCTCACCTTTCATCGCGCTGCAGTCAGATCCGCCGCCGAGTCCGCGCATTCCTCGAACCACGGGGCAAGATCGACAGGCACTAGTGTGGTGCGCTGGTCGCGGCGGCGGCGATGGCTCACAGCGCGCAGGGCGAGGCCGGTTCGCTGCCGCCGGTGGCGGCGTGAATTTCCACGCATCCACGCTCGTCTGTGGCTGGTCGACCGCGCATACCGGAGAACTCGCCTTCGCCGACAACCTTGCTCGTTTCAGCTAATCATCGGCGACCTGTTATCTATCTGTGACAGTGATTCACGTCTCCCGTTTGCATATTGCGACAATGCAGGTAAAGCGCCCAATTCTGGGTGTTCAGTCACGACTTTCGCCTCGCGCGCTGCGGTATCGACGCACAGTTGAACATTCATCAATCCGGTTGATTGGTACTTTCCACTCCATGATCAGCGATTTGGCAGCAATCGATAGCGGGAGGGTGCGATGAGAAGGCGCGGCGCGTCACCACTGCTACTGAGTGCACTGGTGTCCATCGGGCTGATCGTCGTACCCGCAACGGTGGCGTCAGCGGAAACCCCGGCGGAGCGGTGTGCCCGCGAAACCTCCGCCTACAACAGTGCGTGGGCAGCAACATGGGCTGCCTCGCATCCAGGGAATACCGGCCCTGCCCCGTCGCCGCCGGTGCCGTACGTTTGCCACGATCCGGGCACCGCCCCGACGACTACGACAGCACCTCCCATGACCACCCAGGGATTGCCGACGGCACAGTCTCCAGGCGGTGGCCCGAACGTCGGGGCGAACGCGCCGACGAACTTCCCGACCTACAACGGAACACCGATCGTTCCCGTCCCTGGTTCGCCGCAACCTACTGCCCCACCGGAAACCGGTACGGAGAACCCGTCCGCACTGACGATTCCGACCACCACCGGCCCGGTACCACCCACGGGGTCGTTCTCGGATCTCGGCCGAGCCGACGCCAAAGCGGGTGGACTTCCCCCATATGCAGCGTGCGGATCGTCGAGTGAACGAAAGCAGATCGGCGAGTACACCGTTCAGGGCGGGCGACGCGCATACATGGTCTGCGGAAACCGTGACTACGGGTTCGAACACATCAAAGGCCGACACATGCAGGACTGGGCGAACAAGGGCATGATCACCGGCGACAAGTGGATGGACCTGATGGACTACTCGATCGAGGCGACGCTGCTGCATCCGGAAGCGTCGTCGCAGCGGGACGGGAAGACGTGTTACGCACGCAAGATATGGATGTACGACAAACGCAACGGGGAGATGACCGGAAATTTCTTCTGGTCCAACGTCATCGTCAAGGACTCCAACGGAGACATCATCACCGCATACCCGACGTCAGGAGCGCACCGATGCATGTGACCGGCCGCCATCGGCCACGAGCAATCGTGATCGCCGCAGTGTCGACACTGCTGACAATTACAGTGATGACCAGTGCGTGTAGTCGCACACCAGAACCCTCACCACACGACGACGGAGCGCACATGTCATCCTCGCAGCCGACCAGTGGCAGCGTGAACCTCACCGCACTGCGCGCACCCAGAGTCCTGGACGCGGCACTTCCTCCGGCTTTTCGAGGGCTGCACGCGAATGTCGTCGACGAAGACGACTCAGCTCGGTACTTCACCGTCCTCTACACCCCCACGGAACAGTCCACTGAGGTACGAGCAAGTATTCAAGTCACCGCTCTGGACCGCCCGGTGTCCGGCGATGACGCCGAAGCAGAGGCTCAGCTCTACGGGCCGCCGGTGTATCAGCAGGCGCCGGTCCCTGAGCAGTACCGCGACCGATACGGGCAACACAGCTTCGTCACGACCTCGCACGACCTCGACACAGTGAAGTGGTCCCTCACCTCGGACTCGTTGTATATCAGCGTGAGCTTTCCGGAAAATACAGTTCCAGAAGCCGAACTGTGGAACCTTGCCGACGAGATCTTGCGACTTTCTACGTCGAGCACATAGGAAGTCCCATTGACATGCTGCGTCTGAAGCGACGATGCGGCGTACCAGGTTCGCGTAACCCGTTACACCGCATCGTCTCTCGTGTGGTCAACGGTCAATTACAAGCTAGGCCACAACACGACTGCACTATGCAGCGGTCAATGTGGTTCCCTATTTCGGTCCGCACCACCCAGACGGCTCCGATCACCCGACTGTCATGTCATGACGGACAGTGTCCTCGGCGAGGACGCAACCGCATCGCGGATGGCAGATCAGTTCTCGGCGAGTAGCGCGGCTACGTCCAAGTCATCCGGCCACTGCATCGACTCTGTCGGTATCGACTGCACACCGGCACCTCTCACCCAGATGGTCCCCTTGGCATCGGTCGTCACAGCGGGGTTGGTGGCGAAGATCGGTGTGCTCTTCACCGGTTCGAGAGTGCCCGCATCCAACAAAGTGAAGAGCCAGAACTGGCGGCGGGTGCGGTCGTAATCCACCGGACCGGGTAGAGGCCACCATCCCGTTCGTGATGTCCCACATGGGGGGTGCCCGATGATCCACACGAAGTTTCCGACCTGCCCGCCGTGGAAGGGGTTGCCGTCGAGTTGTTCCATCGAGCCGAGAGTGAGATCGGGGAGGACCTTGGATGCAGTCCCACTGCGGAAGATCCGTAGCGGCGTTCCTGCGAGGTACGGCGATGCTCCTCGTCGACCTGGGATGGTCGGCAATTCTGGGCCTACGGTCACGTCGCCGGACACGTGCACCCGAATCAAGCACTTACTCGTCCCTATGTCGGTGTGAAGCTGCTCGATCAGAACGACGAAGGACTCGCCATCGACGGCGATCGATCTGACGTATCCATCCGGCACGTCCACCACGACCGGCTCGTTGCCCGCGGTGTGCAGCGACCACGTCGTTCCGGACGGGCAGGCCAGAAAGTGCTCGCCGATCACTGCTCCCTGATGCACGGAGCGAGGATTGACTCTCCGAGGTTCCTCACCGGTCACGCACCGGTACAAGCCTCCTTTGCCGCCCACCCAACATTCCGTCGGGGTGGCCCACACGTGCCTCGAGTATCCGATCGGGCCGGGCAGAACATGCTCGCGCGCAACACGATCGGAGTCGACGCTCACCACGATCGGCAATTCCCTGTCCACGACCCACAATGTCTCACCCGATGCCGACACGTCGCCGGGGACGATCGACGGGCGGGCGGGTACGGGTGGTACGTCGTCGAGATCGAGATCGACGACGACACCCACTTCATGGTCCACCTCGACGAGGTCGTCGCGCATGAACATGTCGTGGTCGAAAAAGCGTGGCGCCGCCTCGACGTCACGGAATGTGCGGTGGCCGGGCACGATGTGCCATCCGTGATTTTCCGGCGGGCGCCGATAGCGTTCGGTGACCAACTGAACTCGGGTCACCCGACCACGCACATTCGTCGGGGTGTCGTGTCCCATCACTCCGTAGAAGCGTCCGGTGAGTTCAACGTTGCCGGTACGCGGTGTGAAGCCTCGCCAAGACGCCGTCCACCCGTCACCGCGCAGGATGCCGTTCCATTCCCACCTGCGCGGCGAATCCGGCCCGGTGTACTGAAAAACCGGGTCGCGAGTGCTTGCTTCGAGGAGCGCGTGAATCGTCACTGTGTCAGCGTTGGCTGCAGGTTGTTCGGCGAAACGAAGTGGGAATTCGATCACCGCGCCCAGTTTCGGCGGCTCGATTTGGCCGTCTTCGATCGCGATTTCGTCGATCTGCACGACAAGCGTGCGTTGGCGCGTCATGCGCCTTTCAGTGGAGTCATACACCCGACCGTACCAATTTGTGCCGCTCCGTGTCTGTTTCTGAACGTGTTTGCAGGACGGCAGAATTCGTACCAGCTGCCCTCCAGCTTGGCGCTTCAGCGTTGTTCGGCGTAGCAGCGTGATTCACAACCAGCCCTGCAAGCCAAACCCGTCGGGTTGGCTCAGGTTCACGTGAGCCGTTCGCGGTACTGGCGCATCTTGCTCCGCGCACCGCACGTGTTCATGTCGCACCAGGTCCTCGTCTTGGAGCGTGAACTGTCGTAGAACACCCACCGGCAGGCGTCCGAGGCGCAGGTCCTGACCCGCAGCCCCGGCCCGCTCAGGCCGTGAAGCAGGAGCGCCCCGACTGCCGCTCCTGCGGGTGAGACCGGCTGCGCACCCGACGGGATCAGCGCGAGCCGACCGTCGTCGTCGACATGGGGTCCCGCCCAGTGTTCCTGCGCGAGCCGGTTCAGGGCGGACCGCGCTGCCGTGTCAGTGCGGTCGGCCAGGAACGCGCGCATGACCTCACGCGCGCCACGCAACGAGACGAGATGCTCGAGCGTGGGTTCCCCGTCCCATCCGTGCCGGACGAGCCACTCCCGCCCGCCACGGACGGTCGCCAGTGCGTCGGTGCCGTGCAGCAGCGTGGCGCTGTTGCAGAACTCCTCGACGACGCGCAGCTCTTCGGGCACGGCGGACTGGGCGGTGTTCACGCGCTCAGCAGTCTGAGGAGTTCGCCGGGCTGATCCTCCGGCACCATGTGTCCGGCTCCGTCGATGATCGAGAACCGCGCGTGATCCGGAAGTGCCGTGACGAGCCGCTGGGCGTAGTCGACACCGAGCCACGCATCGTCCGCACCCCAGATCACGTGGATCGGAATGTCCAGCAGCCGGAGTCGGTCCTGCAGCTCGTCGGTGTTGTCCTCACCGCCTTGGGCGTACTGCTGGTAGAACGCCCGTGCCCCTTCAGCGCCTGCCCACTGGCCCGTGTACGAGGCCAGGGCCTCCGCGCGCAGACCCACGTGGCTGCCGGACCGGATCTTGGCGTCGATCAGGGCAGCGCTCGCCCAATCGGGGAGCGCTTCGAAGACCTCGGGGTGCTGGTGGACGGTCTGGAAGAACCCCCCGGTGCCCCACCCGCTTACCGTGGCGGCATCGATGAGCGTGAGCGACTCGAAGGGCACGTCGTGTAGGAGCGTGGCCCGCAGCGCGACCGCGCCGCCGACATCGTGTGCCACGACCCGAGGCGCGGATACCCCCCAGTGTTCGAGGAGATCGACGAAGATCGTCGCCTGCTGTCGGAGGCTCACATCTGGCGCGGTGCGGGTCGACTGTCCGAATCCGAGCATGTCCCAGACGTAGACCCGGTGATCACGAGCGAGCACCGGGGCGATGTCCCGCCAGATGTACGAAGAGAAGGGTGTGCCGTGCATCAGGACGAGCGCTGGTCCGTCGCCGACCGAGCTCCATCGCACCGTGCCGTCGCCAACGTCGAACCGCTCGGTGAGCGACCAATCACTCATGGAGTACCCCTTCATTGTTACCGTCTTCATTGATTAGACGGTAACAGAGAGGGGCGGGCTACGGCAGTTGACGGCCACCATCGATCGTCCCGCCATCTGCCTGATCGGCGGCCGTCAGCGACGTCATGGCCAGCAACATTTAGTTCTGCCATCGCCGGGAGGTCTTTATGTTCCACGCGAATACGCGTCTCATGCCGGTCGGAAGCCCGGACACAAGGGGCGGCAGCGCGAGCACAGTCACGAAACTGCCGACGGCGCACATAACAACGGTGGGACTACTTCTTGTCGCCGGGGGAGTTCTTGCCGCGCACGGGCAGTGTCGACGATGACGACGTCGAGGTCACTTCCCCATCCTGCGATGTAGTCGGTGGTGCGGTCTGGCGAGGACGTAGGCGCCGGATTCGGCTTCGACTTGCCTTCGAGTAGCCAGAAAGAGCATGCCTTCTGACGCCTAGTGCACGACACTGGTCACTGCATCGGAGGTGACCCACAGCCACAGGTCGAAGCCGGTTTTGCCGTCGCCGGTGGTGGCATGAATTTTGACGCACCCGAGCCACTGTCCGTCGCTCAGTCTTGCCCATGCGTGGAGTGTTCCGGGCATGGTTCCTTCGAGTCGGAGGCCTCCGGCAAGTACTCGCAATGGCAGCCTGTCCGGCCTTTCGGCGTTCTTCGCCAAGGGCAGTGCTCGGTTCATCTCGACGACTACTCGGCGGGGCTCGTCGAGTTGGTGCAGGGTCGGTGTCAGTGGCCAGGGTTCGCGCCAGCCGGTGAAGTCGGGGGCGGTCATAGCGCGCGGTGCAGGGGCGCAGGGTGCGGTGTCTGCGAGGTCCAGTCGACGGTGCCATTGGTGGCGCTGAGGTCGAGTGTGGCGGATCGGGGCCGGAATCCTCGGCCACTGACTTCGACGTCGACGGTGATGCCGGTGATCCGGCCGCGTCCTTGTCCGAGACCTGCGTATCCGGTGACCTGACTGTCGATGCGGACGTCGGCGTTGTCCCAGCGGCCTTCGGTGACGACGAGGCACGAGTTTTTGCTGCGTGCGCGGGCGATGACGGCGCGGGCTCGGGTGGGTGGGACGGCTTGTCCGGCGAGGCCGAGGACGACCAGATCCATCCCGTCCAGCAAAATTGCCGCGACGTCGATGGCGGCGTCGCCGGGGGCGGGGACGAGGGCGGAGCGGTTGAGGTCGGCGCCCATTTCGGTGGCGGCGAGGAGCCCGAGCTTGGGGAGGCCGATGACGGTGGCGTGCTTGCCGCTGCTGGTGACGGCTGCGATGAGGCTCAGCAGTATCGAGGACGCCCCGTTGACGGAAGTGACGGTGCCGCGGGCGAGTCCTTGTTTGGGGAGCAGGGCGGCGAGCGCGTCGGGGGCGGGCAAGACGGTGAGTGTGGACCCGGCGGGGAGCGTTTCTCGGGCGTCGAATCGGGCGTCGGGTTGTTCGACCGGGACTGCGGGTGCGGCGCCGTCGGTGCGGGCGGGGATGGAGGCGATGCGGCGGCGGAGCTGCTCGATGCGTTCGTGCGCGGGGAGGTTCGTCAGGGTGGGCGGGGTGATGGCCACAGTGGTTCGACCTCCTCCGCCGGTGCTGCTGTCACCGCCCACTCTAGTCGAACGTACATTCGATTTCGAGTGGGGTGCGGGGCCAGATCGGCGGGTGCGGCGGATTGATGCTCAGATACTCGACTCTTGTTGCGCCGCTGCTAATCCCCGGTGCAGGTTCAGTCGGTGTCGTTTACGTGTGATTTCCGCTGCGTTCGGTTTGACCACAGTCCGCGCAGTGCCGACTGTTGTTCACTCCGCTCGGGTGACATTCCTCGTCGCAGGACTCGGACGGAACGTAGTCGTGCTTGGTGCTTTCCATTGCAGATCTCCTAGTGGGTGTTCGGACGGGTCACGATTCCGCTGGAGAGAGCGCGGGCGGCTCGTATGCTCCGGGCGGCGTCGGCGAGGTGGTTGACGATGTCCTGGTGCTCCGCTTCGTCGGCGAGGAACTTCTCCACCTGCTTGGTTGTGGCCGCACCTTTGTAGGCCTGTTTGAGGGCCTCGACGGCGTCGAGGACGCTGAACTGGGCCATGTCGAGTGCGTCGAGCATCCCGCCGAGGTTGACCAGCGCCTGCTCGCCCTCGGGGTCGCGGCCCTCGTCGGCGACGGGGCGGAGGTGGAGCGGTTTGGCTGTCGTCATCGTCGGCGCCTCTCTGGGTGTCGGGTTCAGTGGGCGAAGGCGAGGTGCATGGTGAGGAGGTCGTGCACGCGGGCGGCGACGTCGAGGTCGTCGCCGTCGATGTCTTCGAGCAGTACCGCGACGGTGAATCCTGCGCAGAGGTTCCATGCGCGGCGGCGACTGTCGACGTCGGCGCTCACCTCAGCACGGGTGATCGCGGCAGCGAAGACGGCATCGGTCGCGGAGACCCATCTGCGGTAGGCGCCCACTCCCCCGCTGACTGCCTTTTCGAGGATCAGCTTCATTCCGGCACGGGCGCGGACGGAGGTGGTGACGATGTCGGCGAGGGCTTCGAAGACTGCGCGTAGCTGCGTGGTGGCAGGAAGTTGTGTCGTTGCAGCGTCGGCGAATTCGGCTTCGATGGTCGCTATCCAGTCTTCGACGAGCTGTTGCGCGATGGCCTCTTTACTCGGAAAGTGGTAGAAGATCGCACCTTTGGTGAGATCGCTGCCGTTCAGCATTTCCGTGATGCTGGCGGGGAAGTACCCGAGAGCGTCGAACACGTGCGCCGTCTCGTCGAGGACTTTCTCTCGCGTGACCTTCGCCCGTGGCTGAATGCAGGGTGAGTGGGCGAAGGTGAATGTGGCGGTCGCAGTGCTCATGTCGGATCCGTTTCTGTGGTGAGCGGCCCGGCCTGTCAGCGCTATTCGGGCAAACTATGTGGTGGAGACACACTCTACCGTCGATCGTTCGCGCGTAGTTGGATCGTTCAACAGGACAGACTATTTCATGATCGCTATGGATCTCGTCGAGTTCAGTTGAGCCAGAGGAGAACTGTCACGCTCGATCCGTGAATGGAGAGCAATCCGCGAGACCAGGCACAACGCCGCAACAAGTGTGAGGGTCAGGTACGCGGTCAGCGACCACAATGCCGTCAGGTTCGTCGCGAGCGCGAGCCAGATCAGGCTTCCGTCCGCTATCCGGTTGACGAACCCGGCCCGGCGCCCTTCCCACAGCGGCTTGGACAGGACTGCGACGAGGACTGTAGCGCCGGAGACGAGCATCAAGACCAGAGCCAGCATCGGGATCGATACGGCGTCCGCGAGGGTGAGAACGCCGAGGACTCCGCCGAGCGCAGCGACCACGCCGATGAGGCGGGCCGCGACATGGTGAATCCTGTTGGTAATCATTGGTTTCCCTTGCGAGATCGTGTGTGGGTTGCGTGGGTGTCGACAAGTGTGGGTGTGAGTGTAGTTGCCGCGCAGCGAATGTGGGCGGAACGCGTAACGCTGAACCACGGGACGCGGTTCAGCGTCACATGGAGGGCGGACGTCAGCAGGTGGCGAGAATTTTCTGCATCGCGCCCTTCTCTGCTTGCGTCACCCACAGGCGGTAGATCGATTTCACCGTGATCTGCTGGGAGACGTAGGTGCATCGGTACGCCTTGTTCGGCGGAAGCCAGGACGCTGCATCGGAATCGGACTTCTGGCCGTTCGTCGGGCCGTCCACGGGGATCAGGTTCCGCGGGTCGTTGGCGAGGTTTCGGCGCTCTTCCGGGCTGAGTTGCTGGGCACCCTTCTGCCACGCGTCGCTGAGGGCGACGACGTGATCGATCTGCACGGCCGTCGAGGTGTCCTGTCCGCGAACGAATTTGATGGTCTTGCCGGTGTAGGGATCAGCCAGGGTGCCGGAGAGGACGACGCACTGCTTCGTCCCCTGCTTGTAGACGATGTCGGTCAGGTCACGGGCGAGGATGTCGTTGCGGGTATCGCAGCCGTTGTGGCCGAACTCGACGGTGACATCGTCGGTCCAGGCTTGGCCGAATTGGTCTCTGCTGTAACCGGTTTTGGGGGCGCGGCCTTTGACGGGGATGGTCTCGAGCGTTGCGAGGGCTGCTGCTGCATTCGTGCCGGGTTGCTCCGTTGCGCCGGTGGATCCCAACGATCCGGCCGAGCCGGTGGGGATGATTTCTGCCAGTGACGCGCTGCACCCGGTCACCGACAGTGCCGTCGCGGTCGTTGCAGCCATCAGCACGAGGCGGATTCGGCTCGTTCGGGTACGCCAGGTGTGGTCCATCGAAGTGCTCCGTTCAGAAGGGGAAATGCGGCCGAGGTACCGGCCGGAAGTGGTCTCACTCAACGGTGAGTGCGGCGCGTGCCCGGGCGTGCTTCCGGGTCAGGCGGTTTCGGGTCTTGTCGTCGAGCTGGGCGAGGCGTCCGGGGGCTGCGTTGTCGGCGATGTCTGCGAGCTTGACCGTCACGGCCATCGGATTGCGCCGGATCCGGGTGTAGTACTCGTCCGGTGTTTCGCGGTCACGGCGGGTGACGGCGTCAACGGCGTCGACGATCTCTGCAGGGAACAGTCGCCGCAGATCAGCGAGCGTGACGGCGGTGTCTTCGACGACGTCGTGTAACCAGGCAACAGCGACGGCAGTGGTGTCGGTGAGACTGGCGGCGACGCGGGCGGGGTGGGCGATGTATGCCTGCCCAGCCTTGTCCACCTGCCCACTGTGAGCGGCGGCGGCGATAGCGCGCGCACAGGTGACGGCGTCGACGGGTGAAAGACTATCGCTCGCTGCAGGGCCGTATTCCCTGACGAACAGGGCGATCAGGTGGAGCGGCCGGGACTGGTCAGTCGACACGGCCGGTCGCTTCGGCGAGTTGGGCACGCAAGTCCGCGTTCTCGTCCTCGAGCTGCGTCAGACGATCGCCGCGGTGGCGGGCGGAGGCTTCGGCGACAATCTCGACTTCGTCGTAGTCGCTAGGGTCGAAGTCTTCACCGGGGACGAATTCCGGTGACTCGAATCCCTGGTCTCCTGCTGCCTGAGCCATCGTCATAAAGTCCATGTCGTAGATCCCTCTCTTTTCGGTTGCGGTTCTGAGGCGTCGAGAGCGCAGAAGAGTTCTCACGTCGCTCCGGGCATCTCGCGGCCTGGGTTCGATCGTCCATGACGGGTACGACATGGTGTCCTGATTTCAAACCGTCTGCCGTTCAACGCGTCAGAGAATCAGCACCACGCCATAGAAGCAGACTCCGCCGGTGTTCGTCGACCCCACTTTTCAGCACACACGATCACGCTCGATCAGCCTGTGTGAGCAGCGATGAGTGCACGGGCCTCGTACAGGCGTTGCACGATCTTGCTTTGGCGCGGCCCGAGCATCGACAACTGCGCCAGCCCATGAGTGTCAGTGACCTGAAATTCGGTGCCCCTCGGACCATCCTCGCCCGCCCGCCCAGCCGGTGGTTCCGCCACCCATGGGCACTTTGCGCACTTCCCAGCGGCCGTCGGCGGTGACATACCCTAAATCTATTTTGGTGAACGCTATCTCGGCCATAGCCGCCCTACCTCTCGTCTCGCCTTGCCCGTTTCGGAGCCACGCTCCGACCACGAGTGTCCAAGCGACAGCACGGCCTTCAGCGGCGATTCTGGACGGCCAGTAGGACCGCTCTGTCCTGCGCCACAAACGCGGCGTCACGGCGTTGCGACAGCTCCAGGAATTGCTGTTCCTTCTCGGTGAGGGACTCGATCGCGTCCGCCACTTCGGCGGGGTCCATTCCCTGGGCGACGGAGGCAAAGAACTCGGCATCGTTGCGGTACGGCTCCCAGCGTTCGGTGATCTCGGCGATCACTGCGAACACGAAACCGCGAATGAGCAGTACAAGCGATGCGAGCCCAAGAGGCCCGACGATGATCAGAATGGGAACAAACAGCTCGTCGAGCCATCCGAGCACGCCGGGCACCACTGTCCAGAAGACGGCCAAGAAGCCAGCGACCACGCACTTCGCCAGACTCGTGCAAGCATCGTGTCGCCATGTCGTCGCCACTCGCCGCGCGTACATCGGCGTGCGCCTTCCTTGCATCTTTGTCTCCTGCTTCACTTTTCGCCGTGCCGGCCCGAACCTATTCAACCCCGTAGCCGTTCGCCTGCCTGTTCGGCCACGGCTTTCGCCTCCGTGAGCGACACCCCGCCGGGGAGGAGTCCCGAGAACTCCTTCTGACTGAAATCGCTACCGATCCGATGAGCTTGGGCGATCCAGCGGCCGTCCACCTTCGACTGGCGCACAATCAACAGAACATACTCGCCGTCTCGTGGACCGATCCACTTCGATCCATCTGCTTGCCAGCCGTCTGCATCGACCTTCACGAACACCCTCTCCGTAGATGCTCCGGTACAACCGTTTTCGAGATCATTCGACGGCACCGCAGCGGTGAATGTCGTGGTCGCGCGCGATGCCCCGCCGACAGTCGCGGCGGAGCGACCCTAAATGGCTCCGGCCCCGGCCGGAGCCGATTGATCCGTCAATTGGCGGGCTTGTGAGCGACGACCCAGCCGACGACGGTGGATTCGTCTTCACCATCTTCGGTCGCTTCGACACTCAACGCGACGTACAGGCCAGGGTTTTCGCGAATGTGCTTCTCCAGTCCGCCGCCGACGAATTCGGAGGTGTGCAGGACGGGGCCGCTGGAGCTCTGCTGGCCGGAGAAGCCTTGGAGGAACGTCCATCCAGACGGGGGTTCGGGCTCACCCTTCGCGTCTCCGTTGCTGTCGAGTGGTTGCTCGACGGATGATTCGACGTACGCGTCGTAGCTGTCGAGAATCTCTCCCCTTGCCGTCACCTCGATGACGTGGCCAAGTTCCATCTGATCGTTGAATCAACTACCTGGCTCTGAAGGACCAGGTTTGCTGCTCACCAATCTAGCTGGATGCTAGAGCGGTGGCTGCTTTAGGCACGGTTGATTGAGCGGCCCAATACTTTTCATGTCCGAGTGCAGCGATATTGCGGGAAGCATTGTGATCCGCATGCGCGGCCCACCCACATTCGCGGCACTCGAACCGAGCTTGACTGCGGCGATTCTTCGCATCGCAGAACCCGCACTGCGAGCAGGTGCGGGAGGTGTTGCGCGGGTTGATCACCTGCACCGGAACACCCACCATCTCTGCCTTGTAGGTGAGGAAGTCCCGCAGTTGGGCGTAGGCCCAACTGTGTACCTGTGCTCGTTGTTTCTTGGCCAGCCGTACCCGATCGCGGATACCCGATAGATCTTCTATCGCGATACCACGGTCGGTGCGTTGCGCCTGAGCAACAATTGTTTTCGACAATTGGTGATTGATGTCGGTGGCGAACCGTCGTTCCTTCCGTCGCCGAGTCTTCAACTTCCGCTTCGCGGACTTCGTGCCAACCTTCTGCAGAGCGGTCCGCATCACCTGGTTCTTTCTGCGGCGCGCGGTGACGGCACCTCCGGACCATCTGACGTCAAGGCTCTTCGGGTCGTCGTCGGTGGTGACCGCGAGGTTCACGATCCCCAGATCCACACCCAGCCAACCATCGACCGGATCCTTCACCGGTACAACAAGTGCCGGTACTGGTTGATCGACGGTCGCATACAGGTAGAACTGGCCGTCGCGGGAAACCAGATCCGTTTCACCTTTACGGTCTGCGAGGAGTTTGCGCTGCCAGGGGGCGCACACGAACCGCACACCCTTCATCCGGCCCGAGGTTGTCCAGATGGAGACCGTCGAGGAGTCGAGTTGCCAAGACAAGCACCGATCGTCGAACGGTTGCGCCGCCAGCGGCCGGAACCGAATAGCTGTATCCGACACGGCCGCATATTTTTTGGATCCGGCTCGACCGTAGTTTCCGGCTTTCAGGTTGGCTTTCCGGGTGGTGTACGCGTCGGACACTTTCTTGATCACCCGAACTGCGGGCTGCGCCGACAACCCGAGCGCCTTGATCCGTGTGTACACCGTTTTCTGCAACGCGAACGCACGCCGATCAGAAGATTGTTGGGCAAGATCGGAAACAACGTCGGCGGCGGCGTTGCACGTGAGTAGCGTTTGCTTCAACGCGGCAGCTTGCTCGTCGGTGACGGCGAGTTTGATCATCACGATTCGTTTCACTGCCGTCACCGCCTTCCGAATAGGGTTCACGCCTTCACGTGCCCGCACATTCCGTTAGGAACAGATCCTTGCAGCGGGTTACGACACATAGGTGAATCCAGTTGCGTCCACGTCCCACCGTCGTATGCGAACCTGCGGTCTACTGCGCAATTCAGAGCCGCTTCCACCCGGCCCTGAAGGGCCAGGCTTCCGCCGATTAGTCAGGTGAATGTTTGGTGCCCCCTCTGACCTTCGAGAGGGGCGAGCGACACGGGTGCGGGCATCCTCATGGCTGAGTGAGCCACGATCTATGAGAGGTCGCCGTTTCTGATTCGACGGATGTGTTCGCGCGACCATCCGGTCACTTTGATGATGTCGACTTGTCTCGTGGTGTCCGGTGACGATTCTCGGATGGCAGTGCGAAGTTCGGCGCGTTTGGCGTGAAGCCGCTGTTCAGCGTTCTTGTACGCGGCGGCTGCCTTGGCGATCTTCTCGATGTCGTCCACAGCGCCATAGCCTACACCGAAGGCCAACCATTGTTGGCGCGCTCCCGAATGTCGCCAACACTTGCAATGCCAACTTGAGTTGGCCTACGGTGTAGGCATTGCTCCGCTCACCGACACGACAGGAACGCCATGACGACGACCGTGGACCCCAAGGCCATCGACCGCGAACTCGCCGAAATCAGCGAACGCCGCTGGGCCGTCCTCGATCGCATGAACCGGGTCTACACCGCCATCCACTACGCCGTCGACGACGTCCGACAGAAGCGTTCCGGCTGGCGCATGACCAACACCGAAGCCTGCGCCCGCCTCACCGAACTCTGCGAGGACCCGAAGAACTTCCGCGCACGCGATGCCGCCAAAAACCTGACCAGCCTCGACAACTGCAACAGCGAACTCGCTGCCATCAACGACGAATTCGATCGCACCGAAGCTCCCTACATCCGAGAACCATGGAGCCGCTTCTACCTCGTCCAGGGCGGACACATCCACGCCACCCGCTCCTGCCACACTCTGCACACCACCACCCGCCTGGGCTGGCTGCCAGACCTGTCAGGAGACACCGAGGAAGCCGCCGTCACAGAGCACGGCCCGCTCCTGTGTACTCACTGCTTCCCCTCGGCGCCCGTCGAATGGACCATCGGCCCCACCAAGAAGACCGACCCGTCACAGTGCGACAACAAGATCCGCGGCGACTGGTACACCCGAGGCCGCTACGCGCACTGCCCCGAATGCGGCGCAGTCGCCTCCACCACCAGCATTGGCAATCTCCGCAAGCACAAACGACCCATCGATTGACGTTGTGCGCCAAGGTGTTTACGACGAACACCTTGGCGCACCCCACTTCCCGGGCTCAGCCCCGTGATATTCTGGCCACGGAGCCGCATCGCAGGGCTCTCTCCGAGCAACCACAAGGTGCCCGTATCATCGGGTTGCGTTCGAGGGCAAGGTCCCGAGCGGATCTGCGATCACGTCACCGACTGCCGGGCGACGAATGCGGGACGTCGACCATGACGAGTCAGGGACCAACATGACGAAAAACGCGGACCTCAAAGCCAGCATCCGACTATTCCAAAGTAAAAACCCCGGTATGAGCTATCGGGCGGCACGTGACGCCGTCCTCGCCGCTAAATCAGTCACACCCCAACAGGCAGCACTGAGTCGCGACGAACGTCTGCTCCAGCAGTACTGCGCCAGCGAAACGGACGTTGATATGCAGGCCTCTATCGACGCGAGCTCTCCCGCAGCCGAATCAGACGAGACTGCCCTCGGCATAGGACGCGCAGGGCGAAAGGTTGACTATCTGGGCATGTTCGCACGCAATGAGATGTGGGAGGACAAACGACGCACGCTCGCCGACCTCCGCCTGCTCGACGAGTCCACCCGCAGCCTGTTCGGATTCGGTAAATCTTTCATCTCGGCTGCGCGGATCGCTGACCTGCACGCACCGGGCAGCGACGAGTAGATTCAGCACCATACGTAACGGTCCACCTCAACCGGGAAGACCGCTTAGGTATGGTGTTGCTTTCTTCCGCATCGGCGAGGTCAAGGCGGGTCACCGACCCCACGTAAATGAGGCTCGGTCGGTACGACGTCGCAGACAATCCTCCCGTTGAGGCGACCGCCGCTCGCTTCGATGGGGTCTGCCTCACAGCGTGCACCTGCGACGCGGATAGCATCGCGAGATGAGTTACGACCTCTGGCTTTTGCCCGCCGAACACTGCTCAGATGCCATAGCGGCCCGCGCCTTCGTGCTTGCGCAGGACAAGGCCGACGAACCGGCGACACAGACTGCTTCCGCACTCGCCGCAGACATCAGCGCTGTCAACGCAGATTTGCCGGAGGAGCTGGGATTCTTGTCGGTCACCCCATTGAGCGGAATCGGCGCCGCGGTGATGATTCCGTCGCCGTGGCGGCGCATCCAAGATGCTCGCGACGTGCTGGTGCCTCGCGCCTTCGCCGTCGACTACGGCGTGTACGACCCGCAGCTCGACATGGTGTTGAGTCCGCACAGGTCGGTCGCCGGAAAGGTCTCGACTTCTCGCGAAGCGACCTTTCCCACGATCACTCCAGAAGTGATCGACCGCTTCGTTAAGACTATGAAGGTGGATGATTTCGTTATCGTCGAAACCAGCGCGGAGGTCTATATCCAAACGACGCGAACAAGTCTCGGGGGCTTCGACGTTGAGTACCGCGCGGGATCGGCAGACCAGCATTTCGGTACCGAAGTGATCACTGCGAAGGAGGTCGTCGGCATGATGAAAGCCTGGCTGGCGAGTGGCAGTGCCGGGGTCACCGATCAACACTCGTGGACCAAGCTCGATCTATGACAAGACCCCGACAGTTGCGGCGCGAAAGATCCACCGAGCTGCGGCAGGGGTGGCATGCGCTCGCCGACTTCGGTATGTACGCCCAATCCGAGAACGAGCGACGCTCCGCCCGAGAGGGACAACGACTTTGCGAGCGGCGGACTGTTCGGCTTCGGCGGACCGCGTCGCTACACGTGAGCGGCCCGTCTGAGGTGAGACGGGCCGCTCGGGTGTGTTGTTGTTTCACTTCCCCGCATCGGCAGGGTTGGTGACAGTGTCCGTGGTTGTCACGGAACTCGAACGGTGGATCCCCGCATCCGCAGGGTCGGCCGAGACGCCCTCGAGCAGTTCAACGAGTATTAGATCGATCCTCACATCGGTGAGGGCACATGTTCGTCCGGGTTGGGTTCACAGCTGTCACGGACTGATGCCGCACCTGTAGGGAAGATCACGCCGCCGGATTCGCTTCGTGCCCTTCACATTTCACGCGGCACGGGTCAGAAGGAGCCCGCACCCGTATGCCTTGGCTGGACCGACGCCGCCGGTGAGCGCGGCGGCATGCAGCGCGGGGTCGCTGATGCGGGCGGTGCCGGTGTAGACGACCGTGGTGTGCGTGAAGACGGCGTTCGGTGTCGCGCGTTGGTTGCGGGGAAGCGATTTGGTTTCGCTTTCCAGGCGCGCGCCGCTGCGGACGTCGAGCGTGGCGACTTCGAGCCCTGCTGCTGTGAGTGCCTTCCGGCCCCACTGTTCACGTTCCTCGGCGGGGACGGCGATCTTCTTGCCGCGTCGCTTTTTGCCGCTGTCGGCCGGTGGGCACGGCAACGATTTGCGGGGCGCAGCGATCAACTGGAATGCGATGGTGCCATCGAGTGGGGCTTGTCGGGCGCGGTGATCGACCTCGCCGAGCAGAACACCTGGCGCCAGTTGCCAGTTCGCCGGTGTGTGTCCTTGTACGACGAGGCGGACGCGGTGGTCGGCGCTGAGTGAGACTGCGTAGAGGATTCCGAGTTCGGCGCGGGGTTCACCTTCGCCGGGGAAGATGTCTTCCCGCCAGCCGGACATGACGAGCTGGTGCATCAGGTGCGTGTCGACAAGGGCGTCGCGGACGGTGCGGTGACGGGCGTCGAGTGTGAGGTAGCTGGTGTGCAGGGTCAGCGTGTCGGCGACGGTGGTCATGGCTGCTCCTCGGGGGCGAAGAAGTCGATAGTGGGCGCATCGGTGGTGGTCGTTGCCGTGGCGATGCGCGTTTCGAGGCGTCCGACAGTGCGGCGGGTGTCGAACTGTGTGGGCTGGTCGACGACCAGTTGGGTGTTCGGCGATCGCCGTCCACGGGTCGGGGTTTCTTCGATCCAGATGGTGTGGTGCGGCAGGGCCTGAGCGGGTGGGATCAACGCGAGGGCGTCGGCGGGATGTTCGACTGGATGGACGACGGGGGCGGGAGGCGCGGACAGTGGGTACGCCTTGCGGCCCAGATGCAAGCTCCGGGCCGGGGCGGTCAGCGCCGCACAGATCTCCTCGACCAGCGTGTGCGGGCCGCTGAGGGCGATCGTGAAGGCGGCGTCGGCGAGGTACGCGTCGGTGGTCTGCACCGCGTTCTCGCGTTTTCCGACGAGGTTGCCTTTGCTGTCGCGGCGGATGTTCTTCGGCGCCGAGTACGCACGGACCAAGGGCAGCCCCTTCGCCGCTGCACGGGCGAGGGTCGGATCGGCGAGCGCTTCGGCGGGCAGCAGCGGGAAGTTTCCGGAACCGGCTGTGTGGTAATCGGATTCGATGATTCCAGGTCGGTCGGCTCGCACTGCGAGCTGCAGTGCCGCGAGGTCGGTGATGTCGTCTGCGCGGTCCCGGCCGAGGGCATTGGCCACCAGGCCCACGATCCCCGACTTCGTCGGATGGTCCTGCGTTGGCCGGTGGGCGTTGCGTTCACGGGTGGACCACGCTTGCTGTGGTCCGGCGAGCCGGAACGTGACGGTGGCGGTGGTCATCGGCGGACCCGGGCGATGAAGTCACCGAGATCGTCTGCGCGGTCGACGCCGGTGAAGTCGAGGTCGTCGGCGATGGTGGGGTTGATCGCCAGCGCAGTGGTGGTGCCGCCGGTGAAGGGGCGCGCGGCGGTGGAGTGGCGGAGCAGACGCTCGGATGCCTTCGCGGCGACGTTGTCCCCCTGGATGGCTGGGGAGAACGCGTCTGCGAGTGAGTACACGGCTCGGCCGGTGTCGGCGAGGACGAGGATCGGCAGGGTGTGTGCGGCGGAGGAGCGTTTTTTCGCGGACGGGATGGAGCGCACCACCCATTCGACGAAGCGAGCTTCTGCGGTGAGAGCGAGTTCTTCGACGACCGATTCGTCCTGTGAGTACCCGGCGAGGTTGCTTCGAAGTTGGCGGCGATCCAGTTCGACGTAACGGTAGAGGGTGGGGGCGGCGAGGTCCGCGGTGTCGAGCATCGACGACACGGCCTCTCCGGGGCCTGCGGCGTCGTCGACGGCGGTGAAGAAATCGGCTTCGAGGGCGAGGGGGTCGACGGAGAACGCGTGCGCGACGGAGACAGCGCCGTCGACGTTGCTGCCGGGGATCTCGGCGAGCATCCGACCGAACAGTGCGAGGTCGATGGTGTTGTCGACGTCGAGTGCGGCACGAGCGGCGGTGAGGACCGCGTCGGGGATGTTCAGCTTGGGAGCTGTCTTCTTCTTCGATTCGTCGGCTTCTTCGTCGGGGTCGGTCACGAGGACGATGTCGGCGTCGTGTTCGGCGAGCGCTGCGGCGACCCGGGTGGGCAGTGCTTCGGAGGCGAAGACCGCCACGGAGGTGTTGCCGGTCTTCTCGTTGGCTTTGAGTCCGAGGCGGGTGAACAAGGCGGCGGACACCGCTGCGGCGCGGTCGGGATCGATGCCGTGGTTGGCGGTGAGCGCTTCTGCGGTCAGCTTCGGGAAGCGTGTGGTGCGCAGGCCGTAGGCGCCGCCGTCGATGGCTTCGGTGCGGATGCCGGTGCGGATGGCGCGTTTCCATGACTGACTCGAGACGCGGGCGCGGGGGGTGCCGTCGATGGTGATCTTTTTGATCGCGCCAGCGTCGTCACGGTTGAGCAGCGAGGCGGGGACGGCGTGCAGGACGTGCAGGCCGAGGAACGGGGCGAGCGCGGTGGTGGTCATGTGATGAGGTCCTTTGCCGGAACGGTAGGGGGAGTTCAGGATTCAGCGGCGTTGGCCGCGGGGTTGGGCTGGTAGGTGGAGAACTGCCGTGCCCAGGTGATCTGTATGTCTTTGCGGGTGTCCGTGTTTCGCCAGGCCGAGATTTCGTCGACGATGGTGGCCCACTGCGGCGGGTAGTCCAGTGTGCGGAGTTCGCGGCCGATCGCGTCGAGGACGTCGGCGAGGGCGGTGTCGTTGCCTGCGGCGAGGAGCCGGTCGAGTAGTCGAACTGCGCCTGGGTTGTTCGGTCCGCGAGATCCTCGGGCGCCGAGGTTGCGCAGTCCGTGACCGAGACCGGTTGCGGGGGTGCCGTACCGGATGCTGGCGCGGCCGGTATGCCATCGTGCGAAGAGTTTCCCGGCGAGCGCCCACGCGATCCACTGGTCGTCGTCGGCGCGGGAGGTGATGCGGATGATGTCGACGTTGACGGCGTTGGAGGGGCGCCAGGTGCGCAGAGCGGCCAGTGCGCGGTCGTTCGATTTCACTGCCGCACCGAGGCTGGTGATGTAGCGGGTGGCCGGTGTGGTGTCGGCGAGGTCGAGGTCGGTCATCAGCTGACGGCTTCTTTCTTCGGTGCGGGAGGAGTGGTTGCGACTGCCGCAGCGGTGGGTGATGCCTGGGCGATTGTGGAGGAGAATTCGGCGACGACGGTGTCGGCGAGCGTGTACATCTCGCCGATGGCGTCGTCGAGTGTGATCTCTCCGGTCAACGCGCGCCGGACGATCGGTTCCATGTCGCTGTTCATCCGGGAGTCGGTGGGCATGTTCCGTTTCCACCATGCACCGGGCGATGTCGGAGTCGAGGACGGAGCGACGACGCGGCCTCCTGCGATGACACGTCCGACGACGTACTTGCGGACGTCGTCGACACCGGCGCCGAGGACCGTGACGTCGCCGCGGGTGATGGTCGGTACCGGCAGCGACCCGGTCACAGGGCCGTCGATACGGGACTGGAAGGACGCCAGCCCGGCCAATCGCATCTGCCCATCTGCAGGCAGGTCGGCGGCGAGCACTCCGGGGGCGTCGATCGAGGCGTACGCGGCGAGCAGTTGCCGCCACGCCGGACGGTCGGCGTGCACGTCCCAGGCGGTGAATGGCTCGCCCGCCTTTTTCTGCTTGAACGTGGTGTGCGGCAGCAGTTGTGGGTCGGTGTCCTCGCCGTAGCGCAGTCCGTCTGTCATTGAAATTCCGGTGACGTACCCGTCGAGGTCGGGTATCAGTAGCGCTGACCGCCCTTGCCAGGTCAGTGCGTCGGCTTGACCACCGAGATCGGGTGCGTCGCCGGGGTTTCCGCCTGGCCAACTGTGGTGGAAGGTTCCGATCGGACCGGGGCGACGGTTCACGATCAGCGTGTCCGCGAGGTTCCCGGCGTCGATCCACGCGAAGGGGCGCGGGACGGCGATCGCCGCCTTCGCGGACTTGAGTCCCTTGAGGTCAGTGATTTTCGGTCCCGTGCGGATCTTGAAGATCGTTTCGGGGAACGATTGGATGCCGCCGACCGAGAATTGCTGGCGCATCATCAACGCGCGGGCAGCTTCTACCGGGGTCAGACGGGTTTGGGATTCGTTGTGGCGGTGATCGAGAAGGACGGTCCCGTTCCCGGCATAACGGTAGGACAGGGTCACTGCCGGTGATACTGTCCGCTCCCCCACATGCTCTCGCAGTTGAGTGTTCTGCCAGAACGGTGCGGCGGTGTCGAAGAGGTTCCATTTCCCGGCGGTTCCGTGCAGCCAGTTGATGGGGTCGCCCTCGCTGGCGAGGTCGATGGCCATGAGCATGCGCAGGATCGCAACATCTTCCAAAGGGTCGGCCGATGCGACGTCGCGGATGTCCCCCCGATTCACCACGACCTCGGCCAGACTCAGTGTCTGGGGGCCGTCGAGGGTGAATACATCGATCCACGGCTCAGTCAGCAGATTCATATTCGAAACAATATACGTAGGACTGTAAATCGGTGGATGTCAGGCATTTCCGCTACCGTTCAAGACATGCCGACAGCTGCCCCGCGCTTCCAACTGCACCCACACCAGCAACAATCGCTGCGCCAGCTGACCGAAGCATGGGACCAGGGCTACGCCCGCGTGACCTTGTCACTGCCCTGCGGAACCGGCAAGACCGTCGTCATGGCCGGACTCCTCGAAAACCTCAGCGCGCCCAGTCATCGCACTGTTGTGTTCGTCCCCACCGTGCGACTGCTCGTGCAGACCGCCAACATACTGCGCGCCGCACGTCCAGGGGCCCGTCTGATCGCCGTCTGCAACGACCGAGGCGCCACCACAGACGAATTCACCCCGGCGACCGCCGAAGAACGCGAACGCGAGATCGACATCGAACCCGCGGATGCCGCCGCCGAACTCGACACCGACATCACCACCGACCCCGAACGGATCGCCGAGCTACTCACCCAGGGCGGCAACAACGCCCTCGTCGTCGCCACCTACGCATCCTCCGCCGTCGTCGCCGCCGCCACCGAACTCGCCTCCATCACATGGGATCTGCTGATCTGCGACGAAGCGCACCGCACCGCCGGAACCGCTGACAAGGCCTGGGCACTCCCCCTCGACAACAACGCACTCCCCTCCCTCCGGCGCCTCTTCGCCACCGCCACCATCCGTGCCGTCGAACCCGCCACCGACACAGACTCCGAACTCGGCCCCATCGAAGTCCTGTCGATGACCTCCGTCGCAGACTACGGCCCCACCATCGCCCCACTGAGCCTGCGTGACGCCATCACCGACCGACGCCTCTCCGATTACCGGATCGCCACCATCGCCGTCGCCGAAGAAGCCGCCCTCGAGCTCCTCGAAAAAGAAGCCGACACCAACCATCTCGACCCGCAAGCAGCCGCCGCACAGCTCGCCCTCATGCGCGCCGCCGACACCAACCCTGACCTCCGCTCAGTGATGGTGTTCCACAACCGAATTGACACCTCACGCGCCTGGGCCACCCAATTCAGGGCGCTCGCAAAGACCACCGACAAAAACGTCCGGGTCTTCCACGTCGACGGCGGCAGCGACCCCCGCCATGTCACCGCAGCGCTCAACGCACTCGCCGCCCCCGGCGACGATCTCGTCGTCGTCTCCAACTGCCGACTCCTCTCCGAAGGCGTCGACGTCCCCGCACTCGACGCCGTCATGTTCGCCGCGCCCCGCACCGGTGCACCCGACATCGTGCAAATCGTCGGCCGCGCACTACGCCCCCACCCCGACGGACACCACCGCACCGCACTGATCATCCTGCCCGTCCTACACCGCCCCCACGACACCACCAGCACCGAAGACCGCGTCGCCCGCACCGACTACCTCACGGCCTGGCAAGTACTCACCGTCCTCGCAGAGGAAGACGAAATAATCTTCACCTCACTCGCCGACCACCGTCGCGCAATCGAATGCGCCACCCCGCCCCCTGGACCCGAATCCCGAATCCGCTTCGACACCACAGGACTTCCCGCCAACATCGACGACGGCTTCATCCTCAAAACCGTTCGCCGCACCACCAGCGGATGGCTCCGCGTCCACCACGCACTCCAACAACAAGCGATGCGCGGAAACAGCCTCAACCCGCGCCCCACACTGACCATCCCCGACCCACACAACCCGAACGGCTATCCCCTCGGTCAACGAGTCGCCGCACTCCGCAAAGCCAAAGCGGCAGGCCGCGTTCCCACACGAATCATCACACTCTTCGACAACGATCCACTTCTCACCGGATGGTCCTGGGACGCCCGAACCGCCACCGCAGCTAGACTTTCCACCGACGACAAACTCGACCTCGTCGAAAAATACATCACCGCCACCCGAATACCGCACGTACTGCCATCAGCAACCGTCGACGACACCTCATCCGGGAAACGTGTCAAGATCGGTGCGTGGCTCGCCACACTCAAACTCAGCTCATTGACACCTCAACAGCGACAACGACTTCACACCCTCCTCCCCACCCAATTCAGTGGACCGAACTGAAGCCGAAGCAGCCGTCACCCAGAAATCACACCAGGCCAGCAAGCCTCACCCCCGAGCACGCGGGGATCAACCCGGGAAAATTATCGATGTAGTGACGAAGCAACTTTCACCCCCGCGCACGCGGGGATCAACCCGTGTTCATTGCAGGTCCTCACATATCTGCATGCTCGCCCCCGCGTACGCGGGGATCACCCCCGAGCGTCAACTCGTTTCTTACGACATCCGAAGCTCACCCCGGCGTACGCGGGGATCAACCCGTCTCGAGCTGCGGCCGAGGGTGAATCGTCGTCTCGCGCCCCCGCATACGCGGGGATCATCCCATCCCCAAAGCCTGCGCAGAATGTCTGCCCGGCTCACCCCGCGCACGCGGGGATCAGTCCACTGCACTTGAGCTCATCACCGGCGGACTCCGCTCACCCCGCCCTCGCGGGGATCAACCCGAGGACATCTCGTTTCCGAAGATCTCGATCGACTCACCCCGCCGTCCGCGGGGATCAATCGGTTACGACGGCGCGCGGCGCAGCGAGGATTGGCTCATCCCCCGCGTATGCGAGGATCAGTTACGAAATGGGAAGTCCAAGTGTCTTGGTTACTTCTCGACGCTGCGGATGCGGTGATTTGCCTTGGGATTACGACACCAAAGCGTATGTTCCGCCGATGCGCCGCGGAATGCGGTGATCTACCGAGAGGTACAGGCGAACATGGGCTCCCCCGCGTATGCGGGGATCGTTCGGCGGCACTGCGGACCAATTGGTTACGACGACTCTCGCCCCGCGTATGCGGGGATCAACCGATGTGTCCATAGACGGACGAGGTTGCCCTGCGGAGGCGGGGACTGTTCGGGGATGGCGCAGATCGTTCTTGGAGCCGTGGTTGGTGTCTTGGGTGCTGTGGGGAGCGATGGTGGACGGGTCTTGGCTTATGGGGTGGAACCGTCTTATCCTGCGTGTGCGGGGTTTGCTCTGCTGCTGTCTGGGCTCGTTTGCGGGTTCTGCAGCTGCCCTGCGGGTGCGGGGATTGTTCGATCGACGAGCTGTTTTTGGCGTTGGATACAGTTCGTTTTGCCTTGCGGATGCGGGGGTTGTTCGAGGATTCGATAGAGGAATCGGAGTGATTGGTTGGCCTGCCCTGCGGATGCGGGGATGTTTCGATGATGTCGGTGGGTGTGGACGTTGACCGGCTGGTGTCCCTGCAGTTGCGGGGCTTTGTGTTCGAGTTGGGTTGTTGCGCTGTTTCAATGTGGACGGCCACCATGTCCGGGTCGGAGATGGTGGCCGTCGGCGCGGGGTTGTGTCGCCGGTGGTGGTTACGCGGATTCGTAGAACCTGCGTACCCATTCGGGGGAGAATTCGCCGAAGCGTTCCGGGTCGGTGACGAATGTTTGGGCGCCGGTGCCGCTGATCATGACGATGGGGCCTCCGGCGGTGTTTCCGACGAACTGTACGACGTCGGTGTCTTCGCCGGGGTAGGTGACGGGCACGGAATAGCTGTGCTGTCCGGCGATCCCGGTGGCGTGGGTGATCTTTCCGATTTCAGGTTTGTCGCTCATGGTGTGGCCTTCTCGTCGGTTGGGGTCTTCGAGGTGTGCGTTTTCGTTGCGAGGTGCGGTTCCGATCGCCTGCGTGCGGGCTGCACTGTGATCGGCTGTCTCGCGCAGAACATTTCGTCGTTCAGGCGAGGATGCCGACGTTTCTCCAGTAGGTGATGTGGGTGCCGTCGAATTTGTCGTCGGTGACGGGTTCGAGGTCGGCGATGATCTGGGTGAAGTCGGCGACGACATCGCCGGATCGTCGCTTGTCACCTAGGCCGTTGAGGTTCTCGTAGATGATCTCTGCGAGGTCGCTGGTGAGTACGTCGGGGCGGGTGTCGCCGTGGTGGACGATTGCGACAGCGGTGCCGCCGTGCGTCCAAGTCTGGGCTGCTTCGATGTCGCGCTTGTCGACGATCTTTGCCAGATCTGTTCGTGTGACGGTGAAGTCGGGATCGCTCATGGTGTGCTCCTAGCGTTGTCGGTTTACATCGTGGGGGTAGTCGTGGCCTGCGAGCCGTTGGCAGTGGCGCCCGGTTCCGGAGCCTTCCAAGCCGTCAGAAATCACGAGCCCGCAGAGTTCGCCCTGTTTCATCGCGGTCAGGGTGCAAGGCTCGCATCGTGGTCCCATGTTGGTGGTGGTGCGGGTGTGGTCGGTCGATCCGCAGTCCTGGCATGTCCACACATTGGACATCGAGTTGCTCCTTCTCGGGGGTGGGGCGCAAATGATCCGATTCTCGGGAGCGGCGGGAATCGCTGAAGTCAGTATCGCCTTTTTGGGGAACACTTTTCGACCCCAGTTCGACCGTCACCAAACGGACCTGTTTTCTGTGAGGCGCGTTGTGCTGGATGCCGGTTCGGCATGTGAGGTGACGATTACGGCGTCGCCGTCGCGGGCCAGGTCGAGCAATGTCGGGCAGGGAGTGCGGGTGAGGGTGTTGTCGAGATCGTCGAGGTCTGCGGCCCCAGGAACAGCGGAAGCGGGGCGCCGAAGGCCGCCGCCCCGATTCCCGCCCCATGCAAAAGGGGATGCACCCCTACGAGGGCGACGCCGCTCCGGCAGGTTCGACGTCGTAGACGTCGAGCTGCGCTGCGACGTGAGACTTGTCCAGCTTGATACCGGTATCGGTGATGATCGTCAGCCACGCACCTTCGAGGCCGTGATTCTGAATCTTGGTGACGGTGTGGCGTTGTCCGTCTTCGGCGACGATGACGTCTCCTTCCGAGAGTTGGATTGCGCTGCGCTGAATCATGTTTGGCCCCTGTCGTTACTGTCTGTCGGCGCTTTCGAGGAAGTGACCGTGTTCGGTGCGTTCCTCGTTCAGGAAGTTGGCGATGACGTCGGAGTCGATCAATGCCAGAGTTTCCGAGCACTCATTGCAGCCGAGTACCGCCAACACTCGCGGCCGAACGTGCAGTGACTGGTCTACCCGTGATGTCACCTCCCACGTGAGATCTTGGCTCTCACATTCGGGGCACTTCTCGATCGGTGCATTGCTCATCGTCGACTCCCTTCGCATGTGAGGGTATTTCGTGTCAGCGCGATCGGCACGGTCATGTGTAGTCGTCCACGGTCAGTAGGTCTGTGCGCGTGAGGGCCGCGCGGGCGGAGGCCGGGTCGGAGAGGTAGTCGATCGTTTCCTTGGCCCACTTCTCGTTCCATCGGCGTTCGCCGCTGTCCGCGCCTTCACGCTCGCAGTGCGCTTCGTACTCGTCGACGCCGCTGGCGATCAGTTCCGGCCCGCTCTGCCCCTTCCCGATGCCGATGCCCAAACCGAGGAGTAGTCCGATGGCGTCGCCTCGATAGCCTTGTTTGCCGATGTTCCAGCTTTTCTCGGCGTTCCAGGCTGCGATGTCACCTTCACCCCACCTGCGGCACGCGATGTTGTCGAGCGCCTCTCCGACTGCCGTCGGGGAGGAGGTGAAGTCGGCGGAGAAGTGTTCGAGGGCGGTGGCGACGACAGCCGCTGGCTCGGGGATCTGTAGGGGTTCGGTCTCCGGGAAGGTCATGACCTCGATCCATGTGTTGATCTCGGCCAGTACAGCTTTGCTGGTGGATGTCATCTCATGCCTCCCAGCGGCCGGGCACGAGCCCGATCTTGAGGTCGTCACTACCTTGCTGTTTCGCTGCGGCGTCGGCGAGGATCGGCCACACCTCGTCGATCGCGTCCTGCCAGGTGTTCCATCGAGCGGACGGCCACTGCGGGTTCAACGGCGCCGAGGGCACGCGTGCCTGCGCGACCGTGACGGCGGACGTTTCTGCGTCTCGGTAGGACATTTCGCCGAGAATGCCTGCGCGGCGCGCTGCTTCGGCGATGGCGTCGTCGATGTAGGGTTCTTCGACGGCGATGTTCGCTGCAGCCCACAGGATTCCGACGCGGGTCTGAGCTAGGTCGGCTGGGATCGTTGCGGGAATGTACTTCATGGGGGCCTTTCTGCTGCCTGGTGATGCGACTGGTGTCGCGGGGTCTGGTTGTCTGCATAAGCAGGTCGCGTCGGGTACGACGTTAGTGGGCGCCATCCAAGAGGGTCGCTTCTTGGAGATCGCATGGGGTTTCGGCATCGTATGCGCTGCGCCGGTTCCCGAGCGTATCGAGGTCTACGCCGTTTATGTTTCGCACGATTGAACGATGCAGATCTGTTTGATGGCGTAACGGTTCACGCTTTGTCGGGGAATACGCCGGGTGACATTGTTGGCATTTCGACGACGTCTTTTCGACTGTCAATATCCTCGCGATTTCCGGATGGTCTGCTCCCCCAATATCAACGAAACGTGGGGTTTTCTGTGCACGCAAAACATCCATTTTCTTGAGCGAGGGGCGAACTGCGATCAGTCCCGGAGTTGGCGGGCCACTTCGTCCCAGTCGACGTCAGACCAGTCACTGCCCGAGAGTTCATCTCTGACCTCTCGAGTGAAGCCGCTGGCGTGGGTCCGGACGATCCGCTCGACGTATTCACGCACCTTGGCCGAATCCCCACCATTCGCCAATCCTGCTGCGACCTCAGAGATCCGGGCCGAACCCTCGGGATCGGTGTCACCTTCGTTGACGATGTAATTCGCAACGAGGGACGTCACTCGTTGCTTGTTTTCACTCATCTCGAATACTCCTTCAAATTGGTCTTGTTCAACATTCGCGGGCGGGCCTCAAGCCGCGCTTACCGAGGTCGATGCTATCGGTTTTTGAGCGGTTCTAGTTCGGGCCCAGCACGCCGTTCATTTCCGCTCGTGCCGAACCACACTATGCGGTTCTCGGATAGATTCATCGACAGCGAATTCCCGCAACACATCACTCTTTTCCGAGAGGATCACCTTTATGTCTTCAGCTACACGTGAGCAGGATTTGCTCGATATTGTCGCTGCCGCTCACCGTGCCCGCGCGGCCGGTGCCGTCGAGCAGTCCGAGCCGGACGATCACGGGAACACGATCGTCTCGTATGCCCGCGCCGACGGGACCGTGTTCCTCGAGAAGCAGGCGGTGATCGGTGGATGGAGCATCGTCCACCTGGCCGAGGACGGCGGGTATCGGTCGACGACTCGGGGACCGTTCGGGGAGGATCCTGCGACTGACAGTTGGATCGACACTGCGTGGGCGGAAGTAACCCGGATCCTCACTGCCGCAACGCTATAAAAGAATCAGCATGCTCGCTGCGGCCGGTGTGAACCGCTACTGCGAGCATGCTGAGTTTCTGCCTGTTGACCTTCGTGCGGCGCCACATCAGGTATCGACATCAGATTGATCGACACGGGGCGTGGTCAGGAAGTTTTCTAGTCTTCGCCGCCTCGGTCGGGATGTTCCGCAGCCACCCAATCCCGGACCGTAGTGCGTGAGACCGCAAGCTGCCGAGCGATGTGCGTCCGCATCACCCCTTCCTCGACGAGGCGAAGAACTTCCACGCGCTGCGCCTCGATCACCTGGTCACGGTAGGCCTCCAGCGCAGCGCGCTCCGCAGTCAAACCAGCGTGATACACCTGCTCCGCGACACCTTCGCCGCTGCTGCCCCCCTCGAACGACTGCGCGAGATATTCGAGGATCGCAAGTCCTGAAACACCTGCAGCGTCAGCGATTTCCCGGTAATCGACCCCATAGATGGTCATCGCTTCGACGACCGCATCCACGTTCCGCTTCTTACGGCTTCGACCCGTCCCCGCATGATCCTCGAGCCCGTTCGTCACTTCGGCAACAGCCCGATCCCGGGCTTCGGATGCTTGCGCGACGGTCACATAGTTCTGAGGGATACGGCTCGGCAGGGCGGTCATGTCGAAAACTCCTCGTCAGGTAAATCTGGTATCAGGCAAGCGTAGTCGGATGTGAGGCGGCGCCTTTCGCGCGGCCCCGCAAGGGAAGTCAGTCTCGGTCACCGATCTTGAAAGAGACGGTGGTGACGTCGGTTCCGCGGTCGCGGGAGTCGATGGACGTCAGGTTTTCGACCTTGCCTCCGATTCAGACGACGATGGTGCCGTCGTCGTGGATGAAGACCGTGGTCCTGTTCGGGAGGCTCGTTTCGACCGAACGAAGTTGTCTTCGACGAAGCTGATATTGAAGAGCTGGGACATGTCGTGGGCCTTTCCAGTTTCGCTGTTCAGGTCGGGTGGAGCGGGTTACGCATTGGCCAGGGCGGTCTGGGCCATAGCCATCGCGATCGCGACGGCCCCGTCTTCCTCGTCCCTGTCCTCGCTCAATTCCACCCCGTCGATCACGGCGTCGAGGACGAGTTGTTTGCCGCCCAGCATCGCCCACATCAGCGTGTCATTGCTGTTGGGGACGACC
Source organism: Rhodococcus sp. H-CA8f (assembly GCF_002501585.1). Taxonomy (NCBI): domain Bacteria; kingdom Bacillati; phylum Actinomycetota; class Actinomycetes; order Mycobacteriales; family Nocardiaceae; genus Rhodococcus; species Rhodococcus sp. H-CA8f. Next base: position 90,972 of record NZ_CP023721.1, read on the forward strand.
GGAACAATGTAGTCCACTGGCCGGTCCTGCCCGATGCGGTGGATCCTCTTAGCCATCTGCTTCAGTTCTCCCGGAGTCCAGCACAGTTCGGCCTGGACTCCTATGCGGGCGGCGGTGAGTGTGTGCCCGACGCCTCCGGCGCCGATCGAGACGGTGATCACTGGGGCGTCCGTAAGTGGTGCGGTCTGGAACGCGAGCTTGTCGTCGTCCTTCTCCGCTGCGCTCTGCCCGCCGCGGATGGTCAACCCGCCGAAGCTATCGGCGTATTCCCCGACGACATCGGCGTGGTGCGCAGCGATCATGACCTTCTCGCCCGCCGACACCTGCTCGGCTACCAGCGCCTTGACTGCTGGCAGCTTCGCCCGTCCGAGGATCTGGCGCAAGTGGTTCTGCTTAACCAGGTGCACTGCTTTCTGGGCACTGATCACAGCTCTGGCCATTTCGGCAGTGGGCTCGGCGCCTTTAGCCTTCGCCTCCTTCTGGATACTGCCAAGGATGTAGGCCAGAACATTCGCTTCTGCCTCCCGGTACTCCTCCATCACATCGGGATCGAGCAGTGCGGGATCGAGTTCGAGCATGCGGATCGAGAAGGGCGGCAGGTCGAGTGCGGACTCGTCACGACGAATGTACAGACCCCATGCTTTGAGCCGGTCGTGCAGTTCGGCGAGGTTCGAGTGCCCCTTGAATGTCGTGCCGTGGTCATTCTTGACCGGGCCGCAGTACCGGTAGAGGAATCCTCCGAACTCGCCGAACAAGTGGGCGTCTGTGGCTGTTTCGCCTTCCTCGGCGAGATATCCGAGCATGACGAGCTGCTGGGCGAGTTCACGGGGCCGGTTCACCAGGGGCGTTCCTGACAGGTCGAGGACGAGTCCGTCGACAGCTGCGACGGCGGGCCCGATTTTGGCCATGGCTTGCGAGCGCGCAGCTGTCTCGTTCTTACCAAGGTGTCCTTCGTCGACGATGAACGCCTGCGGCCCGAACTCGACGATCTTCTCCACCCAGGTGTATCGGTCCGCGGCGGTGCGGGTGCGGCGTTCGGCGAGCGCTGCGAGAGCGGTGAATCCGATGATGACGATCTCGGCGTCGGCGGGGATATCGCGGGCAGTCATTCCTGCAGCGGTGTAGATCTTGCGTCCGGGCAATGCACGGGCACTCTCTTTGTGCCAATTCGAGATCAGGTCAGGTTTGCAGGCGATGACCACGGGGAAGCTGTCGGCGGCGGCGACCGAGGCGAGGGCGGTAATGGTTTTCCCCAGTCCCATGTCGTCCGCGAGGATCAGGCGTCGGTGATCGACGATGTGCTGGACTGCCGGATGCTGGTGGGGGAAGAGGTCGACTCCGAGGCCAGGGACCGCTACTGCTGTTCCGGTTTCCGCGGTGGCAGAGGCTCGATTCCTTGCCTGGGTGTCGATTTCGTTGGCGAGGGCTTCGGCGACGCCATCCCCGAGCCGCAGTCCGGCGGTCGTGAAATGGGCCAACAGTTCTGCGGGCGCGACGTGCGTACCGATGCGCAAGGCACCGTTGACGGTGGTCACGCGGTTGCTGCCCCGGAGATCGTAGACGGCGTCGTTGATACCACTGGTGGCGGCGATGAGCAGCGCGGAGCCGTCGAGGGTGACGTGCGGCTCGACGGCCGTGAGGCCGAGGAGGGTGACGACATCATCGTCCGCGACCAAGTCGAATTTCCCGAGGAGTGCAGCGAATGCACCGCGGTCGCACGTCAGGGAAAGGCGGTGGGAGCGGGAGGGGCCGTCCCAGGTGGCCTTGTTGCCGTTGAGCGTGCGCAGCGCTGGCGCCAGGCCATCAACGAAGGGGCAGACGATCTTGAACGCTTTGCCGTCCACGGTCACGTTCGGGTCGGCGTAGGCGCGGGGGTTGGCGTCGACAGCGGTTGCCAGAGTGCGGGTTTCGTCGTCGACCCTGATGCCGTGACGATCCGCGAAGGCGATGACGGCAGACAGCGAGGTGAGGGGGTAGTGGTTGGCTTTGGTCTCGCGGTCATAGCTGCGGCCGGGGATCGCCCGTGATTCTTCGATCAGTTCTTCGTCGTACGGGAACGAGAGTGCGACGGTGGTGCCGTCTACGTGGACGGAACTCCCGGCGGCGATGCGGGTGCGGGCGCGGTGGACTTCTCCGCCACGGCGGGCGACCTCGCGGGCACCGATGTACACCGCTTCGATGTCTTCGTCGGTCATGGTGTCGGTCGCGGGGACGAATTTGTGGTTGATCAGGTCGAGAGCTGGGTGTCCGGTCAGCTGGCGTCGGTACTTGCGGACGAGCTTCTGGGAGGTGAGGACGTATTCCAGAATCCATTCCGCGAGAGGGACTTCGGCGATGAAGTGGCCGATGCCCGCGTCGGCGCTCGAGAATCCTGCGCCGTCGCGCTCGTAGGCGTAGTCGCATGCTCCTGCGAGGATGCTGACGGCTTCGTGCAATGTGCCCCAGTGCGCGTCGGTGGTGGTCATGAGCATTCCCTCCCTAGTGGATGGTTACACCATACATATTTCCGACCGCATTTACACCAAAATATGTATGGCGTGTCCATAAATGTGGACTTTCACTGCATCGCACACCCCCTGTCGCCGATCGGCCCCACCCCCTCAAGGACATTTACCCGGTAAACGGACATCGCAAAGACCCAGGTCAGTGGCCATTCGACAGCGGGCGGCATCCGGAACTAATCAGACAAAAGCCAGAGCGCCTCGATCGCACAGAATGTAGACCCGGGTCGTTCGTTTACCCGGTAAATAACCCTGACATCCAAGCGGGCCGCGATCTCCCAGCGCACGTCGAACTCGTTTCCGGTTCATTGTTTACCGGGTAAACACCCAGAAACGACGATTGCCCTGAACCCCGAGAGGTTCAGGACAATCGAGCGAAGGGGGCACCATAAGCCACCCCGGACGCCAGGTGCCGTTGCCGCCGCCGCAACCCACAGTGACGAGAGCACTGAAACCTGTTGTTGCCGTGGCGATATCGACTATGCAGCAGCCAGAGCCAGGTACGCTGCGGTCGCCGCTGGTTCACTCGGATACTCCCGAACAGTCACTTCCCCGGCCTCACTCCGGACGATGAAGTTGCCGACGGGCATCTCGACACCCAATTCGGCGAGCACCTCAGACATCGCGTCAACGCACTCCGCTTTCTCGGCGTCGCTGATCGTCACCAACGCCACAGAACCGCCTGCCGCATCGGCGTCCCCACTCGATCGGTTACCCCATCCGTCGGCCACCATACGGTCCAGCAGTTCGTCTCGCGTCGAGGCGTACTTCGCCATCGCCATTCACTCCCATCGAATTTCGTTGTGTTGAATCGAATTGTACGGCAGCGCAATTGACGCCAGTTCGACTGCGCGGCGGCGCAAACAGTATCGCAAGTCGGAGGTCGCCGTGGCGCCGCAGCGTCAGCTGTAGGCGAGGAATCGTCGGTAATCAACGTCCGTGGAGTCGCGATAAAGAATGTAGTCGAGGAACAGGCACGGCCTTCGACAGACGGTGTCATCGACTGTCACCTCGCCGTAGTCTCCAACTGGCAGGTGCAGCAGGTGCGCGTTGGTGAGCTGCCTGTCACGTGGAGACAGACCGATGTTGAGATAAATTCCGACAGTCGGCCCGTTGTCGATCAGTGCCTGAATTCGGTTGCTGTACTCAGGGTTTCTGGCAATAAGGTGACTGGCAAGGTCGATTGTCAGCAGGATCGGCCGCTCGATCACTCGACCGGCAGCGACCATCTCCTCGGCTCTATGGAGCAGGGAGTCGGCGTCGTCGGTGGTCGCTATCTCTACGGATTCGGGGAAGTACTTCGAGTCGACTCCCTTGGGATCGATCATCCACGTCTCCCATCCAACACCGTGGGCTACGAGCGCCAGCATCGCGAGGAGGATCGTGCCACCTTGGCCGCTGGTGTGGTGGACCGCGTTGGATTTGAAGTCGCCGACGAGTTGGCCTTTGGTGTTCGCAAACAGAGGAATTGGGATCTCAGATGAGTGCGGCGATTCGTCCCGGCGACGTGGTCGAGGAAGCGGCGTGAAAGACGACGCGGTCACTTCAGTCCTGTATCCGGCAGCTCCCACAAGTTTTTCGATTGTGTCGAGGGTCGGCGCTGCTGATTCTTTGGAGATTCGGTGGCGAGTGCTGCGGCTCACCCCGGAGGCTGCACGGTTCCACAGGGCGGATCGTTCGACGAACTGGCGAAGGTTCATATCTTCACCATAACCCAGATTTGTTCCGCATACGGGACATAAGTGTCTCGACAATGAAACAAGAGGCTGGGCATTCCCGCCTACGGCTCAGCAGGCAACTCCACCCGCGATCGACTGCAGCACGAGACGGGCCGCGCGGACGTCACCGAGCGCGCGGTGCCCGCCGTCCAGACGCAGGCGAGTATCCCCGCCGTGCGCAGAGGACCTCAAGTCCATCAGGCACATCCACCGTCCGGGGTCGCCTATACGCCCCGCGTCCATGCCTATTCGGTTGCAGTCATGGACGATTCGACCGAAGTCGAAGTTGGAGTTGTAGGCCGCGATGTGACGGTCACCGATCGCGGTGGCGAGGTCTGGGTACACGTGAAGCCATTGCCGGGCGCCGACGAGGTCGCTCTCCTGTATTCCGTGCACAGCCGCCGCTTCCGCACTCATCGCGACGCTGCCGGGGTTGACGAGCTCGTCGAACAACACCTCGCCGGTGTCGGCCGCGATGACGGCCACCTCGACGATCGAGCCTTCGAGGTCTGTCGTTTCGACGTCGAGGATGCAGTACCGACCAGCGGCGAGTATCTGTCGCGCCTGGTCGACGGCGTCAGGGGCGGCGTTCATCGGACATCCTGACGGGCCACAGATGACGTGAGCGTCGCGGCGCGCGCTCCGGGTCGATTACGCATCTGCGCACCCTCCACTTCATCTGTTCCGGACATAGGAAGATGTTTATCAGCACCGTCCGACATGTCGCTTTCTTCTTATCCCGATGAACTTGTCGGACGCTTCGGTATCGTTAATCACCTGCCCCTATCCTTTGCCGTCAGATTAGGTTCTCTACATGGATTTTCGACCTGCATTTGCGTTGGCTTCGACGACCATTCTCCTGGCTTTGAATCCCGGCGTTTCCGGTGCCGCGCCGGGGATTTTGTCTCCGGCCGATCCCCTGGTTGCCGTTTCGGTCGACGGAACGACCGACACCTGCACGCTCGGTTTCTTGTTCACCGGCTCGGACGGCTACGCGCGTGGGGTCACGGCGGCTCATTGCGGCAAGGTGGAACAGAAGTTGACGACGACGAATCGGCAGGCGGTCGGCGTGGTGACCCAGCATGGACAGGGCGACATCGCCTTGATCAACATCACCACTGAGCTGCGCGTATTCAGCAAGTTGCCGGGCATCGGGGATATCCGTGGCGCGATCACACCGGAGGAGATCAACAGGACTCAGCCGCTGCTGTGCAAGCGAGGGATTGCGTCTGGCCTGGTGTGTGGTTTGTTGACAGCCCCCGCGGAGGCGGGATTCTTCACGATGAGCGGAGGTAGCGATCACGGCGATTCAGGCTCCCCGGTGTGGGCTATATCAGAAGATGGTTCTTTGTGGGCGGCGGGCATTGTTTCTGGTGTTACCACCAACGAATCCGGCGACGCCTTCGTGATTCCAATCGCTCCATACATGACACAATGGGGACTGACAATTTCTCGATGACTTCCTGGTTATCGAGTACCCCATTCGAGGAGGTCATTTCGTGTCGACAGTTTTCCGTTTGAAGACAGCAGCGCTTCCGCTGCATCTGCTTCTCGGAGATGCGCTCACGGGCAAAACCCGTGAGTACCAGGTCGCGATCCGAGAAGGGTGCGCGGCGGTGAACCTTCCCGTCATCGGCGTGTTCGGCAAGGGCGTCGAGCCGCTCAACCTCCCGACGATGCTCGACGGCGAGGTGATCGACTCTTCCTACATGGCGATCACCTGCACCGTGGAAGTCGACGCGACCCCCGAGGAAGTCGAAGCCGCCTGCGCGAACCTGCAGATACCCGGTTTCCCGGCAACTGCCTGGCAGTTCCCGGAGAGCTGACATGATTCCCGATTCCGCCCGCGCCCCGCTGGCAGGCACGCTCACAGCCGCGGCGGTCGGGCAGACGATGATGGTCGGCGGATCACTACTGGCGCGGGCAGTGGTCGACCTTCCCAGTCAGCAGCTCGACACGACCTCGCTGGCGACGTTCTACGGCCTCTTCACTGCTGGCGCCTGCGCATCCTGGTGGGCCTCACGCCGCGTGCGCAGCGGCGGCAGTCCGCGCAGCGAAGCAGCCGGGCCTGCCACGGCACCTGCGCCGGAGGAGTTCGCACCCGCCATGGTCCCGGCGATGCCGGAGGTCGAGGAGGTGCCACTTCCTACGGACAAGTTCATCAGCCGATTACAGCAGGTCAGCGACGGACTGTCGATCGTGATCACCCATCCCCTCGTCCAGGACGAAGAGACCGGGGAGTACACCTCGTTCCGTGTCCGAGCCACCAAAGCCGGTCTGTTCGCCAAGGAAAATGTTCGTCTCTCGATCTACACGCAACTGACGCAATCGGTCGGCGGGTACTGGAACTTCGCCACCGACGCGCAATCCGACACGATGACATTCACCCGCAAGGCCGGATTCCCATCCGTCATCACCCCACCGATCCCGCATTACATTCCCCAGGACGTCAAAGACGCACTCAGTCTGTACCCGGATTTCCGAATGCGGTTGGGTGTCACCTCTTCTGGCGACGTTCTCGAGATCGATCTCGCGAAGTTGCCCCACTGCTTGTTCATCGGCGGCACGGGTTCAGGTAAGTCGGTGTTCGCCCGCGCGGTGATCGAACACTTCCGAGTCGCTGGCTGGATGTTGTTCCTCGGCGACGGCAAAGGCACCGACTACGAAGGCCTGCACCGCCAGCGCGGCATCGTGGCGATCTCCCAGCGCACCGCGGACCACGTTCGGATGGTGCGCATGGTCGCCGACGAGCTACGCGGGCGCCAGAAGGACGCGAAACTGCGCAAACGGGCTGGGCATCAGGACCCGTTCCAGCGTCCCCCCTTGTTGCTGCTCCTCGACGAGTACGCGACGATGCTCGCAAACGTCAAGGCGGAGTACGGCCATGAGGCATTCGAGCAGGACCTGCTGTTCATCACCCGCGTCGGCCGCGAGTTCAAGGTGCACCTCATCCTGTCCACGCAGGAGGCCTACCGCTCCACGATCCCCGGCGCACTACTGGGCAACCTGGGCTTGCGCGTCTCACTCGGTCCGCCCGAAGACAAGACCATCGCGGAGGTGTTTCCCGAAGCACTGCAGAAAGATGCCAAGCGGATTGGTGGCACCATCAAAAAGAGCGACCGCGGACGTGGTTTGGCGTTGATGTCCGACGAGGAAGGCAACAATTCGGCGATCGAGTTCCAGTCGTACTACGCCTATTCACCTGGCGAGTCGAAACCTCCGGCCAACCCCGAGGTGGCGGAACAATGGCGCCGGTACAAGAGCGAGGCCAGCGACCGGATTCCGGTGCTGTACCCGCGCTTGTGGTTCAAGGTCGAAGGGCCGGATTACGGAGACGAACTCGACGACCTGTACAAACTTCCGGTTGTCCGCCTCAGCGGCCGGGACGGCACCACCCGGCCGTCGATGATGAAATACGATCCGCTGTGCGACGAATACCTCGGCGGCGGGGACGCGGCGGACGGATCGGTGATCCACTCCCTCGACGAGCTCGATGACGACGATGACGACTTCGACGAGCGGGCGCCGGTGAACGGTCTACCTGAGGCGGAGGTCGATCTTCACAAGAGTGAGGTTGATCCGGGCAAAGGACAGTCAGCTGTGATCGAACACGACGAGGAAGACGCTTCAGCGGATATCGCTGGAACTGAGGGCTTTTCGATGACATCCGATGATTTCGAGTACCCGGTTGCGCCGGAACAGGTGGCGGATCCGGAGCCTGACATCGTTGCGTCACCGACGCGGCAGCCGATCGCTCCTCGCCGTCAGCAAGGATTCTGAGTTACCGCAGTACGTACGAAGGCGGGGCCGGTGATCACTCACCGGCCCCGCCTTCGTTGTATCTGCCGGGATGAACTATTCGTCCCGGCGTGAATGCTATTGCGCGATCAAGGTTTCGAGTGTCATGCCACCCCACACGGCATACAGGGTGTCGTTGTCGATCTTCCAGTCGGTGCCGCGCGGCAGCCCACCGATGACGCCGAAGATCACGTCGTCGATGATGACGTCGCGGGAGGCGTCGAGGGCATCGGACGGACGTGAGGAATCGATTCCGCGGTCCTGCGCGCCGACGGCCAACGCCTCGACGACGGCCTTGACGGATACGGCGGGATCCGCCGGGCTGCCCAGGGAGATGCGATTGAAGCCCCACACGTCCCGCAAGTTGTTCTGCATTTTTCCCACTCCATTCGCAACGCCGACGGATCTGGCCGTCGATGGTGCGGTTCTGCCGCACCGACTGGGTCCAATCTAGCGGCTGCCCACCTGGTTCGCGCACGCCGCGCTCCGGGGTGCGGGCACAGAGGTAAGGGGGTCCGGCACCACGGTCGAGCACACAAAGGGGCCGTCCCCGGACTGCGACTGCATCGGAAGAAAAGGGAAAGCGGGCCAGGTGTAGACCTGGCCCGCTTCCCTGACAAAACGAGGCGCTTCACTTCCGCGATTACGGTCGTCGACCGCGTTCGCATTGAGCCGCTTCATAGGGCGGTTTATCGCCCTCCCGCGATCGAGCATTCATAGGCCGCTTCCGCAGTCAGTGCGCGACCAGCAAAGGCCGTTTAGAAATCGGCATTTCACGGGCCATGAGAGACAGAGTCGTTACCCGAGTGGCGTCATGCTGGGGCAGAGCTTCCAGCGGCCGTCCTTGTAGGTCATGTCGTACTCCACGACCCTGCGATCTGTCGTCGGCGGGACGTTGCGGTTGTCCGTCACCGTGGCTTCGGTGCGCAACCGTCCGAGGATCCCGCCTTGGAAGTCCACGTCCAGCAATTCGCTGTCCTGGATCGCCCACGGAGGGCGGTACTTCTTCGACTCCTCGAACGCTGCAAGCAGATCCGCGGTGTCGGCGGCTCGCCGCAGCGAAGTCTCGTCGGAAATGTACTTCTCGCAGGTAGATGCCTCGTATGCGGCGGCGTTCTTCGTTTCCCGCGCCTGCCAGCTTTCCGCCCACACCGATTCCGCGATCGGCAAAGTCAAGGTCTTCGCGCTCGGATCGACGCCGGGTGCGGCGCTGATCTCGGAGGCGGTGGTCGACGACGGCGCTGCGGTGGGCTGCCCGGGGGAATCGGACGGCTGCGCGAGCACCACTGCCCCGGCGACGACGCCGACAACGACCACACCTGCCACGGCCCATTGGCCGATCTTGCGTGCGTCCCAGCTCATCGTCACCACCTTCATCAGTCGACATATTGCGTTCCCGAAGACGATAGCATTGCTCCTATCTACTCGGTCAGGAGTTCATTCGGTGAAATCATTTCTCGCCACGCGTATTCGCAATGTTGCGATCGTCAAGATCGTCATTATCTGCGCGATAGTCGTGGGATCTCTGGGAGCTGTTTTCATGGTTTTCAGCTTGATCCTCTCCGCTGTATTCGCCCCAGTCGAAGCCGTACAGAACGCGGTTTCCAGTTTCTTCGGTAGTGAAGATTCAGCTGATTCCGACGACGACCAGGCGGTCAACCTTCAGGCGTGCCTCCCGATCACCGCGGTAGCGCTTGAGGAGGTCGTCGAAACCGTTCCCCCGCGCACCGACGTCGAGACGGCCTGGGCGTGGATCGCGTGGCGTAGCCAAGAGATTGCGAACGGCATCGATCCGGCCGCGTACGACAGCATCATCGCGTTCGCGAACTCCACTGCTGGCCAGATGGTCACGCAGACGGTGGACACCGATCCGGCGACCATTTCCGAGACGTACACCAGCTCAGCACAGACCGGCTACACCCTTGCAGCTATCACCGGCATCGTCGATCTCACACAACGTGGAATCCTTACCGCGGCCGACGACGACACCGTGACCGAACTCAGCGCCGTCCTCGCGGACCAGTGCAGCTCTTGAAAGGATCATCCGTGACTCACGCCATGTTGACCTCTCTCCACCTGGCTCGCCTCAGCCAGTTCTATCCACACCCTCTCGCCGAACTCGGTCCGAACATCACCGAGGTCCCCGACGATGTGGCGTCCATCGTCGACCAGCAGCTCGTCGCGGCGTCACTGCTCGATACACGTGGTGCGCTGACGGAGCAAGCTCGTTCGCTGCTCGATCCGCTGTTCCGGTACGAGAATGCGTTCACCGCGGTGATCTTGCTGCACAACCAACGCCAGCAGGTGACGTTCGATCTGGACGAGATGTGGATGGAGTACATGCGACAGTCGCTGCCGAGCACTCCACGGGTGTACGTGGTCGTGGCCGCGAGTGGGCCGACGACGGTGACGGCGGTGCGCGCCGGGGAACACGTCGATCTGTCGATGTCCGCGACAGGGGATCCGTTGGCGTTGGTCGCGGCCCGTGAGCTGCTCCGGGTCGGCGACCCCGACAAGCAGTGGTCACCGGCGAAGATTCCGGCGGTGTCTTTTCCGGCGGAGCTGCTCAATCGCGCCCCGGCCCGATCCCCGCTGCCGGACAGTGACGACACGCAGGCTCAGCGTGACCACAAGTTGACGGTCAGCAGATTCGCCGATGCGCTCAGGAAAGCCGAGATCCCTTCTCGCACCATCATGGCGGTCGAGAAGTTCCTCCAACTCGACCACATCGCCGCCACTCATATCGCCTACATCGGTGGAGCTCAACGCATGCTGAGCGAGGGCACGACAACGATCGACTACTTCCACAATGCGGGTGTGTCGGTCGGCGGTGTCCAGAAGACCGGTGACGGGAACTTGTGGAAGACGTTGGCGCCCGCGACGGTCGAAGAGGTTCGCAAGTCGCTGACCTTCTTGTCGCGACTCCCGGCACGTCCGATGCTCTCGGCCCTCGCCGGGTACTGACAGCCCCCACCCGAACTCGTCCAGGCATTCTTTCGCTCGATTCCCCGGGTAAGCGCTCCCCCGTCCGCGACGGTTCATCACGCTCTAACAGCGTGCAGCGTTTACCCGGTAAATACCGATCGGCCCTGCATGCTGACATATCCGGCCTCGCGCGGATGGCACGCTCCCCGCCCCGATCAACGGCACGTAAAACGACTTCGCCGCAGCAACTCCCCGATGATTCCTGGGGTGTTGCTGCGGCGAAATTCTTGCTGTCGAGATCAGGCGATGATGCCCGAGTACTGCTGGTCCTGCGAGCGCACCTTGTCGAGCGAAGCCTGCGCGGTCGCCTTCAGGGTGAGAACGTTCGCCTTGGTCTCCTGACGGAGCGCGTTGGACTTGTTCTGCGTGTCGGTAGCCGCCTGGATCGCGACACCCTCCGACAGATCAGCCAGTCGCTTGAAGCCTGCTTCGATACGGGCAGCGCCGTCTTCGAACTCGCGGGCCTGTCCGTCGACGGCTGCGAGCGCAGCTTCGATCTGGCCGGGGTTGTAATTGATCGTCATGATTTCCTACTTTCAGCAGATGGAGGGATGGAAGTCGATCAGACAGCGTTGGCTGCGGCAGCGTCCTCAGCCTGCGTCTGCTCGACCAGATTGGCGTAGTTGTTGAGCCCTTCAGCCTGCTCGCGGGAGGTCTTGATCAGTTCCCCTGCGCGCTGCGTCAGCTCCTCCTGCTTGCGGGCAACTGCGCGGCCCGCTTCACCCTGCATGCCTGCGACAGACAGGTCGCTGGCGATGCTCGCGAGAGCCTTGCTCGAAGCCTCGAGCTGATCGTTGCCGCTGAGCAGTTCGGCAGCGATTGCGCGCGCGTCGGGTGCACTGAGCTTTACCGGTGTGGACATTCTTTACCCCTTATCGAGTTCGGTGTCGGGTGGTGTTACTCGATGGTTTTCCACCCCTGATTGCTCATCGTAGATGAGCAGGTACGGAAATTTCTTCACCAAATTTCGCGGCTTCATTTGGTGTCTTTACGAGCGTGTCAGCAAACTCTTGATCGGCCGCGATAATTGTTTCTCGATCGCGCTCTTCTACATCCTTTTGCAACTGCGATCCGCGGCCCATTGGCGGCATCATCGGCGCAGCCGGTCGCGCAACAGAGGCGGCATTCTGGACGCCACCGAAAGCGGATCCGGCTCCACCACCGACGCCCATATTCGGGGCGTTGAACGCTGTCAGCGGCGGAGTCAGCAGGCCGCTGAAACCGCCGGACATACCGCCGCCCGCACCCCTGGCACCTGCACCGGCGCCTCCGCCGCCCATCGATGCTCCGCGACCTCCGAACGCTGCACCTGTTCCAGCGCCCGAACCGAGAACACGCGCCAGCGACGACGAGTTGTTGAGTGAGGGACCTGCGTATTGGCTCGGGATGCCCTGCATCATCGAGCGCCCCATCCCCATCGGGTTTGCCCCTCCGGCTTGCTGGGCGAGATTCTGCAGCTGTCCTTGGATTCCGCCGCCGGGGACTGCATCGACCACCAGCGGCGGAGGTGGGGGAATCGGCGTCGGTGCCGTCGCTGCGGTCACGGCGGCATCGTAGGAGGTCATCACTCCGGCGTTGTGCGTCCAGAATGATGCGTATTCGATTTCCAGGCGCACCATTTCGGTGTTCACCGCACCCATTGCACCGAGCACCTGGGCGGTTCTCGCTGCGATCCGGTTGGCGATGATGACCGGTGTCGGCACCATCGCCGCCCGGCCGGTGGCATAAGCCTGAACAACGGCGAAGTTGCGTTGCGCGTTGAGGGTGGCGATGCCGCCCATCTCGTGGAGCCAGGTGATGAACGGCACCGCAGCGGCACTGGTCTTCTGCGATGCGAGACCTTCCCACTGTCCCGTGATCGACCCGACCTGCACTCCCAGGGCTGCTTGCGCCTCGGCAACCAGCCCTGCGAAGGCTGCCCATTCGACCGCGCCAGCGAACCACGTTGCTGGACCAATTCCGGCGTCGTATCGACCGGAGTTGATCTCCGGCGGATACAACCCCCACGGCTCAGCACCCACTTGTTTTCTCCTAGACCGAGATTGCTGTCGCGGCTGCCGCGTTCAGCTCGTCTTGGATTGCGGTGGTCGTGGCAGCGGATCCCACGACCTGCGCCAGACCTTGCTGCTGCGCCAGACCAGCGCGGAGGGCGTTGGAGAAGCCTTCGACGTTGGTTCCCTGGCGCACCGAGGCGAGGTACGAGGCGGAGTCCTGCGTGGGCGGAACAATCGCTGCCGCGACTGCGTGCACGAGCTCGTGCGTTCCGCTGACCTGTCCTTCGATGGCGCTGACTGCGGACGCACCAGCCTGAACGCCCGCTACTGATGCCATTCCTACTGCTGTCATGATGGCCCCTCCTCATTACTTGATGCTCGTCAGATCGGTTTTACCGAACAATGGGGATGGTACCGACAGTTATCCCTCAGATCATCCCCACTTTGCACTTCAGACTACGTGGACTCGGCCCATTTGATGTGTTCATTTGTCGCGGCCTGGCAACTCATCAACCTCTCAATCTCTTTGAGGGTCGCAGCGGGAGTCCGATGAGAGTTTCCTCAGGGCACCTAGGGTCGGGGCGCGTGACGCCTAATCGCCTTTTATAACGATCAATATTGCCGGGAATGTTGCTGACTAATGTTGAACGAATTGTTTAGCGAAAATAGGGCCTGCGCCAGACGAGTCGTGTCGACCGGCCGACGCCAGGCTCCTGCTGTTTCCGAAACGAAACGATTGTTGCCGAGCAAGGCCGCTCCACCGGACGGACCCGCCGTTCGACGCTGCCCCATCCGTTGCAGCCTGCCGGGGCTCGCTTTAGCGGACCCCGGCAGGCACTTCGACGATCTACCCCCGCAGCGAGGTCACGAACGGCAACTCCGCGATCGGGGCTTCCCAATGGAACTTCGCGCGCGAGGTCCGGGAAACGACAGTCATCACACTGTTCTCGTCGGCGGTGATCCGGTGCGCCGACGCGACAGCGGACGGAACACCTTCCGGAGCCCACACGATCACAACGGTCGAAGCCGGGACCTGCGATGGCGGCCTGCCCTGATAGATCGCGACGTCGACAGGTTCGGTCGGGGACAGACGCAACCCGAGAACACGGTTGGCCAGGTCAGACCACTGCGGCGTGTCGATGTAGACGCCGACACGGGCGCCGGTAGTGGTGATGCGAGCAGCCAGCTGCTGCACGAACGCCTCCGGCGTTTCGAGCCAGAGGACCTCGCCGCTGGTGTCGGTGTTGAGGAAAACGCGGCCAGCTCCGTCTGCCCACGGCCCGAGGTACACCCCGAGCCCGTACGCCGGAAGGGAGACAGGGAACGCGGATCCGCGGGGCACCGTCAAGGTCGGGGCAGGCGAGGAGACGGTCTGCGCCAACGGAAGCATCGCCGTGGCATGGTCGCCGTGCTCGCCGTCGTTCGCCCGCAAGCTCAACGCCCGCGCGGGCATCTTCGTCGCTTTGCTGTACGAGTAGGCGACGGTCAAACCGACGGTGGCCTGCCGGTGGCGGTCGTTGGCGATCTCGAGAACATAGGCGATACGGTCGGCCGGGACACCGAGCCACCGCTCGACAGCGAGTTCACTCCATTCGGTCGGCGCCGCCGTCACTGTCGGAACGGCTCCCCCGAGATGCGTCCACCGCTCGTCACGCAGCCCGTCATTCATCGGCGCCAGCATCATGTCGTGGAAGTCTCGAATCTCGTTGCGCCTGAGCACCTTCGCCGAGAACCCCTCGATGTTGAGGTTCTGTTCGAGGCGCCGTGAGACGATGTGCGCGGCCTTACCGATGCCGGTGGGGATGCTGCCGTTCGTGGCGCGGGCCAGCACACTTTGGTACGACTTGCGCAGGTTGACCCGGATCTCGATCACCGTCTGGAGGGTGTCCGGGATCGCGGTCTGCCCGACGACCGAGGTGTACGCCTGACCGTAGGCCGAGTCACCGTAGGCGCGGTAGCCGCTGGCGATCACACGGATGGATTCCAAATTCACATCGCCTTGGATCAGATGGTCGCGGATCAATTCCAGTGGCAATGAACGTGATTCGAGGCCGGTCTCGTTCGCGCCGACCACCGCCACCCGAAACGGAACCGGACGCAACGCAACGAACATCGACAACGCCTGCCCGTCCCACACGGTTCCCACACGCAGCGTCGCGTACAGCAGCGACAAGAACCGGTCGGGGCGGGCGAAATGGCGGCGCCGCCGGAAGCGGTTGACGGTGGACTTGCCGCCGGGAGCAACCAGGATCGACAGAATCACCAGCGCAGCGACCGCGGCGATGATCGGGCGGGCGACACTGTCGCCGGGCAATGCACCGATGGCCAACACGGCGACGGTACCCACGGCCACCGCGACAGGGGCGGTGGTATTCGTCAGCTTGATCATGATCGATCCTCTCGAAGCATTCGATAGGCAACCGCGACAATGAGTCCCAGGATGCACACGCCACCGATCGCGATGATGGTGATGTTGCGGATCAGGGTCTCCACGTCGGTGCCGGGCGCACCGGCAGCCTGGTAGGACGGCGACGCGGTCGCCGCGGGGATGTCAGCGGTAGTGGAGGTCAGTGCCGCGATGGGATCGACGACACCCTCACCGATCAGATTACGGTCTCCGGACCCTGGCGTGTGCGCAGTGTTTCGGATGCGGTCCATCACTTCTCGCGCAGTCAGGTCGGGGTGCATTTCCCGGATCAGCGCAGCGAGACCCGCGACGTATGCGGATGCGAAGGACGTGCCGCTGATCGCACGCGGACCGTCCTTGCCGACGGTCGCGTTGGTCAGTCCGCCGTTGTCGCCTTTGGTGGGGTCGAGGGAGACGATGTCGACAGCCGGGGCCGCGACAGTCACCCACGGCCCGGCCATCGTGCCGGTGTAGGCCTCGCCGGTCAGAGTGGTGCCCCCGACGCTGAGCGCCAGCGGCGCGTAGAACGAGGGCATCGACACGTGCTCGACGCCGTTCCAGTTGCGGGGATCGCCGCCGTTCGCGGGATCGTACCCAGGGTTCGACTTGCAGGCATCGGAACCGGAATTGCCTGCAGCCGTGACGACTACGACGTCTTTGACCTCGACGGCGTATTTCAGCGCTGCAGCAACGTCGGAGGTGTCGACGAACTGATCCGTCGGGTAGCAGGCAGTGATCGACAGGTTGATCACGTCGACGTCGGAGTTCGCGGCTCGCACGATGCTGCGGGCAAGGGTCGCCAAGGTCGACGATCCGCCAGCCGGGGCGTCGGGGCCTTTGTCGGCGGGCTCGTACGCCGACGATGTCTGACGGATGGACAGGATCGACGCGTCGGGGGCGACGCCGACGAAACCGTCGGTGCTGGCGGGGGCCGCGCCGATGATCCCGGCGACCAGCGTGCCGTGATGGTCGCAGTCTTCGAGACCGTTGGTGGTGGTGATGTAGTCGCCGCCACCGGTCAGTCGGGGAAGCCGAACACCGGGAGAGACGCCGGAATCGACGACAGCGACGGTAATTCCCTTACCTGTGGCGTACCGGTGCAGGTTTTCCACACCGAACGCGACGTTCGCCGGTGTGGCGCGGGTGAATTCCGATCCGGCGAGGGTCGCGGACGTTGCGCACGCCGTTTTCTGCACCATCGGTACCGACGGCGCCGGGTTCGGATCGTCGGGTGTGGTGAGAGGAATTCCGGGGATGTCGGGAGGTTCCACGGCGGCGGCGGGCACCGCCGCCGTGGCCAGGAGCACTCCCACAGCACCCGCCACGGCAGCGGCCCGGCGGATCATCATCCGCGAACTTTGTTGTAGCCGTCGAGGATTACGACGATCAGCACGATCGGCATGGCAAACATGATCGACTCGACGAGTTCGAGCAGTTTGAGCAGGACCGGCGAGTTGACGATCTTCTCGCGGATGGAGACGTAGCAGCCCATCGCGGTCCCAGCGCCCAGGACACCGAGACCGATGAGTGCGTAGGAGTAATTCGTGCCGCTCACCGCCAACGTCAGCACGAACGCCGCGTATGTGGTGGCTGCGGCGACGATCCACGACCGTGAGGACACCGCATCCTCGAAGGACTTACCGCGGAACAGGGACACTGCAGCGATGACTACGTAGAACACCATCACCGCGGACTGGTGGTGGTCCATGTTCGCGCCCGCCACCACCGCGGAGATCACGAACGTGGACAACCCACCCCAGGTCATACCGACGAGGCAGTCGTAGGCACTGAGAACTTTGTGTTCCTGGTTGTGAATCGCGGTGATCGCGGCTGAACTGGAACTGGAATCGACGGTGGTGATGTCGTCCGAGTTCTCGTGAACGAACGTCTCACCCATGGTCGGCACGAAGGGCATCGGGATGCCCGCCAGCACGAGCGAGAGTCGCGGGGCGAAAACGAGGAACAGCAATGCCGACGCGCTCAGCAGTACCGCGAACACCAATGGATCTCGTTCTGTGGCAATCGCCAGCAGGCACCCGATCAGGATCAGCGCGCCGAAAGTTGCTACCGCGTAGTGCAATCGAGAGGGTTTCCCGATTGTCATCAGTCCGACGATCGCGCAGGTCGTCAACACCAGCGCACCGACGATCACGCTGAACATGTCCACTGTTCCAGGGAAGGCGAGCAGGCCCGCTCCCCCGACACATACGTAGCCGACCAGAATCAACGCCGCGACGAGATTACGTGCCGTTGCGTCGACCGCACCGCGGATCCCGAATCCCGCGCCGATGAGCAGGCCTGCGCCCAGAACTGCGAGGACACCGCACGCTGAAGCCTGCCCGATGGTGTCGAGTTCGCCTGTCCATCCGCCGTACACGACGATTCCGACGCCGACCAACGCCACCAGCGGCGCAATGAACGAGGCGAGGGTTCGCGCGAACGCACTCGTCCACGACGTCATGTTGCGTTGCGCGAAGGCGATCGACTCGGCGACGTCGTCGATCAGCGCCGGATACGCCTCACGCTGATCGCTTTTCACCAACATCAGGTAGTCACCGTCGAGGACGCCGTGGTCCTTCAGGGACATACTCGACGAGAGGTGGTCGGACGTAAGGTTCGTCAGCTGCCAGACGGCATTTTGATCCTTCACCCATTCCAGGGCTTTCTCGTCGTCCTTGTTCGCCAGCGCGTTCGCGATGTAGGTCACCAATTTTTTGATCGTGATGGCCAGCGCCGGATCGCGAGCGAGGGTGACGTCCACGGTGTGATCGGGCACCTGCACGGTGACACGGACGTGGGTGTCCCTGATGGTGTTGGTCAGCATGGCTGTGCGGCCCTTCGGTTATGCGGACGCTGCCGAGGCACCGGCGGGCTTTCCCGCAGGCTTCTTCGGACGTCCGGGACGCTTGGGGACAGGGTGATTAAATCTCTCGAGAAGCGCATCGGTCAGCAGACCGCCCTTGCGAACTTCCTCGATGCTCTCGTTGTACGCCTGCTGCGCGGCAACCTCATCCTTTTCCGCCTTCTCGCGTACTGCTGTTGCAGCGTCGACGGCGGCGCGTTCCTCTTCGAGCATGTCGAGGTTCGTTCTGATGTCGCGGGCGATCTGTTCTGCATCCGGAATTTCAGTCATTTAACTGTCCCTTTCTTTTGTGAAAACAGTAGCAATTTTCAGCGGATTTCATTCATGCGTTTCGCGGTCATCAAAAGTGTCGATCAACGTCGCCAACGCCAACGTGAAATCGGTCGTCGTCGGCTGAGAGAGATGCGCGATGTCGATCACGGTCGACTGCGACAGATGCTTGTCGTATCGAATTTCCACGACGTCACGTTTGTCGCGATGTTTGAGCCCTCGCGCAAATTCGGCGGTGTCGACCGCGGTCCGTGCGGGGTTGGTGTTGTTCAGGACGGTGATCCGGTGATTGTTCAGATTCCCGACGCCGCGCTGATGTAGATCCGACTGCGTCTCGTACAGCGTCTGCACACCGTCTTCGACGGTCGGCGCCATCATCACCAAGCCGTCGAGGCTGCGGAGCACCGTGTTGTACAGTTCCGAATCCATCAGCGCAGACATGTCGACGAACACGAATCGATACATCTGCCGCGCAGCGTCAAGGATTGCGTAGTAGTCGTTCGGGGTGACCGTGTTCGCCTTGTTCGTCCGGCTACCCGGCACGAAGACGAATCCGTCACCGCCGTCCCATACCTTGCTTGAGATTTCGGCGCCGCCGCCCCGCAGCACAGAAGACAACGTCATCATGATCTGCCGGTCACCGCCCGACTCGTTCACACCGAATGCCCGAGACAACAATGTGCCGTGCAGATCGGTGTCGAGTGCGATGACACTTTCGTCGCGGATCTCGGCCAACAACCGGGAGAGCACGACCGTCGCAGATGTCTTTCCGCAGCTTCCGCGGTACGACGTGACTCCGATGACGATGGGTTTACCGAGGTCACGGCGGATCACCTCGTGTGCGTAGTCCATGAGGTCGTTGAATCGTTCGGTCGCGCCTTTCCGCACGGGAAGGCCCAGCTTCACCAGCCACGCGCGCCATCCCTCTTTCGCGAGGTCGGCGCTTGCCAGCGCGGTATCGACCTCCGGTTCGGCGACCGCATTCGCGGGCGCCGCGGCTGCAGGCGTGGCCCTCGTGGCGTCGGCGCTCGCGGTAGTCGTCGCTCCTATTTGGGCCAGCAGACCCGGGTTCTCCGCCAACAAAGCCTGCAATTGTTCGGCGGTGATCGACGGCGGCGCGACCGCAGGTTGCGCGACAGCGGAATGCGCGACCGGCGCCTGCGAAATAGGCGGCTGTGAAACGGGCGGCGGCGAAATAGGCGGCTGCGCGACGGGAGAATGCGCAGCGCGGTGCTGCACTGGTGGCGATTGCTCAGCGTAGGACTGCGCAACATACGACTGCCTCACCCGCGGCTGCTCTACGTACGACTGCTCCGCAAACGACTGCTCCCCGAACGGCTGCTCTACGTACGGCTGCTCTACGTACGGCTGCTCCTCGAACGACTGCTCGACCGGCGGGTGTGCCGCTGGTGGGTGTGCGATCGGCGGCGGCGCGATGGGCGGCATCGATGAGATCGGCGTCCACCCGTCGGTGTCCACAGGAATTTCTGTGCTCGCAACTGGCGGTTCCGGCGGCGGCGCGAACTGCTGCGCAGGCGGAGCGTGCGATGGCTGACCGGAACTGCGCGGGCGCATGTTCGTGAAGGAGGGCCGCGGTTCAGCGGGCGGCATCTCAGGCTCCGCCCGCTGCGACGTCGGCTGCTCCTCGGCGAAGTCGTCGACGTCCGGCAATCCCACTTCCACGGACTGCTGCGCCAATTCCGGAGCCCGCGTTTGTTGCGGGGCTACCGGCGGCGGTGGTGCGGGCGTGTGGGGAGTACCTGCCACCAGCGCGGCCCGCATAGCTTCCAGTTCAGCAATGTCATCATTCGATTCAAACGTGGCCATAATTCCTCCGGTAAAACGTCACCCATTCGTGTCGAAGAATAACACGCATTTCCGCACTTAAATTGCGTCTCCAAACCCGCCGCGACCACGGTATCTCACTTCATTCTTTCCATCCACAGTCGATGAATAGAATGTGATATTAGGGCGTTCTTCTGTGGATTCATTTGGTGGTGGTTCGATGTTCATTCCCATGCTCTTTGCAAGGGTCTTGTATTCCTGCCACTGGACGTCACTGCTCACGGTGGAAAGGAACTCGCCGGAACGTCCGACGACGCCGTCGGAGATCGGATCGACCTCGCCGGGCTCGGCGGTTTCGCTGTAGACCTTCGCCACCCGGTGGAATGCGGTGGTGTCGACGTCGTGTGTGGTGATGGTGGTCGTGACGCTGGTGTCTTCGACGGCGTCCGGGTCTACGGAGATTTGTTCGATCGCGTCGAGGTAGTTCGCAATGGTCTGTCGGCGCTCGGCTTCGGGGTCCAGGGCAACCACAGCCGCGACGGCTTCCGCCGCTCCGTTCGGGGTTTCGCCGTCGTTGCGGTGATGACGCCCTCCGCTGTCGTCGCCTGCTGTTCCGGGGTATCCGCTGACCCTGGTGGCGACGGCGCCAGCGGCGGTCGCTGCTGCCATACCGGCGACTGCACCGGCTCCGATGTCACCTCCGCCCGTCAACGATGTCGGGTCGGTGAACGCGTCGGCTTTGGCGCCGGACATCTGCGTTTCCGCGTGGCCATTTGCTTCGGCGATCAGCGCCGACGTCGCGGCTGCCGCAAATTCCGCCGAGGACATCGGCCCGGCCGCGGGCTGAACTTCTGTCACCGTGTCGACGCCGTTGGGGGCAGTCGAGGTGAGCATCTTTCCGGCGACCGAATCGAGAATGACGGCGGGTTGTTTCGTCGTCAGGTCAACCGTTTTCACCGCCTCGTCCAATGCGGGGTCCACTACCGGCTGATCCACCGTCGGGCCTTTCTGCGTGGTGCTCTGCGAGTGTGTCTCGCTGGTGCCGTTGATAATCGCTTCCGACATCGCCAGCTCCGCTTTGGATGCTTTCTGGGCCTCGTTGAACGGTTCGGCGAGCCACTTCCCCATTCCGCCGTTCTGCCGGAAATCGTTCCAGCCGGTGGCACCGGAATCGGTGATCTCGATGCGGTTGCCGTCCTTGTCGCGCTTGAATCGGCGTCCGATGTATTTGTTCGCGAATTTGCCTGCCAGGAAGAACAGGGCGGACGAGATCAGCATCGTGATCACAGCAGGCATGTTCGTCGACGACACCGCGGTGATCAATGCAGCTGGCACCGCTGAGGCCACCACCACTGTGATGATCAGCCAGGCAAGACTTTTCGCGGCTTCGAGGAATCGGTCCTTGACCGCGTTGAGTTTTTTGCGCTCGTTTCCCGGGCTTGCCATCAGCATCGCGGCCTGCCAGGGCACGACGGCGACGTTCACGATCATCGTGCACAGCATCCAGGAGAAGCGCATCAGGATGATCCACGAGAAGTAGATGAATCCTGCTGCCATCAGGATCGAAACGATCGCCAGCCCGAGGGTGACGTGATCGGCTGTGGTTGCGGCTTTCTCGGATGCTGTCAGGCAGGAGAGTTTGGAGACGTTGCCGCCACCGGCGAGCGTGGCCGACCAGGATTCCCCACAGGCTGGTGCGAGTACCTCCTGGAAATTGATCACCTGCAACATCGGTGCGAGGAATCCGTCGACCTGTGGGCTGGCGCCGGTGGACTGCGGAGCCAAGCTACCGACGAACCAGGTGATGCCCGAGAACACCTTCACCAGCAGCGTGAAGGGGTTCGCCATCGCGATGATGATGATGAACAACAGGACCGCGGAGTTCATCACCTCGCTGGTGATCTTTTTCCGGAACGCTTCGTCGCCGCCGAGGGTCGAATTGTTGAGCTCGAATCCGCTGATGCGGCCACCGTTCTTTTCGGTGGTCAACACTTTGTCCCCGATGAACATACGCGCGAACAAAATCATCGCGGCGATGACGGCGATGTACAACGGATTGACGTATTGGTAGATCGTGTCGAGCAGGGATTGGTACACCGATCCGGCGACCTCGAGGAATAGACCCTTGTTGATGATCAGGTCCACGATCCAGATCGAGTACGTCAACAACAACTGCACGAACATGACGATCAATTCGGTCGGTGCGCGCCAGATCAGTGTCGACAGGCTGCCGGAGAAGTCGACACCGAACCTGCTGACCTGAGTGCCGTACTTGTCCGCCAAATCAATGAAGTCGACCAGCGGATTAGACATGGCCACCCACCGTCGCCCGGGTGGCATCCTCGATACGGATCATGCTGCTGGTCGTCGTGTCGGAGAAGCGGTGACGCCGCGCGCTGGCCTGCGGCAGGACCTTCACGCGAGCGATCGACCCCGATCCGTCCCGGTACCACCCTTCACCCTCGCGACCGCGAATTGCGCGATTGTTATTTTTCTTGTCACCAGGTGAGGTGTCGACCATCATCTTCTCGATCATCAACTCGGTGGCGGGTATTCCCATCCACTGCAGTGCCGCGATCGCGTTTTCGCGAATGGTCTGACGGAATGCGAACTTCTTACGGATCTGGTCGTAATTGCCGTCCTGTAGATCTTTCGCGAGCTGCGAACCGGCGACAACGATGTTTCCGGCCTTTCGCCCGACACGGTCGGGAGTGCGCACGAGATCTTCGAGGACACTCGACCCTTGAAGAAAGGACACTTCGTCGGCGATAAACGCATTGAGGTCACGGCTCTGCGAGAACACGTACGCCGTGTACGCGGCGATCGCGGTGTACAGCACGCGTCCGAATTGCTTCGACGGCTCTGTCGTGGGCGTCACGTCACCCTTGTGCACGGAAATGCCGTGGGTGCGGAACACGACAGCCCGGTCACGGCTCGGGGCGAACGCGGGCAGCCGCCGGACACCGCCGTCATGTCCGATCGGGTCGAACAGTGTCCGGGTGTATTCCTGCGAGGCGTAGAACGCCAGGCCCGTCGCCAATTGTTGTCCGTCTGCGGTCTTCTCGAGGTAGTCGATGAGGTCGCGGCTGGAATGAATGCCGTGACCCTTACGGTTTGCCGGTGTGAGTGCGTTCGCCAGGATCGACGCGTCTTTGCTCATCGGCGACAGACCGAGCAGCGGGAGCATGAGATCGACGAACAGCTTTCCTGCGCGCTCCATCGGGAGCACCTTCAGCGGGTCCAGAGAGTACTGCGGCGCCATCGCGTCGATGACATCCACACCGCCGAGCTGCTGCGCGTAGACAACCCACTCGCCGTGCTCGCTTTGATCGATCACCCATGCCGGGCACAGGAGATCTGACATGTGTCCGGCGAGCATCTTCTGGAAGTAGCTCTTTCCGGATCCCTGCTCACCGGTGCAGGCGATCGAACCATTTCCGCCTTCGGTGCCGCCGAGATAATCGTGCAGGATGATCTGGCCGAGCGCATTTTCCATGTTGATGGCGATCGGCAGACCCTGCAGATCTCCGACGTGACTCGTACGCAGCGGCAGGCACGCGGAGAACGTGTGCACGGTGGTGGTGCCTTTGAGTTCGGTGCCCATCGGTGTGCAGGACGACCCGGGCATCATCATGTTCAGCAATTCGAATTGTCCGCCGACCGGAACAAACGGCTCGAATCCGTTTCCACGGAACGTCTCCTTCAGCGCAGCCACTTGCTTGGTCAGCGTGAGGCGGTGGGGGTGGGCGAACGCGAAGATCGCGGCAACTTCCATCCCCCGCGGACCCTTTTCTTCGCTGACCTGACTCTGCAGCAGCCGACGTTCCCGGCCTCGGTCGCCGTACGCCTGGGCGTCGAATTCGTCGACAGAGTTCGCCTCGTTTTCACCAGCAAGGGTCTTGAGGAATTGTCGCGTTTCGGTCAGCGAAATAGCGTCCTGACTGAACGAGAATCGGAGCGCGAAATCCGCGTCGACACCGATCTGCTGATCGACGAGATAGGTGAACGTGTTGAGCGCATTTTTGGGGGTCGTTGGCCATCCACCGATAGCCATCAAAGTCTGATAGCTCGTCGGCCCGTCGGGCAAACTATTCGTACGTTGTTCAGGATTGCTGATGGAAAGCTGCTGTCCGTAGCGGATGGAGCCGTAGTTCTCGCGCAGCCGACCGAGCTTCCGTTTCGGTGTGGCTCTGACAGCGCCGGAGTCCACTGCTTCGAGGAACTCGTCGAGGACCGCGCGTGTATCCGCGGCCTTGTCGATGATGACGTTTCCGAACCCCTTCGGCGAGATGGGTGTGGTGTTCTCTCGCGGCGGCGCGCTCGGCACCTCGATTCCGCGTAGGCGCATGCGTTCGTGGACCCACTGCAGCATCAGCGGCGTGGTCCGCGCGGGTTCGAATGCGTCGGGCAGGAGATCGAAGATCTGTGTTTCCAGCCGTGCGATGTAGTTCCGGTCGATGGAGGCGAAAGGGTCGGTGCCGTTCAGTTTCGCCACGGTGCCTGACGTTCCGCTTGCCGCGGTCGGGATTTCGATGCTGAGAATGTAGAGGCGCTGAAATTCTTCGAGCTTTCCGCGCTGCATCTGCTGGAAGAACGCATCGACATGTGCGGCGAGAGCGCCGTGTCGTCCGTCGGCGATATCGGGGATGCCTTTGAGCATGCGGTCGACGAACTCTTCGGGGGATGTTTTCGCCTTGATACCCAGTAGCAGCATGTCGCCGCTGCCGATCTGACTCAGGTTGTGGAAGAGATCTTTGTTGCGTGCCTGCCCGTTGGCGATCGACGTGCCCTGGTACGCACTGACGTTGATTCCGCTGAGGTGGTAGTTCGCCCAAATACGGCCATCGGCCGTGTAGATCAGGTTTCCCCGGACCTCGCGTACCGGAGTGAGGTAGTCCCCCATGTCGTCCCCTTCTAACAGTGTGAGTTCAGTGATTCCGGTACACGGAATTCGAATCCGTGAGCAGGTCGAAATCGTCGTTGATGTCGCCGTCGACGTCGGGCGTCTGGAAGTTCTTGACGCGACGCTCGCGCATCGCATCTCGAATCAGAGAGAGCTGCGTCCCCTCGCGAAGGTTGCCCATCTGCGTCAGCTTCACTATTGCGAAGAAAGCCGTCAGCAAAATGACGAAGCCGATGAAGACGACGAATCCAAGGGCGATAGTTCCGGCGACGAATGAGGCGAAGGCCGCGAGTGCCGCCGTCGCCGCGACGATGACTCCCAGAATCGCTGCCGACCCGATACCGATGTGATTACCAGCAACAGGGAAGGTGACACCGACTGCGCGAACGCGGTTGTAGACGCGAAAATGGCGCATCCGCGGTCACATCTTGTCTGTAATGAACTTCGCCACCCAGGTGACGAACGGGATGACCACGAGAATGGCTGCCATCGCGATTCCGGCGTCGATCATGATGGAAGCGGTCTGCTTGGCGCGGTCCTCGGGTGCAACGACTGCACCGTTCTGACCGGAAGACAGGTAGTTCTTGAAGAGGCGCCACGTCGCCACCAGAACGACCGCGCCGACCAAAATCCCAGCGACCCACATCGCGATCTTGGTGAAATCAATATCGCTTCCGGATGCCGTGATGCCTTGTGCGATCACGGCGAATGCATCTTCCGCACCAATGGTGTCCATAATTAATTTCCTTCTCCTGGGTGTACCGATCACACGTTCAAACGCGCCCGGTTCGGCAATTAATCGCGAGTGTCGGCGCCAATTTGTCTCGCACAGGCTAGCACCGGAAGCCACCATTTTTCCCACCCAATTGGCGCCATAAGTTTCGCCCCGAAGAGCCTCGGATGTTGACGCGGTACATCGCCTGAAGATGGCCCAGATGACCAACAAATGGCCACCACGTAATGTGCCCAAAGCGCAACCCGAGATAGCGAACCTGGGCGCCACGAATTGGGGTTGACAAGCCCTCCATACATCGTGATATGGCGCTCAGAGACGCGCCCAAGGATTGGCCAATTCCGGTGCCAAAACGAGCGCCACTCCCTCCGCCATAACCCTCGCCATGAGCTAATCCACCACCCCGAGGCACGCGAGGAGGCTCGAAACGCTTTTAACTGCATGTTTAGGTCGATTTCACGCCCTCCGGCGCATCCTGAGATACGCGATTAGTCGCCATGGACCCCGCCATGAGCATCGCCATGCTCATCGCCACAGCCCTCGCCATGCACCTCGCCAAACTAGGTGCCACGAGATGCGCCATGGTTGCCGCCATGAGCCTATTTTTCGAGGTCAGAGGCGGTCGCCATGCATCTCGCCAACGAACCCGACGCCGAAATAGCGCGTCGCCACTGGGAGAATACGGATCAATAATTCGGCGCAACCGCCAGAACAATTAGAGAACAGTTGCGTATCGGGCTGCCGAAGAAGTGCAATATCAAGCCGTTCACAGTGTCTATGATGACGTTCATGCGCCTCTACATGTCGTCGCCACAAGGCACGTCGATGAACCTCGCCCGAAACATGGAGCGAGTGGCGCGGCTATACGGCAAAGGGTTCCTCGACGACGCATCGACTGTGTGGATCAATTCGGATGTTCGGGCGCCCGCGTTCTGGACTTTGGCTGCGCGTCCGTCATGTGTTCTCTGGGTTTCCGCGCCGTCATCGGGCACGGTGCGGTTGACAAAAGATCGGATTCGGTGGGCGGCGACCTACAACGACACATCGAAAGCGCCCGCGATTGATGTCTCGGTGAGCACGCTGCCCGTCGACTCCATCAAACATGTGACAGTCGTCGTCGAACATGGACACCCCACCGAGCCGGTCCAGGTGATCGATGGGACCGACTCGGTGAAAATGGTGGACGGGTTTTATCAGGGCCATGAGGCTGCGGTGTTGGACCTCAACAATTTCGTTCCCACAGAAGGTGAACGGACGTTGCCTACGTACGCGACCTCATTGGCGTTCGTGCACGGAACGAATCTGCTCACGACCGGCATGGGCAAAAAGATGGTCACCGAATTCGAAGAGAACATCGAACGGCACGGCATCGACCTCTCTCCGATAATGCTCAACCAGTTGGTGGAGGCCGCGGAAACTTTCAATGTGACGGCGCGGCTACTCACCGAGCAAATTTCGTCCCAGTCGACTTAGTTGCCGGGGACGAGCTGGTTTTTCGACACTTCCACCACACTGTCGACGGAATCGATCTGCCATGTTCCGTTGTCCGTTCGGTGCACTGTCATCGGGACATCCATCGTGTGAAATGTCGTGAGCGAAAATCCCGCCCGAACGGTGACGAGAATCTTCAGCGCAGCTCCGACCTCATACTGATCGACGTTCACGCTTCCCTTCGTTCGGACAACAAGCGCATCCGCCGACGAATACGGAGAATTCGGAATAGGCGCACCAGTGAATGATGACGACACGAATCGACCGAGCGTCCCTTCCCCCGCCGTGAAATACGCCTGCGCGAACGAATTCACTGTCGTTCCGAGGCTCGACGTCACCGACACGTTGGAATCGAAATTCGGCGACAAGTCGACACCAGGCCGAGAATGATCAACCAACCGAGGCATCGTCAACGCCCGCAACGCCTCATCCTGCTCGATGACGGTTACCAGGTAATAGAGCCGCTGAGACGCGCCGTTGTTCGGAGGAACAATCGTCACGCCGAGCTTGACCCACCACTCGGTTCCCACACCACCAGGGTCGGATCGCGTGAGGTCCGCGACGCTCACGTCGGAAATCTCGACGGGCTCCGTACCCCACTTCGTAGGCAACGCAGAGGTGTCACTGACCATTTGTTTGACCGTCGGTGCGTCACGTTCGGTTCCAGTGAGCCAGACCGTCAGAAAATTCGTCGAGAAGAACTGCACTCGCTGCATCGTGGTGAACTCACGGGTGGTGTCCGGAATCTGCGGAGTCGGCTTCAACACGACCATCAGAAATAGAAGAAGAACGGCGACAACTGTGACGTAACCGATGAACGTATTTCGTTTGATCGTCCGCAACAGAGACGCCTCGGTAAACATCCCAGACGGAGCGGATTTAACACGCTTGAATGCGACGGGAACAGCGATCCGGATGCGGTCGATAATTGACATGAACCAATGATACTTTTTATCGGCGATCTCCGTGGGGAAGGAACAGTCCATGAGTAGGCCTTTGAGCGACGACGAACGTCGCTCCATCAACGTCAATAAAATCGACGATGCACTCGCTGCTTTTGCGAGTACACCGATCGATGAACTCGATGCCGACAAGTGGATGGCGGACCTCGACGACGCCCTCACCCCCGGACATACCCGTCGCCCGCTCGAGGTTCCGGACGAGCCGGTGGTGCGCACTCCGAAACGATCGATGCATCACGAAGTCGGCGGCGACGACGATGCCGACGAAGACGTTCAGCATCTACCGACGTGGGACGACGACGATGTCGTCAGCGACACACAATCCACGGTCGATGACGGCGCCCGCGTCGGCGTCGGCACCCCCGAACCCGATGACGCAATCCCACCCCCACCCGAAAATCCCGCGGCTGACGAGGAGTTCGCAGCGGAGCAGGTTCCGGACAACTACCTACCGACGCTCTCCTCGGCATTGGATCGAAACGCAGAGTCGGTTGATCCGGGTCTTCAGTTGAGTGCAGGATTTCGGGACCTGCTCGCACGCAGGCCGAGCGCGCCACCGTCGAACGACTTCTACGGCAACGAGTACGGCTCCGTCGACAACGATTCCCACGCCGCTGCGACACCTCCCCCGTCATCGCTCGCTCCTGCGCCCCCAGTGTCCGCGCCGCCCGCGCACAACGATCCGTACGCCGCGGCGCCCAACTCGGCCTCCACGTCCGACGACACTGCGGCGATCCCTACGATCGACACTCCTGGGGCTCCGGCCGCGCCACCGCCGATACCACTGCGGGGCGCTCGCACGGACAAGCCGAGCGCGCCGAGCGGCGTACTCGGCGCGCTGCGTGAGCGATTTACGACGATGTCTCCCGGGCGCCGCAAAGCCGTCAAGTTCCTGGCGCCCGCCGCGGTGTTGGTCGGGATTATCGTCGGCGTCAATTCCTGTATCCCGGACGAGAAAGCGCCGCCGCCCCCAGCCGCCGCAGCCACCCCGGGCGCAGGTGCTCCAGCCACGACAACGGGTGCCGCAACGGCGATCCCAGTCCCCGAGAGCGCCGTCGGAGTACTCGCCCCGAGCGCGGTCTCCGCGAAATGCCCCGAAGGCTCGACAGACGCCCGTTTCGCGTTCACCGCCGACAAGTCTCAGGCGTGGATCTGCAAGCGGGCTCTCGGAATCGACGGGGCGGTCATGGAGATCACGTTCCCGTACGCAGTGGTCATCTCCGACGTGTTTCTGACGCCGGGCTTCGACTACATCGAACCGTCGGGGATCGATCGCTGGATCGAACATCGCACTGTCTCTCGTGTGCAGTGGTCGATCGGCAATCAACGGTTCATCCAGGAAATCAACCCCTCACGTACCGGGGCGAACATGCCGATCCCCGAAGTGAAGACGCAGAAAATCACCCTCACGATCATGGCGACCGCCGAGCCGACCGGCGCCGTCAATCGAGGGTTCGGTGCAGCAGCCGGAGCGAAGGACGACTCTTTCGCCATCTCACTCATCCGCATCACAGGCCACCAGCCCTGACGAGAACTAGGACCACATGATGAACGCGACAATGGACGAGAAGCAGCTCGTCGAAACCCACTACCAGGCATTGCGATTTCTCTTCGAAGGAAACTCCACCGCCGCGCGCGAGCATTTCGTGTACGCAATCAGTGAGCAGACACTCGAATGCGACACCTTCCGCGGACTTGCAGCGTGCTCAACGGGGCGCTTCGCCACCGACGAACAAATTCAGGCGATCTACCTGACACGCAAGTCGTTCGGGGATTTGACGTACAAAGCGTTCCAGCACGAATCCCGCGAATACAACGTTCAACTGCGAGAACGAAAACTCACCACCCCGGAACCTGAATGCATTTATCAGACCAAGTTTTTCGGCGTCGACATCCCCATCCACTTCGTGGACAACCTGTGCGCCGCGGCAGCAGCGAGTTACATGAACGGTGACCGGTACGACCGCGCGTTGAAAGCGCTCGACGGAGCCGGAGACAAGCCGAGTGTGCACTTGATGCGTGCCGCGCTGTACTACCGCACCTCCCGGTGGATGGATCTCATCCCGGCGATCGAACCGCTGCGCAATGCCGCCATCGTCGACGAATACGGCGCGACTGTTGTTGATCCCCAAGGCGCTGCGGTGCCGAATGTGTTGTTCCACGAATTGGCATATCTGCTCCTGCACACCGCGCAGACGCACCTGGGTAACAGTGACAACTCGAAAGAGGTGTTCGACACCCTCACCAAATCGCGCTTCACTGCCGTGTCCGGCGAAGCCCATCGGATGCTCGGAATGATCGCGCGCACGAACGGCGACGAAAAAACCGCGCAGCAACACTTCGCGATGGGTGTGGCGTTGTCGCGTTCGGACGAACTCCTCCGAGTCCAGGGGGACCGCACCGAGTACCTACGGATCACCAATGCGGACTTGATTTCTCGCCGCGAAAGCTATTGGGACGTCAGCACGGAACCGTCGTTGGAAATGGAACAGCGGACGGAGTTGGACACTCATCGTTCGGATCTGCTGGCCAAGGGCAAGGCGGAACTGGCGCGACAGATCGGTATGTCGAACGTCAAGGCGCAGATAGCGACCCTCGAGAACACGTTGCGGATCAACGCAGAGTTCAAAAAGCGCAACCTCGCTGTCGCAGAACGCACGAACCACCTTATGTTCGTCGGCCCTCCCGGCACCGGCAAGACCACGATCGCCCGCGTTGTCACCGACATCTTCGGCGGCACCGGTGTGTGCCGTCTACCTAAGATCGTCGAGGTCTCACGCCAGGATCTCGTCGCCGAACACTGGGGCGCGTCGGGGCCGAAGACTCAGGCAATGATCGACAAAGCCCTCGGCGGAGTCCTGTTCATCGACGAGGCCTACAACTTGGTGCAGACCACCGACGGACAGAAGGACCCGTTGGGCCAGGAAGCCGTCGATGCACTACTCAAGGCAATGGAGGACAACCGGGACGATCTGGTGGTCATCATCGCCGGATACGAAAAGGAACTGAACCAGTTCCTGAACACGAACGACGGTCTGACATCTCGGTTCAACACCACCATCACATTCGAGACGTACTCCCCCGAAGAAATCGCCGACATCGCCGAAGTCATCGCCACCAGTCGCAGTCTGATCCTCGACGCCGCCGCCAAAGTATCCATCGTCGACGCAGTTCAAGACATGGTCGGCGTCACAGACGACAAGCGGAAAAAACTGATCGACAAAGCAGGCAACGGACGCTTCGCCCGAAACATCATCGAAAAGGCTGAAGGATACAAAAATTCACGCTTTGCGGGCGCACAAGAGTTGGGTCGCCTCAGCTCCGAAGAAATGCAAACATTGATCGCGAGTGACGTCGAATCGGCGATCGCTGAAATCAGGAAGAATCTCCGTTGATTCAACCGCCGAGACTGGGGAAATAGTGCGATGGCTCCACGCTTTCTGACAACAAAGACACAGATTTCTGGATACCGGATGCTGGTCCGCCGAATCGAACAGGCATTCACGCGCCGTGACACCCGGCTGTTGTCGTCGCCGTTCTCGATGCAGACGACAGCGGTGATCCTCGGCTTCGGTCTCGCCGGACTCGTTCTAGCCGCCGGGTTCGTGATGGGGTTGATCAAACCCCAGCCCACCCGCGGTGAGGCGTCGATCGTCGCGACTCAGTCCGGTGGCCGATACGTCATGTACAACGGCGCTCTGCATCCGGTGACGAACCTGTCGTCCGCACGGCTCATCGTCGGTAAAGCCGACGCGATCAAAACCGTCAAAGATGCGGAACTTGAAAAGTATCCACGCGGATTGTTGATGGGCATTCCCGGTGCACCGGACGAAATGATTCCCCGCACGGACGACACCTCCCGGTGGGCGGTGTGCACGCAATACAACTCGGCGACGTCATTGGATCTGACCCCGAATATCTCGACGCGAACCCTGCTCATTGCCGGTGATCCGGAAATCGTTCCCGCGCAGGAACCGATCAGTGATTCCGAAGCGATCCTGGTCAGCGAGCGCGACGGAAACACCAAAAAGACGTGGCTGCTCTACAACGGCATGCGCAGTGAGATCAGCATGTCGGAGAAGGCACTGACCTCGGCGTTGCAGGTCGATCAGGACATGCTCGACAAGGCCACACCGGTGTCTGCTGCTTTCCTCGACGCTGTCCCCGTCCGCGAAGCGATGCGGGCGCCGCGTCTGCTGCGCCAGGGTCAGACATCGACCGCCGTCCCCCAATATCAGGTCGGTGCCGTTCTCTCCTCCACCGGCATCGACGGCGATTCGATGTACCTGGTCTTCGACAACGGTGTGCAGCCCATCGGCTCGTTCACCGCACAGGTGATGATCAACAACGGCTCCAAGTTCGTCGACAACGTCTCCGCTGCCCAAATCGCCGCAGCCCCGCACGTCGTCGGCGCGGACATGGATCACTGGCCCGCTCAGCGCCCGACTCTCGTGCAGAAGGACACGGTGTGCTTCGACTGGTCCCGTCACGGTCAGGCCGCTGCCGATTCCTCCCTGTTCGCACTCAATTCGGTGCCACTGAAATCCGAGGCACGCGATCGCGTTGTCGCATTGCTCCCGGGCACTGATCAGAGCCCGCAGGCTGATTTCTTCTACACCGACCCCGGTCGTGGTTGGCTCGTTCAGGTGACCGGCGAAAGCGACGGGTCGCTGGCTCGTGAGCAGCTGTGGTGGGTCGGCGACAACGGTGTCCGCTATGCGATTACCGGTGATTCCGGCAGCTCACCGGGCGACACTCTCACCAAATTGGGGCTCGGTGATGCCGCTACACAATTGGTGCCGTGGTCCGTTCTGAGGCTGCTTCCAGAAGGCGCCAACCTTTCGCCGAATTCCGCTAGCGTTATCCACGAACAAATACCCGTGGAAATGGCAAAGAATCCGATCACAAATGTTGAAGGATTGAAGTAGTGGCGCAACGCGAATTTAGGTCCCGACCCCCCATTAATCCGAAGCTCGGGAATCACACCGTAGAACTCCCCGACCCACTGCCCCAGCCTGAGGGCACCAAGGGGCCGATTCTGCAGCGAATCCTGCCGTTCCTGATGATCGCGATGATGCTCGGCTTCGTCGGCCTGATGGTCACTCAGTCCGGATCGTTCAGCATTTACATGCTGATGATGCCGATGATGATGCTCATGGGTCTGACGTCGATGCTCGGCGGCGCCGGTGGCGGCGGAACCAGCGAACTCAACGCTGATCGCCGGAACTACTTCCTCGACATTCGTGAGCGGCGCACACTCGCGCATCGCAACGGTGAAGCGATGTTCACGGCACAGGAAATGTCATTTCCGCAGCCCGCTCGATTGACACAACTCATCGGGTCCGACGACAAGAACTTTCAGTCGATGTGGGCGGTCTGGGCGGCGAACCCAGGCGGTTTCGTCACCAAGGAAGGCACCGAGGACGAAAAGGCATACCGCCCTTATCTCGCCGCTCGAATCGGCCGTGGCACCGTCGAACTCGAACCGCTGATCGTGACCAAGGAATTGGCCGTCGCGGAACAGATCGAGCCCGTCACATTGGGCGCGTACCGCGGATTCCACCGGACCCAACGTTTCGTGCCCGGCTTCCCGATCGCATATCACCTGGGGCGCAGTCCGTTCCATTCGTTCGAAGGTGCCGACGCACGTGTTCTTCCCCTGGTGCGGGCGATGGTCGCGTCGCTGGCGTTCAACCACTCCCCTGACCGCCTCGAATTGGTGTTGATCACCGACGACCCCGACGGCGCGGACTGGTCAGCATTCAAGTGGCTTCCCCACGCCAATGACCCGACACGTATGACACCGGACGGTTCGGCTCGCCGGATCTACCGCAGCCTCGCCGATTTCGTGAACGATCTCCCCGAGTCCGTCAGCGAACGACCGGCGTTTCGTGACAACGCCTCCTCGAGTACCAACGAGGAACTCCCCTACGCGCACATGATCGTGCTCATCGATCTCCCCGACGCGGAGGTTCGGCTGCCGGAACTGTTCGGCGTCAGCGGAATCGACGGCATCACTTTGTTCGTCGTGCGGGCGGGAGTCAACGAGATTCCCTTCGCGGAAGATTCCGCGTTGACTCTCGACGCGGACGGCAAGCTCTCCACACCACTGGAACCGGCATTGATCACGGCCGACGAGATGAGCACCGCCGAATTCGATGCGTTCGCGCGCAAGATGAGCGGCTACCGCACCGGCCGCGCCGTCGTCCTGCCCGGAGTTGTCGACACGGCACCGGTATCGACCGGCCGCACCCCGTATCTGAAAGCACTCGGTATCAACGATCTCGAATCCTTCGATGCATACGAGTTCTGGAAGCGCGCCGCCGCCGACCGAGAACGCACCATCCCCATCGGCGACATCCTCGACGAAACATCGCTGCTCCCTACAGGTCTGCTGGCAGATCTGAACCTGTCGGAATCTTCGGTCGGTGGTTCCGGCCCGCACGGGTCGATGCAGGGCGCCACCGGTACCGGTAAGTCGTTCCTCCTGCAGCCGATGGTTCTCTCACTCTGCTGCAAGTACTCCCCCGATCAGGTCGCGTTCATCCTCATGGACTTCAAGGGCGGCGCGACGTTCATGGGGTTCGAGAAGTTGCCGCACGTGCTTGCGAACATCACGAACTTGGAGAGAGACCTCGACGTTCTGCAGCGCGCGGACATCGTCATTCGCGGTGAGTTGAACAAGCGTCAGGAATTCTTTGACAAGCACAAGGTTCCTGGCATCCTCGAGTACGTCAAAAAGCGTGCGAAGAACCCGGAACTTCCTCCACTGCCGGAATTGTTCGTCATCATCGACGAGTTCGGTGAGTTCATCGTCGAGAACCGTGACTTCCTCAAACTGTTCTCCAAGATCACCAAGGTCGGCCGCTCCATGGGCGTTCACCTGATGCTCGCCTCGCAGTTCATCGACCAGACCGTTGTCGGTGACATCCAGAACAACCTCACCTTCGGAATCAGCCTCGCAGTCAACAACTCCACGGCCTCACGGTTCGTGATCGGCAGCGACGCCGCCATCAACCTCCAAAGCGGCAAAGGGCACGCCTATTTGCGTCGCAGTGGCACCAAAGACTCCGGCCTGGCATTGATCCAGGGGTTCCCGGTCAACGCCCCGTACGTGCCGTCTGCGGCGCCGACTGTGGACATCGGTGTCTCCGGCGCCGACGTCGACGAAACCACCGGCACCGACAACGACGTGATCCCGTTCAGCTCCATCAGCACCACCACCACGGTCATCGACACCGACGGCACCGTCGTCACCGTCGACGAACCGGTCATCAACCCCGACCACTACGCCGAAGAACGCGAAGCTCTGCTCGACGCCCTCATCCAGTACCAGGACATCCAGCCGAGAACGCTCTGGCAGCCCACCCTCACCGCACCGATCAGCTTCCACGGCGCCACCCTCCCCATCTCCGACAACAGTGGCTTGCGGATCCGCATCGGCGATCTCGACGACCCGTACAACCACCAGCGGGTGCCGTACACGATCCGACCAGAAGGAGCAGGCGCACACATCCGTGTCGTCGGTGCTCGCGGCACCGGAAAGTCGACAACCCTGCAAACGATCATCGCCTCTGCCGCACAGACATACGCGCCTACGCAGGTGCAGTTCTATCTCATCGACAGCGGCACGAAGCTGCAGGAAATGGAGAACTACCCGAACGTCGGTGGCCGCGCCTCGATCAACGACGACGAGATGATCGACCGCATCATCGCCGAGTTCACCCGCATCGTTTCCCTCCGCACCGACGAGTTCGAACGTCGCCGCGTCGCGAACTACGCCGCCTACACCGCATCGAAGATCGACGAACCGGTTCCCGGTGATCACTACGGCGAAATGTTCCTGGTCATCGACGGAGTCAACGATCTCCTCGACGTCCGGCAGGAAGGTATCAGCGGCACGATCGCCACCCAGCGCACCGCAGCGCTCACCAAGATCGCTGCCGCCGGAGGCTCACGCGGCATCCACCTCGTCATCGCCGGTGAGATGGAGTCGAACAAGATCAACTTCTACAACCAGTTCGCACTGTGGATCCTGCACCCGTCGGCGAACCCGAACGAGTTCACCACCGCCATCAGGGATCGCGACATTCGCACCAAGTACGCGACGATCCCCGACGGGCAGCCGGGACGAGTACTCGAACCCACAGTCGGCTACCACGCACGTATCTACGTCCCGCAGCTCGAGACGATCGAACCGATCCCGGGCAGCGATCCGATCGAATACGACCCGAAAGCTGACTACGGTGACGGAATCCGCGCTCTCGGTGAACGTCTCGCGGCGCAGTACGTAATTCCCACCGACGACGGCGGAGAGATCGAGGTCCGGGCACCGAAGATCGTCACGGTGCCGCATCAGCTCGAATGGGCCACGGTGTGGCAGATCTACCAGCAGAGCACCCTCGCGATGGGCGCTCCGCGGGCGCTGCCACTCGGCGCTGCAGCAGACGATCTGAGCTTGGTCATGCTGCCCACCGACGACGGTCGCGCAAAATCGCACATGATGATCGTCGGCGACCCAAGTTCCGGCAAGACAACAGTGGTCAGGTCGTTGCTGCGCAGCATCATCGAGCAGTACACACCCGACGAAGCACAGATCTACCTCTTCGATCCGGGCTTCACGATGATGAACGAATCCGCAATACTCAGCGCATTCGGCATGCTCGCCCGGTACGAAAACCAGCCCGCCCGCATCCAGGAAGCCGCCGAAGACATCGCGGAAATCATCGCCAAGCGTCAGCCAGATCTCGAAGCCGTCGGACCGCAGGAGATCGCCGAGGGCACCTGGTACTCCGGCCCGAAGATCTTCGTGTTCATCGACCCCGCAACGACATTGACGTCGACCGGATCCTGGGACGCGGCGCCGACGGACGCGCTGAACACCGCTATCGCCGCGCAGCAGGCGTTGGGCATGAGCATGGGCCTGCAGGTCTTCGCGACGGAGACCACGAACCAGTACATGACCCGCCGCAACGGGTCGGCCTTCTACAAGGCACTCATCTCCTCGAATGCCGACATCCTGCTTCTGTCGGGCACCTCCACCGAGCCCGTTGCAGGTTCGTACAGTTCAGCGGACGGCAAGATCATGTTCGCTCGCCGCCGACCAGGCCTGGGGCAGCTGTACTCGCCCAGTTCGAACAGCGGGCACCCGGTCGTGCAGACCTCGTTCCATCCCCCGTTCGATCCCCCAGCTCAGGAAGGCTGAGCCCGGACACGGACGCACAACAACTGCGGCGCCCCACCTTTCGCCAGGTGGGGCGCCGCAGTTGTATGTTCGGGCTTTCAGCGGGAGGCAAGTGCTGCCTGAGCGTCGGCGTCGTCTGCAGGTGGATACTCACGCATCGCCGCGGGCTGCTCCGACGCGCACCTCGAGCAAAACACCGTGTACGTCAACGCAGGTCCGTCGTGGAAGGTCACCTCGGCCGGGTCGATCCCGCGAAGCCCGCACGTCCCGCACGTCGGCTCGGTGTACGCGCCGCCGAACTGGTAGTCGAAGAACCCGGACGGATCGCAAAACGGGCACGCGATGCCCGCGGCCGTCGAGCAGTCGGCGTCGAGGTCGGCGCACTGCCCGTCGACGCAGACGGTGTCCGGGTACCTCGCACCGAAGGCCGACCAGTGGAATGGTTGACCTCCGGTGCACGAC
Organism: Rhodococcus sp. H-CA8f; assembly: GCF_002501585.1. Taxonomy (NCBI): domain Bacteria; kingdom Bacillati; phylum Actinomycetota; class Actinomycetes; order Mycobacteriales; family Nocardiaceae; genus Rhodococcus; species Rhodococcus sp. H-CA8f. The sequence continues at coordinate 129,028 of NZ_CP023721.1, forward strand.
TTCGGTTCCGGCAGCGCCGGATCGAACACCCGACCTCCGTATCTGACGGCGCGGCACGACGTGCATTGCTCACCGTCGAAGGGACCTCGGACGTTCCCGTTCTCCGTCGTGAACCGCACCTCGGCGTGCACCCACGTGTGCTGGCAGGGCGTATCGGTGTCCGGAACTGCGGAGACCCGGGTGAGCGCCGGATCGGGTACCACGGTCGCGTCGTCGATCGCCGGGACCAGGCGACGCAAGCGCGCGCGGGAGCTGGCGTCTCCGTCGTTCTCCCAGAGGACGTTCCGCAGATCCGCCAGGTCGGCGGCTGTGAAGATGCGGCCCCCGTGCGCGGCGACGACGGCGGAGAAGTGCTCGTGCGCCGCTTTGGCGTAGAGCAGGGCGCGGGCTCGTCTGTCGGGGAGTTCGTCCCAGGCGGTGTCGAAGTCGTAGGCGTCGTTCAGCATTTTTTTGGCCAGCGCCGTCACGGGGTCCTCGTCGACGATCTCCGGATCGTCCAGGTGGTGGGTCAATGTGTTCTCCTCGTCGATGCCGTTGCAAGGGAAGTGCCTGATCTTGCGAAAAGGCCGGGCCGTCATTGGAACGAATCGTTCTAAACCTATTGGACAGCAACCCAATTGCCGATCATTCGATGTGAGTTTATCGGGTTGCGGCGCTGTCGTGTCAGCCTCGGAAACCGCGGGCACCCGCCCACCTACGAACCTGACCTGACCACACCCCCTTCTTGGGCGCTGAGAACCCCGCTCCCCGATCAGACCCGCTAGGCCCTCCGTCGACTTCCCCGACCGCATCTCGACAGCCACACGGCGATCTCAGACACCCAAACGGGACCCGCACAGCAAGAAACGGGGCGCCGCCGTCTGGCGCCGCCCCGTTCTCCACCAACCCTCGCCGGTTGCTAACGCAACCACACGATGTCGATGTCATGCACTTCCTCGAAATGGAAGCCGTTCCCATCGTCGTACTGCGACAACCCACCCGACGCCTGATTGTCCGGGTACGCCGTCGACGCGAAACGCTCGATCACACCCACCGCATCACCAAACGCTCCGCGCGCCAACGCATGCCCCAACTCCCACAGGTCGGTCGGCGACATCGGAGTGGTGTCCTCAGCGAACCGGAACAATTTCCGGTCCCGATGCTCGTAGCCTTCCTGGCCGTTGTACCGAACCTCCACCGTCGCAGTAACAGTCACTTCCGCACGGCGCAACGTCCCATCCGGATTGAACGCCTTCGCCTCACGCATCGCGTCAAGCGTCTTCGCGTTCGCCATCTCGACACCAGCGGGACCGCGCAGGCGATTCGTCTTTCCCGACTGCCAGCGATACACCGACGACGGTGAACGCTGCAGCATCGCGGCCACGACCTGGACGCCGCCCAGGCGCTCCACCGACGCTCGGCGCTGAGCACCTTCCTCCACTGCGGCGTGCGGAATGTGGTTGCGCTGCACCCAACGCTGCAAGGTACGCAGCGATGGTTCCTTACGGCCCGCTGCCACAGCAGCTGCACGCAAGCCGTCGTAGCCGATCTGCGTCCGCAGTTCCGGCACCGAGACGTCGCCGGTCAGCCGTGAGACACGTTTGACAGGGGACGAAACCACTGACGATGCGAGGGTTTTCGCTGCAACCGGGTCGATCTGTACGGTCGCACCACTGGCGTCGCGGAACTTCGAAGGCTTCTCGCCCGTGCTTTTGCGGCCGGTGATGCGGGGCCTGATCTGGGCCATCGCTACTCTCTCTCGTCTTCGTCGATGTCGCCGCCGAGAATCTCTCCGACCAACGTGCGCAATACATTCACATCCGAGGCTTTCGCTAATGTGGAGATCTGCTTCTCCGTCAGCGGTGCGCCCTTCTCGAACACCAACTTACCCAGGTACGGCGACATATCGGCCAGCTCGTCGTCCGGCCCCGCAACGTAGGTGAGCGCGTCCGCGAACGCCTGGAAGGGCCAGCGACCTGTCTTGTCCGCCAACGCCATAGCGGCCCGGCGCGAACGCTGACGTGACGACGCCATGATCGTTGCCCGCCACACCGGCTGATGGTGGTGCTGCTTGTTCGATGCCTGCCACTGGTCGGGGTTGAGCATCCGGCCGATGTACCGCTTGTAGATGTTGCCGACGTGCCCTTTCATCACCGTGTCGCCGCTCTCGACGGCGACAGCGCGGGCTTTACGCAGCCGCGTCGCCCACGCTTCCAGGGCGCGGCCCTGATTCGGCCACACCCACGCCTCATCCAGCTCGAGGTCGTCGAGGTCCAGACCTGCTCCGCCGTCGGCGACAGGTGAGGTCAGTGCCTCCAAACTGACGCTGGTGACCCACGTGGTGACGATGCTGTCGTACTTCATGTGCGGATGCGGCAACGGCAGCTTCTCCGGCAACGCGATCGAATTCCCGGCAGGCAACGTCACCCGCCACAACCCGTACGGCGTTTTCTCTTCCCGCGCACGACGATCCGCTCCGATGGCCACATGGTCGGGTCTCCCCCAGCCGAACGAATCCGAACCGGCGCTGGCCAGGTACGACGCTCGCTGGTCGATCGAGATCACCCGATCGACACCGGCGAGATCGTCAGCGTCGAGGGTGCGTGCCCACCAGGTGCGCGGTTCGATCTCGCCGTGCAGCTGCCCGTCGAGCATCGGAACCGGCCCGGCGGTGTCGATGACCGCGCCACGAGTCTTCCCGGCGTCGGAGGACTTGCTCCGGCCCCGTGAGGTACTGCCGCGACGGCTCTGCATGATCTGATCGAAGATGTCGGCGGCGGTGCGGGTGGCGGTCGGGCCTGGCAGTACGCCGAGATGTTCGACGCTCCACGCGATTCGGCGCCCGATTTCGGCAGCTTCAGCCATGGGGCCTTCGGGGAGATCGTCACCGGCACCGAGGATTCCGAGGTCCTTCGCCCGTGAGGAGATCGCCCAGGCGTAACCTTCGAGAATCAGATCGACCATGCGGCGACCGTTGCCCAGGTTGCGGGTCAGGTGGATGCGATCTCCGGGTTCACCGCGAATTTCCCATCCCTGGCTCATCAAGGGCGCCATCGAGTTCTGGATCCGCGGTGCCAGTTCCGCCAACACCATGGCACGAGCTTCGGCGGGGGTTTCGAATTCGAGCTCGTCAGCGGCGACGTACCATCCCAGGCTTTCCAGGATTCCCGTGCCGACCAGCCACACCTGCGGCGCACTGCCTTTCGGCACCAGGCCTTTTCGGTTCATCATCCAGTCGATCAGGCGTGTGAGCTTGTTGATGTCGTCGACGGGACCGGCGAGGTACGCACCTGACGGTAGGTAGCTTCCGGTGTCGGTGAGGATCATCGCGTGATCATCGGCCGCTGTCGACGCTCGAAGAGCAGGGCGAGCTTCCTCCGAGGCCTCCGCAGCGGGCTCTACGTCCCCTCCTGAGGGTTCGGCAACGTCAGCGCCGCCTTCGTCACCCTCAATGGCCCTTGGGGGTTCAGCGGCCAATTCAGCGGCTGTTTCCTCGGTGTCGGCGACGGGCGGGTCCTGATCAGCTTCGGGCTCGACAGACGAAGCGGGATTCTTGTCGTCAGCCGTATCGGCAGCTTCCCCGGACGCGGGTCCCGTGGTCGCGGGATCGACGAGCCCACCGTCGACAGACTCGTCGGCATCGCCGAACAGCGACAACTGACCTTCTACTTCAGACATGTCCAACCTCCTCTCGGGACGACAGTGGCTGCCAGGCAGACGAAAACGCCTGGCAGCCACTGAAAGAAACTCATTAACCCTTGATCAGGTGCTTGATCTGAATCAGGTCGGCGGGGTCGAAGAACTCTTCGAGAGCCGCTGTCGCCGTCTCCGGATCCGCCTTCGCGTTCTTGAACGCTTTGACGATCTTGTCGACCGGAGTCACCTCGGGACGATCCTCATCATCGTTCTTCTCGGCATCCGAAGGACTCGGCTTCGGATCTTCCGGCGGAACCGGCGGAGCTTCCTTACGTTCCAACTCCGCCAACCATGCCGCGACCTGCTCCTCGCGAGGAACCTTCACCAGCGCGCGTGCCTCCCGGACACCCAACTCCCCTGCCCGCAACTTCTCCTGCAGCTCGGGGGTGAGATTGAGCAGCGCGCGGCGCGTCGATACCCAAGCGGTGCTTTTCTTGAGCATCGTGGCAGCCGCTGCAGCCGTGGAAAGCTCCTTGACGAGCATCTCCACGGCCTTCGCTTCTTCGATGACGTCGAAGTCTTCGCGGGCGATGTTTTCGAGCATCGCGGACGTCAGGACCGATGCGGGGCTGGCGGCGAGCGAGTCACGAACCACCACGTCCAAGCCGGGTCGGCCGTACTCCCGAGCTGCAGCGAGACGCCGATTTCCGGTTACGACAATGTATTCGGCCTCACCGATCTCGGTGTCGTCACCGGGGAACACCTTCAGCCATGTCTCGCGAGTGACGGCGGAGCCGGGCTGCAGCTGAACGTCGACGATGCTGGAGAGGTCCTCGAGGTTCTTGAGCTCGTCGCGGGGATTGCGGGGATTACCGGCGAGCTTCTCCACCGGCACATTCGCAAGGAAAACACCCTCAGCACCTGCTGTGACAGGCTTGTTCGTTTCCCGAATCTTCGCGCCACCAATGGGGGAATTCTTTCCGATCGCCCCACCAAGATCGGCGAAACTAGTGCGCTTGGTAGCCACAGTCACCACCGGCCCGTCGCGAGTTCGAGTGCGAGCTTCTGGAAGTCGCTGCGCGCGTTGAAGCTGATCTTGTTGTCGGGGTAGCTGGTGACTACCCGGCCTTCAGCGGCGGCGTTGGTGTGGATGCGGTACTGGCGGATGACGGTCTTCGCCAGTGGCCAGCCCTGCCCCTTGATGAGGTTCTGTGTATCGGTGAGGGATGCTTTGCCGTCTCGGGGATCCCAGCCGTTGATGACGACGACGTAGGGAATCCCGTACGACTGGACCACCTCGACAGTTCGGGCAGTCGGATCAAAGGCCAGAGGCTGCGGAAGCGTCGGAATGACAACCAGGTCAGCAGCTTCCATCAAAACCTTGATCATGGGATCGTCACCACCGGCTCCGAGCCAGCCGGGAGTGTCGACGAAAATGCTGGAAAAATTGGTCAGGTCGGACAATCCACGAAGTGTCTCCGGATTGTCTTCCTGCGTGATCACGAACGGGAGATCGTCCACTCGTTCCGACCACCAGGTGGCCGAGCCCTGCGGGTCCACAGAGACCGCGAGAACGGACTGATTCTCCGTATCGGGTTCCTGTGTGGCTTCGGCGGTCACAGCCGCGAGATTCACTGTCAGCGTGGATTTGCCGACGCCGCCCTTTTGATTGAGCAGGACATAAACAGCCATATTCTCTTCCTCCGTCTATTTCATCCCGTTACCGGGACTACTACCGGGCCTGCGAATTGGTTTCCGCAGTGGTCACAGGATACGTAATTTGTGACCTTCAGGTCACGATTTACGTCCCGCGTGTTCACAGCGTAGACCCGATCGGGTCTACATTGCAAGCCCCGTGCACTTCTATGATCAAGAGGTGATCCACTACCTCTCACTTCGCGACGTCGCCGCCAAGACAAACCTCGCCGTCAACACCGTCAAGGGATACGCCCGCAAAGGCCTACTCCCCGAACACGACGCCACGATCGGAACCCACAGAGGATGGACAGACGCAACGATCGAACAATGGATGCTCGACCGAGGCATGACCAAAAAGCTGCCCGAAACAACGATCCCAGAAGGTACATAACCCCTACCGAGAAACGTCACTGTGACGCAACTCTTTTCCTACCGAAAACGAATCATCAACGACGCCAAGGCAACACACCGCTTCAGCAAGACGAACCATACAACCGAAGCCTCCCCAGCCGCCCACCCAAATTTCAGAATCCACAACCCCCACTCCCCCACCGAACAAACCCGCCCACACACAACAACACCATCACCACACGACACTGACCCCGCGACCGAGACGGAATCGTCGAACACTCAGCAGCCACAAACACGCAACCCCAAACCCGAATCACACCAACCCACCCCACACGCCTCAATTCTCAGCGCTGGACATCCCTCGCCCTCCAAAACCACAAACGACCGCCGGATAACTGCGGCATCACGACGACACCACTCCCCCAGAGATGCGCCGAGCTGCCGCAACATAACGATCTCGGCCCTGCCCGCAAAGAACAGATGCGGCACGCGCCGGTCGGCCGCCACCTTCCGAGATTCATTGGCCCTCATCCCACCTCGCCAGCTGAACCGCACATCGCCGCGACCGCGACCTGCCGCCTAGTCCCTCAACTCCTCCTCTACCTGAAACTGCTAGCAGCCCTGGCAAAAGACTCAGCCCCCACTCCCCCAGCTCTGCGTGTCGACCTTGCGCAGCCTGAAACCGCCCACCGCACACTCCGACAGGCCCCAGTCAGCGCTCCGCCCTCACAATTGAGGCTGCCAGTCCAGCTCTCCATGACTGCATCGCTGCAGACACTCCTGACGCCGACATCGAAAAGTCAGCGACTATCTCCTTAACGGAAATCGCGACCGGACATATCATCGACCCGGGCGAACATCAGCAAGCCCAGCGGGCCAACGAGTCACGACGGCGCGTTCCGCCGAATCACATAAACCTTCATTCGACGGCAGACAACTAGATCCACAGCACTCGGCAGTGCAGATCCCACCGCCGGATGCGATGTGCAATCCGTCGTTTACCTGGTTAATGTCCACCACGTAGCCGACATCAACACTCGCCGGGCAACGGGCGCAGACCTGGCATCAATGCTGAGGCCCCGTTCTCCGACCTTCACTCCGTATCCCCCCCAGACGCACTGCGGCGCACACGGTCAGGCCTGCCCCTAGATGCACCTCCCCTGTTCACCCGATAACCATCCGGAGGTCGACAAGACCGATGGGACCAGGCCGGCCCGGCCGTTTACCTCGGTAACTGTCCACCGCTGCGACGACCGCCGATATGCGTTCCCTTCGCCAGGCAAACGCCAGTCGACAAACAGGCTGCAGAAGCCTTCAACATTTACCGGGTAAACGTCCGTCGACAGACGAGCCGGACCACGTGAGCGTTTTCCGGGTAAACATCCGTCGGCAGCCGAGCCACACGGCCGGACCGTTTACCCGGTAAATACCTGTCGGCCAACAGCCGCACGATCCGGTGACGTTTACCCGGTAAATATCTGTCCGCCGACAGCCACACAAGCCGGTGACGTTTACCCGGTAAACATCCGTCGGCAGCCGAGCCACACGGCCGGACCGTTCACCGGGTAAATATCCGTCGGCAGACAGTCCGAACCTCGGTGATGTTTACCGGGTAAATGCCTGTCGGCAGTCGAACCATACGGCCGGGCCGTTCACCCGGTAAATATCGGTCCGCCGACAGCCGCGCGAGCCGGTGACGTTTACCCGGTAAGTATCCGTCGGCAGCCGAGCCGCACGGGCCGCTGACGTTTACCCGGTAAATATCCGTCGGCAGCCGAGCCACACGGCCGGACCGTTCACCGGGTAAATATCCGTCGACAGCCGAGCCACACGAGCCGGTGATGTTTACCGGGTAAATATCTGTCGACCGACAGCCGCACGGGCCGCTGACGTTTACCCGGTAAATATCCGTCGGCAGCCGCGGGGGCCGCTGACGTTTACCCGGTAAATATCCGTCGGCAGCCGAGCCACACGGCCGGACCGTTCACCGGGTAAATATCCGTCGGCAGCCGAGCCACACGAGCCGGTGATGTTTACCGGGTAAATATCTGTCGACCGACAGCCGCACGGGCCGCTGACGTTTACCCGGTAAATATCGGTCCGCCGACAGCCGCACGGGCCGCTGACGTTTACCGGGTAAATATCGGTCCGCCGACAGCCACACAAGCCGGTGACGTTTACCGGGTAAATATCGGTCCGCCGACAGCCACACAAGCCGGTGACGTTTACCGGGTAAACATCCGTCGGTAGCCGAGCTACACGGCCGGACCGTTTACCTGGTAAATACCTGTCCGCCGACGGCAGTACGAACCGGCGACGTTTACCGGGTAAATATCCGTTGGGAGACAACTCCGAACGTCGGTGACGTTTACCGGGTAAACATACGACGGCAGACAGACCCGAACGTCGGTGATGTTTACCGGGTAAATGCCTGTCGCCAGCCGAGCCACACGGTTGGGCCGTTTACCCGGTAAACATCTGTCGGCAGACGGCCGCACGAGCCGGTGACGTTTACCGGGTAAACATCCGTACAGCCAGACCTGACGGCTGGAGCACCAACCCGGGCACACATCAATTAGCGGGTAAGCCGGGCGGCGGAACCGCTTACTTGGTAGATACTTGCAGGCTGACTGATTTGGCGCTGGCGGACTGGTCGCCAGTTGAGGGAGTGGCAGTGTTTACCGGGTAAGTGTTCAGGGCCAACGAAAGGCTGCACCCATTACGCGAGTTCGCCTGAGTAGCGGGCTCGCGGGTAACCAGTTGTACGCATTGGGGTGTTTACCCGGTAAACGGGATGAGTCAGTTCGGCGTTTTATGCGCGCGGCGTGCTGATTGAAGCAACCGCACCTCGAGGATCGAACTGCGGCCAAGCCTCAGGGCACAAAAAGGACCGGACCTGCATTCCATGGGGGAGTGTAGGTCCGGTCTACGGGGAAGGTGAGACGTCTAGCCGACTGCGCTGAGTTCCGATTCCTTCATTGCTTTCCCCAGCGCGTTGATGCGATCGAGGCGGAAGTCGCACCAAATATCTTCTCCCGCAACCACTACTGGTGCCGTCGAGTAGCCCATTTCCTTGAAACGCGCCAAGGCTTCGGGGGCGTCTTCGAGCATGACTTCCTGGTATTCGAGACCTAACGCGTCGAACTTCTTCTTGGTCGCGTTGCATTTCGTGCAGGACGGCGTCGAGTAGATCGTGATGGTGTTCATGCGGGGATCCCTTCGGTTGACGTGATGATGAAACTTGTGGGGTTGGTGCGCTTACGTAGGGCGGCGACTTCGGCGCGTGCCGCTGCTCGGGCTGATTCGCGAGCGGAGGGCAGATTCGGGGGAGCGGTTCGTGCTCCCTTGGTGTCACTGCCAGCGCCAACGGTCGACTTGGACGAGGTGAACGTGGCTGTCTTCGGGGTCAGGACTGCTGCGATCTCCGCCATCCGCCGCCTACGCGTGGCCTCAGAGGCTCGCTGCGCTTCGGCGAGGTGCTCAGCCTGGTCGGACAGGATTCGCGCCTTACGGAGCGTTTCAGAGGCCTTAGTGGCTGCCGCGCTTGGGGAATCGCCGTTCCAGTCGATCCGACGCAGGCGCCAGGCCATCAGGGCGCAGGGATTGTCGATCGATGAAGGCCACATCCAGCCACGACGCCGGGAATCCTCGTCGAGCGCCTTGGCGATGTCACGCCCCGTCCAGGTCGTGGTGTCGATGCCGGTTGAGGCGATGACCTGGCAAATCGAGCCGATATGCGATGCCCGTCGCAGGGCGGGGACTCGGTTAAGGAGTTCCGCAGCTGCTCGCTGAAGGTGCAAGGGCCTGCATTCCTTGCGTGTTTTTTGGGATTTCCCCTGCCCACGCGCACGCTCGCGTGCGTTAGGTGAGTTCTTCTTAAAAGAACTTTCCCTACGGGAAAGAGATTTCAAGGATAGGGGGTCACGGTTCTGAGCAGCTGATTTCGTTCGACGACGCTTCGGTGTTGCTGCAGTGATGTGTGCGAGGTGCGGGGGAGTGGTCAGGTGAATCGTGGAGGCAGCTCGCGATTGGGCGACGCCGTGGTGCAGGATCGCAGCCAGGTATTCGGCGGTCGTGAGGGTTCTGCCAGTTGCAGCGTCGAAGAGCAAGCGCAGATCGCGTAGAACCCGGCGTACGCGCTTGTCGACGGCTTCGGACATGCCGGTGGCTTTCATGATCGTTGCCCTGCTGGCAGTAACTCCGCGGCCGGTGAGTCCGTCTGCATGTGTTGCATATACCGCAGCGTGCTTGAGTACAGCCTCCGGGCACGTTCGGCGCTGTTTGCAGCTCTCACGGCCCTCAGGGAGGTTCACCGCGTGCTGCACCTGTTCCAGCCACGAGCGGCGGTTCGTCCAGACAGGGACGGGACCAGAGGCGGTCGACGGGAGTGCCCACGAGGTCGTCCCGCGTTGCCCGCCTTGCTGATTCATTGCGTGCAATGTGGTGATGCTATCGGCGGCGTCGGCGAGGTCGGCGGCGAGCTTGTGTGGTTCGTCGTGATGTCCGGCGGCAGTGATGACGAGGGGGATAGTGCGGGCGATGACCTTGCGGACGCTCAGGATCCAACTGCGGATGCTGTGAATCGGTGCGTTGGGTGCAGGCCGGTCGGCGATGACAGGCACAGCGCCGCGGTGTGCGGTGGCGTCACGGAGGGCTGTGAGGGCTGTATCGGCGGCGTCGAGAGCGGAATGCCATTCGGGTGCGAAATCAGCGATTTCGGACACGATTTGGGGTGTAGAGCGATGAAAAGTGGTTCTTTGGGTTGAATCATCGACTACATCTGGTCTACTCTCGAGATCGAACAACTTAATAGGTCACTTTCTCGTATGAGAATGGCCCGCCTGCCGAAGGGCAAGCGGTTCAAACAAAAGGGTGAAAAGAAACCAATTGGTCTCTTTAGCTCACGTGAATCGCAACGCGCAGAGGGTGCGAATCCTCTGCTGGTCACCTGCTCATCACTCGGTCCGGGAAGACGTAGTGGTGATGCGTAGGAAACCTGGGAGCTTGAAAACTTGTTCGAGTGAGGCTGCAACCTGACTCGGACCCGGAAACCCCCTCACGGGGGTTTTCCTAATTCTCAAGCGGATTTAGTTGTCACTAAGATCCGCGGGCAATTCCTCTCTGTAATGACACCTCGGTTATTCGAGGTGCGTTTCCATCCCACCACACCGGGGAAATCCCACAAAAACGCCGCGCCGGGCGGAAAAAAGTCACATTTTTCATGTCTAGGCGCCCAAATCCAGAGTGAATTGCACTCCGCTGGCCGTAGCGACTTCACGCTCGAGCGAACGCAGGGTTTCACGGTCCGCACTCAACTGCTCAACGACCTCTGAATCGAAGTCACCGGCCTGCACGAGCTCCAGCGGATCGGCATCAGGGTCGCCATGAAGAGTGCGCTGCGCTTCGACACGGTTGAGGTATCCGAGCAATGCGCGGTCATTCTTCAGCTCGGCGCCGCGGCTCGAGAAGATGCGTCCACCTTTGATCTGATCGCGAGGCTTGTCGGCTTCAATCTCCGCATTGCACCGTGCGAGCATCGGGCATGCCGGGCCTCCGTTGCGGCCGAGGCACAGTGACTTCGCGTAGCAAGCATCAGCGAAACTCGCGTGGTTGAGATCGAACAGGGGGACGTCGTAAGCGCAGGGGGTCCAACCTTCGCGGACTCGACCTAAACCTTTTGACGGTTGGGGGAGCGCAGTCTGACGTCGCTTGTCTACAGTGGACATGAGCATTCCTTTGCTGAGGGTGTTCATCTGTGAAGAAGAAAAGTCGCGTTTGGGCTGGCACCCGCGCGACACTGGCCGGGTTTTACACCCGACTGTCAGTTCCCCTTGGCCCTGGCAGGCTGAGGGGAACGCCTGTTTTCACGTCGTCTTCGTTGTCATCTCGGTTCCTTTCGTTCCTGATCCAGTGCTTTTGAGGTTGTCATCGGGCGTCACCATGTCAACAAACTCGCATATACTTCGCTCATTTAGTTCGCTCACTCAGTAGCAGATTACGGGAGGTGGGGCATCATGTCCAGAGTTGGGAACGACCAGGATGCAGGGAGACGTGTGAGCAGGCGTGTAACGCGCGGCTTCCAAGGGAGTCGTTTGGCTGCGGCGCGCAAAGCGTTCGGCGGAAAACCGGGGATGACCATCCCTGAGTTGGCGCGACTTTCCGGCGTCAGTGCCGCAACCCTGCGTCGCTGGGAAAGCGACATCACGGTCCCGCAAATCGACAAGCTGCTCGACGTTGCCGAGATCTTGGAAATCAAGGTTCCGATGGAGTCCCTCATCGAGGTTCCGCGTGATGAGCGGTATCCGGTTGACTGGCGTGCTCTCTTCGGGCTGCTTCAGCCAACTCTCGGTGCCATGATCGGTGTGCGAACCACTGTTGTCAGTGACATCGAGCGAGGTGGGCGGTTGCCAACTCCGAAGCAGGCCACCGCGATCGCCAAGATTTACGGCATTGCACCTGCCGAATTCCTGGCCTCCTGTGAACGCGCGAGGGCGCGACCGCCGCGTTCCAGCTACTGAATTGATTGTCCTGCTAGGCATTTCGCTACTCGTCCCCGTTGTGCCTTCGATGTCATCTCCAGGGGAAACCTCGGATCGGGCGATCGACTGAAGATGAGTCGCTGTGTGCCACGGTGATGATGCCGCGCCGCCGTTGAAACCTGTGAAGGCCGACGACTTAATCCGAGCGCCTATTCCGCGGAGATTGTTCCTGCGGGCGCGGGTGACGGGCCTCGGATCGTTCGCTGCCTGGCTTGATTCCCGCTGGTGGTCGGTGGGGCGGCCGGGGGAGTGGCGAAGAGTGTCGTCGCTACTCGCGAACTCCGGTGCTGTGACCAAGCTCACTGCCGAGCTGGGGTAGCTGAGTGAGAGAAACGTAGGTCGCGTGCGCCGTGTCGGATCGATTTTCATGTCACCCCTCTCCGCTGTAGTTGAAACCGAAACCACTGGTAGGACGCCTGTTCGGCCGGTCGTGACAGACCTTAGAGCACGATACTGACGAATGAGAACACAGCTTTTTACCAACTCTTTACCGTGTTGCTGAGGTGCGTAGGCGGATGTAACGCCAACGAAGCCCGCGATGATAAGCGTGTACGTGAGGGTGAACATTTCCTTGAAGGTCGACGTTCGGTCGGACTTCTCGCTCGGATGCTTGCGGCCGACGCGGACGTAACCTTCGAGGTGATGGGCACTATCGGACGCAGCGGAGGGATTCTTCCGGGCGCCATCACCTAGAACCTCGCGAAGGCGCTGGGCGTCTCTTCCCAGGGGTGGGCGGCGGCGAATCGTCGCGCGAATCGGTGCGGCATCGATGCGCCCGCCTGCATCGGCACTGGCTTCGGCGGGTGTGTATCGCCCCGCGTCGTGGCTTGAAACTGGCACTATCTGACAACTCCCCATTTTTCGGCAACCGGAAACAGACCCACGAAATGTGGGCCTTCTGCTTCCGGAGGGGAGTCGCTCACCGACCGGTGCTGCGACAAGGCATAACCCTGTCGTTGCTCAGTAAATACCGACAAAGCGGTTCCCGCAAAATTTGTGAGCACCGCCACACACCGCGTGGTTGGTTTGGTGTGTACCGGTGAGTAACTAAATCTCGGGCAGTTTATGCTGGCCAAATGGCGATAAAGGGAATGTGGCTGGCCGTCGACATCATCGGCACGGCCTACGGAAAAGACGTGTTCATCCACTCGGCCGGGGGCGAGCGAGTTGCTACGACACTCCCACGCTGCGCTGGCCAACTCGGCCTCGGCAAGAAGGGGGAGATGGTCGTAGAGGCCGTCGTCCGATCACTTCTCGCAGGCAAAGAAGTCCCGAAGGTAGATGGACTCATTGTCGAAAGTCACCAGATCGACGCATCCGACGGAACGCCGGTCGCCCTGATCGTCTGGATCGGCGAGAACGAGCCGGAACCCCGGCCGACCTACAACGTGTGGGTTCTGGACATGTCCGCAATGACAACGCGGACCAGCGGCGACGATCCGTCCATGATCGGCGACGGGCGAGAAGCCGGAGAAGAACGCCACGTCCAATACCTCTTCACCTGGCTCAACCCCGAGGACGCCTGGGGCATGGTCGGCGGATACTACGACGCCCTCACCGGAGAAGACGGCATGCTCATCCAGAGCTACTGGTCTCTCCGTCCCGGCGGCACAGACTTCGTTCATATGTGGTCCTCATGCCGCCTACGGATAACCGATGACGGAAACCAGCGCACGCTCTACGGGCTCACGCTCAAACTCCAAGAGCGAGAGCTCGAAGCGAACATCGCGTCGCTGGTCAAGTACAGCAACGCCACCCTCATGCTCGTCGAAGCGCGCAATCGAATCCCGTTGACCACAGTCGGCAAACACGCGCCGCTCCGCGAATCGCAGGTTTCGCAAGTTCTCGATCAGATCGACCTCGAGCAACTCGCCAGTCACAACGACCCCGAGAGCGGCGCTCAGAAACTTCTCATCGACGGAGAGCCCTACACCGCAGCGACATTCGAGCTGCACTCTGCACGCGCCCGGGAAAAGCACGGCGACCCGGTCGCCATCATTCTCCTTCTCGAGGACTCAGCAACTCCCGCCTAACCCGGGAATGACACTTCATTCCACTGCCACACAAAACATTTGGAGACTTCTTACATGCGTGTACTCGTCACAGGCGCAAACCGCGGAATCGGCGCAGCGATCGCGAAACAACTTGTTTCCGAAGGACATACAGTCTGGGGAACACACCGCGGCGCAGAGGTCCCGGAAGGCGTGCGCGGCGTCGAATGCGACGTCACCGACGACACATCGGTCGACAGCGCGTTCGCCTACGTCGAAAAGGAAGACGGACCTGTCGAGGCCGTCATCGCCAACGCGGGAATCACCGACGACACCCTGATCATGCGCATGAGCACCGATCAGTTCACCGGCGTAGTCGACACCAATCTCACCGGAGTCTTCCGCGTCGTCAAGCGCGCGTCCCGGAACATGCTCAAGAATCGTGCTGGCCGCATCGTCATCATCGGATCAGCCAGCGGAATGTCCGGCATGCCAGGGCAAGTGAACTACACCGCCGCAAAAGCCGGAGTGATCGGCATCGCCCGCTCGCTCGCACGAGAACTCGGTTCACGCGGCATCACGGCCAACGTCGTCGCACCCGGTTTCACGGAAACCGACATGGCGGCGGAAGTGAGCGACACCGTCGTGGCGAAGGCGCTCGAGCACATCCCGCTGGGGCGTTTCGGTAAGCCTGAAGAGATTGCGGCAACCGTTGGATTCCTTCTCAGCCCCGGCGCCGGATACATCACGGGGACCGTCATCAACGTTGACGGTGGCATCGGGATGGGGCACTGATCGGCTCGAACCAATGCATAATCCGGAGATAGATCCTGGTTCGGTGACGCACTCGTCGGCGCCGAAAGTGCGTACGCCGAATCCGTTGGCTCGCTCCGCCTTCGAGCCGGGTCGAGTGTCGCGCCACGGGGCGCGTCATCTCGACCCAGGCGGGCAGGCCAAGTGATCTCGCACGAGCGCAAGACTGGCGATGTGGGGTCTCTCATCCAGTTTCTGCTGGCCACCCAACCTGTCGATGGGGTGCAGGTCGTCGACGGCTGTGGGGCAATACACCAGCATCTGCGGTCGAATCCCTTGCCGCAGAGTCGAGACGGCCACGCAGTCTGGGCGCAGTCAATCGCAGCTCTCATGGAGAAACCGCAGCGGAAGCTGTCAGGACTGAAATCGTCACCGCGGGGACCGAAGTCGCCGATAGAGTCATGGACGGCCGTCCTCAACGTCGGTACAGACGCACTCTGGGGGGTGCGCGGTGACATACAGGTCATGACGACCGCCGTGATGAGCCGCCTCGGCATCGCGTCCGACGACGGCTCGTGGCGCTGGATCGCGTTGTCACTGCCGATCGTCGGCCGCGTCGAGCGGCGAGTGCAGCTGGCAGCGACACCGCTGGACTACCGCGACCCGACATGGAGTCTGCTCGACCACGAGACATGGGCGCAAAGGACAGCGGCGACGGTCACGGGGGATGCGGAGCGCGGATACCTGCTCTGAGACGGACTGGCCGCGACCGCCCGGATGGCCGATATGGTCGAGGGCGGCGCGGCCGACGGGTAGTCGGGATTCGAGCCGAGGTCCACATTCGAACAGCATCAAGGGAAATCGATGAGCATGGACGGCCTGGACTTCTCCTGGGATCGCCGCGCCATCCCGGCACTGCCGGGCAGGATCAGTCGCGACGAGATCGCGCACACCCTCGCCCGCAACTTGGTGGACTGCGTCTGGAACACAGCCGCATTGGAAGGGAACTCGTTCACCACCCGTGAAGTCCAATCCCTGATGGACGGCGAACAGGTGGCCGGGCGCCCGATCTCCGAAGTGCACCAAATCGCCGACACCGCAGAGGCTTACACATGGCTGCTCGCCCAAGTCCGAACGGACTCCCTCGGCTGGGACCGTGAAACCTCCGACCACAGCAACGGCATCCTCGCCCGCCACGAAGCGTTGATCGCCGGACAATTCCGAACCTCCGAGGTGTCCGTCCACCTCGGCGCCCGCGGCGCGTACACACCGCCACCAGCGGGCGATCTCGAAGATCACTACCGCGCAGGCATTTCGGCACTCGACAACATCGACCGGCCAGACGAACGAGCACTCGCATACTTCGCGTTCGGAGCCCGCGCTCAGTTCTACTTCGATGGCAACAAACGAACCTCACGACACCTCATGAACGAGATCCTGATGTCCGCAGGGCACCGCCCGATCGTCGTGCCAGTCGCGCGAGAACTCGAATTCGACGAAGCGTGCGTGAGCATGTTCGCAGACGCCGACGCCACCGAAATAATGCAGTTCTTGGCCTCCTGTACGGCCTAACCTTCCCAATCGACGCGCACTGACCTTGCAGTTTCCTTTAATTGGAAGATATATTCCATCTATGCGAAACGTGCCTCCGGCGCTCATGCCGATCTTCCGATCGAAAGCACAAGCCGAACTCCTCGCCCGCGTACTCCTGCACCCCGGCGAACAGTTCAGCCTCACCGACCTCGCAGCACACACAGGCGTCGCACTCTCAACCATGCACCGCGAAGTCGCACAGCTGATCACAGCAGGAATCCTCACAGACCGTTACGTTGGCCGGACACGCCTCATCTCCGCCGCCGACACCCCCGTCGTTGCCCCACTTCGCCACCTGGTGATGCTCACCTACGGGCCTCCGCAGGTCATCGCCGAAGAATTCGCCCTGGTCGGCGTCGAGAAGGTAATCATCTTCGGCTCGTGGGCCGCGCGCTACGAAGACCAGCCCGGTCGCCAGCCCAACGACATAGATGTTCTACTGGTCGGCGACGTCAGCCGCCTACAGATGTACACCGCAGCCGAACTCGCGTCAGAACGAATCGGAAAGCCAGTCAACCCTGCCGTCTGCAGCGTGCAGGTGTGGGCAAACCCAGAAGGAGACGTATTGGTGTCCGAGATACAGAAGTCCCCGCACCTCACCGTGTTTGAACGCGAAGCCGAATGACGGCAGCGTGGGGGACCGGCCAGGAAATCATCCGTAAACTCCTCGACGCAGGTGACCTCGAGCAAGTGAGCGGCAACGCCGCCGACGGCTCATTCCTGCTCACCGAAGCCCGAAGCCGCTGCGCGAGCGCCCGAACAATCAAGGGGTCCGACCCGACCGGCGCGTACGTTATGACGTACGAAGCCGCACGCCACACCGCAACCGCTCTTCTCACACAGCAAGGTCTGCGGATCACAAGCAAAGGCGGACACATCGCCGTCGTTGAAGCCGTCCTCGCACAATTCGGCAAGAGTCGATTCTTACAGCTCTCCGGAATGCGTCGCCGACGGAACGACCTTGAGTACCCACGAGATTCGAGTGAGACGGCAGTAACGATCGAGGAAGTCGACGAAGCACTCGACTACGTCGAAGGGCTGTTGGAAGCCGCAGAGATGCTGCTCCCCAAACTCGGACTGTGGAGCTGAAATCCGCGTCGTGAGTAAGCGCCTTACCGAGGCGGCGTCTCAGCTGCTCGCCCACCCACGGACCGCACCTGCTGCACAAACCGACGAAACGCCTCGAAGCCGCCGAACAATGCCTGTTGCAACTCCTCGGCGCTGTCGATCCAGACGACGCCCTCCAATACCGACACATCGCCCGGGTCGTGATTCCGATTCGGGACGAGATACGTCGGATTACCCTCCGGACTGACGATCAAGAACCCCGCCGCAGCACAGAGGTCGTAAATGAACGCACACTCAGCCGTGGACAGCGTCGCGTGGTGGATGCACCCGGTGAGCGGCTCACTCTGGTCCAGCGGGTCCAGAGTGAGCTCGGTGTAAACACCATCGAACTTCAACGCCTGGTCCTGGCTGTCGACAAGCTGGCCGCTCGGGTGAACCCGCAATTCTCTCTGATCGAGGAAAGCGACCACCGCATCCCGATCCGCGTCGAGACCCTTGTCGTTCTCGATCCGCATGAAATACAGCGAGAAACCCATCCGTCGACCCCTTCAGTTCGTTTTCCCAAGTCTGTCGTACCGAGAACCAATGCCGCGACCGACCGCCACGAGAGCGCCGATCCGGTTGTGGCACAGACGCAAACCAGCCACATCGCACCGGTTCGAACGTGCGCTTCGACGGTCTGAGGAGGTCTTCGACAGGTAGGGGAGCGGCAACCGGAACGAGTGAGCCCGGCACCGTACATCGGTGCCGGGCTCACTCGCCTAGATGGAACTCGCTATGCAGAAGCGTCAGCCATCTGCGAATCAAGTCTCACTGTCCCGTCCTCCGAGAACTCTGGGAAACGTAAACCCTGGTCCGATGCAGCTTTCGCTGCGCGCTTGTACCGGCGACGTGAGAACGATGCGGACCCGCCAATCTCTGCGGCGACCTGCTCGAATGACCACTCCGGATTGGTGAGCTTCAATCGAGCGACTTCCTTCTCGCCGTCGTGGATGTCGGCGGCGTCCAGGAATGTCAACTCTGACTCGAATTCCGGAGTCTTACTGGGGGAGTGGCTCTCGGCCTTGACGACCGTGTTCGTAAGTTCGTTGGCCGGGCTCTCCGTCACGGGCTCTGCGATCTCGTCGTCGGCTGGCGGGGCGGACTGTTCGCCGGAAGCTGCTATAGCCGACGTTTCGACCGCTGTGGCTTCTACAGGCTCGTCGGCAGGGGCCGTGGTGTCCTCGTCGGCGACGGGGGTTGAAGACAGCTCGGAGACGCTCTCAGTGGCTGTGCCCGTCGGTCCCGTGACGGAGATGTCCTCGGGCTTTTCGACGGGCGCAACGGCCTTCTCGTGGACGATGACCGGCTGAGTGACAGGCGCGGTGACATGAGCAAATGGTTCCGCCGATGCCATCACCGTCGGCTTGGTGTGTTCTGCGTCCTTCCATGACGGTGGGACGTAGGAGTAGTCATCTGTCTGGGCTGCAACCGGCTCCGGCGCGTCGACGCCGTCGTCGACGGCGTCGCTGTACTCAGCGCCGAAATCGTCCCCGTCCCACAACACAGGCGCATCCTCGACATACGTGCGCTCCCCGGGAGTCTCGACGGACTCCTGCGCGACCGGCACCTCCACAGATTCCGCTTCCATCGCGATACGGCGCATCAGATCGTTGTACTCGCGGTATGCGGCACCGATCGCCTTGATGAGCAGGCCGATCCCGTGAGTGAAGGCGAGAACCAGCAACGGGGGTACTACCGCAATCAGCGCTGCCGCAATGGGATTGAGCGGTCGAAGTCCAACGTCTTCACCGGCAGCGGCCCTGGCCATGACATCCGCCGCAGCGGTGAACGCGTGGTACGCGTTACCGGCGACGCTGATGAAAACCACCAGCACGAGCAGGCATTGGAAGAATCGTTTCCCGACGTCGCTGCCGTCGATCTTGCTGAGGACGATCACACCGACCGTGGCGCCGAGGATTGCGCCGTCCACAATCAACGGGAAGATGTAGGCCTTCGAATCCGGCATCTGGGCTTGCAAGGCAAGATCCTGCAGAACAGCGAACGACAACACGAACGCACCGACCGTGATTCCGACGGCGATCAAGATGGCGAAGAAAACCGAGCCTATGAGGTTGTACAGACGCATCCGCGCAGCGCGGACGTTAAGGTCGTTCATGATCGGGTAGTCCTTTCGTTGGTCCCGGTCGTCGAGGCCCTGTCGGGATGCCGCCTGGCAGGGTCTCTTTTTTGGCTGTAATGCCGTTAAAAGTGTTGTGTGCCAGGTCTAGCGGGTTCGTGCGTCGGCGGGCTTCGGGAACGGTTTGCCGCCGTTGTACTGCTTTTCGAGCTTCAAGCACAGGTCTTCGATGGCGACCCGGATGAACATCTGCTGTGTCGTGATTCCTGTACGTGCCCTCGTGTGTTCGATCGTCCACTTCATTCGAGTTTTCAAGTCGTCGTCGACGGACAGCAACACCTTGCGTTGCTGTGGTTCGTCGCCGGGGTGCTTGGCGGACTCAGATCTTGCTGCCATCAGGTCTTCCTTTCCGGAGAAGCTCTGAGGCCACCGTAAACTATTATCTACTATTAGTCGATATAATAGTTAGGTCGCGATTTCGCAGGGCTCGATCGCATGCAGGCTGTAGCATGGAGGGTGTTCGTCGAGCGGTCGCCTAAGTCCGTTGACAAGCCCCAAAAGTCGAGAAAGATCCTCTCGGTGGCACGAAAATAACACTCAGAGTGATATTATTTCGCCATGAAGATGAAAGATGCCGCCAACATGGTCGCGGAGATCGCGGCCGAACAATGGGGCATCATCACCACCGCACAGGCCCGCGCCCACGACGTCACCCCCGTGCAAATGAAACGCCTCACCGACCGCGGCGCCCTCGAACGAGTCCACCACGGCATCTACACCATGACCCGAATGCCCTACGACCCGATCCAAGACATCCGAATCGCCTGGATCGCCCTCGACCCCAAAACCCCCGCATGGGACAGGCTCACCCAAGACTTCCCCACCGGCGTCGTCTCCCACCGCACCGCAGCCAAACTCCACCAACTCGGAGACATCGACGCCGACTGGACAGAATTCACCTGCCAACGACGTATCCGCATCGACCTGCCCGACATCAAAATCCACACCGGCACAGTCGAAGTGAAAGACTGGACCACCGTCGAAGGGCTCCCCGTCACCACGGCCAGCCGAACCGTCGAAGACCTCGCCGCCGCCAAGATCGACGGGGGACACCTCGCGAGCATCGCCCAAGACGCCATCGCCCAAGAGCTAGCCACCCCCGACGACCTCGAAAAAGCCCTCGCTCCCCACGCCTTCGCCTACGGCCACGCCCTCAACGACGGAAGCAGATTCCTCGCCTCCCTCATCGAACAAGCCGGAGTGTCCACAAACACCCTCCGGCTCGCCGACATGGCCACCCGCTATCTCAGAGAGTGCGAGCCCTCTGCCGCCGACAACGCATCGAACACACCGCGTCACATCAAACTCGACCCAGGAGCCCTCGCCTTCGCTGCCGCAGAGTCCACCGGACAATTCGAGCAATACTTGAAAATAGTGAGCGACAATGTTCTTCGAGACGCGATAAGCGGACTCGCAGCTGCTCAACTCGACACCGTCAGAGACGCCGTCCGCGCTTCCCTTTCTGAATCAGTGAAGAATTCATCGCTGCCGCGAATACAGCAACCCGCGCTCGAGGCAGCCCGCGCGGCGCTCTCACAGGCTATGGCGCCACTCCGGCAAGCCGCCGCAGAAAACTTGAAAGCCAGCACACGGAGCCTCGAGGAGAAGGGAGCGCCACCGATCGCCGAAAGTCACGGGGGACACGAAAACCGGAACCTCCCGAATTCTGGCACCGGTCAAGGCGACAATTCCTAGATGTCGAGCCCACTTGCGTCACGCGCTTTCCGTGAAAAGGTCAACCAACGCCTGAACAACAGGGCTGAAGCCACAGGTCAGTTGAAGAACAGGCTTCAGCGCCAGTTCGTGATGACACGGTTCCTGGCGAGAGTGTTCGGCGCCGATCCTGACGGTTGGGTGCTCAAAGGCGGAACCGGAATGATGATTCGCCTCCCCGAGGCGAGGTACAGCCAGGACGTGGACCTCATTTTCACTGCCCCAACGTCAATCGACGAAGTAGTCGACGGTCTGCAAGTGCTCCTGCGAGCCAACCCCATCGACCTATTCGTGTACACAATTTCCCGCAGGGAGCACAAGCCGGACGGGAAGATGACCGTCCGCGTAGGGGTGGCACTAGGCACGACGGAAATCGACTCGTTCAAGATCGACCTCCGATCCCACAGAGGAGTGATCGGAGCGATCGAGACCCATGCCATCCCTCAGATCATCGATCTCGGGGACGACGTCCCTACCGGAGCGGTTCGTGTCTATCCACTCGCCGATCAGATCGCAGACAAGCTCTGCGCGATGTACGAATTCCATCTCCGGCACGGCCAGCCGCCTCCCGGCGAAAACTCGAACAGGTACCGAGATCTGGTCGACCTACTCCTGATTGGACAGAGCTTGCCCATCGACCTGGAAACCACGGTCGCCGCTCTCGAAAACCAGCGCATCGTCCGGGATCAAATGACCCTGCCGATGGAACTGCACACACCCGGGCCGGATTGGTACGAAAACTGGTCAGAGTACGCTGCAGACAGTCCACTCGACGACACCCTCTACAACCTCGACGCCGCCCTGGCCCTCGCTGCCGGATGCTACAACCGGATCCTTGTCGAGCGACCAACGGCAGCTAGTCCGGCGACGTGGGATCCGGTGGCGCAACAGTGGATCGACGCCGACCAAGATTGACCGACTCTCTGCTCATCGCCCGAATTGGCGTCGAAGCGGAAGCTCGCAGTGCCCGTTCGTCGGACGTGACCATGGCCAATGGCGGGGTTGTGCGCAAAACCCGTTCCCCGACCACCATGTGACAACCCGATCTGCTGCGCCAAATAGCGCCCCTCCCACAAAGGAGGAATGCCCCGACCCTTTGGGGGTCGGGGCATTCCTGTTCAGCGAGAAACTATTTGGTGTCGAAGTCCGACTGCGTGCACGACGCTGACGCACCGGCGCCATTCGCGGTGTTCTCCGTTAGCACCTTGCCGTCAACGATGATCTTGCACGTGATCGCACCGGTACCGTCGTAGCTGTTGCTGGCCGTCACGGTGGCAACCTTGATGAGGCCGGTGACCGTCACATCCTTCGTCCACGGCAACGTCGCTGCGGTGTCCTGAGACAGGTTCGAATCGTTCGCGGTGTACGTGATGATCGCGCCCTCGGAATCGCCGGTCACCTCGTACGTGACAACAACTTCCTTCTTCGACTCCTCATCGACACTGTTGATCGCGCCACCAACGAGAGCGGTGCAGCCCGCGAACAGAGCAATGAACACGACGACGATGGCCAGCAGGATCCACGGCCACTTTTTCTTCTTCTGCGGCGGCAGTGGCGGCTGCGCGTACTGCGGCGCGTAACCCTGCGGCTGCTGCCCATACGGCTGCTGAGGCTGCTGGCCGTACGGTTGTTGCGGCTGTTCGCCGTAGGGCTGTTGCGGCTGCTGGGGATCCTGCGGCGGCTGGGTCATGATGGTCCTTTGGTGTCTTCTTTGCCGACACGTTGCTCGCGCGGCATTGCATATAGATACCAGACAGACCGGTCTCGACGTAGCTGGACAGGCGCGCTATCTCTGCAATTGGGCGGCTACACGCCCGCGACGATGCCTGAGTTTCCGTCGTGCGCTGCCGGTGCCTAGGTGTCCTGACCTTGACGTTCCCCATAAACGGGAAGTATCTTCGGGTTATGCGTAGTAACGGTCCTGCACTGCTGCCAGTGTTCCGCTCGCAGCACCAAGCGGAACTACTCACCCAACTCCTACTTCACCCCGACGACGAATACACCGTCAGCGACCTCGCAAAACGCCTAAAAGTGCCACTGTCCACCCTGCACAGCGAAATCGTCCGCCTCGACAAAGCAGGCCTCGTCGCCAGTCGCACCGAAGGACGAAACCGCCTCGTCCACGCCGACACCCGACATCCGGCATCTGCGGCACTCACCCAACTCCTCCAAACAACATTCGGCCCACGAACCGTCATCGACGAAGAATTCCAGATCCCAGAGGCCGAACTCGTGATGATCTTCGGATCCTGGGCCGCACGATACGAAGGCGAGGACGGCCCACCACCCCGCGACATCGACGTCCTCGTCGTCGGCCGTGTCGACCGCGCAGATGTATATGCAGCGGCCGACCGCGCCCAGGAAAGGCTGGGCATCGAGGTCAACCCGGTGGTCCGCACCCCAGACGAGTGGAACGACCTCTCAGACCCGCTCGTAGCGCAGATTCGGGGATCGTCCCACCTTGTCATCCATGGCGATCCGGAGAGTCGCGGATGAGCCGCTGGAAGACCGGCGAGGCCGACATCGAGCGGTTCCTCCAGAACGGTGAACTTCAACAACTCGTCGGCGAAGCCGCCAATGGAAAACCCATGCTCGCCAAAGCCGCCCAAAAACTCGTTACAGCACGTACCGCTCTGGGCAGCGGTGACTTTGACTCTGCACTCACGCTCGCCTACGACGCCTCGAGGATCGCAACCAGTGGACTCCTCATGCAACAAGGACTCCGACCAACCACCGACGGTGGCCATGTCGTCGTAGTCCAAGCGATGCGCGCACAGTTCGGCAACGGATTCAGGCAGCTCGATCCCATGCGTCGCCGCCGTCACGAACTCGAATACTTCAAGAGGGCAGGCGATTCCGCTACCGAAGTCGAAGCTACTGACGCTGTGCTTGCTACGGAGAGCATCATCGAAGCAGCTGAAAAACTGATCGACTCGCTCGGGCTTTTCGGCTAACCAGAAACCGGACAGAGCCTCGACCCTGGGTGGGGTCGAGGCTCTGTCACTGACGTGCTTGCAAACCTATCGAAGCTGCCAGAGCTTCAAGTAGTCGGCGATGGGTTCGACGTAAGCGATGTTGTTGTTTCCGTGTGGTCCGCCGGAAAGAGTGCCAACGGCGAGGATTTCGCCGTTCGCGCCGTAGGCCCAGACAGGAGAACCTGAGTCGCCGTCTTCGTTCGCAGCGTGGAACGCGATCATGGTGGCCGGTGCTGAGATGTCGGCGAGCGGTCCGCATGAAAGTCCGGTTGTCGAGCCGAGCTTGCAAAGAACGGGACCGTTTCGTTTGACCTCGTCCTTGGTGAGCGCGCTGACGGTGGGATGGACACCTTCGATGGCGGCATCCACGGTGACGCCGGGCAGGAACGAGACAACGGCCGTGTCAGGGCCGTTGAACGTATCGGGGAACTCGACTGCGGCAATTCGGCCGATAGTGCGACCGTCAAGCGTCATCACTTCGTCGTGGAGGTCTCCGCAGTGCCCTGCGATGAGGCCGCGGTCCTCGTTGTCGGTGCCTGTGAGGACGAAGCCGAGTGTGCATGTGTTGTTCTGGCCATCAGCGTGGCGAATCGCGATCTTGTCGCCTGTACTGACAGTCGCCGGTGCTGCGTTGGCGGTGGCGGGCAGTACCGCTGCCGCGGCGACCACAGCGGTAGCGGCGAGAAGTGATTCGGCCAGTTTCATGCACATGGCAGAAGGGTATCGAGAATCGGTCTTGGGTAGTCCGTCCAACTCAATCCGAGGCCGATAGCGGTGATTGTGTTGCAGTGCATGCAAAGAGCACCGAAAAGCGAGCGCGGGGCTGTTTGCTTCGCCTAGCGCAACATCCACTCGACCATGTACCCGGATACAGGCTCGACGTACAGAACCCCGGCTTCCTTGCCTGGACCGCCGGGGAGTGAACCATCGGCGACGAGTGTCCCGATCATGAGGACCTCACCGTTGGCTCCGTAGGCCCAAACCGGAGCACCCGAGTCGCCCTGCTCTCCAACAGCCGAGAACGCAATCATGGACTTTGGGGTTCGTACCTTGCTGTCGATAGGGCCACAGGTAAGGCCCGTGGTGACGCCCAACTTGCACAGCACGGGACTAACGCGCTCTACGTCACCGAGGGTGAGCTTGCCTGAAACCGGCGCAATGCCAGGGAGTATCGAGTTGACGGCTACGCCGGGTGCGAACGAGACAAGCGCAGTGTCAGGACTGTCGAAAGTGCCAGTGAAGTTGGCGGCATCTGCGATTCGACCGATGACGGTGCCGTTGGAGGATTGGAGTTCCTCGTGGACGTCTCCGCAGTGTCCGGCGATCAGCGCACGCGGCTCGTTGTCACTGCCGACGAAGGCGAAGCCGAGGGTGCACTTCGTGAACCCTTCGCTCGATGCGTGGCTGTCCAGGTGTCCACCTACGCCACCGTCTGCATGACGAACCCAAACCTCTTCGCCAACAGTCACAGTGGTTTCTGCTGGTGCCGCGTCGGCCGCGGTAGGTAGCGCTACTGCCGCGGCGACTACAGCGGTGGCAGAGATGAACGATCGGGCCAGCTTTTTGAACATGACACGAAGAATATAGAGAAGCCGTGCAGAGGATATTTCCCAACTCACTGCGCCTTCGCTCTCGTCAACGGCCCCTCTAAGGCGTACGACCAGGGGACTCCCCAGCGATACTGGGGGTCCGCCCTATTGCGGCGTGCGTCTGTCCGTCTTCGAAGCCGGGTTCGCTGTCTGGGGTCTGGCTTCAGACGGGCTCGGTGCGATGTGGCGCCGCCGTTAGAATCTCGAATGCATAGTGAGGGCAGGTATTTCCGCTACGCAACACGTAGCTGTTGTCGTCGCTTCGGGAAGGAATTATCGACGTAGATCCCCAACTCATCTACCAGTTCGGGGCGTTCAGCTAGCCACCAACTGAGCAGAGCCTCGACCCGGAGTGGGACGAGGCTCTACTTTTCGATGTGTTTACGATGTCTATCGCAGCTGCCAGAGCTTCAGATAGGGGGCAATCGGCTCGACGTACGCGATGTCGGATTTGCCGATCGGACTGCCGGAGACGGTGCCGACTGCCAAGATCTCGCCGTTCGTGCCGTAGGTCCACACAGGACCACCGGAGTCCCCATCCAGATTCTTGCCGTGAAAGGCGATCATTGACCCGGGTGTCGCGACCGTCGCAAGTGGTCCGCACGAAAGCCCCGTTGTCGCACCGAGTTTGCAGAGGACCGGGCTGTTGCGGTTCACGTCGTCCTTGGTGAGCGCGCTGACGGTGGGATGGACACCTTCGATTGCGGCATCCACGGTGACGCCGGGCAGGAACGAGACAACGGCCGTGTCAGGGCCGTTGAATGTATCGGGGAACTCGACTGCGGCAATTCGGCCGATAGTGCGTCCGTCAGATGTCGTGACGTCGTCGTGGAGGTCTCCGCAGTGACCGGCGATGAGGCCGCGGTCCTGGTTGTCTGTGCCTGTGAGGACGAAACCGAGCGTGCATGCCGTGGCGGTGCCGTCGGATGCGTGACGAATCACTACCTCGCTACCCGTGCCGACCGTCGCCGGTGTTGCGTTGGCGGTGGCTGGCAGCGCTGCTGCCGCAGCGACCACAGCGGTAGCGGCGAGTAGCGATCCGGCCATCTTTTTGAACATGACACGAAGAATAGCGGGATTGCTACCTTTCGGCAACTATCCCGCTAGTTCTACAACCATTCAATTGGTGTCTAGAACGTCGTTTCTACGTACAAATCTGGCCTGTTAAAGAATCGTTTATGTACATCGAATGCCCAGGTAGAATCGCTTTTGCTTCAAGTTAAGGCGCGAGCACTTGACGGTTTAAAGCCGGGATTCAACTCGCGGAAATGATGGGTTAACTTTCGCGTTCAACAGGGCCATTCTCGTCTATTTAGAGCGACGTCTTGAGCGCTGTCCAGGCGTCACCGAACTGGGGGAGTGGTGTTCCGGTGGGGAGCGTCAGTGTGCTGGCGTACGTCGGTTCCTCATGGGCGGCAGTGTCTTCGACTGGTGGTGAGGTGGGGGTGGCGGTGTTTTCCGGTTCGACCCATACCGGTGCCTGAGCGGGTACTGCAGGTTCGGGTGCTGCAGCAGCGGGTGTGGGGGTTGTCTGGGCTTCGGGCTGTGGTGCCGCGGCCTGAACGGTGGCCTGGTCGTCGGCGGGCGAGCCGCCCTCCTGGTATCCGAGGGTGGGAGTGTCAGACACCTTCAGCTCTGTCTTCGACGGATTGTTCAGAGGCTGTTGGGTGATGGTCGCCTTTTCGGAGATGATGATGAACTGACTTTTGGTCGCTTCTTCGACGTGTGCGATTGCGGAGCCGCCGAGCCACAGGGCGGGGGTGCCGTGAACTCCGACGGCGGACCGGCCTCGTGCTCGGAGGCTGGCGTGGTCCCCGTAGATCTCGACGATCGTCGCGTCGTACGCGTTTGCTCGGGCGGAGTCGAAAATGGTTCCTTGGCTGAAGTTGTGGAACGAGCCGACGGAGATGTCGCGAAGCTCGCCAGAGGATCTGTCGTTCAGGGTGAGGTGGCTGCGTTCGAAGCCGACCGCTGAGGACTTGTTGTTGCAGATGGCGGAGGCTTGTTGGTATGCGCGAACTTCCGCGTCGTCGAATGCGAGCACTCGGACTTCGTCGTGGGCGTAGACCTTCGCGGTGCCACTGGCATAGACGGTGCCTTTGCCGTAGGCGTGGAGTATTCCGCCGTCGATGGTGATGGTTCCGAAGTCGTACACAGTGATGAGGTCGTCGTTGGTGACTGACAGCTGCGGGATGTATCCGCGGATCTGTGAGACTCGACCGCCGTGGACTTTGCGGTAGTTCGCGAGTGTCGGCGATTCGTCGAACTCGCGCTGAAAGCCAATTCCGTCAACGATATTCACTGTGTGTCTCCTTCGGTGCTTCGCGAGAATGGGGGTGATTGCAGGAAAGATGAGGACCAGTCGAAGCCGGTCAGTGCCGTCTCGAAGAGGTGGAGTTGGCTGTGAACCGTGGCGAGGTCTTCGAGCGCGCGGTCCTCGTCGACAACCGCTCGACTCTTCCTCAACAGTTCGTCGTCGGCGGTCGTGGGGGCCGGTTTTCGGTGTTTCCAGTCTAGCTCGTGCACTGCCAAACCCATCTCGTCGACGACGGCACGAGCGACACGTAGTGCACTGTCATGGGTGAGGGATGTCGGGTCGATCGTTGTCACCGTCGCGAAGGCGAGGGGATACAAGGATTCCAGATCGTCCAGGGCACTGAGTGTTCGAGCGTGCTCGATCAGTGCGATCACCCGCGAGAAATGCCCGATGTGGATTTCACACAGGGCAGTCCGTGCCATCGCAGCCTTGTACTCGGCACCGGCAGCAGTGTCGGTGTCGTTGATCTGGCTGGCAGTGCGGTGGTTCGCGCTCACTGGGCCTGAACTGCCGTGATCTTCCACTGTCCCTCAGGCGTTTTCGGAACGGTCATGGTTTGGCTCCACGTGGTAACGGTCGCGCCGTCGGCTTCGACGAAGCGGACGGCGACTGCGAACTTGTCGGCTTCGCCTGTGGGGGTGATGTTTACACACCACGGGGTGTCCACCGGCATCGACAGGATGCTGTTGGCGAGCTGCTCCTCGGTGGCCACTGACGGGGAGGGGATAGACAACTCGGCCATCTGGCGGGCATCACGGGCATTGAAAAAGGCGTGCTCGTAGGCGAATATCGCACCTTCGGCGGATTCTGTGTCGCCCGTGCCGGAGCTTTCGCTCTGTTCTGCCGATCGAATCTCTTTGCACCCGAGGATCGAACTGCTGCTCGAGGTGTCGATCGTGCCTGGCGTTTGGGGGCTGAGTGCGCCTACGGGGCTACCACCATCGGCGCCAGGCTTATCGGAATCGCCGCTGAAGATCGACACGACACCGAAGGCCAGGCCCACCACTAACGCCACTGCGGCTATACCCGCTCCGCCGATCCGCAGTTTCTTCTGCACCTCAGGGTCGGACCACCTCGATGGCATTGCGACAGAATCGTTTTCGTCGATCCATGTGTTGACCGGTTGCTTCACCGATTTCCTCCATAAAAAAGGGTGCGGGCACCCGCCGTGAGAACGGGTCTCTGGCGGATGCCCGCACCTAGTTGATCAGTGTCGTCAGGCGGGAAGAACCGGCAGATCGATCACGATCACATTAGGGATCGTGGGCAGTGGAACGACCGGCAGATCGATCTGCGGGAGTTCGATCCGCGGAAGCTCGATCTGCGGCAGCGGGATCACCGGCAGGACAGGCGGAGCGGGCGGGTAGACGGGAACCACCACGGTGTCCTGAGGGGCAGTCCACTCCACATGCGGAGGCGTCCAGGGTGCGTCGGCTGCGACGACGACGGGCACCGACGGCACGTTGTTGACCACGATGGTCGTGATGGGTGCCGGTCCGGTCGGAGCTGCGGGCTCGGTGGTGCCGCCGCCAGCGTTGCCGCCGGTGTTGGCGCCAGCGTTACCACCCGTGGTGCCGCCGCCGTTGCCACCGGTGTTGCCGCCGCCTGCATTACCGCCGGTGCCGCCACCCGTATTACCGCTGGTGTTGCCACCGGTGTTTCCACCTGTATTACCGCCGGTGTTCCCTCCCGTGTTGCCGCCCTCTCCGGACGGGTTCGTCGGAACGGTTTCCCCGCCGGGGACCTGCGGATTGGTGGTCTCGCCGCCGTTGCCGGGGACCTGCGGGTTCGTGGTCTCTCCACCATTGCCGGGGACCTGCGGGTTCGTGGTCTCGCCGGGCGCCTGCGGGTTCGTCGTCCCGGGCGCCTGCGGATTGGCGGTCTCCCCGCCCTCACCGGACGGGTTCGTCGGAACGGATTCCCCGCCGGGTGCCTGCGGGTTCGTCGTGCCAGGTGCCTGCGGGCTTGTGGTCTCCCCGCCCCCCGGTGTCTGTGGATTGGTGGTCCCAGGCGCCTGCGGATTCTCCGGCGAAGCGAAGGCCGGAGACGCGCCAGCTCCGATGATCGCGACAGCAGCCGCTGCGGCGACGATCGTGCGCGAATAGTTGGTTCTCATGAATCGTTTCCCCTCAGGTTCCCAAACAAGCGTGTATCAGTTCGCAGTGAGTATATGCAGAAATGGTCACATAAATTCCACCCCAATCGAAGCCCTCCCGGTGCCGAATATGGGTGAGAAACTTCCGAACAGAATCGATAGAATGCGCAGTTGATAAATAACGCCGACAAGAGAGAGGTAACTGTGGCGGTAAAGCGAATCTTTTACACATGTCTTGGCGCATTGGTGGTCGGACTGATTTTGTCGATCACCTCGCTGACCTTTGTAAACAACGCGGTTGAGCTGGGTTTTCTCACCGGGGTCGGCGGACGAAAACTGTTCGAAATCCCGTTCTCCGGAGGGGTAGGGATTGGAACCGTGAACCTCCTCCCCGTGGGCGGTTTGCTCGTCACAATTGGGTCAGCGGTGAACCTCCTCGCTGGGATACCCTGGGCCAACGGTACTGACGAAACGGAGTTGAAGTTATGAGCAGTCCTGAGCAATCTATCCAGCTCGATGATGACGTTGCAGGCGCGGCAGCAGGCGAACTATTGGGGGTCGCCACTCGCGTCGTAGAGATGAAGAAAAGATTCGTCGAAGCCGCAGAAGCCTTCGAGGCAGATGCGCGCCTTGACGGAGACGTCATGCCCGCCAGTAAGGCGACCGTGGATTTCTTCAAGAAAGCGGCCACTGAGGCAGGCAGCAATCTTGTAGACAGTTCGGACAAGCTCGAACAGATCGGCAACGCAATCAACGGTCGAATTGCCGAAGGCCAGTTCGAACAAGCGCAGACGGTCTCCGAGGTCGGTGCAGTCGATAGCGGAGGTACGCCTCGGTGACGGAAATCAGCTTCGACGCCGGTGCAGTGGGCGACACAGTCGCACACGCGAAAACGGCGTTGAATGACGCGCTCGGCGGCGAACGCGGCGACGTCAATGCCGATGATCCCCGGGTCGCTGAAGCTCTCGACAAGCTGAGCGGCGCGACGCAGGAAGAGAAAGACAAAGCAGAGGGAACACTCGACAAAGGTGCCGGTGCCGCTCGAACGATGGAAGTGAGCGACGTCGAAGGTTCCGGTGCGGCCGGTGCCGTCCCCGTCGGCGGTGCTGCTGGAACGTCCGGCGCTGGCGTTGCTGGCGGTGCAGGTGCCAGGGTCCAGCCGAGTGTCCAGGTCACCCCGGCTGCGCTCGCGCAGATGTCGGGGTTGCAGCCGATGAGTCAGCCGATGCCGAGTCAGATGATGAACCCGGTGTCGAGTCCCGTCTCGAACCTGATGAACGCCGCGAACATGGTGGCGCCGTTGGCGCAGGCGGCAACTCAGGCCAAGGCTCCTACCTCGATGTCAGGCAAGGTCGCATTGAGTCCTGAACAGCAGGTCAAGCTCGCCGAAGCGCTGGCCGACAGAGGCGGCGACGTCTCTTCGTCCGAGGAGATCTCGCTCAACGCTGGCGGTGGCAGCGTCGCAGAGATAGCGAAATCGGTGGTCGCTGCCGACCTGCCTTACGCATGGGGCGGCGGAACGCTGGAAGGCCCGAGCCAGGGCATCTCCGACGGTGGCGGTGCCGCCGACGCGAATGGCGACTACAACAAGGTCGGCTTCGACTGCTCGGGTCTCTCCCGGTACGTGCACTACCAAGACACCGGGGTGGAAGTCCCTCGCACATCGCAGGCCCAGTACGCGGCAGGTACGGAAGTCTCCCTCGCCGAGGCGAAACCCGGCGACTTCGTGTTCCCCAATTCCAGCTTCAGCGGCGGCGGCGGTCCCGGCCACGTTCAGGTGTACCTCGGCGACGGAAAAGTCCTCGAAGCACCTCAGTCCGGCGACAAGGTGAAGATCTCAGAAATGACGCCTTCCGTCATCAAAAGGATGTGAGAGAAATGCACGAGTCTCTACAAACGATGGTCGACACTGCCGCCAGCGTGAGAAGGTCCGAAACGCGGATCCACGAGGCCTATCTAGAAGCAATGGGCGTAGCCGGAGACAACCCGGAGCATCCATCTGTTCTGGCTGTCGTTCAGCAAAACCGATTGACGAAGTTCGAGATCCACGAATCTGTGCTCGATTACTACCGCAATATGCCGCGGACGGCAGAGCGCGACCCGAACGTCGAACTCGCGATCTACATCAACGTCATCATCCGTGGCGCGTTCGAAGACTGGCATCAAGACCTCCAACAGCGGCTGCGGCAGTCATGAGCGGGCCTTTCGGCCAGTTCGCCGAAGAGATCGACAACGAAGCATCCGTCGTTGCAGCCGTGAACACCGAAGGCGTCACCGGCGCGTTCGGTGAAGCGTTGAACGAACAGAAGCAAGCGCTGAGCAGCAAATTGGACGAGTTCAGTGCCGTGCTCGGTCAACTCGAAGCCGTGGCGGAAGAACACAAGGCGACCGAATCGACCTTCGTCTCCACCGCCCCGACCCTCGCCGAGGTCGAGGCGGCTCTGCAAGAGCTTCAAGCCCTGCAGGCGGCGAGACGAAGTGTGTCCAGCCCGGTCACGATGCTGCCCACCGTCCTCGACGTGTCGAACCTGGCGGCTGTTGAGGCCGCAAACCAGCGCTACACCGAGCTCTCCCAACGTCGCCGGGACGCTGTCCGGGTTTTCCTCGAAGCGCAGGGGCGCCTTGGCGAGCAGATCAACAGCGCCATCATTCCAAGCGGGGGAGTCCAGCGCACAGGACGAGATGTGACTGGAGCGGGTGCGGGTGCGGGGGCGGGTTCAGGAGCTTCTGTCGGTGGTTCAGGTGCCGGTGCAAGCTCAGGACGTGGTTCAGGCGCGAGTAGTCCGCCGTCAGCTGGTGGTGCGTCGAGCCGGGGATCGGATTCCTCATCTGAGAGTGCAGGAGGCGGCTCCGGTCGCGGGTCGGTCGAGGACGTACTGGCCTCGGGCACTCCAGTCGCGGCTGCTGGCGCTGGCGTGGCCCCGATGATGTATCCGCAGGCAGGGATGATGAACCAGCCGGGAATTACCGGCCGGTTCGGTCCGCAGGTCGTGCCGGGCTACACCCTTCCCGGGACAGTGACCAGCGCAGGTCAGGCGAGCACGATGTCCGACCGGGAGTTCAACAGCTTGCTCGACCGAATCCGGCCTGACCGGGCGGGAAGCAGTTCGAGTGCTCCGTCGTCGTCCTTGGGTTCCGGTGGTGGAGCTGGCGCATCCGGTGGTGGGTTGTCCGGCGGTTCCAGTGCTATTGCCGCGCCGCGATTGGTGCAGCCGACGTCCTGGTCGAATGCGTCGTCGCCGACCGGGGTGTCCGAGTCGCAGGCTGCGCGTGCTGCCGCGGCAGCGTCGCAGGCGTCTCCGTCGACTGCAGCACCGGCGGCCCGTGCGGGTGGAATGCCGATGGCTCCGATGGGGCCTATGGGCGGTAATCCCGGTGGGCCGCCCAGAGATCCGAAAGATCAGCCGCAGATCAAGAATGCCGATCCTGACGTCTACGGCGACGACGTCAAAACCCTCGACCCGATCATCGACAACCAGAAAGGGCGGTTCCAATGACCACGTCCATCGCTGATGCGCTCAACCCGTCTTCGACGTCGGGCCATGGAGGTCTGCTCGATGCGATCAGTCCGGATGCCGGGCTGCCGCAGTCCGCTCTTGCGAACCCGGTCAGCCAGATTCAGGCGTCACCGTCCGTCGTTCCGGAAGCGGCTCCCCCCTTCGGTGATGCGTCGGACTGGGGTCGGTGGGGTGCAGTGGCACTCGGAACCACGGCGCTGGCGCCGAAGGTGTCCACGAATGTCACTGGGCCGCTGAAGGCCAGTGTCAAGGACAAGATCCGGCTCAACAATGCGCCGGAAGCTGTCCGCACACGCGTTGCGGCGGTACAGGCCGCGAACGGCACCTCGAAGGTGTCGATGCTGGGCAAGGTCAAGGACGGCACGGCCGGAGCGCGCAGTGTGTTCAGCAAGTTCGGCTCGAACGTCGCTACCAAGGCGACAACGGGTTTGGCGTCGAAACTGCCCGGTGGGCGCACGGTGGTGAACTTGGCGCAGGGGGCGCTGCGGACTGTCGGTCCTCGTGTCGGGCCGAAGGCTGCCGCGATGGCGGCGCGGATCGGTCTGCGGTTTGCCGCGTTCGCGATTCCCGGCCCGGGCTGGGCTGTCGGCTTGGCGGTCTTGGCCGCGTCGTGGTTGTTCGACAGCAGTATGCGCCGGTTCGTGAACAACATGATCGGAAAGTTGTTCGGGACCAACAACTCTCCGGCACTGGATGCGCCTCCCGAGCCTCCGCGTACCCAGTTCCTGCCGTTGACGCACGACGGTGACCGGGACTCGGTCATCGACACCAAGGACGCCGAGATGGTGGCGTTCAACGATGCAGCGTTCAAGTTCGACCCGGCGAACGTGTGGCATCCGACCGCACCGGCGATCGCGAACACCCCGACGTTCGAGGCGAGCACTGCGATCCTCGAGGAACTCACCGCGACCTCGACTGGGCTGCGGGAAGAGCTTGACGGCATCCTGCGCAAGTACCGCGACGAGCAGGTCGTCGCGAAGGCTTCGGTCGCGATGAAACAGACTCTCGATTCGCTCGAGGAATTCGGGTCGGTCATTTTGCCGATGATGTCGAATCTAGTTGCCACGACCGCGAACGACACCAACAAGCTCTACATGGATCTGCGTGATGCGAACAGCTCTGCCCGTGAGGAGATTTCGAACTCCGGTGCCGGTCTATTCCCGTGGACCGCGGATGTGGAAGCGAGCAACATGGGGCAGCTCGCGGGCAAGGTCGAAGCATTCGCGACGCAGCAGGACTCGTATCTGCAGGAAGCGGGGAAGACGTTCGCCGGGTGGACTCCTCCGGTCAGTGCATCAACGACACCCCTGGTGCCCAGCCTGCCAGGCGGATCAAGCCTTGATAGGACGGGGAGAGGGGTTCAGGTTCCGCAGGCTGGCGCGGGTGGACAGTCGTCGGCCCCCAGCAAGATCAGCCCCTCGACCCCGAGCGCCCCGATCACGCCGTCCGAATCCAAGTCCGGCGCGGACAGCGGAAAGTCGAAGCAGGACGTCCTGGACGCGCTGAAGGGTCTTGGTGTTCAGCCCGGCGCGGCGGCAAATCCGACGACGCCGACGAACCCGTTGAGCCAGTTGGGGAACTCGAACCCTTTGGGTCAGATGGGGAATTCGAACCCGTTCGCTCAGTTGGGGAACACGAACCCGTTTGCTTCGCAGATGCAGAATCCGCTCGCGAATGCGGCGAATGGTTTGGGGTCGGCGTTGCAGCAGCCCGCAGAGTCGAAGCTCGACAAGTCGAAGCTGGAATCGAAGCTGCGTGATCTGATGGGCGGCGCCAAGGAAGCGAAGGCTGACAGCACTGTCGCTGACAAGTTGGCGAACGCCGAGAAGGACAAGAAGGGCAAGGACGGTGCAGCCGAGGCGGAGAAGAAGGACGGTGAAGTCGCCGAACCGGTAGCTCCCGCAACGAATGACGCACCCCCGGCGGCACCGGCTGCGGCAGGCGGCGCGGCGACTCCGGCGGAGGAAGCGTTGCATTCGATGGATCCCGCCCCGGACGACACGAAGAGTGACGTTCCGGAGAAGAAGACCGCCGAAATCGGTGGGAAGATCGTGGAATTCGAGGATTCGCGTAGCGCGAAGATGGCGGAGATCTTGAACCCGAGTGACGGGACGTCGGCGCCGACGATCCAGGAAGCTGCGACGCAGGCGGGTTACACGTTGCCTCCGGTGGGGGATCCGATCGGCAGTATCGTTCCGACCGCGGATCTGCGTCCTGGTGACTTGATCATGGGTGAGGGCAACCACAATGGGCTGTATCTCGGTGACGAGAGGGTTCTCAGTGGCGGTGAGGTGCGCCCGATCGGCGACATCGCGCATTTCAGTGACGACGGTCAGGGCATTTTCCGTCTCGAGGATGCGGCAGCTCCGGCTCCGAATGCTCAGGCGGTAGATGGTCCGGCTCCGGCGCCGGGTGCTCCGGCTCCCGCGGTTGACGCTGCGGCTCCTGCTCCGGCCCCTGCTGACGCTCCAGCGCCCGCTGGGGCTCCGGCTGCGGAACCGCAGCCGAGCGAGAGCATGCCGTTGCCGCATGCGTCGATCCAGACCTCCGACACCACCCAAGGATCCACGCCAGCCGAGCCGTCCGTTCCGGTCGGCGACTAACGGAAGTAGTGACCCATGGCTGAAATTGTCGTCGACGAAGCTGAAGCGACCGCGGCGCTGGACCGCGGTCGCGGGCAGGTCGAGGAAGTCGCGAATGACGCGAAGTCGGACGAACCGCAGAGCGATGACCCGAAAGTCGCCGATCTGCTGCGGGCGTTGTCTGATCGGACGGCGGAAGACAGTGACCGCGCTGCTGACACTGCTACCGACGGTGCTTCTGCTGCACAGGGTTTGACGAATGCGGACGAGGAGTCCGCTGCTGCGGTCGGTGCTGCGCCGACCGGGGCGTCTCCGGCGTCGTCGCGGTCGTCGACGGCGACACTCTCACCTACGCAGATGAGTGCGCAGCCCTCGCAGCAGTCGCAGTTGATGGCTGCACAGCAGCAACAGCAGGCGATGGCAGCTCAGCAGCAGCAGATGATGGCCGCAGCGGCGCAGCAACAGCAGCAGCAGGCGATGAAGGCGCAGCAGTCGATGATGCAGCAGTCGATGATGCAGCAGACGATGAATGCGGCGTCGGCGGGTGTGACGGCTGGGCTTCCTGCGGGAACGATTCTGGTCGATCCGAATGATCTCGCAGCGTTGATCGATTCCGGTGACAGCGGCGCGTCAGGTGGCGCGGAATCGGGCGCCGAGGCGGGTAAGAAATGGAACGGTTCGACCAGTCCTGAACCGATCGATGTGGGTCAAGTTGAGTACAACAAAACCCACGGTGTCCAGACGACCGAAGAGATGTCGAAGTATGTCGATTCGGCGCTCGACAAAACGGGAGTCGAAGATCCGGCGGCGCGTGCGAAATGGAAAGACATTCTGCTGTACATGGCGGAATCGGAGTCCAGTAACAATGCAGACGCGGTCAACAACTGGGATTCGAATGCTATCGGTGCGACGCAGGTAGACGGCTCGCCAGCGCAGTCATCGCGTGGTCCCTGGCAGACGATTCCGACGACGTTCGCCGCGCATCACGCGGCGGGGACGAGTAACAACATTTACGACCCTGAAGCATCCGCTGGCGCAGCGATCAATTACATGATGGATCGATATAGCATCAGTCCAGACGGCACCGGGTTGGACGAGTTTTATGCAGCGAGAAGGCACGGAAGTTATGTCGGATACTGATGCGGCGAAATGGGGAGGAAAGCGCGATGAGTGACAGCAGCGGTGGAATACGAGGAATGTGGTTCGGTGACGGACCGATGCTGGTGATCTCGCAGCTTGGAGATGTCACGAGCGAGCAGTTCGAGACGTCCGTGATGGAGACGGTGAACAACCTGATGGACGAAGCCGACGGGGTCGGTGTCGATGATCCGCATCGGCTCGACTTCGGGCCTGCGTCCTCCGCTGCGCCGCCGGTCGCTCCACCTGTTGCGCCGCAGGTCGCCCCTGCCTCGCCGATGAACTGGCGCTAAAGACGATGAACAGCAATGCACGACGCCGCGGCGACGCGGCACCGACCGAGAGGGTCTGACCGTGGCCATCCAACCCAATGCGAATCCGGAATCCGCTCTGATCCTCGGTAGT
Source organism: Rhodococcus sp. H-CA8f (assembly GCF_002501585.1). NCBI lineage: Bacteria > Bacillati > Actinomycetota > Actinomycetes > Mycobacteriales > Nocardiaceae > Rhodococcus > Rhodococcus sp. H-CA8f. Next base: position 167,146 of record NZ_CP023721.1, read on the forward strand.
GCGTGGATCAGCAAGGACGAGGACAAGTTCCGTGCCGACGCCGAAAATCAGCGCAAACTGGCAGAGTCCGCAGCGTCGGGCGCTGATGCCGTGTCCACTGCTGGTGCAGGTACCGCGGATTCTCTGCGCGGCAACGCCGGAAATGCCCTGCAGGACAAGCTCGGTGAAGAATCGAATGCTCTGAACACCTCTGGTGATCGTCACGCCGAGGCTGCGTCGCACCTCGACGCCGCGGCGATCAACATCGAAGAAGCGAAGGCCGCGATGAACGCGACCGACGACCAGTTCCACACCCAGCTCGCGGCGACGACAGCGCAGGCCGCTGTCGAGGGGTGGACGCCGTTGGAGTTGGAGGCGGCGAAGTCGAGTTTGGTGGCGCAGGCGCAGAGCGCGATCGCGAACATCCAGGCGGGGTTCAGCGGCGCCTACGAAGGTGTGGTGACGGCGTTGGGTGCCACCAGTGGCGCTGGCGGTGGTCCGGCGATCGCTGAGGGGACCGTTGAGGTTCCGGGTGCTGACACGACGAACGCGCAAGCGATGGGTCAGGCCGCGGGTACCGCTGCAGTGGACTTCACGTCAGGGGTGCTGTCCGGCATTACCGGCCAGGGCGCCGGTGCCGGTGCCGGGGGAATGGCGGGAACACCGCAGCAGCAGGCGATGGCGCAGCAGCAGGCCATGGCGATGCAGCAGGCGATGGCCGCGCAGCAAGCGATGGCAGCCGGTCTCGGGGGTTACGGCATGACCGGGATGGGCGGCATGGCCGGGATGGGTGGTTTCGGGATGAACGGCATGCCCGGCATGGTGGGCGCTCAGCCGTCTCCGCTCAATCAGATCGGTCAGATGGTCGGCAGCGCGGCAGCAGGGTTCCTGAACCCGCAGGGTCAGGCTGGTGCTGCTGCTGGTGGACAGAGCGCGCTCGGCAACATCGCCGGGCAGGGCGGTCTGGCGAATCAGGTCGGTGCGGCCGGACAGTCGGCGGTCAACGGTCTTCTGCAGCAGAGCGGCCTCGCTGGTGCTGCCGACGCTGCGGACGGATTGAAGACAGAACTCAGTAGCGCGAATTCGCAGGAGGACGTGGAGGCGGCTCTCACCGAAGCAGTGGAAGCGGTCCTCGCCGATCCTGAAGGAACCGGCGCCGATGCCGACGCGGACGCGGATGCCGGTGGCGAGTCCGGCGACGCGGCTGCCGACGCCCCCGCGGACGGAGACGCCAAAGCCGACGGCGAGGACGCTCCAGCCGACGGCGACAAGGGTGCAGAGGACGCTGCTGCCGAACCGGCACCGGAAGCTCCGGAAGACGGCTCGATTCCCGCTCACCCGACCTCCGAAGCAGCTACTCCGGTGGACCCGATCACCCGTCTGCAGACCGATGTGAACTCTGCGATCTCCGGCGCAGCCGACGCAGCTCAGAATGGCGTCAACGGTGTCGCCGACGCAGCACGGGGTGCGATGAACACCTCGGTCGGCTTCGTCTCGACCGGCCCGGACGGCGCTGTCAGCGCCGACACGTTGGGCTTGCAGGGGCCGCAGCACATCGACGCGATCCGCACGGAAACATCCGCAGCGGAGGTCGGTACCCGTGAGTCCGCAGCTCCGGCCGCGTCAGCCCCCACCGGCGGTGCCCCCGCTGCCGCTGCGGCTGCCGCTCCGGCTGCTGCAGCGCCAATGGCGCCGTACGGTTCGGGTGGTCCCGTCATGGCGGCACCGCCCGCAGCTGGCGCCGCCAACGCCCCGGCAGTGAACGCTCCCGGTGGCGGTTCCGGTCCCGCTCCGGCCGCGCAGCGTCAGCCACTCGGCGAAGGCCGTCACCGCCTCGACGACGCTGTGCCGCCGAGCAGCGGGCACACCCCGACTGCACCGACCGGCGCCGAGCAGATCGCCGCTGCAGCATCAGGTGTGGCGTTCCTGACGTTGCTGCGCAAGCAGATCGCCGGGGCTCACACTCGGTTGGCGTTGCTGCGCCTGCAGCAGCTGTCAAGCAACTCGGTGACCGCGTCCGCGATGGGTGTGTTCGAGTCCGAGACGGCAACCACCTACGTGCTGGCGACAGCGCACGGTGTGTCGTACCTGGCTCGGGAAAGTGCGTTGCCCACCGACACTGTCCTGTTGTCGGAGGTCGTCGACGACACCTTCTACCGGCAGTGGTGCGGATACGTGAACCCGGCAGCGAAGCTGGCCGCGTTCGATGCGACCGCCCACGATCTCGGCAAGCTCGCCTACGTGCTGACCACAGACAAGGGTGTCGCGTTGCCGGGTATCGAGGTGGTGACCCAGCCGCCGTCGGAGATCGAGAGCATCGCAGAGTCGAAGCTGCTGGCGCCGACCGCCCGTAGTCGCCGTGACGTCGTCCGGATCGAGGACATCGACCTCGCGAGCGAGATCCGGCAGATGGCGATGCGGACGATGGTGATGAGCGGCGATCAGTACCTGTCCGCGTTGGGGCGCGCGTCAGGTGCGTTGTGGAACAACGACTCCGACCGCGCCGGGTACCTCGAGCAGTGGCTCGGTGTACTCACCGCTGACGCGTTGCGCGCCGTCGAGGACGACAGCAGTGAGCATGCGTGGTTCGCGGTGGCGGAGTTCCGCCGGGCAACGCAGATGTCGGCGCCTCGGCGCTGATCGAGCGAACATATTCGCTGCCGAAACGCGGCCTCACCTGATCGTCGGTGGGGCCGCGTTCGTGTGCGCGGAGGCATGCGACGGCATGTGACCACGGCGCCGGAAAATCGGCTACGGTAGTGAAAGGTTCGGCGAGTGAAGTTGCCCGCCAACTACATTCGAACTCATTGAGGGGTAGAGACATGAGCGGAGCAGGCGCGATCAGTGTCGCGGATCCGGCCGGAACGAACTTCGTCGGGCTCGAAGGTCCGACGCCGTCGGCGGCGAAGCGCACTCCGAAGGAGACGCTCCTGTTCGTGCGAGCAGAAGCCGCGCGGTGGCGTGAACGAAACACCCGCCGCCCCGTCCCGTGCGTCAGCACTCTGCCGGGCCATACCTACCTCGTGAATATGCCCGACGGCAGCGAAGAGGCGGTCGAGCGTGTCCTGGGCCGGTTCGCGGGCCGTCCCCACCAGCGGCCAGACAGGCCCTAGAACGTCCCCTTCGGGGGTACGAAAAAGCGGATGCGAGCCACTTCGACTGGCTCGCATCCGCTCTTTTTCCGAGAAGGTCAGGAATGTGCTGCGTGGTACTGCTGGATCAGTTCCGCGGACAACCGGCCCCGGTCACTGACTTCGAGACCTTCCTTCTTCGCCCAGTCACGGATCTTGTTGTGCTCGGTCCGTTTGTCGGCTTTCGGCGCTTTCATCCTGCGAGCCTTGTTGATGTACGGCCGCAATGCTTCGTAAAGCTCGTCGGTGTGTTCCGCGTTCAAATCTATCTCGTAGAACGACTTTCCGACCGAAAACTGGATCGTTGTCGCATTTGGTGAACGATCGAAATCGTCGACGACAGCCGTGGTGGTGACAGTAGCCACGATGCTCCTCTCTAGGGGTGGACCTCCCGCAGTTTATGCAGGAAAAGGTTCAGGGAAGAAAAAGAAATCAACCCATTCCTCTAGACGCGAAACTATACACGACCACCTGGGAAAAACCGGTGATAACGTGGGTAGATTCGCCGCAGACGGGGCCTGATAAGGGGAGAGAATGCGCAACAAATTACCTCCATGGATCGGCCGTTCAAGCATCCGAATAGCAACCAAACCGACCTCTCGTTACGCGTTTCCTGAATGACAAAGGCAATGATCACCATCGACCAAGAAACACTCCGCAGACCGGTGCAGCTGGTGAGCTTCGGAGCGCTGACGATTCCATACCCGGCAGGGTCCGCACTGTCGGTGGTGGTACACGACGGCCACGCGGACACCATCGCCATCCGCACCTCCACCGGACAGATCGCACTCAACCTGTACGCCGCCACATCCAGCGGCCACGTCCCCGGCTACCTGGGAAGCTGCCTACGCTACTTGAGCAGCGAAAACATCGACACAAGCGCTCTGGAGTCCTTCGCTGGCGACGAACTCGGCGGAACAGCGGCCGACGGCATGCACTACCGGTTCCTGAGTACCAGCGGGGAGGGCTGGCTGCTGCGAGGATCGGTGCGCTCACCACGTGCCTGCGCGCCCGCCGACATCGCCCTCACACGGTCTGTGCTGCACGGCGCTATCGTCGTCGCCCCGCGCCATCATATGGCCGGAACAACACTCGAACTCGACACCGAACCGCGGTGGATTTCCCCCTCCGAATAGCCGAATGTCAGATGGTGGAGAAAACGGTCAAACAATCAGCTACCGTCTGAGGTGCCGCGCGAGAAATTGCGCGACACGCATCTGCCGAACGCACTATCCCCCGGTAGCGCGGTAGATGAAGTGAAACTCTCCAATCCAGTACGGAGAGCTACACGGTCCGGCCTGGCGGTCACCCATTCCAGCTATATGCATCGCCAGGCCGGGCACCGTAAAGCATCAATCAATTACGTGTGGGTGGCGAGAAACGGCGCTACGGGGGGCGACACGAAATGCAGTGAACACCGAACGACGTGACACACAAGGTCGTCTCGCGACGAGGCGGCGAAATCGGACAAAAAGGGGCGGCGAACATGTCAGAGAACACGGTCATCACCAACGCGGACGGCAAACGCTTCACTGTGCGCACCGTGAACCGCAACGACGGATACGGCGAAGATGACGACATCGTCCATGAGGGCGACGACCCGATCATCGAGTTCTACGACCTCGATCAGGATCCGTCGAAGTTCGGTGAGCGTGGACAATTCGTCTCCCGCTACTACGCGTCCACCCTCGCCCATCGCGGTGCCGGTGCGCTTCCGCTCGACGGCGGCAATCCCGCCTGGACTGTCGACGCGGCGGCAATGGCCCCGGTCCTCGAGCTCGCGCACAGTGTGCACCGCTCCTGCACGGACGGCAGCTGCCTGTAGGGCTGCCCGTGAGGTCAGGGGGTAGGCGGCACCATCGGGCGGGCCGCTGATGCGGTGGGCCGTCGACACGGCGCCGATCGCCGAGTGGCTGTCCACGTTGGGTGCGGCCGACCACGCGCTCGTCGCCGCCGCGATCGACCGCCTCGAAGAGCACGGCCCGTCGTTGGGGCGACCCACGTGCGACCACGTCAAAGGTTCCTGCATCAAGAACCTCAAAGAGCTGCGTCCGGCGTCGTCGACGATGCGAATCCTGTTCGCGTTCGCCGCTGATCGCACCGCGATCCTTCTCGTCGGCGGCGACAAACACGGTTCCTGGACGGGGTGGTACCCACACGCCATCGTCGACGCCGAACAAATCTTCGCCACCTACTCCTGACAGCGATCCGTGCACATGGAATATGTCAGCTTGACAGAAGTATTGACCAACTGCGGCCCGCCTCACCAGCGGGCCGCAGTTGTCTCCCGGCCACGGCCGGAAGGCGTGACACAAACACCCCGAAACGGCTTATAGTCGATGGGAGAGAGCAGCATTCGAGTTTCCCGGATCGAGCACGGGAAGTCAGGGGAGAACACCGATGACCGCAATGATCGAACGTGTGGACCTGATCACCTCCATCCTCGGTCCCGCCGAACGCCAATTCTACGACCAGAGCTGGCGACACGAAAGCCTCTGCAGTCAAGCCGATTCGGAAACGTTCTTCCCGGACGTTCGAGCGAAAACACAAGCGAAGAAAGCCAAACGAATCTGCGGCCAGTGCCCCGTCGCAACCGAATGCCTCGAATTCGCGCTCACCACTCACGAACGGTTCGGCGTGTGGGGCGGTAAGACCCCGGTCGAACGCCGCGACATCGCCCGCGCACGCAACGCCGCAACCCAGTCCCGTGCCGATACCAACGTGCGGCCCGCGCTGAGTATGGTCGCGCCCGTAGCATGACCGCACCCAGTAGCTCGGGCAGTGAAACAGCTGCCCCCCAACAGCTCTGGGGCCGAGCCGGTCAACGCCTCACAGAAAACGAACAGCGTCGCCGCCGACAAGCCCGCGCCTACCGTCGACGCCAAGAACAGAAAAGCCGTGAGAAAGCGACGGAAGTCGCCCGCCGAGGCTGGGAACTCGGACTCGTCGCACCCTGGCGGATCACCGCAGCCCTCGACGCCGGTGGACACGAAGGTCCAGACGTCGACATCGCCTGCGGCACCGAAGAACCCGCAGTCGACGAATGGGAAGCCGGAACCCGGTACCCGACCTTCGAGCAACTCACCCTCCTCGCCGAACTCACCGGCTACGGCATCTCCTGGTTCGTCGAGACCGACGAGCCGATCGACATCCGCAGCACCACCATGTGGGCACACATGAACAAACGTGCCCGTGAACAGTGGAAAGACCCGATACTCGTGTGCAGTGACGACGCGATCGGCGCATGCCCGGGAACCGCGGACTACCTCGAAACGCATCTGTTCTGACCGCTCCACAGATCGCTATCGTATTCGGCGTAAGCCGTGAATCATGTTGCGCACGAGCCTGACCGGAGGATCACGAAAACCGATAGTGTGATCAGAAGTCAGGCGGAGCGATCGCTTCCGCCGCCACCTTCCCAGGAGAACCATTCATGGACCAACGCGACATTGCCGGATACACGTACAAGGCCGAGAACCTCATGCCCGAGAAACTGATCGAGGTACTGATCGCCGAAGGAACAGCAAGCCCGGGCGCCCGCGGAATGATCTCCGAAGAACTCGTCGACCAGCTCGCTGCCGAACGGGGGATCGATCGCCTCGACCTCTACAGCTACGACAGCGGTGATTTCCCCAAGCACATCCTCACCGAAGAGATCGGCCCCGACGACAAGAACTGGTACAAGCCCTGACCGTTTCGGAACGGAAACAGCCACTGGCGCCGCGAGATCCGGCGCCACTCCCCACGAGACGAGAGTGAACAACACATGAGCGATCTGGAAATCGACGGCGTAACCAAGTTCGACAGCAAAGAGACCACACGCAACGTGTGGGTGTTCGACACGACCGGCGGCGGCTACGACGCCACCCAGGTCCGCGACGAAATCGAAGACGGCGACATTCTCCTGGTCCCGTCGGAGAACGTCGCCGGATACCTGCACCAGGCGTGGCCGATGGCCGTCACCGAGGACAGGGGTGAATTCCACGGATACGTCGACGGCGTCGTCGCCGACGACATGCGGGTCTCACACGACACCGCCGTCGACGTCTGGAAGGAATACCAGGCAGCAAACAGCCGCTAACCGATCCACCAGGGCGGTGCCCGCGACTGACCTGTCGCAGGTACCGCCCTTGTCGACCGCAGCCGAGGCCTAGTCGTCATCGCTGCGTTCGCCGTACCGACCAACCAGCTGCACATCGTCGTGTCCTCCAACACGCACCCGGGACCGAAGTTCGACGCCACCGATCCATCAGAGCTGCTGGTCATCGCGGCCCAGCGCTCACCTGGCCGAGCCAAGGCCGGACCGCACGTGCGTGCGGCGACGTCGTCCCGTCACGGTGTCACCGCCCGAGACATCGGCGTATTCGAATCCGCGTGAGTCCAGCAGCGAGATCGCTCGCCGCGCGTGTAAACCGAGCTCTAACGAGGAAACACAGCCAAAGAGTGATCGCCTGTCCAGTCATCCTTAACGTACTGGGGCGCTGCACGTTCGATCCGACGGTAAGGCTGTGACCGGAAAATTACCTACAAGACCCCCGTTTCTCGGGACACTACCGAAACGGATGGCAAACTCAGAGCACAACGACGAGGAAACACCCTCGGCGACGAAACGCCCGGGAGGATACGGACATGCTCAATGGCACAGTGAAATGGTTCAACAGTGAAAAGGGATTCGGGTTCATCACCCCAGAGGACGGCGGCGCTGACGTGTTCGTCCACTACTCACAAATCTCAGTGACGGGGTACAAAAGCCTCGAGGACGGCGAACACGTCGAGTTCGCGATCGGTGACGGCGCCAAAGGCCCGCAGGCCGTCGACGTCCGCCCACTTTAATGACGGCATCGGATTCCCGCGACGAGGCGATGGCGGCACTCCGGCAGGGGGATTGGGCGTCGACGTCGACGGGAATCCGATGGTTTCGAGAACACGCCACCGGCGACCTCGACTTCAGTGTCGTATCCGACACGCTGCGGTTCCACGATCTGGTTCCGATGGGCATCGCCGCCGAAACGCTCGTGCTGCGATACGGAATCCCAGGATTGTGCGAGGTCATTACCTACCTGGTATCCGACGGCATCGAATGCAACGCCCACGAATACCTACTCGGGGTGATCGAGGACCTGTACCACCAAGAGGATGTACCGATCCGCGGCATGCTCGTTGCGATGGCCTCGGACAACCGTTACGCCTCAAATCGATTGGCAATCGTCGAGATGCTCGACGCCCCATACTTGGCAGCCGACATGCAAGGGATCCTCAAGGAACTGTAATTGTGGGCCAATCCAGTGCACGAAAACTGCGGCAGCACAACCGAAAGTCCCCCACGCGACGCGGCCCAAGATTGAACAATGCGCCTCCCGAAAACCATATAGTCGAAGTGGCACAACAACAGCCACCCGACCTCGTCGGGAACAGGGGAGGACACACCATGAACGCTGAATCGACACTCGCGAGACTGATCTACCCGACCCTCGGCCGCGGCAACCCCGCCGAGGACAGCGACGACGAGACCTGGCGCTGGTCAGCGCTCTGCGCGCAATCGGATCCCGACGAGTTCTTCCCAGACAAACAAGGGCGCGGCGGCTCCGTCCAAGCCAAAAGGGTGTGCGCTCGCTGCCCCGTCGCCACCGAATGCCTCGACTTCGCGCTCGAAAACCACGAAGAATACGGAATCTGGGGCGGCAAAACCCGCCGCGAACGCCGCGCGCTGCGCTCTACGCGGGCAGTCGCCGCCGCATCATGACCGAGGTGGCGAACCTCGGCGCCGTTGAGTGCGCAGGGAAGATGCGCTCTGGGGCAACACCGGAGCGCGTCACCGATGTCGAACTTTGACGTTCGCATCACGACCCTGTGGATGCACGTCACAAAGCATAAGGGGTAGCTCCCATCCCGGCGTTCTCCGATGATTCGATCGCGAACTGCGCTGGCACTGTCGACTACCGCGCCACCCAACTGTTCTTGCGGGTGAGCGGCGCCAACATCTAGCTTCCGTACGCCTTTCCACCATTACACCGTCGACAGCGAATTCGTTTCCAATTGAACGCGAATCCAGCTGTCAGGGAACTGTTTCGGCGCATCGAGTGACGACAGTGGGGAAGTTCGCCGGAGGGTGACGTTGACCATATTTGTCCCGCTCGGGACTTCTTTCCCTCGTGGTGGCTGGGGCTTGTCGTAACCATGGACCCATGTTCCGTCCTGCGCAGCGTGCTTTGAGTCCGGGTGCAAGCCGCATCGAAGTCGCGGCCTGCAGATCGAGTCTGGCATGGTGATGTCGAAGCTCGCCAAATGGCAGCTGTTCGGATGCGCGATGATGGTCCTATCGGTGCCGATCATGACGCGCAAGACTGACGGTCCACGACTGAATCTGGCGCCTTCGAAGAGATTTTGGTGAAGCGGGCCGAGAATGATCGACGATTACGACTGGTGGCCATCCCATGGCACGTGTGGGCAATCGGATAACAGGGACATTTTCCATCCCGAAGGCACAGGTGACGGGCGGGCCCGGCAACGTCGCCAAGCGATCGCTATCTGTCAGAGTTGCCCCGTCAGACAACGATGCCTGGATCATGCCGTCCGCACCGGACAGCGTTCCGGAGTCTGGGGTGGTGTCGACATGAGTCTCACGTCCCCAACGAGGTCGAGACCAATCGGCCGAGCGCGAGAACCGATGAATTGCCCTGAGGGCAGCGCGGGGACGATGGATCGGAAAGGTGGCGGCAGGCAATGAGTTCTCTCGTCTACTTCTCCAGCGCGTCACTGAACACACATCGGTTCATCCAACGGCTCGGCATCCCAGCGACCCGGATCCCCATCCACGGCCCAGACGGCGGGTTCCGCGTGGAGGAACCATATGTACTGGTTGTCCCTACCTACGGGGGCGGCGGATCTCTTAGCGGAAAAGACACGCACTACGTACCCAAACCAGTCGCACGCTTTCTGAACAATCCCGATAACCGGGCATTGATCCGAGCTGTGATCGCGTCGGGAAACCTCAATTTCGGCGAGTTCTTCGCCTACGCCGGACATGTCATCTCCCAGAAATGCGGTGTTCCTTTCCTTTACAGATTCGAACTGATGGGCACTGCCGAAGACATCGTTCGAGTGCGAGAAGGCTTGGCGGAGTTCTGGAATCAGCCCAAACCAGCAGAATGCCCATAGGGAGTTCGAATCTTCGCTCGGCTGTCGATGAGTGGTGGGGGTGCGAAGGCGTCGTGCATTGGAACCGCTGGGCGGGACGGAACATGGGTCCATGAGTTCTGAGGGGATCGGCCGCGGAGAAGAGAGTATGTCGCACGAAGGTCGAACATTTCGACATCACCGGCCGCGGACCCGTTCCACCTTCGGGACCTTTTCCTCTGACCAGAGATGCAGGGCTGCAATAATGTTCGATTCGTCGGGGGACACTCGGGCCGCCCCGTGGATATGCAAGGCGTGAGTGTCCAGTCGAGATAGTTGTTGACCTAGACCCCATCGCTGTCTCGACTGGGTCCTGCGCTTGCGCACTCCACTCCGCAGGGCCACCCGCTTCTTCGTGCTCCGCTCCCTCGATCTGGGTCGGAGCGCAGTCGGCCTCTTTGCTCCGGGCCGATTGCAGCACGCGGGTCCGGCTGAGGGTTGTTCAAGGTGCCGCTGTCGCGGAAGATTTGCGGAGCGCCAGTCGGTGTCGGCTGCTCAGGACGTCGTCCAGGTGGTGCACTCGGCGAGCGGCAGCAGAGAGCGGCCCGGCACAGCGATCCGAACCTTCACGGGCATCGCGGTGAGCCGTCTATGGTGCCTGTATGACGACAAAAGGGAAAGGCGTACGGAGCTGGATTCTTTTCGTCCTGGGCATCGTCGTACTTGCGGGTGCATACGGCGCCTTCAGTGCCTTCGGAATCGGCTACACCTCAGCTGAGTTGTGCATCGTCAAAGCACTCGAAGACATGTCGGGCAGCGGAACCACGGAACCGTTGGCGGAGGCGACCAGGCTCTGGCTGCCGGTCGTCGGCGCTTCCTGCACGTGGGCGCCCGCCGACGACGTCCGAATAGTTCAGTACGTGTTCGACACTCCGGCATCGGTATTCGCTGTCGCAGGATGGACGATGATCGCTGCGTCGGTTTTCTCGCGACGATCCGCCAGCCGTGTGATCTGATCGCCGATAAGCACACGACACCAAAAGCGTGTGAGGAGGAAGAGCGATGGCCGAACACTACGGACGCATGATGGTCTGCTACTCCGCGATCTGGATCTGCGGAGCGCCAGTCGATTACAAGGGCGATCGATCACCCTCACTAATCGGCGGCGTCGACGACTTCGTAACGATCAAAGCCCTCGCCAACGACGTCTACGCCGGGGTCCGAGTCGTCACCAGCGAGACCGCATTGCCGGTCGACAACCAGGAACAGTGGGACCGCGTCGAACAGAGACCGGTGACGTTCCACGCCCCGCCCTACCTCATGGTTTCGCTCACCGAACCCGGATTCCTCGTCGATCCCGCCCTGCAAGACCTCGGCCTGCCCGAAGGGCACTACATGCTTCGCTGCTACTCGCGGGGGAGCGTTGCTGCCGGGCTCGCGTACCCGTACGGGGCGCCGCCACGCGACGAACAAAGCGACGACCCCGCATCCTTCCTTCAACAGTTCCGGATCGAGTTCTGGCCAGCCTCACCCGACATCGGCACGGCGATCACGTAGTCGCCGCCGCAACAGCCAGCGCGGCCTTCTTGTCCTTCAGGATGGTGTCGAGTTCGAGGATGAAGGCGCGGCAGAACTGGGCGACGTGTGTCATCGTCTCTTCGGTCAGTACAAGTCGTGTTCCGGCGACGGTGATTTTGTGTTTGCTGAGCTTGTCTTCGAGTTCTGTGCGGTTGCCGCGCTGCTGTTTAAAGGTGAGATGGCCGTGACCGTGCGCGACGGCGTTTCTCGCATGCGTCAGGTCGAAGAGTTGCGGCCAAGTTTTTCTGGGAACGGCCAGCCACGAGTAGTAGGCCTCTTTGATGCCGTTCCATGATCCGGTGGCACGATCGTGCGAATCGTCCCACATTGCCTGTACTGCGGCATGATCAGAGACGGCGTCCGGAATCAGTGCAGCGATCTCGGTCAGTAGTCGTGCGGTACAGAACGATTCGGTGATCGACAGAAACCGGATGAGCGTGGCCTGGCGTTGAATTTGTACGCGGTCGACCCCTGTCGCGGGAAACCGTCGCGGTCGGCTGCCGTGCGCCGTGATCGCGTCGATGGACTCCTGGTGGGCCGACAGGGTGTCGTTGATCAGATTTCGCGAGTTCTCCGCGTCCAGGGAGAGGGTCGTGCTGGTCATTGCGGGTCCGAGAGGACAAGGCGATCGAATTTGCTTTCCGCAACCTCGGCAGCCTTCTCGGAATCGAGGCTCCCGAGAGCCCAGAGGACCGAGAGGCGGAACTCCGGGGCGATTCGGCCGTAGGCCTTCTTCAAGATTGCGGTGCTTCCCATGTGCAATCGCCCGAGGGCTTCGGCGGCGGCAGCGGCAAGGACGTCGGACGACTCGTCCTGCACGCATTCCTCGAGCCATGCGACGATCTGGGAAGGATCTGGTGCCAGTCTTTTCGCCTGAGGTCTCAGGGCGCTTGGAGACCCGAGAACATATGCGAGCCACACCTTCTGCCATTCGCTGAGTCGATCTGACCGCACCCCTGAATACACGACCGCTCGAGTGCGATCGGCGAGGAATGAGCCTGGGGCCGCGAGGTTCCTGAGATACTCCGCAAGCTGGGGTGTTAGATGTGGCGCTGTCTCCAGAAGTGTTGGCACTTCCTCGAGCGGCCCATTTTCACCCAGTAGCCCCAGCCCTGGTAGCGCCTGCCCGAGGAAGCGTCGAAAGAACTCATCGGTGTGACGGTCAGGGTTCGATGCCCAGGCCTCCCACACTCCGAGGATGAGAGTGCTGTCTTCCTCGTCGAACTCGGGTGCAGTGACGCTCTCGGCATCGTCCGCACCGGGCGTCGAGTCGGCAAATCGGCGAAAGTCTGGCGCGAGAGGGGCTGGCTCACCCAGGTCCTCGTATTCTCCACCCATGAGAAACTCGGCGGCCCGGTTGAGATCCATCTCCTCCAGCAGTGCAGTCGCGGCAGCGCTCAGCGGTTTCAACGTCGAAGCATAGGTCTCTCGTTTGTATGTGCGGGTCTTCGAGTCGTTGAGAACTAAACCCAACGAACGCGCTGCATTGGCACACAGTTCGAGCGACGCGCGTGCCTGTCCGAGTGACGTACACCCGATTCGGAAATCGTCCGCATAGACATACGCGTCGAATCCTTCACGGATGAGGGTCCGCCGAATGGGGTCGATGTAGGTGTCGCCGAGAATGTCGCTGGCGGCGTGCACTTGAGGGATCCCGACTCTGGTGCCCATGACCTGTTCGAGAAGTCCGATCAGTGCGCTCACCGTGTGATAGTCACCCGTCTGCGCGGTGAGTTCGTCCGCAAGCACGTCGTGGTCGATGTACTGGTAGTAGGCGGTGATGTCCGTCGAGCAGATGTATTTGTTGTCTTGGTTTTCGTAGGGTGCGGCCTCGAACTCGGAGTGGGGGCGCCGACCCTGCAGCTCGATCGGAAGTTGCAGGCGCAGACGCTCAACGAGCGCGCGGTAGAGCACTCGGTCCTGCAGGCGCCATTGGTTCAGTGGCCGCGCACCCCTGACCTTGGGTGCGAGGACGACGCTGGCGGGCTTGGCTTGTACGCCGCGGGCGAGTTCGTCTCGGATGAGCTCGGCGACTTTCCCACCGCGAAACTTGAGTTTGGCGGTCACCGGTGAAGGAGGCAGCAACCGAGTGGTGGCGTCCAGTTCCTTGACGACGGCGTCATCGAAGTCGAGTTCGCCGAGTAGATCCGATCGATTCATGAATTGGAGTATTCCCGACTACCTCAAGCACACGGCTTCTCGCCCTGTTCGCGGTGTGGGTGTGCCGGGTGTGTGGTGCTCTGCTGAAATCCTAGGGCGTTGATGTACTTCAGGTGGCTGCTCAGCTCGCGCATCGTGAGTTGCTCCGCATGGGTGCGGCGAGCTGAGCGTCAAGAGTGGTTGTCTCGGACCAGGATGTCGATCCACCGTGCGATCGCGGCGGGGGTGAAGGCGGCGGTCGAGACCCTGAGCGTGGGGCCGTGCAGTGGTGGGGTTTGGTCGTATGCGGCGATGCGTTCGGCGACGTCGCCGGTGCCGCGGGCGGTGACTCGTTCGATCATGATTTCGCGGGGGCACCACAGTTCGACGACGGTCCAGTAGATGTCCGGTGCCGCGGTGGTGACTGCGGGGATCGCGTCGGGCTGCCCGAGGTGCAGTACCGGTATCTGGTCGTCGGCGAGCATCCGGTCGAGATGAGGCCGGTCGGTGGCGTAGGTCGAGGAGTAGCGGTCGTTGCGCCAGAGAACGTCGCCGCGAGCGGCGAGGCCGTCAATCGTCTCGATGGTGGTCATCCGGTAGCCGTGGGTGCGTCCGGGGCCGGCTTTGAGGCGTTCGGCGAGTTGGTAGGCGGGGTTCAGGTGTGTGAGCGCTGCGGTGATGGTGTCTTTGCCGGAACCGGGCGGGCCGTAGAGGAGTAGTGCGCGGGGGGTCACGCGGATGCGCCGATGGAGGCGAGGAAGGCGCGGGCTTGGTCCTGGAGGGGTTCGGAGTCGGGGTCGTTGACGATGACGGTGTGGTCGAGGACTGGTGTGAAGTTCGTGTCGACTCCGTCGATGTAGCTGTTCCAGTTCGACAGTTTCCATCCGTCGCGGCCTGCGCCGCGGCGCCGTAGGTACAGCTGCATCGTTTCTATGGTGCAGCGGACCCAGAGGACGTGAACGTCGGCGCCTTGGGCTGTGTAGTGGGCGATGGTGCGGGCTGCCCAGGTCGGGTCGGCGAATTCGCGCAAGTATGGCGCTGTGGCGATGACGGAGGTGCCGCAGGCGATGTTTTCGTCGATGGTGCTGGCGAGGGCTTCGTATTCGCGGGGGCGGATGATCCGGACGTAGTCGTCTGATTCGCGGTCGTCGTAGGACCGGTCGAGGGTTTCGAGGGCTGCTTCGACGACGGGTCGGGTGATGGTGTCTTTGTCGATGATCGGCCAGTGTGTGAGTCGGGCGAGGATGCGGCCTAGTTCGCTTTTGCCGCTGCCTGCGTAGCCGCCGATGAGGATGACGTGGGGGCGGGTCGTGGAGGCTCGGAGTGCGGTTTCGTAGCCTGGGGCGATTTCGTACCCTCCGCGGGGGACGCTGATGATGACACCGGCGTCGACGAGCGTGCCGAGGGCTTGCGTGACGACTCCGCGGCTGACGCCCCATTGTTCTGCGAGGTTGCGGCTCGATGGCAGGACTTCGCCGGGCTTGTGGATGCCTGCGTCGATGTCGGTGTGGAGTGCTTGGGCGATCTCCCGGTAGCGGTGCCGCTGGGTCATCCTGTCGCTGGTCCTGTCGTGTGTTGCGCCGGTCAATTCTGTGTCGCCGACTAAGTGGTCTGTTCTGGTCTTGCAGGTGGTCGCAAGTGGTCGGTACTGGTCTTTCTGCACGTTACCAGGGTTGATGTGTGCGTTCTCGTCGGTTCAGGGATCCAAATGTGCGGTCGCTCGTTGGTTTCAATTTGGTTCCCCCTGTTGACAGGAGTTGGTTACCCCGATAGAAATGACCACAACAGGTCCAGAACAGGTCCAGTAAAGACCAGATCGAGACCAGGCGTTGTGACCAAGATTCAAGGGGATCTGACGATGAACACTCGACCGTGGTGCTACGACAACATCGAGGACTACGACCTCGACCGCAGCACCCTGCCGAAGGTCCTCGTTGCCCGCAACGCGTGCCTGAACTGCCCCCGCCTCATCCAGTGCCGCCTCGACGCCGCAGCCCTCCGCGACAAGGGCACCCCGCCCCAGTCCCAGGTGCTCGGCGCAGTCGCCTACGGCCATGACGGCAAACCCCGCGACGGCGCCGCCCTCGTCAACTACTTCAACTCCCGCAAGCCGGAGAAATCCGCGCCCCCATACGTCAGCAAGATCTGCTGACGCTTCACAGAAGAACAGGCTCCCCCCGGTGCCAGCCGGGGGGAGCCGACCCCCAACAGCACGCCCAGGAGGCACGCCAATGTCGTACAACACCGACACCGCCAAGATCGGCGATCGAATCCTCGTCGAGGAACCGAACCGCTCCCCACTGTTCATGACGGTCTGGCACATCAGCCCGACCGGCGACGGTGGGCGCAAGTACTCGGCAGGCCCCCTCATTCACGCGCACATCGCAGTGGGCGGATACGGGATCGCTTTCGATGCGCACAGTGCCGTCACCCAACACATCACCGCAGCCTGACCGCGCAGGAGTAAACGACATGGCCGAGCTTCTGAACTTCGACGAATGGAATCGCGCTGTCACCGCGCGGATCTGCGCGAACGAGGACCCCGTCACCGGGGTCGCGGTGCGCCGCGAACGTTCAGGGGCGTCGGCCTACATCAATTTCTGGGACGACTACCTCGCAGACTGTGCGGCCGAGAACCGCGCGTGTGAACCGAAGCCGTTCTAGGTCGCCGACGGAAGGAACAATCATGCTCGTCATCTCCACGCACGCAAAAGATCTCACCGAACACGACACGATCGATCTGGCTGATCCACTCGAATGGCTCAGTGGGCATACCGACGAGTCGATAGTTATCGATTCACCGCTGGCCTACACGCGGGAAAACTTCGTCGTCGCCGACGGCATCGTGTTCGACGAATTCGCTGTCGCACGCGATATCGCCGCCATCGACTACGCCACCATCTACGAGCTCGAACGCACGGAGCATTCAGTCACCGGTGAGCCCGTGGTGATCATCCGCAACAGCATCTACGACCTCGCCGTCCCCGCCACCTTGCCCATTCCGCGCATCACCAGCTGAGAAAAGGACCCCGCCATCATGTCGATCACCATCGAGTACGTCGAAACGCGAATGAGTGCAGTCGCTGTGGACCGCGAAGAGATACGAGTGTTGTTGTGCCAGAACGGGCAGAAGTCCGCGAAGCACTACATGGACTGCTCGGAGAGTGAACTGATCGCCGAGCTGCAGGACGAGCTGAGCGCGGGCCGAGTATCCGAAATGCCCACCGCGCTCGAACCTCTCGTGGACAACGTCGCCGAGATCAGCCACCGCGCCTGGACCGTCACCGTCAAATAACCCAGTTCCATGCACCCGGGCTGCCGAGGGTCGGCGCCGCGCCCACCGCAAGCGCCGACCCCGCATCCCCTCCACGTTCGATCGGAGTCCGCCATGAACGAGACCTCCCACATCATCTGCGAGACACCACCGGCCGCGCAGCCAGGAATCCACGTCGAGTGCCCACTGTGCCGTTCGTTCACCTTCATTCCGCAGACCCAGCTCACCTCGCCCACGTTCGACTGCGAGTACTGCCACCACACATGCAATACCGATCCGACCAGGAGCTCCGGACGATGACTGCCGCCGAAGCGAAGT
This sequence comes from Rhodococcus sp. H-CA8f, assembly GCF_002501585.1. Taxonomy (NCBI): domain Bacteria; kingdom Bacillati; phylum Actinomycetota; class Actinomycetes; order Mycobacteriales; family Nocardiaceae; genus Rhodococcus; species Rhodococcus sp. H-CA8f. The sequence continues at coordinate 184,681 of NZ_CP023721.1, forward strand.
ACATCCTCGACCACCCCGACGACTTGGCTGCCGAAACGATCACCCTCGCTCGCTACACGCTCGACTACTCACTGGAGGCGGATCCGCGATGACCACCGCCGCACCGACAGCTGGTGGATTACCCGCTCCAGCAACGCATGAGGACCGTCCCGTCCCCACAACACCCAACGCGTCAGCGCAGCTCGTCGAGAGCGCCCAACACCACGTCGACGCCTGGGCCGATACCGGCGACGGCTACCGCAACCTCGGTAGACGCCACGTTCTTCAATGCCTGTGGTGCGAGAAGTATTTCGGAGGCAGAACCAAAGCCGACGCCCTCACCAACTACCGCATGCACGAGAAGGAGATGAGCGATGTCGCCCACCGCGCCCACGCCGAACAGTTCGACGCTGACCGCCGCGCCTGACCCCGCGGTGCTCGACCTGATCGCTGCCGAACTCGCCACGCACTGCCCGGCTTACGAACGGTCCTACGACGACGACCCCGAGTTCCTCGGTTGCGCTGCATGCGAGTGGGGAGGCGGCGAAGACGAGTTCGAACGCCATCAAGCCGAACGCGTGATGGAGGTGACCTGCCAGTCGCCCGGCTCGGCACCGTCCGCAGAACTCCGATCCCGCATCGCCGACCTCGAAGAAGACATCGCTCGCCGTCAGGCTGGCGCCGAGATCATCGGCGCCCTGCACGCCCAGGTCTGCGACAACGTCGCCAACGCTGTCGGTGTGGACGTCGCCCCGGACGGTGACGCCGACTGGGCCGCGATTTTCGAGCGCCTCGCAGAACTGGGCGCTGACCGCGACCACTGGAAAGCACGCGCGCTGCGCGCAGAAGACGAGGCCACCGCATGAATGCCACTGAACTGCTCGCCGTCCTCTCGCGTCACTACAACGCGCCGAATCGACCCAAGGGTTGGCTTCTGGCGCCGGAGATACTTTCCCCGCCTGGGGGTCGTCGCGCGGACCTCATCGCCGCCCCGCTCACGTACTCAGGCGACGATGACATCGTCGGTCATGAGCTGAAGGTGTCCCGCGCGGACGTGCTCACCGAACTCGCCAACCCCACCAAGCACGACGAATGGGCGCGGTACTGCCACCGGTGGTGGCTTGTCGTCGCGGATCCGGCGCTGGTGGACGGTCTGGACATCCCCGCCCATTGGGGGGTGATGGCTCCGCCATCCGGCCGTCGGACCCGTTCGATGACCGTCCTCAAGCCTGCCCCACCTTTAGATCCCCTCAATCCGTCGGATGCTTGGATGAAGTTGGCTCGCTGGCAGTCGTTCCGTGCCGACGCCGCAGTCCGGGACGCCGCCGCGATGACCGGGAGCCAAGCTCGGGAAATCGAGCGTCTCAAGCGCGTAGTCGAGGAACTCAAAGATGCTGGCGCGGACATCGCGCTGTCCCCACAGCGGCAGCGTGCGGTAGAGCTACTCGAGAAGATCGCCGAACGAAGCTCCCGTGAACAGATCTGGGGGGTCGGGAACCTCGACGCCATCGTCGACGCGGTCCTCGACGTCGAAGGGGCCCGCCGCGCAGCCCGCGAACAACGTCAACTGGTCACCCGAGTGCAGCGAATGTTGGCACCGGCGATCGAGTCGATGTCAGCAACCCTCGCGCACGCCGAAAGGTTGGGCGGCGAGGGACCGGTCACAGCGGGTCGCCGAACCTGACAATTGGGTGAGCGGAAAACCGACCAAACGAGATATCTTCAGGTCAATCACACGCCGGGAAGGAGGAGAGCAATGAGTTCCGAGTCGAAGATCGAATGGACTGACAGAACCTGGAATCCGACGACAGGGTGCTCGAAGATCTCACCCGGCTGCGACAACTGCTACGCGCTCTCCCAGAGCAAGCGACTCAAGGCGATGGGCGCAGCGAAGTATCAGACCGACGGTGATCCGGTCACCAGTGGACCCGGCTTCGGGGTCGCATTCCACGACAGTGCGCTGACCCTCCCGTTACAGTGGCGCAAACCCAGGCGTGTGTTCGTGAACTCGATGTCCGACATCGGGCACGCCCAAATCAATGACGCGCAGATCGCCCGCATCTTCGCGGTCATGGCGGCGGCGGAGCAACACACGTTCCAGGTGCTCACGAAACGCCCCAAGAGGATGGCGAAACTTCTGACTCGGCAGAGCTTTGTCGAGCAGGTCCACGACTCGTACGCGACGCTGCCGCAGAACGCCTCTCGCGTCGGCGCGCCCGTGTGGCCGCTGCCGAACGTGTGGATGGGCACCTCGATCGAATCCGATGACTACTGTTGGCGCGCGGACGAGCTACGAGCTACACCTGCTGCGATGCGGTTCCTGTCGTTGGAGCCGCTGCTCGGTCCGCTGCCGAGCTTGGACTTGACCGGAATCGACTGGGTGATCGTCGGTGGTGAAAGTGGTTCCGGGCACCGGGATCTCGATGTGGACTGGGTGCGTGATATTCGCGATCGCTGCCTGGGCTGTACGACTCGCTTCTTCTTCAAACAGGTCGGCGGTGTGAGGGCCGCAGCTGGTGGCCGACTTCTCGACGGCCGCACCTGGGATGAAATGCCTGAACTCGCCGGATCCCGCTGACGGTTCCGCTATCTGCCAACTGCTGTGAACGACACAAATTTCGACGGAGGACAACACGATGATGATGCTCATGATCACCTGCGACGGCGGCTGCCTCACGCACATGGAAACCCCGACGGAGCACGGCGACAAGTGCAGTGACATCGATCGTGAACTCGAACTGGGGTGGATTCACCAAGGGGAGACGGACTACTGCCCGAACTGCGCGAAGAAACTCGCACGCTGACACTCGGACGGTGAGGACACGATCGCCCTCACCGTCCGAGATGTTCAGCGGAAGTCTTCGCCGAGATCAATCCCTACTCCGTCGACGACGAAGGCCGTTGCGGTCGACTCTGGATTGCGGTGAATCCTTAAAGCCTTCTCTGCCGCTTCCCGGGGGCTGTCCGCCTCGATGGGCATATGCCATTCCACATTGAATTCCTGCATCGGGTTCCTTCTGATATGAGGGTTTGCGTGCCGAAGTGACACGTCAAGAATAATAGTTATGAACGCCAATAGCGGCGACCTCATTTTGCGTTCACATCATTTTCGGAATATCGAAAGAATGAAGCCATGCATCAGAAAGTTCTCTTCGAAGGTGAACATCTCGTCATTGCCGAAGCGGCAGGCGATGAACGGGCAATCGGAATCGAACTTGCTCACCAAGGACTTATCCGCGCAGTGACGGTCGGCCTATGGAACCAATTCATCATCCTCCGATGGAAAGCCAAGAAATGACGACGCCAGAACCCTTGACGTGCACTGGGTGCGGCGACACCCCCAAACCTGCCGTCGACGAAACATGCTGCAGCCGTGCTGAAACGCGGACTCTGCCCGCGGAGTGGACGAGCAGTTACGACGAAACGTACTGCCCCATTTGCGCGGACGTCCGGGCACGGACATGGGGACTTGACACCTGATCTGCTGAATTCTCAGCCCGTCGACCTACTGTGTAACGAACCGGAATTTCATACCGAAACTGGTCGCGCATCAATGGCATCGAAAATGTTACGGTCAAAGAAATCGATTGCCATTCACAGGCCAAAAAGGCTATCTCCCCGAGAGGAATTCAGTAGATGTCACAGGCGCGTTGGATCGACACTTTGATCGACGAAAAAGGCTACGACCCGGAACACATATTCGAGGTCGAAGGCCCGAGTGGCATCAACATCATTCCCCTCGGAGCCGTCGTCGAATCATTCAAGAATGCTTCCTCGGACGAGCAGCTCGCCATCAAGAAAAACTTGATCGCACTCGACTTCCGTGCGGCTGACCTTCTCGAATACTTCGGCAAACTCGCCGAAGCGCTCGCCCAGTGAACACGGAAACACAATGAGTACCGACCTCATGGACTTCGACACCTGGATCGACAACTTCGTCGTCCGGCGCCGCTACGACCTCAACCACCGGTTCGAAAACCTCGGAACGGACGGCAACCGCAGTGTCCCGCTCGGGGCGATCGTCGAACACTGCAAACGCACCGGCCCCGACGACAAGGTCAAGATCCGGGGATCGCTGATCAGCCTCGACCTCCACGGTGACCCCCTCGATCACTTCCAGCGCCTCGCCGCCGCCCTCGCCCCGTAACCGACACCAGGAAGGCCACGACATGACCGCCAGCACCGCTGCCGCAGTGGACCTGCTCACCCGCGCCGACCGCGCCCTGGACGACCTAGTCGGACGCGAGGGCATCAAAAGCGCCGTCCACAAGATTTGCCGCACCGCCGAACACCCCGCACCAGGAGTTGGGCAGCCTGGCCACCTGGTGTTCACCGGCCCGCTCGGCACCGGCAAATCCGCCGTCGCACAGATCATCGCCGACATCTACGCCGGGACCGGCATCATCACCTCACCGACCGTGCACTCCGTCAGCGACAGAGACCTTGCCGGACGGCACTGGGACGACCCCCTCGCGCAACTCGACAAGGCCGTCAACAGTGCACTCGGCGGCGTCCTCTACATCGACGAAGCCAGCCGACTCAGCGTCGGCGCCACCGGCATCGTCGATGCCAGCGGACCGGACGTCATCGCGGCACTGCTCGACGCCATGGACACCCACGCAGGGAACCTGATCGTCATCCTGGCCGGATACGGCGACGAAATCGAGACATTCCTCGCGGGCAACGAAAGACTCGCAGCACAGTTCCCGACCTCCCTCGACTTCGAGAGCTACAACGCCTACGAGATCGCCGAGATCACCGCCGTCGTCGCCGCCCGCGCAGGCATACGGCTCACGGCGAAAGCGAGAGCCGCGATCCGCGTCGCCGTCCAACTCAAAATCGAGCACTCCGTGCCGCGGAAATATCCGATCATCGACAGATTCGCCAACGCCCGCCTGTCCCACCAGATCTACGTCCAGGCTAAGGAACGTCGCACCCAGCGACTTGCAGAAATGAAGCCCGACGACATCACCAACGCCGACACCCGCACACTGGACGTGGCCGACGTACAAGCCGCCACCGCACGCATCCTCGCCAAACTTCACTGACCAGACCGTACCGACACGAGAACCAAGGAAAGGCCGAAACATCATGAGCGACACCAGCTACAAACTGTGCCACCGCTGCGCGACAGCCATCACCAACGACGATTACAGTGCCTTCGACTTCGACAACGCCGAGAAAGCGAAGGAAAAGGCCATCGACTTCGTCGAGAAGGCCGGACTCATCGTCATCGACGTCGACGAAACCGAGCTCCGCGGATCCTGCGACGCATGCGGCGAGGACATCGACGGGCCCGGCCACACCGCGGAACCCCAGTGACGCCCGCACTGCCGCACACCTTCGCCGAAGGTGACGCGACCTTCACGGTTACCAGTAACCACCCCGGCTACTACGACATCACCGTCAGTGGCCCCCAGGTCGCGCTCGTCATGCCCGGCGGCGGCGACTACACCATGAACATCGACGGCACCCGCGGCCGTGTCCTCGGCACCGGTGAACTGCACACCGAGGTGCTCGACCGCTGGAAGATCGTGCTCCGAGAAACCGCCGCCGCGCACCGGCCCTGAACGGGGAACTGCCGGTCGCAGGAAGCGTCGCCGTTCGGCACCGACTCGCAGGTGTCGAACGGCGACGCCACCTTGTTGGTCTCCCCGCCGTTGTGTGCCCCGGACCTGTTGTGGGGCTGAGCTTTTACGCTCGTCAACTCCACAAGAACAGTCGGTGGTAGCGATCTCCATGAGGCAAACACGCTGAACCGCGGCAACGAGTCAGTTACCTGTTCACGTCGAGGTACGTATAGAATCGTTCCGAATAGAGGGGACGGAACGAGTGACGCCGAGCAAGAAACAAGCAGCCCTGATCGTGTCGACGTCAATCCTCGCAATAGCCCTTGTGGTGCTCGCAGCGATACCTCTCACAGGTCTGGCGATCACGAAACTAGGCCGAGCCGACCACACCCGTCAGAGCGGCGAAATAGACGCCACCAGTGGCATTCTCACCGACGGCACGATGACATTCTTCGACCCGGAATGCGTGCCCCTCCCATGGGTGAAGCGACTCGACGAGCAGAAAAAGTACGCGGAGAAGATCATCTCGTGCATGGACGCGATGTGGAGACCCGCGATCGACCAACAGTCCCACACGGGAATGTCGATCCCCACCGTCATCCTCGATTCCCCCAATCGGCCCGGCGAATACATCTGCGGCAAGACCGAAGCCGACGAAGAGACCAGCTTCTACTGCAACTCGAACCACAAAATCCGGATCTGGAAATACCGGGGGATGACCGAGCGCGAAATGGCGCAGACCGTTGCCCATGAGTACGGACATCACATCCAGAACCAGATCGGAGTGGAAGAATCGTTCAGACGAATGCTCGCGACGCTTCAATCGGACCATCGCGCAGACAGGATTCTGCACAAAAGATATGAGGCACAAGCGGAATGCCTCGGCGGTTTCACTTTCAAGTACTTACTTCCCGAGATGGCGGACCAGTTCCTCGCCGATCATGACAACGGCCCCGAAGGTGAAGACATCAACGACACCCATCCCAGTTACACAAACAATCGGATGTGGTTCCAGAGGGGGATGAACAGCATCACCTCGTGTGACAGCTGGTCCGCGCCCGAATCAGAAGTCCTCTGACGATGAAACACTACGACGTACTCGTTGAACTGGAGATGCATCGCACCTCCAGTCTCGCTGTCAGTGCGTGCTTCGCCGTCGTGGTCGTCTTACTCGCTCCTCCATGCTGGAAGCGGCTCAACACAATACGTAAGGGTCGCCGAGACAGCTCATACGTCCGGTCCACCATCGCGATGTGTGCGGTGTGGGTGTTGATCACAACGGGCGGAATAGCTTTGATGGCCCATGAAGGATCCGTGAATGGCGACCGCTGGCGGAAGCAGGAAGCCCAAGCCATCCACGCCCAGACCGGGTTGACGTTGACTCCTGACGGTGTGGCGCACCTTCCCGGGGTGCAACCCACCAAAGGATTCGTGACCCCCGCCGTGGACAAGGACGACGGTGTGTGGATCTGCGCCATAGACACACTCATCCGAGTCAGCGATGGGAAATGGTGGAGCAACCCACCTTCCGGCAAGTTCGATCCGTACAAAGACGGTGGAGTGCGACTCCTGATGAACTGCTCCAGATAGGTTGCGGACAGCACCATGCCCTAAGCCGGTGACTGGATTCAGCGGAGTCGACTATCTAAGTCCGGCAACGAGCAGGCCCTCCGCCCGACTCGCCCACGCCTCGAAAACGCCCGTATCCTCTGAGCGTGCCGCCTGAGCGCCATCGCTCTCTCCCGGCCGTCGCTGCAACAGTATTCGCGGTCAGCGCTACGTCCCCGCCGTCTCCGTCGACGAGGCGACACCGCCCGCCGACAACGCGGTAGCCTCATATCCAGACCACGACCAGTAAGGAACGACGACATGAGCACCGGATTCAACAACATCGCCGAACTCAAGGCTGCAAACGAAGCCAAAGGCCACACCTGGTTCTCCAATGAATCGACGGACTACCACGGCACCGTCACCGAAACTGAAGTCATCGGCGGCTTCTACTTCGTAGAATCGAGCAATCTGAACTTGGGGGAGCCAGAGAGCGGACGCGCCTTCCGGGCCGTCGGCGCCAGCCCAGACGGCGTCGTGCAGTACCTCAAGGGCGGCGACAAGTTCGCAACCCTCGAAGAAGCGGTTGCCTACATCGACGGCGTCATCGCCGACCGATAGCGCACACGACACCGCCAGACAACAGTGGCGCCGCACCCGAGACGGGTTGCGGCGCCACTGTCGTTCAACGCTGTGGGTGCGGCAATCAGGTGTCGGCGTTGTCCAGCTGCGCTGCGACCCACGCCCAATAGCCGAGACGGGTATCTCCGTCGGCGACCTCGTCCTGCCAGCCCCGAGCCGGGTGCAAGGGATGCTCGCCCCACACGCCGAACTGCTCGACAAGAACTGATTCGTTGTGTGCCATGAGATCTCCCCCCTAGATGTGGTCGAACATGTACGGCGCGTTGAAGGTGCCCGGATCGCAAATGTTGATCATCGTTGCACTGAACGGCCACAGCGTCTCGTCCCAGTACTTTTGGAACTTCGTCGAAAGACCGGGTGTGGATGTGAGGATGACCGCGAACCCCGGGTCCTCACCAAGAGTGGATGTCTGCTCATCGGCGCTGACCTCCAACGTGGAGGTATCCAGACCGCTCTCCTCACTCAGATACTTCCGCAGGTACGTCTGCAGACGCTCTGCCCCACCCTTGGTCAATTCGCCATCACTGTCGACGATTCCGTCTTTGAGACCCAACTCGCGGTGGAACGCCAAGGTGACACCGAAGATCGCGGAGACCGCTCCGTCTTCGTTGATCTCGACCTCGAACCGCTCGTCGTCCAATGCGAGATCGAGGTGCGAAAGGGTGTCGTTCTTGAGGTCGGCGATAGTGGCCGAAAAGTCCATGTTCTTTCCTGTCGTCGTCGTGGAGGTACACCCAGAGAGCGGAGCCGCAAGAACGGTCCGCCGGGTACTGAAACACGGTGTGGAACAAGTGTATCGACGAAAGCGAGTGCTCGGTCAGGCCTGCAGTGCGGGGCATTCGAAGATGCGGGCGCGTTGCGGGCTGATCAGCACGGTCAGGGCCGTGCACGTTCGATCGGTCGGAGCGCTGCGGGCCGTCTCTGTGAATCCCGAAACCTGGGGGAGGGGTCGGTGGTAGCGGAAAAGTAAGGACGACAACAGGGTTGCTGGCAAGTAACATGCTCGATACCAGCCCAGGGACGCAGTCGAACCGTTCGCGTCCCATTCGAACCTGACCCGAGCCTGCAGCGACAGGCGACCGAACTTGCCCAGTAGTCCGCGCCGACCTCGGCACCGGAGAGAAGGGGATCGAGAACATGAGTCACGCCCCGCATTGCACCCGCGCCACAGCCGACCTCCGTGCACGGGTAGGCCGATGAAAGACATGGCAGTCAACGCGTTGGTCACCTTGTCCGCGCCCCACGGCATCGCCGGACCCGACGTCGTCGCCCTGATCCACTTCGACGCCGACGGCGTCGAAAACGAACTGGACCAGATCATCTGGCGGGACGGTTACCGCAATGTCTACGCCGCCTTCAGAGATCTACCGTCGCGGCACTGGGGTCAACTGTTCGCCGACGCGAAAGCCACACTGCCCAACGAAGTTGCCTATATCGCCTACGAAGTCGAACAATCGCGCCCCGTCGAAGGTTACGGAATCGTCTGGATCGGCGAAATGACCCTCACCGCCAGCGAAATGGGCGACGGATCACGATGGGACTGCGACCGCGAGTACTCCGTCAACCCGAGCGGGCGAGTCTCGCGGATCGACAACCTCGTCACCGGCGCAACACGACCTCGGAGGCGGCGCCACGCGCGGCGGCGCAAGTCCGAGAGCATCTTTCGGCGCTTTCACCTCGTCGGTCAACACTCGGCGGGAGTAGTGCCGCAGTGACCGAACGCCCATCGCGACCCGTCACACATTCGCTGCTCGTGCGAGAACCGCCCCGCGACTACGCCGCGCTTCACGCCGACACGTGACGCGGCCTCCCCCACGATGCCCCGCCCATCACGGGCGGGGCATCGCCCCCTGTCAGCAGTCGCGCGCAGCCACTGATTCCTCGATCGTGAACGGCACACCCACCCGCGCATCGAAGTCCTCCAGGTGCCGGTCGAACACCGGCTGCAAAGACAACGGCAGAACCTCGCGCACAGCCCCAACTCGCTCCGGTGTCACAGCGGCATGAAAAGTGATCACCGCCCGCCGACGGTGCTCGGGAGGGGCCGGTGCCATCGTCGTCACAGACGCCTCGATGACCCGAGGATTCATTGCAGTGCCTCGCGTCGGAAACATGATCTGGCGGAACAGAAATAGCCGATCCGAGAAGTAGATTACTGCAGAGGCTGCACCCGCGATCGCACCCACACGCAGCGCCCCGGAAGCACCCGACCCCGCGACCACCGCCGAGCGTGAACCGGTAGCGTAAACCCCATCGACCCGCGGCCAGACAGCCACGAAACCCACAGACGGAGACCACCCCACCATGATCACGATCGACGAAGCCAAAGAGGCATCGCGCAACTACACCGCCGAACCTAAAGAGCCAGGCGCCGGATACGCGAAATGCGCAGTGTGCCAAAACAACGCCGGACATCACGTACGCGTGCTCGGCCCACTCGTACCGTTCTGCACCAACCACCTCCCGCCGCACACCAAAGACAAGTTCGGCACCTACCTGCTCGACGAGGACGGCAAGTGATGAAACCCGGCGACACAGTCACCATCGGCGAACACGGCGCATCAGTGTTCAAAGTCGTCGCAGACGGGGGACCAGACCACCTGATCATCGAACCCGTCGAAGACGCACCGGGAAAGTACCAGTTCCCCTCACGGCGTGACGGACTCTTCCCGCACCAACCATGACCGGCGACCCGAAGATCGGGCAGTACAGCGGCGGGCCGCGAACAGCCGACACCGACCGGCTCCTCGCCACCCTCTCCGCACACCGGTCCGGTCTCCGGGATCTCGCTCGCACCTACTGTGCCCGCGATATCCATGTCTTCGGATCCGTCGCCCGCGGCGACGCAGGCCCACACAGCGACATCGACCTGCTCGCCAGCTTCAACGGCCCGGACTACGAGCAATTGATGGCCATGCTCGGGTTCGCAGAGCAACTCACCGAACTGCTCGGCGTTGCCGTTGACGTCGTCGCACGTGAGCTGTCCGTCGACTTCGTTCCCGGCCCGACCATCGCACTCGAGATGTGACTGCCACACTATTCTCTCTCCCGTCTCTGGTGGTGTGGCGGCGACAACGCGCGCCGGGCGATAGTTGTCCTGGCAGAGCGCCATCACACGAATCGAAGGGCATCGACATGGTCGTCATGGACGAGAAGAATTACGACAGCGGATCGCGCGCGGGGGACTGTCCGCAGTGCGGCGGAGACTCCAAAGGCGTGAAGCTGCTGGCGGATGGCATCCACGAACTTCGCCAGTGCTTCGACGAGCCGACGCATCGGTTCGAATCGGAGGCAGTGTTCGACGTGCCCTTCAAGGACGCCACCATCATTCCCCACTGACGGCTCCCCGGATCCTCCATCAATGGATGAGTAATTGCGCCGCGTTGTCGGTATAGTCGGCGAGGTGGTCAGTAGCTAAGACCCACCTGGTGTGCGACGACGGTTTGGTCGCCGGATGACTCGCGCGATACCAGGCCCACCTTTCGAGGTGGGGTGGCGTGGCAGGTGTTCAACTGGGACGTTAAATACCTGCCACGCTCCAGCTTTCGCACACCACGAGACGGGTACCGGGTGAGGAAATACACGCTTTCAGTCGACGGCGACACCCGCCTTGATCCAGAAGCCGGTAGCGACACCAGCTTCGTGTCCAAACAAGGGGAATACCGCTCCCGCCACACTTACGACGACCGCGCCGACGAGCGCAGATCTGCGCGCGGTCTCGATCGCACCGTCGAAGACGGCGCCTACACCCGAGCACGCAAAGACCTGGAGCGTGCCTACCCCCGCTCGGCTGTCAAAGATGTCAACGAACGCAAACGACGACCACTACCCATCCCGGATGCGATTCGCCTCCCACCATCCTCGCGTCAGCGCAAAGCGCGATCAGTCGCCAAACATCAAGCACAGTCGAATCTTTCCCGTATCGGATATCGTGAGACCCGCCGACTGATCAGCGAAGACGATACCTGGGTCGGCACAGGCGACGCCCTCACCGACGTCGGCGGCGACGCCCAGCTCCTCCCCGAAGAAACGCGGGCGCAAGTGCAGCGCATCGACCGAGCCATCCAGACAGCCGAACGCAGCAACGACCGCGGCCACGTCGTCTACTGCACAGTGTCGCTGCCACACGAGTTGCCGGAGCAGCCGCAGAATCTTCCGTCGACGCTGCAGGAAGGCGCACGGATCGAGTTCGACCGGTTCACCATGACCACACACGCCATTCATGAGCTGGAAGAGGCTATCGGAGAGCAGGAGGTGGTGTTGGAGATGGAAACGACGCGCGGGATGTACCTGGGCCGGTCGGATTCGGTCGACGACACTGCGCACCTGCTGCCCCGCGGCTTGCAGTGGGACGTGGTCGGTGCCCACGAGGGCCGTTACCAGCGGCCGGACGGAACTTTGGCGAGATGCCGGATCGTACAATTGCGAGAGATTGCAGAGGAGCAGCCCTGATGGGTTTCGTAGACGACAAAGGTCGACCCGAACTGGTCGTGAGCCATGCGATCAAGCTGGGCCGAGCGTTCTTCAAGCCTGTACCGTCCGCTGAGCCCGCACCGGAACCCGCCCAGGTCGCTGAGAAGCCGAAGCGTGTGCGGCGCACGACGGCCGTCACAGAGCTGACGGCGACGAACCCGGCCCCCACACAGAAGGCGACGCCGGTCAAGCGGCGGCGTAAGGCTGCTGATCCCAACGCGTCCGGACACGAAACGGCGATCTCCGCGAAGGCGGTAAGGCGACAGGATGCTGCTGCCGCGGCGACAGAGCCGAAGCAACCGGCAACGAAGAACACATCGGCACCGAAGAACACAGCGGCGACGCGGTCCAGGAAACAGAAAACCGGAGGTCACCCATAGGGGTGAAGCCTCCGGCTCATCCTGGTCATACGCAGTGACGACGACTATACCGACTGCCTCAGGTGCTGGTGTACAGGCGTGCCAGCTTCTGGCCAGCTCGCGAGGAAGAACGCGGTGGTGATACCGACGCCGGTTTCGGCTTTCGCGAGTTCGACGGTTTGCTACACGGTGATCGATTCTTCGCTCATTCGTCATTCTTCGCGAGAGGCTCAGCGTCAGCGGATTTCGCGCGTGGACGTGTCGATGTCGTTGCCGCACTGGTCGTTCGGCGTGTCCGTTTCAGGTCCGAGATATCCGTGCGGGCGCCACTTCCAGGACGATTCTGTGCCCACTCGATGATCTGCTTGCGACTGAACAGAAGCGTGCGTCCGACTTTCTTCACCGGTGCAGGTGCCAAGTCGCGGTAGACGTACGAGCGGAAGGTTTGGGCCTTCATCACCGATTTCGTTTCGGCCTCAATAAGCGCCACGGCTTCCTGGGCTGTGACCAGCTTCGGTTCGGACACGGCAATTCCAATCTGGGTGTTCATGGTCTTCGGTCTGCGCTTCTGTCGTCACTCTACAGCGTCACGCTGCTGGTCAGCCTCCATCCGAACGGTCGCTTCGCCTTCGCTGCCAGTGTGGTCGGCCGAGGAGTGAGTGGGCAGATATAGCCAGTTCAACGGCGGTGTGAGCGCCGAGCTGCCACATTTTCGTTCACTCGGGTGATGCCGGTGGGGTGGCGGTTGAGAGTCGGTCTCACCACCTGTTCGTAACCCCCTAACCATGCAGCGTGACGCGGTAGAACTGCCCCACGAGACCTTGCAGCGTCACGCTGCGAACAGCTGCCCTTGAACCTTGCAGCGTCACGCTGTACGGTTGGCGCTCAGACAGTCACCAACGAAAGGCAAAACGATGACCAACCCCACCGCGACCAGCCGCACCAGCCGCCGCAACACGGACATCAGCTGCGCCCACCCCGCACCAGAACAGGCCGACACGACCCACTCCTTCAAAATCGCCGCGTACGCCCTCGGCGTCCCCATCACCGGCTACTTCGCAGCCATGGGCTTCATGTCGTTCCTCGTCGACCACGGCTGGCACGCCTGACTCCCGCTCGTCCGTCGCGCCACTGCCACTACCCGAGGAGTACACGATGACCGCCACCCACCGGCTCGCCCGCCTGGACGAAACCACCCCCACCGTCGTGCTCAGCTACGGGCTCGGCGAAGACAGCACCGCGATCCTCCTCCGCTGGATCGAAGACCCCACCTCCCGTGACTTCGACCTCTCCGACCTCGTCGTCATCACCGCCATGACCGGCAATGAATGGGAATCCACCCGCACCGCCGTCGAAACCCACGTGCTCCCACGTCTCGCCGCCGCCGGAATCCGATACGTCCAAGTCGGCCGCGCCCGCCGCCACGTCACCAAAGCCGGTGACGGAGTCGTCGTACTCGACGACTCACGCACCCCCACCCAGCTGCACATCGATGGCGACTACACCCTCTGGGACGAGATGGTCGAATCCGGAACCATCCCCCAATCCGGCGGCGCCAGAATGTGTTCCGTACACGCCAAAGGTGATGTACTCGACCCCGTCATCGCCGCCGTTACCCGCGGTGAGCCCTACCGGCACGTCGTGGGCTTCGAAGCCGGGGAGCAACGCCGCGCCGTCAAAGACGCCACCTACAACACGGAACGTCGCACCGGCGACTACCCCCTCATCGACTGGGGCTGGTTCCGCGCCGACGCGATCGCCTACACCGAATCCGTCACCGGAACCAGCGTCGGAAAATCGGCATGCTTTTACTGCCCCTTCGCATTCGCCAACCGCGCCAACCGGCGCGAGGTCTTCGCCCGCTACGCCGCCGACCCCGCCGTCGGTGCCCGGACCCTGCTGATGGAACACCTCGCCCTCGCACTCAATCCTGCTCAAGGACTCGTTGGCGGCACCCGCCTTATCGACCTCATCCGCGCCGAAGGCATGACCGATGTCCTCGCCGCTTTCGACGAACTCCTCGCCGAACAGGAGTACGCGTTCTATGAAGTGCGCCGAATCCTGCGCCCCCGCATGGCCGACCCGACCAAACTCGGCAACGCCGCCCGTTCCGTACGTATTCGCACCCGCGGTACACGCACCCTGCTGCAGGGGACGCTCGACAGTCTCGCCGCCCGGGGTGAAGAGCAACGGAAGGTCAAGAGCATCGTTGGTGAGGACAAGATTATGCGCCTCTACCAGTACCAGCGAGGTGCGACTTTCCCCGCCGTCGAACGGTTCTTCGTCGTGGCACCGGCCCTCGCGCTGGCGAAAGAAGCCGACAACTTCGACACCTGGTGGGCCGAGGCGCTCGCTGTCGCCGAGGGCGTCAAGGTGGCGTCCTGACCGCGCCGCGCACCTACGGGACATGCTGGTGCGCAATGCCACTCGAAACTGCCACCAACTCCGCATCTGAACACGGCCACAGACGAATCGATAGGATGGAAACATGTCCGAGCCAGATACCGGCAGTGCGCTCACACCCCCCGCATCGCTACTCGCCGCAGCCGTCTCGACCTCCGAATGGACTGCAGCACTTGCAATCCTGCGCGACTACACCACCCTGCAGGGAACGGCAGAACTGCAACCGCACACCACATGGAGCGGCTTCGACCTCGGGGCCTGGGGCCGACGAGTGCGAGGAGTGCACAACAAAGGCCTCCTCTCGTACGCCCAAATCGCAGAACTCGAAGCACTGCCCGGTTGGACATGGAAATACAACCTCAAGACTCTCCCCTGGGGCACCGGGATCGCCGCACTACGCGACTACGCCGCGCACTACGGACTCGCTGTCGTCCCACGCAAGACGATATGGAAGGGCCTCGAGCTGGACGAGTGGGTCGCACGGGTCCGCAAAATCTACACGCAGGGCGAGCTCGCCACCGACCGTGCCGACGAGCTCGGCTCATTTCCAGGGTGGTTGTGGTTCGCGGACGACCGGAACCTCCTCACAACAGACGCCGTCGCCGCATACATCCGGAAATCGCATGTCACGGTCGAACAATGGCGACGAGACGGCACCGGACCGGCCCACTACAGACTGGGGGACACCGCGTACTACGACAGAGCCGTCGTCGACCGTTGGCGCCGCGCACACCTACACCTCTTCACCGTCACGACCCCACCCCAGGCGATCAGCGACACCGGCACGGCAACACCACGGAGAGGATAGCCAGATGGGCGACTGGATGAGCACCGGAATCTCGATCTGCAGCCGGATGCAACCGCGACACTACGAATCGGGGATCCTCGGCAACTCCGAAGTCGGACGGTACGCCACAGTCCTCCCCGGGCAGACATGACGACCGCAGAACGGTCCACCTCGCCCTCTGGCCGTGTCCGGCGCCGCAACCCGGGGTCGCCCGCGCTCCCCGTGAGCCGAGATGCTCCGCGTCCACGGACGGGAAGCAGTCGTGGGTTCATCGACCGTAAAGGCAGGCCCGAGCTGATCGTGAATCCTGCAATCAAGCTGGGCCGCGCCTTCTTCGTCCCTGTGCACCCCGCAGCCTGACGGCGCGTTCAGCGCCGGACAGTAGTTGGTCGACGAGGTTTCGGCAGCCGGGGCGGGCCCCGCCGATCGAGCAGGCAATGCGCTGGGGGAGAGAATCGCCCGAAGCCATCGCAGTTCGGCGTGCTCTAATCTCCAATCACAGCCACAAAGCATCCGGCCCCTCGGATCGGCGACGTAGGAGAGGTCCCATGGACGATCGAGTGAAGTTGGATCCCTGGTTCGTCCACGATCGGCTGATCGTCGGCCTGCTGACTGACCTCGAGAAGGCCGCCGTGGAGCACTCCCTGGGGCCAGCCAACTCCCCCCTCGCCGCTGTGTACAAATCGACGGCGCTCAGTGACGCGGTAGCGAAGTATGTGGTGACTCGCAAGGTGCCGAGCGGAGCCCGAGAATACGTCGCCGGAACGCTCCACAAGGGGCAACTCGTGTGGTTCGACCAGAAGTTCCACTTCAAAGGTGTCGCCGCAGCACACGGCAAAGGTCTCACGAGAGGAGCGTTCCTGCACACGAAGCTCGACGTCGACGAAAGCGTACGAGTGCACGGCGAGTTCAATCCGCAACGGGTGACGTCCGGTTCGAGCCTCGTCCAACTCAAAGGGCACCAGCAGCAGTTCGTGTTCGCACATGTATCGGACATCGACGAAGGCGGAATCGAGATCCGGCCGATTTTGCTCGGACACATGATCCGGCCTGACGGAATTTTCGACGAATACGTCTGCAATCGTGTGAGCGTCCACCCTTCCCGGATCGACCAGTTCAAAGATGTGAAGTTCGCCGTGCCAGGAGCTTCGCCCAAAGACCTCGAACCACTTCGGGCAGTGCCTGAAGAACAGGTCAAGCGTTGGTTCGCGGAAATTCTTCACGAGCCGGTAGTCCCTAAGGACTGGGGTGGGGAACAATTCGACCTGTGGACCGACAAGATGACGATCGACGGTGAGAATCAGGTTGCTGCGATTCAATTCAAAGGACCGGCAAAATTCTCCCGGATGACGATCAAGACTCTCGGGGCGAACGGCGACCAGATCGACCGCCTCGCTCAGACTGATGCAGACTTGCTTGTCGTTCAGCACTGCCACGAGATCACCGCACCCGTTTCCAACATGCTGCGCGCTGTCGTATCGCAACCAGGCAGACAGCGCCGGTACATGATCATTGACGGCTACAAGACGCTCGCCATCCTGCGTCACTACGGGTACCTCCCATAGCGCTAACTCGACTGTCGAAGAAGCAAGGCGGTCTCGATCTGCGTTGCGCGGGTTGAGATTCCGTGAAGATCCAGGCTATCGACCTTCGAGGTTACCGGCGGCGAGGACCACATTGCGCTCCCGTAGTTGAATGGGTGTGCGGAGGTAGTCGAGCCAAAAGTAGCGGCCGGTGTCGAGTGGATCGAACAGCGCAGGCAGGGACCGATCTTGATCCCGGCACCAGTTAAGAATGTGCGGATCGGAAACCCGGTTTACTCCGGTCATCTCGGCGACCCCGGCGAGGACCGCATCCCATGCCGGGCGTCCAGTCCGTGGGGGTTCGAGGTGGAACGCGTCGATGTCGTTCGGTGTGGTGAGTTCGTCTGCGGTCATGCGGCATTGACGAAGGACGCGCACCATGAATCGTTAGTCGTCGTCGGCGGCGACGAACATCGCGTACGTGGTCAGGTGGCCGGTCAGTATCTCGGAGGTGCTGTCCAGGCGTGCGAGGACGTGTGCGTGAAGTCGTCCCCGGTGGGATTCGTTGGCTTCCACCGCGGGATGGCCTGTGATCCAGGCAATCTCTCGTGCGCTCAGTGGCATCGCCTGCGCATCCCTTCTGTGTTCGTGTGGGTGCTGCACTCGGCACTACTGCCGTGACGGTCGATGGAATGGTGTCCGGATAAGAGTGCGTGAGAGCGGTCCGCCCATGGGAGCGCCGAACACTGAATACTGCAGAATAGATCCTGCCCCACAGACCACGGCAGGGGAATGTTCAGCGATGCATAGTGTTTCGCTGTCGAACGGAGATGAGGGCAAAGACTATGGGGCTCGACGGCTTCTGGGAGGACAGCGACGCGGCACTCGACAAGTGCGCGAAGGCGAAGACCGTGACGGAAATCGTTGACGCTCTCAATGAGCACTTCGACAAGTCCGCCGGTGATGCATTCTTCGGCGGATCGGGCGGCGATCGGCAGATGCTCGAGGTGATGTACGAAGCTGTGGGATGGACGGTGTACGACGTGGAGGCGGAGTATCACTTCAAGGCGCGCGACAGTAATGGCGACTCGTTCGAGTACTGCGAGGGAGACGTCTCGCGGCTCTGAGCGACCATGCGGATGCGCTCACGTCGCGTAACCGGCGTCGTCACGTAGCGAGGAGGGGTCGTCCGTCCCGATCCAGGAACGGGCGGATCCTTCTGCATGTTCGGCACGTGTTGGCGTCGATTCTGGTGCGAAACAGCGGCAGCGGTGGCTCGGGCCGCTCTCGCTAGCGGTGCGGGCCGTTGCCGGAGGGTGGAGTGGTCCCGTTTGGGGTGATGGCCTCGATGGAACGAGATCCGCACGCGGGGGGTGCGCACGAGGGGGGTGCGGTGTATGGTCATTCTCATGACACCCCCCGAACCGGACTGGGGCACCGTCCTTTCCGGGCACAGATCCCCAAAGAAGATTCCCCAGCTTGCCGCGATCTTCGAGGCGCACGGCATCGCCCCTGATGCAGTTGCCTCCGCGCTCGCCGCCCCCGAAGCGTTTGTGGCGTCAGCCGCCAGCGGGCCGGACTGGGCCGACGCCTACGGCGGACCGGTTGCCGCCGCACTCATCGCCGCGGAAATTCTCGAACAAGCAGCGGCCCTGCAGATCACGGTCTCGAATATTCGATCGCATCTCGTCGCCCAGCTCGTCGACGAATCGTCCGTTGTCGAAACCGCCCGGCAGCTCGGGTACAGCCACCAACACACTTCCCGTCTCCGCAAGAGCGGCGCGCTCGTACCTGCCCTCACTGCCCTGGTCCGGAAAGGACTCTGATGTCCACGCACACAAAAGAACCCGCCATCCATCCGGTGCAGATGTCCGGAAAGCCGCGCCGTCTGTACCTGATCGGATCCCTGCTCAGCACCGCCGGATTCCTCCTACTTCCCATGAGCGTCGGATACGCCATCCGGCAGGACGCGAATTCCGCGGTCCTGTACGCCCTTTTCATCGTCGCCGTGGCTGCCCAGGTGTTGGCGACGAGAGTCGTGCAATCCGCCTACTGGCATGTTCCGACGAAAGACCTTGAGCGGCTACCGCGGTGGCCCAGTGTGGTGAAACGCACGGTCGTGACCATCTCGATCGCACTCGTTGCGGCAGTGTCGATGGCGTACGGAAACGGCACGATGCACTTGGCATGGGTGTTTGTTGGTGCCGGGATCGTGGGCATCGAGGTCACACTGATGTTGGGTTCACTATTGGATCGATTCTTCGGTACCCGAGACGAATTGGAACGGCGGGACATAACGTGGATGGTCGGGGAAGCCGTTTCCGCGGCAGTCATCGGCTTGGTGGTATGGCTGCAGTTTGATGCCGGTCTTGTCGAGAGTGTGGACGGCTTCGATCGTGTCAGTGATGCCGTTGAGGTGTGCATCGTCTTCGGGCTGTCCGCCGGTATCGGAATTGTGGGATTCCCCCTGGTTGCGCTGCGGTGGTGGAAAGTTCTGTCGGCTCGCTCGAAAGTCTGAGATCGGGTAGGCCCAAAGTTATCCACGACATAAGCGCGGGGGCGCGCGAAGTATGGTGTGCGCATGCCCCACTGATCCGGCCCGACATGCAGCTTCCACGCACGGCCGCACCTACATCAAGGGGAATGACATGAATGACAGTACTGGCACCGAATCCGACGACCGCGAGGCGCAGTCCATCGCTGTGATCCGTGACCGCCTCGTTCTCGCGCAGGCGATCCCGTACGAGTTGGCGACATCGTCGGAATTGGACGAAGCACGTCTGCGGGAACTCTCGCCCTCCACAGTGCGCCGACTCGAACGCCGAACCAAAGCCGGATTGGCGAACCCTCTGCATGGTCGTGGAAACAGGCACTTCACCGGATTCCGGAAGTGGCAAAACACCATTGAAGAATCGGAACGTGCGTGGAGCATCTGGGACGGCTGGGACGAGGCCAACATCGTGCAGTGGCACCAAGTGCCTATGGACGAGGCCAGGGCGCACCTCCGCGACATGGCGTCGTCGCCGCTCAACTTGCTCACGCCGATTCCGTTCGACAGTGACAATCCGCGCGAACCGACCCCTTCCTCGGCACACGCTTTCCTGAGCCGCTTCGATGCGCGCAATCTCGCGTACCGATCGGCGCCGTTGACCGTTGCAGCGGTCACTGTCAGTGTTTGGTTGGCGCTCTACAACTACATCGCCGGACTCGGAGTATTTCTGTGTTTCCTCGCACTCGTCGCGGCAGCCGAGGTGTCGCGTCATCGTTCACTGGAACTGACGGCCAACGACTGGTACATGCTGGAGGAGGCGAGCGTTCGAAAGTCGGGGCCGACGCCGGGAACCCGGGAGTACGGACTCGCCCACGTGGCGGTCGAACTGATCCTGTTGATCACCAAAAGCCCGGTCTGGCAATCGGAAACACTTGACGTGCAGCGGATCCAGCTGAATCCCTATGTGGAAGCTGCCCAGATCATCGACCATGCCGCCCGGATCAGTGAACTGCGTGGCAAAGTCGGGGAGCGAACCGACGGTGAGGGTGACTCCGCGATCCGCGCGCAGCAGCAATACGACACCAACGCCCGCATTCTCGACGCGGTCGAGGAAACACTGGTGGCCCGAGTCGCCGCGCTGTACCGGTACGCGGTCGAATTGCGCACTCTCGACCGCGAATACGTCGTCCTGGCCGAGCTGCAGAAGAGCCTCGAGTTGGCGCCAGATCTTGAAGTGTTGGCTCGGCAGACAGGCGCAGACGTTGTCGCCGCGATGAACATCAACGCGCTGACCGGGGATATCGAAGGCGTTCAGAGCACCATCGAAGCGCAGATCAGCGTCCTCAGCGGTGACCTGAGTGCGTTGAAGATGTATGCCGCCAAGCCGGAGTAACCTTCTCTGAATCGAGTTGCTTATCGGCTTCGGGTTCGCTGCCGGTATCGCAGTTGTGGGATTTCCCCTGGTTGTGCTGCGGTGGTGGAGGATTCTGTCGGCTCGCTCGAAAGTCTGTGACCGGGTGGGCCCAAAGTCACTCACGGGGGTACGCACGGGGGCGTGCGAAGTATGGTGTGCGCATGCCCCGTTGATTCGGTCCGAGGTTCAGCCTCAATACATCGCCACACCGATATCAAGGGGAACGACATGAACGACATTGCTGGCACCGAATCCGACGACCGCGAGGCGCAGTCCATCGCGGTGATCCGCGACCGCCTCGTTCTCGCGCCGGAGAACGCCAAAGCGCTACCGATGACGTGGCAGTTGGACCGATCACGTCTACGGGAGCTGTCGCCCTCCACGCTGCGCCGACTCGAACGCCGGACCAAAGCCGGATTGGCAAACCCTCTCCATGGACGCGGCAAAAGGAACGGCTGCGCGGGCACCGAGGCGAACGGCACCGTTGAAGGCTCGGAACGTGCGTGGAGCATCTGGGACAACTGGGCTGAGACCAGCGGGGAAGATCTCGCCGAAAAGCTCCGGGATAACTTTCACCGCCAAGTCATGGCGCCTTCTTTCGTGGAAGGGCAGACACCGATACCGTTCGACAGTGACGGCCCGCGCGAACCAACCCTCTCCGCGGGCCAGGCATTTCTGAGTCGCTTCGAGACACGCAATCTGCCCGCCGCCGCCGCGCCGGTAACAATCGTAACCCTCACGGTCTGCACTGGGTGGGCAGCTGTGGCGAGCAACTTCATCGCCGGACTCGGGTTTTTCCTTTGCTTCCTGTCCTTGTGCGCGCTCGTCGCTGCCGCCGAGTTGCTTCCAGGCAGCCGTTCGCTGGAACTGACCCCGCGTGACTGGGAAATGCTGCGAAAGGCGACCGTTCTAGCCCCAGGTCCGAAGGCGGGAACCCGGGAGTACGCACTCTCCCAGGTGGCAGTCGAACTGAGCGCGCTGATTACCAACAGCCCGGCCTGGCGGTCCGAAACACTTGACGTGCACAGAATTCAGCTGAATCCCAACGCGGAAGCAGCGCAGATCATCGAGCACGCCGCCCGGATCAGTGAACTACGCGGCCAAGCCGGGGCGCGATCCGACGGCGAGAGTGACTCCGCGATTCGCGCGCAGCAGCAATACGACACCAACGCCCGCATACTCGACTCGGTCGAGGAAACACTGGTGGCCCGAGTCGCCGCGCTGTACCGGTACGCGGTCGAATTGCGCACTCTCGACCGCGAATACAGCGTTCTGGTCGAGCTGCAGAAGAACCTGGCATTGGCGCCGGATCTGGAAGAGCTGGCTCGCCAGACCGGCGCCGACGTTGTCGCCGCGATCAACATCAATACGCTCACCGGCGAAATCGAAGGTGTTCAGAGCGCCATCGAAGCGCAGATCAGCGTCCTCAGCGGTGATCTGAATGCGTTGAAGACGTATGCCGCCGAGAGCGAGTGACCTGCACCGAAGCGGTCGAAACGTCTGCGCTGTTTGAACACAGCGCAGAGTTGCGACACCGACGACATCGCGGCTCGGGCCTTCCCGAATGCTGGAAAACGCATTCTGGCAATGTAATTGGGGAACCGGTCACCTAGGCCAGTGGCGACAGCATCGCGACGACGAAGCCAACGCGTCGACCGGCGTGATCGAGGCACTGTATAGCGGATCCACGCTCAACGCGGGTGTTTCACAACGAGAGCTGAACGCGCTGATACTGCACGACGCGCACGCTCGACATCCGCCAACCGATCACGTCATCTGGCGGATCCGGGGGAGCGCATCGGCAAGCTGCTCGAACAAAGTCGGCCACCCGCGCCGCAGCCACGTCAACCGGCCACGATCGAGGTGGCTGCCATCGAGGATGTGCGAAACCCGGCGCTGGACTTCCGGGACGCCGAGATCGGCGAGTCTGCCGTAGAGCGGGTTGACGGGCAGATCGTGCCGACGGATGTAACTCCACACGTCGGCCGTCGACCAGTTCCAGATCGGCCCGTAGGCGACGGTCCCGTCCGTGCGGGAGATGACGCCGTCCACTGTCTGAGCTCGGGCGTACAGCACGCGCCGTCCCGCGGACTCGTCAGCTCGCACGCCCCACAGCTCACCAGGGCCGAGAAGCTGATGAGCCTTGCGGGATGGAGCGCCGATCAGCACGTCGTGCAGGTCCGGCAGCGGCCCTGCGGGGGAGTCGTGATCCCAGGAGCCGCTGTCGACGAGCGCGTCGAGAAGTGGGGGATCGGCCGCGATGCGATGCAAGTCAAGGTTCCACTGCTCGGCGACGGTGCGAATGTAGTCGAGGGTTTCCGGGTACTCGAGCCCGCTGTCGAAGAACACCACCGGTATGTCGCGGTCGGCGCGCAATGCGAGGTGGAGGACGACGAGGGAGTCCTTTCCCCCGGAAAATGCGATGTACCCGTCGTGGCGGTTGAAATGAGCGCCGATGCGGTCGACGAGGTGATCGAGGGCCGCGCGATCGGTGCGCCGAGTGCTCGGACGCAGCGCGAGTAGACGATCAACATTCAGGCCCGGATCCGGTGTGGTGGTCACCGTGTCGACGATAGTGCAGACGTGACACCGGTGGTCGTTCGTTGAGTAGTATTGGCGCGGAATGCAATTCCGCGCGCAGGTGCGGAAGATGAGAAAGGGGAGAAGCATGGCGGAACTCAACGAGATCTCGGTCCTCGAAATCGAAGACGGTGACCGCGTCCATGAACGTAACGCCGATTGGCCGCAGCCGTTCAGCGACGGCGACGTCTACATCTACACCGCGGAAGGTGTCGACCGGCTCAACGTGGACACTGTCCAGGTGCGGATCACCGGCGGCGACATCCCCTCGGCGATCACCTACAGCGCCACTGACACCGTCAAGATCGAACCTCGCTGACCATGGTGGGAGGCGACGTCGTCTCGAGCGCTCACCTCGCAGCGTTCGGGGCGGCGTCAGCCCCCGGCGTCACGGGAGGGTTGGGGTGCGGGCGGTGCGGTTCCGTCGGCGCCGCGATGACCCCGGTCAGGCAGGTGGTCTCGAAGCAGTTCACTGCCTACTTCCGTTGGCTCGACCCAGGTGCGGACACCCTCTGTGAGACATGCGTATGGCTGTACCGGACCAGGTCGCTCCGCTCGGACATCCACCTAGTCCGGCAATCCGGGCCGACCCTGGACGTACTGACTGAACGGCAACTGGCGCAGCTACTTTCCGCACCACTGCCGCACGATACTGCGGTGATCGTTCCCTCGCGCCTGGGACGCAAGCACATCTTCGCGGACGCCCAATGGGGACACATCGCCGTCGACGACGCACAAATCCCGTGGACCGCCCGCGACGTCGGCACGCTCGCCGCAGTGATGCGACTGCGACAAGCTGGATTCAGTGAACGACATCTCCTCGATCCGGCACCCGATTACACCGTTCTACGGAGACTTCCGAGCACACAGTGGCAGACCGTTCTCGAGGATTGGCGGACCATCGACGTGTGGCGAACTGCTCCGCCGTGGTGGACCGTCGCGTTACGCACTGCCACCAGTTCGTGACTACACCTGGCGCTCAACTGCAGGTCGCCGAACAGTCGCCCCCGGCGATGCGAGGTGCACTACTGACGCTCAGCAGACCGCACCCAAGCGTGCACGGACTTCGATAAAGTCGACCGAGAGCGAAAAGCGTTGCAGGAGCGTGACGAAACAACCCGAAGGGCTGATCACAGAAATGGTTGCGAAAGCAAGCGTGACCGAACAATGGTTGGCCGCAGCGCCCCACCTTCCGTCCCTGACGGATCCGGCGGCAGTGGTCGCTGAGCGGCTTCTGCTCCTGCTGCACTACGGGATGGACTGGACTGCCTCGAACTGGGTCGCCGCCCGGCGTGCAGACTATTGGGACCACCTACTGCCCGCTCACGTTCGGCTCGGAACATACAGCAGCGGAACGAACCTGCACCACTGGTGGAGCACTGTGTCCGGCAAACTCGGGTCGACACCACGAACCGACGGGGAGCGTCTCGAGGTGGCGCAGCTGCTCACCTCCGAACCCAAAGACGTCATCCAAACGCTGCGGGACCAAACGATGGCGCTGACATTGCGAACGCGGATCGTCGCGGACGCCGTCCGCGCACACAAAGGAGCAGGATTGTGACCGTCTCTGTCCGATGGGATCTGGACATCACTGCCACCTCCCCGATCGCCCACCGCGGGGACATGCTCGGAACCACAGCCTTGATGCGGAGAATGAAGATCGTCCAACCCGACGGCCGCACCGAGCTGGTGCCGGTGATCTCGGGGAACTCCCTGCGCGGTGTGCTTCGCCGCATCGGGGAGGAAATGCTCCGCGACGTTCTCGGTTACGAGGGATTGCTGCCGTTGCCGGTGGCGCACCTGCTGCGCAACGGCGGGTCGATCGTGAAGTCGACGACAGATCCCCTGACAGGAAGGCGGCTGAACGAATTCCGCGCACTGGTACCGCAAGTGAGCGTGTTCGGTGGCGCGATCGGATCCGCCCCGATCGGGGGCTGCCTGCGAGTGGGCCACGTGATGCCGATCATCGTGGAAGCGGTACCAGCGCTCCGGTACGAATACGAAGGTCCACTCCCGAGTCGACTCGATGTCGAATCGCACGAATCGTACAGTCACACCGACGATGTCACGACCGGGCGCGATCACGGCACCGGCGACACCAGTGGGTCCCCGCTGATGCGTTTCGACGTCGAAGCCCTCGCTCCGGGCACACGATTCGAATCCTGGGTGCACCTCGACCGAGGAAGCGAACTCGACCACGCGTTCGCTGCCGACGTCCTCAGTGAGTTCACGCGCCGCGGCTGGCTGGGCGGGCGCACAGCATCAGGGCACGGGCAGATCCGCTCCGTCGTCGACCCGGACCCAGCAGATGGCGTGGAGCTGGACTGGAAGGCCGTCGTCGCAGCCCGCCGCGACGAAGCGATCGAAGCCCTGCAATCACTGTCTCTGACACGCGCATCGACCACCGGCAGCTGAACCCGACGAGAAAGAACGAACATGGCCACACCCATCGACGCAGAAGCGATCATCGGCGAACTCGAATCGGACTACCCGGGAACAAAAGTAGGGATCCGAATCGCCCCCATCGGTGAGCTGGTGTTCGACAAGATCATCGTCCCCGCCGGTCAGCGGTCGTCAGGCACAGGTACCGCGATCATGGAGAGGCTCATTGGCATCGCGGACGCGAACTACCTCCGGGTGACATTGACGCCGTCCGGGGATTACGGCGGATCAGTGACACGACTCCGCCCGTTCTACAAACGATTCGGGTTCGTCGAGAACTCCGGGCGCAACAAAGACTTCGAGACGAAGCAGACGATGCTGCGCGATCCGATCACCAACTGAACCAAGCCCACTCAACCGCTGACGTCCAAGTGGGCGATCGCAATCCGATCCTCTTCGGCGTCGGCCAGCACCACCGTGTGGTCCTCTCCGGCGTGGAGAAACGGCCGCGTCGGCACTGCATGGCTTCGGCGATCAAGGGCACGACCCAAAACGTCTGCCGCCCAACCCTCGCCGCGGCGGTCGAGCACTTCCAAACAGCGGTGCAGCACTCGCGGATCCACAAAACCTCCCTGCAAGCCGCTGGCGACCTTGCCGTCGCTACGAAGCTCCACCAAACGCTGTTCCGGGATTGAAGTCGTGGCCATAGGTCCTCCTCGTGACCGCCTCACTGTGGCGCGCAACCGGGTGCGGCCGTCAGGCGAAATACTTACGATAGCAGCGTAGTTCAGTGCACGGTCGGCGACGCAGGGCAGATGCGCAATACGACCATGTCGTCACCCGGCTCATCCATCCAGCGTCACAGATCGTCGAATCCGCGATGCGTCCAACTGCGGTTGCGGCAACACATGAGAGTTTGTACCTTGATGGTGCGGCTGATCGCGTTGGCCGTTCCCCGTTCGAATTCGACACCGTGCCAGACGAATTCCACCGAGGGCAAGGGCCTCCGGCTCACGCGAACGCTCCACCCCCGTGTGTTCCAGCGCACCGGGTCGGCACGGGGCCAGGTGCTCGAAAACTCACGAGGAGAACTCAACATGACGCGCACGAACAACGCCGCCAAAAACGCTGCCCGCGAACACCAGCGGAAGGCAGGCGGCAACTACACGACTGCGTTGCGGCACGTTAAGCGCGTAACTTCGCACGACGGAGACTGGAACCTGATGGTCCCCTTCGCTGCTGTGGACGGATGGTTCAAGCAAATCCATTCGGATATGCACCGCCAGTGCATCTCGATCGATTCCCCCGCCGGTGGTGTCGTACTCTCGGACGGCGAAGCGCGCGAAGGCGGCCTCAGTATCAGCCTGCTGGCTGCGCTCGCTGACCGCTACAGTCCGCAACGTGTGAACTTCATGACGTGGGGTTTCGATGACGATCGGCTCCGCAAGGCTGGCCTCGCCGACTACCTGGTGGATTCCTCGCACGGTTCACTCACCGAGTTTCTTGCTGCGGCATCCGCCGAAGACAGGGCCCGCAGCAAAAAGTTCGACGAGTCGGGTGTGGGCACCCTCGCGGATTATCGGGAAAAGGGAGGAATTCACGGTCCGGCCATGGCGAACTTGGTCATCGTGGTGAAAGTACATCTCGATGACGAAACTCGCCCGACCGGTAATGATGGCAATGCACTGGAAAGGCTGAAGAACAGCAACTTTAGTGGGCTGACTGTGGTCGTGGACCTGATCGCGGATGGGAAATCGGCAAGTGGGGCATTGAGCGCAGCAAAGTTCAGACTGGGTATCGACCATTCTCACGGATGGGTTCTGCAGGCGAAATTCGATGGGGCGAAAAACCGTTGGAGCCCGCGGCCAGGCGAGGGCCGCAACCGAGATCAGTTCCTGGCGCACGCAGACAGTGAACTGAACCGCCTCATAGGTCTGGATGAACCGAAAAAGCAGGTGCAGTTGCTCCGTCAGCAAGTGCTCCTGGAGTTCGAATACCGGAAACGCGGTATGCCCCTGGCGAAGCGACCCAGACACTTGCTCTTGGAGGGTCCTGTCGGATCTGGTAAGTCAACGATGGCGCAGGTCGTTGCAGACCTGTATACCGGACTTGGGGTACTGCGAACTGGGCAGTTCGAAACGCTGTCGTGCGAGCCCTCGAAACTCGGTTTCCTTACTGATCGCCCCAGAGGGGGCGTGCTGTTCATGGACACATCCAGATGGGCTTCGAGGAGCGTGATCGACGCGATAGACGCGATCGTGTCGCGGGAAGTGGACGATGTGATGTTCATAGTGGCTGGTGATAGCGCGGTGCTCGAAATGGCGATTGACGCGGTCGACGGGGCCAGTCGTGATTTCTCGACCACCATCACGTTCCAGCCATACCAGCCGTCCGAGATCGCGGAACTCGCCACTGAGGTGGCCGGAGAGACTGGACAGACGCTCACGGCTGAAGCTGGACGAGCTATCGAAGACCACCTCGGGATGGTTTACCGCGGGAATCCGAATCTTGCGGCGAAAGCACTCACGGGAAATGCACGGCTTGCGCGCGCGATCGTGGAAGGCGCGGAAACACACCGCGGTTTGCGGCTGCCCACAGACTTCACCGATCTCACTGACGACGAGCTGCGAACGCTCACTGAGGTAGACGTGACTCTGGCGCTGCGGAAGATCTTCCGCGATTCTCGAAACTGACCGCGGCAGGTTAGGCGGGGAGTAGCTAAAGGGGCGGGGCATCTGTGGAAGATGCCCCACCCCTTGCGGTTCGGTGGGTTGCGGGTGCTGTTCCCCGCGCTGTGATGGGCAGCCGGAGTGAGGTGACCACAGATGCCGAGATGCCTCTATGCTGCTGGTAACAAACAAAATTCGGACGGTCATGCGACGCGCGCAGTGTGTGCACGCCGGGCAGTCCAGGTGAGGATGTGCATCGCATGGCCATGGATCTCAGGCTTGACGGCGACACGTGGCAAGGGACGTACGCGACGGTCGTGCTTGCTGCGTGTGTAGATCTACTTGCTGACGGGGAGCCGATCCCAGGCGTGACGTTTTTCGTCGACGGGTTTCCGACGGTGGACAATGTCTCCGTCATCGCAGTACGTGACCACGTGATCGTTGCACGGACAGCGAGAGGTGACGAGGTGATCGTCAACTCCGCTGATGTGACGAGGATTCTGATTCCCTGACCCACGGCCTGCATTGTTGTCACCCCTGTGAGGAAATCAGCGGCGCTCGCTGACACCTTCGAAAAGCTACGACTGCCAGATCCTTCTCTGCAGCAATAGAAATGAGACAGATCCAGTGCTTCCCGACATTCCGTTTTACCCGCACCGCTCGCAGACGGACAGTGCTGCCAGTGAAGTCGACACCTTCACCGTCCGGGACGGGGTCCAGTGGCTCGGAATCGACTGGGACACCTACGCGAGTGCAGAAGAACTCACTGCAGGCATGCATGGCGGACCGCTTGCCGCCGCCATCCTCGACGCCCGCGCAGCCCAGAGCAGCGACACCAGTCATGCGCGTCCGGGAATCGTCCCTGGGACAACAACCGCCGAAGATGTCCTGTCCAAGCACGGAATCGACCCGACAGACCCTGCCGCGGCAGTGCGGGCGTTCATCGGGGACCGCTCGAGAACGTGGTGACTGCTTCACTTCGATGTGATCGACGAGCACGCCCGCCGGTGTGCAAGCGAGGCAAACACAAGGTGTGGGAACTATGAAATTGTTCGGGTAGGAACCACGTAGCCGCAAGGGCTGCTGTGGCCGTAACATTCGGCCACTCAACGGGGTCGGGGTCGTTCCCGCCCTCGAATCCCACTGTCGCGTTGCGACACAACAGGAGCAGGAGATGGCCATGGCCGAACCGACTACCACCAACCGCTGGGATATCGAACTGAAGAACTCGTACGGCGAGTTCTGGAAGCTCTCGACGATTGTCGCCCCGAACGCCGAGGCAGCTCAAGCTGATGCGCTGGCCCGCTGGGGGCATCTCAACGGCGGCGGATGGACCATCTGCTCGTGCAACGCTGCGTGAGCGAGGACTGAGGGCGGGAACAACAGCGACGTTCGCCGCATCCAACACGTCAGTGCATCGACGATCAGGAGATACGAGATGTCCAAGGAACGCAGTGAGATCGGTGCGGGGAGCGAGGGCATGTCGGACGAAAAGTTCGCCACCATGATCGAACGGGCCGTGGACCCGTCCACGCCGCCGGTGGACCCGTCCATCGTCCCCGAGCGTGCGGCGATGAGCGTGCCGTTCACCGTGCGGGCACGGCTGTCTGCTGGATACGCACACGCGACACCATGGGGGATCAGCCTGGACGGCCTGCTGGCGTCCGAGGTGTGGGAGTCACGGAAAGCCGCGGCGCGCGCCGCGAACACCGAGTGGTCTGCATATGACGTGCGAATCGTTCCCGAGGACATCGACTTGCCGTTTGAGCGGTGCGACAGCGGCGACGGGAACTGGCATTGGGCGGCGACGTTCGCGTACCCCCAAGACGCCGTGCCAGGTCCTCACGTACAGATGTGGACCGGCCGTCCAGACCAGCAGGCATTGGCGCAGCTCACCGACAACCTTCCTGCGCATGTCGATCCACGGAAAGGCCGATTCCGGTCGTGGGTGATGCCACTGCCGATGACCGTGGCTCCTACCCTCGTGTGGCGCGGTCTCGGGGATCCAGCAGCAGTGGGGGAGATGTTGTCGTCGGTGGTCTCGATCGGAAAGAAACGTGCCTCCGGCCACGGGCTGGTGCTGGATTGGGCGATCGAGCCGGATGCGGATGCGGATGCTGATCGGTGGGAGTTCGGCCACCTGCACCCGGACGGCACTCTCGGACGCACTGTCCCGGCGGCATGTCTGGGCGGTCGTGAGTCCATTGTTCACGGCGGTGTCGGGCGCATGGGAATGCGCCCGCCTTACATGCATCCGAGGATGCGAGCGGACGTTGTACTTCCCGCTATGTGAGCGGCTTCGCGGAGAGGTGGAAAGGGTCGGTCAGGATAGCGCTGGCCGACCTTTCGTGCTTGTGCGCTACATAGTTTGACGGTTGTTGTTCGGGCGAACTGCAGGCAACGAAAGTGTGAAAGGCTCAGTAGCAGTCGGGAATACCACACTTTGCTGCCGACCCGAAAGAGGCTGAGAATGACCATCACCGTGACTGAATCTCACACCTTCGGGCAGCGCACGGTCCGGGTGGTCGAACTTCCTGCGCTCTCCGCCACTGCGATAGCGGACATGCTGGACGCCTCGCCGTACCGAAGCCTGTGGGAAGGCGTCGAATCGGACTCTCTGGCCACTGCAATTGCCGACGCGCTCATCCGGTGGGGGCACATCAGCACACGCTGGGGCGCATACGAAGTCGTCGACATCAACCCGTACCCGGGGAAGCTGTCCAGCAAGACCGGCCAGCCGGATGACAGCGACCGCGCGCAGCTGCCGCGCCCCACCGCCGGTCGTGTCACCTTGACCGAGTCCATCCACTTCGCCGACCGTCTGGTCCGGGTCATCGAACTACCGTCACTGACCGACGTTGCCGTCGCTGCCATGCTGTACGACTCCCCACACCGATCCATCCGAGGCAAGATCGGAACTTGCGGCCTCGTCAAACGCCTCGTCGACAACCTCGCCGATCACGGACGCGCCGAAATGGGATGGGGCGACTACCAACTGGTCACCATCGAACCCGCACACGAACACCACCTCGGTGCCGCACGCACCTTCGTCAACTGAAAGGCAGAACCACCGTGAAAATGGTCTACAGACGCATCATCACCTCCGGATCCGTCGGTGGACTCAACTGGTGGCCGACCAGTGAGGAGCGAACTGCGGTCGTTCCCGCCGATCCTCAGGACTGGGCAGATCTCGATGTGACCTTCCTTCCCGATTCAACCCCATCACCGACGCAGGGGCCGTCACCGACTTCCTCGACGACGATGACCAGTTGGGGCCGATGGAAGCAGCCGCCGCCGCCGGAAACACGACCATAGACTTCGGGAACCGTTGATAACGAACAGAATCGACGCTCCCGCCGGGCGGAGTCCCCGGCCGAGGATGCACTACCGTTGGACAACAACAGACAGATAGCGAGACAAGCATGAGCACAGACACCACGCCCTACCCCGATCCGCGCCTGAGCGTGGCGTACACAGACATCGAAGTCGGTGATGTCATCCGCTACGACCTCAAAGACAGTCGTGGTCGCGAAGTCGACGACCAGGACTACCTAGTCACCGCCATCGACACCGAAGGCCTGAACTTCGGTGCACGTCGGCTGCACGTCAGTGCGCTCAAGCGCCCCGTGGACAGCGCCAGCAGCCGCACCATCGGAGACGTCGAAGTTCGCCTCGACACCACCCGGATCGTTGATAGCACCGACACCCTGTTGCGGGCCGACAAGCGTCACGTCGGCAAGCTCGTCGCCTACATCGGGCGTGACAGCCAGTGAGATGGCCCACCAGCGCGCGGCGGGCAGAGAAGATCGCCCGTCGAGCCGAGGAGTTCGCATGGGCGCGCAGCCAATGGGAAACGGGCGGTGTTGTGCCGTACTACCTCACCAGCGCCATGGACAGGAAAGGCCTGTCAGGGCCGAGCGTCGACATCGACTGCGGCGCAGCCGAACCTGCAGTGAACGAGTGGGAAGCAGGCACGAGGTACCCGACATGGGAGCAGTTGCTCAAAGCTGCGACGCTGTGCGAAGTCTCCCCGGCTGCGCTGGTGCGACGCCCCACAGATCCAGAGATGGCAGCGCGGTTCCCCACACCGCCGACGGTCTACCTCGGTCGGTGCGCGTCGCATCAGCGTCCGTGCATCATGGAGTTCACCGAAGATGCTGTCGCGGCTGTCGTCGGCGCTGAGCGCCGATAGGCCCCGCCCTGGCAATGCAAAGCGGCGCCCGCCCATCCGTGGAGGATAGGGCGGGCGCCGCTGGTTTAGGCGCAGTCAGCGCGTGTAGATCGCGGTGTACCAGCTCGTGCACTGCTCGGGGTAGATATTCGCGCGGTCGAGGCGGAGTCGCAGCTCCTCCATCAGCGCGTAGTCGCCGTAGTCGGGATTGAAAGCCGCCGCGTGATCTCCGCCGTCGTGAGTGATGATCAGCTGCGAACCGAGACCGTACTCCTCTTCACGGTCCCGCCATTGCTGCGGCGTGTAAAATTGCCCGCCGCCGCCGTGATCGGTGAGGCCCTTCTCCACGAGCAGCGTCCGAATGACCTCTGCAGCTTCCTTGCCTTCTTTGGACAGTCCTGCCGGTATCGGCCAATTGTCTGCCATCTCAATTCCTCCGTGAGAGTCGTGGTGTGTGTCGATGAGCGTAGTGCGAGAACCGAAGCGGTTGTCGGAGTTGGTCAGTGAGGTGTGCGTCGAGAACGCGAGGACGCCGGAACGAGCGCTGCTCCGGCGGCCCCATCGTTCATTCGCTCTGCGACTCGAGTGGTCGGATTCCGGTGTACCAACTCGCGTAGTGCTCGGGCACCAAACCGACTGTGCTCAGGCGGTGTCGCAGTTCGGCCATCAGCGAATGCTGTTCGTACGCTTCGTTGAAGGCAGCGGAGTGCGCTCCGCCGTCGTGGGTGATGATCAACAGCGACTTGCGGCCCCAACGCTGGTTCCACTCCGCCGGTAAGTGAAATCGG
The DNA here is from genome assembly GCF_002501585.1 of Rhodococcus sp. H-CA8f. Taxonomy (NCBI): domain Bacteria; kingdom Bacillati; phylum Actinomycetota; class Actinomycetes; order Mycobacteriales; family Nocardiaceae; genus Rhodococcus; species Rhodococcus sp. H-CA8f. Next base: position 218,460 of record NZ_CP023721.1, read on the forward strand.
TCGCTGTCCCCGTGCTCGGTGATTCCCTTGTCGACGAAGAACTGGTAGATCAGTTCCGCGGCAAGACGTCCTCGCGGATCGAGACCTTCAGGTATAGGCCAATCGTTCGCCATGTGCGCCCCTCCTGGTGCGGTCGTGTCCATGTCAGCGTATCGCGCAATCCGGATATGTTGGCGCCCGCAGCAATTCGGGTGACGCACCGCGGTCCGCCCGTTCCCGTCGGGTGAACCACGGACCGCGCCGATGTGGAAGTCTATGGACGGCAACACGTTGCGCGACGCAATCAACCATGCAATTAGGGGAGACCGGTCCGAATCCGGCGAAGCCCGGTTCCCGCAGGATGACCGAACCGTCCACTATTGGCCCGTACATGCGCGCACCCCTTCACCTGAAAGGCCATACACCGATGGAACAACCACAATCGAAAGGCCCGCTCACCCGAGCCGCTGACGGAACCTACGACCTGAGTACACCCGAACCCCGCGCGGTCGTGACAGTGAAGTTCCGGGGCAAGGCGCCCGGCGGAGGCAATTCGACCTACGAGCGCACCGAACGCCTCCGTGCAGCGAACCAACCCAGCAGCGTGCTCGTCCCGATGCTCGAAGCGATGGGCGTGCACGTCGAGGAGATCCTCGACGTGACGTTGGTCTGCGAGGCCTGCCATTACCCGGCAGACGGACTCGTCCACACAGGCTGCTGACGATGAGCGAAACAGTGAGCGATGTTCACCCCGAAGGATTCATTCCCCGGTCGGCGGACGGCACCTACAACCTGAACACCAACTACCCGAAGGCAGAAGTGCGAGTGCGATTCGTAGCATCGAATCCCACCCCGATCAGCAATAAGTACAGCGGAACCGAATATCTGCGCGCAGCGAACCTGTCCAGCAACACGCTGATTCCGATGCTCGAAGACCTCGGCCACTACGCCGTCCAGATCGTCGACGTCGTCCTCGTCTGCCAGTCATGCCAGTTCCCGATCGACGGCATGACGCACCCCGCCTGCTGAATCGAACCCGAGAAAGAAGACAGATCCCCATGCCTGAGTCATCACCCGTCCGGCGCAGTTCGGACTACACCGTCGAGGAAAAGCAAGCGCTGGTCGGCCCCGGCCTGACCATCAACGGCCACCCAGCCGTCGTGAGCGGATACCAGCACGAATTCGCCACCGTCACCCGCAAGGACGACGGAATGTCCGCCGAATTTGCCTGGGGCACAATCGAACGAGCCCGATCCGCCGGAGCCGACCTCACCACCTGAACACGCTGGCAGCAGTAACCGCACCCCGACACACGAGAATGAGGCTGCCTATTGCGGCCGACACAGAGCGAATGACCACAGTGTGTGCGTGTCGAAGCCCGGATGCGGTGCGGCCGGATCGGGAGCGGGATGTGGAGACGAAAGGCGCTGAACTGCGAAGCTGGGCTCAGCGCCTTGTCGTCGCGGGTGGCGCGTCGGTGGAGCTCACCGTTCGCGGGTCACGACGCGTCCGGCGAGGTCGCTGATGGACACACGAAAATGTTGCTCGCCGTCAGGAAACTCGTCGTCGAGGTGAGCGACGGTGTCCGGAACATCGACGGACAGGACCGCATCGCCATAGCCGTCGGCCTCACCGCCGGACTGGGCGCTGGAAAAGTACACCTCCTGAGTGTTTTCCCTGCTCACCCATGATTGCGCCGCGACGATCGCGTCGGCCGCGGCCTCCGTAGTGCGGTGATAGAGCTTCATATGGCGATCCTCCGGCTGAATGGTTGGGCGTCGTCCATTATCGCTGTGCACTTTCGCGGCCGAGTGGGCGGGATTCGTCGTCGGCATCCGAGTGGGGCGGCGATGGGTTGGGGCCGAGCGGCTCTCCGTCCGTACCGTCGTCGAAGTAGCGAGTGAGCCGCCCTCGCCGTGGGTGGAGAGTGAAGGCCGACAACGGGATACGCGTTGCGCGGTATGGTTGTTGTTCAGTCGCTTGATCTTTGACAGAACTCGGGGGCGGATAGATGAACAGTCGATGGACAACGCGAGCAGTGACCACAGCGATTGCACTGACCCTTCTCGGGGCGACAAGCGCGTGCTCGACTCCCGGCACCGCTGCACCCGAATCGACACGTGGCGCGACGCGCCCTTCGGCGCCGGGCGCAGCGGCGATCACCTTGCCGTCGTTCTGGGATGGCCAGGACGGGGGAGTGTTCGAATTCTCCTCGAGCAAAACGGTGTACACCCCCGACGCCGTCCTGACCATCGGGTCCGCGAAGACGCCGGTCCTGTGGAGTTGGGACGGACAGTCGACCGCGCTCGCACCGGCCAGCACCGGCGACAGTGCGATCGAGGACTCCTACATCTTCGACCGCGACGGACAATGGCTTCTGGCGACGCTCTGGCGCGGCACCATACCTGCAGTCGGCGACACCCCGGCCGGTTCGAAGGTGACGCTCAACATCTCGACGTGGAACAGCAAGGGTCAGAGTCTCTTCCAAGGCCCAGTGGACAAGATCGATGTCAGCCTCGATCAGAGCGCACCCTGGTCGGCCTCGGGTGGGATGCTCGTGCGCGGCGCGGGTCTCGCCGAGAAGTCGTTCGGCGATTCGCGGGACGTGCAGATCAGCCCGCTCACCGGGCAGGTCAGCCGCGGGCCGGAACGCGTTCACGGCGACAGCGATGCTCCGTTCTCCGCCGACAACGGGCGCTCAGGAACGAACCCGAACCTGATGATCGAGCACGCAGGCGCCGCCGCGCCGTGGCGGATCACGAACACCACGACCGGCGCTGTCACCGATCTCCCCACTGTCGACCCCTGCGAGCCCACTTCCACTCCGACAACGCTCGTATCGTCCTTCGACGGGCGCTACCTCGCGTTCGGGCGCAACGTGATCGACAGCAAGGACGGCACTGCTGCATGCCTCGACGGCGGTGGATCCGCGAACTTGACCGCCATCACCTCCGGCGGCGTCGGGTACGGAACCGATACCCGCAACGGACAGAACGCGACCGTCTCGTACGACTTCGCCCGCGCTGAGACGACACAGCTCAACGAGCAGGCCATCGCCCCTGTCTTCGTCGGCCCCGATGACGTCGCTGTCGTCGCCGGATCCGCGACGAACGGTGCGTTCAGTGTGTACCGGACCGCCGAGTGAGCGCGATGAGCAGCAATGTCGTTGCTTTCGCCGGGGACTGGCATCTGTCGGGGAACTGGGCCAGGCACCGTATCGCCGAGGTCGGTGCCCGCGGGGTGCGGACCCTCTTCCACGTCGGTGACTTCGAGATCAGAGCAGGCCTGCCCGGCGAACGGTTTCGCGCGGTCGTCGACGAGGCCTGCCGTGAGCACGACGTCACGATCTATGTCACGCCCGGCAACCGCGAAGACTGGCCGATGATTCTGGGTGCCTCAGTGGACGAACGCGACGACTTCGGCCCGCTGGCGTGGTTCGGTGACCGGATCGCCGTTTTGCCCCGCGGACACCGGTTCACGCATGGTGGCCGCAGCTTCGTCTCACTCGGAGGTGCGCCGTCGATCAACTTCGAAACGTGCGTTCGAGGTGTGGACTGGTTTCCGGAGGAGATGATCACCCGGGACGATGTCGCCGCTGTCGTCGCGGGCGGACCGGCAGAGGTGATGATCGCGCACGACGCTCCGGATGCCCCGTGGCAGACCGGGAAGGTCGAGGGGATCTGCACGCACAACCCGGGCGGCTGGTCGGCGATGGCGTTGGCGTACGCGGCGATCGGGCGGCGCCGCATCACCGAAGCATTCTTAGCTGTAGCGCCGGAACTGTTCGTCCATGGGCACTACCACGTCGACGAGTCCCGGATTGTGGAGCTGCCCAGCGGCGACGAATGCCGGATGGTGTCGTTGGACTGTGACGGTACGGATGGGAGTCTGGCGTTCGTCGACCTGGACACTCTCGGACCGGCCGCAGGGTCGTAGCCCGGTCCGCTGGGCGTGAGGGGCGCGGCGTTGCTGGGTCAGTGACGCCGCAAAGTAGGGCGTGAGGGGCGTTGAGTTGCGATGCAGCTCAACGCCCCTTCGTCGTTTCTGAGGGAGTTTCGGACCGGAGGCCGTACTCGCGGCTCTTCGCCGTTCCGCGGACGGGCCGATTCGGGAAGGAACAGGGGTCGATCGACCCCTACCCACCCAGGCCCCGGACCTGGATGGGTAGGTGGCTGTGGGGGCTTGACTTCCAGCCTCCCCGATGGGCCGGAAAGTCCGAAAGAGATTGAAATGCAGCGGATTTCGGTACTTGTGTTGTGTCGGTGGGTGTGTCTAGAGTTCGTGGTGTCCCAGTTGATTGCGGGCACTGCCGACTGACCTCCGGCGGTCCCGCCCAGTTGTAAAGGATCTCCGCGATGTCTGTTGAAACTTTGACGTGGCTGAACACGAACACTCTGATCGGTATGACGGATGAGCGAGGCGAGTCGTGGCATTACCGAGCCGAGGAACAAGGGGAGCGTTCCAATCACTATCCGGGGGCGATTCCGGTGGGGGATGTGGCGGATCGTCTGTTCCACTGGGACGCGATCAAGATTCCGGTGTTGGCGGAATTTCCAGCTGATGTGGACACGATGACACGTCTCGACGACCTCGGCTATCCCGTTGAGGTGAAGCGCCTTCCGGCATTGGTGGCTGTGGCGCGCAGCGACAATCGGCATGTCTTCAAGGTGTTCTCCGACGGGTACGAGCCGCATCAGTATCGGGAATGGCTGTTGGGTGCGGTGTCGAACGTGCTCGGGGACACCCTGGTGGTCACGTCGGCGGGACTGCTGCGCAAGGGCGGGCAGGCGTGGGTCGAGGTGTCGGTGCCGGAGACGATGCACGATTCGCGCACGGGGTTCGCGTACCGGCCCAACGTGTTGGCGGCGACCTCGCTTGACGGCAGTCTTGCCACGACCTACGGGCGGACAGTGACGGCGACCGTGTGCGACAACACGATGTCGGCGGCGCTGGCGGAGTCGATCGACCAGCGTGTGAAGTTCCGTCACAGCCGCAACTCGACCTTGCAGAGCGCAAAGGTGCGGGAAGCGTTGAATCTGCTGGAAGTGACGTCGGACGAGTTCACCGAGACGTTGCACCGGCTGTCGGCGATGACGGTCACCGATCGGCAGTGGTTCGCCTTCCTCGACGCGTGGCATCCGTTGCCGGTGGAGGAAGGTCGCTCGCGTACGACGTCGATGCGCATCCGTGACGAGTTGGTCGACATGTACCGCAGCGATGTGCGCGCGAACACCTGGCGTGGAACTGGTCTGGGTGTCGTGCAGGCCGTCAACACATGGGCGCACCACAAGCAGGCCGTCAAGGGCGCTACGCGATCCGAACGCAACCAAGAGGGCGCGATCTCAGGCCGCTTCGAGAAGTTGGATTCGTCGGTGCTGACGACCCTGAATCGGGTTCTCGCAGCGTGACGACACCTCGGGCCGGGCGGTGTGCGAGCGCGCATCGTCCGGCCCTGCTGGCGGGCTGTCAGAACTACCTCGCCAGCTCCACGTACACCGACAAACGCAGTTGTGAAAGGGCGCAGACGATGAGCCAGAACTTGATTATGGTGCTTCACCGTATACCGTTTCTTCCCCGCACCACCGTGGATGGGGAATGGGATCTGTGCGAGCAGTATCGGTCCGCTATCGAGCGCACCGCCCCCCGATGGATTGCCGATGCGATGGTCGCAGATCGAGACTTCGACGTCAGCGACTTCGGTATCGACGACGACGATTTCCACGATGGCGCTGCCGACGCCGTTCGGGAGCTCGAGCAGAATCCGGACGGGATCGCCGCGGCGCGGAGCCGTCTGAACGAGATCGCCGAGACGTATGCGATCGGGTATTGCGGCGCACGGGCTGAGTTCGTGATCTCGGGCATGTGGGTCGCAATGTACGGCGGATTGTCCTGGGGGGATGAGCCGTTCGAGGGGTACGGCCAGGTGTGTGCGCTGGCGGCGTTGCCGGAGTTGGCTGTCGGCGCAACCAGTTACGTCCCGACGGCGTTGCAGGCGAGTGTCGTGGACAGTCTTCTCAACGACGGTTCCCGGCCCGCGGCGCAAACTCGCTGGATCGATGACAACGCGCTATTGGTGTCGGGGTGGATTGCGGCCGAGGTCGATGCCCGTGAAGCGGTGATCGCCGAAACGGTGCGATCGGCAGTTGATTCCGTCGAGTTGGATGTGTTGGTTGCGGTGTCGGAGAAGGTCGCCGAACACTGCGCATAAGGCTCCGGCTGTTGCTGTGCGGCGCCATCCCGACTGTCAGGGGTGGCGCCGCTGCTCGTTCGCGGACTCTGTACAGGGCGACGGTGGCCCGATCACGATTCCGTCGGCACCTCCAGACCATGCGGCCAACCCATTCCCCACGGCCCCGGACCCGGATGGGCTGGCGGCTCGGACACTTGACAGGGGGAGTTGACCATGGCGGATGTGCGGCTTAAAGCGGTTGGTGGACAGCGGGTTCCGGTCTTGGTGTCTGTCGGTGGGTGTGACTATGGTGTGGGAGTCCCAGTTGGTTTCGGGCGGTTGCCGACCACTTCCGCTCGGAGTAGATCCGCGACGACAGTGCGCGGGAACGGAGAGATCCCATGACGAACTCGACTAGCAGTGCGCCGGGCGCGACGACGAATCTGTGGAGGCTCGGTTACGACCGAGAGGTTGTGAGCGCGTTGATCGACGACGGCGAAATGGATGTGACTGCAGCGATCGTTTCGGCGAACCAGCGCACTTCTGACGGACTCGGTGTGATCCGAGAGATCGTCGAGGCGGTGAGCCGGTGCTCGGCGTGGAAGTGGGGAGACCGTGACACTGATCCCTCTGTGACCGTGTCCGCCGACTTCACTTGCGATGAAGAGGGATTCATTGTCAACGACAGCTATCTGACCCTGTCGGTTCTTCTCCCGACCGGCGTCTGTCTTGCGGACACCGGCCTTCGGCGACTCGGGGATCTGCCGTGGACCCGTTTCGACGACGCCCACGACGTGCTCGCCGGAGTGACCGAACTGCTCACCGACCTGGCTGAACGCGCTATGCGGGCATTCGCCCCGGCGGCAGTGGTGGCCAGCGCAATCGAGTGCTCGTTCCACGACGGAGACGAGCGCAGTCCTCTCGCATGCGTCTGCGCCGACGCGACGATCTCGGCGGGAGAGTAGAGATCATGGGTTACTACGTCTCTTCACGTGGTGGCATCGACCTTCCGGAGGCATCGCTCGACGCGGTGTGGGCTGATCTGGTTGCGGCAGCCGCGGAGAACCGGGTGGACCTCGCGGACGCTGACGATTGGAGGGCCGAGTTCGGTGTCGAGGGAATGATCGCCGTGGTCATCGCGGCTGCGATCGGCTCCGATTGCCCCCGCGAAACCTGGGAACGCGGTGGCAACGAAAGCACGGTCCATTTGGAGGTCTGGGGTGACGGCGATGTCGGCGAAGCGATGGAGGTGCTCAGCATCGTCGCCGCAGGTGGCGGCGTGGGTGTCATCTATTCCGACAGCGACGGCAGCAAATGGCGCTGGCGGCTGGAAGATGGCGAGGCGCACGACGAAACAGGGCGCACGTGTTACGGCGACGAGGTAGACGCGACCGCCTGGGTTGTCCAACTTCAACGCCCAGGACAGGGGGCTCTCGATCGTGTCGCGGTGGTGGCGTCGGAGGCCGCTGCGACGGCGCAGCTCGCTGCCTGGGTTCGCCACGACTATCCGGAGTGGAACCAAAGTGGTGAGGGCGGGGCTGATCCGATCGACTCCCAGTCCGATGCCGCGGTCCTCGAAGCTATGTCCGTCATCGGCGGCGGTATCGGCAGCCACATGATCCGCATCGGCGATATGGTCCAGAACGTCCCCGCCATCCCCATTGAAAGGCAAACACAGTGAGCGGCAACGAAACACAGAACCTCCGAGTAGTTCTGGACACCCTCGACGCATTCTTCGCCGGGGGTGCCGAGGACATCGAGTCATTGGATGGACTCCGCGACAAGGTCCGCACAAAACTGGCGTCATCCGACTAGCAAGCAGGCTCGCGCGGTCCGTTCGGCGCCGAGCGGACCACACGAGCGACTCGGCCACTATGGTCTGTGCCGAGGATACTCACGCGATCAAATGGAGGAGTAGACAATGGAATTGACGATCACAGGCGAATGGAAGCGACCACTTCCCGAGGACGTGCTGCACTTGGAAGTCGGCAATTACACGGCCATCGCCCACGACAAAGGTGACGTCATCGAGTGGTCGGCGAAGCGCGCTGGCGTCGAGTTCGCATCCGGTGTCACCGACGACATCGTGGACGCCCAGGATGCAGCCGAAACGGCGATCCGCACGGACAATGCCTGACACTGTGATGCGGAGCTGACCGCCGCTAGGCGAACGCTGGCGAGGGCCGGACCCGGGCAGAGGAAACGTAGCTTCGGGTACGGCCCTCGTCGCTGCCACTGACGACTTTCGATGGCTGTGGCCGCGCCATCCTTCTGCGCTCAGAACACACACATGCGAGGGGGTGGAGTTGCGCCGGAATCGATCAGGGCCGCGGTGCGGTGCTCGGGCGGGACAGGTTGGCGCAGCGCCTGATTGTTTATTGCCGTCCCGCCATCAGGACCTTCTCGCAGCGGGGCGCAACTGCGAGCTGAACCAACTCCGCGTCCCCGCGACGGTCAGGCCCTGCTTCGCGACGTCGCGAAGTAGAGGTTCACCGGCGGCTGTCGCAGCACGGAACTCGTCCTCGGCGTACGCGACGATGCGACCGTCGTTGCCAGTCCACATGGTGACCAGTCGGGCGAGTTCGGTTAACCGTTCTTCCCACGCATCGTCCCCGCCGTGGACAGGGGCAGCGGCGCGCACCAGAAGCAGGTCGATGTCGCTGTCGAGGTGCATGCGGCCGGTCGCCGCCGATCCGAACACCGCGGCGTACCGCAACGTCTTGCCCCACCCGTCCAGATGCTCTTCCAGGCGCCCGAGGAAGGTGGAGTTCAGTCGCGAGAGCGCCATTATGGGCTCGGCCGCGAGGTGCTCGGAGTTGAGGCGGTAGGTGTTGGTCCTACCCACCTGGTCGTGCAGCACCACACCCTGTGCGACGAGGCGGGTGAGGACCTTCCGGATGCCTTCGCCCGAACGGGTGGCGAGGATGCGCTGGACCTGGCTGACCGTAAGGGTGACGCCCGCGCTCGCCAAGACAGTAAGCACGTCGCCATCCAAGGTCGGCGTCACCGTTGTGAACGGCCGGTTCAGCTGCATGACAGGCGCCTCCTCGGTTCAAACTAAAATTAGACTATGCCCACTATAGTTGGCGTAGTGCGTGAGAAATCGAGCACGACGACAGCTCGGCCAGTTCCGCGTCGGGCACAATTCCCTGACCGGCTCGCGTCAGTCATTGGACAATGGAGAAGGGTTGAGCGGACCCGCTCGACGAGGAAAGTGAGGGTACGTCGGTGGCGAGATCACTGAAAGTGTACGGGTGGCGCGGATTTCGCGACGGCACGCAATCGCGCGAGGTGATCGCAGCTGAGTCCATCGCAGACGTGTTGCGCCGAGCCGGGATCACCCGAGCAGACTGGAAATGGTCCGGCGGCGAGACCGGCAACCCTGAGGAGGTTGCAATTGCGACCGCCAATCCCGGCACAGTGTTCTGGCATCCACTCGACGAGCACCCGACGGACCGAGCATGGCGTGAGGGTTCTGCAACGACGTGACGTGCGAGGTTGCGCCGATACGTGCGCCTCGGATGGACCACGAAAGCCGCCGTCTCCCTGCGGATGACGGCGGCTTCGTCGTTGAACGAGGCAACGGAGACGTCAGTACACCTTCGGCCCGACGGTCGCCCAGTTCCACAGCGCGAAGATGCTCAACATGACCTCGTCGATGCTGCCGAGGTCGGTATCGCGTTGCGCGAGTTCCTCGCCCGAGACTTCGGAGACGGTCAACCACGAGGCAGAACTACCTGTGTGTGCAGTGATGTTCCACGAGCCAGCGCCCTGATTGACGGTGGTCAGGACGCCGTCGGCGTTGACATGAGCGAGCGCGCCGGGGGCATAGTCCAGCGTGGGGTCGCTCTGCGTGATCTCGAAGAGTTGGTCGGCGTGAGCCTGGTTCAGTGGCACTCGCTGGCCTTGTCTGCCCACGAGGTCCAGGTCAGGACGTTCGGCGCTCACGGCCTCGAGGCGAACTGCGAAATCGGTCGGCATACGTGGTCCCTATCGTGCAGTTGGGTGAATAGCCAGGCATGCGTAGTCTATTCGCGTTTCGAGTGCGGTGGCATCCTCGTGGTTTCTGTGGAGGCGTTATGGAATGCGGTGCGCACTCTGGTGGACACTCGGTGAAGTCGGGAGGCGGAGCGGCAGGCGGGCGTCAGTGGACGGCCCGTCGGGGGTTCGGGTGCCGTGCCACTCGTGTTCCGCCGGGAAGTAGTGCTGTGACACAGACCGTTTCGAGTGAGAGCATTGCCCTGGACGGCGCCACTGTGCTCCGGCGTGGAGTGGCTCCGGCGTGGAGTGCGGGTGAGCTCGGCCGGATCGCGCTGATCGGCGTGATCGCAGGATGTTTGGAGGAGAGAAGACAGTGGCAGAGAAGCAATGCGGGTGTGGGCATGGGGAGACGTTGCACGATGAGGACAATCGTTTCACGAACGGGCGAAAGCGTCACTGCAGCGGCAGCAACGGGTACACAACGGCGGGTGGCGAGACCCCATGCCGGTGCAGGGGATTCGAGAAGGCATGAAGTCAGCGTCGAGCGGGAAGGCGGCGACGGACTCGACGGCGGTCCGCAACGGTGTGACGGTGACGGTTCGGCGGTGGGATGGAGGGTCGGTTGTCGAAGCGTCGTGCGAGTGTTTCGGGTTGGCCCTGCGGGTTCACAGCCAGCCGTCCTGCCCGAATCGGCGATCGAGCTAGGTAGCTGATCGTGGCGTGACGCGCTGGCGGTGGTATCGGGTGCCGCTTCGTGTCTGCAGGTGATTCTGCCTCCGGCCCCGGACCTGGATGAGCAGGTGGCGTGTGGGGCTGGTGCAGTCGATGTCTTCTTTCACAATTTGTGAAGTAATCTTCTGCATCAGTGAAGAGAGGTTGGGGGAGGTGCGGCGTGAAGGTGTACTACTGGCGCAAACCGCGCGATCGTCGGCTTTACCTGCAAGCGGCAGTGAACAAGGCCGAGTTGGGGCGCATCAACGCTATGACCCGGAACGACCTGCAGAAGGCCGGATGTGAAGAACTGACGGTCGCAGATGGCAGCGCCGCGATCGGCGACTCCGAGGACGTCAGGACGGCATTGGACCTCGCTCTCGGAAATCCGGGAGTGCGCTTCCAGAAGGCCGTACGAGGCAAGGGGGAATGGCAGGCCGACTCCACTCACACCAGCCCTGCGTTGGCGTGGTCGAGCATGGGTGAGGGACTGCCTGCTGCACTCAGATCGAGGACGGACAAGCCGCAGAAGGTTCAGGCGGCTACCGGCGGTGACGGTGCTGTGTACGTCATCGCAGGCGCGGAGAAGACCAGCGGCGGGGACACCGTCTGGGTGTTGTTCCTCAACGGCCGACTGATTGCCCGGATGCCGCACAACCGCGGCACCTTGACGGGTTTCGCGGAGTGGCTCGCTGATCCGTCGCCGGAGAAGGAGCAGCTCCGCGACCGCTACCGGCACCTGCTCGGACTGCTCGCCGACGCAGACATCGACCGCGCCGAGATGCTCGCGGAGGCGGCACGACTGTTCGGCGCCGAGGAGCAATTGGCCCCGAACGGCATGAAGATCGGACAACGGGTGTGGGCTGGCAGTGACCGTTCCCGCACACTCCGTATTCGCCGTATCGACGCCTACGACTGGACCCGAGTGACGGTCACTCCGGTGGCAGTGATGCCGACGGTGGAGCTGACCAGCGCCATGAGCTGGTCCGAGGGTGAGGCGGATCGGATCGCCGAACACCGTCGAACTCTGCCCCAGTATCGGGACAGGCCGGTGATGTCGCCGAACGGATTGATCGAAGAGGAACCTGTCGTGTGGGGTGACGGATTCCGCGGGGAGATCGTCCGGCTGCGTAAACCGGGTGGTGTGACGGCAACAGTTGCGGTGTCGCAGCGTGGCTCGAGCCTGCTGGCGCAGGAACTGGGCTTCGACGAGTTGACCTTGCCGAACAAGATCAGCCTGCCGTTGTTCCGGTCCGACACTCAAGCTGCGGTGCTCGCTACCCTCTACGCCGATCCCGGTGCGGAACTGACTCTTTCGGAGCTGGCGGAGCGTACGGGAGCGGCATTGTCGGGGATTCACCGCGAGATCGCACGCCTCGCAGACGCGGGTTTGATCTGTGAGCGCAGACAGGGCACGAACCGTCTGGTCCGGCCGAACCTCGAGCACCCTGCATCCGAACCTATCCAAGATCTGTTGGCGCTGGCATTGCCCAGCGAGAGCGGTGAGTAGCCGTGCGAGCGCACCGCTGGTTGCGCTTGCACCCTGGGACTCGGTCCGCACTCATCCGAACCCTCCCAACCCGTCGACAGAGGACGCGTCATGAGCGCGAAGGATGCACGACTCGACAAGGATTCGCCCTCTTCTCCGCTATCCGGAGTGCGGTGTGAATCTCGTACCCGGCACCGCCGCCAAGCGTTGCTCGAGGATTTCAGCACGGTGGCCATCGCCGTCGGAATCCTCGTGACGATGGTGGGGGTCGCGGTGTTCACCATTTCCTCTGTGGTGTGGCTGGCGGAGTCTCGCGATCTGCTGCGGTATGTGGGGATCTCGACCGATGGTGAACCCGGAGGCTTCCGGGATTCCGAAAGCCGGAATATTGCACTTCCTGCCGCGATCGTGGGTGCGGCGCTGCTGGCTGTCGGTCTTGTCGCCGATTCGGTGCGCACGTCGCGGGGCAATCGCACGGACCGGCGGTGGGGTGGCGCGGCGACGAACGTCCCCGTCGATCCATCGCCGGTAGTCCGCACCCCCATGCAAACACGTGGACCCTCCCGAAAAGCTCCTCATCTCGAAATGTCCCCTACCGCTGAACAATCGGCACAGCCGATACGAAGAACGGACACCTGGTCGTGAACAACTCGAACAATACGCCGAAGCCGTCGGTGGAACGAGCGCGATACGTACGGAAGCAACCGCGGGCGATCGCCACCCATGAGCGAGTCGTGTCCGGGTCGGCGAAACTTTTCGACGAGATCGGATTTGCCGCCACCAGCATCACCGACATGATCGACAGCACAGGTCTGTCGAAAGGTGCAGTGTTCTATCACTTTGCGTCGAAGGAGGCCATTGCGCAGCACATTGTCGGGCGGTGGTCCGAGGCCGTCACCGGCGAGTTCGCTGTTGCTGCGCTGAGCGCGGAGTCGGTGCCCACGAAACTGCGGGTCGTCTTCACTTCCCTCGCCGAACGAGTATCCGGCGACGTGCCGTGCCGCGCCGGGCTGAAGCTCGGTCTCGATTCCGGAGTGGAGGGAGCCGCCGACGCGTACCGACACTTCATGGAGATGGCGTCGGCGCTCGTCGGCTGCGGCATCGACGACGGAACATTCCTGGACGAGCCACGCACACGCCGACTCGCCTTCAACTTGTGCAGCGGCTTCACGGCGGCGGTGCTGCTGGGCGGAATGGAGGCGGGCGGACCCGATCTCGTGACCAGAGTCGAGGACGTCGTGACGGCGCACCTGGCGGCGGTCTCTGCGCCCTGAGCGACCCGATGCCACGGCACTGATAACCCCCTTATCAATGCGCGTGGGTTCGGCAAAGATGTTGCGGCGCAGTTCAGGACGTGTATGTAGTCGTGGTCGGCGCACTACACTCATGCGCACCAATCACCGACAAGAAGCAGGAGAGCGCATCATGGCTGTAGAGCGCAGGACCGTCACGATCGTGGCAGTCCAATACATGTCGTCGAACAAAGACGGCAACCCTCGATTCAGAGTGACCACGAACCAGGGCACCTGGACGACGGCGCCAGGGGCGTCGGTGGGCCGTGCGATCGAGAACTCCGAGTATCAGGGAGAGGTCATCGTCACCATCGACGGAGGAAACATCGTCGGGGTCAGCACGGTGGATGGGACGATCACCGCCGGGCGTCAGAGCTAGAACTCTGGCGAAAAGTGGGAGCGCGCACATTATCGAGGATCTGTATATTCGCCCGGGGTGAGCGATCCGAGCTTCCGTGTTCTCGCGGGGTGGGCCGAGGCAGTTGCACCCACTGGTAGGGGTGGACGACTTCGATTGCTTTCTTTGCAGAGGGTTGCCCTGAGGGCGAATATGAGCCGGACGGCAGCGGCCGGAACAGAAGATTCTGTTCTGGGAGATACGCTTTCGTCCGGCTCGTGTGCCATGTCCGAGGTGATGTCAGTACTCGCGGACAACGGTGCGGAATTCGCCGTTGTTGATGCGCAGTTTCGTTCCTGCTCCGCCGTAGTAGCCGACGGACAACATGATGTCGCCGAGGGTGGGGTCGCCGTGGGTGTCGATGGTGGGTGCGGTGAAGGTGACGTCGTTGCCGTCGAGGGTGGATGTTCCGGTTGTTGCGATGACTCGATCGACGTTGTCCCGGAAATCTTTCGCCTGCCCGGGCTCGGGAAAACGGGCGAGGAAGACGGCGTTGCTGACAGTTTGTTCGGGCATGGTGGTGTCCTTCCGTTGGGTGCTGTTTCCGATCGAGGTGTGACGGCCGTTGTGACGACGTCACGTCCGTTTGCGGTCGTGGGGTAGATGTTACGGTCAGAAAGTGGGCCGTGGTCGGGTGTGACGGGTGGCCCGTATTCGGTTGCACTCCGGCGATATTCGGCAGAGTTCGAAGTTGACTGTGGTGCGTGCGATGGGGCGTGGGGCGCGCAGTGTTCGGTCGACTGTGAATGCACGGCTAGAGGATTTGGTCCTATGATGTAACTCTCAAACCGTCGGGTCTGGTTGCCGATTGTTAACGAGTTGTCGTTTACTGACGTATGTAGAACCGGGCATAACACGTACATCGATAGCGGCGAAGATCTTCGCATCGCGAAACGGAAGGTTGCAGGACACATGCCACGCACGTTGAAAGCTGTTGCTGCAACCAGTGTTCTCGCGTTTGTAGCTGCCGGAGCGCTCCTGGTGGTCGACACTGGAGCAGCCGCACCTGCGCGCACTGACCAGGGGGGCGGTGAATCATCGCTCGTCCAGGTAGCCCCGACCGCCACTGGCCTGCCTGTCTCGCAGTGGCTTGCCGGTCTCGCGCAGTGCCCGCCGGGTGAGGTGGACCCGGTGGATCCCTGTGCCGCCCTTGCGGATCTGAACCAGGCATCCTCTGGGGACTTCGAAATCACTGTTCCGGCAGGCGGACACGATCTCTCGGTGATGTACCCCGCGGGATAACACTGCCTTCAGTTCGGAGTCGGCGCCCCGCGGTTCGATGCTGCCGGACTCACGCGATTCTTTCGTTAATTGTTGTTCTCACAGTCAGGAATTCGTCATGCGTCTTCGTCTTGCGCTGGTCGCAGTTGCAGCAGCCGTCATCGGAGTGACGGCCACCGGCGGCGTCGCTGCTGCTGCCCCATCGGTAGCGCTCGGCGGCGGATCGGGCATTGTCCTTCCCGACGCCGACCCCTCCGATCGGGACGTCGTCGGCCTGTGCACCCTCACCGCCGTCGGCTACGACAACAGCGGGTCGCTGGTCGCGTTGACCGCCGGGCATTGCGGTGTCCCAGGCGATCGTGTGATCGCCGAGTATCAGCACGGCGCCGGGGTGATCGGCCGTTTCACGTACTCGAGCCCCGTCTCGGACATCGCTGTCATCGACCTCGACGATGCCAAGGTGGCTCCGCTGCGCACCGTCGGCGGCGTCACCATCAACGGCATCGGAGCCGCTCCCGCACTGGGGACGATCGTCTGCAAAGAAGGACGGACCACCGGCAACACCTGCGGAATCACCTGGGGCTACGACGCGGTCTACGGGGAGATCATCGAGCATGCCTGCTCGATGGGCGGCGACTCCGGTGGTCCGCTCGTCGTCGGTGACCGCCTCGTTGGCCTGGTCAGCAACGGATACACCCCGGGCTGCTTCGATCCCGGCCCGCCGCCGTTCCACGCCCCGATCAACGCGGCAGACATCAATGTCGGTATCGCCGACATCAACGCGCACGGTGGCGGCTTCCGCCTCTTCTGACCCGCTCGTTCGGGTCCTGCCGCCGGTCGAGTGCGCTTCCCCGGCCTCGTGTGAACGATCCCGACTCGAAGGAAGGACTGACTGTCATGACTAACTGGTCGTCGGACCACGGTCCATGGGGTCCGCCCGGACGGACCCCCGCTCAGGCAACACCACCGGTGGCGAGTGCGAACTGGGTGTACGACAACCCCAACTACTCGCAGGTCTACCCGCAAGCGCCGATGCCCACCGAGTACGCGTTCTGGGGTCGCCGCGTCGTTGCATCCCTCGTGGACTCGACCTTCGCCCTCCCGTATCTGGTGTCCTACAGCGCGATGGCCGCGACGATCGACTATGGGACGTACAACTCCCGTACCGGCGTCTTGTCGGGTGGGCACGGCCCCGACGGAACCCTGGCGATCCCGACGCTGATCCTCGCGCTCGCTACCTTCGCCTTCGGGATCTGGAATTTCGTGTTCCGGCAGGGCAAGACCGGATCGTCGATCGGAAAGAGTGTGCTGGGTATTCGGGTAGTCGACGAATTCACCGGTCAGCCGATCGGGCCGGGGAACTCGTTCATCCGCCAGCTCGCCCACATCCTCGACGCGCTCGCCTGCTATATCGGGTACCTGTTTCCACTGTGGGAGTCGAAGCGTCGTACCTTCGCCGACATGATCATGAAGACGGTCGTTGTGCGCGGCATCGACAACACGCGTCCCCCGTACTGACACGACGGGACCGGAGCTCAACGAGTCGTCTCGCGGGCTCACTTCCCTCCGGAGGAGTGGACCGGTCGACCCACCCACACTGAATGGGTTTGTGCGACAGCAATCCCTGCTGCGTGGCGACCTCGGAGAATCCCGAAGCGGGTGCGGCCCTCGACTACCTGCAGCCCCCTGAGGTCGGTGTCGATAGCGCTGCGGTCCAGAAGAATTGGTCGTCGTACCCAGGTGCCGTCCTGTTCCCATGCCGTACGAACTTCGGGGTGGGCATAGTCGCGTGTTCCGATCCAATGCTCGTGATTCTGTGCGTTCTCGGCTATTAACTCGGCTTCGCTCGGTCCGGTCGGGAGGCCGACGAGGGTCGCTGTGGCGATCGCCTCGCACGTCCGGCGGATGGTTGTGAGATCGACGGTCCCGTAGTCCTCGAGGAACGGGATATGGCGACCGTGATCCCAGAGCCAGTCGCGCAGGACATCGTCCGGACAATCCAACATCGACACCTGGTCGTTTCGTCTGAATGTTTCGTACTCGCCGCCGGATCCGGCGCGGGGGATGTCAGAGAGGGAATGCAGTGTGAGCATGATGTTGCCTTTCATGGTCGTTCGGGAGTCTCCCACTATTGCTCGGAGCGTACAAAGTGAGGGTGCACACCGGCGGTGTGGCCTTTTCGTGGCGAGGGATATCGGCCCGGGTGCGGCCGGGATGGGCGGGCGCGAAGGATCCGACCATGCGGCGATATTGTGTGAAAGACTCTGTCGCACAGCGCTACTGCGGCACCCGGGCTCAAGAACCTGTACGGCACGGCTGGTTGCATCAGCGCATCCTGTTCCGATTCACGCCACGGGGAGAAACTGTGAGCATCGAAACCTTGCCCTACCCGGACCCGCGCGTACCCGTCGCGGGTTACACCGCAATCGCCGCTGGGGACGTCATCCGGTATGCCGCGCGAGATCGCTTCGGGGGACCGACCGACACGCAGGACTGCATCGTCCGGGATGTCGAGACAGAGCCGCGCGATTTCGCGACCGGTGCGGCGTTTCCGGCGTCATGCCGCCGACTGCATGTCACGGTCCTTGACGTACCTCCAATGACAGTGCAGCCGCGGACCATCGGTGACGTGCGTGTGAGTGCGGAGTCCACGCTGATAGTCGATGATGACGACGTCTTCGTCCGCGCTGACGAGAAGGATGCGCCGATGCTCGTCAAATACGTGGACTCACTCCGGCGATAGGGCGGCGGACGGCAGGCCCGGACGTTCGACGTGGGCAACGCTTGACGGGCTGCTGACGGCCGGTGAGTTCGGCGAGCTTGCGATGTGACCTGTTACTCAAGGGCGTTGTGCTGCGCGGAACTTGGGCCGGACTGCTCTGCTCGGCACATCGCAGGCAATCGAAACTTGGGCGTGAGGCGGTGCGGACGGATCGGGTGGCGCGATCAACGCATCCGACCCCTATCACATTGCAGTCCAGGTTGGTTCGGACGTCGGCAGATTGGCTACCCGCGCGGTTGCGGAGGAGCGCAACCGGTGACATGCCAATGGGTGAGCGGATCTCGCTACATTGTGGTTACGATGACACGCATTGATGCGCCGGAAATGTCCGCAATGGTGGCACGACCGAAGGCTTGGAGAAGAGAGAAAAAGATGTCGAATCCAGTGCAGGAAAACGTGTTCCGTCTGCAACTCAATCGGTTGATCGATGACTATCCGATGAAGCTGACCAACGCGTTCATCGTGGGCCGACTGGCAGAGCGTGGATGCGTGATCTCCGCTCCGTACCTGTCCCAGTTGAGGACTGGCGTTCGAACAAATCCGTCCGCTGAGGTGGTCGGTGCACTGGCGGACCTGTTCACTGTCCCCACCGAGTACTTCTTCACGGACTCGGATCCGAAGAAGACCGGCGAGGCCCGTGACCGGGACGCGAGCCTCGTGGAACGGATCAGCGATCCGGGTATCCGCTCGCTGCTGAGCCTTGCCTGCGACCTGTCGGACGACGCACAGAGGTTGCTGGTGGGGTTGGCGGTCAAACTGCGTGCCTCGGATCAGTTGGCCGTCGTGCCGCCGGACGCGCACGAGTATGTCCTGCAGGCGCCGCCGCACCCGACACGTGAAAAGGAGGCCGCATCCTGATGGCGGTCGCGAGCAGGTCCGGGGGCGTGTGGCGCGCCGTGGTGGCCGGTGTGTGGCTGGGGGTTGTTGCGGCAGGGGTGAGTTCCTGCGCGTCCGACAGTGCTCGTGGTGAGCTGGTGGCGCAGTCTGATCCCCAGATCGCTTCTGACTGTGGTGATCTGTGTGCGGCCTTCGGGATCGAAGCGGACGTGCGGTGCAGCGTCAGCCCGGCTGACTGTGAGGCGGCGCTGAACAACAAGGCCGCGTTGATCGTCGAATCCCGAGATGCGCTGTCCGTCCACCCGGACCCTGGTTGGGGGCCGAGTGCGGCCGTGACGATCGAGAAGTTTGAGAGCACGGTCGACAGCTACACCGAATCGGGCTGTCCGCAGGGTGGTTCCGAACCTGACGCCTGCGCTTTCCTTGCCGCCAGCGCGGAACATCATTTCCAGGCGATCAGTCTCATGCTCGCGAACTGAGGGTTGCGCGACCTGGATCGGTGTGGGGCAGGGGGGGAGCCTCTTTTGCGGCGGGCGTCAGGTTTCAGTCCGTTGGACCGCATCGGGGAGGTAACGGGACCATAACGGTTGAAGTTTCACGCACCTGGCCGCGGATCCGTTGACCGGCCATGATTCTGAAATAGTGCTTGGTTCAGCAAAGTTCGGCCTGTGACCTGCCTCTCAACCTCGTGTTAGTGGTTGCTGTTTGTTTGCCTGATGGAGTTGACTGTGACAGAGAGAAACAGACAATGCGGTCAGTACGGTTAACTTGGAGAGCCGCACCCGGCCGCTGACGAACAGGACACTCACCATGCGACTTCGCAAGACGCTCACAGCCGCGGCCATCATTCCCGCAGGTATCGCAGCAATCGCGCTCAGCGGCGCTGGCGCAGCATCAGCCATCGCCCCCGTAGCCGAAGGCGGACACTACGGTGTCCAATTCAACGCAGGAGAAACCGCGTTCCTCGGCCAGATCAACGCAGGCGACGCCATCGAATCCGTGACCTCCCGCAACCAGTTCGGTGTCCAGCTCGCTCCGGGATCGCGCTACGACAACGGAACGGGCAAGGTGTACGCGAACCTGGATTGGCTCGTCGACGAAGCTGCCTCTCGTGGCGGTGAAGTGTCCCTCACCGTCAACGACCCGGCACTGTGGCGTAACCAGTTCTCCTTCGCGCAGCACTGGTAGACAACAGGACTCCGCCGCGGGCACGTACACGTTGCCCCGATCGCAGAAATCACGCCTCGCCCAGGTTTGTACCTGCGCGAGGCGTGTTTCGTTTTTCGGTCGCCGATTCTCGTCCCTGTGCTCCTGCTGGCGCTGAGCGCAGCGGCCGAATCCTCACCCCACCGAGACCGCGCCCGCCGCAACTTCTGCGCCGGTGCGGGCCGCGAGCGAGAGAATGGCATCGCTCACCACTTCCGGCTGCTCCAGATGTGCGAGATGACCAGCCCGGGGGATTCGAACGAACTCCGAATTGCAGTTCAGTCCCGACACAAGATGCATCGAATTCCGCAGCGGCGTCACGTAGTCGACGTCACCGCACGCCACAACCGTGGGAATCGCGCTCAAAGTTTCGAGAGCATCGGAAGTGTCCTGGTGTTGAAGCGACTCCAAAAAGCCCCTGCACGTACTCAGTCTGGTGCTGGTGATCACGCGATGCGTGTGACGACGCACCGCCTTCGGGATAGCGCCGCGGCCGTACGTGATGTGGTCCAGGGCAATCGGCGGAATTACCGCGGAGAGTGGACATGAGCCGAGAGGGAGACGAGCGCTGACGGCGCGCAGGGTATTGATGACCGGCGTGTTGACGATCGGAAACAGCCCGGCCGTAGCGAGCCCCCGCGCAGAGGTGGAGATCAGTGCAGCTCCCGCGACGCGCGATCCGATCATCTGAGGGTACTGGCGAGCATGCGAGAGGATGCTCATCCCTCCCATCGAGTGTCCGACGAGCAACGTGGGACCGGACGGAACGAACGCATCGAGAACGGATTGCACGTCGCGACCGAGCTGGTCGATGGTGCACGAGTGCGCCCGTGGAGTCCCCGATTCGCCGTGTCCGCGCTGATCGTAAGCGACGAGTCGCACCTCATCACCCCAGCGGCTGCGCAGGTACGCCAATTGTGGAGCCCACGTTGAGGTCTGCAAGCAGAATCCGTGGGAGAAGACCACCGTGAGCGGGGCGGATCGTGGTCCCCATTCCCTCACTCGTAGCCGCACACCGTCTTCCGTGGCGACGGTCGAAGCCTCGCCAGACATCAGCGTGGTCGTTGCTGTGTGATCGATGACGTTCATGGTCAACTCCTACTGGACGATCGGTGACTTGTTGAAAAATCCAGTGATGCAAGCGAATTGCTTGAAGTCAGTGTTGCAGATTTCGGGGCGCCGTTGTCGTGATGTGGCGCAGAGCGATCGATGCATACCGTGCACGCGAGAGTCGATGTCCGCCGGTGCGTCTAGATCTCGCGTTGCCGCTGGAAACGCGCCCGGCTGTGCGCCCACGGCTGCATGAACCGCGGGCGGCGAGACCTTACTACGATGGTCGAGTGCGGAGACTTGTCCTCACAATGGGGAATCTTGATGATCGAACGGATAAGGGTGGGGCGAGTGGCCGTGTCATTGCGATCCGATATGGACAGTGGGCGTGCGACATTCAGTGTGGTCGTGCAGACGGCGTGTGAAGATGCGCTGTCGGGTGGGGAGGCGATCGAGAACGTGTCCCTGTGGCTTGATGATGGAACGGTTTTCGAGAATGTGACGGTGGAGGCGATCCGCGGGTCGGTGCTTTTCGTCGACGGGTACGGAGGAGAAGTTCAGGAAGTGAACGCGGACAGTGTTATCAGGATGGTCGTCGGCGCTGCCGCGGACGTCCTATGTGGTGGTGTCTCGCGCTAGAAGGCCAACGCGCCAATCCGTTCCAGAAAGTGGGTCACGACATGACGAAAGAGCTCTACACCGGTGTGACGGTCGCAGCGATGGTGTTCGCTGCGGGTATCGTCTTGACGGGGTTCGCCCTGAACGCATGGACGGTCGTCGCCGGGATTGTCGCTATCTGCGCGGGTTTCTTCGCCTGGATCTATGTCCGAGGCGATGTCGAGAGAACCGATCGCAGTGGTGAATTCAGGTTGTCGAAGGAACAGCGAAAGACCGTGAAGAGGCTCGACGCTAAGCGCAAATTTCAGGCGGCGATCCCGCCCGAACAAAGAAAAATGAATCGGACACCCCGGTTCAGTGAGAATTTCGGACCCATCCAAGGCGAGGACGGTGAATGGTACTTCCCGAAATCTCCCATCCGCCCAGGCGACCCGGGTCCGCCCGAGACGAGAGAATAGCCATGTCCCCCAATGAGTGACTCCAGGAAACCGGGATGGATTACCTGCGCTGCCTTCGCGGCGGTTGCACTCACGGGGGCGTACGGATTCCTCGAAGAAACAACCATCCGGACAACCATCGCAGCCGCGGTACTGAGCGGGTTCGCGGCTTTCCATCTCGTCGCAGTGTTCAAGATCCTCCGGCAGAAAGCCAGACCAAGGACGGCAGCCGCTGCATCAGAAGTCGCGCTCGATTCCAGCGTCGTGGCCCGTGCCTCAGTGCCGCTCGTGCATGATCGAGCCGCCTCGCAAACACGGGCGGACGCTCTCGCCGAGATAGGCAGGGGTGATTGGGCATCCTCGAAGGCCGGGTTGCGATGGTTCGTCGAGAACGCGACCGGAGAACAGGACTGGCAGATTCTCGTCGAAGGGCTGCGCTTCCCGAACAATCTCGCGCCGCGGGAGATCGCCGCTGAGGCGTTGGTCAAGCGCTACGGTACCGAAGGACTCAACGAATGCCTGCGGTATCTGGACCGCGAGGATGTCGAGGGGAACACTCACTGGCACATCCAATCTGTCCTCGAAGAGCTGTACCTCGTCGAGGACATTCCGATACGTGCGATGTTGCTCGAGATCAGCACCGCCGCGAAGTACAGCGATCAGAAACCGTACGCTGACGAACTGCTGAACATGCACAACCTGTCTGCAGGCGGGCAGGGCGTCCTGAAGAAGACGACGCAGTGAGCCGCGGTCTTCGTCCGAGGTAATCCATTTGGCGCCATCCGATTTCGGACCGGCCCGCGAGAGGGTCGGATGCGGTTCTCCTGCTGGCGAAGCGACCAGTTTCAGTAAGAGTCGGTCGAGTGTCCCGCATAGGCGCGATTCAGCGCAGGAAGGCGCGGGTTTGAAGTCGTTGCGCGTAAGGCGGGAGCCCTTTCGGTGCAAATGCAGCCAGGCTGATCAGGTGTAGGTAATTCTGTTGTCGGGGCATTTCCGTAGGTGTAACTACCGACTGATAATCACCTACCGGATCGTGCAGGGTGGGGGCTGAGTGACGCCAACGAAGGGGGACGCTAGCTCATGTCCGACAACGCATCAGCAGCCACGGATGACCATCTGACCCACCTCCCAGGGCTGCCCGCTTTCGACCCGAACGACGAGGTCGAAAACGCGATCATCGGTCGGCTCGCATCGAACTGGCACCGACGTGCCGCCGTGAAACGCCACGAACCTGATCTGGACGATCTTTTCGACCTGACCCGCCCCGATTTCCGTGAGGACATGGTCCCGATCAGATCGCACCCTATTTGGGACACCCTGTCAGAGGAGACCCGGTCGCGCCTGCTGAGTTGGGGGTGGGTGTCCTACAACCGAAATACCGTCCTGATTGAGCAGCGGATCGTGAATCCGGCTTTCGAGAAGGTTCTCGACGGAGCGTTTCCGGCTCTCGGAGGACCGGCGCTCGAGATTGCGATAGCCCAAGCGATGGTCGATGAGCAGTACCACTCGTTGATGCACATGAACGGGAGCGCGGTGACGCGGCGAAAGCGTCGGGACAGTTTCTCCGATCATGTGCTGCCTGAATCCCACATCACACAGATTCATCGGCGTCACCGTGACGAACACACCGAGGGATGGCAGAAGAATCTGACGTCGTTGGCGTTCGCCACGGTCGCGGAGATCTCGATCAACGCCTATCTGGATCTACTTGCCAACGATCAGGAGATTCAGACGATCAACTCGACGCTCGTGAAGCTGCACAACAGGGACGAGTACTGCCACGCATCTATTGCCGACGAGATGGCCAAGCAGGTCTACGAGCGTCTTACTGCGGATCAGCAACGTTTCTTCCTGGGGAAGCTGATTGCCGGGATGGAAGCGTTCATTGCGCCGGACTTTCAGACGTGGGAAACGATCCTCGAGTTCGAAGGTGTGAAGGGGTGGGAGCGGGCGGCAGCGGACGTTCGTGCTTCTCAGTCCGGCGTTCACCTCGTGCAGGACCATTCGGGATTGCACACGTTGCTCTCGGAGATGGGGGCCCTCGACGCGGTCGAGTTCGGCTGGCATTCGGTGGGCGTGAAGTAGTTCGTCGGCGAAACGTAAGTAGGAGGGGAACTTTCGTGAACGAACCTGCATTGCGTGAGGAAGCTGACGGTCTTCGTGATCTGTACAGTTTTCTGCACGACCTCGGTTTGGACGGCGACGTGAATCCGTGCTCCGGAGCGATCGGCGTCGTCGACGAGACGCGGTTGGCTGACACGCGACGTTTCCGTGTGTTGGTCGAGCGGTTGGGGTTGTGTGACGCCCTTGCCAACGTCCTCGATGTTGAACCACCGGATGTGCGATGCAGTCTGGTGTATGTGCCGGGCACCGTGGACGGCGACATCGACGACATGACGGCGATCGTGTCGAGCTATCACAATGCGACACCCTTGACGCTGGACGAGGTCGTGCACGTCGCGTGCTGGCGTCACCGTTCCGGGAAGCACGCCGTATTCGTGAAGGTGAATCATCTCATTGCGGACCTTCCCGATGTCACGTATCTGGTGGAAGTGTTCCGGGACTATCTGCAAGGGGTGTACGAGCCGGAGGGCGCCGACGCCGTGCCGCTCGGTGACTACTACCGCGGGCACGGGGAAGCTGTCCGGCGGTACGCGGGCCTGCCTCGGGCAGACGTCGCTGCCGTCGAAACCTCCCTCGGCGGCGATGTGGTTCCTCGGGTGAAGGGCATCCCCACGATCTCCGCCTCGACAGGGTACTGGCTGCCTGTGCGAGAAGGAGTGCGCTTCAACGAGATTCTCAGTGTGGTGAGTGAGTTGCTCCTCGAAACATTCGACAGCGACTTCGTGTTGCAGTACCCGTTTTCGCAGCGGACGATGAACGGCTCAGCCGGTTACTACGGTGAGATCCGGCCACTGGTGATACGCGCGGAGCAACGGGGAACGTACGACGTCGCGCACTTCCGGCGAGCACGCGCCCTCTACGAGTCGGCGGGCCGGTTCACCATGTCGGACCTGCCCGCGTTCGCCGGAGGATTCACCCGCGGACGAGTCCCGCGAATCGTCGTCTCCGACACCACCTTCATGCGTCCGAGGCCGGATCGCTGGGATTGGGTACCGGTCCTGAGCGCGCGGACGTTCGAAGACCTCAAGTTTCTCATCGACAGGTCCTGGCCAGGCCCTCCGCTGATGCGGGTGCAGTACAAACGCAGGTTCCTGCCAGCCGACACAGCCACCACCATGCTCGGCAAGCTCGAGCAACGGATTGGAGTTCAATGCATCTCGCAGAGCTACTGACAGAGGTTTTTCGTCGCCACGGGGACGATGCCGCACTCCGCACCGCGGATCGCGTGTGGTCGTACGCCGAGCTTGACCGGATCACCTCCGCGCTCGCCGATTTCATTGACTCGCACTGCGCACTCGACCAGCGCGTTGTTCTCGTCGGTGATCACTCGGCAGAGGGGGTCGTATGGGCGTTGGCGGCGATGCGCAGCCGCGCGATCTACACGCCGATGAATCCGGAATGGCCTGCGCAGCGTGTGGATGATGCACTCGCGTTGTGTGAACCGGCGCTCGTGGTGTACTTCGACCGCGCCAGCGTCATCGCGTCCGCGTCGACGACTGCGGAACGTGTTTACGCCCCCGAGGTCGGATTGCCCGAGGCTGCGGATGTTGGTTCGGTCAGGCCCGCGCCGCGGTATGCGTACTCGATCTTCACGTCGGGATCGACCGGGGCGCCGAAGTTGGTCAACATCGGGCACGACGGCATCGAGAATCTGTGCCGAGCGTTGCATCGGACTCTCGAGATCGGCGCAGGGGATTCGATGCTTCAGTTTTCGTCGCTGTCGTTCGATGCATCGATCTCGGAGATCCTCGCCGGTCTCTACAGCGGTGCCACAGTCGTTGTGCCACAACAGTCACAAGGTTCCTGGCTGGGGTCTGTGTCCGCGCACCTGAAGGCAGAAGGGTGTGATGTCCTGATGATCGCGCCGTCGATCTATGCGCGGCTCGACGACGATTCGAAGCGCCGGATCGGGAAGGTGCAGTTCTCGGCGGAGGCGTTGAAGAGAGCGCAGTTCGAGGAGGCGAGGAAGTACAGCGCGGTCTACAACGCGTATGGCCCGACCGAGGGATCGGTGTGCTTCTCCATTGCTGCTCTGGACGAGTTCGAGGACACGATCGGTTCGCCGATCGAGGGGTTCGAGGCGTTCGTTCACGCGGAGGAATCCGGCGCACTCGACAACGTCGGTGAAGGGGAGCTCGTCATTGTCGGGGCCGGGGTTGCTCTGGGCTACGAAGGTGCCCGTGAGCAGGACCGCACCGTCTTCACACGGATCGACGGGCGCCGTGCGTACAAGACGGGGGATCGGGTCAGCATGACCGGCGACGGTCGTCTGAGGTACCTCGGCCGCATCGACGAGCAGATCAAGCGTTTCGGGCATCGCGTGAACATCGTGCACGTCGAGGCGGACCTCGCGACGAAGCTGGACCATCCTGTGGCGATGGTGGCGTTCGAGGACGAGCTGGTTCTTGCCTCACCTCCCGGCCGTGGTGATGCGGGCGCTCTGATGAAAGAAGTCCGCGAGATGCTCCCGTTCTGGGAGGTGCCGGACCGGATCGAGATCCTTGACGAGCTGCCGCTGGCGACGAGCGGGAAACTCGACAAGTCCGCGCTGCGGAAACAGCTCGAGAAGGCAGTGGTCGTCACCGCGCCGCTCGGCGACGTTGAGGCGGAGCGCGCTGCGGTCGAGGAAGTTGTCAAAGATGTACTCGGAGAAAGCATCGACCCCGACGCGTCGTTGTTCGACGCGGGCGGCAACTCGCTGGCGATGATGCGCATCCAAGTCCGGCTCGGTGATCTCTACGGCGAAGACGACGTCGAGAACGCTTTCGACGCCATGGAATACGACTTCTCCATCAACGGGTTTCTCCGCTGCATTCACGGTGGGGACGCGCAGGCCCGGCCGTCGACGGTGCAGACGGTGCACGAGAAGGTCGCGGCGCGACTGTCCACGTTGCGCACTGAACTGGCGGACCTCAACAGCGGCAGCGGCGGAGCGGGCACCCCAATTGTGCTGGTGACCGGAATCTCCGGGTTCGTCGGTGGTCACGTTCTCGATCACCTCCTCACGGAGAAGGCCGCTGATGTGCTTGTCGTCAGTGCCAGCGATCCGGAAGAAGGGCTTCGGCGGCACGGTCAGCGGTTCGACCGTCTCGACGGCGAATACCGCAATGTCCGCACCATGACGTACGAGGATCTCGCAGCTGCAATCGAGAACGGCAGTGCCCCGGCGGTTTCGGCGGTCGTACATTGCGGTTACGACGTCAATCACCGGCTCCCGCTCGAACAGCATCTCGCGAGCAGTGTGGAGAACTCGGTGGTGGTGGCGAAGGCCGCAGCTGCAGGTGGTGCTGGGTCGTTCACGTTCCTGTCGGCGGCGTCGGTCGGCGAGGAGTTCGGTCCGTTCACACGGGAAGGGTTGGCGTCCATCGCCGATCCGTACTCGCAGTCGAAATTCGTTGCCGAAGCGTACATCGGTGCTCTACGCGAAGTGGGGTGCGAGGTGAACGTCCTCCGTATCGCTCTGATTTACGGTCACCAGGAAAGTGATCGGCGGTTCCTCGTCGACGATTGGTTCAGCGCGGTGTTGCGTTTGTCGTCGGAGTTGCAGGTCTTGCCACGCTTCGGTGGCTACATCCCGGTCTGCGATGTCCGCACGGTCGCCCGCAGTGCTCTGTCCGCAGCGCACGGGCTTAGCGCCGGGTCCGCGGTGGTCGTACATCGCACGTACTCGCTCGACGAGGTCATGGAGCTGGTGGGGGTCGAGGAATCGGCAGTCGTGCCCGTCTCGGAGTGGCTCGACCGCGTCCGTGATCATCCCGGGACCGATCACCGGCTGGTCCCAGTGCTGCAAGCAGCTCTCGGGGGAAGTGGATGGCAGCATCCGGTCGCCGGTCACGATCTCGACATCTTGACCGATGTGGTTGCCCTGCTGGCCGCCCCGGCACCCGTGTGAGCGCGCGTACCCGCTGCGCTCTGCCCTGACCCACATCACCTGAACCGAAAGAGTTCCCTGATGAACTATTCCTTGCGCTCGAACATCGCGGTCGAGCCCGCGATCGGCGGCTGGTACGCGTGGTCGTACCTGGTTCCGCCCCATACGCTGGCACGCTTCATTCACAACCGCTTCATTCCGATCATCGAGTCGTATCTCGAGGACCCGCAGGTCCACGCCATGGCCGTCAAGCAACCGAAAATGCACGGCGGTCCGTGGATACATGCCTACGAGCACTACGACCAGATCAAGAACTGGTACGAGAGTGTGCGTGGCAGCTATGACAGGCCACTCGAATTGTTCGAAGCGATCAAACACTTGGAAGAGAAGATCCTCCCCGACTACACCGGCGAAAGCCTCGACTCTGTCTATCAACGGCTTCCGCTCGCGTTGGCGGGGCGGGTCGAGGTGTTCTACGGACGCGACAACAAGACGCCGGACTACCGGTTCATCGAGCCGTTGATGTACGCATCGGACTACTACGACGAATCCCTGCAACAGGTGCGATTCCGTGAGATCACCGCCGACGCCCGCGAATTCGCCCTCACCACACCAATTCTCGAGTACACCGACCAAGAGCTCGTCGTCGACGTCCCCTTCAAGTCGCCGTTGCTCGACAGGTTGTTTCGCGGCGATCTCTCGGAGAGCGACCTGACCCAGCTCGAACACGACCTCGCGATACCGGCCGAGCGTTCGGCATTGTTTCGCAGTTACTTCGAAGCCGCGCCGACAGTGAACAACGAAACCGGCAGTGACCGAATGGAATACGTCGGACACGCATCGGTGTACGCCCAGTACGAAGGGACGACCTTCCTGGTCGACCCCGTGTTGAGCTACGGCGGATACGAAGGCGCGGCAGAGGGGAAGTTCTCCTACGATGATCTGCCCGCCGCGCTCGACTATCTCCTGATCACTCACAATCACACCGACCACATGCTGTTCGAAACGCTGCTCCGTATCCGGCACAAGGTAGGAACCATCCTCGTGCCCAAGTCGTCGACGTCGAGCATGGTCGACCCCGGCCTGGCCAGGATCTTGCGGCACCTCGGATTCACCGATGTCATCGAATTCGACGACATGGACACCCGCACATGCGGATCCGTTCAGGTGACCGCTCTGCCATTCCTCGGCGAACACGGCGACCTGCAGATCAGGACGAAGGCGGGTTGGCATCTTCGATTCGGTGAGAAGACGGCACTCTTCGCTGCGGATTCGACCAACATCTCGCCGACGATATACGCGAAGGTCGCTGAATTGATCGGCCGCGTGAACACGGTCTTCATCGGCATGGAAAGCATCGGCGCCGCGGCGAGCTGGATCTACGGTCCGCTGTTCAGCGCGCCGTTGGCGCGGCGGTCGGACCAGAGCCGTCGCTTGAACGGTTCGAACTTCGAACAAGGCCGAGACATCGT
Source organism: Rhodococcus sp. H-CA8f (assembly GCF_002501585.1). Lineage (NCBI taxonomy): Bacteria > Bacillati > Actinomycetota > Actinomycetes > Mycobacteriales > Nocardiaceae > Rhodococcus > Rhodococcus sp. H-CA8f. The sequence continues at coordinate 248,096 of NZ_CP023721.1, forward strand.
CGACGCTCTCGACCCGGACGAGGTCTACACCTACGCGATGGGGTTGGAATCGTGGATGGGGAATCTGATGGCCATCGACTACGACGAAAACCACCCCGCGATCATCGACAGCAACGCACTGACCGACTACGCCGTCAGCAAGGGCCGAACCTCGAAGCGGCTCTTCATCCGAGAAACACTCCCACTGTGACGGCCACCGCCTTCCCCACCGCCGGACCCCACAACCCGACCGATCCGACGACGAGGTGCACGCCGACCATGCGCATACTTCTGATCGACAACTACGACTCGTTCACCTACAACCTCTATCAGTACATCGGTGAGGTCAACGGCGCACCACCGACGGTGGTCCCCAACGACGCCGACTGGGCCGAAATCGGCGTCGACCAATTCGATGCGATCGTCATCTCACCCGGGCCCGGACGACCGGATCGACTACGCGACTTCGGAATCAGCCGAGACGCCATCGTCGACAGTGGCCTCCCGGTCCTGGGTGTGTGCCTCGGACATCAGGGCATCGCGCATCTGTTCGGAGGCCGGGTCGAGCTCGCCCCCGAACCGATACACGGCCGCGTCTCGCAGATCGAGCACCACGGGACCGACCTCTTCGAAGGGATGCCCTCACCGCTCGCCGTCGTCCGCTACCACTCGTTGGCCGTGACCGAACTGCCGCCGGAGTTGGAAGCGACGGCCTGGACTACAGACGGCGTACTGATGGGTTTGCGGCACCGCACTCAACCGATCTGGGGCGTCCAGTTTCATCCCGAATCGATCGAAAGTGACCTCGGCCGTGAGCTACTCACCAATTTCTTCGCCCTCGCCGCAGGTGTGCAGGAAAATCAGCAACCTGCACCAGTCGACTACGAGATCCACCATCGCCGCCTCGACGGGCTGGCCGACAGTGAACTGATCTACCAGGAACTCAGTCGAGGACAGAGCACCGCGTTCTGGCTCGACAGCAGCGCCGTCATCGACGGGACATCAAGGTTCTCCTTCCTCGGCAACACCGACGGCCCCCTCGCCGAATATCTCACCCACGACGTCAGCACCACCACCGTCTCCATCCGCACCGCCGACGGTCAGACCAGAGGGATCCGGTCCACGTTCTTCGACTACCTGGAAACCCAACTGCAGCAACGCCGAATCCCGGTCCCTGACGGGCTGCCCTTCGAGTTCAACCTCGGATACGTCGGATATCTGGGGTACGAACTGAAATCGGAAACGATCGGCGAGGACGCACACACAGCTCAAACCCCCGACGCGGCAATGATCTTCGCGGACCGCATGATCGTCCTCGATCACCTCGACCGCTGCACTTATCTCCTCGCATTGAGTCGCGACGGCTACACCTTTCCTGCGAACGAGTGGCTCGACGAGATGACAGCGCAGTTGGCGACCTTCGCCACGATCTACAGCGACCGCACCCCGACACCGCTCTCGACAGGTGACCCCGACGTTCACAGCTTCGGGCTCGACGTGGAACTGCGGCACCAGAAACAGGTCTACCTCGACCGCATCGACGAATGCCTCACCGAAATCTCGCAAGGCGAGTCGTACGAAATCTGCATGACCAACATGCTCAGCGCACCCTCGGACGCAGATCCGTTCGCCGTCTACCGAGCCCTCCGCAGCATCAGCCCCGTCCCCTACGGGGCGCTCCTCGAGCTGCCGGAATTGTCGGTCCTGAGCGCCTCACCCGAGCGTTTCCTGAGCATCACCGCCGATGGATCCGTGGAATCGAAACCCATCAAAGGGACCAGGCCGCGGGGCAGGACCGCCGCCGAAGACCGTGCGCTGCGCGAGGATCTCCTCGCCCACGAGAAGGACCGCGCCGAAAATCTGATGATCGTGGACCTGCTCCGCAACGACCTCAACCAGGTGTGCGACATCGGATCCGTGCACGTGCCCCTGCTGTTCGACGTGGAAACGTACGCACCCGTCCATCAGCTCGTCTCCACCGTGCGCGGCACCTTGCGCCGAGAGCTGTCCGCAGTCGACTGTGTCCGAGCTGCCTTTCCCGGCGGCTCGATGACCGGCGCTCCCAAACAACGGACGATGGAAATCATCGACAGACTCGAAGACGGCCCACGCGGGGTGTACTCGGGTGCGCTCGGATGGTTCTCCCTCGCCGGAGCGGTCGATCTGAACATCGTCATCCGCACCCTGGTCATGGCAGACGGGCGGGCGAGCTTCGGTGTCGGCGGCGCGATCGTGTCGATGTCGGACCCGCAGGAGGAGTTCACCGAAACGCAGGTCAAAGCGCGGGCCTTGCTCACGGCACTGAGCAGCGCCGCCGTATCCGACTACGTCGCCGACGCTGTATGAACGCGCCCGAACGGTACGTAGTCGTCGGCGGCGCAGGAGCGGTCGGGGCGATGATCACCGAGCTGGCGCGCAGCCGCGGGATGGACACACTGGTCGTCGACTCCACCAGCGCCGTCGACGGACTGCGCGCCGACATCACCGCACCCACTGAAGAATTGAGGAAGGCCCTCGAATCCGCCGACGTCGTCGTTCTCGCAGTACCGGAGGACGTCGCCGTCGCGGCGCTACCCGTGATCACCGCCGGGCTTCGGCCGGGAACACTACTGGTAGAGACGCTGTCGGTGAAAACCGTTCTCACCCCGCATCTGTGCGGGCATCAGGACATCGAAATCGTCGGCATCAACCCGCTGTTCGCGCCGTCCCTGGACCTCCACGGCCGCTCGATCGCAGTCGTCGAAACAGGGTCCGGCCCACGGTCCGAGCGATTCCTGCGCCTGCTCACCGACCGCGGCGCGAGATTGCTGTACACCACCGCCGACGAGCACGATCACGCTGCCGCGACCACACAAGCGCTGACACATGCGGCGGTGTTGAGCTACGGACTCGCCCTCTCTCACAGTGGGTGTGAGATGACCACCCTCCGCGACTTCGCCACCCCACCGTCGACGATGCTTACTGCGCTCCTGGCGCGCATGACGGTGAACCGGCCAGAAGTGTACTGGGACATCCAATCCCGCAACCCCCATGCCCGCCGCGCGCGGGCCGAACTGGCAGAGAGCCTGCGAAGCATTGCCAGCGCCGTCGAATCCGATGATCCCGCCCAGTTCGCAGCGCATCTCGCCACCGTCGAAACCGCGTTCGGCGATCACCTGCAGTGGTACCAGCGGATCTGCGCCGACACCTTCACCGGTCTGACCGATGGCCCCGAATCCGACTTGATCACAACGGAAGTGACTGCCGATGACTGACCACACCACTGCTGTCGACGGACTCGAACTGCTGCGCAGCGAGCTGGACGACATCGATGCGACCTTGCTCGACACCCTGCGACGCCGTCTCGAATGCTGCATCCGGATCGCACGACACAAAGCCGAACACGACATCGCGATGATGCAACCAGCCCGTGTCGGCCTCGTAAAGGACCGCGCCGCGCACTACGGCAGCGAACACGGCATCGACCCCGCCTTCCTCGTCACCCTCTACGGCGTCATCATCGACGAAACGTGCAGAGTCGAAGATCTGGAGATCGCCGATGCGACCGCACACTGACGGCCTCGACACACTCGCACCTGTCGACGGCACCGACCGCGCAGGTGCGCAGCCGGTCGCCGGGTTCCTCCCCGAACGGCGAGGCGTCGTCGCGCAACAGCCGGACTGGCCCGACGTTCAAGCAGTGGCACTCGTCGAGGACCAACTCACCAGCATGGCTCCCTTGACCGCCGACCATGAAATCGAGGCGCTGGCCGGTGGTCTCGCCATGGCGGCGCAGGGCCGGGCGCTGGTCTTCCAGGGCGGTGATTGCGCGGAGCAATTCGTCGACGCGCGCAGAGATCTCGTCCGCCGCAAAATCGATCACCTGCAGGGGCTCAGCGCCGGGATGCGCGCGAGTACGCAACTGCCGGTGGTGACGATCGGACGCATGGCCGGTCAGTACGGCAAGCCGCGTTCGTCCCCGACCGAAATGAGTCGGTCTGGAGAGCTGATTGCCTCGTACCGCGGGGACGCGGTGAATTCCTTCGAACAAGATACCGCCGCCCGCGTCCCGGACCCGACACGGCTGCTGACCGCCTACCGGTGCGCGGCGACGATCCTGGACGAGCTCAGGCAGTCCTGGTCGGGTCGGGACCCACTCGAGCGTGTGTATGCCTCACACGAGTTGCTGCTGATGCCGTACGAGTGCCCGCTCGTGCGGGAAGGTGCCCGCGGCACGTACGCGGGGTCCACGCATTTCGGGTGGATCGGTGAGCGCACCCGCGGACTCGACGGCGCCCACCTCGAATTCGCTCGGTCCGTGATCAACCCCGTCGGAATCAAACTCGGACCCAGCGCCACTCCGGACGATGCTGTGGCGATCAGTCGGCGACTCAACCCTGACGGCGTTGCCGGTCGACTGACGTTCATCGTGCGCGCCGGGGTGGGCCGCGTCGAGGACATGCTGAGCCCTATCGTCGATGCCGTCGCGGCGGACGGACGTCCCGTCGTGTGGATCTGCGATCCGATGCACGGCAACGGTTACGTGCACGACGGGGTCAAGACCCGCGCGTTGACGTCGATCGTCGACGAAATCACTGCCTTCGTACGTGTCATGCAAGCAGCGAGGCAGTGGCCTGCGGGTCTGCACCTGGAAGTGACCCCCGACCCCGTCACCGAATGTGTGGCCAGGGTCGAGGGTGCACATACCTTCACCGACTACCGATCGACCTGCGATCCGCGACTGAACGCAGAACAGTCCGCCGAAGTCGTCTCACGTTTTCTCGCGCTGCTGTAACCGCCGGAACTCAGGAGAAGGAGTCGACGCCGATCGCGTCCGCGGAGTAACGCCACAGGCGAGCGGCCTCGTCGGCGTCGGAGGCGTAGTTGCGGACACCGACGAACGGGCGGTCGTCGTGGGCGGGAACGGCGATGTCGCAGTCCTCGAGGTACAGGCCACCGAGACCGGTCAGGTCGGGTGCGGTGGCCGCCCACACCGCGGTCGCCGCCCCTTGTTCCACGGTTTTGAAGGAGCTGTCGACCGGAATCCCGTCGTCGTCGATCCAGCCGAAATCGACCATTTCCTCGTGTGGGAGATGCCGCAGCAGAGGTGTCATGATCGACCCCGGATGTAACGAGAACGAGCGGACTCCATGAGCACCACCCAGCGCGTCGAGGTGGACGGCGAACAAGGCGTTGGCGGTCTTCGACTGCCCGTACGCGAGCCACTTGTCGTATCCGCTCTCGAACGGCACATCCTCCCACCGCATCGGTGAGAAGTGATGGCCCGAGGACGAGACGGAGACGACCCGTGAAGCGCCCGCCGACACCAAGGCGGGGAACAAGTAGTTCGTGAGCGCGAAGTGGCCGAGATGGTTGATCGCGAACTGAGAATCCCAGCGTCCGATTCGGTTCAACGGGCAGGCCATCGTGGCAGCGTTGTTGATCAAGATCTCCAGCGGCCGACCAGAGGCCAAGTACTGATCGGCGAACTGCCGAAGAGAGTCGATATCAGCCAGATCTGCGTAGCTCACGCTCACAGCGTCACCGAACTCGGCGAGAGCTGTCCGCGCGATGTCAGGACGGCGAGCAGGGACGACGACGTGTGCCCCTCCGGCGACGAGGGCGCGGCTGATCTCGATACCCAGGCCGGAGTAACCGCCGGTGAGAACCGCCGTCTTCCCACTCAGGGCTCCGCTCTCGATGATGTCCGCGGCACGGGTGTAGTGCCCGAAGCGGGTGCCCAACGGACTTTGTCGTGTCAGTGTCACTGGGGTGAAGCCTTTCGTCGGTTGAAAATTCAGGTAAGGACAGTGAGGGGAGTGGGTCAGCTGGCGGCGAGGTGCTTGCTCTGCATCCACCGCGCGACGACACCGGCACGGCTCCGGACGCCGCAACGATCGAACACGCGTTGTAGGTGGGACTCAACGGTTTTCGGTGACATGCCGAGTAGACGTGCAACTTCTTTTCCGGAATAGCCTTCGGCGACCAGTTCGATGATCTGTTCTTGGCGCTTACTTAATCGCATCACGGTCGCCTCATGCGAGGGCGTGGCCGGACGCTGCGGGAGCGACGCACGTCTTGCGTCCAGTGAGGACGTGGGGGTCAGCGCAGTGTTGGTCGTGTCGTTCTCTACAGACATGTTCTGAGTTCTCCAAGGTCGCGGGAATCGAACTCACTGAGCACGTATCGCTGCGCAGAACAGTGAGTTCGCGTGAAAGAGACTGGGGCAGAGCGCCACACACCTGGTGGCGCTGGCCGTCGGTACGACCCGAGTGCGCGGTGACTACTGAGCGTGCGCAGAGCAGCCACCGCGCTCACAGATCCTGGTATCTGGTCAGGCGGGGACGGATTCGTGGACAGAGGCTGGTCGCCGCCAGAGCGACAAGGTGGCTGCGCCGATGACGATCGCGAGTGTCACCAGCGCGGCGCTCGTCCAGAGCGGGGCGCGGTAGCTCAGGCCCATGCCGATCGCCAGCCCGCCGAGTGCCGGGCCCAGTGCAGCGCCGACATTGAACGCGGCCGTCGCGAACGATCCACCCAAGGTCGGCGCCGCGTCGGCGGCGTAGAGCACCTGGGAGATCAAGGTCGAGCCGACCGCGAAGGACAGAGCGCCCTGCACGAACAGCATCACCAATGTCACCGCGGGGTGGGATGCCGTGAGAGCGAAGACGATCCACCCTGCCAACAGTGCTGCGGATCCCACGGCGAGAAGTTGGAACGGCCGGGTGTCGGCGAGTCGACCTCCGACGCTGACGCCGATGAACGATCCGAGCCCGAACAGGCCCAGCAGCAACGGAATCCAACGGGAGTCGAAACCGGAGATGTCGGTGAGAGTGGGCGCCATGTAGGTGAACGAACAGAATGTTGCGCCGTTGATCAGCGCCCCGAGGACAAGCATCAGCTGGAGCTTGCGTGAGCGCAGCGAGGACAGTTCACGCTGGGCGTTCGGTGTGGATTCTGCTGGCGGCTCGGCTGGGGTGGCGAACATGATCGCGACCACTGCAGGGGCGGAGATGACGACGACAGCCCAGAATGCTGCACGCCAGCCCCACATTTCACCCAGGAAGGCGCCGCCGGGAACTCCGGCTACACATGCGATCGTGACACCACCGAGGAGGACGGACGTTGCGCGCCCTTTCATGTCGGCGGGCACCATCGCCATCGCCGCGCCCAGGGCCACCGCCAAGAATCCGGCGTTGGCGAGGGCGCCGACGATGCGTGTGACCAGCAAGACCTCGAAGCTGCTGGTGAGCGCGCCGATGACGTGGACCAGCATGAATGTGATGAGGAATGTCAGAAGAGCGCGCCGCCGGGGCCACCGCATGCTGGCGATAGCCATCAACGGAGCGCCGATGATCATCCCGACTGCGAAGGCGGAGGTGAGGAGTCCTGCGGCGGGAACCGAAACCCCTAGGTCACGGGCCATGTCCGGTATGAGGCCGGACAACATGAATTCGGATGTGCCCTGGGCGAATACGGCAAGCCCGAGGACGTAGATAGCGAAAGGCACTGCGAGACTCCATAAATCTGAGGATGGTCAGGGAGGCCGCGCGGCCGTACCGGAAGTTCGATTCGCTGAATGGAACTGGTAGCCGCGAAGCAGGTGACCTGACAGCGTCACAGTGCGAGATGTGCGCAGCCGAGGCCAGACTCGAAGTTCAGACGGTAGAGGTGTGCCACTGATCGCAAACAACAAAGGAAGGCCACACGAGAGTGTGACGTTCGGGCGCGACGGGATGTGGCCACCGGACTACCTCCGGTGGCTAGAGTCTGGACGCCTTGGGGCTGGACATGGTCTTGAACCTAGCAACGCTGCTGAGCGATGTCCAACTGAAATGCGTAAATGCGCCGCTCACGCGGCATCCGCGTTCGACGGGCGCTGGTCTCGTGTGCGATCGACCGTCCTGGGTATTCGTGCGAGGTGCGATGTGTTCCAGTGCACGTGACGGTACTTCGTTCAGGGGAAAGTGCCTCCCGGTGCACGGTGTTGCATCGGCGGTGTGGAGACTCGGCGGCGAGCGGGGACACCGCTGGGGGCGCAGCAGGAGGTTGTGCGGTGTCTCGTTCCGCCTCGGAATTGTCAGCCGAGCAGTGGTGCAAGTCTGGGGTCGTCCGCCCAGCGTGGGCCGAGGATGCCGATCGCGGACCACAGGGACAGTGCCGGTGTGGACGGCCCTGATAGTTGGAGGGGGACAGCGTTTTCGAAGACGAGGTTGACTGTCCAGCCGTGTAGGTCCGGGTAGAACTCGCTGACGGCGTTGAAGTAGAAGCTGAGCCAGCCCTGGGAATGTGTGTGGCACAGGAAACGGTGGTTGGTGACGATGACCGAAACGTGCTGGTGTTCACGCCAGGTGACTTGCGCGTTGCGTTGCGCTGCTCGTTTGCGTGCGCTGTTGCCGATCGCGGAGGCGGCGAGAGCACCGACGACGAATGCGGGGTTGCCGAACGCGAAGGTGGAATTGCGGAAGTAGGTTCCGTCTCCTCCCCAGAGGCGCGCGTACGTCGCTTCGGTTTGAAGAATGGCGAATTCGTTGTGACCGAGCACGATTCCATGCAGTGGCATTGCCGGTGGTGTGTGTCCGGCACGAGCTTCGCGTGCGGCGAGTTGTGCGTACTGCCACCAGTGTGCGGATTGCTCGGCGGCAGCGGCGCGTGCTGCTTCTATGTGCTTCCCTTTTGCCACGTCGAAATACTATCTACTGTGCGTCTCCAACGGTCGGATGTGTGGGATCTGTTCACTGCGAGTGGTTGTCGCGCCCCGATCAGTGGCCCGCGACCACATCACCTCTGGTTGTGACGGCGAGGACGTAGAGTGGTTCACGTTCAGGGGCGGCGAAGCCGGAAGGGGAGCGAGCGGGCATGGGGAGTATGGACGATGCACTGCAGGATCATCGGCGGCAACATCTTTCGGCGGCTGGACCTTTCCTCATGCGATGGGGTCATTATGTCGATGCGAACCTGAGGAGCTTTGCCGCGACATCTCGCGCCCGCAGGAACCGCTCAACCTCACGTGTAGGTCGCACCGGGTGGCATCTGCATCTTCTATCGATAAGATTTGCGATCGTTGCGCTTCCCTTGCTGTGCGTACTCGCCGCTGTCAGCGTCTTCATCCCTGTTCCGGGGACCACTCTTATCCGTGTTGTAGCTGTAGTTGAGCTTGCAGGTGTCGCGGTTTTGCTGATGTGGTTCAGGCCGACGATGTTGTGGCGCAGTCACGGCGACGAAACTGCGGCCCTGCATGTGAATCGGCTGGCTTCTGGGCGGCGAGCTGTCCATGGATACACGAGATGGCCAGTGCGCACCAAGGCCAAGACGACCGCTGCGGCCACATTGGCGAGCGAAGTGCTGGAAATGGCGATTGCGACCGACACGGTACTCGTCACGTCTTTCGAGGTCGACGAACTCGGAGTCAAATATATCGAGGACTACGGGTTCAGAACGCCCAGTCAAGAGGAGGAGGAAAGGTTCAAGGTGGGTGGCGCGCGTGGGCTGATTTTCGACCCCGCTGCTATTGAACCTGGATTCATCGACCGGCTCGCAGTGAAAATCGCCGACCGTCCGATGTAGGGGCCATGCCCGCTCACCGATAAGACGGTAAGTTGCTCGGCTGCAACGTGATCGGGTCGTTGGCGCGCTTCTATTGGGCGCGGACGGTGGTCGGCACCACGGCTGGCGGAGCTGGTGTTCGCATAAAGGCCGGTCCCCACCAGTTCGCGTTGCCCATCAACGTGACCAGGGCCGGGACGAGAAGCATCCGCACTAGGGTGGCGTCGAGTGCGAGGGCGATGATCATGCCGATTCCGATGAAGCGCATCGGGGTCAGCTCGGAGAGTGTGAAGGCGCCGGTGACGAGGATCAGCAGGGTGGCCGCTGCGGTGACGACGCGGCCGGTTCGTGTTGCTCCGATGAGGATCGCTTCGTCGGTGCTCGCTCCGGCGTGTTTGGCTTCGACCATGCGGGAGATGAGGAACACCTCATAGTCGGTGGAGAGTCCGAAGACGACGGAGATCACCAGGACGACCATTCCCGCGGCGAGTGGGCCTTCGCTGACACCGAGCAGGTGGGAGAGGTGCCCGTCGTAGAAGATGAGGGTGAGGATCCCGAAGGTTGCACCCAGGCTCAGGAATGCTACGGCAATTGCTTTGAGGGGCAGGACGATCGATCCGAAGGCGAGCAGCATCAGCAGCAGGGTTGCTCCGGCCATGATGGCGATCATGACGGGAAGCCAGTCGATGATGGCGTCGACGCCGTCCGCGGTGATCGCGCTGAGTCCGCCGATCTGCAGGTCGACACCGTCTGGGGCGGGGAGGTCGCGAATGTCTTCGACTGCCGCCATCGCCGCTTGTGATCGATCGGGGACCGACAGCTGCGCTTGCAGGACGGTGACCGCTTCGTTGGCGCCGACGACGGCGATGTTGGTGACGCCGTCGACGTCGGCGACGGCGCCGCGCAGTGCGGTGATCGCGTCGCTGGGTGGGGTGGTGTCGTCTGTGCCGGTGGCGAGGATCAGGACGCCGCTGTTGGCGGCGGGGAATGCGGCGGCGACGGTTTCGGCGCCGATCCGAGCCGAACTGTCCGGCGGAAGGGCGGTGTGGTCGACGTCGCCGAGTTTGATGCCGGTGACCGGCGCCGCGAGGAGCAGTAAGGCCGTGATGATTGCGGCGGCAATGACGCCGGGGCGGCGTAGGACTGCGGAGGTGACCGTGCCCCAGAAGCGTTGGGCTCTGGCCTCGCCGTGTTCGAAGGCGTCGGTGCGCCAACTCCACGTGCTGATGCGGTGGCCGAGCAGCGCTAACGCCGCCGGGAGCACGGTCAGGGACATCGCGGCGGCAACCGCGACGGCGGACATGGCGCCGAAGCCCAGGGATTTGAGCATCGATTGTGGGAAGACGAGTGTTCCGGCGAATGCGCACATCAGGAGCAGTGCGGAAAACGCGACGGTGCGTCCGGCGGTGGCCAGGGTGCGGGTGATCGCAGTGGGTGTGTCGGCGCCCTCCCGGGCGAGTTCTTCGCGGAAGCGGCTGACGATGAAGAGGCCGTAGTCGATGGCCAGGCCGAGACCGAGGAGTGATGCGATGTTGACGGCGAAGACGTTGACGTCGACGAACTCGGAGATCAGGCGCAGGGAGGCCAGCGCGCCGAGGACGGACAGGGCACCGACGAGGACCGGGAGGGAGGCGGCGACGAGTCCGCCGAAGACGAGGACGAGCACGGCGAGAGTGACAGGCAGGGACAGTGATTCGGCGAAGACGAGGTCGCGTTCGGATTGGTCGTTGATCGCTGTTGCGAGAGCGGTGAATCCGGTGACGTCGGTGTCGATGCCGGGGACACGCAGGTGCGGTTCGATCTCGTCGAAGGCGGCGATGCGTTCGTTCTCGTCTCCGGCGGCGAACACGACCGCCAACGCCTGGGTGCCGTCGTGCGAGCGGAGGTACGGGGCGGCGGCGGGGGTGTTCCAGTAGGTCAGGACCGGCCGGTCGAGGAGGGATGGGTCGATCGAGTCGAGACTGCGGCTGATGTCGTCGCCGATGTCGTCGAGGGTGTGCCCGTCCGGAACGGTGTACACGGCAACGGCATCGGGGGTCTGCCTGCCGAAATGTTCTTGCACGATGCGCTCGACCCGCATGGACTCGCTGCCGGGGTCGGAGTAGCCGCCCGCGCCGAGTTTGTTCATCACCGTCGATCCCCACGCTCCGGCGATGAGGACGAGCGCGATGGTACCCAGCAGGACCGTCCAGCGGCGTCGAAGGATCACTCTCGCCCACACGTTCACGAGCGCTCACTTTCGGTGGTGGGAGCAGCTGCGAGAGCGGCGACCAGGTCGGGGTAGAGCGGGGTGAAGACACCGAGATTCGCGGCGCGCGGGTATTCGGGGTTGGCGCGGTGTCCGGTCAGGTGAGGGAGCCGCGATCTCCCGAAGTAGTCTCCGCCGAGGGCGCGCGGTGTGATGGGGGTGAGGGCGTCCGCGAGGACGGCGTCGAGGTTGCGTTCGAAGAGGGTGTGGCAGGCGCGCAGGCCGCTCATCATCACGTCTTGGAAGCCGTCCTGAGGGTCGATCGGGAAGTCCTCGGTGTCGAACACGGCTCCGGTGTCGATGCCGGTGTCGACGGCGTGCAGGGTGGCACTGTAGGTGGTTTCTCGGGCGAGGATGGCGTGCACGATCGCGATCTCGGGCAGTCCGCGGTATGTGGGCAGGGGGCCGTTGTGGATGTTGAAGATCCGCAGGTCCGAGCCGACGAGTGGTGCCCGCAAGATGGTGGGGTTGTTGATGGAGAACACCACGTCGTCGGTGGCGGCGCCGCTGAGGATGTCGTAGTCGTTGTTGACGTCGTCGGTGCGCAGGATCCGGTGATCGCCGGGGACGTTTTCCTGGTCGTCGACACAGACGAGATCGACGGTGTGCCCGGCGCTGTCGGCGAACCGGACGGCGCGCCAGAGCAGCGATCCGCCGCCGATGAAGATCACGAGTTCACTCCTGCGCGTGCGGCGCTCGCGGCGGCGTGGACGCGGCCGAGGGTCAGGTGGTGGAGCAGGCCTTCGAGTTGGGCGATGAAGACCGGTTCTGCTGCTGCGCCGACGACGGTGCGGGAGACCTTGGCGAGCATCTCCACCGAGGCGAGGGAATCGCCGCCGAGGGCGAAGAAGTCGGAGTCGGCGCTCAGGGTGTCGGCGTCGAGGCGCAGGATGTCGGCCCAGATCGTGGTGATCGCGGTCAGGTCGTCGTCGACGTCGGGGTCGACAGCGGCCGGTGTTTGTGCGGTTGCCGGTGCGGGGGATGCGCCGGGCAAGCGGGAGGCGTCGAGTTTGCCGTTCGCGGTCAGGGGCAGCTCGTCGACGAAGTGCAGGGTGGACGGGATCATGTAGGCGGGCAACCTCTCCGAGAGGAAGCCCCGGACCGTGTTGTCGTCGCAGTGGTCGGAGTCGTCGGCGATCACGTAGGCGACGAGGACGTTTCCGCCGCCCTCTCGCGCGCGGCCGAGGACGGCAGCGCGGCTGACACCGGGGCAGTGCTCGAGCACCGATTGCACTTCGCCTGGTTCGACGCGGTTGCCGCGGATCTTGACCTGGTGATCGGCGCGACCCACGAAATCGAGTTCACCGCTCGGCAGGAGCCGGGCGAGATCCCCGGTGCGATAAGTGCGTTCACCGCCCGGCAGATGCACGAAGCGTTGCGCTGTCAGCTCGGGGCGCGCGAGGTAGCCGCTGGCGACTTGCCGACCACCGAAGTACAGTTCGCCGACTTCCCCTGCCGGTACGGGCTGTTGGTGTTCGTCGAGCAGGAAGACCGGGGTGTTCACGGCGGGGTGTCCGATCGGGATCGACGGCGCCGCCGGGTCGGGGGAGCCGATGACGTGTGAGGTGCACACGATGGACAGTTCGGTGGGGCCGTAGCTGTTGAGCAGGTGCGCGTCGGGGCCGAAGAACGTGCGTGCTTTCGCCGCGAGCGCGGGGTGTAGTTGTTCGCCGCCGATGATGACGGTGCGCGGGGTGGGAACGTCGATCTCCAGACGCACGATGACCTCGAGCAAGCTCGGGGTCAGTAGGAAGGTGTTGGCGCCGGAGTCGCGCAGCATGGTCTGCAGGGTGAGGTGGGAGATGTCGTCGGGGATCAGGGTGACGGCGCCGCCGGTGAGCAGGGGACTGAAGAACGCTGCGCAGGCCATGTCCGCGGCGGGGGTGTGATAGTGCGCGAAGCGGGTGTCGGGGCCGAGTTTGTACCAGTCGCTGGCGGATTCGAGATAGTTCACGATCCCGCCGTGGGGGACGAGTACGCCTTTCGGTCGTCCGGTCGATCCGGAGGTGTAGGTGACGAAGGCGATGTCGTCGGCGGTCACCGGGACGTGGACGGGTTCGTCGGTGTCCTGGTCGATGTCGTCGACGATGACAACGTCGATGTCGGTGCTGACGAGATCGCGTAGGTGTGGCCGCGTCAGCAGCAGCGCCGCGCCGGAGTCGGCGACGGTGTCGGCGAGGCGGTCCGCGGGGTGTTTGGGGTCGAGGGGCAAGAACGCGGCCCCGGCACGCAGGATCGCCACTTGCGCGACCATCCCTTCGACGGATCGGTCGGCGAGTACGGCGACGATCGATCCGCGGCCGATGCCGCGGCGCAGCAGCTCTGCGGCGACAGCGTCGGCCCACCAGTCGATTTCGGCGTACGTGTACTCGCTGTCGGGGGCGACGACGGCGACGGCGTCGGGTCGGGCGCGGACCTGCAATTGGAACAAGCTGTTCACGTTCTGCCGGTTCGCCGGGCCGTTGATACCTCGCGCTGGTGGAGCGGGTAGGGCGGCTCCGGGATCGAATTCGGCGACGATCCGATCGAGCAGCGCCTCCAATCGTTCCGCGATGCCGCGGCCCGCCCGGCAGGAGACGGTGATCTCGGTGCGCGTGCCCGACTCGACGACGACGAACGAGATCGGCACCAACCCGGTGTGCACCGGCAGTGCCCGCACCGCGGTGGCCGCGAAACCGGGCACAGACAGTGCCGCAAGGTCGATCTTGCCCGCGTGGGAGACGATCGCAGAGACCAGGTTTCGGTTCGCGCGAGCACCGAAGGCGTGCACGGATGCGAGGATGCGGCGGGTGATCGGGGCGGGGATTTTCGCCAGTCCGCCGTTGTCCATCTCGTTGAGTTCACGCTTTTCGACCATGCCGACGAGCAGGCGTGCGTTGATCTCCGCTGCGCTCTGCCCCGGATCCGCGTCGAGGAACAACGGCAGCGCCAGGTTCGCGGTCGATCGGATCGCCGGATCGTGGCGGCGCAGATCCACCGGCACCATCAGCCGGACCGGGCGGCCGGTGGTATCGGCGAGGACCGCGGCGATCCGGGCTACCGCCGACAGGTGGGTGCCGTCGACGCTGCGGTGGCGCCACAGGAACTGTTCGCCGCCGCGAACGGGTGCCCCGGCGCCGAGGGGGGATCGGTACGTCGGCAGCAGCGGTGTGGGGGTGCCGGGTGCGCCGATGCGGTCGACGAGGGTGTGATCGGCGGTGGTGTCCGGCGCGCCCAGCGGCTCTTCGCCGCGCAGGACCCGGAACACGTCTGCGGCCCAGGTGCCCAGGCCCTTGGCGTCCATGACTCCGTGGAAGGCGCGGAAGATGACGGTCGTCGGGTCGGAGGTGACGAGCACGACCTCGGTGGTGGCGTCCGCGGTGACACCGAGCGGGCGGTTCAGGATGGGGTTCGCATCGAGTGCGGTGAAGTCCACGCCGCCGTGTTCGACGATTTCGAGGTGCGGGGCGAGGCCGCTGTCTACCCAGCTCTTGCCCCGGCGGACCAGCCGTGCGCCGGGGCAGGCGTGCGAGGCGAGTTCGACGGCGCGGCGAAGTGCGTCGACGTCGATGTCACCGGCGCCTTCGACGACGAGTTGGATGGCGAACGGTTCGGCCAGGGGCTCGGTAGCCAGGTACAACCGTTCGGTCGCCGAAATCGGTCGTGTGAACACGGGGGTGGTCGATGTCATGGGTGCCTCGGAATATGTTGGGGGACTGGGCGGCTGTATGTCACTTCAAGGTTCGGGTGATCTCGGCGATGCCGCCTTGCGACTGGACCCAGTCCTGGAATTCGAGCAGTCCGCTGTCCCGGTCGACGACGGGGACGTATCCGAAGTCGCGGTGCGCGGCAGTGGTGTCGAACGTCGAGGTCCGGGTCATGAGCGCGAGGACATATGTCGAGAGGGGAGGGGAGTACCTCACGGCGAGATACGGGATCTTCCAGATCGTGTCGAGGACCGTGACGGCGGCGCGGACCACTGCCATGTTCGCCGCGCGGGTGGGTGCGGCGAACCCGAACGATTCGGCGACCTCCCCCATGAACGGCCAGATGTTGGTGATCTCGGCGTCGGCGATGAAGTAGGCCTTGCCGCCGACGTTGTCGGAGGTGGCCGCTTTGACGCAGGCGTCGACGATGTTGTCGGCGTGGCACAGCGAGGCGTACACCTCGCGCCCGCCGGACAGGTTCGGCAAAGTGCCCGCCTGAGCGCGCCCGAGCAGCCGCACGATCGGCCCGGACCGATCCCCTGGCCCCCAGATCGCGCGCGGTCGGAGCGCGCAGGTGGTGAATCCAGGCTCGTTCGCGGCCAGCACTGCCTGCTCGGCAGCGGCTTTCGTCTCGGAGTAGAGGTTCAAGAATCTGCGCGGATACGGGACCGATTCGTCGATGTCGATCTGGTCGCCGCCGTCGTATTCCATCAGCGCGCTCGGGCTCGAGATGAACACGAATCGGCTGACGCCGTTGCGGCGCGCGGAATCCAGAAGGGTGGTGGTGGCGGTGACGTTCTCTTCGACGAATTGTGCGCGGACGCCGCGTTCGTCGACGCGGGCGGCGCTGTGGATGACGACGTCGATGCCCTCGGTGGCGCGGGCGAGGGACTGCGGATCGGTGAGGTCGCCGTAGACGAGGGTCAGGGCGGCGGTATCGCCCAGGTCGCGTAGATCGCTGGTCGGGCGGACCAGGATCGAGATGTCGTGCCCGCCGTCGGCGACGAGCCAGCGCACGAGACGTCCACCGAGGAAACCGGAAGCGCCGGTGACCAGTACCTTCATCGTGTTCTCTTCTCAACGTCGGGGTCGGGTTGGGTTGTCCACCAGGTCATTCCGAAGATCAGCGTCAGTGCTGCGGTCGCTGTTCGGGAGCGGTGGCCGTCGGCGCGGTGCAGCGCGGCCGGGATCTGAGCGGGATGGACGATCAGGGACAAGAACGCGTCGATCCACCAGGCAGCGCGGATCAGGGGATGCCGGAGGCGGTGACCACGGAGCTGGGTGAGGGCGCCGTAGGCCAGGAGGATCCATCCGAGGATCGGGATGGTGCGCAGTGCAATGGTTTTCATGCTGTCACCGTGGTGTCGAGTTTTCCGGCTGCCCAGACGGTGAGCTTCTCGCGGCCGATCTTCGCGTTGTGCCGGATGTCGACGGGGAAACCGGGATGGAACAGGAAGTCGGCGACCGGTGCGGTGAGCGGGAACTCGGCGCCGCGTCGGCGCAGTGCCTTGGCGATCGCGTCCTGGTCGTGGCCGGGTTGCAGTTCGACGCACAGCACGGGGCGTTGCCGACCGCGGGCACCGACACCGACCAGGGCGGTGCGGGCGACGCCGTCGACGGTGTTGAAGATCTGCTCGACCTGCACCGAGTACATCGGTCCGTCGCTGGTCTCGAGCCGCTGGCTCTTGCGTCCGCAGAACCAGATGCGGCCCTGATCATCTACCCAGCCGACGTCGCCGGTGCGGTGCCATATCCGGTCACCATCGGTGATCTTGCCGGTCAGATTCGCAGCTGGGGGCCAGTAGTAGCGGGCGCTGACATTCGGGCCGGACACCACGATCTCCCCGATGCCGCTGCTGATCTGCAGCGAATCGGACCAGCGGGGTAGCGGGTCGTCGGTCACGGTGATGATGCGGACCTCGAGCCCGGGCGCCGGGCGTCCGATGCAGGTGCCTTCGCCGTTGCGGGTGCGGTCGACGAGTCCACCGAGAAGCTCGCGTGATTCGATCGAGGACATCGGCAACGCTTCGGTGGATCCGTACCCGGCGTGGACCTGAGCGTGCTCGGGCAGCACCTCACGCAGGCCGGTCACTACGTGATCGGGAACCGGTGCGCCGCCGGAGAACACCGACCGCACCGTCGGCATGAGTGATCGGTGCCGCCGGGCGTGATCGAGCAGTGGGCCCAGGACGGCGGGGGAGGCGAACAGTGTGTGGACCTGGAATCGGTTGATCGCGTCGACGACGTGCAGTGGGTCGGTGGCGCCGACTTTGCTCGGAGTCAGCGGCGGCAGAACCAGACTCGATCCCAGCAGCAGATCGAGTACTCCGAACATCGGCAGCGTCACGAGGGATGTCTCGAGGTCTTCGCGTGCCGCCAAGGTTCGGGTCTGCTCGACCATCGCCTCGAGGTTGCCGTGGGTCATCTCCACCGCTTTCGCGGGGCCGGTGGATCCGGTGGTGAAGGCGATCATCAACAGTTCGTCGTCCCCGGCGATGCGGGGCGACCCGGTCGAGGTCGACGGGGTGCGTCCCAACATCGCCAGCGTCTGCCCACCCCACAGCCAGCGGCGACCGACCGTGATCGAGGTGTGAACCCCGCGGAAGGTGCGCCGGAACAGCACCCGCACCGCATGCGCCTGCGGGATCCCGATGAACGCTTGTGGATCGACCGCGGCCAGGCACCGCAGCATCGGGCGCAGCCCCATCCCTGGGTCGATGACGACGGGGACGGCTCCGGCCTTGAACAGTCCGAACAAGATCGCGTACAGCTCCGGACCGGGGGTGACCAGAACGATGGTGCGGGTACCCGCCGTGATGCCCGAGGCGGTGAAGCGCTGCGCCAAGGCGTCGGACCACTGATCGAGTTCGCGGTAGGTGATCTGTTCGTAGTCCGGAAGCGCCCCCGTCGGGGCGCCGGTCGCGTAGGTCACCGCGGGGCGCTGAGGGTGCTGCGCGGCGAGGTCGCGGAACAAGTCGATCGAGCCGCAATAGGTGGGGGCGGTCATTTCGCGTCGGCACCTGCCGTGAGGCGGTACACGGTCGCGGCGGCGCTCGGTCCGGCTCCGGCTGCGACGAACAGGATCGTCGAGTACTCCCCGAGCAGCTTGCCTTGCACCGCGTGGTGATACGCCACAGGCAGTGCGGCGGTGTGGGTGTCACCGCCGAGTGCGGGCAGCGCCGCCGAGTCGAGTGCGGTGATACCGAGCTTCGCGGCGAGCAGGGCAGGAAAGCCCGGCGTGGGAGTCGATGCGATCAGCACCGTCGACGACAGGTCCGGATCACTGGCGTCGATTGCGGCCGACGCTGCAGCCAGGGCGACGTCGAGCAGTCGTTCTTCGGCGTCGGCGTCCCGCTCGACGGTGATGAGGTTGCGGCCGTTCGCGCCCATCGTTTTCGTCTCGACGAACCCGTCGATGACCGACGGGCCGTCCGCGAGTTCGGTGTGAACCGAGCCGAAACCTTCAGCGCCCTCGCTGCGTTCGAGGAGGAGGGCCGCGCCGGAGGTGGCGTAGGGGAAGCCGCCGCGGGCGCCGGTGGCGACGGCGCTGGGGTGCGTGTCCCCTGAGACGACCAGGACACGGCCGGTGCTGCCGGTGGAGAGGATCGCGTCGGCGACCTGCACGGCGTTGAGGACGCCGCACGCACCGTTCATCAGGTCGAAGGAGAAGGTGCGGGGATCGTGTTCGCCGTACTCGAGACCGATACCGGCGTCCTTCTGAATCAGGGCGGCGATCGCCGGTTCGACGGTGTTGGAATCGCGGTAGACGCCCGTGTTGATCAGCACGCCCACCTCCTGCGGCTCCACGGCGGCGCTGGTGAGCGCCTGCCGGACCGCTCGCGCCGCGTGGGTGACGACGCTGCCGCTGTCGCGGTCGTAGCTCGTGCCGACGGATGTGATGACGACGCCCATGTCAGGCCTCCAGGGAAGAGATCGTGGCGGACAGGAAGCCGGTGACGATGCCCGATGCCGCGGGCACCATGAGAATCTTCGACTCTGCCGCGATGGCGTTCTGCTGCAGCTGATCGTGCAGAACGATGAAGTGCGAGGTGGTGGAGGTGTTTCCGTACTTTTCGACCACGTTCAACGCTTCCGGCATCGGTGTGCCGAACTCTCGCTCTCCGAGAGCGTTCATGAACGTGACCGCCGACGCGCCGAACTGGTGGTGGATGATGTAGTCGAATTCCTCCTCGGCGAAGGTCGTGCCGCTGGCGGCGAGGTGGTTACGCTGACTGTTCGTCCACAACTTGAACCGGTCTTCGTTGTGCATGCGCCGGTTGTCGGTGTAGAGGGCCACGCCCGGGTTCTTGTCGCTCGGCATCCCCAAGCAGGCATCGGCGTACTCCGATGCGGTCATCAGTTCGATGTAGTCGATGCGATCGCGCTCGTCGACGGATTCGTCGACGACCAACGCGCACCCGGAATCGCCGACGGAGAGGGACGCGAACTGCAGGTCGTAGCCGCCGGTGATTTCCTTGACCGCCGTCTCGGAAATGGCCGTGATCGCTTCGCCGCTGACGACCAACCCGTTGCGGACGGCTCCGGACCGAATCATCCTGTCCAACACGTAGGTTCCGGTCATCATGCCCGCGCACGCGTTCGACAGGTCGAAGTGAATGGCCCCGGTGGCGCCGAGTTCCTTGGCGATCATCGCCGCGAAGGACGGCTCGAAATACACCTTCGACTCGTCCTTGCTGCGCGAGATCGAGGTGGAGATGACGACATCGAGTTCGTCTGCGCCATAGCGTGATCGGGACAAGCAGTCCCGTGCGGCCTTGAGGGCGAGTGTGAAGGAATCCTCGAAATTGCCGGGTGTCTTGTCGTGAACTCGGCGCTCCTGAACTCCGGTGATGGCAGCGAGATCGAAGGTGGGTTTCTGTGCGAGTCGGCCGATCAGCTCCTCGGTGGTGAGAACCTCGTCGGGCAGGTATGCGCCGATGGATTCGAATCGTGAATGCGGCAATGCAGCTCCTTGATTAGACGTGAAAGCCGAAAAGGGCACGGAAAAGCCAAGATTGGTGAACGTCCCCCGACGGCACCGCAGCAAGTCAGGTGTGCGCCGATGTCGCATTCGCCTGGTTGTGGGTGCGGCTCAAACCTTCCATCACGGTGCGAGAAAAGTACAGTGGCTCGATTGTCGTGACTCGGAAATCCGCTGCACGAGAGGCGATCCAGAACACACCGCGATGATGTGACGAACGGTATCTGATACCGGCGGAGACAGAAACAGGCGCACGGGAGGATGGAGGGGTGGCTACGGCTGCGTAACCGGACCTACCCAGCGGTAACTTAGCGCGAAGCCCGAAATCGGCACCAGTCGCGGCAGGCTGCGACTACTACTTTAGGTGGAGGTACGCCTGTGGTTGAAAGTTGAAACAAGCACGCACGGAATAGTATTCGATCGCCACTTCGTGAGCTTGATCACGAGATCACACCGTGAGACGCGCTAGGCGCAGGCCTGGTCCATCGGCTAACATCGGCTGACTGGGGACCGGGAGTGACGGCTCAGCAAATCGAAACCATCCGCAACGCAGCGCATTTCGCACACGCACAGCATCGCCCGCGACCGCGAGCGCTGTGCCGGGCCCCGCCCCACATCCACCGCAACGAAGGGCGCAACGACCATGTCACGACTCCAGGCCGCACTGCTCGCACTCGCGCTGCCCGTGCTGTGCGCCTGCGGCACAACCGCACCCATCTCCGGCGACGACCACACCTCCGATACCGGCACGCCCACGACATCATCAGCTGCGGAACACATCCCAGGAGCGGCGAGCGTCCCGGACGTCCCGGACCCCGCGCCCTCACTCGCAGGCACGCCACAGCTACGCGACTACCTCGCCGCGCTCATCGCAGCCGACATCGCAACCGACCCCGCCGACCTGAACGCCATCGCCGACTACACGCCCAAGATGTGCATGATGAAACGACTGACCAACGCCTCCGACGAGGAAACGACGTCACACGCCGTCGACGACCTTTCTGCCCTCGGTATCTCGCTCGACGCACACCAAGCCGATGTGCTCGTCTCGGCCGCGAACGACTACATCTGCCCGAAACCTCCCCGCTAGAGGCCGGTACGACGAGCTACTCACCTCGGTCGTCCGCAGGAAAAGGCTCGCAGACTAGGACGATCGCTCAGCCTGAGCGCGACGCAACGGCGGCGCCCCGAAGAGAAACCAGACGCCAGCTCCGACAAAAGGAATCACGACAACAAAGCTCGACCACCAAAACTTGGACGCCATCCGGTCATGCGGCGTACGAAAGATCGAAACCAGAGCAGCGACCGTCAAGGCAACACAGGCCGCTACCAGCGCCGTCCACGTGAGGTCGTACGCGAGTGGGATGGTCGGCGTCTCGACAGATCCGGTCAGCTGCGTCATCAATGTGTCCCCTACTGCTCACGGCGAAGACTTCGAGCATAGCCATCGACCATTGCGATACCCGAACGAATGGAACTGTCGCAGAAAACCGCTAACGGCCAGAGCACCACAGCGTCGCGCTGATGAGAAACCAGACCGTACTTCGACAATGAAATAGGACGCATCATTGAAAGCCTTCATCGACGACATCAGCGACCTACTGTGCATGATCTGGATGTTGATCACGCACGGGCTCGGCGCACCGGCCGTCCAGTAAGCGCTACCGTGAGCGCACCAACACCTCCACCGATGGACAGGGAAGGAGCCGCTCTCCGGGAACCGGCCCATCAGGGTGGTGCGACCTCGACGGGAAAGTGAGAGGGAAAGACGATGGCGCTACGACCATACGAACAATCACGGCCTATTCACCTCAAAGAACTCATCTACCAGTCGGAGATCGTGGACGCGGGCATCGCCAGGATCCAAGCAGCGATTTCGTCCGAGAGTCAGATCGCAGGTCTCGAGGATCACGCACGAAAGCGGCAGAACCTCGTCGAACTCGGCGCCGGAATCCAGTCGGTTCTCGGGGCTGGTGCTCTGGCGTCGAAAATCCTGCGTCCGGTTGATAAGTCGGGACAGTGGGCCAAGGGACGCGGTGATGACCTACGAGCGACACTCGCGCTGGGCGACGATGTGCTGAACTCTCGGAGCGTGCGAGACTCGCTCGAGCATTACGATGAACGGCTCGATTCGTTCACAAAGAAGGACTACAACACCGTCATCATGACGTCCTGGATGGTGATGTCTCAGAACACCCCCTTAGGCAACGGAAATGATCGCCCGATCTTGCGGTCGATCGACCCGAAGACACTCACCGTCCGATTGCCGGGCCGCGACCCGAAACCTGGCGAAGACTACAGCGCAGGGGAAGGTGTGATGCTGAGCTTGTATGACCTCCAAGCAGAGATGCACGATGTGCGCCGATCCGCAGAGCGGGCGCTCGGGATTGCCGAGACCGACGCCGGTTGAGCCAGGCCTCCGCGTCAGCCCGTACCGAAGATTCTGTCCCGCCTCGCAGACGGCTCAAATGAGCTGACCGCGTGTGCGGGGAGTGTGAGCGCTCCAACTCTGTGATCTGACTCTCAAGTAAGAAACGTCGGTTGCTACTTGTTTGCAGGATATCGTTGACTGGATGCCGGGAACCCGACAATCCGGGTTACACGTTGCGCAATGCGCGGCGTGGTACAGCCACGACGAAGGAGTCCACGATAAAGAAGACGCTCGCGGCATTGGTGCTCAGTGCGACAGCGCTCCTTCCCGTCGTGGCAGGCTGCAGCAGCAGCGCTGAAGGATCGTCGGGCGGTGCCCCAGAGGTAGATGCGCAGCATTCCCGCGGAACCGAATTCGTCAGTCAGCCAGGAGAAGTCGGACCGCCGAGGTGGTCGGTCCTCAAACCTGACGGCTGGGCCGTCGACGACGACACACCGGGTTTCGACGACACGCTCAGCTTCACCCGGAAAAGGACTGCGACAAGTCCCGCAGCACGAGATGTCGCGGGCTTCGCATCGAAGAACGCACCTAACCCGGATGTCGGCTCTGCCGAACTGCTTCAGGTCGGAATCGACATGGTCACCTCTGTCGCGAAAGGCGCCGAGGTGACATCCACGCCGACAACAATCGACGGACACGACGCGATGGTCATCGAGACACGCGGGGACTTGGGCTATCTCACGCTCGCCTCCAAGTCGACGGTGATAGCGGTTCCTCGCATCGACGGACCGGGCTTGGCGATCCTCTTCCTGACGACCACTGTCTCCGACGGCGCCACTCAACAACAGATCGACGACTTCGAACAGCTTCACGACACCATCAAGATTCTCTGAAAGGGAGGCGACCATGTTCGACTTGATCGGCGAGCTGACATTCCCGGACACCACCGCGTTCACTGACGAGCAGCTCGACTCTGTGACTCGCAGCGCCGAAGCGGGCGACGTCGGCGCCATGACCACGGTGGCCCTAGTGATGTGTTCGCGTGACGATTTCAGCGGCGGCGCAGTATGGTTCACCCGCGCAGCGGAGGCCGGTAGCTCCATCTCGATGTTCTGGATGGGACTCATCTCGATGCGAGCAGATGACTTCGTCGCCGCGAGAACGTGGTTCGAGGCAGCGAACAATGCCGGAGATACGCGCGCTCACGACATGATCCTTCGACTACCGATGATGATGGTCAGCGACGACCCCGACGCAACCCGGACCGCAGCACAGGCAGGTGATCCGGACTCGATGTACAAGCACGGCCGCGATCTGAGCGTCGACGGACATCGCGACGAAAGTTTCGACTGGGCCCGTAAAGCGGCCGAAGCGGGTCAGATCGACGCGATGACCGAAGTCGGTGCCCAGCTTCTCGATACCGACCAACGCACCGGGCTCGCGTGGTTGGAGAAGGCTGCCAGCGCCGGTCACATCCGGGCGGCGAACCTTTTGGGCGGTCATTTCATCAAGGCACGTCTGCACGGCCGGGCACGGGTGTGGTTGGAGAAGTCAGCCGCAGCGGGTAGCGGTGAAGCGATGTATCTGCTGTCGGCGTCGTATCTGGCAAGTGGGGACACGGAGAAGGGACGGCGTTGGATGACAGCTTCCGCTGATGCCGGGTACGCGCGGGCTGAGCAGTTGCTGAAGGAAAAGGGCTACCCCCGTCCCTGACTGCGCTACACGAATCACCGACCGGAACAAGCGGCCCGTGAACCGCTACGACAAACCGGGCTGCACACCCACCGCATTCGGGACCGATGAAGGAGCCGTGCCATGACTGATCCGTACAAGGACCTCCCGGAGGCGCTGTACGCGCAGTGGGAGCGGCGATGGGGTTCCGTCGCATTCCTCGGCGTGATGATCATGAGCGTCATCGCTGGCGTCGGGGCGATCGTGATGTACGAGGCCACCTCCACCGCCCCGTACGCACTCGGTATCACCGGGGCGCTGTGCGGCATGCTCGCCGGTGTTTCCATGTTGACCGTGGCGGCGCTGCGCCCAAGAGCGGCAGACGTATCCGGTGTGGTCGGCAGCGGCGGAGCGTTCACTCTCACGGCAGCGAGACAGTGGGCGGCGTCGGGCTGGCTGTGGTCGGCGATGCTCGGCCTGGGATTGCTGTTCCTCGGCATCGGCCTGAACTACGTAAGCCGCGCCGACACTGTTACCGGCCGAACCGATCTGGTGATCGGTTCCTTCAACACCAACTGGTGGATGGTGATGAGCGCGTTCTCCCTCGCGGTGACCCCCGTCATCTCGCTGCGGTACCTCGGCGCGTTCCGCATATCGATCGATGACGACGGGATGCAGATGGAACTCGGCCGCGCCTATCGCGGCTACCTCCGCTGGAGTGACGTGCACACGGTGCAACGAGCTGCGCGCGGACAGTACGCGATCGATATCATTCTCAAACCCGATGCCCGCGTGGAGAACACCTCACCCGGCTCGCCGCTCTTTCGCCTCGCTCCGGGAATCATCACCGAAGACTCACCCTTCCAACCCGGCTACGTGCACCTCGAGTGCGGCGGATGGAGCGGTACCGAAAGCACGCTGGTCGAGGAGATCGTTCAC
Organism: Rhodococcus sp. H-CA8f; assembly: GCF_002501585.1. Classification (NCBI taxonomy): domain Bacteria; kingdom Bacillati; phylum Actinomycetota; class Actinomycetes; order Mycobacteriales; family Nocardiaceae; genus Rhodococcus; species Rhodococcus sp. H-CA8f. The sequence continues at coordinate 273,496 of NZ_CP023721.1, forward strand.
CATGCGCGCGCCGAAAACACAGAAACGCGGTCAGATGACAACCTCTGAGCCGCGTCCCTGCCGTCCGATGTGGGAGCCGCAGTGGCCGCAGAAAGTGCCCTGGTTGGGCGATGGCGACTGCTCGACCACAGGTGCTGGAATGATCTGTACTGCAGCGCATTAAGAGATTTCCGACCTACTTTGAGGTGAACGAATGAGCTTGACCGGAAAACAGATAGCGATCATCGTGACCTCCACTGCCCTCGGACTGGTCGTGGTGCTGTTTATCGGAGTGTATGTTGCGGCATCCTTCGCGAGACGGGTGCTGCCGTCGTACGCAGCGGTCTCCGAAACCAGTCAGCGATTGACCGATACGAACACGCAGTTCCCGGAGATCGACTGCACGCCAGTCGAATGGCGCGATGACATCACCCGCCAGAAGCGGTACGCGGAGGGCCTGATGAGCTGTCTGGACGAGATGTGGAGTCCGGTCGTGGACAAGGCGCTCGACGGCGGCAACTTGGTGACACCTCACGTGGACATGCGCTTCTACGGCGACGATGCACCCATTCTTTGCGGCGAAGGCGCCGAGGACTACGGGGTCAGTTTCTACTGCTCCCGCAACCGCACCATCCGCATCTGGACGTACGACGGTTTCAGCGAACTCGACCTCGTCAGAGTTGCCACCCACGAGTACGGTCATCATCTTCAGGAGGCGATGGGGCTCCATTCACAGCTGTCGATGCTGTCCAGACTGGAAGAGGACCCCTGGGTGGTGATGTTGTGGACCAAACGGCTAGAGGCTCAGGCCGAATGCCTCTCCGGTGTCAGCGCGAATCACATCCTGCCCAACCTCGCCGAAGAGTCCGTCATGGAAGACGACATCGACATCCCCGGCGAAGACCCCGAGGACACTCACCCGAGTCAGGCGAACAACAGAATGTGGTTCGACCGCGGGATGCAGGAAGGGCTCAGCTCCTGCGACACGTGGAGCGCACCGGAATCAGAAATTCGTTAGCACCCGATGCGGGGGCTGTTCGGTTTGACGACCGAAGCTCTCCAAGGGTTTTGACTGGACGAGTGTCGATAGCGAAGCAGGAAATCGGCGAGGTTTCGGCCGACGACGGGCCAGTCCTTGCGCTCCTCGAGCATTGAAGCCAGCAGTATGGTGTATTCGTCTCTCGTGGGGTCGAAGACGAGAAGTTCGGGTTCGACGAGCAGAGTTCCGAAGATGATGTCGTCTTTAGCCAGGCGGCGGTCGTCGATGCCCCAGAACATCAGTTCCCTGGCTGTCAGTGCCTTCGATGCCGACGGTGACAGAAGAGTGATGCTCTCTCGCCGGAGTCCATTGTCGTGGTGGAGCCTACATTCGGCGGTACTTGTCCATAGATTGAGGAGATCGTCGGGAAGGGCGTCCAGGTCCCAATTTTCGGCGATGCCGGGTATCTCGCAGGGCGGATCGAACAAGGTGGCGTCGCCGACCGGCTGGCGTGGATGGGTCGAGATGTGGGTCTGTTGCCCACTGAAGTATGCGTTCAGAACGTCGGTGATCGAAGTGGTCATGAATCCCTCGCTATCGTGATGTGTTCTGGCAGAGGGCCGAGGCAGCGGTCCTCAGGTGCGCGTCCACGACGTCGTCGATACGGGTGACGAGGTTGAAGTCTTCCGCGCCACCGGTCTGGGCGTGGGCGGCGCCGATGACTCCTGCGCACAGGTTCCACGCCAGTCGGCGGGTCAGTGGATGATCGTCGAGTTCGTGTGCGGTAATGGCGGTTTGGATGAGGGCATCGATCTCGCGTATCCAGTAGGTGAAGGCGGCGTTGTCGATCGAGGGTTCGAGGGTCAGCTTCATCCCTGCGCGAAGGTGGGTGTTGTGCGCGACGCTTCGAGCGATCACGGAGAACACACACCGGATGCGTTCGGGCGTGGACGTTCTCGTATCGGACGCAGCAATGGTCTCGAGGAGGGTGCGCGTCCAGTCGTCGATGAGGTGCTTGGCGATGGCTTCTTTGGACGAGAAGTGAAAGTAGATAGCGCCTTTGGTGAGTTCGCCGGTGGCGATGATGGTGCTGATGCTTGTTTCTGCGTAGCCGAGGACATCGAATTGATGTGCTGCGGCGTCGAGGATCGCAGCTCGGGTCTTCTGGGCGCGAGCCTGTATCGGTGGGTGTTGTCCGTGTGTGGGGTGGTCTGCCTCCGGGAAAGTTCGGGTCACTTTTTGCTCCTTTCGTCCGGGGTTTTCTCGCGTGCATGTGGAGCTGGACCGTGGGTGTTGGCGCTTTAGTGTTGCGGGGCGAGTAGCAGTGTGAGGGTGTGGAATTGTTGTTCGACGCTGGCGGCGAGGAATGCGCATCGGTCTGCGTCGATCTGTGGGTCGAGCGTGGGAGTCGGTGAACTCGCGGCGTCTGCACATCCGAGGGAGAGGTACTGCTCGAGGCTGCGGTTGAAAACATCGACGGGGGAGGAGTTCTGGCCGGTCCACTCCAGTGGTGTGGTGGTTTTGTCGATTTCGCGGACGAGGTTGTTCTTGCGGGTCAAGGCGTCTGCGCAGAGCTGCGCCTCGAAGCGGCAGGAGATTTCGGCTTCTGCGCGGAAGTCGGCGCACAACTGCGTGCACGGTGTCTTCACGGTTTGGTCGTGAACGGTCATGATGGAGTCCTCCCCGCGGGCGCACCCTGGTAGCGACATCACCACCATTGCGAGAGCACCGAGCATCAGCAGACGGTGTGCACCACCACGCTGTTGCTTCATCTCCCATCCGTCCGGTGTCTTCCGAAGTAGCCGTATTCCCTGTGAGAGCGGCCGGTTCAGCATGTGTTGACGACTCCCATCCCGAAAAGGGCGATCGCGAGCGCGGCCGTTGCGACGGCGAGGTTCGTCACGAGACGGCGATCGCCGTGGTCTTCGATGAGTAGAACCGTGAATCGCAGTGCCGCGGCGATGACCGCGGTGAGGAACCCGGCGATGTAGAAACACTGACTCTGTGCCACCGGATCCCCCGGAGTTTCTGAATCGCGTTCTTTACCAGCCGCTTCCGGCGTAGAAGATGTTTCCCAGGTTGGTGGCGGGGTCGACGAGGTGGATGCCGACGGTCCCGTCGGGGTGCGATGCCGCTTCGTCGAAGAGCTGATCGCCGGTGACCGGAGTCCACCCCCCGCCGGTGCTCCAGATCGAATCGTCGGGCAGGCCGACGGTCCAGGCGTCGCCGAATGCGAGGTTGATCAAGTTTCCGGCGTTGATCTGGCTGGCGACGACGGTCTCGTTGTGATCGAGAATGACTCCGACGTAACCGTTTCCGGATACCGGTGTCGCGGCCGAGGCCGATCCGGCGCCGACAATGGCGAAGGCCCCCGCTGCCGTGGGGATGGCGAGGCTCGCGAGGATTTTGTGTGTGCGATTCATGGACGATCCTTCTCTCGGTCCGGGCGTCGGCTCACGGCCGCATGCCGGAAATGTCGGAACGGTAGGTTCCTTGGCCATCCAGTGAACGCAAACGGCAAATAATTGGCAACTCCTAAGTGGCGCTGGAGGCTCAGATCACACTAGGTAGGGCGTGAGCCTCTCATGCGCGTGAGGCCCTGAGCTGTTCTGCGCCTGTCGGAGGAGGGGTACGGCAACTCAATAAGCATCAATGGCGCCCACCCATACTGGGTGAGCGCCATTCATACTGCTGCGCAACAGCTTCCGGCCATCCGATGACGACGCCGCAAGGGTTGCGCCGGACGGCGATTTAGTTGTAGGTCGGTGCGTAGTTGAACACGAGATCGCCGACGGTGATCAGATCACCGATAGTGAAAAGCTGGTTCAGGAAGTCGAGTCCGAGGGTGATGGTGGGCATCTGATCTTCTCCGGTGTTTGCTGGAAACTGGCTAGTTGAATATTTACCGCCAGCATGTCGCGTAGATGATCTAAGTATGAACGCACGGTTACATGAACCGAGATGTGACAGACGGAACACTGTTGTGGTTGTGGCGGAAGCTGACTGGGCGGGCGGTGGACTTTGTTAGCCGGATAATTGCAAGCTCGCGACGATTATCATCGCAGGTGGGCGGGCATAAGGGACTAACGTCATCGCCGTGTGGATTTCGTGACGACCTGCGGGGTTGCTAGCTAATAGCACCTATCGGTTACTGTGTGTGTTGATGAAACCGGACTTAACAGCTACCTGTCGACCACGGCTCGTGGTCGCCGCGAAACCGAAGGACACCCACCTATGTCACGCACGTTGAAAGCTACTGTGGCAGCGGCCGTTCTCGCATCGATCGGAACAATGGCAGGGATCGCGGGCGGCGGTGTTGCGTCGGCGGCGCCGACGGTGGCATTGGGCGGCGGCTCCGGAATCGTTCTGCCCGACACTGATCGCGCGAACCCCCATGTGAGCGGGCTGTGCACCCTCACTGCCGTCGGCTACGACAACGCCGGGTCGTTGGTGGGCTTGACGGCCGGGCATTGTGGTGTCCCCGGCGATCGTGTCGTCGCCGAATACGACGAAGGCGCTGGGGTTGTCGGTCGGTTCCGGTACTCGTCTCCGGTGACCGACATCGCGGTGATCGACCTCGACGACGCGATGGTCACTCCGTTGCGGACGGTGGGCGGCACGACAATCAACGGCATCGGCGCTGCTCCGGCGCCGGGATCGATCGTGTGCAAGGAAGGCCGCAAGACCGGCACCACGTGCGGTGTGACCTGGGGATACGACCAAGTCTACGGGGAGATCGTCGAGCACGCGTGCTCGATGCACGGTGACTCCGGTGGACCAGTGGTCGTAGGGGACCGGCTGGTGGGCGTGGTCAGTAACGGCTTCCGGCCGGGATGCTTCGATCCGGGACCGCCGCCGTTCCACGCGCCGATCAACGCTGCGGACATCAACATCGGGATCGCCGATGTCAATGCACACGGCGGTGGATTCCGGCTGTTCTGACAGACATCGGCCAATCCCCACCCACCTCGCAAAAGGAAACAACCGTGACGTACCCGCCACAGCAACCCGGGCCAGGTCCCACCGATCCCGTTGCCGGTCACAATCATTGGGTCCCACCGCGCTCACCGCTGCCTGGTTGGCCAAACAACTCACCAGGGGCCGGTCAGCCGTACTTCGCGCAGGACCACCAACTCCGACCTCCAGCGCAGCGCATCGAGTACGCCTCCTGGGGGCGCAGGGTGCTGGCGACTCTCGTCGATTTCGCGTTCAGCATTCCGTATCTGATTTCGTACACGGCGATGACGACAACGATCGAATACGGTTCCTACGATCCCCGCACCGGCGCATACGTTCGCGGTCACGGACCCGATGACACTCTGATGGTTCTGACCGTGATCCTCGGACTCGCCACCTTCGCCTTCTGGATCTGGAACACCATTGTCCGGCAAGGGAAAACGGGAGCTTCGATCGGAAAGCGCGTTCACGGCATCCGCGTCGTCTCCGAAGAGACCGGCCAGCCGATCGGGGTGGGCCAGAACTTCGCGCGCCAGCTCGCCCACATCCTCGACGGTCTGCCCTGCTACATCGGCTACCTGTTTCCGTTGTGGGAAGACAAACGACGCACATTCGCCGACATGATCATGAAGACCGTGGTCTTGCGGGACCCGAATGAGGCACCCCCCACTCCGGCAAACGACGTGGACACGCTGTATCGCTGATACGGATCGAGGCGTTCACATGCACTCTGCACAACCAGGCGACGCGGCCATCTCAGCGGCCGAGACGAACCCGGTTGACCGCCAACCGGGCACGGTGGACGCAGTTGAACGCAAAGGCTGCCTCGTGTACGGGATTGCAACGGCCGCACTGGTCGTCGCCGTCATCGGTGTGAGCGCGGTGATCGGCAGCGTCGTCGATGTCTGGGCCGGGAGAGCGCCAGCAGGTGCAGTGGTCTTGCCGTGTGCCTCGATGTCGTGGATTGGGCTGCACGCGGTGCGGATTGCGGTCGTGTTCGGTTTCGACGGCTTCGATCGCCTTCAGGGGTGGCTGTGGGCGGCCTCGTACTGTGTCGTTTTTCTGGCGGGGCCATTGGCGTTGCTGCTGTACGGCGCCGATTTGCGGTGGACCGGCCGCGCGCCTGACCGCGTCGGGGGAATCGCTTCCTCGCTGATCGCTGGGCTTCTGATCGGAGTCGTCGCGGGCGCGGCGGTCACGAAGCGTCGTAGCAAAGACTCAAGCGAAAGGGTGTGAGTATCGCGTGGTGGGACGGGTGACGGAGGAGAACGTCTTCCAAGTTCGGCTCAACGAGTTGTTTGCTAGATCGAGTCGCCGGTTGACGAACAAAGCTGTGGTGAACGGCATGGCCGCTCACGGCGTCGGCATCTCGACCCCGTATCTGTCGCAACTGCGAACAGGTATGCGGGACAGCCCATCCGATGAAGTAGTTCTGGCGCTGGCGAAGTATTTCGATGTGTCGCCCGGGTACTTCTTCTCGATCCCGTGGAGCGGTGATCGTGAGGCCGCGTACGGCGAGGACGAGGGAGTCGTCGGGGGTCTCGAGGATCCAGACCTGCAAAAGCTGTTGTCGACTTCGAACGGTCTCTCGTCGGGGTCCTTGGATCTGCTTGCCGACGTTGCTACGAAGCTCAGAGCTGCAGAAGCGAGATACGTCATCCCGGTGGATTCGTCAGCGTATGTGCGGCTGGCTGAATCGAGGCGGCGAAAAAGTTAGCGGCGCAGCAGGTTCGGTGTCCGATGTAAATCCCCGGCACCCACCGAGTTATTTGAAGTGGTGTCGATTGTCGTGGCGGTGGCATCGCCTGGACGTGCAAACGCTGCGGCTCCCGGAGCGGCTTCGGGTTGCTTGAAGTCCTTCGGCGTCTATTCGAATCATGTTGTCACCGGTGTGGGCGTCTCCAAAGGGCTCATCGCGGCGATACGGGCGCACCCGAGTTTGTCGGCGGAGGACACAACCACTTGCGATAGATGACGGCCAAGATGTGAAACCAGCAGCTCCGAATTGGCTATGGTTCAGTGCTGACGCGATTGTCTCCCAGGAGCAGATATGACCAGGATCCCTCTCGAACCGGCGGAGGAGAACAACCCCCACGGCGTGGGTTCGTTGACCGATGCCGAGGTCTCGGAGTTCAGCGCGGCCGTCGACCACCTGCGCTCCGTCATTCCTACCGCGTTCGGGTTGGAGTGGAACGATGCAGTGTTCTCCGGTGACGGATATGTCGTGACCGAAATGCAGCGTGGAAGTAGTGGGTACTTTAGCGGCTATCGTGGGGTACGAAAGACCGCGAATGGGTTCGCCGTCATGTCAGGGGATGAGCGGCGCTACGAAGGAGCGTCGGTGACCTTCAGTCGGTTCGAAGACGCGGTGAAAGGTTATGCGGCAGAGGTGATCGGATCGTTTCGGATGCACCGCAGTGGCCGTTACCTGGGTTTCGTGGCGTGGATGTGGAATGGCACGACCGGACCTGGTGTCGTTGCCCAACCGCTGAATCGGTCCAATACGGAATTTCACTATTCCCTCGAAGATGATCCGAGTATCTGGCTCGAAGGCAGAACGACGGCAGCGACACTTTCGCACGGATTGGGCATGTCGATTCCGGCGTTCATTGCCGCCGTCATCGCTCACCCGAAGGTGACCGGCAAAGATGCGACGGCCTGGCCGAAACCGGTACAACCCTGAGCCGTGGGCGATGGTCCTTGGGTACGCGACGGAGTGCCGCATGAACGTTGTTCGCGTTGTCGCCGCCGATCGAGCAGGAAGTGGCGTGGTGGGCTCGCTATTGAGCCAAAGAGCTGACCCGGTAGGTGATCTTGTTGGTGGTCGTTGTGGGCATGTCGTTGAGATACGAACTGAGCGCACGCGCGGCGTCGTTCGCGAGTGCCGTTGCAGCGCCGGGTGTTCGTGCGCGAGCAGTCACCGCGATCCCGGCGATGTCGGAGGCGCCAGCAATGGTCAGATCTGATTCGTAGTCTTCTGCAGCACCGCCGCGTGTGTGTGTGCGAGGAGTTCAGCGGTCTTGGCGAGGTCCTCGGGGGTTGTCTGAATGCCGACGAAGACGTAACTCGTGGTTCCGGCATCGGGTTGCGTCGGTGTAACACTGAACTCGACGAGAGCCGTGCGGGTGAATGCGATTGTCTTCGTCCACCACAACCCGCCGAATACTGCGAGTATGACGACTGTTACGAGGACGATCAGGCGTTGCGGGCGTGTCACGGACTGCTCCTTCGTTCCTACGGCCGTCGGCGACGCGCGTGCGTCCCAGTATTCATCACGGGGTTGTCGGGGCGAGCTTCCGCTACCGCCCCGGGGGCCGTGGACGGAGTCGTGGACTGTGCAGTGGTGTGGTGCCGCATTGACAGGCGGGGGCTGTGTGAGGGTGAGAGTCCGTGCGGTCCGGTCAATCCCGAGTAGTCCTTTGGGGCTAATACTTTTGGTGGGGAACCGCTTACGGTGTCGACCCGGCGGGGAACGTCCTGCACCTCGGAATGCATGGATATGACCGTGTGAAGGGTGGACAGAGAAGTTAGTCGGTGAACACCATGAACGCGACACGCGCCTGGCCGGTGTGCGCGAAGACCGCTTCGTTGACCAAATCGCAAAGGGCCACGGCGCCGTAGTTCGCGATCCGCTGAGTCGAGAGTGGCGTCCGGCCGCGGGCGTACACCACCTTCCCCGCGACGGCCGTTGTGTCCTTGATGGTCAGGCTCGACTCGTATTCGGATCTGTTGCCGCCGTATGTGTTTACGATCCGCTCTGCGACAAGTCTCACGATCTCGTCGTTCGAGAACGGAAGGGCCGCGATCACTGTGGAAGTGATGTCAGAAGGATCGCCGCGCGGAACGTAGGCGAAGGGCTCGGCCGTGAACGCGACCGGTGACGAGCGGGTGAAGGCAATTGTCTTCGTCCACCACAGTCCACCTATCGCGACGATCACGACAGCGACAACGATCAGAATGCGGTGCCGAACGACCAGACGTCTCGTCGGTTAGTTGTACCGTGCCGGACGCACTCGACAGGTCAACGTGGCCAGCGGCATTCGCGTCGGTGCGAGTCGATATGGTGCACGACATGATTCGCTACCGCTTCGGCGCTTCCACAATCATGTTTGGCGACGACCTGTCACTGCGGCGCGGACGTAGGTCGAACTGATGGCCGACGCACCAGAAACTCTCGACGAAATGCACAAGCAGATCGCCGACATCCAGGACAAGATCCGGCGGTTACGCCGGGAGCGGATGGACACCGAGAACACCACCCCGAATCCTCAACCGCTCAGCGTGGCCATCCGTCAAGCGCACCGGGACCGGGACGCCGTGGTCAATCCGAAAGTCGAGGACTTGCGCTCACGAGCGGGTGAACTGACGGACGCGATCGACGAAGTCTGGGCGAGCTGCGACCATATTCGATGGTCGCTCTACCGCTTCGACCGCACCGGGGTCATCGCGAGGATGTCGTCCTACGGCAAGGACACGCTCAACTCGCTGCAGCAGTCCTTGGAGGAGGAAGCGGTGATGCGGACCCAAACCCTCGAATCGCTCGAAGCGCAGGGCGTCTCGGAGTTCCCGGTACCGAAGCCGTTTGCCATGTACCCGGCGAACCGTAGGGAGTTCTGATGGCGCGCGGCAAGCACCGTCAGGCCAAGCACAACCGCGACATGCGGGATGCGCAGGACAAGCTCGCGGCTGTCCGGGCGGAACTCGCCGAGGAAGAGCGCCTGCACGAGGCGGCGTTCAAGGCGCGCGCCGAGGCGGATGAACTCAAACGCGAGTTGGACGCTGCGTGTGCGGATCGGGACAGGGCGTGCCAGGCGGAAGTCGATCGACTCGGCATCGAGATCGCCGCGCTCGGCCCATGGGTGAAGTCCCATCGTGCGCTGTATCAGCGGGTCCACGATCGCTGGGGGAGGATGCTGGATCCCATCACCGACGCCCTGGGGGGTGGCAAAACCGAGAGCTTGGAAGCGTTCATGGCGGTGATCAGCGCCCAAGACAGCGTGATTCTTCAGCTCGATGTCGCCGACCGGCGACAGATCTCGCAGGAAGCAGCCACCGCGATTCAGCGCGCCCGCGGCGGTCGACGATCGGCTCAACCGAAAAAGCACTACACCGAGGCCCAGAAGCAGATGCGGAAGGAGCTACTCGTCTCACGGTTGCCTGCGGATGATCATCGCGCGGACGCCGACGTCGACGACGAAACACGGCAGCGCGCTCTCGGTACCCTCTTCGATCGCACTCCGGCGGCGGTCAGTGCTTGGCATCCGGCCTCGTGGATCGCCGAGCCCAGCCCTGAGTCGGCTGGGTCGGCGCAGGCTCTGGGGCTGGTCCTGGGCGAGGAACACACCGACTTCCCGGAAGGGCCTTCCATCCCGACGCAAGCGCACGCGACACTGAGTGCGGCGACACGCAATGCGTTGTCCGGGTTGCCGCCCCGTCAAATATTTACGACGTGGCAGCGTGCGTACAGTGCGGGAACCGAGCAGGCTCTCGATTCCCGGATTCGCCTCCCCATCGCTGCGATGCCTCGTCACCCCATTCCCGCGGACGCGGCCTCGCTGCAGCACTGGTACACAGCGGCAGCATGGGGGAGTGCGCTCCGCTACGTCGGTGGCGCCGGGTCGTGTGCACCGTCGAGGATCGCGGTCGCCACACAAGCGGCCGTCCCCTTCTGGCTCCCACCCGGACACACACTCAACTACGCAGATTCGGAGCCGCTCTCAGCCGAAGACCGCGCCGACATCCGGTTGCCGTATGCGCAGGTGTTCCTCGCCTTCGCCGATCCGCTCCGACTCGACGCCGCGACACCGTCGACACCTGAGGTGGACGAATCGTGGGAGTGGATGACGCGCGTCGTCACGGACATCTTGGGCCGCGGTCAGACAAGGTCCCTGGGATCGATGTTGCTGGCCGGAACGCGAGGATTCACCACCGACCGGGTCGACCTCTGCGACATGATCGAGCAGCGCGGGGCAAGGATCGAAGGCCTCGTCCTGCTCGCCGACGCCGTAGGCCGACTCGACGACGAGTTCGCCTGGTGCATAACGATCCCCGCCAAGTCCGGCGGTGTGCTCGGGCGATGGACCCTCCCCGCGTCGTTGGACAGTACCGCGTTCCGCGACCAGGTGATCAACCTGGCGGCGGTCGCGGCATGGGGCGATTGGCACAGCGCAGCTGAGGAAACCGACGGGCGTGTCACAGTTCGGGAGTCTGCGGACGGCGAGTCAGCCGCCCGCAAGGACGCCGCGGTGCGGGTCCTGAACGTGAAGGCAACCGGGCGTGCGGAGTCCGGGGCCGCGCAGGGGACCGGCGCGCAGGTGGCGCCTCATATCCGGCGTGGGCACTGGCGGCGGCAGCGGTACGGGCCGAAGCGCTCACTCGAACGGCGAGTGCGCATCGCGCCGGTACTCGTCAACGCTGCACGCGGCGACATCGGCCCTCGCGTGTACCGGTTGCCGTCGTTGCCGCGCGAGGGCGCGGCTGTGACGCGTCAGCGGTGAGCGCGCGAGCACTACGGGTGAGTCAGGCATCTCTGGCGATCTCGGTGGTCCTGCTGGTGCTGGTCTATTTCTGGGATCTGCTGTCGTTGCGACTCCAACACCAACCCAGCTGGTGCATCGATCACTACGGAACCCCGGCGCGGTTCGCCAACATGCTGCCCGACCGCGCGGAGCGGGTAGCGGCAGGAGTTACAGACTTCTGGGGATGGCTCCCGCCAGGTGTGAGCTGCACCTTCACCGACGTACTGACCAAAGAAAGCGAGACCCTGACACCGGCCGCGGACAGGTCGTACTTCGTCGTGGTCCTGGTGGCGATGGTCCTGATCTCAACTGCAGGCATCGTTGTCGCCCGGCGAAGGCACTGAACACCCAGCAGCGTGGCCCGAGCCCCGTCGGCACTGTGGTGGCCGCGGGGCCACGCCGACTCCGCGAAGTCACTGAATCGCGTGTAGAAATAGTCACGAAAGACCCACCCGTAGAACGAGAAAGGATCCGCACATGGGGACCTACCATCATGTGGTTTTGCGTTCGGCGGCTGGCGAATACGTCGCCAGAGTGAGGCCGAGCGCATTCGGATGCGACATCAAACTCGGTAGTGGAGGATACTTCGATCAGAACGTCCTCCCTGCTGTGACGGCATTCGCGGAGAAGCATTTCGGCACTTCCCTCACTCCCATTTGGGTTGACGACATGTCTTGTGACGGTTGGGAATACAACCCAACACTCGTCGCTCCCTGGGACGGCCCGGTGTCCCTGGACGACGAACCGGAACTTCCCCACCTGGTGCCAGCCAGTCAACAGGGTGCTGCTGTCCGCGCACATCCGGACATCATCGTCGCCGGTATGTAGCCGCCCCCCGCGGGCCGGTAACCAGGAAACCGCGGATACATCGCACGCAGTGCGTTCTAGGTTCCGTTCAACGGGGCGACGGATTGCTCGTGTTGCAGTTTGGTGTCGACGGGCTCAAAGCAGTTGGGGGAGAATGTATGAACGGCCCGACAGCCGTTCCGATTCATCAACTTCGACTGCTGGGAGATCAACGCCAATGCGCAACTGGATTGTGTACGACGACGAGAACAATCACATTGGTACGGTGACCGCCGACGACAGGTATTCGGCGCAAGACAAGGCGCAGGAGATCGAGGGTTGCTCCTGGATCGAACCCGAAGATGCACCGCACACACCGGTCCCCTAAACGGGCCGCGCTCACGCAATAAGGGGATTCGAACCTATTGGTTCGAGTCCCCTTTTCTCGGTGCATATTTGGGTTATGCCGTCGCGCGCTGGCCAAGGCGGCACCCAGGGTGCGGTCGTTAGCGGAGGCATGGGATCCAAGAAAACCGGTCCAGTTGGTCTCGTTTCATGTCAAGATTAGTCGACGACATTTGATGCTGAACGAGAAGGAGATTCGATGCGTTCGATCACGCGCGCGGCCCTGGTTGGTGCTGCAGCTCTTCCCTTGGCTATGGCGGCTCCCTCGCTGGCCTCGGCCTCGACGGCTGCCGACGTCACCTTCGCTTACAGCGCGTCCGGGTCCACTGTGAGCAATACCATCACCAACAACTCGGGCGGTCCTCTGCAGTGCACCACGGGCCTCGGGGACGCCCCTGGTGGCGTGTTGCCGCCGATCGAAGACACGATTGGACCAGGACAAACGATCTACGAGACCGGCGTGATCCCGACGGGCAGAACAGTTCAGACAGTCACCGGTATCCCGGACGGCGCTTACGTCGTCTTGGCGTCCTGCGGCAGCCTCGACGAACCGATGAGCATGTGGGCCTCGGACTACCCAGGACTCGAGACATACCTGGCGATGTTCCCGTTCACCACCTACGCCGTGCAGCAAGCGTCCTGGGTGGTCACGTTGCCCGCCGCTGGAGCGCCCGCAGTAGCCCCAGGCGTGAGCTTAGGGAGCTGACACCGGCAGTAGATCTTTAGAACGGCGCGCGTCACCGACGGACGAGATTTCGTCGGCGATGCGCGCCGCTTTCATTGGTGGCTACACGGAAAAGCCCAAGGGATGGGACGATCGCGACGGCTTTAGGTGTCTGACATTCAACCGCGACAACGCCGTTGATTCCGGCCGTGGTGTCGCAAATGTTTACCGGGTAAACGCTATGGCGTTGCAACCGGTGCGCTTCGTCCGTCAATCATGCTGCGGTCCAGTGCAAGTAGCGGTGGATCCGGCCACAAAAATGACCCCTCCGAGAAGGCTCGGAGGGGTCACATCTGTTCGCGGTCGGCGCTAGCGCGTCACATCGGGCACGGCGGAGGGAGGGCTCACACTACGCCAGGCACCGACGCGTCCGGGTACTTGGCGCGGATTTTCTGCTTCGCATCGTCGGACAGGGATGAGCGCCAGGTCTGTTCCACCGGATCGTAGAAGGGCCGATCCGTTGCCATCCGCGACACAAAGGCCCAACCTCGGCCGATGTTGTCGGAGTCGTTCGACACCAGCCGGTACCCAGCTCGCCCGAGCTGGTTGTCGAGGTCGTCGGATGGTTCGATCGGAAACGGTGCGGTGATGAACCTGTTGGGATCGTTGTCATCCCAGCAGACGGAGACCTGAAACCTGTTGCCGTCCTCGGCGATGAATGCTTTGTAGGTGCTCATGAACCTGTCTTTCGTATCGTAGCGAGCGGGGGTGAGGCTACCGGCCGAAGGGAAAGCGGACAGAGTCAGGAAGATCGTCGCCGTAGGCGTCACAGCACAGTCCGTACCACGCCTCGTCGTCCGTGTCGGGACCACGGATGATCACGACCTCGGTCTGTCGACCGCAGGACGAACAGTGCGCGATGTCCTTCCCAGGCGTCACCTTGCGAAACGGGCCGATCGCGTCGACGCCGTCCTCGACCTTGTCGTCGCTGTTGATTGTGTTGTCCGACATCAGAAAAGCCTCTCTCGGGGACGAAGGTAGATGAAAGTCTAAAGGGGAAAGTGGATGCGTAGTCATGCGTTCACCACTGAGGAACCACGGATTTCGATCACGGGTAAGTGTTCGCATGCGACCTAGTTCTCGTCGGCGAGTTCCTTTCCGAGATGGTCGAACTGGGTGGCCATCCGGTACATCGCCTCGACTTCCTGCGAGGCTTTGCTGTCGAGGCCCTGCCTCCATGCGATGACGGCTTGCCGCGATATGGCGTTGTACGTGTCTGTCCACGAGTCGCACCAGACGACACCGTTCCACCGGCGATATCCGTACGGCACTGGTTCGTCACTGGTGATGCCCGGGGGAAGCCCGTCTCGAACAAAGAAGTCTTCTACTGCCATGTGGGTCCTTCAGTTCTATCCGAAAGCTGCGCGGAGGTAACGCATTCCGTCAGCGTAGCCAGAATAGCCGCGGCGTGGGCACAGTCAGCGTGGCGATCCTATCGGGTGGATAGGTAGAGATAACCTCGTAGCTCGCGATCTGCGACAGAGCAGGCGGCCGAGGACGTCAAATTGGGTGAGCGCGCGCGGCGAGCGGCAGATAGTGTTTCGCCCGGACGGAATCATTGTGTGAAGCAAGAGAGGTACGAGATGTCGAAAGTTGTTATTGCGGAAGTGAACAAGGTCGAGCTGACCGGAGATGGATCATCCGAGGTCGTCGAGACCCACTTGATCGTGGCGGGCGAGGATTCCGTGACCACTCAGTCGTCCGAATAGGCGCTCCGTCGTCGGTCGACACAGGACCGGGCGGCGGCGGCGCGTCTTCCAACCTGTCGTTCGACGGCGAAAACCATTGCACCAGCCCGTGTTCCCGTGGGCTGGCGCACTTTTCTGTAAACGCTGATAGCGAGCGCATTGTCGCAGGAGATTGGCTGCGGAACGCATCGGCCGGGCAAGGGGGAAGGTCAGCCCACGGTGGGCGCGAGAACTGGCACCGCTTCTGTATATTCGGACGAGTGAGTGGTCCGAGCTTCCGACTTCGATCGGTAGCTGGTCAGGGGCAGTTGCATCGCAGGCAGGCGAACGACAGTTTCGACCAGTCATAGTGGTGAGACAGACAGGCGAGTCGAACGAAAGCAGCACGAGCGGTCGCAATACGTTCCGCGAAAGCTGCTTTCGTTCGGCTCGTTTCCTGTTCGATACGCTCGGATCGTCCGCATTGGTGGCTAGCGAATATGCATCCAATATGTCTGAGCCGACGTCTGGTTCATCGTTGTGGGAACCACCATGATCGACGTTGGGAAGCGTCCACGTCGGTTGGGGTGTTTACGAACCGAACGCGAGGGAGCCGGTAGGTTCAGGTCTCGGTTCAGACCCGACCAGAATTTCGTACTGGACTCGTTCGGAAAGTTGCCCGGAGCCCCACATCCATCCGCCCCCGTGGCTCATTTGACCGCATAGTCCGAACAGGCTGTATCGACCCTGGGGGAGGCCAGATCGCGTCACCGTGACCGTCTGTCCTGCCTGAGGATAAATGGTGGCGTCAGTGGGGTCTGACGGGTGGGTTTGCCAGTCGGGGTTTTCGAAGGGGAGGACGGAGTCGCTGAAGCCTTCGGGGCTGCCGTCAATCGACAGTGTGCAGGTGCGCGTGTACCCCTTTACGACACGAGGTCCATTCGGGTTTGTGATGGTCGCGGTAATTGACGAGTCGTCACTGGTAAGCGTCACCACCGGAGGCAGTGTCGAATCAGTCGGTTGGGCACTCGCCACAGCAGGGAAGGCAAGCGGCGCGAGCGCTGCCATGGCCACAACAAAGGGTCTTTTCATGGGTATTTCGTATCACGCTTGATCATCGAGAGAGGGGATGGCCGGTTTTCTACTGCTCCCTCGCGGCCGTCGTCGTCTCCATGTGTACAAATGGGGCCCGCGCGGCTCCGATGCGCCCTGGCGGCGAGATTTCGGGACGGCGGCATTCGCTGTCCGGGGTCGGGTGGTCGGTGCCGGTTGGTCGGGAGCAGCGAGGTGTTCTTATCGTGGGGGATCAGATTTGGCGACGCTCGAGAGCGAACACACGTAGATCGCGTGCTGTGCGAGTCTTGTACACCGCGTACGTAGGGTTGAATTCGACGAATTGTTCGAAGACGCTCTCCGCCTCCGGTCCTGTTAACAAGGTCGTGTTTACAGGGATCTCGACCCCTCCAATTGTCACCCTCGCCTCCCGATTGGCCAACAGGTTCTCGGACCATGCGGGGTGGTCGGGTCGTCCGAAATTACGACCGACCAGAAATAGACGGTCCGCATCACGCATATAGGTGAGTGGCGTCGTCCGGGGCTGCCCCGTTTTCCTTCCGGTCGTGGTCAACAACAGCAACGGCACCCCCATCGGCCCGAAGATAGTCCATCGGCCTTGCTGTGCGCGAGCAGTTTTCGGTCGACCGGCGTCAATTTTCGGAGATACCAGGATCCGATCCGTGACGATGCGAAAGCATTGAGTGGCTTCTTGAGCAACCGCCGATCGTGACCCCACCGACTGTCGGGAAAAGTGTCAGTGCCCATATCTGATTGTCTCTCTATCAGTGTCATATGTACACCGTCTCGGTGGGTGTTGATCGTGTGACTCTGAGTGCTTGTTTGGTTGAGTTGAATTGGCACGGTTGGAGATTTCAGAAGGGGCCGATGTCGGGTGCCGGTGGACAAAGTGTTGGTTTCGGGACGTAGCCGGTTCGGTTCTCATCGGGGTCATGTCGTATGGGCTTGAATAGCGTTGTGTCTCAGCAATTCAGAAGCGGTTCGAAATCGCGAGTTGCGTGAACTGTTTACATCTACCTTGAAGAACTCCTCCGCGTCGACCTCTCGTGGTCGTCCACACGGTTCACCGATCTACTCCCACCGGACACGATCGGCGATGCAGTGGAGGTGAACGGCCGCCCGGCATGGGAATTCGCGATTCCACCGGACGGACTCGGCCTCGATTCCACACTCGCGTTCGACGCACAAACAGGTATCCCCCCTGAGGTGGGTGGACAAGTCATTCACGCTCGAACTCTCGGACGTGGAAACCGACATTCGCGTCGACGACGACTTCTTCACCGGCCCTTGACGACCGACAGGGGCGATCGCGCAGGTGGGACTGGGACCGTCCTTCTGCGTGATTCCGCGTGCACGTAGGTACTCCTGCCATCCGCGCTCGGGGCAGCTGACCCGATATTCGAACATGTCGTTGCCTTCGCGGCCGAGCGATTCGACGATCGTGTCGGCATCAGCGCTACTCGGGCAGGCGTTTCCGGTGAAGTAGCCCTGCCCCACTCGGATGGCCACAGCGATCGACTTCTCGTGAAATCTCGTGCCTGGACTGCGTTCACGTGTGTCGTCATTGCTGTGATTCCAGCGTCCATGCGGGCTGGTCGGTCACTTCCGGGCCATTGTGCAGCACCCAGACAGACGGCTCGGAGATGTAGGTGGCAGCGTCGGTGAACCAGTATGTTTCGTCGGGTACCCAACCCGCGATGACGCTCGCCGTGTCGGCATCGACGTCGATCGCGGTTCCCGCCGCCGCCAGGTATCCCGTCACGGTAAGGTGCACTCCCTCAAAACTTTCCGCGACCTGCACCCAGTCCGGGATGACCCACCTGCCTGATCGGCCGGTCGTCCGGTACCAATCGTGCCGCTTCTCCGCGGTGACCTCGAGTGGGAACCGTCTGCACAGATCCGACCAGGCGTGCGCACTGTCGATCTCGTAGATGCGTGCGCCAGTCGGTGGCCGCAATGCTCGGACGACAGCCCGGTTCCATCCCATGCTGTCTTCGACGAACCACAAGCCCGCCGCAGTCCCGTCGAAAAGTGCCCGTGTCGAGAACCTGGCGGGCGGGTGTGACCACCAATGGCCGGTCCAGTTCGCTTCAGGGTCCACCGGGCGGTCACGTTCGGCTCTCGCTTCCGATTCCAGGGTGCTCTTGCGCCACTCGCTGAGGAGTTGTTGCGCAGCAGGCACTTCGTCTGTGTCCGGAGAGTCGTCACCTCGGCTCATGATCGACCGTTGGTCGGACGCAGCAAGCGAGGTTGACCACCACTGCGCGTATTCGGAACCCGCGATGTGCTCGGCGACGCGTCGAAGCTCATCTCGCACCACCTCGGTGGCGACGAGCACGTCTTCTCCGTCGGGATCCTGCCAGTAACGCGCCGCATCGACCGCTTCTGCGAGGGCGGAGCGTAGATCGACGGCGGTAACGTCGGGGAGCGATATTTCCGAGAGGCTACGCGCCACATCCTCAGCGGTGACTATGGTCTGCCGGGCCTCTTCGGCGCCCGGGCCGAACAACACTCGGGAGGTGCCTTGTCCGACGTCGAGGTGATACGCCGCAAGGCGAGTGTTGATGCGGAAGGTGCCGTCGCCTGGCTCGGGCCGGAGGGTGCGTTCGGCGTCGATCGCGTACGCGAGCAGCATCCGGCGCCCGCGCGGGCCCGCCAGTAAATTATCCGCAGTGAGCATCAGTTCTCCCGTTTCCCCGGTTCAGGTGACGGTAGCCGAGGTCGGCGAGAGAGAGAATTCGCTCCCCGCATTGACGGAGCATTGGACCCTGTCGTCACGAGTAACGCAAGGACCGACACCGGTCGGCAGAGAATCCGGCACAGGGAAAGCGCATCTACTTTTCCGGCTCGGCGCGGGTTCGAATCGGATCGACATTCTCAGGGCACGCATGATTGTGACAGAAGCGATGAACTCCGCATCTTCGAACACGAAGCCCTACATGCGGGGTGGCGCTCAGTGTCCGCGCCGTGGGAGGGCGGCGCAACGCTGCACGCGAATATCTCAGGGACACAGCACGGATGCGTGTCTAACCTGAGGGTGAATTGACCCTGACCGACTTGGGTTGATGGCAGCGATACACGTGACAGTGAGCCGATGGACGTGCAGGGGACCATGGCGGCACCGACAGAACGGACTCGAACTTCACATCGAGGGACACGAGTTCACACAGACACACACGGAACGAGAGATCTCGACGTCGCGCGAATGACGGTCCTCGACCACCTCGCCACCATCGAGCCCCTTCGCTCGGTAGGCCACCGAGCGTTTGCCGACAAATGACTGCACCGCGTATGGCGTCATCGTTTCGTGACCATGACGCTCGTCACACCTCCCCGAAGAACGAACCGCCTGGTCCGGGCTTCTCGGTGATATTTCCGTAACTCGGAGTACGACTTTAGGTGGACTGATTCGGACATTGGAGGCTAGTCGGGCATGTGTGCGGTGTTGTAACGTCCCAGTCAGACGCTCAGTTAAGTTCTGGCAATCGTTGAGTTTGCCGAGATTTCGACTCATCCCCAGGGAGACCGACCATGGCTACCACCACCGACGAGACCGCCCGCACGTTGACAAGAAAGCGCCGCGTCGGAAAGGCAGTGGGCGCATGTGCTGCGGTGTCGTCGGTATTGATGGCGAGCGCACTCGCGTTTGCCGGTACCGCGTCGGCGACCCCGACGGCACTGCCGGACAAGTTTGCAAGCACGGTCACCGACGACGGCTGGACCCTCGACCTCGCTGCTACCAAACTGTCGGCGAACCCCGTTCCCAACCTTGCGACGACTGCTTTCACGCGTGAGGGTTTCGTGTCGGCGAAGGTCACCGGCACCATCTCCGGTGCGGGCGATACGGCCGTCAAGACCGGATATATCGAACAGGGGTTGCAGATCGGTTGCCAAATCGACGTCTCCTCCGGACTCGGCCTGGGACTCGGATTCTCCCTCGGCCCGTCAGCGGGTGTCTCCATCTCCGGGGTTCCGTCGGCGAACATCGGCGTGAACGCCTCGGTGAACCCGAGCATCCAGACGACGATTGCACCGGGCACGATCACCACGATCCCGCTCGGGAAGAAGGATCTCGAAGCCGCGAAGGCATCGATCACGGCGGAGAACGTGCACGTCAAGGTCGATGCGTGCATGGGCCCGGTCACGATCCGCTCCTACGCACAGTTCGCCGTCTCGACGGCGACGTCGGACAACAGTGTGTTCGTGTACTCCGATCCGACCTGGCTCTGACAGAACTCTCGTACCACTCGGATGTCCGAAGAAGCTGTAACCCAACAGCGTTCGAGCTCATCGGACCTGTCTTTCCAAGGGAGAACCCCGTGACCCACGCACGTATGAAGAAAATCGCGGCAACGACCGCAGCAGCCGCGACTGCGATCGGCGGCGTTCTGCTCACCTTCGCTCCGGCAGCATCGGCGGCGCCCACTCTCGCGGAACTGGGTGCCCCCGTCGTGCAGATCCCCATCAATCGCGCTGTCACGGTCGCGGCCCGCGACAGCGGCATCCCGGCCGCCCTGGCGAATGCGAATGTGATGGTCCCAGTTCCGGGGTGGGAGAGGGTGATCGACTCCTCCGCGAACGTCCTGGCAATCGAAACGGCCCGGGCTGCGCAGTACCCGAACGGCTGCGCTTCCTACGAGTTCTACCTTCCGTCGAACGGGAAGTGGGTAGCCGGAGCCACCTCGTACATCAACTGCCCCTGGTAACAACTCACAGCTTGCTGCCCACTGATTCGTCACCCGCCAGCATCTCGCCCGATGCTATCCATGCGGGGTGACACGCATCTCGAGACTCGCGTACCCGCTTGGCGGGGAAAGGCATTCACCTCCGATGGCTACCTCACCGAACGCCCCGATGACTTCACCCACCCGCCGCGACATCGCGGCGGAGAACGCGTTGCCGTACATCCCACCCGGATCCGGTCGGGAGTCGTCCGCCGATCCCGGCCGATCAGGCGCTGAAGCCTCGAGGCAGGAGTGGGACCGCGACAGTGAGTTGAGCCAGATGTCGAAAGCGGTCATTGCCACCGCCTTCGGGCTCGCATTGTTGATTGCCGCGTTCGCGGTGATCGGGCGACTCGGGGGCTGGGCCGCGGACTACGGGACGGTCCTGGTGTATCTGGCGTTCTTTCTGTGGATGTCGATCGCGGGCAGAGTGTTCTGGTGGGGCGCAGACACCCTCATCGCCGAGCTTCGGAAGAAGTCGAACACGAGTGGTGATCGACGGTGAAGTCCGCACTGACACTCAAGCGGCCATTGGCGGGGTTTCTCGCTGCCGGAGCACTGTTGACCGGGACCGCCGGAGTGATCGGTGCCGGGCTTGCACTCACTGCCGGACCGGCGCATGCGACACCGGAAGAGGATTGCGCGGCGGTGCGGGCACGTGATCATCAGATCTACCTGAATCTCATTGCGTCGCTCCCACCTGGTGCGCCCATCCCGCCAGAGATCATCAACCCGTGCCTGAGCGCGCCGTCCACGACGGCGACAGCTGCGCCGACGACCACCGTCGGGCTCCCCGGTGCGCAGGCCCCGGGTGGTGGCCCGAATGTCGGGGCGAATGCTCCGACGAACTTTCCCACCTACAACGGCACCCCCATCGTTCCCGTACCCGGCGCAGCGCAACCCGGGCAGCCGAACTCGCCGACACCTCCAAGCATCGAGAACCCTGCAGGAATTCCGGTTCCGACAACCACCAGCGGCCCTGCCCCGGCTACGCCGCAGCCTGCAGGATCGACCGCACCCACGGCGACGACCGATCGTGGTCCCGGACCAGTACCCACAGAAACCCCGAATACTGCTCCTGGACAGCATGAATCGACTCCCACCGTCACTAACGCGGAGCTCAGCGAGGACGATGGCCGCGACCGCTACCTCGAACTGGTCCTCGTCGGTGCCGCAGCGTTCACCGCCGCCGGAATCGGAGTGCGCGGTCGGCCGGGTCCATTCAGTCCCCGCACGCCCGAATCAGTCCTCTCACAGGTAGTCGGAACCATCGCTTCACCGCTCATGGCGTATGCACCTGGCGGGCAGTCCTCGTTGCGGGTGTTCGATCCAATCGCCGACGGATACCGGTTCTTCTTCCTGATCCACGACCAGGCGTCGTCGCACGAATCCGTGATTCCGGTGACGGTGCCGCCCGGCGGTCACATGAGCGTCAACCCCGATGGCACGGTCACCGTCTTCGACGCCGACGGAAACCCGGTCTCGACTATCGACGCTCCGTGGGCGTACGACGCCAACGGCACACCCATCCCGACGCACTATGAGATCCGGGACGGACAACTCGTCCAGGTCGTCGACACCGCCGGTATCGAAAACATCCTGTATCCGATCCTCGCGGACCCGCTCTACGGCGGAGACAACGTCGCCTCCGGACAGTCGATGACGGCGACCGCACTGCCGAACGGGCAGGAAGCGATCTCGGGTCAGCCGGACGGCGTCGCGGTAGTGGGCACCCCCGACCCTGGCTACACGGCGTACGTACCGAACCAGGACACGATGAAGCCTGGATCCGAAATGACAGTCGATCAGGGGGACGGCACCACCAACCGGTACAACAATCCTGTTGATTCGGCCGATGCCGAGTTGGAGGTCACCACGGTGCCCACCACTGAGGCCCTCGACACGATGGCCGCCGCGCAGGAGAACGCCAACCAGGAATCCGCAGTTGCAGCGGCGCAGGCCAAGGACGACCGCGACGAGTGGCTCCGTGAAACCGCTGCAGAACGCGCACGGGACGACTGGTTCAGTGAACAAGGATCCATTCTGACGTCGTTGTTCCGGTTCAGCCAGAATGTGCGCGGCGCCAACGGAATCGACGGTCTCGCCGAGGCGGGGTCGGATCTTCTCGGTCTGGGGAAGTCCGTCGCCCAAGCCGTTGTCGCCTACAACCAGGACCCCAGTGGTACCACCCGTGACGTACTCGAAAGCGCCCTGCGGCTCGATGCGCTGCGGGAAGAAGGTCCGCAGTACTGGTATCAACAGATACAGCTCGATGCCGGTGCAGCGGTGCTGACCGGTCCGTTCGCCGAAGCCGGACTGGGTACGCGCGTGGCGTCCACCGCAACGCGCGTCGAGGCTGGTATCGCCCGCACTGCTGCCGACGACGTGATTGAGGGGATCGGGCGCACCGGTGTGGATGCCGGTGCCATCGCGCCGGTGAAACCTCCCGCCACTGCGCCGGTGAAGCCTCCGACAACGTCGGCTGCCGATCCTGGCCTGGCGCCCGGTAGGCCCCCGGTCGGGGCGATCGACCCCGCTACACCTACTGCCACCCCGGCACTGCCGCCAGCCACTCCGGCCCTGAGCCCGTCGCCGAAACCCACCGCCGGTATCGGGGCATACCCCGACCCGGCCGGGATCGACCCTCAAGCGGTGCGCCTGTTCCCGCCGGACGCCACGCCTTACGGTCCGGGAGGGACGCTGGCGACGTGGGAGGCGACGTTCATCGACCCGACGACGGGACGGTGGGGCTGGCCAGATCACCTGGGGTTCGCAATCGACCCGGCTACACGACTGCCGGTATACGAAATGTTGCCGCAATTCCCACCCGGGACCGCATTCGACCGCTTCGGCCAGCCCCGCGGAGAGTTCCTCGGCGCGGACGGGGACATCTTTCCGGCTCGGAGCCTTCCTCCGCAGAACGCTGTACAGCCCTACTACCAGTACGCTCTCGATCAACCCTTGCCGGACAACCTCGCGGTACTGACCGGACGGATCGCCCCCGAGTACGCCGCGCCTGGGGGTGGAACCCAATTCCTGGTGATCCGCGTCGACCCAGCGACCGGACTCCCGATCCTGACGAGTGGTGCCGACTACACCAACATCGAAACCTTTGCCCGGCTGACCATCGAGGAAATGATCGCTGCGGACATCATCAAACAGATCTACCCACCCTTCACCCCCTGACCGGCGGCCTCGCCCTCATCCGGCCAAGCGTCGGCAGTGAGAAGTATCCTCAGACCACACCTACCCAGGAGCAGAAATGACCAGGAACCCTCTTCTCGAGGCGGAAGAGAACAACTTCCTTGGAACCGGATCGCTGACCGATGCCGAGGTCGCCGAGTTCAAGGCGACCGTCGACTACCTGCGTGCTGTCATTCCTGCCGCGTTCGGGTTGGAATGGAACGATCCAATATTTTCCGGTGACGGATACGTAGTGACCGAAGTGCCTCGCAGTAGCGGTGGGCGGTTCTTCGACGGGTATCGCGGTGTCAGGAAAACTGCGAAAGGGTACGTTGCGATGACCGCGTCCGAGCGCAATAGCGAGAGCGGGTCGGTGACCTTCAGCCGGTTCGAGGACGCGGTGAAGGGCTATGCGGCAGGGGTGATCGGTTCGTTTCGGATGGAACTCAGTGGCCGTTACCTGGGGTATGTGGCGTGGATGTGGAACGGTACGACCGGCCCGGGTGTTGTCACCGAGTCGTTGAATCCGCCGTACGACACGGATTTCCGCTTCTACCTCAGAGACGATCCGAGTGCGTGGCTCGAAGGTGACAAGGTTGCGGCGACGCTCTCACACGGTTTGGGCATGTCGATTCCCAGTTTTATTGCCGTCATCATCGCGCACCCCGCTGTAACGGCAAAGGACGCGACGGCGTGGCCGAAACCAGTACGACCCTGAGCTCCGCGCCACCGGATGTAGCGCCTCTCCAGTTTCAGCACGAATGGAGCTGACATGGCCAGGAACCCTCTCCGGTGCTTGGTGATCCGACCACCCGAACATGAGAACGCCCGCCAGGCACAAGGCCAGGCGGGCGCTCGTCATTGTCAGGTGCTACTCGGCAGTGTTCATATCGAACGTGAAGTGAAAGTTAGTCGCTGTGTTTCACGGCGTCTGCAGCCTTCAACACCCGTTCCCCTGCAGAGCCGCGCCCCTTCCTCGGGGTCGCCGTTGCCAAGCCAACGATTCTCTCGAAAATGGAAGCCAACTTCGCCCTCCGGTGTATCAAACGATTGAGCGCTGCCAGTAGTTTTCTCCAGGTAAACCACGATAACGTAGCAAGAAGTCGGAAATGTTCCGCCCCACGACGGGCCAGTCCTCACGTCCGTCGAGAGTTGAAGCTAACAGAACATTGAAGTCGTCTTTTCTTATGTCGAATACAATGAAATCTGGCTCGGCCACCATTGTTCCGATTATTATGTCATTTTTCAAGAAACGCCCGTCCTCGTCATCCCAGAATTCCAGCTCGCGTTCCGTAACTTCTCGAGATTTGGGCGGAGAAAGGAGTGTTATTCCGTCCTTTTCTGAGCCCCTATCGTGGTGAAGTCTGCATTCTCTCGCGCTTCTCCATAAATCGAAGAGATCTCTCGGCAGGGTATCTAGGCTCCAATGCTGAGACACCTCTTCAGTTCCTGCAGGCGGATCGTAGGTGTTGTAGACGTCGAATGATCGGCCTGGATGCGTTGGGACCAGGACCCGCTGGACGTCGGGATAGGACTCCAGCGCATCAGATATAGATAGCGACATAAAATTCCTGCCATCGAGTTGAGAGTGCACGTATAGAAGTGCGCATAGGAACTAGATTCCAGAAGTCATTCGTACCTCCCTCCAAAATCTGGTTCAGGTGACGGTGGCGGAGGTCGGCGAGACGGAGAATTCGCTCCCCGCGTTGTCGGAGCATTGGACCGTGTCATCACGAACGACGCAGGCGTAGTCACCGACGCGGAGAGTTTCGTTGTTGTTCAGGACAGTTGCGGTACTGCCGCTGGCGTACCGCTGCCGTTCAGCTTGCTGGATGCCTTTGGAAGTGGCGGAGATGAAGATCGTGTTCGGGGTGCAGTCAGCGCCGGGGGACGTGCCGCCGACAGAGCACGCGGCGTTCGCGGGGATCGCGCCGTGACATCCTGCGCCTTCTGCGATTCCGGACAGGTTGATCCCGCAGGTGAAGTTTCCGTCGCCGGTCGTGAACTGGTACGACCCTGCTTTCGACGGGTTCGCGAATGGGTCGGGATCGACTGCGGCAGAACGCGGTTCCGTCTCGAACGTGTTAGTGAATGCGCCGCCGTCCATAGCAGTACTTGAGTCGGTGGCGGTGCAGTTCTGGGTTGCGAACATGAACAGCCCCATATTGCTCGGGCCGGTCTTTGGTGGGCCGCCGTTGGGGCCTTCTATCGCCGGGCGGTATGGATCGCGCGGGATTGCTTGATTGCTCGAGACCTGAACGTCTGGAACGAAGACCGGCTCGCGCAAGACTGCCGGGAACTGAGCTAGATCGACCTCGGCGATGAGGTCGTTGCCGATCACACGGACTGAATCCACAGTGCCGACGGCACTTTCCAGATCGAATCCCGATTTCGCGCGTTCTGGGGTAAGCGTCCGGCCTCCGCTGACCGTCCAGACGTTCTGCGTATCTCGTTGGAAGAACAAGTCGTAGTCATTTGGTCCGTTCATCCCACTCGGGTACACCGCAAACGAGAAGTCGACGGAGCCTGGCTGTGCGATCGTCTGGCTTCCGACCCCGGGTATCTGAAGGGGCGGCGCGGGAGGCGGAGCCAGAAACGACAAGCTGATCTTGACCCGATCACCAGTGGTGTGTTCGACGGTCGCTGCACGGACCTGCACTTCCGCGGGCGGAGGCGTGTTCGTCGCGAACGAATCGGGATCCGGGTTCGTCCACATGCTGCATTCGGTGGCGAAGGTGGACGGGAGGGAGTCCCAGTCCAAGGCTTCGGCGTCGCTGCTTCCGGAGCTGCAGCCCGCGAGGAGCGCGACGGACACGATTCCGATCATGGCAGCCGGAGCGAGTCGGCGGCGTAACTTCCGCAGGGGGGTGAACGCTGTAGGAATGGGCACGCATGATTGTGACAGACAGGGCGCACTGGCCTTGTGGGATGAACACGAACATGCAAGTCGCACAGGCACACGCAAGAGCGGCATCTCACCGACCGCGGCGTGGGCGAGCAACTCGGCGCTGCACCAGCATGCCCCAGAGGTGTGCCGATAGGTGCGGGTCGCACACTCCGATGACCCGGACCTGCCAGACTGGGTTCATGGCAGCGATACATGTGGCAGTGAGCCGATGGACCTGCAGAGGTCCATGGTGGCGCGGCTGGCGCCGACAGAACGGACTCGAACTCCACATCGAGGGACACGGATACACGCAGACATACGGAACGCGAGATCTCGAC
Source organism: Rhodococcus sp. H-CA8f (assembly GCF_002501585.1). Classification (NCBI taxonomy): domain Bacteria; kingdom Bacillati; phylum Actinomycetota; class Actinomycetes; order Mycobacteriales; family Nocardiaceae; genus Rhodococcus; species Rhodococcus sp. H-CA8f. The sequence continues at coordinate 300,717 of NZ_CP023721.1, forward strand.
GTCGCCCGAATGATGGTCCTCGACTACCTCGCAACAGTTGACGCGCCAGCTCCGCACGACGCGGAGATTCGGTGGACCGACAGCGGAAAGTAGCGCACCGCAGCCATAGATGGATGAGGAAAATCGTATGCCGCTGTCGACCGCTGCATAACGAAAGACTGCGAGTACTGGCCGGTGAAACGTAGGCATGAAATCCAGGCACCTACAATCTGCGATAGTTTGATCACCAGCTCGCAAGTCTCACAGTCCGCTTCGACGCCGATCCAACGGAATGGGAACATACACATGGCCTTTGAACTACCCGCACTGACCGAAGAGCAAAAAGAAGTAATCGACCATTGGCAGGACCAGTCTCCCGCTGGCGACTGCTTCGTCAGCCCGGCGAACAGCGACGGCGCAGTGAAATTGCTGAAGATCACTGACGGCCGCGAATTGATGTGGATCATCAACCCTGACGGATACTTCATGCCGAAGTCTCGGAAATCGGGCGGCGCGTGGGAGGACGTCCTCTGACGACGCCGGGGGGAGGCCAGTGATGACAAAGAACGAAGCCGGGGAGTATGACGAAAGTTGCTCTCGGATCTGGTTCTATCTTCAGTAACCCGAAGCCCTTGTTGATATTTCATTGTCAACAAGGGCTTCGGGTTTTGTTCGGCAGATAGCGTTCGCACGCCGCTGACTGTTCGAGAAATCAGAAAGCTACTGCTGTGGTTTGAGCGCAGTTCCGGCCTCGGTCGTGAGGTAATACGGGCACTGGATATCAATGAAAAGTGTTGAGACCTAGTAGGATTCGAACCGCTTAGTAAACAAGCTCCGCGGCGGCGACCTCGTTCGCAACCGGTTCGAGCGCGCACCGAGATTCAAGATCGTCGACATTTCAGGAAGAG